>NZ_CP192006.1:0-9200514 GCF_050946795.1 Spirillospora sp. CA-294931
ATGGACGGTCAGGATCTGGCGTCGGTCTGGACCCGAACCCTCACGGCTCTGTCTGAGGGGGAACTGCCCCCGAGCTACCGGGCCTGGCTTCCGATGGTCCGCCCGCTGGCCCTGGTCGAGGGGACCGCGCTGCTGGCCGCGCCGAACGAGTTCGCCAAGGACGCGCTGGAAACGCGGCTGCGCAACCTGATCACGCAGGCGCTCTCCCATGAGCTCGGACGCGAGATCCGTGTGGCGGTCACCGTCCAGCCCGAGTCGCCGGGCGGGGAGGCGGAGCCGTCGCATCCGGAGCGTCCCCCGGAGCAGCCGTCGGGTTCTGGCGGGCCCTTCAGAGAACGTCCCTACGGGGAAGCGCCGTATGACGGACGTCCCTATGGAGACAAGCCTCACGCGGAGCGGCCGTACCCGGATCAGGGATATGCGGAAAAAGGCTATGCGGGCCCGCCTCAACCCGGCTCTATCCACAGCCCCGGTGGATATCCGCCGGCTTCCGAGGACCGGGGATGGCCCCAGCGGGACGAGGACGACCGCGGCTGGCCCAAGCGCGAGGACGATGACCGCCCCTGGGCTCAGCGTGACGAAGACGATCGGGGATGGCCCCAGCGGGACGAAGACGACCGCGGGTGGCCGCAGCGCGAGGACGACGATCGCGGGTGGCCCCAGCGGGACGCCGACCTCGGTCCGGGTTACCCGGCTGCGGCACGTCCTCCTGCCTACGGGGGCGGCCCAGGCGCGCGTGGTCCTTACGAAGGACGCGGACAGCAGGGCGGCTACCCGGGAAGGGGACGTCCTCCCGAGGGCTACGGGGAACACCCGCTTGGGCAGAGGGGCCCGCAGAACAACCCGGGGCCCGCACCGTCCCATCTGAACGACCGGACGCTCGGCGCGTCCCGTCCAGGACGGCATGACTCCCGCGGTCCCGAGGCCGAAGGCGGGCTCGGGGGCCGGGCCGAAGACAGCTACGCCCCCGCGGAGCCCTACAGCGGCTTCCGTGATGAGGGGCAGCAGCCCGCGCCGACGCCTACGCCTCCCCGGGGAGGCCCTGCAGGCGGCGCGCCCGCGGCCGGCGGCGAGCACGCGCGGCTCAACCCGAAGTACACGTTCGAGACGTTCGTGATCGGGGCGTCCAACCGGTTCGCGCACGCGGCCGCGGTGGCGGTGGCCGAGCAGCCGGCCAAGGCGTACAACCCGCTGTTCATCTACGGCGACTCAGGTCTGGGGAAAACCCACCTGCTGCACGCGATCGGACATTATGCGCAGAGCCTCTTCAATGGCGCGCGTGTGCGTTATGTGAGCTCCGAGGAGTTCACCAACGACTTCATCAACTCGATCCGCGACGGTAAGGCGGACGGTTTTCGCCGTCGTTACCGGGATGTGGACATCCTCCTCGTCGACGACATCCAGTTCCTTGAAGGCAAGGAACAGACGCAGGAGGAGTTCTTCCACACGTTCAACACCCTCCACAACGCAAGCAAGCAGATCGTTATCTCCAGTGATCGGCCGCCCAAAGAACTGGTGACGCTGGAGGATCGGCTGCGTAACCGTTTCGAGTGGGGGCTGACGACCGACGTCCAGCCGCCCGAGCTCGAGACCCGCATCGCGATCCTGCAGAAGAAGGCCCGGCAGGAGGGTCTGGCCGCGCCGCCGGACGTCCTGGAGTTCATCGCCTCGCAGATCGCGACGAACATCCGCGAGCTGGAGGGCGCCCTGATCCGGGTGACCGCCTTCGCCAGCCTCAACCGCCAGTCGGTCGACATGAAGCTGGCCGAGATCGTCCTCAAGGACCTTATCCCCAACGACTCCGGCCCCGAGATCACGGCCGCGATGATCATGGCGCAGACTGTGGAGTACTTCGGCACCACGATCGAGGACCTCTGTGGACCGTCGCGCTCGCGGATGCTGGTGACCGCCAGGCAGATCGCGATGTACCTGTGCCGCGAGCTCACCGACCTGTCCCTGCCCAAGATCGGGCAGCAGTTCGGGGGGCGCGACCACACCACGGTCATGCACGCGGAGCGCAAGATCCGTTCCCTGATGGCCGAGCGGCGCGCCATCTACAACCAGGTCACCGAGCTCACCGGGCGCATCAAGCACCAGGCCCGCAAGCGGTGACGAGGCTCCTCAGGCGGCGTCCCGGAGGGGACGCTTACCCACAGCCTGGGGAAAACACTGGGGATTCTCGTGGAAAAGCCGGGGGACAACCTGCGGAGAACCTGAGGACAATTGGTGGACGGCCTGGGGACCGGTTGGGGACGCCGACCCGACATGTTGGGGACGAATTCGTGGACGACTTGGGGATGCCCTGGGGACGTCCTGGGGATGAATTCCCTCCGCGTTCCCATGCCGTCCGACACGGGCGTGACGCCCGGGGAAACCTGCGGAGAACTCGTGGACAAGCGGGGGATGAGGTGAGGACGGAGTGTGGGGACAGATTCTTCATCCTCAGGCGGCGACGCCGCGTCCACTGCCGGTGCACAGGGCCGGTGGACGCCGATACACGCTCTCACCTGGGCGGACAGGGGATGTCCACACTATCCACGGCCCCTATGACTAGTACTTCCTCTTGTATCTATCTAAGAAAAGAACAACCTCAAATCAGGGCCTGGGGATCACGAGCCCCGGGAGCGCTGATTGAGGAGTACCACCTCGTCCTTAGCCCGAAACCTGCAGGAGGCGGGTCCCCTTGAAGTTCCGCATCGACAGAGACGCCCTGGCCGACGCCGTGGCCTGGACCGCGCGCACGCTCCCGGTCCGGCCCCCGGTGCCCGTTCTGGCGGGCATGCACATCGAGGCGAGCGACCGGCTGAAGCTGTCGGCCTTCGACTACGAGGTGTCCGCGCAGGTCTCGACCGACATCGACACCGAAGATCCGGGGACGGCGCTGGTCTCCGGCCGCCTGCTCGCCGAGATCTGCCGCAGCCTGCCTCCCCACCCGGTGGAGGTGACGACCGACGGGGCCAAGGTGATGCTCCGCTGCGGCAGCGCGAAGTTCACACTCCTCACCATGCCTGTGGAGGACTACCCGACCCTTCCGGAGATGCCCCCGGCTGCCGGGTCGGTCGGCAGCGACGAGTTCGCGGCCGCCGTCGGGCAGGTCGCCATCGCGGCCGGACGCGACGACACCATCCCGATGCTCACCGGCGTCCGGGTGGAGATCGAGGGCGAGACCGTCACGCTCGCGTCCACCGACCGGTACCGGCTCGCCGTCCGCGAGCTGCACTGGAAGCCCGAGCGTCCCGACTTCTCCGCCGTGGCGCTGGTGCCGGCCAAGACGCTGGCCGACACCGCCAAGTCGCTGACGGCCGGTGCCGAGGTCTCGATCGCCCTCGCGGGCACCGGGAGCACGGGCGAGGGGATGATCGGGTTCGAGGGCGGCGGCCGCCGCACCACGTCCCGCCTGCTGGACGGCGACTTCGTCAAGTACCGGTCGCTGCTGCCCAGCGAGTACGCCGGGCTCGCCGAGATCCAGACCGCCGCGTTCATCGAGGCCGTCAAGCGGGTCTCGCTGGTCGCCGAGCGCAACACCCCTGTGCGGCTCTCGTTCAGCCAGGGAGAGGTCGTCCTGGAAGCCGGGACCGGGGATGAGGCTCAGGCCGTCGAGGCGCTTGAGGCGACGCTTGAGGGCGAGGACATCGACATCGCCTTCAACCCGGCGTTCCTGCTGGACGGTCTGTCGGCGATCGGCTCGGACGTCGCGCGCCTGTCGTTCACCACACCGACCAAGCCCGCGGTGCTGACGGGCAAGCCTCCGCAGGACGGCGAGAACCCCAACTACCGGTACCTGATCATGCCTGTGCGGCTCTCTGGGTAAGGATCGGTCCTGGGGAATAAAGGACCGGCCCTGGGGAGAACCCCAGGGGAGCACCGCCTGCGGGGGGACCCGCCCCCGCAGGCCCACCGCACAGGGGAGTGAGCATGGAACTGGGCATCATCGGCCTGGGCAAGATGGGCGGCAACATGGCCGAGCGCCTGCGCCGCGGCGGCCACACGATCGTGGGCTACGACCGCAATCCCGAGGTCAGCGACGTCGAGTCGCTGGAAGACCTGGTCGGACGGTTGTCGGCGCCCCGCGCCGTGTGGGTGATGGTCCCCGCCGGTGGGCCCACCCAAGACACCATCAACAAGCTTGGGGAAATCCTTGAGCCCGGTGACCTCGTGGTGGACGGCGGCAACTCCCACTATGTGGACGACCAGAAGCACGGCGCCGAACTGGCCGAGAAGAACATCGGCTTCCTCGACTGCGGTGTGAGCGGCGGCGTATGGGGGCTTCAGAACGGCTACGCCCTCATGGTCGGCGGCGACGACGAGAACGTGAAGCGCCTCATGCCGATCTTCGAGACGCTCAAGCCCGAGGGTGACTTCGGGTTCGTCCATTCGGGGGCGATCGGCGCCGGGCACTTCGTGAAGATGGTCCACAACGGCATCGAGTACGCCATGATGCAGGCGTTCGGCGAGGGCTGGGAGCTCATCGAGGCCAGCGAGATCGTCACCAACGTGGCCGAGACGTTCCGCAGCTGGGAGCAGGGCACGGTCATCCGCTCGTGGCTGCTCGACCTGATGAACAACGCGCTGTCCGACGATCCACAGCTGGACGAGATCCGTGGATACGCCAACGACTCCGGCGAGGGACGCTGGACCGTCCAGGCCGCCGTCGACCACGCCGTCCCGCTGCCCGCGATCACCGCGTCGCTCTACGCGCGCTTCGCGTCCCGCCAGGACGATTCGCCCGCGATGAAGGTCGTGGCCGCGCTGCGCAACCAGTTCGGCGGCCATGCGGTCGAGTCCGCGAAGGGCGCCGACTCCCCCGGTGCCGACGTCACCCCGCCGAAGGTCTAGCCGTCCGGTTATCCACAGGGACGGCGACTTCTCTGGATTCTTCCTCGGCGCTTACGGGGGCGAAAGGCTCTACTCTCGTGTCCCGTGCACGTCGCCCATCTCTCCCTCCAGGACTTCCGGTCGTACGCCACCGCGGAGGTGGCGCTCGAACCGGCCGTCACCGCGTTCGTCGGTCCTAACGGGCAGGGCAAGACCAACCTGGTCGAGGCCATCGGGTACGTGGCCACCCACGGGAGCCACCGCGCGGCCACCGACGCTCCGCTGGTGCGGCAGGGGGCGCCGAGGGCGATCGTGCGGGCCGGGGTCATCAAGGACGACCGCAAGGCGCTGATCGAGCTTGAGATCAACCCGGGGAGGGCGAACCGGGCGCGGCTGAACCGCTCCCCCATCCCCAAGCCCCGCGAGATCCTGGGGATGCTGCGGACGGTCCTGTTCGCGCCGGAGGATCTCTCGCTGGTGAAGGGCGACCCGGGGGAGCGCCGCCGGTTCCTGGACGAGCTGCTGACCGCACGGGCCCCGCGCTTCGCGGGCGTCCGGGCCGACTACGAGCGCGTGCTCAAGCAGCGCAACGCCCTGTTGAAGTCGGCGGCCGCGCACAGGCGCTCCCCCAGCGCCGAGGTGCTGGCGACCCTCGACGTGTGGGACTCCCACCTGGCGCGCACCGGCTCAGAACTCCTCGCGGCGCGCCTGGACTTGGTGGCCGCATTGCGTCCTCTCGTAGCCAGCGCCTACTCAGCGTTGGCCCCGGGCGGGGGCGGCGCCGACCTCCTCTATAAGAGCTCGCTGGGCGACGCGGAGTTGTCCACAGACCGTGCACAGCTGGCCGACCAGCTGCTGGCGGGCGTGGCCGAGTCGCGCAGGCAGGAACTCGAACGCGGAGTGAGCCTGGTCGGGCCGCACCGGGACGAGCTCGTCCTGCGCCTGGGGGAGCTGCCCGCCCGCGGCTACGCCAGCCACGGCGAGTCGTGGTCGTTCGCCCTGGGCCTGCGCCTGGCCGCCTTCGACCTGCTGCGCGCGGACGGCGACGACCCCGTCCTGATCCTGGACGACGTGTTCGCCGAGCTGGACTCGGGCCGCCGCAGCCGCCTGGCCGAGATGGTGCTGCCCGCCGAGCAGGTCCTCATCACCGCCGCCGTCCCCGAGGACGTCCCCAAGGAACTCACCGGCACGGCCTTCACGGTCAACGACGGCGAGGTGACCCGTGACTGACCACGGTGACGTCGCGGCGGTACATCGCGCGACCTGCCGAAGCGAGGTGAGCGTGGCCGACCACTCTGGAGCGGCGGCGACCTGCCTGGGGCGAGGTGGCCGTGACTGACTCGGGGGAGGAGAGCGGCGTGGGTGACGATCCACAGAATGTGCATAACTTCGAGACTCCCCCGGCCAAATCGGGGATCGAGCTGGCGCGCGAGGCTCTCGCGCAGGCCAAGGCGGACGCGCTCAAGCGGGGGTCCGTCCCGGGGCAGGGGAAGAAGCGCAAGGGGCCGCGAGTCCCCGCCGTCCGCGATCCCGGACGGGGCGGCGACCCCAAGGCGTTCGGACCCGCCATACGGGAGCTGCTGGCGGCCCGTGGATGGGAGCAGCGCGCGGCCGTCGGCGGCGTGTTCGGCAACTGGCCCGGCATGGTCGGCCCCGAGCTCGCCGAGCACACCCGTCCGGACCGTTTCGAGGAC
This sequence comes from Spirillospora sp. CA-294931, assembly GCF_050946795.1. Taxonomy (GTDB): domain Bacteria; phylum Actinomycetota; class Actinomycetes; order Streptosporangiales; family Streptosporangiaceae; genus Spirillospora. The sequence continues at coordinate 6,510 of NZ_CP192006.1, forward strand.
GGCGAGCTCACCGTCATCGCCGATTCCACCACCTGGGCGACGCAGCTCCGCCTCCTCTCGTCCACCCTCGTGCGGCGTCTGAACGAGGAACTCGGCCACGGCACCGTGCGCCGTGTGAAGGTCGTGGGGCCGTCCTCGCCGCGGCGCCCTGGAGCCTGGCGGGCCCGCTGACGCCCGTCCCGGTGCCCTGGGGAGCGTTCCAGCAGGGGATTCGGGTGGTCAGAAGGCACAGGGGTTCGGGTGGGGACGATGGAACATCTGTTCGGCGCGATGAGGGGCGAGTTCAGCAGCGAGCGCCCCGTAGGCCCGAGAAGCCCCCAGGGGCCATGGGGGGATGCGTCTCCTCGCCCGCTGGTCCGCCACACGCAAGCACAGCGCTCGTGAGTGCCACTTTTCGTTGCATGACCCGGTAGAATGAGATCGGGTTCAGGATGCTGCGTCGCCGTGGGTCGCCCGGTGCTCTGGTCGTAACGGCCAGTACATAGGGGCGCCCTTATGTGTGTTACGGGGCACACCGCGCTCCCTTCGGGCGCGCGGGGGCGGTGAGCATCCCCGGCAGAAGGATCTCCTTTGGCGTACGACGCTAGTTCGATCACTGTCCTTGAAGGTCTCGAGGCGGTTCGCAAACGCCCCGGGATGTACATCGGCTCGACCGGGGAGCGTGGCCTCCATCACCTCGTGTACGAGATCGTCGACAACTCCGTCGACGAGGCGCTGGCCGGGCATGCCGACACCATCGTGGTGACGCTGCTGGCCGACGGCGGGGTCCGGGTCACCGACAACGGACGTGGCATCCCCGTCGGTCTGCACCCGGTGGAGAAGCGTCCCGCCATCGAGCTGGTACTGACCACCCTGCACGCGGGCGGCAAGTTCGACGGCAAGTCGTACGCCGTCTCCGGCGGTCTGCACGGTGTGGGCTCCGCGGTGGTGAACGCGCTGTCGACCCGGCTGGACGCCGAGGTCAAGGTCGACGGCCACGTATGGCGCCAGTCCTATACCTGGACGGGCCCCGTGGCGCCGCTGGCCAAGGGCGAGGCCACCGACGAGACCGGGACGACGATCTCGTTCTGGCCGGACGCCGGGATCTTCGAGACCGTCGAGTGGAACTTCGAGACGCTCTCCCGCCGTATGCAGGAGTACGCGTTCCTCAACCGCGGGCTTTCGATCACCCTGCAGGACGAGCGTCCCGACCACATCAACGGCGAGGCCCGCAAGGTCGTCTACCACTACGAAGGCGGCATCGAAGACTTCGTCCGGTACATCAACGCCAAGAAGGACGCCGTGCACGACTCGGTGATCTACTTCGGCGACGACACCGAGGGCATGTCGGTCGAGATCGCCATGCAGTGGAACGCCTCGTACTCCGAGTCGGTCCACACCTTCGCCAACACGATCAACACGGCGGAGGGCGGCACCCACGAAGAGGGCTTCCGGGCGGCGCTGACCAGCATCGTCAACCGGTACGCCAAGGAGCAGAAGCTCCTGAAGGACAAGGACGACAACCTCACCGGCGAGGACGTCCGCGAGGGCCTGACCTCGATCATCTCGATCAAGCTGGCCGACCCGCAGTTCGAGGGGCAGACCAAGACCAAGCTCGGCAACACCGAGGCCAAGTCGTTCGTGCAGAAGGCCGTCAACGAGCACCTGCGCGACTGGTTCGACCGGAACCCGGGCGAGGCCAAGGAAGTCATCAACAAGGCCACGCAGGCGGCGCGCGCGCGCATCGCCGCGCGGCAGGCGCGCGACCTGACCCGCCGCAAGAGCCTGCTGGAGTCGACGTCCCTGCCCGGCAAGCTGTCGGACTGCCAGTCGACCGACCCGGCCGAGTCCGAGATCTACATCGTCGAGGGCGACTCGGCGGGCGGCTCGGCCAAGGGCGGCCGCGACCCGCACTTCCAGGCGATCCTCCCGATCCGAGGCAAGATCCTCAACGTGGAGAAGGCCCGGATCGACAAGATCCTGAAGAACAACGAGGTGCAGGCGATCATCACCGCCCTCGGCACGGGCATCCACGACGAGTTCGACATCGAGAAGCTCCGCTACCACAAGATCATCCTGATGTCGGACGCCGACATCGACGGCCACCACATCAACACGCTCCTGCTGACGCTGCTGTTCCGCTTCATGAAGCCGCTGATCGAGGCCGGGCACGTCTACCTCTCGCAGCCGCCCCTCTACAAGATCAAGTGGGACGCCCGCGGCAACGAGGCCGACTACGCCTACTCCGACCGCGAGCGCGACGCGATCGTCGAGGCGGGCATCGCCGCCGGCAAGCGCGACCCGCGTCCCCGCGACCAGGTCCAGCGCTTCAAAGGCCTCGGTGAGATGAACGCCAACGAGCTGTGGGACACCACCATGGACCCCGACAACCGGGTCCTGCTCCAGGTGCAGCTCGACGACGCCGCCCAGGCCGACGAGCTGTTCAGCGTCCTGATGGGCGAGGAGGTCGAACCCCGCCGCGAGTTCATCCAGCGCAACGCCAAGGACGTGCGCTTCCTCGATATCTGAGGCTCCGGCCGGCAGTCGAGCTCCCTATCCACTTAAGCAGCAGAAGAGGTCTTTCAGGTGACGGACGTGACCACAGAGGGCGGCGTTCCGGCGGGCGGGCGCGTAGAGCCGGTCGACATCCAGGGCGAGATGCAGAAGAGCTATCTCGACTACGCGATGTCGGTCATCGTCTCGCGCGCGCTTCCCGACGTACGCGACGGCCTCAAGCCGGTGCACCGCCGCGTGCTCTACGCGATGTACGACGGGGGCTACCGTCCCGACCGCGGTTACTTCAAGTGCGCGCGCGTCGTCGGTGACGTCATGGGTAACTACCACCCCCACGGCGACTCGCCCATCTACGACGCCCTCGTCCGGCTCGCCCAGCCCTGGTCGCTGCGCTACCCCCTGGTCGACGGCAACGGGAACTTCGGCTCGCGCGGCAACGACCCCGCCGCCGCGATGCGGTACACCGAGTGCCGGATGGCGCCGCTGGCCATGGAGCTGGTGCGCGACATCGACAAGGAGACCGTCGACTTCTCCCCCAACTACGACGGCCGTTCGCAGGAACCCGACGTCCTGCCGTCGCGGTACCCGAACCTCCTGGTCAACGGGTCGGCCGGCATCGCGGTCGGCATGGCGACCAACATCCCGCCGCACAACCTGCGCGAGGTCGCCGAGGGCGTCCAGTGGTACCTCGACAACTACGGCACCAGCGACGAGGATCTGCTCGACGCGCTGATCGAGCGGGTCAAGGGCCCCGACTTCCCGACCCACGGCCTGATCGTCGGCCGCAAGGGCATCGAGGAGGCCTACCGCACCGGCCGCGGCTCGATCACCATGCGCGCCGTCGTCGAGGTCGAGGAGATCCAGGGCCGCACCTGCCTGGTCGTCACCGAGCTGCCCTACCAGGTCAACCCCGACAACCTCGCCGAGAAGATCGCGACGCTGGTCAAGGACGGCAAGCTCGACGGCATCGCCGACGTCCGCGACGAGACCTCCGGCCGCACCGGCCAGCGGCTGGTGATCGTCCTCAAGCGGGACGCCGTCGCCAAGATCGTCCTGAACAACCTCTACAAGCACACCCAGCTGCAAGAGACCTTCGGCGCGAACATGCTCGCGCTGGTCGACGGGGTTCCCCGCACGCTCCGCATCGACCAGTTCGTCCGGCACTGGGTCGCGCACCAGATCGAGGTCATCGTCCGGCGCACGCGCTACCTGCTGCGCAAGGCCGAGGAGCGCGCCCACATCCTGCGCGCGCTGCTCAAGGCCCTCGACCGCATCGACGAGGTCATCGCGCTGATCCGGCGCTCGCCGTCGGCGTCGCAGGCGCAGAGCGGCCTGATGAGCCTGCTGGAGATCGACGAGATCCAGGCGCAGGCCATCCTCGACATGCAGCTGCGCAAGCTCGCCGCGCTGGAACGCCAGCAGATCATCGACGAGTACGACAAGCTCATGGCCGAGATCGCCGACTACAACGACATCCTCGCCTCGCCCGAGCGGCAGCGCCGGATCGTCGCCGACGAGCTCGCCCCCATCGTCGAGAAGTTCGGCGACGAGCGGCGCACCCAGATCATCCCCTTCGACGGCGACGTCTCCTACGAAGACCTCATCGCCGAAGAGGACATCGTCGTCACCATCACCCGGGGCGGCTACGCCAAGCGCACCCGCACCGACCTGTACCGCGCCCAGCGGCGCGGCGGCAAGGGCGTGCGCGGCGCCCAGCTCAAGCAGGACGACATCGTCGACCAGTTCTTCGTCACCACGACGCACCACTGGATCCTGTTCTTCACCAACAAGGGACGCGTCTACCGCGCCAAGGCCTACGAGCTGCCCGACTCGGGCCGCGACTCGCGCGGCCAGCACGTGGCCAACCTGCTGGCCTTCCAGCCGGACGAGCACATCGCCCAGGTCATGGACCTGCGCGACTACGAGGTCGCGCCCTACCTCGTCCTGGCCACCAAGCACGGCAAGGTCAAGAAGTCGCACCTGCAGGACTTCGACTCGCCCCGCAGCGGCGGCATCATCGCCATCAACCTCGCCGACGACGACGAGGTGATCGCCGCCCGGCTGGTCTGCCCGGACGACGACCTCCTCATGGTCTCCACCAGCGCGCAGTCGATCCGCTTCCACGCCGACGACGATTCGCTGCGCCCGATGGGCCGCGCCACCAGCGGTGTGATCGGGATGCGTTTCGACGAGGCCAGCGAAGTGCTCAACATGCTGGTCGTCCAGGACACCGGGCAGAACGTCCTCGTGGCCACCGAAGGCGGCTACGCCAAGCGCACTCCCGTGGACCAGTACCCTGTCCAGGGTCGGGGAGGTAAGGGAGTCCTCACCGCCAAGATTGTGGATTCTCGCGGAGGCCTCGTGGGCGCGCTGATGGTCGGCCCGGACGACGAGGTCTTCGCCATGACCTCCAACGGCGGCGTGATCCGCACCAGCGCCGCGGAGATCAAGCAGTCGGGACGGCAGACCATGGGCGTCCGCCTCATGAACCTGGCGGACCGGGACCGCGTCGTCGCCATCGCGAGGAACGTAGAGTCCATGGAGGACGCAGACACCGAGGCGGACGAGGGGGCCGAGGATGAGTGAGGTTCCTGACCTTGTCGCAGACCCGCTAGGCCAGGAGGACACGTGAGCACCCAGCCCGGCAAGAACAACGGCCGTGCCGGTTCGGACTCGGGTGAGGCCCCGTCGGACGAGACCAAGAAGAAGGTCTCCGACGACACCGTCCACGACCTCGAAATGGTCACCGAGGACTCCGCCAAGGACGCCGAGGCGACCTCGACCGACCTGAAGAAGCCCGAGACCAGCGAGAGCTCGTCCACCGAGATCGCCCCGGTCAAGGACACGGCGGCCAAGCCATCGGCGTCGGGGGCGGCGTCGGCGTCCAGGTCGTCGAAGGAACAGCCGAGCTGGGCCAAGCCGGCCGAGCCCGCCGGCTCGGTCTCGGCGGGCCGCACCGAGAACTCCAGCAAGCCGTTCGGACGCCGCGAGGTCTCCGGCGGCGGGGCCCCCGCCGCGGGCTCGGGCTACACCGGCACCGCGGTCAAGGACCGTCCGGCGGTCTCCAGCCCCGTCCCGGCCACGGCCTCCTCCTCGGCCAAGCCTCCCGCCAACGGCAAGCCGGCCCGCAAGGCCCAGCTCCAGCTGGCCCGCCTCGAACCGTGGTCGGTCATGAAGTTCAGCTTCGTGATGTCGCTGGTCTGCTTCGTCGTCCTGCTGGTCGCGGTGACCGTCCTCTACATGATCCTTTCGGGCCTCGGGGTCTTCGACTCGATCAGCGACACGATCAACGACCTGACCCGCCGCCCGGACGACACCACCAGCACGATGGACGCCGGCAGCTGGTTCTCCTTCGCCCGCGTCTTCGGCTACACCGTCCTCGTGGGTGCCCTCAACGTCCTGCTGATCACCGCCCTGTCCACGGTCGGCTCGATCATCTACAACCTCGCCGCCGACCTGGTCGGCGGCGTCGAGGTCACCCTCAAGGAGGCCGAGTAACCCTCCGGGTCGCCGTCCCCTAATCGATTACCGGTCACCAACCGGGATGCGGTAATCTCTCCATGCGTCGCCAGGACGGCGGCCCTGTTCGGGCGTATAGCTCAGTCGGTTAGAGCGCATCCCTGATAAGGATGAGGCCCGTGGTTCAAGTCCACGTACGCCCACCGACATCCCAGCCCCCGTCGCATTTCGCCGACGGGGGCTTTTTGGTCTCCGCCCCACCGCCAGACACCTTCGCCTCCCAGCACTGATCGCCCTCCCGCACGCCCACCACTCAGCACCCCACCCAACGAATGCAGCCCCGCCCACGGCTCGCCCCCACTCACGGGCGGCGCTCGTCCACAGCCCGTCCTCACCCACGGCCCGTCCTCACCCACGGCCCGCGCCCGCTTACGGCCCGCGCTTGTCCACGACTCGCACTCGTCCACGCGCCGCGTCCGTCCCCGGCCCGCGTTGGTCCACGGGCGGCGTTGGTCCACGCGCCGCGTTGGTCCACGCGCCGCGTTGGTCCACGCGCCGCGTTGGTCCACGCGCCGCGTTGGTCCACGCGCGGCGTTCGTGCACGCGCGGCGTTCGTGCACGCCGCGTTCGTGCCCGCGCCGCGTTCGTGCCCGCGCCGCGTTCGTGCACGGTCCGCGCTCGCTCACGGCTCGGGCCTGTCCACGACTCGCACTCGTCCACGCGCCGCGTTCGTCCCCGGCCCGCGTCCGTCCACGGGCGGCGTTGGTCCACGGGCCGCGTTCGTGCATGGGCCGCGTTCGCTCAAGGCCCGCACTGGCTCACGGGCTGGCCTCGCCGACGAGCCGGGTCGTTCACGGCACGGCTCGTGCACGGGTCGCGGTCGTCTCGGCCCGCGGTCGGCTAAGGTCCGCGGTCGTCCACGGTGCGGGCTTGTCCACGGTGCGGGCTCGTCGGTGGGCTGATACTTGCCCGCAGCTTCACTTCGTGTCCGCAGCGTCGTACGCGCCTCCAGAAACCGCCCTCCAAGGCTCATCGCGCGCACCGTTCAGGAGCGCCAGGGGCTTCCCGGGTGGACGTCTTACGAGGCGCATTGGCTGAGCACGAGTTGCTCAGGGCCGATGTGAGAGACGACGCCGAGATCACGTAGCCTGCGCCGGGTGAAGGAGATCGTGACGTATGTAGAAATGACCTCCCCTGAGGAACTCAACCCGGCCGCTCCCGTCCCTGATCTACTCCTGGAGCCGCTGGAGCGAAACGTCCCGGTGATTCATGACCTGGTGCGCCGAATCGGCTCTCCTTACCGCTGGGAGAGCGCTGAACGTACCGAGGAGGGCTGGGACGCCTGGTTCGCCGCGTCCCCGGATCGGGCATTCTGGATGCTGTCCTTCAAGGGCGAACCGGCGGGCATGGTCGGGTACGACGTCCACCAGGACGGCGACGTGGAGATCGAGACCTTCGGCCTACTGCCCGAGTTCGTGGGCAAGGGCCTGGGCGGATTCGCCCTGACGATGGCCATTCAACGAGCCTGGCAACTAACACCCGCAGCGACCCGGGTGTGGCTCCACACTTCAACCCTCGACCATCCCAACGCGCTGCCCAACTACCATCGCCGAGGCTTCCGAACCTTCAAAACCGAAGAGGGCACGCAAGCCTGAGAGGCCCAGTTTCGGCTGTTCAGCTTCGCGAGCTCGGCGCGGGACGGTCTCGTGCACCTGCCGGACGCGATTGCGAAAGCCCTGCGATAGTGGCTCGCATGCCGGACGAGCCTGAGGAAGTGAGCGAAGCCGAGCTCGCTCGGCGGAGTCGCTGGTTCGAGTGGTACACGGACACGCAGATCAACAACAGCGTGCGTCAGCCCGAACGAGATCGGCCCTACGCCTGCCCTTGCTGCGGATATCTGACACTCGACAGCCGGGGCGGTTATGAGATCTGCGAGGTCTGTTTCTGGGAGGACGATGGCCAGGACGACCACGACGCCGATCTCGTCCGAGGCGGCCCGAACGGCGCCCTGAGCCTCACCAAGGCGCGCCGCAACTTCGCGGAGTTCGGTGCCTGCGAGCGGCGCATGCTGCGAAACGTCCGGGCACCTCGTCCGGACGAGCACCCACTCGGCGACCAATCCTGAGCCGAAGTCGGCCCCAAGCACGAACGGCACCCCCCGCGACCAGCCGCAGACTGACCACCGCCAATCCGCTTGCGATTCCAGACGTCCCGCACATGGCCAGACAAGACGTCCGAGTAGCGGACGGCGACACACCGGGACGTCGCTAGCATCCGTCCCGTGGGCATCGACTGGATTCGGATGCGGCCCCGTCACGATGACGCGCGGTTGCTGCTGATGGAGCTGATCAAAGGGCAAGCCGACCAGTTCACCGCCGCCCACGGCATGCTCTGGCCCGACTGGGACTTCCTAGGGCTGCCGGAGTACGACCTCCACGAGGTCCCCACCGAGGGGCAGCAACTCCTGGCTCGAATCGAGATCGACGACCGCGCCGAGAGTTGCATACGCGTTTCACGCTTCTCTGCCATCGAGGTGATCCCCGCCGAATGGCGGCGCGCGGCGTATCGCACTCACCTTCCGGACGAGGTCCCCGACCTGCTCGACACCTGGATTCGTCATCTGGACGAGGTCCGTCAAGGCCGCCATCTCGCCTACCTCGCCGCCTGGCATGCCTATCTCACGAGCCGCGCCTTGGAGGAGGAATGGAAGGTCATCCGCTCCTACGCCGTTGCGGCCCTCCACCGCACCAACGCCTGGATGCGGAAGCCCGGAGTGGCGGAAGCAAGCGAGCAGGTGCTGAACCTGCCCGTCCCCGCGGTGAGTCCACCCCCACATTGGGGCGCGACCCCCGCTGAGGTTTTGCCCACCGACTGGACGCCCTACGTCGAGGCCGCCGCGGCGTGGAACTCCCAGGCCCGGAGCGGGTACCGGACCCGGTTGACGCCTATCCGCTCGGTCGAAGAGTTCGTGGCGGACGAACTGGCGTCCGCCGATCTCGGCGACTGCCTCGCCTGGCTGGGAAAGGCCGAGTCCGAGGGTTACGGCCTATGGCTGGACTACTGACCAAGAATCAGGACCTGATCAGCGTGAACGCATTGGGTGGCGCCAGGGGTGGGTGCGGGGGCCGCGTGGTGCTGACGTCCAGCGAGGCAAACTCATGAAGGCGCCCGGAGAACACGGGATCGCGCGCAGCATTCTCTGGTGCCAAAGCCCCCGCCTCGGCACGCCCTCCGAAACTGCGTTGTGCCGGGCCTGGGAAGCGCAGGGGCTGAGTGGGGGTGTTGCGCTGGGAGGGGCAGATAGGGGACGTGTGCCATCGTAAAAGGGCTGGGTGGTGTGCTTGCTCGATGGTTGGGCGGTGTAGTCGGGTGGACCGGGGGGCTTTGAGGATGGGGCAGGCTTGGTGCGGTGATGCTCTGTTGCCCGGAGCGGTCTGGGCTGACGTGGGGACCTTGTGGAATTACCACGACATGCATCACGTGATCCGCCCCTCGGACGTTGGGATCGGGCTTGGCGGGCATGATGTCGGGGTCGCCGGCTTTGCCGCCGAGTTGTATGAGATGGGAGTCATTCCGCGCATCGTGTTCACCGGTGCGCATGTGCCGACCACTGTTGAGTTGTTTCCCCGTGGTGAGGCCGTCCACTTCCGCGAGCACGCGCTCGCCCGTGGTGTTCCGGACGAGGCCATCCTCGTTGAGCCTCGCGCCACCAACACCGGGCAGAACATCGAGTTCACTCGAAGGCTGCTGACCGCCTGCGGGATCGATGTCAGTAGGGCAATCCTGATCTCGCGGCCCTACCAGCAGCGTCGCGCTTACTCGACGGCCAGGAAGCTCTGGCCCGAGCTTGAGATCATCTGCGCATCGCGCCCCCTTTCGCTGGACGAGTATCTCGCAGACATCGGAGACACCGCTCGAGTTATCCACATGCTTGTGGGCGACACCCAGCGCATCATGATCTATCCCGATCTCGGATTCGCGATCCCACAGGAGATGCCGTCCGAGGTGAAGTCGGCCTATGAACGCCTGGTCGACGCCGGATACACGAAGCGTCTCCTCTAGGCCAGCCGTCTATTGGGGATAAGCGCACGCGGGTACGTCCCTCGCTCGTTGTCTAGCTTGGTCTGCACTTTTCCACAGCTGGGGATGGGCGATGCCGGGTGCGACCGGCATGACCAAGGGGTGAGCTCAGAACTTAGGCTGAGCGGTGTGAGTAATGATCTTCCGCTGCGCTATCGCCTGATCACGGGTGTGGACGATGCCGAGTTCTGCAAGCGTGTCAGCGCTCTCCTGGACGAGGGGTATGAGCTTCATGGCTCACCTGCCCTGACCTACAACGGCAATCAGGTCATCGCCGCTCAGGCACTGGTGCTTGGATCCGCGGCGACCTGAACGTCCGAAGCCACTCGGAGGTACCTGCTCCGAAGTTGAGTACTTGAGCGGATGGATCGGACGACCCGGGTCGCGATGATCCGGCTATGCGTATTGCGTGTCCTAGCTGTGGGACTCCCATTCGGGGAGCCTCGTGTTCGTTCTGTGGGTTGCTCCTCCACGGGCCTGCGGCCCAAGAGTTGTGGGTGGTCGAGCAAAGGCTCGCTCACCTGAACCACAGGCGGCGGGTGTTGCTGGAGTGGCTGCATGCCGCGCCGACCGTCCCGGCTGGGGCGGCGTGGCCAGCGGCAAGTCCCCAGCCGGCTCAGACACGACCTAGGGCGGACGTATCGCGGCTGGGTGTGCGCAATGTGCTGCTCACCGTGGGCGGTGTTCTGCTGGGCATTGCCGCGATCGTGTTCACCGTCATCAGCTGGGGTTCGCTGGGGATGGGGGCGCGGGCGGGGATTCTGCTCTCGTTCACGGCGGTGGCTCTAGGGGCCGTGTGGCCGCTGGTACGGCGCGGCTTGGCGGCGACGGGCGAGACCGTCGCGACGGTCGGGCTCTTGCTCCTGGGGCTCCAGTGTTATGCGGCGTATGCCGGTGACCTGTTCGGGCTTGGTGCCATAGACGGACGGTGGTATGCCACAGGGGCCGTGCTTGCTGTGAGCCTGGGGTGGGGCGCATACGGCTGGGCGGCCCCGCTTCGGCTGCCCGTGCCCATGGCGCTTGTGCTGGGCCAAGGCCCGCTCTTGCTCGCCGCCAATGCGATGGACGCGTCCATCGAAGGCATCGCTCTGGTCTTGGTGGTGCTGTCCCTGCTGGACCTCGGCGTGATGAGGATGGCGCCGCGCGAGACCCTCGTCCGGGGCGTCGCCGGCGCCACGGGAATCGCCGTCGGGTTGACCGGCACCGGGATCGCGTTGGCGATGTCGTTCGACAGTGTCGAGGCCGCGTGGGTGCTGATCGCGGCGAGCCTGATGGCGCTGGTCTGGGCCCGATGCGGGGTTCCCGACCTGGCGGTGGCGTTCGGCCTGGCCGCCGCTGCCGGGCTCGGTGGCGTCCTTCCGCTGGACGACCGGTGGGCGGCGGCGGGTTACGCCGTTGCCGCGGCCATAGTGCTCCTTGGAGCCGGGTCGCTGAGGCATCCCGTGAGCAAGGGTGCTGGGGTGGTTCTTGCCGTGGCAGGGCTTGCGTCACTTCCAGCGGCGTTCGTGTCTCTGACAGGCCCCTCGTGGCGTCTGGAGGACGTGTGGTCGGGTGAGCTGATCGTCCTTCCGGTGGCCATGCGCGAGCTCGTAGTGCCGTCCGCCCCGATCGTCCTGGCAGTGCTGGCGCTAGGGGTTGCGCTTGTCCGCTTGGCATGGGCGCCGCCCGTGGTGGCGCTGGCTGTACTCACGACGTCGGTGTCCCTGGAACTGGCCTATCCGGTATCGCTCGTCGCCGCCGTGGCTGTGGCGGTGCTCTTGGGCGCCTGGGCTGCCTTCGCCCCTGTGGCTCGCGTTGGTGCCGGCGTTTCGGCCGCGGTGGTCGCGCTGTGGGCGGCGATCGAATCGCTGGCCACGCAGGACGCGACGCTTGCCGTCCTGGGGGCTTTGACGATCTTCGGCCTGGTCGTCGGACTGCTGGAGCGCGCCATAAGGGAGGGCGCGGTAGCGATCGCCGTCCTGTCGCTGGGCGGGTTTGCGGCCACGCTCGGAAGCGTGGCCGGTCTGACCGAATATCAGGCGTCGCTCGGCGTCCTGGCGGCCGCCGCCGTCGGGCTGGCCGTGGCGATGTGGGCGCGGGGCGTCCTGGTCGAGGTCATGGCCTGGACGCTCGCCGCCTCGGCCGTGGTGATGGCGGGTGACGAGGCGACGCCTCTCAGCCTGAACTTGGCCATCGCGGGTGTGCTCGCGTTCGCCGTCGCATCGCGCCCCGATCGGCGAAAAGCCGTGTGGTTCGGCTCCGCGCTGATGCTGCTGTCGTGGTGGATCCGGCTTGTCGAGGCCCAGGTGGCCGAGCCCGAGGCCTACACGGTGCCTATCTCGGTAGCGCTCGTAGCGGTGGGTCTGCTGCGGAGGCGACGGGAGCCTGAGCTCTCTTCCTGGACGGCCTACGGCCCGGCGCTCTCGGCGACCCTCCTGCCCAGCCTGCTCGCCGCCTGGGCGGACACGTCGAGCCCCCGTCCGATGCTCCTCGCGGTCGCGGCCTTCGCCATCACGGCGGTGGGCGCGCGCGCTCGGCTGCGGGCGCCGTTGATGCTCGGTGGCGCGGTGCTGGTGCTGGACGCAGGCAGGCAACTCGCCCCGTATGCGGCCGAGGCAGTCGCGCAGCTGCCCGGCTGGTTCCCGATCGCACTCATCGGCCTCGTCACGCTGGCGCTGGGAGCGACGTATGAGCAGCGCCTGCGCGACCTGCGCCGAGTACGGGAAGCCGTGTCGCGGCTGGACTAATCAGACGGTGGCTGCGCGGAGCTCGTCACGTCCTTGAGCGGCAAGCTCGTCGCGTCCCCGCGTGGCGAGTTCGTCACGTGCCTGAGTGGCGAGCTGGTCACGTCCCGGCGTGGCGAGTTCGTCGCGTCCTTGAGCGGCAAGCTCGTCACGTGCCGGAGCGGCGAGCTGGTCACGTCCCCCGGTGGTGAGCTCGGCGCGTCCCCGGGTGGCGAGTTGGTCGGCGCGCTCGTTGCCCTCGTCACCGGCGTGGCCCTTGACCCAGAACCATTCGATCTGGTGGCGCAGGGCGGCCTCGTCTAGACGGCGCCAGAGGTCGGCGTTCTTGACCGGCTGCTTAGCGGCGGTCGTCCAGCCGTTCCGCTTCCACCGCGTCATCCACTCGGTGATTCCCTTGCGGAGGTACTGGCTGTCGGTGTGGACGTGCACCCGGGAAGGACGGGTCAACTGCTCCAGCGCCTGGATGGCCGCCATGATCTCCATACGGTTGTTCGTGGTCTCCGGCTCTCCGCCACAGATCTCGCGTACGTGTCCCCCGTATGACAGGACGGCGCCCCATCCGCCCGGCCCGGGGTTGGGGCTGCACCCGCCATCGGTGTAGACGATCACTGGTACGGACGGCTCGGTCATCCACTCTCCCTGTTCGTTCATTCGCTGGGCACGTTACCCCCGGGGAGTGGTTGCCGGGCCCTGTCAGAACGGCGTGTGCGGCGGTACGCATGGTTGACTGCCGCATATGCGGTACGACGTCGTTATTGCAGGAGGCGGGCACAATGGGCTCGTCGCAGCCGCCTATCTGGCTCGGGCAGGCCGGACGGTCCTGCTTCTGGAACGGCTCGATCATCTGGGTGGCCTGGCCGTCTCGGCGCGCCCGTTCGAGGGCGTGGACGCGCGTCTCTCGCGCTACTCGTACCTCGTCAGCCTGCTGCCGTCCAAGATCATTAACGACCTCGGTCTGCCGCTGCGGCTGCTCCGGCGGCGGTACGCGTCCTACACGCCGGTGGCCGGCGCGGGCCTCCTGGTGGACGGTGGCGACCGTGGCCGGACCCAGAAGTCGTTCGCGGCCGTCGCCGAGCACCCGGGGGCCTGGCAAGCCTGGCAGGACTTCTACGCCATGACCGACCACGTGGCGCAACGGGTGGCGTCCACACTGCTTGAGCCACTGCGCAGCCGCGCCGAACTCTCACGCCTCATCGGGGACGCCACGGCCTGGTCGGCACTGTTCGAGCGTCCGATCGGGGAGGTCGTCCACGAACGCTTCCCCGACGACGTGATCGCCGGGGTGGTGCTCACCGACGCGCTGATCGGCACCTTCACCGATCCGGACGACCCCTCCCTGCTGGCCAACCGGTGCCTGCTCTACCACGTCATCGGGAACGGCACCGGTGAGTGGAACGTCCCCGTCGGGGGCATGGGCGCGGTCACCGACGGCCTTGCGACCGTGGCCCGCCAAGCCGGCGCCGAGCTCCGTACGGGAGCGGAAGTCACGCATATCGACGGCGACTCGGGCGAGGTGACCTTCCTGGACGGCGAGGGAACCGAGCACACGGTCGAGGGCGGGCACGTCCTGATGAACCTGCCGCCATCACTCGCGGCCTCGGCTCTGGGAACGTTCGCGCCGGTGGCCGAGGGTTCCCAGCTCAAGGTCAACATGGTGCTGTCTCGGCTCCCGGCGCTGCGCGACCCGTCCGTCCGGCCCGAGGAAGCCTTCAGCGGCACGTTCCACGTCAACGAGGCCCGCGACCAGCTCGCCACCGCGTTCAGCCAGGCGTCGTCCAGCCGTATCCCCGACTTGCCGCCCGCCGAGGTCTACTGCCACTCGTTGACCGACCCGTCCATCCTGGGGCCCGACCTACGTGAGGCAGGCGCGCAGACCCTGACCTTGTTCGGCCTCCACATGCCCACCCGCCTCTTCCACACCGACCCGGCCGCGGCCAAAGAACACGCGCTGCGCGCCACACTCGCCTCCTTGAACAGCGTCCTGGCCGAACCGATCGAGGACTGCCTGCTCCGCACCCCCACCGGGGAGCTCTGCCTAGAGGTCAAGACCCCGGTCGACCTGGAACATGACGCCGCCCTACCTGGAGGCCACATCTTCCACCAGGACCTGCAATGGCCCTACGCGGAGCACCCCGCCGAACAAGGTAACTGGGGCGTAGAGACCACCTGGTCCCGCGTCCTCCTCTGCGGTGCCTCCGCCAAGAGAGGCGGCGGTGTAAGCGGCATCCCCGGCCACAACGCCGCCATGGCCCTCCTGACCCAGTCCACCTACTGAGCCCGATTCCCGGGGACGCGTCGCGCGGGGCGTTGCTGATTTGGGTCTGCCTGCGCTGACGTTCTGATCGCGCTAGCCCTGGGCTGGGCTTTGGGCAGGCGAAGGTCATGCGGGTGGTTGCTGTGGGCAACCGGCGACAGGTCGTCCGAGGAGATCGAACTGGGGGTCTCTAGGGTCGGAAACCGTCTGAGCTGGGCGTGGACAACCTGGGGAACACCTTGAGGACGACGCTGCCGCCCGCTCAGTCCGCCCTGGTCGCCGACTGTGAGGGAAAGTTATCCACAGGTTGTGGATCTGGTTGAGGAGGCTCGGACGAGGCGCCAGGCTTGGTGGTGGTCCTCTTCCGACTCCGATCTCTTCCGGGCAGTGCGGCGGCCGTTTGCCAGACGGCCCTAGGTCGCGTCCCGGAGAGCGTCACTCACGAGCTGCGTGATCTCAAGGACGCGCCAGGCGGCTCTGGGGAATCGGGTCCTCGTCGCGCGGGGGTGACGGCTTCCGGTGACCTGGCCACGGCCGCCGTCCGTGGTCTGCGCGCGTCCTGCGCCTTGGTCAAGAGCGGGTCAAGCGCGCGCGGGTGAGTCCCGCTCCTAGTCCGAGCGGCCGCTCCGCAGGCTTGATCAACATTAAAAGGAGTGATGCCGGTTCGGGCTCTCAGCGACACGAACAGAACGTCTGGGGCGACCCGAGAGTAACTTGTGACTCAACCTGCGGTGATGGGTATTGAGTGCTCAATCAGAATATCTTCACACAGCTCATCAGAAATGCTCGCGAGCTTCTATGGCGTCAAATCCCATCATCCAATTCACAGGCTCGGTGAATTAGGTAAACGAGTGCTGTGGCCCGGTGCGTGGCGGTCGGAAAACAACCTGCTGAGCAGGGAGAGTGGCGAGCAGGCCGTCGCCCAGCGTCGCCGACGGCTACAGAGAACAGGAGGTCTGGGGTGTTGATCTTTCGGACGGTCCGTGTTTATCGTGCGCCTAAGGGTTCCCCGTAAATGGCGCTGGCACCAGGGTCGCGGTGGAGGCTCATGCCTTCGTGCGCGACCACTTCACCGAGCCTGGAGCGAGAGCGATGACAATTCGGGCCGAGGCCTGTCATCAAATGTCGTTGAACGAGAACTTCTACCCGCCCCTTCCCGAAGTTATTCAGGCCATTGAGCAGAAGCTCGGCCAGATCAACCGGCATCTGGACGCGCTCGGAACGGGCCTGTCCACCGCCATCGCGGAGCGTCTCGACGTCCCGGTCGAGCACGTTGTCAATGGCCCGGGCTCGGCAGCGCTCCTCCAGCAGCTGATCAGCGCCCACGCCAGTCCAGGAGTGGAGGTGGTGCACGGATCGCCGTCCTTCGACCAGTACCCCGTCATGATCCGTAACGCGGGTGCGACTCCGGTGGCCGTCGCCCTCCGCGACCACGTGCTCGACCTGGACGCGATGGCGGCCGCGGTGACGGAAATGACGCGCGTCGTCCTGCTGTGCAATCCCAACAACCCGACCGGCACCGCCCTCCAGGAGAACGACCTACGCGGGTTTCTCGACGCCCTGCCGGACCACGTGGTGGTCGTCCTGGACGAGGCCTACGTCGACTTCGCCGAGAAGATCGCGGACGGCGTGAGCCTGTATCGCGACGACGAGCGTGTTTGCGTCGTCCGCACGTTCTCCAAGTCATACGGCCTGCTGGGCCTGCGGGTGGGCTACGCGGTCGCGCACGAACCGGTCGCCGCGCTACTCCGCAGAACCCTGCCGTTCTTCCGCGTGAGCACCCTCGGCCAGGCCGCGGCCGTGGCCGCGCTCGGAGCCGAAGACGAGGTACGCCGCCGCTGCGCCGCGATCGCCCGCGAACGCGACCGGCTGCGCGATGCCCTGCTGGCGGCCGACTACGCCGTCCCACCCACAGGTGCCAACTTCCTGTGGCTCCCCCTGGGTGCCGACGCGATCCCGTTCGCCGCGTTCTGCGCCGAACGAGGCGTCCAACTTCGCGCCGTCCCCGACCAGGGCGTCCGCGTCAGCGTCGACCAACCCACCTCGAACGACCTGTTCATCGAGCTCGCCGAAGACTTCACCAGAGGCCGTCCATGACCGCCCACCCTCACCCACGTCCCCGCGCCCCCCGACCTCCCACAACCACCCTCCGCCCTCAGTCACCACCTCCAGCAACGACGGAGCCGTCTTCTCACCCGACAGCCGAGCCACCTTGGGGGCCCGGACGGGGTGCGGGCTTTCACTGGGGTGTCTCGTGACTGCCACGGCGGAGCGGGGAAGTGTCGACGTCCTGCGGGACGAGTTGGTGGCTCGTTGGGTGCCCGGGAGTGAGCGCGTCCATGAGATCTCGCGGTATGCGCTGTTGCCAGCGGGGAAGTTGCTCCGGCCCGTGTTGCTGCTCGAGTCGGCCGTGGCAGTCGGGGGCGACGGGCAGGTGGTGGTTCCCGCCGCGGTCGGGGTGGAGTACCTGCATGTCGCGTCGTTGATCCACGACGACATCATCGACGGGGACGATCTGCGCCGGGGCCGGCCCTCGGTGCCGGCCCGGTATGGGACGGCGGACGCGATCGTCACGGGTGACTCGCTGATCCTTCGCATGTTCGGGGCGGTCACCGAGTGCGCCGAGCTGGGTGTTCCCGCCGCACGGGTGGTCGAGGCGATCAAGGCGCTCGCTGAGGCCGGGATCGATCTGTGCCGGGGGCAGGCGCTGGAGGCCGAGCTGCTCGGTGACGTCCGGTGCGGGCGGAGCCGGTACCTGACGGTCATGGCGTTGAAGACGGGCGCGCTGTTCCGGGGAGCGTGCCGGAGCGGCGCGGTGCTCGCGGGCGGGACGCCGGAGCGCACGCGGGCGGTGGTCCGGTTCGCGGAGCATCTGGGGCTGGCGTTCCAGATGCACGACGACATGCTCGCGTACGTCGGGGACGGGCGGGTCACGGGCAAGCCCGGGACGAGCGACGTGGCCAACAGGCGTCCCACGTTCCCGGTGCTGGTCGCGTATGAGGCGGGCGGGGCGCGGGATCGGGAGCGCATCGAGAAGGCGCTCGCGGGCGATATGGCGGACGAGGCGGCCTACGGGCTGATGCGGGAGGTGTTCGAGGCGACCGGGGCGGTCGCGATGGCGCGGCGCGAGGCGGAGCGGCAGGTCGCGCTGGCAAAGGAGGCACTTGGGGATCTCCCCGAAAGCACAAGCTCGGTCCTGATGGCCCGGATCGCCGATCTCGCGATCACCCGAGACCGATGACCTGGATCATGCACGAGGTGCTTCGGGCGCACGTGGAGACGTGCCGGCCCTACACGCTCTGGTATCCGGGGCTGGTGGGCCTGGCCGGGGGCGCATACGGGACGCACACCGCCTGGCGCCTGTTGCTGGCGTGGGCGGTGCCCACTCTCGGGTGGGTGGCCGGTCACTACCTGGGCGACTACTACGACCGGCGGCTGGACGCGATCAGCAAGCCGCACCGGCCGATCCCGTCCGGACGGTTAAGGGCGGGGACGGCCGCCAAGGTCGGGGCCGGGCTCGGCGCGCTGGCGGTAGCGCTCGCCATACCGGCGAACTGGCGGGCCGTGTTGCTGGTCGCCGCCGCCTTGGCGGGGATCGTCGTCTATAGCCGCGTCCTTAAGGGGCGTGGGTTGTCGGGCAACGTGATCCGGGGGGTGCTCACCGCACTGGCCCTGGTGGTGGGGGCGATGATGACGGCGCCCCAGCCGTCGTGGCGTTTGCTCCCGTTCGCCTTGGTCTTCCTTGTGCATGACACGGCGTCCAACCTGGTCGGGACTCTGCGGGACGTGGACGGCGATCGGGACGGCGGCTACCGGACGTCAGCCGTCCGGCATGGGGTCCGCGCGGCGGCGCGGTTGGCGGTCGCGCTGTATGCGGGCGCTGTGGTGGTTGCCGTGCTTTCCGCGCGGGCGCTCTCCGCGTATACGGGCGCGTACCTCGCGCTCTTGGCCGTGGCCGTGGTTCTTGGGACGGCGGCATGTGTCCTGTTGCTGCGACGTACGCCGTCCCCCGAGGTGGCATTGCGGGCGCATGAGGTGTTGGTGGCCGAGCGGCTGGTCCTAGCGGCCGCGGTACTGGCCGGTGGGGCCGGGCTATGGCCCGCGGTAGCGGTGCTTGTCCTGGCTTTGGCGTTGAGCGTTCCGATGCAGATGGCGATGCGTGCCCGGTACGAGTTCTCTCTGGAAGGCGGTAATCCCTATGGACGACGTCGCTGAGGCTGTGGCGGCCGGTGCCGAGGCACTGTTCGTCACGCAGCGGCCGGACGGCGTGTTCGACCATGGCACGTCCGGGTGGACCTCGACCCTGGCCACCGTGGGCGCGATCACCGCGCTGCACTACGCCGACAGGGACGGCTCCGCGGACGTCATCGCGGCGGGCGTGGACTGGCTGTGCCGGGTGCAGGACGCGGAAGGCGGGTGGAGCACCGTCCCCGGGTGGCCGTCCGAGCCGGGTCCCACCGCGATCACCGCGGCGTCCCTGCAACTGCTGGCTCCCGAACGAGGGCAGGTGATCGACGCTGGGCTGAAATGGGTCGAAGGCGCGGGCGGCATCGAGGCGCTGCCCCACGAGCAGCTCATCGGACTGTGCCGCCAGTTCTACGCGCTCGCGGGCTGGCTCGACGAGCGTGACCTGCGCAGACTTCCACTGGAGCTCACGCTGTTCCCGCGCCTCTTCCTGCGGATGCTCGATTTCCGGGCGCCCCTCCTGGCGGCCTTCGGACTGGCCCAGCAGCGCGGACGGCTGCTGGGTGGGCCCGCGCGCCGGGCGGCGCTGGCCCATCTGCGGCAGATCTTCGAACACGAGGGGCGGACGGGCGAGTTCGGCAACGACCCCTGGCCCGCCGGCATGATCTGCGGCGCCCTCGCACGGGCGGACGTGGCCCCCGAGATCGTCGGTACCTCAGCCGCGTGGCTGCGCTCGCGGGCCAATCCGGACGGTTCGTGGCCGATGATGGCGCTCGATCTGACCTGGTCGACGAACGCGGCCGCGGGGCTGATCGAGGCGGGGCACGGCGACGATCCGCGGCTGGCCACGACGGTGGAGATGTTCCGGCGGCGCCACCAGGACCGCCCGTTCAAGGCGTTCGACTGCCCACCCGGGTTCTGGGGCTGGTGCGGGTCACGCGGCTGGCCCGACGCGTGGGTGACGGCCGACGTGGTCTCGGCCCTGGCCGTCCTCGGGCCGGACGACGTCATGTGGCAGGGCGTCGACTGGCTGACGGCCCAGCAGGACGACCCCGGCTCGTGGGGATTCTGCGTCCGCAACAGCAAGGCCACCAACTCCGGCCCCTGCCCGGTGACGACGGCCGCCGCCGTCAACGCCCTGCTGGCGGCGGGCATCCCCGTAAGCGATCCGAGGATCCGCCGTGCGGTCTTCTGGCTCCTGGCCGAACAGCGCGAGGACGGCTCGTTCGACTCCCAGTGGTACCGGACGTATACGGCGGGCACCGCCATCGCCTTGGAGCTCCTGGCGCGGGTCATCTCGCGGCGAAGCAGGGCCGTCCGGCGGGCCCGCGCATGGTTGCTGCGTACCCAGCTGGGCGACGGTAGCTGGGCCACCGGACATCCCAACCCCGGCCACAAGCCCGAACCGGGGACCGTGGAAGAGACCGCCTGGGCCGTCCGCGCGCTGCTGGCGTCCGGCATGGGGAGCGGTGACGAACCCGTTAGCCGCGGCGCCGCCTGGCTTATGCGCGCGCAAAACCCCGATGGACAATGGCCCGCCGCGCCCGTCAACGATTACATCCGGCGTGGGGCACGTTTCCCCAACACGGCCTTGGCCGGGGGCCTGGCGATCGCTGCCCTCTCCCGATTCAAGGGGGCGGAGTGAACGCCGACGCCGTGGTCTGCGGGGCGGGCGCGGGTGGCCTGGCCGCCGCCTGTGCGCTGGGTGGACTCGGGCTCCAAGTGCTGCTCGTGGAGAAGCAGCTCAAGCCGCGTCCCATCGCGAAGGGGGAGGTGCTACAGCCGGGCGCCTTGCGCATACTGCGACAGTGGGGCGTAGCCCAACGGCTGGAGCGGCTGGACGCGGTGCGCCTCGCCCAGCTCGTGGCGCGCGACCCCTTTGGACAGTCGCTCATGGCGCTCGACTACCACCAGCTGAACACCGACGACCCCTGGCTGCTGGCGCACGACCACCCCACGATCCTCGCCGCCCTGGCCGACAGCCTCCCGGCGAACGTCGAGGTCAGGCGGGGCGTCCTCGTCGAGCGACCGCTCCGGGCGGACGACGGGCGCGTGCTGGGCGTCCGGCTGGCCGAGGACGGGCGCGGTTACGACGTCCACGCCGCGCTGGTCGTCGCCGCCGACGGCGTCTCGTCCCGGCTGCGCCGCGCCATCGGCATCGACCCGCGCCGCGCGGAGTACCCGCATCGGCTGGTGTCCTTCGACGTCTCGGACGCGCCCGAGACCCCCAACGCCTTCACCGCATACGTCGCGGAACGGGGACTGCGCCTGTGCTACCCCCTGCCCGGCGGACGGGTGCGGCTGTACGCGCAGGTCAAGCCGGACGAACTGCGCGGCGCCGACGCGGCCCGCCTCGCCCGATGGGCCCGGGGCCTGCTGGACGAGGTGCCCGCACTGAAGCCGCTGACCGACCCCCTGATGGCCAACCTGGACGCGCGCCAACTCTTCCCGGTCGGCCGGTTCCTCACCCCCCGCCTTGCCGCCCCAGGGCTGGCCCTGCTCGGGGAGAGCGCGCACGCCGTCCACCCGATGGCCGCGCAGGGAATGAACAGCTCGATCGCCGACGCCGAATGCCTGGCGCGCGCGGTCGCGTCCCACGGCACCACCGACGACGCCCTCCGCGCCTACCAGCGCGAACGCCTGCCCAACCTCGTCCACATCGGCCGCATGAGCCACAACGCGGCCGTCATGCTCACCGACACGTCCTGGCGCGGCCGCCTGCTCGGCCGCCGGGCAGCCCGCAACACCGGCGCCAACCCCCGCCTGCGACGCATCGTCACGTTCAACATGTCCGGCCTCGGCGTCCACACCCTGACCCCCCTCGACCGCCTCCACCAAATCGGCCTACTCCCCGACCCCCGCGCCCATGACGTCCCCACCAAGTGAGCCCGGCCATGCCCCCCACCACCAGACGACCGCCCCAACCCACGATCGCCCCACCCACGCTCCCCCACGAAGTACACCCCCCAAGGAGCCGCGCGCGCCGCGTCAACGAAGTCGCCGTCCCCGCCCGGCGGACCCAGTCCACTGAGCCCCCACACACAACGAACGCCATCGCCCATCGCGCGCCGTCCTCGCGGACCGCACGTCGGGCGTCGCCCTACGGAAGCAGCGCCGTGGACCATTCCGAGTTGGCTGGGCGGAGTAGGCGCCCGAGGTCGTCTCCGGGGACGAGGGCGGTCGCCTGTTGGGTGTTGGCCTCGCGGGGCGGGCGTCTCGGGTTGGCCCGGGAGACAAACACCGACGTCCGTCGCGCGTTGGCTGGGCGGGGCGGACGTCGGGTGTCGGGCTACGGGAGGAGCGCCATCGTCCATTCCGCGTTGGCCAGGCCGAGTGGGCGCCGGGGATTGTCTTCGGGGACGAGGGCGGTCGCCTGTTGGGTGTTGGCCTGCGGGGCAAGCACCGTCGACCAACCCGCGTGGGCCAGGCAGAGCGGGCGTTGGGAGTCGCTCTTGAGGACGAGGGTCGTCGTCCGTCGCGCGTTGGCCAGGTGGAGGGGGCTTCCGGGAGCGGGCTGCGAGATGTGTGTTCTTGGGTGTGTCGCTTGGTTGGCTTCGTTCAGTGGAGGGCACGCGGGCGCGGTTGCGCAGCGGGGGCGGCGGGTTTGTTTGGAGGGGTGGTGCGGGTGAGTGAGGATGCGCGGGCTGCGCTGGCTCGGATGATTGATCTGGGGACGCCGTTTGCGGTGCGGGCGGCGGTCACCTTGCGGCTGCCCGAATTGATCGGTGCGGGAGTTGTTCGGGTCGGGGAGTTGGTGGCTCGGACGGGTGCTGACCCGGACGCGCTTCGGCGGCTGTTGTCGCATCTGGTGCGGGTGGGGCTGTTCGACGAGGTTGAGCCGGGTGTCTACGGGCTCAACGCGGTCTCGGAGTTGCTGCCCGCGCATACCTTGCGGGACTGGCTCGACCTGGACGGGCCGGGCCTCAAGATCGATCTGACGTACTCCGGGATCATGCACTCGCTGCGGACGGGGGAGCCCGCATACGGGGAGGTGCATGGGCGGGCGTTCTGGGACGAGGTCGCCGTCGATCCCGCGTTCGGCTCCATGGTGAACGGGGTCATGGCCACGGCCACGGCGCGAGAGAACGCGCCCCAGCTGGCCACGGAATATGACTGGTCGGGGGTGCGGACGGTCGTCGATGTCGGGGGCGGGCTCGGCGTCCAGTTGGCGGAGGTGCTGCGGGCGCATCCGCATCTGCGCGGGATCTTGGTCGATCTGCCCCCGACAGCGTCGGCCGCTGAGCGCGTCCTGGCCGAGGCTGGGGTCGCCGAACGTGCGGAGGTCAGGCCCGGCAGCTTCTTCGACGAGCTCCCGGCCGGGGCGGACGTCTACCTCGTGTCCCGGGTGCTGACCGACTGGGACGACGAGAAGGCGGCAAAGATCCTCGAACGGTGCGCGCGAGCGGTCGCGCCGGGCGGCCAAGTGCTGATCCTCGAGGTGCTGCCCAGTCCCGAGCGTGATCGGCTGAGGTCCTCGTTCGACCTGCAGATGCTGCTTCTCATCGGTGGCCGCGAGCGGACGGTGGCCGACTTCGGCGAGCTCGCCGCGCGGGCGGGGCTCGCGCTGACCTCGTCCCGGATCTTCGACAACGGCCTCACCCTCATCGAATGCGACAGGAAGGACCGATGATCATGAGCGATCTCTTCGATGTGCGTCCGGTCTCCGGCGCTCTGGGCGCCGAGGTGCACGGTGTCGAGCTGGCTACGATCACCGACGAGCAGTTCGCACATGTCAAAGAGCTGCTGCTGAAGCATCTCGTGCTGTTCTTCCCCGACCAGACCGGGCTTGAGCCCGAGGCCCACATCGCGTTCGGCCGACGGTTCGGGGAGGCCGAGATCCATCCGTTCCTGCCCAAACTGGACGGCCATCCGGAGATCGTGATCATCGACTCGACCCGGGGTGGCAAGGCCGACAACTGGCACACGGATGTGACGTTCAGCCAGAACCCCCCGGTCGCGTCGATCCTGCACCTGGTGAAGTCGCCCTCCTCGGGAGGGGACACCATGTGGAGCAACCAGTACCTGGTGTACGAGAACCTGTCCGAGCCGATGAGGGAGATGCTCGACGGCCTGACGGCGATCCACTACATCAAGGGTCTGGCCCAAGGGTTCGCCAGCCAGGCCGAACACCCGGTCGTCCGCGTCCACCCGGAGACGGGGCGCCGCTCGCTGTACGTGAACCGCATGTTCACCTCGCACATCCCCCAGCTCAGCCGCCATGAGAGCGACGCCCTGTTGACGTTCCTGCTGGGGTTCGCGGAGCAGCCGCAGTTCACGTGCCGCTACCGCTGGTCCCCGGGGGGCGTCGCCGTATGGGACAACCGATGCACCCAACACCTCGCGGTCAACGACTACACCGAACCCCGGCGAGGCCAGCGAGTCACGATCCTGGGTGACAAGCCCGTGGGGGACGAGCCGCGCTGGGGCTACCACCGTCCCACCGTGGACGAGCGGTACTGGCCGCGGACCGTCAACGCCAAGCTCGGGTACGACGAATGAGGATCACGTTCATCGTCGGGACGGGGCGCTGCGGGTCCACGTTGCTGTCGCGGATATTGCACGCGCATCCCGAGGTGCTCAGCCTCAACGAGTTCTTCACGCCGCTTCGTCGCCGGGCCTACCTGCCCGAGGAGCCACTGGACGGCCGGGCGTTCTGGACGCTGTTGGCCGAGCCGAGTCCTGTGCTGGACGGATTCGTCCGAAACGGGGTGCGGTTGCCGGAGCAGCTCTACCCCTACGAGACCGGACGTTTCGGACGTGCGGGCGTCCCGGCGCTGTGCCACATGCTGCTCCCCCTTCTGACCGACGACCCGGACGGTCTGCACGACGCGTTGGAGGCCGACGTCCTGACATGGCCGTCGAGACCCGCTCCCGAGCAGTACTGCCGCCTGTTCGCGGTGCTGGCCGAGCGGCTGGGACGCCGCGTCGTCGTCGAGCGGTCGGGCATGTCGCTGCCCCTGGTCGAGCCGCTCGCCCGCGCGTTCCCCGAGGCGCGCTTCGTCCATCTCTACCGAAACGGCCCCGACTCGGCCGTCTCGATGAGCCACCATCCGGGCTTTCGCCTGGCCCTGCTGCTGAACCAGGCCGCACGCCATGTGGGGCTGACCTCGTTCGAGCAACTCACCGAGGCGGACGTCCGTCGGCTCCCGGCGCATCTGGCCCGCGTGGCGTCCAACCGCTACGACCCGGCGGCACTCCTGAACGCCGACCTCCCCTTGCCCGCCTTCGGCATGATGTGGTCGTCCCTGATCACCGTCGGCGTCGAGGCCCTGGCGAACCTCGCGCCGGACCGCCGAACCACGATCATGTACGACGCCCTGCTCAACGACCCCGAACCGGAGCTGGCCCGCCTCGCCGAGTTCATCGACGCGGACCCGACCCCCGAATGGCTGCGCGAGTCGTCCACCCGGATCGACCCGTCCCGAGCAGGCAGCGCCGCCCGCCTGGCCCCCGACGACCTCGCCGCCCTCCACGCCGCCTGCGCTCCCGGAACCCAGGCAATGCAACCCGACCTCATCCCAGGAGGCTGACTCACCGTCTCGAACCATCTGCCCTCGCCCAGCGCCGCCCGCCTGGCCCCCGCGCACCCGTCCCAGCCCAGCACCTACGCCGGGCCCGCCCAACAGCCCACGCTGACACTCTCGACCGCCCAGGCCGGGGACCCGGGCTGACGCGGGACTCCACGCTTTCGATCGACCCGCCGTCGCCATAAGTTGCCCAATTGCCGAGCGCCGCCTGGTCGCCGGGATCGGCCGGACGGCGAGCAGCCAATCGCCGTGCGCCCATCGTCCCAGCGCGTGGGCACGGGCATTCAGCGTCGTGTGCCGTGCGTCGTGCGCCTCAGCGCCGAGGGGCCCACCGTTCCGGCGTGGCCGTCGTGGGTGAGGCCTCTTCGATGCTGCGGCCGATCTCGGCGGCGACCGCCACGGCACGGCCTGGTCGACGAAGGGCAGGCTGAGACGTTCGGCGACGGCGGCCCCGATGGTGCTGCCCCCTGCGCCGGGCCGCGCCCCACAGCCCACTCTGACACCCGCGCCGACACCCGCGCCGACACCCGCGCCGACACCCTCGACGCACCCGCGCCGACACCCGCGCCGACACCCTCGACGCACCCGCGCCGACACCCGCGCCGACACCCGCGCCGACACCCGCGCCGACACCCGCGCCGACACCCGCGCCGACACCCGCGCCGACACCCGCGCCGACACCCGCGCCGACACCCGCGCCGACACCCGCGCCGACACCCGCGCCGACGCGGGACTTCACACCCTTGATCGACCCGCCGTCGCCACGAGCTGCTTAGTTGCCGAGAGCCGCCTAGCCGCCGGGGCTGGCCGGACGGCGAGTAGCCAATCGTCGTGCGCCCACCGTCCCGGTGCCGTGGGCCCGGGGTTCCAGCGTCGTGTGCCGCGTCCGGACCAGCGTCATGCGCTCGCCTTCCTGGGCTACGTGCCCGCTGTCCCGTGCGGTGCGTTCCCGTGTCGTGCGTTCCCGCGCCGTGCGTTCCCGTGTCGTGCGTCGGGGTTCCAGGGCCCTGCGTCGTGCGCCTCAGCGTCGTGCGTCCCGGCGCAGGGGGCGCGCTGCTCCAGCGTGGTGTGCCGCGTCCGGGCCAGCGTCGTGCGCTCGCTTCCTGGGCTCTACCGGCGCCTGTCTCCGCGTCGTGCGTCCCCATGTCGTGCGTCGTGCGTTCCAGGGCCGTGCGTCGTGCGTTCCGGCGTCGTGCGCCCCAGCGTCGTGCGTCAGGCGCCGGGGCGCGGTGCCCAGCGTGGGTTGCCGTGGCGTGCGAGCGTCGTGCGCCCGCCGTCCGAGCATCGTGTGCCGCGTCTTCGTGTGCCATCGTCCCGGGCTGTGGACCCGTCGCTTGGGGGCGGCTCACCGGCCGTGCGATCCGTCGTCCCAGCGGCCTGGCGGCTTGTGGCTGGGGCATGCTTCGCTCGGCTTCGGGCGTTCGTGGGCCCAGTGCTGCGGGGTCGGCGAGCTTGCGTTGGAAATTCGCGCGGCGGTTGCCGCGTGGCGCGGGGGCGAGGCGAGGGCGCGGTGGGTGTTGTGAGCCGAGCGGGTGGGGCGAGGGGAGGTGGGGTGCGTGTTGTTGAGGCGGGTGCGAGGCCGGGGCAGGGGTGCTCATCGCCACGGTGGTTGGGAAGTGGTGGGGGCGAGGCCCCGGGCGAATTTGGGGGGCTTGGGGTGGCGGGTGACGGGGTGGGTGTGGGGTGTTTGGGTTGGCGGGTGACGGGTGGGTGGGGGTGGTCAGATTTTGGTCCAGGGGGTGGATTCGTAGAGGGCGGTCACCTTGGTGATCAGGGTTGGGTCTAGGGGGCAGGGGTGGGTGTTCAGTTGGGCCACTGGGGAGATTCCTTGGGAGTTGGTGAGGAAGACGGTGTCGAAGGTGGGGACGTCGTCCAGGTGGACGGTGCGGCGTTCGGACGTGAGGCCCTGGGCGGCTAGGGCCTGGTTGATGGCGAGCAGGGTGATGCCGGGTAGGGCGGGGGCGTCGGGCCAGACGAGGGTGGGGCCGTCGAAGAAGCCGATGTTGGTGATCGACCCCTCGGAGACGTTGCCGGACTCGGTGGTGAAGAGGGCTTCGTCGAAGCCGGCGCGTTGGGCCTGGCGGCGGTAGTGGATCTGGGCGAAGGCGCCCAGGTGTTTGATGTGCGCCATCCCGCGCTGGTGCTGGACGGACATCAGGCGTTGGGGTGTGCGGGGCGCGTCGGCGGGTGGGGAGACCGCTACGAGGATGGACGGGTCGGAATCGTCGTCCGGGCGGAAGACGACGGTCCGGACGCTGGCGTCCTGGACGTCGGCCAGGGCGTGGCGGATGTGGTCGCGCACGCGCTCGCGGTCCAGGTCGGTGTCGAACAGTTCTCGGGTGGACGTGTCCAACCTGGTCAGGTGGAGGTCGAGGCCGCGGACGGCGCCGTTCCTGATCTGCATCGTGGTGAAGTGGCCGTAGTTGAGCAGGGCGGGGAAGGGGAGATCGTCCACTCGGGGGGTCTGGCCATTGACCTCTATGCGCTGGACCGAATTCATGATCATCAGCCTAGTCGGCGGGTGGGGACGGGGTTCGGGGAGAAGCGGGCGGTGATCGGGTCGCGCTCGTCGCCGAAGCGGTGAGTGAGGATCTCGTAGAGCTCGGGGCGCCGTCCCTGCATCCAGCGCCGTCCGCTGGACAGGGGGATCAGGTCGAGGTCGAGGTCGGCGATGACCAGGGCGTCCGCGGCGGCGCTGGTTTCGGACACGATGCGGCCGTACGGGTCGAGGATCATCGCGTTGCCCGTCCGGATCTCGTCGTCGTCCCGGCCGATGCCGTTGCTGAACAGGATGAACAGGCCATTGTCGTGGGCGCGCGCGGGAAGCCAGCGCATCAGCCAGCCGCGGCCGTTTGGGCCGCGCAGGGCTTCTTCTATGGCGGACGGGTTCTGGTGCCGTTCCTCCCATAGCGCGGTGGGGACGGGGCGCATCCCGTGGGGGCTGGACGAGTTCGTGCCGCCCGTCTGGTGCGGGGCGAGGAGTACCTCGGCGCCCATCAGCGCCACGGCCCGGACGTTCTCGACCAGGTTGTTGTCCCAGCAGATGAGGATGGCTAGGCGCACTCCCCAGGGGGTGTCGAAGACCGTGTAGTGGTCGCCGCTGCTGATCGCTTCGTGCTCGAAGGCGTGCAGCTTGCGGTGGACGTGGACCGTCCCGTCGGGAAGGCAGAGGGCGTAGGCGTTGAAGAGTTGGTCGTCGGCCGATTCGAGGAAGCCGATGCCTATGGCCATGTTGTGTTTGGCGGCGAGTGCGCGGGTGGTGGTGATGGACGGCCCCGTCGCTGGTTCGGCGAGGGCTTTGAGGTGTTCGGGGCGCTGGCGACGCAAGTGCCAGTAGCCGAGGAGGCACATCTCCGGGAAGGTGATGACCTGCACGTTCTCCGTGGCCGCGCGGTGGACGAAGTGCTCCATGCGGGCGAGGTTGTGGGCCTTGTCGTCGGGGCGCGGCTCGAACTGGACCGTCGCGCATCGGAGAGTCGTCGCTTCCATGGGGACAGGACATCTCGTGGTGTGGCTATTCGTCCAATGAATCTTTTTGGGGCTTTGATAGAGTCTGAGAATGGAAGTGGCTTCGCTTCGGGCGTTTCTGGCTGTTGCGGATCGTCGGAATTACGGGCGGGCCGCGCTGGATCTTTCGGTGACGCAGCCGACCTTGACCAAGCAGATCCAGGCGCTGGAGGCGCGGGTCGGGGGCCGGTTGTTCTCGCGCGGACGGCATGGGGCCACGCTGACCGAGCTTGGCGCGATCCTGCTGCCGGAGGCCCGTGACCTGGTGTGTCGGGCGGACGCGCTTGAGCTGCGCATGGCCAGGGCGGCCCGAGGTGAGGTCGGGCGGTTGTCGGTCGGGTTCGGCCTTTCCAGCATCGAGACCGCGCCCCGTGCTGTGGCCGCGTTTCGTCGCCGCTACCCGGGGGTGACGGTGACGCTGGACGACATGTCCTCACACAGCCAACTCGAACGGCTGGCGACGGGGGAACTAAACGTCGGCTTCGTTCGCCTTCCAGTCGGGGACGCCGGGGGACAGGTGTTGCTGGGCACCGATCGGCTGGCGATGGCGACGTCCGGCGAGGGGGCGGCTGACGTCCAGGAGTTCGTGCAGCTCAGGCGGGAGCGGGGGCCCGGGTTGGTCGGTCAGATCGATCGCTATCGCGCGGCCGCGGGGATCACGGCACCGATCGTCCAGGAGGCGGACGACCTGCAGACCGTCCTGGCCCTGGTCGCGGCCGGGGTCGGAGCCGCCCTGGTTCCGTCCGGGGCGACGAGGATCGCCCCGTCCTCCGTCACGCTCACGCCCGTGCGCCATCCGGACGCGGAATGGCGCATCGGCGCCGTTTGGAACGCCGCCCGCCCCAATCCTCTGACCAGCAATTTCATTGAGGTCGCCACGGCCTAGGGGATGATCAGGAGCTTGCCGGTGGAGCGGCGGGCTTCCAGGTCCTCGTGGGCGGTGGGGACCTCGTCGAGGGGGTAGCGGTTGCCGATGTGGAGGCGGAGGTCGCCGGAGGCCACCCAGCCGTAGATGTCGCCCGCGCGGGTGGTCAGTTCCTCGCGGGTGGCGAGGTGGTGGGCCAAGCTCGGGCGGGTGAGGAAGAGGGACCCGGCGCGGTTGAGGGCCTGGGGGTCGAAGGGCGGGACGGGGCCACCCGCCGCACCATAGAGGGCCAGGGTGCCCCGCTGGCGGAGGCTGGCCAGGCTGCCTTCGAAGGTGGGGGCTCCGATGCCGTCGTAGACGGCCGCGACGCCCTTGCCGGAGGTCAGGGCGCGGACCTTGTCGGAGAAGCCGTCGTAACCGACCAGCACCTCGTCGGCTCCGGCGTCCTGGGCGAGCTTGCCCTTCTCGGACGTGGAGACGGTCGCGATGACGCGGGCTCCGAGGTGCTTGGAGAGCTGGGTGAGGAGCAGCCCCACGCCGCCCGCGGCCGCGTGCACCAGGACGGTGTCTCCCGGCTGGATCGCGTAGGTGGAATGCGTCAGGTAGTGGGCCGTCATGCCCTGGAGTAGGGCGGCGGCGCCGTCCTCGAAGCTCACCCCGTCTTGAAGGGGGATGATCTGGTCCGCGGGGACGACGGCGCGCTCGGCGTAGGAGCCTTGGACCTGGGCCCAGGCGACACGGTCCCCGGGGGCGAGGCCGGTCACGCCTTCGCCGACGGACGCTACGGTCCCGGCGCCCTCGACACCCGGGACGTATGGGCGCTCCACCGGGTACAGGCCGGTGCGGAAGTACACGTCGATGAAGTTGACCCCGCTCGCCGCCACGTCGATGAGCACCTCGCCGGGTCCGGGCGCCGGGTCGGGACGCTTGGTGACCTCGAGAACCTCGGGCCCGCCCTTACGCGTGACGACGATCGCGCGCATTCACCACTCCTCACATCAGGTCCGTATGGAATGCCGCAACCCGGGGGCGGCCGTCGGTATTCCTTCTCGCGGAGCGAAACGTTCGTCTACGTCTGGCTTCTTGGCTTCCTGTGACATGGGCCGGTGGCGGACGCGTTGAGCAGCCCCCCGTACGGGGTGTGTCGTCGATCGTGGCCATAGGCGCCTTTGCGCGTGTCGCACAACTGGCCTTCTCGGTGCGGATCGTCCCGGCTTTGCGGGCGTGGACGAAGCCGAGCGCGACCGCGTTCATGCGTTCGCGGCGAGGGCGAACTCGGCCGGTTACCGGGCGCCGGTCGCCATTGCGCGCGAGCCGCCGCGGACGGTTCCTTTCCGCTGCGGGGCCACGACGTGTAGGAGCCTGGGGTTGGCGAGATTCCGACGTTGACGTCCGAGGTCCGGGTGAGGTCGGAAAACCGCCGGAACGGGGATACGGGCGGCTGCTGGAGTGGTGCCATGACGATGACTTCGGCGCTTCCCGGGACCGGCGGGTCGACCATGAGGGGCCGCCTTTCGGTGGTGGCGGTGATGATGGGGATCTTCTCGATCGTGACCACCGAGATCATGCCGATCGGGCTGCTCACGTCGATCGGGGCGGGTTTCTCGATATCGGACGGCACGGCCGGGCTGATGATGACGATGCCGGGATTCCTGGCGGCGGTCGCGGCGCCGGTGGTGACCGTGGCGACGGCGAGGATCGATCGGCGGGTGATGTTGTGCGCCTTCATGCTCCTGCTGGCGGCGGCGAATTTCCTCGCGGCGGTGGCGACCGTTTATTGGGTGATGCTGATTTCCCGGGTGATGGTCGGGATCACCATTGGCGGGTTCTGGTCGATCGGGGCGGGGCTCGGCGGACGGCTCGTCCGGCCGGAGCGGGTGGGACGGGCCACGGCGTTGATCTTCTCCGGGGTCCCGCTGGGGTCGGTGCTGGGTGTCCCCGCCGGGACGCTGGTCGGCGACCTGGCCGGGTGGCGGACGGCGTTCGCGCTGGTGGGAGTGCTCTCGCTGGGAATCCTGGCCGCGATGGTGGTGGTCCTGCCCGCGCTGCCCGCCCGGCGGACGACCGGGGCCGCGGTGCTGGTGGACGCACTGCGCAGTCGGCAGGTGCGGGCGGGGCTGGCGGCGACGTTCCTCATCGTCCTCGCCCATTTCGGCGCCTACACCTATGTGACGCCGTTCCTGGAGGACGTCACTGGAGCGGGTCCGGGGACGGTCACCCTGCTGCTGATGCTGTACGGGTGCGCCGGTGTCGCGGGGAATTTCGTGGTGGGAGCGCGGGCGCACCGCAATTTGGGTGCGGCGTTCGGAGGCAGCGCTGTGTCGCTGGCCTTGGCGACCCTTCTTCTGCCCTTGCTGGGGAGGTGGGACGCCGGTGCGGCGGTTCTGCTCGTCACCTGGGGAATCGCTTACGGAGCCGTCCCGGTCTGCTCGCAGCTCTGGTTCGCCAAGGCGATTCCCGAAGCGGCTGAGGCGGCCTCGGTCATTTTCACCGCGTCCTTCCAGGCGACGCTTTCGACGGGTGCTCTGGTGGGCGGGCTGGTGGTGGACGGGAGTTCACCGTCGGCCGTCATGGTGCTCGGCGGGGTGCTGGCTCTGCTCGTCGCGCTGATGGTGCGGGTGAATCTCGGAAGGCGTTAACGAAGACCTCAAGCCCCGGCTCGATCAGTTCCGTGGGTATGGCGCCGTAGCCGAAGACGAGACCTTGGTGGTGGGTGTTCTCGGCGGCGCAGTAGCCGGAGAGGTTCTCGGCCACCGCGTGTGAGGCAGTCCTTTCCAGAAGTGCGGTGATGTCGATGGCGATGTCCGGGTGGAGGCGGGCGCACAGGTGGAGCCCCGCGGCCGAGGGCACCGGGGCGAGCCAATCGGTGAACGCGTCGCGCAGCGTGGTGACGATGAGTTCGTGGCGTTCGGCGTAGATCCGGGTGGCCTTGCGGATGTGCCGAGGGAGTTCTCCCGAGTCGATGAAGCGTGCCAGCGCGGCCTGGGCGACGTGGTCGCCGTGCCAGTCGGTGAGCTGTTTGGCCGCGTGCAGCGCGGGCTGCAGCGAGGCGGGTGCCACCAGGAAACCGATTCTGAGCATCGGAAGCAGCGTTTTGGAGAAGGTGCCGACGTAGATCACGCGGCCGGTGCGGTCGAGGCTCTGCAGGGGTTCGAGGGGACGGTCCGAGAAGCGGAACTCGCTGTCGTAGTCGTCCTCGACGATCACGGCGTCATGGCGGGCGGCCCAGTCGAGCAGCGCCGCCCGGCGGGCCAGCGGCATCGGCGTCCCCGTGGGGAACTGGTGCGACGGGGTGACGTAGACGAGCCGGGAGCCGGGTGGCAGCGCCTCGACCTCCAGTCCCTGGTCGTCGACGGGGACGGGCACGACGCGGGCTCCCAGAGAGCGAAACAGTTCTCTGGCCGGTGGGTAACCGGGTTCTTCCATGGCCACGATGTCCCCCGGGTCGATCATGACCCGTCCGACGAGGTCGAGCGCCTGTTGGGCCCCGTTGGTGACGAGCACGTCGTCGGCGCGCGCGCGGACCGCGCGTGAGATTCCGGTGTACCGGGCGATGGCTTCGCGCAGACCTGGGTGTCCGGCCGGGTCCCCGTAATCGGCGGAGCGGATCGTCGCGACGCGCAGTTCGGCCGCGACCAGCCGGCGCCAGGTCGCGAGCGGAAAGAGGGAGGCGTCGGGCGTCCCCACCCGGAAGTCGTATACGGGAGGCCGGATGGAGGGCACCGGTGGGGCGACCGAGCGCCAGATCGCGCGGGGACGGACGTCGCTGCCCGTGGGGGCGGTCCGTCCGGAGGCGCGCCGGATCGGGGCCGCCCCCACGAAGGTTCCCGCCCCGACCCGCGCGACCAGCAGCCCTTCGGCCGTCAGCCGTTCGTAGGCGACGGCCACGGTGTTGCGGGCCACCTTCAGCCTTTGGGCCAGCTCCCGGGTGGGCGGAAGCCGTTCGCCCGGACGCAGCCGTCCGTCCAGGATCGCCTCAAGGAGCTGCCGGTAGATGCGCGCGGCGAGGTCGCGACGCCGTCCGCCAGGGCCCTCGTCGCGTCCTTCCAAGCCGATGTGAAGGTCCACGGGACGACGCTACATTGGCCCATCGAGTTTCCGCACTATTGGCGCTTCCATGAGCCAATCGGCGTTGGTTGAATCTCGTACCAGAGAGCACGAGATCCAAGGAGCACCGCCGTGACCATCGCCGACATGTGGTTCGACCCGAAATGCCCCTGGGCCTGGAACGCCTCCCGCTGGCTGCTCGAGGTCGAGCGCGTCCGGGACGTCGAGGTGCGCTTCCACGTGATGAGCCTCTGGCTGCTCAACGACGGCCGCGAGGGCCTGGAGGACTGGTACGCGCGGTGGCTCACCGACACCCTCGGCCCGGTGCGGGTGCTGATCGCCGCCGAGCAGAAGTACGGGACGCCCGTCCTGCGCGACCTCTACACCGCGTTCGGCGACCGCATCCACCACGACAAAACGCCCATCGGCCGCGACCTCTACACCGGCGCGCTGGCCGAGCTGGGCCTGTCCACCGGCCTGGCCGACGCCGCCGAGACCGACGAGTTCGACGCGGACCTGCGGCGCAGCCATCACGCGGGGCTCGACCCGGTCGGCGAGGACCTCGGCACCCCGGCCATCCACGTGCCCGGCCCGGACGGGCGCCCGACCGCGTTCTTCGGCCCGGTCGTGACCCCCGTCCCGCGCGGCGAGGACGCCGGTCGCCTCTGGGACGGCGTCCTGCTCGTCTCGGCCTCACCCGGATTCTTCGAGCTCAAGCGCGGCCGCACCGAGCCGCCGCGCGTCTCTTGAGGAGCCTGATGCCCGGGATCCAGTGGTCCGCCGGGTCGCCCTGCGTCTTTTGAGGAGCTTGATGTCCCGGATCCTGCCGCTTGCGGGGCCGTCGCGTGTTCTGGCGCTGGCCCAGCTGGCCAACTCGATTGGCGACGGCGCCTTCTACGCTTGCTCCGCGCTCTTCTTCACCCGGGTCGTCGGCCTGTCGGCCACCCGGGTGGGGCTCGCCCTCACCATTGGCTGGGCTTGCGGAATGCTGGCCGGAGTCCCGCTGGGCTATGTCGCCGACCGTTGGGGACCTCGCCGCACCACCATCGTCCTGGCGCTCGCCACCGCCGCGACCATCGGGACCTTCCTGCTGGTGCGGTCGTTCGCCCCGCTGGTCGCGGTGATGTGCCTCTACGCCTGCTGCCAGGGCGGTCTGACGTCCGCCCGCCAGGCACTGCTCGCCGCGCTCGTCCGCCCGGACGAACGCACCCGGGTCCGCGCGCACCTCCAGTCCACGCTGAACGCGGGCCTGGCGCTGGGCGCCGGTCTCGGCGGCCTCGCCCTCTACTTCGATACCCGCGCCGCCTACCTCACGGTCCTCGCCATGGACGCCGTCGCCTTCGTGATCGCCGCCTTCGTCCTGCGCCGCCTTCCCGAACCCGAACGCGCGACCACGCCGTCGGAACCACTGCCCCCGGGGCGATGGGGTGTGTTGCAGGACCGGCCCTATGCGCTGGTGACGTTGCTCAGCGCGGTGATGTATCTGAACATGCCGCTGCTCAGCCTCGGGTTGCCGCTGTGGATCGTGCACAGCACCGAGGCGCCCAAGGCGATGGCGGCGGTGTTGCTGATGGTCAACATGGTGACCGTCGTGGTGTTCCAGGTTCGGGTGGCCCGGCCCGTCAAGGACATGGCGAGCGCTGTGCGGGCCACCCGGTGGGCGGGGTGGCTGATGCTCGCCGCGTGCGGCGTGTACGCGGTGTCGGGGACGGAGATGGGGATCTACGCGGCGGTGGCGGTGCTGGTCGTCGCGGCGTTGATTCAGGTATTCGGGGAGATGTTGCAGGGGGCCGGTGGGTGGGAGCTCGGGTTCGGGCTGGCCCCGTCCGACAGGCAGGGCCAGTACCAGGGGTTCTTCGGCATGGCTCCGCAACTGGCGCGGATGCTCGGGCCGCTGGTGCTGACGACGCTGCTCATCGGCTGGGGGACGGCGGGATGGTTCGTGCTCGGCGGGCTGTTCCTGCTGGCGGGCCTCGCGTTCGGGCCGGTCGTCCGGCACGCGACGGCTAGTAGGGCATGCCCTTGAGGACGAAGCCGCCCTTGACCACGGGGAACGTCGCGGCGGGCGCGGTGCATTTGGGCAGGGGCGTCTCGCCCGGCTTGCTGCCCCAGATGATGCCGACGCGGCTCTTCTTGCCGTGGACGTAGAAGCTCAGCCCGATGCGGGTGCGGTTCTCGGCGAGGTGGGCGAGACCCCCGGCGGCCTTCTCGACGACGCCGGTGACGGTCGCGGTGGGTCCGCCGCTGGTGAGGCAGTCGATCCGGACGTCCGCCCAGCTCTTGAAGGTGGGCTGCCCCGGCTGGTGGAAGTCGTGGAAGACGTGGGCCGTCCCCCAGACCTTGGTCGGGTAGGGACGCTGGTCCGGGGCGTAGACGGCGCCGGTGTCGATCTTCACGCCCGCGGTGTTGTTCTGGGTGTGCCAGAAGTCGAGCTGGGCCGAGCCCTTGAGGCGGGCCGTCATTTCGGGATCGGTGGTGGCGGTGGGCGTCGTGGCGGCCAGGAGCGCGGCCAGGGCGATGGTGAACATGGGCCGAATTTCGCAGAGGTGCGCTGGGGGCGGCTTCCCTCGGACGGGCGAAGGCGATCGTCCTATTGGGGGTGGTTCAGGCGGGTGAGGACAGCGTCCATGAGGGACCAGCCGTCCAGGTCGAGAGGGGACCGGGTGTCCCAGCCCTGCGCGATGGCCTCGTCCAGGAGGGCGCGGACCACGGCGGGACGGTGCAGGTTGAGGTAGACGTCGTCCCGCGCGCGGACGACGCCGCCCCGGTGGAGCAGGTGGTCGCCGACGAGATGGCCGGGGCTCGCGGCGAACGTGACGCGGAGGCCGGGGCCGGACGCGTCCGCGTGCCGGACGGAGACGATCTCGCGGCAGCTCCCGTCCACCCCGCACTGGTGCCCGGTGGACCGGAAGTAGGTCACGGGGCCGACCCGGAGTTCCTTGGGCTTGGGGCTGCGCGCCATACGGGGACTCTATCCAGGCACAATCGGCCCATGAGCTTCCCCACGCATGTCGCTCTTTCGGGGTACGGACTTCAGCTGCGGGAGTGGACGGACGAGGACGTCCCGCGGCTGGTCGAGATCTTCGACGAGGAGCAGATCGCGCGATGGACGCCGCTGACCTCGCCGTTCGATCACGACGCGGCGGTCGCCTACCTCGCGCTGGCGCGCCAGCGCAGGGCGCGGGACGAGCGGATCCAGCTCGCGATCACCTCCGACGGGGTCATGCCGCAGGGCGAGATCCTGCTGATGCGGGCGGGCTGCGAGGCCGAGCTCGGGTACGGCGTCGGGGCGCGCCACCGGGGGCAGCGGCTGGCAACGCGGGCGGTGCGGCTCATGGCCGACTACGCCCAGGACGTGCTGGCGTTCGGCACCGTCATCCTGAGGATCGCCCCGGAGAACGCCGCCAGCGTGGCCGTCGCCGAGGCGGCCGGGTTCGCGCTCTCCGATGACGAGCCGGTGGTGCGCAGGTCAGACATCCGGCTGCTGACCTGGCGCCGCTGAGAGCGGGGCGGGCAGGGGGACGCTCCGCCCGTCGGCCACGGCGACGTAGGTGGCCCGTGCCTCGGCCACAGTCTCCTCATCGCGCCGGACGATGAACGCCATGGTCAGCGAGCGGTTCCCGATCCTGGCGGGGCGCGTCTCCACCGCCAGCAGGTCGTCCAGGCGGGCGCTTCCCCGGTACTCGCACCCGTTCTCCACGATGACCAGATCGGCGCCCGACGCGCGGACGCCCGCGTATCCGCCGGCGAAGCGGTCGAGCCAGTCCAGGAAGGCGTCCTCGAAGAACTCGTAGTAGCGGATGGCGTGGACCATGCTCTGCGCGTCGCAGTGGCGTGGTTTCACGCGGACGCGGGAGACGGAAACGCGTTCCACGAAGGTCACCGCTCGCCCTGGTCGTCGGAGATCTCTGCGGCCTTGGGCCAGAAGCCCGCCATCCTGTCCCACACCACGCGCCCGAATTCGCCGTTGGGCGACTGGTGGACGAGGTGATCGAACCTGGCCATGGGCAGCTCCCGGCGATAAACTGTTTCCGATGGATGCTGTGTACCGTAGACACAGTTGATGGGCGGTCGCAAGGGGTGATTCCGGAGTGCCGGACCAGCGAGACCTCGCCGACCTGCTGTGGGACGGGCGCGAGCCGTCCAGCCGGGGCCCGAAGGCCGCCTTCAGCCGCGCGCACGTCGCGCGGACGGCCATGGACCTCGCCGACGCCGAGGGGCTCCAGGCGGTGTCGATGCAGCGCGTGGCCAGCGAACTCGGTTTCACCAAGATGGCGCTGTACCGCTACGTGTCCGGCAAGGCCGAGCTGATCGCGCTCATGATCGAGGAAGCGGTCGGAGTCGCCCCCGACCTGGACGCGGTCCCCGGGGGGTGGCGTCCCCGCCTTCAGGAGCTTGCCCGGTGCCTGGCCGAGGCATGGGACCTGCATCCCTGGCTGCCGTGGATCACCGTGGGCGACCGGATCATGGGGCCCCGCGAGCTCGCCTGGACCGAGCGCGCCCTCACCGCGCTCAACGGCCTCGGGCTCGACGACCACGAACGCATGGACGCGGTCGCGCTCGTCTTCGGCCACGTCCGCAACAGCCGCTCGGCCGCCACCGCCGGAACCCAGACCTGGACCTCCGGGACGACCGGCGCGATCATGCGCGAGGTCGTCGCCGCCCACGCCGACCGCTTCCCGTCCGTCGCCGGGCTCCCGCCCGGCGCCGCCCCCGACGCAAAGGGCGAGTTCGGCCTGCACCGAATCCTGGACGGCCTGGCCACCCTCATCGACCAGCGCCGCCGTGCCAACTGAGCCGCGCGGTTCGCCGTGTCGTCCGGGGCCGGTGGCTCGTGCGGCGTCGCCAGGCTGGCTGAGGCGCGTGATCCGCGGCCTGCATCCGGCGGTGCTGGAGGACCGGGGCCTGGACGCCGCGCTGTCGGGCCTGGCCGCCCGGGTGCCGCTGGCGGTGCGGCTGCGGGTGAACGTCGAGCCGCGCGTGTCGCGGCGGCGCCGGGGCCGATGGCTTGTGCGGCGTCGCTGGGCTGGTGAGGCGCGTGGTTCGCGGCGTCGTCGCCGGCCGGTGGCTTGTGTGCGACTGGGGTAGGGGGTGAGGTTGGCTTCCTGGTACGACGACTTGGGGCGAGTGGCTTTCTAGCGTTGGGTTTGTGAGAACAGCCGAACTGACCAGTGCGAATCCGCTTCGGGAGTGGGTGGTGGCCCCCGTGCTCGGCGGGCTGGCGGGGTTGCCGCTGGCCGTGGCGGCGGTGCCGCTCGTGGTGGCGGGCCGTGCCGAGACCGCGGCCCGGGCCCAGCTCCGCGTGCTCGGGCCAGGTCCGGCGAGCGGGAGGCGCAGGGTGCTCGTCCACAGCCTCGTGACGCTCGTGCCCGCGCTCGCGGCCTTCGCCTGTGCCGCGATGTTCGTGTTCCTGTGTTTCTCCGGCTATCTGTATCCGCTGCGTCCGGACACGGTCCAGGCGGTGGCGCACCCGTTCAGCGAGGACCCCGGCCTGGACGAGGCATGGGGCGGTCCGACCCTGGCCGGCGCCTGGCTGGTGCACGCGCTCGTGGCCCTGGCGATCCAGGCGGTGTGCGTCCTTGCCCTGCGTCCCGTCCATGCCGTCCAGGCGCGGGTTGCGCGGAAGTACCTCTGATCTACCAGCGGTCGCGGTGCAGGACCTGGTCGAGCGGGGCTCGCGGGGCGGGCTTGAACGTCTCGCCGGTGAAGTAGGCGGTCGGGATCAGCGCGCCTTGGCGGACGCCGTCCGGAATCCCGAGCAGCTCGGCGATCTCGTGCTCGTAGGCCAGGTGCAGGGACGTCCAGGCGGTGCCGAGCCCCCGGGTGCGGGCGGCGAGCATGTAGCTCCACACGGCGGGCAGGAGCGAACCCCAGAAGCCGGCCTGGTTGCCGTCCGGCAGCGCGCCGCCGGGGGTCTCGATGCATGCGATCAGCAGGACCGGGACCTCGCCCATGTGGTCGGCCAGGTGCCGCGAGCTGGTGCTCACCCGCCGCTGGGTCTCGGCGCGGGACGGGTCGCCCTTGTAGAGCTCACCCGGGTCGGGACGCGCCGCGGCGTACGCCTCGAAGGAGCGCCGGTAGTACTCGCCGACCTGCGCCTTCAGTTCGGGATCGGTGACGACGAGCCAGTGCCAGCCCTGCCGGTTGCTGCCGGACGGCGCCTGGAGCGCGATCTCCAGGCACTCGCGGACCAGCGCGTCCGGCACGGGACGCGTGAGGTCCAGGCGTCTGCGCACGGAACGGGTCTGGGTCAGGACTTCGTCGGGGCTGAGCGGGTGATCGACCATGATCCCCATGGTGCCCGACGGGGAGTCATACGGGTGAGTTGAAGGTCTGGCGGTAGGTCGACGGCGGGACGCCGATGGTCGCGACCAGATGCTGGCGCAGCGAGGCCGCCGTCCCGAAGCCCGCCTGCTCGGCCACGCGGTCCACGGGCAGGTCGGTGGTCTCCAGAAGGCGTCGCGCGTGTTCCACCCGCTGGCGCGTCAGCCACTGGCCCGGGGTCATCCCGACTTCGTCGCGGAAGCGCCGGGAGAACGTGCGGACGCTCATCCGCGCGTGCGCGGCCAGCTCGGTCAGGGTGATCGGACGGCTCAGCTGGCCCAGCGCCCATTCGCGCGTCCCGGACAGCGTGGCCCGGGCGACCTCGGGGACGGGACGCTCGATGAACTGCGCCTGGCCGCCCTCGCGCCAGGGCGGGACGACGCACAGGCGCGCGACCTGGTTGGCGATCGCGCTGCCATGGTCGCGCCGGACGATGTGCATGCACAGGTCGACCCCGGCGGCGACGCCCGCGGCGGTGAGCACGTCGCCGTCGTCGACGAACAGGACGTCCGGGTCGACCTCGACCCGGGGGAAGTCGCGCTGGAAGGCATCGGCCTCGTTCCAGTGCGTGGTGGCCGGACGGCCGTCCAGCAGGCCCGCCGTGGCCAGAACGTAGGACGCGCTGCAGATCGACACCAGCCGGGTGCCGGGACGCAGCCCGCCGAACGCCTCGGCCAGGGGCGCGGGCAGCCACTCGCGCTCCTCGCCGACGCGGCACGAGAACGGCGGGATCACCAGGGTGTCGGCGGTCGCGAAGGCCTCAAGCCCGTGCTCCACGGCGACGGCGAAGTCGGCGCTGGTGCGCACCGAACCGCCGTCCAGACCGCAGGTGATCACCTCGTAGAGCGGCTCGCCGCGCGCACCGGTCGCGCTGCCGAAGATCCGGAACGGGATGCTCAACTCGAACGGGTAGACGCCGTCCAGGGCCAGGACCACCACACGATGCATGGCCAGATCCTTCCACACCTTGGCGATCTGGCCACTGTCGACGGCTCGTCCCCGTCCAGCAGCCTGGGAGCACGCCAACGAACCTAAGGACGAGATGATGCGCGCTATTTCCCAGGACGTTCTCGGTGGGCCCGAGGTACTGAAGCTCGTCGAGGTCGACCGGCCGGAGCCAGGACCGTCCGAGGTGCTGGTCCGGGTGCACGCGGCCGGGGTCAACCCCACCGACTGGTGGCACCGGGAGTCCGGCGGGCTGCTGAGCGACGTCCCGGTTCCGCTGGGCTGGGACCTTTCGGGCGTCGTCGAAGAGGTCGGCCTCGGCGTCACCGCCTTCTCCCCGGGGGACGAGGTCTACGGGATGCCGAACCTTCCCCGTCCCGCCGGTACGTACGCCGAGTACGTGGTGTCGCCGACCCGCCATCTCGCCCGCAAGCCGTCCAACCTGTCGCACGTGGAGGCCGCCGCACTGCCCGTCGCGGCCCTCACCGCCTGGCAGGCCCTGGCCGACACGGCCGTCGTGCGAGAAGGGCAGCGGGTCCTGGTCCACGCCGCCGCCGGGGGCGTCGGGCACCTCGCGGTGCAGATCGCCAAGGCCCGCGGCGCCCACGTCATCGGGACGGCCCGCGCGGCCAAGCACGACTTCGTGCGCGCGCTCGGCGCCGACGAGGTCATCGACTACACCCGCGACGACTTCGCCGAGATCCTCGACGGGGTCGACGTCGTGATCGACGCCATCGGCGGCGAGTACGGCCCGCGCTCCCTGCGCACCCTTCGTCCGGGCGGTCTCGTGGTGTCCCTCGCGTCCTCGGCCGAGGTTCAGCTGGCGCCCCAGGCCGAGGCGCTCGGGCTGCGCGCCCTCTTCCTGATCGTCGAACCCGACCACGCGGGCCTCCGCGAGATCGCCTCCCTGGTCGAGGCGGGCCGCCTCCGTCCCCACGTCGAGACCGTCCTGCCCCTGGAGGACGTGATCAAGGCCCACCAGCTCGGCCAGTCGGGCCGCACCACGGGCAAGATCGTCCTCACCCTCTGACCCGAGGCCCGGCGGCGTCCGGCTCAATCGGCCGCGGCGGCCACCCGGGTGAGGGCCTGGACGGTGGCGTGGACAGCCGGGATGCGGTCGGCCTCATGGTGGTGGACGGCGTACAGGACGCGCGGCGGCAGGCCTGGGAGATCGTGGACGGCCACGTCCGGGTGGCGGAAGGCGTCCAGGGCCAGGCCGGGGAGCAGACCGACGCCCAGCCCCTGGGCGATCAGGGTCTGGGTGACGACATAGTCGTCGGTGCCGTGCCTGATGTCGGGAACGAAACCCGCCTCCGCGCACGCCTGGACGAGGTGCGCCGTGCAGCGCTCGCATCCCGCGATCCATTTCTCGTCGGCGAGCGCGGCCAGCCCGGACGGTTTGTCGGACGAGGCTGGTAGAACCAATCGCACGGGGTCTTCGGCGAGCCGGACGTTTCGCAGGTCGGGGTTGTCGGACGCGTGGGAGAACGTCACCGCGAGGTCGACGTCGCCCGAGCGCAGCAGTTCGAGCGCCTCGGGCGGTTCGGCTTCGCGCAGCCGGACGTCCAGCCCGGGGTGGTCGCGGTTCAGCAGTCCCATCGCCTGGGGCACGAGCGTCGCGCTCGCGGAGGGGAAGGCGGCCACGCGGACGGTCCCGCCGCGCAGGTGCGCCAGCGCGTCGAGGTCGCCGGACGCCGCGTCCAGCCGGGTCGCGATCGCGTCGGCGTGCCCGAGCAGCACGGCGCCCGCCTCGGTCAGCTGGATCCCCCGGGGACGCCGCACCACCAGCGGCATCCCGGCCTGGCGTTCGAGGGTGCGCAGGTGCTGGCTCACGGCCGGCTGCGTCCAGCCGAGGGCGCGGGCCGCCCCGGCGATCGATCCCGAACGGGCGATCTGCCGGAGGATGAGCAGGCGCTGGACGTCCATGCCATAAGTATCGCTTGGGTGTCCTCCTAGAAACCCAGGTCTACCTAGGGTCGCTGAGGGGTGGTCATGATGGCGGAATGATGCGAACGATCGGCCTGATAGGCGGCATGAGCTGGGAGTCCTCGGCGGAGTACTACCGGCTCCTCAACGAGGGCGCGCGCGAGCGGCTCGGCGGACACCACTGCGCGCAGCTCCTGCTCCGCAGCCTCGACTTCGCCGAGATCGAGGCGCTGCAACGGTCCGGCGACTGGGACGCCGCCGGGAAGATCCTGGGCGACGCGGCCGAAACCCTCCACGCCGCGGGCGCCGAGATCATCCTGCTCTGCACCAAC
This sequence comes from Spirillospora sp. CA-294931, assembly GCF_050946795.1. Classification (GTDB taxonomy): domain Bacteria; phylum Actinomycetota; class Actinomycetes; order Streptosporangiales; family Streptosporangiaceae; genus Spirillospora. The sequence goes on from NZ_CP192006.1 coordinate 50,177, forward strand.
ACGATGCACGCGGTCGCGGACGAGATCGAACGCCGCGTCGGCGACCGCTTCGTCCACCTCGTCGACAGCACAGCCACCCGAATCCACCCCCACCCGCCCACCACGTCCAACCTGCCCGCCGCGTGCAACCCGCCCACCGCGTGCAACCTGCCCACCGCGTGCAACCTGCCCACCGCGTCCAACCTGCCCACCCCGCCCACCGAGCCCAAGCCGTCCACCACGTCCAACCTGCCCGCCGGGCCCAAGCCGCCCGCCGCGTCTAACTTGCCCGGCGGGCCCAACCTGCCCGCCGCGTCCAGCCCGTCCACCGGGTCCAACCTGCCCACCGCGTCCAGCCCGTCCACCACGTCCAGGCCGCCCGCCGGGCCCAAGCCGCCCACCACGTCCAACCTGCCCGCCGGGCCCAAGCCGCCCGCCGCGTCCAACTTGCCCGGCGGGCCCAACTTGCCCGCCGGGTCCAACCTGCCCCCGAAAGCAAACTCCCTCGACCCGTCGGCCGGCTTCGCCGCGGCTGGGATGCGCAAGGTCGGGTTGTTGGCCACGCGGTTCACGATGGAGATGGAGTTCTATCGGGAGCGGATGCGGCGGCATGGGATCGAGATCGTTGTCCCCGGGGAGGTCGATCGGGGGATCGTGCACGAGGTCATCTATGGCGAGCTCACGCTTGGTCGCGTGGAGGAGACTTCGCGGGCGGAGTACCGGCGGATCATTGGTGAACTGGCCGAGCGGGGCGCGGAGGCGGTCATTCTGGGCTGTACCGAGATCACCTTGCTGATCGGCCCGGACGACAGCTCGCTGCCCGTCTTCGACTCGACCCGGATCCATGTTGAGGACGCCCTCGATCGCGCCTTGGCCCCTGCATGAGGTTCGAGCCTGGCCCGGCAGAGGTGAGGTCGGGCCCCTTCCCTGTGTGAGGTTTGGCCCGGCTCGCGTATGAAGGGTTGGGCCTTGGCCCCGCGTGAGGTTTGGGCCCCGGGCCCGCTTGGGCGGATCGGGTCTGGTTCGCGGGCGGTGGTTTGGGCCCGGCTCGCTTGGGGGGATCGGGTCTGGTTCGCGGATGGTGGATTGGGTGGGGTGTTTGGCGGGGCTCTTGAGTAGGGGGTGGTGGGGTTTGCCCCCGGATGGGGTTTGGGGGCTGCCCTGCTGATTCGGGGGGCGGGGTGCGGTGGGATCTGGGTATGAACTTTCCCACTCCGTCCGATCGGGTCGCCAAGGTCGCGGTCGGGGCGCTCGCGGCGGTCGCGTTGGTGGCCGGAATGGTCCAGGTGGAGAGCGGGCGTCCGGCTGCGTCGGCCGCGCTGAGTTCTGCCACGAAGGGCCCGGCCTGGGCCGGGGCTTGGGGGGCGGCCATGCAGCCGCCCGTCGCGGGCGACGAGGACTCCGGGCCCAACTGGTCGGTCAAGGGCTTCGGCGACCACTCGTTGCGCCAGGTCGTCCGGGTCGGAACGGGCGGTTCCCAGGTCCGGATCCGGCTGTCGAACGTCTACGGCACCCGTCCGCTCAAGGTGGCAGGGGCGGCGCTGGGACGGTCCGCCGGAGGTGCGGTGGTCTGGCCGAGGAGCAGCCGGAGGCTGACCTTCGGGACGTCGGCGTCGGTGGTGATTCCGGCCGGGCGCGAGGTGCTCAGCGATCCGGTGCCGCTGGCGGTCTCGCCCCTGGAGCGGCTCGCCGTGACCACGCGGTTCACCGGGCCGACCGGGCCCGCGACGTTCCATCGCTTCGCCCTCACCAAGTCGTACCGGGCCTCGGGCGATCACCTCGATGACGTGCCCGCCGACGCGTTCAAGCAGTCGACCGGCGCCTGGTACTACCTCAGCGGGGTCGAGGTCGCGGGGGCGTCCGGCACGGTCGTGGCCTTCGGCGACTCGCTGGTGGACGGCGTCGGGACGACCCCGGAGGCCGACGCGCGCTTCCCCGACCGGCTGGCCGAGCGGCTCGCGGCGGCGGGACGTCCGTCCGGGCTGGTCAACGCGGGCATCGGCAGCGCCAAGCTGCTGAACAGTTCGGCGTGCGGTGGTGAGAAGGCCGTCTCGCGGTTCCGCCGGGACGTGCTCGACCGTCCCGGTGTCCGGACCGTGATCGTCCATCTGGGTGCCAACGACCTGGCGGCGCCGATGGCCGGCAACCCGTGTGTGAAGCCCGCGCCCAAGGTCACGGCGCGGCAGCTCATCGACGGGCACCGGGAGCTGATCCGCCAGGCGCGCGCCAGGGGGGTGAAGGTCGTCGGCGTGACCCTCGGCCCCATGAAGGGCGCGCTGTTCCCGTTCTGGAGCGAGGAGATCGAGCGGGTGCGGCAGGAACTGAACACCTGGATTCGTGACGGGGGCGAGTACGACTCCGTCGTGGACGCCGCCGGGACGCTGTCGGACCCCGCCGACCGGCTGATGCCGCGTCCGGGCTATGTCTTCATGGACGGCCTGCACCCCAACGACGCCGGTCACCATGCCCTCGCGGCGGCGATCGACCTTCGGGCTATTCAAACTTGACTAGCAGGTGGGCGGGACCTAGCCTCGCGGCATGGGTGAGCAAATGATTCCGCTGTTCCCGTGCACGTCGGTGGACGAGACCTGGGACTACTACCGGGCCCTCGGATTCGAGCAGACCTTCTACCAGGCCAGGCCCTACCCCTACCTGGCCGTGGGACGCGGTGACATCCAGATGCAGTTCGCGGGCATCAAGGGCTACGAGCCGTCGATGTTGCACTCCTGCTACATCGTGACCACCGATGTCGACACGTTGTACAAGGAGTTCAGGGCGGGGCTGAAGGAGTCCTTGGGACGCATTCCCACCCGGGGCCTGCCCCGTATCGGGCCGCTCAAGGACATGTCCTATGGCGTCAGGCAGTTCCTGTTGACCGACCCCAGCGGCAACCAGCTCCGCATCGGGCAGCCGATCGCCGAGACCTTCGAGCATCGTCCCGTCCCCAAGGAGAAGGTCGCCAAGGCGCTGCACACCGCCCACCTGTTCGTCGACTCCAAGGAGGATCCGGCCGGGGCCGCCAGGATCCTCGACCATCTTCTGGAGTCGGACGCCTCGCCGACCACCCCGGAGCTCGTCCAGGCCCTCGTGCTGCGCGCCGCCGTGGCGCTCCAGCTGGACGAGCTCGCGCTCGCCCGCGAGCTGGTCACCCGGCTCAGGGGCATCGCGCTCACCGAGGCCGAACGGGCCGAGCTGGCCGACGCGCTGCTCCGGCTCGACGACCTGGAGGCGACGCTGGACGACGAACGATGATTTCCCGGCCTCCTCCGGGTCATCACCACCGGGACAAGGAGGCCGAATGATGACTGACCGGAATCCGATCACGGAAGAGCCGTATCTGCCCGGCGGTGGCACCCCCGCCCAGTGGACGGAGGCGAGCGGGCGCCTGGCCCGGGCCCGCGGGTACTGGCTGGCGACCGTCCGCGCCGACGGGCGGCCGCATGTCGTCCCCGTCCTCGCCGTCTGGACGGACGGCGGGCTGCACTTCGTGGCGAACGCGACGTCCCGGAAGGCCAGGAACCTGGCCCGGGACGCGCACTGCGTCGTCACCGCCCACGCCGACGGCATCGACGTCGTCGTGGAGGGGACCGCCGCCAAGGTCACCGACGAGGAGGCGCTCCGGCGCATCGCCGCCGGGTACGCGTCCAAGTACGACTGGCACCCGACCCCCCGGCACGGCGCCTTCCACGACACCGACGGCGCCCCCACCGCGGGCCCGCCGCCCTACGACGCATACGAAGTGGTCCCCGTTACGGCGTTCGCCTTCCCGATGGACGCCGACGTCGTGCCGACCCGCTGGCGTTTCTGATGGACGCCGACGTCGCGCCGACCGGTGGCGTTTCTGATCGCCGGAGTGTCGGCTGGTGGCCGCCCGCCGCCCCCGAGATCGTTACGTGCACACACCGTTCGCTGGGGACATCCGGTGGGCGACGGCGATCCACCGCTGTGGACTCCGCATAACCCACATGATGTGCGCGGCCTGTGGGCAACGGCGGTGCGGAACCGCCGTAACCGCTGGTCGTCGGCCTATCCACGGCGTGGACAACCGGATCGGGCCCTGGGTACGACCTGGGGAACACCCGTGGAAGACCGTGACCCCCAGCATGTGCGGGACGGTTATCCACACCCTGTGGATTCTGTGGACGAGCAACGTTCGTCCACAAGCGCCCACCCGGACGAGCCCGAAAACCCCACCTCCTGGGGATTCCGCTGTGAATCACCCACCCTGAACGGCCCATCCCACAGCCCAGCCCCTGTGCATCCCCGGACCCCCAGCCTGTGGATGACGGACCCCCGAGAAACGGGGTCAGAGGCTGTGGGCGGTGGGGTGGTGGGGCTCGTAGATGGCGAGGTCGGCGCCGCTGGGGAGCCTGACGGTCGCCAGGCGGCCCCAACCCGCCTCCGACGCGGGCTGGGAGATCGTGACGCCCTTGGCGGACAGGTCGCCGAGCGTCCCGTCGAGGTCGTCGCACATCAGGGTGAACACGTGCTTGGGCTCGCCGTCGGTCGGGTGCGCGGCGAGCTCCGCCGGTGGCAGCTTGAAGATCAGCCAGCCGTTGCCGGCGTCCACGTGGGGGAAGCCGAGGACGTCGCGGACGAAGGCCCGGTCGGCCTCGGCGTCGGCGCTGTACAAGATGACATGAGCCCCATTGATCATGCCTTCGTCGTACCCGTCCCGCCGGGGTGTCAGCCCCGGGTGGCGGCGGCCAGGAAGATAGGGACGGCGATGAACACCCGGTCGCTCTGGGCGCGTTCGCGCTGCTCGGCGGCCCAGGCGTCGGCGTCCGCGGCCGATACGGCGCCCGTCGAGCAGGTGCTTTCGGCCATGTCGGAAAGCAGGGGGAGCAGGGCGCCGGTGGTGAACGTCCCGGTGTGGACCTCGACCGTCACCTCCTCGAAGCCCGCGTCCAGGAGCAGGTTGCGGTGCCGACGGGCCACCCGGGGGCTCGGGACGGCGTCCGCGCGAGTGTGGACGATCGTCCTGGTCAGCTCGGGACGATCCGAGTCGATCACCATGGTGTCCCAGTCCTGGCCCAGCACCACGATCCGGCCACCCGGGCGCAGCACTCGGTGGGCCTCGGCGATCGCGGTCTCGGGATCGTCCAGGGCGTGCAGCACCTTGTCCACCCGGTAGCCCGCGAGGCTCGCGGTCTCGAAGGGCAGGTCGCGGGCGTCCGCGACGCGGAAGTCGCCTTCGGGGACGCGCTCCCCGGCGAGCTTGATCATCGCCGGGTCGGCGTCGAGCCCGACGGCGCGGACGTCGCGGCCGGCCAGTTCGGCGACGGCCAGGCCGGCGCCGCAGCCGACGTCGGCGGCCTGGTCGCCGGGCGCGAGGCGCAGGAGGTCGTAGGAGCGCTCGCGCAGCGTCGCGGCGGCGGGCAGCCGGTCGAAGGCGTCGAGCATGGCAACGAGCTGGTCAATGGACATGGAACCCAGGCTGCGACTTAATGTCGACATGAAGTCAAGCGCCAGGATGAGCATCGGTGAGGCGGCGGCCCATTTCGGGCTGGCGACCCACGTGCTGCGGCATTGGGAGTCCGTCGGGCTGCTCGCGCCCGAGCGCGCGCCCGGCGACCGGCGTCGCTACGGAACCGACGACCTCTACCGCATCGCGGTGATCCTCAAGGCCAAGGAGGCGGGGCTCGGGCTGCCCGCGATCGCCGACATGCTCGCCGACCGCACCCCCGCCGAGCGCCGGGAGGTGCTCCGCCGCCAGCGGGACGAGCTGGTGCGCCGCATCGCCGACGCGCAGGCGTCCCTGGAGATGATCGAGCGCGGACTGAGCTGTGAGCACGACGACTTCACCACGTGCCCGCGCTTTCGATCCGTGATCGACATGAGGGTCGGGCCGAACATTCGTTCGAATTGATGCTACGCTCGCAAGCCTATGGGGCACCTTCTGAACGAGCCGATCCGCGCCGAGCACGACCCGTCCGGACGGCTCACGGCGTACGAATGGCGCGGCGCGCGCTACACGGTGGACGAGATCCTGAAGACCTACGGCGCGTCCCCCGAACCGCGCGTCTACCGCGTGCGCATCACGGGAACGTCCGGTGTGGCGGTGGCCGAACTGGCGCGCGACGCCACCCACTGGCGCCTCCGCCACATCTTCCCGGCCCGAGCCCGCTAACCCACACGGTCCCGGGCGGCTCGGTTCGAGGGTTCGCCGGGTGGGGCGCGCGCCTTCGGGGGAGGCGCGCGCCCGGGTGGGTCAGCGGAGCGTCACGGTGAACTTCTTGGGGGCCGAGGTGTTTCCGGCCGGGTCGATGGCCCGGTATTCGATGGTGTGGCGGCCCTTGCCGAGCTTTCCGTAGGTGAGGTGGTCGATCTGGGTGCCGTTCTCGGTGAAGAGGAAGGGCGCCTTGGAATCGGTGGGCCAGCCGAAGTAGTTGTACCAGCCGTCACCGTCCACGCGGAATTCCGAGACGACCGTTCCCGGGCGGTCGTCGGACGCGCTGAGGCGCATGGTGAAGGGGCCGTCGAAGGTGTATTCGCCCGGGGTCGATTCGGCGGGCTTGGAAAGTTCGTAAGTGACCGCGGGGGCCTTGGCGTCGATGGTCCAGGTGAGTTTCTTCTGGCCCACCTGCGCGGTGAGTTTGTGCGTTCCCGGGGTGAGCGTGAAACGCGACAGGTCGAGGTCCCGGTCGGCGTGGACCTTCTTGCCGTCGAGTTCCCAGCGGATTCGGGGCGACCTGCGGACGGGGTGGGTCGTCTCGACATAGACGACGTCCTCGGCGCCGACGGCGCGGTCGGTCGGGGTGGAGGAGGTGAAGTCCTCCGGGACGTCCGAGGGCGGCGTCTTGACGCGGGTGTCGACCGTCCAGGTGCGGGTCTGCGTGAGCGCCGCCGAGTCGCGGATCTGCGGGTCGCGCACGAACGCGGTCGGGTCGACCACGGTGACCTTGACCGCGTGGACGCCCGGCCGCAGCTGGAGGGCGCGCAGGTACAGGTCGTGGGTCTTGCCCGCGGGCTTGCCGTCGACCGTCCAGGTGACGTCCAGTTGGTGGCCCGTGGGGTGCATGGTCTCCAGCCACAGGGTCCGGTCGGCGCCCACGGGGGCGTCGGACGGCGTGTGCGCCTGGATCAGGTTGACCTTGGCGGAGATCCGCTGGGTCATGCGCTCGCGGGACGGCTGGTCGAAGTAGTACCCGAGCGTCTTCATCATGGAATGGCGACTCGGACGCCAGACGCCCTTGGTGTGGTAGAGCCCGCCTTCGTAGCGGCCGATCGTCCCGCCCGATTCGCTGGGTTCACCGAGCCAGCGCCACCATTTCTTCTTCTGGTCCTTCAACTGCTCTTCGGACAGCAGCGTGTGGTGGATCGATGCGGGTTCGGAGCCGGTGTAGGTGCCGCCGGGAACGCCGCGCTGGTAATAGTCGTATTCGTCGTCCAGCCCGCCGAGGGAATGGCCGAGCTCGTGCGGCGTGATGAGCGCCGAGAGGGCGTTGCCGCCGGACGCGGTGGCGTATTCACCGCCCGCTCCGCCATAGGTGTCGCTGTTGGCCAGGGCAAGGATCTGACGATTTCCCGACGTGGTTCCGGTGACGAGATCGGCGTATTTCTTCGCGGCGCCGGAGTCCATGGTGAGCAGGCGTTGCGGTCCCTGTTCCTTGCAGCCGCCCCAGAACGCCATCTTCAGCGGGGTCTCGCGGCGGGGCGAGGAGAGCGCGGGGTCGCAGCTGACGCCGTCCTCGCGGGACGGGATCTCGACGGCGTAGACGTTGACATAGCTGCGGTAGGACTTGAACGGCTCGATCGTCCAGAGATCGTTGAGATGCTTGTCGACATGGGCGCGGAACTTGGCCTGGTCCGTGTATCCGTCACCCATGATCACCAGATTGAAGCGCTGGGACGGGGCACCGGTGACCTGGATGGGGACGACCCTGGCGTCGTCCGCCCGGGCGGGAAGGGTGAGCATCGTCAGGGGCAACGCGGCCGCGGCGACGACGGCGGCGCTCGAACGGATCCACATGCACGGACCTCCTCCGGCTCAGCCCACTGATCATGCGGGCTGAGCCGGATTATGCCGAGAAGATCCGGTTTTGTCCCTAGCTGAGCGAAGACAACCGGGCGACCTCGTCCTCCGAGAGCTCGATTCGCGCCGCGGCGAGGTTGTCCTCCAGATGCGCCACCTTCGAGGTGCCGGGAATCGGGAGCATCACCGGCGACCGGTGCAGCAGCCACGCCAGCGCGAGCTGCGCGGGGCTGACGCCGCGACGTCCCGCGGCCTCGTCCAGGACGCCGCCCTTCGCGGCCAGCTTCCCGGTGGCCAGCGGGAACCACGGGATGAAGCCGATCCCCTCACGCTCGCAGTACTCCAGGACGTCCTGCGACTTGCGGTTGGTGAGGTTGTAGAGGTTCTGCACCGAGACGACCTCGACGTGCCCGCGCGACTCCTCGATCTCCTTGACCGAGACCTCCGACAGCCCCACGTGCCGGATCTTGCCTTCGTCCCGCATCTCCCCGAGCACCCCGAGCTGGTCGGCCAGCGGCACCTGCGGGTCGATCCGGTGCAGCTGGTAGAGGTCGATGCGGTCGAGCCCGAGCCGCCGCAGGCTCATCTCCACGCACTGCCGCAGGTACTCCGGCCGTCCGACCTCTTGCCAGACGCCCGGCCCCGGGCGGGTGAATCCGCCCTTGGTGGCGATCACCAGATCGTCCGGGTAGGGGCGCAGCGCCTCGGCGATCAGGTCCTCGCTGACGAACGGGCCATAGGAGTCGGCCGTGTCGATCAGCGTGACGCCCAGCTCCACCGCGCGCCGCAGGACCCGGACGGCCTCGTCCCGGTCGGCGGGCTCGCCCCAGGTGCCCGGGCCAGTGATCTGCATCGCGCCGTAGCCGAGCCGGTTGACCGGCAGGTCACCGCCCAGCGCGAAGGAACCGCTGTCACTCATGCTTTCTCCCCCGTATCTTTCAACGCTTGTCCCGCTGATTCTCACCGAGGCCCGTTGTGATCTTGTCGGCCCCCATCCGCCGCTGGACGGCCGCGGCCACGCCGGGTGCCACCCCACCGAACAGCGCGCCCAGACGCAGCCCCAGCGGCGCCACGTCGACCTCGCCGAGGTTCTTCTCGATCGCCCGGATCGTCGCGCGGGCGACGTCCGCGGGCGACCGCGTCCCGACACCGCGCGGAAGCTCCACCTTGGCCTCGGCGAACATCCCCGCGTCCCGGATGAACCCGGGGAACACCGTCGACACGCCGACGCCGTGCGGACGCATGTCCTCGCGCAGCGCCAGCGCGAAGCCGCGCAGCCCGAACTTGGTCGCGTTGTAGAGCGAGGCATGGCCGGACGCCGTCTTCCCCGCCAGCGAGGAGACGAAAACCAGATGCCCGCGCCGCCGCTCGGCCATCCGCTCGCCCGCCAGCTTGGCCATCACGATCGGCGTGCGCAGATTGACCCCGAGCGCCCGGTCGATCTGCTCGATCGAAAAGTCCGACAGCGGGCCCGACGCGGGCAGCGCCGCGTTCGCGACGAGCACGTCCACCCCGCCCGCCTCGTCCAGCAGCCGCTCGACCGCGTCCGGGTCGGTGAGATCGGCGGCGATCGCGCGTCCGCCCAGCCGCTCGGCCAGCGGTTCCAGGACGTCCACCCGGCGTCCGGTGAGCACCACCTCGGCCCCTCGCGCGCCGAACGCTCTGGCCATGGCCTGACCGATCCCGCCGGAGGCCCCTGTCAGCAGTACTTTCGCGCCGCGCAGCTCCATGCCGCGATGATGCCATGCGCCCGAAGGCCACAACCGGCCGTCTCTACAGTCCCGCCCGCCACAGCAGCAGGATGATCGAGGACAGCACCAGCCCGGCCACACCGAGCGGCGTCTGCCCCGTCGTGATCAGAGCCGTGCACCCCGCCGCCGTGAGCGCCGCGACCACGACCAGGCCGCGCGGGCTCGAGCCCTCGACCTCCGGCGATCTCGCCCGCAGCTCCCGTTCCCAGAGCCCGAAGTCGTCCTCTGCCCTCATGGGTTCTCCCTGACCCTCGTTCCTCGGATTATCCGGCGGGACGGCGCGTCCGGCGAGATGGCGGGACCGCCACAGCAACGGCACCGGCACCCCCTTCGATTGGACGATTCGTCCGATAATCGAGAGCGGGTGCGGAGCGTCCGCGATGGATTGCTAGGCTGCGGAGAGCTTGGGGGAGAGCAATCCGATCCGAATCATTCCCCCGAGCTTGGCTTCATAGTCGAGGTGAAGGGGTCCCCACCGTGAAGAAGCTGCTCGTTCTCGCTGTTGTCGCTCTCGGTGGCTTCGTTGTCTGGCGCCGGCTGCAGCAGGACCGCGCCGAGCTGGACCTGTGGACCGAGGCCACGTCCACCGACAGCTGAAGACACCTGAGTAGTAGTCCCGCGGCGGACGGGAGACCGACTTCGAGGGAGGCCCCGGCGTGAGCGGAGCAGGGCGGACAACCGTCGCCTGCCTCGATCTCGCCGGGACCACGGTCGCCGACGGCGGCATAGTAGAGACGGCTTTCGCCGAGGCGATCGCCAGCCTCGGCATCGTCTCCGGCACCGGCGCTCACAAGCGCGCCATGGCGCGGGTGGCCGATGGCCGAGGCCGCTCGAAGATCGAGATCTTCCGCACGCTGTTCGCCGAGGACGAGGCCCGCGCACAGGCCGCGAACCTGTCATTCGAACGGTCGTACGACCAGCTCGTCGACCGTCGGGGCCTCGCTCCCGTACCCGGTGCCGAGACCGCGCTCCAGCGGCTCGCCGACGCCGGTATCAAAGTCTGCCTGCTCACCGGCTTCAGTCGGCGCACCCTGGGCCGCGTGCTCGACACGCTCGGCTGGTGGAACCTGGCCGACATGGCCCTCTGCCCCGAAGACGGCGGCCGCGGCCGCCCCTGGCCCGACCTCATCCTCTCGGCCGCCCTGCGCCTGGGCATCGACGACGTCCGCGACATCGCCGTCTGCGGCGACACCGAGAACGACATCCTCGCGGGCCGCCGCTCCGGCGCCTCCATCGTCGCCGGCGTCCTCACCGGCGCCCACGACGCCCCCCGCCTCACCGCCGCCGGCGCCACCCACATCCTCCCCAGCATCACCGACTTCCCACCCCTCGTCCTCCCCCAAAACCCCACCCCACCCCCCAAACCCCTAACAACAACCACCCCATAACCCCACCCACCCGCCCCACACGGCATCCCCCAAGCTCCCCCGCAATTCGCGCCCCGCGCTCCCCCTTCCCTTCGCACCCCCGTTTTTGCGCCCGTGCGTTTCGCTCCCCGGACACCTGGCTTGCAAAGCCAGTGCTCCACTCTCCGCATTCGCATCCCCACCCGCACTTCGCCCCAACGCGCGCCTCTTGCACCCTCGCACCCCCTCCCGCGCCCTCCGCGCTGCGCCTTCGAAACTGCGCCCCGCCCCAGGCCCTCGCACTTCGTACTTCGCGGTCCGTGCTGCGCACTCCGCGTCCCGCACCCTTCGCATTCGCGTCCCGCGCACCTCGCGGTCCGCACCTCTCGTCTCACACCCCGCGCGTTTCGCGCCGCGCCCTCCGTATGCGTACACGCGCGCATTCGCCCCCGCGCACCCACGCGCTCCGCATTCGCATCCCCACCCGCACTTCGCTCTCGAACCTCCGCGCTTGCGCTCCGCACACGCACGCTCCGCGTTTCGCACCTTGGTTCCGGCGCCCTCCGCATCAGCGGCGCGGTGTTCCGTGGCTCAGCGTTTCGTCACATTGAGGCAAGCCCGCGCTCGTCCGCCGACGCGGATTGCGAGCTTGCGAGCCGGACGCGCTACGCGCTCCGAGGGGTTGGCTTGACGAGGCTGGTTCGGGCTTGAGCGGGGCCGCCTATGCTGTAACGACGGTGTACGATCGTCCCGGTTCCGCCGGATCGGCCAGGCCGAAGGCGCGGACCTCACCCAGGGGGCCATAGCTCAGTTGGCAGAGCACTGGCTTTGCAAGCCAGGTGTCCGGGGTTCGAATCCCCGTGGCTCCACCCCAGGTAGGAATCCCTTCGAGGCCCCTAGAACCCTCTCCACACCTTGATCCGCAACAGTCATGCGGGGGCCGGTGCCTTTGCGGCTGGTTTCGTCCAGGCTAGGTCGTCCACTGCCAGCCAGGGTTGGGTGACCATGGTGGCTGGGGTTACGGCGGTGAAGGTCTGGACGTCTCTGTGCAGGTGGGACTGATCGACGTAGCCGCTTTCGGCGGCCACCCGGGCTGGGCTTTCGCCAGTGGCCAGGCGGTGGGCGGCGTGGTCGAAGCGGACCAGCCTCGCGGCGCGCTTGGGTGGGAGGCCGATCTGGGAACGGAAGCGGGACCACAAGCGCTTGCGGCTCCAGCCGAGCTCGGCCGCCAGGTCCTCGATCCGGGCCTGGCCTCGGGTGGCGGCTATTTGGTTCCATGCCCAGGCCACCCGGGGGTCAGCGTGCGGTCCTTTTGCTGCTCGGCAGGTGAGCAGTGCCTCCGTCAGCGCGAAGCGGTCGTGCCAAGACGTGGTCTCGCCGAGTTGCTCTTGGAGTTGCGTCGCGTCCTTGCCCCATAGGTCGTCCAGGGTGACGACGGTGTGGTCGAGGTCGGAGGGGGACGTGCCGAGCACGGTGCGTGCGACCAGCGGGGACAGCCGCACCTGGAGGCACTCGATGTTCTCGCCCCGGACGCGCATCGCGTTGTGCAGGAACCCGGCGACGAGGTTTCCGCGCTGCTGACGTCCGGTGGCGGTGTCCACGACCAGCGGACCGTTGCCGAACTCCAGGACCAGGGTGATGGCCGGGTGCGGGACGACCCGGACATCGATCGGGCCCTCGCCGCGGCTGTGGAACCCGGCCATGCTGACACCGGCCGTCCGGCTGGGCACCCGGGGGCGTGTGACGTCCCATCCGGCCACGGCCCCGCGCTTCATGGCCCCATGGTAGGAGCGGGGCGATCGGAACATTTGTCCAATACGTCGGCGCGCGATGGCGGTGGTATTGGGCCATGAGCCAGAGCATCATTCAGGACGCCCTCGAGGCGCTCGCAGGCGGCGACCCCGACCGGATCGCCGCGGTCTTCACCGAGGACGCCGAATGGCTGTCGCCCCCGGGGAACGCCACCGCCGTCGCGCTCAATGCGACCGACCACATGGTGGGCAGGACGGCGATCGCGCGCTTCTTCGCCGAGGACTTGCCCCGACTGTTCGTCCGAGACCTCGCCCTCGCCTTCCACGGATCGCACACCGACGGCGAGCGGGTGACCGTGGAGGCGACCATGACGGCGACGCTCGCCAACGGCAACCCCTACGTCAACGACTACTGCTTCGTTTTCGACCTCCGGGACGGGCTGATCCACCGGGTCCGCGAGTACGCGGACACGGCACGCGGGCACCGCATGGTCTTCGCCGAGCCCCCGCGATAGCGCGCCTATCTGAGCAGGGTGTTGCGCAGGGTTATGGCGTGGAACTTGCGGAGGCGGTGGGTCTCGAAGGCCGCCAGGGCGGTCACCGAAAGGGGAGCGCCCAGGAGGAGGGCCAGGCTCAGCCCGGGCGGGACGCCCTTGTTGGAGTCGTTGATCACGTCGATCAGGGTCAGGACCCAGGCCAGGCTGACCGAGATCAGCGGCGGCACCAGCTCGTGGATGTCGACCGTCCGGAAGACGTGCGTCAGGCAGAGGAAGAAGCCGTAGAAGAAGAACGGCACCAGCCAGCAGAGCATCCACACGAAGAAGACGGGCTTCATTACGGGGGCGACAGGATCGAACAGGCCGCGCAAGCCCTTGAGCTCGGGCGCCATGGTGAGCGGGAAGACGAAGGCGGTGCCGAACAGTGCGACCACGGACAGGAGGGGACGCCCGGCGCGGCGCAGGAACGAACCGCGGTTGGGATCGCGGGACGCGAGGATGAAGGCGGCGACCACGACCGGGACCACGCACATGGTGGCCAGCATGTTGATCCAGAGCTTGTCCATGCGCTCGTCCGCGATGTCCTTGGGCGCGGCCTGCGTGTAGATCAGCAGGACCAGGACCGTCACGACCAGGCCCGCCCAGGCCCTGAAGAACTGCAGCTTCCTGACCGTCGGGTCGACGATGCGGTCTTCACGATGCGGATGGAAGACCTTCTTGGCCGCCGCGATCGGGGACACCACGTGGAGGAAACGTCTGAAGCGTGTGGGAGGACGCGGCGGAGGCGGCGGGCCGGGCTGCCAGTGCGGTGGAGGAGGGGGCGGCGGGCCCTGATGCCAGGGCGGCGGGCCCTGCGGCGGAGGACGCCAACCCTGCGGCGGGACGGGCGGCGGGCCCGGCGGCCGAGGGGGCGGGTAGCCCTGGTTCCAGGGTGGTGGGCCTCCTGGTCCGTTCACGCGAGCTTCCCCCAGCTCAGAATGTCGTCGTCACATGTGGTCGCGGTGAGCTTACTGGCGATGGCAGGGGCCGCCCAGGGCCCTGGGCCCCAACCACGAGGGGGATCCGCCCAGCTCAGTTGGCCGGGGTTCCTGAATGGCGGAGGTGGATGCTAGCGTCACGTTCTGTGTCGAAGTAAGCACAAAAAGTGACGAGAGTGGGGGCACGGGATGGTCTCGAAGCGTGGCTTGCTGGGTGCGGCGGTGTGCGTGGTCCTGACGGGCGGGCTCGCGGCGCCGATGGCGTCGGCGGGAGAGGTCGGGCCGATCGAGCGATGCGGCGGATACGCGCGCGGGCTCAAGGTCAACGTCAGCGGCCACAAGGGACGGCCGCCGGTCCGGGTCGTCGCGGGACGGAACGTCACGGTCACGGCCTCGTTCATCCCGGCCCGCAGCGCCGCGAGCGCCAAGTTCAGATTCGTCGCCGAGACGCGCATGGGGCAGTTCCCCATCGCCAGCGGAAAGATCGGTCCGCTGCGCAAGGGCGTCCGCTACAAGGCCGGCGGGACGATCCGTCCCAGCGGCTTCTTCGCCGGCCGGACGGTCACCGTCCGCGCCACCGTGACCAGCGGCTCCTTCGTCGAACTCTGCATGCGCGTCCCAGTAAAGGTAGCCGCCCGCTAACCGGAACTCGCGCCCGCGCGCCCGGCTAACCGAGGTCCACGCCCGCGCGCCCAGCCAACAACAGGACTCACGCCTGCGCCCCCGGCTAACCGGGCTCGCGCCTGCGCGCCTGGCTGGCCGGGGCTCGCGCCTGCATGCTCGGCTGGCTGGGACTCGCGCCGCGCGCCCGGCTGACCGGGCTCGCGCTTGCGCGCTTGGCTAACCGGGGCTCCGTGTCCGCGCGCCGGGCTGACCGGATCCGTGCTTGCGCGCCCCGGGTATCCGAGGTGCGCGCCTGCGCGCTAACACGGGACTCGCGCCTGCGCGCCCGGCTGGCCGGGCTCGCGCCTGCGTGCTCAGCCAACGGGGTTTGCGCCTGCGTGCTTGGCCAACCGGGCTCGTGCCTGTGCGCCGGGCTGGCCGGGGCTCGTGCCTGCGGGCCGGGGCTAATCCGAGCTTGCGCTTGCGTGCTCGGCTGGCCGGGAGTCCGCACCTCCGCCACGGGTCGACCGAGGCTCCGTGCCTGCGCGCCTGGCTGGCCGGGCTCGCGCCTGCGTGCTCAGTCAACGGGGTTTGCGCTTGGGTGCTTGGCCAACCGGGCTCGTGCCTGTGCGCCGGGCTAACCCGAGCTCGTGCTTGCGCGCCGGGCTGGCTGGGGTCCGCGCTTGCGCGCCGGGTTGAGCGAGGCTCCGTGCCTGTGCGCCGGGCTGGCCGGGCTCGCGCCTGCGTGCTCGGATGGCCGGGGCTCGTGCCTGCGTTCGCGGCTGTCTGCCGAGGGATTCCGGTCGGGCCCTGGGGGGCGTGGGTGATGTTCTGCGGCTGGGTTGGTGCCGTGGTTGGTGTGGGGTGGGGGTTTGCGGGGGTGGGTTGGTGGGGGCGGTCGATCTTGTGCTCTGGGGGTAAGGGGGGCGCATGGAAGGTCGTGGTGTGGCGGGGCGCTCCGGGCGGCGGAGGGGGTGGGTCGCGGACGGCGAGCGGGATGTTGTTGTGGCGCGGCTCAAGTGGGCTTGTGGCGCGGGTGTGCTGAGTCTGGGGGAGTACAGCGAGCGGGTTGAGGAGGCGTGGTTCGTCCGGACGCGGGACGAGTTGCGGCGGCTCGTCGAGGACCTGCCCTCGCACTCGGGGGACGTCCAGGAGGGGCGGACCGAATGGCATGTGTCGCCGGTCGGTGGCCTGCGCAGGTACGGGCGCTGGCATATGGACCGCCATCTGGTGTCGCTGACCGTGGTCGGTGGGGCCAGCCTGGATCTCAGGGCCGCCGAGCTGGCCGCTCCCGAGGTGACGCTGACCAGGGTGTCGCTGGTGGGAGGGGTCAGGGTCTGCGTGCCGAGCGGTGTCCGGGTGGTGCTTGAGGGGCACAGCCTGCTCGGTCTGTTCGGGGGAGGCGAGACTGAGACGGTCGGGCCGGTGGAGCCCGGTGTTCCCGTTCTGAGGATCAGGGCGTATTCGCTGCTCGGCGGTGTGACTCTGGAGTCGCCGGTGCCTGCCCCTCGTGGGTGAGGACGCAGACGGCTCTGCGAGGTGATCCGGGGTCGGGCCTCCCCGGGGGACGATCGGAGGGATCGAACCCCCCGGGAGTCACCGTGAACCTCACGACGATGGGCCGCGCCTCGTTTCTGGCGGCGCCCGCCTGCATGCTCGCCTACGGCCTGGTCCGCATCCTCGATGGGCGCGACGGGCATTACGGCCCGGGCACCGCCTGGACGGTCGGGCACTTCTTCTTTCTGTTCTGCTTGATGTTCTACGGGGTGGTCCTCCTCGAACTGCGGGCGAAGGTGCCGGGGCGCGCGGCGGATCTCGCGGCCGCCGTCGGGTTGGTCGGGCTGGTGGCGTTCGTTCGGGTGGCCGTGGTCGACATCGTCGTCGGGTTGCGAGCGGACGATCCGGTGCAGAAGAAGGAGCTCGCCCGGCGCTTCGCCGATGACCCCGACTTCCTGCCCCGGGTCGTTTACGACGTGGGGCCGCTGCTCTTCGAGGTCGGTCTGTTCGTGCTGTTGCTGCGCATCGCGCTGGTCACTCGCGCTCCGCGGTGGGCGGCGGGCATCGTCGCGCTCGGCTTCGTCCTGGTCACGGTGAACCTTGACCTCCTCCCCCTGGGTGCTCTGCTCATCTGGATCGGGCTGGTGGGCCTCAACACGGAGACTCGGGGTCAGCGGTGGAAGGTGCGGCGGTAGGCCGAGGGGGAGGTTCTCATCGCTCGGGTGAAGTGGTGGCGGAAGGTGGCGGGGCTGTCGAAGCCGACGGCGGCGCCCACCTCCTCGATGGGGAGAATGCCGTCCTCCAGCAACGGGAGGCTGGCCAGGAGGCGTTGGGAGACGACCCAGCGGAGGGGGCTGGTGCCGGTCTGGCGGTTGAAGTGCCGGATGAAGGTGCGGGCGGACAGGTGGGCCTCGCGGGCGAGGGCGGCGACCGTGATGGGCTCGGCCAGGTGGTCCAGGGCCCAGGTCATGGCGCGCGACACGGAGTCGGACGCGGGTTCGGACACGGCGGCCTCGACGAACTGGGCCTGGCCGCCCTCGCGGTGGGGTGGGATCACCAGGCGGCGGGCGACGGCGTTGGCGACGCGGGCGCCGTGGTCCTTGCGGACCAGGTGCAGGCACAGGTCGAGCCCGGCGGCGCTGCCCGCGCTGGTGAGCAGGTCGTCGCCGTCCACGTAGAGGACGTCGGGGTTCACCTGGACGGCCGGGTAACGGCGGCGCAGGACGTCGGCGTACTGCCAGTGGGTGGTGGCCTCGCGGCCGTCCAGCAGCCCGGCGGCGGCGAGCGCGAAGGCGCCCGAGCAGATCGAGACGAGGCGGGCGCCGCGGGTGCGGGCCGTGCGGAGGGCGGTGACGACGTCAGGCGGCACGTCGGCGCGGATGTCGGGGACGCCGACGACCATGACGGTGTCGGCGGACGCGAAGTCGTCCAGGCCGTGCCGGACGGTGAGGGAGAGGCCGCCGACCGTGCGCAGCGGGCCGGGCTCGGCCGCGCAGACCCGCAGGTCGTACCAGGGGACGATGCCCAGTTCGGGACGGGGGAGCCCGAACACCTCGATGACCGCGCCGAGCTCGAAGGGGGCCATGCCGTCGAACGCCAGCACCGAGACGGTGTGCATGGCGAGATATTAGCGATATACGGCGTTCTTGCCACTTCTAGGCGTCACCGGGCGCGGGCCAGGATCGGGACGTCGAGAAAAAAGGAGAGCGAATGTCCGTCGAATACTTCGCCGCCAAGCTGGCCCACGAGACCGACCCGTCCGACGTGGCGGCTGGAAGGGACGGCCTGGTGGTCGTCGACTCGCGGAGCGCAGAGAGTTGGGACCAAGGTCACATTCCGGGTGCGCTGCACCTTCCGACGGCCGAGATCGCCGGTCGGGCCCGCTCCCTCGTCGACCGTGACGCGGCGGTCGTCGTCTACTGCTGGGGGCCCGGCTGCAACGGCGCCACCAGGGCCGCGCTGGAGTTCGCCAGGCTCGGATACGCCGTCAAGGAGATGATCGGGGGCTTCGAATACTGGGCGCGCGAGGGCTTTGCGGTGGAGACCGGCGACGGGGGCGTCGCGCGGCGGTCCCCCGACCCGCTCACCGCCCCGGCGGGCGACGGAATCGCCTGTGCCTGCTGAGCGTTGAACACCTCGGAACAGGTCCGAAGTGTCGTTTGTGAGCGGTGTGGCGCACGCCACTGGTGGGAACCAGGCATAAACAGGTGCGCCGACGACGTTAGACTGAACAAATCACTCTTACGACGCCGAACGCGTCAGGCTCGTCCTTGCAGGCCACTCAGTCGAACGTGGTGCCTCCCGAGACGTGCCCCCCTCTCGGAAGGTAATGCGTGTCCACAGTGCCTGCTGGCAATGCTCTGCCCATGTCCGACTCCCCGTCGGGCGACTACCCGGACGCCACGTCCGGTCCCACCTTCGCCGAACTGGGACTTCCCCAGGCCCTCGTCTCCGCTCTCGCCCGCTCGGGCATCGAGTCGCCCTTCCCGATCCAGGCCGCCGCGATCCCGGACGTGATGGCCGCCCGTGACGTCCTCGGACGCGGCAAGACCGGCTCCGGCAAGACCCTGGCCTTCGGCCTCCCGATGCTCGCCCGCCTCGCCGGCCGCAAGGCCGCGCCGAAGCGTCCGCTCGGCCTGATCCTCGTCCCGACCCGCGAGCTCGCCCAGCAGGTCCAGACCAACCTCGAACCGCTCGGCCGCAGCCTCGGTCTGCACTTCAAGACCGTCATCGGCCAGACCTCGATGTTCAAGCAGATCGACGCGCTGCGCCGCGGCGTGGAGATCGTGGTCGCCACGCCCGGACGTCTCAAGGACCTGATGCGCCAGGGCGCCTGCGACCTGAGCGACGTCGAGATCGTCGTGCTGGACGAGGCCGACCACATGGCCGACATGGGCTTCCTGCCCGACGTCACCGACATCCTCGACCAGGCCCAGCGCGGCGGGCAGCGCCTGCTGTTCTCGGCCACCCTGGACAAGGACGTCGACGTCCTGGTCAAGCGCTACCTCTCCAACCCGGTCACCCACGCCATCGGCCCGGTGGACGAGTCGGTCGACACGATGGAGCACCACCTGCTCCTGGTGGCGCCCAAGGACAAGGCGGCCATCACCGCCGAGATCGCCAACCGCGAGGGCCGGACGATCCTGTTCGCCCGCACCAAGCACGGCGTCGACCGGCTCACCAAGCAGCTCACCCAGGCGGGTGTGCGCGCGGCGGGGCTGCACGGCGGCAAGAGCCAGGGCCTGCGCACCCGCACCCTCGCCGAGTTCCACGAGGGCTCGTTCAGCGTCCTGGTGGCCACCGACGTCGCCGCCCGCGGCATCCACGTCGACAACATCAGCCTGGTCATGCACGTCGACCCGCCGGCCGACAGCAAGGACTACATGCACCGCGCGGGCCGCACGGCCCGTGCCGGTGAGCGCGGCACCGTCGTGACGCTGGTGCTGCCGCACCAGGTGCGCTCGACGTCGGCGATGACCCGCCGCGCGGGCATCAACGCGCCCCGCACCAAGGTCTACTCCGGCGACAGCTCGCTGGCGGAGCTGACCGGCGCCCGGGTGCCGTCCGGCATCCCGATCGAGGGCCCGATCATCCCCGAGCGCCCGAGCCGCGCGAGCGGCCGTGGTGGTGGCGGCCGGCGTGGCGGCGGTGGCCGCGGCTTCGGCGGCGGCCGTGGCGGTGGCCGTCCCTACCGTGAGGGCGGCCGCGAGGGCGCCCCGCGCGGCGAGCGTCGCGAGGGCGGCTACAACGGCGGCGAGCGCCGTGGCACGCACAGCGGCACCGACCGTCCGCACACCGGTGGCGAGCGCGGTTCGTACGGGGGCGGCGAGCGTCGCCCCAGTGGCGGTGGCTACGGCAACCGTCGCGGCGGCACCGCCTCGTACGGCGGCGGCCAGCGCCGCGAGGGCGGCGACCGCCGTCCCGCGCGCCAGAACTGACCGGCTTCATCAGGCGAAACCCCGTCCAGGTCTCCTGGGCGGGGTTTCGCCGTTCGCGGTGATCAATAGGCGACCCTGGGTAAGGGTCCCCGTGTGACGGATGAGAAAGCCAGGATCCTCCTGGTCATGGGCGTCTCCGGCAGCGGCAAGACCACGGTGGGCGCCCTGCTGGCCGGACGGCTGCACTGGGACTACGCCGAGGCCGACGACTTCCACCCGGCGGCCAACGTCGCCAAGATGCACGCCGGCGAGCCGCTCACCGACGAGGACCGCTGGCCCTGGCTGCGCGCGATCGCGGCGTGGATGGACGAGCGGCTCGCGGCCGGCGACACCGCCGTGGTGACCTGCTCGGCCCTGAAACGCTCCTACCGCGACCTGCTGTGCGAGGGACGTCCCCAGGTCCGGATCGTGTATCTGGAGGGCGACCGCGACCTGATCGCGCGCCGGATGGCGGCCCGGCAGGGGCACTTCTTCCCGACCCGGCTCCTGGACAGCCAGCTCGCCGACCTGGAGCCGCCCGGCCCCGACGAGAACCCGATCACGGTCTCGGTCGACGGGACCCCCGCCCGGATCACCGCGGAGATTTTGCGGCTGCTGGACCGCGACGGAGGGGCCTGATGAGCCTCGCGGCGGCCTGGACGGGCCACGACACGCTCCTGGTCGTCTGGGCCCTCGTGGCGATCGTCGGGCTGATCTTCCTGATCACCCGGTACAAGGTCCATCCGTTCCTGGCGCTGATCCTGGCCTCGGGAT
This sequence comes from Spirillospora sp. CA-294931, assembly GCF_050946795.1. Lineage (GTDB taxonomy): Bacteria > Actinomycetota > Actinomycetes > Streptosporangiales > Streptosporangiaceae > Spirillospora. Next base: position 71,244 of record NZ_CP192006.1, read on the forward strand.
TCGTGGGGCTGGCCTCCGGGCTCGGGGCGTCCAAGGTCGTCGAGACCTTCACCGACGGGGTGGGCGAGACCCTGGGCGGCGTCGGCGTGATCGTCGCCCTCGGGACGATGCTCGGCAAGCTCATGGCCGACTCCGGCGGCGCCGACCAGGTGGTCGACACCGTCCTGGCCAAGTCCGGCACCAAGCGGCTCCCCTGGGCGATGGCGCTGATCGCGATGATCATCGGCATTCCGCTGTTCTTCGAGGTCGGCGTGGTGCTGCTGATGCCGGTCATCTTCCTGATGGCCCGCAGGACCGGCGCCTCGGTGCTGACCGTCGGCATCCCGGCGCTGGCGGGGCTGTCGGTGCTGCACGGCCTGGTGCCGCCGCACCCGGGACCGCTGATCGCGATCGACGCGCTCAAGGCCGACCTCGGCGAGACCATGCTGTGGGGGTTCGTGGTCGCCGTCCCGACGGTGATCGTGGCCGGGCCGCTGTTCGCCGCCTACATCGGGCCGCGCATCACGCCGCACCCGCCCGAGGCGCTGATGGAGGAGATCGCCCGCGACGACCGTCCGGAGGAGAACCGGCCGAGCTTCGCCGTGACGCTGGCGACGCTGCTGCTGCCGGTCGCGCTGATGCTGGTCAAGACGGTCGCCGACATCCTCTGGGAGGGCGAGAAGGACAACCGGGTCCTGCATGTCGCCGACTTCGTCGGGGCGCCGGTCACGGCGCTGACGATCTCGGTGCTGGTGGCCATGTTCACGTTCGGCTACCTGCGCGGCTTCTCCAAGGAGAAGGTCGACTCGCTGATCGGCTCCAGCCTCGCGCCCATCGCCGGAATCGTGATGATCATCGGTGCGGGCGGCGGCTTCAAGAAGATGCTGATCGAGGGCGGGATCGGCGACGCCATCGAGAAGGCGGCCGAGAACTCGGGGATCTCGGTGATCCTGCTCGCCTGGCTGATCGCGGTGGCGATCCGGCTGGCCACGGGTTCGGCGACGGTCGCCACCATCACCACCGCCGGGATCATCGCGCCGCTGGCGGCGTCCTCCGACACCAACCTCTCGCTGCTGGCGCTGGCCATCGGCGCCGGATCGCTGTTCTTCTCCCACGTGAACGACGCCGGGTTCTGGCTGGTCAAGGAGTACTTCGGCATGACCGTCGGCCAGACCATCCGGTCCTGGTCGATCATGGAGACGCTCATCTCGGTGGTCGCGATCGCGATCATCCTGCCGCTCAGCCTGGTGGTCTGACCCCGTCCTGCCAGGCACGGACGAACTGGGCGCGCAGGAGGGGAGCGGGCTGTCGTCCCGGCCTGGCGTTCGTGGAGGGGGTTAGCCGGCTTCCTCGCGGAGGGTGGTTTCCTCGCGGAGACGGTCCTGGAGGAGTTGGAGGCCTTCGAGGCCGTCGACCGAGAGGGCGGCCAGCTCGTCCAGGGAGATCAGCGGGTGGTCGCGCAGGGGCGGTTGCCAGCCGGTGACCTCGTCGAAGTGGCGCAGGACCTTGGCGGGCACGCCGCCGATGACCGAGTGGTCGGGGAACTCGCCCCGGACGACGGCGCCGCCCGCGACCGCCACGTTCCGTCCCAGGCGCGTCCCGGGCAGGATGATCGCGCCCGTGCCGATCCAGCAGCCGTCGCCGATCACCACCGGCTTGTTCTCCGGCCACTGCCGCCCGATGGGCGTCTTCAGGTCGCCGTAGGTGTGGTTCTGGTCGGTGATGTAGACGTTCGGCCCGGTGAAGACGTCGTTGCCGATCTCGATCGACTGGTGGCCGACGATGTGGGTGCCGCGCCCGAGCGAGCAGCTCGACCCGATCGTGATGACCACGTCGGGGCCGAGGTCGAGCCCGGGGACGAATCCCGCCGCGATCGTGCAGTGCGTCCCGACCAGCGTGTGGTCGCCGATGGAGATCCAGGGCTCGCCGTAGATCGAGCCGACCGGGAACCCGATGCACGCGCCCTGGCCCAGGTGGGCGAACTTGCGGCGTCCGGGGGTGTGCGGGGTGATCTCGCCGTGACGCTGGATCCACTCCCAGCCGCTGTGCACGGCCGCGTGCAGCCCCTGGCGGGCCCGGGCCCTCAGCCGGGCGGCCAGCGGGTGCCGCGGGAAGCTGTCTTTCGGCGACATGGCGTTCACCGTACCGGGTGGTAAAGGAACCGCGAGCAGGTGGAGCCCACTTGGTGCGCGCGAAGGGCCCGGCCCCATCGGGGAACCGGGCCCTGATTCGCGTTCGGCCTAGGGTGCGGCCACGTGGCCGTCGGCTCGCATCTCGGCCACTTCGGGGTCGGTCGGCTTGACCGGGTCTTCCGCGAGCAGCCGGTTGTTGCCGCGACGCGTCATGACGGCGCCCGCCAACCCGATGGCCGTCACACCCGCCAGCATCGTCAGGGCCGCGGTGCGGCCCCGGCGTGCGGGCTTGGCCGGCTCGACGCGCTGGGCGGCGTCCGACAGGAGCGAGCTCACACGGGGCGCCAGGTCCGACTCGACGTACCGGGCCGCCCGCTTGAGGCGGGGCGCACCCCAGCCGCGGGCCACCAGGACGCGGTCGGCGGCGACGTCACGTCCGTGCTGCGCCGCCGGCGCCATCCGCTGCGCCGTGCCTGAGGCGCCCTCACGGCACTTCTGGGCGCCCTGGCGCCACGCCTCCTGAACACGGCCGAGCCGCGGTGAAACGACCTGCTGCGGCTTCCGGCGGATACTAATCATTAGGGACACGCTAACCTCCCTGTTTGCGAGGTCCTGCCAAGCAGCCTTCCCAGAGATCGGAAGGTAAACCCTGTACGTGTGATCGGACGATCACATTCCGTGATCAGGGGGCGGGCTCGCATTCCCAACGTACGCTCGTTCTGACGAGGAGGCGGCCCCAAGGTGGCTGAGGAAATGTTCGCGACGTTCAACACGTCGCTCGGCAAGATCGTGGTTCAGCTCTTCCCGGCGGAGGCGCCGGTCACCGTCGAGAGCTTCGTCGGCCTGGCCGAGGGCACGCGGCCCTGGAAGGACCCCGCGTCGGGCCAGACCAAGACCGGAGTGCCCCTGTACAGCGGCACCGTCTTCCACCGCGTGATCCCGTCCTTCATGATCCAGGGCGGCGACCCGCTGGGCAGCGGACGCGGCGGCCCCGGCTACGAGTTCAAGGACGAGTTCCACCCGAGCCTGAAGTTCAACAAGCCCTACCTGCTGGCGATGGCCAATGCCGGGCCGGGCACCAACGGGTCGCAGTTCTTCATCACGACCGACAACATCGGCAATGTGCAGCACCTCACCAACAAGCACACGATCTTCGGCAAGGTCGTCGAGGGCACCGACGTCGTGGACGCCATCGCCAACACCCCCACCGCGTCCGGTGACCGGCCCGAGACCGACGTGGTCGTGCAGTCGGTGACGATCGAGCGCCGTCAGTCGTAGTACAAGGTAGAGAGTCCCCGCCCAGGGCCCCGACGGAGCCGCCACATGAGCACAGAGCACAACCCCGCGCCCGAGACCTCGGTGCCGACCTGCTACCGGCATCCGGGTCGCGAGACGTACGTGAGCTGTACGCGCTGCGAGCGGCACATCTGCCCGGAGTGCATGCGCGAGGCGGCCGTCGGGCACCAGTGCCCCGAATGCGTCGCCGAGGGCAACAAGTCCGTGCGGCAGCCCCGCACGACGCTGGGCGCCCCGGTGGCGACGTCGGCGGTGCCGGTGGTGAGCTACGCGCTCATCGGCATCTGCGTGGCGGTCTACCTGATCGAGCTGGCCTCGGTCGAGGTCGTGCGCGACTTCATGATGGTCGGCATCGGCGTCACGGCGGACGGCCGTCTGGCGGGCGTGGCCGAGGGCGAGTGGTACCGCCTGTTCAGCTCGATCTTCCTGCACCAGCGGCCCACCAACGGCGGGTCGTTCGGCGTCACCCACATCCTGTTCAACATGTGGGCGCTGTGGGCGATCGGCCCGGCGCTCGAACAGGTGCTGGGACGCTGGCGGTTCCTGGCGCTGTTCCTGCTGTCGGGCCTGGGGGGCTCGGTCCTGCTGTACCTGGTCGATCCGGGTGACGCGGCGGTGGGCGCCTCCGGGGCGATCTTCGGCCTGTTCGGGGCGTTCTTCGTGATCGGCAAGAAGATGGGCGGGCCGGTCGGCCCGATCGTCTTCCTGCTCGGCCTGAACCTGCTGCTGACGTTCACCGTGCCGGGGATCTCATGGGAGGGACACGTCGGCGGCCTGGTCGTCGGCGCGATCCTGGCGGCCGCCTACGCCTACGCGCCGGAGGCCCGGCGCCAGCTGGTGCACGTCGCGGCCCCGGTGATCATGTTGGTCATCCTGGTGACGCTGGTGGTCGTGAAGACCTCCCAGGTCACCGTCAACTCGCTGTAGAGCACCGGCGGGCATGACTCAGCGGGGTGCCGGCCGTCCGGGTGGACGGCCGGCACCCCGCTGCACGCCTGGGCGGGCGGCTGTGGAAAAGCTGGGGAAAATCCACGCCAGCCAAGCGTCGGCTGTGGATAACCCCGGCCGGGTCAGCGCCAGCGAGTGGAGAGGATCACGCCGAGGATGATCGCGGCGAACCCGATGCCCAGGTTCCAGTTCTGCAGGTCGCTCATGAACGGGACGTCCGTGTTCGTGCTCGCCGTCACGTAGAACGTCGCGATCCAGGCCAGGCCGACCAGCCAGAGGGCGACCATCGTCGGCACCAGCCAACGCGGGCTGACCTGCGGTGCCTGGGACTTCTGCGGCGGGGTGTAGACCGCCTTCTTGCGCACTTTGGACTTGGCCACGGTTGGTTCGATCTCCTCGGGCGGGCCACGGCCGGAGTGCCGGTCCGCGAGTGGGTGTTTTGTCGGTTAGCGTAGTCGCTGGTGAGCAGCGTACGACGTCGGACGTGGGGAAGCATCATCCCAGCCCTCACGCTTGTCGCGGGAACCCTGTTCGCGGCGAGCGCGAGCACGGCCCGCGGTACCGACCTGCGCGAGGAAGGCCGCACCCGCGTCACCGAGCTGATCGCCGCCGAGCAGCGCCGCACCCGCGAGGGACGGGCCGACTACCAGCGGCTTCGCCGCGAGGTCGACGCCGTGTCCCGGCAGGCCGGACGCCGCGACGCCCGCGTCAAGGACGCCCAGGCCCGCGCCGACCGCATCGCCGCGAGCTCCGGATTCGCCCCGTTGCGCGGAACGGCCGTCCGGGTCGCCCTGGACGACGCGCCGCAGACCCACCGGGACGACGCCAATCCCGACGATCTCGTCGTCCACCAGGCCGACGTCCAGGCCGTCGTGAACGCCCTGTGGGCCGGTGGTGCCACCGGAATGCAAATCATGGACCAACGTGTGATCTCGACCAGCGCCGTGCGCTGCGTGGGCAATACGCTGATCCTGCAGGGGGTCGTCTACTCGCCGCCGTTCCGGATCACCGCGGTCGGGGACGCGGCACGGCTGCGCGCCGCGCTGGACGCCTCCCCCGAAATCGCGATCTACAAGAAGTACGTCCAGGAATACGGGCTCGGTTATTCGGTGAACACCGTCGACCGGGTCACGCTCCCGGCCTACACCGGAAGCGTCACGATGAACCACGCGAAGGTTCCGGCGGAGTCCCCCTAGGAGGTAACACAGGTGCGGGTGGTGATCCGTGGCCTCGGCGAGCTGTGCATCACCGCGGGTCTGGTGGTGCTCCTGTTCGTCACCTACGAGCTGTGGGGGACCGGCCGGTACACCAAGGCGCAGCAGGACGTCCTGGGCAAGGAGATGATGAAGTCCTGGCAGGCGCCCAAGGTCACCACCGAGCGCGTGAAGCTCGGCAAGGGCCTGGCGCTGATCAGGGTTCCCCGGTTCGGGAGCGACTTCCGGTTCGTCATCATCGAGGGCGTCCAGCCGTCCGACCTGCGCAAGGGGCCGGGCCACTACCCGGGCAGCGCGATGCCGGGCCAGGTCGGCAACTTCGTGGTCTCCGGCCACCGGACGACCTACTCGGCGCCCTTCAACCGCGCGGGCGAGCTGCGCAAGGGCGACAAGATCCTGATCGACACGCGCGAGCAGCAGTACGAGTACCGCGTCAGCGACCGCAGGATCGTCAAGCCGGACGCCGTCGAGGTCACCGCCCCCGTCCCGTTCGACCCGAAGAAGAAGCCGAGCAAGCGCCTCATCACGCTGACCACCTGCCACCCCAAGTACTCCGCCGCCGAACGCATGATCATCTTTGGTGAGCTGGTCGCGGCCGTGCCGCGCGCCGGAGCGAAGTAGGAGAGCGCCCATGTACTCCTGGATCTGGCGCCGGCTGCCGGGCCAGTGGCAGACCAAGGCCGCCATCGCCGCGGCGCTGGTCGTCGCCCTGGCGGCCGTCCTCTGGTACGTCGTGTTCCCGTGGGCCGAGCCCAAGCTCCAGTTCGACCACGGCGTCGTCGACGGCACGCCCACGTCCCCCGCGCCCCGGAGCTGACCGCGTGCGGGTTCTGGTCGTCGACAACCACGACAGCTTCGTCTTCAACATCGTCCAGTACCTCCTGGAGCTGGGCGCCGTCTGCACCGTCAAGGACCGCTCGGACGTCGTCCCGGCCGACGCCGCCGAGGCCGACGGCGTCCTGCTCAGCCCCGGCCCGGGCCATCCCGCCGACGCCGGTGTCTGCCTCGACCTCGTCCGCGACGCCGAGCGGCGCGGCACGCCCCTGCTCGGCGTCTGCCTAGGCCACCAGGTGATCGGCCACGTCTACGGCGCCCGGACGTCCCGCGCGCCCGAACTCGTCCACGGATACGTCAGCGCGATCGACCACGACGGCCGCGGCGTCTTCGCCGGGCTCCCGAACCCGATCTCCGCGACCCGCTACCACTCGCTCGCGGTCGAGCCCGCGACCGTCCCCGACGTCCTGGAGGTCACCGCCCGCACCCCGGGGGGCGTGATCATGGGCCTGCGCCACCGCACCCGTCCCATCGAGGGCGTGCAGTTCCATCCCGAATCGGTCCTGTCGGAAGGCGGCCACGCCCTCCTCGGCAACTGGCTCGCGACCTGCGTCTCTACCGTATGACCCGCCCCGCCGCGTCCCGTTCACCGGATTGCGGGAAAAATCTCATGGAAAGTCCGTAACATCCCGGCCACCTGAACCGAAGACATGATGAGGGCTTCCGCCATTGCCCCCGAGTGGCGGAAGCCCTCTCTCATGCCCATCGGCCTACGCCCAGCTGCGTACGCCAGGTGTCTCCCCCCATGGGACGACGGCGGCCACACCTCTTTCCAACCATGGGGCCATGGCACTCACCATGACCTCGCTGCCCGTCCGCCGGACCCTCGGCGCCGGGCTCGCGATCGCGACGACATCCATCCCGATCCAGATCGCCGGGGGTGCCGACTACCCCACCGTCCCGCCCGGCCTGATCATCCTCGGCGTCCCGACCCTGCTGCTGCTCTTCTCGTCCTGGCGGTGGGTCCTCGTCCTGGCCACCCTGGTCACCCTGTTCCTCGGCGTGGGCGGCAGCGTCGCCGAGAGCTTCCGCGACCAGCTCACCACCCCGGGCGACACCGTCACGTTCCTCGGCAGCGTTCTTCAGGTCATCGGCCTGCTGATCGCGCTGGCCGCCCTCGTCCCGGCCTTCCGCGAGGGCTTCCGCCGCGAAAGAGTCACGGGGTAATCCGGCCCATTACCCCTCACGTCATCGCCGTGGCGCGGCCCACCCGCGAAACTGAAGGCGTCAGCAGGCGCAGAGCGCGCCGGACGAGGATGCTGGAGGACGACATGACCGCCTACGTCATCGCGAACCTGTGGGACGTCCGCATCGGCCCCGGAATCGTGGAGTACCTGGAGCGCATCGACGCCACGCTGAAGCCCTACGAGGGCCGTTTCCTGATCCACGGCGCCGAGCCCGAGGTCGTCGAGGGCACCTGGAAGGGCGTTCCCGTCGTTGTGGAGTTCCCCGACATGGACGCGCTCCGCGCCTGGTACGACTCCCCCGAATACCAGGCCATCCTCCCCCTGCGCACCGACAATTCCGCCGGCGACCTCATCGTCCTCCCCGGCGTCTCTCCGGACCACAAGGCCACCGACATCCTCCGCTGACCCCGGCCTCGAAGGTTGGGGCAAGATCGGTGATTCGGGGATGTCCTTCTGGGGGCCGTCCGTTCGTTCAGTTCCTGAAGATTCCAGGAGGCCCCGAAACGAAGGAGAGATTCCCATGCCGCAGTACCTCGCGTTGACCTACACCGCGGACGTGGATTGGTGGGCGCCCGAGCAAGCCGACGAGCTGGCCGAATATCGCCGGTTCGGGGTGGACCACGCCGAGAGCGTCCAGGCCAGTGCCGTTCTGCACCCGACCGGCACCGCCACGGTCGTCCGGGTGGAAGGGGCTCGTGGCGGGAAGGTGGTCACCACCGACGGGCCCTATGCCGAGACCAAGGAGGCGCTGACCGGGTACTACCTGCTCGAGGCCGCCGATCTGGACGAGGCGGTGCGGATCGCGGCCGAGATCCCCGCGGCCTGGGGCGGTGCCGTCGAAGTGCGCCCGGTCATCATCGCCAAGTAGCGATCGTGGTCCCCGAGCACGACACGCTCGCCGAGACGGTCCGGATCGAGGGCGCGCGCATCCTCGCGACCCTGATCCGGACGGTCGGCGACGTGCGGATCGCCGAGGACGCCGTGCAGGAGGCGACCCTGGCGGCCCTCGGCGCCTGGCCGGTGACCGGGGTACCGCCGCGGCCGCGCGCCTGGCTCACGGTCACGGCCCGCAGAAAGGCGATCGACATCCTGCGGCGCGAGCGGGCCCGTCCCGTCAAGGAACGCGACGCGCAGCGGATGAGCGAACTCGTCAAGCCCGACCTTCCACCGGACGAGGTCGTGCACGACGACCTGCTGCGGCTGATCTTCACCTGTTGCCACCCGTCCCTGTCCCCGCCGACCCGGGTCGCGCTCGCCCTGCGAACGCTGTGCGGCCTGGCCCCGGCCCAGATCGCCGACGTTCTGCTGACCACCGAGGCCGCCACGACCAGGCGCCTGACCCGGGCCCGGCAGAAGATCAGCGCGGCCCACATCCCCTACCGGGTCCCGACCGGCGACGAACTGGCCGACCGGCTCCCGGCGGTGTGCGCGGTGATCCACAGCCTCTACACCGCCGGTCACACGCCCGTGGAGGGCCGAGCCGCCTACGACGTGGAAGCATGCGCCGAAGCGGTCCGGCTGGCCGAACTCCTGCACGAGCTGCTCCCGGACCAGCCGATGCCCGCCGCCGTCCTGGCGCTGTTGCTGCTCACCGAGGCCCGACGGCCCGCCCGGCTCGGCCAACACGGTGACGTCATCACCCTCGACCGGCAGGATCGCGGCCAGTGGGACGCGGCGGCGATCGCCCGCGGCATCGAGCTGCTGAACGACTCGCTGCGCCGAACCGACCGGCAGGCCGACCCCTACCAGCTCCAGGCCGCCATCGCCGCCGAACACGCCCGGGCCCGCTGCTACAACGACACCGACTGGGACGAGATCCGGCGGCTCTACGAGTTGCTCGTCTCGATCGCTCCCAGCCACGGCGCCGACCTGGGCCGGGTCGTCGCGGCGGCCGAGGCGGGCGGGGCCGCGACCGGTCTCGCCCTGCTGGCCGACTTGCCGCCCAGCCCCCGATGGCACGCGGTTCGCGCCGAGCTCCTCGCCCGCCAGGGCCTGTACGCCGAGGCGGTCGAAGAGCTCACCGCGTCCCTTCGCGGGCCGGCGACCGACCCGGAACGACGGCACCGCGAGCGGCGTCTCGACCAGTTTCGACAGGCGGCCGCGACGACACCCGACGAGAGGCGGCCCTGACATGCCGACGCCCCCAGATCACTTCGCCGACCAGGTCTTCGCGGTGGTGCGGGACCGAGTGCTCACCAGCCATCCCGGCGACGAGGAGGGGCGGATGCTCCACGCTCCGGGTCTCAAGACGGGCGGCAAGTTCTATGCCTTCGCCACCGCCACCGACCTCGTGGTCAAACTCCCGGCGCCACGCGTTGACGAACTCATCCGCGGCGGGCAGGGCCTTCCCTGCGCGCCACGTCCGGGTCGTCCGATGAAGGAGTGGGTCCAGATCCCCGCGCCCGAGGAGGAGTCGTGCCTGGCCTACCTCCTGGAAGCGCGAACCTTCGTCTCAACGATCAGGAGCCGAAGAAGCTAGGCCCGTCACTCGATGTGATCCTCGGACAGAAGAAGGGCCCGCCTGGGGCGGGCCCTTCTTGGTGTCAGTCGTCGTTGCCGGGGAAGCCGCCGCCGGGAGGCGGGCTCTCCGTGGTCGGGGGCGGGGACTCGGACGGTTCGGCCACGACATGGATCTTGACGGTTTCGCCGGGGGCCAGCTTGGCGCCGGCGGGAGGCTCGGTCATCCAGACGAAGCCGGGCGGGATCGTCGCCTTGTCGGGGGTCGGCTGGTCGACGACGACCTGGCAGACCAGGTTGAGCTGCTTGAGCTTCGCGCAGGCCGAACGCTGGCTGTTGTTCACCAGGTCGGGCACCGGGATCTCGCTGGGCCCGTTGGACAGGATCAGCGTGACGGTGGCCTTCTTGTTCAGCTTCTCGCCCGCGGGCGGGTCGGTCCTGATGGCCGTGAAGCGCTTGACCGTGTCGCTGGTCTCCATCTTCTTGACGACCTTGAAGCCCTTGGCCTTCAGGATCGCCTCGGCGTCGGACGAGCCGCGGCCCTGGACCTGCGGAACCTCGATCAGCTCGGGCGGCTTCTTCCCGCGGGACACCACCAGCGCGACCGCGGTGCCCTTCTTGACCTTGGTGCCGGACTGCGGGTTGGAGCTGATGACGTTGCCCTTGGTGACCTCGGAGTCCCACTCCGGGGTCACCGTGCCGACCGTGAGGCCCTCCTTCTTGATCGTGGCCTCGGCGACGTCCTGCGAGACGTTGATGACCGCGGGCATCGACACCTGCTCGGGGCCCTTGTCGCCGTTGCCCGACATCATCAGGCCCACGACGCCCGCGCCGCCGATGAACAGGACGGCCAGCGCCACCCACAGGGCGATCTTCTTGCCCGAGCCGCCGCGCTCGTGCTCGGGCATCCGGTCGTCGTAGTGGACGGGCGGCAGGTCGTACCCGGTGGGACGCTGCATCTGCGTCCGCCCCGGGACGGCGCCCATGACCTGGGTGCCCTGCGGGTGCTGGGCGCCCATCAGCATCGTCGAGGACGCGGTCGAGGCGATCGGCTGGCCCTGGAGGACCCGCTGGATCTCCTGCCGGAACTCGGTGGCGTTCTGGTACCGGTGGTCGGCGTCCTTGGCCATGGCCTTCAGGACGATGGCGTCCGCCCACTGCGGGATCTCGGGGTCGACCCCGGACGGCGGGACGGGCTCCTCCCGGACGTGCTGGTAGGCGATCGCCACGGGGCTGTCGCCGGTGAACGGCGGCTTGCCGGTCAGCAGTTCGTACAGGACGCAGCCGGTGGAGTAGATGTCGCTGCGCGGGTCGACGCGCTCGCCCCTGGCCTGCTCGGGGGACAGGTACTGGGCGGTGCCGATCACCTGCGCGGTCTGGGTCATCGTGGCGGCCGAGTCGGCCATGGCCCGGGCGATGCCGAAGTCCATGACCTTGACCTCGTGGCCGCGGGTGAGCATCACGTTGGCGGGCTTGATGTCGCGGTGGACGATGCCGCCGCGGTGGCTGTAGTCGAGCGCCCGCAGGATGCCGTCGGTGATCTCCAGGGCCTTGTCGGGCAGCAGCGCCCGGTTCTCGCGCAGGAGGTCGCGCAGCGTGCTGCCGTCGACGTACTCCATCACGATGTAGGGAATCGAGGTATCGTTGATCATGTCTTCGCCGGTGTCGTACACGGCGATGACCGACGGGTGGTTCAGCGAGGCCGCCGACTGCGCCTCGCGCCGGAACCGGGCCTGGAACGTGGGGTCGCGGGCAAGGTCGGACCGGAGCGTCTTGACCGCCACGACACGATCGAGGCGGCGGTCTCGGGCACGGTAGACCTCGGCCATGCCGCCGCGCCCGATGACCGTATCGAGCTCGTAGCGGCCGCCGAGCAGCCGAGGTTGACTCATGTCTGCACTTTCCCTCGTACGTCTACACCCTGTCCTCCGAACCTAGCCGCCCGCCATGTACGGGCGAGGGAGCCGGGCTCGGAGTTGACGGAGTCGTGGTGCGCTCCGCCGAGGCTGGTGTCGGTTCTGGGGCGTTGGGAGTCGCCCTGGTCGGTTTGCTGGTTGGCTTCTGAGAAGGGGACGCGCCGGTTCGTGCACGCGTTGACGTGCGGCTCGGGTGAGATGCGCGGGGTTCAGGGGCCGGGTCGCCGTCACCGGGAGGTGCGGCCGTCGATCGCTCCCGGTTGTCCCGGGCAAAGGAGCCGGACGCGTCACCGGCGCCGGGCGGCAGCGCGTGGTGGTCCACGTGTGCCGGGCGTCGCTGCTCGGTCACTCCCCTGCCGGAGAGCGTATCCGCCGTGCCCCTGGCGTCAAATCCGAGCAAAGCCGATCGCTCGGCCGCCAGGGGCCGCAGAGCACCGCTCAGTCGTTCTCCGAAGTCCGCCATGCCACCACCGTCCGACTCCGCCGAGCCGACCCACGTCGCCCCACCTACCCAGCCAGGCGTGACCCATCCGCCGAAACTCGTCCCGGCTCGGGATGTCGTGGCCCGGACCGGTCGCCCGGGCGACCGGTCCGCGGGGTGGGGTGTCACCGGGTCTCCTCGGCGCGGGTCATTTGCGGACCGCCTGCATGATCTTGCCGGCGATCGGACCGGCGAACTCGCCACCGGAGCCGTCGCCCTGGGTCCAGACGGCGAAGGCGTACCGGGGCTTCTCGATCGGGGAGAAGCCGACGAACCAGCGGTTGTTGAACTCGACGCCGTCGATGTCGGCGGTTCCGGTCTTGCCGGCGATGTTGAACTGGCGCAGGGCCTTGCCGGTGCCGTCGGTGACGACCTGCCGCATCATGTCGGCGAGCTGACCCGCCTGGTCCTCGTTCATCGCCTTGGCCAGTTCCTTGGGCGAGGCCTCCTCGACGACGCTCTGGTCCTTGGCGCGGACCTTCTGCACCAGGTACGGCTTCATGATCTTGCCGTCGTTGCCGGCGGCGGCGGCGATCAGGCACATGTGCAGCGGGGTCGCGACGTTGCTGCCCTGGCCGATGGACGCCAGCGCGGTCTGGGCGCCGTCGGCCTTGGGGAAGGCGCTCTTGACCGACTTCAGGTCGGGCTCGATCTCGATCCGCTGGTCGTAGGCGAACTTCTTGGCCGTGGCGATGACCTTGTCCGGGCCCAGGCGCTCGGCGCCGAGGATGCCGAAGGTGGTGTTGCACGACTCGGCGAAGGTGGCGATCAGGGACGCGGTGCCCAGGCCGCCGCAGGCGCCGCCCTCGTGGCTGTTGGGCAGGTCGATGGAGGTGCCGGGCAGCTTGTAGGCCGAGGGGGCGGGGACGTTGCTGTCCTTGTTGATCCCGTTGGCCAGCGCGGACGCGGCGATCAGGGCCTTGAAGGACGAGCCGGGCGCGACGTTGTCGTGCAGGACCTTGTTGACCGCCGGACGCAGGTTGCGGTCCTTGTTGAGCGCCTCGAACTTCTTGGCGCCCGCCTCCTTGGTCTGCGGGGCGAAGGAGTTCGGGTCGAACGAGGGGTAGGACGCCATGACCTTGATCGCGCCGGTCTTGACGTCCATCACCACGGCCGCGGCGCGGCGCGTGGTGCTGGCCTGGAGCGCCTTGTAGGCGACGCGCTGGGCCTCGGGGTCGATGGTGGTCTCGATGTCGGCGCCCTCGGGCTTCTTGCCGATCAGGGAGTCGAACCAGCGCTGGGTGGTCAGGCGCTTGTCGCGCCCGCTCAGCAGCGAGTTGTAGGACAGCTCAAGGCCCGAGGCGCCGCCGTTGAAGAAGCCCGTGATCGGGGCGAAGACCGGCCCCTCGGCGTACTTGCGGCCGTACTTGGGGGTGCTGTTCTTGTGCTCGGTGGAGTCGACGAGCGTCAGGTCACCGGCGAGGATCTTGCCTCGGGGGTACTTGAAGATGTCGCCGAACCGGCGCGCGTTGTTCTGGTCGTCTTGGAGAGCCTTGGCCTGGGTGCCCTGGACGTAGTTGACCTGGGCCATCAGCCCGAAGATCAACAACAGGGCGAAGATGGCGACTCGGCGCAGCGGCTTGTCCATGTTCATCGCGGCCTCCTCACCTCGTGCTCACGATCTGGGTCATGCCCTCGTCCTGGATGGCCTGCGGGGCGGGCTTGCGGGAGTCGTGGCTCATCCGCACCAGGATCGCGATGAGGATCCAGTTGGCCATCAGCGAGGATCCGCCCTGGGACAGGAACGGGGTGGTCAGACCGGTCAGCGGGATCAGCTTGGTGACCCCGCCGACGATCACGAACACCTGGAGCGCCAGGACGAACGAGACCCCGCCCGCGAAGAGCTTCAGGAACGGATCTCGTGCCGCGACGGCCGTCTTGAAGCCGCGCTGGACGATCAGGGCGTAGATCAGCAGCAGCACCATCAACCCGGTCAGCCCGAGTTCCTCGCCGATCGAGTCGAAGATGAAGTCGCTGAAGGACAGGGGCGTCTTCCACGGCTCGCCCTGGCCGAGCCCCTTGCCGAGCACGCCGCCCTCACCGAGCGCGAACATCCCCTGCATGAGCTGGGCGCTGTCGGCGTACTTGCCGCCCATCTTCCCGCAGACGCGGAAGCCGGCGCCCAGTTCGCCGTTGGCCGCCGCCTCCTTCTTGTAGATGTCGGTCTCGGGGTTGACCGGGACGACCTTGTCGTCGACCATGCAGCCGCCGTTGAAGTACGGCGTGGGGTTCTGCCAGATGTCGATGCGCTGGTTGACGTGGCTCATGAACGGCAGCAGCGTGGCGATGAAGATGCCCACCGCCAGCAGGCCGACGCCGATCATCACCCAGGAGGCGCGCTGCGTGGCGATGTAGAGCATCGACACGAACAGCCCGAAGTACAGCAGGGCCGTCCCGAGGTCCTTCTGCATGAAAAGGACGCCCAGGCAGAAGACCCAGATCACCATGATCGGGCCGAGGTCGCGGGCCCGGGGCAGGCTGATCGGGCCGATCTTCTTGCCGATCAGCGACATGGCCTGGCGCTTGTTCACCAGATAGCCCGCGAAGAAGACGACGAGCAGCAGCTTGGCGAACTCGCCGGGCTGGACCGAGAACGGCCCGATGAAGATCCACACCTTGGCGCCGTTCACCTCGGCGCCCAGCCCCGGGATGATCGGCAGGATCAGCAGGATGATCGCCGAGAGGCCGACCAGGTAGGTGTAGCGCTGCATGGTCTTCGGCGAGACCGCGAACTTGGCGTCGGGCTTGTCGGTGTCGCGCATGATCACGATCGCCGCGACGAACAGCGCGATGCCGACGAACGTCCACATCAGCTGGCCGGACGCCGACGCCTCGTCCTCGGCCAGCTTCTTGGTGGCGGGAAGCGCCGCCTGTGCCTTGATCTTGACCAGGCTGGTGTCGAGGTCGAGCCGGTAGATCATCGCCAGGCCGATACCGTTCAGCGCCACCGCCAGCGGCAGCAGCAGCGGGTCGGCGTAGGGCGCGAACTTCGTCTGGACGAAGAAGGACGCGATCGCCAGGACGGTCAGCCCGCCGCCGTAGAGGAAGAGGCCTGGTGGGATGACGCCGTCACGCGCGAGGCCGACCTCGGCGAACGCCGACAGCGTCAGCACCATCGCGAAGACGAGCAGCGTGAGCGAGGCCGCGTTGCGCCGCTGGTACGGGATCTGCGCCCGGATCTGCTCCCCGATCGAGGCCATCTAGGGCTTACCCCCGTTCGGACACTCCTGCACCGGGGCGTTGCTCTTGCACAACGCCGCGCGCTCGCCCAGGACCTTCAGTCGTTCGTCCGCCTGCTGCCTGGTCACGAACTTCGGCGTCCCGGCCTTGACCGCGTTCGCGTCGGGGATGGGGAGGTCGGCCGTGGCGACGCCCGGCGCGCCCGTGAGCTTCTGGACGACCGTGCCGTTCTGGCAGACGCGCTGGAGCGCCAGCTTGCCCTTCTCCTCGGCGATGACGTACCGGCAGACGGCCTTCTCCAGCTCCCGGAGGCCCTCGGGGCCCTTCACGTCGTAGGTCTTCTTGACCTGGTCCTGCATGTTCTTGGGCAGCTCGGCCACCGGGATCGGGAGCTTGGGCTGGTCTTTGACGTCGGCCCTGCGGGACATCGAGATGAGCGGGACGTCCTGGTTGATGCCCCGGTAGAGGACGACGGTCCCCTTCTCTTCGCCGACGTAGTAACCGTCGCGGATCGACTGGAGGCTCACGAAGGCGACGGCGGCGATGGCCACCACGGCCACGCCCGCCGCCACGATGAGCCACGTCCACTTGCGGAGCCCGCCGCCTGACCGGCGCCTCATCCGGACCTCGGCGCCGGGGTCGGGCATGGTCGCGCCCGGTGCCGGGCCGCCCATGGGGGCGGGCGGGGGCGGCGGCATCTCGTCCACGGCGATCTGGGGCTGGGGCGCCGTCTCGCGCAGCTGGGCCGCGCGTCCGGCCGGGGTGTCGGCCGGGGGCGCCGCGCCGGGCGGCGAGGGCGGCGTCGCGTTCGCCGCCGCGCCGACGGCCTGGCCGCCGGACGGCGGCGGCTGCTGGCCGACCTCGACGACGTCGGCGACCACACAGGTGATGTTGTCGGGCCCGCCGCCGCGGTTGGCCAGGTCGATCAGCTGCCGGACGGACTGCTCGGGGTCGTCGACGTCGGTCAGGACCTGGAAGATCGTCTCCGCGGTGACCACGCCGGACAGGCCGTCGGAGCACAGCAGGTAACGGTCGCCGAGCTTGGCGTCGCGCAGCGAGAGGTCGGGATCGACCTCGCCCCGCCCGTCGAGGGCGCGCAGCAGCAGCGAGCGCTGCGGATGCGAGGCGGCCTCGTCCGGGCTGATGCGGCCCTCGTCCACCAGCGACTGCACCAGCGTGTGGTCGTGGGTGATCTGGAACAGGCTGCCGTCGCGCAGCAGGTACGCGCGCGAGTCGCCGATATGGACCAGCGCGATCTGGTTGCCCGCCCACAGCATCGCGGTGAGCGTGGTGCCCATGCCCTGCAGGGCCGGATCCGACTCCACGATCCGGTGCAGGTTGTCGTTGGCCGACTTGACCGTGTGCTCCAGCGCGGCGAGCAGCTCGTTCGCGGGCAGATCCTTGTCGAGCTTGCGCAGCTCGGCGATGGCCGCGGCGCTGGCGATCTCGCCGCCGACGTGCCCGCCCATGCCGTCGGCGACGGCGAGCAGGTGCGAGCCCGCGTAGGCCGAGTCTTCGTTGCCCTCGCGCAGCATGCCCACGTCGGAGCGCGCGGCATATCGGATTCCGAGGCTCATTTGCGCAGCTCGATCACGGTCTTGCCGATTCGGACCGGCACCCCGGGCGGCACCGGCATGGGCCGGGTCACCTTGGTGCGGCCGAGATAGGTCCCATTAGTCGAACCGAGGTCTTCCACGATCCATTGACCGTCCTGCGCGAAAAGTCGGGCATGCCGGCTCGAAGCGTAGTCGTCGGTCACCACGAGCGTGGAGTCATTCGCCCGACCGATGGTGATGGGCACCCCGGTCAGGTCGATGACGGTGCCCGCGCGTTCGCCCTGCACCACGACCATCTGGTGCGGAGCGCTGCGCTGCGCCGCGCGCGGCGGCTTGGCGGCCGCCTTCGCGGGCTTGGGCGGACGGGGCTGCTGTGCGGCTCGCGTGGCCGCCTTCGAGCCGAACATGTCGGCCCGGATCACGCCGACGGCCGCGATGACGAAGAGCCAGAGCACCGCGAGGAACGCCAGCTTGATCAGCGTAAGGGTGAATGGGGACATCGGAGTCGGGGTTACTCCCTATCGCGGCGGAACACGAGTGTCGTGCGCCCCATGGTGACGCGGGAGCCGTCGACGAGCGTAACCCGGCGAATCGGCTGTCCGTTCACAAAGGAGCCGTTGGTCGACCCTAGATCCACGAGGACGATTTCGGGACCTTCTACACGGATCTCGGCATGGTGTCGAGACACGCCGGGATCCACGAGGCGCAGGTCGCAGTCGGTGCCGCGCCCCAGCAGGGTGACCGGAGTATTGATCTCATACGTGCGCTGGGTGGCCTCGGCGCCCTCAAGGGCCGTGGTGACCAGCAGCCGGGGATGCCCGCCGAACGTCCCGCTGCGGCCCCCCTGAGGGACGTCGCTCACGGGCTGGCGGATCTCCCCGCCCTCCACGGTCGAACCGCGGATCACGCCTGAGCGGATGCGGAACATCCCGGTGGCCAGGTCGCCGGCGTTCTCGAAACGGACGCGCACGGGCCCCACGAAGGAGTACCCCTGTTCCTTCGCGTACTCGCGCGCGAGATTGGCCAGCTCCTGGCTCAGACTGTCGGCGTAGACCTGAAGCCTCTGCCCGTCCTGCTGGGAGATCTCAACGACGAAGTCGTTGGGCACCAGCGTGCGGCCCTGGGCCACGATCGCCGCGCGATCGTCCATCTCGCGCTGAACGGCACTGGCGACCTCGACAGGCTGCAGCTCGGACTTGAAGGCCCGGGCGAAGGCTCCTTCGACCATGCCCTCGAGCCGTCGCTCGAAGCGCTGAATGACGCCCACGGGCACCTCCTCTCCCCACTGATAGACGATCGTATCGGTGACAAGGTTCGCTCGAAGTATCTGGACACCTAACCACTGCTTCGACCGTGCTAGCCTTTTCGAGCACCCGGAAACGGGATCGGCACCCGGGCGGGTGGCGGAACGGCAGACGCGCACGGTTCAGGTCCGTGTGTCCGCAAGGACGTGAGGGTTCAAATCCCTCCTCGCCCACTCGATCCATGGAGCCAGTGTGGTCGCGACTCGTCGCTTCCCCGCTGGCTCTCGTTGTGTTTGCCCGGGGGGGCGACCCCCCGGACCCCCCGGGGTGGGGGTCTCCCCCCACGCCCCCCAGGATGCCCGGTGGCTTTGTTCTTGGGGATCTTTCGCGTCTTTAGCTTAGTCCTTCTCTGGTGATCCTTTGGCTGCTGCCGCATTTGGGTTGAGGCCAATGGGGGCTTTGATCTGCGGCCCGGCATTCGGTGTGTCGCCCTTGTGCCCGCCTCCCTGGTGGGGGGCGGGCACATTGGTGTTTGTTATGGGGTTGTTGACTGCGGGGTGCCTTCGGACAGGCCGTAGCGGGTGTGGAAGGCGCGCAGGGCCTTGGGGGCGTACCAGGCGGTGCGGCCCAGGAGGCGCATGGCGGCGGGGACGAGAATGCCGCGGACGGCCAGGGCGTCGATGAGGATGGCCAGGCCGGTGCCGATGCCGAACATCTGCATGAAGCTGATCTTGGCGGTGCCGAAGGCGAAGAAGCTGACGGCCAGGAGCAGGGCCGCGGCGCTGACGATGCGGCCCGTGTGGCCCAGGCCGTTGGCGACGGCGGACTCGTTGTCCTCGCCCTGGTCGTGCAGTTCCTTGATCCGGCTGGTGACGAAGACTTCGTAGTCCATCGACAGGCCGAAGGCGATGCAGAACATCAGCACGGTCATCGAGGCTTCCATCGGCTGTGCCGTGACGCCCAGGACGGACGAGAGATTGCCGTCCTGAAAGATCCACGTCATGACGCCCAGGGTCGCGCCCAGGCTGATCATGTTCAGGACCAGCGCTCGGATGGGCTGCACGATGCTGCCGGTGAACAGGAAGAGCAGGAGGAAGGTGGTCAGGGCGACCAGGCCCAGGGCGAGCGGGAGGCGGCTGCTGATGGAGTCTTTGGAGTCGACCAGTTCGGCGCTGGTTCCGCCTACCAGTGTCTGCGTGCCGGAGGGCGGTGTTGCCGTCCTTACCTGCTTGACCAGGTTCTGGGCCTCGTTGGATTGGGGGGCCAGGGGGGTGACTACGGAGATTCGCTGTGCGGTGGGGCGGCTTAGAGCTGGGTTTCCGGGGGTGGTCTGGCCGTTGGTGTGGGTGCCTGTGGCCGTTTCGACTCGGGTTACGCCTTTGAGCTTTGAGAGTTCGGTGGCGTAGGTGTTCAGCGGGGTCTTGTCCACGGGCTGGTTGATGATGACGTGGATGGCGGCGTCGTCGTTGCCGTCGAAGTTCGCCCGCAGGGACGAGGTGACCTGGCGGCTCTCGGCGTCCTTGGGCAGGACGCGTTCGTCCGGTGTGCCGAGGGTGATGCCCAGGAGCGGGCTCGCGGCCAGGAGGAGGATCGCCAGGACGGGCAGCGCGGTGAGGGCGGGACGTCGCATGACGGTGCGGGCCAGGCGTCCCCACACGGGGGGTCGGGCGGTGCCTCGCTTTGCCCAGGGGAGGCGTCCGCTGTTGACGCGGTGGCCCAGGACGGCGAAGAGGGCGGGCATCACGAACAGGGTGCTGACGGCCGCGATGGCCACGACGCCGATCCCGGCGTAGCCGAAGGAGCGCAGGAAGTACTGCGGGAACACCAGGAGCGCCGCCAGGGCGACGGCCACGGTGGCGGCGGAGAAGGCGACCGTGCGGCCCGCGGTGAGCACCGTTTGCCGGACGGCGTCGTCCACGCTCTGCCCGGCGGCGAGCTGTTCCCTGAACCGGCTGATCATCAGCAGGGCGTAGTCGATGCCCAGGCCGAGGCCCAGGGCCGTGGTCAGGTTGGTCGCGGTGATGGCGACGTCGGTGGAGCCGCCGAGCAGGGAGAGCTCGGCGAACGTGCCCAGGATGGCTATGGTTCCGATGACCAGCGGGAGCAGGGCCGCGACCACGCTGCCGAAGACGAACAGGAGCAGCACGAGGGTCAGCGGAATGGCGATGGCCTCGGCCAGGAGGAGGTCCTTGGGCACCTGCGCCTGCATGTCGTTGCCGATGGCGGCGCCGCCTCCGGCTCTGACGCTCAAGCCGTTCTTGGTGCCGGTGTGCTTGTCGATGACGGCCTTGGCGTTCTTGTCCCGTTGGGTGGCGTCACCCTTGACGTGGGCGAGCACCATGGCCTCGCGGCCGTCCTTGGAACGGAGCGCGGGGGTGTCCGCGTCCCAGTACGAGATCACGTTTCCGAGCTTCTGGTCCTTCTTGAGCTCGGCCACCAGGGCTTGGCCGCTCTGCCGGGCGGTGGGTGTGTCGACGCGGCCTTCGGGGGTGCGGACGAGGAAGATCAGGTTGGTCTCCCCGCCGAACTTCTCCTCGATGGCCTCGGTGGCCCGGGAGGCCTGGGAGGCCGGATCGTCGTAGCCGCCGCCCTTCAGCTTGCCGAACGCGCCGGCGCCGATGACGCCCATCAGGGCCACGGCGACGAAGGCGATGACGAGGACCAGCCTGGACCGGCGGATCGCCAGTTCGGCTATGCGTTCGAACACGGCCAATCTCCTTTGAAAATTCAACAGTTCAGGTGGGGCGGTACAGCCGGGATGGATCTGGGAACCGGCTGGCTGCCGTGTTCTTGAAGCTAGTGGGGTGGTAGAAGATTTGGCAGTGTTAGATTCTTCTAGTGGGTAGTCGCACGGTTGGAGGCGCGTAGTGGCTGGAGACGAGGGCTCGGAGGCTCTGCCGCCGTTGCGGGAGAGGCGCCGGGCCGCCGCGGCCCAGGAGATCCTGGACGCGGCCGAGCGGCATGTCACCGAACAGGGGCCCCATGCCCTGTCGCTGCGCGCGGTGGCGCGGAGCCTCGGGATGACGGTGCAGGCCCTCTACTACTACTTCCCGAACCGGGACGCCCTCGTCACCGCGCTCATCACCAAGGCCTACGACGAGCTGGCCGATGCCGTCCAGGTCGCCGTCGACGCGGCGGACGACGCGGGCACTTCGGGTCTCCTGGCCGCGGCCGAGAGCTACCGGAGATGGGGCATGGCCAACCCCGAGCGCTTCCAGCTCCTTTACGGGGCGCCGCTACGGCATTACGCGGCGCCCGCCGAGGGGCCGACCACGCAGGCCGTCCGCCGGATGGGCGCCATCTTCGAGCGGGTGCTGTTCGGCGGGTACACCGAGGACCAGCTCGCCCGGGCCGACGTCCCCGAGTTGTCCTCCGCGCTCCTGGAGCTCGCAGAGCAGTTGCCCCCGGGTGGTCTGGGCAGCCTGCCGCCGCCCGCGATCGCTCTTTTCATGAGTGCGTGGGGGCACATGCACGGCCTCGTGGTTCTGGAGGTGTTCGGGCACACCGATTTCCTCGGTGAACACCAGGCCGAGATCTTCCGCGCGGCGATGCGGAACATGCTCCAGGACATTCGCGGACGGATTCCCTCCGACTGAGTGCAACCGGGGGCGCCGGGGTGGGGTTCAGGGGCATGTATCTGGATCTCTACGAGAGGACGATCATGGACCTGAGGCTTTCCGGGCGCGTCGCCGTTGTCACGGGAGCGTCCAAGGGGATCGGGCTCGCCGTCACCCGGACGCTGCTGGAAGAGGGGGCCCGGGTGGTGGCCGTCTCGCGGTCGGCCGCTCCGGAGTTCGACCGCGAGGACGTGCTGCACGTGGCGGCGGACCTGATGGATCCGGCGGCGCCCGGGCTGGTCGTGGCGCGGGCGGTCGAGGTGTTCGGGGGCATTGACGTCCTGGTGAACAATGCCGGGGGGCCGCCTCCTGGTACGACCCTTCCTCGTTTCTCGTTCCTGGCGGCGAGCGACGCCGACTGGCGTGACATGTACGAGTTCAACCTGTTCGCTGTTGTCCGGATGGTGCGGGAGGCTCTGCCGCACCTGCTCAAGAGCGACGCGGCGTCCATTGTCAACATCTCGTCGGGGAACGCCCGGCGGCCCGGGCCCATGAACTACGACTACAACTCGGCCAAGGCGGCGATGAACAACCTCGCCAAGGGGCTGTCGGAGGAGTACGGGCCGCAGGGTGTGCGGGTCAACACCGTCCTGCCGGGTCCCGTGCTCACCGACTGGTGGACGAAGGACGGCGGCGCCGCCGACGTTCTGGCGTCCGCGACCGGGTCTGACCGGGAAGGTGTGCTCGGGGGCGAGGCGGCCAAGATGATGCAGCTCACCACCGGGCGTCTGGTCGAGCCCGGGGAGATCGCCGCCGCGGTCGCGCTGCTGGCCTCGCCGCTGTCCGCGGCCACTACCGGTGCTGAGTTCGCCGTGGACGGGGGCTATCTCAAGGAGCTGTGAGGTTTGTGGGTATGCCGGCCGCCTGTCCCTTTGGTTTGGGGCGGGCGGTCTTTCTTAGGTTCTTGGGCCGGTCAGGTAGTGCTGCATGGTGGGGGCCAGCCAGTCGATGGCTTCCTCTCTGGTGAGGTCGACCACGGGGGGGAGTTCCAGGATGTGGCGGCACAGTTCGAAGCCCAGGGCCTGGGTGGCCAGGAGGCCGGCGCGCTGGGCCGCCTCGGCGGGGTCGGTGTCCAGGCGGGCCACCAGCGTGCCCAGCTGGTCGGCGAAGATCGTGCGCATGCGTTCGGCGGCGTCGGGGTTGGTGACGGCCGAGCGCAGGAGGACGCGCAGGATGTCGGTCTCGGACCAGCGGTCCACCAGGTGGGCGGCCAGGGCCCGGCCCAGCTCGTCGCGCGGGGTGTCCCTGAGGTCGGGGAGGCGCAGGTCGAACTCGACCGCGCTGGCGAACAGGCCCTGCTTGTTGCCGAAGTAGCGCATGACCATGGAGGGGTCGATGCCCGCGTCCGAGGCCACGGCCCTGATCGTGGCGCGCTCGTAGCCGTCGTCGGCGAAGCGCTTGCGGGCCGCCGTCAGGATGGCCGCCTTGGTGTCCTCCGATGATCGCCTCATGGGGGCGAGCGTATGCCAACACGTGTTTGCCTACAAGTGTTGACATGTGTTCGGGTGGCGTGTTCACTGTGGTCAACAGACGTTGGCAAACAATCGTTGACTTGGAGGTCGACATGCTTCCCACCACGACCGAGGTGCTCGTCGTCGGAGCCGGGCCGACCGGGCTCACCGTGGCCGTCGCGCTCGCCGTCCAAGGACACGAGGTGACCGTCGTGGACGCCCAGGCGGAGGGCGACAACACCTCGCGGGCCGCCGTCGTCCACGCCCGGACGCTGGAGCTGCTCCAGCCGCTCGGCGGGATCTCCGACCGGCTGGCCGCCATCGGGATCCACGCGGGACGGTTCACCATCCGCGATCGGGATCGGGTGCTGGTGCCGGTTCCATTCGGGGGCCTCGATACCGCCTACCCCTACACGCTGATGGTCTCGCAGGCCGAGACCGAGCGGGTTCTGCTGGAGCGGCTGGTCGCTTTGGGGGGCACGGTGCTGCGGCCCTGCTCGCTGACCGGGCTCGTCGAGGGTCCGGACGGGGTCACCGCCACCTTCTCCAACGGGGAAGTGGTCAGGGCGCGGTATCTCGTGGGGGCCGACGGGATGCACAGCACCGTGCGGGAGGCCGCGGGCATCGGGTTCAGCGGTGGCGAGTACGCCGAGTCGTTCGTGCTGGCCGACGTCCGCGTCTCGGGCGGGGTGCCGGACGACGAGGTGATCCTCTACTTCTCGCCCGAAGGGCTGGTCGTGGTGGCGCCGCTGCCGGACGGTGTGCACCGCATCGTGGCCACCGTCGCCGACGCGCCCAAGGTGCCGTCGGCCGAGTTCGTCCAGCGGCTGCTGGACGAGCGGGGGCCCGACAAGCGGCGGGCGGTCGTCGGTGAGGTGCTCTGGGGGTCGCGGTTCCGCGTCCACCACCGGATCGCCGACGCGTACCGGAGCGGGCGGGTTCTGCTGGCGGGGGACGCGGCGCACGTGCACAGCCCGGCCGGGGGCCAGGGCATGAACACCGGGATCGCCGACGCGGTGGAGCTCGGCGGCGCGCTGGCCAGGGTGCTGGACGGCGGATCGGAGGATCTCCTGGACGAGTACGCAGCGGGACGCCGTCCGGTGGCCGAGCAGGTGGTCGGTCTCGCCGACCGGCTGACCCGGCTCGCGACCGTCGACCGGCGCGCGCGGCGGGTGCGGAACCTGGCCCTGCGTGGGCTGGGCGCGCTGCCTCCCTTCCGGCGGCGGCTGGCCCTGCGGCTTTCCGGACTGGTCTACCGCTGAATACCCCAGGGGAAGTGATGACGCGATCTCCTTCGGCCGGAGGAGGCCCAGCAGGGGGTGCTGATTGCAGAGTCGGGGCGACCCAATTGATCAGTATCCGAAGGAGACCGTCGTGATGAAGCGGAGTTTGCTCGCCTTGGCAGCGGGGGCCGGGATGGTCGTGGTGACGGCCGTCCCGGGGGTCGCCGACGGGCGTGAGGGCGGACTGGACCCGGCCCGGCTTCAGGCGGGGCTGGACGGGATCCACAAGGCCGGGATGCCGGGCGTCTTCGCCTCGGTCCGCGACGGGAGGGCGACCTGGCGGGGGGCGTCGGGCGTGGCCGACACCCGGACGGGACGCCCCGTCCGCCCCGAGATGCGGCACCGGGTCGGCAGCGTCACCAAGTCGTTCGTCGCGGCGGCCGTCCTCCAGCAGGTCGAGAAGGGACGGATCCGGCTGGACGACCCGATCGGCAAGCACCTGCCCCGACTCGTGCCCGGTCCGCGGGGGCGCCGGATCACCGTCCGGATGCTGCTCAACCACACCAGCGGGATCGGCGACTACGTCATGTCCGCGTTCCCCTCGTTCCAGCAGAACTCGCCCAAGAGCCTGGACGACAACCGGCACCGGGCCTTCCGTCCGGCCGAGCTGATCGGGCTCGGGCTGAAGGCGCCCGCCACGGGCGAGCCGGGGAGCACGCCGGGGTCGTACTCCAACACCAACTACGTGGTCCTCGGGCAGCTCATCGAGAAGGTCACCGGCACCAGGGCCGAGGCCTACATCACCCGGAACGTGATCCGCCGCGCCGGGCTCAGGAACACCGCGTTCCCGGCGGGCGAGGCGATCCGCGCCCCGCACTCGCGGATGTACGAGGCCCTGTACGGGCTGATCGACCCGCCGCGCGACTACAGCGTCTACAACATGTCCTGGGCGGGCACCGCCGGGTCGCTGCTGTCGACCATGGACGACCTCAACCGCTTCTACCGGCAGCTGCTCGGCGGCAAGATCGTCAGCCGGGGGATGGTGGCGCGGATGCAGCGGACGGTCCCGGTCCGCGCCGGCACCACCGGGCCGGGGAGCCCCTACGGCCTGGGGATCTATCCGATGCGGCTTCCCTGCGGGACGTTCTGGGGCCATGACGGCGCGGTGTGGGGTGCCGGGACCCTCTCGGCGACCCGGAGCGACGGGAAGCGCCAGCTCTCGTACGCGATCAACCTGATGAAGTACAACACGCTCGACGGGTCGGGGAACCCGCGGCCGCACCCGATCGACAAGGCCGTCCCGCCCTTCTTCCTCCAGGCGACGTGCGGCGTCGGGGAAGGCTCCGCGGGCGCCGCGCTCGCGCCGCGGAGCCTTCCACTCGGGGGCCGCTAGCCCTCCGTGGTCTTCTTCGCCTTGCGGCGCGGGAGGAACAGGGTGGGGATCAGGGCCAGGCCCATGAGGGCGATCGCGTAGAGATAGGTGTGCTGGAAGGCGTCGGCCAGCTCGGGCGCGGCGGCGCTCCGGGCCTGGTCGGTGATCTTGTGCAGCCCCTGGAGCCCGTCCGCGGCGGCCGGGGAGCGGCTCGCCATCGCCGACGTCAGGAGCACCGAGGCGACCGCCATCCCGATCGCCGCGACCGTGGTGTTGATGAGGTTGACCGTCGTGCTGGCCGCGGCGCCCTGCTCGCGCGACAGGCCGCGGGTGGCGGTGGTCATCGTCGGCATCATCGTCATGCCGCCGCCCGCCCCCATCAGCACGAGGGCGGCGGTCAGGCCCCAGTAGGACGCGCCGGCCGAGAGCTGGACGGCGAACGCGGTGACGCCGGTGAACGACAGCGCGACCGCGAAGGGCACCAAGCGTCCGGCCGGCACCTTGTCGATGATCCGGCCCGCGACCTGCATCGCGGTGCCCGAGGCCAAGGCCATCGGGACGAACAGCAGGCCCGACATGGTCGCGCTCTCGCCCCGCACCACCTGGAAGTACAGCGGCAGCAGGATGGACGAGCCGAAGTAGCCGCAGGCGAACAGCACCAGGGTCACGGTGGCGGTGGTGAACGTCCGGTCGCGGAACAGCCGCAGGTCGATCAGGGGGTCGGACGCGGTCAGCCCGCGTCCGACGAAGGCGACGACCAGCGCGACGCCCGCCAGGAGCGGCAGCAGGACGCCCGGGTCCCCGAAGTCGCCCCGCTCGCCGCCGGTGGTCACGCCGTAGATCAGCGCGGCCAGACCGGGCGAGAGCATCAGCAGACCGGGGACGTCCAGCCTGCGGCGCGGTTCGGGCACGTCCGGCGGGAAGACCCGGGACGCCAGCGCGAGCACCGCCGCGCCGATGGGGACGTTGATGAAGAACATCCAGCGCCACGACACGGCGTCGATGAGGTAGCCGCCGACGACGGGGCCGATCAGCGGGCCGATCAGGACGGCCAGCCCGAGCGTGGCCATCAGGCGTCCCAGCCGGTCGGGGCTGGCCGCGCGGATCAGGATGGTCATGCCCAGGGGCAGGACGAGCCCGCCGCCCAGCCCCTGGACCACGCGGAACGCGATGAGCGACTCGATGTTCCAGGCCGCCCCGGCCAGCACGGACCCGGCCGAGAACAGCCCAATCGCGATCATGTAGAGCCGCTTGGCGCCGAAGCGCCCGGTGGCCCAGGCGGAACTGGGGATGACCGCGCCGAGGGCGAGCGAGTACCCGGTGACCACCCACTGGAGGGTGGACAGCGGGGCGTCGAAGTCCTGCGACAACCGGTTGATCGCCACGTTCACGACGGTCTGGTCGAGCACGACCATGATCGCGCCCAAGACCAGGACGAGCGCGATGGTCATGGGGTTGGGGCCGTCGCCCGGGCCGGTGGCCGCGCCCGGGGCGGGCGTGGAAGTCGCGGTGGACATTTGCTCGGAACCTCCGGTGCGGGTCGGTCAGGCGGCGTAGGGGATCTTGGTGCGTGCCTCGCGCAGCGCGCGGGCCCACCAGGTGAGCTGGTCGAGCAGGGACGCGGCGGCGGCGTTGCAGCCGTCGGGCTCCTTGGGGTCGCCGTTCTCGTGGAAGGCGTCGCCGGCGCCGTGGAAGCTCACGGTGTCGCGGATGCTGACCGCGTGGAGCTCGGCGAAGACCGCGCGCAGGTGCTCCACGGCGCGCAGCCCGCCGGAGAGGCCCCCGTAGGAGACGAACGCGACCGGCTTGGCGCGCCACTCGAAGAAGTGGTGGTCGATGACGTTCTTCAGGGACGCCGGGTAACTGTGGTTGTACTCCGGGGTGATGACGACGAAGGCGTCGGCCTCGCTCAGGCGGGCCCTGACCGAGTCCAGGTCGTCGGTGCCGTGCCCCAGGACGTAGGGGAGGTCGGTCTCGGCCAGGTCGATGACGTCGATGTCGACGCCCGCGTGGCCCTTGGCCTGGCCGGTGAACCAATCGGCCACCACCGGCCCGAAGCGTCCTTCTCGGGTGCTGCCGACGATGATCGCGACGCGGAGCGGATGGTCGTTCACTGTGGCTCTCCTTCGGTTCGAGCGGTTACCGAGAACGCTAGGAAGCGCGCCCGGGCGGGGCATCCGTCAGGTGACTGGCCCCGATGACCGGGCTCGGCATCAGCATGAGACCTCAACGAATGTTGAGGTCAAGACCGAAGGAGGGACGGCACCGCCGGATCGCGGCGCCGTCCCGGCCGGCTCACTTCTTGACGGCGAGCGTCACCCCGTCCCCGATCGGCAGGATGACCAGCTCGACGCGGTCGTCCGCGGCGGCGTGGTCGTTGAACTCCCGGACGGCCTTCAGGTTCTCGTCGTCCTCGTCCCGCGCGTCCCGGTCGGCGACCTTGAACGACCAGAGCGTGTTGTCGACCGAGATCACCCCGCCCGGACGCACCCGGGGCACCAGGGCGTCCCAGTAGGCGCTGTAGGACCCCTTGTCGGCGTCGATGAAGGCCAGGTCGAACTCGGTGCCGTCCGGCAGCGCGGTCAGCGTGTCCAGCGCCGCCCCGAGCCGCAGCTCGATCTGGTCGGCCAGCCCGGCCTTCTCCCAGTAGCGGCGCGCGATCGACGTCCACTCCTCGCTGACGTCGCAGCACAGGAGGCGGCCCTTCGCGCCCATGCCGCGCGTGATGCAGATGGACGAGTAGCCGGTGAACGTCCCGATCTCCACGGCCCGCGTGGCGCCGGTCATGCGCGCCAGCAGCGTCATGAACGGGCCCTGCTCGGCCGATATCTGCATGGTCGCGTTGGACCCGGTCCGCTCGGCCGTCTCGGCGGCCAGCTCCTTCAACAGCTCATCGGGCCCGGTGCTGTGGGCGACCACGTATTCCTGAAGTTCGGGGCTGAAGAGCCCGCTGCGCGTTGCCATGTGATCACGTTCTCCCACCCGGGTCACTCGCGTCCACATTTCCCCACCCGCCCCGATGAGTTTCGCCTCCGCACACGGTCCATCCCTGTATGAGCTCACAACCACGGATCGAGGAGCGCCCCGCGCAGGCGTACGCCTCGATGCATCGCAAGGTCACGATGGCGACCATCGCGGAGATCGCCGACCGTATCCCCGAACTGGTCGGGTGGGTCCTGTCCCGGGGGATCCCGATGGCGGGCGCGCCCTTCCTCAAGTACGACCTGATCGCGATGGACGGCGTCCTGGAGGTCGAGGCGGGCCTCCCGATCGGGGGACCGGCCGAGGGCGACGACCAGGTCCGGGTGGCGTCCCTGCCCGCCGGACGCTACGCGAGCCTCACCCACGTCGGGCACCCGGACGAGCTGGTCGGCCGGACGGCCGAGCTGCTCGAATGGGCCGAGAAGTCCGGTCTGTCGTGGGACGCCGACGACACCGGACGCTGGGCCTGCCGGATGGAGGTCTACAAGACCAACCCCGCCGAGGAGCCCGACCCCGCCCGCTGGGAGACCGAGCTGGTGTTCAAGCTCGCGGACGCGCCCCCGTCATGACCAGGTCGAGCACGGCCAGGCCGAACTCCGGCCCGGCCGTGCCACCGATCGCCAGCGGCCGGTAGAGCACCGGGCTGATCACGGCGTCCATCAGCACCTCGGGGTCGATCTCCGCGCGGATCTGCCCCCGGTCCACGGCCCGGCGGATCAGGTAGCGCGCCCGGCTCCTGGCGGGCTCGACGAACCTGGCCCGGTACACCGTGGCCAGCTCGTCGAACTGGAGCAGCTCGGCCAGCAGCAGCGGGAACGTCCGGTCGGCGCCGTCCTCGGCGAGCTGCCCGTACACGACCGCCGTCAGCCGCCGCAGGTCGGCGACGGGGTCGTCGGTGTCCTGGAGCCGCGTCTCGCCCAGCCGCATGGACAGCGCGTCCATGACCATCTCCTGCTTGCTGGGCCACCGCCGGTAGATCGTGGTCTTGGCGACCCCGGCCCCCTCGGCCACCGCGTCCACCCGCAGCGCGTGGTACCCCGACTCTGCCAGCAGCCGCAGCGTCGCCGCGAGCACCGCCCGTCCCCGCTCCGGATCCCTCGGCCGTCCGACCTTGGCACGCCTGACCATTCCGGCCCTGCTTTCTCAATCCCGGCCCAACTGCGCTCGCCTGGCGGCTCGCTCCGTTGACCGCGTTTGTGCGATTGCTGCATCGCTTCGCGATCTCACCGGTGAAGCTCGCCTTCGGCTCGCTTCACCGGTTCATCAACGCAATCGCGCGCGGAGCTGGGGCCGGTGGTGGCGCCCCCGGCGGGTGGGGTCAGGGGATGAGGCCGGCGTGGCGCCAGAGGCGGGTTGCGGGGCCCGCGACCAGGCCGAGGTCGGTGAGGAACGGCATGATCTTCTCGCCGAGCCAATGGCGCGTCTCCAGGAAGTGGGGGTTGGCCAGGGCGATGGCCCGTCCGGCCTCGGGGGTCAGCCCGACGCAGCGGTAGACCTCGGGGTCGATCAGGAACTCCATGACCGCGGTGCCGGTGACCCCGGCGACCAGGCGGTGGCGCGCGAGTGCCGTCCGGCGCATCCCGGCCATGCTGCGCACGATCTCCTCGCGGGCGTACCGGACGTGGCGGGCCTCCTCGATGACATGGACGCGGCTGATCGCGCGCACCATCGGCTGGACGCCCTCGTCGGCCATCGTGGCGCGCTGCAGCCGGTCGAAGATCTCCTCACCGACCAGGAAGGTCGCCCACATCGATGGACCGCTCCCGATCGCCTTGAACAGGCGCGTGAACGTGCGGGCCAGCGGCGGGACGCCGTAGTCGGGCGTCCCCAGCGCCGACAGGAGCCTGCCGAACATCACCGAGTGGCGGGTCTCGTCGCCGACCTCGGTGAGCGCGAACTGGGCGTGCGCGGCGCGGGGGTCCAGGTCGTAGAGCACGCGCATGAACATGTGCATCAGCGTCATTTCGAGCCAGATGCCCACGGCCGTGGCGCTGGCCAGCTCGTGCTTGGAGAGCTCGACGCGCTGCGCCTCGGTCAGCCGCTCCCACACCGGCGTCCCGTACAGCGACACCCGTTCGAACGGCAGGTAGGGCATGGACGGGTCGAACGGCGTGTCCCAGTCGATCTCGGTGATCGGGTCGAACGACGTGCGCTCGGAAGAACGCAGCAGGCGAGCCGCCGTGGTCTCGCGATCCTTGATGTGTTCCGCCATGGCCATATGGCACACCTGCCTCCGGAAGAGCCTGGCGATGACGGTAAGTCCCCCGAGCGAGCCGCATCGGCTCATATATCGCGCACTTTGGGTACCGGAACCCGTCGATGTCTCAGCGGTTCTCCCAGGTCCGGCCGCTTCTTGTCATCGAGGTTCGAAACCACTGTCGAGATGGCGCGTTTCTTGTGAAGCGACCGGCGGTGCCCGGCCCGTACCGTCGGCCCCGCACCGGCCCCGGAACGGGAGAGCGGCATGAACAAGCACGACTACGAGGCGATCGGCCGCGAGCTCGACCTGCTCCGCGCGGACGTGACCGCCGACCTCGGCGAGCGGGACGCCGCCTACATCCGCCGGATCATCGCCCTCCAGCGCACCTTGGAGGTCGCCGGGCGCCTGATGCTGATGGCGTCCTCGCGCCGTCCGGCCTGGATCGCCGGGACCGCGACCCTCTCGGTCGCCAAGATCCTGGAGAACATGGAGATCGGGCACAACGTCATGCACGGCCAGTGGGACTGGATGCACGACCCCAAGATCCATTCCACGACCTGGGAGTGGGACACGGTCTGCCCGTCCGGCCAGTGGAAGCACTCGCACAACGTCGTCCACCACACCTACACCAACATCCTCGGCAAGGACCGCGACGTCGGCTTCGGCCTGCTGCGGGTCACGCCCGAGCAGGAGTGGCACCCGGCCTACCTGGCGCAGCCGTTCTACAACCTGCTGCTCGCGCTGCTGTACGAGTACGGCATCGCGCTGCACGACCTGGCCGTGGAGCAGATCGAGAGCGGCGAGAAGACCAAGGAGGAGGTCGACCTCCAGGTCAAGGAGATCGGGCGCAAGATCAGGCGCCAGTGGGCCAAGGACTACATCGGGTTCCCGCTGCTGACCGGCCGGCAGTTCGTCCCGACGCTGCTGGCCAACCTGACCGCCAACACCGTCCGCAACGTGTGGGCGCACACGATCATCTTCTGCGGTCACTTCCCCGAGGACGTCGAGGTCTTTCCCGAGGAGCGCCTCGAAGGGGAGAGCAAGGGCCAGTGGTACGTCCGCCAGCTGCTCGGCTCCGCCAACATCAAGGGCGGACGGCTGTTCCATCTGATGACCGGCAACCTCAGCCACCAGATCGAGCACCACCTCTTCCCCGACCTGCCCAGCAATCGCTACGCCCAGATCGCTCCCCGGGTACGCGAGCTCTGTGAGAAGTACGACCTGCCCTACAACAGCGGACGGCTCTCGCGCCAGGTCACCAGCACTTGGAGCAAGATCATCAAGATGTCCTTCCCCTCCGCCAAGCGCTGACCACGATCCGGCGCGCGAAGGTTGGACGACACGGGTGTGCGTATTGACCGTCATCCGACCGTTCGGCATCCACCGGGCTACAGTGAGTAGTCAGGGGGCGAATGTGCTGGGGGGACTCGCCCCATAGGGGGCAGGGTGACTGGAGCACGCCGGGTCGGCAGGCCGCGCCTGGTCGTCGCCGCTTCCGCGTCGCTGCTCGTGGCGGCGGCGTGCTTCCCGCACGCCTCGGCCGACCCCGCGAACGACGCGCCTCCCCCGCCACGGGAACGGTCCCAGACCAGGGTCTCCAGCCTCAGCGTGCGCGACCTGCTGAGGGGCGCCGCCAGGACGCTGGGCGCGCAGGCTCCGATCACCGGAGCCATGCGCCCGGACGAGGAACTGGTCTTCCTTGAGGAGTTCACCGGGCCGAGCATCGGGCCCGGTCTCCGCTGGGGCTGGAAGACCGGCGCCTACCCCGGATGCGTCACCAACCGGCCCAACTGGAAGCTCGACCACCTCGACCCGTCGGCGATCACCTACCGGCACGGGAAGCTGCGCATCAGGGCGGCGCCGAGGCCGGACGGCGACCTGTGGACGACCGGCCTGCTCACCACCGGCGACTCCTGCGGCTCGGGCGGTCGCGGGTTCCAGGTCCGCACCGACGATCTCGTGGTGGCGCGCCTGCGGCTGCCCACGGCGCGCGTCGGTGCCTGGCCCGCGATCTGGACCTGGCGCGACGGCCGCAACGAGATCGACGTCTTCGAATGGCACTCCGACCGGCCGCACCGGCTGGAGTTCGTCAACCACGTGCGCGGCGGCGCGAAGTTCTGGACGTCCCCGATCGTGCGCCCCGGGGCCTGGCTGGACGTCGCCGTCCGCCTGGGCCCGCGAAGCCTCACCTGGTACGTGGCCCCGGCGGGCGAGCAGCTCGTGCCGACCTACTCCGACACCCGGGGCGTCGGGACGGGCTTCCATGCCCATCTGGTGGTGAACCTGTCGATCAACAGCGGCCGGTACCACCCGCCGCCCGCGTCGCCCGACCCGATCACCTTCGAGGTCGACGCCGTGCGCGTCTACCGGGTGCCAGACGACTGGCTGCTCGGCGGCGGCTGATGCCCGCGGCGGCCGCGTCGCTCACCCGCCCGCTGGCCGGACGGGTGACCGTTCGGTCGGGGCGCCGGGCGGCCGTGTGCGCGGGCGCGCTGCCGGTGCTCGGCGGCGGCTGACGGTCAGCGGGGTCCGTAGAGCTCCATCAGGCCGAGGTAGTCGCCCCGGCCGAGCGTGGCGGCCTTCTGGTCGCAGGACTGGATGTAGGGCGCCATCGTCAGGTCGGCGTGCTCGCCTCCCTCGACATGACCCAGGCCGAAGATGTGCAGGGTCTCGTGGACGGCGACCGAGGCGATGACGTGGGCTCCTCGGGGGCAGGACGCTCGCGTGCGCTTGCCGGACGGCGTCCACCAGGGTTTGCGTCCCTGGAGGGCCATGTCCCCCTCGACGGAGTGGTGTCCCTCCTGCCAGGTGCAGGAGACGGCGAGCACCTCCGAGTCCAGGTCGTCGAAGTTCACCCAGCCGAAGGAGTTGACGCCGTCGCGCTCCGCGCAGGAGCCGCCGCTGATGTTCGGGGCGGCCTGGGTGCGTCCCGAATAGCGCTGGTGAATGTTCGGCAGCGGCGCGAAGCGGGATTCGCGTGTGCAGTCGGTGGAGGCCGAGGCGGCCCTTCTCACCGCGTTCACCAGCGCGGCGCCCCGGCCCTTGCGGAGCCTTCGCTCCGTGCCGGGTGCGTAGAACTTCCAGTTGATGACCGCTCCCCGGGGCCAGGCGGCCGGGCCCAGGGACCACGTGTCGTCGTGGCAGGCGTTCCGGGATCCGCCCTGCTCTTCGTCGCGGTCAGGTCCCGGCTGGAAGAAGCGGTCGGTGATGGCGAGGATCTGCCTGCGCGGATCAAGGGCGAGCGTGAGCTGGGCGGCGCCGTCGGTGCGGAGCAGATGGGCCGAGACCGAGGCGGCGCCGTGCGGGACGCGGGCCAGCGTGCCCCAGACGCTCCGGATCAGCCGTCCGCGCAGGTCGCAGTCGCGCAGATCGACCCGTCCCGGGAGACGGTCGGCCGCCAGGGGCCCCGGATCGGCACACCAGGCGGGCTCCGGGCCCGCCGGGGCGGCCCCGGCGGGCACGGGCAGAACGGACATTGCGCATGCGGCGGCGAGCATTCTCAACCACATCGGGGACGCCCTTCGACGGCGATCACGCCCGTGTCGACGGGCGTTCCAGATCGGAATTCAGAAACTGATTTCCCTGGATGATCATCGCGAAAACCGGGCCGGACCCGAATTTCTTGGCGTGTGCGAGGTAAACTCCATCAAAAAAGGCGCGCCGAATGGCGCGCCTTTCTTGCCCTCAGATCCGGTTCGCCATTTCCGCCGCCGGGGACGTCGTCCGGCCGTCCCGGTGGCGGGACAGGTGCCCGGCGATCCGCCGCGCGGCGAACCCGCTCCCGTGGACGAAGCGCATGACCGGGCCGAAGCTCGCCGCCGAGGTCAGTCCGGTGAAGTAGAGGCCGGGCTCCGAACTCTCGAAGTACGGGTTCAGCACCGGCGAGCGGTGCCGGGCCTTGACGCGGGCGCGCAGCCCCGCGTCCAGCGCGGCGATCCGGTCGAGGTCGGGAACGAACCCGGTGGCAGCGATGACATGGTCCACGCGCAGCTCCCCGGCGGCGCCCGTCGCGTCCACGGTCACCAGCTCGACCCGGTCGCCCTTCTCGTTCGCGCCGGTCACGCGGTGGCCCAGGCGCAGCTCGACCCGGTCGTCCAGCCGGTCGCGCAGCCACCACGCGCCCGCCGGGCCCATGGTGGTGCGCACGATCCGGCGGCGGGTGCGGTCGGGCAGCATCCGGGTGCTGCCGGGGTGCTCGGACCAGAGCCAGGTGCGCCAGCCGCGGCCGAGCCCCGACTGGGGGCCGCGCAGCGCCCGCCCGGCCAGGGACGGATCGAGCTCGGGCACCGAGTTCCAGGCCAGCTCGGAGCGGCGCGCGACGAGGACGGGACGGGCGCCCTCCTCGGCCAGCAGGGCGGCGGTCTCCAGCGCCGACTGGCCCGCGCCGACCACCGCGACGTCCCGGCCCGCGAACCGGCCGAACTCGCGGTGCCGGACGCTGTGCGAGACCAGCTCCCCGGGCAGCCCGAGCAGCTCGGGCGGCGTGTGCGCGAAGTCCCGCACGCCGATCGCCATCACGACCGTCCGGGTGCGGACGATCTCGCCGGTCGAGAGCGTGACCGCGTAGCCGTCGCCGTCCCGCCGGACGTTCTCGGCCTGGACGGGCTCGGCGTTGCCCACGACCTCCTCGGCGAACCAGCGGCCGTAGGCGACGAACGTCTCCAGCGGGATCGGCCTGCCCATGGGCCAGCCGTCGTGCTGATCGGTGAAGCCGCCCCCGGGGCGCGGCGTGCTCAGGTTGGACGCGAAGGGCTCGGACTTGAGGAACATGCCCGAGGGCATGTTGTTCTGCCAGAACTCCATGGGCGTGCCGATGAGCCGGGTTTCCAGGCCATGGCCCAGCGCATGGGCCGCGACCGAGAGGCCGTAGGGCCCGGCGCCGACGATGAGGGTGTCGATGACCGGCTGGTTCAAGACGCTTCCTTCCGCGATCTGCTGTTGCGTACTGCTCCCCGGGTGGACAGGGACTTCAGGCTCAGTCGGCCCATGGTCAGGAAGGGACGGGGATCGTCCCTCGCCCACCAGGCCAGCTCGTCGGCCCGGCGCGCGCGGCGCAGTGCCGACGGCGTCCGGGCGGGGCGGGCCAGGGCCTGCTGGAGGTAGTGGTTCTCCACGATCAGCGAGCGCCCGTAGCCGGGGATCTGGCGCGGGATGGGGCGTCCGGACAGGTCGAGGTGGAGTGTCCTGAGGGGGTCGAGGCCCTGACGGTCGTGGAACAGCCGGAACTGCGCCCCGAGCCTCGGATTGAAGTCGAGCAGGTGGTACCGGCCGGTCTCGCGCTCGAACCGGAAGTCGAGATCGACCAGGCCGGTGTGGCCCAGGATCTGGACGACCTTCTGGGCGAGCTCTTCCAGTTGGTGGTTGTGGACCCATTCCCCGGCGATGGTGTGCCCCGCACGGGCGGGCCTGGCGGCGTGCTTGCGGCCCGTCCCGCCGAAAAGGCAGCAGGAGCCGACGTCGAAATAGCCCTGGAAGAACCAGTCGCCGCCCTCGGGACGGATGCGTTTCTGCAGGACCAGCGGCCCCGCGTCCTCACTTGCCGACGCGTCGAAGATCCGCTCGGCCTGCCGGGCGGTGGTGACGAACGTGGTGCTCCTGCGTGCCTCGGAAAGCAGCCACGGACGGGCCCATTTCATGATGAGCGGGAGCCCGAGTTCGGCGACCGCCGCGCGCAACTGGCCCCGGTCGCGGGGGATGCGGCTCAGGGGGACCGTGATGTCGTTGCGGTGCGCCTCGGAAAGCAGCGAGGCCTTGTCGGCCACCAGCCGGGGGACGGCCGATTCCTGTTTGGGAAAGACGAACCGCTCATGGAGCGCCCCGGCGTTCTCGGCGATGAAGATGGCCCCGGCGTCGTCGAGCGGGACCAGCGCGCTGACCCGGCCGATGCGCTCGGCGATGTCGCGGAGGTGGTCGGCCAGGGCCCGCGGGGACTCGGGCGAGGGGCCCCAGGGATGGCCCCGGTCCAGGTGGCGGGAGGTCGCCGCGGGTGTCAGACCGGGCTCGACGATCGCGTGCACCTCGATACCGGCGCGGCCCAGCGTCCTGATCGCGCCCAGCGTGCCGTGATGCAGCGGGTAGCGATTGGTGCGGAGCAGCAGGACGGGCAATCCGGAATCGAGCTCAGGCTCTTTCGGAGGCCGCGCGTCGAAAAGCATGGGATGGCGTAGCCATTCTACAGAATCACAGAGGAAAGGAGAGAAAGGAATGCGTTCACATGGTAGAGGCGGCCGGTGGTCACATCAACCATCACTCGCTGCGATTAATTGTCCGTTAGGTCTATTGCGCGCCATTCATCGTGATTGCCGAGCGCCTTTCCGCGACGGCGCGGGTGAGTTCGGCGAGCCGGTCGAGCGTTTCCTCGACGTCGAAACCGGCCGACGCGGCGGCACCGGCCCGTCCCTCCACCTCCGCCAGCGCGGGCGAGGACAGCCGCACCGCCAGCGCACCGGCCAGCTCGGCGGGCGCCTCGGCCGGGACCAGCACCCCAGCCCCCGGGGGAACCGCCTCGGCCAGCCCCGGGATCGCGCTGGCGACCACGCTCCGCCCGCTTGCCAGCGCTTCGAGCACCACCAGCGCCAGCCCCTCCCACCGCGACGGCACCGCCACCACATCGGCGGCGCCGAACCAGGCGCCGGGATCGTCCGTCCCCGGGACGAACGTCACCCCCGGCCCCGCGAGCCCGCGCAGCCGCGGGAGATCCTCGCCGTCCCCGACCAGCGCCAGCCGCGCCTCGGGACACCGCGCCCGCACCCGAGGCCAGGCCGCCAGCAGGACGTCCTGCCCCTTCTGCCTGGTCAGACGGCCGACGCACACCGCGAGCGGGGCCCGCTCGTCCAGCCCGAGCGCGCGGCGGGCGGCCCGCCGATCCACCGGCCGGAACCGCCGCAGGTCCACACCGTTGCGGACGAGCGCCAGCTTGCCCTCGACGCCCGCGTCCACGCCCTGGCGAAGCTCGCCCTCCCCACAGCACACCAGCGCGTCGCAACGCCGCGCGGCGAACCGCTCCCACCGCCTGCTCACCGCCCCCATCAGGGCGCCGCCCGCATGCCACGACCACCCGTGCGGCTGGAAGATCACACCGGGCCCGCCGGGAGCCAGCCGCCCCGCCAATCCAGCCTTGGCCGAATGCAGATGCACCACCCCGGGAGCGAACTCGCGCACGATCCGCCGCAACCGCCTCGTCTCACCCAGCGTGCCGACGCCCGGAGACCGCCCCGCCTCCCACGGGAAATGCGGCACACCGTCCGGCCCGAGCCGCCCCGCCAGTTCCCCGTCCAACGGGCAGGCCACCGCGACGGCCCACCCCCGCGCGAGCTGATCGGCGGCCGCCCGCCCCACGTACCCCGCGACCCCGCCAACGGTCGGCTGTGCCACATGCAGAACCCGCACGCTCACCGTCCCCCACCCCCCAACACCCCAGCGAGGCCAATGGCCCGCGGGTTCGTTTCTCGCTGCCTCGCGCTGCGTCGGGTGGCTGTGGTGATTGTTCGGTGGCGCATGGTCAGGCCTTGGCGGGTTCGGGGTGGTCTTCGGGTTGGGTCGAGTGGCGGGGGGCTCGGGCGGGGCGGGGTTCCAGGCCCAGGGCGGGCCAGAGGCGGCCTCGGGGGCCGAGGCCGGTGAAGGCGGCGAGCATGGCCAGCAGGATTCCGGCGGCCAGGCCGACCAGGATGTTGACCGGCGGGTTGGGCGAGGTGGGGTCGGCGGGCGCGGAGGCGCGGTTCATCAGCGCGATGCGGACGCCGGTCTCCTGCGAGTGGGCGTTGCCGTACCGGACGAGGGCCGTCGCGGCGGCGTCGGCGTAGCGGGCCGCCCGGGACGGTGAGCTCGCCGAGCCGGTGAGCCTGATCAGCGGGACGTCGGGCGAGGTGCTGACCTGGATGTGCTCGCGCGCCTCGCGGGTGGAGGCGACCGGCAGTTCGTCGGCCGCCAGCGCGAGCGTGCCGGGCAGCGGCGCCAGCCGGCCCAGCGCCTGGGCGAAGCTGGCGGCCAGGGGGCCCGAGTCGTCCTGGGCGATCACCATGACATGGGCCTCGGCCGAGTAGGTCTTGGGCTTGAGCGTGCCGTATCCGATTCCGGCGAGCAGCCCGAGCACGATCAGGCCGGGCATCAGCCCGAGCCTGATGTACCGCGCCACCGCGTCGCTTGGCCGGTGATGCATCTGGAGCCCTTTCCCTAGGGGATGGAGAGGTAGAGGCGGGTCAGGGCCTCGACCTGGGTGTCGATGGAGTAGTGCTGGACGGCCATGGGCACGTCCGTCCTGGCCGAGGTGACGTGGACGGCCAGGGCCTCCCGCCAGGCGTCGATCTCACGGGAGACGCGGCGGGCTCGGGGGGCGAACGACGGCGGCAGGTCCTCCAGGGCCGGGCAGGCCGTGTAGAGGACGGGGAGCCCGGACGCCAGCGCCTCCAGGACGCTCAGGCCGAAGGTCTCCTGTGTCGAGGGCGCCGCGAACAGGTCCATGGCCGACAGGGCGGCGGGGACGTCGTCGGTGTCGCCAGCGAAGACGACCCGGCCGGAGTTCGCGGCGAGCTTCTCCAGGGCGGCGCGTTCTGGGCCCTCGCCGACGATGAGCAGGCGGCCCCGGTCGCCGAGCGCGTGGATCAGGACGTCCAGGCGCTTGGTCGCGACCAGGCGTCCGACCGCGCCGATGACGTACTCGTCCGGGCCGATGCCGAAGTGGGCGCGGACCCGCGCGCGCTTGGCGGGGTCGAAGGCGAACTCGTCGGGGACGATCCCGTGGGGAAGCAGGACGAGCCGCGACTTGGGGACGCCCCACAGCCGCAGGCGCGCGGCGACCGTGGGCGAGACCGCGATCGTCATGCGGCCCAGGCGCTCGGTCGCGCGGTACAGCAGCCGCACGGACGTGCTGGTCGGACGTCCCTCGATGTGCCCGGCGCCCAGGGAGTGCTCGGTGGCGACCACGCGGCGGGCCCCGGCGAGCCGGGCCGCGACACGGCCGTAGACGCAGGCACGGTAGAGATGCGTGTGGACGACGTCGTACTCGCCGCGCCTGATGAGCCGGGCCAGGCGGGCGACGGCTCGCAGGTCGCGGTTGCCGCGCATGCCGATGTGGTGGACCCGCGCCCCCGCGTCCTCCAGGGCCGGGGCCAGCGAGGCCGCCTCGGTCAGGACCGCGACCTCGCACTGCACCGGGAGGTGCCGCACCAGCATCAGCAGTTGGCGCTCGGCGCCCCCGTTGTCCAGGCCGGTGATGACGTGCAGGACCTTCATGCGTGCTTCCTCCACCTCAGCCGGTGACGGACGACCTTGGCACGCAGCCGCAGGCGGCGGTCGGGCTCGCCGATGTAGGTGCGGGGCAGGGCGTGCGGCCCGGCGTGGTCGCCCCAGATCGCGCACGCGTAGTCGTAACCGGCGGCCTTGACCGCGTCGATCTCGCGCGGGGTGACGTCGCCGTAGGGGTAGGCGAAGCCGGTGACCGGGCCGTCCAGGATCTCCTCCAGCTCGGCGCGGCTGCGCTTGAGCTCCTGGTCGAGGTCGCCGTCGTCCACCGACGGCAGCGACAGGTGCTGGTGGCCGTGCGAGCCGACCTCCATCCCGTAGCCCGCGACGGTGCGCAGCTGGTCGGCGGTCATCAGCGGTTTGCGCGGGCCCTCGTCCCAGGTGTTGGTCGAGCCGACGCGGCCCGCGACCATGAACACGGACGCGGTGAAGCCCATCCGCACCAGCACCGGGACGGCCCGGGTCAGGAAGTCGGCGTATCCGTCGTCGAAGGTCAGCGCGACCAGGTTCGCCGCCGAGCCGGTGCTCTGGGCCTCCAGAAGCTCGGCCATGCCGACGCCCCGGTACCCGCGGTCCCTGATCCACTGCATCTGCTCTTCGAACCGCGCGGGCGAGACCGTGATCAGGTACGGATCATCGAAGCGGTAGTTGATCGAGTGGTACATCAGCACGAGCGGCATCGGGTTCATGGCTCGGTCACCCCTGGTTCGGCTCGGGTCGGAGTGCTCGCAGCACGGTCGCGGGCGAGCGGCCCGCGCCGGTGACGAGCACGGAGATGGCGACGATGACGGCGGCGTTGACCAGGAGGATCAGCGCCGGGGGCACGGCGGGGGCCAGGGCGCCGGCCACGGCGAGGCCCGCAGCGCAGGCGACGGCGGCGGCGAGCGCCAGCCTGGCCAGGTCCACGGCGACGACCCGCAGGGAGATGCGGACGACTCGCGCGCGCATGCTCGCCACGAACAGCACCGCCGTGATGGTGACGCCCGTCGCGTTGGCCGCCGCGAGGGCCGGGGCGCCGGCGACGCTGGTCATGGTGACGGCGATGGCGCCGGTGACCGCGAGCCCGGTGGCCATGGCCAGGGCCGGATGCCACATGGGACGGCGCTGGGTGAAGAACGCGCGCGCGCAGACTCCCAAGGCGGTCTGCCCCCAGAGCCCGAGGGCGTAGACGCGCAGGATCGACGCGGTGCTCGCGGTGTCGTCCGGCGCGAACCGTCCGTGCTCGAACAGCACCTGGACGATCTGCGGCGAGCAGGCGACCAGGTAGGCGGTGGCGCACAGGATCAGCCCGCTGACCAGGACGAGGTCGGCCTCGATCCGCCGCCGGACGCGGTCGGTGTCGCCGCTGGCGCTGGCCCGCGCCAGCCGGGGGAAGGTCACGGTCACGATCAGCAGCGCGAGCACCATCGGGACCTGCGCGACCTTCTGCGCGTAGTTGAGGTGCGAGATCGAGCCCGCCGCCAGGCCCGACCCGAAGAAGCGCTCGACCAGCGTCTGTCCCTGGCGGATCAGCGTGTACGCCACCACGGGCACGACCGCCAGCACGCCGAGGAAGGCGGACTCGGCCGGGGCCGGGGCCGGGGCCTGCGGGGCCCCGCCGCCACGCAGCCGCCGGACGAACGCGGGCGTCTGCACGGCCACCATCAGCGCCGACCCGACCGCCACGCCGATCGCGGCGCTGGTGATGCCCAGCGGCGCGGCCAGCGCGGCGAGCATCGCCAGGATGCCCGCGTTGTAGGCGAAGTAGATCGACGCGGGCGGCCCGAAGCAGTGGTGGGCGCGCAGCGTGGCGCTCATGAAGCCGGCGATCCCCAGCGTCAGCACGGTGACGGCGGCGATCCGCACGCACAGGACGGCCGAGGCCGGGTCCTGGAGGCCCGGGGTGATCGCCTCGACCAGATAGGGGGCGCCCAGGATGATCAGCACGGTGACCAGCGACAGCCCGGCGGCGAGCCGGGGCAGCGCGGTGGACACCAGGGACCGCACGCCCGAGGGCCGGTCCAGCATCCGGGTGACGGCGGGCACCATGATCAGCGCCATCGCGTCCTCGATCAGCAGCGGGGAGAACGTCTCGGGCACCGTCCAGGCGGCCAGGAAGGCGTCGGTGCTGCCGCTGGCGCCGAACAGATGGGCCATGGTCAGGTCGCGGGCGAACCCGAGCGTGGTGCCGGTGCCGACCAGGACGGCCGAGACGGTCGCCGCCCGTCCGATCGATCGGGTGACCGGGGGCGCGGGCGCCGGGCGCCGGTCGAGGGGTGTCTGGGTCATCGGGGATCGGGCACCAGGATTCGGAGTCGGGGAGCGGCGGCCGGGGGCCTGACCGCCGAGGGGTTGAGCGCGCACGCGGCGGCCAGGCCGAGAACGACCGCGGTCAGCACGCTGGTGGGCCCGCCCAGGTCGCCGTAGAGGAAGCCGACCAGGAGGGTCATGAGGAAGCCGACGCTGAGAAGCCAGAGGGGGTCGCGCGTCCGCCGCCGGACGGCGAGGCCGTGGAGGAGGACGCCCGGCAGGAGGAGGAGGGCGAAGAGGCCGAGCGCGCCCTGCTCGGAGAGCACCAGCAGGTACTGGTTGTGCGGGGAGAGGAGCGGTTGGCGCTTGTAGCCGTTGACGGGGTCCTGCGTTTCGCTGCCCGATGAGAGCGCGAGCGGCGCGTTGGCGTCGCGGAAGGCCGGGAAGCCCTTGACGCCGACCCCGGTGGCGGGATGGTCCCGCCAGATGTGGACGGCGGTCGACCACAGGCTGAAGCGGTCGCTCACCGACTGGTCGGGCTGGGTGATCGACGCGCCGACCGACGCGATCCGCTGGCCGAGCAGCTCGTTGCGCGAGCCGATCCCCGCCCCCAGGACGATCGCCGCCGCGAGCGCGCACACGGCGACGCGCACGGCGGTCGCGCGGCGGAACAGCACCACGACGGTGGCGACCCCGGCGCCGACCGCGATCCAGGCGCCCCGGCTCAACGCCAGGACCAGCGCGAGCGCCAGCACCGCGGTCGCGGCCGCGAGCAGGGCCCGTGACCGTCCGCGCGCCCCGGTCATGGCCGCGATGACGATCACCAGGGCGTAGCCGACGACCGTGGCCAGCGCCATCACGTCGATGGCGCCGAACGTCCCGACCGCGCGGACGCTGTGCCCGGAGATGGACGCGCCGGTCCGCGTCACGGCCTGCCAGATGCCCACGCCCGCCTGGAACAGCCCGCCCGCGACGGCGGCGCCCGCGACGATCGCGGCGTCAGCGCGGGTCCGGACGGCGAGCATCACCGCCAGCGGGACCAGCACGAAGATCTCGGCCACCCGGACGAAGCCCGGCAGGCTCGCGGCGATGTCGTGGGCGTTCAGCGTGCTGACGGCCAGGGCGAGCACGACCGGCCCGAACGCGAGCAGGGCCCGGGGCGGGAGGCGCAGGCCGTCCCGCAGGGCCAGCAGGGTCATGACCACGACGAGCACGGCCGCGGCCATGTCGCCGATGGTCACCTGCACGGAGAGGTCGGCGTTGTTCTGGGTGCGGGGGACGCAGACGCACAGGACGGTGACGGCGACCAACCAGCTGGGGCGGGGGGCGGGGGGCCGCGCAAGCGTCACGGGGTCTCCCTGGCGACCATCGCCCACGCGGTCATCAGCAGGATCTTCAGATCGCCCGTGAACGACCAGGACGCGATGTAGTCGTTGTCGAAGCGGGCCCGCAGGGCGATGGAGGTGTTGCCGCGCAACCCGTTGACCTGGGCCCAGCCGGTGATCCCGACCGGGACGCGGTGCCGCTGGTCATAGCCGGGGTAGCTGGCCGAGAACAGCCGGACGA
Organism: Spirillospora sp. CA-294931; assembly: GCF_050946795.1. Classification (GTDB taxonomy): domain Bacteria; phylum Actinomycetota; class Actinomycetes; order Streptosporangiales; family Streptosporangiaceae; genus Spirillospora. Next base: position 115,548 of record NZ_CP192006.1, read on the forward strand.
AGTGCGGCCGCTCGGGGCGGGGCCCCACCAGGCTCATGTCGCCGCGGAGCACGTTCCACAGCTGGGGCAGCTCGTCCAGCGAGGTGCGCCGCAGGAACCGTCCGGCCCGGCCCATCCGCGCGTCGCCGTCGATCGACCAGCGGGTGTCGGACTCGGTGTCGTCGGCGGGCTTGAGCGTGCGGAACTTCAGCAGCGTGAACGGGCGGCCGCCGATGCCGATGCGGCTCTGCCGGAAGATCACGCCGGGTCCGTCCGCGCAGCGCAGCACGGCCGCGCACACCAGCAGCAGCGGGGACGCGACCGCCAGCAGGACCGTGGCGACGACCACGTCGAAGGCGCGCTTGGCCACCCGCGACCCGCCCCGCTGACCGCGCGGGCGCAGGCGCAGGCAGGGCATTCCCGCCAAATGGCCGGGCTCGCCGCCCGCCACCATGACCGACTCGCCGGACGACAGCAGCGTCAGCGTCTCGCAGCGGGCCGCCGCGCACGCCTGGGCGACCGTGTCGAGCGCCTCGCGCGACACGCCGTCCGAGACGACCACGACGACGTCGATCCGGTGCGAGGCCAGCACGGCCGGCAGGTCCTGGAGCTCGCCGAGCTCGGGCAGGATCGGCTCCTGGTCGCCCGCGGGCTGCCCGGCCGTGATCTGCCCGCGCAGGTCCAGGTCGCGGCGGTGCCGGAGCCGCTGGACGGCCGGGACGGCGGCGGGCCCGCACCCGATCACCAGCGCTGGTTGCGGGGTGGCGAACGTCCCGGCCGTGATCGCGGAGTAGACCACGGCGCGCGCGGCGCCGCCCAGGACGCAGCACAGGGCGCCGATGAGCAGCGCGCCCTCGGCCAGGTCGGCGGGGCCGCGCGTCCCGAGTGCGGTCGCCAGGACGATCGCCATCACGGCGGTGGCCGTCAGCGGCACCAGCTCGCGGGTCAGGGAGGGGCGGTGCCGCCGCCGGTAGCGTCCGGTCACCGCGAGGAGGCCGACGAAGAGGGCGGCCGCGGCGGCCGGCGCGACGCCGTGCCAAGAGGCGGCCACCGTCATCGCCACGCCGTCGGCGGCGGCGACCGCGAAGGGAGAGAACGTCGTGACCGGGCTCAGCCGCGCGCTCCGCCATTGCCGCCGGGACGCCGTTCCCGGGCCGAGGGCGTCGGGCGACGCCGGGGGCGCGTGAGATGAGGGCGAAGGTCTCTCGGCGATGACGGAGGCGCCGGGCCCCTGAGGTCTCATCTCGGGTCGTCCTTCCAACGAAACCGCGCGGGGGACGATGGGCTTTCCACTGCCTGGACGGCGAATGCGCGGATGCTGCCTAATGGGTCGCTGGAACGGCTCCAAGGCCGTCGATGACGCTGGCGGAGGTCCCGTGTCCGAAGCCAGCATGGCAGCCCTTCCCTGGCAGAGTTCTGCGCTTTAGATCGCGCTGGCAAGTCCTTAACAAAAGCGATCACACGGTTAGTTCGAGCTTTAGTTGAAACGACCGCAACCGCAATCCCGCGCCACTGCCGAGTTTCGTGGGGAGCGGGCCTTTGATGGCGCTTTCTGGGGCAACGTCCGGGCAAGGGTAATGATCGTGCAAGTTCTCCGCTGGACGGTGCATGGAAATCGCGGCGGCGGGCGATGCCTGTGCTAACTCTGGTTTCTCCCATCGGCTTCTCTGACGGTGGGCAACCAGCGATTTGCAGTCGACCTCAGGAGAGAAACAGCATGATGAAGAGACTTGCGGCGACGGGACTTCTGGCCATGACCGCCGGCGGCGTCCTCATGACCGCGGCGCCCGCCATGGCGCACGACGACGGCGGCGACCAGGGCAACGTCCAGATCGCGGGCGTGCAGACCTGCCGCAGCGTCATGGTCGTCCCGATCGGCGCGGCCCTGCACAACGTGCTGGGCATGACGAACGAGGCGGGCCACTGCAACAACGGCTCGACGGTCGACGACTGACGGCGCAGGACCTGAAGGGGGTGCCCGCTCGGCGGGCACCCCCTTCGCGCTTTTCCGGACCGTCCCGGCACGGGCTTTGCGATCATGTGCTCCCGGGCTCCCCGCGCCCGTGCCCACCCGCCGGACAAGGAGAGCGATGACCTTCGCGATCGAGCCCATCGAGCCCGCCGACCTGCCCGAGTCGACGGCGGCCTTCACCCACGCGACGCTCGTGAGCGGCGCGCGGCGGACCCTGTTCGTCAGCGGCCAGCCGCCGTGGACCACCAAGGGTGACGTCCCCGAGGACTTCGACGGCCAGTGCCGTCTGGCCTGGGAGAACGTCAAGACCGTCCTGGCCGCCGCCGGCATGACGGTCGCCAACCTGGCCAAGGTGACCGTCTACCTGTCCGGCCGCGAGTACCGCGAGGCCAACTCGCGCATCCGGCACGAGGTGCTGGGCGACCACCGGCCCGCGCTCACCGTCATCATCACCGGGATCTACGACGAGTCCTGGCTCCTGGAGATCGAGGGCGTCGCCGTCGCCTAGAGGAGCGTGTCTGGAAAGGCCGCGGGGCCGCGGCGATCGAATCGCCGCGGCCCCGCGCAACAGGGGTACCTGTTAGGTCGCCTGGAACTAGTCCACGGTCGAGCCGTTGTTGCAGTCGCCGCCTTCGTTGGTGATGCCCAGGATGTTGTGGATCGCGGCGCCGATGCCGACGACGTCGACGCTGCGGCAGGTCTGGACGCCGATGATCTGGACGTTGCCCTGGTCGCCGTCGTCGCCGTGCTCGGCGTGGGCCGGGGTGGCGGCGAACGCCAGGAAGGCGGCGGAACCGACGAGACCGGTCACAGCCAGTCGCTTGAGCATGAGTTCTCCATTCACGATGAGAGCAGTCGGACTGCGCACGGTGGTAATCAACCCTCCGCGCCAGCCAATCGCACCCCACACCTCACCTGAAAACAAGTGCGTGAAACCGCGTCGCGAGGGACCTTGCCCTCCGCTGGGCAATACTTTCCATTGAGATCATCATCGACGGCCCGGAAGGGGTCCGTTAAAGGACTTCACGTTCAACTCGGACATTTCGGGATGACGAAGTCTCGTACCCAAAGCGCACCACCGGTTCGCGTAAAGATTGGGTCGTGTCGGGTCGGCGGCGCGGCGCCACGGCTAGGACGCGCCTAGTGTGACGTCCGGTCAGAGTCGGCGCCCCCGCTCTTTGGCCGGCGGCGGGCGCAGCCCGAAAAGCATCCCTTGTACAAGGCTGTGCTCGCCGCTTTCAGCGGGTGGCGCCGATAAAACCCAGAAGAGACACACCGAACAATCGGCTGACAATCGAGAAGCCGCGTATCGCGGTGCTATCGTCCTCGACCCGAGGACGAGATCGTCCTTGAGTCCACCAGTCGTCAAAGGAGTCTCCACCCATGCGGACGCCGGAGTTTTTCCACACGGGGGCGCGAACGCCCCAGGTGTGGCTCCGGCCTGCGCTGGCGACTCCCGCGATCCGGCTGCTGGCCACGGTGGCGTTCTCCTTCGTCGGCTGGTTCTTCCTCGCGCTGATGATGTCGCCGCCCTCGCACGCCGCGACCGGAACGGGCGAGTCCTGCCCCGCCGAGCACGCGTGCGGCGGTGAGCTGCGGTCCCTGGTCTCCGAGGTGAGCGAGCTCGGCCGGGTCGAACCCGGCATGCTGCCGCCGTCCGTCCAGCGCCACCTGCCGTCCGTCAAGCGCCACGCGGCGTCACTGGCCGACAGCACCGGGGTCGGCCGGACGGTCTCCGAGAGCGTCCGGAAGGTCGCCCCGCGCAAGCACGCGCTGCTGCCCGCGGCCGGCCGCATCACCAAGCGCGTCCTGGCCCCGGTGCGCACGCACCGGCAGAGCGCCCAGCGCCCGTCCGCACTGGACCTGTTGCTGGGCAGGCAGGACCCGCCGCCCACCGAGGCGGACAAGCAACTCGTCGGCGACCTCGTCGACCGGCTGTTCCCGTCCACGCGGCCGCGGCTGATCGATTGGGTCGCGCAGCTCACCACGGGAACTCCGGCCACACTGGCCCCGGCCATCGAGCCGGGGCAGAGGGTCGCCACGCTCGCCGGGACGCCCGACCAGGCGCGGCAGTCGCTCGACGACGGCCGCTCCGCCGGGGCGTCCGGCCATGACCGCGACCGTCACGCGACGGGCACCGACCTTCCGGGGTCGCCGCTCGCGCCGGTCACCGGCGGCGACGGCGGAAGCGGCACCACGCACACCTCCGGCGGCCAGCACCTGAACTTCGGACTGGACGTTCCGCAGCAGGCGCTGCAGGGCGCGGCCCGGTCGTTCTTCACACCGCTCCACGCGCTCACGAGCCTGAAGGACGTCGCGTTCTCAGGCTCCCCCGGGGTCGTCCCCGACTAGGCACCTCCGGTCCCACGCGGGCCCGAGCGTTTCGCCGTTCCCTTCCAGGGCGCCTTCGCGCCCCTTCGTTCCAGAAGTCTTCCTTCCCGCAGCGATGGCCCACCGCGCCATGGCTGTCCGCAACACATCCACACCGAGAAATCAGGAGCACAGAATGCAGAACTGGGTCAAGAACACGGGCCGCGCCGCGCTGACCGCCGTCGCCGGCATCGCCATCGGTTCCATGGTCGCCTCCGGCTCCGCCCACGCCGACACCACCAGCGGGGACTTCAGCATCCTGGGCGGCAACCAGGTCAACGCCCCGATCTCCGTCCCGATCAATCTCAGCGGCAACGCCGCCTCGCTGCTCGGCGCGGCGCACGCCGCGTCCACCGGCGGCGCTCACGTCAACAACGTCCACCAGGACGGCGGCACGATGCACACCTCCGGCAAGTGGTCGATCGGCGGCGGCAACCAGGTCCGCATCCCGGTCAGCGTGCCGATCAACCTGTGCGGCAACTCCATCGCGGCCGGCGCCGTCACCAAGGCCGCCTGCACCGGCTCGGCCGTCGTGAACAACAAGGACCACGCGCCGGGCATGTACACCTCGGGCAAGTTCAGCATCCTGGGCGGCAACCAGGTGAACGCGCCGATCAGCGCGCCGATCAACGCCTGCGGCAACGCCGTCTCCGTCCTCGGCGTCGCCAAGGCCTACTGCTCGGGCAGCGCCACGGTGAACAACCTGGCCAAGGAGACCCTGCCCTCGACCAGCCGCAAGCTGGTCAAGACCCCGCTGCTGGACAACAAGACCGGCACCAAGACCAGCACCAAGACCGGCCTCATCCCGTCCACCAAGCGCCTGGCCGGGGCCGACGAGATGCCCGAGCCCGCCAAGACCCTGCGCGCCCTGGTGCGCTCGGTCGGCGTGCCCGTCCCCGGCGAGGACAACGCCGAGTCCTTCCGTCCCGGCCTCACGGTGACCAAGGGCCTGCCGGTCGCGATGGCGGGCAACCCCATCCTTCGGTGACGTCACGAGCACGGGGCCTGGGACCGGTACCAGGCCCCGCGCTCGGCACCCTGACCACGCTCCCGAGGGGACGGTGGCGTCCCCTCGCCGAGGAGGCACCATGAAGACCCTCACTCCTACACGCGCGGGACTGACCGCCCTGGCGACCGTCACGACCCTGGCGGCCACGCCCGGCGCCTCGGCCGCGGAGGCGTCCTTCGCGCGGCTGCACATTCCCAGGATCGGCCTCTCCCAGCAGGTCTACGAGGGCATCTCGTCCTCCGACCTCCACCGAGGCATCGGCCACTACCCGGGCACGGCCTACCCGGGAGCCAAGGGCAACTCCGTCTTCCTGGGCCACCGAACCTCAGGCGCCGCACCGTTCCGCGACCTGGACCGTGTCCGGATCGGCGACCACATCAAGTTCACATCGGGCTCGCGCACGCACAGGTACCGCATCACCAGCCGCAGGATCATCAGCCCGAGCCAGACCGAGGTGCTGGAGCCCGTTCCCTTCGAGCCGGGCAGCGCACCCCGAGAGAAGTACGTCACGCTCATCACGTGCCATCCCAAGGGCTCCGACGCCATGAGACTCATCTACATCGGCAAGGCGGCCCCTTAGCGGCCCCTGAAGGAACACCCCTCAAATGGAGCGAGGCACACCATCCCGTGCCTCGCTCCATTCTCTTTCAGCTGTCGTAGTCGACCGTGAGGGCGTCGGAGACCGGGTAGCTCTGGCACGTCAGGACGTACCCGGCCTCGACCTCGGCGGGCTCCAGCGCGAAGTTGCGGCGCATGTCGGCCTCGCCGCCGGTGACGCGGGCGCGGCAGGTGCCGCAGACCCCGCCCTTGCAGGCGAAGGGCAGGTCGGGGCGTGACTGCTGGGCCCCCTCCAGCAGCGTGCGGCTCCGCGCCAGGGCGGCCACCGTGCTGCGCCCGTCCAGGATGACGGTGACCTGGCTCAGCGGGCCGTCGGGCACCGCGTCCTCGTGGTGGACGGTCCAGGCCGGCTCGTCGTCGGCGTGGAACAGCTCCCGGTGGACGCGCTCGGCGGGGACCCCGAGGTCGGCGAGCGTCCGGCGCGCGTCCTCGACCATCGCGTGCGGCCCGCACAGCCACCAGTGCCCGGCAGTCTCCACCTCGACCAGCGACCCGACCAGCGCCTTCAGCCGCTCGGCGTCGATGCGTCCGCTGAGCAGATCGGCGTCGCGGGGCTCGCGGGACAGCACGTGCGCGACCTGGAAGCGGCCGGTGTACAGGTCCTTGAGATCGGCGAGCTCGTCGGCGAACATCACCGTGCCCGTGCGCCGGTTGCCGTAGAAGAGCGTGACCCGGGACTCCGGGTTCGCCGCGAGGACGGACTCGGCGATCGACATCATCGGGGTGATGCCCGCGCCCGCGGCGATCAGGACATGGTGGCCGGGGGTGTCCAGGTCGGGGGTGAACCGGCCGGTCGGGGCCATGACCTCCACGGCGTCCCCCGGCCGCACGCCGTTCACCAGCCACGAGGAGAACAGGCCGTCCGGTACGACCCGGACGCCGATGCGCAGCGGCCCGCCCGCGGGCGAGCAGATGGAGTACGAGCGCCGCTCGTCGCGTCCGTCGATCTCCCGGCGCAGGGTCAGCGTCTGGCCCGGCGCGAAGGCGAACTCCGCCGCCAGCGCGCCGGGGATCTCGAAGGTGACGGCCGCGGCGTCCTGGCACAGGGACTCGACGGCCGCGATCCGCAGGCGGTGGAAGCCCGGCCGGCGACGGGCGGCGACGGGGGCCATCAGATCTCCTTGAAGTGCTCGAACGGTTCGAGGCAGGCGCGGCAGCGCCACAGGGACTTGCAGGACGTGGACCCGAACCGGGACGTCTCCTCGGTGTCGGACGCCCCGCAGCGCGGGCAGGACAGGGCGCGGCGGGTCGGCGCGAGGGTCAGCGTGATGCGCCCGCCCGCCTTCGCACCCGGGGGCGCGATGCCGTGGTCGGCGAGCTTGCGGCGTCCCGCCGGGGTGATCCAGTCGGTCGTCCACGGCGGGTTGAGCACGGTGCGGATCCGGACCCGCTCGAAACCGGCCTCGCGCAGGCGCCGGTCCATGTCCGCGCGCATCTCGGCCATCGCCGGGCAGCCCGAGTACGTCGGGGTGAGGCTGGCGACGACCGTCCCGTCGTCCTCGACCTCCACCTCGCGCAGGACGCCGAGATCGGCGAGGGTGAGCATCGGGAGCTCGGGGTCGGGGACCTGCTCCGCGACCCGCCGGGCGGTGTCGACGGTCACCATGTCGCCTCCGGGTGGGCCCGCGCGACGCTCTGCAGCTCGGCCAGGAGCGGCGCGAGATGCTCGGTGTGCTCGCCCCGCTCCGCCGCCTCCCCGGCCATGTCGGGGAAGGTCAGCGTGGCCGCGTCCATGACCTCGCGCAGGACGGCCATGACCTCGTCCCGGACGGCCGGGTCCGACGCGAACAGGTCGGGGACATACGGGGCGACCTCGTCCAGGGCCTTCACCATGCGCCGCCGCGACTCGCGGGTGCCGTCGCCGAGCCGCACCGCCCACTCCGCCGCGTACTGCCGGTGGTAGGTCAGCTCCTTCACGCCCTTGGCGGCGATCGCCGCCAGCACCGGGTCGGGCGAACCGGCCAGACGCTCGAACACCGCCAGCCGCCAGGACGCGAAGACCAGCAGCCGCACGGTCGAATACGCGAAGTCGCCGTTGGGCGGCTCGGTGAGCCGGACGTTGCGGAACTCCTCCGGGCCGCGGGCATAGGCGAAGGCGTCCTCGTCGCGTCCGGTCCCGTCGACCTGACCGGCCCGCGCGTACAGCAGCCGGGCCTGGCCGAGGAGGTCGAGCCCGATGTTGGCCAGGGCCACCTCCTCCTCCAGCTCCGGAGCGCGCGTGCACCACTCGGCCAGCCGCTGGGCCGCGACCAGGGCGTCGTCGCCCAGCGCCAGGCACAGCGCGGCCAGCTCGGCGGCGTCCACCCCCTCGGGCAGCGCGGTGTCGACCCCGTGCAGCGGGTCCTCGAAGCCGGTGCCGAACGCCCAGCGCGCGTCGCCGTCCGGATGCTCCTCCGTCAGGGACGCGTAGACGTCGTCGTGGCTCATCCTCGGCTCCTAGATGTGCGGGACGTCATCGGGGATGTCGTAGAACGTCGGGTGCCGGTAGACCTTGTCGCCGCTGGGCGCGAAGAACGGGTCCTTCTCGTCCCGGGTCGACGCGGTGATGTCGGCCGAGCGCACCACCCAGATGCTCACGCCTTCGTTCCGCCGCGTGTACAGGTCCCGAGCCCGCGTCAGGGCCATCCGGTCATCGGCCGCGTGCAGCGACCCCACATGCACGTGGTTCAACCCGCGCTTCCCCCGCACGAACACCTCGAAAAGCGGCCACTCACTCCTGGTATCACTCATGCCGCCGCCTTCCGCGCCTGCTTGGCCGCATAGGCGCTGGCCGCCTCGCGAACCCAGGCGCCCTCGTCATGCGCCGCGCGCCTGCGCTCGACGCGCTCGGCGTTGCAGATGCCGTCGCCGCTGATGACGCGCTGTAGCTCCGACCAATCGGGGGTGCCGAAGTCGTAGTGCCCGCGCTCCTGGTTCCAACGCAGCTCGGGGTCGGGCAGCGTGACGCCGAGCCGGTCGGCCTGCGGCACCGACATGTCGACGAACCGCTGCCTGAGCTCGTCGTTGGTGTGCCGCTTGATCTTCCAGGCCATGGAGCGCGCCGAGTTGGGGGAGGAGTCGTCGGGCGGGCCGAACATCATCAGGGACGGCCACCACCAGCGGTCGACGGCGTCCTGCACCATCTCGCGCTGGCCGTCGGTGCCGCGCATCATCGTCATCAGCAGCTCGTAACCCTGCCGCTGATGGAACGACTCCTCCTTGCAGACGCGCACCATCGCCCGCGCGTAGGGCCCGTACGAGCTGCGGCACAGCGGCACCTGGTTGCAGATCGCGGCGCCGTCGACCAGCCAGCCGATCACCCCGACATCGGCGAAGCTCAGCGAGGGATAGTTGAAGATCGACGAGTACTTCTGGCGTCCGGTGATCAGCCGGTCGGTCAGATCGGCCCGGTCGGCGCCGAGCGTCTCGGCGGCCGAGTACAGGTAGAGGCCGTGGCCGGCCTCGTCCTGGACCTTGGCGAACAGGATCGCCTTGCGCCGCAGCGAGGGCGCCTTGGTGATCCAGTCTCCCTCCGGCTGCATGCCGATGATCTCCGAGTGGGCGTGCTGCGCGATCTGCCGGACCAGCGACCCGCGGTAGCCGTCGGGCATCCAGTCCCGGGGCTCGATCCGCTGGTCACGCTCGATCGTGGCGTCGAACCGCTCCTGTAGCGGCGAGTCTGTGCTCATGGGAACCGCTTCCTTACCGACCATTCGTTCGGTTATTATTGTGACCTTCCACGGCCGCGCTTGTCCAGACGAGGTGGAGAATGACCGAACCCGACGGGCCGGCGTCCGTGCTGGCGATGCTCGCCGCCGACGAGGCGTCCCGCGGCCTGGGCATCGAACTCCTGGAAGCGGGCACCGGCGTCGCGACCCTCCGCATGACCGTCACGTCCGCGATGGTGAACGGCCACGGCATCGCCCACGGCGGCTACCTGTTCCTGTTCGCCGACAGCGCCTTCGCCTGCGCCTGCAACAGCCACGGCCCCGTCACCGTCGCCGCCGGAGGCGACATCGACTTCGTCGCCCCCGCCCGCGAGGGCGACATCCTGATCGCGACCGCCCGCGAACGCGTCCGCTTCGGCCGCAGCGGCCTGTGCGACGTCACCGTCAGCCGCGGCGACGAGGTCATCGCCGAGTTCCGCGGCCGCAGCCGCACGCTGCGCTGATGGCCCGCCGCGGCCGCCCCGGCTACGACCGCGACTCCCTCCTGGAGGTGGTCGTCACCGCCTTCAACGAGCGCGGCTACGACGGCACCGGTATGGAGGAGCTCTCCAAGCGCCTGGGCATCTCCAAGTCGGCCATCTACCACCACGTCTCCGGCAAGGACGAACTCCTCGGCCTCGCCGTCGACCGCGCCCTGGGCGCCCTGTTCGCCGTCCTGGACGAGCCCCCGGCCGCCACCGCCACCGCCACCGCCCAGCTCGAACACGTCCTGCGCCGCAGCGTCGAGGTCCTGGCCGCCGAACTCCCCTACGTGACCCTTCTCCTCCGCGTCCGAGGCAACAGCCCCGTAGAGCGCCGGGCCCTGGAGCGCCGCCGCGAGTTCGACCACCGCGTCGCCGACCTCGTGGCCAAGGCCGCCGCCGAGGGCGGCGTCCGCAAGGACATCGACCCCCGCCTCACCAGCCGCCTCCTCTTCGGCACCGTCAATTCCCTCATCGAGTGGTACCGCCCCGACGGCGACCTCCCCGTAGAAACCCTCGCCACCGCCCTCACCACAATCCTCTTCAACGGCCTCCACACCCACCCCGAACCGTAAGCGCGAGCCGGGCTTCGTCAGTGGTGCGAGTGGGGGTTCGGCTGACTCGCCTGGACGGTGCGCAGGTAGGCGTTCACTGGGGGAAGCCCCACCAGCACGGCCGCCACGCCCGATGTAGCGACGCCGACCAGGGCGAGGAACACCATCGCCGCGTCGGCCGCATGGCCGGCCACCTCCACGACGAAGAGCGACAGATGGACGAGCGAGATGGCGCCGGTCACCACCCAGAGCGTGACGCGCCCTGCCTCCCGTCCACCGAACACACGCGGAATCGCCCAGCAGAGCGCACACAGCGCGATGACCAGCAGAATCCAATAGACGCCGTACTGGACGACTATTCGCTGACTCACGCCCGCTTCGAACTCCACGACTTCTGAAGACTCGACGAGCTCGACCACGTCGTAGGCGTTCCATGTCATCAAGGCGAGCAGCAGTGCCAGGAGCGACCAGGCGGCGCCCACGAGAGCTGCCGCGGCGGTGAGCTGACCAGGACGGCTGAGAGACATGTGATCTCCAAGAGGGGTTTCTGGGCTTGGACGCCTCCCCATCACAAATGGTTCATGGCCCACTCCGCACGGCCTTCGCCCCAGCAGAAGGTGAGCGCGTTGCTACATCCGTGCCCACAAAATGATCAAGGCGCCCCTTGAGTTCAAGGGACGCCCTGGTGAGAAGGTGCGCAGCCGGAGGGATTCGAACCCCCAACCTTCTGATCCGTAGTCAGATGCTCTATCCGTTGAGCTACGGCTGCGTGCAGGTCGCTGACCTGCGGGTTTGGTGCTCGGACACGCTATCACGGGGTGCGTTTCGGTGAATGCGCCTCGCGGATGCGGGTCCTGCGGCCAGGAACCAGTGTAGGGCACCGGCGGAGGTGACTCGAACGGGTTTGGGGGTGTGGGTGTGCGAGCGGGGGTTCCCGGATCTGGGGTGAGCAGGGTCACAGAACCCGGAGCGACGGATTAGCGACAAAGAGGTTATCGAGACACAAGTGACCTGGGCGGCTACCCTCGTCCCGGTGAACCCCCCGCTTTGAAGGAGCAACCCCCTATGCGTATGTCTGCCACCCAGCTGGTCGGTGCCCTCGCCATCGGCGGCGCGGTGCTGACCTCCGCCGCCTGTGGTCCGGTGGACGCCGTGACCGGCGGCGGAGACAAGAAGGCCGCCTGCGACAACATCAAGAGCGCGGCGGAGAAGCTGTCCTCGTCCGCGCAGACCACGCCGGACATCAACAACCCCGGCGCGGGCCTGAGCAACACCGCGCAGAAGCTGAGCGACTTCGCTTCGACGGTGCGCAGTGAAGGGGCCAAGGCCGGTGGCGACGTCGAGTCCTCGGCCACCAAGTTCGCGGGCGACATCGACACCGCGGCCAACGCGCTGCGCTCGGCGTCCTCGAACCCCGCCGGTGCCGCCGGCAGCATGGGCAAGATCAACGACATGAAGGCCAGCGGCGAGGCCCTGTCCAAGGCCTGCGGCTTCAGCGGCGGCTTCCGCATCGGCAGCTGACCCCGTCCGGCCGTCCCCCGACCCTGCGGGGGACGGCCGTCCGTCGCTATGCTGGACCCTTGCTTTGCCGGGTGACGCAATCACCCGGTAACCTGTTCTCGGCCTTCTGGCCTTCTGGAGGATTCGCCTAGTCCGGTCTATGGCGCCGCACTGCTAATGCGGTTTGGGTGCAAGCCCATCCGGGGTTCAAATCCCCGATCCTCCGCCATCTGACCTGTGGGGTTGCGACCCCACAGGTCTTTTTTGGTTCTAAGGGACCAGGGGGTTGCGGAGGGTTTCGGACCAGGTTTTGGTGTCGGTGCAGATGCCGCAGTTCGGGCCGTAGAACTCGGTGCGGGCGTCGGGGTCGTTCATGAGCTGGAAGCGGAACCAGGCGGTGGTGGGGCCGGTGAAGGGGCCCGGGTCGCCTACGGGTGTGAAGTGGTCGGCGTCTCTGACCTCGCCGTAGATGGCCGGAATGTGGTCGGCGTCGTCGTAGAAGGCCTTCACCATGGCCGGACGGACGGTGGTGTCGTTCTGGCCGGCCATGAGGAACGCCGGGCCGTGCACCTTGTCGATGTCGGCCAGCGGGCCCGGCTGGACGGGGAGGATCGTGTCGACGCGCGGGTCGGCGCCGACGACGATGGCCGCGGCGCCGCCCTGGGAGTGGCCGGACGCGCCGATGTGCTCCAGGTCGACGCGGCCGTGGAACTTGCTGCTCGTGTCCTTGTCGCGCTTGGCCAGGTCGTCGATGCCCGCGCGCATCTCGACACCCGAGTTCGACATCGGGGTGTTGGCGGCCGAGACGATGAAGCCGTGGCTGGCCCATTGCGCCAAGAGGTCGCGGTAGACGCCGGGGACGGCGCCGGTCCCGTTGCCCCAGACGATCACCGGGTGGCGGCGGGTGCTCTGGGCGATGTTCTTCGGGTAGTACAGGGTGTTCACCGGGCCGGTCTCGACGGCGGTGGCGTGGGGACCGGGCTTGCTCCAGTCGGTGGTCTCGGCTGCCGCGACGGGCGATGCCAGGGTGGCGGTCAGGGCCGTGGCCAGGAGGGTCAGGCGCAACACGGGGGCTCCTCGGGTTGGTGGGGACTTCATGATGGGCGCGCAGCCTTCGGGCTGTCAGTGAGCACTTGCGGCAACGGTTGACCGGTTTGTTTGGGTGATGTGACGATTACGCTATGACTGGGCTTCACGAGCGGATGGCGGCGCGGCTGCCGGAGCTCACGCGCAGGGTGGTCGCCCGGTGTGCCGATGAGGTGCCGTTCTACCGGGATCTGCCGCGTGAGACGCTCGATGGTCAGGTCAGCGAGTCGGTGCACGCGGCCCTTCTGCTCTCGCTGCGGATGATGCGGGATCCGGACTCACTGCGTCCGGCCGAGCTGACCTGGCTGGTGGAGCTGTCGGCGCGCCGGGCGCGCGAGAGCCTGCCGCTGGAGGCGGCACTGTCCGGCTATCTCATCGGGGCGCGGGAGTGGTGGCGGACGGCGGCGGAGCTGGCCGAGCCCGGGGAACTCGCCGAGGTGGGGGGACGGCTGCTCGACGGCCTGCGGATCGTGATGTCCACGGTGGCGCTGGCGCACCAGCAGGCGCTGGAGGATCTGCGCAGTGAGGACAAGCGGGCGCGGCGGGAGTTGCTCGCCGCGCTGTTGGACGGGCATCCGCATGAGGCTCTGGCCAAGGCGGCGCGCGTCGAGGTCGCTCGGCTGTGTGTGGTCATGCTCGACTGCACGCCGCGTCCGCCGGAGCAGTTGCTGCAGTCGGCGCTGGACGCGCAGGCGGGTGCGCTGGTGCTGGCCGATCATGCCGAGGGCATCGTGCTGGTGCCCGGAGAGATCGTCCCGGAGTCGCTGGTCGCCGGGCTGGAGGACGCACTGGAGGTGTCCGTGCTGGCCGCGGCCGCCGAGGCGGGCAAGCCCGGTGATGTTCCGCAGGCCGCCGACGAGGTGCGGCGGGTGATGGCCCTGGTGCGGAGGCTGGGCCGGCCGCCGGGTGTCTATCGGTTCGAGGACGTTCTGCTGGAGCATCAGCTCGCGCGTCCCGGGCTGGCGCTGACGCGGTTGGCGGGCAAGCTGGCGCCGCTCGCCGAGCACGACTATCTGCTGCGGACGCTGCGCGCCTTCGTCCAGCATGGACGCAACCGCCGGCAGACCGCCCTGGGCCTGCACATCCACCGCAACACCCTCGACTACCGGTTGCAGCGCATCACCGCGCTGACGGGGCTCGACTTCGGTGTCCCGGAGCAGGCGCGCGTCATCGAGGCCGCCCTCATCGCCTGGGACCTGACGCGCGACGAGTAATGGTCGTTTGAGAGTTGTGGCGGTCATTCGGCATGAGGGTTCGGGTTTTGGGCACACCTGGCGCCGAGGAGGCGACGAAGATGCCGTGGTTGATGATTCTCGTTCTGATTCTGGCGCTGCTTCTGCTGGGTGCCGGATTCGCGCTCAAGGTTCTCTGGATCGTGGCGGCCGTGGTTCTGGTGCTGTGGCTGCTGGGTTTCGTGGCCCGTGGAACTGGGGCTTCCGGCCAGCGGGGACGTTGGTACCGCTGGTAATTCCGTCGTAGTGCGCCGCCCCGCCTTCGCCCCCGAAGGCGGGGTGTTCGCGTTTTAGATGTTGATCGTGGGTTTCTGATTTTCCTTTCGTTTGGTGGGGGTGGCGCAATATCTTGGTGGCGCCTTCACATGTCCTCGGCCATGGAGTGAGCCCGCTTGGCCGGGTGGCGGGAGCAGCGTCGCTGCGGTGGGGGTGACGGGCGCGCGTGCAGGGGCGGGCGCCCGGGGTTCACCAAAACGGTTCATGGGTGTTAAGTAGTGAAATCGTTGGGGTGACGACGCGCTGCGCAGCCTTTGGAGGCGTTGATGTCGACCAGGCCGGCCTCGGAGGCTCCTGACGAGCGGCTACGCGCCGAGTTGCGGCAGGCGTTGCGAACTGGACCGTTCTCGGCGGCGCTGCATCTGGCGATCGAGGCGAGCGGCCGGACGCTGGACGAGATCCAGATCTGGCTGGCCGAGCGCGACGCGCGGGTGAGCGTTCCGACGTTGAGCTACTGGCGGCGGGGACGCAGCAGGCCCGAGCGGCCGGGGTCGCTGCGGGCGGTTCACCTGCTGGAGCAGTTGCTTGAGGTGCCCGACGACTCGCTGATGGCGCTGCTGGGGCCGCGGCGGCCTCGGGGGCGGTGGATCGGGCACACGCCGGGGAGCTTGGATTTCGGGAAGCTGTTCGACGATTCGCGCCCGCTGGATCTGCTGAACGTCGTGGGGGCGCCCGCTCGGGGAGCGCTGAGCCGGATCATCACCGAGGTCACCATCACGGTGGACGGCGACCGGCGGACGACGTCCATTCACATGCGCGAGCTCGTCCGGGCCAACGTCGACCGGGTCTCGCGGTGCGGCGCGCTGTATCTGGCCGATGAGCAGCCACGGAACCCGCCGACGCTGGGAGGCGTGCGGTACTGCCGGGTCGGGCGAGTCAAGATGGACCGGTCCGTCGGGCTGGTCGCGGCGGAGCTGATCCTCGACCGGGTGCTGGACGCCGGAGACCGGGCGCTGGTCGAGTGGGACTGGCAGTTCTCGCCGGGGATGCGGATGACCAACTACGAGTACCGGTTCTCCGAGCCGACTCGGGAGTACATCCTCCAGGTGCGGTTCTCGCCGGACGCGGTCCCCGCGCAGTGCCACCGGTACGACCGGCGTACCGCGACGTCGGCGGAGGGCAACGACCGGGAGCTGTGGATCGGCGGTTCGAACACCGCGCTTCTGTCGGAGTCCGACGTCCCCGCCGGGATCGTCGGGATGCGGTGGGAGTGGCCGGAGATCGCCGGTTAAGGCGTTAACAGTTTTGGTGCGGGCGTCCCTCCGCCCGTCTTAAGAGGTCTAGTCCGCTTTGTCTGGCGCGACGTACGTTCCCGTGTGGTCCCGATCACATGGAGGAACCGTGCGAAAATGGAGATGGCGCGCAACCGTCGCGTCCACGCTCTTCGTCGCGGCGAGTACCGGAGTCGCGCTGGCCATGCCGGCCGCGGCGGCCGGTACACCCGCTGAGGCCCCGGTCGTGAGCTTCGCCAAACACCCCGTCCAGGGCTCCTATCTGGTCACGCTGGCAGCGGACCGCGCGGCGGTGCGGAGCGCCGGCGCCACCGCGCAGGCCGCCGAGTCCCTCACCGAGCGTTATGGAGGAACGCTCCAAGCCACGCTCACCGAGACGATGCGAGGCTTCACCGTCAGGAACCTGTCCGCGAAGGGCGCGCGTCAGCTCGCCGCGCACCCCGACGTCGCCGAGGTGCGGCAGAGCGGACGGGCGGGCATCGGCGGACCGGGCGGCACCCAGAGCAACCCGAGGAACTGGGGGCTCGACCGGATCGACCAGCGCGACCGGCCGCTGGACAGCAAGTACACCTACCGCAACGACGGCGCGGGCGCGACCGTCTACATCGTCGACACCGGCATCCGCTTCAGCCATCAGGAGTTCGGCGGACGCGCGAAGAACGGCGTCGACCTGCATGCCCAGCCGAACGGCGGCAACGACTGCCACAAGCACGGCTCCCATGTCGCGGGGATCGTGGGCGGCAGCACCCGCGGTGTGGCCAAGAAGGTCAACCTCGTCTCCGTGCGCGTCCTCGGCTGCGACGGCTTCGGCGAGGACATCGACGTGGCCAACGCGGCCGAGTGGATCGCCGCGAACGGCGTCCCGAACTCGGTGGCGAACCTCAGCGTCTACACCGACGACCCGGACGTCGCCGCTCCGGCGATCAAGGGCTCGATCGCGAAAGGTTACCAGTGGTCGCTGATCACCGGTAACAACGGCGGCAACGCCTGCAACTACGGGCCGGGCGGCCAGGTCCCCGAGGCGCTCCAGGTGGCCAACGCGACCAGCAGCGACACCCGCGCGGGCGACTCCAACTCCGGAAGCTGCATGGACCTGTTCGCTCCGGGGTCGAACATCGACTCGGCCTTCCACAGCAGCGACACCGCTTACGGGACGCTGAGCGGCACCTCGATGGCGGCGCCGCACGTGGCGGGCGCCATGGCGCTGAGGATCTCCGAGGCTCCGAACCAGACCCCGAAGCAGCTGCACGACTACATCATGGGCGAGGCGAGCACCGGCAAGATGTCCGGGATCTCGTCCGACACCCCGAACAAGCTGCTGTACGCGAACCCGCAGGGGACCAGCAGTGGCGAGCCCAGGGCCGCGTTCGAGGCTTCGTGTCCGAGTGGTGGGCTGAAGTGTTCGTTCGATGCGTCGGGGTCGTCGGATCCGGATGGGTCGATCGCGTCGTACAAGTGGTCGTTCGGTGACAGCACCAGTGGTGATGGTCGGACGACGGATCACACCTATGGTGCGGCTGGTTCGTACAAGGTGACGTTGACGGTGACCGACAACGAGGGCAAGACCAACAGCACTGAGCGGACGGTGAATGTCGGTAGTACTGGTGGTCAGAACCCGACGGCGAGTTTCGCTTCTCCGCAGTGCCAGGGGTTGTCGTGCTCGTTCAATGCCAGCGCTTCGAAGGACCCGGACGGCAGCATCGCTTCCTACGCGTGGGACTTCGGTGATGGCACCAAGGGTTCGGGTGTGACGACCAATCACACCTTCCCCAGCAAGCAGGCCACCTACACGGTGACGCTGACGGTGACCGACAACAGCGGTAACACCGGCACCACGTCCCGCAAGGTCCAGTGCTTCTCCTTCGGCACCGGACAGGGATTCTGCTTCCCCGGCTAGAGCCTTTCCTCCCCACCAGCAAAGGCAGAGAAAATGCGAAAACTCGTCCATCTCCTCGGCGCCCTCGGGGTCGCGGCCGGTCTGTCGATCGCCGCTCCTCCGGCACTGGCCGACCCTCCACCGCCCCCGGCCGACGCCACCCCGATGGTCATCAACGGCCAGCAGGCGACGGTGCAGGAGTTCCCCTTCATCATCTCCCAGCACCGCACGGGCGGCGCCCGTCCGACCGAGCAGTCGTGCACCGGCTCGGTGGTCGCCAAGCGGATCGTGCTCATCGCGGCGCACTGCAAGTTCGCGCAGGGCGAGAAGTACCTCGTCTACGGCCGTGACGATCTGGCCAACACCAGCACCGGTACCCGGATCGAGATCGAGGAGTACCGCACCCACCCCAACTACAACGCCAACGACGGCTGGCGCACCGGCTGGGACGTCGCGGTCATCATCGCCAAGACCGACATCCCCACCCCCGCGGGAATGGCGTACCCGCCCATCGCCAAGTCCGGCGACTCGCTGCCGATCGGGACCCGAGGCACGGCGGTCGGCTACGGCAAGTCCGACAAGGACGACGCGCAGAAGAACACCAAGCTGTGGAAGACGATTCTCCCCGTCGTCGACGGCCAGAACTGCAAGAACATCAACTTCCAGTACGACGACCGGTACATGAACTGCAGTGGCTACGGCGACGGCAGCACCGGTCTCTGCCAGGGCGACAGTGGAGGCCCGTACCTGCACAACGGCAAGATCTACGGCGTCTTCTCCTGGCTGCGCACCGACTGCGCGTCCTACAACGCCCACGGCAAGATGAACGGCGTCATGGGCGACTGGGCGAACCAGCAGATCGGCGGCACCACGCCGCCCGGTGACCCGAAGGCGGCGTTCGAGGCTTCGTGTCCGAGTGGTGGGCTGAAGTGTTCGTTCGATGCGTCGGGGTCGTCGGATCCGGATGGGTCGATCGCGTCGTACAAGTGGTCGTTCGGTGACAGCACCAGTGGTGATGGTCGGACGACGGATCACACCTATGGTGCGGCTGGTTCGTACAAGGTGACGTTGACGGTGACCGACAACGAGGGCAAGACCAACAGCACTGAGCGGACGGTGAATGTCGGTAGTACTGGTGGTCAGAACCCGACGGCGAGTTTCGCTTCTCCGCAGTGCCAGGGGTTGTCGTGCTCGTTCAATGCCAGCGCTTCGAAGGACCCGGACGGCAGCATCGCTTCCTACGCGTGGGACTTCGGTGATGGCACCAAGGGTTCGGGTGTGACGACCAATCACACCTTCCCCAGCAAGCAGGCCACCTACACGGTGACGCTGACGGTGACCGACAACAGCGGTAACACCGGCACCACGTCCCGCAAGGTCCAGTGCTTCTCCTTCGGCACCGGACAGGGATTCTGCTTCCCCGGCTAGTCCGTAAACCCGATCTGCGAGCCCCCGTGTTCAGGTGCGCGGGGGCTCGCGCGGGTCAGGACCTCCGGTCGGCGAGCATGGCGGCGAATTGGGCCCGGTCGTTCTCGTGCGGGAAGGGCTCCTCGGGGACGGGGACGCCGAGGAACGCGCAGAGCGGCTCCCACCCCTGGCTCACCGAGAAGACCAGCAGGCGCTCGGGCGGGATCTCGCGCCGGACGGCCTCGTTGTGCCGGACGAAGATCTCCTTGGCATGGTCGGCGTCCTCGAAGCGGCCGCCGAACACGCCGTCCCAGACGACCCGCATCGACATCTCGCGCAGCCGGGTGAGCGCCGGGTTCCGGCCGTCGTCGGGGGCGATCGAGGCGCTGTAGATGCTCTCGTGGGCGCTCTGGTACCAGCGGTCCGGGTCGCGCTCGGTGAGGATCACCTTGGCGTCCGGATAGTGATCGGCCAGCTCGCGCCAGAACCGGGCGCCGGGCCAGTCCACGCTCGCGTTGTAGCCGCGGTAGATCTCGTCCCAGTCCGTGGGCCCGCCGGTGGCGGCGTGCGACCAGGCGGCGATCTCGTCGGGACGGTCCAGCAGCGGCAGCATGTGGTGGCAGGGCCCGAAGCCGAGCCGTTCCAGCGCCGCCTTGAGCGAGAGCGTGCCCGTGCGTCCGAACCCGGCTCCGATGACCTTGAGCATGAGTGTCTCCTTCCGAGGAACTTGTGGCGGCCCGGCGGCGGGCCTACGCGCCGCGCAGCAGCGTCGCCCACAGGGTGGCGCCTGGGCCGAAGGCCAGGGCCATGGCGTGCTCGCCGGAAGCGAGCGGCCTGGTGCGCTGGAGGCGTTCCAGGACGCCGAGCACGGCGGGCGCCGCGGTGTTGCCGTACTCGCGCATCGCGGCCCGGGACTCCTCGACCGACGCCTCCGGGAGCCCCAGCTCCTCCTCGACACGGTCGATGATGCGGCGTCCCCCCGGGTGTAGTGCCCACCACGTCATGTCTTCATCGCGGAGGCCGTTTCTGGTCAGGAGCGCGTCGACGGGCTCGCGGACGGCCGAGGCGACGACGTCCGGCATGGTCGGGGCGAGCCGGATGCGCATCCCGTCGTCCCCGACATGGACCTGGAGGTCGTCGGCGAACTCGGGCGCGGTGAGCATCGCGCCGTCGACGACGTCCAGCCCGGGCAGGCCGGGCTCGCCGGGACGCAGCACGACCGCGGCGGCGCCGTCGCCGAACAGGGTCAGGACGATCGCGCGCTCCTTGTCGTAGGGCGGCGCCTGGAGGTGCGGGGAGAACAGGTCGACGCAGAGCAGCACGGCCGGGCGGCGGTGCACCTCGACCCAGTTGCGGCAGGCGGCCAGCGCGGGCAGGGCCGCGTAGCAGCCCATCGGGCCGAGCGAGAGCGACTCGGTGTCGCGCGGCATGCCGAGCTCGTGGAGCAGGCCGTCCAACCCGGGGGCGGAGTGGGTGGTCGTGGTCGCGGTCGCGAGCAGGCCCACCTCGTCGGGGCGCAGGCCCGCCCGGCCGAGCGACAGCGAGATCGCCTCGGCGCCGAGCGCGCGGGCGTCGCGCAGACCGCGGTCCATCCGTTCCCGGACGCTCCACCGCCGCGGGTCCTCCACCAGCGGGTTGACCGCCATGCCCTTGGCGTCGATCGCGGAGCTCTTGATGACGCGGGCGACCTCGTCCCCGCCCGGGTCGGTGGCGAAGAGCGCGGTGAACTCGTCGAGCTTGACCGCTGGCGGCGCGGTGAAGGAGACGTCGGCGATGCGTGCCGTCGGCATGGGTACCTCGCTTAGGAAGTCTGGGCGGGACGGAGGAATCGCTCGACGGGCTCGATCTCCTTCAGGTACAGGTCGCGTTCGACCAGTGCCAGGAGCAGCCGCTCGATTCCGGTGAGGAACGCCCGGATGGCGGGCGGGGGGAGGTGGGCCGTGTCGGCCAGCAGGCTCAGCCGGACGGCGGACGGGTCGTCCAGCACCTCGAACACTTCGAGGAAGAAGGTGACGCTCGCCCGCTCGACCTTGTTCTCCCAGGCGAAGACGGACTCGCCGTGCGGCGCGCCTTCGGGGGCGGTGTCCGCCCTGATGGGCGTCCACAGGTCGTTGAAGCCGACGCTCAGCTCGACGTCGGCGGCCTCGACCAGGGCGGCCGCGGCGTCGGCGTCGAACTGGCCGTGGCGCTGGGCGCGCAGGGAGGCCGTCCAGGTGGCGCGGACGGCGTCCTCGAAGGTGTCGCCGCCGAGGTCGATGACGCTGAGGACCTCCTGGGCCAGGTTGCCCACGGAATGGCGGAGCTCGCGCTTGGTGCGGTTGCCCGCCATCAGCCGGACGGCGCACCGGTCGAGCCCGGTGTAGCCGCCGATCATGACGGCCGCGGCGGCGAGCAGGACATGGGTGGCGCCGACCCGGTAGCGGGCGGCCAGCAGGTCGAGCGCGGGCGGGACGGCGTGCGAGCGCAGCCCGCCGCGCCAGAACCGGGGGGACGCCGGTTCGCCGGGCGGCGCGGGGAACATCGTGCGGGGCGCGGCGTCGAGCTCGCGCCGCCAGTGGTCCAGGGCCCGTTCCAGGGTGCGCCGCCCCTTCTCGGTGTGCTCCTGCGCGGCCTTCTCGATCGGCTGGGTGATCGGGGGCCGCTCGGCGGCGTCGTCGCCGAGCAGTTCGACCAGCTCGGCGGCCAGGACCTGGCTGCTGAGGAAGTCGGCGGCCAGATGCGCCATCCAGAGCTGGAAGAACACCGGACGGCCGTCGATCAGGCCGACGCGGGCGCCGAACGGCAGGTCGGTGCGCGGGTCGTGCCGGACGCCGGGCGGCAGCGGCCGCCAGTCGCCCACGATCCCGTACAGCTCGTCGAGGGTGTCCAGGGCGATGATCTCGATGCTCAGCTCGCCCCGGCGCCGGACCTCCTGGACGAGCCCGCCCCGGCCGTCCTCGCGGAACAGCGTGCGCAGCGACTCGTGGCGCTCGACGAGTTCCCTGAGCCCGTCGAGCACCCGGTCGAGGGTCGTCCCCGGGGGCAGCAGGCCGCCGGAGGACATGTCGGCGAAGGCCGGTTCGCCCGGCCGGTGCATCTTGCGCCAGAAGTCCCACTGGCCCACGGTGCAGGGCCCGGTGGTCGCGCGGGTCCCCTCGAACGTGAACCGGCGCGGGGTGAGTTCGATCATCTATGCCCCCTCGAATCGTTGGAGCAGCACGGATCGCCGCTCCGCCTCGTACTGGATGTCGAGCCAGGACGGCAAGGCCGGATGCGGGGTGAGGAAGCGGGGCGCCAGGGCGGCGCGGTACCCCGGCCACGCGGCACCGGGACGGTGGGGCCGGGTGGAGGCGGGGAGCGTGCGTCCCGGCGACTCGTCCGGCCCGTTGACCCAGCGTTCGGCGGCGTCCACCCGGGCCAGGGCGTCCTCCGGCGCGAGGTGCGACAGCGCGGCCCAGGTGAGCGCGCGGGTGGTGAAGCGGGCGTCGCGCAGCTCGGGGAAGTGCTCGGCCGCGGTCACGATGGGCAGGACGGCCCGCGCGGTGAGGGATTCGCAGGCGAGCATCGAAAGGACGGGCCCCGGGGCGCCGTCGTCGGCCCGCATCGGGGCCGGCCACACCCGCGCCTCGTCCCGGGCGCCGCACAGGCGGCAGCCGACCAGACGCACCCGGACCGACGGCCCCTCCCGCCCCGTCGCCACGAACGGCGGCGTCAGCAGCCCGCACCGGGCCTCGCGCCGGGCCATGCCGGTGACGAGTTCGGCCAGCTCACGCAACATGGTCGGCGCCTTTCGCCGGGCGGTCGCGCGTTGCCGGCCGGTCGGAGCCGGTCGTGGTGTGCGGGTGCGCGACAAACCCGTGGGGTGGGTTCGGTGTGGTGGCGCCTTTCGCCGCGGCCAGGCCGCATTGGGTGGCGGTGACGCCGAGGGCGGTGAGGGCGGCCCGGCCGGAGTCGCCGGCGGCGGTGTGGTCGGCGGCCGAGAGGCCGGAGTCGACCCAGGTCGCGATGGCGGCGTGGGTGAGCGGACCGCCGCCGGGGGGCGGGTCACCGGCGCGGGCGGCGTCGGCGCCCAGCAGGAAACCGGCGGCCCAGATCTCGGTGCCGGGACGCACGAGGTGGGCGGGAAGTGCGGCCAGGTGCGGGTCCGCGGCGGAGAGGATCGTCTCGGGGGCGACGCGGGCGAGCGCGCAGGCGTCGTGCCAGTACCAGCCGAACTGGTGCTCGACGGGCTCGCCGTGGACGATTCGCAGCCCGCAGCGGGATTCGAGCAGTTCCACGGTGTAGGGGCCGGGGTCGAGCTGCTCGGCCATGGACCAGTGGCCGGGGGGCGGCGGCCGTTCCGGGGCCAGGACGGTGGCGTGCAGGCGGCCGTGGTGGCCGACGATGGTGGGGTCGTGCCCGTGGTCGAGCAGGTGCGGGACCGTGGCGGCGACCGGGACGCCCTGCTTGCGGCAGAAGATCACCACCATCTCGTCGTCGTCCTGGACGTCGTCGGGGATGCCCGCGAGGTAGGCGGCCAGCCGCCGCGCCTGGTCGACGGGGAGGACGAAGCCCTGCGTGGGCGTCCATTCGGCGGGGGCGAGGGGGGCCCAGGCCGTGCCCGCCACGGCGGCGCGCCGCACCAGGTAGGAGTTCTGGGGGCTGTCCCAGTGGGAGTACATCGAGATGCCGTGGTCCGGCCGGGCCGCGACGGCCGCGCGCAGCTGGGCGGCGAAGCCGGGGACGGGGACGATGTCGTCCTGGAGGACGAGGTGGTGCGTCACCCCGTCCTCGATGTCGGCCCAGGCCCGCTTGGCGGTGCGCAGCGGGCTCGGCACGCCGTCCGGGTCGGGGTCGGCCACGACCCTGGGGGCCAGCGGCCCGCACGCCTCGATCAGCCGCGGCAGCCGTTCCGTCCGCCGCGGATGGTGCATGATCACGGTGCCGATCCGGATCGGCGTCCCGCTCGAACCGTCTGACATTGTCCCGTCCCGCCCGAAGATCGTGGGCGGCCGCGTGCCGCGGCCGCACCGACATCCTCAGGCGGGGGAGGCGACCGCCGTAATACCCGGGCGGCCACGCAGCCGGTCGGCCGGTCGGACGGCCCGGGCGGGCATGCCCATTCGGTCGGAGGGGCACGCGACGGCGCAGGAGTGCGGCGGGCGCCGGTCGATGGCCCGCCAGGTGAAGCCCAGCTCCAGCCGGCTCCGGACGCCCAGCGCGTTCATGATCGTCGTGACATGGCGCTGCACGGTCCGGATCGAGATGCCGAGCCCGCCGGAGATCTCGCGGTCGGTCATCCCGGACTCCAGCAGCCGCAGGACGCGCAGGTGCACGGCGGCCAGGCCGTGGTCGCCGGCCTCGCCCGGGACGGCGGCGTCCCGCCAGAACCGTTCGAAGATCGCCACCAGCGAGGACAGCGCGGTGGCGGGCTGGCAGACCAGCGACCAGTCGGCCAGGGACGGCTCGACGGCCAGCGCGGCGACGCGCCGGTCGACGATGACCATCCCCATGGGGACGTCCAGATGGATCCGCGCCGCCTGGCCCGGTGGCGGCGCGGCGAACCCCTCGGGCAGTGGCGCGCCGTGCTGGACGACCAGCCGCGTCTCGACCGGGGGCCGGTCGGTGAAGCCGTCGAGGTCGAAGCCGCAGGGGACGAACGCGAGGATGTCCCGCGTCGCCGACGCGACCAGTTCCGCGATCGCCCGTCTTCGCTCATGGACGGGGTCCTGACCGCCGGGATGGCCGCTGTGGACGGTGTTCGGTGAGGTGAGAGCGGCTTCGTGCACACTCGTGGACATGGATGTTCCTCCGGTGCTCGCCGATGATCATCAGCGTATGAACCGGTGGTCTTCCCCTGGAACCGGGAGAACCCTGGAATCGGGGTAGGGAACTCCCGGGTGACACCTCTGGTGACAGGGCGCCCGGGATGCCTACTGTGCCTGGAGAAAGAGCAGGACGGCCTGGACGCGCCGGTGCAGCCCCACGTCGTGCGGGATCTCCAGCCGCTCCAGGATGTTGGTGACGTAGCTCTCGACGGTCTTGCGGCTCAGATGCATCCGCTCGGCGATGGCCGGGTTGGTCAGGCCCTCGGCCATCAGCGCGAGCACCTCGCGCTCGCGCGGCGTGAGGCGGCCGACCGGGCCCGCGGCCCGCTGGCGGGCCATCAGCTCCTCGACGATCGCCGGGTCGATGACGGCGCCCCCCGACACGATGCGGTCGAGCGTGGAGACGAGCTGGTCGATGTCGACCACCCGTTCCTTCAGCAGGTAGCCGACATGGCCCTCGCCGCCGTTGACCAGGTTGAGGGCGTAGCCGATGTCGATGTGCAGCGAGAACAGGAGCACCGAGACCTCGGGATGCTCGGCGCGGATCCGCTCGGCCGCCTCCAGGCCCTCGGAGCCGAACGTCGGGGGCATGCGGATGTCGACGATCGCCGCGTCCGGCGGCTGCCGCTGGATCTCCTTCAGCAGCGCCGGCGCGTCGCCGACCGTGGCGGTGACCTCGAGGCCGCGAGAGCGCAGCAGTGCCGCGACTCCCTCGCGGATCAGGACCGCGTCGTCTGCGATGATGACACGCAAGGCATTTCCGCGATGATCACCGTACCTCCCCCGGCAGGGCTGCTCACCACGAACCTACCCCCGACCGCCGACACTCGCTCCGCGAGCCCGAGCAGGCCGGTTCCGTTCGGGTCGGCGTTGCCGATACCGTCGTCGGCGACCGTGACCCGGAGCACCTCGTCGCGGGTCTCCAGACCGACCGTGATCCCGTCGGCGCGGGCGTGCCTGACGGCGTTGGTCACCGCCTCCGAGACGAGGTAGTAGACCGTCGTGGCTAAGGATGCGGGCAGGTCGGCGTCCGGCCGTCCCTCGACGGTGACCGGTACCGGGGTCGCGGCGGCCAGCTGCCGCAGGGCCTCCTCAAGACCCTGCTGGAGAGGTCCCGGACGGCCGCCCCTGGCGAGTTTGCGCAGCTCTTCCAGTGCCTGCTGGAGCTCGCCCGCGGCGGTGTCCAGATGCTGGCGGATCTCCGGCGCGGCCGTCGACTGGAGCTGTCCCCGGGCCAGCTGGACCGCCAGGACGGCGTTGACCAGCCGCAGCTGGGCGCCGTCGTGCAGGTCGCGCTGGAGACGGTGGCGCGCGTTCTGCACCTGGACGTCGGCCGTCAGCCGCAGCAGGTCGCGGTCGGTCGTGGTGCGGGCCAGCCAGAGGTGGAGCATCCCGACGGCGACGGTGACGGCGAGCAGGATCTGCAGCCCGACGCCGGTGGCGTTGTAGGGGAGCCGGAGGGGACGCGTGACCGGGAGCGGCAGGAGGTAGGTCAGCAGGCTTTCGACCCCGATGTGCACCGCGATCGCGATGCCGAGGGCGCGGGCGGGGACCAGTTCGCGGTGCGGCGACCGCGTCCAGCGCCGCACGAGTATCACCGTCAGCAGCAGCGCGGCCACCGCCGTGTGCAGGTGGGCCGTGACCGACGTCATGGAGGCGGTGGCGCTGCGCCCCATGGAGACGCACGACAGGCAGGGCTCGAAGGCGCTGCGGTCGAGGGTGAGGTAGTCGAGGTACAGCGAGAGCGGGAGCATGAGGGTGACGGCGAGGGTGGATCGCTCCAAGCGGCTGCTGGTCCTGCCGTCGGGAAAAAGGATCAACGTGCTGATCAGCAGCGGCGCCGGGAGGGTGCGCGACATCAGCGTGATCTCCTGCGGTACCTGGTCGGGGGCGAAGACCAGAAAACGCAGCAACCACGCGAATCCGAGTGTGAGAAACAGCACTCCGATTCGAACTTCGGAGTGCTGTCTGGCGAGGATCGAGCCGCACGCGATCGCGGCCCAGGCATTCATGAAAACGGCCGCGGGAAAGAGCAGGTCATTGTCCTGCGAATGCGTGACGACCAGAATGGTGCCGAATATTCCACCCACGACCGTGGTGGTTATGAGGATGAAGGTCCAATATTTTGTGGAGCTCAGAGATGCCATGCGCATGGGGTGGGCCGTCTCTGTCAGGCGGGTGAAGGACTTCCCTGATCATCATCATAGGTCCGGCCGGGGCTCGAAGGTCCCCGGCGGTGTGAGGACAACCTGCGAACTTTTCGTGGGCGCCGTTCGTCTCGGTGTCACCGTCCGGCGGCGCCGAGTCACCATGCCCGCGCGTGGGACCAGCGGTTATGGCCCGGTGTGATCAGCCATTCACTTTTTGTATTCAATAGTAAATTGATAGGAATAGTTATATAGGTTCTCAATCGGGGAGCACTCCCGGGGTGTCTTAAAAGCGTCATGCCCCTTGTTCGGGCCAGTCGTCAGGGATGTCATAGGGCCATCGGGGAAGACTGAGACGGGAGTGTGCGATGACGCATGTGATCGCAGCAGGTCAGCCGGAGGCCACCACCCTCAGTGTGGCGATCGACGTCGGCAACGAAGTTCTGGCACGGGGGCTGGAGGACGTGCTGCGCGGCCTCGCGAGGGTCGCGGCCGTCCGGCACTGCCGCAACGGCATGGAAACCGGGCTTCTGTTCCGCTCGGGCGGTGTGGACGTGGTCATCATGACCAGCGCGGAGGCGGCCTGGCTGCGCGAGGCCCGCGGCGGTGAGCACGACAGGCGCGCCAAGGCCCTCGTCCTGCTGGACGAGACCGAGGTCGCGCAGGCGGCGGTTCCGGCCTCGCTCCCGGCCGACGGCTTCCTGGTCCAGCAGGAGCTGACCGCCGAGGCCCTGGGCGACGCGCTCGACCGGATGGCGCGCGGCGAGATCCCGATGCCCGCTCGCCTCGCGCGCCGCCTGCTCACCCACGCCGGAACGCCCGCGCGCGCCGAGGTGCCCAGGCCGGTCAGGCTCACCGCCCGCGAGCAGGAGACGCTGAACCTGCTGGCCGAGGGGCTCAGCAACAAGCAGATCGCCCGGCGCCTGTCGATCTCCGACCACGGGGCCAAGCGGCTGGTGACCAGCGTCCTGCTCAAGCTGGGCGCGCCCAACCGCACGACCGCCGTCGTCACCGCCATCGGCGCCGGGATGATCGGCCACCCCCGGGAGGCCGTCCACTGAGGCCCTGGTGACGACGGAGCCGCCGGACCTTTGTGAAGATGTTCAGGTGTCATCGATGATGCCCTCCCCTCCGCACAGCGACGACCTCCACACCGCCGACGGACGCAAGCTCGTCGAGGCGTACATCGCCACGGCGCACCAGGACCTGCTCATCCTGCTCCCGGCCCCGGGTGACGAATGGACGAGGATGCGACGGGCCATCAGGCCCGCCGCGCGCCGGGAGACCCGCGTGGTCGTCAGGACCCGGCCCCGGCGGCGCGCCGGGCCGTCCGGCACCCCGGCGGGCGCCGCGCCCGAGCTGCGCGTCTCGCCGCTGCTCACGGCGTTCCTGCTGGTGGCCGACCGCCGGGTGGCCGTGCTCGGGGACGAGCGCGGCCAGCTGCGGATCGTCGGCTCGACCGAGCACATCGAGGAACTGGTCGCGATGTTCGAGCAGGCGTGGGAGCAGGCCCGCCCGCCGCTGGACGCCGACGGCGACCGGCTGCGGGCCGAGATCCTCAACCGCCTGGCCGTGGGCGCCACCGACGAGTCGGTGGCCAAGGAGCTCGGGGTCTCGCGCCGCACCGTCCAGCGCCATGTCAAGAAGGCGATGGAGGAGCTCGGCGTCCGCAGCCGCTTCGAGCTCGGCATGCGCCTGGCCTCCGGCGAGCCCGCTCCCGGCTGAGGCCCACGGTGCCCGGTCAGTGCGCCAGGGCGCGGCCGAACTCGGCGGTGCCCGCGTAGGGACGGGGCGCGCGGAGCCGGGGGTCGCAGTCCAGGGACACGTCGCGGACGGCCGCGCCGTACAGCGGGGCGAGCCCGTCGCGGGCCGCGAGGCCGTCGGCGACGTCGACCAGGTTGAACCAGGTGCGGGCGCGAGGCCGCGCGAGCGGCGGTGCCGGGACGGGCAGCGCGGGCTCGGCGCGCAGCGCCAGCGGCGAGGCGAGGGTGATCAATGTCTCCACCGCGCTCCCGTCCGCGAGCGCGTCCACCGCCGGGACGGAGCCGAGCCCGAAGCCGATCACCGCGCGGGTGTCCGGCGTGATCGCCGCGCGCACCCGGGCCGTGGCCGCGCGGGCCGCCCGGTCGGCGGTCAGGTACGACGTCATCTCCCGCGCCGCCCGGAGCAGCTCGTCATGGGGCAGGCCGACGAAGTATCGGGACCGGCCGAGGGCGGTCAGCATCGCCTCCGCCGACCGGACGGTCGCGACGGGCGAGCCGCCGCCCGGCCCGTGCGCCGGGTCGTCGAAGCTCGCCGTCCGCCACCAGCGGGCGATGACCGACTCCTCCCACGCGGTCGGCGCCGGTGCGGGCCCGGTCGCGGCGGGGCCGTCCAGGTCGACGAGATCGACGTCGAGGTCGGCCGGGACCCGCGCGCCGGCCAGCGCCAGGCCGTCCAGCGTCGAGGTCACCCACTCCAGCCGCAGGGACGCCGGGTCGCGGCGCGGACCGCCGGTCGCGTGGACGATGAGGATGGGCGGCACTAGGACCTCCAGGGATCGGCGAGCGGCGAGGACGAGCCGCGCGGCGCGTCGGCCGACAGGCTGTAGCCGTAGGTGTTGACGGCGGACTCCAGCGCGTCGAGACCCTCGCCGAGCCCGCCGCCCGAGGCGAGCGCCCGCCACCGCGCGAAGTAGTCGCGGTTGACCTTCGGGTCGACGCGGCCGGCGTCGAACGCGTCGGGCAGCCCGAGGAACTCGGCGATCTCGGCCATGGTCGCGGCGGGACGGGCCATGAGGTTCTCGTAGCGGACGGTCATGCAGTGCTCCAGGCGCAGCGTGTCCTGGAGCGCGATCTCGTGCGCGTGGATCCAGTGCTCCACCAGCCGCCGGGGCGTGAGGGCCGGGGCCCACTTGAGCGTGCTCAGCGTGACCGGGACCGGATGCCGCATCATCAGGATGAACCGGGAGTTCGGGAAGACCTCCTGGAGGAACCGGAACCGCAGCAGGTTGGGCGGTGACTTCTCCAGCAGGACGGGCCGCGACAGGTCCCAGTAGCGCTCCCACTGCTCGCGCAGCCTGCGCGCGGGCTCGGGCGCGGCGAACGGGGACGTCTCGGTCATGTGCGCCTCGGGGGTGAACGCGAAGCGCCCGGGGCCGCCGTGGTGCTCGTCGATCGGGCACACCGTCTGGAGGTGCTGGCCCTCGTCCTCGGGCGCCCCCGTATTCCGGAATCCGCTGATCTGCGGGTGGTCGGCCATCAGCGACGCCAGCAGGGTGGTGCCGCTGCGGTGCAGGCCCCCGACGAACGCCATCGTGTGCTGGTCCATCAGCCGTGCCCTTCTGCTTCGTGGTGGGCCGCCTCCAGCGCGCGGGCGACGCGCTCGCCGAGCGCGGCGGCCTCGGACGTCCAGGCGGCGAACCCGCCGGGGCGGTCGGCGCTGGGTTCGGGAACCCCGGCGAAGCCGCCCCCGGAGGCGGCGACCAGGGCGCTGCCCGCCGCGGTGTCCCAGACGAAGGCGTCGGCGCCCGCGGCGACGTCCGCGCGGCCGCAGGCGACATACGCCAGCGCCAGCGCGGACGAGCCGATCCTGCGGACGTCCGCCGCCTGGATCAGCGACGCGAACAGCGCCAGCTCCGACGGATCGGGGGCGACGCCGGGACGGGGAACGTCGGTCAGCGCCAGCGGCACCGCGTGCCGGGGGCGGCCCGCCGGGACGGGACGGCCGTTGAGCCGCAGGCCGTCCGGGGTGCCGGTGAACGACTCGTCGCGGACGGGGTCGTACACGCAGCCGCCGGCCGTCCCGTCGGGCAGCCGCACCCCGATGGACACGCAGAACAGCGGGACGCCGCGGGCGAAGTTGGCGGTGCCGTCGATCGGGTCGACGATCCAGCGGACTCCGTCCGGGTCGCCCTCCCTTCCGTCGCCGCTCTCCTCGCCGATCACGGTGGAACCGGGCCAGGCGTCGGTCAGCGCGGCGCGGATCACCGCCTCGGCCCGGGCGTCGGCGGCGGTGACGACGTCGTGGGCGTGGGTGCCGGGTTTGGGCACGGCGGCCACGCCGTCGTGGAAGCGCTCGGCGAGCGGCCGCCCGGCCAGGACGGCGGCCTCGGCGGCGGACTCCACCAGACGTGCGATGTCGGCCCTCATGGCTCGACACGCTAACCGCCGGGCCGGGTGCTCCCAGAGTGCTCTTTCGGGCAGGGCATCGGGCCGCCCCCGTTCGTCCACCGCGAGAAACACGGTGTTCTCGCAGGTCGGGATGGTCGGTGCCGATACGGCCGTGCCCGTTCAGGCGGGCGTTCGTGCAGATCCATGGCGCGCTCCTTTGTGGCTTATGAGCCCCGGCGCCGATCCGCGACGCTCGATTACCAACCGTCCCGCCGATGGAGGCTGACACTGCATGCCCGAGTACAAGAGCTTCGTCGAACTCATGTGTGCGAGGGCGGCCGAGCACGGTGACAGGACCGCCCTCATCTTCAGCGCGGATCCGCTCCGCGCCCCGTCCGAGCAGGCCGACCCCACCCTGACCTACGCCGACCTGGACCGCGCCGCGCGCCGTATCGCCGCGCTGTTGCAGGCCCGTTTCGCCGCCGGAGACCGGCTCCTGGTGCTGCACCCCTCCGGGCCGGGGTTCGCGCGGACCTTCCTGGGCTGCGTCTACGCCGGGATGATCCCGGTGCCCGCCCCCTCGCCCGACGGCTACCAGCGCCAGGCCGACCGCCTGGCCGCGGTCGCCCGGGACTCCGCGGCGGTCGGCGCCCTCGCCGACGCCGCCGACCTGGACGTGCTGAAGGCGTGGGCCAAGGAGCAGAACCTGACCGGGCTGGACTGCCTCGCCCCCGACCTGCCGGAGGAGGAGCTGCCCGCGCCCGGCGCGTGGCGCCCGCCTCCCGTCGACCCGCACGCGCTGGTCTTCCTCCAGTACACCTCCGGCTCGACCAGCGAGCCCAAGGGCGTGATGGTCGACCACGCCAACCTGCTGGCCAACGCCCACATCCTCGCGGCGGTCACCGGCATGACCGGCGACCGCGCCGTGGGCGGCTGGCTGCCGATGCACCACGACTTCGGGCTGATCGGGCTGCTGCTGTCGCCGCTGATCCTGGGCGGGCGCAGCGTGCTGATGCCGCCCATGGCCTTCGTCAAGCGGCCGCACGCCTGGCTGGCCCTGATCGACCGGTACGGCATCGACTACTCGCCCGCCCCCAACTTCGCCTACGACCTGTGCGTCCAGCGGGTCACCGACGAGCAGCTGGCGGACCTGGACCTGTCCCGCTGGCGGTGCGCGGTCAACGGCGCCGAGCCCGTCCTGGCGGCCACGGTCGAGGCGTTCACCCGGCGGTTCGCCGCGGCCGGGCTGCGGCCCGAGGCGATGCTCCCGGGCTACGGCATGGCCGAGGCGACCCTGGTCATCTCGGGCAACGGCACCGGCAGGACCGCGGTGATCACCGAGGTGGACGCCGCCGGGTTCGGCCGGGGCGAGCTGCGCCCGCCCGTGCCGGGTGCCCCCACGCACCGGATCGTCGGCTCCGGCCGCGCCGAGCGGATCGACGTGCGCATCGTCGACACCGAGTCCGGTCTGGTGCTCCCCGACGGCCGCGTCGGCGAGATCTGGGTGCGCGGGCCGAACATCGCGCGCGGCTACTGGGGACGGCCCGAGGAGACCAGGCGCACGTTCGACGCCGTCACCTCCGACGGGGAGCGCGGCTTCCTGCGCACCGGCGACCTGGGCATCCTGCACGACCGCGAGATCTACGTCACCGGACGCACCAAGGAACTGATCATCGTCCGGGGCCGCAACCTGTACCCCCAGGACCTGGAGGCGGCCACGCGCGGCGCCCACCCGGCCCTGGACCGCGGGGTCGGCGCGGCCTTCTCGGTCGGCGTCCCCGAAGAGGAGGTCGTGATCGTCCGCGAGATCCGGACCGGGCGGCGCGAGCCGGCCGAGCTCGCGCGGATCGCGGCGAGCGTCCGCGACCGCCTGAACCGGGACGTGGGCGTCGCCGTCCACGGCGTCGTGCTCGTCCGGCCCGGCACCGTCGCGCGGACCACCAGCGGCAAGATCCAGCGCACGCTCGTCCGCCGGCAGTTCCTGGACGGCGAGCTGCCCGTCCTGCACGCCGAGCTGTCCCCGGCCGTGCGCGCGCTTCTCGACACCGCGGCGAGGAGTGACGCGTCATGACGACGACCGCACCGCCGATCGACACGCACCGAGTAGACCTTGGGCAGTTCGACCGCGTGCTCGGCGACCCCGGCGAGGACGGGACGCTGATGTCCTTCGCCCGCTGCGCCGAGCTCGACCGCCGCGAGGAGTTCCCCGCCGACATCTGCCGCGAGCTCGACCTGATGGGGCTGCCGAGGCTGTACGTCCCGGCCGCGTTCGGCGGCGCGCTGACCCGCTACGACGACCTCATCGGGGCGCTGCGGTCGGTCGCGCGCCGCGACCTGTCGGTGGCGATCGGGCACGCCAAGACCTTCCTCGGCGGCATCTGCGTGTGGCTCGCCGGAAGCGAGGAGCAGGCGCGCGGCCTGGCCGCCGACATCATCGCGGGCGCCCCGGTGTCGTGGGGCCTGACCGAGCGCGGACACGGCAGCGACCTGCTGGCCGGGGAGATGGCCGCCACGCCGGAGCCGGACGGCGGCTACCGCGTCCAGGGCGAGAAGTGGCTGATCAACAACGCCACCCGCAGCCCGCTGCTCTGCCTGCTCGTGCGCACCCGCCCCGAGGGCGGGCCGCGCGGGTTCAGCCTGCTGCTGGCCGACAAGCGCGACCTGCCCGAAGGCCGCTGGCGCACGCTGCCCAAGGTCCCCACGCACGGCATCCGCGGCGCCGATATCAGCGGGTTCGCCCTGGACGACTGCCCCGTCCCCGCCCGCGCGCTGGTCGGCGAGGAGGGCGCCGGGCTGGAGACCGTCCTCAAAGCGCTCCAGATCACCCGGACGATCTGCGCGGCGCTGTCGCTGGGCGCGGCCGACCAGGCGGTGCGGCTCGCGCGGGACTTCGCCGGGCAGCGCGAGCTGTACGGCCGCAAGCTGATCGAGCTCCCGCATGTGCGGCGCACGCTCGGGGAGTCGTACGCGGCGCTGTACGCCTGCGAGACCGTGACCGCGTTCGCCGCGCGCGCCGTCCACACCCTGCCCGAGGAGATGAGCGTGATCTCCGCGGTGGCCAAGTCGTACGTGCCGACCCGCGCCGACGAGCTGATCACCGCGTGCGGCGAGCTGCTCGGCGCCCGCGCGTTCCTCACCGAGGTGCACGAGCACGGCGCGTTCCAGAAGCTCGAACGCGACCACCGGGTGGTCGGGATCTTCGACGGCAGCACGTTCGTCAACCAGCACGCCCTGATCAACCACTTCCCGGTGCTGGCCCGCGGCCATCACGAGGCCACGGGCAACGAGGACGCCGTCGGGCGTGCCGCCGATCTGGCCGCCCCGCTGCCCGAGGCCCGGCTCGACCGGCTGAGCCTGCTGGCCCGCGGCGGCTCCAGCCTCACCCAGGGCCTGCGCGTCGCGACCGGCGAGCTGCGCGCCCTGGCGGGCCGGACCGAAGGGCTCTGCCGGGTGGCCGAGCTGGCCGAGGAGCTCAACAACCGCTGCGACCGGCTGCACGGCGAGCTGGCGCTGAGCCCGCCCGCCTCCCAGTACGTCCAGCCGGAGGCGTTCGCGCTGGCGCGCCGCTACGAGCAGTGCTTCGCGGGCGCCGCCGCGCTGCGGGCGTGGCTGCTCAACCGCGAGCCGGACGACGACGGGCTGTGGCTGGAGGCCGTGCTCACCCACGTGCTGCGGGCGCTGCGCCCGGCGGGCCGGCCGACCAGCGGCGAGGTCTTCGACCGGCTCTTCGACGCCATCGAGGGCGGCTCGGCGCCCGCCTTCCCGAACGCGGCCGGTGCCCGATGATCGACCACACAGCGGAGATCGACGACGTGCTGATCGACAAGCCCGAGACCGACGCGCTCACCGCCTCGCTCGACGACCTGGAACGCCGTCTCGGCGACCCCTGGGATCCCGGGAACCCCACCGGCCACGCCGCCGTGCTCGCGGCCGACGAGGCGGGCGAGATGTTCGCCGAGGGCGAGCGGGTGCTGGACGAGTTCGCGCTGAACGCCGAGTTCGTCCCGCGCGAGCTGGGCGGGCGGCTGACCCGGCTCGACCACCTCATCGAGGTGATGCGGGCGGTCTACCGGCGCGACCCGTGCCTGGGGCTCGGTTACGGCGCCAGCAGCCTGATCTCCGCGGTCAACGTGTGGGCGACCGGCGACGAGCGGCAGCGCCGGCGGATGGCCGACATCCTGCTCTCGGGCGGCCGGTCGGTCTCGGTCTACCACGAGCTGGCCCACGGCAACGACTTCGCGCGCGCCGAGTTCTCCGCCATGCCGGGGGCGGACGGGCGCCTGCGCCTGAACGGCCACAAGGAAGTGATCACCAACGCGCGGCGGTCCCAGGCCATGGTGCTGTTCGCGCGCACCTCGGACGAGCCGGGCAGCCGCAGCCACTCGCAGCTGTTCGTCGAGAAGGCCGACCTTCCCGCCGGGTCGTTCCGGGACCTGCCGCGCTTCCCCAGCGCGGGCATGCGCGGGGTGCAGCTCGGCGGGCTGGAGTTCACCGACTGCCCGGTGCCCGACGGCGCGATGCTCGGCGCCCCCGGGCTCGGGATGGAGACGGCGCTGCGCTCCTTCCAGATCACGCGCACCGCGCTGCCCGCGATGAGCGCGGGGATTCTGGAGACCGGACTGGCGGCGACCGCGCGGTTCGCCGACGAGCGCGTCCTGTACGGGCGGCCGCTGGCCGGGATGCCGCACATCCGCTCCATCCTGGCCGGGGCGTTCACCGACCTGCTGATCTGCGACTCGCTGGCCACGGTGACCGCGCGCTCGATGCACCTGCTGCCCGGCGAGACCAGCCTGTACGCCTCGACGGCCAAGTACTTCGTCGCGACGCTGCTGATGGACGCGATGTCCAGCCTGTCGCGGGTGCTCGGCGCGCAGTTCTACATCCGCGACGGCGAGTACGGGATCTTCCAGAAGCACCTGCGCGACCTGGCGCCCTCGGGCTTCGGGCACAGCGCCCGCGTCGCCTGCCTGGCCACGGTGCTGCCGCAGCTGCCCCGGCTGGCCCGCAAGGCCTGGCCGGACGACCGGCAGCCGCCGCCCGGGGTGTTCCGCCTGGGCGGTGACCTGCCGCCGCTTCCGTTCGAGCGGCTCTCGATCGGGTCGGGCGGCCACGACAGCCTGAGCGCCTCGCTCGCGGCGGCGCTGGACGCCGCCGAGCTCGGCGGCGAGCTGCGCCGGCTGGTCCTGGTGATCGCCGCCGAACTGGCCGACCTCCAGCGCGAGTGCGCCGCCCTGGAACCGCGGGACCTCACCGTCACCGCCAGGCCGGAGGCGCTGCGCCTCGCGGCGAGGTACGCCGCGGTCCTGGCGGCGACCGCCTGCGTCAACATCTGGCTCCACAACCGTGACCGAGGAGATCCGTTCCTCGGCGACCCCCTGTGGGCCGTCGCGGCGCTGAGCCGCATCGCCGAATGGGTGGGCCGCGACCCCGGCCAGGGTTCGCGGCACCGCACCGAACGGCTGTCCGCCGAGGTGCTCTCCCGGCACCGCGGACGTCGCGGGTTCGGACTGTCGAACCGGCGCCTGCCCGGATAGCGCGTCTGCCAGTGAACACAAGGAGAATGCCATGAACAGCCCCGAATCGGCCCCGCCGGACACCGACCTGCGGAGCTGGCTGCGCGAGAAGGTCGCCCACTACGCGCAGCGCGACGCCGCCGAGATCGACACCTCGGCCGCCCTGACCACCTACGGGCTCGACTCGGTCTACGCGCTGATCCTGTGCGGCGACATCGAGGACCGCCTGGGGCTGGTGCTGGAGCCGACGGTCGCCTGGGACCACCCCACGATCGAGGCGCTGGCGCGGCACCTGGAGGAGACCCTCGCCCGCACCCCGTCGGGGGACGCCTGATGACCTCGCTGGAGGCGGTGGCGACCTACCTGCCGTCCGGGCGGGTGCCCATCACCGAACTGGGCCGGGAACTGGGCCTCGACCCGGCCGAGATCAAGGTCTACAAGCGCTTCTACGGGCTCTCGGAGATCTGCCGCGACCCCGAAGGGACGCCGACCGACCTGCTGCTGGCCGCCGCGAGCAAGCTGGACGCGCTGCGCGGGCGCGAGGACCAGGTGCGCTACGTCGTCCAGGCCAGGACGATGCCGATCGTCGTCCCGCACCCGGTCAACCCGGTGCACGAGGTGCGCGACGCGCTCGGGCTCGGGCACGCCACGGCGTTCGCGCTGACCCACCACGCCTGCGCCTCCGGGCTGCTGGCCGTGGACCTGTGCGGCAAGCTGCTGGCCGCCGACGGCGACCCCGACGCGCTGGCGCTCGTCCTGACCGGCGAGAAGACGTTCACGCCCGCCGCGCAGACGGTGCCGGGCACGGCCATGAACGGCGAGGGCGCGGCGGCCGTGCTCGTGAGCACCCGCGACGACCGCGACCGGATGCTCGGCTACGCGGCCCGCACCCACGGCCGCTTCTACGAGTGCCTGTCGCTGACCGACGCCCTGTTCGCCGAGTTCCAGCAGGTCTACACCGAGGCGCTGGCCGAGGTGATGGTGGCGGCGGCCCGGAAGGCGGGCATCGCCCTGGACGACCTCACGCTGGTCTTCCCGCACAACGTCAACCGCGTGTCGTGGGTGCGTCTCACCCGGCACCTGGACCTGCCGCTGGAGCGGGTGTTCCTGGACAACGTCCCGGTCACCGGGCACTGCTTCTGCGCGGACCCCTTCATCAACTACCAGACGGCGCTCGAACTCGGCCGGCTGCGTCCGGGGGACCGCTACATGCTCGTCACGGTCGGGCTCGGCTCGACCTTCTCGGCCATGGTCTTCGAGCACTGAGGGGGAGGGCATGAGCACCACGTTCCGCGGTTTCAACGAACGGCTGAAGGCGGCGGTCGCCGGAGACACCGGCGCCGAGCTGGTCTTCGTCGGCAACTTCGAGGTCGAGGACCGGTGGGCGGTCGGGGAACCAGGGCTGCCCAAGCTGGCCTTCGGGTCGGGCAACGTCATCGTCAACCGCATGGACGAGTTCGCCGTGCTGCTGGCGGGCAAGGGCGACCACGTCGTGCTGAAGGCCGCGCCCGACGCCGACTACCTGCGGCACCTGGAGGAGCTCGGGTTCGATCTGCCGGGGATGCTCGTGGTCGAGCGGCAGGACCCGGGCCGCATCGTCACCGAGGACGCCCTGGACGACTCCCGGGTGCTGCGCGAGCTGCGCCTGCTGGGTTCGCGCGGCGCCGCGGTCAGCGCGCACGGGATCTCCGATCTGGAGGAGCTGCTGTCCGAGCGGGCCGGCATCGCGCTGGCCGCGCCGTCCGCCGCGGTCTGCAAGGCGGTCAACAGCAAGATCTACAGCCGGCGGCTGGCCGACGAGCTCGGGATCCGGCAGGCCCGCGGCTGGACCTGCGCCGACCTCGCCGAGGTGGACCAGGCGTTCGCCGCCGCGCGCGAGCTGCTCGCGGCCGGGCAGGTCGTGGTGGTCAAGGACGCCTTCGGCGTCTCGGGCAAGGGCATCGAGGTGGTGCGGGACGAGCGCCGTCTCGACCGGCTGCACCGGATGATCACCAACCGGGCGCGGAAGGCCGGGGACGAGCGGGCCGGGCTGGTCGTGGAGGAGTGGGTGGCCAAGGTCGCCGACCTCAACTACCAGTTCACCGTGGCCCGCGACGGCGGCGTGCGCTTCGACTTCGTCAAGGAGGCGATCACCGAGAACGGCGTCCACAAGGGCCACCGGATTCCCGCCGGGCTCGACGAGCGGCAGGTGGCCGAGCTGCGGGACGTCTCGCGGCGCCTGGGCGCGTGCCTGGCCGCCGACGGCTACTACGGGGTGGTCGGCGTGGACGCGATGGTCGACCCCGACGGCGGCCTCTACCCGGTCGTCGAGATCAACGCGCGCAACAACATGTCGACCTACCAGGCGGCGATCCAGGAGGCGTTCATCGGCGCCGACCGGACGGCCCTGGTCCGCCAGTACCCGGTGCGGCTCGGGCGGCGGCTGCCGTTCGCCGGGCTCCGCGACGCCCTGGGCGACCTGCTGTTCGACCCCGCGCGCGGCGGCGGCCTGCTGGTCAACAACTACGCCACGGTCAACGCGGCCGCGCCGGACGATCCCGAGCCGGGGACGGCGTTCGACGGCCGCCTGTACGGGGTGGTCGTCGCCGACTCGGCCGACCGCACGGCGGCACTGGATGACGAGGTCGGCCGCGTGCTGGCCGCCCTCGCGGAGAGGACCAAGGATGACGCGTGAGTTCCAGGTTCAGGGCACGCCGGTGTCGGAGCTGGCCCGGGAGTTCGGCACTCCCATGTTCGTCTACGACGGCGCCGCGCTGCGGGACCGGTTCTTCGGGCTGCGCGACCGGCTCGACCCCGCCATGGAGATCTTCTTCTCCCTGAAGGCCAACCCCAACGTCTCGATCTGCTCGCTGCTGCGCTCGTTCGGCGCGCGGGCGGAGGTGTCCTCGCTGGTGGAGCTGATGACCGCGCGCCGCGCGGGCCATCCGCCGGAGAACGTGATCTTCCTCGGCCCGGGCAAGAGCCGCCAGGAGCTGGCGGCCTGCCTGGACGAGGGGATCTACGCGATCGTCTGCGAGTCGCTGCCCGAGCTGGCGCTGGTGGACGAGCTGGCCCGCAGCCGGGGGGTGCGGGCGCCGGTGGCGCTGCGCGTCAACCCGAGCTTCGCGGTCAAGCGGTCGGGGCTGGCGATGGGCGGCAAGCCGCGCCAGTTCGGCATCGACGAGACCGAGCTGTTCGCCCAGACCGACCTGGTGGAGCGCTACCCCGGGCTCGACCTGATGGGCGTGCAGGTCTACATGGGCACCCGCATCCTCAGCGAGGACGTCGTGGTGGAGAACACCGGGCGCATCTTCGACCTGGCCGAGCGGCTGTCGGCCACGCTGGGCTTCGGCCTGCGCATGGTCGATGTCGGCGGCGGCCTGGGCGTCGCCTACTTCGACGGCGAGTCCGACCTGGACGCCGGTGTGCTGACCGAGCGCCTCAACCCGGTCGTTGGGGACTTCAGGGCCCGGCACCCCGAGACCCGGCTGATCATGGAGCTGGGCCGCTATCTGACCGCGGAGGCCGGCACGTACGTCGTGGCCGTCCGCTACGTCAAGGACTCGATGGGCGAGCGCTTCGCGGTCGCCGACGGCGGCACCCACCACCACATGGCCGCCGTGGGCATCGGCTCGTTCGTCAAGCGCAACTTCCCGATGACGGTGCTCAACCGGCTCGACGAGCCCGCGACCGAGGAGTGGAACGTCACCGGCCCGCTCTGCACGCCCAACGACACGCTGGGCAAGAAGGTCGCGCTGCCGTCCGTCCGGCCGGGCGACCTGATCGGCGTGCACCGGTCGGGGGCGTACGGGCCGACCGCCTCGCCGGTGCTGTTCCTCAGCCACGGCTACCCGGCCGAGGTGCTGGTCCACGAGGGCCGCCCGCATCTGGTCCGCGAACGCGACGTCCCCGAGGACCTCCTGCTGCGGCAGCGCCTCGTCGACCCGGCCGCGCTCGGCGCCGCCGACGTGTCCCCCTGAACCGCGACAACCACGAGAGGTGAACGTTTCGATGGAGAACACCACCCTGAACACCGGCGCCGCCGACCTGCACGGCCGGGCGGTCGCCACGATCGTCGGCTCGCTGGCCGAGTCGACCCAGCTGGACGCCGCCACCATCGGCGAGAACAGCCGCCTGTTCGACGAGCTCGGCCTGGACTCCACGACCGTCCTCGGGCTGCTGATGGCCATCGAGGAGGAGCTGGACATCGAGTTCGACACCGACACGCTGGAGCAGCGCCACTTCGAGACCGTCGGGACGCTGGCCACGTTCGTCAAGGAGCAGGCCGACGAGCAGGCGGGGGCCTGACCGGGATGTACCTCGCCACCTCACCCCGCCCGGCCGGTGCCCCGGCGCCGGCCGGGCGGGCGCCGCTGCGCCTGTCCCGCGTGGTGAGCCGGACGTTCGCGACCGGCAGGCCGTTCCTGCCCGACCCGGTGGAGCCGGGCCTGGCCAGGATGCAGGCCGACCTCGCGCGGCCCTACTCGCTGGACTTCGTCGCCGAGCTGTTCGAGCACGGCGTCCGCAACACCTTCACCGAGATGACCGAGGAGCTGCTGGCCGAGCTCCTGCCCATGGACCCGCCCGACCTGGTGCTGGTGGCCAACACCGTGCCGGACGCCGATCCGCGGCGCTCGCCCTCGTGCTACCTGGCCGAGGCGGTGCCCGGCGACCCGTTGTCGTTCAACCTGTCCGACCAGGGTGTCGCCGCCGGATTCACCGCGCTGCGGCTGGTCGCCGAGTACGGCCGCGCCGACGCCTTCGGGCGGGCCCTGGTCGTGCTGCTCGACCAGCGGACCTTCCTGTACGACACGACCGGCGCCGACCACGTGCCGCTGCACGACAGCGTGGTGGGCCTGGTCTTCGGCCCCGAGGGCGACGCGGGCGAACCCGTGACGCGCCAGCTCACCGAGGTGGCGCCGGAGGCGGTCGGCGAGGCGCTGGCCGCGCTGCTCGCCGGGCCCCCGGCGACCGTCATCGCGGGCCCGGGGATCGACCCCGGCGCGCTGGGGCCGGGACACGACGTCCGGCCGGTGCCCGAGGGACGCCCCTGCACCGGCCCCTGGTCGGCGCTCGGCGACGCGCTGCCCGGCCTCCGGGAGGACGGGGCGCGCCGCGTGGCCGTCGCCGACTACGACAGCACCCTGCGTTACCTGTGCGTCAGCACCATGGACCTCGAGGAGGGCGCATGACCAGCCCGACCGCCGTCGCCGCCGAATGGGCCCGCTACCGGCGCGCGGGCCGCCGCGAAGGCGTCGTGCCCGCGCTGACCCTGCTGTGCGAGAGCGCCGGCGCGCTGCCCTGCGGCCCCGCCGGACACGCGGTGGTGCCCGGCGACCTGGTCGGCACCTTCGGCTCGGCCTGGGCGGCCGGGCGGATCGCGCCGCGCTCGGCCGGGCTCGAAACCGTCCTGGAGACGCTGCCGGTGGAGGGCGGCACCGTCGTCGCCGTCAAGAACGCGGCCGAGCCCCCGGCCGGGGCCGGCCCGGCGCCGGTGGAGGCCTGGGCGCTCGGGCTGACCTGGCTCCGCCTCGGCCTGTCCGAGCGGATCTTCGACGCCGCGTTCGCCTATCTGAACGGGCGCACCGTCGGCGACGCCAAGCTGCTCCAGCAGCAGATGATCAAGGGCGATGTCGCCGAGGTGCTCATCGAGCACCTGGAGATCGAGACCCTGCTGGACGGCGCCGTCCCGGGCGAGCTCGGCCACAACACCCTGGCCGACCTGAACACCCAGATCACCCGCGCCGACCGGATGGGGCTGCGCCTGCTGGGCGCGTCCAGCTTCCTCCAGGACGGCCCCGGCCAGGTGGCCCGGGTCTCCGAGCTGCTCGCCGACGCCTACATCGGTCCCGCCCACGACGGGGAGTCGACATGATCGAGTTGGACGACAGGATGCGCGCGATCCAGCGGTGCGCGCGCGACTGGGCACAGGAGCTCAAGCCGCTGGCCCTGGAGCTCGACCGGGACCCCGATGCGATCTACCGCCACCTGGACGTGGCGGCCGTGTCGTACCTGACCCGGATGCCGATCCCGCCGGAGTACAACGACGACCCCGTGGTGGTCGACGGCCACCGCTTCTACGGCACCGGAACCCTGGAGCGGGTCGTGTTCGTGGAGGAGACCGCCGTCGGCGACGCGGCCATGCTGCTGTCGGCGCCGGGCCCGGTGATGTCGGGCGTGCTGGTCGACGCGCTCGGCGACGAGCAGCAGAAGAAGTGGTTCTTCGGCCGCATCCTGGAGAAGCCCACCTGGACCTTCTTCGCGCTGACCGAACCCGACCGGGGGTCCGACGCGGGGGCGATGCAGACCACGCTCACCCCTGACGGCAACGGCGACTTCGTGCTCAACGGCGCCAAGCGCTACATCGGCAACGCGGCCCGCGCCGATCTCGGCGTCGTCTTCGCGCGGACCCGTCCGGGCCCGCTCGGCGTGACCGCGGTCCTGGCCGAGACGGCCTCGCCCGGCTTCAGGGCCGAGCCGCTGGACTCCATCGGCCTGCGCGGCCTGCGCATCACGGCCGTGACGATGGACGACGTGCCGGTCCCGGCCGACCAGGTGCTCGGGCGGCACCTCAAGCCCACCCAGCGCGGCATGTGGAGCGCCGTCCAGGGGCTCAACCGGCTGCGTCCCGGTGTCGCCGCGTTCGGCCTGGGCATAGCGCGGGCCGCCTACGAGTACGTGCTGGCCAACCGGACCGCGCTCACCGCGAGCGAGCGGCTCGGGCTCGACCGGCTCGGCCTTCGCCTTGAGGGCGTCCGGCAGCTCATCTGGCGGTCGTCCATCGCGGTGGACGCGGGCGACAAGGCCGCGGGCTACCTGGCGTCGGCGGCCAAGGCGCGCGCGTCGCGGGTCGCCGAGGAGGCGACGCTGGAGGCGCTCGGCTTCTTCGGCCCCGGCGCCCGGCTCGAGCACCCCCTGCTGGACAAGCTCGCCCGGGACGCCCGCGCCGTGGAGTTCATGGAGGGCACCGGCAACATCCACAAGCTCAACCTGTTCACCGGGCTGATGCAGGGAAGATTCGCCCGTGATTGACGCCGGCCCCGTGACAGCGGGGCCGGCACCCGGGGACCGGGAACTGCGGAGCTCGATCGTCCGGCTGGCCCGCCCGATGACCCTGGGCGGCGTCGTCGGCGTCTTCGTGCCGATCACCGTGCTGGCCATGGTGTCCCGGATGGGCATCAACGACCTGTCCATCCGGGCCCTCTACATGCCGATGGCCTTCCTCTTCCTGGCGATCCAGATGGCCTTCGACGTCAGCAACCAGGCCGCGGCCGCGCTCTGCCGCGGCCGCGACCGGATCGCCGAGATCCCGGCCATGGCGCTCAGCATGGCCGGGATCTGGGCCGTCACGGGGCTGGCGCTGAGCGCCGTCCTCCTGGGCGCCGCGCCGCTCCTGGCCGATCTCCTCCAGGTGGAGCCCGGCGTCAGGGGCGGCTTCGTGTCGTTCCTGCGCTGGATGAGCGTGGCCAACATCGCGCTGCTCGGACCGGTGCTGTCGGCCTCCAGCCTGCGCGGCGTCGGACGGGCCGGGGCCGCGGCCTCGATCACCCTGTCCAACGCGGCGATCGAGATCGGCGGGGTGGCCGCGCTCGGCTACGGCACCCCGCTCGGCGTGATGGCGGTGCCCGTGGCGACGGTCGCCGCGGGCGTCTCGGGCACCGTGCTCGGGCTTTTCCACCTGCGCCGCGCGGGCGTGTGGGCGCCGGTCGGGTGGCGTCCCGAGGCCGCCCGGCGGCTGCTGTCGGTGGGCGTTCCCGTCGGCGTCTCCTACGTTCTGATCTTCGCGACCAACCTGGCCCTGCTCTGGGTGCTGGGCCCGTTCGGGCCCAAGGTGCGCAACG
This sequence comes from Spirillospora sp. CA-294931, assembly GCF_050946795.1. Lineage (GTDB taxonomy): Bacteria > Actinomycetota > Actinomycetes > Streptosporangiales > Streptosporangiaceae > Spirillospora. The sequence goes on from NZ_CP192006.1 coordinate 160,184, forward strand.
GGTTCTCCACCGCCGCCACCGTCCAGAGCCTGGTCATCATCCCGGCGATCGCGCTCGGCTCGGCCACGGCGATCGTCATGAACCAGCAGCGCGGCGCCGGACGGCAGGCGTGGCTGGCGGCGACGATGCGCGCGGGCCTGCGCGTCGCCGCGCTGGTGTACGTCGTGTTGGCGCTGGTCGCCTGGCTCGGGCGCGACCTGATCGGACTGCTGATGGCGGGCGACTCGCGCACCGCCGACGAGACCGGCCGGTACCTGGTCGTGGTCGGGCTCACCTACGTGTCGTTCGGGCTGGTGCTGATGTCCCTCACCGCGATCGAGCAGATCGGCGGCGGGCCGCTGGTGATCGCGCTCAACACCGTCTACTCGGCCGGGGTCATCGGGATCGGCGGCTGGCTGGCCCGCGCCTGGGACGATCCCGGCGCCCTCTACTGGACGATCGCGGTCTGCAACGTCGGCGGCGTGCTGGCCGTGCTGGCCGCGGCGCGGTTCGTCCGGCGGCTGAGCCGGGCCGAACCATGAGCCGGGGCCCGGCGGTGGACGTCTGGACGCTCTCCCTGGACGCCCCGCCGGCCACGCTGGCGGCGCTGGCGGAGACCCTTTCCCCCGCCGAGCGCGAGCGCGCCGCCCGCTGCCGATTCGACGACGATCGGCGGCGATTCGTCATGGCGCGCGGTGGCCTGCGGCGGATTCTGGGCCGTTATCTCGGAGTTTCCCCCGAAGAGCTGGACTGGCAACGAGGACGCCATGGAAAACCCGGGCTCGCGGGCGGGCGCGATCTGCGGTTCAACCTTTCCCATTCGGGTGGGCTCGCGCTCGTCGCGGTGACCAGGCACGGCGAGGTCGGTGTCGATGTCGACCGGCCGAGGCCGGGCCTGCCGATCGAGCCCTTCGCCGCCCGGTTCTTTCCCCCGGCCGAGGCCGGGCTCGTCCGGGCGGCCGGTCCCGCCGAGAGGGCCGAGCGGTTCCTGCGGCTCTGGACGCGCAAGGAAGCCGTGGTCAAGGCGGCGGGAGGCCGCCTGGTCCAAGGGCTTCGGGTGCCGGTGACCGCCGGGGCCACCGTCCGCGATCCACGCGGCGAGCTCGGGGGCGACTGGTCCTTCCGCGACGTCCCGGTGCCGTCCGGATACGTGGCCGCCGTCGCCGTCGAGGGCGCGCTGGCTCCTCGCGTCTCGGTCAGGCATGCCCATCTGGGTAGCGCGTAAGCGCGACCACTCAGGGGTTATCACCGGGATGACGTCCCAGCAGACTTGTGCATTGTCGGGCCTTTTCGAAAAATGCCCGGCCCGCGCCCGCAAGGCGCGGCGATGGCCAATTCGGTAAGGAGGTCGTCATATCAGGTTCAGTGGTTCGCCGTAACTCGGCAACGACGAGAAACAGCCCATCGGATTTCCTGACCGGCCCGAGGGGAGCAAGGTGACCGTGCTCCAGCTTGACCACAGGCGCTGGCCGACCGAGCCCAGTGTGCGGGAGATGGCCCTCATCACCGAGGCCGCCGGTTCCCGCGCCTGGACCGACGGACCCTGGACCGAAGAGGTCGAGCGCCGGATGGAGGACCTGACCGGCGCCCCGTACGCGGTGGCCTTCAACAGCTGTACCTCCGCACTGCACGCGGCGCTGCACGCCATGGGCGCCGTCGCGGGGACCAGCGTGGCGGTTCCCGCCCTGACCTTCGCCGGCACCGTCACCGGCGCCCGGCACATCGGCGTGGACCTGCGGTTCCGCGACGTGCGTCCGGACACCCTGACGCTCGATCCGGACGCCGCGCGCGGCGCCGACCTGGTCATCGCCGTCGACCTGCACGGGGTCCCGCACGGCCTGGACCGCGCGGCGGTGCTGACCGACGCCTGCCAGGCGCTCGGGACGCGGGTGAACGGCCGCCACGTCGGTTCCGTCGGGACCCACGCCTGGTCGTTCTCCTCGGCGAAGATGGTGACCGCTCCGGATGGCGGCGCGGTGACCACCACCGATTCGGCGCTGGCCGATCACCTGCGCGAGCTGCGCGACTACGGCGTCCCGGCGGGACGCAGCCGCTCGAACGCGGGCGTGGTGTGGCCGGGCGGGCACAACTGGCGGCCCTCCGAGCTGTCCATGGCGATGGTGGCGCATCGGCTGGAGAGCCTGGACCGCTGGGTCGCACGGTCCCGCGAGGTGACCGAACGCGTCCACAAGACGATGGACCAGCTGGGCCTCTGGCGCCAGCACGCCCCCGAAGGGGCGGAGCCCGGGTGGCACAAGGTGCGGTTCGGGGCCCGTGACTGGGACCCCGAGCGCGCCGATCGGATGGAGAAGACGCTGGCCGGCCTGGGTGTTCCCACCCACCGCTGGGGCGCGTTGCCTCTGCACGACCACCCGGCATTCCAGACATCGGATCGACCCGCGCTTCCCTCGGCGGAACGCGCGGCAGCGGGGACCCTGTGCCTGGGAACCGAGGCCAGTCCCCCCATGACCTGGGACGACGACGAGATCGAACAGGTCTGCACCCTCATGGAAACGATCGCAGAAGGCTGATGACATGAATACACCCCAGATTCGGGTCGGCATCATCGGGATCGGGAACTGCGCGCGGGCCCTGATCGAGGGCACGGCCTTCTACCGGGCCAACCCCGAGGTCACCTCGGGACTGATGTTCCCGCGGGTGGGCCCCTACGACGCGGGCTCGCTGGAGCCCGTCGCCGCGTGGGACGTCGACACCGAGAAGGTCGGCAAGGACCTGTGGTCGGCGCGCACCGCCGGCCAGAACCTCGACGTCGGCATCCCGCAGGGCGACCTGCTGCCGGTCGGCTCCGACATCGAGGTGCTGCGCGCCCCGACGCTGGACGGCGCCGGCGTGCGGTACCAGGAGCGGATCGGCCTGGCCACCGAGCTGTCCGACCAGGGCGCCGAGGAGATCATCGAGCAGATCAGGGCCGCCAGGGTCGACGTCCTGCTCAACTACCTGCCGGTCGGCTCGCAGGCGGCGACCGAGTGGTGGGCCGCGGCGGCGCTCAGGGCCGGGACGGCGTTCGTCAACAACATCCCGGCGTTCATCGCCTCCAACGACGAGTGGCGCGAGCGGTTCCGCGCCGCGGGGCTGCCGCTGATCGGCGACGACATCAAGTCGCAGCTCGGCGCCACCTACCTGCACCGCGCGCTGGTGCGCGCGTTCTCCGACCGGGGCATCACCCTGGAGCGGACGTACCAGCTCAACGTCGGCGGCAACATGGACTTCTACAACATGCTGGAGCGGGACCGCCTGGCCTCCAAGCGCAAGTCCAAGACCTCCGCGGTGACCGACGCCTACGACGGCGAACTGGACGACGACAGCGTGCACATCGGCCCCTCCGACTACGTGAAGTTCCTCGGCGACACCAAGAAGGCCTTCATCCGCTGCGAGGGCCAGGGCTTCGGCGGCGCGCCGATCGACATGGAGGTGCAGCTCACCGTCCCCGACTCGCCCAACTCCGCGGGCGTGGTCATCGACGCGGCCCGCATCGCCAAGCTGGCGATGGACCGCGGCGACGTCGCGGTGGACGAGTGGGTGTCGGCGTGGCTGTTCAAGGCGCCGCCGCGCGCCGTCGCCCAGGAGTCGGACTCGGTCGCCAAGGACCGCCTCAACCAGTGGATCTCCGACAGCGGACGGACCGTCCCGGCCTGACCGCCCGGTCTGAGCGGGCCGGGCTGAGCGGCCCGGGCCGGACACGTCCGCTCCGTGTCCGGCCCGGCCCCGGCCCCCCGCCAAGCAGCTCCCGTTCTCGGGCGGCCCGGACTCCTGGAGGAAGTAGAACCGTGATCTCTGTAAACCCGCGACGGCCCGCCGTCGTGCTGAGCGGGCTGGGAACGGTGCTGGTGCTCGGCGCCGCCTCGGCCATGGCCGCCCTGCCCGACGGGGCCCGGCGGACCGCCGTGCCGAGCGCGGCGGCCGCGCCGGACACCGGGACGCCTCGGTTCACGGTGGTCGCCAGCCGCCCCGGGAAGGCGAGCGGCCTCATCTTCGCGACCCCGCAGTCGCCGAAGACCCCGGCGGCGGCGCACGGCCCCCAGATCCTGGACGACAAGGGCCGTCCGGTGTGGTTCAAGCGGCTTCCCACCGGCGAGTACGCCACCGACCTGCGCGTCCAGCGCTACCGGGGCAAGCCCGTGCTGACCTGGTGGCAGGGGTCGGCGACCAACACCGGGATCGGCAAGGGCGTCGGCTACATCGCCGACTCGAGCTACCGGGTCATCGCCACCGTGAAGCCCGAGGGCGACCACGCGCCCGACCTCCACGAATTCGAGCTGACGCCCAGGGGCACCGCGCTGGTCACCAGCTACCGCACCGTCCCCTACGACCTGACGCCGGTGGGCGGGCCCAGGGACGGCCAGGTCGTCGACAGCGTCGTCGAGGAGATCGACGTGGCCACCGGCCGCCGCGTGCTGCGGTGGAGCAGCCTGGCCCACGTCCCGATCACCCAGAGCGACGTCCCGGTGGCGCTGGCCAAGGGCGGGCCGTTCGACTACTTCCACGTCAACTCGGCGGGCCTGGACACCGACGGCAACCTGCTGATCTCGGGCCGGACCACCTCCACCGTCTACAAGGTGCACCGCACGACCGGGAAGATCATCTGGCGGCTGGGCGGACGGCACAGCACGTTCCGGCTCGGCGTCGGCGTCCGCTTCAACTGGCAGCACGACGCCAAGGCCGACGGCCGCGACACCTACCGGATCTTCGACAACGGCAGCGTCGCGGGCGCCCCCGGCTGGGAGTCGCGGGTCGTGCGGGTGCGGATCGACCCCGAGCGCCGCACCACCGAGTTCGTCCGGCAGGACGTGCACGACGCCCGTCCCTCGGTAGAGAACGAGGGCGGCGCCCAGGCACTCCCGGGCGGGGGCACCTTCGTCAGCTGGGGCTCCAGCTCCAGGATCTCGGAGTTCTCCCGGTCGGGACGGCTGGTGTGGGACGCCACCCTGCCCGCCGGGTGGAGCAGCTACCGCGCCTACCGCGCCGAGTGGAACGGCAGCCCGGCCGAGGCGCCGACCGCGTCGGTCGCCGCCGACGGGACCGTCCACGCCATCTGGAACGGCGCCACGGCCGCCGCCCGCTGGCGCGTGCTCGGCGGTGACTCGCCCGAGGCGCTCAAGCCGGTCGGTGAGGCGCCGTGGAACGGGTTCGACACGGCCGTCCGGCCGTCCTCGATGCCCCGCCTGGTCAAGGTCGAGGCCCTCGACCGGACGGGCCGGAGCATCGGCACCTCGGCGGTCGTGCCCACCGGCCGCTGACCCACGCCACCCTGGAAGGGGAACCACGATGTACGTGCTGGGCATCAACTGTTTCTTCTCGCGGCCCAACGAGGACTTCGTCCCCGGGCTGCCGGAGTATTTCTTCCACGACTCCTCGGCCGTCCTGCTCCGGGACGGCCGGGTGGTCGCCGCGGTGGAGCAGGAACGGCTCAGCCGCATCAAGCACACCAACCGCTTCCCCGGGGACGCGATCCGCGCCTGCCTGGACCGGGCCGGAATCTCCATCGGCGACGTCGACAAGATCGCGTTCTTCTTCGCGGAGGAATGGGTCGACAAGGTGCTGTTCCAGCTCTACACCCAGCACCCCGGCGTCGAGGTCAAGTGGACCCGGCGGCTCATCGCCGAGCGCGTCCGCGAGCTGTTCGACCACGACCTGCCGGACGAGGTGATGGAGTTCGTCCCGCACCACGAGTCGCACGCCTACTCCACCTACCCCCAGTCGGGCTACGACGACGCCCTGGTCATGGTGATGGACGGCCAGGGCGAGGGCGTCTCGACGTCCTTCTACAGCGCCACCGGCGACCAGGTCGAGCTGCTGGGGTCCAAGGGCATCGACCGCTCCATCGGTCACCTCTACACCGCCGGCACCGAGATCATCGGGTACCGGCTGTTCGACGAGTACAAGGTGATGGGCCTGGCGCCCTACGGCGATCCCGACGCCTACGCGTCGATGTTCGACGACCTTTACCAGCTGCGCCCCGACGGCCATTTCGACATGGACCACACCCGGCTCAAGCTCCTGGCGCTGCGGGCCGGGATCGTCCCGCGCCGCAAGGGCGAGGAGATGACCCAGCGGCACATGGACTTCGCCGCCGCGCTCCAGCGGGCCACCGAGCGGCTGGCCACCCACATGATCGAGCACTGGCGGTGGAAGACCGGCCACCGGCGCCTGGCCATCGCGGGCGGGGTCGGCCAGAACTGCACGCTCAACGGCAAGCTGCTGTCCGGCTGGTCGTTCGCGGACGTGTTCGTCCATCCGGCGTCCCACGACGCGGGCGCGGCCCTCGGCGCGGCGCTCAAGGTCCACAGGGAGCACGCGGGAAGCCTGCCGCGCGAGCGGGTCAGGGACGTGTTCTGGGGCCCGCCGCTCCCCGCCGAGTCCGAGGCGGAGCGGCTGCTGGCCGCGTGGGACGGGTTCCTCACCGTCCGCCGCTCGGACCGGGTCGAGGAGGAGGCCGCCGGTCTGCTGGCCGACGGCAGGGTCATCGGCTGGATGCAGGGACGCTCGGAGTTCGGCCCCCGCGCGCTGGGCAACCGCAGCATCCTGGCCGACCCCCGGCCGATGGAGAACCACCGCCGGGTCAACCTGATGGTGAAGAACCGCGAGTCCTACCGGCCCTTCGCCCCTTCGGTGCAGGCCGAGCGGCTGCGCGACTACTTCGAGTTCCCCTCGGACGTGCCCGCTCCCGACTTCATGGTGTTCACCGTTCCGGTCCGCGAGGAGAAGCGGGACGAGCTGGCCGCCATCACCCATGTGGACGGCAGCGCCCGGGTGCACGCGGTCGACCGCGCGGTCAACGAGCGGTACTGGCTGCTGCTGGAGGCGTTCGAGAAGCGCACCGGCGTCCCGGTCGTGCTCAACACCTCCTTCAACAACCACGCCGAGCCGATCGTGGACTCGGTCCAGGACGGCATCCGCTGCTTCCTGACGACCAGGCTCGACCATCTGGTGATCGGCGACCTGGTCGTGTCCAAGACCGAGCCGCGTCCCGAGCAGCTGCTCCGGCTGGTGCTCGCGCTGCCCGGGTACGCGGTCCTGGAGAAGACCGTCACGGCCGACGGCGCCGAGACGGGACGGCTGACCCACAACCACGCTACGGCCAAGTCGGCGCCGATCAGCGAGACGACCTTCGAGATCCTGCGCAAGGCCAACGGGACCTCGACGCTCGCCGAGCTCGGCCTCGACATCACCACGTCCGCGGGCCTGGACACGCTTCGGGAGCTGGAGCGCCTCTGGGCCGACCGTCTCCTGGACCTGGCCCCCGCCCACTAGAGAGCACGAGCCACATGAGCGACACCGAAACCGAGATCGCGGTCATCGGTGCGGGCCAGGCGGGCCTGGCCATGGGTTACCACCTCGGGCGCATGAAGGCCGACTTCGTGCTCCTGGACGCGGCCGAGGAGGTGGGCTCGTCCTGGCGGGACCGCTGGGACTCGCTCCGGCTTTTCACGCCCGCGCGCTACAACGGCCTGCCCGGCCGGCCCTTTCCGGGGCCGCGCGGCCACCACCCGGGCAAGGACGCCGTGGCGCGCTACCTGGCCGAGTACGCCGCCCGATTCGAGCTGCCGGTCCGCCTGGGCACCGAGGTGACCGGGCTGACCGGCGGCGACGGGTTCACGGTCACGACCTCGCGCGGACCGGTCCGGGCCGCGCAGGTCGTCCTGGCGACGGGGCCGTACCAGGAGCCCTGCGTCCCCGGCGTGGCGCTCGGCCTGGCCGGGGAGGTCCCCTCCCTGCACAGCGCCGACTACCGCAACCCGGAGCGGCTGCCCGGCGGGACGGTCGTCGTGGTGGGCGCGGGCAACTCGGGCGCGCAGATCGCGGCCGAGCTGGCCGCGGCGGATCGCCGGGTCGTCCTGGCCGGACGGGAGCGTCCCCAGCTGCCGCAGCGGTTCATGGGCAGCGACGTGTTCCAGTGGTTCGACCGGCTGGGGATGCTGCACGCCCCCGTCGATGTGTCCCGGGCGCAGCGGTCCCGCGGAAAGGAGCCGGTGATCGGCACCGACCTGCGCGCGCTCGCCCGCGGCGGGAGCATCACGCGGGTGGGGCGGCTGGTGGCCGTGGACGGCGACCGGTTGGAGTTCGAGGACGGCGTGACCGTCGCCCCCGCCGCCGTGGTCTGGGCGACGGGATACCGCACGTACCTGCCATGGCTGGACGCCGCGCTGCTGGACGAGCGGGGCGCCCCCCTGCACGACCAGGGGCGTTGCCCGATGCGGGGCCTGCATCTGCTGGGCCTGCCATGGATGACGCACCGCGCCTCGGCGCTGCTGGCGGGTGTGGGCCGCGACGCGGCCCTGGTGGCCCGCCGCATCGCGGCCGCCCGGCCGGTCCGATAGGGAACCAGGAGAGAAGTCCGTTGTCCCAGCTCGATGTTCTCGAAGCCGAGTCGATTCACATCATTCGGGAGGTGGCGGCCGAGTTCGAGCGGCCGGTGTTGTTGTTCTCGGGTGGTAAGGACAGCATTGTGATGCTGCGGTTGGCGCAGAAGGCGTTCGCGCCGGCGCCGGTGCCGTTTCCGGTGATGCATGTTGATACGGGTCATAACTTTCCCGAGGTGATCGAGTATCGGGATCGCCGGGTGGCTGAGTTGGGTGTGCGTTTGGTGGTGGCCTCGGTGCAGGAGTCGATTGACCGGGGTCGGGTGGTGGAGGAGACGGGGCGTCGGGCGTCGCGGAATCGGTTGCAGACCACGACGTTGCTGGATGCGATCGAGGAGCATGAGTTCGATGCGGCGTTCGGTGGTGCGCGCCGGGATGAGGAGAAGGCGCGGGCCAAGGAGCGGGTGGTGTCGTTCCGGGATGAGTTCGGGCAGTGGGATCCGAAGAATCAGCGGCCGGAGTTGTGGAATTTGTTCAACACGCGGATTCGGCGGGGTGAGCATGTTCGGGTGTTCCCGTTGTCGAATTGGACGGAGTTGGATATCTGGGATTACATTCGTCGTGAGGGGTTGGAGCTTCCGCCGATCTATTTCGCGCATTCGCGGATGGTGTTCGAGCGGGACGGGATGTTGCTGGCCGATCTGCCGTATGCCAATCGTGGTGAGGACGAGCCCGCGTTCGAGGCGATGGTGCGGTATCGGACGGTGGGGGACGCGTCCTGCACGGGTGCGGTGAAGTCGTCGGCGGACGGTCTGGACGCGGTGATCGAGGAGATCGCGGCGACGCGGATCACCGAGCGTGGTCAGACCCGTGCCGATGACCGGTCCAGCGAGGCGGCGATGGAAGACCGCAAGAAGGAGGGCTACTTCTAGCCATGGACATTCTCCGATTCGCCACCGCGGGCTCGGTCGACGACGGCAAGTCGACGCTGATCGGGCGGCTGCTGTACGACTCCAAGTCGATCTTCGAGGACCAGCTGGAGTCGGTGGAGCGCGCGAGCGCGGGCCGCGGCGACGGCTACACGGACCTGGCCCTGCTGACCGACGGGCTTCGCGCCGAGCGGGAGCAGGGCATCACGATCGACGTGGCGTATCGGTATTTCGCGACGCCGCGGCGCAAGTTCATCATCGCCGACACTCCGGGGCACATCCAGTACACGCGGAACATGGTGACCGGGGCGTCCACGGCGGATCTGGCCATCATCCTGGTCGACGCCCGCAAGGGCATCCTGGAGCAGTCGCGCCGCCACGCCTTCCTGGCGACCCTGCTGAAGGTCCCGCACCTGGTCGTCGCGGTGAACAAGATGGACCTGGTCGACTATGACCAGGCCACGTATGAGGGCATCCTCGACGAGTTCACGGCGTTCGCGGCCAAGCTCGACATCGGCGACCTGACCTTCATCCCGATCTCGGCGCTGCACGGCGACAACGTGGTCGACCGCAGCGTGAACATGCCCTGGTACGACGGTTCGTCCCTGCTGCACCATCTGGAGCACGTGCACATCGCCTCGGACCGCAACCTGATCGACGTCCGGTTCCCGGTGCAGTACGTGATCCGCCCGCACCGCTCGTATGCGGGGCAGGTCGCGGGTGGGGTCCTCAAGCCGGGTGACGAGGTCGTCCATCTGCCGTCCGGCCTGACCACGACGATCGCGGGGATCGACGGGCCCAATGGTCCCGTGGCCGAGGCTCATGCTCCGATGTCGGTGACGCTGCGGCTGGCCGACGACATCGATATCTCCCGTGGCGACATGATCGCTCGTCCCCACAACCGTCCCGAGGTCGCCCAGGACCTGGAGGCGACCGTCTGCTGGATGTCGGCCGAGCGGCCGCTCGTCCCGGGCATGTCGCTGCTGGTCAAGCACACCACGCGCACCGCCAAGGCCAGGGTCGAGGACCTGCACTACCGGCTGGACGTCAACACCCTGCACCGCGACGAGTCCGCCGGGGGCCTCGGCCTCAACGAGATCGGCCGCATCACCCTGCGGGTCGCCCAGCCGCTGTTCGTCGACGACTACGCCCGCAATCGGCTCACCGGCGGGTTCATCCTCATCGACGAGACCACCCATGACACCGTGGCCGCGGGAATGATCACCGGGCGGCGCTCGTGACCGAGTCCCCGCCACGGCCGCGGGCGATGCCCGACGAGCCGGAAGCGGCGGCGCCACCGGCCCCGCGGCCTGACGTGGCGGAGGCGGCGCCGCGGGGCCTCCCCGATCGCGTCGCGCTCACCGCCCTCGCCCTGCTGGCCATGGGGGAGCGTCCCGGTGGCCGCTGAACCCCGGCGGGTGGCGCTGGTCGGCGTCGAGGGATCGGGAAAGTCCACGATCGCCCGGCTGCTGGCCGCGCGCTCGCCGTCCGGGGAGCGCAGGGTCGTGCTTTCGGCCACGCGCGCCCACGAGAACCCCGACGGCCCGCTGCACGGCCTCTCGCGGCACCTGGCCGCGCTCTCCCGCGCGGCCGACGGGCTCGGCAGCCCCGACCTGAAGCTCGCCGTCCTCTACCTCCGGCTGTGCACCTACGGGCCGGTCGAACGGTTCTTCACCGGCGACCTCGGGGTGCGGACCGTGATCTCCGAGCGGCACCCGATCGTGGACGCGCTGGCCCGCCTTCCCGCCTACCGCGCGGCCGTCGACCGGGTCACCCGTCCCGGCCGCCCGGACGCGCTCCGCGCCCAGCTCGCGCGGCTGGCCGCCGCCGACGTCGAGGCGGCCGAGGACTGGTGCGCCCGCCTGCCGTACGCCCCCGACCTCACCACCGTCGCGGCCGAGCTGGTCGCGCTGCTCGACCGGCCGCCCGCCGTGCGGATCGCCGAGCTCGCCGCCCGGTTCCGGGTCGATCCGCCGGACACGGCCGTCCACCTCGATGTCGGCACCGCCACCGCGCTGCGGCGCGTCCGCGACCGCCCACCCGGATCCGCCGACCTCGAACGCGTCCGCGCGGGCTACGACCAGGCGCTCAAGGACCTGGACACGGTCGACGTCCACCGCGTCCTCGTCGACGGCCGCCCGCCCGACGAGCTGGCCGCCGAGGTCGACCGCTGCCTCTGACCCCGGGAAGGGGTTGACCTTGACGCTGGCGGCAGGGTTCTAGCGTCGCCGCATGAGGACTCCCGCCTGGTTGCTGTGCCTGACGCTGCTGACCTTCGCCATCGGCACCGACGACTTCGTCATCGCCGGTGTGCTCCCGGACGTCGCCGAGGACCTGGACGTCAGCCAGGCCGCGGCCGGGCAGCTGGTCACCGCGTTCTCGGTGACCTATGCCGTCGCGGCGCCGGTGATGGCCGTGCTGACCGCGCGGCTGCCGCGCCGGACGGTCATGATCGCCGGGATGCTGATGTTCGCGGTCCTGAACGCGCTGGCGGGCCTGGCCCCGAACTACCCCGCGCTGATGGCCTGCCGGATCCTCGCGGCGATCACGGCGTCGATGATGACGCCCGCGGCCTTCGCCACGGCGGCGACACTGTCGGGCCCCGAGAGGATGGGCCGCGCCATGGGGACGGTGGCGACCGGGCTGACCCTCTCGCTGGTGGCCGGCGTCCCGGTCGGCACCTGGCTGGGCGGGACCTTCGGCTGGCGCTCGACCATGGCCTTCGTCGTCGTCCTGTCCCTGGTCGTGGCGCTGGGGCTGGCGCTGTTCATGCCGCCGCTCGAGCGAGGGCCGGCCCTGACCCTGCGGCAGCGGCTGGCGCCGCTGAGCGGCGGCGCCGTGCTGGTCACGCTGGTGGCGATGGTTCCGGCCGCGTCCGGCGGGCTGATGGCGTTCGTCTACATCGCGCCCATCGCCGAGAGCCTGTCCGGCGCGAGCCCGGACGAGCTGGCCGTGCTGATCGCCGCGATCGGGGTCGCGGGGATCGCCGGGGCCGCGCTGGGCGGGCGCGGCGCCGACCGGTTCGGGCCCGAGCGCACCGTGGCGCTCTCCCTGGGCGTCCAGACGGCCGCCACGCTGACGCTCACGCTGCTCGGCTGGCTCTGGACGGGACGCGTCCCGATCGTCCTGGCCGGGGCCGTGCTGGCCTGCTGGCAGATCGGCGGGTGGGCGTTCAACTCGCCCATCCAGACGCGGATGCTGCGGGTCGCGGGGCCGTCCGGCACCGAGGCGCTCGCCCTGAACACCAGCGCCATGTACCTCGGGATCGCGGTCGCGGGCATGGTCGGCGGGGCCGCGCTCTCGGGCGCGGGCGCGACGGGCGTGCTCGTGGCGAGCGTTCTCTTCGCCGTATTGGGCATGCTGGTGTTCGCCCTTTCCTTCCGGTTCTTTCCGTCCGCCGACCCGGCGGCGGCGCCGGAACGGGTCCGGACCTAGGAGGCGACGTGCGTATCGGCGAGCTGGCCCGCCGCACCGGCGCGACGACCCGCGCGCTGCGGTACTACGAGCAGCGGGGGCTTCTCACCTCGGTGCGTTCCGGCAACGGCTACCGCGACTACGACCCGTCCTCGGTGACCCTGGTCCGCAACATCCGGACGCTGCTGGCCGCCGGGCTCACCTCCGACGACCTGCGCCACTTCGACGGGTGCCTGTCCAGGGACCTGTCGAACGAGCCGACCTGCGAGGGCGTCGTCGAGCTGTACGAGCAGCGGCTGAGCGCGGTCGAGGAGCGCATCGCCGCGCTGGCCGAGCTGCGCACGCGGCTGCGTCACCAGTTGGAGGAGCTGAGGAGCCCCTCCTCCGACGGCATCGCGCGACCGGAGTTCTCCAGCCAGGTCCGGTAGGCGGGGGCGGCCAGGGCGGCGTCCAGGTACGCGGCCTTGAGGTCGGTGAACAGGTTCTCCGCGCCCTCGAAGCCGGCGGCGCTGACCAGCAGCAGCCGGACGGCCAGCGGGTCGCCGTGCAGCGGGCGGATCGTCATGCCCGGACGCCCGAGCGAGACGGGCTGGCACGGCGAGACCACCTCGCCCGCGCAGATCAGGTCGGCGACGGACGTGGGGTCGCCGCTGTGGGCGAAGACCGGCTCGGGCAGGCCGGCCTCCTCGAACATCCGCCGGACGCCCTGCAACTCCTCCTCGATGGAGGTGTCGAGCATCCACCGGTCGGTCGCCAGGTCGGCGAGCTTGACCTCGGGCGCCTGGGCGGAGGGGTGATCGTCGGACAGCGCGATGAACACCGGCTCGCGCTCCACCAGCACGCGGGCCTCCCAGGTGAGGGGCAGCCGCAGCGGCGTCCCCTCGACCTCGTGGACGAACGCGGCGTCGAGCTGCCCGTCGTCCATCATCTCCAGCAGGGTGCGCGCGGAGCCGTCGATGTGGATGGAGATCTCGGCGTCGGGCGTGCGCGCCCGCGCCCTGCGCAGCCAGCGCGGGATGACCCGGCTGAAGGTGGAGCCGAGCCGCACCCCGTTCTCGGGCGCGCGTCCCACCGCCATCCGGACCTCGGCCACCAGCGTGTCGAGCCCTTCGATCACCGAACGGGCGTGGGTGAGCACCACGCGGCCGAGGGGGGTCGGGTGGGAGCCCGAGCGGGTCCGGCTGAACAGCCGTCCGCCCAGCGTCTTCTCGATCCGGGTCAGCTGCGTGGTGAGGGCCGGCTGCGTCGTCCCCAGCAGGCGGGCCGCCTTGCGGACGCTGCCCGCGTCGGCGATCGCGCACACCACCCGTAGGTGCCGCACCTCGAGGTCCACGCACGCGAGCGTAAAACGCCCCGCCCGAGTAGTCCAGGCAATCGATCAGTCAATGCAGTAAATAACTGACATGTCGCGCTCCGTGCTCACCGGCGCGGCCCCGCACCACCGAGGAAGGACCTGATGTCCGGCACCAGGGCCAGCGCGAGGTCTTCGGGAGTGTGGAGGTCGAAGGAGACGGCGGCTCGCGCCAGGTGGCCGTTGGGAAGGGTGCGGGCCACCTGTTCGGCCAGGGCGGTGGGATGGCGGGGATCGGTACCGGGGAAGACCAGCGTCGGCGCGGTGATGGTCGCCAGCTCGTCCACGTGCCGGAAGGAGCGGTCGTGCGCGATGGCCGCCGCGGCGACGATGCTGGCCGGGTCGGAGCGGGGGATCGCGTCGCGGACCATGGCGCCGACCACGGGCGGGAACTGGGCCAGGATGGGCTCCCAGCCCGCCTCGATGCCGTCGGCCTCGACCCGGGCGGCGAAGGCGTCGAGAAAGCGGATCTCGGCCCGCTTGGCCTCGTCGTCCTCGATGTCCTCCACGCCGATCAGCACCGCGGCCTCGACCCGGGACGGATGGGCCGCGGCCGCGCGCAGGGTGATCGTGGACCCGAGCCCGGCGCCGCCCAGGGCGGCGCCGGGGAGGCCGAGACGGTCGAGCAGGCGGACGACGTCGTCGGTGTACTGGGCCCAGGTGTGGCGGACGGGGTCGGTGCAGACCGAGCGGCCGTAGCCGCGGATGTCGGGGAGCACGACGGTGCGCAGGTCCGCGAGCCCGTCGGCGATGGGCAGCATGCTGAGGTGGTCGGGCCCTCCGGCGTGCAGGAGGACAAGCGGCGGACCCTGGCCGAGCGCGGTGGCGTACAGGGGGCAGCCGTCGCTCCCGCGATAGGCGATCTTGGTCATGGGGCGAAGGTACGCGCCACGGCGTTCGCCGAGATACCGGGAAATCCGCCAGGCGATACGGCTAACCCGCCATGGCCGCTCCGGCGGGGCGGGTCTCGGTCGCCGCCAGCGCCGGGTTGAGGTTGCTGCCGGTCAGGACGGTGGCGACGCGGTTTCCCGGAAGGTCGTGGGACGCCACGGCGGCCAGGCCCGCGGCCCCCGCGGGTTCGAGGGTCAGGCCGAGGGTCTCCCGGGCCAGGGCCATGGCCGACAGCAGGGCGGCGTCGTCGACCAGCACGATGTCGTCGACCAGCTCGCGCATGCGGACGACCGATTCGGGCACCGGGTTGCCGATGTTGATGCCCTCGGCGATGGTGTCGGGCTCGATCTCCACCGGGTGCCCGGCGCGCCAGCTCTCGGCCAGGGCGGGGGCGGACACGGCGCAGACACCGATGATCTTGGTGGCGGGGGCGTGCTCCTTGAACCAGCGGGCCACGCCGTTGATCAGGGCGCCGTCCCCGATCTGGACGACGACGGCGTCGAACGGGCCCGAGCGCAGCAGTTCCAGGCCGATGGTCCCGGCGCCCTCGGCGACGGCCGCCTCCTTGCCGTCGGTGACGAACAGGCGGCCCCGCGCGGCGGCGTGCTCGGCGGCGGCCCCGTGCGGATCGCCGTCCACGGTGATCACCTCGGCGCCGAACGCGGCCATCCGGGCCGCCTTGGCGGGGTTGAGCCCGGAGCCCGCGAAGACCTCGACCGGGATGCCCCGGGCGCGTCCCGTGTAGGCCATGGCGGCGCCGAAGTTGCCCGAGGACGCGCACACGACCCGGCTGGACGGGGGCAGCCCGCTCATGAGGAAATCGGCGCCCCGGCCCTTGAAGCACCGCAGCGGGTTGACGGTCTCGACCTTGACCAGGACCTCGCGGCCGAGCCGGGCGCCGAGGTGCTCGTCGAAGAATTGGGGGGTGTTCAGGAAGACGGGATCGATGGTGTCGGCCGCCTCGGCGATACGGTGCGCTTGGAGATCCATGACGCCGACGCTAATCGGGACGCCGGTGGCGGCGATTGAAAGTTTTCCCGCCCGCGCGCAAGATTGTTGCGTGATCTCGCTGGACGACCTCGACCGCAGGCTGCTCGACCTGCTGCAACGCGACGCCGGACGCACGCTGCACGACCTGGGCGAGGAGGTGGGCCTGTCGCCCAGCGCGGTCCAGCGGCGGATCGGGCGCTACCGGGCTTCGGGGCTGATCGAGCGGCAGGTCGCGGTGCTCGACCCGGCCGTGGCGGGCGGCCTGACCGCGATCGTGCTGGTGACGCTGGAGCACGAGTCGGCCGAGCACCACGCGGGGTTCGCCGGGCGGATGCTGGCCACGCCCGAGGTGCAGCAGTGCTATGCCGTCGCGGGCGAGTGGGACTACGCGGTGGTGCTGGTCGTCGCCGACATGCCGCACTGCAGGCTGCTCGGCGACCGGCTCTTCAAGAACGACGCCAACATCCGCAGGTTCAACACGCTCCCGGTCTTCGAACGGATCAAGTCGGGCATGGAGATCCCGGTGGCGACATGGAAGGGTGTGGACCCGTGAACGAACTGGTCGCGGCGGCGAACGCGCTGACGGCCCGCTGGGCGGCGACGCGCACGGGTGGCTCGGAGGCCATGGCGGGCGCCGGAGCCTGGCCCCTGCTGGCCTTCCTCGCCTCCGGCGCCGACGGCCCCGGACGCGGCGAGCTGAGCCGGGCCATCGGCATCGACGCCGGTCGCGCGGGCGAGGCGGGCCGGACGATCCTGGCGATCATGCGGGAGTCTCCCGCCGTCCGGGCGGCCCTGGGGCTGTGGGCGCGCGAGTCCCTCCCGCTGGAGAAGGCGTGGACGGACGACCTGCCGGGCGGCGTCCTCGGCACGCTGAGCGGCGACAAGGCCGCCGACCAGCGGCTTCTGGACGCCTGGGCGGCCGAGCACACCGCCGGGCTCATCCCCGCGATGCCGCTGGAGGTGACCGACGACGTCCGGCTGGTGCTGGCGACGGCACTGACCGTCCGGACGCAGTGGATCCAGCGGTTCTTCGAACGGCGCGGCGGGTTCGAGGGCGGGCCGTGGGCCGGTGGCGGCGCCACCGCCCTGCGCCGCACGGTGACGCTGACCGGCGTGCTGTCGGTCGTCCGCTCCCCGGCGGGGGCGCTGACATCCCATCGCGTGGTCGGGACGGACGGCATCGACGTCCACCTCCTGCTCGGCGAGCCGGGCCGGAGCGCGGGCGAGGTGCTGGCCGCCGGGATCGGCGCGCTGAACGGTGACGGCGAGGCCGAGGACCTGGCCGCGGGGCCCGGCGTCGGTGTCGAGATCGTCACCTCGGCCTACCCCAACGACCAGCTGGACGTGACCGTCCCGAAGTTCACCGTCGCGGCGGCGCACGACCTGCTGCGCCTGCCGGACGTCTTCGGCCTGGACACCGTGACCGACACCAGCCGGGGCCACTTCCCCGGGATCAGCGCCGAGCCGCTGGCCGTGGGCCAGGCCCGGCAGGACGTCGTGGCCAGGTTCGACGCGGAGGGGTTCGAGTCCGCCGCCGTCACGGCCGTCGGCGCGGTCGCGGCGGGCGCCTTCGCGCCCGCGGAGCAGTACCGGGTCAAGCGGGTCACCCTGGTGTTCGACCGGCCGTTCGGCTTCGCCGCGGTCGATCGAGGCAGCGGCCTCGTGCTCACCACCGGCTGGGTCGCCCAGCCCGAGCGCCGGACGGGGTGAGCGGTCGGCCCACCCCGTCCGGGCCCGTCACTCCTGGGAGTTCGTCGCGGCGGCCGCCTTCTCCGGGCGGTCGTCGTCGTTCCCGTTGTTGGAACTGATCTCCAGCTGGAACTCGCCGTCGTAGAGCTCGTGCCCGGCGATGACGGCGTTCCCCACCGCCTCCTCGCCGCGCTCGCCCCGGATGATCAGCGGGTCGTGCCGCAGGTCGCGCGTCAGCGCCACGCACATCCCGACCATCACCAGCATGAACGGGACGGCGGCCAGGATCGTGAGATTCTTCAGCCCGGTCAGGGCCGTGTCCCCGCCACCCCCGATCAGCAGCATGATCGCCGCGACCGCGCCGGTCAGCACGCCCCACACGATCACCACGATGCGGGTGGGCTCCATCGTCCCGCGCTGGGAGAGCGTGCCCATGACGATCGAGGCCGCGTCGGCGCCCGAGACGAAGAAGATGCCGACCAGGATCATGACCAGCACGGTCATGGCCCCGGCGATCGGGTACTCGTTCAGCACCGCGAACAGCTGGCCCTCGGACGTCGCCTCGCCGGTGAGCTTGGCGCCGCCCGCCTCCAGATGGGTCGCCGCTCCGCCGAACACCGCGAACCAGACCAGGCTGACCAGGCTCGGGACCAGGATCACACCGCCGACGAACTGCCGGATCGTGCGTCCCCGGCTGATGCGGGCGATGAACATGCCGACGAACGGCGTCCAGGAGATCCACCAGGCCCAGTAGAAGACCGTCCAGTCGGCCAGCCAGGCGCCGACGCCCTCGCCGCCCGCGGCGTCGGTGCGTCCGGCCATCTGGGCCAGGTCACCGGCGAACGAGCTGACCGAGGTCGGGATCAGGTTGAGGATCTGGACGGTCGGACCGGCGACGAAGACGAACACCAGCAGCGCCAGCGCCAGCACCATGTTGGTGTTGGACAGCCACTGGATGCCCTTCTCGATGCCCGAGACGGCCGACACGACGAACGCCACCGTCAGCACCGCGATGATCGCGACCAGCACGCCCTCGCCGGCCTTCTCCATCCAGCCGGCCTCCTCCATGCCGCTGCCGATCTGCAGCGCGCCCAGACCGAGGGACGCGGCCGAGCCGAAGAGCGTGGCGAAGATCGCCAGAATGTCGATGACCTTGCCGGTGCCGCCGTTGGCGTGCCTCTCGCCGATGAGCGGGGTGAACACCGCGCTGATCGTCTGGCGGCGGCCGCGCCGGAAGGTGCTGTAGGCGATGGCCAGGCCCACGACCGCGTAGATCGACCACGGGTGCAGCGTCCAGTGGAACAGCGTGGTCGCCATCGAGGTGTCGATGCGGTCGGCCGCGGGGGCGTTGGCGGCGTGGGTGCCGGGCGGCGGCTCGGCGAAGTGGGTCAGCGGCTCGCTGACGCCGTAGAACATCAGCCCGATGCCCATGCCCGCGCTGAACATCATCGCGACCCAGGAGATCGTCCTGAACTCGGGCCGCTCGCCCTCCCGGCCCAGCGTGATCTTGCCGTAGCGGCTGAACGCCAGCCAGAGGGCGAACACCACGAAGCCGGTCGCGGCCAGCACGAAGGCCCAGCCGCCGTTCTTCATGGTCTTGGTGAGGATCTTGGTGGAGACGCTCTCCAGGTTGTCGGTCGCGACCGCGCCCCAGACGACGAAGGCGAGCGTCAGCGCCGCCGTCACGCCGAACACGACCCAGTCCGTCGTCGGTGGCCGCGCCCCGCTCAGGCCGCCGCCCGAGGTCCCCATGATCTCTTCACCGCCCTTGGCGTGCGGTGTCGCGCTGTTTTCCGGCATACGCTCGTCCTTCCTTCGGCTCGGGCACCAGGCGGTCGGACGGGACGTCACCGGTCGTGACGCCGGGTGCCGGGCACGAGCCTTGCGTGCTTTACGGCGCGATTCCAGGAGGCCCGGCGGTGAATCGGTGGGGTCGCCCGGCCGGGGCCGGGGCCCGCGACCTGCCCGTGGTGCTCGTCGCGCTTCGGTTTGTCACCTTTCCGCCCACATTTGATCAACAAGCGCTCGACGCTACCGAACATCCGGCCCGAATGCGAAAAACGTTCATTGCGATCGGGTAAACCCGGGGGTCTTCTCGGACGTCGGGGGCATTGCCCCGGTCCGTCCCGCTCGGCCATAGTGATCATGTGCGCGACGTGGCGATCGTGGTCTATGACGGGGTCCAGTTGATGGACGTCGCGGGCCCGCTCGAAGTGTTCGACGCCGCCTCGCTCCTGCGCGACGGCGCCTACCGCGTCCGCCTGGCCTCTCCCGGGGGACGGGACGTCGTGACCGCCTCGGGCGTCCGGCTGGGCGCGTCCGCCGCTCTCGACGGCCCCGACCTGCTCGGCGTCGACACCCTGGTCGTCGCGGGCGGCTGGGGGTACGCCGACGCCGTGCGCGACCCGGACCTGATCGAGGACGTCCGCCGCCTGTCCGAGCACGCCCGCCGCGTCACCTCGGTGTGCAGCGGCGCCTTCCTGCTCGCCGAGGCCGGCCTGCTGGACGGCCGCCGCGCCACCACCCACTGGGGCTTCTGCGCCCGCCTGGCCGAGGAGTACCCGAAGGTCACGGTCGAGCCGGACGCCATCTTCGTCCGGGACGGCCGCATCGTGACCGCGGCCGGGGTCACGGCGGGCGTCGACCTCGCGCTGGCCCTGGTCGAGGACGACCACGGCGCCGGCACGGCCCGCGAGGTCGCCAAGTGGATGGTGGTGTTCCTCCAGCGCCCGGGCGGCCAGTCGCAGTTCAGCGTCCGCAGCGCCATCCCCCCGGTGCGCGACCCGCCGCTGCGCGCCCTGCTCGACCACATCGCCGCCGACCCGGCCGCCGACCTGTCGGTCGAGGCCATGGCCACGCGGCTGTCGATGAGCGGCCGCCACTTCAGCCGCCTGTTCACCCGCCAGGTCGGGACGAGCCCGGGCCGCTACGTCGAGCGCGCCCGCGTCGAGGCCGCCTGCAACCGCCTGGAGACCGGCGCGGAGGGCGTCGACACCGTGGCCCGCCTCTGCGGCTTCGGCACCGCCGAGACCATGCGCCGCGCCTTCGTCCGCGAGATCGGCGTCCCGCCCTCGGCCTACCGCTCCCGCTTCACCACCACCGCAGCGCCCTAGCCCGCCAAATCACGGTCACCGGAGCGAGCCGCCAGGCGAGCGCAGGTGGCCGGGGTTTCAGTAGACACTGCCGGTAGGCGAGCCCAGGTGGGCCGGGATTTCAATGAACACGACGGCGGAGGACTCGGGGGCGGACGCGGCCGATGCCCTGGACGGCACGGGGGCGCAGTGGGGCGCGTTCGTAGATTTCCGAGCCGGAGAGCTCGGCGGCCAGGGCCGAGTCGGTGAGGACCGTGCCCGGGTAGGCCATGGCGGTGAGGCGGGCGGCCAGGTTGACCGGCGTGCCGAAGACGTCGCCCAGGCGCAGGATGAGCTCGCCGTAGGCCAGGCCCACCCGGACGCGCGGGAAGTCGGGGTCGTCCTCGCAGCGTTCGGCGATGCGCAGGGCGATCTCGGCGGCGGCCGCGGCGCCGTCGGCGACGAACAGGATCTCGTCGCCGAGGGTCTTGACCACGCGTCCGCCCTGCTCGGCGACCACCTCGGAGGCCGCGAGCTCGAAGCGCTCGACGAAGGCCGCCAGCGTGTCGCCGTCCATGCGGCGGGCCATGCGGGTGAAGGAGACCACGTCGGCGAAGCCGACCGCGAGGCGGGCGACCCCGGCGGCGGGGTCGGCGTTGTCCGTGGACGCGGCGATGCGCATCCCGGCCGCGGTGAGCTGGCGGCGCCAGCCGTGCATCAGCAGCCGCTCGAAGGCGGGACGCAACTGCTCGGTGGCGGCGAGCATCGCCATGACCGTCTCGTTGTCGAACGCCTGGTCGGGTGGGAGCTGCTCGCCGGCCTTGCGCATCCAGACATCGCTCAGCCAGCTGGCGAGCCGTCCCATCGTCTGGCCGACCGCCCGCGAGAGCTCCACCACCAGCGCCTCGTCGACGAGATCGCTGTTGAGCAGCTCCTTGATCTCGCGCAGCGCGGCCAGATCGCCCTCGCTGAAGGCGATGGCGTCGTCGGCCGGGGTGGGGAAGCCCAGCGCCTGCCAGATGCGCTGGGCGTATTCCTCGTCGATACCGGTGAGGGCGTCGACCTCCTTGCGGGTGTAGCGCAGAGGACCCCCGAGGAGCGTCTCCTCGATGTTCTCGGGCACCCGGAACTCGGCCATGGTCACCTCAATGTCTCATTGAACGATGGCACAATGTTGGTGCGTAAGATCGGAATGGTCAAGGAAACGAGCACGGCGGGCGGGTCATGGCCGAGTACCGAATCGACGCACTGGCCCAGGAGGCCGGGTCCACGGTGCGCAACATCCGCGCGTACCAGGACCGGGGGCTCCTGCCACCGCCCCGGCTGCGGGGCCGGGTGGGCATCTACGACGAGACGCATCTGGCGCGGCTGCGTCTCATCTCCAAGCTGCTCGGCCGCGGCCACACCTTCGCGACCATCTCCGAGCTGCTGTCGGCCTGGGAGACCGGCAAGGACGTCGGCGAGGTCCTCGGGCTGGAGAAGGTCCTCACCGACCCCTGGTCGGACGAGATTCCCGGCACGGCCACGGTGGAGGAGCTGATCGCCTCCTTCGGCGCGGGACTCTCCGACGACGAGATCCCGCTGATGCTGGAGCGGACGATCGCGCAGGGGCTGATCGAGCCGGAGGGCGACCACTACCGCGTCCCGAGCCCCCGGCTGCTGCACGTCGGCGCCGAGCTGGTCGCGGCGGGCATCCCACTGGACGCGGTGCTCGACATCGCCGCCGAGATCCGCGCCGACTGCGAGATCATCGCCGGCCGGTTCGTCCGGCTGGTGGAGGAGCACGTCTTCGAGCGCCTGGAGACCGACGTGGTGCCCACCGGCGAGGAGCTCGGCGAGGTCGCCGCCGTGGTCCGCCGGATGCGGCCGCTGGTGAAGATGGTCGTCGACCCCTTCATCGCCCGCGCCATGGAGGCGCACGTCCAGGCGGCACTCGGCACCCACCTGGAGCTCATCAGCGCCCACCTGGCCGCCGCGGCGGCCGAGCCCGGCTAGAGGAGCGTGATTCCCCAGACCACCTTGACGTGGCGGGCGTCGGAGCCGGGCGCGGAGAAGTAGACCGAGCCCTCCCCGGGGAGGTTGACCAGCGCGGCCTTCAGGGTGATCGTCACGACGAGGGTCTGGCCCGCGGCGAGCGTGCCCTGGTTCGGGGAGAGGCTGAGCTTGTCGGTGGACGAGCCGCCCGTCCAGGTCACCGTCCCGCCCTCGGCGGCCAGCGTGACCTTGGCGGTCTTGGTGCCGTACATGGTCACCTTCGCCCGGTCGACGGTGAGCACGCCCCGCTTGGGCGGGCTCTGCGACGGCGGCGGCGAGGTCGGCGGGACGCCCGGCGTGCTCGGGGGGACGGGCTTGCCCGACTGCTGCGGGTTGACGGGAGGAACGCCCGAGGTGTGCCCGGGGGAGGACGGCGCCGCCCGGCCGTCCGGCGAGTCTCCCGAGGGACGCCTGGCATGCTCGGGGAGGTCGGTGACCGAGGGCTTGGGGCTGCCCTCGAACGGCAGCGTGATGTCGGGGCCCGGGGCGATGCCGGTGCCCATCAGCAGCACCACCAGCAGCGTCACGCCCAGCGTGCACGCCATCCCGGACCCGGTGAGCAGCCAGCGCTTGGTGAACGGCGACGCCTTGTCGGGCTGGCTGGGCAGGCCGTCGGGCGTCAGCCCGCCGCCGCGCGCCGCGATGTCGCTGCGGTACCCGGCCAGCTCGGGGTCGGTCGCGGTGTGCATGACCCGGTGCCGCAACGCCGCGGGCAGCACCGGCGCCGGGGCGAGCGTCAGCAGGTCGCGCGTCCCGATCCCGCCGAGCCTGCGGCAGTCGAGGCAGTCGTCGCGGTGCCTCTCCAGCGCGGCCCTGTCGTAGGACGCCCCGCCCCGGCCGGGCAGGAACCTGCGCCGGGACGCGTAGGCCGTCTGCCTCCGGCGCGGCGCGTCCTCGATGACCTCGGGCTCGTCGGGACGCGCGGGAGCGGGCCCCTCGGCGCAGCGCTCGGCCGTCCTGGCGAGCTCGGCGCCGATGGCGTTCTCCACTCGGGCGCGGGCCCGGTCGGCGCGCTGCCCGGCACGCCGCGGCGACAGGCCCAGGGTGGCGCCGAGCTCGGCCGGGTGCAGGTCGTGCCGGACGGTCAGCAGCAGCAGTTCCTGGTCGGCGAAGTCGAGCCGCGCGAGCGAGGAGTTGAGCAGCGCCCCCTCGGACGTGGCGTGCTCTTCGGCGTCCTGGTCCCAGTACAGCTCGCGGGCCCGCCCGCGCTGGACGCAGCGGCGCCGCGCCGCCCCGTACAGCCACGAGCGCAGCATCACCTGGCCGCGCATCCGCGCCGCGCGGCGGGAGGCGTCGATGAAGGTGTCGTGGACGATGTCGGCGGCGACCTTGTGTTCACCCGAGAGTGACAGGATGTAGTCGTACAGGCGCTCTGCGTAAGAATCGTAGAGTGCGGCCAGGGACTCCTCGTCGCCTTCGTTCAGACCGTGGACCAACCGGCGGTCGGCCGCGGTGTCGAAGGACGTCCACCTGGGCATACAACGCTCCGCACCTGCGTGGGAGACCCGCCCCCGCGGGGTCGCCTGGACAATCGCCCACCCTGCATACACCCACAGGTCCCCTGCGCACCACTTGATGTCCCGAAATCCGGGACATGGTGACCCTGAGGTGAGATCCGCCCACCCAGGGGTGATCGTTTTCATGGAATCCCCGAGGTCAGCCGCGCAGGAGCCGCCGCACGACGTCCTCCGGGGCGTCGTTCGGAGCCCACACCCGGCGCTCGGTTCCGTTCGGAAGGCACGCCAGCCACCATCCGTCGTGTTCGACGTAGAACGTGCAGGCGATCCGGCCGCTCACCGCGTCGGTGGCGACGTAGATGTCGTCGCCGGTGCGGTGCACGGCGACCAGACGGCCCCTCACCGGCGCCCGCCCGGGCGCCGAGGCCCTGCCCGTACCACGACTCACCCCGCTTCCGTCCTCCCTCCGACGTCACAGGTCCGGAGGCGGTGCCGCCAAGGCCCCGGCCGGCGCCACCTACCTGGCGGCGCGGCCACGGTCGAGGCTCCTTCGGGTCCGGGGACCGGGCCTTCGGGGGACCTCGCCCACATTCGTCCCACATGGAGGTGACGAGCCGGGGAAGCGGGGCCGCGCTGACCGGTACCGGTCGGCGGGCGCGTCGGCGCTGGTAGCGGGCGGCCAGTGTGGGTCGTCATGGCTGGCCGCCCGCGCTCCCGGACAAGGCCGCATCGGGCGTCTCGATCGGGCAAGCACGAAGCTAGCGCCCCTCCGCCGGCGTCTCGGGCGAAAACCGCGGGCCTGCGACGAGCGGCCGCCCGACTGCGGCGAACGGATCCCCCCTTTCCGCCCATCGCCGCCCGACGGCGCGCCCACGCGTCCGGCCCGCTCAGCCCGCCCCTCGCCTGAGCGCGACCGGGTCAGTCGGCGCGGACGACGTCCAGCGCTCCGTCCTGGTACATCTGGCGAATCGTCTTCTTGGAGAACTTCCCGACGCTGGTCTTGGGCACCTCGGCGATGAACGTCCAGCGTTCGGGGAGCTGCCACTTGGGGACGCGGTCGGCCAGGAACTCGCGGAGCGCCTCGGGGGTGACCTCGGCGCCCTCGCGGACGACGACCGACGCCAGCGGGCGCTCCTGCCAGCGGTCGTCGGGGACGCCGACCACCGCGGCCTCGATGACGTCCGGGTGGGCCATGAGGTGGTTCTCCAGCTCGACCGAGGAGATCCACTCGCCGCCCGACTTGATGACGTCCTTGGCCCGGTCGGTGAGGACCAGGTAGCCGTCGGGTGAGACGGTGCCGACGTCTCCAGTGCGCAGCCAGCCGTCGTGGAACTTCGCCGGGTCCTCGTCGCGGTGGTAGGAGGCGGTGATCCACGGGCCGCGGATCTCCACCTCGCCGACCGACGCGCCGTCGTGCGGCTGGACGACGTCGCCGTCCCCGACGACGCGGATCTCCAGCCCGGCCATCACGCGGCCCTGGGACACGCGGTGCGGGTAGGCGTCCTCGCCGTCGGTGCCGGGCGGCGGGTGCGCGACCGTGGCCAGCGGGGACGTCTCGGTCATGCCCCATGCCTGGACGATGCGGACGCCGAGCTCGTCGAACCCCCGCATCAGCGCCTCGGGCACGGCCGAGCCGCCGCACGGCACCAGCCGCAGCGAGGACAGGTCGGAGCCGTGCTCCCTGGCGTGGCGCAGGACGTCCGACCAGATCGTCGGCACGGCGCCCGCGATCGTGGGCCGCTCGGTCTCGATCAGCCGGGTGAGCGGCTCGGCCTGGAGGAAGCGGTCGGGCATCACCAGCGCCGCCCCGGCCATCAGCGCGGCGTAGGGCAGGCCCCAGGCGTTGGCGTGGAACATCGGCACCACCGGCAGGATCCGGTCGGACGCGTCGAGGCCGAACGCGTTGCCCGTGCTCACCGCCATCGAGTGCAGGTAGGCCGACCGGTGCGAGTAGGCCACGCCCTTGGGGTTGCCGGTGGTGCCGCTGGTGTAGCACATGGCCGCGGCGGCGCGCTCGTCGATCTCGGGCCAGTCGAAGGAGGCGGGCGCGGCCGCGAGCAGGGTCTCGTAGTCGTGCAGCTCCTTGCCCGCGTCCCGCAGCGGCGCCGAGTCGCCGTCACCCACCACCACGACGTGCCGGACGGTGCCGAGCCGGGGCAGGACGGGCGCCAGCAGCGGGATCAGGGACCCGTCGACCAGCAGCACCCGGTCGTCGGCGTGCTCGGCGATGTAGACGAGCTGGTCGGGGAACAGCCGCAGGTTGAGCGTGTGGAGGACGGCGCCCATCGACGGGACCGCCAGGTAGGCCTCCAGATGCTCGGCGTTGTTCCACATGAACGTGGCCACGCGCTGGTCGGCGTCCACGCCGAGACCGCGCAGCGCCCCGGCCAGGCGGGCGGCGCGCTCACCGACCTCGGCGTAGCTCCGGCGTCTGGAGCGGTCACCCGTCCAGGTGGCGACCTCGGCGGAACCGAAGACGTCGGTCCCGTAGCGCAGGATCGATGTGACGGTCAGCGGGAAGTCCTGCATCGTGCTCCACATGGCGCCCCTCCGGCTCGTTACGGCCCAGAATCGGATTCTGGCGTCCGCCGCGCCCACTTTCCAGCCCCGCGCGACGGTCAGGGCCCCTGGGGCGGGACGCCGGGGAAGTCGGCTTCGAGGGCCGCGTCCCGGCGAAGCTTGACCATGGCCCTCGAAACAGTGCTCTTGACAGTGCCGACGCTGACTCCAAGCACTTCGGCGATCTCGGTTTCCGGCATGTCCTCGTAGTAACGCAGCATCACCGCCAGCCGCTGCCGCTCGGGTAGGCGATCAAGGGCCCGGCCCAGCGCGTCATGAAGATCGGTGTGGCGAGTATGATCGTCTATCGGCCGATCCGGGAGTTCGGCGGTCGGGTAGATCTCCAGTTTTCTCCGGCGCCACCAGGAGATCTGCGTGTTGACCATGGCGCGGCGCACGTAGCCGTCGATCGAGGCCCGGTCGTTGATCCGGTCCCAGGCGAGGTAGGTCTTGGCGAGCGCGGCCTGCAGGAGGTCCTCGGCCTCGGCCTGGTCGCTGGTCAGACGGGTCGCGGCGCGCAGCAGCGCGGGGCCGCGGTCGGTGACGTAGGCGCGGAACTCCTCGTGCCGCGTGTTCACATCATCACCGCCAGGGTCGCTGGACCGAGGCCGGTCCATGCCGATCCGGGATCGTGGCGACGCCAGACCCCGACGCTCTCGACCATCGCACGGAGATCGTAATTCCGGGTCAACAGAAATGGCATATTCGGGTCAACCGGGTGAGGATAATTCCTCCGAGTAGGGAAAACCTCAACCCCCCAGCGACTTATCGCGACAAATCCGTCGACAGAGTGGTCGCATCGCGTGAACCTTGACTCGCCGTCCTAACAACCGTGGCCCATCAGTGAAAGATCGAGTCGGAGCCGTCGCCATGCCGCTTCCCCGCAGCCGTGGAGCCAGACGCCGCCGCCAGAGGGAGGCCGTGCTCGGAGCGTTCCCGCTCCCGAGCGCGGCCCACCCGGGAGCGCGTCCCCTACTGCGTGTCCTGACCGGATCCATCCTCGACGCCAGCCCGCACCTTCTCGTCCTGCGCACCGCCGGGGGCGAGGAGCGCAGCGTGCCGATGACCTCGGCCACCGCGGTCTGGCACGGCGGGCGCGGGGGCCTCGCCGACCTCCAGCCGGGCCGCGAGGCCATCGCCAGGCTCGACGACGACGGGCTCGTGGCCGAGCGGGTGTGGGTCGACATCACCCGGGTGACCGGCACCATCCTCGACTGCGGACCGGAGAGCGTGAACGTGGACATGGGCCCGCATCGGGGACGCGTCCGGGTGGTGATCCCGCCGCAGGCCCTCGGCCAGGTGCTGGTGCGCCATCCCCGGATGGAGCCCGGCTACCTGATCGACGTCATCTGCGTCCGGTCGCCCGCAGGGCCCAGCGCCGTCCGTCCGGGGACGTCCCAGCCCGGTCACCGGGCCGACGACATCGCGGCGTCCGACCCGGGGACGCCGACCCCCGTCACGTTGCAGGGGACGGCGACCTGGTTCGGGGACCTCGCGGCCGAGCTCGGAGCCGCGTATCCGGCGCTCGACCCCGAAGGCGAGGCCGGGGGTTGCGTGGACGCGCCGTCTGGCTGCGCCACGCTTCCCTATCTCTCGATCGGGAGTGATGTGGCGGTCAGCAACGAGTGTTCGCAGCGGTCGGCCGCCATCCCGGTGGTGGAGTGCGGCTGTGTGGCGGCCCGCTACTGCGACCGGTGCGTCGAGTGTGGAACCTCCCCCCGGGGACGGTTGGTCGAGCTCACCCCGGCCGCGTTCGCCGGGCTGGGCGGTGACCTCGAATCAGGGTGCTTCAACGTGAAACTGCACCATGGCGCGGCGGTGGGGGAGGAAGCTGAGCGATGGTGACCGTCTTTCAGAACACCCAGGTCCTGCTGCTGGCCACCGTCCTGCTCGCCGCCTGCCTGGCCAAGCTCGCCATCCGGGAGCCGATGCCGGCGCGGTCCGAACACGTCCACGGCGTCCCGGTGCCCGCCGGGTTCGGGCCCGCCGCCGGGTTCGGGCCCGCGGCCGGGTTCGGACCGGCCGCCGGGTTCGCGCGCGCTCGCCGGCTGAGCGTCGGGCTCGGGCTCACCGAGGGCTTCCTCGGCCTCGCGCTGCTGGTCACCTCGCATGTCTCGGTGCGGCTGGCGACCACCGTGGCGTTCGCCGCCGCGACCTGGGCCGTGGGCGAACTGCGGGTGCGGCGGCCGGACGCCGGATGCGGCTGCTTCGGCGGGCTGAGCACCAAGCGGGTCGGGTACCGCACCGTGATGCGCGCCGTGCTGTTCACGGCCGCCGCCGTCGCGTCGATCGGGGCTCCGCACGCGGGCATCGACGTGCTGCGCCAGGGACCCGGCTTCGTCGGGCTGGTGCTCGCGGTCGAGCTGGCGCTGTTCGCGGCGCTGTCACCGGAGCTGAAGAACCTGGTCGACCGGCTGCTCGACCAGCACGGGCCCCGGCGGCGCGCGGCGACGCCCTGCGCGCGCCGCCGCAGCCCGATCGCGGAGACCTATGCCGTCCTGCACGACAGCCAGGCCTGGCTGGAATGGGAGAACCTGCTGGTCAGCGCCGTCCCGCTGGACGTCTGGCGGGAGGGCTGCCGACGGTTGCTGGTCTATGCCGCCCGGGCCGACGGCCGCGAGATGGAGATCGTCTTCGCCGTCTCGACGGCCGAGCGTCCCGGCCCGGTGCGCGCGGCGCTGGTGGCTCCGGAGCGGGAGGACGCGGTGAAGGGAGCCTCTGCGGCTCTCTAGAGCTTTCTTGGCTCACCGCAAGAATGGGGTAGAAAAGGCGATCGAAGGGCATCGCGGAATCTTCGGCTCTCTAGCGCGTGCGCTAGAGAGCCGAATACTTTCCGAGCGGAGCTCGGCGATTCGGCTTTCTATGCCTGTCTAGCATTATCGCTAGTCAGGTGTAGAGATGGATAGTGGCGTGATGACCTGCGGAATCGTTGGGTATACGAAGGTATAGTCGGCTGGCTAGATTTCGTTAGAGACGGATAGCGGGTCAGGCGGGCTGGGCTCGCAGGAACTTGCCGAAGTGCGGCACGGTGAACGCCACCAGGCCGCGTTCGGCGCTGTAGATCAGGCCCTTCTTGATCAGGCCGTCGCGGGCGGGCGAGAGGCTGGACGGCTTGCGCCCGAGCTCCTCGGCCACCGACGAGGTGGAGACCGGGTCGTCGCCCTCCTCGCCCAGCGCCGCCATCGCGCGCATGTAGTCGCGCTCGGCCGGGGTGGCGCGCTCGTAGCGGCTGCCGAAGAAGCCGACGGCGAGCTCGCTCTCGGCCTCGGGGGCGGCGACCTTGATGTCGTCGGCGGTGATGGGGGTGTCGGGCGCGACGTCCCAGACGACCTTGGCGTACGCCTGGACGAAGTAGGGATACCCGTCGGCGGCGCCGTACAGGGCGTCGAGCGCGTCCTTGGTGAACGTGACGTCCTCGCGCTCGGCCGGGGCGAGCAGCGCGACATCGGCCGACTCGCGGTCGAGCCGGTCGATGCGGGCGTAGCGGAACAGCCGCTCGGAGTAGGACTTGCTGGCCGACAGGACGGCGGGCAGATGGGGCAGCCCGGCGCCGACCACGATCAGCGGCCCGCCCGACTGGGAGAGCTCGTGGCAGGCCGCGCACAGGGCCGAGACGTCGTCGGCGGGGATGTCCTGCATCTCGTCGACGAACAGCGCGATGCCCACACCGACGTCGGTGGCGACCGAGGCGGCGTCGACGAACAGCTCGGTGAGGTCGATCTCCAGATCGCCCGAGTCGGCGCGTCCCCGGCTCGCGGGGACGTCGATGCCCGGCTGCCAGCGGTGGACGCGGGCCTTGGACTTGCCCGCGGGCTCCTCGCCCGCCTGGGCGAACGCCTTCAGCACGCCGAGGAACTCCTCGATGCGGTCGGGCGCGCGGTGCCGGGGCGCCAGCTCGCGGACGGCCATGTGCAGCGCCGAGGCGACCGGGCGGCGGATCGACTGGTCGGGCCGGGCCTCGATCTTGCCGGTGCCCCACAGCCGCTGGATGGCCATCGACCGGAACGCGTTGAGCAGCACGGTCTTGCCCACACCGCGCAGCCCGGTGATGATCATGCTGCGCTCGGGGCGGCCGCGGGCCACCCGTTCGAGGACGACCTCGAACTGCTGGAGCTCGCGGTCGCGGCCGGCCAGCTCGGGAGGGCGCTGACCGGCGCCGGGGGCGTAGGGATTGCGCACGGGGTCCACGCTCTCGGACTCTATGAGGCGGTATAGCTGCGGCCGTAGATTTGCGTAGAAATCAATACGGCGTGTCGCGGTGCGCCGGCCCGGGCAGCGGGTCGTCCTCTCCCGTGTCGCCACCGTGGCGCCTCCCCGGACGAGCGTGAACTGCGGTTCTGACGTCGAACTTCTGTTCGACCGTTCGAACACAGTAGCGCATGGCGTCCCCGTCGTCACCCGAACCCCGCAAGAAGACCGGCCAGGTGGCTAGCCTGGCCGGTCTGCGGTGAATGCCCAGGTCAGGACGTGAGTGGCTCGTCCTGGCTCGACAGGTGCGGCACCTTCTCGGCGGGGATCGTCCCCATTCGTCCCGCCTGGAAGTCCTCGAACGCCTCGATGATCTCCTGGCGGGTGTTCATGACGAACGGGCCGTACCGCGCGACGGGCTCGCGGATCGGGAGCCCGCCGAGGACGAGCACCTCCCAGCCGTTCTGGCTCGCCTGCGGCTGCGTGTCGGCCGCCCGCAGCACCAGCCCGTCGCCGTCGCCCTGGTGGTGGGACCCGGCGAAGACGGCGAGCTGCCCCTCGTCCAG
Organism: Spirillospora sp. CA-294931; assembly: GCF_050946795.1. Taxonomy (GTDB): domain Bacteria; phylum Actinomycetota; class Actinomycetes; order Streptosporangiales; family Streptosporangiaceae; genus Spirillospora. The sequence continues at coordinate 191,623 of NZ_CP192006.1, forward strand.
CCCGGTCTCCTCGACGCCCGCCGTGCCGCGTCCGGACAGGACGTAGGCCATGGCGTTGAAGTCGCGGGGCCACGGCAGCGTGAGCCGTGCACCCGGGGCGATCGTCGCGTGCAGGTAATTGATCGGCGTGTAGGTGACGCCGGGCCCGTCATGGCCCGCCACCGACCCGGCGATGATCCGCACCAGCGACGACCCGTCGTCGGCCGCGAGGAGCTTGACGTCCCGCGCCTCGATGTCCTGATAGCGGGGCTCCACCCACTTCTGCGCGCGCGGGAGGTTGACCCACAGCTGGATGCCGTGGAACAAGCCACCCTTGGCGACGAGCTCCGGCGGTGGCTGCTCGATGTGCTGGATACCGGACGCGGCCGTCATCCACTGGGTGCCCCCATCGGCGATCAGGCCGCCGCCACCGGTGGTGTCCCGGTGCTGGAAGGCGCCGTCGATGATGTAGGTGACGGTCTCGAAACCCCTGTGCGGGTGCCAGGGCGTCCCCTTCGCCTCCCCGGGGGCGTACTCAACGGCGCCCATGTGGTCGAGCAGCAGGAACGGGTCGGCCAGCGCGAGGTCGGTCCCGGGGAACGGGCGGCGCACCTGGAAGCCCTCGCCCTCAAGGTGACGCTGGGCGGTGACCACCTTGGCCACGCGCCGCCAGTCGGTCTCGGACTGGGGCAGCAGCGGGAGGCGCGGGAGGGTCAGCGGGTCGGTGGTGATGGCGGGCATGGTGTCCTCCTCGTTCGGTTGCCCGGGACAACCTAGTTGAAAGATAAACTATTCCCGGACGGGGAGGCCCCTGTGCTCCGGTCGCGCCACCACTCTAAACAGTGTTAGTTGAAAGTTCAATCTTGTTCTATACTGTGCACCATGAGCGAACCACGCTGGCTCGATGCCGCACAACAGCGCGACTGGCGGGCCTTCGTCGACGGCAGCGCCCGGCTCGGCGAGATCACCGAGCGCGACCTCAAGGTCAAGCACGGCCTCTCGATCTCCGAGTACGAGATCCTCGTCCGGCTGTCCGAGGCCCCCGACCGGCGCCTGCGCATGGCCGAGCTCGCCGAGAACGCCAACCAGTCGCGCAGCCGCCTCTCGCACACCTGCGCGCGACTGGAGTCCAAGGGGCTGGTGCACCGCGGCGGCTGCCCCGGCGACAAGCGCGGGGTCTTCGCCCACCTCACCGAAGAGGGCTTCCAGGCCCTCGACCTGGCGGCCCGCGACCATGTCGAGACCGTCCGCGACAACTTCATCGACGTGATCGACCCCGCCGACCTGGAGGCCGTCGGCCGCGCGTTCGACGCCGTCCTGCGGCACATCGGCGCGCGTCCCTGACGGCTCACAGCGGCAGACCGGTCAGGAAGCCGACCGAGATCAGGGTCAGGAACACCCAGCCCAGCATCATGCCGTAGCCGAACGGGCGCCACCCGCCCCCCACCTTCCACGCCAGCAGCCCGCCCAGCCCGAAGGCGAGCATCAGCAACGCCACCAGCTGCGGCAACGTGCTCGGACGGCTCGACATCATCAGCGGCGCGTACATCATCACGCCGTCCACGAACACGAACGTCACGAAGCCGGCCGCGCCACGCCGAAGATCCCGAGGCGGCGGAAGCTCCCAGGGCACCTGGACGCGCGGTCCGGCGTCCGCGCCCTCCTCGATCTCGACGTTGGCGGCCACGGCGAAGATCTCGTCCTCGAGGCTCTTGTCCTCGCGGGGTTCGGCCATTCCGTGTCCCCTCTGAGACGGGCACACCCACAACCGCACCGTAGCGAATCCGGGGTCCAACGCGAAGCCGCCCCGGCATGTCATCCTGCTGTGATGCCCGGCACGCGCACCGCAGCCCTCATGATCGCCCTGGCCGCCGCAACGACCGGATGTGGCCGCTCCGATTCCGACAAGGAATCCTCAGCCCCACCCCCGACCGCCCCGGGGCCGACGAGCTCACCGCCATCAGCGACACCCTCGCCCACCCAGCAGCGCTTCCAGGCCAAAATCCGAAAGGTCACCGCCGCCGAGCTCAAGCACTCCTGGCGCAAGGGCTGCCCCGTCCCGGTCTCCGGGCTCCGGATGATCGAGATGTCCTACTGGGGCATGGACCGCGAGCACCACTCCGACGGACGCCTGGTCGTCAACGCCAAGGCCGCCGACGACCTGGTGACCGTCTTCCGCAAGCTCTATGACGACCGCTACCCGATCCGCCGCATGGAACCGGTGGATCGTTACAAGGGAAGCGATTTCGACTCCATCGAGGCCGACAACACCTCGGCCTTCAACTGCCGCAACGCGACCGGCTCGGGCAGCTGGTCCCAGCACGCCTACGGCCTCGCGATCGACATCAACCCCTGCGAGAACCCCTACGTCACTTCCTCGGGAAGCGTCGCCCACAAGGACTGCGTCAAGTTCAGGAACCGCTCCCGCCGCGACCCGGGCGTCATCCACGCCGGCGACGCCGTCGTCCGCGCCTTCGCGCGAATCGGCTGGGACTGGGGCGGCACCTGGACCGGCACCAAGGACTACCAGCACTTCTCCAGCTCGGGCCGTTAGATCACCAGCGCGGCCACGACCACCGCCACGAGCACCACCACCGCCGCAATCCCCGCGATGAGCCCCACGTTCACACCCGACTTGGGCGCCTCCGCCGGCGCCCCCGCCTGCTGGAACTGCTGGAACTGCTGCGTCGACCCGGCCGGATCATTCGGAGTCTCAGACATGCCGTCGAGGGTAACGGATGCTTTCGTTGCCATTCATACCGATTCGCCCGATCGTAGGGGCCCAAAACCCCGGTGAACCCACCGGCGACGACCCGCTATCGTGGTCCCTGCTCGCTGGAGGCTTCGCATAGTGGACGAGTGCACCGGTCTTGAAAACCGGAGAGCCGGTAACCCCGGTTCCGTGGGTTCGAATCCCACAGCCTCCGCCACCGGGCGTCACCCCAGCTCACCAGCCTGACCCGAGCCGACGCCCCTTCTTGTGGGGAAGGGCCTGGTCAGCGGGTCCACGGGGGTCTGCCTCCAGAGCAAGCCGGGGGTGTTCCCCATGCCGCGGAGGGTGCGGCGGGCGTGAAGGTGGAGGGCATGACGATCTATGCCCGTTTCCTTCGCCGTCCGATGAGGCGGCGCCTGATACCTGTTGTTGTCGCTCTGGTGGGAGTTGCCGTGCCTTCGGTGGCTTTTGCTCTGGACGCCCCGACGACGCTCCAGCGTGATGTGGACCTGGTGCGTGCTACGGGGGCGAGCGGGGTGCTGGCCGAGGTCAGTGCGTCCCGGGGGGCCCAGACGGCCCGTGCGGGTGTGGCCGATCCCGCTGGGAGTCGGCCCGTTCCGTGGAACGCCCGGCACCGGATCGGGAGCACGACCAAGACGTTCGTCGCCACCGTCGTCCTCCAGTTGGTGGGTGAGGGCAAGATCGGTCTGGACGACACGGTGGAGCGATGGCTGCCGGGGGTCGTGAACGGGAACGGCAACGACGGCAGGAAGGTCACCGTCCGGCATCTGCTCGGGCACACCAGTGGGCTGCCCGATTATGAGGACGCGCCGCTGGAAGGGGCCGCCACCCCCGAGGAGTTCAGGCGCGAGCGTTTCCGCACGTTCCGGCCCGAGCAGCTGGTCGCCACGGCCATGCGGCACCGGCCCTTGTTCAAGCCTGGCAAGGAGTGGGCGTATGCCAACGTCAACTATGTCCTGGCCGGGATGATCATCGAGAGGGCCACGGGCGCGCCCTGGGCTCAGGCGGTGCATGAGCGGGTCATCGAGCCGCTGGGGCTGGCGGACACCCTCATTCCCGGCACGTCCGCCTACCTGCCGTCCCCGCGCCTCGCGGCGTACAAGCGCTTGCGTCCGGGCGGTCCGCTGGTCGACGTGTCCACCTTCGCCGCCGGCCATGCCGATGCCTCAATGATCAGTACGACGGGGGACGTCAACCGCTTCTTCCGCGCGCTTCTCGGCGGGCGGCTGTTGAAGCCTGCGCAGTTGAGAGAGATGCAGAAGACCAGGCTCGCCAAGCCCTTCGCGGCCATCTGGGACAAGCCGGGCTACGGTCTGGGGCTCATGAAGCGCCGCCTCCCCTGCGGCGAGTGGGTCTGGTTCCACGGGGGCGGCTGGTGGAACGCCATCACCGACAATGGCGTTTCCTCTGACGGGCGCCGTGCCGTCACGGTGGCGATCGCCAGCACCCAGGAACCGGGCCAGGACATGACGCCGCAGGCCAAGGCGTCCGCCGCGCTGATCGACCATGCCCTCTGCGGCACCCGATAGGGCCGCTCAGAAGTCGTCGTAGGACGGTGGGGACTCGTACATTCGCCGACGGTGTTCGTCGGCCTGCCGGGCCAGGCGGTGTTGCGGGAGGTGGTCCTGGACTTGCCACCATTCGAGGGTGAAGCGGCGGCCGTCCTCGCCCGCCACGACCAGCGGACCGCCTGGACGGACGTGGAAGAACGTGTAGGGCGCGCCTTCGCGGGCGAGGAGCGTTTCCGGCGGCAGGACGACGGGGGAGTACCTGAGGTTCTCGAACACGTAGGTCCGGCGTGTGTCGGAGGCGAAGAGGTCGCGGTCCGGGGTGAGGACCAGCGGCCAGTCGTCGGGGTTGTCTGAGTCTTCGACGTCGCTCGGGGGTGGCGCGGGCTCGTCCGCGAGATCCTGGACGGTCCATTCGAGGAGCCGGGTCGCGCGGCAGACCTCGTCCAGGGGAAGGCCCAGCCGCGTCGCGGCCAGGGCGAGACCCTCCGGATCGGTGTGCGCGCGTTGTGCGGGACTCGTGGCCTCCGCCGCCAGGCGCAGCCAGAGCATCGGGTCCTCGGGGGACGGGTCGCGCAGGTGATCCCAGCAGCGGCTGCCGGGGCCCGCGGGGGCGATGTTCGGGCAGAAGGCGTGACCGCACATCTCGATGACGCGTTGCGTGCCGAGGTCGGGGACGAACAGCGTGCACGCGCGAAAAGGGCGCAGGGCCTCGGTGCCGACGGCGGTGAACCAGCGCATGCGGTCGCCGTGGTCGCCGCGCTCGACCCGGAACCCACGGAGCTCCCAGGCCGTAAGGACGTGGGACGCCATGGCGATCGCGAGGGCCGGGAAGGGGCGGAAGGGACGCGTGGTGGAAGCGTCCAGCGTCGGGATCTCCGCGATGGGACGGCGGGTGTCGTCGTCGTCCAGATGGCGGAGTGCCGTCGCGAGGAGTTCGGCGGCGTCGACCTCGGTCACGGGCTCACGGGATGCGGTGGCCGGGGACCGAGGGCCAGCGGACGGTCATGACGATCGACTCCTCCTCGGCGTGCCAGGAGTGGTCGACGCCTTCGCCCCAGACCACGTAGTCGCCCTGGTTCGTGAGGACCACGTTCTGGTCGGGGAACTCCAGGCGGAAGCGGCCGGTGATGAGGACCAGGAGGGCCTTGCGCTTGTCGCCGGTGGTCCACTGCTCGCGGCGGTCGCCCCGGTGGTGGACGCCCCATTTGATCTCGACGTCGTCGCTGTGGCGGATGTCGCCGTCCGGTTTGAAGTGGCCCAGCAGCCAGCCCCGGTCGGCCGCCGCGTCGGCGGCGGCCTTCCCTACGTAGATGTCGTCGTGCACGAGGGCGTGGTTAGCGGTCGGTCTGCGGGCGGGGGAGGGAGAAGCCGTCGCCGACGACGGCGGCCAGGTTGAGGTAGGCCTCGCGGGTGGGCGGGGCGAGCTGTTCGAGCTCGACCTCGGCGCCCTCTTCGAGGTGGTCGTCGTAGGGCACGCGGACGACCGCGCGGCAGCGGCTCTCGAAGTGGGCCTGGAGCTTGTCGAGGTCGACCTGGCTGCGGGTGCGGTTGCGGACCATCGACAGGACGACCACGCCGTTGCGCACCAGGTGGCCGTGGTCGTGCGCCTCCAGCCAGTCGAGGGTGGCGCTGGCCGAGCGGGCCCCGTCGACCGACGGGGAGCTGACCAGGACGAGCTGGTCGGCCAACGCCAGGACGCCCGACATCGCCGAGTGGAGCAGGCCCGTGCCGCAGTCGGTGATGCAGATCGAGTAGTACTGCTCCAGGATCACGGCGACGGCCGAGTAGTCCTCGGCGCTGAACGCCTCGCTGACGGCCGGGTCGCGGTCGGAGGCCAGGACCTCCAGGCGTGCGCCGTTCTGCGAGGTGAAGGCGCGGACGTCGGCATAGCGGTGGATCTTGTCGCGGCCGTTGAGCAGGTCGCGGACGGTGGCCGCCGTCTCCAGCCTGACCTTGTCCGACAGCGTGCCGCGGTCGGGGTTGGCGTCCACGGCGATGACCCGGTCGCCGCGCAGCGACGACAGCATCGACCCGAGGCCCGTCGTGGTGGTCGTCTTGCCCACGCCGCCCTTGAGCGACATGACCGCGACCCGGTGGTGGCCGCCGACCACGTTGTTGCGGGCGCGGTCGATGAGGTCCTTGCGGCGCAGCTCGGCCTGCGACTCCCCCGGGTGGATGTTGCCGCCGGACGCCTTGTAGACCGCGCGGCGCCACCCGGTGGACGGCGCGATGCGCCGCTCGCCGAGGAGGTTCTCCGAGCTCAGGCTCTCGGACGACTGGGGCGGCGGCTGCGGCTGCCCCTGCTGTGCGGGCGGGTAGTGCGGCTGGGCGTAGCCCTCGTGGGGCTGCTGCTGGTACCCGGGGGGCGGCGGCTGGTTCGGGTCGTACTGGGGCTGGGCGGACGGGTACTGCTGGTCGCCCGTGGGAGGCAGCGGGTTGTAGTGCGGAATGCCCTGGCCGTTGTCGCGCGCCGGGTCGTAGGGCTGCTGGCCGCCGAGGTAGGGGGACTGCTGGCCCTCATACGGGGGCTGCTGCTGCGCGGGCGGGTTCGGAGGCTGCTGCTGCGGGGCCTGCGGGAAGGGCTGCTGGCCCTCGTAGGGCGGCGGCTGCCCCTCGAACGGTGGCGGCGGGCCCTCGTAGGGCGGCGGTGGCGGAGGCTGCTGCGAGCCTTCGAAGAAGGGCTGGGCGCCTTCGTATGGCGGCGGGGGGAGTTGACCCGGGGCGCCCTCATACGGGGGATGCGGGATGGGGGCGTTGGGGTCGGGCTGGTAGGGGCCCTGAGCCTGGTAGGGCGGCGGGAGCATGCCCCCCTCGAAGGGCTGGGGCATCGGGCCGCCGTCGTAGGGCTGCGGGGGCGCGCTGTAAGGAGGCGGCGGCGGGAAGCCGGGGGGCGGCGGCACCTGGCCGGTGTCCAGCGGGGGAAGGATGCCTTCCTGCGGCTGGAAGGGCGGCGGACCCGCGAGCCACGGGTTGTCGGGCTCGGGAATCGGGCCGCTCGCGCCGGGCTGCTGCTCGAAGTCCTGCTCGGCGGGACGTCCGAAACCCTGGCCCTCGGGCTGGGGGGCGAAGCCCTGCTGTTCGGGAGGGGCGAAACCCTGCTGCTCGGGCGAGGGAAAGCCCGGTTGCTCGGAGGGCTGGCCGAAGCCCGGTTGCTCGGTCGGCTGGCCGAAGCCCTGCTGCTCGGCGGGCTGGCCGAAGCCGGGTTGTTCGGTCGGTTGGGCGAAGCTCTGCTGCTCGGCGGGCTGGCCGAAGCTCTGCTGCTCGGTGGGCTGGGCGAAGCCGGGTTGTTCGGGGGGTGGCGCGAAGCCCTGGTGTTCGGGGGACGGGAAGCCCTGCTGGTCGGGCTCGGCGGCGTCCTGCTCCTGCTCCTGCCCGGGGGCGGCCTTCTGGAGGTTCGGCGGCTCCTTGTCGGCGGCGGGCGCGGGTTGCGGGACGGCGGAGGAACCCTCGGCCTCGCCGCTCATCGCGTCCAGGGACGCCAGGCGCTCCTCCAGCGAGCGCCCGTCGTGTTCGTTCCTTGCCACCAGTTCTCCCCTCGGCCATGCCCGAAAGATCATTTCGGTGTGGGATGGGGCATTGGCCTTCCGGCAGGATACCCGTGAGTCAATACCACGCATCCCCTGCTGGGTCTGCTCGCCCCCCGTTCACCCGGGCGCCGTCCGGGTCCGGCGTGCCCGGTAGCGTGATCGGTATGCGTGCGATCGTCATTCGCGAGCCGGGGGACGCCGACGTACTCCAGTGGGAGTCTGTGGCCGATCCCTCACCGGGGCCGGGAGAAGTGCTGATCGAGGTGGCGGCGAGCGCCGTCAACCGGGCGGACGTCATGCAGCGCCTGGGGCTGTATCCGCCGCCCAAGGGCGCTCCCCCGTATCCGGGTCTGGAGGTCTCGGGCCGCATCGCCGAGCTGGGCGAGGGCGTGACCGGCTGGACGGTCGGCGCCGAGGTGTGCGCGCTGCTGAGCGGCGGCGGGTACGCCGAGCGCGTCGCCGTCCCGGCCGGGCAGGTGCTGCCGGTGCCGCGCGGTGTCGACCTGGTCGAGGCGGCCGGGCTGCCCGAGGTGGCCTGCACGGTGTGGTCGAACGTGTTCATGCTCGCCGGGCTCAAACCCGGGGAGCGGTTCCTCGTCCACGGCGGTGGTAGCGGGATCGGGACGATGGCGATCCAGCTCGCCCGCGCGCATGGCGCCGAGGTGACGTGCACGGTGGGGAGTTCGGAGAAGGGCGAGCGCTGCCGTGAGCTGGGCGCCGGCACGGTCGTGAACTACCGGGACGACGACTTCGCCGAGCACGGCCCGTTCGAGGTGATCCTCGACCATCTCGGCGCGAAGTACCTGGCGCGCAATGTCGCGTCGCTGGCCACCGGGGGGCGGCTGATGGTGATCGGCTTGCAGGGCGGGGCGCGCGCGGAGCTCGATCTGGGCGCGCTGCTGACCAAGCGGGCCCTGGTGCACGGCACGTCGCTCCGGGCCCGGCCGTTGGACGAGAAGGCCGCGATCGTGGCGGCGGTGCGCGAGAACGTGTGGCCGCTGCTGGAGGCGGGGACGGTCCGTCCGGTGATCGACCGGGTCGTGCCGATGGCCGAGGCGGCGCGCGCGCATCGGGCCTTGGAGGACAGCGTCCACATCGGCAAGATTCTGCTGAGCGTGTGAGACTTGGAGTCATCATGAACGAGCCTTCGAACAACCAGGACCGCGAGCCGCAGGTTCTCGTGGTCGGCCCCAACGGCATCGCCATGGAAGGCGGTGACGGCGAGTCGGGGGAGAAGTCGATAACCGACATGGTCGAGCAGCCGGCCAAGGTGATGCGGATCGGCGGCATGATCCGCCAGTTGCTGGACGAGGTGAAGGCGGCCCCGCTGGACGAGGCCAGCCGCGTCCGCCTCAAGGAGATCCACAAGTCGTCGATCAAGGAGCTTGAGGACGGCCTGGCGCCCGAGCTGATCGAGGAGCTGGAGCGGCTCTCGCTGCCGTTCACCGACGGGACGGTCCCGAGCGAGGCCGAGCTGCGGATCGCGCAGGCGCAGCTGGTGGGCTGGCTTGAGGGCCTTTTCCACGGCATCCAGACCACGCTTTTCGCCCAGCAGATGGCCGCGCGGGCCCAGCTGGAGCAGATGCGCCGCGCCCTTCCCGCCGGGATGGTTCCTCCCGGGGGCGACGAGGAGCCGCCGGGGCCGGGCCGTACGTCCGGGCCCTACCTCTAGGGAAAGAGCTTTTCGAGCACCTGGGCCACCCCGTCGTCGTCGTTGCGCGCCGCCTTGTGCGTGACCGCGGCCAGGACGTCGGGGTGGGCGTTGCCCATGCCGTACGACGTCCCGGCCCAGGTGAGCATCGGCAGGTCGTTGGGCATGTCGCCGAAGGCGACCACGGCCGAGGCGGCGATGTCGTGCTCGGCGCACAGCCGGGCCAGGGCGCTGGCCTTGGTGACGCCGTGCGCGCTCATCTCCAGGGGCCCGCGGCCGGATGAGTGGGTGACCGTGACCAGCTCGCCGACGGCGGCCGCGGCCTTCTCGGCCAGGACGCCCGAGTCGGCGTCGGGGTGGAAGGCCAGCAGCTTGGTGCCGCTGCGGCTGACCAGGGTCTCGCCGTCGACGGGCCGCCCGCCCAGGGCCTCGGCGTCCCAGCGGCCGAGGTTGTAGCGGGCCTCGAAGACGAAGCCGCTGGGGTACTCCACCGCGAAGCGCAGCTCGGGATCGATCTCGCGCAGCCGCCGGACGGTCTCGGCGATCACCTCGGGCTCGATCATGTGGGCCCGCACCACGGTCTCGGTGTGCAGGTCGTAGACCACGGCCCCGTTGGCGCAGATGGCGACGCCCCGGTGGTCGACCGCGGCGGCGATGTCGCGCATCCAGCGGGGCGGGCGGCCGGTGACCATGACCAGCATCGAGCCGGAGCGTTCCACCCGGGCCAGGGCGGCCAGGGTGCGGTCGGAGACGGTGCCGTCGGAGCGGACGATCGTCCCGTCCAGGTCGGTGGCGATCAAACGCGGCGTGAGGTCGGACATGTCACCTTCCCGTCCCGCCGCGTCCCGGCGGCTGGGCAACACCTTAGGCGACGGCCCGGACCGGCCCGCGGCCCCCTCGCGCTCAGCGCTTGACCGGCTCCAGGACCTCAAGGCCGATGTACTTCTGGAGGGCCTTGGGGACGCGGACCGAGCCGTCGGCCTGCTGGTGGTTCTCCAGGATGGAGACGATCCAGCGGGTGGTGGCCAGGGTGCCGTTGAGCGTGGCGACCGGGTGGTTCTTGCCGTCCTCGCCCCGGTGCCTGACCGACAGGCGGCGGGCCTGGAACTCGGTGCAGTTGGACGTCGAGGTGACCTCGCGGTAGGTGTTCTGCGTCGGGACCCACGCCTCGCAGTCGTACTTGCGCGCGGCGCTGGTGCCGAGGTCGCCGGCGGCGACGTCGATCACCCGGTAGGGGATCTCGACCTTGGCGAGCATCTCCTTCTCCCACGCCAGCAGCCGCAGGTGCTCCTCGTGGGAGTCGGCGGGGTCGCAGTAGGAGAACATCTCGACCTTGTCGAACTGGTGCACCCGCATGATGCCCCGGGTGTCCTTGCCGTACGACCCGGCCTCGCGGCGGAAGCAGGTCGACCAGCCGACATAGCGCCTGGGCAGCTCGTCGATGATCTCGTTCATGTGGTACGCGGCCAGCGGGACCTCGGACGTGCCGACCAGGTACAGGTCGTCCTGCGGGAGCCGGTAGACCTCGGCGGCGTGCGCGCCGAGGAACCCGGTGCCCTCCATCGCCTCGGGCTTGACCAGCACCGGCGGGGTCATCGGGACGAACCCGGCCTCGACGGCCTGGTCCATCGCCAGGTTGAACAGGGCGTGCTGGAGCCGCGCGCCGACGCCGGTGAGGAAGTAGAAGCGGGCGCCGGACACCTTCGCGCCGCGCTCCATGTCGATCGCGCGCAGGCCCTCGCCGAGCTCCAGGTGGTCGCGGGGCTCGAAGTCGAACTCCGGCGGCGCGCCGACGTGCTCCAGGACGACGAAGTCCTGCTCGCCGCCGGGGGGCGCGCCCTCCTCGATGAGGTTGGGGACGACCCGCAGCAGCGCGTCGAGCTCGCCGCCGACCCGGTCGGCCTCGGCCTCGGCGTCCTTGACCTGCTGGGCCAGCTCCTTGGCGCGGTCGAGCAGCGCCTGGCGCTCGTCGCCGGACGCCCGGGAGACCGACTTGCCGAAGCTCTTCTGCTCCGAGCGCAGCCGCTCGAAGCCGGTGAGCGCGGATCGCCGCCGCTCGTCCAGGCTCAGCAGGGTGTCGACGACGGTCTCGTCCTCGCCGCGGGCGCGCTGTGAGGCGCGCAGCCGCTCGGGATCCTCTCGAAGGGCGCGCAGGTCAATCACGGACACGAGGCTACCGGTGCGGGACCCTCCTGCGCGCGCGAGTATCGGTCATGGCAGGGTCGGCGTCATGGACGACCTCGAACTCGCGCTCGCCCTGGCCGACCGCGCCGACGCGATCACGATGCGCCGCTTCGGCGAGGCCGGTCTGGGCGTGCGGGCCAAGCCCGACCGGTCGCTCGTCACCGAGGTCGACACCGAGGTGGAGGCGGCGCTGCGGGCGTTTCTGGCCGAGCATCGTCCGTCCGACACGGTGCTCGGCGAGGAGAGCGGCGGCGCGGGCTCGGGCGGGCGGCGCTGGGTGCTCGACCCCCTCGACCACACCAACAACTACGTGCGCGGCCTGCCGGTCTTCGCCACGCTCATCGCCCTGGAGGAGGACGGCGAGGTGCACGCGGGCGTCGCGTCGGCGCCCGCGATGGCGCGCCGCTGGTGGGCGTCCCGTGGCCGCGGCGCGTATGCCGACGGGGAGCGCATCCGCGTGTCGGCCGTGGCCGACCTGCCCGACGCCCACGTCACCTTCGCGGCGCTCCACCGCTGGGAGCGCCGCGACCTGACCTCCGCCCTCGCGAAGATCACCGAGGCGGCCCGCTACGAGTGGGGCTCGGGCGGCTTCTGGGGCCAGATGCTGGTGGCCGAGGGACGCTGTGTTTATTGAAATCTCGGCCCAGCTGCGCTCGCCTGGCGGCTCGCTTCGCTGACCGTGATTTTGCGATTGCTGCATCGCTCCGCGATCTAACCGGGGAAGCTCGCCTTCGGCTTCGCTTCCCCGGTTAGTTAACGCAATCGCGCGCGGGGCCGAGGTCGCTGATAGTTCAAGGGCCGGAGTGAATGATCAGGTGGGCGTGGAGAACCGCGACTAAGTACGGGCGCCGTGGGCGAGCAGGGCGTGGGCCGGGAGCGTGGCCAGGCCGTCGTCGCCGACGTAGACGGCGACCAGGCGGTCGAACGCCGCCCGGACGCGCAGGAGGGTGGCCTCGTCCTGGCGGCCGAGGATGACGCCGTTGGTGCCGACGCGGGCCATGGTGCCCTCCCACCAGAGGTCGGGGTCGACCCGGTGGTCCCACTTCACGTCCACGGCGGTGGCGCCGGGGAAGCCCGCCCCGGCGACCAGCCGTTCGAAGGCGCCGCGCTCGGCGTGCTCCTGGAACGGCGGCTCCGGGATGTCGTCCGGCCGGACGACGCCGGCCTCCTCCATCGCGTCGGCGACCACCGTGGGGACGCCGCCCGGCATCTGCCAGCAGGTCAGCGCGAGCTGCCCGCCCGGACGCAGCATGCGGCGCAGCTCCCCGATCACCTCGCCGGGACGGCCGACATGGTTGATCACGAAGTTGCCGACCACGGCGTCGAACGTGCCCTCCTCGAAGGGCAGGTCGGGCAGCACGGCGACCCGGACGTCGAGGCCGGGGACGTTGCGCCTGGCGGTCTCGACCATGCCGGGGTCGGCGTCCAGCGCGCTCACCTCGGCGCCGCGGCGGGTGGCCTCGGCCGAGACGATGCCCGGCCCGGCGCCCACGTCCAGGACCCGCGTCCCGGCGCCGACCGAGGCCGCGTCGAGCAGCGGGCCGACCATGTGCGCCGTCAGCTTGGCGAAGACGCGCTCGTAGGCCTCCGCGCGCCCGGCCCAGAGGTCTCGTTCGTAAGTATCGAAGTCGGTAGTCACTCCCGCAGCGTACGGTCAGCGCACCCGGTACAGCAGGTCCCGGCCCGACGCGAGCCGGTGAACGTTCTCGGCCGCGACCTCGAAATAGCGCGCCCACGTCTCGCGGGTCAGCCACGCCACGTGCGGCATGACCACGACGTTGTCGAGGGCGAGCAGGGGGTTGTCCGCCTTGGTGGGCTCCTCCTCGAAGACGTCGAGCCCGGCGCCGCCGAGGTGCCCGGACGCCAGCGCCTCGACCAGCGCGGCCTCGTCGATCACGGGACCGCGCGCGGTGTTCACCACGATCGCGCCGGGCGGCAGCAGCGCCAGCCGCCGCCGGTCGAGCAGATGGTGCGTCTCGTCGGTCAGCGGGATGTGGACCGAGACGATGTCGGACGCGCGCAGCAGGTCGTCCAGCTCGCGCCAGGCCGGGTCGTCCGGGCGGGGACGGCGCGAGGTGAACAGGACGCGGGCGCCCAGGGCCTCCAGCGTCTCGCGCAGCAGCCCGGCGATCTCGCCGCCGCCGAGCAGCCCGACCGTCCGCCCGGCCAGTTCCCCACCGACCATGGCGCGGCCGGGGGGCCAGCCGCGTCCCTCCCGGGTCAGGCGGTCGAAGGTGACCAGACGGCGCAGCGCCGCGAGCATCAGCAGCAGCGAGGTCTCGGCGACGGCCCTGGCGTTGCGGCCCGGCATGTTCGCCACCGCGATCCCGCGCTCGGCGGCGGCGTCCAGGTCGATGGTGTTCACGCCGCTGCCGAGCTTCTGGATCAGCCGGAGCCCGGGGGCGCGGTCCATGTCCTCGGCGCCGATCGGGCGCAGCACGTGCCAGATCACCTGGACGTCCGGCAGCAGCTCGCGGAGGCGCTCGTCGTCGTATTCGGGACAGGTCACGATGTCCATCCCGGGCTCGGTGTGGTCCATGTCGTAGTGCAGCAGCACCCGCGGCGTGATCGTCACCCCGTCAGCGTAGGCCGCCGAAGAACGCGATCAGATCGGCGGCCAGCAGCTCCGGGACCTCCATCGCGGGGAAGTGCCCGCCCCGCTCGAACCGGCTCCAGTGCCCGACAATCCCGCCCGGGTCGACCAGCGGACGGATCGCCGGGTCGCTGGCGAACTCGGCGAACCCGACCGGCACGGCGCCCGCCTCGTCGCTCCCCTTCACCAGGTTCGCGAGGTCCTGCCGCAGCTCGTAGGCGAAGTGCGAGGCCGAGGCGCCGGTGCCCTCGACCCAGTAGAGCGTGACCTTGGCCAGGAGCTGGTCGAGGTCGACGGCGTCCTCGGGGAGCTCGGCCGCGGGGTCGGTCCACTCCTTGAACTTCTCCACGATCCAGGCGAGCTGGGCCACCGGGGAGTCGGCGAAGCCGTAGGCGAGCGTCTGCGGCCTGGTGGACTGGATCTGGAACGACCCCATCCCGTCGGGCCCGGCCAGCGGGCCGGGACGCACCGACATCGTCCCGTCGGCCGCGACGACGCCGATCATGTCGTCCGGCCCGGCCACCGAGAAGTGGATGCCCACCACCCGCTCGGGCGCCAGCAGCCGCATCGTGTTGGCGACCCCGGAGCCCAGGTCGAAGCCATAAACCCCGTACCGCTCGTACCCGAGGCGCGCCATCAGCTCGACCATCGCGGCGGCCGACCGGTTGACGCCCCACCCCGTCTCGCGGACCGGCGTGGAGAACCCGTAGCCCGGCAGCGAAGGCGCCACGACGTGGAACCCGGCCTCGGTCAGCGGCCCGACGACCTTCAGGAAGTCGGCGGGCGAACCGGGCCAGCCATGGTTGAGGATCAGCGGCATCGCGTCCTCGCGGCTCGACCGCGCGTGGACGAAGTGGATGGTCTGCCCGTCGATCTCGGTCGTGAACTGCGGAAGCTCGTTCAGCTTCGCCTCCTGGGCCCGCCAGTCGAACGAGTCGCGCCAGTACTCGGCCAGCCCCTTGAGGTATCCCGCCGGGACGCCCCGGCTCCACCCGACGCCCTCGGTGACGGGCCACCGGGTCCGTGCGAGCCTCTCGCGCAGCTCGTCGAGCTCGGCCTGGGGAACGTCGATGCGGAAGGTCCTGATCTCGTTGCTCATGGAACCCACGCTAGAGGCCCTTGCGGAAGCTCTCGTTCCTCAACCTACGGCAGAATCGGCGGAATGTTGGAGACCTCCGTCCGCCTGCTGAAACTGCTGTCGCTCCTGCAATCCCGTCCCGACTGGTCGGGCGCCGACCTGGCCGACCGCCTGGACGTCACGACCCGCACCGTCCGCAACGACATGGAACGCCTGCGCATCCTCGGCTATCAGGTCCAGTCGACCACGGGCACCGCGGGCGGCTACCGCCTGGGCGCCGGTGGACGCCTGCCGCCCCTCCTGCTGGACGACGACGAGGCCGTGGCCGTGGCGCTGAGCCTCCGCACGGCCGCCTCGGGCACCGTCGCGGGCATCGGCGAGACGTCCGTCCGCGCCCTGGCCAAGCTGGAGCAGATGCTCCCGTCCCACCTCAGGCACCGGGTGACGGCGCTCCAGTCGGCCATGGTCTCCGTCCAGCGCGGCACCCCCACCGTCGACGCCGACACCCTCACCGCCATAGCCGCCGCCACCCGCGACCACGTGGGCCTGCGCTTCGACTACCTCGACCGCCACGGCGAGGCCACCGAAAGGGCCGCCGACCCCCACCGCCTCGTCCACACCGGGCGCCTCTGGTACCTGGTCGCCTGGGACACCCGCCGCGCCGACTGGCGCACCTTCCGCGTCGACCGCATGCGCCTGCGCACCCCCAACGGCCCCCGCTTCACCCCGCGCGAACCCCCCGAAGGCGACGCCGCCACCTACGTCATGCGCGGCGTCGGCTCATCCGCCTGGCGCCACCAGGCCCGCATCCGCTTCCACGTCTCCGCCGAGAAGGCCGCCGATCACGTCCCCCCGGAAGCCGGCGTCCTCGAACCCGAAACCGAAACGACCTGCCTGTTCACCACCGGCGGCGACCGCATCCACGACCTGGCGTCCTACCTGGGCAGCCTCAACCTGGACTTCACCGTCCTGACCCCCCAGGAACTCGCCGACCACCTGTCCACCCTCGCCACCCGCTACAAAGCCGCCTCTCACCGCACATCCACGTAGCCCCCCGAAGGGAGTGGGGCGTTTACGGGTGGCCGAAGCGGATGGCGGTGAGCCAGGCGGAGGCTTCGGTGAAGTCGGTGTCGTGGGTGCCGCGGCGGATGTCGGGGCGTACCTGGTCGGCGCGGGTGTAGGAGCCGAGGTAGCGGACGTCGGCGCAGACGCGGCGCAGGCCCATGAGGGCCTCGCCGACGCGGGCGTCGGAGACGTGGCCCTCGAAGTCCATCCAGAACAGGTAGGAGCCGAGGCCCGCTCCGGTGGGGCGGGACTGGATGAGGGTCAGGTTGATGCCGCGGACGGAGAACTCGGTGAGGATCTCCAGCAGGGCGCCGGGGTGGTCTTCGCCGATGAAGGCGACGACCGTCGTGCGGTCCATGCCCGTGGGCTCCGGCGGGGCGCAGGGGCGGCGCAGGGCCACGAAGCGGGTGACGGCGTCGGCGACGTCGTGGATGTCCTCGGCCAGGATCGACAGGCCGTAGCGGGCGGCGGCGAACGACCCGGCCAGGGCCGCGTCGTAGTGGCCGTCGGCGACGTGCTGGGCGCCCTCGGCGTTGGAGGTGGCCGCACGCCACTCGGCGTCGGGGACGTTCTCGGCCAGCCAGCGGCGGCACTGGGGCTGGGCGTGCGGGTGTGAGGCGACGGTCTTGATGTCGGCGAAGGCGGTGCCGGGACGTACCAGCAGCGCGAACGAGACCGGGAGATGGACCTCGCCGACGATCTGGAGCGGCTCGCCGGTGGCCAGTTCGTCGAGCGTGGTGGGGACCGAGCCCTCGACGGAGTTCTCCAGCGCCACGACCGCCGTGCCGATCTCGTCGCGGCGCAGGGCGTCCAGGACGGCCGGGACGGTGGCGTACGGACGGGTCTCGGCGCCCGCGGACTCGGGGAAGCGGTGCAGGGCCGCCTCGGTGAAGGTGCCGCGAGGGCCGAGGAATCCGAAGGTCTGTGGCATGGGGCGTGTGCTCCGGCGCGGACGGTTGTGAGGGGACCGAGTCTACGTGGCGCCGTGGTGGCCGTTGGACGAGGCGCGGGCGGCGCCGAAGTCGGGCAGCGGGTCGTCCATGGAGACGGCCGGGCCCTTGCCCAGGCGGGCGGCGCGCAGGGCCTGGTTCTCTTCGGGGGAGAGCGTCTCGACCGCGTTCCCGTCCCTGATGACCTTGGCGTAGGTGCGGGTCTCGGTGCGGCCGTTGATCGAGCTGAGCACGACGCCGTCGCCCGCCGAGTTGAGCAGGGCGAGCGAGAACGACCGGTGCCCCGACATCTCCGCCAGGGCGTCGTAGTGGACGATCGCGAGATCGCGCAGCGCCTGGTTGTCGATCGATCCGGTGGCGACCTGAAGTTGCCGCCTGAGCACCTCGGCGCACTCTTCGACGACCTGGTTCACCCGATTGTGGGCCACCAGCGCCAGGGAGAGTCCGGCCACGCCGGCGACCAGGCCGGCTACGGCCACCGCCACAAGCATCACGGGGTGAGCGTACCGACACCTGCGTCGTTGCGCGAAGAACCGGGCTTGACCGGCCTGTTGAGGAGCCGGTCGACCAGCCAGACACCCATGATCATGACAAGGATCACGGCGGCGATGCCGAACGAGTGCTGGACGATCCGTCCCACGATCACCGAGATCAGCGGGTCTTCGGGGCCGATCAGCTTGGTCCCCCACCAAGGGAGGGGGAACAGGAAGTAGAGCCAGACCAGCGCGGCGATCCGCCATCTGCGCGTGTCTCGCCCATCTCCGGCCAGAGCGCCCACGATCACGATAATCCAGACAAGGTGATGGATCCAGCCCACGGGGGACAGCAGCACCGAAAGCAGGCCGACGATGCCGATGCCGGCGAGCCTGGCGCTGTAGGAGTCGGGGCCGGTGAGCTCGTCGGCGGCCAGGGTGGCGCGTCGCGACAGCTTGTACCCGTAGTAGGCCATGACGCCGCCGAGGACCAGCCAGAGCAGGGTGCCCAGGGGGCTCGGCGGGTCGACCCGCGCGATCAGCCCGTTGATGGCCTGGTTGGTGGTGCCGTTCACGGCGCCGGTGCGGTCGCCGCCCTCCAGCAGGGCCCCGAACCAGAAGTCGGCCGAGTCGCTGGGCAGTACGGCGAACGAGCCGAGGGTCACCACGGCGGCGGTGAGGACGGCGTTCCACGCGGCGTCGCGGCGTCCGACCACCCACAGGTAGATCAGGAACACGCCCGGCACCAGCTTGATCGCGACCGCGAGCCCGATGAACAGGCCGCGCGGCCAGCGCGCGCGCTCGGTGGCGCAGTCGGCCAGGCACAACGCCATCAGGAACAGCCCGACCTGCCCGAACCGCATCTGGTCGTAGACGGGGACGAGCCAGGCCATGGCCCCCACCAGGACGCCCCCGGCGATCGGCCACCAGCGTCCGGTCCGGCGGATCAGGTCGCGGAACGCGTAGGCCACCACGGTGACCAGCGCGATGTAGATCATCGCCGTCCAGACCCATTGCGAGGCCTTCCACGACATCAGCGTGAACGGGACGGCCAGCAGCGCGGCGAACGGGGGATAGGTGAACGGCAGGAACTGCGGCGGCTGGGTGAGCACGTCGTACAGCGGCGCGCCCCGCACGACCGCGCGGCCGCCGTCCCGGTAGACCTCCAGGTCGACCAGGCGCTGGTCGGGCGGGTTGGTGAGCCAGTGCACGACGATCGGCGCGATCGCGGCCAGCGCGATGGCGATCCCGGCGGCGAGGATCAGCGGCTCCACCGGCGCGCCCCGGCGCGCGGCCGGCTTCTGGTTGCGTGCACCCATGGGCCCCATCCTGGCGTAAGCCGCCTACTAATCTTGACCCATGGTGAAACGGGGGGCTGAAGTCCGCACGCCGAGGTCCTCCAGGTTCGCGCTGAGGGCGTCGGCGACACTGATCATGATCGTGGGCCTCGCCTCCGTCTTCCTGGCCCAGGCCCCGGGGGCCAACGCCGAGAGCGGGCGGGTCGTGATCATCGGTGTTCCCGGGCTGGCCTGGAGCGACATCGGCGAGAAGCGCACGCCGCACCTGTGGGGGCTGACCGGCCAGGGCGCGGCCGGTGCGCTGAGCATCCGCGCGACCAGGTCCAACACCTGCCCGACGGACGGCTGGCTGACGCTCTCCGCCGGGCAGCGGGCCCGGCTGGCGGGCGGAGACTGCGTGCTGCCCTCGGCCCCGGTCGGCGTCCCGGCGGCGGGGGCGGCGACCGCGCCGGGCTGGGGGGCGATCAGGGCCGACAACGAAGGCGGCGACTACCACGCCAAGGTCGGGCTGCTCGGCCAGGCCGTGCGCGGCGCGACGCTCGCGGTCGGGCCGGGCGCGGTGTTCGGCCTGGCCGACCGGTACGGCAAGGTCGCCCGATACGCCCCGTCCCCCGACAAGGTCGCGGCGGGCGACTGGTCCCGCTACCGGCTCGCCGCCGTCGACATCGACGACGTCTTCCGCGCCCACGTCGCGACCGGTGTGGACGCCGAAGGCGCGCAGAAGCCGCTGGACACGGCCAAGCGCGCCGCCGCTGCGGCCGCCGCCGACCGCCGCGTCGGGCAGGTGCTCGCGGCCGTCCCCGCCGGGACGACCGTCCTGGTGGCGGGGCTGGCCGACAACGGGCTGATCCCCCACCTGCGCGTCGCCATCGCCAAGGGCCCCGGCTTCAAGCCCGGCTACCTGTCGTCGAGCGCCACGCGCCAGCCCGGCATGGTCACGCTCACCGACCTCACCGCGACCACGCTGAAGGTGCTCGGGCTGCACCAGCCCAAGGACGCCGTCGGCTCGGTGTGGAAGGACGAGCCGACCGGTCCCGTCGACGAGACCGGGACGCTCGACAAGGTGGAGGCGCTGGAGGACGACGATGTCGCGGCCCAGGCCAGGCGGCGGATCGCGGGCTCGTTCTTCTGGGTGCTCGGCGGCGTCCAGCTCGCCGTGTACGGCCTGGCCGCGCTGGCGCTGCGCCGTCGCTGGAAGGGCCCGTCCGCGCGGGGCCGCATCCTGGTCGGGACGCGGCTGATCGCGCTGCTGGGCGCGGGCGCGCCGATCGCGACGTTCCTGGCCGGGCTCGTGCCGTGGTGGCGCACCGACCATCCCGTCCCGGCGCTGATCGCGGCGGTCACGGCGTTCAGCGCCGTGCTGGTGGCGCTGGCCGTGGCCGGTTCGTGGCGCCGCTCGGTGACGATGCCCGGGCTGATCGTCGCGGCGGCCACCGCCGCCGTGCTCGCGCTGGACGTCATGACGGGCTCGCGGCTCCAGATGGAGGCCCTCATGGGCCACACGGCCCTGGTCGCGGGACGGTTCTACGGCTTCGGCAACCAGGCGTTCGCGCTGTTCGCGGTGGCGGCGATCCTGGCCGCCGCCTGGCTGGCGGAGTACCCGCTGCGCGACGGGCGCCGCCGCCTCGCGATCGCCGTCGTCGCGGTCGTCGGCGTCGTCGCGGTCGGCATCGATGGGGCCCCGGCCTTCGGCAGCGACTTCGGCGGCGTGATCGCGATGGTGCCCGCGTTCTGCGTCCTCGGGCTGATGCTGGCGGGGCAGCGGGTCTCCCTGCTCAAGCTCGGGCTGTTCTGCGTGGCCGGGGCGGCGGTCGTGCTGCTGATCTCGTTCGTGAACGCGCAGTCGGACAACCCCACGCACCTCGGCCGCTTCTGGCAGGACCTGATGGACGGGGACGCGTGGGACGTGGTGCTCCGCAAGTTCCGCGCGATGCTGCGCAGCCTCGGCTACTGGCCGTTCACGATCGGGCTGGCCGGGGCCATCGGGTTCCTGTACTTCGTGCTGGCCAGGCCGGGGAGGTGGCGGGCGTCGCTGCTCGACCGGGCCTACGCGCGGAGCATCGCGATGCGTCCGGCGCTGATCTCGGCGCTGACCGTCGGCGTGGTCGGCACGCTGGTGAACGACTCCGGCGTGGTGATCCTCTCGGTCACCGTCAGCCTGGCGACCCCGCTGCTGCTCGCGGCGGTGGTGCGTGCTCTGGAACTGGACGCCGACGAAGGCACAGAGCGATCAGAGCGGCCAGAACCCCGGTCAGCGCCAGCGGGATGACCCACGGGCGCACGACCGTGACCAGCCACGACAGCGAGCCGGGCAGGTCGATCAGCTTGGGGTCGCGGGCGGGCAGGTAGCCCAGGCTGAGCAGCCCGGTGTGCGCCAGCAGGATCGCGTCGAACCGCGACCACGGGATCAGCACGAGCACCGCCCAGGCGAAGCCGTCGTACCAGGGCAGCTCGTAGGGGGCGGCGAACAGCCAGGCCAGCACCAGCGCGGCCGCGATCCGCCGGGAGCGGGCGAGCTCGTCCTCGGCCGGTTCGCGCGGCAGCGCCCGCACCAGCAGGACGACCAGCGCGACCATCAGCAGCAGGAACCCGATCTTGATGACGTTCCGGTGTGTGAGCGGGTCGAGCAGGTGCCAGGGCGTGGCCCACGAGACCGAGTTCGAGGCCCGTTTCACCTGGTCGAACGCGTGCGACCCGGCCGAGACGAACGCGGTGCCCGCCACGATCGCGGCGCCCGCGCCCAGGGCCGCCAGCCGGACGTACGAGCGCTCCTTGAACCAGACCCACGCCGGTCCGCCGCCGACGAGCGCGGCGGGAAGCTTGAGGGCGGCCCCCGCGCCCACCAGCGCCCCGGCCAGCCAGGCCCAGCGTCCGGCGACGGCCAGGGCTAGCGCCATGGGGGCGATCGCCAGGACGTCGTTGTGCGCGCCCGCGACCAGATGGAACAGCAGCAGGGGGTTGCACGTCCACAGCAGCGCCGCCCGCAGGCGCCGCTCGTCCGACCGGGCCGTCCGGTAGAGGATCCAGGCCGTCAGCGCGAACGCCAGCGCGTTGACCAGCGAGAGGACGAAGACCGTCAGCCGCATCGAGTCGCCGCCCGTCCACGAGGCGAACGCCTCCTGCGCGGTGGCGATGGGCCCGTACACCGACGGTGTGGAGCGCCACTCCTCGACCTCGCCGATGACCGGATCGCCGGGAAGGTCCACCGCCCGGGTCGTGTAGGGATCGTGGCCGAGCACCGCCATGCGCCCGTAGGCGGCGTAGTTGAGGTGGTCGCCGGAGCCGACCGGGGGCATCACGGCGAACGCGGCCGCCGCGACCAGGCCCGCCCCCATCAGCGCGCGGGGACGGCAGCGCCAGCCGTGCCGCACGGCGTGCAGGCAGAGCCCGATCCCGGCCGTCCCGGTCACGATGCCCGCGACGACGAGCCCGATCACCAGGTAGGGCGAGGGGTGGACGTCCAGCGAGAAGGGCGGGTGGCCGTCCTCGCCCGCCAGCGCCGGCTGCATGACCGACGGGCCGAGGAAGGAGGTCAGCAGGAAGCAGGCCAGGCTCGTGCCGATCGCGGCCAGGCCCAGCGGTCCGCGCGAGGTCACGACCGGCGGCCGCGCAGCTCGCGCACCGCGAGCGCCCGCGCCACGTCGCGGAACTGCCGGGCCCGGTGCACCTGGGCCCGCCAGTCGGTGCCGGTGGCCCGGTGCGAGAGCGGCACCTCGACCTCGGTCACCCGGAAGCCCTTGCGCACCAGGTCGATCGTGAGCGCGGTCTCGACCCCGAACCCGGGCGCCAGCGGCAGCGCGGCGTCGAAGGCCGCGCGCGTCAGGCAGCGCTGCCCGTTCAGCGGCTGGGTGGCCTGCCACCCGGACGCGCGGCGGATGCCGTCGCGCGAGAGCCGGACCACGAACCCGTGCCCGCCGAGCTTCACGGTCGTGGAGAACACCGCGATCGTCATGTCGGCCTCGCCCGCGCGCACCGGCGCGGCCAGCGGCGCGGCGTCGCGCGCGGTCTCGCCCAGGTCGGCGTCCAGGAACAGCAGGTGCCGCTCGGGCGCCAGCAGGCGCACGGCCTCGGCCCCGCTCTCCATCGCGGCGCCCTTGCCCCGGTTGCGGCTGTGCCGCACCACCCGGGCCCCGGCCTCCCGGGCGATCAGGCCGGTCCGGTCGGACGACCCGTCGTCCACCACCACGACCAGGTCGGCTCCGGGAAGTTCAAGGGCAGCCTTGACGGTCGCCGCGATGCGGTCGCCCTCGTTCTTGGCCGGGATGATCACCGCTACATCCTGCATAGCTGGATCGTACCGACGCCCCCACCCGCTCACTCCCCGTCCACAGAACCCCGCGAACCCGACACAAACGGCGGCCCGCGGAGTGGTCGCTCCGCGGGCCGCCGGTCGAGGACGGATGGGCTGGGATCGATCAGCCGTCCAGGGCGGGCACGGCGTCGCACACGGTGAAGACCGTGTCGAGCCCCGTGACCTGCAGGATGCGCCGTACGGCCGGGCGCGGGGCGGCCAGTTCGAGAGAGCCCCCCTGCTCCTTGAGCCGCTTCATGGCCGCGAGCAGCACGTTCATGCCCGTCGAATCACAGAACTCCACGCCGCTCAGGTCGACCACGATGCGGTCGACCTGGTCGCGCAGCAATCCGGCGAGCGCCCCCTGCAGCCTGGGCGCGGTGTACAGGTCGAGTTCGCCGGTCGCTGTGACGACGGCGTGACCTCCCTGAGACGCAGTCGAGACGTTTAGCTCCACGCCCGGCACTTTAGCTGGCTCGCGGCGCCCGGGCCAGAGAGTCCGGCAAGTCCCGTGTTTCGCGGCGTGTCCGAACGGGGCATCCCGGGTGAACATCACGCCCGCTATGCGGGAGTAAGCCGGAAATCCCCCGGTCACCGGCGTGCGGACCGCCCTCCGTGTCTCCGCGAACTGCGGAATTCGGCCTTCGTCCGGCCGCCGAGTGAGGGAGGCTGAAGGGGTGCAACAGCGGCAAGAGCAGGAGAGGCCCGGCGAGCGCACATGAGGGGTGACCAGGGCGCCGATCCGCGCGAGGCGCGCCTCCGCGACCGCCTGGAGGCGATCAGGGCGCGCTCGGAGAAGTCCAACTCGTGGCGCGCGTCCACCCAGTACCTGTCCCGGCTGATCAACAAATCCGGCTACGTCCCCATCCGCACGCGGCTCTCCCGGGAAGACCTGGCGTTCCTGGCGGGCGCCCGCGACGAGGTGCTCAACTTCACCGAGCTGGGGCTCCGCCTCCTCGACCTGCACCGCCCGCAGGACGCCGGAGGCATCACCAGCGACCCCCGCAGCCCCATCCGCCGCTGCCGCGCCTGCATGTGGCGCTGGCCCTGCCCCACGTTCCGCGCCATCGACGACGCGGTGTTGAAATAAATCCCGGCCCACCTACGCTCGCCTGGCGGCTCGCTTCGGTGACCGTGATTTGGCGATTGCTGCATCGCTCCGCGATCTAACCGGGGAAGCTCGCCTTCGGCTTCGCTTCCCCGGTTAGTTAACGCAATCGCGCGCGTGGTTGGGGCCGGCGCGGGGTTTGTCAGCGGCCTGGGTGTCGCCGGGGGTCAGGGTGCGGGGCGTCAGGTTGCGGTGGCGAGGGTGCGGACGCGGCGGAGCATGATGCGGCGGATCGCGCCGCTGAACGGGCGGATGAGCAGCCAGTAGCGGCCCATCACGCGGCGGGCGGCGGCGTCGGTGGCCAGGACTCTGGTCTCGGTCACCAGGCGGGTGCCGCCGTCGTCGGTCTCGACGAGCTCGAAGCTGAACGTGGCCTTGGCGTACCCGGGGGTGGTGAAGGCGAGGAACTCGTCGGCGTCGTTCAGGGTGACGTTGTCGCCGCCGAACGTCCACCAGCGTCCGGCGAGTCCCCGGACCACCAGATGCGGGGGCATGTCGGCGAGCGGGGTCTGCGAGTTCAGGCCGGTCGGGAGGTCGCTCTGGGCCCGGCCGTGGCGCAGCCGTGCGATGGCGCCGCGGCCGGCGAACAGAGCCTTGGTCACCCGGGAGCCGGACAGATCGAACGCGTGGACGGCGTCCCACACCTTCTGCGGCGGTGCCTGGATCAGGATCGAGTGCCGCTCCACGAAGTCGGGACGAGGGAGGAAGGTGTCGAGGACGTCCGTCGCCGTGCCGTCGCGCATGGTCGCTCCGCAAGTCAACGCCGCTTGGGCCGGATGTTAGCAGCGTTCACTTTCCCAGCCGGCGGCGGGTCAGGCGTTCAGCGGGAGCCGGACGACGAAGCGGCAGCCGGGCCCGGCGTTGCTCACCCCGATGTCCCCCGCGTGCGCCTCGACGATCCCGCGCGCGATCGCCAGCCCGAGCCCGGCGCCGCCGCCCGGCGTCCGGGCCGCCTCGCCACGGAAGGCCACCTCGAAGACCCGGGGGAGGTCCTGCTCGGGGATGCCGCCGCACGCGTCGGCCACCGTCACCAGCGCCTCGCCGTCCCGGATCTCGCCGATGATCTCGATCGTCCCGTCGTCCGGCGTGTGCCGGATCGCGTTCACCACCAGGTTGCGCAGCGCCCGGCCGAGCTCGGCCGTGTCGACCTGGACGGGCAGTCCCGCGCGGACGTCGCCGTGGAGCGTGATCCGCTTGGCCCTGGCCAGCGGCTCGGTCCCCGAGACCGCCTCGGCGACCAGATCGTCGAGCCCGACCTTCCGCCGCGACAGCCGCAGCGCCCCGGCATGGATCCGGGAGAGCTCGAACAGGTCGTCCACCATCTCGGTCAGCCGGTCGACCTCGGTGCGGATCCGGCCGTGGTAGTCGTGGACGGTGCCGGGGTCGGCCACCACGCCGTCCTCCAGCGCCTCGGCCATCGCGCGCAGCCCGGCCAGCGGCGTGCGCAGGTCATGGCTCACCCACGCCACCAGCTCGCGGCGGCTCGCCTCCAGGGCCTGCTCGCGCTCGTGCCCGGCCGCGAGCCGTTCGTAGGCCGCGCCCAGCTCGCGCGAGAGCTCGGCCAGCTCGGCCGGGAGCCGGACGTCCGGCGGGACGAACGGGTCGCGCCGCACCGCGTCGACCAGGGCCCGGTTGGCGGCCACCAGACGCCGTCCCAGCAGGAAAGACACGGCCATGGCCACCAGTCCGGCGGCCGTGACCACCGAGAGCGCGACCGTGCGGTCGTGCTCGCTGAGCATCATCATCAGCGAGATCACCACGATGCCCGACAGCGTCGCCAGCACGGTCGCGGCGCCCACCACGAGCAGCTGGGTCGCCACCGACCGGGACCTGAGCAGGTGCAGCAGCAGCAGGCCGAAGCCCGCGACGATCGTCGCGGCGAGCGCCGCGTACCAGACGACCCACAGCAGGTCCTCGACGGTGAGCATCACGCCGACCCCTCGTACCGGTAGCCCACGCCCCACACGGTGACGATGCGGCCGGGCGCGGTGGGGTCGTCCTCGATCTTCTCCCGCAGCCGCCGGACGTGGACCGTCACCGTGGACGAGTCTCCGAACGACCAGCCCCACACGCGTTCGAGCAGCCGCTCCCGGGTGAACGCCTGGCGGGGGTGCCGCAGCAGGAAGGCCAGCAGGTCGAACTCCCGGGCGGTCAGCGACAGCCGCTCGCCGTCCCGGAACGCCTCGTGCGCGCCCACGTCGACGACCAGGTCGCCGTCGGTCAGCACGCCGCCGCCCGGCGGGACGGTCGCCAGCGACCGGCGCAGCACCGAGCGGACGCGCAGCGCGAGCTCGCGCGGGCTGAACGGCTTGGTGACATAGTCGTCGGCCCCGGTCTCCAGCCCGACCAGGCGGTCGGTCTCGGCGCCGAGCGCGGTGAGCATCACGATCGGGACGGCCGAGGTCGCGCGGAGCCTGCGGCAGATCTCCAGGCCGTCCATCCCGGGCAGCATGAGATCCAGGACGACCAGGTCGGGCTCGCTCTCCAGAGCCCGGCGCAGCGCGTGGACGCCGTCGGCGACGCACTCGACGTCGTGTCCGTCGCGGGCCAGGTAGCGCGCCACGACCTCGGCCACGGTGGGGTCGTCGTCGACCACCAGGATGCGGCCGGTCGGGTCGGTGGAGGTCGTCACGGTCCAACGCTACGCGGCCACGGCCCGCCGGTCCGTTCGCGTCACCACCTCGTAAGAACTGGCCGGACGGTCGGGAAGATCTGTTTAATGGCCGCATGGTCCAGACACGTCCCGATTCGAGTCCCGGCGCCGTCTTCGGCGCGATCGCGATCGGCGGTGCGATCGCGACGGCGGTCGGGACGGTGGTGATCACCATCTTCTATCTCGCGGTGGGCGGTGCCGGCGGGCTGATCTTCGGCGTCCAGGACAGCCTGGCCCTCCAGGCGCTGTTCGCGCTGGTGGCGCTGTTCGTCGGCGGGCTCGCCGGGGCGTCGGTGCTGCCGCTGCGTCCCCGGGGGCCGCTCGCGATCCTCCTCGCGGCGCCCGCCGCCCTGGTGGCCTTCCGGGTCGCGAACCTCTTCGGCATCCTGGCGTGGTCGGTGATCAAGAACAACCACCTGATCGAGCACATCGACCTCCGATGGATCATCCGGGCGCTGACCGACGTGTCCAGTGCGTGGGGCCTGCTCGACGTGGTGCTCGCTCTGCTGGCCGGAGGGGGTGTCGCGGCTGTGCGGGTGGCGATGGTCTCGGGAGGTGTGCGCGGCGGTTCCCAGCCCTTCCCCGGGCAGCAGCCCTTCCCGGGACAGCCGCCCTTCCAGGGGCAGCAGCAGCCTTTCCCTGGTCAGCCGCCCTACCCGGGGCCGCCCGCGCAGCAGCCTTACCCCGGCGCGTCCTTCCCGCCTCAGGGGCAG
This sequence comes from Spirillospora sp. CA-294931, assembly GCF_050946795.1. Classification (GTDB taxonomy): domain Bacteria; phylum Actinomycetota; class Actinomycetes; order Streptosporangiales; family Streptosporangiaceae; genus Spirillospora. The sequence continues at coordinate 219,431 of NZ_CP192006.1, forward strand.
CCCCCGGGTGGCCCTCAGGGTGGTCCTCCGCCGCCGGGCGGGTTCTAGCCTTCCGCAGGGTCCTCCTCTGGAGTGATGACGGCCCGGTGCCCGCCGATTAGGTTTGGGGCATGGGTCGGACAATCTTGACAATCGTCGGTGTCGTACTCGCCGGATGGCTGCTGCTGACCGCGGTCGGGGCCATCCTCTCCATGCTGAAGACGTTCTTCTTCTTCGGATTCATCGCCGTCCTGGTCGTGCTCGGGGTGATCACCGTCTCCAAGCTCGCGAAGAAGACCTGATCGAACGCGATGACCTGGGGCGAAGCCCTTGCCGTCTCCCGCCGGTGACTTCATGATGCGCAGATAGGGTCACTGGCGAGAGGGGCCTTCGTGGGCAACCTGACCGATGTCCTGCGCGAGCGGGCCGAGCGGCACCCGGACCGGATCGCCTTCCACGCGGGCGAAACACAGATCACTTACGGGGAGTTCGACCGGCGGGCCGACCGGGTCGCGGCGGCGCTCGCGGCGGCCGGGGTCGTCCCGGGCGACCGCGTCGCCATCCTGGACAAGAACTCCCTGGAGTACGCCGAAGTGCTCTTCGGGGCGGCCCGCGCGGGCGCCGTCCAGGTCCCGGTGAACTACCGCCTCGCGCCCGACGAGGTCGCCTACATCGTCAACAACGCCCAGGCCAAGGTCTTCGTGGTCGGTCCCGAGTTCGTGCCGGTGCTCGACGCGATCTCCGGGAAGCTGGAGCACACCGCGCTCATCGTGGTCGCGGGCGGCTCGGGGCACGGTCGTCACGACTACGCCGCCTGGATCGACGCGGCCGAGGGCGCGCCGCCCGCGCACGGCGCCGACGGGGCGGACGTCTTCGTCCAGCTGTACTCCTCGGGCACGACGGGCCTGCCCAAGGGCGTCATGCTCACCCACGACAACCTGCTGTCGCTGATGGGCACGACCCAGCGGGTCTGGAGCATCGGCGGCGACTCGGTCCTGATGGTCGCGATGCCGATGTACCACATCGCGGGCTCGGCGCTGGCGATCGGCGTGATCTTCGAGGGCATCACCGGCGTGATCGTCCGGGAGCCCGATCCGGTCGCCATCGCCCGCGACATCGAGCGCCACGGCGTCACCCACATCTTCCTCGTCCCGGTCCTGCTGCAGTTCATGCAGCTGATGCCCGAGGTCGCCGAGACCGACCTGTCCAGTCTGAAGGTGCTGCTGTACGGCGCGTCCCCGATCAGCGACGACGTGCTGGCGGGCGCCATGGCGATGCTGCCGGGCACCTCGTTCCTCCAGGTCTACGGCCTGACCGAGACCGCCGGAGCCATCACCCACCTGCCGCCCGAAGACCACGAGCCCGGCGGCCCCAACGCCCACCGGCTGCGCAGCGCCGGAATCCCCAGCCCCACCTGCGAGCTGCGGATCGTCGACCCCGCCACGCTGGAGGACGTCCCGTCCGGCCGGGTCGGCGAGATCCTCTGCCGGACGCCGCAGAACATGAAGGGCTACTGGGGCATGCCCGAGGCCACCGCCTCGGCGCTGCTGGACGGGGGCTGGTTCCGCACCGGCGACGCCGGCTACCTCGACGAGGACGGCTACCTGTTCATCCACGACCGGGTGAAGGACATGATCATCTCAGGCGGGGAGAACATCTATCCGGCCGAGGTCGAGAACGTCCTGATGAGCCACCCGAAGGTCAGCGACTGCGCGGTGATCGGCGTCCCGGACGACCAATGGGGCGAGACCCCGAAGGCCATCGTGGTGCTCAGCGAGGACGCCGACGACCGCGAGCTGATCGACTACTGCCGCGAGCGGCTGGCGCACTTCAAGTGCCCCACCACGGTCGAGCGCCGCGACGCCATCCCGCGCAACCCCACCGGCAAGATCCTCAAGCGCCGGCTGCGCGCCCCGTACTGGAAGGGCCAGGACCGCGCCGTCCACTGATCAGGAGAAGTGGACCGAGGCGTACAGGGGCCGGTGCGTGGCCGCCGACATCGGGGCGGCCGGGACGCCACAGGTGACCTGCGCCGACTTGGTCGTGAACAGGTAGTCGACCTTGTCCACGGCGCGGCCCTTGCCGTCCTGGCGGGTGCCCGCGCCGGTCCGCTCGCCCTTGGGCCCCTGCCCGCACTCGCGAAAGCCCCGGTACAGGACGTCGAGCGGAGCGGTGTTCGGCGGGTCGACCAGGTCGGCGCCGAGGACGGCCCGGGGACCGCTCAGCAGCCCCGCCAGCGCCTGGGTCTGCCGCTCGCGCCACTCGCCGCGCGGGTCGTCGCCCTTCGCGGCCGAGCTGAGGCGCGCGGTGCACACGCGGGTGCTCCACGCGGCGACCGTCCCGCAGAGCGCCGTCCGGCTCTCGATCGCGGGCGAGGGGAGGGCCACCCGCTGGACGCCGGACAGCTTGCGCTCGGTGCCGAGCGCGACGCCCGACTGGCCCTGCCCGCCCCCGCACACGGCGGTCTTGCCCTTGGCCGGACGCGAGGGCGCGAACGCCCAGCTCCACGAGCGGAGCCCGCCCTGGCGCAGGGACTTGAGCTGGCCCTCGCAGACCCGCTGGAGCATCACCACGTTCGCCGTGACCTTCTGCCCGCCCGCGACGCCGCCCTTCATCAGGGCCGTGATCTTCTTGACCACGTCCGCCGGACGGATCCCGCTCGGGCAATCGGGGGCGCCGTCACCGCACACGTTCCAGGTCATCGCGTTGAGCGTGACGTCCGACGCGGAGACCTCGCGGGGCGCGTCGCCATGCAGGGGCCCGATGTCCGGGCTCCCGTCGATGGCGGCACCGGCGCCTGCGGCGACGACCACCGCTCCGGCTCCACAAACGGCGAACAGGGGGATGAGAGCGCGGGGGGCTCGCACACAATCTCCATATGGGGGCTGAGGGGTCAGCGGGGGTGACGCCGGAAATCTCACCACATCAAGATCCAACTCGCCAGGAGTTCGGCCTTTATTACTCACCCTTTAGACAATTGGTGTCCGTTCGGACGCCCCGACTAGAGTTAGCGCCGCTTACTTGAGGGGGTCGGAGTGGGAGGCAAGGCCGGATATCACCACGGCGACCTCCGCCGCGCCCTCCTGACCGCCGCCCGCGAGATGCTGCGCGACCAGGGCGCGAGCGGGCTGTCACTGCGCGCCCTCGCGTCCAGGGCGGGCGTCTCCTCGGCCGCCCCCTACCGTCACTTCCCCGACAAGGACGCCCTGCTCGCGGCCCTGATGACCGAAGGCTTCGAAGAACTGGCCGGGCACTTCGCCACGACCGCCACCGACCCGATGCGACGCCTTCGCCACCTCGGCCATGCCTACCTGGCCTTCGCCACGGCCGAACCCGAGCTGAGCCGCCTGATGTTCGACCCCGGCGGCCCCGACCGCGCCGCCCACCCCGCCCTCGCCCGCGCCGAGGCCGCCACCCACGCCGCCTTCACCGGCGCCATCGAGGAGGCCATGGCCGCAGGCATGATCACCGGCCCCTCACCCGAGCTGATCGCCCTGACCCTCCGCTGCGTCACCCAGGGCCTGATCGCCATGGTCACCTCCGGCCAGATCCCGGACCACGAGCTCACGGCGACCGCCGACATGATCATGGACATGCTCGACACCGGCCTCCACCCCCGCCCACCCCACAAGCCGTAACCAAACGGGCGGGGGCGTTAGCCCCCGCCCGTTGGTGAGAGCGCCCCAGCCTGAGCACAAACCTCAGCCCCCCGGGGGGGCGAGGGGCGAAGCCCCAAGGGGGTCTCGGGGGCGGAGCCCCCGAGCCGGGGGCGTGGGGGCGGGAGCCCCCGCCCGGGTAGTGGTGCCACCGCAGGGAGCGCCAGCGACCGAGGATGGCGCCACTACCCGGCCTGGGAGTCTGAGGGTTGGGACCCTCAGGCCAACACCGTGCCCGCGCCTACGGTGCGGCCGCCTTCGCGGATGGCGAAGCCGAGGCCCTCGGACATCGCCACCGGCTTGCCCAGCTCGACCGACAGCTCCAGGGAGTCGCCGGGGAGCGCCATGCGGCCGTCGCCGCCCAGGTCCACGGTGCCGACCACGTCGGTGGTGCGGAAGTGGAACTGCGGGCGGTAGCCGTGGAAGAACGGGCGGCTGCGCCCGCCCTCCTCGGCGGTCAGGACGCGCACCCGGGCACGGAACCGGGTGTGCGGCCGGATCGAGCCGGGCGCGCCGATGACCTGGCCGCGCCGGATCTGGTCCCGCTTGACGCCGCGCAGCAGCATCGCGGTGTTGTCACCGGCCTCGGCGTGCCCCATCGACTGCCCGAAGGTCTCCAGGCCGGTGGCGACCGACCCGAAGGTCTCGCCGAGCCCGACGACCTCGACGGCGTCGCCGACGCGGATCGCGCCCTGCGCCACCACGCCGGTCACGACGGTGCCGCGCCCGGTGATGGTGAGCACGTTCTCGACCGGCATGAGGAACGGCCGGTCCAGGACGCGGTCCGGGATCGGGACGTAGGCGTCGATGGCGTCGAGGAGCTCCCCGATCCTGGACGTCCAGTACGGGTCGCCCTCGAGCGCCCGCAGGCCCGACACCCGGACGACCGGGATCTCGTCCCCGGGGAAGCCGTACTCGGACAGCAGGTCGCGGACCTCCAGCTCGACCAGGTCGAGCAGCTCCGGGTCGTCGATCGCGTCCGCCTTGTTGAGCGCCACCACGATGTGGCGGACGCCCACTTGGTGGGCGAGCACGATGTGCTCCCGGGTCTGCGGCATCGCGCCGTCCTGGGCCGAGACCACCAGCACCGCGCCGTCGATCTGCGCCGCACCGGTGATCATGTTCTTCACGTAGTCGGCGTGGCCGGGCATGTCGACGTGGGCGTAGTGCCGGGTGGCGGTCTCGTAGTGGACGTGCGCGACGTTGATGGTGATGCCTCGGTCGCGCTCCTCGGGGGCGCGGTCGATCCCGTCGAACGGGACGGCGGAGGCCAGCCCGCGCGCGGCGAGCACCTGGGTGATCGCGGCGGTCAGGGTGGTCTTGCCGTGGTCGACGTGCCCCATGGTGCCGATGTTGAGATGCGGCTTGGCGCGCTCGTAGAGCTGCTTGGCCATGACGTGTCCTCACTTGATCCTGGCTGGAACGTGAGAACCGCCGCGGGCGAAGGGCCCGCGGTCTGGTGACCACCCCCCTCCGCTGGTTCTCCGGAGGTGGGACGGAGAGGGGTCAGCTTCGTGCGCCGTCGAAGGCGGCTGCCGCCTCTGCTGCCACGCATGCGACCGGGACCGCGCTGAAGAGCGCGGTGCGGATACCGGTCGCGGTGAACATGCCGCGAGCGTACGAGGGCGGGTGCCCGGGAGTCGACCGATTTTCGGGCGTGATCCATCCGTGACCTAAACTGCCGATGTGACGGAAACCACGACGCACCAGCACAAGGTCACCAGCGAGGTCGGCAGGTTGCGGACGGTGCTGCTGCACCGTCCCGGCGCCGAGCTCAAGCGGCTGACCCCGCGCAACAGCGACAAGCTGCTGTTCGACGCGATCCCGTGGGTGGGGCGCGCGCAGGAGGAGCACGACGCGTTCGCGCAGGCGCTGCGCGATCGGGGCGTCGAGGTCCTGTACGTCACCGAGCTGCTCCAGGACGCCCTGGAGTACGGGGCGGCGCGCGACGAGGCGATCGCCGGGGTGATCGACGACAACCGCTGGGGCGATCAGCTGCGGCGGGTCGTGCGGGGCTATCTGCGCGACCTCGACTCCGAAGACCTGGCCCACACGCTGATCGCCGGGCTGGCGCACGAGGAGCTGAAGACCGCGCACGGGCTGGTCTACCGGCTGATGGACCGGCTCGACTTCATCGTCGACCCGCTGCCGGGGCTGCTGTTCACGCGCGACAGCGGGGTGTGGATCGGCGATCGGGTGGCGGTGACGAGCCTGGCCATGCCCGCGCGGCACCGGGAGTCGGCGCTGACCGGGCTGATCTACGCCCATCACCCGCGCTTCGCCGGGGTGACGCGGCTCTACGACCCCTCGCTTGAGCACGTCGAGGGCGGGGACGTGCTGCTGCTCTCCCCGGGGGTGCTCGCCGTCGGGACGGGGGAGCGCACCACCCCGGCCGGGGTCGAGCGGCTGGCGCGGCAGGTCTTCGAGGCGGGGCTGGCGCACACCGTCCTGGCGGTGCCGATCGCCCAGGAGCGGGCGACCATGCACCTCGACACCGTCTGCACGATGGTCGACGCCGACACCGTGGTGATGTATCCGCCGGTGGCGTACTCGCTGACCGCCTACACGGTGACGGGGGCCAACGGCGATCTCCGGGTGACCGAGCCCCGCCCGTTCCTGGAGGCCGCGGCCGAGGCGATGGGGCTGGACCGGTTGAAGGTGATCGACACCGGGCTCGACCCGGTCACCGCCGAGCGCGAGCAGTGGGACGACGGCAACAACACGCTCGCGCTGGCGCCGCGCGTGGCGGTGGCCTACGAGCGCAACATCGAGACCAACGCCCAGCTGGAGGCCGCGGGCATCGAGGTGATCCGGATCAGCGGGAGCGAGCTCGGGACGGGCCGCGGCGGGCCGCGGTGCATGTCGTGCCCGATCTTCCGGGAAGAACCGTCCGGCTGAGGGAACACGAAGGCCCTCGTGATCGTTTTCCGTCACGAGGGCCTTCGGAACGTTGGCAGCTCGGGCGGTGTCGACGGGGGCACGACAGCGCCCGAGCTTGAAGAGGACCATACAAGGTCGGGCGGGTGTCCGACTAGGTGGGGTGCGCCCTAGTTGAAATTGTGACGCGCCAGATGTCGTTCATCCGGCCCTTCGGGAAGCTTGGGAAGGACCGCGTGGGCGGCCCGCGGCGGTAGTGCACCGTTGGCCGCGTTGGTGGTCTGCGGCGCGTTGACCAGGGCCCATACCGTGGTCGCTCCGTCGTGGTGGCGCACGCCCCAGCCCTCGGAGAGGGCCTCGACGATGCCCAGCCCGCGTCCGCCCAGGGACGACAGAGTTCCCGGCCCCCGGCGGGGCTCGGTCATGGCGCCTCCGTCGTCGACCGCCAGTTCCAGCAGGTCACCCCGGCGCCGCCAGGAAAGCTTGAGCTGCCCGGACGGGAGCGGCCTGGCGTGCCGCAGGGCGTTGCTGAGCAACTCGCTGACGATCACGCAGACGTCCTCGACGGCGGATTCATAGACTCCGGATGCGACCAACTCTGAGCTGAGGCGCCTTCGGGCGACCGCGACGCTGGACGGCGCATGTGGCAGCAGTACGACGCTCGACGCCCTCACCTCCCCCTGAATCCCTCTGCTCGGACGGTCCCCGCCGTTCCTCTTCCGGTACGACCGAAATGCCCGGAAGTGCGGGTCCTGAAACAGGACTGGAAACCGGAGCGCAACACACCGCCAACCGCACAACGAGCGACCGACCATCCGGTCACGGTCTTCACCCCCGTATGAACCGCATTTCGGGACCCCGTCGTCGACCGCAAACAACCTAGGATCTATCCAGCCAACGGCGGATTTACTCCTCACGCTTCCGTTTCGTCCGTCACACTCCCGTGACGCAGAGATTTCCTCTCGTCACGCAAGTCACCGGCTTTCAAGATCATTGTCAGACCGCGCTGGGGGCGATCAGTCGGCTCGTCGCAGCGCAAGCCGCATGCGCGTACCGGGTGAGGCCGTTTTTCCGCTCCCCGAGTCTGGTGCCGTAACGGGCGCCGCGGGGTGGGCCGAAATCCGTCCGCCCTGCGCTTCTGTGAGGCGTTTCACAATGTAGAGACCGAGCCCGATCCCCCCGAACCGGCGCCGGTCGCCCGCCTCGCCCTGGACGAACCGCTCGAAGATCCGGTCATGGTCGCCGGGAGCGATCCCGATCCCCTCGTCCTCGACGGTGATCACCAGCTCGGGCCCCTGCACCTCGGCCCTGACCGTCACGGTGCCGCCGTCCGGCGAGTACTTGAACGCGTTCTCCAGCAGCTGGCCGAGGATGATGTCGGTGGCCATCGCGTCGCCCCGCGCCGAAGGCAGGCCGGGCGCGATCTCCAGCTCGACCTGGTGCACCCCCGACAGCGACCGGAACCCCGCCACCACGCCCGACAGGACGCGGGCCAGGTCGAACGACTCGATCGTCACCGACAGCTCGTCGGCCCCCGCCCGCGAGCCCCGCAGCAGATGCTCCACCAGGCGTCCCAGCGACTGGGCCCGCTCGGCGATGGTGGCCACGGCGGCACGCCGGTCGGCGTCGGCCAGCTCGTCCCACCGGTTGACCAGCGTGCTGGCGAAGCCCTGCACGACCGTGACCGGCGTGCGCAGCTCGTGGCTCGTGGTGGCCAGGAACAGGTCCTTGGCCTCCTCCAGCGCCTTGGCCTCCGAGACGTCGCGGAAGTCGACCACGACCTCGCCGGTCTCCTCGATCCGCGCCGCGAGGACGTTGAGCCAGACGCCCGACTCCAGGGGGAACGTCAGCATCTCGCCGGGTTCGGGCACCTCGAACGGCAGCCGCCGGCCGATCGCCTCCAGCGGCGGCACGCCGGTCAGCGTGTGCGCGGCCGGGTTCCACTGCCGGACGACGCCGTCGCGGTCGAGCACCGCGATGCCGTCCGCGCTGGCGTCGATCACCGCACGCTCGTGCGCCCGCTGCCGGACGACCTCGGCGTAGGCGACCGCGTTGCCGACCGCCACCCCGGCGTGGCCCGCCAGCAGCTCCAGCAGTTCGAGCTCGGTGTGCCCGACCTTGCGGCCGGAGAACAGCGCGTACAGGGCGCCGTAGGGCTGGTTCTGGAGGAACGACAGGCCGAGCGCGATCGTGTGCAGCCCCGGCAGCTCCGACCAGACCAGGTCGCCGAGCCGCTGCTCCCCCGTCGCCAGCATCACCGTCTTGCCCGACCGCAGCAGCTCGCCCACCAGGCTCGTGGGCAGGCGGGCCGTCGTGCCGCGCATGTGCCCGGGAAGCCCGGTCATGCTGACCAGCCGCAGCCGGTCGTCCTCGATCCGCACGAACCCGCCCGCGTCCGCGCCGGTCAGCTCGATCAGCGCGGCGGTGATCCGGTCCAGGACCACGGCCAGGTCGAGCTCGGCGTTCAGGTCGGCCACGATGTCGCCGAGCCGCCGGACCAGCCGGGCCCGCTCGGCCATGTGGTGCTGGGCGACCTCGTCCTCCTCGACCGGGTGGTAGACGCCCACCCAGCCGAGCAGGGCGCCGTCGCGGTCCTGGAGCAGGCTGGTGTCGATGCGGACGTCGATCAGCGCGCCCTCGCGGTGGAACCTGCGGGTGGCGAACGAGATCTGCCCGCTCTCGCCGCGCGTGAGCAGCCGCTCCTGGACGGCGTTGTGCTCGGCCTTCAGCTCGTCGGGGACGATCGGCGAGACCCGTCCGATGACCTCCTCGGCCCGCCAGCCGAACATCCGCTCGGCGGCCGGGTTCCACACCGTGACCCGGTGCCGGTGGTCGACGGCCACGATCGCGTCCGCCGCGCTCTGGAGCACGGCGCGGGCGATGGGATCGTGGACGTGGGTGCGCACGGGAGTCATCGTGCCACCGGATCTCGGCGCGCCGCCGGGCAACCGCAGTGGAAAGGTTCCCACTTCAGCGGGCCCGGCGCCGCAAAATCATCCCTTCGGGCGGGACGATCGCCCCAAATCACCCGCGGGCCCGGCCGACCCTCCCGGCCACCACCGACGCCAGCCCCGCCACCAGGAACGATGTCAGCGAGGCGCTCATCCAGCTTTCCGGGGTGAAGTTCACCGCCTCCTGGACGTCGGTCCAGAAGCCCGCCCACCAGCTCACGGTGCCCGGGTAGATCATCTGGTACGTGAGGAAGCCCACGGCCCAGGCGATGATCATTCCCCATCGCGAGGGGGCCGTGCGCGAGGTGTCCCAGTCGCCGCGGCGCCGTCCGAGGAAGAAGTCGGCGGCCAGGACGCCGAGCATCGGCACGAACACCGACCCGATCAGCGACAGGAACGAGGCGTAGTCGCCGATGTCCAGCAGCAGCGCCAGGACGGTGATCAGGGTGCCCAGCGCCACGGTCAGCACCCGCCGGTCGGCCCTCGGCACCAGGTTCTGGATCGAGACGGCCGTCGAGTAGACGTTGGCGAACGACTGGTCGGCCTCTCGGAGCACGAAGATCGCGAAGAACAGGGCGCCCAGCGAGACCTGGAGGAAGGGGTCGAACACCTTGGAGGAGTCGCCCGCCACCAGCGCCAGGGCCAGCAGCCCCAGCAGGTAGGCCACGATCTGGGTGAACGAGTAGCCCACGGCGGCGGCGCCGAACGCGCTCCTGGCGCTGCGCGCGTGCCGGGTGTAGTCGGCGGCGACGGGCACCCACGAGATCGACACCGCCAGCGCCGCGTCCGCGCCGATCCAGAACCCGCCCCACTCTCCCTCGTTCAGGTCGGGGAGCGGTTCACGCAGCAGCTGGACGTAGAAGTAGACCAGCGCGACCAGCACCCCGGCGGTGACGTAGCGCCGCAGCATCCGCACCGAGCCCAGCGGCCAGATCGTCAGCACGGTCGTGAGCACCCCGGCCGCGACCACGTAGCCCCAGCGCGGCACGCCGTCCCACAGCTGCCGGGCGGCGTCGGCGATCACGATCAGCTCGAACGTGCCCCACCCGATCAGCTGCGCGCTGTTCAGGACGGTCGGCACGTACGAGAGCTTCGCACCGAACAGGCCCCTGAGCAGCACCATCGCGGGCTTTCCCGTGCGGGCGCCGGGCACCGCGGCCAGGCCGAGCATCAGCCCGCCCAGCACCGTCCCGACGATCATCGCGACGGCGCCCGCGACGATCGACAGCGTGGGCTTGCCGCTCACGTCGGGCGCGAGCACGGTGTAGGCCCCGGAGAACGCGAACAGGCTCACCCCGAGGTTCGCCCAGAAGGCCCCCTGGTCCCAGAAGCCCAGGACCTTGGGGGCCGGTTCGTCCAGCGTGTACGGGGCCTCGTTGCGGGGCCCCTCGGTCTTGGTGAGTTCGACGGCAGGCGTCATGCGACACGCTCCCTACGCCGGCATTACCCGGACAGGTTCATGCGGTCGGCGACGCGTCCAGTCGCCCTCTCAGCCCGGTCGTCCCGAGCTCCCGCGCTCCAGATGGCCGTTTTCGGCCATCCCCGACCTTACCCCCGCAAATCGCCGCCCAGAAGTCCCGATCTAGGCGACGTAGGGCGGGTTGTCGGAGACGCTTTCCATGGGGCGCCCGGCCTCGGCCCAGCGCTTCATGCCGCCGTCGACGTTGCGGGCGAGCCAGCCGGCCTGGTTCAGCGCGACGGTGACCTGAGCCGACCGGATGCCGGAGCGGCAGATCACGTAGACGTCCTGGTCGCGCGGGACCTCGCCCGCGCGGTCGCTGAGCTCGGCCATCGAGATGTGCACGGCGTGGGGCGCGTGCCCGGCGTCCCACTCGTCCTGCTCGCGGACGTCCAGCAGGTACGCGTCCCCCGGTATGTCGGCCGCGTCGACCGCCGGAACATCCTCCCCGAAATTCATCACACCTCCATGGAACCGTGCGGAACCCGCCCACGTCGAATCACCCATGCGGTATCGGACGCTCATTTACACGACGTCGGGCCTCGCCCTGGTCCTCTCGCTCGCCGCCTGCGGCGACGAGAAGAGCGCGGACGGCCCGGCCAAGAACCAGCCATCGTCGACGACGTCCGTCCAGCCTTCGGGCAACGCCGACTCACTGACCGTCCAGGTCAAGGCGTCGGACCAGGCCCCGGCCAAGACCTGGAAGCTGACCTGCGAACCCGCGGGCGGCGACCACCCGAAGGCGGCGGACGCGTGTCAGACCCTGACCAAGGCGAAGAACCCGTTCCAACCCGTTCCCAAGGATCAGATGTGCACGAAGATCTACGGCGGTCCTGAGATCGCCACCGTCAAGGGCACCTGGCAGGGCCAGCCGGTCGACACCAAGTTCACCCGAGCCGACGGCTGCCAGCTCAGCCGCTGGAGCAAGGTGGGGCCCCTGTTCGGTGACGTTCCCAAGGTCCGCTGACCGAGCCCTCCCCGTTCCGGCTCGATAACAGCAAAGGGCCCCGGCCTGACAGGCCGGGGCCCCCAACCTGCCCGATACCGCAGCGTCCGGCAGGACCCGTTCGAGGGGCCCACCCCCACCGGTGGGCCCAGCATGAAGCTTATGGCGTGGTGCCCGCGTCGCCCACGGCGGCCCGGGCGTTTGGCGTGTCCGTCACTTGAGCAGCCGTGACAGGCGGCGGTCGGCCAGCGGTTTGCCGCCGGTCTGGCAGGTCGGGCAGTACTGGAGGGACGAGTCGGCGAATGACACCTCGCGGACGGTGTCGCCGCAGACGGGGCATTTCTCGCCGGTGCGGCCGTGGACGCGCAGCCCGGTCTTCTTCTCGCCCTTGAGGTCCTGGGCGGCCAGGCCCTCGGAGCGGACGACGGCGTCGCGGACGGTGGTCACGATGGCCTCGTGCAGGGTCGCGACCTCCTCCTCGGTCATGGTGGCGGCGATCTTGAAGGGGGAGATCCTGGCCGCGTGCAGGACCTCGTCCGAGTAGGCGTTCCCGATCCCGGCGATGATCTTCTGGTCGCGCAGCAGGCCCTTGATCTGGGTGCGGCGGCCCTTGACGATCTCCATCAGCGCGGCCGGGGTGAAGGCGCCGCCCAGGGGGTCGGGGCCCAGCGCGGCAACGCCGGGGACCTCGGCCGGGTCGCGGACGGCGTAGACGGCCAGGCCCTTCTTCGTCCCGGCCTCGGTGAGGTCGAAGCCCGACCCGTCGTCGAGATGGACGCGCAGCGCCAGCGGGTTCTTGCCGCCGGGCCGGGGCGGCCGGGCCGGGAACTCCTCGCGCCAGCGCAGCCAGCCGGCGCGGGCCAGATGGACGACCAGGTGGACGCCGTCCACGTCGAGGTCGAGGAACTTGCCGTGCCGGGCCACGCCGGTGATGGTCAGCCCGCCGAAGGCGGTGACCGGCGGGTCGTAGGTCTTCAGCGCCGAAATGGCGAGAACATCGATGCGGGCGATCACGTGACCGACGGCGCGCTCCCGGAGGAAGCCCGCGAGCGCCTCGACCTCAGGTAGCTCAGGCATGTCTCCAGTATCCGTCAAGCGGTCTTCCGTAGCTTCCACAGGGCTGTGGAGGACTGTGGATAACTCTGTGTGCAACCACGGATCGGCCGGGATATTCGGGACGGCGGGGGTTCATACCTCGACAAACGCCACCATACCCCCGAGTCTCGTCCGTCCCGCGGTGGTGACAGGGTGTGGATAACTCTTCGTAATGGCGCGCCGGGTCAGGTGATGGCGATCACAACCGCGGAAGGCTCGGAACAACCCCTAGGGGGTACGGGTTGTCGAGCGTGTCGGGTTGTGGCACCATAAGGGTCACGAGATACCCCCCTGGGGTACAGATTCGCATAGAGGAGAACGTCGGATGAGCTCCGTCACCTACACCGTCACCGGAATGACCTGCGGACACTGCGTGAGCTCGGTCAAGGGCGAGGTCGGCCAGGTCGCGGGTGTGACCGGTGTCGACGTCGACCTGGCGACCGGCCAGGTGACCGTTTCCAGCGACGGCCCCGTCGACGACGCCCTGATCCGGGACGCCATCGACGAGGCCGGATACGAAGTGAAGGCGTGAGACGACGATGAACACCGCGACCAAGATCGGGGCGTACGTCCTCGGCTTGGCCGCCCTCTTCGGGGGCGCCGCCGGGATCGGCAATGCCGTCGGCCCCGTTGGCGCCACCGAGAAGCAGGGCGAAGGCGAGACCCATGGCGGTCACGGCGGAAGCAAGACCGCCACGACCGCGAAGAGCGCGATAGACACCCCCGGGGGGCTCATGGTCACCCGGGACGGCTACACGCTGCGCCCGAAGGCCGCCACGATCGTCCCGGGCGAGCCGACCGACTTCCAGTTCACCGTGAACGGGCCGGACGGCCGGCCCGTCACCGACTACCAGCCGCTGCACGGCAAGAAGCTGCACCTGATCGTGGCCCGCCGCGACCTGTCCGGCTTCCAGCACGTGCACCCGACGATGGACGGGTCCGGCGTCTGGTCGATCCCGCTCACGTTGAAGGACCCCGGGGTCTACCGGTTCCTCACCGACATCAAGCCGGCCGGTGAGAAGGAACAGCTCACGCTGGGCGTGGACATCACCGCCCCCGGCGACTACCAGCCCACCAAGCTGCCGCTCCCGACGCAGGTCGCGGTGGTGGACGGGTACGCCGTCAGCCTGACCGGGAAGCTCACCCCCGGACGCAGCAGCAAGGTCACGCTGACGGTGAGCAAGGACGGTGAGCCGATCACCGACCTGGAGCCGTATCTGGAGGCGTACGGGCACCTGGTCGCGCTGCGCGACGGCGATCTGGCCTACCTGCACGTGCATCCGGAGGGCGAACCGGGGGACGGCAAGACCAAGCCTGGCCCCGGCGTGACGTTCTTCGCCGAGGTCCCGAGCGCGGGCACGTACCGTCTCTACCTGGACTTCCAGCACAAGGGCAAGGTCAGGACCGCCGAGTTCACGGTGGCCGCGGGCGGGGCCGACCCCGTCCCGCCCACCGACGAGGGCGGCGACGGCCATGGGCACGACCACTGATCCGCGATCGATCGTGAAGGAGGAGCGATGACCACCGACGCGCTGTCGGGCCGGGTCGAGCTGGCGATCGGCGGGATGACCTGCGCGTCGTGCGCGGCCCGGGTCGAGAAGCGGCTCAACAAGATCGAGGGCGTGACCGCGTCCGTCAACTACGCCACCGAGAAGGCCAGGGTCGAGTTCGGCGAGGGGGTGAGCGTCGATGATCTGATCGCGTCGGTGGAGAAGGCCGGCTACACCGCCGAGCCGCCCCCGCCGCCCCGGGCCGCCGCCGCCGAGCCGTCGGCGCCGGAGCACGACGAGCTGACCTCGCTGCGGCAGCGGTTGTTCGTCTCGGTGCTGCTGGCGGTGCCGGTGATCGAGATGGCGATGGTCCCGGCGTGGCAGTTCACCAACTGGCAGTGGCTCTCGCTGGCGCTGGCCGCCCCCGTGGTGGTGTACGGCGGCTGGCCGTTCCACAAGGCCGCCTGGACGAACCTGCGGCACGGCGCGGCGACCATGGACACGCTGGTGTCGCTGGGCACCCTGGCGGCGTTCGGATGGTCGCTGTGGGCCCTGTTCTTCGGCACCGCCGGGAAGCCGGGGATGACCCACGGGTTCGAGTTCTCGATGACCCGGGGCGACGGGTCGATGAACATCTACCTGGAGGCCGCCGCCGGGGTCATCGCCTTCATCCTGGCCGGACGGTACTTCGAGGTGCGGTCCAAGCGCCGCGCGGGCGCCGCCCTGCGGGCCCTGATGGAGCTCGGCGCCAAGGAGGTCTCGGTCCTGCGCGAGGGGCGTGAGGAGCGCGTCCCGATCGAGCGGCTGGCCCCCGGGGACGTCTTCGTGGTCCGTCCCGGTGAGAAGATCGCCACCGACGGCGTGGTCGACGAGGGCTCGTCGGCGGTGGACGCCTCGATGCTGACCGGCGAGTCCGTCCCGGTCGAGGTCGGTCCCGGCGACACGGTGATCGGCGCCACCGTCAACGCGGGCGGGCGGCTGCTGGTCAAGGCGACCCGGGTGGGCGCCGACACCCAGCTCGCCCAGATGGCGCGCCTGGTCGAGGAGGCCCAGACCGGCAAGGCCCAGGTGCAGCGGCTCGCCGACCGGATCTCGGCGATCTTCGTCCCGATCGTGATCGCCCTGGCCGTCGCCACGCTCGGCTTCTGGCTCGGCACCGGCACCGGCGCCGCGGCCGCCTTCACCGCGGCCGTCGCGGTGCTGATCATCGCCTGCCCCTGCGCGCTCGGCCTGGCCACCCCCACCGCCCTCATGGTCGGCACGGGACGCGGCGCCCAGCTCGGCATCCTGATCAAGGGCCCCGAGGTCCTGGAGTCCACCCGCGCGATCGACACCGTCGTGCTGGACAAGACCGGCACGGTCACCACCGGCACGATGGCCCTGGTCGACGTCGTCACCGCCGAAGGGGTGGACGAGGCCGACGTGCTCCGCCTGGCGGGTGCGCTGGAGAACGCTTCTGAGCACCCGATCGCCCAGGCGATCGCCAGGGGCGCCGCCGACCGGGTCGGCGAACTCGGCGCGGTCGAGGACTTCGCCAACGTCGAGGGCCTGGGCGTCCAGGGGGTGGTCGACGGCCACGGCGTCCTGGTCGGGCGGCCGCGGCTGCTGGCCGAATGGTCGCAGCACCTCACGCCGGAGCTGGAGAAGGCCATGTCCGGCGCCCAGGAGCGCGGCCACACCGCCGTCGCGGTCGGCTGGGACGGGCAGGCCCGCGCGGTCATCACCGTCGCGGACCAGGTCAAGCCCACCTCGGCCGAGGCCATCACCCAACTGAAGGCGCTCGGGCTGCGGCCCGTCCTGCTCACCGGCGACAACGAGACCGTCGCCCGCACGGTCGCCGACGCGGTCGGCGTCGACGAGGTCATCGCCGAGGTGCTGCCGCAGGACAAGGTGGACGTCGTCAAGCGCCTCCAGGACGAGGGACGCTCGGTGGCGATGGTCGGCGACGGCGTCAACGACGCCGCCGCGCTGGCCCAGGCCGACCTGGGCCTGGCCATGGGCACCGGCACCGACGCCGCGATCCAGGCGTCGGACCTCACGCTGGTGCGGGGCGACCTGCGGGCCGCGGCCGACGCCATCCGGCTCTCACGCCGCACCCTGCGCACCATCAAGGGCAACCTGTTCTGGGCCTTCGCCTACAACGTCGCGGCCATTCCCCTGGCCGCGACCGGCCTGCTCAACCCGATGATCGCGGGCGGCGCGATGGCCTTCTCGTCGGTCTTCGTCGTCAGCAACAGCCTGCGCCTGCGCGGCTTCAAGCCCCTGACGACCACCGCCGACCCGCACTAGCCGCTCTGGTCGTGCGCCGTCCCGCCGGGACGGCGCACGGCCTTTCCGGCTTGGAAGGGCCTGGTCCACAGGGGCGCGTTGAGCGCCGTGCAGAACTCCCGCCACCAGGGCATGGCCGCGCACCAATGGGCGGGACGCGAGGCCGAGACCTCCTGGCGGACGGGCTTGGGCACGGCGCGAGGCGCGTCCTCGGGCCGGTCCGAGTGCAGAAGCGTCATGGCATAGGGGACGCCCTCGGACTGCTCGATGATCTGGCCGATCCCCGCCAGCGTCGCGAGCAGGAGCAACGCGCCCGCACCGGCCGGACGGAGCGTCCTCCGTGGACGGCCGGCGGATATCCGTCGATATCGACGCGCTGCCACAAACCAAGCATCGCCTCACTCTTCGTGCGTTAACCCAAACAGCAAGTAATCAAACCGTAGTGTGGCTAGCTCCACCATGAACCTGGGGGGCCGCCCTATGGGGCGAGGACCCGCTCCGCCGAGAGGCTGAGGGCATCGCTGCCCGACCCTCCGGAGGAGATCCCCATGCGCACCTCGACCATGCCGCGCCGATCGATGCTCGCCGCCTTCCTGGCGATCACGGGCTCGGTCGCGGTCGCGCCGCCCGTCCTTGCGGCCGGCGATCCAGTGCCCGAGCTGCGGCGCCACGCCCGGCCGCTGGCGTCCACCGCGCCCGGCGGCGACCTGGGCGACCTGGCACCGCTCGGCCGGACGGTCGGCGGCGCGGGCGTGGTGGGGCTCGGCGAGGCCACGCACGGGTCCCGCGAGTTCTTCACGATGAAGCACCGCGTGTTCCGCTACCTGGTGGAGAAGAAGGGGTTCTCGGCGTTCTCGCTGGAGGCGGGGTGGAGCTCCGGGGTGCGCCTGAACGAGTACGTCGTGAGCGGGAAGGGCGATCCGCGCGCGATCATGCGCGAGGAGTTCGGCGAGCTCGCTCCGTGGAACGTCCAGGAGTATCTCGACCTCCTGCGCTGGATGCGCGCGCACAACGCGACTCATCCCGACAAGGTGCACTTCACGGGCAACGACCTCAACTTCCCGTCGCTGGGCCGCGAGCTGATCGGCAAGGTGACGGACTTCGTGAAGGCCCACCGGCCCGATCTCCTGCCCCAGGTCGAGAGCCGGTACCGGCGTCTCCAGGCCGCGCCCGCGGGGAACCCCTACCTGGACCTGCCACCGGCCGATCGCAAGGTCATCGCGGACCAGGCGGCGGAGGTTCTGTCGCTCGTCCAGCGGCTGCGTCCCGACCGGTGGACGGCGCAGCACGCGCGCTCGATCGCGCAGACCACCCGGTTCCTGGCGTTCGACCTCAAGGACCGCGAGGAGATCCCCAAGGCCATGCTCTACCGGGACCGGGTCATGGCGCTCAACACGGCCTGGTGGCACGAGCAGACCGGGGAGAAGGTCCTGCTGTCCGCCCACAACGGCCACGTGACCTACGTGCCGGACGACGCGGAGAACTACCCCAAGACCCAGGGCGCCTTCCTGCGTGACCGGCTGGGCGAGGGCTATGTGAACATCGGCTTCACCTTCACCCGGGGAGCGTTCAACGCGCAGAACTCCGAGGAGGTGTGGACGCGCTTCACCGTCGGGCCGCCCGCCCCGGGCACCAACGAGGAGACGCTCGCCAGGGTCTCGGCGTCCGACTACTACCTGGACCTGCGGCGGCTCCCCGCGGGAGCCCGGAATTGGCTGAGGCAGGCCCGGCTCACCCGGAGCATCGGCACCGGGTACCCGGAAGACCCGTACCGGATCGCCCTGGCGCGCTCGTACGACGGCCTGTTCCACCTGCACGACATCAACGAGTCCAAGCTCCTGGGCTGACGCGTCTCAGGTGCGGGCCTCCGCGCCGGTTCAGGGCTCGGCGCGGAGGGCCGTCACCAGGGCGGCCACTCGGGTGTCGGAGGCGGCGGCGTCGAGAGACTCGCTCAGGACGCCGTGGTAGGTGGGGGCGGCCTTCTCCTGGACGGCGCGTCCCTCTTCGGTGATGACCGTGTAGACGCCGCGCCGGTCACGGGGGCACAGGGCGCGCCGGGTGAGCCCCTGGGACTCCAGCCGGGCGACGAGCCGGCTGACCGAGCTCTGGTTGAGGCCGATCAGGTCGGACAGCTCCTGCATGCGCAGCTCGCCCTCGTCGGCGTGGGAGAGACGGCACAGGGCCCTGAACTCCGACAGCCCGATGCCGTGCCGTCGTTGCAGGGCCTTGCTCAGCTCGTGCTCGACCCGGCCGTGCAGGGTCACCAGCTGGTCCCACATCAGGGCGTCGGTCATCGTTCACCTCGGGTTCGACATTGACACCAGACTACATGCAATGCAAATATCTGCATGTCCATGCAAGAAATGTATGCGCATACATATAAGGAGTGACCATGGATTCCGCGTCCCTGCTGAACCCTTACGAAGGCCCTCATCTGCGCCTGCGCAACCGCATCGCCATGGCGCCCATGACCCGGGGACGCGCGGACGACGTGACCGGCGTCCCGCACCCGCTCACCAAGGACTACTACGCCCAGCGTTCGGGGGCCGGGCTGATCGTGACCGAGGGGATCTGGCCCAACCTCGAAGGCAAGGCGGGGCCGGGCATCCCCGGGCTGGTCACCGACGCGCAGGTCGAAGGCTGGCGCGAGGTGACCTCGGCGGTCCACGCCGCCGGTGGGACGATCTTCGCCCAGCTCTGGCACGTCGGCCGGATGACCCACCCGCTGACCCTCCCCGACGGCCGCAGGCCCGTGGCCCCCTCGCCGGTCCGCATCGAGTCCGAGCCCATCTTCACCCGAGAGGGCCTGGTCGACCACGTCATCCCGCGCGCGCTGACCACGGCCGAGGCCGAGGCCACGATCGCCGACCTGGCCGCCGAGGCCCGCAACGCCATGCGGGCCGGTTTCGACGGTGTGGAATTGCACGGGGCGAACGGATACCTCGTCCAGCAGTTCCTCGGCTCGAACACCAACCGGCGCACCGACCGCTTCGGCGAGCCCACCCGCTTCGCGATCGAGGCCGTCGAGGCGGTCACCGCCGCGGTGGGCGCGGCGAAGGTCGGCCTGCGGATCTCGCCCGACAACCCCGAGAACGAGATCGTCGAGGACGACCCCCAGACCACCTACCGGACGCTCCTGCGAGCCCTGGACCCGCTGGGCCTGGCCTACCTCCACGTGATCGAGCGCGGCCGCTACCCGGCGCTGGCCGACCTGCGTCCCCGCTGGTCGGGCACGCTGATCGGCAACTACAACGGCGACGAGCCCACCACGCGCGAGGCGGGCGAGGAGGTCGTGGCGTCCGGCCTGGCCGACCTGTTCTCGTTCGGGCGGCTCTTCATCGCCAACCCCGACCTGCCCGCCCGGTTCGCCGGCGGCGTCCCGCTCAGCACCCACGACCCCGCGCTCGTCTACGGCGGAGGCGCCGAAGGCTACGTCGACTACCCCAGCCTGGAACCGGCGGTCTGACCCGAGATCAGAGCGGCACGTCCCAGAACGCCAGCTCGTGGCCCATGCCGTCGAGGAAGAGCTTCTCGGCGACCGCCGGATCGGGCCCCGCCTCGTCGATCATCTGGGCGCAGCGGCGGGTCAGCGCCGCGAAGCCCGGATCGGCGTAGGTCGCGACCCAGCGGGCGTAGCGCGGCTCGGACGGCGGGTTCCCGGCCAGCCGGACGCCGAGGGCCGAGTAACCCCACATGCAGGGATAGAGCGCGGCAAGGCCCTCGCCGTAGTTCGCGGCGCTCTCCAGCAGGAAGCCGGTGTAGGCCGCGCAGGCCGGGCCCTTGCGCGCGCCTTCGAGATCGGCGCCGAACTCCGAGGACAGCGACCGGTGCAGGGCCAGCTCGTCGTGGAACGTGGCGTGCGCGAGATCGACGAGATCCCCCAGATGCGCGTCCGGGGCCTGCCAGGCCAGCCGTGTGAAGACCCGCACATAGTCGAGGAGGAAGAGATAGTCCTGTTCGAGCCACGAGCGGAAGACGGCCTCGTCGAGGTCGCCGCGGGCGATGCCCGCCACCGTCGGATGCTCCAGCTGCCGTTCGACCAGGGGACGGCCGAGTTCTTCCAGATGCGCGGCGAGACTCATACGGGAAGTCTCCCAAAAGACCGAGCCCCCGCCGGTCCTTGCGGCCCGGCGGGGGCCCTGGTCAGGGGTCGGTGTGTGGGTCGCCTCTCGGCGAAAGGCTCAACGCGGCTCCAGCCGGACGGTATTCCGCGAAGGCAATAGGTGAGGCCCGGGGACACCAGGCACACCGACCATCAGCTGTAACTGACGACCGCGAGAGTTTGTTCCCATGCTCAGAGGACGGCCTTGATCGCTTCTTCCCAGGACTGGAGGAAGGCCGGGTAGCCGGTCGCGAACTCGGCCAGCCCGGCTTCTGCTTCGGGGGTCAGGGCTGTGAGGTCGTAGGCGACCTCTACTTCGGTGCCTTCTTCCGCGGGCTTCAGGGACACGGTGACCGTGCCGGCGCGGGAGCCCGGGGTGGTGCGGGCGTAGGAGACTCGGTGGCCGGGGTCGCGGGCGATGACGACCCAGGTGGTGGTCTCGTCGCCGGTGCCGGTCTCGAAGACGGTTCCCGGCTCGGTGTCGTCCGTGCCGCCGCTGGGGAAGCGGGGTTGCCAGCCTTTCACCCAGCGTTCCTCGCCCCGGGGCGTGAACAGGGTGAACGCCTCGGCGGGCGGAAGCGGGACGGTGATGCGTCCGCTCAGGCGGTGGCGGGCGTGGCTCATTTCTCCTCCAGGGATTCGGGGCATCGCCAATCGGGGAAGGGGACATCCGTGACTTCGATCATTGCTGTTACCGGCGCGTCCGGGCGGATTGGCGGGCAGGTGGCGCGGCGTCTGGCCGATGCGGGGGTCGCGCAGCGGCTGGTCGGACGGGATCCGTCCCGGCTGCCCGAGCTGCCCGGAGCCGTCCGGGCACCGGCCGCGACCTACGGGGACGGCGCGGCGATGCGCGGTGCGGTGGAGGGGGCCGACACGTTGTTCCTCGTCTCCGCGCGCGAGAGCCGGGACCGGGTCGCCGAGCACATCACCGCGATCGACGCCGCGCTGGCGGTGGGAGTGTCTCGGGTCGTCTATGTGTCGTTCCTCGGGGCGGCGCCGGACGCGACGTTCACCTTCGGCCGCGATCACTGGCATACCGAGCGGCGTCTCCGGGAGTCCGGGGCACGGTTCACGTTCCTGCGCGACAGCCTCTACCAGGCCGATCTCGCGGGCATGGTCGGCGCGGACGGCGTGATCCGCGGCCCGGCGGGTGAGGGGCGCGTCGGGGCCGTCGCCCACGAGGACATCGCCGACGCCGCGGTGTCGGTGCTGCTGGGCGAGGGGCATGACGGCGCCGCCTACGACCTCACCGGGCCCGAGGCCCTGACCTTCGCGGAGATCGCCGGGATCCTCGGCGACGCGGCGGGACGCGCGATCGAGTACGTCCCCGAGACTCATGAGGAGGCCCTGGCCTCACGTGCGGGTTACGGCGCCGCGGAGTGGGAGGTCGCCGGCTGGGTGAGCTCCTACGAGGCCGTGGCGACGGGCGAGCTGAGCACGGTGAGCGACGCCGTGCCCCGGCTGACCGGCCATCCGGCTCTTTCCCTGCGCGAGTATCTGGAGCGGCATCCCGAGAACTACCGCCACCTGGTCGTCTAGCCGCGCAGGCGTCTCCACGGGGAGCAGCGCGTCGGGGTGATGTGGGCGGTGCCGTTGGGGCTGCTTTCGACCCGGTCGGCGAAGCAGAGGCGGACGCGGAACACCTTGGTGCATCGGGAGCCGAATTCGGTGTGCAGGACGCTTCCGATGCCCTTGGTGACGTTGGCTCCGCTGTCACAGAGTTCGCCGCCGTCGAAGTGCTGATGGATGAAGACGGCCCACTCGTCGGTCCGGGCGTTGAGCTTCAGGGTGAGCGAGCTGGTCAGGCCCTTGGCCGAGATCTCGTAGGTGCCGGTGGCGGCGATGCCGTGGAATTCGGGGGCCGTCCAGTGGGTGACCGGGTCGGGCTCGGGTTCCGGTTTGGTGCGGACGGGCTCCGGCTGGTCGGGAGTCTTGTCCGCGGTTCTGGTTTCGGAGGGAGTGGGGTCTGGGGAGGGCGGCGGCGGTTCGGGCGTGGGGACGGTCGGGGTGGGGGCGGGCTGGTCCACGTCGTCGTGTTCGAGGATGGCCAGGATCGCGAAGGTCGAGGCGATCGGAGCCGTGATGGCTGCCGCCAGCCAGCCCGCCAGGAGCCTGCGCTCGGTGGTCCGCCGCGCGGCCGACGGGACCCGGTGCCGGGCTCCGGGAACCGTCCGCCTGCGGGAAGCACTGCGAGTCATCGGCGCACCTTCGTGGTCCTACGCATACGCCACTTTCGGGGCGGAGGGGGCCGGTGTCAACGATTGAAAGTGCAAGTGATCCGATGAGTCAGAAGCGGGTGGCCGGGGTCACGGTCCGGGTGTGGACGATCGCGTCGAACCACTGCGCCAGGGAGCCGCCGGTCATCGCGGACGCCGTCCCCAGGGTGGGGATGCCTCGGGTGGACGCCGGCGCCCGCAGCCATCGCTGGACGGGTGCGGGGGCGTCCCGGCGCAGGTCGAGGGTGAAGTGGTCGGACGGGACGCCGTCGAAGCGGCGTTCGAACCAGTCGTTCTTCGGCGCGGGCATCGCGAAGGGGCGGCCGTCGTCGTCCAGCACGGTGCCCCGGTAGAACGTGAATCCGACCGATCGGTACTGGCGTCCGTACCAGCGGCGCAGGTGGGAACCCGCGCTGGGGAACCTCAGGACGGTGCCGGTGATGCGCAGGTCGGGGGCGTTGGCCGTGTGCGCGCTGGCGGCCCAGTAGGCGATCTTGTCGCCGGTGCGGCGCTGCCACCAGCGCAGGTTCTCGGCGGCGCGGGCGTCGCGGTAGGGCCACGGGTCCGCCAGGTCGAAGTGCTCGTGGAAGGACACGATCTGGCGGGCGTGGTGCAGGGCCAGGGACTGGGCGCGGTCGCGCGGCAGGCTCGCGACCAGGCGGTGGATCTCACGGGCGTGGCGGATGTAGGGCTTCTTGTTCTCCAGCTTCCAGTACCACTTGACGTAGTCGCCCATGTTCTCGGTGTTGGGACGGATCGCCTTGAGGTGGCGCCGTAGTTCGGGGAGCAGGCCGGGGGCGGCCTTGGCCGCGTAGGAGGCGATGGCGTCGTAGGCCAGCGGGCGGGTGCTGTAGTACTCGACGCCGACGAACTGGACCTTGTCCTTGCGGTTCGCGTTGTACCGCCGGAGCCAGCGGAAGACGTCGGCCACCTCGCCGGAGCGCCAGTCGGACTCGCGCATGAGGGCCTCCAGGTCGCCCTCCCCGGTGCGGATGTAGCGGTTGATCTTGACGCCGAGCGTCCAGTCCTCTTCCCAGGCCAGGGAGCGGAAGCCGTACTTCTCCACCAGGAGCCGCAGGACGCGGTGCTTGAGCCGCGTCTGCTCCTTCAGGCCGTGCGCCGACTCGCCCAGGCCGACGATCTTCGCGTCGCCGATCGTCCGGCCGAGGGACGCCAGATCGGTGAGCGGCGCGGACGGGTCGGTCGTGGTGAGCCGGGTGGCGTTGCGTTTGATCCAGGGCGTGACGGGCCCGGCGGTGTTCGCGGGCTCGGCGGCGTGGACGGGCGGGGCGGCGGTCAGGCAGAGCGCGGCGGCGGTGAGCGGGGCGAGTGCGATCAGTCGTCGTTGCATCGGAGTGCCTCCTCGTGGGCTGCGTTCGCCGACACGATCGCCCGCGTGTCGTGGGCCGCGCGTCCCACGGGAGGGGGCTTGTGGAGTACTCCGCCCGTCGTAGGCGTCAGAAGAAGAGGGAGCCCGTGGGCTCCCGGTGGCCCTCGACGGCGTGCCAGTAGTCGCGGACCTCGGTGACCAGGCCGTCCGGGCCGAAACGGACGAACGCGCAGCCCGCCAGCGTGGTCGAACCGCCCTTCTCCACCGAGAAGACCCTGAACTCGACCACCGCGCGGTCGCCGTCCACGATCGGGGTGCCGAACCTCACATCGGTGGCCGCACCGTCGGCGAAGCTCCAGCGCAGGTACTCGGCCAGGGCCTCGCGTCCCTCGTGCGGAGGACGGAACGGCATCGAGCGGTGCACGCAACCCTCGGCGTACAGGGGGAGGAGCGCCTCGACGTCCCCGCGGGGCCACGCGTCCTCCCAGACCCGTGCGAAACGTTCGGCCAACGCGCGTGTGTCCATCCCATGATCTTCTCGCCCCTGACCCGTGGAGTCACCTCCGAATCAGTGGACGTGCCGGTCACAGTCCGATAGAGAAGCTGACTATGACCGCTTTGCTACTCGGGCCTCTCCTCCGGAACGTCGGCGAGCGCACCGCGACGATCTGGGTGGAGACCGAAAGCCCGTGCGAGGTCCGGGTCTTCAACGACGAGCACGGCCTCGACGCCACCGCCCGCACGTTCACCGTGCACGGGCACCACTACGGCATCGTCGAGGTCGAGGGGCTCGAACCGGGGGCCAGGATCTCCTACGGCGTGACGCTCGACGGCGAGGCGGTGTGGCCCGAGGCCGCGACGCGGTTCCCGCCGAGCCAGATCAGGACCATCGACGCCGAGGGCACGCTGCGCATCTCGTTCGGCTCCTGCCGCCGCTCGCCCGACAAGGCCAACGAGCACGGGCTCGACGCCCTGGCCGCGTTCGCGCACGAGCTGGCGAACGGCGCCGAGTGGCCCGACGCGCTGCTGATGATCGGCGACCAGGTGTACGCCGACGAGCTGAGCGACGAGATGCGGGCCTTCATCCGCAGCCGCCGCGACCCGGACGAGGCGCCCGTCGGCGAGCTGGCCGACTACGAGGAGTACACCTACCTCTACAAGCTCGCCTGGCACACCGACCCGGCCGTGCGGTGGGTGCTGTCGACGGTCCCGACGTTCACGATCTTCGACGACCACGACATCCGCGACGACTGGAACACCTCCTACACCTGGCGGCAGCAGATGTGGGCGCAGTCGTGGTGGCGGTCCCGCATCACCGGCGGCATCGGCTCGTACTGGGTCTACCAGCACCTGGGCAACCTCTCGCCCGAAGAGCGCGCGTCCGACCCCCTGCTCGGCGCGGTCAGGGCGGCCTCGGCGGACGGCGGCGACGGCGGCAAGATCCTCGACGACTTCGCCGAGCAGGCCGACAAGCATCCCGACACCGCACGCTGGAGCTACGCCCACGTCTGGGGCGGCACCCGGCTGATCGTCGTCGACAGCCGCTGCTCCCGCCTGCTCACCCCCGACCGCCGGGGCATGCTCGACGACGAGGAGTTCCGCTGGCTGGACGACCAGTGCCGGGGCGACGTCGACCATGTGCTGATCGCCAGCTCGCTGCCCTACCTGCTGCCCTCGACAATCCACCACGCCGAGACCTGGAACGAGGCGATGGCCGAGGGCGCCTGGGGCAAGCGTCCGGCCCGCTGGGGCGAGAAGATCCGTCAGGCCGCCGACCTGGAGCACTGGGCGGCGTTCGACCAGTCGTTCCGGGACGTCGCCGCGGACGTCATCGCCGTGGCCAGGGGAGAGCGCGGCGAGCCGCCCGCGAGCATCTCCTTCCTCTCGGGTGACATCCACTACTCCTACCTGGCCCGCGTCACGTCCCCGTCGACCGAGACCAAGATCTCCCAGATCGTCTGCTCGCCCCTGCGCAACCCCCTGGTCGGCAAGTTCCGGTTGGCCAACCGCATCGCCGGGTCCCGCCTCACGGCGGCGCCGTTCCGGCTGCTGGCCAAGATGTCCAAGGTCCCCGCGCCGCCCATGAAGTGGCGCACCACCGCCGGGCCCTGGTTCGACAACGCCATCGCGACCGTCGAGCTCGACGGCCGCGACTGCCACGTCCGCTGGCAGTCGCCCCGCACCGAGACCACCCTCACCGAGCTGGCAAGGGCCAAGGTCACCTGACGTAGGGCGGGGTGCGCCCATTCCGCCCCCTCGCCGGAACGGGCGCACCCCTGGGTGGGCCATCGACGCCGGTCCCCCGCCCCCTCTACGGGGCACGCGACGCCGATGGCGCACGAAGGGCAGCACGGAGCCGGCCGGCGCGCGTGTGTGAGCGGCCGGCGCCGCGATGCCCTGGCTTCAGCCGGCTAACACTTCGAGAAGCTCCTGTGCTTCGCCCGGCGAGCCGGGCAGCCGTTCGATCCAGGCGAGGAAGCCACCGCCGCCCACCAGGCGCCCGCCGTCCGGGTCGTCGGACCGCGCCAGCGTCCGGGTGAGCAGCCGCCGCAACGACGCCACCTGTGGTTCGAGCCGGGACGTCGTCGGGACGAGCGCGGCGGCCCGTCCGGTGCCGACCAGGGTCAGCGTCTCCCCGCCCCGGAACACCACCCGCATGTCGTGCGCCACGACGATGGCGCGGGCCAGGCGGCGCCACGGTTCCGAGCCGTCCGACAGGTCGACTATCACCAGCGCGTGAGTTTCGGCGGGGGAGATGCCCAGCTCGGCCGCCGCGCGATAGAGCTCGGCCAGCCGCGACCGCAGGTACGCCATCGTCGTCAGCCCCGTGAGCGGGTCCTCGCAGGACTCGGTGGCCAGCGACATCAGCCCGGAGTCGACCCAGCCCTCGGCCACGCACCGCACGAGCGTCAGCGGCGGGTCGGGCCAGGCGAGCACGGTGAACAGCGCTCCCAGGTCGTCAAGGGTCTCCCCGAGGCCGACTCCGGCCCGGCCGCGCGCCTGGCCCAGCCAGACGCAGGCGACCGCCATCCCCCTCCCGTCGCAGACCGCCTCCACGACGGCCTCGACCGCGGGCGCCCACCAGTCGCCGGGCAGCGACCAGCCCACCGCCATGCTCCGGCCGCGCCACTGTTCGCGCAGCTCGTCCGTCCCGGGCCCGGCCCGGTCCCCTGGTCGCGGTCCGCTCCAGAGGTACGCCATCCCGCCTCCGTTCACTGGTCGTCCGGCACGGAGGACTGGCCCTCGGGTTCGTCCTCCCAGACTTCTGACGGCGAGACGGTTTAGTCATGACGCGGATTGCGGAATCATCTTCCGCGACATTGGGTGGTCATCGGTTCACTAACGGCGAGTATGGTGCGGTGACCGCCCGGTAAAGCAGCAGTCACGCAGGTAAGACCCGTACCGACGACCGTCCACCGCGAGGAGTCCACGTGAGCGAGACCGCGTCGAGCCTGGCACCGGACGAGACCAGCGACGCGGTCCTCATCGCCCGGATCCGCGAAGGTGACATCTCGGCTTACGGGACGCTGTACGAGCGTCACCTCGCCTCGGCGCGCGGGCTGGCCCGCCATCTGGTCGAGGGCGACGCCGCCGAGGACGCCGTCCAGGAGACCTTCGCCAAGATCCTCGACGTGATCCGGCGCGGCGGCGGGCCCCAGGCGGGGTTCCGCCCCTACCTGCTCACCTCCGTCCGGCGCACCGTCTACGACCGCTACCGCAGCGAGCGGCGGCTCCAGTCGACCGACACCATCGAGCAGTACGACCCGGGCGTCCCGTTCATCGACCCGGCGCTCGAAGGGCTCGAACGGTCGATGATCGTGCGGGCGTTCCAGTCGCTGCCCGAGCGGTGGCAGGCCGTCCTGTGGCACACCGAGATCGAGGGCGCCAAGCCCGCCGACGTGGCGCCCCTGCTCGGCCTCACCGCCAACGGCGTCGCCGCGCTCGCCTACCGCGCCCGCGAGGGGTTGCGGCAGGCCTACCTGCAGATGCACCTGTCGGCGGCGGGGGTGACCGAGGAGTGCCGTCCCGCCCTCGACAAGCTCGGCTCCTACGTGCGCGGCGGGCTCGCCAAGCGGGAGTCGCGCGCGGTCGAGGGCCATCTGGACGGCTGCGGGCGCTGCAAGGCCATCTACGCCGAGCTGACCGACGTCAACACGGCCCTGCGCGACGCCGTCGGCCCGCTCGTCCTCGGCACCGCCGCCACCGCCTACCTGGCCGCGATCAAGGGCGGGTTCGCCTTCGGCGGCATCTTCGGCTGGTTCCGTCACCTGCCCAAACGCCAGCAGCAGGCGTACGGCGCGGGCGCGGTGGCCGCGGCCGGCCTGGCCGTGCTCGGGATGCTGCTGGTCTCGGGCAAGGAGCCGATCCAGCCCGCCCGCAAGTCGCCGCCCGCCGCGCAGGCCCCGGCTCCCGCGCCCGCACCGCCCAAGGCCAAGCCTCCGGCGGCCCGGCCCGCGCCGCCGCCCCCGCCCGCCGCTCGACCGGCGGCCCAGCCGAAGCCCAAGCCCAAACCGAAACCGAAGCCTCCCAAGCCGAGCGTTCCGGCGCCGCCTCCGGAGCAGTCGCCGCCGCCCGCCGTCCCGGCGCGGCTGACGGCCCGCATCGGGACGGTGGGAACGCTGATCCGCGAGCAGCCGGGCATCGTGGCGATGTCGGTGCTCAACGGCGGCAAGGGCCGCTCCAAGGACGTCATCGCCGACATCGACCTTCCGCCGGACGTGACGTATGCGGGCGGCGCGGCCGGACGGAACTCGGTTCTCTTCGCCCCGCGCGTTCCCCCAGGGGACGGCTGGAGTTGCCGTCCCGTCTCGTCCACCCCCGAGTCGGGCCAGGAGCCCAAGGCGGCCAAGGCACCCAGGGCGGCCAAGCCGAAGGCCACGCCGACGGCGACCGCCACGCCCACACCCACGGTGACGCCCACGGCGACGCGTCCGCCGCTGCTCCCGGGGGGCCTGGCCAACCCGCTGCCAACGCCGTCCTTGAAGCCCGTGACGCCGACGCCGTCCGCCAAGCCGAAGCCGCCCGCGAAGACGAACCCGAAACCGGAGCAGCAGCAGCCTGACCCTCAAGCCGAGCAGCAGGAGCCGATGAACCGGGTGCGCTGCACCCATGCTCCGCTGGCCTCGGGGGACAACACGTCCGCGTATCTGAGGGTGGACGTCGGCGCCACCGCTCCCTACGACACCCCTCCCCGGGTGACGTTGCGATCGGGAGGCCTGACGGTTTCAGCGAAGGCGAAGGAGGGCGTCGCCGAGGGCGGGATGCCCGCGCGGTTCGCCGTGGACGGCCACGTCCGCACGCTCCAGACCGGCAACTCGCTCCTGACCTGCGACGAGAAGGACCCCGAATGCCGCGCGGCCCTTCAGCGCAAGGGCGACCGCCGCGACAACGACTTCTGGGACATGTGCCCGAGGGATCTCGACGACGACCCGTCCACGAAGTCGTCCAGCTCCGCCCGGCTCGACCTCCCCACGGGGTCCAAGGTCCTCTGGGCCGGTCTGTACTGGTCGGGTGCCGTGAACGCGAAGGAGCCGGTCACGGCCAAGCTTCGTGCTCCCGGGGGCGAATATCGGACGGTCCAGCCCGCCCAGACCGAGCAGGCCCGGCTGCCGAGCTACGGCGCCTACCAGGCCTTCGCCGACGTGACCGAGATCGTCCGGCAGGGCGGCGGCGGCATCTGGTGGGGGGCGGACGTCCCCACGCGCCGCGGCCACGCCCGCCACGCGGGCTGGAGCCTGGTCACGGTCGTCGAGGACCCGTCCGCCCCCTACCAGCAGGCCATGGTGCTCGACGGGGTGCGCGCCCTCGGCCGCCACGCGGCCGACCAGGTCGACGTCCCGGTGGGCGGGCTGCTGGCGACGGCCGAACCGGCCCGCATCGGCGTGGTCGCGTGGGAGGGCGACGCGGATCTGCCCGGAGACCGGCTCCTGCTGGACGGCCGTCCGCTCACCCCCGAGGGCGGCGACGCCGACGCGGGCAACGTGGCCGACGGGTCGGCGGCGGGCGCGATCGGCTCCGAACTCACCTTCGGGATAGATGTGGATTACTTCTCAAGCCGCCTCGACAGCGGACGCCGGCTTTCCTTCACGACCAGGCAGGACGCCTACCTGGTCGGCGTCGTCAGCGTCACCGCGCCCATGCGGAGTTGAAGCCCGGGTCCGCATGCGGCTACCGCTGAACCGCGCCCCCGCGCCTTCTCGTAAAGATCATGGAGAAGCATTAGGGACAGACCGGAACGGCTGGTAGCGTCCGCGCTGACAGCCCACGAAGATGGGCGAGGATGTGCCGTCGCGAATCTCCGACGGGGGGCCCGGGCTCCACGCCCCGGAGCGGCGAATACCGGAACCCTCCGGGTGCCCGGCGGCCGTCCCGAAAATTCCCCGTCGATTCGTCCGATCGCGTGGGCGGGCGCCTACCGTCCGTGGAGCGGGCGTGAAAGAGTGGCGAATCGCCGTATTGGCCTACGAGGCTTACGGGCTTCACTACGCTATAGGGGCCCGGAGTCTTTCGACGGCCCACGTCCCCGAGAGCAGGAAGGGCAGGCCGCCAGAGATGGTCCCCCTCACCCGTGGAGTGGGCGCCCGGAGAAGTCCCGTGCTGAGGAAAGGCGGTGTCGCATGGATCGCTGCGCGCTGTTCGTAGACGCCGGCTATCTACTGGCCGACGGCGCCATGGCGGTGCACGGCACGCGCCATCGCGAGACCGTCTCGTGGGACTTCGGCGGCCTGCTGCAACTGCTGAGCAACCTGGCCCGTGAACGCACCGGCATGCCGCTGCTGCGCTGCTACTGGTACGAGGCCACCGTCGAGGGACGCCGCGCGCCCGAGCACGAGGCCCTGGCCGACCTGCCCGGCCTCAAGCTCCGGCTCGGACGCATCCGTCCCGGCCGCCGCGAGGGCGTCGACACCGAGATCCACCGCGACCTGATGACCCTCGCCCGCAACGGCGCGCTGGCCGACGCGGTCGTCGTCAGCGGCGACGAGGACCTCGCCCAGGTCGTCGCCGACGCCCAGGACCTCGGCGTCCGCGTCACCGTCGTGCACGTGGCCGTCGACGGCAACTGGACGATCTCCCGCGTGCTGCGCCAGGAGTGCGACGACCTGATCGAGATCGGCTCCGGCCACCTGCGTCCGTACGTGAACCTGCTGGCCGGCATCGAGAGCGGCTCCAACGGCACCTCCGCCCTGACCGCCGGGCCCCTGTCCAACGGGCACGGCTCGTCCACCACCGGCTCCATCGGGCCGCTGCACTCCAGCACGCACAGCGGCCCGCCGCCCTCGACGCCCCTGACGGGCCAGCCCGCGCCGTCCACGAGCTCGTCGTCCACCTCGGGCCTCAGCCTGGGCGCGGGCTCGCTGGGGGCGAGCACGGGCAGCAACACCGGGAACACCCCGCTGCACGCCGCGCCCACGCCGACGACGACACAGTCGTCCCCGCCGCCCAGCAGCCCGCAGTACAACATCCCGCCGCCGTCGCCCCCGTCGCCGCCCTCGCAGCAGCCGCACGGCCCCTACACCGGCCCGCAGCAGATCGCGCCCGTCCCCGTCCGGCAGAACACGCCGACGCTCTCGGACGCCGTCAAGGCGGCGCACCAGGAGGGCCAGGACTTCGGCGAGTCCGTCGCCCGCGACGCCCCGGCGCTCTGGCTCGAGGCCGTCCTGGCCCGCAAGCCGCGGATGCCGTCCGATCTGGAGGCGCGGCTGCTCCAGGGCTCGTCCCTGCCGATCGACTTCCTGCTGCACGACGAGGTCCGGCACGCGCTGCGCCGCGGCTTCTGGGACGCCCTCGAACGTTCTCGCAGGTAAAACCGATCTTCGGCCAGGTAATTCGCGATCATCCTCGATTCGCCCGCTTCGGCCGCCGAGGGCCGGGTAGCGTTGAAGCGTGACGCATGTGACGGAAGACGATCTCGACGATCTGGAGTTCGACACCCTGCGCACGGGCGATCACATCACGGCGGCCCGGCGGCTGGTCGAGCTGGCCGACACGGTGTCCGGCGGGGTGTCACGGGCCAACGTCCTGCTGCGCGCCGGTGAGCAGTGGCAGCACGCCGACGACCACGCCAGGGCCGCCGAGCTCTACCGCGCCGCCATCGAGGACGGCGGCGAGACCTACGGCGATCCCCGCGCGTACCTGGCCGACGCGCTCTTCGAGCTCGACCGGCCCGACGAGGCCCGCAAGCTCGTGGAGCAGATCCGCGCCGACCAGCCGCGCGACCCCGAGGTGTACCGCGCCGTGGCCGAGGTCCTCTACGCGCAGGGCGACGCCGCCGGAGCCCACGAATGGGCCACCAACGGCGCCGACGTGATCCTGGCCCTCCGCGACCGCCCCGACACCTCCCCCGAAGACTCGGCCCTCGCCGAAGACAGCCTCGAGGCCCTCCTCCGTCTCCGCTACCGAGCCCGCATCGACCTGGCCCGTCCCGAAGACAGCTACGACGCCCTCCTGGACGACCTGCTCAAGAACGACGCCTGACCCACCCACGCACACCAGCCTCGCCACTCGCCCTGTGCTCGCTGCCCGGCCGACCCCTCGGCGCCCTTCACGGAATGGGCCCTGGCGGCCATGTCCAGGGCGGCCCGACGCTCGCTGCCCGGCGGGCCCTTGGGGTGCGCTTCGCCCGTTGCGTGCTGGTGGCCGTATTCGGGGCGCGGTGGTGGGTGGGGGTTACAGGGTGGCTACCAGTTCGCTCAAGGACTGGGCCACGGCGGTGGGCGGCTCGTGTTCGATGACCGGCCAGCCCCTGAGGCGGGCCTCGCGGATGGCGCGCTCGCGTGCCGCGGCGGCCGCGTTGGGGGTCTCGGTGTGGTCGATGTGGGTCCGCAGGTAGCCGCAGGGGGCTTCGGGCCACTCGGGGGGCACGGAGATGGGTTCGTGGTCGTGGTCATGGTCGTGCTGGCGCTGGGGACGCGGGAGTTCGGCGTCCACGAAGACATAGCCGCCGACGCGGCGATGGGCCGCCTGCTGGGCGACCGACATCGCGGGCAGGAGGGGGCCCGCGTTTCCGTAGGCGACCAGCACCAGGGGCAGCGCGGGCGCGGTGGCGGCGATGATGAGCGAGGCGCGGGCCACGTATCGCATGCCGTCGCCGGGGACGCTGGGCGCGACGACGTCCAGGCCGTAGGAGCGCAGCATCTCGGGGAGGTCGCCCCACGCGCCCGCCGAATCGAAGGGGGCGTGCAGCAGGACGATGGTTCCGGGTGTCACGGCTGCCCCTTTCAGCCCCGTTGCGAATGCCCAAACCGTACACGGCGAGGACGGGTGAACCGTGGCGAAGCGGCGACCCGGAGTAGGGGCGAATAGGGTTCTCCCGTGACCGAACGCGATGACCTGCTTAAAGAGATCAATGACCGGGCCGTCGTGCGCGGCGACTTCGTGCTGTCGTCGGGGCGCCGCGCGTCCTGGTACGTCGACCTGCGCCGGGTGACGCTGGACGGCGCCGTCGCGCCCCTGGTCGGACGGGTGATGCTCGACGCCACGGCCGACCTCGACTACGAGGCCGTCGGGGGGCTGACGCTCGGCGCCGACCCGGTGGCGACGGCCATGCTCCATGCTGCGGCGGCGCGCGGCCGCAGGCTGGACGCGTTCGTCGTCCGCAAGGCCGACAAGGCGCACGGGTTGCAGCGGCGCATCGAGGGGCCGGACGTCGCGGGCCGCCGCGTCCTGGCCGTCGAGGACACCTCGACCACGGGCGGTTCCGTCCTGACGGCCGTCGAGGCCCTGCGGGCGGCGGGCGCCGAGGTCGTCGCCGTGGCGACGATCGTGGAGCGCGGCGCCGCCGAGCGCATCGCCGCCGAGGGCCTGGAGTACCGCCATCCCTTCACCGTGGACGACCTCGACGTCGACTAGGCCCGGGGCGGCTCGGCGCCGGGTGCGGGGCGTCTGGGGGCTTGTGCGCGGCCGCTGAGGCGGGCCGGGGCTTGAAGCGTGAACTTGCTCGGGTCCCGGGATTTCCCGGCGCTGTTTTCAGCCGTCTTCACGTCGGCGAAACGGTCTTGCGGATTGTTTAGGGCTTCCGATCTGAGGGGCGCGATGAAAATTCATCGTGAGTGCCCAGTTCAGAGGCTTGAAACGAGAAAATCAGTGGATCATGAAGGTAACCGCGCCAGTGGGGACTGGCGCGGTTACTCGGGTCAGCGTTGGGGGACATGCCAGGCGCCTCGGGCGCCCTGGGCGGCCCGGGGCTGGAGCTTGCCGTAGATGAAGACGTCGACGGCACCGCCGTTGGTGGCCACCACGTCCATGGGGGGCTGGTCGTACATCCGGGCCTCGCCCTGGTTGAGGACGCCCGACTGGAGCACCTCTCCCGTGCCGGTGACGCGGACGATGACGTTGGTCGCGGCGCCCGTCACCCTGATCACCAGGGGGGTGATCGGTGTCGCGCTCCGCGTATTGGTGGCCGGGCCGCTCGATTTCGCCGTTGGGCTGGGGGAGCCCGCGGTTCCGGACGGATCGGGATCCGCCTCGTCCCCGGTGATGGCGTTGAACAGCGAGACGCCGCCGACTACAAGAAGAGCTAAGGCGAGCACCACGGCAATGGCCGCGATCAGAATGCGCGCGAGACCCCTAGGGTCCGACCGATGACGTCCCACATGGGGAGGTTAGCGATAACTGTCACCGCTGAGCGACGGACGTGACTCTTCAGAGCCATTCTTA
Organism: Spirillospora sp. CA-294931; assembly: GCF_050946795.1. Taxonomy (GTDB): domain Bacteria; phylum Actinomycetota; class Actinomycetes; order Streptosporangiales; family Streptosporangiaceae; genus Spirillospora. The sequence goes on from NZ_CP192006.1 coordinate 254,456, forward strand.
TTCGGACCGTTGCCTGATTCGCCTCGTCCCTTCAGCACCTCGCGGACGATCGGGATGACCGAGAGGACCAGGATGATGGCCACTCCGGGCAGGATGTAGGCCTCGATGTTGGGGACCTTGGCGCCGAGGAAGTGGCCCAGCAGGAACAGCGAGTCCGTCCAGACGATCGCGCCGATGACGTTCCAGACGAAGAACTTGCGGGTGTCCATGCCCAGCATCCCGGCCAGCGGGTTGAGGAACGTCCGGACGATGGGGATGAAGCGGGCCAGGACGACGGCGCGGGCCGGGCCGAACCGGTTGAAGTAGTACTCGGCCTTCTCGACCCACTCCTTGCGGAAGATCTTGGAGTCGGGGCGCTCGAAGAGCTTGCGGCCGTACTTGGCGCCGAGCCAGTGGCCGAGCTGGGCTCCGAGGATCGCGGCGATCGGGCCGCCGATCAGCAGCGTCGGCAGGTTCAACGACTGGAACTCCTGGCCGTTGACCTCGTTGACCGCGGTGAGGATCCCCGCGGTGAACAGCAGAGAGTCACCCGGCAGGATGCAGCCGAAGAGCAGTCCCGTCTCCGCGAAGATGATCGCGATCACGCCGATCGTCGCGAAGGTGCCGAAGAGTTGCAGCCACGCCGTAGGGTGCAGCCACTCGGTGATGTTCAGGGTAATGAGCGTGAGATCCACATTGCGAGCGTACCCGTCCTGACGCGCCGGGACGGAGCGAAGCCGATCCTTCGAGGCCCCTGGCGGCGGGCGATCCGGCCGTGCCCGGCCCCCCGGCCCCTGGTCCGCGGCCCAGAATTCGGGATACTGGCCGTGGACGGCATGCCATGCCCGGCGACCACGTCCGCTGGTCAGCCAGGGCGCACCGCCCGGCCGGACGCCCGGCGGCACCACTGCGTGAGAAAGGACGCTGACACAATGCCCATCGCGACCCCTGAGGTCTACGCGGAGATGCTCGACCGTGCCAAGCGGGACGGTTTCGCCTACCCCGCCATCAACGTGACCTCCAGCCAGACGCTGAACGCGGCGCTGGCGGGATTCGCCGAGGCCGAGAGCGACGGGATCATCCAGGTCTCCACGGGCGGCGCCGAGTACCTGTCGGGCCAGGCCGTCAAGGACATGGTGGTGGGCTCGGCCGCCCTCGCCGAATACGCGCGCGTCGTGGCCGAGCGCTACCCCGTGAACATCGCGCTGCACACCGACCACTGTCCCAAGGACAAGCTGGACGGCTTCATGCGTCCGCTCGTCAAGCTCTCCCAGGAGCGGGTGGCCAAGGGGCAGGAGCCGCTGTTCCAGTCGCACATGTGGGACGGCTCCGCGGTCCCGCTGGAGGAGAACCTCCAGATCGCGGCCGAGCTCCTGGAGGAGTGCGCCAAGGCCCGGATCATCATGGAGATGGAGATCGGCGTCGTGGGCGGCGAGGAGGACGGCGTCGCCAACGAGATCAACGAGAAGCTCTACACCACGACCGGCGACGCGCTGGCCACGGCCGAGGCCGTGGGCGTCGGCGAGAAGGGCCGCTACATCCTGGCGGCGACGTTCGGGAACGTGCACGGCGTCTACAAGCCGGGCGCGGTCAAGCTGCGTCCCGAAGTGCTCAAGGAGATCCAGGACGCCGTCGCGGCGAAGTACGGCAAGGACAAGCCGTTCGACCTGGTGTTCCACGGCGGTTCGGGCTCGACGCTCGAGGAGATCCGCGAGGCGGTCTCCTACGGCGTGATCAAGATGAACATCGACACCGACACCCAGTACGCGTTCACGCGTCCGATCGCGGCGCACATGTTCGCCAACTACGACGGCGTGCTGAAGATCGACGGCGAGGTCGGCAACAAGAAGAAGTACGACCCCCGTTCGTACGGCAAGGCGGCCGAGGGCGCCATGGCGGCGCGGATCGTGGAGGCGTGCGAGAGCCTCCAGTCGGCTGGCAAGAAGATCAAGTAGTCCCGCGGCCCCCGGCGTTCCGGCGCCGGGGGCTGGTTGCCTGACGAAACGCGGTTACCCTCGGGGTGTGGCGTTGCCCCGGACGTACGAAACACAGAACTGCTCGATCGCCCGCTCCCTGGAGGTCGTGGGCGACCGCTGGACGATGCTGGTCATCCGCAGCTCCTTCGAGGGGCTGCGCAGGTTCGACGACTTCCAGGACGCCCTGGGAGTGGCCCGCAACGTCCTGGCCGACCGCCTGAACCGCCTGTGCGAGGAAGGCATCATGCGCCGCGTGCGCTACCAGGACCGCCCGGCGCGGTACGAGTACAAGCTGACGCGCAAGGGCGTGGAGCTGTGGCCCGCGATGATGATCCTGCTGATGTGGGGTGACCGTCATTACGCTCCCGGCGGCCCGCCCGTGATCATCGGTCACCGGGGGTGCGAGGGCATCCTCACCGAGCGTCTGACCTGCGGCGCCTGCGGGGCGTCGCTCGATCCGCACGAGGTCGAGCCCCGGCCGGGCCCGGGTTCCTGAGCGAAAATAGGGGTTGTTTGAAGCAACTCGGTGCTGTCCAATAGGTTGCATGAAGCAACCCAATGTGGCCGACGGCGTCCACGTTGCCGGGCTCGACGACATCCGCGTCCGTCCCTACGGGGTCCTGGACGGCGAACGCCTGCGGCGGATGTCGCGCGACCTGTCCCGGCACAGCCTGTACTCCCGGTTCTTCTCGGGAACCCCGAGCCTCCCCGAGGCGTACCTGACCGCGCTGAACGCGATCGACCACTGGAACCACGAGGCCCTGGTCGCCCTGCTGGACGGCGAGATCATCGGCGTCGCCGAGTACGTGCGCGACCGCGCGGAGCCGCGGCGGGCCGAGCTGGCCGTCCTGGTCACCGACCCGTGGCAGCGCCGGGGGCTGGCCCGCCGCATGGTGGTGAACCTGGCCGAGCTTGCCGAGCGCAGGGGAATCAGGGAGTTCGACGCCGAGGTCATCCTGGGCAACCGGGAGGCCATGCTCGCCCTCGGCAGCGGATGGCCCGCCGTCCGCGCCCGCAGCGAGGACGGGGCCGCCCGCTACAGCCTCCCCCTCCCGATCCCGTTCCCGGCCAGGGCCCCGGTCGAGCCCGCCGCGCTGGCCGTGCGGCGGCTGGCCCGAGCGAGACCGGGTGAGGGAGCGAACCCGGGTTGTTAAGCACCCGTCCGTCCTGCTTACGATGACCGGCATGACCCAGAACCTGCTCGGCGGGCCACCCCCGACCGAACTCCCGGAGAACGTCGCGGCCCGCGAGGCGCTGGACGCCGGCGTCGATCCGGTCGAGGTGGCCGCCCGCCACCCCGAGTACCCCGCCGCGTGGGCCGAGCTGGCCGACCGGGCCTTCGCCGCCGGCAGCGTCATCGAGTCCTACGCCTACGCCCGCACCGGGTACCACCGGGGGCTGGACGCGCTGCGCCGGTCCGGATGGAAGGGGCAGGGGCCGGTCCCGTGGGAGCACGAGGCCAACCGCGGCTTCCTGCGCGCCCTTTTCGCGCTGGGACGCGCCGCGGCGGCCATCGGGGAGGACGCCGAGGCCGAACGCTGCAGGACGTTCCTGCGCGACAGCAGCGAGACGGCCGCGGAGGCGCTCAAGGTCTGAGAGACGGCCTGCGCGCCCTCCGGGGAACGCCCTGCCGTGTGGGGCGTTTCCCGTCCGTCCTCGTCCGTCTCAGGAGTTCTCATCGGCCCGTCGCCTCGCGGCCCCGGGGCCGTCACAGGTGAAGGCCGGTTTCCTCACTGTCCGGCTATGGGTACGATTTGATCGCAAGAGGCCCCTTCGCGCTTGCGATCAGGGGCCTTCGTCGTGGGAAGGAAGAGTGGCATGCCGGCGATCGTTCTTGTCGGAGCCCAATGGGGAGACGAGGGCAAGGGCAAGGCCACCGACCTGCTCGGAGGGGACGTCGACTACGTCGTCCGCTTCCAGGGCGGCAACAACGCCGGTCACACGGTGGTCGTCGGAGACCAGAAGTACGCCCTGCACCTGCTCCCCTCCGGCGTCCTGTCCCCCGACGTGGTCCCGGTGATCGGCAACGGCGTGGTCATCGACCCGGCCGTGATGCTGGCGGAGATCGACGGGCTCAAGGAGCGCGGCATCACCTGCGAGCGGCTGCTGATCTCGGCGAACGCGCATTTGATCATGCCTCACCACCGGGCCCTCGACAAGGTCACCGAGCGGTACCTCGGCAAGGCCAGGATCGGCACCACCGGACGCGGCATCGGCCCCGCCTACGCCGACAAGATCAACCGGATGGGCGTGCGGATCCAGGACCTGTTCGACCCCAACATCCTGACCCAGAAGATCGATCTGGCGCTGCGCGAGAAGAACCAGGTCCTCACCAAGGTCTACAACCGGCGCCGCATCGAGACCGGCCCGATCGTGCAGGAGTACGTCGAGTACGGCGAGCGCCTGCGGCCATACGTCGCCGACACCGCGCTGGTGCTCAACAAGGCGCTGGACGAGGACAAGGTCGTCCTGCTGGAGGGCGCCCAGGGCACGCTGCTCGACATCGACCACGGCACCTACCCGTTCGTGACCTCGTCCAGCCCGACGGCGGGCGGCGCCTGCGCGGGCTCGGGCCTCGGCCCCACGAAGATCACCAGCGTGATCGGAATTCTGAAGGCCTACACCACCCGTGTCGGGTCTGGACCGTTCCCCACCGAGCTGCTGGACGAGTGGGGCGAGTTCCTGCGCACGACCGGCGGCGAGTACGGCGTGACCACGGGCCGCGACCGCCGCTGCGGCTGGTTCGACGCCGTGATCGCCCGCTACGCGACCCGCGTCAACGGCATCACCGACTACTTCCTCACCAAGCTCGACGTGCTGTCCGGGCTTGACCGGGTCCCCGTATGCGTGGCCTACGAGGTCGACGGCGTCCGCCACGACGAGATGCCCCCGTCCCAGACCGAGTTCCACCACGCCAAGCCGGTCCTGGAATACCTGGACGGCTGGCAGGAGGACATCACCGCCGCCAAGTCGTTCGACGACCTGCCCAAGAACGCGCAGGCGTACGTCCGGGCCCTGGAGGAGATGTCGGGCGCGCGGATCTCGGCCATCGGCGTCGGGCCCGGCCGCGACCAGACCCTCGCGCTGCGCTCTCTGGTCTGACCTGGCACTTTCCTGACCCGTCGTTAAAGATGATCTCGCCGGGTCGTCACGGTTTGTTGGCCGTCGGCTTGTAGCGTGCCGACCGTGACTCTCACCGGGGCCGTGGAGCTGCACGGTCATCGTGGTGCGCGAGGGCTCAGACCGGAGAACTCTCTTCCCGGGTTCGCGCACGCCCTGACGCTCGGCGTCGACGCGATCGAGCTCGACGTCGGGCTCACGTCCGACGGCGTCGTCGTCTTGAACCATGACCAGGAGCTCTCGCCGGTCAACGCGGGCGACACCCGTCCCGCGCGGCCGGGCGACCCCTTGTTCCCCTATGTCGGCCAGCCGCTGCGCGCGCTGACGCTGGAGCAGGTCAGGACCGTGGACATCGGCGTCCGGCGGTGCGCGCTGGACGACCCGTTCCTGCTGACGCAGCGCCCGATGCCCGGGACGCCCCTCCCGACGCTCGCCGAGGCCGGGGCGCTGCTGGCGGCCGACCCGTCCGTCCGGCTCGCGGTGGAGCTGAAGACCGACCCGAGCTGGCCCCAGGCCGACATCGTCCGGTTCGTCGAGGCCGTCGCGGAGGTGGTGGCGGCCTGCGGCCTGACCGCGCGCAGCCGCGTGCTCGCCTTCGACTGGCGGGTGCTCTCGACGGCCCGCCGCCTGGCCCCCGGCCTGGGACGCGTGGCCCTCATCGAGCGCAAGACGCTCGTCCCCGGAACGACCTGGCTGGCGGGCCTGCCCCCGGACGACCCGGTCGCCGCCGCGTGCGCGATCGGCGCGACCGCGCTGTCACCCCACCACTCCCTGACAGACCCGTTCCTGGTCGAACGCGCCCACGCGAGCGGCCTCCCGGTCGTGGTGTGGACGGTGAACGACCCGTCCGAGATGCGCGAGTTCATCGAGTACGGCGTGGACGCCATCGTCACCGACTACCCCGACCGCTTCCCCCACACCCACGCGGCCTCCCGCAAAACCCGCGTCGCAGCCGGAAGCTAACCCCGCAACAGCCCTGGCCACGCGCGCAATTGCGTTAATCAGCGGGAAGCGAGCCGAAGGCGAAGCTTCCCGGCGAGATCGCGAAGCGATGCAGCAATCGCAAAATCACGGTCACCGGAGCGAGCCGCCAGGCGAGCGCAGGTGGGCCGAGATTTCTGGAATTACAGCCAGCCGTTGCGGCGGAAGCCTCGGTACAGCGAGAAGCAGGCCAGGCCGATGAGCGAGAGGACCATCGGGTAGCCGAACCGCCATTTGAGCTCGGGCATGTAGTCGAAGTTCATCCCGTAGATCCCGGCGATGGCCGTCGGCACCATGAAGATCGCGCCCCAGGCGGAGATCTTGCGCATGTCGCGGTTGTCGGCGACGGTGACCTGGGTCATGTGCGCGTGCAGGATCGGGTTGAGCAGCTCGTCGTAGGACTCCACCTGCTCGCGGACGCGGGTGAGGTGGTCTTCGACGTCGCGCAGGTACTCCTTGATCTCGTTGGGGACGAACCGCCGGTTGGACAGGTTGCGCAGCGGGCCCGCCATCGGCCCGACTGCCCGCTTGAGCTGGATGACCTCGCGCTTGAGCCGGTAGATGCGCCGGGCCTCGTCGGTGCGCTCGGGGGAGAACACCGCCTCCTCGACCTCGTCGATGTCCTCCTGGACGGCGTCGGCCACGCAGACGTAGCCGTCCACGACGCGGTCGGCGATCGCGTGGACCACGGCGGCCGGGCCGCGCGAGAGGCGTCCGGGGTCCTTCTCCAGCTGGGCGCGCACCGGGCCGAGCTCGCCGTGGGCGCCGTGCCGGACCGTCACGACGAAGTCGGGCCCGCAGAAGATCATGATCTCGCCGGTCTCGACGACCTCGGCGCCGCCGGGCCCGGCGGGCACCCAGCCGACGGTCTTCATCACCAGGAAGTGGACGTCGTCATAGCGTTCGAGCTTGGGCCGCTGGTGGGCGTTGATGGCGTCCTCGACCGCGAGCGGGTGCAGGCCGAACACCTCGGCCAGCTCGGCCAGCTCGGTGGCGGACGGTTCGTGCAGCCCCACCCAGACGAACCCGGCGCTGTCGCCCTCGGTGGTGAGCCGCCCGTCGCGGATCAGCCGGACGGCGTCGGCCACGGTGGCGGTGGACGCGCGATGGCCTTCGATGTAGGCGGCCCAGTCGATCACGGCGGAGTCGCGGTCGCCCGCCGGGGTCGTGGCGGAGTGCGGCCGGTTGCGCGGCTTGAACAGGGACATGGTCGCGCGGCCGGGGCGGACTCGTGTCATGGCCATGAGGTGCTCCTAACCCGCCGGCCAAACACACGCGCATCGCGCGCTCTACCCAGGCCGATCAGCGAAGGGAGCGCGCGAGAGCTCTGGCCGGACGCCGTACAGAGGCGGACGGATGGACAGTCCCGTTCGGACTGTGAGGGGTCTCCGGCGTACTGCAAGGATCACCAGGACTCATCCCGACCACCTCCTTTCACTCCTAGGCATCAGGCCGTCAAGCTTTCGCAGCTTACCAGCCGACATTTAAGACGCGGCGCCTCTTCACGGGGTTCACGCGCCCCGCTGTGGCCCCGCCCACAGCGGACGCGTCCGGGCCGTTGGCCACCTGGCGGATACAGGGCCGGTAAGGTCGCTCGACGTGCGAGTACTCGTCCTTGGATCGGGTGGCCGCGAGCATGCGCTCGCCCGCGCCCTGCACCGCGACCCTGCCGTCACCGCGCTCCATTGCGCCCCGGGCAACCCGGGGACGGCCGGGATCGCCGCCAACCACGCCCTGGCGCCGACCGACCCGACGGCGGTGGTCGAGCTGGCCGAGCGGCTGGCCGTCGACCTGGTGGTCGTCGGGCCCGAGGCGGCGCTCGTGGCGGGCACCGGCGACGCCGTGCGCGCGGCGGGCATCGCGTGCTTCGGCCCCGACCGCGCGGCCGCGCGGATCGAGGGATCCAAGGCGTTCGCCAAGGAGATCATGGCCGCGGCGGGCGTCCCGACGGGCGACTCCCGGGTGTGCGAGTCGTCCGGCGAGGTCGACCGGGCGCTCGACCTGTTCGGCGCGCCCTACGTCGTCAAGGACGACGGTCTGGCCGCGGGCAAGGGCGTGGTGGTGACCGACGACCGCGAGGCCGCCGCGCGCCACGCCGGGGAGTGCGGACGCGTCGTCATCGAGGAGTACCTCGACGGCCCCGAGGTCTCGCTGTTCGCGCTCAGCGACGGCCGGCACGCCGTGCCGATGCTGCCGTCCCAGGACTACAAGCGCGCCTACGACGGCGGCGAGGGCCCCAACACCGGCGGCATGGGCGCCTACACGCCGCTGCCGTGGGCCCCCGACGAGCTGGTTCCGGAGGTCATGGCCACGGTCGTGCGGCCCGTGATCGACGAGCTGCGGCGGCGGTCGACGCCGTTCGTCGGCGTCCTGTACGCGGGCCTGGCGCTGACGGCCAAGGGGGTCCGGGTGATCGAGTTCAACGCGCGGTTCGGCGACCCGGAGATCCAGGTCGTGCTCGACCGGCTCGCCACACCCCTGGCCGGGCTGCTCCAGGCGTGCGCCCTGGGCGGGCTGCCCGATGACCTGCGGCTCTCGTGGTCGCCGGGCGCCGCGGTCAACGTGGTCGTCGCCGCCGAGAACTACCCGGCCGCGCCGGTGAAGGGCGACGTCATCACCGGTCTCGACGAGGCCGCGCAGGTTCCGGACGCCTACGTCCTGCACGCCGGCACCGCCCTGGACGACCAGGGCCGCCTGGTCGCCGCCGGCGGCCGCGTCCTGAACGTGATCGGCTCCGGCGCCGACATCACCGCCGCCCGCGCCGCCGCCTACGAGGCCGTCGGAAAGATCGGCCTACGCGGTTCCCACCACCGCTCGGACATCGCCCTCCTGCCCTGACCTCCCCGCATCCGATCGCGGTGGCGGCCTCGCCCTCTTCTTCGCGGGCGACGTCCTGTTCCGCCGCGTCCTTCGGGTGGGCACGGCCCCGATTCGCCTGGCCGCCGCCGTGGCGGCCCTGGCCACGATCCCATCGGCTTGTGGATGGCGGCGGCCCAGATGGCCGCGCTCGTCGTCGTGGTGGTCGTCCTGCTGGAGCACTCCCGCCGCCCAGCCACCACCTGACCCGGCGACGGGCGAGGCCCGAGGCCGCCGTCGACGGGTCGCTCGGGCGGCCCGGGTGACCTTCGTCGAACCGGCGTCCGGACGCCGGCGCGACTGATCTCCGCCCGGCGGACCGACCCGTGTCGGCGACCTGGGAGGATGTCGGGTGTGATCGAGCGCTATACGTTGCCGGAGATGGGACGCGTCTGGAGTGACGCGCACAAGTACGAGCTGTGGTGCCAGGTGGAGACCCTCGTGGTCGAGGCCCACGCGGCGGCCGGGACCATCCCGGTCGAGGTCGTGGAGCCGGTCCGCAAGGCCCCGCCCCCGACGCCGGAGGCGGTGCACGAGATCGAGGCCGTCACCCAGCACGACGTGATCGCCTTCCTGTCGGCATGGGCCGACAACACCGAGCCCCGCGAGGCCGCCCGGTACGTGCACTTCGGGATGACCTCGTCCGACCTGCTCGACACCGCGCTCGCGCTGCAGCTGGTCGAGGCGACCGACATCCTGCTGGACAAGGCCGACGCCCTGGTCGTCACCCTGCGCGAGCACGCGCTCGAACACCGCGCCACGCTGCGCGTCGGCCGCACCCACGGCATCCACGCCGAGCCGGACGTGTGGGGCCACCGCGTCGCCGACTTCGCCTACGCGATGGCACGGTCCCGTGACCGGCTCAAGCGCGCGCGGAGTGCCGTGGGCGTCATGGCGATCTCCGGTGCCGTCGGGACGTACTCCAACATCGACCCCGAGATCGAGCGGCACGTCGCGCGCAAGCTCGGCCTGAGCAGCGCCCCCGTGTCCACCCAGGTCGTCCTGCGCGACGGCATCAGCGAGTGGGTGTCCGCCCTGGCGATCATGGCGACGGTCTGCGAGGCCATCGCGCTGGAGGTCAGGCACGGCCAGCGCACCGAGGTCCGCGAGCTCTGGGAGCCCTTCGGCAAGGGCCAGAAGGGCTCCTCGGCCATGCCGCACAAGAAGAACCCGATCATCTCCGAGCGCCTGGCCGGGATGGCGCGCGTCGTCCGGGCCCAGGTCGTCCCGGTGATGGAGGGCATACCGCTCTGGCACGAGCGCGACATCTCCCACTCCTCCACCGAGCGGATCACGCTGCCCGACGCCGCGATCGGGCTCGACTACATGCTCCACCTGACCAACCGGCTCATGTCCGGCCTGGTCGTGGACGCCGAGCAGATGACCGTCAACCTGGAGTCGACCGGCGGGCTGATCTACACCTCGACCGTCCTGCTGGAACTGGTCGAGATGGGCATGTCGCGCGACGACGAGGCCTATCCGCTCGTCCAGAAGGCCGCCATGGAGACCTGGCAGACCAAGGTGCCCTTCCGCGAGACGCTGCGCCGCCACGCCGCCGAGGCCGGACTCGACCTCGACGAGGCCCGCCTGGACGAGGTGTGCCGCCCCGAGCGCTTCGTCGAGCGCCTGCGTCCGGTCTTCGACCGGCTCACCGCCCTGGCCTGACCGTGGCCACGCTGACCGAGCTGAACGTCTACCCGCTCAAGGGCGGCGGCGGCACCTCCCTGGACGCCGCCGACCTCACCCCACGGGGCCTGCGCCACGACCGGGAATTCATGCTGGTCACGCCCGAAGGCCGCTTCCTGTCCCAGCGCGACCACGCGCGGATGGCGCTGCTCCGTCCGTCCTACGACGGCGAGTTGCTGACCGTCGGCGCCCCGGAGACCGCCCCGCTCGTCCACAAGGCTGTGGGCAACGGGGCGGTCCTGGACGTGACCGTCCACCGCTCCCAATGCCAGGGCATCGACCAGGGCGACGAGGCCGCCGACTGGCTCTCCCTCTTCCTGGACGCCGAGTGCCGCCTGGTGCGTTTCACGGGGAACAGAGCGACCTCCCGAGGCGGCGGCGAACTCGCCTTCGCCGACGGCTACCCCCTCCTGCTGATCTCCGCCGAGTCCCTGGCCGACCTCAACACCCGGCTGGACCGTCCCCTGCCCATGAACCGCTTCCGTCCCAACCTCGTCATCGAGGGTCTGGGCCCCTACGCCGAGGACGGCATCACCCGCCTGCGCATCGGCGACACCGAACTCGAACTCGTCAAGGACTGCGCCCGCTGCCTGGTCACCACCACCGACCAGGAAACCGCCGAACGAGGCCGCGAACCCCTCCGAACCCTGGCCACCTACCGCACCCGCGACGGCGGCATCCGCTTCGGCCGCAACGCCATCCCCCGAACCCCCGGCCCCCTCACCAAGGGCGCCCCCGTAACCGTCCTCACCTAACCCCCCCGGTACGACCAACCCTCGCCCGCCACCGCCCACCCCGCACACGGCCGCCGGTTGGCGTCGGGTCTTGGTGAGTGCGGACGCTGGGCGAGGGGTGGGGTCGGGGCTCAGGAGCTCGTGTCGAACATTCCGGGGATGCGGGCGCCGAACATCATGTCGCCGGTCAGCTTGATCTTGCTGCTCATGAAGGCGGTGACGCCGTCGAGGGTTCCGGCGCACAGGCGCAGGAGGTTGGGCGCCGACATGATGAGGGTGATCCTCGGCTTGGTGGCGGGGCCGCGCTCGGACGCGACCGCGTCGGCGGCGAGGGTCAGGTTGTAGATCTTCTGGCCGTCGGCGGTGTCGATGTGCCACTCGACGACGGCGCTTTCGGTGCCGAGCGAGTCGGACTTGAAGCGGGTCGGCATGAGGCCGAAGACGCGGTCGAGCATGGTGTCGACGCCGGCCTCCGCGATGAACGCGGTGATGATCTTGTCGTCGTCCTCGGCGAGTTCAAGGAGTTCGCGCAGCTCACCGGGGGTGCTGATGCTCTCGGCCAGGCGCTGCAGCGTTGTTGAGCCGATCTTGCTGATGAAGGTCAGGACGAGCGCGTGGTCGTTGCCCGCCAGCGCCAGCAGGTCGCGCAGCTCGCCGGTGGTGGTGATGTGCTCGCCGAGTTTCTCCAGCTCGGCGGGGTCGGCCGTTGCCAGCAGCGCCGCGACGTCGGCGTCCTTGAGGCGGGCGAGGAGGGTCGGGAAGTCGTTGACGTCGTGCAGGACGGAGTCGGCCATGAGGGTCTCCACGTTGCCATAAATCTTTGGGACGAATGTTGGCGGGACAAAGTCTGTGGGTAGCATGGTCCACCGTCAAGGGGCCCCGACGAAAAAAGCGAGCATGGCGACCTACCGCATCGACGAATTGGCCCGCGCGGCGGATACCACCGTCCGCAACGTGCGTTCACTGCAAGAACGGGGAGTGCTCCACGCACCGGAACGCCAGGGCAGGATCGCCGTCTACGACGACTCGCATCTGGCGCGCATCCGTCTGGTCGGACAGCTCCAGGAGCGGGGCCACACGATGGCCACGATCGCCGAACTCGTCACGGCCTGGGAGAACGGCCGCGATCTCGGCGACGTCCTCGGCCTGGAGAAGGCGCTCACCGACCCGTGGTCGGACGAGATCCCCGACCGGGTCGACTCGGTCGGGCTCGCCAAGCTGTTCTTTCCCGGCAAGTCGATGGACGAGGTGGCGGCGCTACCGCCCGACCTGGTCCGCGGCATCCTCACCCGGGCCGAGGAGCTCGGGTTCATCAGGCCCGACGGCGACCACTACAAGATCCCGAGCCCCCGCCTGCTGGGTGTCGGTGCCGAGCTGGTCGCGGCGGGCATCCCGCTGTCCACGGTCTTCGAGATCGCCGAACGGGTCAGCGCCGACTGCGACACGATCGCCGGACGCTTCGTCCAGCTGACCGTCGACCGCGGCAACCTGGACGACACCTCGCACAACGCCGTCCGGCAGGACCTCCCCGAGGTGACCGAGCTGATCCAGCGGCTGCGCCCGCTGAGCCAGGTCGCCGTCCAGGCCCTGCTGGCACGCTCCATGGAAGCTCAGATCCGCGCCCGCACCAGCGAGCAGCTCACCAAGATCGCCCAGCGCCGACGCTGATCCCCGCGTGCACCTTGTCTCACGCGACGCCGGCGTCCTGCTCGGTCACCGGGGGTGGACGGTGTGCGGCTCAGTTGAGTGCTCTGCCCCCGGGGTGGGTTAGCCGATTGTTTGGCCTGTTTGTTGGCCGTACTGGTCGCGCATTTGAGTGGGGACGATCTCGATCACCAGGCCGGGGGCGGAGGGGATGGTGTGGCGTCCGGCCTTGGGGCGGAGGACGGCGACGAGCTCGTTGAGGGCGGCGGGCGGGAGGGTGATGACCAGGGAGTCGCCGTCGTGCTCTCTGATCGAGAAGGTGTCGGACGGTTCGAAGGTGACCGAGGTGTCGTCCGTGCGGAGGACGAGGTCGCGGCCGTAGGGGAGGCGGCCGCGGAGGGCTTGGGCGATGCCGGTGGTCTGGAGGGCGCCCAGGCGAAGGGTGGTGGCGGCGGGCTCCAGGGTCCAGTGGGCCGTGGTGATGAGCAGGAGGCCGGTGCTGGAGCCGTCGCGCTCGATGCCCTCGCGGAAGGTGGCGGCGACGTGGGGGTCGTCCAGGAGCGAGCGGCGTGCGATGTCGGTGACGTGCAGCGGGGTCTTCGGCTCCAGGGCGCCGAGGAGGCCGAGGGTGTCCCACTGGCGGGTGGCCTCGTACTCGTCCGCGGTCAGGCCCACGACCTGGAGGAACTGGACGCGGCCGTGCGGGGTGTCGATCTCGCCCAGTTCGGCGTCCTCGACGAAGGCGACAGCGTGCAGGAGGCAGTTCTCGTCTTCGGCGCGGATGGGGCCGTTGACGTTCATGTGGTGGCCGGGCTCGAACCAGTTGCCGGAGTTGAAGACGTAGCGTCCGAGGTTCTGCAGGACGTTCGCCGCCCATACGGGGGGAGTGTCCTCGTCCGGGGCGCGTGCCACGCGGAAGGTGAACTCGAAGCCCCAGCCGGACTCGTCGGGGTTGTCCGATTCCTTGGAGTACAGCTCGGTCATCCCGTAGGACACCATGTGCCAGTGCGGGACGGGCTCGGTGCGCGGATAGGCGCTGATGCCGTCCAGCGGGTCGGGGCCTCCGAGGGTCCACCGGTGGACGGTGCCCCAGTGGATCGGGGTCTCATTGCCGTAGAGGCGGGCGAGCGCGGCATCGATGGCCGCCCAGCCGGGCGATTCATCCATGTTCGCCAACCCTAGACCTAACCATCCGGATAGGTCGGCCTTTCCTGGCCGTGGCGCTGGACGGGACGGCGCGGGCGGCCCACACTCAAGTCCCCGGCGGGTGAGAACCTTTTGCGGTTCCGGGTGCTCTAACAAGACGCGGTGACCGAGACGCGGCCGCCGTACAGGGGTCGGAACTGCGGCATCGAGGCGCGGAAGTCAGCGGGGCGCGCACCGGACACCTCACTCCCGGCCCGGTGGTTTACTGGGGCGCGTTCCGCATGGTGGCGCTCGCCTTCACGGCCGAGCGGGGATCGCGATGGCAGTCCCAGTTGATCCGGTAGGCACCGTAACCCCAGCTAAGGAGTCAGACGGCATGAGCATGGGCCACGAGGTTCGTTACCGCGTGCGCGGCGGTCAGCGGCTGCACGGCACCGTTTTCATCCAGGGGGCGAAGAACGCCGTCCTGCCGATGATCGGTGCGTCGCTGATGGCCTCCAAGGGCCGGACGGTCCTGCGCAACGTCCCGATCATCGAGGACGTGCGCCGCGCGGTGGAGCTCGCCCAGGCCATCGGGGCCAAGGCCGAGCTGCACGAGGCCGAGCGCACGCTGGTCATCGACGCCTCGACGCTCAGCAGCCCGGTGCTCCCGTCCGACATCGCGGCGCGGTTCCGGGGCTCGTTCCTGTTCGTCCCGGCGCTGCTGCACCGGCTCGGCGAGGCCGTCATCGAGGGTGTCGGCGGCTGCAATCTGGGCAGCCGGAACCTGGACTTCCATTACAACGGCTTCAAGCGGATGGGCGCCACGGTCACCGAGCAGGTGGCCGACAACGGCGACGGGATCATCCACATCAAGGCCGGTGACCTGCGCGGCGGGACGCTGTACTGCGACACCCCCTCGCACACCGGCACCGAGAACCTGATCATGGCTGCGGCGCTGGCCAAGGGCACCACGCTGATCAAGAACGCGGCGCTGGAGCCCGAGGTTCTCGACAACATCGCGATCCTGCAGGCCATGGGCGCCCGGATCAGCGGCGGCGGCACGGGCTTCATCACCGTCGAGGGCGTGGACGAGCTGACCGCCGTCGAGCACACCGTGATGCCCGACCGCATCGACGCGGGCGTGTTCGTCATGGCGGCCGCGATCACCGGCGGCGACCTCAACCTGGTCGGCGCCACCATGGAGCACCTCGGCGTCGCGGCCGACAAGCTGGAGCAGATGGGCGTGGAGTTCCACCAGCAGGGCGCCGTCCTGCAGGTGCGCCGCGACCGCGCGCTGCGCCCGATCAACGTGATCACCGACGAGTACCCGGGCTTCGCCACCGACCTCCAGTCGCCGATCATGGCGCTGTCGTGCCTGGCGGACGGCCCGTCCTACATCTACGAGCGGATCTTCGACGGACGGTTCAAGCTGGCCGACGAGCTCGGCAAGATGGGCGCCGACATCGAGGTCAACGGCAACCGCGCCAAGGTGAACGGCCCGAACGGGCTGCGCGGGGCGCAGGTCGAGGCCCATGATCTGCGCTGCGGCAGCGCGCTCGTGCTGGCCGGTCTGGCCGCCGAGGGCGAGACGACGATCACTTCGGCCTACTACCTCGACCGGGGTCACGCCCACACCGCCGAGCGCCTCTCGCAGCTCGGCGCGGACATCGTCCGAGAGGCCGACTAACTCACTGCCCTGACCGCCGTCAGGACGGTTGATCGGCATAAATCCACGGAAACGGCCGATCCCGGCCATCCTGCGGATCTTTTGTTATTACGGACTGTTCGGTAGCCGGACGGTCGGATTTCGGATCTCACGTAAACCGATCGGACGCCGCAGGGGTCTCCTGAGTGCGCATCAGTGCCACGAGGGGGACCCCTTGCGGCGTTTTCGGGTCTTGTTTTTCAACTTCGGACGACCGAAGATGCAGGATCAAGGCTGACCGATTGGTGACAAATTACTGACTAGGGGGTCCCGTAGGTTACTTTTTCGCCGCACTCTTGATTCGATTTCGCGTCTGGGCGTCACGCAGAGTCGCCCCGACCCGATCTGCCCACTGAGGAACGAATCGCACGGGAACTGCGGTGCAGGGTCACAAGGCAGGGGCGACAAGCCATGAGTCAACCGTTGGGCGGAGCGTGCGCGAACGTACAGGCGGGGCCGGGCCACCGCCGCGGGTCTGGGCGGGAAGCGAGCGATCACCGATGACGGCCGCGCGGACGGGGTCGGTGGCACCCGACCTCACGATCGGAGTCGTCGGCCCGCATGACCTGGTCGAAAGGGTCATGCTGATGGGTCACGGCCCCACACCGGTGCCGAGCCGGCTGGTGGCCGCCGCATATCGAGACGAACAGGAGGCGGCCGACAAGGTCGTGCGGCTGGGATCGGGCGTGGACGTGTGCCTGTTCGCGAGTCCGGTGCCGTACGACTTCGCCCGCAAGGCCGGGGTGCTGACCATGCCGGCCACCTACGTCCCCCTCAACGGTGCCGCGTTGCAGGGTGCGTTGCTGCGGGCCTCACTGGACGAACGCTTCGACCCTGCCCGAGTGAGCATCGACGTGCTCGCCCGGGGCGAGGTCGAGGAGGCCTACGCCGAGATCAGCCTCGGCACCGAGCAGGTCCACCTGCGCGAGGAGTCGGCGGGGCCCGGAACCCTGGCCGCCTTCCACGAGAGGCTGTGGCGGCGCGGGGCCACCACCGTGGCGATGACGTGCGTGCACGCCACCGCCGAGCGGATGGAGATGGCCGGCGTGCCGACCATCCGCGTCCGGCCGACCGGGGCCGCGATCCGCAGCTCGCTGCAGACCGCCGCGCTCCTGGGCGCCCACCACCGGCTCGAAGAGTCACAGCTCGTCGTTGTGCTGGTGGACGTCCCGACCCTCCGCGAGACACCGCGCCGGGTCACCCCCCGCTACTGGCGGGACGAGCTCAAGCTGGCGCTGCACCGGGTGCTGCTCCAGGAGGCCCACCGTATGAACGCCTCGGTGTGGCCCCTGGACGACCACAGCTATCTGGTCATCGCCACCCGGGGCTCGGTCACCGCGACCACCGAGGGTTTCCGGACACCCCCGTTCGTGGAGCGCGTCCGCGAGGAGCTCGGCCTGGCGATCGAGGTCGGCATCGGGATGGGCCGCACCGCCCACGAGGCGGAGACCCATGCCCGCGCCGCGCTCGCCCGGTCGCAGAGCTCGCAGCGCGCCCAGGGCTTCGCGCTCGACCGCGACGGCCGCGCGCTGGTGCCCGCGCCCCGCACCCCTCCCCGAACACAGCCCCAGGCCAAACCGAAGGGCCTGGAGATCCTCGCCCGGCTCGCCGACAAGCTCGGCGACCAGGAGCAACCGCTGATCGTGGACGCGGAGAACGCCGGCAAGATGCTCGGCGTCACCCCCCGCACCGCCCGGCGCCTGCTGCGCACCCTGGTCGAAGAGGGCCTGGCCTGGCCGCTGCCTCCCAACCGGACGCCGCAACCCGGCCGTCCGCGCCAGCTCTACCGGCTGATCGTCGAGAAGCTCGGCCCCAAGGCCGGAACGTGAACCGGGCGTCTCCGTGATCATGCATCCATGATCACGGAGACGCGGTGGTTTCGGCGGCGGCGCGCCCTCGACGCCGCGGGTCCGCCTCAGCCGTTCCGGTGCGGGAAGGCGTGGGCCACTTCGAGAAAAGCGTCGTTCTCTTCGGGAGAGCCGATGGAGACCCGGGCGCCCTCGCCCGGGAACGGCCGGACGCTGATGCCCTGGGCGTCGCAGGCGGCGGAGAAGTCCATGGTGTGCTCGCCCAAACGGAGCCAGACGAAGTTCGACTCGGCGGGCGGCACCGTCCAGCCGTCGGCGATGAGGGTGGCGCGGACGCGCTCGCGCTCCTTGACCGTGCCCTCGACCCGGGTGAGCAGCTCGTCGGTGGCGGCCAGCGAGGCGATGGCGGCGGCCTGCACGACGGCGTTGACGCTGAACGGCAGGTAGGTCTTGCGGATGGCCTCGGCGACCGTGGGGTGCGCGACCATGTAGCCGACGCGCAGCCCGGCCAGGCCGTAGGCCTTGGAGAAGGTGCGCAGGATGGCCAGATTGGGACGGTCGCGGTACAGGTCGAGGCCGTTGGGGACCTCGGGGTCGCGGATGTACTCGATGTACGCCTCGTCCAGCACGACCAGGCAGTCGGCCGGGACGCGGTCGAGGAACGCCTCCAGCTCGGCGCGGCGCACGACGGTGCCGGTCGGGTTGTTGGGGTTGCAGACGAAGACCAGCCGGGTCTTGTCGGTGATCGCGTCCGCCATCGCCGACAGGTCGTGGGTCTCGTCGACGAGCGGCACCTGGACCGAGGTGGCGCCCGCGAGCGCGACCAGGATCGGGTACGCCTCGAACGAGCGCCAGGCGTAGACGACCTCGTCGCCCGGCTCGCAGACCGCCTCGAGGAGCATCTGGGTGACGCCGACCGAGCCGCATCCCACGGCGATGTGGGACGCAGGGACGCCGAACCTGGCGCCGATCGCCTCGATCAGCGCGGCGGAGCTGTTGTCCGGGTACCGGTTGACCTTGGTGGCCGCCTCGGTGATCGCCGCGAGGACGGACGGGAGCGGGCCCTCGGGCGACTCGTTCGACGACAGCTTGAACGAGCGTCCCTCGGGGGAGGCCACGATCTTGCCGGGCTTGTAAGCCGTGAACCGGTCGAGCACGGATCGGAAGCGCGGAGTGTTTGCCTCGGACACCGTTGTCCTCCAGGTTGAGCGGGCGATGCGTGCGCTCCAGCCTACGGATCGGCGGAACGCTACGAAACGGTGGACTGCCGCATCATCCAGCAGACAGTGACAATGCGGACGAACTCCCAGTCGCGGGTGTCGCCCGGCCACCAGCCCTTGCGGAAGGCGTCCTCGGCGAAACCGCGCAGGTAGCGCATGAGGGCGTCCTCGTCGAGCGTCTCGACGAGATCGCGGACGGCGGCCGCGTGCTGGTCGACGGCGGCCGCGAGCGCCGGGGAGAAGGACATCTCGGCCACACCGGCGTCACCGATGTCGCGCACGAGGAGCCCCAGCTCTTCGGACAAATCGCCATTCATGCCACAAAAGCTAGCAATCCCCAGGTCATGCCCTGTCCACCAGGTGCCCGGTGAGCGGCTTCAGACGGAGCATGGGCGGACGCAGCTGCTCGGCGTCCCCCCGGGTGTAGAGGCGCGCGGGACGTCCCCCGTCGCGCGTCGTCGTGCGTCCGGTCGGGATCAGGAACCGGTCGGCGCCGGTGACCTTCCGGTGGAAGTTGCGGGGGTCGAGCGGGCTGCCCCAGACGATCTCGTACACGCGGCGCAGTTCGGCGACCGTGAATTCGGGAGGGCAGAACGCCGCCGCCAGCGAGGTGTACTCCAGCTTGGCGCGCGCGCGTTCCACCCCATCGCACAGGATGCGCCGGTGGTCGAACGCCGCCCGGTCATGGTTGATCAGGTCGTCCACGGCCGTCCACAGGACCTGCGCCCGGCTGGACGCGGGCAGGTCGGGGGCGAGCCCGAGATAGGCGACGCTGACCACGCGCTGGCGGGGGTCGCGGTCGGGGTAGCCGTACGTCGCGAGCTGTTCGAGGTGGAGCGTCCCCTGGACGGGAGTGTCGGCGAGCCCGGCGCGCTCGGCCATCAGGCGGGACGCGGCGACGGGGAGGTCCTCGTCCAACTGGATGAAGCCCCCCGGGAGTGACCAGCACCCGTTGTAAGGGTCGTGGTCGCGCCGCCACATCAGGGCGCACAAACGCTGCTCCCGCACGGTGAGAACGACAAGATCGACGGTGACGGCTAGCCGGGGCACGGGCATGGCATGAACGTTACAAGCCCGAACCCCCGGCGGGGTGGACGATCGCGATCGCCCACCCCGCGCGGCAGTCAGTTCTCGAGCTTCGGCTCCACCAGCTCCGTCGGGGGCTTGTGCCCGTTGGTGTTGTTCAGCAGGGTCCGGGCCAGGCCCAGGCCCGTCCCGCCGAGCGTGAGGGCCTTGGCGAGCATCTCCTCCACGCCCTGCGCGCCGTTCAGCACGATCATGTTGTCGACGTTGCCGAACACGCCCGCTCCGGCCTCGACGATCTGCGGCCAGTTCTCGGCGAGCTGCTGGGCGATGACCGCCTCCTGGTTCTCGGCCAGCGCCTCGGCCCGCGCCCGGATCGTCTCGGCCTCGGCCATGCCCTTGCGGCGGATGGCGTCGGCCTGGGCCTCACCGATCAGCCGGGTCGCCTCGGCCTCCCGCTGCGCCTTCAGCTGGACCTCGGTCGCGGCGGCCTGCGCGTAGGCGATCCGCTCCTCACGTTCGGCCTCGGCCAGCTTGATCTGCTCGTACGCGCGGGCGTCGGCCGGCTTGCGGACCTCGCTCTCCAGCCGCTTCTCGGTGCGCTCGGCCTCCAGCTCGGCGTTGCGGGTCTCGCGAAGGATGACCTCCTGCCGGGCCTGCTGCGCGGCCTGCTGCACCTGGCCGTCGTACTCGGCCTTCTTGATCTCGGTGTCGCGCACCACGGAGGCGTTGTTCCGCTCGGCCTCCTGCTCGCGCTGGGTGGCCTCCTGGTTCCGCTCGGCCTCGGCCATCCGGGCCGCCGCGGCGACCCTGGCGGCGTGCGGGCGTCCCAGGTTGGTGATGTAACCGGTCTCGTCGTCGATCTCCTGGATCTGCAGGGAGTCGACGACCAGCCCCAGCTTGCTCATCTCGTCGGCCGCCGACCCGCGCGTCTCGCTGGTCAGCCGCTCCCGGTTCAGGATGAGGTCCTCGACAGTCAGGTTTCCGATGATCGAACGAAGATGGCCGGTGAACAGTTCGTGGATGGCGCCGTCCATGGAATTCTGCTGCTCAAGGAATCGCCGCGCCGCATTGGCGATCGACACGAAGTCGTCCCCGACCTTGTAGATCACCACTCCCCGCACCCGCACCGGAATCCCCTGCTGCGTCACGCAGTTGACCTCAAGGTTCGCCGCACGACTGTCAAGCCGCAGCCGCCGCGACACCTGGAAGCCGGGCAGGACCGCCGTCCCCTTACCGGTGACGATCTTGAACCCCAGGCTGTCCACGCCGTCGATCGGCTTGGACCTGGCCCCCAGACCAGAGATGATCAAGGCTTCGTTGGGTTCGGCGACCCGCCAGACCATCTTGAACAACACGATCAGAATGACCAGGGCGGCGATGACCGCACCGGCCACCACAAGTATGGGCATGGCTCCTCCGGCCCGGCCCAAGGCGATCCGTCACAGGACATGCGGACCTCATGGGCCACAACGTTGCCCAATAGACGTCGGCCGGCCCGATCTGGTTCGCCCCACCCCCAAAACGTTCCCCAACCGCAAGCCCACCGCCCCCAGCCCAACTGCGAGCGGTGTTGGGGCCGTCAGATCAGGGCGGCTGCTACGTAGACCGTTCGTGGGGGGTGGTACTCGACGACGACGATGATCGAGCCGACCGGGATCTCGTCGCGGGGGTCGGAGGGGTGGGCGTAGAAGGCTTCGCTTCCGCCGCGGATGGCGATCATGACCTCGCCGACGAGTCCGGGTCCGATCTTGCCGGTGACCCGGCCCTCCTTGCCGATCAAGGCAGCCCCCGCTCGTTCGTTCGTACGGCGCAGGCGCGCCGCGTAGGGGAACGCTATCCGTAGACGCGCCGATCCTGAAGTCAGGGCAGGATGCGCTGCGCCTGCGAGTGGGCGTAGCGGGCCAGCTGCTCGGCTTCGGCACGGGTGGCGCCCGGGCCGAACAGGCTGATCGTGGCCAGGAAGCGCCGGTCGCGGAGCACCACGTACCAGGTCTTGGTGTGCGAGGCGCCGCTGACGGTCGTGACGCCGACCGTCCGGGAGCCCTCGCCGATCGTCCCCAGCGGGGCCTCGACGACGCGGTGCTCGGACCACTGCGCGCCGACCCTGGTCCTGAACGCCATGCAGTCGGCCGGGACGCGGGCCTTGACCTGCTGCTCGGCGGCCGAGTCCGGCATGGCCATGAGGGCTTCGGTGACCGACTGGCCGTTGCCCTTGGTGAACGTCGCGATCGCCGCCGGGATGCCCTTGTCGAGCATGGCCGCACCCGGCCGCTCGTTGCGGCAGCTCGGCTTGTCGAGCCGCACCTGGCGCTGGAGCTGGTTGAAGTTCTGGATCGCCTTCAACGATCCGTACTCACCCGAGTCGGGCTCGCCCGCCCGCTCATACCCGGGCAGCTCGGTCAGGAGCGCCTGTTCGAGCTGGTCGGAGGTGTAGCCGGTGCCCGCGAGCGCGGCGCGTCCGGTCACCTTCGCGGGCTCGGCGCCGTCGTCGCCACCGCCACCGCACGCGGACGCCATGACGGCCGCCGCCACGATCGGGAGGAGCCTGTGCATGTCGGCGACCTTACGGCGCACACGCCGCGAGTCACCGCAGACGACACGCCCTTTGGGGACGCCGTCACTCAAGGTGATCGAACGTGTGCGATTGGGTAAGGGAGGTTAAGCGCTCACGATAGGGGCGCCGCATCTCATTCGGGGGGAATCAGGATGCTCCGCAAGCTCATCGTGCTGTTGGTGATGCTCTCGCTCGTCTTGACGTCGGCGTGCGGCAGCGACGACAAGAAGGCGTCCCGCAGCGGTGCGGGCGCCACGGCCTCGCAGGCCGGAGGCGGCACCGCCTCGCCGGACGTCTGTCCGAGCGAGGCGACCAAGAAGTTCGCCAAGACCCGCTTCGTCGCCGACGCCGGACTCGCGTTCGGCGCGTTTCACCGCTGGATCTACAAGCCCTACAAGGAAGGCACGTTCCAGAAGGGTGCCGAGGGCCGCACCAAGGCCATGGTCAAGGCCGCCGCCGCCGGTGCCTTCACCGTCAACCGCCTCAACGCGGCACGCAAGATGGTCAACGCCGACCCCAAGCTCTGCGGCGCTCTGAAGAAGCCGCTCGACGGTCTGATGACCAAGCTCAAGACCCTGCCGGACAAGCTCAAGTCCGGGAACATCAACCCGGCCGAGATCGGGTCCGTGGGCGGCGCCATCGACGCCTTCAAGTCGGACGCCTCCAAGTCGGGCAACGACATCAAGGAGCGGACCCCGCCCAACGTCGGCGGCTGAGCCGCGGCGCTTCTGGAGCCGCCTGCCCCGGTCGGGGTGGGCGGCTCTCTCTTGCTGGGCGCGTACGTTCTGCTGGGCCTTGTCCGACGCCGGTGGTGCGGGCGTTGTGCGTGGTGAAGTGCCAGCGTGCCTAGGTCGTCGTCCCCGGGGGCTTCGCGGTGTTGTTGGCGCGGTCGTTGTAGGTGCCCGCGTATTCCTGACCCGACTGCTTCTGGATGGTCTCGATGATCTCGTCGGTGATCAGTCGGCGGGCCTTGGCCGGGGGGAGGTCGCGGAGGTGCGTGAAGTCCATCGGGGGGCCGAAGTGGACGGTGGGGCGGGGGCCGAACATACGGGGGCGGGACGCGCCGAGGGGCTGGATCTTCTCGGTGCCCGTGACCGCGACCGGGAGGACGCGGGCGCCCGAGGCCAGGACGAGCCAGCCGACGCCGGTGCGGCCGCGGTAGAGGCGGCCGTCGTGGGAGCGGGTGCCCTCGGGGTAGATCGCGAAGGCGCCGCTGTTGTCGAGGATCTCGACGGCCTGCTCCAGCGCGCCCATGGCGGCGCGCTGGGCGCCGCGCTTGACCGGGACGTGTCCCAGGGTCGTCAGGAACCAGCGGACGAAACGTCCCTTGAGGCCGCGTCCCTCGAAGTAGTCGGCCTTGGCGATGTAAGTGAGCGGCCTGGGGAGCGACAGCGGGATGATGAAGCTGTCGATGAACGAGAGATGGTTGCTGGCGACGATCAGCGGCCCGTACAGCGGGACGTTCTCGGCGCCCTCGATCCGCGGCCGGAAAATCAGTCGCAGGATCGGCGCGACCACGCGCGACATGAACGTGTAGAACACCCGGCCTCCTGAGAATTCAGCACCGCCACTCTAACGTCTGCGTTGATGTGCGCAGGTCAGGGCGCCCATCGCGCCGGTCTTTGCGCAGGTCGCGCGGGGTTACAGTGACTTTCCCCACCCTATGGGGCTGAATTTGACGACCATTTCCTACTGATACGTAAGTTTCTCTTCAGTAGCTTTTCGCGGAGGGTGCGCGCATCGGTTACGGTCCCGGCGCCATGCTTGCCCGACGGACCCATTCTCGGGCCGAACTTGGAATGCGGGCGGCGTTGCGCGATCCTGGGAGCTTACCGAGCAGGGGTCGGCGGGTGCTTCTCCAGGGTGGGGCGTGAGGTGGACCCATGGACTTCGACATTCAGCTGATGAATCACGACCGTTGCGCTCTGGTGCGAGTGCGGGGCGACATTGACGTGGTGTCCCGGACGCGGTTCGAAGAGGGGCTGTTCGAGGCCGTCGACGCCGGGCCGTCCATGGTCGTCGACATGCGGCAGGTCACCTTCTGCGATTCCACCGGCCTCAACGCGATCGTCGCGGCCAACCGCCGTGCCCTCGAGCGTGGCGGCCACATCGCGCTGATCGCGCTCCCGCCTCGGGTCGAGCGCGTTTTCCGTGTCACGGGCATCGACAAGTTCGTCCCGATCTACAAGACGCTCCGCGAGGCCGTGGCGGCCCTTCCGTCCGGCACCACCCCGTAGCTCAGCTGCAGCCTTCGAACTGGGGGACGCTGGGAGTCAGCTTGAGCCCCGACTTGCCGAACCAGCGGGTGAGGAGCCGGGTGGCCTCGCCTTCCTGGTACATCTCGATCAAGGCCCGGTTGACGGCCTCGCAGCCTTCGAGGTCGCCCTTGCGCAGGCCCACGCCGTACTTCTCGTCCGTGAAGGGCGCGTTGATGATCTTGACCGGACGTCCCACGGCGAAGCCGGCGAGGATGAGGTCGTCGGTGGAGACGGCGTCCAGGCGCCCGGCGGCCAGGGCGTCCATGCACGCGCCGTAGGTGCCGACCTGGACGCGGGTCGCGTCGATCTTGCGCTCCTCGATCACGCGGCGCCAGGAGTTGGAGCCCTTGACCTCGCACAGGCGCTTGCCCTTGAGGTCGCGGACGTTGTTGATCGAGGTGTCGTCCGCGCGGACGAGGGTGTCCTGGTGCGGGACGTAGTACGGCCCGGCAAAGGTGACCTGGGTCTTGCGCTTGGCCGTGATCGAGTAGGTCGCGAAGATCATGTCGACGTTTCCGGCGCGCAGCTCCGCCTCCCGGACGGACGACGGCGTCGTCTTGAA
Source organism: Spirillospora sp. CA-294931 (assembly GCF_050946795.1). Classification (GTDB taxonomy): domain Bacteria; phylum Actinomycetota; class Actinomycetes; order Streptosporangiales; family Streptosporangiaceae; genus Spirillospora. The sequence continues at coordinate 279,693 of NZ_CP192006.1, forward strand.
CGTGACACGGCTGCGCGGGACACCGAGCTTCTTCGCGACGTAGAGCGCGACGTCCACGTCATAGCCCTCATAGGTGTCGCCCCGCTTGAAGCCGAGCATCGGCTGGTCGGCCTTGACGCCGATCACGAGCGACCGCTTGTCGGCGACCGAGGTCTCCTCGGCGCCACCGAGGCCGCAGGCGCTGGTCATGGCCGCCAGGGCCACGAACGCCGCGTACTTTCGCATGCTGCTACCTCCGTCAGCGGAACTCGGCGAGCCGGGGCCGGACGCCCACCAGGACGAGCCCGGCGATGACCAGGACGGCGATCGGCGGGATCAGCGTCCAGCCGCGCAGCCCGTCGTCGCCCGCCTTGATCGACTTCTCGAACGCCCGGCGATGGGTTTCGGCCAGGTCCGTCAGGGCCTTGTCGTAGGCGTCGAAGCTGCTGATCGTCCCGGAGCCCCGGCCCATCCGCAGGTCGATGGCGCCGTCGCGGTCCCCCTTGGCGACCAGCTCGCGGAGCTGGCGGTCATTGCGCAGGACGACGCCGTAGGCGGTCAGCGTCCGGTTGAGCGCCGCCTCGGTTTCGGGCCGCGCCTTTCTCGACTCCTCGCCGAGCAGACCGAGCATGTCGACGAACTTGCGCCCGGGTTCGCGCTTGGCCAGCCGCTCCTCGACCAGCGCGTAATACGTCTCCAGATTGCCTGGCTTCGTCCCCGGGTCGAGATAGAGCACCGAGAGCGACTTGTCGAGGTAGGTCTGCTCATAGGTGTCGGCCCGGCCGGGGTCGAGCAAATAGCGGCTCTCGTCCGCGAAGGCACTGTGGCTGATCGCGCGGGCCCGCGACAGCGCCAGGACGGAGTCGAACCCGTCCTCCTTGGCCCTTTCGAGATCGCCCGCCCGCGCCGAGAGCACCCCCACACCCACCGTGACCAGGATGAACGTCGCGAGCGTGGCCAGGGCCAGCGCCGGGTTGACCAGACGCCGGAACGTCCGGGCCAGCGAGATCTGGAGGGCGAGCAGGACGCCGAGCGCCAGCACGCCGGTGAGCCCGACCCAGGCGCGTCCGGTCACCACGGCCCCGCGCTCGGTCTCGTACGACTGCCGGACGGTCGCGCCGCTCTCCAGCGTCAGGTTGTAAGCCTTGGGCAGCAGTTCCAGCCGCATCATCTCCGACGCCGCCCGATAGGTGTCGACGACCGGTTTCGGCGTTCGACCCGCCGCGTGGTCGGCCTGCCGATCCAGGAGCATCGCCTCCCCGACCAGGCGCTCGTAGCGGCCCAGACCGTCCAGGACCTCCCGGACGGTCCGCTGCCGCTTGACGTCCGTCCCCGCCAGCTGCGCGGCCTGCACCGTCGCCCGGCCCGCCTCCGTACGCCGCCGCTCGTAACGACGCAGCGCCTCGTCGTACCCGACCCCGAGCTGGTGCTCGCGCCCGATCAGCAGCACGTTCGCGACCTGCGCGTCCATGTCGCTCAGCGCGAAGTACAGCGACCCTGTGGTCACGACCTGCGGCCCGGCGTCGTGCCCAATGGTCTGGACGCCGTCGCGCGCGTTCCCGATCGCCATCCCGAGCGCCACCAGCAACGCCAGCAATGTCACCAGAGCAAGCGCCGCATACCCCCGGATCTGGCCCGTGATGGTGCCGAGCCACCGCCCCCTAACCAGCGTGAACAGCCGTCCCCGAGGGGGCTGCGGCGGTTCGGGTTCAGCCGGCCGCCGGATCGTCGGAACGGCCGTATGACGTCCCGGCCCCGCAGGCGCTGTGGTCATGACGGGCTCTCCCCCTCGAAGGCCAGCGTGATCGTGGTCCAGGCCCCCACGTGGATCCTGTCCCCGTCCCCCACAGGAACCGGAACGTTGACGGCGATGGCCTCGCTCCCGCCGTTCACCGTCGTCCCGTTGGTCGACCCCGGATCGACCACGACCCACGTCCCGTCGGGCTGGGCCAGCAACACCGCATGCACATGCGAAACCCCAGGATCCTCGGGCGGGACACTCAAGTCGATCTCCGGCATCAACCCCCGGGACACACTCCTCCGCCCAATCCGCACCTGCGGCCCGATCAACGGAACCCGCCGCTCAGGACAGTACGGCGGAAACCTCAAACTCGTCGCGTCCGGCCCGCCCAACTCCACCACGGCCGCAAAGTACTCCCGATCAGCCCCAACAACCGCCACCCAACCCCGAGAACCCCGCCCACCAGCCGCCCCCACGCCCCGCGAGCCAGCCCCCGACCCCTCCACCCCAACACCAAGCTCACCCAAGCCAGTACCCGACGCCTCCGCACTGTGACCACCCCCTCCACCCGCGCCCACATCACCCAAACCCGCCCCCGGCCCACCCACGCTCGACGCACCCGCACCCGACCCGTCTGCCCCCCCGCCCCGCCCGCCCGTGCCAGGCACCCCCGCACCCGCACCAGGCGCACCCGCACCAGGCACCCCCGCGCCTGTGCCAAGCGCACCCGCGCCTGCGCCAGGCTCGCCTGCACCCGGCTCGCCCGTGCCTGGCCCGGCCGTGCCGGGGCCTTGCGTGCCAGCACCGCTCGCACCCGGCGCCGCGGCACCATGCCCACCCGCGCCGGTGCCCGACTCTGCCGCGCGACCCACGCCCGATCCCTCGCCACCAGAAGCGCCCGCGCCCTGCCCACCCGCGCCCGCGCCTATGCCGCCCGTCCCCGCGCCGCCCGCACCCGGCGCGGCGGCGTCCTCCCCGCCCGCACCGCGTGCGCCCGCGCTGTGCTCACCCGCGCCTGGGTCGCCCGCACCCTGCGAACCCGTGCCCGGCCCACTGGTGCCCGGCGCCGCCGCGCCCTCCGCACCCGCACCGCGTGCGCCTCGCCCGCCCGCACCCTGCGAACCCGTGCCCGGCCCGCTGGTGCCCGGCGCCGCCGCGCCCTGCCCACCCGCAGCGCGTGTGCCTCGCCCGCCCGCACTGCGCGCGTCCGCACCCTGCTCGCCCGTGCCTGGGCCGTGCGTGCTGGCACCGCTCGCACCGGGCGCCGCCGCACCTTGCTTGCCCGCACTGCGTGCGCCTGCGCTCTGCTCACCAGCGCCCTGTGCGCCCGTGCCTGGGCCGTGCGGGGCCGCGCCGTGCGTGCCTGTGCCCGCACTGTGTGGGTCAGAGCCGCCCGTACTCGGCGCTTGGCCATGGCCGCTCGCGCTGGTGCCTGACGCTGTACCGCCGCCCGTGCCCGACGCCTCTACGCCATGCGTGCCCGTGCTTGCGCCCCGCGCAGCCGGGCCGTGGGCACCTGCACCCGGGGCGGGTGTGGCAGTACCGCTCGTACCCGGGGCCGCCGTGCCGTGCGCGTCAGTGCCAGAGGCGGCTCCGCGGTCCGCGCCCGTGCCCGACGCCTCTGCGCTAGGTGTGCCCGTGCTCTGCGCGGCCGTACTGGACGTCTCCGTGCCGGGTGGGGTGGCGAATTCGCCGGGGGCGATGGTGAGGGTGGTGGCGGTTTTGGTCTCGAAGTCGTAGCCGTCCTCTTCGCAGAAGCGGCCGGAGCGGGGGGTGCCGCATTGTGGGCAGAGCTCCTCGCCGGGGGTGGGGGCGGCGTTGGGGAACTCGGTGCGCGGGGTTCCGGGCAGCAGCTCTCCGCATACGTCGCAGAAGTCGTCGCTGTCGGACGTGTGCCCGCTCGGGCAGATCGGCATGGCCTCAGCCTCCGTCCTGGGCGGGGACGATGCGCGTCAGCACGGCCTCACCCGCCGGTTCCGGGGTCGCCCTGGCGGGTCCGCACGGTGCGTACGGACCGGGTGTCCAAGGACATCTCATCGGCCTTGGCCACCCCCTTCTTGAGACGCACGGTCCCGGTCTCGGGATCGATCACGTCCACGACGCGGTCGAGCAGTCCGGCGATCTGCTCGTTGCCGACCTCCGCCGCCAGGACGACGGCGCGGCCGAGGCGGGCGGTGGCGGTGTCCTCGTCGCCCTTGCGGCGGGCCTCCAGGCCCTCCTGGACGGCGGCGGCCAGCTCCTGCTGGCCCGTGTGCAGGGCGACGCGGCCGTTGATCTGGGTGGATCTGGCCTCGTCGTCCGTCCACTCGGCCAGGACGTTGCCGGACGCGAGGGTCCGTTCGGGCGTACCCGGGACGATGAGCTTCACCCAGGCGGCGCGCATCTGGCGGCCGACGTCGCCCGCCGGGACCTCGACGCACAGGTGGTATTCGCGTTCCTCCGCGCCCCAGGCGCCGATCGGGAAGTCGCCGGTCTGCTTGCCGGACGCCTTCCCGCGGCCGGTGAGGTCCTCGACGGTCGGGACCATCTGCTTCAGGAAGCGCAGCCGGGCGTCCTGGGGTGTCCAGAGGCGGAGGGCGACGTCGGCGACGCGCTTTTCCATGGACGCCTGGGTCATCTCGCGGAAGTCGTCCTCCAGGTCGTGGGGGTCGGGGACGTCCAGGAAGGTCCCCAGGAGGGCCGAGGAGATCTTCCGGAGCTCGGCGACCTCCCAGTCGGTGCCGACGCCGCGGGCGTCGCACACGAACTTGCCCGAGCACTGGGCGAGGGCGGAGTCGAGGTCCTCGGTGGTCTCGTGCTGGTTCTTGCCGTCGGTGAGCAGGATGACGTGCCGGACGGCGTTCTCGTACGGCTCCAGCAGCTGGTCGGCCAGCCGCAGCCACGACCCGATCGCGGTGCCGCCCGCCGCCTCCAGCCGCTTGACTTGGCTGAGCGCGCCTTTGCGGGTCTTGTCGCTCACCCGGACGAGCCGCTCGCCCGTCGGGTAGATCATGCGCGGCTGGTTGGCCCCGGCGACGACGGCGAAGTGCACGCCGTCCCGCAGGACGTTCAGGGCGGCGGTGGCGGCGCGCTTGGCCGCGGCCATCTTCCCGGCGTACGACATCGACCCGGACGTGTCCACGAGGATGATCTCGGCGGCCTCCGTCCCGCTCGGGGGTGGGGGCGCGCCGGCGGCTCCGGCGGCCTCGACGGTGATGACGGCGTGCATCTCACGGCCGCCCGCGGGGAGGTACGGGTTCTGGTCGACTCGGATCGTGAATTCGGGAAGGTCACTCATGCGAGGGTCTCCCTGATGTCTCGGCCAGTGCGGTTGGGGTCCGCAAAGGACGTGGGGGGTAGGGGACGAGCGCCACGGTCACGTTGTCGTGCCCGCCCGCCTGGAGCGCCGCCATCACCAGCCGCCGTGCGCCGTCCAGCGGATCACCGTCCCCGACTTCCGTGCCGTTCGGGCTCCCACCGTCGGTTTGCCCTCCCGGGCCGGGACGGTCGGCCGGGTCGCTCGCGCCGTTCGAGGCTCCGCCGCCTGCTTGCCGCCTGGAGTGGTCGGCCGAGGTCGAGGCTCCGCCATCCGCTTGCCGTTCCGGGCTGGGTAGGTCGGCAGGGTTCGAGGCTTCGCTGTCGGCGTCCCGTCCCGCCCCGGGGCGGTCGGCCGGGTTCGAGGCTCCGCTGTCGGCGTCCCGTCCCGCCCCGGGGCGGTCGGCCGAGGTCGAGGCTCCGCTGTCGGCTTGCTGTTCCGGGCTGGGGCGGTGGCGTTCGCGGGAGGCGGTCGTCTCCGGGGTGGAGCTGGGCACCGGGCCGCCGTTCGCGCTTGGCGGTGCGGGCGCCCTCGATGGCAGGTCGGGGACGCCGTTCGGGGTGGCTTTCGCTTCCCGGACGAGGGTGGTGAGCGTGACGGGGTCGGGATGGTGGTTCCAGAGGCCGTCGCTGCAGAGGAGGACGAGGCCGCGTCCCGGGGGAGTGAAGGTCGAGACGTGGGGGTTGAAGGTGCCCGCGTCGGCGCCCAGCCAGGCGGTGATCATGTGGGCGCGGGGGTCGTTGCGGGTCTCTTCGGGGGTGCGGCCCGCGGCCCAGGAGTCGTCGTGGGTGAGCTGGACGGGGGAGTCGGCGGCGAGCCAGTAGGCGCGGCTGTCGCCGATCCAGCCGACGGTGACGGTGTCGGGGCCCGTCACGGCGGAGACGTAGGTACAGGCGGGCGGGTTGCCGGAGTCGGAGAGCCCGGCGACCGCGGCGGCGGCGTCGCAGAGGGCGTCTCGGGTGGCGGTCTCGGGGCTGAGGCCCGCCGAGAGGCCCGCGGCCAAGGCGGCGGCGCCGATCTCCGCGGCGAGCTGGGCGGCCTCCTCCGAGCCCGGCGCCGAGGAGACGCCGTCGCAGACGACGGCGCAGACCTGGTGGGTCAGCGCGACCATCGCGACGGCGTCCTCGTTGCGCGGACGCCGCAGGCCGCGGTCGCTGACGGCGGCGGCGCGGCCGGGGATGACGATCTCGACGTGCTCGCGCCCGCTGGGCTGGCGCAGGCCGCAGTGCTCGCAATAGCCGTCCGCGCTGATCAGGATGCCGCCGCAGTCGCCGCAGGCCAGCGCGCCGGGCTGGTCGCCGGACGAGACCGGCGGGACGACCTTGGGCCGGGCGCGCAGGGAGTGGCCGCACTCCTCGCAGAAGCGGTCGCGAGGGTCGAGCGGGGCTCCGCACGCCGGGCAGGGTTCCATGGTCAGAACAACGTCCTCGGCCGGACGTGGTTGGCGCGTCTCACCAGCGTGTGCCGGGCGGCGTGGCCTCCGGCGAGCTTGGCCATCTGGCGGTAGGTCTTCTCCAGCCTGCGGCGCAGCGGGACCTCCTGGAGCGGCGTGTCGAGCAGGTGGACGCCCGGGTTCGCCGACGGCGACGACCGCAGCCAGGTGAGCCCGGATTCGAGGATCTCGGCGGCGAAGGCCGCGTAGCGTTCTGAGTCGAGGCGCAGGGACTGGAGGCGGCGTCCGGCCTCGGTGAGGACGGTGGCGTTCAGCTCGGCGGCGGGACGTCCCCTGACGGCGGCCGCGACGGCCGCGAGCTGGGCCGAGAGGTAGTACGTCGAGATACGGGGGACGGAGTCGAGGACCTCCATCGCGCCCGCGCGGTCGCCCGAGGCGAGCCTGACGCGGGCGAGCCCGAACGCGGCGCTCACATACGTCGGGTCGGTGCGCCAGACCAGCTCGTAGAAGTGGGCGGCGGCGCTGGTCAGCCGGTGGCATTCGTTGGCGAAGGCCAGGGCGAGCTTGGGCGCGGACTCGCCCGGCATGAGGTCGTACAGCCGGTCGAACACCGCCAGGGCGTCCGGGAGCCGGCCTCCCGAAAGGGCGGCGACGCCGCGGTACCAGTCGACGCGCCAGTCGTCCGGGCGGCGGGTGGCGATGTCGTCCAGGAGCTTGGCCGCGTCGTCGAGCTCGCCCAGCGCGATCCGGACCCTGACCAGCGCCAGGTCGAGCTCGGTGGAGCCCATCGGCGCGGCGGTGAGCGCGGCGGCCAGGTCGCCGGGGTCGCGGGCGGTGAGCCCGGCCAGGAAGCCGGACGCGGGGTCGTTGCCGTCCACCAGTGGGACGGGCAGCGCCGCGGCGGCCGAGGCGGGGTCGAGCGGGGCCAGGACGGGGTGGCCGCTGAGGGGGACGTCGGTTCCGGCGGCGGTCTGCTCGGGGCCGAACAGCGACGAGGCTGCGGGGCGCGGACGCCCGTCGGTCGACGACAGCACCTCGCGCAGGACGCCGGTGAGCTGGTCGGCCATCTCGGCGGCGCTCTGGAAGCGTTTGCCCGGTTCGTAGTGGGTGGCTCGGCGCAGCAGCCGGTAGTACGACTCCTGCTGCTTCAGCAACGGGACCTCGTCGCGGGGCGGGAGGCTGCGCAGATGGCGTCCCGTATAGCCGCGGAACGGGAAGCTGAGGACGGCCAGGGTGCGTCCGACCGTGTACAGGTCGGAGGTGATGGACGGCCCCGGGTCGCCGATCTCGGGCGCCTGGTAGCCGGGCGTCCCGAAGATCGGGCTGTTGACGTCGAACGCGCGGCGGACCCCGCCGAGGTCGATCAGCTTGAGCTGTTCCTCCGACTGGATGGCGTTGTCGGGCTTGAAATCGCAGTAGAGCAGGCCCACGCCGTGCAGGTAGCCGAGCGCGCGCAGGACCTCGAGGCCGTAGGCGATCACCTGGCCGAGCGGGAGGGACGCGTTCTCGCCGTGCTCCGTCCGCAGCCCGAGCAGGATGTCCTTGAGCGACCGGCCGCCGACGTACTCCATGACGATGTACCCGGAGTCGCCGTGCCGGACGAAGTTGTAGATCTTGACGATGTTGGGGTGCTCGACCTCGGCGAGGAAGGCGCGCTCGGCGGTGGCGGCGGCGAGGGAGTCGGCGTCGCCGGTGTCGAGCAGCCCCTTCAGGACGACCCAGCGCCCGCTGACGTTGTGGTCGCGGGCCAGGTAGACCCAGCCGAGCCCGCCGTGCGCCAGGCAGCCGAGCACCTCGTACTGGCCGCCGAGCAGCTCGCCGGGGCTGAGCTTGGGCGTGAACGAGAACGGGTGGCCGCAGTTGCGGCAGAACCCCTCCGTCCGGCCGGGACGCCCGTCGCGGCTGCGCCCGACCTTCTCGTCGCAGCGGCTGCAGAACCGGCGGCTCTCGGGGACCTCGGGGTTCTTCATGATCGCCGAGGCGGGGTCGCGATACGGGACGGGCGGCACCTCCACGAGCCCGACGCCGAGCATCCCGCGCCGCGTCGAGCCGCTGGAGCCCGTTCCCCACACCGGCCCGGTGCCTCCGGACGGCCCGGACGCCCCGCTGGACGCCGAGCCGCCGCTGTCGCCGGTGGCCCTGGTCACCGGGACGACGGACGCCGAAGGGGGCGGCGCCATTCCGCATACGTCGCAGAAACCGTCGTCCTGGATGGTGCCCCGGCAGTCGTGCTGGGTGCAGAGCGTCATAGGCCCGCCTTGTCGTCCATCTTGATCGCGCGCTGGTAGGCGGCGACGGCCGCCGTGGCGCGGCGCAGGTCGCAGGGCGCCGTCCACAGCAGGTCGCGTGCCTGTGCGTAGAGGTCGGTCAGCGTCTCGTCCTCGGCCAGTCCGAGACGTCCGGCCTTGGCCTGGTAGGCCTGGAGGCGTCCGCGCAGTTCGTTGCGCCGGTCGAGCAGCCCGGTGCACAGCCGGGCCGCCTCCCGCGCGCCGTCGAGCGCCTCGCCGACGTCGCGGTCGAGCTGCTCGGTGCGCTCGACCAGGTCGTCCCAGCGGCCCTGCTCGCGCAGGGCGTCCAGGGAGATCAACCGGCGGCGCAGGCCGGGGGCCAGGGACGGCGGCTCCGGCAGCCCCGGCGACACGATCTTGATGAGCGCCTCCTCCCGCGCCTCGCGGGCCTGGCGTTCGGCCTCCTCGACGTCGGCGACGGCGATCGCGATCCCCTCGACCCGTTCGCCATAGGAGTCGCGGATCGCGGCCGCGCCGGAAAGCCGGTCGTGGAGGGCCGAGAGCGACTCCATCAGCCGGTCGAGCCGCGAGGTGTCGGGCGTCCCGTCCCGGACGAGCGCGAGCGGGTCGGCGCGGGCGATCTGCCCCAGCGCGGTCAGCTCGCGGCCGAGCCGGTCGAGGTCGGCGCGCCGTCCCCCACCCAGCGACCGGACGAGCCGCGCCGTGTCGCGCCAGCGCTCCTCGGCCTCCTCCAGCGGCACCAGGAGCACCGTCCACGCGGCGTCCGCGGCGCCGACCAGCTCGGCCGCCGGGCCGAACGCGGCCGACATCAGGTCGACGGCCTCCTCGAGCGACACCCACTCCTTGGCCGACCCGAGCAGCGTCCGCTCCTGGATCGGCACATCGCCCGTGGGAAGCCCGACCGGCGTCCCGGTCAGGATGGCCGTCAGCCGCTCCAGCGTGGCGTGATCGGGGCGCGAGTGGCGGCCCCGGAGCTCCATGGCCTCGTCCAGGACGCTCCTGAAGGAGTCGTACAGCTGCCACATCAGGGCGATGAGCGACTTGGTCTCGTCCCAGCGGTTCCTCGTCTCACCCGTCAGGCGCGCGCCCTGGAGCAGCCGGTAGCCGTCGTGGGCGTCCAGCTCCAGCAGCGAACCCGAAATCTTCTCCTGTTTCTCACGGAGCCCGAGGAGGGCATGGTCGACCCCCTCACGGCTCATGGGCGCGGCGGCCCCGGCACCGCTCTCGGTCACGCTTCTGCCCCCGGTGGTCGCTCCCGCCACGGACCAGCTACAGGATCGGGCGTACGCTCTTGCTTCAGTGTGATCGGTGACACTTTCTTCGACAAGCGTCTCGCACACGGTGGGTCCGTACCGTGACCTCACGGAATGAGGCGATCATCACGCGTCCCGCCCTTGAGTTCGGGAACCCGCTGGTGGAAGTTTGCGTTGCCCCATCAAGGGCGGTCGATGGAGAGGAGTTGAGAGTCCGCGGTGTCGGACCCTTGTCATAGACCCGGTGCCGCATGGTGACAGCGGTGCTCGGAGTGTTCGCCGTGTTGATCCTCACCGCGGCGACCGGCTACTTCGTAGCCCAGGAATTCGCATACGTCGCCGCCGACCGCGCCAAGCTCACCCAGGCCGCGGAACGGGGCGACCTCCCGGCCAAGCGGGCCCTCAAGGTCGTCGGCCGCCTGTCGTTCATGCTCTCGGGAGCCCAGCTCGGCATCACCATGACCACCCTGGTGGTCGGCTTCATCGCCAAGCCCGCCCTCGCCGAGCTCATCGAACCCCTGCTCTTCGGCCTCCCCGAGGGCGCCACCGGGGCCATCGCGCTGGCGACCGGGTTCGTCCTGGCGACGCTCATCCAGATGCTGCTGGGCGAGCTGTTCCCCAAGAACCTCGCCCTGGCCCGCGCCGAGTCGCTGGCCCGCGCCCTGGCCACGTCCACCCTCCTCTACCTGGCGATCTTCGGCCCGCTGATCCGCCTGTTCGACCTGACCGCCGCGCGCCTGCTGCGCGCCGTCGGCGTCGAGCCGGTCGAGGAACTGCACGACGGCGCCACCCTGGAGGAACTCGCCGACATCATCGGCCGCTCGCACAGCGCCGGACACCTGCCCGCTGACCTGTCGGGCCTGCTCGAACGCGCGCTGTCGTTCGGAGACCGCACCGCCGACGAGGTCATGGTGCCGCGCCCCCAGGTCAGCACCCTCCCCGGCGACGCCCCGCTCTCCCGCCTCGTCGAACTGATCCGCTCCACCGGCCACACCGCCTACCCCGTATACGGGACGGAAGTCGACGACGTCATCGGCGTCGCGGGCGTCCGCGAGGTCGCCGACGACACCCTCGACCCGTCCACCCCCGTCGCCGCCGTTGCCCGTCCCGCCCTCCTCGTCCCCGGGAGCCAGCCCCTGTACGGCGTCATCGAGCAGATGCGCGAGACCGGCGAGGAGTTCGCCTGCGTCGTCGACGAATACGGGGGCCTCGCCGGAATCCTCACCTTCGAGGACATCGCCGAGGAACTCGTCGGCGAGATCGCCGACGAGACCGACGCCCACGAGACCGCCCCCACTGCCGCCCCCGACGGCTCCTGGCTCCTCGACGCCGGCATGCGCATCGACGAGATCGTCCGCCTCACCGGCCTCACCCTCCCCAAGGGCGACGTCTACGACACCCTCGGCGGCCTGATCATGTCCGAACTCCGCCGCCTCCCCACCCCCACCGACCGCCTCACCCTGGACCTCGAAGACGGCCGCATCGAGATCGAAGTCCTCACCGTCGCCCGCCGAGTAGCCAGCCAAGTCCGCCTCCAAAAACAAACCCCCGCCATAACCCCATGACCCCACCACGAGCCCCAGCCCCCGAACTCTCCCCACCTCCCACACCCTCGCCGCACCCCACGACCACACCCACCCCCCAACCACCCCAGAAACACGTGCACGCCCACCTAGTCCAAGCTCCCGCCCGCAACGGCGCCACCCCGCCCACGACTCATGTGAGCCGCGGTCGCGTCCACGCCCCCCGGGTCCGAGGGCCCGTCCACGACGGCGTAATCCCGTCCACGACTCTTGCGAGCCGCGGTCGCGTCCACGCCCCCCGGGTCCGAGGGCCCGTCCACGACGGCGTAATCCCGTCCACGACTCTTGCGAGCCGCGGTCGCGTCCACGCCCCCCGGGTCCGAGGGCCCGTCCACGACGGCGTAATCCCGTCCACGACTCTTGCGAGCCGCGGTCGCGTCCACGCCCCCCGGGTCCGAGGGCCCGTCCACGACGGCGTAATCCCGTCCACGACTCTTGCGAGCCGCGGTCGCGTCCACGCCCCCCGGGTCCGAGGGCCCGTCCACGACGGCGTAATCCCGTCCACGACTCATGCGAGTCGCGGCCGTGTGCACGTCCGCCCAGGCCATGGGTCCGTCTGGGACGGCGCAACCCCGCCCGCCACTCACGCGAGCCGAAGTCGTGTACACGCCCGCCAGGGCCAAGCTCCCGTCCGCGACCGCGTAGCCCCGCCCGCCACTGATGCGAGGCGCAGTCGCAAGCACGCCCGCCCAGGCCGAGGACTCGTCCGCGACGGCGTGACCTCGCTCGCGCCCAAGCGTCCGTTGGCGGCGTCGTGAGCACGTCTCCCCGTTCCGAATTCCTCAAGGACGACGCGAGGAAGTCCCCCGCGTTCATGCTGGTTGGCAGGAGGCCGCGCTTTCGCGCCGAACAAATTGGCGGACGGCGTGAGTGCGTTCACGCGGCGCCGGTCTTTGGCGGTGGCGATGTGAACGCGCTTGCGTCTACTCGCGATACGTCCCCGACGAACGGCCTTACTTTGCACGCTGTGCCTGCCCGTGTCTGTGGTTGTGGCGCTGGTGTGCTCGTACGGGCGGACGGTGGGGGTCTGCGGCCACGGCTGTTCGGTTTCTCTGGTGGTGTTGGTGTGAGCGGGGTGTCTGGCCGTGGTGGGTTTTCGGTGAATGGCTTGGGTGTGGCTGGTCACCTCGTGTTCTTGGGGGTGGCGGCGTGAGTCCGGTGACGTCTTTGGTTGTGACCGTCCTTCTGTTGGTCGGCAATGGGTTCTTTGTTGCGGCTGAGTTCGCGTTGGTGGCCGCTAATCGGGGGCAGCTCGAGCGGGCCGCGGATCGGGGTAGTCGCCCGGCTGCCGCGGCCGTGGCGGGTGTTCGTGAGTTGTCGTTGATGCTTGCGGGGGCGCAGTTCGGCATCACGATGTGCTCGCTCGGGCTGGCGATCGTCACTGAGCCGGCGTTCGAGCATCTCCTGGAACCACCTCTGCATGCTCTTGGGGTCCCCGAGACGGGTACCAAGGCGATTGCACTCACCATTGCGCTCGCTGTCGTCACCTTCCTTCACATGGTCATCGGGGAGATGGCGCCCAAATCGTGGGCCATCGCTCATCCCGAACGCTCTGCCTTGATCCTTGCGCTGCCCTTTCGCGCGTTCGCGAAAGTGTCGCGTCCCATCCTTTCCAGCCTCAACGCCGTCACCAACGGGATGCTGCGCCTTATCGGCATCACCCCGCGCGACGAGCTCGACGCCCACACGGATGCGCAGCGCCTCACCCACCTGGTCGGTGAGTCGCGTCGCCTCGGCTTGATCGAGCGACAGGACCACGAGCTCCTGCGCCGTGCGATCTCCGCCCGCGAGGCCACCGTGGGCCGCCTGGTCGTCCCGGCCACCGCCGTCACCACCATCGACGCGGACGCGACGGCCGCCCAGATCCGCCGCACCGCGACCGCGAGTGGTCACAGCCGTCTGCTGGTCCGCGCGGCGGACGGCACCGTGGCGGGCATCGTTCACGTCCGCGCCGCCATCACGGACCCGGGTGCCCGCCGCGCGGCCGATCTCGCTTACCCGGCTCCCGTGCTCACGGCGTCCACCACCGTGCTGGACGCCGTCAGCCGCCTACGCCGGGCCCGGGCCCAACTCGCCGTGGTCAACACCCCCGCGGGCGAGCTCACCGGCATCGTCACGCTCGACGACCTGTTGGCCGAGCTCCTTGCTACCAACCCGCACTGACAATTCGCTCTCGCAACACCGTGGCGCCTGCATGACCTGCGCTGTTGTTGAGGTGCTGCAATGCGTTCCCTGGGTCATCGTGGGTCTATGGAGATCACGCCGAATTCGTCCGACAAGGCCGCACCTGACCCGAACTTCCGTCCTGATGGGCTCGGTGCTGAGTCGTCCGGTGGTGGCTCTGACCACGGCCACGGCCACGGGCATGGCCACGGCCACGGGCATGGCCACGGCCACGGGCACGGGCATGGCCACGGCCACGGGCACGGGCATGGCCACGGCCACGGGCACGGGCATGGCCACGGGCATGGGCACCGGCGCGGGCATGGGCACGGCCCCGGGCATGGGCACGGGCACGGGCACGGGCACGGGCACGGGCATGGGGAGGGTCGGCGGCAGGGGCGCGGGCATGTGGGTGGGCGGTTGAGGCGGGGGGTTGGGTGGGTGGTTCATGGGGTGCGGCCTCATTCGCATGAGGCTGCGGACAAGGTGGATTCGGCGCTGGAGGCCAGCGCTGAGGGGATGCGGGCGTTGTGGATCTCGCTGGTCGGGCTGGGGATCACGACTGTTGTTCAGGCGTTCGTGGTCGCGTATTCGGGGTCCGTGGCCTTGCTGGGGGACACGCTGCATAACGCGGCGGACGCGTTGACTGCTGTTCCGTTGGCGATTGCGTTTCTGGTGGGACGGCGTCCGCCCACGCGGCGGTACACATACGGGTACGGGCGGGCCGAGGACCTCGCGGGGATCGTCATCGTTTTGACGATCGCGGCGTCGTCGGTCGCGGCGGGTTATGCGGCTGTGCAGAGGCTTGCTGAGCCGCAGCCTGTGAGGCATTTGGCGGCGGTGGCCGTGGCGGCGCTGGTGGGCTTCGCGGGGAACGAGCTGGTGGCTCGGTATCGCATTCGGGTGGGACGGCGTATCGGTTCGGCCGCGCTTGTCGCCGATGGTCTGCACGCCCGCACGGACGGGTTCACGTCGCTCGCCGTCCTGCTGGGGGTGGGCGGGGTCGCGCTGGGTCTTCCGTGGGCGGACCCGGTGGTGGGGCTGTTGATCACGCTGGCGATCCTGCTGGTTTTGCGGCAGGCGGCGCGTGAGGTGTGGCGGCGTCTGATGGACGCCGTCGATCCTGCTCTTGTCGACACGATGGAAGAGGTTCTGGCTGGGACGCCGGGTGTTCTTGCGATCGGGGAGGCGCGGCTCCGCTGGGTCGGGCACAGTTTGCGCGCCGAGTGCGCGATCGTTGTGGATTCTCGCGCCACCGTCGTCCAGGCTCACCGGATCGCCGTGGACGCCGAGCACAACCTGCTCCACGCGCTGCCTCGCCTGGCCGGAGCGGTCGTTCATCCGGATCCGCAATCCGATGACGACACTGATCACCACGCCGTGTTGGCCACGCATCGGTGACCGATCCGTATATGAGACGTTAGTCCCCGGGGAGAGGGGGAGATACGCCCCGAACCATAATCGCGGAGCGGGATGGCGTCGGTGGAGCAACCAATACAGATGAGCGGGCCAGACGGGGAACGGCTGACCGAGCTGATCGAGGAGGTCTACGGTCCTCTCGCCGACGTTTTCGAGCGGCTGGAGAGCGGCAGGGATCCGGAGGCGGTCGGGTGGGCCGCTCACCTCGGGGCATTGCGCGCCTTGCGGGAGCAGCGGACCGTGGGGGACTGGGAGGCGCTGGCTCGCCTGCTGGTGGCTCCCGAAGGCGGACCTCCTGAGGTTGCAACCTTCGCCGAGGCCCAGCAACTGGTCGAGGAACTGCTGGCGGACGGCGAGCGTGCCCTGGTTGTGGCGTCTTCGCCCGAGCGGGCCGAGGAGGTCGTCCGGGCTCTGACCAAGTCGGCGGACGTCTTCGCTCTTCTGGCCGAGGTGTGTCCCCCCGAACCGCCGGACGAGTCGGCGACCCGCATGGATCTCCCTGTTCTCACCTCGGACGACCTCCCTCCCCCGGACGAGGCGACGACTCCCCTCGAGCTCCTGGAGCCCCTCGCGACCCCGGACGACGCCACCACTCCCCTTGAACCTCTCCTCGATTCGCAGACCCGGGTCGATCTCCCCGTGCCGGAGCCCGTCCGGGACGAGGCGGAGGACGGGCGCAACGGCACGATCGAGTTCGCGGCCGTCCGGCCCGAGGATCTCGAGGCGGCCGATTCCGTCGACACGGTGGAGGACGAACCCGATACGACGGTCGAGGACGAAACGGTCGAGGATGAGCCCGACGAGGCGCCTCCGGTGGCGCGGGCTCCCGAAGGCGTGGTGACGGGTGTCGCGCTCCGCGCGGTCGGGGACGCATGGCGTTCGGCCTGGGGAGACGAAGGGCGGCTGCTGAAGCGCGGGCTGCTGTGGTTGGAGCAGTGGCCCCGGGACGCGGCGAACCTGGAGTCGCTGGTCCGGCAGCAGGAACGGCGGCGAGAGGCGCTCAGTTCGGATATCGCGGCCTTGGAGACGCGGATCGACGAACTGGGCAAGGCGATCGCGAGCGCCGAGCAGGCGGCCGCTGAGGCCGCCGAGGAGTGCGTCCGGCTGGACGGCGAGCGGGAGACGATCGCGGCCGAGCTGGCCGAGCCCCAGGCGGAGGCCGAGCGGCTGCAGCGGGTCGCGGACGAGGCGGGCGCGGCGGCCTCGCAGGCCACGCGGATCGCGGACACGGCGTTCGCGCGGGTGAACCAGATCGATCAGCGGGGACGGCAGGCGCAGGCGGAGCTCGCGGCCGCGGCCGAGCAGGAGGCCGGGCTGACGGCCGACCTCACGCGCGCGCACGAGGAGCTGCCCGCGGTGGCCGAGGAGGCCGAGCGGCTGAATTCGGAGGCCGCGGACGCGGCGGCGGAGGGGCACGCGCGGTACTACCGCCTGGTGTCGGCAGAGTCGGCGCTGGCCGCGCGGAAGCGGAAGCTCTCCCTGGGGCAGCGTCTCCATGTGGCCGCGCCTCCGCCAGACCTCAAGGATCTGCGGCACCAGGTGAAGACGCGCAAACGGGAGGCGGACTCCGCCGCCGAGCGGGCGACCAAGGCCAAGGACGCCGCCGAAGGTGTGGAGAACCGCCGTGCGGAGATCGCCCGGTTCATCTCCGAAGGCGAGGCCCGTCTGGCGGCGGCCAAGGAGGCGCAGGTGCGCCTGGGGGCCGAGCTGGAGAAGTTGAAGGCCGATCGGGAGACGGCGATCGCCGAGCACCGCGAGCAGTCCCGGGTGGCGGCCGAGGCCGTCGACCGGGCGACGCAGGCGGGGGCGGAGGCGCGGGTGGCGCAGCAGGTCGTGGGGGAGATCAACGAGCGGATCGCGGTCGTCCAGTCCAAGCGCGAGGAGGCGGACGCGCGGCGGCGGCGGACCGAGCAGGAGCGCGAGGCGGCGGCGTCCCGGCGGGACGAGTCGCAGTCCGCGCTGGTCATGCGCCGCGACGAGGGCGAGCTTGAGCTGGCGGAGATCGGGCGCGAGATCGAGGCCGCGACGGAGGCCGAGCAGCGGTCCCGGGACAACGTCCGGGAGGTCTGCGGCGGCGACCCGGAGGAGCGCGCGGAGGTGTACCGCAACCGGGCGATGGCCAGAATCGAGCAGCTCACCGGCTATATGGACGGCACCGGCGATCTGACTCCCCTGGTCCCGAATGCGGGTGTCGTGTGCGGCACGCCGCTGACTCTCGGGGCCCTGCCGGAGGACGCCGAGTTCGACGCGATGGTGGTGATCGGCCCCGAAGAGATCACCGACGTCGAGTTCCTGATCGGCGCCGTCCGCTCCCGCCAGTGGTTTCTCGCGGAAGGGGACGGCGGGACGCCTCCGCAATACGAGGAGTACTCCGACCTAGCCCTTCTCAGCCTCGCGCAACGGGTAGGCCACCCCAGGGAATGAGGCCCGGCGAGACTCGTCCACAGGAGTGTGGACGAGTCAGTCGTCGTTCAGCAGCAGGTTGAGCACCCAACCGATGAGGCCGACGACGATCGCTCCCCAGAAGGCGGGCCAGAACCCGGTGACGTCGAAGGGGAGTTCCAGTTCCTCGGCCACCCGGCTGGTGAGCAGGAGCAGCAGGGCGTTCACCACCAGCCCGATCAGGCCGAGGGTCAGGACGTAGAAGGCGCAGCCCAGGGTCTTCACCACGGGCTTGATGACGGCGTTGACGACGCCGAAGATGGCGGCCACGGCCGCGAGGGTCAGGGCGCGGCGGGGAGCGGTGTCACCGCTGACGGTGATGCCCTCGATGAGGATCGTGGCGATCCACAGGGCGACGGCCGTGACGGCGACTTTGAGGATGATTCGCACATCACGATCCTGCGCGCGCGTGTGGGCACCCGCCATCAGCCCACGTAGGGATTTCCGGGTGGGCCGGAGTCATCTGTTCGTACTACTCGGCGCGGTCGAAGAAGGGCGACCCGGCCGTGGCCTGGGGACGGGACGCCGTGGCGGCGTGACGGGCCACGGGCTGGGCCGTGCCCTGGGGCTGGCTCTGGTTCTGGCGGACGCGGGCGAGCTCCTGCTGGAGGCGCCGCTTCTCCATCTCCAGAGTGGTGAGCGACTCGGCGTGCTCCTCGCGGAGGTACTTCAGGTCGCGACGGGCGCGGAGGGTGCGTCCCGCGCCGAGGAAGGTGAGCATCGCGCCGAGGATGAAGACGACGGCCACGACCGCACCGGCGGAGAAGACATG
The DNA here is from genome assembly GCF_050946795.1 of Spirillospora sp. CA-294931. Taxonomy (GTDB): domain Bacteria; phylum Actinomycetota; class Actinomycetes; order Streptosporangiales; family Streptosporangiaceae; genus Spirillospora. The sequence goes on from NZ_CP192006.1 coordinate 297,982, forward strand.
CCACTGCTGGGTGACGCCGGGGATCTTCTCGCCGAAGACGACGAGCTCGGCGGGGGCGGTTCCGTCCAGGGCGACGCCGATGCCGCAGGCCACGGCGGCCCCGATGAGGATCAGTCCAAGGAACACCATTGTCGGCAACTCCTCTAGGTGGGGGCGGAGCACGACCACCCTGCCAGATCTTGGGGTGATGAGTCTTGAATGCCGGGTTCCTTCCTTTGAGTTCCGATCCGGGCACGCCGGGTAGTGATCCACTCATGGCGATCGTGTTCGACCTGGACGGCGTGCTCATCGACTCCGAACCCGTATGGGAGGAGGTGCGGCGCGCTTATGTCGACGAGCGAGGCGGACAATGGCGTCCCGATACACAGAGCCGCCTTATGGGGATGAGCACCGAAGAATGGGCCGCCTACCTGGGCACCGACCTCATCGGGGGCCTGTCCGCCGAAACGGTCGCGTACGAGGTCGTTGACCGGATGCTGGGACGCTACGCGCAGGACGTCCCGGTGCTCCCGGGGGCCGTCGAAGCCGTCAAGCGGATGGCCCAAGACCACACGCTGGGCCTGAACAGCTCGTCGCCCCGCGCCCTGATCGACCTGGTGCTCGGACGGCTGGGAGTGGCGTCCCTGTTTCGGGTGACGGTCTCGACCGAAGAGGTGGACGCGGGCAAGCCCGCCCCCGACGGCTATCTCGCCGTCGCCGCCCAACTGGACGTCGCTCCCGACGCCTGCGTCGCCATCGAGGACTCCAGCAACGGCGTCCGCTCGGCGCACGCGGCGGGGATGCGCGTCATCGCCGTCCCCCGTTCGCAGTACCCGCTCGACAAGGACGTCCTGCCCCTCGCGTCGATGGTCGCCGACGACCTCGACTCGCTCACCCCAGAGGTCGTGGCCCGCCTCTCGGCGTGACCATCACGCCCCGCCGACCGAGGTTGTCCACAGGTTCGTCCGGGCTCCTGATTCGGTCCGGACGAGTCACTAGGATGGCGCGGTGGCCGTTCCCGAGGGCGAGATCAGCGATGCGTTGCAGGTGCTGCGACGCGTCTTCGGTTATGACGCGTTCCGCGAGGGACAGGGCGAGATCATCGAGCATGTCGTCGCCGGGAACGACGCGCTGGTGCTCATGCCCACCGGTGGCGGCAAGTCGCTGTGCTACCAGATTCCGGCGCTGGTCAGAAAGGGCGTCGGGGTCGTCATCTCGCCCCTGATCGCGCTGATGCAAGACCAGGTCGACGCGTTGCGGAACGCGGGCGTCCGGGCGGGCTTCCTCAACTCCACCCAAGATCTCGACGAGCGCCGTGTGGTCGAGGCGCAGTTCGTGGCCGGTGAGCTCGACCTGCTCTACCTGGCGCCCGAACGGCTCAAGGTGGCCTCCACCGTCCAGCTGCTCGACCGGGGCGACATCGCGCTGTTCGCGATCGACGAGGCGCACTGCGTCGCGCAGTGGGGGCACGACTTCCGGCCCGACTACCTGCTGCTCTCGGGCCTGCACGAGCGCTGGCCGGACGTGCCGCGCATCGCGCTGACGGCGACCGCCACCCAGGCCACCCGCACCGAGATCGCCTCCCGGCTCAACCTCGAACAGGCCCGCCACTTCGTGGCGAGCTTCGACCGTCCCAACATCCAGTACCGCATCGAGCCGAAGAACGAGCCCAAGCGCCAGCTGCTGCACCTGCTGCGCACCGAGCACAGCGGCGACGCGGGCATCGTCTACTGCCTGTCGCGCAACTCGGTGGAGAAGATCGCCGAGTTCCTCACCGCGAACGGCATCGAGGCCGTCCCGTACCACGCGGGTCTCGACCCCCGAACCCGCGCCGAGAACCAGTCGCGCTTCCTGCGCGAGGACGGCCTGGTCGTGGTCGCCACGATCGCGTTCGGCATGGGCATCGACAAGCCCGACGTCCGGTTCGTCGCCCATCTCGACCTGCCCAAATCCGTCGAGGGCTACTACCAGGAGACGGGCCGCGCGGGCCGCGACGGCCTCCCGTCCACGGCCTGGCTCGCCTACGGGCTCAACGACGTGGTCAACCTCCGCAAGATGATCGACACCTCGGAGGGCGACGCCGCGCACCGCCGGAGGCTGAGCGTCCACCTCGACGCCATGCTGGCGCTGTGCGAGACGGTCGAGTGCCGCCGCGTCCAACTGCTGAACTACTTCGGCCAAGACGGCGAACCCTGCGGCAACTGCGACACCTGCCTGACCCCGCCCGAGTCCTGGGACGGCACCATCGCCGCCCAGAAACTGCTCTCGGCGATCGTCCGGCTCGACCGCGAACGGCGCCAGAAGTTCGGCGCCGGGCACGTCATCGACATCCTCACCGGCAAGAAGAACGCCAAGGTCATCCAGTTCGACCACGACGCGCTCAGCGTCTTCGGCGTCGGCTCCGAACTACGCGACACCGAATGGCGCGGCGTCGTCCGGCAACTCCTGGCCCAGGGCCTGCTCGCGGTCGAGAGCAACTACGGCGCCCTCGTCCTCACCGACACCAGCCCCGAAGTCCTCAAGGGCGCCCGCAAGGTCATGCTCCGCCGCGAGCCCGAACCGACCAAGGCCGCCAAGGCGGCCAAAACCGCCAAGGAACGCAAGGCCCCGGTCGACCTGCCGTCCGAAGCGATGCCCGTCTTCGAACGCCTCCGCACCTGGCGCGCGGCCCAGGCCAAAGACCAGGGCGTCCCCGCCTACGTCATCTTCCACGACGCCACCCTCCGCGAGATCGCCACCGCCATGCCGTCCTCCCTCACCGAACTCGGCAAGATCAGCGGCGTAGGCGAAAACAAACTCGCCAAGTACGGCAACCAGGTCCTAGAAACCCTGACCCCCGCTTAACCCCCGGGCCCGCTTAACCCCCGGGCCCGCTTAACCCCCGGGCCCGCTTAACCCCCGGGCCCGCTTAACCCCCGGCCCGCTTAACCCCCGGCCACCCTCGAAACATCCACGCCGCCTCCCGAGAGCCAGAATCACACCCGGGCGAGACGCCGTCACCTCCCCCCGGGGCTCGGGCTCGGCTTGAGGCTGGTCGGGTGGGGGTGTGGTTAGGGGTGGTGGATGCGGTAGCGGAGGTGGGTGACTTGGTGTGGGAGGTCTTCGGTCTGGGGGGTGGTCAGGCGGCGGATGGGGTCGAGGTTGATGTGTTCGGGCGGTAGGTGGTCGAAGAGGCGGCGGCCCTGGCCCAGGAGGACCGGGACGACGTGGAGTTCCAGTTCGTCGAGCTGGCCCGCTCGCAGCAGCGCCTGCGCCGCTCCGGCGCCGTGCACCATCACCTCGCCGTCTCCGGCCGCGGCGCGGGCCTGGGCGGCGCACTCGCGGACGTCGGTGACGTAGCGGACGCTGCCCGGCGGCGGGTCGTCCGGGACGTCGTGGGTCAGGACGAAGATGGGGACGCCGTCGTGGTGGTCGCCCTGCCAGCGGTTGGCCAGCTCGTAGGTGCGGCGCCCGGAGATGAGGGCGCGGGTGGCCATCGCCTCGGCGTAGACCTGGCCGCTGGGGCCCGGGTCGTTGCGACGGTCGAGCCAGTTGAAGAGCCGGAACCCGCCGATGCCCATCGGGTTGTCCGGGCTGTCCTGCGGGCCGGTGACGTAACCGTCCAGGGACATGGTCATGTACAGCCGGATGGTCGTCATCTCAGGCCGCCGTTCGCACGCGGTAGCGCAGGTGTGTCACGCCGGGGCCGTCCGCGGCATGGAGCAGTTCGAGCTCGATGTGGTCGGGCGGCAGGTCCTCGAAGAGCGGTTCGCCCTGGCCGATCAGGACCGGGACCAGGTGGATCTGCAACTCGTCCAGGACGCCGGCGGCAAGGGCCAGCTGGGCGGTGCGGGCCCCGTGGACCAGGACGTTCTTGTCCCCGGCCGCGTCTTTGGCCATTTTCATCGCGGCCGCGACGTCGCTCACATAGGTGACCCCGGGCCATCGCGGGTCGGGCTGCCGGCGGCTCAGGACGAAGATGGGGACGCCGTCGTGGTGGTCGCCGCCCCAGCCGTCGGCGAGCTCGAAGGTCCGCCGGCCGACGACGACCGCCCCGGTGGTCATGACCTCGTCCATGACCTCGCGGTTCGCGCCCTCCAGGTGGTCGAGATCTGTTCTGCGATCGGCGTCGGCGTCCGGCAGGAGCCACTCGTGCAGCCGATGCCCGTTGTCGCCGAGCCCGTTGCCCGGTGCCACGTTCGGCCCGGCGATGAACCCGTCCACCGACATCGACATGTACAGCACGGTCTTGCTCACGTTCCTGGTCCTTTCGGTCAGCGGGGTGTCACGAGACGTCATCGGGCGTCCGGTTCGGTGGTCGTGAACTCGATCTCGATGGCGATCTCGATGGTGTCGGCGACCACGACGTTGCCGGCGCCGAAGCCGAGCTGGATGTCGACGCCGAACGCGGCGCGGCTGATGGAGGTGGTCGCCGAGAACCCGGTGCGCTCCACGCCGGACGGGTCGTCGACGACGCCGAGGAACTCGGCCTCCAGCTCGACGGTCTTGGTGACGCCGTGCAGGGTCAGCTCGCCGACCAGGACGAAGGCCGCGCCGTCGAGGTCGCGGACCTCGGTCGAGGTGAACTCGATCTGCGGGTACTTCTCCACGTCCAGGAAGTCGGCCGAACGCAGGTGCTGGTCGCGCTGGTCGTTGCCGGTGTTCACCGAGGCGGGGTCGATGAGGGCGGTCACCCGGCCGCCGCCCTCGCCGACGCTCAGCGCCGCCGAGGCGAGCGCGAACTTGCCCCTGACCTTGCCGACGCCCATGTGGCGGACCTTGAACGAGATGTCGGAATGGACGGGGTCGCCGACCCAGGAGCCGGTGGTGAGGGTGCTGTCAACGGTGATCATGAGTGGGGCTCCCTTTGCGCGGCCCGGCCTTCCGGGCGTGTGCAGCCAGCATGCGGGAGCGTGGAGCCGGGTTGTATCCCAGATTTCTGGGATGATGCCATGGATCGGCATAGGATCACGAGCGTGGTCAACGCGATGGCGGTTCAGGCGCGTGTCCGCGACGAAATCGTCAGGCTGGCTCATCGAGGGTTGTCCGTGCCGGAGTTCGCGCGGGCCGTCGGCGATGCCTTGGTCCGGGCGGTGCCCGCCGAGGGCACCTGCCTGATGACGACCGACCCGGCGACCATGCTCCCGACCGCCGAGTTCGTGGAGAACGGCCTGCCCGCTCCGGCGCTGCTCCGGCTCGTGGAGATCGAGGTGCGGGAGCCCGACTTCAACACGTGGGTCCAGCTCGCCCGCGCCGCCCGCCCGGCCCGCAGCCTGAGCGAGGCGACCGCCGGTGATCTCGACCGGAGCCTGCGCCAGCGGGAGATCCGCCGTCCCGGCGGATTCTCCGACGAGCTGCGGGTGGTGCTCGCCGGCAGCACCGGGACGTGGGGGCAGCTGACGGTGTTCCGGGAGGCGAACCGCCCGTACTTCTCCCCGGCCGAGGTGGAGTTCGTGTCGTCGATCGCCCCGCTGATCACCGATGGACTGCGGCGCGGGCTGCTGCTCGGTAGCGCGCGGGCCGGTGACGACGACGTCGGTCTGCTGGTCCTCGACGCCGAGGACGGCGTGCGCATGTCCAACAAGGCGGCCGATCGCCTGCTGGACGAGCTGGGCCTCGGTGACAGGGCGGGCGCGCGGCTGCCGCTGGTGATTTCGGGTGTCGCCCGCCAGGCCCGTTCCCTGCGCGGCCGGACGGCGACCGATTCGCGGCCGGCCAGGGCCCGAGCGCGCACCCGGACCGGTCAGTGGCTGATCGTCCGGGGCTCGCTGCTGAACGACGATCCGGAACCGCAGGTCGCGGTGGTGCTGGAAGTCGCCCGCCCCGCCGAGATGGCGCCCCTGATGGTCGCCGCCTACGGCTTCACCGACAGCGAGCGCCGGGTCACCGAGCTGGTGGCCCAGGGCCTGTCCACCAAGCAGATCGCCGGCCGCCTGCACGTGTCGTCCTACACCGTGCAGGACCACCTGAAGTCGATCTTCGCCAAGTCGGGCACCGGTTCACGCGGCGATCTGATCGCCCGGCTGTTCCTCGATCACCATGCCGCCTCGCTGACGGCACATTCGTGAACGCCGCCCGAGGGGAGAGCTCTCCCCTCGGGTGGGCGCACGGAGGTCACTTCTTCCTCGGGGTTCCGATGAACTTGGCGGTGCGGGTGTTGCCCGAGCGCTCCCCGATCACCACGACCTGGTCGCCGTTGGCGAGCTTGGACACCTCGGACTTCTGCCGGTCCTTGCGGACCTTGGTGTTGGCGTCGGTGGTCCACTGCCAGGCGACGCCGTCCTCGCTGCGGACGGTCACCGTCGCACCCGAGACGCCGGTGACGGCGCCGCGCTGCCAGGTCGCCAGCTTGAAGGTTTTGTCGCGCTTGACCGTGGCCTCGCCGTGCACGCCGCGCAAGCCGTGGGCGAAGCGGCCGGGACGGTGGTGGCGCATCTTGCCGTCCTTGGGAGGACGGGGCTTGCCGTCCTCGGCGGCGGCGGGCCTGCTCGGCGAGGGCGACGGGTTCGCGGCGGCCGGGACGGCGAGGTAAAGGCCGAGGCCCAGGAGGCTCGCGGCCCCGATCCCGGACGCCAGCGTCTTGGTGTTCAGTCTCATGGCCGACACCCAACTACACCGACCTGAACGCCACCCCGTGATCAACCTGAGAGAACCCTGAACGCGTCGGCGTGGTCGCGGGCCCACCGGGCGAAGTCGCGGGCCTGGGCGCCCGTCACGGCCTCGATGGTCGGGAAGGGGCCGTAGGCGGCCAGATCGAAGTCCGCGGCGGCGTGCGGATCGGCGGGTTCGCCCGCGTAGTCCTCGAAACCGGAGAGGAAGGCGGCGTTGTCGGCGGTGAAACCCGGTTGGGCGCGGTAGAGCTCCAGGGCCTGCTCGGGCGTGATGCGCTCGAAGGCGATCTCCCGTCCGGCCGCCTCGGCGATGAGGGCGACCATCTGGCGGTGGCTGACGAATCCGGGCCCGTTCAGGTCATAGGCGGCGCCCGCGTGGCCGTCCTCCAGCAGTGCCGTCACGGCCACGTCGGCGATGTCGGCCTCGTGGACGGGGCACCACGACGAGTCCGGATCCGGGTCGCGGACGACGCCCTCGGCGCGGATGGACGGCCCCCACACCAGCAGCCGGTTGTGCATGAACTCGCCCGGACGCACGTGCGTCCATTCCAGCCCCGCCTCCTCCACGGCCCGCTCGACGGGCAGGTGATACTCGGTGTCGAACCCGCCGGTCACGGCCCCCGAAGACAGGACGACAACACGTCGCACCCCCGCCTCCTTGGCGCGCGCCACCACCTCGGTAGCGGTGGCGGCGTGGGGGAACAGGTACAGGCGCTCGGCGCCGTCGAAGACACCGTCCAGAGTCTCGGGACGCTTGAGGTCACCGGCCCGCACCTCGACGCCGTCCGGCAGACCGGCGCGTTCGGGCGCGCGGCTCACCGCGCGAACCTTGGCCCCCGCCCGGACGAGCCCCTCGGTCACCAGACGCCCCACGGCCCCCGTCGCGCCCGTCACCACGATCGTCATCGCTTCTCCCCCTCGTTCGAGCATGCCGAAGAAGCCCCAGGTCAGGGCGGATTTCGGCGATGCCCAATGGTTAACCGGAAAGGAGGCGGATCGCAAACGCGAACATGATGTTCACATATGGCTCCCAGCTGCGAAGACAGCCATTCGCCGAACCGGCCTCCCCGGCCAATATCAGCCCGCTGACCTGGCCTTTCGCGCTTTTCTGAAACTTTTTCCACCAACAACTCGTGGGCGTTAACGAAGGGTGTGCGATGAGGTGGGTTCGGGATGGGGGGAGCGATGGTCTTTCTTGGGTTGGAGGATCTTGGCGGCGAAGGCGGCCGCCGCGCACGTTGTGGCGGCCGCGGTCAGGGTGCCCAGGGCTACCGCTTGGACGAAGGCGTCACGCGCGGCTTGGCTGCCGGTGAGTGTCGCGTCCAGGGTGCCGGACGGCAGGTCGGCGGGGAGGTTGCGGGCGTAGGCGGCGGAGATGACGCTGCCGAGGACGGCGACGCCGAAGGCGTTGCCCAGCTCCTGGCCCGCGTCGTTGACGGCGGAGGCGACTCCGGCCTCCTCGCTGGGGACGGCGTTCATCAGCGTCCCGTAGGCGGGCGGCGAGCCCAGTCCGGCACCGAAGCCGAGAACCACGAGGCCGGTGACGATCGAGCCGTAGCCGTCCCCCGGGTCGAGGGTGAACCCGATGAGCGCGAATCCGGCGGCGACGGTCAGGAAGCCGATGACCAGGGCGTTCCGGCTGCCCAGCCGGGCGTCCAGGGCGGCGCCGGTGCCGTTGCCCAGGGCGGCGGCCCCGGCGAGCGGCAGCAGGGCCAGGCCCGCCTTGAGCGGCCCGTAGCCGAGGACGAACTGCAGGAGCTGGGTGAGGGCGAACAGCGTCCCGGCCATCGCGAACGAGAACAGGGCGATCATGACGGCGGCGCCGGTGAATTCGGGACGGGTGAGCAGGCGGAGGTCGAGCATGGGGTCGCGGCCGGCATGCTGCCACCAGGCGAAGGCGGCGAGCGCGGCCGCCGCGACGAGGAGGCCGCCGATCGTGCGGATGCCCGTCCAGCCGTGGCCGGGGCCGGAGATGACCGCCCACACCAGGGCCGACACCCCGAGCGTCGACAGGATCGCCCCGAGGACGTCGGGACGCCGTCGTGGTCCCCGTGATTCGGGGACGAGAAGGATCAGCCCGGCCAGGGCCGCGAGGGTCACCGGGACGTTGACCAGGAAGACCGAGCCCCACCAGAAGTGCTCCAGCAGGAAGCCGCCGAGCGTGGGTCCGGCCGCGACGCCGACGACCGAGGTCGTGCCCCAGATCGCGAACGCCTTGGTGCGCTCTTCGGGGGCGAACACCTGCGCCATGATCGAGAGCGTCCCGGGCATGAGGAACGCGCCGCCGACGCCCATGAGGGCCCGTGCCGCGATGAGCTGGCCGGGGTCCGCGGCGAAGGCGGCGAGCAGGGAGGCCGCGCCGAACACCCCGAATCCGAGGATCATGGCCCGGCGCCGTCCGTAGCGGTCGCCGAGGCTGCCCGCGGTGAGCAGCAGCCCGGCGAACACCAGCGAGTAGGCGTCGATCGCCCACTGGACGTCGGACGTGGACGCGTCCAGCTCGGTCAGCAGGGACGGCACCGCCACGTGCAGGATCGTGTTGTCCACCACGACCACGAACAGGCTCAGGCAGAGCACGGCGAGGATTCCCCACCGCCGCGGATGCGGTTCGACCGTTTTCATCACAACCTCCTCGTACAGTGTGCGAGTTGACTCGCACACTGTACGAGCCCGTTCGCACACTGTTCAAGTAGGCTGTCGTGAGACCGGAGGAGGCACCGCATGGATCACACCTCGGTGTGGACGCGCCCCGAGCGTTCAAGGCGCGAGCAGCCCACGCTGAGCCGCGACCAGATCGTGGCCGCCGCGCTGGAGCTGCTGGACGCCGAGGGCCTGGCCAAGCTGAGCATGCGCCGCCTGGGCACCCGGCTGAACGCCGGCGCCACGTCCGTGTACTGGCACGTCGCCAACAAGGACGAGCTGCTGGAGCTGGCCCTCGACCACGTCATGGCCGAGGTGAGCGTCCCCGACCCGGCGGAGACCGGCTGGCGTCCCGCCGCCGCCGGGTACGCCCGCAGCCTGCGCGCGATGATCCTGCGCCACCCCTGGACGGTCACCCTCTTCGGCGGACGGCCCATGCTCGGCCCCAACGCCGCCCGCGCCCAGGACGAGATCCTCGCCGTCTTCGCCCACGCCGGGCTCTCCGGCTTCCCGCTCGAATACGCCTGGTCGCTGGTCGTCGACTACGTCATCGGGGCCGCGGGCGGCGAGGCCAGCTGGCGCACGCACCAGGCGGGGACGTCCGCCGGGGAATGGGTCACCTCACTCGGCCCCTACCTCGACCGCGTGTCCGCCGAACGCCCCCGCCTGGCCGCCCACATCCGCGAGATCTGGTCCAAGGGCGACGCCGAGATCCTTGAGGACCGCTTCACCTTCGGCCTCGAATCCGTCCTCGACGGCCTCGCCCCCCATATGTCCCGCTAGGGGCGCGGGTCGGCCTGGAGGGGCAGGGTCTTGGTCTTCACGTCGAGGATGCCCACCATGGCGCAGTCGGCGGGCTTGCCTGACCCGAAGCCCTCCGCGACGACCCGCCACCCCTTCAGGCCATGGGACGCCAGCAGGGACTGGGCCGTCGTGAGGGCCTCCTTCTCGGGGAGGCAGCGTCGTCCGGTCTGGTCGGCGAGCTTCTTCCGCACGGTGATCAGGGCGCGGGCCTCGGCCTTTTCGGCGGCGGTGAGCGGACGCGCGGCCGTCAGGCCCAGCTTGGCGCAGGTCCGCGCGTCCCCCGGGAACACGCCGACGCTCTTGCCTTGGGTGCAGGCCACGAGTGGGGGGACGGGGGGCTCGGCGTCGCCCACCTCGCCCTTGCTCCAGAGTTCGGCGCAGGCGGACACCGGGTCCAGGCCGCCATCGCCGATGACGGTGGTGTCGGCGTCCAGGCTGGCCCGGTCGTAGCAGCCGGTGCCCAGGGCCTGCTCCACCCGTTCGCCGCCCATGAGGCTCGCGGCGACGGCGGCTCCGCCGCCGGTCAGCACGACGGCCAGGGAGACGCCGGTGATCCAGCGTCCGCGGCGCAGCACGCGCCGTCGGCCGGGCTCGGTGATCTCGGACATGAGGTGTTCCCTTCGCAGCTGGTGGGCCGCCCGGGGAAGGTCGCGCTCGGCGGGCAAGTGATCGTTCACAGTTCCTCCCCTGACGGCTTCGGGATCGCACCTTGTCTGTGTCCCAGACGTCCCGGGGGTTCCAGCGTGGTCAGCTCCCGCAGCCGTGACTTGGCCCGCGACAGGCGGGAGCGGACCGTCCCCAGGGGGACGCCGAGCGCGGTGGCCGCCTCGGCATAGCTCAGCCCGTCCCACGCGCACAGGGTCAGGACGTCCTGGTCGTCGCGCGAGAGCCGCCCGACCAGGCGCAGCAGGACGGTCATCACCCGCTCGTCGTCGAGCCGCCCGGCCACGTCGTCGGCGTGGTCGGGTTCGGGCCGCTGGCCGGGCAGGCGCGCCATCGCCTCGCGGTGCCTGCGCGTCGCCCGGTGGCGGTTGCGGACGACGTTGCCCGCGACGCCCAGCAGCCACGGCAGCGCGGAATCGCCGTGCAGGCGCACGTCGTCGCGCCGCCGCCAGGCCTCGAGGAAGACGACCGAGGTGAGGTCCTCGGCCGCCGACCAGTCGCCCGTCCGCCGGAAACAGTGGTTGTAGACGGCACGCGCGTGCCGGTCGAAGAGTGTTCCGAACCGTTGTGGCTCGCCCTCGACGGCCAGGCGCCACAACTCGGCGTCCGTGGTGTCGGGGTCACTTGGCACGTTTCTCACGTCCTGTCCATGTCCGCGCCCCCGCACCGGGTTCCCGGAACCCCCCGGGCGGGACGGACACCTACCGGACGGAAGTGATCGACGAACTCAGGAGATCCGGATGAGATTCCGTCCATGCGGCATGGCGATCGTAATCGGGGGCGTCCTGCTCGTGCCCGCGCCGTCCACGGCCGCGGAGACGCCACCCGCCGAGGTCCAGGCGTCGAAGAGGGTGCTGACGAAGAAGCACCAGACCCCGGCCGCGCGCCGCAAGGCCGCCGCCGCGCACCGGGTCACGGTGCGGGTCCTCGACCGGAACGGCCTGCGCCCCGCGACCGGCAAGGCGCCCTACTTCGGCCTGTTCGACCTGGAGACCGGCGGGCAGGAGGTCGGCCACCTCGTGGACGGCACGGGGACGATGGAGATCCCGGCGGGCTCGTACCGAGTGGGGGCGCGGGTCATCACGCCCGAGCCGGGCCGTCCGAAGGCGACGGCGGCGGTCGTGTCGCCGCGCATGGACGTCACCGCCGACGCCACCGTCGTCCTCGACGCGCGCACCACCCGGGAGGTCCGCGTGAGCCTGGACGACAAGGACGCGACGATGGACCTGGGCGACGCGATCGTCGCCGTGACGACGCGGGGCGAGTACCAGGCCTACATGCTCGATCTGGCGGACGGCGCCTACGTCACCCCGGGTGCGGGAACTCCGCTGCACGTGCAGAGCACCTGGAAGCGGCCGGGACACCGGTACCACCTGCTCAACTCCGTTGTCGGGGGCGTCCCCGAGCGGCCGGAGTTCCGCGTGCGCACGCGCGACCTGGCCGCGGTTCGCACGAAACACGCCGTCCCCGGGGCGGAGGCCTGTGCGGGGCTCGTGATGGGGCCCGAGGTGCAGGGACTGCCCTTCATCCTGTCTTACGGGACGGTCCTCGGACGCGTCCCCGGCGTGCACACTCTGCACGTCACGCCCGGGAACACGGTCTGGAAGCACGAGGCGGCGATCGGCGGGCCCGACTGCTCTCTCAACCCGGCGGAGTTCCAGATGGGCACCGAACGCTTCCCGCGCCGAGGGAAGCGGGCGCGGACCTGGCCGGCGGCGCCGCTGACCCCCACGCTCTGGACCTGGGACGCGGGAACGCTCGTCCCGGGCGTCCAGCGGACCGGCGACCGGCTGGCCGTGGAGGTCTCGCTCTTCTCCAACGGCCGCCCGGGCTACAGGGGCCCCCTGGAGGACCCCATCACCGGCGAGACCACTCTGGAAAAGGACGGCGCGGTGCTCGGCACCAGCCCGTACCCGGGGTATGGCGAGTTCGAGGTGCCGTCCGGGCCCGGCCGATTCCGGCTGAGGACCACCGCCGCGCGTTCGGTGGGGTGGTCGACGCTGGGCACGCGGGCCGAGGCGGAGTGGACGTTCGACTCGGCGGCGGACTCCGCGCCGGTCATCATGACGGTGGGCTACGACGCCGGGCTCGATGATCACAGCCGGGCTCCGGCGGGACGCGAGCACCGGGTGCGGGCCCACATCCAAACCCCGCCCGGCGTCCGCCCGGGGCGGATCGAGCGGTTCGGCGCCGAGGTCTCCTACGACGACGGAAAGTCCTGGCGTCCGGCGGCGGCCCGCGCCGAGGGCGGGCGGTGGGTCATCGGCCTCGCCCACCCGGCCGACGCCGAGCACGTGTCCCTGCGCACCACCGTGCGGGACGCGTCCGGCAACGAGGTGCGGCAGACCACCATCCGCGCCTACGCCCTCCACCGCTGACGACGTTCCCCCACCCCCTGCCCCCGATCGGTGACCCCACCGGTCGGGGGTTTGGTCCTTCTTTGGGGGGACGGGTGGTCGTTCGTGGTGATGAATCGGGGAGGGATGGGAACGGGAATGGCCCGCTCAGTCGTCCTGTTGTAGAGGGCAGCAGCAAAGTTGAGTCGGGTCCGCTCAAGTCATTTGACAACGAGATCGGCACCGGGCAACCTAGCGTGGTAGAAGCAGGCCGGTCGTGCCCGCGGGGGACCGCGGCCGGAGCACCTACGGCAAACACCAACGACGGAGGACGAGAGACATGGCACGTGCGGTCGGCATCGACCTCGGGACGACCAACTCGGTCGTCGCGATTCTGGAGGGCGGCGAGCCCACCGTTATCGCCAACGCGGAGGGGTCGCGGACCACGCCGTCCGTCGTCGCCTTCGCCAAGAACGGCGAGGTTCTCGTCGGTGAGGTCGCCAAGCGCCAGGCCGTGACCAACGTCGACCGCACCATCAGGTCGGTCAAGCGTGAGATGGGCACGGACTGGAAGACCAAGATCGACGACAAGGAGTTCACTCCTCAGCAGGTCAGCGCGTTCGTGCTGCAGAAGCTGAAGAGGGACGCCGAGGCCTACCTGGGGGAGAAGGTCACCGACGCGGTCATCACCGTCCCGGCGTACTTCTCCGACCACCAGCGTCAGGCCACCAAGGAGGCCGGGCAGATCGCGGGGCTGAACGTCCTGCGCATCATCAACGAGCCGACCTCGGCGGCCCTGGCCTACCACCTGGAGAAGGAGAACGAGGCCACGATCCTGGTGTTCGACCTCGGCGGCGGCACGTTCGACGTGTCCCTCCTCGAGGTCGGCGACGGCGTGGTCGAGGTCAAGGCGACCTCCGGCGACAACCACCTCGGCGGCGACGACTGGGACATGAAGGTCGTCGACTGGCTGGTGGAGAAGTTCAAGAACGCCAACGGCGTCGACCTGTCCAAGGACAAGATGGCGCTGCAGCGGCTGCGCGAGGCCGGTGAGAAGGCCAAGATCGAGCTGTCGTCCAGCACCGAGACGCAGATCAACCTGCCCTACATCACCGCGTCCAGCGAGGGCCCGCTGCACCTGGACGAGAAGCTGACGCGCGCCGAGTTCCAGCGCCTGACAGTCGACCTGCTCGAGCGGACCAAGGCGCCGTTCCACAACGTCCTCAAGGACGCCGGCATCGGCGTGAGCGGCATCGACCAGGTCGTCCTGGTGGGCGGCTCGACCCGTATGCCCGCCGTGAGCGAGCTGGTCAAGGAGCTGACCGGGGGCAAGGAGCCCAACAAGGGCGTCAACCCCGACGAGGTCGTCGCGATCGGCGCGTCCCTCCAGGCCGGTGTGCTCAAGGGCGAGGTCAAGGACGTCCTGCTGCTGGACGTGACCCCGCTGAGCCTGGGCATCGAGACCAAGGGCGGCATCTTCACCAAGATCATCGAGCGGAACACCACGATCCCGACCAAGCGGTCGGAGACGTTCACCACCGCCGACGACAACCAGCCGTCCGTGGAGATCCAGGTCTTCCAGGGCGAGCGCGAGATCGCCGCCTACAACAAGAAGCTGGGCACCTTCCAGCTGACCGGGCTGCCCCCGGCGCCGCGCGGCGTGCCGCAGATCGAGGTCACCTTCGACATCGACGCCAACGGCATCGTCAACGTCAGCGCCAAGGACCAGGGCACCGGCCGCGAGCAGTCGATGGTCATCACGGGCGGGTCGGCCCTGCCCAAGGACGACATCGAGAAGATGATGCGCGAGGCCGAGGACTACGCCGAGGAGGACCGCAAGCGCAAGGAGGAGGCCGAGGTACGCAACCAGGCCGACACGCTGGCGTACTCCACGGAGAAGTTCCTGCGGGAGAACGACGAGAAGGTCCCCGCGGAGATGAAGTCCGAGATCCAGGACGCCGTCGCCGAGGTCAAGAAGGCCCTCGAGGGCACCGACGTCGAGGCCATCAAGACCAGCGCCGAGAAGCTCGGCCAGGTCAGCCAGAAGATGGGCGCGGCGATGTACGCCCAGAACGCCGAGGCCGGGCAGACCCCAGGGGCCGACGGTGACGCGGGCCCGACGGCCGAGGCGCAGGACCCGCAGGACGACGAGGTCGTCGACGCCGAGATCGTGGACGACGACAAGCCCAAGGGTGGTGCCGCGTGACGAACCCTCCCAAGGGCGAGGGCGAGGAGCGCGAGGCCCCGGTGATCCGCGACAGGCGGCGCATCGACCCGGAGACGGGCCAGGTCCGGGAGCAGGCCGCCGCGCCCGCTCCCGAGGCCCCGGCCGAGTCGCCGGGCGGCGAGGAGGTCGAGTCGCTCAAGAAGCAGCTCGCCGAGCGCACGGCCGATCTGCAACGGCTCAAGGCGGAGTACGACAACTACCGCAAGCGGGTCGACCGCGACCGGATCGCGGTCCGGGAGCAGGCCCTCGGCACCGTCCTGAACGAGATCCTTCCGGTGCTCGACGACATCGGCAGGGCCCGCGACCACGACGAGCTCACCGGCGGTTTCAAGTCGGTGGCCGAGGCGCTGGAGGCGGCCACCGGCAAGCTCGGCCTCGAACGCTTCGGCGAGAAGGGCGAGCCGTTCGACCCGGTGGTGCACGAGGCGCTCATGCACGGGTACTCGGCGGACGTGACCGAGACCAGCGTGGGCGACGTGCTCCAGCCCGGGTACCGCATCGGGGAGCGGATCCTGCGGCCCGCGCGGGTCGCGGTGTTCGAGCCCGAGTCCGGGACGTCCGAGCCCGAACCAGAGTGAACCGATCCGTGCGGCCCCGCCCAGACGGGGCCGGGGCCGCACGGGGCACGTACGACATGACGCACAGGGGACGAGTAGAAGGCGGGGCGCCGTGAGCACCAAGGACTACCTGGAGAAGGACTACTACAAGGTCCTCGGTGTCTCGAAGACGGCCACGCAGGAAGAGATCAAGAAGTCCTACCGCAAGCTGGCCCGGCAGTACCACCCGGACGCCAACAAGGGCGACGCCGACTCCGAGGAGAAGTTCAAGGAGGTCTCCGAGGCGTACGACGTCCTGTCCGACGACAAGCGCCGCAAGGAGTACGACGCCATGCGGTCGATGCCGGGCGCGTTCCGGGGTCAGCAGGGCGGCGGGTTCGGCGGGTTCGACCTGGGTGACCTCTTCGGGCAGCCGGGGGCGGGCACCGGGCCGGGCGGCGGTGCCGGTGAACGTATAGGAGATCTGTTCGGCGGCCTGTTCAACCGGGGCACGGGCGGCACGCGCACCACGGGCCGCCGCCCGCAGCGCGGCGCCGACGTCGAGACCGACGTGACGCTGCCGTTCGGCCGGGCGATGAACGGCGTGACAGTCCCGATCAAGCTGACCAGCGAGGCGGCGTGCAAGAGCTGCCAGGGCACCGGCGCCAGGGCCGGGACGATGCCGCGGGTGTGCCCGCGCTGCGAGGGCACCCGGTTCGAGACCCGCAACCTGGGCAACTTCGGTTTCCAGGAGCCGTGCAAGGAGTGCCGGGGACGCGGCCTGGTGGTCGACGACCCGTGCCCGACGTGCAAGGGCAGCGGGCGCGCGACCGGCACCCGCACCATCCAGGCCCGCATTCCGGCGGGCGTCGCCGACGGCCAGAAGATCCGCCTGAAGGGCAAGGGCGCCCCGGGTGAGAACTCCGGCCCGAACGGCGATCTGTACGTGAACATCAAGGTGCGTCCGCACAAGGTGTTCGGCCGCACCGGCGACAACCTGACGCTGACCGTCCCGGTGACGTTCCCGGAGGCGGCGCTGGGGTCGGAGATCAAGGTGCCGACCTTCCAAGGGCCGCCGGTGACGCTGCGGCTGCCCGAGGGCACGCCCAACGGGCGCACGTTCCGGGTCAAGGGCCGCGGCGCGCCGCGCCGCGACGGCACCAAGGGCGATCTGCTGGTCTCGGTCGACGTCCAGATCCCGCAGAAGCTCGACGACCAGACGCGCGAGGCCCTGGAGCGCCTGCGCGACGCGGGCGGCGGCGACGACCTGCGCAGCGAGCTGCTCCAGCAGGCCAGAGAGGAGTAGGCGGCATGGGCGAGCGGGCGCGCGGCGGCCGGGCTCCCGTTCGCCGCCGAGCGGAGGCGAGGCAATGAACACACCCTTCGGCGACGACACTCCGGTCTATGTGATCTCGGTGGCGGCGCAGCTGTCGGGTCTGCATCCGCAGACCTTGCGGACCTACGACCGGATGGGGCTGGTCTCACCCGGTCGGACGGCGGGCCGGGGCCGCCGCTATTCGATGCGCGACATCGTGATGCTCCGGGAGATCCAGCGGCTCTCCCAGGAGGAGGGCATCAACCTGTCGGGCATCAAGCACATTCTCGAGCTCCAGCGCGACAACGTGGCGCTCCGCGAGGAGCTGGCCAAGGCGCACGCGCTGATCGACGAGCTGGCCAACGAACTGGAGTCGACCCGCGCGGTCGCGGCGCGGCTGGCTCAGCACCGGCGGCACGGTGAGTCCGGTGGCACTCCGGGCTCTGACCTGGTGCCGATCCGCAGCACCAGCGTCGTGGTGTGGCACGAGCGCAACCGGGGGGAGTAGGGCATGGACTACAAGCTGACGCAGAAGAGCCAGGAGGCGGTCTCGGTCGCGGCGCGCCGTGCCGTGGCCGAAGGCCATCCGCAGGTCGAGCCGCAGCATCTGCTGGTGGCGCTGATCGGCCAGGCCGAGGGGACGGCGGTGCCGCTGCTGGAGGCCGTCGGGGCCGACTGGAAGGCCGTGCGCAAGCGCGCCGAGGAGCAGCTGGCCGCGCTGCCGAAGGCCGCGGGGTCGACGATGTCGTCGCCGCAGGTGTCGCGGCAGCTCTACGTGGCGATGAACACCGCGGCCAACCGGGCCGAGCAGTTGGAGGACGAGTACGTCTCGACCGAACACCTGCTGGTGGGCCTGGCGGCCGACGGCGGGCCGGTCGCGGGGCTGCTGAAGGAGTTCGGCGCGACGCCGCAGGCGCTGCTGGACGCGTTCGAGAAGGTGCGCGGCCACGCGCGGGTGACCAGCGAGAACCCCGAAGAGACCTACCAGGCGCTGGAGAAGTACGGCGTCGACCTGACCGCGTCGGCGCGCGAGGGCAAGCTCGACCCGGTGATCGGCCGCGACACCGAGATCCGCCGGGTGGTGCAGGTGCTGTCGCGGCGGACCAAGAACAACCCGGTCCTGATCGGGGAGCCGGGCGTCGGCAAGACGGCCGTGGTCGAGGGGCTGGCGCAGCGCATCGTGGCGGGCGACGTGCCCGAGTCGCTGCGCGGCAAGACGCTGGTCTCGCTCGATCTGAGCGCGATGGTCGCGGGCGCGAAGTACCGGGGCGAGTTCGAGGAGCGGCTGAAGGCCGTCCTGAACGAGATCAAGCAGAGCGAGGGACGCATCGTCACGTTCATCGACGAGCTGCACACCGTCGTGGGGGCGGGCGCGGCCGAGGGGTCGATGGACGCGGGCAACATGCTCAAGCCGATGCTGGCCCGCGGCGAGCTGCGCATGATCGGCGCGACCACGCTGGACGAGTACCGCGAGCGCATCGAGAAGGACGCCGCGCTGGAGCGCCGCTTCCAGCAGGTGCTGGTGGGCGAGCCGTCGGTGGAGGACACCGTGGCGATCCTGCGCGGGCTCAAGGGCCGGTACGAGGCGCACCACAAGGTGCAGATCAACGACTCGGCGCTGGTGGCGGCGGCGACGCTGTCCGACCGGTACATCACGGCCAGGTTCCTGCCCGACAAGGCCATCGACCTGGTGGACGAGGCCGCCTCGCGGCTGCGGATGGAGATCGACTCGCGTCCGGTCGAGATCGACGAGCTGCAGCGCGCGGTCGACCGGCTGCGCATGGAGGAGATGGCGCTGGTCAAGGAGACCGACGAGGCGTCCAGGCAGCGCCTTGAGCGGCTCCGCAAGGACCTGGCCGACCGCAACGAGCAGCTCACCTCGCTGGTCGGACGCTGGGAGCAGGAGAAGGCGGGCCTGAACCGGGTCGGCGAGATCAAGGAGCGCATCGACCAGCTGCGCGGCGAGGCCGAGCGCGCCCAGCGCGACGGCGATCTGGAGACCTCGGCCCGCCTCACCTACGGCGAGATCCCCGAGCTGGAGAAGCAGCTCGAGGCGGCGTCGCAGGAGACCGAGCACCGCGAGGCGATGGTCAAGGAGGAGGTCGGCCCGGACGACGTCGCCGACGTGGTCGCGTCGTGGACCGGCATCCCGTCCGGCCGTCTGATGGAGGGCGAGACGGCCAAGCTGCTGCGCATGGAGGACGAGCTGGGCCGGCGCCTGATCGGCCAGGGCGCCGCCGTCCAGGCGGTGTCGGACGCCGTCCGCCGCGCCCGCGCGGGCGTGGCCGACCCCGACCGCCCGACCGGCTCGTTCCTGTTCCTGGGCCCGACCGGGGTGGGGAAGACCGAGCTGGCCAAGGCGCTGGCGGAGTTCCTGTTCGACGACGAGCGCGCCATCACCCGCATCGACATGAGCGAGTACGCCGAGAAGCACAGCGTCGCCCGCCTGGTCGGCGCGCCTCCCGGGTACGTCGGCTACGAGGAGGGCGGCCAGCTCACCGAGGCCGTCCGCCGCCGCCCGTACTCGGTCGTCCTGCTGGACGAGGTCGAGAAGGCCCATCCGGAGATCTTCGACGTCCTGCTCCAGGTGCTGGACGACGGGCGGCTGACCGACGGCCAGGGCCGCACGGTCGACTTCCGCAACACGATCCTGATCCTGACCTCGAACATCGGCTCGCAGTTCCTCGTCGACCCGGCGCTGGAGAACGGCGCCAAGCGCGAGGCGGTCATGAACTCCGTCCGCGCCCAGTTCAAGCCGGAGTTCCTCAACCGGCTCGACGACGTGATCCTGTTCGACGCGCTCACGACCGACGAGCTGACCCGCATCGTCGACCTCCAGGTCGAGCGGCTGGCCCGCCGTCTGGCCGACCGGCAACTGGAGCTGACCGTCACCGACGCCGCCCGCGAGTGGCTGGCGATGACCGGCTTCGACCCGCTCTACGGCGCCCGCCCGCTGCGCCGCCTGGTCCAAACGGCGATCGGCGACAAACTGGCCCGCGAACTGCTGTCCGGCGAGATCCGCGACGGCGACGAGGTCGTCGTCGACCTAGACGAACCCGCCGACGCCCTGACCGTCACCCCAGCCAAGCCCCCAACCCTCACCAAGTAACCCCAAGCCGGGGCCCACCCGGGCCCCCGGGCATCACCTCACCAGATGATCGCAGGCTGAACCCCACCCGGCCCCCGGGCGTCCCTCACCAGGTGACCACGCCGGGTCCACCCGGGCCCCGGGCGTCCCCTCACCAGATGATCGCAGGCTGGACCCCACCCGGGCCCCCCGGGCGTCCCTCATCAGGTGACCTCGCCGGGTCCACCCGGGACCCGGGCGTCCCCTCACCCAGTGATCGCAGGCTGGGGGCTCACCTGGGCCCCCGGGCGCCCCCTCACCAAGCAACCGCAGGCCGGGCCGCACCCGGGACCCGGCCTCATCGGACCCGTGGGCGGTGGCGAGTCGGGAGCCTGGCGCTCAGCGGTTGGCGTGCGAAGAGGACTCCACACCGCCGAGGCGGTCTGCCGGGTTCGAGGGGTGGACGAGCGCGCCGAGGGCGGTGACGGCCGCCAGGACGCCCGCGATGACCAGCCGGTGCCGCGTACGTCCCCGGCGAACCTGCGGGTGTGCTTCGCGAACGGCGGCCATGTCGTCTCCTTTGCGGTGTCTTCCGGATGCTTCGACTCTAGAAGCGCCAAGGCCCGCCCACACGGGAGATGCCCACCTTCCCGAGGTAGGGACAACCCCCCTCTCACCCCGGGGTGACACCCGACCTTGGCGGCGTCCGGAGGCTCAGTTCGGTTCGGCGGAGTCGGACGTCGCCGAACAGGGATGCTGGCGGCGGACGCGGACCTCGAGGTTGTCGTGCCACACGCGATGCAGCACCAGGTCGCTCACCAACGCGCCGCAGGCCGCGCACTCCTGCGCCGCCTGAGGAGCCGGACCAGGCGCGTCCCCCGCTCTCGCCGAGATTGAGGCGGCGGGCATTTCCTGAGGGGGTGGAGGCTTTTCCCGCTTGCCGACCGGCGTCTCCATTGTGGTGCCGAGCGGGTCGCGGTGCTCACGGACGCGGACCCAGGTGCGTTTCCAGTGTTCCTCCACGTCGTGGGGACTCACGCCGAAGACCAGCAGAAGGCCGCGGACGAGCTCCCATTTAGGCAGGGCCTTGCCGGCGAACGCACGTTGGATCGTCGCTTCCGAGACGGCGAACCGCCGACCACCCTCATGTTCGTTGATCAGTTGTTCGCACAAATCGGGGTACGAGACGTCGCCGGCGCGGCGGCGTGCCCGGCGCAACTCAAGGGCGAATTCGGCGACCATGTGCTTGTAGGGATCATCGTGCGGGGGCGAGGTCATGACCTGCGCTCGCCCTGGTCCGCGGAGGTCGGCACGACGGGCCTGCGCAGGCTGATGACGCGGCGAACGCTCTCGACGGCGATGAAAAGCGTGAAGTCCACCGCGAGGGCGGCTTTCCACAGGTCGTATCCGAAGACCACCATCACGACGATGTCTCCGGCCAGGACGGCGACGAACAGGCCGAGCAGCAGCCCGAGCTCTCTTGAGCGTGGGGGGACGGCCACATCTGTGTCCGCTTTGTATGGGACCACGGAAATGATCTCCTATGAGGGTTGTTGTGGCGCCCCGAGACCCGTCCAAATGGTCTCAGGACGCCACTTCTTGGGTTGGCCCAGGCATAGGGGCGAGGGGTGAAAGACGTCAGGGAGCACACCGTCGTTTGCAGACTGACGGGGTGCTCCCCGGGTCAACGGCGTACACCACTCGACCCAACTGATTGCAAATCTATCCTGCCCGTGACCAGGATCTCTAACAAGAGCATTCAGCGTGAAGAGCAACATCACACAGACGTCGAATCCGATTCCATCCGAGATGGAGCATCTCAGCCTGACTGCGGGTTCAGGCTTGATACACTGCGCGACTCTTTCTGAAATCGGGCAAAAGGGAAGTGAGATCTATTGTGGAACAAACGGAAAAAGGCTGGATGGTACGCGGTTCAACCATGCTCATTGTGAGCCGTACAAAATGGGCGGCCCCTCGCTGCAACGAGGAGCCGCCCGGTTACCTGACGCTCGCCTGGACCAACAGACAGAGCCCTCGGTAGGAGGAGTCGGCTCTGAGGTGCCACTCCCCACTGGAGTTGGTCGTCTTGGCGGTTGGACCGTCAAACGACAACGGAGAACATGGTGCGAAGTTTCGGGGCACGAGACCAGCACTTGGGTGAGACTTCGGGCTGCCTTAAGGTAATTGATTGGTTGTGATTGGCCATGATTGGCAGGCTCATGGATTTGTGGCGACTCTGGAGGGGCAGCGCTTTTCTAGATCCTTCCATAAAGACAATCTTCAGTGATCGGGCTGCCGTCCATATATCGCACTCGTATCGCTGGCGGGAACCATGGTTATGAACGTCATTTGAAAATGCTCCACAAGAACGTTTTCGAAGCAGCACCGTTTCGTGGGTGACTGTGGACGGGTGAGGGCGTACTTCGGGGTGCTGGATCGACCTCAAGGGCCGCAAGGGCGGCGTTCTCGTCTCCTCGGTTACCTTGTGTCGCGCATCGGGCCGTCCGCGCTCCGCGCGGTGTCCGGGGTGGGGGCGGGTGGCCGCGCCCCGTCCGGGATGGGCTTGCGGGGGTCGGGAAACAGTGTCTAGAGTATTCGGTATCCGAGAGATATGGTTTCTCGTGGATACGGAAGCTGATCACCGAACAGGAGCGGCGCCATGCGCATCGTCATCAGTCAGTTCATGAGCTTGGACGGCGTCGTTCAGGGCCCCGGCGGCCCCGACGAGGACACCGACGGCGGCTTCACCAACGGTGGCTGGACGCACCCGTTCTTCGACCCCGAGTCGGTCGGCGGATTCCTCGCCGAGGGCATGGCCACCACCGATGCCTTCCTGTACGGGCGGAAGAACTGGCAGGGGATGGCGGCCGTCTGGCCGAACGTCACCGACGACCCCTTCGCCGAGACGATGAACTCCATGCGCAAGTACGTGGTGTCCTCGACGCTGTCCCAGGATGACCTGACGTGGAACAACTCCCACCTCATCCCCGGCGACAAGGCCATGGCCACCATCCGCGGGCTGCGCGAGACCGAGGGCGGCGACCTGGGGATGATGGGCAGCCCCACGCTCGCGCGCGCCCTGTTCGAGGAGGGCCTGGTCGACGAGCTCCGGCTCCTGGTCATGCCGGTGATCCTCGGGGGCGGCAAGACGATCTACCCCTCCGACGGTGTGCTGCGCACCTTCGAGCACGTCTCCTCGTCCGTCAGCCCGGCGGGCGTGAGCCTCGTCGTCTACCGTCCGGCCGCCGGCGCCTAGGTGAGATGACCATGGACCTGCACGCGAGCGCATGGCCCGATACGGGCGTAGACGTGCCGAGTGAGGGCGGCAGCCACCATGAGGCGCACACCCACGGCCGGTACGAGGCGACCCCGCCCTCGCCCGGCGCCCACGACCACTCCGTGCCGTCGCCGCGTGCGGAGGTCCGTCCCCCGAGTGTGTGCGGCCTGATCGTCTGCTGCTGGGCGGGGCGGCTGAGGTGGTGCGCGTCCTGCACGGCCGGATGATCCGGTCCCCCGCGGACGGCCCCCCGCGGGCGAGGACGGCTCGGCCGGAGTCGGGGCGGACGGGTTCCTCAGGCACCGGCTGATGCCGGCGCCTCAGGCCGATGCCACCGGCGTGATGTGGCTGTGGACGCACAGCCAGCGGCCGTCCCGGTGGACGAAGACGTCCGTGGTCCATTCGTCGGCGTCGAACCGCTGTCCCCGGTAGTGCGCGGTGTTGGTCACCCGCGCGGTGAGGACGGCGGTGCCGTCGTGGAAGCGGACGAGCGGCTCCCCGACGGTGTCCATGGCCGAGTGGGTGAGGTCCCCGGA
The DNA here is from genome assembly GCF_050946795.1 of Spirillospora sp. CA-294931. GTDB lineage: Bacteria > Actinomycetota > Actinomycetes > Streptosporangiales > Streptosporangiaceae > Spirillospora. The sequence goes on from NZ_CP192006.1 coordinate 321,952, forward strand.
GGCGATCATGGCCAGGAAGTCCGGCTTGGACGCCACCCCCGACTCCGAGACGATCACCCAGTCGTCGGTCATGAAGTCACCGATACGAGCGGCGTCGTTCGAAACGATCGCGGCCGCCCAGGCCCGCGAGACGGCGACCACCTCGGCGCGAGGCGCCGTTTCCGCGTCCTGCCCCATGGAGCCCAGCGTAGACGGTGTCGGTAAAGTTCCCTAACACTCCCTATCTGCACTATGTTAGGGAGCGATGAGGGAGAAACTGTACTCGGTCGAGGAGGTGGCAGACCTTCTTGGGCTGCATGTGCGTACCGTCCGGGGCTACATCCGGTCGGGGCGGCTCGCGGCGACGCGGATCGGCAAGCAGTACCGGATCGCCGCCGCCGACCTCCAGGCGCTGACCGGACGGGCCGAGCCTCACGCCGTGTCGATGGAGGTGTCGAGCATCGTGCAGGTGGACGGGGTCGACCGCGCCACCGCCGACCGGCTCGGGACGCTCGTGCTCGGCGCGGCGAACACCGGCCATGACCTCGCGCACCCGCTGCGGGTGCAGGTCGTCCACGACGGGGAGCGGAACCGGATGAAGATCGTGATTCTGGGCGGTGCCGCCGCCACGGCCGAGTTGCTGAGCCTGCTTGAGAGCTTCATCGACGGCGGTCTCTTCGGATCGGGGGGCGACGATGCCTGACGTCGTGCAGGAGCGGGCGGGTGTTTCGGTGCTGGTGTGCGACCCGGACGGGCCGCGCGTGGCGTCCACGCAGGACGCGCTCGACCTGATCGGCGCGTCCTTCGGAACCGAGCTGGTCGCCGTGCCCGTGGACCGGCTGGACGAACGGTTCTTCACCCTGAGCACCCGCGTCGCGGGCGAGATCATGCAGAAGTTCGTCAACTACCGGGTGCGGCTGGCCGTCGTCGGCGACATCTCCGCGCACCTGGCCGCGAGTTCGGCGCTGCGTGCTCTCGTCCGCGAGTCGAACGCGGCGGGCCACGTCTGGTTCGTCCCCGACCTCGACGCGCTCGACGCCCGCCTCCGACCGATGAACGCCGGTTCGTAGCGGCGGTCATGTGGCGTGCCTCCACCCCGGATCGGCGCTTTCGGGGCCCCGGCGTCGTGTTCTCATGGGGATTCTTCGCGTGGGGCGCGGTCAGCCGAGCGCGGTGAGGAGTTCGTCGCGGCCGCCGACGCCGGCCTTGGCGTAGATCGCCTTGAGGTGGTCGTTGATGGTGTGCAGTGAGAGGTCGAGGTGGCGGGCGATCTGCTTGGGCGCCATCGCCTTGCGCAGGTGGGCGAGGATCTGGCTTTCGCGAGGGGTGATCTGGTACCAGTCGCAGAAGGCCGGGAGGAGTTGCTCACCCGCGGCGGGCTGGATGATGATCGCGATGTCTCCGCTGCCGTCGTCCAGCGGTTCGGCCTGGACGGCCGTCCATCGGCCGAAGCTGGCGGCGGGCGCCACCACCAGCGGGCGGGTGGCGCGCGGTTCGTGGGCGTGCCGGAGCGCCTTGCCGGCCAGGTAGACCAGGAACGGCTCGACGATCCATTCCCGGTCGGGCAGCGGGGCCCGGATCAGCTGCAGCCAGGTGCGGGCGTGCCGGGTGGTCGCGCGGATGGCGTGGGCGTCGTTGACGATGAGCGTCCCGGCCGGTGGTGCCGCGACGCCCGGTACCAGCGCGGCGGAGGTGACGTGGGCGCGCAGGACCGCCATCAGTGCCGGCGCCAAGGACGCGACCCGGGTCAGGTCCGCATCGTCGAACGGCCGTCCGCCCTGGGCGCGCAGCAGGCCCAGCGTGCCCCAGACACCGCGGGCATCGCGCAACACCAGCCGCAGCTCGCTGCCCACCCCGTGGGCGGCCAGCCGTCGCTGGGCCCGACGGTCGCGTGGTCGGTCGCCGGCTCCCAGCACGCCCGCGGGCACCGGCCCGCGGAGCAGGTCGGGCACGGAGAGGGGGTTGGTGCCGGCGAAGAAGTTGTGCAGCCAGGCCCGGCCCAGGTCGGACTCCAGCCCGTGCCAGAAGCTGAACGAGGCCAGCCTGGCCGCCGGGTTGGCGCCCACCAGCCGCGCCGCGTCGTGCGCCACGAGGGGCGCCAGCGCCCGCGAGATCACCTCGCCCAGCTCGGCCACGCCGGCTCCCCGGTGCGCCTGCGCGCACAGATCCCGCGCCATCTGGTCCACGCTCGCCCGATCCAGGCCCCCGGCCATCGCAAACCCCACCGCCTTCTGGGACGACTCCTTCACTCTCCGTAGCATGAACCCCGCGTGGCCCGCCCCGCCATCCGGGTAATCCCTGACCCTGGTGTCCGGTCACGGTCACCCGCCCTGTCAGGCGAGGTGGTGCAGGACCTGGGTGAGGGTGGTGAGGGTCGCCGGATAGGTGTGGAGGGCGGGACGGGCGTAGCCGATGATGATGCCCTGCGGGTGGTCGGGGCTCTGGTCGTGCCAGCGGTCGCCGAGGTGGCCGAGGGCCAGGTCGTGGGCGGCGGCGGCCCGCAGGACGTCGTGTTCGGTGGGGCCGCCGGGTGGCAGGTCGAGCAGGCACTGGAGCCCGGCGGCGACGCCGCGTACGCGCAGGCCGGACGGTTCGAGGGCGGCCAGGAGCTGGTCGCGGCGGCGCTGGTAGCGCAGCCGGGACGCCCGGATGTGGCGGTCGTAGGCGTGGGTGGTGATGAAGTCGGCCAGCGTGAGCTGGCTGAGGGTCTCGGTGTGGCGGTCGCTGAGCCATTTGGCCTCCATGACCGGCTCCAGCAGGTGCGGCGGCAGCACCATCCAGGCCAGGCGGAGGGCGGGGCCCAGGGTCTTGGACGCCGTGCCGAGGTAGACGACGTGATCGGGGGCGGTGCCCTGGACGGCGCCGATCGGCTGCCGGTCGTAGCGGAACTCCCCGTCGTAGTCGTTCTCGATGACCACGCCGCCGCTGTCGCGCGCCCAGGCGATCAGGGCCCGGCGGCGGTCGGGATGGAGCGGGTGGCCGGTGGGGTACTGGTGGGCGGCGGTCACCTCGACGGCGGTGACGGTCGCGTCGAGCAGGTCGGTGCGGGCGCCGCGCTCGTCCACGGGCAGCGGGACGACCGCGGCGCCCGCGCGGTGGACGATGTCGCGATGGGTGCCGACGCCCGGGTTCTCCAGGGCGACCGTGCCGCCGATCGCGCTGGCGAGCAGGGTGAGCGCCTGGGGGTAGCCGTTGGTGACGACGATCAGGTCGGGGTGGGTGAGGACGCCGCGGACGCGGCCGAGGTAGTCGGCCAGGGCGGTGCGCAGTTCGACGCGTCCGCGCGGGTCGGCGTAGCCGAAGGCGTCGGCGGGTGCCGCGGTGAGCGCGCGGCGGGCCGACCGGAGCCAGCGAGCGCGGGGGAACGCCGAGACGTCGGGGCTGCCCGGACGCAGGTCGTGGCGGGGCGGAACCAGGTTCCAGCGGGCCTGCGGTGCGGCGGGGAGCCGTCCGGGCAGCGGGGCCACGATCGTGCCCGAGCCTTGGCGCGCGGTCAGGTAGCCCTCGGCGATGAGCTGGTCGTAGGCGGCGCGGATCGTCCCGCGCGACAGGCCGAGATCGGTGGCGAGGGCCCGGCTGGCGGGCAGCCGGGTGCCGGGTGCGAGCCGTCCGGTTCGCACGGCCGAGCGCAGCGCGTGCTCCAGCGCCGCCCGGCGCCCACCGGCCGGGTCGAGCTCGAGATGCAGGTCGACGCCGAGATTGGGCCACTTTTCCGGCATAGAGCTGGATCATAACAACGGCCCAATCGTTGCGTAGCGTCCCCGGCGTGACGACTCGATGGATCATCAGGCTGCTGGCGTCGGTGAGCGCGCTGACGATCGCCAACCTGTACTACTGCCAACCGCTGCTGCCCGAGATCTCGCGGTCATACGGGGACGACGCCACGGTGGGCCTCCTGCCGGGTGCCGGGCAGCTCGGCTATCTGCTGGCTTTGGTGCTGGTCGTCCCGCTGGGCGACATCGTGCGGCGCCGGACGCTGGTGCGCCTGCTGCTGTGCGCCGACGCGGCGGCGCTGGCGGTCACGGCCGTCGCGCCGACCGCCGGTGTCCTGCTCGCGGCCACCGTGGTCGTCGGGGTGGCCAGCGCCGGGGTGGTGAACGTGCTCGTGTCGTACGCCGCGACCCTCGCCGGCCCCGGGGAGCGCGCGCTCGCGGTCGCGACGATGCTGACCGGGGGGCTGATCGGCATCCTGCTGTCGCGGACGCTCGCGGGCCTGGTCGCCGATCTGGCCGGGTGGCGTGCGCTGTTCGCCTTCGCCGCGCTGATCGCCGTCCTGCTGGCGGCCCTGGTGTCGAGGGTCGTGGCATCGGCGCCGCCCGAGGTGGCGATCGGGTACGCCCGGCAGCTCAGGGCGACGGCGCGGCTGGCGGTGCGCGAGCCGGTGCTCCGGCGGCGCGCGTTCATCGGCGCCTGTGCCTTCGCGGCCTTCAGCGTCTTCTGGGCGACCGTCGCGTTCCGGCTGGCGGCGCCCCCGCATCGTTTCGGCGAGGCGCAGATCGGCCTGTTCGCGCTGGTCGGGCTGGCGGGCGCGCTGGCCGCCCAGATGGCCGGACGCGCGGCCGGACGAGGACGGCAACGACTTCTGACCGCCCTCCTGCTCGTCCTGGGCGCGGTGTCGTTCGGCGCGATCGGGCAGGGCGGCGAGCAGCTGATCTGGCTGGTCGTGGGCCTGCTGGCGATGGACGCGGCGGTCCACGGCACGCATCTGCTGAACCTGAACGTGGTCTACGGGCTGGTCGACGGGGCCCGGTCCCGGGTCGCCTCGGCGTACATGACCGTCTACACGCTCGGCGGTGTGATCGGGGCCGTCGCCGGTACCGCCGCCTATCGCACCGGTGACTGGGGGGCCGTCTGCGTCCTGGGCGCGGCGTTCATGCTCGCCGGGCTCGTCCTGGCGGTGCGCGGCGATCGACCGGGGCCGGAGCCGGATTCCGCCGGTCCGCACACGGTGTCCGATCGCCGGTTCGTCCCACCCGGACTCGGCCGGTTGGGCGGATGATCCGGTCGACTTGAGGAACCGTACGTTCCACAAGGGTCTCTAGCCTCGAAAGCATGGACGCCATCGAGTTCGAAGACGCCGCCCAGTGGGACGCCTGGCTGGCCGCCAACCACGACCGCCGCACCGAGATCTGGCTGAAGATCCCCAAGAAGGGTTCGGGCCTGACCTCGCTCACCATCACCGAGGCACTGGACGGCGCGCTGTGCTGGGGCTGGATCGACAGCCACCGCCGGGGCCTGGACGGGACGCACTTCCTCCAGCGCTACTCGCCCCGCCGCGCCAAGAGCCCGTGGTCCAAGGTCAACGTCGCCAAGGTCGAGGCCCTCGCGGCGGCGAACCGGCTGCGCGCTCCCGGCCTGGCCGCCATCGCCGCGGCCAAGGCCGACGGCCGCTGGTACGCGAACACGACCCGACCGGCCGCCGGGCGTGAATAATCGCGGACGATGTGTCGGATCGGGGCGTCGGCGTTCGTGGAAGAGGTGAGCGGCCGCCCGGAGAAGGGATCCGCGATCATGAAGCCGACGTCCATGACGGGAGATGATCTTTAGATGCAGTATCTGGTTTCCGTGATCGATGACAAGAGCAATCCCGGCAGCACCGACCGGCTGCCCGCTATCAGCGCGTTCAACGAACGGCTGATCGCCGAGGGCCACTGGGTCTTCGCGGGCGGGCTCGCCGACACCACCACGGCCAAGGTCATCGACAACCGGGGCGAGCAGGCGGTGTTCAGCGACGGGCCCTTCGTGGAGTCGAAGGAGTACCTCGCGGGCGTCTGGGTGTGGGAGGCCCCCGACCTGGATGTGGCGCTCAAGCTCGCCGCCGAGGCGTCGAAGGTCTGCGATCGCAAGATCGAGGTGCGGCCGTTCCAATGAGCGCGGTGGACGTCCAGGAGGCGATCACCCGAGCCCACCACGGGGAGTGGGCGCGGGTCGTCGCCGCTCTGACCAGGAGGTTCGGTGACCTCGACATCGCCGAGGAGGCGGCGGCCGAGGCGTTCGCGACCGCCGTCGAGCGGTGGACGGCCGACGGCGTGCCGCCCAACCCCGGCGGCTGGCTGACCACCACCGCCAACCGCAGGGCGATCGACCGGATCCGCCGCGAGAGCAAGCGCGACGACAAGCACAAGGAGGCTCGGATGGTGTACGACGACGACCCGCCCGAGCCTCTCGGCGCCATCGACGACGAGCGGCTCCGGCTGATCTTCACCTGCTGCCACCCGGCGCTGGCGACGCAGACCCGCGTCGCGCTGACGCTGCGCATGGTCGGCGGTCTGACCGTGCCCGAGATCGCCCGCGCCTTCCTGGTGCAGGAGAGCGCCGTGGGGCAGCGGATCACCCGCGCCAAGGCCAAGATCAAGTCGGCCGGAATCCCCTATCGGGTGCCCGCCGCGGAGGATCTCCCGGCACGCGTGTCCGGCGTCCTGGCCGTCCTGTACCTGGTGTTCAACGAGGGGTACCTGGCGACCGGCCCCGACACCGATCCCGTACGTCACGATCTGACGGCCGAGGCGATCCGGCTCACCCGCCTGATCCGCGTCCTCCTGCCGGACGACGGTGAGGTGGCCGGGCTGCTGGCGCTGATGCTCCTCACCGAGGCCCGCCGCACCGCCCGGGTCTCGGCCCGCGGCGAGCTGGTCACGCTCAACGAGCAGGACCGCGGGGCCTGGGACGCGGCGATGATCGTCGAGGGCCATCGGCTGGTGCGCGAGCGCCTGGCCACCGGAATGGCCCCGGGCCGCTACCAGATCCTCGCCGCGATCAACGCGGTGCACACCTCCGCCCGCGACGCCCGCGACACCGACTGGTCCCAGATCGCCGCCCTCTACGACCAGCTCGTCCGCCTCGACCCGTCCCCGATCGTCGCCCTCAACCGGGCCATCGCGGTCGCCGAGCTCGACGGACCGGACGTGGCGCTGGCCGCCGTCGACCGTCTCGTGGACGACCTGGACGGCTACCACGCCTACCACGCCACCCGCGCCGACCTGCTGCGCCGCCTGGGCCGCAGCCAGGAGTCACGCGCGGCCTACGACAGGGCCATCGCGCTCGCGGGCAACACCGCCGAGACCGCCTACCTGACCCGCCGCCGCGACCAACTCGCCATCGAATGACGCGGAGTAGCCGTTCTGACCTGAGTTCTGGCCGGGGCCCGGCGCGGGCCCCGGCCTCGGAGCGGTCAGTGGGAGAGGCGCTTCCAGAATTCGTACTTGTGCGCCTTGGCGAAGTCGGTGGGCTTGATGCCGTGCGGGCCGGAGGCCAGGGCCTGGACGGACGGCCAGGGCTTCCAGGCCGGGGCCCCGCCGGAGTTGGGGTCGCCGGTGCGGGCGAAGGACGTCCAGTAGCCGATCATCCGGTGCGAAAGGCGGCGCTGTGCGGGGTCGAGGGATTCGGAGAAGGCGGGCTCCAGCAGGTAGGCGAGCTCTCCGGTGTGGAAGGCGCCCATCGGGAAGCTCGGCCGCTTGAGGTTCTTGAACCAGGGCACCGTGTTCTCGGCGAACTCGTAGGAGTACGTCGGAACCCACTTGCCGAAGGCCCTGCCGGTGTCGACGGCGGCGCGCGACCACTCGTGATCGGTCAGGACGGCGCCGAGCGCCAGGCTCGGCGAGTCGTAACCGCGGTATCGCGCGAGGACGGCGGGCGCGTTCTTGCCGTAGGCCTCCTTGATGTGGGCCCTGTAGGCCCGGCGCGTGAGCGGCTTCTTGCCGCCGAGCTCGATGCCCCACACGCGGAGCCGCTCCTCGTCGCGGGTGGTCCCGAACAGCACCGGGACGCGGTTGAACCGTCCGGACGCGAGGGCCTCCTTGGGATGCAGGGGCAGGACGCGGTCGCCGAACAGCGGGCCGAGGCGTCCGAACCCGGGGTTGCCGGGGACGGTCCCGGCGGCCTTGAGCAGGTCGGCGACCTTCTGGCGGCGCAGGCACGCGGCGTCGCCGCAACCGAGCTTGGACGCCAGTTCGGCCCCGTACTTCTCGGCGGACTCCCGGGTGCGGTGCTCGGCGTTCTCGCAGGGGCTGCTCTGCATGATCGCGCGGTGGAACAACCCGCCCGATCCGGGGGAGATCAGATGCCCGCAGATGCTGTGTCCTCCGGCGGATTCGCCGAACAGGGTGACGTTGCGGCTGTCGCCGCCGAAGGCCCCGATGTTCGTCCGGACCCACCGAAGCGCGGCCTGCTGGTCCTCGATTCCGAGGTTGCCCGCGTCGGGGAGCGAACGGTGCGCGAGGAAACCGAAGGCGCTCAGCCGGTAATCGATCGAAACCACGACCACGCCGCCACGCGCGGCCAGGGCGCGCGCCCCGTAATTGATGGCGCTGTCGAAGGCGAAGTCGCCGCCATGGATCCACACCATCACCGGCAGCTTCCCGCCCGTTGGGTTCGCGGGCGTGGTGACGTTGAGCCGCAGACAGTCTTCGCTCGTGCTCGGCGTGCTCATCGGCGTCCCCTCGGGCTGGGGGCACGCCTTGCCGGGCTTGGTGGCGTCGAGGGTCGTGGTCCACGGAGCCGCCGCCTGCGGCGCACGCCAACGCAGCGCCCCCACGGGCGGAGCCGCGTAGGGAATCCCCTGGAAGACGCGGTGGTCCTTGGCGACCGTGCCGCGCACCCGCCCCTTGTCGGTAGAGACGACCGAGCCATCCGTGCTCGCCTGAGCAGCCCCACCGGTCAACACACCCGAACCCGCCGCGATGATCGCCCCCACCACCGCGATGCGCGCTGCTTTCCCGTTCGTGGACATCAGATTTCCGCCTCCCGTTAGCGTTCTTCGATGTCCACGACGCTATTGATCGCCGAAGCGCCGATCAGTGGGGCGAAGGTGCGCATGGGGGTGGAGAAAAGCCCACTCTTCTAGCGCTCCCGGGGCCAGGCGGGCAGCTCGAACCAGATCACCTTGCCCTTGTTCTCGGTCAGATGGACGCCATGGTCGGCGGCGACCATGCCGACCATGAACAGGCCCCACCCCGACTCGCGCAGCTCGCCCGGACGCTCACGCGGGCACGGCAGCTCCCGGCTCGGATCGTGCACCTCCACCAGCAGCCGATCTCCGTCCCGCATCAGCGAGAACACCAGCTCGGTGCCGGGCTGGTTCGCCCCGACATGGACGACGCCGTTCGTCACGACCTCCGACGCCAGCAGCTCGGCGTCGTCCGCCGCGACCCGGTCGGCCCCGTGCAGCCGCAGCATGTCCCGGATCTGATGCCGCGCCACCTCCACCGCCTCCGGCCGCGCGGGCAGCCGCGCGCTGAACAGCACCCTCCCGGACGGCCTGGACAGCTCCCCGCGATCGCGACGCATGATCCCCGTCCCACCCGCTTCATACACCGGGCACTCCCTCCGGCTCCGGTCGGTTTCCAAATCCGTCCTCAGCCTGACCGGCCCGGACTACCGTGGGTACGCGCTTCACCACATGCCCAACAACCTTGAAGACAGCCGCCCGGTCTTGAAGGTCGTTGAACCCCCCGAAGGTAGGGAGCGATATGACCGACCCATACAGCCCCAAAGCCATATGGGGCCGCGAACTCCGCTTCTGCCGCGAGGCCGCCGGGCTCACCCAGCTCCAGCTCGCCGAACTCATCAAGTTCAGCCACTCGCTCATCAGCGGCATCGAGAACGGCCACGTCCCAGCCGTCCCAGACTTCGCCAAGGCATGCGACGCCGTCTTCGGCACCGACGGTCACTTCCTTCGAACACTCGACTACCGCAAGTCCAAGGTCGAGCGTTATCCGCCATGGTTCGGCGAGTGGCCCATCATCGAGACCAAGTCCAATGTCCTTCGTACCTTCCAACTCGCTGTCATCGACGGTCTCCTCCAAACACCTGCTTACGCCGCGGACCTCCTCGGCGGAAACGAGGACGCGATCGCGGCACGGCTGGATCGACAGCATGTCCTCACTCGGCAGGACCCTCCGCCCATCAAACTTCGCTTCGTCATGGACGAGGCTGTCCTGCACCGCCCGTTCGGGGATGCTCAGGTCATGAACGAGCAACTCCACCATGTCGTGCAGGCTGCGTCATCTGATCGAGTCAGCGTTCAGGTTCTTCCGTTCGGCTTCCACCATGGCGTTCAAGGATCTTTCGTCCTTGCCTCTCTCGGTGCAGGTAAGGGCGAGGTAGCGTACGTGGAAACGGCCCTCCGAGGTCAGATCACCCGAAACTCTGAGGACCTCGAAAACCTCAATGACGTCTGGGAGACCATCCGGACCCACTCCCTTCCGGAACGCGACTCCCTCGAACTCATAAGAAGGACGGCGGAAGATCGATGGACTTGACCGGTGCCATCTGGCGCAAGAGCAGCCGTAGCGGGTCCAACGGCGGCCAATGCATCGAAGTAGCGGCGTGGCGTAAGAGCAGCCGTAGCAGCTCCAACGGTGGGCAGTGTGTTGAAGTTGCGCCGCTTGGTGGGGTTGTGGCGGTGCGGGACTCCAAGGATCCTGATGGTCCTAAGCTGGCGATCAGCCAGGATGCGTGGCGGGCGTTCACCGCTCGGATCAGGGACGACGCCTGAGGAACGATCTAGACAGGACTGGTATGGACTTCAAGCTTGAGCTCGCCTTCGTGCCCGTGTCCGACGTGGACAAGGCGATCGCCTTCTACACCGAGAAGGCCGGATTCAACCTCGACCACGACCACAAGGTCAGCGATGAGCTGCGCTTCGTGCAGCTGACCCCGCCCGGGTCGGCGTGCTCGATCGCGATTGGCAAGGGGATGATCGAGGCTACGCCGGGCACGAGCCCCGGCTTGCAGCTCGTCGTGGACGACATCGAGGCGGCCAAGGCGGAACTCGACGGGCGTGGGCTGGAGGTCGGCGAGGTCGAGCGCGGGCCGGGTGGCGCCTTCCTGTACTTCAGTGACCCGGACGGGAACCGCTGGTCGGTGCAGGACACCTCGGGCTGACAAACCTAGGAGTCAGCGGCGGCCGCGCGCGATGATCCACCTGATCAGCCGGACCCAGAGAACGGTTGACAGCGTCAGCAGCACGACCAGGCTGACGATCATCATGAACGCGGCGCCGCTGTAGAGCGGGTTCCGGTCGGCGCCGTTGATGATGTGCGGGCTGGGCTCCTCCCAGCCCGACACGATGATGCCGAGGTACCAGGCAGCGGGAAAGCAAAGGATCACCGTCGAGCCCCACCCGATGACCACGGCCGCGGTCGTGATGAGCTTTCGGGCTGGGGTGCGCCAGGACGTCCGCTCCTCCATGGCGCCGACGCTGTCAAACGGCCATGCCAGCCGCAACCCTTCGGTGGCGCACCGGGACGTGGCGCTCCCGGCCATCCGCCGCCTGGCGACGGCGACGACCGGCACCCCGTGGCCCTGATCCGGCATTGATACACCATGAGGAAAATCAACCCATGGACGCGGGCGCTCCCCGTGAGGTGGACGAGCCGGACGACCTGTTCGTGCGGCGCGTCTGGTACGGCCTGGTCACCGAGCTGACGTCGGTCGACGAGCTGATGCTGCGCGACGGCGGTTACGACCTGGCCTCGGGCAAGTCCGTCGCGCGCGGCCCCGACGGTCGCCGCGGACCCCGGCATCACCTGTCACGGTGGCGACTTCAACGCCCAGTTCAACCCGGGTGTGACGTTCAAGAAGCAGACCATCCAGATCCAGGCCCACGGCGATCTCGGCGACTGCGACTCCCCGTCGAACCCGAAGATCACCGGCGGTGTCTTCCGTCTCGTCGGCTCGGGCACCGGCAACTGCACCGGCCCGTTCGCGGTCGGGCACGGAAAGCTCACCATCAGCTGGAGCGATGGCACCTCCTCGACGATCTCGCAGACTGGTATCCGTATCGACGCGCACACCTGGAGCCTGGATGGAGGTGTGGTGAGCGAGGGGCCGTTCAGGTCGCAGACCTCCAGCGTCACCGGCCGTTCCACCGGCTCGCTCATCGAATGGGGCGAACGGTGCATCACCAGCGGCGTGACCACCTACACCGGCGCGACGGAATCCTTCAGCATCGGGTCCACCTGATCGGGCAGCGTCCGCGCCGCGCCACCGCCGCAGCGGCGGCGCCAGGGGCCCCAATCGCGGCGCCCCCACCGCTGCGCGGGCGAGGAGGCTCGACCACTTCGGCCAGCCGGCCGCTCGGGTCCCGATCTCGGCTGGGTTCGCGTGGGGTCGGAGCGCGACCGCCGCGACGCCTCGGGTGGATGCGCGTCGCTCGGGGCGCGGCCGCCGCGACCTCTCGGGCAGATGCGCGTCGCTCGGGGCGGCCGCCGCGACGCCTCGGGTGGATGCGCGTCGCTCGGGGCGGCCGCCGTCAGCCCTCCGGCCATGCATTCGGCACGGTCGGAGGGGGCGCGGTTCGGGGTCAGCGGTGGGGGGTCAGGGCGTCCACGCCGGTGAGGGCTCGGCCGATGATGAGTTTCTGCATCTGGCTGGTGCCCTCGTAGAGGGTGAGGACGCGGGCGTCGCGGACGTACTTTCCGACCGGGGTCTCGTCGGTGTAGCCGTAGCCCCCGAAGACCTGGAGGGCGTTGTTGGCGACCTTCACGGCGGTCTCGCTGGCGTGGTACTTGGCCATGGAGGCCGCCGTGGTGAGCTGGTCGCGGGGCGCCGCGCGGTCGACCAGGCAGGCCGCGCGCCAGGTGAGGAGGCGGGCCGCCTCGATCTCCACGGCCGAGTCGGCGAGCAGCTCCTGGACGAGCTGGAAGGCGGCGATGGGACGGCCGAACTGCTCGCGTTCGCCCGCGTAGCGGACGGCGGCGTCCAGCGCGCCCTGGGCGAGGCCGACGGCCCCGGCGGCGACCGAGATGCGGCCCTTGGTGAGCGCGGCCAGGGCGATCCCAAGACCCTTGCCGGGGTTGCCGAGACGGGCCGAGTCGGGGACGCGGACGTCCTCCAGTACGAGTTCGGCGGTGGCCTGGCCGCGCAGGCCGAGCTTCCCGTGAATCGTGTTCGCCGTGAAACCGGGGGTGTCGGTCGGCACGAGGAACGCGGTGATGCCCTCGTCCGACCGGACGAAGACCAGCGCGACCTCGGCCCAGGTGCCGTTGGTGATGAACATCTTCTGGGTGTTCAGCACCCAGCCGTCGCCGTCGCGGTCGGCGCGGCCGGTGAGGGAGGCGGCGTCCGAGCCGGTCTCGGGCTCGGTGAGCGCGAAGCAGCCGAGGGCCTCGCCCGCGACCAGGCGGGGGAGCCAGCGCTCCTTCTGCTCCTCGGTGCCGTAGTTGGCGATGGAGCGGGCGACCAGGCCGAGCGAGACCGAGACGATGCCCCGGACGGAGGAGTCGCCGCGTCCCAGCTCCTCGATGACCATCGCGTAGCTGAGGGTGTCGGCGGGGGTGCCGCCGTACGCCTCGGGCATGCCGAGGCCGAGGAAGCCCAGGTCGCCCAGGCGGGTGACGATGCCCTGGTCGACCTCCTCGCGGCGGTCCCACTCGCGGGTGTGGGGGACGATCTCGGCGTTGACGAAGTCGGCCGCGAGCTTCTTGAAGGCCTTCTGGGTCTCGTTGGGTTCCAGGTCCATCAGTAAAGGTCTCCAGGGGCGGTGCCGGGGGCGGTGAGGGACAGGTTCAGCTCGGCGCGCTCGATGAGCCACTGGCTGGGCCGGTAGCGGGGGTCTCCGGTGGTGTCGTGGAGGCCGTAGAGGATCTGCAGCACGGTGGCGGGGTCGGCGTGGTCGCCCCATTCGAGCGGGCCCCGGGGGTAGCCGAGCGCGAGCCGGACGGCGGTGTCGATGTCGGCCGGACGGGCCAGGCGCTGCTCGGCGATCGCGCAGCCCACGTTGATGATCGAGCCGAGGAGCCGCTGGGCGATCGAGCCGGGGGCGTCGCGGACGACGGTGACGGGACGTCCGGTCGCGGCGAGGGCGGCCAGCACGGCCCGTCCGGCGGCCGGGTCGACGGCGGGGTGGACGGCGAGGGTGAGGCGGGAGGCGAAGCCGCCGAGGGGGTCGACGCCGAGGGTCCGTTCGAGGGGAATGCCGTGCGCCCCGGCGTAGCTGGCGGCGCTGATGCCGAAGGGGGCCACCAGGATGACGGCGGTGTCGGAGGGGAAGGCGCCCTGCTCGACCTGGGCGCCGCCCTCGGCCAGCAGTGCGCCGAGCGCGGCGCGGATGCCGGGCTCGGTGTCGTCCACCCAGATCGGGTGCGGCTCGGCGGTGGGGGGCTCGGGCTCGGGGTCCTCCTGCTTGACGCCGTCCACGTAGCGGTAGAAGCCCTCGCCGGTCTTGCGTCCGAGCAGGCCGGCGTCCAGACGCGACCGGGTGATGCGCGAGGGGCGCAGGCGCGGCTCGGTGTGGAAGCCCGACCAGATGATCTCCAGGACGGGGTGGGAGACGTCCAGCCCGGTGAGGTCCATCAGCTCGAACGGGCCCATCCTCAGGCCGAGGACGTCACGGGCGACGCGGTCGATGTCGGCGGGCTCGGCGATGCCCTCGGACAGGATCTGCAGGGCCTCGGTGGGCAGGCCGCGCCCGGCGTGGTTGACCAGGAAACCGGGGGTGTCGGGGGCGGTGACGGGCTCGTGGCCCAGGCGCCGCACCAGGTCGGACAGGGCGCCGGTGATCCAGGGGGCGGTGCGGGCGCCCGGGATCACCTCGACCAGCCGCATCAGCGGCACCGGGTTGAAGAAGTGCAGCCCGGCCAGGCGGGACGGGTCGTCCAGCGCGGTGGCGATGGAGGTCACCGACAGCGAGCTGGTGTTGGTGGCCAGGACGGTGCCGTCCGGGCAGACCTTCTCCAGCGCCGCGAACAGCTCCCGTTTGGTCGTGAGGTCCTCGCGGACGGCCTCGATCACCAGGTCGCAGCCCGTCGCGGGCGCGAGCGGGTCGGCGATCGGGCGGAGCCTGGCCCGTGCCGCCTCGGCCTCGTCGCCGGTCATGCGGCCCTTGGCGGCCAGACGGCCGAACATGGCGCCGACGTGCTCGATCGCCTCGCCGACGGCCTCGGGGCGCGCGTCGGCCAGCTCGACGTCGAGCCCGCCCGCGGCCGCGAGCTGGGCGATGCCGCGTCCCATCACCCCGGTCCCGATCACCCGGACCGTTCCAGCCCGTTCGGCCCACTGATCCATCGTCATCTCCCTCGATGCGGTGTCGGAAGCATTCAACCCTGCCATTCCAAGATCGGCGCGGGTAGGTTGCGGGTCGAGGCCGGGAAGATTCCATGACCAGGGGACACGAGGAGAGACGATGCGCGACGCGGTGATCTGCGAGCCGCTGCGTACCCCCATCGGGCGCTTCGGCGGGGCACTGAAGACCGTGCCGCCCGCCGAGCTGGCCGCCACGGTGATCAGGGCGCTGCTGGACCGCACGGGGCTGCCCCCCGCCGCGGTCGACGAAGTGATCCTCGGGCACAGCTACCCCACCATGGACGCGCCCGCCATCGGCCGCGTCGCCGCCCTCGACGCCGGGCTGCCGGTCGAGACCGGCGGCTCCCAGGTCGACCGCCGCTGCGGCTCGGGCCTCCAGGCCGTCCTGGACGCCGCCATGCAGGTGCAGACCGGCGTGAGCGACGTGGTGATCGCGGGCGGCGCCGAGAGCATGAGCTCCGCGCCCTTCTACACCGTCGAGGCGCGGTGGGGCATCCGCGGGCCCGGCCTCGAACTGCACGACTCGCTCGCCCGGGGCCGCGTCACCGCCGGTGGCGTCCACCACCCGGTGCCCGGCGGGATGCTGGAGACGGCCGAGAACCTGCGCCGCGAGTACGGCATCGGCCGCCGGGAGCAGGACGAGCTGGCCCTGCGCTCGCACCAGAGGGCTGTCGCCGCGCAGGGCGACGGGCGGTTCGCGGACGAGATCGTCCCCGTGACCGTCCGGGGCCGCAAGGGCGACACCGTGGTCGACACCGACGAGCATCCGCGTCCCGACACCACGCTCGAAGGGCTGGGCGCGCTGCGTCCCGTCCTGGGGAAGAGCGACCCCGAGGCGACCGTCACGGCCGGGAACTCCAGCGGCCAGAACGACGCCGCCGCCCTCTGCGTCGTCACCACCGCCGAGCGCGCGGCCGAGCTGGGGCTGCGTCCGCTCGTCCGGCTCGTGTCGTGGGCCAGGGCCGGGGTGCCGCCGCGCACGATGGGCATCGGGCCCGTCCCGGCCACGGCCAGGGCGCTGGAACGGGCGGGCCTCACCCTCGCCGACCTCGACCTGATCGAGCTGAACGAGGCGTTCGCCGCCCAGGCCCTGGCCGTCGTCCGCGAGTGGGGCCTGAAGGATCTCGACCGTGTCAACGTCAACGGCTCGGGGATCTCGCTCGGCCACCCCGTCGGCGCCACGGGGGCCCGCATCCTCACCACGCTGGCCCGCGAGCTGGACCGTCGCCAGGCCCGCTACGGCCTGGAGACCATGTGCATCGGCGGCGGCCAGGGCCTCGCGGCCGTCTTTGAACGCCTTCCCTAGATATCTCCGAAAAATCTTCGGCCCGATGTCAAGAAGCGCGCGGCGGCTCCGACCAACCGGTGAAGAGCCCGAGACAGGGCCATCGCCACGAGGAGTAGAGATGAAGTTCGTGCTGAGCATGCACATCAACCCGGCCGTCATGGAGTCGCTGACCGACGAGGAGCGGCAGGAGATCGGCGCCGGGCACCAGGCCTTCATGGAGGCCATCACCGCGTCCGGCGAAATGATCAACACCCAGGCGCTCGCCGACCCGTCGCAGTCCTCCGTCGTCCGCGTCCGCGACGGCCGGGCCATCGTCACCGACGGCCCCTTCCTGGAGTCCAAGGAGTTCCTCGGCGGCTTCTACATGGTCGACTGTGAGAACCGCGAGCGGGCGCTCGAACTGGCCGCCCTCATCCCCGACGCCAAGATCGAGGGGCTGGGCATCGAGGTCCGCCAGGTCATGTTCTCCCAGGGGCAGCTGGAGGTATGACGCCCGGCGCCACCGAGGACCTGCTGCGCGAGCTGGCGCCGCAGGTCCTCGGCGTGCTCGTCCGCCGCCACGGGCGGTTCGAGGAGTGCGAGGACGCCGTCCAGGAGGCCCTGCTCGAATGGCCCGCGGGCGACGTCCCCGCCAACCCGCGCGGGTGGCTGCTCACCACCGCCACCCGCCGCCTCATCGACCAGATCCGCAGCGACAGCGCCCGCAGGGCCCGCGAGCTCAACGACGCCCTGCGGGCCGTCGAGCCGGAGGTCCCGGACGCCGACGACACGCTCGCCCTGCTGTTCCTGTGCTGCCATCCGGCGCTGACGCCCGCGTCGCAGACCGCCCTCACGCTGCGTGCCGTGGGCGGACTGACCACCGCCGAGATCGCCCGTGCTTTCCTCGTCCCCGAAAGCACGATGGCCGCCCGGATCAGCCGCGCCAAGCAGAGCATCAAGGCCGCCGGGGGCCGCTTCACCGACTCCGACCCCGGTCCCGAGCGGGCCGAGGTCGTCCTGCGGGTGCTGTACCTGATCTTCAACGAGGGCTACACCGCGTCGTCCGGCGGCGAGCTGCACCGTCCCGACCTGGCCCGCGAGGCGATCCGGCTCACCCGCAAGGTCCATCGGCTGCGGCCCGACGACGGCGAGGTCGCCGGGCTGCTGGCCCTGATGCTGCTGACCGACGCCCGCCGCGCCGCCCGCACCACCCCGGAGGGCGACCTCGTCCCGCTGGCCGACCAGGACCGCGCCCTATGGGACCGGACCCTCATCGACGAGGGCACCGAACTGCTCACCAAGGCCATGGCGCACGCGCCGCTGGGGCCCTACCAGGTGCAGGCCGCCATCGCCGCGACCCACGCGAACCCCGGCGAGACCGACTGGCGGCAGGTGCACGCCCTCTACCTGATCCTCGAACGGATCGCCCCCAACCCCATGGTCACCCTCAACCGGGCCATCGCCCTCGCCGAGACCCAGGGGCCGGACGCCGGGCTCGGCCTGCTGGCCGACCTCGACACCGACGACCGCCTGGCCGGCCACCACCGGCTCCACTCCGTCCGCGCCCACCTCCTGGAGAAGGCCGGAGACCTGGACGCGGCCCGCGAGTCCTACGAACGCGCCGCCCGGGGCACCGCCAGCCTGGCCGAACGCCGGTATCTCGAATCACGGATCGCGGCGCTGCGAGATCGCCTGTAACGATGGCCCCGCCCGGACCACTTCCCGGTGTTGGAACACACCACGACGAACGGGAGGTGCGGCCGATGGCCGATGAGGCCGAGCGCTTCACGGCGATGTACGACGCATACAGGCAGAACGTGTGGGCCTACGCCGTCAGCCGGGGCGGCCGCCAGTGCGCCGACGAGGTGGTGAGCGAGACCTTCGCCATCGCCTGGCGCAGGCTCGCCGACGTGCCCGAACCCGCCCTGCCCTGGCTGCTGGGCGTGGCCCGCAACGTCCTGCGCGACACCGTCCGCGCCGACGCCAGGCGGGCCGCGCTGGCCACCGAATACCAGCACTGGGCGCGGACCGCCGAGAACGACGTCGCCGAGGGCGTCGCCGAACGGCTGGCCGTCCTGCGCGCCATGGCCGAGATCCCCGAGGATGACCGCGAGATCCTCGTCCTGGTCGCCTGGCAGGGTCTCACCCCGCGCCAGGCCGCCAAGGTCGTCCGCTGCAGCCCGGCCGCCCTCCGCGTCCGCCTGCACCGCGCCCGCAAGCGGCTCGTCCAGGCCATGGACCCCCAGACCCCCGCCAAGCGGCTCCCGAGCGTCGCGATCAAGGAGATGTCATGAAGCACGACGTGATGCGGACGCTGGCCGAGGCCCGTCCCGACGAACTGACCCCCGGCGCCCCCGACGCCGCCACCCGGGAGAACGAACTGACGCGGGCCATGGCGTCGTCCCGCCTCCCGGCGAAGCGTCGCGTCCGTCCGGCCTGGGGCTTGGGCCTGGTCGCCGCGGCCGCCGCGGCCGCGCTGGTCGCCACCGCACTCCACCAGCCGGGCGACCCCTCGGCCCCCTCGGTCGCGCAGCCGCCGCTGACCGCCCGTTCCCTCCTGCTCGGCGCCGCCGAGAAGGCCGAGGCCGAGCCCGCCGCGTCCGGCACCTACTGGCACATCCAGACCGTCCAGCGTGGTTACTACCGCGCAGGCGGCTACACCATCGTCACCGAAGAGCGGTCCGACGAGTACGCCCCGACCAAGCCCGGCCTCAAGATGTGGGGCAGGCAGCAGTACCTCGGCGCCCGCCCCGCCACGCCCGCCGACGTGACGGCCTGGAAGAAGGCCGGAGCTCCCACCACGTTCAAGGTCAGCATCCCGGTCGGCCCCGGAGCCAAGATGACCAAGCCCGCCGTCTTCGCGACCGCCCCGGGCAAGCCCACGGTCAGCTCATCCGACCTGGTCGACGGCAACAAGATCTACTGGCTCGGACGCAACGTCACCTACAAGGACCTCAGCGTCCTGCCCGCCGACCCGGCCCGCCTCAAGGCGTCCCTCCTACGCTGGTACACGGGCCACAGCACCGAGGCGTTGTCGGTCCGCCAGCCGTCCGACGAATGGCTCTTCGACGTCACCGCCGGCCTCATCACCGCGATGCCCGTCACGCCCAAGGTCAGGGCCGCCGCCTTCCGGATGCTCGCCGACCTGAAGACCATCGAGGCGTCCGGCCCCGTCACCGACTCCCAGGGCCGCAAGGGCACCGCCGTCACGGCCACCACCCGCACCTCGAAAGGCACCGTCCAGAAACGCCTGATCATCGACACCCAGGGCCGCCCACTGGCCCGAGACACCCTCCTGGCAGGCGCGCCCCACACCTCCACCACGATCACCAAAATCACCTGGACCAACCACACCCCCCGCTGAGGTGTTCGCGCCGCCGCCCAGGCCCCCACCGGGCGGCGGCGCGATCCGGCCTACTTCTTGGTCGCGGAGGCGTCGTCGGCGACGGTGATCGACAGGGGCTTGCCGTCGCAGTCGGCCGGCATCGGGTGCTCCTTCCCGTCGATGGAGAGCTTGCCGTCCTTCATCTCGACCCTGGAGATGCTGGGCGCACCCTTCACATCGGACGACGTCCCGCCGCCCGCGCGCTCGGCCGACGACACCGCGCCCTTCCCAGCCGGGCCCTCGGGCGGCGCGACGGCGATGCCGCACGTCACCGTGACCTTGGGCGTCCCACCGGTCTCGGCGGAGGCCAGCCCCGAGAACGTGAACAGGGCAGCGAGACCGAGCCCGGCGCCGAGCACGGAGCCGCCGAGGATCTTCTTCTTCATGGGATTCCCTTCCGAGACTTCGGATGAACGCCCCGACCCTCGCGGACCCGGCCTGAAGGCAGCATGAAGCCGCCCAAGACGATCTTCATGATGGCTTTAGAACGGCTCGGGCACTGTGGCGGACGTGCGCGTACTCGTGGTGGAAGACGAACGGCGGCTCGCCGACCTGCTCAAGGCCGGACTGACCCGCGAGGGCTGCGCGGTCGACCTGGCCTTCGACGGCCGGGACGGCCTGTGGATGGCCGGGGAGAACCCGTACGACGTGATCATCCTGGACGTGATGCTCCCCGAACTGAACGGCTACGCGGTCTGTGCGCAGCTCCGCGAACGGGGCGTCTGGACACCGGTCCTCATGCTGACGGCGATGAGCGGCGAATACGACGAGGCCGAAGCGCTCGACACCGGAGCCGACGACTTCCTGTCCAAGCCGTTCTCGTTCGTCGTCCTGCTGGCCAGGATGCGCGCCCTGCTGCGCCGAGGCGGCCAGGAACGCCCGGCCGTCCTCACCCTCGGCGACCTGAAGGTCGACCCGGCCGGGATGCGCTGCAGCAGGGGCGACGTCAAGATCTCGCTCACCCCGAAGGAGTTCGCGATCCTGCACTGCCTGGCCCGCCACCCGGGGGAGGTCGTCAGCCGGACCGAGCTGCTGGAGAAGGCCTGGGACTTCACCTTCGACGGCGACTCCAACGTCGTCGACGTCTACATCAGCGCGCTCCGCCGCAAGATCGACCGCCCGTTCGGGCTGACCTCGCTGGTCACCGTCCGGGGCGCCGGATACCGGCTGGAGGCGTGATGGGCGTCCGGCTGCGCACCACCCTGGCCGCCACGTGCACCGTCGCCGTCGCGCTCGGCCTGGCCGCGCTCGCCCTGTTCTGGGCGCTCAACGCCAGCCTGGAGAAGAGCACCCGCGAGGTCGCCGAATCCAAGGCCGAGGCCGCCGCGGGGGCACTGACCCACAACTCCGTGGACGTGGCGCCCGACACCCAGGTCGTCATCAGCGGCCCGTTGACCGGAATCTCCAGCTGGCAGGACGGCACCGGACGCTACACGGTCGCCCAGACGACCGTGGCGACGCCGGGCGGCACCGTGACCGTCCAGGGCAGGGCGTCGCTCGCCCCGGCCGACCACGCCATGGCGACCCTCCGCAACCTGCTGATCCCCGGCGTCCCCCTCCTCCTGGCCCTGGTCGCCCTGCTCACCTGGGCGGCGGTCGGGCGAGCACTCAAACCGGTCTCGGCGATCCGCGCGAAGGTCGCCGACATCACGGCCAACGACCTGCACGAACGCGTCCCCGAACCGGGCTCCCAGGACGAGATCGGCGCGCTGGCCAGAACCGTCAACCGCACCTTCGACCGCCTCCAGACCGCCGTGGAGGCGCACCGTCAGTTCGTCGCCGACGCCGCACACGAACTCCGCAGCCCGCTGACGATCCTGCGCACCCGCCTCGAACTCGCCGGAGACACCGAGGCCCTGGCCGACGTCGACCGCCTCACCTCACTGACCACCGACCTCCTGCTCCTGGCCCGCCTCGACGCCGGCGAACCCCGCCGCGACCAGCAGATCGACCTCGCACAGCTCGTCGCCGAAGAGGCGACCCGCAAGCGCCCGCGCCCCGAAATCAAGGTCACCCTGAACCTCACACCCGACCTGCTGGTCCAGGGCTCACCCGACCAGCTCGGCCGCCTGGTCGCCAACCTCGTCGACAACGCCGTCCGCCACGCCCACACCACGGTCGGCGTCCGCCTGACACCCAGCGAAGGCGAGGCCGTCCTGGACGTAACCGACGACGGCCCCGGCATCCCAGACGAACACCGCGAGAAGGTCTTCGACCGCTTCACCCGCCTGGACCACGCCCGCACCCGCGACAAGGGCGGCTCCGGCCTGGGCCTGGCCATAGCCCGCGACATAGCCACGTCCCACCAGGGCACCCTCACCCTGGCCGACCACCCCCAAGGCACCCGCATGCAAGCGCTGCTCCCACTCAGCCCTACCGCTGAAGCCGAACCAACCGGCTGAAACTGTCACCGCCATAACCGGCGTCGACAGCCCGCTGCGCGACGTCCTTGGCCGCCCGCATCACCCCCGAATCGATCCCGTGCGCCTCAGCCGCATGAATCACATGCTCCATCCCCGCGGCAGCCGAGAACACGCTGGACGCATCACCCGGGAACTCCCCCCGCTCCACCTCCTCAGCGAAGATCGACATCGACACCGGCAGCAGCCCAGCGATCCCCTGAGCAAACGGGACAAGCTCCAGCGGCCGGATCCCCTCCGCCTCAGCCAGCGCGAAGGCATGAGAAACCCCACTCACCGCCGTCCAGTAGATATCGACCAACGCCACATCAAACGCCGCCGCCCGCCCCGGATCGGCCCCAAGGAAATGACGAGCACCCCCCAAAGCCGCCAGAGTCGTCTCATGGCCGCGGTAGACCCCTTCGGGGCCGCTGAACAGGATCACCGCATCATCGGTGCCAATCGTGGCCGCCGGACTCATGATCGAGCCATCGAGATACTCGATCCCGTTCTCCCCCGCCCAGCCCGCGGCCTCCCGAGCCCGCGCAGGCGAGTCGGCGGTGAGATTGACCAGCGTGCGCCCCTTCAACACCCCGGCTTCAGGCGCCAGGACACCGAGCGCCACGTCGTAGTCAAGAACACAGACGATCACGAGCGGGCTCGCCGCGATCGCTTCGCCCGGCGAGGCGGCCAGGGCCGCGCCCTGCTCGACGAGCGCGTCCGCCCTGCTCGCGGTGCGGTTCCAAACGGTCGTCGGATGCCCGGAGCGAACAAAGGCTTCGGCGAGGGCTTGGCCCATGGGTCCAAGCCCGATGATGGTCACAGGAGTCATGGCTCCACCCTGCGCGCCCGCCCTGTCGATCCACTGTCGGTCCCCCCACAGCGCGATGTCGTGGCCGACGTCCATTAGGCAGCCCCCTTGCCGATTGCCTGAATGGCAGTACTCGCTAGGCTCGCGAAGGCGGCCAGGGTGACGCCGAACCTGAGCCAGCTCTGTTGTTCCCGGCGGAGGTAGGACGGTAGATGGGCGACTGGTTTCAGAGGATCGTCGATGTCGAGGCGAGCGCGGAGGACGCGGACGGCCTCGCGGTCAGGGTGCGGGACTGGCTGATATCCGGGGGGATCGTCCTCGCCGAACGCACGGATTGCGTGCTGGGGGCCGAGAATGGTCATCCGCCCGGGCCCGCCGTCGGGCAGGCGCTGGAGGACCCGTCGTCGGAGGATGGGTGGCAGGGCCTGTGGGCCAACGGCCTGGACATCACCGTGGGACGCACGATCTTTGATGCGGGCCAGGGCGACCCGGTGGCGGTGACTTGTCCGCACTGCACGAGTGAGATCCGGCTCGTCGACGACTTCTGGCAGCCGATCGACGAGGCTTGGGCCCCGTTCAGCAAGGTTTTCACGGAATGGTCGGAAGGAGGCGACGGCGTCATCGCGTGCCCGTCCTGCGCCAAGCCCGTGGAGCCGTCCACCTGGAAATGGGCGGATGATTACTTCGCCTTGGGCCACCTCGGCTTTACGTTCTGGAACTGGCCGGAGCTGAAGCAGGACTTTGTCGCCGAGGTCGGCCGACAGCTGGGCGGTCACCGTACCGTGCTACTAGCGGGAAAACTCTGACCAGGGTGTTTGCTCGCCCCTCAAGACGAGCGCGTAGCGTGCGCGGGTCATATCCGGCTTCGGGTGCGTGCCTTTCTGCCGCAGCCCTCAACGTTCTTGCGAACTGGCTCTGGAGGTGCGAGGGCCGCAGCGAGCCGGGGTTGGTGGCCACGGCGGGCTCAGTCTGGACGGGCCCAAGGGGAGGAGGGGATGGGGCCGTGGACCTCGGGGTCGTACTCCTCGCCGTCCTCGGGGATGCGGTAGCCGTCCGGCCGGTACCGGGGCTGGGGTTGAGCGTCGGCTAAGCCGGTGCCGTGGCATGCCGTGCACTCGACGCTCATCCAGTGGTTGCCGCGCGTGAAGACGACTTCGCCCTTGCCTCCACACTCGGCGCATGTGGGACCGTCCCAGGGGTCGTCGGTCACTTCTTCCCCCTCCCGCCGCAGTCATGGCACTTGATCCACTGCTTGGGCTTGGCCTTGCCGGGCTGGCCGTTGCCGAACTCCCACCATCCATCCTGTCCGTGGCAGGTGCGGCAGTCTCCCTCACTCACGGCGTGCCCTCCTCGAAGCCCTTCACTCCAGGGAACCCCACCTGCCAGTGCCCAGGGAAGGCCTGGGCGCGGTGGCACGTAAGACTGGCTCTGGAGGGGGTGTGGGGGCGGAGCCCCCCACCTTGGGGGTTTGGGGGCGGGAGCCCCCAATGGGGCTGTCCGAGCGTTAGCGAGGGCCTTTAACGGGCGAAGGCCCGGGCGGAGATGGCTCCGCCCGGGCCTTGGGAGAGCGGGTGACGGGAATCGAACCCGCGCTTTCAGCTTGGGAACCAAACCGATCCCACCCACCAGGGCCCCTGACCTGGCCTCCGACCCTATCGCAGGTGACCGCTACTGCCCCTTGATCACCCTGCCTAATTGCACGCTAATTGCACGCCGATCAAGCCCGCGACCTGCACAAGCTAGCCTCACGTGCCCCAGCCCGCACACCTCCCGCACGGGCACTACTGATCCGGAGCGCTCATCCGCGCGAACGGCGAGACGGTGTGACAGACAGATTCGCGCGGATGAGTGCTCCGGGCCGCGGGGGGCTGGGGGCTGCGAAGCCCCCGCTTCGGGCACGTTCAGCCTGATCCCAACCAAGGTGCTGCTGGGGCGACTCATAGATAATGACCAAGCATCAACAGCTCAGCCAGGTTGACCTTCCGGGCCCACGTCCCCCATCGGACCCGAGTCGAGCAAGATCGCCTTGATGATCCAAGTCAAGCCGTAGCCGATGGCCGACAACCTAAGTCACCTCAAACCCGACAGAAACATCACCTTCTAGAGACCCCTCTCAGCGAAGCCTCCTGCCGTGCCCCTCACCGGCGCCCCGGCACCAGGCGGACTTGCCAAGCTAGCCCGAGAACCCTTCGTGAGCTGGACCTCGCCTGAGATGCTTACGACTAGGATGGAGCCGAGGACACCGGGCATCGCTCCCCAAACTGGGCGCTGATATCCTCCTAGTGGCTAAGTCAGCACGTTAGCTACTGTCGGCCCTGCTGGCTGAGACGTTCCAGGGGGCTGTAACAGCTTGCCTAGATCGCCGCTGAACAGGAAATAGCCCGCTGAGCAGGTTGCCAGGAAGCCGGAGTAAGACGTTGGCCACGCCATATGAACAGGGCAAGGAAGCTCTTGACGCCCTTATAGCTTGGGCTGAGGACAATTCAGCTGATCTCAACAGGAACGAGGCAACAACTCGCCTCCATCTAATAGATCAATTGTTGAAAAATGTTCTGGCCTGGCCCTTGGAAAAAACTGAAGCTGAGAAGTCTTCAGATGGCGAATATCTCGACTATGCCCTAGGGCGCCCATTCACGCGTTTGATTATAGAAGCTAAGCGTGAAGGGCTTCATTTCTCTCTTCCCTCCGGAATAACATCCTCCGTACAACGCCTGAGTTCCTTGCTGGACGGCGACGGAGGAAGACAGCTTAAAAAGGCACTACAGCAAGCTGCGCGATACAGCGCAAGCCAAAGTGTTCCGCTTGCGGCTGTCTCGAATGGGCATCAGATTGTTGCATTCTTGGGGGTGAGAACGGATGGAGTTCCTCCTCTTGAAGGCACTGCTCTGGTATTTCCTAGCCTTTCTTCAATGCGGGAAAACTTTCGGCTCCTCTGGGATAACCTCTCAAAGCCTGGAGTTGAATCGAGAAATCTCTTTTTGACTCTGAGAGAAGGTGAGAAGCCTTCAGCCCCATTGCCGCTCTCAGCAAACATCTCTGGCTATCCCAGGTATAAGCGCCGGAACGACACCCAAGTTGGACTTGAAATCCTTGCTGAACTATTCATCGAAGACCTCACACGCGTGGAGGAACTCCAAGAGGAGTTTCTAGAAGAGACATATGCCTCCAGCGGCGCTCTTTCTCAATATGCGATGCTCAGCAAGCAGATCCTTGAGAATCGATATTCGCTGCTGCACGAGGATGGCGCTGACTACGAAACAGAGTCCGCGACAACTAGGAAGGGTATCAATCCCAACCTGGCAGGCAATGTTCTTGCGGCGGGCCTGAGTAAACGCCCTATCATTCTCCTTGGGGATGTAGGCGTGGGTAAAACCATGTTTATTCGACGTCTTTTGCATGTGGATGCGAAGGACGTATTCAAGGAATCTTTTGCTCTCTACGTGGACTTTGGTGCCAGGCCGCCCTCTTCGCGAGACGAGCTTCTCCGTCTTGTGCATGAAGAGATCATCTCTCAGCTCCGCGAGAAGTACGGGATTGACGTATTTGAGAATGACTTCATTGAAGCGGTTCACCATGGTGAACTCAACCGCTTCGATAAAAGTCCTTACGGTCGACTCAGGTCCGTCGACGAGATTGGCTATCAGCGAGAGCGCATTAGCTATCTGGTACGCCTTATTGAGGATCGCCCCACTCACCTGCGGGCCTGTCTAGAGCACATCCGCGGAAGCCTGCGCAAGCAAGTCGTTATTTTCCTGGACAATATCGATCAGCACCCAACTGACGTTCAGGAGAGTGTATTTCTGATCGCCGAGTCGCTGGCGAGTGGTTGGCCCGCCACCGTATTCGTCTCGATTCGCCCTGATACTTTTTATCATTCGCGGACCGAGGGAACCCTCACTGCATACCAGCCTCGAGTGTTCACGATCTCGCCGCCCAGAGTGGACGTTGTTCTTAAACGCCGAGTGGCATTTGCGCTCAAACAGCTCCGTGACGCATCCCGAGTTGCGAGCCTTCCCGAAGGTGTGACCATCGATTCGGAGTCCTTGAAGGCATACCTCAGCGTCCTCTTGGAGAACTTCGAAGAAAATCGGGATCTAGTGGAACTGATTGACAATCTTTCCGCTGGAAATATTCGTCGAGCACTCGACTTTGTCTCGGCTTTCATCGGCAGCGGTCACATCAATACAGAAAAGATTATTGGCTCATACGAGAGGGGTTCTCGTTACACGATTCGCTTGCATGACTTCTTGCGGGCGATAATTTATGGAGACTATCAATACTACGAGCCAGAAGCTTCCCCGATAGTCAACCTGTTTGACATCTCCCAGCCGGATGGTCGCGAGCACTTCCTTCTTGCTCTCTTGCTGTGCCATGTTGAGGTTGATGGTGACAACACGGGGACCGAGGGCTATGTCCCGACCGACGACGTTTACACCTTCGGGCAAGGGCTGGGATTCGCTGCCGAGCAAGTGACGTGGGCAATTGAACGAGCTGTGCGCAAGGGACTTCTAGAGCGGGCTCCCCGCGCTGGCAAGACCAGCAGCAGAGAGCATTTGCGTGTAACCTCGGCCGGAGTATATACAGCGAGGATGCTCGGCGGGATGTTTGCATATCTAGATGCGATGGTTACTGATACTCCAATCGTGGACGATGCTTATAGGGTTCTTATTGGGGATGCGCAATCTTTGTCTGAACGGCTTGCGAGATCAGAGTATCTTCGCGCTTACTTGGATAAGCAATGGCGATCACTTGAGCCGGTTTTGAATTCTCCAAAGTTCAACTGGCGCGAATTTAGTGCACGCATCACCGACGATATTATTACGGTTAATGAACGCCTCCATTGAGATTATCCATCTGCCTCCGCTGCCTAGGCATAGGTTTGCTCCCCGGCGCATCGTCCGCTAGAAACGACGTTCCAGCAGCACGAACCTTGGGCGCAGCGGTTCGGTTGTACCATTTCGCTGCTAGTCCTGCCGGATCGATGCGTCGGGACCGGCCCGAAGAGGCCGCACGCCCGGCGCATCGATGCGGCAGGCGGCGCGTAGCGGCGCCCTTGAAACCGTAGAGAAAGTTCTCATCGAGCCCTGGCCACGCGAGCGTGGTGCCTAGTTGGTGAGCTTGTGTAGGGCTTTGCGAGTTTGATCGGCGAGGCTGGTGGCGGCGCCTAGACGGTTGTCGATGGTGAAGTGGACGCCGGGCGGTGGGCCTTCGGTGTTGAGGCTGCTGGTGTACTCGTCCCAGTGGGAGAGCTTCCAGGTGTCTCGGGGGGCGTCTCGGACCTCGATGTACTCGTGCATGGTTTCCAGGTCGCTGTGGACCCAGATGGCGGTGACGTCGACTCCTTGGGCGTGGCAGCGGTGGGTGAGGCGTGGGAGCCAACCGGCGTTGTTGAGTTCGGTGATGAACGGGGCGGCGAGGATGATCGAGACACCGGACTCGATGTTGCCGTAGGCGGTGTTCATAAGGCAGCGGTACTCGTGCGGGCGAACCTCGTCTTGGTAGAGGTTGGTGTGGCGGTCGTGGGCGTCTCCGCCTAGGTCGTGGGCGTCTCCGCCTAGGGAGATCAGGAGGCGTTCGGTCATGCGGCGGGTGAGGGCGTCTTTGTCCAGGACGGCCCAGCCGGAGAGGTCGGCGAGGAAGCGGGCGAACTCGGTCTTGCCTGATCCGGCGTAGCCGCCGACCAGGACCAGGGTGGGGCCGGCGCCTGCGTTGGCGATTGCGCGGCCGTGCCAGGCGTCGGTGATGCGGGACTTGAGCGTCCCGTTGTCGGGGAAGAACGCCGTCAGGTCGAAGGGCGGACGGCTGGTGGCGCGTTCGACGCCGCGGGCGTGGGCGGCCTTGCGTTCCAGGACGTGAAGTGGGACGTCGTGGGCGCGGGCGATGTGGGGCAACCAGTCGTCTGGGATGCGCTCGCCTCGTTCCCAGCGCGATACCTCGTTACGGGTGAGGGTGGCGGACTCTGCCAGCTGGCAGAGCAGCTCGGCTTGCTCGCGCTGGCTGCGGCCTGCGCGTAGGCGTGCCAAGTAGGCGCCAAACTCCTTGCGTCGCTCCGTGGTCATGGCGTCGCCTCCCTGCACAAGTCTGGCCCCCTCCTGGCCCCCTGTCAGGCTCCTTTGTCGAATGCGGCCGTGCGGGAAGTTGAGAGCACTCCAGTCCTGCGAATGATTCCGCTGCCTAGTAGTGGATTCGTGCACGAACCGTGAGGTCTCCCGACATGACTGCCACTTCACTACCAACCGACCTGGTTCTGCTTCGGTTGCGCCGTGTCTTCCCCGGCCATCACCTCTGGTGCGCGGTCCGCTGGGACGGAGTTCCGGGGGACTGGGTTGCCAGCTTGCGTGGCCTGGGGGCTGGTGTTGACCCGACTGGCATAGCTCGGGGCAGCATGGTGCTGAGGGAGGCACTGGCGGAGGACCGGGCTCGGGCTCTCGGGGAGGGAGACCCGGTGACGGGCCGCGATGGAATGCCCGGCGAGTCACCGGAAGGGGCCGCTGAGCAGGAAGCGGCCCCAAGGGGGGAACAGTCAGCGCGGCCGGTGGGCTCTCCCCCCGGGCGCATCGGTCGCGCTGGCCTCCTTCATCGAAGGTTGGAAATGCCGTCGTCTTGATCGGCTGGCCCGAGATCTTGAGCGACTCGGGTGGGTAACGCGCAAGCGGTACGGCCAGTCTCCGCCCGTACTGGATGTGTTCTCCGAGTTCCTGCCCCGGGTCGGCGAAAGCGTTCTCGTCGTCCGGGCTGAGCGGTACTGGTGGTACCGGTCCGGTACGGGCGCTTGGCTGGGGCCGTGCTCGCAGAGCTGGGGGGCAGCAGGGACTGTTACGGAGTTGCTTGCCTTGTGGGGAATCACTCCTAGGGCCCGTGGAGGCTTCGATGAGCGGTGATCAGAAGGGTGGCCCTCTGCGTGGATTGCCTCAAGATCATCGGGTGCGGGGAGCGACCCCGGTAGCGGTCAGGGCGGGAATGGATGAGGTTGATGCCTTCTATGGGCGGAGATCGAGATGACGTCTGTGACTTCAGGCCCTCTGACCATCAGGATTGTCCCGCTCCGCTGCGTCAAGACCGAGGTTGCTCGGGCTCGTCGAGCGATTCGCCGGATCTTGACTGGGTGCCCGGAGGCATTGATCGACACTGCCGAACTCTGTGCAAGTGAGATAGTTACGAATGCAATCGTTCATTCGGACTCCGCAAAGCTGGGCGGCACGATCCTCTTGGTGGTTGTCCAATCCTCGGGATCGGTTCGTGTTGAAGTCGTCGACCACGGGTCAAGGGCCAAGGAGCCTCGCGTGGCGAGTGGTTCGGAATCTGATTCCGAGGACGGGCGAGGCTTGTTGATTCTGGAGGCGTCCTGCGACTCCTGGGGATGCTATGAGGACGAAGCAGGTCGCACGGTTTGGTTTGCCATAGGCGCATCTCGTTAGCCTCTGCGTGTGGCGCCGCTCTGAGCTGCCAAACTCTAAGGACCTCACGACGAAGAGAGGTAGACGATATGACGTATTTCCTGATGGGTGTGGTGGAGGACATCCGGTGAACAGCCCGTTCGTGCGACGGCAACGTTTGGCTGCCGAGTTGCGCACCCTGCGTGAAGATCGCGGGATGACTGCCGAACAGCTGTCTCGCCTGCTCCACATGTCACGGATGAAGATCTCCAAGCTGGAGAACGCCCGTGTCCGCCCCAATGTCGGCGAGATCATGAATATTCTCGACTGTCTTGAGGTGGAAGGCAACAAGCGGAACGAGATTATCCACGTCGCCAGAGGTGCCGCAGAAAAGGGCTGGTGGACCAGTTTCGGTGACGCTATGGACTCCCGTCAGTGTTTGTTCGCTGACGTAGAATCGGGTGCGGCGACCATTCGTGAGTACAGTCAGTTCAAGGTCCCAAGTTGTCTTCAGACTCGTGACTACGCGTCCTTCCTCATCGAGACAGCCATGCCCAGGGCAGACGCTTCTTGCGCTCCTGAGCGAGCGCTTGAAGCGCGGCTTCACCGCCAG
The DNA here is from genome assembly GCF_050946795.1 of Spirillospora sp. CA-294931. Taxonomy (GTDB): domain Bacteria; phylum Actinomycetota; class Actinomycetes; order Streptosporangiales; family Streptosporangiaceae; genus Spirillospora. The sequence goes on from NZ_CP192006.1 coordinate 352,806, forward strand.
AAGCAGCTTTTGGCGTCAGGAGGCCCCAGGTATGAAGTTGTCATCGACGAGATCGTCATGCGTCGCCGGACTGCACCGCCTCAGGTCATGATCGGCCAACTCCGGCACCTGAGCGAGATAGCAACGCGGCACCCTCACATCACATTGCGCATAATGCCTCTTGCCGCTGACTTCTCGGGCCGCCCGCTGCCTGACGCGGCGTTCTCTGTCTACACTTTCCCAGACCCTAACGACCCATCAATAGTACTCATTGACACATTGGGTACGGAGATCGTACACATCAAGCCCAACGATGTGGCGGCGTATAGCAGACAGTATGAATCCCTTCGCGAGGTCGCACTTTCGGCGGCGGCAAGTCTCGGACTCCTGACTGATTTGATTGGCGAGCTTCGGAGCAGTTCTTGAAGGGTGCTGTTCTGGCTGGCGACTCCCCGCGGCTGGTGGAACCGATCATGCCGCAAAGGTTGGGCGACGATCATGAATCCGGGCTGGCCTTCGGTGACTGCCTAAGCTCCACGGCGCGGATGATGCGGCGGGCCGCGTCGGTGGGCTCGGTCTGGTCGGTGTGAATGGCCAGGTCGAATGGGGGCTTCTCCCCGGTGGCTCGGATCTCTGCGTCTGTGTCCTCCCAGGCTTGGATGCGCTTGGGGGTGTCGACGTCCCCGCGGTGCTTGGAGCGTTCGGCGGATACTGCGCGTGGGATCCAGAGGAGGACGGCTGTCCACTCCAGCGGGACGGCGGAACGGAGCGCTGCCACATCGGCGAGGTTACCCATGTGGATGATCGGGATTCGTCCAGCCCGGGTCATGTGCTCGACGTCCTGGCGGTCGACGGCGTAGCGGTTGCCGTAGCGCTGGGTCTCGACGATCAGGCGGCCTGCGTGGTGGAGGGCATCGAGTTCCTCGGGCGTGACGTGACGGTAGCCGGTGCTTCGGCCGGTCCCGGCTTTGAGCTTGGGCAGTAGAGCGAACCTGTCGTCTTGGCCGCTCAAGGCGGCTGTGACAGTGTCCTTGCCACTGGCTGGTGGGCCGTAGAGGATCACGCCTTGCCTGGTCACCCCAGGATCTTACGCAGGGCCTCTCTGGTCTGGTCGGCGATGCTGATCGCGGCGCCCTGGCGGTTGTCGATGGTGAGGTGGACGCTGGGCGGGCTGCTCTCGGTGTTGATGCCGCGCGTGTAGTCCTCCCAGTGTTCGAGCTTCCACTCGTCGCGGGGGGCGTCGCGGAACTCGATGTACTCGCGCATCGAGTCGATGTCGCAGCGGACCCAGATCGCGGCGACCTCGGCGCCCTTGGACTTGCACCGGTTGGTGAGGCGCTCAAGCCACGCCGGGTCGTTCAGCTCCGTAATGAAGGGTGCGGCGAGGATTGTGGAGATCCCGCAGTCGATATTGTCGTTCGCCGTGTCCATCAGGCATTTGTACTCGAGGGGTCTGACCTCGTTCAGATAGAGGTCGGTGTGGCGGTCGTGCTGGCTTCCGCCTAGAGAGACCAGGAGTTTCTCGACCAGGCGCCGGGTGAGTGAGTCCTTGTCGAGGAACGCCCAGCCTGAGACGTCGCCCAGGAAGCGGGCGAACTCGGTCTTGCCTGATCCGGCGTAGCCGCCGACCAGGACCAGGACGGGCTTGTTCGTCCCATCGGTGAGGGCGCGCCCTCGCCCTGCGTTGACGACCCGGTCCTTCAGGACGTCGCCAGCTGCGGAGTCTCGATCTTGGCTGGCGTCGGTGACCTGGTCGAGTCCGTTGGAGATGGTGACCGCGGCCGTCTCGGTGGCTGCCGGTGGGGTGGCGGGCCTGGGGACGGGGACGGCGGCGACCTGGGCGACATGCTCCCCGGGAAGAGGGAGCCGGAATCCTAGGTCGGGCTCGGACGCCCGGTACATCAGGCAGTACGCCCGGCGATAGTGCGGATCTGGGTAGACGGTCCCGTTTTCGTGCCCCCAGAAGGTCTGGAGGTTGGCCGCGACGCGTAGATCCGCCCGCTCGGCGATTTGACGCAACTGGTCCCTGGCGGACTCAAGGCTCAGACCTCGCGCCTCGCGCTGCTCGCGAAGTCTGAGGGGCTGCCACCCGGGGCGCTGCTTGATTGCGGTCACTCAAGCAGCCTATGAGCCAATTAGGAGAGTGCGTTGTGGTTCGGGGGGTGTGGGGGCGGAGCCCCCCACCTTGGGGGTTTGGGGGCGGGAGCCCCCGATGGGGCTGTCCGAGCGGTAGCGAGGGCCTTGCTTTTGGGGGTTGAATGACGAAGGCCCGGGCGGAGGTGGGGCTCCGGCCTGGGCCTTGGGAGAGCGGGTGACGGGAATCGAACCCGCGCTTTCAGCTTGGGAAGCTGAAGTTCTACCATTGAACCACACCCGCTTGGGCCGTCTGAGACTGCCCGGTTGTTAGCGTACCGGATGTTCGGAGACTGTGGCGCGTTGGGCGGTGGGGGTGGCTTGGCGGTAGCGTTTCCGGCGTGCTGCTCAGCGATCGCGATATCAGGGCCGAGCTCGAGTCGGGACGGGTGAAGATCGACCCGTTCGAGGCGAGCATGGTTCAGCCGTCCAGTGTGGACGTGAGGCTGGACCGCTACTTCAGGGTGTTCGAGAACCATCGGTACCCGCACATCGATCCGGCGGTCGAGCAGGTGGATCTGACGCGGTTGGTGGAGCCGGACGGGGACGAGGCGTTCGTTCTGCATCCCGGGGAGTTCGTGCTGGCCTCGACGTATGAGGTGTTCGCGTTGCCGGAGGATCTGGCGGCGCGGCTTGAGGGGAAGTCGTCGTTGGGACGGCTGGGGCTGCTGACGCACTCGACGGCCGGGTGGATCGACCCCGGGTTCAGTGGGCATGTGACGCTCGAGTTGTCGAACGTGGCGACGTTGCCGATCAAGTTGTGGCCCGGGATGAAGATCGGGCAGATGTGCCTGTTCCGGACGAGTTCCCCGGCCGAGTACCCGTATGGGTCTGAGCGGTATGGGTCGCGGTATCAGGATCAGCGGGGACCGACCCCTTCGCGTTCTTATATGAACTTCCACCGCACGAAGGTGTGATCCGCCGTCCCCTCCGGTGCACGTGAGTGCGGAGGTGGAGTGGATGTGGGTGTGGGGGTGGGGGTGGGGGTGGACGCGAGAGGTTGCTGCCCCCGGTGTCGCCGGTGCTGCGGCGTGGGTTCTGGGGCTGGCGGCCTCAGGTCTGGGGGCTGGCGGTCGCGTGCCCGGGACGTCCGGGTGTGGGGGCTGGCGGGTCATCTCCGGCTGGATGGGTGTCTCGGTGCAGGGATGGCGCTCTGGGGTCGACGACTGGGGTTGGGCGGGGTTTGGCTTGCCTGCCATGGAGGCGGCTGGGGGCGGTCTTCATTGGCTGCGGTGGTTCTGGGTTGACCGTGTGCGGTCAGGGTGGGTGAGGGCGTTGCTCTGGTGTTGGGGGTGGGGGCGGCTTAGGTTTGGCGTCGGCGTCCGCCTGGTGGGGTCGGGTTCTTGTTGGCGGGGCTGATGATCTGTTCTTCGGAGGGGCATGAAGAAGACCATGGGCTCCAAGGGGATCGAGACCGGCACCGCTCATAACGCGCGGGTGTGGAATCACTGGCTTGGCGGTAAGGACAACTATCTGGCCGACCGCGAGGTGGGCGACCAGGTGTTCCAGATGTATCCGAACATCGTCCATGTGGCGCGGGCGGATCGGGCTTTCCTGGGACGGGCCGTGCGCTTCCTGGCCGGTGAGGCGGGTATCCGGCAGTTCCTCGATATCGGGACGGGCCTTCCGACGGCCGACAACACGCATGAGGTGGCGCAGCGGGTGGCGCCCGAGGCGCGTGTGGTCTATGTCGACAACGATCCGCTTGTGCTGACGCATGCGCGGGCTTTGTTGACCAGTACTCCCGAGGGCGCCACGGATTATGTGGAGGCCGACGCGCATGATCCGGAGACCATCCTGGAGCGGGCGGGTGAGACGCTCGATTTCGGGAAGCCGGTCGCGATCATGATGCTGGGGATTCTGAACTTCATCCTTGACACCCGGGAGGCCGGACGGATCGTCGACCGGCTGGTCGAGGCCGTCCCGGACGGGAGTTACCTCGCGCTGACCCATCCGACGCTGGAGTTGGGCGGACGGGGCAACGTGGAGGCCATGCGGTTCTGGAACGAGAATGCCAAGCCGCCGATCAGGGCCCGGACGGGGGCGGAGATCGAGGGGTTCCTGCACGGGCTTGAGCTGGTCGAGCCGGGGCTGGTGTCGTGTGCTCAGTGGCGTGATGATTCGGAGGTCGTCGCGCAGTACGCGGCGGTCGCGCGGATCACTCGGCCGTCCCCACGATGAGCATGACCGCCAGGACGCCCGCGAGTGTGCAGCAGAGCGTGAGGACTCTCGGGTGCTGGCTGTGGGCCTCGGGGAGGATTTCCGCGGCGGCCAGGTAGAGCAGGACGCCCGCGAAGAAGCCCAGGTAGGGCCCGAGGACGCCCTCCGGCACGTCCACCAGGAGGGTCGCCAGGGCGCCGAAGATCGGGGCGACGGCGTCCAGGAGCAGCATGACCAGGGCCGGACGACCGGAGCGGCCGAGCGACGCGGCGGTGACGGTGTTGAAGCCGTCCGCGAAGTCGTGGGCGATCACGGCGAGCGCGACGAACGCCCCGGTTTCGGCGCCGGACTGGAACCCCAGACCGATGCTGAGGCCGTCGATGAAGCTGTGCCCGACCAGGGCGGACGCGGCGAGCAAGCCCGTCCGGCCGTGGGCGTGACGGTGGGGGGCGTACTCTCCCTCGTGGGCGCGGTGGATCGCGGCGGCCTGTTCGACGATGTGGAGCAGCAGGAACCCGGCCGCGAACGCCAGCATGGGGGACGGGACGCCCAGCACCGTCGAGGACGTGATGTCCAGCGAACCTGGTACCAGGTCGAACGCGACGACGCCGAGGATCAGTCCGCCCGCGAGCCCGAGCACCAGGTGCCGCCGGTCGCGGACGCGCATCGCGACGAGCCCGCCGATCAGCGTCATCAGGAAGGCCGCCAGGGCCCAGAGCACCGCCATGCCCCGGTCCTACCGCGCCGCGCCCCCTCGGCGTGCCAATGAACCGCTACAGATCCCTTGACCCGTCAGCCTCGGTCGCAGCCGACGCCGTCGCCGTCGCGGTCGAGGTGGCGGCCGTAGCCGGGGTCGCCTCGATGGACGGGGGCGGCTCCTGCCGCGCGGGCCGCGGCGCAGTTCGGGTAGTACGCGGATGGGGGCTTGCGGGTTCGGGTGGGCTTGGGCGCGGGGGCTTGGTCGGTGCCACGGACGGCTGGGCAGCGGCTGCCTGGCTTGGCCAGCCACAGGGTTACGGCCTCGCCCTCGAGTTCCTGGAAGCACACCTTCCAGGTGGACGGGTCGGGCGGGGGCGGGACGTCGGCGTAGGCGCCGTCCGTCTGGACGTCGTCGATCCCGGCCCTGCGGAGCAGCGCGGCGGCCGTTCGGTAGGTGCGGCCGACGACGTCCGGCATACGCGGCGAAGCCGACGGCGAGGCCGTCGGCGAGGACGACGCGACGGCCTGGCCGTCGGCGGACGGGCAGCGCAGTTCCGTGCGGGTCACGGCGAAGTCGATCTTCGTCCGGTCGGGGACGGCCTCGGTTCCGGGGGCCGGACGCTGGAAGCAGACCTTCCAGTTGCCGTCGACCCACTGGCCCGCGTTCCCGGCCGTCGCGTCGTGCGACTTGGTGGTGAAGCCCGCGTCGCGCGCGTGGTCCTTGGCGGCGTCGAGGGGGCGTCCGGTGTAGTCGGCGACGCGGGTCGTGTCGGCGTCGGCCGCCGGCGAGCCGCAGCCCGCGAGGGCCAGCGCCGAGACCAGGAAGAATGCGGATCTCATTCGGCAAACGCTAGGGGCCGCGCACCCCAATGAGACCGGCCAGAGCAGGTCACATCCGCTCTCGGACACCGGGTAAACCAAAAGGCCCCGCCCCCCCGTAAGGGAGGCCGGGGCCGTTGCGAAGCCTTACTCGGCCGCGGCGGGCTCCTTGGGGGCGGGTTCGCCCTTGATGGAGCGGATGAGCAGCTGGGAGACGTCGACGACTTCCAGCGATTCCTTGGCGGCGCCCTCGTTCTTCTTCTCGTTGATGGCGTCGCCGAGCATGACCAGGCAGAACGGGCAGGCGGTGGAGACGGTGTCGGGGTTGGTCTCCAGGGCCTCGTCGACGCGTTCGGTGTTGATGCGCTTGCCGATGCGCTCTTCCATCCACATGCGCGCGCCGCCCGCGCCGCAGCAGAAGCCGCGGTCCTTGTGGCGGTGCATCTCCTGGGTCTTGACCCCGGGGACGTGGGCCATGATGTCGCGCGGCTGCTTGTAGACCTTGTTGTGGCGGCCCAGGAAGCAGGGGTCGTGGTAGGTGATGTTCTCGTCGATCGGGGTGACCGGCGTGAGCTTGCCCTCCTCGACCAGGTGCGCGAGCAGTTGGGTGTGGTGGACGACCTCGTAGTTCCCGCCGATCTGCGGGTACTCGTTGGCCAGGGTGTTGAAGCAGTGCGGGCAGGTCGCGACGATCTTCTTGGCGCCGGCGTCGTTGAGGGTCTCGACGTTCTGCTGGCCGAGCATCTGGAAGACGAACTCCATGCCCAGGCGGCGGGCCGGGTCGCCGGTGCAGGCCTCCATCGGGCCCAGGACGGCGAACTTCACGCCCGCGATGTGCAGGAGTTCGGCGACGGCCTTGGTGGTCTTCTTGGCCCGGTCCTCCAGCGCGCCCGCGCAGCCGACCCAGAACAGGTACTCGGTCTCCTCAGGCAGCTTCTCGTCGACGACCTCGACCTCGAAGTCCAGCTCCTCGATCCATTCGAGGCGCTTCATCTCGGACATGCCCCAGGGGTTGCCCTTGTTCTCCAGGTTCTTGAGCATGACGCCGGCCTCGGACGGGAACGAGGACTCGATCATCACCTGGAAGCGCCGCATGTCCAGGATGTGGTCGATGTGCTCGATGTCGACCGGGCACTGCTCGACGCACGCGCCGCAGTTGGTGCACGCCCACAGGACGTCCGGGTGGATGACGCCGTCCTCGCCGACCAGCTCCCGGTCGACCTGCATCGCCTGCTTCTGCTCGTCGGTGAACGCCGCGCGCTCCTCCTCGGAGGCGAGCATGTAGGGCGCCTTGGCGAAGGCGTGGTCGCGCAGTTCCAGGACGACCATCTTCGGCGACAGCGGCTTGCCGGTGTTCCAGGCGGGGCATTGCGACTGGCAGCGCCCGCACTCGGTGCAGGTGGCCATGTCGAGGAAGCCCTTCCAGGTGAAGTCCTCGATCTTGCCTCGGCCGAAGGTGTCCTCGTCCGGGTCGGCCTCTTCGAAGTCCAGCGGCTTGCCGCCCGACATCATCGGCTGCGCGGCGCCCAGGCCGTCCGGACGGCGCTTGAACATGACGTTCAGCGGGGCGATGAAGATGTGCAGGTGCTTGGAGTTCACGACGATGACCAGGAAGATCAGCGCCACGCCGATGTGCAGCAGCAGGCCGATCGACTCCAGGACTTCAAGGGTGTCGTGGCTCAGGTTCTCAAACGGCTTGCCGCACAGGTAGGAGAAGTAGGCGCCCTTGCCGAAGGCCAGGTTGCCCGACGCGGACGCGACTCCCCGGAAGAAGAACATCGTCCAGATCACATTGAAGATCATCACGAGGATGACCCAGGCGCCGCCGGTGTGCGAGCCCTTGAACCGCGACGCGCGGTCCAGGCGGGCGGGTGAGTTCTTCCAGCGGATGATCGCGAACGTGGCCAGGCCCGCGGCGCAGGCCAGCGCGATGGTGTCCTGGACGAACCCGATCGGCCCCCACGTCTGCAGGAACGGGATGTGCTTGTCGAGCCCGAACAGCAGCGCGACGGCCGCCTCGCCGTAGACGGTGGCCAGCAGGAAGAACGCCCACATGACCGCGAAGTGCGCCATGCCCGCCACGGTCCATTTCAGCAGCTTGCGCTGCCCCAGGACCTCCACGGCCTGCCCCTCCACCGCGCCCTTGGGGTCACGCTTGACCTGCAGGGTCCGCTCGGGGTCGGGCTGGCCGCTCTTGAACAGCTTCACCAGGAACCGCACCCGCCGTCCGGCGAGCGCCAGCGCGACCGCCGTACCGGCGAGCCCAATCAGCAATGTGAGCCAGAACACTGTTCCGTCCTCCTGAGGTACGGGCGTTGGCAGTCAGAGTAGGGCTCGCGCAAGACTGCACTTCATCCGGGCCCCGAATACTACTCGGCAGTAGCTTACGCGTCTAAACGCGCCGCCCACCACCACCGTTGATCACCGTTTCACTACCCCGCGTGGATTCTCTCGTACCGCACCGATGACTTTCGCGGCCCCGGCGAGTCGATAACGGCAAGGACGACCACGCCAAGGAGCCCACATGATCGACCTCGCGCCCGCCACCCGCAGGACGGCGGAACTCATCGTCGCGATCTCCGAGGAGCACTTCAAGCTCCCGACCCCCTGCCCGCAGTACACGGTGGGCGACCTCGTCCACCACATGGACGGGCTCGCGCTGGCGTTCACCGAGGCGGCCGCCAAGCACGTCCCCGAGGGCGGCACGTCCGGCCCGGTCGTCGACGCGTCCCTGCTGGAGGACGGCTGGCGCGACCGCGTCCCCCGGCGCCTGGCGGCGCTCGCCGAGGCGTGGCTCACCCCCGTCGCCTGGGAGGGCATGACCGAGGTCGGCGGCGTGGAGCTCCCCGGCGACATCGCGGGCCTGGTCGCGCTGGACGAGGTCGTCGTGCACGGCTGGGACCTCGCCCGCGCCCTCGACCTGCCCTACTCGGTCGACCCCGGCCTGATCGAAGCGTGCATGACCATCCTCACCCCCCAGCCGGACGAGCCCGAGCGCCCCGTCGGCGACGACGTCATGTTCGGCCGTCCCGTCGAGATCTCCCCCGAAGCCCCGCCCCTCGACCGCCTGGTCGCCATGGCGGGCCGCAATCCCCTCTGGACCCCGCCCGAGCACTAAACCCCCGCACGTGCGCCCCCGGGAGTAACAGCGCTAGCCCCCGCCTCAGTGCTAAACCGCCGCGCGTGCGCCCCCGGGAGCAGCGGTGGACGAGCGGGTCCCCAGAAGGAACGCGGTTTCGAAGGTCGCGTCGCCCAAGGCGCGGCGGGCCGCGGAGGTGATGCGGTCCACGTCGCCGCGTTCGGCGGGTGGGAGGGGCGCGCCGACCGAGGCGCGCAGCGCGTGGGCGGTGCCGAGCAGGCGGGCGGCGTCCTCGGCGTGGCCCGCGGCGTTGCGGGCTCCGGCCAGGCCCTCGCAGGCGAGCGCGAGGGCGCGCCGGTCGCCGACCTGGCGCGCGTGGTCCATGGCCTCCACCGCGAGAGCCTGCGCGGCCTCGGCGTCGCCGCGTTGCTCGGCGACGAAACCGAGCTCGGCCAGGAGGAAGGCCAGACCGGCGGCGCCGTCCCAGCGGCGGCACCATTCGAGCCATGCCCGCAGGTGCGCCTCGGCGTCGTCCAGGCGGCCCTGCCTGCGGGCCAGCAGCGCCAGCCCGGTCTCGGCGAAGTGCTCGCCGCGCGGGTACGACCGCGACGCCGCGATCCGCCGGGCGCGGCGGTGCAGCTCGTCGGCGCGGTCGTCATCGCCGGTCAGCAGGGCGATCCGCCCGAGCCGCGCGAGCATGTTGCTGACCTCGTGCCACAGACCGAGGTACTCGGCGATGCGCAGCCCCTCCGCGCGGTGCGTCTCGGCCTGCCGGTAGTCGCCGGTCGCCTCGGCCAATTCCCCGAGGACGTAGGACGCCTGCAACTCGCCCCACATATCGCCGATCTCCCGGAAGATGGCCATGCTGCGCTCGCCGTCCCGCCGGACGGCCGCGAAGTCGCCGCTGGTCATCGCCGCCTCGGCCCTGACCTTCAGCGCGGCGGCCAGCCCCCATCGATCGTCCAGCTCGGCGAAACCGTCCAGTGCCCGGTCGACCAGCCCGAGCGCGGCGCCGGTGTCGCCGAAGCCGAGGCGGCACAGGCCGACGAACCAGCGCGCCCGCGCGAGCCCGGCGGGGTCGCCGGCCCGCTCGTACTGCTCCAGGGCGTCCTCGCTCTGCTTGACGGGGTCGCCGTCGGCTCCGTCCAGGACGAGCAGCGACATCCCGGCGCGCCAGGCCAGGGCCGCCGCGCGGCCGGGGCCGCCCGCTCCGGCGGACAGGGCCTGGGTGAGCGAGCGGCGGGCCTCGTGGAAGCGGCCGCGCAGGTACCAGTACCAGGCCAGCGCGTTGACCAGGCGCAGCGCCGACGCGGGGTCTCGGGCGGCGGCGGTGTCGAGGGCGGCGCGGAGGTTGGCCGACTCGCCGTCCAGGCGTTCCAGCGCCAGGCACTGGCCGCGCCCGCGCAGGTCCGGCGCGGCCTCCTCGGCCAGGGCCACGTGGTAGGCCAGGTGGCGGTCGCGGAAGGCGTCCTCCTCGCCCGCCTCGCGCAGCCGGTCGCGGCTGTAGGCGGCGACCGATTCGAGCATCCCGTAGCGGGCGCCCGCGGGGCCGTCCGACAGGACGACCAGCGACCGCTCGACCAGCCGTCCGAGCAGGTCCAGGACATCGGCCGGACGGACGTCGCCGCCCGAGCAGACCCGCTCGGCGGCCCGGAGGGTGCAACCCCCGGCATGCACCGACAGGCGGCGCAGGACGACGCGCTCGGCCTCGGTCAGCAGCTCCCAGCTCCAGTCGATCATCGCCCGGAGCGTCCGCTGCCGGGCCGGGACGCCCCGCGGGGACGCGGTCAGGACGCGGAAGCGGTCGTCCAGCCGGTCGGCCAGCTCGCGGACGCCCATCACCCGGACGCGGGTCGCGGCCAGCTCCAGCGCGAGCGGCATCCCGTCCAGGCGGCGGCAGATGGACGCGACGGCGTCGGCGTTGCCCGCGTCCAGCGCGAAGCCCGGCGTCGCGGCGGCGGCCCGCGCCGTGAACAGGCGCACGGCGGGCGAACGCTCCAGGTCACCGCCGTCGGGCAGGTCGAGCGGGGGCACGGTCCACACGTGCTCGCCGCCGATCGCGAGCGGTTCCTGGCTCGTCGCCAGGATCCGCAGGCCAGGCACGGCCCGCAGCAGCGTCCCGGCCAGCTCGGCCGCGGAGTCGATCACGTGCTCGCAGTTGTCGAGGACGAGCAGCATCCGCCGCGCGCCGATGGCCTCGGTCAGCCGGTCCACCAGCCGGACGGGCTCGACCGCGGCCTCGTCCCGGACGCCGACGACCGCGGCGACGGCCTCGACCACCTCGGCGGCGGGCGCGCCGGGACGCGCCCGTCCGGCCAGCTCGACGACCCAGACCCCGTCCGGGAACGCGTCGATCTGCCGGAACGCCGCCTCCAGCGCGAGCCTGGTCTTGCCCACGCCGCCCGCGCCGGTGAGCGTGACCAGCCGCTCGGACGCGAGCAGCCCGCGCACCAGGCGGACGGCCTCCTCTCGCCCGATCAGCTCGGTGAGCTGGGCCGGAAGGTTCGTCCTCGGCCGCGTCCCGGCGTCCAGCGCGGGGTCCTGCCGCAGGATCGCGCGGTGCAGCGCGGCCAGCTCGGGACCGGGGTCGACGCCGAGCTCGTCGCGCAGCCGATCGCGCAGCTCGGCCAGACCGGCCAGGGCCTCGCCCTGACGTCCGGCCCGATAGAGGGCCCGGACATGGACCGCCCGCAGCCGCTCGCGCAGCGGATGCGCGTCCACCAGAGCGGCCAGCTCACCGGCGAGCACCCCGTGTTCGCCCAGCTCAAGGCGGGTCTCGGCCAGATCCTCCAGCGCGACGAGCCGCCGCTCCTCCAGGCGCCGGGCCTCGTCCCGGGTGAACTCCTCGAAGTCGGCGTAGGCGGGGCCGCGCCACAGGCCGAGCGCCTCGCGCAGGAGAGCGGCCTTCGCGCGCGGGTCGCCGTCCTGGCGTCCGGCCCGCTCCAGCAGGTCCTGGAAACGGTCGGCGTCGACGTCCTCGGCCGTCAGCGCGTACCCGGGAGCCTGGAAGGTCACCAGCTCGCGGGCGCCGGGTTCGGCCTCGTCGAGGGCCCGCCGCAGCTGCGAGACCTTGGCGCGCAGGGTCGCGGACGCGTTGGCGGGCGGCGCCGTCCCCCAAAGATCGTCGATCAGCCGGTCGGCCGGGACCGTCCGTCCGCGATGGACCAGCAGGTCGGCGAGCAGGGCCCGGACCTTGGTCTCCGGCACCCGGACGGGCTTCCCCTCCCCCGTCCGCACCTCCAGCGGACCGAGCACCCCGAAACGCACCCCGTCACGCTAACCCACCACAACCGGATCGGAACCGAACCCGAACCCCCGAAACGCAAGCTGTGACCTGACGAAAGGAGATGCACCATGACGAAGACAGCGGTGAGCGTGCTCGGCCTGGGATCGATGGGACACCGCCTCGCCGAGGCGCTGCTGGAGGCGGGCCACCCGGTGACGGTGTGGAACCGGTCGGCGGGCAAGGCCGACGACCTGGTCGCGCGAGGCGCCGTCCTCGCGCCGACGGCCGGGGAGGCCGTCGCCGCGAGCCCGATCGTGATCGTCTGCCTCCTGAACTACGACATCGCCCACGCGATCCTCGGCCCCCAGGCCGGGCAGTTCGCGGGCCGCACCCTGGTGAACCTCACCAACGGGACGCCCGAGGAGGCCCGGGTGACGGCCTCCTGGGCCGCCGTGCACGGCATCCCGTATGTGGACGGCGGCATCATGGCGACGCCGCCCATGATCGGGCGGCCCGAGGCGTTCATCGTCTACAGCGGCAGCCGCAGCGGGTTCGACGAGCACGCCGCCACGCTCGAAGTGCTGGGCGCCGCCCGCTACGTCGGCGACGAACCCGGCCTTGCGTCCCTGTACGACCTGGCCTTGCTCAGCGGCATGTACGGGATGTTCGGCGGCATCCAGCACGCCACCCGACTGGTCGGGACCCGGCGCGCCGCCGAGTTCGCCGCCGGCTTCCTGGTCCCCTGGTTGCGGGCCGTGGCCGAGGTCGACCCGGACGCCATGGACGACGACTCGCCCCTCAGCATGCAGGCGGTCGCGCTGGCCAACATCGTCCAGGCCAGCCGAGGCGAGGGCCTGGACGACGCGACCCTCACCCACCTGCTGACCCCGATGGCCGACATCGTCGAGGCCGGCCACGACGACCTGCTCCCCGCCCTCATCAAGGAAATCCTCGCAGCGACAACCTGACGACATCCACAAGCTCGGAACGCCCCCAACACCAACAAGGCCCTCGCTAACGCTCGGACAGCCCCATTGGGGGCTCCCGCCCCCAAACCCCCAAGGCGGGGGGCTCCGCCCCCACACCCCCCAAAGTCAGCCCTCAAGCTCTGGTACGGCGTGAAGAGCCAGGTCATTGGCCTGATCCAGGGGTTGCGGCAGCGATGGCCGGTCTTATGAGTGGGGTCTTTGGCCGGGGCGGTTGACGACGGTGATGGTCAGGCGGGCTGACTGGTCGGCGACTGTGCCCTTCTTGTAGCTCATGTGCTCGTCGCTGTGGTCCTTGATGACCACGGTGCGGTGGCCGCGGTAGGCGTAGGTGGACGGGTCCAGGAGCACCTCCTCCCTAATCCAGCCCTCCGCCGCGGAGGAAAGGGAGAGGGCCGGACGGCCTTCCGCGTCCGACGTTCGCTTGGTCAGGGTCACGCCGGGGGTTTTCGCGAGGGCTCGGTAGATGGCGGCCTCCTGCGCGGGAGGGACCAGGCTGTGCACGAGCATCGCGCCGAGCAGAGAGAAGACGGGGTCCTGATGCGGACCGGCCTGCTTCTTGGCCCAGGCGAGCAGTGCGTCCGGGTCGCGGGGCAGGGTCGACACGGTGGCGTAGTCATTGGGGATCGACGTGCCCCCGGTGGGGGCGATCACGAGTTTGCCCCCTTCGAAATCAGCCGTCTGTTTGCCGTCGGCTCGGGTCCACCTCTCCTGGGTGTAGGTCGTCGCCGGTGACTTGGGGGTGAAGGGGCCGTACTTCTTCTTCTTGTGGTTGACGTCCTTGTACCGGGTCTTGATGTAGACCCACTGGTCGGGACGAGGGGCGGTGAAGGGGCGGCGTTCGGCGGCGTACGCGGCCCTGGTGAGCGCCTCCTTGGCGTTGGCGGCGGGGGCCGCGGGGAGGCCGGGGATCGCGGTGCGGGGTCTGCCGTGTTCGTCGGTGCCGCCGATGTTCTGGGCCACGGTCGTTCCGGCCGCGATGGTGACCGCGAGGCCGCCCACGGCGACCAGCCGCGGCGTCCACCGGCGGCGCCGGGGCCTTTCGTCGGAGGCGATGATGCGGTCGCGGGCGGCGCGGGCGGCGGGCTCGTGGGCGGCGCCCGCCAGGGTGCCCGGCGGGACGGGGTTGGTCGGCGCGAGAATCGTGCGGACTTCCTGGACGTCGTTGTTCATGCCTGCGCGCTCCTGGGCGTGGTGGGGGCGAGAACGGGCTTGTCTGCGGCGTCGAACTCGTCGAGCGCGGCCGACAGGCGGCGCCGTGCGCGGTGCAGCCGGACGGAGAACGCCTTCTCCGAGCACCCGGCGACGATCGCCGCTTCCTTGGGGCTGAGTTCCTCCCAGCCGACCAGTTGCAGGGCCTCACGGTCGTGCGGCGAGAGCCTCCGCAGGGCGGCGCCGAGGCGGCCGCCCTCCGCGAGGCCGTGGGCCACGTCGGCGACCGGCTGGTTCGTGCCGCGCTGGTCCTTGATGCGTCCCCACAGCCGGCCCCGGCGCCGGTGGCCGCGCATTTCGTTCGCCAGGACGTTCCGGGTCACGTGAAGGAGCCACGGGAACGGACGGTCGGCGGGGATGTGCCGTCGGCGTCGCCAGGCGATCAGAAAGGTCTCGGCGGCGATGTCGCGCGCCGTCTCGTGGTCGACGCGCCGGGCGGCGTAGCTCAGCACGTCGTCGTAGTGGCGGTCCCACAACTCGGTGAAACCGTCATCAGGATCCGGCACTCCGGCTCCCTTCTCGTCTGGAGCAGTGTCACAGCGAGATGTCCGGCACCTCCGGATTTCCTACACCAAAGATCCGACCTGTAGGGAACGCCGAGGTGCCGGACATCTCTCGACGACCGTCTCGTTCACCGCTGTGAGGAGCCGCCTCCGTCCGCTCAGCGGGGGTGGGGGCGGGGCGCTTCGAGGCGGGACGTGATGCGGTCGAGGTCGAAGCGTTCGGCCTGGGGAATCGGGACGCCGGTGGAGGCTCTCAGGGCGGCGGCCTCGTCGAGGAGTGCGGCGGCGCGGTCGAGTCGTCCGGCCAGGGAGTGGGCTCCGGCCAGGCCCTCCAGGGCCAGCGCCACGGCCCTGGGGTCGCCGAAGGCGCGGGCGGAGGCCAGGCCCTCGGTGTGGAGGGCGAGGGCCTTGTCGGCGTCGCCTCGTTGTTCGGCGATGAAGCCCAGTTCGGCGAGGATCAGGGCCACGCCGGGTTCGCCCTTACGGGAGCGGTCCCAGTCGAGCCAGCGGTGCAGGTGCCGTTCGGCGGTGTCGAGGCGTCCCTGACGGCGGGCGCCGATGGCGAGGCCGATCTCGGCGAACTGCTCCACCTGGACGTTGGAGCGTTCGGCGGCCATGGCTCGGGCGCGTTCGTGGAGGCGGTCGGCGCGGGTGTGGTCGCCGGTGAGCAGGGCGATGCGGCCGAGCTGGGCCAGGGAGCCCGCGACCTCGCCCCAGAGGCCGAGCTCCTCGGCGATGCGCAGCGCCTCGCGGTGGACGCGTCCGGCCTCGGCGTAGTCGCCGGTGATCTCGGCGAAGGTGCCGAGGGTCTGGGACGCCTGGAGCTGGCCCCAGCGGTCGCCGACCTCGCGGAAGACGGCCATGCAACGTTCGCCGTCGCGGCGGAAGCCCGCCAGGTCGCCGCGGGTGAGCTGCCAGGTGGCCAGCAGGACGAGCGAGGCGGCCTCGCCCCAGCGGTCGCCGACGGCCCGGAAGTCGGAAAGGGCGCGGTGCAGCCGTTCGCGGCGGGCGTCCTGGTCGCCGTAGCCCTGCTGGGTGAGCGCGAGGAACCAGCGGGCGCAGGCGCGGGCGGCGCGGTCGTCGGCGTCGAACAGGTCCAGGACGCCGGGGTCGAGATCGTCGCCGAGCAGCATCCCCATGCCCGCTTCCCAGGCCATGGCCAGGGGACGGCCGGGCGCGTCTTCGGGGGCGATCGACAGGGCGAGGCCGATCAGGCGCCGGGCCTCGTTGAGCCGTCCGCGCACGAACCAGTACCAGGTCAGCGCGTTGACCAGCCGGAGCGCCCGGTCGGCGTCGCCGCGCTCGACCAGGTCGTCGAGGGCGGCGCGGAGGTTGGCCGTCTCGGCGTCGAGGCGTTCGAGCCATTCCTTCTGCTCGGGGCCGCGCAGATGCTGTTCGGCGCGTACCGCCAGGTCGACGTAGTAGCGGTGGTGGCGTTGCCGCAGGCGCCGGAGCTCTCCGGCCTCGCGGAGGCGTTCGTGGCAGTAGGCGGCGACGGATTCGAGCAGCCGGTAACGGCGTCCCTCGACCAGGACGACCAGCGAACCGTCCACCAGGCGGGCCAGCAGGTCGGGGACGTCCTCCGCCCGGACGCCCGCGCCGGAGCACACCTCCTCGGCGGCCTGGAGCGTGCACCCGTCGGCGTGGACGGCCAGCCGCCGCAACAGGGTGCGCTCGGCCGGGGACAGCGGCTGCCAGCTCCACTCGATCATGGCGCGCAGCGTCCGCTGCCGGGCGGGCGCGTCGCGGCGGCCCGAGGCCAGCAGGCGGAACCGGTCGTCCAGCCGCTCGGCCAGGTCCTGGACGCTCATCGACCGGACCCGGGTCGCGGCCAGTTCCAGCGCGAGCGGCAGGCCGTCCAGGCGGCGGCAGATGGCCGCGATCGCCTCGGCGTCGGCCTCGTCGGGTTCCAGGCCCGAGCGGGCGACGAAGAGACGCACCGCGCTCGGCTGTTCGAGGGGCGGCGCCGTCCACAGGAACTCACCGGAGATCGCCAGCGCCCGCTGGCCGGTCGCCAGGACGCGCAGGCCGGGCACCGCGCGCAGCAGCCGCGCGACCAGCGCCGCGACCGGCTCGACCACGTGCTCGCAGTTGTCCAGGACGAGCACCGTCGGCCGGGCTCGCAGCGCGGCGACCAGGTCGGCGTCGTCGCGCAGGCCGAGGGCGGCCGCGACGGCCTGCTCGACCTCGGTGACCGTGGGACGCGTGAGCCCGGCCAGCTCGACCAGCCACACCGCGCCCGTGGTCAGGCGGGACGCGGTCTCGATCGCCAGCCGGGTCTTGCCGACGCCCCCCGGTCCGGTGATCGTCACGAGCCGCTCGGTCTCCAGCAGCGTCAGCACCTCGCGGACGGCGTCCTCGCGTCCGATCAGGTCGGTGAGCCGGGCGGGCAGGTTGGTGCGGGGCCCGGGGTCCAGCGCGGGGTCCTGCTCGAGGATCGCCTGCTGAAGGGCGGCGAGCTCCGGGCCCGGGTCGAGGCCGAGGTCGTCCCGCAGGCGATCGCGCAGTTCAGCGAGGCTGTCGAGGGCCTCACTCTGGCGTCCCGACCGGTAAAGGGCCCGCACATAGACGGCCCGCAGCCGTTCGCGCAGCGGATGGACGTCGACCAGCACGCCCAACTCGCCCGCCAGCAGGGCGTGCTCGCCCAGCTCAAGCCGAGCCTCGGCCAGATCTTCGAGCGCGTCCAGCCGCTGCTCCTCCAACCGCCGAGCAGGAAGCCGAGCGAACTCGTCATCGGCAAAGTCGGCCAACGCGGGCCCCCGCCAAAGCGCCAGCGCCTCCTGCAAAAGCCCAGCCCGCATCGCGGGATCGGGGGTATCACGCGCTCGCGCCAAGAGCGCCTCAAACCGATGGGCATCAAGGGCACCGGGCTCAATCAGCAGCCGGTAGCCGGACGCCCCGTGCACTAGAACCCCGTCCCCGACCACCTTGCGCAGGCGGGAGATCTTCAGTTGCAGCGCCCCCGCCGGGTTGGCGGGCAGCCGGTCGCCCCACAGCCCGTCGATCAGCCGGTCGGCCGGGACGGGACGCGGCGCGTCCATCAGCAGGGCCGCGAGCAGGGCCCGGACCTTGGCCTCGGGCACGCGGACGGCCTCCCCCTCACCGCCGAACACCGCGAGCGGACCGAGCACCCCGAAACGCACACCGCCACATTAACCCCGCCGCCGACAGCACTCCGACAGCGCCGTTTCGCAGGCTGGTCCCACCAGATCGATCACCCGAGGAGCTGAGATGGACAACCGCACGCCGGTAACCGTGATCGGGCTCGGCCCGATGGGCCAGGCCCTGGCCGGAGCCTTCCTGAAGGCCGGACACCCCACCACCGTCTGGAACCGCACGGCGAGCAAGGCCGACGCGCTCGTCAAGGAGGGCGCGGCCCTGGCGGCCTCCCCCGCCGAGGCGATCGAGGCGAGCCCGCTCATCGTCGTCTGCGTCCTGCACTACGACGCCGCCCTGGGCATCCTCGCGCCCGCCACCGAGTCGCTGAAGGGCCGGACACTCGTCAACCTCACCGCCGACTCACCCCGCCGCGCCCGCGAGACCGCCGCCTGGGCCGACGAGCACGGCATCGGCTACCTCGACGGCTCGATCATGACCCCGACCATGACGATCGGCACCCCCGACGCGGTCGTCCTGTTCAGCGGCCCCGAAGAACGCTTCCGCGCCCACGAACAGACCCTGGCCGCCCTCGGCGGCCCGCGCCACTACTTGGGCGAGGACCCAGGCCGCGCCGCCGCCTACGACATCGCCCTCCTGGACGCCTTCTGGACGACCGTAGGCGGCGTCACCCACGCCCTAGCACTAGCAGAGGCCGAAGGAATCAAACCCTCAGACCTCGTCCCCCTAGCCCAAGGCATCATCAGCCTGGTCCCGACCTCACTCCCCCTAATCGCCGGAGAGGTAGAGAACAACGAGTTCCCAGGCGACTACTCCAACGTGGCGTCCGGCGCCGCAGGCATGGACCACATCATCGAAGCCACCGAGGCCCAGGGCATGGACGCGAGCATCATGCGCGCCATCCGAGCCGCCGCCCAACGAGCCCTGGACGCCGGCCACGCCGCCGACGGCTTCGGCCGCCTAGTAGAAGCCCAACGCCCCCACTAACAACAAGGCCCTCGCTAACGCTCGGACAGCCTCATTGGGGGCTCCCGCCCCCAAACCCCCAAGGTGGGGGGGCTCCGCCCCCCACACCCCCCGAAACACAACGCAGTTGCCTTGTTGGCTGCGTGAGTGACCGCAATCAAGCAGCGTCCCGGGTGGCAGTCCCTCAGACTGCGCCCGATGAGAACTTTCTCTACGTGTTCAAGGGCGCCCGCTTGGCGGTCGCCGGCGGCCGCGCCCGGCTCTGCGCGCCGGGCATGCGGCCTGTTCCGTCCGGTCCCGGCGCGGAGCCTGTGCGCGGCCGCCCCAGCGCAAGCGGGACCCTGAAGCCCAGGCTCCTCACCGGCTGAGCAGCCCTCCCCGCTTCCGGCGTCAAGGTCAGTTCCGTCGAGCCGCTCGACGGCCGGGATCGATGCCGCTGGACGGTTCCCGACTTGTACGGGGCCTTGCGACGGGCCATTGCGGGCGGGTAGGTGCTGCCGGTCCGCCGACCAAGGCTACGAGGCCCCGCCCCCTCACAAGTCCGGAACCGTCCAGCTTCAAAGCGCAGGAGTTGTCACGAATCGTCGCAGCTCCACGATTCTGCTTTAGGAGCGCGGCGCCGCTCCGCGGCTTCTATCGGAAAATCGAAGGTCTTGCGTCTTGTTCCTCGCCACCAGGCGGCGGATGCAAGGGGCGACGCCACCGATCACGCCAGCGCGCCGTTTTCGGCTGTCTGGTGTCGCGCGTCCGGTTCGGAGGCGGTCTCGCGTTCGAATGTGCGGCTGGTGAATCCGTGTCGACGTGCGCCGATGACGATAGCGAGCGCCGGGAGCAGGAGCGCGAGTGTGATCCAGCTCAAGGAGGGGGAGCCCAGCACGTTGAGGGTGATACCGCCGATGATCGCGCCTGCGGCGATCGCGATGTTCCAGCATGTGGTGAGGAGTGCTTGTGCGACGTCGCCCGCTGCGCCTGCGGCGTCAGCGATCGCGGTTTGCAGCAGGGTTGAAGCACCGCCGAACGCGAGTCCCCACAGGGCCGCACTGGCGTACACGAGGGCGGGGTTGCCAGAGAAGACGCTCAGGATGAGAGCGGCTGTGGCCAGGAGCGCGCAGGCCAGGATCATGAGCATGCGCAGGTGCCGGTCGATGAGTACGCCGGTGAGCCAGATGCTCACGAGCGAGACCAGGCCGAAGGTGAGCAGCACCGAATCGACCTGACCCGCCATGCCGAGCGGGGCCAGGAACGGGGCGATGTAGGTGAAGAGGATGTTGTGTGCGAACACGAACGTCAACGTCACGACGAGGACAGGGGCGACTCCGGGCAGACGGAACGTGTGGGCCAGCGGCAGTCGTGCGCCCTTGGATTGGCCGGGGAAGTTCGGAACGGTGGCGATCACCCATACGATCAGGGCGAGAGTGACCAGCGTGATGATCCCGAACGCGAATTGCCATTCGACGGCCTTGGCGAGGAACGCGGCTGCGGGGACCCCGACGGACAGTGCAACGGTCCCGCCCGCCATCGCGATGGCCATGGCCTTGCCGCGCTGGTGCGCGGGAACCATCCTCCGGGCGTAGCCGGCAAGGAGCGCCCAGAGCAAGCCGCCGACGATCCCGCCGAGGAACCGCGCGGCCAGGGTGAGCGCGAAATTGCCGGACAAGGCCGTGACCGTGTTGGCGACCGCGAATCCGGAGATCGCGAACAGCAGCAGATGCTTGCGTCGCCAGCCGATCGTGGCTCTCGTGAGAGGGACCGCCGCGAGAATCGCCCCGATCGCGAAGACCGTGACGCTCTGCCCCGCAGCCGCCTCGCTCACTCCCAGGTCGCGGCTCATCTGCGACAGCATCCCAGCGGGCATCGTCTCCGTCAGGAGCGTGATGAACCCCGTGGCAGCCAGAGCCAGCAGACCCGCGAGCGGGAACCGTGTTTCAGCGGCGGAAGGGGACGGTGATGTGTCCGTTCGTGTCATATTCTTATCATCAATGTGTGACATTGATGTGAGGGTCAAGTCCGGCTGCGTCGCAGCCCAGACACGACGGGTGTGGGGATGAAGATCGGTGAGCTCTCCCAGCGCACGGACACGCCGGTGCGGATGCTCCGCTACTACGAGGAACAGGGGCTGATCCACTCCGAACGGCTCCCCAACGGGTACCGGAGCTACGAGGACTACGTTGTCGACCGGGTGTGGCAAGTGCGGGGCCTACTCGATGTCGGCCTGCCCACACGGATCATCAAGCAGATCCTTCCCTGCCTGGACAGCTCAAGGGCGATATACCTGCCGTACGTCACCCCAGACATGATTGCGACGCTCGAACATGAACGCGACCGCATGGCAGAGAAGATCGAATGCCTCACGAAAAACCACCGAGCCATCAACGACTACCTCGACGCCGTGAGCCACGAAATCCGAGCTTCCTGATGGGACGCCCCAGTACGTCTTGAGCCGCCCCGGGTTCGTTGGAGACTCGATTGAGAGAATGATCGAGTCCCCCTACTCTCCCGAGTTGCGGCAGCGTGCGGTCCGTATGGTCCGTGAGGGGCGTCCGCAGTACGGCAACGAGATGGCCGCGATCAAGCAGCGTTCTGGCTGGCAGCCCCTCTGGCTGCGTGAGTAGCGCGAGGCGCGAGGTCTGAGCCTTGAGTCCGCCGGGGACCAGTTGCGCCAGATCGCCGACCGGGCGGGTCTAGGCGTCGCGGCCAACTTTCAGACCCTGTGGGGTCATGAGAACGGGACGGTCTACCCAGGCCCGCATTATCGCCAGGCGTACTGCCTGATGTACCAGGCATCCGCGCCCGACCTAGGATTCCGGCTCCCCCTACCCGGGAAGCACGTCGCCCAGGTCGCCGCCGTCCCCGTCCCCAGGCCCGCCACCCCACCAGGAGCCACCGAGACGGTCGCGGTCACCATCTCCAACGGACTCGACCAGGTCACCGCGCCACCCAAGATCGAGACTCCGCAACTGGCGACGTCCTCAAGGACCGGGTCGTCAACGCGTGGTGAGATCGAACGTGCCACCAGCCGCCCACCCCTCGACCTAACGGCGTGCTTCCCCGACAACGGAACCCTGAAGTCCCGTTCCTGCGCAGGTTTGGATGTTCGACGGGTCGGTCGCCTGGGCGGTGCTAGTTGCTTGGGTGGGTTTCGGTGGGGGGCAGGGTGTCGGCTTTGATTGCCTGGAGTACTTGCTGATGGAAGCGGTCCATGGCTGTGTCGATGCTGTGGACGAAGCCGGCTTCCTCGATGCCTCGCTTGGTGCCCATGCTGGTGGGCAGGGTCAGGCGGAACGAGGTGATCTGGGCTCCTTCTTCGGGGAGGAGAAGGCCGGGCTCGGCGTTGAGGTTCTTGATGAGGTCGCACGGGCCCGTCGTCTGGCGTGGGCTGAGGGCCTCGACGCGGAGTTCCGGCGGGGCATCGACCAGTTGTCTGAGAAGCCACTGCACGCGGGTGAGGGGGCGGGCTCGCTCCGCCGCGGGGATCTCGACGGTGGTTTCGATCTGACCGAGGCGGAGATCGGCCTCGACGAGGACGGGGCCGCCGGCGTTGGGGATACGGATCTCAGTGCTCATGCGTCCCTTTTCGACCAACGAGGTCACGGTTTGCAGGCGGCGTACCGATGCGTCGCCATCCCGCTGCTTGCGCAGGACGGGAGCGATGGAGAGGCCCGTTTCCCCGCTGAGCCGCAGGCACAACTGCCTGACCAGCTTTTCCCAGTTCTCGGCCACCTGCATCGCTCGTTTGTCGCCCAGCCGCAGGGTGCCGGTGGTGACGGCGTTACGGACCGGGACCCAGGCCGATCCCATGTCCTGGAAACCTTGGCAACCCGCGTTGGGCTGGCGTAGGTAGTGCAGGAACTCGCTGAGCAGCCATGCGTGTGCGGGGTTGGCGACGCCGTGGTGGTGACAGAGCATGTGGGCTTCGTGGGCGACCTCAGCCCAGGACAGGTGGCGCAATGCGACCTTGCGCAGCCGTCGCTTGTCGACTGGCAAGGGATGCTCGCCGTCCAGTGCGAGGTCGTTCGACAGGGTGATCACGGTCTCGTACCCGTGCCGTGTGGCGACCTCCAGATAGGACTCGACCTGCTCCAGCTTGAGCGGGTTGCCGCCGGTCTTGGTCTCGATCAGAGCAGTCCAGATCCGACCGGCGCGGGCGACGCGGATGATCCCGTCGGGACGGACCTTGGCATCTCCGTGTTTGAAGGAGGCTTCCGTGAAGGTCTGGATGGTTCCCGCGGGGGCACCGAACCGGGCGGTGAGGCGCCTGCCGAACTCGGGCACATGGGCCATTACCGCCAGCAAAGTGGAGGTGGCCCGAGCCTCTCGTTCCTGATCGTTGCGAAGTCCGTTGACTGAGAACACGCGCGCGTGCTGCCAGGCGGAATGCTCGGCGAGGTTGACCTTGGCTGCTTTCGGCAGCGTGACCTTTTTCTTCGCCGTACGTACCCGGCCGGACCGGCTGCGGCTGTCGCGTTTCTCAATGATCGCCGGCTCGGTTACGGTTTCCGTCGCGGCAGCTGGGACGGGGTCCTTCGATCTAGGCGCCTCGTCAGGCTGGGGCTCTGCTTCGGATTGGTCTTCGCTCTCGTCGACATTGATGCCGAAATCGGTTGCCAGACCCGCCAATCCCGCCTCGTACCCTTGGCCTACCGCGCGGAACTTCCAACTGTCGTCCTTGCGGTACAGCTCACCAAAGATGAAGGCCATCTCCACAGTGGCATCGCTGATATCGAAAGACAGCAGCACCTCCCCGGCGCTGTCCGCGATGCTCAGGCGCAGATCGTTGAGATCTCCGAAGGTGGCTCCGCCGTCGCGGCTGGCAGTGATGATCACGCGCTGCACTTCGGGGGATAGCGCGCCCAAGTCCATGAGAATGCGATCTTCGCTTCCGCTGCCGGTTGGAGACTTGCCCAGCAGTTGGACGGATTGATCAGCGCTGGTCGGCTGGTTGTAGAAGATGAAGTCGTCGTCACTTCGGACCTTGCCACTGGCGTTGAGCAGCAACACCGACACATCGGCTTCACCGGTGCCAGAGGGATCGGTCCAACTCAGCGCCACTGTAATTGGCCCTGACGTCTCGGTCAGGCTCGACAGACCGACGTTGGCGCCCTTGGACATCCGCTGCACAGGTCGCTCCTCTGTTCGTGACGACAACGAGCGTGCGGCTGCGGTTAGCGGGATGATCTCTGTAGCAACAGACCAACCTGGCGGTGAGTCGCTGGCAGTGATCATTTGCACGCGTAGAGGTAATCCTAGGCAGGTTGAGTCGACGTCCATCCCGTCGAGCTGGGGATGGCCATATATGGCCGAGAGCGGGCGGATGAGTAACGGCGAATTTGGGGACGCTTTTTCTTGGTGGCGTTAGCGGCGATCAAAGCATCGAGGGAAATGGCTCTATGTTGCGGGGTGTGGCTGGCTTGTGCTTATCGGGGTGGTGCTGGCCCCACTGATCGCCCTTTTCGTGACGGGTGCGCTGATCACTTCCGGTGACTGGACTACCGGGATGGTGGTGCTGAGGAACGGGATGTAGAACGGCCCGGGGCCTCGCCTCTGGCCGGAACGGGGGCCGCTATGGCGTCGTCCACTTCGGTCAGGATCTGGCGGGCTGGGGTATGCCTCGCCGGAGAGGGTGAGTTCGACGCGGCGGGGCGTCCGGGGCAGTAACTTGCAACCGACCAGGCGCTACAGCGCGCGGAGTTGCCTGTTCAGCGTGGGTTGTGACACGTACAGGCGGCTCGCGGCCCGGTTTTCGCTTGCCGACTCGAACGGTCTGCCTGCGGGCATCGTCGTGGTCACCTAATGGCCTCGTGGTGACCTTGCACAGGCTGGACGTCCTATGCCCGTGATTGCACCTCCAGAGTGGGCCGCTGGCGATTGGTGGCGGGTTAGGGGCGCCAGGTTAGGGAGGGGTCGGGGTGGTCGGTGAAGCCTAGGGAGCGGTAGAGGCCTTCGCTTTCGGGGGAGGCGTGGAGGTCTACACGGCGGACGTCGTTTTCGCGGAACCAGGTCTGGAGGGCCTGCATCAGGGCTCGGCTGTGGCCTTGGCGGCGGTGGGACGGATCGGTGACGACGCCGATGATGCTGCCCATGCGGCCGTTCGGGCGGCTGGGGCTGGGGAGCCAGACCTCGTAGGTGCCTACGGCGCAGGCGGCCAGGCCGACTTCGGCGTCCACTACGAGGATGCGGGCGTTTTCCTTGGTGAGGTCCTGCTTGAGGGACGTGGTGAGGTTCTCGCGCCAGATGTCGTTCCCCGGGGGGTTGAAGAAGTCGCCGCGCAGGGTCTCGAAGAGGAGGCTGCGGAGGCGGACCAGTTCGGGGACGTCGGTTTCTTCGGCGCGGCGCACTTTGGACATGTAAGGATCATAGGACACGTTGATAGCTGTCACAGGTCCAGGACTGCCGGGTCGAGGAGGTGGAGGCGGTCGGGGTCGGCTATGACGCCGAACTCGGTGATCTTGTTGTTCTTGGTGGTCAGGGCCAGGACCAGGAGGGCTTGGAAGTCGCCTCCCCGGGACGAGGCCAGGAACGCGTCCACTACCTGGCGTTGACGGGTCAGGTCGGTCTCCGGGGAGTGGGGTGTTCCTTTTACCCGGCGGCGGGCTCGGCTGGCTAGTTGGCGCGCGGCGGGTCCTCGCGGCGGGTGCTTCTGGTTCGGAGCATGTTGAGGCAGACGCGGGCGACGACGGTGGTCAGCCAGGCGTTCAGGTTCTCGACGGTGTCGGTCCCCGTGCGGTTCAGGCGCAGCCAGGCCTCCTGGACGGCGTTGTCGGCTTCGGTGAGCGAGCCGAGCATGCGGTAGGCCACGGCGCGCAGGTGGGGGCGGTGCTCTTCGAAGCGGTCCAGCGTCCAGACGCGCTCGTGGATCAGGTCACATTCGTCGGCCATGGAGTCACATTCCTGTCGTCGCGGGGGTCCTTGGCTGTAGACCCCCGGGGGCGCGCATGTGACCGGGGGCTGAGCGAAGTGGAGAGATCGATGACGTCGACCATCCTGGTCACCGGCGGAACCGGAACGCTGGGCGGGCACGTCCTGCCGCTGTTGGGGGACGCCGAGCTTCGGATTCTCAGCCGGCATGAGCGTGAGGGAGCCGAGTATGTGACCGGGGATCTGGTTAAGGGGGTGGGAGTCGAGGCCGCTATGGACGGGGCTGAGGTCGTCCTGCATCTGGCGGGGGGCGCCAAGGGGGACGACGTGGCTGCGGCGAACGTGGCTGCGGCGGCGGCGGAGTGTGGGGTGCGGCATCTGGTGCATATCTCGGTCATCGGGGCCGATCGGGTGCCGCTGGGGTATCTGCGGTCGCAGTTGAAGGCGGAGCAGGCGATCGTGGATTCGGGGGTGCCGTGGACGATCCTGCGCGCCGCGCAGTTCCATGACCTGGTCCTGATGATGATGGAGAAGATGACCAAGATGCCTGTGGTGCCGGTTCCCGGGGGGCTGCGTTTCCAGCCGGTCGATTCGCGGGAAGTGGCCGAGCGGCTGGTCGAGCTGGCGTTCGAGAGGCCGGCGGGGCGGGTGGCCGATATCACCGGGCCGAAGGTGTACGGGATGGACGAGCTCGTGCGCGGTTATCTGGAGGCTCGGGGGAAGCGCCGGCCGACGATGCGGGTTCGGGTACCCGGGAAGGCCGGACGGTCGTATCGGGCGGGCGAGAACCTGACGTTGGACGGTGCTCTCAAGGGGAAGCGCACTTGGGAGGAGTTTCTGGACGAGCAAGTGCGTGAAACTGCGACCGGGGGGCGTGCCTAGGCGGGGGTCAGGCGCCAGTGGCCGTAGGGGTTGTGGAAGAAGTCGTCCGGCTCGTACTGATCGTCGGGGTGGTGGGTGAGGATCCAGCGCGGGGCGTCTTTGGCCAGGCGGAATCCTTCGCCGTCCTTCATTTCGGCGGCTCGGTCCTCGGTGAGCAGGTAGAGGGCCAGGGCGTCGAGCAACTCGGCCACGTCATCGGGGGCGGGATCGCCGGGCCACACGACGCTGACATCGGGGGCGCCGAGGAGGTGCATGCCGCAGCTCATGTAGAGGTCTCCGGTGGAGATGGGGCGCTTGACCCACGCGTAATAGAGGGGCACAGGGCCCGTGTCTTCCGCGAATTCGAGCCAGCGGTCCTTGCCGTGAGTCAGGCCGTTGCTCTCGTTCTTGATGGCCGTGGCGCCGGAGCGGAAGAGGTCCGCGGTGAGGGTGAGGGTCGCTTGGGCGACGCTCCGGGCGACCTCGGGGAAGAGGGGGAGCGAGATCAGGTAGGCCACGGTGTCGTGGGATTCGACGGCCTGCCAGTCGGCGTCGGTGAACGAGGCCTCGGCCAGGCAGGCGGTGAAGGCGGCGGGCATCCTCGGGTCGAATTCGGTCTCGGGGGGATCGAGCCGGAAGCCCTCCTTGGCGGCGATGCGCGCGATCTCGTCCAGGTCCATTCCGGAGCCGAGGACGCAGAGGATGTGGCGGGGGAGGACTGCGGTCATCTGCGGCACCTTACGGCAATATGCGTCCTATGACGGAGGACTGGCGTTACGAGGAGTTGCGGCGTCTCGGGGAGCGCGAGCGGGAGTTGACGGTGGAACTCGTCGGGGTGCGCGGAGAGGTCGCGCGGCTGGTGAAGGAACTGCTTCCGCATCATGCCCCGAAAGACCGGATCAATGAGGTCATCCAGGCCAGCGGCTACAGCCGGACGTTGATCGAGGCCCTTCGGGGCGGAAAGGACATCTGGACGCGCTAGGCCGGGACGGCCAGGACATCTGGACGCGTTAGGCCGGGGCGGTCAGGGCGTCGATTCCCAATTCCTCGGCCGCTTGGACGAAGGCGTGGAGGGTCGGGCTCGTGCAGGTGGCCGGGTAGATCAGGGCAAGCTTGGATACGGGTAGGCCGGTCACCGGAATGAAGGCGACGTCACTGCGGCCGTGGTACTCGGCGGTCGGGGCGCAGAAGAGCATGGCGCCGCGGTCGGTGGCGACCATCGTGAGGCCTTCGGGCAGGGTGCCCACCTTGGGGCCCTGGGGAATAGGACGTCCACCCGGGGTGACGGTGGGGGCCATGGGCTCGGTCCAGTAACGGGGGGCCGGTTCGGCGATGCCTATGAGACGGAAGTCGCCCAGTTCCTCGGCGGGGATGGCGGCGCGGGACGCAAACGGGTGCCGGGACGACAGCGCGAGTGTCTGCGGGACGCGATTGAACACCGGGCCGACCGTCAGGTCGGGCTCCCGTACGGGCAGGCAGACGAACGAGGCGTCGACCTCGCCGCGCCGCAGCGGCCCGAACGGGTCGCGGAGCGGGATCTCGACGGTGTCGACCTGGACGGTGGGGTGGTCGCGGCGGAGGGCGTCGATGCTGCCCAGGAGCGCGGGGGTCGGGTAGGCGATGAAGCCGACGCGCACGACCCCGGAGATGCCTCGGGCAGATTGGCGGGCGCGGGTGATGGAGTTCTCCAGGGCGGCGTAG
This sequence comes from Spirillospora sp. CA-294931, assembly GCF_050946795.1. Taxonomy (GTDB): domain Bacteria; phylum Actinomycetota; class Actinomycetes; order Streptosporangiales; family Streptosporangiaceae; genus Spirillospora. Next base: position 381,102 of record NZ_CP192006.1, read on the forward strand.
GCGGGGCGCAGGTCGTCCAGGAAACGGCGGCCCAGCGGTGTCAGCTCAACACGGCGGCTTGTGCGGTGGAGCAGGCGGCCCCCGATGCGGCCCTCAAGCGCGCGCAGCAACTGGCTGATGCGACCCTGCGAGACATACAGGCGCTGGGCCGCCCTGCCGAAGTGCAGTTCCTCGCTGAGGACGAGGAACGCTTCCAATTCACGAGCTTCCAGCGACATGGTCACCCTTCGATTAGCCCCGTTAATACAAGGATGCGATCTTCGCCGTTGTTCCCGGATAAGGCGTCAATCGAGGCTTGGCGCATGACTACAACGGATCTGCCCGGCGCGCGGCCGGCATTGCTGTACTGGCTCGCGGTGGTGGCCGTGTCGCTGGGGACGTTCTCGGTCGTCACCACCGAGATGCTTCCGGTCGGCCTGCTCACCACGATCGGGGGCGACCTGCGGGCCTCGGACGGCGTCGCGGGGCTGGCGATGACGATCTGCGGGCTGGTCGGCGCCGTCTCGGCCCCGGCGGTGACTCTGGTGGCCGGACGGGTCGACCGGCGGCTGCTGCTGGGCGCGCTGATGGCCGTGCTCGCCCTGGCCAACCTGCTGGCGGCGGTCGCCCCCAACATCGTGGTGCTGCTGCTCTCCCGGGTGCTCGTGGGCATCACGCTGGGCGGGTTCTGGGCCATCGCGGCCGGGCTCGCCCCACGCCTCGTACCGGAGCGGTCGGTCCCCCGGGCGACGTCGATGGTGTTCAGCGGGGTGGCGGTCGCGTCGGTGATCGGCGTCCCGGTGGGGACGGTAATCGGGGACGCGGCCGACTGGCGTGTGGCGTTCGTGGTGATGGGCGTGGTCTGCCTCAGTGTGGTGGCCGCCCTGGCGCTGCTGCTGCCGCCGTTGCCCGCAGAGCGTCCGGTCCGGTTGGAGCAGCTGGGCGGGTTGCTGCGCCGTTCCGCGCCCGTCCGGGTCGGGCTGGTGTCCTTGCTGTTCCTGGTGACGGGGCAGTTCGCGGCCTACACGTATGTCCGTCCCGTATTGGAGAAGGTCTCCGGGATGGACGAGAGCCTGGTCGGCGTCCTGCTGCTCGGATACGGGGTGGCGGGGATCGTGGGGACGTTCGCCGCCGGGGCGCTCGGGATGCGGTGGCTGAACCGGACGCTGCTGGCCGCGGTGCTCATGACGTGCGCGTCGGTGATCCTCATTCCGGTCGCCGGGCATGCGCGGCCCGTCGTCGTGGGCCTGCTGCTCTTGTGGGGGGTTGCTTACGGGTGCGTTCCGGTCTGCTTGCAGATGTGGATGCTGCGGGCTGCGCCGCAGGCCCCGGAGGCCGGGTCGGCCCTGTTCGTGACCACGTTCCAGGTGGGCATCGCGGCGGGGGCCTCGCTCGGCGGGGTTGTGGCCGATTCGGTCGCCACGTCCGCGGTGATGTGGGCGGGCGGCGGGTTCGCCCTGGTCACAGCGGTGCTGATCGTGGTGTTCCGGCCGCGGTCCGAGCGGCCCGCGCCGGAGGCCGCGCGGGTGAGCGCGACCGCAGGACGTCCCTGACCTGGACGATCGATGATCGTTGGCCGTGGATCAATGTTCCATCGTCTAGGCTCGCCGGTATGGAGGATGCCCTGTCGAGCCTGCTGCGCGACGTCCGTCCGGTCGGGGCGCTGGTCGAACAGTCGCCCGTCCGGTCGCCGTGGTCGCTGCGGTACGCCGAAGAGTCGCCGCTGACGCTGCTGACGATGCTCAGCGGCAACGCCTGGGTGATCCCGGACGAGGGTGCTGCCGTCGCGATGAATACGGGGGACGTGGTCATCGTCGTGGGGTCCGAGCCGTTCACGGTCGCCGACGACCCGGGGACGGCTCCGCTCGTCATGGTCCTCAACGGGGAATGCGTGACCCTCGACGGGGAGGTCGTGGAGGGCGAGCTGGCCATGTGCGACTACGACGGCGACCCGTCCAACTCGACCGTCCTGCTGAAGAGCACGTACCGGGTGCACGGAAGCGTCTCGCAGCGGGTGCTGGCGGCGCTGCCGCGCGTCGCCCGCGTCCCGGCGGTGCCGGAGGGGTGCCCGACGCTGACGATGATCGCCTCGGAGATCCGCCGGGACGCGCCGGGGCAGCGGGTGATCCTCGACCGGTTGCTCGATCTGCTGCTGGTCTCCAGCCTGCGCGAGTGGTTCGAGCTGCCGCAGTCGCAGGCACCCGCCTGGTATCGGGCGCACGCCGACCCGCTGATCGGGCGCGCCCTGCGGCTGATCCACGACGACCCCGCGCGCGCGTGGACGGTCGCCGGGCTGGCCCGCGCGGTCGGGGCCTCGCGGGCCACGTTCGCGCAGCGGTTCACCGAACTGGTCGGTCAGCCCCCGATGGCCTACCTCACCGAGTGGCGCATCTGCCAGGCGGCCGACCTGCTCGCGCGTTCCGACGCCACGGTCGACTCGGTCGCGCGACAGGTCGGCTACTCCAACGCCTACGCACTCAGCGTCGCGTTCAAACGGACCCTGGGAATCCCACCCGGCCGTCACCGCGCCCTGGCCAGGTCCTAGGTGCGGTTCGGAGTCCTTGGCGCGGTCGAGGCATGGACCGGCGACGGTGAGACGGTTCCCCTCGGTGGCCCCCGGGTGCGGGCGCTCCTGGCCATGCTGCTGCTGGACGCGGGCCGAGCCGTGAGCGTGGCGCGGCTCGTGGACGGCCTATACGGGACGGAGGGCTCCGCCGACCCCGAGCACGCCCTGCAATCGCAGGTCTCGCGGCTGCGCCGGAGCCTCCCCGGGGGACTGGTCGAGTTCGCGTCCGGCGGGTACCGGCTCGCGGCCGATCCCGGCGACGTCGACGTCCACCGCTTCGAACGGCTGGCCGGGGACGGACGGCGCGCGTTCGCCAACGGGGACGCGGCGGGCGCCGACCGGCTGCTGCGCGAGGCGCTCGACCTGTGGCGCGGCCCCGCTCTCGCCGACGTCCGGCGGGCGCCGTTCGCCGAGGCTCAGGCCGGACGGCTGGACGAACTGCGTCTGACGGCCACCGAAGACCGTTTCGAGGCACGGCTGGCCAGGGGCGAGTACCGCGAACTCTTGGCCGAACTGCCCGAGGCTGTGGCCGTCCACCCGTTGCGCGAGAGGCTGCGCGGACAGCTGATGCGCGCCCTCTACGGCGACGGACGCCAGGCCGAGGCCCTGGAGGTCTACCAGGACGCCCGGCGCGCGCTTGCCGAGGAGCTCGGCGTCGACCCCTCGCCCGCGCTTCAGGACGTCCACCTGGCGGTGCTCAACGCAGAGCGCGCGCTCACCGACGTCGCGCCGTGCGGTGTACCCGCACAGCTCACCAGCTTCGTGGGCCGCGACGACGACCTGCGCCACGTGGCCGCGCTCCTGCGCCGCGAACGGCTCGTCACCCTTACCGGGACGGGGGGCGTCGGCAAGACGCGCCTGGCGATCGAGGCGGCCGAGCGTGAGAGCGGCGACGTCTGCTTCGCCGACCTCTCGGAGGCGTCCGACGCGGCACAGGCGGTGATCGGCGCGCTCGGGCTGCGCGAGGCCGGGCTCGTCCCCGGGGTGTCCGGGCGGGCGGGGCCGGTCGACCGGCTCGTCGCCGGGATCGGGGAACGGCGGCTGCTGCTCGTCCTGGACAACTGCGAACGGCTCGCCCGCGACGTCGCGCGTCTGGTGCGGCCGCTGCTGGCGTCTTGCCGGGGCCTTCGGGTGCTGGTGACGAGCCGCGAGCGGCTGGACGTCACCGGGGAGGCGCTGTACCCGGTGGCGCCTCTCGCCGACGAGGCGGTGCGGCTGTTCGCCGACCGGGCCGCCGCCGTCCAGCCGGGCTTCGAACCGGGGGCGCCGGAAACCGTCGCTCGGATCTGCCGTGCGCTGGACGGGCTGCCGCTGGCCATCGAGCTGGCTGCCGCGCGGTCGCGGACGCTGGCGGTGGAGGAGATCGCGTCCCGATTGGACGACCGGTTCCGGCTCCTGTCACGGGGCGACCGCTCGGCGCCGCCCCGCCACCGGACGCTGCGCGCGGTCGTCGGGTGGAGCTGGGACCTGCTCGGCCCCGCCGAGCGCGCGCTTGCCGCGCGCCTCACCGTCCTACGGGGTGGCGGCACGCTCGATGCCGTCCTCGCGCTGTGCGGCGACGACGCCGTCGGCCCGCTGGCCGATCTCGCCGACAAGTCCCTGGTCGAGCTCGGCGGCGGGCGGTACCGGATGCTGGAGACCATCCGCGCGTTCTGCGCCGAACAGCTGGACCCCGGGGAGCGTGAGCGGACGCGAGCCGCGCACACGGCGTACTTCCTCGGCCTGGCCGAGGCCGCCGAGCCCCGGCTGCGCGGCCCCGACCAGCTGGAATGGCTCGCCCGGCTGGACGCCGAGCGCGGCAACCTCGACGCCGCGCTACGCGCCGCCGAGCCTGAACCCGGCCTGCGGCTGCTCGCCGCCCTCTCCTGGTACGGGCAACTGCGCGGACTGACCGAGGAATACGCCCCGATCGCCACGGCCCTCATGGACGCCGTCGGCGGCGAGCCCCCCGATGGGCTCGACGAGGAGTACACGCTCTGCGTCGCCACCGCCGCAGCGGCGAGCCACGACCACGACGACGAATTGCGCCGCCGGCTGACGGCGCTCGGGCGCCCCGTACGGCACCCGTCGCTTCTCGCCCTCAGGCTCATGGTCCTCGGCCCCGGGTTCGCCGACCAGAACGCGTCCGACCCCTGGTCCCGGGCCTACGCGCGGCTCGACCACGGCGTCGTCGGCTTCCTGGACGGCGACGCGTCCGGCGCCGGACACGCCTTCGAGGCCGCGCTGGACGAATTCCGCCGCATCGGCGACCTGTGGGGCGTGGCGACCGCGCTCGACCAGCTCGCCGCTGTCGACGCGTCCCGGGCCACCGCGCTGATCGACGAGGCGATCGCCGCGGCGACCCGGCTCGGCGCCGTCGAGGACATCACCCGCCTGCTCGTCCGCAAGGGCGACGAGCACCTGGCCGAGGGCCGGCTCGACGACGCCAACGACGCCTACGAACGCGCCGCCGACTTCGCCCGCCGCTCGGGCATGCCCGAGACCCTGGCAGGCGCCCGCCGCGGCCTCGGCGAGATCGCGTACCAGCGCGGTGACCTCGCCGAGGCCCGCGAGCTGTACGAGCTGGCGCTCCCCGGCTGCGACCGCTGGTCGATCGGTGCCGAGGCCACCCGGCGCCGCATCCTCGCGGGCCTGGACCGCCTCGCCGACCGTGAGCCGATGGTGAGCGAACGGTGAGCGGCCGCGGCCAAGGTCGGTGAGGACGGGCGAACACCGACAGGGACGAGGTCGCGATGAACGGCAAGACGGCGCTGGTGACGGGCGGATCGCGAGGGCTGGGGCGGGCCATCGCACGACGGCTCGCGGCGGACGGGGCGGAGGTGTGCGTCCACTACTCCGCCAGCCGCGACGCCGCCCTCGACACCGTGGCGGCGATCGAGAAGGACGGCGGCACGGCCTTCGCCGTCCGGGCCGAATTCGGAACCGAAGGCGACATCGCCGCGCTGATGGCCGGGCTGGAAGGACGCGAACTCGACATCCTGGTGAACAACGCCGCCTGCGGAAACCTGGAGACACTCACAACCGGGTCGATCGAGAACCTCACCCCCGCGCAGTTCGACGAGGTCTTTGCGATCAACGTCAGGGCGCCCTTCTTCCTCGTCCAGTCGGTGCTGCCGCTGCTCCGTGACGGTGGGCGGATCATCACCATCTCGTCCGCGGCCGCCCGCGTCGCGGTGCCGTCCCAGATCGGCTACGCGATGACCAAGGGCGCACTGGAGGTCATGAGCCGAACCCTGGCCAACGCCCTGGGCAGGCGCGGCATCACGGTGAACACCGTGGCACCGGGTGCCACCGACACCGGCATCAACGACATCCTGCACACCCCCGAGGTCAGGGATTCCCTCGTCGCGATGACCGCCCTGGGCAGAATCGGAACCCCCGAAGAAGTCGCCAACGCCGTCGCCTTCCTGGCCTCCGACGAAGCCCGCTGGATCACCGGCAACCTCATCGACGCCACCGGCGGCCTCCACCTAGGCCCCCTCACCTAGGCCAAGCGCGACGGCCAGGGCGGGCGGGACGCGCAACGGGTTCCAACGCACGTCCAGGCGTTCCAGCGCGAGCAGGGGCCAGGGCTCGCCATGACCGGAGTCCCCACCGGGCGCCGCAGCGCGGGCGCTCAAAAACGCACAACCCACCCCCGAGACACCCCCACGCCGCCCAGATGACGAAGGTCGCACTGATGACCGCTCCCAACAGTGTCGGCACAAGCCACGACCGAGGACACCGCCAACGCCACTCGGATGGTGGGGATCGCGGTACAGGTCGTCCTCAACGTAGGCGGCGCGAACCGTCCCCGAGGGCGCGTCAGCGAACGCCTGGATCAGGAAGTTCGTGGTGGAGGTCGTCCTCAATGCAGGAGGCGCGAACCACACCGAGGGCGTCGCCAGTGAAGCCCAGATCGTGGTGGAGGCTGAGCTCGACCACGACGCGAGGGGTCTCGTCGGCTCGCGGGTCAGTCCTTGCGGTCGTCTTGGAGGGCTCCGGCGGTCAGTTCGTCGAAGCGGTCGAGGTCTTCGGCTGGGGCTTCGACGTCGTGGAGGGCGTCGCGTGGGGTCAGGTGGGCGCGGGTGTAGAGGCGGGCGATCAGGGCCTTGCGGTCCGTGCCCAGTTCCTCGCGTTCCCAGCCTGCCTGTTCCAGGAGGAGGGCGGCGTTGTAGACGTCGGTCATGTGCTGGGCCAGGGGAAAGAGGCGGGCCTCGGCGGTCGTGGGAGGCAGGGCGCGCCAGCCGGTGATCGCCTCGCGGAGGCGGGTGATGCGGCGGGTGACCAGATCGGCGGTGGCGTCGTCGCCGGACGGCGCGCGCTCGACGGCCTCGGTGAGGCGGGCCAGGAAGGGCTCGTGCGCCTGCTCGCGGTCGATGGCGCGGCGGACGTCCAGGCACAGGATGTTGTCGCCGCCCTCCCAGATCGGGTTGACCTGGGCGTCGCGCAAGATCCGGGCGACCGGCCACTGCTCGATGTAGCCGTTGCCGCCGTGGATCTCGATGGCGTCGCTGGCGGCGGTCACGCCCAGCCGGGCGGCGCGCAGCTTGGTCAGCGCGGGCGCGAGGCGCAGACGGGGCTGGCCGAGATAACCCTCGAACACCAGGGTCTGGGCGGCCTCGGTCTCGACGATCAGCTCGGCGAGCTTGCGGCGCATCAGCGGCTGCTCATCGAGCGGGGCGCCGAACGCCTCGCGGGCGCGGGTGTAGCAGAGCGACTCGACCAGGGCGCGGCGGGCACAGCCGAGCCCCATCATCGCGATGCCGAGCCGAGCGCCGTTGGTCAGCTCCATCATCCGCGACAGGCCCTTGCCGTCGCCCTTGCCCCCGCCCTCGGGCGCCAGCCGGAAGGCCTCGGCGTCGGTGAACTCGATCTCGCCGGACGCCACCGAGCGGGTGCCGAGCTTGTCCTTGAGGCGGCGGATCCGGATCCCGTTGCGCGAGCCGTCGCGGCGCTCGCGCAGAACCAGGAAGGGGACGATGCCGCGCACGCCGTCGTCCGCCCCCGCGGGCTTGGCCAGGACGACGAACGCCGAGCCGTTGGCGTTGGAGGCGAACCACTTGAGGCCGTTGAGCCGCCAGGCGTCGCCGTCCTGGGTGGCGGTCGTCTCCAGCGCGCCCAGGTCGGACCCGCCGGAGCGCTCGGTGAGCATCTGGGCGGCCTCGCCGGAGAACATCCCGGCCGAGAACAAGTCCCGCACGCGACGTTTGACGTCGTCCGGAGCGAAGAGCTCGGCCAGTCCCACGACCATGTCGCCGCCGGTGCCCAGCGCGCAGGCCATCCCGATGTCGGCCTGGTCGAGCAGGTAGCTCCAGGCCACGGCCAGCGGCGCCGCGTCCACGTCGGCATCGCGCGCCTCGGCGAAGAACTCGGGGCGGGTGAAGGACGTCGCCACCAGGTCATGCCGGGCGGCCTCGAACGACGGCGGCATCACGACCTGGCTGATATCGCGTCCCCATCGGTCGTACTTCTCCAACCGGGGCGGATTCTTGTCGGTCTCTTCGGCGCGGGCGGCGATCGGGCCGCCCATCATGCCGCCGAGGGATTCGAGCCGAGGCTCTGCCCATGCCAGGCCCTCGGCGCCCAGATGACGTCGCAGCATCGAGCGCAGACTCGGGTCGCAGGTGTACCAGTTGAGCCCGACGGCACCCCGATAACGCTCGGTCGCGTAACGGCGGGCCTTCTCCGGCCCACCGAAGGGAAGCCGGTCCACCGGCTCGATCAGATAGGAAGCCATAGCTCGGACATTACACTTCTAGTTCAGATGTCGAAAGAGTGTAATTCGCTAAGGTCTCGGACGTCATGGCCAACTCCCTCGGACTCCGCCCGCTCACGGCGCGGTCGGTGGTGCTCAGCACGCTGCTCGGCTCCCACCCACCCCGCCTGAAGGCGCGCTACCTCGTTCGCGTCGGCGAGTTGTTCGGCATCGCCGAGGGCACGATCCGCGTCGCGCTCTCGCGGATGGTGGCTGCGGGCGACCTCGTCCAGTCCGACGGCGCCTACGCGCTGACCGAGCGCCTCCTGGCACGCCAGGCCCGGCAGGACGAGAGCCGCACCCCGCGCACCCGCTCGTGGAACGGCGACTGGGAGATCGCCGTCATCACCGCCGAGCGACGTCCCGCCGCCGACCGCGTAGCGCTCCGCCAGGCCATGGCCGACCTCCGCCTCGCCGAGGTCCGCGAGGGCACTTGGCTCCGTCCCGCCAACCTGACGCGCGGACGTCCGACCACCGTCACCCAGCAGTGCACGTTCTTCACCGGCCGCCCGGAACAGCCCGCCCACGACCTGGCCGCCACCCTCTGGGACCTGGACGCCTGGTCCTCCAAGGCCCGCGCGCTCCGCACGGCCCTCAATGAAGCCACCGCTCTCGCCGACCGCTTCACCCTCGCCGCCGCCGTCCTCCGTCACCTGCTGGACGACCCGCTACTCCCGCCCGAACTCCTCCCCCCGTCCTGGCCCGGCCCCGAGCTCCGCACCCAGTACAAGCACTTCGAAGTCGCCTTCGCCCGCCTGCTAGCCGACCACGTCCCCACCCCCTAGAGAGCAGCAACGCCAGGACCAGCCCGTCCTGTGACCCGCGCCGCCCTGTGACCCGCGCGGTGCTGTCGCGCGGGCCGTGCTGTCACCCACGTGGTGCTGTCACCCGCGCGGTGTTGCCGCCCGGGCCGTGCTGTCGCGCGGGCGGTGCTGTCGCCCGCGCGGTGCTGTCGCCCGGGCGGTGCTGTCGCGCGGGCCGTGCTGTCGCGCGGGCCGTCCTGCTTCCCGCGCCGTGCTGTCACGCGCGCCGTCCTGTCGCCCGCGCGGTGTTGCCGCCCGCGCCGTCCTGTCGCGCGGGCGGTGCTGTCGCCCGCGTGGTGCTGTCGCGCGGGCGGTGCTGTCGCCCGCGTGGTGCTGTCGCCCGGGCGGTGCTGTCGCGCGGGCGGTGCTGTCGCCCGCGTGGTGCTGTCGCGCGGGCGGTGCTGTCGCCCGCGTGGTGCTGTCGCCCGGGCGGTGCTGTCGCGCGGGCGGTGCTGTCGCCCGCGTGGTGCTGTCGCCCGGGCGGTGCTGTCGCGCGGGCGGTGCTGTCGCCCGCGTGGTGCTGTCGCGCGGGCGGTGCTGTCGCCCGCGTGGTGCTGTCGCCCGGGCGGTGCTGTCGCGCGGGCGGTGCTGTCGCCCGCGTGGTGCTGTCGCGCGGGCCGTGCTGTCATCCGCGCCGTCCTGTCGCCCGCACGGTGCTACTACCCGCGCCGTCCCGTCACGCGCGCCGTCCCGTCACGCGCGCCGTCCTGTCGCCCGCGCGGTGTTGCCGCCCGGGCCGTGCTGTCGCCCGCGCCGTCCTGCTTCCCGCGCGGTATTGTTGTCGCCCGGGCGGTGCTGTCGCCTGGGCCGTCGCCACTGACCTGGCGCTGGGCGTCCTTGACGCCCTAGGCACTGGCCCGCGTCGTGGCCACCCTGCCGCGCACCGGGGTCGCCACCCCCGGGGTGTTCTGCCACGCCATGTTCACCTCGGGCGACGACCTGACGCTGCGCGACCCGCCCCCGCCCTGCCCCAGCGCGGCTTCTAGCACCAGGACGCTGCCGCCCGGGCCGTCTCGCCGCCGCGCTGTCCTATCGCCCGCGCTGTCCTATCGCCCGCGCTGTCCTATCGCCCGCGTGGTGCTGGCGCCCGCGTGGTGCTGGCGCCCGCGTGGTGCTGGCGCCCGCGTGGTGCTGTCGTCCGGGCCATGCTGGCGCCTGCGCTGTCTTGTCGCCGGCCTGTCTTGCCGCCTGCGCTGTCCTGGCGCCCGCGTTGTCCTTTCACCTGGGCCGTCTTGCCGTCCGTCCCTGACATCGCGCGGCCGTTGGCCGTTCAGGTCTCGGCTCGTTGGGGTGCTGGTTCGGTGGCGGGGGTCAGGCGTGGAGGGTGGGCCGGTAGATGAGCTCTTGGGTGTGGTCGTCGAGGACGCGGCTCTCGATCAGTTCGAGGTCGAAGTCGGCCGCTCCCTGGAAGATCGGGTCCGTTCCGGTCTGACCGGAGATCACGGGGAAGATCGTCAGCTGGACGCGGTCGACCAGGCCGGCGGCCATCAGCGCGCGGTTCATCGACAGGCTGCCGTGCGAGCGCAGCGGCACGTCGGACTCCTCCTTGAGCCGGGCGACGACGTCGAGGGCATCGCCGTTCACCAGGGTCGCGTCCGGCCAGTCCAGGGGGCCTTCCAGCGTGGTCGACACGACCGTCGTCGGCACGTTCCTCATCTGGCTGTTCACCGGGTCGAGGTCTTTCAGTTCCCCCGTGGCCGGGCCCATGATCTGTGCGAACTGTCGGAAGGTGTTGGCGCCGAGGACCATGCGCTGCTCCTGGCTGTACAGGGCGAGGCGGCGGTTGAGGAAATCGGGGCCCTGCTTGCCCCAGTAGCCGCCCCAGTCGCCGTCGCTGTCGTAGGAGCCGTAGCCGTCGAGGGTGGAGAAGACGTCGAAGGTGTAGGTGGCAGTCATGGTGCTCTCCCCTTGTATGTCGACCGGGGCCGTTGCCGGTCTCCCACCATGACCACGAACGGGTTCGGCGCCTTTCGACACCGCCGTGCGGAGAGTTTGGGATTTACCTCGCGTGCTCGCCCTTCCGAGCCTGGACGAGGCGTGCCCTGCCTGGAGAGGCCCGTGGTCCGTTGGGCGGGGTGGCGGGGTCACGTGTGTGGGTCCGTCGGGTTACGGGGGCCTTGATCGCCCCGTTGTGTGGTGTCGTGCCGTGACTTGAGCTTCGACGACGTGTGGGGCGGGGGCGCCCGATTTGTTGTGCGCTGGGATCTGTTGGGGAGTGGGTGGTCCCGGGGGCGTCTGGGGGGCGCGGCTAGATCTTTGCGTGGCCGGTGGTCCAGGCCCAGGCGGCTACGCCTACTCGGTTGCGGGCGCCCAGTTTGGCTTGGGCGTTGGCCAGGTGGGTTTTGACGGTTCCGGGGGAGATGAAGAGGGACGCGGCGATCTCGGCGTTGGTTTCGCCGCGGGCCACGCCGCGGACGATGTCGAGTTCGCGGTTGGTGAGTGCGGGGTCGGCCGTCAAGGGCGGGGTGGGGACGCGGTTCAGGAGACGGGTGGTGAATTGGGGGCTGATCAGGGCGTCGCCGGCCATGGCGGCGCGGACGGCCTCGATGAGGAGGGTGGGGCCGGAGCGTTTGAGCAGGCAGCCTCGGGCGCCGTTGTGCAGGGCGGCGGTGAGGTAGTCGTCGAGGTCGAAGGTGGTCACGACGATCACGCGGGTCGTTCCTGCCAGGCGGCGGGTGAGCTCCAGGCCGTCCACGCGTGGCATCCGGACGTCGGCGAGGACGACGTCGGGACGCAGGTGGCAGGCCAGTTCGATCGCCGTGGCGCCGTCGGGTGCCTCGCCGACCACGCTCATGTCGGGCTGGGCGTCCAGCACCATCCGGAAACCGCTGCGGACGTCGGCGGAGTCGTCGGCGATCAGGATCCGGATCATCGCGCCAGGCTCCGGGCGTTCAGGGGAAGGGCGGCGCTGATGCGCCAGCCCGTCCCGTATGGTCCGGCGTCCAGGGTGCCGCCGAGGGCGCGCACGCGTTCGCCGAGGCCGATCAGGCCGGACCCGCTCCCGGGTGCGCGGCGCCACGCGGAGCCGGTGTCGTTGGTGACGGTGATCGCCAGCGCCGGGCCGTCCGCGCGGTGGAGGGTGATGGTGACCGTCGTCGCGGCGGGGGCGTGCCGCCGGACGTTGGTCAGCGCCTCGGTCACCAGGCGGTACGCCGTGGCGTCGATCTCGCGGGGCAGGGGGGTGCCGAGGGCCGGATCGACCTGGAGCCGGACGTCGGCGGGGCCTGCGGAGGCGAAGCGTCCGGTCAGTTCGGGCAGGTCGGCCAGGCCGAGGGACGATGGGGCGGGCGTGCCGTGGAGCATGGAGACGGTCCGGTCCATGGAGGTCAGTGCCTGGAGTCCGGCTGCCTCGATGCGTTCGAGGGCGGCCAGGGCCCGGCCGGGGTCGGTTTCGGCGACGAAGCGGGCGGCCTGGGCCTGTGCCACGACGCCGCTGATGTCATGGGCGACGAAGTCGTGCAGGTCGCGGGCGAGTTCCAGCCGGACGGTCCCGATCAGCGTGCGGCGGTGGCGTGCGGCGGCCAGGCGCAGCCAGCCGCCGGCGGCGGCCGCGCCGATGGCGAAGATCGTCCAGATCGCGCACCAGGCCACCGCCCGGAACGAGGGTTCGGAGTCGTGGAACCGCAGCACCCACACCGTTGCCGCGGTGCTCAGGAGCACGACGGTGACGACGGCTTCGCGGGGCCGTGCCGAGCGGACGACGATCACGATGAGGCCGAGGAGGGCGAGCGCTTCCAGGGTGCTGCCCAGCCGGGCCGCGTTTCCCAGCGGCGGACGGAGCGCGATGGCCAGGACGGTCGTCGTCATCGAGACGCCGCTCGCCAGCGCCGCTACCCGTGTCATGGCCCAGAGAGTAGGCGTGGGCGGTTGCTCTGACCTCCCCCGAACGGGGTAGGCGTCCGGCCCGGATCCGCCGCCGGACACCCCGGACGGCAGATGGTCGCGCGCCTCGCGGCCGCCGAGGGTTGAGGCATGAAGACAACGAACGCTTCCTGGTCTGGCTGGATCGCCTACGCGGCGGCGGGCTGGTCCCTGGTCTACGGGCTGTTCGGGGTGTATTGGAGCCTGGACGGCGGCGGGTTCCCGTTCGGCGTCGAGCGCGATCCGCTTGGCGAGAAGGTCTCGATCCTGGAGCACGTCCAGCAGGACGCGGCGGCGCCGGTGATCGCCGTCCTGGGGTTCGCGGGTGCGCTGCTGGCGGTGGTGCTGGCACGCGCGCGGGCGGGCGGCCCGGTGGGGGCGGCGCTGGTGGGCATGGCCGGGCTGGCGGCCGTGTCGCTGGCGCTGGTGATCCCCGATTACCGGCCGCTGACCGCGGTGGGCCGGACGCCGGTGTTCCTGGTCGGACGGGTGTTCTTCGACTGGCCCAAGGGCGTGGACTTCTTCGGGCCCGGCATGTTCGACGGGCCCGTCCTCCACCAGTTCCTGCTCATCGGGGGCGGGCTGACCTGGGCGGGCGCCGCCGTGGCGTACCGGCGCCGCGTCCGCGCCGCGTGCGGTGACTGCGGCCGCACCGGGGAGACGGCGGACGGCTGGACGACACCGGCGGGCGCGGCCCGGTGGGGACGGCGGGCGGTCGTCGTCGCGGTGGCCGTCCCGCTGGTGTACGCGGTGACGCGCTGGGTGTTCGCGCTGGCCATCCCGCTCGGCTACGCCACCGAGGGCATCCGCCGCGAGGCCCGCGAGTCGCCGGGCATCTGGTGGGCGGGTGCGGGGCTGGCCACTTTCGGGGCGGTGGGCGCGATCCTCACCGTGGGGCTCGTCCAGCGCTGGGGCGAGGTCTTCCCCCGGTGGATCCCGTTCCTGGGCGGCAAGCCGGTGCGGCCCCGGACGGCGATCATCCCGGCCACGTTCGTCGCCGTCATCGTCACCGAGGCGGGCCTGATGTTCAACCGCGCGCTCGTCCTCGGCTATATGCCGCTGGACGATCCCGGCGATCTGGTGCTCTCGGCGCCCGCGCATCTGTGGACGCTCTGGGGGCTGGCCCTCGGCGCCGCGACCCTGGCCTACCACCTGCGGCGGCGCGGCCGATGCGGTACCTGCGGCCAACACTGACGAGAACGCGCTCATCATGATGAACAAGCTCTACCGTTGCGCCATGGCCGTCACCATCGCGGTGCCGGCCGCGCACGCCGCTCCCCCGGGGGCCGTTCGACAGAGTGCTGGAGGCCCTCCACGCCGCCGGAATGCCCGCGATCATGGCCTCGGCGGGCGACGGCACCCGAACCCGGGACGCCGCCGCCGGAGCGCGGGTCTCCACGGCGGCCGACCTGGGCACGTTCTTCCGCGCCCTGCTCGGCGGACGGCTGCTGCCACCCGCCCAGCCCGCCCAGTTGAAGCAGGTGCTGACACCGCCCGGCCCGCCGCCCAACACGACCATGTGCGGGTACGGACTCGGGCTGGTCCAGCACGAGATTCCCGGGTGCGGGCGCTTCTGGGGCCACAACGGGACGTTCGCGGGCACCACGCCGACGTCCTGGTCAGCGACGACGGCCGACGCCACTTCGGCTACGTGGTCAACCTGACAGGGCACGGCAACGAGGTGCCGACGCCGATCAGCAAGGCGTGGCGGAATCTGCACGACCATGCTGCCCGGACGGCGCTGTGCCCGGGAGTCAGCCTAGGGCGCGCGTGACGAAGGCGGTGAGGGCCTGGAGGGTCTCCTGGTCGGTGGACTCACCGGACAGGGGGCCCACCAGGGCCTCGGCCACGGCCCCCACCAGCGACGCGGCGGTGAGCTTGGCGTCCTGCGGCGGGAGGAGGCCGGCGTCGATGCCCTCGGTGATACGGCCCGCGATGAGGTCGCGGAAGGCGCGGCGGAAGACCAGGCGCTCGGCGTCCACGGCCGGGTCGACGGGCTCGGCCAGGAGGGCGTAGGAGAGCAGCGGGTTGCGCAGGGCGCGTCCGGCGAAGGTCTCGACGATCGCGACGATGCGCTCGTTCAGGTCGCCGGGGCCCTGTGCGGCCTCGGCGACGGCCTCGACCTCGCGGGTCACGACGGTGCGGAACACCTCGACGGTCAGGGCGGCCTTGCTCGGGAAGTGCTTGTACATGCTGCCGGTGGCGATCCCGGCGCGGTCGGCGACCGCCGCCATCGTGCACCCGGCGTACCCCTTCTCCGACAGCAGCGCGATCGCCGCGTCCAGGACGGCCTGGCGCTGGGCGTCCAGCCGGGCCTGGACGGCGGGCGTTCGGCGGTAGGGCATGACCGCATTGAACTGGGGATCTCAGTCACGGGCAACTCTGCCGGAAGCCAGGAGCGCGGCCAGCGCGGCGGTGACCGCGAGCGCCGTGAAGAGCCGCGGATAGCCGCCGAGGGCCGCGGCCAGGGCGGCCCCCGCCCAGGGCGCGATGGCCGTGGCGATGGTGATGGGGGCGGACATGATGCCCGACAGGGCGCCGTACGAGGACGTTCCCCACCGGT
Organism: Spirillospora sp. CA-294931; assembly: GCF_050946795.1. Taxonomy (GTDB): domain Bacteria; phylum Actinomycetota; class Actinomycetes; order Streptosporangiales; family Streptosporangiaceae; genus Spirillospora. The sequence continues at coordinate 396,611 of NZ_CP192006.1, forward strand.
CCGACACGGCCGTGGCCTGGAGGAGTGTGGCGATGCCGCGGGTCGTCCCGGCCATGACCGCCACCGCGATCAGTAGGGCCACCGGGCCGGGGATCGCGGCCAGCGCGGACGTCGAGAGTGCCGAGAGCCCGAGGATCCAGACCGTCCGGGTGCGGACGCTCGTGCGCCGCGCCAGGACGCCGTAGCCGAGCCGCCCGGCGACCTGCCCGACGCCGCCGAGCCCCAGCGCCCACGCCGCCGTGGTCGCCGAGGCGCCGCGCGAGGTCAGCAGCGGGATCAGGTTGGTCAGCACCGCGTACATGGCGAACGACGAGAGCGTCAGCGCCGCCGTGAGCAGGACGAAGGCCCGGCTGGATGCGACCTCGCGCACGTCCGTGACCGCATGGCGTCCCCGCGGCGCCGCGGGCCAGGGACGCCGCAGCGCCAGGGCGTGCAGCGGGACGGTGGTCACGACCAGAAACGCCGCGAGGACGAGATAGACGCCGCGCCACGAGAGGTGCCCCGCCAGCAGGTCGGTGAGCGGCGCGAAGACGGTGCTGGCCAGGCCCGCCACCAGCGTCACGGTGGTGAGCGCTGCCACGTGCCCGGCGCCGTAGTACCGCGTCACGGCGGCGAAGGCCGGTTGGTAGAGCACGGCCGCCATGGCCGCCCCCGCCAGCACCCACGCCCCGGCGAAGCACCAGAGATTCGGTGACGCGGCCACAGCGGCCAGCGAGACCCCGGCGAGCAAGGAACCGGAGGTCATCACCGCCCGCGGCCCATACCGATCCAGACGCCGCCCGATCGGGATTCCCGCGAGCGCGGCCACCACCAGCGCGGCAGAGAACGCGCCCGTCGTAGCCGCGACCGACCACCCGGTGTCGCGCGAGATCACGGGAGCGAGCACGGGGAACGCGTAGTACAACACGCCCCACCCGATGATCTGAGTGACGCAAAGCGCCCCCAACACCACCCCGAGCCCTCGCGCCCCCGAACCCTCTCCCACTGCCACCCGCGCAGAAGCCCGCAACCTCACCGCCGAACGTCATGCTGTGGGGTGGTGGGGGCGATGCCCAGGGTTTCTAGGGCGCCGCGGGCGTAGGCGGCTACTGCGGTGACTACGTGGGTGGCGTCGTGGGCTACGCCGCGCAGGGTGTTGGAGGAGAACGAGCGCTGGAACTCCAGCCCTACGTAGCCCAGGCCCGGGTGGGTCAGGGAGAGGCCGCCGGTGTGCAGGGGGAGGCCCTCGGGGGTGAGGGCGCCCAGGTCGGCCAGGTAGTCCAGGCGGGGTTGGTAGCCGGTGGCCAGCAGGACGACGTCCACCGGCTCTGCCTGGCCGTCGGGCCAGACGACGCGGTCGCCATCGAGGGCCGAGAACATCGGCCGCCGGTCGAACAGTCCGTTCTTCAGCGCCTCCTCGTAGATGCCGGTGTCGTTGATCAGCCGTCCGGGGAGGAGCCGTGCCAGCCATTCCACCGGGAAGTGGTCGAAGCCGCTGGTCACGGCCCAGTGGTGGATGTCCTGGCCCCGGGTGCGCTGCGGCTGGAAGAGCAGTGGGGAGCGCGTGGCCAGGGTCACCGAGGCGACCTTGGCCAGCTCGTACCCGATCTGCACGGCGGAGTGGCCCCCGCCGACGACCACGATCCTCTTGCCCGCGTAGGGCTCCGGATTGCGGTAGCCGACCACGTGGGCCAGCTCGCCGGTGTAGGTGGGCTGCCCCGGGAGCGCGGGGATCACCGGACGTGAGCCGGACGCGGCCACCACGCCCGAGGCTCGGATCCGCTCGCCGTCGGAGGTGTGGACGGTGAACTCTTCGTCCACCCGGACGACCCGTGTGCCGGTGCGGATCTCGACGTCCAGCCGGGCCGCGTACTTCTCCAGGTAGCCGACCACCTCGTCGCGGTGCGGGTAGTGGTCGGGGTCACCGGGGAACGGGAGGCCGTCCATCGCGCTGTAACGGGCGGGCGAGAACAGCGTGAGGCTGTCGTAGTAGGTGGGCCACGACCCGGCGGGACGGTCGGCGGCCTCGATGATCAGGGGCCGCATTCCGGCGGTCAGGACGGCGTGGGCGGTGGCGAGGCCGGACTGCCCGGCCCCGACGATGACGATCGGCTGCATGGGAGCCAACGTAACGTCATTTCATAATATGTCAATATGTTGATGTGTGTCTATCCTGGGTCCATGACCGAGCCAATGTCCTGCGGCGACGCCGGCGCGCAGCTCAGCGCGACGGCTCACGACTTCCTCAAAGCGCTGGCCAGCGAGCAGCGTCAGGAGCTGATGGCGCTGTTCGCCGGGGGTGTGGAGCTCACCGTCGGCACCGTCGCCGAGCGGATGGGGATCGGGCAGTCCTCGGCGTCCCAGCAACTGGCCATCCTGCGCCGGGGCGGTCTGCTGGTGTCGCGCCGCGACGGCAAGCAGGTGCGCTACCGCGTCGACGGCCCGGCCATCGAGCGCTCGCTCGTCGAGCTCCAGTCCTACCTGCGCCGTTGTTGCCCGTAGGCGACCGGGCGCTGCCGTCAGGCGGGGTCGGGGGCGAAGGCTCGGAGGGTGGTCAGCAGGGCGTTCTGGAGGTCGCCGGGGGTGAGGTCCAGGGCGCCGGCGCCGGCCAGGTGGTCGAAGATCAGGCCGTCCAGGTAGGCGGCGAACAGGCGGGCCTGGTTGGCCGGGTCGGGGGTGCCCGCCGCGGCCAGGAGGGCCGTGAGCAGGGCGCGGGTGCGGGCGCCCGCCTTGAGGAAGAGCTCGCGGAGTTCGGGACGGCGGTTGGCCTCCAGGGCCAGTTCGTAGCGGGCCAGCATGCGCTCGCGTCCGGCCGTGGTCCAGTGCACGACCAGGAGGGTGGCGGCCTCGGCGATCTCGTTGAGGTCCGCGCCCGGGGCCAGGCCGGTGGTGAACTCCTCGGTGTCGATCTCTTCGAGGCGCTCGACGGTGGCCTGGAGGAGCGATCGCCGGGTACGGAAGTAGTACGAGCACGACCCCTCGGGCAGACTCGCCGCTTTGTCGACGGCCCGGTGGGTCAGGCCGCGCATGCCCTCGCGGGCGAGGGTCGCGATCGCCGCGTCGGCCAGCATGTCGCGTCGTTCGGTCACGTTCGGCTCCTCAGAGGTCGGCCCTCTACAAGAGTAGAGGGCCGAGGCTCTAGGCGACCAGGTGTTTCTCGCGGGCGAAGCGGTTGAGGGTGGCGGTCAGTTCCTGGGGCGGGGGTTCCAGGAGTTCGATGACGTAGCGCTTGCCGCGCAGGCCCGGGGCGGTGGGGTGGGCGTTGACGAGGCGGGCCGAGAGGGGTGTGCCGGTCTCTTCGGCCCGGTTCACCGGGAAGACCTCGATGAACGGGGTGGACGCGGCCTCCGGTCCGATACGGGTCTGGGCGCCGGGGCCGACGACGTTGACGGCGGCGATCTCGGCCCAGGGGAGGCCCTGCTGGATCATCCGGCCTCGGGTCAGCCAGACGCCGTTCTGGTCGATGGCGACCTTGGGCGCGACCAGGCGGTGCCGGATGACCTGGCGGATGAAGAGGATCAGCAGGATCCAGAGGCAGATGTGGAAGAACATCGCGCCCAGGCGGTCGCCCAGCGGTGCGGGGCCGCTCCGGCCGCCCCGGTTGACGAGGCCGGGCAGGGAGCCCGGGCCCCAGCCCGCGTAGGCGAGCGTGTAGGCGAACATCACGACCAGGATGGAGAGCACGAAGCTCACCAGGACGGCGCCGAAAATGATCCGGCGGCGGCTCTGCGGTGTCTGCGGGATGCGTTTGCGGGGGATGGCGGCCAGGAACGCGTCGGCTCCCAGCTTCCGGGAAGTTCTGGACACCATCGCAGGGTAGAGGGTGGAGGCCCCTTCCGGAAATGCCGGGTTCATTGGTAAAGATGATCTTGGTCGGGACGGATTGGGGCGCGCTTCGGTCAATAGTCGGCGTAGCGCGTTTGGCGCTCGTGCTCGGGGGTCAACTACGGGGTCAAACGGAAGAGGCCGATGGCGCGCGAAACCGGGTCCGTCTGTCGTGGTGGGCCGCTGACCTGGCGCGCCGGACCGGGCTCGGCGAAATTCGCGGGGAGGGCGACGGACATGGGCATCGAAGAGGCCGTCCGGCAGTTGCGGCTGGCGATTCATGACGCGCGGGTCGCATTCGACTGCATCGGGCTGGGCGAGATCGAGCGCGCGCAGGCGTGCGTGATTACGGCGAAGGCCGCCATGGACGCCGCCGACACCGTCCTGCGGCACGGGATCGCCAACAATTCACCCGAGCGGATTTCCGCGGAAGGTGCCACGGTCATGGCCTCGCTGGCCGAGTAAACGTCCTCGGGGGCGTGTTTCTCCAGAGGGTGGCCGGGCAGTGGGCTCGTGTACACGGGGAAATTTGGAGGCGGTCACGATGGACGTTGCGATCGAGATGACTCTGCCCCGGGAGGCCGAGAGCGCGCCGCTGGTGCGGCGGACGCTCGACGCCTCGCTGTGCGGGCTGGGCGTCGGCGCCGACGTTCGCGCCGACATCGCGCTGGCCCTGGGCGAGGCGTGCGCCAACGTGATCCAGCACGCCGAGTCGAGCCGCGACTACGAGGTCCGCGCCCGGCTGGACGGGGCCCGCTTCGTGGTGGACATCATCGACGGCGGGCGCGAGGCCGTCCCGGCCGACTGGGAGGAGGGGGAGGCGCTCCCCCTCGCCGAGCACGGCCGCGGCCTGACGCTGATCCGGGCGTTCACCGAAGGGTTGAGCATCCGCGACCGCCGCGACGCGAGTGGCGCGGTCGTGCATTTCGAGAAAACACTGGTGGGGTGAGGCGTCGCCGGCGGGTTGGGTCTGGCTATCCTCGGCGGCGTAGCGTCCCTCGGACCGGGGAGAATCCGTGGATTTCAGCGCGGAGCACCGCCGTTATGGCGATCACACCATCGTCACCCTCGGCGGGGAGATCGATGTTCAGACCAGCCCGCGCCTGCGCGAGCTGTTGCTGAAACTGCTGGAGGACGGCGACCGGCGTTTCGTCATCGACCTCGACGGCGTCGCGTTTCTGGACTCGACGGGCCTCGGAGTGCTGGTGGGGCTCATGCACCGGCTGCGGGCGGTCGAGGGGTCGATGGTGTTCACGGGCGCCAACGAGCGCATTCGCGGCATCTTTCACGTGACCCAGCTTTCGCGGGTTTTCACGGTTTACGAAACGCTCGACGAGGCGCTGGGGGAGGGCGGCGGAGAAGTGAACCCGCCGTGAACGTCAGGCGCTTTTGATGGTGCCCCGGCGCGCGGCCTTCTGGGAATTGCGGCGCTGGGCCGCCGCGAGCCTGGCGCGGTCGAGGCTGGCGCGCACCTTGGCCGCGCCGCGCATGGCGGTCTTGGTGTCCTTTGACCTTCCCGCGTAGACGGCGAGCACTTCGGCGACGGGTGGGGGAACCCATTCTTCGCGGACGAGGATCGGGGCCGGGGGATCGGCCACCGGGGCGGGGGACCCGGGGGCGTGGACGAGCGCGAGAGGCGTAAGGCAGTGCGGGCACTGCAACCCCGAATGGGTATCTCTGCTCATAGCGCACATCATTCCCCGAAGGTCTGACAAAAAGACCTGTCAAGGAGCCGTTCGCCTCTCGTGGTCGCGCCGCCACAGCCGGCACCCTTCCGCGTAGGAGGTCAGGTGGTGTTCGGCGAACGCGTCCGGGTCCCAGTCGAACGGTTCGACCGGGCCTTTCCATACGTAGGCTCGGCCTCGCCTTCCCTTGTCGAGGCCGATCACGGTCGGGACGTAGATGTCGTTCTCATAGGCGTCCAGCAGGCGTGATTCGGCGGTGGTGAGGTCGGTGATGAGCATTCCCTCGGCGACGCCATCGGGGGCGGCGACCAGGCCCGGATAAACAAGATCGGGCAGGGCTCGGACGCGCCACCCGTCGGCGCGGGCCGATGACAGGCCGGGCGCCCGTCCGAGCAAGATCCGCAATATCTCGGGAAAGCGCAGCGTCCCGTAAACGAACAAACCGAATCCTTCGCTCATGCCGGGCAGGGTACGACCTGGCGTCCCGGGCCTGTGTTCTCCGTCACGGAGCGGGACGCGGAAGCCCGTGCGCTGCGCCGATGCGCCAGCCCGCGGCCGCGAGACGACCCTCGGAGCCACGTATCCTGAAGTCGGTGGAAGGGGATGCGACCGGTGAAAACGCGCCGGGTCCGGCCACCCGTCACGCGCTTCGCCTGGCCGCCGGAGCGCCGTGTGATCATTGGGAACCCGGGGCATGATCCGCGTATCTGAATCATTGCCCCAGGCCGCGCTGTTCGGCTTCCGTTCACCTTCACCGGGAAATATTGCGACTATGACCCTCAATCCAGGACATATGCCTCACGCTCAGGACGTGCTGCCCGACGACAGGTTCCTGGACCGCGAGGAGAGCTGGCTCAGGTTCAACCAGCGCGTCCTGGAGCTGGCCGAGGACGAGGGCCTGCCGCTGCTCGAACGGGTCAGGTTCCTGTCGATCTTCGCCAGCAACCTCGACGAGTTCTTCATGGTGCGCGTGGCGGGACTGACCCGCCGCATCGCCACCGGCCTGGCCGTCCAGTCGGCCAGCAGGCGCCAGCCGCGCCAGGTGCTGGAGCGGATCGCCTCGGTCGCGCACGACCTGATGCTGCGGCACGCCGCCTGCTTCCGCGAGGGGCTCTGCCCCGAGCTCAGCAAGGAGGGCATCGACATCCTGCGCTGGGACGAGCTGGCCGAGACCGAGCAGGAGCGGCTGCGCCGCCTGTTCCGGGACCGGATCTACCCGGTGCTGACGCCCCTGGTCGTCGACTCCGCGCACCCGTTCCCCTACATCTCGGGCCTGTCGCTGAACCTCGCGGTGATCGTCCGTGATCCCGACACCGAGGCGACGATGTTCGCCCGGGTCAAGGTGCCGCCGGTGCTGCCGCGCTTCATCGAGGCCTCGCCCAACCGGTACACGCCGCTTGAGGACGTCATCGCCGCCCATCTCGGGCAGCTGTTCACCGGCATGGAGGTCGTCGAGCACCACGCCTTCCGGGTCACCCGCAACCAGGACCTGGAGATCGACGACGACATCAGCGAGGGCCTGCTCCAGGCGCTGGAGCGCGAGCTGCTGCGCCGCAGGTTCGGGCCCGTGGTCAGGCTGGAGGTCGAGGACTCGATCTCGCCCGGGGTGCTGGAGCTGCTCACCACCGAGCTGTCGGTCGACGAGGGCCAGATCTACCGGGTGGGCGGTCCGCTCGACCTGGCCGGGCTGTCGGCCATCGCCGACCTCGACCGTCCCGAGCTGCGCTACCCGCCGTTCGTCCCGTCCAAGAAGGCCCTTCCCGAGGACGGGTCGATCTTCTCGGCGATCCGCGAGCGGGACGTCCTGGTGCACCACCCCTACGACTCGTTCACCACCACCGTGCAGCGGCTGATCGAGGACGCCGCCGCCGACCCCCGGGTGCTGGCGATCAAGCAGACTCTCTACCGGACCAGCGGCGACTCCCCGGTCGTGGACGCGCTCATCGACGCCTCCGAGGCCGGCAAGCAGGTCGTCGTGGTGGTGGAGCTCAAGGCCCGCTTCGACGAGCGCGCCAACATCGCCTGGGCGCGCAAGCTGGAGCACGCCGGCTGCCACGTGGTGTACGGGTTCGTCGGGCTCAAGACGCACTGCAAGGTGGCGATGGTCGTCCGGCAGGACGCCGACGGCAGCCTGCGCCGCTACTGCCACCTCGGCACCGGCAACTACCACCCCAAGACCGCGCGGCTCTACGAGGACTTCGGCCTGCTCACCGCCGACCCCGAGGTCGGCGAGGACGTCAGCGCCCTGTTCAACCACCTCACCGGCTACTCGCGGCACAACACCTACAAGCGGCTGCTGGTCGCGCCGCACAGCCTGCGCTCTGGCCTGGTGGCGCGGATCGAGCGCGAGGTCGAGCACGCGCGCGCCGGGCAGCCCGCCCGCGTCCGCGTGAAGTGCAACTCCCTGGTGGACGAGGTCGTCATCGACGCGCTCTACCACGCGAGCCAGGCGGGCGTCCCCGTCGACGTGTGGGTGCGCGGCATCTGCGCGCTCAAGCCGGGCGTCCCCGGGCTGTCGGAGAACATCCGGGTCCGCAGCGTCCTGGGCCGCTTCCTGGAGCACTCGCGGGTGTTCGCGTTCGAGAACGGCGGCGACCCCCAGGTGTGGTTCGGCAGCGCCGACCTCATGCACCGCAACCTGGACCGCCGCGTCGAGACCCTGGTGCGGGTCACCGACCGCGGCCATCGCAACGACCTGATGACCCTGCTCGACCAGGCCATGGACGAGGGCACCGACGCCTGGTGGCTGGACGGCGAGGGCACCTGGACGCGCCGCTCCGCGATGACCTCCGAACCTCTCCTGGACGTCCAGACGCATCTGGTCAAGAGCAGGCGGTGGAAGACGGTCGATGGGTGAGAACGTTCTGCGGGCGGCGGGAGCGCTGCTCTGGCGGGACGGTGCCACCGGACCCGAGCTCGCGGTGGTCCACCGGCCCAAGTACGACGACTGGTCGTTTCCCAAAGGCAAGGTGAAGAACGGCGAGCACGTGCTGCGCGCGGCCGTCCGGGAAGTGACCGAGGAGACCGGCATCGTCCCGGTGCTGGGGCGCCGCCTGCCCTCGGCCTCCTATCCCAAGGACGACCGGATCAAGCGCGTCGACTACTGGGCCGCGCGCGGCCCGAACGGAGCGCCCTTCGTCGCCAACGACGAGGTCGACCGGCTCGAATGGCTCGGGCTCGAGGCCGCCGGGGAGCGGCTGAGCTACGCGCACGACGCCGAGGTCCTGCGCGACTTCGCCGAGGGCCCCCGGTTCACCTGGCCGCTGGTGATCCTGCGCCACGCCACGGCGGGCGAGAAGAGCGCGTGGCGCGAGCCCGACGAGCTGCGCCCGCTGGACGAGAGCGGCCGCGCCGACGCCACCGACCTCGCCGCGACGCTCGGGGCGTTCGGCCCGGCCGTGCCCCGGAGCTCGGCGACGGCCCGCTGCGTGGAGACCCTGCTGCCCTACGCGCGGGTGATGGGCGCCGACGTCACCACCGACCGCGCCTTCACCGTCGGGGACGGCGACCTGGAGCGTGCGCGCGACGCCCTGGCCGCGCTGGTCACGGCCGGTGCCCCCGCGATCGTCTGCACGCACGGCGAGATCGTCGCCGATCTGGTCGCGGAGCTGTGCCGCAACCTCGGGGAGAAGGTCCCCGAAGAACCCACCCTGCGCAAGGGCTCCTTCTGGGTGGCCCACCTGACGGGCCGGGGCGACGAGACGGCCATGGCCGCCCTCGAACACCACGACCTTCGCCGTACCTAGGCCGTCCCCTCGAAGGGCCCGAGGCTGGCGTTCAGCCTTCCGCTGACTACTTGCGCGCCTGCTTGCGGTCTCCCTTGGCCGCCTTCGCCTCCTTGACGGGCTTGGGGAACACCGGCGCGGGCGTCGCGGCCCACGTCCCCTCCAGCCGGTCGAGCCAGGCGCGGCTCTCGCACTGCTCGATGCCGTACAGGACGCCGAGCGTGAACGCCTCGGCGGTGTCGCGGACCCGTGCGGCCGCCGATTCGAGCGTCTCCATGGCGATCACGCCGTCCTGGTAGCCGCCCAGGACCTCCTGGATGCGCTTGGCGTTCTTGGCCGCCTGGAGCGCGGGCTCCCCGAGGACGGGCGAGGCGACCTCCGCGGCGTACCGCGCGCGCTTGGCGGCCTTGCGCGTGTCATGGCGCGCGGTCTCGGCGTCGTCCGAGCCCGCGATGCCCGCGTGGGCCGTCTCCATCCGCTTCCAGGCCCGCTCGACGAGGCGGGGCAGCTCGGCGACGTCCGCGCGGGCGGCCCTCGCGTCGAGCGGCGGGTCGGCGATCAGGGCCTCCAGGTCGTTCAGCAGCGCGTAGTACCGGGGCTCCTTCAGCGCGGCGTTCAGGCGCCGGTACGCGCCGCGCTCGCGGCGGGCGATGTCGTCCAGCCAGCCCGGGGTCTCCTCGTGGCCGGCCACGCGCAGCCGCTCGGTGAAGCGCATCCGCAGGACCTCCAGGTCGCGGACCTCGCCCAGCGCCGCCGCCAGCCACTTCAGCTCGGGCTTGACCGGGTCGGTGCGCTTGGTGTCGAGCACCGGCGCGTAGCTCTGCAGCAGGCTGCGGATGCGGCGGGTGGCGACCCGCATCCGGTGCACCGCGTCGTCCTCGGCCAGCCTGGCCTTGGGGTCGTACTCCAGCATGGCCTCGACCTGGGCGACCAGGTAGGCGAGGACGGCATCGCCCGCCGTCCCCGATCGGGTCCTGACCGCCGCGCCGATCTCGGCCGGGGTGGGACGCGCGATGTGCCCGTCCATCAACCGGCCCAGCTTGGACGCGCTGGACGCCCGGCTCGCGCCCGCCTTGCGCAACCGCTTCCCGGCCGCCTTCAGCAGCTCGGGGTCGCCCGCGCCGAGCTCGACCTCGATCTCGCGCCAGGCGGTGCCGGACGCGTCGTCGCCCTCGTTCAGCACCCGCCCGGTGACCAGGTCGTCGGCGATCTCGGCCAGCGTCGCGCCCTCGCCGTCCAGCAGCCTGACCACGGTGCGCTCGGTGTCGAGCGTGGCGACCGGCACCAGCGGCTCGCCCCGTGTGTGCGCCGCGACCAGCGAGGCCAGCCGGGACGGGACGATCTGCGCCCGGCCCAGCGGGGCCCGCATCTCGGTCCTGCTGTCGGCCCCGGCGGGCATCTTCAGGTGCCACCCGGCGTCCGGGCCGCCGCGCCTGCGCCGGAGCGTGATGCCGCGCGCCGCCAGGCGCAGGTCGCGGGTGTCGAAGTAGCTCGCGAGCAGCTCATGCGTTTCCGGTTCGGTCGCTCCGGAGACGCCGGGCAGCCCGGTCAGCTCCGGCACGGCGAAACCGGCGGCGGCATCGAACTTGAGCTCGATCTCCAGATGCTTCTCGGCCACGCGAGACTCCTCAACCTTCGGCAGTACGGCAGAACGCCCAGGTGAACAGCATTCCACGAGAAGGTGAACGGAGACAGATAAGGGTGTGTCAGCCGGGTTGATCGGTCAGATGGAACTTCATGCCCATGTGCGAGGGGCGGAAGCCGATCTTCTGGTAGAAGCGGATCGACGCGGGACGCTGGCGGTCGGTGGTGAGCTGCACCACGCGGCAGCCGCGCGCCCTGGCCTGGTCGATCGCCCAGCCGATCAGGGCTTGGCCGACGCCGCCGCCGCGATGCTCGGCGGCGACCCTGACGCCCTCGATCTGGGCTCGTTCACCCCCGGTGTAGGTGAGCCCCGGGATATAGGTGAGCTGCATCGTGCCCGCGATCGTCCCGTCGATCTCCGCGACGATCACCGTGTTGTTCGCGTCCTTCTCGATGGCGTCGAAGGCCGAGAAATAGGCGTCCGGAATCACCGATCCGGCGGACTCGCGGATCGCGCCGAGGGGGTCGTCGGCCAGCAGCCGGACGATGGCGGGCAGGTCGTCCCGGGTCGCCTCGCGGAACGTCACGCTTCGATCACGATGCACCCGCACAGGCTATCCGGACGTTTAACTCGATTGTTCACCCCGGCTTGTAGTACTACGCGTTGTAGTACTACGTTGGGTCCTACAGCAAGTCCCACCCCGAACTGCCGGGCGCCGGGCTCCCCGGGCGCCGCAGGGAGCAACCATGCCGCACATCGAGAACGAGGAACACTGGAGCGACCACGCCATCTGCCGTGGCGCCGATCCCGACCTGTTCTTCCCTATCGGGTACAGCGCCGAGGTCCTGCGCGAGCAGGAGCGCGCGGCCAAGGCGATCTGTTCGCACTGCCCGGTCACCTCCGCCTGCCTGTCCTGGGCCCTGCGCGTCGGCGAGCCCGACGGCGTCTGGGGCGGCACCACGCCCGAGGAGCGCCGCCACCTGCGCCGCCGCGAGGACGCCCCGACCCGCCACCGCCTGCCCGTCATCGTCGTCCGCGGCGACGCCTCCGAACCAGAGCACACCGCCGCCGCCTGACCAAGCGCCACCCTCCCGCCACCCGCATATCGCATGTCCCGCATCGTGTCCCGCACGCGCAATCAGGGGATCTCCGCACTGTGCCGGCCCTCCTGACCCCACCGCACGCACGCGGCTGGGAGAGCCAAGCGAATCGCGCGGCCCGCACGCGCGCGCGTGGTCGGGGGCTGCGGGCACCTTCCTTGTCGGGGAGTCGTTGGACGGGATGACGGCAGGGTCTCGCAGACGTACGGTGGCGCACATGAGCTATCCCACGGTCCCGGAGAAGCGACGTTCCGACGGGCTGGTCAGGCACGGCGCGCGGGCGCTGACGGCCTTCGCGCTCGTGGCCTCGGTCACGGCGGCCATGTGGGTTCTGGAGATCGTCGACTACGCCGCGGGCGGCTCGCTCGACTCCTTCGGCATCCAGCCCCATGATGTGGGCGACCTTCCCGACATCTTCACCGCGCCGTTCATGCACGCCGGGTTCGGCCACCTGATCGGCAACACCGTGCCGTTCGTGATCCTCGGCTTCCTGGCCGCCGTCCGGGGCATCGGCAAGTTCCTCATCGCCAGCCTGATGGTCACCGTGGTGGGCGGGCTCGGCGTCTGGGTCACCAGCTCCGCCAACACCCTCGGCTCCAGCATCCTGATCTTCGGATTCTTCGGTTACCTGCTCGGGCGTGGGGTGTTCGAGCGTCGTCTGGCCGACCTCGCGATCGCCGTCGGTGTCGTGGCCGTCTACGGCTCGCTCATCTTCGGCGTCCTGCCGTCCCGCCCGGACGTGTCCTGGCAGGGCCACCTGTTCGGCCTCATCGGCGGCCTGCTCGCGGCGTGGGTCCTGCGCCGCGGCCCCGCCAAGGACACCGACCTCTAACGCTTGCGGGGACGGGGGCTGACGGTGACCTCGGAAACGACGGCGTCGGGCGGGGTCTCCAGGGCCCCGACCAGAACCCGGGCGACCGTGGTCGCGTCGGCGAACTCCGAGGGGTCGTAGGGGCGGTTCTCCTGGGCCCTGACCTTCTGCTGCATGCCGGTGGCGGTGCGCCCCGGGTACAGGGTCGTGACGCGCAGGTCGGGCTCCTCGGCTCGCAGGGAGTCGGCCAGGGCGCGCAGGCCGAACTTGCTCGCGGCGTAGGCCGACCAGTTCGGGTTCGCGCGACGGCCCGCGGTGGAGTTGACGAACAGCACATGGCCGCGCGCGGCACGCAGCGCCGGAAGCAGGATGCGGGTCAGCTCGGCGGCCGAGACCAGGTTCACCATCAGCTGGTCGATCCAGTGGTCGGCGTCCTGCTCGGCGACGCGGCCGAGGTCGACCATTCCCGCCGCGTGGATGACGCCGTCCATCCGGTCCGGCAGCGCCGCCTCGGCCAGCGCCGCCTCAAGGCGCCTGGGCTCGGTCAGGTCGAGCGCGAGCGTGCGCGTGGTGGTCTGCGACGCGGTGGTGCGCACGGCGCCGGGCTGGCCGTTCTGGTCGCGGACGATCACCTGCGTCGAGGAGTGCACCCGGCTGCGCAGCGTCGCGGTCAGCGCGTCCAGCCGCTCGGCCGACCGGCCCGCGAGGATCAGGTCGTGCCCCCGGTCGGCCAGCAGCTCGGCGGCGGCCGCGCCGATGCCTCCGGTCGCGCCGGTGATGAGATAAGTGCCCATACGGGTCATTCTCCTGGATCGTGGCAGTGATTGGGGTCAGTTCGGACGCAGCACGCGGGTGACCCCGGCGATCAGCGCGGTCGCCAGCACCCAGCCGGTGGCGACCAGCGCGTACGCGACCCAGCGCGACCACCCCACCGGGTCGAACGCCTGCTGCTGCCCGAACGTGTCGATCGGGATCAGCAGGTCGAGCGTGTAGACGAACGCGTGGAAGACCGGACGCTCGGCGGGCTCCTTGACCGGCTTGGGCTCGTTGATCGAGAAGACCGTCGTGCCGAACGCGACCAGCGCCGCGAACCACGCGAACGCCAGCCAGGGACGGTAGCCGTAGCCGACCGTCCAGTCGAGCATGTAGTTCCACGCCTTGGGGATGGGACGCAGGCGCCGCCGGCGCGTGCGCATCTTGGCCAGCTGGACGCGCCGCGCCAGGTTGTCGTGCCCGACCCCGTGGAACCACGTGGCGAGCTGCTCGTAGGGCTGGAGGTGGAACTCCTTGTCGCGCGAGATCCACTCGAGCCGGTCGGTCAGCTCGCCGCCGCGCAGCGTCTCGTAGACCAGGCCGTTGAGGTAGAGCTCGTCCGGCCAGATGCTCGGATGGTCCATGATCAGCTGGATGCGGGAGTAGGAGAGCGAGACCCGGCCCCGGATCTTCTCGATGGGCCACAGCAGCAGCTCGTCGCAGTGCAGGTGGCTGGCGTGCAGGGCCATCCGGTCGTCGGCGCCCGCGTCCAGCGTGGCTTTCGAGAACGACAGGATCCCGTTGAAGCGGGCGCTGCGCAGGCGCATCGTCCCGAGCGCGTGGAAGTCGCGGCTGAACTCGGCGGTGTTCTCGACCACCATGTTCTGCGCGTCCATGGCCAGGCGCCCCGGGTTGACCAGCCGGGTGCCCTCCATCCACAGCCCGCCGTTCATCCGCGCTCCGACGAACCGGACGCCCCCGGTGATCTCGCAGTCGCGCATGTAGCAGCCGACCTCGACCAGCAGGCCGCCGCCGAAGATCGCCCATCGGTCGGGGGCGGTCGCGGTGACCGTGGCCTCGTTCATCCGCAGCCCGCCGAGCAGCTGGGCGCGCGACAGGCCGAGCTCGCCCTCGATCACCGAGCGCGACAGGCTCAGATAGCCGTCGGCACGCAGCCCGCCACCGTCGAAGCCGGGCATCCGGCAGTCGGAGAACCGCAGCTGGCGCGTCTCGCAGTTGGCCAGCTTGGGGATCTCGACCAGCCGGCAGAACTGCAGGGACAGCTCGTGCGGGACGGTGCCGCCGGTGAGGTCGAGGCGGCCGACGACGTACGCGCCGCGCAGCCGGACCGCCGGGACGAACCCGTCGCGGGTCGCGCAGGCGCCGAGCAGCAGCTGCCCGATCACCTCGGCGCGGACGATCCGGTCGGGCAGCGGCCCGTCGGGACGATCGTCGCCCAGCACCACCGGCGTGCCGGTGGGAAAGGCCCGCCACAGGCGCCGTTCGGCGTCGTTCAGTCCGGGGGGTTCGGTCACGGAACCCTTCTTAGAGGGAGAACGCCCCCGCGATCAAGAGATCTTGACCACGGGGGCGCGGGTTGCGCACGTTCAGCGGCGTCTAGAAGAAGCCCTTGCGGCGGCCCGCCTGCTGGAGGAAGCCGTCGAGCTGGCGCTCCCAGTCGGTGTTGTTCACCGAGGCGTAGTCGACGGTGAAGCGGCTGAAAGCGTCGCGGCCCTCGGTGAAGGCGCCGCCGCGCTTGTCGAGCTCCAGCACGACCTCCATCGACTGCGGGTAGGACACGAACGTGACCTCGAGCTGCTTGATGCCCGCCCGGTACTGCGCCGGCGGGTAGTACTCGATCTCCTGGTAGAACGGCAGCTCCTGGTGGACGCCCCAGATGCGGCCCTTCTCGCAGTCGGCGTTGCGGAACTGGAAGCCGAGGTTGTGGAACGCCTCCAGGATGCGCTGCTGGGCGGGCAGCGGCTGGACCGAGATCGGGTCGAGGTCGGTCGCGTCGACCGCCCGCGCCACCTCGAGCTCGGTGGACACGCCGACCTTGGTGCCGTGCAGCGGACGCCCGTACAGGTGCGTCAGCGGGGCCTCCCACGGGATGTGCAGCTCGAACGGGATGGCGTAGCGCGCGCCGTCGTCGAGCTCGAAGCTCCCGGCGATCCGCTTCTTCGCGTACTCCATGTCGCCCGTGTACTCGCTGTCGCCGGACTCGATCTCGACCCGGGTCTTCAGCGCGAGGTTCACCCCGATGATGTCGGAGTCGTGCTTGCCTCCGAGGATCGTCACCTCACCGGTGATCGTGCCGCCCGGCGTGGTGTTCGGGTTGTGCAGAACCGTCTCGACCTGCGGACCGCCGACGCCGGCGGCCTGCATGAGCTTCTTGAAGACCAAGGTTTCTTCCTCCCGTGATGGGGGCGTTCCGCCGCCCTCGTCCAATAGACGCCCATCGGTGAGATTACGTTCCCGTCCGAATCACGCGCAGGAACTTGGAGATCTTTCCCTTGACAGATGCGTCGCCGCAGGTGTCAATGTGCGCCGCCACCCGCCAGGTTCAGGGTCACGACACCGATGAGGATCAGCGTCAGCGCGCCGATCTTGAGGACCGAAACCTGGTCTCCCATGAACAGCATCCCGAGCGCGGCCGTGCCGACGGCGCCGATGCCCACCCACACGGCGTAGGCGGTGCCGACCTCCAGATCGCGCAGCGCCAGGGTGAGCAGGCCGAAGCTCACGATCGCGAAGACCACGAAGCCGACCGTGGGCAGCGGCTCGGAGAAGCCCTTGCTGAGCTTGAGGAACAGGGCCATCGCGACCTCGAAGAGACCGGCGACGACGAGCAGGAACCAGGCCATGGAGAACCCCCGGGACGGAGCGAGACGGATTTCGGTTGTCACGCGTCGTCTTCGCCTACCGGGTACGGCGCGCTTCTCGTCCGGGAGGGACCTCGGGGGAGGGCCTCACTCCCAAGCTAACACGCGCCTGACCTCGAACGATCACCCCGGTGAGCAACCTCACCGGCCCCGACGCCTTCGCCCGCTGTTGCGCGCGGCGGCCTCGGGATGCGGCTTTGCCCGGTGTTGCGTGCGGCGGCTCCGGGATGCGGCTTTGCCCGGTGTTGCGTGCGGCGGCTCCGGGATGCGGCTTTGCCCGGTGTTGCGTGCGGCGGCTCCGGGATGCGGCTTTGCCCGGTGTTGCGTGTGGCGGCCTCGGGATGCGGCTTTGCCCGGTGTTGCGTGCGGCGGCCTCCGGACGTGCCTTCGCCCAGGGCCGCGTGCGGCGGACCTGGGCGAAGGGTGAGACTTCCCGGGGGGACTAGTCGAAGCTACGGCCAAGGGCGCGGTACTCCCAGCCCGCCGAGCGCCAGCGGGCGGCGTCGAGGGCGTGGCGGCCGTCGACGACGCGCTTGTGCTTGACGACGGTGGCCAGCGCGTCGGGCTCGATCTCGCGGAACTCCGACCACTCGGTCAGCAGGACGACGACGTCGGCCTCGGCGGCGACGTCCAGGGCGCTGTCGCCGTAGCGGAGCTCGGGGTAGGCGCGGCGGGCGTTGTCCATGCCGGCCGGGTCGAAGACCTTCACATGGCCGCCGAGCCCGTGCATGGTGCGCGCCACGTCGAGCGCGGGGGCGTCGCGGATGTCGTCGGAGTTGGGCTTGAACGTGGCGCCCCAGCAGGCGATGCGCGCGCCGGAGATCTGGCCGCCGAGCAGCTCGCGCACCAGGTCGACGGTGCGGGCGCGGCGCCGGCGGTTGATGGCGTCGACCTCGCGCAGGAAGGACACGGCCTGCCCGACGCCGATCTCCTCGGCGCGGTGGGCGAAGGCGCGGATGTCCTTGGGCAGGCAGCCGCCGCCGAAGCCCAGGCCCGGCTTGAGGAACTTGCCGCCGATGCGGTCGTCCAGGGCCAGCGACTCGGCCAGGTCCTTGACGTCGGCGCCGACCGCCTCGCAGACCTCCGCCATCGCGTTGATGTAGGAGATCTTGGTGGCCAGGAACGAGTTGGCCGCGACTTTCACCAGCTCGGCCGTGGCCAGGTCGGTGCGGACGACCGGGGTGCCCTGGTCGAGGATCGGACGGAACGCCGCGCTGAGCCGCTCGTGCGCCCACTCGCTCTCCACGCCGAACACCAGCCGGTCGGGGTTCATGGTGTCCTCGACCGCGAAGCCCTCGCGCAGGAACTCGGGGTTCCAGCACAGCTCGACCTCGGTGCCCGCGGGCGCGAGCTCGTGCACGACCTCGGTCAGCCGCGCCGCCGTGCCCACCGGCACCGTGGACTTGCCCACGACCAGGACCTTGCGGTCCAGGTACGGGGCCAGGGCGCGGGTGGCGGCGTCGACGTAGGTCAGGTCGCAGGCGTCCGAGCCCGGTTTCTGCGGCGTGCCCACGCAGATGAAGTGCACGTCGCCGAACTCACCGGCCTCCTCGAAGGAGGTGGTGAAGCGCAGCCGGCCGGACTCCAGCGCCTTGGTGAGCAGCTCGGGCAGCCCCGGCTCGAAGAACGGCACCTCGCCCGAGGCCAGCCGCTGGATCTTGCGCTCGTCCACGTCGACGCCCAGGACGTCGAAGCCCAGGATGGCCATGCAGATGGCGTGGGTGGCACCGAGGTAGCCGGTGCCGATGACGGTGAGCCTTGGGGACTCCGTCGCGGTCATTGTCCTTCTCCCTGATTTTCACGATGACGGATCTGGCGACTCCCGCAGGCCCTCAGGAGCAGTTGCCTTTGTTCATGAGCTTGCCGCCGGCGACCTTGTTGTCGCAGGCGACGGTGTTGCCGTCGGAGATGAGGTTGATTCCGACGCCCTTGCCTCCGCCGAGGACGATGACGTTCCCCTTGAAGGTGTTGCCGGTGCCCCAGCCCTGGTACTCCTGGTGGGTCTGGAACCCGTCCTTGACGGTCTTGCTGCCTCGGTTGCCTTCGATGGCGTAGTGGTTTCCCTTGACGTCCACCCACGAGTCGTTCACCTGGTCGCCCAGGAGCTTGGACCCGTCGAAGACGTTGCCGTAGATACGGCCCCCGCTCGTCCCCTCCTTGATGTCGACCGCCTCGGCGGTCGCCTGGATCTTGTTGCCGGCCACGAGGTTGTTGTCGCTCTTGTCCGGCTGCCCCTGTGTGAGGTCGGCCCAGTTCTTGTGGGACGACCCCAGGTACACGCCCTCGCCGAAACGGGGGTTCTGCGTACCGGTGTTGGAGATGTTGTTGTACTGGACCGTGTTGCCGGAGCTGAACCGGCGCAGGTGGATCGCCTCGTCCCCGGTGTGGCGGACGGTGAGCCCCTGCACGATCGACCCGTTGGAGCCGTCGAGCATGACGCCCTTCTGGCTCTTCTGGACGGTGAAGCCGAGGAGCCGCCAGTAGCTGGCGCCCTCCAGATGGAAGCCGTAGCCCTTGGAACCGGCGCCGTCCAGGACGGTCCTGGGCGACCCGCACACGTAGATGGGCTTCTCCGCCGTGCCCGACATCTGCGACCTGTACTGGCCCTTGTACTCGCCGGGTGCGAGCTGGATGACCTCACCCGGCTGGGCGTTGTTCAGCTTCTCCTGGAGGTCGGTCGGGGTGCGGACGGTGACGGTGGCCTTGGGGCAGGTCAGCCGTCCCTTGGGCTCGGGGAGCGGCATGTACTGGGGACCCGGCGGCGTCCCCGCGGGACCGCCCCCGGGCGTGCTGGGAGACGCGCCCGGCTGGACGGGCCCGCCGCTGGTGGCCGGCGGCGGGATCGGGTCGCCGCCCGCCGTCGGGCCCTTGGGCTCGTCGTCCCCGCCCGTGGCCAGGAACACCGCACCGCTGGTGACCACGGCCCCGGCCACCAGGAGGCCGGTGAACTTGATGTCGATCTTCACGATTCACCTCGCGCCGGACGCCCCCGCGTCAGCCGCAGTTGCCCTTCGCGACGAGCTTCCCGCCAGTGACCTGGTTGTTGCACTCGATCTTGTTGCCGCCCGCGACGTCGTTGATTCCGGCGCCCTTGCCACCGCCGAGATTGATCTTGTTGTTGCGGAAGACGTTGCCGGTGCCGTAGCCGGTGTCCTTCTTGCCGATCTGGTGCGTCTGGAAGCCGTCCATCGGGGTGCCGGTGCCCGTGTTGCCCTCGATCAGGTAGTTGTTGCCCTTGACGTCGACCCAGGAGTCGTTGAACTTGTCGCCGCCGGTCTTGGACCCGTCGAACACGTTGCCGAGGATCTTGCCCCCGGACGTGCCCTCCTTGATGTCGATCGCCTCGGCGGTCGCCCGGATCACGTTGCCGCGGACCACGTTGTTGTCGCTCTTGTCGGGCTTGCCGCCGGAGAACCGCTTCCAGTTCGACTCGGCCGTGCCCAGGTAGACGCCCTCGCCGAACTTCTCGCGGCGCATCCCGGTGTTGTAGACCTTGTTGTACTGGACGGTGTTGCCGGTGGAGAAGTTGCGCAGGTGGATGGCCTCGTCACCGATGTTGTGCACCTCCAGGCCCTGGATGACCGAACCGTTGCTGGTGTCGGCCATCACGCCCTTCTGCGCGTTGGTGATGGTGAAGCCGATCAGGCGCCAGTAGCTGGCCTTGTTCAGGTGCAGCGCGTAGCCCTTCTTCACGCCGCCGCCGTCGATCACCGACTTGGGGTCGCCGCACAGGAAGATCGGCTGCTGCGCGGTGCCGGACGCCTGGGCGACGAACTTGCCCTGGTAGGTGCCGGGCTTCATCTTGATGACGTCGCCCGCGTTGGCGCCCTTGACGGCCTGCTCCAGCTCCTGCGCGCTGCCGACCGTCTTGGTCGGGTTCGGGCACTCGATCCGGCCCGCGCCGGTCGGGACGGGCAGCGCCAGCGGCTCGCCCGGCTGGGCGCCGCCGCTCTTCTCGTCGTCGTCCTTGCCGTTGTCCTCGTCGTCGCCGCCGGTGTCCTGGGACGCGCCGGGGGAGTTGACCGGCCCGATGTCGGACGCCTTCTTGGAATCGCCGTCGTCTCCGGTCAGGCCGACCACGAGGAACGCGAGTGCTGCCATCACGACGGCGCCCACCGCGAGCCCCACGACGAATTTCACGTCGACTTTGATCGTCATACCTGAACTACTCCTTCGATGACCGCTCATGTATCGCTTCGACCTGCGCTTGGCTTTCGTCTAGCTCGTCGACCCGGCTACCGGCGGGCCGGCGCGCCCGCTCGCGCCGCGCCCGGAGGGCGACCGCCCGGCGCGGAGGAGCCCGCGGTACGACGCAGCAGCCGTACGGGTCGTTCCTCCATCTTCGTCTGGAGTTCGTAGGGGTGGGCGCCGCGGCGTCCGATCTGCATCCCGGAGGAACGCGAACGGTACATCGAGACTCCGACGAGAAGGAAGACGCCGAACCAGATGAGGTTCATGGGCTTGAAGACGCGCTTGACCCACGTCCAGAAGCCCGCGGTCTTGTGCCAGCCCTTCACGTTGTTGGCGCTGTCGGTGAACTTGCCGACCGCCTCGTCGACGTCCATGACGCTGGTCCCGGCGCCGCTGAGCGTGTTGCCCGACAGCTGCGTCCCGGCGATGTTGCCCTTCAGCGTCACCGCGTGACGGCTGGCCGACTGGACGGTGTTTCCGGTGATGGCACCGCTGGCGTCGCGGACGTACAGGGCGGTCTCGGCGCCGCTGATCACGTTGCCGGAGACGGTGCCGCCCGCGACCTGGTCGCGCAGCACGATGCCCTGCCGCGCCGGGTCCTTGATCTGGTTGCCCGAGATCTGGACCTTGGTGGTCTTGTCGCGCACGACGATGCCCATGTCGCCGCCGAAGATCCGGCTGTTCTGCAGCGAGACGCTGTCGCCGCCGAGGATCTCCACGCCGTAGCGGCGGTTGTTCCTGGCGATCGCGCTGATCACGGTGTTGCCGCCGAACGCGTTGATCGACTCGCCGGACGCCGAGGGCCCGTCGGACAGCGCCTCGCCGTTGAGGCTGAAGCCGTTGCCGCCGTTGCCCTCGGCGGTGCAGTTGGTGACCCGGACGCCCTCGGTGCCGCGCGACAGGACGAACCCGTCGCCGCGGCTGCGCGAGACCGTGGTGTTCTCGATGACGGCGTTCTTGGCGAACCGGTGCAGCTGCACCCCGTGCACGAGGCTGTCGCGGATGGTGTTGTTGGTCAGCTGGGTCTGGTTGGACGCCGTGACGAACAGCCCGTAGGCGTTGCCGGTGATCGTGGTGTGGTCGATCACGCCGCTGACCAGGTTGGCGGCGGGCACGTGGAAGGAGGTGCCCTTGCCGCCGCCGGGGGCGGTGACCTCGATCTCGTCCCGGTTGCCCCGGGTGCTGTCCCGGCCGCCGTTGGGCAGCTGGACGCCCCGGTTCGGCGCGGTCGCGGCGGTGAGCCGCTGGGCCGCCGAGTCGGGACGGTCGGTGCCGGTCAGCGACAGGCCGCCGGTGCGCCCGCTCCAGAACCCCAGGTTCGAGACCTGGGTGTGCTTCATGCTGAACTCGCCGCCGATGGCGCGGATGTAGGAGCGCCCGTCGGTCGGGTTGGTGTCCGGCGCACGGGTGGTGTCGTTCCAGCTGGTGAAGCGCACGGGGTTCTGCGGCGACCCGTTGACCTTGAAGTTGGCGCCGAAGCTCACCAGGGCGGTGAAGTTGCCCGGGATGCTGCGCATCCGGATGGTCAGCGGCCCCGAGGAGTTCTGCAGGACCACCTTGGCGCCGTCGGCCGCGATGATGCCCTTGCTGAGCAGGTAGGAGCCGTCGGTCTGCTTCTCCAGTGCCTTCTGCTTCTCCAGGTCGGCCACGTAGTACGGCTCGCGCCGCTGGGGCAGGACGAGCGTCTGGCCGTTGGCGGAGTTGGCCTCATAGGGCTGGCGGACCTGCGCCGCCGTCGCCCCGCCCGCCTGCAGCGCCGACTCGTGGGACGCGCGGACCGTCATGATCCGCGTGTCCTCCTGGTCGACGAGCGTCGCCTGGGTCTTGGCGGCCTCCTGCGTGACGTCCTTGACGCCCGGAAGGTCGTCGCCCTTGCCGGTCCACTCCAGGTAGCCGTAGGTGCCGCCGCCCGCGAGCCCCAGGACGAGGACGGTCGTGACGACCTTCCCCGCCTTCCCCTTTTTCCGGGGCGCGGCGTCGCGCGGGGGCGTGGGAGGACCGCTGCTCGGCGGTGTCGTCATGTCAGCGCCCCTTCCTGGTGGGCCGCGGGACGCCCTGGACGGGCGTCGGCGCGGCGGAGGGCCGCGGAGCGCCGGGGCGCCCGCCCTGGCCGTTCTGGCCGTTCGGCGGCACGCCCTGGCCGTTCGGCGGCGCCCCCTGGGCCGGGCCCGGCCGTCCGTTGGGCGGCGGGCCCTGCGGGCCGCGCTGCTGCGGCTGGTTCGGGCGGTGCGGGTTCTGGCCGCCCTGCGGCGTCCCGTTACGCCCGTTGGACCGCGGCGCGGGCGGCGCGGGCGGCGCGCCGAGCGGCATCACCGGCTCCTGGCTCGGCGGGGCTCCGCGCCTGCCCTTGTCGCGCTTCTTCTCCTTCTTGTCCTTGCCGCGCTTGCCCCGGCCCTGCTTGCCGCCGTTCGACGACGGGAGGGGCGCGACCGGCGAGGAGGAGGGCGAGGGCGACGCGGCGCCCACGCGGGTGACCGCCGCTCCGGCCACGGCCGCTCCGGCCACCGCCGCCCCGACGGGCGCCGGCGCGGGAACGGGGGCGGGTGCGGGCGAGACCGTCCCGACGGGACGTCCCACCGCCGGGCGTCCAGGCATGGCCGCCTGACCGGCGCCGACCGGCACCGGCTGCGCCGGGCCCGCCCCGCGCCGGGGAAGGCTCCACACCGGGCGCTTCTCCAGCGGGTCCTGGAAACGGTAGGGGTGCAGGCCGATGCGCGCGGCGCGCATCTCCTTGGAACGGAGCATCGAGAAGATCACCATGACGAACACGGCGACCCAGATGATGTTCATCGGCTTGATGTAGCGCTGGGCCTTCATCCACAGGGACGCGGTGTCGGTCCAGCCGTCGGTGTTGTTGTCCGACGAGACCACCTTGCCGCTGGACGCGGAGGTGCTGACGGCGCTGGTGCCCCGTCCGCTCAGGGTGTTGTTGCGGGCCTCGGAACCGCCGTTGGAGCCGCGCAGCGTGATGCCGTGCGCGCTGGCGCCCTGGATCTGGTTCCCGACCATCTTCCCGGTGGAGTTGCGCAGGTAGATGCCGGTCCGGGCGCCGATCACGGTGTTGCCGGCGATGTTGGCGTTGCGGACGCCGTCGCGCAGCGAGATGCCCTGGCGTCCCAGCTTCTTGGCCTCGTTGTAGACGAGCTGGATCTGGTTGCCCGAGATCTGCACGTCGCGCGCGGCGGAGCGGACCACGATGCCCATGTCGCCGCCGCTGATCTTGCTGTTGGAGACCGAGAGCTTGTTGCCGCCCTGGAGCTCGACGCCGTAGTGGCCGTTGTTCCTGGCGACGCTGCTGTTGATGGTGTTGTCGCTGAAGCTCTCCAGCGACTCGCCCGAGGCGGAGGGGCCGTCGGCCAGCGCCGTGCTGTTGACGGTGAAGCCGTTGCGCCCGTTGCCGTCCGACGTGCAGTTGGCGATCGTGACCTTCTCGGTGGCACGCGACAGCACGAACCCGTCGCCGCCGCTGCCGGTCACCTGGGTGTTGCGGATGTTGGCGTTCTTGGCGAACCGGTGCATCAGCACGCCGTGCACCAGGCTCTTGTCGATCTTGTTGTTGAGGATCTGGGTCTGGTTCGATCCCGAGACGAAGAGCCCGAACGCGTCGCCGGTGATCGTGCTGCCCTCGATCGACCCGGTGACCAGGTCGGCCGCGGGCACGTGGGTGGCGGTGCCGCCCGGCGTCTCGCGCTGGATGTCGCCGGGGCCGCCACCGCCGCCGCGTCCCTGCTGGTTCTGCTCCATCCGCTTCTTCTTGGCGGCGTGGCGCTGGTCCTTGTTGAGGTGCTTGACCGCGCTTTGCGGACGGTCGGTGCCGGTCAGCGCGATGCCGCCGGTGCGGCCGCTCCAGAAGCCCAGGTTGGAGACGTTGGCGTGCTTCATCTTGAACTGGCCGCCGACCGCGCGGATGTAGGGGCGGCCGTCGGTCACGAGCGTGTCGGTCTGGCGGGTGCGCGGGTCGAAGCTGCTGATCTCGACCGGACGCTGGGGCGTGCCCTCGATCTGGATCTGCCCGCCGAAGCTGACGATCGAGCTGAACGAGCCGGGCACGCTGCCCATCCGCAGCACCAGCTTGCCCGCCGGGTTGCTGAGCAGCAGCTTGGCGCCGTCGGCCACGAAGATGTGCGCCCCGACCAGGTAGGAGCCGTCGGGCAGCTTGCTGAAGAACTTGCCGCCGATCTTGGCGAGGTCGGCCGGGGTGTAGGGCTTCTCGTTGTTGGTCGGCGGAAGCACCAGGGTCTTGCCGTGGCTCGAACCGTAGACCAGGGGCCGCTTCCAGTTGGCGGTCTGGTTGCCGCCGATCTGGAGGGTGGCGGCCAGCACCGAGCGGATCTGCATGATCCGCTGGTCCTCCTGGTCGACGAGAGCCGCCTGCCGCTTGGCGTCCTCCACGGGGTCGGCGTGCGCCACCGGGCCGCCGAGGCCCGGCGCGAGCGCCACCGGGACGGAGAGTCCCAGCCCCAGTGCGGCCGTGAGCGCGAAGGCCCGGCGTGCCAGACCCCCGGCTCCCCGGCCCCGCTCGCGCGGGGCCCGGGTCCGCGGGGCCCGGATTCGTGTCGGATGGCGGTGCGGCAAGGTCACCTCTACTTCCCCACTCCCTGCAGGGAGGCGGCGCTCTGGCCGGCGCCGCCGACCTGGTCGGCGGAGCGCGTCAGCCAGCCCTGCTTGTTCATGGTCACGAACGCGTACAGCTTGACCGGCAGGGAGATCATCATGATGATCAGCGCGGTCAGCGGCAGCAGGAAGATCTCCATCGGGTGCCGCTTGAGGTGCGAGTATCCGCGGATGCCGCGGCCGAGCAGCACCCAGCCGATGGCCAGCGAGATGCCGAGCGGGGTCAGGTTCTCCAGGATCCGGCTGAAGATCAGGTAGCCCAGGGTGACGCCCATCGTGACCGGCGTGAGCAGGATCTGCAGCACGGTCACCTTGGTGACGAACGGGGTCTTCCAGAGCCAGCCCTTGTAGAGGGCGGTGAGGTAGGTGCGGTAGGAGTTGCGGCTCCACCGGACGCGCTGCTTGTAGAAGGCGCTGAACTTGTCCGGGAACATCGAGATCGCGCGCGCCGACTGCTGGTGCACGGTCTTGTAGCCCTGCGAGAGCACCAGCCAGGTCAGCCGGCCGTCGTCGCCGGCGATGCAGCGGCGTCCCAGGAAGAACTCGTTCTCCAGGTTCTCCACGACCGGCAGGATCGCCGCGCGCCGGTAGGCGGCGGTGCGGCCGGACAGGCAGGCGACGCCGCCCTTGCTGCCCATGGCCGGGACGTAGTCGTAGTAGCGCAGGTTGACCAGCCAGTCGGCGATGCGGCGCCAGACGCTGGTCTCGCGCTGGAAGACGTTCTGCTGGGTGCCGACGCCGCCGACCTGCGGGTCCTCGAAGGGCATCTGCACCGAGTCCAGCAGGCCCGGCTGCCACCAGGTGTCGGAGTCGGCCATGACGACGATCTCGCCCCGGGCGGCGCGGATGCCCACGCCCAGCGCCGAGCGCTTGCCGGAGTGCTCGTAGACCAGCACGTGCAGCCGGGGGTCGGTCACCGTGGCGAGCTTGCGCTGCGCCTCCTGGTCGGCGATGTCGATGACGATGATGACCTCGCTGGGGTTCTGCCCCAGCCAGCTCTCCAGGCAGTTCATCAGGATGTCGGGGTCCTCGCGGAACGAGGGGACCACGACGGAGACCGTCGTCCGGAAGTTGTTGACCACCGGCTTGTCCATGCGCGACAGGATGATCCGGTAGAGCCAGAGCCCCCACACGAGCAGCCCGGCGAAGCCCAGCGGAACGAACTTCCGCCAGTCTCCGCCTGCGGTGGCGCCCGCGATCGCCTCCCAGGCGTCATTCAGCCACCCAGTGACAGACGACAAGACTCCTCCTCACGTGCGGCTCCGGGGTGAGCTGCCGACCCTTGCGGCCCCGTGCCAACCACCAGTAAGAGTGGTCAGCTTGCCAAAAGGTTCAGGTCGGGTGGACCGGGTCAAAGTGACTCGTGGGGCAGAAGGGGGTAGTCCTTCGGGCACCCCTGGGTCAAGAAAAAGTCATCAAAAGTTGCTTAATCGATGTCCAGGCAATGTCGTGGATCACTCACGGACATGCTTCCGAAACCTCCGACTGGGAGTCGGAGTCCCTGTAAATAGGTCGAAGTCCTATTTTGTCTGTTTTGTCCGGTTTCCGGGTCAAGATCGAGAAGGTGCCCCGTCAAGGATGTGATTCGTGTCACATTTCGATCCAAGGGACCCGAGGAATGTGTCGCGAACGCCGGAATTGGGCAACGGCGGCGGGGTTGGCGCTGGTTACCAGCGGGTAGCATGGTGGCGAGTTACTAATCGGTACGCCATGCGGGGCGCGAGCCGCCGCCGGATCTAACGGAGTGTTCGAATGGGGCACTACAAGGGCAACCTCCGGGACCTGGAGTTCAACCTCTTCGAGGTCTTCGGACGCCAGGAGCTTCTCGGCAGCGGCCCGTATGCGGAGCTGGACGAGGACACCGCGCGCAGCGTGCTGGAGGAGGTGAACCGCCTTGCCACCGGCGCCCTGGCCGACTCCTTCGAGGACTCCGACCGGAACCCGCCGAAGTTCGACCCCCAGACCGGCACCGTCACCATGCCGGAGAGCTTCAAGAAGTCCTACGCGACCTACATGGAAGCCGAGTGGTACCGGCTGGACCTCGTCCCCGACTTCGGCGGCATCGGCGCCCCCCGCAGCCTCGCCTGGGCGGCCGCCGAGCAGGTGCTGGGCTCCAACCCGGCCGTCCACATGTTCTCGGGCGGCCCCGGCTTCGCCCAGATCCTCTGGAACATCGGCACCCCCGAGCAGAAGAAGTTCGCCGAGCTGGCCCGTGACCGCCAGTGGGGCGCCACGATGGTGCTGACCGAGCCGGACGCCGGCTCCGACGTCGGCGCCGGGCGGGCCAAGGCCGTCCAGCAGCCCGACGGCACCTGGCACATCGAGGGCGTCAAGCGCTTCATCACCTCGGCCGAGCACGACATGGCCGAGAACATCTTCCACCTGGTGCTCGCCCGCCCCGAGGGTGCCGGGCCCGGCACCAAGGGCCTGTCGATGTTCCTGGTGCCCAAGTACCTGGTCGACCTGGAGACCGGCGAGCTCGGCGAGCGCAACGGCGCCTACGTCACCAACGTCGAGAAGAAGATGGGCCTGAAGGTCTCCACGACCTGCGAGCTCACCTTCGGCGAGAAGCACCCGGCCATCGGCTACCTGGTGGGCGACGTCCACGAGGGCATCAAGCAGATGTTCATGGTGATCGAGTTCGCCCGGATGATGGTCGGCACCAAGGCCATCGCCACCCTCTCGACCGGGTACCTCAACGCCCTGGAGTACGCCAAGGAGCGCGTGCAGGGCGGCGACCTGACCCAGATGACCGACAAGGCCGCGCCCCGGGTCACCATCACCCACCACCCGGACGTGCGCCGCAGCCTCATGACCCAGAAGGCCTACGCCGAGGGCATGCGGGCGCTGGTGCTGCTCACCGCCACCTACCAGGACGCCGTGCAGATCGCCGAGCACGAGGGCCGCAAGGACGAGCTGGCCGAGAAGCTCAACGACCTGCTGCTCCCGCTGGTCAAGGGCTTCGGCTCCGAGCGCGCCTACGCGCTGCTCGGCAGCGAGTCGCTGCAGACGCTGGGCGGGTCGGGCTTCCTGCAGGAGTACCCGATCGAGCAGTACATCCGCGACTCCAAGATCGACACCCTGTACGAGGGCACCACGGCCATCCAGGGGCTCGACCTGTTCTTCCGCAAGATCCTGCGGGACAACGGCGAGGCCCTCAAGCACCTGTCCGGCGAGATCAAGGCGTTCGCCGAGAGCGACGCGGGCAACGGCCGCCTCAAGACCGAGCGGGCGCTGCTCGCGCAGGGCCTCCAGGACGTCGAGGGCATCATCCAGCCGATGGTGGGCTGGGCCCTGGGCTCCATGGAGAACCCCAAGGAGATCTACAAGGTCGGGCTGAACTCCACCCGCCTGCTGCTGGCCCTCGGCGACCTCATCGTGGCCTGGCTGCTGTGCCGCCAGGCCGAGGTGGCGCTGGCCAAGCTCGGCGGCGGCGACGTCTCCGACTCCGACCAGGTGTTCTACAACGGCAAGGTCGCCGCGGCGCAGTTCTTCACCTCCACGGTGCTGCCGCGCCTGTCCTCCGACCGCGCCGTCACCGAGGCCACCACGCTGGACGTCATGGACCTCCCGGAGGAGTCCTTCTGACCGGCTGACCCCAGCTGACGCCGGCTACGGCGACGGCGGCCCCCGTCACCCCGAGTGGCGGGGGCCGCTGCGGCATTGGCACCGGATCACTACCCTTGGCCCGGAACCGACCCGTCTGCGCCCCCGAATGAACCGGAGTTCCCATGCCGGCCCGCCGACTCGCCGTCCAGCTCGCCGTCCCCCTCACCGGGCTGCTGCTCGCCTCCGGATGCTCCGACTCCGACAAGGCGGGCAAGTCAGATCCGCCCCGGGCCAAGGGCGACGGCAAGTCCGAGTCCAAGTCCGCCACGCCCTCGCCCGAGACCGGCGGCAAGCCGGTCAAGGAAGGGTGGTTCGGCGCGGCGCAGGGCCTGCACGCCACGGTGGAGATCAAGGGCGTCGAGCGGCAGAGCGGCAAGGCCGTCCTGAAGTACAGCGTCACCTCCAAGGACACCGCCGCCAAGTCGGTGCCGTTCGCGCCGGCGATCCTCGACCCGGTGGGCCGCAAGCTCTACAAGCCCAGCGCCCCCGCGCCCGCGGCCGAGTCGTTCGCCCCGGGCGCCACCCGGGAGATGACGGCCGAGTACCCGGCGCTGCCCGCTTCGGCGCAGAAGGTCACCGTCCTCACCCAGGGGACGGCGGGCGAGTTCACCGGCGTCCCCGTGACCGGCACCGGCGACGCCCCGGGGGGCGGCCAGCCCAGCGGCGGCTCGGGCAACCCCCTCGACCTCTACGACATCACCGAGGGCGAGATCAAGGACGTCACGTCCAGCGGCTCGGACGTCAAGATGAACCTGCGCTCGGACGTGATGTTCGCGTTCAACTCGGCCAAGCTCTCCAGCCAGGCCAAGCAGATCCTCGACCAGGCCGCGGCGGAGATCAAGCAGAAGGCCGACCCGCAGAAGCGCCCGCTGACCTTCAACGGCCACACCGACAGCAAGGGCAGCGACCAGTACAACCTCAAGCTCTCCCGCGACCGCGCCGAGACGGTCTCCAAGGAGCTGAAGAACCGGCTCGGCGGCACCTTCAAGTACTCCGCGCACGGCAAGGGCGAGGCCGAGCTGATCGCCAAGGAGGGCGGCAAGGACGACGCCAAGGCGCGTGCCCGCAACCGGCGCGTCGAGATCTCCTACGTCGTCCGGCAGGAGGCGCCCGGCGCCACGACCTCGACCACGGCGGCCGCCGACGGCCGGGGCGGCGCGGTGACGCCCGCCGCCTTCCGCGCCCAGGACGGCCAGACCGTCGCCAGCCGGTTCGGCCGGTTCGACGGCGCCAAGCGCCGCCTGGACGTCAAGCCCTTCTACCGGGACGGCGCCTACCTGGTCGCGGTCTGGGAGATGACGAACGAGGGTCCGGGCACCACACCGCCCGAGGCCGCCTACCCGCACAAGGACTACCCCGGCGGGTTCTTCACCTCGTTCTCGGTCGTCGCCCCCAACGGCAAGGACGTCTACCGCGCCGTCCGCATCGGCCAGGCGGCCAGCGGTGGCAGCGCCGCCTACGTCGACCCGGGGCGCGCGACCTTCCGCACCGGCGCCAACGAGCCCGTCCGGGGCTTCGCCTACATCCCCATGCCCCCCGGCAACCCCACCACCGTCACCTTCGACGGCGGGCCCTTCGGCAACGTCAACAACGTCCCGGTCACCGGCTGATCCACGGCGCGCCCCGCCCCTCGGGGCCGTTTCGGTCGTGATTTGAGT
This sequence comes from Spirillospora sp. CA-294931, assembly GCF_050946795.1. Lineage (GTDB taxonomy): Bacteria > Actinomycetota > Actinomycetes > Streptosporangiales > Streptosporangiaceae > Spirillospora. Next base: position 427,028 of record NZ_CP192006.1, read on the forward strand.
TCTTAGGGCGCTCTGGGGGGTGTGTGACGAGCCGGTCGGGCGGATAGTTAAAGAGAACGGTTACGGATCGTCTGGCGGAGGTCATCGCATGGGTGTCGGCGTCAGCATTTTCACGATCACCCTCGGGCTGATCCTCAAGTTCGCGATCCGCGAGGACGCGATGAAAGACCCGGTGGACATCCATGTCATCGGGGTGATCCTGATCATCGTGGGCGGCGTCTCGTTCGCGCTCCAGCTGCTGATGATGGTCAAGATGCAGCAGCGCACGCAGAACGGCGCGGACAACAACCACCGCGACCGTCTCTACGACGGGGACAACCCCCCGCCGAAGTGACGGGCCGCGCGCCGATCGCGGGCCGGGTGGTGGGGCCCGGGTTCGCGATCGGCGCGCTCCGCCGTCAGTGCCAGGCCAGGATCCGGATCGGGTCCTCCAGCATGTCGCCGACGTCGCGCAGGAACCGCGATCCCTGCTCGCCGTCGATCACGCGGTGGTCGAACGAGAGCGCGAGCGTGGTGACCTTGCGGACCGCCAGCTCGCCCTCGTGGACCCAGGGCATGTCGCGGATCTGGCCGATCGCCAGGATCGCCGACTCGCCCGGCGTGATGATCGGGGTGCCGGTGTCGATCCCGAACACGCCGATGTTGGTGATCGTGATGGTGCCGCCGGACATGTCGGCCGGGCTGGCCTTGCCCGCCCTGGCCGTCTCGGTGAGCGCGGTCAGCGCCCGGGCGAGCTCGGGCAGCGACATCGCGTGCGCGTCCTTGACGTTCGGGACGATCAGGCCCCGCTCGGTCGCCGCAGCGATCCCGAGGTTCACATAGCGCCTGACCACGATCTCGTCCGGTCCGCCGTCGCCGTCGGCCCACACCGAGTTGATCGACGGGTTGCGCGCGACGGCCGTGAGCAGGGCCTTGGCCACCAGCAGCAGTGGCGAGACCTTGACCTCCGAGAACTCGGGAAGATCGCGGAGGCGGCGTACGGTCTCCATCGTGCGGGTGACGTCCACCTGGAGGAACTCGGTGACGTGCGGCGCGGTGAACGCCGACGCGCTCATCGCCGCCGCGGTCGCCTTCCGCACGCCCTTGACCGGGATCCGCTCCTCGCGCGCCCCCTGGTCGGCCGGGGCCGCCGGGGCCGGGGCGCGGGTGGCCGCGTGGACGTCGTCGCGGGTGATGGAGCCCTGGGGCCCGCTGCCGACGAGCGCCGCGAGATCCACACCGAGGTCCTTGGCCAGCTTCCGGACCGGCGGCTTGGCCAGCGGGAGCGTTCCGTTGTCCACAGGCTGTGGACGAGCGGGTGCCGTCGGAGCCGGGGCCGCTGCGGCCGGGGCGGGTGCCGAGGGAGCCGGGGTGTCCTTGCGGGCACGGCGCTTGGTGGCCCCGGGCTTGACCCCGTAACCGACCAGCACGGGCTGGCGCTTGGGCTCGTCCGGCGTGACGGCGCCCGGCTCCTGCGGGGTGGGGACAGGCTCGGTGGACGCCGCGGGAGCGGCCTCCCCCTCGGCGCCGACGCCCACCGAGATGATCGGGACGCCGACGTCGACCGTCTGCCCCTCGCTCACCAGCAGCTCCGACACCGTGCCCTCGAACGGGCTCGGCAGCTCCACGATCGCCTTGGCGGTCTCGATCTCGACGATGGTCTGGTTGACCTCGATCTCGTCGCCGGGCTTGACGTGCCACTTGACGATCTCGGCCTCGGTCAGGCCCTCGCCGACGTCGGGCAGGTTGAACTTCTTCAGCTCGGTCACGGCGTCACCAGGAGAAGGTCCGGTCGACCGCATCGAGGATGCGATCGAGATCGGGCAGGTAGTGGTCTTCGAGGCGGGACGGCGGGTACGGCGTGGAGAAGCCGCCGACGCGCAGCACCGGCGCCTCCAGCCGGTAGAAGCACCGCTCGGTGATCCGCGCGGCCAGCTCGGCGCCGTAGCCGCTGAAGACCGGCGCCTCGTGCACGACCACGCAGCGGCCGGTCCGGTTCACCGAGTCGGTCACGGTGGCGATGTCGAGCGGGTTCAGCGACCGCAGGTCGATGACCTCCAGCGACCGTCCCTCGTCCGCGGCGGCTCCCGCGGCCTCCAGGCAGGTCTTCACCGCCGGGCCGTAGGCCAGGACGGTCACGTGCTCGCCCGGCTGGACGACCCGCGCGGCGTCGAACGGCGTCCACTCCGAGGCCGCCGCCTCGACGTCCACCGGGGCCTTGTCCCAGTAGCGGCGCTTGGGCTCGAAGAAGATCACCGGGTCGGGGGAGGCGATCGCCTGGCGGAGCATCGTGTAGGCGTCCGACGGGTTCGAGCACGCCACGACACGCAGGCCCGCGGTGTGGGTGAAGTAGTTCTCCGGCGACTCGCTGTGGTGCTCGACCGCGCCGATGCCGCCGCCGCAGGGGATGCGGATGACGACGGGGAGCTGCACCGCGCCCAGCGAGCGCATGTGCATCTTGGCGAGCTGGGTGATGATCTGGTCGGCGGCGGGGAACACGAAGCCGTCGAACTGGATCTCGCAGACGGGACGGTAGCCGCGCAGCGCCAGGCCGATCGCGGTGCCGATGATGCCGGACTCGGCCAGCGGGGTGTCGATCACCCGCTCCTCGCCGAAGTCCTTCTGGAGCCCGTCGGTCACCCGGAAGACGCCGCCGAGCTTGCCGACGTCCTCGCCCATGATCAGGACCTTGGGGTCGTCTTCCATGGACTTGCGCATGCCCTCGTTCAGCGCCTTGCCCAGCGTCAGGGCCTCGACCGTTCGCGTCATGACGACACCTCCTCGCCCTGGGATCCTTCAAAAGAGGCCAGGTAGGCGGCGAAGCGCTCCTGCTCCTCGGTCATCAGCGCGTGCGGCTCGGCGTACACGTGCTCGAACATCGACAGCGGCTTGGGGTCGGGCAGGGCCAGGCACGCCTTGCGGACCTGGTCGGCGATCTTCTTGGCCTCGGCGTCGACCTCGTCGAAGAAGGCGGTGTCGGCCAGGTCGTTGCGGACCAGGTAGGCCTTGACCCGCTCGATCGGGTCCTTGAGCTTCCACGCCTCTTCCTCGGCCTTCAGCCGGTAGCGCGTGGGGTCGTCGGTGGTGGTGTGGGCGCCCATCCGGTAGGTGAACGCCTCGACGAGTGTCGGGCCCTGACCGGTGCGGGCGTTCTCCAGCGCCTTGCGGGTCACCGCCAGGCAGGCCAGGACGTCGTTGCCGTCCACGCGGACGCCGGGGAAGCCGTAGCCCTGCGCGCGCTTGTACAGCGGGATGCGCGACTGCTTCTCCAGCGGCTCGGAGATCGCCCACTGGTTGTTCTGGCAGAAGAAGACCACGGGAGCGTTGTAGACCGAGGCGAAGACGAACGACTCGTTCACGTCACCCTGGGAGGTGGCCCCGTCACCGAAGTAGGCGATGACGGCGCCCGCCTTGTCGGTGCCGAGGATGCCGTCGCGCTGGACGCCCATCGCGTACCCGGTGGCGTGCAGCGTCTGGCTGCCGATCACGATCGTGTACAGGTGGAAACCGTGCTCGGCCGGGTCCCAGCCGCCGTGGTTGACCCCGCGGAACAGCCCCAGCAGGTTGACCGGCGGGACGTCGCGGCACCAGGCGACGCCGTGCTCGCGGTAGGTCGGGAACACCATGTCGTGCTCGTTCAGGGCCCGTCCGGAGCCGATCTGGGCGGCCTCCTGGCCGAGCAGCGAGGCCCAGAGCCCGACCTCGCCCTGGCGGGCCAGCGCCACGCCGCCGAGGTCGATCCGCCGGACGATGACCAGGTCGCGATAGAGCGAGCGGATCTCGTCGGTGGTCACGTCGAGCGGGTAGTCGGGGTGCTCGACCCGCTCGCCCTCGGGTGTGAGCAACTGGACGAGCTCGCTGTCCGCGAGCTCTGGGGTGTCCGGCGCCCCGCGCACGGAGTCGATCGTCATTGATGACACTCCTCGTTCGGGGCCGGAACGCGGGATCGCCGCGTGCCGGCCGACGTCAGTGACATCGTCCCGATAAGGACAAATGCCGCTAATGCCATCGTGGCAGACCTCACACTATGCGGCGCAAGCCCCGCTTTCCGAGGACGCACAACCGATCCCTACCCGTCCGGGGATCGCCATTCACCTGACCGCGCGATCACTCCCGGGACAGCGAGCGCGTCGCCCCGGCCGCCACGGTCAGGCCGAGGACGAACCCCGCGGCCACCAGCAGGTTCGCGATCCACTGGTAGACCCCTTCGGGGGCGAACACGCGCTCCTGGCCGAGGTCGCCGACCGGCAGCAGGAGGTCGAGCGTGTAGAAGAAGGCGTTGAAGTGCGGGTGGTCGTCCTCGTTGAGGATGCCGGGCTTGTGCAGGGAGAAGACGATCGTGCCGAAGGCCAGCAGCCCGATCAGCCAGCTGGCCGCGCGGAACGGGCGGTAGCCGTAGCCGACCAGGACGTCCTGCATCAGGCCCACGACCTTACGGGACGGGCCCTGGGTCTTGCGCCGGTCGCGGGCCTTGGCCAGCAGCACCGAGCGGCCGTCGGCGTCCAGCCCGAGCGATCGGTAGGTGTGCGCGAGCCTCTCGTAGGGCTGCGGCTGGTAGCCGTCGGTGTCGCGGCGCAGCCAGGCCAGCCGCTCGCGGGCCGTCAGCGGGGGTTCGAGCGTGTCGTACTGGAGGCCGTCCAGCTGGAGCCGGTCGGGCCAGGTCGCCTTGTCGTCGCGCAGCAGGTTGAGGCGGGCGAAGGACAGGTCGACGGTGCCGGTGACGGTCTCGGCCGGGCGCAGCAGCACCTCCTCGGCCTGGAGGCGCTGGAGGCTCAGCGCGGTGCCCGACTGGTTGTGCAGGTGGGCGCCGCGCAGGTTGAGCTGCCCGGTGATCCGGGCGCCGGCGAAGCTGACCGTCCCCTCGGCGGTGAAGCCGTCGGAACAGTACACGTCGGTCTCCACCGCCAGGTCGTCGGCGTTCAGCGCCGTCTTCTCGGGATGCGAGAGCTTGGCCCCGACGAACGACAGGTACCCGCCGACCCGGGCGCCGCGCAGCCGGATCTCGCCCTCGGCCTTGAAACCCCCGTCGCAGAACACGTTGGACGCCACCTCCAGGCGGCTCGCGTACAGCGCGGTGCCGGACGGGTTGCGCAGCCGCGCCTCCCGGAAGATCAGCTGGCCGCCGACCCGGGCGCCGGGCAGGCGGACCTCGCCGTCGGCGGTGAACCCCTGGTCGCAGTAGACGTTGGCGTCCACGGTCAGCCGGTCGGCCAGCAGTGCGTCGCCCCCCGGGTTCGACAGGTGCACGCCCGACATGTTGAGGATTCCGGTGACGCTGGCCCCGTCGAGCCAGAGCCCGCCGGTGATGCGGCTTCCCTCAAGCCACAAGTGGCCGTCCACCCGGGTGCCCGAGGCGATCAGGCCGGGCAGGCGGCAGCGCATCAGGTGGACGCTGTTCATCGTCGTCCAGTACAGGTGGGGCGCCTCGTCGAAGACGCAGCCGGTGAGGGCCAGGGGCACGCTCACCTCCGCGTGCCCCAGGTTGAGCTTGCCCACGATCCGGGCGCCGTTCAGCCGCACCGCCGCCACATGGCCGGGTTCGGAGTCCTGGGCACCGGCCAGCAGCGCCACCAGGACCTCGGCCCGGACGAGACGTTCGGGCCCCCAGTGCTCGGGCCGCTCGTTCAGCATCGGGTCGGTGCTGGAGAGGTCGACCGAATCGCCGCGCGGGAACGCCTCCCAGAGCCGGCGCTCAGGTGGTGACAGTTCCTCGATGTTCATCGGACGGCTCCGTTCATCGGGCGCGTGACGGGGACGGTTCGGTGTGTCCGGTAATGGTGCCGTACGCTTCAGGCCGTAAGGAAACCGCAGATCAATGAGCGGTTCAGCGAGCAGAACAGTGAGGGGGCGATCGTGGCGCGCGTCGTCGTCGACGTCATGCTCAAGCCGGAGATCCTCGATCCCCAAGGTCAGGCGATCGTCCGAAAGCTTCCGCAGATGGGCTACGAGGGGATCAGCGGCGTCCGCCAGGGCAAGCGCTTCGAGCTGGAGCTCGACGGCCCCGCCGACGAGGAGGCCCTGGAGCGGGTCGGCAAGGTCGCCGAGACGTTGCTGGCGAATCCGGTCATCGAGACCTTCGAGATCCGCGTTCTCTGACGGGCGTGTCGCGGGCCCCGCGCCGGGCCCCTTTTCCCGGCCGTGAAGCGGCTTTCGGTGCCCGAGGGGACGCATGGGGTCACGGAGGCGACACGCCTGGTAAAAGGCATTGCCGTTTGCCCGCCGCCAAAGGAAAGAACCGGCAGTGTGGCGATTACGGAAGATTCCGCCGGGGAAGTCTTAGCTGCGTCGAGTCTTCGCGTTCCGGGGACCTCACGTACCGGAGCCGAGGCCGGCGCCAGGGGGCCTGGGACGGACACGAGGTGACCGGTGGACATGAAGTTCTCGCTCGCGCTGCCCCGCGAGGCGTTGAGCATCCCGGTGATCCGCAGCGTACTGGGCGACTCCCTGCGCGGCCTGGGGGCCTCCGAAGACTGCGTGGCCGACCTGCTGGTCGCCACCTCCGAGGCGTGCACCAACGTGATCCAGCACGCTCGCGGCAGCGGAACCTACGAGGTCGTCGGCCAGGTCGACGACGACTGCTGCCGCCTGAAGATCATGGATTGGGGCCGTGGCCTGCGGAATGTCCCCAGTGCCCAAGATCGTGGTGATTTGGCCGAATCAGGGCGTGGTATTAGGATCATGCGGGCGCTGGTGGACGAGCTGAGCATCGACTCATCTCCCGAGGTCGGGACGATCGTTCACCTCAAGAAGCGCCTGACCTGGCGGGACGAGGCGTTGATACGGCGCCTTGACCGCCGGCTCGCCCGAAGCGCCGGGTAGATTGGTACGCGCGCGGGGGGATCGCGGCGCGCACCGATGAACGTCATCCACCGGGTCGAGCGGATACCGCTCGTCCCGGCCGCCCTCATTTCGGAGGATCAGAAGAGATGGACGCTGCCCGGGTCGGGGTCATCACCTTCCCAGGTTCGCTTGACGATCGGGACGCCGCACGGGCCGTGAAGCTCGCGGGCGCCGAGCCGGTCGCCCTGTGGCACGCGGACCACGAACTGCTGGGCGTGGACGCGGTCGTCCTGCCCGGAGGGTTCTCATACGGGGACTACCTGCGGGCCGGCGCGATCGCCAGGTTCGCGCCGATCATGACCGAGCTGATCGCCGCCGCCAAGGCGGGGCTTCCGGTGCTCGGCATCTGCAACGGCTTCCAGGTGCTGTGCGAGTCGCACCTGCTGCCCGGCGCGCTGCTCCCGAACGCGGGCCTGCACTTCGTCTGCCGCGACCAGCGCCTGCGCGTCGACAACGCCGAGACGTCCTGGACCTCCGACTACCGCGAGGGCCAGGAACTGGTCATCCCGATCAAGAACGTCGACGGCCGCTACACCGCCGACAAGCAGACCATCGAGGAGCTGGAGGCCGGCGGCCGGGTGGTCGCCCGCTACCTCGACCTCAACCCCAACGGCTCCCTCGGCGACATCGCCGGCATCACCAACGAGGCCGGGAACGTGGTCGGCCTGATGCCGCACCCCGAGCACGCCGTGGAGTCCCTCACCGGCCCGTCCACCGACGGGCTCGGCTTCTTCACCTCCGTCGTCAAGAGACTGGTCAACGCATGAGCGAGCGCCCCAACCCTCCGGGCACCGAGGACGAGGACGCCTTCGAATGGCTCGTCGACCTCAAGTCCGACGCCGACGACCCCGAGCTCCAGCCGGTCGACCCCGCGGTGACCCAGGCGTTCGAGGCCATCGCCTCCGAGGGCGACCGCGAGTCCGGCGCGGCCCCGGCGTCCCCGACGAGCACCAGCCCGGACGTCTCCGCCGACGCGGCCCAGGGCCCGCAGCCCGCCGTGGACGACAGCGGCCCGCTCCCGGCCGTGCGCGACAGCGGCCAGCACCTCACGTTCGAGAACACCGGGCCGCAGCCGACGATCTCCGGCACCGGGCCCCTGCCCGCCGTCCCGAGCGGCCCGGGCACCGGCCCCCAGCCCGCCATCTCCAACACCGGCCCGCAGCCCGCCGTTTCCGGCACGGGCCCGCAGCCCGCGATCCCGAACACGGGCCCGCAGCCCGCGATCTCCGGTACCGGGCCGCTTCCCCCGGTCTCGGGCGGCCCGGGCACGGGTCCGCAGCCCGCGGTGTCCGGAACCGGCCCGCTGCCCGTGGTCTCGGGCGGCCCGGGCACCGGCCCGCAGCCCGCCGTCCCCGGCGGCCCCGGTACGGGCCCGCAGCCCGCCGTGCCGCCGTCCGACCCCGCGGGCGGCATCGCCGCGCTTGAGGCGCTCTCGGCGGGCACCCCGACGACGGAGACCACCGAGGCCCCCGGAGCGGCGCGTCCCCTCCCCGCCCCGGCACACGGCGCGGCGGAGCCGCAGACCGACACCGTCGCGGTCGCCGCCTCGACGCCCGACCGGCGGCAGCCGTTCGCCGAGCTCGGCATGAACGAGGAGGAGTACCGGCGCGTCCGCGACATCCTCGGCCGCCGCCCCACCTCGTCCGAGCTGGCGATCTACTCGGTCATGTGGAGCGAGCACTGCTCCTACAAGAGCTCCAAGGTGCACCTGCGCCAGTTCGGCGAGAAGGCCCCCAAGACCGACGCGCTGCTGGTCGGCATGGGCGAGAACGCCGGCGTGGTCGACATCGGCCAGGGCTGGGCGGTCACCTTCAAGGTCGAGTCGCACAACCACCCGTCCTACGTCGAGCCCTACCAGGGCGCGGCCACGGGCGTGGGCGGCATCGTCCGCGACATCATGTCGATGGGCGCGCGCCCGGTCGCGGTGATGGACTCCCTGCGCTTCGGCCCGGCCGACGCCCCCGACACCCAGCGGGTCCTGCCCGGCGTGGTGGCCGGGGTCGGCGGCTACGGCAACTCGCTCGGCCTGCCCAACATCGGCGGCGAGACCGTCTTCGACGCCTGCTACGCGCAGAACCCGCTGGTCAACGCGCTGTGCATCGGTGTGCTCAAGCACGAGGACATCAAGCGCGCCATCGCGCCGGGCCCGGGCAACAAGGTCGTCCTGTTCGGGGCCGGAACGGGCCCGGACGGCATCGGCGGCGCCTCGGTGCTGGCCTCGGCGACCTTCGACGAGGAGTCGGCCGCCAAGCGCCCGGCCGTCCAGGTCGGCGACCCGTTCATGGAGAAGCTCCTGATCGAGTGCTGTCTGGAGCTGTTCGCCGAGGACCTCGTGGTCGGCATCCAGGACCTCGGCGCCGCCGGGGTCTCGTGCGCGACCACCGAGCTGGCCGCCGCGGGCACCGGCGGCATGCGCGTCGAGCTCGACGCCGTCCCGCTGCGCGACGCGACCCTGCTCCCCGAGGAGATCCTCATGAGCGAGTCGCAGGAGCGCATGATGGCGGTGGTCGAGCCCGGCAAGGCCGACCGCTTCATGGAGATCTGCCGCCGCTGGGAGATCCCGGCGACCGTGATCGGCGAGGTGACCGACACCGGCCGCCTGGTCATGACCTGGCGCGGCGAGACGATCGTCGACATCCCGCCCGGCACCGCCGCCGACGAGGGCCCGGTCTACGAGCGTCCCTACGAGCCGCCGGCCGACCTGGGCACCCTCCAGTCCGACACCCCGGGACGGCTGACGCGCCCGGCCAACGCCGACGACCTGCGCAACACCGTCCTGTGGCTGGCGGGCTCGCCCAACCTGGCGAGCAAGACCTGGGTGACCTCGCAGTACGACCGGTACGTCCGGGGCAACACCGTCCTGGCCATGCCGGACGACGCGGGCGTCGTCCGCGTCGATGACGAGACCGGCCTGGGCTTCGCCCTCTCGCTGGACGGCAACGGCCGCTACACCCGCCTCGACCCGTACGCGGGGGCGCAGCTCGCGCTGTCGGAGGCGTTCCGCAACGTCGCCGCCACCGGGGCCCGCCCGCTCGCGGTCACCAACTGCCTCAACTTCGGGTCTCCCGAAGACCCGGGCGTCATGTGGCAGTTCGCCCGCGCGGTCGAGGGCCTGGCCGACGCGTGCCAGTACCTGGGCGTGCCGGTCACCGGCGGCAACGTCAGCTTCTACAACCAGACCGGCTCCACACCGATCAACCCCACGCCGGTCATCGGCGTGCTGGGCGTGCACGACGACGTCCGGCGCCGGGTGAACATGGCCTTCACCTCCGACGGCGCGACGATCGCGCTGCTGGGCGAGACTCGCGAGGAGTTCGGCGGCTCGGAGTGGGCGCACGTCGTCTACGGGCACCTGGGCGGCCTGCCGCCCCTGGTCGACCTGGCCGCCGAGGCGGCGCTGGCCTCGGTGCTGGTGAACGCCGCGCGCGACGGGCTGCTGACGGCCGCCCACGACCTCTCGGACGGCGGTCTCTCGCAGGCGCTGGTCGAGTCGTGCCTGCGCGGCGGGCTCGGCGCGAAGATCACCCTCCAGGGCGACCCCTTCGTGTCCCTGTTCTCCGAGTCGGTGGCCCGCGCGATCGTGACGATCCGTCCCGGTGGCGAGGCGCGCTTCGCCGCCCTGTGCGAGGCGGCGGGCGTCCCGGTGTCGCAACTGGGCGTCGCGGGCGGTGACTCCCTGTCCGTTACCGGCCGCGCTGCGGAGGGCGACCAGCAGGAGCTGTTCTCGATTCCGCTGCACGAGCTCAGGGAGGCGCACGAGCGCACCCTGCCCAGTTACGCGGGCTGACGCCGTATCGACCGCCCGGCCATCAGGGGGTGGCCGGGCGGTCGCGTTCCCGTGAACCATGAGGTGGCGGGGGCGTCCGGGCACCCCCGGACTTGTCGTTAGGTAAGGCTTACCTTAGTATCGCACGGACGCCGGGCGTTCGCGGACTTCGTCCTGCCCGGCGGGACCAACCACCCGATTCTGAAGGTGAGCCGATGTCCCCCACATCGCATTCGACCGCGGGTCCTCCGTCCCCCAGGAAGATCTCCCTGGCGCTGACGACCGTCCTGCTGCTGGCACTGGGACTGACCGCATGCGGGGGTGACGACAAGGACTCCGGCGACGACGGCAAGGCCGCCGCCGGGGCACCGGTCCGCATCGAGCACAAGTACGGGACGACCGAGATCAAGTCCCCGCCCAAGCGGGTGGTGACCGTCGGCATGACCGACCAGGACGCCGTGCTCGCGCTCGGCACCACGCCCGTCGGCGTCGTTGAGTTCTCGGGGCTCGGCATCGGCATCGACAAGTTCCCCTGGAGCTCGGCCAAGTGGGGCGGCACGCCTCCCACGGTCGTCGGCCAGCGCGAGGACTTCAAGATGGAGAAGATCGTGGCCCTCAAGCCCGATCTGATCATCGGGCTCTACACGGGCATGAAGAAGGAACAGTACGACACGCTCTCCAAGATCGCCCCCACCGTCGCGCAGTCCGGCAAGCAGGCCGACTACGCGATGTCGTGGCAGGACATGACGCTGATCACCGGACGGGCGCTCGGCAAGGAGGCGCAGGCCAAGGAGCTGGTCGCCGGGGTCGACCGGCGCTTCGCCGAGGCGCGCCAGAAGAACCCGCAGCTGGCCGGGAAGTCGGTCGCGGTCGCCGACCCGTTCAAGCCGGGCCAGTACGCCGTCTTCGGCCCCGGTGACGCGAAGGTCGGGTTCATGAGCGGCCTGGGGCTGAAGGTCCCCGAACCGATCGCCAAGGCCGCGGGCAAGGAGGGCGCGGCCGTGATCGGCTCCGAGCGGCTGAACCTGGTCGACGTGGACCGGCTGGTGTTCCTCAGCTCCATCCCCGACATCAAGAAGACCGTCGAGGGCGACAAGGTCTACTCCGCGCTGAAGGTGGCCAAGGAGAAGCGCACCGTGTTCGTGCCCTACAACCCGACCGGCGCGGCGATCTCGTTCAACACCGTGCTGAGCATCCCGTACGCCATCGACCAGATGGTTCCGCTGCTCAACAGCCCGCGCTGACCAACGACGCACGAGCGGACCGGGTCGTATCACTGTGGGGGGACGCCCCCCCACGCCCCCCGTGCGGCCCGTTCCGCTCCGCTGCAGGGGCCGGGTCGGCGTTCCGCCGACCCGGCCGGAGGAATGACCAGGCGTGTTCGGCCCCGTCGGAGGTGCGATTGTGACTCAGGAAATTTCCACGGAGCTGTCTCCGGCGGAGCGGCATCGGTTGCTCGTCGAGTGGAACGACACCGAGTGCACGGTGCCGCAGGCGACGCTGCCCGCGATGTTCGAGGCGCGGGTCCGCCAGGCCCCGGACGCGGTGGCGCTGGTCTTCGGCGAGGTCGAGCTGACCTACGCCGAGGTCAACGCGCGGGCCAACCGCCTCGCGCACGCCCTGATCGAGCGCGGCGTCGGCCCCGAGCGGGTCGTGGCGCTGGCGCTGCCCCGCTCGACGGACATGATCGTCGCCGAGCTGGCCGTCTTCAAGGCGGGCGGCGCCTACCTCCCGCTCGACGCGGACTACCCGGCCGAGCGCCTGGCCTTCATGCTGGCCGACGCGAGCCCGGTCTGCCTGGTCACCACCGCCGCGCTGGCCGGGGCGGTGCCGGACGCCGCCGCCACCGCGCGCCTGCTGCTCGACGATCCGGACGTCGCCGCCGAGCTGGCCGCGCACTCCGCCGCCGACCCCGGGGTCGCGCTGGAGACGCGCAACACCGCCTACGTGATCTACACCTCCGGCTCCACGGGACGTCCCAAGGGCGTCGTCGTCACCCACTCCGGCGTCGCCAAGCTGGTCGCCACCCAGAGCGAGCGGCTCGGCGTCGGCCCGCACAGCCGGGTCCTGCAGTTCGCCTCGCCCAGCTTCGACGTCGCCTTCTGGGACCTGTGCCTCGGCCTGCTCTCGGGCGGGCGGCTGGTGATCGTCCCGTCCGACCGGCGGGTCCCCGGGCCCGAGCTGTCGGAGTACGCCCACGCCCACGGCGTCAACTTCATGATCCTTCCCCCGGCGCTGCTGGCCACGATGCCGGAGGACTGCACGCTCCCGGAGGGCGCCACGCTGCTGGCCGGCACCGAGCGGGTCTCGGCCGAGCTGGTCGCCCGCTGGTCGCCGGGGCGCAACATGTTCAACGCCTACGGGCCGACCGAGGCCACGGTCAACTCGACGCTGGGCGCCTGCCCGGACGACCCGCCGCCCGGATCGACGATCCCGATCGGCGGCCCCGACCCCGGAACCCGCGCCTATGTGCTGGACGACGCGCTGCGGCCCGTCCCCGTGGGCGTGGAGGGGGAGCTGTACCTCGGCGGGCTCGGCCTGGCGCGCGGCTACCTCGGCCGTCCCGGCCTGACGGCCGAGCGGTTCGTGGCCGACCCGTTCGGCGACCCGGGCGAGCGGCTCTACCGCACCGGCGACGTGGTGCGCCGCCTTCCCGACGGCCGGCTGGAGTTCGTCGGCCGCGCCGACGGCCAGGTGAAGATCCGCGGCTTCCGGGTCGAGCCGGGCGAGATCGAGGCCGCGCTCGGCGGGCACCCCTCGGTCGCGCAGACCGCCGTGACCGTCCGCGAGGACCGGCCCGGCGACCGGCGGCTGGTCGCCTATGTCGTCCCCGCCACCGGCTCGGCCGCCGAGCGCGACGAGGAGCGCGAGCGCGACCAGGTCGACGACTGGAAGAAGCTGCACGAACTCCTCTACGGCGCCGTGAGCGCGGGCGACGGCGGCCTGGTCGAGAGCTTCGCGGGCTGGAACAGCACCTACGACGGCCGTCCGATCCCGCTGGAGGAGATGCGGGAGTGGCGGGCCGCGACGGTCGAGCGGATCCTGTCCCTGCGGCCGCGCCGCGTGCTGGAGATCGGTGTGGGCAGCGGCCTGATCCTGGCCAAGGTCGCCCCGGACTGCGAGTCCTACTGGGGCACCGACCTGTCGGAGGAGGCGATCGAGGGCCTGCGCCAGAAGGTGGACGGCATCCCCGAGCTGGCCGGCAAGGTGGAGTTGTCGGCCCAGCCCGCGCACGACGCCAGTGGCCTGCCGCGCGGGCACTTCGACACGATCGTCATCAACTCGGTGGCGCAGTACTTTCCCAGCGCCGACTACCTCGTCCAGGTGCTGCGCCAGGCGGTGGAGCTGCTGGCCCCGGGCGGCCGCGTGTTCGTCGGCGACGTGCGCAACCGGCGGCTGCTGCGCTGCCTGCGGGCGGCCGTCGAGGTGGGCCGCCACGACGGCGACCTCGACGACGCCGCGCGCACGGGCCTGCGCGGCACGGTCGACCAGGCGGTGCGCTGGGAGGGCGAGCTGCTTCTCGACCCCGACTTCTTCACCGCCCTGGCGCACGGCCTCGACGACCTGCACGGCGTCGACGTGCGCGTGAAGCGCGCCGTCCACCACAACGAGCTGAGCCGGCACCGCTACGACGTCGTCCTGCACACCGCGCCGGAGCACGCGCCCGACATCGAACGTCCCGACGAGCTGCCCTGGGCCGATCTGGCCGCCCTGCGGCACCGGCTGGCCGACCGGCCCCGCGCGCTGCGGGTCACCGGCATCCCCAACGCCCGCCTCACCCGAGACCTGGACGCGCTGCGGACCCTGTGGCCCGCCGAACGCCCCGCCGAGGACATCGATCCCGAGACCCTCTGGGCACTCGGCGAGGAGCTCGGCTACACGGTGGACGTGACCTGGTCGTCGGAGGGGGACGACGGCGACCTCGACGTCGTGTTCGCCGAGCCCGGCGTGGACTGCGGCGAGATCTACCGCCCGGCCGGCGACCCGTCGGCCCCGCCCGCGACGTACGGCAACACGCCGTCGGGCTTCCGGGACGTCGGCGCGCTGATCCACTCCCTGCGCGCGCACCTGCGCTCGAAGCTGCCCGCCCACATGGTGCCCGCCGCGTTCGTCCCGCTGGCCGAGCTTCCGGTGCTGCCCAGCGGCAAGCTCGACCGCGAGGCCCTGCCCGCCCCCGACTACACCGCGCTCGCCTCCGCCCGCCGAACCCCGTCCGACGACGCGCCGCGGATCAAGGACGAGGACCGCCTGGCCCGCGAGGAGATCCTGCGCGGGGTGTACGCCGAGGTCCTGGGCCTGCCCGACGTCGGTGTCGACGACGACTTCATCGAGCTGGGCGGCGACAGCATCCTGGCGATCCAGGTGCTCATCCGGGCCCGCGCCGCCGGTCTCGGCCTGTCGGCCAGCGACGTCTTCCAGCGGCGCACCGTCACCGCGCTCGCGCTGGTCGCGACGGTCGAGGGGCGCCGGGGCGCCCGGGAGGACGCCGAGCCGCTGGTGCGGGTCGCGCCGGAGGACGCCGAGCGGCTCGCGGTCCTGGCGGGCGAGGTCGAGGAGGTCCTGCCGCTCACCCCGTTGCAGGAGGGCTTCTTCTTCCACACCCTTGTGGACGAGCCCACCGGCAACGTCTACACCGTCCAGCACGTCATCGAGCTGCGCGGAGCCGTGGACGGGACGGCGCTGCGCCGCGCGGCGCAGGCCCTGCTCGACCGGCACGCCCCGCTCCGGGCCGGGTTCGCCCGGCTGGGCGACGGCCAGGTGGTCCAGTTCATCCCGGCCGGGGCGGCCACCGTGCCCTGGCGGGAGATCGACCTGGGCGACCTCGACGCGACCGGGCAGGCCGAGCGCCTGGCGGCCGTGGCGGCCGAGGAGCTGGCCCAGGGCTTCGACCTGGAACGCCCGCCGCTTTTGCGCGGGACCCTCGTCCGGCACGACGACGAGCACCACTCGCTGGTGCTGATGTTCCACCACATCGTCGCCGACGGCTGGTCGGTGCAGATCATGTTCCGCGAGCTGCTCGACCTCTACGAGGCGCCCGGCTCGGACGCCGAGCGTCCCAGCCTGCCCGAGGTGACCCCCTATCGCGACTACCTGGCCTGGCTGGGGGCGCGCGACCGGGTGGCGGCCCTGGCGGCCTGGCGGACCGCGTTCGACGACCTGGAGGGGCCGACCCGGCTGGCCGAGGCCGTCCCGAGCACGGCCACCGGGAAGCGCCGCCGCGGCGACCACCGCTTCGAGCTGTCCGAGCGGGCCACCGCTGCGCTGATCGCGTGCGGCCGCCGCCACGGGCAGACGCTCGGCACCCTCGTCCAGGGCGCCTGGGGCTTCCTGCTGGGCCGGATGACCGGACGCTCCGACGTGGTGTTCGGCACGGCCGTCTCCGGACGCGTGGCCAACGTGCCCGGCATCGACGCGATGGTCGGCATGTTCGTCAACACGCTGCCGGTCCGGATGCGCTGGCGTCCCGGCCAGTCGCTGGCCGAGGCGCTGACCGGCCTGCAGGCCGACCAGTCCGCGCTGCTGGACCACCAGTACCTCGGGCTCGCCCGGGTCCAGCGCGTGGCCGGGATGAGCGACCTGTTCGACACCGTGATCGTCCTGGAGAACTTCCCCGGCGACCACGGCCTGCGCGACCCCGCCGGCACGATCGAGATCGCGGGCTTCGACTTCACCAACGTCGAGCAGTACCCGCTCGCGCTGATCGTCCTGCCCGGCCGCAGGCTGTCGCTACGGATCGACCACGACGCCGACCGCCTCGACACCGCCACCGTCGAGCGGATCGCCGCGCGCCTGACCGAGATCTTCGAGGCGATGGCGTCCGACCCCGATCGTCCCGTCGCGCGGATCGAGCCCCCCACCGCCAGCGAACGCGAGCACGCCGCACTAACCGGCGCCCCCCTGGACGCCATCGCGCCGACCCTCGACGCCGCGATCGCCGCCCAGGCCTCCATGACTCCGGACGCGCCCGCCGTGCTCGGCGACGCGGTCGGCCGAAGCGTGCGCGCCGATGGCGTGGCGCAGGGCGCCGCGTCCCCGCACGCGGCCGCCGTTTCTGGCGATGGCGGATTGACCTATGCCGAACTGGACCGCCGGGCGCGGGCCGTGGCCCACCGTCTGCGTGCCGAGGGGACCCGGCCCGGTGACGTCGTCGCGGTCGCGCTGCCTCGATCGGGCGACCTGGTGGTCGCCCTGCTGGGCGTGCTGAAGGCGGGTGCCGCCTACCTTCCGCTTGATGTGGATCTCCCGGCCGACCGGCTGGCGTACATGCTTGACGACTCGGGCACCCGGACCGTCGTGACCACCCGGGACGCCGCCGTGCGGCTTCCCGAGGCCGACGGCGTGACCCGCACCTTCCTCGAAGACCTTGGCGACGATGCCCCGTTCGTCGCGGCGGGGCACGGGCCGGACCACCCCGCGTACCTCATCTACACCTCGGGCTCGACGGGCCTGCCCAAGGGCGTCGTGGTCCCGCACCGCGCGATCACCGGTCAGCTCACGTGGCTGCGGGAGCGATTCCCGCTCACCGGGGACGACCGCGTCCTGCAGCAGCTCTCGGCCAGCTTCGACGCCTCGCTGATGGAGCTGTTCTGGCCGCTGACCACCGGGGCGGGCGTCGTCCTGGCCCGGCCGGGCGGGCAGCGTGACCCCGCCTACCTGGCGGGCCTGGTCCGCGAGCACGGCGTCACCACGATGGCGATGGTGTCGACGATGCTGGCGGCGTTCCTCCAGTCCGCGCTGGACACCGGCACGCTGGACGGCCTTCGGGGGCTGCGCCGGGTCTTCAGCGGCGGCGAGGCGCTGACTGGCGAGTTCGCCGGGCGCTGGCGCGAGCTGACCGGCGTCCCGATCCACAACGTGTACGGCCCGACCGAGACGACCGTGCAGGTCAGCCACTGGGAGTACGACGGCTCGGCGGACGCCGCCGTGCCGATCGGGCGTCCGGTCGCGGGCACGCGGCTGTACGTGCTGGACGAGGCCCTGCGTCCCGTCCCCACGGGCGCGTCGGGCGAGCTCTACGTCGCGGGCGTCCAGCTCGCCCACGGCTACCACGGGCGGGCCCGCCTGTCCGCCGAGCGGTTCGTCGCCGACCTGTTCGGCGCACCCGGGGAGCGGATGTACCGCACCGGCGACCGCGTGCGGCGATCCGTCGGCGACCACCTGGTGTACCTCGGCCGGGTCGACCGGCAGGTCAAGGTGCGCGGCAACCGGATCGAGCTGGGCGAGATCGAGGCGCGCATCGGGGCGCGTCCGGGCGTCCGGCGCGCCGCGGTGGTCGACCGGCGGGAAGGTCCGGGCGGCGCCCGGCTGGCCGCCTACGTGGTGCCCGAGCCCGGCGTCCTGCTGGACCCCGAGACGCTGCGGGAGTCGCTGGCCGAGACGCTGCCCGCCGCGATGATCCCGTCCGACGTCCTCGTGCTGGACGAGCTTCCGCTCACCCCGGGCGGCAAGCTCGACCGCCGGGCGCTGCCCGCCCCGGAGGCGGAGCGCGCGGCCTCGCGCGAGCCCGCCACCGAGCGCGAGCGGCTGTTCTGCGAGATCTTCGCCGCCGTGCTGGAGACCGCCGAGGTCGGCGTGGACGACGACTTCTTCACGCTGGGCGGCGACAGCATCCTGTCGATCGTCGTCTCCGGGCGGGCGCACCGCGCGGGCCTGGCCATCGGGCCGCAGGAGGTCTTCGAGCACCGGACCCCGGCCGCCCTGGCGGCGGCCGCCGACGCGGTCGCGGCCCCGGCCGCCGACGGCGCGGCACCCCTGGTCGCCCTCACCGACCAGGAGCGGGCCGAGGTGGAGCGGGTGAGCCCGCTGCCGGTCGAGGAGGTCTGGCCGCTCTCCCCGCTCCAGGAGGGTCTGTTCTTCCACTCCACCTACGACACCGGCGCGCTGGACGTCTACACCGCCCAGGTCGCCTTCGACTTCAGCTATCGGGTGGACGCCGACCGGCTGCGCTCCGCGTGCGCCGCCGTGCTGGCCCGCCACACCGCGCTGCGTGCCGGGTTCACCGGCGACGGCCTGCGGCAGCCGGTGCAGTTCATCGGGACCGCCCCCGAGCCTCCGCTGGAGGAGTTCGACCTCTCGGAGCTGGACGCCGAGGGGCAGCGCGCGGCCATCGAGAGCATCCTGGCGGCCGACCGCAGGCGGCGGTTCGACCTGACCCGCCCGCCGCTGTTCCGGCTCCTGCTGCTGCGGCTCGGCGCGAACACCGACCAGCTCGTGATCACCCACCATCTGATCCTTTGGGACGGATGGTCGGCCTGGCTGTTCTTCGAGCAGCTCATCGCCCTGTACGAGCGCGAGGGCGACGCGTCCGGCCTGCCCGCGCCCGGCTCGTACCGCGACTACCTGGCCTGGCTGAACCTCCAGGACGCCGGACGCGCCACCGGCGCCTGGCGCGACGCGCTGGCGGGCCTGGAGGGCCCGACCCTGGTGGGCCCGGTCGACAAGGCCCTGGAGCCGGTCATCCCGGAACGCTGCCGCGGCGCCCTGTCGCCGGAGGTCAGCGCGCGGCTGTACGAGGCGGTGCGCCGCCACGGCCTGACGCTCAACACGGTGTTCAGCGCCGCCTGGGCGCTGGCGCTGTCCAACGCCACCGGACGCGACGACGTGGTCTTCGGCACCGCCGTGGCAGGACGACCGGGCGACGTTCCCCGGGTGGAGACCGTCATCGGGATGTTCCTCAACACGGTCCCCGTCCGGGTCGCCGTCGACCCGCGCGAGACCGTCCCGGACCTGCTGCGGCGCGTCCAGGGCGAGCGGGTCGCGCTCATGCCCCACGACTACCTGGGCCTGGGCGACATCCAGCAGGCGGCCGGGCACGCCCGCCTCTTCGACACCCTCTACGTGCTGCAGAACCTCGGCGACGAGGACGACATGGCCGAGCTGCAGAACCGGCACGGCATCGTGGAGGCCGAGGGCCTGGACGCCACGCACTACCCGATCACGTTCGTCGTGACCCCGGGGTCGCCGGTGCGGATGAAGCTCGACCACCGTCCCGACGTGATCGGCCGCGAGCTGGCCGAGACGCTGCTGCGCCGCTTCACCACCCTGGTCGAGCGGCTGGTCGACGGTCTCGACGGCACGGGAGCGCCGTCCGTGGGCGGGATCGACCCGCTGGAGGCCGAGGAGTGGCGGGCCCTGTCGGCCGGCTGGGACGCCACCAGCCGTCCGGTGCCCAACGAGACCGTCTCGGAGATGCTCGCGGCGCAGGCCGCGCGCACCCCGCACGAGGTCGCCGTGGTCGCGAAGGAGGAGACCCTCACCTACGCGGAGCTGGACGCCCGCGTCAACCGGCTGGCCCGCCTGCTGCTGGCGCACGGCGCCGGGCCCGAGCGGGTCGTGGCGCTGGCGCTGCCCCGCTCGGCCGACATGGTCGCCGCGCTGTTCGCGGTGCTGCGCACCGGCGCGGCCTACCTGCCGATGGAGCTGGACCACCCGGCCGAGCGGCTGGCGCACATGCTCGCCGACGCCGGGCCCGCCTGCGTCCTGACGACGCGGGCCGTCGCCGCCTCGGCACTTCCCGACGGCTCCGACCATCTCGTGCTGGACGCCCCCGACACCGCCGCGACGCTCGCGTCGCTGTCCGGCGACCCGATCGCCGACGCCGAGGTGCCGGGCTTCGAGCGCACCCGCCCGGACCGGCTGGAGCACCCGGCCTACATCATCTACACCTCCGGTTCCACGGGCCGCCCGAAGGGCGTCGTCACGCCCTACCGGGGCCTGACCAACATGCAGCTGAACCACCGCGAGGCGATCTTCGACCCCGCCATCGCGTCCGTCGCCGGACGGGCGGACGGGGCGCGGCTGCGGATCGCGCACACGGTCTCGTTCGCCTTCGACATGTCGTGGGAGGAGCTCCTCTGGCTGGTCGAGGGCCACGAGGTGCACGTCTGCGACGAGGAGCTGCGCCGCGACGCCGAGGCGCTGGTGGAGTACTGCGACCGCAACCGGGTGGACGTCGTCAACGTCACGCCGACCTACGCGCACCACCTGATCGAGGAGGGGCTGCTCGACCACGACCCGGACGCCGGACGGCACCGTCCCGCGCTGGTCCTGCTGGGCGGCGAGGCGGTCACCGAGACGGTCTGGACCCGGCTCGCCGAGACCGAGGGCACCTTCGGCTACAACCTGTACGGCCCGACCGAGTACACGATCAACACGCTCGGCGGCGGCACCCGCGACAGCGCCTCCCCGACCGTGGGCCGTCCGATCTGGAACACCCGCGCCCATGTGCTGGACGCCGCGCTGCGCCCGGTGCCCGACGGCGCCCCCGGCGAGCTCTACATCGCGGGCATCGGCCTGGCCCGCGGCTACCACCGGCGCGCCGGGCTGACCGCCGAGCGGTTCGTGGCCGACCCGTTCGGCGCCCCGGGCGAGCGGATGTACCGCACCGGCGACCTGGTCCGCCGCCGTCCCGACGGCAACCTGGACTTCCTCGGCCGCGCCGACGACCAGGTGAAGATCCGCGGCTACCGGGTGGAGCCCGCCGAGATCCAGGCCGTGCTCGACGAGCACCCCGACGTCGAGCACTCCGCCGTCGTCGCCGACGCGTCCGGGCCCGGCGGCGTCAAGCGCCTGGTCGGCTATGTCGTCCCGGCGGGCGGCCCGGTGGAGTCCGACCCCTTCACGGCCGCGCTGCGCGCACATCTGAAGGCGCAGTTGCCGGACTACATGGTTCCGGCGGTGCTGATGGTGGTGGACCGGCTGCCGCTGACCGTCAACGGCAAGCTCGACGTCAAGGCGCTGCCCGCGCCCGCCGTCACGGCCGCCGCGCGGAGCCGTGCGCCCCGGACGCCGGCCGAGGAGGTCCTGTGCGGCCTGTTCGCCGAGCTGCTCGGGCTGGACCGCGCGGGCATCGACGACGACTTCTTCGACCTGGGCGGCCACTCGCTGCTGGCCACCCGGCTGATCGGCCGCGCCCGCACCGCGCTCGGCGCCGAGCTGGCGATCCGCGACCTGTTCGAGGCGCCGACGGTGGCCGAGCTGGCCGAGCGCGCCGCCGCCTCGACCGCCGCCGCGCGTCCCGCGCTGGTGGCGGCCGAGCGGCCGCAGGAGCCGCCGCTGTCGTTCGCGCAGCGGCGGCTGTGGATGATCGAGCAGCTGGCGCCGTCGTCGGCCTACAACTTCCCGCTGGTCATGCGGTTGCGCGGCGCGCTGGACGTGACCGCGCTCGGCCTGGCCCTGGGCGATGTGATGGAGCGCCACGAGGCGCTGCGCACGCTCGTCGGCGAGGTCGAGGGACGCCCGTTCCAGCGGGTCGTGGAGCCCCGGGTCGACGTCGAGGTCGTGGAGTCGTCGGAGGCGGGCCTCGGCGCCGTCCTGGCGACGGTGATCGGCCGCCCGTTCGACCTGGCCGCCGAGGTGCCGCTGCGCGCGGCCGTCGTCCGGCTGGGCGCCGACGAGCATGTCGTCGTGCTGCTGCTGCACCACATCGCCACCGACGAGTGGTCGGACGGCCCGTTCCTGCGCGACCTGTCCACCGCCTACGCCGAACGGCTCACCGGGAACGCTCCCGACTGGGACCCCTTGCCGGTGCAGTACGTGGACTACGCGCTCTGGCAGCGGGACCTACTCGGCGACCGGTCCGAGCCCGGCAGCCTGGCCGCGCGCCAGCTCGCCTACTGGCGGCGGACCCTGGCGGGCGCGCCCGAGCGCCTCGACCTGCCCACCGACCGGCCGCACCCCGCCCGGCCGAGCATGGCGGGCGGCGAGCTGACCGTCGAGCTGGACCCGGCCGACTGCGCGGCGCTGCGCCGCATCACCCAGAGCAGCGGCGCGAGCATGTTCATGGTGTGCCACGCCGCGGTCGCCGCGCTGCTGCACCGCCTCGGCGCCGGCGACGACCTCCCGCTCGGCGCGCCGATCTCCGGCCGCACCGACGGCGCGCTGGACGACCTGGTCGGGTTCTTCGTCAACACGCTGGTGCTGCGCACCGACGTGTCGGGCGACCCGACGTTCGCCGAGCTGGTCGCGCGGGTCCGCGAGACCGACCTGGCCGCCTTCTCCCACCAGGACGTCCCGTTCGAGGCCGTCGTGGAGGAGGTGAACCCCGTCCGCTCGCCCGCCAGGAACCCGCTGTTCCAGGTCATGGTCGGCTACCGCAACCGCTCCGGCGACGGCTTCGGCCTGGCGGGCCTGGAGACGCTGCCGGAGCCGGTCGAGGCCCGCACCGCCAAGTTCGACCTGGTGTTCAGCTTCGCCGAGGACACCGCCACGGGCCGGATCTCCTGCGTGCTGGAGTACAGCTCCGACCTGTTCGACCGGCCGACGGTCGCCGCGCTCGGCGCCCGCCTCACCCGCCTCATCGGTGCCGTGGCCGCCGACCCGCAGCGGCGCGTCGGCGAGATCGACGTGCTCACCGGCGACGAGCGCGCGCTGGTGCTCTCCGGCTTCAACCGCACCGACCGGGACGTCCCCGACGACACCTTCCCCGGGCTGTTCCGGCGCCGGGTGGCCGAGCAGCCGGACGCCGTCGCGCTCGTGGACGGCCCGCGCACCCTCACCTACGCCGAGCTGGACGCCCTGTCGGACCGCATGGCGCGGCTGCTGGCGTCCTACGGCACGGGCCCCGAGAGCGTGGTCGGCGTCGCCGTGCCGCGCTCGGCGGAGATGGTCGCGGTGATGCTCGGCGCCACCAAGCTCGGCGCCGCGTTCCTGCCGCTCGACCTGGCCCACCCGGCCGACCGCCTGGCCTACATGCTCGCGGACTCCGCGGCCACGGCGGTCGTCGTCACCGAGCAGGTCGCGGGCAAGGTGCCCGAGGTCGACGGCGTCCGGCTGGTGGTGCTCGACGCCCCGGGCGTCGCCGCCGAATTCGCCGCGACCGAGCCGGGCGGGGCGTTCCCGCCCGTCGCCCTCGACCAGGCCGCGTACGTCATCTACACCTCCGGGTCGACCGGACGTCCCAAGGGCGTCGTCGTCCCGCACGAGGGGATCGCCAGCCTGGTCGCCACGGCCGTCGACCGGATGGGGCTGCGGCCCGACAGCCACGTCCTGCAGTTCGCCTCCATCGGGTTCGATGTGACGATCTTCGAACTGTCGATGGCGCTGTGCCACGGCGGACGGCTGGTGCTCGTCCCCGACGAGGCCCGCGTGCCCGGCCCCGAGCTGACCGGCTTCATGAGCGAGCAGGGCATCACGCACGCGATCCTGCCGCCGTCGCTGGTCGCCGCGCTGCCCGCCGACTGCGTCCTGCCCGAGGGCGCGACCGTGCTGGTCGGCACCGAGACCGTCGCTCCCGACGTCATCGCCCGCTGGGCCGGGCACCTGCGGCTCCTGGCGGCCTACGGGCTGACCGAGGCCACGGTGAACTCGACCCTGTGGCCCGCCGAGCAGGGCTGGACGGGCGCCGTGCCCATCGGCGCCCCCGACCCCAACACCCGGGTGTTCGTCCTCGACGAGCGGCTCCGTCCGGTGCCGCCCGGCGTCGCGGGCGAGCTGTACGTCACCGGGCGCGGCCTCGCGCGCGGCTATCTCGGACGTCCCGACCTGACGGCGGAACGATTCGTGGCGTCCCCGTTCGGGCCGTCCGGCACCCGTATGTACCGCACAGGCGACCGCGCCCGCTGGCGCGCCGACGGGAACCTGGACTTCCTGGGCCGCGCCGACGACCAGATCAAGGTCCGCGGCTTCCGGATCGAGCCCGGCGAGATCGCCGGGGCGATGACCCGGCACCCCGGCGTCCGGCAGGCCGCCGTGGTCGCCGACCGGACCGGCCAGGACGCCAGGCTGGTCGGCTACGCGGTGCGCGAGCCCGGCGAGCTCGACCCCGCCGAGGTGCGCGCCCATGTGGCCACCCTGCTGCCGGACTTCATGGTCCCGGCCGCGGTGGTGGTGCTCGACGGCCCGCTGCCGCTCACCCCCAACGGCAAGCTCGACCGCCGGGCGCTGCCCGCCCCCGACTGGGCCGCCATGACCGGCTCCGCCCGTCCGGTCACCCCGCGCCAGCGGACGCTGGCCGCCCTGTTCGCCGAGGTCCTCGACCTGCCTGAGGTGGGGCTGCACGACAACTTCTTCCAGCTCGGCGGGCACTCCATGTCGGCGATGCGGCTGCTGGGCCGCGTCCGCACGGTGCTGGAGACCGGCCTCACGCTCCGCGAGGTCTTCGACGCCCCCACGGTCGCGACCCTGGCCGAACGCCTGGACGGGGCGGGCACGGCCGCGTCCCGTCCGCCGCTGGCGCCCGCCGCCGACCGGCCCGCTTCGCTCCCGCTGGCGCCTCCCCAGGAATGGCACTGGGCCCGCTACCAGCGGGGCACCGGCCGGACGCCCACCATGGCGTTCGCGCTGCGGTCGGACGACCTGAACCCGGCGGCCGCCGCCATCGCGCTCGCCGACGTCGCCGAACGCCACGAGCCGCTGCGCACCCGCCTCGGCGGCGGGCGGCAGGAGCCCGGCGAGCTCACGCTCGAGCACGTCCAGGTCGCCGATCTGGACGCGAGCCTGCGGGAACTGGCCCGCGAACCTGCTGACCTCACCGTCCACCCGCCCCTGCGGGCCCGCCTGCTCACCGACCCCGGCGGAGCCCGGGCGCTCCTGCTCACCCTGCACCCCATCGGGGTGGACGACTGGTCGGCCGTCCCGCTCAGCCGCGACTTCGCGACCGCCTACGCGGCCCGGCGCGACCGGCGGGAGCCCACGTGGGAGCCGCTCCCGGTCTCCTACGGCGACTACACGCAGTGGGCCCACCGGGTCCTCGACGGTGTCGAGGACGAGCAGCTGACCTACTGGCGCGGGGCCCTGGAGGGCCTGCCCCAGCGGATCGACCTGCCGCGCGACCGGTCCGAGCGCGGCCACGGCGACTTCGTGGAGTTCGCCCTGGACCCCGACCTGCACCGGGCGGTCGACGCCCTGGCCGCCCGCCCCGGGACCAGCATGTTCATGGTGCTCCAGGCCGCGCTGGCGACCCTGCTCACCCGCCACGGCGCGGGAACCGACCTCCCGATCGGCGCGCTGGTCGCGGGACGTGCCGACGAGCAACTGGGCGACCTGGTCGGCTCCTTCACCAACACCGTCCTGCTGCGCACCGACACCGCCGACGCCGGTTTCGCCGAGCTGCTCGCCCGCGTCCGCGACACCGACCTGGCCGCCTTCGACCACCAGGACGTCCCGTTCGCCCGCGTGGCCTCCGCCCTGGCCCTGCCCGACCCGCAGGTGATGCTGATCCACCACGAGCAGGCGGGCCTGGCCGAGCCCCCCGATCTCGACACCGCCTACGAGCTCGTCCCGACCGGGGCGCTCCACGCCGACCTGACCCTGAGCTTCTACGAGCCCCAGGGCCACGGGCCGGTCGACTGCATGATGGTCTTCGACACCGGCCTGTTCGACCGGGGCACCGTCCAGACCCTGGCCGACGAACTGCTCGACATCCTGAGGAGGAACGCCCGATGAGCACCAACCCGTTCGAGGACCCCGAAGGCCGCTTCCTGGTCCTGGTCAACGACGAGGGCCAGCACTCCCTCTGGCCGGTCTTCGCCGACGTCCCCGCCGGGTGGCACACGGCCTTCGGCGAGGACACCCGCGAAGCCTGCCTCGCCTACGTCGAGGAGAACTGGACCGACCTGCGCCCCCGCACCCTCATCCAGGCCATGGAGAACGACGCCCAGTGACAGAAGCGGCCCCGCATCCTGGGATGCGGGGCCGCTTGCCGGAATCTAGGCGCCGATCAGCACTTGTAGGACTCGATGTCGATGTCCTGGATGTCGGTCACCTTGTAGTACTTGGTCTTCTTGCCCTTGCGGTTGATGGTCTTGATCGGGCCGTTCTCCTGCCCGTCGGCGTTCCACTGCACCTTCATCACGCAGCCGCCCCCGACGGCGAACGCGTCAGTGTCCTTGTAGGCCGAGGTGTAGGAGTGCTCCCCGGGGTAGAGCTTCTGCTTCGGCGTGCCCTTGCACGGCTTCCCGGAGCTGGCACTGCCGCACCAGTCCCGGGCGACCCAGACCCGCTTCTTGGCCCGGTTCTGGATCTCGCTGCACCCCCACATGCTGCAGCCGCCCTTGGCCGCGTGCGTGGGACGAGCGTCCGGCGCCGCGCTCTGCGCGGCGGTCGCCGGAGCCGCCTGCGGAGCCGCCTGCGCCAGCGCCGGAGCGCCGAAGAACAGCGCGCCCGTGCCCGCCGCGGCGACGATGATCGACCTTGCCTTCATGATGTCCCCCTGTGTGGACTCGCACCCGTCCCGACCGTGTTCGGCCGGGTGCCACCGAACGTGCCACCCGGCTCCGAACGGCGACAAGGGCCCGGACGCCCGAGGGAGGCGATGGGACGCGGGAGGGGGCCTGACCAGCTGTCTCACCCCCCGAATGGGACGCCCACGGGACGCCCACCCGCCCGTTTCGGCGCTAGGAGACCGGACGTGGACGTACTCGTGGGGGACGCCAATGGGACGCCCCCGTCCGCCCGCTCCGGGGCTAGAAGACCGAGATGTGGACGTGGTCGTAGTGGTTGGCCGTCACGCCGCCTCGGTTGCTCATGGAGTCCCAGCCCGGGCTGCGCATGTCGTAGATGCGCTGGCGCCAGATGACGTACTTCACGCCGAGCTTGTCGGCGTTGGCGATGGCGTAGGCGGCGGCCCGGTCGCCGAGGGTCTGGGAGGTGCCGCTGGCCATGCGTCCCCCGGTGGTGACCATGAAGTCGCACGCCTTGCCGAGCGCGTGGTCTTGCGGGTCGCCGGTGGAGCGGACGCAGCCGATCATGGGGAAGGGCCCGAACTCCAGGTCGATCGTGTCGTAGACCTTCTTCATACGGGGCGTCACGCCGCCCATGCCGCTGCTGGGCGACTCGGGCTTGTACTTCTTGACCAGGGCGCGGATGCGGGCCTTCTGGCGGGCGAGGTCCTTGATGTTCTTCTCCAGGCCGTCGACCTTCTTCTGGGCCTCCAGGCGGGCCTTCTCCTGGTCGTTGACGAGCTTCTGGATCTGCTGGACCTTGCCGGCCTTGTTCTGCGCCACGTGGTTGGCGAGGGTCGCGTTGTTGAGCAGGAGCGACGGGTCGTCGGCGGACAGGACCGAGACGGTCGGGTCGGTGCCGCCGGTCATGTACTGGGTGGCCGCCATCTGGGCGACGATCTTGCGGGACGCCTCGAGGTCGCCCTTGAGGTCTTTGGCTCGGTCCAGGGCCTGCTTGGCGTCGTGCTGGGCGTCCTTGAGCTTGGCCAGGTCGCCGCCGTAGGCCTTGTCGAGCTTCTCGATCTGCTTGTTGAGCCGTGCGAAGCGTGAACTGTCGCCGGGGTCGGCCATGGCCGGTGGTGCGGCGGGACCCATCGCGAGCGGCAGGGCCCCGGTGAGGGCAACGAGAGCCACAATCGGGGAAAGCAGCCGCTTGCGTGCGCGGCGGGTGGAGTTGGGGGTCTCCACGTCCTCTCCTCTCCTCTATCGCCTACCGGGTTAGCTGACGGGTTCGGGCCGGAGTCAGCCCTATCACGACCCGCGGGTCATGAATTCACCCCTGCCGGCGGTGCCGGCGCTGGGTCCCCGGTTCCCGGGCGTGCGCCTCGGGACTCGGCAGGCCCGGCCAGCCTGCCCCGGGAACCGGGGCGAGTCACCGACCGAACGCCAAACGAACTGGAAGGAACCATCCTGTACCTGGCCAAGATTAAACCCCTGGGGCGGGTGGGACGGTTCGGAGTCCGTGAAGGCCCGGCTCCCCGTGGGAGCCGAGCCATCCTACGTGACCGGACTCACAGATTTCCCTTGTAGAGCAGCTTGTTGGGAGTTCCCGCCCGGAGTCGCCCGATGCGTCCCTTGGTGGAGTTGTTCCCGAGCCAGTTCTGCACCTCGACGAAGCCCGCGCGGCGGTGCCCGGCCAGGTACAGGGCGGCCACACCGCTCACGTGCGGGGCCGCCATGGACGTCCCGTCGGCGGCCGCCTTGCCGCCGCCGGGCCAGGTGGAGGTGATGCCGACCCCGGGTGCGTGGATGTCGACGCACTTGCCCCAGTTCGAGAACGAGGGGCGGTTGTCGTGCGAGGTGGTGGCGCCGACGGCCACGACCCAGCCCGCGCTGGCGGGGGACGTCCGGCAGGCGTCCTGGCCCTCGTTGCCCGCGGCGACGGAGACGAAGACGCCCGACTTGGAGAGGTTCGTCACGGCGGTGTTGAGCGCCGCCGACTTCGGCCCGCCCACCGACATGTTGGCGACGGCCGGCTTGGCCGCGTGGGTGCGCAGCCACTGGGCGGCGGCCACGAGGTTGGACATCGGGCCCGTGCCGTCCGGGCCGAGGACGCGCATGCCGCGCAGCTTGACGTTCTTGGCCACGCCGTAGGTCTTGGAGCCGATCGTCCCGGCGACGTGCGTGCCGTGGCCGTTCTCGTCCCAGGCGTTGCCGTGGAACTCGGGGGCGGCCCACACGTTGGACGCGCGCCCGCCGAACTGCGGGTGCTTGTAGGCGAGCCCGGTGTCGACGACGTAGACGTTCACGCCGGTGCCGGTGGAGCGGTAGGTGTAGGACTTCGACAGGCCCTTGCGCTGGTCGATGCGGTCCAGGCCCCAGGGGAGCGGCGCGCGCTGCGTGCCGGACGCCTTGATGAGCTGGTCCTGCTCGATCGCGGCCACGTTGCGGTCGCGGCGCAGCTTCTGCACCTGCGCGTCGCTGAGCTTGGCCGCGAAGCCGTTGAGGACGCCGTCGAACTGCTGGACGCCCGCCGCGCGGACGCCGCGCACCGCGGTTCCGGGCGAGGCGCCGTCCTTCATGGTGACGATGTAGCGGCCGGGCAGCGGGGTGCCGGTCGCCGCGGTGACGCGGACCAGCGGCGCCTCGGCCTCGGACGCGAGAAGGGGGAGGGTGGCCGCCGCGCCGACGCAGGTGGCGACGGCGCCGGTGATGAGCAGCCTTCGGGGAACGGCCCGCAAGAGGTCTCCTTGTCTCATGCGGGAGCGCGCCTCGCGCCCCGCGGGGAAGATCGAGGCGGAGCTTAACGGATTTCTCCGAGTGAAACGCCCCAAATCCGACGTTCTACCAGGTTACGGATCAGTTGCGGCTGAGCTTTCCCTGGTACCCGATGTCGCTTCCGGGCTTGTTCCACATGTACTGGAGCGTCCCGTCGGGCTGCCTGATCACCTGGACGTTCCCGTTCGTGCAGGGCTTGTTGACCGACAGCGACATGTCGAGCCGCTCCTTGGTGCCCTTGGTCATGGAGAGCTGGCCCTGGCAGCGGTTCTGCGGGTAGTGGGCGCGGGCGGTCTTCTTGCCCGCCTCGAACGTCACCTCGATCGGGAACGTGCCACCGTTGCCGGTGTTCACGGCCGTGCCGCGCCACGTCCCGCCGAAGTCCGCCGGGATCGTCTGGACCGGCTGGTTCCCCGCGTTGCCCGGCCCGGGACCCGGATCATCGTCGTCGTCCCCGAGCGGGCCCAGCACGAGCGCGATGATCGCGATGCCGACCACCACGCCGATGCCCAGCGACAGCGCCACACCGAGCATCTGCCGGCTCGACCGGAACCTGGACCGGACCGAGCCCGGCCCCGAGAGCCTGATGCCCGCCAGGCCGCCGCGCAGCCCCGACGCCCGGGACCGGATCGCGGGCACCGACAGGACGGCCGTGGAGTCGCGCTCGTCCTCGGGCTCGGTCACCCGCATCCCCGGGATGATGTGCGTCGGCCCGGTGACCTCCGCCGGACCGGACGGCCGCGCCGGGACGGGGGCGAAGCTCTGCGTCGCCTCGTCGGCCTCCTCCAGAAGCCGTCCGGCCTGGGGTTGCGCGGGCGGCGGCGGGGGAGGCGGCGAGATCGACGTCGGCGTCAGGACGGCCTGCGGCGGGGGCGGCAGGGACGGCGGCGCGTACAGCTCGTCCGGCGTGGGGGTCGGAGCGGGCGCGGGCTCCGGGGCGCGGCCGGGCGGGTCGGTGGTGAGCGCGCGGGCCTCGCGGAGCATGGGCTCGGGCGTCCGCGCGGCCAGGGGCCCGCCCTCGCCGACCAGGCGTTCCAGCAGCTCGCGTCCGGTGGGACGCAGCAGGGGGTCCTTGGACAGGGCCGCCTCGACGACCTCCCGCAGCGACTCGGGCAGCGCCGTCAGGTCGGGGTCGTCGTAGACGATGCGCTGCATCACTCCGGACGGCGAGTCGTCGCCGAACGGGGGCTTGCCGGTCGCCGCGAACAGCAGGGTCGTGGCCCAGGCGAAGACGTCGGCGGGCGCGCCGATGCCGACGCCGCTGAGCTGCTCGGGCGCCTGGTAGGCGGGATCGTCGGAGACGCGTCCCGCCGGAGCGGCGTTCACGGCCTCCAGGGCCCGCGCGATGCCGAAATCGCTCACCCGGGGGCCGTCCTTGCCCAGCAGGACGTTCGCGGGCTTGTAGGTGTGGTGGACGGCCCCGGCACGATGGATCGCCGCCAGGGCGATGCCGGTGCCGACGGCCAGGCGCTCGAGCACCATCGCGCCGCGCGGGCCCTCGTCGTCCACCAGCTGCTGAAGCGTGGGCCCGACGACCAGCTCGGTCACGACATAGGGCCGGTCACCGGTCACATCGGCGGACAGGATCGCGGCGGTGTGGAACCCGGAGACCTTGCGCGCGTCCGCGAGCGCCCCGGCGAACCGGGAGCGGGCGGCGGGCTCACCGCTCAGCCGCACGTGCAGGAGCTTGATCGCCACGTCCGCGCCGGACGGGTCGCGGCCGAGGAAGACCGAGCCCTGCTCGCCAACGCCGAGCCGGCCCGACACCTCATGGTCGCCGAGCCGTTGCGGATCACCGGGCTGCAGGGGCAGCGCCTCGGCCATCGAACGAACCTCCATGTATTCGCCGCGCGGTCCCTTTGTACCGGTTCTGGGCTGATTTTGGTGTCGGACGGTACCGATAACGTCGGTGCCGATGTCGCGAACACCGCTCACTCCCGCCGTGCTGGACGAGCAGCGCCGAGCGCTCGGACTGCCGCCCTACGACGGCCCGGACGACCCGTCCGCGCTGCGCCGGGCCGCGCTGGACACCGTCCTGGCCGCCTACGACTCCGGCGCCGAACCGGCCCGTCCGGTTCTGCGCGGCGCCGTCAGGCTCCTGCTCGACCGGCTGGCCGACCAGGCGCCGGGCCGGTCGGTCGAGGTTCGGGTTCCCCCGTACGCCGCCGTCCAGTGCGTCGACGGCCCGCACCATACCCGGGGAACCCCACCGAATGTGGTGGAGATGGACGCGGTGACGTGGATCACCCTTGCCACCGGCCGTCTGACCTGGGAAGACGCGATGTCCGCCCATCGAGTCCGCGCGAGCGGCCCCCGAGCCGACCTGTCAGCCCACCTCCCACTTGCGCCCGGGGCTTGAATCACGGCCCCACCACTGGAACCGTGGAAGGGCATGGAGGTGATGCCATGCTCGACCAGCAGCTCATCGCGCACTGGGCGTTCGGCATCGAAGACGTCCACGGCCACACGGTGACCGACGCCGCCGGATCGCTGACCGCCGAGCTGGACCGCACCGTCGGGATCGTCCCGGGACGCACCGGCGAGGCGCTCTCCTTCGACGGCCGGGGCATCGCCGCGATCCCCGCCGCCCGCCAGCTCGTCCTCGACCAGATGTTCGGCTTCAGCCTGACCTTCATGATCAACGTGACCGCGTCCCCCACGGGCGAATGGCGTGGCCTGTTCTTCAAGCAGGTCGCCGAGCACGACGCGCGAAGCGTCGGCCTGTGGCTCTACCCGGACGCCATGCGTCTCAGAGCCCAGCTGTTCACGGTCAAGGGCCCCGAATTCGCCGACACCCGAGGCCGCCTCCCCCTCGGGGACTGGATCCACGTGGCCCTGGTCGTCGACACCGACGGCATGTTCCTCTATATCGACGGCAAGCCCAACGTGGCCGTCCCGCTGGAACACGCCGTCGTCTCGGCGGCCGGTCCCCTCTACCTGGGCGCCGAACCCGGCCACGCGGGCTTCAGCGGCCTCCTCGACGACTTCCGCGTCTACGGCTCGGCCCTGGACGGCGAGGACGTCCTCATCCTGGCGGAGAGCCGACCCGCCCCGTAAAGGGAAACTCCCGCTCGACACACCGCTGCCGCGACGACTCGTCCGGGTACCGCCCCTCGTCCCCGCACTCCGCGGCCTTGGTCAGCAACCAGACGGCCGCGGCCGCCCCCACTGCCAGCGTGACCAGCGAACACCCGATCCCAGCGAACGCCAGCCCCCGCCCATTCCCCCGCACCGCCGCCACGATCCCGATGATCAGCCCCGCCAGCGCGAGCGCCAGCCCGGCCCCGCACAGCACCAGAGCGGGCAGGCCGACGAGCCCGAGGACGATCGAAGCGACCGCCATCCCCTTGCGTTCGGGCGGAGCGGGCGGCGAATAGGACTGGTAGCCCGGCACCGACATACGACCTGTACCTCCCCGTGTCACCCCCCACATTTCCGTGTCCGCCCGCCCCTACCCTGTTGCCGCACGTAAAGGTCGCTTAATGAGATGCGCCGATCGGAGCAGGTGAAGGGGGCATCTAGACTGGCGTTCGTGCCTCACGGTGATGGACGTCTGCGCCACGACATCGACCCCTCCGACCGCCCCCCGCAGGACGCGTGCGGGGTCTTCGGCGTTTGGGTCCCTCCGACCGAAGCCTTTCGGGCGGAGGTGAGCAAGCTCGCCTACTACGGCCTGTACGCGCTGCAGCATCGAGGGCAGGAGTCCGCCGGGATCGCGGTCAGCGACGGATCGCGGATCGTTGTGTTCAAGGACATGGGGCTGGTGGCCCAGGTTTTTGACGAGTCGGTGCTGAACACGCTGCGCGGCCATATCGCGGTCGGGCACTGCCGGTACTCCACTACGGGGTCGCCTACCTGGGAGAACGCTCAGCCGACGTTCCGGTCCAGTGGGACGGGTGGGCTGGCGCTCGCTCATAACGGGAACTTGATCAACACGCCGGAGCTGGCGGCGCGGCTGGCGCCCGGTGAGCTGACGGCCACGACCGACACCGAGGTGCTGACGGCGCTGCTCGCCAATCGGGAAGGCGGGCCGCTGGCCGCTGCTCGTGAGGTGTTTCCCGTCACACGGGGGGCGTACTCCCTGGTCTTTATGGATGAGGGCACTCTTTACGCCGCGCGGGATCCCGAGGGCGTGCGTCCTTTGGTTCTGGGGCAGTGGGAGGACTGCGGGTGGGTCGTGGCGTCCGAGACCGCCGCGCTCGACATCGTGGGGGCCCGGTTCATCCGTGAGATCGAGCCCGGCGAGATGCTGGCCATCGACGCCGACGGCGTCCGGTCCGAGCGGTTCGCCGAGGCGCGGCCCAAGGGTTGTTTGTTCGAGTATGTCTATCTGGCTCGTCCTGACACCACCATTTCGGGACGTAGCGTGCAGGCCACTCGGGTCGAGGTCGGGCGCAGGTTGGCGCGCGAGCATCCCGTTGAGGCCGACATGGTCATCCCGACGCCCGAGTCCGGCACGCCCGCGGCGATCGGGTACGCCGAGGCGTCCGGTATCCCCTATGGCCAGGGGCTGGTGAAGAACTCCTATGTGGGGCGGACGTTCATCCAGCCGTCCCAGACGATCCGCCAGCTCGGCATCAGGCTCAAGCTCAACCCCCTGCGCGAGGCGATCGAGGGCAAGCGCCTCGTCGTCGTCGACGACTCCATCGTCCGCGGCAACACCCAGCGCGCCATCGTGGCGATGCTCCGCGACGCGGGCGCCGCTGAGGTTCATGTCCGCATTTCCAGCCCCCCGGTGTCCTGGCCGTGTTTCTACGGCATCGACTTCGCCAGCCGCGAGGAACTGATCGCCGGGAACCTCGCGGTCGAGGGCATCCGGGATTCGCTGGGCGCCGACTCCCTGGGGTTCATCTCGCTGGACGAGCTGATCGCGGCGTCCCAGATTCCCAAGAACGACCTGTGCCGCGCCTGCTTCGACGGTGTCTATCCCATCCCGGTCGACGAGGACGCGCGGGGCAAGCATCTCCTGGAGACCCGTTGAGCACGTCCTACGAGGCCGCGGGCGTCGACATCGCCGCCGGTGAGCGCGCCGTCGAGCTGATGAAGGCCCGGGTGGCCAAGGCGCGGCGGCCCGAGGTCGTCGACGACGCCAGCGGCTTCGCGGGCCTGTTCGACGCCTCGGCGCTGCTGCGGTACCGGCGGCCGCTGCTGGCGACCTCGACCGACGGCGTCGGCACCAAGGTCGACCTGGCCCGGCGGCTGGGGATCTACGACACCGTCGGCCACGACCTGGTCGGCATGGTGATCGACGATCTCGCCGTGTGCGGGGCCGAGCCGCTGTTCATGACGGACTACGTCGCCTGCGGCAAGGTCGTGCCCGAGCGGATCGCCGACATCGTCGGGGGCATCGCCGACGGCTGCGCCATCGCCGGCTGCGCGCTGGTGGGCGGCGAGACCGCCGAGCACCCCGGGCTCCTTGAACCGGACGAGTTCGACATCGCGGGCGCCGGGACGGGCGTGGTCGAGGCCGACGCCCTGCTGGGGCCCGAGCGCGTCCAGGCCGGGGACGTCGTCCTGGGCATGGCCTCGTCGGGCATCCACTCCAACGGGTACTCGCTCGTCCGGCACATCCTGGCCACGACCGGCCTCACGCTGGAGTCACAGCCGCAGGAGCTCGCGCGGACGCTGGGCGAGGAGCTCCTGACGCCGACCCGCATCTATGCCCAGGACTGCCTCGCCCTGACCCGTATGGGCGGGGTCCGGGCGTTCGCCCACATCACCGGTGGCGGCCTGGCGGCGAACCTCGCGCGGTCCCTGCCCACCCGGGTGGACGCGGTGCTGCGGCGCTCGTCCTGGACGGCCCCGCCCGTGTTCGACGTCCTGCGCGGGCACGGCGACGTTCTCCAGGCCGAGATGGACAAGACCTTCAACCTCGGCGTGGGCATGGCGGCCATCGTGGCCCCCGATCACGCCGACGCGGCCCTGAGGCTCCTCGCCGATCGGGGCGTCCCCGCCTGGGTCCTGGGGGAGACCGTCGAGGGCAACGGAACCGCGACCCTCGACGGGTAGAGGTCAGGCGTTCGCGGACGCCTTCCACCCGCGCTCGATCGTGCGCAGGAGCGCCGGATACACCAGCAGGTAGCGGAACGGCAGGATCGCGGCCATGTAGGCGGTGCCGAACCACCCGTTCGGCTTCACCAGGACCGCCATCTGGCCCCGGTAGCCGCCCGATCCGTCCGGGACCCAGCTGAGGTGCATCACCGTGTGGACGGTGCGGTTGGCCAGCTCGGCGGCCCACTCGTCCTCCAGCTGGTACAGCGAGGTGAACGCGTCGCCGTCCAGCCGGGGGTCTGTGGGCGCCCGACGGAGATCGTCCGGCATCCGGTCCCTGAGCGTGGCGACGCGGCCGCCGGTGCCGTGCTTGTCGCGGTCCCAGCCGAACAGCGCGCCGAGCTTCCAGCGCGCGTTCCAGACCAGGCGGACCAGCGGCGGGGCGCCCTCCGGGAATTCCATCGCGCTGATGGTCGCGGTCAGCCGGGGCAGTTCGCCGGGGCCTCCCGGGGTGGGCAGCGCCCACACGTCCTCGAGCTTGAAGTCTCCCGCGATCTCGTGGATCCGCCACGGACGCCCGGTGTGGTCGGATTTCGGCAATCGCATCCTTCATCCTCCGTGGTCGTGGCGGGAGCCGGGCGGGACCACGCCGCGGTCCCGCCCGGCGTATCGGACGGCCGGACCAGTCCCGGCGGAGCCCCGCGCGACTCGGGCGGTCGCGTCTTTGCGGAGGGGACGCAGGTGGCTCGCCGGGACGGCCGAGGAGTCGGCGATGGTCGTGGCCCCACCGACCCTTTCCATCGCCCGGCTCCTCGTCGGTGTCCGGACCGTGATCTCGAGACTAGGTTCGGAAGATCGGCTGGGCTTCCCGCCGCAGGGGGATTCACCGGGTACTCCAGGGGGAGCAGTGGCCCCCGGGGGAGTACGGCGAACCTCGGCGTCCCCGGGAGCGTCGGACTGAGTGTGATCAAGCTGGACGGGATTCCGCGGCTCGCGAGGCGATGGGCGGCGCCGCTGCTGGTGCTGGGCGCTCTGGGCGCCTACGGCGTCCTTGTCCCCACCGGGTGGGTCTACGCGGACACGGCCGAGTACCGCAAGACGGTGCGGGACGTCCCCGAGACGCCGGTGGCGCTGGTGCTGGGCGCCGGGGTCTGGGGCGACCGGCCGTCCACGCTGCTCGCGCGGCGCCTGGACCTGGCGGCCGAGCTGCACCGGCGGGGCAAGGTCGAGGTGCTGCTGGTCTCGGGCGACAACCGGTTCAGGAACTACGACGAGCCGACCGTGATGCGCGACTACCTGATCGGACGCGGGGTGCCGGCGAAAAAGATCGTCCGGGACTTCGCCGGTCTCGACACCTGGGACTCCTGCGCCCGGGCCAGGCGCATCTTCGGTGTGACGCGTCTCACTGTCGTCACCCAGGAATTCCACCTGCCGCGCTCGGTCGCGCTGTGCCGGGCCGCCGGGCTGGACGCGTGGGGCGTCGGCGACGACAGCATGGCCTCGCGGCGGGGCGCGACCGTCAAGGGCTACGTACGCGAGCCCCTCGCCATGCTCAAGGCGACGGCGAGCCTGGTCACGCGCCCCGAACCGACCCTGCTCGGACGGACCGAGCCGGGCGTCAGGGACGCCCTGGCCGCCCCTTGAGAAGGCAGCAAAACGCCACTGCCCGGGAAAGCTGGAGGTCGGGCAGTGGCGTCAAGCCGGGCGATCAGCCGGAGGTACCGTCCTTACGGTCCTCGGTGCCGTATTCGTCGGCGTAATCGGCGTACTTCTCGGCGAGTTCGTCGTAGGAGTCCTCGCCTGCGGAGTCGTCGACACCCAACTCGCTCTTCAGGCGGTCGAGGTCCGTGCCGCCGCTGTTGTACTTGAGCTGGCGGGCAACCTTCACCTGCTTGGCCTTGGCTCGGCCGCGACCCATTGGCTCGACCCCCTCGATGGTCAGGGCTTATGTGGGCCCATCAACGCGCGCGTGTACCACACGAACCGGTGCCTGATGAGCCATGCGTCAGTCACGGATACAACCGTACCCGTTTTGCGCCCGGCTCGGTACATCGTCGGTCCGCGGCGGTGCGCCCGTTTGCGGAGAACCCCAGTGTATCCCGTGGTTACGTGTCCAAGGACTGGGGGCGACACGTCCGTCCGCGCGCGCTTGCGTGAGGTCGCGAACTACCGTCCGCGACCTCACGATCACATCTAGAGCCAAATACCGCGCAACCGGCCGATGGCCGACATTCGGCGCTCGGCGAGCCGGTCCGCGGCGACCGCGGGCGGCACCCCCTCGTCCGAGGCGAGGGAGAAGATCTTGCGGGTCGTGTCGAAGATCCCGGTGGCCCGGGCCTTGGCGCGCTCGAAATCGAAGCCCTCGATCTCGTCCGCGACCTGGATGACGCCGCCGGAGTTCACGACATAGTCGGGGGCGTACAGAATGCCCCGGTCGGCGAGCTGCTTCTCGATACCGGCATGGGCGAGCTGGTTGTTGGCCGCCCCGCAGACGATCTTGGCGGTCAGCCGGGGGACGGTGTCGTCGTCCAGCGAGCCGCCGAGCGCGCAGGGGGCGTAGACGTCCAGCCGGGTGCCGACCAGCGCGTCGTTGTCGGCGACGACCTCGACCTCGGGGTGCCGCTGCCGCACCCGCTCGACCGCGGTCTCGTTGACATCGCAGATCACCACGTCGGCGCCGTCCTCGCGCAGGTGCTCGACCAGGCGGTGCCCGACCTTGCCGACGCCCTCGACGCCCACCCGCTTGCCTCGGAGCGTGGGGCTGCCCCACAGGCTCTCGGCGGCGGCGCGCATTCCCTGGTACACGCCGAACGCGGTCAGGATGGAGGAGTCGCCGGCGCCGCCGTGGGCGACGGTGCGGCCGGTGACGAAGCGCGACTCGCGCGCCACGATGTCCATGTCCTCGCTGAAGGTGCCGACGTCGCAGGCGGTGTAGTAGCGGCCGTTGAGCGACTGGACGAACCGTCCGTACGCCCGCAGCAGCGCCTCGGACTTGTCGGTGTTCGGATCACCGATGATGACCGCCTTGCCGCCGCCCAGATCGAGCCCCGCCAGCGCGTTCTTGTACGCCATTCCGCGGGACAGGTTCAGGACGTCGGTGAGCGCCTGCTCCTCCGAGCCATACGGGTAGAAACGGGTGCCGCCCAGTGCCGGACCCAGGGCGGTCGAGTAGATCGCGATGATCGCACGCAGGCCGCTGGCCTCGTCCTGGCAGAAGACGACCTGCTCGTGTCGGGGTTCTGAGCCCTTGTGGGGCGACCCGAAGACATTAGGCACGGTAACAGTAACCTCTCTTGTGGAGATCGGCCGTGGAGCAAGGGAGGCTTGGTGACCTCACTCACCCCAGCAAC
This sequence comes from Spirillospora sp. CA-294931, assembly GCF_050946795.1. Classification (GTDB taxonomy): domain Bacteria; phylum Actinomycetota; class Actinomycetes; order Streptosporangiales; family Streptosporangiaceae; genus Spirillospora. The sequence goes on from NZ_CP192006.1 coordinate 465,832, forward strand.
AGCGTACGCGCGCAAATCGCACAAGGGACAAGCACGTCAGGGCCGCCGCGAGATCAGTGTTACCGACCAACTTCGCGAGATCAACGAGGAAGCACCCGACTACGCCGTAGAGGTCGTTGAGACGTTTCACGACAACGAGTCCGCCTGGAGTGACACGACCCGTGAAGGTTGGGACGCGACCCTTGCAAGTCTGGACGCCCCGGACAGCCCCCGCGTGCTCATCCTTCACGCCATCGACCGGATGAGCCGTCAAGGCGGGTACACCGCGTTCGCGGAGGACATCAAACGCAGGGTCGCGATGGGCGAACTTCGCGTCATCGGGTTGCTTGACGACTATGACTCGTCCAGATACCGCGACCCGCAGACCGCCGCACACGAGCTGGACAAGTTGCTCATCTCTGCCAAGCAGTACTCCGACAAGCTTGCGCGGCGCATCCGAGCCGCGAAGACGCGCACCCGCGACGGAGGCGGGCATGTCGGCAAGCCCGCATTCGGGTGGCAAGTCGCGGACGTCGCGACCGGCAAACTTGAGCGACAGCCGGACGAGTGGCCGACCGTGGAACGCATCTTTCGCGCGGTGGCGGGCGGTCAAGGACTCCGTGCGGTTGCTCGTGAGTTGAACGCGGAGGGATTGCGCACCCGTCGCGGCGCGGAGTGGTCGTCCCGCACCTTGCACGGGATGCTCCGAAACCCCCTCTATGAAGGCTTCCTGTCGCGCGCGGACAAGTCGGGGCTCATGCACCGTGTCCTGGACGACACGGGGGAACCCGTTGGCATCCTGGCACCCGGTACGGAGCCGCTCGCCCCCCAGCTCGTTACGGCGGCGCGTGCATCGCTGTCAGGGCGCACGCATCACGGTGCAGGCAAACAGGGTCTCGCGAACGCAGACCTGACCGGGATCTTGAAGTGTGCGGGTTGCGGCGGCCCCATGGTGTCGTCTGGGACTCGCTACCGGTGCGGCAGGAACGCTCGCGGAGGCGATTGCTTGGCACCCGCGAACGCGATGCACCGCGCCATAGAGCCAGTCATGTGGTCGATCGCCGCGCACGTTGTTGTGAACCTGTCCCCCGAAGACGAGACGGACTTGCCCATCATCATCGCGATCTCGGAAGCATGGGGGGCCGTGGAACACCCGGAGCAAGAGGACAACTCGGCGGAGGCACACGCGGCGGTCAAAGAGGCCCAGGCGGCGGTGAGCCGCATCACCCGGAACGCGCGCCTGGGGGTATACGACACCGACGAGAAAGCGCTGATCTCCGATCTTGCCACCGCGCGCACGGCGCTGGCTGCGACAGAGCGGCGTCTTGCGGAGATCGAGGGCGGCAAGGTCCGCTACTTCCCCTGGCTCCATGCGGACCTGACGATGCACGACCTCCTGACCGCGTGGGCGGGAGAGCCTCCCCACCGCCGCCGTGCGATCCTCGCGACCGTCATCGCGGAGGCACGCGTGACGCGCGCCGCGACGGGGGTACGCCGCTTCGACGCGTCGCGCGTCGCATACCGCGTGCAGGGCACCGACGAGTGGGTCACAGCGATAGCCCTCAACGAACTTGCCCCCGACGTGGTCGAGGCGCGCGAAGCACGCGTGGCGCAGCATGGCGCGGACAGCCTCGCGGACTACGCGCGCGACGACCTGACCGACGCGGAGATGGCGGACGCGTACGAGGCCGACGCAGACGCCGTGTAGAACACCGAAGCGGCCCCGCGCGTTCGCCAGAACTACGGGGCCGCTCCGCTAGCGACGGCGTCGAAATTGAGGGGGTACAGGCGGACGACCTTTAACCCGCTGCATGGGCTGCAAACGTCTGAACACGCGCCCCCGGTTCCCCCCGCATAGGGACCGGGGGCTTTCACGCGTCTACGGCGATTGTGGGGCCGCTTGCGCAGCGCTGCACCACTCCTTGTGCAGGCTCCTTCCGCATACGCCCGTTAGCTAGCTAAGCCGTCCGCCGACGCGGCGGACACCCCCGACAAGAACTAGGAACGGCTGAGATCCACTCAGACGGCACGGCAGGGACGCCCCGGTACCCGATTAGGGTCCGGGGTGTTTCGGCGTTCCTGGAGCCGCTGAAGCCCTTATAGGCATCCGCAAGTGCCTTGCGGAGAGCGGCGTTAGCTAGCTAACGCCGATACCGTCCTGTCCTACGCGGTTCGCGGCGAGATAGCCCCGACCACGGCAGCCCCCTGAGGTGCGCCGATGTAGAAATGTAGGTTTGTACTTGATTTCCGTATTCCCTTATGAGGCTTATAGGGGAATACGGAAGTAGCCTACAAACCTACATTTCTACATCGGCCGTTCGGTGTGGCCGACGCGCCTGCCGCGACGACGGCAGCGAATATAGTCCGAACATCCTCGCGAGCGGGGCAGGTAACCAACTCGTCAGTAGTCGACTACACCGCTTTGAGAGGTGCCTGCCATGCGTTCGTGTACGCAGTGCGGCCGCGCTTTTGACCGCAACGGAACCAGGGCTCGGTACTGCGGGCAGGGATGCCGGATGAGTAGCCATCGGAACAGGAACCGGGCGCACCAAGCGCGGTACCGAGCCACGAAGATTGCCACCTAAACGTAGCCATACATTCTTTCCAGGTCACTGCGAACACTCGGCGCTGCGGGGGCGGTAATCAACATGCAAGGGACTGCCTATGCGGCCCTGCCAACCGTCTTTGAACCCCGGCAAGAGTACTTTCTGTGCGGCACGTCACCCCGTTGCATCCCATTTGTGAACCCGGGACCACGGCCGATAGAGACAATGCTCAGCCGGAAGATCCGATGACCGTTGCAAAGCTGTGAGTCCTGACCGGTGCCCAACCGAACGAACGGGGGCCATTCCCGGCAGGCATGTGGAGGCGCGGCGTGGATAAGCCGCCGTAACCGGCTGCGCACCAAACTCACTTGCCTCCCTGCCGGTATGTCCCGGCAATGGGTACAGCCCTGCGCACTACAAGCGCAGCTAGCCGAGATGACGACTTAGCTAGCAGGGCCGCCCGATCGCTGCGTCATTGCGGTCCCACAGTCGAAGCCCCGGCTTCTCACGGATTCGTCGCCGTGAGAGGTCGGGGCTTTTTTGTTTATAGGGCCGTCTCACCGATTCGTGGAATGCCGCGCGATGACAGAACATACGCGATTGAGAACGACCGCAATAGACAAACGTCTTGGGGCCGCGCGTTCGCGGTTCCTCCTACCCGTGACCCGTAAGAGGAGAACACAATGCAGCTTGTTGACGAGAAGACCGGCACGGTTCTGGACGATTTTGGGACGGACGACGGCGACGTTCCCCAGGCGGTCTACTCGACGTATCTGGTTCCGGGTCTCGGGGACGTTGAAGCTGACGCGCTGATTGCCAAGGTACAGGAATTCGATGACATCGTGTCCGAGCACCGCGAAATGCTGTCGGCCGACTGGCAGACGGCGGCGATGGCGCGGGAAACCGAGCTTGCCGAGAAGGAGATCCGAGAGACTGGAAAGGTCAGCGCAAAGCGCACGAGTGTCGTTGCTCAGTGGGCTACGGAACGTTCACATGTGCGTGCCCGGCTAAACATCATGCGGGACGAGGTTCGCGCATTGGACCGCGCCGCGTATGCGGCTATTCGGTCCGACGTGGTTGCCGCGAATGGTCCGGCTGTGGAGCGGGTCAAGTCGGCCATTGCCGCGTACGAGGATGCCGTTTCGGCTATGGCTCGGGCGGCCGCTGAGGTTAAGTCGGCTGTGACTCATGCTCACACGGTCCAGGGCGTCCTTCGAAACGGCACTGTTCCGCGTGGCAGCGCCGATTTCGGTCACCTGGCGCTCGGCGGTATGGACGACAATGCCGTTTATGAAGCGCGCGAGGCTGTCAAGGTCGTGAAGCAGCGTGCCGCGCGAATCCTTTCGGGTGGCGTTCGGTACGTCGCCGGTCAGGAGGTGGTGTTTTCCATGGAGGGCGGCCTTGTTCAGAGAACGCTTGACGCGGAAGGGGCCGCGTACATGAATCAAAACGACATGGATTCGGTTCGGCTGCTGCTGTCTCTCGACGCGTCGGCCGTTCCGGTGATCGGCTTCGAGAATGAGTGAACCAAGCGAAATGCCGGTGAACGATGCGGGCAGTTCTGATTCTCGTGTGACGGCGATGCGTGGCGAGGGGGTGTCGTGGGCCGCTATTGCGGATGCGTTCGCTGCCCCGGGCCCCGCAAGCGTCCCGGATGCTCCGGCAAATGGCTCGAATGCAGGGAACTCGGACGCTGCGGAAGCCGAGCCGATTCCCGCCGTGCACGCTCCGGATGTTCCGGATGGCGAGCAGCCTAAGCCGGTGAGCAAACCGGGGGATGTCGAATCGCGAATCAAGGAAATGCAGGCCGCCGGTAAGTCGATTAGTGAGATTGCCCGTGAGTTGACGGTCCCTGTCGCGACTGATTCGGGTGATGTGGACGCGCGGATTGAGGAGCTGCGGGCGGCTGGTAAGTCGTATGGCGAGATTGCTCGGGAGTTGACCAAGGTTTCCGGGGCACGCGAGGAGACTCCTCCGGTGGTGGATATGAGGTTCGGTCAGGTGTGGCGTCGGCAAGGGTGAGTGCCACGCTTGAGAACGCGCGAGAGGCGCGCCGACCGCCCGGGTGACCCCCTTCATTGGGCCCCTGAATATTCGCTCGGGAGAGGCGCTGTCAGGGCCGCGCGGATGGTCCTGACCACTGCCGGGTAATGGCTGCTGCTGTCCACCCCGCGTTTGTCCTACACCGACTGGCGTACCGCCCACTCTGTGAGGTAGCGGAGGCGAGGCACGAACGGCGGGCGAGTGCGGCCCGCCCGTTGCTCGCTGCGCTGGTCGGCCGGGCCCTGCCCTCGGGGACGCGCGGGGACGCGCGGGGACGCGCGGGGACGCGCGGGGATGTGCGGGTGCGTGGCCGTGAATGGTTTTCGCTGGCTCACGTCGAGCCGTTCTCATTACGTTGCGTAGTGAGTACCGGCCTACCCCGCCGGGGGTGAAGCCCGATTCCTGAGGGGGACGGTGAACGGGAAGGGTTAGCAGGGGCCCGTTTGTACGACGCATTCCGAGTCCCGTTTTGCGCAAATGTGCAGATCAGCGCCATTCGGCATTGCAATTGTGACGTTCGTCACTCCGACTAGATGGGGGTCACGGTGAGTGACCAGGAAAGGCCGCCGGTTCCGGCGCTTGAGCGACTCGGCACACGTGGCGCAGGGCTGTGGAACAGCGTCACCGAGTGGGCGGAAGAATTGCGGCCGGATGAGCTTGAGATCCTGTCGGCCGCGTGCCGGACAGCCGACCACATCGCAGCGATGGAAGCAGCCCTAGAGGGCGAAGGGCTGACCGTTCGCGGATCACAAGGGCAGCCCGTGATTCATCCGCTCGTGTCGGAACTGCGTTTCTACCGGGCAGCGCTCGCGACCCACTTGCGCGCGCTGCGCGTCCCTGACGCTGAGGATGACGCGGACGTGCTCCCAATGACGGTGCGGCGGAAGTTGACGCGTTCGGAAGCCGGGCGGGTCGCCGCGATTGCTCGACACCACGGTCGGTCGCGATGAAACCACGCCGACGTCCCAACGAGATCCCGCCCGTACCTCCTGACGGCACGAGCCCTGACATTGCCGTTTTGGCGCTCTACGCCATGATGACGGGTGCCAGTGACGCGGCTACACCGCGCGCAGAGGCCGACGCATTGGCCGAGTGGGCGACGGTGAACGACGTCGAATTGAACCCCGAGTACGGCGGGAAGATCACGGCCCGATGGGTCTGGGACGACACCACGAATCGGGTCGTGCGTAACCGTGGACAGTTCGCGAGACCTTGAGTGGAAACACCCCGCGTGAACACCTGACGCACCCCGGAAACGGTTGCGTCGTCGCGTGGACGCGTGAGCGTCGCCGTTGACACGATGATGTAAACGACGAAGCCCCGAGTGGCCTAGCGCTTACGCGCCTGGCTACTCGGGGCTTTCCGTTGTTTACGGGTTGTGCGGTGCTGCACAAGTAGCGCAGCGACGCTAGCTAGTTAGCGTCGCGCAAGTTCCAACCGGACATTCTGCAAGCGCCTTGCGGAAGGCGTTCCCGGTCGCTGTGAGATCGCTTGACAGGATGATCGCGGTGGGGCTTCACTCTGAACCACGACGGGCCCGGCGGAAGCTCTCACCCTTCCACCAGGCCCTAGGAATCACCTTCCAGCGAAAGGCAATTCCATGGTTGCGGATTCTAGCGCGCCTGCGGTCTTCAACGACCCGCACGCGCAGGTTGACGCGTTGCAAGCGCTCATTGGGGAGATCCTTTCAGAACTTCACCACGCGGGACGGATCACGGGGGCGGAGGACCGTAACTGGTGGCACCAAGCCGCCTCTATCGTCTTGAGCCGTCCTGAACTTGCCACGGGAGCCGGTCAGATCGTGAGCGAAGCGGAGGCCATCGCGTTCACGGCAGACGCTCGCGACAGATAGCCGCGTACGCGCACGGCCCCCGAGTTTCGAACTGGGGGCCGTTCGTGCGTCCGGTGGTGGCGCAGCGCCGCACAAAGCGACTTACCCGAGGTACGGCCGCTCACGGTGTTCTAGGAAATGCTGTAGCCGTAGACGCTGCGTGTGGTGCATGGGGAACGCGTCTAGCTCGTCAACAGCGACAAAGAGTAGGTCGGACGATTCATTGGATATGCGCAGAGTTCCGCTGATCACGCGCGCTATAAAACACACGTTGAACTGTCGCCGTACCTCCCCGTTCGTGTACGCGATGATGTGTCGCGGGTCGGTGTAGGTCCCGACCAACCCTGTGATCTCGACGTTCAGACCGGTTTCTTCGCGAACCTCGCGGACGGCCGCTCCGGGAAGCGACTCATCAATGTCCATGCCACCACCTGGGAGCGCGTACAGATCGTTGTCCGTCCGGCGCTGTAGCAGAATGCGCCCCGCGTCATCCGTCACTACTGCCGATGCTGCGACAACGAGACTGTTCGGCCTAGGTGCTTTCGGGTCATCGAAATACTCTGTCCGTGCCATGAGTCTAATCCCTTCTCACGGGCTGCGCGGTTGCCCACACGGCGTCAAAGCTTGCGGTGTACCGGTCGAAGATCCCGCCGTCCCCGCTACGTCGTAGGTGCCACACGGGCGCGGCGTATGCGTTCACGCCCCACAGATGAGCGTTCACGAACATTTGTCCGTCCGCGCGGTACAAGCTGTTGTAAAGCGTCGTGTCGTGCGTTCTGATGTCGATCCCTGGAGTGCCGACCAGCGGCCGGTAGTGCATCACTGCAAGCCGACAGCGGGACTCGATTCCGTGCCCGAAGCGTTCTTCTCGCCCGCGCTGTTGAACATTGGTGCTGTCCGCGTTACCGACCGCGATTCGCACTTGGCAGCCATCGGACGCGCGTTCGCTCAGGAGGGCGTTTAGTCGGGGGTGCGCCTCATGGAGGAACACAGCCGCGTAGACCAGAACGTCTATCCGTTCCTGAGCCTGTTGCAGCAGGTCTACGAAAGCCGACACCGGCATGTCCGCGCGTTGCTCGTACAAGGCCACCAATTCAGGGCTAACGGCGCGGGCCGCCCGTGCTTGCCGGAGGCTTGGCCACAAGGCGAATACATCCTCTCCGAGCGTCTCAGCCGCGCGGATAGCCGTAGTGCGGTGGGGCGTACGGTCGCGGTTGACCCACCGCTCTACCGATTTGGGATCTACGTCCGTCGCTTCCGCGAGCGTCGCGTATGTCCAGCCGCCCGCCGTCATGACTGATCTAAGCCGTTCGTTTGGCATGTCTACTCCCGGACCTGGGGGACGTCGCTAGGGACATTCTGTCCTCCGTAGGACGTCCCTAAGTGTGGTTTGAGTGCGGTTCCCGCGTCCCTTGCCCCCGCGAAACGCTCGACAAATGGATGCGACGCAGGCAGCCGGACAGCCCGAGAGTGCGACGAACCCGTATGTCGAGGCGCAAGCCGTGATGGACGACCTCCGTGACGCGCTCACCACGGCAGGTATCAAACTCCCATCGCTGGGACTGGACTCGATCCCCACAAGGGACGGGGCGGTCCTGGTCGAACTCGGACGGTGCAACTTCGCAACGGCCCGCAAGCTCGCAGAGGCGGTGCGCCGGGGGGCTGCGCCGGACGACCCCGACCCGGACGCGGTAGCGCATCTGGCGGGATTGGCGGGGATGCTGCGCGGCCACGGATACACCGCCGATGCCGACGCGGACGACGGAACGCTTCTGGTCACGTACGGACCCGAATCGCGGGGCGTGACGCTGGAGTGCCGTACACGGCCCGACGACGGCGACCGGTGGTGGTTCTGCTGGGCGGGCGGCATCTGGATCTGTGAGGCAGACAAACCCATTGAGGCGCTCGTGACGGTCAAGGCCGCGCTGCGGCGGGTGGACGCATGAACGGTGTGCCGTCGCCGTGGGCCACCACGGCACGGCATAACCCCGACGCGGGAGACGTACTGTCCTGGCTACGCGCCGAGTTTCCTCACGTCGGCATCGTGGCGGACCCTCGCGCGGGCCTCTGGCTTGCCGTGCAAGGCGGCTGGTTGTTCGTGCGGGCCACGTCCGGGGCCGAGCTTCGCGAAAGGCTCCTAGCCGCTGCGCCGCACGGGCGGGTGTCGGCATGAGCGACACCGAGAGCAACCCCCGCGAACTCGCGCGGGCCGTCGAGTTGGTGTCCGCCTCCTATGAGGAGGCCATGCGTCAACACGGCCTACTCCCGGGGACGGTCATCGTGATCAGTACCGCCGCGCGGGCCAAGCTCGCCGAAGTGCTAGCGGATGAGCACGCGCCGGACTAGCCCTACAACAGGCGGACGCGCGATTGAGTCGCGTGGGACGTGGGCCCCCGTCCGCGTCCCACGTTGGGGACCCGTGCTGGTAGCGCGCAGAGGTGACGCGCTCGCACGGGCGGGGGCTCTCCGGGAGGTGTTGCCCGGAGAGCCCCAGGGCCCGCCTACGACCCTCGCTCGCGTGTTTCCTCGTGCGCGAAGCGGGATGTTCCCTTTCCGCTGGTCGCCGTCTACGCAGGTCAGAGACAATAAGGTTACTGTTACGTTGACATTAGGCACGGTAGTGCCCTCCTCTCAGTCTCTAGATCAGCCTACGGGTGTGGCTGAGGTCACGTGTCACGTCAGATAACACGGCGATCTCGGTGGTCACGTCGCGCCCGCGTTTCGGTCTGTCCCGTGTCACGATGCGGTTGTGCTTCCGTACGCCGCGTACCTACGGGTATATGAGCCGGTGACCGCCTTTCCGGAACCCGCGCGGACACTCTGGACGGCCTACGCCGAATCACGGCGGCGCCCCCGTCGCATCCACGCGCTGGCCGTCGAGCACCGGCAGGCGACGAACCGCCTCGCCGTCTTCCCGCCCGAACCGGCCCCCGAGCTGGAAAGTCGCGACGCGTACGTCCGTAGATCGGACGAGATGCTCTACGTCTGCCCCTGGGAGACCCGCCTGCGCTCCTGGCTGGCCCTGGAGCGCTTCCGGGCCGAGGCACAGCCCCGTTTGGCGCAGGCGTGCGTCCCTCCTTCCACGGCACGCGAGGCCGAATTGGACTTCGAACGCTGGAAGAGCACGGGACGTCCCCTCCGCCCCCACATCGAGTCCAGCCGCTGGCATGTGCCGCTGGCCTGGTTCGTCCCGTTCGCCCGGGACGAACGCTGCCTCATGCTCGGCTCGCCCAAACCCCGCACAGGCGGCGCCACCACCGCCTCAGGCACGCGCACCCTCATCTATGTCACGTCCATGACCCAGGCCCGCCGCCGTATAGCGGCCGCGCTGCCGATCGTCCGGGCCAACCTGGGCGAACACACCCAGGGCCTGGGCGCCGGACGCCTGGAGACACTCGGCCAATGGCTGGCGGACTTCCACCCCCACGCCCTGGTAGAGCTTGACTACGGGGGCCTCGTCCACCTCCTGGACGACAGCGCCCTGCGCGCGGACGAGTCCGTCGCCGAGATGAGCGTGGCGATCGAGGCCATGGAGCGCGGTGAGGTCGCGCTAACCGTAGCGATGTACAAACGTCTCCTGGCCCGATGGCGCCCCGTCCGCGCCCTGGAGGCCGCCAACTAGCCCAGATCGGGCATTAAAGACGAACTAACCGGGTCCTGACCTGCGACTTCAGGAACCTAGTGAACAAATTTCCCGAATCCGCGCGCGATACGACTATACGTGTCGCTAGAATCACTCAGCGTGACCCAGTGGCCACGGAACACGCAACTATAGCCAGGGACTTGCTTGTTGCGTTGAGTGGTGGCAAGGTTACACGTTGTGATGTCATAGTGGCTCTTTCGGGCCATAGGGGACATCAGTGACCGCGCGAGGATCAATCGCAGGATCGCTGTCATCGGTCCACGGAGGAGAGGCCGCACACATGTCAGCACGTACGCCAGAGGCCGAGCCCCTGCTGACGCCGGCAGAGGTGGCGACGATGTTCCGCGTCGACCCCAAGACCGTCACGCGGTGGGCGAAGGCGGGCAAGCTCACGTCCATCCGCACACTGGGGGGACACCGGCGCTACCGCGAGGCTGAGGTGCGAGCGCTGCTGGCGGGAATCCCGCAGCAGCGCTCGGAGTAGCGACTCCGAGCGGCGAGCGCCCCATGGCGCCCGCCGAGCGCACCAAGCGGTACAGGGGGGCGGCCAGGAGGTCGTTGAACAGGCAAGCCCTGTTCAGGGGCCTCCTGGACGAGTGCCTGGGACCACGGTCATCCGAGAATCGCGGTCCCAGGCCAGAACCGCACGAAGAGGTAACCCCGCCGGGGGCAGGCCCCAAACCCCGCCCCCGGCCGGGCACCCTCACCTGACGCACCACCCCAACCCCAGACGCGAGTGCATCGCGCCAGCCACCCACTCAACAAACGCCCCCACGACTACCCGGCACACCTCAGCACCGTCGCGCGCCCGCGCCAGCCACCCTGCGCCGCCGCCCATGCTGACCAAGTCGCCGCCCCGGTGAGCACAACGATGTCGTCAAACCTCGACATCAAGCGCATCCCGCCCCAGTCAGCCCTGATGCACGCCCCCGGCCATCCGGCACAGCTGGCAGCCCCGCATGATCGCCGCGCCAAACGGCAAACCCCGCTCTGGGGCCCGCCGCCCAAGTGCCCACGGTGCTGCGTCGCTAAGCATGGCCGATGTCGGCCCGCATCCACGTGAAAGCGCGCCCCACCCCCAGCCGACGCCTTTGTGCCCCGTCGACCCGGCCCCGGGCACCCATCTGGACGAATCCGTCCGCCGAACAACGACCGCGCCGAGACGCCACGCCAGGCCTGACCTGGCATGCCCGCCAAACCTCGGCGCCCACCCACGCCTGCCGGGGCAGCTCTGTGCCCCCCGGCAGCTATGCTGCGCCGCCGCTCATCTGACCGCGCCGCCGTCCGGTCGAGCACCTAGTACGTCAGCTCACCCGCACGTCGGGCATCCCCGTACAAAACAAGCGTCGCTGCGCGCCCCTGATCACGTCCGCCCGGCCTCTAGCGCCCGCTGGGACGTACTGATCCACGCCGGTCAACGGTCGCGACGAACCGCCGCCCCGTCCGCGACCAAGGTGGTGGCACGGCACGTCCACCCAAGACTGGTTGCCCACGCGCTTGCCGAGCACCATGTGTTGATCGGCCCGCCGGTAATCACGCTGCCCGCCGCTCACGCTGGCCGCGTTGCCGCCTGGGTGATCACGTGCGATGTCGGCCCGCCCGGCAAGCGTGCTCCGTCCACGGCCAGTGCGTGCCGCCAGTCACTCCCTGATGGCATCGCGATGTGACGTGGCTCCATGCGTGGCCGATGTCGGCCCGCCTGTCCTTTGCGGGAGGTGGTTCTGCGTGCCGTTGGGCGTGGGGGCGCTGCGGGTGGCCGATGGTGGCCCCGTTTTGTGTGTGGTCAGGGAGTGGGGGGTTGGGGGGTTTGGCCGAATTCTTCGGCTACCAGGCGGGTGAAGAGGGTGCTGGTGTTGGGGTCGTGGCGGGCGGCCACGTCCAGGAGGACCACCAGGTGGTCTACCAGGAGGTGTTCCAGTTCGGGACGGGAGACGTCGCGGTTCTCCAGCCAGTCGAGGCCCGCGGTTTCTACCGAGGCCATCCAGGAGCGCAGGGAGATGCGGAGGATGGGGGGCGGGGAGTCGACGCCCATCTCCACGAGGATGCGGCCCAGGAGGAGCTGGCGGATGCCGTCGACGATCTCGCCCACCTCGCCGGAGCGGTCGGCCGGGCCGCCGCGGAGCAGGGCGGTGTAGCCGGCCGCGTGGCTCTCGACGAAGTCGAAGTAGCGCTCCAGGGAGATGCGGAGGCGTTCGAGGGGAGTGCCCTCGGTCGGGGGTTCGAGGAGGACCGAAAGTTGCTTTGCGGCGCTTCCGAGTGCGGCCATGTAGAGCTCGTACTTGCCGCCGAAGTAGTGGTAAACAAGCGCTCGTGAGGCGCCAGCGGCCGCCGCCACATCGTCGATCGAGACCTCTTCGGGCTGCCGTGTGCTGAAGAGCTGGAGGGCCGCGCCGATCAGTTCGTCGCGGCGCTCGTCGACGCTGAGTCGACGCCTGCCGCGGGAGGGGGAACGACGCCCGTTCCTCGGCTTGTCACCGGTCGCTGCACGATCTGCCACTCAGGAAGCGTATCCGAGGCCGGATGACAGGACGACGCGGCAAATGTCCCCATAACGGCCTATTTCCAGGTTGACCGGCGCCTTTACCATGTGTGACCCAGAGCACCACAGCCCTGAACTGCCATTGGCGGCTGCCCGTTACTCACTGTTGCGACGATTTGGGGTGAAGGCGAGGCATCATGGCATCTCCCCCCGAGTGGGGGGAGGCGTTCGGGGCTCTGCAGCGGGCCCGGGACGCCGAGGCGGCAGGTCCCGCAGCCCCCCGGACGGAGAGCCATGTCAGCTGAAGGAAGTCCATCGCGTCAGGCAGTGCCGATGCCCCGAGTCGGAGAGGGGAGGCCGCTGCCCGGCCCCAAACCGACCATTCGGAATGTGGCCGAGCGCGCGGGCGTGTCCAAGTCGCTTGTTTCGCTCGTGATGCGAGGTTCGCCCCATGTGAGCGAGCGGCGCCGGCAGGCCGTCCTGCAGGCCGCGCGCGAGCTGGGCTACCGGCCCAACGCCGTCGCGCGGAGCCTGGTGGAAGGGCGGACGAGGCTGATCGGCGCCATCGTGGCCGACCTGCACAACCCGTTCTTCGCCGAGTTCCTCGACGGACTCCAGGAGAGCCTGCACGGCGAGGGCCTGCGGATGCTCGTCGGCAGCGGGCGCTGGGACCCGCTGTTCGAGGCCGAGGCGGTCGAGGCGTTCCTGGAGATGCGGGTGGACGGTCTCGTCCTGCTCAGCGTCGTCCCCGAATCGCTCAAGGAGGCCGCCGCGAGCGTCCCCGTGGTGGTGGTCGGCGAGCGTGACGTGGTCGGCGTCGACATCGTGGTGGACGACGACGAGCTGGGCGCCAGCCTCGCCGTCGACCATCTGGTCGAGCTGGGCCACCGCAGGATCGCGCACATCGAGGGCGCCCGCTCGACCACGGCGCGTTACCGCAGGGCCGGGTACGAGAAGGCGATGCGGCGCCACGGGCTCGGCAAGGAGATCGTGGTGGAGCCCGGCGACTTCACCGAGGACGGCGGATACCGCGCCGCGCGCGCCCTGCTGTCGCGCACGCCGCGGCCGACCGCGATCTTCGCGCCGAACGACCTGGTCGCGACCGGTGCCCTGTCGGCGGCCGACGAGCTGGAACTGCCCGTCCCCGACCAGGTGTCGATCATCGGGTACGACAACACGCATCTGGCCGCGATCCGGCACATCTCGCTGACCAGCGTCGACCAGCCGCGCCGTGACATGGGACGCGTGGCGGCCGAGATGCTGACCACGCGGATCGACGACCCGGCCCGGATCGCCCGCCAGAACCTGGTGGTGCCGCACCTCGTCGTCCGCTCGACCACCGGAGCCGCCCCCAAGGACGAGTGACGCCCCTTCCCGCCGTCCCGTGCATCCTCCGCCCGTGCACGGTCCGCCCAGCCCGAGACGACCGATGGTCGGGGGTCGGGTTTCTCAAGTGTGGATCGATCGTTGGCCTTGGGAGTCGGGGGGTTGGTAAGGGGCTGGCCAAGGCTGCCGTATTTGGGAGGTGGTGGGGCGTCGGCGGGTGGTTAATAGATCCACCGTTCGGCGGGTCGGGGAACCTTGGGACGGGCCGGCCTCGGGGGAGGCGGCCTGGACGGGGACTCCGCCGAGTGGACACGGGAAGGATCATGTTCACCCAGGGGGGTTATTCCGTGCGTGATCCGGAATTGGTGTCGTGCGCGCAGCGTGCGGCGAGTGAGTTGGAACGTGCGTGGTCGGAATGGCGGCACGCGCGGGGACTGGCCGAGCAGGTCTCGGAGTCGGTCGCCAGCTACGTGGCCCACTCGATCGACCACCCGTGGGGACGTCCCCGCGTGGTGTTGGGCCTTGACGCGGACGAGGCGCGCGCGCTGGCCGCGCTGCTCGGCAAGGAGGATCCGCTCCGCTGACGGCCGCGGCCGCCCGATCCACGCGGCCGCGGTCTCCCGTTTTGACGAAGCCGTGCCGGTGTGCAGACTGGCAGGGTCGGTCACGAAGTCATCACGGGGAGACCACCGCATGCGATTCCATCGGCTCGCCGCTCTGGCGACCGCCGCCCTGGCCGTCTGCCTGGGCGGTCTTTCCGCGTGCGGGGGGTCGTCCGACGACGGCGAACCCGCGTCCAAGGCGACGCCCCCGGCGGCCACCACGCCGGCGGGGTCGTCAGAGTCTCCGGCGCCCGAACCGCCGGAGACTCCGCTGGACGGCAAGGTGGTGGTGATCGATCCCGGTCACAACGGGGGCAACGCCAAGAACCCGTCGGCCATCGCCAAGCAGGTCGACATCGGCAACGGGCGCAAGGAGTGCGACACCACGGGGACGGCGACCAACGCCGGTTATCCCGAGCATGCCTTCACGTGGGACGTCTCCAAGCGGCTGGAGCGGCTGCTGAAGGCTCGTGGGGCCAAGGTCGTGCTCACCCGTCCCAACGACACCGGTGTGGGCCCCTGCATCAACGAGAGAGCCGAGATCGGCAACCGGGCGAAGGCCGACGCGGTCCTGTCGGTCCACGCGGACGGGGCCATGCCGAACGGGCGCGGGTTCCACATCATCGAGCCGGTCGCGATCAAGGGGTTCAACGCCAAGGCCGTCCCGGAGTCGCTGCGGCTGGGCAAGGCCATTCGGGACGCCTATCACGAGGGCACCGGGGTGCCCTATTCGAATTACCGGGGCAAGAAGGCGCTCGATCCGCGCAATGACCTGGGCGGGCTCAATCTGTCTAAGGTGCCGAAGGTCTTCATCGAGTGCGGCAACATGCGCAATCCGGAGGAGGCGCGCAAGTTCGCCGACGCGGGGTTCCGGCAGAAGATCGCCGATTCGCTGCTGGTCGGCCTGACCGCGTACCTGGGCTGACGGGGTGCCGTTGAAGCGCGTCCGGGACGCGTTCGAGCTGGCCGGATACACCGTTGACGGGGTGCGCGAGCTGCTGGGGCCGGTGGCCGGGGGAGCGCTGGCGCGGGACGAGATCGTGCCCGCGCTGCGGGTCACGGACGGCGGGTCCGCGCTGGAGGAATTCGTCCGGCTTTTCTGGCTCCAGGTGCCGGTTCCGGCGCGTGGATTGCCCGAGGAATTGCTCGCGGCGGGCCTGGTGGAGCGGTCGGGCGACGAATGCCGGGCGCTTTTCCATATCGAACCGGCGGAGGGCGTGGCCGGTGAGCATCTGGGTTATCTGGTCTCCGATCTGAAGGCCCGTCCGGGCGGCGGACGCGTCCGCCCCGATCATGTCGTGGGCGGTGGGGGCGCGTCGGGCAATCTGGCCCGGATAGTTATCCACAGGCCTGTGGATGACGCGCTGGACGTCGGGACGGGATGCGGCGTCCAGGCCCTGCATCTGGCCGGGCGGGCCCGGCATGTCGCGGCGACCGATATCAACCCCCGAGCGCTGCGGCTGGCGGCGATGAGCTTCGCGCTTTCCGGGCTCGACGGGGTGGAGCTCCTGGAGGGTTCGCTGCTGGAGCCGGTCGCGGGACGCCGGTTCGATCTGGTCGTCTCCAACCCTCCTTTCGTGATCGCTCCCGAGGGCGGCCGGTTCGTCTACCGCGAGTCCGGGATGCCCGGGGACGAGTTCTGCCGCCGTCTCGTGGCCGAGGCTCCCGGGTTGCTCAAGGACGGCGGGCACTGCCAGCTTCTCGCGAACTGGCTGCATATCGAGGGTGTCCCGTGGGAGGAGCGTGTCGCGGGCTGGGTCGCGGGCACCGGGTGCGACGCGTGGGTCGTCCAGCGGGACGTCCAGGACCCCGCCGAGTACGCCGAGCTCTGGCTGCGCGATTCGGTCGAGACCGGAACGCCCGAATACCGCGCCCGTTACGACGCGTGGCTCGACCACTTCGAGCGGCAGGGCGCGACCGGGGTCGGGTTCGGCTGGATCACGCTGCGGCGGTCGGGTGCCGAGCGGCCCGCCGTGCGGGTCGAGGAGCTCCGGCACGAGGTGGACCAGCCCGTCGGCGCCTATGTGGATGATGTCCTGAATGGGCTGGTCGCTGGGCGAGAGTTTTCCACAGCCTGTGGAAAGGTCGGGCTTGTGGCGGCGCCGGGGCTCGTCCAGGAACAGGTCGGGCCACCCGGGGCTGAAGACCCCGAACGGATCGTCCTGCGGCAGACCTCGGCCCTGCGCCGCGCGGCCGGAGTCGGCACCGTCGAGGCGGCCCTGGCGGGCGTCTGCGACGGCACAATGCCGCTCGACCCGCTCCTGGACGCCATCGCCCAGCTGATGGGCCTCGGCACCGACGAGGTACGGGCCCACGCCGACGCCGTCCTGCCCGAACTGATCGCCGACGGGTTCTTCTCATCGCCGCCGGTGTGACCCGGCCCGCCGCACCCCCGCCCTCAGCGCCGGCCCGGCGGCCGCGTTCATCGCGGCGCCCAGATCGCGGTGCCGCGCGATGAGGATCGAGAAGCCGATCGCGAGGTAGACGCCCGAGAGCCACAGCCGCGCCGTCTGGTCCGGCAGGACGAACTGCACGGCGAACAGCGCGAACAGCAGCGCGGCCTCGGCCCGGCGGAAGTACAGGTCGATCAGCATGGCCAGCCCGAGGACGGTCTGCGCGGCGGTCAGCAGCACCTCCTCGGCCTGCCGGGAGTCCAGCGGCAGCGACCAGTCGCCGCCGCCCGCCTTGTAGGCCAGCGGCAGGGTGCCGATCAGCAGCGTCCACTGGTTGACCTTGGACGACAGCAGCGCGCCGATAGCGTCGTTGTCGCGCAGCCGCCAGGCGAACACGACGGCGACGATCAGCTCGGGCGCCTCGGACGCCAGCGGCGCCAGCCACTGGACCAGCAGGAACTCGTCCACGCCGAGCTTGGAGCCCGCCTCGACCAGCGACTCGGCGAACGGCTCCGCGGACGCGAACACGATGATCGCGCCCAGCAGGAACCCGCCCCAGGTCGCCAGGCGGCGCTGCTTCCGGGGCAATTGCGCCAGCCACGCGGGGACGCCGACCAGTTCCTCGACGTCCTCGCCCCCCGAACGGGCGATCCGGGCGATGTAGGCGACATAGATGGCGATCAGCAGGATCGAGACGTACCACCCGATCTCCCCGACCAGGGGAGGGATGAACGCGATCACGGCCGCCATGGCAAGAAAGCCCAGCTCGATCCGGTGATGCCGGTCGAGGTGGACGTCCCGGCGCGCCGGAGCCTTCTCCCCCCGTTTGGCCAGCCTCCGAGCCCCCAGCGCGAAGGCCAGGACGACCAGCGCCCAGCCCACACCGACCAGCAGCCGGTTGGCCCCCGTCATGTTGGCCGCCGCGTAGGAGGTGTACTCCGGCTTGGACCCGGCCGTATAGGCGTAATAGAGGTCGACGGCGTACTCGGGCAGGACGGCGATGAGCGCCAGCAGCGCCAGCGCCAGCGCACCCGACATGTCGGCCCGCGCCGTTTCGGCCGCCCACATCAGCACGACGGCCGCAGCCAGAACGCCCGCCCCATAGATGACCATGCCGAGCACCGGCGTCGGGTGGACGCCGGACAGCCGTAACGCGACCGCGGGCAGGGCGACGGCCAGCGTGATCGCGACCCGCAGCGTCAGGGTCCGGAACGAGATCGTCTCGGCGGACATACCTGCACCGTGCCGCCACCCGGCTCAGCCGACACCCAAGCCCCCTTCAGCGAAGAGCAAAGCTCACCGCCACACGACGTCCAGCGACGAGATCCCGTCCCCGCGCGGCCCCCAAAGCCGCCAGGAACCGTCCAGGACGGGAGGGCTCGTCCCCAGGCCGGGGAGGAGGGCTCACCGCCATAGGACGCCCAGGGTCGAGAAGCCCACCGCGATGCATCTGCGCGAAGGGGTTATTGGCGGGCGGCGTCCAAGGTGGGGAAGGTGCTCTCGCGGAGGCGGCGGGAGAGGGTGCGGTTGATTCGGTGGGCCCAGAGGGGGCCGCCGTAGATCATGGCGGTGTAGCCCTGGACGAGCGTCGCTCCGGCGCGCACGCGCTCCCAGACGTCGTCGGCGTTCTCGACGCCGCCGACGGAGATCAGGACGAGCCGGTCGCCGGTGCGGGCCTTCAGGCGTCGCAGCACCTCGAGTGAGCGTGCCTTGAGCGGCGCTCCGGACAGGCCCCCGGCCTCGTCGATCTTGGTTTCGAGCCCGTGGCGGGTGATCGTGGTGTTGGTCGCGATGATGCCGTCCAGGCCCAGCTCCAGGGCCAGGTCGGCGACCGCGTCGATGTCGTCGTCGGCCAGGTCGGGGGCGATCTTGACCAGCAGCGGGACGCGTCCCGCCGCCGCGCGGACGGCGGTGAGCAGCGGCCGCAGGCGGTCGGCCGCCTGGAGGTCGCGCAGGCCGGGGGTGTTGGGCGAGCTGACGTTGACGACGAGGTAGTCGGCGTGCGGGGCCAGCCGCCGTGCGCTGGCCACGTAGTCGGCCTCGGCGTCCGCCTCGGCGACGGCCTTGGTCTTGCCGATGTTGACGCCGACGATCGTTCTCGGGCTCCGGCCGCTCAGCCGCTCGGCCGCGGCCTCGGAGCCCCGGTTGTTGAAGCCCATCCGGTTGATCACCGCCCGGTCGCGCGGCAGCCGGAACAGGCGCGGCAGGGGGTTGCCCGGCTGGGGCCGCCCGGTGACCGTGCCGATCTCGACATGGCCGAAGCCGAACGCCGCGAGGGCCTCGTAGGCGACGGCGTCCTTGTCGAATCCGGCGGCCAGGCCCAGCGGGCTGGGGAAGTCGATGCCGAGGGCGCGGACGGCCAGCGCCGGGTCGCGGGGCGCGAGCGCCCGGCGCAGCAGGGGAGCGGCACCCGGGGTGGCCTGGATGAGGCCCAGCGCGCGCAGCGTCAGGTGGTGGACGGTCTCGGCGGGCAGGCGCGTGATGACCAGTGAGAACAGGAGTCGATACATCGTGCCCACATTGTGGCAGGTGCGGGAAAAAGCGATTGAGGGGCTCGGTGGTCCCCGGTTACGGTGACCGCATGCAAGTGGATCTGTGGGCCACCGCCTGGTGGCCGTTCCCCGAACGTCTTTACCGCGAGCGCCCGACGGCCGGGTCCGGCCGGGACGCGATCGGCGGCTGATCTCCGGAGACCGGAGACCGCGTTCGTTCGGCCGGGCCTGGGTGCGACGTATGTCCAACGCACACCAAGCCGAACGGGAGCAAGACATGTCCAAGAGCCGAAACGGCATGCTCGGCGTGGGCGGCCAGCGCAAGAACCTCTCGCGCGCGGCCCTGCGCGGCGGCGGAGGCGGTTCCCGAGGCGGGACCGACCCGCTCGCCGAGAAGCGCGAGCTGCTGCGCAAGATGCGCGAACGCGCGCAGGAGCAGGAGTCCGAGGCCACCTCGGACGACGAGTGATCACCGGGCCGGTCCCGCCGCTGGGCGGGGCCGGTCCTCATCCGTTGCGGAACGTCCGGCGCAGCGTGAGCCGCACTTCGCGGGACGTCGCGGCGACCGCCCGGGCGGGCTCGCGGACGGCCACGCGCCAGGCGTCCCGCATGACCATCCGGGCCGGGTGCAGGACGCTCCGCCGCACCCATCGCGCGGGCTGGACGACCACGGCGCGGAACGGCGCGACCACCAGCGTCCGCCACACCCATCGCAGCAGGCGGGCGGCCAGGTTCCAGACGCCGCGGATCCCGAGGCCGACGGGCCGCAGGACGTACCGCCACAGCGCCAGGGCCGGCAGGACGAACAGGTACCGCGCCACGACGGCGAGGAAGCGGCCGGACATCGTCCACGACCAGACCAGCGCCGCGGCGAACACCCGCCAGACCGCGCCGAGGCCCGTGCCCAGCGAGCGGGCGCCCCGGGCGAGCACGGCGCCGACCGCCCGCGCGAACGCGGCCGCGCCCCGGCCGCAGGCCGCCAGCCCGCCAC
Source organism: Spirillospora sp. CA-294931 (assembly GCF_050946795.1). Classification (GTDB taxonomy): domain Bacteria; phylum Actinomycetota; class Actinomycetes; order Streptosporangiales; family Streptosporangiaceae; genus Spirillospora. Next base: position 486,157 of record NZ_CP192006.1, read on the forward strand.
CGATCCAGTGGGCCAGCCAGGCCAGGCCCAGCAGCGGCGGACGCAGCACGTAGCGCCACAGCAGCACGGCGGGCGCGACGACGAGGACCATGACCAGCCAGACCAGCGCGGTCCCGATCCCCTTCAAAGCGATCATGAACAGGTGCCCGGCGCCCTTCAGGGGACGTACCAGGACAAGCTTGAGGAACCGGCCGATGGGGGCCAGGACCGCTCGCGAGAACCAGCGGGCGAACCGTCCCGACCCCCGGCCGAACAGCCGGAGCGTCCCGAGGATCACCACCGACACCAGCCAGCCCACCGGCCGGGCCACCGCGTTGGTCCACAGCCAGGCAAGGGCTTGGCCGAGCAAGCTCAGCGGTCTGACCACGGCGTTGGTCCACAGCCAGCCCAGCGGCCGTGTCACGCCCCTCGTCCAGAGCCGGCGGAGGCCCGCGAAGGCGGCGGCGACGCCCCGTCCCAGCCACGCGAAGAACGCGCCGATGGGGGAGAGGATCGCGCGGAGCGCGCGTCCCAGCCGGCGGCCGGTCGCGGCGAGAAGTTCGTAGGCCAGCCGGAGCGGCAGGACGACGACCAGCGCGACCACGCGCGCCGGGTAGACGATCCAGGCCGGGCCGGACGGCTCGTAGGCGGGCTCGGGGCGCTTGGTCAGAGCGACGCGAGCGCCGTCGTCCCGGTGTCGGGGACCTCGCGGTCCGGCCGTCGTCACGTCGCCCTCCCAGCGGTCGCCTTGCCCGGTTAGACGCGGGTGGCGCCCGTTGGTTCGGCGGTTCCCCAGTGTCCTCGCTCACGAAGCGAAACGAGCGGGGCCCGGGATGCGCGTTGAACCCGATCGCCTCCGCGTCCCGTACTGCGGGGCGAACCGGGAGAAGCGGTGCGGCTGCTCCGCCTCGATCGAAAACGCGAGGGGCTGGCGGTCCTGGAGCCGGAGCTCTGATCGACTTGGAGGACACGACATGGAATTCCCGAAGTGGGCGATCCCCGTGGCGGCCGCCCTGACCGCGTCAGGGGTGCTGCTCACCGCGTGCGGTCAGGAGACCGCGGGCAAGCAGAAGAACACGGCGGCCGGGTCCAAGCAGGTGGCCGAGGGCCAGCAGGACGCCGGTGCCGAGCCCCAGCAACAGCAGCAGGAATCGGTCCAGACGGCCTCCCTGGAGGTCGCGAACGTGGAGAAGCTCGGCAAGGTCGTCACCGACGGCGAGGGCCGCACGCTCTACCGCTTCGACAAGGACACCGCCAGGCCGCCCGCCTCGACCTGCATGGGAGCGTGCGCCACGGCGTGGCCCCCGGTCTGGGCGAACAACGAGGACCCGCAGGTCAAGGGCGTCGACCAGAACCTGGTCGGGAAGGTCAAGCGCCCCGACGGCAAGTGGCAGGTCACGCTCGGCGGATGGCCGATGTACCGCTACGCCAAGGACCAGAGCCCCGGCGACGTGAAGGGGCAGGGCGTCCAGGGCACCTGGTACGCCAGCGCTCCCGACGGCAAGAAGGCGGGCGGCGGCGCCGCGGCCCAGGAGGAGCCGCGGGCCGACGGCGGGCAGGAGGAGGGCGGCGGGCGCTGGGCCGGCTGGACGGTCCTGAAGGTCCGCCAGGACGCCAAGCTCGGCATGATCGTGACCGATGGCAAGGGCCGGACGCTGTACCGGTTCGACAAGGACCGTCCCAAGGTCACCAACTGCTTCGGCGCGTGCAAGGCCGCCTGGCCCCCGGTCGACTTCACCAGCTGGAAGAAGCTCAAAGTCGAGGGCATCGACCGGAGCAAGGTCAAGTTCATCGAGCGCAAGGACGACGGCAAGTGCCAGGTCACCATCAACGGCTGGCCCATGTACTACTTCGCCAAGGACCAGCAGGCCGGGGACACCAAGGGCCAGGGCGTCCAGAACGTCTGGTGGGTGGTCTCCCCCGAAGGCAAGAAGATCACCACGGGTGCCGGCGGCGACAGCGGTAACGGCGGCTACGGCAACGACTCCGGTGGCGGCGGCGACAGCGGCGGCGGCTATGGAGGCGGTGGCTACTAGGACGGAAAGGCCACCAGGTGATCTTGGAGGCGCCCGACGCCTCCCCTTAGACGAAGGCGTGGAGGGTTCGCGGGTCGGTCGGGGTCCGCGAAACCTTCACGCCTTCACCATGATCTCCCTCTGACCCCGCCCCCAAGCCCCATACGCCCCGTGGAATCGGGGGGTATGGGGCTTGTGGGGTGGGGTGTTTTTGCTGCGTGCTTGGGACGGGCGGGGCCCGGCGGAGGGTGTCGGGGACATGCCTTGGTGTGTGTTTGTGCTGGCTGTGGTGGGTGCGGGAGGAGAGTGTGACGGACGAGGGGTTGGGTATGTGGGAGGCGTCCGTTTCGCGTGCGATGGAGCATTGTTTCCGAAGTGATTCAGGTTTCCGTTGGGTTGCGATTGTTTCGTGGGCGTTTTCGGCTATAGACAAGCGCTTGGTGCGGTGTTTGGGTGGCAACCGTTCCGCCGTGGATGCGACTCGGCAGATGTGTGCGCACGGGGCGGGAGGAAACAGGAGGCTCTATGGTCGCGAGAACGAGAGTCCGCGATGTCGGCGGTCCCGTGAAAAAGGCGCGAGGCACAGGCCCGTGGAAATGCGCCCGGGGCGCCGTGGCACTGGCCCTGCTGGCCAGTGGAATGGCCGCGTGCTCAAGCGAGAGCGGCACTCCCACCTTGGCGTGGTACATCAACCCCGATAACGGCGGTCAGCAAAGCATCGCCGACTCCTGCACAAAGGCGGCGGGCGGGAAATACCGCATCAAGACCTCCCTGCTGCCGAGCGACGCGACCCAGCAGCGCGAGCAACTGGTCCGGCGGCTGGCGGCCAAGGACTCGGGGCTCGACCTGATGAGCCTGGACCCGGTCTTCGTCGCCGAGGCCGCCAACGCCGGGTTCCTCGAACCGTTCTCCGACCAGGACAAGGGCACGTTCACCCAGGGCGTCTTCCCCGCCGCCGTGGAGAGCTCCACCTGGGACGGCAAGCTCTACGCGGCCCCCTTCTGGGCCAACACGCAGCTGCTCTGGTACCGCAAGTCCGTCGCCCAGAAGGCGGGCGTCGACCCGACGCAGCCCGACTTCACCTGGGACAAGATGATCGACGCCGCCGTCAAGACGGGGACGAAGGTCGGCGTCCAGGGCAACAGGTACGAGGGCTACATGGTGCTCATCAGCGCCCTGATCTCCTCGGCCGGCGGCCGCGTGCTCAGCGAGGCCGACAAGGGCGAGGACGCCAAGATCGAACTCGACTCGCCCGCGGGGAAGCAGGCGGCGACGATCATCGCCAAGCTGGCACGCTCCAAGGCCGCGAGCCCGACGATCTCGACCGACACCGAAGAGGAGTCGCGCTCGACGATCAACGGCAAGAACGGCGGGTTCCTGGTCAACTGGCCCTACGTGTGGGCGGCAGAGAACGGTGACGCCAAGGACGGCGTCATCGACAAGGGAATTCCCGCCGATCTCGGCTGGGCCCGGTATCCGAAGGTGTCGCCCGACAAGGAGAGCAAGCCGCCCTTCGGCGGCATCGAGCTCGGCGTCGGCGCCTACGGCAAGCACAAGAAGGGCTTCGCCGTCGACGCCGCCAAGTGCATCACCTCGCCCGAGAACATGAAGAAGTACATGCTCGCCGAGGGGAACCCGGCGGCCCGCGCGGAGATCTATGACGATCCGGAGATCAAGAAGCAGTTCCCGATGGCGGCGCTGATCAGGGATTCCATCAACGCGGCGGAGCCGCGCCCGATCACGCCCTATTACGGCGACGTGTCCGCCGCGGTCCAGAGCCGCTGGCACGCGCCCGCCACGGTGAACCCCGAGTCGACGCCGCGCAAGTCCAGCGAGTTCGTCCGCCAGGTCCTTCAGGGCCAGGCACTGCTCTAGAGGAGGGGTACCGATGGCAGAGGCATCCGTGCCCCTCGCGGGGCAGGGCAAGAAAAAGAAGAAGGCGGAGAGCACGGACCGCGCCAGGGCCGAGCGGCGGCTCGGGCTGATGCTCTCGGCGCCGGCAGTGATCGTCATGCTGCTGGTGACCGCGTATCCGCTGCTCAACGCGCTGTACCTGTCGATGTTCAGTTACCGCATCACCGCGCCGGACGACCGGCGCTTCGTCGGGCTGGGCAACTACGTGACCGCGCTGACCGACAGCCTGTTCTGGCAGGACGTCTGGACGACGTTCATCATCACCGTGGTGACCGTGGTGGTCGAGGTGGTCATCGGGTTCGCGCTGGCCATGGTCATGCACAAGGCGGTCTTCGCCCGCCGGACCATGCGCACCTCGATCCTGCTGCCCTACGGCATCGTCACCGTCATCTCGGCGTTCGCCTGGCGGTACGCGTTCGAGACCCAGTCGGGCTTCGTCAACTCCTGGTTCGGGCTGGGCGACTTCGCCTGGTTCTCCGACCGGTGGGCGGGCCTGTTCGTGATCATCCTGTCGGAGATCTGGAAGACCACGCCGTTCGTGTCGCTGCTGCTCCTGGCGGGTCTGGCCCAGGTGCCGCGCGACCTCGGCGAGGCCGCGACGGTCGACGGCGCCACCGCGTGGCAGCGGCTGTGGAAGGTCACGCTGCCCAACATGAAGGCCGCGATCCTGGTCGCCGTGCTGTTCCGCACCCTGGACGCGTGGCGCATCTTCGACAGCGTCTTCATCATGACCGCCGGGCAGGAGAAGACCGAGGTCCTGTCGTTCCTGACCTACCGGCAGAGCATCACCCGGACCGAGATCGGCCTCGGCAACTCCATCGGGGTGCTGCTGTTCCTGTCGGTGGTGCTCATCGCGGCGGTGTTCATCAAGGGGTTCCGGGTGGATCTCTCGCAGGCGAGGGGTGATCGTTGATGGATACGGTCAGGCACAAGTGGGTCTGGGTCCTCGGGTCGCTGCTGATCCTGGTCTGGACGGCGTTCCCGGTCCTGTGGATCGTGATGCTGTCGTTCAAGCAGCCCGGCGAGGTCGGCAACAACCCGGGCTTCTTCCCCAAGAAATGGACCTGGGAGAACTACGAGACGGTCTTCAAGACCGACCTGTTCACCTCCGCGCTGATCAACTCGATCGGGATCTCGCTGATCGCCACGCTGGTCGGGGTCACGTTCGCGACGCTGGTCGCCTACGCCATCGCCCGGCTGGAGTTCCCCGGCAAGCGGCTGATCCTGTCGTTCGCGCTGGCCATCGCGATGTTCCCGGTGGTCTCGCTGGTCGGCCCGCTGTTCGACCTGTGGCGGAACATCGGCCTGTACGACACCTGGCTCGGGCTGATCATCCCCTACATCTCCTTCGCGCTTCCCCTGGCGATCTGGACGCTGTCGGCGTTCTTCCGGGAGATCCCGTGGGAGATGGAACAGGCCGCGCAGGTGGACGGCGCCACGAGCTGGCAGGCGTTCCGCAAGGTGATCGTCCCGCTGGCGGCGCCCGGCGTGTTCACGGCGGCGATCCTCACGTTCTTCTTCTGCTGGAACGACTTCGTCTTCGGCATCTCGCTCACCTCGACCAGTGACGCCAGGCCGGTGCCCGCGGCGCTGGCGTTCTTCACCGGTGAGTCGTTCTTCGAGCAGCCCACCACCGCGATCTGCGCCGCCGCCGTGGTGGTCACGGTCCCGGTCGTGATCATCGTGCTGCTGTTCCAGCGTCGCATCGTCGCCGGTCTCACCTCCGGCGCAGTCAAGGGCTAGGGAGTTCACGCGCAATGGCCGCCATCACCATGAAGAACATCGTCAAGCAGTACGGCGACGGCTTCCCGGCCGTGAACGACGTCAGCCTCGACGTCCAGGACGGGGAGTTCATGATCCTCGTCGGGCCGTCCGGCTGCGGGAAGTCCACCCTGCTGCGCATGATCGTCGGACTGGAGGACATCACCTCGGGCGAGATGAGGATCGGCGACAAGGTCGTCAACCAGGTCGCCCCGCGCGAGCGGAACCTGTCCATGGTCTTCCAGAACTACGCCCTGTACCCGCACCTCACCGTCTTCGAGAACATCGCGTTCCCGCTCCGGCTGGCCAAGATGTCCGACGACGAGGTGCGCCGCAGGGTGAACGAGACCTCCGAGCTGCTGGAGCTGAACGAGCATCTGGAGCGCAAGCCCGCCAACCTGTCGGGCGGCCAGCGGCAGCGCGTGGCGATGGGCCGCGCGATCGTCCGCCAGGCCGACGCGTTCCTGTTCGACGAGCCGCTGTCCAACCTCGACGCCAAGCTGCGCGGGCAGATGCGCACCGAGATCTCGCGGCTGCAGCGGAGGCTCGGCGTCACCACCGTGTACGTCACCCACGACCAGACCGAGGCGATGACCCTCGGCGACCGGGTGGCGGTGCTCAAGCGGGGCCTGCTCCAGCAGGTCGGCAGCCCGCGCGAGCTGTACGAGCAGCCCGCCAACCTGTTCGTGGCGGGGTTCATCGGCTCGCCGTCGATGAACTTCCTGCCCGCCACGGTGGACGGCACGTTCCTCGACACCCCGCTCGGCCGGTTCGACATGCACGACGAGCGCAAGGCCGCCGCGGTCGGCGACCGCAACGTCGTGCTGGTCGGCATCCGTCCCGAGGACTTCGAGGACGCCTCGCTGGTCAGCGAGGAGAAGAAGGCCAAGGGCGCCGTCATCCGGACGACCGTCGACGTCACCGAGTGGCTCGGCAACGAGCTGTACGCCTACGTGCCCTACGAGGCCCCGGCCGAGCTGGCCGCCAAGCTCCGCGACCTGTCGCAGGAGCTCGACAGCGACCAGCTGCGCACCCAGGCCGTGGTGGCGCTGGACGCCGCCAGCATGATCGAGGCGGGTCTGGAGGCCGAGCTGTGGATCAACACCGACAAGATCCACATCTTTGATCCGGCCACCGGCGAGAACCTCACGCGCGACGAGGAGCGGGTGGCCGAGCTCGGCCGCCGCGCGACCGAGGTGCGCGAGGCCCAGCGGCGGGCGCAGGCCACCAAGGCCGCCGCGGCCGAGGCCGGCGAGGAGTAGCGCCGGGATGCATTTCGTGTTCAGCCCTCCGGCGGACACCGCGGCGGGCCTGCTGAGCCTCCCGTGGCGCGAGCCGCTGGAGGGCTGGACGGACGACCGCCTGGTGGAGATCCGCCAGCGCGGCCTGTCCCGGCACGTGGTGCGGTTCGTGGCCGACGAGGACGTCGTCTACGCGCTCAAGGAGCTGGACGACCGTCTCGCCCGCCGCGAGTACCGCCTGCTGCGCGCGCTGCGCGAGATGGGGATGCCCGCGGTCGAGGTCGTGGGCGTGGTCGTCGACCGTCCCGGCGACCTCGACGCGATCCTGGTGACCCGGTTCCTGGACTACTCCAGCTCCTACCGGGCCCTGTTCGCCAACGCGCGCGACGGCCTGACCACCGGCAAGCTGCTGGACGCCCTGGTCGAGCTGCTGGTGCGGCTGCATCTGGCGGGCTTCATGTGGGGCGACTGCTCGCTGTCCAACACCCTGTTCCGGCTGGACGCCCGCGCCTTCGCCGCCTACCTCGTCGACACCGAGACCGCCGAGCTGCACGCCTCGCTCTCGGAGGGCCAGCGCAAGTACGACGTCGACATGGCCCGGGAACGGATCGCGGGCGAGCTGTTCGACCTCAGGGCGGCCGGGCACCTGGCCGAGGGCGAAGACCCGATCGCGATCGCCGACGACACCGTCCGGCGGTACGAGGCGCTCTGGGACGAGCTGACCCGCGAGGAGCTGCTGCACCCCGAAGACCAGCGGTTCCGCATCGCCGAGCGGCTGCGCCGCATCAACGAGCTGGGGTTCGACGTCGACGAGGTCGAACTGGTCGACGCCGGCGAGCACGGCAGCCGCCTGCGGGTGCGCACCCGCGTGGCCGAGCCGGGCCACCATCGCCGCATCCTGTTCGCCCGGACGGGCCTGGGCGCCGAGGAGAACCAGGCGTGCCGCCTGCTCAACGACATCGCGAGCTTCCGCGGCTACCTGGAGCGCGAGTCCGGACGTCCCGTCGGTGACGTCGTGGCCGCCAACCGGTGGCTCACGGAGGTGTACGAGCCGGTCGTCCGCTCGATCCCCGAAGACCTGCGCGAGCGCCTGCACGAGGTCGAGGTCTTCCACGAGGTGCTGGAGCACCGCTGGTTCCTGTCGGAACGGGCCGGACGCGACGTCGGGACGACCGAGGCGGCGCGCGACTACTTCGCGCACGTCCTGCCCGAGGTTCCCGACGACCTGACCGAGACGGCCCGCACCGCGCGTCCGCTCAACGACTCCTGACGCGAGAAGACCGGCCGGGCGGCGAGCGCCTCGGCCGGTCTTCGGGGGCGTCGGTCAGGCGCGCTGGGCGCCGATGGACTGCATCAGGGTGGGCCAGATGAACGTGCTCTCGCGGATCCAGGCGGGCCAGTTGTGGCGGCCGTCGCCGTAGATGTGGGCGGTGTAGGGGACGTTGAGCTGGTCGAGCCGCCGCTGGAAGTCCTTGTTGTCGTCGCCGACCGCGACCTCGCTCAGCAGCCCGATGTCCCAGGGCGCCACGTTGGGGTCACCCGGACCGGGGCGTCCGGTCGTCCCGGAGGAGAAGAACAGGCCGGTGCCGCGCAGCTTCTCGGCCAGCGCCTTGGGGTCGTGGGCGGCCCAGTTGGCGTCGTCCCAGTACGGGACGCCCCAGATCGCGTTGGGGTCCATGCCGTTGCCGGTGTTGGTGAGCAGCAGCAGGGCGGGGATGCCCGCGTAGCGGATCGACAGCAGGCCGCTCAGCGACGCGACGTGCTTGAACAGGCCGGGCTTGCGGGCCGCGTAGGCGAACGCGCCCTGCCCGCCGGAGGAGTTGCCGATCGCCGCGCGCTGCCCGCTCGCGCGGTAGTTGCGCTCGATGAGCTGGATGACCTCGACGGTGTGGAACGTCTCCCACTTGGGGGTGCCGCGCCTGCCGTAGTTGTACCAGTCGGCGTAGGAGCCGTTGGACGCCTCGGGCATCACCACGATGGCGTTGTAGTTGCGCGCCCACGCCTCGATGTCGGTGTTCTTCGCCCACGACAGGTAGTCGTCCTGACCGCCGTGGTAGGCGTAGAGCACCGGGTAGGTGGTGGTGGATGTCTCGCTCCAACCCGTGGGCAGCAGCACCCGGGCCTTCACCGACTTGCCCAGCGAGGGCGATTCGATGGTGATGTCGACTTCGCCCGCCGCGACCTTCGTCTCGGCGGTGATCTTCGCTCCGGTGTCGGCGGTCCTGGTGGGGGCGGCGGACGCGGTGTCGGCGACCGTGACCAGTCCGGTCGCGGTCACGGCGGCGATCACCCCCGCGGCCAGCGAACGAAGCCGGCTCGAACGTCTCATGTCCCCACCTCTCAGCCACGCATCCCCGGATAATCCCCGAGTGACTCGGGCGATTTTCACCGAGTTCCCCAGCGGGATCAATGCGCTCGGGTAATAAGAATTCCGCCGAAACCCACCCCCGATTGAGTGCCGAGCTCCAGCACGGCGTCGGCCGTCCGGCGGACGACCTCCGGGCTGTGCGTGATCATCACGATCCCCAGGCCCTCGTCCCGGAGGCCGGTCAGCAGGTCGAGGACGGCGTCCCGAGTGGCCGCGTCCAGGGCCGCGGTGACCTCGTCGCAGATCAGGAACGCGGGCCGCGCCGCCAGCGCCCGGGCCAGCGCCACCCGCTGCCGCTGACCCCCCGACAGCTCGCCGGGAAGGCGCCGCGCGTACTCGGCGGGCAACTGGACGGCCTCCAGGAGCAGCGCGACCTCGGCGTCCACCTCCTCGGCCGCCCGCATCCCATGAAAGAGGAGCAGCGGCCTGGAAAGCGCCGTCCGCACGTCCTGCCGAGGATGCAACGCACCCGCCGGATCTTGCGCAACGAGCTGGACGGCTCGTCTGGCTTGGGGAGAACCCAGAGGCGGCCGAGGCCGGAGTTGAATCTCGCCGGATAGCGGGCGGTGCAGGCCGGCCAGGCAGCGGGCGAGGGTGCTCTTGCCGCTTCCGGACGGGCCGATCACCGCCAGGCACTGGCCCCCGGCGACCTCCAGCGACAGTCCGTCCAGGACGCGTGGGCCGCCGGGATGGGCCGCCACCAGGTCGCGGACGATGAGTTTGGACGTGCTGGGAGTGGTCTTTCTGCGCGGGGGCGGGGGCGCCTGGCCTGGTGCGGTGCCCATTGTGAGGACGTGGTCGACCTCGTCGCGGACGGCGTCCAGGTCGTGGGTGATCCAGAGGAGTGAGACGCCGTCCTCGCGCTGGGACGCCAGCTCTCGGTGCACCTCGGCGGCGGCCTTCGGGTCGAGGGCGCTGGTCGGCTCGTCGAGGACCAGCAGGCGAGGGCGGCGGGCCAGGGCGACGGCCAGCGCCACTCGCTGTTGCTGGCCGCCCGAGAGCTGGTGCGGGTAGCGGCGGGCGAGGGCGGGGTCGAGGCTGACGCGTTCCAGTAGCTCCGTGACTGCCGCTGTTCGTTTGGAGCGTGGTCGTTTGCCCATGGCCGTGAGCAGCAGGGACCCGACGCGCTGGTACGGGTTGAGAGTGGTTGCGGGGTCTTGGCCTAGGTAGGCGACGACGTTGCCGCGCCACCCGGGGGGTGGGTCGGGGAGGACGTCGCGTCCGGCGACCTGGACCGTGCCGCCGGTGTGGGTGACTCCCTCGCGGAGGTGGCCCAGCAGGGCGAGGGCGGCCGTGGTCTTGCCGGAGCCGGACGGGCCCGTCACCGCGATCGACTCGTTCTGGGCCAGGTCGAAGCTGAGGCCGTCGACGACCGTGGCGCCTCCGGCGTCGAGCCGCAGGCCGTCCACCCGGACGAGGAGCTCGCTCATGCCAGCACCGCCCGGCTCCTGGTGAGGAGGTCGTCGGCCAGGAGGTTGACGGTGATGCCGAGGGTGGCGACCAGGAGGACGGGCGCGGCCAGGGCGAGGGGCTGGAGGTCGGCGCCGGGGAGGGCCTCGATGATCAGCGTGCCCCAGTCGGAGCGGCCGGAGCCGCCGAAGCCGAGGAAACCGGCCGCGGTGACCAGGTGGATCGCCATGACGAAGCGCATCCCGAGGTCGGCGAGGGCGGGTCCCGCGACCAGGGGGAGGAGTTCGCGGCCGAGGAGCCAGGGCAGGCCCTCGCCCCGGGCGATGGCGGCCTCGACATGGCCCCGGCCGACGATGGGGGCGGCGGACGCTCTGATCACGCGGGCCGACAGCGGTGTGCTCGCGATGGCGACCGCCAGGACGATCCCGGCGCGGCCGGGGAAGGAGGCCAGGGTGAGGAGCAGGACGAGCAGCGGCGGCAGCGCGGCGGCGGCGTCCAGGGGACGCAGCAGCGCGCCCTCCGCGCGGGCCCGTCGGGCCCCGGCCAGGGCGGCGGCCAGGCCGATCGTGGTTCCGGCCAGCGAGCCGAGGACGGCCGCGGCCAGGCTGGTCACCAGGACCGGCGGGCCGCCGTGCAGCAGCCGGGACAGCACGTCGCGTCCGAGCTGGTCGGTGCCGAGGAGGGCGCCGGGGCCGGGGGCCGTGTAGGGGGCGCCGACCGATTCGGTGGCGGTGTGCGGGGCGAGGAAGGGGCCGAGCAGTGCGGTCACGATCACCGCCAGGAGGACGGCCGCGGCGGCTCTTCTCATCGCGCCGCCGTCCGCAGGGACGGGACCAGGGCCCGCGTTCCCAGGTCGGCGAGCGTCAGGGCCAGCAGCATCGCGGCGCCGAGGAGCATGGCCAGGGCCTGGACGACCGGGAGGTCGCCCGTCTGGACGGCGGTGACGAGCACCTCGCCGATCCCCGGGTAGCTGAAGACCCGTTCCACCAGCACGGCCCCGCCGATCAGGCCGACCCCGGCGGTGAGCCACACCTGCGCCGCGACCGGCAGTACCGCCGGGAGGACGGCGCGGACCATGACCGTGCGCGGGGCGAGGCCGTTCAGGCGCAGGAACTCCACGTGCGGGGCGCGCAGCGCGGCGGCCGTGGCGGCGCGGATGATGCGGCCGGAGTAGCCGAGGGCGAGCAGCAGCAGGCTGGCGACGGGGAGCACGAGCACCTCGGGTACCGACAGCGGCCCGTCGCCCGCCGGGACCAGCGACACCGCGGGGAACCAGCCGAGCCCGGCGGCGAAGACCAGCACCAGCCCTCCGGCCAGCACGAACTCCGGAAGCGAGACCACCAGCAGCATCGCGGCCGACAGGAGCCGCCCGTCGGTCCGCTCGCGGCGGACGCCCGCAAGCACGCCGAGCGCCAGCGAGGCCGGGACCAGCAGGACGATGGTCAGCCCCGCCAGCAGCAGCGAGCCGCCGAGCCGCTCGAAGACGATGTCGGCGACGGGGCGTCCCGTCGCGGAGGTGCCGAGGTCGCCGCGGAGCAGCCCGGCCGCCCAGTCGAGGTAGCGCTCCAGGACCGGGCGGTCGAGGCCGAGCCTGGCCCTGGCCTCGGCGACGCGCTCCGGGCCCGCCTGCCCCATCCGCGCCGTGACCGGGTCGCCGGGCAGCAGGTCCACGCCGACGTGGACGAGCAGCGACAGCGGCACCAGCAGCGCGACGGACACGGCGGCCCGGCGCAGCGCGAGCCTCATGCCGAGAATCCCGCCTTGCCCAGGAACGGGTACTTGGCCGAGTCCCGCACCTCGATGCCGGTGACGGTGGCGCGGGTCAGGCTGAGGACGTCGCCGCGTCCCCACACGATCCAGTTGCCGCGCACGGTCATGACGCGCTGCGCGTCGAGCCAGGCGCGCTCGCGCTCCTTGGGGTCGTTGGTCGCGTTGGCCGTGGTCAGGGCGCGGTCCAGGTCGGGGTCCTTGAAGGCGAGCGAGGGGTAGGCGGCCGAGCGGTTGAAGATGACGCTCAGCGGGTGCGGGCCGAGCGGGAAGGCCAGCAGGTCGGCGGCGGCGAGGCCGTCGGCGTCGAAGTAGGCCGTGGGCGCGACGATCTGGGCCTTGGCGTCCAGTCCGATCGCGCGCAGCTGCTCGGCGAACAGCTCGGCCGAGGAGTTGAGCCCGCTCTCGTAGTCGGCGCTGCGGATCGTCAGCTTCGCGCCCTCGGCGCCCGCCTCCTTCAGCAGCGTGCGGGCCCTGGCCAGGTCGCGGCCGAGGACGGGCGTCTGGGCGGCGAAGTACTGGGCGCCGTGGCCGAACAGGTCGTTGCCCACGGTGCCGTAGCCGAGGAAGACCCGGTCGACCAGGGCCTGGCGGTCGACGGCGAGGCGGAGCGCCATGCGCGCTCGGGGGTCCGAGAAGGGCTTGCGGGTGGTGTTGAGCACGAAGCCGTAGCCGGTCCGCTGGTTCTCGCCCGCGCCGCGGATCTCCAGGCCGGACGCTCCCGCGCCGGTCTTGGCGAGGGTGAAGGGGATGTCGGAGGCGTACTCGGCCTGCCCGCCGCGCACCGCGTTCGCCCGCGCCTGCGGGTCGTCCACGCTGAGGACGACCAGCGTGTCGGCGTTGGGCGGGCCACCCCAGTACCGGTCGTTGCGCACGAGCCTGGCCTCGCGTCCGGGGGCGAACGCCGCCACCTTGAACGGGCCGGTCCCCACGACGGCCTGGCCTGGACGGAACGACGTCGTGCCCTTTTTGATCACCGCGAGCGAGGCGCCGGCGAGCAGCCCGGCGGGGTCGCCCACCGGGCGCTTGGTGGGCACCTTCACCGTGAGGTCGCCGGTGGCCTCGGCCTTGGCGACGTCCAGGAACCCGGTCAGCTCGCTGGGGTGGGGGCGGGACGGCGAGGCCAGCATGGCCAGGGTGTGCACGACGTCGGCCGAGGTCAGTGGCGTCCCGTCATGCCAGGTCACGCCCTGGCGCAGGGTCAGCACGAACGACCGGGCGTCGGCCGCGGGCCGGGCGCTCACCGCCAGCGCCGGGGCGACCCGGCCGCCGACCAGGGTGAAGAGCCGGTCGAACACCACCAGGCCCCGGGCCAGGTCGGCCGGGCTGTAGGCGATCAGGGGGTCGAGCGTCTCGCCCGCGCCGCCTCCGGTGAAGGCGAGCCGCACGGTTCCGCCCCGGCGGGCGGGCGCCGAGCCGCCTCCCCGGACCGGTCCCTCGGATCCGCCGGACGAGCCGCACGCGGCCAGCAGGCCTCCGCCCGCCGCCAGGCCCGCGGTGGCCCCGGCGAGGCGCAGTGCCTCGCGTCGAGTCAGGGTCACGGGGACCTCCTTCTTGTGAACGCTGTACGCAGCAGGTTAGGGTGACCTTACCATCACAAAGGTGATAATCATTATCAAAGCCTAGTTTGCCAGGCTTTGTCCAAGTCGCCTTGGATGAGCAACCCCTGAACACCACGCGTACGTCGTACGCGTCCCCACGGAGCAAGGAGGGGCGATGGCGGCCTCCACGACCCCGGCGCGCGACCCCGGTCAGGCGCTGCGCGGCGTCCTCACACCGGTGCGGGGCCGCCTGATCGGCTCGATCGCCACGGCCGCCGCGGCGGCCGTGCTCGGTGTGGCCGGCTTCGCGCTGATCACGCTCGCCCTGAAGGAACTGCTGACCGACGACCCCTCAGGACGGCGGGTCGCCCTGCTGCTCGGCGGTGCGCTCGCGGGCCTGCTGGCGCGCTTCGCGTTGCGCGCCGCGGCCTTCCACGGCTCCCACATCGCCTCCTTCGACCTGGAGGTCCACCTGCGCCGCCGCCTGGCCGAGCACCTGGGGCGCATCCCGCTCGGCGAGGTGCGCGGGCTGGGATCGGGGGCGGTCAAGAAGGTGATGCAGGACGACGTCCGCGCGCTGCACATCGCGGTCGCCGACGCCGTCCCGCTGCTGGGGTTCAGCCTCGCCCAGCCCGTCGCCGCCCTGGTCGCGCTCGGCGTCCTGGACTGGCGGCTGCTGCTCGCCGTCCTGGCGATCGTCCCGCTGATCATGATCGGGATGCGGCTCGCCTCCCGCGACTACGCCGAGAACCGCCGCCGCTACGACGAGGCCAACGAGGCCATCAACGCGGCCGTGGTCGAGTTCGTCCAGGGCATGCCGGTGGTGCGCGCCTTCGACGACGGCACGGTCTCCTTCCGGCGCTTCGCCACCCGCGTCCGCGAGTTCACCGCCGCCACCGCCGCCTGGCAGGACGACAGCCGGGCCGCGATGATCTTCTCCCGGATCGCGATGGCACCACTGGCCACGCTCCTGGTGGTGCTCGCGGTCGGCACCTGGCTCACCGCCGACGGGTCGATGTCGCCCGCCACGCTCGTCGCCGCGCTGATCCTCGGCACGCTGCCGGTCGAGTCGGTGCTGCCGCTGATGCACCTGTCCCACCACATCAACGAGTCCAAGGCCGGTGCCGCGCGGATCGCCGACCTGCTCGACATCCCGCCCCTGCCCGCCCCGGAGAACCCCGCCGAGCCCGCCGACGGCTCGATCTCCTTCCAGGCGGTGCGCTTCTCCTACACCCGAGACCAGGGACGTCCCGCCCTCGACGGGGTCGACCTCGACATCCCGGCCGGGACCGTCTGCGCGCTGGTCGGCTCGTCGGGATCGGGCAAGTCGACGGTCGCGCGGCTCGTCCCGCGCTTCTGGGACGCCGACGAGGGCCGAGTGCTGGTCGGCGGCGCCGACGTGCGCGACATCGAGCCCGAGGTCCTGCTGCGGCACGTCTCGATGGTCTTCCAGGACCCGTTCCTGCTGGAGGACACCGTCGAGGCCAACATCAGGCTCGCCCGCCCCGACGCCACCGGCGCCGAGGTCGAGGCCGCCGCCCGCGCCGCCCGAGCGCACGACTTCATCGTCGGCGACCTGCCCGACGGCTACGCCACCCGCGTGGGGGAGCGGGGCTCGCGGCTGTCGGGCGGGCAGCGGCAGCGGATCACCATCGCCCGCGCCATGCTGGCCCGCGCGCCCATCGTGATCCTGGACGAGGCCACCGCCTTCGCCGACCCGGAGAACGAGGCCGCCATCCAGGACGCCGTCGCCGAGCTCACCCGGGGACGGACCGTCGTCGTCATCGCCCACCGGCTGTCGACCGTCGTCGACGCCGACCAGATCGTCGTCCTGGACGAGGGCCGCGTCGCCGAACGCGGGACCCACACCGAACTGCTCGCCAAGGGCGGCCGCTACGCCCGCCTCTGGGAACACCACGAACGCGCCAGGTCCTGGGGCCTGGGCGCCGGGAAGACGGCGGTGAACCGATGAAGCGGATCCTGCGGTTGATGCTGCTCGCCGCGGGCGGACACCGCCGCGACTTCCAGCGGTCGCTGCTGGCCTCGCTGATCGCCTCGATCGTCCAGGCGCTGGCCTACGCCACCCTGATCCCGCTGCTGTACGAGCTGACGCGTCCCGAGGTCGATCAGAGCGCGGCCTGGACGTGGTTCGGCGCGTTCGCGGCCTGCTACGTGGTGGAGACGCTGTTCCGCCTCTACGAGCTGCGCTTCGAGTACGGCCAGTGGGCCGGTGTGCTGGAGGACGTCCGGCTCCGGCTCGGCGAGAGCCTGCGCACCATGCCGCAGCGCGAGCTGGAGCGCCGCGCCTCCGGCGACCTGACCACCGTGGTCGGCGGCAACGTCGCCAACGCCACGATGGGCGCGTCCACGATCGGTCTGCTGTTCCTGCAACTGGTCACGGTGCCCGCCGTCCTCGGGGTGATCATCCTGGCGGTGGACTGGCGGCTGGGCGCCGTCCTGGCGGTCTCCACCCCGTTCGCGCTGTACTTCGTCCGCCGCATCCAGCGGGCCTCGGGCTCCGGCTTCCGCAGGGTGGACGCCGCCGACGCCCGGGCCGCCGACCGGATCGTCGAGTACGTCCAGGGCCTGCCGGTCCTGAAGGCCACCGGCCAGACCGGCGCGGCGTCCCAGCGGCTCTCCGAGGCGCTGCACGCGCAGGGAGAGGAGATGACCGCCCTGCAGAACCGGCTCACCTGGCCCGGCGTGCTGGCGTCCTCGGCCGTGCAGCTGTGCCTGGTCGCCATGGTCGCCACCGGCGCCGCCCTGGTGCTCGACCTCGACCTGCGGCCCGCGCTGCTGGTCGCGGTCGTCGCGGGCGCCGTCCGCTTCGCCGAGCCGCTGGCCACCGCGTCCACCATGACCGCGGTCTTCGAGCTCACCGACGCCGCCCTCGAACGCGTCGGCGAGGTCCTCACGGCCGAGCCGATGCCCGCGGGCGACCCCGAGGCCCGCATCACGGCGCACGACCTGGCCTTCGACGCCGTCACCTTCGGCTACGACGACACGCCCCTGCTGCGCGAGGTCTCGTTCACCGCCCCCGAGCGGAGCCTGACCGCGCTGGTCGGGCCGTCCGGCTCGGGCAAGACGACGATCACCCGGCTCCTCACCCGCTACGCCGACCCCGGCGGCGGGACCGTCCGGATCGGCGGCACCGACCTGCGCTCCCTCGACCCCGCCGAGATCTACCGCCACGTCTCGGTCGTCTTCCAGGACGTCTACCTCTTCGACGACACCATCCGCGCCAACATCGCGATGGCCCGGCCCGACGCCACCGACGCCGAGATCGAGGCCGCCGCCGAGGCCGCCAACGTGCACTCCTTCGTCACCCGGCTGCCCGCCGGGTACGACACCCGCGTCGGGGAGATCGGCGGCTCCCTGTCCGGCGGCGAGCGGCAGCGCATCTCCATCGCCCGCGCGATCCTGAAGGACGCGCCGATCGTCCTGCTGGACGAGCCGACGGCCGCGCTCGACACCGAGAGCGAGGTCGCGGTGCAGCGCGCCATCGACGCGCTGGTCGCCGACAAGACCGTCCTGGTCATCGCGCACCGCCTGACCACCGTCGCCGGGGCCGACCAGATCCTCGTCCTGGAGGACGGCCGCGTCTCCGAGCGCGGCACCCACGAGGAACTGCTCGCCGCGTCCGGCCGGTACGCCGCCATGTGGGCCGCGCAGACCCGCGCCCGCCATTGGCGCGTGCCCGCGTCCTGAGGCGGAACGGCGGGCGGTAACGTCGGAGGCGACCGAACGGAGAGGGCCACCATCATCGCCAGTCCACCCAGCACCAACAGGCCGCGGCGCCGCTTCAACAAGACGGTGATCGTCAACCGGGCGCTGGCGCTGGTGCGCAGCGACGGGCTGGCGGCGGTGTCGATGCGGCGGCTGGCCGAGGAGCTCGGCACCGCGCCGATGTCGCTGTACCGGCACGTCCCCGACCGCGAGGCGCTCATGGTCGCGCTGCTGGACGAGGTGGCCCGTTCCATCACGCTGCCGCCCGAGGCCGGCGACCCGCGCGCCGACATCACCGCGGTGCTCGGCGCGATCCACGACTCGCTGTGCCGCGACGCGTGGGCCGTCCCGCTGCTGGTGTCGGAGAAGCTGGCCGGGCCGTCGATCATGCCCGCGCTGGAACGGCTGTTCGCCGCGCTGGGCCGCGCGGGGCTCAGCCCGCGCGACAGCATGGTCGCCTACGCGCTGCTGTGGCACTACACCGTCGGGGAACTGCTGTACTCGCACGCCGACGCCGAGGACGAGACCTTCGCCCGCCGCATGGTGCGCGGCGCCGACCCCGAGACCTATCCCGCGCTGGCCGCGGCCATGTCGGCGATCCCGCCGGGACGCCCCGGCGACTTCTTCACCGAGAACCTCCAGCGCCTGCTCGACGGCCTGCTCCCGCCCGTCGCCCGTCCCTGAACGGCCCCGCCCGCCCGACATCCGCTGCTCTTGGCGCGTCCCCGACGACGATTTCGCAGCTCCGGACCGGACCTCTTTCTGAGACCGCGAGTCCTGTAATGGGCCGATGAGCAGGGAAGTTCTGGAGGGTCGCGATGAACGTTGTCAGTGGCGAGAGCACATTGCCGTCCTTTTACGTATCGGCGTGACAATCCCGGAATGACCTTCTGGGGCATCCTTGTGGGACTCGGGGTATCACAACGGTCCGTCACGCGAGGAGGCCGGTCGATGACGCAGCCTGATCTGGACGTCCGTCCGTTTGAAACGATCCCGGCGGAACTCGTCCGGCGGATGCGCCCCCTGGTGGGCGAGGCCGCCGACGAGCTCCTGGCCGACCTGAGGACCGACGGCGCCGACGACGTCCCGGCGGTCGAGATGCGCGAGAGCATCATGGCCGGCCTGCGGGACTTCTACGATCTGGTGGAGAACCCCCGATCGGCCTGGCGGCGCGTCGCCGCCGCGCACCGCGAGCTCGGCAGGGAGATGGCCATCAAGGGCCGCGACCTGGAGGAGCTGCACCGGGCGCTGCGCCGCGCCGCACGGGCCGCCTGGCGGACCCTGACCTCGCTGGCCGAGTCGCTCGACGTCGACCGCGAGACCCTCGGCCGGATCGCCGACGCCCAGTTCAGCTACATGGACGCCGTCGCCGCGCAGGCCGCGCTCGGCTTCGAGGCCGAGGCCGAGACGGTCGGCAGCGTGGAGACCCTCTACCGCCGCCGCACCCGGCTGCTGCACCTCCTGCTGGACGACGCCGCACCCGACCCCGAGCTCATCGCCGACGCCGCGCGCGCCGCCCACTGGCGCATCCCCCGCACGGTCGCCGCGGTGGTCCTGCACCCGAGAGAGGGCACCGGGATCCGCCCGCCCGCGCTGCCGCCGGACGTGCTGGTCGACCTGCGGCGATCGGGGCCCTGCTTCGTCCTGCCCGACCCGGAGGGGCCAGGCCGCGACAAGCTGCTGGAAGCGCTCCTGCGCGATTGGATCGTGACGATCGGCCCGACGCTGCCCGCGGTCAACGCCGCCGAGTCGCTGCGCTGGGCCCGCGAGGCCCTGGCGCTCGCCCGGCGCGGCGCGCTCCCCGACGGGGAGGTCGTCCGGTGCATGGACCACGTCCCCGCCCTGGTCATCTTCCTGGCCGAGGACCTCATCGAGCACGCCGCCGACTCCCGGCTCGCCCCGCTGCGCGAGCTGCCGCCCGTCCAGGCCCAGCGGCTGTCGGAGACGCTGCTGTCGCTGCTGGAGACCAACTTCAACGCGACCGAGGCCGGCAACCGGTTGCACGTCCACCCGCAGACCGTCCGGTACCGGCTGCGCCACTTGGAGGAGCTGTTCGGGTCCGACCTCCAGGACCCGCGCCGCTGTCTGGAGCTGGAGATGATCCTCAACGCTAGGACGCCCCGCGCGTCCGTCCCGGCCCCGCCCGCCAAGGCCCTCACGAACCAGCTCAAGGGCCGCCTGCGGCCCGAGCCCAAGGTCGCGGTGCTCAGCGGCCGGGTCCGGACCGCGGCGGGAGAGCTCACGTGATGGAACCCTCCGGCATCGGTGAACGCGCGCTCGACGTGGCCAGGACGGCCACCATCCTGGCCCGCAGCGGCCTCTGGAAACCCGGGGCGCCCCCCAAGGTCGCCCGCCAGCTCTCCGCGCTCAAGCGCTGGGGCACCCTGCTCGGCGGGACGGTCGCCTCGGCGGCCGCCCGCGACCCCCACGCGATCGCGATCATCGACGACGGCGGCGAGCTGACCTACGCCGAGCTCAACGAGCGCACCGACCGGCTGGCCGTCGCGCTCGGCAAGTTCGGCCGCCCGTCCCGCATCGCCGTCCTGTGCCGCAACCACCGCGGCATGGTGGAGACGCTGGTCGCGTGCAGCAAGCGCGGCGCCGACCTCGTGCTGCTCAACACCGGCATGAGCAACGCCCAGCTCCTGGACGTCCTGCGCCAGCAGCAGGTCGAGCTGGTCATCGCCGACCCCGAGTTCGCCGAGTTCCTCGACTCCGTGCCCGACAAGATCACCGTGGTCCTGGCGGGCGGCCCCGAGTCGGGCCTGGCCGAGCTCATCGAGTCGGCCCCGGCCGAGGATCCCGAACCGCCGTCCACCCCGGGCCGGACGATCGTGCTCAGCTCGGGCACAACCGGCCCGCCCAAGGGCGCCGACCGGCGGACCAAGCCCGGCATCAAGCCGCTGGCCTCGATCCTGTCGCGCATCCCCTTCCAGGTGCACGAGCGCATGCTGATCGAGGCGCCGCTCTTCCACACCTGGGGCTACGCGACGCTGCAGATCGCGGTCTCGCTGCGCGCCACCGTCGTCCTGCGGCGGCGCTTCGACCCCGAACTGACCCTCCGGACGATCGAGGTCACCCAGAGCACGGCGCTGATCGCCGTCCCGGTGATGCTCCAGCGCGTCCTGGAACTGCCCGGCAACACCCGGCGGCGCCACGACACGTCCTCACTGCGCATCGCCGCCGTCAGCGGCTCCGCGCTGCCCGGCCCCCTGTCTACCGCGTTCATGGACGCCTACGGCGACCTCCTCTACAACCTCTACGGCTCGACCGAGTCGTCCTGGGTCACCATCGCCACCCCCGCCGACCTGCGCGCCCGCCCCGGCACCGCCGGAACCCCGCCCCCCGGCACCCGCGTCGAGATCCTCGACGACGAGGGCAACCCCGTCCCCGCGGGCGCCACCGGACGCATCTTCGCCGCCAACGAACTGCTCTTCCAGGGCTACACCAGCGGCGACTCCAAGGAAATGCGCGACGGCCTGATGAGCCTGGGCGACGTCGGCCACCTCGACACCGAGGGCCGCCTCTTCGTCCAGGGCCGCGACGACGACATGATCGTCTCCGGCGGCGAGAACGTCTTCCCGAGCGCCGTCGAGGAGGTCCTGACCGCCCTCCCCGAGATCCGCGAGGTCGCCGTGATCGGCGTCCCCGACGAGGAGTTCGGCCAGCGCCTGGCCGCCTTCGTCGTCCTCAACCCCGACCAGCGCCTGGACGCCGACGGCGTCCGCACCGCCGTCCGCGACCGCCTGGCCCGCTACGCCGTCCCCCGCGACGTCCACTTCGTCACCGAACTCCCCAGAAACGCCACCGGCAAAGTGGTTCGCGCCCGCCTCACCGACTAACCCTCACGCCCCCAGAACCGCCCCGCCTCACCTCCAGGCGGGGCCTAAGCGAGTGTGGGACGCCCTCTGCCCTTGGTCGGTAGTGGCGTTGCTCCATGCGCGCCGGGCGGCCCTGCGCACTGGGTCATCACGCATCCGTTCTCGGCGTGTCGCGCGTGTCGCCGCCCCATGCGCCAAGTGGCGTTAGTGGTGTAGCTCGGGTGGGCGCGGCGTGTCGTCCTCGCCCCACGCGGCAGTCGAGCAGCGTGACCACAAACCCCAGCCACCGGGGGCGAGGGGCGTAGCCCCAAAGGGGTCCAGGGGGCGGAGCCCCCTGGGCGGGAGTTTGAGGGCGGCAGCCCTCGACGCGTCCGTGGCGCGCCCGGAGCGAGCGCCAGCGAGTGAGGACGCGCCGTGGGCGCGCCTGGGGGTCTGGGGGTTGGGACCCCCAGGTAAATTCAGACCACAAACCAGAGGTGGGTTTCGGATTCGGAGCGGTCCAGGCCCCATTCGGTGGCCAGGGCGTCGATGACGGCGAGGCCGCGGCCGTGGTCGATGCGGTTGCGGCCGTGGACGTCGAGGTCGCGGGGGCCCTGGTCGCGGACCTCGACGCGGAGGCGGACGCCGTCGGTGCAGATGGTGACGCGGATCGTTCCCGTGCCGTGCAGGACGGCGTTCGCGATGGCCTCCGCCGCCATCAGTTCGACGTCGTCGACGGTGCCGGGGTCGGCGATGACCTTGGCGGCGCGTTCCCTGATCTCCTTGCGTGCGGCCTGGCCCTCCGCGCGTCCCCGGTCGATGTCCAGGTGGGCGCCCAGCCGCTCCATCGCGGCGGTCATGCCCTGACCGGCTGCGGATCACGGCGGGTGGATGAGACGGTGTCTTGCATGCCGAGCGTCACGGGATCACCACTCTGAGAGATCGGAAGCGCATCGCAATCATTCCCCTGCAATGAGTGATCGATCAATGCACTGTGCATTGCGATCTTGTCCGTTTGTGGCCACGGTCACCTGAACGTAGCATTGGAACACTTACCGTCATGGCAACCGTGAGACATCGTCGTCTGGCGCGCGAGCTTCGCCAGCTTCGTGAGCGTGTCGGCCTCAGGCCGGACGCCGTCGCGCAGGAGCTCGGCTGGGACCGCTCGAAGATCAGCCGCATCGAGACGGCGCGTACGAAACCCAAGATCGGCGATGTCGAGGGGCTGCTGGCCCTGTACGGATGCGCCGGGCCCAAGCGCGACGCGCTGGTGCAGCTCGCCAAGGACGCCCGCAGGCGCAACTGGTGGACGGCGTTCGGCGATGTCTTCGACGGCACGTTCGTGGGCCTGGAGGACGAGTGCGCCCAGATCCTGTCGTGGCAGCCGCAGATCGTGCCGGGGCTGCTCCAGACCGAGGAGTACGCCCGCGCCGTGATCTCCGCCGCGCGCACCGACGGTCCCGACGAGGTGCACAAGCGCGTCCAGGCGCGGATGGCGCGCCGTCCGCTGCTCAACCGCCCCAGCAACGCGCCCCGTTTCCACGCCGTTCTCGACGAGGCCGTCGTCCGGCGGGAGATCGGCGGCCCCGAGGTGATGCGCAACCAGCTCGTCGAACTCTGGTCCGCGGCCCAGCGCCCCAATATCGACCTCCAGATCCTTCCGTTCTCCGCCGGCGCCCAGGCGGGCCTGGACGGCCGATTCGTCATTCTTTGTTTCGAGAACGACGACGATCCCGACGTCGTCTACATCGAATCGGCGGCCGGAGATGTGTATCCGGAGTCCGCGGAGCAGGTCAATCGGCTTAGGTTGGAGTGGGAGCGCCTTAGAGGCGCTGCTCTTTCAGTGGAGGAATCGGCGGCCATGTTCGCCGAGCTGAGTAAGGAGTGATCTAGTGGCAGAGGATCTCTTGCAGGCCACCTGGGCGAAGTCCAGCCGCAGCGGCGGCGGCCAGGACTGCGTCGAGGTGGCCCGCAACCTCACCGGAGTCGTGGCCGTCCGGGACTCCAAGGACCCGGCGGGCCCGGCGCTGGTGTTCGGGTCGGAGGTCTGGCGCAGGTTCACCGACGAGGTGAAGGGCGGCCGCATCTGAGGGGTCTCCCGCGTTGAATATGAAGTCCCCCGGCGAGGTTCAGTCGCCGGGGGACTTCGATCTAGTGGCGCTTACATGGTACAACTCAACCGGTTACCTACATATCCCGCAAATAGTAAACATTGCCGTCCCTTTACGTGGCGTGACGGTTGTGTCCTGGCTCACTTGAACACACATGGCCGCGCGTTTTTCCGTCGTCCGGCCAGATTCGTCGAACGTTCTCCTGTGCGAGCATTCGAAGATGTGCAGACGGGCGGCGTAAGGGAGCCGCCGGTCGCCACCTCTGGCTCCTGGTGAGCCCACCCTCGGAGGTGCGCCATGGAAGCGATCGCCCTCGCTTGCGCCGCGCAGGTCATTTACATCATCTCCTTCGTCCTGTTCAAGACCGCGACCGCCCGGATCCAGCCGATGACCGGCCGCCACCCCTTCCAGGTCACCCGGCTGCTGGTGACGAACCCGCGTTGGGTCGCGGGCTGCGTGCTGCTGACCTCGGGCTTCGCGTTGTCGGGCATGGCGATGCTCGACCTGCCGCCCGCCACCGCCCTGCCCGCTTACGGGATCAGCCTCGGGCTGCTGCTGGTGGTGGCCCGCCGCGGCTTCGACGAGCGCCCGACGTCCCGCGAATGGCTGGCCGCGTTCATCACCATCGCGGCGATGATCGCGATCGCCCTGTCGATCGGCCCGGAACCCGAAGGGGCGGGCGCGAGCTACGTCGTCGGCGGCGAGCCGCTCTGGGAGATCGCGGTCGTGGTCGTCCCGTCGCTGCTCATCCCGCTGTACATGTTCAGCGTCCGCGACCGCCTGGACGAGGGCCGCCACGCGATCCCGCTCACCGGCATCGCCTACGGCGTCGGCGCGGGCGTCCTGCTGGGCACCGCGGAGGTGTTCGGCCTGGGCATGGCGCGGATGCTCGACGAGCACCGGTTCGACGTGCACCTGTCGCCCTATCCCTATGTGTTCCTGATCGCCGGGCCGCTCGGGCTCGGCCTGACCTCGATCGGGCTCCAGCGCTGCCGCCTCAGCGTCCTGGTCACGGTCGTCACCCTCACCGCCAAGGTGCATCTGCTGCTGTCGGCCTCCCTGCTTTACGGGGACCCGTGGCCACAGGACCCGGCGCTGTTCGGTCTCCGGGTGGCCGGTGTCGGGCTCGCCGTGGTGGCGCTGATGACGTTCCCGCGCCACGAACGCACGATGCGCGTCCCGCATTACCGGATGCGCACACCGATCATGAAATGAACCGATCGCGCACCGCGGCCGTCAGCCGCCGGTGCGCGGACGGTCAGCGCCTCCGGCCACCTTTGGGTCATGCGGGACAAGCCCGCGGAATACGACCCGGAGGCGGTAATGAAAAAGATTCTTATCTCGGGTGCCAGCATCGGCGGCCCCGCCCTGGCGTACTGGCTCGTGCGGTACGGCTTCGAGGTCACGGTCGTCGAGCTGGCGCCGGGGTTGCGGGGCGGCGGCCAGGCGATCGATGTGCGCGGACCCGCCCTGGACGTGGCCGACCGCATGGGTGTCCTTCCCGCCCTGCGCGCCAACGCCACCGGCATGCGCGGCATGACCATGGTCGACCTCGACGGCAACGAGGTGTTCAGCAGCACCGAGCGCACGATCACCGGCGGCGATCTGGACAGCCCCGACGTCGAGATCCTCCGCGACGACCTGGCGCGCGTCATCATCGAGGCGGCCGGGGACGGCGTCGAGTACCTCTTCGGCGACTCGATCGCCGCGCTCGACCAGGACGCGCGCGGCGTCCGCGTCACCTTCGCGTCCGGCGGCACCGGGGAGTTCGACCTGGTGGTCGGCGCCGACGGCCTGCACTCCAACACCCGCCGGCTGGCCTTCGGGCCCGAGGCCGACTTCCTCAAGAACCTCGGCACCTACCTGGCGGTCTTCACCACGCCCAACTTCCTGGAGCTGGACCGCTGGCAGGTGTTCTGCCAGGTCCCGGGCGGACGGTGGGGCGGCGGCGTCATGAGCGTGCGCGGCAACACCGAGGCCCGCGCCTACCTCGGCTTCCAGAGCGACGCGCCGGTGGTGTTCGACCACCGCGACCTGGACGAGCAGAAGCGCGTCCTCGCCCGCGCGTACGAGGGGGTCGGCTGGGAGTTCCCGCGGCTGCTGGAGCTCATGCACGACGCGCCCGACTTCCACTTCGACGCGATGGCCCAGATCCACATGGACACCTGGTCGAACGGCCGGGTCGCGCTGCTGGGCGACGCCGGGTACTGCGGCTCGCCGCTGTCGGGCCAGGGCACGAGCATGGCCATGGTCGGCGCGTACGTGCTGGCGGGCGAGCTGAAGGCCGCGGCGGGCGACCATGTCGCCGCCTTCGCGGCGTACGAGAGGGAACTGCGCGACTATGTCGCCGCCAACCAGCAGCTCGCGCTCGACAACAAGAAGCGCGTGGAGGCCGCCCACGCCGAGGACCTGGGCGATTCGGGGGCGGGCGAGGCTCTAGTGGACGAGGGTGTTCCCGACTTCGCCGAGGTGGTCGGGTCGTTCGACGTCCGGGACTACTGATCGTCGCCCCCCGGGATCAGAGGTCGAGGGTGATGGAGGTCGGGGTGATGACCAGGGGAGCATGCGCGAGGTCGGGGGCGGTGGCGATGGCCGGAGAGCTCTGGGTGGTGAGGGCCGGGCCGACGCCCAGGCAGTCCATTCCGGCCGCCCGGGCGGCTTGGGCTCCGGCCGGGGCGTCCTCGACGACGAGGCAGGCTTCCGGGGGCCGGCCCAGGAGGGCCGCGGCCTTGAGGTAACCGGAGGGGTCGGGTTTGCCGGTGGGGACGTCCTCGGCGGCCACCAGGAACTTGGGCAGGGGAAGCCCGGCGGCCTCGAGGCGGGCGGTGGCCACGGCCCTCGTGCCGGAGGTGACGATGGCCCAGGACGCGGGGGACAGGGCGTCCAGGGTCTCGGCGGCGCCGGGGAGCGCGCGCAGCCCGGCGACGTCGCTTTCCTCACGGGCGACGATGCGCGCGGTCTCGGCCTCGGCGTCCAGGTGGGGGGCGAGCAGGCGGATCAGGTCGATGTCGCGGCGGCCCGGGGCGAGCGCGACGGCGTGGTCGGCGTCCAGGCCGTGCTCGGCGGCCCATTCGCGCAGGATGCGTTCGATCAGGCCCAGCGAGTCGACCAGAACCCCGTCGAGGTCGAAGAGCAGTGCGCGGTAGGTCATGCAGTCACATTATTGTAGATGTCAATAGCGGTATATTGGTATCATGGACGTGGTCGAAGAGGTCGGGCGGACGCTGGCCGCCAATCTGCGGGCGGCGCGCGCGCAGCGGGGATGGCGCCTGGACGATCTGGCCGCCGCCAGCGGCGTGAGCCGGGGGATGATCCACCAGATCGAGTCGGCGCGCAGCCATCCGAGCGTGGCGACGCTGGCCAAGCTGTGCGCGGCCCTGGGGTTGCCGATCAGCGAGCTGGTCGCGATGCCGGACGAGGTCGGCTCGCCCGCCCCGAGGGCGGAGGCGAAGGTCACCCGGCACGGGCGCAGCGTGGCCGCGCTGCTGTTCGCGGACGGACGCCACGAGCTGTGGGAGCACACGCTTTGGCCGGGGCACCCGATCGAGGACGCCGTCGGGCATCCGCTGGGGACGCGCGAGCTCGTCCACGTCAGCGCGGGCACCCTCCAGGTGGACGTCGGCGGCGCGTCGTTCACCGTCGAGGCGCGTGACGGGCTCGCCCTGCGGGGAGACCGGCCGCACCGCTACAGCGGCCTTGGCGAGGAACCCGCCGTCTACACCGTGGTGGTGCTCTACCTGGGAGCGCGCGACCCTCGCTATTAGCGACCCCCGCTACTAGCGGGTGCCGTCGGCGGGACGGCGCGCCCAGAGCGACATCGCGCGCAGGACGACCTCTATCCCGAAGCGCGCCTCGGGGTCGTCCAGCCGCTTGCCGAAGGTCTGCTCGATCTTGCGCATCCGGTACCGGACGGTCTGCGGGTGCAGATGCAGCCGCTCGGCGATCTCGGTCGTGGTGCCCCGGGTCACCAGCCAGGTGCGCAGCGTCTCGGTCAGCCGGTCCTGCTGGCCGGGGGTCATGGTGTCCAGGATCGACAGCTGGCGGCGGGTGAGCTGCTCGACCAGAGCCGGATCCGACAGCAGCCACAGCGTGACCATGTTCTGCTCGCAGAGCGTCACCGCGTCCCCGGGCAGCAC
Source organism: Spirillospora sp. CA-294931 (assembly GCF_050946795.1). Lineage (GTDB taxonomy): Bacteria > Actinomycetota > Actinomycetes > Streptosporangiales > Streptosporangiaceae > Spirillospora. The sequence goes on from NZ_CP192006.1 coordinate 513,926, forward strand.
GCCCTCCCGCACCAGACCGAGCGCCTGGCGGGCCCAGCGCAGCGAGTCGGCGGCCTGCGCGGCGGCGACGGTCAGCCCGACCGCCACGCGGCGTCCCGGGACGGCCCGCTCCAGCATCTCGCGCCGGGCGGTGGTGAACGGGCCGGGGATCAGCAGGTGCGGCTCGGCCCCTTCGAGCTCGGCCAGGACGTCCTCGTCGAGCGCCGTCCAGACGCAGCGGCAGTCCGGCTCCATGGCGACCAGCGTGACCTCGGCGGGGATCGTCCACCCGGCGTCGTCGGCCAGCTCGCGCGTCTCCTGGCCGGACGCCGGGCCCTCCAGCAGCTTGCGCAGGACCTTGCGGTGCTTCTCGTCCAGCGGAGCGATCGGGTTGGCCTTGGCGCGCTGGTAGCCGTCCAGGGAGTGGGCGGCCAGCTCGTCCAGGTAGACGAACACCGCGTCGGCCAGGCGCGACATGAGCACCGAGGAGATGTCGTATTTCGGCGCCACCCGCATGATGCGCCGCCAGGCGACCTGGCCCCCGATGCGGTAGGCGGCCTGGAGGAGGTCCATGCTGCGGCCCTCGTGCGCCTCGTACTGGCCGAGCTTGCGCGCCGTGGTCGCGCAACCCTCCTGGACGGTCGGCGCCCCGGGGGCGATCTCGATGCGGTCGACGAACGAGGCCAGGTTCTGCTCGACGCTGAGCCGCAGGACCTGCCCGTACGGGCCGTCGATGGGCCGCGCGTATTCGGGGATGCCCCGGCGGATCTCGGTGACGATCTCTTCGGCCAGCCCGGGCAGCTCGGGCCGCATCAACCGGGCGAGCCGGGGCGGGAGCGGGGCGGCGGGTTCGAGGTCGTCTTCACGGTCGAGCGTTCGGGTCATCGGACACCTCCGTCACCGGCTCCGACGTTCCGGCCCTTGCCGTGCGGGCGGGGGCGCCCGTCGCGGCCTGCCGGGACGGAGAGCGGTAGCGCGAGATCACGGACGCGGCGGCGTGCGCCGAGCGGGGACCCCCGCGCGCCGTCCGTCCGTGATCGAGGACACCCCGACGGTACGCGGACGCGGACGCGCCCCTCTTTAGCGAAAACGAACGAACAGGGCCCGATTACGCTCAACCGTTGACAAAGAAACCGGCCCCCGTCACGCGTATGCGTGCGGGGGCCGGTCGGGGGGCTCAGAACTGGGCGATTCCGTCGGCGCGCGGGGGGAGCCAGCTGAGCCGGACGGGCGGAGCGGTCGCCGGACGGTGCAGGATGACGTCCTCGGCCGGGGGAGCGGGCGGCGCGGGTGCGGGCTCGGGTTCCGCGACGGGCACGGGAGCCGCCGCCGGAACCGGAAGCGCGGCCGGAGCCTTGGCCGAAGCCCGGCGGGGAGCCCTGGCCGGAGCCGGGCGCGGGGCCTTGGCCGGAGCGGGGCGCGGGGCCTTGACCAGGGACGGGGCCTTGTCCGCGGCCTGGGCGGCGAGGGCCGCGGCGCGGCGACGCCGCCTCACCAGGCGGAGCCTGAGCAGCAGGAGAAGCTGCCCGGAGAACAACGCCGCCAGGGCCCCGGCCTGGATCGGCACCAGGTTCTCCAGGTCGAGCGGCTTGTCCGAGGCGCTCTTGCCGCTGCGCAGCGCGGCGGTCGGGATGGGCTGGAAGGTGCCGGGCGCCACCTGGGGCGGTGAGATCGGCGGCAGCGCCACCTGGGGCGCCTGTGCCCCGGAGGTCGGCAGTTGCACGCTGCTGTTGGGCAGCGGGGCGTTCCCGTCCGGGCCCGGCGTGGTTCCCGGGGGCGGCGAGCCGGACGACGAGCCGCTGGCGATCGTGATCGAGACCGAGGCGGAGTCGTCGGCGGCCTTCGGGGCCGACGCCTTGGCCGTGAGAGTGGTCGTCCCCGGGGACGCGTCACTGGGAATCCTCACGGTCGCCGAGACGTACTCGCCCCCCGAGGTCACGGTGCCCAGCGAAGACGACGACGGGGTCACCGTCAGCTTCGAGGCCGACAGCCCCAGGCTCGCCGAGCGGACCGAGGCCGTCCCCGAGCGGACCGACGCCGTGACGGTGATCGACTCGCCCGGCCTGGCCGTCGTGCTGGACGCCGTCAGGCCGAGGTAGAGCGCGGCCTTCGGCGTGGGCCGGGGCACCGGCGTCGGCGTGGGGGTCGGCGTAGGCGTGGGCGTCGGGGTGGGAGTGGGGGTCGGCGTGGGCGTAGGAGTCGGTGTCGGGGTGGGAGTAGGCGTGGGGGTGGGCGTCGGTGTCGGGGTTGGGGTCGGCGTGGGGGTGGGAGACGGGCTCGGCGTCGGGTCGGCCGCTATCGCGGCGGACGCCGCACCTCCTCCGGCGAGGATCGCCGCCGCGCCGAGTCCCACCAGGAGCGGCTTTTTTGACGATCGGTATGCCACGAGCCCTACACCTCCACTGTCGTCGGTCGCCCCGTGCGGGCCCTCAGCCGCCCTGCTTGGCGGTGAGCAGATGCATGCAGGCCATGACGGCCTTCTGGGTCTTGGGGGTGCTCTCCTCGGCGGAGGGCGTCCAGGACTTCATGTCGTTCGGCACGTTGACGCCGTTCTTGCGCATGCACTTGGCGAAGGCCGTCACGACCTTCTTGGGCGCCACCGCCGGGTCCTTGGGACGCTGCGGCGCGTTCTGGGCCGCCTTCGGCTGCGCCGACGGCTGGGCCGTGGGAACCGGGAGTCCCGGAGACGAGGACGCCGCGCTGGGCGTCGGCGACGCCTTGTCGTCGTCCCCGCCGCAGGCGGTGAGCGAGAGGGCCAGGACGAGCGCCGGTGCCGCCAGCAAGGGGCGGCGGAGATGGTGGTTCACCTGAGTCCTTTCAAGGTGCGATCTTTCCGGTGAAGGAGAGGTAGAGCAGGTAGTAGAAGAGCGGCAGGCAGGCGCCGACCACCCACGCGAAACGGCGCCAGTCGACGGTGACCATCGCGGCGGCGATCGCGAGCGGGAAGACCTGGCCGAGGTAGCGCGGCGCCGACCACAGGTACTGGGAGGTGAGCGCCGTCCCCACTCCGGCCAGCGTCCAGACCGTGTAGGACGCGGGCAGGCGCCGGATCACGATCCAGGTCATGACCAGTGCGGCCACGATGACGATCAGCTGGAACTGCCAGTCGAACCCGATCGGCATCGTCTTGAACAGGTACGGCAGCGGGTTGTTGAGGACGCCGCCGCGCAGCTCGGGACGCTGCGCCACCTCGAACGGCAGCATCAGGTTCCCGTAGGTGTACTTCGTCCAGAGCAGGTAGGAGCCCAGGCCCAGCGCCGGGGAGGCCGCCGCGACCAGCGAGGCCGTCACCTTGCGGGGGCCCGCGCCCGAGCGCAGCGCCCGCCACGCCTCGACCAGACCGGGCAGCACGAACAGCACACCGGTCGGACGGGCCAGGCCGCTGAGGAAGCCGGGCACGATCGCGAGCGAGAAGCGGGACGTCCGCAGCGCGAGGAAGAACAGCACCCCGAGGAGACCGGCGGGCGCCTCGGTGTACCCGAGCGTGAGGACATAGGCGCCGGGGATGAGCTGCACCAGCCAGGCGGCGCGGCGGGCGATCGTCCGGTTCCCGGTCTCGCGCACCACCAGGGCGTACAGCGCCATCCCGAGCCCGAGGGCGCAGGCGCTGGTGACCACGGCCTGCACGACCGGCACCGGAAGGCCGGTCGCGTCCGCCAGGACCCGGTCGGTGAGCGGGAGCAGCGGGAAGAACCGGACGCCCTGCGTGCCGGTCGCGTCGTGCCCGTACTCGGCGATCTGCCGGTACCAGGCGCCGTCCCAGGCGAAGAACCACCCGTACTTGTCGATCCGCTCGCCGGTGGGGAGCGCCCAGTCGCGCGGGCCGACGGCCCACACGGCCAGGACCGTCACCACCCGGGTGAGTACCCATGCGGGCAGGGCGGCCCGGAACGCGTCGCCGAACGAGGCCGCACGGCCGGTCGCCGCGCGCGTCTCCCGTCCGGGCCGCGCTCGCGGCTCGGTGACCTTGTCGATCGCCAGGTCGGCCTCGGTCATACCTCTCACCTTCGGCGCACGGACGTGGACTGTCCGGTCGTCCATCTTTTGGCGAGAGGCCCCGGGCTAAATAGTCAGAATCTGCGCGTCGGGCGAAGCCGAGCTATCAACCGGGTCCGGAAGCGCTCGGAGCGCAACAGAAAAATTCTGAGGTCCCGAAAAATTTGAGGGCTGGAAACAAGTTTTTCCGGCGACGTGATCGGCGTCTCACTTCCACTCAGTCAACTGAGCAAGTCGGCTGTCTTCTTTGTCCCACATGCGATTTACCCCGACGTTTCCGACTCATTACGGTCCATGACACCAGAGCCGCAAGGTCAGGCGGACGCAGTCGCCGGAAGAGGAGCGCAGTTGGGCACCGCGGTGGCGGTCGAGGATCCCGGTTCCCGCGCGGAGGCCCCCCAGGCCCGCGCCGGGATCGGCGCGCTGCCCTGGGCCTGGATCGGACCGGTCCTGGTCGCGGTCATCGCCGGAGTCCTGGCCTTCCACCGCCTCGACGCGCCCAACGCGCTCGTGTGGGACGAGACCTACTACGCCAAGGACGGCTGGTCGCTCCTGCACTACGGCGTGGAGCACAACTGGAACGCCAACAGGGACGGCAACCCCGCGAACGCGCGCTTCCTCGCGGGCTCTCCCGAGACCGGCCTGGCCCCCGGGGGCGAGTGGGCCGCCCACCCGCCCGCGGGCAAGTGGTTCATCGCGCTGGGCATCGCGGTCTTCGGCTCCGACCCGTTCGGCTACCGCTCCGCGGCCGTGCTGGCCGGCGTCCTGTCGGTGCTGATCCTGGCCCGGGTGGGACGCAGGCTGACCGGCTCGACGGCGCTGGGCTGCGCGGCCGGCCTGCTGATGGCGCTGGACGGCACCTGGCTGGTCTCCAGCAGGACCGCCATGCTCGACATCTTCCTGCTGTTCTGGATCCTCGCCGGATTCGCGTGCCTGCTGGTAGACCGTGACAAAACCCGCGCACGCCTGACCACGCCGAAAGAGCCCGGCGCCACCGGGCCGCATCCCGGTGGGGGGACGACTCCCCACGCCCCCCGCCCGGACCCTTCCGCTCCGCTGCGCTCCGCTACAGGGGCCGGGCCGTTCCTGCGGCACGGCTGGCGGATCGGCGCGGCGGTCTGCTTCGGCCTGGCCTGCGGGACGAAGTGGTCGGGCGTCTACGCGCTGGGGTTCTTCTGGCTGCTGGCCCTGATCTGGGACCGCAACGCCCGCAAGGAGGCCGGGGTCGAGCGTCCCTGGCGCGCGATGCTGAAGCTGGACGCCCTGCCGTCGCTGCTCCAGGTCTGGGCGGTCGCCGCCACCGTCTACGTGCTGACCTGGTGGGGCTGGTTCATCTCGGGCACCGGCGCACAGAAGGCGATCTTCGGCCGGAGCGTGGACGGGTTCCAGCGCGACTGGGCCGCCAAGCACCCCAGCGACCTGTGGCCTGGCTTTCTGGACCCCGTCCGCTCGCTGTGGCACCACCACGCGATGACCCTGGACTTCCACGCCGGGCTGAGGGTTCCCAACCCGGCGCAGTCGTGGCCCTGGGAGTGGCCCTACCTGGGGAAACCCGCCGTCATGTACCGCGCGGAACCGCTGCGGGGCCAGGACGGCTGCGACGCGGCCCGCTGCTTCAGCCAGGTCGCCGCGATCGGGACCCCCACGCTCTGGTGGACGTCGATCGCCGCGCTGCTCGCCGTCACGGTCTTCGCCTTCGCCTTCCGCGACTGGCGCGCCTTCGCCGTGGTGGGCGGCTACCTGGCGATGTGGCTCCCCTGGTTCCCGGCCGCCTTCGACGACCGGACGATGTATTCGACCTATTCGCTGCTGATGCTGCCCTTCGCGGTACTGGCTCTGGTGCTGCTCTTCGAACGGTTGCTCGCCGTCCTGCCCGGCGAACGCGTCCCCGTGTTCATCGGGGGGCTCGCCTTTCTGGGAATCGTCGCGGTCAACCTGTTCTACCTCCATCCGCTTCTCACGGCCGAGCCCCTTTCCGAATCCGCACGCGAAGCACGCGTGTGGTTCTCCAGCTGGGACTGAACGCCGTGAGTTCCGCAGTTCGCAGTTCGACGAGAGGTGACCGAATATGAGGATCCGGGCCCGTGGGGCGCTCGGCAAGGGCACGGCGATCGGCCTCGGCGCGGTCGTGGCCGGAGCCCTGGCCGGGGGCGGATCATCGGCGAGCGCCGAGAACGCCGACGCCACCCTCGCCTACACCTGCAAGCTGCCTTCGGGCGCGGCGCAGAAGGTCGGCGTCCGGGTGAAGGGCGCCTTCCCCGAATCCGGGACGGTGGGCAAGCCGATCCAGCCCGGCCGGATCACCACGACGGTCACGCTCGGCAAGGGCGCGGTCGCCGAGCTCGAAGGGCTCGCGGGCGGGCCGGTCGTCGGCACCGCCAGCCTCGCGACGACCGCGACCCAGAACGGAAGGTCGACCCCGATCCCGTGGTCCGGACTCGCCACCCCGGCGACACCGGTGCCCGAAGGCGCCGACCTGGAGCTGGCCGCGTCCGGCGACGTCCCGTCGGTGGCGCCGGGCGCGGCGGGCGACCTCACCTTCGCCGCGGGCGACCTCGCGCTCTCCCTCGTCCAGCAGAAGACCACCAAGGACGCTGCGGCACCGGCGAAGGCCGAGCTCACCTGCTCGCCCGCCAAGGGCCAGGCGCTCACCCTGGCCACCGTCCCGGTCACCGGCGGCAACGGCACCGCGCCCCCGCCGGGCGCCGCCGCCCCCAAGCCCGGCCCGGCCGCCGCACCCGCCCAGGCGAAGACGCCCCCAGAGTGCGGCAAGTACCGTCCACCGGGCGAGTGGATCAATTATGGCTGCACCTACATGAGCGGCTTCTCCAACGTCAAGAAGCTCAACGGCGCGTCCATACTCAACGATCCGGAGTTCGAGAAGCCGGCGCTGACCAATATCGCCTACCGGTTCTCCGAGGACGGCATCAACCTGCACGTGCAGCTGAAGTTCGTCAGCCCGCTGCGGTCGAAGGCGAATTTCCTGACGTTCGGCTTCATGCCGACCAGATCGATGATGGAGCTGACCCAGATGCCCCTGGGACCGGGCAAAGACTACGGAACCTTCGTGGCCCTCGACGACGGGTCGGGAATTCAGAAGGTCACCGCGCACATGAAGATGTCGATCCGCCTCTTCGATGTCGCGGTCAACGGTTCTCCGCTGAATGTCGGGAAACGCTGCCAGAGCAAGGTCCCGGCCGACATCAAGCTGACCGGGGAGATGCCCAGCGTCCTTGAGGCCGGTCGCCTTGAAGGCGTCCTGGAAATTCCCGCCTTCAAGGGGTGCGGTGTGGGCGAGGACCTCGACCCGATCTTCAATCGCTCGGTGTCGGGGCCGGGGAACACCCTGCGGGTCAGCCTCGGCGCCTCGTGCATGCCCGATGACGACATCAACTGCCCGCCTGTTCTGCCCAAGCCCGAGCGCCAGCCGCCGCCCAAGCCATGAGCGGCTTGTCACAGAACTGACAAGTGCAGCCAGCGGGAGGCGCATTTATGTGCTTCAAGCGCAGATTCGTCCCATGGGACGCTGGCTGACCCGAACGTAAAGGGAGGAACGCCGTGAAACGTCCGATCGACGACTGGCGTCGCTGGATCGCCGAGAACCTGCTTCTCGGCAATCCTCCGGAAGTGATCCGCGCGGCGATGGTCGAGGACGAATTCAGCGAGGAGGACGCCGCCCGCGAGGTCGCGGGGGCGCTCGCCAGCCCCTACGTGCAGGGCGGATCGCGCATCGCCAACCGGCTGCGCAAGCGCGAGTGGACCCTGACCGTCTACCAGCGGCTCAGCCGGATGCGCGCGGGCGGCGACGTGATCGAGCGCCGCGAGCGGCCCTCGCGCGATGAGTTCTTCGAGCAGTACTACTTCCAGAACCGACCGGTGATCATCACCGGGATGCTCAAGTCCTGGCCCGCCCTGACCAAGTGGAACTTTGACTACCTGCGGGAACGCTGCGGCGACCGCGAGGTCGAGGTCCAGTTCGGGCGCGAGTCCGACGAGAACTACGAGATCAACGGGCCCAAGCACAAGCGGCTCATGAAGTTCGGCGACTACGTCGACATGGTCGAGAAGGCCGGCACCACCAATGACTTCTACATGACGGCCAACAACGCCTCCCGCAACCGCGAGGCCCTGGACGTCCTGTGGAACGACATCGAGACGGTCGGCGAGTACCTGGACCCGGGCTCGGCCGAGAAGGGCTTCTTCTGGCTCGGCCCCGGCGGTACCAAGACGCCCTACCACCATGACCTCACGAACAATTTCATGGCTCAGGTGATCGGGCGCAAGCACGTCAAGATGGTGCCGATGCACGACACCGCATATATGTACAACACTCTGCACTGTTATTCCGAGGTGGACGCGTCCGCGGTCGACTACGACCGTTTCCCGGCCATGCGGAAGGCCCAGGTACTGGAGTGCGAGCTCGCCCCCGGCGAACTGCTCTTCATTCCCATCGGATGGTGGCACTACGTCGAGGGCCTGGAGGCGACGGTGACCATGAGCTTCACCAACTTCCTGCGCTACAACGATTTCGCCGAGAACTACAACACCTACCAGCATCTCTGATCCGCCCGGCCGAGAATTTCATCGCGTCGCACAAATTACCGCCAGTGCCGACCCGGCCCGCCGTGCGGATGTCAAAACGTTCGGCAAAACAACTACAGAGCGCTTTCAATGGCTGTCTCAGCGTAGAAATTCACTCTTGGTCTGGGTGAGTGTCCGTGCCTGGGATTTTGTCATCCGGGCCTGAAGACACCTATGTTTCCCGCCGGTAGTTTACAGATCCGAAACGTACGAGATCTGGATCACAGCCCGATCAGCCGTGCTGACGGAAAGGATCCGCCCTCCCTGCTGATCTCCGCGTTTCGAAATGACGGCGCAAGCGTCATTCGAGGCCCTCGAAGACGTTGATGATGACCCTTTCCGGAGGTGAGTCCCAGTCTCGAGGGGTCGCGGATCCAGTAGTGCCTCCACCCGATGCACTAGGCCAGTCGTACACGAAAGGTAGAAAGTGGAAGCCAACAGCAAGCGTAAGAAGAGCACCGCGCGAGGTCTGGCGATTGCCGCCATCGGCGGGCTCGGAGTGTCGCTTCTCGGTGTCATGGGCGCCACTTCCGCCAGCGCGGACCCGGTGAAGAAGGACTACAAGTTCACCTGCACCTACCCGCTGATCGGCAAGCAGCCGACCCCGATCACCGTCGAGACCGACATCCCCAAGACGATCCCGGTCGGCCAGGAGACCCCGCCGATCCACGTCAAGGCGACGGCGCACCTGGGACCGAAGGTCACCAACGGCCTCATCTCGGTCAAGGCGACCAAGCTTGAGGGCACGGCCACCTCCGACCTCAACGTCAAGGTTCCCGAGGAGCCGAACGGCCTTCCCGCCGCGGTGGACGTGGTGTTCGCCCCGACGAACGTTCCGGCCAAGGACCAGCCCTTCGACGTCGTCACCGAGGGTGACGCCCCGCAGTTGACCTTCAGCCAGGAGGGCAAGGGCCAGATCTTCCTGACTGGTCTGACCCAGAAGATCGACCCGAAGAAGGCCGACGGCACCTCGGTGTGGCCGGGCGGCCGGGACGTCGCCTGCACCCTGGACGCGGGCCAGGACACGCCCCTGTGGGAGTTCGACATCACGGGCGACACTCCGACGCCTACCCCGACCCCCACCCCGACGCCGACGCCGACTCCCACGCCGACGCCGACGCCGACCCCCACGCCGACGCCGACCCCCACGCCGACGCCGACTCCCACGCCGACGCCGACGCCTACCCCGACGCCGACGCCTACCCCGACGCCGACTCCCACGCCGACGCCGACTCCCACGCCGACGCCGACCCCCACGCCTACCCCCACCCCCACCCCCACCCCCACCCCCACCCCCACGCCCACGCCTACTCCCACCCCGACCCCCACCCCTCCCGGCGGGACCGAGCACTTCGACTTCAACCTGAAGGGCGAGACCTTCGTGAAGTCGCCCAACGGGAAGGCTCCGCTGTCGGGGACCGTGGGCGCGGACCTGAACCTGGACACCGGTGACGTCGTCGCCGACCTGACCCTGAACAAGACCAAGGGCAGCTTCGCGATCCTCGGGTTCCTCCCGGTGACCGCGGACATCGGCTTCGCCTTCGACGGGAAGACCACCGGCAAGTACGCCGACGGCCAGCTGACCACCAACTCCAAGGTGATCACCAAGCTGTCCTCGTTCAACGTGTTCGGTGCGATCCCCATCGGTGGCGGCGACAAGTGCCAGACCGAGAAGCCGTCGGACATCACGCTGAAGTCCAAGGACGGGGAGTTCTTCGACCCGACCGCGGGCGGCAAGATCACGGGCACGTACGCGCTGTCCGCGATCAAGGACTGCGGTCCGCTCACCGGCATCCTCAGCATCTTCACCGCCGGTGAAGGCAACACGATCGACATGGACCTCACACCCAAGCCGTAAGGCACGGGTAGTGAGCCAGCGGTAGGAAGCGGCCCCCGCCGCACCGCAGGTGCGGCGGGGGCCCACCCACGTCACCGGCCCCCGCACAGACGATCAGCTGGTAGTTCCGAGAGGTAGCAGTGAGAATCGAGAACAGATCAGGAAGGACCAGGGGAGCCCTGGCCCTTGCCGCCATCACGGCCGCGTCCGGCCTAGCCGCCGTCGTCCAGGCGGGGTCCGCCTCGGCGGATCCGGTGTCGTTGTCGCTCAACTACCACTGCGTGTTCCCGCTGGTCGGTTCGCAGCCGGTCAAGGTGCGTATCGACACCGACGTGCCCAAGACCGTCGCCGTCGGCGAGACGATGCCCGGCTTCGAGGTCGCCTCGCTGTCCAACGTCGGCGCCGCGTCCACCAACGGCCTTCTCGCGGTCTACAGCGCGACCCTTGAGGGCAACGCGCTGGCGAACGCGACGCTCCTGGTGCCCGAGGAGCCCTCCGGACTCGGCGTCGAGGTCGACTCCGTCCTGGAGAAGACGACGCTGCCGCCCGGCGGCGGCGAGTTCACGGTGAAGGGGCAGGGCAAGTCGCCCGACCTGACCTTCACCAAGGCCGGACCGGCCAAGGTCACCGTCGGGGACCTGCTGCTGACCCTCACGCCGAGAGCGGAGGACGGCGGCGAGACGGGGCTGGGCACCTTCGAATCCGAATGCACCCAGGACCCGGACCAGAACAACGTCCTGGCCACGTTCGAGATCACGGACACCCCCACCCCGACTCCCACGCCTACCCCCACACCGACGCCGACCCCCACGCCTACCCCCACGCCGACGCCGACGCCGACCCCCACGCCTACCCCGACGCCAACTCCCACCCCCACGCCTACCCCGACTCCCACGCCGACTCCGGCCGGGACCGAGCACTTCGACTTCAACCTGAAGGGCGAGACCTTCGTGAAGTCGCCCAACGGGAAGGCTCCGCTGTCGGGGACCGTGGGCGCGGACCTGAACCTGGACACCGGTGACGTCGTCGCCGACCTGACCCTGAACAAGACCAAGGGCAACTTCCAGATCCTCGGGTTCCTCCCGGTGACCGCGGACATCGGCTTCGCCAACGAGGGCAGGACGACCGGCCTCTACAAGGACGGCCAGCTGACCACCAACTCCAAGGTGATCACCAAGCTGTCCTCGTTCAACGTGTTCGGCGCGATCCCCATCGGTGGCGGCGACAAGTGCCAGACCGAGAAGCCGTCGGACATCACGCTGAAGTCCAAGGACGGGGAGTTCTTCGACCCGACCGCGGGCGGCAGGATCACCGGCGAGTACGAGCTCTCCGCGATCAAGGACTGCGGTCCGCTGACCGGGATTCTCAGCGTGTTCACCGCGGGCAAGGGCAACACGATCGATCTCACGCTCACCCCGAAGACCAAGAGCTAGGAGGGCCTGGAAATGCTGCCTGACCTCTCCCGGGCGACCCGGGGCAGAGCGTTCCTGGTGACGGCGACCGCCGCGGTGGCCCTGACCGTCTCGCTGGGTTCGGCCTCGGCCGCGCCCACCAAGCCCCAGGCGCCCGCGAAGACCAGCGCCGCCGAGCCCCCGGCCGGTGACGCCTTCTACACCCCGCCCTCGCCGCTGCCCCAGGGGCAGCCGGGCGACGTGATCCGGTTCCGCCCCGCCAAGGCGGGCCCGCCCGCGGCGCGCGGCATGGCCGACGCGTGGCAGGTCATGTACCTGTCGACGGACTCGCTCGGCAAGCCGGTCGCCGCGACCGGGATCGTCCTCTCGCCCAAGAACGTCGATCGGGCCAAGGCTCCGATCGTCGGGTTCGGTCCCGGCACCAGCGGCCCGGCGTTCCGGTGCGCGCCCTCCAAGTTCATCGACCAGGGCGCGTTCTACGAGCAGGCCACGGTCAACGAGATGCTGGCCAAGGGGTACGCGGTCGCGAGCACCGACTACCAGGGCTACCACGAGAACCCGAAGACGGCCTACATGGTCAACGGCATGGGCTACCAGCTCATCGACGCGGTCCGGGCCGCGCAGCGGCTGACCGAGACGGGCCTGTCCAAGGAGGCCAAGGTCATCTTCCGCGGCTACTCCCAGGGTGGCGGGGCCGCGATGTGGGCCGGGCAGAAGCAGCCCAAGTACGCGCCGGAGCTGAAGCTCACCGGTGTCGTCGGCGGCGGCGTGCCGTCCGACCTGGCGGCGGTCGGCGCGGTCCTGGAGGGCGCCAAGCCGTTCGGCTTCCTGCTCTATTCCATGATCGGAATGGACAACGCCTATCCCGAACTCAAGCTGAGCGACTTCCTCAATGACGAAGGCCGGAAGATGGTCGCCGACATGAACGGGAAGAACTGCACGCTGGAACTGCTTCAGGGATACGCCGGAAAGACCGTCCAGGACTTCATGACCGAGAGCCCGTACGGGACGCAGGCGTGGCTGGACCGGGTCGCCGAGAACACCCTCGGCGCCGAGCCGATCAAGGTTCCGGTCTTCCAGTACCACTCGACCGCCGACGAGATCGTGGCGTTCGACCAGGACAGGGAGCTGCGGGACAACTACTGCAAGCTCGGCGTCCAGGTGACCTGGAAGACCTGGGACAAGATCAGCCACATCACGCTGGTGTACCGCGGCAACAAGGACGTCATGGCGTTCATCGCCGACCGTCTCGACGGAAAGGCGCCCACGCCGAACTGCTGACAGCCGCGCCCGCCCGAACTGCATCCGGAATTGCCGAGAAGGAGTGAACAATGGATCGACGTCTGATCGTCGGAATCGCGCTGGCGTCGGTGGCCGCCTTCTCGGCAGCCGGGTGCGGCTCCGATTCGAAGGAAGCGAAGGAAGCGCCCGAGGTGGTGTGGGCGGGCAAGGCCTGCGGCGCGCTGAAGCAGACCAGCGCGCTGCCGGTGCCCCAGATCGAGCCCGCCAACGTGGCCAAGTCCAAGGCGTCCCTGGTCAACATGCTCGAAGGCATCGGCCAGCGGATGCGGACGATGGAGATGGCCCTGGCCGGCCTGGGCAAGCCGCCCGTGCCCAACGGCGATGCCCTCTACCGGACGACGATGGGCCGGCTGACCAGCACCCACTCGGGCGTCACCACGGCCAAGCGGCGGCTGGAGCAGGCCAAGGTGACCGACGCCAAGTCCCTCAAGGGCGCCATGGACCAGATGAAGAAGGCGTTCGGCAGCTACAACGGCTACCAGGGTCCGCAGGCCGACCTGCGTGCCGATCCCGCGCTGAACGCCGCCTTCGCCAAGGCCCCGGCCTGCCAGACGGCGAAGGGATGACCTACCAGTGACCACCCCGCAGATCTCGTTCCCCGGCGCAGGAGGGCTCCGCGAGGCTGGACGGCTGTTCGCACTCGGTGTGACCGTGTTCGGGCTGATGTTCCGCCGCCCGTTCCAGTTCCGCGAGTTCGTCGAGCAGTTCTGGTTCATCGCCAGCGTGACGATTCTTCCGACGGCCCTGGTGTCGATCCCGTTCGGCGCCGTGACGTCGTTGCAGGTCGGGTCGTTGACCCAGCAGTTCGGTGCGCAGTCGTTCACCGGTGCCGCCAGCGTGCTGGTGGTGATCCAGCAGGCCAGTCCGATGATCGTGGCGCTGCTGGTGTCCGGGGTGGCGGGCTCGACGATCTGTGCCGACATCGGTGCCCGCAGCATCCGCGAAGAGCTGGACGCCATGATGGTGCTGGGCGTCTCGCCCGTCCAGCGCCTGGTGGTGCCCCGGGTGCTGGCCTGTGTGGCCGTCGCGTTCCTGCTGAACGGGCTGGTCTCGGTCGTCGGCGTCGCGGGCGGCTACTTCTTCAACGTGCTGATGCAGGGCGGCACGCCCGGCGCGTACGTCGCGAGCTTCTCCGCCCTGGCGCAGCTCCCCGACCTGTACGTCGGGGAGTTCAAGGCGATCCTGTTCGGATTCATCGCCGGGGTCGTGGCCTCCTATCGAGGCCTGAACCCCAGGGGCGGCCCCAAGGGCGTCGGCGACGTCGTGAACCAGTCGGTCGTCATCACCTTCCTGCTCCTGTTCATGCTCAATCTCGTCATCACCGGGATCTACCTCCAGGTCGTCCCGCCGAAGGGGGGCTGATCCCGTGAGTTTGCTCGGAGGAGTGCGGGCGGGGCCCGTGCGCTGGTTCTCCTGGCTGGACAAGCCCGGTGACCAGGCCATCTTCTACGTGCGCTCGCTGCTGTGGACGCCCCGCGCGGTCCGCCGCTACCTGAAGGAGATCCAGCGGCTGCTGGCCGAGGTGGCGTTCGGCAGCGGTGGCCTCGGTGTCATCGGCGGCACGATCGGCGTGATGGTCGCGATGACCCTCGCGACGGGCGTCGTCGTCGGCATGCAGGGCTACTCGGCGCTCCAGCAGATCGGTACCGCCGCGTTCACCGGCTTCGCCTCGGCCTACATCAACACGCGCGAGATCGCGCCGGTGGTGTCGGGGCTGGCGCTGTCGGCGACGGTCGGGGCCGGGTTCACCGCGCAGCTGGGCGCGATGCGCATCAGCGACGAGGTGGACGCCCTGGAGGTCATGGGCATTCCGAGCCTGCCGTACCTGGTCACCACGCGGATCATCGCGGGGGCCGTGGCGATCATCCCGCTGTACGCGATCGGCCTGCTGTGCGCCTATGTCGCGTCCAGGCAGGTGACGGTCTGGGTGAACGGGCAGTCGGCCGGAACCTACGACCACTATTTCGGCCTGTTTTTGTCGCCGGTCGATGTCCTGTTGTCGTTCTTCAAGGTGCTGGTGTTCAGCGTGCTGGTGATCCTTTCGCACTGCTACTACGGCTACCGCGCGGCCGGCGGACCCGCGGGAGTGGGCCAGGCCGTCGGCCGCGCGGTCCGCACCTCGATCGTGCTGATCAGCGTGAGCGACTTCTTCTTCAGCCTCGCGCTGTGGGGGACGACCACGACGGTGAGGGTGGCCGGATGAGCGCGCGCAAGCAGCACGGCCGCCGGGCCAGGAAGCCCGACGGCGTCCTTGGCCGCAGGATGGCCGGGGTGGCGTTCCTGCTGGTCCCGCTGATGCTGGTCTGGCTCTCGGTCGCGGTCTACAACAAGGAATTCACCAAGGTGTCGTGGGTGACGCTGCGGGCGACCAGCGCGGGCAGCGAGATGCGCCCGCACGCGGACGTGAAGCTGCGCGGCGTGATCGTCGGTGAGGTCCGGAAGGTCTCGGCCGACGGCGATGTCGCGACGCTGAAGCTGGCGATCAAACCGGACCAGGTCAAGCGGCTCCCGGCCAACGTGTCGGCGCAGCTGCTGCCGACCACGCTGTTCGGCCAGCGGTTCGTCGCGCTGGTTCCGCCCGCGAACCCGAGCAGCGCCCGGCTGGTGTCCGGCAGCGTGATCGACCAGGATCGCTCCAGCAACGCGATCGAGCTCCAGCGGGTGCTCGACAACGTGTACCCCCTGCTCATGGCCGTCCGCCCGGCCGACCTGTCGTCCACGCTGACCGCGGTGTCGCAGGCGCTGGACGGCCGCGGCACCCAGCTCGGGCAGACGCTGGTCGAACTGGACGCCTACCTGAAGAAGATCAACCCGAACGTGCCCGCGCTCAACCGGGGCATCAAGGAGCTGGTCCAGGTCACCCGCCACTACGACGAGGCGACGCCCGACATCCTCCAGGCGCTGAACGACTTCGGCTACACCAGCAGGTCGCTGGTCGACCAGCGCGCGAACCTGAGCCAGCTGTACGCCTCGGTCACCGACGCGTCCCAGAACATGGGCGACTTCCTGCACGAGAACTCCGGGAACATCATCCGGCTCACCGAGCGCAGCCTGCCGAGCCTGAGGGTGCTGGCGAAGTACTCGCCCGAGCTGCCGTGCACGCTGCGGATGCTCACCGACTTCGTCCCGGTCATGGACAAGGTGCTCGGCAAGGGCACCAAGCGTCCCGGCCTCCAGGTGGACGTCACCTCGATGCCGTCCAAGGGCCGCTACGTCCCGGGCAAGGACCGGCCTAAGTACAACGACAAGAGCGGCCCGCACTGCTACCCGGCGCCGTACGCGGCGCAGGCGAGCACCAAGGTCGCCAAGGCGCCGGGCGCGCTCGGCCTGCCCAACTCCCCGCAGGAGAACCAGCTGGTGAACGAGCTGCTCGCGCCCACCCTCCAGGAGGTGCCCGAGGCCCTGCCGGACTGGAGCAGCGTCCTGGTCGGGCCGATCTACCGCGGGGCGGAGGTGACGATCAAATGAGCCGCGCCAGCCTGGCCGCGCCCATCGCCAAGTCCCTGGCGTTCGTCGCGGTGACCGTGACGGCCACCGGGGTGCTCGCGCTGAGCATCACCCAGCCCGGCGGCGGTGACACCGTCGGGTACAAGGCCCGCTTCACCGACGCGTCCGGGCTCCGCGAGGGCGACAGCGTCCGCGTCGCCGGAGTCGAGGTGGGACGGGTCGGCGAGATCTCCGTGGTCGACCGCCGGGCCGCCCGGGTGTCGTTCTCGGTCGGCAAGGGGCGCAGGCTCCCCGCGACGACCACCGCCACGATCAAGTACCTCAACCTGATCGGCCAGCGCTACATCGAGCTGGACCAGGGCACCGGGCCGACCGGGACGCTGCGTCCCGGCTCGGAGATCCCGGTCGACCGCACCACGCCAGCGCTGAACCTGACCCAGCTGTTCAACGGGTTCCAGCCCCTGTTCCAGGCGCTCTCGCCCAAGGACGTCAACCAGCTCGCGGGCTCGATCGTCCAGGTGCTCCAGGGCGAGGGCGGCACGATGGAGGGCCTGCTCCGCACGGTCGGCTCGCTGACCAGCTCCATCGCCGACAAGGACAAGGTCATCGGCGAGGTCGTCGACAACCTCAACGACGTGCTGTCCACGGTCAACTCGCGCGGCGACCGGCTGTCGGACCTGACGGTGACCCTGCGCCGCCTGGTGTCGGGCCTGGCGGGCGACCGCGCCCCGATCGGCGAGGCCATCACCGCGCTGGACGAGCTGGCCGCCAGCACCACCGACCTGCTGCGCGACGGGCGCGAGCCGCTCAAGCGCGACATCGTCCAGCTCGGGCGGCTGTCGAAGAACCTGTCGGACGGCTCGCCCACCGTCGACAAGTTCCTGAAGACCCTGCCGGTCAAGATGGAGGCCATCGGCCGCCTCGGGTCGTACGGGTCGTGGATGAACTTCTACATGTGCGAGGCCATCGTGACCGGGGCCACCTACAAGCAGTACCCGGGCGAGAACCACCCGCCGCCCAAGGGCGTGCCCGCGACGGCCGAGAGGTGCGGCAAATGAACCGGCCCAGACCCGCCAAGATCCGGCCCAAGGCCGGTGGCGTGCGCCGGCCGAGGCTCAAGCCCGTCCGCGAGCGCAACCCGATCCTCGTCGCGATCGTGGGGTTCGTCCTGATCGCCCTGGTGCTGGGGACCGCCTACTCCGCCAAGGACCTGCCGATCATCGGTGGCGGCGACGACTACACCGCCGAGTTCAACGAGGCCGCCGGGCTGCGTCCCGGCAACGAGGTCCGGGTGGCCGGCGTCAAGGTCGGCGAGGTGACCTCCGTCAAGCTGGACGGGCCCAAGGTCGCGGTCGGCTTCCGGGTGAAGAAGACCTGGATCGGGGACGCCAGCACGGTCGCGATCGCCATCAAGACGCTGCTCGGCGACAAGTTCCTCGCCGTCGACCCGGTCGGGGCGGGCAAGCAGAAGCCGGACCGCCGCATCCCGCTCACCCGCACCACGTCCCCGTATGACGTCACCAAGGCGTTCGAGGACCTGGCCGGGACGGTCGGGCAGCTCGACTCCAAGATGCTCGCCCAGAGCCTCGACACGATCTCCACGACGTTCGCCAAGACCCCGCCGAGCGTGCGCACCGCGCTGAGCGGGATCTCCGACCTGTCCAAGACGATCTCCAGCAAGGACGCCCAGCTGGCTCAGCTGCTGGCCAACACCCGGCAGGTGTCGGGCACGATGGCCGACCACAGCGGCGACGTCCAGGCGCTGCTGCGCGACGGGAACCTGCTGCTGGCCGAGATCAGGCGCCGGCGCGAGGCCATCCACGGCCTGCTCATCGGGACGCAGGAGCTCTCCCGGCAGATCGTCGGGCTGGTCGACGACAACCAGAAGGAGCTCGACCCGACGCTGAAGGCGCTCGGCAAGGTCACCGACCTGCTCCGCAAGAACCAGGACAACCTCGACCGCGCGCTGAAGGCGGCCGGCCCCTACACCCGCCTGCTCGGCAACTCGATGGGCAACGGGCGCTGGATGGACGGCTACCTGTGCGGGCTCGTCCCCAAGGAGTACCTGCCCCCGGGGACGCCGCCCAAGAAGGGCTGCATGCCGCCCAAGAAAGGTGGCAAGTGATGCTGCGCAAGATCCTTCCCGTGTCCGGCATGATCGCCGCCGGTACCGCCGCCGTGCTGGTCGCCGCCGTGGCGCTGGTGATGACGATGGGCCCGGACGGCACCAAGTTCACGGTGTTCTTCCACTCGGCCGTCGGCATCTACAAGGGCTCGGACGTGCGGATCCTCGGCGTCAAGGTCGGGACGGTGAACACGGTCCGCGCCGAGGGGACCCGGGTCCGCACGACCATGACCGTCGACCACGGCTATGACGTCCCGGCCGACGCCAAGGTGGTCGCGATCTCGCCGAGCCTGGTCGCCGACCGGTACGTCCAGCTGACCCCCGCCTACACCGGCGGGCCGAAGCTGGCGTCCGGCGCGGCGATCCCGGTCGAGCGGACCGCGACGCCGATGGAGCTGGACAAGGTCTACGACAGCATCAAGAAGCTGGCGACCGACCTCGGCCCCGGCGGGGTCAACAAGGGCGGCGCGCTGTCGCGGGCGCTGGGCACCGGCGCGGAGAACCTGCGCGGCAACGGCCAGGACATCAACGTCACGACCGAGCGGCTCGCGCAGGCGGCCAAGACGCTGTCGGGCTCCCAGAAGGACCTGTTCGCGACCATCCGCGGGTTGCAGACCTTCACCACGACGCTCAAGCAGAACGACGGGCAGGTCAGGCAGGCCGAGCAGCAGCTCGCCGACGTCAGCGAGTTCCTGGCGGCCGACCGGCACGAGCTCGACGCGGCGCTGAAGGCCCTGGCCCACGCCCTGGGGAAGGTCAAGGTGTTCATCGCCGACAACCGCGAGCTGATCAGCCAGAACGTGGCCAAGCTCGCCAAGATCACCCAGACGCTGGTCGACCAGCGCAGGTCGCTGGCCGAGGCGCTGGACGTCCAGCCGCTCAACGCCACCAACCTCCTCAACGCCTACGACCCCAAGACCCGGTCCCTGATGGGCCGGGGCAACCTCAACGAGATGAGCCTGCCGCTGCCGGCCGTCGGTCAGGGGGCCCCATGACCCGCCAGTGGAAGGCCGGGGCGCTCGCCGGCGCCGTCTCGCTGGCCCTGTCGGGCTGCGCGGGGATGGGCGGCGTCCAGGATCTGCCGCTCCCGGGTGGCGCCGACCTCGGCGGCAACCCCTATACGGTGAAGGCGCGGTTCTCCAACGTGCTCAACCTGGTGCCGCAGTCGGCCGTCAAGGTCAACGACGTCGCGGTCGGCCGGGTCACCAAGGTCGAGCTGCCGGACAACGGCTGGACGGCCGAGGTCACCATGAAGGTCAACGGGAAGGTGCGGCTGCCCGCCGACGCGCACGCCCAGCTCGGCCAGTCGAGCCTGCTGGGCGAGAAGTACATCCAGCTCTCGGCCCCGACCGGCGCCGCCTCGACGGCGGGCGCGGCCCGGCTGGCCGACGGCGCGACGATCCCCGCCGACCGGACCAACCGCAACCCCGAGGTCGAGGAGGTGTTCGGCGCGCTGTCGATGCTGCTCAACGGCGGCGGCATCGCCCAGCTGCGCACGATCACCGTCGAGCTCAACCGGGCGCTCGGCGGCAACGAGCAGCAGGTCCGCTCGCTGCTCGAACAGGCCAGGCGGCTGCTCACCGAGCTGGACGCCAACAAGAAGGGCATCACCGACGCGCTCGACGGGCTGAACAAGCTCGCCGGGACGCTCCGCGCCCGCAAGACGCAGATCAACGTGGTGCTCGACGACATCGCACCCGGCCTGAAGGTGCTCGAGGAGCAGCGCGGCGCGCTGGTGCGGATGCTCAGCTCCCTCGACCGCCTGTCGCGGGTCGCGGTCTCCACGATCGAGCAGAGCAAGGACGATCTGATCGCCGACCTCAAGGAGCTGGAGCCGACGCTGCGCAAGCTGTCGGACGCCGGGCAGGACCTGCCCAAGTCGCTCCAGGTCCTGCTGACCTTCCCGTTCACCGACGCGGTGCTGCCCGCGATCAAGGGCGACTACCTGAACGTGTACCTGAAGGTGGCCGCCACGCCCGGCACCGAGATCGTCCCGCCGGTCAGCCCGCTTCCCGTCGTCGGAGGGCAGAACTGATGCTGACCGTCGCCACCCGCATCAAGAACATCACATTCCTGATCCTCGGCTCCCTCGCGATCGCCTTCGTGGGTTACAACTACGCCGACCTGGGGCGCTATGTCGGGTTCAAGGACTACTACGTCGTCCGGGTCGACCTCGCGACGGCGGGCGGCCTGACCACCAACGCCGACGTGACCTACCGGGGCACCTCGGTCGGACGGGTCGGTGAGCTCAACCTCACCGGCGACGGGCTGCTGGCCGACCTCAGGATCAAGAAGTCGGCGCCGAAGATCCCGTCGAACACCGCGGCCGTGGTCGCCAACCGGTCGGCGATCGGCGAGCAGTACATCGACCTGCGTCCCGCCACCGCCGGCGGCCCCTACCTGGCCGCGGGCTCGATCATCCCGCGCACGTCGTCGACCACCCCGGCGCCGGTCACCGAGCTGCTGACCAGCCTGAACGAGTTCGCCGCGTCCGTCCCGCAGGAGTCGCTGCGCACGGTGGTCTCCGAGCTCGGCCGGGCCTTCAACGGCCAGGGCCCCAACCTCCGGTCGCTGCTGGACAACAGCCACACGCTGACCCGGGCCGCCAACGACGCCTTCCCCGAGACCGAGAAGCTGATCGTCGACGGCGAGACCGTTCTGCGCACGCAGAACCAGGAGGCGGCCTCGCTCAAGAAGTTCGGCCACAACGCCCGGCTGCTCGCGCGGCAGCTGCGCGAGTCCGACCCCGCGTTCCGCGAGCTGGTCTCCACCGCGCCCGGCGCCGCGGGCGAGTTCGCCGCGCTGGTGCGCGACCTGGACCCGTCCCTCAGCGTCCTGCTTGCCAACCTGCTGACCACCTCCGACATCCTGCACTCGCGCACCGACGGGCTCGAACACCTGCTGGCCAAGCTGCCCGCGGCCGTGTCGGCGGCCCGGTCGATGGTCAACGACAAGGGCCGGCTGAACTTCGGGATGGTCACCACGTTCTTCAACCCGATGCCCTGCACCCAGGGATACGGCGGGACGAAGTACCGCAACGGCCTGGACACCTCGTCGGGCCCGCCGCTGAACACCTCGGCGCAGTGCTCGATGCCGGCCTCCAGCGGCGTCAACGTCCGGGGCTCGGCGAACGCGCCGCACGGCTCGATGCCCGAGCCCGCCCGGCCCGGCTCGCTGCTGAACACCACGACGTCCACCACGACGTCCACCACGACGGTCGGCGCGACCGGCATGCCCGGCGCGCTCGGCCTGCCCGCGCTGGCCCCGTCCTCGGTGACCGACATGGGCGGCCTGCTCGGCCTCGGGGGGCGCCCATGAGGCTGAAGATCACCGGATGGGTCGCGATCGCCGCGGCCACCGTCTTCCTGGCCTGGGCGTCCTGGACGGCCTGGCAGGACGACGGAGGCGGCAAGGGCGGCGAGCGCGCGGCGCTGCTGCGCACCGCCCGCACGCAGATCGCCACCCTCAACACGCTCGACCGCACCAAGGTCGACGCCGGGTTCAAGACCTGGCTGGACGTCTCCACCGGCCCGCTGCACGACCAGCTCAAGCAGCAGAGCGCGCAGAAGATCCAGCAGGCGAAGACCAGCGCGACCGGCACCGTCACCGAAGCGGCCGTGCTGTCCTTCGACCCGCGCGCGGGCAAGGCCAAGGTGATCGCCGCCGTGCGGATCAAGCTCGTCTCGTCCACCGCGACCTCCGCCGACCAGCGCAAGCGCTTCGAGGCGGGGCTGACCCGCACCCCGGCGGGCTGGAAGCTGGAGTCGCTCACGGCCATCCAGGTGGGAAGCCAATGATCCGCCGACTCTGGCCCTTCGCCGCCGCGCTGCTCATCGCCGCGGTGGGCGCCGCCGTCCTGCTCCTCGGCCCCCGCGGCTCCGAGCCCGCCGCGCCCGCCGACCTGGACGAGGTCGCCACCAACACCGTGACCGGGTCGGTCTCGACCTCGCTGCGCCGCGTGTTCACCTACAGCCCGTCCGACACCGCCTCGGCCGAGCGCGCCGCCGCCGAGGTCTTCAGCGGCAAGGCCGCCGACCAGTACAAGCGGCTGTTCGGCCAGGTCAAGGCGCAGGCGCCCGCCCAACGGCTGGCGCTGACGACCCGGGTCGTCCGGGCCGGGGTCACCTCGATGGACGGCGACACCGCCCGCCTGCTGGTGTTCCTGGACCAGACGACCACCCGCGGCGGCAAGCAGGGCGCCGGACCGGCCGCCGCGCAGCTCACGGTCACCGCCCGCAACGACGACGGCCGGTGGCTCATCACCGACCTCCGAGCGGCCTGAGGAGGAACCGATGGCGGCCGGCAACCCGACCCTGACCCGAGTGACGGCGATCGCGCACCACGCCACCTCCGGCGCGACGCACCGGACCGCGACCGCGCTGCTCGTCGCCGCCGCGCTGTTCGCCGCGTGGGCGGGCTGGTCGTGGTACTCCGCGGCGCACGACGACGCGCTGGCCTACTCCCACACGCGCGAGGAGGTGCTGCGCAGCGGCGAGCAGGCCGTCCAGAACCTCAACACCCTCGACTACCGCAGCCTCGCCGCCGGGCTGAAGACCTGGCAGGACTCCACCACCAGCGACCTGTACAAGCAGATCACCGAGGGCCGCGCGGGCTTCGAGCAGGAACTCCAGAAGGCCAGGACGATCACCTCGGCGAAGATCCTGGCGGGCGCGGTCTCCGAGCTGGACGTCCGCTCGGGCAAGGCCAGCGTGATCGTGGCCGTCCAGATCACCGTGACCCCGCCCCAGGGCGCGCCGGTCACCAAGCAGAGCCGCCTGCTCGGGCATCTCGCCAGGACGAGCGGCGGCTGGAAGCTCAGCGCGCTGGGCCAGGCACCTACGGGGACGGCATGATCACACGCAACGACCGGACGCCCCTCGCCCTCGGCGCCGCCGCCGTCGTCCTGGCCGCCTCGGGATTCTGGGCCCTCCAGCAGGCCGGCGACCTGCGCGACGACCCCGCCGTCCGCAACGTCGCCCTCACCGACACCGCCGGCACCAGCGAGGTCAAGGGCGCGGTCTCCGACATGTTCGGCAAGGTCTTCTCCTACAACTACACCGACCCCGCCAAGACCCAGAAGGCGCAGCGCGACTTCCTGACGGGCGCGGCGGTCGGCCAGTACGAGAAGCTCTTCGCCGACGTCCGCACCCAGGCGCCCCAGCACAAGACCGTGCTGACCACGACCGTCACCCAAAGCGCGGTGACCACCCTGCGCGACGGCCGGGCCCGCCTGCTGCTCTTCGCCGACCAGCGCACCACCCGCACCACCGACGGCCGCACCTCGACCGCCGCCGCGATGCTCGCGGTCGACGCGGCCAGAAGCGGCGGCACCTGGAAGATCACCGGCCTGTCGACCTTCCCCACCCCATGAACTCGGCGTCCTCTCGGGCACGCGCCGGTGCCCAAGAGGACGCCGACTCCACGTCGTCCCCCCGGAACACGCGCCGGTGCCCCGGGGGGACGGCGACCTGTTGATTGAAACCCCGGCCCACCTGCGCTCGCCTAGCGGCTCGCTTCGGTGACCGTGGTTTTGCGATTGCTGCATCGCTTCGCGATCTCGCCGGGGAAGCTTCGCCTTCGGCTCGCTTCCCCGCTCATTAACGCAATCGCGTGTGTGGCTGAGGCTGTGGCCTAGGCGGCGATGACGATGGTGGCGTCGTGGTCGTCGGAGGTTCGCACTTCGGGTGTCAGGCCCGCCGCACGGACGGCTTCGATGGCCTGGGCGACCTGGCGTTTGCTGGTCTCGAACAGCAGGTGACCGCCTGGCGCCAGCCACTCGGGGGCTTGCGCGGTCACGCGTCGGAGGACGTCGAGGCCGTCGGGGCCGCCGTCCAGGGCGACGCGGGCCTCGTGCAGGCGGGCCTCCGCCGGGAGCAGCGCGACCTCGCCGGTCGGCACGTAGGGGACGTTGGCGAGGAGGACGTCCACTCGTCCGCGCAGGGCGCCGGGGAGGGCGTCGTAGAGGTCGCCCTCGTGGACGTGGCCTCGGGTGACGTTGCTTCGGGCGCAGCGGACGGCCGCCGCGTCGATGTCGGCGGCGTGGAGTTCCGCGTGGCCCAGAAGGGAGGCCAGGGCCACGCCGAGGGCGCCTGATCCGCAGCAGAGGTCGACCACGACGGCTCCCGGGCCCGCGAGGGACGCGGCCTCGCGGACGAGGAACTCGGTGCGGCGCCGAGGGACGAAGACCCCGGGGGCCATGGAGACGCGGAGGCCGAGGAACTCGGCCCAGCCGAGCACCTGTTCAAGGGGGAGGCCCGACGCGCGGCGCTCGACCATGGAGTCGAGCTCGTGCGGGGTCCGCGCGGTCGAGAAGATCAGCTCGGCCTCGTCCTCGGCGAAGACGCAGCCGGACGCGCGGAGACGGGCGATGACGGTGGAACGGGTCGGCATGGGAGCCTTTCGGGGTGCCGGGGCGCTCCCGCGGTCAGCCGTCCGCGAGGGGGAGTGCCCGCACTGAACTTCGGTCGACGGGTCTCACCTCCTCGGTCGTTCCTGCTGAGCCCCCTCACCCTATCCGTCCGGCGACTTTGGTCGGGCGGGCGTCGCCGTTCGGCCGACGATCTTCGGGGCCGTCCCGGCCAGCCTGGACGGCATGACTACAGCGAAACTCGTGGTGGCCGCGGGCCTGGCCGTGCCGATCGTCTTCGGCGGACCGGCCGCCTGGGCGACCCCCGCCAAACAGCTCTTCGTCGCGCCTGGTGGCCAGGACTCCTGGCCGGGCACCGCCGAACGGCCGTTCAAGACCCTGGAACGGGCGCGCCAGGCCGTCCGGGCCGAGCGCTCGGACGTCGTGGTCAACCTGCGCGGCGGCACCCACACCCTGACCGCACCGCTCACGCTCACCGCGGCCGACTCGGGCTCATCGAAGCGGCGCGTCACCTACCAGGCCTACGCGCGGGAACCCGTCACGCTCAGCGGCGGCCGCGCGGTTGGCGGCTGGCACGCCTCGGGCGGCATCTGGCGGGCCGACGTCGGGACCCTCGACACCCGCCAGCTCTTCGTCGGCGGCAAGCGCGCGACCCGCGCCACGCTCGGACGCGGCGTCCCCGGGAAGCTCACCAAGACCGCGACGGGCTACGTCACCGACAGCCCCGTGCCGCGCTCCTGGCGCAACCCCCAGGACATCGAGTTCCTCTACACCTTCGCCGACGCCTTCTCCGAAGGCCGCTGCGGCGTGGCCGGGATCTCCGGCACGGGCGACCGCACCACGATCACCATGGACCAGCCGTGCTTCCGCCGCGCCAACGGGATCTACGGCGAGATCATCGAGGACCCGCCCGGGCTCAAGCCCCCGACCGCCGTCGAGAACAGCGACAGCTTCCTGACCGGGCCCGGCACCTGGTATCTGGACCGCTCGCGTCCCGGCCACCACCAACTGCTGTACAAGCCGCGTCCCGGCGAGACCCCGAACCGCACCCCGGTGACGGCGCCCGTCCTGGAGTCGCTGATCGCGGGGAACGGCGTCCAGGACGTCACCTTCCGCGGCCTGACCTTCGCCGACACCACCTGGCTCGCGCCCGGCGCCAAGGAGGGCTTCCCGCACATCATCGGCGGCTGGTACTACGTCGGCGACGACCCCAAGGAGCAGAAGGCGCGTTCCACACCGGGCGCCGTGGCGTTCCGGAACTCCAAGCGCCTCACCTTCGAGCGCAACCGCTTCACCCGCCTGGGCGGCCTCGGTCTCGAACTGGCCTACGGGGCCAGCGGACACCTGGTGCGCGGCAACGTCTTCCATGACCTGTCCTCCGGCGGCGTCGAGATCGGCGGCGACGAGGAGGGCACCGGACGCCACGAGAACAACCGCGTCGAGAACAACTGGGTGCACCACATCGGCATCGACTACCGGGGCGGCTGGGGCATCCTGCTCAACGTGCCGTTCGGGTCGACCGTCGCCCACAACCAGGTCAACGCCACGCCATACTCGGGCATCGTCTACCTGAACTCCGGCGGCACCTCGACGTCCAGCCAGGGCACCCGCATCCTCGACAACCGCGTGTTCGACACCAACAACGCCCTCATCGACGGCGGCGGCATCTACGGCAACGGTCCCCAGGGCCCGAGCTTCGCCAAGGGGGCCCTGGTGCGGGGCAACGACGTCCACAGCATCACCAACCCCGTGGCTCCCGAAGAGGTCTATCCGCCCTACGCGATCTACAGCGACGACCACTCCGACCACGCCACGATCACGGGCAACGTGATCCACAGCAACCAGAAGTCACTCGGCGGCGTGGCCCCGGGGCGCATCCGCTTCACGGGAAACTTCTGGGACGACACCAAGCCAGTGTGGTGGGGCGAGTCCAAGGACGTCGAGATCACCCGCAACACCGTCCTGCCCAGGAAGAACCCCCGCCCGTCCTGCCTGGCCAAGCCCGCCTGCGCGGCGATCATCGCCAACGCGGGCCTGCAACCCGCCTACCGCGACCTACTCGGATAGCCCCCGCGAGCACGCGGCTATTTCGTACCGACGTCGAGAAGCCAGGCGTGCAGCGCCATGTGCAGCCCGAGCCGCCGCCCGGGATCATGGAGCTGCTCGCCGAACAGGCTCTCCAGATGCCGCACCCGGTACCGGATCGTCTGGGCGTGAACATGGAGGCAGGTCGCGACGGCCACCGCGTTGAAGTCGTTCTCCAGGCACGCCAGGAACGTCTCGGCCAGCGCGACCTTCTTCTTCTCGTTCATCTCCGCGCCGATGAGCGGCGCCAGCCGCGCCTCGACCAGCGTCCCGGTGAACTCGGACTCCTCCCGCAAGATGATCGTCGGCAGCCGGTCGGCCGCGACCACCAGGCCGGGACCCGCCAGGGCGCGCCGGGCCAGCCGCAGCGAGTACCCCAGCCGCTCGATGTCCACGGCCGGGCCCAGCGCGGCGCTCCACCGTCCGATCCCGGCTTCCAGCATCGCCATCCGTCCCGGTCCCTCGGGGTCGGGCACCACCAGGCACGGCTCGTCCAGATGCAGACCGACCAGCACCTCGGGCGACAGGGCCAGACCCGTCCTCGGGCCGCGTCGCGGCCGGGCCAGCGCCACCGCCGCGACCCGGCGCGGCAGCGGCCACCCGACGTCCGCGGCGGACTTCTCGACCCGTTCCACGCTGCTCCCGGGCTCGATCATCAGATCGATCAGCGCCTCGCGCCGGATGCGCAGATCGCCCACCGCCCGCGCCTCGGTGTCGGCGTGGCCCTCGCTCACCGCGCCCTCGATCTGGTTCAGGTACCCCAGCACCGCCTCGGTCACCGTCCCGATGACCCTGGCGTTCACGGCGGGATGCGCCTCGGCGATCTCGGTCTGCCGCCGGATCGCGAGCCCGGCGCCGACCCAGAACGCCGTGTGCGAGGTCTCCCGCGACAGCCCCTCGAGAGCCTCGATACGGCCCACCTCGCGGAAGAACACCAGCAGATCGTCCAGCGGCGCGTCCCGGTCGACCATCACCTCAAAGAAACCCCTGAGCGCCCGCTCCACCGTGTTGGGCAGGAAGTCCACATGCTCGGGGTCGCGGATCCGCGTGTACTGCGGCAGTTGCGACTCGATCTCGCGCACCGCCTCCGCGACGATCTGCGGCATCTCCCGGCTCAGCAATTCCAGGACCGCCGTCACATCCTCGACGGACATCTCCTGAACCAGCCGGTTCTCCATGACAGCTCAACCTAAGCCGCCCACAGATCATCAACAACGCCCCCAACCACGAAGTAATGGGGCGGCCACTCAAGAAATGCAGAGAAAGTTGACTATTTTTTGCCCCGGGCGAGAACCCAGAGCAGCCACGCCTGCACCAGCCCGGACCCGGTCGTCGCCCCATAGAAGAAGATCACATTCAGCGGCCCCGGCAGGTCTCCGTCCACCATCATCAGCGGCACCATCGACAGCGGAGACGTCACCAGGATCAGCCACACCCCGATGAACCCGGGGTCGTCGGCGAACACATGCACCGCCGCCACCACCCCAGTCGTCACCAACACCAAGGCCAGGTACGCCCCGGGCACGGCAATCCCAAGCCATCCGTGCCGCCGCCGCTTAGCCAG
The DNA here is from genome assembly GCF_050946795.1 of Spirillospora sp. CA-294931. GTDB lineage: Bacteria > Actinomycetota > Actinomycetes > Streptosporangiales > Streptosporangiaceae > Spirillospora. The sequence goes on from NZ_CP192006.1 coordinate 542,621, forward strand.
AACCGAGAGTCGAGAGAACATACGACCACCCTCCCCTCCCGCCTTGGCTCCCACCTGAGTACCCATACTCAACCCACCCAAGTACCCACCCCCAAGTCTCCCCAGTACAGATCGACACCCCCAACCCGGAGCGGCTGGGGTGGGGCCAGGATCTCCGTCGTTTGGTGGCAGTGGCCGTAAATTCGTGGCCTTTGGGTGGGGGTGGCTGCGTTACGTGTGTTGCCAGGGGGTTTGTTGCGTATCCGTATGTCGGCTGCTACGGATGGGGCAGAACGGGCCATAGGCGTACTTTCGGGCAATCGGTCACGCGGGTCCGAGGTTTCGGGCCTGACGTGCCGCGGCTTCCCCGCCGAACTCCACCCCACCTAGGAGTACGCCATGACCCTCCGTTTCCGGGCAGCAGCCGGTACCGCGGCGATCGCCGGAATGGCCGCCCTGGCCTTCGTCGCCCCCATGTCCGCCAACGCCACCGACACCAAGCCCAAGGGCTCCTACCACGCCACCGTCCTGGACGAGGGCAGCGCTTCGCTCTCCGGCGACCAGTCCAAGAAGACCGGCAAGAAGGCGCCCCGCGTGGGCAAGGAGCAGCGGACCGTCAAGCGGATGGCGGCCTGGTACTACAACATCGACTCCTCGTGTGACGGCTACGAAAGCTCGATCCGCGAGGGCGGCGACTACTGGGGCGGCACCGAGAGCTCGTCCGGCGGGACGCCCGTTTCCTGCGTCGGCGACTACATCCAGAACTGCGGGTCCGGCACCGTGATCGGCTGCAACTGGAACTCGGGTGGCGAGATCCAGCTCTCGAAGCGCTGGGACGGCGACTTCGCGCTCCTGGCGGCCCACGAGTTCGGCCACAACTGGTACGACCACTCGCCCGAAGGCTGCGCGAGCTGGGAGAGCGCCTACGAAGTCATGCGCCCCAAGCTCTGCTCCTAGCCCCTCCCAGCGGGTCGGCCCTCCTCCCCGTCGGCCGCCCACGAAACGCCCGCGTCCTGCTCCCAACGGGACGCGGGCGTTTCGTTCGTGGAGTCGAAGCGGCGCCGTCCGGGAGGTGGGGCGATTGTGCGCACGCTTTTCTTCTCAGTTGACGCGTGGGTCGCGGTCTATTTCGAAGCTCATCAGTTCGACAGCACGGGCGGATCGTCGATGACCGCCACGGCGTCGACTTCCAGGAGGTATTCCGGCCTGGAGAGGGTGGCGACTCCGACGAGGGTGTCGGTCGGCTTGTGGTCGCCGAACAAGGCGAGCCTGCCCTGCTCGATCTGGTCGAGGTGTTCGCGCTTGTATCCGGCCACGAAAATGGTCAGCTTGGTCACCTGGTCGGGGCGGGCTCCGGCGGCGGCGAGTGCGTGGCCGATATTGGTGAAGACCTGGTGGGCCTGGGCCGTCATATCGCCGGGTCCGATAAGGGTGCCTTCTTTGTCCTCGGCCACCTGGCCCGCGATGAATACCATTCGGGTGCCGGTGGCGACGATGGCGTGACTGTACGTCACCGGCGGTTCGATTTCTTCGGGGTTAATGGATTCCAATGCCATGGGAGCGCCTCTGTCCGTTGGAGGGTTCAAAAGTAGTCGAACAGCCCTCGACGTGCCGCGCGGCTTCGCTTGCATCCTGTACCCAGGTACAGGCTTATCGTCGAGGCATGGAACTGACGCGGGTACCGGACGAGTCATGGGCGTCGGAGGCGTGCACGTTGCCGACGGCGGAGCGGCCTCTGCGGGAGGCCGAGTTCGACGCGCTGTTCGCGCGGGCGGTCACCGAGGTGCGGACGGTGGCGCCGGGGAAGGTCGCGATGCGGCTGCGGGCCGATCCGGAGGTCGCGGGACGGGCCGCCGAGCTGGCCGCGCGGGAGACCGAGTGCTGCTCGTTCTTCACGTTCACGCTGATCGCCACCGGGGGCGCGCTGACGCTGGAGGTCGCGGCGGCCGATCGGCATGCCGAGGTGGTGGCGGCGCTGGCCGAGCGGGCGGCGAGAGGGGCGTCCGATGGCTGACGCGGGCACCTCGCGCGGGCTGCGGAGCGGGCAGGTCGCGGAGGCGGCCGGGGTGAACCCGCAGACGCTGCGCTACTACGAGCGGCGCGGTCTGCTGGACGAGCCCGAACGGTCCCCGGGCGGCCATCGGGTCTATCCGCCCGAGGCGGTGACGCTGCTGCGGGTGATCAAGACCGCGCAGCGGCTCGGGTTCACGCTGGACGAGGTCGCCGAGCTGCTGGAGGCCGGGACGCACCGGCACCGGCGTCCCGACGTCGGCCTCCAGGAGCGGGCCCGGGCCAAGCTGGTCGAGGTCGAGCAGCGGATGGCCGACCTGGACGTCATCCGCGCGACGTTGCGGCAGGCCATCGACGCGGGCTGCGATGACCTCATGGAGTGCGCGGCACAGCCGTGCTGCCCGCTGCCCTTCGCCGAGCTGGGAGCTTGACCTCAAGCGATCTTGAGATTTTAGCGTCGTGGCGTTGATTCGCGACGAAGGGAACGTCATGACCATCCTGGTGACCGGGGCCACGGGGAACGTGGGACGTCAAGTGGTCAGGGAACTGCTCGCTCGGGGGCACGCGGTGCGGGCGCTGACGCGTGACCCTTCGCGGGGCGGCCTGCCGGACGGTGTGGAGGTGGCGACCGGCGACCTCGCGATCCCCGACAGCGTGGCGCCCGCGCTGGACGGTGTGACCGCCATGCACCTGATCACCTTTGACGGCGGGAACGGTGCCGCGTTGTCAACGGGTCCGCAGATCGCGCGGCTGGCCGCCAAGGCGGGCGTCCGGCGGGTGACGATGCTGTGGAGCGGGGAGCCCGGCCCGGTCGAGGAGGCGGTCGCCGCCGAGGGGCTGCCGTGGACCACTCTCCAGCCGCAGGAGTTCATGGCCAACGCGCTGCTGTGGACCGATTCGGTCAGGACCGAGGGCGTGGTGCGCGAGCCGTTCGGCGCCACGCGCAGCGCCATGATCCATGAGGCCGACATCGGCGCCGTGGCCGCCAGGACGCTCACCGAGGACGGCCACGTCGGCAAGGAGTACGTGATGACCGGGCCCGAGGTCCTGGACGTCCCGCAGAAGCTGGCCATTCTGGGACGGGCCCTGGGGCGCGAGATCCGGTTCGTGGAACTGACCGAGCGTCAGGCGCGCGAGCGGATGCGCGAGGCGGGCGCCTCCCCGGAGGCGATCGACCATGTCATCGGCTGGTACGCCGACCCGCCCGAGGAGGCGTACACGGTGTCGTCCACCGTCGAGCGGATCCTGGGACGTCCGGCCCGGACGTTCGCGCAGTGGGCCCGGGAGAACGCCGACGCCTTCCGCTGAGTCGCCACCGGAAGACGAGCGGGGCAGCGTCTCGCTCAACACCGAGGGCTCCACCAGGCCGCGCTCAACCAGCCGATGCGCTACGCCACCCCGGACGCCGACGACGTCCGCTGAACCCGGTCGCCTCCGACGGCGACGTAGGCGGCCAGGAGGCCGAGCGCCAGGCACAGCGGGGAGTAGAGGGCCAGGTCCATACGGGTGAAGGTGGTGGACTCGTCGGCGAGTCCGGAAGTGATCACGCCGTAGCCGCCGCGGAGCAGGAGCACGCCCGCGACGGTGGCGGTGCCCAGGCGTCCGAGCGGGGCGGGGAGCAGGCGCGGGGCCAGGCCCGACTGCGCGGCGACGAGGTAGGTCGCCGCCCCGAGCGCGGCGGCCACGGTCCCGGTGGCGGCGGCACTGGGCGCCTCGTCCTCGGACACGCCCGCGATCGTGCGGGTGAAGTCTTCGAGGCTGTCGAACGGCCAGGTGGAGAAGACCCAGACGACGTGCATCGCGGCGGCGGCGCCGAGGCCGGCGATGGCCACGCCCCCGGCGAGCTTGGTGAACCTCATGATCGCCTTCCCACCCCCACGCACGCCCGCTGATCGGCGGTGCTTCATGGGACGAGTCAAGCCCCGCGCTCCACCCCGCGCCTCCGTCCACCGGGGGAAGCGCATCCCCCGTGCGGGTGAAAGCCGGTCGCGTCCGAGTCCTTCCCGACCGCCGGGAAGGGGACGTCCGTGGTCCGGGAAGGCGAACTGCGGCGGGCGCTGGACGACGCCCAGTGCGTCGCCGTCCGGGCGCGGCACACGCTCCACACGATCAACCTGCTGGTGTCCGAGCTGGTGCTGACGAAGGTCAGGCTGGCTCGCCGCGGCGATGCCTTCCAGGAGCGTCTTGCCGAGGCCACGCGCCAACTGAGCGAGGCTCAGCGGCACCAGTACGAGGCGGAGGCCCTCCGGCAGGAGGCCGCCGAACAGGTGGCGTGCTACAACGGCGAACTCGCCCGAGCCGACTCCGACACCGCGCCCCTCGAACCGGACGATTCCGACAACCCCGAGCCCGACCTCGGCTTGGCTCCACCGTCCGACGCGACGCCGGAGGAGTACGACGCCGCGCTGGAGAAGAACACGTCCGTCCTCAAGGACACCGGACGCGTCCTCGACGACCTGCGCCACCGCCTCGACCTCGATGAGGACGACGACCCGAACGCGCCGGAACACGTGCTGCTGGTGGCGGGGGCCTTCGCCGGAGCCATCCTCCTGGTCGTGTTCGGCGTCATCGTCATCGACGCGTACACCCGGCCCGATGTGCCGTTGACCTACGAGTCCGGAGACCGTCCCCGCCAGCGCGTCGTCTCCAAGAACGGCGACGACCGGGGCCCCGAGGCCGCGACCTGGTCGACGGCACCGGCCGGACGCATCGACACCACCTGGAGCGCCGCCCCACACACCGGCATCCGTGCCCTCAACGGCGCCCTGCGGCTGCTGGCCCCCGACCACGGGAAGGACGCCCGCTGCCCGAAGGCCATCGGCGGTGTCCGGCTGGGATGGGCGGTCCGGCTGGACGGCACCGTCGTCGCGACCGGGACCATCCGTGCCGACCTCGAGAAACGCCCCTACCGCCGCGACGCGATCAAGGTCGTGGGAGGCGGGCTCGCCACCGGCAAGGCCCAAGGACGTCCCCACGTCGTGCGGCTCACCGCCCAGCGCGTCGACTCCACCCCCTGCAAGGCCGACCTGGCCTGGGAACAGGCAGCCCTCGACACCCCCGGCCCCGGCCCTCACCCCTGGCAATCCCCACACCCATGGTCAAAGCACCTCTCCTAACCAACGGGATGGCGTTCGATCCGGACGGTCAGCCCGGAGAGGAACCACCAGGGTGGAAGTCCGTCGGGTAGCTGGACAGTTCCGGGGCGTCTGCCCGCACCCGGCTGCTCACGGGGTGGTGGGGCATCGGTAGGTGAGGAAAAGGGTGCCCTTGAGGCTTCGCTGGACGTCCAGCAATTGGAGTTTCTGGAGGGCGTCGCCCTCGAAGACACGCCGCCCCTGTCCGGCCACCGCGGCGGCGACGACGAGCCGCAGTTCGTCGACCAGCCCCGCGCGCAGGAGCGACTGCGCCAGGGAAATGCTTCCGTGGATTCCGATGTCGCCGCCGGACTGTTCTTTCAGGTCGGCCACGTAGTCGGTGACCGGGGCGCTGACCAGAGTCGTGTTCGCCCATTCCTGGTCGGGCTTGCTTGAGGTGAACACATGCTTGCGCGTCGTGTTGATGAAGTCGGCGAAGGGCTGGAAGTCCGAGGTGGGCCAGTATCCGACCCAGTAGTCGTAGGTGCCGCGCCCCAGCAGGATGTCGTCCTGGGTTTCGATGATCTGGCTCAGGTTGGCGATCATCTCATCGCCGCCGTCGTCGAACCAGTCGGACTCCTCGTAGGCGACGCCATCGAGCGACACGATGTGATAGAGCACGACCTTGCGCATGTCGTTTCCTTTCTCCGCTGCCCCAGGACGGGCTGGAGATAGGAAGGCTACTGTCCGGGCTGCGCTTTGTCGCCCCATTGGCCCACTATTTTTCGCCGCGCCGGAAATTGGCGAAGGATTTAAAGTCTCCTCTCCATGGAGACTATTCCGGCGCCACTCTCGCAGCACGTAAAAGGGCGGGGCCGCGCTCGGTGCGCTGGTGTGAGCGCGGCCCCTGACGGCGTCAGAAGGTGGCGGCGGCCTTCTTGATGTCAGCGGCGAAGTGGCTGACCTCGGTGTAGAGACCCGGATATCCGGGACGGGCGCAGCCCTTGCCCCAGCTGACGACGCCGACCTGGATCCAGGCGTTGGCGTTGTCCTTGCGGAACATGGGGCCGCCGGAGTCCTGCTGGCAGGTGTCGACGCCGCCGGTGTCCATGAATCCGGCGCAGATCTCCTCGCTGGGGATGAGTTCGGGGTAGGGCTTCTTGCAGGTGGCGTCGTCCACGAAGGGCACCTCGGCCTTGCGCAGGTAGCGCTGTGCTTGCCCGCCCTCGCGGGTGTGCCCCCATCCGGCGATCGTGAAGCGGCCCTTGTCGTAGGCGGTCGTGTCGGCGATCTTCAGCGTCGGCAGGTTCGTGATCGGCTTGGCCAGCTTGACCAGCGCCCAGTCCTTGCCGTTGCCGTCGTACCCGGGTGCCCGCAGCACCTTGGTCGACTTGACCTTGATCGCGGCCGGGTCCTGAAGGTCCACCGCGCCGGCGGTGACGGTGATCCCGGTGTTGGGGCCGGAACGATCGAAGCAGTGCGCGGCGGTCAGCACGATGTCCTTGGTGTACAGCGAGCCGCCACAGCCGACCGACAGCCGGACCATGAACGGGAACTCGCCCTGCTTGGCGGGCGTGCCGCCGACGATCTCGATCCGCGGATCGGGACGCGGAGACGCCTGCGCGACGGTGGTCTGAAGACCGACCACGGCCGCACCGGCCAATCCGACCGCCGCTGCCCTGCGCGCGAGCATGAAGTGCTTGGGCACCTGGGTGTTCCTCTCTTCGAGGGGTGGGGTTGACACCGGTCCTCAAGGTGTTGATCCACTCTCAAACCCGGAGCTTCGCGGCAGCAATGGACAATGATGACAATCGTTTTCAGGTCCGAAGGAAATCTCTACAATCCAAGAGATCTCTCTAGATCTTTCGGTGAACCCGGGCTAAGTTCTTAGGTTTTCCTGGCTTATCGGTGGGGCGGCGGCCGATCGTTGGCAGCGGTGGTGCGGGCCGGCTGATCGGCGGGTCGGGCATAGTGGCCTCATGAAGTACGTGTTCCTGATCTGTGACGATGAGACGGTGTCGCCGACCATGGAGGAGCTCGCGGCGGACCCGGCGCTTCAGGCGTATGGCGAGGAGGTGGAGCGGCGGGGAGCCATCGTCGGAGGTGCGCGGCTGCGTCCGGTGGCGGACGCGACGACGATCCGTGTCCGTGATGGGGAGACGCTGGTGTCCGACGGCCCCTTCGCGGAGACGAAGGACTTCATCGGCGGTATCGACATCGTCGAGTGCGCCGATCTGGACGAGGCGATCGCGCTCGCGGCCCGGCACCCCTACGCGAGCCGCGGCTGTGTCGAGGTCCGTCCCGTCTGGGAATGACCGCGCCGGAGGCGGTGCGTGCCGCGGTCGACGCGGCCTATCGGGACGAGTGGGGCCAGGTGGTCGCCACGCTGATCGGGCTGACCGGCGACTGGGACCTGGCGGAGGACTGCGCGCAGGAAGCGTTCGCCGCCGCCCTGGCGACGTGGGGGCGTGACGGCGTCCCGGCTCGTCCGGGTGCGTGGCTGACGACGACGGCACGTCACCGGGCGACCGATCGGCTGCGGCGGGACGCCACGGGGGCGGCGAAGCTGCGGCAGCTCGCCGTGCTGGAGCGGGGTCCCGCCGAGTCGGCGGCCGAGGAGATCCCGGACGAGCGACTGCGGCTGATCTTCACGTGCTGCCATCCCGCGCTGCCGTTCCCCGCCCGGGTCGCCCTGACGCTGCGGACGCTGGCGGGGCTGAGCACGGGCGAGATCGCCAAGGCGTTCCTGACCGCCGAACCGACCATGGCGCAGCGCCTGGTGCGCGCCAAGCGCAAGATCGTCGAGGCCGGGATACCGTACCGGGTCCCCCCGGCGGAGCTGCTTTCGCAGCGGCTGACGGCCGTCCTGGCGGTGCTGTACCTGATCTTCAACGAGGGCTACGACGAGGAGGACGGGCGCAGGGCCCTGGCCGCCGAGGGGATCCACCTCGCCCGGACGCTGGTCCGGCTGATGCCGGCCGAGCCCGAGGCGCGCGGCCTGCTGGCGTTGATGTTGCTGCTGGAGGCCCGCCGCGCGAGCCGCACCGACGACGGCGTGCTGGTCACGCTGGAGAACCAGGACCGGTCCCGCTGGGATCGCGCGCTGATCGCCGAGGGCCTGACGACCCTCGACGATGCGCTGGCCATGCGACGCTCCGGGCCGTATCAGGTGCAGGCCGCGATCGCCGCCTGTCACGCCACGGCCCCCGACGCCGCGGCTACCGACTGGCCGCAGATCGCCGCCCTCTATACGGAGCTCACGCGGTTGGCGCCGTCTCCCGTGGTGGATCTGAACCGCGCCGTGGCGATCGCGATGGCCGACGGCATCACCGCCGGACTCGCCCTCGTCGACGAGCTCGCCGCGTCCGGCAGGCTCGACGGCTACTACCTGCTGCCCGCGACACGGGCCGACCTCCTCCGCCGGGACGGCCGCCTCGCCGAGGCCGCCACGTCCTACGAGGAGGCGCTGAGACTGGCGCCGACCGACGCCGAGCGCCGCTATCTGGCGGGTCGTCTTTCCGGGCTCTGACCAGCACAAAGGTCATCGCGGCCAAATTTTTCGAAGTTTCCTCCCGGTCGATGTCGATCCCGGGCGGCCTCCTTCGTCGGTGGGGCGAAACCACCAAAGAGAGAGGCGAAAACGATGTCGAACACCGAGCACCTGACCGCCACCATGACCATCGACCGGACGCCGGAGCAGGTCTTCGAGGCCATCACCAACGTCCGCGGCTGGTGGACCGAGAACCTCATCGGCCACTCCGCCGCCCTGCACGACGAGTTCGTCTTCACCGACGACAGCGAGTACGCCGGTCAGACCGCCCGCGCCAAGGAGGGCATCCGTTTCGCCCGGTTCCAGATCACCGAGGTCGTGCCCGGCCGCCGGATGGTCTGGCACGTCGTGGACTCCGACTTCATCGACGGCACCGACGAGTGGACCGACACCAAGGTCATCTTCGACCTCACCGCCGACGCGCGGGGCACGACGCTGCGTTTCACGCACGAGGGCCTCACCGCGGCGGAATCGTCCTGCTTCGAAGCGTGCTCGGTCGCCTGGACCTTCTTCATCGCCCAGAGCCTGCCGCAGCTGATCACCACCGGCACCGGCCGGCCCATCGAGGGCTACCGCAAGTGAACCGCCGCGAGCTGGAAGGACACCAAGGAAGCCCCGTGAAAACCGCCGCTGCTCCGCTGACCTCCACGCGCCAGACGAAGGCGGACCCGCACCAGCGGCTCGTGCTGGTGCTGGCATGCGTCTCCCAGGCGATGGTGGGCCTCGACATCGCCATCGCGAACGTGGCCCTGCCCTCGATCCAGCGCGACCTCGGCGTCAGCCAGGGCGCTCTGCAATGGGTCGTCGTCGCCTACGGCCTCTTCCTCGGCGGATTCCTCCTCGTGGGTGGCCGGATGACCGACCTGCTGGGACGACGCCGCATCTTCATCGCCGGCCTCGGCTTGTTCGCCGCCGCGTCGCTGATGGCGGGCGTGGCACAGCACGGAGGCGTGCTGATCGCGGCCCGCGGGCTGCAGGGGCTGGGCGGAGCGCTCACCGCACCGGCCGCTTTGTCGCTGCTGGCCGTCAATTTCCGTGAAGGGCGGGAACGCAACCGGGCCATCGGCATCTTCGGAGCCGTCGCCGGAATAGGCGGAACGCTGGGCGTTGTCGCGAGCGGCCTCATTGCCGACGGACCGGGCTGGCGGTGGGCGTTCTTCGGCAACGTCCCCGTCGGCCTCGCGCTCATCACGCTCGCCGCCACCGGCCTCGCGGCCGATCAGCCCCGTGCACGTTCAGGACGGCTCAACGTCGCGGCGGCGAGCACGGTGACCGGCGCACTGCTGACCCTCGTCTACACGCTCCACCATGCCTCCACCCACGGATGGGCGTCCGCCGGCACGCTGGCGTGGTTCATCGCGGTGGGCGTCCTGGCGGCCGCGTTCGTCTGGTTCGAGAAGCGCTCACCAGCCCCGCTCGTGCCGGCCAGCGCACTGCGGAATCGCACGCTCGTCGCGGCGAACCTCACCGCGCTGCTCACGTTCGGCGCGCTCTTCTCGTTCATCTTCCTCGGATCGCTGCTGATGCAGCAGGAACTCGGCTACACCGCGACGGAAACGGGTCTGGCATGGCTGGCCACGACGGTGACCAGCTTCGGAGTCGCGTGGACCGCGGGCCGCCTCGCCTCCGCCGTGGGCGTCCGCCGCCTCCTGGTGATCGGGCTGACGCTGCTGGCCGTCGGAATGGTGTTGCTCATCCGGGTCTCGGCCGGCGCGGACTACCTCACCGACCTGCTTCCGGCCTTCCTGCTCGCCGGACTCGGCTTCGGGATCTGCGGGCCCTTGCTCCAGATCGGCGCGCTGTCCGGCGTCAGCGAATCCGAATCGGGACTCGCCTCGGGCCTGCTCGAGACAATGCGCGAGATCGGCGGCGCGGCAGGCGTCGCCGCGGTGGCAACCGTCCTGGTAGCCGGAACCGGCCTCGACGGCTTCCACACCGCGTTCACCGCCATCGCCGTCCTCGCCGCCCTGGGAGCCATCGTCGCGGCAACCGGCTTCCAACGCGGCACCTGACTTCGGCGATCATTTCGCGGCCGGATCCGGCTACACACGGGGGGAGGCAGCGCGGCTAGCGTTGGGCACCCGGCCCGCAGGAGGAGGCATGAGCCGTCTGCCTTTGGGCCCGTACCCGGGGATCGGGTACGGGCATCTGGTCTCCACCACTCCCGGCGCTTTCGTCGTCAGGCGTGAGTGGCACATCCACCCCATCCCCGTCGAGCGGCCCGAGCACGGGTGGCAGGACCAGCAACTCCAGTGCCCCGACTGCGGCCGGACGCTGACCGTGCGCGTGTCATCGCTGACCAGAGCAAGGCGGCGGCAGCAGACGTGGCGGTGGATCTCGGCGGCGGGCCTGGCGGCCGCGGTGCTCTGCGCGCTGGCGATGATCCCCGCCGCGGCCGGAACGCGGCTGGCCTTGTCTTTCGGCATGGCGACAGGGCTCGTCCTCGCCTTCGCCCTGTTCATGCGCCTGGGCCTGGAGGACGGTGTGACCGTCCGCTGGCCGACGGTGACCCGCATGCGCGGCCACATGCTCCGCTGGCCCCTCAACACCCCCGCCCGATGGCAGCGCTGACGGCGGGCCGTCAGCGGGAGGCGGCGCTCAGGTCGTAATCCCCCAAGCTCAGCCAGGCGCGCCGAAAGACCCGCCAGCAAGATTCGGCGAAGTCAGAACGTAATCTGACTACACTGTTTGTATGAGCAACACCGCGGACGCAGTGACCTTCTCTGACCTGTCCCGCAATCCCAAGGCCGTGGCCGAGCGAGCCACGCGACTCGGGCGCCTGCGCGTCACCCACCGCGATGCCCCCGACTTCTACCTCACCGCCGCCGATCGCGAAGAGCGACGCGACGAGAGCCTGACCACCGCGTCGCGGATTTTTCTGGCGCTCATGAAGCATGATCCGAGCGCTCGTGCACTGCTGCTGGCCATGCCCGAGGTGTTCCCCTGGATACGCCACCTGAGCACGGAAGAGATCCGTGCCTTCACCGTGGAACTGGTCAACGCCCTGTCCGACGCAGCCGAACTCGAACTCGACGCGAGCGCTCAAGAGGTCGTTACCGGCTGGCGCGCCACCGCACGAATCAAAGCGGACCCCACGGAGTACGAGGAAGCGCGTCGTCCGACCTCTGGTGACTTCGGTTCGGTCGAGGTCACACCTTGAGCCCCAAGCGAGGGGACCGAGTCACAGTCCCGCCACCAGATGATGAATGGGACGTTAGATTCGGCACCAGCGATGCTGTAAGGGGCTGGGAGGAGCTATGTCGTCTCGCTCTGTCGAACACACGCCGCTGTCTGGAAGCATTGCGTGCCGAGCCGCGTTCTCGTTCCAATCACGAGCGACAACACCGGCTCCGAGGCGATCTCGCAACGCACAAGCACAACGGTCGGGATCTTGAGCAGTGGGAGTACGAGGTCACCAGTGGCGGCCGTGTCCGCTATGTGATCAACGATGACGACCGTACGGTCTGGATCATCTATGCGTCGCCACGTCACCCCAAGGATACCGATCGCTGACGGCAGCAGTGCCGGTCGTACCTCAAAGCTTGAACTCGGCGTAGACGGTCTTCGTGCCGTTGGCGTCCTGGTGTTGGCCCCAGGACGAGGCCAGGAGGTCGACGAGCCAGAGACCGCGACCCTGCTCGGCGAACTCGTCGGGTTGCTCGAACCGCGCGGCCTGGACGCTTGAGTCCTGGACTTCGATCAGAAGTGTCTCGGGCTGCCGGGTCAGCCTGAACACGAGCGGTCGGCCGGGCGCGGCCTCCACGGCATTGGTGAGCAGTTCGGAGACGACGACGGTCGCGTCCCCGACAAGTTCGGAAAGATCCCATTGATGGAGACGGACCTCGGCCAGGGCACGGAGAACCCCGACGGCGGCTGGAGTGCCAAGTACGCACCGTTCCAGGGACGCACTGAGTTGAACTGCGTGTTTGCGCGCGGTGAATGGTGCTCCGGGCTGGGATATCGCGGGCGACATTGATTCGTCCTTCACGGTCCGATCATTTGTTGTGTTCTGCGTCACAGCTTCTGTGCTGCCACGTACGCTTGTCACGCTTGATGGCAGCTTCGGAAAGTTCGTCGCCGTTGAAGGGATGCTCTTCGTGGTCAGGAAGTCACCCGATCCGACCATCTCGATCTATCACTTCATGGCCTACTACCTGCGGTTTCTGCGTCTGCAGCACAAGGCGACCCAGGTTCAGGTCGGTGAGATCATCGGTTGCTCCGACAGCCAAGTTTCCAAGTACGAGTCCGGGGAGAAACGTCTCGATGGCGGGCAGTGCGCGGCATTGGACGAGGCGTGGAAGACGGGCGGGCTTTTCGCGATCATGCTCGGCTACGCCAAGCTGGGAACGGACACCAAATGGCCGGAACGCCGGGATCGGTACCAGCGCAGGGCGAAGGAGCATCACATTTTCGCCAGCAATCTGATCCCGTTGCCACTCCAGACGGAGTCATACGCGCGGGGACTGCTCGAAGCCGGTCACGCTGGCGGATTCCTGGACGACGTGGAGTCGGCTCTGGCCCGCCGCATGGAGATTCAAGACGCCATGCTGGAAGACGATCCCGATATCTGGGTCGTCCTCGACGAGATCGCCCTTCGCCCGATGGGACCGGCAAGCGTCATGGCCGATCAGCGGGACAAGCTACTGCAAATGAGTACACTTAGGAACGTATCGCTACGCATACTGCCCCAGTCGGCTACGCCCAACATCGGGCTAGATGGCTCGTTTCATGTGTTCACTCTGCCCGACCGGCGCCTGGCGGCCTTCTCGGGCACCGTGTTGAGAGTGGGGCGGATCATTGACGATCAGGTCGAGGCGGCGAGAGTGGCGAAGCGCTTTCAGAGGATCGCCGCCAGATCGTGGAGCGAGGACCAGTCGCGCGAGCACATCGCAAGGATGGGTGAGATCTGATGACTCTCTGGCGTAAGAGCAGCTACAGCGGCGGCAGCGGTACTACAGACTGTGTGGAGTTGGCGCAGGTTGCTGGTGGCGTGGGGGTGCGTGATAGCAGGGCGCCTGAGCGTGGGCACCTGACGCTTTCGCAGGACTCGGCTCGCGCGCTGGCCCGGCTTGTGAAGCGCGGAGGCATGGATCTTCGCTGACCGGGCTTTCTGTGTAGTGGCCTCTCCTTCGGGAGGGGCCATTTTCGTGTTCTTGGGGGGTGCGGGGGGCGGAGCCCCCCCGCCTTGGGGTTTGGGGGCGGGAGCCCCCAATGGGGCTGTCCGAGCGGTAGCGAGGGCCTTGCGTTTGGGGGTTAGCGCGGAGGTTGGCGTTTGGGGGTGGTGGTGGGGTCGTCGGAGCGGGTCCAGACGCCGAGGACCATGAGGGTTTTGGTGCCGGTGACGTTGCCGGCTCGGCGGATGTGGTCGATGACCTGCTGGAGGTGTTGCATGTCGCGGACGCGGATGTTGACCAAGGCGTCGGGGTCTCCGGCGGTGGTGTAGATGGCCTGGACTTCGGGGGCGCTGGTGGCGGTGCGGATGATTTCGCTTACGGGGGCGGAGCCGGAGTAGCGGAGTTCGGTGAACGCCTCGATGCCCCAGCCGAGCTTGGCGTAGTCGATCTGGGTGGTGAAGCCGGTGATGACGCCGAGGTCGCGGAGGCGGTCGACGCGGCGTTTGACGGCGGCGACCGAGAGGCCGATGCGCTGGGCCATCTCGGAGAAGGTGCGGCGGGCGTCCTGGCGCAGGAGTTGCAGGATGCGGTGGTCGGTCTCGTCTAGTTCGATCATGGTCGGCCGCCCCTAGCGCGCAAAGGAATCGTTCATGGGCAGGGTATCTGCTGTTTTCTTTGCGTCTTGAGTGTGATTTGTCGGAGTTTGCTTGCGTTCACCCAGGGTGCGTTGTTGTGCTTCGGGTCACAACTGGCTGACCTGGGGAGGTTCGGGTGGACGTCCGGCTTGACGACAAGTACACGGCGCGGGACGGGCGGGTCCTGATCTCGGGCATCCAGGCGCTCGTGCGGCTGACGCTGGAGCAGCGGTGGCTGGACGCGCGGCGCGGGCTCGACACCCGGGTCTTCGTTTCGGGGTATCAGGGTTCGCCCTTGGGCGGGGTCGACCTGGAGATGGGACGGGCCTCGCGGTTCATCGACGAGGCCGGGGTGGTCTTCCAGGCGGGTCTCAACGAGGAGCTGGCCGCCACGGCCGTCGCCGGGACGCAGCTGCTCGGGCAGTTGCCCGGACGCAGGCACGACGGGGTGACCGGGTTCTGGTACGGCAAGAACCCCGGGCTCGACCGGGCCGCGGACGCCATCCGGCACGGGGTGGTCGCCGGGACGTCGGCCAAGGGCGGGGCGGTGGCCTGGATCGGGGACGACCCGGGCAGCAAGTCCTCGACGGTGCCCAGCTCGTGCGAGCCGATGGCGCAGAGCCTGTCGATGCCGCTGCTGGCGCCGGGTTCGGTGGCGGAGATCATCGAGTTCGGGATGCACGCGGTCGCGCTCAGCCGGGCCTCGGGGCTCTGGACGGGGCTGAAGATCGTCTCGGACATCGCCGACGCGTCCACGGTTGTGGATCTCGACGCGCTGGCGTCCGAGATCGCCGGGATTCCCGAATGCACGCGGGCCGACACGCCCCCCGCGACGCTGGTGGGGCCCGCGTCCCTGGACGCCGAGCACGACATGCTCACCCGGCGCCTTGATCTGGCGCGCGACTACGCCCGGAGGACCGGGCTCAACCGGGTGACGTTCGGCGGGGAGTCGGCGACGCTGGGCGTGCTGGCGTCCGGTACCGGTTACGCGGTCGTGCAGCGCGCGCTTGCCGACCTCGGGCTGGACGAGGCCGCGATGGAGGCGCTCGGGCTGCGGCTGATCCGGCTGGGGATGCCGTTCCCGCTGGTGGACGCCGATCTCGCGGACATGACGTCCGGGCTCAGCGAGGTCCTCGTCGTCGAGGACAAGGTTCCCTTTCTCGAAGGACACCTCAAGCAGGCTCTTTACGGCCGTCCGTACGCGCCCGCGATCGTGGGACGGCGCGACGAGGCCGGACGCCCGCTGCTCACGGCGCGGGGCACGCTCGGGGCCGAGGACGTCGCGCGCGCCCTCGCCAAGCGGGTCGGCGAGGACCGGCTGCCCCGTCCCGTCGTCCACCTCAAGCCGAAGGGCGAGGGCGCCGGGCGGCGCTCGCTGCCGATGGTCGCGTCCCGGACGCCGTACTTCTGTTCCGGCTGCCCGCACAACGCGTCCACCCGGACGTCCGACGACACGCTCGTCGGCGTCGGAATCGGCTGCCACGCCATGATCGCGCTGGACGGCGCGGGCCGCGGGAACCAGATCGGGCTGACCCAGATGGGCGGCGAGGGGGCGCAGTGGTTCGGGCTGGCGCCGTTCACCGGTGACAGGCACTTCGTCCAGAACCTCGGGGACGGGACGTTCCACCACTCCGGCTCGCTGGCGATCCGCGCGGCCGTGGCCGCCGGGGTGACGATGACCTACAAGCTGCTCTACAACGACGCCGTGGCGATGACCGGCGGGCAACGGGCTGAGGGACGCCTGGACGTCCCGACCCTCACCCGCCTGCTGGCCCTCGAAGGCGTCCGCCGGGTCGTGGTGACCACCGACGACCCCGCGTCCTACCGCGGCATCGCGCTCGACCCGATCGCGTCCGTCCGGCACCGGGACGACATCCCCGAGGTCGAGAAGGAGCTGTCGGGCGTCGAGGGCGTCACGGTGCTGATCCACGACGACCGGTGCGCGGCGGAGGAGCGGCGGCTGCGCAAGCGCGGCCAGCTGCCGACCCCGGCCGAGAAGGTCGTGATCAACGAGCGGGTCTGCGAGGGATGCGGGGACTGCGGGGACGTCTCCACCTGCCTGTCGGTGCAGCCCGTGGAGACCGAGTTCGGCCGCAAGACGCGCATCCACCAGGCGTCGTGCAACTCCGACTTCAGCTGCCTCAAGGGCGACTGCCCGTCGTTCCTGCTGGTCGAGCCCGGGACGAAGAAGACCAGGGCCGTGCCCCCGCTGCCGGTCGAGCTGACCGAGCCGGCGTTCAGGTTCGCGGGCTCGGACGTCCTGCTGCGGATGCCCGGCGTCGGCGGCACCGGTGTCGTGACCGTCTCGCAGATCCTGCAGATGGCCGCCCACCTGGAGGGACGCCACGCGGCGGGCCTGGAGCAGACGGGTCTGGCGCAGAAGGGCGGCCCGGTGGTCAGCGACCTGCGGATCTCGGGGCGCCCGGTCGAGGGGTCGCTGCGGGCCTCGCGCGGGACGGCCGACGTCCTGCTGGGCTTCGACCTGCTCGGCGCCGCCGCCGAGTCGAACCTGGCCACGGCGCGGGCGGGCCACACGATCGCGGTGATCAACACCGCGGTGGTGCCGACGGCCGCGATGGTCACCGGACGGGTCTCGCTGCCCGGCTCGCCGGACGACGCGCTGGAGCGCATCGAGTCGGTCACCGGCACCTCGGGCAACCTGTACCTGGACGCGCAGGGCCTGTCCGAGGCGCTGTTCGACGATCACATGCCCACCAACATGCTGCTGGTCGGCGCCGCGTTCCAGCACGGCTGCCTGCCGATCGGCGCCGAGGCCGTGGAGCGGGCGATCCGGCTCAACGGCGCGGCCGTGGACAAGAACCTGGCCGCGTTCCGCTGGGGACGGGCCGCCGCGCTCGACCTCAAGGCCGTGCTCGCGGCGGTCGCCCGGCCCAGCCTGCCGGTCGTCCAGATCACCTCGTCGGCGCGGGCGCTGGCGGGGACGGGCGACCTGGAGGAGACGCTGGCGACGCGGGTGGCCGACCTCATCGGCTACCAGGACGAGGAGTACGCCCGCCGCTACGCCGAGGACGTCCGGCGCGTCGCGCGGCTGGCGACCGAGCGCGCGGGCGCCGAGGCGGGCACCCGGATCGGGCGCGCCTACGCCGCGAGCCTGCACAAGCTCATGGCCTACAAGGACGAGTACGAGGTCGCGCGGCTGCACCTGGACCCGGTCGAGCGGGCCCGGCGAGACGAGGAGTACGGCCCGGACGCGTCGGTCTCGGTCATGCTGCACCCGCCCGTCCTGCGCGCGATGGGCGTGAAGCGCAAGATCAGGCTGCGCCGCACGGCGCCGGTGGCGTTCCGCGTCCTGCGGTCGGCCCGGTCGCTGCGGGGCACTTCGCTGGACGTGTTCGGCTACGCCAAGGTGCGGCGGGTGGAGCGCGAGCTCGTCCACGAGTACCGGGGCCTGGTGCGCGACGCGATCGCCCACCTGACGCCCGGCACGGTGGACGCGGTGGCCGACATCGCGGCGCTGCCCGAGGCGATCCGCGGCTACGAGGACATCAAGCTGGCCCGAGTCGAGGAGTACCGGACCCGCGCCCGCACGTCCCTGGCGGCCCTCGCCGCCCGCACACCCGTCGGCACCTGACCCGAGACCCGCCTCGCCTCGTCAGGGTACGGACCCGTTTCCTGGCGAGGCGGCTGCGCCGCCGTTCAGGGCGGGTAGCACCTGTTCGGCGTAGAAGTCGAAGAAGGGCACCTGGTCCGGGCCGATCTGGTTGACGTAGATCTCGTCGTAGCCTGCCTCGACGTAGGCGTTGAGCGCGTCGATGTGGGTCCGCGGGTCGGGGCCGCACGGGACGTCCACCATGTCCTCGGTGACCAGTTCGGCCAGCTGCTCGAAGTGGCGGGGGAGCTGCAGCAGCTGCATGGCCTCCCCGCCGATCATCTCGGTCGGCCAGAGCCGTTTGACTGTGTGGCGCCCTTCGGCCGCGTCGTCGGCCCAGCACACCTTGAGCCCGCCCGCCGTCGGCTTGCCCGCGCCGCCCTCGGCCGCGAAGGTCTTGAGCAGCCCGGCGTCCGGCTGGACGCACATGAATCCGTCGCCGATGCGCGCGGCCAGGCGCGTCGCCTTCTCCCCAAATGCCGAGACGTAGATCGGGGGCGGCCGCTCGGGCAGGGTGTAGAGCCGCGCGGTGTCGAGCGAGTAGTGGGTGCCGCGATGGGTCACCAGACGTCCGGTGAACAGCTCGCGGATGAGGTGGACGGCCTCCTCCAGCATGTCGAGCCTGGTCGCCGCCGACGGCCACGACGGGTCGGTGATGTGCTCGTTCAGCGCCTCTCCGGTGCCGACCCCGAGCCGGAAACGTCCGCCGGTCAGGACGGCGCTGGTCGCGGCGGCCTGCGCGATGATCGCCGGGTGCGTCCGCTGGAGCGGGCAGGTGACGGCCGTGGTGATCGGCAGCGAGGTCGCCTCCGAGAGCGCCCCGATGACCGACCAGACGAACGGGGCCTGACCCTGTTCGTCGAGCCACGGATGGAAGTGGTCGGAGATCCACAGGGCCTCGAATCCCGCCCGCTCGGCCAGCCTGGCCTGGCGGACCAATTCCTTGGGCCCGTGTTCTTCGGTGGACAGGAAATAGCCGAAGGTCGGCATGCGACACGCCCCCGGATCGCTGTTGGCGTCTTTTACCGGGGGACGCTTCCCCCGAGCCGGGGTTGAAACGTGCCCGGCGGTGATTGAAACGTCCCAATCTGGCGCGGAACATGGACACGAACAAGATCCGTTACTCCCGTTCGCGTGATGTTTCCTTTGCCGGTGTCGGCTCGCGGCACAGATTTCGGCAATGATGGACACGCTTTCGGCCGTGAAAGTAGCCATCGTGACCGAGTCGTACCTGCCCCAAGTCAACGGGGTCACCAACTCGGTCTGCCGCGTCATCGAGCACCTCGATACCCATGGCCACGAAACCCTCGTCGTCGCGCCCGGCTGCGAGCCGGCCGACTCCGTGATTCCGGTGCGGGCCGTCAACCTGCCCTTCTACCCCTCGTTCGCGGTCGGGCTCCCCACCCGCCGCGTCACCCGGATCCTGCGCGACTTCGACCCCGACCTCATCCACCTGGCCTCGCCGCTGGTCCTGGGCGCGTCCGGCCTGGCCGCCGCGCGGCGGCTCGACGTCCCGGCCCTGGCGGTCTTCCAGACCGACGTGGCCGGGTTCGCCCGCCAGTACGGCCTGCGCGGCACCGACCCGATCATCTGGGGCTGGCTCCGGCACCTGCACAGCAAGGCCGACCGGACCCTCGCCCCCTCCTCGCCCGTCCTGGAGGAGCTGGAGCGGCGCGGCATCCCCCGGCTGGCCCGCTGGGGACGCGGCGTCGACCGCCGGCGCTTCAACCCCGCCCACCGCTCGGACGGCCTGCGCGCCCGCCTCGCCCCCGGCGGCGAGACGATCATCGGCTACATGGGCAGGCTCGCCGCCGAGAAGCGTCCCGAACTGCTGGCCCGGCTGGCCGACCTGCCCGGCACCCGCCTGGTGGTCGTCGGTGACGGTCCCGAGCTCGACCGGCTCAGGCGCCTGCTGCCGGACGCCGTCTTCACCGGCTTCCGCACCGGTCACGAGCTGGCCGAACTGCTGGCCTGCTTCGACGTCTTCGTCCACACCGGGGCGGACGAGACGTTCTGCCAGGCCGTCCAGGAGGCGCTGGCGTCCGGCGTCCCCGTCGTGGCGCCCGCCGCGGGCGGCCCGCTCGACCTCGTCCAGCCCGGGGCCAACGGGCTGCTGTACGCACCCAACGACGACCGCGACCTGCGCGCGGCGGTGGCGACCATCGCCGGCGACACCGCGATGCGCCTGCGCATGGGCCGGCAGGCCGTCGAGTCCACCCGGGGACGCGACTGGCACACCGTTTGCGAAGACCTCATGTCCCACTACCGAGAACTCCTGTACGGCGCGACCGAGCGACGACGGGTGGAGCGCGCCGCGTGAGCTTCCCTTTTGTCATTTCCATCCACGATGTGGCCCCTTCGACCGCCGAGCCGACCGCCGAGTGGCTGTCGGACCTGGACGAGCGCGGCATCCCCGCCAGCCTGCTGGTGATCCCCGGACCGTTCGCCGGGGGAGCCGCGCTGCCCGAGGCGCCCGACCTGATCGACTACCTGCACGCGGCGGCGGGACGGGGCCACGAGCTGTCCCTGCACGGCTACCTGCACGAAGGCGTGCCGGGCGGTCCCCTGCTGCGCCGGGGCGTGAACCAGGTGATGGCCCGCGGCGCCGGTGAGTTCTGGTCGCTCACCGAGGCCCAGGCCGCCGAGCGCCTGCACGCCGGGCTCGCCGTGCTCAACGAGGCCGGCATGGACGTCGTCGGCTTCACCCCGCCCGGCTGGCTGGCCTCGCCGGGCACCCGGAAGGCGCTCAGCGCGCTCGGCTTCCGCTACTGGACGAGCCAGCTGGCCGTCCACTCCCTGCCGGGCGGGCCCGTCCGGCGCATGGCCGCCCTCTCCCACCGTCCCGGCGGCACCGGCGAGCGCACCGGCGCCCGCCTGATGACCGGGGCCTCCCGCGCCTTCTCCCGGGCGCGGATCCCCTTCCGGATCGCGCTGCACCCCGCCGACCTCACCCGTCCCGGACTCCGCCGCTCCGCACTCGACGCCATCGACACCGCCCTCTCGGCCGGTGGCCGCCCCGTGACCTACGAGACACTGGTGACCGCGTGAGGATCGTCCAGCTGGCCAACCTCTACAGCCCGGTCTCCGGCGGACTCCGCACCGCCGTCGACATGCTCGGAACCGGGTACGCCGCCGCCGGGCACCAGCGCGCCCTGGTCGTCCCCGGCCGCGACTACACCCGCCACCGGCGCGAGAACGGCATGGTCATCACCGTCCCGGGCCCGTCCGTCGCCCCCGGGTACCGGCTGGTGCTCGACCCCCGTCCCGTGCTCCGCGTGCTGAGCGGGCTGCGGCCGGACGTCATCGAGGTCTCCGACAAGGCCACGCTGACCGTCGCCGCCCGCTGGGCCCGCCGCCGCGGCGTCCGGACGGTGCTGTTCTCCCACGAGCGGCTGGACGCGATCCTCTCCCCGCACACCCCCAAATGGTTTCCGCTGGAGGCCACCGCCGACCGGGTCAACCGCCACCTCTCCCAGGCGTTCGACGCGATCGTCGTCACCTCGGCGTTCGCCGCCGCCGAGTTCGCCCGCATCGGGGCGCGCTCGCTGCACCGCGTCCCGCTGGGCGTCGACCTGGACACCTTCCGCCCCCTCCCCGCTCCCGAATGCAGCGCCGTCCGCCTGGTGCATCTGGGCCGCCTGTCGACGGAGAAGCGTCCCGACCTGGCCCTGGCCACCGTGGCCGCGCTCAAGAAGCGCGGCACCGACGTGCATCTCGACCTCGTCGGCGACGGCCCCCTCGGCCCCAAGCTGCGGGCCTGGGCCCGCCGCGAGCGGCTGCCCGTCCATTTCCACGGTCACGTAGGGGACCGCTCCAAGGTCGCCCGCCTGCTCGCCCACGCCGACGTCGCCCTGGCCACCTGCCCCATCGAGTCGTTCGGCCTCGCCGTCCTGGAGGCCCTGGCCTGCGGCACCCCGGTCGTCGCCGCCGACCGAGGCGCCGCCCACGAACTCCTCACCCCGGGCGCGGGCCTGGGCGTGGCCCCCACGGGCCCATCCTTCGCCGACGGCGTCGAACGCGTCCTGAGCCTGCCCCCCGACCACCGCCGCGCCACCGCCCGCACCCGCGCCGAGGGCTACCCCTGGAAGACCACCATCAACGGAATGCTGGACGTCCTCACCCCCCAATAGCGCGGGTCGCCAACGAGGGCGCCGGAAATGGCAAGCGCGGCACGGAGCCTGCGGGTGGCGACCTCGCGTAGGCGTGGCGCGGAGCCTGCGGCCGCGAGCTGGCGTTGGCGTCCCGTGGGCGATGCCATGCGTCCGGCGGGGTCCTTTGATGTGCCGGACGTCAATGGCCGTAGCGGGGGCTGGTGGCGTGCCATTCCTTGCAGCCGCCCATCCAGTTCCAGACGCCGGTGAAGAAGCGCTGGAGCTGGGGGGAGCCCGCGGCGCCCAGCGCGGCGGCCTCGGTCTCGTAGGTGTGCATGAGCTCGTCGTGGATCTCGGCGGTGCGGTCGACGGCCTCCTGGAGCGAGCAGCCCTCCTCGGCGACGATCAGGTTGGGCAGGTTGGTGTCGGTCGGGTCTTCGACGCCCATGGAGTACAGGTCGTTGAGCAGGACGCTGGCCGTCCCGGCGTACAGGTAGGCGCGGCGGACGGCCACCTCGGCGAACTCGTGGGCGGGCAGCTCGTAGCCGCCGACCGGGTCGGTCAGCACCATGCACGGGAAGAACGCGTTCTCGTACCGATGCAGGAGGTACTCCCAGACGGCGGGGGTGCGTGCGGACGCCCGCCATTCGGCCTCCTGGCCGTACCCCACGAACATCACCGCGAGCTCGTGGCGGAGCCGGGCGACCTGGGTGGTCGTGGCGATCTGCGACAGGTAGGCCAGGCTCGACCGGAACGCGCGCAGGACGGGTTCCCGCTGGACGACCTCCTCGAACCGAGGCGTATACCGGGCGGGGAGCCGGACCGGGTCGACCACGGCGTGGGCGAGCGCGAGGCGGGGGCCGAGGAGTTCGGGGTCGGCGTGCTCGCCCTCGTCGACCCAGTGGTCGTCCACGGCCCATTCCGACAGCGCGCACCGGGCGGCGGCGAGCAGCCGTTCGGGATCGTCGCAGTCGGGGTGGCCGAGCATCATCAGATGCCCGAACTGGCAGGAGCGCAGCCGGTCGAGCCGTCCCTCGTAGATGCCGATCTCCTCGGCCCAGCCGACCAGCCGCTCGTTGACCTCCTCGCCCAGCGCCGGGTCGTTGCGGACGGCGTCCGGGCAGTACAGCGGCGGGACGGTGATGCCGGACGGTGGGTCGCCCCGCTCCGCCGCGCCGCCCGGCTCCGCGTTGTCCGCGGTGCCAGGCTCGGACACGGTGGTCGAATCCGCCGCGCCGCGTCCGGACGCGGTGGGTGAGGTCGCCGCGCCGGTCTCGGACAGGGTGGGTGAGCGGGCGATCCGGGCCGCGGACGTGCCGAGGCCGGTCGGCCCGCCGAGGACATGACGGGCCAGGTCGGAGGGGTCGGTGCCCAGACCTGGAATCGCCGTCTCCGAAGAGGAGTCCATGTGCCGGGTCCCTTCCTCAGACGCGGTCGGCGGCGATCAGCAGGTAGTGGAAGCTGCCTCCCCGGTAGGCCTCAAGGAAGGCGTCCTCGATGCCGGTGACCAGGGACGACTGGGCGCGCAGCTCCCAGTAGGGGAGCGTCGCCGCGGTGAGGTCGACCACCGAGATGGGGGTGAGCCGGTTGGCGGCCATCGCCCTGAAGTACTCGCTGCGCGAGTGGATGCCGCACACGTAGTGGGCGTTGATGGTGCTGACGGCCTTGGACGGCAGCCCGTAGACGTCGTTGTAGCAGCCGGTGATGGTCACATAGCGTCCGCCCCGGGCCAGCAGCCGCGAGTGCGCGGCGAACAGGTCGTGCAGATCCACGTACATCGTGGACTCGTTGTTCCAGATCGCCTGGAACGCACCGGCCTCCAGCCCGGTGTCGAGCATGTTGGCCAGGTGGAAGCGCACCTTGTCGCTGACGCCGCGGCGGGCGGCCTGCTCGTTGGCGAAGTCGACCTGCTTGGCCGAGATCGAGACGCCGTCGACCCGGCAGCCGAAACGCTCGTTGGCCATCAGGCTGGTGCCGCCGCGCCCCGACCCGGCGTCCAGGAGCCGATGGTGGGGCTCGATATCGCCGAGATGATCGAGCAGCAGATCGGCCTGCGCGTTCTCCAACCGGTGCATCTCGGCGATCATCGCCTCGTCGCGGGCCCTCTCGTCCGCCACCTCCAGGACCGACCCGTCCACCTCCCCGATGCCGTAGTGGTGGTGGTAGGTCCCGGACACGTCGCCGAGCCTGAGGTTCACCGGGTTGCGCTCGGCGTTCCAATAGTCGGCGACATCGTTCTGGTAGCGGCTGATGACGGCCATGAGACCTCCCCTTCGCACCGGTTCTTCCGGACGAAGGTTAGGGAGAAGCGCCCCGGCCCTTTAAGTAGCCTCTCGACTACAGAAAGCTATCGAAGCGAAAGCACTCTATGACGTCACCCGCTCACAATCCGTGGACGGTGGGCCGCGGCGCCGGGTCAGGCGGGGTCGTAGGCGAGGTTGGGCCGGAGCCAGCGCTCGATTTCGGCCAGGGACATCTCGCGGCGGTCCGCGTAGTCTTCGGTCTGGTCCTTGCCGATGCGGCCCACGGTGAAGTACCGCGAGGACGGGTGGGCGAAGATGAGACCGCTGACGCTGGCGGCGGGGGTCATCGCGTACGACTCGGTGAGGGCCATGCCGAGGTCTTCGGCTCCCAGCAGGTCGAAGAGCGCGCGCTTCTCGCTGTGGTCGGGGCTGGCCGGGTAGCCGAGCGCGGGACGGATGCCCCGGAAGCGTTCGGCGTGCAGGTCTTCGATGGCGGGCGCGGCGTCCGGCTCGAACCAGGCGCGGCGGGCCTCCAGGTGGATGTGCTCGGCGAACGCCTCGGCGAGGCGGTCGGCCAGGGCCTTGACCATGATGGCGCGGTAGTCGTCGTGGACGGCCTCGTAGGTGGCGGCCAGGTCTTCGGCGCCGTGGATGGTCACCGCGAACCCGCCCAGGTGGTCGCCCTCGGGGGCGATGTAGTCGGCCAGGCAGCGGTTGGGGCGGCCCTCGGGCTTGGCGGTCTGCTGGCGGAGCATCGGCAGGCGCAGGTCGTCCAGCACGATGTCGTCGCCCTCGGAGCGGGCGGGCCAGAAGCCGTAGGTGCCGCGCGCCTCGAAGAGGTTCTTCTCGATGATCTCGTCGAGGAGGGTGTTGGCGTCGTCGAACAGCTCGCGGGCCACCGGCTGGTCGAGGATCGCGGGGTACTTGCCCTTCAGCTCCCAGGCCAGGAAGAGGAACTGCCAGTCGATCATCTCGCGGAGCTCGGTCAGGGTGGGCGAGACGGTGCGGACGCCGGTGAACTCGGGGACGGGCAGGTCGGCGAAGTCGACGCGTTCGGGGTTCGCGCGGGCCTTGTCGATGGGGAGCAGGGGACTGCGGCGCTTGGACTCGTGCTGCTCGCGCAGCCGCTGCTGGTCGGCGCGGTTGGTCTTGTCGAGCTCCTCGGCGCGGTCGGCGTCCAGCAGGTTGGACACGACGCCGACGACGCGGGACGCGTCCAGGACGTGCACCGTCGTCTTCTCGTAGGCGGGGGCGATGCGGACGGCGGTGTGCTGGCGCGAGGTGGTGGCGCCGCCGACGAGCAGGGGCAGCTTGAGGCCCCGGCGCTGCATCTCGGACGCGACGGTGACCATCTCGTCCAGGGACGGGGTGATCAGGCCGGACAGGCCGATGGCGTCCGCGCCCTCCGCGACCGCGGTGTCGAGGATCTTGGCGGCGGGGACCATCACGCCCAGATCGATGACCTCGTAGTTGTTGCACCCGAGGACGACGCCGACGATGTTCTTGCCGATGTCGTGGACGTCGCCCTTGACCGTGGCGAGCACGACCTTGCCGTTGCCCCGATCGGAGCCGACATCACCGGCCAGGCGCGCCCGCTCCTTCTCGGCCTCCATGTACGGCTCGAGGTAGGCGACCGAGCGCTTCATCACGCGCGCGCTCTTGACGACCTGCGGCAGGAACATCTTGCCCGCGCCGAACAGGTCGCCGACGATCTTCATGCCGTCCATCAGCGGACCCTCGATGACCTCCAGGGGACGCGGCGCCTTCTGCCGCGCCTCCTCGGTGTCGTCCTCGATGTAGTCGACGATGCCGTGCACCAGCGCGTGGGCCAGCCGCTTCTCGACCGGGGCCTCGCGCCAGGACAGGTCGACCGTGCGGCGTGTGCCCGAGCCGCTCACCGTCTCGGCGAAGGTGACCAGCCGGTCGGTGGCGTCCTCGCGGCGGTCGAACAGGACGTCCTCGACCAGTTCGAGCAGGTCGGCGGGGATGTTCTCGTAGACCGCGAGCTGGCCCGCGTTCACGATGCCCATGTCGAGCCCGGCCTTGACGGCGTGGAACAGGAACGCCGAGTGCATCGCCTCGCGGACCACGTCGTTGCCGCGGAAGGAGAACGACAGGTTGGAGATGCCGCCGCTGGTCAGCGCGCCGGGGCAGCGCTCCTTGATCTGCGGCAGCGCGTCGATGAACGCCTTGGCGTACCCGTTGTGCTCGGAGATCCCGGTCGCGACCGCCAGGACGTTCGGGTCGAAGATGATGTCGCCCGGCTCGAACCCGGCCTGCTGGACGAGCAGGTCGTACGCGCGCGCGCAGATCTCGACCTTGCGCTCGGTGGTGTCGGCCTGGCCCTTCTCGTCGAAGGCCATGACGACCACGCCCGCGCCGTAGTCGCGGATGCGCCGGGCCTGCTCCAGGAACGGGCCCTCGCCCTCCTTCAGGCTGATCGAGTTGACCACGCCCTTGCCCTGGACGCACTTGAGCCCGGCCTCCAGCACGCTCCACCGCGAGCTGTCGACCATGATCGGGATCCGGGCCACCTCGGGCTCGGTCGCGATCAGGTTCAGGAACGTCGTCATGGCCTTCTCGCTTTCGAGAAGGTCGGCGTCCATGTTCACGTCGAGCAGGTTGGCGCCGCCGCGGACCTGTTCGAGCGCGACGTCGACGGCCGCCTGGTGGTTGTCGCCCTCCACCAGCCGGCGGAACTTGGCCGAGCCGGTGACGTTGGTCCGCTCGCCGATCATGACGAAGCCGGTGTCGGCGCCGATCTCGAACGGCTCCAGCCCGCTGAAGCGGGCTCGGGGGCGCCGTGCCGGGACCTCGCGCGGCGCCAATCCGTCCACGGCCTTGGCGATCTCGGCGATGTGGGCGGGGGAGGTGCCGCAGCAGCCGCCGACGACGTTGACCGTCCCCTCGGTGGCGAACTCGCGCAGGAGCCGGCCGATCTCCTCGGGGGTCTGGTCGTAGCCGCCGAACGCGTTCGGCAGGCCCGCGTTGGGGTGGCAGGCCGTGTAGGTGCCGGCCAGCCCCGAGAGCTCGACGACGTGGGGCCGCAGTTCCTCGGCGCCCATGGCGCAGTTCACCCCGACGACCAGCGGTTCGGCATGCTCGATCGAGCTCCAGAACGCCTCGACGGTCTGCCCGGACAGCGTCCGCCCGCTCAGGTCGACGATCGTCACCGAGATCCACAGCGGCAGCTCGGGCGCGACCTCGCGCGCGGCGGTGATCGCGGCCTTGGCGTTGAGCGTGTCGAAGATCGTCTCGATCAGCAGCACGTCGACGCCGCCGTCGGCCAAGGCCCTGATCTGCTCGGCGTAGGACTCCTTGACCTGGTCGTAGGTCACGGCCCTGAACGCCGGGTCCTCCACCCGGGGGGACAACGACAGCGTGACGTTCAGCGGGCCGATCGAACCGGCGACGAACCGTCCGCCGAACTCGTCGGCGGCCTGGCGTGCCAGCCCGGCCGCCTTCAGGTTCATCTCCCGCGCCATCGACTCCAGGCCGTAGTCGGCCTGGCCGATGCTCGTCGCGGTGAAGGTGTTGGTGGTGGTGATGTCGGCGCCCGCGGCCAGGTACTGGCGGTGGATGTCGAGGACGACGTCCGGACGGGTGATGTTCAGCAGGTCGGGGTCGCCGGTGACGTCCCGGGAATGGTTTTCGACCCGATAGTCGTCTGGCGTCAGCCCTGCGCCCTGGAGCATCGTGCCCCACGCGCCGTCGAGCACCACGACCTTGCGGCCGAACAACTCGCGGAGCTCGCTGCCATGATCGTTAACCATCGGGTCACCTCCCGTTGTGGGAGGCGCCCTTGCAGTCCGGTGCAGGCCGAGCGTGGCGGGCCAAGCCCGTTGCAGCGCCTCTCGACCTGAGTTCCGAGACTACCGAAAACCTCCGTCACCTGAAACGGCCATGGGCACGCCGGAACGGCCCATGGACCGGTCTCGCTCAGCCCAGGAACGAACGCACGGCGTCGATCACCACCTCGGGCTGCTCCTCGGGGATGTAGTGCCCGCAGTCGGTGACCTCGGTCACCTCCACCCGCGTGCCCTTCGAGGGCAGGACCTCCTTCAGGAAGGGATAGTTCGCCTGGCCGCCGAGTGCCAGGATCGGCGCGGTCACCTTCGGGTAGGCGCGCGCGTCGACGATGTCGCGGTTGAACGCCTGGTACCAGCGGTTGCCCGCCCGGACGGCGTCGGCGGTGGAGTACGCCCGGGTGTAGATCTCGCGCGAGCGTTCGTCGATCGAGCCCGGGTCGTGCGCCTGGCGTTCGAAGAGCCAGTCGACCAGCAGCCGCGTCCGGCCGTCCAGCAGGCGTTCGGGCAGGCCGCGCACCTGGTTGAAGGCGAACCACCACAGGTAGACGCGCGCGCCGAACCCGATGTCGGAGTCGACGTGCTGGTCGGGCTCGGGCAGCAGCCGCATCGCCGACCAGTTCTCGTCGGGATGCGGGACGTCCAGCAGGACGATCTTCTCGACCGCGTCCGGATGGTTGGCCGCGAACGCGAAGGCGACCATCGCCCCGATGTCGTGCCCGGCGACGCTGACGCGGCCAAGCCCCAGATGCCGGGTCAGCTCGCGGATGTCGAGCGCCATCGTCTTCTTGTCATAACCGCCCTCGGGCTTGGACGAGCCGCCCATGCCCCGCAGATCGACGGCGATCACCCGGTACCGGCGGGCCAGCGCGGGCATGACCTTGTGCCACTGCCACCAGGTCTGCGGCCACCCGCCCAGCAGCAGGAGCGGCTCGCCCTCACCGCCGGTGACGTAGTGCAGGCGGACGCCGTTGACGTCGGCATGGCGGCTGGAGAAGCCGCCGTCGAGCGACGCGGCCAGACCGGCGTCGGAAGCAAGCACGTCCAAGAAGGACTCCCTAGATCGTTCGACCATACGATTTTTTCGTACGATCGAACCGTACGAGATGTTCGTACGAAACGCAAACTCGCCGCCGAGGAGTCGATACGAGACCCGCGTACAGTGGAACGATGCCCGTCCTGCACCATCCGTCCACCGAGGAGATCGAGCTCGTGGACGTCCTCGCGGCCCTCGGCCACCCGGTCCGCCTGGAGATCGCCCAGGCCCTCGCGTCCGGCGAGGAGCGCTTCTGCGGCGAGATTCTCCCCGACGAGTCCCGGTCGAGCATGACCCACCACTGGCGCGCCCTACGCGAGAGCGGCGTCATCTACCAGCGCCGATCGGGCCGCAAGCTCTACCTGACCCTCCGCCGCGGCGACCTGGACGTCCGCTTCCCCGGCCTCCTGGATCTGGTCCTGGACCACCACCACCGCCCCGGCGCGAAGTAACCTGCGGCGCGTGAGCGATCAACTTCTGGCGGAAGCCCACCGCTTCCTCGCCTGGGCGCGGGAACGGGGCGCCCGCCTGGACGGCACCGACGAGAGCGTCTGGTTCGTCCAGGGCGTCCTCGAATCCATGGCCGACGACCCCGACGAAGACCCGTCCTTCCGGGCCGTGAAATGCCTGGGCTACTCGGTCTATCTCGCCGAACTCCTGGCCGACACCTGTACCGGCGTCGAGCGCGTCATCGACGGCGAGGGCATGGGCCTGAACGAGGTGCTCGCCGTCCGCGAGGGCGGGGCCATGCAGTTCACGCTCACCTGGGTCCAGCGCTGCCTCGACGACCCGAAGAGCGACAACATCGTCTTCAAGTACGCCGGGGCCCTGCGCGACTTCGGCGAGCACGAACGCTCAAAAGCGCTCAACGCCGAACTCCGCGAGGCGACCAAGCACTAAACGCTCTCCAGCCCGCCCGACTGCAAGTAGACCTCCCCCTCCGCCCCGCCCCAGTCACTCATGTCGCCCGCGACGCATCCCGTCACCATGGCCGGGGTGCCGAGGCGACCTGCGTCCGCCCGCCACTCGACTCGGCCCCCGAAGACGTGCCGAAGAGCGGACACCCGTCACCACCCCAAACCACCGCAGCTCAAACGCGCCCGCTCAGCGATGTCGCTTTCCAGCCAGCACCCGCGGCCAAGGCCATCCCGCGGCCCGCCCCCACCGTCCAGCGAGGGTGTGACCGCGCCTTGGGCCGGTCCATAGATGATTCATGGCGATTCAACCACGGCGAAACTCACCGTTCGGGCGACCGGAAGTGGCCGTTGACATGCGGCTTTATCGAGGCTTCCCTCAAAGCAGGGCACGTCTGGGTGATGGGTGATTCAAATTGATTCACAAGGAATCGTGGACGAGAAGGGACGCCGGGTGGCTGAACCTGACCGAACGGGACCGCCGAGCAGTCAGCGTCGGCTCGCCGTCGAGCTGCGTCGGCTCCGCGATCTCGCCGGGGTGTCGGGGCGGGAGCTGGCCGATCGGATCGGCATCAGCCAGTCCAAGGTGTCGCGCATCGAGTCGGGCCTGACCCTGCCCACCGCGCCCGAGGTGTCCGCCTGGTCGGCGGCCGTCAACGCGTCCCCCGACACGGCGGCGCTTCTCGAAGCGCTGACCGAGGTGGCCTTCACCGAGGTGCATCGCTGGTCGCAGACGCTGCGGGGCCGCCCGCACCTTCAGGGCGACATCCAGGAGGTGGAGAGCGCGTCGCAACGGGTCATGGTCTTCGAGAACGCGATCGTCCCGGGGCTCCTCCAGACCGCCGAGTACGCCCGCCGCGTCTTCGCCTTCTTCGCGCCGGACGGCACCGAGGCGGACCTGTCGGCCGCTGTGGCGGGACGGCTCGACCGGCAGCTCGCCCTCTTCGACCAGGCCCGCCGCTTCGAATTCCTGATCACCGAGGCGGCGCTGCGGTGGCGTCCCGGTCCCGCCCGCCTGCTGCTGGCGCAGCTCGACCGGATCGCGTCACTGGCCACGCTCGACAACGTGACGATCGGGCTGCTCCCTCATGCCGCCGAGGCCGTCACCTATGTACCACACGGATTCGCCTTGTTCGATCTTCGCGACGACTCGCGAGCGGGCCGCGGCGAGACCATCGCGATGGTCGAGACCGTGCACGCCAATCTCACCGTCAATGACGCGGAGAGCGTCACGCGCTATCGCCGGAAGTGGTGTTCGTTGGCCACGTCCGCCCGATACGGCGACGATATCCGTCCCTTTCTCGACGTGCTCGCCGCCGAACTGAGAGCAGTGGGACGATGACGGTGACCGCTCGGGAGACGCGAGGGCCTTTCGGCCCTCGCGCCCCTGCCTCATCAGGCGGATCCGACCCAGGTCAGTGCGAGCCGCACGGCTCGGTGGACGGACTGGACGACGTGCTCACGCAGCCACGTGCCCCGCCCCTCACGCACCCGTCGGCGGAAGTCCGCGTACTCCTTCCGGCTGAAGACGAGCCCGGGCTGGAACGGGTTCTTGGAATCCCTGATGACGACGGCCCCGGCGACACGCTCGACGATGACGCAGCCCCCGCCGTCACACCGGAAATCGAACTCCGGCATTTCGTTGGTCTTTCCCATCGCTTTTCCCTTCTCTGAGGTTTCGCGCTTCTTGCGCTGACACCAGATTCCGGGGCGCACCTCCGCTGCGAGTCCGCCGCCGATCCGCCCTCGGCCCGCTCGCGGTCCGTTTTTTGTCCGCCGTCCATCCGTCCATCCGTCCACCGAACCGCTGCGCGTACGCACACGACGCGTGAGGAGGCAGTGATGAAATACCAGGTCCTCGGCCCTGTCACAGCCCTGCTGGGCGAGCGGAGGCTCGACTTCCAGCAGAAATGCCAGCACCTGCTCGCGGTCCTGGTGCTGGAGCGCGGTCAGCCGGTCTCGCGGCAACGGCTGGCCGAGATCCTCTGGGACGAGCCCGACCCGCTCGGCCGGGACACCCGGCTGACCCGGATAGTCAGTGACCTTCGGCAACGACTCCGCTTGGCCGTCCCTGGGTCACCCGATCCAGTGCCGACCACGGGCGACGCCTACAAGCTGGTGATGCGTTCAGAGGAATCCGACCTGGATCGTTTCCGGGGCAAAGCCGCGAAGGCGAAGGGCCTGGACGGGGACGCGGCGATTCAGATGATGGACGATGCCTTGGCCGAATGGACCGAGGGTCACGGTCTGTATGGCCGACCGTTGGCGGGCCTCCCCGGCTCCTGGGCCGAAAGCAACCGGGAGAAGCTGCGGCTCGAGCACCGTGACGCTCACCTCTTCCGGCTGGAGCGCATCGCCCGGAACGGCGGCTACGAGCAGGTGGCCGGGGAATGCCGCATGCTCGACGACAACGCCGACGCCCTGCTCGATGAGGCGTTCGTGGCCACTTGGATGTTCACGGCTTACCGCGTCGGAGGGCCCGAGACCCCGCTCAGCGTTTTCCGCCGGGCCCGGGAGCGCTCCGAGCGCTGTCTTGAACGGCCGGTCAGCCATCAACTCACCGACCTGGCCCGGCGCATCGAGGACCACGACCCCGAGTTGAACGGGCACCGGGACCTCGCCCTCGCGCCGCTCCCCGCCTCGTCCCCGGGAAGCGCCCACCCCCTCACTTCCGTCGCAGGACCGACAGAGGAGACGACGACCATGAGCGAGCGGAACGACCGTCCGATCTTCCACAACGTGGACTCGACCATCGGCGCGCAGGCCAAGGACTTCAACGAGAAGGTCACCATCAATCTCGGCGTCGCGCCCAAGAAGAAGGAGTCGGAGCGGAGTGAGCGACCGCAG
Source organism: Spirillospora sp. CA-294931 (assembly GCF_050946795.1). GTDB lineage: Bacteria > Actinomycetota > Actinomycetes > Streptosporangiales > Streptosporangiaceae > Spirillospora. The sequence continues at coordinate 575,530 of NZ_CP192006.1, forward strand.
GACGACACCGACGGGACGGCATCGTGAGCGATCAGAAGGTTCCTCCCAGGGACGACCCGGAGCTCAGGTTCTCCAGCACCGATGGGACGGTCGGTGCGCAGGGCGTCTTCAACGACGAGGTCACCATCTACGTGGCCGAGCCGGACGATCCGCCGGAGCGGCGGCTTTGGGTCGCCAAGAACTACCTCACCTCCAAGATCCCCCTTCCGGCTCAGGACCTGCTGATGTCGATCATCGGTGAGGGGTACCGGACCGGCGAGGCCGCCTATTACTGGATGCTCGCGATACTGAGCGGCAAGGCGCTGGCCGACCTGGACTCCGAGGCCCGCCAACGGCTTCAGAGTGCCTGGGAGCAGGCGGGTCAGAGCCGTGACGGCTGGTTCACCGCGGCGAAGGTGATCAAAGATCTGGTCGTGCTGCTCCAGGGGCCCCAGGGTGACGCGGCGAGGACGGCGAGGATGGACCAGATCCTGGCCTCGTTCGATGATCTGCCCGAGGCGCGTCGCGAGGAGATCCGCCGCCACTTGGACACCTTGTTCACCACCGGGCTGCGGCGGCAGTTCGAGCACGCGCACGCGGAACGGGTCCGCGACCAGAGGCTCGCGAACGAGCGCGGTAAAAGGGTGCCGAAGTTCTTCGAACCGGTTCCCCACCCGCCGCAGAGCACTTTGTCGCCGCGCCCCGCGCTCCGCCCGTTCCAAACGGTGTTCTTCACGGGCGCCGTCGTCATGGGCACGACGGGCGTCGCGTGGGGTGAGGCTTTGTCCCTTGGGCACGGTGGCCCTGTGGCGTTGGCGCTGGCAGTCTCGGCGTTCGGATGCGTATCGGTGCTCGCCTGGTTCGCGCCTGTCCGTTTCCCGGCGCGTTTCTCCCCATGGCAGGACGATCCGGCGCCCGAAACGAGCGACACCATGGCCGCCGCCGTCAAACGAGTCTTCGAGCGCGTCCGGCGGGACGGGGCCGACGGCGAGAGCACGGAGGGATGGACCGCGACGACACGGACTCTCCGTGCGGCGCTGGCCAGGGAGTACGCGAGCGTTTACGGCAGCCCCAAGGTCCCGCCGGGCGGCGTCGACTACCTGATCAAGAGACATGCCAAGGACGCCTGGAAACGCTTCCGGGCCGAGACGCTCGTCATCCGGCCGAGAGCCGCGGTGCTGTTCGACTTCGCGGCCGTCGCCCTCGCGGCCACGGCGCTCGGTACCGTGATCGAGATCGTTCTCGCCGATCCGGCCCGTGCGACCGGCCCGCTCGGTCTCACCTTCTGCGCCGTGCTGCTGCTTCCGGCAAGCCGCGGGGATGTCTTCCTCGTCCGGCTGCTGCACAGGAACGGCGAGCGGGTCTCGGCGGCACGGCGGCTGCGGGTCGAGGAAAGGCTGTACCAGGAGCGGCTGGACGAACTGGCCGACCGGCCCGAAGACACCGAGATGGCCCGCTGGTTGGACGACGACAAGCATTACTTCCGCAGTCTGGTGCTGAACCAGTACGGCATGGAGAGCGAGGAGGTCATCGCCGAGGCGATGCTCAGTGAGCCGGCGCCGGGTGCCCGCCGGTCGCGGGTCCGCCGCGGTCCCTGGCGCTACTCGGCCTACATCGTGTGGGTCTACCTGCTCACCAACCTCGGGGTCCGGCAGATCGCCGTCCACTTGGACTTCGCCAGCGGGACGCTGAGCAATCAGCGGCGGACGTCGTTCCGCTACGACGCGGTCGCCTCGGCGAGCATCATCGAGATCGGGATCTGCTTCGACGAGAACGGACGGGGAGTTCTCCCGGCGAATAAGCGCAAACGGCGCCAGGCGGGGCCAGACACCGTAGGGGAGGCGTCGCCGGATGCCGAAGCCGAGGAGAAGCCGGGGCCGAAGCCGAATTCGGGCACGGGTCCGGAACCCGTGATGCTGCAGCTGTTCCGCCTAGTGCTGATCAACCGGCAGCGATTCGACGTGACCGTGGAGCAGCTCGCCGAGGTGGACGAGTCCCTGGGCGACGACATGATCTACCTGCGGCGTCTGGCCCTGGATGACACGGGCGTCAGCAGCGCTCTGCGGATTCTGGAGCAGGTGGCCGCCGAAGGAGGCGATTGGGTGCGTCACGCCAAGATGCGCGCCGAACAGATAATCCTCTAGGCCGTTGCCGGCGAAGGCCCGGAAGTGTTCGTGCTTGCGGGCCTTGCCGCTTGTCGCGATGAGGCTGAGCGTCGTCATTCGTGTTGGGCGCCTCCCGACTAGAGCATCCCTGCCGGCGCCAGAGGGTAGGGCGGAGGGTTAGGTTAGGCTTGCCTAATTCTGGGTCCTTGGGGAGGTTGGGGTGGGTGTGGGCTTGATGGGCGTGGATGAGCGCGGTCATTGAGAAGCGGGCCGGCGGGCGGCGTGCCTTGGGGTTGGGGGTGCTGGTTTTGGTGCTTCTGGTTGTGGGGGCGGGTTCGCTGGCGGTGGGGGCGCGGGCGTTGGGGCCTGGGGACGTTTGGCGGGGGCTGGTGGCGGAGCCGGGGGGCGATCGGGGGCTCACCGAGATCAGGCTCATCGTGCAGACCGTGCGGGTGCCTCGGACGGTGCTGGCGATCGTGGCGGGCGTCGCTCTGGGGGTCGGTGGGGCGTTGATTCAGGGGTGCACGCGGAATCCGATCGCCGACACCGGGTTGCTGGGGGTCAATGCCGGGGCCTCGGTGGCTGTGGTCACGGCGATCTCGGTGTTCGGGTTGGCCAATCCGTTCCAGTACGTGTGGTTCGCCGCTTTGGGGGCGGCGGTTTCCGGATTCGTGGTGTTCGGGTTGGCGAGCATCGGGCGGGGGGCCGGGAACCCGTTGACGCTCGCGTTGGCCGGGCAGGGGATCACGGTGTTCCTGGCGGCGATGACGACGGCGATCACGCTGTCGGACAAGGCGTCGCTGAACGCGTGGCGGTTCTGGAACGCGGGGTCGGTCGCGGGTGTCGGGTTCGGGGTGATCTGGCCGGTGGCGGCGTTCATCGGGGCCGGGCTGGTGCTGGCGGTGGTCACGCTGCCGGCCATCAACCTGCTCAACCTGGGGGACGACGTCGCGCGCGGGCTCGGGGTGAACATCGCGTTGAACCGGACGATCGGCATCCTCGCCATCACCCTGCTCGCGGGGGCGGCGACGGCGGCGTGCGGGCCCATCGCGTTCCTCGGGCTCATGGTGGCGCATGTGGCGCGGTATCTGACCGGGCCGGACTATCGCTGGCTGGTGCCTTACGCCGGTGTGCTCGGGGCCGTGGTCCTGCTGGTGTGCGACATCGTTGGGCGCGTGGTCGTCCGGCCGGGGGAGCTGGACGCGGGCATCGTCGTCGCGCTGCTCGGCGCTCCGTTCTTCGCGGCGCTGGTGTGGCGTGGAAAGTTTCGGAACACATGATCGAGACGGACGCGAAGCCCCCGATCGCGCCGGGGGTGCGGCTTGGGTATGTGTCGTTCGTCTGGCGGCCGTGGCTGCTGTTCGTCACGCTGGTGCTGGCGGCGGCGACGTTTCTGGTGTTCTGCCTGTCCGTTGCGGTCGGCGACTTCTCGGTCGGTCTGCCTCGGGTGATCGCCACGATCGTCGGGCGGGGCGAGCGGGTCGACCAGTTCGTGATCATGGATCTGCGGATGCCGCGCGCTCTGGCGGGGCTGATCGTGGGGATCGCGCTGGGGGTGTCCGGGGCGATCACGCAGTCCATCGCGCGCAACCCGCTGGCCAGCCCGGACATTCTGGGGGTTACCGGGGGCGCCGGGGCGGTCGCGGTGTTCCTGGTGACGGTGTCGGGCGGGACGGCCACGGCGATCGCCAGCACCGTGGGTGTCTCCGCGGCGGCGCTCGCGGGCGGTCTCGGCACGGGGCTGCTGGTCTATCTGCTGGCGTGGCGGCGGGGGATCGACGGCTTCCGGCTGATCCTGATCGGCGTCTCGGTGAGCGCGGCGATGGAGGCGATCACCAGCTGGCTGCTGGTCACGGCCGACATCCGGGACGTGGCCCGCGCTCAGGCGTGGCTGGTCGGCTCGCTCGACGGACGCTCGTGGGACGAGGTCCGGGTGGCGTTCTGGTGCTCGCTGGTCCTTCTGGCCGTGGTTGTGGGCGCCGCGTTCCAGTTCGGGCCGCTGCGTGTCGGGGACGAGGTCGCGGCGGGCCTGGGCGTCCGGTATTCGGTGGTGCGGGCGGTCATGCTGCTGTGCGCGGTGCTGCTGGCCGGTGTGGCGGTGAGCGCCGCGGGACCGGTCCCGTTCGTGGCGCTGGTGGCGCCGCAGGTGGCGCTGCGGCTGGTGCGGTGTCCGACGCCGCCGCTGGTGGTCTCCGGGCTGGTGGGCGCGTTGCTGCTGATCGGCTCGGACGTGGTGGCGCGCACGGCGCTGCCGGTCGCGCTGCCGGTCGGTGTGGTCACCGCCGCGATCGGCGGTCCCTTCCTCGTCTATCTGCTGGTGCGGGCGAACCTCAGGCGAGCCGGATAAAGGAGATCTTGTGGGCGCGCGGCACATCACCCTGGAGGCCAGGGGTGTCTCGGTCGGGTACGGCGGCCGGACGGTCATCGACGGCCTCGACGTGACGATCCCGCCGGGGGTGATCACCACGATCATCGGTCCCAACGGCTGCGGGAAGTCCACCCTGTTGCGGACGCTGTCGCGGCTGCTCAGGCCGGTCGAGGGCACGGTCGTCCTGGACGGCGAGGACATCGTCCGGCTCAAGACCAGGGACGTGGCCAGGAAGCTCGGCCTGCTCCCGCAGGCGCCGGTGGCGCCGGAAGGGCTGACGGTGGCCGATCTGGTCGCCAAGGGACGCCATCCGCACCAGAGCTGGCTGCGGCAGTGGTCGTCGGACGACGCCGCCGTCGTCGAGCGCGCGCTTGCCATGACCGGGGTGTCCGACCTGGCCGACCGTCCCGTGGACGCGCTGTCCGGCGGTCAGCGCCAGCGCGTCTGGATCTCGATGACCCTGGCCCAGGGCACCGACCTGCTCCTGCTGGACGAGCCGACCACCTACCTCGACCTGGCGCACGCGATCGACGTCCTCGATCTGGTGGACGACCTGCACGAGGCGGGCCGCACCGTGGTGATGGTGCTGCACGACCTCAATCTGGCCACCCGGTACAGCGACAACCTCGTCGTGATGCGGGAGGGGGCGATCCTGGCGCAGGGCCACCCGCGCGAGGTGATCACCGCCGGGCTGCTGCGCGAGGCGTTCGGGCTGCGCGCCGAGGTGATCGACGATCCGGTGGGGGACCGTCCGCTCATCGTGCCGATCGGCCGGGCCCACGTCCGAAAGTGATCATAGTTAGGTTAGGCTTCCCTTACTTTTACCGACGCGGCGGACGCCAGAGCGAGGGATGATCCCCAGTGCTTCTCCAGAGAACGACTATGACAAAGCCCCTGCGGCGGGCGACGGCGATACTGGCCGCCGCGACCCTCGGCGCCGGGCTCCTCGCGGGATGCGGCTCCGGCTCCACATCGGATGACGCCGCCCCCGCTGCCGCGGGTGGAACGTTCCCGGTCACCGTGGACCACGCGTTCGGGTCCACGAAGATCTCCGAGGCGCCCAAGCGGGTCGTCACGGTCGGCTACACCGACGACCAGGCCGTCCTGGCCCTCGGCACCAAGCCGGTCGGCATGGTCGACCAGTACCCGAACCCGCCGGGCAAGTCCCCCGACATCAACACCCAGTGGCCCTGGGTGAAGGACAAGTGGGGCGACACCCGTCCCGAGGTCGTCATGAGCAACGGCGACTCCGGCCCGAACTTCGAGAAGATCGCGGCGCTGCGGCCCGACCTGATCGTCGCGGTGTACTCCGAGATCGACAGGGCCGCCTACGACAAGCTCTCCAAGATCGCCCCAACGGTGGGCCGGACCAAGGCCGAGAAGGAGCCGTTCAGCGCGCCGTGGCAGGACAACGCGGTGCACATCGCCCGGGCGCTCGGCAAGGAGTCTGAGGGGAACCGCCTGGTCCAGGCCATTCAGGGCAAGCTGGACGCCGCCCGCAAGGCGCATCCGCAGTTCGCGAACCAGACCGCCGTCGCGGTGTCCTGGTACAAGAACTCGGTCGCGCCGTTCACCACCACCGACGTGCGCGGACGGCTGATCTCGGGCATCGGCTTCAAGGGCGCCACCGAGATCGACAAGGTCGCGGGCGGCAAGTTCTCCACCGTGCTGTCGCCCGAGCGCATCGACCTCATCGACGTCGACCGCGTCTTCGTCATCAACGACCAGGCGGACACGGCCGCGCTGAAGAAGTTCCAGCTGTTCACCAACCTCTCCGCCGTCAAGAACGGCAAAGTGACCTACCTGCTGGACAGCGAGGGCCCGGCGATCGGCGCGGCCATGTCCCAGGGCACCCTGCTGTCCCTGCCCTACGCGATCGACGAGATGGTCAAGTCGGTCGGCTAGGTGCGCCCCCGCCGAGGGGTCACTTCTTGAGGAGGCGCTCGCGGTCGTGCCAGGCCTGCTCCCACTGGCGGGTCAGGGCCGGGTAGATGATCAGGTACCGGAACGGGGCGATGAAGGCCATGTAGAGGCGGCCGAACAGCCCGTTGGGCTTGACCAGGGCGGCCATGCGCAGCTCGTGGCCGCCGTCGCCGGTCGGAACCCAGCCCAGGTGCATGATGTCGTGGACGGTCCTGTTGGCCAGTTCGCGGGCGGCCTCGTCGCCGAGCTGGAACACCTCGGTGAACGGGTCGGTGCACGGGGTGGCGTCGTCCGCGGTCCGGACGAGGTCACTCGGCAGGCGGTCGCGCAGCGAGACGACCCGCTTGCCCAGGCCCGCCTTGGGGGCGTCCCAGCCGAACAGGGCGCCGAGCTTCCAGCGCACGGCGAACAGGAACCGGACCGGGGCGGGCTCCTTGCGGGTGTCGTAGGCGGCCTTCACCGCGTCGATCATGACGGTGAAGTCGTCGGGACCGGCGCCGGGTGCCCGGAAGGACCACACGTCCTCGATCCGGAAGTCGGCGGTGAACTCGTGGATCCGCCACGGCTGCGCGGTGTGGGCGGCTTTGGGGAGGCGCATCGGTCATTCACTCCGGGGTGGTGCGCTCAGGAAGGCGAGGGTGGCCTGGAGGCCGAGGGAGATCGCTCCGGCCACGGGCAGTTCCGACCCGCCCCCAAGGGCGATCGCGCCGCCCCACGACACCGCCAGGATCGCCACCAGCGCGGCGAGGTAGCGCAGGAGGGGGCGGCAGGCGGGCGCGGACGTCCGCAGCGACCAGGCCAGTGTCACCATGACCGCGCAGAACAGGACGCAGCTGAACAGCCACATCGCGTACAGGGTCAGCTTGGGATCGGCGGCGGTGTCGCTGTCCAGCAGCCCGTCCGGCCACGAGGTCGCGGTGGCCAGGACGGTGTGGAAGATGGCGTTCAGGGCGCCGTTGACCATCGCGAACCACAGCAGCGCCAGCCGCTTGCGGCTGCGGCGGGGCGGTGCCGCGTGGGTTTCTGCGGGCCCGGTCGGGCGGGCCAGCCAGGCCAGGACGGCCACGGCGGCGTACAACGTCCATTCGGGAGCCGCCAGCGTCCCGGATACGCCATGGACCCAGATTCCGGCCACGGCGTAGAGCACCGCCTGCGAGCCGTTCAGCAGCGCGACGCAGCCGAGGATCGGCCTGGTGGTGCTCGCCGAATAGCGCGGCATCAGGAGAAGGACGACGGGGTAGGTCCAGGCGATCGCCGACATGCCGTGCCACATCATCCGCAGTCCCTGCTGGGACTCGGCCTTGGCATCGCCGTTCATCAACGCGTCGAGGTTCGGGTCGGTCAGCACGAACGTGTGCAGCGCCGCGGCCACCGCCGCCAGGGCCATGGCGGACCAGAGCGCCCACGTCCGCGAAATGGCCACGGCCGGTCTCATCGTCAGCGAGTCGTGCATGTTCATCCCCTTCGGTTCCGATTGCCGTTCTGGAGTCTCGGTTGCGATACTACCAGTTCCGGAACTATTGGTTTCGATACATGGGGTTCCGTATGATGCACTCCATGTCTGCTCGGAAGCAAGCCCGAAACCAGGGGGGACGCCCCCGGGAGGATCGCGTGGACGGCGCCATCGCCTCCGCCGTCCTGGAACTCCTGGCCGAGGTGGGGTACGCGCGGCTCACGATGGGCGAGGTGGCGGCGCGCGCCGGTGTGGGCAAGGCGGCGATCTACCGCCGCCACGCCACCAAGCAGGAGATGATCTTCGACGTCCTGCTGCCCGACCAGTTCCTGGCCGAGGCGCCCGACCTCGGGTCGCTCCGCGCCGACCTGGCCGCCGTGCTCGCCGAGATCGCGGGCAGCATGACCGCCCCGCCCCCGGGGACGATCCCCGGCCTCCTGGCCGACATCCACGCCGACACCGCGCTGCTCGACCGGTTCGACGCCAAGTACCTGCACGCCCAGCGCCGGACCCTCACCGAGATCCTCGACCGCGCCGCCGCGCGCGGCGAGCTCGCCACCCGCCCCGACCCGGCCGTCCTCAACGCGCTGCTGGTCGGCCCCGTCTTCGCCTGGCTCTTCCTGCTGTCCGCCCCGCCCGGCCGGCTCCCCGCCCTGACCTCCGCACTTCTGGACGCGGCGCTCGCCCTCACCGCCCCCGGCGCCGCCGCGACGTAGGCGATCGTCGCCGCGCCGGGCCGACCTTCGGCCACCCGGGAGTGGCCGGTCGTCGGCATCACTCGACCGATGGCGGACGCCACGGACCCGCCCGCCATGGTCGGCTTTCGATCATGAACGTTGACTTGCTGACGGCCCCGGGATGGGCGATGGCCGCGCTGACCGTGGTGATCGCGGCCATCGCCGTCCACCCGGCGCACGCGGAAACCAAAGGGCAGCACCCACGCGCGATCAGCGTGGAGGGCGAGGCCCCGTCCCGGACGAACCTCACGGTCAAGCCCGACCGCAGAGCCTCGGGCGGCAGGTATCTGGCGCTGGCGACCGAGCGGAGGCCACCGGCCCAGGGCTGGTACGCCACCTACACCCTGCGCGCCCCGGCGGCGGGGACCTACCGGCTGGACGCCGTCGCCACCTCCCCGGCGGAGGGCACGAACGAGGACGCCGCGAACGGCTCCCACGTCAACCTGTCGCTCAACGGAGGCCCGTTCCGGCAGGTCGCCAGGTCCCAGGTCCACTGGGCCGGGTCACCGCACGCGTGGGGCGACCTCTACCGCCTCCGGCTGGACGACGTGGAGCTGCGGCGCGGCGCCAACACGATCACCTTCATGGTCGACGAGCCCGCGCTGGTCTCCGGCTCCGTGCTCCACCGGCTCCTGCTCGACCGCTTCACCCTGACCCCGACCGCCCTGGCACTCCGCGACGTCCACCTCAACGACCTGAACGTCTACCGCGCGGGCGAACCGGCGGACCTGCACCTGCGCCTCAACGGCCGCGCGCCCGCGACGCAGACCGTCCACTACGAGATCCGCGACTACCAGGACGCCGAGGTCGCCGCCGGTACCGCCACGATCCCGGCGGGATCCACGACGGCGAAGGCCCCGCTCCCCGCCCTGCGGCCAGGGAACTTCACGGTCAGGGCCTCCACCTCCACCTCGGCGGTCACCGGCCAGTTCGCGCAGCTTCCCGGGCGGGCGCCGATCAGCGGCCCGGCCAACCGCTTCGGCGCCAACACCTGGGCTCCCACGCTCATCGCCTCGTCCAAGCTGGCTCCGCTGGCCCGGGCGCTGAAGCGGATGGGCGTCGGCTACATACGGGACGACGCGTCCTGGTCGGCGGCGGAGCCCGCACGCGGCCGCTACCGCGCGACACCGCAGGACAAGGTCACCCGAGAGTTCCACCGGCAGGGCCTCAAGGTCCTGCACGTCCTCACCGGACCGCCCGACTGGACGATGAGCGGCACCTCGGTCCCCCTGCCCGCCGACCTGCGGGTCGCCCACGGCTACACCCGCCACCTGTCCGGCAAGCCCGCCGGCGCGAGGCCGGACGCGGTGCAGATGTCGAACGAGCCGGACATCGACGACACCGCGAGCACCGGCGACCAGCAGGCCGCCTACGTCAAGGCCGCCGCCCTCGGCATGTCCACCCGGGGGAACCGGCCGCGCATCGTCCTGCCGGGCATCGGGGGCAATTTCGCCTACCAGAAGCTCATGCTGGAGAGCGACGTCGTCCGCTACGCCGACGCATGGGCCTTCCACGCCTACCCCTGGCCCCCGTCGGCCGCCGAACCCGAGGTTCCCGCCGTCGCGGCCGAACAGCGCCGCCTCTGGCGCCGCTACGGCGGGACGTCCCAGACCTGGCAGACCGAATTCGGCCTCTTCCTGAAGACACCCGGACACGACCCCGACCGGCAGCGCCAGGTCGCCCAGGCCCGCTACCTCGTCCGGTCGACCGTCCAGGACCTGGCGGCCGGTGTGGACAAGCACTTCTGGTTCGCCGGACCGCCCCTCGGCACCGAGGGAACCTATTTCGGGTTGTTCAACCGCGACTACCAGCCCCTGCGCTCCTACAGCGCCCATGCGGCCATGGCCTCGATCCTCGGCAAGGCCGACCACGTCAGCCGCCTCCAGGGCCTGCCCCCGGGGGCCACCGGACACCTCTTCGACACCGGCACCAGGTCAGCGGCGGTGCTTTGGGCGAAGCGGCCCACCCAGGTCAAGGTCCCCGTCGGCGGCGGCAAGGCCGAGGTCTACGACACCATGGGCGTCCGCCGCGTGGTCAACGCCGAACGCGGCACCGTCACGCTCACGGCGACGCCCGACCCGAGCTACGTCCTCTCCACCCGCACAGCGCGGGCACCCGAAAAGGCGTCCAGCAAACCCGGAAAGCCGTCCCCGGCCGAGCAGATCGTCCTCAACCAGCGCTACGCCCCGGCCAACGCGGCTCCCAACAAGAACAACGGGGAAGCGAAACCCCCCTTCGGGTACCGCCTGAAGAACACGACCCGCATGTCACTCGACATCTACAACTTCAGCGGGACGCCGCGGAAGGTCGTCCTGTCCGGCCACGCCGACGGCTGGACGGTGAAGCCGATCGCCTCCTCGACCGTGATCGTCCCGCCGATGGGTCGAGCCGCCGTCCCCTTCATCCTCACGGCGGCCCCGCAGACCCGCCCGGGAAGCGACTACCGCCTGGCGTTCACCGCGACCCTCGACGGACGCCCCGTCCCGCCCTCGGTCTCCTGGATCCAGCTCACGAAGTGAGCGGCGTGACCCGGGGCACTCTTAGGACCCGCTGAGGGGGTAGGGATCGGACCGGCCCCAAAACCGAGGAAGAGGGGACGATTCACGTGGCCGGCCATACAGAGGTCGAGCGCAAGTACGAGACCGACAGCACCTTCACCCTTCCCGACCTGCGCGACGTCCCCGGACTGTCCGGGGTCGCCGCGCCGGAGCGGCACACGCTCCTGGCCCGCTACTACGACACCGCCGACCTGCGGCTCGCCCGCCGCGGTATCACCCTGCGCCGCCGCACCGGGGGCACCGACGACGGCTGGCATCTCAAGCTGCCCAAGGCCAAGGGCGAACGGCACGAACTCAGCAGGCCCGCCACCGACTCCATGCCGGACGACCTCACCGAACTGGTCACCGCCTACACCCGGGGACGGCCCCTGGTCGCGGTAGCGGAGCTGCGCACCGATCGCACCGAGCGTGCCGTCCTGGCCAAGGACGGCACGGTGGCGGCCGAACTCGCCGACGACAACGTCACGGGCTTCCGGCTCGACCGGGGCGGCGAGGGCGTCACCTCCTGGCGCGAACTGGAGGTCGAGCTGATCGACGGATCGCCCGAGGTGCTGAGAGCCATCGGCGACCATCTGATCGGCTCGGGGGCGCGTTCGAGCGACGTGCCGTCCAAGCTGGCCATGGTGCTCGGCGACCAGACCGCCCGCACCGCGCACCCGGCCAAGGCCCGCACCGCCGTCGAGGCCATGACCCGCTACCTGGCCGCGCAACGAGACCGGCTGCTGGTCTACGACCCCCGGGTGCGGCTGGCCGACCACGACGACGACTCGGTCCACAAGATGCGCACCTCGATCCGCCGCGTCCGCAGCATCCTGCGCACCCACCGCCGCCTGCTGGACCGCGGCGAGAGCGACTCCCTGGACGCCGAGCTGAAGTGGCTCTCCGACGTCTTGGGCGAGGTCCGCGACCGCGAGGTGCTCCAGGCCCGCTTCCGCGAGCAGCTCGCCGGCTACTCCCAGGACGAGCCCCGCTGGCTGGCGGACCTGGCCGCCGACGAACGCGCGGCCCGCGACCGAGTTCGCGAGGCGCTGCGCTCCCCGCGCTACCTCGCCCTGCTCGATCGCCTCGACGCCCTGGTGACCGAGCCCCTGGTCACCAAGCGCGCCCACCGCCCGGCGGACGTCCAGGAACGCAAGATCCTCACCAGGGCCCGGCGCAAGATGGTCCGGAACTACCGGGCGGCCGAGCGCCTCCCCGAGGGGCCCGACCGGGACGCCGCATTGCACAAGACCCGCAAGTCGGCCAAGCGCCTCCGCTACACGGCGGAAGCGGCCACCCCCACCCTGGGCAAGCTCGCCAAGAAGATCGCCCGGCGCGCCAAGGAGCTCCAGGACGTCCTGGGCGCCCACCAGGACAAGATCGTCGCGGCCCGGCATCTGGCGGAGATCAGCCCCTCCTCCGCCGACAGCTACGCCCTCGGAGCCGTCACCGCCGTCCAGAACTGCACCGACCCCCTTGAGGACCTCCCCAAGACCTGGAAGAAGGCCAAACGGCGCTGAAACAGAGCTCGGCCCTCTCGCCACCCCGACGAGAGGGCCGAGCTCGGATCAGCGTCCCTGCAACGCCTTGACGTTGTTGCCGAACGTCCAGTTCTTGGATCCGTCCCAGTTCAGGGACCAGGTCATCAGACCCTTCAACGAGTTGCCGTAGTGGTTCCACGCCTGGGCGACCAGGCTGGGAGACATGTACCCGCCCCCGGCGCCCGGCTGCGCGGGCAACCCCGGAACCTGCTTGTCATAAGGCACCCGAATCGTGGTGCCCTGCACGACCAGACCCTTGTTCAGGCAGTCGGTCTGAGCGGTGAAGCCCTGCACGGTGCCGGCGGAGTACGAGTCACCGGAGCACCCGTACATGCTGCCGTTGTAGTACTGCATGTTCAGCCACCACAGCCGGCCGTTGTCGGCGTACTTCTTGATGATCGGCAGGTAGGCGCCCCAGATCGACCCGTAGGTGACGCTGCCGCCGGTGACGTAAGCGGTCTCGGGAGCCATCGTCAGCCCGAAGTTCGACGGCATCTGCGCCAGCACCCCGTCGATGATGCGGACCAGATTGGCCTGCGAGGCCGACAGTTGCCCGATGTTCCCGCTGCTGGTCAGCCCGGTCTCGATGTCGATGTCGATCCCGTCGAAGTTGTACCGCTTCAGGATCGGCACCACGGTCGCGACGAACCGGTCGGCGACCGCGCTGGACGACAGATCGATCCCCGCCGCCGCCCCGCCGATCGACATCAGGATCGTGGCACCGGCCGCCTTGGCCGCGCACATCTCGGCCGGGGTCGCGACCTTCACGGTCGCGTCCATCCCGTCCTCCCACAGCACCGTCCCGTCCGACCTGATCACGGGGAACGCGGCGTTGAGAACGTTGTACCCGTGCTGGCCGATCTGGGGGTTGGTGATCGGCGTCCAGCCGAACGGCGGGTGCACCCCGTTGCTCGCGCCGTCCCAGTTCTCCCAGTACCCCTGAAGCACCTTCCCCGCCGGACGCGACTTCACCGCACAGGTCTCCTCACCCGGGGGCGTCGTCGTAGGCGGCGTGCTCGTGGGCGTCGCCGTGGGGCTGGACGTGTCACAAGCGCCCAGGTCCTTCCACAACGTAGGGGTAGCAGCCGGGTTCCAGTTGGCCCCCGGGTGAGCCGTGTGGGTGACCAGAGCCTGGTACCCGCGCTCCCCATAGGTGACGCTGGTACCAGTCGAATAGGCCTTCCCCTCCGTCCAAGCAGGGAAGGAAACGCAGTTGATGGCAGCCGTGGCGGACGGCGCGAGCCCGGCGAACGCCACAACGGTGCCCAGCGAAAGGATCACCGCGACCGCCCCGGCCAGAACGCCGGCCAGCCTGTACCGATATTGAGAGATCATGCGGCCTCCTCGGTGGGGTCAGAAGCCAGAGCCAGGCGAACCAGGAGCAAGCCGCGGCGGCTCCTCGCCCTCCCTGCTTACAGGAAAGTTTCCTGTAAGTTTTCGAGTACGGTAACCCTTCGCCCCCGCCCCGACAAGGCCCAACCAGCGCCGCTCTCGCAAGGGTCTTCACGGTTGGGTTTTGCGAATCCAGGCGGGATATGTCATGCCCTTGCTCGTCACGGAGACGCTTCGATAGTCGTCGGGGTCGAGATGCTGGAAGCTCACCCCGACGCCGTAGACGTGGTCCGAGATGATCAGGGCGAGGTGGTCGGTGCTGTCGGCCAGGTGCTGCTTGAGCTGGGGAGCGTCCAGGAGGCGAAAGGTCAGGATCAGGTCGGGACTGATGACGCCGTGCTTGTCCGGCTGGAAATAGCCGACGTGGACGGCCATGCGCATGTCCAGGCTCGCTCCCGGCCTCGCGGTCCGGTTATAGGCGTTGAGCCCGGCGGCGAGGCGAGGAGCGACCCTGTTGACGATGATCGCGAAGTTGGTCTCGGTGGCGTTGATGACGAACATGCCGTCCCCGCGGTCCTCGCGGATGCAGCGCCGCGAGCGGACGTCGGCGTCCTCGACCAGTTGGTACAGGACGGCGCGGAGCCGTTGCTGGATGAAGGCGGGACGGCTGCTGAAGTCGGCGATGTCGAGGGCGAACATGACCCCGAAGTGCTGCTGTGAACCACGATCGAAGTCCAGGGGTTCGTGCGGATGGGAGGTCGGCCGCGGCAGGTGGTGCGGCCACCGCGGGAGGAGGGATCGAAAGCGGGCCAGCAGCATGGACACCCTGCTTCACTGAGTCGGGGGATCGGGGTTCCTAGCCGAGATGGTCATCGGCCCAGAAGTCGATCAATTGATCTGGTGTGAGGTGGTGCAGCTGTGGCTGCTGGCTTAACCGCCGCCTCGTGAGCAGCATCCATCGAACGGTGAGCGCGGCCGCCAGACATTCCTCGTCAGCCGTCCGCGGTCCGCACTTCCCCGGTTCCCGCCAACGGGCGGCGGACGGGTTGTGAGCCGACTCCCGGTCCGCCCTGCCGCCATCGCCGGAGAGCTGGGCGGCCGGAGCGGTGTCGACGGGCGGCGAGGGCATGGCAGGAAGGCTCTTCCATTCGGTTTGGTGTGGTTGGACGTGATTGGCGCCCGGTTGACCTGCATGGTCACTTTCTCGGGGCGCGTCACCCATATGCGGCGATTTGCTCGCATCCGAACGCGGGGTGATCGCAACCGAACACCGTCCGACCGGCGCCGAACGTCGCCGAACACTTCGCCACCGATCGAGGACGCGGCATGACCGCGATGCGTGACGCAGGTGCGAACGCTGGGTCTCGGCGCAGGACGCCATCGAGCGCAGGAGGAGCCGACGGACGCCGGATGGTCAGCTGGGAGTGTCGCCCGGGCTGGCGGGTCGAGATGGGAGCGTCCCCAGCGCGCACTCGTAGTACGTCCTCGCGGCGCGGTGGTCGCCATCGGCGTCGGCGGCCCTGGCCAGCCGGTGGGCCTGGGTCCGGGCAAGCCGTCGGTTGAGGCTGCGAGGGCTTCCCTGCAGCAGTTCAAGCGCGAGGTGGTGACCAGTGGCGGCGGACGCCGTCACCAGCGACAAGACCGTCTCGTTGAACGCCCGGTCGACCGACAGCAGGATCGCGACCTTGTAGACCGAGTCGGGCTGCCCGGCCATGGCGTTCATCAGCAGTCGGTGGGCGTGTTCGCCGAATGCCACGATGTGCTCATACGCCGCCTCACTCACATGGATGCCACTGACGCTGTCGGCATCGGTCTCGTCGCCCGTCCCCGCATCGCCGTCGTCGGCGGCCGTTCGGCAGGGAGCGGAGGCCGTCGACGTCCGATGACGCTCGGCGCAGGGCGGTTCGGCTGGAGCGGACGTGTCGTCCGTGACGGGCTCGGGGGCCCTGGGTTCACGGATGGGCTGCTTCATTCGCTCGGCTTGGTCTTCGGCCTCGCGCAGGGCCTCTTGCCAGGACCACAATCCGTCGCGGCCCGGGTCGGACTCCATGTTGCCGGTGATGACGGCCAGCCTCTGGCAGCACAGCACGAAGGAGGCGACCCAGTCGCTGGAGGGCAGTCCGTTGCGGCGAGCGTTGAGGACTTCACTGATTCCGGACTTGGAGAAGGTTACGTTTTCAACCATCTTCAGTTCCGGTTGTTCCTTCTGGAGTACTGCTAGCATCTTGACGATGGCCCGGTAGCGTGGTTTTCCGCAACGTCGGTGGAACTGCTTCAGTTCGGCGGCGAACTTGTCACGAGGCGGGTGCGCCGGAAACTTCTTACTCAAGGCCAACCCGCCCTCTCTCTGGGCCGCAGCACCCCACTCGCTCGGTGGGGCAGTTGCCAGGCGGATCACCTGGACGACAATCTCGGGAACTCCGCTAGATTTACCACATAGTTTCATACCATCGGCGGACTTCTGTGTCCTGGGACACTATTCACACCACGTGCACCACCGGGCGGTTATCGGCGGATGGACGTCACAGCTCCCGGCTGATCCGCCGGAGCAGCGCTTGCGTGGCGGACGCGGGGAGGGCCGCCTTGGTGGCCAGGATGTGATGTGCGTACCGGTAATCGTCGATCTCGGCCTGCGAATCCAGGTACAGGGTGGTGGTGAGGTGCTGGAGGCACACCAGCTCCGGCAGCGGACCGGGCTGGCTGAATCCACCCAGACTCAGCAGAGTGAACGAGCCGGGGAGATGGGCGGTCGCCTGGTCGACCGGGATGATCTGCACCGTGAGGCGCGGGAGGTCGCACAGGTCCATCAGATGTTCCAGTTGCCTGAACATCGTCGCGCGGCCGCCGTGCGAGCGGCGCAGCGAGATCTCTTCGGCCACCACCCACACATGCGGCGGGTCGTCCCGGTGGAGCAGGAGTCGCTGCCGCGCGTTCCGCAGGTCCGCGCGCGCCTCGATCTCGGCGGAACTCAGCCGTTCGTCGGTTCCGTGGATATGCGCGCACGCGTATTCGCGAGTCTGCAGCAGATCGTGCACCGCGTGGACGCTCACCGCCCGGATCAGCCGTGAGGCCTGCTCGAACCCGAGATAGGGCAGGTGCCAGGCGGGGATCGCCACGCGGTAGCGGTCCCACCATCCGGCGACGTTGGCTTCCCGTGCCAGACCGAGGAGCGCGGCGCGCTCACGAAGGTCGCTGATCCCGTACTGCTCGCACTTGTCGATGACCTCGTGCAGACTGACCGGCGCGTAGTCGCCCTTCAGCCAGTCGATCACCTCGCCCGCGACCCCGTCTTCGGTCTGCCCGCCCGGAAGGGAGCAGACCCGGCGCATTTCCCGTAGCCGCAACTCCAGCAAGATCCGGGCCATGACGGGCCCCTGACCAGGCGCGCCGCGTTCGCCCTCACGGCGAAGGCCGTCGACTACCGGCTCGTCGTCGGCCGCGTCCTGTGCATGCATGTCCACCCTTAAGCCAGGGGTCTTCAACATTCGGGGAAACCTGACGGTTACTGGCTCCCCACGACCCTAACCCGGGGACGGTCAGGGCTTCCGACCGACTCCGACGTACTGGTCGGTCGGTTCGGGCTCACCGAACGGCGATGGCCCCGGCCTCCACAACGGGGCAGTGACGACACCCGGCTCCACCAGCTCCAACCGGGAGAAGAACGCCGCCAGCCCAGCGGGGGAGCGATGCCTGCCCGGCGGCGTGCCGAACCGGTTCCACTGCTCGATCGCGGCGACCATCTTCTCCCCGGTCACCTCGATCGTCGGATGCGCGATCGCCAGATGGCTGCCGGACGGCACCCCGTCCAGCAGCCGGTCGATGATCCAATGCGCCTTCTCGTCATCGATCACATGCCACAGCACACCGAGCATCGTGATCGCCACCGGTCGGCTGAGGTCCAACGTCCCCCGTGCGGCGTCCAGGATGACCTCCGGCTCATGCATGTCGGCGTGCACGTATTCAGTCGCACCCTCGGGTGTGCTGGTCAGCAACGCCCGCGCATGGGCGAGCACCAGCGGATCGTTGTCGACATAGACGATCCGCGACGCGGGCGCCACCCGCTGCGCCACCTCATGGGTGTTGTCCACGGTCGGCAACCCGGTGCCGATGTCCAGGAACTGCCGGATCCCGGCCTCACCCGCCAGAAACCGCACCACCCGTCCGAGGAACGCCCGAACGGCCCGCGCCTGCGTGACGATATCGGGCAACGTCTTCTCGATCTGATCGCCCAGTTCGCGGTCCACCGAATAGTTCTCCCGGCCGCCTAGCCAGTAGTCCCAGATCCGCGCCGAATGCGACACCGAAGTGTCGATCTCCGGCGACGTCCACGGACCACCTCGCCCCGAGCCTGCGTCCTCCGCATTCACCGGGCACTCACCCCGCTCCGCTAGCCCGCCATCCGCCTCCACGATAAAGCGAAATGGGTCAGGGGAAAGATCGTCCAAGGCGCCCGTCGCATAAACCGCGACAGAACTGTGGCCAATCCGTACAGTGCACCAAAACAAGCGCCCGCCCCGACTGCCGCCACTGCCCCATCCCACTCAACGCGAGACAACTGAGCCATCTTTTCGTCCCGGCAACGAGAGAAAGCAGCTACATCGGTAGACAATAAGATTGGCGCACTGCACCCTGACTTTGAAGCAGGCTCTAGTCGTCGTCGCGGGTTCTGCGGGTGACGCGGTGCAGGATCTCGATCGCGGCCAAGCCGACACCCACCGGTGCGGCGGCCTCTGGGTGGGCGAGCACGGCGATCGCCAGGACGCCCGCGCCGGTCAGGATGGCCGCCGGGCGTTTCCATCCGTTCCGCGGGCTCGCGCGCGGGACGTCGTCAGGCGTTTGACTTGGGCTTACTTCCGAGGGATCGTGCATAGCGTGTTCTGCCTTCCGTGATTCAGACCCGGGGGTTGGACCGACAGACGGCTCCCCGTTCCCGCGGGGGGCCGTCCACATTTGCGGCGAAGCCGACAGATCATGAAGTGGTGGGCGCCTCCTCCACAGTGCCCGGAGCGGACGCTTGCCCGAAGACGGCCGGGACGATGTCTCTGCCCTGAGCCATCCGTGACCTGAACGTTTCGGGCAGCGGGTGGTACACGGGTGCGCCGCTGTCGAGGCGCTCCATGACCGGGACGTGAACCAGGTGATCGGCGGAGCGCTGAGCGTTCACGCTGATCTCCTGAACGTGGTAGCCGCCGTTTGCGCCGCGCTGCATGAAGACGATCACGTCGATCGACCGGGCGAGCACACGCCGGATGGTCTCGGGAGAGCCGCTGCTGTCGGCGAGCCGGGCAAGGGTCTCCAGCCCGGAGACGGAGTCCTCCGTGGAGTCGGCGTGGATGGTGAACATCGAGCCGCGACAGCCCGTGCTGATGGCCTTGAGCAGATCCAGCGTCTCGGCATCCTTGGCCTCCCCGACCACGAGCCGGTCGGCACCCATCTTGAGTGCGTGCTGGACCAGCGTCCGGACTGAGACCTCCCCCCGGCCCTCGACGTTGGGGGGGCGCGCTTCCAGCGAGATGACGTGGTCATGCGGGAGTTGCAGTTCTGCGGAGTCCTCTACGGTGACGATGCGCTCTCTGTCTGGGATGAAAGCCGACAGCGCGTTCATGAAGGTCGTCTTTCCACTGCCCGCGTTGCCGGCGACCATGATGTTCATCCGGGCCCGGACGAACGCGGCGAGCAGCATGACCGTGGCCTGGTCGAGGGTCCCCCTGGCGGCCAGTTCGTTGACAGAGGCAAGGCGGGCGAACCGTCGGATGGTGAGGGTCGGACCGGCGCGCGAAAGGGGCGGAACGGTCACAGTGACCCGCTCTCCTGTGGGGAGGCGCGCGTCGAGGAGCGGGCTCGACTCGTCGACCCGGCGGTTCACCTGGGCGACGATCCGATCGATCACCTGGTAGAGCTCCGTCTCGCTGGAGAAACCGGCGTCCAGGCGCTCCAGGCGGCCAACGCGCCGGAAGTAGATCTCGTTCAGACCGTTCACCATGATCTCGCTGACCGACGGATCGGCGAGCAGGGGCTCCAGAACACCGAGCCCGAGCGCCTCGTCCACCACCCGCCTGATCAGTGCGGCCCGTTCCCTGGCGGAAAGAACCGGGCCCTCGCGGGCGATGAGATGCCCGGTGACCTTCTCCAACCGAGCACGCCGTTGGGCCAGGCTGAGTTCGACGAGGTCGTCGAAGTTGATCTCTTCGAGCAGCCGGGTGCGCCAGTGGGCCACGCTGCCGGGACCGACGCCATGTTCTTGGACGAGTTCCATCGGGACGATCGCGGCCACCCGCTGGCCCCGACGCATCACATAGGTGACGCCGCCCTGCTCGATGGCCAGGTCAAGCGACTCGGAGAACCGCGCACGGGCATCGCGCACGGACAATTCCCGTGCGTCGCCGAGCCCCGTGGTCGGAGCCGCCTGCTCATCCAGCCGATCCTTCAAGCCCATGAATAATGTGTACACCGGTGTACACAACCTGTCCAGTCCGCCGAGCCCCACCGTCCAGCACCCCCAACCGTCCCTCGGTCAACTCCACGACAGTTCTTCTTGATCATGACGACAGGATCTTGCGGCGCGGGGCTATATCCGCAGGACCGGCCGATCCGGGGGTGGGTGACACTGGCTGGGTGGAGGAACCGTTCGTAGGGCGTCGGCGGGAGCTGGCGGAGCTGGAGCGCGCGGGGACGGAGGCGTCCGAGGGGCGCGGGTCCGTCGTGCTGGTGAGCGGCGAGGCGGGCGTCGGCAAGTCCGCCCTGGTCCGCCGGGCCGTCTCCCGGCTCGGGGACGCCGCCGCGCTGACCGGACGCGCCGTCCAGGAAGAGGGGGCGCCGGACTTCTGGCCCTGGTCGCAGCTCATGGAATCGCGCGCGGCCCTGGGGCTCGGCCTGCGTGTGCTCACGCCGTCCGGGCAGGACGCCGCGAGCCTGCGGTTCGAGGTCATCGACCGGGCCGTGCGGGATCTGGCCGAGGCCGCGGAGCGGCACCCGCTCGTGCTGGTGCTGGAGGACCTGCACTGGGCCGACGAGGCCTCGCTGCGGCTGCTGCGCCACCTGGCGGGCGAGGCGCGGCACACCAGGATCGTGCTCTTCGGGACCTGCCGGACGGTCCCCGACCTCCTCGCCGAGCTGGACTCCACGGCTCTCGGCCCGCTCGGCGAGGACGACGTGGCGGAGTACCTGGCGCGCTTCGCTGACGCCCATCCGTCATGGGCCGCCCGGCTGCGCCGCGAGAGCGGCGGCAACGCGCTGTTCCTGCGCGAGCTCACGCGGACGCTTCGAACCCGGCTGGCCGGGCCCGTCCCGGACCGGCTGCCCGTTCCCTCGGCGCTGCGCAGGCTGATCGAGCTCAGGGGCGCGGGACTCGGCGAGGCGTGCCGTGGGCTGCTCGCGGGGTGCGCGGTCTACGGCGACCAGATCGACGTCGACGTCCTGCGGCCCGACCCCGAGCCGCTCGCGGAGGCCGTCGCCGCGGGCGTCCTGGTCGAGGACCCGCGCAGGCCCGGGTCGCTGAGCTGGTCGCACGGGCTCGTCCGGACGGTCTGGTATGACCGGCTGCCCCGAGACGAACGCCTTGCCTGGCACCGCCGCATCGCCCGGGCGCACGGCGATCTCCACGCCGCCGCGTCCCACTGGGCGAGGGCGGCCGTGGACCCGGAGGACCGCGGGGCCGCCGCCGAGGCGTGCTCGCGCGCGGCGGAACACGACGAGCGCCGGTCGTCGTTCGACAGCGCCCGCTACTGGCACGGTCAGGCCCTGGCCTTCGCCGCCGACGACACCGAACGCTGCCGGAGGCTGCTCGCCCTGGCCGAAGCCGCCTACCGGGCGGGCCGGATCGCGGAGGCCCTGGAAGCCTGCGAAACCGCCGCCGAGCTCGCCGAACAGCTCGCGGACCCCACGTCGCTCGCCCAAGCGGCGATCACCGTCGAGGGCGTGGGCGGCCCCCAGGCCGGAACCGTCGGCCGCCTGTGCGCACGCGCCCTGAAAGCACCGCTGGACGACGCGACGCGCGCCCGAGTACTGGCCCAGCAGGCCGTCGCGATGGCCGTCTCGGACGATCCCGAAACCGGACCGGTCAGCGTCCAGGCCCTGGCCCTGGCCGAAGGCTCGGGAGACCTCGACGCCCTCGTGGCCGCCCTGCACGCCCGGCACCAGGCGGCCGGAGGCCCGGACGGCGTCGCCGAACGGCTGGCCATCGGCGCCCGCCTCGGCTCGCTCAGCCAGGACCGTCCGACGGCCGCGCTCTGGGGCCACACCTGGCGCATCGACGCCGCCTTCCAGCTCGGCGCCATCGCGGCGGTCGAGACGGAGACCCGCGGCCTGGCCGGCCTCGCGGCGCGTCCGGGAGGCCTGCTGGCCCGGTGGCACCTGCTGCGTACACAGGCGTCATTGGCGCTGCTCACCGGCCGCCTCGACGAGGCAGCCGACCTGGCGGGGGCCTTCGAGGAGATCGGCAGGCAGACCGGGGACGTGTCGGCCCAGGGCGCGGCCTTCGTGTTCGCCACCTACCTGGAGCGGCGCACCGGCGAGCGAGGACGGGCCCAACCGCCCGCCGCCTACGCCACCGCGATCCACCACGTCCCGATCCTGATGGCCGTGACGGCGACGCTGCACCTCGAACGCGAGGAGCTCGACGAGGCCGCCGTCCTGTTCGAACGCCTCCGGTCCCGCCTCGAAGACCTGCCGGTCAACCAGCGCTGGATCGCCATCGTGACGGCCGTCGCCGAACTGGCCGCCGCCCTGGACGACCAGGAGACGGCCGAACGCTGCCTGCTCCTGCTCAGGCCATACGAGGGCTACTACGACAACCAGGCCGCCGGGTGCGGTGGATCCATCGCCAGGACCCTGGGCGTGCTCGCGACCCACCTGCGCCGATTCGACGACGCCGAACAGCACCTGACGGCAGCGGCAAGAATGGAGCGCAGAACGTCCGCGCTCCCCACACTCGCTCTGACCGAACTCGCCCACGCCAAACTGCTCCAAGCCAGGTCCACCGAGCGAACCCGCGCCCTGACCTTCGCCGAGCAGGCCGCCCGCACCGCCCGCCGCCTCGGAATGGCACGGGTAGCACGCGAAGCCGCGGCACTGGCCGACGAACTGTCCGGCGTAAGCGGCAAAGCCACCCTCACCGGCCGCGAACGCGAGATCGCCGGCCTGGTCGCCACGGGCCTGGCCAACCGCGAGATCGCCGGACGGCTCTACCTCTCCGAGCGCACCGTGGAGACGCACGTCCGCAACGCCCTCGCCAAGCTCTCCCTCGCCAACCGGACCCAGCTCACCGCCTGGGCCCTCCGCAACGGAATACGCGGCTGATCTGCGTACCAGCACTGAGGCCCCGGGACGTCCGCCCGGGCGACACTCCACCCATGTACGCAACCTTCCACGACACAGCGCCCGAGAAGGGCGACCACTACGTGTTCCAGACCATCGGGGACGGCCACCGCTTCGCCCTCGTCCTGGACCCCACCACCGGCACCCACGAAGTACTCGACGACTGGTCCGGCCCCGCGGCCGGACAGTCCCCGGGAGCGGCCGCCATCACCAGCTTCGACGGCCCCGTAAGCGAGGCGCAGGCCGAGGCCGGAACCCAGGACCACCTGCTGCGTCTCAAGCCCGCCAGCGCGACGACCGAGGGCTTCGTCCGCGGCCTCCTCCTCTGGGAACCCCACGCCAGGGCCGTCAAGGCGGTCATCCTGTCCACCACGTTCGACCTCCTCGAAGCCGGGTCCCAGGCCGTCTACACCACACCCGTCCCCCCAGAAGTAGACCCGGCCCTCCTCTCCAAACCCGACCGCATCGAAATCTGCCGAGTCATCCCCTGAGCCCACGCAACTAGCCGCCAACCCCCGAAGCGTGCACAGCCCCGGCGCTCCTTGCTGCGTGACGGGGAACGACCCCGCCCGGCATGCCGCAGGAGATCTCGCTGGCCACCACGCGCCAGTCACCGCGGCCGCTGAGGGTCTTCAAGTCCCGCCTCGGCACGGCCGCCGACGACCAGTCGATCACCAGGTCCATGCGGACCGCCACCACCTTGCGGTCGTCCTCACCGGACGGGAAACGGTCGCCTTCGCCGGGCCGGTCGGCGCCCGGTGAAGCGACAACCCGACTCTGGGACGCCCTCCACGCCATGGCCACCGCACCGGCGTCGCACTGCACCGATCACAGCCACCTTTTCCGACCAACACTGGGAGAGACCATGATCACCCGAACCCAGCTGACCTGCCTCATCGCCGGTCCGCTCACCATGACGGCCGGACGTGCCCTGCTCGTCCCGCACGACGATGAGGACTACACCGGCGTCCTCACCGAGATGACCGCCGCACCGGCCCGCAACGCCATCGGCTGGTTCCTGGCCTTCCTCGCCTGTGCCCTCCTGATCCCGGCCAGCACCACCCTGGCCGCCACCTTCCACGACCGCTTCCCCCGCCTGTCCTCGGCAACGTCCGTCCTGCTCATCATCGGCTGGGTGAGCACTTCCTCCACCGCACCGAACATGCTCCTGGCCGCCGATATCGCCGACCACGCCCCCCTTCCGTCCGTGGTGGCAGGCATGGACGCCTACAACGACGGCATCGCCGGCGCCTTCTTCCTCACGTCCCTCCTCGGCATCATCGGCGCCATCACCCTCGCCGTTGGCCTCTACCGCAGCGCCACCGTCCCCAAGCCCGCCGCCGCCCTGATCGGCCTGGGCGCCGTCCTCACCATCGGCACCATGCCGGGCCCTCTCCAAGCCCTCCTCATAGCCTCCTCAACCGTCCTCCTCCTAGGCACCACCTGGTCAGCCCTAGCCCTCCGCCACCCACCCACCGCCTAACGGCAACGCCCTCAACCCCAAAAGAAGCCGATGCCGAACCCGCCCTCCAGCGGACGCCCGCCGACCACCCACCACGGCGGCGCAGCCAGGCAGCCGCCACGAACCCGACCGAAGCCCGCCGCGCAGGTCATCAACGCAAACGGTTCCGCGTCGGCGACGATGTCGAAACGTCCGGCAGCTGCTCCCGCAGCATGGCGACCACGAACCGCACCCCACCTCCGACTCCACGAGCCAGTCTCGGCGGCCACGACGATCCCTCGACCCCGATCCTCGACCAGCACCAAGGCCAGGGACCACTCGGTGCGCTGAGATTGGCGGGGGACCTTGTGGCCTTTCTTAGGTACTTTCGATGAGATTGCAGGAGCGACGTATCACTCGGGAGTGAACGATGTTGTTCAGGCGAGAGGTCCTTGAGGGGATCGCGGGCGGGCGGATCGACCGGGTGTTCCGGGTGTGGGCCGAGCCCCGGGTCCGCGCGGGGAGCCTTCAGCGCACCTGGGCGGGGATCATCGTCATCGACTCGGTCACGGCCGTCACCCCCGAGGAGATCACCGAGGAGGACGCCGTCTGTTCGGGCTTCAAGGATCGCGCCGCGCTGCTTACCGCCCTGTCCAAGAGCACCAAGGAGGGCGGCTACCACCGTGTCATGCTCCATTTGGGCGGCCCGGACCCCCGATCGGAGCTGGCGGGGAATGCCGATCTGACCGATCAGGAATTGGCCGACCTCAAAGCCGACCTGGACGCCGTCGACACCCGCAGCCGCCGCGCCCCATGGACCCGCGAGGTCCTGCGCCTCATCGAGGAACACCCCGGCCTGCGCGCCATGGACCTGGCCGAACGCCTGGACCGCGACAAACTCCCCTTCAAGGCCGACGTCCGCCGCCTCAAAGCCCTCGGCCTCACCGAAAGCCTGGAGTCCGGCTACCGTCTCTCCCCACGCGGCGAGGCCCTCATGGCCTACCTGCGGTCCTTGCCCGAGTGACCGGTCCCGCGTGCTGCTTCAATCTGATGGGTAGAGGGAGACCACAGATCAGAGACGGTCATGGGGCTGACTGCACAGCAGGGTTATGCAACGAGTGGGGTGCTGGTGTCGTCGCTGCCAGCCACTTCTTCGTAGCCGCGCTCGACGGGGGGTGTGCACGACGCAGTCGGGGGCGCGAGACTTACTCCATGCCGCTGTTTGAGATGACGCCTGAGTCCCTGGTGCCGGTGCCCTCGTCCACATTTACGGCGGAACAGGTTCTGGAACGGGCTGATCTGCAGCGGCTTCTGCGGGCCCGGATCAGTGCGATCGCCGACGGAGTATTGATCATTTCTGAGGAGTTCGGTGCGTTCGCCGACGCCCGGCGCCGCATCGACCTGCTGGGCATCGACCGGGAGGGCCACCTGGTCGTCTTCGAACTCAAACGCACCGAAGACGGCGGACATCTTGAGCTTCAGGCGCTGCGGTACGCCGCGATGGTGTCAGCGATGACCTTCGAGGATCTGGTGGAGCACTACGAGCGCTACCTCGCGCGGGTGGAGCCGTCAGCGACCGAGGAGGCTCGCGCCCGCTTGGTGGACTGGCTGGAGGAAGCCGATGCGGAGAACACCGTTCTCAGCCGCGAGGTGCGTATCGTTCTGGTCTCCGGCGGGTTCGACCGCGAGATCACCACAACCGTGCTGTGGCTTACCGAGGTGTATGGCCTGGACATTCGGTGCGTCCGCCTGACGCCCTACAAGGTGGGCGACCGGCTGCTGCTGGATGTACAGCAGGTCATCCCGCTGCCCGAGGCCAGTGAGCTGACCATCCAGCTCAGGCGGCGAGAAACCCAGGCGCGAGCAGCGCGCACCGGAGACGGCCCCGACTGGACGCCGTATGTGATCACCACACCGGACGGACATACCGAGCCGCTCCGCAAACGGCGCGCCGTCCTGGCCATGGTCGTCGCCCTCCAGAGTGCGGGTGTCACCGCAGAGCAGCTCGCCGAGGCCCTCCCCAACGCCAAATTCATCTCGGTCGAGGGCATCCTCACTGAGGAGAACCTGGCAGAGGCCCTGGTCGCGGCGTACCCGAACTTCAGCAAACGTCTTCAGCGCTGGTTCCTCGAAACACCAATCCACGACGCTGGCCGCACCTGGGTGCTGTCCAAGATGTGGGGTGCCAACACCGAACGCATACTCGAACGCCTCACCGCTCTTGCGCCACCAGGCTCCCGCTTTGGCTACGAGCCGGCACCAACACGCTGATCCCCCGCACCGGCCGTAGGAAGACGCAAAGCACAACGGCACCTTCAAGCCAGGAGATCACATCCGCTCATACCTCGTGTGGCAGGTCTGGCCCTGCGCCTGCTGCGAGCGCAGCTTCGCAGGTATGACTTCGTTCGATGATCTCGGAACGTGCTTTGAGCCGATCACATCCTCATCTGCGCTGAGGGCTTGTGGGCTTCTCCAGAGCCGGACTCTGCCGCAGGCTGACGTGATGGTGTTTCCCCACAGGCGAGCAGCGCGTCCTGCCAGGAAGCTGCCCAACGTAGCCCTTCCTCACCCATACGCAACGCGTTGGCCGTGGCGGGGTCGACACCCCAGATCATGAGGGGACGTCCTCTTCTGCCGATGAGTGCGTGCGAAATCTGACGACGGCTATGCCGAGTCCCCGCGGTTTAGCGCCAGGGCATGTGCTGTAGGCACCAGGTATTGCCGTCGGGGTCGGCGAAGTACGCGTAGAACACTCCGCCGAGGTCCTCGACCTCGCTGATCTCGACGCCGCGTTCGAGGAGTTCAGCGCGGGACGCCTCGATGTCGGCGACCACCAGGTGCAGACCGCGCAGTGTTCCCGGAGGCATGTCGAGGGTGGGGAGGCCTTCGGCGAGGGTGATCGAGCATGCCGAACCGGGCGGGGTGAGTTGGACAATGCGGATACCGGGCTTCGGGCTGACGTCGACGTCGAGGCGGAACCCGAGTTGGTCCTGGTAGAAGGCTTTGGCCCGTTCGATGTCGGTGACCGGCACCGGCACCAGCTCCAGCAACAGCGTGCCGGGCGGCACGGGTGGGTTGCCGGAATCCTTGGGGATCTCGTTGGCGGGGGCGGGCGTGTCGGTCATGGATGGCGCCTTTCGTGGATGAGGGTGGTGAGTAGGGCGGCAAGACGGTCGTATCCTTCGCCGGCGCCGCGTTCCATCGGGCTGCGGACGACCGCGTCGCGGATCTCGGACGAGGAATATCGCGCGGTGACGGTCATGGCGGTGCGTCCGTCTGTCTCGTCCAGAACGGTGGTGACCAGTGCCTCACCGTCGGCCCAGTCACGGTGGATCTCGGTCTGTATGAGGCGCACCGGCGGCACGATCTCGCGGAACAGTCCATGGAGTTCCATCTCGGCGCCAGCCGGGCCGGTGGAGACGAACCGCCAGGCACCGCCGGGGCGCGGGTCGACCTCACAGACGGTGAGCCGCCAGCCGCGGGCGCCGTGCCAGCGGCGGAGCAGTTCCGGTTGGGTGAGCGCGGCGAAGACCAGCGGCGCGGGAGCGGCGAATGTGCGGGTGAGGACGAGGTCGGTGGTCCCGGACGCGACGACCCGCAGCCCGAGGCCGGGGTGTGGAGACGTCACGTTTCACCGTCCTGTAGGTCGCCAAGCAGGGCATCCAGTCGCTGGTAGCTCGTTTCCCAGTAGTCGCGGTAGTCGGCCAGCCAGTCCGTGGCCGTCCTGAGCGGTTCGGCCACCAGCCGGCACGGCCGGCGTTGCGCGTCGCGGCCGCGACTGACCAGGCCGGCTCGTTCAAGCACCCGCAGGTGTTTGGAGACGGCTGGCTGACTCATCGCGAATGGCGCGGCCAGCTCGGTGACCGTGGCATCACCGGTCGCGAGCCGGGCCAGGATGGCCCGCCGGGTGGGGTCGGCCAGTGCCGCGAACGTCGCGTCCAGCGTGTCGCTTGCCACCATGTTGATAACCCTTCGGTTCAATAACCTGATGGTTTTATATGTGCTGGAGTCCGGGTTTGTCAAGATCGCGACGCTCTGGGGGCAGCATGGGAAACGTCTTCACACAGGCGTCGGTCGCGGGCGGGACGGGTACATCTCCGGGCCTGGCCAGACAGGGTTCGACCGGCTGTTCGCATGGTGCACGGCGGGCATCGTCGCTACCCCATGGCCGATCCGGACCGGCTGACCTACCTCACCTGCGTGAACTCCAGGAGCGGATCGGGGCGTGTGTCGTCGGCGGCAACCTGTTCGACCTCACCGCGGGTTGAAATGGGCGGCACCCGAGCGGCGTGCCGGTGTTCGTCGTCACCCACCGTCCACCGCCGGCCTGCTCGACGAGTTGCGGATGGACGTCGTGCCGATGGTTCTCGGTGCCGGTACCCCCATGCTGACCGGGCTTGGCGACACGGCGCCGATCGGCTTCGACGCGGCGGAGATCATCGAGGGGATCGGCGTGAGTCACCTGATCTATCGCCGCGCGACGCGGAACCTCAGGTAACGCCAGACACCGCCCAAAGACACACTCTCATGCCGCAGAGAGGCCGGACTCTGCTGTGGGTGAGGCGAAGGGCGGATCGTTGTTAATGCGCGGTGCTGAGCTTTAGGCGGAAGGTGTTCGGGTGGTGTGCGTCCGCCTATTGGAGTTGCAAGGGTATAAAGCAGAAGGCCCCTGACCGTGTTTCTGATGGTCAGGGGTCGAGAGGTGGGCAGGGGCGGGGTCGAACCGCCGACCTTCCGCTTTTCAGGCGGACGCTCGTACCGACTGAGCTACCTGCCCATGACGCGTGTTGGGCGCGTCTGGCGGTCCTGACGGGATTTGAACCCGCGGCCTCCACCTTGACAGGGTGGCGAGCACTCCTAGCTGCTCCACAGGACCTTGCGATGCTTCGAGTTTATCGGCTTCGGGCCGGTGATTCGGTCCTTGGCGACGTCCGAGAGCATACGCGATGCCCGAGGTGAGCGCCAACTCGTTAACGGTGCCAGGAGAGGGCGCGGCGCTCCAGGGCGAGGAAGGCGGCGTTGAAGATCAGGCCCAGGATTCCGAGGAGGACGATGGCCTCCCAGACGCCCGGGACGTCGGTCGTGGACTGGGCGTTCATGAGGTGGTAGCCGATGCCGTCGGTGCTGCCGACGTACTCGGAGATGACCATGAGGATGAGGGCGGTGGCCAGGCTCAGGCGCAGGCCCGCGAAGACCTTGGGGGAGGCCGCGGGGAGGATGACGCGCAGGACGCGGGTGGGCGCCGAGAGGCGGAAGGCGCGGGCCGTTTCCAGGTGGAGGGCGTTGATGGAGCGGGCGCCCTCGATGGAGTTCAGCAGGACGGGCCAGATGACGCCGAAGACGATCGTGGCGACCTGCATGGGGGTGCCGATCTTGAAGAGCACCAGGAAGATCGGGACGAGGGTCGGCGGGGGCACCGAGCGGAAGAAGTGGATGAGGGGGGCCAGGCGGTCGGACAGGTGGTCGGAGCGGCCCGCGGCCAGGCCGATGGTGACGCCGAGGGCGCAGGCCAGGAGCCAGCCCAGGAGGAGGCGGCCGATGCCGGGGAGGATGTTGTCCGTCGCGGCGGGTGTCAGGAAGAGGTCTGAGGCGGGGCCCGAGAACCAGTCCTTGTGCATTCGGGACAGGATGTCGGTGGGCGGTGGGAAGAACTGGTTTTTGGCTTGGCGGGTGGCGCCTTCCCAGAGGGCTAGGGCGGCCGCGATGACGCCCAGGCGGATCAGGAGCAGCTTCATGCGGTCCTCCGGTGCCAGCGGAAGGCGCGGCGTTCCATGGCGGCCAGGAGGCCGTTGGCCAGCAGGCCGAGGGCGCCGGCCCAGACGGTGGCGGCGAGCATCAGGTCGGTGCGGTCGGAGTTGCCGGCCGTGGTGATGAACGTGCCGATGCCGGTGCCGCCCGCGATCAGCTCGGTGCTGATGCCGGCGATGAGGGCGATGGCGGTCGAGAGCCTGATGCCGGTGGCGATGAACGGGGCGGTGCTCGGGACCGAGACGCGCAGGAGCGTCGAGAGGGGGCCGAAGCCGAAGGCGCGCATGGTCTCCTTGGCTACGGGGTCGACCTCGCGCAGGCCGTAGATCGTGTTGATCAGTGTCGGCCAGCAGGACGCGTAGAAGACCACCGTGACCTGGGTGTCGCGGCCGTCGGGGAAGACCAGCATGGCGAGCGGGATGATCGCCACGGCGGGGATGGGGCGGAGGAACTCCAGGAGGGGGCGGACGGCCGCCTCCAGCTTGGGGAGGCTGCCCAGGAGCAGGCCCATCGGGACGGAGACGGCGACGGCCAGGGCCAGGCCGAGCAGGCAGGCGGTGATCGTGGTACGCACTTCGCCGAGGAACGCGGAGTCGCCGAAGAGCTCGAAGGCGTCGGCGAGCACGGCCGAGACCGGCGGGAGGCTCTGGGAGTCCACCACACCGGTCCGGGCCGCCGCCTCGGCGATGACGAGGAAGGCCACCGCGCCCTGCGCTCCGCGGAATGCGCGACGGCGCAGGACGGGGTTCACTTCTGCTCGGCCACCGTCAGCTGCTTGACGTCCAGGTCCTTGGTCAGGTAGCCGTACTCCTTCATCAGGACGGCGACCCGCTCGAGCCGCGAGGTGCTCAGCGTGCGGGGGAAGGACCCCAGCGTGATCGTCGAGGCGGTCTGCGCGGGGATCTGGGTGTAGGTCGGGATCACCTTGGTGACCTCGTTGCGGTTGGCGGCCGCGACCTCCAGGGCCTTGCCGATGGCGCGCTGGAAGGCGGCCACGGTCTTGGGGTTCTTCTGCGCGAACTCCTCGGTGCCGCCCCAGCCCGCGATCGGGAACTTCTGGGTCGGGCCGGAGATCAGGTCGGAGATGCGCTGGGCGCCCTGCTGCGACTGGAGGTTGGTGACGAACGGCTCGACCGCCGCGACGGCGTCCACCTGGCCCTGCTTGAGCGCGGTGGCCATGTTCGGCAGCGGGATCGGCGTGATCTTGAGATCCTTGTCCGGGTTCATCGAGTTGGTCTTGACGTTGATCGCCAGCAGGAGGTCGGTGATGCTCTTCAGCGCGGGGACGCCGACCTTCTTGCCCTTCAGGCCGCGGATGTCCTTGATGCTGGAGCCCTTGGCGGTCAGCAGCGCGAAGGAGTTGTTGACGCCCTCGTAGCTGTCGGCGATGAGCTTGAACTTGATCGCGCCCTTGTCCTGGGCGGCGAAGGTCGAGACGTAGTTCAGCAGCGCCAGGTCCATCGAGCCGCTGGACAGCAGGGGCGTCGCCTCGGGGGAGGCCTTGATGACCTTCCGCTTGATCGTGATGCCCTCTTCCTTGAAGAAGCCCTTCTGCTCGGCGATGACCAGCGGCGCCGAGTCGGGGACGGGCACCACGCCGACGTTCAGCAGCGGCTTTTCCAGGCCCTTGGGGTTGGCGACCTTTTTGTCGTCCGATCCGCCACAGGCGGCCAGGACGGCCAGGGCGAGGGAGGCGGCGGTCGCGGTGGCGACGACCCGCCTGGGACGGGGGAGTCTCATCTCGTGTCCTTATAAGGAAGCTTAGAAGAGGTGATCAAGAAGGTGGATCAGCCTAACGCGAGGAGGATATGATGATCTTCTCGGTGGTCATAGCGTTACGAGCCCCCTTTTTCGCGGTGGACGCCCCCGAAACACGGCCGGACGCGGCATGTCGCACGAGAAGTGTGACCGAGATCACGTGTTATCACGGGTTTACCAGACAAGTCACGCCACGTCGCGCCGGAGTTTGCGATAAGTGAGTCGCGGAATCCACCCGAACAGCTCAGAGGCCGTTCCGGTGATGTTCACCCGGAACGGCCTCCGGCCGCTCAGGCGACCAGGCGCCCGTCGCGGAGTTCGGCGCGCGAGCCGGTGAATCCGCCGCGGAACCTGCGGTCGTGCGACACCACCAGGAGCGAGCCCCGGTAGGAGTCCAGCGCCGCCTCCAGCTCCTCGACCAGCGCGAGCGAGAGGTGGTTGGTCGGCTCGTCCAGGATCAGC
Source organism: Spirillospora sp. CA-294931 (assembly GCF_050946795.1). Taxonomy (GTDB): domain Bacteria; phylum Actinomycetota; class Actinomycetes; order Streptosporangiales; family Streptosporangiaceae; genus Spirillospora. Next base: position 608,229 of record NZ_CP192006.1, read on the forward strand.
AGGTCGGCGGGACGGGTGACCAGCCGGGCCAGCTCCAGGCGGCGGCGCTGGCCGACCGAGAGCACCGCGGCGGGACGATGCAGGTCCTCCTCCCGGAACAGGCCGAGGGCGAGCAGGGCGTCGGCGTGGTCCTCGGGCGCGCCGGGCAGGCCCTCGGCGAACGTGGCCAGCACGCCGCGCCGCGACCGTTCGGCCGGGAGCTCCTGGCGCAGGTAGCCGATCCTGCGCGGACGCCTGACCTTGCCGTGGTCCTGGGCGAGATCGCCCGCCAGGACGCGCAGCAGCGTCGTTTTCCCGGCGCCGTTCGGCCCGGTCAGCAGCATCCGCTCACCCGGGGCGAGCAGGAACTTGTCGATCTCCAGCCGCCCCGAGACGCGCACGTCCGCCAGCTCGGCGGTCAGGCCGTCGCCCTTGCCGCCCTCGATCCGCGCGGCGAACCGCAACGGGTCGGGTGGACGCGGGACGGGTGCGTCGTGCAGGCGCTGGAGCCGCTCCCGCGCGTTGTGGATCAGCGTGGACACGCCGCGCTCATGGGAACGCCGATGGTTCTTCACGCGCTGCTCGCGGGCGGACGGCTTGATCGCCCCGAGCCGCAGCGCTCCGGACTCGGCGAGCTCGGTCTGGCGCTCCACCTCGTCCCGCCACTCCTGGTACTCCTGCTCCCAGCGGTGGCGGGCCGCCGCCTTGGCGGTGAGGTAGCCGTCCCAGCCGTCGCCGTAACGGGTGACGGCGTGCCGGTCGCGGTCCACCTCCAGGATCGTGGTGGCGAACCCTTCGAGGAACGCGCGGTCGTGGGTCACGGTGATGATCGTCCCGCGATGGACGCGCAGCCTGGCTTCGAGCCAGGCCACCGCCCGGTCGTCCAGGTGGTTGGTCGGCTCGTCCAGCAGCAGCAGTTCCGGCTCGGCCGCCAGGACGCACGCCAGGCCGAGCCGCGACTGCTCGCCGCCCGACAGGCCGCCGAGCGTCCGGTCGCGGGTGAGGTGGCCCAGCCCGAGGCCGTCCAGTGCGGCGTCGACGCGCGCGTCGGCCTCGTAGCCGCCGCGTGCCTCGTACTCGGCGAGCAGCTCGCCGTACTCGGCCAGCTCCTGCGGGGACGCCTCGGCCAGCGCGGCCTCGGCCTCGCGCATCCGGCGTTCGAGCGCGCGCAGGTCGGCCAGCGCGTGGTCGACGGCGTCGGCGACGGTCAGCTCCGGCGCCAGCCCGAGGGTCTGGCCGAGATGGCCGATGCCGCCCGGCGCGACCACCGTGACCTCTCCGGCGTCGGGACGTTCGGCCCCCGAGATCAGGCGCAGCAGCGTGGACTTGCCGGACCCGTTCTCGCCGATGACGGCGGCCTTCTCGCCGTGGCGGACGGTGAAGGAGACCCGGTCGAGGACGGCGCGGCCCTCGTAGGCCTTGGCGACGTCCTTCAGCGTGAGCTGGGATCGATCTGAGCGGTGGCGGTTCATGGATGCGCCCTCCAGGAAATGCGGCCCGGCCATGCGGCGGCCAGGGATCGGTGCAAGACGGATCCGCTCACCGGAGGAGAGAACGGCACCCCGGCGGCGGGCAGGACTGGGCTCACGCGCGCACGGCACAGCGCGGTGTCATCACCGCGCGAAAAGAGAAGGGCGTGCAGGAGGCGCGTGCCTCGACCGCGGGGACGCGACGATCAGAACGTCGCGTCGGTGCGGGAGGTCAGAGAGCCCAGGGCCTTGCGACCCACGCCGTGGAGGATGCCATGCGTCGATGATAACCCGGCGCCCGCGCGGCACGGTGTGATCGTGGTCATAGTCCGCAGGGCGCTCTCGGCGCCGTCACCAGCGCGAACTAGGGTGAGTCGTGCTCGTGACCCGCGCGGCGTCCCTGGCCGGCGACGGGGCCGACGGGGGGAGACCGCGTGACCGAGCAGAGCGAGGCACCCACCGACGTCCATCCCGGATCCCGCTCGGACGACGCCGGCCGTTTGGACGCCGTGGGGCGGGACGACTGTGGTGTTCAGCAGCATGGGCGGGCGCTTGCTCGGGGGCTGGGGGCCAAGCTCGATCATCTCAATGTGACGTACCGGCCGACCAGGCTTGAACTGCGCGTCCGGTGGGCGCTGTTGTTCGTCGTGTCCGTCGCGAACGGTGTCGGGGCGCTGGTGGTTCTGGCGTTCGCGACCTTCGTGGTGCCCGATCCGCCGTTCCCCGCCGGGATCGATCGCGACCAGGTCAGGCTGGTCAACGCGGTCGCGTTCTTCAGTTATCCGATCTTCGCGGGGCCGGTGGCGCTGCTGCTCGGGTTGCGGATCTGGCGGCCGGTCGTCCGGTTGGCGCGCGAGGGCGGCGTCCCCGATGGCGAGCAGCGCCGGGCCGTCTTGCTGGGGCCGCTGCGCCTCAGCCTGGTCGTCGGCGCGATGTGGACGCTCGGCGCGGTGGGCTGGGCCGTCCTGGACCTGCTGCTTTTCACCCCGCGGCTGGCGGTCAAGACGGGGCTGACCTGCCTGCTCGGCGCCGCGACCACCTGCACGATCATCTTCCTGCTGTCGGAGCGGCTGCTGCGGCCCGCCGCGGCGCGGGTGCTGGCCGCCCAGACGCCGGGACGCCATCGCGTGCCGGGCGTGACGGTCCGGGTCATGCTCGCGTGGCTGCTGGGCACCGCGATCCCCGTCTTCGGGCTGATCTTCGTCGCGATCGCCACGCTGGTCGACTCCGACATCTCCACCGACCAGCTCGCGATCACGATCCTGGGGATCGGCGGCGCCGCGCTGCTGGCCGGGGCCGAGGTCATCTACATGGCCACCAAGGCGATCGCCGACCCGATCAAGTCCGTCCGGGAGGGGATGGCGCGGGTGGAGCGCGGTGACCTGAGCGCGGAGGTGCCCGTCTACGACGCCAGCGAGGTCGGGCAGCTCCAGGCGGGCTTCAACCACATGGTGACCGGGCTGCGCGAGAACGAGCGGCTGCGCGACCTGTTCGGCCGCCATGTCGGCCAGGAGGTCGCCGGGCTGGCCATCGAGCACGGCGACATTCCCCGGCTCGGCGGCGAGACCCGCGAGGTCGCGGTGCTGTTCGTCGACCTCACCGGATCCACGACGCTGGCCGAGACCCGCGAGCCGGACGAGGTCGTCGCGCTGCTCAACGCCTTCTTCGGCGTCGTGGTCGCGGTGGTGGGCCGCCATGGCGGCTGGATCAACAAGTTCGAGGGCGACGCCGCGCTGGCGATCTTCGGCGCGCCCAGCCCGCTGGACGACGCCGCCGGGTGCGCCATGGGCGCGGCGCGCGAGCTGGCGCTGCGGCTGCGCGCCGAGGTCCCCCAGCTGGACGCCGGGACGGGCGTCTCGGCCGGTCCGGTCGTCGCGGGCTACATCGGCGCCGAGCAGCGCTTCGAGTACACGGTGATCGGCGACCCGGTGAACGAGGCCGCCCGCCTCAGCGACCTGGCCAAGGGCGCGCCCGGACGGGTCCTGGCCTCGGGCACCGTCTTCGACCTCGCGCCGGAGGACGAGGCGTCCGCCTGGGAGGTGGGCAAGCCGGTTACGCTGCGCGGCCGGAAACGTCCGACTCGTCTGGTCTCGCCGCTGCCGCCCGAGCCCGAGCCCGAGCCGGACGAGCCGGAGCCGTCCGGGTCCCCGCGCCGCCGCCTGCCCAGGCCCAGGATCCGCCGCCGCGCCTGAACCGCCGCGCGACCTGGGATTTCAAGGTCATCGCATCGGACAGCCACCGGGTCGTCACGCGCGTGTCATCACCCGCGCCAACCGTGGGACGGGACACCACCGACCCCCGAGAGGTGCGCATGTTCCGCAGGCTCGGCATCCCCTGTGTCGCGGTCCTGGCCGCCGCGACCGTCCCCGGCCTCCCCGCCCTGGCCTCCACCAACGTCGGGGCGCCCACGGTCGCGGCCGCCCCGGTCGCCGTCGCCAAGCGTCCCAAGGTCACCAACGTGGCCCACCGGGGCGCGTCGGCCGACGCCCCCGAGAACACGCTGGCGGCGTTCCGGCTCGCCCGGACGCAGCGGGCCCACCAGTTCGAGCTGGACGTCCAGGAGACCAAGGACCGCAAGCTGGTCCTGATGCACGACACGACGCTCGCGCGGACCACGAACGTGGAGAAGGTCTTCCCCGGCCGGGCGCCGTGGAAGGTCTCCGCCTTCACGCTCGCGGAGATCCGCAGGCTGGACGCGGGCTCGTGGTTCGGCTCCAAGTACAAGGGCGAGCGCGTCCCGACGCTGGGCGAGTCGCTGCGGGCCATGCGCGGCAGCGGGCTGGGGCTGCTGCTGGAGGTCAAGGCGCCCGAGCTCTACCCGGGGATCGAGCGTCGCCTGGCCGCCGAGCTGAAGCGCCACCCGTTCTGGCTGGCCCCGGACCGCGACGAGCGGCGCCTGGTCGTCCAGTCGTTCAACTGGAGCTCCGCGCGCCGCTTCCACGCCGTGCTGCCGAAGGTGCCGATCGGCCTGCTCGGCACGCCCGAGTCCGCCGAGCTCCCCGGCCTGGCCAAATGGGCCGACCAGATCAACCCGCGCTACACCGAGGTGACCCCGTCGCTGGTCAGGCGGGTGCACGGGCTGAAGATGGAGATGTTCGTCTGGACGGTGGACGACCCCGCCGCGATGCGCCGCGTCATCCGGCTCAAGGTCGACGGCGTCATCACCAACAAGCCCGCGGTGCTCAACAGGGTTCTCGGTCGCTGAACCGTCCCGGCCCGCCGGTGGGGTTTCCCGGCGGGGCCGGGACGGCTACCGTCGGATCATGAGCAGGGTGCACGACATGGGCGGCCAGGAGGGCTTCGGGCCCGTGCCGGTCGTGCTGGGGGACGAACCGCCCTTCACGGCCGACTGGGAGGCCCGGGTCTTCGCCATGAGTTCGGCCCTGCGGACGGCGGGCCTGTTCAACGGGGACGAGTTCCGCGACGCCATCGAGAGCCTCCCGCCGGACGTCTATCTCCGGGCCTCCTACTACGAGCGCTGGATGCTGGCCATCGAGCGCCTGATGGAGGCGAAGGGCGTTGGCTGACCCCCCTCCCGGCACGGCGCGTCATTCCGTGGGCGATCGGGTGCGGGTGCGGCCGAGGGACCCCGAGCACCACACCCGGGCCCCGCGCTATGTGCGCGGGCAGGTGGGGGAGGTCGTCCGTGCCTACGCGCCGGAGGCGCTCCCGGACGACCGGGCCAGGGGGATCGACCCGCCCCGTATAGAGCCGGTCTACGCGGTGCGTTTCGCGGCCAAAGACTTGTGGGGGACGGGTGAGCACACCGTGGCCGTCGACCTCTGGGAGTCCTACGTTGAACCCGCCTGACGCCCACACCGACCTTCCCGTCGCGGCCCGCGTCCGGCGGCTGGAGGAGCGCGTGATCGCCGCCGGGCTGGCGACCGACGAGCAGCTCGACGCGATCCTCGCGACGTTCCTGGAGCGCGCCACCCCGCTGAACGGGGCCCGGCTGGTGGCCCGGGCCTGGACCGACCCGGCTTTCAGGGAACGGCTCCTGGACGACGGCAACGCGGCCGCCGCCGAGCTGGGGCTCGTTCCCGGCGACCCCGCGCGGCGGCACTTCACGCTCGTCGTCGTCGAGAACACCCCGCTGACCCACAACGTCATCGTGTGCACGCTGTGCTCCTGCTACCCGGTGGCGCTGCTGGGGCCGTCGCCGTCCTGGTACAAGAGCAACGCCTACCGGGCCCGGGTGGTCAGGGAGCCGCGCGCGGTCCTGGCCGAATTCGGGCTCACCCTGCCGGACGAAACCGACATAGCGGTCTGGGATTCCAGTTCGGAGACCCGCTACCTGGTCCTTCCCCGCCGTCCCGAAGGCACCGGCGAGGCGTCCGAGGACGCGCTGATCGGCCTGGTCACGCGGGAGGGACTGATCGGCACGGCCCCGGTGTGACGAGGTTTTGCCGTCTGCTGGTCGCGGGTTGGACGTTCCTGGACCGGCAGGCGGCCCGCCGGGTGATTACCTCGCCTGCGGGAGGTGGGGTGGCCAGGCGGAAGACATGGTCCATACGGGCGCGCACGACGCTCACGGCCGGCGCCATCGTGACGCTGATCTGTGCCGTGCTGACCACCCTGCTGATCGTCGGTGTGCACGGCAGGGCCGTCGACTACCAGGATCAGCGCGTCTCGACGGCGGCGCTGCGGGTCGTGCACGTGATCAAGCGGGAGCGGCTGACCACGACGCTGCCCGAGCAGGAGGGCACCGAGGTCCTTCAGGTGCTCGACCCGGCCGACCGCGTCATCGCCGCGACCCGCAACGTCGCGGGCGCCCCGCCGATCGCCTCGTTCAAGCCCACCGGCGACAACGTGGTGGCCACGCGGCGCCTGTGCCCGCCCCACGGGCTGGACGGCTGCATGAACGTGGCCTCGTTCCGGGTGTACCAGCGCGACGGCGACTGGACGGTCTACTCCGCCGACTACGTCGTCCCCTGGTACGTCAGCGCCGACCTGTGCCTGTTCCTGATCAGCTCGTCGCTCCTGCTGATCCTGCTCGCGGCGATCAGGACCTGGCGGACCGTCGACCAGACGCTTGCCCCCGTGGACGCGATCCGCTCGGAGCTGGCCGAGATCACGGTGACCGACCCTTCCCGGCGGGTGACCGTCCCGGACAACCGCGACGAGATCAGGCTGCTGGCCGAGACCGCCAACGCCACCCTCGACCGCCTCGGCCTGGCGCTGGAACGGCAGCGGAGGTTCACCTCCGACGCCTCCCACGACCTGCGCAGCCCCATCGCCGGCGCGCGGGCCCAACTGGAGGAGGCGCTGATGTTCCCCGACGAGGCCGACTGGCCCCGGACGGGCCGCAACGTCCTGGCCAGCCTCGACCGCCTCCAGGCCATCGTCACCGACCTGCTGGAGCTGGCGCGGCTGGACGCCGACGCGTGGAACGAGCGCGAGCGGGTCGACCTGGCCGCGCTGGTCACCATCGAGCTGACCCGCTCGGTGCGCGGCAAGGACCTGGCCACCGACCTGGGCGAGGGCGCCACGGTGCGCGGCGACCGGCTGCGGCTGGCGCGGCTCCTGACCAACCTGCTCGACAACGCCGAACGGCACGCCGCCGCCCGCGTCGAGGTCAGGGTGCGGGTCGAGGACGGCATGGCGGTGCTGGAGGTGGCCGACGACGGCGAGGGCATCGACCCCGCCGACCGCGAGGTCGTGTTCCAGCGCTTCGCCCGCCTCAAGGACGCCAAGGAGCGCGACGCCGACGGCACCGGGCTGGGCCTGCCCATCGCCCGCGAGATCGCCCGCGCCCACGGCGGCACCCTGACGCTGGAGGACAGCCCCAAGGGCGCGCTGTTCGTCCTGCGGATTCCCCTGGAGAGCGCGGCCCCTCGGAAGCCCGGCGCCAACAAAGAAATCCCGGGACGGCGTCCCGGGAGCGGGTGAGGTGAGCCGGGTGCGGGGAGCCCGGCCTCACACGCTTACACGGAGGTCGCGCTGGACAGGTGCATCCAGGCCGTGAGCTCGGCCTCCTTCACCGAGCAGGTCACGCGCTGGTAGCTGGCCGGGTTGACGTAGCCGGGACCGTGGGCGATCACCGACTCGTACACGAACGCGGAGGAGATGAATCCCAGGTCGGACTCGGTCTTGGCCATCCACTCCTTCAGGACGGGCGCCTCCAGGAGGCGGGCCGTCTGGATGATCGCCGAGCCTGACACGCCCTCGGGGTCGGGCATGACGGGGCCCACGTGCAGCGCCGCACGGAGCCTGACGCGCACGGCGTCGCTGGAGCGGTGGTTGTAGCGCCGCAGGCTCGCGGTGAGGCGGGCCAGCATCGGGTCGACGACCGACCAGGTCGGCATCTCGGGCGGGACGACGATCAGGGCGCCGTCGCCCCGGTCTTCGCGGTGACAGGCCGCCCACGGCACACCGGAGTACTCGAACGCGTCGTTGAGCAGCTCGTACATGGTGCGCCTGGCGACCAGCCGGTCGTCGTCGTTGCGGCTGGGAGATCCGAACCCGGTGATGTCGGTGAGCAGGATCGAGCACATCTGGCCCGCCCAGGCGGGCGTGCGGCGCACGGCGGTGCCGTCCCTGGGCTCCTCGGCGGGCCGGGCGACGGTGACCGGCCAGCGCTCTTCGGCGGGCCGGGGAACGGTCACCGGCCAGGGGTCTTCAACGGGCCGGGCGGCGGCGACCGGCCAGGGGTCTTCAACGGGCCGGGCGGCGGCGACCGGCCAGGGGTCTTCGGTGGGCCGGGCGGCGGCGACCGGCCAGGGGTCCTCAGTGGGCCGGGCAGCGACCGCCCAGGGGTCTTCGACGGGCCGGGCGGCGGTGACCGGCCAGGGGTCTTCGGTGGGCCGGGCAGCGACCGGCCAGGGGTCTTCGACGGGCCGGGCGGCGGTGGCCGGCCAGGGCTCCCCGTCGCGCGCGGCCGTCGACGGCCGCGCGGGTGCGGGGCCGGAGGGCGCGGGCGCCCAGCCCATGGGGGCCACGGGCGGGGTCTCGGGGACGTTCTCGGTGAGACGGTCGTACATCTGACGTTCGAGGACGGCCAGGACTCGGGGATGGTCGGACAGGAAGGCCGCGAACCGGCCCGTGGTCATGCGCATCAGGCGCAGGTCGTCGAGGGCCACGATGGTGGCCGATCGCAGCCGGAGCAGGAGGGCGGCGCGCTCTCCGATGAGGTCGCCGGGCCCCCGTGTGGCCAGGATGCGCTCGCGGCCGTGGCGCTCGACGCTGACGCGGACCCAGCCCGAGGTGATCACCAGCAGGTGGTCGGCGGGCTCGCCCTCGTGCCACAGGACGGTGCCGAGCGCGTAGGCGACGGGTTCGGCCGCGAGGGTGAAGGCATGGCGCTCCTCGTCGGTGAGCGAGCTCCAGAAACCCCGGGTCACGGCCGCCTCGGGAGCCGGACGGGCCTGCACCGGCACCGCGCCCGGCGGCAGGTCGGGCGGCTGGCCGGTTCCGGACGTCCCGACGGTCGCGGGGACGCTGCCCGGCGGGACGTAACCCGGGGGGACGGATCCTGACGCGACACGGCGAAGGTGCGTCCGGCCGCGGCCCTGCCGGTGGCGCGGGTCGTCGACGACGTGCGGCCGTGGGACGACCGCGTCGGGGTCGTGGCGGTCCTTGGGGCCTGCGATCACCGGGCTGCCCCCTTACTGGCGTGCCGTGGTACGGAATTGCGCTCGACGGTCTGTTCGTATTTCCGGTCTCTCCGCATGTAGGGAACCTCGTGTCTCAAAAACGCGTCCTCCGGCACAAAGGCCGAACGGGAGCCCGCCGCGTGTCAGGGGAAACTGTCGCGGCGGCCGGAAGTCGCTTTCACCTATAGCCTCGACCGCTTGATCGCGGTTAGACTGGGTGAGTCCGCCCGGGACGTTTCTGCTGGTCAGCGAGTCGCCTTGGCGATTTTCCAAGGCCACATCGGTGATCTGCCGATGGTCCCGTACGGGCCCGAAGGGGTCGCCCTCCCTTTCCCTTGATCATTCCTGGCTCGCGACCGGTGATCGGTGGGAAGCGGGGGCGGCTCTATTTTTTTGTGCGGGCGCGGCCTGTCGTCAAGGATCGTTCCGACCTCCGTTTCGACCCGGGGCCCCGTTTGCTGAGTCGGATGCCGGGGGCCCCACCCGGATCCTCACTCTAGGTCAAGATCGTATGTCTCGCAGGGTAGCGTAGCGTCTGGTTCCATGTCGACCTCTGCCACTCTGCTACATAGCACGTTACAACATGGTGGCACGTCATGCAGCACTCCGCCAGGCGAATTCCGCGCGACGAACAGGCATGTGACGGTCGACACCGTCTCCAAGCGCCCACCCCAGATCGGCCGCGTGTCGATCTGGTTGCATGTACCAAGCCAGGTCTCCGAATGCTAGGTTGCATGAGAGAACATGGCAGCAACTACATAGAGTGAGATAGATCATGACCAGTGACCAGGGTCCGGTGGTTCAGAGCGCGCTACTGAGAAGCGAGCTTCTGAGGCTCCGGAAAGAAAAGGGAATGACACAGGAGCAGGTCGCGCGCGCCCTGGAATGGTCTCCGTCCAAACTCATCCGTATCGAGGGCGGCAAGAACGCGATCACCAGGACCGACCTCCAGGCGCTCCTGGCGACCTATGACATGACTTCGGAGAGTCGCCAGGAGAAGTTGCAGGCGCTTGCCCGCGGCGCACGCGAACGCGCGTGGTGGAACGATTATCGGGGCGAGATCAATGACGCCACGCTCGCCTTCGTCGGTTACGCCGCGGGCGCGTCCTACATCCGGCACTTCCACGGCAGCGTCATCCCGGGCCTCGTCCAGACCCGGGAGTACGCGGAGGTGATGAGCACCGGCATCGTGTCGCCGACCCGGCAGGCGTTCACGGTGAAGCTGCGCATGCAGCGCCAGGAGGAGCTGGCCAAGCGGCAGAACAGGCCGCGCCAGCACTACATCCTCGACGAGGCCGCCATCCGGCGGCATGTCGGCATCAAGGTCGACCCGGTGATCATGCCGAACCAGCTCAACCACATCGCCGATCTCGCCGAGCGGGACGATCTGATCACGGTCCGCATCATTCCGTTCAGTGCCGGAGCGCATCTGGGCATCTACGGGCCTTTCACCGTCCTGGAGTTCGACGGAGACCTCGGGGACGCCCTGTACATGGAGGGCAGGCCCGGCACCACGGTGATGGTCACGGGCGACGACGAGAGCATCTCCGAGTACCGCACCCACTTCGAGTCCCTGCTGGACGTCGCGCTCTCGGCCGACAAATCGGTCGAGCTCATCCGGCAGGCCGCCGACGACCTCATGGCCTGACCTGGGCCGAGATGGCCTGAGAGGGAGGTGTCGCCGAGACACGCATCCAAACAACGCCGGGCCGGCTGCATATTGCAGGCTTCGATCTTGTGTTCCCGTGTAGGCGGAAGAACTAGAACCGTTTACACTCAGGAGCGGGAAATTTTCCACAAGGTCGTGGTTTGTTGTGCCCTGCTGAGTCTGGCTGGGTGGGTGTGCTTGTCCGATTGCGCGGCGAGACGGGCCCGCCAGTAATGGATGGAGGGTTCTCTATGGTCGATCGGACGATTCGGAGGACGGCGCTCGTTTGGCGCAAGAGCAGTACGAGCGCCGATGAGGGAGAATGCGTCGAGGTGGCGGTGAGTGAGCGGTCGGTGCTGGTCCGCGACTCGCGCGACCGCTCGGGCGACATTCTTGTTCTCAATTCCTCGCAGTGGCGGTCGCTTCTGCGGTTGATCGAGCGCGTGGACACGGCGGAATCCTGATGATGGTCACGCCGTCCCGTTGGGTCGCGTGACTCAAACCGCCCGGGAAAACCGGCCCCTTCCTCCGGTCTTTCCCGGGCGGCCCGCCGTCAATTGCCGAGGAGTTCGAGCGCGGCGCGCTCGATGGCGTCCTCGGAGAGAAGGACGTGCCGGGCCGCGTCCCCCAGTGGGATGAAGCTGTCCTCGGACGTGACGCGGGCGATCGCGCCCTCGAATCCGGCGTCGTTCAGCGCCGCCAGCACCCCTTCCGAAACACCTCCCGCGCGCCGGGTCTCGTCGGCGACGAGCACCCGTCCCGTGGCGCGTGCCTCCCGCAGGAGGTCGTCCACGGGGAGCGGGGCCAGCCAGCGCAGATCCAGCACGCGGCACCCGGCGGGCAGGCGCTCCGCCGCCCGCAGGCTCATGGGCACCCCGTTGCCGAAGCTGACGATGGTCAGATCGTCCCCCGAGCCGTGCGTTCGTGCCTTCCCCAGGGACGCGGTCTCCTCCGGGTAGGGCGCGAGCCACCGCTCGTCGTCCGGCTCGTACAGGTCCCGCTGGTGGTAGAGCGCGATGGGCTCCAGGAACACGCACACTCGCCCGTCCGCCCGCGCCGCGTCCACGCAGGTGCGGAGCATGGCGGCGGCGTCGTCCGGCCGCGACGGCGAGGCGATGACCAGGCCGGGGATGTCGCGCAGTGCGGCGACGGCGTTGTCGTTGTGGAAGTGGCCGCCGAAGCCCTTCTGGTAGGCGTAGCACGCGATCCGCACCACCATCGGGTTCCGGTACTGCCCGGACGAGAAGAACCCCAGCGTGGACGCCTCGCCGCGCAGCTGGTCGGCCGCGTTGTGCAGGTAGGCCAGGTACTGGATCTCCGGGACGGGCAGCAGCCCGGCGAGCCCGGCCCCGAGTGCCAGCCCCAGGATCGCCTGCTCGTCCAGGAGGGTGTCGAAGACCCGTCCCGCCCCGGCCGCCTTCAGCAGCCCGCGCGTCACCCCGTAGACCCCGCCCTTCCGCGCGACGTCCTCCCCGAAGACCAGCAGCTCGGGCACCTCGGCGAGCAGCTCCGTCAGGCATCGATTGACCGACTGCGCGAGCGTCAGCCGCTCACCCCCGGGAGACGGGAAACGCCGCGCCTGGACGCCGCCATGCGAAAGCAGAGGCGCCATGACCTCCTTGGCGGACGCCAATCGGGGCGCGCTGGCCACCTCGTCTGCCAGGGCCGTCACCTCCGCCTCCTTGGCCTTGTAGAGGTGCAGCAGCTCGTCCGGCGTTGCGAAGCCGGCGGCGACCAGCAGCCGGGCCGTGGCCAGGAGCGGGTCGGCGGCCTCGGCCGCGGCGATCTCCTCGGGCGTCCGGTACGCCGACTCGACGTCCGAGCCCGCGTGGCCCATCAGCCGCACCGTCCGCAGATGCAAGAAGGCCGGACGCCGCCGCTCGCGCACCCAGCGGGCCGCCCGGCGCGAGGTCTCCAGCGCGTCGGCCAGGTCGCACCCGTCGGCGGCGAAGTATTCGAGGCCGGGCCGCGAGCCGTAGGCCGCGCGGATCCAGCCCTCGGGCGTGCGGACGCTGATCCCGATCCCGTTGTCCTCGCACACCAGCAGCAGCGGCAGGGGGAGCCCCTGGTAGGCGGTGTGGACGGCCGCGTTGATCGCCCCGGCCGCCGTGGAGTGGTTCGCCGACGCGTCGCCGAACGAGCACACGGCCACCGCGTCCCGCGGCCACGGCGAGGCGGTGCCCAGCCGCGCCGCGCGCTCGATGCCGAACGCGACGCCGACCGCGCGCGGCAGATGGGAGGCGATCGTGGAGGTCTGCGGGATCACGTTGAGCGCCCGGCTGCCGAAGACCTTGTGCCGCCCGCCCGCGATCGGCTCCGCGGCCGCCGCGACCACGCCGAGCAGGACGTCCCGCAGCGCGTCCTGCCCCGGCACCTGCCGCGCGCGCTCCAGGAAGAACGCCCCCGACCTGTAGTGCGGCAGCGCCGGATCGCTCGGACGCAGGGCCGCCGCCACCGCCGCGTTCCCCTCGTGGCCCGCCGAGCCGATCGTGTAGAAGCCGCGTCCCCGGGCCTGGAGGCGCCGGGCCGCGAGGTCGAGGTGGCGGCTGCCGAGCTGGGAGTCGAAGAGCTCCAGGCACCGCTCGCGGGTGAGCCCGGGTGGCGGAACGGGCTCGGACGGCACCCGCAGCGCCGCCACGGTCTCCGGGAAAGTCGACATGATCCCGAGCATCCGGCCCGGACGTCCGTCCGCCAACCCTCCGGCCGTCAGGAAAATTTCAATGTCGCGCCGAGGCGATCATTTGCTTCCGGATCTTGGCGGGAAGGGGGTCGGCGACGCAGTCTGGGAGGCATGTCGATTTCCTCGATCATCGCCGGTTCCCGGGTCGGGCCCTCGGGGCGCGGCTACCGGTCCGTTTCCCCCGTCCGCACCGACGACGTCGTGGCCGAGGTCGCGCTGGGCGACGCGGCGCTGTTCACCGACGCCTGCAAAGCGGCGCGGCTGGCCCAGGAGACCTGGCGGGACGTGCCGCCGCCGGTCAGAGGACAGGCCATCGCGGCGGCCGGGCGCCTGGTGGAGGCCAACAAGGAGCGGCTCGCCGGGATCGTCACCCGGGAGGTCGGCAAGCCGTTCGGCGAGGCGCTCGGCGAGGTCCAGGAGATCGCCGACACCTGCGCGTTCTTCCTGGGGGAGGGGCGGCGGCTCTACGGGCAGACGGTGCCGTCCGAGATGCCCGACAAGCAGCTGTTCACCTTCCGCGAGCCGGTGGGCGTGGCCGCGGTGATCACCGCGGGGAACTTCCCGGTGGCGGTGCCGTCCTGGTACATCGTGCCCGCGCTGCTGTGCGGCAACGCGGTGGTGTGGAAGCCCGCCGAGTACGCCTCGCGGTGCGCCGAGGCGTTCTACGAGCTGTTCGCGCACGCGGGGCTGCCGGACGGCGTGCTCAACGTTGTCTTCGCCGACGGCGAGGAGACGTTCGGCGGCCTGGAACGGGCGCTGGGCGAGGGGCTGGTCGACAAGGTCGGCTTCACGGGGTCGACCGAGGTCGGCGTCCGGATCGGCGAGCTGTGCGGGCGGCACCTCCAGACGCCGTGCCTGGAGCTGGGCGGCAAGAACCCGATGGTGGTCACCGAGGACGCCGAGCTGGAGCTCGCGGTCGAGGGCGCGCTGTTCTCCGGGTTCGGGACGGCCGGGCAGCGGTGCACCTCGCTCGGGACTGCCATCGTGCACGAGTCGCTGCATGACAAGTTCGTCCGGCGCCTGGACGCGCTGACCCGCGCCGCGCTGGTCGGGGACCCTTCGGGGGACGTGCTGTTCGGGCCGCTGATCGACGAGAGGTTCGCCGCCGGGTTCGAGAAGCATCTCGGCTGGATCTCCCCCGATCGGCACCGCGTGTACGGGTCGACGGCCGTCGGGAGGATCACGCCGTCCCGGCCCCGCGACGGGTTCACCGGCGACGCCGAGGCGGGCCTGTACTACCACCCGGTGATCGTGGACGGCGTCGGCCCCGACGACGAGCTGTTCCTGAACGAGACCTTCGGCCCGATCATCGGGATCACCACCTACCGGACGCTCGACGAGGCGATCGCGCTGGCCAACGCTCCCGGGTACGGCTTGTCGGCGGCGATCTACACCACCGACCCGGAGAAGGCGTTCCGGTTCCGGCGGGGCGTCCGCGCGGGGATGGTCAGCGTCAACAACTCCACGTCGGGGGCCGAGGCGCACCTGCCGTTCGGCGGCAACGGGCGCTCGGGCAACGGCAGCCGCCAGTCGGGCATGTGGGTGCTCGACCAGTTCACCCGCTGGCAGTCGATGAACTGGGACTACTCGGGCCGCCTGCAGAAGGCGCAGATGGACGTCCTGGAGATCGACGCCGATCTCGGCTTCCGGCTCTGAGGAGGGCGGCCGTGGACCTTCCCGCGCGGGCCGGTGTGGTGGTCGTCGGCGGCGGTGTCATCGGGACGAGCATCGCCTTCCACCTGGCCGAGGCGGGCGTGCGGGACGTGGTGCTCGTCGAGCGGTCCGCGCTGGGGTCGGGCTCGACGTGCAAGGCCGCGGGCGGGGTGCGGGCGCAGTTCTCCGACGAGATCAACATCCGGCTCGGCGCTCGGGGCCTGGAGGCGTTCGCCCGGTTCGGCGAGCGTCCCGGGCAGGAGATCGACCTGCACCGGGTCGGGTACCTGTTCCTGCTGTCGCGGCCCGAGGACGTCGCGGCGTTCGAGCGGGGCATCGCGCTGCAGAACGCGCTCGGCGTCCCCAGCCGGATGATCACGGTGGCGGAGGCGCGGCGGCTGTCGCCGCTGATCGAGACCGAGGGGCTGCTGGCGGCGGCGTTCTCCCCGGACGACGGGCACTGCACCCCCGAGTCGGTCGTGCTCGGCTACGCGACCGGCGCCCGCCGCCACGGCGCCCGTCTGGTGACCGGCTGCGCGCTGCTCGGCATCGAGACGCGCGGCGGCGAGATCAGGGCCGTCCGCACCTCGCGCGGGCGGATCGAGACCCCGGCGGTGGTGTGCGCGGCCGGGGCCTGGTCGGCCGCCGTGGGGGAGATGGCCGGGGTGAGCCTGCCGGTGACGCCGCTGCGGCGGCAGATCGTCTTCACCGAGCCGATGCCGGACCTGCCGCGTCCGGTCCCGATGACGATCGACTTCTCCTCCACGCTCTACTTCCACGCCGAGGGCCGGGGGCTGATGATCGGGATGTCCGATCCGGACGAGCGTCCCGGTTTCCTGCTGGACCGCACGGACGCGTGGCTGCCCCGGCTCGGCGAGGCGATGGCCGCTCGTGCCCCGTCGCTGCTCGAGGTGGGGCTGACGTCCGGGTGGGCGGGCCTGTACGAGGTGACCCCCGACCACAACGCCCTCATCGGCGAGTCCGAGAGCCCGGGCCGTTTCCTGTACGCGACGGGGTTCTCCGGGCACGGGTTCCTCCAGGGCCCGGCCGTCGGCGAGATCATCCGTGACCTGTACCTGGGCCGGGAACCGTTCGTGGACGTGGCGCCGCTCAGCGCCACGCGCGGCATGGAGCGCCCCGAGCGCAATGTGGTCTGACCGCAACTAGTGTTGGAGCATGCGGGCTTTGGACCGGGCCTTGCCCGGGGTCTTCCGGACGGACCCGACCACGCGGACGGCCTACTCCTCCGACGCGTCGCTCTTCCGGCGGGTCCCGGTCGCCGTGGCCGAACCCCGCACCGCCGCCGACCTGCCCCGCATCCTGGAGATCGCCGCCGCCGAGGGGCTGACGGTCACCGCGCGCGGCGGCGGGACGTCGATCGCGGGCAACTCCATCGGCCCCGGCATCGTCATCGACACCTCCCGCCATCTCGACCGGATCCTCTCCGTCGACCCCGGCACCCGCACCGCCGTGGTCGAGCCGGGCGTCGTCCTGGACGACCTGCGCGCCGCGGCGGGACGCCACGGGCTGACGTTCGGGCCCGACCCGTCCAGCCACTCGCGCTGCACCCTCGGCGGGATGATCGGCAACAACGCCTGCGGATCGCACAGCGTGGCCTGGGGCATCACGGCCGCCAACGTCGAGTCGCTGCGGCTGCTCCTGCCGGACGGCCGGGAGCTGACCGCCGGGCGCGGCGGCAGCGGCGACGCCCTGATCGACGCCGAGCTGACCCGGCTGCGCGACGACCACCTCGCGCCCCTGCGCACCGAGCTCGGCCGGTTCAGCCGCCAGGTCGCGGGCTACGGGCTGCACCATCTGCTGCCCGAGAACGGCTTCGACGTCGCCAAGGCCCTGGTGGGCAGCGAGGGCACCCTCGGCCTGGTGACCGAGGCGACCGTCCGGCTGGTGCCGGTCCCGGCCGTCCGGGCGCTGGCCGTGCTCGGGCTGCCCGACGTCTACCTGGCCGCCGAGGTCGCGCCGTTCGCGGCCCGCGCCGGGGCGCTGACCGTGGAGGGCATGGCCGCCGACCTGCTCGCCGCGCTGCGCGCCCAGCCGGGACGCGGGACGGCGGGCGCCGAACTGCCTCCCGGGGGCGGCTGGCTCTACTGCGAGGTCGGCGGCGACACCCTCGACGAGGCCCGCGAGGCGGCGCACGCGCTGGTCGCGGCCGTCCGCGAACGGGTGCCCGAGACGACCTCGGTCGTGGTCGACGACCCGGGGCGCATGCGCGCGCTGTGGTGGATCAGGGAGGCGGGCTCGGGCATCGTCACCCGGCTCCTGGACGGCGGCGAGGCATGGCCGGGCTGGGAGGACTCGGCCGTCCCCCCGGAGCGGCTCGGCGGCTATCTGCGCGAGCTTTACGGGCTCATGCGCGAGCACGGGCTGCGCGGCGTCCCGTATGGGCACTTCGGCGAGGGCTGCCTGCACCTCAGGCTCGACTTCGACCTCGGCGACCGGCACGGCGTCGGCGCGTACCGGGCGTTCATGGGCGCCGCCGCCGAGCTCGTCGTCGCGCACGGCGGGACGGTCTCCGGCGAGCACGGCGACGGCCGCGCGCGCTCGGAACTGCTCCCCACGATGTACTCGCCGGAGCTGCTGCGCGCGTTCTCGGCGTTCAAGGGCGTTTTCGACCCCGAAGGGCTCCTCAACCCGGGTGTCATCACCGACCCCGCGCCGCTGGACGCCGACCTGCGCCCCGGCCCGGGACGGGACGCGCTCACGATCGTCCCCGTCCACGCCCTCACCCGCGACAAGGGGTCGTTCGCCGCGGCCGTGCACCGCTGCGTCGGCGTCGGCGCCTGCCGCAACCTCGACACGGGCGCGATGTGCCCCTCGTTCAAGGTGACCCGGGACGAGGTGCACTCCACCCGGGGACGGGCCCGCGTGCTGGCCGAGATGCTGCGCGGCGAGACGCTGCCGGACGGGTGGCGCTCCACCGAGGTCCGCGACGCCCTCGACCTGTGCCTGTCGTGCAAGGCGTGCGCCCACGAGTGCCCGGTCAACGTCGACATGGCCACCTACAAGGCGGAGTTCCTGCACCGCCACTACGCGCGGCGCGTGCGTCCCATGGCGCACTACTCCATGGGCTGGCTGCCCGTGTGGTCGCACCTGGTGACGTCCGTGCGGGGCGGCGCCCGGGCCGCGAACGCGGCGCTGGCCCGGCGCCCGGTCGCCGCCGCCGTCAAGCGGCTCGGCGGCATCGAACCGCGCCGCGACATGATCCGGTTCGCCGGGCGGACGCTGACCGCGTGGTTCCGCGCCCGCCCCGCCGGGGACCGCGACGGCCGTCCCCGCGTCGTGCTGTGGCCCGACACCTTCACCAACCTGCACGCCCCGGAGGTCGGACGCGCCGCCGTCGAAGTCATGGAGGCCCTCGGCTACCGGGTGCTGATCCCGCCCGGCCGTGTCTGCTGCGGCCTCACCTGGCACTCGACCGGCCAGCTCGGCGTCGCCAAGCGCGCGCTGCGCCGGACCCTCGACGTCCTCGGGCCCGCCCTCGACTCCGGCCTCCCGATCGTGGGGCTCGAACCGTCCTGCACGGTGATGCTCCGCGAGGAGGCGCCCGAGCTGCTGCCGGACGACCCGCGCGCCGCCCGCCTGGCCGCCGCGACGATCACCCTGGCCGACCTGGTCGCCCGCCACGAGGGCGACTGGCCGTTCGGGACGCTCGACGCCGCGGCCGTCGCCCAGGTGCACTGCCACCAGGAGGCCAAGGGCTCCTACACGTCCGACCTGGCCGTCCTCGAACGGCTCGGGGTGAGCGCCGACGTCGTCGGCGCGGGCTGCTGCGGGCTCGCGGGCGACTTCGGCTTCGCCGAGGGCCACTGGGAGGTCTCCCAGGGCTGCGCCGAGCGCGAGCTCTACCCCAAGGTCAGGGCGGCCGCCGACGGCGAGCTGATCCTCGCCGACGGCTTCTCCTGCCGGACACAGGTAGCCCAGGGCACCGACCGCCACGCCCTCCACCTGGCCGAGGTTCTCCGCGGTGTTCTTTGAAATCCTGGCCCACTTCGCTCGCCTGGCGGCTCGCTACGTGACCACGATTTTGCGATTGCTGCATCGCTTCGCGATCTCGCCGGGAAGCTTTCGCCTTCGGCTTGCTTCCCGCTCATTAACGCAATCGCGCGCGGGGCTGGGGCCGGTGCGGGCCCTGAACGAACCCTGAGGTGACCCTGGCCGGGCCCTGAGATCCCGGTTCCACGGGCTTTCGCGCGCCTAACGTGATCAAGCATCGGACGGCGGCGTGCTGGGCGGACGTCGCCGCCTCCCCAGCGAAAGGACCGTTCATGCTGCCTTCCGGCAGACGTTTCATCGGTATGGCCGTGGCCGCGGCCGTCGCCGTCCCCCTCCTGGCCGCGCCGCCGGCCGCCGCCTCGCCGTCCGGCCTGGCCTGGGAGAGCTGCGACAACGGGGCGCAGTGCGCGAAGCTGCGCCTGCCCGTCGACTGGTCCCGTCCCGGCGGACCGACCTTCGAGCTGTCGGTCGCCCGCCGCGCGGCCACCGGCGACCGCGTCGGCACCCTGGTGTTCGGCCCCGGCGGGCCGGGAGACTCCGGCGTCGACCGGATTCTGGAGACCGACGGCCGCTGGAGCAAGGAACTGCACGAGCGCTTCGACATCGTCAGCTTCGACCCCCGGGGAGTCAGGCGCAGCGAGCCCGTCACCTGCTCCACCGCGATGCTCGGCCGGCGGCCCTCGCCGCTGCTCAAGAGCCAGGCCGACTTCGACGCGACCGTCGCCTACAACCGCCGCCTCGACCAGGACTGCGGCGCCCGCTCCAACGGGATGGTCGGCAACGCCCACACCCTGGCCATGGTCAAGGACCTGGAGGCGCTGCGCGCGGCCCTCGGCGAAGAGAAGATCTCCTACCACGGCAGTTCATACGGGACGCTGCTGGGCGAGCAGTACGCCGAGGCATACCCGCACCGCATCCGTGCCATGGTGCTGGAGAGCGTCGTCGACCACAGCAAGCCGGGCGCGCGGGCCTTCCTCACCGGCCAGGCGGCCACCGCCCAGGACTCCTTCGAGCAGTTCGTGAAGTGGTGCGAGCAGACGAGCTCATGCGGGGCCGACGTCCGGTCGGTGTGGCGCGGCCTGATCGCGCGCGCCGAGCGGGGCCAGCTCGCGGACCCGTCCGACCCCCGTAAGGCCCTTGCCCCCGAGAACCTGGTGGAGGTCGCCTTCAGAAGGTTCTACGCCCCCGACTGGGCCGAGCTGGCGTCCACCATCGCCAAGCTGGACGCGAGCAAGCCCCCGTCGCCCGACGCGCCCGCGCCCCCGGCGCCGAAGCCGCCCCCGCCGACCCGTGAGGACCCGTTCGCGGCCGTCTTCTGCGCCGACTGGAGCGTCCCCGTCCGCGACTACCCCGAGTACGCGCGGCACCTCCGCCGCATCAAGAGGATCGCCCCCGACATGCCCTACACGCGCCCGCTGCGCGGCGTCGCGGCCTGCCTGGGATCGACCCGGCCCGTCGCCAACCCGCAGCACCGCCTCAGGGTCGGCGAGGTTCCGCCGATCCTGCTGACCAACGCGCTGCACGACCCCGCCAGCAGCTATCGCTGGGCCACCGAGGTCGAGCGGCAACTCGGCCGCAAGGGCGTCCTGCTCACCTACGCGGGCTCGGGCCACGGCACCTACCGGCGTCCCTGCGTGCAGCGGCACATCGACCGCTACCTGACCACCGTGAAGACCCCGCCGCGCGGCAGTGTTTGCCAGGCGGTCAGCGGGACGGGATGAGCAGGTCGAGGTCGGCGCGGGTGACCTGGGCGCGTTCGGCGAGGCGGTCGCGGTCGACGCCGGAGGCGCGGGCCAGTTCCAGGGCGCGGGTGAGCATGGACGGGCGTTCGAGGGAGCGGGCCGCGCCTGGTTCCTGGCGGCGCCAGCCCCGGGTGCTCATCGTGCTCATGGCGCCCCGGTAGGTGCTCTCCTTCATGACGCCGAGCGTGCGAGCGCGGTAGAGGAGCGCGGCCATGCTGACGCCCCAGGCCGTCTTCAGCTCGGCCAGCCGGGCCCAGTCGGCGGTGGCGGGCAGCTGCGCGGCGATGTCGGCCTCGGGCATGAGGAACTCGGCCGCGAAGCGGTGCGCCTGGTCTTCGACGACCTTGCTGCCGGGCTCGGCGTCGGCGTGCATGACCAGGTGGCCCAGCTCGTGGGCGCCGTCGAACCGGTTGCGCCAGTAGTCGCCCTTGGCCGGGTTGAACAGCACCAGCGGGTGCGGGTGGGCGCCGATGCTGAAGGCGTCCACCCGCTCGGTGGACGGCGGCAGCACCAGCACGACGACGCCGCTCTTCTCCAGCAGGCGCACCAGATGGGGGATCGGGCCCGGCTCGCCGGCCAGGGTCTTGCGGGCCAGCCGCGCGGCCTCGACCGGGCCGGGGCCCGCGACCTCGTCCGGCGGGACGGGGTGCTCGGGCAGCTCGGCCGGGGGGAGTGCGACCAGGTCTTTGAGAGCGGTCACGATGTCGGCGGCGAGACGTCCGTAGGCCAGGGCCTGGTCGCGCTCGACCTGCGTGGTGGAGCGCAGCGAGCGGAAGTGGGCGGTGTCGGGCGGCACCGGGCTGCGTCCCGCGTGGAAGAACTCGACCGGGACGCCCAGCGCGATCGACAGCCGCGACAGGGTGCGCTCCGACGGGCGGTGCACCCCGGCCTCGTACTGCCCGATCGCGGTCGGGGTGGTGCCGACGGACTGGGCCAGCTGGTTCTTGCGCAACCCGCGCAACCGGCGGGCCAGGGTGAGCCGCTCGCAGTCGAACAGCAGCCGTGCGTCGGTGACTCTGGTTGTGCGCTCGTTCACTACGCCGTTTCGATGCTCGTGGGCCGGAGGAGCCGCACCGGGACGTCGGCTTCGTCGTCGTTCCAGAGCGGCAGGGTGGGCTCGACGAGCTTACGGCGTGGATCGGGTCCGAGCGCGGCGGTCGTGAGGGGCTCGATCCAGTACCAGGCGGGGCCGCCGTCGGCGTTGTGGCGGGGTCGCCCCAGGAAGAGCTCTCGCTCCAGCGGCTCCTGGGTGGCGCTGTGCGCGAGCACGAGCGTGACCACCCCGGGCGTGTCGCGCGGGACGCCGGGCAGGTCGAGCGCGAGCTGGGCGTCGTCGCGGAACGGCTGGCGGGCGACGGCCTGCTTGGTGGCGCTGCCGCGGTCCCAGCGGATGGAGCGCACCGAGCCGAACTCGTGCCGCTTGAGCAGGACGCGGAAGCGGCCGCAGCGCCAGCCGGGCGAGCCGTTCAGGTCGTCGCGGACGACGGGCCCCGCCGGGCGGGGCCCGTCACCGAGACCGAAGACGCGGTCGAGCTGTGACTCCAGCACGTCGTAGGCCGTGTAGCCGAACGACCGCTCCTTGAAGCCCGCCGACCGGTCGAGGCCGTCGAAGACCGTGAGCGTGGCCTTCTCGTGCGCCTCGTCGAGGCCGTGCAGGAAGCCCACGGGCCGGAGCGCGTCCCATGCTTCGCGAGCTTCCCGACGATCCGCCATGTTCCGGACTATAGACATCGGCTACGACATTCGCGTGAAACTGAAGTCAGCCTCGGACGCGTTCGCGGATCCAGGCTCCGGCGGGCTTGAGCCGGGCGGTTCCCGCCCAGGGGCCGTTGGGTCAGGTCCCCGGCTTGAAGGCGGCCTGGCCGGTGGCGGCCAGCAGGCCGGTGGTGATCGCGAGAGTGCCGATGCGGGTCGTCCAGTGGGGCGTCATCGATCCTCCAGGGGGTCGGGACCGGAAAGGTCGGACCTCCAGCTGGGAGGGGCGGGTGGCGTTCGAGACGTCGAAAATCCCCATCCGCCGGATCGAATTCCTGGAAGGCGGCTCCCACCTGTGCGGACGTCGCCAGTGACGGCGGATGTGAGTAAGGATTCTTTACTAATGAGGTTCGGAGGTGTCCTGGGTTGGTCGGACCGGCTCGGGTGGTGAGCGCGTGTGGGGTGGACGGCAGCGGGTCCGTCCAGTGGTTGGCCGGAGGCGGCCGGGGCGACGTACGGGACAGGGCTCCGGCCTGGTGGGTTCGGCCTTTTCCGACCGGGCACAAGATCTTTTGTGGCCCGCCGGGAGGTTCATCCGGGCGCCATTGACACCCTTCCGGGGCCGTGGTGAGACTTGGGACACCCTCCGGGCCGCCGCGGTGTCGAGCGCCGCGAGAGGCCGGGCCCGGGGCGGGCGGCAACCCTCAGTGGAGGAGATTCATGAGAATCGGACTCGCGGGTGCAGGGCGGATTGGAGCGTTCCATGCGGCGACCCTCGACGGGCTGCCGTCGGTGGAGGTGATCGTGGCCGACGTCCGGCCGGAGGGGGCGCGCGCTCTGGCCGCGCGCCTGGGGTCGGTGCGTCCGGCCGAGACCGTCGACGATCTCTTCGCCTCGGATCTGGACGGTCTCGTCGTCGCGGCGGCCACCGGGGCGCACGCCGGGCTGGTGACCCGCGCGGTGGACGCCGGGCTGCCGGTGTTCTGCGAGAAACCGCTGGCGAGCGATATTGATGGAACGTTCCAAATCATGACCGCGGCCCGGCGGGCGGGCGTTCCCGTCCAGGTCGGCTTCCAGCGGCGGTTCGACTCCGGCCACCTGGCCGCGCGCGACGCGGTCGCGTCCGGGCGGCTCGGCTGGATCCACACGCTCAACTCCGCAACCCTCGACCCCGCCCCGCCGCCACGCGAGTACATCGCCAGGTCGGGCGGGCTGTTCCGCGACTGTGTCATCCACGACGTGGACGCGATCCGCTTCGTGACCGGACGCGAGATCGTCCGCGTCAACGCGACCGGCGCCAACAAGGGCGACGCCTACTTCCGCGAGTCCGGCGACGTCGACACCGCCGCGGCCGTGCTGACTCTCGACGACGACACGCTCGCCCTTGTCTCGGCCACCCGGTACAACGGCGCCGGTTACGACGTCCGGCTGGAAGTCCACGGCTCCAAGGACAGCATCGTCGCCGGGCAGGACGCGCGCACGCCCCTGACCGCCGTCCCCGCACACGACGGGCCCGCCGTCCCGTATGGCGGGTTCATGGAGCGCTTCGCCGCGGCCTACACCGCCGAGCTCAGCGCGTTCAGCCGTCTCGTGGAGGGCCGTGCCGAGAGCGCCTGCACCCCCGAGGAGGCCCTGGAGGCCTTCTACGTCGTGGAGGCGTGCGAGATCTCGCGGCGCGAGGGACGCGCCGTGGAGCTGGCCGAGGTCCGCCGGTGAGGCGGGCCGGAGCGGCGCCGATCTCGTGGGGCGTCTGCGAGGTGCCCGGGTGGGGGCACCAGCTCCCGCCCGCCCGAGTGCTGGCGGAGATGCGCGAGCTGGGCGTGACCGCGACCGAGTTCGGCCCCGACGGCTTCCTGCCGCCCGAAGCACCCGACCGCTCGGCCCTGCTGGCCTCGTACGGCCTGGAGCCCATCGGGGGCTTCGTCCCCGTCGTCCTGCACGACCCCGGCCACGACCCGCTCCCGGTGATCGACCGGGCGCTGGACGCGTTCGGCCCCGGCACCGTCCTGGTGCTGGCCGCCGTGACCGGGCTCGACGGCTACGACGAACGTCCCGACCTGGACGCCAAGGGCCGCGACGCCCTGCGCGCCAACCTCGCCGCGGCGGGCGAGCGGGCCGCCGGGCGCGGCAACCTCGCCGTCCTGCACCCCCATGTCGGCACCATGGTCGAGCGCGAGGACGAGGTCGCGTGGGTGCTGGAGCACACCGGCGTCCCGCTCTGCCTCGACACCGGCCATCTGCTGATCGGCGGCACCGACCCGGCGCGCCTGGCGCGCGAGGCGCCCGGACGGATCGCGCACGTCCACCTCAAGGACGTCGACGCGTCCCTGGCACGACGCGTACGCGACGGCGAACTCGCCTACACCCAGGCCGTGCGCGACGGGATCTACCGTCCCCTCGGCCAGGGCGACATCGACCTCGAAGGGATCGTCCGCGCGCTGGAACGAGCCGGCTACGAGGGGTGGTACGTCCTGGAACAGGACACGATCCTTGAGGAGGGCGCCGCGCACACCCGCCCCGCCGAGGACGTGCGCGCGAGCCTGGCCTTCCTGCGCGACCTGACCGAGGAGGCCCGATGACCGGGCACGACCTCATCACCATGGGACGCGTGAGCGTCGACCTCTATCCACTCCAGGTCGGGACTCGTCTGGAGGACGTCGAGACCTTCGGCAAGTACCTCGGGGGCAGCCCCACCAACGTCGCCGTCGCCGCCGCCCGATACGGCCACCGCACGGCGGTGGTGACCCGGACGGGCGACGACCCGTTCGGCCGTTTCATCCACCGGGCGCTCGCCGAATACGGGGTCGACGACCGGTTCGTGAGGGCCGTCCCGGGCCTGCCCACGCCGCTGGCCTTCTGCGAGATCTTCCCGCCGGACGACTTCCCGCTGTACTTCTACCGTTCCCCCACGGCCCCCGACATGCGGATCCGCCCGGACGAGCTCGACGAGGACGCGATCGCGGCGTCCCGGATCTTCTGGGCGACCGTGACCGGCCTGTCGGACGAGCCGAGCCGCGCGGCCACGCTTGCGGCGCTGGAGGCGCGGCGGGGCGGCACGACCGTCCTGGACCTGGACTGGCGCCCGATGTTCTGGGCCGAGCCGGGCGAGGCGAGGGGCTGGGTGCGCAAGGCGCTCGCCCACGCGACGGTCGCGGTCGGGAACCTGGACGAGTGCGAGATCGCCGTCGGCGAGCGCGACCCCAGGGCCGCGGCCCGCGCCCTGCTCGACCACGGCGTCGCGCTGGCCATCGTCAAACAGGGCCCCCGGGGAACCCTGGCGGCGACCCGCGACGAACTCGTCGAGGTGCCGCCCACGCCAGTGGAGACCGTCAACGGCCTGGGCGCGGGCGACGCCTTCGGCGGCGCCGTCTGCCACGGCCTCCTGAACGCCTGGCCCCTGGCACGAACGATCGCCTTCGCCGGCGCGGCGGGCGCGATCGTCGCCTCCCGCATCGCCTGCTCGGCCGCCATGCCGACCGAATCCGAAGTCGAGGCGCTGCTGGAGGCCCACGCGACATGAGCGCGAACGCACGGGTCGAAGGGGCGGACGGACGGGGCGGGCGGAGGGGGCCGGGAAGCGCGATCGTGGTGCGGATGACAGTGCTCGAAGGTGTGGGAGGGCCGGTCGGATGAGGGTGGACGAGCTGAGTGCGGTGCGGGCCGCGCGGCCGGAGGCGGTGGCCGAGGCGGCGGAGCGGCGGGTGCCGTGGAAGGGGGCGCAGGGACGGCTGCTGATCATCGCGGCGGATCATCCGGCGCGGGGCGCGCTGGCGGCGGGAGGCGATCGGCTGGCGATGGCCGACCGGCACGACCTGCTGGAGCGGATGTGCGCCGCGCTCGAACGGCCCGGGGTGGACGGGGTGCTGGGCACTCCCGACGTGATCGAGGACCTGCTGCTCCTCGGGGTGCTGGACGGGCGGATGGCGCTGGGGTCGATGAACCGGGGCGGGCTCGCGGGCAGCGCGTTCGAGGTCGACGACCGGTTCACCGCCTACACGGCGGACGCGATCGCGAAGGCGTCGCTGGACGGCGGCAAGATGCTGCTGCGGGTCGACGACGACGACCCGGCCACCGCCGCGACGCTGGAGGGCTGCGCGCACGCGGTGTCGGCGCTGGCCGCGCACCGGCTGACGGCACTGGTGGAGCCGTTCATCGCGCGCCGGGTCGACGGGCGGCTGCGGAACGTCCTGACCGCCGAGGCGATGTGCCGGGCGGTGTCGATCGCGTCCGGGCTCGGCGCCACCTCGGCCTACACGTGGCTGAAGGTCCCCGTGGTGCCGGACATGGAGCGGGTGATGGCCGCGACGACCCTGCCCACGCTGTTGCTGGGCGGCGAGGTGCCCGACGACCTGGACGCGACGCTGGCGGGCTGGCGCGCGTCGATGGCGCTGCCGGGCGTGCGCGGGCTGATCGTCGGGCGGACGCTGCTCTACCCGCCGCACGGCGATGTGCGGGCGGCCGTGGACGCGGCGGCGGAGGTGGTCCGGTGAAGCACTATCTGCCCGGGGGCTCCTACGACGCGATCACCCCGGAGAGCGCCGGGTGGGACTACTCGGGACTCGGGCTCTTCAGCCTCGGGGGCGCGCGGCGCGAGCACACGTTCGCGACCGGCGGTTCGGAGGCGCTGGTCCTGCCGCTGGCCGGGAGCTGCACGGTGACGTGCGACGGGGAGACCTTCACGGTCCGCGGGCGGCGGGACGTCTTCAGCCGCGTCACCGACTTCGTCTACGTTCCGCGCGACGCGGACGTGACGGTTCGGGGGGAGGGGCGGTTCGCCGTCCCGTCGGCGCGGTGCGAGACCCGGCTCGCCGCGCGGTACGGACCGGCGGAGGACGTCCCCGTCGAGCTGCGGGGAGCGGGGGTGGCCAGCCGCCAGGTCAACAACTTCTGCACGCCCGAGGGGTTCCCGTACGCCGAGAAGCTCATCGCGTGCGAGGTGCTGACGCCGGGCGGGAACTGGTCGTCCTATCCGCCGCACAAGCATGACCAGGACCGTCCGGGCGAGTGCGTGCTGGAGGAGATCTACTACTTCGAGGTCGCCCGTGGCGGCATGGGGTACCAGCGGGTCTACGGGACGCCCGAGCGCCCGATCGAGGTCCTGGAAGAGGTCAGGACGGGTGACGCCGTGCTCATCCCGCACGGCTGGCACGGCCCTTCGATGGCCGTCCCGGGTTACGACCTGTATTACCTGAACGTGATGGCGGGTCCTTCGGATGAAAGGGCGTGGCTTATCTGCGATGATCCCTCGCACGCCTGGGTGCGTTCCGCCTGGGCCGAGCAGGAGATGGACCCCAGGCTGCCCCTGACCGATGTGGAGGGACTCGGATGAGACTCACCGTCGGGCAGGCGCTGGTCCGGTTCCTGGCCGCGCAGTGGACCGAGCGCGACGGCGTCCGGCAGCGGTTCTTCGCCGGATGCTCGGGGATCTTCGGTCACGGGAACGTGGCGGGCCTGGGGCAGGCGCTGCTGGAGTACGGGGACGACCTGCCGTACTACATGGCGCGCAACGAGCAGGCCATGGTGCACACCGCCGTCGGGTACGCCCGGATGCGCGACCGGCTCGCCGCCTTCGCCTGCACGACCTCGGTCGGTCCCGGCGCGACCAACCTGGTGACGGGTGCGGCCCTGGCCACCATCAACCGCATCCCGGTGCTGCTGCTCCCCGGGGACGTGTTCGCGACCCGCGTGGCCAATCCGGTGTTGCAGGAGCTTGAGGACCCCCGGTCTTACGACGTGTCGGTCAACGACTGCCTCAAGCCGGTCTCCCGGTTCTGGGACCGGATCAACCGTCCCGAGCAGCTCCCGTCCGCGCTGCTGGCGGCGATGCGGGTGCTCACCGACCCGGCCGAGACCGGCGCGGTCACGCTGGCGCTGCCGCAGGACGTCCAGGCCGAGGCGCACGACTGGCCCGAGGAGCTGTTCGCTCAGCGGGTGTGGCGGGTCGCGCGTCCCGTCCCGGAGGCCGCGGCGCTCGCCCACGCGGTCGAGCTGCTGCGCGGCGCGCAGCGTCCGCTGATCGTCGCCGGGGGAGGCGTCATCTACTCGGGCGCCACCGGCGCGCTGGCGGCGTTCGCCGAGGCGACCGGCGTGCCCGTCGCCGAGACGCAGGCGGGCAAGGGGTCGCTGCCGTGGGACCACCCGGCCTGCGTCGGGGCCATCGGCGCGACCGGCACCCCGGCCGCGAACGCGCTGGCCCGCGAGGCGGACGTGGTGCTCGGCGCCGGCACCCGCTACAGCGACTTCACCACGGCCTCGCGCAGCGCGTTCGCCCGCCCTGACGTCCGCTTCGTCAACCTCAACGTCGCGCGCTTCGACGGGGTCAAGCTCGGCGGCGCGGCGCTGGTCGCCGACGCTCGGGAGGGCCTGGACGCCCTGCGCCTCGCCCTGACCGGCTGGACGGCCCCGTCCGCCCACACCGAGGAGGCCCGGCGCCTGGCCGCGCGGTGGAACGCCGTCGTGGACGAGGCGTACCGCACGCCGCACCAGCCGCTGCCCGCGCAGTCCGAGGTCATCGGCGTGGTCAACGAGCTGAGCGGCCCCCGCGACGTCGTGGTCTGCGCCGCCGGGTCCATGCCCGGCGACCTGCACAAGCTCTGGCGGACGCGCGACCCCAAGGGCTACCACGTCGAGTACGGGTACTCCTGCATGGGCTACGAGATCGCCGGGGGGCTGGGCGTCAAGCTCGCCGACCCGTCGCGCGAGGTGTTCGTCCTGGTCGGCGACGGCTCGTACCTGATGATGGCGCAGGAGCTGGTCACCGCAGTGGCCGAGAACGCCAAGCTCGTGGTCGTCCTGGTGCAGAACCACGGGTACGCGTCCATCGGGAACCTGTCGGAGTCGGTCGGCGCCGAGCGCTTCGGCACCCGTTACCGCGCCCGCACCGCCACGGGCCTGGACGGCGAGACCCTCCCGGTCGACCTGGCCGCCAACGCCGCCAGCCTCGGCGCCGACGTGCTGCGCGCCCGCTCGGCCGCCGAGCTGCGCACCGCGCTGCGGCAGGCCAGGGCGTCGTCCCGGACGACGGTCGTGCACGTCGAGACCGACCCGATGGTCCCCGCGCCCGACAGCGACTCGTGGTGGGACGTGCCCGTCGCCGAGGTCTCCGAGCTCGGCACCACCCGCGAGGCACGAGCCCGCTACGACAAGGACAGGCAGGCCCAGCGCCCGCTTCTCTGACCACCCCAGGAGAATGGAGAAGGCCATGAATCGTCGGTCGACCGGCGCTCTGGTGACCGCAGCCGCGCTGACGGGGCTGCTCACGTTGAGCGCGTGCAGCGATTCGGGGGGCAAGAAGGCGGAGGAGAAGGCCACCGAGGGCGGCGGGCCGCGCCTCAAGATCGCCATGGTCACCCACTCGGGGCCCGGCGACACGTTCTGGGACATCGTCCAGAAGGGCGCGAAGGCGGCGGCGGCCAAGGACAACGTCGAGTTCCAGTACGCGGCCGACCCGGACGGCGGCAAGCAGGCCCAGCTCGTCCAGTCGTTCGTCGACAAGAAGGTCGACGGGATCATCGTCACGCTGGCCAAGCCCGACGCGCTCAAGGACGTGGTGTCCAAGGCGACGGCCGCCAAGATCCCGGTGGTGTCCATCAACTCCGGCGCGGACGTGTCGGCCAAGCTGGGGGCGATCGCGCACTTCGGGCAGGACGAGAAGATCGCGGGTGAGGCGGCCGGGAAGCAGCTGGCCTCGTCCGGCGCCAAGAACGCCATCTGCGTCATCCACGAGCAGGGCAACGTGGGGCTGGAGGACCGCTGCGCGGGCGCCAAGGCGACCTTCGGCGGCAAGCTGGAGAACCTCTTCGTCCAGGGCACCAACATGCCGCAGGTCAAGTCGTCGGTCGCGGCCAAGCTCCAGGCCGACAAGGGCATCGACGGCATCCTGACGCTCGGCGCCCCGTTCGCCGCGACCTCGGTCGACGTCGTCAAGGAGGCGAACTCCAAGGCCAAGATCGCCACCTTCGACATGAACAAGGACCTGGTCGCGCAGCTGAAGTCCGGCGCGATCGAGTTCGCCGTGGACCAGCAGCCCTACCTCCAGGGCTACGGCGCCGTCGACGAGCTGTGGCTGCTCAAGCACAACGGCAACGTCCTCGGCGGCGGACGGCCCGTGCTGACCGGCCCGGCCATCGTCACCAAGGACACCGCCGCCGCCATCGAGCCGTTCGCCAACAAGGGGACCCGCTGATGGGGCAGGCCGTGGCGGCGCGCCCGGCCGACGAGCGGCTGGGGCGGCGGTCCCTGCCGCAGCGCCTGCTCGGGCGTCCGGAGCTGGGCGCGCTGCTGGGCGCCGTCGCGCTGTTCGCGTTCTTCTCCGTGGTGGCCGACTCGTTCCT
Source organism: Spirillospora sp. CA-294931 (assembly GCF_050946795.1). Classification (GTDB taxonomy): domain Bacteria; phylum Actinomycetota; class Actinomycetes; order Streptosporangiales; family Streptosporangiaceae; genus Spirillospora. The sequence continues at coordinate 639,031 of NZ_CP192006.1, forward strand.
GCAGACCGGGTCGTTCTCCACGGTCCTGTACGCCAGCTCGACGTTCGGGATCATGGCGGTGGGCGTCTCGCTGCTGATGATCGGCGGCGAGTTCGACCTGTCCGCCGGGGTCATGGTGACCACGTCCGCGCTGGTCGCGGCGCTGGTCAGCTACCAGCTCACGCTGAACCTGTGGCTCGGCGTCGCGATCTCGCTGGTCGTCACGCTGGCCGTCGGGTTCGTCAACGGGATGCTCTACATCAGGACGGGCCTGCCCAGCTTCATCATCACGCTGGCCACGTTCTTCATGCTCGCCGGGGCCAACCTGGGCGTCACCAAGGCGGTCACGGGCAACGTCGCCAGCGACTCCGTCCGCGACATGGACGGGTTCTCCTCGGCCCGCGCGGTGTTCGCCTCGGACGTCGAGCTCGGCGGCGTCACCGTCAACATCACCGTGTTCTGGTGGTTCCTGCTGGTCGCCGTCGCCACCTGGATCCTGCTGCGCACCCGCACCGGCAACTGGATCTTCGCCTCGGGCGGTGCGGCCCACAGCGCCCGCGCGGTCGGCGTCCCGGTGGCCCGCACCAAGATCGGCTTGTTCATGGGCGTGGCGTTCTGCGCCTGGGTGTCGGGCATGCACCTGCTGTTCGCGTTCGCCTCGGTGCAGTCGGGCGAGGGCGTCGGGAACGAGTTCTTCTTCATCATCTGCGCGGTGATCGGCGGCTGCCTGCTGACCGGCGGCTACGGATCGGCGATCGGCGCGGCCATCGGCGCGTTCATCTTCGGCATGACCAACAAGGGCATCGTGTACGCCGAGTGGAACCCCGACTGGTTCAAGTTCTTCCTCGGGGCGATGCTGCTGATCGCCACCGTGGTCAACCTGATCGTCCGCCGCCGAGTGGAGCAGTCGTCATGAGCGCCGAGACCGCGAGCACCGACAAGCCCCGGGCCCTGGTGAGGCTGGACGGCGTCGGCAAGAACTACGGCAACATCATCGCGCTGCGCGACGTCTCGCTGGAGGTGGCGCCGGGCGAGGTCACCTGCGTCCTGGGCGACAACGGCGCGGGCAAGTCCACCCTCATCAAGATCGTCGCGGGGCTGCACCGGCATGACGAGGGCACCTACGAGGTCGAGGGGAAACCGGTCTCGTTCGCCTCCCCGCGCGAGGCCCTCGACCACGGCATCGCCACCGTCTACCAGGACCTCGCCGTCGTCCCGCTGATGCCGGTCTGGCGCAACTTCTTCCTCGGGTCGGAGAAGCGCAGGGCGTTCGGGCTCATGGACATCGAGTTCATGCGCTCCACCACCAAGAACGAGCTGCTGGCCATGGGCATCGACCTGCGCGACGTCGACCAGCCCATCGGCACGCTGTCGGGCGGCGAGCGCCAGTGCGTCGCCATCGCCCGCGCGGTCTACTTCGGCGCCAAGGTGCTCATCCTGGACGAGCCCACCGCCGCGCTCGGCGTCAAACAGGCGGGCACGGTGCTGCGCTACATCGTCCAGGCCCGTGAGCGGGGCCTCGGCGTCATCTTCATCACCCACAACCCCCACCACGCCTACCCGGTGGGCGACCGCTTCCTGGTCCTGAAGCGCGGACGCGGCATCGCCTACCGCTCCAAGGGCGAGCTCACCCGGGACGAGCTCACGACGCTCATGTCCGGCGGAGCCGAGCTGGAGGAGCTCGCCCACGAACTGGAGTCGATCACCTCTAAGGAGCCGTGACCCCGGCGGCGCCCAGCTCGGCCAGCAGGAGGGCCTCGGCCAGGCACGCCTTCTCGAACCCGGCCAGGTCGAGGCTCTCGTCGGGGCCGTGGGCGCGGCTGTCGGTGTCGCCGCCGGGGCTGGTGACCAGGATCGCCGCCTCGGGGAAGGTCGCGGCGAACTCGGCGACCAGCGGGATCGCCCCGCCGCTGCCGATCTCGACGACCGGCGCGCCGTACGCCTCGCCGTAGGCGCGGCGGGCCGCGTCGTAGATCGGGCCGGCGGTGTCGATGGCGTGGGGCTGGGCCAGGTCGGCGTCGATGACCTTCACCCGGACGCCCCAGGGCGCGTTCTTGCGGAGATGCTCCGCGAGGGCCGCCTGGGCCTTGCGGGCGTCGTCACCCGGGGCCACGCGCAGGCTGACCTTGGCCCGCGCCATGGGCTGGAGAGTGTTCGACACCCCGTCCACGGCCGGGGAGTCGATCGCCAGCACCGACACGGCGGGCTTCGTCCAGAACCTCTCCGCGACGGTCCCGGTGCCCCACAGCGGCACGCCCGGGAGGATGCCCGACTCCGACCGCAGGCGCTCCTCGGAGTAGTCGGCCGAGGTCGTGGACGCCGCCAGGCCCTCGATCGCGGCATCGCCGTTGTCGTCGTGCAGCGTCGCCAGGACGCGGCAGAGCGCGCTCAGCGCGTCGGGGGTCGCGCCCGAGGCGCCGGAGTGCACCCCGTGCCGGAGGGTGCGCACCTCGATCACGCACGCGGCCAGGCCGCGCAGCGTGGTGGTGAACGCCGGGGCGTCCGGGGCGAGGTTCTCCGAGTCGGCCAGCACGATCGCGTCGGCCTCCAGCAGGTCGCGATGGCGCGCCAGGAACGCGCCCAGCGTCGGCGAGCCGATCTCCTCCTCGCCCTCGATCAGCACCGTGACCCCGACCGGCGGGGCGTGGCCGAAGGCCCGCAGCGCCGCGAGATGCGCCGCGATGCCGGCCTTGTCGTCGGCCGAGCCCCGGGCATAGAGCCGCCCGCCGGACACGCGCGGCTCGAACGGCGGCGAGCTCCACGCGTCCAGGTCCCCGGGGGGCTGGACGTCATGGTGCGCGTACAGCAGCACCGTGGGCTTGCCTGGGGGAGCCGGATAGCGGGCCAGGACGGCGGGCGCTCCGCCGACGATGTCGTCCAGGATCTCGGCCCCGGGGAACAGGGTCGCGGTCAGCTCCGCGCTGCGGCGGACCTCGCCGGGGCTGTCGGCGCTCACCGAGGGGACGCGGATCAGCGCGTCCAGGTCGGCGCGGATGCCGGGCAGCGTCTGCTTCAGGGCTTCGCGCAGGTCAGCGGGCATGGGTTTCCTTCCAGGCGGGGATCAGTGCGAGGGCGACGACGGCGGCGGTGAGGGCGAAGCCGCCGGGGTAGCCGGTGAGGCCGGCGACGGCGCCGAATCCGATGGCGCCGATGCCCATGCCTCCGTCGTAGGCGAGGTTCCACTGGGCGCTGGTCCGGCCGGTGGCCGAGGCGGGGGCGCGCTCGAACATCAGCGCCAGCGTCGCGTTCTGGGCCATGCCGAAGCCGATGCCGAACACGGCCGCGCCCGCGATCAGCGTGGGCTCCCAGAGCAGCCCGGCCATTCCGGCGGCCGAGATCAGTACCGACGGGACGAGCAGGCGCGCGGAGCCGTGCCGGTCGCCGTAGCGCCCGGCCGCCCAGCGCGCGAGGGGCATCGTGGCCGCGTGGACGAACAGCGCCAGCGTGGCCGTCCCGCCGGACGCCGCCAGCGGCACGAAGGTCATCAGGATGCCCGCCGCGAGCGCGACGACACCGAAGATCAGCGCCATCCGGCTGAACCCGATGGCGCCGGGCTCGTGCTGGTCGCGGGTGCGCTCGGAGGGCAGGCCGACGGCCGCGACCAGGGGGAGCAGGGCGACCCCGGCGGCCGCGACGAATACCGGGGTGTAGCCGAAGTTGTCGGCGAGCCAGAGCCCGAGCGGGAGGCCGACGACCGCCGGGACGCCGACGGCCACGCCCAGCACGCCGAGGGCCTCGCCCCGGCGTCCGGGCGGGGCCAGTTCGGCGATCAGCGCCGGGCCCGCGACGACGATGATGCCCAGGCCCGCCCCGCGCGCGAGGCAGGTGGCCAGCACCAGGGGCAGCGCGGGCGACGCGGCCAGCGCCACCGAGGGGACGGCCAGCAGGAGCATCCCGAGCACGATGCTCCAGCGGTAGCCGAACCGGCGCAGCAGCGCGGGCATGGCCAGCTCGATGAGCACGGTCGCGAGCATCATCGTCCCGGTGGACAGGCCCGCGCCGAGATCGCCCGCGCCGCCCTCGGCCGCGTACAGCGGGACGACCGGGGCCAGCAGGTAGAAGCTGGCCAGCGACCCGAAGGCCGCGGCCAGCAGGAGCACCATCGGCCGGGTCAGCAACGGGGGCGGTCGCACATCGAGGTCGGTCACCCGGTCAGCTTCGCCGAGCCGGCGTCCCCGGGGCACCGGGAGGGTGCCCTGACCGTTATCCCTGGATCTGCACGGGGGCGTCCCCGTCTGCGATCCTGGGGACATGAGCGTGGGCCCGGTGAGTCCTGTTTTCGTGGGCAGGGACGGCGAGTCCGCCGTGCTCGCGGCGGCTCTCGAACGTGTGCGCGAGGGCGCGCCCGGAACCGTGCTCATCGGCGGCGAGGCCGGGGTGGGCAAGTCGCGGCTGGTCGCCGAGTTCACCACGCCCCTTCCCGAGACCGTGCTCACCGGCCGCTGCCTGGAGCTGGGCGAGAACGGGCTGGCCTTCGCCCCGTTCACCGCCGTGCTGCGGAGCCTGGTCAGGGAGATCGGCGCCGACGGCGTCCAGAAACTGATGCCGCGCGGCGAGGTGGGCGAGCTGTGCCGATTGCACCCCGCGCTCGGCCCGCTCGAACCCCACTGGCCGGGGGGTCCGAGGGGGGTCGTCCCCCCTCATAGATTCGAACCGGGCGCGGTACCGCCGACGATGGCGCGGGCGCGGCTGTTCGAAGAGTTCCTCACGCTGCTGGCCGGGCTGGCCGAGCGAGGCCCGGCGGTGCTGGTCATCGAGGACCTGCACTGGGCCGACCGGTCCAGCCGCGAGCTGCTGGCCTTCCTGGTGCGCAACCAGGAGGCCGTCCCGGGGCTGCTGACGATCGCGACCTACCGCACCGACCGGCTGGGCCCGCCGCTGCGCCCACTGCTGGCCGAGCTCGACCGGACGGCCTGGACCGAGCGGATCGAGCTGGGCCGCCTGCCCAGGAGCGCGGTCGCCGCCCAGCTGCGCGGGCTGCTCGGGCACGAGCCCGACGCCCGGCTCGGCGAGGAGATCTTCCGCCGCAGCGAGGGCAATCCGCTGTTCGTCGAGGTGCTGTCGGCGCGGGCGGGGGCGCCCGTCCCCGCGTCGATCCGCGATCTGCTGGTCGGCCCGGCCGAGCCGCTGCCCGCCGCGACCCAGCGGGTGGTCAGGGCCGCGGCGGCGGGCGGCGAGCGCGTCGGTCACGCGCTGCTGTCGGCCGTGACCGGTCTCGGGGACGCCGAGCTGTCCGACGCCCTGCGCCCGGCGCTGCGGGCGAACCTGCTGCTGGTCGAGGGCGACGTCTACGTCTTCCGGCACGCGCTGATCCGCGAGGTGCTGTACGAGGACGTCCTGCCGGGCGAGCGGATCCCGCTGCACGAGCGCTACGCCGAGGCGCTGGAGAAGGACCCCTCGCTCGTCCCGCCGGGTTGTGCGGCGGTCCAGACGGCCCACCACTGGCACGTGGCCAGGCGCCATCCCGAGCGGGCGCTGAACGCGGCCTGGTGCGCGGCCGCCGAGGCTCGCGAGTCGCTGGCCTACTCCGAGCAGCTCCAGATGCTGCTCCAGGTGCTCGACCTGTGGAAGGACGCGCCCGAGCAGATCGGGGCCTCGCACTCCGACGTCCTGGAGGAGGCGGTGCGGGCCGCGATGGCCTCAGGCGAGGGGCCCGAGGCGATGCGGCTGATCGCCCGCGCCCTCGGCGAGAACTCCGACGCCGCGCGCGAGGGGCGGCTGCTGGCCTACCGGGGCGAGCTGCGCCACGCGCTGGGGCTGCCGGGCGACCTGACCGATCTGCGCGAGGCGGCGCGGATCGTCCCCCGGGGGCACCGGTCACGCGCGTCGGTGCTCAACATCCTGGCCAACCGGATGCTCACGATCCCGCGCGACGACGAGGGGCTGGCGGCGGCCGAGGAGGCGGTGGCCGCCGCGCAGGCCGCCGGGGACCGGACGATGGCCACCATCAACCTCGAATACGCGCGGGCGCGCTCCGGCGACCTCGACGAGCGGCTGCCCCGGTTCGCCGCGGCGCGCGAGACCGCGCACCGGCTCGGCGACGAGCACGCGCTGCTGCACGCCTACCGGTGCGAGGCCGACCTGCTCATCGGCGTCGGACGGTACGAGCGCGCGGCCGCCACCGCCCGGTACGGGCTGGCCACCGCCACCCGGGCCGGGCTCGTCCGGACGGCGGGCCCGACCCACGCGGGCAACCTCGCCGAGTCGCTGATCGCGCTCGGCCGCTGGGACGAGGCCGTCGAGACCCTGGAGCACGCCCTCGACCTGGCGCCGACACCCAGCCTGCGCGCCTATCTCAGGACCCTGCGCGGGACGGTCGCGCTGGGCCGGGGGGACCTCGACCTCGCGCAGAGCACGGCCGCCTATGCCCGCGACGTCTTCGGCCGGGGAACCTCCTACGCCCAGGACTACCTGCTGCTCGTGCGGCTCGAAGCCGACCTGCTGATCGCGCGGGACCGGCGCGCGGAGGCCGCCCGGCTCGTCGAGCGCGAGCTGGCCGTCGTCGACTTCGCGTCCAGCCCCCGCTACTTCTGGCCCGTTCTCGCGGCCGGGGCCGGCGCCGGGGCCGAGGGCCTGGAGCCGGTCGCCGCCGCGCTGCCGGCGGACGGGCCCGTCCAGCGGGCGCACCGGCTCTGCTTCACGGCCGAGACGGGGCGTCCCGACCTGTGGTGCCGGGTGGCCGACGCCTGGTGCGAGCTGGAACAGCCCTACCCGCGCGCGATCGCGCTGCTGCACGCCGCCGAGCGGGCGGCCGAGGAGGGCGACCGCGCCGCGTCCACGCGCCACCTGCGGACCGCCGCCGCCCTGGCCGAGGCCCTGGACGCCGCGCCCCTGGTGGAGTGGGCCGGGCGCCTGGCGAAGGTGACCCGCGTCAGCGTCCGGGACGAGCCGGACGCGCACGACCGGCCGCGCTTCGACCTGACCCCGCGCGAGCGCGAGGTGCTGCGCCTGGTCGCCGACGGGCACACCAACCGCCAGATCGCCGAGGAGCTGTTCATCTCGGTGAAGACCGCGGGCGGCCATGTCTCCAACATCCTGGCCAAGCTGGGCGTGACCGGACGTGTCCAGGCGGCCACCGCCGCCCACCGCCACCGCCTGCTCTAGACGAGCCAGCGGCCCTCGCGCATCAGCTCGCGACCCTTGAGCTCGTTCACCTCGCGCCACGCCTGCACCCGCTGGGGACGCACCCGGAAGTAGCGGTACCCGTCGCCGGACTCGCGGGGGTCGAACCCGGCCTTGGCCTGGAACGCCTCGCCGAACTCCGGCGAGACCTCCGCGGGCCGCAGCGTCTCGGTCACCACCGCGTCGATCAGCGTCACGTCGCGGGTCGGCCCGACGCCGATCCTGGCCCGGCCCGAGGCCATCAGGTTGCGTCCGGTCTGGCTGGCCACCGCCGTCGCGAGGATCATCTCCGCGCCGTCCCAGAGGAACGACAAAGGCACCAGATAGGCGTTCCCCTCGCCGTCCGCCGAGGACACCCAGGCGTCGACGTCGTTCTCGAAGCGATCCAGAACATCCGACTTGCGCTGCTCGGCACTGCGTGCGGGGGGTGGCGTCACGTTCGGGTCCTCCCAACGCCGCCGGGAATTCCACGGCGGATACGAACGGATTGTTCCGTCAACCCTGCCAGGAAACGGCGCCCTTATCGCCGCGACACGGCCGGGCCGGAGGAGATTGTGGGTCAGGTCGTGATTTGGGCGAAGAGGCGGTGAAGATCATCTGGGGTGGGGGCGGTGAGGAGCGCATTACGGTACTCGGCGTCTATGAGACGGCGGCTCAACAACGCGAGGATTCTCAGGTGCTCGTCGCCCGCCGCCGATTCCGGGACGCCGATGAGGAAAAGCAGCCGCGCCGGGGCGCCGTCGAGGCTGTCCCAGCCGACGCCGTCCGGCACCCGCGCGAAGGCCACGGCCGGACGGGCGATCGCGTCGGTCTTCCCGTGGGGGATCGCGATGCCGTCGCCGATGCCGGTCGTGCCCTCGGCCTCGCGCTCGCGCACCGCCCTGACGAACGTTTCCTGGTCGGTGACCAGGCCGGACGCGGCGAGCGCGGCGGTCAGCTCGGCGATCGCCGCGGCCTTGGAGGCGGGCGCGATGTCGCCGAGGACCAGGTCGCGGGTCAGGTAGTCGGTGAGGATCACGCGGTCTCCAGGGGACGCTTGAGGACGAGTGCGGTCGCGGCCGTCACGGCGATGCCCGCCGCCGCCCCGACGAAGAACATCGGAATGCCGTCGACGGCCCCGAGCACGGCCACCACGGGCCCGCCGTGCGGGACATGGTCGAGCACGCCGCCCGCCGCGGCGACCGCCCCGCCCACCACGCCGCCGAGGATGTTGGCCGGGATCACCCGCAGCGGATCGGCCGCCGCGAACGGGATCGCGCCCTCGGTGATGCCCACCAGGCCCATGGCCACCGCGGCCTTGCCCGCCTCCCGCTCGTCCTCGGTGAAGCGGTCGCGGCGCACGAGCGTGGCCAGGCCCAGGCCCAGCGGCGGGACGCAGATCGCCACCGCGCAGGCGCCCATCACGGTGAACTCGCCCTGCGCGATCAGCCCGGCGCCGAACAGGAACGCGACCTTGTTCACCGGCCCGCCCATGTCGAAGGCGATCATCCCGCCGAGCACCGCCCCGAGCACCAGCTTGGACGACCCCTGCATGTCGCGCAGCAGGCTGGTCAGGTCCTCCATCAGGCCGCCGATGGGACGTCCGAGAACCCAGACGAACAGCGCGCCCACCACCAGCGTGGACAGGATCGGGATGACCAGGATCGGCATGATCGGCTTGACCATCTCCGGCACCCGCCAGGAACGGATCCACCGCGCGGTGAAGCCCGCGATGAACCCGGCGATGATGCCGCCGATGAAACCCGTCCCGGCCTCGGAGTCGTAGAACGTCCCGGTCGCGGCGATATGGCCGCCGATCACCCCGGGTGCGAGCCCCGGCCGGTCGGCGATCGCGTAGGCGATGTACCCGGCCAGGATCGGGACCATGAACTGGAACGACGCCGCGCCCAGATCGTTGATCTTCTTCCAGAACGAGTCGTCGGGGATCTTCAGCCCGTCCGGCGTCGTCTCGCCGCCGACCGCCAGCGACACCGCGATCAGCAGCCCGCCGACCACCACGAACGGGATCATGTAGCTGACCCCGTTCATCAGGCTGCGGTAGACGAAGCTGCGCTCCTTGGCCTTCTGGCTCGGCGTCCCGGCGGTGGCACCGGGCAGCGGAGCGGCCAGGGCCTGCTCGATCAGACCGCCCGGGTCCTTGATCGCCGCCGCCACGGACACCGAGACGAGCCGCTTGCCCGCGAACCTGGAGCGGTCGACGTCCTGGTCGGCCGCGATGATCACCGCGTCGGCGGCCTCGACCTCCTCGGGCGTGAGCGCGTCCTCGACCCCGATCGACCCGTGCGTCTCGACCCGGACCTCATGCCCGGCCGCCGTTCCCGCCCTGGTCAGCTTCTCGGCCGCCATGTAGGTGTGGGCGATTCCCGTCGGGCATGCCGTGATGGCCACGACCTTCATCCGGGCTCCTTCCGGCGAATGCAGAGCTCGATTGAATATCGGTCTCGATCATTCCGCAATACCGGAATTCGGCGGCGGCCCGCCATTTGTCAAGAGCGCGGCCAGTTCGTCCAGAGCCTCCTCGGCCCCCTCGCCTTCGGCTTCGAGTGTCACCTCCGTCCCCTGAGTGGCGCCCAACGTCAGCACCGCCAGAATGCTGCTCGCCGAAACCCGGGGGCGATCTCCCACGCGAATGTGGACCGCCACGGGCTGCCGGGCCGCCGCCTGAACGAACAACTGCGCGGGCCGGGCGTGCAATCCCTGAACCGCCCCGACGATCGCCTTGCGCTGATGCATCTGTCCGTGATTACGCCCACCCGGCCCCAAGGTCAAGTGGCGCGGGCGGACACCGCCCGGAGCATGGCGCGGCGGATCAGCCCGCTGAAGGGACGGATCAGCATCCAGTAGAGCGCCATCCTGTAGCCGGTGTCCCCGACGTGCACCCGCGTCTCGGTGCTGAGCAGGGTGCCGTCCCCGTCCGGGACGACCTGGAAGGCGGCGGCCGACTTGGCGAAGCCGGGCTCCTCCCGCGTCCGGAACTCCTCCGGGGCGCAATAGCGCCGCCACTTGGTCGAGTCGCGGCGCCAGAACTGGCCGATCGACCCGTTGACGGCGTGCCGTCCCGGCTCGGTGTCGAGCTCGAACCACCCGCGGCTCGCCATCGTTTCGAGCATGGAGCGCTCGCCCAGCGGCGACCGCGTCCGCGCCCTCATGAGGAGCCGGACCAGCGGCAGATCGGCGGCCGTCGTCGACTGCAGGGCCGCCCAAACGGCCTCGGGCGGACGGTCCACGCGCACCTGGTGCCGCTCGCGGAAGGTGAACTCGGGAAGGAAGGCGTCGAGCGGATCGGTCATGGCGTCACCTTTCTGGACGGTGCCGTACAGAACGTTCTAGACGCTACCGTACAGAACGTCGCTAGACTGAGGCCATGCCCCGTGTCGCTCGCCACACCCCCGAAGCCTGGGCCGCCGCCGCCCTCGACGCCCTCGCCGAGGGCGGCGTCACGGCCGTCGCCGTCGAGCCGGTCGCCGCACGGCTCGGCACCTCGAAATCGAGCTTCTACTGGCTGTTCGAGAACCGCGAGGCCCTGCTCACCGCCGCCCTGGAACTCTGGGAACGCCGGGAGACCGACGAGCTCCTGCCCCGCCTCGCCGCCGTCCCCGACCCGGCCGAACGGCTGCGCGCCCTCGTCCACGAGGCGTTCGGCACCGGCCGCAACGCCGTGGCCCTGCGCCTCCTCTTCGACTCCGACGCCCCGTCCGTCCACGCCATCGCCAAACGCGTAACGAACCGCCGCATAGCCGTCATCGAAACCGCACTTCGAGAACTGGGCCAAGCCCCAGAACAGGCCCGCCACCTCGCCACCGCGGGCTACGCCGTCTACCTGGGCACGGCCGCCCTCCACCGCGTGGACGCGGCACCCCTCGACGAGCGGGCCTACGTCGACGCCGTCCTGAAGTCCTTCGGCGTGACACGATGCGGAACGTGACGAAAGAAAGCCCGACGCTGCTCCAGATCGACAACGCCACCGCCCGGCTCCTCACCACGGCCCGCGGCCTCACCCAGACCGACCTCGCCGCGAGCACCCTGTGCCCCGGCTGGACGCGGGGCCATGTCCTCACCCACATCGCCCGCAACGCCGACGCCCTGACCAACCTGCTCACCTGGGCCCGCACGGGCGTCGTCACCCCCGCCTACCCCAGCCCCGAGGCCCGCGAGGCCGGAATCCAGGACGGCGCGTCCCGTCCCCTCCACGAGATCCTCGCCGACCTCTCCACCTCATCCCAGGCGTTCCACCAGGCGGCCGAGGCCGTCCCCGAGAGCGCCTGGCAAAACCCGGTGAGCGTCCTGGACAGCCAGGAGTTCCCCGCCGCCGAGATCCTCACCCGCCGCCTTCTCGAGGTCGTCCTGCACCACACCGACCTCCGCACCGACTACGACCACACCGACTGGCCGCCCGCCCTGGCGACGATGACCCTCCCCGCCCACCTGCACGCCCAACGAGAATCCCGCCGCCGCTCACCGGCGGTCACCCACCTGTCCTGGGGCCGCATCGACGTCGAGAACCTCGGCACCGGCAAGGACTTCAAGCTCTACCCCGGCGGCGGCCACGAATGGGACTGGTCCGAGACCGGCACCCGCCACTCACCCGGAATCCAGGTCGACGACGTCCGGGAACTCGTCACCAAGGGCAGCACCGTCATCGTCCTCAGCCGCGGCATGCAACAACGCCTGGAAGTCACCCCCGAAGCCCTCGCCTACCTGAAGTCCGAAGGCCTCGAAGTCCACGTCGCCGAAACCACCGCCGCCGTAGACCTCTACAACCACCTGGCCAAAACCGAACACCCAGGCGCCCTCCTCCACTCAACCTGCTGACCATGCCCTGGGCCCTCGGCAACGTCCCCCGCCCCGGCACCAGCCCGAACACCCGCCCGGTCCTCTACCTCGACATCGACGGCGTCCTGCGAACGGGCGTCATGCAGATCGCCGAAACGCGCAAGTGGGCCCCCATCCTCCGCCACGCGAACGGCCGCAGATTCGCCTGGCTGGACGACGTCATCCCCTTCCGCCTCAAGCGCCAAGCCTGGCCCCACCGAGGAATCCTCCTGATAAGGGTCGACCCGTGGACGGGCCTGACAGAACGCCACGTCTCCCGCCTGCACCGCTGGGCCTAGGCCACGATGATGCCCCTGGCCTACACCCCGACAGGCCAGCGTCTTCGTCCTTCCTAGCGAGTGGAGGGGGTCCAGGGGGCGGAGCCTCCTGGCGGGGGTGGCGGGGGCGGAGCCCCTGTCCGGTGGGGTGGCGCCGCCCGCAGCGAGCGAGGACGGTGCCACCCCACCGCGGGGTCTGAGGGGGGCGCCCCCCTCACTAGGCAGTGAACTCCAGGCGGCCTTCTACTGTGAGGCTGCGGGAGCGGGTGTCTTCGGGTTTGGAGAACCACCAGGTGGCCGTGTAGCTCTGGCCGCTTTCGAGGCGGTCGCCGAAGGTGAGGACGCGGCTGAAGGTGCCTTCGGCGAGGCCGTCGTGGCGGGCGGACATGGCGTAGCCGGAGGCGTCGCGGATGGTGACGCCGGCCGAGACGGTGCGGCGGCGGTCGCGGGCCCAGTCGCCGGCGCGGCCGGCGCCGCCGTCCCAGGTGGTGAACATGTCGGCGCGGACGCGGGCCTCGGGGACGATGACCTTGCTGCCGTCCTCGCCGAGGAGGCCGAGGATCAGGCGGGCGCCGACCTTGCGTTCGCCGTTCGCCGAGACGCGGGTACGGGGGCCGTCCTCGAGGAGGCGGACGGGAAAGGTGTGCTCGCCGACGGGACGGCGCATGGCGGCGATGAAGTCCCAGCGCTCGCCGGGGTCGGCGTCTTCGAAGCGGTAGCCGGGCGTCCGGTCCTGGAGGACGAGAAGCGGCGCGGTTCGGGGGGCGTTCTCGCAGACGGCCCTGGGGGTGACGAAGTCGAGCGAGAGGTCGAGGCCGAGTCCGGCCAGCAGGGTGTCCTTGCCCTGGTTGCGCATCTGGTCGATGAGGGTCCTGCGGGCGTGGGTGACGCGGGCGTCGATCTCCTCGTTGGTGAGGTCGACCATGCCGCCGGTCCAGGCCCGGTCGACCTTGTGCAGGCGCAGTTCGGCGATCGCGCGGCGCAGCGCGCTGTAGGGGCCGTCGCCGACGAAGACGGCCAGGCTCTCGCCGATCATCCGGTGGGGACGGCCGCAGGTCTCGTAGGTTCGGAGGCGGGAGAGCCCGTCGGCCCCGTCGGTCGCGGCGTCCTCGTAGGTGCGCTTGGTCCAGCCTCCCTCCAGGGTGTCGCCGTGGAGGAGTCCGGGGGCGACGTCGGGCAGGCGTTGCATGCGGGGTACCTTCCTTCGCTCGAAGAACCGGCTTCGTAGAAACCTTTCATTAGTTTGTTAGGTGTAGTCAATAGCTTGCTTACGGTGTTCTGTAAGCGTGGGTTCGGCGAGCGGTTCGCCGGGGGAGTTAATTGAAGGTTGCATTTTCCGAGGTGGGAGGCGGCGTTCGCTGGTGAAGCCGGACGGACGGATAAGGGAGCTCGATGCCGTCCGGGGGTTCGCGCTGTGCGGGATCACGTTCGTGAATGTGGTGGGGATCACCGGGGTGCACCGGCGGCACATGGCCTATGAGGTGCTGTTGCACCAGCGGTTCTTTCCGGTCTTCGCGTTCCTGTTCGGGCTGGGCTGCGCGTTGTTCCTGCGCGCGCACGAATCGCGGACGGCCCTGGTCGCGCGCCTGGGGTTCCTGATCCCGATAGGCGCGGCCCACCAGGTCCTGCAGCCCGATGAGGTGCTGCTTCCCTACGCGGTGGCGGGGCTCGTGCTGATCGTGCCCGCGTCGTTCTTGCCACATGTGGCCGCCCTCTGGGGTGGCGCGGTTTTCGCCTGTGCCGCTGTTTTCGTCGGCGAAGGCGGAAACCTTCTTATCCCCGGGGCAGTGCTCTTGGGCTTCGCTTCCGCGTATTATCCGGTTCCCGATTGGCGTTGGATCGGCGCGGCCTCCGGTGCGGGCGCGGTCGTCCTCGGCGTTTGGCAGATCTTCTCGCCGGAACCGGCCGCCATTGCCGGGGTGATCACGGGGGTCGCATATGCGAGCGGTCTCGTGCTGCTGTTGGGCACCCGCGCGCGTGCCGCGTTGCTTTTCTTTCTCGAACCGCTCGGACGGTTGGCTCTGACCAACTATCTGTCGGCGACCGTTCTGGTGGTCCTCGCCGATCGATACCTGCGACTCGGACGCCTCGACTCGGCCGCCGGGCTCGCGGTGGCCGTCCTGCTCGTCCAGGTGGCCTTCGGCCGGTGGTGGCTGCGCCGTTTCCGCCTCGGGCCCGCCGAATGGGTGTGGCGCTGCCTCACCTGGTGGCGGGTGGTCCCGCTGCGGAGTTCGTATGATCGCGTTGACGGCCGGACGGGGGAACACGCGCCATGAAGCTCGACTGCCTCTCGTGCACGAGGGAGTTCTCGGCTCCCGATTTCCTGGCGTGCTGCCAGGGCTACCAGCCCGGCCCGGACGCGATGGGCTGGGTGTGCTCGCACTGCGGCGGCCGCGTCGAGGTCCGCGTGGTCACCGGCGAGGTGCAGCGCGGCTACGTCTACGGCGCGGGCACCGCGCATTTCAGCAACGAGCACCGGCTTCCGGTGCCCGGCCTTACGGGGGAGCGCGACGGCGACGCGTTCGTCATCCGCCTCGATGGCCGGATGTGGCGAGTCGAGCGCTGAGTCAGCCGTCCAGCCGGACGGGCTCGACGATCCACTCCGCGTCCGACTCGCGCGGCGCGCAGGCGCGGGCCAGCACCCGCAGGACGATCTCGGGGTCGCAGCCGTAGAGGCCCGCGCCCCAGGCCGCGTTCGCCTCGACCACGGCCCAGCCCCGGCCGCGGACATGGCCGACGTCGACCACCACGGCGGGCGGCAGCGCCACCTCGGCCAGCAGAGTGGACGCGTACTCCCGCGCGGCCCGCTCCTCCTCGTCAGAGGCGTGCCAGCGGCCGTCCGCGGTCAGGGCGAGCTCGCCCTCGCGCAGGTAGGGCGACATGGCGACGATCTCGCCCGCCAGGACGTGGCAGCGGAACTCCACGTCCCAGACGACCGGTTCGGCGACCAGCACCCCGGTCGAGCCGGGCAGGAACCGCTCGTCGGGCAGGCCGGCGGCCTCGTACACCCGGCCCTCGAAGCCCTTGCGGCCGTCGGCGGGCTTGACGAACATCGGCGGGCCCGCCGACGCGCGGGCCTCGGCCAGCGTCGTGCGGGTCAGGGCGCGGCGCAGATGCCGCTCGGGAAGGCCGGGCAGCCAGTCCTGGGGCGCGTCGATCAGGGAGAGGCCGAGCTGGGCCGCGATCACCTCGGCGAACGTGGGCTCGCCGTAGAGCGCGAGGTCGTCCCGTCCGCGCAGGTGGGCGGGTGCCCGCCAGCCGCCGAGACGTTCGGCGGCCCACCCGCACCGGCCCGCGGCGGCGCGCAGCGCCTTGGAGTCGGAGGTGTAGCGCGGAGAGAGCACCAGGGTCGGCACGCGGCACCGTCCTCACGATCGGAATCGACGTCGGCACTATGACGCTCCGCGGCGCCAGGGGGTTCTGGATCTCTGGTGGGATGACAACAGGGCGGATCGGCTGCAAGGCTTTCCCCACGCCTCGCCGCGCTCGTGACTGGTCGGGGTGGCTACGACGACGAGGAGGCGACGGCAGTGACCGTCTCGATGCAAAAGGGCCAGCGGATCTCGCTGGAGAAGCCCGGCGGCGCGCTGAGCATGGTGCGCATGGGCCTGGGCTGGGACGCCGTGAAGAAGAAGGGCTTCTTCGGCTCCCGCGAGCGTGACATCGACCTCGACGCGTCCTGCGTGCTCTTCGCCGACGGCCACCTGGCCGACGTGGTGTTCTTCGGCAAGCTGACCAGCGACGACGGCTCGGTCCGCCACACCGGAGACAACCTGACCGGCGCGGGCGACGGCGACGACGAGTCGGTGATCGTCGACCTCGGGCGGCTCCCCGTCCACGTGACCTCGCTGGTGTTCACGGTCAGCTCGTTCAACGGCCAGACGTTCAACGAGGTCGAGAACGCGTTCTGCCGTCTGGTCAACGAGTCCGACAACGGCGAGCTGGCCCGCTACACCCTCACGGGCGGCGGCACCCACACCGCGATGGTCATGGCCCGGATCTACCGCCACGGCGACGGCTGGAAGATGAACGCGATCGGAGAGCCCTGCCAGGGCCGGACGTTCCA
The DNA here is from genome assembly GCF_050946795.1 of Spirillospora sp. CA-294931. Lineage (GTDB taxonomy): Bacteria > Actinomycetota > Actinomycetes > Streptosporangiales > Streptosporangiaceae > Spirillospora. Next base: position 655,288 of record NZ_CP192006.1, read on the forward strand.
GGACATGCTGCCGGCCATCGCCGGGCACGCCTGACGATCACGCGATGACCGAGCTTCCGCGCGGCGCCAACACGCGGCTGCCCTCCCGCAGGGTGGCCGCCACCGTCTCCTGCGCCGTGCCCGTCGACGTCAGCGCCCTGACCGTGGGCGCCGACCTGCGGGTGCGGTCCGACTCCGACCTGGTGTTCTACAACGCCCCCGAGTCCCCCGGCGTGCGCTGGGCCGACAGCGGGGGACGCCAGCGCATCGACCTCGATCTGGACGCCGTCCCGCCCGACGCGCAGGCGGTGCTGATCGCGGTGAGCCTGAGCGGCACCGGGACGTTCGGCGCGATGCCGCCGCCGCAGGTGCAGCTGACCTCCGGGGCGGGCGGGCCGGTGGCCTCGTTCACCGTGGCCGGTCTCGGCCAGGAGAAGGCGATCATCGGGCTGGAGATCTACCGCCGGGCCGGTGACTGGAAGGTCCGCGCGGTCGGCCAGGGCTACGGCGACGGGCTGGCCGAGCTGCTCACCGCCCACGGCGTCGACGTGGACGACCCGGGCGAGCAGGCCCCGCCGCCGCCCGTCACCGTCATGGGCGGGCCCCCGCCGCTCCCGCCCCCGTTGCCGTCCCACACGTCCCCGCCGTCGGCGCCGCCACCGCCCGCGCATCCGCCCTCCGACTCCAACGAGGTCGGCTACGTCGACCGGTGCTGGCTGGTCTGGGAGGACGCGAGCCGCTCGCTGGCCTCGTTCCGCTCCTCGACCGACCACGCGCTCACCATCCGCAACGACGAGGTGTCCGGCCGGGTCCCGCGCGGACGCTACGACCAGCTGATGGCGGCGGCCTCCGAGCGGCTGCGCACCGACGCGGCGCAGCTGCGCGACGAGCTCGCGCGGGTCGAGCCGTACGTGACGGCCGAGGTCGCCCCGTTCGACGGCCCGGCATGGCTCACCTGGCAGCCGCGCACCGACCTGGCCGAGGGCGTGCTGCTCGGCCGGGTGTCCACCGCCGAGCTGCCCGACCTGCGGGTCCCGCTCGTCCTGCGGCTGCCCTGGCGGCGCGGGGTGTGGATCTCCCGGGGGACGATGCCCGGCGACTCGGCGGCCTTCGCCTGGTCGCTGGTCACCCGGTTCCTGTCGGCCGTCCCGCCGGGGCTGGTCGGCGTGGAGGTCATCGACGCGGCGGGACTGTCGGGCGCCGGATGGCTGAACGACTTCGACCCGGCCACGCGCGGCACCCTGCTCGGCGGCGGCGTCGCCATCGGGACGGGCGCGGCCGAGCGGATGCGCCGCCTGCTCGACCTGGTCGATCTGCGCCGCATCGGCGCCGACGAGAACGAGGAGCCCGACGGGCCGCCGGTGCGGCTCGTGGTCATCTTCGACGCGGGCTCGTCGCTGGAGGGGGAGCAGGCCCACCAGCTGCTGCGACTGGTCGAGGACGGCCCGCTGGTCGGCGTCCCGGTCATCCTGGTCGAGACCGACACCCCCGCGCCCGACTCGGTGCGCGCGGTCCGCGTGATGCAGATGTGCAACAGCCTGCCGTCCAGCGAGGGCAGCCTGGCCGACTCCTGGGTCGGCACCGACTGGACGCTCACCCCCGACGTCATGGCCGACTCCGTCGGGGGCACCCGTCCGCCGTCGCTGTTCTCCCACGTGGTCAACACCCACGCCCGCACCCTCGCGTCCTACGACTGAGTGGAGGGCGAGAACGTCTTCTCGGGCGCCGCCGACCGGGTCGTCCAGGTCGGCCAGGTGCACGGCGACCTTGTCTTCGGCGCCGAGGACGCCGGGGCGCCGCCGTTCGCGGCGCTGATCCCGGCGGGCCTGGTCGAGGGCGACGCGGTCATCGGACGCGACGCCCAGTTCGGCGAGGTCGTCGAGGCGGTGGCGGGACGCGACGGCGGCTACGTCCTGGTCGAGGCCCCGGCGGGCTTCGGCAAGACGACCTTCGCCGCCGAGCTGTGGCGCCGCCTGGAACGGGACGGCCGCCCGGACGTCGCCGGTTTCTTCGTCCGGAGCCACCGGGGCGACGACCCGGCGGCGTCCTTCCTCGGCGCGGTCTGCGCGCAGCTGCGGGCGCTGCTCGCCCGGCGCGCCGGCGACCTGGACACGCTGTGGACGGCCGCGGCCGAGCGGGCGAGCGCCGACCGGCCGCTGCTGCTGATCGTCGACGGGCTGGACGAGGCGCCCGCCGTCCACGGCCTGCTCCCCGAGACCGTGCCGCCGCACGTGCACGTGCTGGTCACATCCCGGCCCAGCCCGGACGCGACGGGGCTCGTCCCGCCGGGGCATCCGCTGCGCGCGGCCCGGCGGGTGCGGCTTCCGGAGTTCACCGAGGACGACGTCCGCCGCCTGCTGGAGGCGTTCACCGCCGAGCGCGACCTGGCCGCCCGGGTCCTGGCGGCGACGCGCGGCGAGCCGCTGCTGGCCCGCTGCACCGCCGAGGACATCGCCAGGCGCGGCCCCGAGGTCCTGGACGCCTACGCGCGCGAGCGTCCGTCGGGTGTGCGCGACTACTTCCACTGGCAGTTGCGCGGGCTGGAGGCGGCGGCGGCCGACGACGCGACCTGGGACGTCCTGGCCCTCCTCCTGGCGGCGCGCGACGGGCTGACCGCGCTGGAGCTGGCCGACGTCCTCGGCCTGCCCGCGCACCGCGTCCGCCGCGCGATCGAGCCGATCGGCCGCTTCCTGACCGGACGCGAGCGGCACGAGCTGATGCACGCCGAGCTGTCGGCCGCCCTGGCCGAGCGCTTCTCCCCGGCCGAGCGGCGCGCCGCCGAGGCCCGGCTGGTCGCCTGGTGCCGCCGGTACGCCGAGGCGGGCTGGCCCGACGACACCCCCGACTACATCGCCTTCTGGGGAACGTCCCACCTTCTCGGCGACCGCGGGCTCGCCCGGCGCCTGGTCGATCGCCGCTGGCTCGAACTGCGGATGGCACGCACCTACTCGGCGGCCTCCTTCACCGCCGACATGCGCGCCGTCCTGGACGCCCACGGCGCCGACGACACCCCCGAGGCGATCGGCACGGCCCTGGCCGGGGTGAACGCCCGAGGCATCGTCACGGCCGTCCCGACGGAACTACTGGGAATCCTGGTCGAGGTCGGCGAGGGGGCCAAGGCCGAGGCCCATGCCGCGCTGATCGAGGACGCGGCCGTGCGCAGCCGGGCCTTCGAGGCGATCGCCGCCCGGCGGTGGCGCAAGGAGGAGCACGCGGCGGCGCGCCGTGCCCTGGGACGCGCGGTCGCGGCGGCCGACCAGCTCGACGGCGAACGCTGGGCACGCGAGGAACGCCTGACCGAGCTGGTGCTCACGCTGCTCGACGCCGGTGCCCGCGACGAGGCCGCGGGCCTGCTGCGGTCGCGTCCCGGCCACTTCGGCTGGACGGCGGTCGGCCGCCTCGCCGGGCCGTTGGTGCGGGCCGGGCTCGACGCCGTCGTCTTCGAGCTGCTCGACCGCCCCGGGATGGGCCAGGCGTACGGCGAGGTTTGCCTCGCGCTCGCCGAAAGCGGTCACCTGGAGCGCGCGCTCGGCCTGACCGACCGATTCGCCGATGCCGATCACGCGCCCGCCACCTTCGCCAGGCTCGCGATCCTGGCCGCCGACCAGGGCGAGCCCGCGACCGCGCATGACCTCGCGATGCGGGCCGACCGGGCGGGGGAGACCGGACGGCCGGTCATCCAACCGGTCGTGGAGAAGAACCTGGTGTTCCTGTGCGGCGCGCTGACGCGCGTCGGGGAGGTCGGCCGGGCACTGTCCCGCCTGACGACCGTCCCTCGCTCCGGGCACGGATCCCGGCACACGGTCCCGGAGGCCGACTGGTCCGGCATCGGCTGGAGCGAATTCTCCGGCTGGGCCCCGGGAGCCCCGCTGCGCGACGCCGTCTCTCTCATGGCGGCCCAGGCTGTCAAGGGTGGCATCCCGTTGGAAGAGGCGCTGGGAAGTGCCCACGTCAAGGTCGCCGACCAGCTGCGGGCCGCCCTGGCCATCATCGTCGGCGGCCCGGAAACCGCGATCGCCGCCATCGAGGGCCGGATCGAGGTGCTGATCGCGCGGGCGAACGCGGCAGTCGCCACCGATTCGGCGCGGGCCGTACGCTTCGCCCGCGAGCTCGTCGGGCTTGGTGCCGCCCTGGAGTACCCGGACGGTCTGAAGTCCCTGGCCGTGTTCCGCGCGGCGGCGACGGTGCTGGCCCGCGCCGGTGCCCGCGAGGAGGCGTTCGACGTCGCGGACCGGGTCCCGACGAACAACCTTGAGGCCGACGCGACCTTCGAGGGGCTGGCGGAGGTCCTCGGTGAGCTGGGGGACGAGCGGGAGATCGCGCGCTGGCACGCGCTGAAGCCCCGCGTGATGTCGGTGTTCGGCGCCGCGGTCCTGCCCGGCTCGCGCGAGGCGGTGCGCGCCCTGGTGGCCGAGCGCGACGGCTCCCGGTCCTATCGTGCGGTCAAGGCCGCCCTGGACGCCCGGACCGAAGCCGAGTTCGAGGCCGCCGTGCCCGCCTTCGACGCGCTGCTCGGCGACAGGGCCAGGGCGATCGTCGTGGCGATCGGGGAGCTGCTTCGGGACGGCCGCGTCCCTTTCGCGCGGCGGCTGGCGGTCCATGGGCTGGCGGCGGCGTCCGCCCAGCCGCTCGGCGATCGGGAACGGTTCCTGGCCCCGGCCGCCAGATACCTTGCGCTGAACGGTGACATCGAGCGGGCCTGCGCGCTGGCCCGCCGGGGGGACCGCTGGTGGCACCGCGCGCCGACCCTGGCGCGGATCATCGCGGACCTGCTGGACGCGGGCGAGACCAGCGCCGCACTCGGCGTCCTGAACGGGGCCACCGAAGCCGACGGCGGCCCGGAACTCATGAAGCAGATCGTAGAGAGGCTGTTCCTGGGCGGGATGTCCGAGCACCTTGTCCACCTGGGGCCCGCGGCCGAGCCCGCCATCCCGGTCGCCGGGGAAAGGCTCCAGCACCGAGCGGCGTCGGAGGAACGCCTCGCCGCACTCGTGGCCGCCCCGGACGGCACCGATCCCGGCAGCCTGGAAGGGCTTCCCGGGGTGCGCGAGACCGTCGAGCGGCTGATCCGCGCGGGCCGGCTGAGTACGGCCCTGAACGTCGCCTACAACGACCGGCCATACGGAGGGGACGAGCCCTGGGCGCCGGCCTGGGCGGAGGTCGCCGTGCTGGCCGCCGAGATCGCGACGGCCGCGTACCCGTCCGACCCGGACTGGGCGGGGGAAGTGGTGGAGCAGGCCGAGGGGTTCGCCGAGCGGCGCACCGGATGGCCGCGCGACGCCGGGTCGGAGGCCAACAAGGCCAGGGCGCTGGCCGCGCTGGCGGGATTCCCCGGCAGACCTCCCGCCGAGGCGGCCGAGATGTTCGTGTCGGCCCTGCGGATCACGCTCGGCTGGAACCGCTTCGTGTTCTTCAGCGTCCTGGAGGCGGGCCTGCCCTACCTGTCCCGGCTGGACGACGGAGGGGCGCTCGACCGCGTGCTCGACGTCGTCTTCGCGACCGACGCGTGGTGGTCGGCTCAGAGGTAGTCGGCGGTGACGCGCACCGTCCCGAACCGGGGGAAGATCTTCCGCACGGTGAACTCGTGCTCGTCGGCGGCGAAGCCGGACATGGCGTCCTCGACGAACTCCACCTCGTACCCGTGGTCGACCGCCGCCCGCGCGGACGACTCGACGCCCATCGTGGTGACGAGCCCGCCGAACACCAGCGTGGACACGTCCCGCTTCTGGAGCTCGTCGTGCAGCTCGGTCCGGTGGAAGGCGCCGATCGCCCGCTTCACGACGAGCACGTCGCCCGGCTCCGTCAGCCCCTCGGCGAACCCGCTGCCCGGCGGCTGTTCGGGCACGCCGGGCCGCTCGACCCGAACCAGCACCACGGGCCTGCCCGCGGCGCGGAACGCCCCGGCCAGGGATCGGCCGCGCTCCAGCACCTCGTCACCGGTGTGCGGAGCGACGGGGAGCGCGACGATGCGCGGCATCAGATCGACGAGGATCAGGGCGGAGGTCATGATGATCATCATATGGACCGACATGCGGCCCCGAGGTCAGGACGTCTCGATGGCGTACGCCTCGATCTCCACCTTCATGGCCGGGTCGATCAGCCGGGTCACCTCGACCAGCGTGGCCGCGGGCCTGATCTCGCCGAACACCTCGCTGTGCGCCCGCGCGACCTCCAGGCGGTCGTCGATGTCGGTGACGTAGGCGACGGTCCGCACCACGGCCTCGACGCTGGAGCCGACGTCGCGCAGCGCCTTGTCGATGATGGCCAGTGCCGACCGCGCCTGCTCGTAGGTCCCGGCGCCTTCGAGGTCGGGATGCCGCGCCGTCGTCCCGGAGACATGGATCTGGTCCCCGACCCGCACCACGCGGCAGTAGCCGTAGGTGTCCTCGAACGGCCCGCCCGAGCCGATGTTCTGCCGCATATGGGGCTCCCTTCGTCACGGGGAGCCTACTGAAGGCGCTTCGGACGGAGCGTCGCGGCGGCCGTCGCTTCCGGCCGTCCACAGGTCGATTTCCGCCATGCTCGCGTAGGCGCCGGTCGGGCCGTGCTCGGCCAGGACGCGCAGCCTGACGTAGCGTCCGGTGACCGGCCTGGAGAACGCGACGGGCCGGTCGAGCTCGTCGTCCGGGAAGGCGCCGCTCGCCACGGGCTCGCCCCACCGGTCCGGGTCGTCGCTCACCTGAAGCTCGTACCGGGCGACGCGGCCGTTGACGCCGTCCTGGCGGGGCTGGTGGCGCCAGCCGCCCAGGGACCGGGACGCCCCCAGATCGATCACGATCTCGGCGGGGAGCGACCGGCCGAGCCAGGGCGTGTGCCACAGGGTCGCCGGGTCGTTGTCGATGGCGTTGCGGGCGGCGCCGTCCTGGAGGACCGTCTCCTGGCCCGAGACCGACACGACCCGCCAGCCCGTCTGCGAGAGCAGGGTCGGGGCGCCCGGCGGCGCGTCGCCCACCCGGTCCACGCGGTCGAGGAAGGCGGGGAGACCGGTCTCGCGCGGGCCGCCCCAGGTGCGGTCGGCGAGGGCCTGGAGGGAGCGCCGCGCCCAGAAGTCGAACCACGCGGGTGACTCCTCGTGCGCCCGGTCCGACCAGCGCGCGAGCCGGTAGCCGCGGATGTTGGGATGCTCGGGGAACGCGTACTTCTCGTAGACGTCCTTCGGGTCGGAGCGTCCGTACAGCCCGGCCGTCTGCCTGGCCCACCCCGGGGCGACGTACAGGACGCCGTCCTGGGCCCCGACCATCTGGTACCCGGCCTCGGCCCGGTCGACCACGCTCGCCTTCCAGTCCACGATCTGGATGTCCTTGTCGGGGACGATCGAGGTCTTCTGCCCCTCGTCCCAGCCCGTCCAGGCCTGCGCGGTCTTCCCGTGCGCGCGGACCTGGGCGTTCAGGTCGTTCATGAACTCGACGAACACGTCGGCGGCGTAGGGGTATCCCCGGGCCTTCTGGTACGCGACGAGTTCGGGGCAGCGGTCCTGGTCGCGCGGCGGCGGGACCTCGTCGCCGCCGATGTGGAACTCCCGGCCCCGGAACAGCGGGATCATCTCGTCCAGCAGCGTCTTGACGAACGCCCGCGTCCGGGGGCGGGTGACGTCGAGCGTCCAGCCGCCCCTGTCGGCGCCCTCCCACAGCGAGAGCGAGGGGTAGGACATCGAGCGGCACGCGAACGCGAACCCCGGGTCGTACCGGCTGATCGCCACGGCGTGCGCCGGGAGGTCGATCTCGGGGACGATCGTCACGTGGTGCCGGGCCGCGTACTCCTGGAGGTCGCGGATCTCGGCCTTGGTGTAGGACTCCGGCGCGGCCAGCCCGGGGAACCGGTCGCTCTGGACGCGGAACCCGTTCCAGTCGTTGAGGTGCAGATGGAAGCGGTTGAGCTTGTACCAGCCCATCCGCTGGATCTGTGCCTTGAGGTAGGCGATGGGGAAGTGCTTGCGGCCGACGTCCAGCATCTGCCCCCGGTCGGAGAAGCGCGGCCCGTCCTCGGCCCGGCCGCGCGCGACCGAGCGCCGCGCCGGGTCGGCACGCAGCATCTGGAGCAGGGTCCGGGTCCCGTAGAAGGCCCCCGCGGCCTCTCGGGCCCGGATCGTCACCCGGTCGGTGACCTCCAGCCGGTACCCCTCCGCCCCGGCGTCCGGCGCGTCCAGCCGCAGCGCCACATCGCCCGGTTCCGGCGTCCCGACCACGGCGGCGAGCCGGGGACCGCCGTCGGCCGCGATGTCGTCCGCCGCGCGCTGGGCCAGCGCCCGCGCGTTCTCCGCCGCGGCCACCACCCGGGACGCCGACGTCAACGTCAAAGCGCCCGTCCCCCCGTCCCACTGCCGCAGCGACGGCACCACGACCGGCGCGCCGTTCGCTTCGCGGGCGGACGCGCATGGTGACAGCGGGATCGGGAGGACGAGGGCCGCGAGGACAACCAGCCCGGCGCGAGGCGTACGCATGGCTTAACCGTTGACCGCGTCGACGACGCGCTCGGCGACGGCCCTCATCCCGGCCGCGTTGGGGTGGGCGGGGGTGGAGGGGTTGGCCGGGATGACGGGTTCGACCCAGCGGACGTCGGGCGCCTGGCAGGCGTCGTGACCGGGTGCGGCGACGTCGACATAGGTGGCGCCGGCGGCCCTGGCCTCGCGGTCGAGCATCTGGTTCACCGCGGTCAGCACGCCGTGGCCGTAGGGGACGTCGCCGCGCGAGAAGGGCAGGAGCGGCCAGCAGCCCTCGGTGGCGGGGATGGCCATGAGATAGCCGACGACCAGGACCTTGGCCTTGGGTGCCCGCTCGCGGATGCCGCGCAGGACGGCGGCGACCTTGGGCGCGACGGCGTCGATGCGCTGGCGCATCTGGTCGGTGCCACCCGAGGTGAAGTACCTGGTGCAGGGCGCGCCGTTGAGATCGGTCGCGCTGAGCAGGCCGCAGGTGGTGATCATGTCGAGCACCTTGACGTCGTTGCCGCCGATCCCGAGCGTGACGAGCGTGGTGTCGGCGGTGAGGGCGTCGAACTGGGGCGGCGCCGAGCCGAGGCCGAGCGGCATCGGCTGCGGGCGGGTCATGTGGGTCGTCTCCGCGCTGCTGCAGCTGGCGTCCTTCAGCGTCTCGATGCCGAGGGCCTCGGCCGTGAGCGAGGGGTAGTTGGCCGACGAGCGCAGGCACAGCTTCGGTTCGCCGACGACCGGGCCGGTGAACGCGCCCGCGACGTAGGAGTCGCCGAGCGCCACATAACGTCCGCCAGCGGCCTGGGCGGGCACTGAAGAAAGGCCGACCGTGCATGCGGCGACCGAAACGGTGACTGTGAGACGGCGGAGGAGATTCTTTCGGCGGACGGCGGCGCGGCTGTTTTCGGGCATGGCGAATCCTGCCTTCGGGGGGTGGGGGTTGGTGAAGGAGGGGGATCAGGAGGTGGGGGCCGGGAGATCGAGCCCGGTGGCGGTGAGGTCGAGCGCCTCGTTCAGGAGGTTCACGCACTCGGAGACGGCGAGGTCGGTTCCGGTGATCCATTCGGTCAGGGCGACGCGGAGGGCGCTCATGGACTGGGCGGCGATCAGGCGGGGACGCAGGTCGCGCGAGCCGGGGTCGAGCCCGGCCCGCAGGGCGACGCACCGCGCGAGCTCCTGCTCGCGCCGGTGGTAGCGGTAGGTGTTGGCGGCCAGCAGGGACGGGTTGCTGAAGATCAGCATCTGGACGCGCTGGGTGCGGCCGAAGTCGCCGATCCCCTCGTCGGTGGTCAGCAGCCCGACCAGGGCGTGGCGCAGCGCGGTCAGCGCCGACTCCCCGGCGGGACGGGACTCGAACGCGTCCAGGAGCTCGTCGAACACCCGGTCCTCGTGCGCCAGCACCACCTCCTCCTTGGAGCCGAAGTAGCGGTGGAAGGTGCGCCGCGACACCGGGACGGACGCGGCGATCTGCTCGACGGTCGTCTCCTCGTAGCCCTGCTTCTCGAACAGGGTCAGCGCGGCGTCGGTCAGCGCCTGGCGCGTGTGCGACTTCTTCAGCTCACGCAGGCCCTGCGGCTCCTCGTTGGACGACATGCCAACAAGGTAGAGCACAAGTGACTCACCGGTACAGATGCCACAGCCAGAAAAATGACTCGCTGAGACACTTTTTCTGTTCAGGAACATGAAACTCATTCGGGTATTGACCCCGGTCCGGGCGCTGAGCATGATCTAGCCGCCCCACTCCACAGAGAGGCCCCACCATGAACGCGTTGAAGCGGCTGCTGGCGGCGTCCGGCTGCCTGTCCCTCGCCCTCGGAGCCGTCGCGATCCCCGCGTCGGCGGCCGCCGAGCCGCCGCCGCTGAAGGTCATCAGCTACAACCTGATGCTGCTGCCCGTCGCCGGAACCGGGAACCAGACCCGCGCCGACCTGCTGGCCAAGGCCGGCCTCCTGCGCGACTACGACGTCATCGTGCTCCAGGAGATGTTCCAGAACGGCGTCTCCGACCCGTTCCTGGACGGCCTCGCCGGGAGCCATCCGCACCGGACGCCGGTGATGGGCCGCTCGAAGTCCGGCTGGGACCAGACCCTCGGCGACTACTCGGCGCTGACCCCCGAGGACGGCGGCGTGGTCGTCCTGTCCAAGTACCCGATCACCAGGAAGATCCAGTACGTCTACGACGACGCGTGCGGGGCGGACTGGTGGGCCAACAAGGGGTTCGTCTACACGACCCTCGACGTCGGCGGCACCCCGGCGCATGTCGTCGGGACGCACGCGCAGGCCACCGACAGCACGTGCTCGACCTCGCCCGCCGCGATCCGCAGGAGCCAGTTCACCGAGCTGGACGCGTTCCTGGACGGCCGGAGGATCCCCGCCGCCGAACAGGTCCTGATCGCGGGCGACTACAACGTCGACCGGTTCGACGGGACGAGCGAGTACCGCGACACCCTGGCCCTGCTGGACGCCGCCGCCCCGTCCTACGCCGGGCACTCCTACTCCTGGGACCCGGTGAAGAACGCCTTCACCAAGTTCAAGTACCCGGACTACGACACCCCCGAGCACCTCGACTACGTGCTCTACCGCAAGGGGAACGCGCACCCGTCGTCCCCGGTCGTCCGGACGCTCACCCCGCAGTCGCCGCCCTGGACGAGCGACGGCCGCACCTTCACCGAGTTCAGCGACCACTACCCGGTCACCAACGGCTGACCGGGCGCCGTCCGGGGGTAGGGAAATGCCTACCCCCGTTGGCGTCTTGAGCCCATCGTTGGGAACTCCGGCCGTCCATAGCTTTGTACCTGGAAGCGCACCGCACGGGGCGCGGTCAGGGAGGTAAGGCGAATGAACGGGCATGAGGCGCTCCGGCTGGAGTCGGTGCGCAAGGTTTACGGGGACGAGGGCAACCAGGTCGTGGCGCTGGACCACGTTTCGCTGTCGCTGCCGACGGGTTCGTTCACCGCGGTGATGGGCCCCTCGGGTTCCGGCAAGAGCACGCTGCTCCAGTGCGCGGCGGGCCTGGAGCGTCCGACCGGCGGGCGGGTCTTCGTGGACGGCGCCGAACTGGCCGGGGAGAGCGAGACGGCGCTGACCAAGTTCCGCCGCGAGCGGATCGGCTTTGTGTTCCAGCAGTTCAACCTGTTGCCGACGATGACCGTCCTGGAGAACGTCCTGCTGCCGATGCGGCTCGCGGGCAAGAAGGCCGACACCAAGCGCGCCGGGGAGATCCTGGACCGGGTCGGTCTGGGCGATCGGCTCGGCCATCTTCCTTCGGAGCTTTCGGGCGGCCAGCAGCAGCGGGTGGCGATCGCCCGCGCGGTCGTGACCCAGCCCAAGGTGCTGTTCGGTGACGAGCCGACCGGGGCGCTGGACACCCGCAGCGCCCGCGAGGTGCTGGGCCTCCTGCGGGAGGCGGTCCGCGTTTACGGGCGGACGATCGTGATGGTCACCCACGACCCGGTGGCGGCCTCGTTCGCCGACGGCGTCCTGTTCCTGGCCGACGGCCGGATCGTGGGCCAGATGGCCGACCCGACGGCCGAGGCCGTCGCCCAGCGCATGGCCCACCTCGGCGACGAGACCAACGGCCGCCCGAACCTGGTGGGGGTGTGACGATGTTCCGGATCGCGATGCGGTCGGTGCGCAAGCGGACCGGGTCGTTCGTGGCCTCGTTCCTGGCGATGTTCCTCGGTGCCATCATCGTGATGGCCTTCGGCTCGATGCTCGACATCGCCGGCGGCGACGGTGTGCCGGACACGGCCAAGGAGACCCTGTTCATCATGGGCAACGTGGTGGGCGGCTGGGGCCTGATCCTGGTCGTCTTCGCGGTGGTCTCCACGCTCACGCTGTCGGTCCGGCAGCGCGGCGCCGAGATGGCCCTGCTCAAGAGCGTCGGCGCGACCCCGGCCCAGCTGGGCCGGATGATCGTCGGCGAGGCGGCCGCGCTGGCCGTGGTGGCCGCCGCCCTGGCGGTCGTCCCGGCGATGGTGCTGGGACGCGGCCTGCTCGGCATGCTGCACGGCACCGACCAGGTTCCGGACTCGGTCGGCTACTCTTTCGGCCCGATCGCCCTGTCGATCGGCATCGGCGTCACCTTCCTGTCGGCCGTCGCCGCCGCGGCGGTCACCGCCAGGCGGGTCGCCAGGACCGGGATCAACCAGGGCCTGGACGACACCGGCAGCGTGCGGATGACCAAGAAGCGCGTCATCTTCGCCGGGATCTTCCTGGCCCTCGCCCTCGACCTGGCGGTCGTGACCTCGACCGTCATGAAGGACAAGGGCACCGACGCGATGGCGACCTCGGGCCAGGCCGACATCTTCGCGGCCCTCGGGCTGGCGTTGCTGGCCCCCTGGTTCCTGCGCAGGATCGTCGGCGCGGTGGCTCCGGCGCTGCAGCGGATGGGCGGGATCTCCGGGGCGCTGGCGGCCAGCACGCTGCTGCGCCGCAACGGGCAGATGGCCTCGGCCGTCACCCCGATCATCCTGTTCACCGGCATCGGGGTGGGCACCCTGTACCTCCAGGAGATCGAGAACAACGCGCTGGCGGCCGCCGGGATGAAGGCCACGGTCGAGAGCAAGAACATCGAGACGCTCAACTTCGTGGTCATCGGAATGATCGTGCTCTTCACGGCGATCATGCTGGTCAACACCCTGATCGCGGCGACCACCTACCGCCGCCGCGAGTTCGGGCAGCAGCGCCTCACCGGCGCCACGCCCGGCCAGGTGCTCGGGGCGGTCGTCCTGGAGAGCACGGTCCTCACGGTCACCGGGGTCGCCCTCGGCTCGGTCGCCGCGCTCTTCACGATCATCCCGTTCTCGATCGCCAGGACCGGCGACGCGCTGCCGGAGGGCGACCCGGGCATGCTGCTCGCCGTCGCCGCCATCGCGGCGGTGCTCACCCTGGCCACCGCGTACGGCACGGCTCGCCGGGTGGTCTCCACCCCCGCGGTGGAGGCGGTGTCGGTCTGAGAGGCGCTCCGAACGGCACATCGGCGGAGGGGCGGTCGCGATCTCGCGGCCGCCCCTTCGGCATCGTGATCAGTTCCCGTTCGTGGTGTGCCGGACGAGCATCTTGCCGGTGTTGGCGCCCTTCAGCACGCCGAGGAACGCCTCGGGGGCGCGCTCGAAGCCGTCCACGACGGTCTCTTCGGTGTGCAGGGTGCCGTCGGCCAGCCAGCCCGCCGCCTTGCCGATGTATTCGGGGAAACGGTCGAGATGGTCGGACACCAGGACCCCGCGCAGGGTGAGCCGCTTCTTGACCGCCACATAGAGGTTGCGCGGGCCGGGGACCGGGGCGTTGTACTCGCCGACCATGCCCACCAGCGCCGCCCGGCCGTGGTCGTTGAAGGCGTCGATGGCCGCCTCCAGATGGCCGCCGCCGACGTTGTCGATGTAGACGTCGATGCCTTCGGGTGCGGCTTCGGCCAGCCGGTCGGGGAGCGACCCGGCGCGGTAGTCGATCGCGGCGTCGAAGCCGAACGTCTCCACCAGCGTCCTGCCCTTCTCCGGACCACCGGCCGAGCCGATCACCCTGACCGCGCCGTACTGCCGGGCGAGCTGCCCGGCGACGCTGCCGACCGCCCCCGCCGCGGCGGACACGAACACCACGTCGCCCTCCTTGACCCGGGCGATCTCGGTGACGGCGAGGTAGGCGGTCAGCCCGGTCGTCCCGAGCGCGCCGAGGTAGTCCTGCGGACGGGCGAGGCCGGTGTCGACGACGACCGCCGAGGCGGCGTCCAGCAGCGCGTACTCGCGCCAGCCGAGGAAGTGCGACACCGTCGCGCCGACCGGAATCCCCTCGGCCCGCGAGGCGACCACCTCGCCGATCGCGCCGCCGTCCAGCGGGGCGCCGAGCTCGAAGGGCGGGATGTAGGACTCGGCGTCGTCCATGCGTCCGCGCATGTACGGGTCGACCGACATCCAGGTGTTGCGGACCAGGATCTGCCCCTCGCCCGGGTCGGGCACCCGGGTCTCGGCCAGCTCGAAGTCGTCCAGCGTGGGCTCCCCGTCGGGACGGGAGGCGAGCCGGAACTCGCGGCCGATGATCACATTCTCGTTCATGGGTCCCACTGTGCTTCCGGGCGCTTCAGGTCTTCTGTAGGTCCGCTTTCGCGTCGTCGATAACCTGCCGGTATGCGTTTCGGGGTGCTGGGGCCGCTGGCGGTGTGGGCGGCCGACGGGCGTCCGGCGCCGATCCCGGAGCTGAAGGTCAGGGCGCTGCTGGCCGACCTGCTCGCGCATGAGGGACGTCCCGTCTCGTCCGACCGGCTGATCGACGACCTGTGGGGCGAGCGGCTGCCGCGCAACCCGATCGGCACGCTGCACACCCGGGTGTCACAGCTGCGCCGTGCCTTGGACGCCGCCGAGCCCGGCGCCCGCGAGCTGGTCGTCTCGCAGCCGCCCGGCTACCTGCTCCGCCTGGACGGTGACGCGCTCGACGCCGCCCGGTTCCGCGCGCTGGTCGCGCGGGCCCGGGCGGCCACCGGCGCGCGCGAGCGCTCCGCGCTGCTGGGCCGGGCGCTGGCGCTGTGGCGCGGCGCGGCCTACGCCGACTTCGCCGACGCGGAGTTCGCCCGTCCCGCCGCCGCGCGGCTCGAAGAGGAGCGGCTGGTCGCGCTGGAGGAGCACGCCGAGGCCCGGCTCGACCTGGGCGAGCACGGCGAGCTGGCGGGCGAGCTGGCCGACCTGGTCGGACGCCATCCGCTGCGGGAACGGCTGCGCGCCGCGCACCTGCGCGCTCTCTACCGGGCCGGACGCCAGAACGACGCGCTGGCGGGCTACGCCGAGCTGCGCGAGCGCCTGGCCGAGGAGCTCGGGCTTGACCCGGGCCCGCAGATCACGGCGCTGCACCGGGCGATCCTCCGGCACGACCCGTCGCTGGCCCCCGTCCGCCGGGGCGGCAACCTGCCCGCCCCGGTGACCGAGCTGATCGGGCGCGCCGACGCGGTGACCCGGGTCCGCGCGCTCCTGAAGGAGGGGCGCCTGGTCACGCTCACCGGACCGGGCGGGGTGGGCAAGACCCGGCTCGCCGTGGAGGCCGGACGCGAGCACGGCGGCGCCTGGCTGGTCGAGCTGGCCGGGCTCGACCGGGCGTCGTCCGGCGCCGCGCCGGACGCGGTGGCCGGCGTCGTGGCCGCGGTCCTGGACCTCCGCGACGACGACGCCCCGGGACCCCCGCCCCTCGACCGGCTCGCCGGGGCGCTGCGCGGCCGCGACACGCTGCTCGTCCTCGACAACTGCGAGCACGTGATCGAGCCCGTCGCGACCCTCGTGTCGGCGCTGCTGGCGGACGTCCCCGGCCTCCGCGTCCTCGCGACGAGCCAGGAACCCCTGGGGATCGCCGGGGAACGTCTCTGGGCCGTCCCGCCGCTCGACCTGCCCGAGGGCGACGACGACGCCGCACGCTCCAGCGCCGTGGAGCTCTTCGTGGCCCGGGCCGCCGCGGCGGCGCCCGGCTTCGCGCTCGGCCCCGGCAACGCCGCCGCCGTGGCCGCGATCTGCCGCCGCCTCGACGGGATCCCGCTCGTCCTCGAACTGGCCGCGACCCGGGTGCGCGCCCTCGGCGTCGACGAGCTGGCCGCCCGGCTGGACGACCGCTTCGCCGTCCTGGTGGCGGGACGCCGGGGCGCCCCGGCCCGGCAGCGCACGCTCCGCGCGATGATCGACTGGAGCTGGGAGCCGCTGCCCGAGCCCGAGCGCGTCCTGCTGCGCCGCCTGGCCGTCCACGCCGACGGGTTCGCGCTGGACGCCGCCGAGGCGATGGGGACCGGCGTCCTTGACTCGCTGGCCCGGCTGGTCGACCGGTCGCTGGTGACGGTGGCCGACGGCGGTGCCCGCTACAGCCTGCTGGAGTCCGTCCGGGCCTATGGCCTGGAGCGCCTGCGCGAGGCGGGCGAGGAGGACGAGATCCGCCGCCGCCACCTCGCGCACTACACGGCCCTCGCCGAGCGCGCCGACCTGCGGGGCCCCGGCCAGCGCGGCTGGCTGGAGCGTCTCGACCGCGAGTGGGCCAACCTCCGCACCGCCCTCGACACGGCGGCGCGCCTGGGCGAGGCCGCCACCGCGCACCGCCTGGCCAGGGCGCTGACCTGGTACTGGTTCCTGCGCGGCCGGCTGGCCGAGGGCCTCCGCTCGCTCGACCTGGTGCTGGCGATGCGCGACGACCCCGAGACCGCCGTCTGGCGGGCCGGGCTGGCGCTGCTGGTCAGCGACGGCGCCGAGCGGGGCGTCGCGGCGTCCCCCGAGGCGATCGGCGACCCGGCCGCCCGCGCGCGGGCCCGCTGGTTCACCGGCTACGCCCTGCGGGGCTTCGCCGACCTGGCCGTCACCGCCGAGATCCTCTCCACCGCGCTGGCGGAGTTCCGCGCGCTGGACGACCGGTGGGGCGTCGCCGCCGCGCTCGGCGTCCGCGCCACCATCGCCCGGGCCCGGGGCGAGCTGGACGCCGCCGCCCGCGACGCCCGCGAGAGCGCGACGATCTTCGGCTCGCTGGGCGACGGCTGGGGACGGCTCAAGGCCACCAACACCCTCGCCGAGCTGGCCGAGATCGCGGGCGACTACACCGAGGCCGCCCGCCTGCACCGCGAGGGCCTGCGCATGGCCGAGGACCTCTCGCTCTGGGGCGAGGCGTCCTTCCGCCTTTCGGGCCTCGGCCGCATCGCCCTCCTCCGGGGCGACCACGCCGAGGCCGACGCGTTCCACCGCCGCGCGATGCGGACGGCCGCCGACCAGTCCAACCGGGTCGCCGAGCACTTCGCCGAGGTCGGGCTGGCCCTGAGCGCCCGCCGCCAGGGCCGCTTCGCCGAGGTCGAGACCCATCTGGCCAAATGGGTCGACTGGCTGCGCGGGGTGGACGGCGAACCGGGCCTCGCGCTCGTCCGGGCCGAACTCGGCTTCGCCGCCGAGCAGCGCGGTGACGCCGCGGCCGCCCTGCGCCACCATCGCGCGAGCCTGGCGTCCGCCCGCGCGATCGGCGATCCCCGGGCCGTCGCCCTCGCCCTGGAGGGCCTGGCGGGAGCCCACGCCCTGGACGGTGACCCCGTCCGCGCCGCCCGCCTCCTGGGACGGGCCGCGTCCCTGCGCGACTCAGTCGGCGCCCCGCTTCCCGAAGCCGAACGCGGCGACGTCACCCGCATCACCGCCGCCCTCCGGACCGTCCTCGGCGACGAGAAGTTCGAGACCGAGCACGCGCACGGCTCACAGCCCGGCGGCGACGCTGACACCGAGGAGGACCAGCACGCACCCGGTCGTGACGCGTAGCCATCGATGCACCGACGGACGCGACACCAGTGCGCGCCCCCGATGCACCGCCCACGTGAACAGCAGATACCAGGACGCCGTCACCAGCGCCCACACCACGCCCAGCGCCAGCCCCGACAGCAGCACCGGCCCGCCGTCCGCCACGAACCGCGGCAGCACCGAGACCGCGAACACCCCGGCCTTGGGGTTCCCGAGGTTGGTGGCCAGCCCCGCCCCGTAGCCTCCGACCAGCCCGCCGGGCCGCTCGCCCTCGCCACCGGGGGCCGCCACCAGCGTGATCACGCCCAGCACGACCAGCACGGCACCGCCCGCCACCCGGACGGCCGCGAAGGCGGCGGGGTTGGCCAGCAGGACGGCCGACAGCCCCGCCGAGGCCGCCGCCGACCAGATCAGCAGCCCGGTCGCCACCCCCGCGATCGCGGCCCTGGCCGTCCGGAGCCCGCCCGCCACGGTCTGCCGGACCATGAGCGCCTGCCCGGCGCCGGGCAGCATCGCCAGCAGCCAGGTGGTCAGGATGAAAAGCGGCAATTGGGTCGGCACGCCTCCACGCTGCCCGAAGAACGATCTACAGAGAAGTTAAAGATCATCGGATCAGCATTAAGCTTTCTGAATGGACCCGGGTCAGCTGCGCCTGCTCGCGCTGATCGAGCGTCACGGTTCGCTCTCCTCGGCGGCGCGGGCGCTCGGTCTCACCCCGGCCGCCGTGACGCAGCAGGTCGCCAGGGCCGAACGCGACGCCGGAGCCCCGCTCGTCCGGCGCGGCCCCCGAGGCGCGACCCTCACCGCCGCCGGAGCCCTCCTGGCCGCGCACGGCCGGATCATCGACGAGCAGTCGGCCCGCGCGGACGGCGGCCTGGCCGCGCTGCTGGGTCGCCTCTCGCTGCGGTTGCGCATCGGGGCCTTCCAGGCGGCGGCCCTGCACCTGCTGCCGCCCGCCCTCACGGCGCTGCGGCACCGCCACCCGGACGCCGACCTCTCGGTCATGGACGTGGCGTCCGAGCACGGCGTCGACGAGGTCGCCTCCGGCCGGCTCGACATGGCCGTGATCGCGTCCTGGGGAGCCCCGATCGTCGCGCCGCCCCACGTCGCGGTGCGCGAACTGCTGCTCGACCCGCTGGTGGTCGTGCTGCCCGACGACCATCCCCGGGCACGGGACGCGGCCGTCCGCCTGGAACACCTCCGCGACGAGGCCTGGGTCACGATCCTGGCCGGGCACGCCGCCCGCACCCAGTTCGACCGCGCGGCCTCCGAGGCTGGCTTCACGCCCCGGATCCGCTTCCAGACCCAGTCCTACGACGTGGCCCAGGCCCTCGTGGGGACGGGCTTCGGCGTCGCCCTGGTCTCGCGCCTGGCCCTCACCCACGTCCCGGGAACGACCCACCGCGAACTCGCCCGGCCCGTCCTGTACCGGCGTGTGCACGCCGTGACGCCGTCCGACGCCACCGCCACCCCGCTGGTGGGCGCCTTCCTCGGGCTGCTCGGCGAGGTGGCCCGCGAGACCAGTGACGCCTGGCGGCACTAGTAGCATCCTGGGGCATTCGCGAAGGAGGTGCCCGTTGCGCTGGTCGCTGTTCTCGACAGGGTGGATCACCCTGCTCGTGGCCGTCGCCGCGTTCGGCGGGCTGGCCCTGAGCGGGGCCGGGACAGGCCTGGTGCTCCTCTGGGGAGCCTGGGCGCCCTTCCCGTTGATCATCGGCCAGGCGCGGACCAGCGCTTCCGAAAGAGCCGGGAACACCGTCGGGGTCGGGACGTGACGCCCGTTCCGATCGACCCGGCGGCCGGGCCCCGCCTGGACGCGGCGGTGGCGCGGGTCCGCGCCTTCCTGGAACGTGCCGACGTGCCTTCGCCCTGCCTTGTCATCGACCTGGAGACCGTCCGCGAGCGGTATCTGGAATTGGCGGACGCGTTTCCCCAGGGGCGTCTCTACTACGCGGTCAAAGCCAATCCCGCGCGTGAGGTCGTCCGGCTCCTGGCCGGGCTGGGGGCCCGTTTCGACGTCGCCAGCCTGCCGGAGATCGAGCTGTGCCTGAGCGAGGGCGCCCGGGCGGACGACCTTTCCTACGGGAACACCATCAAGAAGGCTTCCGACATCGCCCGCGCCTTCGAGCTGGGCGTCCGCCTCTTCACGACCGACAGCCACGGGGACCTGGAGAAGCTGGCCGCGCACGCCCCGGGTTCCTCGGTGTTCTGCCGGGTGCTGCTGGAGGACACCGGGTCGCTGACGCCGTTCGGACGCAAGTTCGGATGCTCCCCGGAAATGGCCGCCGAGATCCTCGTGCGCGCCGTGGACCTGGGGCTGGTCCCGGCCGGGGTCGCCTTCCATGTGGGGTCGCAGCAGCTCGATCCGGCGGCCTGGGACGCGGGCGTCACCGCCGCCGCGACCATCGCCGCCGAGCTGGCGCCGCGCGGGATCGAGCTGCCCCTGATCAATGTGGGCGGCGGCCTCCCGGGCAGCTATGTGGATCCCGCGCCCCCGCTCGGCGACTTCGCCAAGGCGATCGACGCGTCGCTGGGACGCCGCTTCGGCGGCGCCCCGCCCGCCGTGGTGCTGGAGCCCGGCCGGTTCGTCGTCGCCGACGCGGGCGTGCTGCGCTCGGAGGTCGTCCTGGTCTCCCGCAAGTCGGCCGGGGACGAGCACCGCTGGGTCTACCTGGACGTGGGCCGCTACAACGGGCTCGCCGAGACCGAGAACGAGTACATCGCCTACCTGCTGAGCACGCCAGACCGGCAGGGGGAGGCCGGGCCCTGCGTCCTGGCCGGGCCGACCTGCGACGGCGACGACGTCCTCTACCAGCGGCACCGGTACGAACTGCCGCTGGATCTCGCCCCGGGCGACCGGCTCGACTTCCTGAGCGCGGGCGCCTACACGGCCAGCTACTCGTCCGTGGCGTTCAACGGCTTCGCCCCGTTGCCCACGTTCTGCGTCCGGGGGGCGGAGGGGAAGTGACGAAGGACGCCGTGCCCGCCGTCGGATCGTTCTCCGGACGGCATGTCCTGGCCGAGATGGAGGGGATCGCCGCCTCCCTGCTCGACGACGAGGTCCGCCTGCGGGAGATCCTCGGGACGTCGCTGAAACGGGCCGGGGCGACGGTCCTGGAGCTGACCTCGCGACGGTTCGTCCCGCACGGGGTGACGGTGCTGGCGCTGCTGTCGGAGTCCCACGCGTCCGTGCACACCTATCCCGAGATCGGTTCGGTGTTCGTCGACGTCTTCACCTGCGGCCACCGGGCCGACCCCGAACGGGCCATCGCGCTGATGGCCGAGGAAATGGGGACCGACCGGGTGCTGACCCGGTCGGTCCGCCGAGGCCATGACTGAGGTGAGCCGAATGCCCTCTCCCGCGTCCATCTCCGAGCCGGTCGGCGCGGGGCTCACCCGCGTCTGGGAGCTGGAGGAGGTCCTCTGGGACGGCCGGACGGCCTACCAGCACGTGGTGATCGCCCGGACGGCGCAGGGCGTCGCGCTCTTCTGCGACGACGACCGGCAGAGCACCGAGCTGAGCCAGCTCGTCTACCACGAGGCCCTGCTGGTCCCGGCCCTGCTGCTGGCCGACCGGGTCCGGTCGGTGCTGGTGGTCGGGTCGAGCGAGGGCGTGGTCTGCCAGATCGCGGTCGCGGCGGGCGCCGAGCGCGTCGACCACGTGGACATCGACGCCGAGGCCGTCCGGCTGTGCGCCGAGCACCTGCCCTACGGCTACGAGCCGGATGAGCTGGAGCGCGCCGAGGAGGGGGCCGGCCCCGTGCGCGTCCACTACGCCGACGGCTGGCAGTTCCTGGTCGACGCCGTCGCGGGGGAGGAGCGCTACGACATCGTCCTGGTGGACCTGCCCGACGAGCGCGCGGACGAGGACGTCCAGCACAACCGGCTGTACGGCACCGAGTTCCTCGCCATGTGCAAGGCCGTGCTGGCCCCCGGGGGCGTCGTCGCCGCCCAGGCCGGATGCCAGACGCTCTGGCGCAACCGAACGCTGCGAACCTCGTGGCGACGCTTCAACGCGACCTTCGAGACGACCGTCTACTTCGGCTCCGACGAGCACGAATGGGCCTACCTGTTCGGCCGGGCCGACCCGGTGTCCGACCCGGTCACCGCGATGACCGCTCGGCTCGCGGAGTGCCCCTACCGCCCGGCCAGCATCGACGCGCCCACACTCGCGGGCAACACCGTCCCCCCATACAGCCTCCGCCACGACTAGGTCAGTGTGGGTGGCGCCGCGGGCGGTCGGCCTCCGCGACGACTAGCTCAGTGTGGGTGGCGCCGCGGGCGGTCGGCCTCCGCCACGACTAGCTCAGCGCGGACGGCGCCGCCCGGCCGTCGGCCTCCGCCGCGACCGGCTCAGTGTGGGTGGCGCCGCCGGGCGGTCGGCCTCCGCCGCGACCGGCTCAGTGTGGATGGCGCCGCCCGGCGGTCGGCCTCCGCGACGACTAGGTCAGCGTGGGTGGTTGCGGCCTGCGGCCTCCTCGAACACCAGCCAGGTGCGGGTCGTGCGGACGCCGTCGACGGCGTGGATCCGGGCCAGGACGATGTCGCGCAGCGTGACGTTGTCGGGCGTGCGGACCATCATCACCAGGTCCACGTCGCCCCCCACGAACGCCATGTGCTGGATGTAGGGGACGTCCCGCAGCCGCTCGGAGACCTCACGCCAGGCCGACTGGTCGATGGAGACCAGGACGTACGCCGTGGTGCCCAGCCCCGCGCGGACAGGGTCGACGCGGGCGGTGAAGCCGGTGATGACGCCCTCGGCGACCAGGCGCTCGACCCGGGCGTAGACGTTGGAGCGCGAGACGTTGACGCGCTCGGCCAGCGTGCGCATGGACATGCGCCCGTCGGCGCCCAGCTCGCGCAGGATCGCGCGGTCGATGTCGTCGAGCTCCGCCATGTGTCCTGCGGGATCGGAGGGTTGGGCCCCGGGAAACGATGAATGGTCCATGAATGCCCCTCCCTGTGGCCGTCTGTCTTGATTCTAGGCCGGGCCTTGAGACGTATGGCCTGTTCAGGCCATATTTTCAACCAGGTCGAACGGGGAGGTCCAATGGCGGATCGACGGCAATTCGGAGCGGCGGAGGCGCTGCTGCCCTCAGCGAGCCCCGTGCGTTTCCTTACCGATGGCGGTGCCCCGGCGCGCCGCCGTCCCGACTACCCCGAGCCGAGCCCGGACGTCCTGCGCCAGGCCTACCGGCACATGGTGGTGGGACGGCGGTTCGACGCCCAGGCCACCGCGCTGACCAAGCAGGGACGCCTGGCGGTCTACCCCTCAAGCCACGGCCAGGAGGCCTGCCAGGTCGCCCCCGCGCTCGTGCTCGACGAGGGTGACTGGATGTTCCCCACCTACCGCGAGTCGGTCGCGCTGGTCACGCGCGGCATCGACCCGGTGGAGGTGCTGTCGCTGCTGCGCGGCGACGCCCACTGCGGCTACGACCCGCACCTGCACCACGTCGCGCCGCAGTGCACGCCGCTGGCGACGCAGACCGTCCACGCGGCGGGCCTGGCCCATGCCGAGCAGCGCAAGCGCAGCGGCAAGATCGCGCTGGCCTTCATCGGGGACGGGGCGACCAGCGAGGGCGACTTCCACGAGGCGCTCAACTTCGCGGCGGTGTTCAAGGCGCCGGTGGTGTTCTTCGTCCAGAACAACCAGTACGCGATCTCCGTCCCCCTTGAACGCCAGAGCGCCGCGCCCGCGCTGGCGTACAAGGGGGTCGGTTACGGTGTCCGCTCCGAGCAGGTGGACGGCAACGACCCGGTCGCGGTGCTGGCGGTGCTGGCGGCGGCGGCCGAGCACGCCCGCTCGGGCGGCGGGCCCTTCCTGATCGAGGCCCACACCTACCGCATCGAGGCCCACACCAACGCCGACGACGCCACCCGATACCGGGTAGCCGCGGAGGCCGACCGGTGGCGCAAACGCGACCCGATCGCCCGGCTGGAGGCGTACCTGCGCCGCCGCGGCCACCTCACCGACGACGACGTCGCCGCGTTCGCGCGCGAGGGCGAGGAGTTCGCGGCCCGGTTGCGCACCGCCATGAACGCCGACCCCGAGACGGCGCCGCTCGGGCTGTTCGACAACGTCTACGACACCCCCACGCCTGTGCTCGTCGAAGAGCGCGCGCAGCTGCGTTCCGAGCTTGAGGCCGAGGAGGCGACGGCGTGAGCACCACCAGCATGGCGCAGGCGCTCAACGCCGCCCTGCGCGACGCCCTGGACACCGACGAGCGCGTCCTGGTGTTCGGCGAGGACGTCGGACCGCTCGGCGGCGTGTTCCGGATCACCGACGGGCTGACCGCCAAGTTCGGCGAGGACCGCTGCTTCGACACGCCGCTGGCCGAGGCCGGGATCGTCGGCTTCGCGGTCGGGATGGCGATGGGCGGGTTCCGTCCCGTGGTCGAGTTGCAGTTCGACGCGTTCGCCTACCCGGCGTTCGAGCAGATCGCGTCCCATGTCGCCAAGATGCGCAACCGCACCGGCGGCAAGGTCTCGCTGCCGATGGTCATCCGCATCCCGTACGCGGGCGGCATCGGCGGCGTCGAGCACCACTGCGACTCCAGCGAGGCGTACTACGCCCACACGCCCGGCCTCAAGGTCGTCACGCCCGGCACCGTCGAGGACGCCTACTCTCTGCTGCGCGAGGCGATCGACGACCCGGACCCGGTCATTTTCATGGAGCCCAAGAAGCTGTACTGGTCCAAGGCCGAGGCCGACCTGACGGTGCGCCGCGAGCCGTTCGGCCGCGCGGTGATCCGCCGTCCCGGCAAGGACGGGACGCTGGTCGCCTACGGCCCGACCGTGCCGGTCGCCCTCGACGCCGCCACCGCCGCGGCCGAGGAGGGCTGGGACCTGGAGGTCGTCGACCTGCGGACCATCGTCCCCTTCGACGACGAGACCGTCACCGCCTCGGTGCGCCGCACCGGCCGGTGCGTGGTGGTCAGCGAGGCCCAGGGCTTCGCCGGGGTCGGCGCCGAGATCGCCGCACGCGTCCAGGAGCGGTGCTTCCACAGCCTGCTGGCGCCGGTGCTGCGCGTGACCGGCCTCGACATCCCCTACCCGCCGCCGATCCTGGAGCGGCACCACCTGCCCAACGTCGACCGGATCCTCGACGCGCTCGACCGCACGCAGCGCGACGACGAGCCCGACACCCGCCACCTGCCGGTCGGGGGCGCCGCGTGAACGCCAGCGGAGCCGAGCACGTCTTCCTGCTGCCCGACCTTGGCGAGGGACTGACCGAGGTCGAGATCCTCGAATGGCGGGTGGCGGTCGGCGACGTCGTCACCGTCGACCAGGTCGTGGTCGAGGTCGAGACCGCCAAGGCCGCCGTGGACGTCCCCGTCCCGATCGCCGGGACGGTCGTCCGGCTGCACGGCGCGCCCGGCGAGGTCGTGTCGGTGGGCGAGCCGCTCATCGCCGTCGCCCGCCCGGACGAGCAGTACCGCGAGGAGGAGCGGGCCGGGTCCGGCAACGTCCTCATCGGCTACGGGACGGCCGAGGCCCGCCCCTCGCGCCGCCGCCCGTCCCGCAACGGCAAGGCCCCCACCCCATCGCCCGTTTCCACATCAACCGCAACCCCCGCGAGGGCATCAACGTCCGCGCCCCCGGCCGCGGGTGGTGCCGGGGCGCCGGGGCGGGACGAGGTCACGCGAGTGATCTCGCCCGTGGTGCGGCGACTGGCCAAGGACCACGGCATCGACGTGTCCGCGCTCACCCCGAGCGGCCCGGGAGGCGTCGTCCTCCGCCGCGACGTAGAGGCCGCCATAGCCACCATGTCCACCCCGCACGCCGAGGCCGCCACCCGGGCGGAGGCCGCCTCGCGGGCTACGACCGTCCCGCAGGCCGGGGCCGCGCTGCGGGAAGAGGTCGCGCCCGGCGTCGGAGCCGACGGTGTCGAGCGTGTCCCGTTGCGGGGGATGCGCCGGGCCGCCGCTGAGAAGCTGGCGCGCAGTCGACGCGAGATCCCCGATGCGACCACCTGGGTCGACGTGGACGCGACTGCGCTGGCGGAGCTCAAGCGCGAGCTCGCCGAGGCGTCGCCGGACGCGGGCATCGGCCTGCTGGCGCTGTTCGCCCGGATCTGCGTGGCGGGCCTGCGCCGGTATCCCGAGCTCAACGCCTATGTCGACACCGAGCGCGAGGAGATCGTGCGGTTGCCGGGGATCAACCTCGGCTTCGCCGCCCAGACCGAGCGCGGGCTGGTCGTCCCGGTGGTGCGTGACGTCCAGCGGCTCACGCTGGCCGAGCTGGCCGCCGCGCTGCGCGAGCGCACCGAGCAGGCCCGCGACGGCGCGCTCGGGCCCAAGGAGCTCACCGGCGGGACGTTCACGCTCAACAACTACGGCGTCTTCGGCGTGGACGGCTCGACGCCGATCATCAACCATCCCGAGGCGGCGATGCTGGGCGTCGGGCGGGTCTTCGAGCGCCCCTGGGGAGTCGACGGCGAGATCAGGCTGCGGAAGATCACCCAGCTGTCCTTCACCTTCGACCACCGGGTCTGTGACGGCGGGGTGGCGGGCGGGTTCCTGCGCTTCGTCGCCGACTGCGTCGAGCGTCCGGCGGTGCTACTCACCCATCTCTGAGTAGGAACGCCCATGGTCATGGAGCGGGACAAGTAGCTATAAACGTGGCTATCGGGACATTGTCCCGGTGTCGCGACCCGCTGCCCAGGTCAGCACCGGTCGGCCCACACGGGGAAGAGGGTGCTCATGGGAGCGCGTGGTGTCGGATGTCTCGCCGGGACGCTCGTCGTCGTTCTGGCCACGGGATGCGCGGCGGCCTACCTGACGACCCGCGAGGGGGACGGGCCGGAGAAGGTGGCCGCCGACTACTTCGCCGCCTGGCGCAACGGGTCCTTCACCGGTATGGAACGGCTGGTCGAGGACGCCCCGCCCGACTTCGCCGACCAGCACCGCGCCCTGGCGCGCGGGTTGTCGGTCTCCCGCGTCGATCTGCGGCCCGAACCGCTCGTCCGCGACGGGAAGTCCGGGGCGCGCGTCGCCTACGCCGTGAGCCGGGCCGTCGGCGGGCACGGCACGTGGTCGTTCCGCTCGGAGGTGCGGCTGGCCAAGTCCGGCCGCGAGTGGCGCGTCCAGTGGACGCCCGCCACGCTCTACCCGGGGCTGAAGGGCAAGGCGACGTGGGACCTGCGGCGGATCGACGTCCCGGCGGTGACCTTCGCCGCCCGTGACGGCAGGGCCCTGCCCGAGGACGGGACGCTGGAGCCCTACGTCACCGGGCTCGCCGAGCGCATCGGGTCCGACGACGAGGACGGCGCCCCCACCAGCTGGGCCGTGGAGCTCCGGGACGGCGGCGGGCCCGTCCAGCGGCTCAAGCTCCTCGGGCGCGGCGAGGGCAAGCCCGTCCGGACCACCCTCGACCGGCGCGTGCAGGCAGCGGCCGAGAAGGCCGTCGCCGCCGCCCCGGGCCAGGCCGCGATCGTGGCGCTGCGCCCGTCCACCGGCGAGATCCTCGCGGTGGCCGACCGGCTCGGCGGGCGCGGCGCGTTCATCGGCCTCTATCCGCCCGGCTCGACGTTCAAGACCGTGACCGCCGCCGCCCTGGTCGCGGACGGGATGAGCGGCGGCGGCTCGGTGGAGTGCCCCGCCTCGGTCGTCACCGCCCAGCGCACGATCGTCAACCACGACGGCGAGTCGATGGGACGCGCGACGCTGCTGAACGCGTTCGCCGAGTCGTGCAACACCACGTTCGCGCGGCTGAGCGTCGAGCGCCTCAAGGCCGCCAAGCTGGCCGGTGGCGCCCGGTCCTTCGGGTTCGGCGTGCCGATCACGCCGGGCGTACCCGCCGCGCGCGGCTCCTTCCCCGAGCCGGAGAACGGCGCCGAGCTGGCCGAGGCGTCCATCGGGCAGGGACGCGTCCAGGCCAGCCCGCTGGTCATGGCGGTGGTGGCCGGGTCGGTCGCGGACGGCACCTGGCGCCCGCCCCGCCTCGTGGACGCCAAGCTGATCCGCAAGGCGGGCGACCCGGTCGCCGGCACGCGTCCGGTGCCGAGCGCGTCGTCCCTGCGGGCCATGATGCGCGCCGTGGTGGCGAGCGGGACCGCGTCCCGGGCGGGCCTGCCCCCGGGGACCAGCGGCAAGACGGGCACCGCCGAGACGGGTGAAGGCCAGTCCCACGCCTGGTTCATCGGCTACCGAGGCGACCTGGCCTTCTCGGTCTTCGTCCAGCAGGGCGGCTCCGGTCCCAAGGTCGCCGCCCCGCTCGCCGCTCAATTCCTCAAGAGCCTCTGAGCCGACGTGGGGCGGGCCGGCCTTATCTGACGGCGCGCCCGAATGGGCCGACTGCGTCGCGCGTGGCCGCTCCCGGGTGGCGTTTGAGCCCGGGGCCGCCGTCCGCGCGGTTCCCGGTCGGCGGGGTCAGCGTGCGGCGAGCCAGGCCTCCACGTCGGACGGGGCGCTGGGCAGGGCGGCCGACAGGACGCGGGAGCCGTCCGCGGTGACCACGAGGTCGTCCTCGATCCGGATGCCGATGCCGCGCAGCTCCTCGGGGACGGTGAGGTCGTCCGGCTGGAAGTACAGGCCGGGCTCGACCGTCAGGACGTGGCCCTCCTGGAGGCGCGCGCCCCGGTAGGTCTCGGCGCGGGCCTTGCCGCAGTCGTGGACGTCCATGCCGAGCATGTGGCCCGTGGAGTGCAGGGTGAAGCGCCGGTGGACCTGGCTGTCGGGCGCCATGGCCTGCTCCGCGCTTACGGGGAGCAGCCCAAGTCCCTCCAGCCCCTCGCAGATGACCCCCATGGCGGCCTGATGGAAATCCTCGAACCGCGCCCCCGGGCGCACGACGTCGATCGCCGCGCGCTGCGCCCCGTGGACCAGCTCGTACAGCTCGCGCTGGAGCGGGGTGAAGGCGCCCGACACCGGCAGGACGCGGGTGATGTCGGCCGTGTAGAGGGTCTCGACCTCGACACCGGCGTCCAGCAGGATCATCTCGCCCGGCCTTACGGGGCCGGTGTTGCGGGTCCAGTGCAGCACGCACGCGTTCGGGCCGGACGCCGCGATCGTCTGGTAGCCCACGTCGTTGCCCTCGGCGCGGGCGCGGAGGTTGAACACGCCCTCGATCCACCGCTCGCCCCGGGGGTGACCGGCGGCGTCGGCCAGCGCGCGCGCCACGTCGCCGAAGCCGAGCACCGTCGCGTCGACCGCCGACTGGAGCTGCCCGATCTCCCAGGCGTCCTTGACCAGCCGCAGTTCGGCCATCGCGGACTCGAGCTCGGCCTCGGCCGCCGTGCGCGGCTCGGTCAGGGCGTCGACCTCGGCGTCCACACCGCGCAGGACGCGGGTCGTCACGTCCGACTTGAGATGGCCGGCCAGGTCGCGGCGGTGCCGGTGCGGGACGCCCAGCAGGGCCGTGAGGTCGTCCAGGCCGGGACGGCGGCCCGTCCACAGCTCCCCGTAGGTGCGGTCGCGGAAGAACTCGTCGGAGTCGCCGCGGCGGGCCGGGGGCCAGACGAAGACGGCGGCGTCGCCGTCCGGCTCGATGACCAGGACCGCGTCCGGGGTGTCGCCCCCGCACAGGTAGGTGTGCGCGGTGTGCGGGCGGTACTCGTAGTGAGTGTCGTACGAGCGGATGTGCAGCGGCCCAGACGGGACGACGAGCCGCTCCCCGGGGAAGCGGGCGGCCAGGGCCGCACGGCGGCCGGGCGTGTACTGGGCGACGGCCGCGGGGGACAGGTCCACCGGAGTGGGCTCGGCCCACCCGCCGCGGATGAACTCCGAGAGCGCCGCCGGAACGGGCTGGTCGTGGCTCCCGATCTGGGGCTCGCGTGTCATGGTGTTCTCCCCGAGTTGGTGGCCGGACGAGCGCCGCGACGTCGTTGGCGCGGGCTCGTCCGGAATCTGAGGGGCCGCTAGGAGCGCGACCCGAGCGCGCGCAGGAAGAAGGCCAGGTTGGCCGGGCGCTCGGCCAGCCTCCGCATCAGGTAGCCGTACCACTCGCCGCCATACGGGATGTAGACGCGGACGGTGTGGCCCATGGCCGCCAGCCTGCGCTGCTCGTGCGGACGGATCCCGTACAGCATCTGGAACTCGAACGTCCCCGCCGCGCGGCCCTTGGCCAGCGCGATCTCGATCAGCCGGGGGTCGTGGGTGGCGAGCATCGGCCGCCCCTCGCCGCGCATCAGGACGCCCATGCAGCGCACGTACGAGGCGTCGACCTCCTGCTTGGCCTGGTAGGCCACCGAGGCGGGCTCGCGGTAGGCGCCCTTGCACAGCCGGACGCGGCTCCCCGCCCCGGCCAGGTCGCGGCAGTCGCCCTCGGTCCGGCGCAGGTACGACTGCAGGACGGCCCCGGTGCCCGGGAAGTCCGCGCGGAGCGCGCCCAGGATCTCCAGGGTCGAGTCGGTGGTGGTGTGGTCCTCCATGTCGAGCGTGACCGTCGTCCCGGCGGCGTCGGCGGCGGCGCAGATGTCCTGCGCCAGGCCCAGCGCCAGCTTCTCGTCGAACGCCTGCCCCACGGCCGACAGCTTCAGGCTCACCTCGGCGGGCCCGGACAGGCCCGCCTCGCGCAGCGCCTCGAGCAGGCGCAGGTACTCCCCGGCGGTCGCGTGCGCCTCGGCCTCGGCCAGCGTGTCCTCGCCGAGATGGTCGAGCGTGACGGTCAGCCCCGCGTCGACCAGCGCCCGGGTGGCCTCCAGCGCGGCCCGCCCGTCCTCGCCCGCGACGAACCTGCGCACGACCGACCGGCTGACCGGGGCGGCGGCGATGGTCCGCTCCAGCCGGGGCGAGCGGGCGGCGGCGAGGATCGTCGAACGCAGCGGGGAGACACTCATGGCCGAGAGCCTGGTACAGCGCGAGGCCGTCCGGATAATCCCGATTTTCCATAACCCGATGGCGTTATGGATGCTCCGGCGGCCCGTGCCGGCGCAGCCAGTCCTGGAGCACCGGCGCCCGCTCGGTGGCCCGCGCGTGGCACTCGCGGGTGAGCGTCACGAGGTCGTCGGCGTGCCGCGCCATCGGGCCCGCCGGATTCCACGCGACCACGTGCCGCATCCACAGCGGGCTGCCCGCCAGCGGCCTGACCACCGCGTCGCCCCGCTCGGCCAGGCGCGGCTCGCACGTCACCACCGCCCGGCCGGACGAGATCAGCTCGAACCTCAGGTTCCGCTGGGTGATCTGGTAGCGCGTCTTGGGCCGGAACCCGAGCCGCTCGCAGGTCTCGAAGAAGTGCTCGGGCCAGCCCGTCCCGTCCGGCGGGCTCACGACCCACGCCTCCTTCGCCAGGTCGGTCAGCTCCACCTCGTCCCCGGCCGCCGCCGGGTGCGTACGGGGGAGCATCACGAAGACGGGCTCCACCGCCACCACCCGGTACGTCAGCGACGGGCCCGGCACCAGCTCGTGCCCCGGGTAGTCGGCCACCAGGACGCAGTCGAGCCGTCCCGTCGTGACCATGTCGAGCAGCAGCCGGTCGGAGTACTCGGTCGTCACGGTGATCTCCAGGCCGGGGAACAGCTCGTCCAGCCGGTCCGACAGGTCGATCACCACCGACGCCTCGATGCCGCCGAGCCGGACCGAGGACAGCTCGTCCTCGCCCGGCCTGGCGTCCAGGATGGCGTCCACGTTGTCCAGGGCCGCCCGCGCCCGGCTCAGCACGAACTCGCCGAACGGCGTGGGCACGGCGCCGTGCCGGCCGCGGCTGAACACCTCGCCGCCGACCAGCGCCTCGATCCGGTGCAACTGCGCGGTGAGCGCGGGCTGCGAGACCCCCAGCGCCGCCGCCGCCCGCGTCACGCTCCCGGCGTCGGCCACCGCCTTGAGCACCCGCAGATGCCTGAGCTCCAGTCGCACCGCGTCCATCCCCATCGAAGGCAGCAGGTCACAGGCCCCATCGTGGCACGCCGGGCTAGGGAAGCAGGGGGCCGCAGTTCCATTGCTGGAAGATCAGCCGGGTCTCCACCCGCGCGACCTCCCGGTGCGAGGTGAACTCGTCCAGCACCAGGCGCTGGAGATCGGCCGCGCCCGTCACGGCCACGTGCACCAGATAGTCGTCCGGCCCGGTCAGATGGAACAGCGCCAGCGACTCCGGCAGCCCGCGCACCCGCTCGACGAACGGGCCGATCAGATCGCGCCGGTGCGGCCGCACCTGCACCAGCAGCAGGGCCTGGAGCCCGCGCCCGATCTTGGCCGGGTCGATCCGGAGCTCCTCGCCGAGGATCACCCCCGACCGCCGCAGCCGCGCCACCCGATCGAGACAGGTGGACGGGGCGACGCCCACCTCGGCCGCCAGGTCCCGGTACGTCATCCGGGCCTCGTTCTGCAGGAGCCGCAGAATATGGAGGTCGACCGGGTCCAGAGCCACAGAATCGGACATCTGCCGAACATTACCCGGACTTTTCCCCGCCAGACCCGCTCCACGTTCACTATCCAGCCATGCCTCATCTGGACACCCAGGCGGTGCACGCCGGACGCGAAGACCTCGCCGACCTCGGCCTGCACGCGCCGCCGCTCGACCTGTCCACCACTTATCCCTCCCGCGACAGCCGCGCCGAGGCCGCCCGCGTCGACGCGTTCGCCTCCACCGGAGCCCGTCCCGAGGGCCCGCCGGTCTACGCGCGCCTGGACAACCCCACCACCGCCCGGTTCGAGACCGCCCTCGCCGCCCTCGAAGGCACCGACGGCGCGGTCGCCTTCGCCAGCGGGATGGCCGCCCTCACCGCCTGCCTCCAGGTCCGCCTCGCCGCCGGGCTGCGCCACGTCGTCGCCGTCCGCCCCCTCTACGGGTGCAGCGACCACCTCCTGACCTCCGGCCTGCTCGGCACCGAGGTCACCTGGGTCGACCCGGCCGGGATCGCGGACGCGATCCGTCCCGAGACCGGGCTGGTGATCGTCGAGACCCCGGCCAACCCCACCCTCGCCGAGGTCGACCTGCGCGCCGTCGCCTACTCCTGCGGCGAGGTGCCCCTCCTGGTCGACAACACCTTCGCGACCCCCGTATTGCAACGCCCTTCCGAACAGGGGGCGCGGATCGTCCTGCACAGCGCGACCAAGTACCTGGGCGGCCACGGGGACGTCATGGGCGGCGTCGTGGCGTGCGACGAGGACTTCGCCCGCCGCCTGCGCCAGATCCGCTTCACCACCGGCGGCGTCCTGCACCCCCTGGCGGGCTATCTGCTGCTGCGCGGTCTGGCCACGCTGCCCGTCCGCGTCCGCGCCGCCTCGGCCAGCGCCGCCGAACTGGTCGCCCGCCTGCGCGCCGACCCCCGGGTCGGGCGCGTCCACTACCCGAAGATCGGCGGCGCGATGATCGCCTTCGAGGTGCGCGACGACCCGCACGCGGTCATCGCGGGCGTCCGGCTGATCACCCCTGCGGTCAGCCTGGGCAGCGTCGACACCCTGATCCAGCACCCCGCCTCGATCAGCCACCGGATCGTGGCCGAGTCCGACCGCCGCTCGTCCGGCGTCGGCGACCGCCTGCTGCGCATGTCGGTCGGCCTGGAGAACGTCGAGGACCTCTGGAACGATCTCGACCGCGCGCTGGCGATCGACCGGAAAACCTCGAATCTAACCCGGATACCCCGCAAGATCTAGAGGATCTTCCCCACCTTGTAAGCATTTTCTCCAGCACTGACCGGGGTTGTCAGGTTTGTCCATTGCCCCTTCAGGGGCCAGATTTCACCATGGAGCCACACCCATTAGGGCCGGTGTTAACCCCACCCCTCGAAGAGAGGAACACCAAGGTGCCTAAGCACAACACGCTGCGTAAAGCAGCGGCGATCGGCGCGTCCGCAGTGGCCGCGGTCGGCCTGTTCGCCACCACAGCCCAGGCGTCCCCCACTCCCCCCGACCCCGGCATCAAGGTCGTCGGCGGAACCCGCGCCGCCCAGGGCGAGTTCCCGTTCATGGTCCGCCTGTCCATGGGCTGCGGCGGCTCGCTCTACACCAAGGACATCGTCCTGACGGCCGCCCACTGCGTGGGCGCGTCCGGTCCCAACACCAGCATCACCGCCACGGCCGGCGTCGTGGACCTCCAGGACTCCTCGGCCATCAAGGTCAGGTCCACCAAGATCCTGCGCGCGCCCGGCTACAACGGCAGCGGCAAGGACTGGGCGATCATCAAGCTCGCCCGCCCGATCGACCTGCCGACCCTCAAGATCGCCGACACGACCGCCTACAACAACGGCCGCTTCACGGTCGCCGGCTGGGGCGCGGCCCGCGAGGGCGGCGCGCAGCAGCGCTACCTGCTCAAGGCCGAGGTCCCCTTCGTGGACGACGCCACGTGCAAGCGCGCCTACTCCAACCTCATCGCCAACGAAGAGATCTGCGCCGGCTACATGGACACCGGCGGCGTCGACACCTGCCAGGGCGACTCCGGCGGCCCCATGTTCCGCCGCGACAACACCAACGCCTGGATCCAGGTCGGCATCGTCAGCTGGGGCCGCGGCTGCGCGCGTCCCGGCTACCCCGGCGTCTACACCGAGGTCAGCACCTTCGCCGCTGACATCAAGCGCCTTTCCACCGGCTTCTAGCCCCCTCCCACACCCCCCGCCAAACCCAGGGCCGCGCTCCCAAGCGCGGCCCTGGGCCGTTTCGGTAGCGTCGGGTGGGTGCGGCTTCATGTGGGATGTGCGATGTGGACTCACTCGCGGTGGACGGGGCGGTATCTGCCTTCTCCGTTGGCTCCCGGGGAGCGGCTCGCGGCCTACGCGTCGTGGTGCGACGCGGTCGAGGGGAACACGACGTTCTACGCGACGCCGGCGCGGAGCGCGGTCGAGTCGTGGGCGGAGCAGACCCGGCCCGAGTTCCGTTTCGTGGTGAAGCTGCCCAAGACGATCACGCATGAGCGGCGGCTGGCCGGGGCGGAGGAGGAGCTCCGGGGGTTCCTGGACGCGATCGAGCCGCTCGGGCCGAGGGCCCATGCCCTCTGGGTCCAGTTGCCGGGGTCGTTCTCACCGTCGGACGTGGGCGTCCTGTCGGCGTTTCTGCGGCGGCTCCCGGGTGCGTATCGGTACGCGGTCGAAGTCCGGCATCGGGCGTTCTTCGAGGACGCCGACTCCGAACGGCTCCTTGAACGGGTGCTCGGGGAGCTTGATGTCGAGTGGGTCCCCTTTGACACGACGGTCTTCTTCCGGAGCCCGCCGACCAGTGACGCCGAACGGGACGCCTGGACGAAGAAGCCCCGCGTCCCGCGCCGCTCGCGTGCGCTGACGGGGCGTCCGATCGTCCGGTATCTGGGCAGGGACGACACCGGCGTCACGGTCGAGGGCTGGGGCCACTGGGTCGGCGTGGTGTCCGAGTGGCTGCGGGAGGGACGGACGCCGACCGTCTTCGTCCACACCCCCGACAACGCCGACGCGCTGAGCCTGGCCCGCCGGTTCCACGAGGACGTGGCGGCGCGGGTTCCCGGGCTCGCCCCGCTTCCCGAACCGGCGCCGACGAGCCCGCCCACGCTGTTCTGACGTTCGGTTTAGTGAACGCTGCCTACGGCGGGATACTCCAGGAGCAGGACGGACATGACCGGGCCCCCGACCGTCTCGTAGAGGTGCGGGGCCTGGGCGGGGAAGCAGATGTAGTCCCCGGGGCCGAGTTCGTAGGGGGAGTCGGACGGGCCGACCCGGAGCACCCCGGACGTGACGACGACGTGCTCGCGTCCCGGGTGGCCCGGCGAGCGCTGGGTCTGGCCGGGACGCACGCGCTGGTCGTACAGCTCGAATACGCGGTCGTCGACGTCCATCCGGCGCAGCATCCGCAGCTCGACGGCGTGGCCGCCGAGCACGTCGAGCCCCGCGGAGCGCACCAGCAGGACGTCCGGATCGGTCCGCTCGGTCACCAGTGACGACACCGGCACGTCGAGAGCCCTGGAGAGGCTGAACACGGTCTCGATGGTCGGATTGCCCCTGCCGGATTCGAGCTGCGACAGCGTTCCCTTGGCGATGTCCGAGCGGCGCGCCAGCTCGGACAGGGACAGCCCGGCCTCCTCGCGCAGCGCCCGGACGTTGCCGCCCAGCACGCGGGCTGCCTGTCGGCGAACCACCTGATCTCCTCCGAGCGCCCTGGCAGAAGCTTGCAAGCGTTCACTATATTGATCGTGTTGACCGTGGGCCGTCCAAAGGAGCGAAGCGTGCGCTACTCACCTCCGTCCCGGAGAGATCCGAGCAGGCTGCTGGAGGCGACGGGATTCCGCGAGTACATCCGGGACGGCTGGGGCCCCTCCGAGCGGACGGTCCGTCTGGCCCCGGGTGCCGCGGCTGCCGCGGCCGCCCACCGGGCGCGGCTCAGCGCGGCCCTTCCCGGCACCCGTATAGCCGTCGCCTCGGGGCACGCGCCTGTACGGGCCAACGACACCGACTACGACTTCCGTCCGGACAGCGACTTCGCCTGGCTCACCGGCTGCTCCAGCGAAGGCGCCGTCCTGGTCATGCAACCCGTCGCGGGCGGTCACGCGGCGGAACTGTTCCTGCGCACACCGGCCGCACCCGGTGACGCGGACTTCTTCGCCAGCGCGCGCGACGGAGAACTGTGGATCGGCCCGACCCCCGGGCTCGCCGAATGGTCGGACGCCCTCGATCTGCATTGCCGGCCCCTGGAGGAACTGCCCTCGGCACTGCGCGGCGCCATCCCCGCCGTCCTCGCCACGACCGGAATCGACCCCCTCCTGGACGCCGTGGCGTCCGGCGCGCAGGACGGCCACCTGCGCCGCACCCTCGCGGAACTGCGCCGCATCAAGGACGAATGGGAGATCGGCCAGCTCCGCCAGGCGGTCGACGCCACGGCCCTGGCCTTCGCCGACGTCGCCGCCGAACTGCCCACCGCGATCAAGGGCGGTGGCGAGCGCTGGCTGCAGGGCACGTTCGACCGCCGGGCCAGGGCCGAGGGCAACGGCGTCGGCTACGCCTCCATCGTCGCCGCCGGAGACCACGCGCCCGTCCTGCACTGGACGCGCAACAACGGCCCAGTACCACCCGACGCCGTCCTCCTGCTGGACGCCGGAGTCGAACTCGACACCTTCTACACCGCCGACGTAACCCGGACACTCCCGGTCTCGGGCCAATACAGCCCCGCCCAGCGCCAGGTATACGACCTGGTCCTGAAAGCACACCGCGCCGCCCTGGCCGCCGTCCGTCCGGGCAAGCCCTACCGCGACTTCCACGCCGCCTCCATGCGCGTGCTCGCCGAGGGCCTGCACGACTGGGGCGTCCTGCCCGTCTCCCCAGACCAGGCCCTGGAACAGCAGAACCAGCAACACCGCAGATACATCGTCTGCGGCGTGGGCCACTTCCTCGGCCTGGACGTCCACGACTGCGCCCACAGCTCGCCGGAGTCCTACCACGAGGGCACCCTCGAACCCGGCATGGCCCTGGCGGTCGAACCCGGCCTCTACTTCCACTCCAACGACCTGACGGTCCCCCCAGAACTACGCGGCCTGGGCATCCGAATCGAAGACAACGTCGTCGTCACCACGGACGGCATCGACATCCTCTCCTCCGCCCTCCCAACCGAACCGGAGGCCCTGGAAACCTGGGTCCGCACCCACTCCTGACGTCTACGAGACCAGGATCCGCTCGCGCAGGATGTCGGCGTGTCCGCAGTGCTGGGCGAGCTCCCGCAGCACATGGAGATAGACCCACCGCAGCGGCAGCGGGCCGCGCCGGTTGCCCCGGACGAGATCGTCCAGCCCCAGCTCCGCCGTGGCCCGCCGTGAAGCCGCGCACGCCTCGGTGTAGGACCGCCGCACCGAGTCGATCGTGTCCGCGTCGTCCAGGTCGAACGACTCGTCGGGCGTGTCCGGAATCCCGATCTCCGCCCGCGTCCGGCACCGGACCGCCTCGTCGAACCACACCTTCTCCACGAAGGCCGCGTGCTTGACCAGCCCCAGCAACGTCGTCTTGGACGCCACCACCGACCGCCGCGCCTGCTCCTCGCTCAAGCCGTCCAAACTCGCG
This sequence comes from Spirillospora sp. CA-294931, assembly GCF_050946795.1. Lineage (GTDB taxonomy): Bacteria > Actinomycetota > Actinomycetes > Streptosporangiales > Streptosporangiaceae > Spirillospora. The sequence goes on from NZ_CP192006.1 coordinate 692,806, forward strand.
AACATCACCGCCCGATGCTCATCAAGAAACACCTCGAACTGCTCCCGAAGCGGCTCATGAAAGACACTGGGGTCCATAGACGGAGGCAAATCCATATCCCCGACCCTATTCACGTGCCGCCATGGTGCGCGACGGCCGCGCCGACGCGGCCCTGCTCTACCGCCCGCACCACTGTGCGCATGGCCGACCTGGAGGAGGAGACCACGCCACGCTGGCATGACCCGGCCGGCCCCACGGTCCACGACACCGGGGAGCTGAGGTTCGGCAAGATGGTCGCCGTCGTCCCCGCCTAGGCCCGCGCCCAGCTCCGCCAGGAGCTCGTGGGCGTCCCCGTAACAGACGCCCGCCCCGCCAACCTCACACTGGCCTGGCCCGAACACAGCCGCTCCCGATCCCTGGCCTCCTTCGTCCACGCCGCCACCCAGGCTTCCGTACCGGCTCGCTGAAGGGCCGGTGACGTTCGGGGATTTGGCCGGACGGCGCCGATGCCTGGACCAGGTGGGAGCAGTTTCGGCATTCATCGGGGTTTGTTGCCCACCTTTCGGAGCGCCTTAATCGGGGTGCGGGCCGAAAAGCTCCCAGGGTTCAAAATTTCCCCAAAACCAGGGGGCGGTCCGCTAATTTGGCCGATGTCCCGGTCACGAGACTTGGCCATCTGTGTCGTTTTCCCGTGAAGCACACGAGGCACTGCCGTCCCAGAAGCACCATACCCCAGGCACTTCTCAAATCTGGATCGCTTTGTACCATTGCCTGGAATGGAGGTCGGAGTTGACGAGCATGGTGAGTACCGCGGATGGGAGAAACCTGGCGGTGGAAGAGTGGGGCGAACCGGACGGTGTACCGGTGTTCCTCCTCCACGGGACCCCTGGAAGCAGGCTGGGGCCGTTCCCGCGCCCCATGGTGCTCTATCAGCTTGGAATACGCCTTATTTCTTTCGATCGACCCGGGTACGGCCAGTCTGAGCGACGTATTGGGCGTGCGGTCGCAGATATCGCAACTGATGTGCGCCAAATAGCCGACGCCCTTGGGCTGGACGGGTTCGCCGTCCTCGGACGGTCCGGTGGAGGTCCGCACGCGCTGGCGTGCGCCGCGCTGCTGCCCCGGCGCGTCGTCCGGGCGGCGGTACTGGTCAGCCTGGCTCCCGTGCACGCCGACGGACTCGACTGGTTCGAGGGAATGACGGAATCCAATACCAGGGCCTACATGGCCGTGCGCCGGCACGGTGCGTTGATCTCGGCGCGCCTTCAGTCGGCCGCCGAACGTTTTCGAGCCGATCCGGCCCAACTCCTGGCCGGCCTCTACAATGAGCTGACACTTGCCGATCGTCGAATCGTCTCCGATATAGGTATTCGCCGAATGCTGATCGCCACCTATTCCGAGGCTTTCCGGGTCTCCGCCGGCGGATGGGTCGATGATCTCCTGGCATTCTGTTCACCCTGGGGGTTCAACCCGTGCGACATCGCGGTTCCCACGATGCTCTGGCACGGTGCGGACGACGCTTTCTCTCCCGCGGGCCACTCCCGATGGCTGGGGGCGAACATCCCGACCTCGACCGTCGTGGTCGAATCCGGTTCAGCGCATTTCGGCGCGCTCGACGTACTTCCCGATGTGCTCACCTGGCTGGCCGAGCCGTATCGCGACGATCATCCGTCACAAGGGCTGTAGTTCGACGTCACGATTAATCCGTTTGTACGACTGCACGGCATCGAACACCGGATGCGAATGGTGCGACGCGAGACCTCGAAGCCCTTCCAGTGCCTCCTGATGCAATCTGCTGGCGTCCGTCGTCTTCCCCTGACAATCGAGGGTGATGGACAGGTTCGAGCGGCACACGTTCGTGTCGGGGTGATCGCTCGTCAGGAGCTTGATCAGCTTGGCCAGCGCGTCGCGTTCGACCCGTTCCGCCTCCTCGTAGGCCCCCTTGTCACCCAGGCAGTTCGCTTGGTTGATCATGGCCGCGAGCGTGAAGGGATGGCCGGGGCGGAACATCTCGCTGAGCTTGGGAACCAGGCGCGAAGCGATCTCGGCGGCCTCGTCGAGATCTCCGCAGTCACGGTGGTAGCCGCAGAGATTGTTCAAGATCAGCAGCGTGTACGGGTGCCCGTCTCCCATCTCGCTGACATGTCTGCCCAGCACCCCGCGCGCACGGTCGCGCGCGGCGGAGGTGTCTCCGAGAACCGAAAGGCAGGCGGCGACCTCCAGATCGGCGGCGAGCGTGTCCAGGGAAGCGGGGAAGTACCGCTGGTACCGGGCACAGGTCGTCTCCGCCAGGTCGAGGGCGTCCTCCCCATGGCCGGCCTTTCGCAGCGCGGACGCGAGGGTCTTGGCGGTGCGCAGCGTGTCGACGATCTGATCGCCCAGCACTCTGCGGTACGCCTCGTACACCTCACGAAGAAGATGCACGGATTCCTCGTAGCGCCCCGCTTCCAGCAGGTCGCGGGCCAAGCCCGCTCTGGTGCCGAGCGTGTAGGGGTGTTCCTCGCCGAGCACGGCACGGCGCCGCTCCGCGGTCTCGGTATCGTATTTGTACGCGCTGCTCCAGTCGCCGTTCAGCCGGTAGTCGATGGCGAGATTGTGGGCGACCATCAGGGTGCGCGGATGCTCCTCGTCCCACAGGCTGGCCAGCCGTTCATAAGTGCGAAGGTCCAGTTCGAGCGCTTCCTTGAACCGGCCCAGCGCACGCAGGTCGGCGGCGAGGTTTCCCGCGGTGATCAGCGAGTGCGGGTGGTTCGGGCCCAGCGACGGTGAGGTCTCCTGGCGGTTCAGGACGTCCTGGTCCAGCTCGTACGCCGCGCTGTAGTCGCCCTGCGACCTGAGCACGTTGGCGATCTGCGACTGGAGAAAGAGCCATTGCCAGTGGTCGGCGCCGAGCGCGTCCCGCCACTCCTCGGTCAGTTCCGCGCCGGCGGCCATGGCGCTTTCGAAACTGCCCCGTTTCCACTGGTAGCGCACGAGGTCCGTCAGCATCTGGCGGACGTCCTCGTTGTCGCACTGCGCGGCGGCCGACGGCTTCACGTGGGGGAGGAGCTTGTCCAGGTTGGGCCAGTTGGCCGGGTCGTCGGTATCGCCGTGCTGGGGGCGCGCTCCGAGAAGGATCTTGTGCACGTCATGGGCGGTGCGTTCCGCCATTCTCGGTTCCATGCCGGCCCGGATGACGGCCTGGACGAGCGGGTGCACCTGGATCGAGTTGTTTCCCAGGTCGACCTTCGCCAGGGCGAACCGGCTGATCTCGCGGACGACCTTGCCCAGAACGAGCTTGTCGCGAAGAGTCTCGTCGTACGGGACGAGAATGCCCGCGGTCTCGTCGCTGTAGATGAGGTCGAGCGAGATCGGCTCGGACGAGAAGAAGGCCAGCAACTCCAGCAGCCGCGCCGCCGCCGGTGAAGCGTCGCGCAGCTGGCGGAAGGTGACGTTCCACGTGATGGCCACCGGCTGAGGGAAGGCGTCCGTGCTGAGCGCCAGCGTGGACGCGGTCTCGCTCTCCAGCGCGCGCAGGTAGTCGCTGGCCGGCATGAACGTCGACGCGAGCCAGGCCGCGGCCTGCTCGATGGCCAGCGGGAGATAACCCAGCGCCTTGCCGATCTTCCGGGCGTTGTCCTCGGAGATCTCGGGGACCCGGCGGATGAGGTGGCGGATGGACTCCTCTTCGGTGAACACCTCGACCGCCTGCGGCGTGGCGAGCTGGGTCCATGCCGGGTCACGCGAGGTGATGACGACGTGGCCGTCGCCACCGGGCAGGTAGCTCTCCAGTTCCTCGGGGTTGTCCGCGTTGTCGAACACGAGCAGCCACCGCGAGGTCGGGTCACCGCGTCGCAGCGCCTCGAGGGCCGCGCCGGCGGCGTCGGCGATGTTCTCGCCGACGCGCAGCCCGATCCGCTCGGCCAGCTTGGCCAGCGCCGCCCGGATCGAGTCGGGTTGCTGCGCGCTGATCCACCAGACCAGGTCGTAGTCGGCCTTGAAACGGTGTGCGTACTCCAGGGCCACCTGGGTCTTCCCCACCCCGCCGAGCCCGTGCAGAGCCTGGGGGAGGACCACCCGCTGGGTCGTTCCGAGCAACTGGTCGCGAAGCCTCTCCAGGAGCTGGCTTCGCCCGGTGAAGACGGCGTTGCGCCGGTCGACGTTCCAGATGTCCGGCGCGGTACGTGCGGCGCCGGGAAAACGCGGCCCGACACGGAGGGTGTCGGCTGCTTTCTCCGGCAGATGTCCCGGGCGCCCCAGGGCGCGCAGGAGCGCTTCGGCGCCCTCGCGTTCCCCCAGCCCGGTGAGATCGATCGGGGTGTGACCGGCGAGGTCCATCGACAGCTGCGAGTCGCGTACCCGGATGGTGGTGATCCTGCGGTGCGGCGTCGTGGTCCGGCTCGTCAGCGTCCGCCAGATCTCCTGGCCTTGCGAGGAGCTCACATATGTGGGCGAGAACAGGACGACCGTGTGGCCGGACGTCCGGGGCGGATCATCGGTCGGCTCGCTCGTTCCCGTGTCCACGCTGTGGGTGGCCACCTGGAAGCCGGTGCGGCCCAGGATCAAACCGAGCCAGTCGGCCCACGGCCGGTCCTCCGAGGCATAGATGATCAACACTTCGGTGACTTCTGAGGGCGCGCGCCGGGTGAATCGCTCGAGCGTCGACAGCCGCAGGTCCTCTGTGGTGGGCGTGTAGGAATGCACCTGCCCCTCGGTGATCACCGAGGAGAGCCGTTCGTACGCGGCCAACATCGAGTTGGGCGACCCCGGCGCGTCGCCGAAGGTGGCGAGGGTCTCTTCGAAGGCGTAGTACGGCCGATACGGGATCTCCACCGAAAGCCAGTAGCGATTGGCCTCCTCCTCAGGAAGGCCTCGGGGGAACCTGTCGAACTGCGTGCGGGCGTAGGCTCTTCCCGCCTCGACCTTCGCGTTCTCGCCGAAATCGATCCGCATCGGAACCGGGAGAATGCGGATGCCTCGATCCCGGTAACGCTCGTCGATGTGGTTGGCCACGGCGGCCGCCCCGTCGATGCTCTGGGCGCTGAGAGTGAAACAATCGACGAGGACATCGGGGAAGTGGACGGTGCAGATGTCGGCGATGTCGCTGAGACCCGTGCGGCTGTCGATGAGGACATAGTCGTAGTGCCGGCGCATGTCGGCGGCGAGCGCGTCGAAGAACTGACCGCCGCCGAGACGCTCGTAGAAATTGTCCCAATCCATGCTGGTGATCAAGGAAGAGTAGTCGCGGTTCTGCCGCCCCGCGGAGACGAAGTCCAGCGTTCCGCCTTCGTCGAAATCCCAGTTCAGGGTTACCGCGTGCTTGAGGATCTTCGCGTACTCCAGGTGCCAGTCGTGCTCGGCGCTCTCGTGCTTGGTCGTGGCCGCCCAGGCGTAGTCGGTCAGCAGCTCGATGACGCCGGGAGTCGAGCCGAGCACACCATCATCAAGGAAAGGGTGGAAGAACTTGTGCAGCCCGGGTGATTCGAGATCCCAATCGACTGCCAGCACCTTTCGGCCGGCCATGGCCATGATCCAGGCCACGTTGGCCAGCGCCGTCGTGCGGCCGGTGCCACCTTTATACGAGTAAAAGGTGACGATCGTGCCCGGAGGGCTGATGGGGTTCTCCTGGACGCTCACGACTGCGGTCCTTTCAAGGACGGGCGGGGCATGGTCGGAGGTGTCTGAGGGGGATGCGTGTTCGTCGTTTTGAAGTAACGACTGACGGCCTCGTCGGCGGGATCTGGTCGAGGCTGTGGGCGGCGAGCGTCGGCCGGATCGAACTGCCCCCACTGTATAGCCGTAAAGGTGGGGGAGAGAGCACCTCAAAGTGTGAAAATTTACCGATAACGACGAGGCAATTCGGGCGTTCCGTCTGGACGCCAGACGTGCTGCGCCATCTGTCGCCGCCACCCGTCCAGTCCCGCGTACAACAGCACCGAGGGGCTCGGGGTTTCGAGGAGGTCCTCGCGGGCCTGAGCACGTTGGGTCCACGAGCTTCCCCTGCTGGTGGAAGACCGACACCGGAGAGCTGATGCAGCTCATCGCCCTCGGCGCCCGAACAGCTGCCCAGGTTTGCGGGCTGGTTAGCGGAGTCTTTCGAGGAGGGCGAGCAGGGTTTTGATGCTCTCGGTCGGTTCCTGGGCGTCGGCGCTCAGGAGGGCGTGGCATCTGGCGAAGTAGGCGACGTCATCGGCTTCGTACAGGAAGAGGGCGTGTTCTCGCTGTTCGAGATACACGGCGTCGGCGTAGCTTGATTCGGCGAAGCGCATGAGGGTCGTCGGGCCCGAGGGCAGGATCCGGTCGGCGGTCTCGGGATCCACCACTTGGAGGACGACGTTCTTGTAGCCGACCATGGCGATGAGGTGTTCGCACTGCTCTCGTCGCACGGCCGGGGGGACGGCCGGGTCGAGGAGTGCCCGCTTGTTGATCACTGCCCAGTAGGTGGGAGGTTCGGGACGGCGGAGGACCTGCTGCCGGAGCCTCCGCAGCTCGACTCGACGGTCCAGCTCGGCGGCGCCGATCGAGGGGAGGTCCTCGGCGGCGACGTGCCGCGCGTAGGCCGGGGATTGGAGCAGCCCGGGAATCCGTCGCGGAGCGTAGACCCACAGCCGCTCCAGCATCGGTTCGAGGCTGAGGTAGGGGCCGAACCAGTCCGGGACGATGTCGCCGTACTCCCGCCACCAATCGGTGGCGCGCCGCTCCTTGACGGTCACCAGTAGTTGCCGCGTGGCCGTTCGCCGAGCCTTGCCGTCGCGGGTGTCGGTGGTCGCCATGCCTTCGAGCCCGGCGAGGTCGTGGCGGGTGTCGGTGTCACGGGCCGAAGGCGACGGCACGCGACTCGGGAGCGCGTCGAGGTCGGGTGAGCGCTCCCTTTCCTCGCTCGCCGGCCGTACGGATTCCCGGCTGAGGCCGTCGAATCGGCTACGGAGTTCCCCCAAGGTCTTCAGCCTGCCGACGTCCTGACCCTCGTCCAGGGTGATCTTGTAGAGCACCGCCCACAGGGACGCGATTCGCCTCCACTGAAGGGGTTTGGAGCGATGGGGGTTCACCAGGAGGTCGTATATCGAGGACGAAGGCAGCCGTTCCACCGGGACGCCGGCGACGCGCTCCCGCGATCGTTCGAGCTCGCCCGAGACGCGCTCGATGGCGTCGTAGGAGACATCGCCACCCGCGATGTCCATATTGTGCCGGAGAAGCGCTATGACCGGGGTGATGTCGAAGATCTTTTGTTTCCTGGTCGTCACAACCTTGCCCTAGACGGTCGCCACTGGAGTTCCCGTTGGTGACCTTAGCCCCATCCGGCCGGTGGAAAAAGCTGCACGCGACACATACGGCGCCTTCTGTGCGTTAGCGCTTGTCGGGATCCCTTTAGTGCGGGGGCGGGTAAATCCGGGTGAGGGCCGGTATCCCGGATGAAGCGCCCGGATACTGGTTGGTATGCGACTGGTCGCCCATCCTTGTCCGGGACGGCTCATTTGCCTCGCATCGACGCCGCCGGATGGCGCAGAGTGGTCTTGGCGGACGAAGTCTTGACTCTGGAATAAATGTAATAAATAGTGATAATTCATCGGTGTGGGCAACGACTACCAGATGTGGGTCAGAGGGGAACGTGGTCGTGGGGTTCGGGAGGCAGCCAGAGCCAGGCGCTGGTCCGTGTTTCCTTCACGTTCACGCGGATGCGCTGGTAGGCGCCCTCGTGGACCAGGCCGCCCTGCTGGGTGGCCTCGCGGAAGAGCGTCTCGGTCACGACAAGGCCGAAGTCGGCGCCGGGCCGGGCGGCCATGGCGCGCTTGAGCATGGGGGCGTCCAGGTGGCGGGCCACGTCCACGACGGCGCGGCCGGCGATTCCGTTGGGTTCGCGGTCGACGTGCCCATGGTGGACGGCCGCGCGGATGCGCAGGTGGGTGCTGGGGCTGCTGTGCCGGTTCTCGTGCCGCAGCCAGGCCGCCGTGTGGTGCGCGAGAGGGTCCAGCAGCAGGCAGGGGTCGACGTCCGGAGGGATGACCAGGACCGCGCCGTCACCGCGGCCCTCCCGGTGGCATTTCGACGGGTTCACGCCGGTGGTGCGCAGCCCCTGCTTCATCACTTCGTGCGCGGTGTCGCGCATCCGGACCTGGAGTCTGGTGTCGCGTCCGGCGGCGGCGGACCCGACGATGTCGTAGCTGAGCAGGGTCGCGTGCATGGAACTGTCTCCTCTGGTGGGTGCCGGAAGGTCGAGGTGGTCGTCGGCCCAGAAATCCATTAGCTCCTGCGGGCTGAGCAGGCGGACCGGCACGGGCCGTAGCGCCCTTCCGGTCCGCACCGCCCAGACCGAGAACAGCGAACAGGCGACCTCGCGCCAAGGGGCCTCGACGTCGTCGAACGTCGGCAACCAAGGCACCATCGCTCTGCTCCAGGGGGCTATGGGGGTGATCCTCGTGAACGTTTCGCGTTTTGCACCTCAATCATCCAGAACGTATGCCGCATCCGGTGTCGTAATGCACCACTCAAGACAAAAGTGAACAACGCCAAAAGTGGATCTTGACTGGCCTGGCGGGTGCGCCTTCCGGGTCGATATAGCAGTTTGTGAGATCTGATGTCGCGTGAGTCTGAACTGGGCCCGTTGCAAGCGTTCAGCAGGGAACTGAACATCGCTTGCGGCAAGGTCATGATCGACAACCCCTCCCAAGCCGCGGAGGTCGCGAAGAGGATGGGCGGCGGTGGCGGGCTGCTCGCCCGTGGGACGATCTATGCCGCTCTCCAGGGGAAGAAGTCCCGGCCACGCTGGGACACCGTGAAGAACATCATTCACCTCATCCGGCACGAGGCCCGTCGCCTCGGACTCGACCCCGATGAGGTCGCGACCGAGGAGGAGTGGCGAGCGAAGTTCGTGGCGCTGAAGGAGGCGCTGAAGGACGAGCGGACGGCCGCCCATCCGCCCGAAACCAGGCATGAGTGGTGGCGTAAATTCGCTGATCTGGTTCCGCCCTGGCAGGAGCGCTATCTCAACCACGAGCCGATCGCGCGGCGCATCATGGGTTACGAACCGTCCTGCGTGCCTGAACTACTGCAAACGCGCGACTATGCCCAGGAGATCCTCAGGCACCGGTATGCCGATGAGCCCCAGGAAAAGATCCAGCGGCGGGTGGAGTTTCTCATGCTCCGCCAGGACATGATCGAGCCCTGCGAGTCGGGTACCCGACTCTGGATGATTATCAATGAATCGGCTCTGCGGAATGGGGCGGTCAAGGATTCGGTGGTGCGGGATCAGATCAAGCATCTCTTGAATCTCAACCGCTTCATCGCGCTGATGGTCATCCCCGCCTCTCGCGGTGATGACGACATCACCATGGGTCCGGTCTCACTGCTGCGTTTCAACGCGGCGGACTTTCCGGATCTGGTGTGCCTGAAGCAGGCCGACGGTGCCACCTACTCCGAAGAGGAGGAGTTCCTGGAGCACTACTACGCCGTGCTCACCGCCACGGCGGCCAGGGCTGCTCTGGTGCCTTCGGCCTCGAAAAGGCTCCTCCAGGAGATCGAATCCCAGCTCTCGTCGCGCCTCCAACGGTGAGCGGTGACGAACTCCTTCACTCCTTGTGCGCGATGCCGGCCAGCGGCTGGATCTGGGGCGCGTCCGCGGTCAAGGTCGTCTCCGGCCGCCACTCCAGGCACGGCACAAGTCCGGGTTCCAGGAGCGGGTAACCGGCGAACAGGTCGCGGACCTGCTCACGATCCCGCAGCTTGTAGGGCACGGAACCGCCCTCGTCGTAGTCGCGCTGCGCGGCGGCGAACTCGGAGGAGATGTGGGTGGCGCCGTCCGCGATGGCGAGGAAGCTCCCCGAGGGAAGGGCGGCCATGAGCCGCGACACGATCTCGACCGCCGTCTGGTCGTCGACGATATGGCCCAGAACTCCCATGAACGTCAGCCCGACCGGCTCATCCAGATCAAGGGTCCGGGCGGCGCCCGCCAAGATCGCGGCTGGGTCTCGCATATCGGCCTCGACGTAGTCGGTCGCGCCCTCCGGCGTGCTGGTGAGCAGCGCGTGAGCATGAACCAGGACCATCGGGTCGTTGTCGATGTAGACGATGCGCGACGCCGGAGCGACGCGCTGGGCCACCTCGTGGGTGTTGTCCACGGTCGGCAGGCCGGTACCGACGTCCAGAAACTGCCGGACCCTCGCCTCACCGGCCAGGAAGCCGACAGAACGCTTGAGGAAGTACCGAGTCAGCCGCGCGATATCGGTGATGCCGGGAAAGATCTCGGCGTACTTGTCGCCGCCGACCCGGTCGACCGGGAAATTATCCTTCCCGCCCAGCCAATAGTTCCAGATTCGTGCCGAGTGAGGCACGGACCTGTCGATACCGGAAGCGAATTCAGCCTTTGCCTTACTAAAGAATTCCTGGTCGTCGCCCATGCCGCCTCCCGGCGATCGCTCTGTGTCGGCTCTCATGATGTATTCCTTCAAACCTGAGAGCAACCTTGCCTTTTAGTCTGATCAAGCGGCTCACGGTAACTCGAGCACATTGGTTTCGCAGTCTTCTCGTCAAGTCCGGTAACGGCCGGACGGGCTTGTGGGTCCTGGGGCCTCAGACCCCGTCGCATGCTCGCCCCGTTTCAGGGCAAGTGAGGAGCGAGGGAGGCGAGTATGAACGGTGTGACCAGCGGGAACCGGCGAGCCGCGAGGGAACGGGGACGCCGGAGTCCCTCTATCGTGCGAGTCGCTTCGGTACCGGCGGGGCATGTGTATGTTCGCCACATCGCGGCGCCGGAGGGCGACGAGGTCGTGCGGCTCACCGATCCACGGCCGTGCGGCGCGCCCAGCGGCTCGCAGCGGTGGTGGCCGCCGGTGATGCTGGACCCGGCCTGGGTCCGCGCCCACGCGGACGATTTCGATGTCTTCCACCTGCACTTCGGGTTCGACGCGCAGACCCCGAAATCTCTCCAGGCCCTGCTGGACGAGTTGCGCGCCCATGGGAAGCCTCTGGTCTTCACCGTGCATGACCTGCGCAATCCTCATCAGCGCGACCCCGCCGTCCACGACGAGCTGCTGGACCTGCTGATCGCGAACGCCGAGGGCCTCATCACGCTGACCCCGGGCGCGGCCGACCAGGTCGAACGGCGTTGGGGACGGCGCCCTCTCGTCCTGCCCCATCCGCATGTGGTGGAGATGGCCGACCTCGGACGCCCGCGCCCGGAGCGGGACGGGTTCCGCATCGGGCTGCATGCCAAGAGCCTGCGCCCGAACATGGACCCCGTACCGGTCATCGAGGTCCTGGCCGAGGTTGTCGCCGGGCTCCCCGGGGCGCGGCTGCGGATCGACGTCCATCGCGACGTCGCCGAGACTTCCGGCGACCGGTACCGGCCGGACGTGCTCGAACCCCTGCGCGGGCTTGCGAAGCGGAACGCGCTCGAACTGCGCGTCCACGACTACTTCGACGACGACGCGCTGTACCGGTACCTGCGGAGCCTGGACCTGTCGGTGCTGCCCTACACCTTCGGCACGCATTCCGGCTGGCTGGAGGCCTGCCATGACCTCGGGACGCCGGTGGCGGTCGCGGACTGCGGCTTCTACGCCGAGCAGCGTCCCTGCTTCACCTACCGGCACGACGAGACCGGGCTGGACGCCGCCTCGCTGGCGGCGGCCGTCCACGCGGCCTACGACAGGCGACCACACTGGCAGGCCGACCCGCTCGACCGGCGCCGCGAGCGCCACCGCGTCAGCGCGGCGCATCGGGCGATGTACCGGGACGTCCTGCGATGACCGGTCTGCGGATCGCGTTGATCGCTTCCATGCGATTTCCGATCAGGGAACCGTTTGCCGGTGGGCTGGAGGCGCATACCTGGGCTCTGGCGTCGAGCCTGGCCAAGCGGGGCCACCAGGTCGCGCTCTTCGCCGGTCCGGGGTCGGATCCCGGTCTGGGCGCGCGTGAGCTGCCGGTGCGCCAGGCGGTGATCAGCCGCGCCGCCCGCGCCGACGCCAGCATGTCCTCCGCGTCATGGCTGGCCGAGCACCATGCCTACCTGCGTCTCATGCTGGAGCTGGGGGACGATCCGCCGTTCGACATCGTCCACAACAACAGCCTGCACTACCTCCCGGTGGCGATGGCCGCGTCGCTCCCCGTGCCGGTGCTGACGACGCTGCACACGCCGCCGACACCGTGGCTGGAGTCGGCCGTCCAGGCGCCCGACCGGTGTCCGGTGACCTTCGCCGCCGTCAGCCGCCACACGGCCCGCGCGTGGCGTCCGCTGATCAGCGACGCGCGCGTCATCCTCAACGGCGTCGACCTGTCGCGCTGGCGGCCCGGTGCCGGCGGCGGCCCGCCGGTGTGGTTCGGCCGGATCGTCCCGGAGAAGGGCACGCATCTCGCCGCCGAGGCCGCCCGGATCGCCCGCTCGCCGCTGCGGCTGGCCGGGCCGGTGGGCAACCGGGACTATTACGAGACACGCGTCCGGCCGCTGCTCGGCGGCGGCGTCGAGTATCTCGGGCATCTCACCAGCGTCGAACTCGTCGAGCTGGTGGGGGCGGCGCGGGCCGCGCTGGTCACCCCGCGCTGGGAGGAGCCCTACGGCCTTACGGTGGCCGAGGCGCTGGCCTGCGGCACACCCGTATGCGGCTTCGCACGGGGCGCCCTGCCCGAACTGCTCCCGGGGGACTGCGGGCGGCTCGTCCCCGCCGACGACGCCGAGGCTCTGGCGGAAGTGATCGACGAGACCGCCGGGCTGTCGCGGGCGCGCGCCCGCCGTCACGCCGAACGGAACTGCTCTGTGGAAGCGATGGTCGACTCCTATGAGGACGTCTATGAGGAGCTGGCGGCATGATCGGCTACTACATCCATCACGAAGGCGCGGGCCATCTGCACCGGGCCCGCTGCCTCGCTCCCCGTTTGGGTGAACCGGTCACCGGCCTGTCTTCCCTGCCCAAGCCCGAGGGCTGGCCCGGCGACTGGATCGACCTTCCGCGCGACGACACCGGCCGGTCCCTGGAGGACGTCGCAGCGGGCGGCCGACTGCATTGGGCGCCGCTGCATGATTCCGGGCTTCGCACCCGTATGGCATTGATTGCTGGATGGGTCGCCGAGGCCGCCCCGTCCTTGTGCGTCGTGGACGTGTCGGTCGAGGTCGCCGTGCAGACGCGGCTGCTCGGAGTGCCGACCGTCGTCACGGCCATGCGCGGCGACCGGTTCGACCCGGCGCACCGGCTCGCCTATGACCTGGCCGACGGCCTGCTGGCGGCGTGGCCGGCCGCGCTGCCGGAACCGGGCTGGCCCGTCCAGTGGACGGCCAAGACCTTTCACAGCGGGGCCTTTTCCCGTTTCGACGGCCGTCCCCGCTCCCACGTCCCGTCGCGCTCCCGTGGACGTGTCGCGATGCTCTTCGGCGCGGGCGGCGCCGAGCTGACACGCGATCAGGTCGAGTCGGCCGTCCGGGCCACCCCCGAGTGGGACTGGACGATCCTCGGCGGTCACCGAGGATGGACCGCGGATCCCTGGCCCGCCCTGTGCTCGGCCGACGTGGTGATCACTCACGCCGGGCAGAACGCCATCGCCGAATGCGCCGCCGCCCGCCGTCCCACGATCGTCGTCCCGCAGCGGCGTCCCCACGGCGAGCAGCACGCGACCGCCCGTGCACTGCGCCGGGCCGGCGTCGCCAAGGTACGCACTCAGTGGCCGGGCGCCCGAGACTGGCCCGGCGTCCTGGCCGACGCGACCCGCCTGGACGGGCGGCGCTGGGCCCTGTGGTCCCCGGGGGACGGTGCCGACCAGGCCGCCGGGTGGCTCACCCGGCTCGCCGACCGCCGCGGCGCCACGGTGTGAGTCCCGTGCGCACCGCCGCGATCACCATCGCCGCCGGTCGGCACGCCCACCTGCGGCGTCAGCGGGAGGGGCTGGCCCACGGCGTCCGGCGCCCCGACCACCACCTCGTGGTCGCGATGGGCGACCCCCGTATAGCCGAGATCCATCCCAGGCCCGACGTCCTGGACCTGGACGTCACCGGGCCGCTGCCCCTCGCGCGGGCCCGCAACCTTGGCGCCCGGCGGGCCCTCGACCTCGGCGCCGAGCTGCTGATCTTCCTCGACGTCGACTGCATTCCCGGGCCGACCCTGGTCGAGCGCTATCGCCAGGTCGCCGACCGGGCCCTGCTCTGCGGGACCGTCGCCTACCTGCCGCCCTCACCCCCGGGCGGCTACAAGCTCAAGAACCTGGACGCGCTGGCCCGGCCGCACCCGTCCCGTCCCGCGCCCGCCGCCGGCGAGATCGACCGGCACGGCGACCACCGGCTCTTCTGGTCGCTCTCGTTCGCCGTGACCGCGCCGACCTGGCGGGCCATCGGCGGCTTCGACGACCGGTACACCGGCTACGGCGGCGAGGACACCGACTTCGGACAGCGCGCCCGTGCCAACGGCGTCCCGCTCTGGTGGGTCGGCGGCGCCCCGGCCTACCACCAGCACCACGCCGTCTCCACGCCGCCCGTCGAGCATCTGGACGACATCCTGCGCAACGCCGAACGGTTCCACCGCCGCTGGGGCTGGTGGCCGATGCGGGGATGGCTCGAGGCCTTCGAAGCGCAGGGCCTCGTCCATTACGACCACCACCGCGGGCGCTGGGCCCGCACCTCCCGGCCGCCACGCGCCAGAGCATCGGCTTCGCGGCGGTGACCGCTGTTCAACGACCACTGCGAGGAGGACGGTGGCCACCGGCCCCGGCCCGAGGCGCGGATGAACCTTCTGGCGAGGGGCGGGGTTCGCCAGTTCAACGACCGCGGTGAGAAGGACGGTGGCCACCGGCCCCGGCCAGCAGGTCGGGCCGCGGACGAACCTCCTGGCCGGGGGGCGGGGTTCGCCTGTTCAACGACCGCCGCGAGGAGGACGGTGGCCGCCGGCGCCGGCCAGCAGGTCGGGCCGCGGACGAACCTCCCGGCGGGCGGGGCGGGGTTCGCCCAGCCAGATGGCGAACTCCTCTCGGGAGGGGCAGACCACCAGGCGGGACGTCGCGCGGTTGCGGGCGTGCTCGGCGTGGTTGAGGTAGTGCCGCGCCGCCGGGTCGGGGACGATGGCGACGACGACGCCGGGACGTGTGGGTCCTCGGTGCAGGACGCCCGCCAGCACCGCCAGCGGTGTGGCGTCCTGGACGGTGGCGTCGGTGATGTCGAGGGCCACTAACGGGGACAGTTCCAGCGCCTCGCGCAGTCGCCCGTGCAACTGCCAGGCGGTGTTCGCGGAGAGTTCCCCTTCGACGGCCAGGACCGTCCAGGAACCGAGCATCCGCGTCGTCGACCGCAGTCCCATCCTCATCACCCGCGACAAATGAGGGGCTCATGCCAAGGGCATGAACCGATTGCTCCGCCGCAACGACGGGCTCACCGCCCGCCGGTTTGTCCAGCTTGCCCATTGGCGGGCGACTTACTCCCCCGGGGGAGGTCAGTGCTCGACGTGGACGCGGACGCTGCCGAGCTCGGAGTCGACGGCGTCCGGGATCACCATCCCGGCCGCGACACCCGTCCGAAGGTAGTCGAGGACGGGGGCGGTGATCCGTTCACCGGGCAGGATCGCCGGTATGCCGGGCGGGTAGGGCGTCACCATCTCCGCGCTGATCCGCCCGACCGCCCGCTCGGCCCGGACCTGCTCGGCGGCGCCGAAGAACGCGTCGCGCGGCAGGACGTCCTGGTCGAGGCAGAGTTCGTCCGGGTCGGCCACGTGCACTTCGGGGCCGCCGCGCAGCTCGGACGCGTGTTCGGTCAGGTCGCGCAGGGACGTGAGCAGGGTCTCGGCCGTCTCGGGGCCGTCGGCGAAGGTGAGCTGCGCGCTGATCCGCCGGTGATCGGACAGGTGCAGGTTGACCCGGTGCTTCTCCCGGATCCAGTCGGCGGCCCGGTACCCCAGGACGCCGAGGTCGGTGATGTCGACGATGACCTGCAGTGGGTCCAGGTCGGCGGCGCGGTCGGCTCCCACGAAGTCGGCACGGTCGTTGACGTGCAGGCCGGGCAGCCGTTCGATCTCCGCCCGCACCTGGGCGGCCAGGTCGAGCGCCGCCTGGAGGAGGTTCTCGCCGTCCTGCACCATCTGGCGCCGCCACCCGTCCAGTCCCGCGTACAGCAGCACCGAGGGGCTCGTGGTTCCCAGGAGGTCCTCGCGGGCCTTGAGCACGGCGGGGTCCACGAGCGTGCCCTGCTGGTGGAAGACCGAGCCCTGCTCCAGGCCGCTGCCCATCTTGTGGACGCTCGTCACGCACACGTCCGCGCCCGCGTCCATCGCCCAGGACGGCAGGTCCGGGTGGAACGGCAGATGCGCGCCCCATGCCTCGTCCACGATCAGGGGACGGTCCCTGCGGTGGCACACCTCCGCCACGGCGGCCAGGTTCGCGCAGGTGCCGTAGGGCGTGGGGCTCGTGATCAGGGCGCCGCGCGCGTCGGGGTGCTCCTCGAACCCGGCTGCGAACGCCTCGGGGGACGGCGGGTGGGCGAGGTTGCGCTCGGCGTCCCACTGCGGCCGCACCCAGACCGGACGGACCCCGCTGATGATCAGACCGGCGACCACCGACTTGTGCGCGTCCCGTCCGACCAGGAGCTTCTCGCCCGGCCCCGCGACGGCGAGCATGGCCGACTTGACCGAGAGCGAGCTGCCGCAGGTCGAGAAGAACGTCTGTTCCGCGTGGACGGCGTCGGCCATCAGTTCCTGGGCCCGCTTCAGCACCCCGTTGGAGGACATGCGGTCATCGAGTCCGGCGATGGCCAGCACGTCGGAGTCGAAGACCGCGTCGCCCAGCACGGCGCGTGTCCGTTCGTCCGCGCCGCGCCCCTGCTTGTGCCCCGGAGGCGTGAACGGGGTGTCCGCCCGCCGGTGGTAGTCGGCGAGCGCGTCCAGGACGGGAGCCTCCGAATGATCCATGCGGGAGACCCTTCCCGACCTGCCCGGACGCTAACGTGCGGGCTGGGAGCCGGCCGTATAGCTCACCAGGACGTCGGTCAGTTCCTTCGGGTGACTGAGCGCGACGCAGTGGCAGCCGGGAATCTCATCCGGGACGATGCCCAGCCGTTCCGGCACGAGCCGGCGGAGGAAGTCGGCCGGGAAGAACAGGTCGTCCTCGCACAGCACGTACTTCGTCGGGACGTCCGGCCAGGCGCTCAACGGCCACGGCGAACCGTACGCGGTGGACGACTCGTCGCGTTCCTTGCTCAACGCCTCTTCGGCGAGGGCCCGCGGCACGCCGTTGTAGTAGGAGACGAGCACGTCGGCGTTTCCGGTTCTGCCGCCGTCCAGCGCGGCCTGCTTCCGCACGGCCTCGCCATAACCGGTGTTGGTCCACCAGTCCGCCGCGGACTCACCCGGGGACGGGATCATCGCGGCCACCAGGACCAGGACGTCGACCGGCAGCCGGGCGGCCACCAGCGGTGCGGTGAAGCCGCCGTAGGACTGGCCGACGACCACCAGGTCACGCCGGTCGCCCACCGCCTTGACCACCGTGTCCGCGTAGTCGTCCAGGGTCGCGGAGTCGTCGTCGCACGGCAGGTCGGGCGCGACCACGTCGTGCCCGCGCGAGCGCAGGTCGGCCGCCACCAGATGCCAGTACCAGCCGACATCCCCGCCACCGTGGATCAAAGCGAAATTGGCCACTTCCATCACCTCGGGCCCACCCTAGGCCCGGGCACACCGCCGTTCCCACGCCGCCGCTCCATCGTTTCGCGCCATCCGGAGCGAAATCGGACCTGAATCCGACGATGAGATCGGTCCTTATCGGGGGTATCGCGACCGTCCAGAATGAGGGGCAGGACGAAGACGCGCACCCGGCGCGCTGAGACTCAAAGGAGCGCACCATGCGTAAGATCATCAACTCCACGTACATGACGCTCGACGGCGTCATCGAGAACCCGCAGAACTGGCCGTCCACGCCCGGTGACGACGGCACCGGCGGGACCGTCCAGACCGAGCTGCTGGCGTCCTGCGACGCGGTGCTGATGGGGCGTAAAACCTACGAGGGCTTCGCCCCGGTCTGGCAGGCCCGGTCGGGGGACCCCCTCAGCGACCGGATGAACTCCATCGACAAGTACGTGGCGTCGTCCACGCTGCGCGACCCGGAGTGGAACAACACCACCGTCATCGACGGCGACCTGATCGCCGAGATCAAGCGGCTCAAGGAGCAGCCCGGCAAGGACATCGTGCAGTACGGCTTCGGCGAGATCGCCCACGCCCTGGTCGAGCACGGCCTGCTGGACGAGCTGCGCCTGTGGGTGTATCCCTTCCTGCTCCGCAACGGCGGCACCGGCGACCTGCTGTTCGGCGAGGGCAGCACGGCCACCTTCGACCTGGTCGACACCCAGCCCCTGAAGTCGGGCATCGTCATCCTCACCTACCGGGCGTCCACCTCCTCGTGACGCGAGGCGTTCGCGGCGGTCAGCGGAAGGCGGCCAGGCCGGTGATGGCCTGGCCCAGGACGAGGGTGTGCATCTCCTGGGTGCCCTCGTAGGTCAGGACGCTCTCCAGGTTGTTCATGTGACGGATGACCGGGTATTCGAGCGTGATGCCGTTGGCGCCGAGGATGGTGCGGGCCTGGCGGGCGACGTCGAGGGCGGCGCGGACGTTGGCGAGCTTGCCGAAGGAGACCTGCTGCGGGGTGACCTCGCCGCGGTCTTTCAGGCGGCCGACGTGGAGGGCGACCAGCCCGGCCTGGCCCAGGGCGACCTCCATCCAGGCGAGCTTCTCCTGGGTGAGCTGGAACGCCCCGATCGGCTTGCCGAACTGCTCGCGGGTCTTGGCGTACTCGACGGCCGTCTCGTAGCAGGAGCGGCCCGCGCCGATCGCGCCCCAGAGGATGCCGTAGCGGGCCTCGGACAGGCAGCCGAGCGGGCCCTTCAGCCCGCGGACGCCCGGCAGGACGGCGTCGGACGGCAGGCGCACGTCGTCCAGCGCCAGCTCGGAGGTGACCGAGGCCCGCAGGGACAGCTTCTGGTGGATGTCGGCGCTGGTGAAGCCGGGAGTGCCGGACGGGACGAGGAAGCCCTTGATGCCCTCGTCCTCGGTCCTGGCCCAGACGACGGCGACGTCCGCGAGGGAGCCGTTGGTGATCCACATCTTGGTGCCGTTCAGGACCCAGTCGGAGCCGTCGCGCCGCGCGCGCGTGAGCATGTCGCCGGGATCGGAGCCGCGGTCGGGCTCGGTCAGCCCGAAGCACCCGATGGCCTCGCCGGACGCCATGCGCGGCAGCCACTGGTTCTTCTGCTCCTCGGACCCGTACTTGTGGATCGCGGCCATGGCCAGGGAGCCCTGGACGGACACGAAGCTGCGCAGGCCCGAGTCGCCCGCCTCCAGCTCGCGGCACGCCACCCCGTATGCGACGGCGCTCATCCCGGCGCAGCCGTAGCCATCGAGGTGCATGCCCAGCAGGCCCATCTTGCCCAGTTCGGGGCCCAGCTCGCGGGCGGGGAACGTGCCGGTCTCGAACCAGTCCGGCAGCCGTGGCGCGATCTTCTCCGCCACGAACGCCCGGACGGTGTCGCGGACCATCCGCTCCTCGTCGGTGAGCCCGTCGTCCACGCCAAGCACGTCCATGGCCAGTCCTCTCTGCAGAGCCGGGGGCGTGGTCAGGGTACGTCGCCGTCTTCCTGGCTAACCGGTCAGGGGTGCTCTCAGGGTTGAATCAGGGCGGCGCCCGATGTCAGGACCGCTCCCGAATGGGCACCATCGAGATATGAACCTTGAGAAGAGCACCGCCAAGAAGCTGCGACGCACCCAGGACGGGCGCATGGTCGCCGGAGTCTGCTCCGGCGCCGGACGCTTCCTCGGCGTCGACCCCAACATCATCCGCCTGGCCATGGCCGTCTTCACGATCTTCGGCGGCAGCGGGCTGGCGCTGTACGCGATCGCCTGGCTCGTCGTCCCGGACGAGGACGCCTCGACCTCGATCGCCGAGGACCTGTTCAAGAAGGGCAGCGAGTCGCCCGCGGTGCAGGACGCCGTCCGCAAGACCAAGGACGCCGTCGGCAAGACCAGCCGCGCCTGAGCGCGTGCTAGGCCGACGCGGAGGGCCGCACCTCGGGGGTGCGGCTCTCGGACGGGTGGTCGCCGTTCGAGTGCCCGTTCTGCCCGAAGCGCTCGGGCACCTCGTGGGCCCCCGCGACGACCCGGACCTTGACGGGCTCGTCCTCTCCGTCCTCCTCGGGACGGTCGCGCATGGACGCGATGACGCCGCCGCGCTCGGCGTTCCATGACAGCGTCAGCATCGCCGCGACCGACAACCCCATGACGCCCGCCAGCGCCACGACGGTCTCCGGGCCGAGCGCCTGGGCGGCGGCCCCGGCGATCAGGATGCCCACGCCCTGGGCGGCCAGGATGCCCGACTGGGCCAGCCCGAACGCCTGCCCGCGTCCGGACGGCGGGACGGCCGCCACGAACGCGGCGTTGGCCGCCAGCTGGTAGGCGCTGCCGACGCCCGCCAGGGCCCAGAGCACCACCACCCCCCACAGCGGCGGATGCGTGCCCGACCCGATGAGCGGCGCGCAGGCCAGCATCGACATCCAGCCCATGGCCCGGATCCGGTTGGTCGGCCGGACGAACCTGCTGAAAAGGAACGCTCCGACGACCATCCCCGTCGGCATCGCCGACATCAGCACCCCGACGGTCACGGCGCTGTCGTCGAAGGTCGCCGCATACGGCGCGGCAAGCCCCTCCGGAATCACATAAAAGCCGCACAACCAGGCAAAAGAGACCAGCGCCCGCAGGGTCGGGTCGCCGAAGACCATGCGCGCGCCGTCCCGGGTGCCGCGCCACAGCGCCAGCGCCTCCCGCTCGGGACGCTTGGGCACCGCCCTCGGACGCAGACCCGCCACAAGGATCACCGCCGAGGCCCCGAACGTCAGCGAGTCGATCGCCAGCGCCTCATACGTCCCCACGACGGCCACGAGCGCGCCCCCGGCCAGGAAGCCGAGCATCTGCGTCGCCTGATGGGTGATGTTGTTGATCGCCGAACCCGCGACATACCGGTCACCGCGCAGGACGTCCGGCAGCAGCGCCGCCCGCGCCGCCGTGAACGGCGCCCCCAGCAGAACGGTCACGAACACCAGCGCGCACAGCACCGGGAAAGGCATCGCCTTCAGCGCCATCAACGCCACAAGCGCCGCGCGCACTACGTCGCACACCACCATCACGGTGCGCCGCGGGAACATGTCGGCCAGCCCGGACAACACCGGCCCGCCCACGATCGGCGGTATGTAGGTCAGCGCATACGTCACCGCCGTCAGCAAGGCCGACCCCGTGCGGTGGTAGACCAGCACGGCCAGCGCCACCTGCGCGAGCTGGTCGCCGATGTACGACAGAGCCTGAGCCAGCCACAGCGCGCGGAACTCTCCTACCGCGAAGACCTCGCGGTAGGTGGCCTGCTGTTCCGGCGGACGCCGATGCCGGCCGGTCTGCCTTCCCGCCACGCGCGCTCCAGATCAGTTTCGCCCGGTTCGGACGTCCCCCTATTAACTCACGCTGCGTGGCAGTTTTGTGACCTACCGTGCCCAATTCGTGAAACGCTTTGCCTCAAGAGCCACAGGACTCTCACCGCTCAGTAGCCGAGCTCGTGCAGGCGGTCGTCGTCGATCCCGAAGTGGTGCGCGATCTCGTGGACGACCGTGATCCGCACCTCGTCCACCACCTCTTCGGGCGACTCGCAGATCTCAAGGATCTCGCGACGGTAGATCGAAATGTGATCGGGCAGTACGCCCGCGTACCAGTCGCCGCGCTCGGTGAGGGGTACGCCCTGATACAGACCGAGCAGGCCGGGCTCGGGCGCCTCGTCCTCGACGACGATGACGACGTTGCGCATGTGCGCGGTCAGCTCGGGCGGGACGGTGTCGAGGGCCTCGCCCACGAGATCCTCGAACGCCCCTCGCGACATTTCGATCACGCTGGCCATTCTGCTCGACACAGGGAGACTTCGTGCGACGTCCGACCGCGCGGATCATTCGCCGTCCGAACGCCCGCCTTCCCGACTGGCTCAAAGGGCCACGCGTCCGCAAGACGTCCCGGGTGCTCGCCGTCATCACCGTCGGCCTGGCCGGGGGTCTGGTCGGCCTGCTACTCGGGGGCAGGGTCGAGACCCCGGTAGGCCCGACCGACGTGTCCCTGTCGTTCCACCTCACCTGGAACGGCGGCACCACGATCCAGCTCCCGCCCCTGGGCTCCTTGCATCTGAACAGCCACGACGGCCCCCTCGCCCTGGAGGCCAGCGTCACCGAACTGCGTCCCGGACCCGCCCGCGAACTGATCGAGAACGACGCCGCGCTCGACCGCACCACCGACCAGATCGCCGGGGAGCTCCGCCACGGAGTGATCGTCCTGCTGGTCCGCGCCGTCCTGCTGGCCCTGGTCACCGGCTTCCTCGCGGGCCTGGTCGCCTTCCGCTCCTGGCGCCGCGCCCTGGCCGGACTCGGCGTCACCGCCGCCGGGATGCTCGCCACCGCCGTCCTGGCCTGGACGACCTTCAACCCGCAATCGGTGGCCGAACCCCAGTACACCGGCCTCCTGGCCAACGCCCCCCAGGTCGTCGGCGACACCCGCAACATCGTCGAGCGCTTCTCCGCCTACCGCGCCCAGCTCGCCCACCTCGTCGGCAACGTCTCCAAGCTCTACGCCGCGACGTCCACCCTCCCCACCTACGAGCCCGACCCCACCACGCTCCGCGTCATCCACGTCTCCGACATCCACCTCAACCCGGCGGCCTTCTCCGTCCTGCGCTCGGTCAGCACCCAGTTCCAGGCCAACCTGATCATCGACAGCGGCGACCTCACCGACCACGGCAGCAAGCCCGAAGACCGCTTCGCCGACGAGATCGCGTCCCTGCGCATCCCCTATGTCTTCATCCGCGGCAACCACGATTCCCGCAGCACTCAGCAGGCCGTGACCCGCCAGAAGAACGCCGTCGTCCTGGACGGAACCACCCGCGAAATCCAGGGCCTCCGCATCTACGGCGTAGGCGACCCCCGCTTCACCCCCGACAAAACCACCCGCGACGACGACGTAGGCGCCGACCAACTCCGCGCCCAGGGCATCCAGCAGGCCCAGAAACTCCGCGACGCGGGCAGCACCCCCGACCTCGCCATCGTCCACGACCCCAACCAGGGCGAGGGCTTCACCGGCACCACCCCCCTCATCCTCTCCGGCCACGCCCACAAACGAACGACCAAGCTCCTCCCCACCGGAACCCGCCTCTTCGTCCAGGGCAGCACCGGCGGCGCCGGCCTCCGCGGCCTGGAAAAGGAAGAACCCACCCCCATCGAGCTCTCCGTCCTCTACTTCAGCCGCTCCACCCACCGCCTCCAGGGCTGGGACGACATCCGCCTAGGCGGCCTGGGCCTCTCCTCAGCCCAGATCGAACGCCACCTGGAACCCACCCCCGATCGCCCCATCACCCCAACCCAGCCCCTCCCAGCCCCAACCGTCACTCCCACCTTCCCGTCCCTCCCGCCCTCCCAGTGGCCCAGCCCCACCACCAGCGCTTCCCCCCGAGGCAACTAACCGTTTATGCGCCCGGCCAAGTTGTCCCCTATGCTGGGCAGGTCAAGTGGCCCACGGGCCACCCCAGGCCCCCTTCGTCTAGCGGCCTAGGACGCCGCCCTTTCAAGGCGGTAGCGCCGGTTCGAATCCGGTAGGGGGTACACAGCAACATGAGCCCAACTCTCCACCATTAACGACGGCCCCTTGGGCCCCCGCGAGCTACTCCCACGCCCAACGGCCTGCCGGAATACCTCCGGCACCGGGCGGGCCGGGCGTTGTCCGGTTGCGGGCGGATCCGGCTTTTCCCCGTCGGTTGTGGGTGCCGGGGTTGAAAATGCTTGTCATGGACGCACGGCGTGCCGATGCCACTGACAACACCATGAGTGCGGCTTCGGTCGGTTCGGTGTTCCAGTTCCGCGACGTCCACGGCAACGTGGCGTTCACCCTTCCGACCGCGGTGCCTTCGGGGGTGAACGGGCTGCGGCCCCCTGCGCCGGAGTTCGTCGGCCGTGGCCCCGTGCTGGAGGAATTGCTCGCACTGGTGGATCCAGTGTCGGCGTCTGGCGTGGTCGCGCGGGTGTCGGCAGTGGCTGGGTTGGGCGGCGTCGGGAAGACCGAGCTGGCTGTCCAGGCCGCGCACACGGGTCTGGCCCGTGGCTGGTTTCCGGGTGGGGTGCTGGCGATCAACCTGCACGGTTACGAGCCTGACCAGCGACTGGACGCCGGGACGGCACTGGGCCGGCTGCTGCGTCGGCTCGGTGTGCCCGGCGAGCACGTCCCGAACGAGGTGGAGGAGCGGGCGGAGTTGTACCGGGCGGTGCTGCACGCCTATAGGGCTGAGGGCCGTGCGGTGCTGGTGGTGCTGGACAACGCCTCTCCCGACACCCCCGTTGCTGAACTGCTGCCGGGGGTGGGGTCGGTGATCGTGACCTCCCGGCACACCCCGCCCCGCCTAGGCGGCCGTCTCCTGGACCTGGACGTCCTGCAGCCCGCCGAAGGTATGGAGATGTTGGCGCGGTTGCTGGAGCTCAAGGCCGGCCGCCCCGATCCTCGCCTCATCGCGCAGGAGGCGGACGCTGAACGGGTGGTGGGGCTGTGCGGGGGCTTGCCGCTGGCGATTGAGGTGGTCGCGGCGTTGCTGGCCGCGCACCCCCGCAAGCCACTCGCCGCCACTGTCGCCAGGTTGGAGGCTGACCCGGCAGTTTTGGGGGAGGTGGACGCGGTGCTGCGGCTGTCGTATGAGTGCCTGGCGCCGGCGCAGCAGCGGGTGCTGCGGTTGATGACCGTGAACCCTGGCCCTCAGGTGCCCACTCCGGCGATCGCTGCCCTCACCGGTCTGCCAGAGGAGCAGGTGCTGACGACGGTGGAGGCGCTGGCCGAGGCGCACCTGATCGCCGAGGGCGAAAGGCGCCCGGCCCGGGGCGGATCTTCGCCGACCGGGAGCAAGCCCTGGCGTGGCTGGACATCGAACTACCCAACCTGAACGCCGTCGCCCACACCGCCGCCACCCTCCACCCGCTCATACTCGGGGAATCACCATCGCCCTGGGGCCGTTCCTGGACTGGCGGCGCCTGTTCCACGAACAACTCGACCTCAACACCCTGGCGCTGGACACCGCCCGCCGTACCGGTGACCGCCCGGTCAAGCCGCAGCACTAGAAGGACTCGGGATCGCGTTTCGCGGGGTGCGGCGGTTCCAGGAGGCCATCACCGCCCACCAGCAGGACCTGGACATCTGCCGCGAGACTCGTGACCGGCACGGCGAAGGCATGGCGCTGAACAACCTGGGGGATGCCTTGAGGGATGCGGGACGGCACAGCGAGGCGGTGTCGGTAACGACACAGGCGGTAGAGATTTTTCTAGAAACCGGTGACGAGTACTGGTACGAGAAGGCCCGCGAAGTGCTCGCATTCGTCGAACGCACTCGCGCGGACCAGGATCGAAGCTAGCTCTGGTGGTCCGGCGGGCATCCTTTGGGCGGTCACCATTTGATTGCGGCTGCTACCGGTAGGTGGTCGCTGCCGGTGGTGGGGAGGACCCAGGAGCTCGTTGGTGCGACGCCTTTGACGAGGATCTGGTCGATTCGGGCTATGGGGAATTTCGCGGGCCAGGTGAAGCCGAAGCCGTCGCCGGCTGTGGTCTGGGTCGAGCGCATTTGTGAGGTTAGGGCTTTGAAGGCGCGGTCGGTGGTGGTGCCGTTCAGGTCGCCTAGCAGTACCGTTCGGGGGTTTCGTTCGGTGGCTATGGCTTTGCCGAGCGCTTGGACGCCTCGGTCGCGGTGGCCTGTTGAGAAGCCTCCGCGGGGATTCACTCGTACTGATCCTAGGTGGGCCACGTATACCGCCAGCGGGCCCTTGCTTGTGGCTACCGTCGTGCGCAGCGCACGGGTGGAGGCCATCTTGTCTTCGTCCGACTTGGTGGACGCCAGCGGGCCGTAGTCGATCATCGTGTCGACCGGCTTGGTGTTGGACAGCGGCAGCTTGCTCCACAGGCCGACCGTGTTCTGCACCGTGTGGTACGGGTACGCCTTGGCGAGTTCCTTCTCGTAGGTGCTTCGGGCCTGCTCGGTTATTTCCTGGAGGGCCAGGACGTGGGCGCCGGAGGCGATCAGTTTGCGGGCGGTGCCGGACGGGTCGGAGTTGGCGGCGCCGACGTTGTGGCTGGCCACGGTGACGTCGCCGCCCGCGTGGGACTTGTCGGTGAGCAGCCCGCCGAACAGGCTCAGCCACACCGCGACGGGCAGCAGGAGTGCGAGCATCGCGGACGCGGAGCGGCGCCACAGGGCACCGGCCAGCAGCACCGGGATGAACAGGCCGAACCACGGCAGGAAGGTCTCCAGCAGGCTGCCGAGGTTGCCGATCCGGTTCGGGAACTGCGCGTGCAGCATCATGAGCAGGCCGAGCAGCAGCGCCAGGGAGGCGAGTATCAGACCGCGTTTCCAGGGGGCGGCCTGCCGGAAGCGGGTTGAAGGTGCCCGGTGGAGGCCGGTGGGCCGGGGAGCGGTGGCGTCCGGTCGGGTTTCCAACGTTTCCAACTGCATCGTCGTGTCAGTGACGGTCACTGCTGCATCCTCGGGTCCTGGGTGGGGTCGGCGTACATGCGCGGGCAACCACGTTCGGCTGCGCTGGTGCGCAGTTCGTAGTGCCAAGGTTCGTTCCTGTAGATCTGGCACAGCCCGTATGTCGCGCCGTGTTCGGACAGCCACGTCGTGGCATTGAACTGTCCGATGTCCACCGCCTTTCCTTTCACGTGGAGTGAGGTCCCCGCGGTGGACACCCATCGGGCGGCCGCTTCTTTGGATCCGTATTTGGAGACCGCTTTGCGGAGAAGCTGATTCTGGTATGCCGGGGAACGCCAGCCGCTGTTGACGTAGAACGTGATCCCGTCGTCCGCGGCGTCCGTCGCGGCCCGGCGGAGGGCCTTGAGGAGGTCTGGATCGAGATTGGAAACGGCCGGCATCGAGTCGGCGAAGACCGTTACCCCGGCGGGGACGACCCCGTCTGCCTGGCCGACCGCCGTCCGGCGCTTGGGGCTGGTGGTCTTTCCGGACGCGGCGCGCTTCTCGCGCTGCAACGGTGGTGGTGCGACGGAGGAGTCGCTGGACACCGACGAAGAGGGCGAGGAATTCTGTGACTGGTAGAAGACGGCCACACCGACCGTTGCCACAACGATGATCAAGGCGATGCCAATAATTAGAGAGGTCTTGCGTGGTGCCTTTTGCGATGACTGGATTTGGTGCATGCTTCCAGTCAAGGCGACGGGCTGTTGCGAGGGTGTATGGGATTTTTGATATGCCGACGATATGTGGCGGCGGAATTGATCAGGCCCATGGCGCTGACCGCGGACGCGTCCACAACGGCCTCCAGTGCGTGCCCCATAAGGCCGGGCACGCACTGGAGATCGCCTTGGTCGGGGCGTGTGTCAGCTCTGGCCGGTGACGGCTCGGGTCTCCTGCTCGGTGATCTCCCATAGCGGCGCGCCGTCACGGTTGATCAGGATGACGCCGACCCAGCCGGTGTCGGGGTAGATGGTCCAGTTGGCGCCGACTCCGGGGTTGGCTCCGGCGCGGGCCCATACCCATTGGCCGCTGACGATGCTGACCGGCATCTGGTAGGCGCCGAACGAGGCGTCGGCGGAGGCCGCGCGCTTCGCGGCGGCCGACCGCTTGGCGGCCAGACCGCCCCCTCCCTCGGGGGCGAGGGGGAGCTTGGGCCCGGTGAACAACTCGGCGTAGTGCCGGTCCAGCAGTGTGCCGTCGCTCAGCGCGCGTGCGAACTTGACCAGGTCCGGCGCGGTGGCGAAACCGCCGTCCCCCGGGGCGTCGATGAAGGCGCGGCCTGGGTTCTTGCCCAGCAGGAACGGGCTCGGGCTGCCCTTGTCCAGGTTGCGGACCGCGTCCACATAGCTGCCGTCGGAAAGTTGCATGTACGGGTGGGCGATGTGCGCGTCGGTGAGCCACTGCGGACGGGTGTAGAACCCCGAACCGGTCATGCCGCAGCGCTTGAAGATGTTCTCCTGGACATAGTCCCAGTACGTTTGGCCGGTCACGGCCTCGATGATCTGCGCGGGGATGGCCACCTCGGCGCCGGAGTGGCTGCTGGAGGTGCCGGGAGGGGCCTCCGGCGTGGCCTGCCGGGCCCACCGCTCGTAGAACTCGTGCACTTCCTTCTGGCTCTGGAAGATGCGCTTCACGTCCTCGTCCGGGGTCTTCATCCCGGACGTCCCGGTGAGCATGTGGTGGATGGTCACCTTCTCGGCGATCTCCTTGGCATACCCCGTCAGGAAGGTGCCCACCGTGTCGTACAGCTTCAGCTTGCCCTGCTGCGCCAGCTGCAGGATCGCCACCGCGTGCAACGGCTTGCCCGCCGAGGCGAGGCTGAAGGCGATGTTCTCCCCGTTGGGGATGCCCTTCTCCTTGTCGGCCATGCCGTAACTGCGCGACAGCACCGTCCGGCCTCGGTGCGAGAGCATCACCACGCCGGAGAACTTGCCCTCGGCGGCGAGCTTCGCCACGTACCGGTCATAGGCGCCCCCGGGACGGGTGTCCGGCGGGATCGCATCGGAGTTGGCCGCGGCCACGGCGGAGCGGTCGGGCCGACCTCCCAGCAGCGGCGCACCGGCCGCCACGGCGCCGGCGGCCGCCAGCCCGCCCCACCCGAGCAGCCGTCGCCGGTTGACGCCATTAACGGAATCCGAACCCACGATCACAGACCCTTCCCAGCAGACGATGCGCTGTAGTTCACCCCTCAACCCAAGCCGGACGGCTGTTGCGGCGACGTATCCGTTTTTCAATACGCTCGCGATACACCGCCGCCTGAGCGCGGAACCGGTGCCTCTTGTGCCGGACGTGCGCGGCCTGGCATGGGCCGACGGCCTCTGACTGGTCCAAGCCGGCGGCCGTGTAGTCGGCGGGTAGCGGTGTGTGTTGGCGGGGAATCGGTTGGACGGGGGTGGTGGGGGAGCGGATAACGTCGGGGGTGGTTGTCTGCGAGCTGGAGGAACGGGATGAGAATCGGGATCGTCGGTGCCACCGGGCAGGTCGGGGGCGTGATGCTCAAGATCCTGGCCGAACGCGGGTTCCCGGTGGAGGAGCTTCGGCTGTTCGCCTCCGCGCGTTCGGCGGGGCGGCGGCTGCCCTGGAAGGACGGCGAGGTCACGGTGGAGGACGCGTCGGCGTCCGACTACAGCGGCCTTGACATCGTCCTGTTCTCGGCGGGCAAGACCAGTTCCAAGGAACTGGCGCCCGTGGTGGCGGCGGCCGGGGCGGTCGTGATCGACAACTCGTCCGCCTGGCGGATGGACCCCGAGGTCCCGCTGGTGGTGTCCGAGGTGAACCCGCACGCCGCGGCGGTGCGGCCCAAGGGGATCATCGCCAACCCCAACTGCACGACGATGGCCGCGATGCCGGTGCTGCGGCCGTTGCACGAGGAGGCCGGGCTGATCTCGATGGTCGTGGCCAGCTACCAGGCGGTGTCGGGCAGCGGGCTGAACGGTGTGGCCGAGCTGCACGAGCAGGCCAAGAAGGTCGTGGAGAGCGCCGACCGGCTGACCCACGACGGCTCGGCCGTGGAGTTCCCCGAGCCGCAGGTCTACGCGCGGCCGATCGCGTTCAACGTCCTGCCGATGGCCGGGGCGATCGTGGACGACGGGCTCGCCGAAACCGACGAGGAGCAGAAGCTCCGCAACGAGAGCCGCAAGATTCTGGAGCTTCCGGGGCTGAAGGTCTCGGGCACCTGCGTGCGCGTCCCGGTGTTCACCGGCCACTCGCTGCAGGTCAACGCCCGGTTCGAGCGTCCGCTGAGCCCCGAGCGGGCCAGCGAGCTGCTGTCGGGCGCGCCCGGCGTGGTGCTGTCGGACATTCCGACGCCGCTCCAGGCCGCGGGCCGCGACTCCACCTTTGTCGGACGAATCCGGCGGGACGAGACGGCCGAGAACGGGCTCGCGCTGTTCTGCGCCGGCGACAACCTGCGCAAGGGCGCCGCGCTCAACGCGGTGCAGATCGCCGAGCTGGTGGCCGCCGAATAACCCGTTGGTAACAAGGCCGTTCGAGCCGGAACCGATCGGGTGCCGAACCTGTCGTAGGCGGGGAAGGCACGTGATCGTTCCGTTCTCGGAGGGCCCGATGAAGCAGCCGATCCTGAGAGTCACCGCAGTCACGGCCGTCGTCGCGCTGGCGCTGGCCGGCTGCGGCGGCTCCGACGGCAAGAAGAAGTCGAAGTCGAAGAAGAAGGCGGTGGCGGCTGTCCCGGCCAAGCCCGGACCGGACGCCGAGTCGCCCGCGCCCGGGCCGGGAGCCAAGGTGCTCGGGCCGTCCGGGCTGGGCAAGCTCCGGCTCGGCATGTCCGTCGAGGACGCCCAGGGCACCGGCGAGCTCGGTGACAAGAAGGCCACCGGGGGCGGCGCCTGTACCGGCTTCGGCCTGCGGGCCTACCCGACGCCCGGCGACAGCGTGAGCCTGTACGCGTCCCAGCGTGACGGGATCGCGGTGATCTTCGCGCCCCGCGGGGTGAAGACCCCCGAGGGGCTCAAGGTGGGGTCGCCCGCCGCGGCGGTGCGCCGGGCCTACCCGAAGGCCGAGCGGACGCCGTCCGGCTGGGTCGCGAACGTCCCCGGGGGCTCGCGCGCCCAGTTCCTGTTCACCCTGAACGGCAAGTCCGTGTCGGAGATCGGCCTCGCCTCCACCCGCCAGGACTGTGTCGGCTAGCCCCTCACCCGCTGAGTTCGCCTCTGCCCGTCGAGGCCCTACGAGGCTTTGCCCCGGACTTCCAGGGTGGCCAGGAGGGCGGCGGTGCTCTCGGCTATCTCGGTGACGGCGCGTTCGAAGGCTTCGGCGTTGTGGGCGGCGGGGGCCCGGAAGCCGGAGATCTTGCGGACGTACTGGAGGGCGGCGGCGCGCATGTCCTCCTCGGTGACGTCCTCGGAGTAGGGCGGGCGGAGAGTCTTGATGCTTCGGCACATGCCCCTATTGTCGCCAAAAGGACGGGCCCCCGGCACCGGTGGGGTGACGCCGGGGACCCGTGGGGGCTGGGGCCGTTGGTCAGGAGCCGCCGCCGAGCGTCCACACGGAGTGGGCGATGGCGTCGGAGTTGCGGTCCAGCGCGGTGTCGTTGATGTTGCTGGTGGTGTCGCAGGACGCGTGGTAGCACCGGTCGAACGCCTGTCCGGCGGTGCCGCCCCAGAGCCTGGCCTGCTCGGTGGTCTTGCGGCCCTCGGCGCCGGTGAAGGTGCCTCCGGCGGGGATGCCCGCGCGGATGAAGGGCCCGTAGTCGGAGCGGCCGTCGAAGTCGGTGCCCCTGGTGGTGACGTTGATCTTCGAGAAGTAGCCCTGGATGACCTTCTCGATCTCCGCCGAGCCCGCCGGGCCGGGGCCCGAGCCGGTGCCGTCGGAGTTGTCGCCGTCGTAGACGAAGTAGCCGGCGTTGGGCGAGCCGACCATGTCGAAGTTCAGGTAGCCCTTGACCTTCGAGCGTTCGGTGGTCGGCAGGTTGCGGACGTAGTAGTTCGAGCCGACCAGGCCGAGCTCCTCGGCGCCCCACCAGGCGAAGCGCAGGTGCTTCTGGGGCTTGTAGCCGGAGCGCGCCACGGCGAGTGCGGTCTCCAGGACGGCGGCGGTGCCCGACCCGTTGTCGTTGATCCCGGCTCCGGCGCGGACGCTGTCGAGGTGCGCACCGGCCATGAGGATCTGGTTGGAGTCGCCGCCGGGCCAGTCGGCGATCACGTTGTAACCGGTGGCGCCGTTGTAGGTGAACTGCTGGAGCGCGGTGGTGAATCCGGCGGCGTCCAGTTTGGCCTTGACGTAGTCGGCCGAGGCCTTGAAGCCGCGGCTGCCGTGGGCGCGGTTGCCGCCGTTGTTGTTGGAGATCGTCTGCAGCTGCGACAGGTGGGCCTTGACGTTGGTCAGCGAGATGTCCGGTGCCGCGGCGGCGCGGGTCGCGGCGGTGGAGGACGGGGTGGCGGCCGCGGTGGTGGCGGCCAGGGCGGTGACGCCGAGTGCGGCGCCGGCCAGGGCGAGCAGGCGGGAGCGCATGGATTCTCCTTGTCGTGAGCGGGGGCCGAACAGGGAGGCGCCTTGGCCGGCCGGTGGGGTGGCCGACCACGGCGGTCGGGGGCCGCCCTGGCCAGCCGGTGGGGGTGGCCGACCAGAGCGGTTGGGGCGTGCCTTGGCAGGCCAGTGGGGTGGCCGACCAGGGCGAATGGGGGGCCTTGGCCAGCCGGTGGGGTGGCCGACCAGGGCGGTTACGTGCCTTGGCCAGCCGGTGGGGGGCTGGTCATGGCGGTGGGGAGGGTGTGCCTTGGTCGACCGGTGGGGTGGTCGACCACGGCGAGGGGAGGG
Source organism: Spirillospora sp. CA-294931 (assembly GCF_050946795.1). Taxonomy (GTDB): domain Bacteria; phylum Actinomycetota; class Actinomycetes; order Streptosporangiales; family Streptosporangiaceae; genus Spirillospora. Next base: position 725,049 of record NZ_CP192006.1, read on the forward strand.
GCGGCCGTACGGGGTGGGCCGAGATATCACCCCGTACGGCCGCTCGGGGCGATTAGTTCGTGCAGCCCGAGGGCTCGCCGCTGGCCGCGGGGACGCTCACGGCGTTCCAGGCGTCGCGGGTCTTGGTGAAGTCCTCGCAGGTGGCCTTGCCGACCTTCTTGAGGTTGAGGACGGCCTGGAGCGAGGTCTTGCGTGCGGTGGAGTGCGTCCAGCTGCTGGTCTTCAGGTTCAGGGTCTCCATGAAGATCCGTCCGGCCTTCTGGACGCCGACGCCGCTGACCGTCTTGTTGTTGCAGGTCGGGCTGTTGGGCCGTCCGTTGCTCGGGTCGTTGGCGTTGGAGCCCTCGGCGAGCAGGTAGAACCAGTGGTTCTGCACTCCGGCCGCGGCGTGGACCTCCATGCCGGGCACCTGGGAGGTGAAGCAGTTGGGGTTGTTGCGGATCTGCTTCGGGTCGTACATGTTGCGGATCGGGCCGCTGCCGACCAGGTCGACCTCCTCACCGATCAGGTAGTCGGGGGTGTCGTAGTTCAGGACGGCGGTCGTGCCGCTGATCTGCTCGGTGACCTTGGGCTCCTTGAGGTACCACTCGGTCAGCGAGCCGAAGATGTCGCCGGTCGACTCGTTGAGGCCGCCGGCCTCGTTGGAGCTGCCGGAGCCACCCGGGGTGAACTGGAAGATGCCGTGGCCGAGCTCATGGGCGACGACGTCGGTCGGCGTGACCTGGCGGGTGCCGGCGGAGTTGCGGCCGAAGTTGGCGTAGCGGCCGTTCCAGAAGGCGTTGGCCTGGTTGAGGCCGACGCGCATCGGCCAGCCGTTGCCGCGGCCGTCCAGGCCGTTGCGCTCCAACCAGCCCTTGACCATGTCGAACTGGGCCCCGGCCGCCTTCATGGCGTCGACGCAGGCCGTTTCGAGGTCGGTGCCGCCGGAGTTGCCCCAGGCGTCGTCGGTGCTGGTGAGGACCTGGCCGCTCTGGTTGGCGCAGCTGACGCCGGGCCGTGTGGAGTCCTTCATCGAGAACCGGCCGCCGGACGAGGTGGTGTTGATGCTCGTCGGCTTGCTGCTGCCGCCGTGGTAGTAGCTCTTGTCGTCGTCGGCGCCCTGGATGGTGTCCCAGCTGCGCACGACCTTGCCGGACTTGGCGTCGACGAGGATGTGCTGGGACGTCGGGCGGTTGCCGTCGGCGATGCCGTAGGAGCCCTCGGCGAGGGTGTCGTAGACGAGCCGGCCGTTGCCCTCGGCCAGGACCTTCAGCCTCGGGTCGGACACGCGGCTGATCTTGACGTCGCGGACGCGGCTGCGGGAGATGTCGGACGCCTTGCCCTTGGCGACCTTCGGGGAGGTGTCGACCGACAGCGGCGCGGTCTGGTTCACCGAGGTGCTCAGCACCTTGCCGGCGGAGTCGGTGGCGACGACGAAGTCACCGCCGACGACCGGGAGCCCGGCGTGGGTGCGGTCATACGAGACGTACTGGATGCCACCGGACCCTGACGTGACGCCGAGGCGGACGATCTTGTCCTTGGGCGACGCGAAGAACTTCGCCGGGGCGGACGCGATCAGCCGGTCGGCGGACTTCGCGGCGGCCTGCGACGGAGAGGGGGAAGCGGGAGCGGTGCGGGACTCCGCACCGGTGGCGGGCGAGGACATCGCCACGGCGAGGCCCGCGGCGATGGCTGCGGCCCCAAGCGCGGTCTGGTGTCGCACGGTGGGTGCTCCTTTCACTGGCCCGGCGGAACCCGGCCCCGAGAAGGGTCCTTGTGGGAGTGGCTCCGCGGGGTAGTGATATTCGGCCGGACGGTTGACTGAGGAGCCCGCGTTCCAGGTTGACGCGGATGCGGCCAGGCGGGGGTTGACCGCATCCGCGGGCGCCCGTGGCGGGGGACACGGGGCGCTCGATGCGAGCTGGCGGCCCGCATCGCACGACCTGAATCGAACAACTCACTGGCAAGTGAGTTGTCCTGAAGTGCACCGCTAACCGCTACATGGTGTCAATGAATCCATTTGAGACTAGATTTTCAATGTTCGTCACTTGGTCGATGGATGTTCTGAAACCACCCTCTGACCTGCGGTGACGTGGCCCAGTCAACCCCCAGTCGGGGCTCCCGCGACCGGCGGGAATCGAACGACGCGATCGTCGTCGGGGGTGGGGCTGCCCCGTCCGTCCCGGTTACTGGTCGTGACCCAGAGCCAACCGTCCGGCCCGACCGACACCGTGCGCAACCGTCCGTACGCGCCCTGGAGCGCGGACGTGGGCGTCTCACCGTTCAACGGAACCTGCCACAGCCTGGTTCCCCGCAGGGCCGCCGCGTAGAGGCGGTCGCAGGAGAACGCCAGGCCGCTCGGAGAGGCCTCCGAGGTCGCCCAGACCACGATCGGGTCGCGGTAGGTCGGGCCGCCGCCCGTCCCCTCGACGTTGGGCCAGCCGTAGTTCCCGCCCGCGACGATCTCGTTGATCTCGTCGAACCGGTTCTGCCCGAACTCCGCCGCGTACATCCGGCCCTGACCCCAGGCCAGGCCCTGCACGTTGCGGTGTCCCAGGGAGTAGACGAGCGAACCCGCGGTCGGGTTGTCAGCGGGGGCCTGCCCGTCCGGCGTCATCCGCAGGATCTTGCCCGCGAGGCTGGCCGGGTTCTGGGCGTTCGACGTGGTGGCGGCGTCGCCCGTCCCGGCGTAGAGCATGCCGTCCGGGCCGAACGCGATGCGCCCGCCGTTGTGGATGCTGGACTTGGGAATGCCCGACCGCACCACCTGGGGCGTGATCGTCCCGCCGAGCTTGAACCGCACGATGCGGTTGTCGGAGGAGGACGTGAAGTAGGCGTAGACGAGGCCGTCCTGCGCGTATTCGGGGGACACGGCGATGCCGAGCAGCCCTCCCTCACCGGACGCCGAGACGCCGGGGACCGTGCCGACCGGCTCTGCCGCCGAGCCGGGACGCAGCTTGAGGATTCGCGCGGTGCCCCGCTCGGACACCAGCGCGCTCCCGTCCGGGAGGAACGCCAGGCCCCACGGGACCTGGAGCCTGGGCGCCACGATGTTGGGCTTGGAGAAGTCGTACTGCGCGGGAGCCCGCTTGGTCTCGGGCGTGCGCTCGTTCCCCGGCGGGACGGGTGTGTTCTCCCCGGTGACGGTGTCCTCTTCGGACTTGGCCGAGGCCGCGCCGAGAACCGCCTTTGCCTCGGGGACGGTCGCCCCGGGTGTGATCGTGCGGGGGGCGGCACCTGCCTTGGGGGCGGTCACCCCGGGTGTGTTCGCGCCGGAGGCGGCCTCTGCTCCGGGTGCGGTCGCGCCGGGGGTGACGCCTGTCTCGGGCGTGGTCGCTCCGGGTGCGGTCGCGCCAAAGGCGGGTTCGGACCCGGGAGCAGTCACCCCGGGGGTGGTTGCACCGGGTGCGCGGGTGCCCGGGGCCGTTGCGCCGGGTGCGGTCGCGCCGGTGGCGGGTTCGGACCCGGGGGCAGTCACCCCGGGCGTGGTGGTGCCCGGGGTGGTCGCACCGGTGGCGGGTTCGGACCCGGGGGTGGTCGCACCGGGGGTGGTGTTGCCCGGGGTGGTGGTGCCGGGTGCGGCTGGGGTTCCGTCGTCGGTCTTGGGAGCGGTTCCCGGGGGCTTGGCGGCGAGGCAGGCGGACGGGGCGACCGTAACGCCGGGACGGGAGCGGGCGACACTAGGGAGAGGTGCCGTCGCGGCTTCGGGAAGTGAGGCCGCGTACTTCTCGGCCTCGGCGATCACCGGGGCGCGCTTGAGCGGGGCCTTGGCGGGGACGTCGGGACGGGCCGGATCGGCGGCGGGTGGTCTCGGCTTGGGCGCCGAGCGTTCGACGACGTCCTTGGGCAGGGCCCGGGCGGGCGGCGGCGGCGCGAACTGCAGGGAGATGGTGCTCGTCGATGCGGCGAGCACGAGGGCGGCGGCGAGGGCGGGTGTTCTCATGACGCCTCCAAGGGGCCGCGGCCGGTGCGCCTGTCGCGACATCCGCCCGAACGGCCTCAGGATTCGAGAAGTGCACACCGCGTGACGGTCGGTGTCAACGCGTCGGCGCGACCCTGAATTTTCAATTCGGGTGAGGGCCCCCATGAACATTCTGAAACACGGCCCTGGGCTGGGACGATCCGAACGGCGGCGCATGGGCTTCTACGGCGCGATGCGGCGGCAGAGCCACGCCAGGGCGAGCGGGTAGCGGTAGTCGATGCCCCCGTGGGCGGCGTCGAAGAGCTCGAAGTGGATCACGTCGTCCTTGACCCCCGTGTCGAGAAGGACCTGGCGGAAGGCGCGGGCGCCGACGTCGAGGTACCACTCGTCGCGCCGGCCGCCGTCGATCCAGATCGCGCGCTGCGCGAGCATCGCGTCGGCCTTGTCCGGCACCATCCGGACGGGGTCCCAGGCGAGCCAGCGTTCCCAGGTCTCCTCGCGCAGCAGGCCGGTGGCGGTGTCGAAGGGCAGCGCGGGGGTGCCGTCCTCGCCCGCCGAGTAGCAGGCCGCCATGCCGAGGAGGTTGAGAAGGTCCATGTCTTCGGGCTTGGTGAACGAGACCCGGGAGTTGAAGTCGTCCCACCAGGTGCTCAGGTCGCCGTCGTAGCGGTCGAGATGCCGGACGCACTTGGGGAACTCGGGCAGGTAGCAGTACTCGAACAGCGCGTCGCCCGCGTGCGTGGCCAGCGCGCCGAACAGGTCGGGACGGAGCATCGGGGTGATCATCGCGCCGTAGCCGCCGCTGGACTTGCCGCTGATCGCCCGGTGCTCGGGGGCGTTCAGCGTGCGGTAGTTCGCGTCGACCCACGGGACGATCTCGTCGCAGAGGTAGGAGTGGTAGCGCCCGGTGCCGGGGGAGTCGACGTACTGGCTGCCGCCGTAGGCCGTCCAGGCGTCCACGAAGATCACCAGGGCGGGCGGGGCCTCGCCGCGGGCGAAGACGGCGTCGGCGGTCTCGGGGAAGGGCTGCCGGAACGGGACGCGGTTGCGCCAGATGCCCACATGCCCGGTGAAACCGGTGATCACGTAGACGGACGGGAAGCGGCGCCCCGGGTCGTCGTCGTAACCGGGTGGCACGTACACCAGGAGCGGACGCTCGTGCGGGTCCTTGAGCGGGTTGTCGCGCAGGAGCTCGCTGGTGACGAGGTGCTCATCAAGGCGGCCGGCGAGTTCGGTGGACCACGGCAGCATGGACACTCCCTGGTTCGCGTGCGGGGCGTCGGCGCCCGGCCGACGGTGCGCCGGACACTGCCGACGGTAGCCGATCGGGCGGACAATTCACTCTGCCCCATCGATCCGGGAAATCGGCGTCCGGAATCGCGTTTCGTCGGGTCTTGCCAGTGATCAAGAGCCGGGACGCTCCCTAGTGTGGGGCCCATGAAAACGCGTCTGGCCGTTCCCGCCCTCGCCGCCGTCCTCGTCGCCACGCTGCCGTCCGGCGTCGCCGCCCACGCGGACGCGCCGTCCGCCCCGCCCGCGCCGAGCCAGAGCCAGGGGAGCAAGGTCGACTGCGAGTTCGTCCCGACGCCGGAGAACCCGGCGGCCAAGCCGGTGCGCCCGCCGCGCGACCGCGCCAAGACGCGCGGCACGATCGAGATCACGCTGAGGACGAACTTCGGCGAGATCGAGTTCCTGATGGACCGCAAGGCCGCGCCGTGCACCGTCCACAACTTCCTCAGCCTGACCAGGCAGAAGTTTTTCAACGACACCCGGTGCTGGCGGCTGACGAACTCGCCGCGGCTGGGCGTGCTGCAGTGCGGCGACATCTACCGCGCCGAAGAGGGCGGCCCCGGGTACAAGTTCGCCGACGAGTTGACCGGCAAGGAGACCTACCCGCGCGGGACGGTCGCCATGGGCAACTGGGGACCCGACACCAACAGCAGCCAGTTCTTCTTCGTCCACTCCCACGCGAACATCCCGCCCGCCTACACGGTGTTCGGCAAGGTCACCAAGGGCCTGGACGTCCTGGACAAGATCGTGGCCGGTGGCATCAAGCCCGAACCGAACCCCCAGGACGGCGAGCCCACCCAGCCCGTCAGGATCCACCGCGCCCTCGCGCGGCACTGAGCGAACCGCATGCGGAAGAGTGTCACAAACCGGGGTCCTGTCAGGTCCTCCTGGTGACCGCTTCCGAAAATGAGGAGAGCTCTGTGACCCCTGACGAGAAGGCCGCGCGGCTTCGCGAACTGCACCGGCCGGGCGAGCCGCTGATCCTTCCCAACGTGTGGGACGCGGCCAGCGCGAAGGTCGTCGCGGAGGCCGGGTTCCCGGTGCTCGCGACGGCCAGCGCCGCGATCTCGGCCATGCTCGGCCATCCCGACCACGAGGGCGCGCCCGCCGAGGAGATGTTCGCCGCGGCCGAGCGCGTGATCAAGGCGGTGGACGTCCCCGTGACGGTGGACGCCGAGGCCGGATATGGCCTCGCCCCGCGCGAACTGGTCGACCGGCTCGTGGCCATCGGGGCCTCGGGCTTCAACTTCGAGGACACCGACCACGCCAAGGGGGCGATGGTCGACGTCTCCGAGCAGGCCGACCGCATCGCCGCGCTCCGGGCCGCCTGCCGCGACGCGGGCGTCGATCTGGTGATCAACGCCCGGGTGGACCCGTTCGTCCTCGGCCTGAACGACCCGCTGCCGATCGCCGTCGAGCGCGGTGTCCGCTACGCCGAGGCCGGGGCCGACTGCATCTACGCGATCATGGCCTCGTCCGAGGACGCGATCGCCGCGCTGACCAAGGAGATCCCCGCGCCAGTCAACGTCAACTGCCTGCCGGGGGCCGGCCCGGCCCGGCTGGCCGAGCTCGGCGTCGCGCGGATCTCGTTCGGCCCGATGCCCTACTACGTCGCGCTGGAGGCCCTGAAGGGCATGGCGACCCGGTTGGCCGAGGGCAAGGACCCGTACGAGTCCTGAACCGTTCCATTCCACCCGGCGTCATTGGGGCGCCGGGTGGCCCCCCTGAGCCGGTCCACCGAAACCGGAATTACGGTCGCGTGCCGTGATTGATCGGCAACAGTTCGTTATTTACGCTCGCGCAATGAGCATCCCCACAGAGCCGATCGGCAGCGTCCCCAGGTCCGCCGAACTCTTGCAGGAGATGAACGACGCCGCCGCCCAGGACCGGGCCGTGGCCGACACGATCCGCCGTTTCGAACAGGCCGGATCCCCCGTCGTCACCGACGGCGAACAGACCAAGCCGAGCTTCGCGACCTATCCGCTGACCGGGCTGGACACCCTGGCGCCGGACGGGGCCGTCATCCCCTTCGCCGACGGCCACCACCGCCAGTTGCCCCGTCTCACCGCGGGCCCCTTCCGCTACCAGGTGCACGCCGACCACTACCTCCGCGCGGCCCAGCGGCACGCGACCGTCCCGGTCAAGCAGGCGGTGATCGCCCCGTCGGCGCTCAGCCTGCTGTACCCGGCCGACGGCCTGGACGACTACCCGCGCGACAAGTTCCTCCAGGACCTGGTCGCCGAGTCCGAGGCCGACATCCGCCGCTGCCTGGAGGCCGGGGCCCATGTCGTCCAGCTCGACTTCACCGAGGGACGCCTGGCGCTCAAGCTCGACCCGAGCGGCGGGGTGCTCGCCGACTTCCTCGCGCTGATCACCCGGGTGCTCGAACGCTTCACCGAGGACGAGCGGGCGCGCATCGGCGTCCACACGTGCCCCGGGGGCGACCAGGACTCCACCCACAGCCTCGACATCGATTACGCGGGCCTGCTTCCGGGCCTGCTCGGCCTCCCGGTGGGCAACTTCTACGTCCAGCTGGCCAGCGAGCCCGACCCCGAGCGGGTGCTGAGGCTGGCCGCCGAGCACCTGCGTCCCGACGCCCGGATCTTCGTCGGCGTCATCGACCCCATCGACCCCCGCGTCGAGACCCCCGAAGAGGTGCGCGACCGCACGCTCGCCGCGGCCCGGCACCTGCCGGCCGAGCGGCTCGGCACCTGCGACGACTGCGGCTTCTCGCCGTTCGCCGACGACACCTCCACCTCGCGCGAGACCGCGTTCGCCAAGGTCGCGGCGCGCGTCCAGGGCACCGCGCTGGCCGCCGAGACCCTCGGCATCTGAGGCTCGCCGCCGATCCCGCACCGGGTGGGTCCGGTGCGGGGCCGGGCTTGACGATCATGACGATGCCTGGTGAAATCCCGTCTCAGCGTCGCGTGCACCCGGCAAACAGGTCGTCGCGGGCATGGAGGCGCCGACACAAACGGGAAACACCCTGAATTCCACCGACCGCCTCATGGCCTTCGGCAGCCAGCTGATCGAGGTCCATGCCTGGCTCCGGGACGAGCTCGCCCACCTGCGCGACGATGTCGACGCCTATCTCGACGGCGGGGGCGTGCGCCCCCGGGAGCTGCGGGCCCACTGCCTGACGTTCTGCTCGGCCCTGGAGACCCACCACACCGGCGAAGACCACGGCGCCTTCCCCGTGCTGGAGGACGCCTACCCCGAACTGCGTCCCGTCCTGACCCAGCTGCGCAGCGACCACGGCATGATGTCGTGGATCATCGGCAAGCTGGAGAAGCTGGTCGACGGGCTGGAGACGGCCGCCGACCCCGAGGCGGTGCGCACCGAGCTCGACGGCCTGGCCGCCGTGATGGAGACGCACTTCCGCTACGAGGAGAAGAAGATCGTGGAGGCGCTCAACGGCCTCGACCGGCCCGAATGGGACGGCGAGACGCCGCCCTTCCTCCAGATGTAGCGGCTAACCGAGCGGTACGTACTCGTGCGGGGCACCGGCGGGCAGAGCGCTCAGCGCCCGGACGAACTCGTCCTCGGACCTGGCCTGGTAGATCGGCAGGAACATCGGGTTGGAGCCGAAGCTCCACACCGCCCCGCTGCTCTTGATGACGATCAGTGGCCCGTTCCCGTATGTCATCGCGCTCTGGTCGCCGTCGAGGTACTCGTCCGGCTGGGTGTCGATGGAGTAGGCGTACCCGAGGTCGGACACGCGCCGCTCGATATGGCGCCACCCGTACCGCGCCCGCATCCACTCGACAAGACGTTCTCGCGTGAGCATCCGGAAATGATAGGCGTTCTGGGAGAATTCGATCATGACTTCACTCAACGGGCTGCGGTTCAGGGCGCTCGTGGACGTGGCCGGCGGCGAGATCACCCCGGCGACCACGTTCACCTACTACGAGGAGGACGGCCAGGTCTGGGGCGACTACCGGGGCGGGGCGATCCGCCGCGGGCACCTGGTCGGGACCCGCGACGGCGACACCGTCGACTTCCGCTACGTCCAACTGAACACCGACGGCGAAACCAACTCCGGGCACTGCGTGTCCAGAGTGAGCACGCTGCCGGACGGCCGGGTGCGGCTCGACGAGACCTGGGAGTGGGAGTCCCGCGAGGGCAACGGCACCTCAGCCGTCGAGCAGATCTCCTGACCCACGCGACACCAGAATCCCGACCCGCGCGACACCAGAGTCCTGACCCGCGCGACACCAGAGTCCTGACCCGCGCGACACCAGAGTCCTGACCCGCGCGACACCAGAGTCCCGACCTGCGCGACACCAGAGTCCCGACCTGCGCGACACCAGAGTCCCGACCTGCGCGACACCAGAGTCCCGACCTGCGCGACACCAGAGTCCCGACCTGCGCGACACCAGAGTCCTGACCCGCGCGACACCAGAGTCCCGACCCGCGCGACACCAGAGTCCCGACCCGCGCGACACCAGAGTCCCGACCCGCGCGACACCAGAGTCCCGACCTGCGCGACACCAGAGTCCCCGCCACGGCGCCGGACGCCAGGGCGGGACTCGGAGCGCCCGGGTCAGGCCGGGGCCTTGTCCGTCCATTCGGTGACGGCGTAGGCCTCGTACTGGCTCAGCTCGCCGGGCCGGTGGTGACGGCCCGGATGTTGGTTCGCGGTCAGCCTGCGGGGGTTGCCCAGATCACCCGGGGGCAGCGCGATCGCGCCTCGGGGCGGGGTCTTCACCATGTCGCGCACGGCCAGCAGCAGACCCGAGCCCGGGTTGATGATCCACTGCCGGTTGCAGGTGCCGAGCTGCTTGCGCGCGGTGAAGAGGCCGAGCGGCACCGTCGTCGTGATCGGCAGGGAGATGACCGTCCCGGTGCGTCCGAGCGGGTCGGTCGGGAGGGCGGCGATCTGCTTGGCCGTCAGCCCGAAGTACCGCTGGTCGAGCTCCTTGGAGTCCACGCGCCGCGGCGCCGCCTTCATGAAGATGCTCTCTCCCGAACTCCCGTTACGGGTTGTGCCAATCCAGTGCGTAATTTCGCACACACGCTTGACTCCAGAGGTACCTCCGATTCAACTCAAAAGGTGCAGATACTTCTCGGGGCGGGGTATCCCGCACTATTTCTGGCGGCCGACGCCAGCGCGGGAAGCGGTCAGCGGCGGCTGCTCGCCGCGACGGGACTGAGGCTGTTCACCTTGCTCAGCGCCGCCGCGCTCGGAGCGTTCAGCCTCCATGTCGGCGGCCTGGACCTGGCCGCCGTCGGCGCCGCGGCCGGGCTCGGCACGGCCCTGGTCGTCGAGGTGTACCTGCTGACCTACCGTCCCGACCGCCAGTGGTACGAGTCGCGCGCGGCCGCCGAGTCCGCCAAGACGCTGGCCTGGCGCTACGCCGTCGCGGGCCAGCCGTTCGGCCTGAGCGAGGACCAGCGCGGCGCCGAGGCCCTCCTCCTGCGCCGCTTCTCCAAGATCACGGGACATCTGCACGCGATCGTCCAGCCGCCCGGCGGGTCGGGGCTCCAGGTCACCGACGAGATGCGCAGCCTGCGCGCCCTCAGCCTGGCCGAGCGCAGGCACGCCTACCTGGCCGGACGCATCGAGGACCAGCGCGACTGGTACGCCCGCCGCGCCCGCGACCACGGCCGTGGCGCCGCCCGCTGGTCGGTGTTCATGGCCGCCATGGAGGCGTTCGGCCTGGTCGCCGCCATCCTCAACGCCGTCGGCGCCATCGACGTCGACCTCCCCGGCATCGCCGGCGCCGTGGCCGCCGGGGCGCTGGCCTGGCTCCAGACCCGCCAGCACCACCAGCTGGCCAGCGCCTACACCATCGCCGCCCAGGAACTGGGCGACATCGCGTCCCGTATCGAGTGGCCCGAGACCGAACCGGAATGGGCGCACTTCGTCGACGAGGTCGAGGAAGCCATCTCAAGGGAACACACCCTCTGGTGGGCCTCGCACGTCTGAGGAAAGGAACCCATGCGCATCGCCATCACCGGCCACCGGGACCTCGACTGCCACACGACCGACCTGGTCGAGGCCGAGATCCGCGCCCTGCTCGCCCGTTTCGGCCGCAACATCGTCGGCGTCTCGTGCCTGGCCGCCGGCGCCGACCAGATCTTCGCCCGCGCCGTCCTGAACCTCGGCGGACGGCTGGAGGTCGTCCTACCCTGGGCGGGCTACGAGACCACCCTCGCGGGCCGCGCCCGCCGCGGCTTCGACGAACTCCGGACCCGCGCGTCCGCCACCCGCGTCCTCACCCGCCTGGGCCAGGACTCCCACTCCTACCTCGCCGCCGGTCTCCGCCTGCTGGACGACGCCGACGCCCTGATCGCCGTCTGGGACGGCCACGCCGCCCGAGGCCGCGGCGGCACCGCCGAAATAGCCCACCACGCCCGCCAACGCCACCTCCCCGTCCACAGAGTCTGGCCCCCCACCGCCACCCGAACCACGGCCCTCCGAAGCCAGGCCACCCCGTAGCTCTCGCCGCATGCTCTCGCCAGTAAGGCCCGCCACCCGTGACGCCTGCTCGCCCCAGGCTGGGATGACGCGGGCCTAAGGTCGAGGCGTGGGACGGCGATCTGGGGCGGCGGGCGTGCGGCCCGCGTCCTTTGACGGGCTTGCGGGAGACCTGCGGGCGCTTGGGATCCGGGCGGGGCGGCATCTGCTGGTGCATTGCTCGCTTCGGCGGATCGGGCCTGTGGACGGCGGGGCGGCGACCGTGATGGACGCGCTCCGGGAGGCGATCGGTCCGGACGCCTGCCTTGTGGTCCCGGCGTTCACTCCGGAGAACTCCGGCCGTTGGGCGGAGCGCCGGAAACGCGCCGAGGGGATGACGCCGGGGGAGTACGCCGCGCTGCTGGAGGCGATGCCGGGCTTCGACCGCGACCGCACTCCCGCGCCTCTCATGGGAATGCTGGCCGAAGAGGTGCGCAAGGCGCCGGGGGCCGTGCGCAGCGTCCACCCGCAGACCTCCTTCGCCGCGTTGGGACCCGGGGCGGCGGACCTTGTGGACGATCACGACCCGGACTGCCATCTCGGGGAGCGTTCGCCGCTCGCCCGCCTCTACGAGGCCGACGCCGACATCCTCCTGCTCGGCGTCGGATTCGAGGTTTGCTCCGCGTTCCATCTCGCCGAATACCGCTATCGCGACCCGACGCCCACCCGCACCTATCGATGCAAGGTCATGCGAGATGGCCGACCGGTGTGGCGGGAATATCGCGACGCGGTCGTGGACGACTCGGATTTCGGGCAGATCGGCGCCGACCTTCGCGTGGGTACTAATGCGGTGTTCTACGGGCCTGTGGGCCATGGACGCGCTTACCGGGTCTCGCTGCCGAGGGCCGTTGATTTCGCGGTCAAACGGCTGGCCGACCTGCGCTGACCGCGAGTCAGGAGCAAAGAGTCAAGGGCCTTCTTTCGGCGCCTCGGAGTCGAACCAGGCGCCCTGGTCTGGCCGAATACAGCCAGCCGTCAGGTGGCGTGCGACCGCTGCTGACAAAGGGATACTCATCGCCTACCCTGATCAGGATACTCCCGGCTTGCTGCCGTCTCGAATGAGAGCACTGACCTGGTGCGCACTGTCAAGCTTCTACTGGTTGGGATGCGGTCATGGAGTTCACCTCTGACGAACGAATCACTGAGAATACGGTCGCGCTGCTCGAAGATCTGGACGACAAGCCGCTCGCGCTGATTGCTCGTTCGGGTGCGGCCAAAGCGGTCGTGGACGCTGTTGTCCCCGAACCGGGGCCGGTCACTCAGTTCACGGTCGCCGGTTTCAATTCCTTCATTCCCGGGCCTGTGGTGACGCCGCCGCGGTGACCACTCGATTATGGCCGCGACGATAGACCAATATGTCCTTAAGGTGCATGGCAGGTGCGACCTGGCATGTGCTCATTGCTATGTCTATCGTCATGCGGACACCAGTTGGGCGGCCAAACCCGCGCGGATCAGCGCCCGGGTCGTCCGCCGGGCCGCCGAGCGGATCGCCGAGCACTGCGCCGAGCGGAACCTGCCCGAGGTGGCCGTCGTCCTGCACGGGGGCGAACCGCTGCTGGTGGGCCACCAGGCGATGCGCGACGTCCTGGCCGAGTTGAAGGACGTCCTCGGGCGGGTCACCGAACCGCGCCTGCACATCCAGACCAACGGGGTCCGGCTCGACCCGGCGTTCTGCGAGCTGTTCACCGAGTTCGAGGTCGGTGTCGGCGTCTCGCTCGACGGCGACCGCGCGTCCAACGACCGGCACCGGGTCTTCGCCTCGGGCCGCACCAGCCATCCGCAGACGCTCCGGGCCCTGGCGCTTTTGCGCGAGTACCCCTCCATCTACTCGGGCGTCCTGTGCACCATCGACGTCCGCAACGACCCGATCGCGGTCTACGAGGCGCTGCTCGCGGAGTCGCCCCCGGGGGTCGACCTCCTGTTGCCGCACGCCACCTGGGACGATCCGCCGCTGCGGCCGGACGGAGCCGCGACACCGTACGCCGACTGGCTCGGACGGCTGCACGCGCGCTGGGTCGCCGACGGACGTCCCGTCCCCATCCGGCTCTTCGACTCGCTGGCGTCCCTGGCACGAGGCGGCCCGAGCTGGACCGAGGCGATCGGCCCCGGCGCCGTCGGCATGCTGACGATCGAAACCGACGGCGGCTGGGAACTGGCGGACTCCCTCAAGACCGCCTACGACGGCGCGCCCGCCACGGGCATGGACATCTTCGCCCACTCGGTCGCCGAGGCGGCGGCCCATCCGCGCGCCGCCGTCCGCGCCACGGCGCGCGCGAGCCTGTCCCCCGAATGCCGTGCCTGCTCGGTCGTCGACCTGTGCGGCGGGGGCCTCTACGCCCACCGCTACCGCACGGGTTCGGGCTTCGCCAACCCGTCCGTCTACTGTCCCGACCTGCTCACCTTCATCACCCGGACCTTCCCCCGAGCCGGCCGCCCGGCCGCCCCGTCGAAGGCGCGCCATGGCGTCCACCTGAACGACGCCCAAGCGTCCCCGCGTGCGCTCGTCATAGCGGACGCCGGTGAACGTCCCGAGACTCGGCGGGATGCTGCTTCGGCCGCTCGTGCGGGGGCTGGGCGAGTCGTCAGAGCCTTGGCTCGTGGGACCGGGGACGTTGGAGCTTGGCGGGTCCTGGACGCCAGTCACGCGCACCTGGGGCGGGTGATGACCGCCGAGGTGGCGGGCCGGATCGGCGGGGGCACGCTGGGACGGGTGGCGGCGGACGGGTGGGAGCTGTTGTGCGGCCTGGAGGAGGCGCGGCGGGAAGCCGTGCGGGAGGTGTTCGCCTATCCCCTCGTCCAGGCGTGGGCGGCGCGGTGTCTTGGCGCGGACGGACGCACGGCCGAGCTGGACATCGCACATCTGGCGGCGGTGGCGTTGGCGGCCGCTCAGCGGGCCGGAGTCGAGGCCGAGTTGTCTCTGGTCGTGCGTGAGGGAGCGGTGCGTCTGCCTGGGCTCGGCGCCTTCCGGGCGGACGGGACGCTCGTCAGGGTGCGGAGTTCGGCGGACGGGCCGAGGCTGGTCGACGGCGAGGGGGAGTGGCTCGGGCTGCGGCGGCATTCGTCGCGCTGGCTTGCGCCCGTGGTCGATGACCTCGATCCGTTCCGGGGCATGGACTCGGGTCTGCCTCCGGCGGCGCGGCTGTCGGCGAAGGAGTGGGCGCTGTGGGACGAGCAACTCGCCTTCGCCGGGGAAGTGCTGGAACGGTACGTCCCGGAGCATCGGGTCCTGATCTCGGCCGGGCTGCGGGTCGTGGTGCCGCTGGTCCAGGCGCCCGACGGGGCGTATGGCAGTCAGACGTTCCGGCACGCGTTCGGGACGGTGTCCGTGGCCTTCCCCGGCGATCCGGAGGTGCTGGCCGAGCTGCTGTTGCACGAGTTCCAGCACGTGAAGCTGAACGGCCTGCTCGACCTGTGCGACCTGAGCCATCGGGGAAAGGACGTCGAGCTGCGCGTTCCGTGGGTGCGGGAGCCGCGTCCGGTGGAGGCCGCCCTCCACGGCGCTTACGCCTTCGGGGCGGTGGCCGAATTCTGGCGGGCACGGCTGCGCGAGGACGGCCGGGAGCGGTCAAGGGAACGGTTCGCACATTTCCGCGAGCGGGTGGGGGACGTTCCCGAACGGCTCCTGACCTGTGGCGCCCTGACCGCGGCGGGACGCGAGTTCGCGCGGGGCCTGATCGAGACCGGAAACGGGTGGGCGGAATGAGTCGTGGAGCACGGAACCGCGGCGCGGCGCGAACTAGCA
Source organism: Spirillospora sp. CA-294931 (assembly GCF_050946795.1). GTDB lineage: Bacteria > Actinomycetota > Actinomycetes > Streptosporangiales > Streptosporangiaceae > Spirillospora. The sequence goes on from NZ_CP192006.1 coordinate 740,442, forward strand.
TCGCCTGAGCCGGGCTCGGAGGTGGCCACGTGACTGCGGAGTACAGGGGCAGCCCCTTGTTCTTCCTTAGTTACGCCCACCCGACGTCCTCGGGCGGGCAGCGGGGGCTGGCGGCCGTGACCGAGTTCTTCACCGAGCTCAGCATGCTGGTTGCCGACCGGGCCGGGCTCCGGGCGGGGGAGATCCCCGGATTCATGGACTCCTCCATCGAGGCGGGGCGCCAGTGGAATCGAGAATTGCGCAGAGCCGTCGGCACCTGCAAGGTCTTCGTGGCGCTGCTGTCGCCGAATTACTTCACCAGTGAATGGTGCGGACGGGAGTGGTGTGCCTTCGCGCGCCGGAGGGTCACCGGTGCCGTCGGGTCCGACACGGCCATCGTTCCCGTGGTCTGGACGCCCTTCATGGAGGACCAGATGCCCAGCCTGGTCAAGGACCCGCAGCACTTCATGCCGCAGGACCCGGTTCGGGTGCAGGTCGCCGAGAGCTACGTCGAGTACGGGCTGAACGGCATGCACTATTCCGGTGACAGCAATTATCAGACCGTTCTCTGGAAGCTGGCGGGCTGTATCGCGAAGATCGCTTATGACTGCGAGGTCGAGCCGTTGATTCTCGAATCCACCGAGCTGTACAACGGCTTCGAGGAGGGGTGATGAAGGAGAATCATCGAGCGCCCCGCTATTTCCTCCTCAGCTATTCGCACATGCCGCCGCTGCCCGGGCAGCTCGAGGGCGACCTCGACCAGTGGGTGCAGCGGTTCTTCGTGGAGCTCTCGGCGCGTGTCGCGGGCCTGGCCGGTCCGAACTCGGGAATCGATCCGGGGTTCTGCGACGTCGACCTGCCACTGGACGCCGACGGCAAGGCGGAGTTCACCGCGGCCCTCGAAACGGCCGAGGTCTTCGTCCCGCTCTACTCGCCCGGCTACTTCTCCCGTTCCAGGACGGGACGGGAATGGACGTGCTTCCACGAGCGGATGCTGCACGCGGGAGTCCCCGACGCCATGAGCCGGATCATCCCGGTGCTGTGGACGCCGCTGCTCGGATCCGAGGAGCGTTCCGAGCTGGCGCGGGCCCTCGCGCTGGGCGAGGGTCGTTCCGCCTACCGCGACCTGGGCCTGCAGGGCCTCAGCCGGTTGCGGCAGTACGAGGCCGACTATGACGCCATCCTCGGCGACCTCGCCGCCCGGATCGTCGCACTCGCCGAGGACGACCCCGTAGGCCCGTCGATGGCGCCCGACCTGAACCAGGTGGCGAGCCGGTTCCGTCCCGACCGCCACTCCTCCTCGTTCGGTGTCGCGGTGGCGGCGCCCTCCGCCGACGACCTGCCGATGGGCGCTCCCGTGGCGGCCTACGGCAAGGACCCGTCGGCGTGGCGGCCGTATGAAGGACAGACCTGCCCGCTCGCCCTCTACGCCCGTGACCAGGCCGAACGGCTCGACTACTCGGTCACCGTCGCCTCGGTCGGGGCCGTCCCCGAGCCGCTGGGCGACCGGGCCGGGGTCGTGCTGATCGATCCCTGGTTCGTCGCCGGCGAGGAGGGACCCGAGCGGCTCCGGGCACTGCTCGACGGCCTGCCCGCCTGGGTGCTCCCGGTGGTCGTCCAGGACGCGCCGGAAGATCCGAGGAAAGCGCCTCTCATCGCGGAGGTGCTGGATATCGTTTACTCCGCCGGAGTGGTCCGCCGAGGCCCGGCCCGCGCGGCGGTCGACGGCGTGACCTCGCTGAAGGCGTTCGTCGCCCTCATGCCCTTCGTCGTCAGCGAGGCCGAGCGCCTCTACCTGGCCCGCGACCCGGCTCCCAAGCCGCCGCGCCGGACGTCACGACAGGGCGGAACGTCCGCGGCCGATGTCGGGGGAGGACAGGATGACTGAGGGTTCCGGCGGACGGATCGTCACGTTCTACAGCTATAAGGGGGGCACCGGGCGCACGATGGCGCTGGCCAACGTCGCCTGGATCCTCGCGGCCAACGGCAAGCGGGTGCTGGTCGCCGACTGGGACCTGGAGTCCCCCGGCCTGCACAAGTTCTTCGCGCCGTTCATCGACGTCGACGTCCGCGACGCGCGCGGCGTCATCGACCTGATCCGCGGCTACCGCCGCGACTACGACCGGCTCGCCGACGACCCGGTCGGGCCGGACGGAAACCCCGACCAGCTGCGAGCCCTCATCAACGACAGCGTCAAGGTCCAGCGGCACGCCTTCTCGCTGAACTGGACGTCCTTCCCCGAAGGCGCGACCCTCGACTTTCTTCCGGCCGGCAAGCAGAACACCGAATACGCCGCCGTCCTCAACGCCGTCGACTGGGAGGCGTTCTACAACCGCCAGGAGGGCTCGGACTTCCTGGACGCCCTGCGTGCCGACATGAAGCGGTGTTACGACTACGTCCTGATCGACAGCAGGACGGGACTCGGCGATGTCGCCGACATCTGCACCAAGCAGCTCCCGGACGTCCTGGTCGACTGCTTCACGCTGAGCAACCAGGGCATCGAGGGGGCGGCGAACATCGCCACCTCGATCCAGACCAGGTACGGGCGTCACCGGGGCATCCGCGTCCTGCCGGTCCCCATGCGCGTCGACCCGGGGGAGAAGGAACGCGCCGACCGAGGCCACCAGTACGCCGTGCGCAAGTTCGCCGGGCTCCCGAGTGGCATGGACGACACCGAGCGCCGCGATTACTGGACCGACGTCGAGGTCCCGTATGTGGCGTACTACTCCTACGAGGAGATCCTGGCGACCTTCGGCGACCCGGTCGGCTCGCCCAAGAATCTGCTCGGCGCCTACGAGCGGCTCACCGGCCACATCACCGATGGGCAGATCGCCAAGTGCCCCGCGATGAACGAGGATCTCCGCACCGGCACGGTGAAGCTGTTCACACGGCAGCGTCCCTCGGACACGCCGAACATCGTCCTGGACCACGCGGCCGAGGACGGCGCGTGGGGCGACTGGCTCAGAGAGGTCCTGACCAGCGCCGGGGTCAAGGTCCTCGATCCGGGCGAGGTGCTCGGCACGCGCGCCGCCGACGACCTCGAACCCCGGGTGCTGCGGCTCGTGGCGTCCCTGGGAGACAAGGCGCCGGGACCCGCGCAGCCCCACTACATCGTGTACGTCAACGGCGTGAGCCCGGTGAACGAGTACTCCGGCGCCCGGTCCGTCGACCTGTCCGACGACGCCGAGGGCCAGGCGATCGACCGGCTCCTGCAGATGCTCGGGCTGGTGTACCGCCGCCGTGGTCAGACGAGCGTCCGCTACCCGGCCCTCGAGCCGCGGATCGCCAGGACCCTGCCCCGCAACGCGCGGTTCACCGGACGCGAGGAGGACCTCGGCCGCCTGCGCAGGCAACTGCGGGAGCGGGGCAGGGCCGTCGTGGTCCCGGTGACGTTGCAGGGGCTCGGCGGGGTCGGCAAGACCCAGGTCGCGCTGGAATACGTCCATCGATACAAGACCGACTATGACGTCGTGTGGTGGATCGACTGCGGACAGCCACAGTTCGTCGACTCCGCCCTGGCCGACCTCGGCCGGGAGATCGAGTCGAGGTTCGAGCAGATCGCGCCCGCCGGCTCCACCGACCGCGAGATGGCCGCCCTGGTCCTGCAGGCCCTGTCCCGCAACGAGCCGGTCGAGCGCTGGCTGATCGTCTTCGACAACGCCGAGGACGTCGAGGAGCTCAAGCGGTTCGTCCCGTCCGGCCGGGGCCATGTATTGATCACCTCGCGCAACCGCGCGTGGGAGAAGCAGGGCGACACCCTGCCCGTCGACGTCTTCACCAGGGCGGAGAGCGTCACCCACCTGGCCGGACGGGTGCGCGGGATCACCTCGGCCGAGGCCCAGCAGGTCGCCGAGTCGCTGGGCGACCTGCCGCTGGCCGTGGCCGCCGCGGGCGCCTGGCTCGCGGAGACGGGCCGCTCGGTCGCGGACTACCTGGAGGAACTGCGCAAGCCGGGACCGGCACCGCTGGCCGCCAACCAGCTCAAGGACTACTCCGAGCCCGTCGCGCGCGCCTGGGACCTCTCGCTCAAGCAGCTCGGCAAACGGTCACCCGCCGCCGTCCGGCTGTTCGAGCTGTGCTCGCTGCTGGCCCCCGACATCAGCCTGGAGATCTTCAGCGAGCGGACGATGGTCGAGCTGCTGTCGCCGTTCGACCCGGCCCTGCAACCCCCGATGGTGATCGACCGGCTCGTCCGGGAGCTCAACCGCCTGGCGCTGGTCAAGCACGACACCAGCGGCCGCCGGATCCAGGTGCACCGGCTCGTCCAGGTGGTGGTGCGCAGCGGCATGACGCCGGAGCGGCTGGAGGAGACGCGGCGCGACGTCCACCGCGTCCTGGCGGCGGCCCGGCCGAAGGACAGCATCGAGGACCCCAAGAACTGGCCCGGCTTCCGCAGACTCTGGCCTCACCTCGACCCGTCCGAGGCGGAGGGCTCGCCGGACGAGGCCGTCCGCGACCTGCTCCTCGACCGGCTCCGCTACCTGTTCCTCGGCGCCGACAGCGAGCGCGGCCTCGAACTGGGCGAGCGGGTGCAGCGGCGCTGGCAGGAGATGCTGGACGACTTTGACGCCCGCAAGACCGCGCTGCCCAAGCAGCTGCTCCACCTTCAGTTCAACCTCGCCAACGTCATGCGGCAGCTCGACCGCTACACCGAGGCGCTCGCCCTGGACGAGGAGGTGCTCGAAGGCCAGACCCGGCTCCTGGGCGAGGACCACCCGCACCGGCTCATGACGGCCAGCAGCCTGGCCGCCAGCCTGCGCGCGCTCGGCCGGTACCGCGAGGCCCTGGAGATGGACGACCGCACCTACACCACTTGGCGCGAGCTATATGGGGAGGACAACATCCGCACCCTCAGCGCTGCCAACAACCTCGCCACCTGCTACCGGATCGTCGGCCAGCACACCAGGGCCTTCGAGATCGACCAGGCGACCCTCAAGCGGCGCACCGCCACCCAGGGGGCCGAGCACCCCCGGACGATGGACTCCAACTGCAGCCTCGCCCGCGACCTGCTCGAACTGGGGCGCTACGAGGAGGCCGTCACGCGGATGCAGGCGGTCTGGAAGACGTGCATCAAGACCGAGGGCATCGATTCGCGACGGGCGCTGAACGCCCAGGTGCTCCTCGGCGTCGCCCAGCGCAGCGCGGGCAAGAGCAAGGACGCCGAGCGCAACTTCCTGGCCGCCCATGAGGGCCTGATCCGCAGGTTCGGGCCCGAGCACAGCGACTCGCTGGCCTGCCGCGTCAGCAACGCCTCCAACCTGCTGGTCCTGTCCAGGCTCAAGGACGGCGAGCGCGAGATCAGGGAGGTGATGGCCGTGCTCGAGCGGCGTCTGGGCAGCACGCACGCCCACCACCTGGTTTGCGGCGTCAACCTGGCCAGCGCCCTGCGCCTGCTGTCCAACCCGAAGGAGGCCCGCGCGGTCGTCGAGCACGCCAGGGCGGGCCTGAGCGAGGCCCTGGGCGCCGACCACCCGCACACGCTGGCCGCCGTGATGGTGCACGCCACCATCCAGGCCGACCTGGGAGAGCTCGACGAGGCCGAGGCCCTGGAGAGCGACACCGCCGCCCGCATGGCCAAGACCCTCGGCTCCCGCCACCCCGACACCTTGCGCTGCCAGGCCAACCACATGCTCACCAAGAGCGCGATGGGCGACACCTGGGCCGCGGGCGCCCGAGTCAAGGTCTGCGACCAGCTGGAAGAGCTCTTGGGCTCCGGCCACCCGTCCCTGGAGACTCTGAGGGCCAACCGCAGAGTCGTCCGAGCCGTGGACCCGCAGCCCTACTGACCGACGCGCGCGGGCTGGGGCTAGCGCGCCAGGGCGGGGTCGGCGGTGAAGCGGACGTCCTTGGGCGCCGTGACCCAGGCCAGGATCGAGGGCAGAACCTCGACGGCGGTGAAATGGGCGGCACCGCGCTGGACCCAGCTCTCAGCGTGGGGGATCTGCCTGGACAGCCAGATGGTGTGGCGCACGGGTGAGAAACCGTCGTCGGCGCCATGCCACAGCAGCGTCGGAATGGCGCTGCTGATCTCGGCCGGCTCGAAGCCCCAGTGGCGGCGGAAGGCCAGGACGTCGTCCAGCCAGCCGTCCTCGTTGCAGCGCAGCGCCTCGCTGTAGGTCTCGGTGAGCAGGCGCCGGATCCCCATGTCCTCGACGACCCTGCGATCGGCGTCGGCCAGTTGCGGATCGAGGGTGCGCAGCAGGCTCTCGGGGTCGCGCTGGATCTCCAGGGTCTGCTTGATCAGCGTGGACAGCGCCCCGGACTCGTCCCGGTCGATGCTGCTGTACTCGGCGCGGTTGAGGTCGTTCATGCCCTCGTACCAGTCGAGCCCGTCGGCCGTCGCGGGCGCGAGGCTGACCAGCACGGCCAGTTTGGTGATGCGTGCGGCGAGCTCCTCATGGGCGGCACACGCCATCGCGTGCGGACCACCCCCGGAGCGTCCCACGATCGCGAACCGGTCAAGCCCGAGATGCTCGGCGATCCTGAGGACGTCCTCGGCGGCGTGAAAGACGGCCCGCGCCTGCTGGCGTGACGATTCGCCATAGCCGGGCCTGTCATAACTGATCAACCGGACGCCAAGGCGATGAAGCACGATGGTGCGCGGCCGGGGCCCGCTGCGACTGCCGGGTGTGCCATGCATCAGGACGACCGGCAACCCGTCCGAAGGGCCCCGGCACTCCACGGCCAGCTTGCCTCCCGTAGGGGATGTCACATAGTGGTCCACGTGGGCCTCCAGGAGCCGCGAGCGCCGGCGCCCGGCCGAACTCGGGCCTTGGCCTTACCGTCGCCTCAGCCCGGCACGCTGGGCCGCGATGCTGCCGCGGGCTGACAGGTTAGATCGATCAGGTTAGCGGGACGTCTGTACTTTTGACCGCCGGTCTCGGGAAGAGGTTCATCCTCTCTACGCTATTGGACGTTCCGGGGATCTAAGAGGTTCGAAATGGGCCAGCATCGGACAGTCTTCCCTGGACTGATTCGCTTCGACTTTCCCTCCAGGCAAAGTGTAAGCAATATCGGTGAAGTCCGGGATGGGTTGCGAATTGACAGTCTCCGTACCTGGCCGCTGTACGTTCGTAGGAGCCCGGCGCCGGGCCGTCCTCTTTCGTGAAACCCGGCACCCACCAGCGCACTCACTGGCCGCCGCCCGGCCGTCCGACCGTCCCGCCACTGAGTGTTCACCGACGAACCACACTTGTGAGTCGTTGAGTATTTACGTCGTTCGCCCGTTTCGATGGTCGTCTCCGCGACCCGCCCATTAACCCCACTTCGGCCCGAGGTCGCCCCTGGGCGACAACAAGATCGGAACCGGCGCGATCGGCTCGTTCAGCGATGGACAGGGCGCAGGACGCCACCGTGATGCGAACATGCGCCGGGGCGGCCTCCAGACATGCTGACCTTCCGGTCCTTGCACTGGATCATGTAGCCCTTGCCCGTCGTGAAAGCGGGGATGCAGTCGAAATGGCCGCAGACGTCCGGCGCCGGCTCGTAGATGCGCTTTCCCGAACAGAAGGAGTAGCCGTGCGGGTTGGACGGAGCGCCGCACAGCTTCTCGGGCTTGGCCGACCTCACCGGTGGTGGCCGCGTGGACTCCACCGGCGGTGGCCGTGTGGACTCCACCGGCGGAGGACGCGTGCTCGTGATGGTTTGGGGCGGCTTCGCGTGCGTCGTCCGGGTCGGCGGTTTCGGGGTGGGAGAGGTGGGCGAGGCCGATGTCGACGGTGACGTGAGGGTGGCCTCGCGGTTCGGTGGCTGCTGACCCGCGACCACCAAGCCGATCAGGCCGATCAGTACGACCAGAGCGAGCACGCCTGCTACCACGCCCGCGACAATCCGTCCGGCCGGTGCCGGAGTCTCCTCGGGGCGGGCGAGGAGCGGCGGGGGTGGGAAGGCGTGCCGGTGGTTCTCGTGGAGCGCCTCCAGGTGGGCGACGAAGGCGGCGCGGTCGTCCGCGTGCTCGGCGACGCCCTGGGTGAAGGCGAAGCGGAAGGCGGGGACCTCGGACGGGTGGAGCAGGAGGCCGGAGGTCCGCTTCCGGTTGGCCACGTGGATGAGGGTGCAGGGCGAGTGAGGGTCGTGATGAATGGCGACGATCTTGGCATGGGCCCATTCGCGGGTGCCGCCCGTCCCGCGGAAGAGGACGCGGCGGTCGGTCACGAGCGCGATGCCGTGGTCGCGGATGCGATGGGGCGGCCGGCCAGGCGCGGTGCCGAACGTCTCCAGTGAGAAGGCCCGGTGGTCGGCGGCGGCCAGGGGGACGTAGGCGTCCGGCTCCACCATGTAGACGTCGGAGGAGGACCAGAGGGGGAACTCGCCGCGTTTCAGTGGGATCGGGGGCGGGGTGATGGCGTGGGGGAACTGGGCTGCCCTGATCATCGCGCGTAACAGGGTCTCGTCCGAGTGCCAGCGGCCGAGGGCCGCCTCGTGGGCATGGCGTCGTCTCTCGTTCTCTCGCGCGGCCCAGCGGGCGCGGCGTGGCGCGGACCGGTTCATGATCGCCCCTCGATCGATCGGTCAGCGCGAGAGGTGAGGGTGGGGGGCCGGGTCCGCAGCTGGGGCGCTGACGTGGCTTTCTCCCCATTATGGACCCGCGCGGGGATTAGGGCTTGAGGAGTTCGGTCATGATGGCGGCGGCGGTGGGGCCCGCGTGGGTGCCGCCGGAGTCGCGGCCCTCGGTCATCACGGCGAAGGCGTAGCGGGGGTTCTCGATGGGGGAGAAGCCGACGAACCAGCGGGCGTTGATCTTCGAGACCAGGTCGGTCTCGGCGGTGCCGGTCTTTCCGGCGATGCGCATGCCCTGGAGGTTCTTCGCCGTGCCCTGGGAGACGACGGCGCGCATCATCTCCTGGAGCTGTTCGGCGGTCCGCTTCTTGATGGGCTTGCCGAGGACCTTGGGCCGGACGGTGTAGAGCTCGCTCCCGTCCTTGGCCCGGACCTTCTCCACCAGGTAGGGCTTCATCATCGTGCCGTCGTTGGCCACGGCCGAGGCGACCATCGCCATCTGGAGCGGGGTGGAGCGGACGTTCTCCTGGCCGATGCCGGAACGGGCGGTGGAGTCGGCGCCGGTCTTGATGGTCTTTGGCTGGCCGGAGGCGTCCTTGACGGTGGTGTTGACGGGGACGTCGCCTTCGGCGGCGCTGACGTTCGGTTCCACCGCGATGGGCTGGTTGAAGCCGAACCGCCCGGCGCCCGCGTTGAGCTTGTCGATGCCCATGGTGACCGCGAGCCGGCCGAAGGTGCTGTTGCACGACTCGGCGAAGGCGTCGACCAGCGGGGCTCTGCTCGCGCAGTGGCCGGTGTCGTGGGAGTTCTTGAAGAGCGTGCCCGACTCGGGGAGGTGGTAGCGGCCGGTGTGCACCATGCTCGATTTGTCGAGGCCGTTGTTCTCCATGGCGAGGGCGGCGGTCACGATCTTGAAGGTGGAACCGGGCGGGAAGGTCTGGCTCATGGCGTTGTCGATCAGCGGCTTGACCACGCCCTGGCCCTTGTCGAGCTGCTTCAGGCGCTTGGCGCCCTGCAGGCCGGTCTGGGGCGCGACCTCGTTGGGGTCGTAGGACGGGAAGGACGCCAGCACCTTGATCGCGCCGGTCCGGATGTCGATCACGGCGGCGCCGCCTCGGCGTCCGGCGAGCGTCTGGGCCTTGAGCCGGTTGTAGGCGACGGCCTGGGCCTTGGTGTCGAGGGCGAGTTCGAGGTCGGCGCCCTCGGCCTTCTTGCCGATGAAGGTGTCGAACCACCGCTGGTTGGTGATGCGCTTGTCGCGGCCGCCCAGCAGCGAGTTGTAGGCCAGCTCGATCTTCGAGGCGCTGCCGCTGCTGCTGAACATCCCGGTGACCGGTGAGAAGAGCGGGCCCTCGGTGTAGGAACGGCCGTACTTGGGACGGTCCTTGCCCGTCTCGGTGGACGAGGCCAGGGCTTGGCCGTCGGCGAGGATGCGCCCGCGCTCGGCGCTGAAGATGTCCTGGAACCGGCGCTGGTTGTTCGCGTCGTTCTGCAGGTCGTCGGCCCTGCTGCCCTGGACGTAGTTGATCTGGGCCATCAGACCGAAGATCAGAAGCAGGGCGAAGATCGCGACCCTGCGCAGTGGCTTGTCCATGGTCATGGCGTGCTCTTCACCTCGTGCTCGGGACGGGGGCGGTCCGTATGAAGATCATCGCAATGGGTCGACCAGTGTGACGGCTATCACACGAACTTTCGGCGGTCGGTAAAACAGAAAGAACGTCCGAACCGAACGCCATGATCCCCCATCGTATTAGGGCAGAAGGATACGGTGTCAAGAGCTGAAGTTGAAGTAAGCCGCCGTGTCACTATGGGGGAGAATATGCGACTCGGAATGGCAGCCGCTTTCGGCGTTGTCGCCGGCACCATGACGATCGGGCTCGCGGCGCCCGCAATGGCCAGTGCCACCACCGACGTGGTCGTGCAGCCGGGCGAGGTCCGTCCCGGCGAGAAGGTCACGGTCGTCGGAAAGAAGTGCCACACCGACGGCACGGCCGGTTCGCTGGCCTTCGTGGGCGGGGCCGTTCCGCTGAACGGGGCGGAGGAGGTCGAGGGCCGCGCGGGCCTGGCGACCATCAAGAAGGACACCTACCCCGGCACCTACACGGTGCTGGTCAGGTGCGGGGGTTACAAGTCGGTCGGGCACGTCGTCGTGGTGGCGGAGAAGGGCAAGCCCGACCCCAACACGCACGGCACGCCGCCCAAGCACGGCACGCCTTCCCACCACGGGAGCCCGAGCACACACGGCACTCCGAAGCTGCACGCCACCCCGACCGGTGGCGCCAAGACGGGCTTCGGCGGTGGCGCCGGTGACTCCAGCACCGCCCTCCTGGCGGGTGGCGGGGTCCTGCTCCTGGGGGCGCTCGGAGTCGGCACACTGGCCGTCCGCCGTCGCGAGGACGGGGCCTCGTAGGCGACGGACTTTCCCGGAGGCCGCCTCAACGACGAGGCGGCCTCCGGTCCTTTCCATGACCATTCTGAAAGGCGATGGAGAATGCGGAGAAAGGTCGTCCTGTGGGTGCTGGCGGCATTCCTCTTGGCCGTCGGCACGGCCATTGTGCTCGTGGCGCTGAATGGCCCGGCGGGGCCGCCCCAGCCTCCGGCGTGGGCGGCGACTCCGCGTCCTGTCGTCCAGGACGGAACGACGCTGCCCCGCTCCATCCCCACCCGGGTGACCATTCCGTCGATCGGAGTCCGCGCCCCGCTGTCACGGCTGGGGCTGGAGCCGGACGGCTCCGTTCAGGTTCCCCCGGCCGACCGTCCGGGAGAGGCGGGCTGGTACGAAGGCGGCCCCACCCCGGGGGAGCGCGGCCCGGCCGTGATCCTGGGCCACGTCGACTCGCCCAAGGGCGCCGCGGTCTTCTATGACCTGGGCAAGCTGAGGCCCGGTCATCGCATCGAGGTCGGCCGCGCGGACGGCAGGGTCGCGGTGTTCACCGTCGAGTCCATCGAGCGGGTCTCCAAGGACCGGTTCCCCACCCAGCGCGTGTACGGCCCGCGCGATCACGCCGCGCTCCGCCTCGTGACCTGCGGCGGCACCTACGACCGCGCCGAGCGCAGCTACCAGGACAACATCATCGTCTACGCCCCCCAGACCGCCGTGAGGCAGCTCTGAGGGGCGTGGACGGCGAAGGGCCTCAGCGCGAGGGGCGCATGGGGAAGCCCGGGCTGAAGGCGGTGAAGGCGGGCTTCGCGACCTTCTGCTCCTCGCTCAGGAAGTTGACCGGGATCTGGTACGGCTCCGGGTAGGCGGCGGCCAGCTTGTTGAGGCGTGCGGGGCTCATGCTGGGCCACCGGCCGGTGTCGAGCCGCTCGATCAGGTTGCGTATCGCGACGATCTCCTCGGCGGCCGTGAAGGCGCAGTGGCTGCCGCGGTCGACGTAGGTCTGGCGCAGCTTGGACGGGGAGCCGTTCTTCCTGACCTGGCTCGCGTACCAGCGCTGACCGTAGGCGGGGGCGCCGCCGTCACCGGTGTTGTGGATGGCCATGACCGGGGAGGGCGTGGTGCCGCGCGCGACTCCGTAGCGGAACAGGTACGGGACGGCCGCCGGGTCCGCGGCGATGCGCGGCGCGTCGGCCAGCCGCTTGAGGTCGTCCTTCACCGCGATGCCCGCCCGCCGGTACGCCAGGGCGACCAGGGTCTTCTGCCCGGAGCGCGCCAGCTGCCGCCCGTAGTCGACGCCGACGTTCCAGGACGGGTTGCCGCCCGCGCGCCGCACGATGTCCGAGCGTCCGATGGGACCGTTGCCCAAGGTGTAGGCGCCCTGCACCCACATCGCCTGCTGACGGATCTTCTCCGCGAGCTCGGTCGGCTTCGCGTCGTAGACCGAGTACCAGGCCGGAACGTTGCCGAGCGACCCCACCAGCGCCAGCCGGGCCCGGCCCTCGGGCGTCTTCAGAGCCCGGTCGATCGCGTTCGACAGCGCCAGCGCGCTGGCCGCCGGGTCCTTCGGGCGGACCAGATCGATGTCCTCGCCCGGCGCGAGCAGCGTCTTGACGGCGAAGTTGAGGTCGAGCGCGGTGTTCATGTAGCCGCTGAAGTCGAAGGACGCGCAGATGGCCGTCACCCCGGCGAACCGCTTCGGGTTCCGCTCGCTCAGCAGCATGGAGACGATGCCGCCCATCGACTGGCCGGACGTCACCGTCCGCCGCGGCTTCCCGACCTTCTTGCCGAACCAGTCCAGCAGCGCGATCTGGTCGGTGAGGGCGGGCTCGACCGCGTAGCCGTACTTGCCCTTGTAGTCGGACGCCGCCAGCGCGTACCCGTGGTCGAGCAGCCATTCGGCGGTCTGGGGGTGGTTCGACAACGCCACGTCGTCACCCGGGACAGTGAAGCCCTCGGGGTAGTAACCGTGGCTGAAGAGCACCAGCGTCCGGTTCCACTTCTTCGGCACGACGACCCGGTAGGTCGCTCCGTCGATCTGTCCCCGGTAGGTCGTGCGCTCGTCCGGGGCGGCGGCCGCGACCCCGACGCTCTGCGCGCCCAGCACGGCTCCCGCCACCAGCGTCCCGAGCCACCTCTTCCACCTGACCATCGATCCGTCCTCCTTGAGCAGCCTGTTTTAGTCAACGCCGATACAGACCGGGGCCGCCGCGAAAACTCATCGCCCGTACGCGAACGCCCCGGTCCGCCGCCATGGCGGCGGACCGGGGCGTCACCGCCAGAGGTCAGCGCGTCGCGAAAAAGGCGCCGTCGGTGGCGTTTCCACCGTCGGTGTATCCGTAACCGACCCCGAGCATCGACGTGGTGCCGGGGACATTCGCGATGTCTTGGTAGGCGCCGTCATAGCCGTTCAGCTGCGGCGGCTGGACCTTTGTCCACTTTCCCGCGCGGTAGTGGAAGAGCGCGTTGGCGCCGCGCATCCAGAGCCCGCCCTGGCCGTCCTTGCGCACGTCGTACAGGCCGGAGAAGTACCTACCCGGGACGGCGGCCTTGCTCCATTTCTTGCCGTTCCAGTGAAGCACCACCGGCTTGTCCGATTCATCGGGGTCATGGGATTGCCGAATGCCCACGGCCCAGACGTTGTTCGGCGACGGCGCGACCACGCTCGTCAGCGAGGTCTCGATGCCCCAATTGCCGGGCGGGAAATGCGGGGTCGGAACCTGCTTCCACTGCTTTCCGTTCCAGCGCAGGGCCAGCGGCTGGCCCTTGGCCACGCCGACCGCCCAGCCCGACGCGGCCGAGGTCAGCTCGATGTCGGCCACCGTGCCAGGCGTGTGGACCGGCTTCCACACCTTGCCGTTCCAGCGGTGCAGCTCGCTGCGGTACAGGTCGGACACCCAGGCGTGGGTGGGCGACACCGTGGCGGCGGCGGCGACCCGGACGCCACCGGGAATCGTCTTCTTCGCCCACTTCTTGCCGTCCCAGTGCAGCGTCTGGGTCGGCTCGTCGTTCACCGACGCGAACGCCCACACGTTCTTGTCGGACGAGGCGGCCAGATTCTCGTAATACTGATACTGCCCCGGCTTCCTGATCACCGCGGGCGCCTTGACCAGGCGCCACTTGGCGCCGTCCCAGCGCCCCAGCGTCAGCTGGCCGTCGCTTTTGTGGCCGAGGGCCCAGGCACCGCGCCGCCCGGTCACGGAAACGGCGGCGAGCTTGTCCGGCTCCTTGATCCCGGTGACCTGGCTGACCTTCCATGACCGGACTTTCGCGGCGGGTGCCGCCTCCGCGGGAAGACTTCCAAGACCCGCCAGCAATACTCCGGCGGTCACCGCGCTCAAGGCCGCAGACTTATGCATCCATTCCCTCCAGAAAGCCCCCGTCGACCCGCTGGCCGATCACCAGAGAAGACGCCCTAAATCAATCCGTCGTTTACCGTTAAGACAGAAAACCACGGAAAGAAATCTCATGATCACTCTATGTTCGCCCAGTGCCGGGGAATCAGTTTCCGGAGGGGCGGTGGAGGATGTGGTGGAGGGTGGCGCCTCGGGGGGTCAGGCCTTGGGGGGTGATGAGGTGGGGGTGGCGGCGGGTCAGCCATTCGGTGGGGGGCGGGTCCGTCCAGGTGGGGCTTTTGTGGCCGGAGGCGTGGCAGAGGGCGGACGTCAGGCGGGGGCGGAGGACGGCGTCGCGGCGGGTCGTTCCCCGGGAGAGGGAGGCCAGCATTCTGTTGAGCCGTTCCAGGAGGCTTTCCAGTGACTTGGCGTTGACGATCCGCCAGTCGGAGACGGCGCGGGCGTAGGGGAGCGCGCCGAAGGCGATGTCGCGCTGGACGAGGGTGCGATAGTCGAGCCGGAGGGTGTCGCCGTCGTCCCTGGCCCGGTCGAGGTAGCGGTACATGGCCTTGCGCTCGCCGACGTCGATGTGGACGACCCGGCAGGGCCTGCGCTGCTTGTCGGCGTGATCCATGAGGGCGGCGAGGCCCTCGACTGTGCGGACCCCCGTATAGACGACCGGGGCGTGGTCGGGGAGAAGGCCGTTCTCGACGGCGTGCTCCTCGACCGCTCCGTATCCGGCCGTCTCGAAGAGGGTCTGCGCCAGGTCCGCCTTGATGACGCCCTCGCAGCCGTGCGCGGCGGCGGCTTCCAGCAGGATGGAGCTCGACTCCACGTGCCGGAAGCCGTGGTGCAGGCGCAGGTGGCGGCCGACGGTCGTCTTGCCCGCGCCGGGACGTCCCACCACGATCAGGACGAGGTCGTCGCGGGCCTCGGGGGCCGTGTGCGCCGGGTCCGCGGCCCCGGTGGGCTCGGCGGTCACGCAGTGGGACGGCATGTTCAGCACGGCCGAGTACTCGTCGAGCCGCCGCCCGAGTTCGCGCAGCGCCTTGATGCGGAAGTCGAACCGCAGCGACTCCTCGTAGCTCATCGCGCCCAGCGCGCGGGAGGCGCCGTCGGGACGGAACCAGCCGCTGAAGTCGCGCGACTCCAGCCAGGGATAGAGCGGGTTGAGCCGTGGCGGGGCGGGCGTGCGCAGGACCTCGCCCGCCACCTCGCCGTGGAAGTGGACGAACTCGTCCGCGCCGGGAACGTGCAGGGCGAGGTCGGACTTGACGACGGCCCGCCGTCCCCGGCCGCGCCGGTCGAGTTCCGCCGACAGTTCCTCGTGGCTCGTCTCCAGATACCACTCCTTGGCCCGCTGCCCCGGGTAGTCGTCGTCCGGCGAGCTCAGCGCCTCGACCCGCACGGTGGTGTCCTCGACGAACACCAGGATCGGCTTGCGGGTGCGGGTGAGCACCTCTTCCAGGGCGTGCCGCAGCAACTGGTGCTGCGGTCTGCCGTAGGGCTCCTCGTAGGCCCTGGCCAGATACTCCACCTGCTCGACGCGATAGCCAAGGGAGTCAAGGAAGAGCCGCGCCTGGATCAGCTTGGCGGAGCTGGACGTCGCGAAATAGAGCGGGCCCGCCTTCACCCGGGGCCCCGGTGTGCTCAGAGGGGGACGCATTCGTGGCCCTCATTCCTGAACGGGAAGGGCCCGAAGACGCGGACGCCCTCGGCGGGCTCGAACGCGCCCTTCTCGTGGATCGCGAAGAGCATCGGGCCCATGCTGCTCAGCCCGCAGGCGATGCCGGGGTCGCGCCGGAGCTCGGCGAGCAGGTCGCGCACCGGGGCGGGCTGGCCGGCGATCTCGGCGCGCTTGAACCCGCGTCCCTGGAACTCCCGGAGCGCGGCCGAGAACAGGGGCAGATCCGTCTCCAGGACGGCGGGCAGCAGCCCGTGGTAGAGCTCGGCGATCATCGCGAGGGTGTCGTCCGGGCTGACCGGGGTGTTCCGCCGGAAGAACGCGACCTCCCGCGCGCCGTGCACGGTGGGCGCCCCGTCGTGCAGCAGGAGGCTCACCCGCCAGTCGTCCGGCAGGGGCAGCGCCAGGAGCTTGCGCGACGGGGCCGGACGCGGGTTGGCCGACGACGGCAGGTACGCGTGCCGGCCGGGTTCGCGGGGCTGGCCGACGTCCACCCCGAGGCCGCCGGAGAAGAAGGTGTTGACGCCCGCGCCCGACGTCCTGCCCCGGCCGCTGAGCCGCTGGAGCTCGGCGTCGCGCGGCGCGTACCCGCGGATCGCGGCCAGGCCCCGCAGCGCGCACAGGACGGCGGTCGTGGTCGACCCCAGCCCCACATGGTCGGGCGGGGCCTCGTGGACGTCGATGCGGCAGCGGACGTCCCAGCCCGCCCTCCCGGCCGCGTCCAGCGCCTTCTCGATCGCCGTCCGGGCCGAGGACGAGAGCCCCGGCGACCCGATCTCCGTGCCCGCCGCGTCCCGGACGGTCAGCACCGTCGGGAGTCCGTCCACGGCCATCCCGGCGCCCCCGTAGGCGCGGCGGGTGGCCTCCGACAGGTCGATCAGGCCGAGATGGAGCCGAGGGAATCCGGTGATCCGATACGCGTCCGCCATCGCCTCACTCCCTGTGGCCCCGCTGGCGCCCTCCCCGGAAGCTCTATCGCGCGGTGAGCGGGGGTCTCCGGGTCATATGACACAAAGCCCGGCGGAGGTAAGGGCACTATCGCGGCGGGGTTAGCCGCATGCCAGATTTATCGCTAATCCGTTCCGGGGCCCCGGCACACACTGGAAGCACGACGGGGAAGTCCCGTCCTCACCGATCCCGGACGTGAACATGACAGTGCTTGAACAGAACCGAGGCCCAGACAACGGCTGGCCCGCGGGGAGCCTGCTGGAGATGCTGTCGCCGGACAGCCGTGCGGCCCTGCTCGGGCTGGGCGTCGCCCGCACCGTCGGCGACGGCGAGATCCTGATCCGTGAGCTGGACGGCTCCACGCACGTCATCCTGCTCTCCCGGGCGATCGTCAAGATCACGGCAAGCCTGGAGAACGGGCGCACCGCCCTGCTCGGGATCAAGCTGAGCGGTGACGTGGTCGGCGAGATGGCGGCGCTGAGCGGCGATCCCCGCTGTGCCACGGTGACCGTTTGCGGCAGCGGGCAGATCCGCGTGATCTCCAAGGAGGAGTTCCGCCGCTACCTGGAGCGGCACACCGACGCCCATCTGGCGCTGACCCGCATGATCATGCACCGGCTGCGCTGGGCCGACCAGCGCCGGGTCGACTTCAACGGGTACTCGGTGCTGATCCGGCTGGCCCGGGTGCTGGACGAGCTGGCCCGCACCTACGGCCGGGCCGGCGAGAAGGGCCTGGCGCTTGAGGTCAGCCTCACCCAGCGCGAGCTGGGCGCCCTGGTCGGCGCGCAGGAGGGCACGGCGCGCGAGGAGCTCGGCAAGCTCAAGGAGCAGGGCGTCATCCAGATCGGCTACCGACGTCTCACCGTCCTGGACCAGAAGCTGCTCAACAAGATCGCCTACGAGCAAGAGTGAGCCGGGGAGACGCGTTGACCGAGCATGGCGAGCTCATCTACGGGCTCACGGTGGCAGTCGACATCGAGAACTTCAGCAAGCTCGACACCCTCGACCAGTACGCGGCGCAGAGCGCGCTGGGCGAGGTGCTCGACACCGCGTCAGGCCGCGCGGGGCTGGACAGGGAGACGTGGTACCGCCAGGTCCGGGGGGACGGCGAGCTCGCGGTCCTCCCCGCCGACACCGACGTGGCCTGGGTGGTCGCGCGGTTGCCGCACGAGCTCGGCGGCGTCCTTTCCGAGCTGCGCACCGCGGGTTCCTGGCCGCGCCTGCGCCTGCGGCTCGCGATGCACCACGGCACGCTGACGCGGGGGCGCTTCGGCCCGGTCGGGCAGGCCCCCATCGTCGTCAGCCGCCTCCTGGACGCCCGCGCCGTCCGTCGCGCCCTGGCCGGGACGGCGGACCGCGACCTCGTGCTCGTGGTGTCGTCCACCCTCTTCCACGAGGTCGTGAAGACCCGCTTCTACGGCATGGATCCCACCCTGTTCGCGTCATTCCGGGTGACGGCGAAGGGCGCCACGTACCTGGCCCACGTCACGACCGAACCCGTGTTCTCCCACTCGATGGGGCCGCTCGGCGAGGAGCCGCCGCCCACGTCCCTGAACAACCGGCTTCTGGAGACCACATAGCGCCGATCGGCGCGCGATCCACCGGACGCGCCCGACGGATGGCGGATGAACTCGGCGGTGGCGACCGTGAGGATGGTCGTCATGGATCCCGAACTGGAAGCGTTCATCCCGCTGTTCCCGCGGGCCGACCTGACGGACCCGATCCCCGATCGCGCGAAGCTGGCCGAGCTGGCCGCCGCGATACCGGAGCCGGACGTCTCGGGGCTGGAGGTCGAGGACCGCACGGTGCCGGGCGATCCGGACGTGGCGGTGCGGATCTACCGCCCGCACGAGGCGCGGGGCGCCATCGTCTGGCTGCACGGCGGCGGCTGGGTCATGGGCGATCTGAACACCGAGCACCCGTGGGCCGCCCGGATCGCCGAGGGCTCGGGCGTGATGGTGATCTCGGTGGCCTACCGGCTGGCTCCCGAGAACCCCTTCCCGGCGGCGCTGGACGACGCCTACACCGTCCTGACCTGGGCGTCCGAGCACGCAGGGGAACTGGGGATCGACCCGGAGCGGATCGCGGTCGGGGGCCACAGCGCGGGCGGCTGCCTGGCGGCCGGGGCGGCGCTGCGGGCCCGCGACGAGCAGGGCCCGCCGATCCGCTACCAGCTGCTCAACCAGCCCGCGCTCGATGACCGGCAGCGGACGTTCTCGGCGCGCACCTTCACCGACACCCCGTGGATGAACCGCGACAAGATCACCGCGGCGTGGGGGCACTACCTGGGCTCCGCGGCCCCGACGCCTTACGCCGCCCCCGCGCGGGCCGACGACCTGTCCGGTCTGCCGCCCGCGTACATCGCCTCGGCCGAGCTGTGCCCGAACCGGGACGAGGACATCGCCTACGCGCTGCGCCTGCTGGAGGCGGGCGTGCCGGTCGAGCTGCACCATTGGCCCGGCACCTTCCACGGCTCCCAGGCGATCCTGTCCGCCGACATCTCGCAGCGGCAGAACGCCGAGCTCATGGCGGCGCTCCGCCGCGCCCTGGCCGAATGAGGGACTTCCCGTTGATCATGAGAGGACGACCGCAGTGAGGATTCGACTGGTGGCCTGCGCGAGCGCGGCCGTGCTGAGCGTCGGCGCGGGCCTGGCGGCGGTGGGTTCCGCCCCAGAGGAGCGGAAGGTCGCGCCCGTCGGAGGCGCGAGCGGCGTCGACCCCGGGGAGCTGAAGTCCGGTCTGGACGCCCTCCACCGCGCGGGGACGCCCGGCGTCTACGCCGAGGTGCGCGACGCCGGACGGACGTGGCGCGGCGCCTCGGGGGTCGCCGACGTCAGGACCGGCCGTCCCGTCACGCCCGGCATGCTCCAGCGCGTCGGCAGCGTCACCAAGACCTTCACCGCCACCGCCGTCCTGCGGGAGGTCGAGCGGGGCAGAATCGGGCTCGACACACCGATCGGCCACTATCTGCCGCGGCTGGTGCCTGGTGAGCGCGGGCAGAAGGTCACGGTGCGGATGCTGCTCAACCACACCAGCAAGTTCCCCGACTACCTCCGGTCCGCGTTCCCGTCCCTGCGGGGCTACCCCTCCGTGCCGGACATGTCGCCCAAGAGCCTGGACGACAACCGGCTCCGGACCTTCCGTCCGGCCGAGCTGATCAAGATGGGGCTCGACGCGCCTCCCGTCACGCCGCCCGGGGACCCCACCGGGGTGTACTCCAACACCAACTACCTGCTCCTCGGGCAGCTCCTGGAGAAGGTGTCCGGGTCCACGGCCGAGAAGTACATCACCCATAACGTGATCAGGCCCGCCGGGCTCCGGCACACCTACTTCCCGTCCGGGCCGCGGCTCAGGGGACCGCACCCGCGGATGTACGAGGAGATGCACGGCCTGCTCGCCCCGCCCCGCGACTACAGCGTCTACAACCCGTCCTGGCTGGGCACGGGCGCCGCGCTGGTCTCGACCATGGACGACCTCAACCGCTTCTACGCCAGGCTGCTCGCCGGCAAGGTCGTCGGGCCGTCCGCGCTGGAGCAGATGCGGCGCACGGTGCCGGTCTACAGCCTCACCGGGGAGAAGATCAACTACGGTCTCGGCCTCCACAAGGTGGAGATCCCCGGGTGCGGCACCTTCTGGGGGCACGACGGCTCGGTCTGGGGCGCCGAGACGCTCTCGTTCACCAGCGCCGACGGCGGGCGCCAGATGTCCCTCGCGATGAACCTCGCGCGCTGGACCAAGCTGGACGCCTCGGGCAAGCCGCTGCACCACCCCGTCAACGGCGCGCTGGCGGCCTTCAAGCAGTACGCGATGTGCGGAGACTGAACCGCCACCGGCGATGAGTTCCCAGCGTCCCGCGAGTCTCCACCTGGACGACCGTGACCTTGGAGGACGTATGGATTTCCCCATCGGGAGCATTTTGCTGGCCAGCGCCGACGCCGACCGCCTGCGGACCTGGTACGAGCGGGCCTTCGACCTGAAGGCGGACGGGGACGGCTTCCTGCGCTTCGGCGGCGTGGGCGTGCTCATCGACGGACGCGACGACGTGGCCGCGCGCACGGCGGAACCGGCGCGGGTGATCCTGAACCTGCACGTGAAGGACGCCCGCGCCGTGGCGGAGCGGCTCGACGAGCTGGAGGTGACCTGGGTCGCCGAGCTGGAGTACCGCGAGGAGGCGGGCGCGTGGTTCGCGACGCTGGCCGACCCGGACGGCAACCTCCTCCAGCTCATCGAGCTGACCCCCGACTACCTGCGGCTCCGGCGCGAGCGGCTGGGCCACGGGCACAGCGGTCTGCTGGGCGCCGCCGCCGTGGCCACCCGCCTCCCGGCGCAGGACCTGGAGCGGGCGAGGCGCTTCTACACCGAGAAGCTGGGGCTGGAGGTCGCCGAGGAACGTCCGGGCGGCCTGCGGTTCGAGTGCGGGGACGGGAGCTTCGCGGTCTTCCAGAGCACCGGTGCGTCGGCCGGAGAGTTCACCCAGATGGCCTGGAGCGTCGGCGACCTCGACGCCGTCGTCGCCGAGCTCCGGGGACGCGGCGTCGAGTTCGAGGAGATCGACGTCCCCGGCTTCCAGACCGTGGACGGGATCATCGAGGTCGAGGGCAACTATCCGTCCAAGGGGAGGGCCGAACGCGCCGCCTGGCTCCGCGACAGCGAGGGCAACCTCCTCGGGATCGGCCAGTCGGTTCCGTAGTGCGGCACGGCGTCCGGGAGGTCTTGCACGCTCGGGCGGGCGGAGTTAACATCCGGGAACAATTAGGAAACCTTCCTAATTGAGTGGCGGTCCGGGCCGAGGCCCGGCCGCCCGAGCGTCCCGAAACCACGCCCTCTCCCACCACTCCTGGAGCGTGTGCCGTGAGACCGTTCGTCGCTCTTCCCGCCTCTGTGATCCTCGTCCTGGCCGTCCTGGCTCCGACGTCCGCCGACGCCTCGGCGGCGCGGCCGGCCGGCGCCGTCGTGACCGCCGCCGCTTGGCAGGCGGGAACCGCCTACACCGCGGGCACCCGGGTGACACACAACGGTGTCGACTACGAATGCCTGCAATCCCACACGGCCCAGCCGGGATGGGAACCGCCGAGCACGGCCGCCCTGTGGAAGCCCGTCAGCGGCAACGGCGCGCCCGGTCAACCGGGCGCGGCCACCGCGACGGCGACCGCGTCCAGCATCACGCTGAGCTGGCAGCCCTCGAGCGGGACGGTCACCGGCTACCGCGTCTACGAAGGGACGGCGCAGAAGGCGCAGGTCACCGGCACCCAGGCCACCATCTCCGGGTTGGGCACCTGCCAGCGTCACGTCTATGTCATCAAGGCGTACAACGGTTCGGGCGAATCGGCCGGACGGGACGTGGCCGCCACGACCACCGGGTGCACCACGCCCAATCCCGGGATGAAGGCCGCCCCCTACCTCTACCTCGGCTGGGGCAACCCGCCGAGCCCGGCCACGGTGATGAACGCGACCGGCATCAAGTGGTTCACCATGGCGTTCATCCTGTCCGGCGGCGGCTGCACGCCGAGCTGGGACAGCCAGCGGCCCCTGCAGGGCGGCGTGGACGCGCAGACGATCGCGCAGATCCGGGCGGCGGGCGGTGACGTGATGCCGTCCATCGGCGGCTGGAGCGGCAACAAGCTCGGGCCGAACTGCGCCACACCGCAGGCGCTGGCCGCCGCCTACCAGCAGGTCATCGACGCCTACGGCCTCAAGGCCATCGACATCGACATCGAGAACACCGACGAGTTCGAGAACGCCGCCGTGCAGGACCGCATCCTGAACGCGCTGAAGATCGTCAAGCAGAACAACCCGGGGATCACCACGATCCTGACCTTCCCCACCCTGTCGAGCGGGCCCAACTCCTGGGGAACCCGGCTCATCAACCGGTCGGCGGAGCTCCAGGCCAACGTGGACGTCTTCACCATCATGCCGTTCAACTTCGGCGGCGGCTCCAACATGTACCAGGCCACGGTCAACTCGTCCGAGGGGCTGAAGAACGCGCTCAAGTCGGCCTTCTCCTGGTCTGACGCCACCGCCTACTCCCACATGGGGATCTCCGGCATGAACGGCCTGTCCGACCAGGGCGAGCCGACCAGCCCGGCCACCTGGACCCAGATCCGCGACTGGGCCAAGGGCAAGGGACTGGCCCGGTTCACGTTCTGGTCGGTCAACCGCGACCGGGCGGGCGGCAGCGGCGTCCCGCAGAGGGACTGGGAGTTCACCTCGATCACCGCGGGTTTCTGACCCGTCCGCCAGGGCGGCCGGCCCCGGTCGGCCGCCCTTTCTCCCGAGCACCAAATGACCGAATAAGTGACCTACGTCCCACCATGCCCGATAGTGGAGGCCGGAGGTGGGGCGCATGAACGAGACCGTGGTGCGCGGCGGGCGGGTCTGGCGGCCGGGACGAGCGCTGGAGGCCGCCGACGTCCTGATCAGGGACGGTGTGATCGTCGCCGTCGGGCCGGACGTGGGAACGGCCGACGCCGAGATCATCGACGTCCCCGGACAGCTGATCCTGCCGGGCCTGGTCGAGGCGCACTGCCATCTCGACAAGACGCTGTACGGCGGCCCGTGGGTGCCCCACTCCGCCGGTGAACCCCTCGCCGAGCGCATCGCCAACGACCGCGACCGGCGCGGTGAGCTGGGCATCCCTGACGTCGACCGCATCACCGCCCTGCTGGAACGGATGATCGCCTGCGGGACGTCCCACGTCCGCTCGCACACCGACGTCGACCCCGAGGTGGGGCTGCGCGGGATCGAGGCGGTCCGCGCCGCCGCCGACCGGCTGGACGGGCGCGTCACCGTCGAGCAGGTCGCGTTCCCGCAGCACGGGGTGCTGACGAACCCCGGCACCGCCGAGCTGCTGGAGGAGGCGCTGAAGAACGGCGTCGAGACGATCGGCGGCATCGACCCGGCCGGGTTCGACCGCGACCCCGTCGGCCAGCTGAACGTGATCTTCGGGCTGGCCGGACGGTACGGCGCCGGGATCGACATCCACCTGCACGACGGCGGGACGCTCGGCGCGTTCGAGTTCGAGCTGGTCATCGAGCGCACCGAGGCGGCCGGGCTGGGCGGCCGGGTCGCGATCAGCCACGGCTACGCCCTGCCGCAGATCGACGCCGCGCACCGCGAGCGCCTGGTCGAGCGGCTCGCCGCGGCCGGGGTGACGCTGGTGACCGGCGCGGTCTACGACTTCCCGGTGCCGCCGGTCAAGAAGCTGCGCGCCGCCGGGGCGAACGTCGCCTGCGGGCACGACGGCATCCGCGACCTGTGGGGCCCGTTCGGCAGCGGCGACATGCTGGAGCGCGCGATGCACCTGGCCTACCGCAACACCTTCCGGCGGGACGAGGACATCGAGCTGGCGCTGGAGGCCGCCACGCACGGCGGCGCCCGCCTGCTCGGCCTGCCCGCCTACGGCCTCGAGCCGGGGGCGCCCGCCGATCTCGTCGCCGTCCGCGCCGGGACGGCCGCCGAAGCCGTCGTCACCCACCCGCCCCGCGACCTGGTGCTCAAGAACGGCCGGACGATCGTCCAAAACGGCGTCCTCCTCCCCGGGTGACCAAGCCCATTTACCATTCAACAACCTGGCACGGTGAATGGACCGCGCCAATTCAAGGATCGGAACCTTCTGTTTAAAGTGGACGCCCCTTGAAAATCGAAGGTAAAAGTTGATTCAAGAATCCCGTTGACCGAGTTTATCGGCACGGTTATTCTGACGCCGAGATCCTGGATCGCCACTCATCGAGCGAATGCGTCAACCGGCCACGACGCAGGTCATTTCACCGCTCGATTCATCCCGCCCCACACAAGCAGGCGAAGCCATGCACAAGAGAACAACGATCACCGCCGCCATCGCCCTGGCCTTCGGCGCGTTGGCCGCCGCCCCGGCGAACGCCCAAACGCCGCCCGACGGACCGGACGGCATCACCATCGAGGTCGCCACCGTCAACGGATCGGGTTGCCCGAAGGGAACCGTCGCCGTGGCCGTCTCGCCCGACAAGGAGGCGTTCACCGTCACCTACAGCGACTATCTCGCTCGGGTCGGCGGCACCTCGGATCCGGTCGACTTCCGCAAGAACTGCCAGCTCAACCTGAAGGTGCACGTCCCGCAGGGATTCACCTACGCGATCGCGTCGGCCGACTACCGCGGATTCGCACATCTCCAGACCGGCGCCACCGGAGTAGAGAAGGCCAGCTACTACTTCCAGGGAATGTCGCAGACGACCTCGGCGACCCACACCCTGAAGGGCCCGCACTCCAACAACTGGCAGTTCACCGACAAGACCGAAGTCGCGCAACTGGTATGGAAACCGTGCGGCGAACAGCGCAACTTCAACGTCAACACGGAACTGCGCGTCAACGCCGGAACCTCGGACCCGGCCAAGACCAGTTTCATGACGATGGATTCCGTCGACGGCAGCATCAAGACCACCTACCACTTCGCATGGAAGGAATGCCCCAAGCCATAACCCGCCCATGAACGAGCCGGGTCGCACCCAAAGGGCTGCGACCCGGTCGGCGCACGCGTGCCTCAGCCTTCGGGATAAAAGACGAACAGGGTGCATCCCGTGGTCGTCTGCGGCACATGAGAGGACCCGGCCGGGGCATGGATGAAGGACCCGGCCGGGTAGTCCCGGACGCCGTCGTTGAAGACACCCGAAACCACGAAGACCTCCTCGGGGCCGGGCTCGTGCACGTCGACGCCCACCCAGCACGACTCCGGATCCATCTCCAGCACGTAAGCCTTCGCGCCGTCGCCACCGCTCCACAGCGACCGCGCCCGGATACCGGGGAAGAGCTCGCGAACGGGGGCGTCGCGCACAGCGGACCATTCATAGCCGTCAGTCGTCATGGAGCCAGCCTGCCGGCCACCGCGCACCGCGCCGAGTGTCACGAATGACATCCTGAGGTACTTTCCTGCCATGCATCGCGTGGTGGCCCTGGCCCGCCCCTTCCAGTCGACCTTCGAGCTGGGGTGCGCCGTGGAGGTCTTCGGGATCGAACGGCCCGGGCTCCCGTCCCGGTACACCTTCAGCGTGTGCGCGGAGCACCCGGGGGAGATCGCGACCCGCGCGGGCTACACCATGCTGGTCTCGCAGGGCCTGGACGCCTTCGAACGAGCCGACACCGTGATCGTCCCGGGCTGGCTGCCCACCGAGGAGGCGCCGTCGCCCGCCGTCCTCGAGGCCCTGCGCCGCGCGCACGCGGGCGGGACGCGCATGATCAGCATCTGCACCGGCGCCTTCGCGCTGGCCCACGCGGGCCTGCTGGACGGCCGGCGCGCGACCACGCACTGGGCCCGCGCGACGGAGCTGGCCGCGAGCTTCCCGGCCGTCCAGGTCGACGCGGACGTCCTCTACGTGGACAACGGCGACGTGGCCACCAGCGCCGGAGCCGGAGCCGGCATCGACCTGTGCCTGCACGTGCTCCGCACCGACCAGGGCGCCGGATACGCCGCGCACGTCGCCCGGAACATGGTCATGCCGCCGCACCGCGAGGGCGGCCAGCTCCAGTACGCGGCCCCGCCCCACCCCGCCCACATCGACGGCACGCTCGCCCCGCTCCTGGACTGGACGACCGCCCGCCTCGACAAGCCCCTGACCGTCGAGGACCTGGCCGCCCGAGCGGGCGTCTCGCCCCGCACCCTGGCGCGCCGCTTCGCCGACCAGCTCGGCGTCAGCCCGGGTCAGTGGCTGCTGGCGCAGCGGATCTCGGCGGCGCGGGAGCTGCTGGAATCGTCCGACCTGCCCGTCGAGGCCATCGCGCATCGCGTCGGCCTGTCGTCGGCCACCAACCTGCGCCGGCGTTTCGTCCGGGCCCTGGGCACAACACCAGGCGCCTACCGGCGGGCGTTCCGCTCCTCCACTTTCAAGGTATAGCGGGCAGGGGGCCTTGCGGCAAGGCCCCGGGTGTGCCGCACAATCGCTGGCCGAGGCCAGAACCTGCGGCGATGGGGGTAGTGAGTGCGTGAGGGACGTGGGGAGCGGCCGGTGACGGACGCCGATGTGATCGTGGTGGGGGCGGGCCCGGCCGGTCTGATGCTGGCCGCCGAGCTGCGGCTGGCGGGAGTGCGGCCGCTGGTGCTGGAGCGGCGTCCGCGGCTCGGGGAGGTTCCCAAGGCCAACGGCATCGGCGGGCAGATCCTGGAACTGCTGCGGTACCGGGGTCTGCTGGAGCGGTTGGAGGCCGCCGCTCACGGCCGGGTCCACCCGGCTCCCAGAATTCCGTTCGGCGAGGTGCATCTGGACTTCGCGCCGCTGGGGGAGTCGCCGTTGCGGGGGCTGACGCTTCCGCAACCGCGCCTTGAGCGTCTGCTCGCCGAGCGCGCCGTCGAACTCGGCGCGGAGATTCGCCGGGGGCACGAGCTCGTCGGGGTGGGCCAGGACGAGGACGGGGTGACCGCCGACGTCCACGGCCCGGACGGGACGTACCGCGTGACCGCCCGGTACCTGGTGGGCTGCGACGGCGGGCGCAGCCGGGTCCGCGAGCTGACCGGCATCCCGTTCCCCGGCACCACCTATCCCGAGGTCAACCGGCTCGGCCAGGTCACCGTGCCCGACTCGGTCACCAGCCTTCCCGACGGCGACCTCGACGTCCCCGGGGTGGGCAGGGTCCGGACCGGGCGCTTCACCCGGACCGACCGCGGCGTCTTCGGGTTCGGGCTGCTCACCCCGGAGGTGTGGCTCGTCTCCACCACCGAGGACGAGCTCAGTGAGCCCGACGACGACGCGCCGATGGCCCTGGCCGAGCTCCAGGAGAGCATCCGCCGCGTGCTCGGCGTGAGCTTCCCGCTGGGGGAGCCGATCCGGCTGTCGCGCTACCACTTCCAGGCCCGGCAGGCCGAACGGTACCGGGACGGGCGGATCCTGCTGGCCGGGGACGCGGCTCACCTGTTCCCCGCCACGGGCGTGGGGCTCAACGCGGGGATGCTCGACGCGGTCAACCTCGCCTGGAAGCTGGCCGCCCGCGTCCAGGGATGGGCGCCGGACGGCCTGCTGGAGACCTACCACGAGGAACGCCATCTCGCGGGCGCGCGCACGCTGCTCCACACGCAGGCCCAGGTGGCGCTCAGGCGCGGGCACGACCCCGCCGCCGAGGCGCTGCGGAAGGTCTTCCTGGAGCTGGTCGCCGACGAGCAGCCACTGCGCCGCATGGGCGCCCTCATCGCCGGTACCGACATCCGCTACCCGATGCCCCACCCGAACGGGCACGCGCTGACCGGCACCTTCGCGCCCGACCTCGTCCTGCGCACCGAGGAGGGGACGACCAGCGTCGCGGAACTGCTGCGCGGCGCGCGGCCCGTCCTCCTCGACCTCGCCGACCGTCCGGACGTCCGGGACACCGCCCGCGGCTGGCGGGACCGCGTCGACGTCCGGACGGCCGCGACCGACCACCGTCCGGCCGACGCCCTGCTGATCCGCCCGGACGCCCACATCGCCTGGGCCGCGACCGCGGACGAACCCGCCGGCCCCGCGCTGCGGGACGCGCTCGCGGAGTGGTTCGGCGCCCCGCTGGCGGCCCCGCTCGCGAGCCGCCTCTCCTGAGCCGCGCCGGGGTAGGGCGTCTCATCCCGTCTGCGAACTCGCAGGTCACGGGGCTGGGACGTCCCATCCCGCCGAGAGTCGTTGACGCGATGACGGACGTGGAGAAGGCTCTGGCCCGCCGGTCTCCGGCCAACCACCCCGCGCCACGCACCCCGCGCCATTCCACCGCAGAAGGGGAGACTCCCATGCGCCTCACGCGCACGCGTGCAGTGACCGTCGCCGGTGCCGCCGCGCTCGTCACCGCCATCGCGCTCGCGGACGCCTCGGCCGCGCCGCCGAGCCTGGTGTCCGACGCCTACTTCAACATTCCCGGCACCGGGACCGAGAACGAGCTGGTCGACCATCTCGTCAAGCTGATCGACGGGGCCGAGGAGAACTCGGTGATCATGGGGACGGCATACGTCTTCGATGACGCCAGGGTCACCAAGGCCCTGGTCGGCGCCGCCAAGGACCGGGACGTCAAGGTCCAGATCATCACCGACGCCAACGCCGTCGGCACTCCCGAATACCAGAAGCTCGAAGAGGGCCTGAAGGGCCAGGACGGGTCGTGGGTGAAGGGCTGCCCGCCCAGCGACAACTTCACCGAGACCTCCTGCCAGGGCAGCGGCTCCATGCACAACAAGTTCTTCCTGTTCTCCCACACCAAGGACGAGAAGGCCGTGGTGTCGACGTCCTCGGCGAACCTCGGCGCGGGATCGGTGTCCGGCACCTACAACAGCACCTACACCGACGTCGGCAACGTCGCCCTCTACACCCGGTTCGAGCGGTACTTCCAGGCGCTGCGGGCGGCCAGGACCAACCTGAGCTACTACCAGGACAACCCGCCGGAGAGCACCGGGAACACCAAGAGCTACTTCTACCCGCGGGCCGACGACCCGAAGGGCAACGCCGACACCGTCGTCAACACCCTCGACGAGGTGAAGTGCCCCGGCACCATCCGGGTGGGGATGTGGTCGATCAGCCGCACCGCCGCCGCCAAGGCCCTGCGCGCCAAGGCGACCGAGGGCTGCCAGATCGAGATCGTCGCCGATCGGATGTACGACGGCGCCTGCGACGCGCTGCTGTCGGGCGGCACCGGACGGGACCGCGTCGCGATCTACGGGTTCCGCGACGGCGTCTACATCCACCAGAAGAACATCATGATCGACGCCACGTACACCGGTGAGAAGCACAAGGTGGTGTTCACCGGCTCGGCGAACCTGAACACGCCCTCGCTGCGGCACAACGACGAGAACGTGATCCGGATCCAGGATCACGCCTCGGTCTACACCAAGTTCGTCGTCAACTTCGACTACCTCAGGGACGCCGCCGACTTCAAGGTCCGCAGCCCCGACGAATGCAAGGAGCTGATGTGAGCCGGGGGCCCGAGATCAGCTCGCGGCCTCACCGGACATTCCCATCAGGCGCAGGACGTTGAGGTGGTAGATCTGCTCGCGGTCGCCGTCGGACACGTCGAGGGCGTCGATGACGCGGATCGTCTCGCGGATGTACATGGGCCCGCCCTCGGGGTCGAAGGGGCAGTCGCTGCCGAACAGCACATGGTCGGCGCCGAAGAAGTCCAGGCCGCAGCGGGTGCCGATGGCCGAGCCCGACAGGGCGGTGTCGGCGTAGAAGCGGCGGAAGTAGTCCAGCGGCCGGCGCGGCAGCAGGTCGCTGTAGTCCACGTCGGCGGTGCGGCTGCCGAGCTGGTCGCTCCAGCCCAGCCCGATGCGGCCCTCCAGGAACGGGATCATGGCGCCCATGTGATGGGTGATGATCTTGATGTCGGGATGGCGCTCGAGCAGGCCGGAGAAGACCAGCCGGGCCATGGCGACGCTGGTCTCGTACGGCCAGCCGAGCGCCCACCAGATCTCGAACTTGGAGGTCTCCTCGGTGGCGTAGTCGGCGAACCCGGGGCCGCGGGCGGGGTGCATCCAGATGGGCAGGTCGCGCCGGGCCATCTCGTCGAACACCGGCCGGAACGCGGGGTCGTCCAGGGGGCGGCCGCTGACGTTGGTGAACACCTGGACGCCCCGCGCGCCGAGCTCGTCGATGGCCCGGGCGAGCTCGACCATGGCGGCGTCCGGGTCGTTCATCGGCAGGGACGCGACGAACGCCGGGAACCGGTCGGGGTACTTCTCGCACAGCTCCAGCATCGAGTCGTTGGCCAGCCGCGCCAGCGCCGGGGACTCGGACGGCCCCGCCAGCAGCTCGATCGGCGGCGAGGACAGCGTGAGGATCTGCTGGTAGTCCTCGCCGAACTCGTCCATGATCCGCAGCCGCGCGTCCACGTCGTGCAGCGCGGGCAGCTCCAGCCACCGCTTGAGCGCGCGGGGATCGACCGCCAGCTCCCGCATGCGTTCGAAGTAGGGGGCCGGCAGGATGTGACTGTAAGCGTCGACCTTCATTCAGTTTCCTCTCGTGGTCTTCGGAACCCAGCGGGTGATACGGCGGTCGACGGCCTGGACCAGTCCGACGGCGCCCAGCGCGACGGCGATGACGACCAGCAGGACGGCCAGCACCTCGGCGCTGTCGAACCGTCCGCCCGCCTCGGTGACGACATGGCCGAGCCCGACCACGGCGATGAACATCTCGCCGTTGATCATTCCGGTGACGGCGCGGCCGACGCCCAGCCGGACACCGGCCATGATCATGGGCGCGGCGGCCGGGAGCATGACGCGCAGCAGCACCTGCCCCTCGCTGGCGCCGTAGGACCGTGCCATCTCCACCAGGGGCGCCGGGACGGCCTGGATCGCCGACGCGGTGTTGATGACGATGACGAACATCGCGTACATGACCACCACGGCGATGATCGAGCCGCGGCCCGCTCCCAGCAGGGAGAAGAAGATCGGCGCGAAGACCAGCGACGGGGCGGTGAGCAGCGCGTAGACATAGATCCCGAGCGCGGCCTCGACCTTGCGGTAGCGGCCCATCGCGACGCCGACGGCGAGCCCGGCGACCAGCGAGATGGCGAAGCCGAAGGCGAGGTTGACCAGGCTGTCGGCCAGGCTGCCGAGGATCATCCCCTCGGAGGTGATGTCGACGAGCCGCTCCAGCACCGTGCTCAGCGGCGGGAAGAACGACACCCCGGCCAGATGCCCGATGAGTTCCCAGGCCGCCGCTCCGGCCGCCAGGCTCAGGGGGGCGGCGGGCAGGCGTCCCCAGCGCGGACGCGACCGCCGCGCGCCGGGGCGTTCGGCCACGGCGCTCATCCGGTCACCTCGGCGGGACGTTGCTCGGCGTGCATCTCGCGCAGCCGCTCCCACAGGTACGCGGTGATCTCGACATAGTGGCTGGAGCGTTCGAGGGCTCCGACGTCGCTGGAGCGCGGCCGCTGGAGCGGCACCGGGACGATCTCGGCGATGCGTCCGGGACGGGCGCTCATCAGCACGACGCGGTCGCCGAGCAGCACCGCCTCCTCCATGCTGTGCGTGATGAACACGACGGTCATCCGCTGCTTCTCCCAGATCGTCAGGAGCTCCTCCTGCAGCAGGCGCCGGGTCTGCTCGTCGACCGCGCCGAAGGGCTCGTCCATCAGCAGCACCCTCGGCCGGACGGCCAGGGCGCGGGCCAGGCCCACGCGTTGCTGCATGCCGCCCGACAGCTCGCCGGGACGCTTGGACTCGAACCCCTTGAGCCCCACCATCGTGATCAGCGAGCGGGAGCGCTCCTCGCGCTCGGCCCGGCCGACACCGCGCATCTTGAGCCCGAAGGCGACGTTGTCCAGCACCGTCGCCCACGGCAACAGCGCGAAGTTCTGGAACACCATGCTCCGGTCGGGACCCGGCCCGCGCACCGGCGTGCCGTCGACGCGGATGTCCCCGTCGTTCCAGGGGATGAGCCCCGCGATGGCCTTGAGGAGGGTCGTCTTCCCGCACCCGCTGGGGCCCAGGACGGTGAGGAACTCGTTCTCGGTGACGTCGAGGTCGACGTCGCGCAGCGCGTGGACGGTGTCGCCGTCCTGGCCGACGAATTTCTTGCTCAGCCCGCGGATTTCGATCACTGTGCGCTCCTTGCCCGGTTCGGCTGGGCCCATCGGGTCAGCCTGTGCTCGCACCACCGCGCGACGGAGATCAGCAGCAGCGCCTCCGCCAAAATGATCACGATGGTTCCGTACAGCTCCGCGGGCTGGAACAGCCCGCGGTACTCCAAGATCAGCCCGCCCAGCGCGGTGGACACCATGAGCAGCTCGACGATCACCATGCCGGTGACCGCGCGTCCCAGGCCCAGCCGGATGCCCGTCATGATCGCGGGCAGTGCGCCGGGCAGCAGGATCCGCGTCCAGATCACCCGCTCGCTCGCACCGAACGAGCGGGCCATCTCGATCAGCGACGGGTCCACCTGGCGGACCCCGGCGCGACTGTTCACCACCACCATCACGATCGAGAAGATCGCGACGAGGATGACGCGCGAGGCCAGCCCGAACCCCACCGACATCACCAGCAGCGGGATGATCGCTGCCATCGGGGTGACCAGCAGGATGTTGAGGTAGACGTCCGCGAAGCGCTCCAGCCAGCGGAACCGGCCGAGCACGATCCCGGCGGGCACGCCGAGGACGACCGCGACGGCGAAGCCGAGCACCAGCGCCTGGTTGCTGGCGTACATCGCCTTCCACAGCTCGGCGGTGCCCAGCAGCTCGACCGTCGCCTGGACCGTGTCGGTGAAGGTGGGGATGAGCAGCCCGCCACGCGCACGGGCGTACCACTCCCAGACTCCGGCGAACAGGACGAAGGTCAGCAGCTGGTACAGCGCGGCGCCGTCCATGATCCGCCGCAGCGGGCCGGGACGCCCCTCGGGCAGGGGACCGGTCCGGAAGCCGGACGTGCGGCGCGGTTCCCGGTGCGATGCCCGGCGCGTCGTCGTGGCGCTCATGACGCCGCCTTGAGGAAGGTCAGGTCGGCCGCGTCGCGCGCCTTCATGCCCGGCTCGATCACCCCGGCCTTGACGAAGAACTCGATGGTGCTCTGGACGTTGCGCTCGTTCAGCGCCCCGGCCTTGAACAGCCCCGCCTTGACGTACCGCTCGGCCACCTCGGCGACCTCGTCGGCGTCCTCCTCGGGCAGGTACTTGGTCACCAGCGCGACCAGGTGCTTCGGATCGGCGTTGATCTTGGCGTGCTCGTTCACCAGGGCGCTGACGAACTCCTGGGCCGCGCCCCGGTACGAGGCGAGGAAGTCGGAGTTGGCGTAGACGGTCTGCGGGCGCAGGTCGGGCAGGTCCTTGCCGAAGTCGACGAGCTGGGCGAACCGCCCGCCGCCGGTCGACTCCAGGGAGACCACATCGGAGATCTCCAGCGCCGTGGCGTCGATCTCGCCTGAGACGAGGGCGTGAGCGCGCACGTCCGAACCGCCGATGGTCAGGTACTCGGGCCGCTTGCCCGCGCCGCACTTGGCGGCCACCCACTCCTTGGTCATGGCCGTCGCCACCGCTCCCTTGCTGTAGATCCCGAATGGACGGCCGCGCAGGTCGTCACAGGAGGCGATCCCGCGCTTGCCGTAGATCGCCCACTGGTTGCCGACCGCGTCGGCGATGAGCTTGATGGGGGCCTTCTTCTGCATCGCGATCAGCGCCGGGCTCGTCGCCTCGGCCGAGATCGCGTAGTGGCCCTTGGCCAGCCCCTCGATCGCCAGCTCGGGCTCGGCCAGCTCGACGACCTTCACCCGGTGCCCCGCCCGGCGGACGGTGTCGATGGCCGCCAGGATCGGGACCGTGGTGATGTCCGGCTCGATGACCGCGACCGTGAACGA
Organism: Spirillospora sp. CA-294931; assembly: GCF_050946795.1. Classification (GTDB taxonomy): domain Bacteria; phylum Actinomycetota; class Actinomycetes; order Streptosporangiales; family Streptosporangiaceae; genus Spirillospora. The sequence goes on from NZ_CP192006.1 coordinate 774,521, forward strand.
CACCGTTCCGTCCGCGTTGGTGCGCGCGGCTCCACCGCCGCCGCACGCGGCCACGGTGAACAGGGCCGCCAGCGCGGCGATCCGTTTCAGATGTGTCCCGGCATGCATGGCTGCTCCTCCCGTGTCCCGGCCGAGGTCAGCGGCTAGGCAAACGTATTCCTTCCGTCGCATGTTAGTGAGCCGTGCCACGCCCTCGTCAAGGGTTACGGCCAGGTCAAGCGTCCGGTAATGGCCCGAATGGTTCGCTGACCTGGGCCGAGTCGTGCTACAAATAGGAAAACGTTCTCCTAAGGAGTCACCCGGTGAGTTCGCTCGTTGAGGTCGCGCGTGCGGCCGGTGTGTCGGTGTCCACCGCGTCGCGCGTGCTGAACGGCTCCAGCCACCCCATCTCGGCCAAGACCCGCGCCAAGGTCATCGCCGTCGCCGAGCAGCTGGGCTACTCGCCCAGCGCCCTGGCCCGCGCGCTGGTCTCCCGCAGCAGCCGCCTGATCGGCGTCCTGGTCAGCGACATCGTCAACCCGTACTTCTCGGTCATCGCCCGCGGTGTGGACGACGTGGCCAGCCGGGCCGGGTACGTCACCATGCTCTCCAACGTCGACCGGCGCACCACCACGGAGATCAACCGTCTCCAGACCATGCGCGACTACCGCGCCGCCGGGGTCGTCTTCGCCGGCAGCGGCCACGTCGACGACCCGCACGCGCCCGAGCTGGCCAAGGTGGTCGGGCAGGCGCGGGAGCAGGGCGTCCAGATCATGTCGCTCACCATGCGCGACCTGGGGTGCCCGGTCGTCACCGCCGACAGCAAGGCCGCCGCGTACGCCGTCACCGATCACCTGCTCTCGCTGGGCCACCGCCGGATCGCCTTCATCGACGGGCCGTCCGGCATGATCGCCTCCCGGGAGCGCCGCAACGGCTTCCTCGCCTGCATGGACGACGCCGGCCTCGCCACGTCCGCGAGCTGCCACCTCGGGGGCTTCGACTTCGAGGCCGGGCACACCGCCGCCATGCGGATGCTGGCCCATCCGCGGCTGCCCGACGCGATCCTGGCCGCCAACGACGAGGCCGCCGTCGGGGCCCTCAACGCCCTGCGGCAGGCGGGCATCGACGTGCCCGGACAGGTCTCCGTCGCCGGGATGGACGACCTCCGGGTCGCCCAGTTCGTCGGCCTGACCACGGTGAGCCTGCCCCTGTACGAGATGGGCGCGATGGCCGCCCGCCACATCATCGACGCCTCTCCCGACACCGAGACCGCCCCCCTCACCGTCCTGAGCCATCGCCTCATCCCCCGGGAGACCACGGGCCCCCGCTGACCGCCCACGCCCACGGGAAGCGCCTTCAGCCAGTCCCTAGGGTGATTGCCGCCATTGAGCCTCTGGCATCGACGATCCGGTGCCAGCGCTTGCAGTCTGAGGCTCGATTCCGCCGCGATATGCTGCGGGTCGCGCAACAGGTGTCGTGGGAGGGTGCCGATGCCGTCCGAAGGCCGCCCGGTCCGTCTGCAGGACGTCGCCGACCATGCCGGGGTCTCGCTGTCCACGGCCTCGCGCATGCTGAGCGACGCCGACTACAAGGGACGGGCCTCGCTGCGCGACCGGGTCCTGGCGTCGGCGTCCGAGCTGGGCTACCGGCCGAACCTGCACGCGCGCGCCCTGGCCAGCTCGACTTCGGCCAGCGTGGGGCTCGTCGTCCACGACGTGCGCGACTCCTACTTCGCCATGATCGCGGGCGGCGTGATCAAGGTCGCCGAGGCGCACGACCTGCTGGTCACCATGGTGTGCACCTATCGCGACCCGCGCCAGGAGCTCAACTACCTCAGCCTGCTCAGCACGCAGCGTCCCCGGGCCATCGTCCTGGCGGGCAGCTCGTTCGCCGACCGCGCCCACTCGGCCGCGATGACCGAGGCGCTGGAGGCCTACCAGGCCGCCGGGGGAGCGATCGTCTCGGTGACCCGGGGGCGCAAGATCGGGCACCTGGTCAAGATCGGCAATGTGGAGGCCGCCCGGCGGCTCGCCCACGAGCTCGTCGACCTCGGGCACACCTCGTTCGGCGTGATCTCCGGCCCGGCCAAGCTGATGTCGGTGAGCGACCGGCTGCGCGGGTTCCGGCTCGGCCTGGAGGACCGCGGCGTCCCCCTCGATCCCGGCTCGATCGTCCGCGTCGACCTGTCGCGGGACGGCGGGGCCCGCGGCGCCCGCCTGCTTCTCGACCGTCCCGACCCGCCGACCTGCGTGTTCGGCATCGCCGACGTCGTGGCGGTCGGCGCGATGGCCTGGCTGCGCACCACCGGGCTGCGCGTCCCGGCCGACGTCTCGGTGGCCGGTTTCGGCGGAACCCCGCTGGCCTCCGACGCCGTCCCCGTCCTGACGACGGTCGAGCTGCCCCTGGAGCGCATCGGCCGTGTCGCCATGGAGCTCGCCCTCCTGCCCGGCAACGAGCCCCGCCACACCGTGGAGATCGGCGGCACCGTCCTCATGCGCGAGACCACCGCCCCGCCCCGTCCCTGAGACACCTTCACCCCGCCCGCGACCGCCGGCGGTTCGGCGGGAGCGGGACGGGGTCGGCGGCGGGGTCAGCGGGTCAGGGCAGGACGTGGGCGGTGAAGCTCTCCTTGATCAGGCGAAGGACGTCGTCGGGCGGGGACGACCACACCCGTTCGTTGAAGATCTCCACCTCGATCGGCCCGGTGTAGCCGGTGGCGTCCACGGCGCGGGTGATCGAGCGGAGGTCGATCATGCCCTCGCCGGGGATGCCGCGGCCGAAGAGCGGATGGGGCTGGGGCACCAGCCAGTCGCACACCTGGTAGCTGATGATCCGGTCGGCGGCCCGGCCGATGGCCTCGGCCAGGTCCGGGTCCCACCAGACGTTGTAGGTGTCGACGGCGATGCCGACCTCGTCCGGCCGGAACCGACCGGCCAGCTCGATGGCCTGGGCCAGCGTGACGACGACCGAGCGTTCGGCGCACATCATCGGGTGCAGGGGTTCCACGGCCAGCCGCACCCCGCGCTCGGCCGCGTACGGCACCAGCTCGGCCAGGCCGTCGCGGACGGCGGCGCGCGCGGACGGCAGATCTCGGTCGTCCGGCACACCGCCGCACACCAGGTACAGGACGTCGGCGCCGAGCCGGGCGGTCAGGTCGACCGCCCGCTCGTTGTCCGCCGGGGTCCACGGCCGATCCGGGTTGGTGCCGGTGAAGAATCCCGCGCGGCAGACGCTGGAGACGCCGACGCCGTGGTCGTCGAGCAGGGTCACGGCCCGGTCGACGCCGATCTCCTCGACGCTGTCCAGCCAGGCGCCCACGTAGCCGATGCCGTGGCGGGCGCAGCCGCGCACGGTCTCCTCGAAGGACCAGCTCTTCACCGTGATCTGGTTGACGCTCAGCCGGTCGGTCCCCGTCATGAGGCCGGAACCTCCAGGTCGGGGACGTCCACCCAGCGCCGCTCGCGCCACGACTGGAGCGCGAGCTCGGCGAGCTGGACGCCCTTGGCCCCTTCGAGCAGGTCCCAGCCGAACTCGGCGTCCTCGACGACGTGGCGGAGGAACATCTCCCACTGGATGCGGAACGCGTTGCCGAAGACCTCGTTGTCGGGGACCTCCGACCAGCCCGCGCGAAAGTCGATCGGGTTGGGGATGTCGGGGTTCCACACGGGCATCGGGGTGTTGGCGCGCGACTGGACCCGGCAGTCGCGCAGCCCGGCGATGGCGCTGCCCAGCGTGCCGTCGAGCTGCCACTCGCCGATCTCGTCGCGGTAGGGACGGGTCGCCCACGAGGTGGTGAACTGCGCCAGGACGTCGTTGTCGAACTGGAACATGCCGTAGGCGGCGTCCTCGGCGGTCGCGACGTACTCCTCGCCGTTCTCGTCCCAGCGGCGGGGGATGTGGACCTGGCCGTGGCAGAGCACGGACCTGACCGGGCCGATGACGTCGTCGAGCACGTAGCGCCAGTGCGGGTACATGTCCATGATCAGGCCGCCGCCGTCCTCGGCGCGGTAGTTCCAGGACGGCCGGTTGAGGTGCTGCCAGTCGCCCTCGAAGACCCAGTACCCGAAGTTCAGCCGGAAGCTGAGCAGGTCGCCGAAGAAGCCCCCCTCGACCAGCCGCTTCAGCTTGCGGATGCCCGGCAGGAACAGCTTGTCCTGGACGACCCCGTGCTTGATCCCGGCCGCGTTGGCCAGCCGGACGAGGTCGAGCGCCTCGCCGAGATCGCCGGCGGTCGGCTTCTCGCAGAAGATGTGCTTCCCGGCAGCGATCGCCTTCCGGACCGACTCCGCCCGCAGGCTGGTGACCTGGGAGTCGAAGTAGATCGTGTTGTCGGGGTCGTCGAGCGCCTCGTCGAGGCTGGTGGTCCAGCTGTCGACGCCGTAGCGGGCGGCCAGCGCCCGCAGCTTGGCGGCGTCGCGGCCGACCAGGATGGGGTCGACGATGAGCCTGCGCCCGTCGGCGAGCGGGAGCCCGCCCTCGTCCCTGATGGCGATGATCGACCGGTCGAGATGCTGCCGGGTCCCCATCCGCCCGGTGACGCCGTTCATGATGATGCCCACGCGGACCTGATCCATGCTGCCCCTCCTTTTGGGGTGAAAACTGCAAGCGCTTTCTATCTTTGCCACGTTTTCCCTGTCAAGGGCGCCGCGGTGTCAGCAGACGTTGCGCGGTCGTGCCGAGGACGGCCTCCCGCTGCTCGGCGGGCAGCGGCCCGACGGCCCCGACCGGGTCCGCGCAGCCCGTGGGGAACGGGTAGTCGCTGCCGAGCATCACGCGGTCGGCGCCCGCGAACCCGACCAGCCAGGCCAGGGCCTGGGGCGAGTGCGTCAGCGAGTCGAAGTAGAGCCGCCGCAGCGACTCGCTCGGCGCCGGACCGGGTGTTGCTGCCGGGTCGGGCGCGCCTGCCGGGCTGGGCGCCGCCGGGCCGGGCGCCGCGGGGCCGGGCGCCGCCGGGTCGCGCGTGGCTGGCGGGCTGGGCATGGCCGCGATCGCGTCGAAGCGTCCCGCCGCGTAGGGGAGGAACCCGCCGCCGTGGACGACGCAGAGGCGCAGGTCGGGGAAGCGCTGGAGCGTCCCGGCCAGCACCATCGCGCCCACGGCCGCCGTCGACTGGGCGGGGTTGTCGACGATGTCGGGCAGGCGCGGGCAGGTGATCCCGGCGGGCGAGGACGGGCGCCAGGGGTGCAGGAGGATCAGGGCTCCGGTGCGGCTCGCGGCGTCCCAGAACGGGTCCCAGTCGGGCTCGTGGAGGGCCGGTCCGGTGCCGCCGAGGCCGATCTCGGCGCCCTGGAAACGGCCGGTGTCCAGGAGTCGCCGCAGGTCGGTGGCGGCGGTGGCGGGGTCGCGCCGGTTCACCAGGGCCAGGGCCCGCAGGCGTGCGGGCGCCTGGTCGGCCAGGTCGCCGAGGGAGTCGTTCACCAGCCCGACGAACCGCGCGGCGTCGTGCGGGCCGACCTCCTCGGGCGTCAGCTCCATCCACGGCGAGACGAGCTGGACGTCCACCCCCATCCGGTCCATCGCGGCCAGCCGGCGGGCCGGATCGGTCAGGTCCGCGCTGATCGCGGGCGTGCGGCGGCCGCCGATGTCGAGGTGGAGCCCGTCCGCCTCCTCGCGCAGGGCCACACCCGGACGTTCGTGCCGCAGGCGCTCGATCAGGGCGGGCGGCACGGCGTGGGCGTGGACGTCGATGACCGGGGTTCGTCCCTGGGCGGGTGTTGCCAATGAGTCCATGCTATGAGAATGTACAGGAAAATTGAAAGCGCTCTCAGAAAGGAACGGTCGAGCCGATGCGAGTGCCACCCCTGCACGACCGGGTCGTCCTGGTCACCGGAGCCGGTCGCGGGATCGGGAGGTCCGTCGCGACGGCCGCCGCGTCCGAGGGAGCCCATGTCGCCGTCGCCTACCACTCCAGCGAGGCCGAGGCCCGCGAGCTGGCCGCGGAGATCCGGGCCCTGGGCCGCGACGCCGACGCCCACCCGTGCGACGTGGCGGACCGCGACGCGGTCTTCGCCCTGGTCGCCTGGGCCGAGCGGCGCTTCGGACGGATCGACGGCCTGGTCAACAACGCCGGGATCATGCCGGAGACCCCGTTCCTCGACCTGACCCCCGAAGACTGGGACCTGGTCATGAGGACCGACCTGTACGGCATGTTCCACGCCAGCCAGGCCGTGCTCCCCGGAATGCTGGCGCGAGGCGAGGGCGTCATCGTCAACATCGCGTCCCGGCTCGGCATGATCGGCTGGCCCGGGGTCGCGCACTACGCCAGCGCCAAGGCCGGGGCGATGGCCCTCGCCAAGTCGATCTCGCGCGAGTTCGGCCAGCGGGGCATCAGGGCGAACTGCGTGGCCCCCGGCGTCACCAACACCGCGATGGGACGCACCGTCATGGAAGGCGAGGTCGGGCGCAAGCGCATGCGCGAGCTGCCCCTGGGACGGTTCGGCGAACCCGACGAGGTCGCCGACTGCGTGACCTTCCTCCTCTCCGACGCCTCCTCCCTGCTGCTCGGCCAGACACTGCACCCCAACAGCGGAGGGCTGATGCCATGAGCGCGCGGATCGTCACCGTCGAGCAGGCCGTGGATCTGGTGCGCGACGGCGACGCGCTGTGGATCGGCGGATCGGGCGCGGGACACGGCGTCCCGCAGGCGTTCATCGACGGGCTCGCCGACCGTTTCACCCGGACGGCGTCGCCGCGCGACCTGACCACCGTGCGGGTCGTGGGAATCGGCGACTTCGCAGAGCGGGGCCTGTCCCAGCTCGCGCTCCCCGGGCTGACCCGGCGCACCATCGGCAGCAACATCGGCAACGAGCCCCGGCTGGGCGCGCTGGCGGCCGGCGGCGAGATCGAGTCCTACTCCTTCCCGCAGGGAGTGCTGTCGGCGCTGTGCCGCGACATCGCGGCGGGCCGTCCCGGCCACCTCACCCACGTGGGCCTGGGCACTTACGTCGACCCGCGCCAGACCGGCGGGCGCCAGAACGCCCGCACCGCCGAGGAGCTGGTCCAGATCGTCGAGCTGTCAGGACGGGAGTGGCTCTTCTACCCCGCGCTGCCGGTCGACGTCGTGGTGATCCGGGCGACCACCGCCGACGAGGACGGCAACCTCACCTTCGAACGCGAGCCGATCCTCGGCGACTCCCTCGCCCTGGCCATGGCCGCCCACAACAGCGGCGGCGTCGTCATCGTCCAGGCCGAGCGCCTGGCCGCGCGCGGCTCGCTGCGGCCGAACGAGGTGCGGATCCCCGGCGCGCTCGTCGACTACGTCTATGTCGACGGGACGCAGCGGCAGACCTACGAGACCGCCCATTCGCCCTTCTATTCGGGGGAGCTGCGCATGCCGTCCACCGGAGGACCGCCGACGCCCCTGGACGTCCGCAAGGTGATCGCGCGCCGGGCGCTGCTGGAGTTCCGTCCCGGGGACATCTGCAACCTCGGCTTCGGCATCTCCCAGCAGATCGGCGCGGTCGCCGCCGAGGAGGGCGTGGCCGACCGCCTGACCCTCACCGTCGAGCAGGGCATCTTCGGCGGCATCCCCGCGCACGGCCCCGACGGCGGGGCGGGGGCGAACTACCAGGCGCGCCTGGAGCAGCCCTCGATGTTCGACTTCTACGACGGCGGCGGCCTCGACATCACCAGCCTCTCGTTCGCGCAGGTCGACCAGGACGGGAACGTCAACGTCCACGCCTTCGACGACCGGCTGCGCGGTCCCGGCGGGTTCGTCAACATCAGCGCCCTGACCGGACGCCTCTGCTTCGTCGGGACGTTCACCGCCGGCGGCCTCCAGGTCAGGCTGACCGACGGCGCCCCGTCCATCCAGCGGGAGGGCGCGCGGCGCAAGTTCGTCGAGACCGTCCAGGAGATCAGCTTCAACGGCCGGATGGCGCTGGAGAAGGGGCAGGAGGTCCGGTACATCACCGAACGCGCCGTCTTCGCGCTGACCGAGGACGGCCTGGAGCTGATCGAGATCGCCGACGGGCTCGACGTCCGGGACGACGTGCTCGCCCACATGGAGTTCAAGCCCAAGGTCAGCGAGTGCCTGCGCCTCATGGACACCCGCCTGTTCCGCACCGCGCGGATGGGGATCGCCGACGACTTCGAGAGGAACCGACATGGCAGCACTGGTCAACGTGACGCACGGCGCGTGCGCGGAGATCGAGCTGGACAACCCGCCCATGAACGTCGTCTCCCACGAACTGACCCTGAGTCTCCGTGAGGCCCTGCGCGCCGTGGAGTCCGACGAGCGCACCCGCGTCGTCGTGCTCCACGGCGCCGGGGGACGGGCGTTCTGCGCGGGATCGGACATCGCCGAGTTCGAGGACCTGCACGGACGGGTGGCCGAGGAGAAGCTCCTGCTGGAGAAGCTGGTCTACCGTCAGCTCGCCCGGCTGCGGGTGCCGTCCATCGCCGCCATCGAGGGGTACGCGCTCGGCGGGGGACTGGAGCTGGCCCTGTGCTGCGACCTGCGGGTCGCGGGCGAGAACGCCCGGCTCGGCCTGCCCGAGCTGAAGCTCGGAGTCGTCCCCGGGAGCGGCGGCACCCAGCGGTTGCCGCGTGTCGTCGGACCCGCCAGGGCCAAGGAGATCGTCCTGCTGGGGGAGATCCTCGACGCCGCCACCGCGCACTCGTTCGGCCTGGTCAACCGGGTCGCACCGGCGGGCTCGGCGCTGACGACGGCGCGCGAGCTGGCCGGGACGATCGCCGCCCGCGGCCCAGTCGCCGTCCGGGCCGCCAAGCACCTGCTCGACCAGGCCACCGAGCGGACGCTCGACGACGGCCTGGCCCTCGAACTCGACGCCTCGGAAGAGATCTTCTCCACCCGGGACGCCCTGGAAGGAGCACGAGCCTTCCTGGCCAAGCGCCCGCCGGCCTTCACCGGCCACTGACCCTAGGAATTCGTGATGCGCACCGTCGCCCTGTTCGGAAACCCCCTGCGCCGCCTCCACTCCGTGGTCATGCACAACGCCGCGTTCGCCGCCTTTGACATCGACGCCCGCTACGAGCTGCGCGAGGTGACCGAGCCGGAGCTGGCCGCCCAGGTCGCGCAGGCCCGGGACGAGAAGTGGCTCGGCTTCCAGATCACCGCGCCGTTCAAACGCGCGATCATGCCGCTGCTGGACGAGGTCGAGGGCACCGCCCGGCGGATCGGCGCCGTCAACAGCGTGTCGATCGCCGCGGACGGCCGGCTGACCGGCTTCAACACCGATGTGATCGGCTTCATGACCGGGGTGCGCGCGTGCGTGCGCGCCGACCTGTCAGGCGCGCGGGTCGTCCTGGCGGGCTCCGGCGGAGCGGGCCACGCCGCGGCCTACGGCCTGGCCGAGGCCGGAGTCGGCCGCCTCACCGTCCTCGACCTCGACGCCGCCGACTCCCGCCGCCTGGCCACGGAGTTCAGCCCCTTCGCCGAGATCGAGCCCCTGGCCTTCCACGACCCGCTCGCCGTCGCCCGCCTCGGCGAGGCGGACCTGTTCGTCAACGCCACCTCGGTCGGCATGCTGACCCCCGGCCCCGTGATCGACGTCGCCGACCTCGCACCCGAGGCCGCGGTGTTCGACGTCGTCTACGTCCCGAGCGAGACCGAACTGGTCCGCCGGGCCAGGGCCCGCGGCATGCGCGCCGCCAACGGCGTCGACATGCTGGTGGCCCAGGCCGCGGCGGCCTTCGTCCGCTGGACCGGCGAGAGCGACCCGACCCTCCACATGCGCGAGGCCGTTGACCCCCTCCTCCACCGCGACGACCTGGCCCCCTGATCAGGCCTCGGCGAGCAGGGCGTCGTAGGACGTGGACGGGCGCTGTCCCGACATGAAGGCCAGGAACTCGCGGACGAAGTCGCCGCGCGAGTAGCGGCCGGGCTCGGTGCCGTCCAGGTCTCGGGCGAACGCGGTGCGGAACAGCGCCCGATGCTCGGCGGCGTCGATGGACTGGTCGCCGTCGGCGTCGGCGACGTCGAAGAGCACCTCGGCGACCCTGATCAGGGCGGGCCCGGCGAGCGTGGTGGCGTGGGCGGCGTATTCCTGGCGGCTTATGTGGCCGTCCTCGTCGGTGTCCAGTGCCGCCAGCAGCTCGCGCCACCAGTCGGCGTAGGCGTCGTAGAGCCGTCGCTCGGCGGGTTCGTCCAGGTCGAGGCGGGTGGCGATCTCCCGGGCCATGGCGGCCAGGTCGGGCCAGCTCAGCCGGCCGTCCCCGGTCTGGTCCAGCACCTCGGCGAAGAAGCGGTCGGCCGACCGGGCCGCCGGGGCCTCGTCGCGGTCGTTGGCGAGCAGGCGGAACAGGAGGGCGGCCTGGCTCGTCCGGCGGCGCAGCCCGGTGAGGGCACCGGAGTCGAGGATGTTCAGGACCGTGTCCGTCCGGGTCCACGACCGGGGGAGAACGCGGGTCGCCACGCCGGAGCCGAGATGGACGCCGCGGCTCAGCGTCTCCGCGCCGGGCAGGTCGGCCAGCCCCGCTTTCCGGCGCAGGGACTCCGGCAGGGACGCCACGATGATCGCGGCGGCCACCGGCCCGGCCACGGCCCGGCCCAGCGCCCACACCGCGGGCTGGCTCCGCAGCAACGGTGGCGGGGGCACATGGGCGAACAGCCGGAACAGAATGATCCGGATGGCCTCGGTGTTCTCCAGACCTTGGGCGATCATGTCGTCGTAGTAGGGCCAGAACTCGTTCAACGTGGCCGGCAGCTGATCGGCGTTGCCCTCGAACAGCGCCAGGAACGCCCGGAACTCGGCGTAGAGCCGTTCCATCGTGGGGCCGTCCAGGGACTCCCCGCTCATCCGGGTCAGCGTGAGCGTCGACTCGAACAACGTGGCCACCACCCACGCACGCGCCCCGGCGTCCAAGGCGTCGTAAGGGCGTCCCTGCTCGTCCTGGCCGGAGATGCGCGCGTGCAGCCGGTTGAGCCGGGCCACCTCCCGGTCGCGGACGCCGGTGTCGGCGTCCAGGACCCGCCGCGTGCTCAGCAGCGTGTTGCGCATCCGCCGCCATGGATGCGCGACGAAGCTGGAGTTGTCGACCAGCGCGGCCCCGATCTGCGGATGCGCCGCCTCCAGCACGGTCGCGCGCACCACCGCCAGGCCCCAGCGCGCGTCGTCGCAGTACCCGCCCAGCAGCGAATGCGGTCCGAGAATCGTGCTGTCGCTCATGGCGATCCCTTTCCCAGAGTGAGCGGCACCGGGACGCCGCCGAAACGACGCTTCCGCTGCCGGTAGGCGTCCAGGCACTCCCAGAAGTGCTCGGCCCGGAAGTCGGGCCACAGCACCTGGGGGAAGACCCATTCGGCGTACGCCACCTGCCAGAGCATGAAGTTGGAGATGCGGTACTCCCCGGAGGTGCGGATGACCAGGTCCACGTCCGGGGTGTCGGGGTGGGGCAGATGGCGGGCGAAGCTCTCTTCGGTGACGTCCTCGGCGGCGACACCGTCACGGATGAGCGACCGGGCCGCCTCGACGATGTCGCGACGTCCCCCGTGATCGAACGCGACCGTCAGCGTCATCCCCCGGTTGTCACGGGTGAGCTCCATCAGGTCGGTGATGGCCTGCCGCAGCAACGGCGGGATTCGATGATCGGCAACGCCCAGGAACCGGCACCGGATCCCGCGGGCGTGCAGCGACAGCGCGTGCTTGCGCAGCGTCCGCCGGACGAGCCGCATGAGAAAGTCGACCTCGCCCCCGGGACGGCACCAGTTCTCCGTCGAGAACGCGTACAGGCTCAGCCACCGCACCCCGGCCCCGTGCGCCGCCTCGATCACGTCGATCACCGCGGCCTCGGCCGCCCGATGCCCGTCCGTCCGCACCAGACCCCGCTGCTCGGCCCAGCGCCCGTTCCCGTCCATCACGCAAGCGACGTGCCCCGGCACACCGGACACCCGGCCTCCCTCCCACCCACCCGAGCCCGCCGACCGGCACAGCCCGCAGAGAGAATGCCCCCACCCCAAGATCGTTACTCTACGAAGTCAAGAAATCGCAATGAGCCGCCGCCACGCGTCAAATCGACACCCCAAACCCCCCAAGACCGGCGAACCAAGCAAGCCCAGAAAGAGCGGCCAACCACCCGTCGCGCGACGCCCGCCCCTTGCTCGCGCGGACGTGTGCAGACACGGCTGGCCTCGGAGCAGCGCGGCGGTGCCCGCATTCATCTGAGCGCGGGGCCTCTGCGGGGGCTAGGCCCTTTCTGGGGTTCCCCCGCCTCGGGGGAACCACGGATCGTCCGGAAAGACCTCGGCCAGCCGGTTGCGCACTACTTGACGGACCTCCGCATCGCCGTGACGGATGATCGGCTCCCAGCAGTGCCTCCTGACCGCCGGGTGGCGCGACGCATCGGGGCACATCAGGACGGCGATGACTCGGATGGGCCAGACAAGTAGCTCCACGTCCCCGCCGGCAAGCAATGTCGCCAGGGTTCCGGCGCCCGATACCGCGACAATGCTCGCGAGCACGTATCTCCAAGCCAGCTGTGCTGCAACCCCGATTGCTTCCGCGTGGCGCAGCTTCTCCGGCAGGGCGAGTGTATCTCTCTGGGAGAGAACATCTTCCACCATCCGGAACATTTGTCCGCGGAGCTTTTCATATTGAGTGACCGCCCAGGCCATCTGGGCGAGTAGTTCACACCAGAAGTGCGTTTGCCTTGCCCATTCCTGAAACTCCTGAATTCTTTGGGGACCGAGGTGCTGGGTGAGGCCACGCAGCACCAGGCCTTGCCAGTGCCAGCCCAGATTATCCTCAAATGCCGTCTCCTCTGCCGTCCTGGCGCGTTTCAAGAGTTCCCGGTCGCGGTGCAACCAGTGCACTACGTCCGCTCTCGCGCAACCGACCGCGGCCTGCTTGCGGTTCACTCCTGAGGGTCTTGTCGTCCAGTCTTTTTCTTGCTGTGCCAAATACGCTTGGACGTCCTCATTTGACGCCTCTGCTATGGCAAATGCTCCCTGGCAGCCATGCATCGCGCCACCGCATTCGCACTCGCAGCCAGGACGCTTCGCTTGGGCGCAGCTGTGGTTGTGAGGCATGAGTTCCTCTTCGAACACGAGGAACGCATCATCCAAGCGGGACATATGCTTGTAAATTTTGCTGAAGAGACATTTTTGCAACCTTCTAGTCTGAATCTATGACTTGAACTGGTCAAGTTGATCCGCCCCCAAGTGTGAGCGGTCAGCGTTGGCTGAGCAGCCTGCGCCGATGGCTCGTCCCGATCGGCCCACCTCGACGGCTTGGCGGAGCCGTGCGGGCGCGACCATGCCACCGTCCACCGCCGAACGGCGTATGCACCTCTCAACGGAGGACCGCTTCGGGGCTGGAGGGTCTTGACGTTGGTGCTGAGCAGGCGATTCAGTGCGGGAGTGAGCCTGGGGGAGTCTTACGTCGAGCGTGCGCCGCTGCCGGAGTTGGCGGGCGTGGTGCGGACGGTCTGGATCCAGCGCACCGGTGCGGCGACCTACGCGCAGCGGCACCTGCCCACGGGCGGGGTCGAGATCCACTTCCCGATCGGCGGCCGTCCCCAGCTCGTCGGCCCGCTGACCGGCCCCGTGATCGAAGTCCTTCCGGCGCGCACGACCATCGTCGGTGTGCGGTTCCTCCCGGGGGCCGCGCCTCCCCTCCCGACCGTCCTGGACGACCTGGTGGACCAGCACCTGAATCTGACGGCCCTGTGGCGGAACTCGGCGGACCGCCTCGTCGAGGCGATGGCCCTGGCCGGGACGCCCGAGGGAGCGCTCATCCTGCTCCAGGCGCACCTCGTCCAGGAGTACCGTCGGGTGCTTCCCGTGGACCCGCTGGTCGGCGAGGCGGTGCGGGCGCTGATGCCCTGGCGCACGGTCAACCTCGACACCCTGGCCGCCCACCTGGCGCTTTCCCCCAGCCAGCTGCGCCGCCGCTGCCTGCACGCCGTGGGGGTGAGCCCCAAGGTCCTCCAGCGGACGTTGCGCTTCCAGGGATTCCTCGCCCTGGCCCAGGCGGGCGTCGCCGTCTCGGACCGCCGCGGCGGCATGGCGGGGCTGGCGGTCGACGCGGGGTACGCCGACCAGGCCCACCTCAGCCGGGAGTGCCTCCGCCTGACCGGCCTGACCCCGAGCCGCCTCCTCGGCGGGTGCGCCTGCGGCCACGACCACTCGGCGTCCTACGAACCCTTCCTCGCCACCCGGACCAGCCCGCCGTGACCATGCGCGATTTGTTCAAGACTTCCTGGGCGTGCGGCTCCTAGTTTCGGACCCGTGCCCGCCGAGCTGTTCGACCCCGACTCCCCGGCCTACGCGGCGATCCGTCCGGCCCACGCCACGCGTCCACGCCTGGTGGCCCGGTGCCGCTCGGTCTCGGACGTCGTCGCCGCCCTCAGGTACGCGGCGTCCACCGGGGAGCGCGCCGTCCCTCGCGGCGGGGGACACTGCTTCGCGGGACGCTCATGGCGGGACGGGATCGTCCTCGACCTGTCCGGCCTCGACGGCATCACCGTGGCAGAGCGGAACGCCATCATCGGAGCCGGTGCCCGCCTGGAACAGGTGTACCAGGCCCTCCACGTCCACGGCCTGACCCTCCCCGCCGGGTGCGGCCCCACTGTGGGCATCGCGGGCCTCACCCTCGGCGGCGGCATCGGCCTGCTCGGCCGCAAATACGGCCTGACCTGCGATCGCCTCATCAGCGCACAGGTCGTCCTGGCGGACGGAACCGTCATCGAGTGCGACCGCGACCACCACCCGGACCTGTTCTGGGCCCTGCGCGGCGCGGGCGGCGGCCAGTTCGGCGTGGTCACGTCGCTGCGGTTCGCCACCGTCCCCGAACCGCTGACCACCCGCATCGAGGCGCACTGGACGGACATCACCCTCGACGACCTGGTCTCGGCCTGGCAGACCTGGGCCCCGGACGCCCCGGACGACCTCACCGTCAACCTCACCCTGGCGTCCGAGCCGGGCGCACCCGTCCGGGCCACCCTCTTCGGCGCCTCCACCCTCCCAGAGGAACCAACCCGGGAACTGCTCCAGAAATTCACCACCCACGCGGGCATCGAACTGCGCCCCAACCTCCCCTACCACCACCTAAAACGGACTTTCGCCGACCCGAACGAACCCGAACCACCCCAACGAATCCGCTCGGAGTTCTTCGCCCACCCGATCTCCACCCCCACCCTCACCTCACTCCTGACCCAACTCGCTGGGGGCCGACGCCATCTCACCTTCACCGCGATGGGCGGGGCCTACAACCGTGTGGCCGAGGACGCCACCGCGTTCGCCCACCGCGACGAACGCTTCCTCCTCGAACACGTCGCCGCCCCGTCCGACCCCTGGCTCGACGCTTCCTGGACGACCGCCCACACCGAAGGATCCGGCCGCGTCTACCCCAACTTCCCCGACCTCCTCCTCGACGACTGGGCCACGGCGTACCACGCGGGCAACCACCCCCGGCTGGCAGCGGTCAAGAAGACCTACGACCCGCACCGATTCTTCGACTTTCCCCAAGCCATCTGAAGGACGAACATGAGCAAGGTCATCAGCGCCCACTCCGTCTCAGTGGACGGCTACATCAGCGGCCGCACGCCAGAGGCCGGACGTGGCCTGGGCGACGCCCCCATGCTTTTCGACTGGTACACCGACGGGGACACCCCCAGCGAGCTGTTCGACGGCTTCAAGCTCAGCGAGCCGAGCGCCCGCTTCTTCGACACCGCCGCCGCCCGCGTCGGCGCGACCGTCGCGGGACGCACCACATACGAGCACTCCGGCCACTTCGGCGGCGGCGCCCCGCACCCGACGGCGCCGCTCTTCGTCCTCAGCCACCGTCCCGTCCCCGAGACCAGCGAGACACAAACACTCGTCACCGGCATCGAAGACGCGATCGCCCAGGCACGCGAGGCGGCCGGAGACAAGGACGTCGCCATCATGGGCGGCGGCGCCCTGACCTCCGCCCTCGAAGCCGACCTCGTCGACGAGGTGATCCTCCACCAGATCCCCATCCTCCTGGGCGGCGGCCACAGCTTCTTCCGGGAGCTCCCGAACTACATACACCTCCGCCTCCTAGAGGCAGTCCCGGCCCCCGGCGTGACCCACCTCCGCTACGAGGTGGTCCGATGATCCTCGTCACCGGAGGGCTGGGCATGATCGGCGCCCACACCGCCCGCGCCCTGCTCGACCTCGGCCACGAGGTCGTCGTCACCACCCACCGCCGCACCGCCGTCCCGTCGTTCCTCGCCGACCGGGTCACGGTCGAACCCCTCGACGTCACAAACCGAGACGCCTTCCTGGCCCTGGGCGACCGCCACGCCATCACCGACATCGTCCACCTGGCAGGCAGCATCCCTCAGAACGACCCGGTCGCCTACTTCCGCACAGACACAACCGGCCTGCTCAACGCCCTCGACGCCGCCCGCACCTGGAACGTCCGCCGCTTCGCCGTAGCCAGCAGCCTGGGCGTCTACATCGGCCGCCCCGAAACCCCCTGGCACGAAGACCTCGACCTCCCCACCACCGACCTACCCCACCTGATCATCGCCTATAAGAAAGCCGTAGAACCCCTGACAACCCACAGCCTCCAAGACACCAAGGTCCAGCCGGTCATCCTCCGAATCGGCACGATCTGGGGCCCCTTGGTCGACCCAGAATCCCCCTTCTTCCACATCCCGCCCTACATCAACGCCGCACTCCGCGGCGAGACACCCCAACCCCCTCCACGCCAACGACGGCGGCGACGCCTGCTACGCCCCCGACGCAGGCAGAGCCATAGCCCTCCTGACAACCACCAAAACCCTCAACCACACCACCTACAACGTTTCCAGCGGCCACCCCTACACCAACCAGGCCTTCGCCGAAGCCCTCCAGCCCCTCACCCCGAACCTCCCCCTAGACCTCGTCCCCGGCGGCCAGCAAACCCCCCACCTAGACATAACCCGCCTAACCCAAGACACCGGCTTCACCCCCACCTTCGACATCGCCAAGGCAGTAGCCGACTACACAACCTGGCGCACCACCAACCCCCGCTAGCGAGAGCTACCGATGCGACCTGAGGGCGGAAACCAGGGCCGCCCACTGGACGGAGGTGAGCTCCAAAACGGGGTCGCAAGGGGCCTTGGAGTGACGGACGCCGATGGTGCCGTCCGCCGTTCGCAAGCCCTTACCTGAGTCAGGCCTCTCGATGGGGTGTGGTGGGTGACCCGCAGGTGAATGAGCGCTTGCAGACTGTAACCCCGGCGTCATGATCCTGCGTCCTAGGGCCTGTCCCGTGATCATGTGTTGGGATGGTTAGGCTCCAGGGGCGGGGTCGGCATAGTGCCCGGAGAAGCTGCGGAGGTGCGCGGGTGTTAGCTTTCCTTCCCGTGACGGAGCACCAGGACGAGACCAGAGCGGCCTATGACGGGGTCGTCGAGCTGTATGCGTCGATGTTCGCCAATCGGTTGGAGGATCAGCCGTTCTCGCGGAACATGATCGGCACCTTCGCCGAGTTGGTGCGCGGGATGGGGAACCCGCGGGTAGCCGACGTCGGGTGCGGGCCAGGACATCTGACGGCCATGCTGCACGATCTGGAGCTGGACGCCTTCGGGCTCGACCTCTCCCCGGGCATGGTCGAACACGCCCGGAGGGCCCATCCGCCGCTGCGGTTTGATGAGGCGCGGATGGAGGCCTTGCCGGTCGAGGACGGCGCTCTCGGCGGCGTGCTGGCTCACTACTCGATGATCCACACCCCGCCTGGGCAAATGCCCGCGCTCCTCGCCGAGCAGGTACGTGTCCTGGCCCCAGGGGGCCTGCTCCTGGTCTCGTTCTTCGCGACCGACGGACCGGAGCCGGTCCGCTTCGACCACAAGGTGACGCCCGCCTATAGCTGGCCGGTGGACCGGCTCGCCGAGTTGCTGGCCGGGGTCGGGCTTGTCACGTTCGCCAGGCTGCTCCACGATCCGGCCTCCGAACGGGGCTTCCTCGACGCCCACTTGCTGGCACGCCTCCACTAGGGACTGTCCCTTGATCATTTGGCGGGGTGGCGTAGCCAGCTGCAGATCGAGGCGACGTCGATGGTGCCCTGGTAGATGCGTTCTCTCTTGTCGTAGCGGGTGGTGACGGCGCGGTGCTGGCGGAGCTTGTTGACGCAGCGTTCGACGGTGTTGCGTTCTTTGTAGGCGTCACGGTCGAAGACCGGCGGCCGTCCGCCCTTAGCCGCGGCCGGCGCGATGGGCGGCCTGGTCTTTCTTGGCCGGGATAACGGCCTTGATACCGCGTCGCCGCAGGTAGCGACGGTTGGCGCGGGAGGAATACGCCTTGGTCAGCCAAGGCGCGTGCCGGCTTCTTGCGAGGACGGCCAACGCCGCGGCGCGGAATGCGGATGGACTCCATCAGCGCAATGAACTTCGGGCAGTCGGCGTGCTGCCCGGGCGAGGTGAGCCGGGCGATCGGACGGCACCGCCGATCGGCGACCAGATGAATCTTCGTGGTCAGGCCACCCCGGGACCGGCCAAGCGCTTCGCGACCGCCGTTCGTCACCCGCTCGTGACCTTTACCGGCCCCTTTTGAGTGATGTCGACGGCCGGGGCATGCCGCGCCCCGGCCGCGTGCTGGTGCGCCCGCACGATCGTGGAATCTGCGCTGACCGTCCAGTCCTCGCCCTCGGCCTCGTCGCACCCGGCGCGCAGCCCGTCGAGGATCCGCTCCCACGTCCCATCCAGTGACCAGCGGCGATGCCGGTTGTAGACCGTCTTCCACTTGCCATAACACGGCGGCAGGTCACGCCAGGCGCAGCTCGCCCGAGTCCGGAAGAACACCCCGTTTATCACCGTCCGATGGTCGCTCCACCGGGCACCGTGGACGGTCTGCGCGGGAAGCAGCGGCACCAGTCGCGCCCACTCCTCATCGGTCAGATCGTGACGCTTCAGACGCTCATCATCCACACGGATGATCTACACCAAACCACCACTAAAGATCACGGGACACGCCCTAGTCACCACCCCCACATGCCTGGAGGGACCATGCCGCGAGGTCTGCACGTGGCTGCGATCGCCTTGATCGGGCTCATGCCCGTCGGATGCGGGACCAACCAAGCAGACACCCCTTCTGTGTCATCGGCGCCGGCGCCTACGACTTCCAGGGCGCAGGTGACGATGTCTCCCGCTGGTTGGTGCATCTCGGTTGGGCAGCATCTCGTTTCAGCCCAGAGGCAGATCGACATCTTCCTCAAGCACTCGGATGGGTCACGGACCAGCCGGAAGGCGCTGGCTGATGTGATCGCTACCTTGCAGCACGACGAGGATGTGGCACCCGCGGAGTTCAAACCCAAGATCGCCGAGGTGCGACGTCCTCTGGAGACTTACCAGCGCGCGCTGAACAGTGGCCAGAACCTGACTGTTGAGTTGGAGACTTACCGATCGATGTCGATCGACATCGTAATGAGTTGCGGTCAGTACTTGCCGGATTAGTGGCAAACGCCAGCCCCGTTCGGCAACTGATTACACGAGTTGAAATCATACGAGACGAACAGACTGTTCTCCGTGGCGCGGCGGGCGTGGCTCGTCATTTGACCAGGTGAGCATGTCTGTTGTAACCGGGCGTGACTCCAGGTCTACCGGATCCACCAAGGATCAGTCAGCCAAGCCTCGCGCCATCGCGCGCCCATACGACGCTCGCCGCCGAGCCGGATATGAGGCAGGCATCCGCCCTGCTCGCGGGTTTCGCAGCGTCCATACCCGCCGCGGAAGGCGCGGCTTCCGAGAGGTCCGTTCTGCCCGTCACTGGTAAGGCGACCATAGTGAAGGCCGCCCTACTCCCCGGCGACCGGCAGGTGGAGGCGGTGTGGAACCTGGACGCGCGGGGGACCCGCCCAGCAAGTTATCGGGTCGAGTTGTTGCAAGGATCCGAACGTGTGAGTACCCAGACTGTCTGCGGTTCCTGCACGTGGGCTCTGTTCGCTGGCCCGCAGGTGGCCAATGGCGAGCGATATCGGGCCGCGATCACCCCAACCGGCATGGACGGCCGGGCTGGTGGCACCGTCGAGACCGGCTCGGCGCGACCGGCCGCCCTGTCGGCCTCAATCCCCGCCAACGACGACGCCCTGGACCGGGCCATCGAGGACGTCGGCAATCGGCCGGCGTTCCGCGGTTCGCCTGACCAAGCGGGGCTGGCGGTGAGCATGGCCGACGGCAAGCTCATCGTCGGTCTCGCCGACAATCAGCGGTACACGGCACATGCCGCTGACATCGCGCGCACCGGCTCGGCCGCGCAGGTGACGGTGCGGCCCATGAAGTACTCCACCGCCACGCTGCAGGCCCTCTCTGACCGGATTGCCCGTGAGGCTCGGGAGCTGCGCTCCGGCGGAATTCGCGTCACCTCTACGAGTGTCAACGTTCTCGCGAACAAGGTCACGGTGGAGGCGATTCCCGCGACGGCGGCGACGGTGGATGCCTTGGCCGCTGAGTACGGGCCGGACACGCTCATCGTGCGAGGTGGTCAGGTTCACACCCGGCAAGCCGGCAACAATCCGGAGGGCCAACCGGCGCCGCGCATTCCCTCGAGCCTCGACATGTCCTGGTACGGCGGAATCTGGGTCGGTGACGTCCCTGGAAGTGGCGACTGCACGGCCGGATATATCGCAGTGAAGAAGACCGGCGAGCGCTACCTCACCACGGCGGGACATTGCTACACGGTCGGCACGCTCGTCTTTGATGGCGCGGGAACTCAGATCGGCAGGGTCACCGAGGCCCTGGACGGCCATGGAGACGAGGCGGACGGAGCCCTGATCAGCCTGAACTCGCCTGACCTGGCCACCAACCAGATCATCGCGCAGGCCACTTCAGTATGGCGCAACGTCACAGACGAAGCTGAGCGGTTCGTTCCGGGGACCCGGGTCTGCTTTTCTGGCGCTGAATCCAATCAGCAAAAGTGCGCCTTCAACGCAAATCAGGGAGAGATCATCTTCGATGACGGCACCGTCCAGCACGATGTCAGTATTGCGTATAACCCGCAGTTCCCAGTCGACGACTACGCCCCGCAAGGAGACAGCGGAGCCGCCGTCTATCGGTCGCTAGAACGGGACGAATTGCGCGTGTACGGAATCACCAACGGCAGCGCCTGGTACGAAGATGACGACGGCACCATCCTGACCGGGGGTTTCTACTATTCATTCACGACGAACATTCAGGAGCACTTCGGTGTCACGGCACTGACCACGCCCGTACCCTGAGCAGACATATGTGGTCGTAGGCCGGTGTGCCCGCTGAGTGCGCATCGGCCTTCGACCAGCGGCCCTGACGAGGGGAGACGCTGTGAGCCACGGCCGCCCGTTGACTCCGAGACCGGTGCCCGCGCACGACGTCGCCAGTTCATGGCTCAGGGTTGAAGGAACTGCGCTCTCTCGTATCTGGTCGGAAGCCTCCCCGCGCCTGACCCCTTTGGCGCCGCTGCCGTGCAGGCTGACCGATGACGGGACCGAACACCAGATCCCCTTGTGGTTGGCCCACGCCGATCGGCCATACCAAGGCGAGCCCGCCGAGCTGGTCGTCGTCACCGCCCTGGCTGTCGGCGCCGAAACTCTTCGAACTGCCAGAGGCGTACAGTGCCTCGACCTTTCCGTCGGAGCTGCCAGGGATTGGGAGGACATCGGCGTTCTTGACAAGCCCCTCCAGACTCCGCCGTGGTTGCTCGAAGCCATGGCGGGCAGGATCTGGAGACCATCCCCCTTTGCCGCGCGGGTGGAATTCTCCTGGCCGACTCCCGTCGCCACCTGCATGGTGAAGGGTGATGCGCGGACGCTTCGACTCGAAGGCACCATGGGGTGGGGCGAGGTCTTGGCAGAGGTGCGCTGCGTCGAGAACGACTCCAGCGTCGAAGTGCTCGTTCATGTCGGTATCGATCCTGATCTCCCCCGCCTGCCCCGCGGCGGCGCACGCGGACGCCCCGCCGTGAAAAGGCGCTGGCGAGCCGAGGTCCGGCTCGGCGCCGAACTGGCGTCCCGGTCGGTGATCGACCTGGCGGACGATGAGAACGCCAGGAGCCGCGCCGTCCGTTCCTGGCGCCAATGGCGTCAGGATCACCGCCCCTCCGCCGACCCGTGATCGCCGCCATAGAAGCTCATTCGGCTAGCGGGCGAAAATCGGGTCGCAGCGCGGAGCGGGGAATGGCGGAGGCGTCACATTGCCTCTGTGGGGATCGTTGAGTCGAGTGGTCGGGCGGGTGGCGGGTCGTGTTCGGTCGAGGGTGGTCATGTCGTGTGGGTGAACCAGACGACCTTTCCGGTGGGCGTGAGGCTCCAGCCGTGGGTGCTGGCGAGGGTGTGCAGGAGGTGGAGGCCGCGGCCGGATTCGGTGTGCGGGCCGGGGACGCGCGGTAGGGGCGGGCAGGAATTGCTGTCGGTGACCTGGCACAGCAGGGCCGACTCGTCCAGGTGGAGGGTGAGCTGGATCGGGCCGGGGGCGTGCAGGACGGCGTTGGTGACGAGTTCGTCGATGAGCAGGACGGTGTCGTCGGCGATGGCGTCCAGGCCCCATTCGCTCAGGGTGGCCGCGGCGAGTTCGCGGGAGTGCGCGGGAGCGGATTTCCCCGGGGGCAGGTGCCAAGACGCTGCCGTGCGTGGTCTGGCTGTGCTCATCGCGTCGTTCCGGACGCTTCGATCAGGGCGACCCAGGGCGCGGCGGCCGAGTCTCGCGGGGGGCTCTCAACCTCGGTTTCGGGGGCCGCGGGCGTCGGTGGTCGCCGGTCGGACGAGACCGCGGCGTGTTCGTTCTCGTCCCCGGGTGCACCCGGGGCATGGGGCTGTGGTCGGGACATGTGGCATCGTCTCCGGTAGATCCCTGGTCGGCTGCCGCCAGGGTCCGGGGCGGCCGGTCCCCTCGTCCCGTGGAGTTCGGGGCGTAGGAGCCCTACATGGAACGCTAATCGTTTTTTCCTGAATTGGCCATGTGTGCAGGCAGTTGCGTTGCCCTGTGTGAGGGTAGAAAATTCACCGGGGATGGCGGCCTGGTTTAGGCGCTCCTAAACCGGTGTTGCGGTTGGATATCCCTCTCAAGAAGGGCCGCGTTGTGCGACTTGGCGCGCGGTCTGTTAATGCTTGATTGCGGTAGGGTTCAAGGCACCGCAGAGGTCGGCAGGATTTGTCGGTCGCATGATCTGTGGGCTCGTAGCCGGTGAGGTGGCGATGGACCGGGCGCGCGTCATCCGGGTGCGAGCGGCGATCGCCGCCCTGGCTGAGGGCAGGGCTCCGTCGGTGGCCGATGTGTGTCTGGCATGTGTACGGATGACCGGGGCCGACGGGGCGTCGGTGTCGTTGATGGGCACGGTGGCGGCATACGAGCCGATCTACGGAACCGGCGCGCGGGCCGAAGCGTTGACGGACCTGCAGGTCATGGTCGGAGAGGGCCCTGGGGTGGAGGCGATCGGCCAGGACAGGTCCGTGCTCGTGCCCGCCCTGGACGCCACGGGGATCCAGCGACGCTGGCCGCTGTTCGCTCCCCAGGCCACCGAACTGGGCGTCGCGGCGGTGTTCGCGTTCCCGCTGATGCTGGGGGCCATCGCCGTGGGGGTCCTCGAGGTCCACTGGCGAGAGTGGTTGCCGGCGGGCGAGCCGGTGGCAGACGGGTTGCTGTTCGCCCAGGCGGCCCTGGTACCGGCCACCCTGCTGCGTCTGAGGCTTCCGAACGACGGCACACCGGTGCGGGACGCGGACGAGCTGGTGGAGCGATGGCCGGAGGTGCACCAGGCCACCGGCATCATCTCGGTGCAGATCAACAGCGGCCTTCCCGAGGCGCTCGCCCGCCTGCGGGCCTACGCCTACAGCCACGAGATCACCCTTCGCGAGGCGGCCCACCGGGTGGTGGACCGCACGCTGAGGTTCACCCCCGACGGCGAGGAGCACCGCGGTCTGGGAACGGGGGACCGATGAGATCTTCTCCCGGCGACAAACTCCCCAACGTGCCCTATGCCTGGAGGTGTGACGGGTGTTGGAACAAAGGATGAGCCGCTTGTTCGTGAATCTGGCGGACACCTTGGTGGCCGGATTCGACGTGATCGAGTTCCTGCAGATGCTGACCGAGCGCTGTGTCGAACTCCTGGAGGTGGACGGAGCCGGGATCTTCCTCGTCGACGCCGACGGAGTCCCCTCGCTGGTGGCGGCGTCCACCGAGCAGATCCGACTGCTGGAGCTGTTCCAGTTGCAGGACGAAGAAGGCCCCTGCCTCGACTGCTACCAGGCTGGGGTCATGGTGTCGTGCCCGGATCTGACGGCTGAGCCCCTGCCCTGGCCCAGGTTCGGAGCCGCCGCCCGCACCGCGGGCTTCTCGGCCGTCACGACCGTCCCGATGCGGCTGCGTGAGCACAGCCTGGGCGCGATGGACCTGTTCCGCGTCCGGCCCGGCGAACTCGACATCGACATAGCGCAGGCCGCCCAGGCCCTCGCGGACGTGGCCACGATCGGGATCGTCCACGAGCGGGCCTTCGTCCGCCAGGAGATCGTCATCGAACAGCTCCACGGCGCGCTGAACAGCCGTGTGGTGATCGAGCAGGCCAAGGGTGTGCTGTCCGAACGCGGAGGGATCGGCCAGGACGAGGCGTTCGCCGCGCTGCGCTCCTACGCCCGTGCCCAGCGCCGCAACCTGTCGGAGGTCGCACGCGCCGTCTCCCTCCAGGACCCGGAGGTGGCCGACCTGCTCGACAACGTCCACCCACGCCCATGACCCCGACCACATTCCCGTTCACGAACTCCCCTTTGATCACCATCCGCATCCACTAGGCTTCGATCCGTACAGCCTTGGATTTTCGGGTCACGAAGGTCCGCATCGCCCTATGCGGCCCTGGCCCTCATCCTGCTGCCCCAGACCCTGGCGGCGTCCGAATCGCCAGCGCGCATCCCAGATGTGGAAGGGGCCCAGGCGTCCCTGGATCTCTCCCGCATCGAGGCGGGAGAGCAGCCGTGGACCTCGACCAGAGCGACCTGCAGTTCATCACCGACCGTGTGGGCGACCACCACGTCGTCTGGGTGACCGGCGACATCGACATCAGCACGGCCTCCGCCCTGGGCGCCTACCTGTCCGCCGCGCTCACCCAGGACGGAAAAGACCTGGTCGTCGACCTGAGCGGGGTGACCTTCATGGACGCCAGCGGCCTCGCGGCCCTCCTGCGCGCCGACCACCACGCCACCCGCACGGGAGGACGCCTGAAACTGGCCGCCCCCGCCCCCGTCATCACCCGCCTCCTCACAATCACCGGCCTGACCAACCACTTCGCAATCTGAACCCCAATTCGGGTCGTCCCGCCCAGACCGCATTCAGCCAACGCACCGGCATTTCTGCTTTTCGCCGATAAGCTCGAATTTGGGCAGGCGCTTTGGTTGGGGGACTCATGCGCTTTCGGATTCTCGGGCCGCTCGAAGTGGTGGACAACGGAGCGCGAGTCGCAGTCGGCGGACCACAACAGCAGGCATTGCTGGCAATCCTCCTGCTGCACGCCAACCGGGTGGTCTCCACCGATCGGCTGATCGAGCATCTCTGGGCGGATCATGCTCCTTCCGCGGCGCGCGAGCTGTTGCAGGGATGCGTCGCGCGCCTGCGCCGGGCCCTGCCCGGCGAGCGCCGGACGCTGGTCACACGCGCCCCCGGCTATCTGCTGGAGGTACCGCCGGGCGAGCTCGACCAGGATCGGTTCGAGCACCTGACCGCCGCCGCCCACGCACTCCACGGCGACGCACTACAGGAACGGTCCGCCCTGCTGACGCAGGCTCTGGCACTCTGGCGCGGCCCCGCACTCGACGGGATCTTGCTGGACGCCTGCCGGGTGGAAGCCCTGCGCCTGGAGGAGCGAAGGCTCGCCGTACTTGAGGAACGCGTCGAGGCCGATCTGCGGCTCGGACGGCACACCGGCATCGTCGGCGAGCTGCGAACCCACGTCCGCCTCCACCCTCTGCGCGAACGTTTCTGGGCGCTGCTGATGACCGCGCTGGCACGAGCCGGACGCCAGGGCGACGCGCTGGCCGCTTACCGGCAACTCCGCGAAACCCTCGTGGAACAACTGGGCGTCGAACCCTCGCCCTCGCTGCAAGAGCTGCACCAGCAGATCCTGGCCGGGACCGAGACGTCCAGCGTCGAGTGGCCGCGCCGCGACGCCGCCCGAGGCACTCCCTTGACCGAGCAGCGGGTGCGCTTCACCGCCGTGAAGGGCCGCCGCGCGGCATGGTCCGCCATCGGATCGGGCCCCCTCCTGATAACCGGCGGCTGGTTCTGCAGCCACCTGGAGCTGGACTGGCGCAACCCGGCCTTCCGCCGCTATGTCACCGCGTTCGCCGAGCACTTCACCGTGGTGCGCTACGACTCTCCCGGCACCGGCCTCTCGGACCGGGATGCCCTGCCCAGCACCGAGCTGGACGACGACATCGCCGTCCTGGCGGCCATCGTGGACGACGTCGCCCGCCCCGGCGATCGGGTGGCCCTGCTCGGCGGCTCGTCCGGAGGCTGTGTCGCCGCGGGTTATGCGGCGAAGTGCCCGGACCGAGTCGAGCGGCTCGTGCTGTACGGCAGCTACGCCAACGGGGCGCAGATCACCGAACCCAAGGCACGCGAGTCCCTGCTCTCGATCGTCGGCGCCCACGCGGGCGTCGGCTCCAGGCTGCTCGCCGACATCTTCGTCCCCGACGGAAGAACCGAAGAACGCGACGAATACGCCACGTTCATGCGGACGTCCACGACACCGGCCATCGCGGAGACCTCCCTGCGCATGGTGTACGGCTACGACGTCCGCGACCGCCTCGGCGCCATCGACGCCCCGACGCTCGTCCTGCATCGCCGCGAAGACCGGGCCATCCCGTTCGAACTCGGCCAGGACATGGCACGCCGCATCCCCGGCGCCTCATTCATGGCCCTGGACGGCAAGGACCACCTGCCATGGCGAGGCGACCCGGACTCCATCGTCCAGGCCGCCCTCGACTCCCTTCGGAATACGTGACCGCCGGGCAGTCCGGCGCCCGCCCCCGTGTGCGCAAACAACTCAGCGCGTAGCGGCGCCGGACTTCCCAGCCGTGAAACGTGTTCGTCCTCGCCACAAGAATGAGCCGGCGTCCTTGGCAACCAATGGCAAAGGAATTGGAGGGACCGCCCAGCGCTTTCCAAGCACGGACCGGCAAGCTGCGCAGAACTGGCAGAAACCCGTCCCGCCGTAAAGGAGAGACACAATGAACCACCCACACAAACTGCTAGCGACCGCCGCCCTGTCGATCGCGCTGCTAGCGCCCATGACCGGCTCCGCGAGCGCCGCGGCGAACACCGCCACCCTCACCATCCACAACATCCCCGACTCGCTCAAATGCGTGGTCACGGTGACCGGACACGCCGACATCGGGGAAAACGTCCCCGAGAACCTCGTCGTCCGTCTACGCGGCCACGACCCCGTGCACGAAGACGCGCTGGTCGAGCGAGCCGGGTTCAGCACCGACCCCATCGGGGACTACTTCGTCCAGTTCATCGTCCCCTGCGCCGCCCTGAACGAAGACCCCATCGGCGAGGACGAGGTGTTCGCCAGAGTGCAGGTCACGGACCCGACCGTCGGCACCTTCACCATCACCTCGAACGAGATCCGCAGATCCTTCTAGTCGTGGCACCAAAGTCGCGGAGTGATCGGGCACGTACGTCTGCATATCGCGTGGCGGACGCTCGTACCCCTTCGGGGCCGGCCGCGCTGGAAGCTCCAGCGCCGGCCGCTCCACCTCCCGATAGGGAATGCTGGACAGCAGGTGCGCGATCATGTTGATCCTCGCCCGCCTCTTGTCGTCACCATCCACCACGTGCCACGGCGTGTCCTCAAGATCGGTGTGCAGGAACATCTCGTCCTTGGCGCGCGAGTAGTCCTCCCACCGAGTGACGGACTCCAGGTCCATCGGTGACAGCTTCCAGCGCCGCATCGGGTCGTCCAGCCGCTTACGGAAGCGCCGGTCCTGCTCCGCATCGCTGACCGAGAACCAGTACTTGCGCAAGAGCAGGCCGTCCTCCACCAGCAGCCGTTCGAAGATGGGGCACTGGTGCAAAAAGCGGGTGTACTCGTGCTTGGTACAGAACCCCATCACCCGCTCGACGCCCGCCCGGTTGTACCAGGACCGATCGAACAACACGATCTCCCCGGCGGCGGGCAGATGCTCGACATACCGCTGGAAGTACCACTGGGTGCGCTCGCGCTCGGTCGGCGCCGGCAGCGCCGCGATCCGCGCCACGCGAGGGTTGAGGTGCTCGGTCACCCGCTTGATCGCGCTGCCCTTCCCCGCCGCGTCCCGGCCCTCGAACACCACGGCGATCCGGACCCCTTCGGCCCGGACCCACTCCTGCAACGTGACCAGCTCCGCCTGCAGGCGGGCGAGCTCACGCTCATAGATTTCACGCGGTAGCCGCTTGACCTTCCCCATGAGCCGCATTCTCCCCCACCCAGAGCCGCTCACCCCACCTAAGGTCGACGCGTGCACAAACGTTCGGCGACCGCCAAGGAGCCGAAGCTCCCACCCGCCCTAACCCCAGCCACCCCCACCGACACCGACCTGGTGCATGACGGCAAATACCTGTCCCTGGAGTACGGCCAGGCAACGGTCACCGGCAACAACGTCGAGGACATCGACTTCGAACGCTGCCGCTTCAATCAGACCCGCTTCCCCGGCATCACCATCCATCGAGCCGGGTTCGCCGACGTCGTCCTGCAAGGCTGCGACCTCGCCAACGGCCGCCTGTTCAATTCCAGAATCTTCAACGCCACCCTCACCAACTGCCGCATGACCGGCCTCCACATGCCCGAAGGCGGCTTCCGGGACGTCGTGTTCGACGGCTGCCGCATCGACCTGGCCAGCTTCCGCTTCTCCCGCCTGCGGGACGTCGTCTTCCAGGCCTGCAACCTCTCCGAGGCCAACTTCCAGCAGGCCGAACTCCACAACGTCCGCTTCGAGCGCTGCAAGCTCGTCGCCACCCAGTTCAGCAACGTCTCGATGACCGCCGTCCACTTCACCGGCTGCGACCTCAACGGCGTCCAAGGCATCACCAGCTTCAACGGCGCCACAGTCTCCAGCGCCGACGCCATGAGCCTCCTCAACGCCCTGACCACAGCCCTAGGAATAACCATCGAGACCTAGCCCCGAAAATATGTCGTGGGCGGGGAGTGGGAGCTGGTCGTGCTGTCACCACAACCGCGCCGCGACGGTTCGGGTCTCGGGCCCCAGCCACACGACCTTTCGCCTGGTCCGGCCGCGCAGCAGATACCGGGACGCATTGTGCATCGCATGCCCCGACATGTGCTCCACGTGTGTTTCAACCTTATCCTCGCTGACCAGCGACACGGCCACCCCGCGCAACCCGCCGCATCCAGCCCGGTATTTCTCGATGACGCCATCCATTCTCTGCTCAGGATGGTCGAACCGCTGGGGGCGGGAGAGGTTGCCCTCCCTGTCGAGGGTGAGTGCTACAACGAACGGTGGCCTCTGACCCTGGAGAATAAGGCCCTCTACGGTGTTGCTCGCGTTCTTCGCGAGAACGTCCAATTCGTCCTCGACGTGCGTCGGCGTTGTCGACTCGTCTTCGCCTTGCAGGCCGTCGAGATCCACGTCGAAGCCCGACCCGTCGTCGTGGGCGATGACCGACCACAGTGACCTGAAGGAATCCCATATCGATGCCACCGCCCCCCAGTCAGTCTCTCCCGGCGGGAGTGTCAACAGGGCGTAGGCATCCGGTGTTACCCCCGGTTTGATCTTGTGAGCTCCATATTCCTGGATAGTGCTCCAGGAATAGAGCTGGGACGAGCCGAAGACCTGAAGGTGAAGGGAACCAAAACGTTCCCGACCGGCCTGGACGACCTGGGCCGAAGCATAGCGGTCGCCCATGAAATCTTTGTCTCGCGCCCACAGCGGGGCCCCTTGGTCGGCGGCATGGCCGAGAACTCGTTCGAGGATCTCTGTAGCGCTCAGCCGATCAGAGACGCAGAAGATTCTGATCTCGTAAGGCATGACAGACGTCTCCCGGTTCACTCGGCCGTCCGAACGACCACGCCGCACCAGCCGATGACATAGGCCTCATCCTCTCGGCTCGCCCATACCGAGAGGATGCCCACTCCGACAGCGCACCGCAGCTCACGAATCTGACAGGGGCTACCGTCCACGCGCCCACGCTGCCCGACAGGCTATTCCTCAGCCTTACGCCGCCAGCTACTGCCCAGGCGGGATGCTCAAGATCCTTTCCAACGGCTCACGGCTATTCCAGGTCGAACTCGTCCCACCACCGAGCCCAGCAGCGTCAGGGGCTGATCGAGGAGAATCCGGCGTCGCCTGCGCCGCGCTCCTCACCCCGCGCCGCCGCCTACTTCGCCGCCTGCGGCATCACGCGCATCCACCGGGTGATGGATCAACAACGCCCGCGACTATCGCGTCCGCCGCGCCTTCCAGCAAGCCTTCGCCACCCTGGGCGCCCGCCAAAATTTCACTTGCCCACACTGCCCCTGGCAAAACGGCAAAGCCGAACGCCTCAACCGCACCCTGGCCATCGAACGGGCCTACCGCCAACCCTGCACCAGCATCCACCAACGCACCCAAGCCCTCGGCCACCCTCAGCCCTGGACGGCCAACCCTCCATCACCTGACTGACACCAAGATCATGGCCGAGCACACCTAGCGATGCGGGATCGTGGACACCCAGGGGACACCGCCGGGCATCCCGCGCAGACGATCGCGCTGGCCATTTCCAACCGGCCCTGGCCGAGGGCGAGTACTAGCGCATCCGTGACCGCCTCAACGCCACACAGGACGCCGCGGGTCGTACCTGACCCGCCGAGCCCGCACGGTGAGCTGCACGAGGTGGGCCGTCCGGGGCCCGGGCACCCAGTTCGGACAGCTTGACGCCAGGCCCCGCGCTGCCGGTTCGTGGCAGAGTGGCGGGATGCCTGGCGCGCGGTACGGGATGGATGCCCCATACGGGTTCGGCTTCGTGGGTCTGGTCGTGCTGGGGTTCTGGGTGACCGGGCTGGTGATGGTGGTCACCGTCGATCTGGCCGCCGCGTTGCCCGCGCTGGTCTCCGGCACCCTGCTGGCGGGATGCCTGACCCTGAGCCTGCACGCCACGCTGCGCGGTAAGTTCCTGGTCTGGCAGGACGTGCTGGACGAGTTGGACCTGCGTGGCGACGAACGGCTGCTCGACCTCGGTTGCGGACGCGGCGCCGTCCTGTTGGCCGCCGCCCGGCACCTCCCGCAGGGCCGGGCGGTCGGCGTGGACCTGTGGCGCGGACGGGACCAGTCCGGCAACTCCCCGGCGGCGACTCTGCGCAACGCCCGCGCCGAAGGCGTCGCCGACCGCGTCCACGTGCAAGGGGGTGATCTGCGCAGACTCCCGTACGCGGAGGCAAGCTTCGACCTGGTCGTGTCCAGCCTGACGGTGCACACCATCTTCGGCGCGGACGCCCGTGCCCAGGCGATCGCCGAGGCGTACCGGGTGCTGCGGCCGGGCGGCCGCCTGCTGATCGCCGACCTGGCGCGAACCCCACGCGAGTACGCTGCGGTGCTGGCCCGGCTGAACGCCCAGGACGTCCACGTGCGCGGCCTCGGCTGGCGTGCGTGGTGGGGCAGTCCGTGGGTCCCGACCCGCCTGCTCACCGCCCGCAAACCAGCCACCCCCTGAACACACCTACCGGCACGATCCAGGCCCCATGGCTCCCTGGCTCCCTGGCGTGCGACGAGCATCCTCGGTTTTCCCCCTTGCGAGAGGCCGTCCTTGCGCGTCAGGAGACCCCGATGCTGGGCTGCTGTGGGCTTAGTGCCTGTTCCGCAACCCCGCGCGGTGATCGTTGATCTTGAGTGCTGGCTGTTGGGGGGATGGTGTTCAGATGGGACGGTGCCGTGGGCTTGTGGTCATGGCGGCGGCGTGGTCCGAGTTGTGTGCATGTGTCGGCGGGCAGGACCGGTGGGATGCGGTGTATCACGGCGGCGAAGTAGACCTCGCACTTCCTAAACGACGTACCCGACGCCCGGTGTGGTCCGTTGGAAAACGGGGGTCGATCTATCGGGCGTTCGTACGACGCAGGCCCCGCCAGGTTGCCCTGAGCTGGTCTTGCAAGAGGACCAGCACCGTCAGTGCGACGATGCAGGTGAGGTCGACCACGGTGCTGAAGGGTGTCAGTTCGGCGCGCAGGGCTGGGTCCGGAAGGATCAGCAGAAGGAAGGTGGATTTACCCGTCACGGCCGCGATCGCGGCGGCCTTCCGGGCCGGAGTGAAGAAGGCCGCCCAGATCAGAGCCGCTCCGAGCAGCAGCTGCAGCATCCCCCGGTGGCGCAGCAGCGCCAGCGTCATCGGCTCGGGATCGTTGACGCCGTAGGTCGTTTCCAACACCGACGCACTGGCCAGGGCCAGCGCGGGCAGGCTGGTCAGCAGGCCCATCATGACGAGGGCCGCGCGGAGAAGGGTCTCGCGGGAAGTCACAGAGGTCATGGCGCACACTCCCAATTTCATCAGTAGAACTGACGGTCAGCATAACTGATGATCAGCCAAATGGAGTACGTTGAAGCTCATGTCCGAACCATCGGCAGTCGCCCGGCTGGTCGATTCATCGACCAGCCACCTGTTGCCACGCCTCGGCGACACGGTCCGCACTCTGATCGGGGACGTGCTCGACACCTGGGGTCTCACTGGCCGGGAACTGCGCGCACTGAGCTCGGCCCACGGCCGCACACTCTCCCAGCGCGAGCTCGGGTCACTGACCGGTTTGGACCGAACAACGATGGTCGCCGTAGTGGACAAGCTCGAACGACTCGGCTACGCGCGACGCGAGCGCGACCCCACTGACCGCCGCAAGTACCTGATTACCCTGACAGGTGACGGCACCCGGGTTGCCGACGAGGCGATCGCGCGACTGGCAAAAGCCCAGGCCGAGTTCCTGTCACCACTGAACGCCGCCGAACAGCATCAGCTCAACACGTTGCTCCTCCGCCTCTACGAGGCGCATGACCCCACCTGCGAACGCCCCTGACGACACACGAACCGCTCGGCCCACTCGGCCTCACTCCGCGTCTGGCCATCCACACCCAACCCGGCGCCCGTCGCGACCCCGACGAACTTGAAGATCGTGGAGCCACCAAGAGGACCTTGGTCGCGAGATGACGCCGTGCCGGACCCCCTCCGCCAAAACCAGCTCAGGGTGCCCGACGGAGGCGGGGTCCGCCGCCGGTGCCAGCTCCGCTAGTTCGACCGGGACGGTCTTGACCGGGGTGCGCCAGGCGTTTTCTACGGCGCGGAACGCCTGCCGGAGAAGCCGCTTGGCGATCCAGGGACGATCCAGCTCGTTGGTCTGCAGTGTCAGGGCAGAACGCCGAGAGCGCATCGCCTGCGATCCGCTCGGTACCCCGGGCCGGGTCGGTCTCCAGGCGGCGCAGCCGACCGATGGCCGCCTTGACACCGGGCAGTGCCAAGCCGGTGCAGGCCAGGACCCAGGCCGGGCCGCCGCGACACGCGTTGGTCACCAGCTGCGCCCACACCGCGTCCCGCGCCGCCTGCGAAGCCGCCGGATGCAGCTCGGCAGCCGCAGCCACCGCGCGGGAAGCCCGTGCCCCAACGCTTTGCCGTCCACCCCCGAACCCGGCGCGCCGCCAACTTCCTACTCGCAGCGGGCTACGACATGAAGGTCGTCCAGGAGACTTTGCGGCTGTCCTCGATCACCATCGCCGCCGACATCTACACCAGTCTGCTCCCACAGGTCGCACGCCAATCCGCTGAAGACGCAGCTGCCATCCTCCTTGGGACCTGACCACGCATGTCCCCGGCGGCCTCCATCAGGGCGGCCGGGGACGACAGAGCCCGGTCCAAGGGAAATCGTGATCGGCGCCCACACAGCCGTCCGTCCCAGCAAACCATCTCGAACTGGTCGGCAAGGGCGGCGGGTTCGGCGGTGGGTGGGGTCGCTGGTGTCCTGGTTCGGGCCGTCGAGCGAACATTGAGCGAACGCGGGGGCGAACTAGGACGCAACCGGCACGGGACGGAACGGGGCGGACTCGTGTTTTGGCTGGTCAGGTGGGTGGGTCGCGTGGGACTCGAACCCACAACCTACGGATTAAACCTTGGGGGTCTCGGTCTCTTGGAGGCCAATCCGATCTAGGCCCGAAGGAGGGTGTATGCCCAGGTAGATGGCGGGTTATGAGAACCAGGGGCCTTAGGTCCTTTGGAGCACATTGGAGCCCCATTAGACCCCCTCGGTGGGGATTCGATGGGGATCGAGGGGAGCTGCCTCCCCCTCCACGTCGGCCATCTACCTGCGGCGATGCGTCCGCCTGGGCATCTCCAGGAGAGCACCAACCCGATGTCTCAACCACAGCATTCTCTCTCTCGACCGGCACGTGCCGCCATCGTCCTTGGCGTCCCGGTCTCACTGGTCGCTGTGGCGGCCCTTAGCTACGAGCCTCAACGTGCCCTTGGTGAGGCAGTGGGATGGAGGGGCGGCGTCGCATGGCTCTTGCCAGTCGCAGTCATCGTCTGTGAGCTGGTATCCACGACCGTCTACTTCTCCGCGCCGCCGGGACCCGCACGGCGATCTGCCGCAACGGGCGTCCTGATGTCCATCGGGCTGAGCTACGGCCTCTCGTCCACCTGGCACGTCCTTCACCCTGGGAGTGCACCCCTGCTGGTGACCTTGGTAGTAACAGCAGTGCCCAACTTGGTGGCGGCACTCATGCTGCACGTCGCCATGTCGATCTCATCTCTAACTGCCCTACCAGCGGAAGAGGATCAACCTCCTAAGCCGGAAGCGCGAGATCTGCCTTCCGCGCCGGACGTCCTTCCGGCTCCAGTGGAAGCCAGGGAACCTGAGCCTGCTGCCCTTCCGGAAGCCCGGAAGCCGGCCAGGCCCCGGAAGACTTCCTCCGCCAAGGCGGAAGCGCTAGCGCTCCTGCGGAAGCTTCCGGAAGATGCCCTCCCCTCGGCATCGGAACTCGCGGCTGAGTTCCGCCGGACCGACCGCTGGGCCCGAGATGTCCTGGCTGAGTTCCGCCAGCTACAGGCGGCATGACGACACGCAGCCCCCGGCTCTGGCCGGGGGCTGCTCTTCGTCCGAGAACTTCTTTCTTCCCTCGGGGCCAAGCGTGGCGCCCTGATCAGACCTTGCATGGCTTCGCGGAGCCTGGCTAGCTTTCGTCGGTTAGAAACCATCTCGGGTCTGACACGCCCGAAACATTGCTCCAAGCCTGGACTGTCGCATTTTCCGAATGTCAGGATCGCGTCATGGATGACGATCAGCGTGACGGACGTGAGGACGGCGAGCCGACAGCGAATATCGCTGCGGGCGAGGTCGAGGATCTGACCCAGATCATGCAGTCGCGCGCGGGGGGAGTGAACATCTTCAGTGGGCGAGCGGCGCGTGTGGTTCAGATCAACGGGGACGTACACGGTGACCTGACCCTGTAACCAACTCGGCGACGGAAGCCCCGATTGGTCAATCAGGGCTTCCTTAGATTCTGGGCTAGTGGCGGCTAGCCCATGACGGTGATACCCCGATGAGCGGCCCACTCCTGACTAGCCGTTGCCATGGCCTTGAGCCACGTCTCGGCCGGGCGACGTTCGGCGAATCGTCGGTACATGCGTAGATTCGCGGCGGCGAATGCGTCAACTGCGTTCGGGTCAGCGCCTGCCCATGGAGTGCATCTCGCGGCCCATGATTCGGCGGATTCGGGGCTGTGCCCTGCTGCGATCAGTTGTACGACCAGGCACGCGGGGTCGATGAACGCCGCGCCTCGGGTGGGCCACCCCCAGTCGACCGCTCGGACGCCCTCGTCGCTGACGAGTAGATTGTGGGGCTGGATGTCTGTGTATAGCAGTGAGTTGCCCCGAAAGTGCTTGGTGTCCGCCTCGCCTGTGGCGAATCGGTCCCAGCGGGTCTCCAGCCAGTCCTGTGCGATCTCGGGCAGTGGGATGGCTGCGATCTGGTTGAGAGCATCGATGACCGCGGGGAGGTCTTGGGAAGCCGGCCCCAAATCTGCCGCTCGCGCATCGATGGCCTCGAACCCCAGGGCAACCCATGTGTCGTCCTGGGCCTGCCACTGCACAGCAGGGGAGAGCGGGACGACGTAGGGGTTGATCAGACCTTCCCGGATCAGGGACTCGCGTCGTCCGCCGGCACGGTTGGGCACGGCTTTGACGAAGAAGAGCCCGTGTTCACCCTCGGCGAGGACGGCGATGTCTGCGCCGAGCCCGTGAGCAGCGTTTCGAATGTTCGTCTGGTCGCCGGTGTGCGGGTGGATCAGTGCTCTGAACTCAGATCCGGGAAGGTCGTGTGTCATGAGATCTTTCGTCCCTCAGTTCCTGGGGCCGCATCCACTACCGGGGCTTCCCGGTGAGCACTCTTCGTCGGGATCGCAGCCGTCCGACCGCACGGTCACGGCGCGGATGGATGCGTTGGCCTCCGCCATGGCGGTGCCGTTGAGGATATCGGCCAAGGGAGTCTCATGGACGTTTCCGACTTCCATCCAGGGCAGGGAGAAGACGCACGGGGAGACGTTGCCGTCCGGACCGATGGCTGCCTTGCCGTTGCCGCACCGGCTACAGAGTTCGGCGACGTCGGGAGTCCGACCGTTGGCTCCCCGTCCGAAGGCGCGAACGCGGTCGAGTTGGTGGTTGAACACTCCAAGGGCTTCCAGATCCCCCCTGGCCTCGTCGACGCGCTGGTCTTGGCTTGCGGCCACTATGCCCGCGCGGACGGGGATGCCGAGCTGGACGGCCTTTTCGATGTTGGCGCGCGTATGGCGGTGGCTAGGGCGACCGGTGAGGGCGTTGTGTTCGCTGGCGTCGTCGGAGTAGTAGGACGTCGCGAGGGACACGCCCTCACATTGGAACAGCTCCCACCACTCGGCGGTCACGTGGACCAGGTTGCTGTAGACCTCGGCCCTCAGGCCAAGACTGATGGCGTGGCGCACCAGCTCGGGGGCGTTGGGGTGCATTGTCGGCTCGCCGCCGATAAACCGGATGATACGGAAGCCGCAGTCTGCGGCTTGACTCAGAGCGTTGAGCCAATCGTCGCGGGTCATGGTGCCGTGCGTGCCTTCGGGGCCCGATTCGTTGAAGCAGTGCGAGCAGTTGAGCTGGCACTTTCGAGTCAGGTCCAGCCAGAGAGTCTTCTCGACTGGAGCCATCATCTCCTGGGTGACAGTCACGTGATCCTCCTAGGGATTGGGGTGTGACTGGTCGCCCCGCTACCGCGGGGACGTCTGAGCGCCTCGAAGAAGATCGGAAGCGCCCGGAGCTCTTTTACTCTGCTCTGGGGCCTGGTCAGGGGCCTTGATCAGCACAACCGCCGGCCCACGTTTCGCCTGGCCCGACCTTCCCGGTGTCTTGGGCATCGTCCGGCTCGTCGTCAGTGTCGTCGTACAGGTCGCCGTCGTCCATCTTGTCGTAGACGTGGTCAGGGCAGCGGAACCACCATTCCCCGTCGTTCCTGATCGCCTCTAGGTCGTCCAGGAGGCGCCGCAGGTCGGCGATGACCTTCATGACCGCATCGAGTGAAGGATCTGGATGGTTAATGATCTCTTGACATGCAGCTACGGCGTTTGGCCAGTCGTCGGCGAATCGTTCCCCGCGAAGCAGTGGATTCATCTGCTCTGATGAGAAGATCGGGGGCTTCTCTGTCATGGACGCACCGCCAGACCGCTGGAATTCAGGCCCTCAGGCCGCCGCATCTCTTGGTGAGGTTGCCAGAGGAAGTCGGGGTGGATATGGAATATTGCAGTGATCATTCGGTGGTTAGACAGTGGCGGGTCGTCGGGTTCCTCGACCGTGGCGGAGTCGTACATGTGCGGCGGGAGCGTGGACAGGATGCGGTCGCAGCGGTAAGCGAATTCGCCGCTCTGCTCCTGGTCGACCACGGTCGGGGTGTCGACGCCGAGATAGTTGGCGACATCGACGAATCCAGCGGCATGGAGAACCCGCGCCGGGCGATCGTCGGATTTATGGTGGGCCGGTGTAGAGGTGCCGTGGCCGACTGGGGTGGCGTTGAAGTCTCCGGCCGCGATAACGGGCTGGTCCTTCAGGAGTTCAATGCTCTCGGCCTCGATCAAACGCAGGGTTGATGAGGACGGGGCGCAGTGGATATTGACGAAGCGCAGAGAGCCTTTGCCGATGGCCAA
Source organism: Spirillospora sp. CA-294931 (assembly GCF_050946795.1). Classification (GTDB taxonomy): domain Bacteria; phylum Actinomycetota; class Actinomycetes; order Streptosporangiales; family Streptosporangiaceae; genus Spirillospora. The sequence continues at coordinate 812,527 of NZ_CP192006.1, forward strand.
CTCCAAGTGTCCTTGGGCGTGCCAGTAGGGCACCTGGGCATGGCGTTCTTGCACGACCCGCAGACCGGGCCGTTCCCGAACGAACATGGCCAAGTGGCTGCCATGGGAACGCGAGGGGATGAGGAACCGAACAGTCATGCCCAGCCGGTGAGAAACCTCATTAAGCACTCGGTTGGAGTGCTCGCCCCATTTGGCTTCTTGCAACGCGACTAGGTCGGCGTCGAATTCGCTGAGTGCGTCTACCTGTTTCCACAGTCGCGTGTAGTCCTGGCGAAGGTCCCCGTCACGACCACCATGGTCCAAGTTCCACGAGACGACCGCCAGACTTTGACAGTCATTCCGATGGAACGCATCGGCGTCCATGGCAATCACGACATCTCCAGCAGCGAGGGAAGTTCCTTGACGTGGCGAATGCAGGGGACGCCTGTGGGGAGGGTCTCTGTGGGTTTAAGTCCATGGGGACGGACCAGGGCTGCCCGCATACCGTGCGATAGGGGCGCGATAACGTCGTGGGACATGTTGTCGCCCACGAAAAGTATTTCGGATGGCTCACACTGGGCGGCCGTAATGACCAGTTGATAAAAAATGGACTCAGGCTTGGCCGCGCCCAACGCGTGTGAGAGCAACGCCGCTGTGAAAAGCTCCTCCACACCCGCCTCTTGAAGCGCCGGCCAACGAGATTCCCCGGGCAGCGTGTTGCTGGCCAGGACCAGGCGCATGTCGAGTCTGGCCAGTTCATGCAACGCACGCGCCGCATCCGGGTCGACTGGTTTTTGGCCGAGGATGTGATCCACTCTGCGGCCGGAGATAGTTCCGCCAAAATCGAAAGCCATTGCCCGCGTACGCATAGCCCTACTCACTTTCTGGATGGTCATAGGGGGCCTCCGGGCTCAGTAGGCCCGGAGGCGGCTGAGAGGTTGAGGTGAGAGCTGCTACGGCCTTGGAGTCGCCTTGGCGCAGCCACCTGTGCGTTAGGGATCCTGGTGGTTTGGCAGATCGGGAGGAGTGGCCCTGGTGTGGGGCGCTCCCAGGTCGTGCGCGACCTGGTCCGCTGCTGTTTCCACTCGTCTGAGCGTTCCGATCGCCGAGCCTGCGAGTTTTCCGTACGCCCAGGTGTACATGGAGATCTTCGGGTCCCAGATAATTGGCCAAGGACCATGAGATCTATAGGTGACGAAGAGAACTCGCTGGCCTGGCGAGTCGATGACAGATAGCCAGTCCTCCGGCAGGGGAATCACGTAGGCGCATAGCTGGGGCGCTCTGCGCCGAATCGCGAAATGCAGGGCGTCCAGGGCATCCCAGGAAGTTGCTCTGGATGGCAGGGCGGGCTGGGTCATTTCTGACGCTCCCTGAACACGCGGTCGATTACTTCGTAGACGCCTCCCACATCTGATACGGGCCCGATCACCGACCCGTCCGCTGGGACGTTCGCCAGCGTGCCGCCGGGCTCCCACGTGTACGCGAGTTCGTCGCCGTCTGGCCGTATGCCGATGTTCGTCCACGGCCGCACTACTCCCCGAGGCCGGACGATCAGGACCCGCTTACCGTTGCAGTCGCCCAGATGCCCGTGAAGCGTCTCCGTCTTCCTCAGAATCCGCTGAAGTGCCCAGAGGTGCTGAAGCCGGTCGTACAGGGCCAGCTCCCGCACCACACGGTGCGGATAGTCCGGCTGGAAGCTCATGCGCCGCCTCCTTCGCCTGCGGTCTGGGGCACCGGTACGTGCTGTTTGATGTGCTTCAGCGCTCCGGCAAGGTCATGGGCGGCTGCGAACGCCTTCCCGTGATCCTCGTAAAACCACAGGTCCTCGCCCTCCGAGGCGCGGGGCCGGCAGAACACTCTGTATGGCTCCGCCGGCTCACACGAATGCTCATTGACCGCGAGGTACTTGTTGGTCCCGTCGCCCCTCCTAAGCACAGGCGCGTACCCATGGAGCTTCAGCACCCCTTCCAGCACCTCTAGCCGGATATTGGGATCATCAGCCCGACCGATGTCGGAGATGGGGGACCCTCCGAGCCATTCATCTACTCCCATATTCACTCCTCATGACTGGATTTCTCGTCCCGTTTCTTCCGGCTCCAAGAGGGGCTCCGGGGCCGGGCGAGGCCCCGCGGGGGGCCAGCCTCGCCCGGCAGTCTGGAGGGCTCTGAGACCGGTGTAGCGGGCGATTCCGCTAAGCCAGAGGTAGGTGGGATGCCGCGCCATGTGGGATCAGTCCTCGGCCTGCGCCTTGCGCGTGGCTATCAGCCGCCGTATCTGGAAGAGGTGAGGCGGGGCCCCGCCCTGGCTCTTTCGCAGCTCTGCTATGAGGGCCAGTTCTTCTTGCACGTACTTGCGAGGCTCCTCCGGCGCCGCCTGGAAACAAGAAATAACGCCGTGTTTCGCCCAATTCCGCAATTGGGTCGACGAGATGCCCGCCAAGATCACAGCGTCGCGAACCGCTATCCAGGTTCCGTCTTCGATCTTGTGCGTGAGGGCCAGTTCACCGATCTCTTTGCGGAAGTAGTCGTCTTGGGTCACGCGTTGCTACCTTTCCCATCGTGTGGGGTGACGAGTTTTAAAGCGGCCTGGACTGTGTCCGGTGCTGGTGTCCGTTCTGGTCCGGCAGGACCCCGGAACAAGGCCCGCGCGGGGGAGTTGTGCCTGGCGGTCCGAGGGGGGCTCGGAGAGGGTTGTCGGCTACGGCCGGAATCCGTGCCCTCCTGCTCTGGGCGGCTGGGACCGCTGGGGCCTTGCGAGGGCTGGTGAGGACATTCGCGCGGCCTCTTCGCGGGCCCGTTCAACCAGCTGCCGCACCTCGCGCAGGTTTGGCGGGCTTCCATCGCCAGCGATCAAGGTCAGTTCCCCGCGCAGATACCAGCGCACCGACCTGGGTCTCTCTTGGAGGCAGGAGATGATTCCCGCCTCCTCCCAGCGATTCAGTGCGGACCCCGAAAGACCCGTCAACTTCACGGCGAAGCGGGCCGTGATCCATGCGTCGTCTTCGAAGCCGAAGACTTCGGACAGTTGACCGATCTGCTTGCGCCAGGGGCGGCCCGTAGCCTGGCTGATGTTGCCGCCATCTCCGTCACGGAGTTGCGCTCCTGGGCGACGACGCCCTCCGCCCTCACGATCGGTGAGTTCCATCAGGGCCCGTGCTACGTACCGGTTGACGCCGCAGCTGTCCAAGGCAGCCAGAGAGGAGTGGCCATCCTGGGCCGCCAGCGTCGCGGTCAGGTTCAACAAGCGTCTCTGGAAGAGGTCGTGAGCCACGCTGAGCTGAGGTAGGAGGTCGCTCACGAGAGCAACCTGCTCCTCCTTGAGCCCCAGAGCCTTGATCACGTCAAGGTCGCCTTGCTGGGCTTGACGTTGCGCTTCGGCCGCCTTGTTCACCAGCGGCGCATCAGCCTGTGCCTCCACGGGTATGCGATCCTCGCTCTCGTGTTGAATTCAGACGCTGCTGTTCAGCGGTGATCGCGGCCAAATGGCTGACCTTCCGCTGATGATCTGGTTAAACGGGCCGCCCGGCCGACAGCGGGAATCGTGGCGTCGCCGGAACTATCGGCCGGGCGGGGTCTTTCGGGGCGATCACGGCGTAGACCGTCTTCCCTTGCGAATCCCGCTGGACGCCGAAGTGGCAGGCGAGGGCCCTAACGATCACTAGCCCCCGACCCTCAACGTCATCGAGGCGCGGCGTACTGTCCTGCGGCATCTCCGATGAGGGGTCCCACACCTCAACGGTGATCGAGCCAGGGACGTCCTCGGCGAGTACCAGTCGAAACTCGCTGACTCTGGCCTCGACGGAGTTGGTCACCAGTTCGGAGATCACTAGACCGATGTCCTCGATCAGGGCCGAGGACACGCCCCAGTCTTCGAGTCGGCGTTCAGCGTGCCGACGAGCGATGCCCACGGCCGAGGGGGCAGCCGGGTAGGCGCTGCGAAGCACGAGTCTTCTGGCTTCCATCGTCATCGGTGTCATCGCCTGTCCTCGGGCGCGCTGTGGGTGTCTGTGTGGTGCCGTACGCGGCATTCATAGAAAAGCCCGCTACCTCTGTGGCGGGCAACACAAACGAAGTAGCCTCGGGTAGCCCCGTCCGTCAGAATCGGAGCACTCCAAATGCCTCCTGGTGATCTCGTTGCTCACCCGTTGACCTATATCCGCGCCCAACGTGGATGGACTCAGCTCCAGGTGGCCGAGATGATCGCCGGTGGCCGGAACATGGCTGCGTGGAAGCAGAAGGTCAACCGGTGGGAGCGGCGAGGAGTGCGGCCCGAGATCGACGCACAGTACGCTCTCGCCCAAAACCTGGGTATACCTCGGTCTATAGTCGATCAACATCCCTGGCCGGGCTGGCTGTGCATGGCAACGGGAAGCGACCCGTACCTTGATCTGCCGTGGACTGCTGAGTCGGCCCGGACCACCTTGGTGGGAGCATTGAGCGCTTACACGGACCGACGAGGTTTCCTCACCCTGACAGGGGCTGCCGCGCTAGCCCACGTGGCGCCAGCATGGGCCGAGCCTTGGAGGCTTGCTCCGCAAGAGAAAATCGCCGATGCCGTGCAGGGCGGCCGGGTCGACGCCGAGGTACTGAAAGCCATCAAGCGCCGCTTGGTCGAGCTGTGGACGCTCGACGACGTGATCGGGGGCTACCGCTGTGCGGAGCTTGCCAACGCCGATCTGCGCCTGGTGACGGACATGCTCAAGCGGGGCTCTCATTCTGAATCCGTTGAGACCCAGCTCTACACCCTGGCTGCTGGGCTTTGTCGGTCCGCGGGTTGGGGCATGTTCGATGCAGACCGCCACGCGGCGGCCGAGCGGTACTGGCGAGCAGGGCTCCGGGCGGCGCACCAGGGCAAGACGCCAGATGAAGCGGCTTACCTTCTCTCGAACATGGCCTTGCAGTTCAACTTCGCACGCGACGGCAAGTCCGCCATCGACGCTCTCGATGGCGCTAGGAAGATCATCGGCCACGACGGCTCCCGAGCCGTTCACGCGATGCTTGATGCCTGGCAAGTGCGCTCCCACGCCGTGCTTCAGGAACCCGAGGCCGCGACGCGAACTCTGGGCCGCGCGGACGAGTACTGGGACCGCCGTGATCCACACCGGGATCCGGACTGGATCTACTGGATGAGGCGGCCGAGCGAGACCATCGAGGCGAATATGGCGATGGTCGAGGTCAAGAGGACGGGATCGACCGAGACTCACCTTCTGCGCTGGATAGACGTCGACGGGGCCAGGTATAGCCGAGATCGCGCCTTTGCTCTGACCGTGATTGCCTGCGCTCAGCTCACTGAAGGCGACCTGGACAAGGCCCTGGCCACCGGACGAGCAGCCGTTCACGCTCTCCGAGGGGTCGAGTCCGGGCGGATAGCTGATGAGCTGGGGAAGTTCACCCGTCGCCTCCCAAGAAACGAACCGAGGACGAAGAGATTCCTCGATGAAATCAATGACGCGGAGGCCGAAGGATGACAGCTACACCGTCGTACGACGAGACCGTTCAGAACGCTGATCGCGAGGTCGCGAGCTTTCAGCTCGCTGGCTGGGTTGGTGCTGTTGTGATACGTGACGGTGTGTACTGGACTGCCGTTCGGCGAACTGGCGGCGATGAGACGGTGGCCTCAGCGGAGGATGTACGTACGGCAGTCCGCCACTACACGTCCGCGCTCCATCAGGCGGCAACCCAGAGCCTCCGAAGCCCGGTATAGGGGCCGGCCTAGTCGACGACAGGCGACGGGGGAGCAGTGACCTGCTTCCCCGTTCCTTCTTCTACAGCCGCTGCTAGTCGCTTCCATAGCGTCCGGCGTGTGGCTTCGCAGTCCCCATCACACTCCACCAGGCGCAGGTCGCGCCAGGCGCTGGCCCACGCCTGGACCCGGATCGAGTCTTCGGGAGCGACGAGCCCCTCCGAGGCTGACACCGAGGCGGCGACACCCAGCTCGTTCAGGAGCCGAGAGACCCTCTCGACCTCTGCATCCCGTGTGGCCAGAGCTGGTGACGAGAGCTGGACTCCGAGTTGAACAGCATCATGGCCGTCCTTGCGCTCGACCAGCGCGTTGTGCCAGTGGCCCATCCCTCCAAGGTACGCCCCACGAGGTCCTAACAATCCCCATCGGACCCATCTGCGCTGTGCACGCCCGATCCGCTCGTCATCGGCAGAGAGTCACCACCGACTGGGCCGCCCCGAAGGTTTTGGACAGCCCGAAATAGATCGAACTGTTACCTCGCAAGAGGGGCCAAAGCGGGCAGTCAGGCCGTAGGTTGACCAAACCCCGCACTGATGGTTCCGAAGGAGGTCAGATGGCGTCTGAGTACTGCGGCCCGCGTAGGCCACTCGACCCCGTCTCGGATGTAGTCGAGATTAGTGACACCACGCCACAGCAGGCAGGCGAGGTCTCGCGGCTGCTGGCCCAGCAGTACGCGGATGGGGTTCTATATGAGTTCCAGATCCCCCATGGCGGTATCTACGACAAGGCCAAGGACGCTTGGAGCTTCCAGGCGGCAGGCATGTTCGACGGCGCTGTACTGCTGGGGGCTGCCCCGGCCAGCGAGCGGCACAGCTCCGTCGCAGTGTGGTGGCCCTCGGAAGCGCATGAGCGTCTCATGTGCCGGCCTGAGTTCCGCGGTCTGGCGAAAAAGCTGGGGATGAACTAATCCCCCGGATGGGCCCCCTCGCCAGAGGGGGCCTTATCGCCGTTCATGTTTATCCACAGAACGCCGTTCCGCTGCTCCGCGTCGGCTGTGGTGGCTACGCTTGTCGGCATGGGCTCATTCTTGGAGACAGGCGACCAGGTCGCGTCTATCTTGGGGGCTCTGGCTGGTATCGCATCGCTCGCTGTAGCGGTTTATGCCTTGCGCGTGAGTGCCAGAGGGGGAGGTGGCGATAGGCCGCCATCTCAGTCGTCCAAAGATGCCGGGCTTATTATCATGACCATTATGTGGACGTTCGGAGCCTGGATATCCGTCGTCTGCGTGGCGAAATGGGCCCCCGAAGAAGATCAATGGTGGTACCTGGGTGCCACTGTCTTCTCGTTTTTCTATATGGCGACAAACTCGGCAGATCGGCTCTATAAGAAGCACACACAGCAGGCTTATCTAGAGGTATGGTATTGGTTTCGCGCGGTCCATAGCCTTATAGCGGCAGTCATATGGATCGTAGTTATATCGGACAGAATCATCTGGGCCGCTTCGCTAGTTGATTGAGGTCTCGCAGGTCGACCAGTTTTGCCATTTTGTAATATAGCTCGTTTTCCCAGCTAGATCGTCACTTTCGGTGCCCCTGCGGACACCTAACGACCGGTCCCAGATTCGTACATTCCCGGAGAGGGGAGACTACCCTCCCACGTGAATACGCATGATCCGGGGTATCCCCCCATCCCCTGACCTGGGCTTTCGCCCTCCCACCTTGCCCCTGACCTGGCACTTCGTTCTTTAGTCCTGAGTGCTGACTCTGTCAGCCCTCAACCCCCTGTTTGCCCAGCTCAGAGCCTGTTTCCTGCCTCTCTGCCCTCTACTCGCCCTACCCTGCCTAGCCCGTGTCTCAGGCCAATTTCTGCCCTCTGACCTGGAGGAATGGAAGAAAGTAGGGGGAGCATGTTGACAGCGGTAAGACAGTCTGCGCTTAATGGAGTCGTTCCACCACGGAGCATCGCCCCCACTGGGGACGGTGCACCGGGGGAGCCCCCGAGAAACCGTTCTCGCAAGGGACTGTCGATTCGAAGTCACAATGGTAAGACAGTGGTTAGACAGTTGGACGGAAAGGCAGTAGAGTGGGGGTTAACCCGAAAGGGCGACTCGCCAAGTCGCACCACTCGGGAGGGAAACGCGGGAGACCGGACCGCTAAGCGGTGCCGCACCGAAGTTTCCCTCAAGAGAGCGGTGAGACAGCGGAGAGACATTCTGCTAAGGTGGAAATGGAAAACCGAAACCCGGCAACGGCGACCGGAAGCGCGGGAATCGCTCGCGAAAGTGCCTCTTGCTAGGAGGTAACCAAGCGCCCGGAAGGGCGCGGTACGGCAGTCGCTACGAACGTCAGTGACCCGGTTGGGCCGGGAAGCGGAGTGGCTGCGCGAAGGGCTAGAGCCTAGCGGGTAGGGCGGACGTTTCTTGAAAACTACAGAGCGTGTCGAGAGTGCTTTGGGCGGAGGACTGCCCGTAGGACGCTCGGGGATGCCCTTGCTGGCAGGCTCGCCGGAACGTCGTGAGACGTCCCGGACAGAAGCCCAGTGAGTCAGCTACCTGACCGCCTAGACGAGTCCAATGACCATGCGTTCGCTCACTCGGCACCACGTGAGAGCGCCGAAATGCGCTCGACAAATCGCGAGTAGACGGCTCTGCTCGCATGACGGACAGGCACTCACGCCCACGGGGCGCGATGAACGTCAGTACATTACCTGTCCAGACCCTACAAAGGCCGGGCAACCCGAAATGGTTGTGTGGGTAGCCAGTCGCTTCCGGCGGCTGGTGACGCGAGGTTCGATTCCTCAGCCCGGCCGCAAGGGCAAAAAATTTGCTCTGATATAGCGGTAAGACAGTGGTAAGATTGGAGGTGCGTAATGACGCGTAATGCCGATGGTCCCTGGACCATGGAACGAATGGTCAATCTCAGGCGCGGTGAGCGTCTGAGTAGCAAGGATGTGCAGCATCGAACCAAGGGTGCGCACGTCAAGAAGACCTATCGCACCTCCGGCAGACCGGATGGGCTGGGTCTTGAGAACCGATTCGAGGCTCTGCCTGGCAGTTCTCGGGACCGCCGCAAGCTGCGCCGGGCCCTGGAGCGTCAGGAGAAGGCCCGGAACGGCCTAGAGGTGACCACTGCCCCCGCACTCAAGGACAAGGCCGCAGGTCGGATGCCCGGAATGGGCACGGACTTCACCGAAATCCTGCACACGGCCATGGGGCGCCACACCAAGGCACACGCGGACTTCCACGCCAAGCGTGGGTCCGGAATCCCGCTGGGAGGTTGCAAGTGAAACTCGGGAACCTCGGTCGGATCGACCGCACGAAGCTGGAGCGCCTGGCGCAGCTGTCCGGCATCTCCCGTGAGGACCTGGACAAGGCCCTGGCCACCCATGGGGTTTCGGGGCTCACGTTCACCACCGGCGGCACCGATCGCTGACATTTAACAGCGGTAAGTCAGCGGTACGACACAAAGGAGCTTGACTTGTCTGTTCTGATCGAGAAGTTCCACCTGGAGACCGGTGACGCGGTCCGGGACAACGCTGGCGACCACGGGATCGTCACACGCGCGCCCTACACGCATCGCGAGTACGGCACGGTCGCGGACGTCGAATTCGTTCAGTGGCTCGGGAAACCACACCTGCTGGAGTACCAGGTCTTCCCGCAATTCCTTACCCAGACATCTGGCTGCGAATGTGGCAACCCGTTCATCCTTTGCCACCCGGAAGCGTGAGAAATGGGACGCCACCGCCGCGGGTCACGCCACAAATGGCTTGTAATGGGGACCCTGTTCCTGGTCGGGGTCGGCCTAATTGCTTACACGATCCTGCGACACCTGTACTTCGCGCCAGAGGACACCGCACCTATCTGGCTGTGCCGCTTCCAAGGCAACGGCGAATGCGGACCCTGTTCTGCCCCAATCTCGATCGACCCAATCCAGTTCTTTCGCCCATCCGAATGGTGGTAGCCGCCTGCCTTCTATGGGGCCCTTCGGGGCTCTGTGGTGGACATACGGGTCGATCCACGAAAGGACATGAAATGACCGTTCTGCACACTGATTATGGCCGCGTCTGGCAGCTCGACGCACCCGAGACCCTGGACGACACGGTTGTGTCGCCCGCCCTCCAAGAGCTGATCGACTCGGAGATCGTGAACCTGGACCACGGGATCGAGTTCGACCACGGCTCGGATGACTTCCGCTTGGAGCTGTATGGCCCGTGGCAGGGCTCGGACTACAGCGGAAGCGACATCGAGGAGTCCAACCAGCGTTCCCTGGTCCGCGACTTCCCGGGCCTGCTCCTCGATGGCACGCAGTACTACGGCCACTGCGGCTACGGACTTCAGATCACGCCCGACTTCGGTTCAGACCCGGAGACCGCAGAGTTCGCCGAGGAACTGGTCCGCGTCCTGATCAGCCTCAAGCACGACTACCCGCTGTACGACGAGCAGGACAACGGGGAGCTGAACCAGGAGCGCGCACAGCAGGCGTGGGATTCGTGGCTTTGCAGTGACACGGTCCACGAGATCCAGAAGGTCACCGGCCTGGACGTCCACCTCTCCGCGATGGAGGACGAGTTCTGGGAGTTGCTGTGCGAGCACGAGATCTACCCAGAGGCCGAGGGGCACCGTGACGTCCGTTTTGAGGGCGTGGGGGACGAGGCGTTCGTCTTCGCCCTGGCCGTCCGTGGAGTTGAACTGGGCCACTTCGACCGAGACGAGGTCGAGGACTTGACGGACACGGGCTACGCCCTGCTCGGGGCCTGGATCAACCAGACGTACGAGTGGCCGCTCAAGGGCCAGATGAGCGTTTTCGACGCCCTGTGAGCCGTTTGGTGTCCGGCCTGCCCGGACGCTGCTCAGCCCACATGGGACAACCACTGGAAAGGACTCCACATGACCACCGCTGAGATCTGTGTTCAGGCTGGTGCCAAGCTACTCGACCGCAATCGCCCCGGCTGGGAGCGCGAGATCGACCTTCACGAGATGGACGTCAGCGACCCCTGGCGCTGCCCATTGGCGCAGCTTTTCGGCAGCTACACCGAGGGGCTTGACCGACTCGACGTGAACGACTCGATGGTGTTCGGATTCGAGTCCGGCCGTGCCGATTACTCCGACCTGACCTTCGCCTGGCGCGAGCTGATCACCGAGCGTCGTACGTCCGCCTAAGCCCTGTCTTCATCGAGCCCACGGACCTGCGCCGTGGGCTCTGTTGTTCACAGGACCTTCTTCCATCATCCCTACCGCATGAGGAGTGCCCCTCCATGTCCAACGCCGCCCCCATGAGCACCGGCAAGCGGTTCCTGAACTACGAGAGCCAGCGCGGGGCTCTGCTGCACATCTGCGCTCCCCGGCTCACGGGTCCGCAGCATCGCCGCCTCATCCACAAGGAGAACCGGCGTCTCGCGCAGCGCCGGAAGGCGAACGCGGAGGCCATCCGTCTGGAGAAGGCGAACACGCCGGCCATCCGTCCGTGTGGTGGCTCGGAGTACTGCATCACCGGGTCCGGTAACAAGGCCCGTTCGATCCACAAGAAGTGCGAGGTGGCGGCCTGATGTTTATCGACACCAGCAACGGGATCACGATGCAGGAGCGAATGGTGATCTGGCAGGCGCTCCGCGAACTGGTCGAGAAGTACGAGGCGCGCATCACCGAAGACGCCCGTCAGTTCGGGCTCGACTTCACTTGCATCAAGCACGACCGCGAGGACGTGAAGCTCGCCAAGTCTGCGCTCGACAAGCTCTAAACCCCCAAGACGTCCAAGGCCGCCCCAACCAGGGCGGCCTTTTCCATGCCCTTGGAAGGAATCGCAATGCGCATCTACGCGACGAGCCTGACCGCTGAGTCTATGGGCGTGCACCTGGGGAAGTGGTTCGACCTGGCCGAGTACGACGACGCGTACACGGTCGAGAGCGTCATCTACGACGAGCTGACTATGTGGGAGTGGCGCATCGACAAGATCGACGCTTCCTTCCCGATCAGTCTCCAGACGGACCTGGAGACCCTGGTCAAGCTCCAGACGACCTACCTGGACGACCTCTACTACCACGAGGCGTTCGAGCTGTATGCGCAGTACCACGGCGATGTGACGTACGCCGTGGACCATTTCGAGGACGCGTACCGGGGCCTCTGGAAGAGCCTGGAGGACTACGCGCTCGACTGGTTTGAGGAGATCCACGGGGACGTGAACCTTCCCGGCTATCGCATCGAGATCGACGAAATCGCGTGGCGCTGCGACCACGTCGAGCTGGACGGGTCCGGGGGAACGCACATCTTCTCCGCAATCTGATGACCTTTGGTGGGGCCAAGTCACGTGCCCGGCCTTCGCCATGGCTCATCCGCCACACGGAAAGGACCCGCACATGGATGACGACGACATCGAGTACCGCATCAAGATGACCCTCTCCGGTGAATACGAGGTCATCGCGGAGGACCGCGGAGAGAATGAGATCCGGACCGTTTACACACAGGACCTTTGGGCGTGCTGAATGGCGATCAAGGAATGGCTGGTCTTTGAGGCCGTCTGCGACGGCTGTGACGAGGTGCACGACGCTGCCGACAGCTTCAGCGAGGAAGAGGCCCTCATTCGAGCCGAAGCGGCTGGCTGGGTCCGCACCGCGAACGAGATCCATTGCTCGCCGTGTGCACGAAGGCTGGTGACTGCCTGATGAGCGACTACGCAGACGTTACGGAGATCTACGAGGCAGCACGCGACTTCGTAGAGGTCTGGGCTGAGGAGGCCCAAACCTTGCCGTGCGACTACGGCTGCACGATGACGTGCTCGGAGGCCGAGACGCTCGCCATTCTCCTACGCGCATTCGGGAAGACCGAGGTCGCGGACTCGATGCTGGCCGAGCACGCCGAGTACGACGAGCCGGGGGACATGCACTACGAAGGGGAGTTGGGGTGATCGACATGTCCGCACTGGCCGAGCTGAAAGGCCGCGTGCAGTCCTGGGTCGAGAGCCGAAAGGACCTCTCAGAGCGAGATGGGGCCCTCAACACTCCCGGCCCCAACGAATGGGGGTGGTCCGACGACGAAGCGTCGAACATCGTCGACGAACTGGCGGACGTACTCGGCATCAGCTAACTCGGACGGATTCATTGAGGGTCGGGCCTGCGGGGTCGGCCTTCTTTGTGTCCCGCTCGAATCCACTCTCCGAAAGGACACTGGAATGGCTACTAAGAAGGACCCCCCCGTAATCGGCGAGGCTGCGTTCGACAATCCCTTCGGAGACTTGGCCGAGGCGTTGGACCCGTACTGCGAGGGCGCGAAGGTCGGTGTGATGGTCACGCTGATGAGTGCGTTCTCCGCGTACGTCGGTCCCGAGGTCCGGGTTGAGACCGGTCGTGGGACGTCCCCGCTGGCGTGCTGGTTCGTGTTGGTCGGTGCCTCCGGCAAGGGGCGCAAGGGTGCCACGGCCAGAGCTTCGCTGCCCGTCATAAAGATGGGCTTCAAGGCGTGGGGAGCTGCCCACATAGTTCACGGTATCCCCGCTACGGGGCTGGGCTTCATGACCGAGCTGACCGAGCACCACGGCTCCAGCCTCTTCGTGATCGAAGAGGAGATGGACACGTTCGTCAGCAACGCGAAGAGGGACGTCAAGGTCGGCGTGTACCTCAGGAAGAGCTGGGACGGCGAGACTCTGGCCCACAAGACGGCCAAGGTGGATATGCAGGTCGCGAGCCCGCACATTGGGTTTGTCGGGCATGTTCAGCCCAAGAACTGGGGCGCGATCAGCGGGAGCAAGGACGCTACCGGAGGCACGTACAACCGCTTCCTTGCCGTGTACGTCGAGAAGAGCAAGACCGTTCCCGTGTTCGGAGGACCGAACACGACCGAGGTCGTTCGGGTGACGTCCGGGAAGCTCCAGAGCCTCGGCTTCTGGGCACGTGAGTCACAGCCGGTGGTGAAGGTGCCGGCGGATGTCGCGGTCCTGTTCGAGGAGCATCACCGGCCCGTGTGCGAAGGGCTCACCGAGGAAAACGAGGCTCTGTCGGAAATGGCAGAGCGGGCTCTTGCCTACCTGGTCCGGATTAGTGCTCTGTACGCCCTGGCTGACAGGCGGACGGAGATCGCGGTTGAGGACCTGGACAGCGCCCTGGCCCTCATCAAGTACAGCGTGGACAGCGTCCGGTACGTCCTGCCTGAGACCGGTGGAGAGTCGATCTCTCAGAAGATCCTCTGTGCCCTGGAGAACAACATCGACTTGGAGACCATGGAGCCGCTCCCCATGTCCATGACCGAGGTCTGGGACGTGGTGGGGCGCAACGTGAAGCGTACCGAGATCCTTCGTGCGCTCACCCAGCTTCCGCAGGTCGAACGGTTCCAAGGCGAGTCTTCCGGTGGACGTCCCCCGATCATGTTGCGCCTGGTCGAAGACGTCGAAGAGACCGAAGATGTTGAGGAACTGGAGCCCGTGGCTTGATCAGTCTCGAATGCACAGACTGTAAGAGCCCCCTCGAATGGAAGGGTAAGGGAAGAAAGCCAAAGAGATGCGCTCCCTGCAAGAAGAAGGCGAGTCGGGCCGCGCATTCCAAGGTCGTCCACCGGATTCGGCGGCACGGGCAGGACAAGCCTGTGTCCCGGTGGGGTGACATCTGGCTCACGGATGGCAAGGCAATTCGGCGAGAGGCTCGGTACGTCTGGGGAGCCACAGGAGAAGCCGACGAGACCGTCACCAACCGTTCCGGGGTGTTCCACTACGCCGGGCCGGATGGCCTCCCGGATATGGGCCTCACGGTCTCCGACGCAGATGGCTGCGGCGATGTCCGGCACCGAATTCTGGAGAACGCCCGGCTTGCCAAGGAATCGGACGAGGCTGTCGCGTGGCTCGGGGCGAATCACAACTGGTGGAAGTTCGAGGAGTTCGCGCACGAGTCCTTCGCCAGGGACGTCACGGACTCGGCGATGGTCCACGGCGGCGATTACGAGGACGCCCCCGACGAGACCTCGCACAAGCACCGGTGCTCGTTCTGTTGCGAGCGCAAGCCGCTGGTCCTGGCGGCCGAGTTCTGTTCTGCGGATTGCCTGACCGACTACGTACGGGCCTTCGGGCCTGACGGCCTGGACCTGAGTGGGGGGCCTGGATGCACACGACACGCGAGGGATGGCTGAAGGCGTCGATCGAGCTGCTGCGCCCGTGGTTCACCGAGCAGCAGCATGAGATCCCCGAGCTGTACGTATCCGTCTCCTTCCCCGCGACCGGGGGAAGGAGTGGCCAGCGGATTGGCGAGTGCCACCACTCCAGCAGGGACGGCAGCCCCCACGTCTTGGTCCACCCGTACCTGGAGGACCCCATCCGAGTGCTGGACGTGGTCGTTCACGAGCTGGTTCACGTGGTGATGGGGCCCGACGTCGGACACAAGGCTCCGTTCAGGCACCTCGCTCTGGAAATTGGGCTCACTGGCGAGTCGATGAAGGCAACTGTGGCAACGCCCGAGCTGCGGGAGGTCCTGGCGTCCATGGTCCGAAGAAGCCTCGGACCTTACCCGCATTCGGCGCTTCAGCAGTACGTGCCCAAGCAGCAGAGCCGACAGATGAAGGTCGTCTGCGTCTCCGCCGACTGCCCGGCATTCAACCCCAAGAAGAAGGACGGACGTCATGTCGTCCGCATGTCCGCGACCCGCTTTGAGGAGTGGGGCAACATCTGCGGCGCTTGCGCCGAGCCCATGGTGATGGAGGTCCAGGCATGACGCAGGCGAAGCCCGCTAAGGGGCGCGAAGTGACGCTCGGTTGGACCCGTACCGAAACGTTCCGGCAGACCTTCGCGATCCCGGCCGACGAGTTGGAGGACTTCCTTGATGAGGGCGGCGAACTGGACCAAGAGGCGCTGGAGGCGTTGATCCACGGGCTGGAGGACACCACGGAAGCGTTCGAGGACAGCACCGACTTCGAGATGTGGGTCGTTGAGGTGGCCAAATGATCTACACCCTGACCAGCGAGTGGCTGTCGCGCTTCGCGTTCCGAGACACCGACTGGAAGCCCGTCCTGTTCTGCACAGCGTGCATGAGGGACGTCGGTCCCGAGGACGGATGCGACAACTCGATCGAGGACGGAATCGACCTGGAACAGGCCGTGCGCTGGTCGCACACGCACACGTGCCCCACGAGAAAGGAGATCGGGTGACCGAGGATTCCGGCTGGCCTGAGTGGAAGAGGCAGGCCGTTAGTCGCATGAGGTCGCTCCTCAAGGAGACCGCAACGGTCTCCGAGTACGCCAACGAACTGGACCACGACCTGGACGGGATGGAGGACGTCCCCGAGTTCGTGGACCTGGACAACGTCGGTATCGCGCTCGACAGCATCCTTGCCGCCGTCGAGCGAGCCAAGATCCAGCTCACCATCCTCCGCGTGGCCACCCCCGCCGACGAGCAGCACTGACGGAAGGAAGTAGCTCCATGGCCCAGAAGACCGTGATCCATTTCATTGACGACATCGACGGCTCCAAGGCAGACGAGACCCTCCGCTTCTCCATCGACGGGGGGAGTTACGAGATCGACCTGAGCAACGCCAACGCGATGAAGCTGCGGGCGGCGATGCGCCCGTTCATGCAGAAGGCCCGCAAGGCTCCCGGCAGCCTGCCCCGAGGTGTCCAGCGCCTGGAGCGCAACTCCGACGTCCAGGCGCGGAGGGAGAAGCTCAAGGCCATTCGAGAGTGGGCCAAGCAGCAGAGCCCGGTGATCCACGTGTGCGAGCGGGGTCGCATCCCGATCAACGTCGAGCAGGCGTACGACGCCGCGCACAGTTAGACGACAGCCAACCCTTGGCCCGCCCCCGGCCTACGGGCCGGGGGCTTTCGCATGGAGCCTCATGAAGATCCGCGTTGAGTTCACGGTCGAGGTCGATCCGGACGAGCTGTGGCAGGTCGAGCCCGAACAGCGGCGTGAGTGGCTCGCAACGGAGATTGCGGCCGACATCTCCGAGATTCCCAGCATCACCGAGGTTGAGGCCCGCATCAGATGGCACCGCCTCGGCAGCACGCAGATCCCCTACGTCATCGAGTACGCGGCCGAGAAGGGTCACTCCATCCGGCTCCAGAAGGAGCTGGATTCCCTTAGCGAGTTCTCCTAGCGAGAGGAAGCACATGGTTCTGGTCGAGATCTTCCACAACGTGGCCACCGACGAGACGGGCCGACCGCTGAACTTCCTGGGTTACCAGCCCGGTCAGCCCATCGTGAAGGTGTTCGTGTACGAGTCCGAGGGCGCGGACCCCACGGAGCCGATCGCCTACGAAGAGCTGGCCGAGGAGGTGTACTGCCTCGGCAACGGCATCGCGCACTCCCGCAGTGGCGAGTACTACGCCCGCAAGCTGCGCTCGCCGAGCGTGGGAGACCTGATCCGCATTGGTGAGGTTTGGATGAGCGTTGAGCGTGCGAGCTTCAAGTTCCTCCCCGCCCACGAACCCAACGACATCACCGACAAGCACGAGGGCGAGCACGGCACGCAGCCGTGGAAGGAGTAGCGCCCGAGATCTTTCTTCCGTCGTGAGCCCCGGCATCCGCCGGGGCTTTTCTCATGCCCAAGGGAGCTGCATGGACCTGGCCGACATCGTCAACAAGATCGAGTCCGACCTCGCCCCCCTGTTCAAGGTGATGAAGATCGCGGAGGAGGAGATTGAGGCAGCGCAGAAGCGCCACCACGAACCGGTAGGGGAGGGTGACGGGCCGATCTGGAACTCGTTCCTTCTGCTTCAGCCCACCCACCCGAGGATGCAGACCGAAAGTCTCTACCGGGCGCACTGCCGGGAGCTGCTCGACCGCCGAGGCAAGGGCGAGGACACCAGGTCGGCCACAGGGGCAGAGATGATCTTCGCCCTGTCTCAGGCGAGCTTGGCGGCGCCGCTGACCTCTGGCGCGGCGGGCCTCTACCTGAAGCTCGGGCAGGAGTGCTTCCCCGAGATCATCGGCGAAGTGATGAAGGACATCAACCGCTCAGTGGGCGACTACGAGCGGCTCCACGGTCGGGAGATGGAGGAACACCAGGAATTCCTGAAGAAGAAGATGCGCCAGGAGTGGCGCACCAAGTAACCCCGGATGCTCCGCGGGCCCCGGCTTTGGCCGGGGCCCTTCGTGTTGAGAGGCAAATGGACATCTACAAGCCTTCGCCCCGGTGGGACCCGTGGGCGAACATCCCCGAGACCGAACGAGTGGGTCTGGTGGTGGTTGTGGGTTGCGGAGGGGCCAAGCTCGACAGGCCCGCACCGGCCGGACAGATGTACGTCGGGACCTTCCACAGACTCTGCCGGCAAGCCGCAGAGCGGCTTCGCCCGGATCGGCTTTTCATTCTTTCAGCGAAGTACGGGCTGGTTCGCCCCGACCACTACATCCGGCCCTACGACATCCGGATTGGCGATCCCGATCAGGTGCAGCCGGAGCGGTTAGAGCGCCAGGCCAAGAAGGAGGGCTGCTGGTACGCGGATCTGGTCATCGTCCTGGCTGGCCACGCCTATGTCGATCTCACTCGAACAGTCTGGCCTGACGCGGTTGCTCCTTTGGCGGGAGCGCGAGGGATAGGCGAGATGCGGGCCATCCTCACCGAGATCAGAGACAAGCGATAGCGACCCATGCTCGACGGCCCCCGGCGTATGTCGGGGGCCTCTCTGTTGGAAGGAGCCCTCGTGCGATTCACGGACCTACCTGTCCTCGCCCATCAATCCGACCCCAAGTACAACGAGACGCTGACCCTGGTTGAGCTTCCGAACGGCGACTTCTTGCTCCTCTACACCTTCGACGATGAGGAGCCCGAGGCACAGCACTGGGAGTGGAAGGAGAAGGCGAATGTCTGGGACGCCTTCCAGCGACGAGCCGAGGCGATGCGGGAGACGGAGCAGGGAGCGGAAGGGCGGTGAGTGATGACATGCGAAGCAGAATTCGGGATGTCCTCCTTGCCTTGGTTCCGCTGGCTATCGCTGAGCTGGCTCCGTTGACCTTCAGGGAACGCCAAGTCCTTGCTCTGGAGGCGTCGGAGACCGTGTCGAGCCGGGCCGACGAGTTGATGTTCGCCTCTCACAAGAAGCCAGGAGTACTGGGACCGATGGCCCGCGGCTTCGCCGCTCTGGCCTACCAGCCGGGCGGGATCACGTTGCTTGGGTTGCACGCCTGCGTTCGCCCGCATATCGGATGTCCCGCCCTACGAGAGCGCCCCAAGTGTTGTAGCTGCACTGACGAGACCTGCGCCGCGTTCTGCCGAAACGGCTGCACTATGGGCGCGGAGTTGTGCTGCACGCCCCGATCGCCCTTCGGCAACGTGATGGAGGACGCCTGACATGGCTCACGGAGGCAGCGCGATTTGGGGCGGCTCCCGTGTGGAGCTGACCGAGATGCACAACGAGATCCGCCCTGGCGCCCAGGGTGTGTCCCGAGGCCAGCGACAGGACGGCGAGGTCTTGGTTGAGCTGGACGACGGCCGCGAGGTCCGCCTTCCGCTGAACAAGCTGGTGCGCATCGATAGGAAAAGGATCACGCCTGACGACCTCTCGGGATGGTACCCCCATGTCTTCGAGGTTCGTGAGGGGTATCACCGCGATCGGATTGTCCAGCAGGCGGACATCGATGGCTACCACTACGAGCTGCGGGGGCGTTCGGGCCGCTGGTATGTCACCAGGGCCTACGTCGCGGGCCGGGCTCTTGATAGCCAAGTCTTCCGAACGAAGTTCTTCCAGAACCAGCGCCTGGCCGAAGAGGCGTTCAACCTCTTCGTCTACGGCTGACCCCAAAACGACGAAAGGCCCCCTCCCGGAAGGGAGGGGGCTTGTTTCTTCTACCAGAGGGGGACCGTGGCGTCCCCGCGGCCGGTGCCCGGAATGGGAGCGCCTTGCTGCGATCGTCGTGGTAGACGTACCGGCCGGTGCCGAGGTCAGGGTTCGGGATGCCCTCGGGCCGTAGGGGTCGTAATGGATGGCCACAAGGGTCCTCTCACAAAGCAAGCCCCGCCCCCCTGCTAGCCGGGGAGCCTCCGTTCCCCCTTAGGACGGCAGGCGAGGCACGGACAGCAGTCCTCCCCGGTCTTTAGTTTGGCTTCGTGCAGAAGCTGGTAGTTGGCAAGCTTCTCTCCGAAGTTCGGCGATCCGTCGTCGACGAGGATCTTGAGCTTGGCGGCCTGTGCCGGGCTGGGAATCCACTCTGTTGTCATGCCTCCAGCCTCCCCTGGGCCCGCGAGGGGGAGTACCTGAAATCCGGTACAGCGGAGGAGTTAGCGCCGGGGGCGGAAGTAGGACACGATCGCCGAGATCGCAGCGACCTTGGCGGTCTCCCAGAGGACGGCCAGGTCCACGCCGTCGGAGCCGTGCAGCTCCGACCACACAGCCGGGGCCACGGCCAGGACGACCGCGACCGCCAGGCCGTGAGCTAGCGAAACGGCGGCGTGCTGTAGGCGCGAGAGGTTCTCGGACTGGAGCTGCCCGTCGTCCAACAGATCGGGAATGACCTGGTCGCGGAACCAGCCGGCTTCGTCTTCGAGGCGAACGCCTCGGGGCCTACGATGCCTGCCAACCATTCGGCACCTCCTTTCAGGTGATCGGGGCTTCCCAGGTGAGTCGCCAGGTGTTGGGTCCGACAATGCCGTCAACTGCGAGACCCTTTTCCTTCTGGAATGCACGGCAAGCAGACTTAGAAGCAGGACCGTAGACGCCGTCAGCGTCAATTCGCCAGCCGCGCTTGCGCACCTGCTCCTGCCACTGGCGAGCAGCAGCCGTCTTTCGCATGGGCGGGTACTGGAGGTAGACCCCGGGAAAGTTGGGGGCTTTGGACGGCTTCGGCGCGGGCTTCGGCTTGGAAGGCTTAGGTGGCGCGGGCTTGGAAGGTACGTTGTCGTACGCAGGTCGGCCAAAACCGGCGACCTCAGCAGCGCCCCGGACGCGGCGCTTACAAGCATTGCCCGTGTTTCCCTCAATGGTCTGGACTCGCCCGTCACCGAGGTTCTTCTCAATAATGCCGACGTGATCGATAGCTGAGATGTTGTTGGTGGTGCCCCAGTCGAAGAAGACGATGTCTCCCGGCTTGGACTTCTTCAAGTTCTCAGCGGTGCCGGTGAACCACTTGCCGAGCTTCTGGAAATCCTGCGCGTGCAGGACGGTGTACGCCCGCCCGCCCTTGGGGCAGACCTCCTTGGCGTTGCCGGACTGCCAGGCCCAGTAGGTGATCGCAGCGTCACACCAAGCCCAGTTCCAATCGCCCAGCGACTTGTCAATGTTCTTCAGGTACCACTTCTGGATGTGGTTGGGTTCGCCCAGGCCGAGGGACTTTCGGGCCTCAGTGAGCATTTCCGCAGGGGTTCCCATTACTTCTCCTCTCCGTCATAAACGCCATCGGAGTTCGGCTCGCCGTACAGCTCTCGCAGCACGGCCTCTTCGTCGTCGTGGGTTGGGTCGGCCTCGGGGTTCGGCAGGGCCTCAGGCATCTGCTCGTCGGGCATGAATGGCTCCTTCTCTTAGGGCTTTCCGGAAACCTTGGTGAACTGGGCGATGAAGGAAATGAGGAGTCCGAGGTAGGCGATGGGGATGCCGTACTTCCAGCGCTCGACGGAACGGAGTCGCTGCTCCATGTCCGCCTGTTCCTCTCGGGTGTCGGTCATCAGGGTTGTGAGGCGACACAGTTCCTCGTTGACTCTTGCGAGCTGCTCGTTCATCTTTACGAACTGCTCGTAGATGTCCTTGGTGGAGATGAAGACGCCACCATCGGATTCGGTAGGTGCCATGGCACTCTCCATGGGTGGGCATGAGAAAGGACCCCGCCGGAGGCAGGGCCCTGAGTGCGTTTTGGGGCGTTTACACGACCTGGTCGATTGTCGCGGTCAAGATGTTGGTGCCGTTCCAGATGCCGGCCAGGGTGAGGGGTACCTCGGCCGTGCCGTTCCACAGGGACCAGGACCCTTTTGGAGTTGGGGCACCGGGATCGGGCAGGGGTGCAGCGTCCGAGTCGGTGTTCTGGTCGGTTGCGGGGCTCACTGGCTCGTCCTCACGATGACGGTCCCCGCAGGGGTTCCAGCTGGGACAGGATCAGAGGCGCCGAGGGCCAGGACGGGGGCCATCTTCACCGGGGCAGCCGTGCCGTTGCCGTGGACGGTGTAGCCGTTCGGGTCGATGCCCCAGAGCGTTTGCGTTCGGGGCTCGTCCTGGATCTCGATGGTGTTGGCGGTTGGGTTGGCGTGCCGGACCAGTCGGACGGCTGGGTCCCATGCGTGGGGGCTCTTGGCTCGGTAGCCGCCCCATTCGTTGAGCCAGGCGCTCGGGGTGCCCTGGACCTTGAACTCGGCGATGTTGGGGTCATCCACGCCGATGGAGTAGGCACGGTTGTGCTCAAGCAGCGGCTCGCTGGGGGCTGATGTGGCTTCGCTGTTGGCCGGGACGGCGTTCTGGGCTCCGAGGTTGGGCGCGTACAGGGTGCCGTCCGCGCGGAATCCGGCAACGGGGTTGCCGCTTGGGTCGCGGATCTGGAGCAGGTCCGCGGACTGCGTTGCCGCCGCCTGGACGGTGATCGGCACGTTGCCGGGCGCCGAGGGGAGGAGTTGTAGGTCGCCGTACTGGTCGAAGTGGGTCTTGCGTACCCACTGGGGGATCTGGTCGGTGCCGATGTTGAGGTAAATCCCCAGTGCTTCGGCGGCGCCTGTCCGATCTCCGGCGGGGATACGGACCCGCAGGGCTGAGGTGGCTAGGTCGCCGTTGGGAATGCGGATGGTACTGCCGCCGACCGTCCGGACGGCCCCGTCCAGGGGGTCGCCCGGCGGGGGAGGGGCGCTGGGGGCGACCTCGGTGTAAACGGGTTCGACCAAAATGGCTCGATGGAAAATCGTCGCGGTGAGGGTCCCGCTTGACGATCGGTGCATGGTCCGCGCGTAGTACCGCTGGCCGGGTGTCAGACCAGGGATCAGTTTGCGGCGGCCCGATCCGGAGAATCGGGATTCCTGCTGCGCTGCGGCGATGTCCTGAGATGCCGGGACTACCACCGGGCCGGAGGCATCGTTGGATCGGATCTCATAGCCGCAGAATGCGTAGCCGGTGCCCTCACATTCCAACTGGGCATAGACGGTGACATAGACGCAGCCGCTCGGAGGCGCTGTGAACGTGACGCCCACCTGAGGGGTTCCCGGGACAAAGGCGGTGCTGGTGGTGAAGACGTCAGCATTGTGTTCCGCCTCGACCGGGTCCATGCGCTCTGAACTCAGCGGGTACCACGGCGCCCAATAGGGGCGCCCGTCCTCGTGCAAGCGCCCGAGAAGGACAGTGCCGGCCCCGGTCTCGCGGGGGTTGTAGATGACCTCTCCGGGTGTGGCTGGAGGGACCGCACCGGGCAGGTAGGGCCGGACCCGGGCGCCCATGAACCACCGCCCGTCCACTGCCGCACCCCAGAACTCTGAGGTCACCTGGGAAGCGGGAGGCTGTCGCCACGCTCCGATAGGTGTGCGGTCGGGACCGATCGCGTAGATGTTGGTGCCCGCCAGGAGGATCGGGCGGATCTCATGATTGGCGCGGTCGAGGTGCAGGACGACCACGTCCCACCGGTCCGTTGTTCCGGCGTTGGGCACAGTGGTCAGCACCTTGGGTGCCGTGAGCCGGTAGTGGTAGCCCGAGACTGAGCCGTCACCCGGGTTGATCTGGATTGTGCCGGGCTCGTTCCCCGGCTGGATGGTGAGCTGCGGCAGGCCCGGGTGGCCATGCACGCCGTTGTCGGCCCAGGGCAACACCATCGCTGTCCAATCGCTTTCAGTGACGAACTCGCCGGGCCCGTCGCTGAAGGGATAGCTTCGTTCGGTCTCGTCGGCCATCTGGTCCTTCCTTCTTTCTTAGGGGGTGACCGACACCGTTACGACGTTCGAGGTCTTGACGATGGGGCCTGAGGGGTAGGCACTGCGGGAGACCACGCGCAGCGAGAAAGTGCTGTCGAGGGGGACTTCGAAGGGGATCGAGTACGCGGTGTAGTTGAAGTGCGGCACTGTCTCGTAGCTCCGCCAGGTTCCGTCCTGGAGGTACTGGACCTCCAGGTCCCCGTAGGTGGTGTCGATGCCCGTGAGCCTGATCCGGGTGTATTGCCGGTAGGTCTGCGGGGGTGTGTGGAGGGTGATCGTCCCGTTCTCCATCACGAAGTGCTCGGCTGCCTGAATTTTGACCACGTCGTCGCTCCAGGGGCCGACCGAGCCCGAGCGCGTTACGCGGGCCCGCCAGTAGCGGGCCAGGTTGAGCGTTCCGATAGAGGTGACGTAGAACCAGCCGTTTGTGGTCTTGCTGGACACCTTGATCGAACTGGATGAGACGGTGTTCCAGTCGGTGCCGTTGGTTGACCACTCCAGGTCGGGCTGGGCTTGGGAGGCCGCTACATACCGGGGGCTCTCCGGATCGGAGGGGATGGTGATGCGGAGCTGGAACGCCTGTCCCACGATCGGGCGCCGGGTGGTGGCGTAGACGCCTTCGCCGTCCCAATTGGACGTCGCCAGGTACAGCCTCGGGGCGTCCGGCCGGTTTCGGCTCAGCGCATTGGTTTCCTCGCGCGCCGAGGCATGTTCGACGCGGTGTCGCAGGCGCCGCATCTCGCGGTAGATGTAGGGCGTCTGTGTGGCGTCCCCTGCCCCGATCGTCGGAGAGACCGTCCACAGCGCGTCTGCCGAGGTGGCCAGTTTGACTTCGCGGACCTGCTCTCGCAGGGTGCCGTCAATGTCGGTCATCGAGGGGGGAAGAAACCTCGTGTCAAGGACAGCTCGTACAACGTCGCCGACGTCGTAATGTGTGCCGAAGGCGGTGTCAGGCGTGTCGACGGCTTCAAGAGTGAAGGAGCCGGTCGGGCCCAGTTCCACGAGCTGCCGGAAGCCCTCGTTGTCGAATTGGACGTCGACGCCGGCCCCAGGGGCCGGCGCTAGGGCGTCCCCGCGGTGGATGGTGTCGGGCTGGTAGGGCCATTCGGCCTCGCGGACGTCGACCAGGGCCTCGGCGGTGACGTTCCACTCGGTCTCGATCGCCTGTCGGCCGCCGTAGGGGTCTGACCACTGGTGCTCATAGAGCCTGTTTCCGACGGCGTCCTTGTCGTCCCAGTCCTTCCAATGCGGCGGGTCCCAGAGATCGTTCTTCCGGGAACGGTAGTAGCGGCGATCCGAGGCAGTGGTTTCGCCGCCCATGATGACCCTGGTCGCCTCGGGGGCCGCAGCGACCAGGGTGTAGCTCGACAGGTTCCCGGCTGCGGGGTCAAGAACGATGCGTTCGGAGCGGTCGGTGATCTGGGTGATGTTGAGGAATATGCCCTCGACCGGGTTGCCGGGGGTCTGGCCCGGCGTGGGCATCGGCTGCCAGCGGCACTGGATGCGATACCCGGCCGCGTCCGCCAGCTCGAACAGCGTTGTGGCCAGATCGGCCATCCGAATCGGATAGCCCTTCCACAGGCTGTCGGCGGGATACTCCGACAGGTACGCAGGGACGTTGCCTCCGACGCGGAAGTGCCGGACCCTTCGACTCTGGTCCTGCTCTCGGCTGTTCTGCACGGGCAGCGCGTAGTTCTCGCGCAATACCGACCAGATGAACTCGGCGCTGTTGCCTGGGGCCCGGGTGACGCCGCTGGCGTCGGTGATGAGGGGGACCCAGTCGAGGGCTGGGTTGCTGGCGTTGACGCCGATGCCCTCACGGATGAGGGGCCAGCGTGGACTGGCCCTTCCAACGCGCTCCTTAAGGATGGCGTTGTCGCAGGGACCGGAGACCATCAGGTCCGAACCTGAGTCGTCCGCTGACCAGGATCGCTCGATACGGCGGATGGGGCCAGAGAACACAGGCCAGGTGTGCTCGTCTGGTCTGTAGACAACGACGCCCCGGCCCGGCCGGACCAGCGTGGCCTGGTCGGCGCCGGTAGGCATGGTCATCGTCCAGGCCCCGACCGCGTTAAGTCGGATGATCGCTTCAAAGTTCGTGTAAACGTCGACCTCGCCGAGGAGAGGCATACGGTTGGTGTCTGGGGCGGGCTTGTCCCACACAAAGACGCGAAAGTGTGCGGCGGCCATCACATCCCCAGGTATCTCGGTCGGAAGGTGCCTTGCAGTTTGGAGGGGCGAACACCAGCGGGCAGCCCTTGAATGGACACGACGTTGGGGCCGGGGTCCAGGGTCCAGAACGTGGGATTGATCGCCAGCGTGGACCAGTCCGCGGTGGCTCCCGCCGAGGCTGTGACCTTCACCTTGCCTGGCTCAGTGACGATGGTTGCTGACTGGCCGGCGCCGAGTGACAGCGTCTTGATCATGAGGGTCTGCTGCGGCCCATACCTGGTTGCCTCGCGCACCAGATTGAAGGGGCCACTAATGGGACCCACGATGGTCCATGTCGGGTAGGCACCCACAGAACCCGGATTAACGATGGTGACCTTGTCGACCCAGCGTGGGTCGGATGTCAACTTGAAGCCGCCGGATTCGCCGTCATCAGAAAGAAAGACGTTGTCGTCTGGGAAGAACGGCTTGAGACCGGCGGGAGTCTCGGAGAAGGTCTTGACGATGTCGCGGCGGGCTCGGAAGAACGGCTCGGTCGACCGCAGGACGAGCCCGTACCTTCCCCACGTCAGCCCGTTGTCGGTACCCTCGTCACCTTCCAGACCTCCCGCGTAGTAGACATCGATCTCGCGCTGGTCTTCGTAGGTGCCCTCGGTGTCGGCCTCGGCGACGATGAGTTTGGGAGACCGGGTGGCCATCAGGGAGGGATTGAGAGCGGAGACTAGCCGGCGCTTTTGGGCGACCATCGCGGGACGGGTCTCGCCGTAGATGGTGAGGGGGAGCAGGATCTCTCGGGACAGGCCCCGCACGGCTCGGGGGTACGAGCCGTGCAGGGCGGGGTACTCCTCGACCTGGACATCCCACGGAAGCATATCGAGCCCCTTGGCGCCCTTGTTCAGCCATACGTCACCTGTTCCGCCAACGGCCGACAAGGGGAACTGCGACCCATCTACCCCTTCAAGGATGACCATTGGTGCGTAATCCACTGGGCCCCCTTAAGCGGCATAGAGTGTGTCTGCGTAGTCGAGCCACTTCACGAACTGCTTCTCAGTCGGTTCATTCGGTGCGGCGTAGGTCGTGAAGTTGTAGACCTTCGCGGCGAGCGAGTCCCTTCCCTGAGAGGGAGTGCGCTCTCCTGACGTCGCCTTCACGTATTTGGCGCGCAGGTTCGCGCTCACTCGCGATAGCTGATCAACGGAATCGAGAACCGGCGGACCCTTGAACGTGGAGACCGGGCCAAGATCGAATGAGATGAGTGACCTGTCGGACGTCCTGGCGCCTTCAGGTATTGCTTCCGGAGTAGAGGAGAAGAAGGGGATCTTGTCGAGAATCCCGCCAATGGTGGATGCCTTGCTCGCGATGCTGGAGATCAGGCCAGAAATTCGGCTCGCGATACCCGAGATGCGAGACCAAGCCCCCGTCACAATGCCGACTATTCGATCCATGATCCCCGAAATGGACGATGCCAGATCGTTGAAGGGTCCAAGCGAGGCCATCTTGGCGTTGTTCGCTCCCGAGCGGGAACGTCCAGTGATTCGCGCCCAAAGGCCCGAGATCCAGCCAGTAAAACCGTCCAACACGCCTTGAATTGTCGAAACCATATCGCGCCAATTGGCGACAACGACCGACTTCGTTTCACTGGCAATGCTGGACGCGTTGCTCTTGATCTGATTCCACTTCTGCTGGAGCCAGTCGACACATTTGTTCCAGACGCCAATCACCGCGTTCACCACCCAAACTGCGGCATTGTAGAGAGCGCGCCAAAGATCGACTGTCCAGCGGATATTTGTGACAATGGTTGCCAGAGTGGCGAACAGGATCGCGAACGAGACCTTGGCAAAATCGGAAATGGCCGCGAGGTTCTCCTTGTCCTTAAAGATGTCGAACAGCATCTTCAGGGCCAAGGCGAATGTCCGGATCAGGTCGGGGGCTTCACCAGCAAACGCGTTCAGCAATTCGGCGAACGCGGGAAGTAGCAGTTTCAGTGCCTCACCTAGGGCAGAGAACGTCTTGCCGTAGTCGGCTCCGCCCTTAGCCAGGGTGGCGAAGAACTGGCCGATCGCAGTACCCAGATCGGCGAACAGCTTCCTGAAGCCATTAACCGCCTGCTGCATCGCAGGATTTTCAAGGGCCTCGGTGACGCCCTTCAAGGCGTTGTTGCTGAACGCAATCATCGCCAACGTCAGTTCGTCGGCGTACTTCGACGCGCCCGCAAAGGCCCGGCGCAGTGGCTTGTCGAGAGTGCCGACCCACCTTTGGATGACCGGCATCTGCGCTGCAATGGCCTTGGACATCGGCTGAACCGCGAAAGACAGGGTCTTCTTGGCGGTATTGCCTATACCCTCCAAGTTCTTCCGAAAGGCTTTGGCTGACCTGTCGCTACTCTGAAGCAGATACACGACTCCAGCGGCTACCAAGCCGACAACTGGAACAATGGCGAGCAGAGCCCCAATGACCGCACCGGCAATGATGATGATTCCCGCGAGTGCTCCGACCAGAACTGCAATGGCTGCCACGAGGACGACACCGATGAGAATCTTGAGCGGCCCAAGAGACCTGCCGAATTGCTGCGCGCCCTGAGTCCCCAACTGAAATGCCTGCCCGAACATCTGGCCTGTCCGCATCATGTGGGACATCATTCCGAGCATGGCGGCCATTTGTTGCATACCCTGCATGAACAGGCCGAAGTTGTTCCGATCCAGGTCCACGCGAACACGAAGGGTTCGGGGTCTCAGGAAAATCGCAAGCTGAACGCGGGCCGCGGCAAGGTCGAGGTCTACATTGACCGTCAGGGCCCGATTCCGAGAAATCTCGGCGAGCTTGGCCTTGATGAAAGTCGTGTCAATGTCGACTTCGAGGTTCATGGTCCGGTCACGGACCAAAGCTGCGAGCTTCCGGCGAACTTCCGCCTCGTTCTCCAGTTCGACCTTGAGCTTGACTGTCAGATCCTTGGCCAGTTCCTTGAGCTTGGCCTTGATCTCCTGCTCGTCCTTGAGTTCGAGTTCGACCTCAATCTTGGACTGCTCTTCGACCTTCTCCAGAAAAGCCTTGAGCTTCTCCTTGAAATCGCCGGTGTCTGGAACGACCTTGACTGCTAGGCGCTCGACTTCGTGGCCGCCAGCACCAGCCATGTTTCACCTCCTTGTATCTCACAACTGTCTTACCGCTGTTATCTGGCAAAAAAGAGAACTAGGCGGGGAGCGGGATCAGTGATCCGGGTCCGGGCTTTCGGGGGCGGGGAGCGTCCTCGCCGCGGAGCTTCCGCAGGAGCAAGTCCGCCTCGGTGGGCTTCTTGGTCTTGGGACGGGGATAGGGGTCTGGCGTCAAAACGTTCTTGGGATTCTTCGCATTCGCTGCAAGTGTCACGTGGTGCAGATGCAGAACGGCGTCAATCAGGTCTGCGGTGAGATACGCCTGGCGGTCCCAACCGTAAAAGTCCGGGCCGCCTCGCCTGGCCACCGAAGTGGCCGACTCGATGGGAAGGTACTCCACAAGCGCGAGAGCATGGCGGGGTGGTAGGGAGCCGTCAAAGACTCCGTGTACGTCCACCCCGTAGTACCGAAGGAGATCTGCATAGATCTCCCCGCCGTGCTGCTCGATCAGCTCGTGGAGTCGGATGCTTCCGGGCCTTGAGCCGCCTCCATCCACGCCTGGAAGATCTCCATACGGGACTCAGAGTCCAGGTCCCCAAGCGAATCCTTCATCGCCCTCTTACGGTCGGATGCGACCACCAGCATGGCGTCAATTGCCTCCAGGCGCTCATTGAGGTCCCGCTTGTCGTTCTCAACGATGCTCACCAGCGCCAGAGCGTTTTTCCCTTCCACCTTGGACAGCGACAGCAGCGGCCGAAGGAAGACCTGCTTGCCATCCCTGGCGATGAACGGAAGGCCCTTCTCGTGGGCCTTCTTCTCGGCCTTGGCCTTCAGGTCGGCGTAGCTAAGGGGCATATCTGTGTCTCCTCAATGCAGATGGGCAGATGTGCAAATGAAAAGGATCTCCGGCCTTGTCATCTGCGCACAGGGGCCGAAGGCCGCTTAGGGGGTTCGAATCAGTCGGTGTACTTCAGACGCTCCGAAATGGTGCCGGTGTACGCCGCACCGTTGTGGCTTAGCGCGGTTGCGGTGACAGGAATCTCCGCCAGCGCGGTCGGATCGTACTCAATGGCGTCAGCGCCGGTGATCGACGCCTGGGCATAGTGCTCGACCACCTGGTACTCGCCGTCCACGGCCACGATCAGGAGAGCCCTCTCCTGGGGGACGCTGGTGGCCGGAATCTGGAACGCCTTCACCGTGTCGGACTCAGTGGCCGGCGTAGTGCCGTCCGGGCCGACCACGACGCCACCGCCGTAGTAGAGCGAGTAGGCATCGACGGTGAAGTCGAGCAGGTTGATCGTCAGGGACCGGGTCTTGGTCGGGCGGGTCGTCTTGAGAGCCGGGTTCTGCCAGCTACCCAACACCTCGGGGTCGTCGCCATCGACGTCGCGTGAGATGCCGTTCTCCAGCGAAGTGTTGCCGATCGATCTCCAGCCGGCACCAGGGACCTTCGGGTTGCTGATCGGGAGGGTCGGCATTGCAGTGCCGGCGTTTGCCACGAACACATAGCCAGTGCTCGGCAGGACGGGAGCATCCGTCATCAGGGCCTCCAGAATGAGAAAGCCCTGCCGAAGGCAGGGCTAAGAAGAAAGAACGAAGGGTCAGGTTCGGGCTCGCGCCCAGAGGTCATAGGTGGCGTCGAAGTTGAACGAGCCGGGGTGCTTACCCGTCAAACCATCCCGGTCAGGCTGGGGGCTTTTGATGACTTCGAAGGAGGAGACAACGCCCTCGTCCGAGAAGAAGGAATCCATGCTGGCCCTGTAGAAGGACTCCAGGACCCTTCGCGACAGGTCAGATGCCTGCTTGCGCTGCGCGGCGATGACGGTCACCGAGAGAATCGCGTGGTCCACGACGGGGCTCACGGTTGTCCCTCCGACTCGCACCACCCACACGAACGGCATGGCCTTGGACCAGTCGGCCTGTGGAGTGACCACGTAAGCCGCCTCGCCGGGCATGTAGTGGTTCAGGAGGTCAAGGGCCAAGACTTCCATGTCGGGAAGCTTCGGAGTGAGTGTCATCCGAAGATCGCCCCCTTGAGGAAGTGCAGCCCTCGAATGCGTTCGTGGGTCCAGTTGTGGGTGAAGCCGAAGTTCACGGGGATCGCATAGCGAGCGCCGACGAAAACCCAGTAGTCCTTGTCGTTGGCACGCTCGATGCCCACCGAGGACAGCAGGAAGCCGGTCTTGGAGTGGGGAGCGATAGCGACTTTGATCTTCGCCTCGGTCTTGAGAGCAACAGCCCTCACGCGAGCTTGCACACCCGGCAGCTCGGCGATGATCTCGTTGAGGTTGTTTCTTACATAGGCCATGTCACGCGTCCCCCATCAGCTCAGCCGTGAGGCTGACGTAGCGCTGACTGGCCCGCAGGCCGACGTACTCACGGGGGTCTTCCTGCGCTGTCCAGACCTGACCTCGGAACTCCAGTCGTCCCCACTTATCGGTGGGGACCTGGCCGTTGACCGGCTTGAAGATCAGCCTCACGCGGTTGACGTCCGCCCAGCCCTGAGAGGTGATCTTGGAGTCGATCGCCCAGCCAGCGCCAGAGAAGCCTACGGGGACGACGAATGCCTTGAACGTCACCGGGGGAAGCGGGTTGCCGTCCTGGTCCAGGTGGGTCGGCGTCTTCCCGCCGTACCCGTCGTCGGCGTACCTGATCGGGAACGCCTTCACCACCTCGTTGGCCTTGTCGATGATCGCCATCAGGGCACCTCGTAGACCGTGGTCTGCGCGAGGGTCCACTTCGACGGGTCGTCTTCGACCTTGAAGCGGGCCCGCCACCTGTAGGTGTTGGAAACCGCGGGGGCCATGAGGGAGGCCCGCCAGGCGGGGAAGCCTGCGTCACTGCGATCGAGGGATTGGACGATGGCGTGGTCCTGCCAGTCGAAGCCGTCAAGGCTGTACTGCACCTGGACCAAACCCTCGGACTGCGTCCGGCCTGAGACCGTCAGGTCTGCCGGCCCTTCGATGTGAGGAGGAACGACCAGCGTGGGGAGGGGGACGGCGGAGACCCGAACGGGGGAGACGAGTCGGATAGACCCGTACCTCGGGGAGATCCATCGGAGGTAGTTGGTCAGGAGATCCAGCGAGCTATTCGACAGGATCACAGCAGCTCCGCCGTAGGCGTAGCCGCTCGCCAGGTCGGCAATGCGCTCGTTGGAGACTCCGGGCTCGGAGTTGAGGAGGCGGCGTACCTCGATCAGGGCCACGGCCTGGATAACCC
This sequence comes from Spirillospora sp. CA-294931, assembly GCF_050946795.1. Classification (GTDB taxonomy): domain Bacteria; phylum Actinomycetota; class Actinomycetes; order Streptosporangiales; family Streptosporangiaceae; genus Spirillospora. The sequence continues at coordinate 844,440 of NZ_CP192006.1, forward strand.
CAGGGGCGGGGTCGGGGAACGTCTTGCGGCAGTACGACTCGACCGCGTCCGAGACGTTCTGGATGAACGAGTTGACCTTGTCCAGGTCGGCGTCCGTGTAAACGGTGCCCGTCTGGACACTGACGTCGTCAGCAGTGATCAGCAATGGGAACTCCCCAGGTAAGGAGAAGGGGCCCGAAGGGCCCCTATCCCATGCGTCGGATTAGGCGGTCGGAGCGGCGATCTGGGTACGAGTCGCCACAACGAGCTGCTCGGTACGAACGGCCTTGGCGTCGTAGACCAGGCGGCTCTTGACGGCGCTGGTGAAGGACTGCTCAGGGCTGTACGCGGCCATCTCGGCGTGCGGCATGACCAGCGAAACCGCATTGGTCGAGCCCATCACCATCGAGAACTTCGCCGCACCCGTGTGCGTCCCGCGGACCAGCTTCTTGCCGCTGGTCGCAGAGGTGTTCTCCAGGGCGTTGGAGACGTAGACCGGGACGCCGAGGATCTGGCCGATAACCCCGGAAGGCATGACGGCCTGCGAGCCCCAGTGGGCCGCGTCGATGAACTCGGGGGTCTTCAGCAGCTCGGCGCGAACGCTCGGAGCGATGATGAGATACCGGTCCTGCGGAGCGGAGTTCAGGTCCAACTCCGTCACCATGTCCACGATAGTGGTGTAGATGACGTTGGTGCCCGTGCCAGGGATAACCTTCTGTGCGACGCTGCCGTGCAGAGCCGGGATCGCGTCGAAATCGGCCTTGACGGTCGGGACGCTCCCCGAGGCGGAAGCGTTCAGGTCCTTGCCCAGAACCGCAGCCAGGATGGTCTGCGCGACTAGACGGTCAATGGTCTGGGCGGTCTTCCGCGCCCGCTGGCTGACCAGGTTGCTCATCAGGTCGATACCGGCCTGAGTCTGGAGCTGGTGGAGCGAGTCCACCTCGAACCGGAACGAAGAGCCCTTCTGGACGACGAGCTTGATGTACTCCAGCTCGGCGCGGTCCATCTCACCGGCCGCGAACGAGTCATACGCCTGCTTCAGGCCGTAGTCGTCCACAGTGTCCACGAAGTGGGGGATGTGCAGGACATCGCCGTGCCGACGGAACTCGCCCTCGTAGTTGCGGTTCGTGACCAAGGCGGAGCCCATGATCAGGCTCGCCTCAAGGTCCTGGAGGAGCTGCGCGGTCCACAGCTCGGGAATGAAGAGCCCGTTCGTGGTCTGGAGCGGGTGACCCGCAGCAGAGTCGGTGTAAACGCCGCCAGCAAAGCTTTCGGCCATGGGTGGTCTCCTTAGAGCGCATCAAAAAAGGCCCCACGGACATCCGTGAGGCCCTGCATGGGGAAATGGTTAGAGCTGTCCCCGCATTAGCGCGTCGAGGCGACCCTCATCCTTCGCCCTCATGATCTCCGGAGGAGACATGCGCTGAAGGTCTGCGCGGGTGAGCTGACCCGCGTTTGAATTCGACTGAGCGCCGATCTTCAAATCGGAGGCGGACTTCTCGAACTTGCGCTTGCTGCCGGAAAGGGAGCCCAGAAGCTCAAGGTTCGGCTCACCGTCTTCGGTGAACACCTTGCTCGGGTCCAGGAGGCCAAGAACCTCCTCGGGCACGCCTGCCTTCGCGGCGGCGGCTTGAAGCTTGGACTGCTGAAGCTGGGACTCGAACTCCGCCTTGGCGGCGTTCTTACCTCGCTCCTCGGCTTCGAGAATGGCCTTCTCCGTCTCGGAAAGGTTGGCCCTCTCGATCTCCTGGAGCTTGTCCCAGTGAGCCTTCTTCTGCTCCTCTTCCTTCCGCATTAGGGATCTGTACTTGTCGCGATCGTTCTCCAGCTCGGCAATCCGCGCCTGAAGGTCATCGACCTTTGGAGCCTCGGTGACCGGCTCAGCCTCTCCAACCTGAGTAGTCGGCTCGGTCGGCTGCTCACTCATAAGGGGTCTCCATCTCGGAATAGAAAAAGGCCCCGCCCATCTCGGGCTTGGGGCCTTGGTGCAAGTGAGGGTTTAGGTAGATTGCCTAGCGGTTCGCCTTCTCCTTCTGCCGTTCGGCAGTGGCGTCCTTGGAGGGCGAAGTTTCGCTACCGCTCTCGGAGCCGCCCGGCTCCTCTTCCTTGGGGCCGTACTTTTCTCGCCACTCTGCCTCCTGCTTCAATTCCTCTTCGCGCATCTCGCGGAATCGGTCGATCTGCTGAGGCGAGTAGCCAGCGGACTCCCAGAGCTGCTTGACGGGCGTGCCAAGCAGTTGCTTCTCCTTGCCGAGCGCATCGACAAGGCTGGACCTCTGACGGTGTTCCGGGTCGCTCCAGATCACTTCGGAGTCGAACGCATCTGCGCGAGGATCATCGAGAACCCTGAAGGCGAGGCGCATGGCCTCTTCCCAGCTCTCGCCGAAGTGGAGCATCCTCTCCCGAGCCTTGGCCACGAGACCGGCTTCCGCAGCGGTGATGCTTTCGCCGCTCGGAGCCTGCCCGCCATTCAAAAGGAAGTAGTGGAAAGGCACCCGGCTCTGGGAGGCCATGTGCTGGACAAGCATCTCGATGAGCTTGACGTAGTTACCGAGGTCCGCAGCTTCGAACTGGCCAAACTTCACGTTCTCGCCGTCGAAGGCAAGGATTCTATCGATGTATGCCTTCAGCATCGCCGAACGTTCCTCGTCGGAATCGTCAAAAGGCTCCAAGCCCGTAATGACGCGCTGGGGAAACGCAGCGAATTCGGACGCGACAATGGCGTCCGCTGAAACCTTGTTGATAGCGTCCTGTACTGGCAAGATCGCCGCCAGCTCAGAGAACGGTTGCGACTTGAGTCGCTTACGATTTGTGAGGGGCACGATCGGTACCACGTCGAGGGGATTGTCGGAGCCCTCTGGGGCCTGCCAATCGAGCTTGCCCCTTGTGGAGGTGTAGACCCCCTCGGGAAGCCACAGCGTGGCGTGCGTCTCGCCCCAGTCGTCCACGAACTCTCGGTAACCGGCCTCCAGTAGGCGACGGCTTCCGGGGGCGAGCTGGACGCAGACCTCGGAAGCGGACTCAGGAGTGATGACCGGCTGGTCGGTGTCGTCCGCCCAGACCAGGAGGAAGGACGAACCCTGGACCATCGCGTCGATGTGCGCCGCGTTGCTGTCGGCGTCCAGGTAGTTCTTCTGCCAGATCTGGAGGGCGTCCTTGTCGGCGTCCTCCTCAGGGCCCATCCGAAAACCCTTGATGGAAAGCCTTTCGGAGATGCTGTCCACGATCAGAGGGGCGAAGTTGTCCCGGTAGTTGTGGAACATTGCTCCGAAGACTTCGCGGAACTTTTCCTGTGCGTAGGAAAGAGCGGTGTTCTCGGAGTCGTAGTACTCGACGTACTTCCTGCCTTGGGCTGCCTGCGTGTGCAGCTTTCCGGACATGTAATCGATCCACTGAAGTGGAGATGTGGGCTTTTCGATGATTCCTCCTCCCGCACGGTCGTCCTACCGCTATCTCACCGCTGTTAGTAACTACGCATGCGGGCTTTTCGGCGGATCTTCATGCGCCCGTCCTCAATGGCCATGCCTCGGGCCTCGTAGGCCAGGACGGCCGCCATCGCCGCGTCGATCTTGCGCTTGGAGGTCTTCGACTCCTTGGTGATCAGAACGCCCTGAGGGACCTCGTAGGTGACGGTGTTGGTTATGTGCCGGCTCAGGTCCTTGTCGCCGTCATGGCAGATGCCATCGCGCAGCAGGACGGCAGTGTGGAAGCGTTCGACCGCGGCGACCATCTTCCCCACTCGCTGGGGCGGGAACTCGAACACGATGTCCCTGCCGTCGCGGTCCAGCTCCTTGAAGTCCAGGGACCAGACCCCCACCAGGTTCTGCCAATACGAGGGGTCACACATGATCCACTCAACCCTGTAGGTCTCGCGGGCCTGGCGCATCGCTCGGTCAACGAGGAACTGGTTGACCTGCCAGTCGGGATCATTCTCGTCCTGCTCCTGGAGGTGGACCAGGAAGAGCTTCCCGTCCCGCAACCGGACGCCCACTATCGCCGTGGCGTCCGACCGGAGGGAGCCGTCGAAGCCGAGGGCGACTTGGTCGTCCGGCAGGATCGGATCGTCGTCGAGACGCAGCTCGTCCCAGGTGTACTTGTCGATCCAGTTGTCGGCGCTTTCTGCGATCTGGTTCAAGTAGAAGCGCCAAAACACCGCGTTGGGTGTGAGGGGGTCCGTAGCCAGATCAACAAGGCCCTCGACTGGAGCCCAATGAGAATCGCCGTAAGCTTGCTTAAGGGCCGCTATAACGGCCTCAGTGTCCGTCAGGTCCTCTACAGACTGCCCCTCTCGGCAATCGTACAGGAGACGCGTACGGCCGCTCATGAAGGCGTCGTAAGTCCTTTGCGCGACGGAGTCTTCGTTCGGGTTGAAGGCGTTGGTCGTCTGCATGAGACGACTGCCGGCCTTCATCGTCTTGTCCACGTTTCGCTGGAGCGTCTCGTAGACGTAGACCCCGCCGTTGCTGGCAATCCAGTGGTGCGTCTCGTCGCAAATCACGAAGGTGGGCCGCGCGCCTTCCAGACCGCGCGAGCTGGACGCAACCGGCTCGATCCGACCCGGCTTGCCGTCCTTGAACTGAATCCTCTCCTTGCCGATCTCAAGGCCGTAGATGGCCTCGGCAGGGGACTCGCTCAGCATTCCCCGAATCATGTCCCGCGTATTTGCGGTCTGTTCCAGAGAGACGGCAGCAATCTGCACCAGGGGGAGCTTCACGGAGACAGCGATGGGCTGCCCGTCCTCGGCCCAGCTGCCGAATCGACAGGGCCCGATAAACTCGATGATGGCGAGCGCCGCGAGGAGCGGTGTTTTTCCCCACCCTTTGCTGCGCCTTAGCGAGACACGGCCGTGGCGCCATTCCCCGGTCTCGGTAATCGAGTAAGCCCACAGGATGAAGCGCTTCTGCTCCGAAGTGAACTTCCACGGTTCGCCAGCGCGCTCGCCATCCGGCTGCACAATGTAGGTCTCACACCAGCGGAGGATCTGATAGCCGAGAGTCTCGTAGGGAGTCGGAACGCCCTTCGGGAGGTTGCCGGTCTGCGAGTCCCATTCAGGGCCGTAAGCCACCGGCTCACCTCCTATTCGTCATTCAGCTCCGCGTAGAGTTGGAGGTCCGCCTCGATAGTGGGCGGAGCCTCAATCGGCTTCTGGTTCTTGTCCTTGAGGGCCGCGACCTTTAGTCGCATCCGGTCGGCGATCGTTGCGCCGAGGAGAGATTCGCTCTGTCGAATCTCGGCCATGATGAAGTGCCCTGGCTTGCGGCAGTAGCTCTCGACCAGGGGGGCGAGCATCTGGAGACGGAGCCAGTCCGTCTCGGCAAAGTACTGGGACTGCTCGCTGTTAGCCCAGGTATCCCACCACAGCTGAGTCGCTGCCGAGTAGCTCGCTCGCTTTTGAAGTTTCTTCAGCTTGTCCGGGACGTCGAAGTCCTGCTCTAAGTGGGAGGTGTCCACCAGGTTGCGTCGGACAGCGTTTCCCTTCGGGATCTGGCCTCTGCCAGCCATGAGGTACCTCCCTACGGGCCTGGAAAAAGAAAGGGTTTGGCAGGTGCCGGCCGAAGGCCGGACACTCTGCCCCGCGCGTCGACCAGGACTCGAACCTGGAACACGCGGCTTTGGAGACCGCTGCTCTACCAATTGAGCTACCGACGCATGAGAATGGGAAAGGGCCGCCCGCGTCGGGAGAGGGAGAAACGCGGGCGGCCCCACAGTCACGGGAGCCGCCTCGAAGGCGCTCGACCGTGACCGAGTTGCAGAACAAGTGCATATTGAAAAGTCCCTGCACAATGCACCGTGCGGGGACTTGTGATTGCTGGGTACGCTGTCTCAGGGAGTTGGCTCTCCCACACGCTCCGGGAACGGGGGCTCAGTCTCCAGAGTTTCCTCGGTCATCTGATCGAGATCGCCGTGCAGGATGGTGCCAGGCAGCATGGGCTTGGCCACACCCCATCCAGTTCGGCGGACCCGATCCGGCAGGATGATCCTGAAGGTGTACTCGCCTTCCGGTAGTGAGCAGGGCACGGCGACCGCAGTTGAGCCATCCGGCATGAATCGAAACAGCGCGTGCAGTGGGGGATATCCGTCAAGGCGGACAACCGCGGCCAAGCCCTCGGCGGCAGGAGATTCATCCGTGGTCATGCCAACTATCCTGACCCGTCCCCGGCGGTACGTCGCGGGTGCCGACAAACACCTACCGTTCGAGGTACCCCTGACACAGCTAGAGGTTGGGAACGCTACTCGGCGGTCCACCAGCCGAAGACCAGGTGGCCTACGAGCCAGGTCCCGAACGCGAGCTGGAGCACGACGAGCACCAGGCGGACGGGCTTGGGGACCTTCGAGTGAACGTGGAAGAGCTTCCACCAATGTTCCGAGAACGTGTCGCCCCTCTGCTTCCGGACGAGGGCGGTGCCCTCGACCAGAAGAAAGAAGACGATCCACAGGGCCCATGCCCACGTGAAGGTGCTGGGGCGGAGTTCATGCTCGTCCTGCTGCCTCATGCAGCTCGCCTCCCTCGGGCACGCTGACGGCCGCTCTGGGCCTCCTGCTGGATCTTGACCCTGTGGTGTGGCTTGCAGAGGAGTTGGAGGTTGTCCAAGTCCCACAGGCCGTGCTCGGCGACGGGATGGATGTGGTCAACGTCGGTACCGCCCCGGTCGCAACTCTCGAACTCGCACCGGCCGCCAGCCCGCTTGATGGCCCATCGGCGTAGGGTCTGCCAGTTGCTTGGCCGACGAGCGGCCCAGCGCTCCCTTGCTCCGGCGAAAGGAACAGGTCGGTGAGCATCGCAGTAGCCCGCGCGGGTCGCAATGCTGTTGCATCGGGCGCATAGCCTCGGTGCTCTGGCCATGCTGCTCACACCTCCTCCTGTCGGTCGAAAGCCGTTGGGCATGATGAAGGCTGCCCGAAGGCAGCCTCCGTTGGACTGTGTGGCAGGACGGTCCTGAAGACCGTCCCTGTCCTAGCAACTAGTAGGGGGAGCCCTTCAGGGCTCCCCACTGTGGGTCGTCGTCGTTCGAGAGCTTCGCCCTCTCCCTCCTCCTGGCCTAATGAGTGATGTGCCCCAGCTCGGGAAGCGGGGCACCTCGCCCATGTGATGTAGCTCGCGTCGGCGGTCTGTCGTCGCTCCCAAAGCTGGGATCTGGCCCGGAAACAGGCTCTGGCCTGGAGTTATGACGAAAAACTCCTATTGGGTACAGGCAGTGAGACAGCGGAGAGACACTCGCTGATAGCCTCTCCACTTGAACGCGCTTCAGTTCGACCGGCGAGCTGGCCACGTCCAGGAAGGAAGCTTCCCCCGCCATGGTGCACCGGAGGATCGAGCCAGAAGAGCTGAGACAGATGCTGCGCTCTCGCATGACTCACGCGGAGATCGCAGCGGCAATGGGGCTGACTGAGTCGGGCGTCCAGCAGGCCGTCCGAAGGTACGGGCTTTCCAAGCCGCGTATCAGTCACAAGTGGGCGGTCCCTTGGGTAGTAGAGAAGGGACCGCACTCGAATGGCCGGGTCAAGAAATACCTCCGAGACCTCTCCAGCCTTGCCCAGGGTAAGGAGATCGGGCGGGATAACGCGGCTACGGCTCTCAGGTGGGCCCAGGAGCTGGTGGAGCAGGAGTTGGATATTGACTACGACCGCGATACCCCGCCGAATGAGGTCAGCAACGTGGGAGGTTTCTATTCGAAGCCAGCCGTGAAGAACAACTGGCACCTGCTCATGGTGTTGAACCGAGCTAAGGCTGGTCTAACCAAGAAACTCTAGGTCTCAGATGGTGGGGCCGGCGCGCGCCCCTCATCTGGGCGGCCCTTGCATAGATTTGGAGAACAGCCTGTCATGTCCATCGAGTGTGTTGCTCCGCCCGCCGACTATTTTGGACCGTTCGACCCGCTTTCCCCTCTGGGGCCAGTTGAGACTGTTCTCGTCCAGCATGAGGGCCTCGCAGTCCAACGGCGAGAGTACGAGGACGGCTGGATCTACGAGGTCATCGCGCGGAGAGGACTGATGTTCACCGCCATGTTCGCCGTTATGAGTGTGATCCCGAAGACCGCAGTTTGGTCCGAGGTCATGAACCCGGCTGACCTCGGGAACATGATGAGCCGCAATCTGCACATCACGGTGTGGGTCGGCAAGGAAGGGGTTTCATGACAGATGGCCGAAGGCGATACTCGCCTTCACGCCTTCAGACCTACTCCGCGTGTTCCTACGCTTATTACCTGGAGAAGGTTCGGAGGGCACCTCAACGGCAAGCTGTGTGGTTCATACAAGGCACGTCGGTACACGAGGCCATCGAGGTTTACGAACGCTCGTTCCGAACCCTGGACATCAGCAAGGCCAAGGAAGTATTCGTCACCGCATGGGACCGCGAGCTGGCGGCAGCGCAAGACAAGCAGCCGGACGAAGAGATGTGGATGGTGGGCGGCCGTAAGAAGGTCGCCACGGACATCCAGAATCGCTACGAGGTCGGCACTCAACAGGTACTCGACTATATCGAGCGTCACACGCCAGAGGACGATCTACAGCCTGCTGAGCTGGTACCTGGGGAGCCCGCAGTCGAGGTTGGGTTCGAGCTGAACTTCGGTGACTTTGTCGTGCTCGGCTACATCGACTGCATCTTGGAGAGTAGGTCCACGGGCGCACTGATGCCGCTGGACTGGAAGACCGGCTCAAAGATGCCGGTCGATCCCTACCAGCTAGCGACGTATGGCATGGCCATCGCGGAACTGACCGGCGAGGCCGTCGAATGGGCTGCCTACTGGGACTGCCTCAATAACAAGCTGATACGTAAGGATCTGAAGTCCTACCCTAAGGAATTGGTCGGCGGCTGGTATGGCCAGATGCACAACGGCATCCAATCCGGATCATTCCTGCCAAACCCCGGAGGCTGCTTCACCTGCACCGTGAAGCCGTCTTGTATTTTTGCCGCCTAATAGCGGTAAGACAGTGGTTGGACAACTTTGTGAAGGGATCTTTCTTCCATGGACCTCCTCATTGATGAGCTTCTCCAGGTCGAGGGCCAGCGTCTCCGCGAACTGATCGACTCTGTGCCGGCCGAGAACCAGGACGTGGCCGACGCCTTCCTGGGCATGACCCTGCTGGCTATCCTGACCGCCCCCGACGACCCTACGGTCCTGCTGGGCATCATCGAGCAGATGCGCCAGACCGTCACCACGGTCTACGACCACCTGGCGGTGGCGGCGTGACCCGGTCCAGCAGCCCGAGCGACCAAGTCCGAGAGTCCTGGCGAAAGCACGCTCGCTACGAGTTCCTCTTGGAATCCACTGCTCTCAACATGTGGAGCTACAACCAGCAGCTGATCCGCGGGCGTCAGATCAAAGCGTTCCAGCGGAACCTGGAGCGAGGGGACTACTGAGTGGGGTTGTATCACCTCGGCTCCGCCCTGCGGAGCAACCGCTCGTCCGGCAAACCCCTCAAGAGCGTCTGGAAAACCCTGGACCAGGCCACAGCGATATTCCGCCGACCCCAACTCGTATTGATCGCCTCGGCACCTGGAGTCGGAAAGTCCGCCCTGGCGCTCAACCTTGCGATCAAGTCGGGAGCAAGCTGCATCTACTTCTCCGCCGACTCCGGTCCGGGTACGCAGCTCGTTCGGACCGTCTCCATCCTCACCGGACGGGAGACCGGCGAGGTCCAGAGGGCCATGGAACGCGGCTACACCTTCGACACCGAACTAGAGCCGGTCAGCCGGATCTGGTGGGAGTTCGACGCCGGGCCGAGTCTGGAATTGATCGAGAAGTCGGTAACGGCCCACGGCTACCTCGGAGCTTACCCGGATATGTGCATTATCGACAACCTTATGAATGTCGATCCGGGCGAAGAGAGTAACGAGCATAAGGCATCGAAGGACACACTTCTGTTCGCGCTGGAACTGGCGCGCAAACGGAGCATGTGTGTCGTCGTCCTCGCGCACCTGGTTGGCGAGTACGAGGACGGAACGACACCACCTCCTTTGTCGGGCCTGATGAACAAGGTTGGCAAGATTCCCGAAATGGTCCTCACTGCGTACCGAGAGGAGTCGGCCTTCGGTGAAGATATGGGGATCGCGATCGTTAAAAATCGCGACGGTATCGCCAACGCCGCCGCGAACTACACGGTCAGCCTGAAGATGGACTTGAATCGCATGGCCATCGAGGACTACCCCAAAATTCCAACCTTGCGGGCGGCGTAATGAGCCGTGCTGGATTTCGCGAGTGTCGAAAGTGTGGAAGTAACAGAGCTGAACGGTTCTATACCTCCGGCCGGGGACGGATTTGTGCAACTTGTCGAAAGAAGGGGCGCCGTAAGACAGCACACGAGAACAGGGTCGTGGCGACCTACGGCCTTCAGCGAGGCGAGTACGACAAGCTCTTTGCGGCCCAGGCCAGCGTGTGCGCCATCTGCGGGCAGGCCCGCAAGCAGCGCCTGTCGGTGGACCACTGCCACAAGCGAGGTCACGTCAGGGGTCTTCTATGTCGCCTGTGCAATGGCAGATTGCTGACGGCAGCTCGGGACCGTCCGGAGATCCTCCGGGCCGCCGCCGAGTACCTGGAGAACCCGCCAGCCTTGGAGGTCCTCGGCGAGCGCCACTACAAGGGCGACCTCACCAAGCAACCCCAGCCTCGCAAGAAGCCGAGACGGAGGAAAACATGAGCGTGATCAACGTTTCCACCGAAGTCGAACTCAATGATCTCGCCGAGCAGCTCGGACACAACATGAGCAGGATCCTGGGGCCCTCACAGGTCGACGTGATCGAGTTCGTCGTCAACATCGACAGCTGCCTGGGCGACCTGGACTTCACCAAGGAACTCCACCGGGTACTCGGCGAGATCATTGAGTTTGAGGAGGGGCACGAGACCTGGGAGGGCCGCCGGTGACGGGCTGGCTCTGGTTCTTTCTTCTGTTGTGGCCTGGGGGCGTCGCCCTCCTCTTCTTCCTGGGTGGCGATTGAGGATGGACATCGACATCGTCCCGATCCTGGAGCACTACGGAGCTGATCTCCCGGATGATGATCCTGGGGAGTTCTGGACGAGGGTCGTCTGTCCGTTCCACTCGGACAACCGCCCTTCGGCAAGCTATAACGAATACGCCTTCAACTGTTTTGGTTGCGGGGTGAAAGGCGATGCCCTCGCCTTGATTATGCGAGAGGAGGATTTGGACTTTGCTGGTGCCATCGGATTCGCGGAGAGACTTCTTGGAGAAGGCGTCGAGAAGGTACCACGAAGGCATCACACCGGAAGGCGTCGAGTATCTGACGGGGCGCGGGATCAGTCCCGAGATGATCGAGCGGTTCAGGCTGGGGGTCGTTTGCGACCCATTGCCGGGTCATGAGAAGTATCAGGGAATGCTCTGCATTCCGTACCTGACCAAGTATGGGGCGGTCACCCTACGGTTCCGCAGGCTAGGCGAATCAGGGGAGAAGTATCTGACGATGCCGGGCGACATTCCCAGGATCTTCAATTCCCAAGCGTTGGAGCGAGGGACTCGCGGGATCTGCGTCACCGAAGGTGAGTTGGACTGCATCATCGCCGAGACGTGCGATCTGCCCTGCATTGGGCTGCCGGGTGCGACTTCGTGGCAACCCGTATGGGCTTACCTCCTGGAGCAGTACGACCAGGTGATGCTTCTCCAAGACGACGACGAAGCCGGGGAGAAGATGGCAACTGCCCTCGGCAAGCCGCTTCGAAGCAATTTGCGTCCCGTGGTCATGAACGGCGGGGACGTGAATTCCTTCTTCCAGGAGAACGGGAGAGAGGCTCTACGAGGAAAGGTCATCGCGGCATGAGGATCATGCTCGACGCGGACATGCCACTCAAAGACGTGGCCCAGATCTTCGAGGACCAGGACTGGGAGTACGGCGGCCCCGACCGCTACGGGATCCCGACCAATGACGACCTGGCCACGCAGATCGGCCGACTCGCGGCCGAGATGGAGAACAGGGATCTGGACTACCTCCACAGCGGACGCATCGCACTGGTACGTGATCCCGAGGTGGACGGCACCTTCCAGGTGCTTCTGACCGTGGGCTACCTCTACATCAACGGCGGACCGGAAGAGGAGGACTGGTGAGGACTGCAATCGGGCAGATCTGGGCGGACGACGACGGAGACCGCTGGATCGTCGGAAGGGACTACAAGCTCCGCCTGAAAGACGGAGCGCTTGACGTCGGAATGGACTTCCTCAAGGTCCACGACGAGGTCGGGCCGATGGTCCTGGTGCAGGACGTGGAGGAGTCTCTTGCCGACTGGGAGAAGGGACTCCTCCAGCAGGGCGACCCGGTCAACCACCCGAGCCACTACACCAGCCACCCGAGCGGCGTCGAGGCCATCCAGATCACCGAATGGATGACGTTCTGCCTCGGTAACGCCGTCAAGTACATCTGGCGGGCCGGGCTGAAGTCCGGAGACCCGGTCGAGGACCTCAGGAAGGCGGTCTTTTACATCACAAGGGAGGTGGAGCGGCTTGAAGCGAGTGGTCGTAATCTCTGACATTCAAGCCCCCTACGAGGACCGTAGGGCGCTCAAGAACGTCATCAACTTCGTCGGCATCTACCAGCCGGACGAGGTCTACCAGATCGGGGACCTCATGGACTACCCAACCCCGAGTCGGTGGTCCAAGGGCACTCGTGAGGAGTACGCCCAACTCGTCAGGGAGCACAGCGAATACGGGAAGAGGAACTTCCTGGAGCCACTCCGCGCGGTCTATGGCGGCCCGGTCGGCATCCTCGAAGGAAACCACGACCTGAGGCCGAGGGAGTACCTGGCGAAGGAGGCCCCAGCGCTCGCCGAGTTCTCCTCGGCGTTCCACTTCTCCGAACTGCTCGACTTCGACGGCTTCGGGGTGACCAAGACTCCCGCGTTCCACAAGGTGGGACCGGACACGGTCCTGGTCCACGGGCACGAGATCAAGGGCATGTCCCAGATCGCCGGGACCAGCGCCTACAACCACGCGTCCAAGGCCGGCACAAACCTGGTCATGGGCCACACACATCGGTTGGGCGTCCGCCGTCACACCTCCGGCTACGTCGGTGGCAGGCCGATCGTCCGATGGGGGTTCGAGGTTGGGAACATCATGGACGCCTCCAAGGCGGGCTACCTCGGTGTCGGGGGAGTGGCCAACTGGCAGTCCGGCTTCGGGATCTTGTACGTCGGAGACCACGACGTCTCCCCGGTCGCCGTGGACATCCGCCGAGACGGATCGTTCGTCGTTGAGGCCACCCGCTACGGCGCTCTCAAGCGCGGTGCAGCCGGCCGTTTTTCAAAGGCCGCTTAGAGCGGAAAGACAGTGGTAGGAGACTAATTGATCAACGTCAGCGACGAGAAACTCATCGAGATGGCGAACCGCGCGGGCCGCGACGTGGCTCGCCAGTACCCCGGCATAGAGGCCGAGGACATCACCTCGGAGGCATTGACCCGCTTCTACGAGAAGCTGCCCCGGATGGCGGACGACGTGGAAGTCCGGTACGTCTACCGGGTCTTGGAGCGGGACGCAGCCAGCTACGCGGCGAAGGTCCGCTACGACTACGTGATCTCGACCAGCCAGTACGTTTACACGCCCCGCGAGGTCAGGGCTCTCCTCAAGGAGATCTACTTCGACCCGACCGCATGGGACGTTCCCACCGGCAAGGACGACTGGCTCTCTGCCGAGATCCAGGGCCGGTCTATCGGTATCAGCCTGATGGATCTCAAGGTCGGCATGGACCGCATCAAGCCCGAGCACCGCTCGATCTTGGAGCGCCGGTTCTTCCATGAGGACGACTCCATGCACCGCAAGGACGTCACTCGGGCTGTCGATGCCCTCACTCGTGTCGTGAACCGCATCGCCGCCAAGACCGGAAAGGCCCAGGACGGCCCCGGATCGCGCGACGCCATGTCCAACAGCAAGGCGTTGTGGGTGACCGCCGCCGAAGGAGGTCACGAGACGAACGTCCGCGAACAGGACGCAGTTCACCAGCTTCAAAAGGTCCGCAGGCAGGCCCGAACCGACCCTCCAGGCACGCACTTCAACTGGGCCACGTACAACCGCTGACCGAAGGAGAACATGAGCACCTCTGGAGACTTCGGCCCCGTCATCGCCTGGGGTCCCTCCGGCAAGGACGTGTACGACCGCACCTACTCGCGCACCAAGCCCAACGGCACGAAGGAGGTATGGCCCGAGACCGTGCGTCGGGTCGTCAAGGGCAACCTAGGCTTGGCCGCGGAAGACCAGGTGAACGAGGGCGAGGCGGCCGACCTCGGCTACCTCATGGAGGACTTCGCCGTCCTCCCGGCGGGCCGGCACCTATGGGCTAGTGGCGTGAAAGGCCGCCAGTTCCTCTTCAACTGCTGGCACTCCGGGTGGGGGGAAACCGTCTCCTCACACTTCCGCTTCTCGTTCATGCGTCTCATGGAAGGCGGGGGTGTCGGGGCCACCTACAGCACCGAGAACACCTCCAAGTACGGGCCGATCCAGCGCCCGATCGAGGTCCACCTCGTCTGCGATGAGACCCACCCGGACCACAATGCCATGCAGGTGGCGGGGCTGCTGTCTGACTACTTCGACCCGGCCTATCAGGGATCCTTCTTCGAGGTCGAAGACAGCCGGGAGGGATGGGCCGCGGCTCTGACCGACCTTCTGGAGTCCGCGTGGGACCCGGCCGCTCATCCGGTCAGGGTTTACGACGTCTCCCGAGTCCGCGCCTCGGGCGCTCGGCTCAAGACGTTCGGTGGCTTCGCCTCGGGCCCCGCGCCCCTAGCCAAGATGCTCAAGGAGATCGAAGAGGTCCTCGGCGACCTGGCGGTGACGACCGACCTTGACGGCAGGTTCGGCGTACCCCTAGACCCGATCTCTGCCATGGAGATCGACCACGCCGTTGCCCAGTGCGTGGTGGCGGGGGGTAACCGCCGTTCGGCGCGCATGTCGATCATGCCGTGGAACGACCCGCAGATTGACGAGTTCATTCACCTGAAGGAGGACACCGGTTCCCACTGGACCACGAACATCTCGGTTCAGATCGATGACGAGTTCAACGCAGCGCTGGAGAGCAACGACCCCACTGCCCTGTCGGTCCTCCAGTCCATCTCCGAGGGGATGCTTAGAGACGGCGAACCGGGGATCTGGAACAAGTCGCTCTCCAACATGGGCGAGGTCCACGAAGTTTCTTCCACCAACCCCTGCGGCGAGATTCCGCTTCCTGAATGGGGCGCATGTGTCCTCGGGCACGTGAACCTGGCCGCGTTCGCCCCCAAGGCACCAGGGGAGGATTTCGACCTGGACGGCGCGGTCAAGGCCGCCCGGCTGATGACTCGCTTCCTGATTCGGGCCACCTTCGGCGACATCCTGGACGACAACAGCCAACACGTCATGGACCGGGACCGCAGGATCGGCGTGGGGCTGTTCGGCTTCCAGGCGGCCATGGCCCGGATGGGAATCTCGTACGCCGAGATCGCCGACGACTGGCAGGTCAAGCGCATCCTGTGGGCGCTGAAGTCAGCCGTCCGGGACGAGGCGAGGACGTACGCCTTCGAACTCCGCATCCCGGAACCAATCAAGGTCACTGCGGTGGCACCCACGGGCACTATCGCCATGTTGCCTGGCACGACCGAGGGCATCCATCCGATCTTCAGCCGCTACTTCATCCGCCGGATTCGGTTCTCGACCCTGGACGAGGACCAGGTGAAGCGCCTGAAGGAGTTCAAGGCCCAGGGTTTCGTGGTCGAGCCCTGCCAGTACGCCGCGAACACGATGGTGGTGGAGATCCCGACCAAGGATCAGCTGGTCGATGACGTCGAAGCCCTGGGCCACGACCCGTCGATCGTTCAGTCCGCGGACGAGTTGACCCTGATGGAGATGCTCGCGGTTCAGGACACCGTCCAGTCCTGGTATGCGGACAACGCCGTTTCCTTCACGGCCAACATCGACCCGACCAAGTACACGGTCGAGGAGCTGATGGAGGTCCTGAAGTTCTTCGCCGGGACGCTGAAGGGCAGCACAATCTTCCCCGATCAGTCCCGTCCCCAGTCGCCCTACGAGCGCATTTCCGAGGCCGACTTCAACCTCTACCAGATGACGCAGATCGGCGAAGGCGTCGATGAGGAATGCGCCACTGGCGCGTGCCCTGTTCGTTAAGGAGACCAATGTCCGACGATCCGTTCGCCCCGTCCAACAACGACGCGCCGAGCGACCCTTGGGTCGAGTCCGCGCCTTCCACGCCCACTCACGTTCCGGAGGCATCTGTGAACGACACCCGCGACAAGTTCTCGATCAAGCTCACGCTGAAGGCCAACGGTGCCTACGACGCGGAGTGGATCAACCCGTGGGTCTCAGGCCGGACCGCTGACGAGGCGGCGTCCAACACCGTCGCCATGCTGAAGGCCCTGGCGCAGCACAGGGTGATCGAGATGGTGAGCAGCGCCGCCGAGTTCACCCGAACCCAGTACAAGGGTCAGGCCGGGACGTCCGGCGGTGACCAGCGCAACGGCGACAACAGCAGCAGCGGGGGTGGTGGCACCTACCGGCGTCGTGGCAACGGTGGTGATGGCGGGAACTCCCTGCCGCCGGGTGTCGAGTCCAAGTCCTGCAAGCACGGCGGCATGGTCTTCCGCTCGGGCACCAACAAGTGGAACAAGCCCTACCAGGCGTTCTTCTGCCCGACCGAGCAGAACGACCTCGACAAGTGCAAGCCGATTTTCTTGGACAACTAACAGCGGTAAGACAGCGGTAACGCAGATGGGCCGCCCTTCGGGGCGGCCCATCTGCTTCCTGGAAAGGAGGGCATTTGAAGACGCTGACGTTCAACGTCGTCGGCAGGGCGGCGCGTGTAAACATTCTTGAGACAGCCGAGGACGTTCATTCTTTCCAGGACTTCGTTCGACGGAACCAGAACGGCCTGGCATTCGACACTGAGACCACCGGCACGAACATCTACAAGCCGGGTTGGAAGTGGCGATTGGCCCAGTTCGGCAACGCCGAAGAGGCGTACGTGCTTCCGGTCGAGAACAGCCCATATCTCCGGGACCTCGTCGGCAGGGCGCTCCGCTACCTGAAACGGATCTACATCCACAACGCGACATATGACCTCCTGGTCGTGGACAAGGAGGTGGGCATCCCGGTTGAGGAGCTGTACCCCAAGGCCATCGACACGGGCATCATTTCCCGCCTGGTGGACTCCAGGGCCTTCAAGGAAGACGGGCCGGGCCACAAGCTCGAAGAGCTGATCGCGGCCTTCCTGGACGCCAGGGTTGCCAAGGAGATCAAGGGCTCCATCACGGCGATGGCCAAGGAGATGGGGGTCTCCAAGGAAGCGTTCTACCGACTGGCGCCGCTCGATAACGAGGGCTACAACCTCTACGCCGGAGCCGACGTCGTCGCGACGTTCATGCTGGTGAACGTCCTTACTCCGAAGGTGCCGGCTTCCGCTAGGAAGCTCATCACCTACGAGCACACCCTTGCTCGGATCTGCGCCGAGATCCAAAGGAACGGTTTCCTCCTCGATCGCGACTACACGCGGGTCGAGGCCCAGAAGCTTCTGGAGATCGAAACCTTCTGGGGGATGCAGGCCGAAGCCGAGCTGCTCCAGAACACGGTCTACGAGGGCGAGAACTTCTACGACCTGGACGAGACCAACTGGGGCAGTACTCAGCAGATGGCCCTGGCCTTCATGGACCGGGGAATCTACGAGTTCACCTTCACCGACAAGGGTCAACTCCAGGTCGATGAAGCCTTCTTGAACAAGTGGGCCGACGAGGGCGACCAGCTCGCAGAGGCCATCAGAGAAGGCAAGAAGGCAGGGAAATGGCGTAAGACCTGGTTCGAGTCGTTCATTGAGAACGTGGATGCGGACGGGCGCTGCCACGCCTCTATCAACACGATGCAGGCCCGCACCGCTCGCATGAGCATCACAGGCATTCCAGCCCAGACGCTCCCCTCGGGAGACCCGTACGTCCGGAACTGCTTCCTCGCTGAAGAGGGGCACCGGATCGCTTCCATCGACTACTCGAACATGGAACTTCGGGTGATGGCCGCCCTTTCGGGCGACCCGGTCATGACACGGGCATTCATTGAGGGCAAAGACCTTCACCAGATCACCGCGGATGCCGCTGGCGTGTCTCGCTCCGGGGGCAAGACTGGCAACTTCAGCAAGGCGTTTGGCGGAGGAGCCCAAGCCATCGCGGATGGTGCCGGCGTTCCGCTTGAGATCGGACAGAGGATCTCCGACGCCTTCGACACCACCTACAAGGGCGTTACCACCTACTCACTGAAACTCCAGAAACAGGCCCGCCGATTCGGCTACATCGAAACGGCCACCGGTCGCCGGTTGTACGTGGATAAGCAGCGCCCCTACTCGGCACTGAACTACGTCGTCCAGTCCAGTTCCCGCGACATCACTGGAGCGGCACTGACGCGACTCGACCAGGCAGGGTTCACGCCCTACATGCGCCTGCCGATTCACGATGAGGTTCTTTTTTCATTCCCGGAGGATCAGTCGGAAAAGATGGCCGCTGAAGCTGCCCGGATTATGACCCACACCATCAAGGGGCTTGAAGTCCCAACCGATCCGGAAGTGGCTGGACGGTCCTGGGGGTCGATTTACGAAGGTGACACGAAACACTAACGGGAGAGGCATTGAACGCCACTCGGGCTGTTCAAACCGTCACCGGCATCCCATCTGAATCCTGCAACTGAGGAGAGACCGATGGCGCTTGAGTTCCGGCCGTGGGGTAAGACTCCACGACTCGTGAAAGACATGATCATCACCGAGAAGATCGACGGCACCAACGGGTGCGTGGTGATCAAGAACATCGCCGGGAAGCCCTTCTCCGGCGGGCTGGTCGTTGGCACGGCTGGCGGACTCTTCCAGGTCGGAGCGCAGTCCCGAAACCGGATGCTCCCCGTGGGCCCCCAAGGCATGGACGACCTGGAGTGGCGTCGCCGCGACAATCAGGGCTTCGCCCAGTGGGTCAAGGCGAACGCGGCGGGCCTGGTAGAGACCCTCGGGGAGGGGCACCACTACGGCGAGTGGTACGGAGCCAAGATCGCCCGCAAGTACGCGTTGTCAGAGCGACGCTTCGCCCTCTTCAACGTCTCCCGCTGGGGCCACCTCAATGAGAACCCCAGTGTCGTGCCTGGCCTGGAAGCTGTCCCGCAGCTCTACCAAGGCCCGTTCGACACGGCCAAGGCTGTTGAGGTCTACGACGAGCTGATGGCCACGGGCTCGTGGGCCGTGCCGGGCTACATGAACCCCGAGGGCGTGATCGTCTACCACACGGCCAGCAAGCAGGTCTACAAGTACCTGGGTGCCGACGATCTCCACAAATGGCAACTCAAGGCGGTGGCCTAATGGCCCGTTTCTTCGACCTCAACGTGTCGACCGAGGGCCTGGACAGCTAGCCACCACATAACATGACCACACGGCCTCAGGCCGGGAGAGTTCGCAACCATCAACGATCATGCATGGTTTGCAAACTGCATTCGCTCCCGGTCTGGGGCCTTTTGTATGCCCGGAGACCAAAATGAACTGGACCATCCTTGACCCCTACGGCACTCCGTATGGAGGAGAGCGGGACAACTACCGCGCCCCCATCAACTACGGCGGTTCCGGCTATGAGGCCCCAGCGACCACGACGGGTTGGGCCTACGGAGACCGGCTGGAGTGCGTAGCCGCATTCGGGTGCAACAACGTCGGTGGGCTGGCCTAATGGACGACATCTGCCAAGCCTGCTGCATGGAGACTGAAGAACTCACCTGGGATGAGGACCACGAGGTCTACGTCTGTGGGGAGTGTGAGGAGAATTCTGTTGATTGAAAGCCTGATGTCAGTTTCCGAAGTTGCCGAGTACCTGAGTGTCCGAGAGTCATGGGTCTACGACAATTGGCGTGCAGAAGGTATCCCGTTCTTCCGCATTGGTAATCAGCTTCGCGCGAGTCGGGTCGACTTGGACGACTGGCTCGCTTCGCGGCGAGCTGCCTAGCGTTGCTGGTGACGGGCCCCCACCTCCCCAGGTGGGGGCCTTCTTTGCTTGGCGGGACCATGCGAGCGGTCAACTGGTTGACGGTTCAACTAACTTTGGATACCCTGCCGGGGTATAGCTTGCCTCTCTGATCGGAAGGAGACGCATTGGCAGACAACTGGGAAGGCAAGACTCCGGACGGGATCTCCTGGCGCTACAAGCGCAACCGTGCAGGTGAGCGCGTCAAGGGCGCGAATGGCAGGCCGGTCAAGGTCTACGGCTGGCGGACGACCCTCAACGGGAAGGAGGTGCGGGTCAAGCCCTCCGAGGACCTGGAAGCAGTCCGGGCCGAGCGCGACCAGATCAGGGTCGGCCGCCGTGGGGGCAGCTTCGTGGACCGCAGGAAGGGGGAGATCCTCTTCAAGGACCAGGCCGCCAAGTGGCTGGAGTCCAAGACCGACATCGACCAGGACAGCAGTCGCCGGATCTACGAGTCGTTGTTCAATACGATCAACTCACTGATCGGCGACAAGTCGCTGAACGACCTCACTCCGGACGTGCTCCAGGACTGCGTCAACGAGTTGGTGAGGCGCGGAAGACAGCCCAAGCAGTACTTCCGGCTGGTATGCGCGGTACTGCGCGACGCCATCGACAAGGATGTCATCGACCGCAAGGACCCGAAGGTCGGGGTCAACTTCACACCGCCGCCCCCACGTAAGCCGAAGTCGCTGTCTCAGGCGGAGTACGACGCAGCGGCCAAGGCGTTCAGGTCTGACCCGCTGCTGGAAGCGGTCTTCGTGGCTCTGGCCGAGACCGGGGCTCGGTTCTCCGAAGTGCTGGGCCTGTGCACGGACCAGATCGACCGGAAGGCCGGCGAGATCGATATCGACCGGCAGATGGCCAAGCACAGCAAGACGAAGGAGTTCTACCTCAAGGAGCCCAAGAGCCGAGCGGGCTTCCGGACGACCATCTACAGCCCAGCTCTGGACAAGGCGCTTACGGCCTATATGAAGAAGCACCCTCCGGTCGAGCACGAGCTGACCTATCGGCACCGGAACGGGGACGAGGAGACCCGCAAGGTCCTGGTCATCTTCACCACTGAGGACGGCCAGCCGATGACCCGTCACTACTTGAAGTGGCGCTGGGACAAGAGATGTAAGGCTGCCGGGATCAAGCTCACCCGTCATCAGCTTCGTCACACGCTGGCGACTCTGCTGATCGGTGATGGTGTGGACGGCAAGACCGTCCAGGCCATCCTGGGGCACTCGAAGTTCAGCACCACCATGGACATGTACGTCGACCCGTCAGAACAGGGCCGGGCAGCAGCCCGCAAGGCTCTGGCACGGCGCCGCATCAAGGCGGCTTGATCCCCCACCCCGTGGGGATTCAATGGGGACCGGGACCTCCGTCTGGGGTATTCGCCCTGGTCAAGTGGGTCGCGTGGGACTCGAACCCACAACCTACGGATTAAAAGTCCGGAGCTCTGCCAATTGAGCTAGCGACCCTGGGATCTCGGGCTGGCCGGGATTCCGGGATCTGAGTCTAGAGGGCGGGGTTGGTTGGTTGCACCTTGGTTGTGCGGCTAGCGGAGGAGGGTGTTGCGGAGGGTGATGCCGTGGAGGGTGCGGAGGCGGTGGATCTCGTAGGCGGCTATGGCGGTGACGGTTATCGGGGGGCCTAGGAGGAGGGCCAGGGAGATGTCTGTGGGGAGGCCCTTGTTGGTGTTCAGGAGGACGTCCACCAGGGTCATGACCCAGGCCAGGGACGTGGAGAGGAGGGGTGGGACCAGTTCGTGGATGTCGGCGGTGCGGAAGACGTGGGTCAGGGAGAGGAAGAAGCCGTAGAGGCAGAAGGGGATCGCGTAGAGGAGGATGAAGGCGCCGGCGATGGCCTTGACGGCGGGGGTGGCGGGGCCCCACATGTTGCGCAGGCCTTCGAACGTGGGGTCGGCCGCGAGGACGACCGAGAAGGCGGCGGAGAACTGGGCGAGGCCCGCCAGGACGGGGTAGCGGACCTGGCGGAGGAAGTGGCCTCGGTTCGGGGGCCTGGCGGCCAGGATGAAGCCGCCGACCACGAGGGGGAAGACGCCGATCAGGCCCAGGACGTTGAACCAGAGCTGGTTGACGCGGTCGCCCGCGACGTCTTCGGGGGAGGCGACCTCGTAGCTGAGCAGGACCGCCAGCGTGATCACGAGGCCGATCCAGGCGCGGGTGAACTGGAGCTTGCGGATTCGGGGGTCGACGATCAGGTCCGGGCGGGACGGGCGAAGGACCCGTTGGGCGCCCCTGATGGGGTTGAGGGCTCTGAAGAAGCGTTGGGTTCGGGTGGGGGGACGCGGGGGGCCTGGCGGGGGCGGACGCCAGCCCGGGGGTGGAGGTGGGGGTTGCCAGCCCGGTGGGGGTGGCGGGTGCCAGCCTGGCGGGGGGCGCCAGCCTGGGGGTGGGGGTGGGTAGCCCTGGTTCCAGGGTGGGGGTGGGCCTCCTGGGCCTGTCATGGCGGGCTCCCAATTTCGGTTGTTTTCGGCGGGAGCCTACTGGACGTGGATGGGGAGGTGTTTCAGGCCGTTTTGGAAGTTGGAGGTGAGGCGGGTCGGTGGGCTGGTCAGGGTGATTTCGTGGGGGAGGAGTTCGCGGAAGATGGCTCGCATTTGGGTGCGGGCCAGGTGGGCGCCCAGGCAGAAGTGGGGGCCGAAACCGAAGCTGACGTGGTCGTTGGGGGTTCTGGACACGTCGAAGGTGTCGGGGTTGGGGAAGACGGTTTCGTCGCGGTTGGCGGAGGCGTGGTAGACGACGACCTTTTCGCCTCGCTGGATGTGTTGGCCGCCTAGTTCTATGTCCCGGGTGGCTGTGCGGCGGAAGTCCATTACGGGGGGCCAGTAGCGGAGGATCTCCTCTACGGCGGTGGGGAGCAGGGCTTCGTTGGCGCGGAGTTTCGCTAGTTCCCGGGGGTGTTCCAGGAGGGTGAGGAGGCCGCCGGGGATGCCGTTGCGGAGGGTTTCGTTGCCCGCCACGGCGAAGAGGAAGAACATGTTCTCGAATTCGGGGGGCGTGAGACCGCCCTGGAGCATGCGGGACATGATGTCTTCGCCGGGGGCCTTGGCTTTCTCTTCGGCCAGGGCGTGGGCGTAGGTGAACATGTCTTGCAGGGCTTCTTTGGAGCGGGGGTTGACCGGGCGGCCGTCCGGGCGAACGAGGGTGGGGCGGTTCGCCGCCGCGTTTCGGCCTAGGGGGCTGAGGTTTTCGGCGGTGGAGAGGTTGGCGTAGTCGTCGTCCTGGTAGCCGATCACGCGGGACGCCCAGTCGAAGAGGAGGCGGCGGTCCTGGTCGGGGACGCCCATGATGTGGGCGAGGGTCCATACGGGGAGGTCGGCTGCTACCTCGACGAAGTCGACTGTGCCTTCGTCCGCGGCTTGGGATATGAGGGTCCTGGCTCTTTGGGTGATGGTTTCTTCCAGGGCGCGGGTGGCTCTCGGGGTGAAGGCGGCGGCGACGATGCGGCGCAGGCGGGAGTGGCCGGGCGGGTCCTGGTTGAGCATCATCGCCTGGACGAACTCCAGGTCGGCGGGGGTGTCGGGGTCGCGGATCTGGGTGGCGCCCAGGTGGGACGAGAACAGGTCGGGGGAGCGCAGGACGTGCTTGACGTCCTTGTGGCGGAAGACGGCCCAGTAGCCGGGGCCCTCGGGCCAGGGGCCGACGGGTGGCTCGGGGATTCTGCAGACGGGAGACTCCGTGCGGAGGCGGCGGAACTCGTCGTAGGGGACGGCCGTGGTGTAGGTGGCCGGCAGGAAGATCTCCTCAAGCATGGGATCAGCGTGCATCATGTCGGGGTGACGTTGAAACCCGGTGACGGCGACAAGATCCTTCGTGACAACTTCGCGCCTTGGGTGCTCGACCTCGGGCTGGTGGTCGAGGAGATCGGGGATCGCAGGGCCACCCTGCGGCTTCCCTGGTCCGAGCGGCTGGCTCGGGAGGGGGGCGGACTGTCGGGGCAGGCCCTGATGGCGGCGGCGGACACGGCGACGGTGATCGCGGTTTCGGGGTCGCGGGGCGGGTTCGTGCCGATGACCACCGTGCAGCAGTCGACGTCCTTTCAGCGGCCGATCGTGGCCAAGGACGTGCTGGTGGCGGTGCACATCACCAAGCTCGGGCGGACGCTGGCGTTCGCCGACGTGACGATGACGGGCGACGGGGATTCCGAGCCCGCCGCCAAGGCGAGCACGGTTTACGCGATCCTGGGGTAGTGACGACTTACACCGAGAAGGTCGCCGTGGTCGACGGCGAGTTCGACCTGCATGTCCGCAAGCCCGCGAGCGGGGGTGGTCCCGGGATTCTGCTGATCCAGGAGATCTTCGGGGTGGGCGACTATCTGCACGCGGTGGCCGAGGATCTGGCGGGCCTGGGGTACGTGGTGGCCGCGCCCGATCTGTTCTGGCGCGTCCAGCCGGGATGGTCGGTGGCGCACACCGAGGAGAGCATCAAGCAGTCGATGGAGGTGGCGGGACGGTTCGACGCCGAGCAGGGCGTGGACGACCTGGAGGCGGCGCTGGCGCATCTGCGCGAGCTGCCCGAGGTCTCCGACGGGGTGGGAGCGCTGGGCTTCTGCCTCGGCGGGACGATGGCGTTCCTGCTGGCCGCGCGGGCTCCATTGGACGCGGTCGTGTCCTACTACGGGTCGCGGGTGCCGGAGCTGCTCGATCTGCTCGACGAGATCGACGCGCCGTTGCAGTTGCAGTTCGGCGGGTCCGATCCGTATATCCCGCGTGACCAGGTCGCGGCCGTGGAGCGGGCCGTGGAGGGGCGCGAGGGCGTCGAGCTGCACGTCCACGAGAAGGGCGGGCACGCCTTCCACAACCGCAAGGCGCCGATGTTCTACCAGGCCGAGCCCGCGGCGGCGGCGTGGCCGCTGACCGAGGCGTTCCTGGCCGAGCACCTTCCGGTGTCAGCCAGGTAGGGCCCAGGACGGCAGGGGCTCGCAGTTCGCGACCCAGGCGGCGGGCGGGTCGGCGTCGACGATGCCGCAGACGATCGCGCACGTCGTGTCGATGTCGCCGCCCGCCGCGGCCGTCGTCCAGAAGGCCGCCTCCAGGTCGCCGAGGTGGCGGGCGGCGGCCCACAGCGTGAACGGGACGGTGTCGTGCGCGGCGACCTGGCGGCCGTTGCCGAGGACGGCGGCGGCCGTCCCGGGGTCGCCGATCGTGAGGAGGCGGCGTGCCTCGCCGATGCCGTCCCTGACCTTGCCCGGCGGGACGTGGGCGAGCACGCGGTCGATGAACACGCCGGGCGCGGGGCGTTCGGGGGCGATGGCGGTCGCCACGGCGACGGCGATCGCGCCCGCGACGGCCTCGGGGTGCGGATGGGTCACCTCGGCCGACAGGGCGGCCTGGCGCGCGGCCTCGGCGGGGTCGCCGGCGAACCAGGCGCCGAGGGGCGCCACGCGCATCGCGGCGCCGTTGCCCCAGGAGCCCTGGCCGTCGAACGCCTCGCGCGCGAGGACGCGCCAGTCGCCTCCCTGGCGGATCAGCCGCAGGAGGCGGTTGGTGGACGGCCCGTAGCCCCGGTCGAAGTCGTGGTGCTCGGCGAAGGACGCGGCGAGGGCGTCCTGGTCGATGGTTCCGTGCCGGGCCAGGACCAGCTGGACCGAGGCGGCCATCTCCGTGTCGTCGGTCCACTGCCAGGGGGCGGGCGGCAGGGTGCGGCTCTCGAACGCGGCGCGGTTGGCCGGGACGAAGAACTGCGAGCCGAGCGCGTCGCCGACGGCCAGCCGGAGCAGCGCCGTCACGAGGTGGCCGGTTCGAGGTCGGGGCGGAGCCTGGGCAGCTCGCGGCGGGACGAGACACCGAGCTTGGGATAGGCCTTGTACAGGTGGTACTCGACCGTTCGCGGGCTCAGGAACAGCTGGGCGGCGATCTCGCGGCTGCTGATGCCGTCGGCGGCGAGCCGGACGACCTGGAGCTCCTGCGGGGTGAGTCGGTCGATCAGGGCGGGGGCGAGCGTCTGGCCCTGCGCGGTGCCGGGCTCGCCGGTCGCGCGCAGTTCGGCGCGGGCGCGCTCGGCCCAGGGCGCGGCGCGGAGGCGGTCGAAGACCGCGATGGCCGACTTCAGTGGGACGCGGGCGTCGCTGCGGCGGCGCGCGCGCCGCAACCACTCCCCGTAAAGCAGTTCGGTGCGCGCGCGCTCGAACGGCCGCGTCGCCTGCTCGTGCAGTTCCAGGGCCTGGACGTAGGGCTTCTCGGCGTCGTCCACCAGCGCGCGGCAGCGCAGCGCCACGGCGCGCGCCCAGGGCTGCCCGCCCGCCTCGGCCCAGGCCAGGAAGCGCTCCAGCGCCGGTAGCGCGCGCTCGGGCTCCCCGGCCCGGACGGCCGTCTCGACCAGGTCGCCCGTGGCGTACACGGTGCCCGAACTGTGGCCGCGCGGACCCTGGACGATGGCGTCCAGCCGGCGCAGCGCCGCGTCGTACCGGCCGAGGCCGAGGTCGAGCAGGCTCAGCGCGGTGTCGGCGTTGCCGCCACCCGGGGGCGGGGCCAACTCGATCAGGGAGCCGAGCCGCTCCTCGTCGCCTTCGATCGCGGCGACCCGGGCCAGCGTGGCCTCCAGCCGTCCCACGCGCCGCTCGAAGCCGGTGTCGCGGGCCAGCGCGATCGCCTCGCCGACCGTGGCCTCGGCGTCCTGGTGGCGTCCGACCGCGATCTGGACCTGGGCGAGCGACTGCAGGACGCTCGGCAGCTGGCCGACCAGCCCGTTGCGACGGCAGCGCGCCGCCTCGGTCTCGGCGAGCTCCAGCGTCCGCCCGTCGTCGCCGAGGATCAGGCCGGCCGTGACGGCGGTGGCACGGTCACCGGGGGACGTCGTGTCGCAGACGTCGTCGATCACGCTCGACAGCAGTGGGAGGCCGCGCGCGGGATCGTCCTCGATCAGTGCCGCCAGCCCCCGCACGGCCTGGTCGTCGTGGCCGGCGTCCGCCAGCAGCTCGGCGGCGTGGCGGACGGCCGTCCGCTCGCCGGAGCTCCAGCCGTAGACGGCGGCGGTGCGCAGCATCCGCGGCAGGTCGTCGCGCGCGGCGGACGGCACGTGCTCGATCACCATCCGCGCCGCCGTCTGGGCGTCGCCGCGCTCGAACTCGACGGCCGCGCGGAGCGTGGCGAGCCGCGCGTGCTGGGCGGGGTCGGCGGTGAGCGTCCCGGCCCAGCGGGCCAGCTCCACGGCCTCGGCGGCGTTCCCGGCCTCGATGTGCGCGGAGGCCGCGTCCGCCAGCCGCCGGGCCCGTGCCGACGGGTCGGGCGTCAGGTCGGCGGCCTGCCGGACGAGCGACGCCGCCGTCGCGTACCCGGAGCGCCTGCGCGCGCGCTCTGCCGCCTGGTCGAGCTCGGCCGCGACGCTCTCGTCGGGGGACGTGGCGGCCGCCGCGAGGTGGCGCGCCCGGCAGTCGGCGTCGTCGGCGGCGACGGCCAGCGCCGCGTGGGCCGCGATCCGGCGCGCGGCCACCGCGCCGTGGTAGGCCGCGGCCCTGATCAGCGGGTGCCGGAACGTGAGCACGGTGCCGTTCACCTGCACCAGGCGCTCGCGCTCGGCCGGTTCCAGGTCGGCCAGGTCGGCGCCGAACGACCCGGCGGCGCCCAGCAGCGTCGGCAGGTGGCCGCGCCCTTCGGCGGCGGCCAGCAGCAGCATCAGCCGGGTGCGTTCGGGCAGCGCCCCAATACGGGAGCGGAAGCTGGCGATGACCCGGTCCGCCAGGGGGATCGGCTGGGCGCCGCTCGGGAGCCGCTGCCAGGACGCCCCGAACTCGATCAGGGCCAGCGGGTTGCCCGCGGCCTCCTTGATCACGCGGCCCCGCCGCGCGGCCGGGACGCCGGCCCCGGCCAGCAGCCGCTCGGCGTCGGCGCGGCCGAGCCGCTCCAGGAGCATCTCGGGAAGGCCCGTGCCGGTGAACTCGTCCTCCCGGGTGGCGAACAACATCACCACGCCTTCGGCGGCGAGGCGGCGCGCGGCGAACAGCAGCGCCTCACTGGTCGCGGTGTCGAGCCACTGCGCGTCGTCCACCACGCACAGGACGGGCCCGTCGTCGGCCAGGTCGGCCAACAAAGTCAGCACCGCGAGCCCGGTCGTGAAGCGGTCACCCGCCCGCCCGGCCGAGCCGCTGTCCGCCCGCCAAGACGAGCCGCTGTCCGCCTGCCCGGGCGTGCCGCCGCCTGTCTGCCCGGGCGTGCCGCCGCTCACGTGCTCGGATGAGCCGCCGTCCGCCTGCCCGAACGGGCGGCGGGCCGCGTGCCCCGGCGTGCCGCCGCCTGCGTGCCCGGATGAGCCGCCGTCCGCCCGCCCGGACGTGCCGCCGTCCGCACGCCAAGACGTGCCGCTGTCCGCCTGCCCGGGCGCGCCGCCGCCTGTCTGCCCGGGCGTGCCGCCGCTCACGTGCCCGGATGAGCCGCCGTCCGACCGTCCGGACGAGCCGTCACCCGTCTGCCCGGACGTGCCGTCACCCGCCTGCCCGGGCGTGCCGCGGCCCGC
Organism: Spirillospora sp. CA-294931; assembly: GCF_050946795.1. GTDB lineage: Bacteria > Actinomycetota > Actinomycetes > Streptosporangiales > Streptosporangiaceae > Spirillospora. Next base: position 872,833 of record NZ_CP192006.1, read on the forward strand.
GTGCTCGGGCGTGCCGCCGCTCGCGTGTCCTGACGGGCCGCCTTCCACGCGGCCGGACGGGCCACCGCCCGCCCGCCCGGCCGAGTCGCCGCCCGCCTGCCCGAACGGGCCGCTGTTCGCCTGCCCGGACGGGCCGCCGTCCGGGCGCCGAGACGGGCCGCCGTTCGACTGTCCGGACGGGACGACGCCCAGGGCCGTGCGCAGGGCCTCGGCCTGGGGGCCGGGTAGGGCCGCCGACCGTTCGCGCACCGGCCACAGCAGTTGGTTGAGCCCGGCGAACGCCAGGTCGGACTCGGCCTCGACGCCGACGGACCGCAGCACGCGCAGGCCGGGGGCGGCGGCCGCCTCGTCCAGCAGTGCCGACTTGCCGATGCCCGCCTCGCCGCGCAGCAGCAGCACGCCGCTGCGCCGGTGGTCGCGCGCGTCGGTGATCATCCGCGCGATCTGGTCGCGCTGGTCGTCCCGCCCGTAGAGCACGAGGTCAAAACTACGTGCCGCGCTCCCGAAGTTTTACGGATTCGGCCCGTATACGGGCGCTCCTAGCTTCGGAGCAGCGACAACGCACCGCTGAAACCTTGGGAGAGTCTCATGAAGGAACTGTTCGAGCCCGTGACGATCGGAAAGCTCAGCCTTCCCCACCGGCTTCTCATGGCGCCGATGACCCGGAGCCGGGCCGACGAGGAGCGCCGCGCCACCGAGCTGATGGCGGAGTACTACGCGCAGCGCGCCGGAGCCGGTTTGATCATCACCGAGGGCACCCAGCCGAGCGTGATCGGCCAGGGCTACATCCAGACCCCCGGGTTGCACACCGACGAGCAGACCCGCGCGTGGCGCAAGGTCACCGACGCCGTCCATGCCGAAGGCGGGCACATCTTCGTCCAGCTGATGCACGCGGGGCGGGTCGGCCACCCCTACCTCTACCCGGACGGTTCGCTGCCGCTGGCTCCCTCGGCGATCGCGTCGGGCGAGCAGCTGTTCACCGTTGACCAGGGGATGCTCGACCACCCCACCCCGCGCGAGATGAGCCTGGACGACATCGCCCAGACGGTGGAGGACTTCGCCTCCGGCGCGCGCAGGGCGATCGACGCGGGCTTCGACGGTGTGGAACTGCACGGCGCCAACGGGTATCTGATCCACCAGTTCCTCGCCGACGGCACCAACAAGCGCACCGACGTATACGGGGGCTCGATCGAGAACCGCATCCGGTTCGCCGTGGAACTGGTGCGAGCCGTCAGCGACGCCATCGGCCCCGAGCGCCTCGCGCTGCGCGTCTCGCCCGGCAACCCCTTCAACAACATGTCCGAGAGCGACACCGACGAGCTCTACCCGGCCCTGATGCGCGAGCTCCGCCAATTCCCGTTGGCGTACGTCCACGTCATGGAGAGCACCTCGCGCGAGAGCACCAGGAAGGTGCGCGAGGCGTGGGGCGGCACGCTCGTCCTCAACCCCCACGCGACCGCGGAGTCGTCCCCGTCCCGCGCGGACGAGGCGCTGGAGGCGATCCGGGCCGGCCTGGCCGACGCCGTCGCCTTCGGCGAGCTGTGGCTGGCCAACCCCGACCTGCCCGCGCGGGTCAAGGCGGGCGGCCCCTTCAACGGCGCCGACCCGGCCACCTTCTACGGCGGCGACCACCGCGGCTACACCGACTACCCGGCGCTGGGCTGACCCCCGGACGGAACAAAGGCACTCCCGGTGCCCTCGGGGGGCTGCCGGGAGTGCCTTGTTCGTGCCCTGGGGCCGTGCCGGACCGGATCAGTAGCCGGGACGGACGGCGCCGCTGAAGTTGCGCTTGTAATAGCGGTTCAGCTTCACCCTCTTGACGCGCTTGCCGGAGCTCGGCGCGTGGATCATGTAGCCCTTGCCGACGTAGATGCCCATGTGGCTCTTGCCGGAGTAGAAGAAGAGCAGGTCGCCCGCCACGGCGCCCTTCCAGGACACCTTGTACCTGACGGCGCGGTAGATCTGCGTCGTGGTTCGGGGCAGCTTCACTCCGGCCTTGCGCCAGGAGCCTCCCGCCAGGCCGGAGCAGTCCCACGAACGGGGCCCGCGGCCGCCGTAGCGGTACGGGTCGCCGATCTGCCCGTAGGCGTACTTCACGGCGTAGTTCGCGCGCTTCTTCTGCTTCGCCTTGCGCGTCTTGGAGATCTTGGGCGCGGCGGCCTTGGCGGCCTGCGGGGCGATGGCCCGGGGCGCGGCGCTCGCCGGGGCCGCCGGGAGGACCGAGGCTCCGAGCGCGACCGCGGCGCCGATGATGCTCGCGGTGACGATCCGGGTTTTCAGGGGGGTTCGGGGGGTACTCAGGATGTCTCCTGACCTCGCTGGTGGCGCCTACCGGGCAGCCCGCACCGCGACGTGGCGGTGGGACGTGCGGGCCGGGCTCCGACGATGCGGGAGGCATCGGGGCTGTTGGCCACTCCGGCTCCGCGCATCTGGTCTGCGCGGACGCGGCGGCCGATCGCGAGGTCGTGCGGCGGTCGGGCTGGATGTCGCCGTTGCCCCCGCGTCGGCGTGATGTTCTGTTGTTCTGGTGCGGCCGGAGCCGCATGGAACGGCTAGAACGTAGCCATGCGGCCGGATATCCGGCAAACCGATCGGGCGTCCGCGGGAACGGACAAGTGCCGGTTTGTGTCTCGTATTAACCGTTCTGCCTGGGCTTATCCGTCGAGGATCATAATGGATGTGATGTGGCTCACAGTTTGGAAAACATGGCGCGCCTGACGCTTCGTGCGCGGCGCGCCACGCCCTTTTCGATGGTCCGGCTAACGATTCTGAGTGATCACGCTCAGTAGCCGGGACGCACGGCGCCGGTGAAGTTGCGCTTGTAGTAGCCCGCCAGCTTCACCCGCTTGACGCGCTTGCCGGAACTGGGCGCGTGGATCATGTGGCCCTTGCCGACGTAGATTCCCACGTGGCTCTTGCCCGAGTAGAAGAACACCAGGTCACCGGCGGCAAGGCGTTTCCAGGACACCTTGTACCTCACCGCGCGGTAGATCTGGGTCGTCGTGCGGGGGAGCCTCACGCCCGCCTTGCTCCACGAGCCTTTGGCCAGGCCCGAGCAGTCCCAGGAGCTCGGTCCGTTGCCGCCCCAGCGGTAGCGGTCGCCGATCTGCTTGTAGGCGTACGACACCGCGGCCGCCGCCCGGCGCTTCTGCCTGGTCTTTCTCGACACGGCCTTGCTGCCGGACGCCGAATGCGCCGCGGTGGCCCCGGTCGTGGCGGACGGGGCGGCGGCGCTCGCCGGCGCCGCCGGCACCGCCACCGCTCCCGCGGCGGCGAGACAGCCGCTCAGAAGCACAATGCGGGCACGGGACGAATGGGGGAATGGGAAGGTATTCAGGATTGCTCCTCACCTCGCCGATCACGCCTACCGGGCAGCCGAAAAAGGATGTGACAAGGGGTTCGGCCAAAGGTGGTCTCGCGACCGGGATGGCTTCCCGCTCGGCCGCGAAGGCCCGGCTCCATGCTTCTGGTCTGCATGGACGCGGCAGGTCGCCTCGCGCGCACCGCTGGGGTGCGCGTTCTGGATGCCGTGCGGGAGACTCGCACGGACGCGGCGACCGCTGTTCGGTCATCGGCGGCCACTGCGCCGCCGAACGAGCATCACCGAAGCACGGATCGATGGCTCACGGCAATGCCGGGCCCCGCAATACCGTCTTTTGGATCACACAAACTGCCATTACTCAACGTGATATGCGCTGCCCAAGGCGAGTCCGAATTTATGTGCTTGTGATGCGCGCCACAATCGCGCCCGGCGCCCACTTGTGTGTGTTATGTCCGAATTTGCAGGGTGATCGATTGGTTGCGTTCCGCTGCTCCCGGGAGGGCGTGTCCTCTGGCGCGGTGACGCCAATCACGGTTCTGTTACCTGCATCACCTTTTGGTGAGAACTCCGTCTCGGGTGCGTTCGGCCCCTGCGTCAAACCTCGTCCGGGTGCTCGGGCCGTAGCCGGAACCGGCCAGGAGACGCACGTTGACAGCCGTCCCGGCTCCGCCTGTCATCCGAGCAAGCGCACCACTCCGGAGGGAGAGCTCCCCGTGTCCCCCAGAACCGGACGCCCGCGGGCCGCACACGCACTACTCGCCACCTTCGTCCTCCTGGCCACCGCCCTGACTCCGCCCGCCTCCGCCGCGACGCGGACGACCGGGACGGGCAAGTTCCCGCCCGGTTTCCTGTGGGGCGTGTCGCTCTCCGGGTTCCAGAGCGAAGGGACGTTCCCCGACAGCAACTGGACGCGCTACGTCGCGCGCGGCGCGCACGGCGTCAAGGACCCCTACAAGAAGGCCGCCGACTTCAGGCACCGGTACCCCGAGGACATCGAGCGGGCGCGCCGGCTCGGGGTCAAGGTGTTCCGGACGTCCGTCGAGTGGGCGCGGGTCGAGCCGCGACCCGGGAGGCGGGACGCGCGGGAGCTGGCGTACTACGACGACCTCGTCCGGCGCGTCAAGGCCGCCGGGATGCGGCCGATGCTGACGCTCGACCACTGGGTGTACCCGGGGTGGGTGGCCGACCAGGGGGCGTGGGACAACCCCAAGACGGTACGGGACTGGCTGCGCAACGCCCGGTTCCTGGTCGAGCGGTACAAGCGCCAGGGCGTCCTCTGGATCACCTTCAACGAGGCGAGCCAGTACGTGTATCACGAGACCCTGTCGAAACCGTTGAACGCTCGGCAGGTCCTCACCATGCGCGACGCGCTGATCAGGACGCACCGCGCCGCCTACGACATGATCCACCAAGTGGACCCGGGTGCCCCGGTGTCGAGCAACGTGGCCTACGGGTCGGTGCTCAACGGCCTCTTCGACGCGGCGCTGTTCAACCACGTCACCGACAAGCTCGACTTCGTCGGCGTCGACTACTACTACGGCGCCAACCTGGAGAACACCACCGTCCGGCACGCGCTCACGGGCGAGTTCTGGCGGATCGACCCCGAGCCCGAGGGCATCTACTACGTCCTGAAGAACTACCAGCGCCGCCTGCCGAAGCTGCCGCTCTACATCGTCGAGCAGGGGATGCCGACGGACGCGGGCAAGCCGCGTCCCGACGGCTACACGCGGACCGACCACCTGCGCGACCACCTGTACTGGGTGCAGCGCGCCATCGCCGACGGGGTCAAGGTGATCGGCTACAACTACTGGAGCCTCATCGACAACTACGAGTGGGGCAGCTACCGTCCGCGCTTCGGCCTCTACACGGTGGACGCCCTGCGCGACCCCGCGCTCGCGCGCCGTCCCACCGACGCCGTGCCCGCCTACCGTGCCGTCATCGGCAACAGGGGTGTCCCGGGGGGCTACGTCCCCAAGCGCAAGCCGGGCTGGTGCTCCATCGAGGACCCCATCGCCACCTGCCTGGGCAAAACACCCACCCCGCCCGCTCCGACCGGAAGATGGTGAACACTCCCGCGATTCAGGCATGGAATGAATATCATTTTCATGCGACCCTGATGCCGTACCGACCGGAACGGCGAAAGGAATCACGGCATGTCCCTGACCGTCGATGATCGGCTGCTGGAGCGCGCCCGCGCCGGCGAGGTGGACGACGACGCGTTCGTCGCGTGCGTCCGCGACTCGCTCCCGTATGCCTGGGAGGTGATCGGCGGAGTCGTCGGCCGCATGCGCACGGGCGGCACAGGCTTCGCCGACAACCAGACCCCGCCGCCGGACGAGGCGGCGCGCGGCCAGCTGCTGCGCGTCCTGGCCAGCGACGCCATGCGCGGCGCACTGGAACGGCACTTCGGCGTCCGCCTGGCCTTCCAGAACTGCCACCGCGTGGCGGCCTTCGACCCATCCGTCCCCGGGAGCACCGAACGGCACGCCACGTTCGTCTCTCCCCGCGCCCAGCTCCTCAACCAGTCACCCGAACTAGTCGACTGCTGACCACCGAGGGCCGCCCTTCCAAAAGGGCGGCCCCGCCCATCTGGGACCTGGGGCGGGAGGGTTAAGGGCCTCCCGGGGGCGACCGGGGGCGGGCGGGATGCGTATTGTGACCTACGGGTAACATCCCATCCGAACCACATTCGGTCCCTGACGTAAGGTGCTGCTTATGGACCTGAACGGAGTTTCCGCCGTCGTCTCCGGCGGTGCGAGCGGGCTCGGCGAGGCCACCGTCCGCGCGCTGGCCGAGGCCGGGGTCAAGGTCGTCGTCGCCGACCTGAACGAGGACAAGGGCAAGGCCCTCGCCGACGAGGTCGGCGGTGTCTTCGTCAAGACCGACGTGAGCGACGAGGGGCAGGTGCGGGCCGCCGTCCAGGCCGCCGTCGACACCGGCGTCCCGCTGCGCGTCATCGTCAACAGCGCGGGCATCGGCTGGGCCACCAGGACCGTCGGGCGCGACGGCACCCCGCACGACCTCAGCACGTTCGAGAAGGTGATCAGCGTCAACCTGATCGGCACCTTCAACCTGATGCGGATCGGCGCGGCCGCCATCGCCAAGACCGAGCCCGCCGACGCCGACGGCCTGCGCGGCGTCGTCATCAACACGGCCTCGATCGCGGCGCTGGAGGGCCAGACCGGCCAGGTCGCCTACTCCGCGTCCAAGGGCGGCATCGTCGGCATGACGCTCCCGGCCGCGCGCGACCTCGCCGCGATCGGCGTCCGGGTCAACACCGTCTGCCCGGGCATCATCGACACCCCGATCTACGGTGAGGGCGAGGCCGCCGAGGAGTTCAAGGCCAAGCTGGCCGCCCCGGTGCCCTTCCCCAAGCGCATGGGCAAGGCGTCGGAGTTCGCCCACCTGGTCAGGTCCCTCATCGAGAACGACTACATGAACGGCGAGACCATCCGCTTCGACGGTGGTATCCGCTTCCAGCCGAAGTGAGGCGCTGAATGTCCGAGGCTGTACTGACCGAGGAAGACGGCGCCGTACTGATCGTCACGATCAACCGGCCCGAGGCCAAGAACGCCGTCAACGGCGCCGTGGCCCAGGGCCTGGCCGCCGCGATGGATGAGCTCGACAACCGCAGGGACCTGTCGATCGGCATCCTGACCGGCGCCGGCGGGACGTTCTGCGCGGGCATGGACCTCAAGGGGTTCCTGACCGGCGACAACCCCATCGTCGAGGGACGCGGGTTCGCGGGCCTCACCGAGCGTCCCGCCGCCAAGCCGCTGATCGCCGCCGTCGAGGGCTACGCCCTGGCCGGGGGCTGCGAGGTCGCGCTCTCCTGCGACATGGTCGTGGCCTCGACCGCGGCCCAGTTCGGGCTCCCCGAGCCCAAGCGGGGCCTGGTCGCGGGCGCGGGCGGGCTGCTGCGCCTGCCGCGGCGCATCCCGTTCCACGTCGCGATGGAGATCGCCCTCACCGGCGACAAGTACCCGGCGGCGCGGATGGCCGAGCTCGGCCTGGTCAACCGGCTCGCCGAGCCCGGCCAGGCGCTCGCCGCCGCCAAGGAGCTGGCCCTCAAGGTCGCCGAGAACGCGCCGCTGGCGCTCGCGGCCACCAAGAAGGTCATCGTCGAGTCCGCCGACTGGTCGGCCGAGGAGATGTGGAAGAAGCAGCAGGAGATCATCCTGCCCGTCTTCGGCTCCAAGGACGCCATGGAGGGCCCGGCGGCCTTCGCCGAGAAGCGCAAGCCGGTCTGGAAGGGCGAGTAGGCCGCGTCCGACGCCCGGGAGCCGCCACCCGCGGCCCCCGGGCGTCGCCGCGTTCGTGGACCGGGCTCGCAGCGAGCTTTCAGGTGGCTTTCAGGTTCGCTTGAGACCCTTTGCGATGATGGCGGAGGGGGACACGTGGAACCATCGGCGAAAGAAGCGCGGCTGCTCGTCGTGGAGGACGAGCCGAACATCCTGGAGCTGCTGGCCGGGAGCCTGCGCTTCACCGGCTTCGAGGTCGTGACGGCCACCAACGGCGCGGACGCCGTCCAGGCCGCGCGGCGGCACCGTCCCGACCTGATCGTCCTGGACGTCATGCTGCCCGACATCGACGGCTTCGACGTCGCCCGCCGGCTGCGCTCGGGCGGCGACCACACGCCCGTGGTGTTCCTGACCGCGCGCGACGCCGTCCAGGACCGGGTCAAGGGCCTGACGATCGGCGGCGACGACTACGTCACCAAGCCGTTCAGCCTGGAGGAGGTCGTGGCGCGCATCCGGGCCGTTCTGCGCCGGTTTCAGGGCGGCGGGCAGGAGCCGCAGCCCCGGCTGGTCTTCGCCGACCTCGAACTCGACGAGGAGAGCCACGAGGTCTGGCGCGAGGGACGCGCCGTCCAGCTCTCGCCCACCGAGTTCAAGCTGCTGCGCTACTTCATGGCCAACGCCGGACGCGTCCTGTCCAAGGCGCAGATCCTCGACCACGTCTGGAACTACGACTTCCGGGGCGACGCCGGGATCGTCGAGTCCTACGTCTCCGCCCTGCGCCGCAAGGTCGACAACACCGACCCCCGGCTGATCCAGACGTTGCGCGGCGTCGGTTACGTCCTGCGGCTCCCGCGATGACCCTGCCGGCCCGCCTGCGCGCCCTGGCCGGCCGGACGCCGCTGCGGGTCAAGCTGATCGCCGGGATGCTGATCCTGGCCGCGCTCGGCATGGCGGTGATGAGCGTCGCGGGGGTGTCCGTCCTGCGCGGCTACCTCACCGACCGGGCCGACACCCAGCTCTTCGACCTGTCGAGGAAGCTCGAACGGCCGATCCGCGTGGGCGCCAACTTCCGCATCCCGAGCGAGTTGTACGCGCAGCTCCGCGACCCCGGGGGCGCCATCAGCCGGGTCTACCCCGCGGAGGGACAGGCGGGGAGCCCGAAGATTCCCGCCGTGCTGGAGCACCCGGAGCAGCCGTTCACGGTGTCGAGCACCGACGGGGACCGCGCGTCCTGGCGCGTCCTGGCCAAGCCGCTGCCGGACGGCGGCACCCTCGTGCTCGGGATCAGCCTGGACGAGGGGTCGCGCACCGTCGCCCGGCTCACCACCATCAACCTCATCGTCGGGCTGATCGTCCTCGGGGGGCTGGCGGCGCTCGGCGTGTGGCTCGTCCATGCCAGCCTGCGCCCGCTGCGCACGATCGAGGCGACGGCCGGGGCGATCGCGGCGGGAGATCTGGCGCGACGCGTCCCCGAGGCCGACCCGCGCACCGAGATCGGACGGCTCGGCCGCTCGCTCAACACCATGCTCGCCCAGATCGAGGCCGCCTTCGGCGCCCGCGCCGCGTCCGAGGCGACCGCCCGGCGCTCGGAGGAGCGGATGCGCCGCTTCGTCGCCGACGCCAGCCACGAGCTGCGCACACCGCTGACGGCGATCCGCGGCTTCGCCGAGTTCTACCGCCAGGGCGCGGCCCGCGACCCCGAGGAGCTCGACCGGCTGATCGGCCGGATCGAGCAGACCGCCGAACGGATGGGCCTGCTCGTGGAGGACCTGCTGCTCCTGGCCCGCCTCGACCGCCAGCGCCCCGTCCAGCGGCGCCCGGTCGACCTGCTCGCCGTCGCGGCGGACGCCGTCCAGGAGACTCGCGTCGTGGCCCCCGACCGCTCGATCGAGCTTTCGGTGGACGGTGGCGTCGCCTACCAGGTCCTGGGGGACGAGACCCGCCTGCGCCAGGTGCTCGGCAACCTGTTGTCGAACGCCGTCAAGCACACCCCTGAGTCCGCCCCGATCGAGGTGCGGCTGCTGCCGGGCACTCTGCGCGGTCTTCCGGCCGCCGTCTGCGAGGTGGCCGACCAGGGCCCGGGCCTCACACCCGAACAGGCCGAGCGCGTCTTCGAGCGCTTCTACCAGGCCGACCCCTCGCGCGGAGAGAGCGCGGGCCGCGACGGCGGCACCGGTCTCGGCCTGTCCATCGTCGCGGCCCTGGTCGCCGCCCACGAGGGCACCGTCATGGTCGACACCGCCCGCGGCATCGGTTCGATCTTCCGGGTCGTGCTGCCGCTCGCCGCCGACTGACTTGCCCCACGACGCGGCATTCAGGGGACTTTCAGGTTCGCTGCAGGGTGGTTCCAGCCCGCTCGGCCACTCTCAAGGGTGAAGCGACTCAGGGGGAGCCAATGACCGCAGACCAGCCGAACCTCGTCCCGCCCACCGGCCCCGACCAGCGCGTGGCGCCGACCGCCGAACCCGCCCCACGATTCGAGCAGCCTGACACCCCCGCGCCCGACCCTGGGGCGGCGCCGCGCACGCCGCACGGCACGATCCCGCCTGAGGCTTACGGGACATCGCAGCCCGGGGCGGCGGCGCAGGGTGGGCCCTCCTACGAGACGCCGGGTCCCGGGCTGGGGCCGCACGCGATGGCGCAGCCCGGGTGGGCAGGGAGCGGCGGACATGCGCTCCCTCAGCCCGGCATCTTCGGGGGAACCCCCGGTGGCCCGCCTCCTGGCGGCATGGGGCAGGGTGGAGGCCGGAAGTGGTCGGCCGGACGCCGGGTGGGCCTGGTCGCCGCCGCCCTGGCGCTCGCGCTGGGAGCCGGCGGAGCGGGCGCGGCCGTGACGATGACGCTCCAGGACAACGACCACGTGTACTCCAGCCCGACCGCCGTGACGGGAGCGTCGGACAAGGCCGGGACGACGGCCAAGGTCGCCGCCGCCGTCCAGCCGAGCGTGGTGTCCATCCAGGCCGAGACGGGACGGGGCACCAGCGGCGGCTCGGGCGTGATCCTGCGCTCCGACGGCGTGATCATGACCAACGCGCACGTCGTCGCGGGAGCGCGGCAGGTGACGGTGAAGTTCAGCGACGGCAGGACGGCCAAGGCCCAGGTCCTCGGGGGCGACGAGAAGAACGACATCGCCGTGATCAAGGCCGCGGGCGTGTCCGGGCTCAAGCCCGTCACCCTCGGAAACAGCGGCGCGCTGGCCGTGGGCGACACCGTCCTGGCGGTGGGCAGCCCGCTGGGCCTGGACGGCTCGGTGACGTCCGGCATCGTCAGCGCGCTCGGACGGGAGATCCGCGAGGGCGGCCAGGAGGAGGAACTGCCTCCCTACCTGCGCGAGCGCGTCAGCCAGCAGCAGACCACAGTGATCAAGAACGCGATCCAGACCGACGCCGCGATCAATCCCGGCAACTCCGGCGGCGCGCTGGTCGACGCGGCCGGACGCCTGATCGGCGTCAACACCGCGATCGCCACCGGCGGCAGCGGCTCGGGCAACATCGGCGTCGGCTTCGCCATCCCGGTCAACGACGCCAAGAAGATCGCCGACGGCATCATCAGGAGCGCCTCGATCTGAGCGTCCCGCCCCAAGAGCCCATCGAGGGCCGGCGACCGGATCCGTTCTGGGGGGAGCGGACGAGCGGTCCCCGGCCCTCGATGACGTCCGGGCCGGAAATGAGGAGACATGATCGTCCGAGGTTGGGGATAATCGGTGCATGGCCGACGAGATCCCCATCCGCGGCTCGGTCTCGATTCCGGAGTCCGAGCTCGGCTGGCGTTTCTCGCGATCGTCGGGCCCCGGCGGGCAGCACGTGAACACCAGCGCCACCGCCGCCGAGCTGTCCTTCGACGTGGCGGGCTCGCCGTCGCTCCCCGAGCCGTTCAAGGCCAGGGCGCTGGAACGGCTGGAGAACCGCCTGGTCAGGGGCGTCCTCACGATCCGGGCCGAGGAGTACCGCTCGCAGTCGCGCAACCGTGACGCGGCTCGCGCCCGGCTCGTCTCGCTGCTGTCGGACGCGATCGCGCCGCCGCCCAAGAAGCGCGTCCCCAAGAAGATCCCGCGCGGCATCAACGAGCGCCGCCTCCAGAACAAGAAGCGCCGCTCGGACGTCAAGCGCCAGCGCTCCAACCGCTGGGACTGACCCGGCTCAGGGAGCCGCCCGGATGGCCCTCAGCGCGGCCCGGCGGGTCTCGCCCTCAAGGGTGTCGGTGTAGACGGTGCCGCGCAGATGGTCGCACTCGTGCTGGAGACAGCGGGCGAAGTAACCGGTGCCCTCGATTCTGACGGGCTCGCCCTTGGCGTCCAGTCCCTCCACGATCGCGTGGTCGTAGCGAGGAGTGGGGAACCGCATCCCGGGGAGGGACAGGCAGCCCTCCTGTTCGGTGCGGATGTCGCCGTCGGCGGCCACCAGGACGGGGTTGACGACGTGTCCCACGTGGCGGCGGCCCTCGTCGTCCTGGCAGTCGTACACGAAGAGCCGCAGGGAGAGACCGATCTGATTGGCGGCCAGCCCCGCGCCATCGGCGTCGTACTGGGTGGCGAACATGTCGTCGATCAGGCGCTCCAGAGCGGCGTCGAACACCCGGACGGGATCGCACTCGGTACGCAGCCCCGGATCGCCCAGCCGCCGGATCGGCCGAAGAGAACCCTTACTGATGTCTTGAACCACGACTGAATCCTACGAGCCTCCCCGGGGGTCCAGGGGGCCGAGCCCCTTGGCGGGGGTGGCGGGGGCGGAGCCCCTGCCCGGTGTGGTGGCACCGCCCGCAGCGAGCGCAGCGAGCGAGGACGGTGCCACCACACCGCGGGGTCTGAGGGGGGTTGCCCCCCTCATAGATTCAGCCGTCGGTGTCGCCGGGCTGGGGCGGGGCCGCGGCCTTGGCCTGCTGCGGGACCTGCGGGGTGGCCGCGGGTTCCGGGTCGGGCTTCTTGAGCTGCGGCGTGGAGGGCGCGGTGACCGGCGGCTTGGCGGCCGGGGTCGCGGGTGTCGCGGCCGGCTTGGGCGTTGCCGGAGTCGCGGGTGTCGCGGTCGGAGTCGCGCTCGCAGGTGGGGTCGCCGCCGGGGTGGGTTTGGCCGGGGCCGGTTTGGCCGGAGTCGCCGTCGCGGGCGCCGCGGCCGCCGGTGCGGGCGGCTGCTTGCGGGGTTGGGCCGGGGTCTGGCGGACGGCGTCCTCGACCATCTTCTCCAGGGGGCCCGCCTCGTTCTCGGCGCTGAGCAGGCGGTGCAGGGTCTCGCTGATCTCGGTGAGGCGCTGCAGGGCCGCGGTGTGGTTCTTGGTCAGCTGGGTGAGGCGCTGGGTGGCCCCCTCGTTGATGACGCTGGAACGCCGCTCGGACGCCGTGAGGGTGCGTTCGGCCTCCAGGCGCGCGCTGGTGACGGTCTGCTCGGCCTCCTGCTTGGCGGCCGACAGGACGCTGTCGGACTCCTTCTTGGCCGAGGCGAGGACCTGGTCGGCCTTGGCTTGGGCCTGGCCGAGGTCCTCCTGGGCGTGGCCGCGGGCGTCGTCGATGATCCGCTTGGACTCGGCCTCGGCGTCCTTGCGGATCTGGGCGCCCTTGGACTCGGCCTCGGCGACCTTGTCCTTGGCCTCGTCCTCGGCGAGGTTGATGATCTGGCGGAGACGGTCGCTCAGGTCGTCCCCGGTGGGCTTGCGGGCCTCGCGCACCTCGGCCATCTCCCGGCGGGTGCGCTCGACGTCGTCGAGGGCGCGGGCCAGCCGGGCCTCGAGCTCGCGGATCTGGTTCTGGCTTCGTGCGATGTACTCGTCGACCTGGCGGCGGTTGTAGCCGCGCATGACGATCTCGAAGGATTCCTCCCGGAGGAGGTTCGGCAGGATTTCCGCTTCGTTGCTCATGATGCCTTGGGGGTCGTGGCGGGGGGTTGGGGTCACCCCGTCGGGGTTCGGGGACTGCACGGTGCGATCCTCGCCCACTGGCGGTAGCGGGCGCCACACGGAGGATCGTCAGGGTCGACTCTTGTCCGGTCCACCCCATTCGCGCAACCGGAATGCCTGTTCTGGCAGCGGTTTCTTCCCCGGTCGTGAGGTGGGGAGTTACCTGATGTTTGGAAATGTCACACTCTCGCGGCCCGCCTGGGGAGACGCGCGGACTCGCCCGTACGATCGCCCCATGAGCTACGTGGGGTCTTTGGGCGAGGACGAGCCGAGCATCCACCCGGACGCGTGGGTCGCGCCGGGCGCCGTGGTGGTCGGCAAGGTGGCGCTGGGACGCGCGTCGAGCGTCTGGTACGGGTCGGTGCTGCGCGGTGACGACGAGGAGATCGTGGTCGGCGAGGAGTGCAACATCCAGGACCTTTGCTGCCTGCACGCCGACCCCGGCACCCCGGCCGTGCTGGAAGACCGGGTCAGCCTGGGGCACAAGGCCATGGTCCACGGCGCCCACATCGAGACCGGGTCGCTGGTCGGGATCGGCGCGATCGTCCTGAACGGGGCGCGCGTCGGCGCGAAGACGCTGATCGCGGCCGGGGCGCTGGTGGGGCCGGGCAAGCAGATCCCGTCCGGGGTGCTGGTCGCGGGCGTCCCCGGCAAGATCATTCGCGAGCTGAACGACGACGACCGGCTCGTCCTGGACTACACCTCGGAGGTCTATGTGAAGAAGGCGCAGCGCCACCGGACGGTCGAGTGGCAGGGTGAAACACGGGCCTAAAGGGCAAAAGATTCCCCTCTGAGCTGCGCAAACGGGAGACTTCACCGGTTGCGGGGCGTGCTCGGTCCCGTCTCCTGACTACCATGAACGCGTGGTGTGGGGACCGGGCTATGGCAGTGCTCCGCCGCCCAGCGCCCCCGTGGGGGAGGATCCGTTCGCGGCGGCAGAGCGCGACACGAGGGCGATGGTGGCCGCCGGATGGTGGCCGTCGGCGCCTCCTCAGCAGCGCCAGCACGCCATCAGCGGCCGGTTGCTCGTCTTGCCGGACGGCACGTGGTGGCTGTTCGGCGCCTGGGCCCGGTGGTACCGCCTGCACCCGTCCGACGGCCAGTGGTACCTGTGCCCGCCGCCCATGTCGCCCGCGATCAGGATGGCGGCCCGCACTCCCCAGGGCGCCGCGCCCCCGCCTCTCCCGCCCCATGTCCTTCCGGCCGGGCCCGACTTCTCCTATGACCCGCCGACGCCGCTGCCGTTCGTCAGCAACGGCTTCGCGCCCGACCTGACCTCGAAGGTCCGCGCGACCGTCGACTCGGCGTCGGCCCTCCCGGTGGCGGAGTACCCGCACTGGTGGCCGGAGTTCACGCCGTCCACCCCGTCCACCGTGGTGGCCTCCTGGGGCGTGATGCTGTGGTGCGCGGCCGCCCCGGCGTTCGACTCGCGGCTCGACCGCCAGATGCTCGACCTCTGGAAGCCGTACCGGGCCAAGCCCCTCCCCGGGGTGGACGGCCCGCGCTGGCTGACCCCGCCGCCCCTGGAACTGCTCGTGGGGCTCTACGCCGAGCGCCTGCGGGCCAGCCGGGTGGACGCGGCCGTCGTCGTCCTGAGGACGATGTGGGCCGTCGCCAGCGCCCTGCGTGAGGACCCCCGGTTCCAGATCCGGGCGGACGCGCTGCTGTCGATCCTGAGCACGACCCTCAGCAACCCGACCGTCGATTACGGGGCGCTGCCCTATGGCGACCAGGCCATCGCCCAGCAGTGGCTGACGCGTTGCCCGCCCAACCTGGTCCCCGCGCTTCGTAACGAGAGCTCGCCGGGCGACAACTTCCGCCATGCCTTCTACTCGCTCGCCGAGGTCGTCGCGGGCATGGCCGGTTCGCCCATCGACCCCGCCTACATCGAGCCCCGGCTGGTGGCGGCCGCCCTGCTGGCGGCCGACCTGGGCGTCATCCGCAAGGACGTGGCGGGCAACATCGTTCCCTGGCTCGACCCGGAGATCCGCTACACGGTGCAGGCCGTGCTCGACCAGAACGGCCATCCGCTGCGCCGCCTGTGGCCGATCGACCTGGAGCTGTCCGAGCCGCTGCGCTCGGGCGCGGGCGAACGGGCGCCGACGCTGCTCGCGGCGATGTACGAGCTCGACCTGGCCTGGTGCAGGCTCGCGGGCGGCATGCCCGCGCGCCCCCGGGGGTTCCCCGTCCCCAACGCCGTTATCGCCGGGCTGATCGGGGCGGACCGGGTCCGCGCCACCGCGAAGGCCAAGACGGTGACGCCGCCCCCCGCGCCCGGTATCAACCAGCAGCCCTCGCCCTTCAGCGCCCAGGGCCAGCCCGGTCTGCCTCCGGGGGCGCCGCCTCAGCCGCAGGGGCTTCCCAGCCCGCCCGACCAGCCCTTCGTCCAGCCGCCCGCCCAACCGGGTGGACGCGACGTCCCCGGTTTCTCCCCGGCCCAGCCGCCCGCCCAGCCCGTCGGGCAGCAGGCGGCGTTCGCCGCCCCCGATCCGCAACCGGCCGAGGAGGAGAAGCAGGAGGAGAAGGTCGCCCCGCCCTACACCGAGCTGGGGTTCCAGAGGCCGGGGATGCCCGCCGCCGGCCCGATGCAACCCGGTCAGCCCGCGCCGTTCGGCATGCCCGAGCCGCCCGGGCAGTTTCAGCCTCCGCCCCCGAACCCGGCAGCGCCGAACCAGCAGCAGCCCGCCGCGTTCGCTCACCCCGAGCCCCCGGCGCCGCCGGCCCCGCAGCAGCAGCCTGCCGCGTTCGCGCAGCCCGAGCCGCCCACGCCGCACCAGCAGCAGCCTGCGGCGTTCGCTCAACCTGAGCCGCCCACGCCGCAGCAGCAGCCCGCCGCGTTCGCGCAGCCCGCGCCTCCGAACCCGGCGGCGCCGCATCAGCAGCAGCCCGCCGCGCATCAGCAGCAGGCCGGGCCGCAGCAGCCCGGTGGCGGGGCCGCGCCGTTCGTCATGCCGGACGCGCCCGGTCAGATGCAGCCGCCGCCCCCGAACCCGGCGGCGGCCCAGCCCGAGCCGCCTCAGCAGTACGGGCGCCCCGACCCGCAGGAAGAGGAGCAGCAGAGCGAGAACGTCGCTCCGCCCTATACCGAGCTGGGCTTCCAGCGTCCCGGCATGGCGCCGCCCCCGGCACCCGTGCAGCAGCCGGGGCCCGCGCAGCAGCAGCCTGCCGCCTCCCAGCAGCCGCCGCCCCCGCAGCAGGTCAACCCCTACGCCACCCGTATGGAAGGCCCGGGGGCCGTCCAACAGCAGCAGCCCGCCCAGCAGCAGCCCGCCGCCTCGCACCAGCCCGTACCGCCCGCCCCACCGGCGGGCAACCCGCACACCAAGGTCCTCGGGCCGGGCGACCTGGAGGACGCGGTCGCCGAGGCCGCTCTCGGCCGCCCCGCCGGGCCGCCCAAGGGCGACGCCGGGCCGGGCACGCGGATCATGTCCGAGACCATGGTCGGCGACTTCGACTTCCTCGACGACACCCCGTCCCCCGATACGCCCGTCCACCAGATCCCGCCGCCCGAAGACCGCACCGACCGGCGCATCCTCGACCGCTTCGGGATCAGCTTCGTGTCCGGCGAGCACGACGCGGGCAGGCTCCTGGACGAGCTGCGCACGCGCGCCCAGGAGTGGAAGGCCCCGGCGGCCGGGGACGTGGAGTCGACCCGCGTCGACCAGGGCCCGTCCATCGAGTCGACCCGAGTGGACGGCGGCACGGTCGCCGCCCCCAGCATCCTGCTGGTGGGCAACCCGCACACGGGGCAGCGGCGCCTGGCCCGCCTGATCGCGCTGACCCTCGCCGACGCGGGCCTGGGCGACGGCTCGATCCGCGCCCACGACGCCGAGGACGTCCGCGACGCCCCGGTCGACCGGATGGCGGGAATCCTGGCCCAGCCGGGCCCGGCCATCCTGTTCGAGCGGCTCGACGTCGCCGTCACCGGGTCGCTCGACCCGGCCGCCGTGGCCACCGCCGTCCGCAAGGCGCGCAAGAGCCCGGCCGCGTCCACGGCGCTGATCGCGACCTGCGAGCCGCGCGCCTACAAGCGCCTGCTCAAGGACCATCCCCGGCTGGTCGAGACGTTCCGGGTGCACCGGTTGCCCGACCTGTCCGAGCTCGACAACCGGATGACGCTGCTGCACGTCCTTTCCGACGAGCGGCGCGTGACCGTCGGGGCGTCCGCGCTCGAGGTCGCCCGCGCCGACCTCGAACGGCTGCGCGGCCCCGGCGACCTGGTCAACGCCAGGCTGGTGGAGACCTATCTCGACCAGGCGTGCCAGCGGCATCTCGAACGCGCGGGCGCCTCGCGCGACCGTCTCGTGCTGACCCCGGACGACTTCACCGGCGTCGCCGAGGGCATCGAGCCCGCGCTGCGCCCGCCCGGCGACGTCGACGGCTTCCTGCGCCAGCTCGACCAGCTGATCGGGCTCGATGACGTCAAGCACGCCGTCCGCGAGCTGATCGACGAGGCCGGGCTGGCCGCCGACCGGGCGCGGCACGGCATGCGGTCCAAGCAGGGCCAGCACCTGGCCTTCGTGGGGCCGTCCGGGACGGGCAAGACCACGGTGGCGGGGCTGATCGGCGGCGCCTACGCGGCGCTTGGCCTGCTCGACTCCGGTCACGTGGTCGCGTGCCGCCCGATCCACCTGGCCGGACGCGACCAGGTCGACACCGAGACCCGGGTCGCGAGCATGGTCGACCAGGCGCTGGGCGGCGTCCTGCTGATCCAGGAGGCCCATCTGCTCGACCGGTCGCCGCCGGTGGTGAACGAGCTGCTGCGCGCCATGCGCGAGCGCCGCGACCGGTTCATGGTGGTCTGCTCCAGCCCGGCCGCCGAGATGGAGGGGTTCCTGGCGGGCAACCCGAGGTTCGGCGCCGAGTTCGTCCGGACGCTGGCGTTCGAGGGCATGGGCGACCGCGATCTGGTCGGCCTGTTCCAGAAGTACGCCGAGCGCGATCTCTACATGCTGGACGAGGAGCTGCGCGTCGAGCTGCTGCACCGCTTCGAGCGGCTGCGCGACGACCCGTCGTTCGCCTTCGCCCGCACCGTCCGGCAGCTGTTCGAGCAGACCGTGGCCCGCCAGGCCGCGCGGCTGACCGGCGCCGATGTCAACGCGGCCACCGTCGCGCGCCTCACGGCCCGTGACCTGCCCGATTCGCCCCTCGAACAGTTCATGGGCGACTTCCGCGAGCGGGGCTGACCGGCTCCATCCGGCCCTCTTGGGCGGCAAACCGCATCAAGTCGCCTTACCCGGGAAGACCAGCAAAGAGAGTGGCCCCCGAATGGCCCTCTTGGGTCATGTGCCGGGGAAGCCGAGGCGCGTAGCCTCGATAGTGGGTGTGGGGAACGAACGGAGGTGGACGCGGTGCGCCAGCAACCGAATCTCGATCTGCGCGTCCACGACCGGGTCGCTCTGGACGAAATCGAGCTCTATGCGGAGATTCTCAGTGCGGTGGCGGCGGCCGAGAGGCCGCTCACCCTCACGGAGATCGACATGGTGCTCGGGGTCGGGTCCGATGTGGCCGGTCGTCGCGAGCTGACGCCGCAGGATCAGTAGTCCCGTCACGAGCCGGGGTCGCCCTGACCGGTGCCCCCGGCTCACGCGTTCGCACCACCCGAAACCGCCGTCCAGGCCAACGGCCGGATCCGGCTGCCCGGCGCCCCGGTTGATCTCCGCGAGGGTGTAACGCATCTCACTCTTCGTGCCCGTCCGTCCCGCAACGCCGGATTCCTGGGGACGAGACCACCCCGCATCCCTTTGTGCGCCGGGGTGTGTCGCGGGTGTGCATCCG
This sequence comes from Spirillospora sp. CA-294931, assembly GCF_050946795.1. Lineage (GTDB taxonomy): Bacteria > Actinomycetota > Actinomycetes > Streptosporangiales > Streptosporangiaceae > Spirillospora. Next base: position 892,060 of record NZ_CP192006.1, read on the forward strand.
GTGATCTAGGGCAATCTTGTAGGTGAGAGGATGGCGGACAGCAGCCAAAGGCGGGGCAAAGGTTCTTTTTACCGCTGGTTGCGCCTACGATCCTCTGCGGACTGTTCCGGCACTTCAGGAGAACGACGTGCGCTTGCGTCTCACGCCGCGTGAGGACAGCTTCTACGACATGTTCGCCGACTCGGCGAACAACCTGGTCACCGGCGCCAGGTTGCTCGTGGAGCTCATCAGTGACGGTGCCGACCGGGAAGCGATCGCGGAGAAGATGCGCGCCTGCGAACACGCGGGCGACGAAATGACTCACGCGATCATGCGCCGGCTGAACGAAACGTTCATCACGCCCTTCGACCGTGAGGACATCTACCGGCTCGCCTCGACCATCGACGACGTGATGGACGAGATGGAGGAGGCCGCCGATCTCGTCGTGCTCTACAAGATCGAAGAGTTCCCCAAGGACATCGTCCACCTGGTGGAGGTGCTGGAACGTGCCGCCGAGCTGACCGCCGAGGCGATGCCGAGGCTGCGCTCGATGAAGGAGCTCAACGAGTACTGGATCGAGATCAACCGGCTGGAGAACCAGGGCGACCAGGTCTACCGCAAGCTGCTGGCACGCCTTTTCAGCGGTGAGTACGACGCGCTGACGGTGATGAAGCTCAAGGAGGTCATCGACCGGCTCGAAGAGGCCGCCGACGCCTTCGAGCACGTCGCCAACACGGTCGAGACCATCGCGGTCAAGGAATCATGAGCGTGACCGGCGAGCCGGCCGCGACCCTCACCAAGGAGACCCGCACCGGCGGCGCCGACGCGACGCTGGCCGAGCAGGCGACCCGCAGGGTCCCCGGCCTGGCGTGGCTCGGGCTGCTGGGCGGGATCCTGCTGGTGACGGTGGCCGGCGCGGTCGGGCTCCGGTCCGACGCCCAGGCCGCGGTGCTCGTCCTGGTCGTGGTCATCGCGCTGGTCTTCGACTACACCAACGGCTTCCACGACGCCGCCAACGCGATCGCCACCTCGGTGTCGACGCGGGCGCTGACCCCGAGGGCCGCGCTGCTGATGGCGGCCCTGATGAACATGCTCGGGGCGCTGCTGGGCGTCGAGGTCGCCAAGACCGTCAGCGAGGTGATCACCCCGCCCACCGGCCTGCACGGCCTGACGGTCGTGGCCGCCGGGGTGCTCGGCGCGATCACCTGGAACCTGATCACCTGGTACTTCGGGCTGCCCTCGTCGTCCTCGCACGCCCTGATCGGCGGCATCGTCGGGGCCGGGCTGGCCTCGGCCTCCTCGGTCAACTGGGACAAGGTCGTCGACAAGGTCGCCATCCCGATGGTCATCTCGCCGGTCGTCGGGTTCTTCCTGGCCTACGCGGTGATGGTGGCGCTGCTGTGGATGTTCCGCCGCGCCCATCCCGCCAAGATCGGACGCCGTTTCCGCATCGCCCAGTCGCTCTCGGCGGCCTCGATGGCGCTCGGCCACGGCCTTCAGGACGCGCAGAAGACGATGGGCATCATCGTGCTGGCGCTGGTCACGACCGGTCACTCCGACGGCGACAGCGTCCCGCTGTGGGTCATCCTGTCGTGTGCGGGCGCGCTGTCGCTGGGCACCTACGCGGGCGGCTGGCGGATCATGCGGACGCTGGGCCGCAAGGTGATCGAGCTCGACCCGCCCAAGGGGTTCGCGGCCGAGGCCACCGCTTCGGTCATCCTGTACGCGGCCGCCTATGTCTGGCACGCTCCAATCTCGACCACCCACACGATCACCTCGTCGATCATGGGTGTGGGGGCCACCAAGCGCCTGTCGGCCGTGCGCTGGGGCGTCGCGGGCAACATCGTCACCGCCTGGATCCTCACCATGCCGATGGCCGCCGCCGTGGCCGCCATCGTCTACTGGCTCGTCCACCTCTTCGGCGCTTGAGCGCCTGACCCTCTGGGACCGGCCGGGCTGGGACGTCCCCGGGAGGACGCCCCAGCCTTTCGGGTTACTTGCCGGTGATGCGGTCCAGCTTCGGCGGGGCCACGGGGGAGTTGGCGCCGAAGTAGGTGACCAGGGCGTCCAGGTCGACGGGGCCGAGGACCTGGTCCTTGCCGTCCTTGAAGACGGTGAAGCCGTCACCGCCGCCGAGCAGGAAGTTGTTGGCGGCGACCTTGTAGGAGGCGGCCGGGTCGACCGGCTTGCCGTCGATGGTGATCGCGGATACCCGGTCCCCGACCGGCCGGGCGCGGTCGATGGCGAAGCGCAGCGTCGCCGAGGGCTGGAGGATCTTCTCACCGGCGCCCGTCCACTGCTGCTCGAGCAGCTTGTCCAGCTGCTCGCCGGTCAGCGTGACCTGGCCCATGACGTTGCTGAACGGCTGGACGGCGAACGCCTCGCCGTAGGTCACCACGCCGTCGCCCTCGGAGCCGGACGCCTTGAAGGTCAGGTCGGCGCGGACGCCGCCCGGGTTCATCAGCGCGACCTGGGCGCCCTTGTCCTTCATCGAGGCGAGCTGGAGGTCGGCGATCGCGTCGCCGAGCGCGGTCTCGCCGGTCGGGGAGGGCTTGCGGTCCAGATCGGCGGTGATCTTGCCGATCGGCTTGTCGGCGATCGCGGCCGTCCGTTCCTTCCAGGTCCGGACGAACTTCTCGGTCGCCGGGTCCGGCGGGACGTCCCGCGTCACGACGTGGTTGTCGCCCACGACCGTGGAGCGGACGACGTCGCCGCTCTTCTTGTCCACCTTGAAGTCGACCTGGGTGATGACCTTGCCGAACGAGGAGCCGGACGAGTAGAGGCGCGGCCGCCCGTCGGGGTCCTTGAGCGTGCAGAGGTACTGCTGGTGGGTGTGGCCCGACAGCACCATGTCGATCTCGGGGTCGGCGTCCTGGGCGATGCGCGTCCCGGCGCTCTCGGGGGCGACGCCGCACGCGTCCGGCCGCTGGTTCTGCGGCACGTTGCTGCCCTCGTGGACCAGCAGCACCATCGCCCTGACGCCGCGCTTCCTCAGCTCGCGCGCCGAGCGGTTGGCGGCGACCACCTCGTCCTCGAACCGCAGGCCCTTGATGCCGTCGGCGCTGACGATGGTGGGGGTGGTCTTGGTGACGACGCCGATGAACCCGACCTTGACGCCGTTGACCCGGCGGACCGTCCAGGGCTTGAGCAGGGTCTTGCCGTTCTTCTCCTTCAGCACGTTGGCCGAGAGGTAGTCGAACTCGGCGCCCTTCCACTTGCCCGCGGGGGAGCAGCCGTCGGTGGGGTGGCAGCCGCCCTTCTGGATGCGCAGGAGCTCCTTGTAACCCTCGTCGAACTCGTGGTTGCCCACGGCCGACGCGGTGACGCCCACCTTGCCCAGGAACTCCACCGACGGCTCGTCGTGGTAGGCGGCGGAGATCAGCGGCGAACCGCCGATCATGTCGCCCTGCGCCACGGTCAGGGAGTTCCGGTTGCCCAGCCGCTTGAGGTGCGTGGCCGCGTAGGCCGCGCCGCCCGCGGGGACGGCCGCGCCGCTCTCGTCGATGGCGGTCCCGGAGCTGCCGGTGGCGGGCTCCAGATTGCCGTGGAAGTCGTTCAGCGACAGCAGGCGCACGTCGGCCGTGGGGGCGGGACGGGCGAGGGCCGGCTGCGCGACCGCCGCGACGCCCGAAAGCCCGGCCACGGCGAGGGCCAGGATCATGGATCGTCGAGTCATGGAGGCACCCTAGGCGCGAGGCGCCCGGCGTTCCCCGCCGCCCAATGACGTTTTTATGACGTTTAGCGCAAGAAGGGCAGTGAGATCCCATGTCGGGGGCCGCATAAGCTGTCGATCATGAGTGAGGCGCGGGGACCGGCGGCACTGCCGGAGGCGGAGATCGCCGAGGTTCTGGAGCTCGTCGAGGCGGCCGCGGCGGCCGACGGGGTCGGACCCCTGTCCGAGCACGCCCTGCTCGCCCTACGCAACGGCGCCCCCGGCCTGACCGTCGTCTCCGGCGGCGCGATCGTGGCCTACGCCCATCTCGATCCGGCGACCGGCGGCGAGAGCGCGGCCGGGGAGTTCGTCGTCCACCCGTCCCACCGGCGCCGGGGGCATGGCCGCACCCTGCTACGCGCCCTGTTGACGGCGGCGGGCGGCTCCCTGCGCGTCTGGGCCCACGGGGACCTGGCTGCCGCCGCCAAGCTGGCGGGCTCCGAGGGACTCGACCGCGTCCGCGTGCTGTTCCAGATGCGCCGCCCCGGTCCGGGGCCCCTTCCCGACGCCGCCGTGGCCGAGGGCGTCCGGCTGCGCACGTTCGTCCCGGGTGAGGACGAGGACGCCTGGCTGCGGGTGAACGCCCGCGCCTTCGCCCACCACCCCGAGCAGGGAGCCTGGACGATCGACGACCTGCTCCAGCGCGAGCGCGAGCCGTGGTTCGACCCGTCCGGCTTCTTCCTGGCCGAACGCGAGGGGACGCTGCTCGGTTTCCACTGGACCAAGGTGCACCCCGACGGCCTCGGCGAGGTCTACGTCGTGGGCGTGGACCCGGACGCCCAGGGCCTGGGTCTGGGCCGCACGCTGACGCTGGCGGGCCTGCGCCACCTGAGGGACCGGGGCGTGCCGCACGTCCTGCTGTACGTGGACGAGTCGAACGCCGCCGCCGTCCGGCTCTACGAGTCGCTGGGGTTCACCCGTCACGCCGTCGACGTCATGTACGGCGCCGACACCCCTCGTTGACCCGTTTAACCCCGGTCGTTGACCGGCCCGCCGGTGAACAGCGACCGCCCGGTCACGTAGGGTCGGATACCCGCAGGTGGGACGACTGATCACGATCGCGCCCCATTATGTCTTCGGGGATAGATTTTATAGGCGTTTCGGCCTGGTTGACCTGCAGTGTTAACCCTCGCGTCACGCCGAATCGAGGCAGTCTTCCGAGGGCCGCCCGGCCTCGTTCATGTTCTGTTCATCTGGACCAGGGTGACTGGTTACTTCCCCTGCTTAGCGTCGCTTCGGACGGTGGCCCTACTACCTGGACAAATGACTCCAGCTCCGCAGTTGGGACACCGCTGACGAACTAAGAGGAGACCCTCCGGTGAAGAACGTTTCTCGTCTGGCCACCCTCGGCGGCGTTGTCGTCGCGGGAGCTCTGGCACTCAGTGCTTGTGGGAGCGACGACAACACGAGCTCGAGTTCGAGTGCCGCCCCGACGGGCGACATCGACTGTGCCAAGGCCACGGTGAACGCCGCCGGCTCGAGCGCGCAGAAGAACGCGATCGAGGAGTGGACGAAGATCTACGCCTCCAAGTGCGCGGGCGCGAACCTCAACTACGCCGCGACCGGCTCGGGCGCGGGCATCAAGTCCTTCAGCGACAACCAGGTCGCCTTCGCGGGCTCGGACTCCGCCCTGAAGGACGAGGAGCTCCCGGCCGCGCAGAAGCGCTGCGGCGGCGCCAAGCCCCTCAACCTGCCGATGGTCGTCGGCCCGGTGGCCGTGGTCTACAACGTGCCCGGCGTCGACGGCATCCAGGTCTCGCCCGAGCTGCTGGCCAACATCTTCTCCGGCAAGGTGAAGACCTGGAACGACCCGGCCATCGCCAAGGAGAACTCCGGCGCGAAGCTGCCGTCCACCGCGATCAAGGTGATCTACCGTGCCGACGAGTCCGGCACGACGGACAACTTCACCAACTACCTGAACAAGACCGCGCCGAAGATCTGGAAGTGGGAGAAGGCCAAGAAGTGGCCTGACGCCATCGCCTCGGCCGGACAGGGCGCCCCGCAGTCCGCCGGTGTCACCACCCGCGTGAAGCAGGACGCCGGCGCCATCTCCTACGTCGAGATGTCGCACGCCGAGACCAACAAGCTCCAGACCGCCAAGGTCAAGAACGGCGCGGGCGAGTACACCGCCCTCTCGGCCGACAGCGCCTCCAAGGCCATCGCGGGCGCCGAGATCGTCGGCACCGGCAACGACGTCGCGATGAAGATCGACTACACCACCAAGGAGGCGGGTGCCTACCCGATCGTCCTGGTGACGTACGAGATCGCGTGCGAGAAGGGCCTGCCCGCCGAGCAGGCGAAGTTCGTGAAGTCCTTCCTGACCTACACCGCCAGCGCGGACGGCCAGAAGGTCCTGTCCGGCATCGGCTACGCGCCGCTGCCCGCCGCGGTTCAGACCAAGGTCCAGGCGTCCGTCAAGGCCCTGTCCTGACCTCTGACCCGAACACCAGCAGCCCCGTCGCCGGCGAGAACGGCGGCGGGGCAGAGCTGGGTTCTGCCGAAGACACCCGAGGAGGACCCCCCGTGAGCAGCGAGACCGGCGTCGAGGCGACCGCCGGCGCCAGACACCGCGCCACCGGCAAGCGCATGAGCACCGGACGCGCCGGTGACCGGATCTTCGCGGGCGCAGCGCGCGGTTCGGGAATCCTCGTGCTCGCCATCATGGCGGCCATCGCCGTCTTCCTGATCTGGAAGGCCATACCGGCCCTGCAGAAGAACGAGGCGGGCTTCCTCACGGCCGAGGAGTGGAACCCCAACGCGACCCCGCCGCGGTTCGGCATCGCGCAGCTGGCCTTCGGGACGCTGGTCTCCTCGTTCATGGCCCTGCTGATGGCCACGCCGGTCGCGGTGGCGATCGCGATGTTCATCGCGTTCTACTCGCCCCGCCGCGTGGCCTCCACGCTCGGCTACGTGGTCGACCTGCTGGCCGCCGTGCCCAGCATCGTGTACGGCCTGTGGGGCGTGCTCGTGCTGGCCCCCCACATCGGCGGCGTCGTGGAGTTCCTGAACTCGGCCCTCGGCTGGATCCCGCTGTTCGGCGGCGACAGCCCGGGCAAGAACTCGATCTTCACCGCGTCCGTCGTGCTGGCCATCATGATCCTGCCGATCATCTCGTCGGTCACCCGTGAGGTCTTCCTCCAGGTGCCGCAGGCCAACGTCGAGGCGTCGCTGGCGCTCGGCGCGACCCGCTGGGAGATGATCCGCATGTCGGTCCTCCCCTATGGCCGCTCCGGCATGATCGCCGCGTCCATGCTCGGCCTCGGCCGCGCCATGGGCGAGACGATCGCCGTCGCGATGGTGCTGACCTCGGTCCCCGGCATCAACGTCCACATCCTGGAGGACGGCGGCAACTCCTTCGCCGCCAACATCGTGCGGGGCTTCAACGAGGCGGGCGACACCGGACGGGGCGCGCTGATCGCCTCCGGCCTCGTCCTCTTCGTGATCACTCTGATCGTCAACATGGCCGCGCGGGCCATCGTCGCGCGGCGCAAGGAGTTCGTGTGACCTCCCTGTCCAAGTCCGCCCCGAGGAACGCCTCCATCGGCTCGGTCTCCACCGGCCGCAAGGTCAAGGACAGGGTCGTCCAGGGCCTGGTCTACGTGGCGTTCGCGCTGGCGGTCATCCCCCTGATCTCGGTGCTGTACACGGTCATCGTCAACGGCGCCAAGCGGTTCGACGCGCAGTTCTTCCAGTTCTCGATGAACGGCGTGGCGGGCAAGGACGCCGGCGGCGGCGCCTACCACGCCATCATCGGCACCCTGGAGCAGGTCGCGATCACCACGGTGATCGCGGTGCCGATCGCGGTCATGACGGCCGTCTACCTGATCGAGTACGGCGACAACAAGCGCCTGGCCAAGACGATCAGCTTCTTCGTCGACGTCATGACCGGCATCCCGTCCATCGTGGCCGGTCTGTTCATCCTGGCGCTGTGGCTGCTGACCTTCGGCTTCGAGTACTCCGGCCTGGCCGGCTCGTTCGCGCTGACGATCCTCATGATCCCGACCGTGGTGCGGGCGACCGAGGAGATGCTCAAGCTGGTGCCCAACGACCTGCGCGAGGCGTCCTACGCGCTGGGCGTGCCGCGCTGGCGGACGGTCTGCTTCGTCGTCCTGCCGACCGCGCTCACCGGCATCATCACCGGCGTCATGCTGGCCATCGCCCGCGTCATGGGCGAGACGGCGCCGCTGATCCTGACGATCTTCATCACCAAGGCGATCAACACCAACCCGCTGGACGGTCCGCAGGGCTCCCTGCCGACCTTCATCTGGGACCAGGCGGCCGACCCCAACCAGAACGCGATCGACCGCGCCTGGGCCGGGGCGCTCACCCTCATCGTCATCATCATGCTGCTCAACCTCGGGGCCCGGTTCGTGGCCCGCAGGTTCAAGCCGCGCGCGGGCCGCTAGGCGCGCGCGTCCCCCCACGACCTAACGAAAGACCCCGATAGGAGCATCAACCCCATGGCCAAGCGGATCGAAGTGTCCGGACTGCACGCCTACTACGGCGGGGTCCACGCCATCGAGGACATCTCGATGACGGTCGAGCCGCGCTCGGTGACGGCGTTCATCGGGCCGTCGGGCTGCGGCAAGTCCACCTTCCTTCGCACCCTGAACCGGATGCACGAGGTCATCCCCGGCGCCCGCGTCGAGGGCAAGGTGCTGCTGGACGACGAGAACCTCTACAGCAAGGACGTCGACCCGGTCGCCGTCCGCCGCGTTGTCGGCATGGTGTTCCAGCGCCCCAACCCGTTCCCCACGATGTCGATCTACGACAACGTGGCGGCGGGCCTGAAGCTCAACGGGGTCCGCAAGAAGGGGCAGCTCGACGAGATCGTCGAGGAGTCGCTCCAGGGCGCCAACCTGTGGAACGAGGTCAAGGACCGCCTCAGCAAGCCCGGAGCGGGCCTGTCGGGCGGCCAGCAGCAGCGTCTTTGCATCGCCCGCGCGATCGCGGTCAAGCCCCAGGTGCTGCTGATGGACGAGCCCTGCTCGGCCCTCGACCCCATCTCCACGCTGGCGATCGAGGACCTCATCGCCAAGCTGAAGAACCTGTACACGATCGTCATCGTGACGCACAACATGCAGCAGGCCGCCCGCGTGAGCGACCGCACGGCGTTCTTCAACATCGCCGGCACCGGCCAGCCCGGCAAGCTGATCGAGATCGACGACACCAGCACGATCTTCACCAACCCGGAGATGAAGGCCACCGAGGACTACATCACCGGCCGCTTCGGCTGATCCCCCCGTCCGCGCGAGCGGACCGAACGTCTCCGTCCGCTCCGGCGGACGCCAACATAGGCCCGCCGGACGGCACCGGCGGGCCACAAGAACGCCAGGCCCGGGCTCTCCACGAGCCCGGGCCTTAGTGCTTCCCGGTGTTTCCGCGAGAGAAGTATTGCACCCACTGCGCTGATGTTGCATGCTACTCCCACTAATCTGCATCTCACTCAAGATGAGTAGTCCATCAATGGCGGGTCCGGCGGCGGATCCGCATACCCTCGGCGGGAGGACAAGATGGTGGGGAAGCAACGGGAAAGACCCGGTGACGACACGCTCCAGGCCCAGACGATGCGGAAGGTGACCGTCAGGCTCATCCCGCTCCTGATGCTCGGCTACGTGGTCAGCTACATCGACCGCATCAACATCGGCTTCGCCAAGTTCGGGATGGAGCGCTCGTTCGGCATGAGCGCGACCCAGTACGGGTTCGCGGCCGGGATCTTCTTCCTCGGCTACGTGCTGGCCGAGGTGCCGAGCAACATCGCCATGGCCCGGTTCGGCGCCCGGGTCTGGCTGACCCGGATCATGATCACCTGGGGGATCATCGCGGGCTCGCTGGCCTTCGCGGGCAACCTGGAGACGGTCTACGTCCTGCGGTTCCTGCTCGGCATCGCCGAGGCGGGCTACTTCCCGGGCATCCTGCTCTACCTGACCCACTGGTACCCCAACGCCTACCGCCCGAAGGCCGTCGCCACCGTCATGGTCGCGATCCCGCTGGCGTCGGTGCTCGGCGGCCCGCTGAACGGGTGGATCCTGTCGGCCCTCGGCGGCGTCCTCGGCCTGGACGGCTGGCGCTGGATCTTCCTGCTGGGCGGCGTCCCCGCGGTCGTGCTCGGCGTGGTGTTCTTCCTGACCGTGTCCGACCGGCCCGCCGACGCGCGGTGGCTCACCGCCGAGCAGCGCGCCTGGCTGGCCCGGACGCTGGCGGACGAGGAGCGTGACCGCGCCGCCACCACCAGCCCGGCCAGCCACCGCGCCGTGTTCCGCGACCGCAAGGTGCTCGGGCTGTGCGCGGCCTACTTCCTGCTGCTCAGCGGCGCCTACCCGCTGGCCTACTGGATGCCGTCGGTGATCGACAACGTCGGCGAGGACCTCAGCAGCGTCCAGGTCGGCTGGCTGTCGGCGCTGCCGTTCCTGCTGGCGGCGATCTGCATGTTCGTCACCGGGCGGCTGGTGCGCGACGAGCGCTCGTCCGTCCCGGTGCTGGTCGCGCTGGGCGTCTCGGTCGTCACGTTCGTCCTCACCGCGGTGAGCCTGGGAACACCGCTGCTGGCGCTGGCCGCGATCTGCGTGGCCACCATGGCCGCCCAGACGGCCAAGCCGCTGTTCTGGTCGCTGCCGACGGCGTTCCTGGCCGGCGCCGGGGCGACCAGCGGGCTCGCGCTGATCAACTCGCTGGGCAACCTGGCCGGCTTCGCCAGCCCGTTCGCGGTCGGCTGGATCCAGGACGCCTCCGGCGGCAGCGACGGGCTGTCGATGTCGGTGATGATCGCGGCGAACGTGCTGGCGATGGTCGTGATCGCCGGGATGTGGCTGACCGCGCGGCGGACGCGCGGCTCGGCCGTCCCCGAGCGGCCCGCACCCGGCGCCTCGCGGCCGGCGCCGGGGCCCTCGCGTCCGTGATCGACGGGCCGCGGGGAGAACCGCGAAAGCTATGCTGGGGCCACCACCGGGGCCATCGGGACGCGCTCCCGGTGGCCCCGCCCGGTTCCCAGGGAGTCCTTTGTCCTCGCAAGACGAACCGTCCAGCAGGTCCGAGCAGATCGCGACCGACATCCGCGACGCCATCCGAGCCGGGCAGCTCAAACGGGGGGTGCTCTACTCCTCGCGCGAGCTGGGCGAGCGCTTCGGCGCGTCCAGGACGCCGGTGCGCGAGGCACTGCTGCGGCTGGCCGACCTGGGCCTGGTCAAGATCGAGCGCAACCGCGGCGCGCGGGTGCTCGGGCAGGACGGCCGGGGCATCGTCGAGCTGTGCAGCCTGCGGGTCATGCTCGAACCGCCGGCGGCCCGCAGCGCCGCCGCCGTGATGACCGCCCGCGACGACGCGGCGCTGACCGCCGAGTTCGAGATCATGAAGGAGCGCGCCGACGGCGGCGCGGAGTACTTCGCGGCCGACGAGCGCCTGCACGACCTGATCATGCGGGCCAGCGGCAACCTGCGGCTGGCCAAGTTCGTCGCCGAGCTCCGGCAGACCCTCTCCCTGGACGGCCGGTACAGCGTCCCCGAGCACCAGCCGGTCGAGGTCGCCCTCCAGGACCACCTCGACATCATCGAGGCACTGCGGCGGCGTGACGGCGCCGCGGCCGAGCGGACGATGCGCAAGCACATCGTCCGGTCGGGCGACCTCCTCGTCGCGCACTCCAGCCAGGACAACCGCGGGCTGCTCGCGGAGTGGCGGCGGTGGGTCGAGGTCGCGGTCCCCGACGGGGAGCACATCCAGTTCTGACCGGCACGGCCGTGTGCCGGGCCAGGTGGGATTTCTCTATCCACTAGTTGCATGCTACTCGTCTGTATTTGTATGTTAAGCATGCTCGGTGGTTCGCTGAGCGATCCCGGACGGCGAAGGAGAACCGTTGACCTCCCCTCCCACCCCTCCCAAAACCGCCGAAAGTCCCGAGCCGCCGCCCTACGCCGGAGCGGTCGCCCAAGGCCTGTGGGACGCGGGCGCCGACCTGATCGGCTACGTGCCGTCGGCGAGCGTCGCGCCGGTCGTCGCCGCGCTGGTGGCCGCGGACGGCGGCTCCGGCGGCGCGTCCCCCCGCGTGTTCCCGCTGTCGCGCGAGGAGGAGGCCATGGGCGTCCTCGGCGCGCTGCCGCTGACCGGCCGGTTCGGCGCGGTGGTGATGCAGGACAACGGGTTCGGCAACGCACTGACCGCGCTGACCACGTTCAACGCCGCCTACCACCTGCCGCTGCTGATCGTGGCGAACACGCGCGGCGGGCTCGGCGAGTACAACTCCATGATCCATGTGCTCTGCCAGCACGTGCCCGGCCTGCTCGACCGGCTCGGGATCCGGGTGTTCGAGCTCGACCGGCGCAGCGGGCCCGGCGACTGGCGGGCCGTGGTCGCCGAGGCCGGCGCGCACGCCCGCATGACGTTCCGGCCGGTCGTCGTCCTGACCCACTTCTGGTCCACCGACGGAAAGGGCGCCTGATCATGAGACGCATCGAGGCACTGGAGATCCTCGCCGCCGCGACCGCCCGGCTGCCGGTGGTGGTGACCTGCGCGGCGACCAGCCGGGAGCTCGCCGCCGTCGCCGACCGCCCCAACCACCTGTACCTGCTGGACGCGATGGGCCTGGCGGGTTCGGTGGCCACCGGGGTCGCGCTCGGCCTGGACCGCGCGGGCGGCGGGGCGGCGGCGGACAAGGTGGTGGCGATCGAGGGTGACGGATCGCTGCTCATGAACCCCAACGTGCTGCCGACCGGGGGATTCCTGGCCCCGCGCAACCTGCTGATGGTGCTGCTCGACAACGGCGTCTACGCCTCGACGGCCGGGCTGCCCACCTACTCCTCGCGCGTCGACCTGGGCGCGCTGGCCGCCGCGTCCGGCTGGACCGTGTTGCGCCCGGCCGCCGGGGGCCACGAGGGGGCGTCCCCCCGGACCGAAGCGGTAGAGCTGCGCGAGTCGCTCGCCGAGGCTCTCGCCCAGGACGGCCCGGTGTTCCTGCACGTGCGGATCGAGCCCGGCAACGCGCCCGGCGTGCCCAAGCTGCTGGAGAATCCGGTCGTCATCGCGCGCCGCTTCCAGGACTGGCTCGCCGCCCGCCCGGGGTCGGCCGCATGACCGGCGTCACCACGGTCGATCCGGTGACCGGCGAACCGCTCGCCGACTATCCCTTCACCACGCCGGACGAGCTTGAGAGCGTGCTCGACCTTGCGTCCGCCGCCGCCCGCCGTGTGCGCGCGGAACCTCCCGAACGCCGGGCGGAGCGGCTGCGCGCGATGGCGGCCCGCCTGCGCGACGGGATCGACCTCCACGCGGCGTTGATCACCAGCGAGATGGGCAAGCCGATCGACCAGGCTCGCGCTGAGATCGCCAAGTGCGCCGCGGCCTGCGAGCACTACGCCGCGCGGCTGCCCGACCTGGTCGCGCCGCGTCCCGCCGATCTGGACGGCGACACCGCCCGCGTCCAGGCCCGCCCGCTCGGCACGGTCCTGGCGATCATGCCGTGGAACTACCCGTTCTGGCAGGTCGTCCGGGCGACGGTGCCCGCCGTCGCGGTCGGGAACACCGTGGTGCTCAAGCACGCCGACAACGTCACCGGCGGCGCGCTGGCCGTCCAGGCCCTCTTCGACGAGGTCTTCGGCCCCGGCACCCTGTCGGCCGTGGTGCTCCCGCCGTCCCGGATCGGGCCGCTCATCGACGATCCGCGCGTCGCCGCCGTCGCGTTCACCGGCAGCAACCGGGTCGGCGCGATCGTGGGGGCCCGCGCGGGCGCGGCGGTGAAGAAGGCCGTCCTGGAACTGGGCGGGTCCGACCCGTTCATCGTGCTCGCCGACGCCGACGTGCCCGCCGCGGCGCGCGCCGCCGTCCGGTCCCGCTTCCTCAACAACGGCCAGAGCTGCATCGCCGCCAAGCGCCTCATCGTGGAGCGGGCGGTCCGCGACGAGTTCGCCGGCGCGGTGGTGGCCGCCATGGACGCGCTGGTGGTCGGCGACCCCGCCGCCCCCGGCACCGACATCGGCCCCATGGCCCGCGTCGATCTGCGCGACGAACTGCTCGGCCAGCTCGACGCCACCCTGATCGAGGGCGGCCGTCTCCTGGCAGGCGGCACCCGCGACGACCGGCCCGGCGCGTGGTTCCCGCCCACGCTGGTCGAGGTCTTCGACCCCGGGGCGGTCGCGTTCCAGCAGGAGACCTTCGGCCCGCTCGGCGCCCTGCACACCGTCGGCTCGGCCGACGCGGCGGCCGAGGTCGCCGACCTGTCGCCGTACGGGCTGAGCTGCTCGATCTGGAGCCGCGACACCGGCCGCGCCCTCGCCCTGGCCGACCGGATCGACACCGGCTCGGTGTTCGTCAACCGCATCTCCGAATCCGATCCCCGGCTGCCCGTCGGCGGGGTCAAGGCCAGCGGTCACGGCCGCGAACTGGGTGACCAGGGCGCCCTCGAACTGGCCAACCTGCGGTCCGTCCGCGTCACCTCACCGAAGGAGCCCTCATGACGATCAGCAGCATCCGCAGCCGCGCGGTCGCGATCCCGGTCGACCGTCCCACCCGCATGTCCAACCGCGATCTGGCCGACCGCCACTACGTGCTGGTCGAGGTGACCGACGACCAAGGCGAGACAGGGCTCGGCTACACCTACGCCGGGACGGCGGGCGGCCCGCTCACCAGGACCGCCGTCGACGACCTGCTCACCCCGGTCTACCTGGGCGCCCCCGCTGACGACCTGGTCGGCCTTTGGGGGCGCGCCTACCAGGAGGTGCTGCTCGCCGGGCGCCGGGGCGCGGTCGTCCGGGCGCTGTCGGCGCTCGACATCGCCCTGTGGGACCTGAAGGCCAAGCGGGCCGGGCAGCCGCTCGCCGTCCTGCTGGGCGGGTCGACCGCGCCGCAGCCCGCCTACGCCTCCGGCGGCTACTACCGTCCCGACGAGGGCGAATGGACCGACGCCGTCGCCGGTGAGATCGCCTTCAACCGGGCCCAGGGCTTCACCGACCACAAGATCAAGGTCGGCGGCCTCACGGTCGCCGAGGACGCCCGCCGCGTCGCCGCCGCCGTCGAGGCGATCGACGGGGAGGGCCGGCTCGCCCTGGACGCCAACAACGCCTACGCCTCCGTCCACGAGGCCCGTGCCGCGATCGAGGCCTTCGAGCGCGCCGCGGGTGAGACGCCGCTGTGGTGGTTCGAGGAGCCGCTGTCGCCCGAGTCCGTCGAGGGCCACGCCGAGCTGGCCCGCCAGATCCGCACCCCCGTCGCCACCGGCGAGATCCACCAGACGCGCTGGGAGTTCCGCTCCCTCATCCAGGCCGGCGCCGCGTCCATCCTCCAGGCCGACGCGGGCGTCGCCGGGGGCGTCACCGAATGGCTGCGCATCGCCCACGCCGCCGACGCCTTCGGGCTGCGCATGGCCCCGCACTGGCACCACAACCTGCACGTCCATCTGACCGCGGCCGTCGCCAACACGCTGGTCGTGGAGTACTTCGCGCTGGAGAAAGGCATCTACAACTTCGAGCTGCTGCTCACACCCGAGACCCGTCTGGGCTACGGGGGCGGCCAGGTGTTCCTTCCCGACCGTCCCGGCCTGGGCATCGACCTCGCCGAAGACGTCGTGGTCAAGTACGAGCTCCCCGGCTAGCGCCCGGCGATTCTTCGCGGGCCCCTCGCGCGGGAGGGGCCCGCGATCGCGTCAGGCGCGGACGGCGGGCGCGTCTTCGGGGTCGCCCGGACGGTGGTCGGGCACGAAGCGGTAGCCGACGTTCCGGACCGTTCCGATCAGGGATTCGTACTCGGCGCCGAGCTTGGCGCGAAGACGCCTGACATGGACGTCGACCGTCCTGGTGCCGCCGAAGTAGTCGTAGCCCCAGACCTCCTGGAGGAGCTGCGCGCGGGTGAAGACGCGGCCCGGGTGCTGGGCCAGGTACTTCAGCAGCTCGAACTCCTTGAAGGTGAGGTCGAGGATGCGGCCGCGCAGGCGGGCGGTGTAGGTGGCCTCGTCGATGCTGAGCTCGCCGCTGCGGATCTCGCCGGGGACGTCGTCGCCCTCGCCGACGGCGGCGGCGCGTCCCACGGCCAGCCGCAGCCGGGCCTCGACCTCGGCGGGCCCGGCGGACTGCAGGAGCAGGTCGTCCAGGCCCCACTCGGGGCTGAGGGCGGCCAGGCCACCTTCGGTCACGATGCCCAGCAGGGGGCAGTCGAGCCCCGTGGTGCGCAGCAGGCGGCACAGGCTCTTGGCCTGGACCAGGTCGCGGCGCGCGTCGACGAGCACCACATCGGCCGGTGGCGCGTCGATGAGCGCCGACCCCTCCGCCGGGGCGACCCGCACCGAGTGCAGCAGAAGCCCGAGCGCCGGAAGGACCTCGTCAGAGGGTTCCAGAGCGTTGGTCAGCAGGAGCAAGCTGCTCATTGCCGCCTCCTCGCCTAAAAAGCGTCGAGGACCCAGGCGGCTCGTCTTCCGCCCCGGCGAACGCCGCCAGGGGTGAAGAGGAGGCGACCATGCAGGACATTCAACGAACTCCATGGCCCCATCGCCCGGATCCCTCACCCAGAGCATATCCGAGGTGCCATCGCGGGCAATGGCCGGTGACGCCGCGTTGACCACGGCGGGAAGGTGAGACGCTGGGATCATGGCGAAGGGAACGATCAGGTACTGGGCCGCGGCGAAGGCCGCGGCGGGCGTGGCCGAGGAGCCGTACGACGCCCGCACGCTCGCCGACGCGATCGCCGCGGCCACCCGTGTGGCCGGGCGCGGCGGCGAGTTCGGGCGGGTCGTGGGGCGCAGCTCGTTCCTGGTCGACGGCGAGCCCGTCGGGACCCGCCCGCATGAGATGATCACGCTGCCCGAGGGCGGCGTCGTGGAGGTCCTGCCCCCGTTCGCCGGTGGTTGATCTCACACCCGGGGGTAGGCCCCTGAACCGATGCGGCGGCCCCGGGATCTCACACCGTGGGGCGACTCCCCGGCACGATCACCGCCACTAGGGTGAGCCGCATCGCGTGGTTCCCCAGAGGAGAGATATGCGCAAGGCACTGCTGGTCCTGCTCGTTCTGTTCGTCGGCGCCGTGATCGCCGCCGATCGGATCGGCGTGCGGATCGCCCAGAACGAGATCGGCAAGCAGGTCGCCACGCAGTACGCCATGAGCGAGACCCCCAAGGTCAAGATCCACGGCTTCCCCTTCCTGACGCAGGCGCTCGGCGGGAACTACGACAAGATCGACGTGACCATCAGCCAGTGGACCGACCAGGGCATCACCGTCCAGGACGTCAAGGTCGAGATGAAGTCGGTCAAGGCGCCGCTTTCCGAGGTGAGCTCGGGCAACGCCGACAACGTCACCGCCGGGACGGCGACGGCCTCGGCCGTGATCCCCTACGAACTGATCAAGCAGCGCGCGCCCCGCGAGGTCAAGCGGATCGGCCCCAAGGGCGACGACCTGGAGGTCGACCTCACCGGGACGATCAGCGGCCTGCCGATGGCGGGCACCGCGACCGTGTCGGTCAAGCCCTCGGCGAAGGGCATCGTCATCACCCCGATCTCGATCGGCTCGTCCGGCGGCCCCCAGATCCCGCTGGCCCTGGTCAAGCAGCGGCTCGGCTGGATCGTCCCCGTCCGCGACCTGCCCGTGGGCTCCCGGATCAGCAAGATCGAGCCCACCGCCGAGGGGCTGCGCGTCTCGGCGACCGCCGACGACGTCCGCCTCAACGACCTCCAGAACGCCAAAACGCGCTGACCTCGCGGGAACGTGGCGAAGATCCTGGCGGATGTTGTGAACCGTGGGGGAGGGGCGTACGTGTTGGAGGTGTGGGTCCAACCGCGGATGAGGGGGTGCTGCGTGCCCTCTACGACGAGCACGGCGGTCCTCTGCTCGGCTACGTTCTGCGGCTGACCGGCGGAGACCGCTCCCAGGCCGAGGATGTCGTGCAGGAGACGCTGCTGCGCGCCTGGCGGCATCCTGAGGCGCTCGTGGGACGTCCCGTCCGGCCGTGGCTGTTCACCGTCGCGCGCAATCTGGTGGTCGACGCCCACCGGGCGCGCCGCGCGCGGCCCCCGGAGACCGACATCGACGAGCACGTGGTGTCCACGGCCGGGTCGGACGACATCGACCGCGCGCTGGAGTCGTGGACGGTGGCCGAGGCCCTGGCCGACCTGTCGCCGTCGCATCGGGCGGTGCTGGTGGAGACCTTCTACCGGGGACGGTCGGTGGCGGAGGCGTCCAAGGCGCTGGGCGTCCCCCCGGGGACGGTGAAGTCCCGGACTTTCTACGCGTTGCGGGCGCTCAAACTCGCATTGGAGGAGCGGGGGTTGGCGCCGTGAGCGGCTGCGGTGAGACACGGATGTCGCTGGGGGTGTACGTCCTCGGCGCGATCGACCCCGCCGAGCGGACCCGGGTGGACGCTCATCTGGAGCACTGCCCCGCGTGCCGGGACGAGCTGGCCGGTCTGGCCGGGCTGCCCGCGCTGCTCGGCCGGGTGGACGAGGCCCAGCTGCGCGAGGTGACCGGGCCGCCGCCCGAGATGCTCGACTCGTTGCTGGCGCGTGCGGCGCGGGACCGTCCGCGATGGCGTTCGGGCTGGGTCCCGCTGGCCGCCGCGGCGTCCCTGCTGCTCGCGCTGGGCGGGGTCGCCGGCGGGCTGGTGACGGCGTCCGCCCGCGACGACCGGCCCGTGGCCGTCCGGACGGTGACGCCCGCACCGTCCGCCTACCCCACCGGGAACGCCGAGAAGCTCACGGCCGCCAGCCCGGGCGATCGGGTGAAGGCCGAGGTGCTCCTCGGCAAGAAGAAATGGGGCACGAGCGTCGAGCTCCACCTGTCGGGAGCGCCCTACGGGCAGCGGTGCCGCCTGTACGCCGTCTCACGTGATGGACAGAGGGACATGCTCGGCAGCTGGTACGTGGCCTACAAGAAGGGCTACGGAAAGTACTACGGCTCCACCATGTTCCAGCGGGGGCAGATCTTCACACTGGAGATCGTCACGCTGGACGGGAAGCCGCTGATCACCATCCCCGCGTGAGGCGCGCGGAAGAAGTCACGGCCCCCGTGGGTTGTCACTCACGATGGAGGGCCTACTGGTAGCGGCGGTGGTGCTCGCCCTGGCGACGGTCTTCGGCCTCGTCCGGCGGCACCGCGACGGCAGGCTGCGCGCGAGAAAGCAGGGGGACGGTCACGTGGACGAGCGTCTGGACGCCGTGGAACTGGGCGCCGACCTCGGGGAACGGGCCACCCTCGTGCAGTTCTCCAGCGCCTTCTGCGCCCCCTGCCGCGCGACCCGGCGAATCCTCGGCGAGGTCGCCGAGATGGTCGAGGGCGTCGAGCACGTCGAACTCGACGCCGAGGCGCACCTGGAGCTGGTGCGCAGGCTGAATGTGATCCGCACCCCAACCGTGCTGGTGCTGGACGGGGCCGGACGCGTCGTCCGCCGGGCCGCCGGAGCACCCCGCAAGTCCGATGTCATCGCGGCTCTGGGCACCGCCATCCCTTGATCTCGTAGCCCTTGACCTGCGTCGAAAAGGGCCGTCACTGTCTCGTAACCCGAGACGGATGTGACATCGCCGCCGAATTCGGCTTACCATCGTCCCGTGCGTTACTGGACAGAGCAGATGCTCACGAAGCGACGCGCGGTTGATTTCTGCCGCGTGTCCGCCTCGCTCTGTCGCATGGCCTGAGGCATCGAGCCCGATCCGCCGCCCCGAGCACTTCTGAACTTCTCGCTCGTACGCACCCTTTCTCCGCCGGGAGTCTCCCGATGCAGGTCGATCCGCGTGGGCAACGCTTCGCAGCGTCCCTCACCACCCTCGTCCTGATCGCGGTCCTGGTCACCGGAAACTGGGTGTTGCTCGCCGCACAGGCCCTGGTCTTCGCACTCGCGACCGTCCTCGGCCTGCGGTTCGCTCCGTACGGGCAGGTCTTCACGCTGCTCGTCCGGCCCCGCATCGGACCCCCGAGGGAACTCGAAGACGCCGCCCCGCCCCGGTTCGCCCAGGGCGTCGGTCTCGGATTCGCACTTGTGGGAACGGTCGGATACGCCCTGGGGATCACCTGGCTCGGCATCGGTGCCACCGCCTTCGCGCTGGGGGCGGCGTTCCTGAACGCGGCGTTCGGGTTCTGCCTCGGCTGCGAGATGTATCTGCTGATCCGCCGCACCACTTCGAAGATTCGCTCCGAGAGGAAGGTTCCCGCATGAGCCGCTCCGACGTTCTGGTGGACGCCGAATGGGTGGAGTCCAACCTGGACGCCCCCGGCCTGGTTCTCGTCGAAGTCGACGAGGACGTGTCCGCGTACGACAAGGGCCACATCCGTGGCGCCGTGAAGATCGACTGGAAGACCGAGCTGCAGGACCCGGTCCGCCGCGACTTCGTGGACAAGACCGGGTTCGAGCAGCTGCTGTCCGCCAAGGGCATCGCCAACGACGACCTGGTGATCCTTTACGGCGGGAACAACAACTGGTTCGCCGCCTACGCCTACTGGTACTTCAAGCTCTACGGCCACGAGAAGGTGCAGCTGCTCGACGGCGGCCGCAAGAAGTGGGAGCTCGACTCCCGCGAGCTGGTCACCGACGTCCCGTCGCGTCCGGCCACCGAGTACAAGGCCAAGGACCAGGACCTCACCATCCGCGCCTTCCGCGACGAGGTGGTCGACGCGATCAGCACCAAGAACCTCATCGACGTCCGCTCGCCCGACGAGTTCTCGGGCAAGCTGCTCGCCCCGGCCCACCTCCCGCAGGAGCAGGCGCAGCGCGCCGGCCACGTGCCGACCGCCCGCAGCATCCCGTGGTCCAAGGCGGCCAACGACGACGGCACGTTCAAGTCCGACGAGGAGCTCCGCGAGCTCTACAGCGAGGCCGGCGTCGACCTGAGCAAGTCCACCATCGCCTACTGCCGCATCGGCGAGCGCTCCTCGCACACCTGGTTCGCACTGCGCGAGCTGCTCGGCCTGCAGGACGTCAAGAACTACGACGGCTCGTGGACCGAGTACGGCTCGCTGGTCGGCGTCCCGATCGAGCTCGGCGAGGCCAAGTAGTCCACCCCGGTTCTAGCCGCGGCCACGCGCCGCGGAGTTGGAGGAAGTCATGACTCAGGGCTGCGCAGCGCCCGCGCAGACGGCGCACCTTCCCGCGACCGTCGACCTGGCCAACGAGGCCGTCATCCAGGGGACGGTCACCCGCGAAGGTGCCCCCGTGTCCAGTGCCTACGCCCGCCTCCTCGACGCCACCGGCGAGTTCACCGCCGAGGTCGTCACCGGTGACGAGGGCGTGTTCCGCTTCTTCGCCGCCGACGGCGACTGGACCGTCCGCGTCCTGGCGGCCGGCGGCGTGAGCGTCGACAACGCGGTCACCGCCAAGACCGGCGAGGTCGCCGCGCTCGAGGTCGCGATCTGACAACCCCGAGGACCCCGCCGCGCCATCGGGTGCGGCGGGGTCCTTCGCGTTCGTGCCACCATGGACGCGCGACCACGGGAGGCAGGAATGACGGACCCGGCCCCTCTCGCTCCGGGTGATCCGCGCCGGCTCGGCGCCTACGAACTGACCGGACGGCTCGGCGAGGGCGGCCAGGGCGTGGTCTACCTCGGCCGGGGCCTCGCCGGACGTCCCGTGGCGGTCAAGCTCCTGCACGCCCGATTCGACCGGGACGCCGAGGCTCGCGCCCGCTTCGTCCGCGAACTGTCGGTGATCGAACGCGTCGCCGGGTTCTGCACGGCGCAGGTCCTCGAATCCGACGTGGACGGCGACCGCCCCTACATCGTCAGCGAATACGTCGCCGGACCGTCCCTGCACTACCTGGTCAAAGAGACGGGCCCCCGATCAGGCACCGACCTCGACCGCCTCGCGATCGGCACCGCGACCGCCCTCACCGCCATCCACCGCGCCGGCGTCGTCCACCGCGACTTCAAGCCGCCGAACGTCCTCATGGGCCCGGACGGCCCCCGCGTGATCGACTTCGGCATCGCCCGCGCCCTGGACGGCCGCGCCACGGCCTCCAGCGGCGTCGTCGGCACCCCTGCCTACATGGCACCCGAACAGGTGTCGGGCGCACCGGTCGACACCCCCGTCGACATCTTCGCCTGGGGCACCACCATCGTCTTCGCGGCCACGGGCCGGGCCCCCTACGGCCACGACACCATCCCGGCCGTCTTCAACCGCATCCTGCACCACCAGCCCGACCTCACCGGCCTCCCACCCCACCTCCGCGCCGTCGTCGCCGCCTGCCTGCGAAAAGACCCAGCTCACCGCCCGACCGCCCAGCAGTTACTCCTACGCCTCCTAGGCGAAGAAGGCCCCCAAGGCGCGCTGGTCCAAGGCGCCACCATGGCCCAGCAAGGTTGGGCGACGACCATCCCTCAAGCCCCGATAATCCACGCCCCCCTCCCACCCCCCATGCCTCCGCCCACTCTCCCTCCACCCCGCCCCCGCACAGGCCTCAAGGTGCTCGCGGCCGGAGCCGCCCTCATCCTCATGGCGGGCGGCGGTGTGGCCGCCTGGACCCTGACCCGGGACGAGAAGCCAAAGAAGTCGGTCGCGACCGACGTCCTCGACCCACCGGAGGAGGCCCGCCGCCACGCCGCGGCCGCCACCCACCTCCGCGACGTCCTCGACTACGACAACCGCACGATGGACGCCGACGTCCAGCGCGCCAACTCGCGCATGACCCAGCGCGCCCAGGCCCGCTACACCGCGAACCTGACCTCCATCCGCGACGACCTGCGACGCCGCCAGGGCGCGATCAAGTCCACGATCATCGACACCGGCGTCCTGGCGTCCTCGCCGGGCCGCGTCTCCCTACTCTCCTTCGTCCGCCGCGTAACGACTTCGTCGAGCAAACCCGTCACCACCCTCGACCAGATCCGCTACACCCTCGTCCACCAGAACGGCACGTGGCTCATCGACGAACTCGACGCACTGGAACCCAGACTCCAGCCCTGGACCTACGACACCGCCTGGCCCGGCCAAGCGGCGCAGACCCCCCTGAACGCCGCCCGGGAATGCGCCCGCCGCCTCCAGACCTACGACTACCGCCGCGCCGAAGCCGACGTGAACGAACTCCTGGACTGCTCCACGGGCGAGTACTACAACACCGTCTCGTCCAACAAGGCCAAGAACGTGGCCGCCATGGTCAAACAACAAAGCGTCGCCACCGGCACACCCCTGGAAGCCGCCCTCAAACCCGGCGCCCAACCCGCCCGCGCCACCATCATGATCTCCGTGGCGGTCAACGTCACCGGCGACAAGAACGGCAAGACGGGCAAGGTCGTCTACGGCTACTGGGCCGACATGAAGCAGATCAACGGCCACTGGAAACTGGCGAAACTCGACTGGATCCAGTAGCTCACTCCGCGGCGGCCCGCCAGCTCTTCCCCGAAGACTCCGGCGGAAGCCCAGGCCAAACCGTCCCCCCGGCCCACCGCACCAGCGCATCGGCAAACGTCCGAGCCGCCTCGACAGCCCCCGGCACATCCACCACCGCCCGCACGTCCACCCACCAAACGGGCCCGGTGAACCACCCTCGCAAGGCGCCCCCAAGCAACCGCTCCAGTTCCCCAGGAACCGAAACCAGCACCGGCTCCTCAACCGAAACCAGCAACCGCCCCTCGCGATCAAACACCCGAGCCCCTTGCACAACCCAGGGCTCCCCCAACGCCACCAACCCGTCCAGCACAGCCGAACAATCCGGCTCCCGCCGCGTCAAAACCACCAGATCAGCGCTCAAACCCCACACCCACCCCACCCAGAACCCACACCCTCCACCCTACGAGGCCACCCCACCCCGAAGTCCCCACATCACCACCACCCCAGGTCGACTCCGAAAGGGATGTCATGATGGATGATCTAGAGAGAAGCGATCGGTTGAGCGGCTGGTTCGGCGTGCGATGTGTGTTCCGGGATCTCAACAATGAGGTCTATGAGGAGCGCATCACTCTGTGGCAGGCGAGTGACGCCGCGCAGGCCATCGCTCTTGCCGAGGAGGAAGCAGTAGAGTACGCCGCCGTCTTCGACAACACCTCGTATGTCGGGCTGGCGCAGTCCTTCGAGCTCTCCGACCTTCCCGTGCACGGGGGTGAGGTCTTTTCTCTGATGAGAGACAGCGAGCTGGCGCCGAACGAATACCTCTCAACGTTCTTTAGCACGGGCGCGGAGCGCGTAGGAGATCTTTAGAAGCGTGATTATCCGCTGGATGCCCGCAGTTGGGTTGTCAGAGAGGGTTCTGTAATAGGAACAGCCCTTCGGAAGCCGCTGGCCGGGCGGATTCCGAAGGGCTGTTTCAAGCTGTCAAGCCTTCGTCATGGGTGACGAATTAGCGGTACCAGCGCCAGCCGCCCTTGGCGGTCTCGATGAAGCGACGGCCCTTGACGTAGCCCTCGCACTCGCGCATGGCGATGTAGCCGAGACGGTAGGACTGGACGGCCTTGGTGGCGGTCGTGCCCTTGCCGCTGCGGTTGTACACGAAGATGTCTTCGCGGCCGAGGTTCTGGCCCTTGCGGCTGTAGAACGCGATGCGAATGCAGGAGTACTTGCCACGCTTGTTGTCGCGGATCTTGGCGTTGACAACGCGGGTGCGGTACTTGCCGTAGCGGCCCCAGTAGTAGGAGCCGTAGCCGGTGGTCGCGGCGAGGCCGGACTTCCGGAGGTCAAAACGGACCGCACGCTGGGCGGTCACGGTGCCCGACTGGGCAACCGCGGGAGCCGACTGGCCGACGACGCCGGCCTGGGACTCGGTCGCGGCGGACG
This sequence comes from Spirillospora sp. CA-294931, assembly GCF_050946795.1. GTDB lineage: Bacteria > Actinomycetota > Actinomycetes > Streptosporangiales > Streptosporangiaceae > Spirillospora. The sequence goes on from NZ_CP192006.1 coordinate 916,404, forward strand.
CGGTACCCCCGGTGGCGCACAGACCGGCCACCAGGGCTCCGGACGTGATCGCCACTGCCACGAGACGCCTCATGTATCCCTCCATGTTGGGTGAAACGGAAGATCGCGGGCTACCGTAGCAGCAGCCCCGGCTTATCTTCCCCTTATTTGAATGAGATGCCGACCACGGGCGGGTGGTTCGGGGTTTGATGGCACAAGATCCGGAAGTTTTGCTGGGCCTTCTGTGAGGCCATGTTTTGGGCATGCCTAAGGGGTGCCGAAGGTCATCTCCCGAGTTTGCGGGGTGGCCTTGGCAACTGTTGATAGACAGGGGTCTATACCCTTGGGGACTTCCTGGTGGTGGCGCTTTCTGAGAATAGGGATGTGATTTGTGACACATCCCTAGGTGGCGTCAGGAGAATCTTAGGACGTTGGTGACTTCTACGCCGAGTTCGCCCGCTGTGGTGTAGACGGTGCCGGTGCGGGTGCCGACGTTTCCGCCTCGGGCTCGGTAGGACTGGGCGTAGATGACGTGCTCGTCCTGCGTCCAGCTGCGGGTCCAGGACTGGGGGGCCGTCGTCAGCCTGGGGAGGCCACTGGCCTTGGAGGGGACGAGGAGCGTCGGGGCGGCACCGGTGTTGGTGGAGTTGCTGACGGCACTCGCGTCGGACGAGCTGGCGAACGTCAGTACCGAGACCACCGTGATGATGTCGCGTCCGGGGTTGGCGTAGACGGCCGACTCCATGGACGCGGTGCACGGGTTGCTGCGCAGTGCAGTCAGCAGTTCCTTGTCGGCGCGGCTGATGCACGAGCCGGTGCGGGTGCCGCCGCGGGTGAAGGTGTTGCCGCGCGCCGTCTTGAAGGTCGGCGTGAAGATGCGGGCGACGCTCTTGCCGGACGGAGGCGGGGTGGCCGTCGGCGTCGAGGTGTCGATGGGCGTCTCGGTCGACGGCGCGTAGGTCTCGGTGGGCGTGCTGTACGAGCTCGGCGCGCTGATCGTGCGGCGGTTGTCGTCGTCATCGTCGTTGGTGAAGACGACGAAGCCCACGATGCCGATGACGATCAGGACGACGAAGCCGCCGATGATCAGCAGGGCGACGGTACCGCCGCCGCTTTTGGGCGGCGGAGGCGCTGGGAACCCGGGCGCGGGAGGACCGAATCCGGGTCCTTGCGGCGGGTATCCGGGCTGGCCAGGCCATTCCGGGGGGTTCATCGCGACTCCAGGCCAAGTCGTAGCGTCGAGCAAAGATCGGCTAAGAGTACCCAAGCTTGGCAAACGATCCGGTCGGTCTCTCGGTGGGGGCGTCCTCTCATAGGCTTGAGGGGAGGGAGAGGGAGGCAGGTGTCCGACTCGAGTTGGCAGCGGGCCGTTCTGCGCGACCTCGGCGCGGCAGGCCGGGGACTCTCCGCCCCTATCCCCGAGCCGGACGATGTCCAGTCGGGGGCTCAACCGCGAACCGACCCGCCCCTTCCCTCTCCCGAGGTGAAGGAGCCGATTCGGCATGCGCCGCCTCCCGCCGCGCCCGTGGAGTCAGCGCCGCCGCCCGTCCAGCGTCCCCAAGCGCGGCCAGCCCCAGAGGTTCCCGCGCCGCCTGTGCGGCGGCCGGATCCGCCCCAGCCGCCGGAGCCTGCCGAGGGTATTCCTGACCTGGTGATCTCTATGGGGTCGCAGCAGGAGGTGGCGTCTGCTCCTGGTCCTGGTGTGGGGGCGCTGGGGGAGGAGTTGGGGCGGCAGCAGCATGGGGACCCGGTTTTGCGGCGGGTGGGCCGGGGGGTCCGCAAGGCTGTGGGGGGCTCCGGGGTCTCGGGGCAGCGGGGGCAGGACGAGATCGCCGAGCTGTTGCGGCGGCAGGTGCCCGGGTGCCGGCAGTTGGCGGTGGCCAGTGTGCGTGGGGGTGCCGGGAAGACGACGTTGACGGCGCTTGTGGCCGCTGAGCTGGCGCGGCAGCGGGGCGACCGGGTGCTGGCGATGGACGCCGACGCCGAGCTGGGGTCGCTGCCGTTGCGGTTGGGGGTTCCTTCGGAGCGGTCGCTGTTGGACCTGGTGGGACGGGTTCCCCGGTCGTTTGAGGAGGTCGCGCCCTATCTGACGCGGACGCCCGAGGGGTTGTGGGTGCTGCCCTCGGCTACCGGGGGGCGAATCGCGGAGGAGTTCACCCTCGGGACCTTCCAAGCTGCTCTGGGGGCCGTGGTCCGGTACTTCTCGGCCGCTGTGATCGATTGCAGCGCCGGGATACTGACCGAGTTGCATCAGGGGATTCTGGCGGGGGCGCACGGATTTGTGCTGGTGACGCCCGCCACGGTGGATGGGGCGCTCAGCGCTCGGGGCGCGCTGGAGTGGTTCGCGGGGAACAACCAGCAGGCCCTTCTTTCGCGGACGGTCGTCGCGATGATGGCGCGCGCCCCCCAGGTGGCGGCCGACCTTGACCAGGCTCAGGAGATGCTGAGTGCCTGGGGCATCCCAGTCGTCCAGGTCCCGTTCGACCGCCACCTGTCGACAGGCGGCGCGCTTGACCAGTCCAAACTCGCGGAATCGACCCGAATCGCAGTGAGCCGTGTGACCTACGAAGCCTTCGCCCGCTCACTCAACCCCGGCCGCTGACCGTTTGCCAGGCCCCTCACCATGCCTTCCGCTCGGAGCATTTCGGCGTATTCGGATCGGTAGCGGTAGGGCATCAACCTTCGCCAGGTTCGCTGAAGACGTCGCTCGTGCTGGTGGCTGTCGCGGCGTTTCCGAGCCAGGTCTCGAGCGTCTCTAGGTCCGTGCAGGCCAGGATGCGTTCCCGCTCCTCCGGGGGGACACAGATGTTGCGGCGCTTCAGAACCAGCAGAATTGCCTTCGCTTCTGCCTCGGCTTGTCCCTCGGCCCGTCCCTTGGCTTCGCCTTCGGCTCGGAGCATTTGGGCGAATTCGGACTGGTAGCGGTAGGTGCCGGTGTTCATCAGCCTTCTCCAGTGCGTTCGGGCGAGGGTGGCGCCGAGTCCCAACTCAGTGTATTCGGCGAAGTATCCGGCGGTGTGGAGGTCGATGGTGTTGAGGGCGGACGCCAGGACGTCGAGGATCTTGGGGGCTTCGGGGGAGTGGGCGTGGGTTAGGGCGGAGAAGACCGCGAACAGGACGTCCTCCGCTGCCAGTTCGATGTTGGTGATCGCGGGGACGTTGTCGGGGCCTAACGCGATTGGCCAGGTGGTCATGGTGGGGCGTTGGGCCAGGCCGACGTGGATGGGGCGGCGGGCCCAGCGGGCGGTGGAGGCTTCCCAGCAGACCACCAGCAGGGTGACCGGCATCTTGTAGCGGGCGTGCAGGTAGGCGACGTAGTAGCACCAGCTTGCTCGTTTGTCGTCGTCCTTCTTGCTTTGGGCCTCGACGGCGAGGATGTGGCTGCCGTCGGCGGAGTCGATTTGGAAGACGGTGTCGACTCGGCGTTCGATTGGCGACTGTTCGGTGAGGTCGGTGTCGATCACCGAGACGGCGGTCGGAACGGGTACGGAGAGGTCGAGCACTCGGCTGAGTGCTGTTCTAGGACGGCCTTAGGTGTTGCATTAGGGCTCGGTGGTGTTGCCAGCCTTCGGGGGAGCGGCCGTCGCCGAGGGTGAAGAGGGTCATGGGGCTGAACTGGGAGCCGACCTGGCGGGTGGGGATGTCGGGGGGGCCGGTTACGGTGCCGTTGACGGCCATGGCGAGGGGGCCGGGGGCGCCCGTCCAGCGGGGTTCGGTGGTGAGGTCGGCGCGGCCGGGGATGAGCTGGACGAACAGCGAGGCGATGGGCTGTTCGGATGCGAAGGCGCCGACGAGCTGGGGCAGGTACTTCAGGGGTGGTGGGTCCTGGGGGGCGAAGCCGACGTTGACGGTGGTGACCTCGGTGACGGCGGTGCCGAGGGCGGTGAACTCGCAGATCGCCTGGGCGGGGCGGGGGCCGTCTCCCAGGACGATGAGGCGGGCGGTGGAGCGGGCCCGGACGTGTTCGGTGAGGCGTTCGGGGTTCCAGGCGTTGGCGATCGGTTCGGCGGGGCTCCAGCCGAGGGGTGACTTGCCCGTGAGCAGGCGGAGGAGGCGCTCGACGGTGATGCTGACCTTGCCTTCGGCGTCGTGTCTGGTGCGGTAGACGAGGCTGAGCTGGGCGCCGATCGGGGCGGTGGGGCGGGTCACGAAGCCGGGCGCGTAGTCGCGGGCGTCGGGGACGGGGCCGAATTCGGCGCCCGTCCACATCAGTGGGCGTCCGGTGAGGCCCTCGTAGTAGGTGTCGTCGTTGTGGACGACCCAGCGGGCTCCGGCGTTGCGGAGGGGGAAGGAGAGTCGAGACCGGAGCGGGGTGACCACCTGGAGGGTGCGGCCGGTCTCGGCGCAGTCGGTGAGGGCCTGGTCCAGCCACGCGGTCAGCGCGACGACGGGACGGTCCTGCAGGACGACCATGGCACGGCCGGTCACTGCGTCTACGGTGCTCATCTCCCGCCGAGTCTACTGGGGGACGACTTTCCCGTGAGGGGAGTGGTAACTGTCCTTTGTGTGCTGAAATGTTACGGATGCAGCCAGTGGTGGAGCCCAGACGCACCGCGGCGCCGCCCTGGCCGGAAGAGCCGGAACGGGGGCGGCGCTGGCGTGTGCTGGGGTGGATCTCCGTGGTGCTCTCGGCGCTGCTGGTGATCGGCAGCGTCACCGCGTACGGGTTCTGGCGCAAGCTGGACGGCCAGATCGACCGGGAGAACGTCGATGGCAAGCTCGGTGACAAGCGTCCGGCCAAGCTCAACAACTCGATGAACATCCTGCTGATGGGGTCTGACACTCGGTCGGGCGAGAACGCGCGGTACGGGGCCGAGGAGGGGGAGCGTTCCGATACCACTGTGCTGCTGCATCTTTCGCCGGGCGGTGACCGGGCGATCGGGTTGAGTTTTCCGCGCGACTCGATGGTGCAGCGCCCCTCGTGCACGCGCAGAGACGGCAAGATCGAGCCCGGACGGCTGGAAATGATCAACGTCGCCTATGCGATCGGCGGTCCGTCCTGCACGTGGAAGACCATCGAGGCCATCACCAACATCCGCATCGACCACTATGTCGAGATCGACTTCTCGGGCTTCAAGCGGGTGGTGGACGCGCTGGGCGGGGTGGAGATCTGCGTGCCGAAGGCGGTCGACGACCCGCTGGCCGAGTTGAAGCTGCGCAAGGGGCGCCAGACCGTCCACGGCGAGCAGGCGCTCGGCTATGTGCGCACGCGCAAGGGCCTCGGGGACGGCTCCGACCTTTCGCGTATCAAGCGGCAGCAGGCGTTCATGGCCTCGGTCGCGCGCAAGGCGACTGACAAGGGGATGCTCGCCGACCCCGGCAAGGCGTTCTCCTTCCTGTCGGCCGTCACCAAGTCGATGAAGGCCGACAGCCGGCTGACGCTGTCGGCGATGCAGCGGCTGGCGGGCGGGATGCGCGAGATGAGCAGCGGCAAGATCCGGTTCGTGACCGTGCCCGTCCAGGGCTATCCGCAGGACAAGAACCGCGTGCAGATCAATCCGGTGGCGGCCGCGCCGCTGTTCGAGGCGATCCGCCGCGACAACACGCTGCCCAAGGCACCGCCGCCGCGTCCCGGCCCGGCGCGGCAGGTGGGCGCCAAGCCCGTCCCGCCCGCCCAGGTGCAGGTGGGGGTGTTCAACGCGACCTCGACCAGCGGGCTGGGCCAGCGGACCGCCGACCAGCTGACGGAGAAGGGGTTCAAGGTCGTCAAGGTCGGCACCAAGAAGGCCGCGGCCGGGGCCAGGACCCAGATCCTGTTCGGGCCGGGTGCCCAGCCGCAGGCCGCGGCACTGGCGGCGGTCCTGCCCGGGCATCCGCCGCAGCCGTGGGCCGCGGGCAAGCCCGGACTCGTCTATCTGATCATCGGCAAGGACGGGGCCGTGGTGCCGGGTGCGGCCAGGCCGGTGCCCAAGGTCGAGGGGGAGATACGCGCGGACAGGGACGTATGCGCGCAGACCTGACGGTTGGCCGGAGTAACGACCGGGTGAACAAGCCCGGCGATGAGGACCAATCGGTCACTGTCGGAAGTGGCGTCCAGGTATCTTGGCGGGCGCCCAACCATCCAGGGCACTAAAGCGTCACATATATGTCATAGGTAGCTTCCGCCCCCGGCCGTCCCCGCCGCGCCGCCCCCCGCCCCCCGAAATGGATCGAATGCCCCCCGAACCGTTCGCCCTCCTGATGACCGTCTACGGCGGTGATCGGGAGGACTATGTCCGGGCAGCCTTCCGCAGCGCGGTGCACGACCAGACGCTCCGCCCCGACCAGGTGGTGCTCGTCCAGGACGGCCCGGTCTCCCCCGAGGTGTCGCGCTGCCTGAACGAGCTGGTGGCGACCAGCCCCGTTCCCGTGTCGTTCGTGCGCATCGAGAACAACGGCGGGCTCGGCCCCGCCCTCGACGCCGGGCTCCAGGCCAGCCGCTACGACATCGTCGCCAGGATGGACGCCGACGACGTCGCGATGCCGCACCGCTTCCAGCTCCAGGTGCCGCTCGTCCAGGCGGGAGCCGACCTGGTCGGCGCGGGCCTGCTGGAGTTCGGCGCCGACACCGACGACATCGTGGGACGCCGCATCCCGCCCAGCGACCCGCTTGACATCGCGCGCTACTCGCGGCTGCACGACCCCTTCAACCACCCGACGGTGGTGTACCGGCGCAGCGCCGTGATCGCCGCCGGCGGCTATGGCGACCTCCCGCTGATGGAGGACTACTGGCTGTTCGCCCGCATGATCGCCAACGGCGCGCAGATGGCGAACGTGGCCGAGCCGCTGGTCTACTACCGGGTCGGCGCGGGCGCCTACGAGCGCCGCGGCGGCCGTGACCTGCTCCGTTCCGAGCTGCGGCTCCAGCGCGAGATGCTGCGCGAGGGCTTCATCTCCCGTCCCCAGTACTACCGGAACGTCACGGTCAGGGGCGGCTACCGGCTGGTGCCGACGATCATCCGGCGCCCGTTCTACCGGTGGGTCGTGGCGCCGTACGGCGCGCGCCGCAACCGCTCGCGCGACCGCCGCGCGGAGACCGCCACCGAGATCGTCTGGCCGACCCACCAGCCCGAGCCGGGCGCCCCGGCCCCGGCCTACGCCCCGCGCCACGCCAAACGCGGCAACAGCGGCGCCAACTGAGACCCGGTCGGGGCGCGATCGCCCCGACCGGCTCCTTTCACGAGACCGGACGCGACCACAGGACGGGCTGCTCGCCCTTCTGGTCGGCGTTGCGGCCGACGCCGATGACCGCGTCCTTGAACGGGGCCTGACCGGTGATCTCCTGGGTGCCGGGGCCGCCGAGGCCGGTGCCGGTGGGCAGGGCGCTCTGGAAGGCGTTGCCGTCGGCGGAGGTCCAGGTGACCACGTCGGTGCGGCCCGCGGCGCCCGCCGTGCCGGTGACCGAGAAGCCCTGCGGCGTTGCGGTGACGGACGAGACCTGGAGGTCCTTGGTGCCGTCCGGGACGGGGAGCTTGGTCTCTTTCCAGGTCTTGCCGCCGTCGGCCGAGACGTAGGCGAACACGGCCGGCCCGGCGCCGCTGGCGGCGTTGCCGGCGGCGACCAGCAGGTTGCCCTTGGCCGCGATCGCCCCGAGCCCGCCCTCGGCGAGCCCGGCGGGCAGGCCGAGCTGCTGGAGCGTCCACTGCCTGCCGTCCGGGGAGGTCCACACGGCGGGACGGGCCGCGGGCCCGGCGCCGACGGCCGGGTCGCGCAGGCCGCCGACGGCGACGAACCCGGACTGGGCCGCGGTGACGCCGCGCATCCAGCGGTTGGAGTTGGGCAGGGCCTCCAGGCTGCTCTTGCCCGCGCTCTTGCCCCGCTCCCACGACTTGAGGTCGGCGGAGAACCAGGTGGACGCCGACAGGCCGTCCTCGCCGACGATGACGTACCCGGCCGGCCCGGACGCGGCGGAGTAGGTGGCCAGCGTGGTGTTGCGGGCGGGCTCGAAGTGCTCGGACCCGTCGGCGGCCTGCCAGCTTCCGAGGTCGGCCGAGGTGACCACGTAGGGGCGGCGCGGCGCGACCTGGTCGGTTCCGACCGCGAGCCAGCCCGCCTTGCCGCCGGTGACGCTCAGCAGCTGCTGGGGGCCCGGACGGTTGAACGCCGTCGCGTCGCCCTGGCCGCGCGTCCAGGCGGCGCCGTCCTGCGACGACCACACGGCGCCGTTGCCGGACGCGCTGCCCACGGCGACGGCCTGGGTGCCCGTGGCGGCCACGGCGGTGACGGTGTGGTCGGGACGGACCGCGCCCGGGACCTTGCCCAGGTCGGCCAGGACCTGGGTGCCGCGCGCGTCCCACACCGACAGCAGCCCGTTGACGTCGCCGCCGGTGTCGGGGCCGTTGTCGTAGCCGACCAGTACGGTCTGGTCGGCGCTCAGCACGGTGCCCTGCGGCGTTCGGCCGGCCTGGACGGGCAGCGAGCCCGCGTCCTGCCAGGTCTTGGCGTCGGGGCTGCGCGAGATCAGGATGTCCTTGCCGCGCACCACGACGGCGGCGTAGCCCTTCTCGTCGGCGGCGGCCGAGGCGACGCGCTGGTACCCGGACGCCTGGAGGTTGCCCGCCTGCGTCCAGGACGCGCCGTCCTTGGAGGTGAAGGCCACGCCGGAGATCTGCTTGCCGCCCTTGACGTCGCGCATGGCCAGGAAGCCCGAGGGCCCACCGGCGATCATCAGGCCCACGGTGCCCTTGGGCGCGGGGACCTTGCTCTCGGCCCAGGTCTTGCCGCCGTCGTCGGACTTCCAGACCCGGCGTCCGGCCTGGCCCTTCTTGATCGTGTGCAGGCCCTCGAGCAGGAGGGTGTTCCCGCTGCCCGCGGCCTCAAGGAGGTTGACCGAGCCCTGCTTGATCGGCAGGCCGATCTGCTGCCCGGCGCGGCCCTCCCAGCGCTGCCCGTCGGAGGAGATCCAGACCGCGGGCTCGGCGTCGCTGAAGTCGCCCTTGCGGGTGTGCTCGCCGATGGCCAGGTATCCGGCGCCGGACGCGACCAGCCGCTTGACCCGGTCGGCCGGGCCGAAGGAGGTCACGTTGACGTCGGGCTGGCGCTTCCAGGTCTGGCCGTCGGGGCTGGTCCAGACCGCGCCGCCGCCGGGCCGGCCGCCGATCGCCAGCCAGCCCTTGGGCGAGGCCGTGACCAGGCGGGGGACCTCGCCGTCGCCGGGCTCGCCGCCGTCGGGGCCCTGCACGGCGGCGGGCTTGAAGCTGCGGCCGCCGTCGGTGGAGACCAGGAACTGCCCCCGGGACGAGCGGGCGTCGGCCTCGCCGCCGACCGTCACGACCGTGGAGCCGGCCGCCGCGACCCCGGTGAGCTGCTGGTTGCGTCCGTCGGCGGCCGAGGCCGGGTCGCGGGCGAACACCGTGCCGGCGAGCTTGGCCGTGGCGTCGGCCTTCTCGGGCTTGTCGTCGCCGCCGCCGAACACGACCAGACCGCCCGCCGCCACCAGGGCGACGGCCGCCACGGCGCCGACGACGATGAGGATCGGCTTGGCGTTGACCTTGGGCAGCTTGGGCCCGGACTTCTTGGGGGCCGTCCGCCACGGCTCGTCGATCTGGGGCGGGGGAGCCACCGGATGGTGGGCGGGCTGCTGCTGGTAGGCGTTCGGGGCGTGCGGCTGCGCGTCGGGGATCTCCTGGGCGTAGGGGAAGGGCTCGGGCCCCTGCCGGTCAGGGATCTGCTGCGCATACGGGAACGGCTCGGGAGACTGCGACTGCTGCTGCCCCGGGATCTCCTGCGCATACGGGAACGGCTCGGGGACCTGCCGCTCGGGGACCTGCTGCGCGTACGGGAAGGGCTCCGGCGCGGGCGGCGCCTGAGGTGTCGGCGCCGCGTACGGGACGTCCTGCGCATACGGGAACGGCTGCGGCGACGGCACCTCGGTCGTCTTCGGCGGTTCCTGGCCCGCGGCGCCGGGGCCGGGCGTCCGGTCGGCGGACGGGATGTCCTGCGCGTACGGGAACGGCGGCGGCGCGGGGTGCTCCAGGCTGGTGGCCGGGGCGTCGGTGATCGTGGCGTCGTCGCCGGGCGCCGGGAACTCCATGGCCGTGGTGTCGGCCACGGGCGGCTCGACATAGGTCTGGTCGGGGTCCGGTTCGGCGGCGGCCTGGGGCGACTCGATCAGCGTCGGCGGGGGCGCGGGCGGCTGCTGCGACTCCGCCAGGCGCTCCTCGATGGTCGCGGGGGCCTGCGGCGGCGCCTCGTCCGCCGGGGGGACGATCATCGTGTTCTCGGACTCGTCGGCGTCGCTCTCGTCGTTTCCGGCGCGCGGGGGGAGGAAGGCCGACAGGTCGGTGACCGTGGTGTTCGCCGACGGGCCCCGCTCGGGGCCGGGGTACTCCTCGGGCACCGGGGGCAGGGAGAACGCCTCGGGGTCGGCGGTCGTGCGCGGCTGGTCGTCGTCGATCCCGGGCCCCGCGCCGAAGTTCTGGGTGCGCAGCTTGCTGAGGTCGATGTCGCTGACGGTCTTGTTCGACTCGTCCTCGGGCTCGTCCTCCGGGAGCGGGGTGCCGAACGGGGGCAGCGGAGGCGGCTCCGGGAGCAGGTGGGCGCCCGGGGGGAGCTGCTCCTCCTCCAGCCACTCGGGCGGAGGCGGCGTCGCCGGGGTGTCGGAAGACTCGTCCCGGGGCTCTTCGTCCGGTGTTCTGGGTGGGGTCACGCCCGTCTTCTCCCGTGCTCGCGTGGGGTCATGTCAGCTGCGGGCCGAATGCGTCGCATCGGATCATATCGGCGCTGGTGAGGTGAGTCCGTCGCCTTCGCCCGGACGGCCCCCGGCCGCCGCCGCTCATTCGGCCTTGAGCTGCCCGCTCATCCACCGAAGGATCTGCGGGGTCAGCCGCTTGAACGTCCTGAGATTGTGCCCGCCCTCGGGCGGGAAGAGGGTGGCGACCCGGAGCGGGGGCTTGGCCAGGGCGACGAACCGCTGCGCCTGGTCGAACTCCGGCCCCTGCTCGGTCTGCGCCAGCATCAGCGAGACCGGGGGAGGGGGCCGGTGCTCCAGCCGCCAGATCAGGTCGTTGTCGTCGCGCAGCTGCTTGCTGCCGCCGTACAGGTCGCCGGTCGACCCGTCCTTGATCGAGCGCAGGTACCCGCCGAGGGACGCCCCGGCGGCGAACCGGTCCGAATGCATCATGGCCAGCTTGGCCGCGCAGTAGCCGCCGGTGGACTGGCCCATGACGCCCCAGCCCTGCAGCCCGGTGGCGACCCGGTAGGTGTTGCTGATGGCCCGGGGGACGTCCTGGCTGAAGAACGACTCGGCCTGGGGACCCGCCGGGACGTCGGTGCACTCGGTGTCGCGCGGCGGCGCCACCATCGAGCGGGTGATCACGTAGATCGTCGGCTGGATGCGCCCGGCCTTGAGATCGACGGTGACGTCCTTGAGCAGGCCCTGCCGCTTGATCATGCCCTGGGGGTCGCCGGGGAAGCCCGCCAGGACGAGCGTCACGGGGAACCGGGTGTTCTGGAACTTGGGCTGGAAGTACTGGGGCGGCAGGTAGACGAACGCCTTCACCTTCAGGCCCGTCCTGGGCCCGTGGATCATGACCTCGTCGAGCTGGCCGTCGCTGCCGACCGAGTGCAGGCCCGCCGCCCCGCCGAGCGGGGAGATCGTCCGGGCCAGCGGACGGGTCGCGGCGGGCCCCGTGGCGCCGCCGCCCTTGCCGTTCTTGACGGTGCCGTTCCCGCCGCCCGTGGTGCCGAGCAGGTCGTTCCAGCTGACGTAGAACAGGAAGTAGCCGTTCATCCCGGCCGCGATCGCGACCACGATCGCGACCTGGCAGGCCAGCAGCAGGCCCGTCCGGGCGGCGATGTCGCGCAGCCCGCGGCCGGCCACCTTGGGCAGCAGCCAGACCGTCACCCCGGTCGCCGAGAAGGCCAGAACGGTGAGCGCTCCGATGAGCCAACCGCTCGTCAACTGCACACCCAACACCTCTCGAAAGTCACGCCGCGACGGTTTACGGTTGGCTAGTTTGCCCTAGATCGTCTAAGAAGGTCGTTGCACACAGCACGACGAGGGAGGCCGCCGAGTGAGGGACCGGCCTCTCGCCGTCGTCGGCGCCGGAGCCCTGGTCACGGCCCTGGTCGCCGCGGTGATCGCGTTGCTCGGCAGCGGTGACGGCACCCCGGTGGTCCGTCCCCCGGTGGCCGCCGCGACGTCCGGCGCGCCCGCGCCGCCCGGCCCGCAGCAACGTCCGATGGACTCCGCCCCGTCCAAACAGGCCCCCGTTCTGGACAGCAATTTCCCGGACCCGGAGATCCTGAAGGTCGACGGCACCTACTACGGATACGCGACGAACGACGGGGGCAAGAACGTTCCCATCGCGACCGCGCCGAGGCCCGCCGGACCCTGGACGCGCACCGGCGCCGACGCCCTGCCCGCCCTGCCCGCCTGGGCCGAGCCCGGACGCACCTGGGCGCCCGACATCTCCCGCCGGGCCGACGGCACCTACGTGCTGTATTTCACAGCCGGACGCAAGGGGACGGCCGACCAGTGCGTCGGTGCGGCCTCCGCGCCGACCCCCACCGGCCCCTTCACCCCGGTTGCCACCCCGATGGTCTGCCGGGACGGCAAGGACACCATCGACCCGGCCGCCTTCGTCGACACCGACGGCACCCGGTACGTCCTGTTCAAGCAGGAGGGCAGCGGACGCCGCGACCCCGGCGGCCTGTTCGTCCAGCGCGCCGACGCGGACGGGCTGCGCCTCGAAGGCGCGCCCACCCGCATCCTGACCAGGGGAGCCGACGAGCCGACGCTCGTGGAGGCCCCGGCCCTGGTCAAGCAGGGCGGACGCTACGTCCTGTTCTACGCGGCGGGCGTCTTCTACCGCACCGACTACCAGACCAGGTACGCCACCGCCCCGGCGATCACCGGCCCGTACACCAAGGCGGGCGGGCCGCTGCTGTCCACCGACGGCTACGGCAAGGAGATCACGGGGCCGGGCGGCGCCGACGTCGTCCACGACGGGTCGGACGCCTACCTGGTCTTCCACGGCATCACCAAGTTCTCCGGCGGCGACGCGGTGCTGCGCGCCATGTACGTGGCGGAGCTGGGCTGGGCCAACGGCGCCCCGGTCGTCCGGGGGAGCCGGACGCGGTACGAGGCCGAGCGGGGCCGCGTGTTCGGCGCGCAGATCCGCAAGGGCGTCCCGGCGGCCTCGGGTGGGTCGGTCGTCGGCTATCTCGACAACGCCCAGTGCCTGGTCGACCTGGACGTCTTCGCCCCCGGCGCGGGCGACTACGTCCTCCGGGTCCGCTACGCCAACCGCGCCACCGGGCCCGCCGAGCACGCGCTGACCGTCAACGGCGGCGCGGCGCAGGCCGTCCGGTACCCGGCCGAGCCCAAGGACCAGTGGCGCGACTCCACGGTCGAGGTAAGCCTGCGCCCCGGGTGGAACGTCCTGCGCTTCTCCTACCAGTCAGGCCACGCCGAGTTCGACTACGCCGAACTCTCCTAGCGCCCGCTCACGGGGCTGTTGCCCCACCCCGCCGCAGCATCGCGCGCACACCTGGCCCCCGCTCGCCAGACACCCGCGCCCCTCGACTTCGCGGCGCGGGTTAGCGGCCCAGGTCGGCGGTGCGGCAGTTTGCGGCCGCGCAGGTCTTCAGGGCTCCCAGGAGGCCGGACAGGCGGGCGCGTTGGTCGGGCGGGAGTTGGGCCTGGGTGTTGCGTAGGTGCGCTGGATCTCGGGTGAGGTCGTAGTACTCGCGCTCGCCCGCGTCGTACTCCATGTAGAGCTCTCTGGCGGTACGGACCGCCATGTAGGACGGCGGGTTGCCCCACCCCCGGCCCGAGTAGTCGGGGTCGCTGGGGTTGCTGATCGGGCCCGCGTGCTCGATCAGCACCGACTGGCGCCAGTTGGGGACGGGCGCGCCGCGCAGGAAGGGCACCAGGGAGCGGCCGTCCACCCTCGGGTTCGGGGGGAGGCCGCCCAGTTCCTCGAACGTGGAGCGCAGGTCGGTGTTGGCGGTCAGCTCCGGCACCGTCCGCCCGGCGGGGACGCCCGGCCCGGTGACGATCAGCGGGACCCGCACGTCGACGTCGTAGGCGGTGCCCTTGCCCTCGACCAGCCGGTGCTGGCCCATGTGGAAGCCGTTGTCGGAGCCGAACACGATGTAGGTCTCGCGGTCGAGGCCGCGCTCGGCCAGGGCCTGCTGCACCCGTCCGATCAGCTCGTCGACCGACTGGAGCATCTGGACCCGGCCCCGGTACTTCTCGTCGATGGTCTTGATGCCGGGCTTGCGGATCTGGGGCCACGCCTGGAGCCAGCGGGGCTTGTCGCGGATGTCCTTCTCGTTGAAGGCGGGCCCGCGCGGCGCCTTCACGTTCTTGAACCCGTTGGCGTGCCGGGGCGCCGGGGTGAAGGGCGCGTGCGGCGCGAACGTGGAGATCTTCAGCAGGAACGGGCTCCCTGTGGTCGACCGGTTGACGAAGTCGACGGCCTTCCCGGCCAGGACGTCGGTCATGTAGTCGCCCGGCTTGGACCCGTACGGGACGGCACGCCCGTTCTCGCTCAGGACGTAGTTGTACTCCTGGTAGCCCAGGCTCGTCCCGTACCACTCCGTCCACCCGGGGGGCACGAATGCGGGCGTCCCCGCCTGCACCTGGGTCGGGTCGTAGCCGTTGAGGTACTTGCCCATCAGGGCCGTCCGGTAGCCGGACGCCTGCATCGCGGTGGCGAACGTGTCGCGCTCGCCGCCGTTGCCGTTGAAGCGCTGCCAGCCCCCGTTGGGCGGCTCGTTGGTCAGCACCTGCGTGTTGTGCGGCAGCCGTCCGGACAGGATCGTCGCGCGGGACGGGCAGCACAGCGTGTTGGTGGCGAAGAAGTTGGAGAAGGTGACGCCGCGCTCGCGCATCCTCGTCACGCGCGGCATGTAGCGGACCAGGTCCCAGCTCAGGTCGTCGGTGAGGATGAACACGATGTTGGGACGGGACGCCGGCTGGGAGGCGATGGGGTGCGCCTTCTTGGGCTTGGCGGGCTCACCGCCGCCACCGCACGCGGACGCGAGGAGGACGCAGGCCACCAGGGCCGCGCACCAGCGGAGCATCGTTGCCGGACGCATGCCGGGGTTCAGCGGACGGCCGAGGGCAGGGCGTCGGTGCCCTGCGCCTTCCGGCGGGCCTGGCGGTCCTCCTTCCACATGGCTCCCGCCTCCTCCACATCGCCGTCGAAGATCTTGCGTCCGGACCTCATCATGATCCCTCGATCGCACAGCCGCGTCAGCATCCGGATGTCGTGAGCCACGATCACCATGGTGCGGCCCTCGTCGCGCAGCTCGCGGATCCGCTCCAGGCACCGGTCGCGGAAGGGCGGGTCGCCGACGGCCAGCACCTCGTCGATCAGGAAGATGTCCGGCTCGGTGTGCGCGGCGATCGCGAAGGCCAGCCGCATGAACATGCCGGACGAGTAGAACTTCACCTGGTTGTCCAGGAAGCGCTCGACCCCGGAGAACTCCACGATCGTGTCGAACTTGCGCCGGATCTCGGCCTCCTCCATGCCGAGGATCGCGGCGTTGAGGAAGACGTTCTCGCGCCCGCTCAGCTCCGGGTGCAGCCCGGCGCCGACGTCGATCAGCCCGGCGACGCGGCCGCGCACCCGGACCGTCCCGGTGTCGGGGGACAGGACCCCGGACATCATCTTGAGCAGGGTGCTCTTGCCCGACCCGTTGACGCCCATCAGCGCCACGGTCTCGCCCCGGTGGACGGTCAGGCTGACGTCGTCGAGCGCGTTGAACGTCTCCGACAGGCTCTGCCGCCGCACCGCGCGGACGGTCATGTCCTTGATCGAGCGGGCGTGCCGGAGCGTGAAGCGCTTGGTCACGCCGTCGACGACGACCGAGGCCGTGGGCGCCACGCTCTGCGCGGGTGCGTCCATGTCACAGCTCCTGGGCGAATCGCTTCTGCAGCCGGGCGAACGTCCACTGTCCCGCGAGGAACACCGCCACGGCGAATCCGAGCGCCGCCACCGTGTGGGCGCCCAGCGACGGGACGGGCGGCAGGCCGGTCTCCACGCCCGGCGCCCAGAACGCCCGCTGGAACAGCGAGACGGCGCTGACCAGCGGGTTGGCCAGGTAGGTCTGGAGCGCCCACTCCGGCAGATGCTCGCGGACATGCGTCCACGGGTAGATCATCGGCACCGACCAGGTCACGACGATCATGGTGATGTCGACGACCTGCTCGGTGTCGTGGAA
The DNA here is from genome assembly GCF_050946795.1 of Spirillospora sp. CA-294931. Lineage (GTDB taxonomy): Bacteria > Actinomycetota > Actinomycetes > Streptosporangiales > Streptosporangiaceae > Spirillospora. The sequence goes on from NZ_CP192006.1 coordinate 932,538, forward strand.
GAAGACGTTCACCGCCGCGCACAGCAGGCCGAGCCCCATGCCCAGCAGGACGACGATCGCCAGCCCCACCACGGCCCCGGCCATCCCCGACAGGGTCGGACGCCACCCGTAAGAGACCGACCCCACGAGCAGGATCGCCATGCCCGGCAGGAAGTGCACCAGCGACACCAGCAGCGACGCCGTGGGGAACAGCTCCCTGGGCAGGTACACCTTCCTGACCAGCGGCGAGTTGCCCAGGATCGACCGCGTCGCCGACTGGAGGGTCTCGGTGAACAGGTTGACCAGCACCATCGCCGAGAACAGGTAGACCGGGAAGTTCTCGATCACCCGGTCCATGCCCATGAAGACGCCGACCACGAAGAAGTAGACGGCGAAGTACACCGCCGGGCGCACGTACGACCAGCCGAGGCCCAGCAGCGACCCCTTGTAGCGGGCCTTGAGCTCCCGCCGGACCAGGAGCCTGAGCAGGTACCGCTTGCGCAGCACCTCCCCGAGGCCCCCGCTCCCGGCGGGATCCCGGAGCGCCGCCGTGCTCTCCACGGTCAAGGCTTGCGGTGCGAGGCGTCGAAGGTGCCGCGCCACTTCTCGGGAGAGGTCAGCTCGTCCATGGCGGCCTTGTACTCCTCGGCCAGGCGCGGCCACTCCTTGTAGAGACGCCCGTGCAGGGCGCTGGTGCGCTGCATGAGCGAGCGGAAGCGGCGGGGGTCGCGCCGGTACCAGGCGGCGCCGGTGCCGTCCGCCGCCGACACCAGGGCGCTGTCGAACTGCGACAGCTTCCACCAGCGCAGGTCGATGTGCGGCACCAGGGCCTGCGGGTGGCGCGCGGCCGACGACTCCACCGGCCGCAGCTGCTTGAGCCCGCCGAACACCGCCGCCCGGATCATGCCCTTGCGGCTCTTGGGCGCCGCCGCCTCCTTGCCCTTGCGGGGCGGCTTGTCGCGGCGGATCGCCGGGAAGTCCTCCAGGTCCTCCTGGTACTTGGCGTCCGGGAACTGCTTCCTGAACTCCCGGATCTCGCCCATCTTGGTGACGATCGAGGTGTGCATGTGGGACGGCCCGCGCAGCACGTCCTCGATCGCCATCAGCATCAGCTCGGCGGCCGAGTACTGCATGGCCAGCGCGTGCTTGATGGAGACGAACAGGCTCTCCTTGAGCAGGTTGCCGCCCCGGTCATACGGGGAGTGGACCAGCGCGGAGACCAGCCGGTTGCGCTCGTGGAAGTACGCCTGCCAGTCGATGGTGTCGTCCTTGTCGTGCCACGGCACGTGCCACACGGCCGTACCGGGCAGCGACACGGTCGGGTACCCGGCGGCGCGCGCGCGGACGCCGTATTCGGCGTCGTCCCACTTGATGAACATCGGCATCGACAGGCCGATGTCCTTGATGACGCTGGTGGGGATCAGGCTCATCCACCAGCCGTTGTAGTCGACGTCGATGCGGCGGTGGAGCCAGTTGGTCTCGCGCATCCGGTGGTAGGAGAAGTCGTGCCCGTGGAAGGTGTGCGGCGCCGGGCCCCAGAACCACCGGTACGGGGCCAGGGTCTCGCCGTAGGCGTGCAGCACCGACCGGTCGTACAGGCTGAACATGTGCCCGCCGACGATGGTCGGCTTGCGGGTCAGGTCGCCGAACGTGACCGCGCGCAGGATGCCCTCGGGCTCGGTGACCACGTCGTCGTCCAGCAGCAGGACGTAGTCGCTGGCCCCCGCCTTGACGGTCTCGTCCATGGCGCGGGCGAAGCCGCCCGAGCCGCCCAGGTTGCCCTGGTCGATGACCCGGAGCCGGCCCTCCAGGGCCTTGGCGGCGTCGGCGAAGTCGGGGTGGTCCTCGACCCGCTGGGTGCCCTGGTCGACCACGAAGATCTCGTCGATGACCTCCAGCACGTCGGTGGCCTTGGCCAGCGCGACCAGCTGCTGGACGCAGAAGTCCGGCCGGTTGAAGGTCGTGATGCCGATGCTGGTGCGGCCCTGCGGCGCGTCGGTCTCGGCGCACCACTCGGCTTCTTCGAGCACGGCGGCGTTCTCGCCCGCCACCAGTTCGAACCAGTACCAGCCGCCGTCCACGAACGGCTTGAGCGGGAGGGTGAACAGCTTCTCCTCGACCGCGTCGTGCGCGTGGACCTCGACCGACTCCAGGCGCTGCGAGTGCCCCTTGGAGTTGGACCGGTAGACGATGATCTTGAGGTCGCCGCGGACGCGGACGCGCAGCACGACCTCCTCCAGCCGCGTCCAGCGCCGCCAGTAGCTCGCGGGGAACGCGTTGAAGTAGGTCAGGAACGAGGCGCGGCGCCCGGCCGGGACGACCACCCGGCGCCGGTCGTCCGAGACGTCCTCGTCGTCGCCGAGGTTGGAGCCGTCCCAGTACTCCGCCGATTGGTAGTCCGACGGCGGCGGGGGCGGCGGTGCCGGTGCGGGCTCGGCGCCGCCCTCGGCCGCCGCCGGCTCGGCGGCGGCCGTCCGGACGATGTTGCCCTCGATGTAGAGCTTGAGGATGTCCTGGTCGCGGTCGACCGGCATCACGACCCGGTGCAGGACCCGCAGGACCTTCGGCGCGCCGTCGTCGGCGTCCGCCGCGGCTTCTGCCTCGGGCTCGGCGTCGTCCAGGTCGGGGGACAGCTCACCCAGGGAACCGGCGTCCTCGGCGGGGTCCTGGCCGGGGGTGACGCCGTCCAGGGCCGTCATGGCCTCGCCCAGGGCGGCCTGGTCGAGGGCCTCGTCCAGGGTGGTCTGGTCTACGACGGGCGTGCCGTCGGCGGGGGTGTCCCCCGTCACGTGCTCGGTCATTCGTCCGTCCCTCCGCTGACGAGCTCGGCCCCATCGGCGAAATGGGGCCGCAGCCGGTTGTCGACCATGTTCAGGGCGCTGGCGATGGCCATGTGCATGTCGAGGTACTTGTAGGTGCCCAGGCGCCCGCCGAACAGGACGCCGCTCTCCCGCTTGGCCAGCTCGCGGTAGGCCAGCAGGCGCTCGCGGTCGTCGGCCGTGTTGATCGGGTAGTAGGGCTCGTCGCCGCGGACGGCGGCGCGCGAGTACTCCCTCATGATCACAGTTTTGTCGGCCGGGTGGTGCGTCCGCTCGGGGTGGAAATGGCGGAACTCGTGGATGCGCGTGTAGGGGACGTCCTCGTCGGCGTAGTTCATGACGGGCGTGCCCTGGAAGTCGCCGGTCGGCAGGACCTCCATCTCGAAGTCCAGCGTCCGCCAGCCCAGTTCCCCCTCGGCGAACCCGAAATAGGCGTCCAGGGGGCCGGTGTAGACGACCGGGACGTTGCCGACGACGTCGTCGCGCAGGTCGAAGAAGTCGGTGTTCAGCCGCACCTCGATGTTGGGGTGGTCGGCCATCCGCTCCAGCCAGGCGGTGTAGCCGTCGACCGGGAGGCCCTCGTGGGTGTCGTTGAAGTACCGGTTGTCGAAGGTGTACCGCACCGGGAGCCGGGTGATGATCTCCGCGGGCAGGTCGCGCGGGTCGGTCTGCCACTGCTTGGCCGTGTACCCCCGGATGAACGCCTCGTAGAGGGGGCGCCCGATCAGCGAGATCGCCTTCTCCTCCAGGTTGGCCGGGTCGGTGACCTCCGCCGCCTGCTCGGCGACCAGCGCCCTGGCCTCGTCCGGGGTGAACGACCGCTCGAAGTAGGAGCAGAGGGTGCCCAGGTTGATCGGCATCGCGTGGACCCGGCCCTTGAAGGTCGTGAACACCCGGTGCTGGTAGCCCGTGAACGCCGTGAAGCGGTTCGCGTACTCCCACACCCGCTCGTTGGAGGTGTGGAAGAGGTGGGCGCCGTAGCGGTGGATCTCGATGCCGGTCTCCGGCTCCGGCTCGCTGTAGGCGTTCCCTCCGATGTGGTCGCGGCGGTCGAGCACCAGGACCCGCAGGCCCAGCTCGTTCGCGCAGCGTTCGGCCACGGTGAGGCCGAAGAAACCGGATCCTGCCACTACAAGGTCAACGTTCACGAAGTTCCCCGGGGACGACGGCCGCCTGGCCCGTTCTCGCCCCTCGGTAACCTATGTGACCTGGGGCGAACGCGGCTGATGCCAAGAACGGGACTTATAGGGCAAGTGCGCAGCTAAGATACCCGCTGGCCGAGGCTCGCGCGGGCCGTTCCGCGGCAAGGTGATCGTAATTTGGGTGGTGATCGGTGAGGCCCGTCGTCTACCTGCACGTGGGCGCGCCAAAAAGCGGCACCACGTATCTGCAGAACGTGATGTGGCACACACGCCGTGAGCTGCGTGACCAGGGCCTGCTGTACCCCGGGGACGACCCGGCCGACCATGTGTGGGCGGCCTTCGACCTGCGCGAGGCCTTCTTCGACGGCCTGCGCGACCCCGTCACCATCGGGGCCTGGCGGCGCCTGGTCGAGGAGATCCGCGACTGGGACGGCCGGGCCGCGCTGATCTCGCAGGAACTGCTCGCCCCCGCCTTCCCCGACCATGTCGAGCGGGCGATGCGCGACCTCGACTTCGCCGAGGTCCACCTCGTCTACACCGCCCGCGACCTGGCCCGGCAGATCCCCGCGCACTGGCAGGAGGACGTCAAGAACCGCTCGGTCATGACGTTCGCCGAGTTCATCTCCGGGCTCCGCTTCCCCGACGACCCCGCGCTGCCCAACTGGATCGGCGAGTTCTGGCGCATGCAGGACGCCCCCGCCGTCCTGAAGCGCTGGGCCCGCGGCGTCCCGCCCGAACGGGTGCACGTGGTCACGCTGCCCCCTCCCGGCGCCCCGAACGGCCTGCTGCTCGAACGCTTCTGCCGGGTGCTCGGCGTCGACCCCGGACGCTGCGACACCACCCACGTGTTCGCGAACCCGTCGCTGGGCGTGGCCGAGACCGAGCTGATCCGCCGCGTCAACCTCGCCACCCGCCAGAGCATCGACTGGCCGGTGCACGACGTCCATGTGAAGCACGGGCTGGCCCAGAGCGTCCTCACCGGACGCACCGGCACCCGCATCCGGCTGCCGGAGGAGTACCACCCCTGGGTGCTCGAACGCTCCCAGGAAATGGTAGAGGCCCTCGGCACCGCCCGGTTCGACGTCACCGGCGACCTCGGCGACCTGCTGCCCGGGCCGTCCAACCCGGCGCTGGCCGGTGACCCCGGCCGCGCCTCGGAAGAGGACGTCCTGGACGCCGCGCTCGACGCCATCGCCGCACTCCTGCGGACGAGCGCCGACGAGTCCGAAAGCACCGTGCGCGCCAGCCCGCAGGCCCTCATCGACCAGGCGGCCCGGATGAACCGGGACGCCGCCCATCTGGTGGCCGTGTCGGCCCCGCCGCTCAAAGAGGCGGTCCGCCACCTCAGCGAGCGCCACCCCCTCGTCATGCGCGCCCGAGAAGCGTATTGGCGCTACACCGAATCACGACGCCAGGAGAACCGGTAGTGAGCCAGGCCAAGCAGATCTTCCTGCACATAGGCGCGCCGCTGATCGGCGCCGGGCCGCTCCAAGCCGCGCTGTGGAACAGCGCCCCGGCCCTCGCGGCCAACGGCGTCTGCTACCCGCTCGAACACCCCCACCAGCACTTCGAAGCCACCATGGACCTCCGCGAGATGGCGTGGGGAGGCCGCCGCGACCCCGCCTGGGACGGAGTGTGGGACGCCGTCGCCCGGCGCGTCCGCGAGTGGGACGGGCACCGCGTCGTCCTGTCCAACGAGCTTCTGGGCGGTGCCACCAGGGCCCAGGCCCAGCGCGCGATCGACTCGCTGCGGCCCGGCGACGTGCATCTGGTCTTCACCGCCCGCGACCTGGCCCGCCAGCTCGCCGCCGACTGGCAGGAGCACGTCAAGCACGAGCACACCGTCACCTTCGACCAGTTCGCCGACGACCTGGTCACCAAGGGCATCGACGCGCCCGCCCCGTTCGGTGAGATGTTCTGGGGGCTGCACGACCCCGTCCGCGTCCTGGACGCGTGGGGCGCGACGCTCCCGCCCGAGAACATCCACGTGATCACCGCGCCCCAGGGCGAGACCGGCGGCGCCGGGCTCTGGGGCCGCTTCGCCGAGCTGTCCGGCATCGCCCCCGAGTGGTGCGACCTGGCGTCGGTCCAGCAGGAGAAGGCGCTCGGGCTGGCCGAGGCCGAGCTCGTCCGGCTCATCAACCAGCGCGTCGGCCGGGGCGGCCTGGGCGGCGACTACGAGCCCCTGGTCCGCGGCCATGTCGCCAACCGTGTCCTGGCGGCCCGCGAGGAGCGGGTGGAGATCGTCCTGCCGGTCCGCCACCACGCCTGGGTGAAGTCCCGATCGGCCGAGCTGATCGAGGGGCTGCGGGCCGGTGGCTACGACATCGTCGGGGATCTGGACGAGCTCGTCCCGGTCTTCGAGACGTCCGTCCCAGCCGAGCCGCTCGACCCCGCCGCCCTGACCACGGCCGCCGTCGAGGTCGTCGAGGCGCTGCTGCGCGACCTGGCCAAGGCCCGCGAACGCACCCAGATGGCGACGCTCAACCACGAGCTCACCCAGGTCCGCGAGCAGCTCGCCCGCATCAGCGCGGTCGCGCCCGCCCGGCCGTCCCCCCTGCGCCGCGCCGCCGGACGCCTGCGCGGCGGCCCCCGTGACTGACCCTCGGGTGATCGCGGTCGTCGTCACCTACAACCGCCGCGACCTCCTCACCGAGGCCCTGGACGCCCTGCGCGCCCAGACCCGCCCCCTCGACGCCGTGATCGTCGTCGACAACGCCTCCACCGACGGCACCCCGGCCCTGCTCGAAGAGCACTACGGCGAGGTCGACCTGGTCGAGCTCGCGCACAACACCGGCGGCGCCGGAGGCTTCGCGGCGGGCCTGGCCAGCGCCCTCGACGCGAAACCCGACCTGATCTGGCTGATGGACGACGACACCGTCCCCGAACCGGACGCCCTGGCCCGGCTCCTGGACGCGCACGCCACGACGTCGGCCACCCTGGTGGCCAGCCGGGTCGTCTGGACCGACGGCCGCGACCACCCCATGAACACCCCGCGCCAGAAGCCGCGGGCCACCAAGGCCGAACTGGCGAGGGCGGCCGAGGCGGGCTGCGTCCCCATCCGCTCGGCCTCGTTCGTGTCGATCCTGATCGAGGCCCGAGCGGTCGAGGAACGCGGCCTTCCGATAGCCGACTACTTCCTCTGGAACGACGACTTCGAGTTCACCACCCGCCTCCTGCGCGGCCGCCTGGGCGTGCTGTGCCCGTCCAGCCGCGTCGTCCACAAGACCAAGACCTTCGGCTCCACCGACGCCGACCCGGGCGAGCGCTTCTACTACGAGGTCCGCAACAAGGTCTGGCTCTTCACCCGCAGCAAGGGCCTGAGCCCGGCCGAACGCGTCCTCTACAGCGGTTCCACCGCCCGCCGCTGGGCCCGCACGTTCGCCCGCTCCCAAGACCGCGCCACTCTCCGCAAGGGCCTGCGCAAGGGCCTCAGCGAGGCCCTGAGACACCCTCCCCGCCCCAACGAGGACGTCCTCCCGCCCCAGTGACCCAACGGGCAGCGGGCCGAGGGAGAGTTCCCCCGGCCCGCTGGATCCCAGGCGCGACCCCGCCCTCAGATCACCACTTGGAGTGGTAGTAGGCACCGCGGTAGGCCATCCTGATCGGCCCGGCGCTGGTGGTCACCTTGTGGTAGTTCTGGCTGTAGTTGTTCGAGCGGTAGTACGTCCAGCCCTCGCCGGTGCCCGTCTGGTAGTAGTCGGGGTGGCCGACCCGCTCGCTCTTGGGGTAGAGGATCCTGTGCTTGGCGTAGACGTTCTTTGACGTGCCGCTCTCGGCCGAGGTCACGCCGTCGAGGTAGGAGCCGACCAGGGTCCAGTTGGTCCCGCCGTCACCCTCGTGGTAGCGCTTGGCCTTGGTGCTGAAGTGGTTGAGGCCCTTGATGAAGTCGCTGCCGGGACGAAGCTGCTTGCACTGGGTCGCGTTGCAGGCATGGCCCCACTTGCTGCCGTCGTGCGGGGTGCCCAGCGTGACGACGTCCTCGACATAGAGCTTGCCGGGGCGGAGATGGCTCTGAATGATCGCGTTCCGGATGATCAGGCTGCCGGTGGAGTGGGCGACCACGTCGACCTTCTTGCCCTTGTCGGTGAAATTCGTCCGGATGTACTTGTTCAGAGCCGCGCCCACATTGCCCAGGTCGGACATCGTGCTGCCCTTGTACTTGCTGGTGCAGTGGGTGTTGTTCTTGTAGTAACCCCAGGTGATGAGGTTCTTCTTGGCCCAACCCTGGCTGCGGAAGAAGTCGATCGACTTCTTCCACATGCCGTAGCAGTCGGCCTTCTGCCCGATCTGGAACCCGTGGATGAAGATGACCGTCCGGTTCTTGCTGTCCGCGCCCTTGGCGGCCAGGGCCTCGAGCCCCGTTCGCGGAGCCGCGGCCGACGTCGCGGGCCGGGGCGAGACCGGCGCGGCCTCGGCGGGGATCGAGACGGCCGAGAGCGGCAGCGTGGCCGCCAGCGCCAGCAGCCCGGCTCGGGATTTCCCGTTCATGGTGCCTCCGTTCACACGAGGGACGTTGGACGCGGGGGTCCGCGGTGGGCCCCCGTCCACCGCGGATACGACGAAGGTAAAGAGGGTGCGGTAACCGATGGCTGACCGATCGGTTACCGGTCTGCCCGGGGCGGTCCTCAGGTGGGACGAGCCGCCGCCAGCGCGGGCGCGGACGCCCCGTCGAGGACATCGATGAGACGCTGGGCGCGCTGCGCCGCCGGGACGTCGTCAAGCTCCCGGAGCAGCGCGCACGCCTCGTGCCACGCGGCGCGGGCACCGCCGGTGTTCCCCGATCGGGCGTGGGCGTGGCCAAGGGAGACCAGGGCTTCGGCCCGGAAGGTGTGCCAGCCCTGCTCCCGCCACTGATCGACCGCTTCGTCCAGGCAGGCGATGGCCTGGTCCATCTGTCCCTCGCGCAGGTGCAGTTCACCCTTGAGCGTCAGCGAGTCGGCGAGGTGATGCGGCAGGCACAGCGTCCGGCCGAGGAACAGCGATCGCTCCGCCAGCGCCATGGCGCCGGGATCTTCACCCTTGGCCAGCAGCTTGCCCAAATAGAGAACCGAGAAGGTCTCCAGGTACCGGTCCTGGAGTTCCTGGGCGATGCCGAGGGAGCGGCTCAGCAGCTCACGTCCCTGATCCGGGGAGCCCGCCCGGTCGTACGCCGCGCCCAGGAACTGCAGCGCGGTCGCGTGGAAGCGGGGATTGCCGATCTCCTCGGCCAGCCGCAGTGCCCGATGCAGGCAGACGATGGCCTTGTCGATCTCCGCCTCCCCGTGGGCGATCGCCAAGACGTGCTGGGCCCGCGCCTGCCCGCCGAGGTACTCCGCCCGGGTGGCCAGCGCGAGCGCCTGTTCGGCGGCGGCGAGCGCCCCGGTCGCGTCCCCCTGCGCGATACGGCCCCAGGCCTCCAGCAGGAGCGCGTCGGCGACCCCCGCCGGTTCCCCGAGCTCGGCGAACATCCGCTGGACCTCCAGGGCCCGCTCCCGGACGGCCGTCATGGTCAGGCCGGGCCGGTCGGAGGACGTCCAGGTCGTGACCTCCACCCACCCGCGCAGCAGCACGGCCTCGCCGCGCCGGTTGGACGCCGCCCGGCACACCTCGATCGCGCGCTCGTGCATGGCGCGCCATTCGCCGGTAAGCGAACGCACATCGAGGTAGCGCTCCATGGAGGCCGCCAGATCCCAGGCGAGCTCGTCCAGATTCAGGGCACACGACTGCGACACCGCGGCGAACAGGGCCGTCCGCTCGGCGTCGAGCCATCCCATCGGGTCGTCCAGGAGCTCCGCGCGGGCGGCGGGCGGGAGCCGCCGGCGTTCGGCCGTCCCGTGCATGAGCGCGTAGACAGGGCCGGGCACCCGCTCGGCCGCTTCCTCAAGCAGCCCCAGCCACGCCCCCAGAGCGCGTTCCACGGCCGCCAGCCGTTCGTGCGCGGAATCCTCGGCCTGGCCGCGTTCCCAGGCGTAGAGCCGGACGAGGTCGTGCATCCGGTAGCGCAGGGCCGCGCGCTCGCCGGCGCGGACGACGGTGAGGAGATGCGCGTCGATCAAGGTCTCGATCTGCCGGTCGGCGTGGGCGGCCGGAACGTCCAGCAGGGCGGCGACGACCCACGCCGGGAAGTCCGGCGCCTCCAGCAGGCCCAGGTGCCGCAGGGCCTGGCGCGCGTCCGCCGGCAGGCGCGCGTAGGTCAGCTCGAAGCCGACGCGCACGGCCAGGTCCCCGGCCCGCAACTCGTCGAGACGGCCGCGCCGATCCGCCAGCAGCTCCACCAGATGGGCCAGGCTCCAGCCCGGACGGCCGCGAAGCCTGGCCCCGGCGATCCTGAGCGCGAGCGGGATGTAGTCGCACAGCCGCAGGATCTCCCCAGCGGCCCTGGGCTCGGCCGCGACACGGGCCGCGCCGACGATGCGACCGAGCAGCTCATGCGCCTGCTCGGTGCCGAGGACGTCGAGCGGGACGGGGGCGGCGCCCTCCAGCCCGGTCAGCGGGGCACGGCTGGTCACCACGACCGCCGAACCCGGATCACCGGGGATCAGGGGCCTGATCTGCTCCTCGGTGGCGGCGTTGTCGAGCACGATCAGCAGGCGGTGGCCCGCCAGGCACGACCGGTACATGGCCGCCCGCTCCTCAAGCGGTTCGGGGATCGCCGCACCGCTCACCCCCAGCGCCCGCAGGAAGCCGCTGAGGACGTCGGCGGGGTCGGCCGGAGAGTCCGAGGCACCCTTCAGGTTCGCGTACAGCTGCCCGCCGCTGAACGAGCCGGCGAACCGGTGCGCCGCGTGGACGGCCAGCGCGGTCTTGCCGATGCCGCCCAGCCCGGTGATGACGACGACCCGCACGGCCGGCGCCCGGTCCGAGACGGCGTCGCGGCCAAGGGCGGCGGCGACCAGGCCGGTCTCGGTCTCCCTTCCGGTGAAGTCGGGGATGTCCGCCGGTAGCTGCGCTGGTGCCGGCGGAGCCTCGGGGATCGATTCCTCTTTCTCTTCCTCGCCCGGTGACCGTGCGTCCCCCATGGACGCGCTCTGACCGGACAGGACCGTGAGATGGACGCGCTTGACGAGCGCGCTTGGCTCGACCCCCAGCTCCTCGACCAGGCGTTCACGCAGCTCCCGGTAGCCGTCCAGGGCCGCCGCCTGCTGGCCGTCGGCCGCCAGCAGCCGGATCAGCCGGGCATGGACCGGCTCGTCGAAGGGGTGCTCCACGGCGAGATCACGCACGGCGGGGATCGCCATCGCCGGGTCGCCCGAGCTCAGGGCGGTCTCGGCGAGGGACAGCACGGCCTTGCGTATGTCGGCCTCGACCGAGCGGATGAGCGTGTCGGTGCGGTCCAGCCGAGTCAGGCCCTCCAGCACCTGCCCGCGCCTGAGGTCCAGGGCCCGCAGCAGGCGACGACCGCGCCCGGCGGGGTCGGAGACGGTCGAGGCCTCGTCCACCAGGCCGCGGAAGCGGCCCAGGTCGATCAGCTCGGGAGCCACCGTCAGGAGGTAGGCCCCGGCGTGATACTCGATCGCGACTCCGTCGCCGGGCCCCGCGAGCGCGCCCAGCCAGTTCCGCAGGCGCGAGATGCCCACGTGCACCGACTTGCGGCTCGTCCGCTCCGCCCGGTCGGCCCAGACCAGGCCGGTCAGCTGCTCGACGTCCACCGCGTTTCCCGCACCGAGCAGGAGCGCTCCCAGCAGACCGCGCAGCACCGTCGAGCGCGGCACCGGCGCCGGCGTCCCGGCGCGCTCGACGTAGAGGTTCCCCAGAACACCGAAACGCAGGTCGACGGTCATCGCGCGACCCCATCCGGCTGTGCGCGGACGGGCACCGTCCTGGCCGCCAAGCCCTGGGCCGTCCCCCGGGCGCGGTCCGACGGGACGCGCACGGCGAGCAGTGACGCGAGCCCCAGAACGTAGAACACGGTCAAGGACACCAGCGCGGCGCGATGGCTGCCGGTCCACCGCAGGGTCAGCGCGAAGTACTCGGCCTCCCGCCGCGGCGGGACAAGCCGGGTGAACAGCGATCTGGACAGCGCCTGCGTCCCGCCCATGATCAGGCCGATGACGGCCGTGAGCAGCATGAATTGGGCGACGGAGCCGGGCTGGACCAGCAGGGCCGCGCCGACCGCCGCCGTCCAGATCACCGGCGAACCCAGCACCGTGTCGCGCGTGCCGTGGCGGCGCGCCGCCATTCCCGCCAGCAGCACGCCGCCGAAGGCCACGAACGGCGCCATCAGCGGCGCGGCGCCCACCAGGTAGCGCTCACCGACGACCGCGAACAGTCCCATCGTCGCCGGCGAGCCGAGCCAGGCGAAGCCCGCCAGAAGCTCCCACATGCGTCCGGTGTGGCCCGCCACGGCACCGACCATGGGCAGGACGGGGATCTGCGCCAGAGCCGAGACGGTGATCGTGAACGGGAACATCGCCACCGCGCGCACCTCAAGCCCGAACAGATGGACGAACCTGTCCGCGTCCGCCGCCTTGGCGACGCTGTAGGCGTACCACCCTCGTCGCTCCGTCCACACGCGGTCCACCTCCCGGCCGAGACGAGCCACGAGACACGGTCGTTGGAACCGGTCGACCCCGCCCAGACACTGTCCGCTCCGCCGTTAGATGACCAAAGCGCGCGTTCGGTTCGTCTGGGGATCGGCCAGGAGGGCAGGCGGAGCCTTAGCGGGTGTCGGCCGCCAAGCGGACGGCCAGGCCGGCGAAAATGGTTCCGGAGAGACGGTGCAGCCATTTCTGGAAGGCGGGGCGGCGGCGGGCGAAGTCGCCCAGGTTGCCCGCCAGGAGGCCCGCGGTCGCGTCCACGCAGAGGCCCACGGCGATGAACAGGACGCCCAGGATGAAGAACTGGGCGGTGGTGTGCCCCTGGGACGGGTTGATGAACTGAGGGAAGAAGGCCAGGTAGAAGGCGATGACCTTGGGGTTGGCCAGGTTCGTCAGCAGGGCTCGGGTGAAAATACGGCGGGGCGAATAGGCGCGTTCGAGCTGCTGCGGCTCAAGGAGTTCGGGGGCGCCGGCGGCTCTGAACGAGCTGATGGCCAGCCAGACGAGATAGATCGCGCCCAGGATCCGGATCACGTTGAAGGCCGTGGGAAACGCCTGGAGCAGGGCTCCGAGGCCGAAGGCGGCGGCCGTGGTGTGGACGGCCAGGCCCGCCGCCATTCCCAGCGCCGCCAGGACGCCGGCGCGGCGGCCCGAGGCCAGGCCGGTGGCGGCGATGAACAGCAGGTCGGGGCCCGGGACCAGGGCCATGACCAGCGCGGCCAGGCAGAAGGCCGCGGCGACACCCGGATCGATCAACATGGGAGCACGGTAACTCGTTTTCCCTGATTCGTGGGACTTTGTTGTGGTCTCGGGTGGTTGAGCGGATCTGAAGTGGTCTGGGGGGCCAACTCGGCATATGCTGCGGCGCGATGATTCCGTCCCCCAGGGCCCTCCGGGCGTTCGTGGCCGCGCACTGGTTGTTCCTGGTGCTGCTGGCGGCCGGTGCCGCGCTGCGCGTGGTGACCATGCTCGGGTACCGGTGGGTGATGTGGTTCCCGGACTCCTTCGAGTACCTGAAGGGGGCGCTGCATCCGCAGCCCTCGCCGGCTCGGCCGGCGGGGTACTCCTTCGTGCTGTGGATGCTGGGGCCGTTCAAGAGCGTCGAGCTGGTGATCGTTCTTCAGCATCTGCTGGGGCTGGGGATCGCGGTCGCTATCTATGTCCTGCTGAACAAGCGGTTCGGGGTTCCCTGGTGGGGAGCGTCGCTGGCCTCGGCGCCCGCGCTGCTGGACGCCTACACGATCCAGCTCGAGCACATGCTGATGTCGGACACGCTGTTCATCGCGCTGCTCATGGGGGCGGTGACGCTCGTCCTGTGGAAGAAGGTCCCGGGGCCGGGCGCGGCGGCGGGGGCCGGGCTGCTCCTGGCCATGGCCACGCTCACGCGGTCGGTGGGGTTGCCGCTGGTGATCCTGCTCCTGGGGTACCTGGTGGTGCGGCGGGCCGGATGGCGGGCCGTGGGAGTGGCGCTGGTGGCGGCGGCCGTCCCGCTGGCCCTGTACGCGGCATGGTTCCAGTCGTTCCATGACAAGTACGCGCTGACCAACAGCAGCGGGATCTTCCTCTACGCGCGGGCCATGACGTTCGCCGACTGCGACGAGTTCGAGCCGACGATCCAGCAGCTGCCGATGTGCCCGATCCTGCCGCCGGAGAAGCGTCCGGCGAACCACTACTACGTGTGGAACAGCGAAGCGGTGCTGCGCAGCAGCCCCGACCTGCCGCCGTGGTTCTCCAAGGAGCAGGAGAAGGTCGCCGGGGACTTCGGCAAGCGCGCCATCATGGGGCAGCCCAAGGCCTACTTCCAGGCCGTCTGGGACGAGCTGAGCCTCAACTGGGAGTGGGAGCGGCCGGTCTTCCCGGACAAGAACACCTACGACTACTACGAGTTCGGCAAGCGGGAGGAACCGCTTCCGAACTTCACGCCGATCAAGGTGACGCAGTACGACCCGGGCCGGGCCCAGACCCGGATCGTCGAGCCCTATGCGGGGTTCATGCGGGACTACCAAGATCACATCTATCTGCGCGGACGGCTCCTGACGGGGATTCTGGCCGTCGGCCTCGTGGCGGTGGTGATGTCGTGGCGGCGCTGGGGCGGGCCCGCCCTGCTGCCGTTCAGCGCGGCGCTGGCGATGACCGTCCTGCCGCCGATGACCGTGATGTTCGACTACCGTTACCAGCCGCCGGTGATACCTCTGGCTTGCCTCGCGGCTGCCCTCGCCTTCCCCTTGTCCACCAGACGCGCGGAAAAGGATGGCCGGATACGGCCAAAGGAGCCCGCCCGGGTGCCCGATCTTTCCCGCAGGTGAGCCAGGTGACCGAATTGGCGGCGTAAGTCGGCGATCGGGCTCCGTGTTCGGTTGAACGTGCCGCGTCACTCGTCCAACCTCTTTACTCTGTGCGGAGTAGCAATCCCACCTAACCCCCAGACGTTCTCTGGCTTCCCGCAACTCCCAGGGGTCTCTCGAACGTGACGGACATGGTCAGCGGGTCTGCGATGGCGCGGTTGATGCAAGCCGACCGCGTCTATGTCGGCTGGCGTTACGAGCAAGTGCATCCGGACCCCGGGCCCCCGCCCGGGCCGCCGGAGGCTCCCGAGACGGCTCCGATCCCCCCGGCGCGGCGCGCGCCCGGCGAGGAGATGGCGAGCCGTCCGCTGCGCATCGCCGTGTTCGGCACCGGCGTCGGCATGGGCCTGTTCATCCTGTGCGGCGTGGCAGGGGTGCTGCCCTGGGCGTTCGCGGCGGTCGCGCTGCTGGCCTGCGCGGTCATCCTGGGCATCACCGGCTCGGCCCTGTGGCGCGACGAGCGGGCCGTCCGGGCGCGCATCGCCGAGGAGCGCGCGCGGGACGAGCGCGAGCGCGCCGCCCGCCGCCGCGAGCGGGACGCGGCCGAGAAGGCCCACCAGACCGCGAGCCGCGAATGGGAGCGCCGCAGCCTCGCCTACGAGAACCAGCGCGAGTGGTACCCGGTGGCCGTCCCACCCGGGGTCGACCGGGTGGACGTCGTGGGCGGCACGCTCGCGGGCTGGTCCGCCGCCGTGACGACCATGGGCGCGGCGCGGCTGGCGGTCGGCTCCCGGGTGACGGTGATCGACCTGTCCGAGGGCGCGGTCGCGCACGATTTGCTCCGGGTGGCGGCGGCACGCGGCGACGACCCGCTGGTGTGGGTCCTGCCCGCCGACCTGGCCCGGCTCGACGCCACCCGCGGCCTCGGCCCCGAGGCCCTGGCCGACGTCCTGTCCCTGGTCGTGAGCGCGGGCGAGGAGGAGGGCGGCACGCGCGACCTGTCGTTCGACAACTCCATCCTCGAACGGGTCATCGAGATCCTCGGCGCGGACGTCGGCATCCCGCAGATCACCGCGGCGCTGCGCGTCCTGGCCCAGGTCGGCGACCCGCGCGACGACCTGCGCCGCGGGCTGCTGACCGACGACCAGCTCGAACGGATCGCCACGCTGTTCGGGCGCGACGCCACCGACCGGATCGTCGTCCGCCGGGCCTGGGCCCTGGAGGCGCAGCTGCGCAAGCTGGAGAAGGTCGCCGCCGAGCAGGTCAGGCTGCCGCCGTCGCGCCTGCACGTGGTCTCGATGGACCGGCGCGCGGGCGTCCTCACCAACCGGATCCTCGGGACGTACGTAGCCACCGCCCTCACCCACCGCATCCGCGAGGCGCCGCCGTCCGACCGCTGGGACCACACGCTGTTCCTGTGCGGTGCCGAGAAGCTGCGCGGCGATGTCCTCGACCGCCTCATCGACGCCTGCGAGGCCACCGGCACCGGCCTGGTGCTCATGTACCGCTCGATCCCGCAGCACGTGCGCGAGCGCCTGGGACGCCGCGGCCACGCGGCCGTGGGCTTCATGCGGCTGGGCAACCCCGAGGACGCCCGGATCGCCGCCGAGCACATCGGCACCGACCAGCCCCTGCTGGTCGCCGAGATCACCGACTCGGCGGGGGAGACGCTGCTGGAGCGGGCCGGTGAGGGCTACGCGAGCACGGTCGCGTTCGCGCGGGCGCGCGGCGACGAGCTCACCGACCCGGCCTGGTCGCCGCTGCCCGCACCCGCGGCCGACGACGCCGCGCTGGTCGAGGGCATCAGCTCGGCCACCGCGTGGGGGCGCAGCGTGGCCGCGACCACGGCCAAGCAGCGCGCCCGCGAGCTGCTGATCGAGCCGCCCCAGCTCCAGGAGCTCCCGCCCACCGCGATGATCTTCACCCATGCGGGCGCCGCCGGACGCCGCGTCCTGCTCGTCGACGCCAACCCCGGCATCATCACGCTCCCCACGACGCACTCGATGGAGTTCGAGGAGTACCTGCGCGAGCAGGAACGGGAGGCCGACCAGGAGCGGGAGACCCCCGCCCCCGATGACGAACCCGTCCCCGCGCCCACCCCGAGCGACCCGCCGGACCGTCCCGCCCGCGCCCGCCACGCGCTCCCCCGAGCCGCCCGCCCCTCCCGCATCGTCCCGCCCAGAAAGGCCAACGGCCGCCACGCGGCTCCTCCGTCTTAATCCCGGCCCACCTGCGCTCGCCTAGCGGCTCGCTCCGGTGACCGTGATTATGCGATTGCTGCATCGCTTCGCGATCTAACCGGGGGAAGCTCGCCTTCGGCTTCGCTTCCCCCGGTTAGTTAACGCAATCGCGCGCGGGGTTGCGGTCCTAGCCGGTGAGGCGGACGAGGGTGGTGAGGAGTTCTGAGACGGCTACCTCGGGCACGTCGGCGAAGGTGCCGGTCTCTGGGCCGTAGCGGCCCTTGCGCAGGGTGACGCGTTCGATCTCCTGGATGGGGGCGTCCTCTGGGGTGAGCACCCGTATGCCGGGCTCCAGGTAGAGGACGACGTGGCGGTCCTCGGCGAGCGTTAGGGAGATCTGGCGGCGGTAGCCTCCGGTCTCCTTCTCGCCGAACTCCCAGCCCTGGCGTTCGAGGCCGAAGAGAGGGCCGTTGGGGACGCTCGCGCCCTCGAAGCGCTTCAGGCGGGTCCCGGCGCGCTCCTCGTCGGTCAGGGCGTGGACGGGACGGCCGAGCTGCGCGAACGGCTGGAGGATCTCGTAGTCGGCGAACAGCTCCGACCAGGCCGCCAGCTCCTCGCCCAGGTGCAGCGGGTGCGGCACGCGGATGTCGCTGGTCGGGCGCAGGACGTTGTCGTGGACGTCGGCGAGCGTGTGGTCTTCGGCCACGCGGAAGGCGGTGGGGCCGGACGTCCAGACCAGGCGGCGGGCGATGTGGCGCAGGAGGGGATGGTCGAGGAAGAGGGTGCGGAACTCCCCCGGGGTCCACTCGCGGCCGGTGAGCATCGCTCGTTCCAGACGCTGGATCTGGCCGGACGCGACCTCCCTGGCCTCCTTCTTCAGGGCGGTGAACCGCTGGTAGGCGGCCGGGGCCAGGTCCTGGTCGTCCTTGGCGCCCGGCTTGGGCAGGGTTTTGCGGACCTTGCCGTCGGCGTCCCGGACGAACGGCTTGAGCTGCTCGTCGAAGCCGACCCGGAACGAGCGGCGCCCGTAGTCGAGCGTGAGGCCGCCGTCGGCGTCCAGCCCGAGGTCGGGGACGAGCCGGTCGGCGAGCTGCTCGGGGCCGAACCCGCGCTCCTTGGCGATCCGGTCGAGGTGGGCCTGGGCGGCGGGCCGGATCCACTTGGCGTCGGCGGCCTTGCGCGCGAGGCGGTCGAGATGGCGCAGGGCCGCCTCCGAGCCGTGGGCGGCCACGAGGTCCACCGCGGGCCAGCTCTTGAAGTACCAGACCGTCGACCGGGGCCAGCGCGCGATGCGCGCGGCCAGCCGGGCGAACGTTTCGTCGTCGCCCAGGCGTCCCAGCGCGTACTCGACGCCCGGCGAGGCCCAGGTCGCGCAGCGTTCCTCGGCGGCGTAGAGCGCCCAGGCGAACGCGGCGAGCGAGCCGGGGTCGAGGTCGGGGACGACCCGCTCGACGCCGGCGTACGGCTCCTCGGGCGAGGAGATCATCAGCATCGTGACGAAATTGCGGGTCGCGTCCGCCGGGAGGGTGAGCCGGCCGCCGCGCAGCAGGATTCGCGGGAGGCGCTCGGGGGCGAGTTGCTCGGGGATCTCGGGGAGCGGGTCGGGGTACAGGTCGAGGGGGTCGGTGCGGAACGCCTCCATGGCGCGGACGGCCTCGTCGCCGTAGTGCCGGGCGCTCTCGACGAGCACCTCGGGCCCGTGCTCGCGGGCGATCAGCAGCAGGGCCTGCTCGGCCAGCTCGCGCTTGGGGCCGGGCTTGCGCAGGGCCTCGGGGATGACGAACGGCGCGGCGGCCCGGCCGTGCCACGCGAACCACGTCCGCGCGGCCTCCTCGGACTTCCAGGTCCCCAGCCCCTTGATCATGAGCTGGGCCACGGCGCCGTCCACGAAGGGGCTGAGCGCCGCCACCGCCGACTGCTCCTTCTTGGCCAGGTGCAGGACCATCGGGTACGCGGCCGCGCCCCGCCTGGCCACGATGCTCCGGACGTCGCTCGCGAACGGCCAGCCGTCGAAGTCTCCCCAGTAGCGCTCGTCGGCCAGCAGTTCCCGTGCCAGGTCGTCGGGGCCCCGCGTCAGCAGGGCGAAGGCCCGTCCCCTGCGCGTCGGGCCCTTGGGCTCCTTCAGGGCCGCGCCGCTGCGCAGGGTCTCCGCCGCTCCCGCCCAGCCGTCCTCCCCGGGGAGGAACTCGTATTTGGAACCGTCCTCCTCGGCGAGCCACTTCTCGCGGAGTCCCGGTGGCCATGACTCGGCCGTGGGGGACTTGGGCGGCTTGAGGCCCTTGAGGACGACCGGTTCCCGGCTTCGGGGGCCCCGGGTCCAGGGTGGCGCGGCCAGCAGCGGTGGCAGGTCGCTCTCGGCTGCTTCGGGGGGCGTGTCTGCCATGGCTCCAGATCCTTGCGGGCGCGGGTGATCAACGGTACGACCCCCGATCGGCCCGATCGGTTCCTGGGCTTCGCGATCCGGTGTCCAAGAACGGTTCGGGCGGGTAAGGATGTCGGGGTGACGACGCCCCCCAGCATGCCCGGCCCGGTTCTGCCCGGGCCCTGGTACCGGATCCAGGCGATCCCCTCGCCCGAGCGGCACGCGTCGGCGGAGTGGGACTTCGTGAGCGTCCTGCCCGCCGCGCTGTCGGCCGCCCGCAGGCGCAGGCCGTTCGTCGTGGGGTGGCTGTCACCCGGGGGCGGTGCCCCGCTGGAGCTGATCACCAACGCGGGCCCGGTCAACCCCGGCTCGGAGGGGCTGCTGTTCCCCAGCGGCGGCCGCGGCGTGCCGATCGGCGACCGCTGGCTCGCGCACGCCGAGAAGATGGTCTGGACGCGCTGCCCGGGACGACTGGCGCCGCAGGTCGGCCGGGGCGAGCAGACCAGCCTGTTCGAGTCCACGCTGGTGACGCTGATGGAGCGGCCCTTCGGCTGGTTCGTGGTCGCCGACCCGTGCGACGAGCGGCTGATCGAGGTCGAGATGCGCGAGCTGCACCACGAGCTGCGGATGCTGCGGCGCGGCGAGGACGAGCAGGCCCGGCTCGCGGTGGCGCGGGCCGACCAGCGGCTGGCCGAGCTGGACGCCTTCCGCGAGGCGGGCCTGTGGAACGTGCGGGTGCTGGCCGGTGCGGTCAACCAGGCCGAGCTGGGCCAGATCGCGCCCGTCCTGGTGGGCTCCATGGAGCTCGGGCACCACCCCTACCGGCTGAGGTCGGGGCAGGGGAGCGGGACGTTCAGCGAGATGCTGCGCCCCGGGACGGCCCCGGCGGCGCTGCGTCCGGCGGTGGAGTCCGAGCAGCGCTTCCCGTTCACCGCCACGGCCGGGGCGCTGGCCGCCCTGGCCGGGCTGCCCCGGCGCGAGGTCCCCGGGCTGCGGGTGCTGGACGCCGGGTACTTCGACGTCACCTCCGAGACCGAGGAGCCGGGCCCCAGGGACGAGCCGAGCATCGAGCTCGGCGCCATCCTGGACGGCCAGGACCGCCAGGTCGGACGGCTGACCGTGCCCCGCTCGACCATCAACCGGCACGTGTTCGTGACGGGCGCGACCGGGTCGGGCAAGTCGCAGACCGTCCGGCACCTGCTGGAACAGCTGACCCGGGCGGGCATCCCGTGGCTGGCGATCGAGCCCGCCAAGTCGGAGTACGCGGCGATGGCCGGGCGGATCGAGGACCTGGGCGGGCCGGTCACGGTCGTCAACCCGTCCGACCCGGCCTCGGTGCCGCTGTCGGTGAACCCGCTGGCGCCCGAACCCGGGTACCCCGTCCAGGCGCACATCGACATGGTGCGGGCGCTGTTCCAGGCGGCCTTCGACGCCGAGGAGCCGTTCCCGCAGATCATGGCGCAGGCGCTGCAACGGGTCTACGAGGGCAACGGGTGGGACGTGGTCACCGGTGCGGGCGTGCCGGGCTCGCTGATCGAACCGGCCGTCCCGACGCTGGAGCAGCTGCAGAACGCGGCGCTCCAGGTCATCGGGGACGTCGGTTACGGGCGCGAGCTGATGGCCGACGTGCAGGGGTTCGTGGACGTCCGGCTCCGCTCGCTGCGGATCGGCTCGGCCGGACGGTTCTTCGAGGGCGGCCACCCGGCCGACATCGGCGGGATGCTGCGCGACAACATCGTGCTGGCCATCGAGGACGTCGCCAACGACGAGGACAAGGCGTTCCTGATGGGCACGCTCATCATCCGGATCGTGGAGCACCTGCGGATGCGCGCCCGCGCCACCGAGGGCGGCGCCCGGGGCGGCCTCCGCCACGTCATCGTGATCGAGGAGGCGCACCGGCTGCTGCGCAACCGGCCCGAGCGCACCAGCTCGCACGCCGTCGAGCTGTTCGCCGGGATGCTCGCCGAGATCCGCGCGTACGGCGAGGGCATCATCGTGGCCGAGCAGATCCCGACCAAGCTGGTGCCCGACGTCATCAAGAACACCGCGCTGAAGGTCGTGCACCGGCTGCCCGCCCACGACGACCGGTTCCAGGTCGGCTCGGCGATGAACCTCGACCAGGACCAGTCGCGCGAGGTGGTGTCCCTGCGCCCGGGCGTCGCGGCCGTCTTCGCCGACGGGATGGACCGTCCGCTGCGGGTGCGCATCCCGCTGGGCGAGGGGCGCGAGCGCGTCCTGCCGGGCCCGCCCCCGCCCGTGGACGGGCGCCGGTCGGCCGCGTGCGGGTGCGAGTGCCGCTCCGGCCGGGCGTGCTCGCTGTACGAGCTGCGCGAGGCCGACCTGCTCGCGGGCCATCCCGACTGGGCCTGGCTGCGGCTGTGGGCCGACACGCTGGTGCTCGCGCACGTGGTGAACCGGCCGCTGCCCGTCGTCCCGTCCGAGCTGGGACGCGGCTGGTCGCGGCTCTCGCCGCGGCTGCGCGAGTGCACGCTGGCGACCGTGCTGGAACGGGCGGTGTCGCGGCGGTCCTGGGCGCTGCGGCACGCCTACCAGCCGGCCGAGCTGACGGCGGCGGTGGCGGACGTCGCGCAGAAGCTCCTGGGCGGCTCCCACGAGCTCAGCGGCACCCATCCCGGGCCCGGCTGGGTCATCCCGCAGGTGCGCTGGCTGCACGAGATGGACCGGCTGTTCCCGTATGACGGCGGCCCGCCCGACAAGCACGCGCCCGCGCCGCCGCTCGACTACCAGCTTCCCGGGCTCAAGCAGCCGCCCGACCCCAAGCTCGGCCACCGCCTGCGGGCCCTGCGGCGGCATCCGCTCTCGATGGAGCTGGAGCGCAACCGGCCCATCGCCCTGGCGGCCCTGGCCGGGGACGACGACCACGCGGGCTTCTTCAAGGACCTGTCGGTGGTGGCGATCGGGGTGGCCGAGGAGGCGCAGATCGCGGACGTGGCCGAGACGATGCGCGTCGCGTCGTGGCTCGAACCGGTGCTGGCCTGGCCCGAGCAGTTCGTCACGCCGTTCGAGGACCCGACCCAGGGGCTGCCCTTCCTCGAAGGCTGAGGGCCGGGACGCCTCGGTTCCGTTACGATCGGGTGCTCTCCTACCGAGAGCGTGGCGGCGCGGGTAATTTTTCACGACGACGGTCGTTCGCCCGCCCCCGACCCTCCGAGGTGTCCTGGCAATGATCACTGAGGCGGCGAGCCGGGCCGCTGCTCCGTTCTTCCACCACGCGGCCAAGGGCGCCGCGTCGTCGGGGCAGCCCCTGCAGAACGCCACGCGTCATCTGGCGGCGGGCGTCTACCTCGACAAGCGCCTGTGCGACCGGGTCCTGGCCGAGTACATCGAGGACGAGCACCGGGCCGTCGTCCCCTCGTTCGGCTTCGACCTGGAGCCGGTGATCCTGCACGCGCTGCGCGCGCGGCGGCTGCGCCTGGTGCGCGACGTCACGCTGGCGCTGGTGTGGGTCGCCGCCTGGATCCTGCTGCCGCTGGTCACCACGGGCCTCCTCGTGCTGGGGATCAACCTGGCGGTGCTGTACCTGGTCCCCTGGTCGCGGCTGCGCTGGAGGTGGCGGCTGCTGGTCGCCTGGCTGATCCTCTTCGTGGTGATGCCGGTGGTCGCGTTCGTCGTCACGGCGTTCTCCCAGCTGTCGGACGGCGACTCCGAATCCAGCTCGTTCGAGCAGTCGTCCGATCCCGGGCTGCTGGACTCGCTGGACACCGAGCGGTCCGGCCTCATGGCGCTGCTGGTCATCGCGTGCTTCACCCTCGTGGTCATCGGCCATCTGGCGGTGGTCTTCCGGATCCTGGCGCGCGAGCTGGGGCCCGGGGCGTCCGGGCCGTCGCCGCGCACCTACAGCGCCCGCGTCCACGGGCTGCTGGAGCGCATCTCGTCCGCCCAGCGCGGCAACGTCACGCTCTACTCGGGCGACAACCCCTTCATCGGGGCGGGCGACGCCAAGGCGCCGTGGGCCAAGGCGTGGTCGATCGTGCTCGAGCTCGACCGGCCCGCGTCCGGCGGGCTGCTGACCAAGGAGAACGGCGAGGACGTCCGCGCCGACCCGGTGGTGATGCACCAGCGCATCCGCGCCCGGCTCCAGGAGATGCGCGACGAATGGCCGCCGGGCGAGACCGAGCGCGACCCGATGCGCTGGCTGCCGCCGCACGAGCGGATCGCGGGCCTGGTCACCGACGTCCACATCGTCGGGCGGGGCGAGTGCATGCAGCGCGACCGCGCGCTCGACGCGTTCAGCGGCCGGACGTTCCGGGGCCACCCGCTGATCGACCCGCGCGGCGGCGTGCCGTACTCGGTCGCCACCCGGGAGGCCATCGACGCGATCATGCGGCATCCGCAGGGCGGCGTCCGCTGCTACCAGCGCGTCATGGTCGGCGCCCAGGGCCAGGCGATCATGGGGCGCGACGACCGGCCCCTGGCCCCCGCCGAAGACCAGGACATCGCGCTGTCGGCGTTCGTCTACCTCGCCGTCGAGGGGCACATGCTCTACGGGCAGTTCGTGGCGACCGTGCTGCCGCCCATCCGCCGCGAGTTCCGGATGGTCGACGTGCTGCCGTCGTGGGGCGTCCCGACGCTGCTCGGCAGGTCGCTCCAGGTCGGCTGGCGCCGCGTGCTGAGCGCGAGCATGCTGGCCTGGCCCCGGCTCGCGGCGACCGGCTGGCAGATGGGACGCGGCGCGCTCGCGGCGGCCTCGGGCGGCGACCCGTCACGCGAGCTGGTCCACGACTACGGCGCCCGCATCAGCGTCCGCGAGCTGGCCGCCGACCGCGACTTCCACACCTTCCTCCAGGAGCTCGACGCCGAGAAGTACACGCGGCTCATCGAGCGCCGCGTGAACGAGGCGCTGCTCGACTACCTGGAGGACGAGTGCCGCATCGACGTCTCGGCCTACCGGGCCCAGGCGAGCACGATCCTCAACACCGGCGTGATCATGACGGGCGGCGAGGTCAGCGGGCAGATCGCCGTCGGCGGCCAGGGCACCCGCGTCCAGCAGACCCAGTCGGGCATCGACCCCTGAACCCTCAAGGAGCGGCAATGGACACCAGCGGCGACCGGGGCGTCAACATCGGCGGCAGCGCCAGCGTCTCGGGGCAGATCTCGACCGGCGACGACTCCGTCCAGATCCAGGGCCGGGCCGAGGCCCCGTCCGCCCGGCCCACGGAGGTCGAACAGGCCCTCGCCCGAGTGGCGGCCCTGCTCGACGAGCACGCCGCCGACCTCACCGAGCCCGAACGTGCCCGCCGCGACCTCGCCGACGTCCAGGAAGAGGCCGCCCAGGACGACCCCGACCCCGAACGCATGGAAGGCGCCCTGGGCCGCCTGGCCCGCCGCGTCGCCCCGGTCGTCGTCCTCACCGAAGCCGTCCAGCAGCTCACCGGCCTCCTGGGCCTGGGCGCCTGAGCGCCGCGTCCTAGCCGGCCCGGCCCCGCGCGGTGCGTTCACCCACCGGTGATCGTGGAGCGATGCGGCGCCTAGATGTTGGACTCGTTGCGGGTGGGGAGGCCGGTCTCGGCGGCGATGTCGCGCCAGATGCCGAGGAACTCGGACTTGGCCTGGCTGGCCTGGCCGTTGATGTCCTCGACCGAGGACGGGGCCGGGCAGCCGGGCGACTCGGCGACATAGCGCTTGTTGGCCTCAAGCGAGGCTTCGAGGGCGCGGACGAGCGCGCTCTTGAGCTCCTCGCCCCGGTCGAGGGCGCCGACCTCCAGGGCCTTGGCCTTGCTGAGCTGCGACTGGCGGGCGTCGCGGATGCCCTCCATGTCGGACGTCCCGCAGTCGGCCTCGACGGCGGTGCCCAGCGCCGAGCGGGTCGTGGCCATCTCCGACAGCAGCCCGTCGACGGCGGTGGCCTGCCGCTTCTGGTCGGGGGACTCGCTCGCGCTCGTCTCCTCCACCGGCTCGCTCTGCGCGGCGGACGGGTCGCTGGCGGCCGAGCTCTGGGGAGCGGCGGCCTTCTCGCCGTCCTTCCCGTCGCCGTCGGGCCAGAAGATGATGCCGAGCGCGACGGCGCCCAGCAGCACGACGCCGCCGACGATCAGCAACAGCGGCAGCGGGCTCTTGCGGCGCGGGGGCGGCGGCCGCCAGATCTCCGGCTCCTCTTCCCAGGGGGCCTGGGAGAGCGGGATCGAGGTCTCGCCGGGCGGCGGCGACTTCCAGTGGGCCGGGTCGGACCGCGGCGGCTCGGGCACCGTGCTGTCGCCCCAAGGCCGGGTGCTGCCCTCCCAGGGAGGAGGCGCCGGGGTGGTGGCCTCGTCGCCGCCGCTCAGCGGTGCGTTGCACCGCGTGCAGCGAGGCAACGCCGGGGTCGTGTCGCTACCGCAGTTCGGGCATCGCATGCCAACCCCCTCACCGCGAGCGCCTCGTCCCCCTGGACGCTCACTGGTTCCCGTCCGATTCCATGGTGATGCTTCGTGTGCGCTCGATCACAAAGATAGCCCGCCCCCGCCGGTCGCGGGGACGGATCGTCCTGTGCCGGACGCGCTTACCAGCCGTTCCAGACGCGCTGCGGCTGACCGGTCTTCTTGGCGACCGGGTTCCAGACCACCGTGAACTTGCGCTTGGCCAGCGTCGCCCTGCGTTCGGCGACGGCCCGTCCCGGCGCCTGCGCGGCGTCCGGACGGGGCTTGCCCTTGCACTTGACCTGGTTGCGCTTGGCCCAGACCAGCAGCGACCTGTCGACCTGGAGCGAGGCGGTGAACGCCTGCCGCAGGTAGGCGCGCATCGGCTCGCCGTGCGGGAGCTTGTCGAGCTTGAGGTTCGCGGTGCGGCGCAGCTGGTTCTGGCGGCGCTGGCCCACGCCCTGGAAGCCGCGGATCGCGGCGGGCAGGCCGGGGCAGGCCCGGGCCGCGCCGAGCGCCCCGATCAGCTCCCTGCGGGTCTCGGCGCTGGCGTTCAGCAGCTTGTTGACCTCGATGGCCTGCTGCTGGGCCGGCGGCGGGATCGTCTCGCGCTTGGCCACCGGTGTGTTGTTCGCGCTGGGGCTCGTGCTCGGGCCGGTCTTGGCCGACTTGTCGTCGCCGTCGGGCCACACCACGAAGCCCACCGCGCCCACGGCCACGGTGACCAGGGCAGCGGCGGCGGCGATGAGCGGCTTGCTCGTCTTGCTGCCGCCGCCCTGCGGGGGCGGGGGCGGCGGGTAGGCGGAGTACCCGGCGTCCATCGGCGGGCCGCCGGGGCCCATCGGGGGGCCTCCCGGGCCCATGCCGTGCCCGCCCGGGGGCATGCCGGGATCGCCCGGGACGGCCGAGCCCGCCAGACCCAACGGGGGAAGGCCCGGCTGCTCCATGGGCATCGGCTGCTGGACGTGCGTCGCGCCCGCGTCCATGTAGGTGGCGTTCGGGTCGAAGCCCCCGAGCTGGGCGGCGGACTGGTCGAGCTGGGTCGCCGACGGGTCCGGCTGCGGCAGGGACTGGTCGAGCTGGGTGGACGACGGGTCCAGCCGCGGCAGCGACTGGTCCATCTGGGTCGCGGACGGGTCGAGCTGCGGCGAGATGGGGCCGAACGGGCCGTCCATGTAGGTCGAGTCGCCCGCGTCGGGCTGCTGGACGCCCCATCCCTCGATGAAGGTGGCGGGCGCGGGCGGCACCTGGCCGGACGGCGGGTCCTGCGGCAGGTCGACGCTCCAGCCCTCGACCGACGTGCGCGGCGCGGGCTCGATCTCGGGCTCGGCGGCGCGCGGCTTGGCGTACCAGGAGTCCGGCACGATCGGCTCGGGCGCGGCCTCGGGTTCGGCGCCGAACGCCGCCGGGGCCTGCTGCTCACCCCATGTCGGCGGCTGCTCGTCGCGCGGCTGGGCCGCGCTGTCGAAGTCGAACCT
The DNA here is from genome assembly GCF_050946795.1 of Spirillospora sp. CA-294931. Lineage (GTDB taxonomy): Bacteria > Actinomycetota > Actinomycetes > Streptosporangiales > Streptosporangiaceae > Spirillospora. Next base: position 959,658 of record NZ_CP192006.1, read on the forward strand.
CAGGGGCTCGATACGCGTCCCGTCCATCGGATCCGGGGCAGAGCCCGCGGTGGCCAGGTCATCGGGGTGGGCGTCGAAACTCCAGGCCTCGACCTGGGTCTGGGGAGCCGGGGGGATCGCCCCCGCCTCCGGCGCCGGTCCCTCGGGTTCCCCGAAGCCCAGGTCGATCGGCGCGTCGCACTGAGAACACCTGCCTAGCGTCCCGGGCGTGTTCGCACCGCACGTCGGACACTGCATCGCTCAGACCTCACCTTGTAGCCGGATTCCCCACGTTCAGGCGCGCGCCTCGTGGTGCGGGCCGCACCTCCCCACGAAACAACAGGGACCCCGACAAACTACTCCGTGACATCGCTCTCAGACGCGCCGACGGGAATCTGCGACCTCTTTCGTCGCCTTCTGCCGGTCCAGATCGCCGGGATTCGCACCGAATCACGACTGAATGACCCCGGTCAAGGAACGGGCAGGCGGTTTACAGGGGTTTGTGTGATGCTAACCACAATTAGCCGGTTATGAGCGCTATGTAGTTGTCTCCTGGCTCCGGGCGAACGCGCCAAGGCGGGGCGAGTTACGGCTAGGCTCGGAGCGGTTTCGAGGCGTCCAGACGCACAACCAGAGAAGACGGAGTCCATGAGCGATCTTCCGCTGCGTTCGCAGCTGGCCGTCGCGCTCGGTCGTACGGCCGCGAAAATGTCCCGTATGGCGGGACGCGGTGACGGTTCGGTCATCGGTGGAAAGGTCGGCCTGAAGCTCGACCCGGAGCTGCTGACCCGGCTCGCCCGCGACCGCAAGCTCGTCCTCGTCAGCGCCACCAACGGCAAGACGACCACGACCCGCCTGATCACCTCGGCGATGACGCCGCTGGGCGAGGTCGCCACCAACGCGTTCGGCGCGAACATGCCGACCGGCCACGTGTCCGCGCTGGCCTCGGCGCCCACCGCCCGCTACGGCGTGCTGGAGTGCGACGAGAAGTACGTCCCGATGGTGCTGGCCGAGACCGGCGCGAACATCGTCGCGCTGATGAACCTCAGCCGCGACCAGATGGACCGCGCGGCCGAGATCTGGCTGCTGGCGGGCAAGTGGCGGCGCGCCCTGGAGGCGGCGCCGCAGAGCCACGTCATCGCCAACTGCGACGACCCGCTGGTCACCTGGGGCGCGTCCACCGCCAAGAGCGTCACCTGGGTCGCCGCCGGACAGCACTGGCGCGAAGACTCCTGGTGCTGCCCCGAATGCGGTGGCCCGCTCGACCGCCAGGACACCGACGAGAACAGCGACTGGCGCTGCCGCGAGTGCCACTTCGCGCGGCCGCGTCCCGACTGGACGCTGTCGGGCGATCTGATCACCGCCCCGGACGGCCGCACGTTCCCCGTCAACCAGCTCCAGCTTCCCGGGCGGGCCAACCGGTCCAACGCGCTCATCGCGATGGCCGTGGTCGCGCAGTTCGGCGTCCCGCCCGAGCAGGCGCTGCCGCTGCTGGGCGAGGTCAAGTCGGTCGCGGGCCGCTACACCACGGTCGAGCACGAGGGCCACCAAATCCGCCTGCTGCTGTCGAAGAACCCGGCGGGCTGGCTGGAGGCGTTCGACGTCCTGCGGCCCGCGCCGGGCCCGGTCGCCCTGTCGATCAACGCGCAGGGGCCCGACGGGCGCGACACGTCCTGGCTCTGGGACGTCGACTACCGCATCCTGCGCGGCCGCCCCGTGTGGGTGACCGGCGAGCGCCGCGTCGACATGGCCGCCCGCCTGGAGGCCGCCGAGGTGAGCTTCACCGTGGTGGACGACTTCGCGCAGGCCGTCGCGGCGGTGCCGCCCGGTCATCTCGACGTGATCGCCAACTACACCGCCTTCCAGGACATCCGAACGAGGTACGGCCGTGTCGTCTGACCGCATCAAGATCGTCTGGATCTACCCCGACCTGCTCAGCACCTACGGCGACCAGGGCAACACCATCGTCCTGGAGCGCCGGGCGGCGCTGCGCGGCATCCAGACCGAGACCATCAACGTCCGGTCCGACCAGGCCGTGCCGCAGGACGGCGACATCTACCTGCTCGGCGGCGGCGAGGACCGCCCGCAGATCCTGGCCGCCCACCGGCTGCGCCGCGACGGCGGTCTGCCCGCCGCAGCCCGCCGGGGCGCGGTCGTGTTCGGCGTCTGCGCGGGCTACCAGCTGCTCGGCCACGAGTTCGGCGGCGAGGAGGGCCAGCCCGTCCAGGGCCTGGGCCTGCTCGACATCCACAGCAACCGGGGCGAGCAGCGGGCCGTCGGCGAGATCGTCGGCGACGTCTCCTCCGAGCTCCAGGTGCCGCGGATCACCGGTTTCGAGAACCACCAGGGCGTCACGCATCTGGGCCAGACCGTCAAGCCGTTCGCCCAGGTCGTCGCGGGCATCGGCAACGGCAACGGGTTCGAGGGCGCCTACAGCGGACGCGTCCTGGGCACCTACATGCACGGCCCGGCCCTGGTCCGGAACCCCGGCCTGGCCGACCTCCTGCTCCGCTGGGCCGCGGGCCGCGACCTGCGGCCCATCGACGACTCGTGGGCGGGCCGCCTGCGCGAGGAGCGTCTCAACGCGGTCGTCCCCGCCACCTGATCCACCGTGCGAACGATAAAGGCCGGGTCGGTGGCCCGGCCTTTGTCGTTCGCGGATCAGTAGACGAGAGCCTGGGCGCCCTCGGTGGTGATCTCCTCCACGAACGTGGGGGCCCCGGCGATGCGGATGCCGGGGATGACGTCGTCGGGCCCGATGTCGCGGCGGGCCGCGCACTGCGTGCAGAGCGTCACCCGCCCCCCGGACATCACCACGGCCAGCAGGTCGTCGAGCGGGGTGGCGTGCGGAAGTTCGAACTCCGCGGCCCGTCCCGGCAGCGCGTACCAGCTCGACTCGCCGGTGAGCCACAGCGAGACCGGCACCCCGCTGGCCACGGCGGCGGCCGCGACGTTGAACGCCTGGTTGCACCGCTCGGCCCCGTCGGACGCCCCGGCCGTCGCCTTGATCACTAGAGAGCTCGCCATGACCGGCAGCGTAGCCGCCGTCGCACACCGCGAGCACTAGGCTGGCGGCCGTGGGTGGCATGGTGAACGCTGGAGTCCTGGTCCTGGCCCTCGGAGCGGTCGCGGTGCTGGCCGTCCTGCTGGTGGTGCGGCTGTCGCGCCTGAAGTAGGGCGTGGGAGCGCTCATGGCCGCCCGGACGCGTCGCGCACCGGCCCCAGCCCCGCGCGCGATTGCGTTAATGAGCGGGAAGCGAGCCGAAGGCGAAGCTTCCCGGCGAGATCGCGAAGCGATGCAGCAATCGCAAAATCGTGGTCACCGGAGCGAGCCGCCAGGCGAGCGTAGGTGGGCCGGGATTTCATTAAACACAGCTAGGCTCTGAGGTCATGGAGCCTGAGCCGCATCCCGACCTTGAGCCCTTGAAGTTCCTGATCGGCACGTGGGAGGGCGCCGGTGTCGGCGGCTACCCCACGATCGAGCCGTTCAACTTCGGCCAGGAGATCTCGTTCACGCACAACGGGAAGCCGTTCCTGATCTATTCGAGCCGCACCTGGCTCATCGAGCCGGACGGCACGCTGGGACGCCTGCTGGGCACCGAGACCGGGTACTGGCGTCCGCAGCCCGACCACCAGGTCGAGGTGACGCTGGCGCACCCGACGGGCATCGTGGAGATCTATGTCGGGAACGTGGCCTTCAACCGGGTCGAGCTGGTCACCGACGTGGTGGCCCGCACCCAGACGGCCAAGGAGGTCACCGGCGGCAAGCGGCTGTACGGGCTGATCGGCGAGGATCTCGGGTGGGCCTACGACATGGCCGCGATGGGCGAGAAGCTCCAGTCGCACCTGTCGGCGCAGCTCAAGCGTGTCGGCTGAGGCACCCCGGACATAAAACGATCCCCGGACCTTCCCACCCGTAGGGGGCGGGGATGGACAGGACGGGTCCATCAGTCCGGGGACCGGGTAACTGCCTGGTATTCGCCGGTCGCGTCACACGACCGGGCCGCCGAAGCGGCTACGAGGCGTGAACGGCGACTAGCGGACAGCCACCTCGCGAGTCCTAGAATCAACCATTCCTTGGACCACCTCCTTTCGCGCGTAACCCGAACGCTATGCGAGCGCTCTCGATCGAGGCAAGCGACTTTTTTCGATCACCGTGCCGCGCCCCGGGCGCCTACACTTCGGACCATGGCCGACACGTGGCAGGAGGAGTTGCGGGCGAAGGGGTACCGGGTCACCCCGCAGCGCCAGCTGGTCCTGGAAGCCGTGACCGATCTGGAGCACGCGACGCCGGAGGAGATCTGCGCCGAGGTGCAGCGCACCGCCAAGGGCGTCAACATCTCCACCGTGTACCGGACGCTGGAGCTCCTGGAGGAGCTCGGGCTGGTCAAGCACGCCCACCTCGGGCACGGCCCGCCCAACTACCACCTCGCGGCCGAGGCCGAGCACATCCATCTGGTCTGCCGCGACTGCGGGACGGTGAACGACGTCGATCCGCAGGCCGCCGAGGGACTGGCCGGCGGGCTGGAGAAGACGTTCGGCTTCGAGACCGACGTCCATCACCTCACGGTCTACGGACGCTGCCGCGACTGCCGGGACGCATGAGGGGCGCGGGCGCATAGCCTGAAGGGCATGGAGAGCCCGCTGCTGAAGCACAAGGGCGCCGTCGCCGCCGACGCGCCCGACCAGGAGATCGCCGCCCACTACGGGGAGCCCGCCCAGGAGCAGCGTGCCCTGGAGCGCGGCGAGGCGTTCACCGACCGGAGCAACCGCGGCGTGGTGCGCGTCTCGGGCCCCGACCGGCTGCGGTGGCTGCACAGCCTGCTGAGCCAGCACCTGGAGCGGTTGCGGCCGGGCGAGGCGACCGAGGCGCTGCTGCTGAGCCCCACCGGCCATGTCGAGCACCACCTGCACCTGGTGGACGACGGCGAGGCCGTCTGGGCCCATGTCGAGCCGGGCACCGCGCCCGACCTGGCGGCCTTCCTCGACAAGATGCGGTTCATGCTGCGGGTCGAGGTGGCCGATCTGAGCGACGAGTACGCGGTCGTGACCGGAGCCGGGGTCGTACCGGGGGCGCTCACCCTGCCGGACGTGGCGGGCGTGACACAGCTCGTGCCGCGCGCGGCCCTTCCCGGCCTGCCCGAGGCGGCCCGTCCGGCCGGGCTGTGGGCCTACGAGGCGCTGCGGATCGCGGCGCACCGAGCCCGGCTCGGGCTCGACTCCGACCACCGGGCGATCCCGCACGAGATGGGCTGGATCGAGACGGCCGTCCATCTGGAGAAGGGGTGCTACCGGGGGCAGGAGACGGTGGCCCGGGTGCACAACCTGGGACGTCCGCCGCGGCGGCTGGTGTTCCTGCATCTGGACGGCAGCGCCGACCGTCTCCCCGCGCACGGCTCCCCGTTGGAGATCCCTGGCGGCCGGACGGTCGGGTTCGTGGGCTCGGCGGCCCGCCACCACGAGCTGGGCCCGATCGCGCTCGGTCTGGTCAAGCGGAACGTCCCGGTGGACGCCGAGCTGCTGGCCGACGGGGTCGCGGCGAGCCAGGAGGTGGTGGTCTCCCCGGAGACGGGCGCCAACGCGAAGATCGAACTTCGTCGACACGCGGCAAAGCGGGCGTAAAACGCCTATCGCGCGGGCAAAATCGAATCTGGCACAGACGATGCCCGTTCGGCTCCCGGGTGCGGGGCGTCCGGGGCCGGGAGGTCGGTTCGGGTGGGTTGGTTGGCCAGACGGGGAGAGACCGGGCCGATGAGCGCGAACGAGGAACCGCCGCCCATCGAACAGGACGCGCCCTCGCGCAAACCCCGGCCGCAGGCGCGCCGGCGGCGCCCGCGCCGCGAGTCGGCGCTGGTGTGGTGGGGCGGCTTCGCGGTGCTGCTCCTGCTCGCCTGGTGGGTGGGCTCGTGGCGGCTCGCCCTGATCACGCTGCTGCTGTGGTGCCTGTACGAGTTCCTGCTCGTCCCGACGATCTGCCGGGTCATGACGGCCAAGGGGTTCTCGTGCCGCGAGCCCGCCAGGGGACGGCTGTTCGCCTGCGGGGCGTCCCATCAGGAGATCAAGAACGAGGCGCTGTGGCGGCTGGTCGGGCTGCGCAACCCGTTCGCCAAGGCCGCGCCGCCCGACGCCGAGCGCGACACCGGCACCCTGGTCGTCTCGCCCGAGCTGCGCAGCCGGCTGGCCCAGGCCGACCGGGCGCTGCTCATCCTGGCGGCGGTGGGCACGCTGGTGACGCTGGCCGGGATGCTCCTGGGCCTGTGAGCCTCAGACGTCCAGGATCAGCGTGATCGGCCCGTCGTTGGTGAGCGCGACCTTCATGTCGGCGCCGAACTCGCCGGTCTCGACCGTGGCGCCGAGCGCGCGCAGCTCGTCCACGACGGCCTCGACCAGGGGCTCGGCGACCGGGCCCGGCGCGGCGGCCGTCCACGACGGGCGGCGGCCCTTGCGGGCGTCGCCGTAGAGGGTGAACTGGCTGATCACCAGCAGCGGTGCGTCCAGATCCGAGCACGAGCGCTCGCCGTCGAGCACGCGCAGCCCCCAGAGCTTGGACGCCAGCCGCCGCGCCCGCTCGCCGGCGTCGTCGTGGGTCACGCCCACCAGCACCAGCAGGCCCGGACCCTTGATCTCACCCACGACGCGACCGTCCACCGTCACGCTCGCCTGGCTCACCCTCTGGACGACTGCTCTCATGACCAGGCATTCTGCCTGGCATGGGAGCAAAGACGCTCATCACGGTGGCACCCACCGGCGCCGAGTCCGCCAAGGCGGACGTCCCGGCGCTGCCTGTCACCCTTGAGGAACTCACGCAGACGGCAAAAGAGTGCGAGGCCGCCGGTGCCGCGGTCATCCACGTTCATATCCGCGACGACGAGGCGCGGCCCACCCTCGATCCCGTCCGCCTGCGCGACACCGTGCGGGCGCTTCGGGAGAGCACCGGACTGATCGTCCAGCTGTCCACCGGCGGGGCGGTCACCGACTCCTTCGACGACCGGCTCCGGGTGCTGGAGGCCGGGCCGGACGGCTGCTCGCTGACCTGCGGCACGGTCAACTTCGGCGACGACGTCTTCATGAACCCCTGGCCGTTCATGGTCGACCTCTACCAGCGCACGCAGGAGCTGGAGATCGTCCCGGAGTTCGAGCTGTTCGACCTGGGACAGATCGCGTCCCTGCACCGGCTTCTCGACAAGCACGGCGCGCCTTACGGGGGCCGGGTCCACTGCGACCTGGTCATGGGCGTTCCCGGTGGGATGCCTGGGGACGCCGCGACGCTGATCGACGCCGTCCGGGCGCTGCCCGAGGGCGCCACCTGGTCGGCCACCGGCGTCGGGCGCACGAGCCTGCCGGTGATGTTCGCCGCGCTCTCGGCCGGGGGGCACCTGCGGGTGGGCATGGAGGACACGCTCACGCTGGCCAAGGGACGTCCCGTCACGGCCAACGCCGAGCTGGTCGAGCGCGCGGTGTCCGCCGCGACGCTGGCGCAGCGCCCGCCGATGCCGACGGCCGAGGCCCGCGAGTTCCTGGGCGTCAAGGCCCGCTGACCACATCGCACGCGAGCCGCCGGCCCGGGCCGAGAGTCCGGCACCGGCGGTTTCGCTCGCGGATATCCGAAGGGGTCGTGTTGGAGAACAATCCTGTGCTGGTCGAGGTCGAGCGGTCCGGCTTCGTGGAGTCGCGGCACCGCGGCGCCGCGGTCGGGCTGGACGCCGCCGGTGCCGTCGCCGAGCGGGCGGGCGCGGTCGACGCGCCGATCTTCCCGCGCTCGGCCAACAAGCCGTTGCAGGCCGTGGCCATGCTCCGGTCGGGGCTCGATCTCGACGGCGCGCCGCTCGCGCTCGCGGCGGGCAGCCACTCGGGCGAGAACTTCCATGTGGAGGGGGCCGAACGGATCCTCGCGGGCGCCGGGCTCACGGCCGAGGCGCTGCGCTGCCCGGCCCACTGGCCGATGGACCAGCGGGCCCTGCGCGAGGTGGTGCGGTCGGGCGGCGCCGAGTCCCGGTTGCGGATGAACTGCTCGGGCAAGCACGCCGCCATGCTGGCCACGTGCGTCGCGGCGGGCTGGACGACCGGCGACTATCTGGACCCCGCCCACCCCCTCCAGGCCGCGGTGCGCGAGACGGTCGAGGACCTGACGGGCGAGAAACCCGTCGCGGTCGGCGTCGACGGCTGCGGCGCCCCGCTGTTCGCGATCTCCACCCTCGGGGTGGCGCGCGGGTTCCGGGCCGTGCTGCTGGGCGGTCCCGGCTCGCCGGAGCGGCGGGTGGCCGACGCGATGCGCGCCCATCCCGAATGGACCTCGGGGACGGGACGCGAGGAGCGGCGGCTGATGGACGCCGTCCCGGGCCTGCTGGTCAAGTGCGGGTTCGAGGGCGTGGACGCGTTCGCGTTCGCCGACGGCCGCGCCGGAGCCCTCAAGATCGACGATGGGGCGATGCGGGCGCGGACCCCGGTCACGGTGGCGCTGCTGCGCGCCCTGGGCCTGGACGGCGTTCCTGGGGCCGACCAGGAGGTGCTGGCGGAGCTCGCCACGCTCCCGCTGCACGGCGGCGAGGCGCTCGTCGGCGCCGTCCGGGCGGTGCCCGGCCTGTTCGGCCAGGGTCAGGAGGCCATGTCCTTGTAGCGGACGGTCCCCGGCGGGTAGCTGTGCGAGTACATCCCGGGGCTGTAGCGGTACAGCCCGCCCTCCATCGGGCCCCGGTGCGGCGACTGGTCCTTGCGCCGGGCGGGGTGGACCCGCCGGGACGACGCCAGGAAGACCCCCGTCAGCGCGATCAGCAGCGAGAGCGAGATGACCAGCGGGCCGAGCCACAGGCCCACGCCATGGCCGACCTGGCCCGCGTCGGCGAGAACGGTCGCGTCCATCGGATCCACCTCCACGGTGAGATGAGGGAAGCGTCCTCAATGCGATGGTAAGCGCGTTCTGACCTGCGGGGTCTCCCTCGCGCCCGGCCTTGACCGGAAAATGGCTCAGCCGAGCGCGGGGGAGACCGGGACGGGCTCGGGCGCGCCGACCGTCCGGTTGCGCCCGGCGGCCAGTCCGGGGAAGGCCAGCCCGGCCGCGATCGCCATCGACACCAGGATCGGGACCGTCCAGCCGTGGGTCGCGTCGTGCAGGGCGCCGATGGCCAGCGGTCCGAGCGCCGCGATGACGTATCCGGTGCCCTGGGCCATCCCCGAGAGCTGGGCGGCCACCCCGGCGTCGTGGGCCCGCAGCCCCAGGAAGGCCAGGGCGGTGCCGAAGCCGATGCCCTGCCCGAGGCCGAGGACGAACGCCCACAGCCACACCGAGCCGATCGGGGCCCAGCCGATCCCGGCGAAACCGATCAGGCTCAGCGCCACCACGGTGATCACCAGCGGACGTTGGTCGCCGATCCGCCGGGCGAGCAGCGGCATGGCCAGGTTCCCGACGGCCTGCGACAAGGCCGACAGCGCCAGCACGTACCCGGCGGGCGTCTCGCCGAGGCCGCGGTCCTGGCAGATCGTCGGCAGCCAGCCGATGACGACGTAGGCCAGCAGCGACTGGACGCCCATGAACACCGTCACGTGCCAGGCGAGCCGCGACCGCCACACCCGGGCGGTCATCGCGCGGGTGGGCGGCGCGGCGGGCGCGGGCCCTCCGGCGGCCCGCCAGGCGCGCGGCAGCCAGGCCACGGCCGCGAGCGCGGCGGGGATCGTCCACAGGGCCAGCGGCAGCCGCCAGCCGCTGTCGAACAGGTCCTGCACGGGCACCGCGATGCCCGACGAGACGGCCGCCCCGATCGTCACGGCCACCGTGTAGAGCGCGGTCACCGTGGTGATCGAACCCGGGAAGTCGCGCTTGATGATGGCGGGCATGGCCACGTTCCCGACGCTGATCGCGATCCCGGCGACCAGCGACCCGGTGAACAGGGCGACCGGGGCGTCCAGCAGCCGCAGCCCGAGCGCGACCACCAGCAGCGCCATCGAGGAGACCAGCAGCGTCTCGCCGCGCGGATGGCGGCGCAGGAACACCGCCGCGAGCCCGTAGACGCCGAAGAAGACCAGGGGCAGCGTGGTCAGCGCCCCCGCCGCGGTGCCCGAGAGCCCGAAGTCGTGGCGGATCTCGGTGAGCACCGGGCCGACCGAGGTGATGGCGGGACGCAGGTTGACCGCCACCAGGATGATCAGTGCCAGCCCGAGCAGGCGCTCGCGCCGGGCGGTCACCGCTCGTCCTGGCCGACCAGGCCCGCCAGGACGGCCAGCGTGGGCTCGATCACCGCGGCGGCCGCCACCGCGGCGCCGTCGGCGTCGCGGGCGGCGATCGCGTCGAGCACCGCCCGGTGCTTGGCGGGCCCGGCCTCGGGGACCTCATGGTCGAGACGGACCGCGCGCAGCGAGTCGCCCAGGCGCCGGACGAAGAACCGGCACGCCTCGACGAGCACGGGATTGCGCGCGGCCTCGACGACGCCCAGATGGAAGCGGGCGTCGGCCTCGCCGAACTCGGCGGCCTCGCAGGCCGCGTCGCGGGCCGCGAGCAGCACTTCGAGCCGGTCCAGGTCGGCGTCGGTGCGCCGCAGCGCCGCCAGCCGGGCCGCCTGGACGTCGTAGGCGAGCTGCACCTCGAAGACGTCGCGCAGGGTGGCGTGCCCGACCCGCTGGAGCAGCGGGCGCGGGTCGGCGCTGCTGCGCACGTAGGTCCCGTCGCCGCGCCGGACGTCGAGCACCCCCACATGCGACAGGGCACGGATCGCCTCGCGGACCGCGGGACGGCTGACGCCCAGCCGTGCGGCGAGGTCGAGCTCGCCCGGGATCCGGTCGCCCACCTTCCAGGTGCCGTCGCTGACCTCGGCCTGCAACTGGTCGAGCACGGCGTCCACGGTGGATCCGCCGGGCACGGGACTCAGGACCACAAACGCCTCCATAAGGCTAGATGTCAGACATCTTACCGATGGTGGCGGAAGGGTCCCCGATCAGCCCCTCCGAGGAGCCTCGTCGCGCCGGTTGCGCTGGCCCGGGTCGCCCTCGATGATCCCGCCCTGCACGGGCCCGCGGTGCGGCACGCCGCCGCGCGTGCGTTCGGGGCGCGCCCGCCTGCGCGAGGCGCGGACGGTCATCGCGATCCAGGCCACCAGCGCCAGCGCGACGATCACGGGCGCGACGACCAGCCAGTAGTTGTCCATCGAAGACACCTCCGCACCCGGCCCTACCCGGGCAGCGGAGTTCAACCGCCGCGAGCGCTCACAGGCCGCGCGACTGGGAGATCGAACCCGAGGTGGTGAGCGTGAACACGCGCATCGACTCGGCGAACTTGGACAGGTCCCATTCGGCCGGGCCCTCGTACCAGTAGAGGTTGTCGGCGCCCTCGGCCCGCTCGCCCTCGTTCTCGACCGTCTTGGCCCACGGCTCGACGGAGCCGAAGACGACCGCGTAGGGCAGCAGGCGCGAGAACAGCGCGACGCGCTGCCGCGAGGCCCCGTCGCCGGTGGGGATCTCGCCGCGTTCGAGGAACGCGCGGAAGCCGATCGTGTGGGCCAGCACGGTGGAGCCCTTGGCGGTCTTGGCGGGCATGTACTGCCCCCCGTACGCCATCGCGGCGCCCGCGATGATCACCGCGAGCCCGGCCAGCGCGAAGTCGGTGAACAGCGCCAGCGCGACGGTGCCCGCGACGCCGAGCACGGTCATGACGATGCCGGCCATCGTCCAGCGCGAGCGGACGGTGTCGGGCCGCCGGGCGAACCAGCCCTGCTCGACCACGTCGTCGTACATCGCCGAGCGGACCCGGGCGAGCTGGGTGGAGAACGTGCCGCCGAGCTCCGACAGCTTGACCGCCGCGCGGGCCGTCCCGTCCGGCGCGGTGAACAGGGCGTCGAGCAGCAGCCGCTCGTAGGGCAGCAGGTCGTCGGGACGGTCGAGGCGGCGCAGCGTCCAGTCGAGCCGCCCGGTCACCGCGCGGTCGTCCTCCTCGATCAGCAGGTAGGCGCGGACGGCCAGATCGACGATTGTGGCGGTCACGTCGATCACGTCGGCCTGCTCGTCGATCAGCGTGCCGATCTGGCCGGGACGCACGCCGTCGGGCGGTTCGAACTCCGACCCCGCCACCGGCGCGTGGTCGCCCTCGGCGGCCTTCTTGCCGACCACCCGGGCGTCGCGCCCGCGCAGCAGGTACAGCAGCAGGAAGCCGCCGACCAGCAGCACCAGAAGGCCGGCCAGCGCCAGGCCGGTGACCCCGTTGACGGAGAACGCGGTGGTGACGGTGTGGCGCCGCTCGTACAGCGCCTGCCCCTTGGTGGTGCCCGGCGGGTAGCCCACCGCCAGGGTGAGGAACTCGCCCGGCTGGAGCTGCCGCTGGCTGAAGATGCCCTGCGTGCGCGCGTGGTTGGTGTAGAACTGCGTGCAGCCGATGATGCTCTCGGGGGGACCGGCGAAGCAGTTGACGTCACGGATCATCCCGCCGCCGTCGACCGTGGCCCTGGCCTGCTCGACGGGGACCTTCCAGCCGCCGACCGCCGGCCAGCGCAGCTCCTCGATCGAGCCCATCGGGGCGATGGCGCCGCGCAGGTCGTAGTCCAGCACCACGGTGCGGTGGCCGGTGAGCGTGCTCGGACCGGTGACCTTGAGGGTGGAGCGGGTGCCCGAGTGCGACAGCGCCGCCTGCGCGGGCCCGCCGTCCGGGCTGGACGCCCGCAGGTTCTCGATCTTGTAGACCCGGTCGCGCTCGATGCCGTCGTGCGCGCGGGTGATGTAGGAGCGCTGGAAGCCCTTGCGCCCGGCGAACTCGTAGACGATCGTCTCGCGGACGTGGACGCGGCTGCCCGGCCCCACCCGGAGCGCGGCCTCGTCGCGGATGACCCGCTCGGGCGCGGCCGACGCCTCCTTCGCGGTCGCCGGGACCGGGAGGGCCAGGGGGACGACGGCGGCGACGGCCAGAGAGGCGATCAACGGCCGCACAAATGCGCGCATGGCCGCACATGCTAGCGGCCCGGGGTGACGGCCGGTCTCCACCGTCCTGACCTGGGCTGATCGGGTTGTGCGATGATTTTCCGCTATGACCGGCCATTCGCCCCCTCCGGCGCTCGCACGCCCGCAGGGGTCGCCGGTTCACGACCCCTATCGTCACGGTCCGGCGCGGCGCCCGCCCCGCAGGACCGCGGGCGGGGCGATCGCCGGGCTCGTCGGCACCCTGGCCGCGCTCGCGGTGGCGGGCATCCTCGGGTACACCGCCCTCGGGCCGGACGACGGCGCCCGGGGCACCGGCCTGCGCTCGGAGCGCTCGGTCAGCCGCGAGGCCGCCACGCGCAGCCCGCTGTACGCGACGGGCACGCTGACGCCGGTGAAGTGCAGGCTGTCGGTCCTGTCCCCGGGGACGGCGTCGATGCGCCGGTTCATGGACGGGCTCAGCGACTGCCTCGACGCGTCCTGGGAGAAGCAGTTCGGCAAGGCGCGGATGGAGTTCGAGCGTCCCAAGCGCGTCTTCTGGGACCAGCCCGGACGCAGCCCGTGCGGCACCTACCCCAGCCCGGGGACGTCGGCGTTCTACTGCCCGGCCAACGGCACCATGTACGTCGGCCTTCGCCACATCGTCGAGACGTCGGGCGGCGAGCCGCTGGCGCACTCGGCGGTGTTCGCCCGGGTGATCGCGCACGAGTACGCCCACCACGTGCAGGAGCGCGCCGGGATCCTGGCCTACGGGCAACGGGAGATGGAGCGGACGAGCGGCCCGCCGCGCGCCGAAGCCAGCCGTCGCATCGAGCTCCAGGCGCAGTGCCTGGCGGGCGCCTTCCTCGGCGCGGAGCGGGCCACGCTGCCGATGACCCGGCGGCAGTACACCGCGATGATCAACGACGTCCGGGGACGGGGCGACGAGCACCAGGCCGAGAGCAGGCGCGACCACGGGTCCTCGCGCAACTACGCCGGGTGGGTCGTGCGGGGGTACCGGGACGAGCGTCCCGCCGCCTGCAACACCTGGACGGCCTCGTCCGCCGCCGTCGGCTGACGTCCGCTCCGGGGCGCCCGAATCGCCTGAGATCATGGTGAAAGCCCTTGTGAGCGATGTCACGGGCGGGTGCTAGCAAGCGTGCTTGCAATTGCAAGCACCATGACGCAGGGTGGGAACATGGCAAGTTCGAAGGTCGGCTCGATCGGCGAGTACATCCGGGAGCAGCGCACGCGGGCGAAGATCTCGCTGCGGCAGCTCGCGGACGTCTCGGGGATCTCCAACCCCTACCTGAGCCAGATCGAGCGCGGCGTGCGCAAGCCGAGCGCCGAGATCCTCCAGCAGATCGCCAAGGGTCTGCGGATCTCCGCCGAGGTGCTGTACGTGCAGGCCGGCATTCTGGAGGCCCGCGAGGCCGACACCGATGTGCAGGCCGCGATCCGGGCCGACCTGGTCCTCACCGAACGGCAGAAGCAGGTGTTGCTCGACATCTACGCGTCGTTCCAGAAGGAGAACGAAGCCGAGGGCGTGCTTTCCGACGAAGGGGAGCCCGCGCAGCCCGAGAACGCCTCGCCCGCAGCCGCGCCGTCCAAGGACGCGGCCGGGCCACCCGAAGGAAAGGAAGAAGTCGGATGACGCTCGCCAGCACCCTCCGCGAGAACAAGGCCGTCTACACCCTGGCGGGGGCCGGTGACCTGGCCGTCGAGAAGATCCGCGAGGTTCCCGAGCAGGTCACCAAGGCCCGCGAGACCGCCACCCGGTACCAGGACAAGGCCAGCGAGACCGCCCGCGAATACCAGGGCGACGTCCGCGAGACCGTCGGCAAGTACCGCGAGCAGGTTCGCGGCACCGTGGACAAGTACCGCGTCGAGGTCCGCGAGAACGTGACCAAGCTGCAGGACCGGGTGGAGGTCAAGGACCTTCCCGGCGCCGCCGTCGCGTACGTGACCCACTTCGGCACCCGCACGTTCGAGTTCGTCGACGAGCTGGCCGAGCGCGGCAAGCGCGTCGTGCACCGCGAGGCCGTCGAGGTCGCCGAGCTCACCGAGCCCGAGCCCAAGCCGGCCCCCAAGGCCCGTGCCGCGCAGCAGAAGAAGACCGCGCAGGCGCAGGCCAAGGCCGCTCCCGGCGCCAAGAAGACCCAGGCGTAGCCGCGATCGAGCGGACGGGCCCGGCCGGGATCACCCGGCCGGGCCCGCGCGTTCAATAGGGTGGGTACTCCGATGTGCGCGCGCGACGAGAGGTGCTGGCAATGCTGACGGAGGGGCTCTTCTACTTCTTCTGGTTCCTGGCGGTCGTCGCGTTCGTGTTCGAGGTCCTGGCGCTGATCGACATCCTCCAGGTCCCGGAGGGCGCCTTCGCCGCCACCGACAAGCAGACCAAGAAGCTGTGGCTGATCCTGCTGGTGGTCGCCAACGTGGTCGGGCTCGGCGGCGCGGTGGGCTTCCTGTCGCTGCTGTCGTTCCTGCCGATCGGCGCGTTCATCGTCGCGGCGATCTATCTCGCCGACGTGAAGCCCGCCGTCAAGCCCTACAAGAAGAAGGGCGGCAAGGGCGGCGGCTCCAACTCCGGCCCCTACGGCCCCTGGTAAGCGGACGTGACCACCCATGACCACGGGCGCACCGCCCGGCTCGAACTCGACGACCAGGCGCTGCGCGAGTGGGAGGCGCTCGTGCTCCACTCCGACGCCGAGGGCGTCGTCCTCGACCGGTCGGCGTTCTACCCCGGCGGGGGCGGCCAGCCGCCCGACCGGGGCGTCCTGCTCTGGCAGGGCGTCCAGACGCGCATCGCCGGGGTGCGCAAGGGCGACGACCTGGTGCTCATCCCCGAAGAGGGCGACCCCGTCCCGCCGGTGGGCACGAGCGTGCGCTGCGCCGTCGAGGACGACCGCCGCACCGCGCTGATGCGCACCCACTCGGGCCTGCACCTGCTGTGCGGCGTGGTGTTCCGCGACTACGGCTGCCTGGTGACGGGCGGCAACATGGACGAGCTCTCGGCGCGGATGGACTTCGACCTGCGCGAGGTCCCGCCCGGGTTCAAGCAGGCCGTCGAGGACGCCTGCAACCTGGAGGTCGAGCGCGACCGGCGCATCGAGGTCAGCACGCTGCCTCGGGAGAAGGCGTTCGAGATCCCCGACATCATCCGCACCGCGACCAACCTCGTCCCGCCCGAGGTCCAGGACGTGCGGATCGTCGACATCGTCGGGCTCGACACCCAGGCCGACGGCGGCACCCATGTGGCCTCGACCCGGCAGATCGGCCGGATCACCGTGGCCAAGGTCGAGAACAAGGGCCGCGGCTTCCGCCGCCTGCGCATCAAGATCTCCGACTAGGGCACCGGCTCCAGTTCGAGCTGTTCGGCGACGGGCGGCGGCGGTGGCGACGGGGCCGGTTCGGGGCGCCGGTGGCCCGGCCACCACCAGTTGGCGTGGCCGAGCAGGCTCATCAGCGCGGGCACCAGCACCAGCCGCACGATCGTGGCGTCCACGGCCACCGCGACGGCCAGGCCCAGCGCCATCATCTTCACCGTCGGGTCGGGCTGCGGCACGAACCCGGCGAAGACGAAGATCATGATGAGGGCGGCCGAGGTGATGAGCCGGGCGGTGGCGCCGATGCCCACGACCACGCTCTCGTGCGGGTCGCCGGAGCGCTGGTACTCCTCCCTGATCCGCGACAGCAGGAAGACCTCGTAGTCCATGGAGAGCCCGAAGATCAGGGCGAACATGAACAGCGGGACGAACGACATGATCGGCACGGCCTGGTCGATGCCGAGCAGGCCGACGCCCCATCCCCACTGGAACACGGCCGTGACCACGCCGAACGAGGCGCCGATCGACAGCAGGTTCATCAGCGCGGCCTTGATCGGGACGATGATCGACCGGAACGCGATGACCAGCAGGAGCAGCGCCACCCCGACCACCGCGACCACGACGCCGGGCATCCGGTCGCTGACCCTGGACGCCAGGTCGATGATCGCCGGGTTCTCGCCGCCGAGGTAGACGGTGGCCTCCGGGTGCTGGGCCCGCACGGCCGGGATCTCGTTCGTGCGCAGCCGCTCGACCAGCGCGGTGGTCGCCTCGGTGTGCGGCGGACCCTCGGGGATGACCCGGAGGAACGCCGTGGAGCCCGCGACGACCGGCTCGGAGGTGAACGCGATGCCGGGGACCTCCGCGACGCGCTGCCTGAGCTCCTGCCCGATGCGGGCCGCCCGGACGTCCGGCTTCTTGGTCAGATCGGGGGCGCCCTTCACCCGGGGCGCCGCCTTCGGCGACGGCGAGGGCTTCACCGCGGGCCCGGTGAGCCCGGACAGCCCCTCGGGCCCTTTGACGACCGGCACCTCCCGCTCGCGCGGCCTCTCGGCCGACGGGACGCGGACGACGATGACGAACGGGCTGTAGTGGCCCGCGCCGAACTCCTCGGCGACGACGTCGTAGGCCTGGCGGGCGCCCATCGACGGCGCGGCGATGCTGTCGGCCATCACCCCCGGCCGCAGCGAGAGGGCCGGGACGGCCGTCCCCAGCAGGATCAGCGTGGCGAGGATCGCGTAGGGCCAGGCGTTGCGGTCGACATGGCGTCCCCAGCGCATCCAGCGCTCCGCGCTGCGGTCGGGACGCGCGCGCGGCAGCCGGTAGCGGTCGATGCGCGTGCCCAGCGCGCCGAGGACGGCGGGCAGCAGCGTCAGCGCCGCCAGCACCATGAGCCCGACCGTGACCGCCGACGCCAGCCCGATCCGGCCGACGAAGGTGATGCCGGACAGGAACAGCCCGCAGATCGCGAAGACGACCGTCCCGCCGGCGAAGACCACCGCGTGCCCGGAGTGGGCCATGGCCCGGCCGACCGCCGTCTCGACGTCGTCGCCCTCGGCGAGCTGCTGCCGGTAGCGGGTCACGATGAACAGCGCGTAGTCGATCCCGGCGCCGAGGCCGAGCATGGCCGCCACCATCGGCGCCGTCGGGTGCAGCTCGAACTGCGACGCCGAGAAGTGGATCAGCGAGTACGCCACGGCGAGCCCGCACAGCGACACCAGGATCGGGATGCCCGCCGCCA
Source organism: Spirillospora sp. CA-294931 (assembly GCF_050946795.1). Taxonomy (GTDB): domain Bacteria; phylum Actinomycetota; class Actinomycetes; order Streptosporangiales; family Streptosporangiaceae; genus Spirillospora. Next base: position 977,571 of record NZ_CP192006.1, read on the forward strand.
GGAACGAGCCGAACGCCAGCAGCAGCACCACCAGCGCCAGGACGATGCCCAGGCCTTCCTGGGGGCCGCCCTTGGGCTGGTTGAGGAGCATGGCGGCGATGCCGCCGAACTTGACCTCCAGGCCGGCCATCCGGGCCGGTTCGACGGCCGTCTCCAGGCGCTTGAGGTCCTCGGCCTGGACGTCGCCCATCGTCCCGGCGAAGTTGAGCCGGACGACCACGGCGTCGTGGCTCTTCATCCCGCCGAAGCCCTCGACGTAGGGGTTCTCGACGAACGCGACCCGGTCGAGCGCGTTGATGTTCTCGATCGACCGGCCGACGGCGAGCGCGACGCGCCAGTCGCCCGGGCTCGCGTCGGCGGTGGAGTGGAAGACCGCGGTCGCGGTGGGGCCGGTGAAGGCGGGGAAGTCGTGCTTGAGCGCGTCGATGGACCGCTGGGTCTCGGTGCCGGGCAGCGAGCTCTGCTGGACGAACATGCCGCCCTGGGCCAGGCCCAGCGCGCCGGTCGCGAGCATGAGGACCAGCCACAGCTCGAAAACGGTGCGCCGGCGCCGCACGCACCAGCGGCCGAGACCGTCCAGGAAACGCGCCATGATCGGCAGAAAAACACGTCCGGTGCAGTTTTGCAATAGTTGCAACTTTGCAGTCGTGGTAATTTGTGTGGCATGGATCACGCCGGGCGCGCGGGCCTGCGCGAACGCAAGAAGCGGCAGACCCGCCGGGCCATCTCCGACGCCGCGCTGCGGCTGTTCGCCGAGCGCGGCTACGAGGAGACGACGATCGCCGACATCGCCGCCGCCGCCGAGGTGTCACCGCGCACGTTCTTCAGCTACTTCCCGAGCAAGGAGGACGTGGTCTTCGCCGAGCTCGACGACCGGATGGCCGAGGTCGCCGAGGGCCTGGCCGACCCGCCGCCCGGCGAGGCGCCGCTGGAGACCATCCGCCGGGGCACGGTGGAGATCTTGGAGGCGCTGGCGACCGAGCACGGCGATTACGGGGCGGTCCAGGTGCGGCTGGTGCTCGAACGGCCGTCCCTGCAGGCCCGCGCCCTGCAGCGGCTGGACGAGGCGCAGCGCGAGATCGAGGCCAGGATCCACGAGCTGTGCCCCGGCATCGACGCGATCGACGCGGTCGCGGTCTCCGGCGTCGCCTGCGGGGGAATGCACGCGGTGATCCTGCACTGCCGCCGCCACGGCCACAGCGCCGAGCAGACGCGGGCGGCGCTCGATCGGGCGCTGGCGATCGTGGAGAACGGCCTGGCCTCGGTGGCGGCGCTGACCCGTCCGTCCGGCCCCTGAACACCGGGCTCCGGCGCGGTGGCGCCCGCGCCGGAGCCCGGCCCTCACCGGGCCGCCTCGCGCGAGGCCCGCTGGAACAGGACGAACAGCCAGGTCATCGAGGGCACCAGGATCAGTGCCCCGGCCCCGAGCGCGGTGAACACCACCTCCAGGACGACGTCCTGCGCGGCGGCGGCGTCCAGGTCGAGCCCGGCCATCTCGGCCGCGCCCCACAGCACGCTGACCACGGCGAGGGCGCCGGTCGCCCGGACCGCCAGGTACGAGCGCTTCACCAGCAGGACGAGCGAGACGACTCCGGCGGCGGCCGAGAGCAGTAGCAGGGGCGACTCGACGCTGTAGGCGAGGGCACCCGGGAGGGCGAGCAGCCCGACCGCCACACCGGACATGAGGGCGTAGCCCCGGAATCGCAGCGACACGGTGTCGTCGGCCAGGCGCCGGGCGTCCCAGATCAGGTAGACGGCGGCCAGGTACGCGCACAGGGCCGTGGTCAGCACGCCGCCGTAGATCCCGGTGAGGCTCAGCCAGCCCGGGCCGCCGGTCGCGATCGTCGCGGCGACCGCGCCGAGGCAGAACGGCGTGACGATCGAGGAGACCCCGAAGATCCAGGCGTACCAGCCCTGGTCGGGGACGGCCTTGCTGAACACGAACGTGCTGCCCCGGGCGACGATGCCGAGCGCGGCCAGCGAGAGCGGCACCCAGTGCTCGCTCATCACCTCGGCGAAGACGGGCGGGAACGCCGTCCAGGTCATGACCATCACGAAGATCAGCCAGACATGGTTGGCCTCCCAGAGCGGGCCCATCGCATGCTCGATCACGTGCTTCTCGTCCCGGCGGCGGCTGGTCAGGTGCCAGAGCCCGGCGCCGAAGTCGGCGCCGCCGAACAGCAGGTAGGCCGAGAGTCCCAGCAGGATCAGTCCCAGCGCGATGTCGGCGAGGTTCATGCCTCCACCTCCGGACGGCGGCGGCGCATCCGCCGCAGGACGCTGACGGTCGCGATGGCCAGGACGGTGTAGACGACCAGCACGATGTAGAGCCCGAAGCGAAGGCCGGGGTTGGGGTTGACGGCCTCCTCGGTGCGCATCACCCCGTAAACGATCCAGGGCTGGCGTCCGACCTCGGTCGTCGTCCACCCGGCGAGCATGGCCACCGCGGCGGCGACGCCCGACAGCGCGGCGGCACGCAGGAACCAGGTCCGGAAGGGCAACTCGGAGCCGGGCCTGCGGCGGCGCCACCACCAGGCGAAGGCCCACCAGGCGGCCAGCGCGAGCAGCGCCATCCCGATCGCGATCATGATCTCGAAGGAGATCTTGACGACCTCGGTGGGCGGGTGGACGTCGGCCGGGAAGGAGTCCAGCCCGCGAAGCGTGGCGTTGGAGTCGAACCTCAGCAGCAGCGACAGCGCGTTGGGGATCTCGAACACGGCGAACCGGAACGGCACCCCGGCCTCGGTGTGCTCGACGCCCTCCATCGCGGCGAACTTGATCGGCTGGTTGTCGGCCACGAATCGCACGGCCCAGTCGCCCACCAGCACCTGGAGCGGCGCGCAGACCGCGCCCAGCGAGAACGGGATCGCGAACCCGAGCCGGTTGTAGCGGTCGTCGCGTCCGGCCCTGCGGTCGCGCAGCAGCGCCACCGCGTAGACCGAGGCGACCACGAACCCGCAGACCATGAGCGAGGCCAGGATCAGGTGGACGGCCTGGACGGGCGTGGCCGGGTTGAACATGGCCGCGAGCGGGTCGACGTCGGTGACCTCCCCGTTGACCAGCTTGAACCCGCGCGGCTGGTTCATCCAGGAGTTCACGGTCACCACGAACGACGCCGACAGCAGCCCGGCGATCACGACGGGCACCCCGGTCAGGAAGTGGACGCGCGGCGACAGCCGGTCCCATCCGTACAGGTAGATGCCCATGAAGATCGCCTCGATGAAGAACGCGAGTCCCTCCAGGGCGAAGGCGGCGCCGAAGACCTGCCCGTACTTGTCCATGAAGCCGGGCCACAGCGTGCCCATCTCGAACGACAGCACGGTGCCCGAGACGGCCCCGACCGCGAACAGGACGCCCGCCGCCTTCATCCAGCGCCGGGCGAGCTCGGCGTAGACGGCGTCGCCGGTGCGCAGCGACCGCCATTCGGCCAGCAGGGTGATCGCGGGAAGCCCGATGCCGATGGACGCCAGGATGATGTGAAACCCCAGCGTGAAGGCCATCTGCTGGCGGGCCGCCACGAAGTCGGCGGGGGAGGCCGCCCCGCCCGAGTCGGTGAGGAGCGCGAGAGTGCTCATACGACCGAATGTAGTACTACAAGTTGTAGTACTAGGGCCCGTAGTACTACCCGACGTGGTGACATGCCTCTCAATCGATTAACCTGGAGCGCGTGAAGGGTCTGGGAGAGCTTGAACGCACGGTAATGGAGGTCCTCTGGGCGAGGGAGGACGCCGGGCTCGACGCCGCCACCGCGCGCGACGTCAGCCGCGCCCTGGCGGGCGACCGCGACCTCGCGCACACCACCGTCATGACGGTCCTCGACCGCCTGGCCAAGAAGGGGATGCTGGAGCGCGAGCGCGACGGCCGCGCCTGGCGCTACCACCCCGTGGCCAGCCGCGAGGGCTATGTGACCGAGCTCATGCTCGGCGCCCTCAACGAGACCGGCGACCGGGGCGCCGCCCTGGTGCACTTCGTCCGCTCGGTCTCCGAGGACGAGGCCGCCGTGATCCGCCGGGCCCTGGCCGACATCACGTCGCCCGGGAAGGAGCCACCGGCATGACCGGAACCGCCCTGCTCGCACTGATGTCGATGGGGACCGTCGGCGGGGCGCACCTTCTCTCCAACGCCCGATGGACGTGGAGGGCACCCCGTGTCGGGATCGCGCTCTGGCAGGCGATGGGCCTGTGCTGGGGCGTGGCCACCATCGGCACCCTGCTCGGAATCGCCCTGTGGCCCTACAGCCAGGGCATCGTGCGGGGCCTGCCCGACCTCTGGGCCGACGAGGCCGCCCGCCTCAACGCGCTGCACCTGGCCGCGCTGCTGGCGGCCGTCAGCCTCACCGCCGTGCTCCTGGTCATGCTGCTGTACGCGGTGTTCCGGGTCGTGCGGGCCCGTCGCCGCCACCGGGCGCTGCTGGCCCTGGTCTCGCGCAGAGACTCCGCCGTCCCGGACACCCTCGTGCTCGACCACCCGATCGCGGCGGCGTACTGCGTGCCGGGCGTCCGCTCGTCCAAGGTCGTGGTCAGCGCCGGGACGCTGGAGCTGCTCGACCCCGACGAGCTGGCCGCCGTGCTCGCCCACGAGCGCGCCCACGCCCGCGAGCGCCACGACCTGGTCCTGCTGCCCTTCGCCTCGCTGCGCCAGGTGTTCCCCCAGATCCGCCTGGTCGGACGGTCGCTCGACGCGGTCGAGCTGCTGATCGAGATGGCCGCCGACGACCGCGCCCGCCGCCACCGCACGCCCCGCGAGCTGGCCACCGCGCTCCTGCGGTTCGCGGCGGCCCGCCCGGCGGCGGCGCCCTCGGGCACCCTGGGCGTGGCGACGTCCGGCGACATCCCGGTGATGGCGCGCGTCCAGCGCCTCATGGACCCCGAACCCATCCGCCGCTCCACCCGCGCCGCCGCCATGGCCGCCGTCCCCCTCCTCGTCGTCCTGCCGATCCTTCTGTACGCCGTCCCGCACTAGACCTCGGCGCGAGACGGCTCGGCCGCCGGGGCGGTCGCGGGCTCGGGCGTGGCCGGACGGCGCAGCACCACGAGCGAGACCGCGAAGGCGGCCACCAGCAGCCCGGCCGAGACCGCGAAGGCCAGGCTGTAGCCGCCGGTGAGGGCGGCGGCCCGGGGCTCGCCCTCGGCGAGCAGGTGCTCGGTGCGGGACGCGGCCAGGGTGGACAGCACCGCGACGCCGAGGGCGCCGCCGATCTGCTGGGTGGTGTTGAACAGGCCCGAGGCCAGACCGGCGTCGTCGGCGCCCGCCCCGGACATGCCGAGCGTGGTCAGCGCCGGGAGCACCAGCCCGCCGCCCGCGATGAGCAGCATCACCGGGAGCAGGTCGGTGACGTAGTCGGCGTCGGCCGGGACGCGGGTGAGCAGCAGCGTGGCGCCGACCAGCATCGCCAGACCCGCCAGGAGCACGGCGCGGGCGCCGAAGCGGCCCATCAGCCGGGCGGCGACGAACAGTGAGACGCCGCCGATGGTCACCGCCGCGGGCAGCATCGCCAGGCCGGTCTCCAGCGCGTTGTAACCGAGCACCGTCTGCATGTAGAGGGCGACGATGATCTGGAAGGAGAACATCGCGCCGATGGTCAGCAACTGGGCGAGGTTGGCGCCGGAGACGTTGCGCGAGCGGAGAATCCGCAGCGGCATCAGCGGGGTGGCCGCGGTGGCCTGCCGCAGGACGAACCCAGCCAGCAGGACGAGCGAGAGCGCGCCCAAGCCGAGCGTGTGCCCCGAGAGCCAGCCGTGGCCCTCGGCCTTGACCACGGTGTAGATGCCCAGCATGAGGCCCGCGGTGACCAGCACGGCGCCGATGACGTCCGCACCGCTCCGCAGCCCGAGCCCCCGGTCGGCGGGCAGGACCGTGACCGCGAGGGCGACGGTGGCGGCGCCGATCGGCAGGTTGATCAGGAAGATCCAGTGCCAGTCGAGCGCGTCGGTGAGCACACCGCCGAGCACCTGGCCGATCGAGGCGCCCGCGGCGCCGGTGAAGCTCAGCACCGCGATCGCCCGGGCGCGCTCGGCCGGGCCGGTGAACAGCGTCACCAGGATGCCCAGGACGACCGCCGAGGCCATCGCGCTGCCGACGCCTTGCAGGAAGCGCGCGGCGATCAGCAAACCGGGGCTGGACGCGGCCCCCGCCAGCAGCGAGGCCCCGGTGAACACCGCGTTCCCGGCCAGGAACATCGTCTTGCGCCCGATGAGGTCGCCCAGGCGCCCGGCGAGCAGCAGCAGCCCGCCGAAAGCGATCAGGTAGGCGTTGACGATCCAGCTGAGCCCGGCCGGGGAGAAGTCCAGGTCCTTCTGGATGGCGGGCATCGCCACCGTCACGATGCTGCCGTCGAGGATGGTCATCAGCATGGCGGTCGAGAGGACGGCGAGCGCCAGCGGGCGGGATTTGAGGGGTGGTGACTGCGACACGGTCGTCTCCTGTCGTGAACGATAGGAGAGACCGTAGCAGATAGTTCCGTAACAGACGATCCCTTGCGGACCTATGTACTGCGCTGGCGCGCCCTCCGGACCGGGGTGGGTGCCGGGGCGGGAGCGTTCAGCGGCCCGCTGACCAGCCGGTTCAGTGCCCGGGTGAGCACCTCGCGCTCCTGGTCGGGCAGCGAGCTGAGCGCCGCCCGGTGCACCTCGTCCACGATCTGCTGGCTGCGCGCCGCGATCTCGGCGCCCCGCTCGGTGACCGCGATGATGCGTGCCCGCCGGTCACGCGAGGACGGGCGGCGCTCGGCGTACCCGAGCTTCTCCAGGGCGTCCACGGTGACGACCATCGTGGTCTTGTCGATGTCGCCGAGCTCGGCGAGCTGGATCTGGGTGCGCTCCTGCTCCAGGGCGTGGAGGAGCACGCAGTGCATGCGGGGCGTCAGGTCGATCTCGGCGAGCGCGGCCGTCATCCGCGTCCGCAGGACATGGCTGGTGTGGTCGAGCAGGTACGAAAGGTCCGGCTCGGCGCGGGACGGGGCGCTCTTGGTCGTCATGCCGCCAGAGTACTTAATCCCGTTCCGGATTATCTAATGGCGGAACCATCTCTCCTCGGGGTCATCCCCTACTCCCCGCGGGCGAGCACCGCGGCGGGTTTCCACCCGTGCGGGGGAAGTGGTGCGGGCGCTCCGAAAAGCATGATCGATTCACAGCCCGGCCCCACCAGAAGGAGACGTTTCCAATGCGCACCCGTACCGCCGCCACGATTCTCGCCCTCACCGCCGCAGCCGCCGTGGCGGGCGGCGCCACCGCCGTCTCGGCGGCGCAGGGCGGCGGGCACAAGGCGGCCGCCGTCAAGGGGGCCGCCGACTTCTCCCTGCCCTTCCACCCCGACCAGGACATCCGGCACTTCGAGTTCGACGCCAAGGCCGCGCCCTACTCTCGTCCGTTCGAGGGAGCCCCGCAGGGCCTGCCCACCGACGCCAAGGGCACGGTGAAGATCTCCCACTACGTGGCGGGGCAGAAGTTCACCCTCCGGGCCGAGGGCACCGTCGACTGCCTGGTCACCAGCCCCGGCAACGCCGTGCTCAGCGCCAAGATCACCCGCGCGGACGAGGTCGTCAAGGACTGGGTCGGCAAGCGGCTGGGCTTCAGCGTCCAGGACGGCGCCAAGGGCCGCGACCGGGTCGGCCTCTCCTGGACGGTCGTGAACCTCGACCAGGACGAGAAGGGCAAGTGGGGCGAGGCCAAGGCCGGCACCTGCATGGCTCCCGCGGCCTTCGCGCCGGTGACCAAGGGCGGCTACACCGTCCGGCACGCCGAGCTTCCCCCGCCGCCGAAGAAGTAAGTACGCTTGGTCGTATGCATCGTCAGCAGTGCCAGGGCTGGTGGCCGTCCTAGGACGGCCATCCCCCGAGCACGCATCAGGGCCGTCCCATCGGGCGGCCCTTTTCGCATCCTCGGCACGGGCCGCGCGGTCAGGGACGCCCGCGACCACGAGGAGCATCCCGTGCACGAGACCACCGACCTCGAGGAACGCGTCGCGGCCGACCCCGGCGCGTTCCGCGTCCTGACCGGCGACCGCCCGACCGGCCCGCTGCATCTGGGCCACTACTTCGGCACGCTGGCCAACCGCGTCCGCCTCCAGCGGGCGGGCGTCGAGCTGTTCGTCCTGATCGCCGACTACCAGGTGATCATCGACCGCGACGTCGCCGAGCGGCTGCCCGAGAGGATGCTCGGCCAGATCGCCGACTACCTGGCCGTCGGCATCGACCCCGAGACCGCCACGATCTTCAACCACAGCGCGGTGCCCGCGCTCAACCAGCTCATGCTGCCGTTCCTGTCGCTGGTCTCGGTGGCCGAGCTGGGCCGCAACCCCACGGTCAAGGACGAGATCGCGGCGTCCCGGCAGGCCGCGGTCAGCGGGCTGATGTTCACCTACCCGGTGCACCAGGCCGCCGACATCCTGTTCTGCAAGGCCAACCTGGTGCCCGTCGGCAAGGACCAGCTGCCCCACCAGGAGATCGCCCGGACCGTCGCGCGCCGCTTCACCGAGCGCTACGGGCCGGTCTTCCCGGTACCGGACGCCCTGCTGACCGACGTCCCGGTGCTGCTGGGCACCGACGGCGCCAAGATGAGCAAGAGCCGGGGCAACGCGATCGACCTGTCGGCCACCGCCGACGAGACGGCTCGGCTGATCACCCGGGCGAAGACCGACGCGGAGCGCCGGATCACCTATGACCCGGACGGCCGTCCCGGGGTGTCCACGCTGGTGCTCCTGGCCGCGCTCTGCCAGGGCCGCGAGCCGGAGTCCGTGGCCGCCGAGATCGGGGACGGCGGCGCGGCGGCCCTGAAGAAGGTCGTCATCGAGTCGGTGAACGAGTTCCTGCGTCCGGTCAGGGCCCGCCGTGCCGAGCTGGTCGCCGACCCCGCCCAGCTGCGCGCCGTGCTCGCCGCCGGGAACGAACGCGCCAACGCCGTCGGCGACGCGACGCTCCACGAGGTCCGCGCCGCGATGGGCGCCGTCGTCTAGCCCGGCGGCGCTATCCCGGTGAGAAGGGTGGTGACCAGGCCGTCGATGTCGGGAGGCGGCGGGTCGGGGGAGCCCAGAAGGGCCGCCAGGACGGTCTCGTGGCAGGTGCCGACGATCATGGAGGCGGCGGCCTCGACCCGCGCGTCGGGGGCGAGCCGGCCCAGCTCGCGCTCGGCGCGCAGGTAGGCCAGCAGGCGGTCGCGCCAGTCCTCGCCCGGGTCGGACAGGTCGCCGAACCGGGCGAGGACGGCGGGACGCCCGATCAGCCCCGCGAAGGCGGGCAGGATGGCCCGGTGCAGGGCCAGGCCGTGCAGGACGTGCGCCCGCAGGTTGGCCGCCAGGTCGCCGCGGCCCGGCTCGGGCAGCGCGCCGAGGGCGCGCCCGGCCGCGGTGACATGGGCGCGCAGCGCGCAGGCCAGCAGCTCCTCCTTGTCGGCGAAGTGGTTGTAGAGGACCCCGTCGGCGACCCCCGCCTCGCGCGCGATCGCGCGGACGGTCAGCCCGGCCGTCCCGCGTTCGGCGATCAGTCGCGCGGCCGTGGCGATGAGGTGCTCGCGCAGGGTGCTCTCGCCGCCGCGCAGCGCCGCCGCCTTCCGGGGTGACATCAGGTGACGGCCCCCGTGACCAGCCAGGCCGTGCTGCGCAGCCGGACGGCGCCGTCCCGCTCCATGGGCAGCAACGCCTCGGCGAGCGCGGCCCGTGCCTTGTCGGCGGTGGGCGCGTCGACCCGTCCCAGGTGGTACTTCACGGGCCCCCACGCCGCCATGAACGCGGCCGCGTCCGCGGTGTCGAGGCCCCAGAGCTGGTCCGCCTCGACCTCGGTGATCGCGAGGTCGAGGTACCCGGCCTCGGTGAGGATCGCCCGGACGCGGTCGGGTTCGGCCAGCGAGGTGGGCCCGGCGTCCTTCGCGTCGGCCTCGGCCGGGGGCGGCAGGTACGGCGCCATGGCGCCGAACACCGTGCCGAGGTCGGTGCCCTCCAGGTCGGTCATGCACACGAAGGCTAGCCGTCCTCCGGGGGCGAGCGCGCGGCGGATGTTGCCGAACGCCGCGACGGGGTCGGCGAAGAACATGACCCCGAACCGGCTGACGACCGCGTCGAAGGCGCCCTCCTCGAAGGGGTGGACCTGCGCGTCGCCGCGCTCGAAGCGGACGTTGGCGACGCCCTCCTCGGCTGCCCTGTCCCGGGCCTTGGCCAGCATCGGCTCGGACAGGTCGAGCCCCGCCGCCGCGCGCCCGCGCCGCGCGGCCAGGCGGGTGAGCTGCCCGGTGCCGCACCCGATGTCCAGGACGCGGCCGCCCGCCCCGATACGCGCGCCGGTCAGCACGGCCTCGTTGTATCCGCTGTTCACGGCGTTGAAGCGGGTGTCGTGATCGGCCCAGTGCCCGCCCTCGTACCCGTTCCACGCGTCCGACTGCCCGACGTTGACGATCCGTGCCATCGTTCCTCCTCGTTATGAACGTCTGTTCATGAACATAGGTTCATAATGGCGCGGCGTCAATCTCGTCGGAGGCGAGTAGTAGAACGGAACTATTTGTTCCCTTACTATCGAGACATGGAGACGACGACGCAGGGACCGATGAGCGGACGCAAGGCGCAGGCGGCCAGGAACGACGAGCTGATCCGCGCGGCGGCGCGGGCGGTGTTCACGGCCGACCCGGGGGCGCCGATCTCGGCCGTGGCCGAACACGCCGGAGTCGGGATCAGTGCCCTCTACCGCCGGTACAAGAGCAAGGAGGAGTTGCTGCAACGGCTGGCCGACGAGGGGATGGACCGCTACCTGGGCGAGGTCACCGCGGCGCTGGCCGACGAGGGCGACGCCTGGGAGTCGTTCGCCGGGTTCATGCGGCGCTGCCTGGACATCGGGGCGGGCTCGCTCACCTCGCGCCTGGCCGGGAGCTTCCCGGTCACCGACGAGATGAGCCAGAAGGGACGCGACATCCACGCGGCGACCCAGCGGCTGCTGGACCGGACCAAGGAGCGCGGCGGCCTGCGGCGCGACATCGAGGTCGGCGACATCTCGGTGATCCTCGAACACCTGCACACGATCCGGATCGGCGATGATGACCGGATGAACCGGCTCCAGCACCGCTACATGGAGCTCTTCCTGGCGGCGCTCCACATGCCCGAGGCGGGTGAGCTGCCGGGCCCTCCTCCCAACTGGCTCGAACTTCGGGGGCGCTATGACGACTGAGGTCCTGGGCACGCGCGCGCTCAACCGGGCCCTGCTGGCACGGCAGCTGCTGCTCGAACGCCGCCGGACGGACGCTCTGAGCGCGATCGAGCACCTGGTGGGGATGCAGTCCCAGGCGCCCAACCCGCCCTACATCGGGCTCTGGAGCCGCCTGGAGGACTTCGCGTTCGACGAGCTGGCCGCGCTCATGACCGAGCGCCGCGCGATCCGCATGGTGCTGATGCGCGGGACGATCCACCTGGTCAGCGCCCGCGACGGGCTGGCGCTGCGGCCGCTGACCCAGCCCGTCCTGGACCGGTGGCTCGTGGCGGCGGCCGGGCGCGCCCTGGGGACGCTCGGCGTGGACGAGATCGCCGCCGCGGCGCGCCCGCTGCTGGACCAGGAGCCGCGCACCGACAAGGAGCTGCGCGACCTGCTGGCCGCGCGCTGGCCCGAGGTCGACCCCGAGGCCCTGGGCCGGGCCGTGCGCTGCGGCCTGCACCTGGTGCAGGTCACGCCGCGCGGGATCTGGGGCGCCTCGGGCCTGGCGCGGCACACGACCGTCGAGGCGTGGCTGGGCCGTCCGGCCGACCCGGACTCGTCCATCGACGCGATGGTGCTGCGCTACCTGGCGGCGTTCGGCCCGGCGAGCCTCCAGGACGTGCGGCACTGGTCCGGGCTCACCGGCCTGGGCGAGGTGCTGGAGCGGCTCGCGCCCAAGCTGTGCGTCTTCCAGGACGAGAACGGCCGCGTCCTGTACGACCTTCCGGAGGCGCCCCGTCCCGACCCGGACGTCCCGGCTCCCGCGCGCCTGGTGCCCGACTTCGACAACCTGCTGCTCTCGCACTCCGACCGGGCCCGGATCATCACCGAGGAGCGGCGCGCGCGGGTCTTCACGGTGAACGGGATCATCCGCGCGACCGTCCTGGTGGACGGGTTCGTGGCGGGCCGCTGGAAGATCGAGAAGAAGCGCGGCGCGGCGGTCCTGCGGGTGGAGTTCTTCGAGCCGGTGCCCGCGTCCGAGCGCGACGCCGTCGCCCACGAGGCCGAACGCCTGCTCGCGGCCGCCCATCCCGGCGCCGGGACCCGAGAGGTCGAGTTCGTTCAAATTTGAACTTTTCTCGACGCGCGCCTACCCTGGTACTTGAAGCATCAATCAAAACTCCGGGGGATGGTCGCGATGGCGCGCATGCCGGTGCTGTACCTGAGTCATGGGGCCCCGCCGCTGGCCGACGACGACGTCTGGACCGCCGAGCTGGCCGGCTGGGCGGCGCAGCTGCCCAGGCCCGAGTCGATCCTGATGGTCTCGGCCCACTGGGAGGAGGCGCCGCTGTCGATCGGCGCGACCTCGACCGTCCCGCTGATCTACGACTTCTGGGGCTTCCCGCCCCGCTACTACGACGTCACCTACGCCGCCCCCGGTGCGCCCGCGCTGGCCGAGCGCGTGCGGGCGCTCGTCCCGGACGTCCACCAGGAACCCGAGCGGGGCCTCGACCACGGCGCCTACGTGCCGCTGGTCGAGATGTACCCCGGAGCCGACGTCCCGGTGCTCCAGGTGTCGATGCCCACCCTCGACCCCCGGCACCTGTACGCGATCGGCCGCGGCCTGTCGGCGCTGCGCGACGAGGGCGTCCTGGTCGTCGGCAGCGGCTTCACCACCCACAACCTGCGTGAACTACGTCCCGAGCCATCCGCCGCGCCGCCCGCCTGGAGCGCGGAGTTCGACGACTGGGCGCGCGGCGCCGTCGCCGCCAACGACGTGGACGCCCTGCTCGACTTCGCGCACAAGGCCCCCGCCGCCGAGATCGCGCATCCCCGTACCGAGCATCTGGCCCCGTTGTTCGTGGCCCTCGGCGCCGCCGCCGACGAGACCACCCGCCCCGGCCGCTCGGTCGTCGACGGCTTCTGGCACGGTCTGGCCAAACGCTCTTTCCAGTTCGGCTGAGCCCCCCGGCCCCCTCGTCCCCCTGTCTTCCGTCGTGTCAGGCCATCTCGGCGAAGCCGTCGCGCCAGGACGAGATCTCGGGCTTCCAGCCGAAGCCCAGGGCCTTGGCGTTGGAGACCGGACGGCCCGTCGCCGCCGCGTGCCGGGCCACGCCCGGCGTGGGCGCGTTCAGCACCGCGCTGTAGACCGGCAGCCACTCGCGGCTGATGGTCGGCTCGTCGTCGACGATGTTGACCGGGCCCGCCGCCCAGTCGAGCGCCGCCAGCGCGGCCGCGGCGGCGTCGTCGGCGTGGACGAACGACGTCCAGGCCGGGGTCAGCCGCATGCTGCCCGCGCGGACGCGGTCGGCGATCGCGCCGTCGGCCGCGTACCAGGTGCCGGGCCCGTACAGGGCGCCGTACCGCAGGATCACGCCGCGCGGCATCGTCGCGACCGCCGCTTCGAGCGCGGCGACGCCCTCGTACGGAGGCAGCGACGGGTCGAGCGGGTCGGTCTCCACGGCCGGGGTGTCACCCGGGGCGTACAGCCACGCGATGCTCTGCGCGACCATCGTGTCGACCCCGGCGGCCTTGGCGGCCTCGACGAGGTTGCGCGTGCCTTCGATGCGCAGATGGGAGTTGGCGGCGAAGTCGGAGCCCGCCAGGTCGGTCAGCTGATGGATGATCGCGTCGGGCCGTGTCTCGGTGACGGCCGCGCGGAGCGCCGGGGCGTCCAGCACGTCCACCACCAGGGGCGTCGCGCCCTGGTCGGCGATGCTCTGGGCGCGCTCGGCCCGCCGGGTCGTCCCGATGACCTCGTGGCCCGCCTGGACGAGCAACGGGACCAGCCGGCTCCCGACGACGCCGGTCGCGCCGGCGAGAAGGATCTTCAAGGGGGTACCTCCACGGTACTTTCACACCGTTTGTGGTTCGCTAAATGTCTGCTGTCGTCTAAATGGCAGCTTAGGCAGTGTCACGGTGCAGGTCATACTCTGACCCGCGATTCGGCGCCTACTCGTCGTCAAGCGTCTCACCACGCTTGGTGATCGGTAGGGATTCGGTCCACTCTCCGTTCGTCTCAATCACGGTTTCCGTGTGGCCGAAAGCGGCAAGGCGCCGTCGATCTCGCCCGATATACGGTGATCTCCGGTCTCGGCGAGTCAAGGAGGACCCTGTGAACCGGAACAAGGTCGTTGTGGGGAGTGTCACTGCCGCGGCGGTGGCTCTGACGTCCGGATTGGTGGCCGCACCGGCCCACGCGGACGGTTGGAAGCCCGGCATCGAGATCCAGGAGAGCAAGTCGCGGGTCAAAGCGGTCGGCCCGGGCTTCACGCTCAGGATGACCAAGCACGGCATCCGCACGACGGTCGACGAGGACGAGTTCGGCGACCCGAGCACGGGCAACCCGATCCAGCGCACCTCGATCGACATGGCCGGACGCACGCTGCGTCCCTTCGAGTGCGACAACGGCACCTACACCATCAAGTCCGGGAAGTTCGACCGGACGCTGCGGGTCTCCACCACCGAGAAGCGCCCGCTGCCCTACTCGCCGGAGTTCGCCGTCGCGTTCCCCGGCGTCCTCAGCCCGTTCCTCGGCGTGATCGACGGGACGGTCACCAACGCCCAGGGCGAGACCCTGCGCGTGCTGGTCTCGGACCTGGCCCACGAGGAGCTGACCAAGGACTCCTTCACCTCGACCTCGCCCATCCACGGCTACTTCGTCGACTCCAGCGGCAAGATCCGTGACCGCATCTCGCTGATCGGCCGCTTCAAGTCCGGCCGCAACGGCGAGAACGCCCGGCACTGGATCGAGGACCGCGGCACCTGCCGGCAGATCGTCGACCTGGCCTGGGGACCCCTGAGCAAGCAGTCCGTGGCCACCGGACCACTGTTCGTGCTCCCCTTCAAGAGCCCGCTGATCGTTCCCGACAAGACGCCCTGATCCGGGTTTTGCCACCCTTCGCGCGGAGCAGCTTTCCTACGTGGATGATCGGGCGGTTGGGAGACGGGCCATGGAGATCACTCTGATCCTGGGCGACATCACCGAGCAGGACGTGGACGCGGTGGTCAACGCGGCCAACTCCTCGCTCCTCGGCGGGGGCGGCGTCGACGGCGCCATCCATCGCCGGGGCGGCCCGGAGATCCTCGACGAGTGCAGAAAGCTCCGCGCCGCCCAGTACGGCGGCGGGCTCCCGGTCGGCCAGGCGGTCGCGACGACGGCGGGACGGCTGCCCGCGCGCTGGGTGATCCACACGGTCGGCCCGGTCTACTCCTCGTCGGAGGACCGGTCCGACCGGCTGGCCTCGTGCTACCGCGAGTCGCTGCGCGTCGCCGACCAGCTCGGCGTCACCTCCATCGCGTTCCCGGCGGTGTCGGCCGGGATCTACGGGTGGCCGATGCGCGACGCGGCCCGCATCGCGGTGGAGACGGTCCGCGCGACCTCGACCCAGGTCACCGACGCGCGGTTCGTGCTGTTCACCGACGACGCGTACGCGGCGTTCCAGGAGACGCTCGCCCCTAGGTGAGCGGGGCCCGGCCGCCGCCGGACGGCCCGGCGAAGGCCTGGGCCAGATCGAGCCAGCGGTCGGCGTCCGGGCCGTCGGCGGTCAGGGCCAGGTCGGAGCGGTGGCGGCGCTGGGTCGCCAGCAGGCAGAAGTCGAGCGCGGGCCCGGTCACCGACTGCGCGGCCCCGGCCGGGCCCCAGCTCCACTCCTGGCCGGACGGCGAGGTCAGCACGACCAGGAACTCCTCCGCGGGCGGTTCGAGGCCGTTGTTGCGGTAGGCGAAGTCGCGGGTGCGCACGCCGATGTGGGCGACGTTGCGCAGCCGGTCGGTGGGCTCGCGCTCGGCGCCGAGCGCGTCGGCCACGTCCTGGCCGTGCGCCCAGGTCTCCATGATCCGCGCGGTCGCCATCGACGCGGCGCTCATCGGCGGCCCGTACCAGGGCAGCCTGGTCCCCGGGGGGACGGCCGCCAGCGCCTCGACCATCCGGCGGCGGCCGTCGCGCCAGCGGGCCAGCAGCGCGGCCGGAGGGACGCGGGTGCCCTCGGCGGCGCCCTCGTCCACGTCGACGCGGGCCTGGCCCGAGGTGAACGCGCCGGGGTCGGCGGCGGCCATGACGGCCTGGTCGTCGGTCCAGGCCAGATGGGAGATCTGGTGGGCGATCGTCCAGCCCTCGGCCGGTGTGGGGACCGCCCACCGGTCGGCGGGCAGCGGCGCGACCAGCGCGTCCAGGCTCTCGCCTTCGGCCGTCAGGTCCGCGAGCAGCGAGCTGAGATCGGGCATTCTTCTCCGTCCTAGCGGTTCAGGAGCGAGCGGGCGGCGGCGTAGTCGGCCTTGCCGTTGGGCAGGCGCAGGCTCTGGTCGGTGCGCAGGAACGCCTTGGGGATCTTGTAGCGGGCCAGCCTGGCGGCGCATCCCGCGCGCAGCTCGCCGTCGGACGGCGAGCCCGCCGCCGGGCGCACCACGGCGACGATCTCGGTGCCCCACCGCTCGCTGGGACGCCCGATGACCAGCGCGTCGGCCACGCCCGGCAGGTCGCGCAGCACGCCCTCGACCTCCTCGGCGAACACCTTCTCGCCGCCGGTGTTGATCGTGGTCGACTCGCGGCCGTGCATCTCGACGGTCCCGTCGGCCAGCAGCCGGGCGCGGTCACCGGCGACCACGAGGCGGCGGCCGTCCAGGGTGATGAACGTGGCGGCGGTCTTGTCCGGGTCGTGGAGGTACCCGATCGGGATCGACCCGCCGCCCTTGGCCAGCCAGCCGAGCCCGTCCTCGCCCGGCCGCATCGGCCGGGTGCGGTCCGCGCTGAGCACGACGGCGCCCGGCGCGGGCGCGAAGGCCGCCGGGCTCTCGTCCCGGCCGTCGCGGCGGCTGATCTGCAGGCCGCTCTCGGACGAGCCGATCACGTCGGTGATCCGCACGTGCGGCAGCAGCCCGATCAGCCGCCGCTTGACGTCCTGGCTCATCGCGGCCGCCGAGTTCAGCAGCGTGCGCACCGAGGCCAGGTCGTAGGAGGACCGTTCGAGCTCCTCGGCGATCGGGCGGGCGTAGGCGTCGCCGACCAGCGGGATCCGGGTGGCCCGCTCGCGCTCGGCGGTGGCCAGCAGATCGGCCGCGTCCAGCCCGTCCACCCGGTCCGGGAAGATCACGCAGGCGCCGGTGCACCAGCCGCCCAGCGCCGCCCACGTCCCGGCGCCGTGCATGAGAGGCGGGCCGACCAGCACGCGGTCCTTGGAACGGACGGCCCCCGCGACGGCCTCGTCCAGGTCGGTGATCGGGGTGCCGTCGCGGTGGCGCAGCCCGAGCGGCCCGGTCATCAGGTCGCCGATCCGCCACAGCACGCCCTTGGGCAGACCGGTGGTGCCGCCGGTGTAGAGGATGTGCAGGTCACCGGCGTCCGGCCGGACGCCGGGCAGCGGCTCGGGCGGCGCGGCGGCCAGCGCATCCTCGTAGTCCAGCGCGCCCGGCAGCAGCGGCGTCCCCGACTCGTCGGCCACCTGGAGCAGCAGCGGCGGCGCCGCGTCCAGCCGGTCCAGGACCCGTTCGATCACGGCGGCGAAGCGGGCGTGGAACAGGATCGCCCCGGGACGGGCGTCGCCGAACAGCTGGGCGAGTTCCTCGTCCACGTAGCGGTAGTTGGCGTTGAAGGGCGCGACCCGCGCCTTGTGGGCGCCGAGCAGCCCCTCCAGGTACTCCGGGCCGTTGTGCAGGTAGAGCGCGAGGTGGTCGTGCGGCGACTCGCAGCCGGCGACCTCGCCGGGACGCCGTCCCAGGCCGTAGCGGTGCAGGACGTGCGCGAGCCGGCGGCTGCGCCCGGTGACCTCGCTCCAGGTCAGGCGCCGGTCGCGCCAGACCAGGCACTCGCGGTCCGGGATCTGGGCCGCGACGGCCTCGTGCAGGGTCGCCAGGTCCAGCATGGGCTCTCCCTCGGGGACGGGAACACCTGGGGATCACCGTAAGGGATTTCCGAATCGCGTTCGGCGCCGGGGGCCGTCGTCGCTCGTCCGAGACGGCACAATCGCAGGGTGGCGCGAACGCGGAAGCCCGAGGGGGAGATCACCCGGGGGACGACGGCGCCGAACCGCCTGCGCCGGGTGGACCGCTGGATCGCGGCCACGCAGACCGGACCGCTGCGCGGCGCGGCGCGGCCCCTGGTCGTCGACCTCGGCTACGGCGCGTCTCCGGTCACCACGGTCGAGCTCTACACGCGGCTGCGCGCCGTCCACCCGCGCGTCGAGATCGTCGGCATCGAGATCGAGCCCGAGCGCGTCGCCGCCGGGCAGGCGGTGGCCGGGGCCTACGAGGGGCTCTCGTTCCGCCGGGGCGGGTTCGAGCTCCCGGTCGACCGGCCGCCCGCGCTGGTCCGCGCGTTCAACGTGCTGCGCCAGTACGACGAGGACGCGGCCTGGCGCGCCTGGGACGGCCTCCGCTCGCGGCTGGCGCCCGACGGCGTCCTGGTCGAGGGCACCTGCGGCGAGATCGGCCGCCGCGCGGTCTGGGTCGCGCTCGGCGCCGAGGGGCCGCGCACGATCACGTTCGCGGCGCATCTGCCCACGCTCGGCGCCCCGTCCGACCTGGCCGAGCGGCTGCCCAAGACGCTGATCCACCGCAACGTGCCCGGCGAGCGGGTGCACGGGCTGCTGGCCGAGTTCGACCGCTGCTGGGCGGTCGCCGCCCCGCACACCGCGTTCGGGCCCCGCGCCCGCTGGGTGGAGGCGGTGTCGCTGCTCGCCCGGACGCACCCGGTGCTCACCCGTCCGCCTTATGGTGGCCGATCACGGTGGAGGCTGGGCGAGGTGACCCTTCCGTGGACGGCCGTCCACTGAGCGGCGTCACGGTGCCGCGCGCCCCGTCCACCCGGACGCGGTCGCCGTCGCGCAGCCGCATCGTGGCGTTGCCGCAGCCCACGACCGCCGGGATGCCCAGCTCGCGGGCGACGATCGCCGCGTGCGAGAGCGGCGCGCCCACGTCGGTCACCACGGCGGCGGCACGCGGGAACAGCGGCGTCCAGCCGATGTTGGTGACGGTCGTGACGAGGATCTCGCCCGGCTCCAGCCGGTCGCCCTCCTCCGGCGACCGCAGCACCCGGACGGTCCCCTCCACGATCCCCGCCGCCCCCGGGAAGCCGCTCACCGAGTCGGGGACCTCCGTAGTCTCCCGGCCGGTGCCGTCGTAGAAGTCGGTGCGGCGACCGGGCTCGGCGGCCCAGGCGAACGGGTCGAACCGGCCCAGGATCAGCGCCGGGTAGGCGGGCAGCTCCCGGTAGCGCTCGTAGGCCCGGCGCCGCGCCGGGATCCGCCGCAGCGGGCGCTCGTCGGTGCCCAGCAGGCCGAGGATCTCGTCGATCGTCAGCTGGAACAGGTCGTCGCCTCGCCCGGTCATCTCCCCGGCCCGCAGGACGAACGCGCGGATCACCCAGAACACCCGCACCACCTCCGACCGCGCCGCCTCGCGGGCATGGGCCGCCCTGGCCCAGCGGCCGATCCGCCGCCGCGTCGCCGCGACCTTGCCCGGATGCCGCGCGCGGAACCGCCGCCAGGCGTCCCGGCCCGCCTCGCGCTGGCGCATCAGCAGGTCACCGGCGTCGCGCTCCGTGCCGCCCAGCGCGGCGGCCCGCGCGTCGATCCAGGCCGGATCCTCGGCCGGACGGGGCGTCGACACCTCGAACTCGTGGGGGCCTCGGTGGCCCCACTCGCGGATGTAGGCGGCGCGGTCGATCTCGCCCCGGGCCAGCCTGGCCAGCCCGGTCATCGGCCCGAGGCTCGCCAGCGCCGTGTCCCGGTCGCCCAGGCCGCTCAGCATCGCGTTGGCGTCGGACTCGCCGACCAGCCTCTCCAGGTCGTCGCGGACGGTCACCAGCGCGCCGCCGCCCAGCCGTCCGGCCGCCTCCAGCATGTGGCACGCCTCGGTGAGCAGCGGCAGCAGCACCTCGTGCCAGAGTTCGATCATCTCGAACGGCGTGGACAGCTCCGCGACGCGGTCGCGCAGGGCGTCGCAGCGTCCCGGCGCGGACGCCAGGAAGTCGGGCAGCCGCCTCTGGTTCGCCCGGACGCGCACGAGCGACCGCGCCGCCACCGGGCCGAGCGCGCGCACCACGTCCCACCGGGCGACGGGGACGAGCGGGATCTCCAGCCCCGGCGGGAGCTTGCCGAACGCCTGCTCCAGCGTCCCGATCCTGGACGGCGTGCCGAACGCCGACGCCAGCGTCGCCGCGACGCTCAGGTTCATGTAGAAGCGGCCGCCGATGGTGCCGTAGGCGCGATGGTCCGGCAGGGAGGCGGCCGGCATCGTCTCGCCCATGAAGATCTGCATCAGCGACCAGGTGCAGGGCGTCATGACGTCCGGGACGGCCTCGCCCAGGTTCCCGTTGGTCCACAGGTACTCGCCCGCCAGGCTGTCGTTCCACTCCTCGGCGTCGTCCCCGGTGGCCGTGGGGGAGAGGCCGGTGATGGGCCGCGCCTGGAGCACGTACGGGCGCCCGCCGCCGTGGGCCCACTCGACGTCCATCGGCCGCCCGTACAGCCGCTCGATCCGCTCGCCCAGCCGGGCCAGCTCCACGGCCTGGTCGGTCGTCAGCACCGGCGCCTCGCGCAACCGGTCGGGCACCGGCTCCTCGCGCGTGCCGTGGCCGGACGGGACGGTCATCACGGTCTTGGCCGAGATCCGCTGCCCGGCCAGGCGGCCCGTGCCCTTCTCGATCACGAACGCGTCCGGCGTCACCCGGCCGCTGACCACCGCCTCGCCCAGCCCCCAGGCCGCGTTGATCACGATCTGGTCGGCGGCGCCGCCGGTGGGCGCGACCGTGAACAACACCCCGGCCGCCTCGGCGGGCACCAGCCGCTGGACGACCACGGCCAGCGCCACGTCCCGGTGGTCGACGCCGTTGCGGGCGCGGTAGGCGATGGCGCGGGCCGTCCACAGCGACGCCCAGCAGCGCCGGACGGCGTCCACCAGCGCGTCGCCGCCGTCGATCCCGAGGAAGGTGTCCTGCTGCCCGGCGAAGGAGATGCCGGGCCGATCCTCGGCCGTCGCCGACGACCGGACGGCGACCGGCTCGTCACCGCCGAGGGCCGCGTACGCCGCGCGGACGGCCGCCGCGACCTCGTCCGGGACGTCCTGCCGCGCGAACAGCTCCGCGATCCGGCTCGCCGCCGCCTGCGCCGTGCCCGGCAGGTCGGGCACCACCTCCGCGACCGCCGCCATGACGCGGGAGTACAGCCCGTCGCGCTCCACGAAGCGGCGGTAGGCGTCCGTCGTCACGTGGAAACCGTCCGGGACCGGCAGGCCCGCCGCGGCCAGGCGGGCCAGCGAGGCCCCCTTGCCGCCCGCGCGGGCCGGATCGGCATGCGCGTCGGCCAGTGGCAGCGTCCAGGCATCGGTCATGTCGTGCTCCGTCCCCCGAGGTCGTCCGACAGACGGATACCCGCCCAGCGATCTCGGGGAACGCGCAGATCAGAGCCGGTGCAGCTTGTGCGGGGCGGCCTGCACCCTCGGCTGGACGTCGATCCGGTCGATGTTCACGTGCGCGGGACGCGTCACCGCCCAGGCGACGCAGTCGGCCACGTCGTCGGCCACCAGCGGCTCGGGCACGCCCTCGTAGGGCTTGGCGGCCTTCTCCGCGTCCCCGTGGAAACGGACCAGGGAGAACTCCTCGGTGTAAACCAGGCCCGGCGCGACCTCGGTGATCCGCACCGGCTCGGCCACCAGCTCCAGCCGCATCACCTCGTTCACCATGTACGCCGCGCCCTTGGCCGCGTTGTAGCCCGCGCCGCCCTCGTAGGCCACGTGCGCCGCCAGCGAGGTGATGTTGACCACATGACCCGCACCGCTCTCGATCAGGCGCGGCAGCAGCGCCTTGGTCACCCGCAGCAGCCCCAGCACGTTGGTGTCGTACATCGCCTGCCACTCCGCCGGGTCGGCCTTGGCCACCGGCTCCAGGCCCAGGGCGCCGCCCGCGTTGTTCACCAGGACATGGCACCCGCCGGACAGGGCCTCCGCCAGTGCGTCGACCGACTCCTGGGAGGTCACGTCCAGGGTGACGGGCACCACCTTGCCCGCGCCCGGGACGTCCTCGGAGATCTCCTTCGCCAGGGCGTCCAGCCGGTCCCGGCGCCGCGCGGCCAGCACGACGTTGAACCCCTCGGCGGCCAGCCTCCTGGCCGTCGCCGCCCCGATCCCGCTGCTCGCACCCGTCACAACCGCCGTCTTTCGCATGGCCCCAGCCTCCCAAAGGCGCAAGATCACCGCCAAGGAGGGGTGGAAGGCCTTCTGACGGGAACACCATCCGCGATCGGTAGGTTGCACTACCGGAGGTGGTGTCCGGTGACGGCTGGTATCAACCGTGTCGCGACGATCAGCGTCCACACTTCGCCCCTGGAACAGCCGGGGACGGGCGACGCGGGCGGGATGAACGTCTACATCGTCGAGGTGGCCAAGCGCCTGGCCGCCCGGGGCGTCGAGGTCGACATCTTCACCCGAGCGACCTGCCGCGCCCTGCCCCCGGTGGCCGAGCTCGCGCCCGGCGTCCAGGTCCGGCACATCGTCACCGGCCCGTTCGAGGAGCTGGAGAAGACCGAGCTGCCCCGCCACCTGTGCGGTTTCACCTCCGGCGTGCTGCGCACCGAGGCGTCCTACGAACCCGGCCACTACGACTTGCTCCACACCCATTACTGGCTCTCCGGCCAGGCCGGGTGGGTCGCCAAGCAGCGCTGGGGCGTCCCGCTGGTGCATTCCATGCACACGATGGCCAAGGTCAAGAACGCCGCCCTCGCCGACGACGACACCCCCGAACCCCAGGCCCGCGTGCTCGGCGAGGAGCAGGTCGTGGAGTCCGCCGACCAGCTCGTGGCCAACACCGCCAAGGAGGCCGGGGAGCTCATCGGCCTCTACGGCGCCGACCCGTCGCGCGTCGCGACCGTCAACCCCGGCGTCGACCTCTCGCTCTTCCGCCCCGACTCGGTCCTGCTCTCGCGCTTCGGCGGCCCCTTCCCCTACGACAGGAGCCCCGCGCGGCGCCGCCTCGGCCTGCCCCGGGACGCCCACGTCCTTCTCTTCGTCGGACGCATCCAGCCGCTGAAGGCCCCCGACGTCCTGCTCCGCGCCGCCGCCCGCATGGTGGCCGACGACCCCCGCCTGCGCGACCGCCTCGTCGTCGCCGTCGTCGGCGGCCCCTCGGGGACGGGCCGCTCCCGTCCCGAGGGCTTGCGCGCCCTGGCCGCCGAGCTGGGCATCCTCGACCTCGTCCGGTTCGAGCCGCCCTCGCCGCAGGCCGAGCTGGCCGACTGGTACCGCGCCGCCGACGTCACCGTCGTCCCCTCGCACAACGAGTCGTTCGGCCTGGTCGCCGCCGAGTCCCAGGCGTGCGGCACCCCGGTCGTGGCCGCCGCGGTCGGCGGCCTGTGCACCGCCGTGCGCGACGGCGAGTCCGGCGTCCTGGTCCGCGGCCACGACCCCGCCGACTACGCCGCCGTCCTGCGCCGCCTGCTCGCCGACCCCGCCCTGCACGCCCGCCTCTCGCGCGGCGCCGTCCGACACGCGCAGGGCTTCGGCTGGGACGCCACCGTCGACCACCTGCTCCAGGTGTATACCGGTGCCGTCCTCTCCCGCCGCCAACCCGTGGAGGCCACCGCATGAGCGACCCGGAGACGCGCGGCGCCGTCTGGACTGACGAGTGAGGAACGAGCGAGGAGGGAAGACGGTGCCAAATGGCGTGTCGGAGGGGAGCGGGAAACACAGCATGAGCGACCCGGTTCAGGTCATCGAAGAGACACTGCTCGCCGCCGAATTGGAGTTCGACCGGCCGCGCGAGGGCGCGTTCTTCGTCAAGCTGCCGGGCCAGCGCAAGCTCGCCACCATGACCTGGCTGATCGTGGGCGACCACAGCCTGCACGTCGAGGCGTTCTTCTGCCGCCGTCCCGACGAGAACCACGCCGACTTCTACCGGTTCCTCCTGGAACGCAACGGCCGCATGTACGGGGTGGGCTTCGCGCTGGACGAGATCGGCGACGTCCACCTGGTCGGCAGGGTCCCGCTCGCCTCGGTGAGCTCGGACGAGATCGACCGGCTGCTCGGCTGCGTCCTGACCTACTCCGACGAGAACTTCGACAAGGCCCTGGAACGCGGCTTCAAATCCTCGATCCAGCGCGAGTGGGACTGGCGCGTCAAGCGCGGCGAGAGCCTGGCCAACCTCCAGGCGTTCGCGTCGTTCGCCGACCCCGCCAACCGCTGACCGCGGGCGCTTGCGCGCCGTCCCCCTCGGCTAGGCTTTCGTCCCATGGCAACCCTGGTACTGCTGCGGCATGGCGAGAGTGTGTGGAACGCGGAGGGGCTGTTCACCGGCTGGGTGGACGTCGACCTGTCCGCGAAGGGCGAGGGCGAGGCGACCAAGGGCGGCGACCTGCTCCTGGACGCCGACATCACCCCCGACGTGGTCCACACCTCGCTGCTGAAGCGGGCCATCCGCACCGCCAACATCGCCCTGGACGTCGCGGACCTGCTCTGGATCCCCGTCCGGCGCTCCTGGCGCCTCAACGAGCGCCACTACGGCGCGCTCCAGGGCAAGAACAAGGCCCAGACTCGCGAGGAGTTCGGCGAGCAGCAGTTCATGACCTGGCGCCGCTCCTACGACACCCCGCCGCCGCCGATCAAGGACGACGACCCCCTGTCGCAGGTCAACGACCTGCGCTACGCCGGGCTGCCGTCCGAGCTGATCCCGCGCACCGAGTGCCTGGCCGACGTCGTCGACCGCATGCTGCCCTACTGGTACGACTCGGTCGTCCCCGACCTGGCCGCGGGCAAGACCGTCATGCTCGCCGCCCACGGCAACTCCCTGCGCGCCATGGTCAAGCACCTCGACGACGTCTCCGACGAAGACATCGTGGGCCTCAACATCCCCACCGGCATCCCCCTGGTCTACGAGCTCGACGACGACTTCGCCCCCCTCAAGCGCGGCGGCGAGTACCTCGACCCCGCCGCCGCCAAGGCCGCCATCGAAGCCGTCAAGAACCAGGGCACCAAAAAGAAGTAACGCGAGCCGCGCGGCTGCGGGAAGCGAAAAGGGGCGGTGCCGGACTCGGTCCGGCATCGCCCCCCTTATGTTCTGCTCAGTTGAGGTCGGTGATTTCCTGGGGGCGCTGGCCGGTGACCATGTAGACGACGTTCTCGGCCACGTGGACGGCGTGGTCGGCGAAGCGCTCGAAGTAGCGCCCCGCCAGCGTGATGTCGACGGCGGGCTCGACGCCGTGCTTCCACTTGGGCGACAGGAGCTTGTCGAAGAGCTTGCGGTGCAGGCGGTCCATGGCGTTGTCGTCGTCGTCCAGCTCCAGGCCCATCTCGACGTCCTGGGAGGCGATGACGCTGCCGGCCTTGGCGACCATGCGCTCGGCGATCTGGCCCATCTCCAGCACGGTGGCCTGGAGCTCGGGCGGGACGGCCGACTCGGGGTGGCGGCGGCGCGCGGTCTTGGCGATGTGGACGGCGAGGTCGCCCATCCGCTCCAGGTCGCCGCTCATCCGCAGCGCGGTGATGAGGGTGCGCAGGTCACCGGCCACGGGCTGCTGGCGCGCCATGAGGTCGAAGACGACCTCCTCGATCTCGTTGTCGATCTTGTTGACCTGCTCGTCGCCGCTGATGACCTCTTCGGAGAGGCGGAGGTCGGCGTCCAGAAGTGCCGTCGTCGCGCGGGCCATCGCGGAGCGGACCAGCCGGGTCATCTCCACGAGCTTGTCGGAGAGGGAGTCGAGCTCCTCGTGGTAGGCGTCGCGCATGGTAATCCCTGTTCGAGTAGGTGGTGGGCGAGCCTGCCGGGCACCGATGGGGCGGCAGGGGCACGGGGAGGCCGGTCGGCGGGCACGGGCGTACGCCGGACGGACTCGCCCACGCCATAGCCTCTCTGACCAGCATGAACCAACACACATAAAGAGGTGAACTTTGGGCGAACGCGCCCTCGTTCTGGTACCCCGTCGTGCAGGAAGCTCCTGGTGGACGCTTACGATCCCAAGTGTGGAGGTCGAGATTGTCGCAGGCCTGACGGGGCTTGCCGGGCTCGCGATCGGGCTCGCTACTGGATTGGCGGTGCGTGTGAGCGAGCGAGCCCAGCAGGCCGCGACCCCGGCCGGCCCGAAGACCGGGCTGCCGCCGGGGATCGCCTCCGTGCTCAGCGTCCTGCGGTCTTCCGCGGTCGTGGTGGACGGAGAGGACCGCGTGCTGCGCGCCAGCTCGGCCGCGCGGGCGTTCGGTGTGGTCAGCGGCGACAGGCTCGTGGTGGACGAGCTGTTGGCGATGGCCAGGCTGGTGCGCCGCGACGGCGAGATACGCGAGACCGAGATCCAGGTCGGCCCCTCGCGCAGCCGCAGCCGCGCCGACGGCCGCTGGTTCGCGGTCCGCGTCGCGCCGCTCGGCTCGCACGGGCTGGTGCTGGTGCTCGCCGAGGACCTCACCGAGATGCGCCGGGTCGAGGCGATCCGCCGCGACTTCGTGGCCAACGTGAGCCACGAGCTCAAGACTCCCGTGGGCGCGCTGTCGCTGCTGGCCGAGACGGTCGAGGGCGCGGCCGACGACCCCGACGCGGTGCGCCGGTTCGCCGGGCGCATGCAGCAGGAGTCGGTGCGCCTCACCAACCTCGTCCAGGACCTGATGACGCTGTCCAGGATCCAGGGCGACGAGCCGCTGCCCGAGCTGCACCCGGTCTCGCTCGACGAGGTGATCGTCGAGGCGCTCGACCGCAGTCACATCAAGGCCTCCTCCAAGAACATCGAGCTCACCTCCGGCGGACGCGACGACCTCAAGGTCCGCGGCGACGAGGAGCTGCTGGTCACCGCGGTGCGCAATCTGGTCGACAACGCCGTGGCCTACAGCCCCGAGAACACCCGTGTCGTGGTCGCCACCCGCGCCTGCGACGACGACCGCCACGTCGAGATCAACGTGACCGACCAGGGCATCGGCATCCCCGACAGCGAGGTGGAGCGGATCTTCGAACGCTTCTACCGCGTCGACCCGGCCCGCTCCCGCGCGACCGGTGGCACCGGCCTCGGCCTCGCCATAGTCAAGCATGTCACCACCAAGCACGGCGGCGAGGTGACGGTCTGGAGCAAGGAGGGATCCGGATCGACGTTCACGATCCGGCTGCCGCTGCTCAACCCGTCCCGGCACGACGCCGGACGTCCGTCCGCCGCCGCCGAACCCGAACCGGCCGCCCCCTCGCGCGCCGAGTCGCCGACCGACTTCCCCACCCCACCGAACCCCTGAAGGTCCGGCGTCATGAACACCCAGTACGGCGCGCGCCGGCCCGCCGATAAGGATCACGCCCGGGAGGCAACACCGTGACCCGAGTGCTCGTCGTGGAAGACGAAGAGTCGTTCAGTGACGCACTGTCGTACAACTTGCGCAAGGAGGGTTTCGAGGTGGCCGTGGCGGCCACCGGCCCCGACGCGCTGGACATTTTCGAGCGCAACGGTGCCGACCTCGTGCTCCTCGACCTGATGCTGCCCGGCCTGCCCGGCACCGAGGTGTGCCGCGAGCTGCGCTCCCGGTCCAACGTGCCAGTGATCATGCTGACGGCCAAGGACAGCGAGGTCGACAAGGTCGTGGGCCTGGAGCTCGGCGCCGACGACTATGTGACCAAGCCGTTCTCCACCCGTGAGCTTGTCGCCCGGATGCGCGCGGTGCTGCGCCGCCAGGGCGAGATCGAGGATCTGGCCGCCCCGGCGATCCTTGAGGCTGGACCGGTCCGGATGGACGTCGAGCGCCACGTGGTGAGCGTCGGCGGCGACTCCGTCCAGCTGCCCCTCAAGGAGTTCGAGCTCCTCGAAGTCCTGCTCCGCAACGCGGGCCGCGTCCTGACCCGCATGCAGCTGATCGACCGCGTGTGGGGCGCCGACTACGTGGGCGACACCAAGACCTTGGACGTCCACATCAAGCGGCTTCGCGCCAAGATCGAGGCAGCGCCGTCCACCCCCCGCTACATCGTCACCGTCCGCGGCCTCGGCTACAAGTTCGAGCCGTAAACACCGGGAAACGCGAACGGCCCGCATGGCAGGGATGCCGTGCGGGCCGTTTCGTTGTGCGGGTCAGTTGCCGCTGTGCTCCTGGTCCTGGGCGGGCTTCTCGGTGGCGGCGGGGCTGGCCGGGCCGTTGGTCTCGTGACCGGTGGAGGCGGGCGTGGTGGCGTGGCCGCCGGTGGGGGCCGGGCTCTCGTGGCCACCGGGGGCCGGGGTCTCGTGGCCGCCGCCGTGCTCGCCCTCGGGCTTGCCGGTCTGGGCGGGCACCACCGGGGCGGGGACGCCCGCGGAGACCGCGGCGTAGGAGAGGTACTCGTTGTGCTGGACGACCACGGGCACCGAGACCTCGACGGTGCCGGCGTGCTCGAACTGGAGCTTGAGCTTGACGACCTCGCCGCCGAGCAGCTCGCGGGACGCGCCGGTCAGCACCACCAGCGGGGCCTTGCCCGCGGGGATGGCGTCGGTGGGCGGCGGCGTCGTGGCGGGCGGGGTCGGCGTCGCGGCGGTCGACTCGGGCGAGGCGGTGGTGGTCTCCGGCGTGGCCGAGGGCTTGGCACCGGGCGTCTCGGACGGGTTCGCGCCCGGGGTCTCCGACGGGTTCGCGCCGGGCGTCTCCGAGGGCTTGCCGGACGGCTTCTCGCCCGGCTTGGCGGGCTTGGTGGTCGCGGGCGGCGCCGGGGCGGCGGCCTGGCCGACCAGCGTGGTGGCCGTGCCCTCGCCGGACTCCTTGGCGGCGGGCAGCGTCACGGCCCCGCCGGTGATCTTCGTCTGGGGGAAGTCGGCCGCGGCCGTCGCGCTCACCAGCCGGTCGGGACGTCCCTTGACCTGGTTGATGATCGTGGCGTACAGCGGCACCGAGGCGCCCGCTGGGAGCTTCTGGTCGGCCTTGGGGCCGAGCAGGAACATGTTGCGGACGTCGATCTGCGCCGTCTTGCCGCCCTGCGGGAGCGAGACGTTGACGCCCTCGGTGAGCTGGGTGGGCGCGGCGGACTGGGGCTCGCTGCCGGCGCCGCAGCCGGAGATCACCGGTGCGATCGCGACGGCACCCGCGAAGGCGAGTGCGACCACTCGACGGCTGTTTCGGGTCACGGCGTCGTTCTCCTCGCGAAGGACGTTGGAGGGCGTTCGAAGGACGTTCAAGCGCGTTGTCTCGGAATGGCGAGATACGCCAGGGGAAGCCTAGCGAGGTCAGCCCCGGACCCCCGACTCGGGGTGGGGTCACGCGCGCCGCGAGGTCAGCCGTTCAGGGCCTTGAGACGGTCGGAGAGCGCCTTTCCCGTAGGCATCGGGGCCGTCACCTCGGTGACGATCCCGTCGGGCCGTACGAAGATCGTGGTGATGGGCGCGTCCGGCCTGGCGTAGGTGGCCGAGAGGACGCCTCGGGGGTCGTCGAAGATTTGCGGGACGTTGCCGTGCGCCTTGCCCGCGAGCCCCCGCAACTCCTTGATCGAAGGAGTGGCCGAGCCCCGCGCGCGGTTGCCGCCGATCCAGAGCTTCAGCTTGAACTCGCCCGTCCGGGCCGCCAGCTCGGTGATGGCCTTCTCGCACCCGCACTTGGACCGGACGATCCCGATCACCCCGGGACGGGCGTCCAGGACGGAAACGGTCTTGGGGTCGCGTCCGTCGAGCGTCACGTCGGTCATGGGGAGAGTGCCGCCGACGGCCCCGGGGGTGGCGGAAGCATGGGGCGCCAGGACAGAGGCGGTGGGGCGCGGCGCGGGCCGAGGTCCGAGCGCGGTCATCAGGCCGCCGCTGATGAGGGCGACCAGCACGGCTCCCGTGATGATCGGGATGGCGAGGCCGTAGCGGGTGAAGGGGCGGGCCAGTCTCCGGAGGCGTTCACTGCGGCGCCGGCGGCGTTCTTCGCGGTGGTAGGCGATGACGTCGCGGTCGAGTTCGCGCGCGTCGTCGGGGACGACGACATCGACACGGGGCAGGCCGTAGTCGTCCGGCTCGGGGTTGCCGTCTGGCCTCACACCGCACCTCTCCATCCTCGCGGTCACACGTTCTGCATTGCCCCATTTCAGGTTCTCCGGGCGCTTTGTACCCGCGCGGCCCGGCATGTTCACCTTCCAGTATGAGCCGCTTCCGGCGCCCTCGGCAGCGGGAAGCGTGCGGAGTTTTCGCCGTCCTGGGACAGGCGTCCGGAGGTGGTCTCAGGCCGGACCGTAAAGAGGGTTTTCGATGCAGGACAGAGGCGGTATGCACCGTTCAGGAGCTTTGTCAAGACCCCAATTAGGGGGTTGACCTGGGCATTTGCCCTTAAGGTCGGTGCAGCCACCGTCGGGTCCGTGCTACCCTTGTCGTAGCGGAAGGGGTACTTGTCACATGACTTTCCAGGTCGGCGACACCGTCGTCTACCCCCACCACGGGGCTGCTCGGATCGAGGCCATCGAGACTCGCACCATCAAGGGTGAGGAAAAGACCTATCTGGTCTTGAAGGTCGACAAGGGCGACCTGACAGTGCAGGTTCCGGTCGAGAACGTCGAGGATGTCGGCGTGCGCGACGTCGTGGGCCAGGAGGGTCTGGAGAAGGTGTTCGAGGTGCTGCGCGCACCCTACACCGAAGAGCCGACCAACTGGTCAAGGCGCTACAAGGCGAACCTTGAGAAGCTGGCGTCGGGTGACGTCAACAAGGTGGCCGAGGTCGTCCGCGACCTGTGGCGGCGCGACAAGGAACGCGGTCTGTCGGCAGGCGAGAAGCGCATGCTGGCGAAGGCCCGCCAGATACTGGTCAGCGAGCTCGCGCTGGCCGAGAAGACCAACGAGGACAAGGCCGAGGCCCTGCTCGACGAGGTCCTGGCCAGCTAGCGCGAATGCTGGAGAAACTTCCACGGGTGGGCGTCGGAACCGACGTCCACCCGTTCGCTTCCCCGGACGCCCCCGCCCGCCCCCTGTGGGTGGCCGGCCTGCGCTGGGACAACGAAGGCCAGGGCCTCGCGGGCCATTCCGACGGCGACGTCGCCGCCCACGCGGCCTGCGACGCCCTCCTGTCGGCCTGCGGCCTCGGCGACCTCGGCGCCGTCTTCGGCACGTCCGACCCCCGCTGGTCCGGCGCCTCCGGCGTCACGCTCCTGCGCGAGGTCGCCCGCCTCGTCCACGAGGCCGGCTTCACCATCGGCAACGTCTCCATCCAGGTGATCGGCAACCGTCCCAAGATCGGCAAACGCCGAGCCGAGGCCGAGAAGATCCTCAGCGAAGCCCTGGACGGCGCCCGCGTCACCCTCTCCGGCACCACCACCGACGGCCTCGGCCTAACCGGCCGAGCCGAGGGCCTAGCCGCCATAGCCAACGCCCTAGTCATCTAAACCCGAGCCCCACCACCACGCCCCCTCCCGCGTCCCGGCGCCCCGGCGCGTGCTCGCGCGTCGGCGCCTGCGCCACCGCGCCTCACGTTCGAGCGCCGCCGTATCCACCCGCGCCGCTGCATCTCGCGCCCGCGCGCGCCCCCCGTTCCTCGCGCTTCCGCGTCCCGCGTCTCCGCGCCCACGCCCGCGTCCCCGCGCCCGCGCCCGCGTCTCCGCGCCCGCGTCCCCGCGCCCGCGTCCCCGCGCCCGCGTCTCCGCGCCCGCGTCCCGTGCCCCGTGCTCGCGCGGCGCCCTCGTGTCCCGGGTACCTCCGCGCTCACGCGTCCCGAGCGCCTGCGTCTCGCGCTTTCGCCCCACATTCCGCCTTCTGCGTCCCGCTTCCGCGGCTGCGGTGCCTGCGGGTCAGCGTGTTCCGCGTCCTGTCGCGTGCTCGTGCGCGTTGGAGTTCGGGTTCTGCGCTCGTGCGTTCGGGCCCGGGGCGCCGCCGCCCCCCACGTTGCGCGTTTGCGGGTGGGGTTGTGGCGCGGATGTCGTTGTGGATGGGGCAGGGCTTGGCGTTCCTTGAGACGTTGGGTGGTGCCTGCGCGGGGCGGGCGCCACCCAACGTCCCGTGGTGGGTCAGGTGGTGGCGGGGACGATGGTGCCGACGACCTCGCCCAGAGCCAGGCGGGAGCCGGTGGGAGTGGGGGCGGTGGCGCGGAGGATGACCGTGTCGCCGTCCTCCAGGAAGGTGCGCTTGGTGCCGTCGGCCAGTTCGACGGGCTCCCGGCCGTTCCAGGTGAGCTCCATCAGGCAGCCGCGCTGGAGGCGCTCGGGGCCCGAGACGGTGCCGGACGCGAACAGGTCGCCGGTGCGGAGCGAGGCGCCGTTGACGGTGGCGTGGGCGAGTTGCTGGGGGGCCGTCCAGTACATGGTGGAGAACGGGGGACGGGACACCGTCTGGCCGTTGATGAGCACCTCGATGTCGAGGTCGAGGGCCCAGGGCTCGTCGCAGTGGAGGTAGGGGAGGGGGACGGGGTCCTGGGGCGGGGGCGCGACCCGGGCGGCCTCCAGGGCGGCTACGGGGGTGATCCACGGGGAGATGGACGTTGCGAAGGATTTGGCGAGGAAGGGGCCCAGGGGCTGGCCCTCCCAGCCCTGGACGTCGCGGGCGCTCCAGTCGTTCACCAGCGTGAAGCCGAAGATGTGGTCGCGGAAGTCGCCGGTGGCGACCGGGTGGCCGGGGGCCGACGGGACGCCCGCGACGAAGCCGACCTCGGCCTCGATGTCGAGCTTGAGCGTGGGCCCGAAGGTCGGCCCGGACTCGCCGCGCCGCTGCCCGCTCGGCCGGACGATCGGCGTCCCCGAGGGGAAGACCGTCCCGGAGCGGCCGTGGTAGCCGACCGGCAGGTGTTTCCAGTTGGGGAGCAGGGCGTCGCCGCCGGGACGGAGCATCCGGCCCATGTTGGTGGCGTGGTGCTCGGAGGCGTAGAAGTCGACGTAGTCGGCGACCTCGATGGGACGCAGGAGTTCCACGTCCCTGAGGGGGATCAGATGGGGCTCCACCTGGGGGCGGTGGGACTCGTCGGTGAGCAGTTCGGTGAGGCGGGTGCGGTTGGCCTGCCAGGAGGCGCGACCCGCGGCCATGAAGGCGTTCAGTGACCCGGACGCGAACCAGCGGCCCTCGATCAGGCCCGCGGTCGCCAGTTCGGCCAGGTCGAGTACGTGCTCGCCGATGGCCACGCCGACGCGCGGCAGCTCACCGGGGCGGGAGAACACCCCGTACGGCAGGTTCTCGACGCCGAAGCCGCTGTCCTCATTGACCTCAACCCATGTAACGGTCGTCATGACGACCCATCATTCCCGACGTCCCCCGCCTTGATGAGCCCCAGC
Source organism: Spirillospora sp. CA-294931 (assembly GCF_050946795.1). Classification (GTDB taxonomy): domain Bacteria; phylum Actinomycetota; class Actinomycetes; order Streptosporangiales; family Streptosporangiaceae; genus Spirillospora. The sequence goes on from NZ_CP192006.1 coordinate 1,010,798, forward strand.
CCCCTCAGATCCTCCAGCGGCGAGACGATGTCGCATGATCCGTAGGAGACCAGCAGGCCGCGCACGGCGGCCGGGTCGGCGCGGCGGATCTCCTCGGCCAGGGCCGGGCCGTCGGCGCTGTCCAGGGCCTCCACGAGGTTCGCGGTGGGGTCCTGGGCGGCGCGGGCGGTGGCGACCATGACGTTGAGGAAGCCGTGGTGGCCGGGGTCGACGTCCCTGATCGCGTGGTGCAGTCCCGCGGTGCATTTGAAGGGGAGCGACCGTTCGGCGCAGGCCGCGATGAAGTGCGCCACCTGGTAGGACGGCGGGACCTCGGCGCCGCCCATCCGGATCTTGGCGCCCAGCTCCGCGCCGTTCTCGCGCGCGGCGGCGATGCGGTCGAGCGCCTCGCGCCAGCCGTCGGCGCGGCGGATCTCGATGTAGCCGGGCAGATCGGACGGGAGCGCCGCGATGGTCACCGCCGCCGCCCGCGCCTGGTCGGCGTCCTGGGGGAGCGGGATCTCGATCCAGGACGGACGCACCCGGGGTTCCGCGCGTGCCGCGTCGAGGGCGGCGGGCAGGCCCTCGGCGCCGGTGTCGGCGATGATCCCCAGGTCGACGAGATCTTCGGGGACGAGGTTGGCGCTCAGTTCGTCCAATCGGGAGGCCGGGCACAGGAAGCGGCCCAGCACGGGGTGGGGCGCCGCCACCCGGTAGGCGGGCAGCGCGGCCTCCATGGTCTCAAGGGCCGGCGGGAACAGGGCGGCGTCGTCCACCAGATGATCGAAAAGGGGGTCCATGCTCCGAGATCTACCCCATGGACGCGCGCACGTCACTAGTCGGCGGGTGGGAGGGGCGAGCTGCGCAGGCTGCCCGACGGGGGGTTCCAGTCCCAGATCGGGAGGTCTTCCTCCTCGCCCGCGTCGGGATCTTCGGGACGGTCGGCGGGAGCGGCCTCGTCATCGTCGTCCAGGGCGAGCGGCGGCGGGACGGCGATGTCGGGCTGGGTCGTCCTGGCGGGCACGGAGCCCTTGCGCACGAGTTCGACGTCGGTCGACGGCGACGCCGGGAGCGCCGGGGCCGAGGACGGTGGCAGGGCCGGGGGCGACGCCTTGACGATTTCCACCGGTGCTTCGGGCTCGGGGGCCTTCTTCGGCGAGGTCGTCCCGCGCAGTTGCTTGAACATTGTCAGCCACAGCCACACGGACGTGACCAACATCACGTGCGGGGCGACGGCGATTCCGGCGCGCAGCGGGTCGTCCGGGAGGGAGGCGTAGCCCCAGACCGACCTCTGGACGCCGATGGCCGCGCCCCCCGCCAGCAGCGCGATCAGCAGCGTCCAGCGCAGCAGCCGCGACCACCAGCGGGCGTGCCGGGTGACCACGAGCGAGAAGATCGTCATCGTCAGGAGCGCGTCGTACATCACCGGGTATACGGGGGCCCAGCGCCGGCCGGACCGGCCCTCGATCGCCAGGTCGCGCAGCACGTCGTAGGTCAGCACGAACGCCCCGCCCGCCAGGACGGCGACCACAAGCCCGGCCAGCACCGCGAGCAGCCGCCGCTGTGCCGGGTTGTAAAGGGGTCTGGCCTGGCCGGGGCCGGACGTGCTGGACGGTTCGGGCGCGCTCGGGCGTTCGGAGGGCATCTCTCGGCTCGTCTCGGGGGTGTCGGGGCCGTTCGGGGGTCTCAAGGGGGAGACTAACGAGCCGGGCCGATCGTTAGTCCTCACTTGCGTGGCGACCCTCCGGCAATGCGGGAGTTATGCACGGAGACGTACGGTATGGGTGACAACGGCGTCGCTTTGAGGAGGCAGCTAATGCCCTACTACCGGGTCGTTGGGGAGATTCCCCGAAAGCGTCACGTCCAGTACCGCAGACCGGACGGCGGCTTGTACGCCGAGGAGCTGATGGGCGAGGAGGGCTTCTCCTCCGACTCCAGCCTGCTCTACCACCGGCATCTCCCGACCGGCATCATCAAGAGCGAGGGCGTGGAGGACGCGGCGGGCGCCGCCGCGCTGACGTCCAACCATCCGCTTCAGCCGCGTGCCTACCGCACCCAGGACCTCCCCGTGGGCGGCGACGTCGTCCAGGGACGCCAGGTGATGTTCGGCAACGAGGACGTCCGGGTGTCGTTCGTGTCCGCGTCGGAGACGAGCGAGCTCTACCGCAACTCGGTCGGGGACGAGGTCGTCTACGTCCAGTCGGGCACGGCGCGCTTCGAGTCGACCTACGGCGCGCTGGAGGTCGGCGAGGGCGACTACGTGGTGGTCCCGACCGGGACGATCCACCGCTGGGTGCCCGGCGAGGGCGGCGAGCCGCTGAACGTGATGGTGGTCGAGGCCCGTGGCCACATCCGCCCGCCCAAGCGGTACCTGTCGCAGTACGGGCAGTTCCTTGAGCACGCCCCCTACTCCGAGCGCGACCTGCGGGCGCCCTCCGAGCCCCTCATCGTCGAGGGCGGCGAGGTGCCGGTGCTGGTGCGCAACCGGGGCGGCCTGTCGCGGCTGACCTTCCTGCACCACCCGTTCGACGTCGTGGGCTGGGACGGCTACCTCTACCCCTACGTGTTCAACATCAACGACTTCGAGCCCGTCGTGAAGCGGATCCACGCGCCGCCGCCGGTGCACCAGACCTTCGAGGGCCCGAACTTCGTGATCTGCTCGTTCTGCCCCCGTCCGCTGGACTTCCACGAGGACGCGGTGCCCGTCCCCTACAACCACCACAACGTCGACTCCGACGAGATGATGTTCTACGTGGGCGGCGACTACTCGGCCCGCAAGGGCTCGGGCATCGGCGTCGGCTCGATCTCGCTGCACCCCTCCGGCTTCACCCACGGCCCCCAGCCGGGCGCCGTCGAGGCGGTCGTCGAGGCCGTGAAGAAGGGTCACACCACGACCAACGAGATGGCCGTCATGATCGACACCTTCCGTCCGCTCCAGCTCGGCCCGGCCGCCACCCGGTGCGAGGACCCGGAGTACGCGTGGACGTGGGCCAGGAGCGCCGGATAACACTCCGGCACCGCCCGCCCACATCACGCTTGACGTTGACAACGGGGTAGTCGCATATCCATGTCCTTTCCGGAACCGGTGCTGGAGCGCGCCGCCGCGCGACGGCTGGGCGAGCCGGTCCGGGCCTTCACGGCCCGGGCCGGCGGCCGCCGGTACCTGGCGTGGGCGGCGCTGCTCGGCCTCGCCGGTGCCGTGCTCGCGCTCGCGGCGACGTCCTACCTGCGCGACGACCGTCCGGAGCCGGGCGTGCCCGTGGCGGTCCTGTCGGCCGGCTACCTCGGCGGCGCCGTCTGGCTCGCGGGCCGGACGGCGCCGCGCGGCCGAAGGCGGGCCGTCTACCTGTTCAAGGACGGCATCGTCCTGACCGGGCCGGGCGACCCCGGCGTCCACCAGTGGGACACGCTGGCTTCGGTGACGGTCTCGGGCGTCCAGCGGGCGGCGCGCGGGACGACCCGGTGGACGATCACCGTCACCACGTCCGAGGGCGAGCGGATCAGGCTCGGCGATTTCGCGGACGCCCACGAGCTGGGCGAGGCCCTCTCCGCCGAGGTCGCGGGACGGGCGTTCCCCCGGCACCTGGCCGAGATCGAGGCCGGGGAGACCGTGAGGCTCGGGCCGTTCGCGGTCGACCTCGACGGAGTCGAGAAGGACGGCGTCCGCGCGCCCTGGGCCGCGGTGTCCGAGGTGGGCATCGACAACGGCATGGTCTACCTGCGCACGGCCGACGACCTCCAGGTGCTCACCTCGATCGCCAGCCGGACGCCCAACGCGGTCGCCTTCGTCGAACTGTGCTCGCGCCTGCGCGAGCGGCACACCGAGAACGAGCACGGCCTCTGAGACCGGCGCGTCCGCGGCGCGGGGACGAGCACGGCCTCTGAGACCGGCGCGTCCGCGGCGCGGGGACGAGTCCGGCCTCTGAGACCGGCGCGTCCGCGGCGCGGAGACGAGTCCGGCCTCTGACACGGTGCGCTTGCGCCAAGAGCACCGCGCGCTCACACGCCCATCCAATAACCTTGGCGTGTGAGCCTGCGCTTTTACGACACCGGCACCCGTAGCGTCCGCACGTTCGAGCCTCTGGAAGAGGGCCGCGTGGGGATGTACGTCTGTGGGGCGACACCGCAGGCCGCACCGCACATCGGCCACCTCCGCTCGGGCGTCATCTACGACGTGCTGCTGCGCTGGCTGCGCGCCTCCGGCTACGAGGTCACGTTCGCGCGCAACGTCACCGACATCGACGACAAGATCATCGCGGTGGCGGCCGACCGGGGCGTCCCCTGGTTCGCGGTCGCCGAGGGCAACCAGCGGGTCTTCGGCAAGGGCTACGACCTGCTCGGCTGCCTGCCGCCCACCATCGAGCCCCGGGCCACCGGCCATGTGCCCGAGATGATCGTCATGATGCGGCGGCTGATCGAGGCCGGGCATGCCTACGCCTCGGGCGGCGACGTCTACTTCGACGTCGGGTCGTGGGCCGACCGCTACGGCGCGCTGTCGAACCAGAAGCTCGAGAACATGCGCGACCCGAAAGACACCCCGAACGCCGACTGCAAGCGCGACCCCCGCGACTTCGCGCTCTGGAAGGGCGCCAAGCCGGGCGAGCCGACATGGGAGACGCCGTGGGGCGAGGGGCGTCCCGGCTGGCACCTGGAGTGCTCGGCGATGGCGTCCAAGTACCTCGGGCCCGCGTTCGACATCCACGGCGGCGGCGTCGACCTGATCTTCCCGCACCACGAGAACGAGATCGCCCAGTCCCAGGCCGCGGGCGACGGCTTCGCCCGCTACTGGCTGCACAACGGGCTGCTGACGGTCGACGGCGAGAAGATGAGCAAGTCGGTCGGGAACGTGGTGCTGCTCACCGACCTGCTGGGACGGGCCCGTCCCGTGGAGGTGCGCTACTACCTCGCGTCCGCCCACTACCGGTCGCTGATGGACTACACCGACGCGGCGCTGGCCGAGGCCGTCTCGGCCTACCAGCGCATCGAGGGCTTCGTCGTCCGCGCCGCCGAGGTCGTGGGGGAGGGCAAGCCCGCTCCCGACCTGCCCGAGGCGTTCACCGCCGCGCTGGACGACGACCTCGGCGTCCCGCAGGCCCTGGCCGTGGTGCACGAGACCGTCCGCGACGGCAACAGCGCGCTGGCCGCGGGCGACGACGACGCGGCCGGACGGCTGCTGGCCTCGGTGCGGGCGATGACCGGCGTCCTCGGCCTCGACCCGCTGTCGGAGCAGTGGGGCCACGGCGGCGACGACGAGCTGCGCCCGGTGGTCGACGCCCTGGTCAAGGTGGCTCTGGAACAGCGCCAGGCGGCCCGCGCCCGCAAGGACTACGCCGCCGCCGACGCCATCCGCGACGGCCTCGCCGACGCCGGGGTGCTGGTCGAGGACACCCCGCACGGCGCCCGCTGGGAGCTCAAGCACGGCTGAGCCGGGGCGTTCCACTCCGGCGGGCGCCTAAAATCGAGAAATGGCCAAACGCAAGGGGAAGGGTCCTACTCCCAAAGCCGAGGACCGGCACTGGCACGCCAAGCGGCAGCGTGCCCGGGCCGTGAAAAGCGCGCGGCGCACCGGCACCCCGACCGTGGGCCCCGGCTCCCGCCCCCAGGGCGGTGAGGGCGAGAACGCACGACAGGGGCGTCCCGCCGGCGCGCGGCGCGCCAACGGCGAGACCCCCGAGCTGGTCACCGGGCGCAACCCGGTGGTCGAGGCGCTGCGCGCCGGGGTGCCCGGCACCGCGCTTTACGTGACCTCGGGCACCGACGAGCGCGTCCGCGAGGCGATCCAGATCGCCGCCGACCGGCGCATCCCGCTGCTGGAGAGCGGCAAGGCCGAGCTCGACCGCCTCACCGACGGCGCCGTCCACCAGGGCATCGCGCTCCAGGTGCGGCCGTACCGCTACGCCCACCCCGACGACCTGCTCAAGGGCGCCGCGCCGCTGATCGTCGCGGTCGACGGCATCACCGACCCGCGCAACCTCGGCGCGATCGTCCGCTCGGCCGCCGCGTTCGGCGCCAGCGGCGTGGTCGTCCCCGAGCGCCGTGCCGCCGGGGTCACCGCGGGCGCGTGGAAGACCTCCGCCGGGACGCTGGCCAACGTGCCGGTCGCCCAGTGCACCAACCTGTCCCGCCAGCTCAAGGCGTACCAGAAGGCGGGCTGCTTCGTCGCCGGCCTCGACGCCGAGGGCGAGACCGCCGTGGCCGACCTCGACCTGGCCGCGGGCCCGTTCGTCCTGGTGGTCGGCTCCGAAGGCAAGGGCCTGGGCCGTCTGGTCGCCGACACCTGCGACCTGCTGATCACCATCCCCATGCCCGGCAAGGCCGAGTCCCTCAACGCCGGCGTCGCCGCCGGAATCGCCCTCTACGAGGTAGCCCGGCTGCGTTCATGAAATCCCGGCCCACCTGCGCTCATTAACGCAATCGCGCGCGTGGCTGGGCCCTCAGGTCCAGCGGGTGCCCGCTGGGGTGTCGCGGAGTTCGATGCCGTGCCGGGCCAGGGCGTCGCGGACGCGGTCGGCGAGTTCGTAGTGCCCGGCGCTCCTGAGCTCCGCCCTGATCGCGACGAGGTCCGGGACGGCGGCGTCCAGCGGCGCGGCACCGCCGTCGGCCAGCCGGACGATCAGGCCGCGCATCACGGTGCGGGCCCATTCGGTGCCCTCGTCCTCCTCGGTGTCGGCGGCCCACTCGGCCACGGCCGCCTCGATCCGCAGGATGGCCTCGGCCTTGGCGGCGGGTTCGGCGGCCGCCTCGAAGCGACGTCCGCTCTCCTCGACGATCTCCTTGAGCGTTTCTCCCTCGGGCTCGGGGGCGGGCCGCCGCTCCGTGCGGCGGGGCGGTGGCGCGGACTCGCCCCGCAGGAGCGCCCGCAACCTGGTCATCGTGAGCACCTCCCCGGCGGGCAGGCACACGCTCTCGCCCCGGCGCCGGACGGTGACGCCGCCGCGTCCGCGCACCTCGGCCCGGTCGGCGTCCGGTTCCAGGACGAGCGCGGTGTGCTCGTCGACCCCGAGCACGGACGCCGTGGGCGGCAGTTCGCGCTCCATGATCCGCAGCCGCCGCTCACCCAGGTAGGAGTAGCGGGTGTCGTGCGTCCCGCCCTCGGCGTTGTCGTAGTGCGGGATCACCGCGGCCTCCAGGCCGTACTCGGCGAGCAGGTCGAGGCCGTCCACCCAGGCGGCGGGCGCCCCCACCTTGTAGATCTCGTAGACGGGCACGGCGTACCGTCCGAGCGCGCAGGCGGCGGCCGACGCGAAGACGATCGCGGCCGACCCGGCGCGCACATGGTCGCGCAGCGCGGTCTCCAGCGGTCCCGCGCGCCAGTGGCCGAGCGCGTGGGTCGGGCTGCCGGGCCCGCAGAACACCCAGCCCGCGCCCCTGACATCGGCGAGCCCGTCCTCCCCGGGCGCCGCGACCCGCACCTTCAGCCCGACGCTGGTCGCGAAGTACTTCACGGCCGTGGCCGAGATGTCGTCGACGTTCTCCTGGAACCCGTAAGGCGTGTCGAGCAGGACGGCCCGCACGCCCGCCCCGAGCCGCGCGGCGATGTCCTTGTGCAGGGTCACCATCGTCGGGCTGGTCTCGCCCGACCCCATGATCACCATGAGACGTCCCATGGAGAACAGCAGAGCACCAGAAAGCCCCCGCGACCAGTCCTGGAGCTTCGACCAGCAGCCCGACGCCCAAACCCACTGCGGTCGACGGCGGATGGTGCTTGGGGTGAACGAGATCTACCGGACGTGTTCTAGGCGACGGGGCAGCGTCCGGCGAGGCCGGGGGTCCAGCCTTCTAGTGCGCGGGCCAGCCGCGGGTCGCGGGACAGGAGCTCGGGGTCGTGCTCGGCGAGGAAGACCAGGTGCCGGACGGCGTGCGCCACGACCTGGTCGACGTCGACGCGTGCGGGGCTCGGCCGGTCGATGCTCTCGCCGTGCGCGAGGTCCGCGTCGCCGAGAAGGGTGGCGGGGCGTTCGGGTTCGGGGTCGGGCGCCACGACATAGGTGAGCACGAGCCTGCCGTCGTCCAGGCAGCGCCAGCTCGTCGAGTGCACCAGGGGACGTTCGTCGCGCACTCCGGCCAGGCGCCGGGCCGCGGAGTCGGGGTCGTCGCCCCTGGTGAGCGTGCCCGCGCAGCGGCGGTAGGCGGGACGGCCGCCGTCCGCGCGCAGCGGGAAGACCTCCACGACCACGGGTCGCGCGTCCACCCCGAAGAGATCCGTCAGCATCACTGCAACCCTACCGCTGTTGCAACATGCATGCAGGAAGCGATGGCATTTACCCGGCTATCGGTCTTATCAGGGGATCTATTTGTGAGCGGATGGGCAGGTGCCTAGCGTGGGGAACCCGAGACAAGCTGATGAGGAGCCCGCATGGCCACGATCCTTTTCGTCCTGACCGGAGCCGACCACTGGACGCTCGCCGACGGCACCCGGCACCCGACCGGCTTCTGGGCCGAGGAGTTCCTGGCGCCCCATCGGGCCTTCACCGAGGCCGGGCACCGGGTGGAGGTCGCGACGCCGGGCGGCGTCGTCCCGACCGTCGACCGGGCGAGCCTGGAGGACGGTGCCGAGGAGCGGCTGGCGGCCGTCCCCGAACTGCGTGCCCCGCGCGACCTGAAGGAGGTCGACCTGGACGACTACGCGGCCGTCTTCTACCCCGGCGGCCACGGGCCCATGGAGGACCTCGCGACCGACCGCTCGTCCGGTGAGCTGCTCGCCCGCGCGCTGGCGTCCGGGAGGCCGCTCGGCGTGGTCTGCCACGGGCCCGCCGCGCTGCTGGCCGCCCAGGATGCCGACGGCGCCTCGCCCTTCGCGGGCTACCGCCTCACCGCCTTCACCAACGCCGAGGAAGAGCAGGCCGGTTTCGCCGGGAAGGCGCGATGGCTGCTCCAGGACAGGCTTGAGGAGATCGGCGTGGACTTCCAGGCCGGTGCCCCGTGGGAGCCGCACGTGGTCAGCGACCGCAACCTGCACACCGGTCAGAATCCCGGCTCGTCCGCCCCTCTCGCCGCCGAGATCCTCAAGGCGCTCGGCTAGCCGCTCACCAGTCCGCGCCCGCGCGCAGCAGGCGCTGCCGGACGAGCGCCACATGCGGGAGCCGCTCCGACCCGGCCCGCGCCGCCAGGTAGGCGGTGTTGATCGGTGGCTCGGGGGGCTCCAGCAGGGCGACGAGCCCGCCCGACGCCAGCTCGTCCGCGCACAGGTAGCGGGGCAGGACGGTGGCCCCGGCACCCGCCTCGGCCAGCGCCTTCACCGCCCGCAAATCGGGGACGACGATCGCGGGGTCCGCGGCCAGCCGGGCGCCGAAGACCCGGCGCCAGTAACGCCGCAGGATCGGCAGGTCCTCGGCGTAGGAGATGAGCGGCACGCCCGCCAGTGCCGAGGGCCCCTCGATCGGGGGCAGGCGGTCACGCCAAACGGGGGCCGCGACCAGCACGAACTCTTCGTCCGCGAGAGGCTCGGCCCGCAGGGCGCGCCCGCGCGGACGGATCGAGGAGATCACCAGGTCGTAGCGTCCCGCCCGGAGCCCGGCGAGCAGGTCGTCGGCCAGGCCCGCCGTGACCCGCACGCGCACCCCGTCCGCGATCAGCGGGGCGAGCGCGGGCAGGGCCAGCACGGCCATCAGCTCGGCGGGCCCGCCCAGATGGACCGGCGGCTCGGGCGCGGGTTCGTCCGGCGCTCCACCGGCGATCGCCTCCAGCTCGTCCATCGGCCCCGCCAGGCGCGCGGCCAGCTCGTCGGCCACCGCCGTCGGCGCCACACCCCGGGGCAGCCGCTCGAACAGCTGCCGCCCCATCCGCTCCTCCAGCGCCCTGAGCTGCGTGGTGACCGTGGGCTGCGAGAGCCCCACCAGCGGCGCCGCCGCCGTCAGCGACCCCGCCCGATAGACCGCGAGGAACGTCCGCAGCTGCCCCAGGTCAAGAAACCGATAGGAATCCCGATCGCCCATGCCGCGAGTCTATTGACGCCCGCCGTCCGGCGAATGATCCCCGTCGCCGGACGGCCGCCGCCGAACTATCCTTGACGCGGGCGAACGAGGTGGCGACATGCCTGTGCGGCGGGCTTTGTGCATCGGCGTTTCCGGCTTCGCCGATCCGGGCTGGTCCGCGCTGCCCGACGCGGCCGACGACGCTGCGCGGCTCGCCGAGGTGCTGGGCGCGCTGGGGTACGACTGCGACGCGCTCGGCGGCGAGGCCGCCACCACCGAGGCGATCGGCGCCGCCTTCTACCGCGCCGTGGAGGAACTCGGCCCGGACGACCTGCTCGTCGTCACGGTGCTCAGCCATGGCGACCTGGCCGTCGAGACGGGCGAGCTCTACGTGGTCGGCTCGGACGGGGCCCGCCACCGCGCGGGCCGGGTCGGCGACTGGATCAAGGAGGTCGAAGACCTCGACGGCCGTCCCCGGGCCCTGTTCCTGCTCGATCTGTGCCAGGCGGGGGTCGTGGCCCGCGCCCCGCACCTGCTGGCCCCGGGCTCGGGCCCGCGGCGCTCGTGGGTGCTGGCGGCCTGCCCGCCGGACCGCGCCGCCTACGACGGGCGGTTCACCGAGGCGGTGACGAACGTCCTCGCGGCGTTCGCGGACGGGGAGCGCGAGCTCCACCCGGCGCAGCCGTTCCTGCCGCTGACGACCCTGGCCGCCGATATCAAGCGCGAGCTCGACCGGCTCGTGGACGCCGTCGACGCCTACCCCCAGGAAGCGATCGGCGGGCTGATCGACCTCACCGAGGCCGACGAGAGCCCGCCGTTCTTCGCCAACCCCGCGTTCCGCAGCGACCCGCTGCGCGAGGTCCGCCGCGAGTCCGACGCCTCAGTCGGGGCGTTCCTCGACGAGGTCGACGCCCTGGCCGACCCGGGACACTACGTGGCCAAGGCGTCCGGCCACGGTCTCCAGGAGGACCGGCTCCGGAGCGGCTGCTTCACCGGGCGCGCGGGCGTGCTGCGGACGCTGTCGCGCTGGCTGGACGGCCTTGAGAGCGGCGCGCTCCGCGTCGTGACCGGCAGCCCCGGCACCGGGAAGTCGGCCCTGCTCGGAATCCTGGTCTGCGCCGCGCATCCGCGGCTCCGGCCGCACACCGAGCGCATCTGGTTCCGCGCGGCGCACACGCCGTCGGAGAACGAGGCGCTCGTCGTCGTCCACGCCCGCCAGCGCGACGAGGCCGAGGTCCTCGCCTCGATCGCGCGGCAGCTGGGTCTCGGTTCCGTCCGCGACTGGGCCGAGCTGCGCCGCGCCCTGCCCGGCCGGGCCGAGACGCCCGTGCTCATCGTGGACGCCCTGGACGAGGCGCTGCGTCCCGAGGCCCTGGCCGAGCACCTCCTGGCGCTGACGAACTCCGGTTGCCGGCTGCTGGCCGGGCTGCGGCGGTGGCCCGAGTTCGACCGGCTGTTCGCGGCGGCGTCCGAGGACGGGGTCGTCGATCTCGACGGCGTCCCGCGCGCGGAGGTCCGCGCGGAGATCGGCGAATACGTCGAGGCGATGCTCGCGCTCAGCACGCCCTACGGCTCCCGGCGCTTCGCGCGCGCCCGCGAGGCGTTCGCCGCGGCCGTGGGCGCGACGCTGGCCGAGCCCACCGGGGAGCCGGGACGGCGCTGGGGCGGGTTCCTGGTCGCGGCGCTGTTCGTCCACCGGGTGCTGTCCCGGCAGGCGCTGACCGCCGATCCGGACGAGGCGGAGCGGATCGGGCGGCAGGTCCCCGGCACGCTGCCCGAGGTCGTCGAGCTGGACCTGACCGAGGCCCCGGAGCTGCGCCCGCTGCTGCGGACGCTGGCCATGGGGCGCGGCGAGGGGATGCCGCTGGAGGTCGTGCGGAGCCTGGCGCCGCTGTTCGGGGCCGCCGCCGCGGCTCCCGACCTGGAACGCGCCCGCTTCTACCTGCGCCAGAGCGCCGACTCCGATGGCACCACTTTGTACCGCCTATTCCACCAGGGGCTCGCCGATCATTTGCGGCAGCCCGGCCGCGAGGGGGAGGTGCTCGACCTGCTGCTGCCCGCGACCTGGGAGAGCGCCCTGCCCTATGTGAAGCGGCACGCGATCCAGTACGCGGCGGCCGCCGGACGGGTCGACGAGCTCCTGCGCGCGCCCGGCTTCCTGGTCAACGCCGACCCCCGCACGCTGGAGCCGGAGCTGGCCGCCGCCCGCGCCGACGACACCGAGCTGCTGGCCGCGATCTACCGGGCGTCGGCCGCGCGGCACCGCGCCTGCGGTGTCCCGGGCCGGCGGCGGGTGCTGGGCGTCGACGCCGTCCGGTACGGGGCACCGGACGTGGCCGCCGCGCTGAGCGACGGCTTCCCCTGGCGCCCGCGCTGGGCGTCCGGCGGGCAGGTCGCCTCGGCCCTCAGACGGACGTTCCGGGTGAGCGACGGGGCCGTGCACGCGCTGGCCGCCGGAGAGACGGGCGGCCGGGCGGTGGTCGTGGCCGCGGTCGAGGGAGGGCCGCCCGGGGTCTGGGACCCGGTGACCGGAACGCCGGTGCGCGACCGGCTCGGCACGGCGACGGCCACGGCCGTGGCCTGCACTCGGGTCGGCGGCCGGGCCGCGGCGGTGACCGGCGACCCGCTCGGCGCCCTTCGCGTCTTCGACCTGGCCGACGGGCGGCCGCTCGGGCCGGTGCTCACCGGGCACACCTACGAGATCGTCGACATCGCGTGCCTGGCGACGGGCGACCGCTCGTTCGCCGTGACGGCGTCCGAGGACGGCGCGGTGCTGGCCTGGGACCTGGCCGCGTCGGCCGTCCTTCCCGTCCCGGGGGACGTCACGGGACGGTCCGTGGCCTGCGCCGAGCTCGACGGCTCGGCGGTGGCCGCCGTCGTGGTGGGCGACCGCTCGCTGGTGCTGTGGGACGTGGCGACGGGACGGGAGGTGGCCCGCCGGGACGTGGCCGAGACGCCCTGCGAGATCTCCGTCGGGCGCGTCGGCCTGAACGGGCACCACGCGCTGCTGGTCGCGTGCCGGGCCGGGGTCTGGCTGCTGGACGGGTCCGCGCCGGGCGAACCGATGCGGAGCCTGCCCGCGCCGCCCGTGGAGTCGCCCCGGGTGTCCGGCGGGACGGACGCCGCGGTCGTCGGCGACGACGGGACGGTGTGCCTGCTCGGCATCGGCGCGGGCGAGCACACGGTCGCGTCGCTGGCTCATGGCTCCCCGCTCACGGCCGTGGCCTGCTTCGGTGCCTCGGGACGCGGGGCCAGGGCGGTCACCGGCGACGCGGACGGCGACCTGCGGGTGTGGGACATGGACGACCCGCTGCGCACCGGCCGCCCGCGTCCGGCGCACCACTCCTGGATCGGCGGCCTGGCCACGACGGGCGAGCTGGTCCTGTCGGCCGACCAGGACGACCGGGTCCTGCTGCACCACCTCGGGTCGGGGGAACGGATCGGGGACCTGCCCGCGCGCGGGGAGTTCCTCGCGCTGTGGGGCGCCGGGCCGGTGCTGGCCCTTTTCCGCGACCCGGAGGATCGCCGCCGGGTCCGCGTGTGGGAGCTGGACGCCCGGACCGAGCACGAGCCCGGCGTTCCGCTCGTCGCCGCCGAACCCGTCACGGCCCTGACCACGCTGCGGGTCGGCCACCTCGACGTCGTCGTGTTGGGCGATGCGGGCGGCGGGCTGGAGATCATCGATCAGCGGGGGCGGGCGCTGCGCCAGTGGCGTCCCGGACGCGGCGACGACCCGATCGTCCGGCTGGAGCGGTGCCCCGGAGTGAGCGACCGGGGGATCGTCGCGTCGCTCTCGTCTTCGGGGCGGGTCCGGGTCTGGGACCTGGCGTCCGCGCGCGAGGACGGGTTCGACGTCGGCGCCGGTACCGAGGCCGCCGCGATCGCCTGCGCGCGCGTTCGGCGCAGGCCGCTGCTGCTGACCGGGCTCGCGGACGGGCGGGTGTGCCGCTGGGACGTCCTGACGGGCGAGCCGGGCGGCCCGCCGCTGCCCGGCACCGGGGCCCCGGTCACGGCGCTGGCGTGCGGCCGCGCGAACGGGCGCGGGATCGCGGTGGCGGCGTCCCAGGACGCCGTCCTGAGGATCTGGGATCTGGACGCGGGCGTCCCGATCGACACCGTCGCGCTGCCCCAGCCCGCCCAGCGGCTCTGCGTCTCCCCGAGCGGCGCCGTCGTCGCGGCGATGAACTGGGAGATCGTCGTCCTCGGCGAGAACCCCGCCGGTGTCGCTTGACAGGGACGGGTTGCCCCCTGGCAACTCCTCCTGTCTGATGGTCGATGAGCGACGTATCATCACGGAGATCCCTTTTGAGGAGGTTGCCGATGGCGGAGTTCGGTCGTGATCTCCCATCGGTCATCGTCGACCTGTCCACGACGTCCCTGGATGAGCTCTCGGCACTCGGTGAGGAGGTCATCGCGGAGGTGCTGGGCGGCTGCGGCGACATCCGTGACGAGACGTCGCGGCTTTGGAACAACGATGAATACGGTGTCCCCGTGGACAGGCCCACACACATCGCGACACCGGCTCGCTGAAGGCGACCTTACGGCTGTGGCTCTCGGGCTACAGAACAGTGACCTGGTCACCAGGCTGCGCGGCGCGGAGCTGAGTCGTCGGCTGATCCTGGTCGAGGCGATCCGGCGCCGGATCCGCCCGGGTGGGGCACGAGTTCCGCCGCCCCCCGAAGAGCGCGCCGCCTTCGAACACGCCTTCGCCGCCCTCGCCCGCCACGAGCGCTCGCATCCGGCTCGGGCGCGGAGCCTCCTGGCCCGTCCGCAGGTCGGTGTGTGGGCCGTGCGCTGCCTTCGGGCCCTCGAAACGGGGACGGAGGTCGATCTCGCTTACCTCACCAGGCTGATGAACGACGTGGTGGAGGGGCGGGAGCGCGCCGGGCCGCCCCGGTTGCGGATAGCCGCCGGACGGTCGCGGCTGGAGGTCGTCCTGGACGGCGCCGATCCCTACCTCGACGTCTACGGGCCCCGGGCCGGGACCCCGGACGCGGCCGCGACCGTGATCTGGCGCCGGCGGCTGGCGGAGGCGATGCGGTCGCTCGCACGCTACGACCCCGTGACGGCCGGCGCCCTGGCGGCGGGGCTCGACACCGTGGTGCCGCTGGTGGAGGGCGAGGGCGGGCGACCGGCGGGCGCGAGCTCGGGAATGGCCTTCGGCGCCGTCGCCCTGTCCCTGCCGCCGGACGCGAGAAGCTGTCTCGACGGTCTGGTGCACGAGTTCCAGCACGTCCTGCTCGGCGCGGTCATCGACCATTTCCCGCTGCTGACCGGGGACCGCCGTGCGGTCTACTCGCCCTGGCGCGAGGACCCGAGGCCCCTCTCGGGACTGCTGGCGGGCTGCCACGCCCAGGTCGCGCTGCTGGACCTGTGGTCGCGGGGAGGTGAGCCCGGGCGCTTCGCGCGCTGGATCGGCCCGACCACGGAGGCCGCGCGGACTCTGTGGACGTCCGGCGCGCTGACCGAAGAGGGGCGCGTCTTCGTCGGGGCGATGCGGGCGCGCCTGACCGGCCTGGCCGCACGGACCATCTCGGGGGAGGCCGCCCGCGTCGGCGCCGATGCCGCCAACGATCACCGGCTTCGCTGGCGGTTGCGCAATCTGCGTCCGGACGGCGGCGCGATGGACGCTCTCGCGGACGCCTGGCAGGCGGGCGCACCCCCCATACCCGTGCCGACGGAGGTCCGGACCGGCGACGCGGCCGCGCTCGCTCCCGGTCGTCGGTCGCGCCTGCTGGAGCTCGGATGCGGCGGTTACGGCGAGCACCCGGGGCCGCCCCGAAGCGCGGCCGACCGGGCGTTGCTGGCCGGGCGGTACGGGGAGGCGGCCGAGGCGTACAAGAGCCGGCTCGGCCGCCCCGGCGACCTCGACGCCTGGGCCGGGCTGGCCCTGTGCCGCACCCGCACCGATCCGGCGAGCGCTCTCGGCCGGCGACCCGAGGTGGTCGCCGGTCTGCACGGTCGCCTGCTCGCGCGGACGGGCCGTCCGGCCGATCCGGACCGGCTCGGCGCCTGGCTGGCTCGGGGCCCGGCGTGATCAGACCGAGGACGGCTCGATGTCGAGATCGATCCGGCCGCGCTGGAGGACGCGCAGCGCCATGGGGTGCTCGGAGCTGAGCTCGTCCACATAGCGCCGGTAGGTCTCCTCGAACAGCGCGTCGGCCCCGCTCTGGTCGCCGATGGCCCGGCGGTCGAGGGCGAGGTTCGCGGCGGCGGCCAGCGTGCAGGGGTGGGACGCGCCCATGACCCGCTTGCTGGTCTCCAGCGTCCGCTCGCCCCGCTCGGCGGCTAGGCGCACCTCGCCGAGCGCGGCCAGGTCGCTGGCGAGGTTGGTGCTGACGACGATGACGTTGGGATGGTCTTCGCCGTGGACGGTGAGCATGCCGTCGCGGGCCCGCTCGTCCAGGTCCCTGGCCTCCGACGGGTTGGCCCGCGCCCTGAGCACCACGGCGAGGTTGGCCACCGCGGCCAGCGTGTTGGGGTGGTCGGCGCCCGCGACCTTCTCCCAGGTCTGGAGGGTCGCCTCGCCCAGCTCCTGCGCGCCGGCGAGGTCGTCGGTCAGCCGCCGGTCGTTGATCAGGTTGATCGAGATCGTGAGCGTCTGGCGGTGCGTCGGGCCGAGGATGGCGGTGTGCCGGGCCAGGGCCCGTTCGCCCTCGGCACGGGCGTCCTGGTAGAAACCGACCCGGCGGAGCGCGACCGCCATGTCGGCCTCGGTCAGCAGGCGGCCCAGATGCCAGGGCTCGTCCTTGCCGAGCGCGGTGGCCGTGACGTCGCGGAGCAGGTCGAGCGACTCTTCGTACCGGCCGAGCTTGCGCAGGTCGCGGGCGAGCGCGAACCGCGAGTTGAGGGTCTTGCTGTGGGTGGGCCCGAGCGTGCTCTCGCGCGTCCGGAGGGTCGCCTCGTCGGTCTCCAGCGCCTCCTGGAACCGGCCCAGGCAGCGCAGGTCGATGGCCAGGTTGTTGCGCAGGTCGAGGCTGCTGGGATGCTCCGGGCGCATGTGCCGCTCGTAGAGGGGGAGCAGCCACGTGTCGTGGTCGTACGCCTCCTGGTAGCGCCCCAGCATCCGCAGGCTGGTGGCGTAGACCGTCGAGCCGCGCAGGAAAGCGTCGTTGGCCTCGCCGTGGTGCACGCGGAGCCGTTCGAGCGTGTCGCTGATCAGCTCGCGCGTCTCCTCGAAGCGCCCCTTGCGGCGCAGTGCCGAGGCGACCTCCACGGCCAGCCACAGCGTCTGGAGGTCGTTCTCGCCGAACAGCTCGCGCCACAGGGCCAGCGCGGGCTCGCCCAGGCTGAGGCTCTCGTCGTGGCCGCCGCGCAGGTACATCCGGCGCACCTGGTGGATGATCAGCGCGCGGACCAGCGGGTCGCCGGATTCCAACGCGCCGGACGACACCAGGTGGTGGCGGGAGCGCTCGTAGATGGGGTCGCTCTCCTCGTGCTCGGGCGAGCCCGGGTCGGAGGCGGCCAGCAGTGTGTGCACGGTCCCGCGCAACTCGCGGGCGGACTCGGCGTCCTCGCGCTCGATGCGTCCTCGGGTGACCGCCTGGACGACCCGGTGCATCTGCACGACGTTGCGCACGCCGAAGATCTTGATCAACGAGAAGCGGGCCAGTTCGCGCCCGGCGCGGCGGAACTTCTGCAGGTCGCCCAGCACATCGCGCAGCGAATCGGGAAGGGAGCTCACCCGGCCCGGCTGGACGAGGATCTCCTCGGAGATCGGTTCCGGGGAGAAGAACGCCAGAAGCTGGAACAGGGCGTCGGCGTCGGGGGAGATCGTGCTGCGCGACACGCTCCACGTGGTCGCGACGGCGTGCGGGTAGAAGATGTCGACGTCCAGGCCCATCAGTTCGTGGGCGTTGCGCTCGAACAGCTCCAGGTACTGGTCGACCGGTGTGCCGGTCTCGACCAGGTACGCGGCCGCGTGCTCGGCGGCCAGCGGCAGGTTGTCGAGGGCGCGGGCCAGCCGCTCGGCGTCGCCGCGCCGGGCTCGTTCGGTGGCTTCGTCGTCGGAGGCGCCGAGGGCGTCGACCCGCTTGCGCAGGAACGTCACGGTCTCGTCCGAGGAGAACTCGGCGACCTCGATGCCTTCGGAACGCAGGCTGCGCCTCCACTCGGCGATGCGTGAGGTCACGATGACGTGACCGTTGCCCTGGGGCATGTAGCGGCTGACGATCTCGGGACGGACGGCGTTGTCGAAGACGAGCAGCCACCGGTCGTAGGGGTCGCCCGCCCGGAGCGCGTCGAGCACGACCTGGGCCGAGTAGTCGCGCTCGTTGCTGTGGAAGTCGGGCAGGCCCATCCGGCGGCCGAGCGCGATCAGCGCGTTGCGGATGGTGTCCTCCTGCTCGGCCCTGATCCACCAGACCAGGGAGTACTCCCTGGCGAAACGGTGGCAGTACTCGGCGGCGATTTCGGTCTTACCTACTCCGCCGAGTCCGAAAAGCGGGGTGGCCGGTTGCCCGACGACCACGGTCGAGGTTCCGGTGAGCCGTTCGCGCAGGGCCGTCAGTTCCGCCGCGCGGCCGGTGAAGTGCGGATTCCGAAATGGAACCTCTCGTCCCCATATTTGATGTTTCGCCGCAGTCGCACGGACATCAGAAGTATTGCCCCAGCCCTCGTCAACCATCAGTACCCGACCGATTACTAAAGGTAGTGATCATTTGGATCTTGCAACCTATGCCCGGTGTCCGTCATTTCATCGATTCGCCGTGTTGTCAGTAACATTAGACGCATTTAAAGATGCGTCTTGCGGCAACAGTCAGAGATCGTCCTGGAAAGCATCTAGGCTAGTTGCTTCTCAGCTGGGAGAATACCGCGAGTTACCATGAAGTTACCGACGGTGGGCAAGGGGGTCTTGTGACGCCACGGACGACCGGCGGGGCGAACTCGCGATTGACGAGCGCGGGCGGGGCGGAGAGGCTCGAACTGGACCTTTCGGCACGGGGAGTCCCGGGGTCGCGGAGAGGGCCGAGATGAACAGCACCACCGAGGAGCGGCGCCAGGCGCATTCGCTGGTCGCGGAGGCGAAGCGCGCGATGAGCGACGGCGACAGCCTGCGCGCGGAGCACCGCTTTCGCGATGCGCTGGCGGCCTTCGTCCTGCTGGACGATCCCGCCGCCGCCGCCCGGGTCCTGGCCTCGCTCGCCGACCTCCGCCTCTCGGCCGGAGATTTCGGCGAGGCCTTCCAGCTGGGCCGCCAGGCCCTCGACCGCGCCCCCGGTGACGTGCACGTCCTCACCGGGCTGGGCTACGCGCAATGGCTCAGCGGCTCGCCGGCCGACGGCGAGGTGACCTTCGCCCAGGCCCTCCGGCAGGACGGCGCCGTCGCCCGGGCGCTGGCCGGTCGCGGCCAGGTCCAGGTCGAGCTGGGCGAGTACCGGGCGGCCCTGGCCGACCTCGGCCGCGCCCTCGACCTGGGTCTCCCGCACGACGACGAGACCGACGTCCGTTCGGCGCGCGCCCTGGCCCTGGCCGGTCTGGGCCGCCTCGCCGAGGCCGAGGCCGAACTGGCCGCGGCCGTCGAACGGGCGCCCGGCCGCCCGAGAACCCGCCTGCGAGCCGCCCAGTTGGCCGCCCTGGCCGGCCGACCCGACCAGGCCAGGCAGCAGTTCCGCGAGCTGGCCGGTCTGACCGACCCGCGAGCCTCGGCCGAGGCCAGAACGGCCCGCCGCCACCTGACCCGGCTCGACCGCCGCACGGCCGCCAGTTCCCCTTAGGGACGGCGCCGGTAGTGCGTCGCCTTGCACAGTCAGGCAGCGCACAGCGGGGGAGCATGGGGGTGGCGACCCCCGAGCGGTTGGACGAGCGTGACCAGGATTCTCGGCGTTCATGGCATCTGGAACATCCGCTACTACACGCGTAACCAGCGTTCGGCGTCCGCCGCGACGGACGCGATCAGCGCCGCCTGGGCGCGGGCGCTGACCGAGGGGACGGATGCCAGCGCTGATCTGCGGGTGTGCTTCTACGCGCATCAGCTGGATCGGGGAGCGGCACAGAGCGCGGATGACGCGGCGCTGCTGGAAGACGGGGCACAGGACGTCCTGATCGCCTGGGCCGACCTGCTCAACGCGGGGGCCGCGCACGCGCAGGGCGGGCGGACGGCCCGAGCCCGGGCCGCGGCGGATTGGCTGAGTGCCCGGTACCCCGATCTGGCGCGGCGTTCGGTGCTGGCGTTCTGCCGGGAGCTGCACACCTACCAGTCCGCGCGGGCGCGCCGGGACGCCATCATCGGCAGCCTGCGCGGGGCGTTGCTGGAGCACCGGCCCGAGGTGCTGGTCGCGCACTCGCTCGGCAGCGTCGTGGCGTACGAGGCGTTGTGGAGCGAGCCCGCGGTGGAGCTCGACTGCCTGATCACGCTGGGCAGTCCGCTGGCGATGCCCGGGGTGGTGTTCGATCGGCTCAGTCCGTCGCCGGACGCGGGGCGGGGCATGCGGCCTCCCGGGGTCCGGCGCTGGCTCAACTTCGCCGACGTCGGGGACATCGTGGCGGTGCCGCCGAGGCTGTCGGGGCGGTTCGCCGGGGTGGAGAAGGACGTGGAGCTCAGCGTGGGCGACTGGCAGTTCCATGCGGTGCGCAGCTATCTGTCGACCGGAGAGGTGCGGGCGGCGCTCAGAGAATTTCTGAACCCGGCCGCCTAAAAGCTCCCTGAGACGCCCTATATTTCCGTATTGCAGGATCTTGCCGTGATGCGGGGAGCGTGCCCCATGCCCGTGGCGCAACCGGCGCTGCACAGATCGATCGTCGCGGTCGACGTGGAGGGTTTCGGCGACCGCAGCCGCACCAATCCCGATCAACTGCGGGTGCGGGACGCGCTTTACCGGGCGATGCGATGGTCGTTCGCCCGGGCCGGGATTCCCTGGGACAGAAGCCATCACGAGGATCGCGGCGACGGGATCCTCGTGCTCGTCCTTCCGGAAGTGCCAAAAGTGCGGTTGTCCGCCGATCTGCCCCATGAATTGGCGGTCGCTCTCCAAGGGCACAATGAGCAGTCGCCTCCCGCCGCCCGGATTCGGCTCCGGATGGTCCTGCACGCGGGCGAGATCCATTACGACGCGCACGGCGTGGCCGGGAGCAGCATCAACGGCGCCTTCCGCCTGCTGGAGGCGCGGGGCGTCAAGGAGGCGCTGGCCGGGGCGGGCGGCCCGCTCGCCGTGGTGGTGTCCGAATGGTTCTTCGAGGACGTCGTCCGCCACGACACGCGCAGCAGGCCGGACGCCTACAGCCGCGTTCAGGTCGAGGTGAAGGAGACCTCGACGACCGCGCTCGTGCGGGTCGTGGAACCGGCCGAGGCGCCCGCGGACGTCGTCCCGGTGTCCTGGAACGTCCCCCGGCGCAACCCCGACTTCACCGGACGCGGCGCGCTGCTCGACCGGCTGGCGGAACGGCTCGGCGAGGCGAGCGGCCTGTCGCCGCCCGCGTGCGTCCTGCACGGGATGGGCGGCGTGGGCAAGAGCCAGCTGAGCCGCGAGTTCGCCCACCGCTTCGCCGCGCGCTTCACCGGTGTGTGGTGGATCGACGCCAGCCATTCCTTCTCCGCGGCGCGCGGCCTGGCGGAGCTGGCCGACCGCCTGGCGCTCCCCACCGAGGACGCGCCGCACCGGATCCGGCTGCTCTGGGACGAGCTGGCCCGGCGCGGCCGCTGGCTGCTGATCTACGACAACGCCGAGAACGAGGAGGACCTGCGCGCCTGGTGGCCCGCGCCCGGTGTCGGCGGCGTCCTGGTCACCTCGCGCACCTCGACCTGGCGGCTGGCCGAGCCGGTCCAGGTGCCCGCGTTCACCCGCGCCGAGTCGATCGCCTTCCTGCGGCGGATGACCGGCGGCCGCACGGACGAGGCCGCGCGGGTGGCGGGCGAGCTGGGCGACCTCCCGCTCGCCCTCGCCCAGGCGGCCGCCTATGTCACGCGCAACCATGCCAGCTGGGGCAGTTACGCCGAGATCCTGCGGGACGCGCCCGCGCGGCTGATGCATCTGAACAGCCCGGCCGACTACCTCGGCACGGCCGCCACGACGTGGTCGGTCTCGATGACCCGCGTCGAGGAGGAACGTCCGGAGGGCGCCGACCTCCTCAGGCTGTGCGCGTTCCTGGACCCCGATCGCATCCCCCGCGGGATCGTGCGTTCCGGCACGCCGGGTCTTCCGCCCGCGCTGCGGCGCCTGGCCGAGGACCATGTCGTCTACGACCAGGCGATCGGGGCCCTCGCCGAGTACGCGCTCATCGACGCCACCCCGGAGGCGCTGTCGGTCCACCCGCTGGTGCAGAAGATGATCCACGAGTCGATCACCGACCCGGACGGGTGGCTGACCGCCGCCGCCCGCCTGCTGGCGCGCTGCTTCCCCGACCGCCCGCGCCTGCCCGCCACCTGGGAGGAGTGCGGTGACCTCCTGCCGCATGTGGCGGCCATCGCGCGGCACCCCCGGGCCATGGACGCCGCCCCCGCGGAGATCTCCGAGGCGTGCCATCGGGCGGCCGCCTACCTGGAGGTCCGGGACCAGCACGAGCAGGCCCTGGAGCTCCTCGGCCACGCCCTCGCGTTCCGCGAGCGCGCCTTCGGCCCGTCCTCCAGGGAGTACGCCGAGACGCTGACCTCGCGCGGCGAGGTCGAGTGCTATCTCGGGCACCACACCGCCGCCGTGACGACGGCGCGCGCGGCGCTGGCCGTCCTGGAGGACGGCGACGACCTCCCGGCCTCGTTGCCCACCCTGCGCCTGCTCGGCCGGGCGCTCACGGAGACGGGACGCCCGTGCGAGGCCGTCGGCGTGCTGGAGCGGGCCGCGCGGATCGGCGCGGACGCCTTCGGCGACGCCGACGCTCGCACGGCCGAGCTCTACGCCCGGCTCGCCTACGCGCTCTGGCGCGCCGGGGATCTCCGATCGGCCCAGGAGACGTACCGGGACGCCGACCGGGTCTGGCAGGCCGCCCGCAGCGCCCCCGACCGGGAGCGGACGGTCGCCTACCGCTGGCACGCGGCCGTGCTGTGTGACCTGGGGGAGCACACGCGGGCGCGGTCCGTCGCCGAACGGGCGATCCGGATGGCCCGTGGGCTCTACGGCCCCGACCATGTCGAGACCGTCCGGGCGGAGGAGACGTTCGGCATCGTCCTGGCCGCCTCGGGCGAGCCCGACGAGGGCGTGCGCCTCCAGCGCCGGGCCGTCCGCTTCCTGCGCAGGTCGTATCCCGTTCCCGTGGTCGTCGCGGGGGCGCTGACCGCCCTGGCCCGCAGCCTGCTGCGGGCCGGTCGTCCCGCCGAGGCCCGCGCGGCGGCCGAGGAGGCCCATGCCCTCTACGTCGGCCGCCACGGCACCATGAGCCACGTCTACAACGCGGGCGCCCTCGCGGCGCTCGGCGCGGCCCTGAGTCGTCTGGGCAAGCCTCGCCAGGCGAGGCGGCGCCTCGAAGAGGCCCGCGCCATCTACGAAGAGGCGGCCGGTCCCGATCACCTCTTGGCCGATGTCCTGGCCGAGCTGGACGCTCTCGCCGACTCCTGATCACCAGGGTCGCCGTCGCGTTGGCCGATTGCCACCACTACCTGCTTCAAAGGCACGGCCCCGTAAAACCTCGTGCGCGATGAGTGGGCGTCCAGCATGATCAATTTGAGGAGGTGCCGATATGAGCGAGGTCGGCTGGCTGGGGCCGGTGATCGACGTCCGGCCGTTGTTCGGGCCGCAGCAGGAAGCGTTCGTCGCGCTGCTGCGGGGGCTGGGTAGCTCCGAGTGGGAGCTGCCGGTGGTACCCGGGTGGACGGTCCGGGACATGGCCGCCCATGTGCTGGGTGATCATGTCGGACGGCTGTCGATGCTCCGGGACGGGTTCCACGGCATGGGCCCCCGCGAGGGCGAACCGTTCCCCGAATTCATCGATCGCATCAACGACGAGTGGGTCGTCGCGGCCCGCCGGATCAGCCCGGAGCTCCTGGTCGGGCTGCTGTCGGACATCGGCGACCAGGTCGTGGAGTTCTGGCAGACCGTCGACCCGCACGCCCTGGACGCCTCGGTCAGCTGGGCCGGACCTGAGGCCCATCCGATCTGGCTCGACGCGGCGCGCGACTTCAGCGAGTACTGGACGCATCACCAGCAGATCTGCGAGGCCACCGGACGCGCCGGGCTGATGGAGCCCCGCTTCGTGGGGCCCGTCCTCGACACGTTCCTGCGAGCGTTGCCCCATACGTTGCGCGAGGTGAACGCTCCCGAGGGGACGACGCTTCAGGTCGTCGTGACCGGACCCGGGGAAGGCGAGTGGGCCTGCACGCGCGGTGGCGAGCGCTGGGAACTGCGGCGCGCCGCTGAGCCGGAGGCGGCGGCCCGCATCGAGTTCGATGCCGACACCCTCTGGCGCCTGTGCACCCGGGGGATCACTCCCGCGCAGGCCGCCGACCGCGTCCGCGTCTCCGGCGACGAGGGCCTCGCCGCGGCGGCGCTTCAGATCGTGTCGATCATCTGGTCGGGATGACCGCACGACTCCCCGGGTGGCGGCGCTGCGCGAGCGTCCAGATACGGGTTGGAGAGCACCTGCCGGGCGGCGTCCGCCAGGTCAGAGCGCTAGGCGGAGCTGGAGCGCAGCGCCGGGTCGACGTCCAGCGCCGAGGCGAACTCGCGCGCCTTGGAATCGGCTGAGACCCGCCTGTCGGCCCTCGCCAGCGTGTAGGCGTACAACCGGTCGACCTCGTCGAAACCCGCCCGCCCCGCCCTCCCGGACGACCAGCCGCTGGTCAGCCACGAGAACGAACCTCTCGACCCGGGGCAGCTCCGGGGCCGGAAGCGCCCGATGCAGATAGCGCCACCGCCGCTCCCCAACGAACCCAGCCCGCTCCAGCGCGTCCCGAGTAGCCGGACGACGCCCCCCAGGCAGCGCCTCCAACCCCAGCGACAACGCCGAGGCGATAGGGAACGCGTCCGATTCTCTGGTTGCACTCTCGGGAGAGCCCTCGGGTCGCGGAGCCACCTCACCCGCGCCCCGATAGCGACAACCGTCACGGGCTCATCGAGCTCGTCCCACCAGCCGGAATCCTTCGGTGACCGTCCGGCGAGCGCCTCACCCAGCATCGCCGCCGTCGCCCAGGGCTGCCCCGCCAGCCGGTCCCCGTTGACCAGCCCCAGAACCGCAGCCTCGTCCCGAGCCTCGTACGCGCGGAACATGACCCGGTCCCGGACGCCCTCAGAAGGGCGCTCCACTGCCATGGGCAGGCTTTATGACGCGGTCAGGCGGATGATCGGGTACTCGCGGTCGGACTTGCTCTGGTATTTCGCGATGCGGGGCTGGGCCTCGGCGATGCGCTGCCACGCGCTTTCCCGGTCGGCGCCGTCCAGTCGGTGCGGCGTGACCGGCAGGACGTCCCGCCCAGGCAACTCGATCGACGCCCGCTCGGGGTGCGCCATCAGGTTGGCGTGCCAGTCCGGGTGCCGGCTCCCGCCACCCGACGCGACGACCAGCCAGGAGTCCCCATCGGCGAACCACGCCACCGGCGTCTCCCGCGCCTCCCCGCTCCGGCGGCCCACCGTGTGCAGGATCAGAACGTCCATGCTCATGAACGTGCCGCGACCCCGCCGGACCTTGCGGTTCATCCGGGCGTTCATCCTGTGCTGCATCCACCGCGAGAACGCCCCGGGCATACCCGCCTTACGCTTCCCCACCTGCTGCTTCTCCGACATCGGGGCATCTCCGCTCATCTCGATTCCCATGCCCCTCACGCTAGGCGCGCCCACCCCAGAGCCGCTTCTCGATTCCTGACCGATGCCCCGGGCGGGTGGCCCCCCGACCTTCCATCGTTTATCGTCGATGAACGATGAAGAGACCACTGGCACGCGAGATCGCCCAGGAGTACGCGTCCTGGTTCAGGGCGCTCGCCGACCCGACCCGCGTCCAGATCGTGTCCCTGCTGGCCCGGCAGGGCGCACCGATGAGCGTCGGCGAGATCGTCAAGGCCGTCGACGTCGGCCAGTCGACCGTGTCCAGCCACCTCAAGCAGCTCGCGGCCGTGCGCTTCGTGCTCGTCGAGCGCAGGGGGACGGCGAGCTACTACCGGATCAACGACGCCTGCGTCGACTGCTTCCCCACCGCCGCCGACATCATCATGGCCCGCTCGGTCCCCGGCCTCCCGTCCCGCTGAGGCCGCATGGGATTTGTGCTGGTGAGGGGAGGAGGAGCCCCTGATCGGATTCGAACCGATGACCTGCCGCTTACAAGGTCTAACTGCCTGAGCGGTGTACTGACCTGCAAAGTCCCAGGTCACCCACGAGCGAAAATCCGATAAGCGGATTGCCTTCGCCTCACAGGCTACCGGCAGTCTCTACCGTCAACCTACCCACGTAAGCACCATGTCACCCGCACGTGACTCCAGACGCGACACGAAGACGGACGGTTCTGGTCGCCCTACGGCCCTCGTTGAAGTCAATGATCGTTGGGCTTGCGGCGCCATCGGCTCCATGGTCGCTGAGGTTGGGACGTCGGGGAGTTCGCGGACGCGGCTGTTGTGTGAGCGGCTCCCTTGCCGAGGATGGCTGCTCTGATGGCAGCCCAGTCCTCCGTTCGCCACCAGTCGAACAGCATTCCGGTGCTTATCACAGGGCTGCGTAGCGACTCGACGAATTCAGGTCTGGTGTACACCTGGGCGGGGCGTTGATCGGGCTGCAACTTGTGCTGGTGGTTGACGATGAGTACACCGCCCTCGACGGGCTGGTGGGGACGGAGCCGAGGCCAAGTCGCGAGGTGCCGGTCGAGATCGCCGACGAGGCTCTCGGAAGCGGCTCCGCTGGTGGACTTCACCTCGATAAGGCGCCGCTCGCCCTGCAGGCTAGCCAGCAGATCAGCCGACCTGGTGCCACTGAGTTCCTCATCGAGGTTGACCGTGGCGACCCCGGCCAAAGTGAGCACAGTCTCGACCGCGTCGACCAGTTGCTCGCCGGTGCCATAGAGCAGCCTGTAGCGGACCGGGTCTGCGCTGGCCGTTGCTTGGTCGAGTTCCTCCTGGAGCCGGGTTCTTTCGCGGGCGTAGTTGGTTTCCAATTCCTCGATGGCATTGCGGGCGGTCGTCTCGGACTCGGTCTGCAGGAGCGGATCGACGAGGTACGGGGAACGAGCGCGGTAGAGCGCACCGGGCACAAATTCCGGGAGTGCCTGCCGGATGAGCCAGCCGAGCAGCTGATTCCAGTCGGTGTCGCCAGGGACGATGTACCAGCGTTGATCGCCGTCTGAGGGAGTCCATGCCGCCACGATCGGGGCGCCAAGGCCATCGACCAAGATCGGGTGGAGCTCACCTTCAGGCTCGTAGTGGGTGGTAGGACCCCCGGCACCTGGTACCAGGGACAAGCCGTTGAGCGAGAGGGCGAACCACGGCCCGTCGGGCGGCCGGTTGAGAAGCCTTCGCCCGAGGTCACGGTCGGCGGCCCCGAGATTGTCAGCGAGGACGGGGCGGACCCCTTCGGGGAGGAGGCGGCCGCTTATCGAGCCCCGAAGACGTAGCAGGCTCACAGAACCGCCGCGCGGTACCAGTGGCGAGCGGCTGTTGGGACGGCCCTCCCGCATCTGGGCGACGATCAAAGCGGTTTCCCCTCGGGCTTTGACACCCGCCAGATACCGGTCTAGTTCACTCGCTCCACGGGAGGCGTAGACGCCAGGCGCCAGGGCCGCTGCGCAATCGCTGGTCTCTGACCCGAGCCACCGCGGAGCTAGGCCATGCCCCTGCCAGTCAATGGGACTTCCGGGCTCAGCCTCCGGCGCAATGGTCATCTCCGCCGATACCGGCGGGTGGTTGCCGATGTGGACCGGGATGAGGCCCGAGCCGAGTGCGGTGGCCATTCAGTGACGATAGCTGCCCTGATTCGCGGGTGCACCGGCTTATTAGGGAGGTGTAGGCCCCCACCTGCGGATCTTCGATGGTATGTGCGCTGGGGGACAGCCGAACGGGCTGAGGCTCATTGGCAGTTTTGAGGGACCGATTCGGGGTCTCTAGGCGCAAGCGGCCCAAGATGAAGCGACACCATCCACATGCCGATGCCATGTGTGATGGCCTCGCAGTCTGATCGGCGGCTCGTCAGTGACGGGCAGCTCCCTGTGAAGCCGTGCTCTGCGACGCGCCGGGACAGGCGGCAGAGCTGCGAGCGCGGATGGCTCCTGGCAAAATAGAGCGTAAACGTTGTCAAGCATCGTCTAACTGCCTGGGTACCTCATTGGAGAAGCCTGCCCTGGAGGCATGCCGCGATCTCCGCTGGCGCGGAGCAAGAAATGGAAAACCTTAGGTTTTGGGTCCGGACCGGGCGCGGTCCGGACAGGGCTGGATCGGGCGCGATCTCTCTGGGGAGGTTGCCGTTGGAGGAGCACGAGATGGCGGCGAGGAGGGCGGTGCGTCGCAATCGTCGTTCGCATCGAACTCCACGGCGTAACCGAGCTGTGTTCGTTGCTTTCTCTGAGGAGGAGTACGCGGTCGTGGTGGCTGCGGCGGAGCGGGAGTTCTTAGCGACGGGGGCGTATGTCGCGCAGGCGGCGTTGGCGGCTGCGGGCGGGGAGGCTCGGCCCGAGTACGCGGTGTTGAGGGAGCTGTTGGCAGGGTTGATGCAGGCGTCGGGCCAGGCCAGGCGGATTGGGATCAACTTGAACCAGTCTGTTGCGGCGTTGAACTCTGGTGAGGTCTCCCAGCAGTCGCAGTGGTATGCGCAGGCAGCGGCCCGGACGGTTGGGAAGCTGGATGAGCTCGCTGATCAGGTTCGTGTTCGCTTGCCATGAGGCCGACTCCCGTGAGGTGAGCGACGGTGATCGGGAAGGTCCTGCGCGGGAGCCGTGTGCAGGGGTTGGTTCGCTACCTGTATGGGCCTGGCCGGAGCGAAGAGCATGTCAACTCGCGGATCGTTGCGGGGTTTCGGAGTCCGGCCGAGTTGGAGCCTGGCGAGTGTGCTGACGGGGGACGGGACTTTCGGCGTCTGGACGGTTTGTTGGCGCAGCCGCTGGCGTTGTTGGGTGACCGGAACTTCCGCAAGCCGGTGTGGCATGTGCCGGTGCGGGCGGCGCCTGAGGATCCGGTCCTGTCCGATGCGCAATGGGCTGAGGTCGCCGCTGAGGTGATGGCCCGGACCGGCCTGGCGGCGCCGGGTGATGAGGATGCGGTCCGCTGGATCGCGGTCCGGCACGCGGACGATCACATTCACATCGTCGCCACGTTGGCCCGTGCGGACGGCGTCCGTCCGGAGGTGTGGAACGACGGCTATCGCGTCCGGGAGGCCTGCCGTGCCGTGGAGGACCGGTTCGGACTGCGGTCCACGCCTGCGGCGGACCGGACCGCTGCCCGCCGAGCTAAGCGTGGGGAAACCGAGAAGGCCGCTCGCGCTCGACGAGTCGAGCCCGCTCGGGCTGCGTTGCGCCGCCACGTCCAGACCGCTGCGGCCGGGGCATGGACAGAGGAAGCCTTCTTCGACGCCTTGGTGGACCAGGGTGTCTTGGTCCACAAGCGCTTCAGCCAGCTCCGACCGGACGAGGTGACCGGGTACGCCGTTGCGCTGCCGGACGATCGGACCAAGGCCGGACGGCCCGTCTGGTTCGGCGGCGGCAAGCTCGCAGCCGACCTCACCCTGCCCAAGCTCCGGCACCGCTGGAACACCAACGCCCGGCATGGCGGTCCGCGTACAGCGGACCACGGTCCGATCTGCGGACAGCATGTGTCCAGCCGATCTGCCCGGATCGTACTGCGGACCCTGGTCCGCCGGGCTGCGGACCAGGCCCGGACCGCAGACGACTTCTTCGAACGCCTGACGGAGGTGGGCGTGTTGATCCGCCTCCGCTTCAGCGACCGCACCCCTGACCAGGTCACCGGGTACGCGGTCTCCCTGCCGGGCCACACCGATGGGGATGGCCAGGACCTTTGGTACAGCGGTGGTCGACTGAGCGATGACCTCACATGGCCTCGACTGCAACGAGCATGGAGGTCAGGGGCGGGGGAGCCGCCTGTCGGCCATCTGACCGACGAGGAACGCGGGCGGCTCTACACGGACGCATTACGAGCAGCGGCATATGCCACCAGCCAGATCCGTCGACAGACCGTTGTCGGCCCCCACCTGGCGAGCGATGCATGCTGGGCCGCCGCAGACGCACTTCGTACAGCGGCCTGCGCAACGGGCAACCCCCACCTGAAGAGCGCCGCTGAGGCATACGATCGCGCCGCCCGCCCTCCATACGGCCGCCTGCCCTCGCCGACGCCAGCCGGAAACGGGCTGCGTACCGCTGCGCGACTCCTGACGATCGCCGGGCGGATCCAAGGTCAGACGTCCACCGCAGGCATCAGCTTGGCCACAGGCCTCATCTGGCTCATGGACGCGATGACCCAGCTTCATGAAGTTGCTCGACACCGCATCCGGATGGACGCCTCCCGGGCCGCCGGGCAGCACTTGCGCCGAGCCGCACCAGAATCCATTGCCCCATGGTTCAGCGCACCGAACGAGACGGCGATGCTGTCCTTCCCTCACCCCTGGAGACCCGCCGACTCCAAAACACCTCCACGGGCGACATCGCGTCCAGACGGTAACGAAGGGCGTAGGCCGCGATCCCGATGATGGACGCAGCCGACCCGTGTGGGTCAGGTGATGAGGGTGTGAAGGGTTGGGAGGGGGTTGGTGGTGAGGGTGTACCAGGACCAGCTGCCGCGTTTGTCGCGGGTGAGGAGGCCGGCGTCGGTGAGGATTTTCAGGTGGTGGCTGATGGTGGGCTGGGTGAGGGCGAGTGGGGCGGTGAGGTCGCAGACGCAGGCTTGGCGGTCGGGGCTGGACTGGATGAGGCTGAGCAGTTGCAGGCGGGTGGGGTCGGCTATGGCTTTGAGGATGCGGGCGATGCGTTCGGCCTCGTCGCGGTTCATCGGCTGGAGGACGAGGGGGGCGTGGCAGGGGTCGGGCGGTGCGGTCATGGGCCGCTGTCCGAGGGCGGTGTCATCGGGCGGCTGGTTCCTCTCCGGTGGTGAGGCGGTAGCCGATGCCTCGGACCGTCAGGATGATCCTGGGGTTGTCCTGGTCGTCGCCGAGTTTCTCGCGCAGGCGGCGGATGTGGACGTTGATGGTGTTGGTGATGAGTTTGTTGGTCTTCCAGACGTGTTGCTGGATCTGCTCGCGGCTGATGACGCGTTCGGCGTTGACCATGAGGTAGTGCAGGAGCTCGAATTCGCGTAGCGGCATCCGGACGACCTGGCCGTCGCGCCTTACGACGTGGGTGATCGGGTCGAGGGCGATGTTGCCGCAGCGCAGGATGGGTGAGGCCGCTTCGGCGGGTCCGCCTTCGGCTCGGATGCCTTGGATGAGCGGGAGGAGTTCGTGCAGGCGGTAGGGGCGGGCTATGCAGACGTTGGCTCCGGCGGCCAGGGCCTTGACCGCTTGGTCGGCGTCGTCGGTGCCGACGCCGACGATGACGGGGATGGACATGCTGGCGCGGACGGCCCGGACGAAGGTGACCGGGTCGACGCCGGGGATGTTGGCGGCCAGGAGCACGATGTCCGGATGGAGCGCGCCGATGCGCAGGAGCGCCTCGGCTCCGTCGCCGCTGATGGTGACCTCGACACCGCTCTCGGCCATGGCCAGGACGAGCTCGTGTCCGACGCGTTCGTCGGGGTCGGCCACCAGGAGCAGCGGGACGTGCGCTGCCTCCGGATTCGACGGAAAGTCGGCCACGTTGGTGGCCTGATCGTTCATCGCGGTCTGTGGGCCCTTCTCTTAGCCGAAGCGGCCGGTGATGTATGCCTCCGTGCGCTTGTCTCCGGGGGTGGTGAAGATGGTGGAGGTGATGTCGTACTCGATGAGGCGGCCATGGCGGACGCCGGCCTTGTCGACCTCGGCGGTGAGGAAGGCGGTGCGGTCGGAGACGCGGGCGGCCTGCTGCATGTTGTGGGTGACGATGACGATGGTGAAGCGCTCGGCGAGCTTCTTCATCAGGTCTTCGATCTTGGCGGTGGCGATGGGGTCGAGCGCGGAGCACGGCTCGTCCATCAGGATCACCTCGGGCTTGACCGCGATGGTGCGGGCGATGCACAGGCGTTGCTGCTGCCCGCCGGACAGGGCCAGGGCGCTGTCCTTGAGCTTGTCCTTGACCTCGTCCCAGAGCGCCGCCTGGTGCAGGGCCTCCTCGACGATCTCGTCCAGGCCGCGCCGGACGCCGTTGACGCGAGGCCCGTAGGCGATGTTGTCGAAGATCGATTTGGGGAACGGGTTGGGCTTCTGGAAGACCATGCCGATGCGGCGGCGCACTTCGATGGGGTCGACGTGGTCGGCGTACAGGTCCTCGCCGTGGTAGGCGATCTTGCCGACGACGCGGGTGCCGGGGATCAGGTCGTTCATCCGGTTGAAGCAGCGCAGCACGGTGCTCTTGCCGCAGCCGGACGGGCCGATCATCGCGGTGATCTGGCGGCGGCCGATCGTCATCGTGACGTCCCGGACGGCCTCGTAGGCGCCGTAGAAGACGCTGAGGTCCGACACCTCGAACACCGGGTCGACCAGGTCGGGGGCCTCACGCTGAGGGTCGTAGTGGATGGTCTGCACGGGGGTGTCGTCCTTGCGGTGTCGGGGGTCGCTCACTGGCGCGCTCCGGTGTCTCGTGGGGTCATTCGGGCGCTCACCAGCGCTTCTGGTAGCGGTTGCGCAGCCAGATCGCGACCGAGTTCATGAGCAGCAGGATGGTCAGCAGGATCACGATGGCGGCCGAGGCCAGGGTGTGGAACTCCGGCTCGGGCTGCTTGATCCAGTTGAAGATCTGGATCGGCAGGACGGTGTAGGAGTCGTTGATCGACTCGGGGTTGAAGGTGATGTGGGTGACGGCGCCGAGCAGCAGCAGCGGGGCGGCCTCGCCGATCGCGCGCGACAGGGCCAGGATCGTCCCGGTGGCGATGCCGGGCACCGAGGCGGGCAGCACCTGCCGCCAGATCGTCTGCCATTGCGTGGCGCCCAGGGCCAGCGACCCTTGGCGGATCGAACCGGGTACCGCACGGATCGCCTCGCGCGCGGAGATGATGACGACCGGCAGCACCAGCAGGGAGAGGGTGAGCGCGGCGGTCAGCAGCGTCCGGCCGAGGTCGAAGCCGCGGGCCAGGATGCCCAGGCCGAGGATGCCGTACACGATCGAGGGCACGGCGGCCAGGTTCTGGATGTTCAGCTCGATCATCCGGTTCCACCAGCGCTCGCGGTCGGCGTACTCCTCCAGGTAGATCGCCGTCATGACGCCGATCGGCACGCAGAACAGCCCGGTGAGGGCGATGACGTAGACCGTCCCGTAGATCGCCGACTGGGCGCCCGCGCGGTCGGGATACAGCTTGGACGGGAAGTTCTGCCACAGCCGCGAGTCCAGCCGTCCCCAGCCCTCGGTGATCACGTAGGCGAGCAGGATCACCAGGAACGCCACCGCGACCGCCAGGCTCGCCATCAGGACGGCCTTGAACAGCGGCTCCAGCGGCCTGCGGCGTCCGCGCATCGCGGGGGTTGCGGGGGTCTTCTGCAGGATGGTGGTCATTCGTACACCTCGCGGTACTTGCGGACCAGACGGATGCTGACCGCGTTCATCACGAAGGTGAGCAGGAACAGCAGCCCGCCGACCGCGAAGATCGTGGTGTAGTCGAACGAGGCGGTGGGCAGGTCGCCCTCTCCGGCCTGGGCGATGTAGCCGGTCATGGTCTGCATCCCCTGCATCGGGTCCCAGGTCAGGTTCGGCCGGTTGCCCGAGGCGATCGCCACGATCATGGTCTCGCCGACCGCGCGGGAGATCGCCAGCACGATCGCCGCGACGATGCCCGACAGCGCGGCGGGCAGCACCACCCGGATCGCCACGATCCGCTTGGTCGAGCCGAGCGCGTAGGCCCCGGCGCGCAGGGCGTCGGGAACGGCGGCCATCGCGTCCTCCGACAGCGACGCCACGGTCGGGATGATCATCACGCCCATGACCAGCCCGGCCGACAGGGCGTTGAAGACCTCGGGCCCCTCGCCGAACGGCCAGTAGTCCTGGAGCAGCGGCGTCAGCGCCGCGAGCGCGAAGAACCCGTAGACCACGGTCGGGATGCCGGCCAGGACCTCCAGGATCGGCTTGAAGACCTTGCGGGTGCGCGGGTGGGCGTACTCGCTGAGGTAGATCGCCGCCGCCAGCCCCAGCGGGACGGCGACGACGATCGCGACCAGCGTGATCAGCAACGTCGCGCCGACCAGCGGAAGCACACCGTAACTCGGCGGGTTGAACAGCGCGCTCCACTCGGTGCCGGTCAGGAACTCCCCGACGCCGACCCGCTCGAAGAACCGCAGGGTGGGCGGCAGCAGCGAGATCACGATGCCGACGGTGGTGGCGACGGAGACCAGCGCGGCGGTCAACAGCAGGGCTCTGATGACGGCCTCGCCGTAACGGGGACGCCGCCGCCGCAGGACCCCTCCCGAGGGCCCCGCGGCAGGCGACGCGGATCGCGGGACGGTCATTAGCCCGCCTGCGACTTCAGCGTGGTCAGGGCCTGCTTGAGCTTGGCGTCCTGCGCCGGGTTCAGCGGCACGAACTTGGACCGCTTGGCGATGTCGGCGTTCTTAGCGACGAAGAACTCCACGAACGCCAGCACTTCGGGCTTCTTCAGCGCGGTGGCCGAGGGGTAGATGAACAGCGGACGCGACAGCGGCTTGTAGGTCCCGGCCTGCGCGGTCTGGACGCTCGGCGCCACACAGCCGCCGCCACCATCGATCTCCAGCGCCTTCAGCTTGGACGCGTTCGCCTCGAAGTAGGAGAACCCGAAATAGCCCATGCCGCCCTTGGACCCGGATACGCCCTGGACGGTGACGTTGTCGTCCTCGCTGGGCTGGTAGTCCTTGCGGCTCTTGCCCTCCTCACCGTTGATCTCGTCGGTGAAGTAGTCGAAGGTGCCCGAGTCGGTGCCCGCACCGAACAGCTTCAGCGGCTGGTTCGGGAACTTGGGGTCGATCTGGTTCCAGTTGTTGACCTTGGAGTTGGGCTCCCAGATCTTCTTGAGCTGCGCGACCGTCAGGCACTTGGCCCAGGTGTTGTCCTTGTGCACCACCACGGTGAGCGCGTCGTTGGCGACCGCGAACTCCGAGTACTTGATGCCCTTGGCCGTGCAGGCCTTGATCTCCTCGTCCTTGATCGGACGCGAGGCGTCGGAGATGTCGGTCTCGCCCGCGCAGAACTTCTCGAACCCGCCGCCCGTGCCGGACGTGCCGACCGGGATCTGCACCCGGCCGTGCTCCTCCTTGAACAGTTCCGAGGCCACCGTGCTCAGCGGAGCCACCGTGCTCGACCCGTCGATCTTGACCGTTCCCCGCAGGTCCTTGCCCTCGGACCCGCCACCTCCGCTGTCGCTGTTGGAGTCGCCGCAGGCGGCCAGCGCCGCGACCAGCGCCACCGCCGCCGTCACGGCGTACGTCGACCTACGCATTGGGATGCTCACCGTCGTTGTCCCTTGTTCTCGTGTGCTCCCGCCGCAGCACCGCCCTGCGGGAACGTCGCCCCCCTGCCGGCGCGACCATGCCAACACATAGAAGGCCGTCCATATGAACAGGGCGTGAACGCGGACAATCCGACCAGAAAACATCGATGGCGATCTATATACGCACGTCAGTGATCTTGTGGCGGAATGTCAAGGTCTCATCGAGAGTGCTCAAGCAGGCCCCTGGGGGCACTTCGTGTTCACCTGGCAGTGAGGGACTGGACGTCCGAGCGACATATCCATCGACGTGCATCTATGTATCCCACGGTGGGGACGGCCTTACAAGAGACACGCCTAGGGTCGATCGCGAAGGTGTGCCGCGAGCCGCCAGGCCACCTGTCAGCGACCCGCGCGCTTGCTCGGGTCGGCGGACCCGGTAGCGCAGGTATGGCCAAGCTCGAAGGTGCGACGGCCGGAGATCACCGCGCCGGTCGCCCTTACTTCTACGCAGACCTGGCCACTGGGGTCGTCGGGCTCCCGGTCGTCGAGCCAGTTGAAGAGGCGTCCGCTCTCGCGGCCGACCTCCTGGCCCGCCGGGGCGGAATGGGCGCAAGGAGAAGACCCCGGACAGCCCGCGAACTCGCCGGCGCGAACCAGGGCGACGAGGAGGTGGAGCCGGTCGGGGTGGTCAGACGGCGCCGGAGGTCAGGGCGGGAGACGCGAACAGGCCGGACAGCCGGGTGAGGGCCTCGGGGTTCGTCCAGTAGTACACCCAGGTGCCCCGGCGCTCGCAG
This sequence comes from Spirillospora sp. CA-294931, assembly GCF_050946795.1. Lineage (GTDB taxonomy): Bacteria > Actinomycetota > Actinomycetes > Streptosporangiales > Streptosporangiaceae > Spirillospora. Next base: position 1,046,848 of record NZ_CP192006.1, read on the forward strand.
TCGATCAGGCCCGCCTGGCGCAGGACCTTCAGGTGGTGGGAGATGGTCGGGGCGCTCAGCTCGAAGGGGACGGTCAGGTCGCACACGCACGCCTCGCCGCCCTCGCTGGCGGCGATGAGGTTGAGCAGGCGGAGCCGGACGGGGTCGGCCAGCGCCTTGAACACCTTCGCCAGCTCGGCGGCCTCGGCCTCTGCCATGAGGGCTTCGGTCAGCGGGGTGCAGCAAGCGGCGACGGGTGGCTTCGACATACCTCTAATTTGACACTCATCTATCCAATGATGCAAGCTGACGTTGCTTCGATGAACTTCGAAACAAGGAGTGTCGATGAAGAGCCTGCTCAATGCATCCCGGAGCACGCACCGCATGACGCTCGCGGAACTCCGCGAGCGCACGGATGAGGTCTGTACCAGTGCCTGCCGTGCAGCGGCCGTCCAGGACCGTGCCCGAACAGCCGCCATCGGTAATCGCTTCTAGCCCGGGGAGAATGACCATGAACGAAACCAGCGAGCGCCTGGTGAACGCGGATCAGATGAACGAGCGGACCCGGCTGCCGGTCGCCGTGATCGGCGCCGGTCCCGTGGGGCTGGCGGCCGCCGCGCAGCTCGTGGAACGCGGCCAGGACTTCGTCGTCCTGGAGGCCGGTGACCGCGTCGGCGCGGCGATGGCCGAGTGGGCGCACGTGCGGCTGTTCAGCCCGTGGCGGTTCGGGATCGACCCCGCCGCGCGGCGGCTGCTGGAAGGCTCCGGCTGGACCGAGCCCGCCCCCGAGGGGCTGCCCACAGGCGAGGAGATGATCGAGCAGTACCTGCGGCCGCTGGCCGCGCTGCCGCGGATCGCCTCGCGGCTCCAACTCGGCACCCGGGTGGAGGCCGTCACGCGTGACGGCTATGACCGCCTGCGCAGCGCGGGACGCGACCAGGTCCCCTTCCTCGTCCGCGTCCGCCGCCCCAACGGCGCGGCCGACGAGGTCCGCGTCCGCGCCGTCATCGACGCCTCCGGCACCTGGACGACGCCCAACGTCCTGGGCGGCTCGGGGCTGCCCGCCCACGGCGAGGCCGAGAGCGCGGCGTGGATCACCCACGCGCTGCCCGACGTCCTGGGCGTCGACCGCGAGCGCTTCGCGGGCGTGCACACCCTGGTGGCCGGGGCCGGGCACTCGGCCGCCACGACGCTGCTGGCCCTCGCCGAGCTCGCCGAGACCGAGCCCGGCACCCGCATCACCTGGGCGATCCGCAGCGGCTCGGCGTCCCGGACCTACGGCGGCGGCGCCGACGACCAGCTGCCCGCCCGCGGCGCGCTCGGCACCCGCGTCAGAAGGCTCGTCGAGACCGGACGCGTCGAGCTGCTCTCCGGGTTCTCCACCCACGCCCTGCACCCGCTGGCCGCCACCCCGGACCTGGGCGGCGTCCAGGTGACCGGACGCGCCCCCGACGGCACCGAGCAGGTCGTCACCGTCGACCGGATCGTGGCCGCCACCGGCTTCCGTCCCGACCACACCCTCACCACCGAACTCCGCCTCGGGCTTGACCCGATCCTGGGCACGACGCCCGCCCTGGCTCCGCTCATCGACCCCAACGAGCACTCGTGCGGCACCGTCCCCCCGCACGGTGTGGACGAGCTGACCCACCCCGAGACCGGGTACTTCGCGGTCGGGGTCAAGAGCTACGGCCGCGCCCCCACGTTCCTGCTGGCCACCGGCTACGAGCAGGCCCGCTCGGTGGTCGCCGCGATCGCGGGCGACTGGGACGCGGCTCGGGACGTCCGCCTCGAACTGCCCGAGACCGGCGTGTGCTCGTCCGGCCCGGCCCCCACCGGGTTCGCCACCGGGATCAGCGGCGGCCTGCTCGCCGAGCCGCTCGCCGTCGTGGGGAGCGGCGGCGGCGCCTGTTGTGGCTGAGACCACCGCACCTCCCGCTCCCGCCACGCACGGCCGTGGCGGGAGCCCGGTGTTCTACGGCTGGCGGATCGTCGCCGCGCTCGCCGTCAGCCAGACGGTCGGGTACGGCGTCCTCTACTACGCCTTCGCGGTGATCCTCACCCCGATGCGGCACGACCTGAACGCCGGCACGACGCAGGTCACCGCGGCGCTCACGATCTCGCTGCTCACCGGCGCCGTCGCCGCCGTCCCCATCGGCCGGCTGCTGGACCGCCGGGGCGGGCGCGCCCTGATGACCACGGGCTCCGTCGCGGCCACCGCCCTGGTCGCCGCGTGGGCGGCGGCCGGCTCCCTGACGGAGCTCTACCTGGTGTTCCTCGGCCTCGGCCTGGCCTCGGCGATGGTCCTGTACGAACCCGCCTTCGCCGTCGTCGTCACCTGGTTCCACGCCCGCCGCGCCACCGCGCTGCTGGCCGTCACCGTGGTCGCGGGGTTCGCCAGCACCATCTTCATGCCGCTCACCGGCTGGCTCACCGACGCCTACGGCTGGCGCACCGCGCTGCTGATCCTCGCCGCCGTCCACGGGGTCATCGCCATCCCGTTGCACGCCCTTGTCCGGAGCCGTCCCGCCGACCTCGGCCTGCATCCCGACGGCGCCGCCGAACCCCCAGTGGTGCGCGGCGACACCCTCGAAAGGTCGGCGGCCACCCGCGCGGTCCTGCGCGACCCGATCTTCTGGACGCTGGTCCTGGCGTTCATGACGCACTCGGCCGCCGTCGCCGTGATCGGCGTCCACCTGGTCGCCTACCTGCTCGCGCTGGGGCACCCGGCCGCCTTCGCCGCCGCCGTCGCCGGGCTGCTTGGCGTCCTGTCGGTCACCGGCCGCCTGGCGACCACCGCCGCGCAGCGTAATCGCTCCCCCACGACCGTCGTCGCGGTCGTGTTCGCCCTCCAGGCCCTGGCCGCGCTGGCCCTCCCCCTGACCGGACGCGACGCGGTCGCGGCCGTCATCTGCGTCCTGGCCCTGGGACTCGGCTTCGGCGTCGCCACCCATCGCCCGCCCCGCCCTCCTGGCCGAGCAATACGGCACCACCGCCTACGGAACCATCTCCGGCCTGCTCACCCTCCCCCTGACCCTCGCCAAGGCGCTCTCACCACTGGCCGCCGCCGCCGTTCTGGGCGTCACCGGCACCTACACGCCCGTCATGCTCGCGGTGGCCGCCGCGCTGGCCGTCGCCACCGCCGCGCTCCTAGCTGCGGGAAGGCTGCGAGCCGTCGGGGGCCAGACGTCCGGACGTGCCTCCTGATGGCTCGACCCGCCAACCGGCCGGCAGCACGTGTGTCAGCCCGACATCGGCGACCACGGCGGAGTGCAGAACGATGTTCTCGGGTTGCGGTGAGTCGAAGACGACGTCGTCCACGAAGGTGGCCGAACTGAAGTCGGCTCGGCCGAAGAAACCCGTATCCGTGAACACGGCAGCGCCGGTGAACGTCGCCCAGCAGAACAGGCTCCCTCTGGAAAATCTCGTGCCGGTGAAGAAGCCGAGCCGGTGGAAGTTCGCCTTATAGAAGCGAGCTTCCTGGGCGAACGACACCACTGCGAAGTGCGCATCGCCGCTGAAGGCTGCTTGGTCGAAATTCGCGCCATCCTCGAACGACGCGTGGTCGAAACGGGCGTTGCCGACGAAGTGTGCGGATCCAAAATCTGCGGTTCTGGCGAAGGTGGCCTCACGGAAATCTGTGTCGCCCTCGAACTTCGCTCCGCGGAAGTGGCTGTTCGCAACCCTGCAACCGGCCAGGCTGAAGCCGGTGAGCGTGGCTCCGGCCAGATCGACGTCGATCAGGTCCCAGTGCGCCGGAGCTTCTGGGTGCAGGTGAGCGAGCAGTAGACGCTGGGCGGTGAGCCGGACCTGGTCCTCGTCTTGAGCCGGACGAGAGGGCATGCGCAGGTACGCACAGATGATATCGACGATGGCCTGCTGATGAGGAGGGTTGTCATTGGCGAGACGTTCAAGCGTGTAGAGAGCAGCGATCCTGACTGCCGCTTTCTCAGAACCCAGGTGCTCGGCCGCGGAGCTGAACAATTCGGTGATTCGTCTTTCGTCCGCGTCCCGCTCGGTCTGGTCGGCCAGCCTCTCCTGAAGGACGTGGTCGCGCGCATCGACGTGCTCCTGATAGCGATGCATGCGTTCCTGCAGCCATTGCCGACGCGCGGCCAGGATCAGCAGGTACAGGCCACCGGCACCGAATCCGACCGTGGAGCCGATTCGAACCGCCTCGATCTGCAGTTTCGGATCGCCGCCCGCTGTTTCCCAGAGTTTCCACACCACCAGTGCTGTGACGGCGACGACCACTATCCCAGCTGCGAGATATAGCCACAGCGGCCAGACCTTCAACGCGGGCGGTATAGGTGATGCAGCCTTGCGAGCCGAACGCTTCACCAGGGCGCGACGGCCGACCTGATCACCTTCAGGTCCGGCCATCTCCTTCACCGCCTCGTCTTTCGAGAGACCTAGGTCAGCCAACGATCAATGCGTCGATTTCCCCAGGTCAGTGATTCGCCGCCGGAACGTCGGCGTCCAGTTCGATGAGGAGCTCGCGAACGCGTTCGTCGATGTGGTCGCGGATGGCCCGGACCCGCTCCGGTGCGGCGCCCTCGGGCTCGTCCAGCAGCCAGTCCTGGTAGCGCTTGCCCGGGTAGACCGGGCAGGCGTCCCCGCAGCCCATCGTCACCACCACATCGGCGGCACGGACCACCTCGTCGGTCAGCGGCTTGGGGAACTCGGCGGAGGCGTCCAGCCCGATCTCCGCCAGCGCCTCCACCACGACCGGGTCGAGCCGCTCGGCCGGGATCGTGCCGGCGGTTCGCACGTGGACCCGTCCGGCGGCATGCCTCGCCGTGAGCGCGGCGGCCATCTGCGAGCGGCCCGCATTGCGCGTGCAGACATACAGGACCTCGGGCACGGCTTTGACCGCCAGTCCCTGGGCCTGTGTGAGCGCGACCAGCCGCTCCAGCGCGAACCGCTCGACCAGCACCGGCAGGTGCCGCTTGACGGGCGCGGCGCGGTTCAGGAGCGCATGGCATTCCAGTACGTGGCGTTCGACCGTCGGCCCGGCCAGCGTCCCGTCGAAGCGGGCCGCCAGCGTCGCGGCGATCCGCATCAGCAGCGCCTCCGTACGCATATCCACCGTGACCCCTCTCTCGCGTCGAGAGAACTATCGTATCAGTTAACACTGATGTCAGTTATTAATGATGAATCTGACAATCGGCTTCACGTGAGCGTCCAGGCCGCGTGACGCACCGATCAGGTCGCTGAACTGGGCGGCCGGTGATCGACAGGCGTATATATGGCCCGGTGAGAGCGCCTGCTCATGGGCGAAGTTCATCGGAGGTTGTCATTCGTTAACCGTTCGTACACTCGACGCATGGACGATGGCAGAGTGCTGGAGATGATCACACCGGTCGACACCGACACCTGCCATGAGCCGGTCGACCTGGTTCCGATGGACCGCGCTGACGCCGAGCGCGCCGCCCGGATGCTCAAGGCCGTCTCCGACCCGACCCGCCTGCAACTGCTCAGCATGATCGAGGCCAGCCCGGACGGCGAGGCCTGCGTCTGCGACCTGACCAAGCCACTCGGGCTCACTCAGCCGACGGTCAGCCACCACCTCAAGATCCTGGTCGACGCAGGACTGCTCTCGCGCGACAAGCGCGGCATCTGGGTCTGGTTCGCCATCCTCCCCGGCCGCTTGGACGCCATCCGCGCCCTCATCGCCTGACCCTCAGTTCCAATGCATGCATCGGGTGTCCTCAGTTCGGCGGTTCAGCTACATATGTAGCGCACGGCCGGTAGGTTGAACCCCGTGAAGATGACGGCGGCCTTGGAGCGGGTCTTGCGGATCTTCCTCTCCGACCCCACTGAGCCTCGCTACGGCTACGACCTGATGAAGGCCGCGAAGCTGGCAAGCGGAACGCTGTACCCCATGCTGGCACGCCTTCAGTCAGAGGGCTTGGTGACCTCCGCCTGGGAGGTTCCCTCGGAGGACGAGAATGCGCAACGACCGCGCAAGTATTACCAACTAACCGCTGAAGGCACGCGTGTCGCCAGGCTGGAATTGGCACAGGCATCCTTGGATAGCGCTCGCGGCAGCGCTGGGCCGGTGCGTCCTGCTGAGGGAGGCGCGATTCAATGAACGTGCGATACCCGCAAGTGGCCGTTGAGCGCATAGCCAACTGGCTGGTCTGGAGTTCGAGTCGCCGCCTCCCACTCGACGTTCGTGCGGACTATTGCAACGAGTGGTCAGCCGAAGTATCAGCGATACTGGACGATCCTGGCACTCGGTTCGCCTGGCGGCGCGAACTCGCGGCCCTGTGGTTTGCTGTCGATCAGTTCCGTGGCGTCCGCCAAATAAAAAGCGAAGCTCGCGGCGAGATCGACCACAAGCCAGAGGACATGCCCGAATTCATTGGCACCGTCATCATCCATGATCCGGATCCGAAGTACTTCCCGTCAGCAGCGGCCGCAGAAGTCAATCCGCCGATACGTCGGTCCACCAATCCGATGGCCGAACCCTGGGATGGCGTGAACCTCCCGTGATCGGCATATCTGCGGTCGCTTGATCGGACTGTCCTCCGGCAGGATGCGTTCGAGCTCGCAGACTACATATGTAGCGAACTCGAAGGGTCAGGTCATGAGTCATGCATCGAGGATCGCGCTCACGGTCCTCATCGGGATATTGGGTGCGCTGGTCGTGGGCCTCGTTGTGGCGATCCTCACCAGGCTTGATGGGCGGAGCTACTCAGGAGCGGCGCTGGCGGGCGTCCTTTCGGGCGGCGGTGCGTTTCTCGGGATCGTCACGGGGGCTGACCAGTTGCATCTTCTGGACTGAGCGTGGCGTGGGGTGGGGGCGGTGCCTGCCGGCGGGGGCGTCCGGCAGGCACCGCGTTGTTTCGCCGGGTCAGGTGCCGATCTTGCCGCCGTCGTTCTTGGTGATGACGACGGTGGCGGAGCGGGCTCTGCCCTGCGGGTCGAAGTCGGGCCAGTTGGACACCGCGCGGGGGTTGGCGGGGGTCGGGGTGCCCCAGGCGGTGGTGGTCTCGCCCGGGTGCTGGACGTTGACGAACATCGTCCGCTGGTCGGGGGTGAAGGCCAGGCCGGTGATCTCGCAGCCTCGGGGGCCGACGAGGAAGCGGCGGATCTCCCCGGTCTTGGGGTCGGCGGCGAGCATCTGGTTGTTGCCGATGTGGTCGTAGCCCTTGCTGGCCAGGTTCTGTGAGCTGTTGGAGATGTCGGTCTGGATCCACAGGCGGCCGGATTCGTCGAAGCCGATGCCGTCGGGGCTGCCGTGGATGTTGTCGGGGCCGAGCTTGACCTTGGGGTCGTAGGCCGGGTCACCGGACAGGACGAAGACGTCCCAGGCGAAGGTCGTGGCGGTGTGGTCGCCGTGCTTCTCGCGCCAGCGGACGATGTGCCCATACGGGTTGGGGGTGCGCGGGTTGACCGTCCCGCCGTTGCCCTTGCCGTTGGTCAGGGTCAGGTAGACGTCGTTGGTATCGGGGTGGACGGCGACCCATTCGGGACGGTCGAGCTTGGTGGCGCCGACGGCGTCGGCGGCGGTGCGGGTGCGTAGCAGGACGTCGGCCTGGTCGGTCCACCCGTTGGCGGTGGTCAGCGGCCCCTTGCCGAAGACCAGCGGAAGCCAGGTGCCGGTGCCGTCGTCGTTGAACTTGGCGACGTACAGGGTGCCGTGGTCGAGGGGGCTCTGACCGCGCCGGATCAGCTTGCGCCAGGAGGCGTCGCCGACGAACTTGTAGACGTACTCGCTGTCCTGGTCGTCTCCCATGTAGACCACGACGCGGCCCTGTGACTCGACGACGGTGGCGCCCTCGTGCTTGGTCCGGCCGAGCGCGGTGCGCTTGACCGGGGTCGAGCCGGGACGGAACGGGTCGATCTCGACGACCCAGCCGAACCGGTTGACCTCCTTGGGGTTGACCGCGATGTCGAAGCGCGGGTCGGCGGTGTGCCACTTGTAGCCGAAGCCCGCCTTGGCGATCCCGTACCGCTTCTCCTCGGCGTTGGGGGTCCAGGTCGCGCTCTCGGTGCCCAGGTAGCCGTTCCAGTTCTCCTCGCACGTCAGGTAGGTGCCCCACGGTGTCTGGCCGTTGGAACAGTTGTTCAGCGTCCCGAGTGCGGGTCCGTTGGCCTTCAGTGCCGGGTGGGTCGGGCCGACCGGGCCGGAGAAGGTGACGGGGGTGGAGCCGGTGATCCGGCGGTTGTAGCGGGAGTCCTGCCGGATCCACTTGCCGCGCTTGTGGCGGACCCGGACGATGGTCACGCCGTGGGCGGCCAGCGCCTTGTCGACCTTCTCCTTGGTCATCACCGCGTCGCCGTCGGTGTAGAGCAGCGTGGTGTCGGAGTACTCGTGGTTGACCGCCAGGAGGCCCGAGGTGTTGCCATAGGGGAAGAAGCTCATCCCGTCGTGGTGCATGCCGACCTGCTGGGCCTGCTCGGCCGCGCTGTTGGAGGCGTCCTTCTTCCAGGACGGGCCGCTGTCGCTCAGCGGCGTCCCCCACGGGATCAGGACCTGCGCCGAGTAGCCCTCCGGGACGGTCAGCGCGTCCGCCGGGCTCGCGGGCACGGCCTTGAATCCCAGCAGCGCCTTGGGCTTGCTCCGGGCCGAGGCCGCCTGCGCGGGAGAGCCGGCCATCGAGGTCGTCAGGAAGCCCGCGGCCGCGACCACGGTGCCGCCCTTGAGCAGCGACCGCCGTGACAGGACGTCGGCGAGCGCCTCGTTCGGCGAGGGGTTGGAGCTGATGTCGTCCGGGTCGCTGTCGATGTTGACACGAGTCATGGAACGTCCTCTGTCTGCACAACCCTGGCCACTGCCAGGGAACGCCGATTATTCGAAAGTCGGTCGAACAGCGTGAGAGGGGTCACGATGCGCTACCTCGACAACACAAGCATCATTGTCAACTGATATCATTCACACATGATGTCGACGGTGCAAGTCTCCCTGATGCATGTGCTGGCCGATCCGCTCAGGTTGCAGATCATCACGCTGCTGGCGCATGAGACGTTGTGCACCACGCATCTGGTGGAGGAGACCGGTGCGCGGCAGACCAACATCTCCAACCATTTGCGGGTGTTGCGCGAGGCGGGGGTGGTGGACACCGAGCCGTGCGGCCGGTTCACCTACTACCGGCTGCGCCCCGAGGTCATCGAGGAACTGGCTGATGCACTCGGAGGGCTGGCGGACGTCGCCCGCGTCACCGCCGAAATCGGCCGCAAGCGGGCCTGCTGATGACCCTGACCGACAGCGGGAAGCAGACTCCCGGCGTCGTGGCCAACCTGTCGACCCTGGACCGCTTCCTCGCGGTGTGGATCCTGGTGGCGATGGGCGCCGGGCTGGGGCTGGGGCGGCTCTTCTCGGGCCTGGACGACGTGCTGGCCAAGGTGGAGGTCGGTGGAATCTCGCTGCCGATCGCGCTCGGGCTGCTGGTGATGATGTACCCGGTGCTGGCCAAGGTGCGTTATGACCGGCTGGACGCCGTCACCGGTGACCGGCGGCTGATGGTGTCCTCGCTGGTGGTCAACTGGGTGGTGGGCCCGGCGGTGATGTTCGCGCTGGCCTGGATCTTCCTGCCCGATCTGCCCGAGTACCGCACCGGCCTGATCATCGTCGGGCTGGCCCGCTGCATCGCGATGGTCATCATCTGGAACGACCTAGCCTGCGGTGACCGCGAGGCCGCCGCGGTGCTGGTCGCGCTCAACTCGGTGTTCCAGGTCATCATGTTCGGGGTGCTGGGCTGGTTCTACCTGGACCTGCTGCCCGGATGGCTCGGCCTGGGCGAGGGCGAGAACCTCGACATCTCAATGTGGAAGATCGCCGCCAACGTGGCCGTTTTCCTCGGCGTCCCGCTGGCCGCCGGATACCTGACGCGCCGGCTGGGTGAGCGGCGTCTGGGACGCGACCGGTACGAGAACGCCTTCCTGCCCAAGATCGGGCCATGGGCTCTGTACGGGCTGCTGTTCACCATCGTCATCCTGTTCGCCCTGCAAGGCGACACCATCACCTCCCAACCGCTGGACGTCGCCCGCATCGCCGTCCCGCTCCTGGTGTACTTCGCCCTCATGTGGTTCGGGACCTTCGCGCTCGGCAAGGCCATCGGCCTGCCGTATGACCGCACCACCACGCTGGCCTTCACCGCAGCGGGCAACAACTTCGAACTGGCCATCGCGGTCGCCATCGCCACCTTCGGCGTCACCTCCGGACAAGCCCTGTCCGGCGTGGTCGGGCCTCTGATCGAGGTGCCCGTCCTGGTCGCCCTGGTCTACGTCTCACTCGCCTGGCGCCGCCGGTTCACGGCCGGGACCTGACCCCGTGAACACGAACGCGCAGCGCCTCAGTGGGCTGTTCTCCGTCGGGCCCGCCCGGGACCGCGCGGGTGCGCTGCTTCATGAGGACGGCCGAGAGCGGCCGGCCTCTCGCCAACGGCTGATCGTCTAGGAAGGATCACCTCGTGACCGACAAGCCCAGCGTCCTGTTCGTCTGCGTGCACAACGCCGGACGCTCCCAGATGGCCGCCGCGTTCCTGTCCCACCTCGCCGCAGACCGCATCGAGGTCCGCTCCGCGGGCTCGGCGCCCGCCGACAGCGTCAACCCCGCCGTCGTGGAGGCGATGAACGAGGTCGGCATCGACATCTCCGCCCAGACCCCCAAGATCCTCACCGTCGACGCCGTCCAAGCCTCCGACGTGTGCATCACCATGGGCTGCGGCGACGCCTGCCCCGTCTTCCCCGGCAAGCGCTACCTCGACTGGACCCTCCCCGACCCCGCAGGCCAGGGCGTCGAGGCCGTCCGCCCCATCCGCGACGAAATCCAGACCCGCGTTGAGACCCTGATCAAGGAGCTCCTGGCCTAGCCGGGACGCAACTCCCGTGCGATCTCGGTGATCGCCTGCTTCGCGGTGCGGGAGGCGCCGATCAAGGTAGCCGAGGCGGCCCCGGTCCAGTCTCCATATCCGAGCAGATGAAGCCGGGGCTCGGCAGCGGCGCGGGTGCCTTCGGTCGCGATCAGGCCGTCCGGCCCTCGCAGCTTCAGCGGGGCCAGGTGAGCCATGGACGGGCGGAAGCCGGTGCACCACAGCACGGTGTCGCAGCGCAGTTCCGTCCCGTCCTCCCAGGCCACGCCCGTGGACGTCAAGCGGGCGAACATCGGCTCAGCCTTGAGCACGCCCCGGCTGCGGGCCGCGCGCACGGGCGGGACGGCGACGATGTCGCCCAGATCCGCGATGCCAGGCGCGGTCGCGCCGGAGTCGAGTGCGTGTTGGCGCCGCGTGGCCAGGTCGAACAGGGCCTTGCCGTCGATCTCGTCGGGGAGCAACCGGGGTGGACGCCTGGTCACCCAAGTCGTGTCGGCCACGGTGGAGACCTCGGCGAGGATCTGCGCCGCGGAGTTGCCGCCCCCGACGATCACCACCCTCCGCCCCGCGAAGGGCGCTGGCCCCGTGTAGTGCGCAGTGTGCAGCTGCCTGCCCTGGAACTCACCCATCCCGGGATAGTGAGGCACGTACGGCCGCCACCAGGTGCCGGTCGCACTGATCACGACCCGGGCGCGCCAGTCGCCCTCCCCGGTCTCGACCACCAGCGCCTCGTCCCCACGTCGTACGGCTCGCACCCGAACCGGCCGGACGATGGGAAGCTCGTAGCGGCGTTCGTAATCAGCCATGTAAGCAACGGTGTGCTCGGCCGTCGGGAAGGCGCCGTCCCCAGTAGGCGGCATCATCCGTCCAGGCAGCGAACTGTATTGCGCGGGCGAGAACAGCCGCAGCGACGGCCAAGCGTGCCGCCAGGCTCCACCCGGCCCGTCCTGGGCGTCGGCGATGACGAAGTCCAGCCCCGCCCGCCGCAGATAGAAGCCAGCCGCAAGCCCCGCCTGACCCGCCCCCACAACGAAGACCTCGACCTCACGCACGGTCGGCGCCACCGCAGACCTCCGCCTCAGCGGGGAGCGGCGGGAACACCGCACCGATCCCCCTGACCACTGCCGGGACGATCGGGTAGTGGACCCAGGCCCGCCGACGCTCCGCCTTGGTCTGCCTGGTCAACTCGTTCACACAAGCACTGCTGTCCGCTGGCGCACCGACCATCGAGAGCAGACGCAACCAGCCTGGCGCTGCGACCGCCGTGGGGACGGACGCCGACCCGATCACCTCGGCCCCCGAAAGCGGCGCGCAGCACGGCGTCATGGCGATCACGGCCCTTCCTGCGCAGCTAGTCCGGGCACGAGATCAGCCGACGCCCGCTGGCCGTCGCCGTCCAGGTCTGCGGGCCGGCCTCGGCGATGAGGCCGTGCCCGGACAGCCGCCACACCAGGACCCCCGCCATTTGGGCGATCGCCTGGTTGTAGCGGGATGGCTGCCGCCGTCTCGCGCCGCCACGAGGCTCTCTCCCACCTGCTCGACGTTCACCGAGCCATGATCACAGATGATGCGCAGAGCCTCCCGCTCGGCCGCGGTCGGGTTCCCCTCGGACATCCTCGCTCCTCAATCGCGAATGATTCAGCGGTTCATCAAGCCGTCAACGACGGCACGCCGAACTACGGTGTCCCCGGCATGACGTGCACCTCGCTGGTCAGATGCCGGTCGAAGCGCCACCAGCATCCGCCCTGAATAGAAGCCTATCAAATTAGATACCTGTCTAATCAAGTCAAAGGCCTAGCCCTCCCACCCTTCATCGTTTATCGTCGATGAACGATGAAGAAGCCTTTGGAGCGCGAGATCGCCCAGGAGTACGCCTCCTGGTTCCGGGCGCTCGCCGACCCGACCCGCGTCCAGATCGTGTCCCTGCTGGCCCGGCACGGCGCGCCGATGAGCGTCGGCGAAATCGTCAAAGCCGTCGACGTCGGCCAGTCGACCGTGTCCAACCACCTCAGACAGCTCGCCGCCGTTCGCTTCGTCCTCGCCGAGACCCGAGGAACAGCGAGCTACTACCGGATCAACGACGCCTGCGTCGACTGCTTCCCCACCGCCGCCGACATCGTCATGGGACGTCCGGTGCCCGGCCTGCCGTCCTGCAAGGAGTGACCATGACCGACCCGAAGATCGTCGACCGCTACTCCAGACTCGCCCGCCTCACCCTGGCAGGTGGCGTCCCCAACGACTACGGCTCCGAACAGGCCGCACAGCACGACCCCTGCTTCGGCGCGGCCGCCTACACCGAACCCCACGCCCCCGAAGCCGCACTGCGCGGCAGCCTCGGCTGCGGCAACCCCGTCGCCGTCGCCGACATCACATCCGGGGAAACCGTACTCGACCTCGGCTCAGGCGGCGGGTTGGACGTCATCCTGTCGGCCCGCCGCACCGGCCCGACCGGCAAGGTCTACGGCCTGGACGCCAGCACCGACATGATCACCCTCGCCCAAGAAAACGCCGCCCAAGCGCACATCGACAACACCGAGTTCCTCCACGGCACCATCGAGAACATCCCACTCCCCGACGGCCACCTCGACGTCATCATCTCCAACTGCGTCCTGTGCCTGTCGTCCGACAAACCCACGGCCCTGCGCGAAGCCTTCCGCACCCTGCGACCCGGCGGACGCCTCGGCATCACCGACGTCATCGCCGACGACGCACTCACCCCCGAACAACGCACGCAAGCCGAACTCGCCGGAGGATGCGCGGACGGAACCATCACCGCCACCCAATACCGCGACCACCTCCTGGCCGCAGGCTTCACCACCGCGTCCATCACCCCCACCCACCCGATCGCCGACGCCCTGCACTCAGCCATCATCAAGGCCACCAAACCCAACGCCCCACCCGGCTACACCATCCGCACCATGCGCCCGGCCGACGCCGACGACGTCCTGGCGATCTACCAAGCCGGACTGGACACCGGCCACGCCAGCTTCGAAACCACCGCCCCAAACTGGGACGCCTTCGACAACACCCACCTCCCCAACCACCGCCTCGTGGCCGTCGACACCACCACCAACTGTCCGACCGGCTGGATCGCCGCCAGCCCAGTCTCCAGCCGCTGCGTCTACGCCGGAGTCATCGAGCACTCCCTCTACATCCACCCCGACCACCACCGCCGCCGCCTCGCCACCGCACTCCTCACCGCCCTCATCGACTCAACCGAGACCGCCGGCATATGGACCATCGAAACCGGCATCTTCCCCGAGAACACCGCCAGCCTCGCCCTCCACGAACACCACGACTTCCGCCCCGTCGGCACACGCGAACGCATCGGCCAACACCACGGCACCTGGCGCGACGTCACCCTCCTAGAACGCCGCAGCCCCACCACCGGCCAATAGCCCGCCCTCTCGACAAAGGTCGCCCCAGGCCCAACGCCAACTCAGAAATGCGTCTAGGGGCACCCGCCCGGGTCGCAGGGTGCGGAAGGCTTCGCGCAGGACCGTGGGCGGCCTGGCCGTCCTCAGCGCGGGCCCCGGTTACCGCGCGGTCTGCGTACTCGAAGGGGCAGCATTCCAGGGCTGACCATGCGTGGTTGGCAAGGTCCGGAGGTGTTCGCGAAGTCCAGCCCTTGAGATGATCTGCGCGGCAGCCGGGGAATCTACGGTAATCCTCGGCTCGGCTCCTCGGCCGTCGTGATCGCTGTTCGCGGTCTCGCTGGCTTGGTATGGCCAGGGCGGCAACCTGAAGAGCCTTGTATCGGCCGGAAAGCATGTCAGGAGTTCGCCGGGCAGGTCCGAAGAGTCGCTGCCTGCGATTACGAGGGGTTCCGGGGGCAGGGTGTGCAGGTAGGGCGCAGCCTGGAGGAGGTTGTCGACCAGCGTTACCCCCGGGATTCGGCCATGGATGAGTTCACCTGCTTGGGGCCCGATGAGGCCCATGGCGGCCGAACGGGTGATCACGATGTTGGTCGGCGCGAATACGTGCTGAGCAAGAAGGCGGACGACGAACGAGCGTAGGGCGTCCACGTCCGCGTCCTCCTGAGCGGCGAGCCCCTGCGGAGCAGCCGCTGAAGGTGCGGCCGCCGTGGGCGCCCGCGGCGAGCTCAAGGTCTGCTCTCCCTGGTCGCCTGCTCCTTGCGGAGCGCGAAGTCGGCGCTGTGGCAGGGGAAGGCGCTTGAGGAACCTGCGTTCCACCAAGACAGCGAGTCCGGTGACTATGAGCACCAGCAGGACGAGTTGCGCTCGGCTTGTGAGGTGCTGTGACCGTACGTGAAGTTCTCCTGTGGGCGCACGTCCCGGGTTCGAGACTTGTTGGCGGGCGGACGGTGCGACTGTTCTTCCGCCCTTGTGAGGTTTCGCGATTGGCGGTTTAGCCCTTGATTTTGCGAGCGTGGGCCCTGGCTTGTTTGATTGGTGCGGTTCGATGTGGCCTGAGCGGATGGAGGACGTCCTCCGCTTTGAGTTTGAAGATCGACTATCGGTGCGCGGTGACGGACGGCGTTGCCGAGGCTGGTATCTGGCCCCTGGCATCCGATGTGACCGCATGGCGTCACGGAAGGCCTGGTTCCAGTCGGGCTCCTTCCCGGTCCTCAGGCTGCGATGTACCTCCCTGCGGATGGCACGGCACAGCCTCCGCCCGTCAACGTACTTGTTGGCTGTCTTGTGGAGTTCGGCACACGCTCTGATGCCCGGCGGAGACGGGTACGCGGCGGTTGCTGGCGATGCATGGAGAGTAAGGGAGGTGAACAAGGAGCACGTGACCGTCACTCGCAGCAATGCAGTGGTCAAGTCCGTCCTTTCTGCGTTTCCTCGGCGTGCGCGCGTAGGGTGGCGAGGGCTGCAGGGACCGTTAGAGCGTGGACGATGAATTCGGTGCCGTACAGACCAACGGTCTCGCCATCGGTGTTGGTCGTGTACGTCGGACCGTGGGGCCAGGTGCCGAGCATCAGTCCGACGAGACCATGGCGTGAGCCGTCTTCGATGAGCGGTTGGACTACATCGTGATCAGGCCCTGGTGCGGCGATCCAGAGTGTCGTCCTGGTTCCGTTGGAGCTGGCGCCGTGTGGCCTCACGTCGGGGTTTGCTTTTTCGGCTTCGCCCATCAGAGCCTCTAGTCGCCATTCATCCTCGATGTGCTGAATCACGTCCTCCAGCAACTCGAACACCTGGAGGTGAGGAGAGAGCGCCTCGACCAGCTCGGCCTCGAAGTCGCCTTCGAACAGACGGCCCAGCTCATTGCGGCTTATCACGACCCGGCAGTGCCCGCCGTCTTGCGTCAGTGCATCAGCCAGAGCGGCGCGCGCGAAGGAGTTGGAGCCAGGCCCCGTGATCCCCATCCCGCTCCTTTGCGCCAAGGCATTGACTACTGCGCTTCCCGAGGCGGGGGCCGGAGCCGATGGTCCTTCGGCCGCTGGCGGGGACGTCTGGAGTCTCGAACGACCTGGCCGAGGGCGGAGCGGGAGCGCTGCCAGGGCGTTGTGGCCGACGAGATTTCTCCCCAACAGGAGCAACAGGCCGAACATGATCACGATTGCGGCCAGTGTGGTCGAGTTGCCCTGGGCTTCGTTGCTGGCGGACCTCACGATCTGCCGCAAAGCTCTATACGCCACCCCTGCGTCAGGCCGAGCCTTGCTCACCCGTGGGACCAACGTCCTTGACCGCGTGCCACCGGACCTGACGCCCTTGGCCTGTGAAGGCGAACCTTGGGCATGTGGCTTGTTCCGGGAAGTTCCTGTTGTTTGAGCCTTGCCACCGGATCCAAGGACCTCGATCGGACCGATTTTCGTGAACGGCATGGTTCGCGATCGTCGGCTGGGCGGTGTTGCGGGCGACCTCGGCCCATGTTCGTGGGTGGCGGTTCGGTAACTTGATCGGGTCGTCGGGATCGTCTTCTTTGTGGTGCTCCTTGTTTGCCGGGATGTGCCTCTGATCGACTCGTTCACAGCCTTGCCGATGTTGGGCCTGCCGGACGCCATTTGCCGGTCCATGGTCCTGCAAAAGGTGTCCTGGTTCACGGTCGAAGCGGCTGCCCCCTTGAGGTCGACGCAGTCGCGTCCGGAAGCTGTTTTGGCCAGTGCCGCCTCGCTCCATGCCAGGGCGGATATGAGGACCAGTCCGGCTGATGCGCAGGTGGCCACGTGACGCGCTGCGTCGTTTCCAAAACCTCGTGAAGAGGTCAATCCTGGCTGTTCGCGAACTTTCACAGGTAGGTCACCCCCTGGCGATGTCTTCAGCTCCTATGTGTGAGACAAGCAGCCTTGGTAAGGCTCCTCCAGTTCGACATGGTGGGGCGGCTGGTTATTTAGAGATCTGTGATCATCTGGAGCTCAGAACGACCACGGATCAATAGACCTTGCCTCCATTTCGGACAGGCGGCTGGAGCGGGAGGAGTGATCGGAACCAGTTTCCGGTCGCGGCGGAAGACGGCGAGGCAGTGTGAAGGCCAGCCACCAGGCGACGGGCAGTATGAGAAGGGTGACGATCCCGACGGCGTTGAGGATGAGCACCATGCCGATGTTGTCCACCCGGCGGATGAGGGCGATTGCCGACGGAGAAATAAACAGGGCGAAGAAGGCTCCGCAGATGAACGTCCAGTACAAGATGTTGGAGAGGTCCATGGAAGCTCCTAACGGTCGAGTCGGGGCCGTGCGGTCGTGTGTGGAGGTTTGGGTAGGGGGCCTTCGGCTCGCGGAGGGCTTGCCTCCAAGGACTCTGAGATAGGTGTGGGGAAGTTGTCTGCTGCTACCTCCACAGCAGTGCGCGGACCGACGGGAGCCTGATGGGACGACGTCTCATCGAGTGATTGCAGCGCACTGCTGATGATGTGCTCGGGGAGATTCGTCGCGTTCTCTAGGGCCGTGCGAAGGTCCTCGGGGCGCGTATGCCCCGCCTCATCTGGGCCGAGCCCTTCCTGAAGTCGATCGAGGATCTGCTGGGCTCTTCGGGCTTGGCGGGCGTCCCGCCAGTCCTGTCGGTTCGGCCCGTACTCGCGTGCCGCCCATTGGGCTCCGGTTCCCTGCGCGAGGGCGTGTGTGGTGGCCGGACCGCCTTCGTGCACATGTGGCGCCCGTGCGAAGAACGGAGCCGCGGCGCGCATGGCGTCCATGGGGGCCTGGCCGTCAGCTCGAAATCTGTCGTAGTGGCTCATGGCGTGCGGATGCAAATCCCGTAGGCGGTCTTCGCATTTGTCCATGGCGGACGCGGCGGCTCGGTGGGACTCCGCGTACGGAACCGCTGCGCTCCAGGCTTCGGCCACTTGCACGAGGGCGGCGCGCTCAAGCCAGCTGCGATCGTGCGCGGGAGCCCATTTCGCGCGGGCTTCCGCAAGGGCAGCAGCCGATTCTCGTGCCGCCTTCAGCTCTGTCTGCCTGTCTCGTGCTTGCCGGGCCGCGTCCAGGCGCGCCTTTTGCCTAGTCGCCATCTGCTGGGCGACGGTGCCGACGGCGATGACTTGGACGACGCGTTGGCCGCCGAGTGTGAGGGCTTCGGTGATCGGGTCGGGATGCTGTTCATTCATCGAGGACTCCGGGAAGCGGGGATCTTCAGCGCGATGGGCTTCGGTGTGACCGGCGGGGGAGGTCGGGGCCGGCGAATGCATCCGTGTCGAGCGGGGGAGCGCGCTCCATGAGCGCGGGTAACGGGAACTCGTCGGCCGTCGAGCGCGTGGCTGTGAGCGGATCCGGACTGACCGCCGAGGTGAGGGCCTCAGTGACCACCGCCGTGGGCAGGTCGAGCATCTCCGCGATGCGAGCGACTTGGCGGGCGATTTCCGTCGGACGACCTGCCGCAAGGGCCTTCGCGGCTGCTCTTGCGGCCGTCAGCCTGCTTTCAGCGGTCGTGAGGCGGCCCACGAAACGATCGATGGCGGAATCGACCACGAAGTCGGCCAGAGGTGACTCGTGTTGTAGCGCTGCGTACAGAGACACACACCCTTGGTAGCTCAAGATGTCGGCTGGGTCTTGGCCTTCGGAGAAAGTCACCCTTCCAAGCGGGCCTCTGACCTGGCCGAGGGCGTCCCAAGTGCGTACCGTTGCGCCCCGTCCTGCTCCATCTCCGTCGAGCGCGATGAGGACACCGACGGTGTTGAGGTCGGAGCGCTCGCCGAGTTTGGTGATCTGGGCAGCGTTCAGCGCGGTTCCACAGATCGCCACTGCCGCATACCGTTCACGCGCTGCGGTGTTGATCGCGATGGCGTCGAGGGGACCTTCGACGATGACAGGACGAGCTCCTGCCGCAAGCTGGTCACTTGTCTCGCTCAGCCCGTACAGCAATTCGCCCTTGTGGAAGAGCGCGCTGTCTGGGGTGTTGATGTACTTCGGCCCTTTGGCGCCGTCGAGCCGCCTCCCGATGAAGGCCACGATCGCGCCGTCCGCGTCCCGGATCGGGAACACCGCGCGGTCCCTGAACAGGTCGTAGAGTCGGCCTCCCTGATCGATGCGGGCCAACCCGGCGGCCGAGATCGTGTGGTCCGAGTAGCCGAGGCCCCGGAGATGCTCGGTGAGCGTCCGCCATGCTTTCGGCGCGTACCCGATTCCCCACTCTCGCTGCACGCTCGCCTCGAACCCTCGCTCATTGAGGTATTCCGGTACCCAGCTGTCGGCCATCTGCTGCTGATAGAACGCGTGCGCAGTGACGTGCACGTCGACGAGTTCAGTACGTGGAGGGGTGCTTTGCGTCCCTTCCAAGGTCGCGGGCGTTTCGAGGGGTGTGGGCTTCGCGGCTTCGTCGGAGGGGAGCGTGGGTTCGGAGAGACGTCGACGGAGTTGCGAAGTGGCTCGGAGTATCCGGTCTCCCGCCATCTGGATTGCTGCTAGCGGCCGAGCTCGCGGGTCGGAGCCGGCCCATGCTGCGATCGGCGAAGAATTCAAAGCTGGAGCCTGGACGCCGAGATTGGCGAGCAGAAGGTAGGCAATTGAGTCCGCTTCGAGTCGTCGACCGCCATGGCAGGCGTGGGTGATAGTGCCGGAGGAGTCAGGACGGTCGCCGCGGCGAGCGGTATGCCCGAGCTGGTGAGCGAGGTTCTGGGCCGCCTCAAGGTCGGTCAGCGAAGGGTCGATGCGAACCAGCCGTTCCGGGGCTCCCATGTAGGTCCAGCGTTCACCGCGATCGATATGTAGCCCGATCTCGATCGCGAGATGGCGTATCGCCTGCCAAGCTTCGGCAGGCGTCGCCGAGCGCGGAGCGGCGAGTTCGGGACCCTCTGTCTGAGAGACGTCGAAGACCGACCGTGGTGTTCCACCGCGCGAGATGATGCGGATGCCGGTCTCACCCTTGCGAACCTGCCGCTCAACTGACTTCCAGTCGTTGTACGAGCGGACGTCGGTGGCCTCAGGGCGCTGCGCGGAGATCAGCAGCGTGTTGGCAAAGCCGTACCGCCCATGCCGGGCTGCGCGATCGAGCCACCAGGTCCAGGATCGCTCTCCCCTGTACAGACGAGCAGTTTCCTGCTCGGTCAGCGCGCGGAGGACGTCCATCTGGCGCCGCTGCTCGTGGGGATCGAGCGCACGCGAGCTCAGGATTCCCACTCCGGTGAGGGCTGTGTCGCAGCAGCCCGCAGTTCGGTAAGCCGGTCGTTGGCGATCGAGAACCCGAGTTCACGGAGTCTTCGGCCGAAGGCAGTCCTGTTGAGGCGCACACCATCAAGCTCCTCCTCGGAAAGGATCTGCTTGGCGGCGTCCAGCAGCTTCTCGTCCAGCCAGCTCGGGAGGGCAGAGGCCACGGAACTCGTACTGCGGGCGCTTTGTCTCCAGTCCTCGTCTGACACTGGGGCGGCCGAACCGAGGTGGGCGAAATCGGCGGGCAGCCTCCGCAGCGCGGCTCGTTCATCAAGCGGCGCGCGCCACCTCCACGCCAGCCGACCGTGTTCCCGTTGAAGGCGGCTGACCGCGAGGAGATGGCGGTGTTCGAGGTCGAGCGCGCTGTCGTAGGTGGTGATGTGCCAGAGCACCATCCGCCGCCACAGCAGTGCGGTGGAGATCGGCGCCAAGAGCCAACGAGGCTTGGGGATCTTCTCCATGTGGCGGCCGGTGGCCAGGCCTACCCATTGGCGAATCAGGTGACGGACGCCTTCGACGACCGTGATGAAGAGGATGGGCATTGCGGCGTGCATCACGCTGCCCGCGAGGTCACCGTGCGCGGCGACCAGATTCACCACGACGGTGCCGGAGATGTAGGCCCAGGCGACCCAGCGCAGCACGGGCCACGGCAACCCGACGTACTCCATGAGCAGATCCCACGTGAGCAGGATGAGAATGCCGACGTCCATGCCGACGGGGACGATCCAGGCCAGGTCACCGAACCAGGGCTCGGCCATCGTCCGGACGGTCGCGAAGGACCCGACACCGCCCAGCACAGCGAGTGCTAGGACCAGGGGCGCAACGATCGCCGCTACGGCTTTGATCGCCTCGGCGTGGGGCTGCGCGAGCAGAGCGGGAGGCGCTAGATCCGACTGCTGCGGTTCTCCGGGCTCTGACTTGTGCTGAGTTTGGGCGGGATTCATCCTCGTCTCCCTTCGACCATCCAGGCCAGAATTCGCGCGATGTAGCGGGCGTCGCTGACCGGGCCGAGGATCCGGCCATGCGCGGTCACGAACGCGTACGCGTCCTCGGCTCCGGCGCACAGCACGGTTTCGGAGCGGCCCGGGCCACGAATCTTGAGCTTCCAGCGGCCACTTCGTGGTTTGCGGACGCTCACGCGCACGCCGATCTGTGCGAGCTCCCAGTGCAGACGAAGCAGGTGCCTGCGCCGCTCTTCCAACTCGACCTGTGCAGACGCCGTCAGCGCTCTCATCGCGTCCCCCGTGGTGTCCAGTCGACCAGCCTCACGGCCATCAACTAAAGTCCTTGTGTCGACGATGCATCACCTGAAGGCAGACTGTCAATCAAAGGCAACTGCTCGCGTGTCTGTTGATTTCAAGTAAGGGAGCTGACGTGCGGAGAGAACCCGGCCCGATGCAGGAGGTCCCTCCCTCGGCGACGCTTGCCCAGAAGGTGGAGTGGCTGATCCAGAACATGTGGCCGGCGGACGCCCCCGCACCCACCAACAACAAGGAAGCCGCCGCCGCGATCGCCGGGGCGACGGGGGAGGAGATCTCGTCCACAACGGTCTGGAAACTGCGCACCGGCCGCCAGGACAACCCGCAGCTCAAGACCCTCAGCGCGCTGGCGACGTTCTTCGACGTGCCCCTGGGCTACTTCGGCCTCTCCGGTGAGGCCACATCCATCGACGACGACCTGACCCTGAAGGCACTCAGCCGCGAGATCGAGGACGGAACCATTAGGCCCTCGGTCCTGCGTGCCTTAGTCGACCTCTCGCCCGAGTCCCGCTGGCTCGTCGAAGAGATGCTCCTGGCCGCAGTCGAAGCCGACCGCCGCCGCCGAGAGGAACGCGTTGCTGAGGGGGGAGGATGAGGGGTGATCTCCCTGGAGCGTTGGAAGCGGGTGGAGATTTTAATTCGGTACGTATTTCCATCGTTGTTTGTCAATATTCGTTACGCAGTAGATGCCTGGCGAGGTAGTAGGCCTCGGAGAGTTGTGCTTCATTAACCCAAGATTGGCTGCCGAGATAGGTTGGCCAATCTTGGTTGGAGTACAGTTGCTGGCAAGAAATAAAATATGGGCGGTCTAGGCAGAACAATCCTTCTGCGCTGATAGCCCACTGGGTGTTGGGAATCTCGATCAGCGGACCGAGGTCATGTGGGCGATCGCCGGTGCGCGATGTCACGGCCGTGTGCAGCGTATTGATGAGCCGCATAAATATTACCGACGGATCGAAGGCGGCTTCGCCGGGGTAATTTTGACAGGAACGGAGCTGGTCCGCAAGCCGGTGGCTGAAAACGTCCGCAGGTTCTGTAGCCGCCCAGCCTAGTTCAGCGAGCTCAGCGCCCTCCGGCTCTTCGATCCGAATTCTTAATTCGGCCTGATTGGGAGAGCATGGAAGAAACCGCGCGCGCACTGGTGTATGCGGAATTTGGACCCGCACACCTATCTCTGAGATTGCCTGGATTTGAAGGGCGTCACTGAGTAGCGTTTGGATCAGCTGCCTGTCCGGGGCGCGAGCTGCGTGCCCGAAGAGTTCCTCGCGATGACGATGATGCTCGATCATCCGTTCCCGCGTAGCCGCGCTCAGCGCATCCAGCCTTGCGGCAGTCTCTAGAATGCGTTGCTCCGTCCTGCGCACCCGCGACTCGATGGCCAGTCCCAGGACCACAACCGGAACAAGCAACATCAGCGTTGTGCCAGCCTCCAGTAATAGACCAGGAATGTAATTTGCACCATCGATGATCCAACCAACGGCTACCAGTATGACACCAAGAATAGTAGCCGTAATGAATATGCGTGTGCCTTGATCTCGTGCTGGCCTGTCCGTTCGGCTCGGCGTGTCCTCGTCTGTCATCGTGCTCCCTGCACCCTGCGATGCTTCAAGATCCCGCGGATCCGCCCTGGACCGAGGGCGTGCTGCATCAATACCATGAGCAGAGCGAAGTGCCCATGGCCGCCAAGAGAAGGCATCCATGTCACGTATGGAACCCACGCAGTGCCGAGTGGTTGGTGCGCCGGTTGGTTATGGTCTCGATGTTTTCAAGGATCGTGCAGGTTCCCTAGTTCGTATCGGTTCGTGGATCAGGGATCCCGGAATCCGAATGATCACTATTTTCGGTCGGCGTGGAATCGGTAAAAGTGCGTTGGGAGCCAAGGCTGTTGACAAGCTCTGCGCGGAGGGGCGCGTGGCAGGCGTTGTTAACCTCAGCACCCGTACGGGCGGCCCAATCAGCGTGGAACGGATCTTCTTCACCTACGCTGAGCTGGCCGAGAGCGCGGTATACAACGCGCTGCCTTCGCTCTGGGCGAGTCGGCTGCCCACTGCGGACAAGCTGGCCGAGCTTTTCTGCCTGGTGGACCCACCGGTCGTCGAGATGGATGGCGCCAGTCGGCCATACCTCATAGTCCTGGACAACCTCGAGGATCAACTCGATGATGAAGGTCGTCCTCGAGACCAAGGACTCCTTGAGTTCTTCGACATCGTTTTCAGGGCGGAATCCGCACCTCAGGTCCTGGTTACTAGCCAGGTGCCCGTCGCACTCGACCCCGCGCTGCGCCGCTTCGAGGGGCGAGTCCATCTCGACGCCGGACTGCCTTTGTCGGATAGCGTCGTCTTGCTGCGCGAGCTGGATAGGGATGGTCAGGCGGGATTGCTGGATGCGCCTACAGAGCAACTTGCACGGGCCGCATTGAGGCTGCACGGCGTGCCCAGGGCCCTGGAACTGGCGGTGGGTGCCCTCGTAGAAGACCACCTCACCTTGCCGACCCTGGAAGATGTGCTTGACAGCTTTGCCACTAGGGACAACATCGTTGATCAGCTCGCCCAGGACAGGCGGCGAAGGCTGAGAGACTCCGAGCGCCTAACGTTGGACGTGTTGGCGACGTTCCGCCGGCCAGCAACTGCTGAGGCGATCCGATGGGTGATGCGCCCGATGGTGCCTGGCGTAGATCCGCGCCAGGCGCTGGCACGCCTCATTCAGGTCCACCTGATCTCCGTGGACCGGGGCAACCGCGTGTTTGCGCTACATCCCCTTGACGCTGACCTCGCCTACGGGGCGCTTCCCTATGAGGGTCCGTGGAGCCGCCGGACGCTGGAGCGCAGAGTGGCTGCTTGGTATGCCCGGAATCGCCGTCCGCTGCCCTGGCGGTCGGTGACCGATGCCGCCGTCCACCGGTTGGAGATCGAGCATCGGGTACGCGCCGGCGACCATGACGAGGCGGCGGTGGTGCTCAGCGAGATTGACGAGTTCTTGGTTTGGCGTGGGTCGATCGGCGAGGTCCTGGAGATGCATTCCGGCATTGGGCCTCACTTGCGCACAGATGCCGGGCGACTGGCCAACCTGGTCGGTATCGGCCTCGTCCGGTACGTCGGCGGGCCGCTGGGGGAGGCCGTTGCTCCGTTGGAGGAGGCCGTTGAGTTGGCCGATCGGCTCGGGGATCACCACCAACTAACCAGAGCGCTCTTTGCGCTGGGCGAGACCTACCGACACCTGAAGGAACTAGACAAAGCTGTTCACATTCTCGCCAGAGCGGTCGCCAACGCTGAGCGGACCAGCCAGGACGATCACCTGTCGCATGGGCTGCTATGCCTCAGTCTGGCGCACAGCTATCGCGCCGAGACTGATCGCGCGCTCGCTGTGGCCGACCGGATGCTTCGGGCCGGAAACGAAGATCCTCTGAATCGAGCCCGTGCCTACGATGCGCGGTGTGCCGCATTCGCGGCGGCCGGTCGATGGACGGAAGCCATCGCCGACGCAGACAGAGCCATCGATGCCTACACCGCCGCCGAGGTACCTGAGGCCCTCGGATACGTCTACAACATCCAAGGGCTCGCATTCCTGGGCATGAGCCGGTACGAGGAAGCAGCGGTTCGCTTTCGCGGCGGCGCCGAGCAGGGTGCCCGAGTCCACATACCGCGGGTGGAGGGCTTGTGCCTGTTCAACCTTGCCTGGGCGCAACTGTGTCGTGGGCGATATGACTTGGCGATGAATTCGGTCGACAGAGCTATCTCCGCGCTTTGCCAGTCGGGCGGTACTGATTTTGCAGCGGCGCAAGCGCTGAGCGCCGCCGCTATCGCGGCGAGGGCCGACGACCCTATAGCCCTGGCCGCAGCGTACCGGCGCACGGCGGAGTTAATTGTAGGCAACGGCGACCTAGTGCCCTCGACTGTGCTGAATGCTGAGGCCGACCGACTCTCAGGGGAAGCACCGACACCATGACGCTCGCAGGGCACAAGCACCTCAGAATGGGGGAGCCACTGTTCCGTGCGGCGATGTCCTCCTATGCGCGCGGCGAATATCGCGAGGTGGAACAGTTCTGCGGGCAAGCCCTGAGCGCAACTGAAGACGCCGCGCTCACCGTCCGCATAATCCATCTGCAACTCACCGCGACCGAACTGTGGTGGTCCCTGCGCCCTGCGGACTCGGTACGGGCCTTGGTCGACATGGCGGTAAGGTTTGCGGAGGCCGATGGCGCCTCTGCCTTGCGTGCCATGGCCCGTAGTCTCGAAGGCCGCCTCCTGGTCGCCACCGGCAGCTTGCCGGACGCCATCATCGCCTTCGATGAGGCCGTCCGGCTCGGCGCAATTTCGGGAGAGCCACTGGCCCATCTGGAAGCCCTGGCGCACCAGGGCCACCACACCATCGGACGCGATTTGAATAAGGGCCGGGCTTTGCTAACGGAAGCTCGGCGTCTGGTTGACGGGCTGGATCGGCGTCGCGTGTCGGAGGAACCGCTGTTGGCCGTCCTCAGGGCCAGACTGGCGGGCTTGGCAGGCGTGGCAGACTTTGACGCAGGAAGGCTCGGTCAGGCCGAATCGTTGCTCACCCAATCACTCATCGAGTTGCGCGCTGTACACGCCGTCGACCACCTTGCGCTGACGTCCAACTTCCTAGGGCAATTGCTCACTGCAACAGGCCGATTTGAGGATGGCGAGCGCGTCCTGCTCCAAGCACTCGAAAGACTGTCGTGTATTGGTTCTCTGACCACTTACCAGGGCTACAACATGGCCTTGCTCGGCAAGCTCCATCTGGAACGAGGAGACCCTGATACGGCCGCTAGATGGATCCACGAGGGCTGGCGCCTTGTGCGACGCCATGCGCACGGTGGTTTCGTTCCCCTCGTCCGAAACTATCTGGCTGAATTGCTCATGACTCCCGGTTATGGTCGCTGCGATCTCGATCAGGCCAGAGCCCTCCTCGAGGAGACCATCGCCGAGTGCCGTAGCTCCGGATTCCAGCGTAGTGAGGTGGGTGCTCTGGCATTGCGAGCCCAGGCGGATCTCCAGGCCGGTGACGCCCACCGCGCATATGCAGCGAGCACCGCCGCCGTTCAACGGCTGGAGACTGCTGGATCGATGCCCGCGCTACGGACGGAAGAGGTCTATCTGATCCACCACCGCGTACTCCGGGCATTGGGCTCTCCAAAGTCCTCGCACTGGCTGGAACGGGCTAGGTCAGTCCTCCTGAACAAGTCGGCTTCAATCTCTGACGAAGTGCACCGCGCATCTATGCTTCGTCGAGTTCGGGTGAGCCGAGCCATCCTTGATGGCTCCGAGCCATATGCCTACGGCGGGTAGAGACAGGACGGGTGTCGGGCTTGGGATCGGTGGGTGCTCTTCACGCGGCGTCACCGTGTGCCCTACGAGTAGACGGTACCCACCAGGCAATCTCTGACGGTATTGACCGTGGTTCGGTGCTGGGTGAGGGTCGGGGGGTGGCGTGGATGCATGGGAGGAGCAATCTGATGCAAAGCACCAGCGCTGGCGAGGACGTGGCCGTTGCCTTCTACGTCAAGGACCCCGACTCAACGACCAGGGAGACCTGTGAGACCTTCTGGATGACCGATCGTGCGTCGTGGGTTGTTCAGGGGAAGCGGGGTGGTGTGGAGGTGTCTCGGCAGCTTGTGGGTTTGGCTGAGGATGAGACCTTCTGCGAGGTCTCGGAGCGGACCGTGAACACGTTCGTCGTTGCGTTTGTGAAGGAGCGATACGGACTCGATCTTGGCCAGGCCGCCCTACGAGCTCAGACAAACTCTTCCGGGGAAACCCGTGAGACGTTCTGGGCGACCGATCGTGCGTCGTGGGTTGTTCAGGGGAAGCGGGGTGGTGTGGAGGTGTCTCGGCAGCTTGTGGGTTTGGCTGAGGATGAGACCTTCTGCGAGGTCTCGGAGCGGACCGTGAACACGTTCGTCATCGCGTATGTGAAGGAGCGCTATGGAGCCGATCTCAGCGAAGCGGCGCCGGGAACTGCTTGACGCGGCACGCGAGGTCCTGAAGATCGAGCTTCTGGATCGCTATCCAGTGGATGCCGAGCAGTTCGCCGCGTGGCAGGCCGGGGACACCGAGAAGGTCGCCGCTTCGTATGCGGCGTGGCGCGACGAGATGGCAGCCGACAGCGCGGCCGGGGTGATCTTCAAGCGCGTTCGTGTGGTGTCCGAGCCGTTGTCGGAGTATCAGCGGATGGCCGTGGAGTGGTCCGGGTTGGGCGTGGAGGCTGGGGAGCAATTGCGATGGTTGCCGCGGCGGCTGGTGTCAGCGGTGCCGTTGCCCGGCAACGACTGCTTCGTGATGGACCGGACGAGCGTGATGTTCAACGTTCACGACGGTGATGGGGTCATCGCGGAGAACCAGGTCAGCGATGCCCCCGACGTACTGCGGTTCTGCCTGAAGGCGTTCGAACGCGCCTGGGAAATGGCGACCCCGCATGACCAGTACAAGCCTGGCTGAGCTCGGCGTTGTCGGAACTGCAACCGTCGGACGCGGCGAGGCGCGTGTTTGGTGTCCGGCTGCGTGACCTGCGTCTTGATGCTGGCTTCAAGAGCGGCCGGGCGTTCGCTGCTGCCGTCGGGCTGCACCCGTCGAAGGTTTCGCGCGCCGAGAACGGCAAACAGCATCTGCCTGATGAGGATCTTCGTGCGTGGGCGCGTGTATGCGGCGCCGAGGACCAGATCGGGGAGTTGATCGCCGCCAACCGGCAGGTCGAGCAGATGTGGTCCGAGCACCGTCGTGAGTTGCGGGTGGGGCAGTCCACGATTCAGGCGCGTGGCTTGGCTCTGTATCAGCTGGCCAGGCGTGTGTGTGCCTATGAGTCCCTGCATGTGCCGGGCATTCTCCAGACCTACCGTTACGCTCGCGCCCAGCGGCTGGTCACGGCGATCTTGCATGGACTGCCGCTGGCTGACGTCGACGAGGCGGCCCGCCACCGTCTCAAGAGCCAGGTTCTGATCACCGAGGGCGGCGGGCCGACGTTCTCGTTCGTCTGCGAGGCGTATGCGCTCTACACCGTGCTCGGCGGCGACGTGGAGATGATGGTCGAGCAGTACGACTTCCTGATCGAGGCGGCGAGCAAGCCGCACGTGAGCTTGGGGATCATCCCGCTCGGCGTGCCTAGGACCCTGTATCCCAACGAGGGGTTCTATCTGTTCGACGACCGGCAGGTACGCCAGGATTTCTGGTCTGGTGCATTGGAGACCGAGCAGCCGGCGGATATCGCGCACTTCACCAGGGTGTTCGGGGTGCTCCGCCAGCATGCCGTCTATGGTGCCGCCGCGCGGCAGGAGATCGAGGTCGCGAGAAGCCGCCTGCAATCATCTGCAACGCCCTAGCCGCCGCTGAGCGCCGGACGTCAGTGTCGAGGGACGACAGATCCCTGACTCCGTCGGGAGGGCGGCCTTGGTTTGTGTGATCCAGATGCGCGGCCACTACGTGGCTGGCTTCGTCTCCGAGGCGCTGGGGCCCGCGCCGGAAGGAGCACGCGGGGTCAGCCGTGAGCTGGTCACCGCGCAGGTGAACCCACCGGCGGCGCTGACCGAACTCCGTCGGCGGTTCCAGCTTTGGCACATCCTCGCCGACTCGGAGGCACGACCGCCGAGATGGATCGGCTGGCGACCCAAACACCCCGTGATCACTTGCGACAGCCCAGACGCGCTCGCAAATGAGCTTCGGCGGCGGGAGGAGGCGGGGCGGCTATGAAGGTGATGATCTGCCTGTCGTGTCGATGCTCGGAGGCTGACCGCGAGCGTTCTGCGGCTATCAAGCCTTTGCATGACCCTCCCGTGATCTTGTGTCGCCTGCTGTGAGGCTCGCCCGGGGACCTGCCCGCCAACAACCCAGCAAGGAGCGCAAGGTTGAGCACCGCAAGCATTGACCGGGCCGCTACGGCGGAGAAGTTCCGCAACGCCCTGGTCGACGAGATTCTGGCCGACCACCAGGCCCAGGGCCGGGTTTTGCACCTCAGTGTCGAGCGTGCGATGCGGAAGGTACCCCGCGACCTGTTCACACCGGGTGTGACGTTGGAGGAGGCGTATGCGAACACTGCGGTCATCACGAACCGGCGTGGCGGGGAGACCATCAGCTCGGTTTCCGCGCCCTATCTGGTCGCGGAGATGATCGGTCAGGCTGTCGATGCGCTTGGCGAGCTAGAAGGTCGAGCGGTGCTGGAGGTCGGTAGCGGTGGATACAACGCGGCGCTCCTGCGGGAGCTCGTCGGCCCATCAGGGTCGGTCACGACCGTCGACATCGACCCTGACGTGACCGATCGGGCGGCCGCCTGCCTGAAAGTCGTCGGCTATCACGACGTCATCGTGGTGTGCGCGGACGCCGAGCACCCGGTCGCCCGTGACCGCCGCTACGACCTGATCATCGTCACCGCAGGCGCGTGGGATGTGCCCGACTCCTGGCGCCGGCAGCTCAATAACGGCGGCGTACTCGTCGTGCCGTTGCGCACCTTCGGGATGACCCGATCGTGGGCACTGCGGCGCTTCGGGGACCAGATGGTCAGCCAGAGCCATCGCTTGTGCGGTTTCGTCTCGATGCAGGGTGACGGCGCCCATGAGATGCAGTATCTCGACATCGCCGACGGTGTTCACTTGCGACTGGATGAGGACCAACAGGTCGATCCCGCTGACGTCGCTGATCTTCTCGTCCAGCCCCGCCACCAAGTGTGGGCCGAGGTGAGCTTGCCGCCCCGCACCGTGCTGTCCGACCTGGATCTCTGGCTGGCGAGCCGCCTTACGCGCGAGCCGGCAGAGTTCGTGGTCCTGACGGCGCAGGAGGAGGCCGTCGAAGCTGGCATCGTCGCGCCCTCGTGGCGGTTCGGTGTCCCAGCCGCTTTCGAACAAGGGGCTTTCTCCTACCGGTCAGCGCTGCGCTGGACCGATCGGCTGTTCGATCCGGGCGTATGCGCCCACGGCCCGGAGGCCGAAGGGGCCGCCGAGCGGATGGTCGAGCACATGCGCGCTTGGGTGGACGCGGACAGCCCGTCTCCGGCTCTGCATGTCCTCGCGGCACAAACCCCCGACGGCGACCTGCCAGACGGGACGGTTCTGGACAAGCGTCACAGCCGCTTCGTCCTGAACTTCACCTCCAGCCCCCAGGAGAAGGGAACCCGCTGAATGGACGACAAGGATTACGAGCTGGACTTGCGCCTCGTCGATGCCGGGCCTGCTGCCAATGGTCACGCCACCAGCACCGATGACGGCTGCGGCTCGGGTAACACGGGCTCGGACGCCTGCTCGGGCGGCGGCTGACCTCCGTCCCTACGGGCCCGGTCGCCGAAGGGGCCGGGCCCTGTCGTCGGTTCAGCTGTGCGAGCCAGTTTCGTCAACCCTGGAGCGGTGAGCCCCAATGTTCGACGCGGCAGATGCGGCTTTGATCAGGGCCGCCGCCTACCCCCACGATCTGGCCCTTCCCGCGTGGCCGGACCTGACGGCGGCCCACCCCGACACGTGGCTGGACTGGCTGGGAGAGGCATGGACGCTGCCGGGATTCGAGACCGCCGTGACCTGCGCCGCGCCGCAGCTGGCCAGTCAGATCACCCGCGTTCTGGCCGGCCATCCGATCCGGACGCGCAGGCTACGACGCCTCGTGGAGGCGACAGTCAGGTACGTGCTGCGGTGGACGACCCGCCCGACCCCGTTCGGCCAGTTCGCTGGAGTGGCGCCTGTCGAACTCGGATCGCGAGCGGCGGTGCGCTGGGGAGAGCGACACCACGATGTCACGCGGCCTAACCACCGCTACATCGCCGAGCACACCACCGCGGCTGAGCGGGATATGCCGACGCTTCGCACGGCCGAGGTGGTGACGAACAACTTGGGATATCAGCGTGGCGCGGTGTGGGTGCTGCCCTGCGCCCGATCCGAGGACGACCGGATGTGGGATGTCGAGATTGCTCTGACCGGTCCCGTGCAGATGGCGATCGAGTCAGCTCGGCGGCCGACCGCGTTCGGGGAACTGACCGCAAAGCTGGGCGACGAATCGCCTGCCGGGAGAGCGGAAGCCGAACGGTTGCTTGCGGCACTGGTGCACGTGGACGTTCTGCTGTCGACGATCCGTCCATCCATGACCGTGACTGACCCAGCCGATCATCTGGCCCGCCGCCTCACGATACGCCAGTTCGATCTGCCCGACCCCGGCGACCAGATCATTCTCGACCGACGTATCGACTGCTCGGTGACGCTACCCCCTGCGGTCGTCAATGAGGCGCGAGCGGCCGCCCAGGCGTTGGTCGCAGTGGCGCCGCCCTTGCCAGGCTGGGCCGCCTATCATCGTGCGTTCATCGAACGGTGGGGCCCAGGCGCGGCCGTACCGCTCCGCGACGTCCTGAACATCCTGGGGTTCCCCGCTGGCCACCGAGGATCATCCCGCCGCGATCCAGCAACCTTCACCACCCGCGACGCTTTCCTCATCGAGCTTGCCCAACGGTCCGTCCTGGACGCCTGCGCCGAGGTGGTTCTCGATGACGATCTGATCGCCGCTCTGCGCGGCGACGACGACCGGCCACCGATCCCGCACACAGAGCTGCGATTCACCCTCGCCGCCGCCACACCTTACGACCTTGATCAAGGCGCCTTCACCTTGACGGTCGTCAGCGGCGCTCGCCACGCTGGGGTCGCCGCCGCTCGCTTCCTGCACTTGCTCAACTTCGACGAACTTGCACGCTTTCGTAGCGTCTACGCAAGCTTGCCAACCGCCGAGCCCAGTGCTGACCTCGTGCAGTTGTCTGGGCCTCCGCTGGAGGGCAGCCTGACCATTCTTGCGCGCACTCCCGAGCTTCTTCCCGTCCTGGCGGTGGGTGAGCCGCACTCCGACCCGGCCTGCACACTGGAGGACCTAGCGGTCGCTGGCGACGGATGGCGACTGTGGCTGGTGTCCCGCGTCACTGGGCGACCGGTCGAACCACTGCTGCTGAACTGTGTGCTCCCGAGCCTCCAGCAGCCGCTCATCCGGTTCCTGGCCGAGATCTGGACGGCATGGACCGCCCCCTGCAGCAGATTCGACTGGGGACACGCTCGCGACCTGCCGTTCCTGCCCCAGATCCGGCGGGGGCGCTCCATCTTGCACCCGTCACGCTGGATAGTCCCCGCGAGCGCATTGCCCACCCGAGCCGCGACGTGGCTGCAATGGCACAAGGCATGGCAGCAGCACCGGGAACGCCAGCGTCTACCTCGCCAGGTGCTGATCGGCGACGGTAACGGTCGCGGCGACGTTCGGATGCGCCTCGACCTCGACGAGGACGCCCACGTGGCCGTGCTGCGCAGTCACCTCGACCGAAACACCAACGCCGTCCTCACCGAAGCTCCCGAACCGTCCGGCTGGATCGGCGGCAGACCAGCCGAACTGCTGCTCACGCTCACCCGAACATCGCTGAGCGACCAGTCCTCAACCCAGCGCCAGGCTCGACCGGTCCAACGCGCCAGCACTCTCCAGCACCGGCCTGGACTGTCCCGGTGGCTGGATGCCCGGTTGTCCGGCCGAACCGACTGCATCCTGGCCGCGCTGGCAGAACTCCCAGGGCTTCGGGTGGGCTGGTGGTTTCTGCGCTACCCCGATCCCACACCGCACATACGCCTGCGCATCCCGCTACGTGACCCCGATGCCTTCGCCCCTGCGACACACGAGCTCGCCGTGTGGGCACAGAGGCTGCACGAGGACGGACTACTGGCCGACTACACGCTGGCCACCTACCGGCCCGAAGCCCGATACGGAAGCGGGCCAACCCTTGCTGCAGCCGAAGCGGTGTTCGCCGCCGACTCCCGGGCCGTCCTGCACCGCCTGTCCAGCAAGGACCGGCAGGCAGCCACCGCCGCCGGGATGATCGCCATCGCGTACGGCTTCACCGGCGACGGTGCGCGCTGGCTCGTCGAACACGTCCCTCATCACAGCGGCCGCCGCCTGGAGGCCGCTCAACTCGCCCACACCCACCACACTCACGACGACCTGACTGCTCCGCCAACCACGGAGCTGACCACGGCGTTGGCCAGTTACCAAACTCTGGCCGACCAGGGCGGCCTGGACACCGATCAACTACTGGCCGACCTGCTCCACCTTCACCACGCCCGAATGATCGGGGTGAACACCGCCTCCGAACGGCACTGCCTACGCCTGGCCCGCGCCATCGCCCGCACCGACCTTCTGCGCAGAACGCCATGACAGCGGGACAGTCCCTGGCTGAGGGAGCTGCCGGCATCGCTCTGCTCCATCTGGAAACGGGCGCATTGAAGGCAGCATTCACGGCGCTGGAGGCGGCTGTCGCCGAAGGCGTCAGCGTCGCAGTCGACGCCAGCCTCTACTACGGCGCTCCCGCCCTGGCGTTCGTCCTGGCCGCATCCGACCACCCAGGCATCGCCCGAGCCAAAGCCGTCGCCGCTACAGGGGCCGCCACGGTCGCGCGCCAGCGCCTGGAAGCCGCCCACCGCCGCATCGATCAACGCCAGCGACCGCTCTTCTCCGAGTTCGACCTGATCCGCGGGCTGACCGGGCTCGGCGTCACCTTGCGCAGCACCGGCGACCTCGATCTCCTGCACGAGGTCCTGATTTACCTGGTCCGGCTTACCGAGCCCATCGAAGGCCTGCCCGGCTGGTGGTGCCCCACCGGCCCCAATCGCAACCAGCCCGGACCCGCCGGGGGACACAGCAACCACGGCATAGCGCACGGAATCACAGGGCCGCTCACACTGATGTCGCTCTGCACAATCGACGGCATCAAGGTCGAAGGACAACGCGCGGCGATCATGCGAATCTGCGCCTGGCTGGACCAGTGGGGGCAGAAGTCCAGCTCCGGTGCGTGGTGGCCCGAGATCATCACACTCCAAGACCTGGACCGCGGCAACACCAGCCAGCAGGGCCCGCTGCGGCCATCCTGGTGCTACGGAACCCCAGGCATCACCCGCGCCCAGCAACTCGCCTCCCTCGCACTAGGCGACACCCAGCGCCAGCGCAGAGTCGAAACCGCATTCACCGCCTGCCTGAACGACCCCCAGCAACTCAAGCGCCTCACCAGCCGCGGCCTCTGCCACGGAACCGGTGGACTCCTCACCGTCGGACGACGAATCGCCGCCGACGCCCTCACACTGACGTCTGTCACACCGCTGCTGACCCTGCACCAACAGGCACCCGCCGCAAGTGACGAACCACACGGCCTACTCGACGGCGCCGCCGGAGCCATCCTGGCAGCCGTGGGCATCACCACCGGCTGGGACGCCTGCCTCCTGCTCGCCTGACCGCTTGCCCGATCGAAAGGTGTGACCGTGAATGAGACCCCTTGGAAGCAGGTGAACATCGCCTTCCCCGGCCGAGACCCACGTGATCGAGAACACCAGGCCACCACCCACTTGGCTCGGGTCCTTCCCGCTGCTCAGACCAGGGGACTCATTACCTCGTGGTTCTTCGTTCGCAAGGGCCGCTGGCGCGTCCGCTATCTCCCCGCCGAGGCCAGCTGCCGCAGCCAGCAAGACGACCACGGCGTCCACCGCACGCTCACTCGTGGTGTCGACTGGACCTGCGACATCTACGAGCCAGAAACCCACGCCTTCGGTGGCACCACCAGCATGGGCACCGCGCACCAACTGTTCCACGCGGACAGCCACTACCTGCTCGGCTACCTCGGCAACGCCCCAACCGACCGCAGAGAACGGTCCCTGATCCTCTGCACCGCACTCATGCGAGCCGCTGGCCTAGACTTCGGCGAGCAAGGCGACGTTTGGGCTCGCCTCGTCGAACAGCGGGGTGCGCTGCTCCGCCAGCAACCATCACCCACGACCTGGGCCAGCTTCACTGACGATGTCCAGCAACTCCTCCTCGGCAACGCCTGCCCAGACGAGGGCACCGCCGACTGGCTCGCCGCATTCGAAGAAGCAGGTGCCCGGCTGCGGACGCTGCGAGAAAGCGGCCAGCTCACACGAGGAATCCGCGCCATAACCGCCCTCCAAATCATCTTCCACTGGAACCGCCTGGGAATCCCCGGCCCGACACAAGCCGAACTCGCCCAAGCCGCGAAGGAAGCCGTCTTCGGCACTGCTCCTGATACCTCCCGCACGGTGCTCACAAGCGTTCCGCTCCCCAATCCTCGCCGGCCTTCCTCCGAACGAAGAACTAGACACCGCTAACGATGGTGCTTCTTCCAGGGCTTCGTTGAGACGGCGTGGCGTGCGGGTCCGCCATCGCTGGCAGCTTCCTGTTTGCCGCCATGTGTCTTCGGACTCATCGGTATGTCTCATCGCGGGCCAGCTTGAGTAGGTGGGGGAGTTCGCGGGCGTGGTTGAGGACTGGGATGCCGTCGGGAAGGCCGGGCGGCCGCCGCCGGTCAGGTGTGGTGAGCGCGGCCTTCATCCCGGCGGCGAGGGCGGCCAGGACGTCGGAACGCGGCTCCGGGCCCACGTGCAGGATCTGCTTGGGTGCCATCTCGCAGGTGTCGTGCACTGCCATGAAGTACTCATGATGGGGCTTGGGCTGTCTGAGGCGATTGGCATCCAGGACGAGCGCGCCGGCGTCTCGAAGCTGCTGCGGAACGCCTGCCAGCTCACAGGATGTGCTGGCACTGCAGGTAAGGGTAACGGCGACTGAGACTCCCAGTTCGCGAACTCGACACAGGCACTGTGCGGTGTCGGGATGCAGGGGGTAGTGGCCGTGTTTGTCCGGTTGACCGGCGGGGGTGTCCAGGACGCGCTCGTAGCTCAGGACCACGCACTCGATCCCTGACGCTGCTGCGGCCGCGTGGGAGATCGACAGCGTGCTCCGGGTCAGCGCCTGAGTGACCGCACCGCCTGAGGGACGGCGGCCTTTCCTCGGACCGGAGGTGATGACGAGGTTGGCCGCGATCTGCTCATATGTCAGGCCTGAGGCGCGCAGCTTGTTGGCGTAAGCGATCATGGCGTTGTCGAGCAGGCGGCTGTTGTGGCCTTCCTGGGGACGAGAGGAGCGGAAGTCCGCCACAACCGGCGCGGACCACCCTTGCGCGCGGCACCAGTCCAGCCACAACCGCAGCGCGACGCGAGAGCTGGTCCGAGTCGGGGCCGCGCTCTTTCCCCAACGTGCGATCACCGCGTCGGCGAACTCGGCCTCAGTGACGTTGGCGAGCCTGCGGGTGGGGCCGATCACCCTGCATACTGACCGGATCTTGTGTGCGTAGCTCTGTCGAGTCCGGTCACTCGTGATGTGCGGTGAGGCCAGGTATGCCTCAGCCGCCTGTGTCATGGTGGGATCCATATTCATTGGAGGGCTCTTTCTCCGAGCTCGGGAAGCCGGGTCGCTGATGGGTTTGGTGATGGCCGTCGAGGTGCCGCCGGACGGCCGAGTGGTTGCCTATTCGCCTCGCGGGGGGATGTGAGGCGTTCGAGTTGTACTCAGGGGCTGGGCGTCTCTGCGTATCTGGGCGCGGCTAGAAGGTCCCTCGGGGCGCCGGAGGTTCGTCTAGGCGAGGCGCTCGGGGACGTCGGCGTTCCGAGGGAGTGCTTTCCGGGCGCGTCTGGGAGACCTGGAACGTGAACGGGCGTGTAAGCGTCCGCTCGATCACCTCCTGCTCGCGGGTTGTGGCGGTCTGTTGGTACTGGCAGATCAGTTGATCCAATTCGATGAGGTCTTTGCTGAAGAGCTGGGTCTCTGAATTCCATGCCTGCCACAGATCTGCGTACTGCCGGGCTATCTGCCAATCGGGATGGCGCTTGCGCACCCAGGCGAGCAGGACGGTCCAGCCCTCGTCCGGTGGCTCGGGCTGAGGTCGGAGATCATGCGGGGCGCTCGACGGCTCGTTACTTTCGGCGGGTCTGGCGTGCTTGCCGGGCCGACCGCCGAAGAGGCGTGTAAGAATCTTGAGGTTGCCGCCCGCTCGCGGACGTTGTTGCTTACGCATCGGCGCTGTCTCCGTGGTCGACTGGCGGGTTCGATCGGGCTTCCTTGCCTTTGTTGACAGTTTGCTAGTCAATTCCTTCTGAACACCTCCGCTGCCTTCTTCATGGCATCTGGATCTGTCTTGGCTAGGAGGTCGAGCAATCCATCGGCATTTGACGCGGTGAGGTGGCAGCGGCCCGTGGCCCGCCAGACTCCATTCCTGTCCTGTTGAATGTGCCAGGCTGGAAACATTTCTTGCAGGAACAGTTCGACCACTTCTTGTCGCCTCTTGCGACGTCGGGTCTTCCAGAAAATTGTGAAGATCCTTATTGGCGCCGTAGGCATCTTGCTCCTCCCTCCCGGAGTCTGGTGAAGTTGTCTATGGGGTGGTTGGGAGAGCGGCGCATACCCACTTGCCGGTGGGGGTTGTCGGTTCCACCCAGTACCGAGAGGCCAGGGTCTCCACGATCGAGAGCCCCCACCCGCCGTTTGCATCGAAGTTCTCTTCGGCTAGATCCAGAGTTTCTAGGGTGAGAAATGGGCGCTTTCGCGCGGGCTGGAGACGGCTGGAGTCCCAGACGGCAAGGACGACTTCTCCAGACCTTTGAGCCAGATGGAGTTTGATCACTTCTGTCGGATCTGAAGCCTCTGTCGCATTGGTGGCTAGTTCCGACACGATCAGTGAGGCGTTCTCGACGTGGACGGCCAGGTTCCATTCACTCAGAACCTCTGCGACTCGATTGCGCGCAGTGCCAACAGAAGCCGCGGTTGCGGCAAGATCGCGCGTCGTATTCGTGGTCGTCGCCGCTCCAGCGATCAATGATCGGTTCACCGTGGCCTCCTTGCCCCGCCGTTCCTGCTTCGCTGGGTGTGACCAGCGGAGGTCCGACTGTGGTCACGAGCAGCGGCTCTGGCAATCGCAGGTGTTCCACGTATTTTCAGAACCCGCGTCCGGGACGCGGATCAAGGCACTGTTCTCGCGCTCAGGCCACGGGTTCTGACTGAGTTATTCACAGTCCGTGATTTGAACGTCATGGCCGTCTAGCCTCAGAGATGAGATCGCGCACTGATCGGAGGGAACATGGCCCGCGGTGAGCACCGCCCCTCATGCGCCAAAACCTGGCGAATCAGGGCAGAGTCGGAGAACTGGCCTTCGTGGGAGACGGTGCAGGCGATCCATCGATGCTGCGGCGTCAGCCTGCTCAAGGCACACCGGCTAGAACGTGGATGGACCGCTGGGGTCGCGGTTCAGGAGCTTCAGGACCTCTGCCGACTGCATCACTTCGAGCCGCCGAAGGCCAATGTCGATCTGCTCAACTCGTGGGAGAACGGCCGGTCCAGGCCCCGCCCCGAGACGCTCGACCTGCTGGCGCGGCTGTACAAGTCCAACGCCATCCGGCTTGGTTTCGTCGCTGACTATGGCGAGATCGCAGATGGCGGCAGCGTCATGCCTGAGGCGCGGCCGATCTCAGGTCTCGTGAGTCGTCCGATGCCAGGTGCGCCCGACTCCAGACCTGTTCCGGTCGGCCGCGTTCAGCCCATGGGGTTGTTCTATCGAGGGCTGCACGGCGGCGAGCCGGAGACGGCCGAGCTCCTGGCTGAGGTCGAGCGGCTTCGACAGGACATGGATCGGGTGCTGGCCACAGCGACGGTCACCGAGGACCAGATGGACCGCTTGGACGAGGCGGTGCTGCGGTACAGAACTGAATACCTGCGTGTGCCACCGCTGCCGATGCTGTGTCAGCTCATGCTTGAGTTCACGGACGTGCACACGCTGATGTCCCAACGGCAACCCGGGCCTGTGCAAAGGCGTTTGTCCTACTTGGCCTCCGTGCTGGCAGTGCTCAGCGCCGATGCATTGATGAAGCTCGGCGATCTTCGGCAGTCACGGGCCTGGTACGGCACAGCGAAGACAGCCGCAGATGACACGGGTGATCCCTGGCTCCGCACGCTCGTCCGAGCGCAGGAGGCCATGCTTCCGTACTACTACGGCGATCCGGGCGAGACCGTGCGGCTTGCGGTTGAGGCTCAGGGAATCGCTCGAACGGTGTCAGGTTCGCCGACCGCGCTCGCCGCGGCGGCCGAGGGGCGGGCGCGGGCACGCCTTGGTGACCACAAAGGAGCGGAGGTTGCTCTGGCCCGGGCTCGGAGCATTTTCGGCAAGCTCAATCCGCCAAGCAAGGTGAAGCGCGCCTTCGACTTCACGGAAGAGCGTCTCTACCTCTACCTGAGCGGTGCTCATGCGTATCTGCCGTTTCCCGATCAGGCGGCGGACGTGCAGAAACGGGCCCTTGAACTGTGTAATCAGTCGGGAACGCCGAGCATCGATCCGGCACTGATCAATCTGGATCGCGCCACGAGTCTCGCGATGCAACGCGATGAAGGCAACGCGTGCGAACTCGTGGAGCAGACCATCCTGGCGCTGCCACCGGAGCACCGGACTTCCATCGTGTTCGTACGGGCACGTGACGTGCGACGTGCCCTGGGGCCAGAGCGGCAGACACGGGCATTGCGTAGCCTGGACGAGACGCTTCGTCTGGAAGCGGGCAATTGATGACTGTCCGCAACGGAAGGCCCCATGCCCCAACCGTCGACCAGCCAGGCCACACTGGCCGATCGAGCTCACAAGATCCTTGACGCCGTCTGCCAGAGGGTGGGTTTCGACCCAGAGGGCGCCAGGCTGCTGAGGCTCCGCAGCAACGCCGTCTTCAAGCTCAAAGAGCCGATCATCGTCCGCATCGCCTTCGCTCCCGACGCTGCGGAACGCCTACCTGGTGTTCTGTCCGTCACGCACTGGTTGTCCCGCCAAGGGTTCCCGACGGTTCGCCCTACTGATCGAGCTGCTCAGCAGCCGATCCGCCATGAGAACACCTCGACAACGTTCTGGGACTACGTCCCGACGAGCGAGGAACCGCCCACCACTGCGGAACTCGGCGGGCTCCTGAGGCGTTTGCACTCGCTCAACGCCCCGCCGGTTCAGGTCCGCGGCTTTGAAGATCCACTCGTCAGCGTTCGGACCAGCTTGAGGGATCACCCGGACGCACTTCGGCCGAGTGAGCAGGAATGGCTCACCCGCCGTATCGCAGAGCTCTCGGCACGATGGAAATCGCTCCCTTTCGCGGAGCCGCTGACCCTGGTCCACGGGGATGCTTGGATCGACAACCTCCTTCGCGGCGAGGACGGTAACCCCGTGCTCTGTGACTGGGACAGCGTTGCCATCGGCCCGCGCGAATGGGACCTGATCCA
Organism: Spirillospora sp. CA-294931; assembly: GCF_050946795.1. GTDB lineage: Bacteria > Actinomycetota > Actinomycetes > Streptosporangiales > Streptosporangiaceae > Spirillospora. Next base: position 1,087,535 of record NZ_CP192006.1, read on the forward strand.
CAGCTATCACGGCCAGCACCGCTTCGGACTGAGCCCACACGACGTCGAAACCTTCACCACTGCGTACGGTCGGGACCTGCGAGCCTGGTCGGGCTACCCGACTCTGCTCTCCATTCGAGACATCTACGCCGTGGGTATTCACATACGCAACGCCCATGGCGATTCCTTCTCCCGCCACGAGCTCGACCGCCGCATTGGTTCTCTCATCCGAGGGGAACCGTGCCGCTGGTATATGAAACCCCTGACGGCCGCGAGCTGATCGGGAAGTGGGCGGCGGGACGTCAACGGGGTGCCCGCCTCTTGACTGCGGGCTCGGCTGCGTTGTTGGGGTAGGGAATGGCTGAGGTCGGGGTCTGGAGAGCCTGGTGGATAGGGGTAGGGAAGTCGAGGGTGGCAGCCGCAGGCGACGGGGAGAGGTTGCGGCGCTGGATGAGGGCAATCTCGTCGGCGAGGTGAGATGGCGGAGGCAGCGTGGTGAGTGCCTGGCTGAGCCTGCCGATTGTCACCCGACTTGAGAGCTGAAGCCGCTCGTACCGCTTCAGGAACTCCCGGATGTCTGAGGCTTGGGGCGCGCCGTCCGGAGCCGGTGCGGAGGGCCCGCGGAGCTTCTTGAGCACGGCGACCTCGTTGACGGCTCGGCGGTGGCGGTCGGCGAGGGTGGAGCAGGCTTCGAGTGCTTTGAGCACGGCTATGCCAAGGTGGGCTACGTCTTCGGTGCCCGGGGCCAGTTGAGCTGTAGGGAAGACGCGTAGAGAAGCGCTGGCGGTTGGTGCCCAGTCGGGGGCGCTGTACAACAGTCGGCCCAGGCGCAGGACGAGGTCACCTGCGTCCACCACGAGCTCGGAGTTCGGGTTGAGTGGTGCGTTGACGACGGCGATCCAGCGTCGGGCAAGTGTCATCCACCGCTTTCTGTCGCCTCGAATTCTGTGGTTGGCGTGGAACAGGGCCGCGGCCCCGTGCTCGTGGTCGAGCTCCCTGAGGCGGTGCGCGAGTTGCCGGGCCAGGTGGGCGCTGATGTCGTGAGCGATCGCGGCAGAGAAGGCAAGGTAGCGCCAGGTCGTGATGGAACCGATGTCGTCGTCGGCCTGGATCCTCTCGGCGGAGACTCCGATTCCCCGGATCGCTTGTTGACGGTCTTCACCCGGGATCGGCGGGATCCGGCCGGGGACGTTCTTTAGTTCGATCACCTTGGCGGGTGTCCCGGAGGATTGACCGAACCTTCTCGCTGTTGCCCCCGCGTTCAGGAGTGACCGGCCGGCCGGACGGGTCTCCGGTCCCGCACGCATCGCGAGATTGCCGGCCGCCGTGGCGTGTCGGCCGACGGTGTGCAGAAGCCATCGGGCGGTGTCGGCAGCCGCGATGACCGCCGCATTGCCGCGCTGATCGTGCCCCTCGTTGTTCGCGATCTCCGTTGTGATATGTGAGCCGAGCAGGTCCAGGCCACAACCTAGGAGTGTGCTGGCCGCTCGCAGATGCGAAGCCGGTGGCGGCCCGATGGCCTGTGTCGACTCGGGGGAGCCGAATCGTTCCTCTGCTTCCCTGAGCAGCGCGGCCACGTCCCTGGCCGCAGCCCGTTCGTCGGTCCCCGGAGCGGAGGGAACGGCGAATCCGGTCGCGATTTGGTCGGCATAGCGGGTGAGAACTCGCGTGAGGCGGGCCAGCTCCGTTGTGGTCGCAGGCCAGCGGGCGGCCTCGGTGAGTTCGGGCTGCTGAAGGCATTCCACGATCTGTGCGAGGTGGGCATCTGCTGCCGCCAGGATCTCTCCGAAGGTGGCCACGCCTTGTTACCCGAGAGCGTTGCGCAGCCGTGCTGCGTGCAGTGACGCGTTGAGACACGCGAGCTTGTCGTCTGCCCCGGCGAGCTGTTCGGCCGCTTGGACGAGCTCGTGCTCGATCTTGCCTGCGAGGGCATGCAACGTCTCCCGTGACCATTCCTCGGAAACGGCTACCGGTTGTGGTGCGACCGGCATCTGCGAGAGGGACGGTGCTTGATGAAGGGCGTCGCGAGCTGCCTGCACCTCGTACAGGGCCATTCCCCAGCGGACGAATCCGGTTGGCTCGGCGTTGGCGTACTTCTCAATGATTCGTGCTGCTTGGGCTAGCCGGGCGGACGCCGACCCGAGTGCGGCTTCGATAGCCATGGGCTGCTCTTCTCTGTGATGGCTAGGTTCGGTCAGGTCCTTTGGGAAGGCGCGGCAGTGGCAGGCTTCTCCGGGTCCGCCTCTCGGCGTGCGACGGGTTCCGAGAAGACGCCGTTGGTGAGGTCCTCGGGGAAGCTCTCCTCGGACAGCCGGACCGGATCGGGCGTCGTCGGCGCCCCGGAGTCGTTGGCGGCGGTCAGTTGGCGGATTCTTGTGGTGATTCGAGGAGCGAGGGCTTTGAGCAGCTCATAGGCCGGGGTGCCGCTCCACTCGCTCAGCGCTGTGAGCGCGCTTTCGTAGTCCTGCCTGGCTTGGTCTCCTATGCACGGTGTCTTGCTGTGGATGTGCGCTGCCAGCTCTACCAGCGCGCTCTCCGCTTGGACGGGCTCAGGAAGTCCTGTGGATATCGGCGGCAGCGGAGGCGCGGGCTCCAAGTCGGCTGCCCTCTCTTCATAGAGGTACGGCACGCCGGGCACGGCGACGAGGTAGACCGCATCGTCGCCGCCCCGAACGTCGGCGACGAGGCCGCGTCGCCCGGGGTGCAGCCGGAGGCTGACCTGGTCGCCGAAGGTGAATCGCGTCTGGTCGGCGAGTTCGGCTGCGTGCGCCTGGCGGCCGTCGTCCACGGCCTGCGCGAAATCGAGCCCGTTGGCTGATGCGTAGTGCGCGAGGTCGCATACGAGGGCACCAAGAAGCGCTTGTGCGTAGGCAGGGTCGTCCGGCAGGGATGAGAAGTGGGACGGGAAGGCGCTTTGCTCGTAGGCGACGAGCGCACTGGTGGCATGACCAACGCTCTGAGCAGCGGGGTTGTTGTTCGCCATGGGGCTGCCGCTACTGAAGTGCGGTGTGGACGCGTCCGGCGTGTCGTGCCGCCTTCAGGCACGCGATTCGGTCGGCAGGTTCGGAGACCTTGTTGGCGGCGTTAAGAAGGGCCTCGCCCGTCACCAGCACGAGCTTGTTGATCGAGTCGGCGAACTCGCGGTGGCCGGTGTCGGCGACGAGTTGGGCGGCCTCCGGCCAGGATAGTGCCGGGGCCTCGGCGAGAGCCCACCACGCCTGAGTCGACTCGGCGAGGGCCGCGGCGTATGCGGGATACCTGGTTTCCGGGGCGATGTCCGCCAGAAGGGTCGTTGCCCTTTCGATCAGCTCCAGGCCGATGAACGCGGCGGTCAGGAGCGCCTGGACGGTGTCGGAGGCCTCGATCTGCTTGGTGACGTAGGCGATGTGCTCGTTCATGCGTCCCCCTTGATTGCATCTCTGAAGCAACTGAAGTGATGTGTGTCAACTAAAGTTGCTGTGAGGTAAGTCTTGAGGCTGATGATCGTCTCGTCAATCATCGTTGATGAGTGTCGGATAATCGGCTGGAAGTTGATGAGGTTCGTGTCTGGTGTGGTGAGCGTTCCGGGAGCGGTGTAGCGCGTGATGGAGGTCGTTGCCGTGGAGGGCGGCTTCTAGGCAGGCCGCTTCGTCTTCGGCGTTGTGAGCTCGACCGGCGGCTTCGATGAGGACCAGCACCAACGCCTCGGCGAGGCGGATGAGCGCGTCTGTCACCGTGACGAGGTCATCAAGTGCGAGGTGAAGCGTGGGCGGGGGCGCGGCACTCGGACGGTGGACTGAAGGCGCATTGGTCAGGGCCGCGTGTGCCCGGGTGACGTGTTCTTGGACCTGCGCCCAGTGCGGTGGAGGGTCCAGCGAGTCCAGGAATCCCAGCTCCTGGATCGCGCGTTCGGCGACGTCCAGCCCCTGGAGGGCGCCGCTGAGCTGCTCAGGAAGCAGACATGGGAGAGCCAGCTTCTGGATGGCCCGATCGATGATCGCGAGGGTCATGGGCGGCTCCTACGGCGGTCAGCGGGCGACTCGGGGATATTGAGTTAGATCGTTCGCCTGGTGGGACGGGTCTCGCCCGGGGTCGGCGCGCGTACTGCTGACCTCGGATGCTCGGGCAGGGAAGCTCTGCGTGGCGAGTCCGGCTGGCCCGGGCGGCTCACCTGCTGGCCTGACGCCAGGCGGGCCGTCCTCCCAACGGCCGGCGACCGCCTCCAGTTGGCGAGTGGCCGCGGCGAACTTTGGTTGCAGGATTTCGCTGAGCCGTTCCAGGGACAGCCCGCTCCACGAGGAGAGCGAGCCGAGCAGCGTGTGGTGATCTTCGATGTCGTCGTAGCGGGCGGGAGCGTCTCGGCCGTCCGCTGTTCCGATACGAGCCGTGGCCTCGACGAGCGCCCGCTCGGCGGCCAGAGGATCGGCGACGACTCCTCGATGGGTCGTTACCGCCTGGAATGCAGGAGCGGGCTGGAGGTCGGCAGCGCTGAACCGGTGGTTGCGTGGCTCGCCAGGGCAACGCAGGTAGTAGTCCGGCGAGCCATCGTGCGCGATGAGCAGACCGGTGATCACTCCGCGCGTCGGTAGGCCCGCGGCCTCGGCTTCTTGCGCGGCGGGACCTTTGAGCTGGACGGTCGAGCCGAGGTTGTAGGCGCCTTCATCTGCTCTTTCGTTGATGTAGACGCGGCGTGCGTCATCGAGTGCCTCGTCGAACTCGATACCGTTCCGAGCGCAGTGATGCATGAGGTCGGCGAGGAAGTCGGCGACGAGCTCGTCCTCCAAGGGCTGCCAGGGATGGCGGTGTGGTCCGGGTTCCGTGCGTAGATCGCGCTGGTAGGCGTCGAGGGCGCGGCTCGCGAATTCCGCGAAATCGGCGTTGCTGCTCTTGGGCATGGCGTCTCCCGTTGTTCAGCTCGGATGACGTGTCGCTAAGACCGGATATTCGGGGTGGACGTGCGCGGGTTCCGGCCGGACGGTGTGTCCGGGCGCCTGCTCGATGAGGAGGCGAGAACACCATTGGCCAGGTCATGAGGAAAGTCCTCGGCTGCCACCTGCGCCGCTTCGGAGGCCGGAAGGAACGGGGAGGGGCCGCTCATGCGGAAAGCGGCATTGCTGATCTGCGGGCCGAGACTGAACAGCACCAGGTTTCGGGTGGTGCCCGACCATTCGGCGAGCAGGTCGCCCAGTTCCCTGCGAGCTGCCAGATCGTCCGGCTCAGGGTCTGCCTTGGACTGCACGTCCCGCAGGATGCGAGCGCCGACGGTGACGAGCGTTCTCGCGGCGTCCGCCACGTTGAAAACGAACCCGGCACGCGTGGGCGTGACCGGGATCCCCGGTACCGGTTCGAGGCTGGAAGTGCGGAACTGGAACGACCCGGCCGGCACCCCGAGGAAGCGAACCCTGCATTCGTGATCCCCGTCGGGTGAGGTGCGGATGTCGGTGACGAAGCCGCGCTTGTTCAGCAGAGACGAGCGTGGGGTGCTTGTCCGGGCACTCGCACGGAGCCGGACTCCGGTGCCGATCTCGATCGCCGCGTCTGGCTGCGGCTCGCTAGGGAGCGAGAGCGTTCTGGCTTCGGCCAGGATGCGCTCGAAGTCGTGCCCACGATGCTTGGCGTAGAGGGCGAGATCCCGTACGAGGTCGCGCACCAGGTACTTGGCGCGGGCTGCGTCTTGGCGATGAAGGCCGGTTGGAGGGCCGACCAGGCGCAACTCGTACGAGTCGAGCACCGTTGCCGCGTTCTCCACACTCCTAGCGACCGGGTCGTTCGGCCCGCTCACGGCCCAATCTCCTGAGCCTCGTCGGACTCTGTTTGATCAGGCCACCAGCCAACGGGAGCGGGTTCGAGGACGGCTTGGTGTGGTTCGAGGTGCTCGGTCTCGGTGCATTGATAGAACGGGCCACGCGGACCGAGCAGAGTGGGGAGTTGGTGGTCGAGGTGATCGCGATACCAGAGCCCGATGCCGGTGGCGCCCTGGAGCCGCATGGACTCCCACGCGTACCAAAGCGCGGTGAGCCGAGAGATCGCCTCGGAGTGCCGCCACCATTGCGCGCACCAGCGGAACTCGCCGCCGAGGGTGCGTCGGTAGGTGGGGACGAAATGGTGTGTCACCCAGGCATCGACGCTGGGGAATCGAGGCTTGGGCCTTGGCTCTAGTTCCTTGTCGGGGTCGCCCGAACTGGTTGTGGTGGACACGGGACCTCCGTGGTCAGGTGGTTCATGGGACGACTCCTCTCTTCTCGGTGTGGATTTGATCGGGGCGTGCTTCAGCGCTGACGTCGCTTATGGCGGCGGGCGCCGTCCGCGATCGCGGTGTCCGCTGCCTTGATCGCCTTGCTGATCCGGTCGGCATGATCGCTGCGATACCAGGGCCGGAGTTTGATCAGCGCGGGCTTCGTGCCGGTAGCCAGGAGCAGAGCGGTGCCCGTTGGCAGTGCTCGAATGTCGGCTGCTTCAAGAATCTCCTGGCGGCGCAGTGAGATCTGCTCGGACGTGCGGCCGTCCCCGTAGGTGATGGTGCGGACGGGCACGTCGTGTTGGCCGACGAGCGTCGCCAGGTCGCGGACAAGTCGGGGTGAGTCGATCCCGGCTCCAATGAGCTTGCGGGTGGCAGCGCCCCAGAGCGCCGCCATGCCCGGCTCTCCCCAGACGGTCACGCCCTGCTCGTAGGACTGCAAGATCGTGACGGGGACGATGCCGCGCGAGCCCAGGTGGGAGTAGAGCTGCGGCAGATCGGAGATTCGGCAGATGTTGGCGGCCTCGTCCAGTGCCACCACCATGGGCGGGTCAAGTCGCCCGCCCGCCTGCTCGGCACGGCGTTCGGCGGCGCGCATCGCAGTGTCGGTCAGCGCCGCGATCAGAGGTGCTGCGGCCGACAACGACTTGGAGAGCAGGTAGAGGGTGTCGCGGGAGCCCGCGAAGGCGTCCGGGTCAAAGCTCGGTAGGTCGCGCTGAGGCGTGACCCACGCGAGGATCTCTTCGTCCCGGAGGCACTTCGCGGCCGTCCGTGCCGTCTGGTAGATCCCGTCGCGGGTCTCGACCGCTCCGTTCTGCGTCCCCTTCAAGGAGGACGCCATCAGCTGGAAGCCCGCGTCGTGGAGGAGCTCGATCGGAGTGGGCACGGCCGGTTCGTCCAGCCAATGTGCCACGTGGTGCAGAGACCGGCCCGATGTGGCGGCCGCGAGGAAGAGGGCGCAGAGGAGGTCCTGAGCGGCTGGGCCCCAGAGATCCTTCTTCTGTCCGTCGTCGACCGTGAGGACGAAGTGCCCGGCGAGGCGGTGGGCGTCCTCGACCGTAATCAGGCCGCCCAGCGCGTTCCACCACCAGCCTTGGAGTTGGTAGGTGATGTGCTGCGGGTCGAACAGCCAGACCTTCCCGCCGGTCTTCTCGGCGCGGACATTGGAGATGGCCGCCCACAGGTCGGCCTTGTTGCTGGTGGCGATCACCGCGCCGGGCGCGGACAGGACATGGGGGATGCTCTGCGTCGTGGTCTTGCCCGAGCGCGGAGCCATGAAGGCCACCACTGTGTCCTCCCAGGAGGTGAACAAGGTCGGACCAGTACGGGCTCCTCGTCCCAGCAGATCGCCGAGGATCAGGCCGACTTCTCCAGCGTCGAGCCGACCGGGCGCCGAACCGGTGAGGGATCGGCGTAGCGCGATGGCCTTCTCCGCGGTCGGACCCGGCTTGAGCGCTGCCAGGCCAGGGCTGTCGGCCAGCGCCGCGATGGGGTCGTCGGGACGCGGGATCCGGGCAGCGATGCGCAGCCAGACCGTCCATACCGTCGTCCCGCCAGCGAGCACCAGCAGGACGACGATCGTGAGCACCAAGGGTGTTGGTGTGCCCGGCCACATCTGTTGACTGCGTCCCCGGGCCAACGCGACTGCGAAGTCCGAGCCGAACGGCATGACACGTCCGCCCGCGATGGCGGCCGCCGCCTTGGCGGAAGCCCACACGATCCATAGGCAGCCGATCGGGGCCCAGCATCCGGCCAGGACCATCCAGCCGCCGGCCGCGCCGGTGTGCCAGATCGAAGGGCGAGGCCCGAGTGCCCGAGTCATGAGCCAGCCCGGATGGCCTGGTCGGTGTCGTAGAGCTCCTTCTCGGCGCCGACCAGGGAGAGCTCCACGGGAATGCCGAGCCGTTCACCGGTCTTGATTAGGTACTTGCCTCGTCCCGGATGGCGGGCACCCGGTTGCCAGGAGTCTGGAGCCGACCAGGAGGTCACCAGATGCTGCTCCGGCCCGGTGAGCGGGGTGATCTCGTGGACGCGGGCGAGTTCACGGGGAGGCAGCCCCGCCAGCACGGTGATGGCGGAACGGTCGGCGAATCCCTTCGCCTTGGCCCGGTCCTCCTCGGTCGCCAGCGCGTCGAGGTCGGCCAGAGAGTGGGTGATCATGATGGACGCCATGCCTTTGGCGCGGTTGAGCCGGGTGAGCGCATCGGCGTGCTCGACAAGGCCGGGGGCACCGCGCAGGGCGCGCCATAGCTCGTCCATCACGCCCATGTAGGCGCGGCGCGGTGCGGCTTCGAGATCCACGAGGGCGGCAGCGGCGTCGACCATGCCGAACGCGTAGGCCCAGGTGCACAGCATCGCGGCTGTCAGGAGCTTGTCCCCGGCCGCTCGCACGCGCGAGATGTCGACGCTGATCGCGGGCGCGTTCATTTCCAGAGGCCGGGACGTCTGAGCGTCGAAGACTCCGGCGAGTGAGCCGTTGCAGAGCAGGTCGAGGGTGAACACCAGGTCGCTTACCTGCTTGCGGTAAGCCTCGGCCGAGTCGGTTCGGGCGGCTGAACGGATCTCGTCCGGTCCCTCCTCCAGGACGCGAAGGACATCCGGAACGGTCGGCTCGTCGCCTGAGCGTGCATCGAGCAGATCAACGGCTCTTCCGAGGACGACCTCCTCGGCGTTGGAGATCCGGGATTCGCGAACCAACGTGCACAGGGCCATGAGCAGTGACAGGCGTCGGCTTCTGACCTCCCAACGCAGCACCTCCGCGCGTTCACCGGCCAAGGTACGCAGCACCCCGCCGAGCGGTCCCGAGTCGAGTGGGTTGATGCGATCGACGCCGCGCCCGATCCGGATGACCTGGCCTCCGAGGTGCTCGATCAGCATCGAGTAGTCGGGTTTGCTGTCGCCGAGGATGATCGGCGTGGTCCCGGTCGCGACGGCGCCGGTGACCAGTCGCTTCACCAGGGTGGACTTGCCGGTGCCGGGTTGGCCGAGGATGAACATTCCCGGGTTGGTGACGAGTCCGGCGCGCAGCCAGGCAAGGGGATCCAGGCACACGACCTCGCCCCACAATTGGTGACGTCCGATCGGCGTCCCTGCGGTCGGTGTGCCGCATCCGGCGGTGAACGGGTAGAGCCCGCAGACCTGTGTTGTCGTCGCTTGGAACTCCGGGGCGGCCTCCACATGCGCGGCGCGTCCGCCGAGTGGCCGTCTCCACCCCCACGGCGGAGCCATGGCTTCCGCCATCGCCTCGGACTCGACCCCTTCCCGGGGCGGCGCTGGGGTTCGTGTTCTGAACATCGGGCGGCCTCCAGTTCAGTGAATGAGGCGGTGGGAGAGTTCGGAGGGGCAGATCCCGCAGGGTAGGGTCGTCGCGAAGCCCGCGGCCTGGCTTCTCCAGAGCCGACGAAGCCGGATCTTCGCTGATTCGGCGCTGGCCTCGACATGAGCTACAGCGCGGCGCAGCTCTTTGGGCTCGGTGACCGTGACGCTGGCGTACATCGAGATCAAGCACAGCCCTGCCCCCATCGCCTCCTCGGTGGCCGCCTGCCGGGCGCGGGCGGAGTCCCAGCTGTCGCGGGCCGTCTCATCGCGTCCCGTCCGCCGCCGGAACTGGGCCCTGAAGGACGCGGCGTTCACCTCCTGCTGGATCACCTGGCTGGCCGCCGCAGCCGGGAACGCGCGGTACTGGAGCGTGATCCTCTTGGGAAAGGGGCCCGGCGCCACCAGGCGCGCGAGCACATCGGAGTGCACGTTCTGCCGGGGCGGTTCGTGCCATGCCCAGGTGACGCTCACGCCGCTGTCGTGCTCGTAGCGATCGGCGTGCTCGGTCGCGCCGATCGGTCCCGCGTCGCACCAGCCGAGGATCTCCGCCGCGTCCGGCCCGGCGAGGAGGCGGTTCACCTCTCCTCGGGCGTCGGGATCGAAGGCCGTCCGGACGGCGCCCGCTATCTCCGCGGCCGTCGCGCGGCCGACGACGGTCACGCCGCAACCTCCCAGGGACGACGCGAGCCCGTCGAGAATGCGCCCGAGTTCGCCGACGGCCTCGGGCAGGTCTTTCGGGGCGTTCGGCGACTTCGCCGGGTCGACGGTGATGGACACCCGGGTGTCGACGTCCGCTGCGGCGGCCGGAGCGGCGGCGACTAGCTCGGTCAGGATGTCGCGCGCTGGCGCCGGTGCGCTCGGATCGAACGCGGTGGTGACAGCGTCGGCAAGCGTGGACCCTGGTTCGGGCGCCGTGTCCACAGTGACTGTCACCCAGCGCATCGCGGGCAGATGCCCCAGCCCGGCCAGCCACCCTCCCCACGCCGCTACCCAGCTGTCGGCGTCGGAGCGGTTGGCCAGCCAGGTCGATGCCGGGACGACCCGGAGTGTGGCGGTGAGGAGCCCGGTGCGGCGATCCCAGACGATGCCGTACCGGCTGCCGTAACCGTCTTCGGCGCTGAGCAACGTGAGGGGCGCCAGCACACCCGGCAACTGGAACGCACGGGGGTGGTCGACGACGACCCCTGCTCGATATTGGTTGTAACGACGCTTGGACCCCCACCACCAGCGCCACCGTGCCAGGAGGAGCCGCGCGACGGGGACTCCGCCGATGCGGATCAGGACCACACCACCGACGAGGACGGCCGGAGGAGCGAGGTAGATCAGCAGAGCGGGGGCGATGGCCGTCGCGAGAATCAATGCCATCGCGATTCCGAGTGCGGCGAAGGTGGCGGTGCTGTCCATCCCCAGCAGGCCGATGCCGTGGCGGCGGCGCCATCCGCCGTAGGTCCGTATCTGCGGCGAGCTGTCACGTTCCACCGTTGCCGTCCCCTCCGTCATCAGCTCCAGTGGGCGCGCCGGAGCCGTCGCTCGACCCAGAGGGCTGGCCCATCCACCGGAGGGTGTCCGCGCCGCGTCCCTGCTCCTTCTTCCAGGTCCGGACGGCTGCGGGACCGGTGGGTTCGGAGTTGTTCTCGCCCGTTTGCGTACCTTGGCTACCGGTGGCGGTGGGCGGAGTCTGCACGTGATCGCCGCTGCCGGGCGGAACCGAATGATCAGAGCCACGAGGCTGATCGGTGCCGCTCTTCGTGGCCCCGCTGGCGGGCGTGGTTGTTGGCGCAGTGTGCCCCGGCTTCGCCGACCGGTTGTCGGCACCCTCGGGCTGTGCGCCCGCCGTTGTCGGGTTCCCAGCGTCGCTTCCACGAGTCTCGTGAGAACCGAGCTGCTGATCAAGGTAGGCGGCGTGCTCGTTCGCCGAGGAGTCGGCCGAGCCCATGTGGCCCCACCCATAAGACCGGAGGGCACCCACCGCCGTGGCGCCGCCGATCAATGAGGTAAGAACCCCGCCGCCCGAACTGGACGGGGGGCTCGAAGTCGTCCAGTTGAAGAATTCCAGCAGAACGGGGAAGGCGATCAGGCTGACGAGCATCATGGTGAAGCCCAGCAGGACGGCATGAACGTCCCGTCCGTTGCCGATCAGGGCGAAGGCCGTCGCGTAGACCAGAGAGGCGAGCGGTTTGTAGAAGGCGAGGGCGAGCATCCAGCCGGCGACCCGCAGGAACCATTTGCGAGTCCCGTTGGTGAGCATGCCGGCCGCCGCGAGCGGCAGCATTCCCGCAAGGATGATCAGCGCTCCCTGCCGGAACAGCATCAGGATCGCTTGGACGATGCCTACGAACAGTGCGATCAGGCACATGATGAAGACGAAGCCTGCGGGCACCCCGCTCGGCAGCGTGACGATCTGGGTCATCCGGGTGCTGAAGCCGCCCTGGGCGGAGATCTTCAGCACCCATTCCGACCAGGCGTCTCCCCACTCCAGCAACACGTTCGGCAGTGCGGCACCCAAGACCGTGGTGACGACCAGGACGCTCAGCCCGCCGCCCGCCTCGATCATCGGGTTCGCCTTGCGCGTGAGCGTCATCTTCGCCGCGACCGCGAGCAGGGCGAGCACGGCCACCGTGATGGTGACGGGTTGGGTGATTCCCTGGAGGAATCCCACAGACCGCTCTTTTTCGAGATCAGGGGAGGGGGAGTTGACCCACCAGGAGGATGTGCTGGAGACGAACCAGCCCACGGCTTCCTGGAGTGCTTTGGCGGCTCCTTCGAGGGCATTGCCGCCGATCTCGCCGGGGATGTCCGGGAGGGGAGGACCGAACGGGTGGCTCTCATCGTCGTTGTCGACGGTCTGGACGCATTGGGGATCGAGTACGGGAGTGCAGGGCAACGTGGGTCACCTTCCCGTCGGGAAGAGCGTGTAGCCGGCGGTGGACGTGATCGGGACGGCGGAACTTCCCCAATCGCCGCCGAGCGGGCAGATGGCTCGCCAGTCGCCGTCGTGCCATCGGAGTTGAACGCGGGTGGCGGCGCGGACGGTGAGGTCGTCCTCGCCGGGACCGGCCGATAGGAGGTCGAGGCTCGCCAGGCTGGGCGTGTAACCCAGGAAGCGGAAGCCTTCGATCGCCGCATGGGCTCGTCCGAGAGCGACTCCTACAGGGAGGCGTGCGCGTTTCCTCAGCTGCTCGTGGGCGCTCCGGATCGACTCCAGCAGTTCGACCTTGTCTGGCCCGATGACCTGGTGAGTGATCGTGGATTCGAACACGTCCGGTGCCCACTGGGGAGCTGCGCGGACGACGATGTGGATCGCCGCCAGGAGTGCGCCGTTCGGGGTGTGACCGAACCCGGAGACGAGGTCGCGGTCAGTACGTCGTGGCCCGTCGCTGGGCGATCGCGGTAGCCGCATTCCGTGGAAGTCGTTCCAGGTCAAGCCTTCGAGATCGAGGCGCGTCTGATTCTGGGTGCGCCTTGGGGGCGTGGTGCCGCAGTCATCGGAATCGACGCGCATCAAGCAGAGCAGGAGCGCACTGATGGCTACGACGCCCAGGACGACAAGGACGCGACTGCTGTTGAACCTCGCGGCGTGCTTGGCTTTCACCGGAAGAACACCCCCACGATCGGAGCCGCGGTCGCCGCAAGGCTCAGGCCGCCCAGGACCCAGGGGACTCCGGTGGCGCCGTCGGCAGCGAACGACGAGCGATTCTTCCGGCCGATGACCATCTGGCCCGCACAGAAGAAGAGCCCCGCGACACCGCAGACGAGCACGCCGTACTTGCCCCAGCCGAGGAGGACCTGCATTTTCGCGTCGAGTCCGGGCGGCGCCTGCGGTGGCGGGTTGGGTACCTGCACTGACGGCGGACTTGGCGGGGGAGCCAGAGGCTCGTACCCGTAGCGTGGATGGAGTTTGTCGAACAACAGCACGGCGAGTCGGGTCGAGTCGATCGGCATAACACCTCCTCGGGTGTCCCGGATCAGTGACATGGATGGGCGAGGGCGACGTCCAAGATGCGGTTCAGGACGCCCTCGACCTTGCGCGGCAAACGGACCTGTGTCGGGTCGTCCACCAGGCGCAGCGCCGGGACGAAGGGCATCCGCACCAGCTCTCGGACACGGCCCTCCAGTAGCGCGAATCGCGCTGTCGCGTCCCTGGGCTCTGGCCCGGCTCCGTCCCCGACGATGACCAGCGCAGCGAGATGCGCGCTTGACGTGTCCCGAGTCGCGTCAATGGCTGTCACGGCTCTGGTCGCACGCTGAGCAGCGGCGACGGAGTTGCGCGTGACGAGGACCAGGGGTCGGCCCTTGGGCTGGACGGGCGGGCGACCGGGTTCGAGAAGGTCGCTGATCGTCCCCATATCCCAGGCGGGACGCAGCAAGGCCGCCAGCGTCGTGGTTCCCGCCCCGCCATGCGCGCCGACCACGACCAGTTCGCGGTTTCGTCCTTCGTCTGGCACGCCTTCGCGTGCTCTCTCAGGGTTGTGTCGTCGCACTCAGACCCCCGTTTCACTGCCTTGGGTGGCGTGAACGTCACCGTACGTGGCATCATTACAGAGCGCAAGTAACGTCAAACAGCTTTTGATCGTGTCATCACGTTGAAGAGCGTGCTTCCGCAGCCACCGTCCGCGACACTGGAGAGGCGACCATGACCAGCACCCCAGGAGCCACCCCATGACCGAGCGCACAGGCCGCGATCCCGACGTGCTCAACACCGCCGAACTCGCCGCCAAGCTCGACCTGTCCCCGCAGACCGTCCGCCGGATGGCCAACGCGGGACAGATCCCGGCTCTCAAAACCGGCAAGGACTTCCGGTACTCCTGGGAAGCGGTCCGCGAGGTGCTGCGGCAGCCCCACCGAGAACCGGGGGTGCCCACCGATGACCAGGACGACGCGCCCAAGAAGGGCGCCGGCTACCGAGCCCAGCGCCGCGCCCGCACCGGCGCGGAGGAAACACCGGAAGGCTGACCAACCGCCGCCGCGGCGGCGCCCGTGCTGAAGCTCGCTCTGGCGGCAGGAGCCGTCCTGCTCGGCATGCCCCTGCTGTTGATCCTGGTCGGCGGCCAGCCCACCTCATCGAGCTCTGAAACACCCCTGGACGGCGCTCCAAGCGCCTACGCCCGCCGCGACATCCCACCCCACTACCTGCGGCTATATCTCCAAGCAGCACAGACCTGCCCCGGCCTGCCCTGGAGCGTCCTCGCCGCGATCGGCAGCGTCGAGTCCGACCACGGCCGCTCCCGGCTGCCCGGCATCCGCTCCGGCGAGAACTCCGCCGGAGCCGGCGGCCCCATGCAGTTCCTCGCCGCCACCTGGGCAACCTACGGAACGGACGGAGACCGCGACGGCCGCAAGGACCGCTACGCCCCGGCCGACGCGATCCACGGCGCCGCCAACTACCTCTGCGCCAACAAAGCAGGCAAGGGCGGCAAGCACCTCTATCGAGCGCTCTTCCGCTACAACCACGCCGACTGGTATGTCCGCAAGGTCCTCGCCCAGGCCGCGAAGTACGCCACCCCACAAGCCAGCGGACGCGGCGCAATAGCGATCCGCGCCGCACTCAGCAAACTCGGCACGCCCTACTCCTGGGGCGGCGGCAGACCTTCCGGGCCCAGCTACGGCATCGAACACGGCGCCCACATCAAAGGCTTCGACTGCTCCGGCCTCACCCAATTCGCCTGGGCCCAAGCCGGCGTCCGCATCGACCGGGTAGCCGCCGACCAATTCGACGACGGACCGCGCATCCCGCTCAACGCCCTACAGCCCGGCGACCTGCTGTTCTTCGCCCACAACCCCAGCAACCCACGGTCCATCCACCATGTCGGCCTCTACCTCGGCCGCGGCCGCATGGTCCACGCCCCACAGACAGGCGACGTCGTCCGCATCGCCCAGTTCAAAGGCAACGCCTACCGCGAACGCCAATACGCCGGAGCCACCCGCCCGGCCCCAAGAACGTCCCGCCAGATCTAGCGCGACTCGGAGGTCAAAGAGTGCCCGCTCACGATCACCGAAACCCCACCCCAACCCGCGCCCACCACACCGCCTCGGCACCCACCCGAAGGCGCAAGCTCAAGCCGCCCTGCGGACCACTCCGCGCCTTCAGCTTCGGAGGAGGCTGGCAATCCACCGCCGCCCTCGTCCTAGCCGCCCAAGGACGGCTCGACTTCCAGCTCTTCCTATTCGCCAACGTCGGCGACGACTCCGAATACCCCGCAACCCTCCGCTACATCCGTGAACACGCCGCCCCCTTCGCCCAAGCCCACGGCATCGAGCTACGCGAGCTGTTCCGCATCCGCCGAGACGGCACCGTCGAAACCCTCTACGGCCGCCTCATGCGCGAAGGCTCGCGCTCCATCCCCATCCCCATCCGAATGAGCAACGGCGCCCCGGGCACCCGATCCTGCACCGCCGACTTCAAGATCCGAGTCATCGGCCGCTGGCTCAAAGCCCACGGCGCCAGCAAGGACAACCCCGCCACGATCGGCATCGGCATCAGCCTCGACGAGATCCACCGAGCCAACAAACGCCGCACCGAACCCTACGAACGCATCGTCTACCCGCTCCTCGACCTGCACATCCGCCGAGCCGACTGCCCACAGATCATCCGCTCGGCCAACCTGCCCCTCCCACCCAAATCCGCCTGCTGGTTCTGCCCCTTCCGCCGCCTGGAGTACTGGAAGACCCTTCGCCGCGACGACCCCGAACTCTTCCAACGCGCCTGCCACCTCGAAGACACCATCAACACCCGCCGCCGAATGCTCGACCGCGACCCGGTCTGGCTGACCCGCTACAACGCCCCACTCGCCGAAGTCGTCCCCAACGAAACACCCCTCCCCATCGACGACACCGACGCCACCTGCGACGGCGGCTGGTGCTTCACCTGAGCCCATTCGGAACCAACTTCGTCTCTGGCTTCGCCACTCCTCGCCCGGCACGGTGGTGGTCCTTTAGAGCATGCACACAGTGGGGCAATCGAGCGAGTGGCTTCCATACGAACCTCCAGCGCCCGCATCGGGCAGCCACACAAGGCGGGTGACCATGGCTCAGATCGACAAGCGCATCGCAGTTCTCGTCTCTTGGAGCAAGACGCAGGACAGGAAGAAGCGAACCAAGCCGGCAAGGGATGCATTCCTGGCGAAATTTGAGCGGGAAGTGGATCCTGAAGGTGCCTTGCCACCCGATGAACGACGGGGACGGGCCGAGCAAGCGATGAGGGCTCACATGCTGAGGTTAGCGAAACGCTCAGCCATGGCCAGAAGGAGAGATTGACGAGCCTTGAGCGTTGAAGCCCCAGGCACGGCTGAAGCCGCGCGCTTGGGGCTTCAACTCTAAGTACACCGAAACTCCGTGCTACTCGTGTCCCTCCCAGGAAACTGTCGCAAGAGCGACCGGATGTGGCCGTAAGGCTGGTGAGTTGACGTCGACCCGGGAGGGTAGTGATTAATCGAAGCTTGCATTCGAGGAGTACGGGCACGTGAAAGAACGCCGGAAGCGCGACAGCATTGGTGATCAACTCGCGCTCAATATCGCCGAGACTCTACCGCAACCAGACGAGGACGGAGGGACTCTCTCACAGGCCAACTTCAGGTATCAAGCTGAGATTGTCGCCACTTGGTGCTTTGGCCTGCTTGAGGACGATGCGCCATTGGCAGTTATCTGCGAGTACCTCGAGGATTTTCTGGCGGTACGGCGAGACGGCACGATCCAACTCGTTTCAGTTAAGCATCGGGAACCGAACAGTGGAGCATGGTCGCTGTTCGATCTATGCGGCAAAGGTGGCCTAGCACATCTATTCGACCGTTGGGCGCGGGTCCGAGCAAGTGGTCGGGAGGTTTATGGTGTACTCGCCACTAACGCGGGCTACGCTGCGTCCGGAGATCGTCAACCGGCAAAATTGGAAGAATTCTGTGTCGCTCTTGATCCTGACGGTGAAGAATGCCGTGTTTGGGCCAAGTATTTGGCCCGCCAGTTTCTTCGAGTGAGACAGCAGAAGCAGCTGGATTGTATACCGACGCGGCCTGTGCCTTCTAGTGCGCTGATACTTGATGACGAAGATGAGCTAGTCGTATCTGTGTGTGAATTCGTGAAGAGATTGACTCTACTTCGACTCCCGGGTCGTGACGAGATTTCGGCGTCAACTATCCACAAGACAGTGATGCCCTACTTTCGAGAGAAAGGGTGGGACGAACGAGACGCCGTCGAGTCGTACGAGCGCGTCGTCGGTCTCGCTGAAAGGGCCTCGCGCGCTTGTGAACGACATCGGCTGGACACAGTGCGCCTGGTCGCTCTATTGGACGCCCCGACCGAACGCCGGAAGCTGCTGGCAAGCAGGCTTATAGCAGCGGAGGCAGTGCGGGATGCGTTCGTCTTCGGAGGAAATACACCTCTGTTCCCATCTGGGACTGTGGTGGAGCCCGCGCCAGGCGGCCACCTACTGCGTAGCAAGCTGGTGGCTGGAGGGTTGTCAGTGACTCATGAATCGCTAGCGGAGCGGTGTCGGAGCGCCTGGTATACCACCTGGCGGCAGCGCCTTCCTGGACTGGCCGGTGACGCGGCGATTCTGAGTCAGGTCGAGGCCGAGGTCCTTGAACTCGTGCTCGATGCGCAGGATGCAGCTCGGAGAAGCCCTGATCAGTATGGAAGGGAGCTATTCAACCAGCTGCGTCGCACGTTGAGCGTGAATGAGTTCCGTCAGCGTGCTCCAATACAAATGAATGACCAGCATGCGCTGGGTGTGGCCTTCACTCTTTGCGACCAATGCTATTTCGGTTTTACGCCTGATGAGAGTGAGACATGAATAGGCGTGATCGGGTATTGGCGGCTCAACAGCGGGCCGCCGCTGAAGCGATTGGGACTGAGGCAATTTTCCATCAGGCGCGTGTTCTCCTGCTCGTTGACACGTTCTCGGGACGCAAGAGGGGCTTGACGATGGACCGCATTGCATGCCTCGACTTTGTCCTTCGCCACCCCTATCTATTGCCTGATATTCGGGAGACTGCTACGCCTTTGGCCTGGCCACATGACCTGGCACCCGAACAATTTGAGAAGGAAGCAGGCGAGGTCAAAGCATTGCGGAGCAGATACGGAGTTTGGGCTGACCGATACATGCTCGTCTGTGGCGGGCTAGTAGCTCGCCAGTTGCTGGTGCCTTCGAAGGAAAACTGGTCGATGCTCCTGACCACGCGAGAGGGGCGATCTGCGGCCAAAGCAATGGCAATGGAGGCTGCGTGGCGCGTTACCGCTGGCCGCGTTCGGGTGCTGCGGACGGAACTCGATATGGCTGCGCCGAAGCTTGATTGGTTGATCCGGCATGCTATCGACGCCATCGAAAAGGATTGAACCGTGTCCACCAAGCTGCGTCTGCTATCGCTCACGGTGAGGACTGCTGTTACAGAGCGAAACTATGACTTCAATCGGCCCCTTACCGTGGTAACTGGCCCCGTGGGAGCAGGCAAGTCCAGCCTTTTCATGTTGATGAAACATGCGATGGGTGGCAATGCTACCTTGACCCCGACCGTTCGCGAACATGTCACTGAGGTCGATCTCTACCTTGAGTTGGAGAACCGTCGTCTGGTTCTACGTCGATCCGTACCTGACAGATCAGGTCGCGTGGAGGTACGGGATCCATTCGATCTTCATATTGAAGAAAGCCTGCCCGTGCGAAGCTCAGAAGGGCAAGTGACCCTGTCTGACCGTTTGCTCGGCCTGCTTTCGATCCCGCAGGAACGGATCCCATCTCGCAGCGATGGCCGCAGTTCTGACACTGTAGCTCTGACCTTCAATAACCTGCTGGCCTACCTATATATAGAGGCTCGTGAAATCGATAGCTCTATCGCAGGTCATCTCGACACATTTCGTACCCGAGCACGACGAGCGATGTTCGAGCTCCTCTTCGGGCTTACGGATTCCGAGTTAAATGAGCTCCGACGGCGCAGGGGCCGGCTCGGGGACGTTATCAAGTCTCTCGAGAATGAGGTGGACACCGTTCAGCGCTTCCTGGAGGACGCTGGCACGCCCACAGCAGAGGAGATCACGCAGGAGCGCACGGAAGCTCTAGAGCACCTTGCCTCCTTTTCAAGGGAACTGAATGAACTTCGTTCAGGCGCCCGAGAGCAAGCAGGTACGGCAGATCCCCTGGTGAGGGAAATTGAGCAGGCCACGGTTGAAGAACAGAGGCTCGGTGATAGAGTTCACCAGTTCAGCGTCTCCCTCAATGCGCGCCGTTCCCTAATTGCGCAACTCGAACTCGATCGAATGAGGCTTAATCAAGCGAGTGTAGCCAGTCGCGTCTTGGGTCCCTTTGAATTCGTTCTCTGCCCCAGATGTTTTCAAAGCCTCACAGGCCGCCCAGTTTCCACCGACCAATGTGTGCTTTGTATGCAGCCGGAACCAGGCTTGGATCTGACGCGGCCGAACAGCGACAACAGTGGCATTTCGCGCCTCGAAGAACAAACTGAGGAAGCTCGTCGGCTCATGTCCCATGAGACTGATGAGTTGGAGCGACTGACGGCGGAATGGCGTGCCGCGAGACTTCATCTTGATCTGCTTCGGGATCGGGCATCTGCGGCGGCCCGCGACCGGCTACCCCCAATTCTAGGTGAGATTGAACGCCTCAGCGCACGACATGCCAGTGTCCACGCTAGAATCGAGCGTCTTTCTGAAATGGGCGATCTTTGGCAACGGGTTCAGCGCCTTCAGAATGAGCTTAGTAGCGCCAAAGTAGAGTTGCGCAGCATCAAAGCAGCCATCAAGCATCGAATCGAAGTTCTAGCTGAGCACCGTACCTGGGTGACTGCGGCGAGCCTGGCCTTTTCTCGCGAGATCGATTATCTGGCTGTGCCGGGTGTAGAAGAAGCGTCAATCGATACAGGAGACTTCTTGCCGCGCGTGAATGGCGGTTTGTTCGAGGAAATTCAAGCTTCGGGTGGTGGGGTAGCTACCGCTGTACATTTGGCATATTCATTTGCTCTGACCACGGTCTCGATCGACATTAATTCCATCCTCCTGCCTTCAATCTTGATTATCGATTCTCCTCGTAAAGCTATTGGTCAAGGTGCGGACGACATTGCTCTAAGTCAGCGGATTTATCGCCGCATCTGGCAGTTGGCTGAAGGTTATGGCGGCCGCATTCAGTTGATTATTGGGGATAATTCTCTGCCTCCTCAGCCTAAAGAGAGAGGATGGGGCGCGATATATGAGCAGGAGCTCTCCTATGAAAACCCCATGGTTCCAGGCGTTAGGCACCCTGGCCCGAAGGCCAGCTTGATCAAAGTTGAAGATCAGCCGCAAGAGGATTAGGGAGCGTTGTGCGGCCACGAGTGCGGAAAGACAGTCGTGGCCGCACGCTATCTAGCGCTTATTCCTCCATGACGCGGTCGTAGGTGCGGCGGGCTCGTTTGCTGGCGGCGCTGCGCCCGTAGCGGCGGAGCATCTGGGGTGACGTCCAACCGTTGAGCTCCATCAGGTCCCCCTCAGCTCCGCCCCTGTCGAGCCAGGTGTGCGAGAAGTGGTGGCGGAACTTATGGGGGTTGACCGTGACGCCGCATTCCTTACCTCGACGGGCGACCATCTGATAGATCCCGTTGGCTGTCATGGGAGGACGGTTGCGTACTCCGAGCCAGAGGGCGCGGCTGGACGAGTACGTGTGCTTGCTTCGCACACGTGTGTATCTGTCGATGGCGCGTGCCGTCTTGTGGCCGAAGCGTACGACGCGCTCCTTGCCAGCCTTGCCTCGGACGAAGACCTCGCGGCGAATCAGGTCGAGGTCGCTGTTCTCGGGCTCGTCGGGCTCGTACGAGATGCTTGCGAGTTCGGACAGGCGTAGCCCTGTCGCCTTGAACAGGGAGAGGATGGCGTAGTCCCGGCGATCCTCGAAGGCCTTGCCCTCGCAGACCTTGAGCAGCTTGGAGAGTTCCTCCTCGGTGAAGACTGGGACGAGCTTTTCGGTCACGGTGGGTGGGCTGAGCTTGGTCATCGGGTCGGCCAGGTCTTCCTCGTGGGCCAGCCACTTGAAGAACTGCTGTAGCGCTCGGTACTGGTTGTTGGCGTAGCTGTCGGAGTAGCGCTCCAACAGCCATACGGTCCACGCTCGGATGTGGTCCGCTGTGACCTCTTCCCAGTCCGTGCAGTCGGTCTTGCAGCGGAGGTGCTCCGCGGCAAGCCACTGTGCAGCCTGGACGTAGGTGCGGACCGTCTTCTCTGCCTTTCCCTCAGCGTGGAGGTGGAGGGTGAACGAGTTGATCGCGGCCTGGAAGGGACCTGCGTTGAGGTTCTTCGCCTGCCGCGTACGGGCGGTACCCATTACCTCTTAGTTTTCCTCTGTTCCAGCGGTGTACACCGACGGTGATCAAGCCGTTATCGATGTTTTCGCTGGTGGGAGAGGGTTGAGCCCCCGGCCGGGTTCGAACCGGCGACCTGCCGCTTACAAGGCGGCTGCTCTGGCCAACTGAGCTACAGGGGCGGGCGGCCCTTGGGCGCGGGGCTCACAATACCGGTGCCGGGTCGGAGGTGGGGCGGGTGGTTCGGGCGTGCTGTCCGGGTGAGTGCCTGAATGTGAAGAGTGACCGGGCCGGGTAGGGGGCCCATGGCACAATGTTGCCTCGCGCCTCACGGGTTGGGTGGGGCGGGAGTGGGGCTGAGCTTGTGGGCTCGGTTTCCGTCTGCCGGGGAGGAGGTGCGGGGGCGTGACCCTTGCCCGACGCCTTGCCCGGGGTGGCGCCGCTCTGACGCTGGTCGCCGCCGTGTCGGTCGTTCCGCAGGGGGCGTCCGCGCAGGCGCGGACCGACCAGATCCGTATCCGGCAGTGGCATCTGGACGAGATGCGCGTTCCCAAGGCGTGGCGCTGGTCCCGGGGTGCGGGTGTGATGGTGGCGGTGCTCGACACCGGGGTCGATCGCAGGCATCCCGATCTGGAGGGACGGGTCGTGTCCGGGCCCGACCTCACTGGCGGGACGCGGCGTCCCGGGGGACGGTTCTGGGGGCTGCACGGTACCTCGATGGCCAGCATCATCTCCGGGCACGGGCATGGGCCCGGGCAGCAGGAGGGCGTCATCGGGGTGGCGCCGCAGAGCCGCGTCCTGTCGGTGCGGGTGACGTGGGAGAACGACGACCCGTTGCGCAAGGACGGCGGGGAGACCGGACGCAACCGCGACACGGTGGCGCAGGGCATCAGGTACGCGGTCGACCAGGGCGCGAAGATCATCAACATGTCGCTCGGCGGTGGGCGGCAGTTCTACGACGGCAGCTCGTCCGAGGAGAGCGCGATCAAGTACGCGCTGAGCCGGGGTGTGGTGCTGATCGCGTCGGCGGGCAATGACGGTTCGGGGCCCAACAGGAAGAACTTCCCGGCGGCGTACCCGGGGGTGATCGCGGTCGGGGCTCTCGATCGGGGGCTGCGCCTGTGGAAGGACAGCAACCGGCGCCCGTATGTCGCCGTGTGCGCCCCGGGGGTGGAGATCGTCAGCGCGGACGCCGAGGACGGGTACGTCGTCGGGACGGGAACCAGCCCCTCGTCGGCGATCGTCGCGGGGGTGGCGGCGCTGGTGCGGGCGAAGTATCCGGCGCTGACGCCCGAGCAGGTCAGGCAGGCGCTGGTGCAGAGCGTCCGGCCGGTGCCCGCGGCGGCGCCGTGCAAGGGGACGGTCGACGCCGTGCGCGCGATGACCGTGGCCAACCGGCTCAGCAAGGGCTCGCCCGGTCTGGGCGCGGCCCCGCGGACGGCCGGGTCGTCGGCCCCGCTGGCCGACTCCGGTGATCAGGACGACGGTCCGAGCACGCTGCTGGTCGGCGTGCTGGCCGGCGGGAGCGTGCTGGTGCTGTTCGGGCTGTTCGCGGCCTGGCGGCAGCGTCGGGGCGGCCTGGACGAGGAGTACGAGGACGACGAGGACGACTACTTCCCCGAGCCGCCTCCGCGTGCGCCCGTCTCGGCGATGGCGGGGGGCTCCTCGCCCTTCCAGGGGCCGGTCAACGCGCCGCTGTGGCAGAGCAACGAGGTGCTGGCGAGCGACCCGCGTCCGCCGTGGCCGCCGCCCAAGGCCGACGCCGCGGAGCAGCCGACGTGGTCCGTCCCCCCGGGGCAGGACCAGCCGGACGACACCGAGCACCGCCCTCCCTGGTGGTGAGCCGGACGCCCGCGCTACTCCGGCGGGCGTAGCGCGGAAGCCTCCGGCCGTACGATGCCGTCGCCCGTACCCTTCGCCGAGCATCGACCTATACCGAACACAGGAGGTCGATGACCATGTTGGCGACGATCGCGATGAACGCCCACCCGGGCAACTGGCACGACGGCGGGGACGGTCCTCCCGCGTTCTGGCCGATCTTCCCGCTCACCTTCGGGTTGCTGTGGGTGGCGGTTCTGGCCGGGGCGTTCTATCTGGTGCGGCGCAGAACGGCCGGTGCCGGGGCGCCGACGGCGGCCGATCCGGCGGCGAACGCCCGGACGATCCTGTCCGAGCGCTTCGCGCGGGGCGAGATCGACGAGGACGAGTACCACTCCCGCCTCGCGGCCCTGCGTTACGACGCGTGACCCGGGGAGGCGCCGATCTCGGGACTCCCGGGATCGGCGGCCCCGGCCTCTTCGAAGATCCGCTCCACGCCTTCGGGGTCCATCGGGGCCTGGCCCGCGGCGTCGGCGAAACGGCACAGCAGCCGCGAGAACTCCGCGCGCTCGCGGGACGTCCAGTCGGCGGTGAGCCGGGCGATGTAGTCGCGGCGGAAGCGGTCGGCGACCTGCTTGACCCGGGCGCCGGCCTCGGTGAGCCCGAGGTTGGCGCGCCGGGCGTCCAACGGGGACGGACGCCGGGTGACCAGGCCCGCGTCGATGGCGTGGCCCACGAGCCGGCTCGCGGTCGAGGGGTCGATCTCCAGCCGCTCGGCCACCGCGCCGACGGTGACCTCGTCGCCGGCGTCCGGCGCGGCGGCGTTCAGCGCGGCGACCGCGTGCACCACCATGAGGTTGGAGAGCTGGAGCGGACGCCCGTCCGGGCCGCCGGAGGTCTGCGCGCGGATCCGCTTCATCAGGTCGGGCTTGGCCCAGACCCGCCGTAGATGGAAGAGCGCGATCGCGATGTCGGCGGCGGGATCGTCGGATCCGCTCTCGGTCTCCACGGCTGGTCCCCTCGATTCGCTACGGTCATCTGTATCGTACACATTTTGGCCGGACGGGGCCCGTGTGACTCGCGGGAAGCGTGCGCCGAACGGCCTTTCGATACGGCCGAGACGCAGGTCGGAGCCCCTGTGCCGTTCCTTGCGAACCGCCGGAGAATGTCGGTGGGGACGCGTAGCATGGCTCCCGGCCGAACCCGGACGACCCGGGATCAGTGACCACAGAGGGGACCTCATGCGCGAGGCGAACGCCCCCGATGACGTCCCTCAACAGGACGGAAGCATGGACGACGGCGCAGCCCTGGAACCGGCGACCGAAGGTCTGGACGACGACGGCTTCCCCGCCGATCTGCTGTCCGACCGCGACCGCCAGATCCTGGCCTTCGAACGGCAGTGGTGGAAATACGCCGGGGCCAAGGAGCAGGCGATCCGCGAGACGTTCGACATGTCGGCGACGCGGTACTACCAGCTGCTCAACATCCTGCTCGACCGCCCCGAGGCGCTCGCCCACGACCCCATGCTCGTCAAGCGGCTGCTGCGGATGCGCACCCAGCGACAGCGGCAGCGCGCCGCGCGTCGCCTCGGCATCCGGCCCTGAGGTGACCAAGACTGGTCGCGTGAACCCTTCTCCCTCCCCGACCCCCGACGGCGCCGCCGGCCTCGACGCGATCCGCGCCGACCCCGCCAGGGCCGTGCTCGGCTTCGACTTCGACGGGACGCTCGCGCCGATCGTCCCCGACCCCGCCCAGGCCCGCGCCCACCCGCGCGCGTCCGAGCTTCTGGCCCGACTGGCCCCGCGCGTGGGCGCGATCGTGGTCATCACCGGACGCCCCGCCGCCGTGGCCGTCGAGTTCGGCGGCTTCGAAGGAATCGACGGGCTGGTCGTCCTCGGCCAGTACGGCCTCGAACGATGGGAGTCGGGGGAGCTCACCGCCCCCGAGCCGCCCCCGGGTGTCGCCGAGGCCCGCGCCAAGCTGCCCGCGATCCTGTCGGCGTCCGGTGCCCCCGCCGAGGCGTTCATCGAGGACAAGGGGCAGGCGCTCGCCGTCCACACTCGCCGCTGCGCCGAGCCCGAGGTCGCGCTGGAGCGGCTGCGCGGCCTGCTCGGCGCCCTCGCCGAACGCACCGGGCTCGTCCTCGAGCCGGGACGCCTCGTCCTCGAACTCCGCCCCCCAGGGATGGACAAGGGCATGGCCCTGCGCCGCTTCCTTGAGGCCCGCGACCCGTCAGCCGTCCTGTTCGCGGGCGATGACCTGGGCGATCTGGCGGCCTTCGACGCCGTCGACGACCTGCGCGCGCGCGGCGTCCCGGGCGTCAAGGTCTGCAGCGGATCCACCGAGGTGACCGCGCTGGCCGCCCGCGCCGACCTCACGGTCGAAGGCCCGGAGGGCGTCGTGACCTTCCTCGAATCCCTCCTTCCCTGACCCGGCGACGTTCGATTCCGGGCGTTCGGGGCGACCGTGTGAGCTGGCCGTCCTGGGCGGTTGGCCGCCTTCGGCCGTTTCAGGATGTGGACTAGACGAGCGTTTCTCCTGCGTTTGGCGTAATTTGCGGTGTCCGTGGGGTAGCGGCAAAGGTCCGGCCCGGCTACGTCACACTGGAGCAGGATCGTTTCGGGTCAGGGGGCCCGCAGAGCACGGGGAGCGAGACGGTGAGCACTATGGGGCCCGGAGACGGGCGCGCCGGGGGCACGGACGGCTATGGCATGCCGGGGACCAGGCCGCTGGGAACGCTGGACACCAGCGGCGTCCAGGTCCGCCTCGGCAGACTCGAGGCTCTGGAGGAGCGGCGCGAGAAGCGGCGCAAGGGCCTTCTCGCCGCCGGTGCCGCCTCGGTGCTGGTGGTCGCCGCCGCTGTGACGGCCGCGATGCTGCTGATCCCGGGGTCGGACGGCAAAGAGGGGAACTCCGCGTCCAGCGGGGCCCCGGACGCGGCGCCCAAGGCGGTGATCCCCAAGACCGGCACCCCCGTGGAGGTCAGCACCGCCGACGGGACGCGCTACAGGATCGCTGCCGTCGCCGGAGGCTCGGACCAGGGTGACCGGGGCGCGGTCGCGCCGCAGCAGTCGTCGGCCCAGACGGGCCCGGCGTACGCCTATGTCGAGTACGTGCTGAGCAACCCGTCCGACAAGAAGGCTCTACTCAACTTCCCCGGGGACATCTTCATCAACCGGGACGCCGTCGCCGTCCAGGAGCGCGGGCGCTGCCTGCCGCAGACGGGCGTGACCGACGACCTGTGCACCGGGCCGGTCCGCAACGAGATCGTCCGCAAGCTGTCCGGCGACGCGCTGATCCCGGGGTCGCACGGCGACCGTTTCCTGGCGCCCAAGTCGTCCTACCTGGTCAGGGCGACGTCCGAGCTCGCGGTGGTGCGCTCGCCGCAGAGCGGTGAGCTGGGTCTTTACATCTGGAAGCGGCTCTACATGGCCGACGAGCCGGCCAAGCTGGCGCCCTTCCCCAGTTGACGACCGTCGCCGACGTCCCGAAACCGTGCTCGGGGACGTCGGCGAAGCGGTCGTGATCACTCGGCGGCGGGGTCATCGGCGAGGATGCCGTAGAGCTGGCGGCGGGCCTCGTTGACCACGTCCAGCGCCCGGGCCTTCTGCGCCTCGCTGCCCACGGTCATCACCTGGTGCAGCGCGCCCATCAGCTGCCCGACGGCCTCGCGTCCGCGGGTCTCGCTCTCCCCGGCGGCCTCGGTGACCTCGTCCCAGGGGGCGGTCTCCTGGGCGGCGACCTCCTCGCGTCCGGTGTCGCTCAGCGAGAACAGGCGCTTGCCGCCCTGCTCCAGGCTGGCGACCATGCCCTCGTCCTCAAGCAGCTGCAGGGTCGGGTAGACCGACCCCGGGCTGGGACGCCAGACGCCGCCGGTGCGGTTGTCGAGCTCCTGGATCATCTCGTAGCCGTGCATCGGACGCTCGGCCAGCAGGGCCAGGAGCGCGGCCCGGACGTTGCCGCGCCTGGTGCGCCGCCCGCGTCCGCCACGTCCCCGTCCGCCGCCCCGGGGGTCGTAACCGCCTCCCCAGGGGCCGAACGGGTCGCCCCGGCGCGAACGCTCCTCGCTGTGCCTGAATCCTTCGTGCCTCATGTTCCGGCCTCTCATCGCGGTCTCCTTCTGTAGTGATCGGTTGCGATGCATTAACGATATATCGCCGAGCAGTCGCGATGCAACACCGAGCTTCCGAGAAGTTCCGCCGCCCTGGGCGCGGACATGGAAAAGGCCCGGCGCGGGAACGCGCCGGGCCTGGTCAGCCTGGGATCAGAGGCTGGTGATCTTGAGGTTGTCGAGGATCGTCCGGGTCACGTTGCGGTTGTCGGACTCCTTGACCCGCATCCAGACGCCGAGCTTGCGGGTCTGGTCGACCAGCCCGACCTCGGTCACGGTCGCGGTGCCGCTCTTACAGCCGGTGTACCGGGTGACAGTTCCCGTCAGCGCCTTGTCCGGCGTCGTGTACTTCTCGGGCGTGCCCTTGGTGCACGAGGCGTGCGCCGTGGCGGACGGCGGCGGGAGCTTGCCGGAGGCGATGTCGGACGTCAGGCCGATGAAGACGCCGGGCGTCCGGCCGTCGCCCTTGTTGTCGGCCAGGTTGGTGGTCGCGCGCAGGACGGGACGCGGCTGGGGATCGGCCAGCCCGACGCTGGGCGGCCGCCAGGTGGGCTCCTGCGTCACCAGGGGCCACACCTTGGGGACGGCCGTCGAGATCTTCCGCGAGCTCTCCTGGACCTTGACGAAGTCGGCCGGGAGGGCCTGCTTCTTGGGGTCCTGCTTCTTCTTGTCGTCGCCGGACAGCACGGCCCCGAGGAAGAGGCCGCCGATGAGAGCCAGCGTCAGCAGCCCCACACCGATGAGCAGCGGCGCCATGCTCTTCTTGCCCCCGGGAGCGCCGGGGCCCGAGCCCTTGGAACGGCCAAGGCCCTTCAGCTTGGCGAAGGGGCCGCCGCCACCACCGCCCTGCGGGGCGGGGGAGAAGCCGGTCGGGGGCTGCCCCTGCTGCCCCTGCTGCATTTGGCCACGGGGCCCCGTGGTGTGGGTGGGAGGCGGCCCCTGCGGCCCCGGGTACGGCGCCCCCTGCTGGGGCATGCCCTGGTAGTGGGGGCTTTGGTTCGGAGGCCCCTGGTTGTGCGGAGGTTGCTGGCCGTGTGGCTGCTGCTGGGGGGCCTGAGGCGAGAAGACGGCCGTCGCGCCGTTCTCGGGCGGGACGGGCGGCGCCGCGTACTGCTGCGGCGCCGGGATCGAGATCGTCCGGTCGTCCGGGGCCTGCGGCGTCTGCGGGGCCTGCCTGTGCTGGTACGAGCCGGAGTCGCTCGGCTGGTCGACGACCGTGGCCGGTTCACCCGGGGGCGGCCCGTATTGGGGCGGCGGCTGGTTCGGGTGCCGGCTGGGCGGCGGGTTGCGGTAGCTCGGGCTGCTGTCCTCGCGCGTGGACGGCTCGGGCTCGGGAGGCATCGGGGGAGCGGGCAGTGGCGCGGACGGCGCCTGCCCGCCGCTGGACGGGCGGTCGCGGACGGTCGACTCCAGGTCGGAGACGGGCGCCTGGGCGAAACCCGGCGCGAGCGTCGGGCGCAGGGTGGACAGCGCCTCGGCGAACGCCTCGGCGGTGGCCCAGCGCTTCTCGCGCTCGACCTCCAGTGCCCGCAGGATGACCTGGTCGAACGCCGGGTTGAGCCCCTCGCGCAGCCGGCTCGGCGCGACCTTCACCGGCGCCGGGCCCGGGGGGCGTCCGGTCAGCATGTGGTAGGTCAGGGCGCCGAGGCCGTACACGTCGGCGCGGACGTCCAGCCCGCCGCCGAACCGCGCCTGCTCGGGCGACATATAGCCGGGCGTCCCGACCGGCAGCGTGAACGCGCCAGAGGCGTGCGCCAGGGCCTTGGCCAGCCCCAGATCGGCGATCAGCAGCTTCTCGCCGCCGTCCGGGGTCGACTGGAACAGCACGTTGGACGGCTTGAGGTCGCGGTGGATCACGCCGAGGGTATTGATCACCTCGACGCCGTAGGCGATTTCCTCGGCGTACACAAGAGCTTCACTGACCGGAAGTGGTCGCTCACGCATACGGTCGGCGAGGGTCCCCCGATCGGCGTGGGACATGACGAAATAGGGGCGACCGTCGGGCAGTTCGCCGATATCGTGCACGCGTACGAGCCGTTCGGAATCGGCGCGCCGCAGGATCCGGGCTTCCTCGAGGAAACGATTCCGCACGTCGAGGTCGTCTATCAGGCTCCCGGACAGCACCTTGATGGCCACGTGGGAGTCGAGTGCGTCGTCGTGCCCGAGCCACACAGAGGCGAACGCCCCGGATCCCAGGACGTGATCGATTCGGTAACGGCCGACGGTAGGTGGGAAGGACACTCCCGTATCATGCCCAACAAACGGGGAGTGTGCGCGATCGAGCATCGAGCAATGAGGCGTGGCGATGGCATTCGATGAGAGGACCGAAGAGCTGGCCGTGAAGGCGGCTCAGGGGGATCAGGCTGCCCTCAACGAACTGCTCCGCAAGATCGAGCCTGACGTACTGCGACACAGCTCACGGTTCCTGCCCTGCCGGCAGGACGCCGAGGAGGCCTGCCAGGACGCGCTGCTGCAAGTGGCGCGCAACATCCACCGGTTCGAGGGGCGGTCGCGTTTCAGCACGTGGCTGCACGTCGTGGTGGCCAACTCGGCCCGCTCGACCTACCGCTCGCTCAAGCGGCGGTCCGTCGAGCAGGCGGGCGAGCTCCCGCAGCAGCGCCCCGACCCGCGGCGCACCAGCGTCATCGCGGGCTCCCGGGTCGACATCCTGGACGCCATGGAAGACCTGGAGGCCCGCAAGCCGGACCTCATCCAGGCCCTGGTCCTGCGCGACGTGTCCCAGCTGGAGTACTCGGAGATCGCCGAGCAGCTCCAGCTTCCGCTCGGCACGGTCAAGTCGCGCATCCACGAGGCCCGCAAGCAGGTCCGCCAGACCCTCGGCGAGTCCTACACCTGACCTGACCCGCCCCCGGTCACCCGGGGGCGGGGCTTACAGGGGACGGAATGCCCTGGTCACCGGCCGTCAAGGATTTGTAATACCTCGGCAAGCGTGCGCCTAGGCGACCGGTGGCGCGCGGGCGTGTCGGCCAGCATCACAGCATGGCTAGCCATGCTGACCGTCCGATATTCGTCATCGGCTGCCCGCGCTCGGGGACCACGCTGCTTCAGCTGATGCTGCACTCGCACCGCCGGATCGCGATCCCCGCAGAGACACGCTTCCTGCTCCCGGCCTACACCGCGCGAGGCCAGTTCGGTGACCTGCGGGACACCGGCAACAGGCGGGCCCTGGCGGAGTGGATCACGGGCCGCAAGGAGACCAAGTTCCGCGATCTCGGGCTGGACGCCGAGCGCGTGAACCGGGCCATCGTCGACGGCCCGCCCAGCCTGGGCTCGGCCGTGGGCGCCGTCTTCCGCGCCTACGCCGACCGCTTCGACAAGCCGCGCTGGGGAGACAAGCGTCCCAGCTACACCAAGCACGTCGGCAAGCTGGTGCGGATGTTCCCCGACGCCCAGTTCGTCCATCTCGTCCGGGACGGCCGCGACTGTGTCGCGTCCCTCCAGGAGATGCCCTGGTACAAGCACGACGTCTACCACGCCATCAGCGTGTGGCGCGAGGCCATCGACGACGGACGGCGCCTGGCGGCCCGGCTGGGCCCCGACGCCTACTACGAGCTCCAGTACGAGCGCCTGGTCGCCAACCCGATGGACGAGCTGACCCGGCTCTGCGAGTACCTGGGCGAGGACTACGACCCGGCCATGACCGAACCGCAGGACATCGCCCGGCGGACCGTCCCGCGCCAGAAGCGCTGGCACGAGCGCACCCGCACGGCCGTGAACGCGGGACGCGTCGGCTCCTGGTCGTGCCGCCTCCAGCCGTGGGAGATCGGCCTGGCCGAATCTGCATTCGGGGACCGCCTGGCCGAATACGGCTACGAGACGAGCGACGCGCCCCGCCCGTCCACCGCCCAGCTGGCCCGCCTCGCCAAGACCGCCACCCACCGCCGCATGGCCTTCCGCAAGGCCGAACTCCGCGAGCGCTGGCAGCGCCGCCACGAACCCAACCCCGTCCAGTCCCTGCTGCCAACCCACCAACTCACCCCCTGAACGGACGCAGGGCTCGGTCGAGGGCGGCGGCACCCCGGCACCCCGGCAGCCGCGGCGGGTGGCGGTCATGCCCTGGCCCCTGAGCGGGCGCGGGGTTCAGTCGAGGGCGGCGAGTTGGTCGGCGAACCAGCGCTGGGGTGGGAGGGCTGAGGCGGCGGTGGCCAGGCGGCTGCGGCGGGCGGCGCGTTCCTGGCGGGGCATGAGCAGGGCCTGGTGCAGGGTCTCGGCGGTCTGCGAGACGTCGTAGGGGTTGATCATCAGGGCGTGCTCGGCCAGTTCGGCGGCGGCACCCGCCTCGCGGGAGAGGACCAGGGCGCAGTTGCGTCCCGACAGGGCGGGGCCCTCCTTGGCGACCAGGTTCATGCCGTCGCGGATCGGGTTGACCAGCAGGACGTCGGCCAGCCCGTAGGCGGCGAGCGAACGCGGGTAGTCGTCGTTGACCTGGAGGATCAGCGGCTCCCAGTCGGGGGTGCCGAACTCGTCCGCGATCTGGGCCGCCAGCCGCTCCACCTGCGCGGTGTAGTCGCGGTATTCGGGGAGGTCGTACCGGGACGGGTAGGCGAACGCCAGGTGGACGACCCGGCCGTGCCATTCGGGGTGGTTGACCAGCATCTCGCGGTAGGCGGCCAGGCCCCGGACGATGTTCTTGGACAGTTCGGTCCGGTCGACGCGGACGATGAGCTTCCGGTCGCCCACCTGCTCGCGCAGCGCGCGCGCCTTGTCGGTGACGTCGGGTTCCGTCGCGCGCCGCCGGAGGGCCTCTCCGTCGACGCCGAGGCCGTGGACGCCCACCCGGGTGACGCGGCCCTCGCGGGTGACGCTGCGCGCCGCGCGGTCCACCCGCGTGCCCGGCAGGCAGGCGCAGCAGTCGAGGAAGGCGTCGGCCCACCGTCTGGTCAGGAAGCCCGCGTGATCGGCGCCGAGGATGCCCTCAAGGACCTGCGCGCCGATGTCGTCCGGGAGCAGCCGGTAGTAATCCGGCGGCGCCCAGGGAGTGTGCGAGAAGTGCACGACCTTCAGGTCGGGACGCCGGTCGCGGAGCATCCGGGGCGCGAGCGACAGGTGGTAGTCCTGGATCGCGACCTTGGCCCCGGGGGCGGCGTCGCGGGCCAGGGCGTCGGCGAACGCCGCGTTGTACGCCTCGTACGACTGCCAGTCCCGGCGCGAACGGGCGTCGAAGTGCGGCACCCGGGGGGTGTCGTACAGCAGGTGGTGGACGAACCAAAGCGTGGAGTTCGCCACCCCGTTGTAGGCGCGCTGGAAGGTCGCCGCGGGGATGTCGAGCATCCGCACCGCTGCGCCGCCGATCTCGTGCCCCGCGAGGTCCAGACGTCCGTCGGGCGCCTCCCGGGCGGCCCTGCGGTCGGCCTCGCCGAGCGTGGCGCACACCCACAGGACGTCCGGCTCGCCGGGCGGGGAGTCGGGGCGCGTCTGGCCGGGACCGCCCGTCACGGCCGCCAGACCGCTCACCAGGCCGCCACCGCCGCGCCTCATGCTCAGCGAGCCGTCGTCGGCCAGCGAGAACGACACCGGACCGCGGTTGGACGCCACCAGCACTTGGCTCATACGAGAAGCGTCTCAGTTGGGAGTGGTGCGCACACAAGTGACCCGGGGGAAAGGTCACACCAAGGAGGCGGTGTCCGTGTCCTCCGGGACGATTCGGGTACCGGTAGCGGATGAGCAGGTCAGAGACGACCAAGACCGTGCTCGTGGCCGGTTCGGCGAACCTGGTCCTCGCGGTGACGAAGCTGGTCGCGGGGGCGATGGCGGGATCGAGCGCGATGCTGGCGGAAGGGGCCCACTCCGTCGCCGACACCCTCAACCAGGGCTTCCTGCTGGCGTCGCTGCGGCGAAGTGCGCGTCCCCCCAGTCGCAAGCATCCGTTCGGCTATGGCAACGAGCGGTATTTCTGGTCGCTGCTCGCGGCGTTCGGGATCTTCGTGGCCGGGGCGGGCTACTCGATCTTCGAGGGCGTCCTGACCATCACGGGGAACGCACCCGGGGGCGAGCATGTCTGGCCCGCGTTCGCGGTGCTGGCGCTCGCGGCACTGCTGGAGGGCGGCTCCTGGCTGCGCGCCTTCACCCAGGCCCGCCAGGAGGTCCGCGGCACCGACCGCGGCGTCGTCGAGCACGTCAGGCGGACGCCGGACGTGACGTTCAAGGCCGCCCTGCTCGAGGACTCGGCCGCCATGATCGGGCTGGTCCTCGCCGCCGCCGGCCTCACCCTGCGCGAGATCACCGGCTCGTCTTTCTGGGACGGTCTGGCCTCGATCCTGATCGGCCTGCTGCTCGTCGTGGTCGCGTTCGCGCTCGGCCGCGACAGCCGCAGCCTGCTGATCGGCCAGGCCGTCGACCCGGCGACCCAGCGCGAGATCCGCGACGAGATCGTCTCCGCGCCCGGCGTCACCGGCGTCGAGGAACTGCTGACCATGCACTTCGGCCCGGAGGACATCCTGGTCGCCGCCAAGGTCAACTTCTCCGACGCCATCAGCGCCGACGAGGCCGAGGACGTGGCGGGCGAGATCGACCGATGCCTGCGCGAACGCGTCCCCGTCGTCCGGCATGTCTTTCTCGACCCGACCCAGCGCACCCCTGACCAGCGGGGCGCGACCCCGTCTGTGTGATCGAGTCCACGCCGGGGTAACGTCTCAACCGACGAGACCCACCTGTCCGGCAACCGGTCAGATCAGGTAAAGTCACGCACCAGAGCGCAAAGCGCTCTCGCTTGCAAAAACTGGATATCGCTCATCCAGAGGGGTGCAGGAAGCACAGTGGCCTGAGGGCCGGTCTTCCAGCTCAGCCCGCACACAACTGAATAACGCTCATCCAGAGGGGTGCAGGAAGCACAGTGGCCTGAGGGCCGGTCTTCCAGCTCAGCCCGCACACAACTGAATAACGCTCATCCAGAGGGGTGCAGGAAGCACAGTGGCCTGAGGG
The DNA here is from genome assembly GCF_050946795.1 of Spirillospora sp. CA-294931. Taxonomy (GTDB): domain Bacteria; phylum Actinomycetota; class Actinomycetes; order Streptosporangiales; family Streptosporangiaceae; genus Spirillospora. Next base: position 1,122,183 of record NZ_CP192006.1, read on the forward strand.
CCGGTCTTCCAGCTCAGCCCGCACACAACTGAATAACGCTCATCCAGAGGGGTGGAGGGACCGGCCCTGCGAAGCCCCGGCAACCACCTGGCACGTACTCTCGCGATCCTGCGAGGCCGGCCAGGAGATGGTGCCAACTCCGGCCTGTGACCAAGGTGGCACAGGGAAGATGGGGAAAGGCCTCGCTTCATGGCACTCACGCCTGCCGCTAATCTCGGACCCGCGACCGGTCTGGTCTGCCGCGAATGCGGAAACACCCGCGAACTCGGCCCGCACTACGCCTGCGAAGAATGTTTCGGCCCCCTGGAGATCGCCTACGATTTCGGGACGATCACCCGCGCCGACATCGAGTCCGGTCCGCGCAACATCTGGCGCTACCGGGGGCTGCTGCCCGTTCCGGAGAACGTCGCCGAGACGCCCAACACCGAGCCCGGCCTGACCCGCCTGGTGCGCGCCGACCACCTCGCCGAGTCGCTGGGCCTCCAGCGCCTGTGGGTCAAGGACGACAGCGGCAACCCGACGCACTCGTTCAAGGACCGCGTGGTCGCGGTCGCGCTCGCGGCGGCCCGCGAGCTGGGCTTCAAGGTGCTGGCCTGCCCGTCCACCGGCAACCTCGCCAACGCGGTCGCCGCCGCCGCGGCGCGCGCGGGCATCCGCAGCGCGGTGTTCGTGCCGTCCAACCTGGAACAGCAGAAGATCATCACGACGGCCGTATACGGGGGCACCTTCGTCACCGTCGACGGCAACTACGATGACGTGAACCGGCTGGCCTCGGAGATCGCGGGGGAGCAGGACGACTGGGCGTTCGTGAACGTCAACGTCCGCCCGTACTACGCCGAGGGCTCAAAGACCCTCGGGTACGAGATCGCCGAGCAGCTCGGCTGGCGCCTGCCCGACCAGATCGTGGTCCCGGTCGCGTCCGGATCCCAGCTCACCAAGATCGACAAGGCGTTCCAGGAACTGATCAAGCTCGGCCTGGTCGAGGAGAAGCCGTACAAGGTCTTCGGCGCCCAGGCGACCGGCTGCGGGCCCGTCGCCACGGCGTTCAAGGAGGGGCACGACGTCGTCCGGCCGGTCAAGCCGGACACCATCGCCAAGTCCCTGGCCATCGGCAACCCGGCCGACGGCCCCTACGTGCTCGACATCGTCCGCCGCACCGGCGGCGCCGTGGAGGACGTCAGCGACGAGCAGGTCGTCGAGGGCATCAGGCTCCTGGCCCGCACCGAAGGAATCTTCGGCGAGACCGCGGGCGGCGTCACCGTCGCGACCCTGCGCAAGCTGATCGAGTCCGGCGCGCTCGACCCGTCCGCCGAGACCGTGATCATCAACTCCGGCGACGGGCTCAAGACCCTGGACGCGGTCGCGCCCGTGGTGGCGCCGACCGCGAACATCGCGCCGTCGCTGGAAGCCTTCCGCGCCACCGGCCTGGCCTGACCCCTGCCGACCTACAAGGAGGCCGAACAAATGAGCAGCGTTTCCGTGCGGATCCCGACGATCCTGCGCACCTACACCGGCGGCGAGTCCGAGGTGAAGGCCGAGGGCGCCACCCTGCGCGCCGTCGTCGCCGACCTTGAGGCCAGCCACGCCGGGATCGCCGCGCGCATCCTGGACGACGACGGCAAGATCCGCCGCTTCGTCAACGTGTACGTCGGCGACGAGGACGTCCGCTTCGCCGACGGCCTCGACACCCCGACGCCCGAGGGCTCGCAGGTCTCGATCATCCCGGCGGTCGCCGGAGGCTGACCCGAGAGACCACGTTTCGTTCGGCCCCGAACCAAACGAAACGTGGTCTCATCCACCGGGACAAGGGGGCTTTCGCGCTGCTGAGCCGGGTAAAGGGCATTCCATGGGGATAGCCGAGGGCGTAGCGGACGTGGTTGCGGCGCATCCGCTGGTGCGCGGCGTCGAGCCGACCGGCTCGCGCGCGCGGGGCACCGCGACCGAACTGTCGGACTGGGACTTCCACGTCGACGCCGAGGATTTCGGCCAAGTCGCCTCCGACCTGCCCGAACTCATCGCCCCCTTCGAACCCCTGGCCGCCCAGTGGGACCCGCTCGGCGACTGCGAGAGCTATCTGCTGATCTTCTCCGGACCCGCCAAGGTCGACCTGCTGTTCCCGGACGTCCTGCGCAGCTGGAACCCGCCGTGGCGCGTCGGCCCCGACACCCTCCCGTACATTGATGCTCACTTTTGGGACTGGATGTTGTGGCTGGTCAGCAAGCGCCACCACGGCATGGACGACCGCGTCCGCGGCGAACTCCTCCGGATGCGCCTCCACGTCCTGGAACCCCTGGGGATAGCGCACCTCCCCTCGTCCCTCCAGGACGCCGCCACCCGCTACATCCGCGCCCGAGACCGCCTGGAAACCAGATACGGCCTCCACATCCCCCGCCAGCTCCAGAACGAGGTGCTCCCGCTGGTCGGCGCGACTATGACCATCCCCTAGAACCCCGCGGGCGGGCCCGCCATCCCAAGGATCATGACCCTTGAAACGCGGAGCCGCTGGACCGGCGCCATCGCGACAGCCGTCCTCCTCTGCGCCTCCGGCCCGCTGGGGATCCTGGCCATGGGCCACCTCCAGGACGCCGCCGACGGCAAAACCAGAGCCGCCTGCGAAACGGCCCCCTCGACCGCCCAATGGACCAAGGGCTACGACTTCACCATGCCCCTGGCCATACTCATCGCCGTCCTCCTGGGCATGACGCTGGCCATAGCCGTCCTGGCCAAGGGCAAGACAGCGGCCCCCTGGACCAAGCCCCTCGCCGCCTGCCTCATCCTGGCCGCCCTGCTCGCCCTCATCCCCCTGAGCGTCACCGTCATGGACTACCACGCCTACCCGGGCGCCGACATCTCCACCAACAACGGCCCACCCTGCGGTGTCCGCTAACCCAACACGGGACGCCGGGCGAGGCTCCTGACACTTCTGGGGACGTTCGGTTGACCTCCTGACCTCACCCGGACACGTTCCACGATCTGAGAGCGGACCGGTGCTCCTGGCGCGTCCAACGGGAAACCCTGGGAGGGTGAATGCGCCGCAGGCGGCAGGACCGATCCGTGTCAATATTTCGTCTTATCGTGCAGACGCCGGGGTCGCCGCTCGTGGCGGCCTTCTTCGCGGTTGTCGGCGTGACCATGCTCGTTCTGACCGTGATCCACGTCCAGGACGAGGTCCGGTTGGCGCGCGAGGGCGAGGAGGCGCCCGGCGTGGTCGTGAAGCGATGGTCCGAGCGGAAGGACCGGTACGCGGACGTTGACTTCACCACGTCGGCGGGAAAACGGGTACGGGTCTCGTTGAACGAGAGCAACTGGGACGGGATGCCGAAGGTCGACGAGAAGGTCCGGGTCCGCTACGCGCGCTCCGACCCCAAGGGCAGTGCGATCGGCACCGAGCGGGGCATGCTGACGGCCTACGGCATTCCGGTGTTCACGGTGCTGTTCGCCGGGTTCTGCATGCTCTTTGTGTATCCGTGGCTGGTTCGGGGCTGGGCCGCCTGGAAGCGTCACAGGAGCTGATCGTCCACGTGGGAGCACTGTTGGGCCGGGGTCGGTCAGCCGGGTGGGCCTCCGGTCGAAGGCTTGCACTCGGCAGGGTAGAGTGCTAAACAAACGGTTGGCACTCTGCTGTGGAGAGTGACAACTTCACAGTTTGGGTCGGGGCGATGAGGCCTCATGCGGGCGGCGGAATGGAAGCCGTCAGCGGGGGCCGTCCGTCGCGGGCGTCGGCTCGATCCGTCATAGCCACCCTGTTCCGGGAGGACTGGAGCCTATGGCTGCAAAGATGATCGCGTTCGACGAAGAGGCCCGTCGCGGTCTTGAGCGCGGTATGAACCAGCTCGCTGATGCCGTAAAGGTGACTCTTGGGCCCAAGGGCCGCAACGTCGTTCTGGAGAAGAAGTGGGGCGCCCCCACTATCACCAACGACGGTGTGTCGATCGCCAAGGAGATCGAGCTCGAGGACCCGTGGGAGAAGATCGGCGCGGAGCTCGTCAAGGAGGTCGCCAAGAAGACCGACGACGTCGCCGGTGACGGCACCACGACGGCGACGGTTCTGGCGCAGGCGCTGGTCCGCGAGGGCCTGCGCAACGTTGCCGCCGGCGCCAACCCGATGTCGCTCAAGCGCGGCATCGAGGCCGCCGTCGAGCGGGTCAGCGAGGAGCTGTCCAAGCTCGCCAAGGACGTGGAGACCAAGGAGCAGATCGCTTCGACGGCCTCCATTTCCGCCGGCGACCCGCAGATCGGCGAGATGATCGCCGAGGCGATGGACAAGGTCGGCAAGGAAGGCGTCATCACCGTCGAGGAGAGCAACACCTTCGGGCTCGAACTTGAGCTCACCGAGGGCATGCGCTTCGACAAGGGCTACATTTCGCCGTACTTCGTCACCGACCCCGAGCGGATGGAAGCGGTCCTCGAGGACCCGTACATCCTGATCGTCCAGGGCAAGGCGTCGGCCAACAAGGACCTGCTGCCCGTCCTCGAGGGCGTCATGCAGTCCGGCAAGCCGCTGCTGATCATCGCCGAGGACGTCGAGGGCGAGGCCCTGGCCACCCTGGTCGTCAACAAGATCCGCGGCATCTTCAAGTCGGTCGCCGTCAAGGCCCCCGGCTTCGGTGACCGCCGCAAGGCGATGCTGGGCGACATCGCGACCCTGACCGGCGGGCAGGTCATCAGCGAGGACGTGGGTCTGAAGCTGGAGAACACCTCGCTGGACATGCTGGGCCGCGCCCGCAAGATCGTCGTCGCCAAGGACGAGACCACGATCGTGGACGGCGCCGGTGACGCCAACGAGATCGCGGGCCGGGTCAACCAGATCCGTTCCGAGATCGACAACACCGACTCCGACTACGACCGCGAGAAGCTCCAGGAGCGCCTCGCCAAGCTGGCCGGCGGCGTCGCCGTCATCAAGGCCGGCGCGGCTACCGAGGTCGAGCTCAAGGAGCGCAAGCACCGCATCGAGGACGCCGTCCGCAACGCCAAGGCGGCCGTCGAAGAGGGCATCGTCCCCGGCGGCGGCGTGGCGCTGCTGCAGGCGGGCATCCCCGCGTTCGCGAAGCTGGAGCTGCAGGGCGACGAGGCCACCGGTGCCGCGATCGTCAAGCGCGCGCTTGAGGAGCCCCTCAAGCAGATCGCGGTGAACGCCGGCCTCGAGGGCGGCGTCGTGGTGGAGAAGGTCCGCAACCTGACCCCGGGTGAGGGCCTGAACGCCGCCACCGGCGAGTACGTCAACATGTTCGACGCCGGAATTCTCGACCCGGCCAAGGTGACCCGGTCGGCGCTGCAGAACGCCTCGTCGATCGCGGCGCTGTTCCTGACCACCGAGGCCGTCATCGCCGAGAAGCCGGAGAAGAACCCGGCCCCGGCGGGCGGCATGCCCGACGCGGGCGGCATGGACTTCTAAGGACGTCCATCGCTCGGTACGCCTAAAGGGCGGCTCCCTCACGGGGGCCGCCCTTTTGCGTGCCATATGGAATGATTCCGCACGTGGACGCGCTTTTCGGCACCCAGGTGCTCCGGATCGAACAACCCCGCCGCATGCCCGCGGCCCAGTCCCGCTACACGATCTCGGACGGCAACGGGACGCTGCTGGCGAAGGCGTCCGAGCAGGACGTCCGGCTCACCCGGCAGGCGACGCGCGCTTTGCTGGGCCAGGGAGACGACCGCCGCGTCGTCCACCTGGAGAACGCCCATGGCGTCCCGCTCCTGGTCCTGGAGAAGCCGAAGATCACCCACCGCCCTTACGGCACCTGGGTCAGCGGCCCCAACGGCGCACCGATCGGGTCGGTCCAGCCGACCCAGAAATCCTTCGTCTACTCGCTGCGCAACGCGGCCGACGCCGAGGTCGGCCGTCTCGACGGCAACCGCCTCGGCCGCAAGTTCGAGATGCGCGACGCCTACGGGACGCACGTCGCCCAGATCGACAAGAGGTGGAAGGGCGCCGCCACCGAACTCCTGACCACCGCCGACCGCTACTCGGTGGAGATCTTCCGCCCCCTGCCCGACCCGCTCCACATCCTGGCCGTCGCGGCCCCCCTCGCCATCGACCTCATGCTCTACGAAGGCAAGGACTGGCCCGACTTCTCCTAACCAGCCACTCGCCCCTCCCCGCCCCCAAGCCCCACTGCCCACCCGTCACCCCCCTTGCCCGCCTCCTACCACCCACAAGTGCAGCCTCCCCCCGCGACAAGCCCTCCGCAGCCCGCAGCCGGAGCCCGCAGCCGGAGCCCGCAGCCGGAGCCCGCGGCCCGTGGACCGCGGCCCGTGGCCCGTGGACCGTGGACCGTGGCCCGTGGCCCGTGGACCGCGGACGGCGGCCCGTGGCCCGTGGCCCGTGGCCCGTGGACCGCGGACCGTGGGACGGCGGACGGCGGACGGCGGTGCTGCGGTGGCCTGGTGGCGAGCCTCGCTCGCCTGTGGCGTCCGTGTGCTGGCTCGGGGTTCAAGATGCGCCCGACGGTGGGCGGAGGCGTCCTGCCTCGGGAGCTCGCTTCGCTGGCGGCGTCGTCGTGCTGGCGCAGCGGCCCCCTTCCCCGCCTGGCGGCGTTCGTGGTGTTGGCGGCCATTTGCGCGCGCAGAACGAGCGTGAGGTGCGTCGGCTCGCCTGCTGATCGCTTCTGAGGCCGGCGGCGCGCCTGTACGCCGACTCGGCGTGCGGTGTGCGCTGGGTGGGTGCAGGCCGCGCGTGCGGGTGCTTCAGCGCTTCGCGAGTGGGGGCGCGTGAGTGACGTATGGGGGCCCTATGGTGTGAAGCGGAACCGGCGGGTGCACCTGTGCGCTCCACGGACATAACCGGCGCGGCTGGAGGATAAGTGACCGAGCTCTTCAACTCCCCGGTACTCCGGATCGAGCAGCCCCGCAAGATGATCCAGACCCAGACGCGCTACGACTTCCTCGACGAGCAGGGCAACCTCCTGGCAGTCGCCACCGACGTGGAGACGCTCACCCGGCGCGAGGCGGTACGGGCGGTCCTGCCGCAGGGCACCTCCGGCGCGCACATCCTGGTGTTGCGTGACGCGGACGAGCTCCCGCTGCTGGTCATGAGGCGGCTGGACAATTGGAACACCGCCGTCAGCCGTCCCGCCCCGGAAGGGGAGGAGATCGACGACGGCGAGCTGATCGGCACCATCCGGGGGATCTCGACCAGGCGGCAGTTCGCCCTCCTCGGCCCCGACGAGCAGGAGCTCGGCAAGGCCGTCGGCGACCTGCGCTTGCGCAACTTCTCGGTCTCCGACGCCAAGGGCCGCCGAGCCGCCCAGATCAGCAAGAAGTGGGCCGGGCTGCGCGCCGAGGTGTTCACCAACGCCGACCGCTACAGCGTCGAGATCACCGGCAAGGTCGACGAGTCGCTCCGCATCCTCGCCATCGTCATGGCCGTGGTCCTCGACCTCACCGCCTACGAGTCCAAAGACCTGGTCTAGCCGGGCCGTCCGCGCTCCCAGGGCGGCCCAGCGTGCGCTCGTCCGGTGGCTCGCTCCCGTGACGTGACCTTGATGTGGACGGGCCAAGGCGTGGCTCTCCCCGCTGTGCGCTGTTCGCCCACGATGCGCACGGCAAGACAGCGCGGGATGTGGGGTTCCGGAGGCGGGAAGTGCGAGGTACGTTCCGATAGTGCAGGCCATGTCCGGACGTCAGAACGGCTGGTGGATCTCACCGGCCATTCCGACGATCGCGAACTGCCTGCTGGCGCTGCTGTGGGGGTTCTCGGCCTACGGAGGCTGGGGAGACGCCGCCTTCTGTGGGGAGGCCGAAGCGCGCGATCCCGTGTGCTCGTCCGACTTCGAGCTGGCGGTGCTGTTCTCCGTACCGCCGGCCGTCCTGGCGGCGGCGATCGCGGTGGCGGCTTGGGCCTTGCCGAGCACGCGGCATCGACCCGATCGGCTGGACGCCCTGCTCACGATCGCCGCCATCGTGTGGATCCTGGCCGAGGGCATCCTGTTCATCGGGGGATACGTGGCTAAGCAGTAGGACGAGACCTTGAGATTCGTCCACGATTGCCCCGATGGGGAATAATCCGAGGTAGATCGACGCTTCTACTGGTAGTCGTCCCGACGGGTTGTGCAGTTCATGCCACGACATGCGTCCGCTGGTTTGACGTGGCCCGCCCGTGGGCATACTGTTCTCTTCGCCCCACAGGGACGCGGGACGCCGAGAGGCGGCCGGCCCGAGGGGAACCCATCGACGAACCAACTGACGCGACACTGTCGCGCCTACGGTGCTGTGGTGGGGTCGGAAATGGCTCGTTTTGACAAACGCGCTGAATCTGATGAAATAGCGACACCGCCGGGAAGGCGCCACGCAAGTGGCAACGGAATGGCGGATCAGAAAGACCCGGTGAAATTGACAAGCCGGAGCGATCTGATAAAGTAAATCGAGTCGCCCCGGAGCGGGAAACGCGAAAGCGAATCCAGCGCGGTGGTGTCCGTTTCTTGAGAACTCAACAGCGTGTTAAAAGCCAGTGCCTTTATAGGCCAGGGCCTTCTTTGTGAGGGTCTTGGTCGCCCCGTGGCCACTGTCCGTTTGGATGGTGGTGGGGATTTCTTTGAGGCAAGCAGCCCCTCTGTTGGAGGGGTTTGTATTGTCAGGATGTTTCACTCATAGGGTTTGGCGGGTTCCGGGTTCGCCCCTGGGATTTCCGTCGTTTGGACCTTAATGGAGAGTTTGATCCTGGCTCAGGACGAACGCTGGCGGCGTGCTTAACACATGCAAGTCGAGCGGAAAGGCCCCTTCGGGGGTACTCGAGCGGCGAACGGGTGAGTAACACGTGAGCAACCTGCCCCTGACTCTGGGATAAGCCTGGGAAACTGGGTCTAATACCGGATACGACCTGCCCCCGCATGGGGTGTGGGTGGAAAGTTTTTCGGTTGGGGATGGGCTCGCGGCCTATCAGCTTGTTGGTGGGGTGATGGCCTACCAAGGCGACGACGGGTAACCGGCCTGAGAGGGCGACCGGTCACACTGGGACTGAGACACGGCCCAGACTCCTACGGGAGGCAGCAGTGGGGAATATTGCGCAATGGGCGGAAGCCTGACGCAGCGACGCCGCGTGGGGGATGACGGCCTTCGGGTTGTAAACCTCTTTCAGCAGGGACGAAGCTAACGTGACGGTACCTGCAGAAGAAGCGCCGGCTAACTACGTGCCAGCAGCCGCGGTAATACGTAGGGCGCAAGCGTTGTCCGGAATTATTGGGCGTAAAGAGCTCGTAGGCGGTTTGTTGCGTCCGTCGTGAAAGCCCACGGCTTAACTGTGGGTCTGCGGTGGATACGGGCAGACTAGAGGCAGGTAGGGGAGCATGGAATTCCCGGTGTAGCGGTGAAATGCGCAGATATCGGGAGGAACACCGGTGGCGAAGGCGGTGCTCTGGGCCTGTACTGACGCTGAGGAGCGAAAGCGTGGGGAGCGAACAGGATTAGATACCCTGGTAGTCCACGCCGTAAACGTTGGGCGCTAGGTGTGGGGTTCTTCCACGGATTCCGCGCCGTAGCTAACGCATTAAGCGCCCCGCCTGGGGAGTACGGCCGCAAGGCTAAAACTCAAAGGAATTGACGGGGGCCCGCACAAGCGGCGGAGCATGTTGCTTAATTCGACGCAACGCGAAGAACCTTACCAAGGCTTGACATCGCCGGAAAACCATCAGAGATGGTGGGTCCTTTTTGGGCCGGTGACAGGTGGTGCATGGCTGTCGTCAGCTCGTGTCGTGAGATGTTGGGTTAAGTCCCGCAACGAGCGCAACCCTCGTTCCATGTTGCCAGCACGTTATGGTGGGGACTCATGGGAGACCGCCGGGGTCAACTCGGAGGAAGGTGGGGATGACGTCAAGTCATCATGCCCCTTATGTCTTGGGCTGCAAACATGCTACAATGGCCGGTACAGAGGGCTGCGATACCGTAAGGTGGAGCGAATCCCTTAAAGCCGGTCTCAGTTCGGATTGGGGTCTGCAACTCGACCCCATGAAGTCGGAGTCGCTAGTAATCGCAGATCAGCAACGCTGCGGTGAATACGTTCCCGGGCCTTGTACACACCGCCCGTCACGTCACGAAAGTCGGCAACACCCGAAGCCCGTGGCCCAACCACTTGTGGGGGGAGCGGTCGAAGGTGGGGCCGGCGATTGGGACGAAGTCGTAACAAGGTAGCCGTACCGGAAGGTGCGGCTGGATCACCTCCTTTCTAAGGAGCACCAACTGGCCATCACGAACCCCGCGAGGGGTTGTGAGGGTCGGTGGCTGTCTTCGGTAGCGAATGTCTGCCGGGCAGCTGCTCATAGATGTGGAGCACTGGCTACTCAGCAAGTCTTCCTGTGTGACTTGGCTAGTACCGCCCCCTTGCGGGGGTGGGGAACGGCAAGCTTGGGCGGGAGACTGGTTGGACACGCTGTTGGGTCCTGAGGAAACGGACCCTTCAGCCCCAGATCATCACCTTGTGGGTGGTGGGTTGGGGCTGGGTTGTTTCTTCTGGATTGCGGGACCAGATTCTTGCTTCTTGGTTGGGGTGAGGTTTGGTGGGCCTGCTTGTTTTTTGAGAACTACACAGTGGACGCGAGCATCTCTGATAGATCACTGCTCTTTTGAGTTGGTGGTCTCTCTGCGATTTGTTTGATCGTTTTGTGTGTTCAAGTTTTTAAGGGCATACGGTGGATGCCTTGGCATCAGGAGCCGATGAAGGACGTGGGAGCCTGCGATATGCCTCGGGGAGTCGGCAACCAGACTTTGATCCGGGGATTTCCGAATGGGGAAACCTGGCACTCGTCATGGGGTGTCGCCGCCGTCTGAATGTATAGGGCGGTTGGTGGGAACGCGGGGAAGTGAAACATCTCAGTACCCGCAGGAAGAGAAAACAATTGTGATTCCGTGAGTAGTGGTGAGCGAAAGCGGAGGAGCCTAAACCGTGCGCGTGTGATACCTGGTAGGGGTTGCGTGTGCGGGGTTGTGGGACCACCTGGCTAGATCTACCAGTCTGGCAGGAAGTTATAAAGTGACGTGATAGTTGAACGGCTTGGGATGGCCGACCGTAGACGGTGAGAGTCCGGTAGACGAAATTGCGTTGCCTTTCTGGTGTGTTCCCGAGTAGCACGGGGCCCGTGAAATCCCGTGTGAATCTGCCACGACCACGTGGTAAGGCTGAATACTTCCTGATGACCGATAGCGGACCAGTACCGTGAGGGAAAGGTGAAAAGTGCCCCGGTGAGGGGTCGTGAAATAGTACCTGAAACCGTGTGCCTACAAGCCGTCAGAGCCTCCTACAAGGACACTTGTGTTTTTGTTTGGTGATGGCGTGCCTTTTGAAGAATGAGCCTGCGAGTTATGGTGTGTGGCGAGGTTAACCGGTGTCGGGTAGCCGTAGCGAAAGCGAGTCTGAATAGGGCGTTTTAGTCGCATGCTGTAGACCCGAAGCGGGGTGATCTAGCCATGGGCAGGGTGAAGCGCCGGTAAGACGGTGTGGAGGCCCGAACCCACCAGGGTTGAAAACCTGGGGGATGACCTGTGGTTAGGGGTGAAAGGCCAATCAAACTCCGTGATAGCTGGTTCTCCCCGAAATGCATTTAGGTGCAGCGTTGCGTGTTTCTTGCCGGAGGTAGAGCTACTGGATGGCTAATGGGCCCTACAAGGTTACTGACGTCAGCCAAACTCCGAATGCCGGTAAGTGAGAGCGTGGCAGTGAGACTGCGGGGGATAAGCTTCGTAGTCGAGAGGGAAACAGCCCAGATCATCGGCTAAGGCCCCTAAGCGTGTGCTAAGTGGTAAAGGATGTGGAGTTGCCGTGACAACCAGGAGGTTGGCTTAGAAGCAGCCATCCTTGAAAGAGTGCGTAATAGCTCACTGGTCAAGTGATTCCGCGCCGACAATGTAGCGGGGCTCAAGCACACCGCCGAAGCCGTGGCACTCCAACTTGTTGGGGTGGGTAGGGGAGCGTCCTGCAGCCGGTGAAGCCGCCGAGTGATCGAGTGGTGGAGGCTGTGGGAGTGAGAATGCAGGCATGAGTAGCGAATCACACGTGAGAAACGTGTGCGCCGGATGACCAAGGGTTCCTGGGGCAGGCTAATCCGCCCAGGGTAAGTCGGGACCTAAGGCGAGGCCGACAGGCGTAGTCGATGGACAACGGGTTGATATTCCCGTACCCGCTGGTATGCGCCAACGCTGAACCCTCTGATGCTAACCACCCGATCTCTGCTGTGGGTCTTCGGACCTGTGGTGGGGGGAGCGTGGGGCCCGAGGGGGTAGTAGGTGAGCGATGGGGTGACGCAGGAGGGTAGCTCAGCCCAGGCGATGGTTGTCCTGGGGTAAGCCTGTAGCCCGGTGTGTAGGTAAATCCGCACACTGTTAAGGGTGAGAGGTGATGCCGAGCCGTTTTAGGTGAAGTGAGTGATCCCATGCTGCCGAGAAAAGCCTCTAGTGAGTGTACCGGCGGCCCGTACCCCAAACCGACTCAGGTGGTCAGGTAGAGAATACCAAGGCGATCGGGTGAACTGTGGTTAAGGAACTCGGCAAATTGCCCCCGTAACTTTGGGAGAAGGGGGACCACGCCCGGTGAGCACCCTTGCGGTGGGAGCTGGGTGGGGTCGCAGAGGCCAGGGGGAAGCGACTGTTTACTAAAAACACAGGTCCGTGCGAAGTCGTAAGACGCGGTATACGGACTGACGCCTGCCCGGTGCCGGAACGTTAAGAGGACCGGTTAGACCCTTTTGGGGGTCGAGGCTGAGAATCTAAGCGCCGGTAAACGGCGGTGGTAACTATAACCATCCTAAGGTAGCGAAATTCCTTGTCGGGTAAGTTCCGACCTGCACGAATGGCGTAACGACTTCCCCGCTGTCTCAACCACAGGCCCGGCGAAATTGCAGTACGAGTAAAGATGCTCGTTTCGCGCAGCAGGACGGAAAGACCCCGGGACCTTCACTATAGCTTGGCATTGGCGTTTGGAGCGTCTTGTGTAGGATAGGTGGGAGACTGTGAAACTCAGACGCCAGTTTGGGTGGAGTCGTTGGTGAAATACCACTCTGGTCGTTTTGAGCGTCTAACCCGCACCCGTGGATCCGGGTGGGGGACAGTGCCTGGTGGGTAGTTTAACTGGGGCGGTTGCCTCCCAAAGAGTAACGGAGGCGCCCAAAGGTTCCCTCAGCCTGGTTGGCAATCAGGTGGCGAGTGCAAGGGCACAAGGGAGCTTGACTGTGAGACCGACAGGTCGAGCAGGTGCGAAAGCAGGGCCTAGTGATCCGGCACCGGCGTGTGGAAGCGGTGTCGCTCAACGGCTAAAAGGTACCCCGGGGATAACAGGCTGATCTTCCCCAAGAGTCCATATCGACGGGATGGTTTGGCACCTCGATGTCGGCTCGTCGCATCCTGGGGCTGGAGTAGGTCCCAAGGGTTGGGCTGTTCGCCCATTAAAGCGGCACGCGAGCTGGGTTTAGAACGTCGCGAGACAGTTCGGTCCCTATCCGCTGCGCGCGTAGGAGAATTGAGAGGGTCTGTCCCTAGTACGAGAGGACCGGGACGGACGAACCTCTGGTGTGCCAGTTGTCCCGCCAGGGGCACGGCTGGTTGGCTACGTTCGGTCGGGATAACCGCTGAAAGCATCTAAGCGGGAAGCCTTCCTCAAGATGAGTTCTCCCACCCCTTTGTGGGTGTAAGGCCCCCAAGAGACGATTGGGTTGATAGGCCAGAAATGGAAGCGCCGTGAGGTGTGGAGTTGACTGGTACTAATAGGCCGAGTGGCTTGAACACACTGAACGTTCAAACCAATCGCAGTGTCCTGTTTTGAGCGTGTTCGCGTCCCTGTGTGGTTCCCAGAAAACAATCCGGGAACCGTGAATTTGATAATTAGATATGTCTGAGCCTTGCGCTTGGACGACAAGCTTCCAACACGGCCCTTGTGTTGTTTCGAGGGGGTGTTGGGTTGGTCGTTCGGTGGTTTTGGCGAGGGGGAAACACCCGGTCCCATCCCGAACCCGGAAGTTAAGCCCTTCAGCGCCGATGGTACTGCACGGGAGACTGTGTGGGAGAGTAGGACACCGCCGGACTTTTATTGCAGGAAGGCCCCGCCGTCACGGCGGGGCCTTTCTCATTTTGCGGCATAGAGTTGAATGACGCCCTTGGTGATGCCCTCGAAGACGAAGCCGAGGCGCCAGATGTCCAGCAATGGCGTGTAGGGGTTCGGCAGTTCCGAGAAGGGGCGTCCCACCAGGGGGTGGGTCGACATGTCCTTCTCTCCGTTGTAGTGGACGATCTTCTCGGGAACCGTGTAGCCGCGCTGAGCCGCGGTTTCCCATGCCAGTTGGTTGCGCGCGTGGTGGTGAGGGTTCAGATGTGTCGGCGAGCCCTCGAAGAACTTCAGGAACTCTTTTCCCACGGAGTCGAGATCGGCCTTCCAGTGGGTGAAGAACAGAAGGTTGACGGTGGGCTGGAACGGGTCCGGGAGGCCCGGTAGGTAGGTGCGTCCCGCGGCTCTCCACACCAGACGTTCGGGGTGGGGAACGCCCCAGGGTTCGAGGATCGTGGCGATCCGCCAGGCGTTCTCCTCGGCCTGACGGGCGGCCTCGGGCGCGGTCGCGATCGTCAGGACGTGCTGTTCGGCGGCCTCGGGCAGCGTCGGAGACGAAGGGTCGAGGCCCGTCGCGCGGCAGCGGCCGCACGTCCAGGCGTCCGGTCCCCATTCGGTGAGATCGCTGTCGTGGTAGCCGCCTTCGGTGCCTCCGCCCCGGCATTTCGTGCAGCGGGAGCCGTGCAGGAACGTCCGGCGCGGGTCGTGGCCCATGAGCGTCCGCCAGACCGTGTCCGGAGCGGTGCTCTCGGCGAGCAGCTCCCGGGCTTCGGCGAGGTGCGTGCGGGACGGCCGGAGCAGGCCGTCCCGCAGCCGGGCGTGGTCCACAGGGCTCAGATCTCGTCGCCGGCCAGGACGGCGTCGGCGTCCACGATCCGGTAGGCGTAGCCCTGCTCGGCCAGGAAGCGCTGCCGGTGGGCGGCGTAGTCCTGGTCGAGGGTGTCGCGGGCGACGACCGCGTAGAAGCGGGCGCCCTGGCCGCCGGACTTGGGACGGAGAAGCCGTCCGAGCCGCTGGGCCTCCTCCTGGCGGGACCCGTAGGCGCCCGAGACCTGGACGGCGACCGTCGCCTCGGGCAGGTCGATGGAGAAGTTGGCGACCTTCGACACGACCAGGACGTTGATCTCTCCCGCCCGGAAGGCGTCGAAGAGCCGCTCGCGTTCGCGGATGCGGGTCTCGCCCTTGATGACGGGTGCGTCCAGCAGCGTCCCGAGCTCGTCGAGCTGGTCGATGTACTGGCCGATGACGAGGGTCTGCTCACCGCGGTGCCGGTCGACGAGCGCCTGGACGAGGCGGGTCTTGGTGTCGGTGGTGGCGCAGAAGCGGTAGCGCTCCTCGGGTTCGGCGGTGGCGTAGGCCAGCCGCTCGGAGTCGGTGAGGGTGACGCGCACCTCGACGCAGTCGGCCGGGGCGATCCAGCCCTGCGACTCCATGTCCTTCCAGGGGGCGTCGTACCGCTTGGGGCCGATGAGGGAGAAGACGTCGCCCTCACGGTCGTCCTCCCGGACGAGCGTGGCGGTCAGGCCGAGGCGCCTGCGGGCCTGGAGGTCGGCGGTCATCCGGAAGATCGGGGCCGGGAGCAGATGGACCTCGTCGTACACGACCAGGCCCCAGTCGCGGGCGTCGAAGAGTTCCAGGTGGGCGTAGGCGCCCTTCCTGCGGGTGGTCATGATCTGGTAGGTCGCGATGGTGACCGGGCGGATCTGCTTCTTGGTGCCGGTGTACTCGCCGATCTCGTCCTCGGTGAGGGACGTCCGCTTGAGCAGTTCCTGCTTCCACTGGTGCGCGGAGACGGTGTTGGTGACCAGGATGAGGGTCGTCGCCCGGGCCTGGGCCATCGCGGCCGCGCCTACGACGGTCTTGCCCGCGCCACACGGGAGGACGACGACGCCCGAGCCGCCGTGCCAGAACGCCTCGGCGGCGTCCTTCTGGTAGGTCCGCAGCGTCCAGCCGTCCTGGACGAGGTCGATCGGGTGGGCCTCGCCGTCGACGTAGCCGGCGATGTCCTCGGCGGGCCAGCCGAGCTTGAGCAGGGCCTGCTTGAGGGCGCCGCGCTCGCTCGGGTGGACGACGACGGTGTCCTCGCCGACCCGGTCGCCGAGCATGCCCTTGATCTTCTTGGCGCGCAGGACCTCTTCGAGCACCGCCCGGTCGGACGAGCCGAGGACGAGCCCGAACGTCGGGTGCTTCTCCAGGCGGAGCCGTCCGTAGCGGGCCATGGTGTCGGCCACGTCCACCAGCAGCGCGTGCGGGACGGGGTAGCGCGAGTACTTCAGGAAGGTGTCGACGACCTGCTCGGCGTCGTGGCCGGCGGCGCGCGCGTTCCAGAGGGCGAGGGGCGTCACCCGGTAGGTGTGGATGTGCTCGGGTGCCCGCTCCAGTTCGGCGAAGGGCGCGATCTCCTTGCGGCACGCGTCGGCCAGTTCATGGTCGACCTCGAGCAGCAGGGTCTTGTCGGACTGGACGATGAGCGGACCGTCGGACACAGCAAGCAGCCCCCGTCGTGGATGGAAGGATTCGGAAGAGACCTGCACGCTACCTGAAGGCCGTGCGCGGCGGTCTCAGAGTCCAACGCCCGGACCCGGCCTTCTCTTCCTGGGGTTCTGTGTCAGACGCCGTTGTAGGTGTCGTCGCCGGAGGTGTTCGAGGCGTCCAGCGCGGCCAGGATGATCACCAGGGCGAGCCAGACGACGATGGAGACGCCGAAGATCACCCAGCTCCAGACCAGGAGGGTGCGGGCGGAGCGGGGGTCGGTGGAGGCGCGGTTCAGGGCGATCGCGGAGGTGATGATTCCGGGGATGGCGAAGACGTTGCAGCACAGGGCCGTGATGACGCTGTTGCAGACGACGGCGGCGATGATCGGGCCGTTGCTGCTCGGCGCGCCGTGCGGGATGCCCGGTGGCCCATACCCGTAGGGGTTCTTGGCATACGGGTCTGACCAGCCGGTATTCGGCCCGTACGGGTCGTTCCAGCCGGGTGGTCGCCCCCCGTAGCCGCCCATGTGGTCGCCTTCCGTCGCCGCCGGTCTTTGTTCCGACTACGCAGGCTATCGGGTGGTTCCGGCATTCTTGACCCATCAACGGAGAGGAGTGTTCATGGTCCGGCAGATGAGCGTGGACGAGCGTGAGGAGTTCCTCGCGCGGGCGCATGTCGCGGTGCTGAGCGTGGTGGCCGAGCCCGGACGGGCGCCGCTCTCGATGCCCGTCTGGTACCTGTACGAGCCCGGGGGCGTGATCAGCGTCTCGACCTCGGGCCGGAGCCGGAAGATGGCGCTGATCAGGGCGGCCGGACGGGTGAGCCTGGTGGCGCAGCGGTCCGAGCCGCCCTACTCGTACGTGTCGGTCGAGGGGGTCGTGGAGTCGGTGGAGGAGCCCACCGCTCCCGGTGTACGCCAGGCCCTGGCCGACCGCTATCTCGGCCCCGTCGAAGGCGCCGAGTACATCGAGTCGACCAGGGGGGTGGCGGACGAGCAGGTGATGGTCAGGATTCGTCCGGAACGCTGGCTCACCCGTCTCTACGCCGACTGAGCGAGGGGCCGCCCGCCCCCGAGGAGGGGCGGCCCCCTTTCAGAACGGCCAGTCGGCGGCGACGCCGCGCTCGATGAGCGGGATCATCGAGAACGCCGCGTCCGACAGGCCCCCGAAGGTGTGCCGCGTTCCGCTGCCGGACGGACCATGGCCGTGCTGGTAGCCGACGAGGTTCCAGGTGTAGACCGGGATCCGCTCCGGGACGGCCTTGGCCGGCTCCTCGCCGCGGTAGCCGGCCCACGCCTGCTCGTCGGTGACGATGACCACCCGGTCGTGACCGCGGTAGTGCGCCCGCACCGCCGCGGCCGTCTCGGTGCCGCCCATCGAGCCGAACCGCTCGATGACCTTCAGCACCGACTCGCCCCGGGTGAATGACACCTTGGCGTGGCTCGTGCCGAACTGGACGAGGTCGGCCCGCTCGGCACGCTGTGCCAGCGCCGCGCCGAACAGGGCCGCCGCGTCCGCGGAGGTCAGGGTCGAGCGCTGCGACATCCGTCCGAACATGGAGCCCGAGCGGTCGACCAGCACCAGCGTCCGGCCGTCGAGCGCGGGCACGTTGGCCAGGGACGCGTCCAGCGCGCGCTGGAGCGGCCATGCCCACCGCAGCGACGCGGCGGCCTGGTAGGCGGCCAGGTACCGCATCGGCATGACCCGTGAGCGGCGGACCTGCTCGGGGTCGGCCAGCCGTCCCGCGACGCGCTCGGCGACCTCGTCCGACACCCCGGCCTGGTCGAAGTTGCGCAGGTTCCGCAGCAGGGCGAAGTACCCCATGGACGGGATGATCTTCTCCCAGAACGTCGCCCCGAGCGGGCCCTGGAGCCAGCCGGCCAGCGACTCCCACGTCATTCCGGCGTCGGCGAGGATCCGCTCGGCGTCCGGCCGGTCGAGCAGCGCGCGCCGCTCGTCCACCGGGAGCGCGAGCAGGTCCGCGCGCGCCCGCAGCATGGCCAGCGACTCCGGGATCGGCTTGTCGCGGCCGTGGCGGCGGTCGAGCGCGTGCTCGAACAGGTCGCCCTGGCGCGGCGTCACCGGCTTGGGGTGGGTCAGGTCGAGGACGTCGCCGAACCGGAAGCCCTCGCCGGAGTCGTACTTGATCAGCGAGCGCTCGTTGTAGAGGCGGCGGACGGCGTCGGCGACGCCGCGCTTGACCGGCTGCGGGAGCGAGCGGCCGAAGCGGCCGTGCCAGTAGGCCAGCAGCTCGCCGGGCTCGTCGGCGCGGCGCAGTGCCGCGTCGATGAGCTGGCGGTTGCCGCCCGACTGCTCGGCGCACAGCCGCGACATGACGCCCTCGGCGGCGGCGACGACCGAGGCCGAGCGCAGGCCCGCGGAGTCGCGCAGCCAGCCGACCATGCGGGTCAGCCACTCGGGATCGCTGATCGCGACCTCCCCGACCAGGTCGCGGAACCGCGCGTCGCGGTCGCTCGCGTGCTCGTAGAAGGTCTGCTCGCCGACCATGTTGGCGACCGCGAGCAGGAACAGCTCGCCCTTGGTGTCGCGGGCGTAGCCGGGGGCGCCCTCATGGGTGCGGCCCGTCGGGCGGGCGCGGGACGTGATCGCGCTGATCGCGCCGGTCACGCCGGAACGGTTGAACTTGGCCATGGTGGATCTCCTGTGGAGCCGCCCGAGATCGGATCGTCCAGGGGTGGGAACCATTAAGAGTGGAAGTAACCCTGAACCGCGCACCGGGCGGTAAAGGCAGGAAAGGAGGGTGTGCCCGAGATCGTAGCGGCTGCGGTACGTTAGGCGCTCTATCCCCTGAGCTACCGTCCGACGAGTCGGACGGGCAGGACTCGAACCTGCGACCACCCCGTTATCAGCGGAAGTAACCGCGGCCTGCGCACCGGGCACACACGTTCTTTCACGGCGTCTTGCGCCGTTCTATCGACATTTTCGCGGCGGTCTTCGGAGGTGCTTCACAATGGTGCCGCGCCATGGTCGGTATCGATTCTCATGGTTATGCACCGGGCACCTCCTCTCGCTTTCTTCGCGTCTCTTGCCGACGGCCCCAACGATGCCGGAGGCGGTGCGGGACGGCAATCGAATTATTCGTCGTCCAGCTCGGCGACGCCGGTGATGCGGTGCAGGGCGAACCGGTGGACGGCGGCGCGGGTGGCGTCGTAGCCGGTCAGGAAGCCGCCCTCCACCCGGACGGGCTCGACGATCCGGCTGGACGACTGGCCCTGCTGGTCGAGATAGCCGATCCAGACGCGCGAACCGTTCTCGACGGCGCCGCGCAGCAGCTCCACGGTCGCGACCGTCGGCGAGCGCGGCGGCTCGCCGGACGGGGCGTCGGCCCGCAGCCGCGCCTGCTCGGCCCCGTGGCGGGCGGCCTCGTCCCCGGCGCGCAGCGCCCGGACGGTCGCGGCGACCATCGCCGGGTCGGCGCCCTCGTCCGGGCGGACGCGGACGATCTCGGCGGTGGGCGAGGGCTCGGCGCGCTGCGCGTCCGGCCGGGTCACGATCACGCCGCCCTCGGGCGACTCGGCGACGGGGGACAGGCCCATCGCGCGCAGGCCTTCCAGGAGGTCGGCGCGCTGCATGCCCGAGGCCAGGACGCCCGGCGCCAGCCGGTGCAGCCGCAGCGAGACCGAGCGGCGGTCGGCCATGATCTCGTCCAGCGTGGCGGCGTCGTCCGACCGGACGTAGGAGGCCAGCGCGCCCACCCGCAGATGCCCGTGGCGGCGCGCGACGTCCTCGATCAGGTAGGTCAGCGGCTGCGGCAGCGGGGTGGACGAATGCCGGGTGAGCAGTCCGGTCAGGTCGGCGGCGGTACGCCCGGCGTCCAGCGCGCGGCGGACCGAGGTGGGCGTGAAGCGGTAGACGGTGGCGCCGCCGGTCGACTCGACGTCGGCGGCCAGCGCCAGCTCCCTGGCCAGCTCGGTCACCAGCGGGCCGGGCGCGACGGCGGTGAGGTCGGCCTGCACCAGGACCTTGTCGACCGGGGCGGGCAGGTGCTTTTCCAGGCCGGGTTCGGGGTCGTCGCCGTCCAGCAGGTCGCGGCCATACGGGGCCAGACGGCCGAACCCGGTCAGCCCGAGCACCGCCGCCTCGCGCAGCGTCCAGCCGACGAGCCGGTCGCGCAGCGTTCCCGACCGGCGCGGACGCAGCCACGACAGCCGGGCCCTGACCGAGTCGGCGTCGACGGCGACGCCCGGTTCGGCCTCGCCCAAGACGCGCAGGACCGACATCCGGATGTCGGGCGCGCCGCCCCGCGCGACGGCCTCGCTCAGCGTGTTGATCAGCCGGTCGCGGTCGTCGCGCTCCCCGGCCAGCCCCGCGACCCGGCCCGACTTCAGCCAGGCGCGGGCCAGCTCCGTCCAGCGGCCCGCCGTGTCGCGCATCAGCCACAGGTCGTAGGCGGGGGTGGGCAGCCACTCGCCGTCCAGGTCGCCGCTCCGGGTGAGCAGGCCCGCCGCGTAGGCGATCTCCACCAGCAGCGACGCGCGCCACTCCTCGACGTCCAGCAGCGTGGACGCGGCGCGCAGGTCGCGCACCGCCAGGCCGCCGCTGCGCAGGACGGGCGGCGGGTCGACGCCCCAGCGCTCCAGCAGTTCCTCGACCATCCGGACGGTGGCGAACGCCTCGCCCGCTGCCGCACCCACCACCAGGTCGTCGCGGCGGGCCTCGCCCCCGGTGAGCGGGGGCGGGACGGGGCTGACGTCCCGGAACAGGCTTCCGCCGCGCAGGTGCAGCGCGACCTCGCGCGGGAGCGTGACGGTGCGGTCGTCCTCGGCGGCGAGCAGGCCGCGCGCCAGCAGCCGCTCGATGGGCGTGGACGCCGTGGCCGTCCGGACGGGACGCCGGGCGTCGGCGACGCGGCCGACCGGCGGGCCCCAGGCGAGCTGGTCGAGCGCCGCGCGCGCTTCGGGCCCGGCGTCGTCGATCAGGGGCTCGGGCTCGGCCAGCAGTTCCGCGAGCCGGTCGAGCAGCCGTCCGGCATCGGGGAAGCCGCGCGGCGCCGCGCCGCTGAGGTCGGTGATCAGATCGGTGAGCCGCTCGACCGGGTAGCCCGCGAAGACCTCGCGGACCGGCGGCCCCAGCCCGGCCGGGTGCGGGAGGGCCTGCCGGACGCCCGGCGCGGGGTTGATCGGGCCGTCGCCCCAGATCAGGCCGTGCCGCCGCAGCCGCGCCACCGCGTCGGCCGCCTGCTCGGGCGAGGCGCCGGCCGCGCCCGGCAGGTCGGCGGCGTCCACCGGCCTCGGCAGGACGAGCACCGTCTCGAGGACGGCCAGCGCGAAGCGGTCGAGCCGGTCGAGCGCCCGGTTGATCGCGGTCGGCGTCGTGGCGCGCGCCGCCAGCGCGGCGATGTCGGCGGGAACGGGCGCCCCGAGTTCGGGACGCGCGGACAGCAGTGCGCGCAGCTCTCCGTCATCGCGTGCGCGCAGCCAGTCCGCGTATGAATCCATCCCGCTCCCCACTCAGATCCCGCCCGGTCCGTGCCCTTCAGCGTAGGAGCCCGCACGAGCGTGTTCACACCCATCGCCCTCGGGGACGCGACCCGGGGTGGTGAGCGGGGGGAGGCGGCTGTGCGTCAGGGGGCGGCGGGGGCCGGTTCGGAACTCACCAGGCCCAGGCCCAGCCGGACCCAACCGGCGACGAAGCGGTCTTCGTTGATGCGGGTCGGCGGCTCGTAAAGGGACTCGTTGGTGAGCCAGTAGTTGATGACCGCGCCGCCGAGGATGGCCGCGATGGCGGGCCAGTCTTCGTCGGAGTGCTCGAACTCGGGCTGGTCGGCGAGCCAGCGGGCGATGCCGTCGTACAGGGGGTTGACGATGCCCTCGCGCATCTCGGCGACCAGGTGGGGGAACTGGTCGAGGTCGCGGAACAGGACGCGGACGAGCTCCTGCTCCTCGCGCATCTTGGCCAGACCGGCCTGACAGGTCATCCGGAGCCGCGTGTCGAGCGGACGCTCGGCGAAGCTCTTCGACAGCTCCATCACCGCGTCGACCTGCTTGCGGGTCCGTTCGATGTGCTCGCGGATGGCGGAGGAGAGCACCTCCTCCTTGGACCGGAAGTGCCGGTAAAGTCCCCCCGCGCCAGGGGACAGACCGGCGGCCGCCTCGATCTCGGCCACCGAGGTCGCGGCGTAGCCGCGGTCGGCGAACAGCCGAAGCGACTCGGCCACGATCCGCTCGCGCGTAGATGTCGTCATGTTGGTGAGTTCCTCCGCAAGCACGATAAGGCATGTTCGCGCGGGGCGTCGGCGCCCGGCGCGCCCGAATCGGCGATCCGTCTCGCACCCCGCGGCGGGCGGCTAGAGTTCTTTGCTCCGCGCCCCCGTCGCCGGAAAGGGGCGTTGTCGGAAGGGTCGACGATGTTCGTATCTCCGCGTAAGGCTGGCCAGGGAGCCTTCCTCTCGGAGGACTTCGTGATCCCCACGCTGGTGGCCGGGCCGAGGTTCCGCATCCGCCCGATCACCGTCCACGACACGGTCAAGGACTACGGGGCGGTGCTGGCCAGCCTCGAACGGCTGTCGGAGCGCTTCGGCGCGGAGTGGGGCTGGCCGGAGCGCGAGTTCACCTTCGAGCAGGCGCTGATCGACGTCGCGTGGCTGCAGAAGGAGGGCCAGCTGCGGCGGTCGCTGAGCTACGTCGTCACGACCCCCGACGAGGAACGCCAGCTCGGACGCATTCACGTGGCCCCGTCCGACACCGCGGACGCCGACGCCGTGGTGGTGTTCTGGGTGCGGGCCGATGAGGAGGACTCCAGCGTCGAGAAGGAGCTGGAGGAGTTCGTCCGGGAGTGGATGACCACCGCGTGGCCGTTCGAGGCCGTGCGGTTCCCCGGCCGCGACCTCTGACCGCGGGGCGGGCCCCCCGGGGTAGGCGCGGTTCAGCCGAGCCGCCTGATCAGCGAGACGACGATCCGGCCGATGATCAGGTAGACGACGGCGGCGAGGCCGTAGTTGACGGCCACCTCGGCCTTGTGATCCTCGGGCTTGAAGACGTCCCTGAACTCCCAGGCCAGGTCGTCGGCCCAGTCGCGGACGGTGCTGACCAGGTCGTTGGCTCCGTTGGCCTCGAACGCGACGAACACGATGTGGATCGCCAGGACGATCACCACGAGCGTGGTGACCAGCGAGACCAGGCCCGCGAGCAGGTTCACGGCACGTCTGCGCCCGGCGGCCAGGGCGCCCGCGCGCGGGCGGGGCAGCCGCGTCGTCCGGTGGCGCGCGACGGGCTGGTCACCCTTGGGTTCGGTGGTGGTCGAGGTGCGGTCGCTCTCGTCGGCCATGGCGCCCTCTTTTCCTTGTCGGGCGGGGATGGTGGTGGCTCTCTTTTTGCCTGGTCATGTGGTTCGTGGGGAGGTGGCCGGGTATATCCGACATCACGAAGCCTCGGTTTCGGTCGATCGGCCCAGCCAGTTCCGGTCGAATATAAATCGCAACATCCGTTGCGCATCAGACTCCCGCGCTCTCCTACTCGGATCCCGTCGCATCGCCACTACCAGGGGAGCGCGGGTGCGCGCGTTGTGAGGGCCTCGTCGCTCTCCGCGGACCTCCATCGTCCGCCCGCTCCGGTGCCGCCGCAACTCCCTCATACCTACTCATTTACCCTGTGGGACGTGGTGGAGCCAGTTGCGACCGAAATCCGTGTTCACGCCCCCTCCGTGGGGTTCGACCTCGACCTGACGCTCGCCGACAGCCGGGCCGGGATCGCCGCCGTGTACGACGTCCTGGCGTCCGAGACCGGCGTCCCGATCGACACCGCCGCCGTCGTGCGGCGCATCGGCCCTCCTCTGGAGGAGGAGCTGGCCTACTGGTTCCCCGCCGAGCGGATCGCCGAGATGGCCACCCGATACCGCGCCGTCTACGCCGACGTCGCCGTGCCCGCCACCACGCTGATGGCGGGCGCCGCCGCGGCGATCGAGCTCGTCCGGGCCCTGGGCGGGCGGACGATCGTGGTCTCCGGCAAGAACCAGGCCGACACCGAGCGGACGGTCGCCTTCCTGGGCCTGCCCGTGGACGAGGTCGTCGGCGGCGTCTTCGGCGCGGACAAGGGGACGGCCCTGCGGGCATTCGGGGCCGACGCCTATGTCGGCGACCACACCGGCGACGTGGACGCCGCGAGGGCGGCCGAAGCGGTGGCCGTGGGCGTCGCGACGGGGTCGTTCGACGCGGCCGCGCTCACCGCATACGGGGCCGATGTCGTTCTCCCCGACCTGCTGGCTTTCCCGGAGTGGATCGGCCCGTCACGCTGACCCTATATTCGCGTGCGTGTTCGACCTGCGCGGCGTAGCGTGATGGGTCGCCCGGGCGCCGTGCGGCACCACACGGGCTTTCCCGACAAGCTGTAATCTTTACGTCAATCCCGGACGAGAACTGAACGAGGTCTCCCGTGCCCACTGGCAAGGTCAAGTGGTACGACGCCGACAAGGGCTTCGGCTTCCTCACCCGCGACGACGGCGGTGAGGTATTCGTGCACTCCTCCGCGCTCCCGGGGGGCGTGACCACGCTCAAGCCCGGCCAGCGCGTCGAGTTCGGAGTGGTCGAGGGCAGACGCGGACAGCAGGCACTGTCGCTGCGCACCTTGGAGACCCCGCCGTCGGTCGAGAAGTCGGTGGCCAAGGCCCGCCGCAAGAAGCCCGACGAGATGGTGCTGATCACCGAGGACCTCATCAAGCTGCTGGACGGGATCTCCGAGACCTACCGCCGCGGCAAGCACCCGGGCCCGGCCGAGGCCAAGAAGATCGCCACCGTGCTCCGCGCGGTCGCCGACGACCTGCACACCTGACCCGTCAGGTCCGGACGCCGGGGTGGGCGTCACCCACCACCCCGGCCCGCGCGTGCGGGTCGCGCACCGGCCCCGCCGGGCGCAGCAGCAGCCCGGCCAGGGCCAGCGCCAGCACCCCGGCGACGATCGAGAGCGCGACCCGTCCGTCGGCCACGATCGACGCGCCGAGCCCGAGCAGCCCGCCGACCACCCAGACGAGCTGGTGCAGCGTCTCGGTGACCGCGAACGTCGACGAGCGGACCTCCTCACCGATCTCCCGCTGCACCACGGCGTCCATCGAGAGCTTGCCCAGCGACTGGCCGAGACCGGCCGTCAGGGCCACGGCCAGCGCCGCCCACAGACCGAAGAAGATCGCGCTCGCGGCCGCCATGCCCGTGACGAACGCCAGCGTCCCGAACACGATCAACCGGGGCGCCCGCGCCTTCATCCAGGCGCCCAGCGCCGTGCCCGCCAGCCCACCGGCCCCCGCCGCGGCCGCCAGCAGTCCCAGCGCCACGTTGCTCGACACCTGACCGAACCGCTCCTCCCGCAGCAGGAAGGCCAGATAGAGGATCAGGAAGCCCGAGAACGCCCGGAGCGCCGCGTTGGCCTGCATCGCCTCGGCCACCGCCGGTCCGACACGCGGAAGTGTCCGCCAGTGGCCACGCGGCTGCTTCTCCGGCGCGTCCTCCGGGGGCGGCGCGTCGGCGTCCGGAAGATCGACATGGCGGGGGATGCGCATCGCGAAGACCACGCCGAGCAGGAAGACCACCATGGCGATCCGCAGCACCCAGTCGGGCCCGGTGAGCGCCCCGATCCCCGCGCCGATCGGCGCCGCGACCGCCGCCGCGATCAGCCCCGCGAACGACGAGCGCGCGTTCGCCGTCACCAGGGTGATCTCGTCCGGCAGGACGCGCGGCACCACGGCCGCCCGCAGCACCCCGTAAGCCTTCGACAGGACCAGCACGCCGAACGCGGCGGGCAGGAACGTCACGGTGTCGTCGTGCAGGACGGCGCCCGCCATGCCCCAGCACAGCAGGCCGCGGGCGACGAACGTCCCGGCGATCGAGTACCTGCGGGCATGGCGCATCCGGTCGAGCGCCGGGCCGATCAACGGCGCGACCAGCGCGAACGGCGCCATCGTCACCAGCAGGTACAGCGCGACCTGACCCCGCGCCTTGTCGACCTCCAGCCCGAAGAACAGCGTGCCGGCCAGCGCCACCGCGACCAGGGCGTCACCGGCGGCGTTGACCGCGCCGGTCTCGATCAGGCTGCCCAGACCGCTGCGTCCCGCCCCCTGGGCGTGGGTGGCGCGCCGGGTGAACCGCCCCGCGTTCTTCACGGCGCGTCCCGTCCCGCGGGCACCGCCGCGCACGGAACGCCCGATCGCGCCTGCGCGGCTCCGGATTCCCATGCGGTCTGCTCTCCTCAGGGGCGAGTTTCGGTCAGGGGGCCCGACAATGAGATTACGTTCCCCGAAAACGCGTCCCGCACCTCGCGGGACGCTCGCCGGGCCGGAAACCGCGACGGCGTTACGGCTGTACGGAGCGGGGGACCCGACCGTTCTGACGGGTGCTGTGCGCGGCCATGCCCTTCCATGCGCGAGAATTGATCCGTGAGCCCAACCCGTCAGTCCAGTCCCGCTCGCTCGGCCACCACCACAGCGCGCCGCGCGCGCACGCCCGCCATCGACGCGGCCTGCGCCGAAGCCGTCGATCTGGCCCGCGAGGCCGCGGTCGAGACGGCCCGGCCCTATCCGGTCGGCGAGCACCTCGGCCTGCGGTCCGAGGGCGACCGCCTGGTCACCCACGATTTCGAATGCCTCGACCCCGCCTACCGAGGCTGGCGCTGGGCGGTCACCGTGACCCGCGCCTCCCGCGCCAAGAACGTCACGGTCGACGAATGCGTCCTGCTTCCCGGCGAGGACGCGCTGCTGGCCCCCCAGTGGGTGCCCTGGCTCGAGCGGCTGCGCCCCGGCGACCTGGGCCCCGGCGACCTGCTGCCCACCGCCGCCGACGACGTCCGCCTGGCCGCCGGTCTCGGCCAGACCTCCGACGCCGCCGACCACCAGGCCCAGTGGGAACTGGGCCTCGGCCGGGTCCGCGTCCTGTCCCAGGAGGGCCGCGACGAGGCCGCCGTCCGCTGGTACGAGGGCGTCGCCGGTCCCCGCGCCCCCATCGCCGCCTCCGCCCCCGCCCAGTGCTCCACCTGCGGTTTCTTCGTCCCCCTCGCCGGTGAGCTGCGCCAGGTCTTCGGCGTGTGCGCCAACGAGTACGCCCCCGACGACGGCCGCGTCGTCTCCGCCGACCACGGCTGCGGCGCCCACTCCGAGGCCGTCGTCCTCCCCGCCGCCTCCGAGCACAACCCACCCGTCATCGACGAACTCGGCTACGACGTCGTCCCCACCGGCCCGGCGGCAGACGAAGCAGAAGAGGCACTGGGGCACAGTTAGCCCGGCCCCCGCGAGCTGCGCTCCGTTTATTGCGTCCGCGAGCTGCGCTCCTCGCCTGGCGGCTCGTCCCGTGTTTATTGCGTCCGCGAGCTGCGCTCCTCGCCTGGCGGCTCGTCGCTTGTCGCGGGCGCGGCTCGCGCTGCATTTTGCAGACAGACGCCTTCGGCGGGATTGCAAAATACGCGCATTTGACGCCTTCGGCGTGAGAGGCGCGGCCTTTGGCTGCGCTCGCGGCGGCTGAGGCGTGTTGGTGGCGGGGGTGAGTGTGCCCTGATCTGCGCGGGGCCGGGGCTCGCGCTTGCAGTTTGCGGATAGACGCCTTCAGCGGGATTGGGCGTGGTGATCTTGGTGGGTTGGGGTGGGGGGCGCTGACACACTGAGGGGTGGGTTTCGGCGTGCGTGTCTAGGGCTGGGGTGGGTTTGGTGGAGGCGGTTGTTGCTGCGCTTCGGGGGCGGGTGCTTCGGGGGTGGGCGGAGTCCGTCGCTCGGTTTCGGGAGGACGCCAACGCCGAAGAGGATCTGGTTCTTGGCGGGTATCGGGATCGGGTCGTCGTGGAGCTGGCTCAGAACGCTGCGGATGCGGCGGTTCGGGGTGGGGTTTCGGGGCGGGTGCGGTTCTCCTTGCGGGGGACGGTGCTGAGCGCGGCTAATACGGGGGCTGCGCTTGACGCGGGTGGGGTTGAGGCGCTTTCCACTTTGCGGGCTTCGGGGAAGCGGGACGAGGACGGGGCCGTCGGGCGGTTCGGGGTCGGGTTCGCGGCCGTGGTGGCGGTCAGTGACGAGCCCTCGATCGGGTCGGGTGGGGGCGGGGTCTCGTGGTCGCTGGAGCGGGCGCGGGAGCTGGCGTCCGGGGTTCCGGGGCTGGGTGAGGAGCTGGGACGGCGGGGCGGGCATGTGCCGTTGTTGCGGCTTCCGTTCGCGTGTGAGGTGGAGGTACCGGACGGGTTCGACACCGTGGTGCGGCTGCCTCTGCGGGACGCTGACGCGGTCGCGGCCGTGCGGCGGCAGCTGGAGGAGGCGGGGCCCGCGCTGATGCTGGCGTTGCCCGCGCTCGGGACGGTCGAGATCGAGATCGACGGGGTGGAGGTCCGGACGCTCACGGCCGAGCGGGCGGACGGGCGGGTCGTGATCGACGGCGTGCCCTGGCGGGTCGTCGAGGATCATGGGGTGGTTCCGCCGGAGTTGCTGGTCGATCGGCCTGTGGAGGAGCGGGCGCGGCCTTATTGGCAGGTGCGTTGGGCTCTGGGCGAGAGTGAAGCCCCCCGGGTTGTGCATGCGCCTACTCCCAGTGATGAGCGGCTTGATCTGCCTGCTTTGCTGATCGGCTCGTTTCCGCTGGCGCCGGATCGGCGGCATGTCGCCCCGGGGGCGTTGACGGACTTTCTGGTCGAGCGGGCCGCCGAGGGCTATGTGCGGTTGATGGGGCAATTGGCCGGTGACCCCGCGGTGCTTGAGCTGGTGCCCGGGGTTGTCGGAGTTGGGGAGCTGGACGCGCGGATTCGCCGGGCGATCGTGGGGCGGCTTCCCGATGCGGTGCTGTTGCCTGACGGGGCGCGGGGGCGGGACGCCGTGGTGGTGGACGCTCCGGCGGCGTTTGTGGGGCTATTGGGGACGGGAATCCTGCCGGGGGTGCTGCCCGCTCGGTGGCCTGCCAGGCATCCGGGCTTGAATGCCTTGGGCGTGCGTCGGGTGGAGTTGGCCGATGTGGTGGACGCCTTGGCCGGGCTGGAGCAACCCCCGCTGTGGTGGCGGGAGCTGTATGAGTCCCTGACGGGGGCGTCGACCGATGCTCTGGGGGCCATTCCCGTTCCGCTGGCCGATGGCCGGACGGTGCGGGGGCCGCGCGGGCTGCTGGTGGCGTCGGATTTGCCGAAGGGGCTTGAGATTCTGGGGCTTCGGCTGGTCGATCCGGAGGCGGCGCATCCTCTGCTGCTGCGGTTGGGGGCGGTCGAGGCCGGGCCTCGGGCGGTGCTGGGCGATCCGGCGGTGCGCGAGGCCGTCGAGGGGGCGTTCGAGGCCGATGATCCGGACGAGATCGCCGAGGCCGTGCTGGGGTTGGTGGCCGCGGCTCATCTGGACCCGGGGGACGAGCCCTGGTTGGGAGAGCTCCCTCTCTCCGGGGAGGACGGCGACCTGTACCCGGCGGCGGAGTTGCTGCTTCCGCAGAGTCCGCTTCGGGGGCTGATGGCCGAGGACGCGCCGTTCGGCGTCGTGGCCGAGGGCGTGGTGGAGCGCTGGGGTCCCGAGACGCTGGAGGCCGCGGGGGTGCTCGGCGGGTTCGCGCTGGTGCGGGCCGAGGACGTCAACCTGCCGGCCCTGGCCGACGGCGTCGAGTCGCAGGACCTGGCGGACGAGGAGCTCTGGGCCGAGGACGTCCTCGACCGGCTCGGCGATCAGGAGCTGCCGCCGGTCGTTCCCGAGTTCAGGGCCGTTCGTGATCTCGAGCTGGTGGCCGATTGGGATGCGGCTCTGCGGCTTCTGGCTCAGCCTCCCGTGCGGGTCGCTCTGGTGGAGCCCGTGCACGTGATGCTCTACGACGGACGGCGCGTGGCGTTGCCGTCCTATACGGCGTGGTGGCTGCGGCGGCATCCCGTGCTGAACGGGCGGCTCCCGGGGGAGTACAGCGTCCCGGACGATCTGCTCGCCGGCCTGTACGAGCCGCTCCCGGTCGAGTTCGACCCCGAGTTGCTGCTGGCCCTGGGGGTGCGGACGTCGCTCGACGAGCTGCTCCGGGAGCCGGGCGGCGCCCAGGAGCTGCTCGACCGGATGGCCGACCCCGCGCGCCCGGTGGCGCGCGACCGGCTGGGCGCGCTGTGGACGGCGCTGGCCGAGTCGGGGGCCGAGGTGTCGCCGCCCGAGCGGGTGCGGGCCGTGGTCGACGGCGAGGTCGAGGTCGTCGCGGCCGAGGACGCCCTGGTGCTCGACCGGCCCGATCTGCTGCCGCTGCTGGCCGGGCAGCCGCTGGTCATCCCGTCGCACGAGCTGGCGGGGCCGCTGGCCGACCTGCTCGACCTGCCCTTGGCGTCGGAGGAGGTGCCGGGGGCGGTCGAGTCGTCCGGGGTACCGGCCGGTGTGCCGGACGTGGTCGGTGGCGTTCTGCCCGGTGCCGTGGTGTCCTACGTCGCGCATGACCGCCTGGTCGTGGACGGGCAGGACGTGCCCTGGTTCCTTGGGGAAGGTGAGCTCCACGCGTCCGGCCCCGAAGGGCTCGCGCGGGGGCTGGCCTGGCTGGCCGGACGCTGGGAGGACCGCTTCGAGGCCGAGGCGGTGCTGCGGAGCCCGGACGCCGCCGCGACCCTGCGCGCGGAGGCCGACCTGGACGGCCGTGAGCCCCGGCACGCGGCCGGGGCTCACGGGTCCTACTCACACTTCTAGCCGCTCGGGACCTCGGCGTAAGACTCGAACTGCATCGCGTAGGCCGCGCGGCCCTTGGTCATGCCGCGCAGGTCACCGACGTAGCCGAACATCTCCGACAGCGGCACCAGGGCCCGGACGACGCGGGCGCCGGAGCGCTCGTCCAGGGCCTGGACGCGCCCCCGGCGCGCGCCGACGTCGCCGATGACCTCGCCCAGGTACTCCTCGGGCGTGATGATCTCGACGGCCATCACGGGCTCGAGGAGCACGGGCGACGCCTGCGCCACGGCCTCCTTGAAGGCGCGCGACCCGGCGATCCGGAACGCGTGCTCGGAGGAGTCCTCCACATGGTGGTCGCCGTCGTGCAGCACGACGCGGACGCCGGTCATCTCGTGGCCCGCCAGCACGCCGCACCGCATCGCGTCCTGGCAGCCCGCGTCGACCGACGGGATGAAGTGCGTCGGCACGCGGCCACCGGTGACCTTGTTCACGAACTCGTAGAGCTCGGCGATGGGCTCGATCGAGATCTGCACCCTCGCGTACTCGCCCCGTCCTCCGTTCTGCTTCCTGTGCGTGTGGACGACCTTCTTGACCGCCTTGCGGATGGTCTCGCGGTAGGCGACGCGGGGACGTCCCACGGCCGCCTCGACGCCGTAGTCGTCCTTCATGCTCTGGACGAGCACCTCCAGATGGAGCTCGCCCATGCCGCCGAGGACGGTCTGCCCGGTCTCGGCGTCGTGGTGGACCTGGAAGGACGGGTCCTCCTCGGCCAGCCGGGCGATGGCGGCCGCCAGCTTCTCGCGGTCGCCCCGGGATCTGGGCTCGACGGCGATCTCGATCACCGGCGCCGGGAAGTCCATCGACTCCAGGAGCACCGGATGGCCGGGATCGCACAGCGTCTCGCCGGTGGTCGTGCCCCGCAGGCCCATGACCGCGACGATGTCGCCCGCGCCGGCCGCCGCGATCTCCTCGCGCCGGCCCGCGTGGACGCGGTAGACCTTGCCGATCCGCTCCCTGGTCGCCCGGACGGGGTTCCACACGACGGTTCCCGGCTCCAGGCGTCCCGAGTAGACCCGGACGAACGTGAGCCGCCCGACATGCGGGTCGCTCATGATCTTGAACGCCAGGGCCGCGAGCGGCTCGTGCTCGGACGGCCTGCGGATCACGCCGTCCTCGCCCTCGATCGCCTCGATGTCGGCCGGGGACGGCAGGTACCGCACGATCCCGTCGAGCAGGGGCTGGACGCCCTTGTTCTTGAAGGCCGTACCGCAGAACACCGGGGTGATCGTGGGGCCGTCCGGTGCGAGGGTCAGGCGCCGGATCGCGGCGTGCAGCCGCTCCCGACCGGGCTCGTCGCCCGCGAGGTACAGCTCCATGAGCTCGTCGTCGTGCTCGGCGACGTCCGCGAGCAGCCGGTCGCGCCACAGCCGGGCCTCCTCGGCCTGGCCGGACGGGATCGCGGTCACCGTGTAGTCCTCGCCGTGCCACACCAGGGCCCGCATCTCCACCAGGTCGATGACGCCGGTGAAGTCCGACTCGGCCCCGATGGGCAGCTGGACGACCAGCGGCACCGCGCCGAGGCGGTCGGCGATCATCGCCACGCAGCGGCTCCAGTCGGCGCCGGTCCGGTCGAGCTTGTTGACGAAGCAGACGCGGGGCACGCCGTAGCGGTCGGCCTGGCGCCAGACCGTCTCCGACTGGGGCTCGACCCCGGCGACGCCGTCGAACACCGTCACCGCGCCGTCGAGCACCCGCAGGCAGCGCTCCACCTCGACGGTGAAGTCGACGTGCCCGGGGGTGTCGATGATCGTGATGGTGTGGTCGGCGCCGTCCAGCGGCCAGTGACAGGTGGTGGCGGCCGAGGTGATCGTGATGCCCCGGTCGCGCTCCTGTTTGAGGTAGTCCATCTGGGCGGAGCCGTCGTGGACCTCGCCGATGCGGTACGAGACGCCGGTGTAGAACAGGATGCGCTCTGTGGTCGTCGTCTTGCCCGCGTCGATGTGGGCCATGATGCCTATGTTGCGAACCTTCGTCAGGTCGCGGGTCGCCATCGCGCGCATGCCGTCCTCCTTCGGGTCTCGATCGGATTCGCCGGGGTGACCGGCGATCTCCGGTCACGTCCGCGTGACGGTAACCGGATCGAGGAGGACGGCGCGAAGGGTTTTCGGGCGGGTCAGCCGCCGTCGCGCGGCGCGGGCGGGCGCTCGCGGGACGCGTTCAGCCGGGGCACGTACCAGACGGCGAACAGCCCGATGCCGATGCCGACCGCGCACACCCACAGCCACCAGCGGTCGTCCTCGGGAAGGCCGGCGACCAGCAGGACGACCAGGGCCACGGCCCAGGCGGCGGTGCCCGCCGCCGCGATCCGGACGTCGTTGGTCCGCATCGGCTCGGGGTCGGGACGGCGCGCTCGGGTCATGGGCCCAGCTTAGGCGCCCTTCGCGGGGTGGGCGGCGGCACGTCCATCGTTCTTGCATACCCTATAGGGGTATAGGGTATGGTGAACGAGCAGTTCCGAGGGAAGGAGTCGGTCATGGACCACGGCAAGAACCTGACGCGGCAGGCGGTGAGCGCCACGCTGCACTGCCTCACCGGCTGTGCCATCGGCGAGGTCCTCGGGATGGTCATCGGCACCGCGCTGGGCTGGGGAAACGTCCAGACCATCGCGCTGGCCGTCGGCCTGGCCTTCCTGTTCGGCTACGGCCTGACCATGCGCCCGGTGCTGGCCGCGGGCGTGGGCCTGCGGCGGGCGCTCGGCATCGCGCTGGCGGCCGACACCGTCTCGATCGCGGTGATGGAGATCATGGACAACGGATTCATGATCGCCGTCCCGGGGGCGATGCACGCGGGCCTGCTCGACGCGCTGTTCTGGACGGCATTGGCCGGGAGCTTCGCGGTGGCGTTCGTGGTGACCGTCCCGGTCAACCGGTACCTGATCGCCCGGGGCAAGGGACACGCGGTGGTGCACGAGTTCCACGGCGGTCACGGAGAGCATCACTGACGTGTGACGCGTTGACGCATCCGTTGCCGTTTCGGTGCCCCTGGGGGGTGTTCGCGCCCCGTCCCGTCTGGCACGCTGCGCCCGTGACGGCAAAGAGTGCGCAGGCGCGGGGTCTCGACCGCTATTTCAAGATTTCCGAGCGCGGCTCCACGGTGGGCCGCGAGGTCCGGGGCGGGCTGGCCACCTTCTTCACCATGGGCTACATCGTGGTGCTGAACCCGCTGATCATCGGCACCGTGGCCGACAAGGACGGGCAGTATCTCGGCGACCTGACGGTGCCGGGGGCGAGCATTCCGCTGGTCGCCGCCGCCACCGCCCTGGTCGCCGGGCTGCTCACCCTCGGGATGGGGCTGATCGGCCGCTATCCGTTCGCGATGGCGGCCGGGCTGGGGCTCAACGCGGTGGTCGCGTTCAGCATCGCCAGCGACATGTCCTGGGAAGACGCGATGGGGATCATCGTCCTCGAAGGCCTGATCATCGCGGTCCTGGTGGTGACCGGGTTCCGGGTGGCGGTCTTCCGCGCCATCCCGCCCGGTCTGAAAACCGCCATCGCGGTCGGGATCGGCCTGTTCATCGCGCTGATCGGCTTCGTGGACGCCGGGTTCGTGCGCCGCGTCCCCGGAGCGGTCGGCGAGGCGTCGGTGCCGGTCCAGCTGGGCGCCGCCGGGGCGCTGTCGGGCTGGCCCACGCTGGTCTTCTCCGTCGGCCTGCTGGTCACCGCGCTCCTGGTGGCGCGCCGGGTCAAGGGCGCCATCCTGATCGGCATCCTCGGGACGACGGTGCTGGCGATCGTGGTGGAGTGGCTGGCCGACGCCGGGCCCTTCAACAAGGGACCGGGCCCGGACGGCAAGCCGGTGATCAACCCCGACGGCTGGCAGCTGAACGTCCCCAAGCTCCCCGACAAGATCGTCGAGACCCCCGACCTCAGCCTCGTCGGCGACTTCAGCCTGTTCGGCAGCTTCGAGCGCGCCGGGGTCACCGCAGCGCTGCTGTTCATCTTCACCGTCATGCTCGCCGACTTCTTCGACACGATGGGCACCGTCGTGGGCGTCGGCAAGGAGGGCGAGCTGGTCGACGAGGACGGCGACCTGCCCGGCATCCGCAACGTCCTGCTGGTCGACTCGGTCGGCGCGGCGGCCGGCGGCGCGGCGTCGGTGTCGTCCAACACCACCTACGTCGAGTCGGCGGCGGGCGTCGCCGAGGGCGCCAGGACGGGCCTGGCCAGCGTCGTGACCGGCCTGCTGTTCCTGGTCGCGATGTTCTTCGCGCCGCTGGTGACGATCGTCCCGTTCGAGGCGGCCACCCCCGCGCTGGTCGTGGTCGGCTTCCTGATGGTGACCCAGATCCGCCATATCGACATGAACGACTACGACATCGCCATCCCGGCCTTCCTGACCATGGTGCTGATGCCGTTCGCGTTCTCGATCACCGTCGGCATCGGCGCCGGCTTCATCGCCTACGTGGCCATCAAGGCGGCCCGGCGGCGGTTCGCCGAGATCCACCCGCTGATGTGGCTGATCGCGGCGCTGTTCGTCCTGTACTTCGCGCTGGAGCCGGTCAAGGATCTGCTGGGGGTCTCCTGACGTGGCACGATGTCGGCCAGGTAGCCGACCGATTGATCGGAGGAGAAGTCGCCCGGACGTGACGCGCGACCTCTGGGGGAATCCGGCCCCCTGAGGTATCGTTAGCAAAGGCAATGACTTCTGCGAACGAAAATGAGCACCCCACCGACGCCGCCACGCGGGCCGGGCCGGTCTCCGGGCCTGGCCGAAGACCTGCGCATCTCGATCGCCCGGCTGTCGCGCCGGCTCCGCACCCTGAAGGCCGCCGAGATCGGAGACCCGGACGAGGGCCCGCTGACGCTCACCCAGTTCGCCGCGCTCGCGGCCCTGGAACGGCACGGCTCGATGACCCCGCGCGAGCTGGCGGACCACGAGAAGGTGCGGCCGCCCTCGATGACCCGCGTGATCGCGTTCCTGGAACGGCAGGGGCTGGTCAGGCGCAGCCCGCATCCGACCGACGGGCGCCAGGTCGTCCTGGGGCCGACCGAGGAGGGGCTGGCGCACCTGGCCGAGCTGCGCCGCCGCAAGGAGGCGTGGCTGTCGCGCCGGCTGAGCGAGCTGACCCCGGCGGAGCGGGAGATCCTGCGCAAGGCGGCGCCGATCCTCGACAAGCTCAGCCGGTCGACCTGACAAAATCCGGAGAACCTCCCGACGAACGGCCCGGCATGTTCCGGGCGCTGCGCCGCAGCCGCAACTACCGCCTGTTCACCACCGGGCAGATCGTCTCCAACGTCGGCACCTGGATGCAGAAGGTCGCGCAGGACTGGCTCGTCCTGGAACTGACCCACGGCAGCGGCACGGCCCTCGGCATCACCACCGGCCTGCAGTTCCTGCCCCTGCTGCTGTTCGGGCTCTGGGGCGGGGTGATCGCCGACCGCTACTCCAAGCGCCGCATCCTGATGCTGACGCAGATGGTGATGGGGTCGCTCGCGCTGATCCTCGGCCTGCTGGTCGTCACCGGCAACGCCCAGGTCTGGCACGTCTACGTGCTGGCGTTCGCGCTGGGCATGGCCACCGTCATCGACAACCCGGCCCGCCAGGCGTTCGTGGTCGAGATGGTCGGACGGCGCGACCTGCCCAACGCCGTCGCGCTCAACAGCGCCTCCTTCAACGGGGCCCGCCTGCTCGGCCCGGCCGTGGCGGGCGTGCTGATCGCCCTGCTGGGCACCGGCCCGGTGTTCCTGCTGAACGCCGCGTCCTTCGTCGCCGTCCTGCTCGGCCTGCGCGCGATGCGCGAGGGCGAGCTGGTGCCGTCCGAGAAGGTCAAGCGCGCCAAGGGGCAGATGCGCGAGGGCCTGAGCTACGTACGGGGCCGCCGCGACCTGGTGATCGTGCTGATGCTCGTCGGGATCGTGGCCACGTTCGGGATGAACTTCCAGATCACCGTCGCGCTGGTCGCCCGCGAGGTCTTCCACACCGGCGCGTCCTCGTTCGGGCTGGCCTCCAGCATGCTGGCGGCGGGCGCGCTGACCGGCGCGCTGCTGGCCGCGCGGCGGGCGACCAGGCCCCGGCTGAGCCTGCTGCTGTGGGCCGCGCTGGCCTTCGGCGTCCTGGAGATCATCACCGGGCTGATGCCGACGTACTGGTCGTTCCTGGCGCTGCTGGTCCCCACCGGGATCGCCATGATGACCTTCACCACGGCCGCCAACGCCACCATGCAGCTCAGCGTCGCGCCCGAGATGCGCGGACGGGTCATGGGCCTGTACATGTTCGTCTTCCTCGGGACGAACCCGCTGGGCGCCCCGCTGGTCGGCTGGACGGCCGAGCGGTTCGGCCCGAGGTTCGGCATCGTCCTCGGCGGGGCGATCGCGCTCACCGCGACGCTGGCCGTGGCCGCGGTGGCGGCCCCGCGCGGCTCGCTGCGTCCCACGCTGGCCCGCCTCCTGCGCCGCGAGCCCGCCGAAGGGGCCGGGACGGTCTCGTGACCCGCCGACCGGTGACAACCGGACCACCCTGCTGCCACGCTGGGGACGTGGCACTGTGGACGTTCCCATGAGGCTGTTCGTGGCGCTCGTGCCGCCGCCGGACATCCTGGACGAGCTCGAGGAGTTCGTGACGCCGTTCGCGGCCGACTCCCCGTCCCTGCGGTGGATCTCCCGGGAGCTCCTGCACGTCACGCTGACGTTCCTCGGCGAGCTCGACGAGGTCAAGGTCGACCGCCTGCTGCCCCGGCTCGAACGCGCCGCCGCCCGGCACGAGCGGCTGACGCTCTCGCTGGCGGGCGCGGGCGCCTTCCCCGGCTCCGGCGTCCACGCGCGCGTGCTCTGGACGGGCCTGTACGGCGACCGCCGCGGCCTGGCCCGGCTGGCCGCCTCGACCACCGCCGCCGGACGCCGCGTCGGCACGCCCCCCGACCCTCACCGCACGTTCCGGCCCCATCTCACGCTGGCCCGCAGCCGCCAGCCCGTCGACGTCCGGCCCCTGCTGGAACCCCTGTCGGCCTTCGCGGGCACCCCCTGGACCGCCACCCAGATCCACCTCATGCGCAGCCACCTGCCCGCCAAGGGCCGCACCACGCTCGAATACGAGTCCCTCAAAGCCTGGTCGCTCCGCTAGAGCTCGGGGGGAGGCGGGGCCGGGTGGTCGGCGTCGGGCGGGCCCCAGGGGAGGCCGTGGCGCTCGCAGGCGCGGCGCAGCTCGTCCATGTCGGGTGGGAAGGGCACCTCGTGCAGGACGCGGCACTCGGGGCTCCAGACGACCAGCTTCGGCGTCCCGTCGCCCGAGTCGTCCAGGCCGACGCCGCCGACGCGGCCGCGCTCCAGGTCCCACTCGACCTTGCCGCGCCGGGTGACCACGGCCAGCCCGGCGGACGAGACGCGCAGCTGGTCGCGGTTGCGGTCGTAGCCCCAGTAGCCGCCCAGGCCGATCACCAGCCCGGCGGGCACGGCCCAGCTCGCGGTGACGGCGAACCCGCCCAGGTCGGGGCCGAGCCAGACCGCGCCCAGCAGCGCCACCAGCTCGCACAGCACCATGCTCATGCCGTAGGTGCCCAGGCGGGAGCGGCGGGTGGCGTCCAGGGTCACGCTCGGGGCCGCGGAGCCCGCCGCGGTGGCGAGGCCGTCGGCAGCGCCGGGGGAGGGCGCCGACAGCGCCGAGACCGCCGAGTGGAACGCGGCCGACAGGTAGGCGTCGTACTCCGCGTCGGTGATCGGCAGGCCCTCGCGGCGGGCCGCCTCGCGCAGGTCGGTGCGCGAGATGCGCATGGCCGACAGCGGCGCGGAGAAGAACTCGTCGCCGTCGGAGTCGTACAGGCGCACCCAGGCGTGCCCGGCGATGGTGAGCAGCTCGATCGCGCCCAGCCGGTCTTCGGGCATGCGCAGCACCACGTCGCCGGTGGCGTCGGCCCAGCCGAGCCCGCCCTCGGCCACCACCAGCCGGCCGCCGGGCACCTGGGCGAAGATCTCGGGCAGGCCGTCCAGGCCGTAGTCGGGACGGCGCGGTGGACGCGCCCCCGGCGTGACCACGCGGTACCCGTGGTCGTCGAGCGCGTGGGCGAGCTGGAAGGCGTCCAGCCCGTGCGAGGGCAGCCGGGCGACCAGCCGCAGCCGGTGGTCGAAGGCCAGCACGGACAGGTCGGCGCTCCGGGGCTCGCGGGTGATCGGGTCGAGGCGCAGGCCGGGCCCGACGACCAGTGCCGCCAGCCCGGTGCCGGGCAGCACCCGGGGCTCGCGCGGGAAGGGCCGTCCGCTGACCCGGATGGCCTCGGGGGTGATCGTCCACTTCACCCGGGTGGCGCGGGCCATGCGGCGGCGCGCGGCGAGCACGCCCCCGATCGCGGCCAGGGCCCAGCAACCGGCGGCCAGCCGGGTCTCGAAGCCGTCGGTGCCCGCGACCGCGATGCGGGCGACCATGACCGCCCCCACCGCCCCGCACATCACCCCGAGGATCGCCACCCGCAGACGGCTCGGACGGGGAGCGGGCGTGGCCAGCTCCGTCGCCGCCGCCGGGACGGCCGCGGCGCCCTCCAGCTCGGCCGTGACGGCCCGCGCCGCCTCGGCCGAGGGTGCGGGTTCACCCGGGCCGCCGGACGGCGCGGGCGTGACCTCGGGCGCGCGGGGAGCCTTCACGGCCCGGGGCGGCTCGTGGGCGGCGGCCAGCAGTTCGGCCTCCAGGTCGAGCAGGTTCTGCTCGGCGGCGTGGTCGCGCCAGGTGCTCGCCCCGGCCTCGGGGTCGGCGTCCAGCCCCGGCAGGAGGTCGCCGAGGTCCTGCCCGGCCAGCTCGGCGGAGTCGCCGTCCAGCAGCTGGACGGGGATGCCCAGCCGCCGGGCCGTCACGAACACCGTCAGCGGCTCCAGGCCCATGGACGGCAGCGAGCCCACGGCCGTCCTCCCGAACTTGTGGAAGACGGTGAGCACGCCGTCGTCGGTGGTGATCGCCAGGGCCTCGATGCGGGAGCGCTCGTAGCGCACCAGGCTGCCGCCCGCCGCGCCGACGTGCTCCAGCCCGTCGGACGACAGGCGCCAGTACGGGCGCGCTCGGTGACGTCCGGGGACGACGGCCAGGACCCACGGGAGCGCCGCGACGGAGGCGATCAGCGTCGCCCACAGCCAGACCGGACGGATCGGCGCCAGCGCGAGGGCCACGGCCATCAGCGAGAACGGGCCCGCGGACACCGGCCGCAGGCGGTCGCCCGGACCGTGCAGGCCGACCAGTTCATGCTCCACAGTCCGTATCCTCTCGCGGGACCGGGCGGGGTCGTCTGCTACTTGGCGTGATCCGGTGCCGGACGCACCACTTTCGAGTGTGACGCCGTGATGTGACGTTGTCGCCGGTGACGGCCGTCATGACCGCCTGCGGACGACCGCGTAGCCGATCGCGGCGGCCACGGCGACGCCCGCGATCAATCCGAGGTTGGTCGAGGTCTTGCCCGAGCCGCCCGGATCGTCGTCGTCGCCACCGGACGAGGAGGTCTTCCCGGCCTTGGGCGGCAGCGCGTCCTCGGGCAGCGAGATCCGGTAGACCGGCTGCCCGGAGCCCTCGGACCCGGCCAGGATCGAGCGGCCGTCGGCGGTGAAGGCCACCGACTCGCCCTGCTCCTGGCCCGGGATCGAGACGGGCCCGAGCGACTTGCCCGGACGTCCGTCCTGGTTCACCGAGTACAGGCGGGCGCCGAAGTAGGTGCGGATGACGTAGTTGCGGCCGTCCGGCGAGAAGGCGCCGTCGGTGGCGATGGCCGGGGCGTCGCCGACCTTGCGGAGCTTGTTGACGGTCCCGGTGCGCAGCCGGGCGGGCGCCTCGTACAGGGCGCCGGAGAACAGCTTGCTGGCGATGTAGAGCCGGTTCGTCCGCGGATTGACCATGACGGTCTCGGCGTTGCGCGGGCCGTCCTCGTACTTGAGCCGGAACGCCGTGGCGCGCAGGGTCTGGCTGCGCAGCTGCTTGGGCTCGGGAATCCGGTAGACGGTGATGTAGGGCCAGGCGCCGCCGAGGTTGTCGCCGACGTCGCCCACGTAGATCGCGGGACGTCCCTTGTCGTCGCGGCCGAGGGCCATGCCCTCCCAGTCGCGGGCGCTCGCGCCCGCCAGCGTCAGCACGGCCCTGGTGCGCCCGTCGGGCCCCAGCGCGAAGATCTGCGCAACTCCGCCCGAGTCGTTGTGGGTGTAGGTGACGCCGGGGTGCAGGCGGCTGACCGCCAGCCCGCTGGACTCGGTGATGCGCGGGTCGGCGACCGTGAAGGCCACCTTGCGGTCGGCGGCGGCGGCCGGGGCGGCCGCCAGCGCCGAGAGCGCGAGCGCGGCGAGCAGGGCTCCGGCACGGCAAGGACGCGACGACATGCCCTGATCATCCCCCGATTCGCCCCGAGGACAATCCTGCGGGGCCCCGACGTGATGCCCGCGTGTTCAGCCCAGCGCCGCGCCGATGACCACGGCCAGGATGAGCGCGATCAGCACGGTGGGGAGGAGCCAGCGGGGCGCACGGTTCACGGCTTGAGCTTATTCGCCCGTGCGGGGCGGTCGAACCGGCCGCCCATGATCTGCATCTCATCCAGCATGTGCGGACTTTTCGGGTTGCTGAGATCGCCCGTGGCCGACCGGCCGGACGCGGCGTCGGACGCCCTGGTGGCGCTGGGGATGCTGGCGGAGGAGCGGGGCCGCGACTCGGCGGGCCTGGCGCTGGTCTCGGGCGCCCCGTCCGGGCCCGGATACCAGGACGACCGCCGCTCGGACCTCAACCACGACGGCTGCCGGGTGATCAAGGGACGCGGTCCGTTCTCCGGGATCTGGCGGTCCGATCTGCTCGCCGCCCTGGACGCGGCGCCGGTCGTCCTCGGCCACACCCGCTGGGCCACCCAGGGCACTCCGTACGACCTGGCGAACGCCAGCCCGATGCTGGTGACCGCTCCCGGCACGGGCGTGATCGCCACGCACAACGGCGACGTCGAGGCGGGCGCCCTGCGGGCCGCGTTCGCGCTGCCTCCCGCGCTGGGCACCACCGACAGCGAGCCGATCTTCCAGCTGCTGGCCGGGACCCGGACCCCCGACGACGTGACCGGCGTCCTCACCACCCTGGTCGGACGGGCCGCGCTGGCCTGGGTCGACCGGGCCCGCCCGGGCCGCGTCCACCTGGCCAGGGCCGCCCTGAGCCCGCTCGCCGTGGCGCTGGACACCGACCGCAACCTCTACTGGGCGTCCAACCCGCGCTGGTTCCGCGAGGTCGGCCGCCACACCGGCGTCACCTTCGCCACCGTGGTCATGCTCCGCGAGGGCACCTACCTGCGCCTGGACGCCGGGCCCCGCGTCGCCAAGGCCACCTTCCGCCCCACCGCCCGCGCCATCGACCTCGACCCCCGAGTCTGGACCGGTTTCACCGAGTCCGACATGCGCCTCGACCGCGAGGGCCTCCTGCACGACATCGCCGCCCCCGCACCCGTCCCCGGCCCGAACACCGGCGGCTACGCCACCCTCTCCTGACCTTGCTGGACGCGTGTGCGCCCGCCCTCGCGGGGCGAGGGCGGGCGCATACGGGACGTCAGAGGCGTTCGACGACGTGGTCGATGGAGGCGGTGAGGGCCTCCACGTCGGACGGGTCGATGGCCGGGAACATGCCGATGCGCAGCTGGTTGCGGCCCAGCTTGCGGTAGGGCTCGGTGTCGACGATGCCGTTGGCGCGCAGCACCTTGGCCACGGCGGCGGCGTCGACGCCGTCGGCGAAGTCGACGGTGCCGACCACCTGTGAGCGCTGGGCCGGGTCGGCCACGAACGGCGAGGTGTAGGACGTCTTCTCGGCCCAGGTGTAGAGGCGCTGGGAGGAGTCGGCCGTGCGGGCCGTGGTCCAGGCCAGGCCGCCCTGCGCGTTCATCCACTCGATCTGCTCGGCGAAGAGGATCAGGGTGGCGACGGCGGGCGTGTTGTAGGTCTGGTCCTTGGCCGAGTTGTCGACCACGGTCTTGAGGTTGAAGAACTCGGGCACGTAGCGGTCGGACGCGGCGATCTCGTCGATCCGGGCGAGCGCGGCCGGGGAGGCCAGCGCCGCCCACAGCCCGCCGTCGGCGGCGAAGCACTTCTGCGGCGCGAAGTAGTAGACGTCGGTCTCGCTGACGTCGACGGGCAGGCCGCCCGCGCCGGACGTCGCGTCGACCAGCACGAGGGCCTGGTCGGCCGAGGTGCCCTCGGGCCGGGCGATCGGCATCGCGACGCCGGTCGAGGTCTCGTTGTGGGTCAGCGCGTAGACGTCGATGCCCGCCTCGGCCGACGGCAGCGGGTGCGTGCCCGGGTCGGAGGCGATCACCGACGGGTCGTCCAGCCAGGGAGCGCCCTTGGTGACCTTGGCGAACTTGCTGGAGAACTCGCCGAACGTCACGTGCTGCGACCTGGAGCGGACCAGGCCGAACGCGGCGGCGTCCCAGAAGGCGGTGGTGCCGCCGTTGCTGAGCAGGACCTCGTACCCGTCGGGCAGCGAGAACAGCTGCGACAGGCCCTCGCGGACGCGGCCGACCAGGGACTTGACCGGCTTCTGCCGGTGCGAGGTGCCCAGGTAGGTCGAGCCGGACCCGGCCAGGGCGGCCAGCTGTTCGGGGCGGACCTTGGACGGTCCGCAGCCGAAACGGCCGTCGGCGGGCTTGATGGCGTCGGGAATGGTGATGGCTGGGATGGCGCTGTCGGTCACCCGTCGAGGCTACTTGACCTGGCCCGAAGATCACGGACCCGCCCACATTCCGAGACGGCGCGCCCGCTCAGCGGGATCGGCGCCGCAGCGCCCAGACCCCCAGCGCGGCCAGGGCGAGAAGGCTGATCGCGGCGACCGTCGCGGGCGGATAGAGCCAGGGATCGCCCGCGGAACGGGCGCGCAGGGCCACCATGACGGAGTCGACCGCCAGGAAGGCCAGGAAGACCGCCACGAGGATCGCGGTGATGCGTCCCGAGACGGCGTTGTTGCGTTTGCGGCGCAGTTCGCGCTCGCGTTCGTAGTAGGCGAGCTCCGCGGCGGCGTCGGGCCGGGTGGTGTTCTCCGCACGGCGGGACGCGGCGGGCCCGATGTCCCCCTCCAGCGGCTCGTCGGCCTCGTTGGTCACGGCCCAATCATGGCAAACCGATTCGGTGTGGTGGCGTCCGGGATTGGTTTGTGTCGGTACGTGCGTCAAAGTCCGCAGTGCGAGCGTCAGATCGCACGTCAGAATGCGCGTCAGCGCGCGCATTCGCGTGCGCGTTTCCGATGAGTCGGGGTGGTGCCGCGTGGCGGGCGTTTTCGGGGGTGGCCCGGGGTCGAGCCGGCTGGAAGGTCTGCTCAGCCTGTTCGAGCGGATCCGCGAGCGGCCGACGCGGCGCGCGGGTGACCGGCTCCGGCCCCTGCTGATCACCATCGGCTCCCCGGACGAGACACGCGAGGCCGCGCACGAGTTCGTCGAGCGCTGCATGGCCGACCCCGGCCCCTACACCCACATCTCGGCCGACGGCGCGTCTGCCGGGGACGCCTTCTCCGACCAGGCGCTGCTGCTGCGGCACATGAGCCGCGACCTGTCGGCGCACCGGCGCAGGTTCGAGCCGGGGCTGCGGTTCCCGCTGCTGAGCATGGCCCTGTGGCTGCTGGAGCTGCGCCGGATGCGGCTGGACCAGCAGCGCAACGGGGACGGCCACGCGCCCGCCTCGGCCGCCCAGCAGCAGACCTGGCAACTGGCCGCCGAGCTGCGCAACGCCATCGACGACGCCCAGAGCCGCGCGCTGCTCGGGCGCGGCATCCGGCGCCGCCGCCAGATCGTGGTGCCCGCCGAGCGGCCCGGC
Organism: Spirillospora sp. CA-294931; assembly: GCF_050946795.1. Classification (GTDB taxonomy): domain Bacteria; phylum Actinomycetota; class Actinomycetes; order Streptosporangiales; family Streptosporangiaceae; genus Spirillospora. Next base: position 1,167,032 of record NZ_CP192006.1, read on the forward strand.
CAGCAGGGCCGCTTCGCCTCCGCCCTGTCACATCTGGAGCAGGTCGCGCCGATCGGCGTGGCGACGATCGCGCTGGTCAGCGCGGGCGCCGCCGCGACCCTCGACCTCGCGGCGGCGATCATCGCGGCCGCGATCGGCCTGTCCGTCATCGCCACCCAGGTCGCCACCCGGACGCGCGACTGGGCCGGGCGGCGACGCTACCGCTGGTTCACCTCCGACGAGCAGCGCCACCTGCGCGGTCTGCGCTCCACGGACTTCCTCGGGTTCGCCCTGGACGTGATCTCCCGCCCCGAGGCGGCGCCCGACCGGCCGCTGGACGAACAGCTCGAACGGGTCCTGGTCGCGGCGTTCCTCCAGGACCTGCGGCACTCGTACCGCAGGTCGATCTGGCGGGCGCCGTGGGCCCGCGTCCGGTATCCGGCGGCGGTGTTCGACCAGCTCCCCCCGGGCAGCCCGGGGCGCGCCCAGTGCCGCCTGTTCGCCGAGCGGGTCGAGGAGCTGCGGCGCGACGAGGAGCGCTTCGACCCGCTGGTGATCGTCTTCGCGGTCGGGTCCAGGCCCGAGGCCCGCGAGCTGGCGCTGGCGATCAGGACGCCGCCCGCCGACCAGCCGGTCGCCGACCTGACCGACGTCCGCGAGTCCGAGCACGGCCACGCGTTCTGGAACGCGCACCTGGCCCAGCAGCGGCGGGTCGCGGTGCTGGGGACGCGCCGCGAGTTCCGCGTCGACAGCGGCACCGGGAACGGGTCGTCCACCGAGGAGGTTTACCGGGGACGACGCCGCCCGCTGCTGACCCACCCGTCGGTGCCCTGGATCGTGGCGACCCTGATCCTGGCCGCGTCCGTCGCGGTGATCTCGTTCCAGGCCGTGCGGTACTGCGCGGCGTTCTCGGTCTGGCGCGCGGGCAACGGCGAGTGCGTCGGCATCACCGACGGGTCCTACGCCTACACCGGGCGCCTGCGCGCGGCGGAGCGGCGCATCAAGCGGCTCAACGACGAGGTGACCGGCTCGGGCAAGCCGTACGTGACGCTGGTGTACCTGGGGCCGATGACGACCGATCCCGAGACCAAGAACCCGGTGGCCGACCTGATGGCGGGCGTCCACGGCGAGCTGATCGGCCTGTCGATCGCGCAGCAGCGGCACAACGCCGCCAGCGGGCAGCCGCTGCTGCGGATCCTGCTCGCCAACACCGGGTCCAGGTTCAGGTACGCCGCCGAGGTCGCCGCCCGGATCAGGGAGCGGGCCGCCGAGGACCGCACGATCGTCGCCGTCGCGGGGTTCGGCCACAGCCGCCGCCAGACCGGCGAGGCCATCGACGAGCTGGCCAAGTCGGCCATGCCGATGATCGGGACGACCAACACCTACGACGGCACGGGACGGCGCAAGGGCGGCTTCTCCCCGTACTACTTCCGCCTGGCGCCGCCCAACAGCCGCTTGGCCGACCATGCCGCGTTCTGGGCGAAGAACGGCCTGACGGGGCCGAGGGCGAAGACCGCGGATGTGTTCTACGACGCGGATAAGGACGACTTCTACAGCAAGAATCTCGCTGAGGACTTCGCCAGATCCTTCGGTAAGGACAGAGTCCGCATGCTCCCGTATGCCGATCCAAGCCAGGTGCCCAGCCGGGTTCAGGAGGCGTGCGTGCGGCCGTCGGAGATGTTCTACTACGCGGGCCGCTCGGACGAGTTCCGGTCGTTCATCAACCGGCTGGCCACCACCTCGTGCGGGGGACGCCGGGTGGTCGTGGCGGGCGACGAGGTCACCAAGTACGTCAGCGACAACGGGCCCGAGATCGGCCGGACGAGCTCGATCCGGCTGTTCTACTCCCCGATCGCGGCGCGCGAGGCGTGGACGGAGCGCTGGGCCGGCAGGCAGCCGGTCCCGGTGTTCTACGGAGACTTCGACGTGGTCGTGGGGGAGATCTACGGGAAGGGCTCGGCGGTGCGGACGCGTCCGTCCAGGACGCACGCGGCCATCGGCTACGACGCCGCCGTCACGGTCATCAGCGTGGCCGAGCGGATCTACGGGGAGCAGGGACGGGCGCTGCCGACGGCCGCCGCGATCCTGTCGGAGCTGACCGAGCCGCGCCCGGGCGCGCTCGACCAGGGCGCGTCCGGCCTGCTGCGGTTCGGGTCGCGCACGCGCGGCCACCAGATCGACGACAAGCCGGTGCTGCTCGCCGAGGTGCTGCCGGACGGGCGCCACTCCATCGTCGCGGTGTGCGGGCCGCTGGTCCGCGCGGAGGGCGGTCCGCGCGCGCCCGTGCCCTGTCCGGGCCGGTGAGGCTTCGGGACCGGTCCCGAAACTTTTTCACCGGAGGCGGCGTCTAAACGGCGACAAGAACGCATCTCGGGGGCCGAACAGGAGAGGATCCGATGGCGGCCGACGGAGACGGAGTCCTGAGCGAGGGCAGGATGCGCGGTCTGCTCGATCTGTTCGAGCGCCTGCGCGAGCGCCCCACCTTGAGACAGCGCGACCGTCTGAGACCCCTCCTGCTCCTGCTGGGGCCGGGCAACCGGACCCGGGCCGTCGCCGACGCGTTCAAGAAGCGCTGCGAGGACGAGTGGGCCCCCGTCTCCCACTTCGCCGCCGACACCGTCACGACCGACACCGCCAGCGTGCTGCGCGAGGCCAAGCGGGAACTCTCAAAACGCAGCAGTTCTCCCCGCTGGGAGCCGTCGATGCGGTTCCCGCTGCTGGAGATGGCGCTGTGGCTGCGCGACCTGCGGGAGATCCGGATCCAGGGCGATCCGGTGCTGCCCGCCAACGCCTCGGCCGCCGAACGCGAGAACCACCGCCTCGTCTACGACCTCACCCACTCGCCCGTCTGCGACAGCGAGGAAGCGCGCCGCCAAGCGCTGCGCAGGGTGATCCGCAAGCGCGGCCGGGACGTCCTGCGCGACCTCGAAGACACCCGGCGCGGACGCGGCGCCACCTTCATGGGCTTCCTGGAGCAGATCGTCCCCATCGGGGTGGCCGTCGTGGCGCTGGTCAGCGCCGGGGCGGCCGCCGCGATCGACCTCCTGGCGGCGGGGCTGGCGGCGGCGTTCGGCCTGGCGTTCGTGGCGACGCAGTTCCTGATCCGCACGCGCGGCAAGTTCGCCGACGTCCGGTTCGCTTGGTTTCGTCGTCAGCCGTACCTCAACAGCGGCTCCACCGACTTCCTCAGCTTCGCGCTCGGGGTGTTCGACCCCCGGCCCCTGGAACCCGGCGACCAGGCCGAGCAGCTCGACCTCCTGCTGGTCGCCGCGTTCCTGGAGGACCTGCGCCGCAACTACCGGCGCGACTACCGCCGCGCCGCCTGGGCCCGCGTCCGCTACCCGGTACTGATCTTCGAGCACCTCACGCCCGGCCATCCCGGCGTCGCGTTCCTGGAGACCGTGGAACGGGTCAGGGCCAGGATGCAGTCCGAGCCGGGGCGGCACCGCATCGACCCGCTGGTGATCGTCGCCGGGGTCGACCCGACGGCGCCGTCCGACCCCGATCCGCTGGTCCCGTCCGGCCAGCGCCTTCTGGACCGCGTCACCCGGGCGATGCGCGCCGACCCCCTCTCGGGGGAGCCCGCGGACGTCGTCGCGGCCGGCCGGCTCTGGTCTCACTACCGGCGCGATCAGCGGTTCGCCGAGGCGCTCGGCTCCCGGCGCGATCTGCGGGTGGACGTCACCCGCGACCCGGGCGGGGACCTTCCGCCGGTGACTCCGCCGCGGGGGCGTCCCTGGCTCACCCACCCGGTCCTGCCCTGGGTGGCCATGGTCGCGGTCACCGTCGCCTCGGTCGCGCTCATCGTCGTCCCGACCCTGGGGTACTGCTCCCCGGACCAGATCAGGCGGACCGGCGACGGGGAGTGCGTCGGGATCACCGACGGGGCGTTCCACTTCGGCGAGAGCTCGGCGGGCGAGAACAACGACAACCGGCTCTCACCGGTGCTGCGGCGCATCAAGAAACAGAACGACGAGGTCAAGAAGTCGGGGAAGGTCCACGTCACCGTCGTGTACCTCGGCCCGGTGACGGCCGACCCGCAGATCAAGAACCACCAGATCGACCTGCTCGCCGGAGCCCAGGGCGAGCTGATGGGCCTGGCGATCGCGCAGCAGCGCTTCAACGACGCCACCCAGAACCTGCGGCTGCGGATCCTGGTCGCCAACGCGGGCGCCAAGTTCCGCTACGCCGAGCAGGTCGCCGAGCAGATCCGCGAGCGCGCGCTGGAAGACCGCTCCATCGTCGCGGTGGTCGGGTTCGAGCAGAGCAAGGTGCAGACCCAGCAGGCGATCAAGGTGCTGACCAAGTCGGCGCTGCCGATGGTCGGGACGGCCAACAGCTACGGCCGCACCGCCATGCTCGACCGGGGCGGCTTCTCGCCCTATTACTTCCGGCTCGCGCCGCCCAACAGCAGGCTCGCCCGGCACGCGGCCTTCTGGGCGCGCAACGGCGAGGTCGGCGGCCGCAAGGCCCGCACCGCCGAGGTGATCTACTCCGCCGACCCGGACGACCTGTACAGCCAGGACCTCGCGCACGAGTTCAGGAAGGCGTTCGGTGCGGGCAACGTGCGCATGTGGCCCTACCAGGACCCCGGCGAAGTCACCCAGGCGGCCGAGAAAGCGTGCCGCGACCCCAAGGACCTGTTCTATTACGGGGGACGGTCGGACGAATTCCGCACGTTCGTCAACGCGCTCGACCACGCCTGCGGCGGGCGTCCGGTGGTGCTGGCCGACGACGAGATCGCCAAGTACGTCACCGACAACGCCGCCGAGATCGGGCGCAAGGGCACCTACGAGCTCTACTTCACGCCGCTGGCCGCCCGCGAGGCCTGGACCGGGCGCTGGATCGGCAAGGACCAGGCGCCGCAGACCTTCTACTCCGACTACGACCGGGTGGTCCAGGAGTCCGGCCAGAACGAGCTGCCGGGCCAGCGTCCCTCGGTCACCCGCGCGGCGGTCAGCTACGACGCCGCGACGATGATCGCCAAGCTGGCGGACGCGATCTACTACCAGCAGAAGGCCGAGCCGACCCCCGGAGCGGTCTTCGCCGCCCTCAACGACCCGGAACGCGACGTCCTGCCCCGCGGGGCCAGCGGCGTCATCCGCTTCGGCCCCCGCTCGACCGGGCACCAGGTCCCCGACAAACCCGTCATGCTCGCCACCGTCCGTCCCGACGGCAGGATCGAGGTCAGCCAGGTCTGCGGCCGCCTCGTCCCGTCCGGCCAGGGCAAAGCACGGTGCCCATGAAATCCCGGCCCACCTACGCTCGCCTAGCGGCTGTGTTCACTGAAACCCCGGCCCACCTACGCTCGCCTAGCGGCTCGCTACGGTGACCGTGATTTTGCGATTGCTGCATCGCTTCGCGATCTCGCTGGAGAAGCTTCGCCTTCGGCTCGCTTCTCCGCTCATTAACGCAATCGCGCGCGGGGCTGGGGTTGTTGCGCGCGCCGCTCCGCGTCCGGGAAGCATGAAGGCCCCCGGCGTGTGCCGGGGGCCTCTAGCGCTGGCGGGGGCGGGATTTCCGGCTTGTCAGCCGGCGTTGCGCTTGAGGGCCTCCGCTGCTCCGGCGACCGACTCCAGGGAGCGGGTGCCGGGACCGACGTACTTGGCGCTCGGCCGGACCAGGCGCCCGGTGCGCTTCTGCTCCAGGATGTGGGCGGCCCAGCCCGCGGTGCGCCCGCAGGTGAACATCGCCGGCATCATCGCGGTCGGGACCTCGGCGAAGTCGAGGATGACCGCGGCCCAGAACTCCACGTTGGTCTCGATCGGACGGTCCGGACGGCGCTCGCGCAGCTCGGCCAGCGCGGCGTCCTCCAGGGCCTTGGCGGCCTCGAAGCGGGGGGCGTCCAGCTCCTTGGCGGTGCGGCGCAGCACGCGCGCGCGGGGGTCTTCGGCGCGGTAGACGCGGTGGCCGAAGCCCATCAGGCGCTCGCCGCCGTCCAGGATGTCGGTGACGACCTTGCGGGCGTCGCCGAGCTGCTCCACGCGCTCGATCATCGGCAGCACCCGGGCCGGGGCGCCGCCGTGGAGCGGTCCGGACATGGCGCCGATCGCGCCGGAGATGCTGGCCGCCACGTCCGCGCCGGTGGAGGCGATGACGCGGGCGGTGAAGGTGGAGGCGTTCATGCCGTGCTCGGCCGCGGAGACCCAGTAGGCGTCGATGGCCCTGACGTGCCGGGGGTCGGGCTCGCCGCGCCAGCGGACCATGAACCGCTCGGTGATCGTCCGGGACTCGTCGATGCGGTTCTGCGGGACCATCGGGTTCCCGACGCCGCGGGCCGACTGGGCCACGAACGACAGGGCCGTCGCGGACACGCGCGCCAGGTCGGCGCGGGCCTGCTCGTCGGTGATGTCGAGCAGGGGACGCATCCCGTAGGCCGGTGCCAGGGTGGGGAGCGCGCTCTGCACGTCGACCCGGACGTCGCCGGAGGTCACCGGCAGCAGGTGCGGCTCGGCCGGGGCCAGGCCGGGGTCGAGGCTGTCGTCGACGAGAAGGCCCCAGGCGTCACCGAAGGAGACGCGGCCGACGAGCTCCTCGATGTCGACGCCCCGGTACCGGAGGGAGCCGCCCTCCTTATCCGGTTCGGCGATCTCGGTCTCGAAGGCTACGACCCCCTCGAGACCGGGTTTGAAGTCGGACATGTCGTCCTGCCTTTCGTCCCCATAAGTGATAAGGCGGTGCCGTGCCATTGAACCCTGTCTGTCCTACTAGGGAGTACCCAGGTCCCCGTGAGATGCACTAAGGCCAGGTGAGAGGGTAGTTCGCCGTGGAACAACCAGCGCCCGATCCGGCACGGCTCAGGAGATCCTACGAGGTCGGCAGTCTGACCGAGTCCGGGCTGCCCGCCGACCCCCTCGCGCTGTTCACCGGCTGGTTCGCCGACGCGGCCGCCTCGGAACTGCTGCCCGAGCCCAACGCGATGATCCTCGCCACCGCTTCGGATCGGGCCGTGCCCAGCGCCAGAACCGTCCTTCTCAAGGGTTACGGACCGCCCGGATTCCGGTTCTTCACCAACCTCACGTCCCGCAAAGGGCAGGACCTGGCCGCCAATCCCCGTGCCGCCCTGGTGTTCCCCTGGCACCCCGTGCACCGGCAGGTCATCGTGTCCGGCCCCGTCGTCCCCCTGACCCGCGAGGAGTCGGCGGCCTACTTCGGGACGCGCCCCTACGGCTCCCGGCTCGGCGCCTGGGCCAGCGAGCACCAGTCGGCGGTCATCGACGGGCGCGAGGAACTGGAGGCCCGGTACGCCGAGCTGGCCGAACGGTGGCCGGACCACCCGGGGGACGGGCATGCCGTTCCGCTGCCCGAGTTCTGGGGCGGCTTCCGGGTCGTCCCCGAGACGATCGAGTTCTGGCAGGGACGGCCCGACCGCCTGCACGACCGGCTGCGCTACGTCCGTCCGGTCAGCCCCGAGGGGGAGCCGGATGTCGACGCCGGATGGACGGTGGACAGACTGAGTCCGTGACGGACGGACAGCAGCGAACACCCCAGGACACTCCTGACACCGGAGAAGGCGGCGCGGAGGACGCGCCGCGCTCGGCGCTGTGGCGACGCGTCGCCATCGACACGCGCCCCCTGGGAAACCGCGCCTTCCGGCGTCTGTGGACGGGCCAGGGCGTCTCGTTCATCGGCTTCCAGGTCACCGCCGTCGCCGTGCCCGTCCAGGTCTACGACATGACCCGCTCGTCCTTCTGGGTCGGGGTCCTCGGCTTCGTCAACCTCGTCCCGCTGATCGTCTTCGGGCTGTGGGGCGGCGCCGTGGCCGATCACATGGACCGCCGCAAGCTGCTGTTCCTCTCCTCCTGCGTCACCTGGGTCTCGACCCTGTTCCTGCTGGTCCAAGCCCTGCTCGGGGTGAACTCGCTCTGGCTGATCATGGCGATCGTGGCGATCCAGTCCAGCGGCTTCGCGATCGCCTCGCCCACCCGCAGCGCGATCGTCCCCCGGCTGTTCGACAAATCGATGGTGGCCTCGGCCAACACCCTCAACTTCACCGTCAGCCAGATCGGCATGCTGGCGGGCCCGCTGCTGGCCGGGCTGATCCTGGCGCGCTGGAACTACTCGGCCGCCTACGCGCTGGACGCCGTCCTGTTCACCGTCGGCCTCTATGCCGCGCTGCGGCTGCCGCCCATCCCGCCCCTCGGGGACGTCACCGGCACGCCCGGGCTCCGCTCGGTCTTCGAGGGGCTGCGCTTTCTCGGGACCCAGCCCGTCCTGCTGATGTCGTTCGTCGTCGACATCATCGCGATGGGCGTCGCGATGCCCCGCGCCCTGTTCCCCGAACTGGGCGACACGCGGTTCGGGGGAGAGAGCGCCGTCGGGTGGCTGTTCGCCTCGATCGCCATCGGATCGGTCATCGGCGGGCTGATGTCCGGCTGGATCGGCCGGGTGCACCGGCAGGGCGTCGCCCTGATCGTGTGCATCGCCGTCTGGGGGCTGGCCGTGGCCGCCGCCGGGCTCTCCCATTCCCTCTGGCTCGCCGTGGTGCTGCTGGCCGTCGGCGGCGCCGCCGACCTGGTGTCGGCCGTGTTCCGGCAGACCATGCTCCAGACCTACGCGCCGGACGAGATGCGCGGCCGCCTCCAGGGCGTCTTCACCGTCGTGGTGGCGGGCGGGCCCCGGCTGGGGGACGTCCGGGCCGGGGCCACGGCGGCGGCCGCGGGGGCCACGGCGTCCTGGGTCGGCGGCGGGATCGCCTGCGCCGTCCTGGTGGTGATCGTCGGTTTCGCCGTCCCCGCGTTCCGCCGCTATGACACGCGCACGGCCGAACACGTCCGGCCCGCCCCGTGAACTGCTAGAACGGCGGGGACCCAAGGGCGGGAAGATCCCTCGCGCCCGCGGTGTTATGCGTTGTTCATCGCTCCATCTAAATATTCGGGCGCCCGTTTCGCGGGTGCGTGACGAAGTAGACTCGGAGCACAAGATCTGGAGGGAGCTGTGACCTCACACGGCCTGATCGATACCACGGAGATGTATCTCCGGACGGTGTTCGAGCTCGAAGAGGAGGGGATCATCCCTCTCCGCGCGCGCATCGCCGAGCGGCTCTCGCAGAGCGGCCCGACGGTGAGCCAGACGGTGGCGCGGATGGAGCGCGACGGGCTCCTGCGGGTCGAGGGTGATCGGCACCTCGAACTGACCGAGACCGGCCGCGGTCTGGCCACCCGAGTCATGCGCAAGCACCGGCTGGCCGAATGCCTGCTGGTGAACGTCATCGGCCTCCCCTGGGAGGACGTCCACATCGAGGCGTGCCGCTGGGAGCACGTCATGTCCGAAGAGGTCGAGCGGCGCCTGGTGGCCCTGCTCGACAATCCGACCGCCTGCCCGCACGGCAATCCGATCCCCGCGCTGGACGAACTCGGAGGCCACGCCGACCTCGCCGAGGCCGCTCCGCTGGCGGTGATGACCGATGTCGCGACGCCCGCCGGCACCAAGGTCGTGATCCGCAGGATCAGCGAGCAGGTGCAGGGCGACAGCGACCTCATGCTTAAACTCAAGCAAATCGGGATACAACCGGGGCGAGAGGCGACTCTCCGGACAGGCGACGACGGGGTGCGGGTGACGTGTGACGACCAGGCCGACGGTCCGGCGAACGAGCTGGCGCGCGACATCGCCGAGCACGTCTTCGTCAGCCGGGTCTGACCCCATAACGGGGCGGGCTTCAGCGGTCTATACCGAAGATCTCCACACGGACGTGTCGTTCGGGCGTATCCCGGCGCCGGTTTCGTCGTTCAATACGGAGAAGGTGCGCGCGACCGCCGGGCGACGGAATCCACCGGGCCCGGCGCCGCGCGCGCGAGATTCGGGGTTCGGCGCGTCGACTTGGGTTATCGGGATGGGCACATGAAGCGTTGGGGGGACTCGCCGTTCGACGCGCTCCTGCCGCCTGAGACCGTTCTCAACCAGGTGGAGATGGCGGTCATCGTCTGCGACCGCTTCAGCAACGTCATCTACGGCAACAGCTTCGCCAGGCAGCTGTTCGGCTTCGGCGGCGACGACGTCATCGGCCACTCGATCCTGTCCCTGGGCATCGCCGAGGAAGACCACGAGCAGGCCACCGAGCTGGCCAGGCACGTCCTCAAGGGCGGCGTCTGGGAGGGCACGTTCTGCAACCAGCGCGCCGACGGCACCACCGTCTACACGCGCGCGCACGCCGTCCCGCTGCGCCACCCGTCCGGCGCGGTCGACGGCATCGTGATCTTCGCCCGCGAGGCGCTCCGCTCCAACCAGCGCGAGCAGGACCGCTACGGCCTGCTGGAGCGCATCGGCGAGCGCCTGGCCGGGTCGCTGGAGCTGGAGACCACGCTGCGGCGGGTCAGCGAGATCCTCGTCCCGCAGTTCGCCGACCACTGCATCATCGACCTGTTCAGCGGCGACCGGCTCTACCGGCGCGTGGCCAGGCACGCCGGCGGGTGGGAGCCGCCGCCCGGCACCTGGGCCGAGATCGGCGAGCCGGTCCACTACCCGCCCGACCACTTCAACTCCAAGGCGATGAGCCGCCGCGACGCCGTCCTGGTCGAGGACATGCTCACGCACCGCTTCCACGCGCCCAGCGAGGCCAGCCAGCGCCTCGGCGACGCCATCGGCATCACCTCGGTGATCTCGGCGCCGCTGCTGGTGCGCGGCGAGCTGCTCGGCGTGATGAGCATGGCGCTGTCCAACATCAGCAAGCGTCCCGACCCGCACTACGACGGCTTCGACCGCGACCTGCTCGGCGCCATCGCCAGCCGCGTCGCCCTGGCCATCGACAACGCGCTGCTCTTCGAGGAGGAGCGCGAGACCGCGCTGGCCTTCCAGAAGCACCTGCTGCCCGGCGACCGCCCGCCCCGGCTGGACGGCCTGCAGATCGCCTGGCGCTACGAGCCCGCCCGTCCGCTGGAGTCGCACGGCCACGGCATCCAGACCCAGGTCGGCGGCGACTGGTACGACGTGATCCCGCTGTCGGCGGGCCGCGTCGGCGTCGTCATCGGCGACGTCGAGGGCCGGGGCGCCCGCGCCGCCGCCGTCATGGGCCAGCTCCGCGCCGCCCTGCGCGCCTTCGCCCAGGACGACAAGTCGCCCGGCGACATCCTGCGCAAGCTCGACGAATGGGTGCGCACGATGACCCGTCCCGAGCGGATGCGCTCGGGCTGGAACAGCGACGACCTGGTCCGTCCGCCGCTGGTCTCCTGCACCTACTTCGTCTACGACGCCTGGTCGCGCGTCCTGGAGTTCGCCAACGCGGGCCACGACCCGCCCCTGCTCGTCGTCGACGGCGACGTCTCCGAGCTCACCTTCGAGAGCGAGGGCGCCATGCTCGGCGTCCGCGCCCCCGGCATGGGCGGCGAGATCCTGTTCAACGAGGAGACCGCCGAGCTCAAGCCCGGCTCCACCCTCGTCCTCTACACCGACGGCCTGATCGACCGCCGTCCCAAGGAGAACGGCGAGTACTACTCCCGCGAGGAGGCCCGCGAGCTGGTCCGCGCCGCCGTCGCCGAGGTGGGCCGCCGCGACGTCGAGACGATCGCCGAGGCCGCCTACGACGCCGTCCAGGGTGACATCGACGACGACGTCGCCATCGTGGTGATCCGCACCTCGCCCGAGGAGCTCGCGGTCGCCGAGCGCACCTTCCCCGCCGAGCCCATCATGGTCTCCGAGGCCCGCCGGATGGCCGCCGACGCCTTCGCGTCCTGGGAGATGCTCGACGAGCAGGCCGAGCTCGCCTGCCTGCTGGTCTCCGAGGTCGTCACCAACGTCGTCCTGCACGCCACCGCGACGCCGGCGCCCCGCCGCGAACTCGTCCTGGACGGCGGCCCGCCCCTCGTCCAGTTCAACGAGGACGACTGGAACCTCGGCCCCGACTTCGACACCCCCGCCGAGGTCGCCCTGGGCCGCCGCGAGTCGCCCATCAAGGAGTTCCGCCTCCGCCTGCGCCGCGGCGCCGACGCCATCTGGGTCGAGGTCTTCGACGCCGACATGCGCCTGCCCCGGATCCGCAGCGCCGGCGAGACCGACGAGGGCGGCCGCGGCCTCTACCTCGTCGACCAGCTCGCCAGCCGCTGGGGCGCCCGCCCCACCTCCGCGGGCAAGGCCGTCTGGTTCGAACTCCCCCTTACCCCCGGCACCTGACCCGCGCACGGGGAGAACGCCCCGGCGCCGCCCCCACAACCTCCGCGCTCCCGCCGCGTCAACGTCCATGCGCGCCTCACCCGGGCCGCGTCCGGCACTGAGTCGTGGGCGAGAACGGCGCGCTGCGTGGCCGGGGCGACAGTCGTTGGCCGATGTGCGCGGGCCGCCCGGACGACGTCCGGGCGGCCCGCGCACATCGGCATTGCCGGAGCTGAGGGCGCGCGGTGGGAGCGGGCGGCGTGGGAGCGCGCGGTGGTGTGGCCGGGTGGGTCAGATGGGTTCGGCGGCTACGTAGGCCCAGGATTGGGTGAACCAGAGTTCGCCGCCGATGAGGCGGGGTTTGGCGCCGGTCTTGGGGCCGCCGTCGACCTCGTCGAGGAGTTCGGTGCGGATCTGGTCGGCGGCGTGGGGGTCGGCGGTGGCCAGCCAGGGTTCGAGGGGGCGCTCGACGGTGAAGACGTCCAGGCGGCGGATGCTGGCGCCTGCGGTGGTGATGAGCTCGGTCAGGCAGGCGATCGAGGGCGTTCCGGGGTGGCGGGGGTCGCGCAGGCGCTCGATGCGGTCGCGGTCCTGGGCGGCCAGGTTGCCGCGGACGAGGTCGGCGATGACGATGCGGCCGCCGGGGCGGCAGACGCGGAGCAGTTCGCGAAGCACGCGTTTGGGGTCGCCCAGGGAGTAAAGGGAGAAGTGGGCCGTGACGAGGCTGAAGCTGTTGTCGTCGTAGGGGAGCGCGGCGGCGTTGGTGTCGGTGGCGTCCGGCGAGCCCCGGTGGGCCACCTGGTCGCCGGACGAGGGCGCGGCGGGCCGGGAGCCGTCGACCTCGTCGTCCGGGACGCGGGTGCCGAAGGTGACCGTCGACATCCGGCCGTCCTCCGAGCGGCGGGCGGGCGGGGACGCGTTCACCGAGGTGACGTGCCTGACCTGGGGGCCGAGCGCGGCGGGCATGGGGCCGTCGCCGCGCGCGACGTCGAGGCAGACGTCGTCGGCGTGGGGTTCGGTGAACTCCAGCAGGCGTTCGAGATGGGGGCCGAGCCTCGGGCCGGCTCCCTGGGCCATCGTCGCCGGGTGCGGCACGTCTGCTCTCCCTCGCTCCGGTCGGCTCGCCCCGCGCGTTCTCCGGAGGCGCCGAGCGGGGAATCGAGGCCGTTGTCGCTATATACGACTCACCTTGGAGTCAGGAAGTTCGCGGTCCCCTGTCGAAAATGTCCGAGCGATCACTTCATGCTCTGTCCCCACAGGGCCAGCGCCGCGATGACGAAGACGATGAACACCGCCGAGAAGGTCGGGGCGTTGACGCGCATCCGCACGGCGACCTTGCGGAGGAAGAACGCCAGCAAGCATCCGATCACGACGAGGGAGATGATCCCTTCCATGGCCACCTTCGCTCGGGAGACGTCGTCCTGCACTGCTGTGCACTCTAATCGGGGAGAGGCGGCGTCCCCAGGGTCGAATCGGATTCGGTAGCCTCGGTCCGTGGCAGATGCGACGGAAGACCAAGCGCCGGACCGGATCGACGACCTCATGCTGCACCTGGCGCGCGGACGGGTCGCGCTCGGCGTGGCCGCGTTCGCCGTTCCCGGGCTGACGGTCAAGGCACTGGGTCTGGGACGCGGCAGTGACCCGGGACGCGACTACGTCACGCGGATGTTCGCCGCCCGCGAGATCGCGCTGGGCGCCGGATACCTGCTGAGCCGGGGCCCGAACCGGAGGATCTGGGCGCGGCTCGGGCTGATGGTGGACGGCCTGGACACGGTGAACGGCGCCAAGTCCCGCCAGGGCCTGCCGCTGTGGCTCGCGGCGGGCGCGACCGGCGTGGCGGCGGCCTGCACCGCGCTGGGTGCCGCCAAGGTGGGCAAGGACATCATGGGCTGAGAGGGTCGAGGCCCGCCTGACCTGGGTAGATCCCCGGCGTACGTTCACGGTGCGCGGGGGGCGCGGGATGACCGCTGAGACGACGTCCATGCCCAAGGGCAGGGACCTGTACGTGATCCTGGGCGCGCTGATGCTCGCCATGCTGCTCGCGGCGCTGGACCAGACGATCGTGTCGACGGCGCTGCCGACGATCGTGGGCGAGCTCGGCGGGCTCAACCATCTGTCGTGGGTGGTGACCGCCTACCTGCTGGCCGCGACGGCGTCGACGCCGTTGTGGGGCAAGCTGGGCGACCAGTACGGGCGCAAGCGGCTGTTCCAGACCTCGATCGTGATCTTCCTGATCGGGTCGGCGCTGTGCGGGGTGGCGCAGGACATGCCGCAGCTGATCGCGTTCCGGGCGCTGCAGGGGCTCGGCGGCGGCGGGCTGATGGTGCTGGTCATCGCGATCGTGGGCGATGTGGTGCCGGTCCGTGAGCGGGGCCGCTACCAGGGTCTGTTCGGCGCGGTGTTCGGCGTCGCCAGCGTCGTGGGCCCGCTCCTGGGCGGCTGGTTCGTCGACAACCTGTCGTGGCGCTGGGTGTTCTACATCAACCTGCCGGTCGGCGTGCTGGCGCTGGTGGCCATCGCGGCCGTGCTGCACACGCCGTCCGAGCGCGAGCGGCACACGATCGACTATCTGGGCACCACGCTGATCGTGGGCTGGGCGGTCGCGCTGGTCCTGATGACCACCTGGGGCGGGACGGAGTACGACTGGCTCTCGCCGCAGATCATCGGGCTCGGCGTGTTGGCCGCCGTGCTGATCGTGGCGTGGGTGATGGCCGAGCGGCGGGCGGCCGAGCCGGTCATGTCCCTGTCGCTGTTCCGCGACTCGGTGTTCTCGCTGGGGTCGGCGATCAGCTTCGTGGTGGGCTTCGCGATGTTCGGGGCGCTGACGTTCCTGCCGGTGTTCCTCCAGGTCGTCCATGGCGTGTCGGCGACGATGTCCGGCGTCTACCTGCTGCCGATGATGCTGGGCATGCTGGTCGCCTCGGTCGGCTCCGGGCAGATGATCAGCCGTACCGGGCGCTACAAGGTCTTCCCGGTCCTGGGGACGCCGATCATCGCGCTGGCGCTGTACCTGTGCTCGCGGATGGACGAGGACACCTCGACGCTCTCGATGAGCCTGCGGTTCGCGCTGCTCGGGTTCGGGCTCGGCCTGGTGATGCAGGTCCTGGTGATCGCCGTGCAGAACGCCGTATCGTACGGCGACCTCGGCGCGGCCACGTCCGGCGTGACGTTCTTCCGCCAGATCGGCGGCTCGTTCGGCGTCGCGGTGTTCGGGTCGATCTTCGCCAACCGGCTCGCGGCCAACATGCAGGACGTCTTCCGCGGCCAGCCGCTGCCGCCGGGCTTCGACCCCGAAGTGGCGCAGGGCAACCCCAAGGTCGTCGACCAACTCCCGCCACGCATTCGCGGCGACTTCCTGCACGCCTACGCCGAGACCATCCAGACGGTCTTCTTCTGGGCCGTCCCGGTCGCGGTGGTGGCGTTCGTACTGACGTGGTTCCTGCGCGAGGTGCCGCTGCGGGCGACGGTCGGGGCGGCCGACTACGGCGAGGGCTTCGGCGCCGCGCCCACGGTCCGCTCGTCCCGGCACGAGATCGAGCGCTCGCTGAGCGAGCTGATGCGCCGGGACGGCCGGGCCCAGGAGATGTACGCACGGCTGGGCGCGATCGCGGGGGTGAACCTGCCCGCCGGGAGCATGTGGGCGCTGTGCCGGATCGCCCGCGACGGCTCGGTGGAGGGACGCGCGCTGGCCGAGCGCGCCGGGGTGCCGGTGGAGCAGGGACGTCCGTATACCGATCGCCTCGTGAACGCGGGCCTGGTGGAGCGGCGGGACGGCGTGCTCTCCATCACCGAGAACGGCCGGGCCGCCGCCGACCGGCTGTTCGCCGCCCGCCGTGAGGGCCTGGCCCGCCACCTGGACGGCTGGTCGCCCGAGGATCATCCCGAGCTGGCGCGGATGCTGTCCGACCTCGCCGAGGAGTCTCTCGGGGACGACGCCGACGGCAGGGACCTGCACGAGGAGCCTCCTGCGGTGGGCCGCTCGCACCCGTCCTGAACGACCGGGTAACCTGGTACTCGCTAAACCGAATCAGGCTCGGTTTCGGGACGGAACCCCATCTCACTTTGGAGGCGCAGTGGCCGAGGCTTACATCGTCGGCGCGGTCCGTACCCCCGTCGGCACCAAGAAGGGCGCGCTCAAGGACGTCCACCCGGCCGACCTCGGGGCGCACGTGCTCAAGGAGCTCGTCGACCGGACCGGGGTCGACCCGGCCGCCGTCGAAGACGTGATCATGGGCTGTGTCATGCAGGTCGGCCCGCAGTCGCTCGACATCGCCCGCACCGCGTGGCTGTCGGCCGGGCTGCCCGAGAACGTGCCCGGCGTGACCATCGACCGCCAGTGCGGCTCGTCGCAGCAGTCGATCCACTTCGCCGCCCAGGGCGTGATGTCGGGCACCCAGGACCTGGTCGTCGCCTCCGGCGTCGAGCAGATGGCCGTCGTGCCCATGGGCTCCTCGGTGGCCATGGCCCTGGACAAGGGCATGCCCTTCCCGTTCGGCGACGGCTGGGCCGAGCGCTACGGCATGCAGGAGATCTCGCAGTTCCGCGGCGCCGAGCTGATGTGCGAGAAGTGGGGCATCTCCCGCCTGGAGATGGAGGAGTTCGCGCTGGAGAGCCACCGCCGCGCGTCCAAGGCGATCGAGGCCGGCTACTTCGACCGCGAGATCGCCCCGATCGCCGGGCTGGGCAAGGACGAGGGCGCCCGTCCCGACACCACACTGGAGAAGATGGCCGGGCTCAAGACCGTCCGCCCGGACGGCCAGATCACCGCCGCCGTCGCCTCGCAGATCTCGATCGGCGCGTCCGCGCTGCTCATCGCGTCCGAGGCCGCCGTCAAGGCGTACAACCTCACCCCCCGCGCGCGGATCCACACCCTCGCGGTGTGCGGCTCCGACCCGGTCTACATGCTGACCGGCCCGATCCCGGCGACCGAGAAGGCCCTCGACCGCGGCGGTCTGAAGATCGACGACATCGACGTCTTCGAGGTCAACGAGGCGTTCGCTCCGGTCCCGATCGCGTGGGCCCGCGACACCGGCGCCTCGCTGGAGAAGACCAACCCCAACGGCGGCGCCATCGCCCTGGGCCACCCGCTGGGCGCCACCGGCGGCATCCTGATGACCAAGCTCCTGCACGAGCTGGAGCGCAGCGGCGGACGCTACGGCCTCCAGACCATGTGCGAGGGCGGCGGCCAGGCCAACGCCACGATCATCGAGCGCCTCTAGCGTGGACGCGGCGATCCTCTATTCGGTCTCGGAGCGGGTCGCTCGGATCACGCTGAACCGCCCGGACGCCCGCAACGCGCTCAGCGACCCGATGATCGAGGAGCTTCTCGACGCCTTCGCCCGTGCCGGGGCGGACGACGAGGTGCGCGTCATCGTGCTGACCGGCGCGGGCGACCGGGCGTTCTGCGCCGGGGCCGACCTGGGCGGGCTGGGCGCCAAGCAGGTCGGGGGCGGGTCGGTGGCCTCGGCCGGCGCGATCCGCGAGAGCGCGCCCTACCGGCTGTTCACCGCGTTCCCGAGGCTGGGCAAGCCGATCATCGCCCGGCTCGGCGGCCACGCGGTCGCGGGCGGTCTCGGGCTCGCGGCGGCGTGCGACCTGGTCGTCGCGGCCGACGACGTCACGCTCGGGACGCCCGAGGTCAACGTCGGGCTCTGGCCCATGATGATCATGGCGATCATCAACCGGAACGTCGCGCCCAAGCAGGCGTTCCGGCTCTACTACACCGGGCAGCGGATCAGCGCCGCCGAGGCCCGGGAGATCGGGCTGGTCACCGAGGTCGTGCCGCGCGCCGAGCTGGACGCACGGGTGGACGAGCTGGCCGCCGTCATCGCCGCCAAGAGCCCGATCGGCCTGCGCAAGGGCCGCGAGGCGTTCTTCGCCGTCGAGGGACGTCCCTTCGATGACCAGGTCGCCCATCTGCTCGGCGAGCTGGTCGAGCTGGCCGGGACCGAGGACGCCAGGGAGGGCATCACCGCCTTCCTCGAAAAGCGGACTCCCGAGTTCAAGGGACGCTGACCGCTCAGGCGATGGTGAGGCTGAGCGTGCGCTGGATGCGGGCCGCGGTGGCCTGCATGCGGTGGGCGGACGCCTCGATCTTCGGCAGCTTGCTGGTGCGGCAGGAGATGGCCAGCGCGCCGACCACCGTCCCGGTCGCGTCGGTCACCGGGACGGCGGCGCACCCGGTGCCGAGGGCGTACTCCTCGTGGTCGAGCGACAGGCCGCCGGTGACCGACAGCGCGCTCATCAGGCGCCGGGGTTCGGTGATGGTGTGCGGGGTGAGGTCGACCAGCGGATGGCGCGCGAGGTAGTCGCGGCGGCGCTCCTCGTCGAGCTGGGCGAGCATGCACTTGCCGATCGCGGTGGCGTGGGCGGCCTCGTCGAAGCCGACCCACAGGTCGACGCGCGGGGTGCGCGGGCCGTCGGCGATGTCGATGATGCGGATCTCGTCGTCGACGTGCATGCCGAAGTAGGAGGCCACGCCCAGCTCGTCGCGCAGCGCGATCAGCGTCGGGCGGATGCGGGCGAGAAGCTGCTGGGTCTTGCTCTGGCCGTGCAGTGACTGGACGCGGTCGCCCAGCACCCACACGCCGTCGGACAGGCGGGTCGCGTAGCCCTCGTGGGCCAGCGTGCGCAGGAGGTGGTAGGTGGTGGCCAGCGGAAGACCGGCCTCGCGCGCGAGCTGCTTGGCGGGCGCTCCGCTCGGATGCGACGCCACCGCCTCCATGAGGTGCAGCGCACGCTGTACCGAGGCGATGAGAGTAGGTCTCCGTGTCTCATCCATCACGCACAGCGAACCCCTCTGGCCCCGTTGGGTCAAGGCCTTTGGTGATACTCAAGCCATTGGATCACTTCTCCCGTGTTATGGATGGCCGTTTTTCGAATTGGAACGGTCCTATCAACTGGCTTTTCTGCCTTGACACCACGTGTTTCCCGCCGTTCACAGGGGGCACTCGTGAAACGAGCGAGGACTACCTGTCGGTACGACCGGGGAGTAACTTCGCAGGGAAGCCGAGCACGTCGAGGAGGCGCCATGGGCCGCGATTCGCGTCCGCATACCAGCAGCGTCCAGGCACCACACGGGGGCGCGGTCGATGAGCGCACTGCCCGCAAGGTGGCCGAGGAGGCGCGCGAGACCGAATGGCGGCTGCCGTCTTTCGGCAAACAGTTGTTCCTCGGGGATCTGCGGATCGATCTCGTCCATCCGCATCCCCGCCCGGACGACGACGCCCGGCGACGCGGCGAGGCGTTCCTGAAGCGGCTGCGCGAGTTCTGCGAGACCAGGGTCGACCCGGCCGTGATCGAGCGCGACGCCCGCATTCCCGACGACGTGGTCAAGGGACTGCGGTCCATCGGCGCGCTGGGAATGAAGATCCCCGAGAAGTACGGCGGGCTGGCGCTGAGCCAGCTCTACTACGGCCGGGCCCTGATGATCGTCGGCTCGGTCAGCCCGGCGCTCGGCGCGCTGCTGTCGGCGCACCAGTCCATCGGCGTCCCGCAGCCGATCAAGCACTTCGGCACCACCGAGCAGAAGGACACCTGGCTGCCGCGCTGCGTGAACGAGGTCAGCGCCTTCCTGCTCACCGAGCCCGACGTGGGTTCCGACCCCGCGCGGCTGCACGCGACGGCCGTGCCGGACGCCGACGGCTCCTACGTCCTCAACGGCGTCAAGCTGTGGACGACCAACGGCGTCGTGGCCGACCTCGTCGTGGTCATGGCCCGCGTCCCCAAGTCCGAGAGCCACCGAGGCGGCATCTCGGCGTTCGTCGTCGAGATGGACTCGCCCGGCATCACGGTGGAGAACCGCAACGGCTTCATGGGGCTGCGCGGCATCGAGAACGGCGTCACGCGCTTCCACGACGTCCGGGTCCCGGCCGAGAACCTGATCGGCTCCGAGGGCGCCGGGCTGAAGATCGCGCTCACCACCCTCAACACCGGGAGACTTTCACTTCCGGCAATGTGCGCCGCGGCGGGTAAATGGTCGACCAAAATCGCGCGCGAGTGGTCCAAGGAGCGGGTCCAGTGGGGCCGTCCGATCGGCGAGCACGAGGCCAACTCCAAGAAGGTCGCGTTCATCGCCGCCACGTCCTACGCGCTGGAGGCGATGCTCGACCTGTCCGGCCAGCTCGCCGACGACGAGCGCAACGACATCCGCATCGAGGCGGCGCTGGCCAAGCTGTGGGCCTCGGAGATGGCCTGCCGCATCGCCGACGACCTGGTCCAGCTGCGCGGCGGCCGGGGCTACGAGACCGCCGAGTCGCTCGCGGCCCGGGGCGAGCGCGGCGTGCCCGCCGAGCAGGTGCTGCGCGACCTGCGGATCAACCGGATCTTCGAGGGCAGCACGGAGATCATGCACCTGCTCATCGCGCGCGAGGCGGTGGACGCCCATCTGTCGGTGGCGGGCGACATCATCGACCCCGACGCCACGCCCCGCGACAAGGCCAGGGCCGCCGCCCGCGCGGGCGGCTTCTACGCGCGCTGGCTGCCCACCCTGGTCACCGGCGCGGGGCAGCGTCCGGGCTCCTACACCGAGTTCGGCCCGCTGGCGCGGCACCTGCGCTACGTCGAGCGGGCCTCGCGCAAGCTGGCCCGCTCGACGTTCTACGCCGCCGGGCGCTGGCAGGGGAAGCTGGAGTACAAGCAGGGCTTCCTCGGACGCATGGTCGACATCGGAGCCGAGCTGTTCGCGATGAGCGCGGTCTGCGTGCGCGCGATCGAAGATTCCAAGACCGACCGCGACCCCATCGCCGGTGGCGAAGAGGCGCGTCCCCCGGGTGCGTCGGCGCTCCGGCTCGCGGACGCGTTCTGCCGCCAGTCGCGGGTCCGCGTCGAGGAGCTGTTCGACGGCCTGTGGCGCAACACCGACGCGCTCGACTCCAAGCTGGCCAGGCAGGTGCTGGCCGGCGACTTCACCTGGCTTGAGGCGGGCGTGCTCGACCCGTCCGTCCCGGGCCCCTGGATCGCCGCCGCCGAACCGGGTCCGAGCGCGAAGGAGGACGTCCACCGCACGATCGGCTGAGACGCGCGGAACGGGACGGCTGTCACCACACGTCCGGCGACCCGCGTTTGGTCGCACAGTGTCACCATATGAAAACTCTCTGCCTGTGATCTGCGCTGTGGGTCGGTATGTTGCTCCCACCCGGCGGGCCTCGCCGCGCGCCGGGGTTGGCCGGGTTGCGGCCGGTCCACCGGGCCGGCGCGGACGAGTGGGGAGGGCCGGCCCATGCTCTGTGTGATCGTCGACGGCACGCGGGACCCGGCGTGGAACCTGGCTCTGGACGAGGCGCTCGCGCGTTCGGGCGAGGCCCGTTCCACGACCCGTCCCGGCCCCGTCCGGCCGCCCTCGACCCGCCCGCCCGGCCCGAGGAGCGCCCCGCGCGACCGCGCGTCCGGCGGGTTTCCGCTGCTCAGGGTCTGGCAGAACGACCCGTGCGTGGTGGTCGGGCGGTTCCAGAGCGTCGGCGACGCGGTCGACCTGGCCGCGTGCGCCAGCGACGGCGTGCGGGTGGTGCGGCGTTTCACCGGCGGCGGCGCCGTCTACACCGACCCGGGCACGCTGAACTTCACGCTCGTGCGCCCCGGGAAGGCGTGGTCCGGCCGTCCTGACCTCGACGCGCTGGTGGCCTCGGCCCTCGAAGGGCTCGGCCTGCCGACCGGCGCGCCCGGCGGCGGCGTGACGCGGGTCGCCCGGCTGCGCACCCGGCGCGCCACGCTCACCCACGTCGCGGTGCACGTCGCGCCGCTGCGGCCCGGCGGCGACCGCTATGTCGTCCCGCACCCGCTGTTCGGGTCCGAGCGGACGACGCTCGCCGACCTCGGGCTCGCGGTGACGCTCGACGCGGTCCGCGCCGCGATCCTGTGCGCGCTCGTCGATGCCTACGGCATCGCCTGCACCCGTCCGCTCAACCAGTCCGAGCGGGCGTGGCGCGCCCACCTGCACACCCTCCGCTACGGGGACGTGACCTGGCATCTCACCGGCGCGCCCGGCCCGCTCCCGGCGGTCCGGGAGTTCACCGGAGGCTGATCTCCGCGCCGGTTGTGATCGTCAATTCGGCGCTCTTTGGCATGCGGCGTGCGATGCTGTGGATAGACTGACCCATCTTGCGCCGGAGATCGGCATGCTCCGATTCCACCTCGGGTCCCGATCCGGCGACGCGCCATAGAGCGAAAACACGCACCCCAGGCGAGCGGGAAAGTATGCAGTCACCAGGTCAGAAGAAGTCCATCACCGGTACCCTCCTCAACCTCGTGGGAAGCGGTCAGCCGTCCAAGTCCAAGGTTCCGACCTCGGGCGACGGCGAGGTCATCCAGCCGGCCGCCGGAGAGGGGGCACTGGAGAACCACCTGGGCGGCGACGAGGCGCGCAACTACCGCAAGTACGAGTACGACATGGTCGCCCCGCACGTGGGCCGCTCCCTGCTGGAGATCGGCTCGGGCCTCGGCCACTTCTCCGAGCAGTTCAGCGGACGGCTCGACTACCTGGCCGTCAGCGACAACGACCCGTACTGCGTGGGCGAGCTGCGCAAGCGGTACGACGACAACGACGACGTCGAGGTCCTCGACCTCGAGCTCCCGGCCGAGATCGACATCCGCCAGAAGGTCGACACGGTCGTCATGATGAACGTCCTCGAGCACATCAAGGACGACGTCCAGGCGCTGAAGGACCTCGCGTCGGTGACGCTGCCCGGCGGCCGCATCGTGATCTGGGTCCCCGGCTACATGCAGCTGTACGGCGACTTCGACCGCAAGGTCGGCCACGTCACCCGGTACACGCCCACCACGCTGGGCGCCTCGGTCCGCGCGGCCGGGCTCGAACCCGAGATCCTCAAGCCCATCAACTTCCTGGGCGGCATCTCCTGGTGGGTCGCGGTCCGCCGCGGCGGCGTCGGCTACCCCGACCCGAGGCTGGTCAAGATCTACGACCGCACGGTCATCCCGCTCACTCGCGGGATCGAGCGCCTGATCACACCGCCGTTCGGGCAGACCGTTCTGTGCGTGGCGCGCGTTCCCAGCTAGGGCCGCCACACCAGGTGAACCGCGGTTCGCCTGACATTCGAAGAGCTCGCAGAGGGGCCCCGGCGCGGGGCCCCTCTCGCTTTTCGGCGGTGGGGTCTGTGATTGGCCGGTCACCTTACGTGGCGCGTTGGGTACGATACCGGCGTCTCCCCCCTGCGACCCGAGGCGGCGTCATGGCGAACCGATGGGCCCTGACGCGCGTGCGCGGGGCCGGGGCGCCCCGCGGCCCGTTGGAGTGATCATGGGGTCACGAGGCGAGCTGAGATACGGGGGCGGCCGGCTGCCCTCGGAGGTCACCAGCTTCGTCGGAAGGCGGACCGAGCTCGCCGAGGTCAGACGGCTGCTGCGGCGCTCCCGGCTGGTGACGCTGGCCGGGCCCGGCGGCGTCGGCAAGACGCGCCTGGCGGTCCGCACCGGCCTGGAGCTCGAACCGCTGTTCGCCGACGGCGCCCGCTTCGCCGACCTGGCCTCGCTGCGCGAGGGCGGGCTGCTCGCGCACACGCTGTGCGACACGCTCGGGCTCCCCGGCCCGATGTCGGCGCAGCCGGGCGACCCGCTTCCCCCGCACCTGGCCGACCATCTGGCCGACAAGCAACTGCTGCTCATCCTCGACACCTGCGAGCACCTGGTCGACACGTGCGCGCTGCTGGTCGAGGCGCTGCTGCTGGCGGCGCCGCGGCTGTGCGTGCTGGTGACCAGCCGGCAGCCGCTGGACGTCCCGGGCGAGCACCTGGTGCAGGTCCCGCCCCTGGCCTGCCCGGACGAGGCCGTCACGCTGTTCGCCGACCGCGCCCGCGCCGTCGACCCGTCCCGCCTGACCGGCGACGCCGACCGCGCCACCGCCGCGCGCATCTGCCGCCGCCTGGACGGCATGCCGCTGGCCATCGAGCTGGCCGCCGTCCAGCTGCGCACCCGCTCGCTGGACGAGGTCGCCGACGGCCTCGACGAGCGGCTGCTCCAGATCCAGGACCGCAGGGGCGGCCCGGTCAGGCACCGCTCCATGCGCGCGGTCATCGAGTGGAGCCACGAGCTGTGCTTCCCCGAAGAGCGGCTGCTGTGGGCGTGGCTGTCGGTCTTCGCGGGCGACTTCGACCTTGAGGTGGCCGAGTACGTCTGCGCCGACCTGCCGGGCCTGGCGGCGTTCGCCGACCCGAGCATCCTCGACGCGCTGAGCGGGCTGGTCGACAAGTCCATCGTCCAGCGCGTCGGCGCCACCGACCGCGTCCGCTACCGGATGCTCGGCACCGTCCGCGAGTACGGCACCGAGCTGCTCGACCTGCTCGAACGCACCGGCGGCGTCCGCGACCGGCACCGCGACTGGTACGCCGGGCTGGCCGAGCGCGCCCGCGAGGGCCTGACCGGCACGCGCCAGCCGTGGTGGCTGGAACGGCTCCGCGCCGAGCAGGCCGACCTGCGGGCGGCGCTCGACCACGCCCTGCGCGGCCCCGGTGACGGCGGCGCGGTGCGCATGGTGCTCGCGCTGGCCAGGTTCTGGCTGATCCAGGGCAGCATCGGCGAGGCCAGGCACTGGGTCGAGCGGGTGCTGCACGGCGAGGTCGAGGACGGCGACCGCGCCGCCGAGCTGACCGCCGGCGCCGCCATGCTCGCGCTGCTCCAGTGCGACCTCGACGCCGCCCGGCCGCTGATCGGCGAGGCCCGTTCCCGGGCCGAGACCGAGAACGACGACGCCGTCCTGGCGTACGCGATCACGCTGGAGGGCATCGCGGCGCTCTACGACGACCGGCCCGCCGACTCGCTCGACCTGCTGGCCCGCGCGGCCCGGCTGCACCTGACCGTGGGCACGGCCGACGTGTTCGCGCTGTCGGCCGACGTGTTCGCGGCCGGGGTCTGCTGCGTGCGGGGCGACCTCGACCGCGCCCGGGAGCTGAGCGAGGCCGTCATCGCGCGCAGCGAGTCGTCCGGCGAGCTGTGGTGCCGCTCCTACGCGCTGTGGGTCAGGGGAGTGGTGGCGTGGCTGCGCGGCGAGCCCGACCTGGCCCGCTCCGACGCGCTGCGGAGCCTGCGGATCAACCGCGAGCTGGGCGACCTGCTCGGCACCGCGGTCACCTTCGACCTGCTCGGCGGCTGCGCCGCGGCCGTCGACGACCACGTCCGCGCGGCCCGGCTGCGCGGCGTCGCCGACCGGTCGCTGCGGCAGATCGGCGCCACCACGTTCGGGCCGGGGCACATCGCCCTGCGCACGGTGTACGAGCAGGTCGTGCGGGAAGCGCTCGGCGACGAACGGTTCGGCGCGGAGTACGCGGCGGGCGCGACGCTGGAGATCGACGCCGCCGTCCGGTATGCATTAAGTCAGGGAGGGGTCAATGGACCTTGACCGAGGTGCACGCTGGGTAATCGGGTCCTCGCGAACGGTCGTCCTCCGGGTACCATTCGCAGTGACCTGGCCGGTCGTCCAGAGCGAGGTGGCATGACGGGTGTCGCGCTCGGTCCGCGCGTCGGCAATCTGCCCGCGGAGATCACGAGCTTCGTCGGGCGGCGGACCGAGCTGGCCGAGACCCGGCGGCTCGTGGCGGCGTCGCGGCTGGTGACGATCACGGGCGTCGGCGGTGTCGGCAAGACCCGCCTCGCGCTGCGGGCCGCGACCGAGCTCGGCCCCGAGTTCGACGGCGGCGCCTGGGCGGTCGAGCTGTCGTCCGTCCGCGAACCCGACCTGCTGGTCAACGCCGTGACCGCCGCGCTGGGCGCGCCCGACCGGCCGGGCGGCACCGAGCTGGACGTCCTGGCCGGGCATCTGGCCGACCGCCGGCTGCTGCTGGTCCTGGACACCTGCGAGCACCTGGTCGACGCGTGCGCGATGCTCGCCGAGGTGCTGCTGCCCGCCGCGCCCGGCCTGCGCATCCTGGCCACCAGCCGCGAGCCGCTCGACGTGCCCGGCGAGCATGTGCTGCGCGTCCAGCCGCTGCCGCTCCCGTCCGGCGGCGCCGCCGACCCGGGCGACGCGATGACGCTGTTCGCCGAGCGCGCGGCGGCGGCCGTCCAGGGCTTCGCGATCACGCCGGAGAACGCGCCGCTGGTCGCGCGGTTGTGCGACCGGCTCGACGGCCTCCCGCTGGCGATCGAGCTCGCGGCCGTCCAGACGCGGGCGCTGTCGGTCGAGCAGATCGTCCGGCAGCTCGACGACCGGTTCCGCTTCACCCGGGGCCGCCGCACCCAGATCGGCCGCCACCAGACGTTGCGCGCGGCGATCGGGTGGAGCCACGAGCTGTGCACGCCGGCCGAGCGGCTGCTGTGGGCGCGGCTGTCGGTGTTCCCCGGCGACTTCGACCTGGAGTCGGCCGAGCGGGTCTGCTCCGACGACGAGATCTCCGCCGAGGCCGTCTTCGACCTGGTCGTCCGGCTGGTGGAGAAGTCGGTCGTGCAGATGGACAACCGCGGCACCGGCGTCCGGTACCGGCTGCTGGCCACCATCCGCGAGTTCGGCGCCGAGCGGCTCGACCGCCTCGGCGCGACAGGAACGTTCCGCCGCCGTCACCGCGACCGCTTCGCCGAGCTGGCCGAGCTCGCGCTGGGCGAGCTGGCGGGCTTCGAGCGCTCGGCCTGGTCCGAGCGGCTCGCCCGCGAGCACTCCAGCCTGCGCGCCGCGCTCGACTACTCCTTCACCACCCCGGGCGAGGCCGCCGCCGGGCTGCGGATGACCTCGGCCATGTGGGCGCTCTGGGTCCCGCGCGGCCTGCTCAACGAGGGGCGGCTGTGGCTCGACCGCTTCCTGGCCGCCAACCCCGAGCCCAGCCTCGACCGCGCCCGCAGCCTGTCCACCGCCATCGCCGTCGCCATCCTGCAGGGCGACCGCGAACGCGCCGGCCAGCTGCTGCCCGAGGGGTACGCGCTCGCCGAGCGCTACGACAACAAGCACCTGCTCACCAAGATGGAGATGCTGCGGGGCGTCCTGACCGTCGGCGACGACCCCAAGCTGGGCAAGGAGCTGCTGGAGGACGCCTGGCGCCGGTTCCGCGAGACGGGCTACATGCACCCGGTCGCGCTGATCAGCCTGCCGATGCTCGCCGGCACCTGCTGCCTGCTCGGCGAGCTCGACCAGGCCCGCGAGTACGCCGAGGAGGGACGGCGCATCGCCGTCGAGCACGGCGACCGCTGGACCGAGTCGTACGCGCTCTGGTCGCTGGCCTGCGCCCAATGGGCCGCGCAGCAGCCCGAGGCGGCCCAGGAGACCGGCCGGGCCTGCCTGCGCCTCAAGGTCGAGATCGCCGACGGCGTCGGCCGCGCGATCACCCTCGACCTGCTGGCCTGGTGCGCGATGTCGCTCGGCGAGCACGAGCGCGCCGCCCGGCTGACCGGTGCCGCCGCCCGCCTGTGGGACGACCTCGGCCCCCCGATGTTCGGCTGGGCGGGCCTGACCGTCGTCCACGACCAGTGCGCCGGACGGGTCGAACGGGCGCTGGGCGAGGACGCCTACGCCGAGGCCGTCCGGGCGGGACGCGCGCTGGCGCCCGACGCGGCCATCGAGGAGGCCCTGCGCGGCGTGCCGGACGAGACCGAGCCGCCCACCGCCGCACCCGGCGCCGACGGGACCGACCCCCTGTCGCCCCGCGAGCGCGAGGTCGCCGACCTCGTCGTCGAGGGCCTGTCCAACCGCGAGATCGCCGAACGCCTGGTCATCGCCAAGCGCACCGCCGACTCTCATATGGAACACATCATGGCCAAGCTGGGCATGTCGTCCCGCTCCCAGCTCGCCGCCTGGGTCATCGACCGCCGCCGCTCCCGCATTTAGGTATCCCTATCGGGATGTCTCCCGATGCCTCCCGGGCGTCCGCTCCCGGAGGATGGGTCCCGCCGAACGGGTCGTGGACCGTCCCTCCGAGCGGAGGAGTACCGCGTTGCTTCCACGGGCCGTGATCTCGTACGGCAGCCACTGAAGTTCCCGTGTGGTCCGACGATACGGCGACGGGGGCCCGGGAGGGGAGGCCCCCGCCGTCGTATCTTGTTTACTGAAATCCCGGCCCACCTCCGCTCGCCTGGCGGCTCGCTGCGGTGACCGTGATTTTGCGATTGCTGCATCGCTTCGCGATCTCGCCGGAGAAGCTCGCCTTCGGCTCGCTTCTCCGCTCGTTAACGCAATCGCGCGCGGGGCTGGGGTTGGCGCGGGGTGAGGCGTTGGGCCGCTAGTCGGTGGGCTTCTCTCAAGGGTGTGGTCCCGTGTTGCTTGGACTTGTCGAGCAGGGTGGCGGTCGTGGTGGCGATCTCTTCCACTCGGGCGTCGGCGGAGACGTCGTCGAGTTCGTCGATCTCGCGGGCGAGGGTGTGGATGATGCCGCCCGCGCTCGCCACGAAGTCCGGGACCCAGGTGATCCCTCGTTCGGCCAGCAGGTCGGCGACCGCGTCGTCGGTGAGCTGGTTGTTGGTGGGCCCGACGATCAGCGGGGCCTCGATCGCGGCCGCCTGGGCGGGGCCGAGCAACCCGCCCACGGCGGCGGGGATCAGGACGTCCGCAGGTGTATGGAGGGCACGGTCGGGCTCGATCCAGCCGAGTCCCTCGGCCGAGGCGAGGCCGCGCTTGGCCGGGTCGATGTCGGTGACGATGACCTTCGCGCCCTGGTCGCGCAGGCTGCGGGCCAGGTGCGCGCCCACGGCGCCGAGCCCGATGACGACCGCCGTCCGTCCGGCCAGGTCCTCGGTGCCGAGGGTTCTGGCGGCGGCCGCGCGCAGGGACGCGAGGACGCCGGACGCGGTCGGGCCGCTGGAGGACCCCGTCCCGCCCCGGGCCGTCGGCAGGCAGAACACGTGCTCGGTCCGCTCCTTGATCACGAGCATGTCGTCCGGGCCGGTCCCGATGTCGGGGCCGGTGATGTACGAGCCGTCGAACGACTCGATCAGCTCCCCGAGATCCTCCAGCGCCGCCCGCCTGAGCGCGGGCGTGACCTCGATGCCGGGGGGAAGGGCGATCACGCTTTTGCCGCCCCCGAAGGGCACGCCGGAGACCGCGCACTTGAGGCTCATCGCCTCCGAGAGCCGCAGCGCGTCCTCGACGCCCTCCCGCCAGCCCGCGTACCGGCGCATCCGGCACCCGCCGATGGCCGGGCCCAGCGTCCGCGAGTGCACCGCCACGATGACGGCGACTCCTGACCGGCGTCCGCGCCGCACCCTGATGTCCTCATGCTCCAGCATTCGACCTCCTCGCCGAACGAACAACGGCCTGATGTCGAGAAGCTAGGCAATCAAGGGTGCCTTCTGATGCTCGGCCGAATGATTGGCTGGATCTTGCCGGGTATCGGCGGTGAAACCGGAGGAAGTTCGGAGTTCGGCTTCGGAGGCCGACCAGTTGCTCAGGCGGGGTCGGGCAGGCGGCTGAGGACGGGGTTGTGGACGCGTTCGAAGACGATGGAAGTCCGGAAGCCCGCGATCTCGCGCCGCTGGGTCAGCCGGTCCAGCAGGAAGGCGTGCAGGTGATCGAGGTCCTGGACGGCCACGTGCAGCAGGAAGTCGTCCCCGCCTGCCAGTACGAACACGCTGACCACCTCGGGATGCGCGCTCACCGAGTTCTTGAACGTCTCGATCACCGCCCGGCTCAGCGGCCTGACCTGCACCGAGACCATCGCCTGCACGCCCCGGTTGAGCGCCCCCTGGTCGATCTCGGCGTGGTAGCCCCGGATCACCCCGCGCCGCGTCAGCGCCCGGACGCGCTCCAGGCAGGTGGACGGCGCGATCCCGAGCCTGCGCGCGAGCTCGCGATTCGACTGCCGAGCATCTGTTTGGAGAAGTCGAATGATCTCCAAATTAAGTTCGTCCATCGTCCGAGCATCCCACGGCGATCACCTCCCTCCCGGGTGCCCGCGGCCGGGTCTTGACCAAATCGGGACGGGGTCCGTTTTGTGCTGGTGACGGCGATGGGTGATGCTGGGGGCGTGTCAACGGAGACTCTCACCGGGCTGCGTGCCTTCCTGCACGGGCTGCCGGGCGTCGATCAGGTCGGGGCGGACGAACGGGCCGCCAGGCTGGCCACCCGTTCCATCAAGACGTCGGCGAAGGCCCAGGCCATCGATCTGGCGATCTCCATGGTGGACCTCACCACGCTGGAGGGCGCCGACACGCCCGGGAAGGTGCGGGCCCTGTGCGCCAAGGGCGCGCAGCCGGACCCGGGCAACCCGGACGTGCCCAAGGTCGCGGCGATCTGCGTCTACCCGGACATGGTCGAGGTCGCCGTCCAGGCGTTGAAGGGCACCGGGATCGGGGTCGCGAGCGTGGCCACGGCGTTCCCCTCGGGACGGGCGCCGCTGGAGGCCAAGCTGATCGACACCAAGGCGGCCGTGGCCGCGGGCGCCAGCGAGATCGACATGGTGATCGACCGGGGCGCGTTCCTGGCGGGCGACTACCTCAAGGTCCACGACGAGATCGTGGCGACCAAGGAGGCGTGCGGCGACGCCCATCTGAAGGTCATCTTCGAGACGGGCGAGCTGGTCACCTACGACAACGTGCGCCGGGCGTCCTGGCTGGCGATGCGGGCCGGGGCCGACTTCATCAAGACCTCCACCGGCAAGGTGGCTCCGGCCGCGACGCTGCCGGTGACGCTGGTGATGCTGGAGGCCGTCCGCGACTTCCGCGACCAGACCGGACGCCAGGTGGGCGTGAAGCCCGCCGGGGGCATCCGCACCACCAAGGACGCCATCAAGTACCTGGTGCTGGTGAACGAGACCGCGGGCCCCGACTGGCTCACCCCCGAGTGGTTCCGCCTCGGGGCGTCCAGCCTGCTGAACGACCTGCTGATGCAGCGCAGGAAGCTGACCACGGGTTTCTACTCGGGTCCCGACTACTTCACGCTCGACTGACTGGACTGGCTGGATCATGGACTTCGAGTACGCTCCGGCGCCCGAGTCGCGGGCCGTCGTCGACATCAGGCCCTCCTACGGGCTGTTCATCGACGGCGCGTTCACCGACGGCGGCGGTGCGCCGTTCAAAAGCATCGATCCGTCCAATGAGGAGACGCTCGCCGAGGTCGCCTGCGCGGACGCGGCGGACGTGGATCGGGCGGTGGCCGCCGCGCGGGCGGCCTACGAGAAGGTCTGGGGCCCGATGCCGGGCCGCGAGCGGGCCAAGTACCTGTACCGGATCGCGCGGATCGTCCAGGAGCGCTCGCGCGAGCTGGCGGTGCTGGAGTCGATCGACAACGGCAAACCGATCCGCGAGTCGCGCGACGTGGACGTCCCGCTGGTGGCGGCCCACTTCTTCTACAACGCGGGCTGGGCCGACAAGCTCGGCCACGCGGGCTTCGGGCCGGACCCGAAGCCGCTGGGCGTGGCGGGCCAGGTCATCCCGTGGAACTTCCCGCTGCTGATGCTGGCCTGGAAGATCGCCCCCGCGCTCGCGTGCGGCAACACCGTGGTGCTCAAGCCCGCCGAGACCACCCCGCTGACGGCGCTGGCGTTCGCCGACATCTGCCGTCAGGCCGAGCTGCCGCCGGGCGTGGTCAACATCATCACCGGCGCCGGTGAGACGGGCCGCGCGCTGGTCTCGCACGGCGGTGTCGACAAGGTCGCCTTCACCGGCTCGACCGAGGTCGGACGGCAGATCGCGCGCGGGGTCGCGGGCACCGGCAAGAAGCTCACGCTGGAGCTGGGCGGCAAGGCCGCCAACGTCGTCTTCGACGACGCCCCGCTGGCCCAGGCCGTCGAGGGCATCGTCAACGGGATCTTCTTCAACCAGGGGCACGTGTGCTGCGCCGGGTCGCGGCTGCTGGTGCAGGAGTCGGTCGCCGAGGAACTGCTAGACCGGCTCAAGACGCGCATGGCGACGCTGCGCGTCGGTGACCCGCTCGACAAGAACACCGACATCGGCGCGATCAACTCCGGCGAGCAGCTGGAGAAGATCCGGCTGCTGTCCGAGGTCGGCGAGCAGGAGGGCGCCGACCGCTGGTCGCCCCCGTGCGAGCTGCCGCAGCGCGGCTTCTGGTTCGCGCCGACGGTCTTCACCGGCGTCGCCCAGTCGCATCGCATCGCCCGCGAGGAGATCTTCGGGCCCGTCCTGTCGGTGCTGACCTTCCGCACGCCCGCCGAGGCCGTCGAGAAGGCCAACAACACCCCGTATGGGCTGTCGGCCGGGATCTGGACGGAGAAGGGCTCGCGCATCCTGTGGATGGCCGAGCGCCTGCGCGCGGGCGTGGTCTGGGCCAACACCTTCAACAAGTTCGATCCCGCGTCGCCGTTCGGCGGCTACAAGGAGTCCGGCTTCGGCCGCGAGGGCGGACGGCACGGGCTGGAGGCGTACCTGAATGTGTGAACGGCCGCGCGGCGTCTGGACTGAGGAGCGAAGCGACGAGGGAAGACGTCGCGTAAAGGCGGCCGTGAGCCGCCGAGCGGAGGCGAGGCAATGAGCGGGGCTAATCTTCGGCTCGATGTGCGCAAGACCTACAAGCTGTTCATCGGGGGAGCGTTTCCCCGGTCCGAGTCCGGCAGGTCGTACGTGGTGAACGACGCCAAGGGCCGCTTCCTCGCCAACGCCTCGCGGGCGTCCCGCAAGGACGTCCGTGACGCGGTCGGCGCCGCGCGCAAGGCGTTCGGCGGGTGGGCCGGGCGCACGCCCTACAACCGCGGCCAGATCCTCTACCGCGTCGCCGAGATGCTGGAGGGACGGCGGGCGCAGTTCGTCGACGAGCTGCGCGCGGCGGGCGTGCCCAAGAGCGCGGCGTCCGACGAGGTGGACGCGGCCGTCGACCGCTGGGTCTGGTACGCGGGCTGGGCCGACAAGCTCGCGGCGGTCCGCGGGTCGGCCAACCCGGTGTCCGGACCCTTCTTCAACTTCACCACGCCGGAGCCCACCGGCGTCGTCGGGGTGATCGCGCCCGACTCGCCGCTGCTCGGACTGGTGTCGGTCGTCGCGCCCGCCATCGTGTCGGGGAACGCGTGCGTGGTGGTCGCCTCCGAGCCGTCGCCGCTGCCCGCGATCACGCTGGCCGAGGTGCTGGCCACCTCCGACCTTCCGGGCGGCGTGGTCAACCTGCTGACCGGCCGCCGGGACGAGCTCGCGCCGTGGCTGGCCTCGCACATGGACGTCAACGCGCTCGACCTCGCGGGGGTCTCCGGCGACGCGGTCACGCCGCTGGAGGAGGCCGCCGCCGAGAACCTCAAGCGGGTGCTGCGGCCGACCGGGGACGACTGGACGAGCGAGCCCGGAACGGGCCGGATGACCGCGTTTCTGGAGACGAAGACCGTGTGGCATCCGGTGGGCGTCTGACCCAAGAACGACAGTGTGTGTGTAGAGCGTCACTAAGTGTGGAATAGATCTCCCCGTAACTGATCATCACGAGGGGGAGATCAGTGCCTACCAAGACGACACCACGCACGACGTCCAGCCGAGGTACGGCAAGTCGCGCGAAGAGCACTGCGAAAAAGTCCACCACCGCCAGAAAGACCACGGCGGCCAAGCGGACCAGCGCCGCCACCAAGAGCAGCACGGCGCGGGCCACCGCCCGGACGTCCAAGGCCACGGGGGCCAAGCGGACGACCGCGGCGAAGAAGACGACGGGCTCGGCGCGCAAGACCAGCGCCGCCAGGAAGCCCGCCACCCGGACGACGGCGCGCACGACGTCGACGTCGAGCCGGAGCACGACCGCGGCGGCCACCAAGGTGACCAACGCCGCGTCCCAGGCCAAGGCCGCCGCCACGCAGATGAAGTCGGTGGCGACCAAGGCGTCCTCGTCGGCCAAGGCCATGACGGCCATGACCAAGGCGATGACCACCGCCACCAAGTCGATGGCGGACGCCGCCAAGGCGATGAACGCGGCGGCGAAGGTCATGACGACGTCGACGACCGCCGCCAAGCGGACGTCTTCGTCGTCGTCGACGACGAGGAAGCCGGCCGCCAGGAAGACGACGACGTCCCGTGCGGGCACCACCCGCAAGACGGCGTCGGCGTCCAGCCGCTCGCGCTCGACCACCAGCGCGCGCGCCGCCAAGCCCAAGTCGACCACGGCCCGCAAGACCACGGCCGCGGCGAAGAAGACCACGGGCACGGCGGCGAGCCGCGCGAGCGCCGCGAGGAAGTCCACGGCCGCGCGCAAGCCGGCGACCCGGTCCACGGCCACCGCCAGGAAGACCAGCGCGGCGGCCAAGTCCCGGGCGACGACCACGCGCCGCACCACGAGCACCGCCAAGCCCAAGACGGCGGCCTCGCGGACGCGGACGGCGGCCAAGACCACCGGCACCACGAGGAAGGCTCCCGCGCCGTCCTCGACGATGGTCGAGCCCAAGACCGATGTGGGGTCGATGCAGCACTCGACCAGCAGCGACGGCGGTTTCCTGTCCGGAGTCACCGGCGGCGCTCAGCGCGGCTGAGGGCGGGCCCGGTGCCGGCGGTGGGGCCCCCGTCCCGAACCTGGGACGGGGCTCTGCCGGTCCACCACCGACTCGAATGAGCGAGGCCCATGGACGAGAAGGACATCCTCGACAGCATCGGCCGCTACGTGTCGGACGAGCAGAAGCTGCGCGAGCGGTACCAGCGCGGCGAGCTGTCGGGCGCGGAGGAGAACCGCCGGCTCGAACGCATCGAGCTGGCCCTGGACCAGTGCTGGGACCTGCTCAGGCAGCGCCGCGCCCGCCTCGCCGCGGGCGAGGACCCCGACCTGGCCACACCCCGCCCACCCGACGAGGTCGAGGGCTACCTCCAGTAGCCCTCGCCCTCGCTCCAACATCCGCTATCGGAGGGCCCAGCCACAGCCCCCGGTGGTCGATGCGACCACGCACAGCGTCGCCGGGGGCTTCGCCCTGGCCGCAGCGGCGTTCGACATCGCTGCGGCGCAGGACGCCCGGGATCGACCACCGCGAAGCCGTCCAGCCGCTGGGCGTCGCCCCGGGGCATCGTCCTGGCCTCAGCGGTGATTCGACATCGTTGCGGTGCGGGAGCGTCCAGGCGCCCAAGACCCGGCGGTCGGCACGACCACCCGCGAAGCCGTCCGGCCGCTGAACTTCGCCCGGGTGGTTCTACATGCGTTCTGGGGTGGGGACGCCGAGGAGGGCGAGGCCGGTGGTCAGGGTGCGCAGCGTGGCGGCGCACAGGGCCAGGCGGGACGCGCGGACATCGGGCGGGACGTCGTCCTTCACGACCGGGCAGTGCTCGTAGAACGTGGTGAAGGCGTCGGCGACCGCGTAGATGTGGGTGGCGAGCTTGTGCGGCTCGGCCGTGTCACCGGCCAGGCGGACGGCGGAGCCGAAGCCGAGCAGGGTGAGCGCCAGCGCGCGCTCGGCCGGGTGGCCGATGGTGAGCGGGCCGGTCGCGGCCTCGGGCTTCAGGCCGCCCCTGCGGAAGATCGAGTGGATCCGCGCCGTGGCGTACTGGAGGTAGGGGCCGGTGTTGCCCTTGAAGGCGATCATCCGGTCGAAGTCGAAGATGTACTCGCTGTCGCGGGCCACCGACAGGTCGGCGTACTTGACCGCGCCGATGCCGACGGCCTCGACGATCGCCTTGCGGGTGGCGTCGTCGAAGGGCTCGTCGTGCGGGACGTCGTCGAACGCCTTTCCGGCCCGTTCGACGGCCTCGTCCAGCAGCTCGATCAGCTTGACGGTGCCGCCCGCCCGGGTGCGCAGGATCTTGCCGTCGGTGCCCAGCACGTTGCCGATCTGTGCGTGCTCGGCCCTGACCTCGTCGTTCAGCCAGCCCGCCATCCGGGCGACGGCGAAGACCATCTGGAAGTGCAGCGCCTGGGGCGCGCCGACCACGTAGATCATGCGGTCGGCGTGCTCGGTGTCGACCCGGTACCGGACGGTCGCCAGGTCGCTGCTGGAGTAGTTGTAGCCGCCGTCGCTCTTGCGGATGATGACCGGCAGCGGCTCGCCCTCGCGGCCGGTGAAGCCGGGCGGGAACGCGCACAGCGCACCGTCGCTGATCACCGCGATGCCCTTGCTCTCCAGCTCGTCGACGGTCGGGGCGAGCAGGTCGTTGTAGAAGCTCTCGCCCTTGATGTCGTCGTCGGTGAGCGAGATGCCCAGCCGCCGGTACACGGTGTTGAAGTACCGCTTGGACGCCTCGACCAGCAGCCGCCACAGCCGCAGCGTCTCGGGGTCGCCCGCCTGGAGCGCCACCACCCGCCGCCGGGACCGCTCGGCGAACTCCTCGTCGCCGTCGAACTTGCGCCGCGCGGCCTGGTAGAACGCGGTCAGGTCGCTGACCGAGGAGTCGTCGCGGGCGGCGGCCTCCTCGCCGAGGTCGAGCAGGTGCTCGATGAGCATCCCGAACGGGGTGCCCCAGTCGCCGACATGGTTGTCGCGGACGACCTCGTGCCCCAGGAAGGTCAGGATGCGGGCGATGGCGTCGCCGACGATCGTGGTGCGGACGTGCCCGACGTGCATCTCCTTGGCCACGTTGGGCGAGGAGTACTCGACGATGACCTTCTGCGGGGTCTCGGCCGCCGGGACGGCGAGCCGCTCGTCGGCCAGCAGCTCGGTGGTCTGCCCGGCGATCCAGGCGTCGTCGAGGGTGACGTTGATGAAGCCCGGCCCGCTGACCTCGATGTTCGAGGCGACCCCGGCCACGTCGAGGCGCCCGACGATCTCGTCCGCGACGTCGCGCGGCTTTCGGCCCAGCTTCTTGGCCAGCGCGAGGGCGACGTTGGCCTGGAAGTCGGCGAACTGCGACGGCCGGATGACCGGGTCGGCGCCGGAGTATGACGGTCCGAAGGCGGCGCTGAGCGCGTCCTGGACCCGGGCGGCGATGACGAATTGCGGATCGGGCATGCTCCAAGGCTATCGGCGCGAGGACCAATGGTCCCAACGCAATACCAAGGTGAGCAGCACTCCTCCGACGGCGGCGATGACCAGGGCCGTCAGGTCGTTGTGCAGGTTGTCGGGACGCAGCGCGAAGAACTCGCGCGTCCACGGGACGGCGAGCACCACCAGGAACGCGCCCGCCATCGCCAGCACCAGCCCGAGGCGCCACCAGTTGTAGGGCCGGGCGATCAGCGCCAGCACCCAGACGGCGAGGAAGAACAGGGCCAGCGTGGCGGTGGAGCTGTCCTCCTCGAACAGGCTCGCCCGGTTCTCGCGGGCCAGGAGGTACCCGGCGAACGTCGCGACCCCGCACGCGATACCGGCCGGGACGGCGAAGCGCAGCACCCGGGAGACGAAGCCTGACCGCGCCCGCTCCAGGTTGGGCGCCAGGGCCAGGAAGAACGCCGGGATGCCGATGGTCAGCGCGCTGATCAGCGTGAGGTGCCGGGGCAGGAACGGGAACCGGACGTGGATCAGCCCGACCAGCAGCGCCAGGATGATCGAGTAGACCGTCTTGGTGAGGAACAGGTTGGCGACGCGCTCGATGTTGCCCAGCACCCGGCGTCCCTCGGCCACCACGAACGGCAGCGTCGCGAAGCTGTTGTCCAGCAGGACGATCTGCGCGACGGCCCGGGTGGCGCCGCTGCCCGAGCCCATCGAGACGCCGAGGTCGGCGTCCTTGAGCGCCAGCACGTCGTTGACGCCGTCACCGGTCATCGCGACGGTGTGGCCGCGCGACTGGAGCGCCTTGACCATGGCGCGCTTCTGCTGGGGGCTGACCCGGCCGAACACCGAGTTGCCCTCCATGACCTCGGCCATCTCCTCGACGTCGTCGGGGAGGGTGCGCGCGTCCACGGGGTGGTCGGCGCCGGGCAGGTCGAGGGAGCGGGCGATCGCGCCGACCGAGACGGGGTTGTCGCCGGAGATCACCTTGACGGCGACGCCCTGCTCCTCGAAGTACCGCAGCGTGTCCGAAGTTTCGGGGCGCAGCCGCTGCCGCAGGACGACCAGCGCGGCGGCCTCGTTGTCGGCGGCCACGTCCAGCGAGTCGGGGTCGGCGAACGCGCCGTCCGGGACACGGGCAAGGCACAGGACGCGCAGCCCGGTCGAGCCGAGCTCCTCGGCCCGCAGCCGGTGCGGGTCGTCGCGTCCGAGCAGCATGTCGGCCGCGCCGATCACCCACGCGCCCTCCCCGGCGAACTCCGCGCCGCTCCACTTGCGCGCGGACGAGAACGGGACGGCCGCGGCGACCTTCCACCCGGGGTCCGGGTCCTCCAGGCCCTCCTTCACCGCCGCCATCGTGGGGTTGGGGTCGGGGTCGGCCGCCACGAGCGCCGCGAGGACCGGGCGGACGGGCCCGCCGAGCTCGACGATCTCGTCCAGGTCCATGCCGGGCTCGGTCAGCGTGCCGGTCTTGTCGACGCACAGGACGTCCACCCGGGCCAGTCCCTCGATGGCGGGCAGCTCCTGGACCAGCGCCTGGCGGCGGCCGAGCCGGACGACGCCGACCGCGAACGCGATGCTGGTCATCAGGACCAGGCCCTCGGGCACCATCGTGGCGACCCCGGCGACGGCGCCGACCACGGCCTCGGCGAACGACTCCGACGAGGTCACCTGCGAGACGAACAGCAGGATCGCGGTCGGGACGATCAGCCAGGTCACGTACTTGAGGAAGACGTTGATGCCGGTCATCAGCTCCGAGTGGGTCAGCGAGAACCGGCTGGCCTCCTCCACCAGCCGCGCCGCGTAGGCGTCGCCGCCGACCTTCTCGGCGGTGAACGTCCCGTTGCCCGCGACCACGAAGCTGCCCGACTGGACCGCGTCGCCGGGCCTCTTGTGCACCGGGTCGGCCTCGCCTGTCAGCAGCGACTCGTCGACCTCCAGGCCCTGCGAGCCGGTCACGGCGCCGTCCACGACGATCTTGTCCCCGGTGCCGAGCACGACCAGGTCGCCGAGCACGACCTCCCGCTGCTCCAGCTCGCGGACCTCGCCGTCGCGGCGGACCCGCACGGGCGTCTCGCCCACCACCGCCAGCCGGTCGAGGGTGCGCTTGGCCCGCAGCTCCTGGATCACGCCGATGGCGGCGTTGGCCACGATGATCCCGCCGAACAGGCCGTCCTGCCAGGCGCCGAAGATCATGACCAGCACCCACAGCGAGCCGATGAGCGCGTTGAACCGGGTGAGGACGTTCGCCCGGACGATGTCGGCGGCCGAGCGGCTGGTGCGCCGGGGCACGTCGTTGGTCTGGCCCGCCGCCACCCGTTCGCGCACCTCGGCCGCGGTCAGACCCCGCGCGGCCGCGGCCTGCACATCGGTCATGATCTCCCCCGTATGGTCGGCGTCCGCGTCAGGAGCCCGGTTCGGGCTCGGGCGCGGGCGCCTCCTCCTGCTCGGAACCGACGGTCTTCTCGGGCTTCTCGGTCTTTTCGGGGGTGTCGCGGTCGCCGTGCCCCCGGCGGAACCTGGAGGTGCGGGTGGCCGAGACCTGCTCGCGGATGCGCTCGACGATGCGTCCGGCCGCCAGGTCGTGCGCCAGGGCGCAGGCCGAGGCGACGGCACGGGCGTTCGACGCCCCGTGCGCGATGATCACCGTGCCGTTCAGCCCGAGCAGCACGCCGCCGCCGTGGGTCTCGGAGTCGAGGCGGTCCTGGAGCTCCAGCAGGCGCCGCCGCTGGAGCAGCGCGCCCATCCGGGCGGTGCGGCTGCCGGTCATCGCGTGGCGGACCTCGGAGAGGGCCATCTGGACCGTGCCCTCCATCGTCTTGAGCGCCACGTTTCCGGTGAAGCCGTCGGTCACCACGACGTCGGCCACGCCCCGCAGGAGGTCGTGTCCCTCGACGTTCCCGATGAACTCGATTCCATGGTGCCCACCGGCGAGCAGCTCGTGGGCGCGTTTGGCGATCTTGTCGCCCTTGCCGGGCTCGGCGCCGATGTTGAGCAGCCCCACCCGGGGGCGTTCGAGCCCGAGCCGGATCTGGGCGTAGGCGGTGCCCAGGGCGGCGAACTGGACGAGCGTCTCGGGCTTGACGTCGGCCGTCGCCCCGGCGTCCAGCAGGACGGTGGGCCGGGGCCGTGTGGGCAAAGTCACGGCGATCGCGGGCTTCATCACGCCCTGCTGGCCCTTGAGCCGGAGCCTGGCGGTCGCCACGACGCCGGCGGTGGTGCCCGCCGAGACCAGGGCCGAGGCCCGTCCCTGCTTGATCAGATGGCAGGCGATCGCGATCGAGGAGCGGGGCTTGCGCCAGCCCGCCAGCGCTCCCTCGCCCATGTCGAGGGCCTCGTCGGCATGGACGATCGGGATCTTGCCGACCATCCCGTGCCGGTCGAGCCGCTCGCGGATCCGGGACGCCTGCCCGACCAGCACCAGCCGGACGTCGTGCTCGCGCACCGCCGCCACGGCCCCGGCGATGACCTCGTCGGGCGCGTGGTCGCCGCCCATCGTGTCGATCGCGACGGGCAGCGGCCGGACCGGCCGCCCGTAGATCGGCAGGGAGCGGACGGGCTGCGGGGGGAGCGCCTCGCCCGGGAGCGGCCGTCCGGCGTCGCCCGGTTGCCCCGAACCCGGCTCGGCGCTCGGCGCGTGGCCGGTCATGGCGACTC
The DNA here is from genome assembly GCF_050946795.1 of Spirillospora sp. CA-294931. Classification (GTDB taxonomy): domain Bacteria; phylum Actinomycetota; class Actinomycetes; order Streptosporangiales; family Streptosporangiaceae; genus Spirillospora. The sequence continues at coordinate 1,207,435 of NZ_CP192006.1, forward strand.
CAGTGGGATGGCGGGAAGCGGCTCGCCGCGACAACGCAGCTCATCGCATGTTAGGTCGTCGCCCGCGCCCGTCCGGACGCGACGCCCGCCTTCCGCCTAGGACTTCTTCTGGCAGTCGGGTCCGAGACAACGCGCGTTCTCGATGACGGGACGGCCGTCCACCAGCACGGTGTAGGAGTGGTGGCGGGTCGCGTCGTCGCCCGTCGCGATGACCTTGACCGGGTCGCCGGACGCGGTGGTGGCCGTGCACGAGGCCCGCATCCGCTCCTTCGTCCAACCGGCGATGTCCGCGCACACCGGCGCGGCCTTCAGCGCGACGCCCCGGGCACGCAGCTCGTGGGACGCCAGCCCCGGCAGCGCGGTGCGGAGCGCCGCCTGCGTCTTGTAGCGCAGCTCCTTGGTGTCGACGAGCGCCGCGTAGGCGACACCGGCGCCGATCCCGAGCACCAGCAGGACGACGCAGCCCGCGACCAGGGCCTTCACACGGGTGATCTTCACAGCCGATAGCGTCGCCACCGGCGGCGCCCGCCATGCCTGGCCAGGACGGGGTTTTCCCCGCACCCGGTGAACTCGTTACCCGCAGGCGACGCCGAGGCAGGCCGCGTCGACGACCCGGCGCCCGTCCACGGTGATGACGTAGCGCTCGCGCGGGTTCGCGCTCTCGGCCTCGGCGGCGACCCCGGTCACCGCGACGTGGCGTCCGGCGTCGGTGGTGGCCGTGCAGCGGACCGTGATGACCGAGCCGGCGCCGTCGGTCCGGCAGTCCGGCCGGCCGGTGAGCCGGATTCCGCGCTCCTTCAGCTCGGCCTGGGCGCCGTCGGCCACGGCGTTGCGGTAGGCGCCCTCGGAGATCCTTTGCATGAGGTCGCAGCCGGACAGCGCGAGGACGAGCGCCAGGGCCGCCGCCGCGGCCCGCAGCGGCCGCATCAGGGCGTCCCGAGACCGGGTGGGGGCGTGCGCAGCACCTCGGCGACCGCGTCGGCGACCGCCTCGGGGTTGTCGAGCTGGATCATGTGCCGCGTCTCGGGCAGCCGGACCTGCCGTCCGTGCGGGGTCATGGCGGCGAGCGTGGCGTGGTCGTCGGCCCAGTCGCGGGCCTTGTCGCCCTCGACGTCGCCGAGCGCGGTCAGCACCACCATCGGGATCGGCGGGAAGGGGCGCCGCCCGCGCAGGTCGTCCAGGTCGACGGCCATCTCGCGGTAGGCGAGCTCCTCGGCCAGGACGGTGCCGAGCACCTCGCCCCGGCCGTACACCGACTCGACCTCGTCCGGGTCGGCGGGCGCGTCGCCGTCGCTGGTCTGGCGCATGACCAGCCGCCGTCCCAGCGGCCCGACGAGCTTGGCGGCCCGGGTGAACTCCAGCGCGCTGCCCAGGGCCTTGGCCGCCGGGTTCAGCGCGGCCGAGACCCGCAGCGAGCAGGGGTCGCGCTCGTAGCTCGGATCGACCAGCACCAGGGCTCGGACCAGTTCGGGGTGCAGGCGCGCCAGCCCCTCGGCGTGGAACCCGGCCATCGAGTGGGCGACGAGCGTCACCGGGACGCGCTCGCGCCGGGCCAGCCCGGCCAGGATCGCCACGTCGCGCCGCAGGCTCGGCGGGGCCTGGCCCACCGGGCTCAGCCCCAGCCCGGGACGGTCGAAGTTGACCACGCGGTGGCGGGCGCGGAGCAGTTCGACGGTGGGCTTCCAGTCGAACCACGCCGAGCCCAGCCCGCTGCTGACCAGCAGCGGGGGACCGTCGGCCGGGCCGTCCTCGACCACGTGGACGCGTTCCCCGCCGGCCTCGACGACCGTGCCTTCGGTGTTCACAGCGTTGTCTTCTCTCGTACGGGGGGCTTGTCTGCGGCGTTCTGGGCCCGGCGATCCTCGAGCAGCGCCCAGGCGATCGTCAGCAGGCCCAGGCACAGGATCGCGATCTGGACGCGCTGGATGATGCCCAGCCAGCGTCCCAGCAGCATCGCCAGCACGGTGCTCAGCGCGAACACGGTCTCCAGCAGCGCCAGCAGCCAGCCCCAGCGCGCCAGCGCGGGCCACCAGCCGTACCGGCGGGCCGCGATCGAGAGCGTGAGCAGTGCGGCCACGCCGAAGGCGATCACCATGCTGCTGGTGACCGCGTGGAACTCGTGGGAGAACGACAGGTGGCCCGAGCGCTCGCGCAGCGCGCAGCCGGTCTCCAGGCTCGGCGCGCAGTCGAGCGGGAAGAGCGCGTCGCCGATGGCGCACAGCCCGTACAGGCCCAGGAAGACCCAGCCAGCCACCGCCCAGCGGCGGCGCCTGGTCGTCACCAGCGCGGTGACCGCCACCGCGATCACCAGGAGCCCCGTCAGCAGGTCGCCGCCGCCGTAGACCCGGTCGAAGGGCTGGTCACGTGCCGACAGCTCGCTCACATAGCCGTTGATCACGTCCAGGTCGGGGCTGAGGAAGTGCTCCAGCAGGAACGTGCTGTAGGTGACGGCGGCGAGGTTGGTGAGCACGATCGCGAAGACCGGCACCGCACCCGGACGGCCGTCCGGTCTGGGCACGCTCACCGGATTCCCCCTCCGTGTCGGCCGCCCGGCCTGGACACGCCGCTCGGCCCCCCGCCGCGGCGTCCCCTGCCTATCAGATTTACCTCTTCAGCATAAGCAGGTGATCAAGGCGCCACTTTCACAACTCTCGATCGTTGTACTAGCGACTCTGGTCACGGTGCGTCCACAGACCCGGTGAAGGTGTGATTTGCCAGGTTCATCCTTGACCAGCATCTTTGTAGGGGGCCGGGGGTATCTACTCCGCGGGCTCCGGAATCGACCGCACCAAGGGGGTGGAACGGCGAGATAGTGATCACCGTCCGTGACAACGCGCCCCTTCGGACCACGTTTCGTTCCCCCACAGCCTCGACGAACAGTCAAAGCGCTGGTCAGACGCGCTTTGAACTTCGAACGAAACGTAGTCTTAGTGCGTTCCCCGCAGACTCAAGGAGTACCAACACGTGACACTGGTGAACGACGCGGCTCCCGCAGTGCGATCCACAGGTCGCAAGTTCCGCGCCTTCACGGCGAAGCACCTGGACGAGCTGACCGCTCGTGCGGGCCTGTCGCCGCGACAGCGGCTCGCGACCCGTGCGGTCGCCACGGTCCTGCCGTTCCGGACGAACTCCTACGTGCTCGACGAGCTGATCGACTGGTCGGCGGCCCCCGACGACCCGATCTACCGGCTGGTCTTCCCCATGGAGGACATGCTCCCGGCCGACGACGTCGCGACACTGTCGGACCTGCTCGCCCGCGAGGCCCCCAAGGCCGAGCTCGACGCCGCGGTGCACGCGGTCAGGATGCGGCTCAACCCCCACCCCGCCGGGCAGATGGAGCTCAACATCCCCAGCTTCGGCGACGGGAAGATCCCGGGTCTCCAGCACAAGTACGACGAGACAGTGTTGTACTTCCCCAAACAGGGGCAGACCTGCCACGCCTACTGCACGTACTGCTTCCGGTGGGCGCAGTTCGTCGGCGAGCCCGACCTGAAGATGGCCGGGGACGACTCCACCCAGCTGCGCGACTACCTGGTCGCCCACCCCGAGGTCACCAGCGTCCTGTTCACCGGCGGCGACGCCATGATCATGGGCGAGTCCGTCCTGCGGCGCTACGTCGAGCCCCTGCTCGACCTGGAGCAGCTCGAGTCGATCCGCATCGGCACCAAGTCACTGGCCTACTGGCCCCAGAAGTTCGTCACCGATCCCGACGCCGACGCGATGCTCCGCCTCTTCGAGCAGGTCGTGGAGTCGGGCAAGAACCTGGCGTTCATGGCGCACTTCACCCATCCGCGCGAGCTCGAACCGCTCGTGGTCACCGAGGCCGTCCGCCGCATCCGCGACACCGGCGCCGTCATCCGCACCCAGGCACCGCTGATCCGCACGATCAACGACGACGCCCGCGTGTGGGAGGAGATGTGGCGGACGCAGACACGGCTGGGCATGGTCCCGTACTACTTCTTTGTAGAACGTGACACAGGCCCCGCCGACTACTTCGCCGTCCCGCTGGGCCGGGCCTACGAGATCTACCGCGACGCGTTCAAGAGCGTCGCCGGCCTGTCCCGGACCGTCCGCGGCCCGTCCATGTCCGCCACGCCCGGCAAGGTCTGCGTCGACGGCGTCCTGGAGCTGTTCGGCGAGAAGGTCTTCGCGCTGCACTTCATCCAGTGCCGCGACCCCGACCTGGTCGGCAAGCCCTTCTTCGCCAAGTACGACCCGGACGCGGTCTGGCTCGACGACCTCAAGCCCGCGTTCGCCGACCGCTTTCCGTTCGAGCAGTAGGGTGACCGGCGGGCCGCTCCGCGAGGACGGCCCGCCGGCACAGCCACACCGCCGAGACGGCCGCCGCCGCTCCGAAAGCCGCCATCGCGACCCCGGGTGGCACCACCTCCGCCAGCCCGCCCGCGCCCGCCATCGCCAGCGCCTGGCCCGTCATCACCCCGATCCCGGCCAGCCCGAGCGCCTGTCCGTGCCTTTCCTCGGGCACCGCGTCGACGAACGGGCGCTGCAACCCCACCTCGTAGCTCAGCCCGAAGCCGCTGACCACACCGATCACGCAGGTCACGACCATCCCGGGCTCCAGCGCGAACAGCAGCAGCGGCACCGCGTTGACCAGGGCCAGCGCCAGGACGAGGCGCTCGCGCAGATCGGGCGCGGCGAACCGTCCCACCACCAGGTTGCCCACCAGCATCCCCGCCGCGAACGCCGCCATGATCAGCCCCGCCGCCCCCGGGCGTCCCAGCTCCGCCGCGTAGGCGATCACGACGCCCTCGGCCCCCACGGCCAGCGAGATCGGCAGCCACTGCGCGAAAAGCAGGGCGCGCGTCCTGGCGTCGGCCATCAGGCTCCGGTTGACCCGCAGCGTCTCCCCGATGCCCATCCCTGTCCCGGTGCGCCGCGGCGGACGGTCGTCCAGCCCCCACCAGGCGATCACGGCGGCCACCGCGCCCCCGGACGCGGCGACCCACAGAACCGTCGGGGGACCGCCCGCCAGAAGGAGCATCCCGGCCGCCCCGTGCCCGGCGACCTGCGCGGACGCCGCCGTCATCGTGAACAGCGACCGGCCCAGCACATACGCGTCGCCCGGCAGCAACTCGGGCAGCATCCCCTGCGTCGCCGCCCGCGCCACGGGCGCGACCAGGCCCGTCAGCACCGGCAACGCGATGACCAGGGCGACCGGTAGCTCGACCAGGGCCAGCAGCACCGTCACCGCCATCCACAGCGCGTGAAAGCCCGCCAGGAGAGTCCGCGGCCGCAACCGATCGGCCAACGACAGCAGGAACATCCCGCCCACCACATGCGGCAGGAACCCCGCCGCGAACGTGACCGCCGCCGCCAGCGACGACCCCGTCCGCTCGAACACCAGCACCGACAGCGCCAGCATCCGCATCGTGTCGGCCAGCACGATCAGCGTCTGCACCGCGAACAGCGCCCGAAACGCCCCGCTGCCGAAAACATCCCGAAACCGGGCAGAAGCCATCGTCATGCCGGTGATCTTGCTGCGCCGCCGCCCACCCCGGCTAACCTTTCGGCCAGACCCGAAACATGCGTCGGGGAGGTGGGGCATGATTCAGATCGAGGTGGGGCCGCGGGATTTGGCGGCGAGCCGGTTCGCGGTCTCGCCGCTGTTCGAGACGCACTCGGTCGTGGGCATCCTGGCGGGACGGGCGCACCCGGGGCCGCTCTGGCCGTGGGCCGTCCGGGCCCGGGCGGGCTACCGGGAGCTGTCACGCGACCCGGGTGTGCGCGCCCTGGCGTGGCTGAAGCGCCGCGACGGCTATGTGGCCGACTTCCTGGCTCCCATGCCCACCGGTCCGAGCGTGACCGTCGCCGAGCAGCTCGCCGTGGTGCGGGCCACCCCGCCGTCGCTGGCGCGCGCGGAGCTGGACCGCAACCTGGACGGGCTTGAGGCCCCCGATTCCGCGGCGCTGGCCGTCCTGACGGCGCCCGACGCGGCCGGGCTCCTCGCCGACGCGCTGGAGGCCGTCTGGACGGCCCTGATCGCACCGGACTGGCCCGTGCTCCTGTCGATCCTGGAGCAGGACCTGCTCTACCGCGCGGGCCGTCTGACGGCCTATGGCTGGGCCAAGGCCCTGGACGATCTCTCACCGCGCGTCCGCTGGCGCGACGGCCGCATCGAGGTCACCGGCTCCTCCGACGGCCATCACAGCCTGGGCGGGGCGGGTCTCCTCTTCATCCCCTCGGCCTTCGACGACCTGGCCTACACGCTGGACGACGCCAACTGGCCGCCCACCCTCATCTACCGGGCGCGCGGTGTGGCCGGGCTCTGGTCGGCCCCCGCCGGGCGCGACACCGAGGCGCTGAGCCGCCTTCTCGGCCGCACCAGGGCCAGGCTCCTGCACGCGCTGGCCGAACCGGCCACCACGACCTGGCTCTGCGCCCGGCTCGGCCTGAGTCTGGGCACCGTGGGCGACCATCTGGCCGTCCTGCACTCCACCGGCCTGATCACCCGCCGCCGCAACGGCCGGTCGGTCGTCTACACCCGGACGCCGCTGGGCGACGCCCTCTCGGGAGCGTCCTAAGACGAGGAGGAGTAGACCGGGACGATCGACGCGCGCGCCAGGGTGTGCGCCGTGATGTTGAAGCCCGCGACGGCGGGGGAGACGTCGGAGTCGATGCCGAGCGTCTCGACGTCCAGGGCGTGGACGGTGAACACGTAGCGGTGCGGGTCACCGGGCGGCGGCGCCGCGCCGCCGTAGGCCTTGGTGCCGTAGTCGGTGCGGGCGTGCACGCCGACCTTGGCGTCTTCGGTGCCCGCGCCGGTCGCCAGCTCGGTGACCTCGGCCGGGACGTCGAACAGGACCCAGTGCCAGAAGCCGCTGCCGGTGGGCGCGTCGGGGTCGAAGCAGGTCACGGCGAAGCTCTTGGTCTCGGCCGGGAAGCCCGACCAGCTCAGGTGCGGCGACCTGTTGCGGCCGCTGAAGCCCCAGTCGTCGAAGACGTGCTCGTCGGCGAGCCGCTCGCCCTCGGCCACGTCGTCGCTGCGCAGCTCGAACGACGGGACCTCGGGCAGGGACTCGTGCGGAAGCTGGGCCTTGCGGGGCATCGCGGTCTCCTCTCGATTCCTGGGCTACTTGGCCGTGGCCTCGTTGTAGGCCTTGAGGACCTCTTCGGGGTCGCCGTCCATCCTGACGCGTCCCTCGTCGAGCCAGATGACCCGGTTGCAGGTCTCCTCGATCACGTCGAGGTTGTGCGCGACCAGGAACACCGCGCCGGCGTTCTGGCGCAGCTCGTCGATCTTGGCCTTGGAGCGCCGCTTGAACTTGGCGTCGCCGGTGGCCAGCGCCTCGTCGATCAGCATGACGTCGTGGGTGCGGGCCGCCGCGATCGCGAACCGCAGCCGCGCGCCCATGCCGGACGAGTACGTCGACATCGGGTAGTCGATGAACCCGGGCTTGAGGTCGGCGAACTTGACGATCTCTTCGTACTTGGTCTTGGTCTCCTCCTGGGTGAGGCCCATGGCCAGGCAGCCCAGGATGATGTTGCGGGAGCCGGACAGGTCGCGCATGAGCGCCGCGTTCACGCCCAGCAGGGACGGCTGCCCGTCGGTGTAGACGCCGCCGCGCGCGGGCGGCAGCAGCCCGGCGATCGCCTTGAGCAGCGTGGACTTGCCCGAGCCGTTGGTGCCGATCACGCCGATCGCGTCGCCCCGGTACGCGACGAAGGAGACGCCGCGCACGGCGTGCACCTCCTTCATCTGCGGCCGGTTCTCGCGCTTGATGACGCGCAGGAGGGCCGAGGCGGCGCTGCCCTTGCCGCCGCCACCGCTGTAGACGCGGTAGATGATGTGCAGCCCGTCGACGACGACGATCGGCTCCCTGTTGGGATCGATCGCGACTTCGGGCTGCGTCCCGGTCAACGGGGTCTTCTCCTTGAGTGCCTTAGCCACGGCCGTACCGCTCCTCCGCACGGTAGAAGTACCAGAATCCCCCGACGATCGCGATCAGTGACCAGCCGATCGCATAGACCCACAGTAGACCGACGTCCTGGTTGTACGTCGCCAGGGACTTGTCGTAGTCGGCCAGCAGCGAGGTCCTGATGAGCTCGATGAACACCGAGCCGGGGTTGATCGCGAGAATGTCGGCCAGCCAGCCGTAGCCCTTGTCGTCCCAGCTCTGGGTGCGCTGCGGGATCATGAAGAACACGCCCGAGGTGTAGAGCCAGGTGCGCGTGATGAACGGCAGGAGCTGCTGGATGTCGCGGACGAACGCGCCCAGCCTCGCGATGGCCAGGCTGATGCCGATGTTGAAGACCAGCTGGAGCGCCAGGGCCGGCAGCAGCAGCAGCCAGTGCCAGGTCACCGGTTCGCCGGTCATCAGCACGATCACGACCAGCACCACCATGGAGACCAGCAACTGCTGGAGCTCCATGATCACGTGTGCGAAGGGTAGCGACGCGCGCGGGAAGTGCAGGGCCCGGATCAGCGACAGGTTGTTGCCGATCGAGCGGGCGCCGGCGGTCAGCGAGCGCTGGGTGAAGGTGAAGACGAAGACACCGGTGATCAGGAACGCGGTGTAGTTGGGGATGTCCTTCCGCTGGCCCATCAGAATGCCGAAGATCAGGTAGTAGACCCCGGCATTCAGGATCGGGGTGAGGACCTGCCATACCTGGCCCAGGCGTGAACCGCTGTACATCGACTGGGTTTTGGCGGTGGCGAAGTTCCAGATGAACGTGCGCCGTTGCCAGACGTCGTTGATGTATTTACGCAGCGGGGGGCGGGCCGCGCTCTGCTTCAGACCATGGCGTGCGGCGAACTCGGCCAGGGAGACGCTGCTCCGTCCGTTCATATGTGGAGACTCCGCGATCGTGCCGACCGGCTCGCCACCCGGGGTACTGAGCCGTTCCGGGTGACTCATGCCGGGAAGCTTATTGCAGTCCGCGATACGCCAGGGACGTTCGCTCGCATGTGACCCTTGAATCGAGATCTTCGTGAATCATGCAGGGCTCCCTGGGGATACCCCGGACATGCGAGCCAATCACCAGCCGAATCCGTTCTGGTCACCGAGAGTAGTGGTCGACTGGGGGCACGAGGAGCGACCGACCCTCCTGCGCAGGCTCGGGAGGCTCGACCGCGCCGCGTTCGACCGGGTGGCGTCGGCTCACCTCCCGGGGCTGGAGAACGTGCTGCCGAGGCTGTCGCGCGCGGCCGACAACGGCGTCCTGTGGTTCTCCACGGCGCTGGTGCTGAGCGCGACCCGGCGGGCCCGGCTGAGACGGGCGGCGCTGCGGGGCTCGATCGCGATCGCGGTGGCGAGCCCGGCGGTGAACCTGCTGGGCAAGCAGGCGTTCCGCCGCAAGCGGCCGGTGGTCGACCTGGTGCCGCCGGTGCGGATCCGCTGGAAGCTGCCCACCTCGCACGCCTTCCCCTCGGGCCATTCGGCCTCGGCGGCGGCCTTCGCCACGGGAGTGGCGATGGAGGCGCCCGCCCTGGTGGCGGCGCCGGTGGCGGCCACCGCGGCGGCGGTGGCCTTTTCGCGTATCTACACCGGAGCCCACTACCCGGGTGACGTGCTGGCCGGGGTCGGCATCGGGATCCTGGCGGCTCTCGGGACGCGGACGGTCTGGCCCGCCAGGCCGCCGGTGGCGCATGTGGGAAGGACGGCCACCGAGCGCGCGGTGCCGATGGCCTCGCCTCCGCTCGGCGTCGGGCGGCCGCCTCACGCGACGTCTTCCCTCGTCGCTCCGCTCCTCAGTCCAGACGCCGCGCGGCCGCCCAAGACGGCACCGGACGGGCTGGGGCTGGTCGTGGTGGTGAACTCCCAGGCCGGACGGGGCGGGGTCGCGTCCAGGGTGCTGCGCCGCGAGTTCCCCGAGGCCGAGTTCGTCCTGCCCGAGGAGGGCGACGAGCTGGACAAGGTGCTGGACCGGGCGGCCGAGCGGGCCGAGGTGCTGGCGGTGGTCGGGGGCGACGGGACGATCAACGCCGGGGCCAGGGCGGCGCTCGACCACGGGGTCCCGCTGCTGGCCGTCCCGGCCGGGACGTTCGATCATTTCGCCCGTGCGCTGGGCATCGAGGCGGCGGAGGACGCCGTCACCGCGTACCGAGGGGGCGAGCTCGGACGGGTCGACGTGGGCTTCGTCGTGCCCGGCGGCGAGCCCGGGGCCGAGGACGCCGAGTCGATCTTCCTCAACACCGCGGCCTTCGGCGCGTACACGGAGATGGTCGATCGCAGGAACCGCCTTGAGGGGCGGCTGGGCAAGTGGCCGGCCCTCGTGGTGGCGGCGGCGCGCACGCTCCGTCACTCCGAGCCGGTCGAGATGATCGTCGATGGGCGGCCCCGAAGAGTTTGGCTGGCGTTCATCGGCAATTGCATGTTCGGATCCCGGGGACCGGCGCCCACATGGCGCGAGCATCTGGACGACGGTCAGCTCGACATCCGGATGGTGACCGCCGCGCGGCGCGTCCCGCGTGTGCGCGCGCTTGCCGCCGTCCTGCTCGGCCACCTGCACATCACCCCCGGGTACAAGGCATGGCACGGCGGGACGATGGAACTGGTCGCTCTGGACGGCCCGCTGCGGATCGCGCGCGACGGCGAGGTCGAGACCGTGGCGCAGCTGGTCCGCTTCGGGAAGAGGGCCGGGTCGCTCTCGGTCTTCTGCCCGCCCGGCTTGGGCGCCTCCTGATCGGGTAGGGCTCGGCTTATTGGGGGACCCTGACAGCGGAGAGTGAGATGGCAACGGGAGTAGCACCCGACGCGCTCAGCGACGAGAAACTACTGGTCGAGCTGGGCCATCTGTACGACACGCGGCTGGACGCGCTGCGCCACGCGGCGAGCCAGGCGTTCAGCGAGCACACCCACCGGATGAACCAGCTGGAGGCCGAATACCTGCGACGGCGGCCCGGCCGGGAGATCGATCCCGAGCGGCTGCGTGCGGGCGCCCGCGCCCGCTGAATATCGTGCGGGCATGACGCTTACCGAGGGGACCTTCGAGCTCGGCCCCGAAAAGGGGCAGATCCTGGTCAGGACGGGCCGAAGCGGCTTTGGCCGCCGGGCGGGTCACGACCTGACGCTGGAGGCGGCCGGCTGGTCGGGCACGGCCGTGGTGGCCGGCGCGGCCGGCTCCTCGGTCGAGGTGACCGTCCGGGTCGGCGAGCTGAAGGTCCGCGAGGGCACCGGCGGCGTGCTGCCGCTGTCCGCCCAGGACCGCGACGAGATCACCAAGAACCTGCGCACGGTGCTGAAGGCGGACGCGCACCCGGAGATCACCTTCAGGTCGACCGGCGTGGCGGGCACGGCGGACGCCTTCACGGTCGAGGGCGACCTGACGATCGCGGGGCGGACCGAGCGGGTCACGCTGCGCGCCTCGTCCCGTGAGGGCCGCGTCCGGGGCTCGGCGATCGTGCGGCAGACCCGGTGGGGCATCAAGCCGTACTCGGCGTTCTTCGGCGCGCTCAAGCTCGCCGACGACGTCGAGGTCAGCGTCGATCTGGAGGTTCTGGAACTCTGAGCCGGGCCGCGCGGGCGAACTGGTCGTCCAGGGTGCGGGGGAACGGCAGCACGCGGTGCCGCTCCCGCCACGGCGCGAACTGCCGGACGGCGTTGAACCCGGCCGCGGTCACGATCCGCTCGGCGTGCCGGGCCAGCGGCCAGGCGGGATAGACGTCCAGGTGCCCGATCGAGGCCGCCAGCCCTTCGGGACGGCGCGGCGCGACCACCGTGAGCCTGGGCGCGACGCCCTCCAGCGCCGCCATGTCCTCGGCGTAGGCGACCAGCTCCAGAATTTCGGCGTCGGGCCCCGAGTGGACGATCAGCCAGCCGTCCGGACCGGACCCTGTCGCGGAGCGCGGCGGAGCGGAAGGGTCCGCGCGGGGGGTGTGGGGGGTCGTCCCCCCACAGTGACACGTCCCGGGCGCGGCGACGGCGGGCGGGTCGACCAGGTCGAGCGGGACGACCTCGGCGGAGACGGCGTCGAGGTGGGCCCGGTGCCCGTCCGCCAGCGGCTCGAGGACGAACGTGCGGTCGAAGCGCGGCGGATCGTCCGGGAGGAGCGGGGCGTAGACGTCCCAGCGCAGCAGCCGGGCCAGGTGCGTGACGCGGGCCCCGGGTGGGATGGCGGACGCGGTCAGCTCGCCGCGACGGCCCGCGGGGAACGCGTCCACGATCAGCTCGCGCGGCGCGAGCGAGGCCAGGTCGGCCCCGGGACGCACCGTCCAGCCGCCGGTCACCCGGGTATCGGCCGCGAACGGCGAACCGGACAGGACGGTCACCGGCCCGGTCTCGCCCAGCGTGTGCAGCGCCGCCCTGAGCCGGGTCAGATGGCCCAGGCCGTCCCCGTGCGCGTAGCAGACGATCACAGCGCGCCGAAGACCGCGAGGTATCCGGCGGTCTCGGCGGCGGGGGTGAAGTCGCGGCGGATCCGTGCGGCACCGGCCGCGCCGAGCGCCGCCAGCTCGTCCGCGCCCGCGCGGGCGGCCCGGTCGATCGCGGCGCGGCAGGCGTGCGCGTCGCCCGCCGGGAAGGTGAAGCCGATCTCGTCGTCGGCCACGTCGGCCAGGCCGCCCGCGTCCGAGGCGAGCAGCGGGACGCCCAGCGCCGCGGCCTCCAGCGCCACGTTCGGCATCCCGTCGTAGAACGACGGGAGCGCGACCAGATCGCAGGAGGCGTACACCGAGGGCAGCTCGTAGCGTTCGAGGAACGGCAGGTACGAGTGCGGGACGCTCTCGCCCCGCTCCCGCAGCCATTCCCGCACGCTCTCTTCGACCTCGCCGACCAGCAGCAGGTGGAACGCCTCGGAATGGCCGGACGCGCGCAGGGCGTCCAGCAGGAAGCCCACGCCCTTCTTGTTCTTGAGCTGGCCGATCAGACCCAGCGTGCGGCGCTCGGGCGCGACGTTGGCGGCGCGCCACTCCCGCGCCCGCTCGCGTTCGGACGGCAGGATCCGCCAGTCGGCGGTGTCGACGCTGTTGGGGACCCAGGTCACCCGGGCCTCGGGGACCAGCGCGGTGACCAGTGGCCCCTGGGACCGCGCGACCAGGCAGACCCGGCCCGAGGCGCGCAGCGCGTCGGCCAGCGCGCCCCGCCGCCGCATCGAGAACGCGCCGATGTCGATGTCGTTGCCGCGCAGCAGCGTGACCAGCGGGGCCTTGAGGAACGCCGCCAGGACGGGCGCGGCGAGGATGGCGTAGGTGCCGCCGAACGCCACCACGTGCGTGTAGGACTCGCGCCCGACGACGGTCAGCAGGCGCCGCATCGCGTTCTCGGGGTCGTCGCCGAGCGGCGCGGCCAGCAGCCGCCCGCCCTGCTCGCGCGCGACGCCCCACGGCCGGTCGCGGCGGGTGAGGTGCGCGACGTCGATCTCGGCCCCGGCGCCGCGCAGGCCCCGGACGATCCGGTCGCACGACTGGGCCATGCCGCCCTGGCTCGGGGCGTAGTGCTCGGTGAGCCACAGGATGCGCATCAGCTGTCCACGAAACCGGAGTCGTCGCCCCCGAAGTCGTCCCCGCCCGAGGAGTAGTAGTCGTCACCCGGGTTGAACGTGCCTCGGTCGTAGGAGTCGAACGACGAGTACCAGATGGTGTCGTTGTAGGACTGGGAGCTGCGCTGGTAGAACCAGCGGCGGTATCCGCTGACCCACCCGGGGGCGTGGGGGTCGTGCGACCCGTACCCGGCGGCCACGACGCACTCCGGGCACAGCCCGTGGCTTCCGACGTGCGTGCCGCAGATCGCCCTGCCGCACTGGGGGCACTGCTGGACGGCGGCGCGCCCGCAGCGTCCCAGCACGAAGAACCCGGTGGTCACGGTGCACGGGGTCGTGGTCACCCGATCCTCCTCACCGGCCGGGTGGCGCCCGGCGGGGTCCAGCGGAACGTCTCGGTCGACACGTTCAGGATCTGCTCGGTCAGCATCCGCTCGTCGGAGGCGGCGGCCAGCTTGGCGCTCGCGCGGATCACCGTGCGGCGCCCCTCCTTGAACTTGGGAGTGATCCAGCGTGGCGGCGGGGTCGCGGGTCGCTGGTACGGCATCCCCGGGGGCAGCTTGCGCGTCGCCGTCAGGATCTGCACCGTCTTGGTCTTGTTCTTGCTCTTGTGCTTGCCGCTCCGGCTGGTCTTGGAGATGCGGCGGTGGCGGAGCCGGTCGGTGACGGTCAGCTCCAGCACGCTGCCGTCGCGCAGCTCGGCGCGCATCCGCAGCCAGGGGTCGAACGCCCACCATTGCAGGATCTTGCGGATGCGGCGCTGCCGGTCGCCGGGCAGTTTGGTCACCCCGGTGCGCTTCTCGCGCAGGTCGGGGCCGCGCAGGTCGAGGGCCACCGACAGCGTTCCCTTGGCGGCCATGTCTTCACCGAGGATGCGCAGCAGCGGCACGAGCACGACCCGGGCCCGGGGCGGCGGCGACCACTTGCGGCGCCGGACCAGCTCGTCGTGCCGGGCCAGGCTCTGGATCAGCAGCTCCCAGTCGGCCGGACGCAGCGTCGCCGTGAACGCCCTGTGATGGATCAGCGCCTGGTGCAGCGGATGGAACCCCTCGATGGCCGCGCGTTGCTTACGCCAGAACATCGTCCCTGATCACCGCCCCTCGATCGGGTCGTCTGAGATCGTACGGTAGACCTCCGCGAGCCGCTGGCGGGACCGTGTCCAGGTCAGGCCCGCCTCGATGCGGCCGCGCGCCCGTCCGCCCATCTCGGCGGCCCGTCCGGGGTACTCCAGCAGGACGCGGATCGCGCGGGCCAGCTCGGCCGGACGGTCGGGCGCGACCAGCCGGCCGTGCTCGCCGTCGGTCATCAGCTCGCGGACGGCGGGCAGGTCGGAGGCGACCACGGGCGTCCCGGCCGCCATCGACTCGATCACCTTCAGCGGCGCGCAGCCCTGGTCGAGGTTGCGGGCGCAGCCGGTCAGCGGCGCCGCCGACAGCTCGGCATGGGCCAGCCAGGCCGCGACCTGGTCATGGGGCAGCGCGAACCGCCACTCCAGCCGGTCGTCGACGCCGAGCCGCTCGGCCAGGCGCCGCAGCGGCTTGGCCCGGCGCTCGGGCACCGAGGAGCAGACCACCAGCCGCAGATCGGTGAGATCGCCGAGCCTGGCGAAGGCACGCAGCAGCACGTCCACGCCCTGCCAGGGCTGGAGCGCGCCGACATAGACCAGGTAGCGGCCGGGGGCGTCCTCGGGGCGGGCCGGACGCTCGTCGCGGAGTTCGGCGCCGTTCGGCACCAGATGGATCTTGGACTCGGGCACGCCGTGCGCGCGGACCGCCCCGGCGATCACTCGCGAGGGGACCACGACCGCGTCAGAGCGCTCCAGGCAGAACCGCTCCAGCTCGGCGATCTTGGCGAGCGTGGCGGGCGACGCCCACGGCCACGTGTGGCTCATCTCGATGGACGGCAGCCCGTTGACCTCGTACACCACCCGGTGCCGCCGTCCGGGCGCCGTGACGGCCGGCAGCGCGCTCCACGGGTCGCGGACGTGGCAGACCTCCAGCGTCGCCAGATGCGGGTCGAGATGCCCGGCCGCCCAGGCGGAGAACGCCTCGGCCCGGTCGATCAGATTCGGGACCTGGGCGTCGAACCGCGCGATCTCCCGCGCGCCCTCGCGCTGGTAACGCGGCAGCCCGCCCCCGCCGATCACCCCGAGCAGCCCGCCGCCGAACCGCTCGAACAGCTCGTCGGCCATCTGCGCGATGTGCACGGCCGAGCCCTTGCTCGACGGGAACCGATCGAACGCGAAGTACGCCGCCCGATGCCCACCCACGCCGCTCACGCGCCCCTCCCGTCGCTGACGACGGACACACGCCGATGTCCGTGCCCGGCGCCCGTCCGGCCGCACGCGCGCGTGTCGATGCGAGCCACGGCGCGTCCGCTGTCGGCGGGCGCGTGCCGCGACCCGGCGGGAGCCCGGGCGGTCGGTGCGGGGCTGGGGCGGCGGTCGTTCACGCGACCTCCGCGGTGTCGGCCGGGGCGCGCAGGGCGCGGTGCCAGGCGATCTGGGCGGTCAGGCCCTCGGTGAGGCCGGTGGCGGCCGTCCAGCCGAGCAGGCCGCGGGCGCGGCGGGTGTCGGCCCAGGTGCGGGCCGCGTCACCGGCCACGGGGGCGCGGCTGCCGATCCGGAGCGGGACGCCGAGCACGCTCGCCAGCCGGTCGATCGCCGAGCGCACGTCGACCGGCTCGGGATGGCCCACGTTGATCGCCACCCCGGGCGGCAGCTCGGCCGTCACGGCCGCGAGCGTGGCGGTCACCACGTCGTCGACATGGGTGAACGAGCGCGAGCGGCTGCCGTCGCCGAACATCGGCAGCGGGCGCCCGTCGAGCGCCGCCTCGATGAAACGGTGGAAGGCCATGTCGGGACGCTGCCGAGCCCCGTAGACCGAGAAATAGCGCAGCAGGACGGCCGGGACGCCGTCGCCCGCGGCCCGCAGCGCCAGCCGCTCGACCTCGACCTTGCTCTGGGCGTACGGGCTGGCCGGGGCGAGCGGGTCGTCCTCCCGGCTGGGACGCTGCCGCCCCGCCGACCCGTACACCGAGGAGCTGGACGCCACGATCACCCGGGGACGCCGCCGCGCGCACGCCTGGAGGAGGCGCCGCGTGGCCGTGACGTTGTCGCGCGCGGCGATCGCGCGGCCCGGGCCCCACGAGCTGCGGACGCCGGGCCGTCCGGCCAGATGGACGACCGCGTCGGCCTCGGCGAGGCCGTCCAGCTCGTCCACGGCCAGGTCGGCCTCGACGGTGGTGATGCCGGGACGGGCGGCCAGTCCGGCCCAGGCCCGGCGCGCGGCGTCCGGGGCGAGCGAGCGGGCGGGCGCGTCGACGGCGAGGACCTCGTGGCCCGCCACGCTCAGCGCCTCGGCCACATGGCTGCCGATGAACCCGGCCGCACCCGTCACGACTATCCGCACGGAGGGCACCCTACCTGGCCCGTTTCACCCGGGTTTCGTCCCAGACCGGGTCGGCGGACTCGTAGACGGCGCCGTCGGACCCGAAGACCAGGAACCGGTCGAACCCGCGCGCGAACCAGCGGTCGTGGGTGACCGACAGGACGGTGCCCTCGTAGGACTCCAGGCCCTCCTGGAGCGCCTCGGCGCTGGCAAGGTCGAGGTTGTCGGTCGGCTCGTCCAGCAGGAGCAGCGTCGCGCCGCCCAGCTCCAGCAGCAGGATCTGCAGGCGGGCCTGCTGCCCGCCCGACAGCGTCTCGAACGGCTGCTCGGCGCAGTACTGCAGCTCGTAGCGGGCCAGCGCGTTCATCGCGCCGTCGCGCAGCCGGGCGTGCTCGGTCATGACGATCTCGCACGGCGTCCGTCCGGCCAGGTCGGGACGCGCGTGCGTCTGCGCGAACAGCCCCGGTATGACCCGGGCGCCCAGGCGTCCCACGCCGGTGTGGGCGACCGGCTCCACCGGGACGGCCCCGCGCGGCAGTTCGCCGGCGACGGCCGCCAGGAGCCGCAGGAAGTGCGACTTGCCCGACCCGTTCGAGCCGAGCACCGCGACCCGCTCGCCGTACCAGATCTCCGCGTCGAACGGCTTCATGAGGCCGGTCAGCTCCAGGCCCTCGCAGATCACCGCGCGCTTGCCGGTGCGGCCGCCGCGCAGCCGCATCTTGATGCTCTGGTCGCGCGGCGGGACCTCGGGCGGCCCCGCCTCCTCGAACTTGCGCAGCCGGGTCTGCGCCGCCTGGTAGCGGGACGCCAGCCCGTCGTTGAAGGACGCCTTGTTCTTCAGCATGAGGACCATCGCCTTGATCTTGGCGTGCTCCTCGTCCCAGCGGCGCCGCAGCTCCTCGAGCCGCTCGTTGCGCTCGCGGCGCGCCTCGGCGTAGGTCGAGAAGCGGCCGCCGTGGATCCAGACCCGGCCCGCCTCGACGGTCACGATGCGCTCGGCGACCTCGTTGAGCAGCTCGCGGTCGTGCGAGACCAGCAGGACGGTCTTGGGCGTCTCCTTGAGCCGCCCCTCCAGCCACTGCTTGCCCGGGACGTCGAGGTAGTTGTCGGGCTCGTCCAGCAGCAGCACCTCGTCGGGGCCGCGCAGCAGCGCCTCCAGCACCAGCCGCTTCTGCTCGCCCCCCGACAGCGTCTTGACGTCGCGGTACCGGCACGACTCATACGGGACGCCGAGCGCGGCCACGCAGCAGGCGTCCCAGAGGACCTCGGCCTCGTAGCCGCCGGCGTCGCCCCACGAGGCCAGCGCGGTCGCGTAGCGCATCTGGGTGGGCTCGTCGTCGCGCTCCATCATGGCCAGCTCGGCGGCCTCCAGCGCGGCCGCCGCCTCGCGGACGCGCGGCGTCGCCGTCGACAGCAGCAGGTCGTGCACCGACGACTCGTCCCGGACGTTCCCGACGAACTGCCGCATCACACCGAGCCCGCCGCTGTGCGCGACCGAGCCCTCCTGCGGCGTCAGATCGCCGGAGACCAGCCGCAGGAGCGTGGTCTTTCCCGCGCCGTTCGGGCCCACCAGCGCGGCGGTCACCCCGTCGCCGACGCGGAACGAGACGTCGTCCAGCAGCACCCGGCCGTCCGACAGGGCATGGCTCACATGCCCGACTTCGACGTGCCCCACGACGATCCCCCTTTGGACGCCACCGACCAGCCAGTCTCGGGAAGACGGGCGCGCAGGGGCAAACGGTTTTCTATCCCAGCACACCGCGCGTGTGCGCGACCGCCTCCGCGACCGGGACCTTCTCGGTCTCGCCGGACGCCCGGCGCGTGACCTCCACCGTCCCCTCGGCCAGGCCGCGGCGGCCGACCGTGATCCGGAACGGGATGCCGGTCAGCTCCACGTCGCGGAACTTCACGCCCGCCCGCTCGTCGCGGTCGTCGAGGATCACCTCGACGCCCGCCTCGCCCAGCTCGCGGTAGATCCGCCCGGCCACCTCGGCGGTCTCGGCGTCGTCGGACTGGGCCGCCACCACCGCCACCTGGAACGGGGCGACCGCCACCGGCCACACGATCCCGCGCTCGTCGTGGTGCACCTCGACCAGCGCCGCCATCGCCCGCTCCACGCCGATGCCGTAACTGCCCATCGTCAGCGGGACGCGCCTGCCGTCCGGGTCGAGCACCTCGGCGCCGAGCGCGCGGGCGTACCGGTCGCCCAGCTTGAAGATGTGGCCGACCTCGATCGCCCGCTCGACCAGCAGCGGCTCGCCGCACCGCGCGCACGGCTCCCCGGCCCTGACCTCGCGCAGATCGGCCCAGGTGCCGACCTCGATGTCGCGCTCGACGTCGACGCCCCGCAGGTGGACGTCGTCGTCGTTGGCGCCGGTGAACATCGCGCGGCGCCCGCGCAGCGCCTCGTCGGCGATCACCGGGAGGTCGGTGACGCCGACCGCGCCCAGGCTGCCCGGCAGCGCGCCCAGCGCGTCCCGGATCTCCTCCGCGCCCGCGGCGCGCACCTCGGCCGCGGCGGTCGCGTCGGCCAGCTTCTGCTCGTTGAGCGGATGGTCGCCCCGGAGCAGGACGAGTGTGAGCGCGCCGTCCAGCACATAGACCAGCGTCTTGATCTGGCGGTCGGCGGGGGCGCCGTGGTCGCGGGCCAGGTCGTCGATCGTCCGCGTCCCCGGGGTGGCGAAGCGGACGGGGGCGTCCGCGCCCGGCTCGTCGTCGATCTCAGCCAGCCGGGACGTCGCCTTCTCGATGTTGGCCGCGTACCCGCAGCCGGGGGAGTGGACGATCAGGTCCTCCCCGACCTCGGCCGGGCACATGAACTCGGTCGAGCCGGAGCCGCCCATCGTCCCGCTGGACGCCTCCACCGGGATCGCGGGCAGCCCGAGCCGCTCGAAGATCCGCGTGTAGGCGCCGTGGTAGCCCTCGAAGGAGACGTCGAGCCCGGCCTGGTCGAGGTCGAAGCTGTAGGCGTCCTTCATCGTGAACTCGCGGGTGCGCATCAGGCCGCCCTTGGCGCGCGGCTCGTCCCGGAACTTGGTCTGGAACTGGTACCACTGCTGCGGCAGCTGCCGGTAGGAGTTCAGCTCCTGCGCCAGCGTCGCGAAGATCTCCTCATGGGTCATGCCCAGCGCCAGCTCGGCGCCGCGCCGGTCCGTGAGCCGGAACATCTCCTGGCCCATGAGCTCCCAGCGGCCCGAGCGGCGCCACACCTCGGCCGGATGGATCGCCGGGAGCAGCATCTCCTGCGCGCCGATCCGGGTGAGCTCCTGCCGGATGATCTCGATGACCTTCGTCCGGACCCGGACGGCCAGCGGCAGCAGCGAGTAGTGCCCGGCCGTGAGCTGGCGGACGTACCCCGCCCGCAGCAGCAGCCGGTGGCTGGGGAACTCCGCCTCCGCCGGGTCGTCGCGAAGGGTCGGGATGTGCATCTGGGACCAGCGCATCGTTTCGGGGCTCCTGAGGTCACGGATGGTGACGGGCATGCTGCGGGCAGAGGTGAGGGACGCGAGTTTAGTGGCGCGCCACAAGCACATTTCGGCCGCGTACTCAAGAGGTGAGCGGTCTGCGATCTCGTCGAGCCGCTACCCTCTGCTTCGTGAGTCGAGAAGGTGTGACGCCCCAGAGTGAAGATTTCTCCGCCTGGTACAACGAGCTGGTCGTCCGGGCCCAGCTCGTCGACCGGGGTCCGGTACGGGGCACGATGGTCATCCGGCCGTACGGGTACCGGGTCTGGGAACTGCTCCAGGCCGACCTCGACCGGCGGATCAAGGACGCGGGCCACGACAACGCCTGCTTCCCCATGTTCATCCCGGAGTCCTACCTCAAGCGCGAGGCCGAGCACGTCGAGGGATTCTCGCCCGAGCTGGCCGTGGTGACCATCGCCGGAGGCAAGGAGCTGGAGGAGCGGCTGATCGTGCGGCCCACCTCCGAGACGGTCATCGGCGAGTACATGGCCAAGTGGATCGACTCCCATCGCGACCTGCCGCTGCTGCTCAACCAGTGGGCCAACGTCGTCCGCTGGGAGATGCGCCCCCGTATGTTCCTGCGCACCACCGAGTTCCTCTGGCAGGAGGGCCACACCGCCCACGCCGACGAGGACGACGCGATGCGCGAGACGATGTGGGCCCTGGACGCCTACGCCTCGGTCGCCCGCGAACTCGCCGCGATCCCGGTGATCGCGGGCGAGAAGACCCCCGGCGAGCGGTTCGCCGGCGCGGTCCGCACGTACACGATCGAGGGCATGATGCGCGACGGCCGCGCCCTTCAGGCCGGCACCTCGCACTACCTCGGCACCAACTTCGCCAAGGCGTTCGAGATCCAGTACCAGGACGAGGAGGGCAAGCTCACGCTCGCCCACACCACGTCCTGGGGAATGAGCACCCGCATGATCGGCGGCGTGATCATGACCCATGGCGACGACAAGGGCCTGGTGCTGCCGCCCCGGCTGGCCCCGTACCAGGTCGTGATCGTCCCGATCGGGCGCAAGGAGCAGGGCGAGGAGGCCGCCGCCGAGGCCCGCAGGCTGGGTGCGGCGATCAAGTCGATGGGCATCCGCGTCCATGTCGACGACAACCGTCCGCAGCTCTCGCCCGGGTTCAAGTTCAACGAGTGGGAGATGCGCGGCGTCCCCGTCCGGATCGAGCTGGGCAAGCGCGACATCGAGGGCGGCGTCGCCACCCTCGTCCGGCGGCTCCCGACGGTGGAAGGTCAGGGCAAGGAGCAGATCCCGCTCGACAAGCTGCCCGAGCTGCTGCCGGGCATCCTGGCCGACTTCCAGACCTTCCTGCTGGAGCGGGCCGAGTCGTTCCGCGAGGGCCGCACCGCCGACGTCGAGGCGTGGGACGCCTTCACCGCCCAGGTCGCCGAGGGCTGGGCCCGCGCCTTCCACTGCGGCGAGGGCTCCTGCGAGGACGAGATCAAGACCGAGACCGCCGCGACGCCCCGGGTCATCCCGGCCGACGCGCCCGAGGCGAGCGGCACCTGCGTCAAGTGCGGCAAGCCGTCCGCCTACGGCAAGCGCGTCATCTTCGGCAAGGCCTACTGATGGTCCACTGACTCCTGGTCGCTGCGGTTGATCGCACGCCGGGTCAGCATCGGCTGGACGAACCACACCCAGGCGGCGAGCCCGCCCACCCCGGCGGCCGTGATCACGGCCGCCGGGTCCGACACCAGCGTCTTCATGATCAGGGTGGTGGACGCGCCGATCGAGAACGCCAGCCCCACCGCGCCCCAGATGCCGAAGAAGTTGGCCCGCCGGATCAGCACCGGCTTGGCGCCCTGCTGGAACAGCAGCCGGTGCTGGATCACCGGCGCGATGAAGCAGATCGAGGCCAGCGCCGCCCCGAACAGCGCCACGTAGAACAGCTTGCGTCCGACCGAGTCGACCCGGTCGAAACCGGGCGCGAACGGCACGGTCAGCAGGAACGCGAACAGCACCTGCACGCCCGTGATCGCCACCCGGAACCCCTGCAGGAGCTCCATCAGCTGCCGGTCGAGCCTCTCGTGCTCGGTCTCGTTACGTGGCTTCGTTCCGGTGGTCATGCGCGGCGGTTTACCCGCTTTATGGCGATCTAGTCGAGGGTCGGCGGCAGGACGCGCAGGGCGAGCATCGAGACGTCGTCGCGCAGGTCGCCGTCGCAGAAGTCGAGCAGCGCCTGCTCCACCGAGGCCAGCATCTCCTCGACCGGATGCGCCGCGGCGCCCGCCAGGATCTCCAGCAGCCGCTCCTGCCCGAACTCCTGCCTGGCCAGGTCGCACGCCTCCAGCAGGCCGTCGGAGTGCAGCAGGATCGTGTCGCCGACCCCGAGGTCGATCGCGTCGGTGCCCGCCTCGAAGTCGTCGAACAGGCCCAGCGGCACGCCGCCGCGCGAGGCGGTGCGGATCACGCCGTCGGCCCGGATCACGATCGCGGGCGGATGCCCGGCCACGGCCAGCGAGACCAGGACGCGGTCGGTCTTGAGCGTCAGCCCGGCCATGACGGCGGTGACGAAGCGGTCCTCGTCCAGCAGGGCGTCGTTCACCATCGACAGCACCTCGGTCGGCTCGGGCTTCCACCGCGAGGCCAGCCGGACGCCGTGCCGCGCGGTCGCGGTGACCGCCGCCGCGTCCTCGCCCTTGCCGCAGACGTCGCCGAGGACCAGGCCCCAGCCGTCCTGGGTGCGGAACACGTCGTAGAAGTCGCCGCCGACCTCGGCCCCGTGCGTGGCCGACATGTACCGGGCGGCCAGGCCGACCCCCTCGATCGCGGGCAGCGACTTGGGCAGCAGGCTCGCCTGGAGCGAGTCGGCGACCTCGGCGCGGCGCCGGTACAGGCGCGCCGCCCTGATCACCAGGGCCAGGTAGCGTCCGAGCCGCTGCACCACGGCCAGGTCCATCAGGTCGAACGGGCCGTGCTCGCCGCTGCCCGCCAGCGTGATCGCGCCGATGCAGCGCTCGCCGTCCTCCACCGGCACCGACAGGACGGTCGCCGCGCCGATCCGCCCGCAGACCGGGAGGCCGTCCTCGCCCGTCCCGAGCAGTTCGAGGTCTTCGACATGGGCGCGCAGGGCGCTCTGGCGGGTGCGGAACACCGTGTGGGGGAGCGTCTGGTCGTCCGGGGTGAGCTCGGTGAGCTCCTGCGCGGTGGCGACCGACCGCTCGTCGTCGGGCCCCATGACCACCTGGCGGTGCAGCCGGGCCGCGGCCTCGGCCCCGCCGGGCTCGGTCCGCTCGCCCGCCTGCCAGGGACCGCGCGGGGTGCCGCGGCGGCCCGCGTCGGTCAGGTCGATGATCGCCCAGTCGGCCATCTCGGCCACCAGCAGCCGCGCGCAGCGCCGCACGGCCACGGTCTCGTTGAAGACCGGCTCGTCCAGCAGCAGCTCGCTGGCGCCCGCCAGCACGTCCATCCGGTGCACAATCGTGGCCACGGCCTCGTCGTTGCCGGTGTCGGACGCGGTCTTGGGACGCTCCGCGCTCGCCGTGGGCCGGCCGTCGCTCTTGGCGGGCGCCTTCACCCCCGGGGTCGCGGCGGCCACCACCATCGGGTCGGGCTCACCACGGATCCACACCCGGACCAGCGTCACCACCGCGTGGACGGGGTTCTCGCGGCCCAGGAACCGGACCTGCACCTCGCGGCGGCGTCCCGTCCGCACCACGGCGGCGAACTGCGAGCGCAGCGCCGCCCGTGTCGCCAGATCGCAGAACGCCGTGAACTGCTTGCCCGACACGTAGCCGGGCGAGGTGTCGAGCAGCGCGGCCGCCTGCCGGTTCACCCGCCGGACGCCGGTGTCGCGGTCGAGCAGGAAGAGCGGGACCGGGGCCTCCTGGAACACCGTGCGCAGGACGCGCCGCTCGGTCTCGGTGGCGGCCGCGCGGTCGGTGCCCCCGCCGCGCTCGCCGCCCAGCGCCCGCAGGACCGACAGCGCCATCTCCAGCTCGACCAGCGCGGCGTCGAGCGTGACGCGCAGGTCGGTCTCGGGCAGATCGGCCGATTGCCGCAGCTCGCCGATCCGGCCCTCCAGATCGTCGATCTCGCGCGCCGTGGCCCCTGGCCCGAGCTGGTCCGTCATCGAGGGCTCTCCTGATGGTGCGGGGTACGAGGCTGGCGGTCCGATCCGCGTCCTGCCACTTCGAAGGATATGGGCCGTTGAGCGAAGCTTACGTCCCCCGATGCGCTCGCTCCTAGGTGGCCGATCAGGAAAGGCCCTGGTCACCCACGATTCGCTGGGCGAGGGCGGTCAGCTTGACATGCCGGGTCTGGGAGATCCGCCGGAGCTCGGCGAACGCCTCGTCGGCGTCGCACCCCAGCGCGTGCATCAGGATCCCCTTGGCCTGGTCGACGACCGCGCGCGACTCGACGGCCTCCTGGAGCTGCACGGCCGTCCGGTGGACGTTGTCGTACTGCAGGTTGTTCGAGACCGCGGCGCTGCCCTGCGCCAGCAGGAGGGCGGCCAGCCCGTTCTGCGCGGGCGCCAGCGACCCGGGCGCGATGCCGTACAGCGTCAACGTCACCAGCACCGGTTCGTTCAGATAGGGAATTGTCACGAAACACCGCACCCCGCGCCGCAGCAGGTCACGCGTCGCGTCGGGCCATCGGGTCTCGGCCAGGACGTCGTCGGACCCCACCGCCCGGCGGCTGCCGACCACGTCGAACAGCGGCCCGGCCCGCCGGGCGAGCTGGAGGTCGACGGCGTCGGCCAGATCGGGGTGGCTGGCCGCCGAGGCCAGCGGTTCGGGGGTTTCTCCCTGCGTGACCTCCACCGCCCACCGCACGCTCGTGGCCCCGGCACACCCGGGCACGGCCCGCGTCGCCAGCTCGGCGACGCGGTGCAGCGTCCCGATGTCCGACGACTCCCCGACGACCCCCAGACGGGCGATCTCCAGGGCGAGCTGGTCGGTCAGAACGGTCTCAGCACGGGCCACACTCCTGACGTTAGCCTGGGACAGCCCCCTTTCGTACCCTCGAGGCCCCGAGAGACAGCCTCGCCTTGCGGGGCAGAGGCCATCTTGCTGATCGCCTCGGGGCCGGGGGCGCGTAGCTGATCGTCTCCGAGTCAGGGGCGCCATGCCGGTCGCCTCAGAGGTTGGGGGGCGCCTTGCTGATCGCCGAGAGCGGGGGCGTCCCGTCGCCGTCCACGGCCGCCAGGTCGCCGATCGAGACGATGCCCACCGGCCGGTGCAGCTCGTCCACCACCGGAAGGCGCCGTATCGCCCGCTCACCCATGAGCCGCGCCGCCTCCTCGGTGTCGTCCTCGGCCCGGACGGTCACCAGATCGGCCGTGCACACCTCGCCCAGCGGGGTCCGCAGCGCGTCACGGCTGTCGGCCACCGCCCGCACCACGATGTCGCGGTCGGTGACCATGCCGCACAGCCGTCCCGAGAACGTCACCAGGACGTCCCCGATGCCCTCGTCCCGCATCACCCGGGCCGCCTCGTACAGGCTGGCCTCCAGGGGAAGCGCTCTCGCCGGAGCGCTCATGACGTCCCCGACCCGCATGAGCGCGCACCTCTTTCCCCATCACGATCTCGGCCACCGGCCCGGGCCCCTGGGGAGGCGGCCCCGGTGCCGGTGCCGCGCTGGTTCAGGCGCGCTCTACCCGCCCAGGCCCGGCCTATGCGGGACGGGCCTCAGAAACGAAAGATCGTTCCCGTGTGGGCGTGCATCTGGCAGTCGTTGCCGTATTCCTGCTTGAACTGGACCGTCCGGCCCCGCCACGTTCCCTGGGCCTCCGCGACCACGGGGGCGTAGATCATCGTGCAGATCGCGTCACCGGCGTCCCGCTCCACCTGCCCCCGGCTGAGGTCGAGGTCGCGGCACGCGGTGTCGGCACGCGGGTGCGCCCCCCGAGCCGGATTGCAGATCAGCTCCACACCCCGCGTCCCCGAGACCTCCTCCCCGGGATAGGTGACCGTCAGCCGCAGCGACGTTTCCGCCGGCGCCGCCTGAGCCGGCGTGACCGGCAGAACCACCAGCGCCGCCCCCGCCAAAACCGAACCAACTAGATGAGGCATGGCCCCTCCGAATCCCATCCGACAGATCATCGCTCACTGTATCGATCTGACTACTCACCGTGCGGCCGGTTTGAAGGTCGCGGCGATGAAATCGGTTGCGAGTCCTGACAAGCAGCCCGATCCGCTATTGGGAACTCTCTCTGTAATGGCAGGTCAGAGGTGATATAGGCCGGACGAACCATCTATTAACTACGTACCCATACGGGTTGTTTTCGGCTTCAGGTGGCCGAAAGGTGTGGCTACTCCGTGTGCCTCGGCCGAGCCGGGGCCCACCCCCCACCGGAGGAAGCCATGAGCGAAGCCCTGCGCGCGCGGTCCGCATTCAGTTGCCGCTGCCGTCGCCATACCGGCGCCCGGCCCGCCCCCGTAAGGCCGCCTGCTTCCGCCAGGTGACACTCCGGCGGCCGCGCGGGTCCACGAAATCTCCCCGGCCGCCCCACGCACGAGCCGGTCCGGCTCCGCTCAGGGGAGATCATCTCCAGCTCCGCGGATCCGGAACGGCGGGGACGCGAATGGTCCGCGTCCTCTCGCCGGCGGCCCGCCGCCGGCAGGTCGACCCACCACGACCAGTCAAGGAGTTCCGCAGTGTCTCACCAGAGAAAACGATCCCGTACCTTCGGGATCCTGCTCGGCGTGACGGCGTCCGCCGCGCTCGCGTTCAACAGCCTCGGCGTCGCCCAGGCCGCCGAGGGCCGGATCCTCAACGCCGGCCAGCCCGACACGATCGCCGGCAGCTACATCGTGACGCTGAAGGGTGAGGCGTCCAAGTCGCCCAGCGTCCGGACCGCCGTCACCGACGACGCCCGCGACCTCGCCGCCGAGTACGGCGGCAAGCTCGGCAAGGTGTACTCCGCGTCCCTGCGCGGGTTCTCGGTGAAGATGAACGAGTCGCAGGCAAAGCGCCTGGCCGCCGACCCGGCCGTCCGCTACGTCGAGCAGAACGCCATCGCCCGCGCCACCGTGACCTGGGGCCTGGACCGCGTCGACCAGCGTGACCTCCCGGTCGACAACAACTACAGCCCGCCCAACGACGGTTCGGGCGTCACGGCGTATGTCGTCGACACCGGCATGGACCTCGACCACCCCGACTACGAGGGGCGGGCGACCAGCGGCTACGACTTCATCGACAACGACTCCGACGCCAGCGACTGCAACGGCCACGGCACCCACGTAGGCGGCACCGTCGGCAGCAAGACCTGGGGCATCGCCAAGAAGACCAAGCTCGTCGCCGTCCGCGTCCTGGACTGCAGCGGGCGCGGCCCCTACGACGGCATCATCTCCGCCATCGACTGGGTGACCAAGAACGCGCCGCAGGCCGCGGTCGGCAACATGAGCCTCGGCGGCGGCAAGAGCCAGGCGGTGAACGACGCGGTCGCCAAGTCGATGGCCGCCGGTGTCGCGTGGGCCGTCGCCGCGGGCAACGAGGGCCAGGACGCCTGCAACGTCAGTCCCGCCAGCACCCCCGGCGCCCTCACCGTCGCCGCGTCGGACCAGCAGGACAAGCGCAGCATCTGGAACTCCACCCAGTCGTCCAACTACGGCAGCTGCGTCGACCTGTTCGCCCCGGGTAGCAACATCACCTCCACCACCAACGGTGGCAGCAGCGGCTCCAACGGCGGCACGTCGATGGCGACCCCGCACGTCGCGGGCGCGCTCGTCCTGGCCACGGCCGCCAACCCGAGCATCTCGGTGGCCGACGCCAACGCCAAGATCATGAACTCCACCACTCCGAACAAGATCACCGACATCAAGGGCTCGCCCAACAAGCTCCTCTACGTCAAGGACCTCGGCGGCGGCGGTGGCGGCGGCGAACCCACCGCGTCCTTCACCGAGACCTGCTCGACCTCCGAGCCCTCGTGCACGTTCGACGGCTCGGCCTCTCGTGACGCCGACGGCTCGATCGCCTCGTACAGCTGGGACTTCGGCGACGGCAAGACCGGTGAGGGCGTCAAGCCGTCCCACACCTACTCGGCCGCCGGCTCCTACGACGTGAAGCTCACGGTCACCGACAACGAGGGCAAGAAGGGCACCACCACCAGGCGCGTCACCGCCGGCACCAGCTCCGGCCAGGCCCCCAAGTCCGCCTTCCGCGTGACCTGCAACTGGGCGTCCTGCTCCTTCGACGGTTCCGGCAGCACCGACCCCGACAACGACATCGCGTCCTACACGTGGAACTTCGGCGACGGCCAGACCGGCACCGGCGCCACCACCACCCACGCCTACCCCAACAAGAGCACCACCTACACCGCCCAGCTCAAGGTGACCGACCGCTCGGGCAACGCCAACACCGCCTCCAAGCAGATCCAGTGCTACAGCTTCGGCACCCAAGCCTTCTGCTTCCCCCAGTAACCAACCCCTGACCCCCCAAAGGAAAGCCGGGCCCTCCGGGGCCCGGCTTCCCCTTTCCACCCCGCCCACCCCCCAAAAGCAAGGCCCTCGCTCCGCTCGGACAGCCCCGCTGGGGGCTCCCGCCCCCAGACCCCCCAAAACAGCTCGGACTGGGGCCCTAGCGTGCCTGCCGGTCCGCAATCGATTCGCGCGACTGGCCACCGGACTGGCCACCCCTGTGGCCACTGGCCTAGGCGATGATGAGCGTATGGTGCTGGGACCGTTGATCCGTGATCTTCGCGATGCTCTCGGCTACTCCCAGGGACGCTTGGCCGATCTGCTGTGCGGGTCGGCAGGGCGGGCCACCGTGAGTCGGGAAGACGTGTCGCGGTGGGAGAACGGCAAACGCACCCCAGGCCCGTTCTGGCTACGGCATCTGGCGGCAGTGCTGGAAGTGCCCCTGGAAGTGCTTGAGGACGCGAAATTGGAGAGACGCAGGTTCTTGACCAACGTGGCGGCTACAGCCGTCGCGCCTGTGGTGGCCTCTGATCTCATCCGCTCGGGATTTTCTGCCGCGTTGGCGAACGACGGCCTCCCCGTAGACTCCTGGCAGGAAAAGATCGTCGCGTACGGCCGGGACTATATGTCGCTCGGGGCAGCGGAGATCCAGGCACGCCTGGCACATGATCTGCTGATCCTCCAGCAACAGTTGGAGGAACCCGGAATGTGGGTGATCGCCTCCAAGCTGATGACCTTGTACGGGAAGACATTCCCGGGCTCGGACGGGGCCAAGGCGGCCAACTGGTACCGAATCGCCGCCTCGGCGGCTGACCGGTCGGGGGATGACCAAGCGCGAGTCTGGGTGCGCGGCCGGGCCGCCATCGCGCTCGGCTATGAAGGCGCTTCCCTTGGCATGGCCGAGATGTTCGCCGAGCAGGCGATGCGGATCAGCGATGAATCGTCTCTCGGCAGGCTCAACGCGATCATGGGCAGCGCACACGTGGCGGCGATCAGGGGCGACAAGCAGCCGGCGCTTGATCTGGTCGACCAAGGGCGGCGAGTGTTCGACAAGGTCGGATCGCAGGAGCAGACCTCCGACTACGCCGTGCCGTGGTGGCGTATGAACGTTTTCATCTCTCTGCTCGCAGCACGGCTCGGCGAGGAACGCCTTGCCGCGGAAGCCCAAGAAAGAGCGCGCGCGAACCTTCCCGCGACTTTGCCCCGGTTCGCAACCCACCTGGAGATGCACCGTGGCCTGATGCTGGTCAGAAGCGGCGACAAATCCGGAGGAGTCGCCCATGCGCAGACTGCATTGGAAAAACTACCTCCTGAGAAACACTCCCTAACATTGCGCCTTCTCATGCAAGAGATCAAAGGGAATGCTGGCCACTAGTTCGGCCACTGCCCTGAGCATTTCGTTCGTCTAGCTTCTCTGGCATGAACTTCGTCAGGTCACGAACTGCCTCCGCGGTCGCAATGCAGTTCCAGTCTGGGGGCAGGATCTCGGCTGAGCTGGACATGGTCTGTCCTGCCGTGCCGTCGGCGTCTGGTCGGCTGCGAACCATGATGAGATCTCGGCTCCGCGCCTGGGGCCAGACACATCTCGCGCATGACCTGTGCCTGGTGGCCGCCGAACTCATCGCGAACGCCATCGAGGCCGCTCCCCGCACTGAGATCAGGATCAGGCTCACACCCGAACCCGAAGCCGTCCTGCTGGAGGTCTGGGACTCCTCTGCCCGGAGCCCGGTCGCGCGGCCCGTGGTCGCACTGTCAATGGCGGACATCACCCCGGACGCGGAGGCCCTGAATCCCGGTCACGACGACGGTTCCGGCGGGTGGGGCTTGCCCATCGTCGAGGCGCTCTCCTCCGCGTGCGGAATCCGGCCCACGGAACCGAACGGGAAGTGGGTCTGGGCTCGCCTCACCGGTTGCTCCGATTTCTCTAGGGCCTGAGACCGGAATGGGAGCCTCTGACGTGGGCGACGGGAAGCCGACCAACGGCTCAACTAACGTCACCCCCGTGACCGACCTGGTGCCCGCCGCGCGAAACGACGTTGCCCCCACGTTCTCCTGGTCAGGCGGCGGCGGAACGGTGCGACTAGGCACGCGTACCTCGCCGTTGGCCATGACACAGGCACGGTTTGTCGCCCGGCGGCTTGAGGAATCGGCCAATGTCTCGGTTGAGATCATCGGCATCCAGACCGCAGGTGACCGTCACCAAGGCCACCTTGGTGAATTGGGCGGAAAAGGAGCCTTTCTGCGGGAGATCGATCGCGCGCTGGTCACCGAGAAGGTCGACCTCGCGGTGCATTGCCTGAAAGACGTCCCTGGGGACGTCCCGCGGCATGAAGGGCTGATGTTCGCGGCCTACATGGAGCGCGAGAACACCTCCGAGGTGATGCTGTTCCCTTCGACTTCGCAGACGCAGCGCTTGGACGATCTTCCTTCGGGGGCGCTGGTGGGAACGTCGGCCGTGCGTCGTAGGGCTCAGCTAGGGCAGATCCGGCCCGACCTACGGGTGAAGTATCTACGTGGCAACGTCAACTCGCGGCTCGGTCGCCTGGACACGGTGAAGAGTTCGCGGCCATCGTTCTGGCCAAGGTCAGCCTGGTCCGGCTGGGTATTGAACGCTCAGGCGAGACACTCGACATCATTCCGGCCGTCGGCTCGGGTGTCCTCGCCGTGGACTGCCGGGCCGACGACCGCGACATCGTCGAACTGGCTCGGCTTCTGGACCACCGCGACACTCGACGGTGTGTGCTCGCTGAGCGGGCGATGCTGCACGGCCTCAGGGGCCACTGCAACAGCCCCATAGCCGGTCATGCCCGGTTTGAGCGAGATGGGCAACTCAGTCTTCGTGGAATGGTCTTCACACGGGACGGATCATGCTTTGTCCATTCCCAGGAGTGGTCCGCCCCGGACAAGGGTGCCGATCTCGGCGCGTATGTTGCCGGCGATCTCCTCAGAAAGGGTGCTCGCGACCTCATTGACGGTATTCCCCACTGAAAAGACTCAGCTTGAGCCCTTTTTTGGGGGGTTTGGGGGGCGGAGCCCCCCAGCTTGGGGTTTGGGGCGGGAGCCCCAAGGGGGCTGTCCGAGCGTTAGCGAGGGCGTTGCTCTTGCGGTGGTTTTGGATGTGCGTGATCCCGCGGTCACGGGGTGGCCGCGGGATCACTGGGCTGGGGGTCAGGCGGCGAGGGTGTGGGTTTCGGACAGGGCCTCGCGGAGCTGCTTGCGGCCTCGGTGGAGGCGGGACATCACCGTGCCGATGGGGGTGCCCATCATCTCGGCGATCTCCTTGTAGGCGTAGCCCTCGACGTCGGCGAGGTAGACGGCGTCCCGGAAGTCCTGGGGCAGGGCGCGCAGGGCGCGGACGACTCCGGAGTCGGGGATGCGGTCCAGGGCCTCGGACTCGGCGGAGCGGAAGCCCGCGTGGTCGGCTCCGGCCTGGGCGATCTGCCACTCCTCCAGCTCCTCGGAACCGGCGCGCTGCGGCTCGCGCTGGCGCTTGCGGTAGAGGTTGATGAAGTTGTTGGTCAGGATGCGGTGCAGCCAGGCCTTGAGGTTGGTGCCTTCCTGGAACTGGTGGAAGTTGACGTAGGCCTTGGCGAGGGTCTCCTGGAGGAGGTCCTCGGCGTCGGCGCTGTTGCGCGTCATGCGGACGGCGCTGGCGTAAAGGGGCTGGACGAACGGGAGCACGTCGCGCTCATACCGCTCGGTGTGATCGGGGCGTCCGGTCTGGGCCGGGACGGTGCTGGTGGCGGTCGTCATGGTGGCAGGCATGGTGGCTCCCCCGTGTGGTCGGGACCCGTTGGGGCCGGGTTATGTACGCGCGGTGCGCGGTTGTGTGCGCGCGCTTTGCGCGGACCGGGCGGTGCGGCCGCCCCCGTGGAGAGGTACGCTCCACCGTTCCTGACGGGTTCGGCGCCGGGTCATGACGCGGCGGGCGCTTCTTCGCTGCTCGCGCGGCATGGCCGGTGATACCGGTCAGGTGCTCGGCCTCGCATGGAGGGTGGGCCGGAGCGAGTGCGCGGATCGCCGGTGCCAGAGCGACCCCGTTGGGCCGGGACGTCGCGGGTCAGGCGCGATCAGGCGTTTGCACTCGTTCGGTGGCGTTCTCATTGAGTAAGACGCACGGAACGATCCAGAAGGTTGCATGACGTGCATCACATTGACTCTTTACCGTTCCGAGTGGTCCACGGTACCCGATATAGGGGCCCAGCGTCAGGGGGGTGTAGGTCACACAGCGCTACGGAAGTTGTGGCGTCAGGCTCTGGACATCGTGGTCCTTGGGGGCGTCGTCACGCTGGGTGGGGACGTTTGTCGGGGTTGGGTGGGGAGCGTTGCGGGGCTGAGGCGGGCTTGGAGGGGCGGGAGCCTGGAGGGTGGGCCCCGGGCTGGGTGGGAGGGGCTTTGGGGGGTGAGGCGGGGTCTGGACGGCCGGGAGCCCCGGTCGGTGGAGGCGACCGGGGCTCCCGGAGTGGGTGTGATTGTCAGTCGCCCAGCAGGTGGCGCAGAGCGCGGCCCATCAGAGCCTGTTGCTCCGCCGGGGTCTTGGCCTGCTCGATTCCGAAGCCGAGCAGGACGGTGTCCTTGGTCGAGACCGCCGAGACGGAGTCGATCAGGGCCTGGGACCTGGCGAATTCGGACGGGTTGCCGGGGCTTCCGGCCGGGGCGCCCTGGGCGGCCCAGGGGCCGAGGCCGGTCTCGAAGCCTTCGGCGTCGATCTGACCGCCGCTGGTGGTGAGCTTGGTGTCGTCGATGAAGACACCGGAGCCGCCGGTACCCGGGTCGCTCACGTAGGCCAGCGAGACTTCGACCTTCTTGCCCGCGTAGGCCGAGAGGTCGTAGGCCACCGGGACCCACCCGTTGGAGTTACCGGTCAGCGAGTTCCACTGCCCACTGGATCCGGTGTTCCCGCAGGGATTGCCCTGGGTGAGGTAGTGCCTCAGGAACGGGTGCTGGTTGAGGAAGTAGCCCTGTTCGCACTCGGACGGCGCGGTGGTCCGGGTCCGGCCGTTCTTGTCGGGCAGCGTGGTCCAGTCCTCGCCCCCGGCCGTCCTCGCCTCCAGGAGGATGTGGTCGAAGCCGGTCTCGGTGCTGTAGGAGAGCTGCGACTGGAGGGTCGGTGCCTGCGCCGCGGTGACCGACGTGAGGTCGATCGTGCGGGTCAGGCGCCGGTAGAGGCCGTCCCGGTGCGTTCCGGCGACGTACCACTGGCCCTCGACCGGCTCGAACGGCGCGGCCGCGCCGGTGTAGTCGCCCGACTTCCAGCTGTTGAACTGCGGGAACTGTGCCGGGGGCAGGACGGTGGAGGTCACCTGGAACCCGCCGGCCTCGTTCACCGGGTTGGACGCCGTCCCGCCCAGGTCGGCCTTGGTGCCGTCGTAGGGCTTCTTGGTGCCGGTGAACCCGGTGGGCTTCCCTACCGTGGCCCGGTCGTAGGCACCCAGCCAGTACTGGAGGAAGTCGTCCGAGAGCAGTTCGCAGTCGTCCCGGAAGTTCCCCTTGACCACGCAGGGCTTCTCGGGGTGACCCTTGAGGCCGTAGTAGATGCCTCCGCCGTTGGCACGGTTGAGCGGCCCGTTGTACCCGGTGGTCTCACCGGTGTAGAGCAGCTTGCCGCCCTCGTTGAGGTAGGCACGGACGGACAGCAGCGTGTCCCTGGCCCGGTCGGCCACCTGGGAGTCGGGGAAGTCGCCCAGGTAGGTCTTTACGGGGTCGTCCGCTTGGTCCTGGGTGAGACGGTTGTCGCCCAGGTACCAGACCACGGCCTTGAAGTGCTTGAGGACGCCGAGGTGGTGGGGGGCGCCGTCCTTGTCGATGTCCCAGATCTGGGGCTTGTGCTTGCTCGACTTGACCAGGTCGGCGTACTGCTGGGCGTACTTGGGGGCGTTGGTGCCGGACGGGTACTTGGGGTTGACGCCCGTGTAGTCCTCGTCGGCGAGCACCAGGACGTCGGCTCCGCCCTGATCGCGGACGGTGTACGTCCAGTGCTTGCTCTCGACGCGCTTGCCCGCCTTGTTGCCCGAGAACCAGACCTCGACCTTGTCCCCGGGTTTCTGGCCGGAGACCTTGCCCCGGAACTCGCCGTAGTACAGGTCGTTCTCGTCCCCGAACCGCTCGCCGCCACGCCATTCACGGGCGCCGTCGGTGCGGACCTTGCCGCCGTTGATGCGGTAGTTGAGGTCCTTGTTGGCCAGCGAGCGCCTTACGTAGGACCCGACCTCCTGCGTCGAGCCGTAGGACGCGGTGAAGGTGTCGGGCTCGAAGTCGGGGGTCTTCTTCCCGACCACCGAGACCGGGTTGTCGGGGGTGTGGGCCGACTTGCTGACCGAGAGGGCGAACGGCAGGTTCTTGTTGAACTCGTGCGCGATCAGCTTCTCGTCGTCCGGGAACTCGAAGATGCTGCCGCAGTTCTCGGGCGTGTAGGGGTCGTTGGGGTCGACGTTGGCCGCCGTCACGCAGGTGGCCATCTCGGGCGTGATCGACAGGGCGCCGTGGTTGTTGTCGGCCTGCCCGTCGGTGTCGCCGTTGGTGGTGTAGAGCTGCGCGCCCAGTTGGGGTGTGTACCCGGGGACGGCGGGGTGGTCGATGTCGCCCAGGAGCGCGTCGTGGACGACGTCGTCCGGGCTCCGGGTGAGCGTCTGCCAGCCGACGCCGTGCAGCAGCAGCTCGGCGGCCGAGTGGTAGTTGATCAGGTACTTGGGCTTGAGGCGCTCGTAGAGGCTGATCTGCGCCTTGGTCTCCGGCTCGGACGCCGGGCCGGGGCCACGGTAGGTCTGGCTCGTCCGATCGGGGGAGGAGCCCTCGTTGTCGTAGCCCCACTTCTCGGAGAAGTTGCGGTTCGGGTCGACGCCGTCCTGGCCGGTGACCTGGCCGTCACCGTCGTTGTCGCGGACGTTCTTGCGCCACAGGCGGAAGCCGTCCTTGAACGTGAGGTCATAGCCGTCGACGTTCACGACCGGGACGAACCACACGTCGGTGGTGTCGATGATCTTGGTGATGTCGGCGTTCTTGCCGTAGTTGCCGGTGTAGTGGTGCAGCAACCGCCGGACCATCTCGGGGGTGATCCACTCACGGGCGTGCTGGGTGCCCTGGTAGATCACGGCGGGACGCTGCCCGTCCTTGAGGTCCTTGGCGCCCTTGCTCACCCGGATCGCGGTGATCGGCTGCCCCGTGACGGACTTGCCGATGTCGACCGGGACGGCGATGTCGGGGTGGTCCGCCGCGACCTTGAGGATCTCCTCGCGGATGTTCCCGGGGCCGCTGTACGGCCGGAACACCGTGGGGGCGGCCGCCTTGGCGCGCTGGGTGACGTCCTTGCCCTTGACCTTCTTGAGCGTGAGGTTGACGCCGGCGCGGCCGAGCGTTTCCGCCTGGACGCCGCTCATCACGACCTCGACCTGGGTCTTCCCGGCCTGGGCCTTGCCGAACGCGACGTCCTCGTGGTCGAGGCCGACGCGGTTGAGCATCTTGATCTGGTCCGGCGTCACTTCACCGGAGTAGACGTCGACGGCCGCTCGTCCGTATGAGCCCGGGGGTTTGGGCTTCGGACTCGACTGTGCCGGTGTGGCGGCGAACGTTCCGAGT
This sequence comes from Spirillospora sp. CA-294931, assembly GCF_050946795.1. Classification (GTDB taxonomy): domain Bacteria; phylum Actinomycetota; class Actinomycetes; order Streptosporangiales; family Streptosporangiaceae; genus Spirillospora. The sequence goes on from NZ_CP192006.1 coordinate 1,243,671, forward strand.
AGGAGCGTCGCCGCTGTCAGCACGGTCGTGCAGGTTCTCCGCCGAAAATGTATGCGCGCCATCGCGCCTCCCTGGCGTGGATCACAACGGGGGCTGCGCGATCGTCTTCCGGGGATTGAGGGGTGTCAATGCAGGTTGGAGGCGTTTAGCCGCATTCGGTCACTTTGCTGTGCTTGTGCACCGTCCGCCCCCATGGCGCGTCCGCGCCCGGTGGGCAGGCGGCTGGACGGGGCCGCATATGCTGCGAAAACCCCGTCCCCATAAGGGTTTTGGACGCCTCGCTAGGGCAGGTGGCCCGCGAGGACGGTCTGGACCAGCCCGCGGGCGTAGTCGGTGAGGTCGCCGGGGAGCCGGGCGCCCTCCGCCAGAGCCTCGGGACCCGTGAGACGGGTGAGGAAGGCGTGCTGCTGGCACCCCCCGAGCAGTGCGGCGGCGATATACGGGGGCCGCGCCTGCTCGTTCAGACGGCCCTGCTTCTGCTCGGCCTCCAGGTAGGCGATAAGCGCGGCATGCCCTCGGAGGGGACGGCTCAGCGGAGGGCCGTCGTCCTGGGGAAGGTCGCCCGGGCCCCCTGCGCGGAGCCAGGCGAGCAGGTCGGGATCGCCGAGCACCGGACCGGTCATCGGGAGGAGGTCGCCGTAGAAGCGGACGGCGGTGACGGCCAGGCGGACGAGGTTGTCCTCGACGGTGCCGCGCCCGACCGAGCCGAGCAACTCGATCATGGCGTCGCGGATGCCGCCCGCGACCTCGCCGAGCGCGGTGCCGTACAGGGCGCTCTTGTTGGCGAAATGGTTGTAGAGGCTCCCCTCCGAGACCCCGGCCGTGCGGGCGATCTCCTTGGTGGTCGCCGCGACGATGCCGCGCTCGCGGATCACCTCGATCGCCGCGGCGAGGATCCTGTCGCGCATCGGTTCCGCCGGTGGCACCCTGCTACCTCCTTGTTCGCCTGTCCTCTCCCCGATTATGAGTGAGTGCGCACTCAATCGCCAGCGCGGCGGGCGTGTGGACCGGTTTTCCACAGACCGGCAGCGGGTCTTGCTCACGCGAGGTAACGTCCTCTTTACTGCGGGTTGTCGGAGGTGTTACGGCAGGCCGCCCAGGGGAGGGGTCCGAGTGATCATTGCTCGAGGTCAGGCGCCGCTTGCGGCGAAACGCGATACGGGAGGGGCCGAGGCGCGCGCGCCGCGCCTCCTGGAGCAGCATCTGCTCGGGGTGGCGCGCATGGCCGTGCTCGCGCTCGACGGTCACGGCCGTATCAGCCACTGGAGCAGCACCGCCCACGACCTGTTCGGCATCGATCGCGAACAGGCGCTGGGGCGCTCGCTCACCACGCTGCTGAGGCTGCCTCAGGAGCATCGGGGGGCGTTCGAGCCCGAGACGTACGGGCACGTGTGGTGCGGGGCGTGCTTCGTCCCGCGCGTCGACGACGGCGAGCTCGCCGAGGTGGCCTGGTGGGTCTATCCCATCGACCGTCCCGGCGCGGGAGAGGAGGGCGGCGTCGCGGGCGTCCGCGTCCTGGCGGTGGCGGCCGATCTGCGCCGTCTGCGCGACGAGGGCCCGGGCATCGGGATGGGCGACGTGCTGGTCGTCTCGCCCGCGTCCGGCCCGCTGCCGGCCGCCACAGGGGTGCGGCTGCTGCGGGTCGAGCCCGCGCTGGTCCCGATGGCCGGCCACGACACCGCCCTGCTCGGGCGCAGGCTGGCCGAGCTGCTGCCGCTGATGGGGCCCGCCGCGGCCGAGGCCCTCACCTCGCGCGTGCTGGGCATGGGGTACCCGGCGGTCAACCTCAGCGTCACGGTGCGGCTGCCGATCGTCCCGTATTGGGGAGGGATGCCGCGCGCCCTGCGCATCCGCCCCCGACCGGGCGAGCCCGAACCCGAGCCGCCCGACGGCTCGCTGGCCGCCTCGTCGCGCCCGCGCGGGCTGGAGACGATGAAGGTGCGCGACCGGTTCACCTTCCTCGGCGAGGCGGGGCAGCAGATCGGCAGTTCCCTCGACCACCTCCAGGCATGCCGCACGCTGGCGGAGGTGCTGGTGCCCCGGGTGGCCGACTTCGCGGCCGTCGAACTGCTCGAACGGGTCGTCTCGGCCGAGGGCGAGCCCCGGCAGGGCGACCTCGACGAGACCGCCCTCATGCGCCGGGTCGCGGTCGCCCACGACGACGAGCCCGGCCGGTGGGACGACACCGTCCCCGAAGGCGAGGCCCTGCGCTTCCCGCCCGACACCCCGTTCGTCCAGGCGATGGCCACCGGGCGCGCGGTGCACGTCCCCCGGGTCGACCGGCGGCACGCCGAGCGCATCTCGGCGGCGTTCACCGACCGCGACCTTCGGCCCCTGCTCACCGGGCGGGCGCTGCTGGTCGTGCCGCTGATCGCCCGAGGGCAGGTGCTCGGCACGTTCAAGCTGCTGCGCAAGCCCGACCGTCCCGGGTTCGACGAGCTCGACCTGGCGACGGTCGACGAGCTGGCCCGCCGGGCCGCGCTGTGCATCGACAACGGCCGGCTCTACCGGCGCGAGGTCCGCGTCGCCCAGGAACTGCAACGGACGATGCTTCCCGCAGACCCGCCAGAGGTCCCGGGGGCGCGGGTGTGCTTTCGCTACCGTCCGGCCGGGCAGGCGGCCCAGGTCGGGGGCGACTGGTTCGACGCGATACCGCTGCCGGGCCTGCGGCTGGGCATCGTGGTCGGCGACGTGATGGGCCACGGGCTGACCTCCGCCGCGATCATGGGACAGCTCCGCACCGCCGTCCGCACCCTCGCGGTCCAGGATCTGCGCCCCGACCGGCTGCTGCGGCAGCTCGACGGGCTGACCCGCATGCTCGGCGACGACTACCTGGCGACCTGCCTCTACGCGGTGTACGACCCGGTGACGCGGCGCTGCCGCTTCAGCAGCGCCGGCCATCTGCCGCCCGTCCTGGTCTCGCCGGACGGCGAGAGCAGAATTCTCCCCGTATCGCCCGGCCCCCCGATCGGCGTGGGGGCCGACCACTTCGAGGTCGTCGAGATCGACGTCGAGGACGGCTCCCAGCTGATGCTGTGCACCGACGGGCTGCTCGAACGGCGCGACCGCGACATCGAGCAGGGCCTTGAGGAGCTGCGCTCGCGGCTGGCGGGGGCGCCGCGCTCGCTCGACCGCACCTGCGACGACCTGCTCGAATCCATGAGCGCGGCGATCCCGGCCGACGATGTCGCGCTGGTCGCGGTGGGGCTCGACGGCATCGCGCGCGAGGACATCGCCGAATGGGACCTCGAACCCGAGCCCAGCATGGTGCCGCGCGCCCGCGCGATGGCCGCCGCCCAGCTCGCCGAGTGGAAGCTCTCCGAGCTCTCCGACACCGTCGAGCTACTGGTCAGCGAGCTGGTCACCAACGCGCTCGTGCACGGGGCCGGGGCGATCGGAATGCGGATGATCAGGGGCGCGACCCTGCTGTGCGAGGTCTCCGACGACGGCACCGACCTGCCGCAGCTCTGCCAGGCCGACGCCACCGACGAGTCCGGCCGGGGCCTGCTGCTGGTCAGCCATCTCGCGGAGCGCTGGGGCACCGACCGCGCCGACGACGGCAAGGTGGTCTGGTTCGAGCACGCACTGCCCTGATTCTCCGCCTATTGCGCCCGTCGACAATTCCGGTCATTCAGAGAATGACGCGCCATCACACTTATTGGATTACCGCCAATAGGTGTGATCCATATCACCCCATCCATTTGATCAGCTCGCTTCCGTTAAGAGGGGAACTGGGCGTTAGCTGGAGCCTCCTTCCCCTACTGCCGTGATCGTGCAATCGGTGGCGCAAACGATTGCGCGATCGCGGTGGAAGGGGTTTCGCATGTATTGGGGGGATCGCATGTATTACCTGGTCGGGACATCCGGATACCCCAACTACGGCGACGAGCTCATCGCCGCGATGTGGCTCCGGCACCTGGCGGAGGTGGCCCCCGACCAGGAGGTCTGGCTCGACTGCCCCAGCCCGGGCCAGGCGGCCGTCCTGCTCGACGGCATCCATCCCCGGGCCCGGTTCACCGACACCTTCTGGCGCCTGTGCTGGGAGGCCCCCGCCGACGAGCCGTGGGAGGTCACCCGCTGGGTCGGCCACGCCGTCCACAACCCCGGCATGGCCTGCCGCTGGGTCGCCGGAATCGACCTCGCCGCGCGCGCCGACGTCGTCCACCTGATCGGCGGCGGCTACATCAACCGGATCTGGCCCCGCCACTACGGCCTCCTGGCCGCCGCGGTCAGCGCCGTCCAGCGCTCCGGCGGCCGCGCGGTCATGACCGGCCAGGGCCTGTCGCCCGTCGCCGACCACACCGCGTCCCTCCTGCGCGGGCTGGTCTCCCACTTCGAGTTCGCCGACGTCCGCGACGAGCCGTCCCTCGCCCTGATCGGCGACGCGACCGCCGTCGGCTGCACCGGCGACGACATGTTCTTCGGCATCGGCCCCGAGCTGTACTGGCGCTCCGAGGAGCCGCTGCGCGAGGTCATGCTCTGCCTCCAGTCGGACCTGCTCGACATGCCCCGTCCCGAACTGGCGTCCTTCGTCACCGAGACCCTGCGCGCCTGGGACGTCACGGGCGACCGCATCGGCGTGGTGGAGGGCATCCCCGGCGTCGACCGCGCGATCTTCGACCTGATCGAGCGCGACTTCCCCGGAATCCGCTTCTACCCCTTCTCCGAGATCTGGCGCGAGGGCCTGCCCGCGGGCCCCGGCCAGACCTGGATCTCCACCCGCTTCCACGTCCACCTGATCGCCGCCGCCGCCGGAGCCGCCGGGGCCGCCGTCTCGATCAACGCCGACTACTACGACAACAAACACCGCTCCCTGACCGACCGCGGCAGCGGCTGGCTCCTGGTCGACGACCTCACCCTCCCACCGCGCCCAGCGGGCGGCGCCTTCAGCCCCGAAGCCCTCCGCTCCACCTGGGAAGCCAAATCCGCCCTAGCCGCCAAGATCTACACCTGACCCACACCCCACCGTCCCAACAAGCCCCGTCCCGCCTCCACGGCCCGCGAGACCAACCGCCCACCCAGATTCACCCCCACCGCATCGCTCGCCTGACGCCCGCAACTCCCGCCTCGCCGCATTGGTCACCGAGCAGCTCGGCGGCGAGCTCCAGCGCAGCGCGGCGGCCCGCGGTCTGTAGGAGGGGCGCCGTGCCCAGCAGATCGTCGCCACCGGCACGGCCACCCTCGACCGCGTCCGTGACATCGAGAACAACTCGATCATCTTTCTGGTCACCGGCAAGCAGCAGGTGACCAAGGCGGGCAGCGGAGCGTCGACAGCAAGCAGGACGGGGTGACGGTCGCGCGCGACGGCGACGGGGCCATCGAACTCGGGTGTCCATGCCGCGCTCTGGATGCGCGGAGCCGTCGACCTTCCTCCGTGCTGCGGGGGTTCGTCTGTACGGCGGTCGCCAGCCCGGCCGCACATGTCTCCCGCCCTCGCGTCCCTGCGAGCGGAGTCTGAGGGACTTGGCGCGCTGGCTCGTCCCCGACAAGGTCAGCGAGGAAATGGACGGTGTCAGCCGCATCATCACGCCCCGCTTGGTGGGTGTCTCGATGTGTCCTGGTGGCGAGACGGCCTCGGGGGGCGGCCGGGTCTCAAGGGTCTTCGGGGGAGGGCGACGGGCGGGACGGGCTGGTGTCGTTGCGTCGGTCATGCCTTGGTGGAAGGGGATTGTCGCCTCGGCGACAGATATTTTCCAAGGTCGACTTCGGGAGGCGTCGCTACTGTTGAGAGGGTTTGTATCGAGTTGTAGGGCGGGGGAAACGTTGGGCGAGAGGCTGACGCTGCCGATCCCGGAGACGTTGGAGGCCACGTACGCCGTCGCCCTCGACGGGCCGCCGCCCGACTCGCGCGAGGAGGTCGCCCGGCGCGTGCCGCTTCCGCTGCGCGATCTCGTTCTCGGCATGGTCGACAGCCCGATGCTCACGCTCGACCTGCGTCCCGCCGCCGAGTTTCCGCCGTTGCCCGCCGACCTGCTGGCCGTCTACGGCGCCACCCCGGACGAGCTGGCCGCGATCTCGGACGCGTCGCATGTGCTGGCCGTCCGCGCGGCGTACCGTCCCGGCTGGCCCCCGGCGCACGAGTGGGCCACCCGCGCCGTCGCCGGGGCCGTCGGCGCCGCCGCGTCCGCGCCGGTGATCGACGTCTTCACCCCGCAGATCCTTTCGCCCGAGCGCATCGAGAACTCGCTCCCCGGTCCCGACGGCCACGTCCGGATGACCGACTGGATCCTGCTCCCGCACACCTCGGGCGCCCATGGATTCTGGTTCACCACCAAGGGCCTGGCCAGGTTCGGACTGCCCGAGCTCCAGACCGACAACGTCCCGCCCGGCCTCGTCGAGCCCTGGGGCCGCCTGCTCAACGGCCTGGCCCGCCGCCTGCTCGACCTGTGGCTGGACGAGCTGTCGACCAGCGACCGGCCGGTCTTCGCCGAGCTGCCGACCCTGGTCTCGGTCGGCCTCCAGGACGTCGCGGCGGCCACGGGCACCGAGGAGACCGTGCGGCGCGAGGTCTCCGTCCGCCTGCGGGTCGACCCGTTCGACGGCGATCACATCCTCACCGTCCTGGCCCCCGAAGACGGTCCCGACCGCCTCGAACACCTCTGCGCCGCACTCTTCGGCACCCACCACCGTGCCTGAACAAGATCGCCGACCGCCTTGCCGTTGGTCATGTCCAGGGCGGAGGATCGGGACGTGAGCGACACCCCCGAGCCCCACCATCGCGGACCCGAGCCACCCCATCCCGGCGACGTCCATGTGGCCGGAAAGAAGACGCCGTCGGCTGACTGGGTTCACGTGCAGGGGACCCCGGCCCGTCCTGAGGAGCCGACGTCCGCTCCCGCAGAGCCTGAGGCCGCCGCACCCGGGCAGCCTCATCCAGAACCCCAATGGGCCCCGCCTCCCGGGTGGACGCCCCCACCGGCGCCGCGGCCCACTGACGAGCGGGCCCCGGAGCCGCCGGACGAGTTGTCGCCCGGTGGCTCGATACCGCCGCGGGATTCGGGATCGCCCTCGGCCGGGAGGCCCCCGGGGGCGGGCTCGCAGTGGCCTTCCGAGGTGGGTCCGGCGTCGCAGTTCCCCAGCGTCCCGCAACCGCCACCGGGAAGCGGTGCTGCCTCAGAGACGTCGCCGCCCGGCGGCTGGACGCCCCACACACCGAGCGATCGCCCCCATCCGGCGCTGGGCCCCGCCAACGACGACTGGTCCCCGGAGCCGACATCGTCTTCGCGCGAGTACGAACAGGGCGCCTCGGGCCCGTATGACGGACTGCCGCCCGACGGCTGGGCCCCGCAGCAGCAGGACGCCGGGCCATCGTCGCCTGGCGAGGGGTGGCCAACACAGTCAGAGACGCGTCCGCAGTGGTCTTCAGGAAGTGACTCGTCGTCACCAGCCGCTGATTCGGGTCTGGGTGCACGTGGTGAGTCGTCGACTGGCAGCGGGGCGCCGCAGCAGGAGCAGGGCGCTGAGGCCCCGCCTCCGGGCGGGGGTTGGCCAACACGTCCAGAGACGCGTCCGCAGTGGTCTTCTGGGGGTGGCTCGTCGTCGGCCGCTGATTCGGCTTTGGGGGGCGGTGGCGCTGGGGGCGCACGTGATGAGTCGGCGTCTGGGGGTTGGGCTTCGCAGCAGGAGCATGGTGGGACGGACTCGTCCGGCGAGGAGTGGACGAGGATGGCGGGCGGTTCCGAGGCGGGCTCGGCGCCATCGGCCTCTGGGGCCCCACGTGATGATGATTGGACGCCTCAGGCGTGGGCGGGTGGCGGTGGTCCGTCCCTGCGGGATGAGCCGTTGGGTTCCGGAGGGGCGTCCCCGGGGGCACGAGATGAGCCGTCGGTGTCGCACGGGGCCGAGGTGCGGCAGGCGCCTGGCGTGGGGGGCGGTCCGGCGGGAGTGCGTGGGGGGCCTTTGGCTAATCGGCCACCCGGGGACGCTGGGCAGCGGACGACGGTCGACGCGTTCGTTGCGGAGTTCGTGGGAAGTGCCACGTGGCGGGCGACGCTGGCCGTGCTGGAGGCGGCCTTCCCCGGGTTGGGGATGGCGGCGACGCTGTCGCGGCGGACGGACGAGTTGTGGCGGACGATGGACCGCCTGGGAGAACCGGGTGCGGTGAGCCTGGGGGTTCCGACGTGGGTGGACGAGACCGGGATGGTTCTCGACCTCAGTGCGCAGCGGCCTCGGAGTGGGCGGGCGGTCCGGCCTCGGGCGTCCTGGCCCTATGCGGGTGCGTTCGTCATCGACACGCTCGACCCGCTTCGGTACCACCGGGCCGTCGGAGGGCCGATGGCCCCCGGGGAGACGGCGCGGGCCGCAGCGGGTGAGGACGACGAGACCGGGGTGGTGATCGTCGCTCATCTGTCGGGGGCCGGGGTGCGGGTGCTCGATTCGGTGGCCTTGTGGCGTTATGCGGGACGGGTGGTGACGGCGGCGCTGCACGATCCCGCCGTCCACGAGTCGCGGATCAAGACGCGGCGCGCCCTGCGAGCCCTGCGTCGCGTGGTCTTCGTCGACCCCGCGTTGGGCATCGGGCTGTGCCTCCAGATCGACGTGACCAGGACGCCGCGCTGCCTGCTGGCCTTCAGCGTGGAACGCGGCGACGCCGGAACGCCGAGATTCGTCCGCCCGTGACGGCGTCGTAGCGTTGCCCGCCCGCCCGCCCGCCCGCCTGCCCGCCTGCCCGCCTGCCCGCCTGCCCGCCCGCCCGCCCGCCCGCCCGCCCGCCTGCCTGCCCGCCCGTGACGGCGGCGTGGTGCTGGCCGCCTGGCCGTGGCGGCGTGGCGTTAGGCGTCCGGCCGTGACGATGGCGTGGCGTTGGGCGCCTGGCCGCGACGGTGGCGGCGTGGCGCGGGACGTCCGGCCGCGACGGTGGCGGCGTGGCGCGGGACGTCCGGCCGCGACGGTGGCGGCGTGGCGCGGGACGTCCGGCCGTGACGGTGGCGGCATGGCACTGGGCGCCACGCCGCGATGGTGGCGGCATGGCGCTGGACGCCCAGCCGTGATGGTGGCGCGGCGCGGGACGTCCGGCCGTGATGGGTGGCGCGGCGCGGCGCTGGGCGCATGGCCGTGACGGCGGGGTGGCGTAAGGCGTCCGGCCGTGACGCGGCATGGCGTGGTGCTGGGCGTCTGGCCGTGACAGTGGTGGCGTGGCGTTGGGCGTTCGGCCGTTGTCGAGAGGGAATCGCGAACGAGAGGAGCCCGTCGTCCCCTGGCCACCAGGGGACGACGGGGCTCGTCAGCGGTCGTCGGTCTTGGTGTAGATCGCGTACAGCAGTCCGATGACCGCGACGCCGGTGCCCACCGGCAGCCCGATCTCGGGGAGGACGGCGGCCACGGCGGCCACGGCGATCCCCGCGATCACGATCAGGGCGATGATCAGAGTTCGCGCCGGGACGCACAAGTCCGGCCGGGGCGGAGCGGTCGTGCCTTTGTTCTTGTCGGGGGTGCGCTCGGTCGGCATAGGGTCGGTGCCTTTGCTTGAACGGGGAACAGGAGTGACACGTTCGATCTCAGCCGACCCGCGAACAGTCAGGCGGGGGTGTGGAGACAGTCGTTCGAACCCGTCCGGAACCGGCCGGGAGGGCGTTCCGCCCGGACGTGCGAGAGCGGTCGCCGTACGCTGAGCGGTCTCGGACCGGAAAATCTCGGACTCGGCTGGACGCCGACGAGACAGGGGTTGAGCGTCATGGGCGACGAACCCGGATGCCTGCCGTCGGTGGCCACGGTCGGCACTCGTGAGGACTTCGGCGCGCTGGTGCGCCGACTGTTCCTGTGCGCCGACGTCACCCCGCAGGAGGTCGCCGTCCGGACCAGGGCCGCCGCGGTGCCGCTGGCCAAGACGACCATCTACGAGGTGTGGAACGGCCAGCGCATGCCCCGCAAGAAGTGGTTGCAGGCGGTGCTGGACGAGCTTGAGGTGCCCGCGGACGATTGCGCGGTCTGGCTGGCGGCCTGGGAGCGAGTCGCGTTGGCCGAGGACGCCCGGGGTGGAGCACCAAGCGCGCGCGAGCAGGCGGTGGCCGAGCGAGCGGAAGCCGCCGAGGCCGCCCTGGCGAGGGCCCGCGCGCAGACCGTCCGCACGGAGGCCGACAGGGCCGCCATGACCAAGGCCGCCGAGGCCGTCCTGGACGCGGCCCGCCAGGAGGTCGCCGACGCCCGCCGGGAGGCGGCACGGGCGGCGGAGACCGCTCGGACGGAGACCGCCCGCGCCGAGATGCTGGACGCCGTCCACAGGCGGCTGTGCGACGAGCTGGAGCTGATCCGGGACGAGAACCGGGGCCTGCGCGAGTCGATCGCCTCGCATCGCGCGCGCCACGAGGACCTGGCCGGACGGCACGCCGTCCTGGAGCGCGAGCACGAGGGGCTGCGGCGGCTGGCCGAGGCCGCGCTGAACGAGGTGCCGGACGCGGCCGAGCCGGATCCCGGTTCGGCCCGGGGCACGCTGGCCCGGATGTTCTCGTCGCGACGTAAGGCGAACCGGGATCCGCGGTGGGCGGCGGAGCGGAAGCTGGAGCTGGAGTCCTGGGCGTCCAGGCCCCGAAAGCACGGCCCTCCCGGCTCCGCCGGAGGCCGGGAGCCGGAGCGGGACGTCGAGCCCCCGACTGCCAGGAGGGTCCGGCCCTATGTCACCGGCGGCGAGCCATCGACCACCGGGGAGAACCGTCGGCCGCCGCGATAATGGACGCCTAGTCGTGGGTTCGCAGCCAGGTGAGGTCGCACTGGAGATCGCCGGGAAGCTCGCGGAGCTGGGACGCCAGTTCCCACGGTTCGGTGGTCGGGAGGCCGTCTTCGGGGAGCAGGCCGCAGAGCAGGGTGTTCTGGGTGCGGACGGCGGTGAACGCGCCCAGGCGGGCGATGCCGCCTCCGCGGAGGTTGGCGAGTTCGGAGACCAGGGCGGTCAGGGCCGAAGGGTCCCGGGGGTCGTAGAGGCCCCGGACGTAGCCGAACATTTCCTCGGCCAAGGGATCGGGGGAGCGGCCAGACAGGTGGTAGGCCGTCCCCCAGTACTCGCCCTTCGTGGCGGGGGCCGAGCGCTGGTCGCGTACCCGGACGCGCAGGCCGTACTCGGACGCGCAGCGCTCGTAGGCGTCCGCGAGGAGCGCCTCGGCCTCGCCCTCCTCGCTGAGCAGGAGGCCGGAGACGACGCCCTCCTCGCGGGCCAGGCGTTCGACCATCTCGCGTTGCAGTTCACGGGTGACCTGCTCGACCGTGTCGAGGGAGCGGGCAAGCGCGCGCTGGGCGTCGCGGTCGAGGTCGAGGCCCGCCAGCCGGGCCGCGACGGTGCCGAGCTCGTGTTCGAGACGGTCGAGACGCCCGGTCGTGGCCTCCAGCCGGTCGAGGACCTCCGACGGCGCCTCGCCCGGATGCGGGATCGGGATGCCGGACGGTTCGTCGCCGATGTCGGCCCGCAGCGCCTCGTGGCGCTTGGAGAGCTCGGTCAGCTGGACGCGCAGGTCGCGGATCTCGGTCAGGGCGCGGGGGAGGCGCTTGTCGGAGGCCAGGTAGAGCTCGCGTCCCCCGATCGCCAGACACAGGAGGACGAGGACCACGGTGGTGAACATCGTCTACCCCCCGCAATCGCCGGAACGCGGCGGGACGGCTCGCTGGTGCTGGGGCATGGGTGCCGTCTCAACTCCTGGCGTCGGGGGCTCGCTCAGCAAAGGCTAGCTCTCGGGCAGCCCATCCAGAGGGCATTAATCTCGCACCCGAGCCAGAAAGCACAGCTCGCGCCCTAGATCGCTAGAGAAGTCTGGCCCGGACGCCACTGCCGCCCCACTGCTAATGGGGAGAGGCGCCGAGCTGTCGCATCAGTGAAGCGACGTCGACGACTCCCCAGACCTCGGCGAAGCGTCCGCCCACGATGCGGAAGATGAAGATCTCGTTGTACTTGATCTTCTTGTCGGTCGCTGGAATGCCCATGTAGTCGCCCTGGTGCGTGCCCGTGACGGTGTTCCTGCACACGACCTTGTCGTCCTCGGCGATGACGTCCTCGTACGTGACGTGGATGTCGGGGAAGGCGCGCAGGAGCATCGCCCAGACCTGCTTGAGGGCTTCCGCTCCCGTTGCGTCGACCGGCGCCGCCGTGTGGAAGAGCACGTCCGGCTCGACGACCTCGTCGATCGTCTTGGTGATGAGCTCCAGGTCGCCGCTGTTCGTGGCTTCGTGGAGGCGGTCGAGCAGCGCTTTGTTGTCGTCCGTTCGGGCCGTCGCCATGGTTTCTCCTCCGGGTCGAACCGGGCCACCCTGCGGGCATCCGGATTCTTGGGGATCTACGTACACGACGAGACAGCCCACCGATGTGTGACCGATCGCCGGGGTCGCCGAACGTGCCGCTCGTGGTCGCCGTCCGGCGGCGTGGCACGTCCCGGCGCGCTCGCCACCCCCGGGGAATGGAGGGCTCGATCTCGTCGCCACGGCTCCGTTCCGAGTAGCGATCGAGTTCGCTCATGCCCCGCCGCACGGCCGGGCCCGAGCGTGATGCGCCGGGCAGGCGTCGGCGTTGGCGCGGCCTGCGAGCGCAGTGCGCGAAGGAGACCAAGTGTCAGGCCGCCCTCGGTCCGGGACCGGGGGCGGCCTGTGGGTGGGGCTCCTAGCCGAAGAGGCCGCCGAGAAGGCCGCCGAGGATATCGCCCACGACGCCCGCTCCCTCGCCCGCGGCGGCGTTGACGGCTTCGTTGGCGACGTTGTGGGCCACTTCCTTGCCCACTCCGGCGGCGACATTGCCCGCATAGCCCGCGACGGCGTCGCCGAAGTGAGCGGGTGCGTAGGCGGCCGCGCCCACGGCACCGACAGCGGCGGCTCCGACCGCGCCCGCCGCGGCGGCTCCGCCCACGACGCCCGCGGCGGCGGCCGCGTGGCCCCAGCCGGGGCCGTGGTGGCGGCGTCCCGCGTGGTAGAGGTGCACCGGCGGGGGCGGGGCGTGGTGGTGGACGTGCTGTTGCTGCGGCGCGTAGTGCTGGGCGGGCGGCCTGGGCGGCAGCGGGACGGCGCCACCCGGGGGCGGCGGGTAGCCGTGCCCGGGAGGTGGCGGGGGCATGTGGGCCGGGCCGGGGGGCGCGTGGTGCTGCGGGCCTGGGGGCGCGTGGTGGTGCTGGCCGGGAGGTGCGTGGTGCTGGGGGCCCGGGGGAGCGTGGTGCGGAGGCGCCTGGTGCTGGCCGGGGCCCGGCGCCGGCGGAGGGAACTGGCCGTGGGCCGCTGCCGGGGCCATGGGGTGCTGCTGACCGCCGTGGGGCGCGATCGGGTTGGGCGGGGGCAGCGTGGACGGGCCTCCGGGCGGAGGCAGAGGTGCCTGGCCGCCGCCGGGGGGTGTGTGGTGCGAGGCGCGCGGCGGAGGCGGCGGCAGGGCGCCGGTGGGCGGCGCGTTGTGGGACGTGGAACGGGGACGCGACGCGGCGGCGTCCAGCCAGCGGCCGATCTTGCCCGCCCAGTCGGTCTCGGCGGCCGCGGCGTGCTCGACCTTGAAGACGTCGTCGCTGGTCTCGCGGCGGTCGGAGGTGAGGACGAAGGCCATGTGCTTGGGGCTGGCGACGAAGCTGAGGCCGACCTCGCCGAGGCGGCCCTGGTACTTGGGCGGCGGCCGGAGCTGGATCTCCTGGTAGAAGGGCAGCTGCTGCGGGGCGCCGACCAGCTTGGTCTGCTCGAACGCGACGTTGTCGATGCGGAAGCCGAGCTGGGCGATGGCGGCGAGCACCCACTGCTGCGACTGGAGCGGCTCGACCGAGATCGGGTCGATGTCGCCCGGGTCGGGGACGCCGATCGTGTCGACCTCGGTGCATAGGCCGATCGTGAACCCGGGGAGCTCGCGTCCCAGGACGGTGGTGAACGGCAGCTCATACGGGAGCGGGATCGAGAACGCCAGGCTGCGCTCCTGCCCCGGCTCCAGACGGAAGGAGCGGGTCAGGGCGCCGCGATAGACGTCCGGGCCCGCCTCCTCCCCGCCGTAGCCGTTCTGCATCCGCGGCATCAGCGCGAGGGTCACGTGCCTGATGTCGACGGGGCTTCCGCCGCCCCGCAGGTGGACCTTGCCGGCCACGACCCCGCCGGGACGGCACGTCGGCTCGGAAAGGATCGTGTCCACGGAGGGAGCTGCCCCTCCGCCTGCCATCTGCCCATACGACACGGGCCGTTCCCCTCTCACTGCCTGCTGGACCGCTAGAAATCAGACGGAATCCACCATGCCATTGGTTCACGCATTATGGGCGAAACGCCGGTTACTCGGCCGACGCCACCGTGACGGGGGCGTAGCCCAGCTTCTCCAGCGGCTCGCGGATCTGCGCGGCGTCGCCGACCGCGATGACGGTCAGCGCCTCCGGGTCGATGTGCTCCCCGTATGCGGCGCCGACGCTGTCCGGGGTGGCCGCGCGGACGGCCGCCAGATAGCGCGTCGGGTAGTCGGTGCCGAGGCCGTTGGCCGAGACGTCGGCCAGCTCGGCGGCGACGGCGCGGGCGGTCTCGTACTCGGCGGGCGCCCGGTCGGCCAGGGCGCTGACCGACGACGCGCACTCCTCCTCGCTGACGGCGCGCGTGAGCACGCCGCGCAGCTCGGTGAGCGCGTCGGTGACGGCGTCGGCCGTGACCTCGGTGTGGACGGCGCCCTGCGTGATGAACAGGCCGCAGTGCCGCATGCGCAGCAGCCCGGCCCGCACCCCGTATGTGTAGCCCTTCTCCTCCCGGAGGACGGCGTTCAGCCGCGAGGTGAGGCCGCCGCCCAGGACGTGCGAGGCGACGGTGAGCGCGGGCCACGCCGAGTGGGAGCGGTTCGGGACGCGGTGCCCGATGCACAGGGACGTCTGGACAGAGCCCGGACGGTCAACGACCACGATGCGCGGCCCCGTCGTCGGCAGGACCGTGTCAGGAGCGCGCAAGGCGCTTCCGGACGTGGCCCAGCCCGCCAGTGCCGCGTTCAGAGCGGACTCCGCGTCGGCTCCCGAAAGGTCCCCGGCGACGACCGCGGTCGCCTCCCCGGGGGCCACCGAGTCGTAGTAGGCGCGGACGTCGGCGCCCGTGAGGTCGGCGACGGCTTCGCGCGTCCCCCCGGTGGGACGGGACGCGCGCGCTTCGTCCGGGAACATCACGGCGCGCAGCTCGCGCATGGCGCGGGTGCCGGGGTCGGCGTCCTCCTGCGCGATCTCTTCCAGGCGCTCGCGGACGAGGCGCTTGACGTCGGCGTCGTCCAGGGCCGGTCCGCGCAGGACGGTGGAGAACAGCTCCAGGGCCGGGCCGAGCCGGGTCACCGGGACGTCGAGGGCGACGCGCAGCGCGGTGAGGTCGGCGGTGGCGTAGAGGCTGGCGCCGAGGCGCTCGAAGGCGGCCGTCAGCTCGGTTCCGCCGCCAGGACGGGTGCCTTCCAGCAAAGCGCGCGCGGTGAGCGTGGCGATGCCGTCGCGGCCGTCGGGCTCGCGGCCCGCTCCGGCGTCCAGCACCAGCCGGACGGCGGCCAAACGGCGTCCGGGCACGTCACAGCGGAGCGTGGCCGGGCCCCCGGGGACGCGGCCCTCGGCGGCGTCCGGGAACGCCCACACGGGGATCTGGCCCGGGACCGGACGGGGCTGCAGGACGATACCGCTCACGACGAGGTGCCTCCGTAGGTCAGGACGGAACGGGCGCCCGGGGTCATCCAGCGGGACGCCATCTCCTTGATCTCGGCCGCGGTGACCGCCGCGGCGCGGCCCGGCGCGGTGAACACGCGGGACGGGTCGCCGAACTGGGTGGCGTTCTGCGAGAGCGCGTTGGCCAGGCCCGTCACGGTCTCGGTCTGCTCCAGGAACGCGCGCTCGGCCTGCGCGGTGGCGCGCGCGGTCTCGTCGGCGTCGGGGCCCTCGGCGGCGAACCGCGTCAGCTCCTCGTCGAGCACCGCGGCGATCTTCTCGGGGTCGGGGCCGACCGCGTCGAGGATCGCCAGCGACGGCCCGTCGGCCAGGCGGGTCACGCCCGCGTAGACCTCGGTGGCGATCTGGTCGCGGCGCACCATCCGGTCGTACAGGCGCGAGCCCGAGCCGCCGCCGAGGATCTCCAGCGCCAGCTCGGCGGCCTCGATCTCGGCGCCGCCGTCCGACGGAAGCGGGAACATCGCGAAGTACGCGGGGGAGGGGACCTCCTCGTCCACGTCCTCGCCGTTGATCGAGCTCAGCGGCCCGAGGTCCCCGGGACGCGCGGGCGGCGCCTGCGGCCCGGACGGGATGCCGCCGAAGTACCGCTCGACGGCCTTGATCGTCGCCTCGGGGTCCACATCGCCGACGATCGAGATCACCGCGTTGCCGGGCGCGTACCAGGTGCCGAAGAAGTCGGCGCAGTCTTCGAGCGTGGTGGCGTCGAGGTCGTCCATCGACCCGATCGGCGTGTGCGCATACGGGTGGCCCGCCGGGAACGTCAGCGCGCACAGCTTCTCGAACGCGGTGCCGTACGGCTGGTTGTCGTAGCGCTGGCGCCGCTCGTTCTTGACGACGTCGCGCTGGTTGTCGAGGTTGGCCTGCGTCAGCGCCGCGGGCAGCGTGCCCATGCGGTCGGCCTCCAGCCAGAGCGCGAGCTCCAGGTGGCTGACGGGCACCGTCTCGTAGTAGTTGGTGCGCTCGAACGACGTGCTCGCGTTGAACGTGGCACCGATGCTCTCCAGCAGCGCGGCGTGCTCGCCTTCGGCGACGTTCCCCGAGCCCTGGAACATCAGGTGCTCGAAGAGATGCGCCAGGCCGGTTCGCCCGGCCCGTTCATGCCGCGAGCCGACGCCGTACCAAAGGTTCACGGCGGCCAGCGGTACGACGTGGTCTTCACAGACCACCACGCGCAGGCCATTGCCGAGCGTGTGCTCGTGCAGCGGCTGTTCGGCCACGGAGCGCTCCCGTCCGGTTCGGTGGATTGGTCGACGGTCAGCACCGCGCGCGTCGGCGGGACGGCCCAGGCGGCGGGCTTGATCTCCGTCTCACGGTACCGGTTCGCGCCCCCCGCCCACGCCCGGCCACCCATCGCCACACCGGCGACAAGGAGGCCTCACATGGAGGCGCACCGGTTATGAGGAGGGGTTGGACGGGGCCGGGCACGAATGTCCCGCGTAGGGCCCTGAACGCCATGCCGCCCACGTCGTCCGTCCGGGCCTGGGGGTTTCGTCATCTCGTGCGCGGCACGGCGCCCCCGAGGGCCGTGTCGTGCGCGAGACAAAGAGGTCAGGCTCCGTGGGCGGACTCGTGGGCGGCCAAGGCGTCGTCCAACGTGGGATGAAGGACGAAGATCTTGGTGAGCTGGGTGACGTGGAAGACACGGCGGACACGGTCGTTGACGCCCATGAAGGACATCGAGCCGTCGCGGGCGCGCAGGCGGTGGTAGATGCCGACCAGGACGCCCAGGCCGGTGGAGTCGAGGAAGGTGACCTCGCCGAGGTCGACCACCAGGTGATGGCCGCCGCTGTCGATGATGTCGAGCAGCATCTCGCGCAGCCGAGGGCTGGTGAAGACGTCGATCTCACCGCTGATCTTGACGACGGTGAGTTCCTTCTCGACCCGATGCTCGACGGCGAATTCCACCGTTTCTCCTGTCCTCGCTCGTGTCGGCCGCTGGCCGGATGGGCGCTATACCCGGAGGGCGGCCGTGTTATCCCCGATCTCGGCGGACGCGTCCGCCACACAAGTATGGCGGCCGGCTGTCCGCATGTGGACGCCGTCAGGTCAGGTGGAAGAGAGCCCAGACGATCTTGCCTTCGGAGAGTCTCCGCCAGCCCCACCGGTTGCTGAACGACTCGACGAGGTGCAGGCCACGGCCGGTCTCGGCGATGTAGTCGGGCTCCTTTCGACGCGGCGCCGCCGGGCTGGCGTCCATGATCCCGCACAGCAGCCAGGGCGCCTCGTGGAAGAGACGCAGCCTGATCACCGCCGGGGTGGAGTGCCCGGGGTAGGCGCAGATGTGGTCGTCCCGCCACGGGGTTACCGCGCCGCCGCTGTGCCGCAACGCGTTGGTGACAAGTTCGGACACGACGAGCCCGACATCGTCGATGAGGCCGCCGAGGCCCCAGTCCCGCAGCCGGGACGTCGCGAAGTGGCGGGCGTCGGTGACCGACTCCGGTTCGGGGTGCACGGTGAACGAGACGGCGGCGCCCGCGTCCGTGACCAGGGCCTCGAGGGCGTTGTCGAGTTGTGGCGGGAGCCCACGGGCCTCCGGCACGGGGATCGACAGCCCGGCATGGTCCGGCGGATCGGCATGCCCCGTAACGGGGCCTACCCCCCACCGTGTGTCGTCGTGCGCGTGGCGTGACGTCATTCCCCGGACCCCGCAGAGTGTTCTCGTTGTGCAGCCGTGGCTAGGAAGTCTCGTGCGTTATCCTGCGCATCGTAGCGTGCGAATGCAAGGCCCAAATGCACGTGCATCCGGCGCGTGCAGGGGCTCGCGGCCCCTGCGCGGACACCCGTCCGGGCAGAAGAACGGAGGTCATCGCGGTACACGGAGCCAAGTGAGAGTCTTTGAAAGTCTTGTGTACGCTTTCCGGCTTCTGCCGGAAGACGGGTCCGCCAGAGAGCCAGGAGGTCGGGCGTGAGTCCAGAGACGCCGGGGACGGGTTCGACCGTCCGCCGGATCCTGCTCGGCTCGCAACTGCGTCGCCTCCGTGAGGCGAGGGGCGTGAGCCGTCAGGACGCCGGCTACGTCATCCGCGCCTCGGAGTCGAAGATCAGCCGCCTCGAACTCGGGCGGGTCAGCTTCAAGGAACGCGACGTCGACGATCTGCTCACGCTCTACGGCGTGACCGACCCCGACGAACGCAAGTCCCTGCTGCAACTGGCCCAAGAGGCGAACACTCCGGGCTGGTGGCACAGATACAACGACGTCCTGCCCCAGTGGTTCCAGACCTATGTCGGGCTCGAAGAGTCGGCCGCCCTCATCCGGACATACGAAGTGCAGTTCGTCCCGGGGCTGCTGCAGTCCGAAGGCTACGCCCGCGCGGTCTTCCGCCTGGGCAACGCCGCCGCTCCCGAACACGAGATCGACCAGCGCGTCGAACTGCGGCTCCAGCGCCAGGAACGGCTGACGGGCCCGGACGCCCCGCGCCTGTGGGCCGTCCTGGACGAGGCCGCGCTGCGGCGCCCGCTCGGCGGCCCCGAGGTCATGCGCGGCCAGCTCGAGCACCTGATCGAGGTTTCCAAGCTCCCCAACGTGACCATCCAGATCATGCCGTTCCGGTTCGGCGGCCACGCCGCCGAGGGCGGGGCCTTCACCATCCTGCGCTTCCCGGAACAGGACCTGCCGGACGTGGTCTACGTCGAGAACCTGACCGGCGCCATGTACCTGGACAAGCGCGACGACGTCGACACCTATCTGCAAGCCATGGAGCGCCTTTGCGTCGACAGCGCGACACCAGAGCGCACCGTCGAGCTCCTCGGTGATCTTCTCAGAGAGACATGATGCTCACGACCGATGACGGACAGGGCCACTGTGCCGGCCCTGACGCCTATAACGGCATGCCCGCGACAAGCCTGGGGGACGCCACCTGGCAGAAGTCCCGCCGCAGCAACTCCCAGGGCAACTGCGTCGAGATCGCCGAACTCCCCGGCGGCCGCGTCGCGATGCGCAACTCCCGCCACCCCGAGGGCCCGGCCCTCATCTACAACCGTCCCGAGATCGAGGCCCTCATCCTCGGCGCCAAGGACGGCGACTTCGACCACCTGATCGCTTCCTCCAACTAACCCGCCCCCCGCGCGCCGCCCCGGCGGCGCGCCCCCAATTCCCCCGCCTCCCGCCGACCGCCCCACCCCACCCGGCTCGCGCCAACCACGCTGCGCCGGGCCCCGAGCAGCGGCGCTGGATTCGCTTGGCGATGCGACGTCCGGAACGAACGCGCCCGGGGCCGCGCCGCGTCCGAGTCGGCTGCGTCGGGCTCAAAGCGCCAGCACCGGGTTCCGCTCAACCACGCGGGCCTCGGACCGTCTGCCCTGCCTCCGGTTCGGCCGCGCGGTGGTGCTTGGGACAACCGCTGGGGTGGGCGAGCAGAGCGCGGGACGGACCGTCCAGCATTCAGGGCGGCCCGCCCCAGGCTCGGCTCGGCGGTGCCGGGCTTCCGTCAGCCGCAGTTGCCCCAGGGGGCGGAGGCTCCGGCGCCGCCGAAGCGGACGCATTCCTTGCGGGCCGACACGTAGACCGGGCCCGCGTACCACTCGAACGAGCCGCTGTCGCCGATCTGGCTGCCGCCCTTGCGCTGGATCCAGACCGAGACCGGCGATCGCTTGCCCACGTTCCTGGTCTTCAGCGTGACCGCGCAGTTGTAGCCGGAGCTGTTGTAGAGCAGGTAGGCCGTCCCGCCCGAACCCGAAACCGAGCGCTGGACGTAGTAGCCGCCCCCGTGTCCGCCCGAATTGCAGACGGCCTGAGGCGTGTACTTGTTGGGCGGTTCCTGGACGGGACCGCTCTTGGTCGGCTTGGGCTCCGGCTGGGACGTCTTCGGGTCCTCCTGGCCGGGCTCGGTCCCCTTGGGGCCCGGCTGCTGCTTGCCGTCCTTGGACGGCGCTGAGGACTTCTTGGGGCCCTTGGACGGCCCTCCGGGGAGGGCTTCCTCAGCGGGGGAGTCTTTCGTGTCCTCCTGGGCCGTCGTGGACGTCCTCTGGTCGTTGGTCTTGTCGTCGTCCCCGGAACGGGTGGCGGCCCATACGGAACCGCCCGCCAGCAAAGCGGCCACTGTCGCGGCCGCCAGCAGCGGCAGGACGAGCCGCTTACGCCCGCTGCTCTCCACGGGGGGCGGAGGCGGGGGCAGTTGGGGAGCGGTCGTGCCCCGTCCTGCCGTGGGAAGGTCGGGGAGGAGGTCCGCGCCCACCATTCCCATGGGGAAGGGCGGTATCGGGGGCGCCGGGGCGGATCCCGTGGCGGCTCCCACCAGGCGCTCTTGGGCCTCGCGTGCCGTGGGACGGTTCGCCGGCTCCTTCTCCAGGCAGGCCGCGACCAGTTCGCGCAGGGTGTCGGGGAGGTCGCCCAGTTCGGGCTCCTCGGTGAGGATGCGGTGCATGACCGCGGCCATCGTGTCGCTACCGAAGGCAGGGCTCCCGTTGGCCGCGAACACCATCGTGGTGCCCCAGGCGAACATGTCTGAGGCAGGCCCTATGTCGCCGCCCGTGAAGCTTTCGGGGGCCATGTAGGCGGGGGTGCCGACGTTGGACGTCTCCCCGGCCGCGCCGAGCGCGCGCGCCACACCGAAGTCGATCACGCGCGGGCCGTCCGGGCCCATCATCACGTTGTGCGGCTTGAAGTCGCGGTGGACGATCCCGGCCTGGTGGATCGCGATCAGCGCGGTCAGCGTGCTGATCGCGAGCCGTTCGAGGGCGCCGCCCGTCCGCGGGCCGTCGGTGCGGACGACCTTGTAGAGCGACTGGCCCGGGACGAACTCGCTGACGATGTACGGCTGGCCGCCCGCCACGTCGGCGTCCAGGACCTGGGCGGTGCAGAACCGGGCCACCCGCTTGGCGACCTCCAGCTCCCGGACGAACCGCGCCCGCGCCGACTCGTCGCCCGCCAGCCCCGAGTGCAGCAGCTTGATCGCCACGTGCTCGCGGTTGTCGAGCGCCGTCGTCTCGCCGGGTTCCATCCCGGTGCGGCGTCCGAGGAAGACCGCTCCCTGGCCGCCCTCGCCCAGCCGTCCCAGGATCTCGTAGGCGCCCAGCCGGCTCGGATCGCCCGCTCGCAGGGGATGGGCGTCCGGCATCGTCCTGTCCGTCACACCACCCTCGCTCTGCCGCAGTCGCCTCGTCGGACGTCCAGCCTATTGGCCGAATGGGGCACTCGCTTACTTACGGACCCCTTCGTCCCGGCTGCGGCGCGTCACCGCCGGGGCGGCCACGGTTGGCGACGACGCGCCGCAGGTCTACCGGGGCGGCCCGCCAAGCCAGGACGACCAGGCGGCCCCAGGGGATGAGCCAGGCGATGGCGATCACGATGAGGAGCAGGTCGGCGCGTACCAGGGCGACCGTCAGATCGCGCGCCCCGACCAGGTTCAGACCGGCGTTGACCAGCCGGGCCGCGATCCGGACCGGCGCGAGCTGCCAGAGCGCCACCACGGTCTCCTGAAGCATCGGCCCGCACCTCCGAACCCTCTAAAGCGAATGCTCGTTTTCTTTCAATCCGAGCGTCTCACGGAGTTCGAAATCCTTCAACAAGAGGGGCTGTGAGACCCGCCACGCGCGAAGGCCGTCCCGCATACGGGGACGGCCTTCGGGAGGCGCTGGATCAGGCCGGGTCGGGAGTCGTGCGACGGCGTCCCGCCCGGCCGCTCTCGTTGCCCGGCGGACCCTCCGGGGCATGCTCGCGTTCCAGACGGGCCGCGACCGCGAGGGCTCTCAGGGACGTCGTCTTCACATGCTTGCGCTCGGTGGCGCGGGGACGGGGGATGCTGCTGCGCATGTCTTGCCTCCAGGGGTCGTTGACGTGCAAGGTGCCCGATTAATTGCACATTGCACGTAGTTCTGAACCCCAAGATCCACACGCCTATTCCTTCATCGCCCAACTATCTAGATCGGATCGCTACACTCCACCCATGGCCGACCGCAGGGCAAGCTGGCTCAAAGGCGTCCTCGACCTGCTGGTTCTCGCGAGCCTCGCCGACGGCGAAAGCTACGGCTACGAGATCGCCAAGACCCTCGCCGGGGCCGGACTCGGCCAGATCAAGGGCGGCACCCTCTACCCCGTCCTCAACCGTCTCGAAGAGGCGGGCCTGGTGGCCGCCGAGTTCCGCGTCGCCCAACGGGGCCCCGGCCGCCGCTACTACACCCTCACCGACGAGGGCCGCCACACCCTCGCCGAACAGGGCGGCCTCTGGCTGGCCTTCGACGACTCCGTCCGCTCCGTCCTGGCCAAGGGGGACGTCCGATGACGTACTTCGACCGCCTGGCCGCCCACCTCCGCGACCACGGCGCACCCGAAGCCGACATCAAGGCCACCCTCGACGACCTGGCCGCCTACATCGCCGAGTCCGGCACCACCCCCGAAGACGAGTTCGGCCCCGCCGAAGCCTTCGCCGCCGAACTCACCGCGTCCGACACCCCCCTCGAAGTCCCGGCCCCCGACGCCGAGACCTGGAGCTTCCACGCCGACTGCTTCAACGACGTCCGCACCCTCAACCGTTTCGGCGACGAGGGCTGGGAACTGACGTCCTACGACACCCGAACCGGCTACAACGTCCGCCGCACCCTCGACCAGACCCAGCGCTGGGAGTACCGCCGCGAGATCCAGCCCCCCGTCCGCCACAAGTCCACCGCCGCCCGCCTAGCCCCCGAAGGCTGGGAACCCGCCGCCACCTGGACCTTCTGGCTCTACCTAAAACGCCCCAAAGCAACCACCCAAGGCCCCACCGCCGAACTCCCAGAACCCCCACCCACCCCCCACGAACACACCTTCTGGACCCGCCGCCTCCCCCTCTACCTCCTCCTGATCACCCTCACCATCGAGGCCCTGGCAGTAGGGACCACCCTGGCCCTAACCGAAGGCCGCCTCCCCGACGGCGCCGCCCGAGGCTTCGTCCTGGGCGCGCTCCTGGGCGGCCTCATCGGCACCGCCCTCGCCCTCGCCTTCTTCCTCCGCGACCTGAGAAGCCGCAAGTAGCCCCTCATTGCAGAGCCTCCCGCGCTCGAGGGGCTCGGGTTGTTACTCGTTGAAGCAGGTTGGGCAGTCGGTGAGACTTTGGGCTACCGCTTTGGCGACGCGTTCTGCCGCGGCGCGGGTAGGGGCCTCGGGGAGGGGGAGGAGTTTCGCCTCGTCGGGCTTCTCGCCTTTGGCGACGGAAAGGTCGCCTCCGCCGTAGCGCACCTCGATGATGAGGTTCTTGTAGCGCATGCCCACGACACCGCCGGTAATTCGTCCTAGCCCTTGAGGGCCTACGGAGACGCCGCTGAAGGCGTCGTCTCCCGCCACCACGGAGTTCGACGTCCCGTATCGGGCGCCGTTGAACTCGCCGTTCGCTCGCTCCTGGAGCTTGTTTCGACCGGAGATGAACTCCCTGAGGGTCTTGGCGGACGCGGATTCGCCACCGCCGTCCTGGAGGGAGACGAGTTCCACGGCGAGCGTTCGCACCTTCTGGACGCGACTTTGGGGAATGTCTTTCTCCCGCCAGGAGCAGCCCGTCCCGATGCCGGGATTTCCGAAGACGCCATCGGCGACGTTCTCGGTCGGAAGGGGCGTTGATCCGGGGACGAGTTCTTCCGCCAATGCTCTCGGGACGCCGCCGCAGGGGTCCTTGATGCGCGTGAACAAGCCTGGGGCTGGCGCAGACGGGGCTGGGCTGGTTTGGGTGGGCTTGGAGTTGGACGTGGCTGGAGACGCGTCGTCCTTGTCGAGGAGTGCGACGCCCAAGGCGGTTCCGCCAACCGCCAGCGCGGTGAACCCGGCGGTCAGACCCATGACGACCCAGGATCGGCGAAGGCCCCGCTTGACCGGCTGCGGGAGCGCGTCAACCGCCGTCGGGGCGGTGGCCTGCCACTCGTTCTGGATGATGCTGGTCGCGGCGGCCTGCGGGTTGTCGGCCCCGACAAGGGCGATCAGGATGTTCTCGGCGGTCGGACGGCGGGTGGGGTCCGGGTCGAGCGCGGCGTGGATCAGGGGGAGGAAAGCGGCCGGTACTCCGGTGAGGTCGTACTGCCGCTGCTGAGCCCGTGCCGCGAGCGTCGGGAGGTTTCCCGTCCCGTAAGGGTGTTTGCCAGCGGCGGCATAGGCGATGAGCGACCCCCAGGCGAACACGTCGATCGCGGTGCTGATGTGGCCGTTGAAGACCTGCTCGGGTGCCGACCAGCCGGGACTGCCAACGACGCCGCCCGTCTGGGTGTGGTGGTCGTCGGTGTCCAGGGCGCGGGCGATGCCGAAATCGATGACGCGGGGACCCTCGGCGGAGAGCATGACGTTGCGCGGCTTGAGGTCGCGGTGGACGAGCCGGACGGCGTGGATCGCGGTCAGCGCCGTCGCGATGCCGATGGCCAGGCTGCGCAGACGCCCGTCCGGAACCGCGCCGTGGCGCTCGATGTGGTCTCCGAGGGACGGGCCGTCGATGTACTCGGTGACCAGGTAGGGGACCCCGTCCGAGTCGCCGTGGGCGAGGACTCGCGCGGTGCAGAAGGAAGCGACGCGCTGCGCGTTGCGCACCTCGGTCTCGAACCGCGCCCGGAACGAGGGCGCGGTGGCCAGTTCACGGCGGATCACTTTGATGGCGACGCGCTGGCCCATCTCGCTCAGCCCGAGGTAGACCGCCCCCATTCCCCCTTCACCCAGTCGTCCCAGCAGCCGATAGCCGCCGATCGTCGCGGGATCCGCGGAGTTCAGAGGTTGTGCCCCTGGCGACCATGACTGCTGCTCGGCTTGCACTGCTTCCTCCGGCATTGCGGAACTTCCCGACAAACGCCCGAGACTTTACCGAGGTTCGGTCTGTGAGTCATGGTTTGCTGCAAGTCCCTCACTCGTCACGGCTCCGATGCGTCGTGCCGGTCTCGGAGGCCGGCCAAGACGCGCACCAGCGCCCGAAGCGAGCCGGACTTGCCTGATCGGCGCTTGGCGCCTCAGGTGACGATGCCTTGGGTGCGGGCTGTTGAGAGCCAGCGGGGGTATTCGGACAGGAGGTTGTTGTAGAGGGTGGTGTCGGTCAGGGAGCGGGGGGCTTGGCCGGCTTCGAAGAAGCCGGCGTTGTCGACGGCTCGTTTGGTGGGGACGGGGAGTTCGTCGAGCTTCTTGAGGAAGCGGAACTCGTTGTCGCCGAAGCCGACGAACTGCCAGAAGATGGGCAGGGTGGAGGATTCGCAGAGGACTTCCTGGGCCGTGCCTTTGTTGTTGGGGCCGCCGTCGGTTTGGAAGATGACGAAGGCCGGGGCGGTGGCGCCGGAGGCTTGGTAGCGCTTGATGACCGTTTGCATGGCGGCGGTGTAGTTGGTGGTGCCCAGGTGGCCTAGGCGCTTGTGCTCGGCGGCTATGCGGCCCTCGTAGTCGTCCAGGGACACTTCGATGGGCGGGTGGGCGACCGTGTCGAAGAAGACGATGGGGACGCGGCCGTCGTCGTCCAGGTGGGCGCAGAGGCCGAGGGCCTGTTCGGCCAGGTGCTGGACGGTGCCGTCCTTGTAGTAGCCCTTCATGCTGCCGGAGCGGTCGAGGACGAGGTAGACGGCGGCTCGGGTGCCGGTGAGGCCCTTGGCGGCCAGGGACGTGCCCGCGTCCTTGTAGAGGTTGATGAGGGACGGGGCCTTGGCCTGGACCTTTTCGAGGCTGATGGCCGGGCGGGCGGTGGGTGCTTCTTCTACTTCGACGCCGAAGTCGGTGGCCAGGCCCGCGAGGCCGCTGGCGTAGCCCTGGCCCACGGCTCGGATCTTCCAGGTGCCGGCGCGGCGGTAGAGCTCCAGGAGGACGACGACGGTTTCGCCTCCGGTGAGGGGGGCGGGGGCGAAGTCCATACGGGTGTCGGTGTGGATTGTGGCTTGGGGTGTGTTCGTGGCGTTGAAGGTCTGGTCGGTGCTGGCGACGATGGCGATGAAGTCGATGGCGGCGGGGATCTGGTCGAGCGCGATGGTGAGGCGCTGGCCCTGGAGGGTCACGCCGTCCTGGGACGGGTGGTTGTAGAACACGATGTCGTCGTCCGTGCGGACCTTGCGGTCCGATTTGAGCAGGACGGCCGAGGCGTCGACGGCGGACGGGGAGGCGATGTCGATGGTGACGGAGTGGCCGCTGAGAGGCGCGTTCCCGCCTTGGGGGAGTTGCATGGGGTTTCCTTTTCGTTAGCGGACGATGCCTTGCGCGCGGGCGGCGTGGAGCCATTGCGGGAACTCCGCGAGCAGGCGGTCGTAGAGGACGGCGTCGTCGAGCTCTTTCGGTTTCTTGCCGGCCGCGAAGAATCCGGCGTTGTCCACGGCTCGTTTGGCCGGGACGGGGAGTTCGTCGAGCTTGCGCAGGAACTGGAAGTCGCCCTTTCCGAAGCCGATGAACTGCCAGAAGATCGGCAGGACGGACGACCGGCACAGCACCCGCTCGGCGTCGCGGCGGGAGTCGGGGGCGCCGTCGGTCTGGAAGATGACGAAGGCGGGGGCGTTCGCGCCGCTGGACCGGTAGTGGTCGATCACGGCCTCCATCGCGGCGGCGTAGTTGGTGGTGCCCATCCGGCGCAGCCGCCGGTGCTCGTCGGCGACGCGTCCCTGGTAGCCGGTCAGCGAGACGTCTATGGGGTCGTGGGCGTTGGTGTCGAAGAAGATGATGGGGACGACTCCGTCGTCGTCCAGGTGGGCGCAGAGGCCGAGGGTCTGCTCGGCGAGGTGCTGGACGGAGCCGTTCCTGTAGTAGCCGGACATGCTGCCGGAGCGGTCCAGAACGAGGTACACGGCGGCGCGGAGGCCGGTCAGCCCGTGCTTGTCGAGGGAGACCCCGGCGTGCTTGTACAAGTCGACCAGGGCGGGCGCGGTGGCCTGGACCTTGTCGAGGCTGATGGCCGCCCGGGACGGGGCCGGGTCGTCGTCGACGTCCACGCCGAAGTCGGTGGCCAGGCCCGCGAGGCCGCTGGCGTAGCCCTGGCCCACGGCTCGGATCTTCCAGGTGCCGGCGCGGCGGTAGAGCTCCAGGAGGACGACGACGGTCTCGCCGTTGGTGAGGGGCGGGGCGTCGAAGGCCAGGTCGCCGGTGATCGTGGCCTTGGGGGTCGTCCCGGCGTCGAAGGTTCGACCGAGGCCGTCCACGCTGGCCACGACGGCGATGAGGTCGACGCTCGGGGGGACGCGGGTCAGGTCGGCGGTGATGGTCTGGCCGTGGAGGGTCACGCCGTCCTGGGCGGGGTGGTTGAAGAACACCAGGTCATCGTCGCCGCGGACCTTGCGGTCGGCGTTGAGGAGCGCGGCGGAGACGTCGATGGGGGCCGGGGCGGACACCTCGATCGTCACGGTGGCGGTGGTGAGGGGCGCGTTGCCTCCTTTGCTGAGCTGAGTCGGCATGGCCTCTCTCCGCAACTTTCGGTGCTTTGATCGCGTCTCATTCTGCTGTGTGGAGACGTGATCGAGTAGATGAGGGCGAGCCGTCGGTGTGGCGTGGGCCGCTGAGGTTTCTCGCCGGGGCGGGCTTCGCGGCGGCCGCGTTGGGCGCGGGGGCGTTCGGGGCGTGGGCGAATTACGACGGGGACGACCTGGTGCGGCAGCGGGGCCTGGTGGTTTGGGCGATCTTCCTGGTCGGGGTGTTCGGGGGGCTCGCCCTCGGGATGGCGTTCAGGGGAACCGCACGGTGGGTTGTTCTCGGGGTGGGGGCTGTCGGCGGGCTTGTGGTGGGCTTCACGTGGCACGCCAAGGAGTCCCTGGTCCAGCCTTCGGGGCATGTCATGGCGACGGTCGATTCGCCCGATGGGGAGCACACCTTGGTCGTGGAGAGCCGGCAGACCTTCAATGAGGGCAGCCAGAGCACGGCGCGGGTGATGTTGCGGACGGGGTTCTGGCCGGTCGCCCGGCAGAAGGTCGCGTGGACGAGTTCCTCGGGGGGTGAACCGCCCCGGGTGCGGTTCGTGGGGGACGACGGGTTCGAGGTCACGATCAAGATCGATGAGGACGAGTCGTGTGTGTTCCGGGCGCGGTTCGATCGGGAGACGCTCTCGGTCGATGGCGGGAAGTACTCGTGCGATCCCTGAGCATCTGAGCGGATGTCCGGAACTCGTCGTTGATACCGCTGTACTTCGTGCCCGCGTCGCGGCCTTGGTGGGCGGTCCGGTGAAACGAGTGCCGTAATTCTTGTTACGGGGATCTTGTGCGTTGTTCGCGGAACCGCGGGGTGCGGGCGGGGTCCGGTGCCGCCTCAACTGGGTACGTATCGGACGCCCTTGTGCCCGTCCCAGTTGGGAGTACGCCGTGATCAAGAAGGTGCTCGTCGCCAATCGGGGTGAGATCGCTGTGCGGGCGTTCCGCGCCGCGTATGAGCTGGGAATCGCCAGCGTGGCCGTCTACGCCCACGAGGACCGGTTCTCGCTGCACCGGCAGAAGGCCGGGGAGGCGTACGAGATCGGGGAGCACGGCCACCCGGTGCGGGCTTACCTGGACGTGGAGGGGATCGTCGCCACGGCGGTGCGGGTCGGGGCCGATGCCGTGTACCCGGGGTACGGGTTCCTTTCGGAGAGTCCCGAACTGGCGGAGGCTTGCGCGGCCAACGGGTTGACGTTCGTGGGGCCGCCCGCCGAGGTCCTGCGGCTGGCGGGCAACAAGATCGAGGCGGTGGCGGCGGCGAAGCGGGCCGGGCTGCCCGTGCTGAAGTCGGTGACGCCGGAGGCCGGGCGGGAGCTGGAGGCGGCCGACGAGGTCGGGTTCCCGCTGTTCGTGAAGGCGGCTGCGGGCGGCGGCGGGCGCGGGCTGCGGCTGGTGGAGCGGCGTGAGGAGCTCACGGCGGCGGTCGACACGGCGCGGCGTGAGGCGGAGAGCGCGTTCGGGGACGCGACCGTCTTCCTGGAGCAGGCCGTGCGGAGACCGCGGCACATCGAGGTGCAGATCCTGGCGGACGCGGCCGGGCACACCGTGCATCTGCGCGAGCGGGACTGTTCGGTGCAGCGGCGGCACCAGAAGGTCGTGGAGATCGCGCCCGCCCCTGGGCTGGCGCCGGAGATCGCCGAGCGGCTGTGCGAGGACGCCGTCAGGTTCGCGCGGGAGATCGGGTACGTGAACGCGGGGACTGTGGAGTTCCTCGTGGACGACCGGGGCGAGCACGTGTTCATCGAGATGAACCCGCGCATCCAGGTCGAGCACACCGTGACCGAGGAGGTCACGGGGATCGACCTGGTGCAGAGCCAGCTGCGGGTGGCGGGCGGCGAGACGCTGGACGACCTGCGGATCTCCCAGGACGAGGTCGCGGTCTCGGGGTTCGCGGTGCAGTGCCGGATCACGACTGAGGACCCGGCTAACGGGTTCCGTCCCGATACGGGGAAGATCTCCGCCTACCGCTCGCCGGGCGGCGCGGGCGTCCGGCTGGACACCGGGACGACCCATGCGGGCGCCGAGGTCACGCCGCACTTCGACTCGATGCTGGTCAAGCTGACCTGCCGGGGCCGGACGTTCGAGGAGGCGGTCCGGCGGGCGCGGCGTGCCGTGGCCGAGTTCCGCATTCGGGGGGTCGCGACCAACATTCCCTTCTTGCAGGCGCTGCTCGATGAGGACGACTTCCGTACGGGGGGTGTCACGACCTCCTACATCGGCGACCATCCCGAGCTGCTGACCGCGCGGTCCAGTGGTGACCGGGCCACGCGGATGGTCCGGTACCTCGCGGACGTGACGGTGAACCGGCCCCACGGCGAGGCGCCCACCGATCTGGATCCGGCCGCCAAGCTCCCTCAACTCGATCTGTCCGGCCGGGTGCCCGAGGGGTCCCGCGACCGGTTGCTGGAGCTGGGGCCGGGGGCGTTCGCGGCGGAGTTGCGGGCCCAGAAGGCGCTTGCGGTCACCGACACGACTTTCCGGGACGCCCACCAGTCCCTTCTGGCCACCCGGGTGAGGACGTTCGACCTGGTAACGGCCGCGCCCTATCTGGCTCGGATGAGTTCACAGCTCCTTTCCCTGGAGGCTTGGGGCGGCGCTACGTATGACGTGGCCCTGCGGTTCCTGGGGGAGTCGCCCTGGGATCGGCTTGCGGCCATTCGGGAGGCGGCTCCCAACCTCTGTATCCAGATGCTCCTCCGGGGGCGGAACACGGTCGGGTACACGCCGTACCCCGATTCGGTGGCGCGGGCGTTCGTCACCGAGGCCGCCAGGACGGGCGTCGACATCTTCCGGGTGTTCGACGCGCTCAACGACATCGAGCGGATGCGTCCGGCGATCGAGGCCGTCCTGCAGACGCACGCGCTGGTCGAGGGGACGCTCTGTTACACCGGCGACCTGTCGTCCCCCGGGGAGAAGCTCTACACGCTCGACTACTACCTGCGCCTCGCCGAGGAGCTGGTCGAGGCGGGCGTCCACATCCTGTGCATCAAGGACATGGCGGGGCTGCTGCGGGCACCGGCCGCGCGGACGCTGGTCGGCGCGCTGCGCGAGCGCTTCGACCTGCCCGTGCACCTCCACACGCACGACACGGCGGGCGGGCAGCTCGCGACCTACCTGGCGGCGATCGAGGCCGGGGTGGACGCGGTGGACGGCGCCGCCGCGCCGCTGTCGGGCACGACCAGCCAGCCGCCGCTCCAGGCGATCGTGGCGCACACCGACTTCACCGAGCGGGCCACGGGCCTCGACCTCGACGCGCTGACGGCGATGGAGCCCTACTGGGAGGCGGTGCGCCGGATCTACGCGCCGTTCGAGATGGGCCTGCCCTCCCCGACGGGACGCGTCTACCACCACGAGATCCCCGGCGGGCAGCTGTCGAACCTGCGGCAGCAGGCGGTGGCGCTGGGCCTGGGCGACCGGTTCGAGGAGATCGAGCGGCTCTACGCGGCCGCCGACCGGATCCTCGGGCGACTGGTGAAGGTCACGCCGTCCAGCAAGGTCGTCGGCGACCTGGCGCTGCATCTGGTCGCGGCGGCGGCCGACCCGGACGACTTCGCCGCCAACCCCGAGCGCTACGACATCCCCGACAGCGTGATCGGGTTCCTGAACGGCGAACTGGGCGACCCACCCGGGGGCTGGGCCGAGCCGTTCCGGGGCAAGGCTCTGGAGGGACGCCGGCACACGCCCGCGCGGGCCGAGCTGACCGGCGACGAGGAGAAGGCCCTGTCCGGGCCGGAGGTCCGCGAGACGCTCGACCGGCTGCTGTTCCCCGGCCCGGCCAAGGAGTACCGCGAGACGGTGGCGGCCTACGGCGACCTGTCGGTGGTGCCGACCAGCGCGTTCCTGTACGGGCTGCGGAGGGGCCAGGAGGTCGCGATCGACCTCGAACCGGGCGTGCGGGTGCTGGCGGGCCTGGAGGCGGTCGGCGAGATCGACGAGGCGGGCGTCCGCCAGGTGATCTGCACCGTGAACGGCCAGTTGCGGACGCTGTCGGTCCGCGACAAGTCGGTCGTGAGCGACGCGCCGCCCGTCGAGCGGGCCGACCCGGACGAGCCCGGCCAGGTCGCGGCGCCGTTCGACGGGTCGGTGACGCTGCGCGCGGCCAAGGGCGCGCGGGTCGAGGCCGGGGACGTGGTCGCCACGATCGAGGCGATGAAGATGGAGGCCGCGATCACGGCGCCGGTCGCGGGCACGGTGGCGCGGCTGGCCGTGCCGGAGGCGTGCCAGGTGCAGGCGGGCGACCTGCTGATCGTCATCTCCTGACGGCGTAGCCGGCCAGGGCGGGTTCGAGGAGGCCGAAGGCGTCCACGCCCGCCCTGGCCAGGGCTCCGGCGATCGCGTCGTGGGATTCGCCGGCCAGGGTCCGGCGCAGGGTCTCGTCGAACAGCACCCGGTGGACGCCGATGAGCTGCGCGGCGGCCAGGCGGGGGAGCAGCGAGCCGGGCGCCGCGCCGGTCTCCTTGGCCAGGCACGCGGTCAGCCGGTCCTCGCGCTCCTCGTGGAACTCGCGCAGCCGCGCGACCAGCGCGGGGCTCTCGACGATCATGCGGGCGAACTCTGGGCCGGAGAAGCCGATGACCGGGTCGCGGCGGGCGACGGCGTCCAGGAAGGCGCGCCGCAGCGCGGCCAGCGCGGACTCGCCGGGCGCGCGGCCCGCGACCGTCGCCGCGGGCTGCGCGACGAACGTCTCGTGCAGGTCGAGGGCCAGGTCCTCCTTGCGCGGGAAGTAGTTGGTGACCGTCATCTTGGCGACCTGGGCCGCGGCGGCGACCTCGGCGATGGTCACGCGGTCGAACCCCCGCTCAAGGAACAGACGGGTCGCCTGGTGCGCGATGTTCTCCCTCGTCTGGCGCTTCTTCAGCGCCCGCAGGCCCATGGTCTCCTCGCTCATGCGGCCATCTTCGCATAACTCGACCTAAATTTGTGCTTGACATGATTTTATGTCGAGTCTAAGTTTTGGTCGTAACTTGAGAGGGAAGGAGTGCGATGAACTTCCGCGCCACCCGCCCAGCGCCGGATCCGCTGCTGCCGTCCCCCGGGGCGGCGGCGCCCCGACCCCCTCTCGTCGGACGAGGAAAGGACAGACCCCTGGCCCTCCGTCAAGACCCAGCGACCGACCCGGTGAAGGACTACCTCAGGGAGATAGGCCGGACGCCGCTGCTCACCGCCGAGCAGGAGGTCGACCTGGCCACGCGCATCGAGGCGGGGCTGTTCGCCCAGGAGCGCCTCGACCTCCGGGGCGACCTGCTCGACCAGCAGGACCGCGCCGACCTGGAATGGATCGCCGCCGACGGCCGCCGCGCCAAGAAGCACATGGTCGAGGCCAACCTGCGCCTCGTCGTCTCGCTCGCCAAGCGGTACGCCGGACGCGGCCTGCCGCTGCTGGACCTCATTCAGGAGGGCAATCTCGGCCTGATCCGGGCCGTGGAGAAGTTCGAACACCGCAGGGGGCTGAAGTTCTCGACGTACGCGGTGTGGTGGATCAAGCAGGCGATCAGCCGGGCGCTGGGCGACCAGAGCCGGACGATCCGCCTCCCCGTCCACGTGGTGGAGGTGGTCAACCGGCTGACCCGCGTCCGCCGGCAGCTCGCGCAGGACTTCGGCCGCGAGCCCACCTCCGACGAGCTGGCCGCCGCGCTCGACCTCACCCCGCAGAAGGTCGACCGGCTGCTGCGCCAGTCCAGGGAGCCGATCTCGCTGCACCTGCCGCTGGGCGAGGACGGCGACGGCGAGCTGGGCGACTACATCGAGGACGTCGAGGCGGGCGACCCGGCGGACGCGGTGGCCTCGGCGCAGCTGCGCTCGCATCTGGACTCGGTGATGGCCGGGCTGACCGAGCGGGAGGCCGGCGTGATCTCCCTGCGGTTCGGCCTGGACGACGGCGAGCCCAAGACGCTGGAGGAGGTCGGCAAGGTCTACGGCGTCACCCGCGAGCGCATCCGGCAGATCGAGTCGAAGGGGATGTTCAAGCTGCGGCACCCGTCCCGGCGGGGCGTCCTGGCCGATCTCCTGTCCTGACGGGACGGCGGCCTGCGGCGGGTCACCCCGCCGCAAGCCGCCGGTTGCCCCGGCGGGACGGTGATCTCGATCTCCGGCGTCGTGACATCGCGGGCATGTCCGAGAAGACTGCTTTGCGGTAGCGCGGACTGGAGAGAGACCGGCATGGTGACGAGGCGGGTGGCGGCGGCGTTGCTCGTGGCGCTCGTGTGGCCGGTTCCGGCCACCGCGTCGGCGCCCCTCGACGCCGGGATGCTCCAGGCCACGCTCGACGCCACCCGTATGGCGGGCGTCCCCGGTCTCTACTCCCAGGTTCGCGAGGGCGACGCCACCTGGAGCGGCGCGTCCGGGTTCGCCGACGTCCGCACCCGGGCGCACGCGCGTCCCGACATGGAACACCGCGTCGGCGCCGTCACCCAGACGTTCGTCGCGACCGCCGTGATGCGGCAGGTCGACCGGGGACGCGTCGACCTGGACGCCCCCGTCGACACCTACCTGCCCGACGAGATCCCGGGACAGCGCGGCAAGAGCATCACCGTGCGGATGCTCCTCGGCCACACCAGCGGCATCGGCGACTACCTGAACTCGGCCTTCCCGTCCCTGGCCGACCGGTCGCCGCGCAGCCTCGACGAGGGACGCCATCGCGGGCTGCGGCCGTCCCAGCTGATCAGGTGGGGCGCCGACGCAACGTCCACGGGCACCCCGGGGGAGCGCTGGTCGTACTCCAACACCAACTACGTGCTGGCGGGCCGGGTGCTGGAGAAGGTCACGGGCGAGAGCGTCGGGGCGGCCCTGGCCCGCGACGTGCTCCGTCCCGCCGGGCTCACGCACACCTATTTCCCGTCGAAGCCAAGGCTCCGGGGGCCGCACTCGCGGATGTACGAGTCGCTCTTCCAGGGCACCGGCACACCCCGCGACTACAGCGCCTACGACATGTCCTGGGCGGGCTCGGCGGGCGCGCTCGTCTCCACGATGGACGACCTCAACCGCTTCACCCGTGCTCTGTTCACCGGACGGCTGGTCAGCCGCGCCGCCCTGGTCGAGATGTCCCGGGGGCTCGGTCTGACCACCTTCTCACTGCCCTGCGGAACCTTCTGGGGCTACGACGGTGACGTCTTCGGCGCGGGCACCCGGGTGCTGTCGAGCCCGGACGGCCACCGCCAGCTGGCCGTGGGGGTCAACCTCACCCGCTACCAGCGCCTTTCGGGGGAGGGGCTCCCGCTTCCGCACCCGATCGACAACGCGCTGCGCGTCCACATCTCCCAGGCGCTGTGCGGGGGCCCGGCACCCGCACCGGCGAGCCCCCTGCCGATCATCCCGGCGCACTCACCGCAGGCTCACCCCTCCGGGTCGTGAGCCAGCACCGTGCGCCCGCCGTCCACCGGGACGGTGGCGCCGGTGATGAACGAGGCGTCCGCCGAGAGCAGGTGGACGATCGCCGCCGCCACCTCCGCCGCGCGGGCGACGCGGCCCAGCGGATGCAGATCGCCCATCTCCCGCTCGATCCGCGCGGCGTTCTCCGGGCCCTGCGCGTCCAGGAACTCCTCGTAGCGCTCGGTGCGGACCGACCCGGGGGCGACCGCGTTCACCCGGATGCCGCGCGGGCCGTACTCGACGGCGAGCGCCCGGGTCAGCCCCTCGATCGCGGCCTTGGCCGTCACATACGGGGTGCACCCGGGCACGGCCATCCGCGCCTGGTGCGAGGTGACGTTGACGATCGCGCCGGGTGTCCCCGCCGCGAGGAACCGGCGGATCGCCGTGGCACAGCCGACGACCGGGGCGTCCAGGTTGACCCCGATCAGGTCGAGCACCTCCCGCACGGGCGCGCTGTGCAGCGACGCGTCGCGGAACACCGCCGCGTTGTTGACCCAGCCGGACAGAGTCCCCGCCCCCTCGGCCAGGTCGGCGGCCCGCCCCGCGACCTCCTCGGACGAGGCGTCCCCGACCACCGCCATGACCGGACCACCGGACGCCCAGGCCAACGCCTCGGCGTCCCGCTCGATCGCGACCACCGCGCCCCCCTCGGCCACGAGCCGCTCCACCACGGCACGCCCGATCCCCCGCCCACCCCCGGTCACCACGAACGCCCGCGTCACCGCAGGCCCCCC
The DNA here is from genome assembly GCF_050946795.1 of Spirillospora sp. CA-294931. GTDB lineage: Bacteria > Actinomycetota > Actinomycetes > Streptosporangiales > Streptosporangiaceae > Spirillospora. The sequence goes on from NZ_CP192006.1 coordinate 1,279,669, forward strand.
GAGTAGCCGAGCGCAGTGCCGTACTCCGCCGTCGCGTGGTGCTGCGGCTGGTGGATCCGCGGTCCGCCGCTGGTGAGCATGTGCGCCCGCATCATTGCGGCTCGCCCGAGCGGAGTGCGGTGTCGTACTCCGGCGCCCCGTGGTCCTGCTGCCGGTGTGGGTCCGATCGGCCGCTGGTGAGCACGAGCGCCCGCGTCGTGGCCCCGCTCGTGCGGAGCGGGGCGGCGCACTTCGCCGCCCGGCGGTGGATTCCCGTGTCGCCGGAGATCATGACGGCGCGGGTCATCGCAGGTCGCTTGGGTCGGTGTTGGCGCCGCAGATGATGATGGCGACGCGCTCCTCGGGGGCGGGTGTGTAGGCGCCGGAGCGGAGGGCGGCGACGGCGGCCGCGGTGCCGTGTTCGACCGCCAGGCGGTACTCCTGCCACAGGAAGCGCCGCGCCTCGACGATGGAGTCGTCGGTGACCAGGACCGACGCGACGCCCGCGCGCCGTGCCACGGCGAGGGGGATGTCACCGGCACGGCTGGCGCCCAGGGAGTCGGCGGCGACGCCCGAGACGTCGACGGTCACCGGATGTCCGGCCGCCAGGGCCGCGCGCAGGGTGGGAATGGTCTCCGGCTCGACGCCGACGACCTTCGCCCGGCCTTCCGCGGCGGCCGCGACCCCGGCCATCAGGCCGCCGCCCCCGACGGAGAGCAGGACGGTGTCGACCTCGCCCCCGGTCTGCTCCAGCAGCTCCAGGCCGAGCGTCCCCTGCCCGGCGCAGATCTCGGGCTGGTCGTAGGCGTGGCAGAACAGCGCGCCGGTGTCGGCCGAGCGCTTGAGCGCGGCCTCCAGGGCGTCGGCGTACCGCGTCCCGGTCTGGACGACGACGGCGCCGAGCGAGCGCAGCCGGGCCACCTTGACCTCCGGGGCGGTCTCGGGCACGTACACCTCGGCGGGCGCGCCGAGCTCGGCGGCGGCGTAGGCGACCGCGAGCCCGGCGTTGCCCCCGGACGGCGCCACGACCCCGGCGTCCGGCAGCCGCCCGGTCTCGGCGGCGCTCAGCACGCGGTTGAACGCGCCCCGCGCCTTGAACGAGCCGGTGTGCTGGAGCTGTTCGAGCTTGAGCCACATCCGGGCGGCCGGTGCGAACGCGCCCGGATCGACCTCGACGACGGGCGTGGTGCGCACGCGGCCCCGCAGGCGCCGCCGGGCGTCCTCCACATCGGGAAGAGTGATCATGCGATCGACCCTACGCGCGGGGCCGCCGCCCGAGACTCCTCGATTCGGGTTCAGGTGGTGCGCGAGGGGTGGCGGAGCTCGAACCTCAGGCCGTCGGCCTCGTCGATGACGAAGACCGGGTCGCGGGTCCGCACCCAGCGGTCGGGGAGCAGGATGTAGCGCTTGTCGGAGTACAGCAGCAGGCGGAGGCCGGTGTAGCGGTACTTGTACCGTCCCTCGGGGGCGGCCAGGCGCTCAGCGCGCAGGCCGGTGCCCGGGGCCGCGAACCCCAGGTCGTCCTCGCTGTAGACGGTCACGGACGTCCGGTTGCCCAGGCCCAGGATCGCCAGCCGCGCCGCGTCGCGTCCGGCGAGCCCGGCGTAGACCGAGACCGTCCAGAGGATGAGCGTGACGGCGAGGGCGATCAGCACGGCCATCGAGATCCCGCTGATCCTGGCCTCCCCGGGGCCGAGGTATTGCAGGCCGTAGGCGATCAGGCCCACGCCCGCGCCGAGGATCATCGGGACGAGCGGGTAGCGGGCGCTGAAGACCACCACGTCGGCGAAGCCGAGCAGGCCCGCGACGGTCAGGACGAGCCCCGCGATCACGAGCGTCAGGCCCACCACGGAGGCGGCACGGGTGCCGCCCGCGGCGTCGCGCCGCTCGACCTCCCGGGTCAGCAGCCGGTGCGCCAGCCGCAGGCACAGGACCAGGATCGCCACGATGACCAGCGGACGGACGACCACGCTGACGCTGCGCAGCGCGTAGTCGGTCGCCGACCAGCGGGTCAGGGCCGGGTCGATGCCCAGGTGGCCCAGGAGCGCGTTGCTGCGCGCCCAGCCGAAGTAGTAGAGCACCGCGACCAGCGCGGTGGTCTGGGCGACGACCTGGCCGACCAGCTGGAACGCGGGCGCCAGCACGGCGATCTCGGGCGCGGGCGGTCGCTCCGGTTCGGCCGCGGCCGCCGCGTCATCCGGTCGGCTCACCGGAGCTCTGGGGCTGGGGGGAGGGCGTGGAGGTGGACGGCTCCACCTCCGGCTGCGGGATCTGCGGATTGACGGTCGATCCCGTCGTCGTCGGTGCCACGGGCCCGGGATTGGTCTGCGGGCCCGACGACCGGGGCAGCGACTCGGTCGGCTCGAGCTCGCCGGCGTTCCGGCCGGACGCCGACTCTTCGAGCTTGGGCAGGGGCTCCTGCGGTGTGGGGTTGCTTCCCGACCCGCACGCCACCGAGAGCGACAACGCCATGATCACACCGGCCACCGCCGTCCCGGACCGGTTCGTCATCGCTCAGCACCCCCCCGGAGACCGCGAACACCTCAATGGTCCTCCAGGGACGACCCGTGCTCAACGGGCTCGGACTGCTCTCCGCGACCGGATACGGCTACCCGCCGACCTTGTCTTCGATCACCAGGCGTGCATGCGCGGACACGGGCGAGCCCGGCCGGTCCGCGCGGTGGCGGGTGCGGCCGGGCTCGGTGCCGGTGCTCAGGAGGTCGGCTTGTAGGTGGCGATGATGACGCCGTTCTTGAGGATCTTGGTGTCGGTCAGTTCCATCCCGGACTTGAAGTCGGCCTGGGCGAGGGTGTCGCCGGGGCCGCCGGACGCGATGACCGGGTTGATCCACAGGCGCAGCTCGTCCAGCAGCCCGTTCTGGACCAGGGTGCGGGAGACGGCGCCGAAGCCGTACATCAGGATGTTCTCGCCGTCCTGCTCCTTGAGCTTGGCGATCTCGGCGACGGCGTCGTCGCGCCGGATGATCGTGCTCTTGCCCCAGTTCGCCTCGGTCAGGGTGTCGGAGACGACGTAGTGGTCGAGCGCGTTCATCTTCACGCCGAACTCGCCGGTCGCCTCCTCCATGGCGGGCCAGACCTCGGCGAAGCTGGCGTAGGTCTCGCGGCCCGACAGGAGAGCGTCGCAGGAGAACAGCAGGTTCTGGGCGTACTCGGCGCACTCGTCGTCGAACACGTGCCAGTTCTGCGGGTTCTCGATGACGCCGTCGAGCGAGATGTACGTGGAGTTGATGATCTTGCGCATGTCGGTTTCCCCTCAGGTGGTGTACGGGCTGCGGGACCTGGCCTCGCGGAGGGCTCGCGCCCACCAGGACAGCTGGTCCAGCGTGATCTTCACGGTGGCGTTGCACTCGGCGGCCGCCTTGGGCCAGGTGCCGTCGGCGGCGAAGTGCTCCCAGTAACGCGGCAGGCTGACCCCGTCGCGGATGGTGACCGCGTGCAGCTCGCCGAAGATCTGGCGGAGCTGCGCGGCGGCGTTGAGCCCGCCCGACTCCCGGCCGTAGGTGACCAGGGCGACGGGCTTGGCCTTCCACTCGTCGTAGTACCAGTCGAGCGCGGTCTTGAGCGGTGCGGGGAAGCTCTGGTTGTACTCGGGCGTGACCACGGCGAAGGCGTCGGCGGCGTCCAGCCGGGGCGCCAGCTCCCGTACCCGGTGCGGCACGGGCTCCCCGTCGTCGGTGAGCGTCGAGGGCAGCGCGGCCTCGGCCAGGTCGACCAGGTCGATCGTCATGTCCCGGCGCCGGCCCGCGTGCCCGGCGAACCAGCCGGCCACCGTCGGGCCGAACCGTCCGCTGCGAGTGCTGGCGATGATGACCGCCACGCGGATCGGGCTGTCCCCCACCGTCCTCGCCTCCCTGCTCCGTTGTTCCCTGCTTGACGTGCTCCACTCTGCCGGGAGGCGTTTACGGGATTCTTACGGTGGGACGTTCGCGCACGTTATCGTGCCTTTCATGCGTTTCGGGGTGCTGGGGCCGCTGGCCGTTTGGACCGATGACGGGGAGCCCGTCGCGGTCCCCGGGTTGAAGGTGCGGGCGCTGCTGGCCGACCTCCTGGTGAACGAGGGACGGCCCGTCCCGGCGGACCGGCTGATCGACGACCTGTGGGGGGACGCGCCGCCCAAGGGGAATCCGCCCGGGGCCCTGTCGGCCAAGGTGTCGCAGCTGCGCCGCGTCCTGGAGGACGCCGAGGCCGGGGCGAGGGGGCTGGTGGCGTCCCGTCCGGCGGGTTACGCGCTGCAGACTGACCGGGTGGACGCGCGGCGCTTCGAGGCACTGCGGTCCGAGGCGCGCGAGAGCGCGGAACCCCGGGTGAAGGCCGAACTGCTGGGCGAGGCGCTGGGGCTGTGGCGCGGCCCCGTCCTGGCCGACTTCGCCGACGAGGAGTTCGCCCGCGCGACGATCACCCGGCTGGAGGAGCTGCGGCTCGCGACGATCGAAGACCGGGCCGAGCTGCGGCTGGCGCTGGGGGAGCACGTGGCGCTGGCGGGGGAGCTGGGCGACGTGCTGGCCGTGAACCCGTTCCGCGAGCGGCTCAGGGCGGCGCACATGCGCGCCCTGTACCGGGCGGGACGTCCGAGCGAGGCGCTGGAGAGCTTCGACCGGATGCGCGAGCGGCTGGCCGACGAGCTCGGCCTCGACCCCGGGCCCGAACTGGTCTCCCTCCAGCGGGCGATCCTCAACCAGGACCCGTCGCTGGACGCGCCCGCGCCGCGGCCCAGGCCCCGCACGAACGTGAAGGTCCCGGCCACCGAGCTGATCGGCCGGGACGGCGCCGTCGACGAGATCGGCGCGCGGCTGGAGTCCGGGCGGCTGGTCACGCTGACCGGGCCGGGCGGCGTCGGCAAGACCCGGCTGGCACTGGAGACCGCGGGCCGTCTCAACGGGACGTTCGGCGACGGCGTCTGGCTGGTCGAGCTGGCCCCGCTGGACCGCGCGGCCGTGGCGCTGCCCGACGAGGTGATGCGGGTCCTGGACATCCGCGACGAGCCCTCGGGCGGCGAGCCGCTCAGCCCGATCGACCGGCTGATCGGGTCGTTGCGGCCGCGGCGGCTGCTGCTGGTGCTCGACAACTGCGAGCACGTCGTCGAGCAGGCCGCCGACCTGGTGGAACGGCTGCTGACCGAGGTCCCCGGCCTGCGGGTGCTGGCCACCAGCCGCGAGCCGCTCGGCCTGCCCGAGGAGGTCGTCTGGGCCGTCCCGCCGCTGGAGGTGCCGCCCGAGGACGGCGAGCCCGGGGCGCTCGCGGAGGCGGGCGCGGTGCGCCTGTTCGCCGCGCGGGCGTCGGCCGCGTCCCGTGCCTTCCGGCTGGACGACGACAGCGCGGCGGCGGTCGCGACGCTGTGCCGCAGGCTCGACGGCATCCCGCTCGCGCTGGAGCTGGCGGCCACGCGCGTCCGGGCGCTGGGCGTGCACGGGCTGGTGGAGCGGCTCGACGACCGGTTCCGGCTGCTGGCCACCGGGCACCGGGGCGCGCCGCAGCGGCAGCGGACGCTCACCGCGATGATCGACTGGAGCTGGGAGCTGCTCTCCGAGCCCGAGCGCGCCGTGCTGCGCCGCCTGTCCGTGCACGCCGACGGCTGCACCCTGGAGGCCGCCGAGGCCGTCTGTGCCGGGGACGACGCCGACGACGTGCTCGACCTGCTGGTCAGGCTGGTCGACCGCTCGCTGGTGGTGATGGCCGAGGGCCCCCGCTACCGGCTGCTGGAGTCCGTGGCCGCCTACTGCGACGACCGCCTCAACGAGGCGGCGGAGCGCGAGCGCGTCCGCGCGGCGCACCGCCGCTACTACACCGAGCTGGCCGAGCGCGGCGAGCGCGATCTGCGGGGCCGCGAGCAGGCCCGCGGGCTGCGCGTCCTGTCGGCCGAGTCGGCCAACCTGCGCGCGGCCCTCGACGGCGCCATCGCCGACCGCGACGCGGAGTCCGCGCTCCGGCTGGTCAACGCGCTGGCCTGGTTCTGGCAGCTGCGCGGGCGGCTCACCGAGGCCCAGCGCTCCCTGGACGCGGCGCTCGCGCTCGACGCGGGTCCCCGCGACGCGCGGGCGATCGCGACGGCCTGGCGCGCGGGCGTGGCGCTGGGACGGGGCGACGAGCTCGAATGGCCCGCGCGCCGCGAGGCCGCCCTGGCCGCTCTCGACGAGGTCGGCGACCCCGTCGCGCGGGCGCGCGCCCAGTGGTTCCTGGTCTTCGCCGGGGTGGAGGTCGACGACCTCGACGCGGGCGCCGCGCTGCTCGGCCGCGCCCAGGAGACCTTCGCCGCCGAGGGCGACCGCTGGGGCCAGGCCGCGTCCCTGGTGCTGCGCGCGCACCACGCCCACGCGCGGGGCGACACGGCGCTGCTGCGCCGCGAGGCGGCCCTGGCCGCGAAGATGTTCGACGAGCTGGGCGATCGCTGGGGCCGCCTCCAGGCCGCCGCCTGGCTGGCCAACCACGCCGAGCTGACCGGCGACTACGACCGCGCGTTCCACCTCCAGCGCGAGGGGCTGCGCCTGGCCGAGGAGCTGCGGTTGTGGCCCGAGGCCGTGGTGCGGGTGGGCTGGCTCGCCTGGATCTCGCTGCAACGCGCCGCGTACCCGCAGGCCAGGGAGTACGCCGAGCGGCTGCGGGCGATGGCGGGCGACCAGCGCCGCGAGCCGCTGGGCGCGATGGCCGAGCTGGTGCTCGGGCTGGTCGACCGCCGCGAGGGCGACCTCGACTCGGCCCATGTGCGGCTGCACGCCCTGCTCGACGCGATGCCGCCGCCCGAGGCGGCGCCGCCGCTGTTCCTGCCGCTGATCCTGGTCGGGCTCGGCTACGTGCACGAGCTGCGCGGCGACGCCGACCGGGCGCTGGCCTTCCACCGCGACGCCCTGGAGGTCTCCGTCCGGCACCAGTGGCCGAGGGACATCGCGTTCTCCCTGGAAGGGCTCGCGGGCGCGCTCGCGCTCGCGGGACGCCATGCCGAGGCCGCCAGGACGCTCGGCGCCGCCGCGACCGCGCGGGCCTCCCACGGCCTGACCGCGGGTCCCGCCGAGCGGGAGGACATCGACCGCGTCGCCGCGGCCGTGCGCGCCGAGCTGGACGAGGACGCCTACCGGTCCGAGTACGACGGCGGCACCGCCGAGTCGCCCGGCGAGTGCCTGGCCCTCAGGACGTGACGTAGTGGAACGCGGGCTTGGGATGCATCAGGAAGTCGTGGTGGGAGATGTTCCACGCGTAGGCCCCGGCCATTGAGAACGCCACCACGTCCCCGACTGCGAGCCGCGTGACGGGGACGTCCCGGGCGAAGACGTCCTTGGGGGTGCACAGCTGCCCCACCAGCGTGACGGGCGCGTCCTCGACCGACGGGCCGGGCTCGTCCCGGGGCAGGACGGTGAACGGCTGGTCGTGGTTCTTGGTGACGGGCGTGCGGAGGTGGTGCGTCCCGCCGAGGAGCACCGCGTACCAGGCGCCGTGGGCCCGCTTCACGTCCAGGACGCGCGTCACGTACCAGCCGCAGTAGACGCTGATCGCGCGGCCGGGTTCGATGCGGAGCGTCTCCCCGGGGAGGGCGAGATCCGCGACGCGGCGGCCGTAGGACGTCCAGTCGAAGCGGCTCCCGGGGGCGGCGTAGTCGACGCCCATGCCGCCGCCCAGGTTGATCTCGGGGCTCTCGACACCCGCCTTCTCCAGCCAGGGACGCGCCCAGCCGAGCACCTCCCGCGACTGGCGCACCGCCGCGTCCGCGTCCAGGCCGGACGCCAGATGGGCGTGGACGCCGCGCAGCCGGACCCACGGGGCGCCGCGCAGCATCTCGCGGCAGGCGTCCATGGCCTCGGGGTCCATCCCGAACGGCCCGGACATCGCCAGCGCCACGCCCGCGCGCTCCCCGGCCAGGTTGACCCGCAGCAGGACGTCGGCGTCCCGGCGGAACGCCGCCAGGCGCCGCAGCTCGTGCGGGCTCTCGACATGGACGCGCTCGGCCTCGCGCAGGGCGAGCCCCAGCTCGGTATCGGTCTTGCCAGGACCGCCGAAGGCGAGCCGGGCGTCCGGGAGCACGGCCCTGACGTGTTCGAGCTCGCCCCCGGAGGCGACCTCGATCCCGTCCACCAGGGGCGCGATCGTCTCCAGCACCCGGGCGTCGGGGTTGGCCTTGGCCGCGTAGAAAAGCTCCACGCCCCGCGTCTTCTCCCGGACACCGGCCAAATGGCGTCCCAGCGCGCCGATGTCGTAGACGTAGGCGGGAAGCTCCGCGGGCACATGGGAGTCGACCATCCGCGGATCCATGACCATCCTGTTCCCTTCCGGCGCGGCGAGGGGCCGCGCACCCCGAGTGCGCGGCCCCTCTGGAAACTATTACGGGAAGGCCGGCATCAGGTGGTCGTGGATGAGACGGAGCTGGGCATCGACGCCGGCCACGCCGTCGACCTCGCGGCCGGTGAGGCTCTTCACCAGGGCGGAGTCGGTGATGGCGCAGATCATGTGGTTGACGCCGGTGGGGGCGATATCGGTCTGGATCTTCTCCAGGCACTCGGCGGGGGTCCCGGCGATCGAGAGCTTGGCGGCGATCTCGGGGCTGGTCAGTTCGATCGCCTTGGCCAGGTCGCCGCCGCCGATCGCCTCGATGATCGGAGCCACCTCGGCGGGCGCGACACCGTTGCGTTCGAGCTGCTCGGCGGGCATGGCCGAGGCGTACAGGCCGACCATGCTGCGGGCGGCCTCCCGCGCGGCGTCGCCGTCCTCGCCGGTCGCGAAGACCACCCAGGCGCCGATGTCCTGGGCCTTCCAGTCCTTGCCCGCGCGCTCGGCGCCGATCCTGAAGTTCTCGACCGCGTATTCGTAGGCCTCGCGCGAGTAGCTGAGCGCGTGGTGGACGCCGTCCGACAGCTCGCCCGCCGCCTGGAACGACTTCGGCCCGCGCATCGCGCCGATCTTGACCGGCAGATGCTCCTGGACGGGACGGGCGAAGGTGAACAGGCCGTCGTAGGAGTAGAACTCGCCGTCGCGGGTGATGGTGCCCTCGTCCAGCAGGGTCCGGACGACCGCGACGGCCTCCTTCACGCGGGTGAGGGGCTTGGTGGTCGTCCAGTCGATCTTGTACTGGGCCAGGACGCCGAAGTTGCCGCTGCCGAGCACGACCTCGGCGCGGCCGCCGGTCAGCTCGTCCAGGGTCGCGGCGGCCTGGGCGATCAGGGACGGCTCGCGGAGGGTGACGGCCGAGACGCTCGGGCCGAGCCGGATCCGGGAGGTCTGCGCGGCCGCGGCCGCGAAGAGCAGCCACAGGTCCTTGTGCCACGGTTCGTCCGCCGCGTAACACGCGTAGAAGCCGAGCTCGTCGGCCAGCCTGATGGAGGCCAGGGACTCGGTCAACGGGTAGTCGGGGAGCATCGCGTAGCTGAACTTCACAGGTGCTGTCTCCTTGTATGCGCTGCGTGCGCCATCAGGGGAAGTGGAGAGCGTGGTGCTGTGTGCGCGGTGTCCTCGGCCTCACCTCCTCAGCCCTTGATCTGGGTCCACGCCCGAGCCCAGCGGGCATAGTCGACGCACTTGGTGCCCCTGCCCCCGCCGCAGTCGGCCACGGGCGTCTTCCAGAAGCTGATCCGGCGGTAGAAGGCGGCGTCCCCGGCCTGGAACTGGGCGCAGAAGCCCTTGGCGGTGTAGCGGCACGCCCGGGGGTTCGCGGGTGCCTGCCCGAAGAACTGCGCGACCTGGGCCTGGATCTTCGGGAGCGTGATCCAGTTCATCCACTTGTACATGCAGTTGGGGTTCTTCGCCTTGGACGCCACCATCCAGGTGTCGGACCAGCCCGTCGCCCCCTCGGACGGGATCACGGTGGCCACCGGCACGTTCTGGGCGCGGGCCAGGTTGGCGTTGACCTGCCAGGCGGTACCGGCGTGCAGGTCGCCGAGGTTGAACGCGCGCACCTCGTCGAGGTAGTTGTGCCAGTACAGCGAGACGTTCGGCCGCTGCCGCTTGAGCAGGTCGACGGCGGCGTCGAACTGCTCTTCGGTCAGCTCGTACGGGTCGGTGATCTTCAGCTCGGGCCGGTGCGCCCTCAGGTACAGCGCGGCGTCGGCGATGTAGATGGGGGAGTCGTAGGCCGCGACGTTGCCCGCCGCGGGCGAGTCGGGCTCCCACACCACGCTCCACGACTTGGGAGGCGGGGTCAGCTTGTCGGTGCGGTACATCAGGTAGTTGGCGCCGTACCCGTGCGGCACCCCGTACATCTGCCCGCCGACCGCGTTGTACGGCTGGTTCTTCAGGTAGGCCGCGATGTCGGGGTAGTTGCTGAGCAGCGCGGTGTTGACCGGGGCGACGTCGCCGCCGTACACCAGCCGCAGGCTCGCGTCGCCCGAGGCCGAGACGCCGTCGTACTTGCCGCTGCGCATCAGCGACACCATCGCGTCGGAGGTGTCGGCGACCTTCACCTCGACCCTGCAGCCGGTGGCGCGGACGAACGGGTTGACCCAGTCGACCTTCTTGTCGGTGGAGCCGTTCTCCGCGTACCCGGCCCAGGTCACCAGGCTGAGACGGCCCTCGCCGTTCCCGATGACCTGCTGCATCGGGACCTGCGGGACGAGGGACTGCCGCTCCCCGTCGTCCCCGGCCGAGCAGGCGGTGACGAGCGTGACGGAGAGCGCCGCGGCCGACAGCCGCCGCCGGATTCCAGGCATGGACGTCCTTTCCCGGCGCCGGCTCATCGTGACCACGGTCGCGGATTCTAGGGGCCCCACAGTCGGGCATGCAGGGCGAACAGGTAAGGATCTATCTCTTTCGGTGCACCACGCACAAACCGCCGCGTTCGCTGTACCCTCATCTGCGATCGGTGATCGCCGCCTAACGGAGAGCCCAGGAGACAGTGCGTTCAAGGGACCGCCGCACGGGACCGCGGATCGGCCGTCGCCGGACCGGTCCAAGGACCGGTCCGTTCCGGACCGTCCGCTTCAAGGTCGTCCTGCTGGTCCTGGTCTCCCTGATCTCCCTCAGCATTTTGTGGGCCTTCTCGGCCTGGGTCACCCTCGGCGAGGGCCTGAACCTGCGCAAGGTGAAGGCCATCCAGGAGCACTACGAGTACCCGTCGGGCGCCGTCGGCGGCGCGCTCCAGACCGAGCGCCGCCTCACCCTGGTCTACCTCGGCAGCGGCTCGGCGTCCGACCGCGCGGCGATGGAGTCCGGACGGCTGGTCACCGACCGCCAGGCCGCGCTGTTCCGCGACCTGTCCGGGCACAAGGAGGCCAGGGACGCCGCCCCCGCCCAGACCCGCCGCCTGGCCGACGAGGTCGTGGCCGGGCTCAACAACCTGGCCGGACGCCGCGCGACCGTCGACGACGGCCGCACCATCCGCAGCCAGGCGTTCGCCGACTACACCGCGCTGATCGCGCGCATCGGGACCCTCCAGGGGTCGCTGTCCACGCTGAGCAACCCCGAGGTCGCCAGGGACGCCCGCAACCAGGTCTCGCTCGCCCGCGCCCGCGAGGCGCTCGCCCAGGAGGACGCGCTGATCACCGGCGCGCTGGCCACCGGCCGGATGAGCCGCACCGAGCACGCCGAGTTCATCAAGCTCGTGGGCACCCAGCGCTCGCTGTTCGCGCTGGCCGAGCCCGAGCTGCGCCCCGAAGACCGCTCCTACCTGCTGCGGATCATCAACTCGCCCGAGTTCGGACGGCTCCGCTCGCTGGAGGACCGCTTCGTCCAGATGACGCGGCTGCCCAAGGCGTCGCCCGCCGACGAGACCGCCGGGCTGTGGCGGGTCACCGCCGACTCCAGCCTCACCCGGCTGCGCGGCGTCGAGCTGGCGCTCGGCGAGGCGTCCGAGCGGCGCGCCGAGCCGATCTCCAACGGCATCATCACCCGGCTGATCCTCGCCGGTGCGCTCGGGCTGGTCGCCGTGCTCGTCTCGATCGTGCTGGCGATCTGGTCCGCCCGCTCGATCATCCGCGACCTCAACGAGCTCAAGCGCGAGGCGCTCGACCTGGCCGACACCCGGCTGCCGCGCGTCATCCAGCGGCTGCGCCGGGGCGAGGAGGTCGACGTGCTGGCCGAGGTGCCGCCGCTGGCCTTCGGAACCCGCGAGATCGACCAGGTCGGCCAGGCGTTCAACGCCGCCAGGCGGACCGCGATCGCGGGCGCGGTCGACGAGGCCGCGCTGCGCCGCGGCATCAGCGAGGTGTTCGTGAACCTCGCCCGCCGCAGCCAGACCCTGCTGCACCGCCAACTGGGCCTGCTGGACGAGATGGAACGCCGGATCAGCGAGCCCGACGACCTGGAGGACCTCTTCCGCGTCGACCACCTGGCCACCCGCATGCGCCGCCATGCCGAGGGCCTGATCATCCTGTCCGGCCAGGCGCCGGGCCGGGGCTGGCGCAACCCGGTCGCGGTGATCGACGTCGCGCGCGCCGCCGCCTCGGAGGTCGAGGACTACACCCGCGTGACGGTCGCGCCCATGCCGCAGGCGGCCGTCACCGGAATGGCCGTGGCCGACCTCATCCACCTGCTCGCCGAGCTGATCGAGAACGCGACCTCGTTCTCGCCGCCGCACACCACCGTCCAGGTGACGGGCCAGCTCGTCGCCCGCGGCTTCACCATCGAGATCGAGGACCGCGGCCTGTCGATGGACGGCCCGAGCCTGGCCGAAGCCAACGCCCGGCTGGCCGACCCGCCGGAGTTCGACCTGACCAACTCCGACCGGCTCGGCCTGTTCGTGGTCGGGCGCCTGGCGCAGCGCCACGGCGTCCAGGTCACGCTGCGCACGTCGCCGTTCGGCGGGATGAGCGCGATCGTCCTGCTTCCCGAGGCGCTGGTCGTGCGGGGCGACGCCGACGACCTGATCTCGCCGCGCCGCTCGCAGGAGACGCTGATCCACGCGGGCGCCTCCGGCGAGCCCGTCCCGCCCGCCCGCGACGCCTCGGTGGTCCGCCTTCCCGAGCCGGGCCCCCGCTACCAGCAGTCCGCCGAAACGCCGTGGCGCCCGGCTCCGCCCGAGCCGCCCGCCCCCCGTTCCGATCCCGGGCCGTTCGACCCTCCGAGCGGCCAGGACAACCCCGTCCCCGAGAACATCAGCTGGGAACGGCCCGCCCCGGCCGAGGAGGATCCAGCCATGGACCCCGCCCTCCCTCCAGTCCCCACACCACCCCCCACGTTCGCGACCGGCGCGCCGACGACCGGGCCCCTGCCCGGCTTCGTTTCCGCGGAGGCCGGCGACCCTGGCGCGACCAATGACGCCGAGGCGGAGCCTGCCGACGAGTGGACGCCGCACCCGGGTACGCAGAGCGCTGCGCCCGAGGAGGCCGTTCCGGAAACCGGGATCGTGTTCCCGGGTGAGGCCCTCCCCGCACCCGCGCCTGCGCCCGCGCCCGCGCCTGCTCCGGCGCCGGAAGCGGCCCCGGCCGCGCGCAAGGAGCGGCCCGCGCTGCCCAAGCGCGTCCGGCAGGCGAACCTGGCTCCGCAGCTGCATCGAGAGGAACGCGAGAAGCGGGCCGCACGCGAGGTGCCCCTGGGCGCCCCCACCGAGGCCGACGGCGCCCGGCAGGGGCGCTCGCCCGAGGAACTGCGCCGGATGATGTCGTCGATCCAGCAGGGGACGCGACGCGGCCGCTCGGAGGCGGCCGCCTCGGCCGACGAGGAGACATGAGCCGTCCCGGCAACGAGTGGCTGGACGAGGACGCGGGGCCCGTCGTCCGGTCCTACGCCCTCACCCGGGGACGGGCGCGTCCCTCGACTCGGGGCGAGGAACTGGAGATGATCGCGATCATCGCGGCCGTCCCCACCGCTCCGGAGCTCATGCCCGAGCTCGGACCCGAGCATCTGGCGATCCTGGAGCTGTGCGGCAGGCCGCAGTCCGTCGCCGAGATCGCCGGACGGCTCGGGCTGCCGCTGGTGGTGGTGCGGGTGCTGCTCGGCGACCTGCTCGGCCACGGGCTCGTGACGGTCAGGAGGCCGGGGGCCGGCAGCGGCCACGTGAACCAGGGCCTGCTCAGGGAGGTGCTGCATGGACTCGAAGCGCTCTGACGACCCCGCCGACGCGATGCCGTTCGGCATCAAGATCCTCGTGGCGGGCGGGTTCGGGGTCGGCAAGACCACCTTCGTCGGCTCGGTCAGCGAGATCGAGCCGCTGCGGACGGAGGAGGTGCTGTCCGAGCGCAGCGTCGGCGTCGACGACCTCGGCGGCGTGGAGCGCAAGACGACCACGACGGTCGCCATGGACTTCGGGCGCATCACGATCCGCGAGGACCTGATCCTCTACCTGTTCGGCACCCCGGGCCAGGACCGCTTCTGGTTCATGTGGGACGAGCTGTCGCTGGGGGCGCTCGGCGCGGTCGTCATGGCCGACACCCGGCGGCTGGACGACTGCTTCCCGGCCGTGGACTACTTCGAGAGCCGGGGCCTGCCGTTCGTGGTGGCGGTGAACTGCTTCGACGACGGGTACGACTACCTGCCGGGCGAGATCCGCGAGGCGATGGACCTCGCCGAGACCACCCCGGTGGTCTTCTGCGACGCGCGGCGCCGCGACTCGGCCAAGCGGGTGCTCACCGCGCTGGTGCGGCACCTGCTGACCATCGGCGAGACGCGCGAGCCCGCTTCGGCCTCGACCGGGTAAGGAACGTTCCGATCCGGGACGGTACGGAAATCGTCCCGCTCTCCGGCCGTTCGGCCGCTGACCTTCCTCGATGGTCCGAGGCGGCGAGCGCGCGGACCGGAGGGGCGGTCGTCTTCCGGCCCGCCGTGCGCTCGCCGCCCGTCCCGCCGGGCGTCATCGGTTCCCGTGAGTAGTCCGTTCCTCCTCGGGAGCCTCGACGGCGGCGGTGCCGGTGGGGACCTCGGCCAGGCCCGTCCGGAAGCGGCGGTTGAGCGCGACCCGCGCCCGGCCCAGCATCGTGCGCGTCCGCGGGTTCTCGACGTCGTTCACCTCGGGCCCGCCGAGCACGGCGGCCGGGGCGGGACGCGGGTCGGTGATCCTGGCGATCTGCTCCTCGGGCAGGGGCCGCTCGACCTCGACGTACTTGCCGGACGGCAGGCGGCGGATGATGCCGGTCTCCAGCCCGTGATCGGCCAGGGCGCGGTCGCGGCGCTGGAGCCCCAGGCACATGCGGTAGGCGATCACGTAGGCCAGCACGGGGCCGAGGATGATGGCGACGCGGAAGAACCACGTCGTCGCGAACAGGTCCACCTCGAAGCGCTGGGCCACGATGTCGTTGCCGCCCGCCAGCCACAGCAGCCCGTAGAACGTCACGCCCGCCATGCCGATGCCCGTCCGGGCGGGCACGTCGCGCGGGCGGTCGAGCAGGTGGTGGATCTGGTGGTCGCCGGTGACCCAGCGTTCCAGCCACGGATAGACGCCGAGCCCGGTGAACAGCAGACCCGGGACGACCAGCGCCGGAACCGCCACGTTCAGCGAGAGCGTGTGCCCGAACGCCGAGAACTCCCAGCCGGGCATGATCCGCAGGGCGCCCTCCAGCCAGCCCATGTACCAGTCGGGCTGGGAGCCCGCGCTGATCGCGCCCGGGTCGTAGGGCCCGAACAGCCACACCGGGTTGATCTGGATGAACGCCGCCAGCAGCGTCGTCACCCCGATCACCCACAGGAACAGCGCGGTCGTCTTGCCGATGAAGACGGGGAAGAACGGGACGCCCTTGACCGACCGCTGGGAACTGCCCTTCCCCGGGTACTGCGTGTGGGTCTGGCGCCAGGTGAGCATCACCGCGTGCACCGGGATCATCGCGGCAAGGATTCCCGGGATCAGCAGGACGTGGATGATGTAGAGGCGCGGGATGATGTCGTCCCCGGGGTACTCGCCGCCGAACAGGAACATCACCAGGTACGTCCCGACGAGCGGGATCGCGGCCAGCACGCCCTCCAGGATGCGGATGCCGGTGCCCGACAGCAGGTCGTCGGGCAGCGAGTAGCCGAACAGGCCGTTCAGCATCACCAGCATGAACATGATGATCCCGAGCACCCAGTTGAGCTCGCGGGGCTTGCGGAACGCGCCGGTGAAGAAGTTGCGCAGCATGTGCACGACGATCGACGCCATGAAGATCAACGTCGCCCAGTGGTGGATCTGCCGGACCAGCAGCCCGCCGCGCACGTCGAAGCTGATCTCCAGCGTGGAGGCGTACGCCTCGCTCATCTCGACGCCGCGGAGCTTGGTGTAGGAGCCGTCGTAGACGACCTCGGTCATGCTCGGCTTGAAGAACAGCGTCAGGAACACCCCGGTCAGCAGGATGACCACGAACGAGTACATCGCGATCTCGCCGAGCAGGAAGCCCCAGTGGTCAGGGAACGCCTTGCGCGCAGCCTTCTTGGCCCAGGACGTGCCGCCGAACCGGTCGTCGACGGCGCGGCCGGTGGCGGCCAGGGCGCCGGGTTGTGGCCTACCGGGACGGGACGACATCGATCCCTCCTTGTTCGTCGGGTGCGGGCGGCACCAGGTGTGCGAGCTTGTCGGGGTTGAACACGCCGTAGATCTGGCGGATCTCGCGGCCGTGCCCGTCGGTCTCCAGCGACAGGAACAGATGGGCGCGCCCGTGCTCGTCGGTGAACAGCACCTGGCACGTCCCGCCGATCTGCGCCCACTCCGCGCGGAAATCGGCGAGGGGCGGCGCCACCCGGGACAGGAGGCGGGAGACCTTCTCGGCGCCGTGGACGGGGCGCAGCGCCGCGCGGACCTTGCCGCCGCCGTCGGTCCAGAGCGTCACGTCGGGCGCCAGCACCCGCACCAGCGCGGAGATGCTGCCGCCGAGCGAGGCGTTGACGAACCGCTCGGCCGCGTCGCGGGCGGTGGCCGGGTCGACCTCGAAGCGCGGTCGGCGGGCCTCGACGTGCTGGCGGGCCCGGTGGGTCAGCTGGCGGACGGCGACGGGCGAGCGGTCCAGGATCTGGGCGATCTCGCCGTGGTCGAACGCGAACGCCTCCCGCAGGACGAACGCCGCGCGTTCCAGCGGGGTCAGGGTCTCCAGGACGACCAGCAGCCCCAGCGAGACGTCGTCCTCGCGGTCCAGCTCCTCGGTGGGGTCGGGATCGGTCCACAGCGGCTCGGGGAGCCACGGGCCGATGTAGCGTTCGCGGTCGCCGCGCGCCCGCCGGATCCTCTCCATCGCCAGATGAGTGGTGATGCGCACCATGTAGGCGCGGTGGTTGCGGACGCCGTCGTGGTCGACGGCCGCCCAGCGCAGCCAGGTCTCCTGGACGACGTCCTCGGCGTCGGCGACGCTGCCGAGCATGTCGTAGGCGATGGTGAACAGCAGACTCCTGTGCTCACCGAACGCCGCCAGCTCCGGTGCCGCGTCCTCCGGCTGCTCCTGTGGCCCTGCCATCGGTGGTGTCCCTTCGACGATCTTTCGGTCATGAAGACTCGGCGGGCCGCGGAACTGTGACATCCGGGCACCGGCTGTGTCGGGCCTCACACCGCGGCCATCGGACGGCGCCGGTAGCGGGACCGCCAGCTCGCCCGGTACAGCAGCCGGACGGGCGGCGGCAGCAGCCGCATCACGGCCGCCTCGGTCGTGCGCGGCGCCCCGTCCAGCAGCCAGGGCAGGTAGTCGGCCAGCCCCCTGCGGCCCAGGAGCCGGCGGCTCTCGATCTCGAACGCGGCCCACTCGTAGGGGCTGAGCGCGTACGGCAGCAGCGGCAGCGCCACGGCCTCCTTGAGGTCGAGGTGGTGGTGGAACGCGGCGGCGAACTCGCGCGAGTGGCGGGCGAGCGCGCGCTCGTCGCCGTAGGCCAGGGCCGCGTCGACGGCGTCCATGCGGGAGATCAGCCTGACCTCGCCCAGTTCGAGCTCGGCCAGCGCGGCCAGCCGCGGCGGGTCGCCGGCGAGCCGGGACGGCGCGACCCGCCAGAGGAACCGTCCCTCGGCCTCGTTCTGGAACGCCAGGCGGCGCTTGAAGGCGGCCCAGCCGTCGGCGGCGAACAGGTCGCGTCCGGGGCCGGTGGCGGCCAGCCGGGCCAGATCACGCCGGAAGGCCCGGTAGGCGGCGTAGAGCATCGTCATGTCGAAGCCGTCCGGCGAACGGGATCCCGCGTCCACGTGTCTCCTCCCCAAGGTGGTTCCCCGGGCATGAGACGCGTTCGGCCCCCCGATTTGTGACATGAGGGGGGAAATTCGCCGGGTCTAGGGCGTGGTGCCCTTGAGGTAGACCCAGGCGCCCTCGTGACGGACGAAGGAGCTGAGCTCGTGGAGCTCGCCGTCCCGCCCGTCCTGGATGTAGCGGGCGCGGAACTCCACCGTCCCCTCGGTGTGGAAGGGGCTGCCGCCGGTCGTGGCGACGATCTCCAGGTCGCGCCAGCGCAGGCCCCGCTCGAAGCCGACCACCGGGGGACGGGTCGCCGGGTGCCAGCTCCTGAGCAGGTAGCCGGCGTCCTGCTTGACGAAGGCGCTGAACCGCGAGCGCATCAGCTGCTCGGCCGTGGACGCGGCGGCCTGCCCGCGATGGACGCGCCCGCAGCAGTCCCGGTAGGACGAAGGCAGCCCGCAGGGGCAGGGCGGCGGGGACGCGGGGCGACGTTTGGCCATCGGTCCATTGTGGTGGCTCGGCGCGACAATCACTTCGCGGTGACGCTTGCGTGATGAGCTGTGAGCGGAGTGTGACCGATCAAGCGGCGTTGGGACGCGTGGGACGTGCCGATACTGAGGGCGAGGCTGATGGCGAACCGACACGGCTGGGGTGTTCCGCGTAATGAGCGTGATCAAGTCCGTTGCGACCGACGTGCCTTCGACCCAGGTGAAGCCGCCTTCCCCGCCCTCGGGGCCGACCGGGCTCGGCACCTCCGCCGCCCGTCTCGTCGAACGGCTGGCCGCCCCGCCGCCCGAGCCGCCCGAGCCGCCGGGCGAGCCCGCCCAGGAGCCCGCCGAGGAGACCGGAGCGACCGCGGAGCAGCCGTTCGAGCTGCCCGACTTCTACATGTCGTATCCGGCGCGGCTGAACCCCCACGTCGAGGAGGCGCGCAGGCACAGCGGGCAATGGGCCCGCGACATGGAGATGCTGGAGGGCTCGGGCATCTGGGAGCAGCACGACCTCGACTCCCACGACTACGCGCTCCTGTGCGGTTACACGCACCCCGACTGCGACGCGACCGAGCTCAACCTGATCACCGACTGGTACGTGTGGGTCTTCTTCTTCGACGACCACTTCCTGGAGACGTTCAAGCGCACCCACGACCGCGAGGCGGGCCGGGCCTACCTGGCCCGCCTCCCGCTGTTCACGCCCATGAACCTCGACGACGAGGTCCCCGAGCCCACCAACCCGGTCGAGGCGGGCCTGGCCGACCTGTGGGCGCGCACCGTCCCGGCCATGACGGCCGGCTGGCGGGCCCGGTTCGCCGAGCACACCGAGCACCTGCTGAACGAGTCGCTCTGGGAACTGTCCAACATCAACGAGCACCGGGTGCCCAACCCGGTGGAGTACATCGAGATGCGCCGCCGGGTCGGCGGCGCGCCCTGGTCGGCCTGCCTGGTCGAGCACGCGGCGCAGGCCGAGATCCCGGCCGCGGCCGCCGCGACGCGCCCCATGGCGGTGCTGCGCGACGCCTTCGCCGACGCCGTCCACCTGCGCAACGACCTGTTCTCCTACCAGCGCGAGGTCGAGGACGAGGGCGAGCTGAGCAACGGCGTCCTGGTCCTGGAGACGTTCTTCGGCTGCACCACGCAGGAGGCGGCCGACGCCGTCAACGACCTGCTGACCTCGCGGTTGCAGCAGTTCGAGCACACGGCGCTGACCGAGCTCGGCCCGATGTTCGCCGAGAAGGGCCTCGACCCCGTCGAATGCGCCCGGGTGCTGGCCTACGTCAAGGGCCTTCAGGACTGGCAGTCGGGCGGCCACGAGTGGCATATGCGGTCGAGCCGGTACATGAACAAGCGGGCGGGCTCGTCCCGGCGGGCCATCCTGCCGAGCGGGCCCGGCACCTCGGCGGTCGACATCACCACGATGCTGGGCGTGAGCCGCCTGCGGAACTACGCGCACACGCCCCACAAGACCGGGCCCTCCCGGGTGCCCGACATCTACATGCCATTCGAGGCCAAGAGCAGCCCTCACCTCGAAAGCGCGCGCGCCAACGTCGTCGAGTGGGCGCATCGGATGGGGATACTGCTGCCGCAGCCGGGCGTCCCGGGCTCCGACGTCTGGGACGAGGAGAAGCTCGTCGACTACGACCTCCCGCTCTGCGCCCAGGGTCTGCACCCCGACGCCTCACCCGACGAGCTCGACCTGTCCTCGCAGTGGCTGGCCTGGGGGACCTACGCCGACGACCTCTACCCGGCCGTCTTCGGCCGCTCCCGCGACCTGGCCGGGGCGCGGCTGACCAACGAGCGGCTCCGCGCGCTGATGGCGGTCGACGCGCCGTCGCCGGTCGTCCCGTCCAGCGCGCTGGAACGCTCGCTGGCCGACCTGTGGGGCCGCACCGCGTCCCCGCTGCCGGTCGAGGCCAGGCGCCGGTTCCGCGCCGCGATCGAGGTCATGCTCGACTCGTGGATCTGGGAGCTGGTCAACCAGGCCCAGAACCGCGTCCCCGACCCGGTCGACTACGTCGAGATGCGCCGCGCGACCTTCGGCTCCGACCTCACGATGGCGCTCTGCCGGATCTCGCACGGGCAGGGCGTCCCGGACGAGATCTACCAGAGCGGGCCCATGCGGTCGCTGGAGAACTCGGCCGCCGACTACGCCTGCCTGCTCAACGACGTCTTCTCCTACCAGAAGGAGATCGAGTTCGAGGGCGAGGTGCACAACGCGATCCTGGTGGTGCGCACGTTCTTCGGCTGCGACTACCCGGTCGCGCTGCACATCGTCAACGACCTGATGACCTCGCGCATGCGGCAGTTCGAGCACGTGGTCGCGCACGAGCTGCCGATCCTGTACGACGACCACGGGCTGAGCCCCGAGGTCCGCGAGACCCTCGCCGGTTACGTCACCGAGCTCCAGAACTGGATGTCGGGCATCCTGGCCTGGCACCGGGGCTGCCGCCGCTACACCGAGCCCGACCTGATCCGCCACTACGGCCCCAGCGTGGTCCCCTAGGCGAAGCGCGCCGCGTGCTCCTTCGCCCACTCGGCGAAGGAGCGCGCGGGACGGCCGGTCACGTCCTCGACCGTTGAGGTGACGGTGTAGCCCATCGGGGGCGGATCGGCGTGCCAGCCGACGACGAAGTCGACCATGTCCTCGGAGTGGCCGGCCGCGCGCATCCGCTCGCGGGCCTGCTCCTCGGTGAGCTCGACGTACTCGATCTCCCGGCCGAGCGCGGCGGACAGGACACCGATCTTGTCCGGGACGGTCAGCGCCTCGGGCCCGCTGATCACGTACGCCCGGCCCGCGTGGCCCGGCGAGGTGAGCGCGGCGGCCGCGACGCGGGCGATGTCGCCCTCGTGCACCATCGCGTTGCGGGTCTCGGCGAACGGCTCGCGGACGACCCCTTCGGTGCGGATCGCCTCGGCCCACGCGAGCGCGTTCGACATGAACTCGGTCGGTTCGAGCAGCGTCCAGTCCAGCCCGCCGTCCTGGACGGCCTCCTCGACGGGCCCGCGCTCGCCGCCCCACAACACGGTCACGCGCCGCACCCCGGCCTTCTCGGCCAGCCGGGCGATGTCGGGTCCGGTCGTGAGCGTCCCCGTCTCGCCCGCGGTGATCAGGTGCAGCCCGGTCGCGCCGTCGAGGGCGCGCTCCAGGGTCTCGGGCCGGGTGAGGTCGCCGCTCACGAACTCCACTCCGTCCAGGGGCGGCGCGCTCGCCGGGTCCCGGGTCAGGGCGCGCACTCGGTGGCCCGCGTTCGTCAGTTCCTTCACGAGGTGGCGGCCGACATTGCCGGTCGCTCCGGTCACGAGAATCGTCATAGAACGGACGTTAGGACCTCAATCTCCCTTGAGGTCAAATCCCGATCTTGTGGCGGGATGGCGGGGCGTACTAGCGTGAGGCGAAGATAGTGAACGTTCCCTATCATTCGCTTCGAGTTCTTGGGAGACCTTGTGGATCTACAGCTTTCAGGGAAGACCGCCGTCGTCACCGGTGGGAGCAAGGGCATCGGGCTCGCCGTCGTGCGGCTGCTGATCGAGGAGGGGGTGCGCGTGGTGGCGGCGTCTCGCAGGCCCACTCCGGAGCTGAAGGAGACCGGCGCGACCCATGTGGCGGTCGACCTCTCCACGGCCGAGGGGACGGCCGAGCTGGCCGACCGGGCGCTGCGGGAGCTGGGCGGCATCGACCTGCTGATCAACAACGTGGGCGTCGGCGACACCGAGGACATGGTGCAAGGGGCCGTGACCTCCCTGCTCGACCTGCCGGACGACGCCTGGCGGCACAGCCTGGACCTGCACTTCTTCAGCGCGCTGCGGCTCAGCCGCGCCGTGCTGCCCAGCCTGGTCGAGCGCCGGGGGACGATCGTCAACGTCTCGTCCATCGGCGCCCGGCTGGTCGGCGGCGGACCGATCGACTACAACGTCGCCAAGGCGGCGCTCAACGCGCTCACCAAGGTCGTCGCCGAGCAGTACGGCGACCGGGGCGTCCGGGCCGTCACCGTGTCGCCCGGACCGGTCAGCACCGGGGTGTGGACCGACCCCGACGGGTTCATCGCGCGCGTGGCCCGGGAGCAGGGCCTCACCCACGAGGGGCTCGTCGAGCAGCTGAAGGAGCGCATGGGCGCCAGCACGGGACGCCTCAGCACCCCCGAGGAGGTCGCCCGGCTGATCGTGTTCGCCGCCGCCCCGAACAACATCACCGGCGCCGACCTGCTGGTGGACGGGGGGATCGTCAAGTCCGCCTGAGCGCGTCGTCGAGGATCAGCTCGACCAGCGCGCGGGCCTGCGCGGCCGGCCCCTCGGCGCCCAGTGCCATGGTGGCCGTCTTCGCGCCCTCCATCACCAGGTACAGCCGGTCGGCGAGCGCCGGGGCGTCGGGCACGCCCAGGTCTCCGGTCAGCTCGCCCAGGCGGTCGCGCAGCCAGTCCTTGCCCTTGACCGCGTACCGGTGGGCGGGCAGCGTCGAGTCGGGGAACTCCGCCAGCGTCATCATGTTCGCGCAGCCCCGGAAGCCCCCGGGACGCAGCTGCTCGGCATGGGCGTCGAAGATCGCGAGGATCTTCTCGCGGGGCGCGAGCGTCTCGTCGGCCATCACCTGGCCGAACCAGGACTGGCACAGCTCGTTCGCGCGCTCGACGTAGGCCGCGATCAGGTCGTCCTTGGAAGGGAACTGGCGGTAGAGGGTCGTGGGCGTCACCCCGGCCTCGGCGGCGATGGTGTCGACCCCGGTCGCCCGGATGCCGTTCCAGTAGAACAGCTCGTGGGCGACCTGGAGCACATGCTCGCGGGTCTCGGCCGCGCTGCGTCGCATGGTGACCTCCTCTCCTTCATGATACGGAGCGACCGGCCGATCCTTCGTCGAGCCAGCCCTCCGCGCGGGCGGTGGCCAGGGCGACCGCCTCGAAGCGCTCGGCGGCCGGGGAGGGCGACGCGGCGGGCAGCACCAGCCGGACGAGCAGCCGCGCCGGGTCGGCCAGCGGCACCCAGCGCAGCCAGTCTGCGATCCCCTCGGCCGACTCCTCGCCCACGATGCCGATGCTGCGCGCGTCGCGCAGGGGCCGCTGGCTGGGGTCGAAGGCGACGGTCCGCTCGACCAGGCGCGGCCGGACGCCCGCCCGCTCGAACAGCGCGACCAGCTGGTCGTAGTGGGCCGGGTTGGCCTCGCGCGGGTGCATGGTCACCGGGTAGGCGGCCAGATCGGCGGTCTCGGCGACCGCGCGTCCGGCGAGGGGGTGCTCGGCCGACACCAGGATTCCCTGCCGCTCCGAGCGGACGGTCCGCAGCCGCACCCCGCCGGTGGGCTCGGGCGTCCGGGCGATGCCGAGGTCGGCCCGGCCGGACAGGACGGCATCGGTGACGGCGGGCGTGCCCATCATCTCGGCGGCCACGTCGAGATCGGGATGCGCCTCACCCATGGCCTCGACCAGCCGGGGGACGGTGCCCCAGCCCGTGCTCGCGCTGTAGGCGATCCGCAGCCGGCCCAGCTCGCCGCGGCCCGCCCGGCGCGCGGCGTCCCAGACCTCCTCGAACCCGGCCAGCGCGGCGGGCCCGCGCTCCTGGAGCACCCGCCCGGCCTCGGTGAGCGTCACCCGGCGGGTGGTGCGTTCGAGCAGCCGCACCCCGAGCTGCGTTTCCAGCTGCCGGATCTGCGCGCTCAGCGCGGGCTGCGCGATGTGCAGGCGCGCGGCGGCTCGGGTGAAGTTGGATTCCTCCGCGACCGCCAGGAAGTAGCGGAGCAGCCGCACCTCGGGGATCATCGGTCCACTATAGGAAGCCGATTCATAGGCTCCGCCTCTGAGTCGAGAGCGACCGGGTCTTTCCCTCCGGGCGATCCCGCCGCCTACGTTCGGGCCCATGAAGCCCTCGTTCCCTCCCCGGAGCCTCGTCGTCGCCGGGTCGCGGTTCTCCGGGTCCACGGCCTCGCTCGTCGGTGACATCGCCGCGGAGCGCGGCCACGATGTCCGGCGCCTGGGCGACCTGGGGGACGGGCAGCGGGTGCGCACCGTGCTCGCCGACGCGGACGCCGCGGTGCTCGTCCCCAAACGGGGCGACGCCCGGCGCCACGCCCACGGGGCGGTCAGCCATCTGCTCGCCGAGGCCGCGGACGTCGCGCCCGGCCTGCACCTGATCCTGGTGAGCTCGTTCGCCGTCGGGCACGGGATGGCGCATCCGCTCAACCGCGTCGAGGGCGCGCTGCTGCCCGCCCGGATCGCGGCGGAGGCGGAGCTGCGCTCGTCCGGTCTGCCCTGGACGGTCGTCCGGCCGACCTGGCTGACCGACGACCCGCCCGGATCGCACGCGATCACGCTCACCCAGGACCCGCGCACCGACGGGATGGTCTCCCGCGCCGATCTGGCCACCGTGATCGTCGCGGCCGTCGAGGACCCCGCCGCGCGCGGGACGACCTTCGCCCTGTTCAACGAACCGGGTTCGCCGCCCGCCGACTGGTCCACCGCCTTCGGCCGCCTACGACAGGGAGAACCGGTCAGATGAAGACCCTGCCCGCCGCCCAGCACGCCTGGGAGGACACCTTCCGCGAGGACGAGGAGGGCCGCCCCCTCGGGCCCCGCTTCCACCGCCTGCTGATGCTCGACGTCGCCGGCGCCCCCACCGCCGCGGACGCCAAGCGGCTGGAGCGCACGCTGCGCGACCTCGAAGAACGCTTCCCGTATGGGCCCGACGGGGTCCTCACCTGCCTCGGGTGGGGGCCCGGGTGGTTCGTGCGGCACACGGGAGTCCGTTCTCCCGTCGCCCGTCCCGTTCCCATGGCGCGCTGGGAGAACCCCCGGCTGGAGGATGTCGACGCGTGTTTGCACCTGGCCTCCGATGACGAGGAGCGTCTCGCCGTCCTCGCCGACGAGCTCTTTCCTCCCGGGGGACGGCTGCGGGTGCGCGAGGTCCGCACGGGGTTCGCCGGGAGCGGCCTGCCCGCCGACCGGCTGCCGGGCCATTCGGTGCCGGGACGGGCGCCGCTGATGCTCGGGTTCCACTCGGGCCTGCGCGGCAACCAGGCGTCCGAGGACGAGATCACCGTCCAGGACGGCCCGCTCGCCGGGGGCACCACGATGCACGTCAGCCGGATCGGGCTCGACCTGGACAGCTGGTACGAGCAGGACGACGACACCCGCGCCGCCCAGATGTACGGCCCCGGGGTCACGCACGAGGAGGCGCAGCGGCTCGTCGAGGACGCCGGGAGCGACGCCGACCGGTTGCGGGCCATGGCCGCCGCGCACGGGCGGGTGGGGCACGCCCAGGCCACCGGCCGGGCCCGGCTCAACGGGCGGCCCCGCATCAACCGCCGCGACTTCGCCACGCTCGACGACGGCGCCCCCGGCACCCACTTCGTCTCGCTCCAGCGGACGATGGGCGACTTCAACGCCACCCGCGCGGTGATGAACGCCGCCGACGCCCGCGAGCACCACGCGGAGATCGGCACCCGGCGCAACAACGGCATCAACGCCTTCATCGAGGTGCGCAGCCGCGCCACGTTCGCCGTCCCGCCGAGGGCCCTGCGCGCCTACCCGTTCCTGCCCGCCGAGGACGATGGGTGAACGTCGTCGATGGCCTCGCGGAGCAGGTCGAGGAAGGCCGTCAGCGCCGGGTGGCCATGGCCCGCCTCCTTGACCACGGCGAACACCGACCGCGTCGGCGTGGGCCTGGTCACCGGGAGCCGGACCACGCCGTGCGACGGGACGGTCTCCAGCGCGAGCCGGGGCACCAGCGTCACCCCGAGCCCGGCGGCCACGAACGCCACGGCGGTGGCGTAGTCGTGGCCCTCGACGACGAAGTCGGGGCTGAAGCCCGCCGCGCCGCACGCCTCGATGATGGTGTCGCGGCACAGGCTGCTCGGCCACTCGTTGTCGACCCACGGCTCGCGGGCCAGCCGTCCCAGCTCGACCGACTCGGCCCCGGCCAGCGGGTGACCGGCCGGAAGGACGGCGAGGTAGGGGTCGTCGAGCAGCGGGATCGCGCGCAGGCCGGGCGGGACCCGGTCGTCGCGCAGCACCATGATCTCGGCGTCGGCGGGGTCGCGGGTGCCGTCCGGCAGGCCCTTGCTCAGCCGCAGCTCCAGCCGGACGTCGGGGAAGAGCCGTCCGAACCGGCCCACGACCCGGGGGAGCAGCACCGCGCCCGCGGTGGCGAAGTAGCGCACGGTCAGGCGTCCGGCCTTGCCCGCGCGCAGGTCGGCCAGCGCGGTCTCGGCGTCGGCGATCTTGCCTTGGATCTCCCGGGCGTGCCCGGCCAGCAGCCGTCCGGCCTCGGTCGGCCTGATGCCCCGCCCGTGCCGCTCGACCAGGACGGTGCCGGTCTCGCGCTGGAGCGACGCGACGTGCTGGCTGATCGCCGAGGGCGTGTAGCCCAGGTGGGAGGCGGCGGACTGGATCGACCCCGTCTCCACGACCGACCGGAGAACGATGAGGCGGTGAACGTCGAGCATCCGCCGACTCTACAGTCTCACTTCACAGTCATTAAGGAAGCATCGCTTGTGCTGTCGAATCAAGAGCTTGATCATGGACGTATGACGAACGAGGCGCCGATCCGGCTGGGAATCATCGGACTGGGCGCGATGGGGAGCGAGCTGCTCGACGTGGCGGACGCCCATCCCGACTTCACCGTGGTGCTGGGGGCCGACCCCAGTGCCGGGGCCGTCGAGCGCGCGCGGACGCGGCACCCCGGGGTCACCTTCACCCGGGACCCCGACGAACTGCTCCGGCACGAGGGCCTCGACGCCGTCTACATCGGCTCGCCGCCCGTCACCCACGCCGCCTACGCCCTGCACGCGATGAAGGCGGGCCTCGCGGTCTTCTGCGAGAAGCCGCTGGCCGTCAGCCTGTCCGAGGGCGAGCGCATGGTCGCCGCCGCCGCGGCCGAGGGCGCGGTCAACGCGCTGAACTTCACCCTGTCC
This sequence comes from Spirillospora sp. CA-294931, assembly GCF_050946795.1. Lineage (GTDB taxonomy): Bacteria > Actinomycetota > Actinomycetes > Streptosporangiales > Streptosporangiaceae > Spirillospora. The sequence goes on from NZ_CP192006.1 coordinate 1,307,018, forward strand.
GACCGCCGCGCCGCCCTCGAGGTCGGCCGCGCCCTGCGCGAGGACGAGGCCGGGACGGTGCTCGGCGTCGAGATGAGGTTCCTGTTCCCCGAATGGCCGCGAGAGTTCCAGCGCGAGGCCCGCTGGGTCGCGGGCCGCGAGCAGGGCGGGTTCCTGCGCGAGGTCGCCTCCCACTTCCTCTACCTCACCGACCGGCTGCTCGGCCCGCTCGTCCCCGAGCACAAGGACGTGGTCTACGGCACCGAGGACGAGGTCGAGGCCACCGCCCTGTACCGCGCGGGCGAGGTCCCCGTCCGGCTCCTCGGCCAGGTCGCCGCGGCGCCCGAGACCTACGAGTGGACGCTCTACGGCAGCAAGCGGTCGTACCGGATCACCGGCTTCGCCCGCCTTGAGGTCGCGGACGCGTCCGGCTGGACGCCCGTCGAGCTAGACGGCCCCCGGGGGACGGAGCACACGCGGCTGACCGCGTTCGCCCACGCCGTCCGGGGAGGCGAGGCCACGCTGCCCGACTTCGCCGCCGGGCTCCGCGTCCAGCGCCTGGTGGAACACCTGCACGCGTAGTCAGGGACCGGCCGGGGTCGCGGTGACGCACAGGATGGACGGCGAGCTGTTGCCCGTGTGCGCCGCCAGCCCGCCCCGGCGCAGCGCCCCCGTCACCGTCTCGACGACCTGCGCCGATCTGGCCGTCCCCGGCGGGCCCTCGTAGATCAGATGGAAGACGCCGCCCGGCGCCAGCAGCTCGCGGACGATCCCGGACTCGGGGCCCTCCGGGGTCGTCCAGAACACGTTCACGTTCACCGCGAAGATCTTGTCGAACCGCTCCTGGCCGGGCACGACCTCGCCCAGCGCGACCTGCCGGAAGTCGGCCAGGCCACGCGCGACGAACCCGGCGTTGCGCGCGGTCGCCCGCCCCACCGCCGTCGCCGACCGGTCGATCCCGACGAACCGGCCGTCCCCGGTCAGCCGCTCGCACACCAGCGCCGCCGCCACGCCCGGACCCGCGCCGATCTCCAGGATCCGGTCGTCCGGGCGGGGGTCGACCACCTGGACCGCCCTGCTCAGCCGTTCCGGTACCCGCGCCGCGGCCATCCCGCCTCCCCGATAGAGGACCCCGATTATGGCGTGCGGATCGGCGCCCGTGTCCGGCTTGTGGACATTGGAGCGGAAGTGTCGAAGCGGGTGGCATTCTTGAGGGGTGAGCCTCAGCGTGGTGAGTCCGGTGCTGGTCGGGCGGGAAGCCGAGCTCGGCGAGCTCCTGGCCGCCTTCGGCGAGGTCCGCGCCGGGTTCGGGAAGGCCGTCCTGATCGGGGGCGAGGCCGGGGTGGGCAAGACCCGGCTGGTCAGCGAGTTCACCCGTCGCGCCGGTGATCAGGATGTGCGCGTCCTGATCGGGGGCTGTGTCGAGCTTGGCGTGGACGGGTTCCCGTATGCGCCGTTCACCGCCGTGCTGCGGCAGCTCGTCCGGGAATTCGGCGCGGACGGCATCTCCGACCTGGTCGGCGGCCGCACCGCCGAGCTGGCCCGCCTGCTGCCGGAGTTCGGCGAGCCCGTCGGCGACGACACCGGGCACTTCCAGGCGCGGCTGTTCGAGCTCGTTCTGACCCTGCTCGACCGGCTGGCCGCGGGCGGAACGGTCGTCCTGGTCATCGAGGACGCCCACTGGGCCGACCGCACCTCCCGCGATCTGCTGGCCTACCTCGTCCGCAACCTCGGCGTCGTCTCGTCGCTGATGATCGTGGTGACCTACCGGTCGGACGAGCTGCACCGCTCGCATCCGCTGCGTCCGCTGCTGGCCGAGCTCGACCGGATCGACCGGGTCGGCCGCCACGAGCTGGGCCGCCTGTCGCGCCGCGAGGTCAGCGAGCTGATGGAGCGGCTGCGCGGGTCCGAGCCCGAGGGCGCGGAGGTCGAGCGGTCCTACGCGCTCAGCGAGGGCAACCCGCTGTTCGTCGAGGCGCTCATGGAGACCGACGGCCGCACCGCCACCGAGCTGCCCGAGTCGCTGCGCGACCTGCTGCTGGCGGGCGTCCAGCGGCTGCCGGAGGAGACCCAGGAGCTGCTGCGCGTCGCGGGCGGGGGCGGCGGGCGCATCGGGCACCGCCTGCTGGCCGCCGTGAGCGGGCTGGGGGAGGACGGCCTGACGCGCGACCTGCGTCCCGCCGTGGCCCGCAACGTCCTGGTGGTCGACGGCGACGGGTACGCGTTCCGGCACGCGCTCATTCGGGAGGCGCTCCACGAAGACCTCCTCCCGGGAGAGCACACCCGCCTGCACATCCGCTACGCCGAGGCGCTCGAAAACGACCCCTCGCTCGTCCCGCCGGGACGGGCCGCCGCCGAGCTGGCCCACCACTGGTACGCCGCGCACCATGTCGAGCAGGCGCTGACCAGCGCCTGGAAGGCCGCCAAGGAGGCCGACCGCGCGGCCGCGTACGCCGAAGACCTGCGTATGCGGGAACGCGTCCTGAAACTCTGGGACCTCGTCCCGAATGCGGCCGAGGTGATCGGCGAGACGCGCGACCGGGTCCTGGAGAGCGCCGTCGCCGCCGCCGACTGGGCCGGCGACAGCGAGCGCGGCGTCAAGCTCGCCACCGCGGCGCTGGAGGAGATCGACGACCCCGTCCGCCGGGCGGCCATCCACGAGCGCCGGGGCCGGATGCGGCACAGGGCCGGGCGCGACGACTGGATCGACGACCTGCGCACCGCCATCCGGCTGCTCCCCGCCGAGCCGCCCACCGTCGCCCGCGCCCGCGCGCTGGCCGCGTTCGCCCAGTACGTGTTCATCGGCTTCGGCAGCGACGAGGCGTTCGCGGCGGCCCAGGAGGCGATCGCCCTGGCCCGGGAGGTCGGCGACCCCGTCGCCGAGGCCAGCGCGCTGCTCACCCTCGCCTGCCTCCAGGAACGCTCCTACGGGACGCTCGTCGACGAGCTGCTGGACCGCGGCGAGAAGATCGCCCTGGAACACGGGCTCGACCAGCAGCTGCTGCGCGCGGCCGTGAACCGCTCGCACTTCCTCGAAGGCGCCGGACGGCACGACGAGGCCGTCCAGGTGGCGTCGCGGGCCATGGAGCAGGCCCGCGAATGGGGCCTGTTCCGCATCCAGGGCTCGTTCCTGGCGATCAACTACGGCGAGTCGCTGTACTCCCTGGGCCGCTGGGACGAGGCCCTCGCCGGCATCGAGCAGGCCCTGGAGTCCGACCCGCCGCGCCACCACAAGACCTGCCTGCTCCTGCTCGCCTCCCACATCCTGCTGGCCCGCGGCGACATCGAGGGCGCGTCCCGGCGCATCGCCGAGTGCCGCAGGCTGGAGGCCTGGGAGTTCGACCGCCGCCTCCAGGAGTACTACCCGACGCTCCGCGCCGAGGCCGAGCTGCTGACGGCCGACGGCCGTCCCGCCAAGGCCCTGGCCGTCCTCGCGGAGATCCTTTCCAGCACCGGCCGCCCGGACGACTCCCGCTACTCCTGGCCCGCGCTGATCTTCGCGGCCCGCACCGCCGAAAGCCCGTCCGACCTGGCCCCCTTCAAGGAACGCGCGGCCCGCACGGCCGTCTACGGCCCGCTCCAGGAGCTGCAGCGCCGCACCTTCGACGCCGAGGCGGCCCGCCTCGAAGGAAAACGCGCCGACTGGGACGCCGTCATCGACGGCTGGGACGAGATCGGCCAGCCCTACTGCCTGGCCCAGGCCCTGGTCAGCGCCGCCCGGTGCGACGCCGCCCACGGCGACCGCGACCGCGCCGCCGCCCTCCTCGACCGGGCGCTGGCCCTGGCCGACAAGCTGGGCGCCCGCGACCTGTGCGCCACCGCCCGCGACCTGTCCCGGCGCCTGTCGAGCACCGGCCCGTCCCAGGGCCTCACCGCCCGCGAGGTCGAGGTCCTGCGCCGGCTCAGCCTCGGCCATTCCAACCGCCAGATCGCCGAGCACCTGTTCATCTCCGCCAAGACGGCCAGCGTCCACGTCAGCAACATCCTCGCCAAGCTCGGCGCCGCCAACCGCACCGAGGCCGCCTCCATCGCCCGCCGCCAGGGCCTACCCCTCGACTGACGCCCGCGGGCCGGGTCAGTCGTTCCAGTCGTTGTCGAGGGTCCAGTAGTCGTAGGGGAGTTCGGGGTGGAGCTGGTGGATGATCTCGCCGGGCAGGGTCATCGCGGGCGCCTTGCGGGGGTCCTTGAGGCCCTGGTCGACCATCGCCTTGGTGAGGGTCCGCAGCCCGCCGAGGCGGGGGTGGGCGGCGTTGACGCGGTCGCCGTAGCCGGGCGGCAGCGGCGCCGGCCCGGTGAGATCGATGCCGATGCCCCTCTGGGCGATGCGGATCTCCGGCGCCCGGCGCCGGGCGAAGACCGGCGAGTCGTGGAAGCCCGCCGAGGTGTGCAGCGCGATGGCGTCCCAGATCGTGTCGACCCGGCCGTCGGTCACGCCCCGGCTCTCCAGGAACCGGGCGGCGAAGTCGGCCCCGTCGATCTCGAACCGCTGGTGGTCGGTGCTGCCCTCCTTGGTGAGGCCCATGTCGTGCAGGGCGCAGATGAGGAACACGACCTCCGTGTCGTAGTCCCGGTGGGGCGTGGCCGCCCTGGCGAACAGGAAGCTGCGCAGGCTGTGGTTGCGCAGGGCCGGGCTCTGCGTGCGGTCCAGCAGCTTCAGGGCGGCCCGGGTCAGGCGCGTGGCGGGGAAGGACAGGTCGGACGCGTGCGCCGTCCCACCGGGGAGGGCGAAGGCGGCTCCGGCGCCGAGCACCGCGCGTCGAGGCAGGGACGAACTCATCAGGACTCCAAAGGCGTGCGTTGGGAGGTACGGAAACGCCGCCGGTAGGCGGCCGGGGGAGTACCGAGGACGCGCAGGAACGTGCGGCGCATCGTCTCGTCGGTTCCGAAGCCGCAGTTCCGGGCGATGGCCGCCGTTCCCGCGTCCCCGGACTCCAGCAGGACCTGCGCGGCCTCCACCCGGACCCGCTCGACGTACTGGGCCGGGGTGAGGCCGATCTCGCGGCGGAACAGGCGGCTCAGATGGCGCTCGCTGACCGCCGCCCGTTCCGCCATCGTGGCGAGCGTGTGCCGTCCGGCCGGTTCGGCGGCGACCGTGTCGAGGAGCCGCCGCAGCGCGGGGTTTCTGGGAGCGGCGGCGGCCCGGACGCTGAACTGCGACTGCCCGCCCGGACGTTGAAGGAACACGACCAGGTGCTTGGCGACCGTCCTGGCGGCGTCCGGGCCGTGGTCGTCCTCGACCAGGGTCAGCGCCAGGTCGATCCCGGCGGCGACCCCCGCCGAGGTCAGCACCGGCCCGTCCCGGACGAAAATGGCGTCAGGCTCCACCTCCACCCGGGGAAAGTGCGCGGCCAGCTCTTCACAGACGGCCCAGTGCGTAGTCGCGCGGCGCCCGTCAAGCAGCCCCGCCTCCGCCACCACAAAGGCCCCCGTACACACCGACGCCACCCGCCGCGCCCGCGCGGCGGCCCCGCGCACCTGCTCCACAAAGGCACCCGACGGGGACTCGCCCGCCAGCGGCGGATACCCCGGCACCACCAGCGTGTCGAGCGGGGGACCGGCCTCGTCCAAGGCCAGCTCGGCCTCCAGGGTCACGCCCACATCCGTCCGCACCGGCCGCCCGTCGGCCGACGCGAGACGGATCCGGTAACCGCCCGCCCCGTGCAGGACCTGCATCGGCCCCGCCACGTCCAGAAGCACCACACCGTGGTCGACCGCCACGACGACGTTTCTCATGTCGGCGAGTCTTGTGGCCCCGTCCGGATGTCCACAAGGACCACTAACCCACGTATCTGGACATCACTCGCGGGCCAGAGCCTCCCCCCACCAGCGCTTGACCCGATCGGGAGTCCAGGAACGCTCGACGGTGAGCGTCGTGTAGACGTCGATGTTGCAGATCGCCGCGTACACGTCGACGGCCTCGGCCTCGGCCACGTCCCGCACCGTCCGGGGGACGATGATCGCCCGGCGCAGAACCCGCCAACAATGATCGTTTTCCTGCCCGGGGCTCGCCTCTCGGCGCGGATGATCTCTAGCGTGGCCGGGTGAGCAGATTCGCGATCCGCGCTCCCCGCTTCTTCGACGGCGAGCGCATGCTGGAGTATCCCAGCGTGGTGCTGGTGGACGAGGGCCGCATCACGGGGGTGGAGCGAGGGACGACGGTGCCGGACGGCTGGGCGGCCCGCCAGCATGACGGCGTCCTGCTGCCCGGCCTGATCGACGCTCATGTGCACCTGTGCGCCGACGGCGGCCCCGCGCCCTTCGACCGGCTCGCCGATCTCACCGTGGAGCAGACGCACGCGACCATCGAGAACTCGCTCAGAACCCACTTGGCGGCGGGCGTGACAACCGTGCGGGACCTGGGTGACTACCGCAACGCGATGCTGACCTGGCGTTCCAGGGCCGTGCCGGGACTCCCGACGGTGGTGGCGTCGGGGACGCCGATCACCAGCGTCGGCGGGCACTGCGCGGTGCTCGGCGGTGAGGTGCGGGACGAACCGCACCTGCGCGAGGCGATCAGACGGCAGGCCGAGCTCGGCGCGGACGTCGTGAAGATCATGGCCAGCGGTGGCGTGCTGACCCCGGGCACCGACACCATGAGCCCGCAGTTCACCGCCGAGGAGCTCCGGGCGGCGGTCGACGAGGCGCACCGGGCGGGCCTGCCGATCACCGCGCACGCGCACGCCCTTTCGGCGGTGCGGCTGGCGCTGGAGGCCGGGGCCGACGGTATCGAGCACTGCACCTGCCTCACGCCCGAGGGCGTGCGGATCGACGACGACCTGCTCGCCGCACTGGCCGAGTCCGGCACGGCCGTCTGCCCGACACTGGGCGCGGACCCGAATGTGGTGGTGCCGCCGCAGGTGGTGGAGATGGCCGCCCGCGCCGGGCTCACGCCGGGCACGCTGCAGAAGGTGGTCACCGGCCTCCACGAGGGCGGCGTGCGCCTGGTGGCGGGCTCGGACGGCGGCATCGCGCCGGTCAAGCCGCACGGACTGCTGCCCGTCACGCTCCAGGAATACAGGCAGGCGGGCGTCCCCGAGACGGCGGCGCTGACCGCCGCCACCTCCGCCGCCGCCGACGCCTGCGGCCTCGGTGACCGCAAGGGCAGGATCCGGCCCGGCTACGACGCCGACCTGGTCATCATGAAGTCCGACGCGCTGGAACCGGTCGCGATCTATCTGGCCGGACATCCGGTTGCGGCAAGCCGATAACACGAGTCCCTAGGTCCCGACGGGCATCAGGGCCCAGACGGTTTTGCCTTTGTCGCCGACCGAGGGACGCGTCCCGGCGGCCTTGGAGTGGGCCGCGACGATGGGGAGGCCACGGCCGGTTTCGGCGCTTTCCGGGGCGTGGCATCGGACGGGGAGTTTGGGGACGGGCCCCAGCATTCGAGAAGCGGGGCCGCGTCCTGGAGGGTGCAGCGGAGGCGGATCTCCTTGCCTCGGGCGGCGACCACGGCGTTGGTGACGATCTCACTCATCACGAGCACGGCGTCGTGGACCAGATTCTCGCCCTCCGTTTCGCTCAGATCGGGGCCGTCGCCCTGTCCAAGCACGACTCCCGCGGTGTGATCCAGCAGACGATGGAGATCTACAAGTGACCGAGTGGCGTAAGAGCTCCCACAGCGGTGGCGACAGCGATCCGGCCTGCGTGGAGTTGGCGAAGTCGGGCGGCGAGGTCTGGGTCAGGGGCTCCAAGGACCCCGAGGGGACGGCTGGAGTTCGGGGCGTCGTCATTCTCCGGGCTGCTGGTTCGGGTGAAGCGCGGGGAGCTCGGCTAGGGCGAGCCAGGGGTTGCCGGGGGCTCGGGGGCCCAGCCAGAGGCCGCCGGTGGCGTCCAGGACGTGGGCCGTTATCCAGCGGGCGTCGTGGGAGGCCAGGAAGGCGACGGTGTCGGCGATGTCGGCCGGGTCGCCGATGCGGCCCAGGGCGGTGGCTCGTTCTACCGCGGCTGTGATTTCCGGGTCGTCCAGCCACTCGGTCAGGTCGGTTCTGGTGAGGCCGGGGGCGACGGTGTTGACGGTGATGTTGCGGGCGCCCAGCTGGTTGGCCAGGACGCGGCCCATGGCGTCCAGCGCTCCCTTGGTCATCGTGTAGGTGATGTCGCGCAGGGCTATGCGGGTGACGGCGGAGGAGATGTTGATGATCCGGCCGCCGTCCGGCATCAGGGGGAGGGCTCGCTGGATGAGGAAGAACGGGGCCCGGACGTTGACGCTGAAGACGCGGTCGAACTCCGTCGGGGTGATCTCGCCTGCCGTTTCTTTGAGGACGGCGGCGTTGTTCACGACGATGTCGAGGCGGCGGTCTTCGAGGTGAGTGAAGAGGGTGTCCAGGCCGTCCTGGGCGCTCAGGTCCGCCCTGATGAGAAAGGCCCTGCCGCCGGAGTTGGTGATTTCGGCGTGGGTTTGCTCGGCGGCGGTCTGGTTGTTCGCGTAATGGACGGCGACCTCGGCGCCGTCGGCGGCCAGGCGTTGGGCGATGGCTCGGCCGATGCCTCGGGAGGCGCCGGTCACCAGGGCTGTTTTGCCGGTCAGGTCGGCCATGGGATCTCCGCTCCGGTCGTCCACAGCCTGCCGACCGTGGTGAGGAAGGCTTCGATGTCCGGTTGGCTTTCGAAGAGGCCCGGCAGGGTGCGCAGGGCCATGCCTTCGGGTGGACGGGACGGGTGGCGCACGGCCAGGTTGGTGAGGGTGCCGCCGGGGCCGAGCTCGACCAGGACGGGGTCGGGGAGCTTCCAGACCTCCGCCAGTTGCTCGGTGAATCTGATCGGCAGCCGGAGGTGGTCGGCCCAGTAGCGGGGGCTGGTCGCTTCCTGTTCGTTGATCCAGGTGCCGGTGGCGTTGGACAGGAAGGGGACGGTGGGCGGCCGCAGCGGCAGCGTGACGAGCAGGTCGTGCAGCGGCTCGACGACCGGGTCCATCATCGGGGAGTGGAAGGCGTGCGAGGTCGAGAGCCGGCGGGACGCGATGTCCTGGGCGAGCAGCCGCTTGCCGATTCGCTCGATCGCGTCGGCGGGGCCCGCCAGGACGGTCAGCTCCGGGCCGTTGAGGGCCGCCACCGAAAGCGGCGGTTCCAGGAGGGGTTCGATGGCGTCGGGCCCGGACATGACGGCGAGCATGGCGCCCTCGGGGAGGTCGGCCACCAGCCGGGCCCGGAGGGCGACCAGGTTGAGGGCGTCGTCGAGGGAGAAGACTCCGGCCAGGCACGCGGCGACGTACTCGCCCACGCTGTACCCCAGGAGGGCGGACGGGGTGAGCCCGAGTGCCTGGGCCATCGCGTACTGCGTGGCGAACGCGAGGGGCTGGGCGACGACCGTCCGGTGGATCTCCTGGGTGGACGCGCGCTGGTCGAAGAGGGCGGCGAGGCCGGGCTTGGTGGGCTCGTCGGCCTTCTCCGGGTAGAGGGCGGTGCGCAGGTCCATGTCCAGCAGTTCGAAGCATCGGTCGAGCGCGTGCCTGAACGGGGGCAGGTTCTCGTAGAGCCCTGCGGCCATTCCCGGGTACTGGTCGCCGACGCCGGAGAACATGAACACGACCGGACGTCCCGGAACGGCCTCCGCGGTGAAGATCCGTTTCGGGTCGCGTTCGCGCAGGACGCGGGCCGCGTCGGCGCCTTCGGCCGCCACCATGACCCGGCGGTGGCGGTCCGGGGGCTGGGTTTGCAGGCAGCGGGCCAGGGCGGTCAGGTCGCTCGAGGTCTCCAGGCGGTCGGCCAGGACGTCGGTGGAGGTTTCGAGCTCGGCGGGGGACGGGGACGACAGCGCGATGAGCTGGGCGGTCACGATGCCAGGGCCTTTCTCGCCTCGCTCGGCCAGCGTCCGGGGTCGAGGCCGTGGCGGCACAGGAACGCGTAGGCGAACCGTTCCAGCCCGAAGCCCGCGCAGGCGGTGTAGACGGGTCCCTCGGGCGTCTCGATCCCGAACGACTCCCCGAAGAAGCGCTCATGGAAGTTGAACGAGCCGACCGCGACGTCCCTCGCGTCGTCGAGAGGCAGCCGCAGCTCGTACTTCGATTCGAGGAGGTGCTGCGACCAGACCCGCTCGGCGGTGCCGGGCTCGATGAAGAACGGGTCGTTGGCGACCTCGCAGAGGCCGCCGAGGCCGAGGGAGTCCACCAGGGCGAAGCTCCGTTCCATGAGGCGGCGCCGGGCTTCGAGCACGAACTCGCGGGAGCCGAGGAACACGATCTCGCGGATCGTGAAGTCCCACAGCCGCTCCAGCGAGCGCCGGTAGCGCGACTCGAACCGGAAGGACTTCCCTCTGGACGTGACCACCAGCGACGGGTCGCCGAGCGGCCGGTCCGCGAGCTGGTGGTAGGTGTGGAAGCACATGGTCGGCGGGAGGCAGTAGTCGTAGTGGTCGCAGTGCGCGCGCAGCCCGTCGGCCACGTCGCCGCCGTCGGCCATCGCGTCGAGGAAGCCGCGGTAGGTGTCGACGTCGCCGTGCAGCCGCGACACGAACATCATCAGCTGCGGGAACGACCGGAAGTATCCGCAGCGGCGCATGGTCTCGACCGGGATGAGCGTCGGGTAGCGGTACTCGCGCGTTTCGAACTCGTCGGCCGCCAGCGTCGTGATGGCGGCGTCCAGCCCGTCCATCAGCGACAGGACGGGTTCGCCGACCGCGATCTGGCCCTCCCCGGTCTCCGACGCCATGCCCCGTCGGAGCAGCTCGGCATAGACGTCGCCGGGCTGGCCGGACGCGGTGTCACCGCGCCAGATCACCTTGCGCGCCAGCGGCTTCTGGTCCAGGACGTCGTTGGCCACGACGAACCGCAGCTTGCGGGCGAGCTGGTCGAGGTCGAGGGCGTCCCGCAGGACGACGTCGACCGCCTCGACCATGTCCGCCGACCGGACGAGCGCGAAGTCGAGGATGGCCTCGGAGACGAAGAACACCCGTCCGGCGAGTTCCGCGGCATGGATCTCCGGGACCGGCGGGTCGAGCGCGATGCGGTGGACGGTCATCGGGCCTCCCCGGACAGGGCGCCCTGGAGGCCCAGCAGTTCGGCGAGCACGCCGCGCTGCACCGACGAGGTCCCGGCGAAGATCGGCCCGCCGAGCGCGTCCCGGAGCTCACGCTCGATGGCCAGGTCCGTCACGTATCCCTGGGCGCCGTGCACCTCGGCGGCGGCCAGCGCGGTCTGCACCAGGGCCTCGCTGATGACGATCTTGGCGATGGTGGCGTCGAGCAGCGCGAACCGGCCCTCTCGCTTCAGCCAGCCCACCCGGTAGAGCAGCAGCCGGGCCGTCTCCAGCCGGATCTTCATGTCCGCGATCTGGTGCGCGACGGCCTGGAAGGACCCGATCGGACGGCCGAACTGGCGCCGGGTGGACGCGCGCTCGACCGAGGTCTCCAAGAGCCGCTCCATCACCCCGACGTGACCGGCGAACATGAACGAGCGCTCCCACTCGATCGTCGAGGTGAAGATCGAGTAACCCGCCCCTTCGCGGCCGATCAGGTTGGCGGCGGGCACCGGGGTGTCGTCGAACTCCACGACGCCCATCGGGGTGGTGCGCAGGCCCATCTTGCCGAGCTCGCGGGCCTTGCGGACCCCGGGCAGGTCGGCGGGCACCAGGAAGGCCGACAGCGCGTTCTGGGCCCGTCCGCCGCCGTCGCCGGTCCGTGCGAACACCACGAACAGACCGGCCTCGGGGCCGTTGCTGATGAAGCACTTGGTGCCGTTCAGCAGGTACCGGTCGCCGTCGCGGACGGCGGTCGTCCGCAGGCTCAGGACGTCCGACCCGGCCTCCGGCTCCGACAGGGCGTGGGCGCCGATGAGCCCGCCGTCGCACAGCGGCTTGAGGAAGCGGTTCTTCTGCTCCTCGGTCCCGTGGTTCAGCAGGTAGACGGCGCAGCCCCACAGATGGTTGCCGATGGCGAAGACCAGGCCGTTGTCGCGGCAGCCGTAGCCGAGGGCCTCCAGGGCGATGATCGTGGTCAGCGGGTCGAGGCCGCCGCCCCCGTATGTGGTGGGGACGGGCCAGCCGAGCACCCCGAAGTCGGCGCACCTGCGCCAGTCCTCGATGGGGAAACGGCCCGTCCGGTCGTCTTCGGCGACGGTGGCGCCCAGCTCCTGCCGGGCGAAGGCGATGATCTCCCTGCGCAGCCCGCGCTGCTCCGGAGTCAGCTCGAAGTCCACGCGGCCGTCCGTTTCCGGTCCACGAAGGCGGCCACCGAGGCGATCGAGGCGATGTTGGCGAAGTCGAGGTCCTCGCTCTCCATCGGCACCTCGAAGGTCCGCTCGATCCACATGACCAGCTGCACCGCGAACAGCGAGTTCACATGGCCACCGGCGAACAGGTCCTCCTCGTCGTCGACGCGCACGCCGTTCACGTGCCGGGAGATGAACTCGCGCACCTGACCCAGTTCCTGGTCGTTCACGTCGTTGAATCCCTCCTCGATGGGCCCGGGGTGGTCTCGTAGGAATGGAATCCCCGGCCGGTCTTGCGGCCGTGCAGCCCGGCGTCGACCAGCGTGCGGAGCAGCGGGCACGGCCGGTACTTGGGCTCGTTGAGGTTGTCGTAGAGGACCTCGAGCGAGAACAGCACGGTGTCGAGCCCGATGAGGTCGGCGGTCGCCAGCGGGCCCATCGGGTGCCCGAAGCACTCGCGGAACAGCCGGTCGATGTCGGTGGCCGAGGCGGCGCCCTCGTGCAGCAGGAAGATCGCCTCGTTGACGGTGAGCATCAGGACCCGGTTGGTCACGAAGCCCGGGGAGTCGCGCACCACGACGGTCTTCTTGCCGACGCCCGCCAGCAGCGCCGTGGTGCGCTCGATCGTCTCGTCCGAGGTGTGGTAGCCGCGGATCACCTCGACGGTGGGCTTGAGCGGCGCGGGGTTCATGAAGTGCGTGCCGACGACGCGGGGCGCCCGGCGGGTGAGCGAGGCGATCCGGGTGATCGGGATGGCCGAGGTGTTCACGCCGAACGGCGTCCCGGACGGGCAGATCCCGTCGAGCTCGGCGTAGAGCCCGCGCTTGGTCTCCCAGTTCTCGGTGACGTTCTCGACCACGTACTCCACGCCGACCAGGTCTTTGAGCTCGGTGGTGAAGCGGATGCGGTCGAGGACCTCGTCCGGCTCCCGCTTGGGGACGGACCGGCGCACCAGATGCGCCGTCCGCACGCTCTGGCCGATCTCCTCGCGGGCCCGCCGGAGGATGTCGTCGGCCAGATCGACCAGCACGACCTCGTGGCCGCCCTCGGCGAACAGCTGGGAGACGCCGGTGCCCATGGTTCCCGCGCCCACTACGCCAACTCGGATCATTCGAGAGGTTCCTTCAGGAGGGTTTCGAGGAGGACGAGCAGCTCGTCCCGCCGGTCACGGAGGTAGAAGTGGTCACCCGGCAGCACGCGCAGGTCGAACGTCCCGGTGGTGTGATCGCGCCAGCCGCGCATCCGGCCGGTGTGGCGGTCCCTGTCCCCGCCGACCGCGGTGATCGGGCAGTCAAGCGGCGCGCCCGGTCCGTAGCGGTAGGTCTCCAGCACTTCCAGATCGGCCCGGAAACGGACGAGCGTCTGCGCGAGGAACTCCGGGTCGGCGCGGACCGCCTCGGGCAGCGCGCCCCACGACCGGTCGATCTCGGCGAGCAGCTCGGCATCGGGCAGCACGTGCAGCGCCGGCCCCTCGACGGCCTCGGCCGGCGGCGGACACGCCGACACCACCAACCGAACCGGCCGGTCGCGCAGGGCTCGGGCGGCCTCGAAGGCCACGAGTGCTCCGAGGCTGTGCCCGAAGAACGCGCAGGGGCGCTCGAAGGGCACCGACTCGACGATCGCCTCGACGAGGCGGGTCATGCGGGTGAAGGGCGGTTCGGCCAGCCGCGACTCGCGGCCCGGCGGACGCAGGCCCCACACCTGGACGCCCGGCAGCGCGTCCGACCAGCGCACGTACTCGGCGGGGCCGCCGCCCGCGTGCGGGAAGCAGTAGAGCTGGACGCCCGCGTCGGGTCGCCGTTCGCGACAGGCCAGCCACGGGGTCATCGCACCGCCATCCGATCCTCGATCAGCGCAGCGAACGCGGACGCGGTCGGGGCCTCGAACATCGACCGCAGGACGAGTTCCACGGGAAACAGCTTCCGGGCGCGCACCAGCAGCTGGGTGGCGATGAGCGAGTCGCCGCCGAGATCGAAGAAGCTGTCGTCGGGATCGACGACCGGCAGGCCCAGGAACTCCGCGAACAACCCCGCCACCACCTGCTGGACGTCGTCGGCCGGGCTTGTTTCGTCGAGGTGCGGGTCGTCGAGGTCCACGAGGTAGCGCCGGCGTTCGAAGGGGTACGTCGGCAGCCGTACCCGGGAGCGCGGCTCGCCGTCGTGGACACCCGTCCAGGTGAGCGTGACCCCGGCCAGCCACAGCCGTCCTGCGGTGGCGAGCATCGACGGACGGTCGGCGGGGCCGATCTCGACGACGAGATGGGCGGGGTCGGCGGCCTCGCTCTCCTCGCACGGGCGGGCGCCCTCCGCGACCAGCCGCAGCGCCTTGGGCAACGGAAGCGCACCGGTCACGGTGGCCGCGACCAGCGAGCCCACGCCCGTGCCGAGCGCCGTCGCGGGCCGGACGCCCCAGGAGATCCAGAGCCTGGCCAGTGCGTATGCGTGGACGAACGCGTCCACATCCTCGTCTCCCGGGGTGATGTGCCCACGGCACTCCTCGACGGCCCGGCGGAACTCCGGTTCGGTGTGGTCGCTTCGTCCCGGGGGGCCGGGGAAGCGGAACGCGACCGGCCTGGCCTGGGGCAGGCCGCCGGAGGTGACCAGCTGTTCGGGGGCGGCTCCGCCGAGGACGCGCACGGCGTCCTCGAGGTCGCGCACGACCGCGAACCGGCGGACGGGATGCTCCCGGCGTCCGGTCTGCAAGGTCCACGCCACGTCGGCCAGGCACAGGTCCGGACGTTCGCGCAGGTGGGCGGCGAGACGGCCGGTCATGGCGTCCAGTGCGGTGGGCGTCCTGGCCGACAGCGGCAGGAGCTGCCAAGGCCGCGCCGGGACGGAGGCGTGCGGCTCCGGCGGCTCCTCCAGCACCATGTGCGCGTTCGTCCCGCCCATGCCGAACGAGCTGACCCCGGCGCGCCGGGGGAACTTCACGGGACGCCAGTCGCGCGGCTCGGTGACCACCTCGAACGGGCTCGCGGCGAAGTCGATCTCGGGGTTCGGCTCGGTGAAGTGCAGGCTGGGCGGGATCCGGCCGTGTTCGAGCGCCAGCACGGTCTTGATGAGCCCGGCCCCGCCCGCGGCCGCGTCGGTGTGCCCGATGTTGGTCTTGACCGAGCCGAGGCCGCAGAACCCGCGCTTGGTGGTGCTGGAGCGGAAGGCCCTGGTCAGCGCGGCCACCTCGATGGGATCTCCGAGGGGAGTGGCGGTGCCGTGCGCCTCCACGTAGGTGATCGTTTCCGCGTCCACTCCGGCGATGAGCTGGGCGGTCCGGATCGCGGCGGACTGGCCCTCGACGCTGGGCGCGGTGTAGCCGATCCGGTCCGAGCCGTCGTTGTTGACGGCCGATCCGCGGATGACCGCGTGGATCGGGTCGCGGTCGGCCAGCGCCTCGGGGAGCCGCTTCAGCACCACGACGCAGGCGCCGTCGCCGCCGACCATGCCCGAGGCGGCGGCGTCGAACGTCCGGCAGGTGCCGTCCGCGGCGAGGATGCCGCCCTCGGTGTAGTGGCCCGGCTCCCCGGGGACGTGGATCGCGGCACCACCGGCGAGCGCGAGGTCGCAGTCTCCGGCGAGCAGGCCCTGACCGGCCAGGTGCACGGCCACCAGCGAGGTGGCGCACGCCGCGCGGACGGTGACCGCCGGGCCGCGAAGGCCCAGCTTGTAGGCCACGCGCGAGCAGAGGAAGTCGGTTCCGGTGGCCAGCCGGATCTCCCAGTCGGTCACCGAAGGTAGCCGGTCGCGCCGCGCCGTGAGGACCGCCGCGTACGAGGTGTCGCCGCCGCCCGCGTACATGCCGATGACGCCGGGATTCCTGGCCGGGTCGCAGCCCGCGCTCTCCAGCGCCTCGACCGCGCACTCCAGCATGATCCGGTGCTGCGGGTCGAGGATGCGGGCCTCGCGCGGCGAGACACCGAAGTAGTCGGCGTCGAACCACTCGGCGTCCTGGACGAAGCCACCGGCCGGGACGTACGCGTGGCCGGAGGCGTCGGTGCGCTCGGGGAGGCGGGTGACGGTGTCGCGGCCGTTGATCAGGTTGTCCCAGAAGCGGTCGACGTCGCCCGCTCCCGGGAAGCGGCAGGACATGCCGACGACGGCGAGAAAGGCGTTCTCGCCGTCGGCCTCCGCGTGCTCGTTCGGGTCGGTCATCGCGCTCCACCTCCTTCGGTACCGGACGTCCGCGCGCGCTGGGCCCGCCGCGCGCCCAGCCGGGTCAGGCCGCTCCTCCTGTCCTGAACCCCGTGGACCTCGTCCGGCCGGTCACCCGTATGGCCGTCGATGTGGCGGGCGAGAGCGCGCACCGTCGTGTACTGGAAGCACTCGACGATGGTCGGGCCCCGGCCAAGGAGTTCGACGAGCCGATCGCGGACCCGGTGGACCAGCATCGAGTGCCCGCCCAGGTCGAAGAAGTTGTCGAGCACGCTCACCCGGGGGAGCTTGAGCACCTCGCCCCACACCTCGGCCACGACCCGTTCGGTGGGCGTGGCCGCGTCCTCGTGGCTGCCCTGGACGAACGGGTCGGGGACGGGGAGGGCGGCGTGGTCGACCTTGCCGTTGGCGTTCAGCGGGATCCGGTCGAGCCGCACGCAGGCCGCCGGGACCATGAAGCTCGGCAGCTCGCGTTCGAGGTGCGCGCGCAGGTCGGGGGGAGACGGGATCTCGTCCCCCGGATACGGCACCAGATAGGCCACCAGCCGCTTCTCGTGTCCGGGGCCGTCGTCGCGGACGGCCACATGGGCCTGCGCGATGGCCGGATGGCGGCTGAGCACCGTCTCGATCTCGCCCGGCTCCACCCGGTTCCCGCGCAGCTTGACCTGCGCGTCGGTGCGGCCCATGAACTCCAGCGTGCCGTCCGGCCGGTGCCGGGCCAGGTCACCGGTGCGGTAGAGCCGTCCGCCGGGCTCGGTGCCGAACGGGTCGGGGACGAAGCGCTCGGCGGTGAGCGCGGGCTGACCGAGGTAGCCGCGGGCGACGCCCGTCCCGCCTAGGTACAGCTCGCCGCGCACTCCCGGCGGGACGGGGCGCAGTGCCGCGTCCAGGACGTACGTGGTGGTGCCGGTGATGGGGCGTCCGATGTCGGGCAGTTCGTCGTCCGGCCCGGCGGGGGACACCGTGCCGGTGGTCGAGAAGACGGTGTCCTCGGTGAGGCCGTAGGCCAGGACGAGCTGGAACGGGGTGCCGGCGTCCGGGCGGCGGCGGAACACCTCGCCGCCCGTCTGGAGGTACCGCAGGGACGTATCCGCGGGCCAGGGGAGGGCGAGCAGCGCCTCGCCCAGCGCGGTGGTGAGGAAGGTCGTGGCGATCCGGTTCTCGATCAGCCAGTTCTGGAGACGTGCGGGGGACAGCCGGGTCTCCTGGTCCGCGACATGGACGCTGGCGCCCGCGGTGAGGGCGGGCCAGATGTCCATGATCGAGGCGTCGAAGGCGGGTGCGTTGACCATGGCCAGGCGGTCGGCCGGGCCCACCCCGTATTCGCGCCGGTACCAGGCGGTGAAGGTCGCCAGCGACGCGTGCTCGACCATGACGCCCTTCGGCCGTCCCGTCGAGCCGGAGGTGTACATGACGTAGGCGAGCTGGTTGCCCCGTATGGGCGGCAAGGGTTTGGAGCTGGCCGGGAGGTCGTCCAGGAGCACCCCGGTGACGCCGCTCGGGACCGCGTGCTCCGCAGCGGTCACCACCACGGTCGTGCCGGCGTCCGTGCACAGCAGCGCCAGCCGGGCGGCCGGATGGTCGGGATCCAGGGGGAGGAACGCCGCGCCCGCCTTCATGATCCCGAGCTCGGCCACCACCAGCTCGACGCCGCGCGGCAGCAGCACGCCGACCACCGAGTCCGGGCCCGCCCCCAGCTCGCACAACCGCGCCGCGAGCCGGTCGGCCCACTCGTTCAGCTCGCGGTAGGTCAGCGTCCGGTCGCCGTCCCGTATGGCCGTCGCGTCCGGGACCCGGCGCGCCTGCCGCGCCACCGCCACGGGCACGAGCGGCTCGGCCGGGTCGGCGAGGTCGCCACCGCCCCACTCGCGCAGGATCTGGTGACGCCGCCGCTCGCCGAGCAGCGGCAGATCACCGACCCGCGTTTCCGGATCGGCCAGCGCGCGCTCCAGCAGCCGGACGTATCCGTCGAGCATCTCCCGCATGACCGGGGACTCGAAGACGTCGGTGTCGTACTCCCAGAGCAGGGTGATCCGGTCGTCGATCCGGTCGCTGCCGCCCATCCGGCTCTGGGCACGCGGGATCATCACCACGTTGAGGTCGGTCTTCGCCGAACCGTTGGCGCGTTCGAACAGCGTGCCCGCCGACCCGGCGAAGTCGAGATCCGGCATCGGGGTGTCGTTCGAGCTGAACATCACCTGGATGAGGGGACTGCGGGTCGCGTCCCGCTCGGGATTGAGGAGCCGGATCAGCTCGGTGAAGGGGAACTCCTGGCCCGCCTCGGCGTCGAGCACCACGTCGCGGACCCGCTGGACCAGCTCCCGGAACGTGGGGTCGCCACCCAGGTCGCAGCGCAGCACGACGGTGTTGACGAACATGCCCAGCGACCGCTCGGTGCCGCCCACGCCGCGGTTGGCGAAGCCGGAGGTCACGCAGAGGTCGTCGGCGCCGCTGTAGCGGTGCAGCAGCGACACGAACCCCGCGAGCATGGCCATGAACGGGCTCACCCGCTCCCGGCGGCACAGGTCCCGGAGCGCGGCCGGCAGCCCGGCGGGCAGATCGGCCCGGATCGTGTCGCCCCGGAAGGTCTGGACCTCGGGGCGGACGCGCCGGGCGGGCAGCTCCATCGGCGCGGGGAGGTGCGCAAGGCGCTCGGCCCAGCGCGCCCGCCGCGCCCGCATCGCCGCCGAGCCGATCGCGTCCCGCTGCCATCGGGCGTAGTCGCCGTACTGGACGTCCAGCTCAGCGAGCGGCGAGGGGTCGCCTTTGGCGAAGGCCCCGTATAGCGCGGTCAGCTCGTGCATCAGCACGGAGAACGACCACCCGTCGTGGACGACATGGTGCTCCACCACGACCAGCTCGTGCTCCCGCGGGCCCAGCCGGATGACCGTCCAGCGCATCAGCGGAAGCCGGGACAGCTCGAACGGCCTGCGCAGATCGTCCCCGACCAGCGCGTCGAGCCGTTCGTCCCGGGCCCGCGCGGGCAGCCCGCTCAGGTCGGCCTCGGCGACGGTCACCGGCTCCGGCGGGTGGACGACCTGGTGAAGCCGCCCCTCGTCCTCGTGGTAAGTGGTGCGCAGGATCTCGTGCCGCCGGACGATCTCGGTGACCGCCCGGTTCAGGACGGCCACGTCCAGCGGTCCGGCCACCCGGATGGTGGTCTGTGTCTGGTAGGCGATGCTCTCCGGGGCCAGCCTGCTGTGGAACCACACCTGTTCCTGCTGGTAGCTCAGCGGCGCTGGGCTCTCGGCACGGCTTCGCGTGAGGGGCGGGAGAGCGGGACGGGCCGTCTCCGGCGTATCCAGGAGCCCGGCGAGTTCGCGCACCGTCGGATGGGCGAAGACATCACGGACGGCGATCGCCCGGTCCAGGAGCGAACCGACCCCGGTGACGACCCGGGCGGCGCTGAGGGAGTGCCCGCCCAGCTCGAAGAAGTCGTCGTCGATGCCCCCGCCCGGGGTGGCGAGCGCCTCCCGCCAGATCGCGAGCAGGGCACGTTCCATCTCGGTGCGAGGCGGCGCGTAGGGCGCGGCGGCCCGGCCCTGGAGCGGGTCGAGGGCGGGAAGCGCGGCCACGTCGATCTTCCCGTTGGGGTGCCGGGGCAAGGCCCGGAGAAGGACATAGGCGGCGGGGACCATGGCATCGGGGAGCGCCGCCCGCAGATGCGCGCGCAACGAAGCCGACGCGGGAATCCGCCGGTCGTCGTGCGGCTCGACATAGGCCACCAGCCGCGTCTCGCCCGACACGGCGCCGTCCTCGCCCCGCACATGGGCGCGGGCCACCTCCGGATGGGCGTGCAGCACGGCCTCGACCTCAGCGGGCTCCACCCGGTGCCCGCGGATCTTCACCTGCCGATCCACCCGCCCGACGTACTCCAGCTCGTCACCGGGCCCTCGCCGGACGAGGTCGCCGGTGCGCAGCAGCAGCTCGTCGGGCCGTCCGGGATGCGGGACGAACCGCTCGGCGGTCGCCTCCGGCCGTCCGGGATAGCCCCGGGCGAGGGCCGTCCCGCCCACGTACAGCTCGCCCGTGCCACCCGGGGCGACCGGCCGGAGTTCGGCGTCCAGGACGAACACCGCACAGCCCGCGATGGGCGTTCCGATGGGGAGCGTCTCGCCGGCCGGGACCTCGCCCGGCTCGAAGGCACGCGACGTCACGGTGATCGTGGTCTCGCTCAGACCGTACGCGTTCACCACCGGGACGGCGGCGTGCCGCCACCACCCGGCGAGCGTGCTCGTGGCGGCCCGCTCGGTGCCCACCACCAGCAGCCGGAGGCTCCCGGGCAGGGGCCGCGGATCCCGGTCCAGGTCATGGACCCATTGACGCCAGTACGGGGTCGGGAGGTTCAGCACGGTCACCCCGGCCGCCCGGACGAACCCTTCGAGAACGTCCGACGGCGCCGCCGGATCGGGTGTCACCACCACCCGCCCCCCGGCGAGCCAGGTGGGAAAGACCTCCTCGGCCAGCACGTCGAAGGCGGGCGAGGCGAACTGCAGGACGCGATCGGACGCCGTCAGCCCGTACCGGCGTCCCATCTCGCGCGCATGGTTGACCAGCGACCGATGCGTGACCGCCACCGGCTTGGCCCGCCCCGTCGACCCCGAAGTGAACACAACATAAGCCAGCCCCTCCCCTCCCACAACAGCGCTCGCCACCCCCTCCGGAGCGAGCGCGGTGGCGGCGCCTGAATCGGCCGTCAAACGGAGCACGACAACGTGCGTGTCGGCGTCAGCGGCGGACGTGTCCGCCTTCGGCTGGGCGTCGCCAGCGGGCGGGCCCGTCTGCGGCCGGGGCTTGACGGTGGGTGTGTCGGCATTCGGCGGGGTCGCGGCGGCGGCGTGCGTGACGGCGTCAGCGGCGTGCGGGTCGGTGTCCGGAGGGGGCTTGGGGGCGGCGTTGAGTTGGTTGGGAGTGGTGAGGCCGCTGAAGCGTGGGGCGTGGTGGGGGTCGGTGACGATCAGGCGGGCTCCGGCGTCGTGGAGCATGTGTTCGGCTCTGGACGGGGGGTCGTCGACGTCCAGGGGGAGGTAGGCGGCCTGGGCCTTGAGCGTGCCGAGCATGGCGACCAGGAGGTCGGCTCCGCGGGGGAGGGCCAGGGCGACGACGACCTCGGGGCCCGCGCCGTGGTCGCGTAGGAGGCGGGCCAGGGCGTCGGCCCGCTCGTTCAGCGTGCGGTAGGAGATCTGGCGCGCTCCATCCATCACGGCGATGTCGCCGGGCGCCGCCAAGGCCCGGGCTTCGATCAGGTCGTGAATGGCGGGTTCCGGCAATGACCTATGGGCGGCGCCGCCCCGTGGTCCAGGTTTCATTCGGCAACCTCATCTGCCCCATAGCGCCCGAAACCGGCGGTGCCGAATCTACCTGCGCGATCATCGGTGTCAACAAGGCGGTTGATGATCATTTATCGGACGCCGGACACGCTGTGTCATGAGGTGATGGTAAAGGAATGTTAATGTCCCTGGTCGCGCTGCCGAGTGGTGAGAAAGCGATGGTGGTCGGCATGAATGAGCGGGTGAAGTAATAGTGTCCACATCCGGCCACACTTGTTGTCAGCGGTCAAGTTATTGCTTTTAACAGGGGGGTGACCGGACCGGACGATCAAAGAGGGGTGCGGCCTGTGATGGGTTCCAGAGCGGGACGGTACCGGGCCCTCATGGGCGCCGGACTCGCCGCGATCCTCGTGTTCTCCCTGTCAGCGGCGCGGCAGACCGGCGTGGACGCCGGGCAGGCGGGGCCGTGCGCGGTCACCGTGCAGAAGGACGTGCCGGACCGCATGCGCGACGGGACGATCCTTTCCGCGGACGTCTATCGGCCGAAGGCCAAGGAAAAGGTCCCGGTCGTTCTCATGCGCACGCAGTACGGAAAGAGCGGACCGCCCAACGCTCCCCATCGCTTTATCTCGCCGTTCTGGCTGGCTAGCCAGTGTTATCTGGTGGTAGTCGAAGATGTGCGCGGGCAGTATGCCTCAAAGGGCACGTTCTATGAATTCGAGCAGGATCAGAATGACGGCTACGACTCCGTCGAGTGGGCGGCCCGACTGCCCGGCTCGAACGGGCGCGTGGGAATGTACGGGTCGTCGTACGTCGGCGCCGTGCAATGGCTGGCGGCCGGGAAACTCCCGCCCCACCTGGTGACGATCGTGCCCTTCAACACGTCCAGCGACTACTACGAGGGCTGGACCTACGAGGGCGGGCAGTTCCGGCTGGGGTTCATCGAGCCGTGGGCGGCCCACACCATCGTGCACAGCGCGGCGGTGAACAGGGGCGACACCGCGCTCGCCAAGGAGCTGGAGACGGTGAGCCTGGACATCGGGAAGTGGATGGCGCACCGGCCGTACCGGACCTTCCCGCCGTTCCGTCCGGACGACCCGAAGGTGGCCCCGTACTTCTTTGACTGGATCAAGCATTCCACCAACGACGCGTACTGGAAGCGCTGGGCCCCCGAGCGTTATCACTCCAAGCTCAAAATCCCCGTCCTGCATTTCGAAGGCTGGTACGACTCCTTCCTCGACGGCGGGATCCGCAACTTCACCGGCATGGTCGAACGTGGCGGTTCCCCGCAGGCGCGGGCCGGTCAGCGCCTCGTCATCGGCCCCTGGGACCACAACAGCTGGGCGTTCCCGCCCTGCTGCGGCCCTTCACCGATGCTGAAGGCCATCGGCCCGGTCGGTAACAGCCCGGCCGACCGGGTGATGCTCGCCTGGTTCGACCATTACCTCAAGGGCCGTTCCAATGGCGTCAGCAACGGCCGGCCGACGGTCGACTACTTCGAGATGGGATCCAACGTGTGGCGGCGGGCCGGGGGCTGGCCCGTCCCCGGCACGCGGTTCACCAAGTACTACCTGAGCAGCGGCGGCCACGCCGCCACACTCCTCGGCGACGGTCAGCTCACCACCCGGCCACCGGACCGCGTCCAGCCGCCGGACGCCTACACCTACGACCCCCGCAACCCGGTTCCCTCGCTCGGCGGGCACTCCTGCTGCGACAGCCTCGGCGGCCAGCAGGGAATGTTCGACCAGCAGCCCATCGAGCAGCGCCCGGACGTCCTGGTCTACACCAGCCCCGAGCTGACCGCCGACACCCACGTCACGGGCCCCATCAGCGTCGACCTCTACGCGTCCTCGTCGGCGAAGGACACCGACTGGACGGCCAAGCTCGTCGACGTCCACCCGGACGACACCGCCGCCAACCTCAACAACGGCATCCTGCGCGCGAGCTTCCGGGCCTCGTCGAGCAAGCCCACCCCGATCGTCCCCGGCAAGATCTACAAGTACACGATCAAGATCTGGCCGACGTCCAACCTGTACAAGGCGGGGCACCGGATCCGGCTGGAGATCTCCTCCAGCGACTATCCGCAATACGCGCCGAACCCCAACACCGGGGAGCCGTTCGGCGCGAGCGATCGGCAGCGCGTCGCGCACCAGAAGATCTACCACGACCCGGCCCACCCGTCCTCGGTCACGCTGCCGCTCATACCGGCGGACAAGGTCGGCCCCGCCTACCAGCGCGTCCCGACCGAGGGGCTCAGGTAGCCGACATGGGAGAGACCACTATGGACAAGCTCAGCCGGGCCCATCTGGAAGGACTGGCCCTGGAGCTCACCGAGCGCCAGTTCGAGCAGGTGCCGGTGCTGCGCGGATTCTGCGACGGCACCTGGACCGACCGCGACTACTACACCCGATTCATGATCGAGACCGTCCTGCAGATCCGGCTGGACAACATCGCGGACGCCTACGCCCTCTACAAGGCCAGCTTCGGCGACTACCGGCTCGCGGCGAAGCTGGCCAAGTACCTGGCCGACGAGATCGGGCACGAGGGCATGTTCGTCCGCGACCTGGCCGCGCTCGGCGTCACCCTGGACGAGATCAACGCCACCGAGCCCT
The DNA here is from genome assembly GCF_050946795.1 of Spirillospora sp. CA-294931. Taxonomy (GTDB): domain Bacteria; phylum Actinomycetota; class Actinomycetes; order Streptosporangiales; family Streptosporangiaceae; genus Spirillospora. The sequence continues at coordinate 1,331,169 of NZ_CP192006.1, forward strand.
TCCCCGGCACCGCCAGGACCATGGCCTATCTGCGGCTCGCGACCGACCAGCGCGGCCCCGCCCCCGTCGCGCTGTGGGACTGGTATCTCGAATGGTGGTCCGACCGGTACGCGCCCGCGCTCGTCGGCCGGGCCGCCAAGGAGTTCGGACCCCAGTGCGCGCGCGGCGCGCAGGCCCACATCGACCTGGACGGCTCGCACGGCCACGACGACATGATGTTCGAGACCACCGCCCAGGCCGTCGAGCTGTACGGCTCACCCCGGTCGGCCTACGCCGACCTGAAGATCTTCATCGACTACAACTCGGAGCAGTTCGTCGAGCTCTACGACGCGACGGTGGGAGCCAGGGCGGCCACCTAGCCGAACGAAACGCAGCGCTCGATGCCCTTCCGGGACAGCCTCGCCTTCCACCGGGACTTCCGGCGGCTCTGGATCGGTGACGCCGCCAGCCAGATCGGCGCGACGACCAGCCTGTTCATGCTGCCCCTGCTCGCCGCCCAGACCCTGGACGCCACCCCCGCCCAGGTAGGTCTCGTCTCGACCGCGCTGACGGCGTCGTTCCTCCTCCTCGGCCTGCCCGCCGGCGTCTGGGTGGACCGCGCCCGCCGCCGCCGGGTCCTGATCATCAGCGACATCGGCCGCACCCTCGCGCTCGCCTCGCTCGTCCCCGCCGCCGCCTTCGGCGTGCTGACCCTGCCCCAGCTCTACGCCGTCGCGCTCGTCTACGGCGCCCTGACGGTCTTCTTCGACGTGGCGTACCAGAGCTATCTGCCGCACCTGGTGGGCACCGACCGGCTGGCCGAAGGCAACGCCAAGCTCGCCTCCACCCAGTCGATCGCCCAGATGAGCGGCCCGACGGTGGGCGGCCTGGCCGTCCAGGCCCTCAGCACCTCCTACGCCGTGGTCGCCAACGGGCTCTGCTTCGCCTGGTCGGCCGTCTGGATCGCGTTGATCAGGACGCGCGAACCCCGTCCGCCCGCCGTCCCGGACCCCCATCTCGGCCGGGAGGCCGTCGAGGGCCTGCGCTTCGTGTTCGGCAACCGGCCGCTGCGCGCGATCGCCGCCAGCACCGGAACGTTCAACCTGTTCCGGATGGCGAGCCAGCCCATGATGATCGTCCTGCTCTCCGCCCAGCTCGGCCTCTCCGCCGGCAAGGTCGGTCTCTTCTTCACCATCGGCGCCGCGGGTGGGGTCGCCGGTGCCCTGTGCGCCCGCCGCATCGCCATGTCCGCAGGACAGGGCCGGACGATCTGGATGAGCATCGCGCTGACCGGGCCCTTCGGCATGCTCGTCCCCCTGGCCCAGGACGACTGGCGGTTCTGGCTCGCCGCCGCGGGCGAGTTCGCGGTGGCCTTCGGCGGCATGGTCTACGACGTCGCGCAGATCAGCTACCGCCAGGCCCTGTGCCCCGAACGGCTGCTCGGCCGGATGAACGCGACCATGCGCTTCCTCGTCTGGGGCACGATGCCCCTGGGCGCCCTGCTCGGCGGCACCCTGGCGTCCCTCATTGGCATCCGCGCCATCATCTGGCTCGCCGCCCTCGGCATGGCCCTGGCCTTCCTGCCCGTCTTCCTCTCACCCCTCCGCACCAAGCGTGGCCCGCCGCTCAAGAAACGACCGCGCCGCCGCGTCATCAGTGAGTGAGGCCGCTCGGCCATACGCCACCACCGCTTCCTCTTGCCGTCCCAGCCGTGCCAGGAGATCACCCCGCGTCGCGTGGTACGGCTGGAACTGCTCGCGCTCGGGAGGCAGCGCGTCCAACAGCACTAGCGCGTCCCCGGGGGACTCGATCTGCCCTATGACGGCCGCGTGCGCGACGCGGCTGCCCAGGCTCGGCGCGACGGCGACCAGCGCGGCGTACAGGGTGCGGAGCGCGTGCCAGTCCGTCCGGCCGGTCCGGGCCCGATCACAGTGGACGGCCTGGATCGCCGCCTCCAACTGGAACCGTCCGGGAGCCCGCCCCGGCCGCTCGGCCCTGCGCAGACACGCCTCGCCCTCGGCGACCAGAGCCCGGTCCCACTCGGACGGATCCTGCCGATCGAGCGGAACGAAGGGCCGCCCGGGCGCCCTGGCCCGCGCCGAGGCCAGGGTGAGCAGACCGGCCAGCCCCCAAGCCTCGGGCTCGTCCCCGAGCAGGGCGGCCGCGGTGACCGCGAGATACCGGGCCTCGCCCCGCTGCGGCCACGCCATGGCATAGCAGCCGTACAGCGCCTCCAGAACCGGCGCGAGCCGCTCGGGCATGGCCTGCCTCCCCGGGACGACGAAGGGGACCTTGGCGTCCCGGATCCGTCGCTTGGCACGCACCAGCCGTTGCGACATCGCCCCGGCGGGCACGGCGAACGCCCGCCCGATCTCTGCGGAGTCGAAGCCGAGCACCGTCTGCAGCATCAACGGTGTGCGGACGTTCGCGGCGATCGCCGGATGCGCGCAGACGAACAGCAACGCCAGCCGCCGATCGGGGATCTCCTCCGGATCGAGGGCGTCCAGCGGGTCTTCGGGGACGGCCTCCAACGGCGCGTAATGCCGGCGATCGGCGGACTTCCAATGATCCCGCTGACGATTCCGCGCGACCGTGAGCAGCCAGCCCTCCGGGTTGTCCGGGACGCCGTCCCTTGGCCAGGTGGTCAGCGCCCGCTCGAACGCCTCCGCCAGAGTGTCCTCGGCGAGCCCCAGGTCACCCGTGGACGCGGCCAGCAGCGCGACCAGCCGTCCATAGGACGTCCGCGCCGCGCGTTCCGCCACGTCCGCCGCCGTCACGACGGAACCCACGAGCCCGCCTCGGTGTGCACGGCCCCGGGACGGACCTCGACCGTGCCCCACGCCACCGGCGGCGCCTGCCGCGCCCATTCCAAGGCGGTGTCGAGGTCCGGCACGTCAATGACGATCACCCCGCCGAGCTGCTCCTTGGTGTCGGCGAACGGCCCGTCCTGGATCCGCAGCTCCCCACCGGCACTGGTCAGCGTCGTGGAGGCGGCGGACGGCTGCAACACCTGCCCGCTCACCAGAATCCCGGCCTGCTCCAACGTCGCGGCATAGCTCGCGAACGCCCGCATACCCGCCTCCACCGCCTCGGGCCCGATCGACTCGTCGCTCTCCTCGGCGTAGTGGAAAAGCAGCATGTACCGCATGTCCCGATCCTCTCAGCAGGTCACGCCGTAGCGCGCGATGACGACACCGGTGCTGGACGTGATCGACTCCGCCAGCCTCAGGTTGGAGCATTCCCCCGCACCGAAGAGCCGGGTACCCGACCCGAGCACGAGGGGATGGATCAGCAGGATGTACTCGTCGACGAGCCCGGCCGCGTGCAGCGAGCGCACGAGCTCACCGCTCCCGATCACGGTGATCACGCCGTCGACCCGCCCCTTCAGCCGCGCGACCGTCTCGACCGCCTCGCCCGCGAGCAGCGTCGAGTTGGGAAACCCCGGCACCGTGCCTTCGTCGCGGGAGACGACGTACTTCCGCTGGTTGACCAGCGCCTCGGTGAACGGGTTGGGCTCGGTGACCGACGTCCAGTGACCCAGCAGGTCCTCGTAAGTCCGGCGCCCGAAGAGCATCGCCTTCGTGGTGGCCATCCCCGACCCGGCGAACTGCCCGCTCACCTGGTCCGCATACCCCTGACCCCAGCCGCCGTGCGCGAATCCGCCCCTGGTGTCCTCGTCCGCCCGCCCGGGCCCCTGCATGACACCGTCCAGGCTGACGCTCTCGAAAACGCTGATGGTGCCCATCTCACTCTCCTCATCTCGATGACCCGACGTAGTGATGACGAGGTCACCACCCCCGAACAGACACCGAGACCAAAGAACAGCCCGACCGAGCGCCCCTGGCCCGGGGGCGGCCGGCCGGCCTCGCTCAGCGGACGACGAGGAGTGAGTGGGGCCCGGGTGGGACCTCGAGCTCCGCGTGCGTGGGTGACAGTCGAGAGCAGTCCGGCCCACCGGAGAGGTCGAAGAACTTCACCGCACCCCGGCGGCGCCGCGGGTCGAAACGGTCGAAGACCGAGAGCGCGACATGGTCGCCCGAGGCGTCGAAGGTGATCCCCTCGGTCAGGACGCCGTCGACCGCGAGGCGCTGCCGTGCGCTGAGCCTCCCGGACCCGGGGTCGAGGTCGAGCAGATCGATCGAGGACCGCGGGGTCAGGCGCTCGTCGTTCCAGGGACGCCAGCTGTGGGTGAGGTTTCCGGTGACCACCCGCCGCCCATCCGGGCTGACGGCGATGCCCTCGGGGCTGATGTCGGTCTTGGCCCGACCGGTCACGCGGTGGCGCCCGCGGGACGCGTCGAACGCGACCGCAGTGATGGTGCCGGGCGGCGGATCGTGGAAATGGCCGGGCACATCGTCGCCCCACTGCAGATCAGTCGAAAGGTAGAAGCGGCCGTCGTCGGTGAATACGCCCTCGTCCGGGAATTTACCGACCCTGACCGGCGCGCCCCACGGCTTCAGCGTCCGGCCCGAATTGCCGACCTCGAAGAAACGGATCTCATCCGCGAAGGGAATGCCGAGCGCGAGATAACGGCCGGACGGATGCCATTCGATCCGGCCGACGCGGCGCACCGACGGAGCACCGGCGGCGGCCAGCTTCTCCGCGCCGACACGGCCGTTGCGTTCCACCCTGTGCAGGACGATGTTCCGGCCCGGCTCGTCGGTGTTGATCGCGAGGAGCGTCCCGTCCGGGCTGAGGCTCAGCGTGTGGGCGTGACGGCCGACGCGGATCTTCTGGATCAGCTTCGGACGCCGGGCGTCCGCGATGTCGACGACCGAGACGACCGCCTCGCTCGGCAGGCCGGTGAAGACGTTCCCCACCTCGGTGACGCCGGGGGGCGGATTGCCTCGCGTCCGCAGGACGTAAACAAGGCGCCCATCTGGAGAAACCGCCATTCCATAGGGCGGACCGACCACCGAGTTGTCGACCTCCGTCTCTCCGGAGACAGGCGGGGGACCTTCCAACCCCGGGACCCCGACCCGGAGCGGAAGGTCGATCACCGTCAGGGCGTCACGCGCGCCGCCGGCGCCGCGTCCTCCCGGCTCCAGACGGCCGTCCATGAAGGCGCTGGCCGGCATGGTGGCATCGCTGAGCACCAGCAAACGCTTCCCGTCGAACGTCCCCGCCGTACACCGCCTCTGGACGGGCGCCGCATCGCCGTCTCCCGGCAGGACGGCCAGACCAGCGGCCAGGGAAAGGACGGGCACGACCAGCGCCACAGACCTTTTCGCTATGCGCATGAATTCCTTCTTTCGCGCAGCACGATATTTCACCGAACCCCCACTCAAGAGATCGGTGACCGACGTTTCTTGCTTGACGAGCCCAAGCCTAGAAGCGCTAGTCTCTATCGGAAAGAAGGCACCTTGGAGTGCGTACCGCACCGGGAGAACTCATGACTGGCACAGCGCCCGCGGAACCGCGTCAGGAGTACAACGCCTTTGTCGCGGGCTGTCCCGCCCGGCAGCTCTACGACCGGATCAGCGACAAGTGGGTCGGCCTGATCATGAGCGCGCTGGCCGAGGACGCGATGCGCTACGGCGACCTGTCCCGCAAGATCGACGGCGTCAGCCAGAAGATGCTCACCCAGACGCTGCGCAACCTCGAACGCGACGGCCTCGTCTCCCGAACGGTCGTCCCCACACGTCCCGTCCAGGTCACCTATGCCCTGACCCAGCTCGGCCAGAGCCTGCTCCCGGTCGTCCGCGCGGTGAAAGGCTGGGCCGAGGGCCACATCGACCAGGTGAACGCCGCCCGCACCACCTACGACAACGCCTCCTGAGCGGCCCGCACACGGTGTCGGCGCTCCAGATGCCCCCAAACGGGGCCCAGTCAATTCGAGGGACGGCACCGGCCGCAGTGGCACGGCAGCCTGAGGGCGAGTCAGGCTCACGAAACCCCAGTGGTCTGGTCGCTCGACTCGCACAATGCGCGGTCCAAGACCGCCGATCGTACCCAAATTCACGTTGGCAATTTCAGCGTCCCGGGCGGCGCTGACGCCGGAGAGCAGGACGTACCGCCCGAGGGCGGACTTGGGCGGTACGAGACCGGAGTGCCGCAACCAATGGACGCAATTTTTGGTTGCGGCACTTTGAAATCTATTCTGAAGCAATCACGACAAGCAAGCGATCGGCAATGCCAATAGGCGGATGATCGATGCAACTTGTGCATGGATGCTCCTAGACCCCTGTTTCCGCCCGGCAGGCGGCCGCCCACGGGCCCCGTCCCGCGCTGTGCGGGACAGGTAGTCGCGCGGGCAAGACAGCAGGTGAGGGCGTGGTTGGACGAGATCCACCGCGATGTCGACCGAGACCAGCACGACAAGTTCGGACCGGATCCGGTTATCAGCGATCGGGTCCCCGCCAGCCCCCATGAAAGCCGCTTCGACCAGGGCGGTGATATCCGGTCGCCATTCTTGGGTGGGTGAACCGTGGTCGGGGGCCACTTTCTCGGAGAATCGCCAGGTCAACGCCCGTGATGGCGCGATGCCGGGAAAACGAATGAACACCGGGTAAATCACTCCTGATCAAAACGCGTCTTTTATGTGACAGAAGTCGGCTCGTCCGATGGGGGTATGGTGCGTTTCAACAGAGTGGTTGGGGTGCTCGCGGTAGCGGGCGCCGCGGTGACATTCGGAGTGGGGACGGCGCAAGCGGCCCCGCGGGCGGCGATATGCGGTGAAGTCGACGGCAGCGTCGATTTCAACGCGGACGGATGCCCCGACCTCGTGGTCGGCGACCCGAACGCCACGGTGGCCGGGAAGGCACGCGCGGGTCGGATCAACGTGGTGTTCGGGGGCGAGGGCGGGAAGGTCACGCCGCTGGTCCAGGGACACGCGGGCGTCGGCGACACCCCGGAGGCCGATGACGGCTTCGGGACGGTCGTGCGGGCGCTCAGGGTCAATTCCGACAACTACACCGACCTGGTGGTCGGCGTGCCGTCGGAGTCGGTCGGGTCGGCCGACAACGCGGGCGTCGTCCACGTGATCTACGGGTCGGCCGACGGGCTCGGCGGCGGCCGGGCCGGCAAGGTGCTGCGGCGGGGCGCCGAGGGCGTCCCCGGCTCGCCCATGGCGGGCGACCAGTTCGGTGCGGCGCTGGGCGTCGACAGGACTCTCCGGACCGACGGCACTCCCGGCGACAGGCCCGCTCCGGGCCTGGCCGTGGGGGCGCCGGGCGTGGACGTGAACGGCGCCGCCGACGCGGGCGCCGCGGGCGTCGTGGCGTTCGATGGCACGGCCGGCGACGTCGCGCAGGCCGCCATGATCACCCAGGACAGCCCCGGCATCAGCGGCGGGCCCGAGGCGGGAGACCGCTTCGGAGCCGCGGTCGATCTGTACGGGGGCGGCGTTTCGGACGAGGTCAGGGGCTACAACCTGGCCGTTGGAGTACCCGGCGAAGACCTGGGGACCGTCAAGGACGCGGGCATGGTCCACCAAGCCTCCGGCCTGAACAGCGACGTCCCGCTGACACAGGACGTCGCGGGGGTGGATGGCGTCGCGGAGGCCGGCGACCAGTTCGGCGCCGCTGTGTCCTACAGCGCCTACCACGTGAACGACGGCCCGTCCGTCGCCTGGCTCGCGGTCGGCGTTCCGACCGAGGACATCGGCTCGGCGGCGGACGCGGGGGCGGTGCATCTGTTCGGCGGTGAGGACGATTACCCGCTGCCGCATCTGCGGAGTGTCAACCAGAACACCCCCGGGATCGTGGGTGCGTCCGAGGCGGGGGACCGGTTCGGCGCGGTGCTGGCCCTCGACACGGGGCGGGGGGCCAACGAGCGCGCGTCTCTCGTGGTCGGCATGCCGAGTGAGGACGTCGGCTCTCTCGCCGACGCCGGCGCGGTCCACGTGCTGAACCCCGAGACGCCGGACAAGAACAACCAGATCTACACCCAGGAGAAAGGGAAGGGCACGCCCCAGGCCGGCGACCGCTTCGGTGCCGCGCTGACCGTCCGTCTCGACCGCATGATGATCGGTGCGCCCGATGACGTGACGTATGACAAGGGCGCCACGCACGACATTAGTACGGACGGCCAAGCTGGGGGCTTCGGGCTGCTCGCCCCGGGCAGCCGAGGCATCCCGGTAGACGGCGCCGTCCGCTTCGGAGCCAGCATCGCCTAGCCAGAACCCGTTGTGGGGCGGTCCCCTCCCGACCGCCCCACAACACCCCGACCTCCCCCGCACGCCTTCACCCGGCGGCCGAGCCACCCGCCAGCCGAGGTGAGGTCGAACAGGCGTCGGGCCGCACGCCTGCACCGGGTAGCCGAGCTACCCACCTCGCCGGTGGTCGAGTCCCCCGCCACGCCCCCGGTAGCCCCGGTCCACTGGCTCACACCGAGCCGTTCCGTTCCGGCCCGCAAGCGGATCGCCACCAATGCCAGCGCCCGGGATCGCCCGGCCGGCCACCTCGTGGACGTTGCCCTCGGTGGGAAACCGGAGCCGATGTCGAGGACCCGGTGGATGCCTTGGACGGCGAACACCTCGACAACTCCGATCAACCAGCTCCTGCTTCGCGCGCGCGTTCCGAGCGATGCCGGGTCAGCGCGATGAACCGCTCGGCGAGTTCCCGGTCGACGTGGTAGCCCTCGGTTCCGCCGAGGAGGTAGTGCGATCGCGTTTCCTTGACGTGGATCTCTCGGGGGCGCGCGGACGTCATGTGCTCGGTGGTGCCACGAACCTTACGATCGAAGGTGATGGCCGCTCGCAGCCGAAACCTCGGGCCCGCTGGGAGACGTATGGGAGATGATCTTGCAGGTTCAAGCGTTGCCGGGACGTGCCCTAGCGTGCTCTACACGCGTCTACCAGGGACAACGCAAGAAAGCCCTGGTGGGCTGACCTGCGCCGCCGACGGAGACCGTGAAGCTCCCCAAGCCCTCCGCCGGTACGACCTGAACAACCTCACTGCGGCGTTGCCTGTGTTGTCCGCGAACTACGATCCCAACTATGTCATCGTTGTAGTTAGCTAACGGCGGCCAGGCCTCAAACTGTTTCTGAGGGTGCTCCATCGGAGGGGCCATTTCGGGGCCCACTGGAGAGAGCCCAATCCGTTGTCGCGGGCGTCCCGATGGATATAGCCGATGTAGGTCGTGTTCTGCACTTGGATCTCTACGGGGTGGAAGGCCGAAGGTTCCAAGCCGTCCAGTTGAGTCTTGACGACGCCACCGAAGATCGATTCTGACACCACCAGGGCCAGGTCCTTTTCGGTCACCCGCAGTTCGTCGTGAAGGATCTGGGAATCCAGGAGGCGGCGCACGACTATCGGCGCTTCGCCTACGGGGCCGAAGCAGCCGGCCACCAGGGTTCCGTGGTGCATTGCCAGGCGGACGCGAACGGGTGGTCGAGGGGCACGCCGGTCATTGACCTCTCTCAGCGCCTCGGCCATCTTTAGGGGATAAGCGGCCACCAGGCTCAGCCCGTCGGTGTCAGCCGGGAGAAAGGCAAGCTCACCATCGCCTGCGACCTGCCGGTACCAGGTGGAACGGTCAAGGCCAGTCCGCACCGCGGCGATGTTCAGGGCGTCGCCGAGGTCCTCTTGGATGCGTATCTGGTCCAGCGTCGACAGGCCGCTGAATCCTTCGACGTCGACGCCCACGACGAAGCGGTAGGCGAGTCTGGCCCCGTCGTGCGTCGCGGCCGGTCCCGGCGCCCGTGGAGACGTGCCAAGGAACTTCGGTCCTGCGGCCACGGTCATCGGCTCCTCCGGCGAGCATCGGGATCATCGCCGTTCGCGCTGTTGGAGATCATCTCCGGCATCGCCTCCTGCGCGCTGGGCAGGTCCCCACTCGCCTCAATCATCCGTAAGTGCAAGCATGTTTGCAAGCTTGCAGGTAAGCTCGCGGGCACGCTCTCGTGCTCGCTTGCATCCGACGCTGCAGACAGGACGCCGCCGTCTGACAGGAGAAGCAGATGCCCGATGCTCGCCCACCAACGGTCCGGGCCCGCCAACTGGCCAGGGAACTGCGAGAATGCCGGTTCGCCGCGGGGCTCACCGGCGAGCAGGCCGCGGCCGAGCTAGGCTGGTCCGCCGCCAAGCTCTCCAGGATCGAGACCGCTCGCTCAGGGGTCACCGTTGCGGACGTCAAACGCCTGCTGGGCCTGTTTCAGATCTCCGAGACACAAGGGGACCGCCTCGTTGATCTGGCACGTTCGGCCCAACGCCGGGGGTGGTGGGAAAGCATCGCCAGCCTGCCGGAGGATTACCGCACCTATCTCGGCCTGGAGGACGAGGCCTCGTTCCTGCGTTCGTTTCGCCTCGGCCCGGTCAACGGCCTGCTGCAGACCGAGCAATACGCGAGAGCCATCATCCGGAACGTCGTCCCCAGACTTCCTCCGGGGGAGATCGAGCAGGCGGTGGAAGTACGGCTCAAGCGCCAAGCCCGCCTTTTGGGGCCAAACCCACTGAAGATATGGACCGTGCTCGAAGAGAGTGTCATACGGAGGCTCATCGGCGGTCCGGAGGTGGCCCGCGAGCAACTCGCCCATCTGCTCACGGTATGCGAGATGGCCAACGTGACAATCCAGATTCTGCCATTCACCAAAGGCGCACATCCCAGTCTCGGCTTTCGGTTCAACATCCTCAGCTTCCATGAGGATCTGCTGCCGGACGTCGTCCACATCGAGGAGATGACCGGTGACATCTTCATCGAGAACGAGAAACGTGCGTTTCGATATATGCTAGCATTTGAGGAGATTCAGCAACGCGCTCTCTCCGAGCAAGAGTCACGAGAATTCATAGCACAAGCGATTGACGATATCGATGAGCTTCGGGCAGGGCAATAATAGATGAAATTCAGCACGCCTTCTCCTAGTTGGCGCAAGAGCAGCCACTCGGGAGAATCTGCCGACTGTGTAGAAGTCGCCGGCCACCGCACGGAACTGGGGTTCTGCGTCCTGGCGCGCGACTCCAAGGACCCGGGCGGCGCGTTTCTGCACTTTTCCCCGTGTGACTGGCGCGCACTTGTGTTCAGCGTGAAAGCCGGGGGGCTTGACCTGACCGAAAATTAGAGTCGCCCGCGTCGATCCGGAAGCCGAATCCTGTGGGCCGATGTGCGAGCGACCATTCCCGAGGGAATGACACTGGGGTGGCTCGGTGGCCCCGGGTTTGTCGGGGAGTTCGTTGCGCACTGGGGTTGCGGCTGCCCGCCGAGTATCGGAACTGGGTGCCCGCTTGTAGGCGTCCTGGAGGGACAGAGAGTCTGCAAAGCGTTAGCTTGAGCCCCCCGACATCTGGACACCACAACAGGGCGCAGAGCTGCCAGAAGGTTGCGAGCCCGGCCCCCGATGCGCAGGTCAAGGGCCACGGCGATCGTCAAGCTGCCCTCGTTTGACTGCTTCTGATCGCAGCTCGCGGGAGGGCCACGGATGGGCCCGGCTGGAGTTCTCACGATTTTGCTGCCAAGCTGCCCCGGGCATTGATTTTCCTGGACATTCCGGAAGGGACTCCGATAATCCCAAAAGCTTTTGAATATAGGATGGCCAACGTGCTCGCAGCATTTGAAAAGTAGGCTCGGGTGTACGAGGCTCTTTCGTCGCAAGCGCCAGTCCGAACACGTCGGACTGTTTTCCCTTCCGTCTAGCGGCGTGCTGGAGAGGCCGCGGCCCTCCCGCCGCCTGACTTGCCCTTGCGGCCACTGCGCTGGACCGGTCGGCCTCTGCCGTAATCGACCGAGGCCACCCCTGGTGCTTCTCTGTCGCCGATCCGCGGGCCGCCAGCTGGCGGCGGGCCAGGCACGACCGGCGGTGCGTCCCTCTACGCGTTGGCCCAGGCGTGAGAAGGAGCGAGGTGCTGGGTGCCCAGATGCGGGAGGTCTCGGCACGTCACAGCGCCGTTTGCGTGGGACGGCATTGGGATGGATCAACCGCAGTTGCCCGCAAACGACCGCATAGAGTTGCACACAACGAAGCCCCTGGCCAGCGTACGTGCTGGTCAAGGGCCTTTTGTTGTGGTCAGAGGTGCGCCCCCGGCAGGATTCGAACCTGCGGCACCCGCTTTAGGAGAGCGGTGCTCTATCCCCTGAGCTACGGAGGCTTGGTGCTGTTCGACGCTAGAGCGTAGCGGACGGCACCTACAGGGTAGAGGACGTGGGGGGTGGGGCGCTCCCCGATATGAGGTGGGCGCGTGGCAGATGATCTACGTTGCGTTATGTCGGTTCGTGGTTCTCTCTGTGCGTGTGGGGCAATCGTGAGTACGATCTCGTCTCGTGACGGGTCGGCATCGAGGAAGAGTGCGCCTGGAAGGGGGCCGTATCGTGTCGGCGATCCGTGTTCCCAGGTGGGTTGTGCTGTTCGTGGCGGGGGTGCTGACGCCCCTGATCCTGGCGGGCATTCTGGCGTTGGGGCTGCAGGGCATGCCTGACTCGTCCCAGCCTGAGAGTTCCCAGGCCCCGCCCGCTCAGGCGGTGCCGGAGCCGGGACCGACGCCCAGCGTCACGCCGGAGACCGGGCCCACCTATCGGGCCTTCGTCCCGCCTCGGACGGAGAAGCCGCGCAGCGTCGCACCGGCGGCCAAGCCGACGGTCAAAGCCAAGCGGAAAGCGCCGCCCAAGCAGGAAAGCCGAAGCTCGCGATGCGCGCCGGGGATGGAGCACATCCCGTGGTTCGGGCGATGGTGCAGATCACAGAGTCGCGTGACTCCGTGAACACAGTCAGATCGACTGTGAACGTGTAGTAGCGTTCCTGCGATCGTTCGGCGTTCGGTCATCAGGAGGAGCCACCGTGCCAACCCCTCGGTCGGCGGCGCTGGTCTCGGTGTTCATGGTGGTGTCGGTTCTCGTCGCCGGAACGCCCGGAAGCGCCGCGAGCGACCCTGTGGAGGCGTTGCGCCGTCAGGCGTCCAAGGCGCGGGAAGAGCTCGAGAAGGCCACCGGGCAGATGACCAGCCGCAAGCAGGAATTGGCCAAGTCCCAGGCCCAGTTGCGGGTGACGCTGCGAGACCTGGCCGCCGCCGAGGCGGGCCTCGATCGCATCAGAGAACCGCTGGCGCGCCTGGCGAACGCGTCCTACCAGCAGCCCGGCGCGGCCGGGTCCATGGCGATCTTCGGTTCCGGCGATCCGGACGAGGCACTGCGGGCCACGGCGGACGTCACCCAACTCGCGCAGAGCCGCGAGGCCCTGGTCAAGCACGCCAACGAACTCCAGGAACGTCGACGGAAATTGGCGTCCACCGCCCAGGACCTGCAGTCGCGGAACGCGGTGGAGCAGACGCGCGTCCAGCAGCAGATCGACGGTCTCAAGCAGAAGTCGGCGCGGCTCACCAAGGACCTGACCGAAATGCTCGACCGGACCCGAGCGGACCGTGACAAACGCCTCCAAATGGGCTGCGACAAGGGCCTGGCGTCCAACGCGCGCCGCTTCCCCAACGGGCTGATTCCGTCCAAGTACCTCTGCGATCTGCCCCAGAAGGGCAACCAGCTCCGAGCGGACGCCGCCCTGGCCTTCTACAAGCTGAACTCCGCCTACAAGCGCAAGTTCGGCAAGGACATGTGCGTGACCGACTCCTACCGCAACCTGTCCGAACAGCACTCGGTCTACGCCCGCCGTCCCGGGTTCGCCGCCGTCCCGGGAACGAGCAACCACGGCAAGGGCCAGGCCGTCGACCTGTGCGGAGGCGTCCAAATCGCCGGCTCCCTCCAGTTCTCCTGGATGGAGTCCAACTCCAAGAAATACGGCTGGTTCCACCCAGCCTGGGCCTACTCCAACCCCTTCGAACCCTGGCACTGGGAATACGGCACCGAAGAAAACTAACAACCCCGCTTGCCCGAACGGCAATCCCCGTCCAAACCAGAAGATGGCGAAGAGCTCCCAGAGCCACTACCCCTCCAAGCCTGCGACGCACGAGTCGAGCCCCAACCACCGCTTCTGGACGCTGTTGTTGGTTTCGCTCAGCGATCGAAACAGAGATTGCAGACGCGCGGGTCGTCCCGCTCCGCAGCCGTGGTGGGCGGTGAAATCTGGTCATCCCTTCTGGACGCCGTCGTGACTGGCTACTGGCCGGGCTGGGACGTGGCTTCGCTCGGCCTAGCGGGGGCTGCCCACGCGTAGAGCCGCCCGCTCATCGGCTGCGGCGCACAAGCCGGACTTGAACACGCCCTTGGACGCCATCACCCCTCTTCACCAACCCGATCGCGGCCAGTGTCGTCAAGTACCTCACTGCGGCGAACAAGGCGATCGATGTTCGACGCTTCCCGCCGCCACGCGTGAACTGGTAAAGATCCGCGCGAGCCAGATCAACGGTTGCAGCTTCTGCCTCGACATGCACAGCAAGGACGCCGCCCACGCTGGAGAGTCCTCCATTCGCCTCCACCTGATCGCGGCCTGGCGCGAAGCCAAGGTCTTCACCGATGCCGAGCGTGCCGCGCCCTGGAACTGACAGAGCAGGGCACTCGCCTGGCGGACGCCGCCGACGGCGTCACCGACGAGGCTTGGGCCAGCGCTGCCAAGCACTACGACGAAGAACAACTCGCCGCCCTCGTGTCTCTCATCGCCCTCATCAACGCCCACAACCATGCGAACGTCATCGTCCAACTCCCCGCTGGCGACTACCAGCCCGGCCAGTTCGGCTAACGAGCACACCGGCCACGACACTGCCCCGAACCGGCCACAACCCACGCGCCCGGACCTCCGCCACCAGCCAGTTCGGGCCGTGCTGCTCGGCTCGCGATCATGTCGATCCACCGCACATCGACAACAGGGGCGCTGGGCTGGCCACGACGGTCGCCACGAGGCCGGGGAACGCTTGTGCGGCAGGGATCTGTCGTCGATGTCCCAGGCACGACGACACCCGGCGCTGGGCCTGTCTGAACGCGACGTCCTGCGCCGGTTCCCGGGGCCTGGTCGCCTGGCCGATTACCCATGGCCCTGCGGGCGAGCCTGCCTAGCGCACCTCGCCATGCTGGCGGCGGCAGTGCTTATCGCTGGGCTCCGCAGCGTTGCGACGGGATGCGCAGTTGAAGCTGAGCCCAAGTGCCCCTTCCGTGCTGCGCTGGAGCAGGTTGGCGCGGGGAGGTGGCGGCCGAGCGCTGGTGCGGGTGACAGTGCGGGCTGCTGCTCCGTGCGGCCGTCTGCCCCGCTGCGCCGTTGTGGCGGGGCTCGGTTGTTCGGTTCGCCACGTGGCCGGCCTAGCGGCGTGACAGGAGCGTGGCCGTGCGTTGCTGGGGTGTATGTGACTTGCGAACTCTCGAGGTGCTTCGGCACATAGGGGAGAACCAGACAGTTGCCGACGGAGACATCGCCAGGAAGCGGGTCACCCGATTGAGCGGCGATGCGACTTCGGCTCGGCGCCGCATGGGTTCGTGGCGGCCGGGACGCTGTGCGGTTGCCGACTTGGGGGCCTGTGACGTTAGTGGAGGTGGCCGGAGATAGGGAACTGGGGGCGCTTGGCTGCAGGGACGCTGAGGGAAGGTTCTGCAAGTCGGATCGTTGGTGGGCTGGGAAAACTGGCGGGGAGGCGAGCCACTCAGGGAGGACGACGCGTTCATGGAGAGATACCGGGTGTTGGCCAGCGGTGTGTCCGAGGTGGCGACTAAGTTTGTGAATCCGACGTTTTGCTTGAACGTCGCCATTTCGTTCGCTGAGGAGGCTCCGTGGCTGTCGGCTCAGGTAACTCCCTCTTCGTCAGTGCTGTACTGGCATGACGTGGAACGCCCATGGTGCCGATCGCGGACAGCAGGATCATGCGGTAGATGAGGTTCCTTGCGTCTGGCGAGGCCGAGTGGCCGATCTGGCTCAGAGGCTGGACACCCCAGGGTTTCTCGCCGGTTGCGCGCAGCGTTACCAGACGATCACGTTCAGGGCGGTCGACGAGCCCGAGTACCGCAGTTGGCGGCACAGCTGGCCAGCGATGGTCGACGCGCTGCTACGAGCGGGCCTCGGGCAGATGCAGATCTACCTGGAGTTCGCCAGCCCCGGCGGAGCCGGTCGTATCGACGCCCTTCTGCTGGGCCGCACCGCGGCTGGTGTGCCGGCACTCGTAGTTATCGAGTTGAAGCAGTGGACCTCCGTCGAGATCCTTTCCAAGCTTCAGGTGCGACTGCCCAATGGTGTACAGGTTTCCCATCCGGTGGTTCAGGTGGATGGCTACCTTGCGTTCCTGCGGCAATGGTTCGAGGCTGGTGAACAGCCGCTGGTGGCTCGGGGGGTGGTGTTCCTGCACAACGCCACCAGCGCTCAACTTCAAGATCTACGAGCGGGTCGGCGGCAGGGACAGGCGGAAATCGCGCTTCTCAGCGGCGAAGATCTTGATTCTGAAGAATGCTCGGAAGAGGAACTGGCAGAGCGTCTGCTTTGCGTGGACCTTCAGCCTCCCGATGACCAGCAGGTTGCGGCATTCGAAAAGGTGCGCTGGGCTCCATCCCAGCGTTTGTTGGACAACGTGGCCGCCATGCTGGACGAGCAACAGACCTTCGTGCTCATCGGCGATCAGCAGAACGCGTTCCTGCGCATCTTGGACGCCGTCCAGCGCGCCATGGATCAGCGCGGCAGGGCCATCGTCATGGTCACCGGCGGTCCGGGAAGCGGTAAGACCATCATCGCCGCACGCCTGCTCGCTCGCCTGTTCCGGCATCCGGGAGTCAATGCGCGCTACCTCAGCCCGTCCGGCACGCTGATCAAACAGCTGAGCCGGGCGGCCAACACTCCAGCTGGCAGGGACCTGTTCCTTAACCCCGGAGCCATGCTCGCCCGGGCACTGGGTGGATCGCGGATGGCAATCCTGGACGAGGCACAACGTCTTCGAAGACTCCACAACGGAACGGGGCTCCTTCGCCAGATCATCGAGAGGGTCCCGGTTGTTGTGCTCTTCCTGGATGAGCGGCAGATCATCCGGCCTGCCGAAGGCATTACCGTCCACGAGATTCAGCAACTCGCGGCCTTGCAGGGCATCGAGCCTCATCATCTGTCGTTGAACGGGTGCTTCCGCTCCAACGGATCACGTGCTTACGCAACCTGGGTTGACGAGCTCCTCTACGAGACTCCGCGGCCCTGGACCGAGGGGGACTTCGACCTCGGCTTCGCCGAGGACCCCATCGAGCTTCAAGAGTGGATCGACCACCACACCGCAGGCAATTTCAGTGCGAGGACCACGGCAGGCTTCTGCTGGCCCTGGGCCCGCGATCAGTTCACGCTGCTGCCCGAGGTCAGCATCCAATGGACGGACCGTGCTGGGCACAAATGTTCCTGGCAAGCGCCCTGGAACGCTGACCAGGCCATCGGCGATCCGCCCATCGCACCACACCGCAACTTTTGGGCTACCGACCCCGGAGGTCACCGGCAGATCGGCTGTATTTATACCGCCCAGGGCCTGGAGTACGACTACGGAGGCGTCATCATCGGCCCCGACCTCGTCTACCGCGACGGAGGCTGGCTCGCTCAGCCGCATGAGAGCCACGACGGTCCAATGAGGAACCTTTCTCCCGATCAATACCTGCCGCTAGCGCTCAACACCTATCGCGTCCTGCTCACCCGAAGCACGCGTGGTATGCGCATCTACTCCACCGACCCGGAAACCAAGCACTTCCTCTCCGCTCTCATCCGAGGCCAGCAAGGTTGACCTTCCCCGGCTGCTCATCGCTGGAGGGGCGCTGCAGTGGCGGGAGTGGCTCTGGCGGCGCGGAGTGTAGGCGCCTGGATGTGAATGCCTGGGGCGAGTACGTCGCGTTCGGTTGATGGGGCTACGCGGTGTTGGGCGATCGGGCGGAGTTCCAGACCCTGCAGACAGGTTGGGACGCGTGCTTACGAGAGACGACAGGCGGGCGAAGTTGCGGAGTGCCCCGTTGTGGCGGGGTGGCGCGGGGTGCGTGGTGTGGGTGTGTCGCTTAGTGCTGCGGTAGTCCGCCGCGCTGTTCCGCCTCTGGTGTGCCGCGGCGGAGCGGGGTGGCGCAAAGTGAACCGGTGGTGCGGGGCGGGGTTGGGCAGGGGGTGATGCCGAGGAGCTAGGTGGTGGGGCTTTGGGGGCTGGGCTGTGGCGTCGTGCTGTTGTGCCCCGTTGGCCCGTTGGCCCGTTGGCCCGTTGGCCCGTTGGCCCGTTGGCCCGTTGGCCCGTTGGCCCGTTGGCCCGTTGCCTTGTTGCCGCGCTGTGGTGCGGGGGCTGGGTTTTCTGGGGTGGTGGCGTGGGGGCTGGGGTGGGGGCGTTTGGGTGGGGTGGAGTTAGACGGGGGCTGGGAGTTCTGTGGTGCAGAACTTGCAGCGGCGGGCGTGGATGGGGATGTCGCTGAGGCATTCGGGGCAGGGGTATTCGGTGGCTTCTTCGGCCTTGGTGAGGCGTTCCAGGAGGTGGGCCACCGGTAGGACGATGAAGAAGTAGACGACTGTGGCGACGATGAGGAAGGAGATCAGGGCTGTGACGAAGACGCCGTAGGGGAATCTGGTGCCGTTGATGCTGAAGGAGAGGCCGTTGTAGTCCTGTTTGCCGCCGATCAGGGCGACGAGGGGGGTGATGAAGGCGGTGACGAATGAGGTGACCAGGGCTCCGAAGGCGGCGCCGATGACGACCGCTACGGCCAGCTGGACCAGGTTGCCGCGGAGCAGGAACTGCTTGAAACCGCTCATGGGCTCCTCCTATGACACAGGGTGATTGCGGTGGAACAGAGGGACATTATCAAGGTCCCGTGAAGGATACAGAGAGCCGTGAGTCGGTGCCGGAGAGTGCCGCCGCTTGGGGGCGGTCGGTGGCGAGGACGATGAGGGCTCCGTCTTCGCCCTGTCTGAGCTGGGGGATCGCCAGGATCGGGACGGACGTCACGATGAGGCGGGCGCCCGCGAGGATGTCGACGCGGTCGCCGACGTGGAGGAGGCGGACGGCCCCGGCGTCGGAGATGCGGACCGGGGTCGCGACCTTTCCCGGTTGGTCGGCGAGCATTCGATCATTGGTCAGGCGGGCGTCGGTCAGGGGTTCGTTGCGGCGCATGGGGGCGGAGAGGGTGCGGCCGGTGGGGTTGCTGCGTAGCGCGCCTGCGGGGGTGGCCTCTGGGGGGAGGTTGATCGGGTGGAGGTCGGACGGGGTGAGGGTGCGCCCGGCGGGGAGGTCGCGGGCGGCGGCCAGGACGCGGGTGGAGGGTGGTGGCTCTGGGGCGAGGGTGAGGAGGGCGGCCAGGGCTCCTGTGGCGGCGAAGGTCGCCGCCAAGGGGCGTCGCCAGTGGGATAAGTGCTTCATGGAGTTCCAGGGGATTTGGAGCCGTCTAGGGCGGTTGGGTGGTGTGATGTCGCGGGCCTGGGGGTCTGTTTAGGGGAGCTCTCGGGGGAGCTTGATGCCGTCGAGGGTGTTGGGGCAGGGGCAGGTGCGGTCGGTGGGGGTGGCTCGGACCACGTCTGCGACCAGGGTGCGGAGGCGGCCGATGTTCTCGCCGAAGACGCGCAGGACCTCCTGCATGGTGACGCCCTCGCCCTCTTCGATTCCGGCGTCGAGGTCGGTGACCAGGCAGAGCGGGGTGTAGCAGAGCGCCAGTTCGCGGGCCAGGACGGCCTCGGGGTGGCCGGTCATGCCGACGAGGGTCCAGCCCTGGGCGGCGTACCACTGGGATTCGGCGCGGCTGGAGAAGCGGGGGCCCTCGATGACGACCAGGGTTCCGCCGTCCACCGGGTTCCAGGCGGCGGCCTTGTCGACGACGGTGCGGCGGCCGGTGGGGCAGTAGGGGTCGGAGAAGGAGACGTGGACGGCGCCGCCCTCGTCGTAGAAGGTCTGCGGGCGCCCGTAGGTGCGGTCGACGAGTTGGTCGGGGACGGCCAGCGTGCCGGGCCCGTATTCGGGAGTGAGGGAGCCGACGGCGCTGGGCGCGATGACCTGCCGGACGCCGAGGGAGCGCAGGGCCCAGAGGTTGGCGCGGTACGGGATCTTGTGCGGCGGGTAGCGATGGTCGCGGCCGTGGCGGGGCACGAAGGCGACCCTGCGGCCGTCGAGGTCGCCGACCGCGATCGGGTCGCTGGGCGGGCCGAAGGGCGTGTCGACCTGGACCTCTTCGAGGTCGTCCAGGAACGAGTAGAAGCCTGAGCCGCCGATGACGCCGATGTCGGCGGAGGGCTGCGAAGCGGAAGCCGATTTGGACATGGCGCCGAGGTTAGCCAGCCGGAGTGGTGGTCCGGGAGGCCGGGCGCGATCTGTGGATAACCTGCCCGCCCCGTCCGCCGTCTGTCGGTTGGCTCGCTGACGCGGTGGGCTACGCGAGTTCCGTGCGAATGGGGCGGCGGGCCCCTCCTGGTGGAGGGGCCCGCCTGGGTGTGGAGGAGTGGTTAGTGGACGGGGTCCAAGACCTTGTGCTGTTCGGGAGTGGGCTCGCTCTCCTTGGCCAGGCGGCTGGGGGTCCAGATCCGGCTGCCGATCTCGTAGGAGAGGGCCGGGAGGAGGAGCGAGCGGACGATGATGGTGTCCAGGAGGACGCCGAAGGCGACCACGAAGCCCATCTCGGCCATCGAGACCAGCGGGAGGGTGGCCAGGGCGGCGAAGGTGGCGGCCAGGACGAGGCCCGCCGAGGTGATGACGCCGCCGGTGACGGTGAGGCCGCGCAGGACGCCGCGGCGGGTGCCGAGCTTCTGCGATTCCTCGCGGACGCGGTGCATCAGGAAGATGTTGTAGTCCACGCCCAGGGCCACCAGGAAGATGAACGCCAGGAGCGGGAATCCCGCGTCGGTGCCTTCGAAGCCGAACAGGTGCTGGAAGATCAGCGCGCAGGCGCCCAGCGAGGCCAGGAAGGACAGGACGACCGTCGCCATCATCAGCAGTGGTGCGACCAGGGCCCGCAGGAGCGCGACCAGGATCAGGAAGACCACCGCGAGGACGATCGGGATGATGACCTTGTTGTCTCGGGAGGCGGCTCTGCTGGTGTCGAGGTTGGTCGCGGTGGTTCCGCCGACCTTGGCCTCGGCCCCCGGGACCCCGTGGACGGTGTCGCGTAGGCGGTCGATGGTCTCCTGGGCGGCCTTGCTGTCGGCCGCGTGGCGCAGGGTGGCCTCGTACTGGACGAGCCCGTTCGCGTTGACGGCGGGGCTGACCTCGGCGACACCCGGGGTGCGGCCGACCGCGGTGGCGACCTGGGTGGACGCCGACTGCTTGGCGATGATGACGGCCGGGGCTCCCGAGCCCGCCGGGTAGTGGCGGGAGACGGCCTCGGCGCCGACGATCGAGTCGGGCTTGTCGACGAACTGGCCGGCGTCGGAGAGGCCGTCGGCCTTGAGCGAGCCCAGGCCGAAGGTCAGGGCGACCAGGCCGACGGACGTCGCGGCCCACAGGATGCGGGGGTGCTTGCTGACCAGGCCGGCGATGCGCGACCAGATGCCGTGCTCGGCCTCGAACGCCTCGGGCTTGAGGTACTTCTCGTCGTAACGGGGGACCAGCGGCCAGAACAGCCAGCGTCCGAAGATCACCAGCAGGGCGGGCAGCAGGGTGGTCATGGCGGCCAGGGCGGTGATGACGCCGGCGCCGGCGACGGGGCCCATGCCCTTGGTGGAGTTCATCTCGGCGGCCAGCAGGCACAGGAGGCCGACGGCGACGGTGGCGGCGGAGGCGATGATGGCCGGGGCCGCGCGGTGCAGGGCGTAGGCCATGGCCTCGTGCCGGTCGGTGTGGCGGTGCAGCTCCTCGCGGTAGCGGGCGACCAGGAGCAGCGCGTAGTCGGTGGCGACGCCGAACACCAGGACGGTGAGGATTCCGCCGCTCTGGCCGTTCACGGTCAGGTCGGCGTGCTTGGCCAGCAGGTAGACGACGGCCTGGGCGAGGCCGAGCGCGAAGACCGCGCTGAGTACGGGGACGAACCACAGGGTGGGGCTGCGGTAGATGAGCAGCAGGAGGGCGATGACGACGATCCCGGCGGCCATCAGCAGGAAGCCGTCCAGGGTCTCGAAGACCTTGAACATGTCGGCGCCGGCGCCCGCGGGGCCGGTGACATGGGTGGTCAGTCCGGGAGGTCCGCGCTCGGCGATGTCACGCGCTTCGTCGACGGCCTTGCCGAGGTCGACGTCGGTCAGCGGCACCAGGCTCTGCAGGGCCTTGCCGTCCTTGGACGGAAACGGTCCCTTGGGCGCCTCGGCGCCGGGAAGCTTGGCGAACGCGGCGGTGTCGGCCTTGGCCTTGTTCTGGTCCGCCTCGGTGATCCCGCTGGAACGCTCGTAGACGATGACCGCGAGCATCGTCTCGTCCTTGCGGAACTGTTCCTGCAACTTGATGACCTGGGTCGATTCGGCACCGCTCGGCAGCCAGGCGGCCGCGTCGTTCTCCTCGACGTCGCCGAGCTTGCCGGCCAGCGGGCCGAGCGCGGCCAGCAGGACGATCCAGAAGGCCAGGACGGCCCATTTGGTCTTCCGGCCCGCGATGATCGCGGCAACCCGGTAACTCAGTGATCGGGGAGGTGGGGGATTCGGTGCGTTCATCGTCTTTCTCCCGTGTCGGTTCTCTAGGCTCAGTCGAGATATGTCTTAAGGTGACGGGCCTCAGAATGTCTCCGCTTCAGAGACTTGTCAAGTACTATCTCGATCGGCCCGCCCGTGCCGCTCGGAAGGAAAGACCCTCCTTGCTGCCGGTATTCATCGTCGTGGGACGGGGGGCGAGATCACGTCCTGCGAGGGAGGGCGATGTGGCTACCTCTCCAGGGGCACCGAATGACCGCTTACTACGTCTCAAGATGTAAGGGGGGCAGCTGCGGAGAGTGTTCGCATCGTTGCGTATTGTGCAGGCATTGTGATCGTCGGGGCCTTCAGGGGGAGACGTGGAGATCGTGGTCTGGCGGGCTGCGTCCTTGCTGCTCACCTTTCCTGACCAGCGCTTTTACGACCGGCGGCCGATGCTGCGCGCCGCGGTGGCCGACCTTCCGGCGGGGGCCGCGTCCAGGGGGCTGTCCGTCTTTCTCGATCATGTGGACCGCACGCCTCTGGTCGGCCTCGCCGCCCACTACGTCGAGGTGAGCCGCCGTTGCAGCCTCCACCTGACGTACTACCGAGGTCAGGACGAGCGGAGGAGGCGCGAGGCGCGAACGCGGCTTACCGACCTCTATCGGGTCGCCGACTGCGAGATGGTGGCCGACGAGCCGCCCGACTTCCTGCCGACGATGCTCGACTACGCGGCTCTATGCGCGGACGACTGGCTCCTGCTGGAACATCGCTCCGCACTGCACAGCCTGCACTCGGCACTGGTGGGGCAGGGGACGCCCTATGCCGCACCCGTCGGGGCTGTGTGCGACACGATCGGGGAAGGGCCCCGGGGCTGGGTGACGATCCGTCCCGGACAAGCCGAAAACCGGGGGGACGCGAGCGTCCCTCCGGTTCTCGTGCCGGGGACGGGCCCCGGCGAAAAGGATCAGGCGACCTTCTCCGAGGACGACGAGGAGGAGCTCGTCGAGCTGGAGGAGGTGCTGGAGCTGTCGCTGGAGCTCGAACTGGACGACTCCGACTTGGCCGGGCTCGTCGAGGAGTCCGAGCCGCCGTTGGACGAGCTGCCGACGGGCGTCGACGACTTGCCCGAGCCGCGGCTGTCGGTGCGGTAGAAGCCGCTGCCCTTGAAGATGATGCCCGCCGCGGAGAAGACCTTGCGGAGCCGGCCCGAGCAGGCCGGGCAATCGGTCAGCGCGTCATCGCTGAACTTCTGCACGACCTCCATGGGCTCGCCGCACTCGGTGCAAACGTACTGATACGTCGGCACGGTTCCTCCTTGCCGCCTCAGCCCGGCGGATCCGGGCTGGCACTCACTGAGACCGGGTGCTAATGCTACCCATGCATGCAACGGGATTGGTCGCCGGTCTGTTCCCGGGCGCTCGCCGCCCTGTCCTGCACCGGCCGTCCCACCTGCCCCGGACCTCGCCCTGATTCGTCCACTCCAGTGTTTCCGGCCCCCACGTTCCCTCATCCACCGCGACAGAGCCCGGCAGCCCGTCCCGCCGATGTGCGCGCGCCCGCCCGTCGTGCTCGTTTCCGCGAGCGCCCTGTCCTGCTCGTTTCCGCGAGCGCCCTGTCGTGCCGGTTTCCGCGAGCGCTCCGTCGTGCTCGTTTCCGCGAGTGCGGCGTCATGCGCCGGTCTCGCCGAACCAGCCCGCCAGCTTGCCGCGGCGGCTGACCGCTCGGAGCCGGCGTTCGGCGGTTTCGCGGACGGCCTCGGTGGCCACCACGAGCAGGGTGTCGCCGGCGCGGAGGGCGGTCGTCTTTTCGGGGACGAAGCTCTCGCCGTCCCGCACCACGAGGGTGATCGAGGCGCCCTGGGGGAGCCGCAGCTCGAAGATCTCCACGCCGTTGAGGCGGGAGTCGTTCGGGACGCGGACCTCCAGCAGGTCCGCGTGCAGCGCCTCCAGGGGCGCGGCCTCCACGTCCAGTTCGCGGGCCTGGTCGTCGCTCGACAGGCGGCACCAGCGGGCCACCAGGGGCAGGGTCGGCCCCTGGAGCAGCGTGAACACCACCACGATGTTGAACACGATCGCGAACAGCGTGTCGGCACCCGGGACCTCCTCCACCATGGGGATGGTGGCCAGGACGATGGGCACCGCGCCCCGTAGGCCCGCCCAGGACGCGAACGCCTTCTCGCCCCACGTCATCTTGAAGCCCATCGTCGCCAGCGCCATCGAGACCGGACGCGCGACCAGCAGCAGGACGAATCCGACGATCAGGGCCGGGATGATCTGGTCGGGGAGGTCCCCGGGGGACGCCAGCAGGCCCAGCATGATGAAGAGCCCGATCTGGGCGAGCCACCCGATGCCTTCGGCGAAGCCGCGCGTGGCGGGTCCGTGCGGGAGGCGGGAATTGCCCAGGACGACTGCGCTCACGTACACGGCGAGGAATCCGCTGGCGTGCAACATGGTCGCGGCCCCGTATGCGCCGACCGAAAGGGACAGCACCGCGATCGGGTAGAGGCCGGACGCCGGGAGCGCCACATGGCGCAGGGCGAACGCTCCAAGCCACGCGATGAGGAAGCCGAGCAGGCCGCCCGCGACCAGTTCGTAGGTCATCAGGGCGAGCAGGGCGAAGATGTTGGGCGGGTCGGTGTTGACGCTGAGGGTGATCACGATGATCACGACGGGGGCGTCGTTGATGCCGGACTCGGCTTCCAGCAGGCCCATCAGCCGCTGTGGAAGTGGCAGCCGGCGCAGCACGGAGAAGACGGCGGCCGCGTCCGTGGGGGCCAGGACGGCCGCCAGCAGGAAGGCCAGGCGCCAGTCCATGTCCAGCAGCCACATGGTTGCCATCGCCACGATGACGACGCTGATCAGCGTCCCGATGATGGACACCGACAGCGCGGCGGGCATGGCCGGGCGCACATGGCGCCAGTTGGTGGTGACGCCGCCCTCGGCCAGGATCAGGACGAGCGCCGCCAGCCCGAGGGTCTCGGCGACCTTCGCGTCGTCGAATTCGATGTGGAACGGGCCCGCCTCCCCCAGAAGGAGGCCCAGCCCCATATACGCCAGCAGCGTGGGCAGCCCGGCGCCATGCGACAGCCGCACCGCGATGATCGCCGAGAGTACGAGGGTCGCTCCGATGAGTAGCCACAGATCGAGGTGCACATCCCACCCTTCGAGGTAGCGTTAGGAGATCGTTAAGAGATCCTACAGATGCGTGCATCTCTCACATATCGCAGGCGCGCGGCCACGCCCCTCGAACCCCCGGAATCAGGGCAGGCGCACCAGCCCCTCGGACGGCGTGGCGGCGGCCCGGACGCGCTGGTCGTGGGCCTCGGCGGGCAGCTCGTCCACGAGCTCCCCGTCGTACAGCAGGGCGGCGGTGAGGATAGCGGGGCCGACCCGGGCGAGGGCGCGGTCGTAGGAGCCGCCGCCGCGTCCCAGCCTCATGCCCGTCCTGTCGGCCGCCAGCGCCGGGACCAG
Organism: Spirillospora sp. CA-294931; assembly: GCF_050946795.1. GTDB lineage: Bacteria > Actinomycetota > Actinomycetes > Streptosporangiales > Streptosporangiaceae > Spirillospora. The sequence continues at coordinate 1,356,924 of NZ_CP192006.1, forward strand.
CACCACGTCCGCGCTGGCCACGGCCCCGGGGCCGCGCGGCGGCTCGGTCGGTTCCAGCAGGCCGCGCGGCCCGGGTGCCAGCGAGTCGGGGCCTTCGTAGGACGCCCAGTCGAGATCGCCGTCCGGCAGGAGACGGGGCAGCAGGACGTACGCGCCCCGCTTCCACAGCGCGAACAGCAGCCCCCGGGTGTCGGGTTCGGAGCCGATCGAAACGTAGGCCGCGACCGTTCCCGCCATCTGCGTCTCGGGTGCCGACAGCAGCGCGTCGCGCAGCGATCTGGACGCCGCCGAACGCGCTTCAGCGTCCATTGCCGCCCGCTTCACCAGGAGTTCCTCGCGTAGGAGGCGTTTCGATTCGATGTCATGCACGGTGTGGTCCCTGTCGATGACTAAGGTCTCTTCATGGCTGACTACCAACCCGTTCTCAAGGCGGTCGTCCCCGCGGCCGGCCTCGGTACCCGATTCTTGCCCGCCACCAAGGCGACGCCCAAGGAAATGCTTCCCGTCGTCGACAAACCGGCGATCCAGTACGTCGTCGAGGAGGCCGTCAGCGCCGGCCTCCACGACGTTTTGATGATCACGGGCCGCAGCAAGCGGTCCATCGAGGACCACTTCGACCGCGCGTACGAGCTCGAAGAGGCCCTGCGCGCCAAGGGCGACGAGCAGCGCCTCGCGGCCGTCCGCGAGTCCAGCGACCTTGCCACCATGCACTACGTCCGGCAGGGAGACCCGCGCGGCCTGGGTCACGCCGTCCATTGTGCCCGGGGGCACGTGGGCAACGAGCCGTTCGCGGTGCTGCTCGGCGACGACATGATCGACGCCCGCGACAAGCTGCTCACCCGCATGATCGAGGTGCGGCAGCGATACGGGGGCAGCGTGGTGGCCCTCCAGGAGGTCGCGCCCGACCAGGTCTCGTCCTACGGCTGCGCCGCGATCACCGGCACCGACGAGGACGACGTGGTGCGCATCACCGACCTGGTCGAGAAGCCCTCGGTCGAGGAGGCGCCCAGCAACTGGATCATCATCGGCCGCTACGTCTGCGACCCGGCGGTGTTCGACGTTCTGGAGAAGACCCCGCCCGGCCGCGGCGGCGAGATCCAGCTGACCGACGCGCTGCGCACGCTGGCCGACACGCCCGCCGAGGAGGGCGGCGGTGTCTACGGCGTGAAGTTCCGGGGACGCCGTTACGACACGGGCAACAAGCTGGAATACCTGCGCACTGTGGTGCAGTTCGCGTCCGAGCGCGACGATCTGGCCCCCGAGTTCATGCCGTGGCTGCGCGAGTTCGTGGCGCGGCACGACGCGTCATAGGCGCGTAGGAGGGCCGGCACGCGAGACACTGCTCTGTGTGGGCATGAGAACGGTCGACCAGCACCTCGCGGAGATCCTCGGCGCGGTGCCGTTGCTGCCGCCGCTGGAACTGAAGTTGCTTGAGGCAGAGGGGGGCGTCCTCGCCGAACCGGTGGCGGCACCGGTTCCCCTCCCTCCCTTCGATAACTCCGCCATGGACGGGTACGCGGTGGTCGCGTCCGACGTGGCCGGGGCCACCGAGGCCGATCCGGTGGCACTCCCGGTCATCGGTGATATCGCCGCGGGCGACTCGGGAGTTACGGCGATCAGGCCGGGGCTGACGGCGCGCATCATGACCGGGGCCCCGCTCCCCGGGGGCGCGGACGCGGTCATCCCCGTCGAGTGGACGGACGGCGGCACGGCCAACGTCCTGATCACGCGCCCGGCCCCGTCCGGGCACTACATCCGCCGCGCGGGCGAGGACGTCGTCGCGGGTCAGGTCGTGGCCGCCGAAGGCACCCGTTTGGGCGCCGCGCAGCTCGGGATGCTCGCGTCCTGCGGACGCTCGCGCGTGCACGTCCGGCCCAAACCGCGCGTCGTGGTGCTCTCTACGGGCAACGAACTGCGCGAACCGGGCAGCGAGCTGTCGCCCGGCCAGATCTGGGACTCCAACAGCTTCATGCTGACCGCCGCCGTCGCCGAGGCGGGCGGGGTCGGGTACCGGCAGGCCACGGTCGGGGACGAACCCGATCGGGTGATGGAGACGCTCGAAGACCAGCTCATGCGGGCCGACGCGCTGATCACCTCGGGCGGGGTGTCGATGGGCGCCCGCGACGTGGTCAAGGAGGTCCTCACCGGCGCCGGGACCGTGAAGTTCCACAAGGTCGCGATGCGTCCGGGCAAGCCGCAGGGCTTCGGGCTGCTGGAGGGCACCCCGATCTTCACGCTGCCGGGCAACCCGGTGAGCGCGTACGTCTCGTTCCAGGTCTTCGTGCGTCCCGCCCTGCGCGCGATGCAGGGCCTGCCACCCGACCCGCTGCCGACCGTCACCGCCGTCCTGGGCGCCGATCTCGCGTCCCCGGCCGGGCTGCGCCAGTATGTGCGGGGACGCCTCTCGTTCGGCGGCGGCGCCTACTCGGTCGTCCCGGCCGAGGGGCAGGGCTCGCACCAGCTCGGGTCGCTGTCGTCTGCGAATGCGCTGGTCGTCCTCCCCGAGGACGCCGAGAAGGTGCCCGCCGGTTCGCGGGTCGAGGTGTGGAGGTTGCCGTCGTGAGCGCCATGGGCTCGGAGTTCACCCATCTGGATTCCAAGGGCGCGGCCCGGATGGTGGACGTGTCGGCCAAGAACGTGTCCGCCCGCACCGCCGCCGCGTCGGGGTTCGTCCGGCTCTCGGCCGACTGCGTCGCGCTGCTGCGCGCGGGCGACGTCCCCAAGGGCGACGCGCTCGCGGTCGCCCGCATCGCCGGGATCATGGGGGCCAAGCGCACGCCCGACCTCGTCCCGCTGTGCCACCCGATCGCCCTGCACGGCGTCTCGGTCACGCTGACGATCGAGGACGACGGCGTGGCGATCGGCGCCACCGTCCGCACGGCCGACCGCACCGGGGTCGAGATGGAGGCCCTGACCTCGGTCATGGTCGCCGCGCTCGCGCTGATCGACATGGTCAAGGCCGTCGACCCCGCCGCCACGGTCACCGACGTCCGCGTCGAGGAGAAGACCGGCGGCAAGACCGGCGTCTGGCGGCGCGGCCAGTGATCAGGGCGATGGCCGTGACGGTGTCCAACCGCGCGGCGGCGGGCGTGTACGCCGACAAGTCCGGGCCCGTGCTGGTCGAGATGCTCGAAGACCTCGGCTGCCAGGTGCACGGCCCGGTGGTGATCCCCGACGGCGAACCGGTCGAGGGCGTCCTGCGGGACGCGGTCGAGGCGGGCTACGACCTCGTGGTGACGTCCGGCGGGACGGGCCTCACGCCGCTCGACCAGACCCCGGAGATGACCGCGCGCGTCCTGGACCGCGAGATCCCCGGGCTGGCCGAGGCGATCCGCCAGGAGGGACGCGACAAGGTGCCCGCCGCCGTCCTGTCCCGGGGGCTCGCCGGAACCGCGGGCAGCACGCTGATCGTCAACCTGCCCGGCTCCACCGGGGGCGTCCGCGACGGCATGACCGTCCTGGGCACCGTCCTGGACCACGCGATAGACCAGATCAACGGCGGCGACCACCCGCGCACCCACTGACCACCGCGACCACCCGCGCGCACGCGCGCACAGCTGGTCATCGCGGCCACCGTGCGTACAGTGGCTGTCGTGGTCAGCTGCGGATTACCTGGACGCCCGCCTCGGTGAACTCGCTGATGACGGCGTCGCTGACGGTGCCGTCGGTGACCAGGATGTCGATCTTGGCGGTGTCGCAGATCTTGGCGAAGGCGCGGCGGCCGACCTTGGAGCCGTCGGTGACGACCACGACCTGGTCGGCGCGCTCGGCCATCAGGCGGTTGACGTCGGCTTCGCCCTCGTTGTGACAGGTGGCGCCGTGCTCGATGTCGACGCCGTTGACGCCGAGGATGGCCACGTCCAGCGTGACGTGGTCGAAGATGCCGGTGGCCAGCGGGCCGGTGAGCTCGTAGGACTGGGGGCGCGGGACGCCGCCGGTGAGGACGATCTTCACATGGGGACGGACGGCCAGCTCGTTGCCGATGTTGAGCGCGTTGGTCACGATGGTGATCGCGGGGGTGGAGCCCTCGGCGTGCAGGTCGGCCCGGGTGGCCAGCACGCGGGCGACCTCGGACGTCGTGGTGCCGCCGTTCAGCCCGATGATCGACCCGGGCCGGGCGAGCTCGGCGGTGGCGGCGGCGATGCGCTGCTTCTCCGAGGCGTGGCGGGCGCTCTTGTAGCGCAGCGGGAGGTCGTAGCTGACACTCTGGGCGACCGCGCCTCCCCGGGTGCGGGTGAGCATCTGCTGCTGTGCGAGCTGGTCGAAGTCGCGGCGGATGGTGGCGGCGGACACCTCCATGCGCGTCGCCGCCTCCTCGACCGTCAGCTGCCCGGCGTCCGCGAGCAGTTCGAGCAGTGAGTTCCAGCGCTCATGCCGGGTCACAGCGTCCCCCTTCGCACACCCGTGCCAGCTTTGCGCACCGGTACGTCATCATGCGGTCAAGTCGCGTCAGTCTACCGTGAGCGCTTCTGTTCTTTTGTGCGCTATTTTGCTATAAAACAAGCACGAACGAGCGCGATACTGCAGGGGAGATGAACATGGCGAGCGCCCCCGAGGGCACCACAGGCCGGTACACCGAGGACGAGATCGCGAGCCAGCCCGGGCTCTGGGCGCGGGCCGCCGCGTCCGCGTCCGAGTTCGCCGGCGCGCTGCCCCGTCCCGGCGAGCGGGTCGCGGTGGTGGGCTGCGGGACGTCCTGGTTCATCGCCCAGTCCTACGCCGCGCTGCGCGAGGCCGCGGGCCACGGCGAGACCGACGCGTTCGCCGCCTCGGAGTTCCCGGCCGGACGCCGCTACGACCGCCTCCTCGGGCTGTCGCGCTCCGGCACCACCACCGAAGTGCTCGATTTGTTCGCGCAGGTCCGCGGCACGATGGCGACCTCGGCGATCACCGCCGACCCGAACACCCCGATCGTGGACGCCGTCGACGAGCTCGCCGTGATCGACTACGCCGACGAGCGGTCGGTCGTCCAGACCCGGTACGCCACCACGCAGCTCATGCTGCTGCGCGCCCACCTCGGCGAGGACCTGGCCAGCGCCATCGCCGACGCCGAGAAGGCGCTCACCGAGCCGCTGCCCGAGGCCGCGCTCGCCGCCGAGCAGATCACCTACCTCGGCCGGGGCTGGACGGTCGGGCTCGCCAACGAGGCCGCGCTGAAGATGCGCGAGGCCGCGCGGTTCTGGACCGAGTCCTACCCCGCCATGGACTACCGGCACGGCCCCATCAGCATCACCGGCCCCGGCCGCGCGGTCTGGATGTTCGGCGAGCCCCCGGCGGGTCTGACCGAGCAGGTCGCGGGCGTCGGCGGGACGATGGTCACCAGCACGCTCGACCCGTTGGCCGACCTGGTTCGGGCGCAGCGTGTCGCCGTCCAGGTCGCCCTCACCCGGGGGATGAACCCGGATGTACCGCACAACCTCACACGTTCGGTCATCCTCGACGCTGGACACTGATTCCGCCGTGACGAGAAGGGGGCCACGCATGACGCATACGGGTGGAAAGGGCAGCGGGGCATGACGACGCTGGTCAACGCGCGGCTCGTCCTGCCGGACCGGGTCGCCCGCGGGGGACTGCGGATCACCGCCGACGGCCGCATCGGCGAGATCTTCGCCTGGAACCCGCCCCCGGGGAACGACGACGTCGTCCTCGACCTCGCGGGGAACTACGTCGTCCCCGGGTTCGTCGACATCCACGTCCATGGCGGGGCGGGCGCGTCCTACCAGAGCGGGCGTGCCGAGGACGTCCGCAAGGCCGCCGGGTTCCACCTCGCGCACGGCACCACCACCACCCTGGCCAGCGTCGTGACGGGGCGTCCCGACGAGCTGCGCGACGCCGTCGCGGGCCTGGCCAGGCTCTGCGAGGACGGCGTCGTCGCCGGAATCCACCTCGAAGGCCCATACCTCGCGGGCACCCGGTGCGGCGCCCACGACCCCGATCTGCTCCGCGCCCCCGACGCGGGCGAGTTCCGGCGCCTGGTCGAACTCGGCCGGGGCCACCTTCGCATGATCACCCTCGCGCCCGAGCTGCCGGGCGGCCTCGACCTCGTCCGGCAGGCCGTCGACGCGGACGTGATCGCGGCCGTCGGCCACACCGAGGCCACCGCCGAGACCACCCGCGCCGCCTTCGACGCGGGCGCCCGCGTGGCGACGCACCTGTTCAACGCGATGCGTCCCGTCCACCACCGCGAGGGCGGCCCGATCACCACCGCGCTCAACGACCCCCGGGTCACCGTCGAGCTGATCAACGACGGCGTCCACGTGGACGCCGACGTCCTGCGTCTGGCCTTCGCGGCGTCAAGCGGACCGCTCGGCGCGAGCGGCGCCGACCGGGTCGCGCTGATCACCGACGCCATGGCGGCGGCCGGGATGGGCGACGGCGACTACCGCCTCGGCGGTCTGGACGTCCGCGTCGAGGACGGACGCGCGCTGCTCGCCGACGGTTCGTCCATCGCGGGCAGCACCATCACCATGGCCGAGGCGTTCCGCCGCACCGTCACCGAGGTCGGCGTCCCGATCGAGCGCGCGGCCCGCTCCGCCGCGCTCACGCCGTCCCGCGTCCTCGGCCTCGACGACCGCATCGGCTCCCTGGAGACCGCCAAGAACGCCGACCTCGTCGTCCTGGACGAAACCGACCTCTCGGTCGTCCGCGTCATGAAGAACGGCCACTGGCAGTGACCAGAGGCGGGGGCGTGATCCTCACGGTGACGTTGAACGCGGCGCTGGACGTGACCTATGAGCTTCCCGCTGTCGCGTGGCAGGGCTCCAATCGGGTGGCCGCCGTCAGAGAGCGCGCGGGTGGCAAGGGCGTCAATGTGGCGCGGGTCGCCGCCGCATTGGGCGCGCCCGTCATCGCGTCGGGGCTGCTGGGGGGCGACACGGGCAGCCTCATCCGCGCCGACCTCGACCAGGTGGGGCTCCAGCACTCCTTCAGCCCCGTCCAGGGCACCTCCAGGCGGACGCTGACCGTCGTGGAGACCGGGTCAGGCGAGGCGACGGTCTTCAACGAGTCGGGCCCCCGGGTGTCCGAGGCCGAGTGGACGGCGTTTCTCGCCCACTACCGGACGCTCCTCCCACAAGCCGAGGTCGTCGTCCTATCGGGGAGCCTCCCACCCGGGGTGCCTCCCAATGCCTATGCCGTCCTGGCGGGGGAGGCGTCGGTCCCCGTCATCATTGACGCGGACGGGGAGACGCTCACCCTTGGCGTCGCGGGACGTCCCGCCCTGGTGAAGCCGAACGCCGAGGAGCTCACCCGGGCCACGGGCGAAGCGTCCCCGCTCGCAGGCGCGCGCGCTCTGCAGGCATCCGGGGCTACCTCAGTGCTGGTATCCCTCGGCCCCGAAGGCATGCTCGCCGTCACCCCCGAAGGGGCCTGGCAGGCCGTCCCGCCGGCACCCGTATCGGGGAACCCGACCGGCGCGGGCGACTCGGCCGTAGCGGCGGCCGCCCGCGCTCTAAGCCGGGACGACTCCTGGCCAGACCTCCTCAGGCACGCCGTCGCCGTATCCGCCGCCGCCGTCGTCGCCCCGGTGGCGGGCGACTTCGACGCGCCCACCTACACCCGTCTGCTTCCAGAGATCAGCATCAAAGGAGTCCCATGCCCTTCGTAGCCACCGGTGAGATCGTCGCGCCCGCGGCGGCGTCCGGACGCGGCGCCGGCTCGTTCAACGTCATCCAGCTCGAACACGCCACCGCCATCGTGGCCGGAGCCGAGGCCGCCGGCGCGCCCGTCATCCTGCAGATCAGCGAGAACGCCGTCCGCTACCACGGTGCCGCCGCCCCGATCATCTCCGCGACGCTGGCCACCGCGCGCGCGGCGTCCGTCCCCGTCGCCGTGCACCTCGACCACGCCACCTCGGCCGACCTCGTCCGCGAGGCCGTCGACCTCGGGGTCGGCTCGGTCATGTTCGACGCCTCCACGCTCGCCTACGACGACAACGTCAAGGCCACCGCCGACGTCGTCGCCTGGTGCCACGAGCGCGGCGTATGGGTGGAGGCAGAGCTCGGTGAGGTCGGTGGCAAGGACGGCGTCCACGCCCCCGGGGCACGGACCCGTCCCGACGAGGCCGCCGCATACGTCGCCGCCACGGGCGTCGACGCGCTCGCCGTCGCCGTCGGCAGCTCCCACGCGATGCTGACCCGCGACGCCGTCCTCGACCTCGACCTGATCGCCGAACTCCGCGCCGCCGTGCCCGTCCCCCTGGTCCTGCACGGCTCCTCGGGAGTGCCGGACGCCACCCTCACCGCCGCCGTCGAACGCGGCATGACGAAGATCAACATCGCCACCCACCTCAACAAGGTCTTCACCGCCCAGGTCCGCAAAGCCCTTGAGGACGACCCGAAACTGGTCGACTCGCGCAAGTACCTCGCACCCGCCCGAACCGCCGTCGCGGCCGAGGTTGAACGCCTTCTGGGCGTCCTGCGTGCAATCTGACCTGCTCAAGAAGCAAGTTCTCGGCGACAATTGATGGCGTCCATACCTATCACCAGGGAATCATGGAGCCGTGGAACGGATGCGGGGATGGCCGGTCACCTTGACCGAAGGCCCTGTCGGGCTGCGCCCGCTGCGGCACCGTGACGCCGCCGTCTGGCGGGAACTGAGGGTCCGCAACGCCGAGTGGCTCCGTCCGTGGGAGCCCACCAACCCCGAGACGCCGCTGTTCCGCAGCGGCCTCGGGCCCTACCTGAGCATGGTGCACACCATGCGCCGCGAAGCCCGCCAGGGCCTGGCCCTCCCGTGGGTGGTCACCCACGAGGGCTCGTTCGCCGGCCAACTCACCATAGGCGCGATCGTGTGGGGATCCGCCCGCTCGGCCCAGATCGGCTACTGGGTCGACCGCCACGTCGCCGGGCGCGGCGTGATCCCCACCGCCGTCGCCCTCGCCGTCGATCATTGTTTCTTCACCGTCGGCCTGCACCGGGTCGAGGCGAATATCCGTCCCGAGAACGCCGCGAGCCGCCGAGTCGTGGAAAAACTCGGATTCCGGGAAGAAGGAATTCGCCGCCGCCATCTGCACATCGACGGCGCCTGGCGCGACCACATCTGCTACGCCCTGACCGTGGAGGACATCCCCGGCGGCCTGCGTTCCCGATGGCTCTCGTCGATCAAGCACGCCTCCCCGGGCGCCCCCTCCTGACATTCAGCCCAAACGCCCGTAAGAATCCTGCGTCCGAGAAGATTTGGCAAACAGAGAGTAACCGAGGCATCGATCTCGCGACACACCGCCCTTTATACTCGTCAACCTCTGACACCGGCTCGTACCGTGCGGGGCGTGACCCTGCTCCCAATGCACGTACGCGCGCCGAAAGTCGGCCCGCCGCTTCGTCGTGCCTTGGCGGTGGCCCCATGAGCAGTGCAGTTCTTTACCTGGCCATCGTCGCGGTCTGGGCCGTCGTCCTCGTCCCCATGTGGCTCCGCCGCGACAGCGAGGCGTCCGGCATCACCCGTCTCCTCGCCAAGCGCCCCAATGACGAGCTCGACGAAGAACCGGAGCAGGAACCCGAAGTCGACCTCGACCTCGAAACCGAGCCCGAGCCGGCCCCCCGCCGCCGCCACACCGGCCGAGCCGCCGTCATCGCCCGCCGCCGCCGCCGGACGTCCGGCCTCACGGCGCTCTTCCTGGCGTCCACCATCGTCATCGCCACCGGCCTGGCCCCCTGGTGGATCACCCTGCCCCCCTTCGCCCTCCTGGCAGGCCACCTGGCCCTCCTACGCGTCGCCGTGGGCATGGACGCCGCCCGCCAGGAAGAAGAACGCGCCGCCGCCGAAGCCGCAGCCGCCCAAGCCCCCGAACCCACCCCCGCCGCGCCCCAGGCCGAGATCATCGAACTCGTCACCCCCGAAGAGGTCTTCGACCAGTACGCCGACGACCGCCGCGCCGTAGGCGAGTGAATACCGATGCGCGAACACCCCGGAGAGTTTGCTAACCTAACGGAGTCCTCGGGGCTGTAGCGCAGTCCGGTAGCGCACCTCGTTCGCATCGAGGGGGTCAGGGGTTCAAATCCCCTCAGCTCCACACCGAAGACACAGCTCAAGGGCCCAATCGGAGATCACTCCAGCCGGGCCCTTGATCATTTGTCATCAGGCTGTCATCAAGACTCCCCGGCATCAGGTGACACTATCCGGCCAGGGCGGCTGAGCGCCTGGGCCGAAGCTGGCCGACCACAGCGGAGCCCAGGGTGAGCGCGGACACGGCTTCGCGGCAATCCGCTCGCCTCACAAGGAACCCCAGGGAAGTTCCGAACTACCAATGGCGTGATTTGTGAACTATCGCCAAATCGACCTCGTGTTCTTCTGATAACGCTTTGAGATAGACGCAGGTGATTACTGTGGCGCCCGCCTTCCGGGGGCGAGCGAGGATCGCAACGCCGGGAGCGTTGGCCACCACCGCAAGGCCCAGCAAGGTGGCGCCCGCTCTCACCGGCGGGCGAGGATCACCGCACTCAACCTGCGCCACGGCCTATCCGCCGCCGACGTCGCCGCCCGCGCCGCAGGTCATCTGCACGTCCTGCACGACCGACTCGCCGGTCACGGCATTGGCTGGCTGGAATCGCCCGCCTTCCAAACGCTCTTGTGAGGAGCCATGCCGATACGCGACTGCACGGTCATCACCGTCGAAAGGGCACATGCCAGCGGCAAGACCACGCTGGTCCACGCTCTCGCCAGCCACTATCGCTAACGCGGCATACATGTCTTGCACCGGTGAGCCAGCACGGGTCAGTCCGTTCATGGAAGAGATCGTCCTCCACGACATCGGCACCTTCGACGCGATCGCCGAACTGGACGCTCTCGGCGCTCAGCTCACCGCCCAGCTTTGAGCCGCCCGGCACCGCCAGCTCCTCATTTGTGACAAGACGCTGATCAACGTCGTCGCCTACGCGCGGATGCTGCTGTCCACCGACGATCGCGACGTCCTGGACGCCATCGCACACCTATGCCGCGCCACGGCCCCCCTCTACGATGCGGTCGTCTACACCGAGGACACCTTCAACCCCTGCCAAGACGGAGACCGATTCCGCGACACAGTCGCCGATCAACAGCACGAGCTCGACAAACCCCTGCGGGCCGCCGCGGGCCTTGCCCCGATCCTCATGCCCTCAGGACTCAACACCACCCAGCGGGTGCGATGGACAACCGCGCGTCTAGCCACGAAAGGCCTGATCACCGCGCTAGCCTGACCGCCCTATGACCCCACCGACCAAACTCGCTCCCTACACCTCGATCGTGGACGCCCTGCTCATCCTGGTCCGCGACAACAAGGTCCTGCTCGCTCAACGCAGCGGAACCGGCTACGCCGACGGCCGCTGGAACCTGCCCTCGGGCAAGCTGGAAGACGGCGAAACGTTCGTCAGGCCGCAGCCCGAGAAGCCCTCGAAGAAATCGGCGTCCACATCGCCGAAGACGACCTGGACTTCGTCCACCTGATCCACTACCGCAACCACCTCGGCCACGCCCGCATCGGCGTCTTCTTCACCGCACGAGTCTGGAACGGCGAACCCCACAACGCCGAACCCAACAAATGCTCCGCGGTCGGATGGTTCCCCCTGAACGAACTACCAGCCGAGACCTACCCCTACACAGCCGAGGGACTCGCCGCATACCGAAACGGCGTCCCGTTCAGCGCAGTCGGCTGGCGCTGAAGCCGTGGCGCGCTCGCCCCTACGAGTCTCGTCGGGCACTGGTGACAAATAACGTGGTGGTCTCACCGAGCGAGGAGGCCGTGGCCCGCTTTGAGAATCCTGGGACGGACGGTCGTGCCGCTGGCATGACGCTGTAACCGTCGCCGCAGGTCTGATCATTGCTGGGACGATGTCCGCACCGCTGTAGCTGTCGCGGAACACGACTGGGCGTTGCGGTGGGTGTTCATCACGGCACGGTAATTCAGTCGATGTGGGTTTGGTGTCTGGCGGCCTGAGGAGGTATGGCGGGGGTGTGTGCCGGTATGGGTGGCAGGCGTCGATAGGGGGAGCTAAGGGTGGGGCGCTGGTCGGGGTCGCCGTGGTTCGGCCACAGAGCGAGAGCGCGTTCGGCGAGGGCGGTGATGGTCAGGGCGGGGTTCACTCCAGGGTTGGCTGGGACGGTCGAGCCGTCGATGATGTGCAAGCCGGGGTGCCCGTTAGCGCACTGGCTGGATGTGGGTGTGTCGGTCGGCTTGGAAGCAGCTGCTGATGGCGACGGTGTTGGTCACGGACGAGTCGCGGCGGGCGGTGTAGGCGCCGACGTTGGTCTCGGGGTTGGTCCGGGTCAGCGTTCCCAGGACGGGAGACAGGTTGTCCAGGGCGCGGTCGGCCCGCAGGCGGTGCAAGATGTTCTGGGTGCCGAGGGCACCGGCGGCCAGGACGACCTGGGCGGCGTGCAGTGTCCGGGGCTGTCGCCGGATCCACCGGCCGCTCCGGACGGTCTCGATGATGTAGCCGTTGTCGGGATGAGGCCGGACGGCGGTGACGGTCTGCTCGGGGTGGATGTCGACACCCAATCGTTCTGCGAGCCACAGGTAGTTCTTCGCCAGGGTGTTCTTGGCGTTGTGGCGGCAGCCGGTCATGCAGCCGGCGCAGTTCAAGCATGGGTGGCGGTTCGGGCCGGCCCCGCCGAAGTAGGGATCGCGGCCGGGCGGCCCGAAGGAGACGCCGAGGGGAGGACTGTGGAAGGTGTCGCCTACCCCCAGCTCTTCGGCGACTTCCTTTATCACGCGGTCGGTGGCCGTGGTCGTGGGGAACGTTGCCGTGCCGAGCATGGACTCGGCGGTGCGGTAGTGGGGGCGCAACTCGTCGCGCCAATCGGTGATGTGGGCCCATTGAACTCTTTAGGGGCCTGTGCAGGATGTTCGCGTACACCAGGCTGCCGCCGCCGACCCCGGCGCCCGAAGCCACCAAGGCGTGGCGCAGCACGGTGATGCGTTGGATGCCTCTGCACCCCAACCGGGGCGCCCAAAGGTACCGGCGGAGCCGCCAGGGGATCCTGGGGAAGTCAGTATCGGCGAAGCGGGGCCCGGCCTCGAGAATCGCGACCGTGTACCCCTTCTCGGCGAGCCGGAGGGCTGTGACACTGCCGCCGAATCCGGAGCCGATCACGACGACGTCATAGTTCAAGGCGTGGTCCATGGTTGGGCGCCTTCCGGCTTGAAATGGCGTGGCAGCACGAAGGCGGCGACCAGCAGAACGGCGATCAGCCCGAGCGTCGGCGCCCAGCCGACAAGGCGGACGAAGGAACTGAGCGCAAGGGCGGTGGCCAAGGGCAGCAGCGAGGTGGCGCCAATGACGACGACGGTGCTCTGGTGGCGTGCGTCGGGCTCTAGTGCGCGTCCTTGGGTTCGCCACCGGCTGACCAGGAAGATCAGCACCCCCAGGAACGGTACGCCCATGGCCAGCAGGCTGAGTCCCACCGGGGCGGTGAGGACCTCCCCGAGGCGGTCGAGAAGTTGACGGTCGTCCCAGGTCAGCAGCCGATCATGGGAGACGCTGAAGGCCCTTCGATAGCCGGTTCCGTCCCAACCGTGCAGCATCGTGAACCAGAAGGCGACGTAGGCCAGCGCCATGCTTGCGGCCGCCGCACGGTCTCGTCGGCGTACGAGCAGACGTTCGGTCACGAGGAATCCGGCGACCGCGGTGATGCCGTACAAGGCGAACGCCGCGCCGACGAGCCAGGCCGGCATGGTCTTCCACCCGGCGTACATGGTCTCCCAGCCGGGCGCCAGCCACAGCAGGCAGACACCCATGGGCACGAACAACGTGCTCATGAAGATCACGGTGGCCGTCAGGTAGGGATTCGCCCAGATCGAGCCCGGCGTCCGGCGTCCCGTGGCGCGAGCACGCAGCTGCGGGGCGGCGGCGAGCGCGAAGCCGGATCCGAGCGCATAGGACCAGAAGGTGTCGACCTGCATCATCGCGAGACCTCCTCGCCCCGCGCCACGGTGTGCATGATCTCGCCCGTCCGTTCGGCTTCTTCGACGGCCCATTGACGTTCGGCGTCCATGTCGGCGGCGTGCTCCTCGTCCTCGTCCATCATTTCGTCGAGATCCGCGTCGACCAGATGCAGTACGCCCAGTTCGGCGAACGCGCGCCGCACGTTCGGCCCCCACAGGCCGATGTCGCGGACGCAGGGCACGATGCGGTTGAACAGCAGGCGGCGAAAGGCACGCAGATACTGCGAGTGCTCGATGGCCTCGACCGCTTCGGCGACCGGGAGCCCGAGGGCGTGGAAGACCTCCTCGCCGCGCATCCGGTCACGCATCAGGCGGCAGCCTTCGATCAGGAACTCCTCCCGCTCGGCCCGCTCTGCGCTGGTCAGGTTCCGGTAGTAGTCGCGCAGCGCCAGCCGCCCGAACGCCACGTGCCGCGCCTCGTCCTGCATGATGTAGGTCAAGATCTGCTCGGGCAGTTGTTCCTCGGTGGTGTCGCGCAACACCCCGAAGGCGGCCAGCGCCACGCCTTCTACGAGCACCTGCATGCCCAAGTAGGGAAGGTCCCAGCGGGAGTCGCCGAGGGTGTCGTCCAGCAGGTGCATCAGTGACCTGTTGATCGGGTACCGCAGGCCGATCTTCTCCTTGAGGAACCGCGCGTAGATCTCGGCGTGCCGGGCCTCGTCCGCGACCTGGGTGGCGGCGTAGAACTTGGCGTCCATGTCGGGGACGGTGTCGACGATGCGTGCCGCGCACAGCAGCGCGCCCTGCTCGCCGTGCAGGAACTGGCTGAACTGCCAGGCCATTCCGTGGCGGGCGAGTTCGGCGCGGTCGTCATGGCTCAGCCGCCGCCAGAGCGGGGTGTCATAGAGAGGCTGGATCTGCGGGGGGAGGCGCAACGGATCGTCGCGGTCGACCGGCAGGTCCCAGTCGATGCGGCGGTCCGCGTCCCACTGCTTCTCTTTGCCCTTGCGGTAGAGGGTCAGCAACTGGGCCCGGCCCTCGTCGTAGTCCCAGGCGAAGCGGATGGGGCCCTGAGCCTTCACCTCCCATCCCGCGGGGTCGGAGCCGACGACGTACGGGTCAGGAGGGGACACTGAGTTCCTCGAATCGGTCGGCGTCTGGCCGCGTGATGCGGGCGGAGGTCAGTACGCGCCGCAGGAACGCGGTATCCAGTGGCGGGGCCGGCCGGTCCAAGCCGGCGGCCTGCAACGCGGTGCGGGTGTAGTGGCGGCGGTGGTGCAGATAGGGCATGAAGCCGCCGAAGGCGCGATGGGTCAGCGCCTCCAGGGCGGTGGGATCGGTCACGGGCTGAGGCACCAGTTGGATGCGGACGGGAACCAGGTCGTCGATCTGAGCGAACGTGTCGGCGATCGACACTTCGTGCGGGTAGGACAGATGGCAGGTGTGCACGGTGCCCGGGGCAGGCCGGTGTCGCTCGGCCAGCTGGACCATCTGTGCCGCCGCCCGGTCCACTGGCATCAGGTTGAGGTGGGCCTTGGGATGGTAACTCAGCCGCACGGTGGGAGGACCGTCCCCGTCGGGGTCGGCGCCGAACGCCCCGCCGAGGACCCGGTCCGCGATCTTCATCAGGATGTGCAGCGGCTGGGTCGGCGCCCCGGCTCTCGCCGGCCGGTCGCTGACCAGGATGGTGGGCCGGTGCACGACGGCGGTCCCGCCCTGGTGTGCCCAGTCGCGGACCAGCCGCTCGCCGTCCGCCTTGGACTGCTCGTAGGGATTCTCGAACTCCTCGGCGGTGTCCTCGCCGACCTCGTCGATGACACCGTCAGGACGGCTGCCGGCGACGAAGGCGGTGCTGACGTGGTGCAGGACGGGCTGGTCGGCGGCCGCCGCCAGGTCCAGCACCTGCCGGGTGCCCTCGACATTGACGCGCTGGCACATCCGCCGCGCGTACCGGGACGCGGCAAGCGTGACCTCGCCCGCGCTGTGCCAGATCACCCCGGTCCGCGCCGCCAGCGCTCGGAACCGTCGTTCGTCCAGGCCCAGGCGGGGACGGGTGACGTCGGCGGCGATGATCTCGACCCGCTCGCATAGCCGATCCGCCTGCGCCCGGGGGACGCCGGCGGCGTGCAGGGCCGTGGTCAGCCGGTCGGCGGGGGGAACGGGGCCGGGGCGGCAGAGCAGCACCAGATTCTCCCTGGCGAGCAGTGGCAGCAACCGCACCCCCAGGAACCCGGTGCCTCCAGTGATCACCGTCGTCATGACACGCGCTCGGGCGTCGTTGCAACAGACATGGGTGATCACATTAAGTGACGACTATGGAACGTTCCAGGAACCACGGCGCGAGCCGGAGGGAATCCCGCGCCGCATGGTTGACTTCATAGTGTCACGGTCTGAATACTCTCCGGAGTTTGATTTCGCGCTATGCCAGTCGACGCCGTCCAATGTCCGCGCCTGGCGCAGAACCCACGAGACGGAGGCTCGGTGCCCGCGATCGTTCGGCACAAGGCCCTGATCCTGATCGTCACCGCCGTCGCGGCCATGATCTCCCTGCCGCTGGCGGTTGGAGTCGAGCGGCACGTGGCGGGAGTGGATCTGGCCATCCCGGACTCGCAGTCCGAGCGTGCCGACCGGCTACTGGCCGAAGGCTTCGGTGCCGGCGGACCCGACCTGCTGCTGGTGGCGACGGCCCCACGGACGGTCGATGAACCCGCCGCCGCGGCCGCCGGGCGGGAACTGACCCGACGGCTGGCAGCCCGGTCGGACGTGCGATGGACGACGTCCTACTGGCAGCAGACGCCATCGCCCAGGCTGCGTTCGTTCGATGGGCGGCGGGCACTGCTGCTGGTGAGGCTGGCGGGCGGCGCCGAGCGCCAGCAGCGGCACACCGCAGACGTCGTTGCGGCGGTGGGCGATCGTCAGGGCACGCTCCGTCTGGCAGTCACCGGCCCCGCCCAGGTCATCTCCGAGGCCAACCGCCAGGGGATGGCCGACCTGCGGCGCGGCGAGCTGATCGCCGCGCCGATCGTGCTGGGCTGCCTGGTGCTGGCGTTCGGCAGCGTGACGGCGGCGCTGCTTCCGCTGTTGATCGCGGGGTTGGCGATCATCGCGACCTTCCCCATATTGCGGTTGCTGTCTTCGCTGACCGATGTGTCGGTCTATGCACTCAACACCGTCACCATCTTGGGTATCGGGCTTGCGATCGACTACAGCCTTCTGGTGGTCGCCCGATTCAGGCAGGAGCTGGCCGCCGGGGTGGCGGTGCCGGACGCGGTGTCGGCCACCGTGCGCACCGCCGGGCAGACTGTGGCAGTCAGCGGTGTGACCGTGATGCTGTCGATGGCGGCCGCCCTGACCTTCCCCACCTACGCGCTGCGTTCCATGGCCTATGCGGGCATCCCGGTCGTGGCGTTCACCGTGCTGGCCGCGGTGATCACACTTCCCGCCCTGCTGGCCCTGCTCGGTCACCGCATCGACCGGTTCGCGGTTCGGTCCGGCCGCCGCCGCGCACGGCCCTCCGGCGGCACACCACGCGGTCAGGGCGGGGATCTGTGGAGCAGGTTGGCGCTCGCGGTGATGCGCAGGCCGGTCATCATCGCGCTCGTCACCGCGGGGTTGCTGGCTGGCCTTGGGCTGCCCTTCCTAGGGGTCCAGTTCGGCGTTGCCGACGACCGAGTGCTGCCCGCCAAGGCACCCGCGCACGTCACCGCGCAAGTCGTGCGCAGCCAGTTCCCCGAGTCCGTCACCGCGGCATCCGTAGTGCTGCCCGACGCCGGCGCCCGTACGCCACCCGGGCTGGACGGCTATGCCCGCGACCTGTCGCGCCTGCCCACCGTGACGCGTGTGGACTTCGCCGCCGGCACCTACCGGTCCGGAAGTCGGATCTCCGGCGCCCGCTCCCAGACGGCCGGTTTCCAGACTCCCAGCGGCACCTGGCTCTCGGTCGCCTCCTCAGCCGAACCCGTGTCCGCGGCCGGCTCGGATCTGGTGCGCCGCATCCGTGCCGTTCCTGCGCCCGGTTCGGCACTTGTAGGCGGCGACGCCGCCCGGTTCGCCGACGTCACGGAGGCGGTCGCCGGCCGGGTCCCCTGGGCCGCCGCCATCATGGTGGCGGCCTCGCTCCTGCTCATCGCGGCCTTCACCCGGAGCCTGCTGCTGCCCGTGAAGGCCGTCGTGCTCAACGTCCTCAGCCTCACCGCCACGTTCGGCGCCCTGGTCTTCATCTTCCAGGACGGTCATCTGCGCGGGCTCGTCGGAGACTTCACCCCCACAGGGACGCTCGACATCATGATCGTCATGGTGATCCTCTGCATCGCCTACGGGCTGTCCATGGACTACCACCTGTTCCTGCTGTCCAGCATCCAGGAACGCCACCGCGCCAGCGGCGACAACACCGACGCGGTCGCCCACGGCCTTCAGCAGACCGGCCGCCTCGTCACCACGGCCGCCGCGCTCATGGTGGTGGTCCTGGCGGCCTTCACCACCTCCGGCCTGACGGCGGTGAAGATGTTCGGCGTCGGCCTCGGCCTCGCCGTACTGGTGGACGCCACGCTCGTCCGCTGCCTGCTGGTCCCCGCGCTCATGCGCCTGGCAGGCCGGGCCAACTGGTGGTTCCCGGGCCGGAGCCTTCACCACTTGCCTGGCAGTCATCTTGATCACCCGCGGGAAGACGTCTGCCGATCGACTCCGTCAAAGATCGTGAGAGGTGCCCGTCGTGAGTACCGATGAAGTTGTGGACAGCGTTCGCACCGCCTGCGCGGACGTCCTGGAGATCGCACCCGATGCCGTGGTACCCGGGGCGGATCTGCGCGAGGACCTTGGGGCCGACAGCCTCGACATCGCCGAGGTGTACACCGCGCTGGAGGATGTCTGGGGCCTGGAGATCCTCGACCAGGAAGTATTCGCCAGCGTCGCCACCGTCGCCGACGTCGTCGAGCAGGTCCGTCGCCTGAGGGAGGCGATGTGACTGCCCGGCGCCATCGTGTCGTGGTGACCGGGCTCGGTGTACGGACCCCGGCTGGATCAACGCCCAAGGAGCTGTGGAACACGCTGTCGGCCGCGGCGAGCACCGCCCGGACGATCACCAGTTTCGACACCGACAGGCTGCCGGTCGACTTCGCCTGCCAGATCCACGATTTCGACCCCTCGGCCTACCTGAGCCTCAAGCAGGCCAGACGACTTGACCGCTGTACTCAGTTGGCGTTCTGCGCCGCGACCGACGCGCTCAGCGACGCCACCGACGGCAGCGGCGCCATCACGGTTCCGGCCGAACGGCGCGCGGTGATCGCCGGAACCGGCATCGGTAGCCAGCACACGCAGGAACAGGCCCTGCTGCAACGCGACGAGTACGGCCACGGAAAGCTCCGCGCCCTCCACGTCCCCATGATCATGCCCAATGCCGCAGCGGCCGTGATCAGCATGAGCCATGACATCACCGGCCCCAGCATGACCGTTTCGACCGCCTGCGCTTCCGGAACCTTCGCCATCGGCCAGGCTCTGAACCTCATCCGCGACGGCCACGCCGACATGGCCGTCGCGGGCGGCGCGGAGGCCAACGTCACTCCCAACAACCTGCTGGCCTTTCACCGATGTCGCGCGCTGTCGCGGCGTGTCGACGACCCTCGCACCGCCTCACGCCCCTTCGACACCGACCGTGACGGTTTCGTGCTCGGCGAAGGCGCCGCGTTCCTGGTCCTGGAGAACTTGGAAGGCGCCGTGCGCCGCGGCGCACAGATCTACGCCGAACTCACCGGATACGCCGCCACCTCGGACGCCTATCACCTGGTTACTCCGCGCCCCGACGGCGACGGCGCCTATCAGTGCATGAGAACCGCTCTCGGCAACGCCCGCCGTACTCCGGCACAGGTCACCCACATCAACGCCCACGGCACGTCCACCTCCCTCAACGACCTGGGAGAGGCGCAGGCCATCAGCCGCCTCTTCGGAGACCGCGCGGTCCCCGTCACCGCGACCAAGAGCATCACCGGACACGCCATGGGCGGCGCGGGCGCGATCGAGGCCGCCGTCGTAGCCCTGACTTTGCGCCACCAGCTGATCCATCCCACCGCCAACCTCCACACCCAGGACCCAGCCTGCGACATCGACCTGGTAACCCGCCCCCGACCGCTCGTCCCCGGCGTCGTCCTGTCCAATTCCTTCGGCTTCGGTGGCCACAACGGCACCCTCGTCTTCGAACCCGTACCCGCCTGAGAGATGCACCGCCATGCCACGATTCATCGGACCAGGTGGTCGGTGCGGCTGTGGCCAACAGGCGGCCCGCCGAAGTATCGGGAGCGGTCAGTGCGGCCTTCAACCCGGCTTCGAGGGGAGCCAGGACGTCGGCGTGGAATCGGGCGCCCACATGCAGGATGCGCTCGACCGGCACCTGACAGGCGCGGTGCACCGTGGCGAAGTATTCATGCTGGGGCTCGCGCTGTCTGAGGCGGCTGGTGTGGAGGGCGAGCGCGCCGGCGTCGCGAAGCCGCTGCGGAAAGCCTGCCTGCTCACAGAGTGTGCTGGCAGTGCAGGTGAGGGTAACGGGGACTGACACTCCCAGTTCGCGAAGTCGGCGCAGGCACCGTGCGGTGTCGGGATGCAGGGGGTAGTGGCCGTGCTTGTCCGGTTGACCGGCGGGGGTGTCCAGGACGCGCTCGCAGCTCAGGAGCACGCATTCGATCCCTGACACTGCGCGGCCGCGCTCTGTCCCCAACGTGCGATCACCGCGTCGGCGAACTCGGCCTCGGTGTGAGCTGCACCGGGTTTGGTGAAGTCCTGTGGGGCGCCGCCCCCGGCCACTGCTGTACCTGCGGGGTGGAGCGCATGCGCGGTCGTCGGGAACCGTGCTTGCTTTGTGGCTCCCTGGTTGGTGTGCTGGTCAGAGCCTGCCTGCAATTCCCCAAGGGATAGCAGGTGGAGGCGGGGGGCCGCCCGACACGGTCGTGGCGGGTTCGTCGGCCTCACACGGGACGCGTGTCACTGACTTCGTCGTGGGCCGCGGGCGCTGACCGGCTCGGCTGGGTGCCCCAGGGCGGCGCAGGTCTTGGGCGAGGTTGCGGATTAGCTGGGTGTGGACGTTCAGGGTCAACCAAGTCCAGCTGGTCATTGGCGCCTGCGACGGCATCTGGTTGCCGGGGCAGGGAAGGGCCGGGTTACGTCTCCGCAGGAGAAATGGGGCGGCCGAGCGTGATGGCGTCCTGGGATCGGAGCCACGCCGAGTCGAGGATTCTTCGCTCGATGAACGCGACAACCTTGTACTCACGAAGGTCGTTCACTTTCTCGCCGGTAAACGTGGGGCTCGTGACCTCGCTGAGGGCGTCCAGGTCCGCGCGGTAGCGATCGAACTCAGCCGGGGTGACGTAGAAGACCACGCCCGACGGTTCGTCCACGCCGTCTCCCAGAGCGCCGAAACTCTCCTCGGTCCCGGCATACCTCGCATTGGGTGTCACCACGTACGTGCTCAGCAGCGCCGAGACCATCCGGGCCTGCGGCACGGTCGTGATGACATCGATGTCCTGGGGCAGCGTCCGGACGTCCCACGGTGGCGCGCTGCCGGAGAGATCCGGTACGAACATGATGTCCACCGTGACGTTGAGCGAGACGGCGAAGACGTTCGCGTAGAGATGAGCGGTCTCCGGGAACACTTCCTCTGATTGGTGTCGCACTTTCACTGGGAAGTTGGCGTTCGGTCCGACCTTCATGTGCGAAGACCTCCACCTTGGTCATTGAGCCGCGGTACGTATGGCAGTGCGGGCGTCCTGCATACCCCAACTAAGCAACAACCCCAGAGTTTGCTGAGGGCTCCGTGGTCTCTGTAGTCCAGGACCTGGGCGTTCTTTGGGATCTTTGCCTGTTCTGGTATCTGAAGCGAGCTCGGGATTCCTGAAGTTCTACCGTCTTGGTCGTTCGTCTTGCGGGCTGGGTGTGGCCTCGGGTGAGCCTGGCTGTCGTACGGGAGATCCGCGGGGGCTTGATGGATGAGGCCTGCGGCCGATTGGTCGACGGTACTCGGACCAGCACGTCCTCGCGACTGCCTACCCCGACCGCGCCAGGGCCGCGATCGGGGCCGAGCTGGTCTTCTCGGTTTCGCGCTGGGGGCGGCCGCGACGATGGTGCTGTTCGATGCCACCGGCTGGCTCGGCCCCACGGTTCTCGGGGTCGCTCTCGCGCTGGTCACCTGGGCGTTCTTCTCAGCGGGCGGCGGGCGCCGGGTCCGACGCGGGGGTGCCGGGGAGGGGATCGGTGGCCGGGTCGGTCAGGTGGGGGAGCCGGCGGTCGAGCCAGCGGGGGAGCCACCAGTTGGCTTTGCCCAGCAGGGCCATGGTCGCGGGCACAAGGAGCATCCGGACGACCGTGGCGTCGAGCAGGATCGCCGTGGACAGGCCCAGGCCGAGCATCTTCACCATCGGTGACGGGTGGGCGACGATGCCGAGGAAGACCACCGTCATGATCAGAGCGGCGGAGGTGATCACCCGGCCGGTGCCCGCCAGGCCGCGCGCGACCGACTCGGTGCTGTCGCCGGTGGCGTCGTAGCTCTCGCGGATGCGGGAGAGCAGGAACACCTCGTAGTCCATGGACAGGCCGAACAGGACCGCGAAGAAGATCGTGGGCAGCGGTGAGGCGATCGCATACGTTCCGTCCAGGCCGAACAGGTCCGCGCACCACCCCCACTGGAACACCGCGACCACGACGCCGTAGGCGGCGCCGATCGACAGCAGGTTCATGACGGCGGCCTTCAGCGGCACGACGACGGCGCGGAACAGCACCATCAGGAGCAGGAACGACGCGGCCAGGACCGCGGCGATGAAGACCGGGAGGGTCTTGTCGAGCTGCCGGGTGAGGTCGTCGGTCATGGCCGTCATGCCGGAGACGGCGACGTTGGCGGGGGCCAGGTCGCGAACCCGTTCCAGCGTCCGGGAGGTCTCGGCGTCCGCGGGGGCGCTGGTGGGGATCGCGGGCACGACGACCGCGTCCCCCTGGGGAGAGGTTCGCGGCGAGCCCACCGCGGCGATGCCGGGGTCGGCGGCGAGACGTTCGGTGAGGTCGGGGATGGTCTGGACGGTCACGCCCGGGCGGCGCAGGTCGGCGACGAGCAGCAGCGGGGCGTTGTGGCCGGGGCCGAAGCCCTCCGCCAGGAGGTCGTACGCGCGGCGGTGGGTCGTGCTCGTCCTGTCGTCGCCGGCGTCGGGGAAGCCGGTCTGCATCCACAACGCCGGGGCGGCGAGCGTGAGCAGCAGCGCCGTCGCGCCGAGCAGATACGGCCAGGGGCGGCCCGAGACACGATGCGCCAGACGCCACCATGCCCCGTCCTCGGGGCGCTTGACGGGGGAGCGGCGGCGGACGACGCGTCCGGCGTCGATACGGTCGCCCAGCAGGGACAGCAGTGCGGGCAGCAGGGTGAGGGCGGTGGCCACGGCGAAGAGCACGACCAGCGCGGCGCCGAGCCCGATCGAGGCCAGCAGGCCCAAGCCGGTCAGCAGCAGCGCCGACATCGCGACGACGACGGCGCCTCCGGCGAACAGGACCGCCGAGCCCGCCGACGCCATGGCGTTCGACAGTGCGGTGCCGTTGTCCTGGCCGGCCGTCCGGTTCTGGCGGTAGCGGGCCACGATGAACAGGGCGTAGTCGATGCCGACGCCGAGACCGATCAGCATTCCGACGCTCGTCGCGGCGATCGTGACGTCCATGACATGGGCCAGCAGCGCGATGGCGGACAGCCCGGTGGCCACCGTGACCATCGCGATCGCGATCGGCACCAGGGCGGCGACGACCGTTCCGAAGACGACGAGCAACACGACCAGGGCGGCCAGCAGACCGGCCACCTCGGTGCCCGAGGTCTCGGTCTCGGCGTTGACGAACGCGGCGTCGCCGCCGACCTCCGCGACGGCGCCGGCGGCCCGTACCGGCTCCAGCGCGCCGGTGATCGCCTTCACCGGCTCGGGGCCGAGCCCGGCCGAGGGCCGGTCGAAGGTGACCTCGGCGTAGCCGATGCGCCCATCGCGCGACACCGTGCCGGTGGCGAACGGGTCGGCGACGGCGGCCACGTCCTCGGCATCGGCGATCCGGACGAGGGCCGCCCGGATGGCGGGTCGGTAGCGGTCGAGCCGTTCACCCTCCGGAGCGGCGAAGACCGCCTTGGCGCTGCCACCGGCCGCCTGCGGGAAGCGCTCCTCCAGAAGCTCCATCGCCCGTTCGCTCTGGCTGCCCGGAGCGACGAGGTCGTCGGCGAACCTGCCGCCCGCGGTGCCCGCCAGCCCGATGACAAGAACGGCCAGGAGAGTCCAGAGCCCGATCGTTAGCCATGGTCGGCGGGCGCTGGTGTCGCCGATGCGACGGATGACGCGTTGCATGACGGTGCTCCTTCGGGAGGACGGATGCGGCGGCGAGTGCGCCGGGGTGAGCTGTCGCACCAACCGTGCTCGCCGGGGCCGCCGCAGTCGCCCGTCCACCGGCGGAGCCGATCCCCGTCGCGCAGCGGAGGCCCGCTCCGCCTCGCGGCGGATGACCGGTGTGTCCGTTCCCGCATACGGTGGCCCCGCGCCCGCCGACAAGCCGCGGAGGGCACCGCATCTCGCACCGTGGAGCGCTGGTGAACCGCACAACACCGCCTTCCCGCCGGTCCGCCGAAGCCGCGGCAGGCCGTCCCGGAAGGCTCCAGGGGCCTTTCGCCCGCTGGCCGCGCGCCATGGACGCCGTCCTCGCCGGGCTGGTCCTCCTCGTGCTGGTGTTCGTGCACGACATGCCCGGAGACGCCCTGGGCTTCCGTCCCCTTCGCGTCCTCAACCTCGCCGCCCTGCCGGTCTTCGCCGCGGCCGGTACGGCGTTGTACTGGCGACGCCAGGCACCTCTGGCCGTGCTGAGCGTCACCTTGATCGCCTGGGCCCTGTTGCTGCCGACCACGCGCAACCTCGTCGGCGTTCCGGTGCTCATCGCCCTGTACAGCGCCGGACGGTACTCGCCGGACTCATGGCGGGGGCCCGCGGGCGTCGTGGCGGCCGTCGCCCTGGTCACCGTTGACCTGCGTACGGAATCCGCGCCGTGGAGTGAGGCCGTCTTCGGGGTCATCGTCATGGTCGGGCTCTGGTACGTGGGGCGCGGTCTCCGGCTGCGTGATCGCCACGCGGCCCGGCTCGTCGCCGAACAGGCCGCCGAGGCCGTCCGCATCGTGGCCGAGGAGCGGACGCGCATCGCCCGCGAGCTGCACGACGTGGTGGCCCATCGGGTGAGCGTCATGACCGTTCAGGCGGGCGCGGCCAAGGCGATGGCCGCGCACGCCGCCGACGGCCCGATCCCGGAGCAGGCACTGCGGGCGATGGGGGCGGTCGAAGAGGAGGGACGGCAGGCGCTGGCCGAGCTGCGCCACCTGCTCGGCGTCCTGCGTCCTGAGAACGATGCCGGCGGCCCCGAGCCCCAGCCCGGCCTGGCCGACGTTCCCCGCCTCGCCGACCAGATCCGCGCGACGGGCGTCGCGGTGACCCTGTCGCTCGCCACGCTCCCGACCGGACTGCCCGCTCGCGTGGACCTGTTCGCCTACCGCATCGTTCAGGAGGCGCTCACCAACGTGCTCAAGCACGCCGGTCCCGGCGCCCACGCCGACGTCCGGCTCGGGGCCGTCGGCGGCGAGATCGTCATCGAGGTGCGCGACGACGGCGGCGGCACCGCCGCCCTGCCGGGAGACGCCCAGGACGGAACGCGCGGCCACGGCATCGTGGGGATGCGGGAGCGGGCACTACTGTTGGGCGGCACACTCGACGCCGGGCCGCGCCCGGACGGCGGGTTCGACGTCACCGCCCACCTGCCCACCGGAGGCGAGCCCGCGTGAGCATCCGTGTCGCCATCGTCGACGACCAGGCCCTCGTCCGCGGCGGCTTCGCCATGATCTTGCAGATCCACGACGACATCGAGGTCGTCGCCGAGGCCGGGACCGGCACCGAGGCGATCGAGGCGGCGCGCCGGCACCGGCCCGACGTGATCCTCATGGACATCCGGATGCCGGACATGGACGGTCTGGAGGCCACCGAGCGGATCCTGGCCGAATCCGACTGGAACGTCCGGGTGCTCATCCTGACCACGTTCGACCCGGACGAGTACGTCTACCGGGCGATGCACGCCGGTGCCAGCGGCTTCGTCCTCAAGGACATCCCACCCGACCAGCTCGCCACCGCCGTGCGCACCGTCGCCGACGGCGGCGCTCTGCTGGCCCCCTCGATCACCCGCCGGCTGATCGGCCGGTTCGCCAGGCGGCTGAGCGTCAACACCGCCGCGGCCGAACGCCTGGAACGCCTCACCGACCGCGAGCGCGAAGTGATGGCCGCCGTGGCCCGCGGATCGAGCAACTCCGAGATCGCCGAAGAGCTGTTCATCGGACCCGCGACCGTCAAGACGCACGTCTCCGGCATCCTCACCAAGCTAGGCCTACGCGACCGCGCCCAGATCGTCATCTTCGCCTACGAGAGCGGCCTGGTCGAGGCAGGCGACCGCAACATCGGCCACTGACCGGCGGTGGCGGACCTACACCGGCTCTCGATCCGCTGAGCGGTCGGGGCCAGGGTTCGTGCTGGAGTTAGCGGGTTATGGGGGTTTCGTGGTGGAGGTGGGAGAGTTTTTCGGGGTTGCGGACGTGGTAGGCGCCGGTGATGTAGCCGTTTTCGAGGCTTACCGCCAGGACGCCGTCGATCTCGCCGTTGATTCGGATGAGCAGGCCTGGGCCGCCGTTGATCTGGACCGGCTCGACCGATCTTTCGGCGTCGCGTTTCCACCAGCCGGTGGCCAGGAGGCGGGCCACCTTGTCCGCGCCCACGATGGGGCGGAGGAGGGCGTGTTTGATTCCGCCGCCGTCGCTCAGGGCGACGACGTCCGGGGCGAGGATGTCGAGGAGGCCCTGGAGGTCGCCGGTTTCGACCGCGTGCTGGAAGGCCTGGAGGGCGGCTCGGGTCTCGGCCGGTGAGGCGGTGCCGCGCGGACGGCGGGCGGCGACGTGGGCCCGGGCGCGGTAGGCGAGCTGGCGGGCCGCGGCCGGGCTCTTGCCGACGGCTTCGGCGATCTCGTCGTAGTTCAGGTCGAACACCTCGCGGAGGACGAACACCGCCCGTTCGGTGGGGGCGAGTGTTTCCAGGACCAGCAGCATCGCCATCGAGACGTTTTCGGCCAGTTCCAGGTCCTCGGCGACGTCGGGCGTGGTCAGCAGCGGCTCGGGCAGCCAGGGGCCGATGTAGGACTCCTTGCGGCGACCGAGCGTGCGCAGCCGGTCCAGCGCCAGCCGGGTGACGATCCGGACGAGATAGGCGCGTTGTTCCCGCACGGTGGCCAGGTCGACGCCGACCCAGCGCAGCCAGGTCTCCTGCAGGACGTCCTCGGCGTCGGCGGCCGAACCGAGCATCTCGTAGGCGACGGTGAACAGCAGGTTGCGGTGGACGACGAACACCCGGGTGGCGGAGTCCGCCACACGAGGCTCGTTGGGGATCGGTTCGCTGCGCTCGCTCATGTCCATGGCTCCTGCCTGCTCGTTCCCGGTCCTGCGCACTGGACTCCGGCCCTGGCTGTTCCGTAACGCGCACGGTCGGTGACTTGTGTCACACGGCGGTGCTGTTACGGAGGTCAGGGCGCCGTCGTCTCGTGGTCGTCACGACGTTGTGAAAGGCAGGGAACATGAGCACTGGCAAGGTGGCCGTGGCCGGAGCGACGGGTCGGCTGGGACGGCACGTTGTGGACGTCCTCGGCGAACGGGGGTACCCGGTCGTTCCGATGTCTCGGGCCAGCGGGGTGGACGTCATTACCGGTGAGGGGCTCGCCGAGGCTCTTGGCGGGGTCGAGGTCATCATCGATGTCGCGTCCTGGCACGGCTCCGACCAGGAGGAGGCAACGGAGTTCTTCCGAATCGCCACCCGAAATCTGCACGCGTTCGGGCAGAGCGCGGGAGTCGGCCGGATCGTGGCCGTGTCCATCATCGGCGCCGACAAGGCCACGGCCGGATTCATCGCCGCCCAGCAGGTGCACGAGGAGGCGAATCTGGCCGGTCCGCTGCCCGCTCGTATCCTGCGGGCCGCGCAGTTCCATGAATTCGTCGGTCAGCTCCTGGATTGGCAGGACGGCGACGTCGCCTATATCCCGGCCTTGCCCACTCAGCTCGTGGCCTGCCGTGCCGTGGCCGAGGAACTGGTCGATATGGCGATCGATCCGGGCGAGCGCGTTCACGGGACGCCGATTCCCGAGATCGCCGGACCTCGTGAGGAGAGCATGGCCGAGGCGGCCGCACTTCTCGGCGCTCGGCGGGGCATCACGGTCGTCGGCGTCGACGGGGCCGGCATGCCCGATGCCGGGATCGCGGCCAAGGGGGCGTTCCTGCCCGGTCCGCACGCCAAGCTCGCCGGCCCGACCTTCCAGGAGTGGTTGGACGCGCAGCCGTAAGCGGCCCGTTCACGCGCTGTCGGCCCCGGCGCTTTTGTGCGCCGGGGCTCTTCATGTCACGACCATTAAGGAGTGAATCGATGTCAGGATCGACCAAGCCGCCCTCCCCGGCCCTGCCGCCGCGGTTCTTCGGCCTGATGAAGGCGACCTCGGTGTTCCTGGCCGTGGCCCTGCTGACGCAGGGGATCACCGCCGGACAGCTCATGTCCGATGAGGACGGCGCTCAGCTGCACCATGCGACGAGTGGTGTCGTCTCGTTCGCGCTGCTCCTCCAGGCCGTCGCCGCGCTCCTGGTGTGGCGGGCGGGACGCGGATCGTGGCGGTACCTGGCCGTCACCCTGCTGCTGATGGTGTTCACCAGCGTTCAGTTCCTGGTGGGTTCCAGCGGGGACGTCGCCGTCCATGTCCCTCTAGGCGTGGCGCTGTTCGGCGCGGGGGCCGTTCTGGTGGCACAGGTGTGGTCGGTCCGGCCAGTCCGCACCGCGGAATAGGCTCAGGGCTCCGCCCCCTGAGGAGGTCAATGCGTTCAGGGTTCTCGGGGCGGGCGTTCAGGTGGTGTTCGGGCGGTCTAGCTAATGTGCAGGGGTGGTCTTACCTGGGCGTGTTCCTTTTGGGACGCGAGGAGGGCCACGGGCTATCTGACCTGTGAGGCAAGTGCAGGTCAGAATTATCGGCCCACCAAAACTGGCGCGGAATGCATGATGGCGGGCAGGGATCAGCAAGTGGTTGGAACGGTTGATTTGGATAGCATGACCAACTCCGGCCAGATCCACTCTCGGTAATGCTTTTCCAGGGCACCATCGCACGGAGTCTGAGTCGGTCACTGTCTGACCCCCCCACCGAAGGAATGACGATGACGACGAATGGCGTCGCTCGATCGAGCGCGGACCCGGGAGACGCGGCCGGTCACGTTACCGCGGAGCATGTTCTGTTGTGCGCGGAACGGGACGGCGCGATCCGCTGGCGGGCCGGGGAGCGGCTGGAGCGGCTTTTCGAGGAGCGGTGCGACGGGCTGCGGGCCAAAGGCGAGCAGGACCATCTCGCCGTCGATTCCGGTGGCGTCCGGCTCACCTATGACGAGCTGGACGCGCGGGCCAATCGGCTGGCTCGTCACCTGCTGGCGACCGGGATCGGGCCCGGCGATCGGGTCGGGCTGCTGTTCGACCGGGCCGTGTCGTCTTACGTCGCCATGCTGGCCGTCCTGAAGGTCAACGCGGCGTACGTGCCGCTTGACCCGGGCTATCCGGTCGAGCGGCTGGCCTACATCGTGGCGGACGCGGGTGTCGGGACCGTGCTGTCGCTCTCGCACCTGCGTGAACTGCTGGGCGAGGCCGACGTCCTGTGCCTGGACGAGGTCGAGCGGGACGTGGACGCCAGGCCCGGCGAGCGCCTGTCGGACGCGGAGAAGGGCGAACCGGCCGACGACCTGTGCTACATCATCTACACCTCCGGCTCCACGGGACGGCCGAAGGGCGTCGCGGTCGGGCACGCGGCCATCTGCAACTTCGTGCGGGTCGCGGTCGAGGTGTACGGGGTCGAGCGCTCCGATCGCATGTACCAGGGGATGACGCTGGCGTTCGACTTCTCGGTCGAGGAGATCTGGGTGTCCCTGGCCGCGGGCGCGACGCTGGTGCCGAGGCCGAGCGGTCCGGCGCTGGTCGGAGGTGAGCTGTGGGAGTTCCTGCGCGACATGCGGGTCAGCGCGATGTGCTGCGTCCCGACGTTGCTGGCCACGCTCGAACAGGACCTTCCGGGCCTGCGGTTTCTGCTGGTCTCCGGCGAGGCGTGCCCCCAGGACCTGGTCGCCCGCTGGCACCGGCGCGGCCGCAGGTTCCTCAACGTCTACGGTCCCACCGAGGCGACCGTCACCGCCACCTGGACGACGCTGCGCCCTGACCGGCCGGTCACGATCGGCGTCCCGCTGCCCACTTACGCGGCGGTCATCCTGGACCCGGACGAGAACCGTGTGCTCGCCCCCGGGGAGACGGGTGAGATCGGTATCGCGGGAATCGGGTTGGCCGATGGTTATGTGAACCGTCCTGACCTGACCGAGAGCAGGTTCATCCACGACTTCGTGGGGATCGAGGACAACCCGTCCGGCCGGATCTACCGCACCGGTGACCTCGGCAGGATCAACGGCGACAACGAGATCGAGTACCTCGGGCGCATCGACACCCAGGTGAAGATCCGGGGATACCGCATCGAGCTGACCGAGATCGAGTCGGTGCTGTCGCAGGTGCCCGGCGTCGCGCAGGCGGTCGTCGCCACGCACGAGCCCGAGCCGGGGGCGATCGAACTCGTCGCGTACTACACCCGGCGCCGGAACGCCCGGATCTCGCTCGATGACCTGCGGCGACGGGCGAGGGAGCGGCTGCCGGGGTACATGGTCCCGGCGTTCTTCGAGGAGCTGGACGTCATCCCGATGCTCCCGAGCGACAAGGCCGACCGCAATCGGCTCCCGCCGCCCGTGGGCCCGCGCGCCGTCGCGGCGCGGGACGGGGCGTCCGGCCCGGCGACCGCCACCGAGCGGCTCGTCGCCGACGCGCTCGCCGGGATCATGCGCCTGGAGAGCGTGCCCCGGGACGGCGACTTCTTCAACGACCTCGGCGCCAACTCGCTGCTGCTGGCGCGCTTCTGCGCGTCGCTTCGGGAGCGGTCCGGAGTGGCGACGCTGGCGATGACGGACGTCTACCAGCACCCCACGGTCCGGAGCCTGGCCTCCGCGCTCGACCGTGCCGTGCCCCCGGTGGCGCCTGCCGTGCCGACCCGGACGGAACGCGCGCCGGTTCGCACATCGGAGTACGTCCTGTGCGGCGTCCTGCAGGCGCTGTTGTTCCTCGGGACCACCTACCTGGGGGCTCATGTCATCTTCGGCTACCAATGGGTGGCGGACGCCAGCGGGTTCGCCGACACCTACCGGCGCGCGGTCGTGGCGTGCTTCACGATCTTCGCGTACCTGTGCGTCCTGCCCGTGGCGGCGAAATGGGCGCTGGTCGGCCGCTGGAAACCGCGCGAGTACCGCGTGTGGAGCCTGACCTATGTGCGCCTGTGGACGGTGAAGACGCTCGTCCGGACGAGTCCCATGGCGCTGTTCGCCGGTTCACCGATCTACAACGTCTACCTCCGGCTGCTGGGGGCGAGGGTCGGCCGGGGCGCCGTGATCTTCGCCAGGACGATCGTCTGCACCGATCTGGTCGCGGTCGGCGCGGGGACGGTCGTCCGGGAGCGGTGCGCGATGTCGGGGTACCGCGCCGATGACGGCGTCATCCGGACCGGCACGATCTCCATCGGCGCCGGCGCGTTCGTCGGCGATCTGACCGTGCTCGACATCGACACCGCGATCGGCGACGGTGCCCAGCTCGGGCACGCCTCGTCGCTGCACGCCGGGCAGGCGGTGCCCGCCGGTGAACGCTGGCACGGCTGCCCGGCTCGCGGGACCGACGCGGACTACCTCCGGGTCGCCGCCGCGAGCTGCGGGACGGTCCGCAGGCTGTTCTACGGCACGGCCCAGCTGCTGACGCTGCTCGTGTTCGTCCTGCCGCTCGGGCTCGCGCTCCTGGCCGCCCTGTTCACGCACATGCCCGTGCTCTCGGACGTCGCGGGCAAGCATCCCGGCGGTCTGGGGAGCGCGGCCTTCTATCTGGAGGCCGCGGCGCTGTCGGCCGTCCTGTTCTTCGGCGGCCTGGTCGTCGGGCTGGCGCTGCTGCCGGTCGTCCCGCGGCTGCTGGGGCTGGTCGTCAGGCCCGACCGCGTCTACCCGCTCTACGGGATCCACTACTGGGCCCAGGCGACGGTCACGCGCGTGACCAACTCCAAGTTCTTCCACGACCTGTTCGGCGACAGCTCCTACATCGTCCACTACCTGCGCGCACTCGGGTACCGCTTCGAACGTCCGCTCGTGCAGACGGGCACCAACTTCGGCACCGAGCTGCACCACCACTCGCCCTACCTGACCACGGTCGGCAGCGGCTCGATGATCTCCGACGCGGTCTGGATCATGAACGCGGACTTCTCCAGCACCTCGTTCAAGGTGTCGGAGGTCAGGATCGGGGCGCGCAACTTCTTCGGCAACAACATCGCGCTGCCCTCCGGCGCGGCCATCGGTGACAACGTCCTGCTCGGGACGAAGGTCGCGGTGCCCGTCGACGGCCCCGTCCGCGAGGGCGTGGGGCTGCTCGGCTCGCCCTGCTTCGAGATCCCCCGGTCGGTCCAGCGGGACCACGCCTTCGAGCATCTGGAGTCCGGGGACGAGGCGCGCCGCCGTCTGGCCGCCAAGAACCGCTACAACATCGCCACGATGGGCCTGTTCCTGCTGGTGCGCTGGTTCGGGTTGTTCGCGCTGACCGTGGTGTGGCTGGTCGCCGAGGAACTGTTCGGGTCCACCGAGACGGTCGCGATCGTCGTGGGCGTGGTGGCCTCGCTCCTGGTCGGCTTCGGGTACGGCGTCCTGGTCGAGCGTTCGCTGCTGCGGTTCGGGTCGCTGCGGCCGCAGCTGTGCTCGATCTACGATTCCTACTTCTGGTGGCACGAGCGCCTGTGGAAACTGGGCGGATCGGCCCTTTTCGCGGGCACGCCCTTCCGCGGCATGACCTGGCGTCTGCTGGGCGTGCGCGTGGGCCGCAGGCTCTTCGACGACGGCTGCGGGATTCCGGAGAAGACGCTGGTGTCCATCGGGGACGACTGCACGCTCAACGCGGGCAGCGTGATCCAGTGCCACTCGCTGGAGGAGGGCGTCTTCAAGTCCGACCGCACCGCGATCGGTTCCCGCTGCACCCTCGGCGTCGAGTCGTTCGTCCACTACGGCGTGACCATGGGCGACGGGTCGACGCTGGCCGCCGACTCCTTCCTGATGAAGGGCGAGGAAGTCCCCGCGGACGCCCGCTGGCTCGGCAACCCCTCCGGCCAGACCTCCGCCCTGACCGCGGCCCCCGAAACCGCCGAACTGACCTCATAGACGTCCCTGCGCCGGGCTCGAAAAGTCCCAGAACGAGGGGACGATTTGGTCTGTACTCGGACCTTTTCATGGTCTACGGTCTTGGAAATTCCTTCCGAGTCGTCACCGGTGAGGTGTCATGAGGTCTGCCCGCACGGTCTTTTCGATGCTCGGCGTCGCTCTTCTGGTGGTGGTCTCGGGAGTGTTCAGCGCTCCCGGGGCGCGGGCGGGGCTGGGGCGGTGTGGTCGGCTGGACGCCTCGCTGAGCTGGCACGGGGCCAATCGGGTCATGCTTCAGCGGTTCCTGGACGATGTCTGCGCGAGCGGTACGCGGGGGCGGCTCGCGATCTTCGACTGGGACAACACCGTCATCAAGAACGATGTCGGTGACGCGATGGTCTTCTGGCTCTTGCGGCACGACAAGGTCCGGCAGCCGCCCCGAAAAGACTGGGCTGAAACCAGTCCTTTCTTGACCCCGGCGGGCGTTGCCGCACTGGGGGCCGCGTGCGGTCGCGCTCCGGCCGGCCGGCCGCTCCGGACGAGCTCCGACGCCGGTTGTGCCGACGAGATCCTGTCGGTCTACTCCGAGGGCAAGACCACCGGTGGCGCGGACGCCTTCGGGGGGTTCGACCATCGGCGGGCCGAGCCGTCCCATGCCTGGGCCGCGCAGTTGCTCGCGGGTTATACGCCGGGGCAGGTGCGCGGGTTCGCGGCGGCGGCTCGCCGGGAGAACCTCTCCGCCCCCCGGGGTGCCGTGCAGAGGGTGGGCAGCCGCGAGGTGACGGGCTGGATTCGCTACTACGACCAGATGCGGGATCTGCTCGGGGCGATGCGGAGATCCGGGCTGGACGTGTGGGTCGTTTCGGCCTCTCCGCAGCCGGTGGTCGAGGTGTGGGCGGCGGGCGTCGGAGTGCGGCCCAACCGGGTGATCGGGGTGCGGACGGTTCGGGACCGGGGCAGGCTGACCAGCGGGCTTGCCGGGTGCGGGGGCGACGCCGAGGCCATTCCGTACATCGACGGGAAGCGTTGCCTGATCAACCAGGAGATCCTCGGGCTGGCGGCACCGTTCGAGCGGGCGCCCCACCATCTGCGGCAGGTGTTCGCGGCGGGGGACTCCGATACCGACGTGGCCTTTCTGCGGGACGCCACGACAACGCGGCTGGTCGTCAACCGCAACAAGCCCGAGGTGATGTGCCGCGCCTACCACGGCGGGTGGCTCGTCAATCCCATGTTCATCGAGCCCAAGCCCGCCAAGGCCGGGCGCTATCCCTGCTCCACCACTGGCTACACGACCTCTTCGGGGGCTTCCGCGCCCGTGGTCGATGACAACGGCGTCGTTATCCCGGACCAGACCGACTCGGTCTTCTAGAGGGGATCGTCCATGTCCATGTTCAGCCGTCGAAGGTTCATCACCTCTTCTGTCGGGGCCGCGGCGGCGGTCACCGGCCACCAACTCCTCCGGCCGGACGCGGCCGCGGGCGCCGCCGCCGGCGGCCTGGCCGACGCCAAGCACATCGTCATCCTGATGCAGGAGAACCGCAGCTTCGACCACTACTTCGGGTTGCTGAAGGGCGTGCGCGGCTTCGGCGACCGCGCGGCGATCCAGCTCCCGGGTGGGCACAGCGTTTTCAACCAGCCCACAGGCGGTGGCCGCCAGTACCCGTGGCAGTTCTCCAAGACCGAGCCCGCCGGGGGCGCCGACCCCGAGCGGCTGGCCCAGTGCAACGGCGACCTCCTCCACGGCTGGCGCGACCAGCACAAGGCGTGGAACAACGGCAAGATGGACGCGTGGGTCGAG
The DNA here is from genome assembly GCF_050946795.1 of Spirillospora sp. CA-294931. Lineage (GTDB taxonomy): Bacteria > Actinomycetota > Actinomycetes > Streptosporangiales > Streptosporangiaceae > Spirillospora. The sequence goes on from NZ_CP192006.1 coordinate 1,391,913, forward strand.
GCCAAGGGCAACGTCCGCACCCTGGGATACCTCACCCGGGACGACATCCCCTTCCACTACGCGCTGGCCGACAACTGGACGATCTGCGACGCCTACTTCTCCTCGGTGCTCAGCGCGACGGGGCCCAACCGCACCTACCACTGGAGCGGGCAGATCGACCCCGAGGGCAAGGCCGGAGGCCCGGCCTACGACGGCGGGGACGCGTCCGGTCTGCGCTGGCAGACCTACGCCGAGGCATTGGAGAAGGCCGGGATCAGCTGGAAGGTCTACCAGAACGCCGCCGACAACTACGGCGACAACGCCCTGGCGTACTTCAAGCAGTTCGCCGAGGCCCCGGCCGGGAGCGCTTTGCGGACCAAGGGCATGTCGTCGGTCCCGAAGGTCACGGGGAGAACGCCCGATGACATCGTCGCCGCGCTGAGATCGGACGTGCGGAACGGGAACCTGCCGCAGGTCTCCTGGATCGTCCCCAACCAGGAGGTCTCGGAGCACCCGATGGCCACTCCCGCCGACGGGGCGCGGTTCGTCCACCAGATCATGGACGCGCTGAACGCCGACCCCGCCGTGTTCGACTCCACCGTCCTGTTCCTCAACTACGACGAGAACGACGGCTTCTTCGACCACGTCCCGCCGCCGGTCGCGCCCTCGGGCACCCCCGGGGAGTTCTACGACGGCACCAACATCGGGCTGGGCATCCGCGTCCCGCTGCTGATCATTTCGCCGTGGACCCGGGGCGGGTGGGTCTCGTCGGAGGTCTTCGACCACACCTCGGTCCTGCGGTTCCTGGAACGCTGGACGGCCGCACTGGGCAAGCCAGCCACCGCGCCCCACATCAGCGCCTGGCGTCGCGCGGTCTGCGGCGATCTGACCAGGGCCTTCGACTTCTCGAACCCGGTGTACGGGATGCCGCGGCTCCCTGCCACCGCCGCCATCGGCATGAGCAACTGTTCCGGCCTGCCCAACCCCGCCCCGGTGGACAACAGACTTCCCGTCCAGGAGCCCGGGACACGTCCGGCGCGGCCGACGCCGTACCAGCCGGGCGCCCATCTCGACCGGCTCGAGTTCCAGTCGGGCGGCATCATCCTGGCGTGGATCACGATGGTCAACGGGGGCGCGGCGTCCACGCATTTCGCGACCTACGCCAATGCCCACCGATCCGGCGGCCCCTGGCAGTACACGGTCGGCAAGGGCGGCGACGAGAGCGACTTCTTCAATTGCGGCACCGGCTACGGGGACGGCAAGTACGACCTCACCGTCATCGGCCCCAACCGGTTCCTGCGCACCTTCAAGGGCGACGCCACCAAACCGGGTGCCAAGCTCGCCGTCGCCACGTCCTACGCCAACGCACCGAACACCGGGAAGCTCGCGATCTGGTTCGAGATGGCCAACTCCGGCACGACACCGGTCACCTTCACCATCACCTCGAACCACTACCGCTCAGATGGGCCCTGGAGGTACGACGTGCCCGCGGGCGCCACCGCCAAGGACTACTTCAACGCCGTCACCGTCGCCCGGGGCTGGTACGACTTCACCATCACCGTCAACACCGACTCCACCTGGTCGCAACGCTTCACCGGCCACCTCGAAACGGGAGCGCCGAGCGTCACCGGCTGACCCGACAAAAGCCGCGGAGACTCCCGAACCGCTGGTGGGGGTGAGGCGTCTGAGGGGGCATGGCTGATCAGCGAGTGGTGAAGCAGCGGTCCGCTGGACGGGCCGTCCTCTATACCGTGCTCTTCTTCGTCCTGGGGGGCGGGGCGCTTGTCGCGCTGGTCGTGACGGCCGTCCTCGCCTACCTCGCCTCCGACCAGCCGTCCGGAAAGACGACGGGACGGGTCATGGACAAGTCCCATGTCGCCATCGTCCTCTACACCCCGGAGGGCGGCCGGTCGATGACCACGACGATCGACGAGGACCTGGACGTCGGTGACGAGGTCGAGCTGCGTTACGACCCCGCCGACCCCCGTGCGGCCGTGAAGCACCAGGGGTGGGGCCCGGCCGTCGTGGCCGGGGCGGTGCTCGTCGTCCTGACGGCCGGGGCGCTGTGGTCACTGGTGCGCGGGCTGGGCCACGCCATCGGCCGCCGCAAGCGGGTCGTCGCGCCTCCGATCCCGCCTGCCTGACCGGCGGCCCGCGGACTGTCGGAGGGGTGGCCTACGGTGTGGCGGCATGAATGATCAGCCTTCGGCCGGGCGGGACGAGGACGAGCTGGTGCTCCCGGCCGACCTGCGGCGGCAGCTGCATCCGCGGCGCGGCGGCCACCCCGGTCCGGCGCTCAGGGCCGACCAGCGATCCGTGGCGTGGCTGCGCGAGCGCCGGGACGCGCAGTGGTCCGACGCCGAGCCGCTGCTCGCGCTGGTGGCGCCGGGGTCGGGGTGGGACGACGCCGCGCGCCGGTACCTCGGCGGCGAGGCCGATCCGGTGGGCGCCGCGGCGGTCGCGCTGATCCCGTGGAAGGTCGAGGAGACGGTGCCCGGCTACGGGTCGCCGTCCGACTGGGTCAGGCGAGACGGTGTGTGGGCCCACCCGCACGGGGTTCTCGACGAGAACCGCGAGGACGAGACCGACTGGGTCCGCAGCGGCTACGGCGGCTACGGCAAGGGGAGCGCCCCCGAAGGGCTGCTGGAACTGCAGAACGGGCTGGCGCACGTCTGGAGCTCGGAGCACGGCCCGGCGTTCGCTGCGTGCGCGCTGGTCGAGCTGAGCACGGTCGCGGCGACCTGGGTCGCCGGTTCGAAGATCCGGTTCCGGCCCGGAAGGAACCTGTGGCTCGGCCAGGACGCGGCCAGACGCCTGCGCACCCTGCTGGCGGCGGCCGATGACCGCGAGTACGCGGACGCGGCCGAACGGCTGGCCGCGCACCGCCGGACCGTCCAGCAGAAGGTCGTCGCGTCCTACCTCGTCCCCACCCGGCACGACTGGCTGGACGAATGTCAGGAGTGGCTGGACGACGGCCCCGACTGGCGGTCCGAGTGGCTGCACATCGTGCTCGCGACACCCGAGCGGCTCAAGGCGAGCAACAGGCTGGCCCACGAAGAGCACCCCCTGGGTCTGCTGGTCACGCTGGCCGACGCCGCCGGAGCCGACGCCCTCGCGCTGTTCGCCCAAGGGTTGGACGGTGACGCCGACGACACCGAGCGCAGGCGTCTGCTCAAGGTGATCGGTCTGATGCCGTACGACGCGGTGTTCCCGCTGCTTCTCGACCGCCGCGCCGACCGGGACGTCGGCGCGGCGCTGACCGCGGCGACGACCCGGTTCCCGGCACGGGCGCTGCGGCGGCTGGCCGAGGCGGGCGCCACGGAGTCGCTGGCCGAGCATGTCCGGGCCCATCCGGGGCTGGCCGCGGCGATGCTGCCCGATCTGCCGGACGCCTCGCGCGCGGCCGTCGAGGGCGTCATCGCGGCCGAGACTCGGGTCCCCGACGCGGCGGCCGATGATCTGCCCGGCCTGCTCGTCCGACCGCCGTGGACCCGGGAGCGGGCGTCGTCGAGACCCGTGATCGTCCCCGGGCTGGAGCCGCCCGGTGGGGTCAGCATGACCTGGGCGCCGGGGGAGCGGGAGGCATGGTCCGTCCCCGACCTTCCATACGGGACGGACCTCGACCCGGCCACCGCCGACTGGGAGGCGCTGGCCAAGGAATTCCGGTCTCCCTGGCCCAGGGCAGCCGAACTGCTCTCGCTCGGCCCCGAGAAGACCGTCCGGCCCCTCCTCGCCGAGTGGGACGGCGAGTGGACGATCGGTGGCGCGCGGTGGATGCGGTGCCCGGTCGGCCGTTTCGGCGAGGACGCGCTTAGACCGGCCCTGGCGGCGGCCAAGGCGAGCCCCGCGAGCAGCGGAGAACTCCTGCTCCCATACCTGAACGCCGAGGTCGCGGCGCTGATGGCCGGATGGCTTGACAGCAGCAAACCGGCCCGGCGGGTGGCGGTCGCCTGGTTCGTCCGGCACGGCGCCGACGCCGCCCGCATGCTCATCCCCGCTGCGCTCGGCAAAACCGGCAAGAAACGCAACCAGGCCGAGGGAGCACTGCGGCTCCTGGCCCGCCGGACGGACACCGCGCGGATCGTGGCGGCCGCACGCGGCCTCGGCCCCGATGCGGCGAGCGCGATCGAGACGCTGGTAACCGACCCGCTGGAGTTCCTGCCCGACCCGCTGCCGGACGTCCCGCGCTGGGCCAACCCCGGCGCGCTCCCGCAGATCCTGCTGCGGGGCCGCGAGCGAGCGCTACCGGTCGCGACGGCCGGTCATGTGATCACGATGCTGGCGATGTCCGTCCCGGACGACGTCTACGCGGGCGTCGATCTGGTCCGCGAACGGTGCGACGGCCGATCCCTCGCCGAGTTCTCCTGGGCGCTGTTCGAACGCTGGGAGCGCCATGGAGCGCCGCCCCGGGACGGCTGGGCGATGGACCAGCTCGCCTGGCTCGGCGACGACGAGACGGTGCGCGGCCTGGCCGCCGCGATCGAGGTGTGGCCGGGCGAGGGCGGTCACCAGAAGGCGGTGCGCGGGCTGGACGTCCTCGCCGCGTTCGGCACCGACCTGGCGCTTATGAACCTGCACGGCATCGCCCAGCGGGTGAAGTTCAAGGGGCTCAGGGTCCGCGCCGAAGACAAGATCGAGGAGATCGCGGCGACCCTCGGGCTGACGACCGAGCAGCTCGTCGACCGCACCGTGCCGGATCTCGGCCTGGACGCCGACGGCAGCATGGCGCTCGACTACGGCCCGCGCCGCTTCACCGTCGGCTTCGACGAGAGGCTCGCCCCGTTCGTCCTGGACGAGGACGGGCGTCAGCGCAAGACGCTGCCCCGCCCGGGAGCGGGCGACGACACCGACCTGGCCCCGTCCGCCTACCAGCGGTTCGCCACGATGAAAAAAGTGGCGCGGGCCAGCGCCACCGACCAGATCCGGCGCCTGGAGCAGGCCATGGTCACCGGACGGCGATGGTCCGCGACCGAGTTCCAGGAGCTGTTCGTCGCGCACCCCCTGGTCTGGCACATCGCCCGCCGCCTGATCTGGCTGGCCGAGTCCGGCGACGTGACGACCGCCTTCCGGGTGGCCGAGGACCGCACCTTCGCCGACGTGCGCGACCAGCCGTTCACGCTCCCCGCCACGGCGACCATCGGCATCGCCTACCCACCGGACCTGGGCCCCGACCTGCCCGCCTGGAAGGAGACCCTGGACGACTACGAGCTCCTGCAACCGTTCCCCCAAGTCGAAAGGGAGACCTACACACTCTCCGACCATGAGCGCGGCAGCGATCACCTCACCCGCTTCGAGGGCCGCACCGTCCGCACCGTGCGAGTGCTCGCCCTGCGCCACCGCGGCTGGAACCGCAACGGCCACGGACTCTCCCGCACCCTGCCCACCGGCCAAAGCGTCCTGCTCGACCTAGACCCGGGGCTGCCCTTCGGAAGCCCAGACGACGAACCAGAACAACGCATCACCACCGTCCACCTCCCCACCCCCGGAACCCACTTCGGCGAACTAGACCCAACAACCACCTCCGAACTAATCGCCGACCTCACCACCCTGACCCACCCCTAAAACCCCACCCCCACCCCCCACCACTCACAGCAACCCGACAGCCCTCCACCCCCCAGCTCCGCCACAGCACGCCCCCACCGGCCCCCTGCTATCTCACGCCGCTGCGCTGGCACGCCGAGCTGCCATGCCGTGCATGCGCGCCGCGCTGCCAGACCCCGCCGCGCAGCGAGGCCGCACGCCACGTCACTCCTGTTCGCCCTGCTGCTACGTCACGCCGGTGCGCCACGCTGCGACACCGCACCACGCAGCGCTGCTACGTCACGCTGGTGCGCTGCCGCGTCGCGCTGCGAGGCCGCGTGCCCCCACGTCATGGCGGTGCGCCCTGCTGCTACTTCACGCTGCCACGCCACGCTGCCACGCCACGCTGCCACGCCACGCTGCCACGCCACGCTGCGACACCGCACCACGCAGCGCTGCTACGTCACGCTGGTGCGCTGCCGCGTCGCGCTGCGAGGCCGCGTGCCCCCACGTCATGGCGGTGCGCCCTGCTGCTACTTCACGCTGCCACGCCACGCTGCCACGCCACGCTGCCACGCCACGCTGCCACGCCACGCTGCCACGCCACGCTGCCACGCCACGCTGCCACGCCACGCTGCCACGCCACGCTGGTGCGCCGCGCTGCGCAGCCACGTCGCGCGGGTGCGCTGTGCAGGTGCGCTGTTGTCACGCCGCGTCGCGCCACGCCGCCACGCCGCCACGCCGCCACGCCGCCACGCCGCCACGCCGCCACGCCGCCACGCCACGCCACCACGCCACGCCACGCCACCACGCCACGCTGGTGCGGCGCGCTGCGACGCCACCCCATGCCCCGCTGCCACGCAGCGCTGTGCCGCCACAGCGCGGGTGCGCTGCACTGCCAGGCCGCGCTGCCAGGCCGTGTTGGTGCGTTGCTGCCACGTCGCGCTGCTACACCACCCTGGGACGCTGCGCTGGCACACCGCGCTGCCAGGCCGCGCCGCGACGCCACATCACACCGCGTCGTGCTGTCCCGTCACGCCGCCGCGCTGCTGTCATGCCGTGCTGCGACACCACGCCCAGCCACGTAGCGTCGCGCTTCCGCCGCGCGCTGTGTTGCGTTGCGTTGCGTTGTCAGGCTGCCGCGCTGGGTTGGCCCTGCTGCCGCGTTGGTGTGCGTGGCGTTCGCTGATTCGCGCTGTCAAACCCGGGCCGGCGGCCGGTCGGGTAGGGGAGCGCTGCTTGTTTTCGGTGAGGCTGGGAGGTTGGCGTCGATCTTGCCGGTTCGCGCATGTTGACGAGCGCCACGATGAACAGGGCGATGTCGACGGGGCAGGGGTGGGATCATTCTTGGCTGATATCATTTGGGCATGATGTCGACGGTGCAGGTTTCCTTGATGCATGTGCTGGCTGATCCGCTGCGGTTGCGGATCATCACGTTGCTGGCGCGCGAGACGTTGTGCACGACGCACCTGGTGGAGGAGACCGGGGCGCGGCAGACCAACATTTCGAACCATTTGCGGGTGCTGCGCGAGGCGGGGGTGGTGGACACCGAGCCGTGCGGGCGGTTCACCTACTACCGGCTGCGTCCCGAAGTGATCGAGGATCTGGCCGGTGCGCTGGGAGAGCTGGCGGACACCGCGCGGGTGACGGCGGAGACCGGCCGTAAGAGGGCCTGCTGATGACGGTGACCGAGCGCGGCGCGGCGCCTTCGGGCGTGGTGGCGAAGCTGTCGACGCTGGATCGGTTCCTTGCGGTGTGGATCCTGGTGGCGATGGGTGCCGGGCTGGGGCTGGGACGGCTCGTCCCGGGCCTGGACGACGTTCTCGCCAAGGTGGAGGTCGGTGGGATCTCGCTGCCGATCGCGCTCGGGCTACTGGTGATGATGTACCCGGTGCTGGCCAAGGTGCGTTATGACCGGCTGGACGCCGTCACCGGCGACCGGCCGCTGATGGTGTCGTCGCTGGTGGTCAACTGGGTGGTGGGCCCGGCCGTGATGTTCGCGCTGGCCTGGATCTTCCTGCCCGACCTGCCCGAGTACCGCACCGGCCTGATCATCGTCGGGCTGGCGCGCTGTATCGCGATGGTCATCATCTGGAACGATCTGGCCCGCGGGGACCGGGAGGCCGCCGCGGTGCTGGTCGCGCTGAACTCGGTGTTCCAGGTCATCATGTTCGGGGTGCTGGGTTGGTTCTACCTGGAGTTGCTGCCCGGCTGGCTGGGGTTGGGCGAGGGTGAGAACCTCGACATCTCGATGTGGAAGATCGCGGTCAACGTGGTGGTGTTCCTGGGCGTTCCGCTGGCTGCCGGGTATCTGACACGGCGGCTGGGTGAGCGGCGGCTGGGCCGTGACCGTTACGAGAACGCCTTCCTGCCCAAGATCGGGCCATGGGCCCTGTACGGGCTGCTGTTCACCATCGTCATCCTGTTCGCGCTGCAGGGCGACACCATCACCTCCAAGCCGCTGGACGTCGCCCGCATCGCCGTCCCGCTGCTGGTCTACTTCGCGGTGATGTGGTTCGGGACCTTCGCGCTCGGCAAGGCCATCGGCCTGACCTACGAGCGCACCACCACGCTGGCCTTCACCGCCGCGGGCAACAACTTCGAACTGGCCATCGCGGTCGCCATCGCCACCTTCGGCGTCACCTCCGGACAAGCCCTGTCCGGTGTGGTCGGGCCCCTGATCGAGGTGCCCGTCCTGGTCGCCCTGGTCTACGTCTCACTCGCCTGGCGCCGCTCCTTCGAAAGGGAACAGTCGTGACCGACAAGCCCAGTGTGCTGTTCGTCTGCGTGCACAACGCCGGACGCTCCCAGATGGCCGCCGCGTTCCTGTCCCACCTGGCCGCAGACCGCATCGAGGTCCGCTCGGCGGGATCGGCGCCCGCCGACAGCGTCAATCCCGCCGTCGTGGAGGCGATGAACGAGGTCGGCATCGACATCTCCGCCCAGACCCCCAAGATCCTCACCGTCGAGGCCGTCCAAGCATCCGACGTGTGCATCACCATGGGCTGCGGCGACGCCTGCCCCGTCTTCCCCGGCAAGCGCTACCTCGACTGGACGCTCCCCGACCCCGCGGGCCAGGGCGTCGAGGCCGTCCGTCCCATCCGCGACGAGATCCACACCCGCGTCCAGACCCTCATCAAGGAACTCCTGGCCTGATCGGCCCCGGCCGTCCGTGACGTGTGGCGGGACCGCGACTGGACCGGCCGTCTGTGACGCGGGTCGAGACGGGGTCGGCTGTCCGTGACGCGGGGGCGGCGGCCCCAGCCGTCGGGGACCGGGGGCTGGGGGCCGCCGGTCCCGGGGGGTTTACCAGGTGGTGGGCTTGCCGGGGGTGTGGAGCCAGACTTTGAAGAAGCCGTCGAGGTCCTGGCCGGAGATCTTCTCGGCTAGTGCCTCGAACTCCTCGGTGGTGGCGGTGCTGTGCCGGTTCTCGGCGAGCCAGGTGCGGGTGAGCTGCATGAAGCGGTCGTCGCCGATGCGTTCGCGCAGGAACTGGAGTGCCATTCCGCCGCGGAAGTAGACCGAGCGGTGGAACATCTGGTCGCGGGTCGGGTCGGCGGTGACGACGTCCCAGAAGGCGGGCCGTCCCGGGGGCATGGGCGGCGGGTTGTCGTAGAGCTGTTCGAACGCGGTCTGCGCGGACTGGCCGCCGTGCTTCTCGGCCCAGAACTTCTCCGTCCAGAGCGCGTAGCCCTCGTTCAGCCAGACGTCCTTCCAGTGGTGCGTGGAGACGCTGTTGCCGAACCACTGGTGGCTGATCTCGTGCACCACGCCCTTCTCGACGGGGTGCTTCTGGTAGGTGGGGCGGTTCTGGGTCTCCAGCGCGTTCTCGATGTTGAGCGGCGGGACGCCGTTGTTCTCGATGATGGAGCCGGTGGAGGTGAACGGGTAGGGGCCGAAGAAGCCCGCTAGTTCGTCGGTGGCGCGGGTCGTCCAGCCGGGGGTGCTGAGCGTGTCGGGGTGCGAGGCCACCTCGGGGTCGACGGCGTCCAGTTGGAAGACGCCCTTGGGCGTGGTGGTCGTGGAGACGTTGAAGCGTCCGATCGAGGACGTCGCCAGGTACGTCGCCATCGGGCTGTCCTCGCGCCACAGGAAGGTGTCCTTGCCGTGGGACGTCCACTGCTTGACCAGGTGGCCGTTGCCGATGGCCTTGAGGCCGCGCGGGACGGTCGTCTCGATCGTGAACAGGGCCTTGTCCCGGGGGGTGTCGTTGGACGGGAACCAGGTGGACGCGGCGTTGGGCTGGGAGACGATCGTGGCTCCGTCGGGGGTGTGCAGGAACCCGTATGGCAGGTCATGCACGATCGGGCCGCTGAGCGTTTCGGGGACGCCGTCGTACCGGACGGTCACCGTGAACGAGCTGTTCTTGCGCAGGCCCCTGCGCGGGGTGATCTCCAGTTCGCGGGCGCCGGTGCGGGTGAACGTGACCTTCTTGCCGTTCACGTGGACCGAGCGCACGTCGAGTTTGTAGAGGTCGAGGTTGAATCGGGAGAGGTTCTGGGTGGCGGTGGCAGTGAGGGTGGTCGTGCCCGTGAGCCGGTCGGTGCCGGGGTCGTAGGCGGTCTTCAGGTAGTAGTGCCCGACGTCGTAGCCGCCGTTGCCGAGGTCGGGGAAGTAGGGGTCGCCGAGTCCGGGCGCGCCGGGCTCGTACCGGACGTCGGCCGACGCGGTGGGCGCGAACAGGCCGAGGGCCGCGGCCCCGACCGCGGCGACCGCGAGGGGGAGCCGGTGTGCGGGCCTGAGAATCGTCATGAGTGACCTCTCCGTAGGTACTTTCACGGACGAACTAGACACGATCCTTACTCCGCCCCAGCCGGGATGTCGATCATGGCGGGTCAAAAATGATCTTCGGGACCGGAGCCGGACACGCTCGCGCGGTGATGTTCCCCCGTTGTTCGCGGGAGGGGGACGTCATAGGCTCCCGGGCACCGGCCGGGGGTGGTCTCCCCGTCCTCACAGGGTGAGGAGGCGGTGGGGATGGTGGAGCGGCGGGACGCGCTGGTGGCGCGCCTGGGCGCCCTGGTGGGCCGCGCGCCGGTGGTGATCCTGGTCGGCGGTGCCGCCGGAATGGGGAAGTCCTGGCTGGTCGAGCGGGTGCTCGCGGTGGCCGGGGCGGGCAGGCCGGTCGTGGTCGGATGCCGGGGGCTGCCTTCGGGTGCGCACGTGTTGACGCGCGAACTCGTCGCTGGGGTCGTCGAGGCCGGTGGCGACGGCGCGCTCGCGGAACGTGCCAGCGCGGCGATCGAGAACGCCGACGCCGACGAGTACCGCGTGTGCGCGGAGGTCCGCGCGCTCTTGGGGGCGGCGAGGACGACGGTCGTGGTGGAGGACGTCGAGGCCGCCGACGTCGGGTCCCGGCAGGTGCTGCGCTACTTGGCGACGCGTCCGCCCGCCGGGCTGGTGCTGCTCCTGACCCACGCGGCCAGTGCGGCGCCGCTGGGCGGACGGCTGGGGACCACGGCGCTCGGGGCGGTGTGCCGGGTGGAACTGGGGCCGCTGGACGTCCCGGAGGTGGCGGCGATCGCGTCCGGGATCACCGGGACGCCGGTTCCGGACGAGTGGGCGGGCCAGGTCCGGCGGCTGACCGGAGGGGTGCCGCTGTTCGTCCTGGAGGTGCTGAAGCGGGTGAGGCCCGGCGACGGCGAGCCGGAGGGCGCGCTGTCCCGGCGCGGGATGCCGCCCGTGATCGCCGAGATCGCCGAGGAGCGGCTGGCGGCCCTCCCGCCCGCCGTCCGCCGGGTGGTGACGGTGGCCGCGCTGGTGCGCGGGCCGGTGGCCGCGCCCCTGCTCGCCGGGGCCTGCGGGCTCGCGCCCGAGAAGGTGGAGCGGGCGCTGCTGAGCGCGGTCGACGCCGGGGTGCTGGTCGGGCGCGGCGGGTCGGCCGGATTCCACCCTCCGCTGCTGGCGGCGGTGATCCGGGACGGCATGCCCGCCGGTGACCGGGTGCGCGGGCACGCGTTGATCGCCGGCGCGTTCGAGCGGCAGGACGGGGACGCGGCGCTGGCCGAGCTCGTCCACCACAGCCGGGCCGCGGGCGACCTCGCCGCGGCGGCGCGGTACGCGGAGCGGATCGCCGCGCTGGACGACGACCACACCGACCACACGGTGAGGCTGCTCCAGGGGTTGCTGCGCGAGCCCGCGCTGCCCGCCCCGGCGCGGGACGCCCTGGCCGGACGGCTCGGCCGTCTCGCGCTGAACAGCCTGGCCTACGACGAGACGATCGCGCTGCTGCGCGAGATCGTCACCGACGGCCGGCTGCCCGCCGGGCTGCGTGGCGAGCTGCGGCTGAGCCTGGCGCTGGTGCTGAAGAACCAGGCCGGGGAGGGCGAGGCCGGGCGGCTCGAACTGATCCGCGCGGTCGGTGAGCTGCGGCGGCGCCCGGCGCTGGCGGCGCGGGCGATGTCGGCGCTGGCCCATCCCTACTGGGGCCGGTCGCCGCTGGCCGAGCATCTGGAATGGCAGGCCGAGGCCGAGCGGATCGTGCCGGAGCGCGGTGACCCGGCGCTGCTCACGGCGGTCGCGGTGAACCGCGCGGCGGTGCTGATGCTCGTCGGCGATCCGGGGGCCTGGACGGTGGCCGCCGCGCTGCCCGAGGACGGGTCCACGGCGGGCGAGCGCGAGCAGCTGCTGCGCGGCTACTCCAACCTCGCCGACGCGGCGATGTCGCTCGGCCACCACGCGGCGGCGGGCGACTTCCTCGCGAAGGCGGGCCGGCTGGCCCGGCGGACGGGGCCGTCCTACCCCGCGCGGCTGGCCACGGGCACCGGACTCCGCATGGACCTGGCGTCCGGGCGGTGGTCCGGTCTGGCCGAGCGGGCCCGGCGGCACCTGGACGCCGCCGCGAACACCCCGTATGCCGTCAGCGACGCGGTGCTGGTGCTGGCGCAGCTCGCGCTGGCCCGTGGCGAGTGGGACGAGGCCGAGGAGTTCCTGCGCGCGCCGAGCCTCCAGGTCACCGGCGGGTGGTGCGGGCCCTCGGTCACCACCGGCGCCGCGACACGGATCCGCCTGGCCGTGCTGCGCGACCGGCTCCCGGACGCCCTGGCGGAACTGGCCGCCGCGCTGGAGCTGGTCGGCGACAAGGGCGGCTGGGTGTGGTCGGCGGAGCTCGTCGAGGCGGCCGTGGACGCGCTGCTGCGGGCGGGCGACCGGGACCGCGCGCGGCGGGTCGTGGGGGAGTGCGAGGCGGGCGTCCGCGACCGCGACGCGCCGTTCGCCCACGCGCTGCTCGGGCACTGCCACGCGATGATCGCCGCCGTGGAGGGACGTATCCCGCAGGCCGTGGCGATGTTCACCACCGCAGCGGACGGCATGGCCGCGCTGGCCCGTCCCTACGAGCGGGCGCGGGCGCTGGAGGCCGCGGCCCGGTGCCTGATCGACACCGACCCCGGCCGCGCGCTCGCCCCGGCGGCGCGGGCGGCGGAGGTGTTCACCGAGCTCGGCGCGACCTGGGACGCGGCCCGCTGCGGTCATCTCGTCCGCGAGCACGGCGGCGCGTCCGGCGGACGGCGGGGACGGCGCGGTTACGGCCGCGAGCTGTCACCGCGCGAGCTGGACGTGGCGCGCCTGCTGGCGTCGGGACGCACCAACAAGCAGATCGCGGAGGTGCTGTTCCTCTCCCCGAGGACGGTCGAGCGGCACGTCGCCAGCGTCCTGCGCAAACTGGGCACAACCCGCAACGCCGTGCGCGTTCCTGATTAATTGGGTAGCGGTACGCACAGTTTCCTGCATTGCTTCCCGCAGTGGTGATCTCGGACCGTGGGCGGCACGCACCTTTCCCACCCCTCCAAGGAGGACCATCGTGCGTACCACCCGAAGAATGGGGCTCATCCTGCTGAGCCTCCTGGCCCTGGTCGCGGCCATGGCCACCACCGTGCCCGCCGCCGCGGTCGCGGCCGCCGAGTCCGGCTACGTCGTCGTCCTGCGCGACGGCGACGCCGACCCGGCCGCGATCGCCACCGGGCACGTCCGCCGCCACGGCGGCAAGGTCGGCCACCTCTACCGGCACGCCCTGCGCGGCTTCTCGGCCACGCTCACCCCGGCGGGCGCCGAGGCGCTGCGCCGCGACCCGCGCGTCAGGGCGGTCGAGGCGGACCAGGTCGTCCGCATCACCGACCAGACCACGCCCACCGGAATCGGCCGGACGTTCGCGGCGGGCAACCCCAACCTGAAGATCAACGGCAAGGACGACCTGTCCATCGACGTCGACGTCGCGGTGCTCGACACCGGCGTCGACACCCGGCACCCCGACCTGACCGTGGCCGCCCACACCGACTGCGTCAACCGCACGTCCTGCACGGACGGCACCGGCACCGACGACCACGGCCACGGGAGTCATGTCGCCGGTATCGCCGCCGCCCGCGACAACGGGATCGGCGTCGTCGGCATGGCGCCCGGCGCCCGGATCTGGTCGGTCAAGGTGCTGGACGCCAGTGGCAGCGGCCAGCTCTCCGGCGTGACCGCCGGAGTGGACTGGGTCGCCGCGCACTCCGACGAGATCGAGGTCGCGAACCTGAGCCTCGGCTGCGACGGCTGCACCGACAACGCGCTGAGCCAGGCCATCTCCAGCGCGGTGGGCAAGGGCGTGGTGTTCGCCGTCGCGGCGGGCAACAACCACAAGGACGCCCGGACGTTCTTCCCGGCCAACCACCCCGACGTGATCACCGTGTCCGCGCTCGCCGACTTCGACGGCGCGGCCGGCGGGGGCGCCGCGTCCACCTGCCGCGCCGACAAGGACGACACCCTGGCCGACTTCAGCAACTTCGGCGCCTCCGTCGAGATCGCCGCGCCGGGAACGTGCATCAACTCCACGTCCAAGCAGGGCGGGTACGCCACGCTCAGCGGCACGTCCATGGCGGCACCGCACGTGGCGGGCGCCGCCGGGCTGCTCACCGCGAACGGCAACCGGGCCACCGGCCGGGACGGCGCCCTGCGGATCCGGCAGCGGCTGATCGACACGGGCAACACCCGGTGGACCGACGACTCCGGCGACGGCATCACCGAGCCGCTGCTCGACGTCGGCTCGACCGGCGACTACCCGGCGGGCAGCGCGGACCCGGGCCGTCCCACCGCCGTGTTCACCGCGTCCTGCTCCACCCAGAACACGACCTGCGCGTTCGACGCGAGCGGCGCGTCCGACTCCGACGGCACCATCACCGGGTACGCCTGGGAGTTCGGCGACGGCTCCACCGGAACCGGCCGGACGCCCTCGCACGAGTACGCCAAGCCGGGCCACTACAGCGTCCGGCTCGTCGTCACCGACGACGACGGCAAGACCAACGTCACCCGGCGCCTGGTCAAGGCCGGTGACCTGCCGCCCACGGCGGCCTTCACCGGACGCTGCCAGAGCTCGGTCTGCTCGTTCGACGGGAGGGCGTCCGGCGACGCCGAGGGTGCCATCACCTATGCCTGGTCCTTCGGCGACGGCGGCACCGCCACCGGTGCCACCGCGTCCCACACCTATCCGGCCGAGACCAAGCGCTACACCGCGACCCTGACCGTCACCGACACCCGCAAGCAGACCGGGAGCACCACCCGCCAGGTCCGCTGCACCAAGGTCGTCACCTCCGCGATCTGCCACATCCAGCCCTGACCCAACCCGACCGGATGCCGCCGTCGACTCCCCCGACGGCGGCATCCGCCTTCTCACCGTCCGCGCGGGACGTGGACCGAGGCGCTCAACCGGATGTCGCCCGCCGAGGCGCCGAGCAGGACGCCGTAGTCGCCCGGCTCGACGCGCCACCGGTCGGTGGCGGTGTCGAACATGGCGAAGGCCTGCTGGTCCAGGCGCATCGACACTCGCCTGGACTCGCCGGGGCGGAGCCAGACCTTGGTGAAGCCCTTGAGCTGCTTGGGCGGCTCGCCGGTGGAGCGCGGCGAGGCGACGTAGACCTGCGGGACGACCGCGCCCGGACGGTCGCCGATGTTGCGGACGGTCGCCGTCACCGTCACGGCCGGACGGCCGTCGAGCGTCCCGTCGGGCCCGGCGGGCGCGGCGGTGAAGGCGCGGGCGCTCAGCCGGAGGTCGCGGTAGTCGAAGCGGGTGTAGGACAGGCCGTGGCCGAAGGGGTACGCGGGCGTCACACCGTCGGCGTCGTAGTGCCGGTAGCCGACCTTCAGGCCCTCGTCGTAGGTGACCTGCTGGTCGTGGCCGGGAAACTCGCCGATCAGGTCGGCGTCCCGCCGGGGGAAGGTGACCGGCAGCCGGCCGGACGGGTCGACGTCGCCGAACAGCACCTTGGCCAGGGCCGATCCCGCCGCGCTGCCGCCGTACCAGGCCTCGACCACGGCGCGCACCCGGCCCGCCCACGGGGTCGCCACGGCGGTTCCGGTGGTCAGCACGACGATGGTGTTGGGGTTGGCCGCGGCGACGGCCTCGATGAGCGCGTCCTGGCCGTTGGGCAGGTGGGTGGTGCGGGCGTCCTGGCCCTCGCTCTGGAAGTCGCGCGCCACGACGATCGCCACCCGCGACCGGCGGGCCAGCTCGGCCGCGGCCCTGACGTTCGGGTCCACGGTGCCGGACGGCGCGCGCCAGCCGAACTTCAGGCGCCGTGTCTCGTCCACGTGCGGGTTGTCCCCGGAGGGCCGGTAGTCGATCCGCAGGTCGTGCCGCTCGCCCGCCTTCAGGGTGACGGTCGCGCTCTTGGGGGTGTCGTCGTGCTGCCCGGAGTTGTCGATGAGGACCTCGCCGTCCAGATGGACGGTGGCGGGGTCGAAGCTCGACAGGTCGAAGGCGTACTCCCCGTCGGCCGGGGCGGTGAGGGCGCCGGTCCAGCGGACCGAGCGGGCGTTGCGCGGGGACGGCGGCAGCCCGGTGCCCTGCCCGGTGAACCACGCCTGCTCGATGTAGGCGCCGGGTTCGACGCGGCTGGTGAGCGGCGAGGTGAAGTCGGCTCCTCGGTAGTAGGTGGTGGTCAGGCCACGGGTCGTGCCGTCGGCGGCGGTGAGCACGGCCGAGGGCGTTGGCGGCAGCCCGGGGGCGTTGCTGGCGGAGTTCACCTGGTCGGTGCCCGGCGCCCAACTGACCTGGGCGTTCCCGGCCCGTGCCTTGATCGCGTCGAGGTAGGTGTCCTTCTTGGGCGGCTTGGAGTTGGTGCTGCCGCCGCCGTAGGTCGCGGTGGTGTTGGCGTCCGCGCCGATGACGGCGATGGACGAGGGCGACCCGAGGGGGAGCGCCCGGCGGTCGTTCTTGAGCAGCGTGACGGTGTCCTCGGCGAGCCGGCCCGACTCGGCGGCGTGCTCGTCGATCGGGATGGCCGTGCGCCGTGGCGGGTCGTCATAGACACCCGAGGCCAGCATCGCCCACAGGATGTTGCGGACGGCCCGGTCGACGCTCGTCTCGCGGACGCGTCCGTCGCGGACGGCGGCCAGGAGTCCCTCGCCCATCACTCCCGTGGGGAACTCGGCGTCCAGACCGCGCTCGACGGAGTCGACGCGGTGCTCGGCGGCGGCGTCGGTGCGGACGAAGCCCTTGAAGCCCCATCGCTCGCGCAGCGTCCGGTTCAGCAGCGCGTCGTTGTCGCAGGCGAACGTGCCGTTGATCTTGACGAACGCGCACATGGCCGACATCGCGCGGCCCTTGGTGAAGGCGGCCTTGAAGTGCGGCAGGTACAGCTCCTGGTAGGTCCGCTCGTCGATCTCGACGTCCAGCCGGGTCCGCCAGGTCTCGACGTTGTTGACCGCGTAGTGCTTGACGTTGGCGATCACGCGGTTGCCCTGGATGGCCCGCGTCTCCGGCGCGGCGAGCCGGCCGATGAGGTACGGGTCCTCGCCGAGCGCCTCGGAGGTGCGCCCGTGCCGGGGGTCGCGGGCCAGGTTGAGGGTGGGGGCGAGGATGACGCCGTACCCGTCGCGGCGCGTCTCGTCGCCGAGCAGCCTGCCGTAGGCCGCCGCGGTCCGGGGGTTCCACGAGGCCGCCAGCGCGAGCGGGGTGGGCAGCTGGGTCTTGCCGTTCACGCCGGTCGAGCCGTCGACCATGGTCAGGTCGGGCATGCCGAGCCGGGTGATCCCCTTGAGGTGGACCTGCCAGGTCTGGTCGCCCTCGACCTTGCGTCCCGCGCTCGACAGCAGCGAGACCTTCTCTTCGAGGGTCATGGCCCGGACGAGGGCGTCGGCGCGGTCGCCCGGGTCGAGCGCGCGGTCGAGCCAGGGGCGGGGCCGGGAGTGGGCGGACGGGACGGCGATGCAGGACAGGGCGAGGGCGGCCGCGGTCAGCAGGGCCGCGCGGCGCCGGGGGCGTGCGCTCATGGTGGTGTCCCTCGGGTCACTTGGGCTGGACGGCCTGGACGTACTGGTCACCGGCGTAGAACGTCGCGGGGTCGACGGGCTCGCGCAGCTTGCCGAAGGCCACGAACAGCCGCTGGAGGCCGTGCAGCCAGCGTCCGATCGTGCCGTCGCGGGTCTGGCGCGCCAGCTCGGCCGAGGTGACGAGCCTGATGTTGGCGGCCTCGGCCTTCAGACCGGGCTCGGGGATCTTCAGGAACTTCGCGGTGGCCGCCACGGCCTCGTCCGGATGGGCGGCGCGGTGGTCGTTGGCCTCCTGGATGACCTTCAGGACCTTGGCCGTGGTCGCGGGGTCGGCCTTGGTGGCCGAGACGAACGCCGTGGGGAAGCTGGTCCCCGGGTAGAAGTCGGCGTTCTTGGCCAGTTCCACCAGCTTCGGCACCCGCTTCTTGACCGTGTCGACCAGCGGGTACCAGATCCCGGCGGCGTCGATCTGCCCGGCGGAGAACGCCGAGACGACCGTGCTCGGGTCCATCGGGACCTTGTTCACGTCCTTGATGGTCATTCCGGCACGTTCCAGCGCGAGCCGCAGGACCATGTCGCCGGACGTCCCTTCGGGGACGCCGACCTTCTTGCCCTTCAGGGACGCCACATCGGTGATGCCGGGCTTGGCGATCAGCCGGTCGGCGAAGCCGAGGCTGTTGATCGCGATGATCTTCGCCCGGCCGGTGGCCGGGAGCCAGAGCGCGCCGGGGCCGACGTACCCGTAATCGAGGTCGCCCGCGCCGAGCGCCTGGATCTGGAGGGGCCCGTTGGTGAACGACTTGGTGTCGGCCTTGAGCCCGTGCTTCTTCCACAGGCCCCGCTTGCCGGCCACGGCGAGCAGGCTGGCGCCGTTGAAGTCGGAGTTGTAGCCGAACCTGACCTTGACGGCGCCGTCGTCGTCGGAATCGGAGCACCCGGTGAGCAGCGGGCCCAGCAGGGCCATGGCCGCGAGCACGGCCTTGGAGGTTCTCATGACGTGCCTTTCGCCGGGGCGGGCTGGTGGTAGACCGCGCGCCAGACGCGGTTGCGGATGCGGGCGAACTCGGGGGACAGCCGCACCCGCTCGGTGCGCGGATAGGGCAGGTCGACCTCGACGACCTCGTGCACGCGGCCCGGCCGCGCCGCCATCACCACGACCCGTCCGCCGAGGTAGACCGCCTCGTCGACGTCGTGGGTGATGAACATGACCGTCCGGCGCTCGGTGCTCCAGGTCGCCAGCAGCTGGTCCTGGAGCTGGACGCGGGTCAGCGCGTCCAGCGCGCCGAACGGCTCGTCCATCAGCAGGATGCCCGGGTCGGCGGCGTAGGCCCGCGCGATGGCACAGCGCTGCTTCATGCCGCCCGACAGCGTCTTGGGCAGCGCGTCGGCGAAGTCCTCCAGCCCGACGAGCCGGATGAAGCGCTCGGCCCGCGCGCGCCGCTCGTCCCGGGCGACCTTGGCCAGCCGCAGCCCGAACTCCACGTTCTTGCGGACGGTCAGCCACGGGAACAGCGCGTACTGCTGGAAGATCACCCCGCGGTCCGGTCCGGGGCCGCCGACGGGCTCCCCGTCGATCAGGACCCGGCCGCTGGTCGGCTCCTCCAGCCCGGCGGCGATGTTGAGCAGCGTGCTCTTGCCGCAGCCGGACGGGCCGACGACCGTGACGAACTCGCGGTCGGCGATGCCGAGCGAGACGTCGCCGACGGCCGCGAACTCGCCGCCGCCCAGCGCGAAGACCTTGCCGACGCCCCGGAACTCGATCTTGTCGTGGTTCATCGCCGCTCCTGCCATCCCGTGAGCCGCTTCTCCAGCAGGAGCAGCAGCCGGTCCATCAGCAGGCCGAGCACGCCGATGGTGATCAGCGCGACGAAGATCGTGGCCAGGTCGTAGTAGACCTGCGCCTGCTGCATCCGGTAGCCGAGCCCGCCCTGCGCCGCGATGAGCTCGGCGGCCACGACCGTCGCCCAGGCCGAGCCGAGGCCGATACGCATCCCGACCAGGATGAACGGGGTGGACGCCGGGACGACCACCCGGCTGAAGATCGTCCAGTCTCCGGCGCCGAGCACCCGGGAGGCGTTGATCAGCGTGCGGTCCACGCCGACCACGCCCTGGTAGGTGGAGACCACGCTGGACAGGAAGGCCGCCAGGAAGATCACGAAGATCTTCGGGGTCTCGCCGATCCCCAGCAGCACGATGGCCAGCGGGATGATCGCCAGCGGTGGGATCGTCCGGAAGAACTGCACGTACGGCTCGATCAGCCCGCGCGCGATCCCGTACCAGCCCATCAGGAAGCCCACCGGGACGGCGAGCCCGGTGCCGAGCGCGAAGCCGAGCAGCACGCGCCGCAGGCTGGCCAGGGTGTCGCCGGCGAGCGTCCCGTCGGCGACCATGTCGCCCGCCTTGGCCAGCACGGCCGGGGGATCGGGCAGACCCTGGACGCCCGCGGCGGCCAGTGCCCACCACGCGCCCACGCCCGCGACGACCGCGACGCCGTTGTAGACGACCAGCGGGACGGACCGCCGGGGCTTGGGGGGCGTGGACGCGGTGCCGCGCTTCATCGTCGTCGTGGCCATGGCGCTCTCACTGCCTGATCAGCCGGAGCTCGTGGGCGCCGTCGGCGCGGGTCATCTCGTAGTAGATCCACCACTCGCCGTCCTCGCGGAAGGCGTCCAGGTAGCGGACGGAGCCGGTGCCGTCCGGGCCGCTCACCCACGGGCCGTCCGGCGACACGCTCGTCCACGACAGCAGGTCGCCCGAGACCGCCAGCCCGCAGCGCTCCTCGTAGTTCTCGGCCGAGCTCGCCGAGCCGTCGTAGAAGCCGAGGTAAGAGCCGTCCATCGGGACGACGCAGTTCAGCCTGGCCTGGTAGCGGTCCCAGCCGTCGCCGACGTCCAGGGCGGTGCCGTGCCAGCGGAAGCCGGCGCCGCCGGTGCCCGTCGCCACTCCGGTCGGGCAGGTCGTGACGCCCACGTTGTAGATGTCGGCGGTCCCGTGGGCGCGGTCGGCGTCGAACTCCCCGGCCCGCGCGAAGCTGGCGAACAGGTAGACGGTCGGGCCGACCCGCATCGCGTAGGGGTCCTTCACGCCCTCGGTGCCGGTGCTCGCGGCGGTCAGCACCGGCTCGGCCTTGGCGACGTCGAACGCCTCCACCGAGGCGGCCTCGGCCAGATCGACGCGCCACCGGTTGTCGGCCGGGTCTACATAGCTGAAGAACAGCTGGTAGCCGCCGGGGGCGGGCAGCAGGCAGAAACGTTCCATCGAGGACGTTCCCAGCCGGTCCTTGGTGACCTCCCACGCGTCGGCGAAGGTGACACCGTCGGTGCTCTCGGCGATCGCGCACCGCCAGCCGCGCTCGGGCGCGGTGCCGCGCGGATGACGCTCGCGGTAGGTCAGCAGGGTCCGGCCCGCTTCCCGCAGCACCCCAGGGCAGCCCACCCAGTAGCCGGGCTCGGCTCGCTCGGGTGCCTTGACCAGAATTCCCTCGCGGGGATCGAAGGGGAGCAGCGGCGCGATCGCACGGCCGCCGACAATGGTTCGGCTCACGGGAGGTTCCTCTCTCATTCCGCGTAGAAGAAGCGGTCGAGCGCCGACGCGGCGCCGCCGATGACCCCGGCGTCCAGGCCGAGGGACGTCGAGGCCAGCCGCACCGAGTCGCGCAGTATCGGGAAGGCCTTGGAGTACAGGGACGTCCGGACGCGATCGAGCGTCCCGCCCGGGGCGTCGGCGAAGACCCCGCCCAGCACGATCAGCTCGGGGTTCAGCAGGTTGACGGCGCTGGCCAGCGCCGTGGTGAGATGCTCGACCAGCTCGTCGAGAATCGTCGTGGCGCGCGCGTCGCCCGCCTCGGCCGCGCCCTCCAGGGCCGCCAGCACGCCCTGCCCGGGGGCGAGGCCGATGGTCCCCTGGATCTGTTCGAGCAGGATGGGCTCGGACACGACGGTCTCCAGGCAGCCGGTGCTGCCGCAGGCGCACCGCCGTCCCTTCTCCACCACCCGCAGATGGCCGAGCTCGGTGACGCCGTGCGCGCCCGGCCGGAACGGGCGGCCGCCGATGACCAGGCCCGCGCCGACACCCGTGCGGACGTAGACGTAGAGCAGGTTGTCGGCGCCGATGCCGTAGCGCGACTCGGCCAGCGCCATCGCCCGGACGTTGTGGTCGACGACGGTGGGGAGCCCGAGCGCCCCCTCCAGGTGGTCGGCGAACGGGACGTCCCGCCAGCCGAGGTTGATCGAGAGGACGTTGCGGCGCTCGGCCGCGTCCACCGGGCCCGGGGCGGCGACCCCGACGCCCAGGATGCGTTCCCGGTCGTACCCCGACCGGTCGATCAGGTCGCCCGCCAGCGCGGCGATCCGGTCGAGCACCTCGGCCGGATCGGTGTCCCGGGCGAACGCGATCTCCTCGCCGGTGATCAGCCCGGCGCGCAGGTCGCAGAGGCCGACCCTGGCCGCGCCGCCGCGCACCTGGACGCCGCAGACGGCCCGCGCCTCGCGCACCAGCGCGACGTCGATGGCCGGACGTCCGACCCGGCCCTCGCCCGGGGCGTCGCCGCCCTCGGTGACCAGGCCCTCGTCGATCAGTCCTGCCACGACCTTGGTGATCGTGGTGGCGCTCAGGCCGGTGCGGCGGGCGAGCTCGCTGCGCGGCACCGGGCCGTTGTCGCGCAGGACCCGGAGCAGCAGCCCGCGGTTCTGGACGCGGAGCTCGGGCGCCGTCCTTGGGGATTTATTTCTCACGCTTAGAAATTAATCAGCGAGACGCCTCGGGGTCAACCCCGGGAAAGCCTGCCCGCGCAAGCTGAACGTTGCCTGAGAGTCACACCTCGGAGGCCGGGCATCGAGTTAGTTTCTCAATATGAGCAACAAATCGAAAGCGGCGGTCGCGCTGGTGGCCGTCGTCGGCTCGGGCGTCCTGACCTCGTGCGATTCCGGCCGTAGGGCCCACGAGGACGACTCCACGCTGCGCCGGTACGCGGCCGACACCTGGAAGGCCGTCGGCGCCATGGTCGACCCGGTCACCGGGCTGCCGACGGGCAGCGTCGACCGGGATCTCCGTCCGGCGTCGCGTCCGGAAGTGGCCGACGTGAGCGCGGTCCGGTGGTACGCGAGCGCCGCCATCGCCGCGCGGGACCTCGGGATCATCACCGCCGGCGACGCCCGCAGCCGTATGGACCGGCTGCTGCGCACCTTGTCCGGCCTGAGACGCCACAAGGAGTCCGGCATGTTCTACCGCGTCTATGAACTGCGGACCGGCGCGGTCAGGAACAGCCAGGTCGCGAGCGAGGACAACGCCACCCTCGCCGCGTCCCTGATGATGCTCCGCGCCGCCGAGCCCCGGCTGCGCGCCCAGGCACAGGCGCTGCTGGCGGGCATGAACTTCCGCTACTTTTACAACCCGGACGGCAAGGCGCCGGGCGTGGGTCTCATGCACGGCTCGTTCTACGAGACCAGGCCCGCCAAGCCGTGCACCAGACCCGCCCGATACGTGGGCACCGGACCCCCGCTTCACTACACCTGCTCGATGTGGACGGGGATCGGCGACACCCGCATGGTCAGCTATGTCGGCATCGCGCTCAAGCAGATCCCCCCGTCGGCCTACTTCGCGCTCTACCGCACCAAGCCCGACACCGGGAGCTGCCCGGCCGGGGAACGCGGCCTCCAAGAACAGAAACCGGTCGGGACCTGGAAGACCCACGAAGGCGTCCGCGTGTTCGAGGGCACCTACGGATATCGCGGCGCCCGGCTGCTGCCGACCGCCCAGGGGACCATGTTCGAGGAACTCGCCCCGTCGACCCTCGTCCCGGACGACGAATGGGGCGCCGGAAGCTGGGGACGCAACCATCCCGTCTACGTCCGGGCGCAGATCGAGCACGGCCTCACCGAGGCCCGCTACGGCTACTGGGGCTTCAGCGCGGGCTACGACCCGTTCAGCGGGAAGTACAAGGTCTTCGGCGTGGACGCCATCGGGACCCAGCCCAACGGCCCGTACTCCGACAGGGAGGGCACCGGTGTCGACCTCGGCTACGGCTCCTGCCGGTCACCGCGACCGGCCCGGGCCTTCGGCGAAGGGATCATCAGCCCGCGCGCCTCGTTCCTCGCCCTGCCCCACGCCAAGGACGAGGCCCTGGCGAACCTCGCCCGGCTGCGCGCCGGCTTCCCGCAGGTCTATGGCCCCGGCGGGTTCGTCGACATGATCGGCGTGCGCAGCGGGACGACCTATCCCCGATACAAGATGCTCGCGGGCGGGATGACGCTCGCGTCCATCGCCAACCTGCTCCGAGGAGGAACCCTCCGCCGCTACTTCGCCGAGGGCGAGGCGACCGCCAACCTGGCACCCGTCCTGAGACAGGAGACCTGGGACGTCCACCCCGCCCCGTGACGAGCCGGGGCCGTTCCTAGGGTTCGGGGGTGACCTCGCGGACGACGGTGTAGGTGGGGACGCCGGTCATCCGGGGTTCGGCCTTGCCGGACAGGTTCTTCAGGGCGTTCTCGATCGCGGCCATGCGGCCTTCGGTGTCGGAGGTCTCGACGAAGTGGCGGTAGTCGGCCTCGCTCGTCCAGTGGACGATGTTGTAGACGCGGGTGCCGTCGGTGCTCACGTGGAAGCGGGCGGACCGGTAGCCGGGGTAGGAACGCACCCAGCGTTCCTGGATCTCGGCGAAGGCGTCCACGAGTTCGCGCTGGGTCTCGGGGCCGTCGACGGTGTAGTCGATGATCGAGTAGAAGCCCGGATCGGTGCTCATGCGGTGGTGCCCTCCCTGTGGTGGATCTTCAGACTGCAACCTCAAGACTGCTTGAGGTCAAAGTCCGGGGCGCTGCCGCCGAGCCGCGGGACGGTCTAGGGGGCGTCGGGGCGGTCCGGGTTGAGGCGGTGCGTCGGGGGTTCGACGTTCGGCTGGTCGCGGCGGACGAGCATCTCGCGGTAGCGCCGGCCCGCGGCGACGCTGTCGGGGAGGTCGAGGACGGCGGCGACCTGTTCCCAGCTCAGGCCCGCCTCGCGGGCGGCCTGCATGACGTCGGCCTCCAGCCGGTCCACGGTCAGCCGGGCCGCCTGGATCAGGACGAGCGCCGCGGCCAGATCCGGCCCTGTGGTGTCGGGACGGCCGGTCACGGCGAGCACGGCGCGCACGGCCTCGAGGTCCGGCAGCGGGTACTTGTCGGTCTCCCACAGCAGTTGCTCAAGACCTTCGGCGTATTTGCCGGTCAGATGCGTCCTGGCCGCATCGACCATTTCCTGGGAAGGCATGGGCACGTCGCTCATGGCAGGACGCTACTGCCCGGATCGACCACTGCACAGACGCTGGGGTAACCCGGACCCATCCTCGGGACGGGCCGCTCCGAACCTCTGGTGTGACAGGCAGACGAGCGACCGCGACCGGGTGTGTGATCGGCGTGCTGAGCGCGGCGGTCGCGATGAGCGTCGCCGAGCTGACGGCCGGGGTGCTCGGCCGCGCGACGGCGTCGCCCCTGCTGGCGGTCGGCGCCGGGTTCATCGATCTGACACCGGTGTGGCTGAAGGACTTCGCCATCCGCCGGTTCGGGAGCAACGACAAGCTCGTCCTGCTCCTCGGCCTGGGCGCGGGAGTGGTCGTCGCCGCCTTCGTCATCGGGCTGCTCGCCCGGCGCCGCTTGTGGTGGGGGCTGGCGGGGCTGGCGCTGTTCGGGGCGGTCGCGACGTTCGCGGCGATGACCCGTCCGACGGCGCGGCTCGTCGATGCCGTCCCGGGCCTGGTCGGCGCCGCGGCGGGAATGGCCGCCCTGTTCCCGCTGACCAGGTCCGCGACCGGCGACGTGGACCGGCGGCGGCTGCTGCTCGGCGGCGCCGGGGTGGCCGCCGTGGCGGCGGGCAGCGCCATGGGCGGACGGTTCCTTCTGGCCAGGCGCAACGTCGCCGCCGCCCGCCGGGCCGTGCGGCTCCCGGCGCCGTCCTCGCGGGCACTGCCGGTCCCCGCGGGCGCGCAGGTGCGGCTGCCCGGCATGACGACGTTCACCACGCCCAACCCCGGCTTCTACCGGGTCGACACCGCGCTGACGTTGCCGCAGGTCGACCCGGACGACTGGACGCTGCGCATCCACGGCATGGTCGAGCGGCCGATCGAGATCACCTTCGACGAGCTGCTGCGGCGCCCGCTGACCGAGCGCGACATCACGCTGTCGTGCGTGTCCAACGAGGTCGGCGGCACGCTGGCGGGCAACGCCCGCTGGCTCGGCGCCCCGCTGGCCGCGCTGCTGCGCGAGGCGCGTCCCCGCGCCGGCGCCGATCAGATCCTGTCGCGCTCGGCGGACGGCATGACGCTGTCGACACCGCTCCAGACCGTCCTGGACGGACGGGACGCGCTGCTCGCGGTCGCGATGAACGGCGAGGCGCTGCCGATCAGGCACGGGTTCCCCGCCCGGCTGGTCGTGCCCGGCCTGTACGGCTATGTCTCGGCGACCAAATGGGTCGTCGACCTCAAGATCACCCGGTTCGCCACCGACCAGGCCTACTGGACGCGCCGCGGCTATGCCGAGCGCGCGCCGGTCAAGACCTTCTCCCGCATCGACGTGCCCAAGCCGTTCGCCCGCGTGAAGGCCGGACGCGTCGCCATCGCCGGGACGGCGTGGGCCCAGCACCGCGGCGTGGACGCCGTCGAGTGGCAGGTCGACGACGGGCCCTGGCGCCGGGCCGAGCTCGCTCCCGTCCCCGGGCTGGACACCTGGCGCCAGTGGGTCGCCGAGTGGAACGCCACCCCCGGCCCGCACACGCTGCGCGTCCGCGCCACCGACGGCACCGGCGCGACACAGCCCGAAGACCGCGCCCGTCCCTTCCCGGACGGCGCCACCGGCTGGCACTCGGTGGTGATCACCGTGAACTGACCCGTCCGCCCACGATCCGAAAATCCGACCGGAGCCCGAACGGCTCCGCCACCACCTGGAGAAACTTCATGATCCGCACTCGACTCGTCACCGGCGTCGTCCTGACCGCAGGTCTGGCCCTGGGCGCCACGGCCTGCTCCGACGACCCCGACAAGGCCGCCGACGCGGGCACCACGAGCCCGTCCGCCCCGGCCACCAGCAACGCGCCCGCCGCCCAGCCCGCCGCCGGCAAGCCGTTCGGCGGCGCCTGCTCGGCCGTCCCGGCCTCGGGCAAGGGCAGCTTCACCGGCATGGCCACCGACCCGGTCGCCACCGCCGCGTCCAACAACCCCGTCCTGTCCACGCTGGTCACCGCCGTCAAGAAGGCCGGACTGGTCGACACCCTGAACTCGGCCCAGAACATCACCGTGTTCGCCCCGACCAACGACGCCTTCGCCAAGATCCCCAAGGCCGACCTGGACAAGGTCCTGGCCGACAAGAAGACGCTCACCGGCATCCTGACCTACCACGTCGTCGGGCAGAAGGTCGCCCCCGACGCCCTGGCGTCCGGGGAGTTCAAGACCCTGCAGGGCGCCATGGTCAAGACCAGCGGCTCGGGCGAGGCCTACAAGTCCAACGACTCCAACGTGGTGTGCGGCAACGTCCAGACCGCCAACGCCACCGTCTACATCATCGACACCGTCATGATGCCGCCCAAGTCCTGAGGCACCGCACGCCCCGGGGGACGGCCGGACACCCGACCGTCCCCCGCGTAGGGTTCCCGCGTGCTGACGATCGTCTTGGCCGCGGTCATTGTCGCGGCAGTGGCCGCCGGGATCCGGCTGTCGTCCCCCGGTGGGGAGGACGGCCCGGGAAGGAGGGGACGGCCACTGCCCCGGCTCGCCGTCGTCGTGGCCGCGATCTACGTGAACCAGGCCCTGTTCACCGTCTACGTCCGTGTCGGTTTGCTACACGGCGACGTTCTGCCTCATCGAATGGGCGCTGCGGAACCCGTATACCGACGACGACATTCTCATCCGCGTCGTGTCGGGCCTCCTGGTGCCCCTGTGGACGGCGCGGCGAGGATTCGCGGGGAGTTCGGCGGTCCGCCCGGGCGGTTTTGGGGTGCGCAAATGGCGCTGTCGTCGGCCGCCGGTTTCGCGGGCGTGTCGGCGAGCTGGTTCCTCGCGGCGCGTTATACCGAGGCGCGTCTTCTGTTCGCGGCGGCCGCGTTCTTCGTCTGCGCCGTTTCCGTCTGTGCCCTCGTCGACCGGCGCTACGCGAGGGCGTCCGGCACGAACTCACGAAGGCCGGGAACCGGGAGCGGGACGGGTGCGTCATAAATTGCGTTGACCCTCCCGGCGAGGTGGTCAATCATGGTGATAACGACAACGACGGCGGAAGGGGAAGGTGGCAGTGAACCAGAACACGGCCCAGTCCCCGTGGTCCCAGAAGCCACGGGAAGGCGAAGCCATCCCTGACGCCGCCTCTGGATAGGACCGTCCGGTCCCCTCAGAGGCCGCCCAGGGAATCGTCCCGGGGCGGCCTTTCGCATGTGGGAGAGCCAACGGATAGGCGCCCGTCCTCCAAAGCCGGTCAAAAGCAGGTTCGACTCCTGCCTCCCATGCGTGCCCGCAATTCGCTTATTGACAATTCCACAGCGGAAGACAGATACCGATCCGGGCGGCACCGCCGTTTCCGGATATCGAGAGCTGCCGATCCCGCCGGCGCGGCATTTCGTCGCGGCGGCCGGTCCCCAGCGGACGGGGAACCGCGATTGGCAGGGCCTGTGGGAGCCATGCTCCGCGACAGGCGATCTGGGCCTGTAGCTCAACGGGAGAGCGGCCGCATTGCAAGCGGTCAGATGCCGGTTCGAATCCGGCCGGGTCCACGCGGACGCCGTCATGGCGTCCCGCGACGGAACGTGGCCAAGCTTGGGGAAGGCGCCCGCTTCGGAAGCGGGAGAAGCGCAGGTTCGAATCCTGCCGTTCCGACGACAATGCTGGGTGGTCTAATCGGCAGGACGCCTGACTCTGAATCAGGATCGTGCAAGTTCGAATCTTGCCCCAGCAGCTGCCGCCGCGCACGGCTGCGTGCCCGTTCTCGTAAGACGGGTGGCCCGGGTCGGCACCGGGCGGCGGCTTTTTCCCGGAAGGTGTCCGGCTGGACGAGGAGCGTCGTTGGAAACGGCGTAGCGCGGTCTTCGGCCGCGCCGGGGGTTCGAGTCCCTCACCTTCCGCGCACACCGCTCACGCCCGGTTGGACGGGCACCGGCCTCTTAAGCCGGCGTGGCAGGGTTCGAGCCCCTGGGGCGGTACGCAGGCCGCGTTGGTCCAGTTGGTCAGGACGCCGGATTCTCAATCCGGAGACGGCGGGTTCGAGCCCCGCACGCGGTACGCAGGCCCCGTTGGTCTAGGTGGTCAGGACGCCGGATTTTCACTCCGGAGACGACCGGTTCGAGTCCGGTACGGGGTACGCGTGACCTTGGGAAAAGGTCACCGGTGCGCGGTGGTGTAACGGGAACATGCCGGTCTCATAAGCCGGGCGATCAGGGTTCGAATCCTTGCCGCGCCACGAATGTCTTCCGCTGTGGAGTTCTCATCCGATTCCCGTGAGCTCGCTCGACAGCGTCCAGAGGCGGGACGCCGCGTCGCGGTCGACGGCCCAGGGTTTGACGCCCCCGATGAGCATGTCGTCGGTGGTCGCGGGTTCGGCGATGTCGCAGTCCTGGCAATAGGCGCCGCCGTGGTCGTCGAGAAGCGGCGAGGTCGCCGCCCAGACGGCGGTCGCCGCGCCCTGGCGCGGGGTCTTGAATCCGTCGGCCGGGGTTCCGTCGGACGACATCCAGCCCTGGGCGATCTGCTCGTCGCGCGGGACGTGCCGTTGCAACGGGGTCAGGATGCTGCCCGGGTGCACCGCGAAGGCGCGCACTCCGAGCGTGTCCAGATGGGTCGCGAACAGCGCGTTCGCGGTCTTGGACTGGGCGTAGGCGAGCCAGCGGTCGTAACCCCTGCGCGAGTGCGGGTCGTCCCAGCGGATTCCGGAGAGGAAATGGCCGGACGACGTCACCGCCACCACCCGAGAACGTCCCGGAACGAGCGCGGGCACCAACCGGTTCACCAGCGCGAAATGGCCGAGGTGGTTGACCGCGAACTGCGCCTCCCAGCCGGGGCCGACCCGGGTCTCGGGACAGGCCATGATCCCGGCGCCGTTGATGACGAGGTCCAGGACGCGGCCGGATCGCAGAAAGGCGTCGGCGAAGGCGCGGACGCTTTCCAGATCGGCCAGATCCATGGCCCGGGCCGAGGCTCGGGGGATGGAGCGGAGGGCGTCCCGAGCCGTGGCGAGCCTGCGCGCCGGGACGATCACCCGCGCCCCCGCCCCGGCGAGGGCCCGCGTGGTTTCCAGCCCGAGACCCGAGTACCCGCCGGTGACCAGGGCGGTCTTTCCCGCGAGGTCGATCCCCTTGAGCACCTCGGCGGCCGTGCTCGCCGCTCCGAAGCCGCTGCCGATCCTGCGTTGTTCCGTCATGCGCACGACCGTAGGAGCTAGAGTGCGATCTAGGTCAAGCTCTGAGGGGACGGCATGACGGGCGGGCTTTCGATCGGGCAGGTCTCCGAGGAGACCGGGCTGGGCGTCCACGCGCTGCGGTTCTTCGAGCGCGAGGGCCTGATGCTGCGTCCCATCCCGCGTTCGGACGGTGGCCGCCGCGTCTACGGCCGGGCGGACGTCGAATGGCTGCTGCTGTGCAACCGGTTCCGCGAATCGGGGATGCCGATCGCCACCGTGAAGCGGTTCGCCGAGCTGGTCAGGTCGGGGCCGGGCAACGAATCGGAGCGGCTGGAACTCCTGCGGGAGCACGAGCGGAACGTCCGGGCCAAGATCGCCGAGCTGACCGCGAGCCTGGAGGTCATCCACGGCAAGGTGGTGGTGTACGAGCGTCATGTGCGAGAAGGCACCGCCGCCGGTCTCTGGTCACCCGGCTAGCAGCGCCTGGGCGGAATCGCTGAAGGCCAGGACGCGGCGGCTGGCGTTGTCGGCCCGCCAGAGAAACCCCCATTCCAGGGACGGCGCATCGGCTAGGGGAACGTAAGCGACGTTCGGCCGGGGATAGTAGCGCCGTGTCTGCGCCCCGACAGGGAAGACTCCCTCGCCCGCCCCTACCAGCGTGAGCACCTCGTTGAGGGTCAGCGCGTGCCCCGGGATCGCCAGGACCGTCACCCGGGCCAGGTCGGCCGCTGCCACGGAGTCGCGGCGGGCATACGGGTGACCGGACGGCACGGCGAGCATCCGTGCCTCGCGCACCAGCACCGGCCCCATGACGATGCCGGGTTCGTCCACGGGGAACGTGGCCAGCGCCATGTCCACCTCGTTCTCCCGCAGCCAGGGCAGGACGTCGGCGGCTTGGGCCTCGCGCAGCCGCACGTCACACTCGGGTTGCCGCACGCGGAAGCTCTCGGCCACCCCCGCGAGCAGCTGGCCCGCCGCGGCTCCCGTAAAGGCGACGCGCAGCGTCCCGGTGAGGCCGCGCCCGGCCTCGACGGCCCGCTCGAACGCGGCGTTGATCTGCCCCCACGCGGGACGCAGCTCGGCCTCGAGGCGACGCCCCAACGGGGTCAGCTCCACGCGCCGACTCGTGCGGTCGAACAACGGGACCCCGACCCGGCGCTCCAGCTTCCGGATCGTCTGGCTCACCCGCGCGGTCGACACGTGCAGGCGCTCGGCCGTCCGGCCGAAGTGCAGCTCCTCGGCCAGCGTCAGGAACGCCTCCAGCTCGTGCCGCTCCAGCATCTCCGCTCCGCATCGTTAAACCTGGCTTCACGATCCTTGCACAGGACCGCGTTGATCCGGGAGCCCGCCCGCCCGAGGCTTGGGGCGTCCACCTCGCGAAACGCACGGGAGCACACCATGTACGTCACCGACCGCCGCGCCCTGTCGACCTCGGACGTCCAGGAACTGCGGGACCGCGCCGAGATCCTCGACGCGCTGTACCGCTTCGCGCTCGGCCAGGACCTCAAGGACGGCGCGCTGTTCGCCTCCTCGTTCGCCGCGGACGCCGAGCTGGACTTCCGCCCGGCGGCCTCGGCATGGGGCGCCGAGCCGCCGGTGATGACCGGACGCGACGCGATCGTCGGCATCATCCTCGGCGGGTTCGAGGGCCGGGTCGAGACCACCCACCAGGTCACGAACCCGCGCGTGGTCATCGGGGACGACACCGCCCGCCTGACCGCGCTGGTCGAGGCCCAGCACCTGCTCACCGCCGACCGCGGCACCCACGCGCTGCTGAAGAACCTCTACGACGTCGAGCTCGTCCGCGACGGCGAGCGCTGGGTCATGAGCCGCGTGGTCATCGAGAACGTCTGGTACACCGGCGACCCCGAGAAGATTTTCGGGGGTTGACCTGGAGCGGACTCCAGATCCTAGGGTGGGCGCCCATGATCATTCCTGCTCTCAGGGGGGCCTGACCATGCGCTACCGCGTACTCGGCGGGACCGGCATCGAGGTGAGCGTCCACTGCCTGGGCGCCATGATGTTCGGCTCGGTGGGCAACCCCGACCACGACGACTGCGCCCGCGTCATCCACCGCGCCCTCGACGAGGGGATCAACTTCGTCGACACCGCCGACATGTACTCGGCGGGCGAGTCGGAGGAGATCGTCGGCAAGGCCCTGAAGGGACGCCGGGACGACGTCGTCCTCGCGACCAAGGTCCACTTCCCGATGGGCGACGGCCCCAACCGGGGCGGCAACTCGCGTCGCTGGATCGTCCACGAGGTCGAGGAGAGCCTGCGCCGTCTCGACACCGACTGGATCGACCTCTACCAGGTCCACCGCCCCGACCACCGCACCGACATCGAGGAGACCCTCGCGACGCTCGGCGACCTGGTCACCGCGGGCAAGATCAGGGCGTTCGGCTGCTCGACGTTCCCGGCCGAGGAGATCGTCGAGTCGCACGTGGTGGCCGAGCGGCGCGGCCTGCCGCGCTTCCGGACCGAGCAGCCGCCCTACTCGCTGCTGGCGCGCGGCGTCGAGACCTCGGTGCTGCCGGTCTGCCGCCGCTACGGGATGGGCGTGCTGACCTGGAGCCCGCTGGCCTCCGGCTTCCTGTCGGGCCGTTACCGCGCGGGCCACGACGTCGACATGTCCGGCAACCGCGCGGCCCTGACCCCGCACCGGTTCGACCCGTCGATCCCCGGCAACCTCACCAAACTCCAGGCCGCCTCCGACCTGATCGAGGTCGCCGAGTCCATCGGCACCACGCTCCCCGAACTCGCCGTCGCCTTCACCGTGGCCCACCCCGCCGTCACCTCGGTGATCATCGGTCCGAGAACCATGGACCAACTGGAGGGCCTGCTGAAGGGCGCCGCCCTCACCCTGGACGACGAGACCCTCGACCGCGTCGACGCGATCGTCCCGCCGGGCACCAACCTCTACCACCCGGACGGCGCCTGGCGCCCCCGCTCCCTGGAAGACCCCACCCAACGCCGCCGCCCCCTAACAGACCGAGCCGCGAGCTGACACGCCCCCGCCCAACCCGTCGGCCGCCGGCGCGGTGCGGCGTTCGCGTTCGCGTTCGCTGGACGACCTTGCCCAGCGTTGTCGGCTGGTGGAGCGGCGGTGTGGTGGTGCGTGGTGTTCGTGCTCGCTAAGCGATTCCGCCCAGCGTCGCGGCCTTGTGGTGGAGCGGGCGGCGGTGCGGTGTGGTGGTGCGTGGCGCCCGCGCTCGCTGGTCGATTCGGCGCAGTGGCGGCGTCGGCTGGTGGAGTGGGCGGCGATGTAGCGGGGCGGTGCCTGGCGTCTGGATGCGCTGGACGGTTCCGCGCGGCGCCGCCGTGCGGTGGTGGAGCGCGCTGTGATGTAGCGCGTCCGGGCGTTCACGCTTGCTGGGCGACACCGCCGGGTGTTGCTGCCGCTGGTGGGTGCGGGGCGTGACGCGGTTGGGCGGTGCCTGGCGCCTGCGCTTGCCGGCGATCCCTCTGCGCTGTTCGGGGTGGAGTGGGCGGGATGTGGCGCGGTGGGGGGCCGCGCGATTATCGTGATCGGAGGTCTCGGGCGCGTGGGCGGCGGGGCGAATCGGGCATCGAGGCGGAGGTGGGCATGAACAGCCACATCTCTCGCCGCAGACGCTTGTTGATGCTGCTCGCCGGTCTCTTCGGCTTCGTTGTTACTACGGCCTTCTCCGTTTTCCCTGGTACGTCCGGCCTTGCCGAG
The DNA here is from genome assembly GCF_050946795.1 of Spirillospora sp. CA-294931. Lineage (GTDB taxonomy): Bacteria > Actinomycetota > Actinomycetes > Streptosporangiales > Streptosporangiaceae > Spirillospora. The sequence continues at coordinate 1,425,699 of NZ_CP192006.1, forward strand.
GTCGTCCGGGCGGGGACGGCGGCGGCCGCGAACATCGCGGGGTCGCGGGCGCCCGCCGCGCGGGCCGATGCTCGAGGCCCCACCCGGACGGCCGTGCAGGTCACGGTGCGCGCCTTCGTCCCGGATCGGACGACGGCCCGTGCCGGTGGGCTCGGCGCCGTGCGCAACGCGGGCACGGGTGTTTGGCTGCCGCGCCAAGCGGCGCCCGCGCCCTCTGAGCATGTCGCGACGCCGCACGCTTATCTGGCGTTCGAGGTGCTGCTGCCGCCTGCCGTTGCGCAGGGTGTGGCGGAACCCGGGGTGCTCCTTCCTCGGGTGGCCGCGTCGTCGGTTCAGGTCCGCGGACCGCCTTCATACACGGGTATCTGACTTCTTTTTCGTCGACCGCGTCGTCCTTTGAGGACGTCGCGGTGCACCCGTATGGAGGCTTGTCATTTCTCGCATCATTGTGGTGCGGGCGTTCAGCGCGCCCGCATGTGGTTTGAGTGGGTCGCGGTGCTGACCGCCGCCGCCCGGGTCATGCGCACCCCTGATCTGCGCAAGAAGATCCTTTTCACCCTGTTCATCGTCGTCGTCTTCCGCGTCGGCCAGAACCTGCCCACGCCGAACGTGGACGTCCGCGTCCTGCGCGGGACGGCCGACGCCGCGCGTGACAACAGCCAGGTCTTCGGGCTGATGGACCTGTTCAGCGGCGGCGCCCTGCTCAAGCTGTCGGTGTTCGCGCTCGGGGTGTTCCCCTACATCACCGCGAGCATCATCCTCCAGCTGCTCACCGTGGTGATCCCGAAGCTGGAGGCGCTCAAGAAGGAGGGGCAGGCGGGAACCGCCAAGATCACTCAGTACACCCGGTATCTGACCGTGGCGCTGGCGGTGCTGCAGGCCACGAGCATCGTCGCGATGGCGTCCAGCGGACGTCTCTTCCAGGGGGCCGGGACGGGGGAGAGCGTTCTGCACGACACGGGCGTCTTCCCGATCGTCACCATGGTGATCTGCATGGTGGCGGGCACCGCGGTGATCATGTGGCTGGGTGAGCTGATCACCGATCGCGGTATCGGGAACGGCATGTCGATCCTGATCTTCACCCAGGTGGTCGCCGTGTTCCCGGCCCAGTTCTGGAGCATCTACACCAAGCGGAACGGCTTCGTCTTCGTGCTGGTCCTGGTGGTCGGTCTGGCGATCATGGCGGGGGTCGTCTTCGTCGAGCAGGCCCAGCGGCGCGTTCCCGTCCAGTACGCCAAGCGCATGGTCGGACGGCGGATGTACGGCGGCACCTCGACCTACATCCCGCTGAAGGTCAACCAGGCGGGCCTCATCCCGGTCATCTTCGCCTCCTCGCTGCTCTACCTGCCGGTGCTGGCCATGGACCTGTGGCGGGACACCAAATGGCTCCAGCGGCTCCAGCCGTACGTCCAGCCGAGCAATCCCTGGCACATGGCGGCCTTCTTCGGCTTCATCGTCTTCTTCACCTACTTCTATGTGGCGATCACGTTCAATCCCACCGAGGTCGCGGACAACATGAAGAAGTACGGGGGGTTTGTCCCCGGCATCCGCCCGGGCCGCCCGACCGCCGAGTACCTCGACTACGTCCTCAGCCGGATCACTGCCCCGGGGGCCCTCTACCTGGGGCTCGTGGCTCTGATCCCCATGGTCGCCTTCGTCGTCCTCAGGGCCACCGAGGAGTTCCCCTTCGGGGGGACGAGCATCCTCATCGTGGTGGGCGTGGGTCTCGACACCGTCAAACAGATCGAGTCGCAGTTGCAGCAACGCAACTACGAAGGGTTCCTCCGCTAGGCGCGTCCGGCCCGTTCTCCTAACGGAGGACGGGCCGGTCCTGGCGGCCGGTGAAAACTGTTGCGTTCCAAGTAGAGCGAAGCAGTCGATTCGGTGTCATGCCTGCGGAATTTTGTGGAAATATGTGCGGGGGGAGTGGCTTGTCGTGTCTTTGCCGTCGGGTTGACTCTTCCTTTTGGTTTGGGTTCGGCCTAAACTTGGCTCGCCGCTATGCCCTGCGCCCGCACAACGGGACTGTGGTGAGGAGACCTTTGGATGCGTGCTGACCAGCAGAATCCACCCGCCGTGGCCACGAAGACCTCGTGTTCTCCACGCGAAAGGGAGGTCCTGAGGTGTGTCGCCGAGGGAATGACCGATGACCAGATCGCCCGGAGTCTGGGGATAACCCGCCGAACGGTGCGAACTCATCTCGAACGTATCTTCAGGAAATACAACCTGCATTCGCGGGCCGCCGCCGTGGGCATTCTGACGGGCGAGGATTCCTAGAGGTAGGGAGGCGGGCCCTCGGCCCGCACGGGGAACAGGTCCGCGCTGAGGAAGCGGTAGACGTGAAAGCCCAGGTCCGCGATCTCGGGGCCGGTCAGGTCGAGCAGCGTCAGCCGGGCCCGGCCGTCGAGAACACGGTCGGTGACGGCCCGCAGTTCGCGTTCGGGTGAGGCCGCCCGGTCGGGCGGCAGCTCGGACGCGGGCACGCGGTGGCCGGGCGCCAGCCGTCCGCCCAGGTGCTCCGGCCGGACGGGATCTGCCGCGTTGGCCGCCAGGTAAGCGCGGTACATCGCCGTTTCCAGGACGGTGCCGGTGCCCAGGCCGACGGCGGTCGCCGACGCGTGCTCCAGCACGCCGGCGACCACGTGCACGCCCAGCCGCTCGCCGCCCAGACGGTGGAAGCGCACGGCTGCCTGGACGGGTACGTCGCGGGCCAGGACGCGGCCGAGCGCCGGGGTCCGCGCGTCCAGCGCCACCTGGGGGGCGGTTTCGCCTGAGTACCAGTGCTCCGTCGCCACATGGCCCTGCACCAGGTCGAAGAGGGCCGCCCTCAGGGCCTGGCCCGGGGCGGTGCGGGCGGCCGTTCCCGTCGGCGGGCCGGCCACCGCGACCTCCAGGGGGACCCAGTACGGGTCGCCCGTGGCCACGTCGACGCTCTGCGTCCAGTCGCACTCCTGGTGGCCGTCCACGGGCAGGACGTGGTGCTGCCCGTACAGGGCCGCCATCTCCTCCGCCGTGCCCCGCTCGGTGAAGCAGGTGTAGGTCAGCCGGGCATGGCGTTCGACGCTCCGGTGCAGCATCCCCATGACGGCCTCCTCCAGCTGCACACCGCAGCCGGTTGCCGGAGACCGGCCTTTGATGACCACCACCCGGGGGAGGGTGTCGTCCCGATTGAGCACCGACAGGCCGGGCTGGACGCCGGTGAGATGGCCGACCAGGCGGTTCAGATGTCCCAGCGGGCCGGGCTCGATGTCCCAGCGGTGGCTCACCAGGCGCATCAAAGGCTCTCCCCGTTCCGGGACTGGACGGTCTCGTTCAGGTAGGAGCGGACGTCGGGATGCGGTGGCCGCCGGGCGCGGTCGCGGCGAGGGACGCACGCGCGGCAGCTCGGGAGCCGCATGACCTCGTGGTAGCGGAACGCCATGGTCGGCAGGTGCACGCTCAGGGCCGAGCCGAGGGTGAACGTGGACCCGGCGACGAGATGGTTGACGGCTTCGAGGCTCACCAGCGACGCGGCCAGCGACAGCACCGGCGTGGGCAGAAGCGGACGGCCCAGCCGGGCCTTGCCGCGCGCCAGGGCCTGCTTGTACTTCACATAGCCCGCGTTCTCGCGCATGTTCTGCGCCACCCGCTGCTCGAAGCATTCGTAGCAGGCGGAGCGGCCGGGGACGACGGTCGGGCCGACCAGGAGGAACGGGCCGTCCGGCGCCGCGTGCACCCAGGGCGTGTCCAGGCCGGCCGCGATCCGGTTGAGGTTGCGCAGCAGGATCGGGTTGACCGCGTCCAGAGCCGCGACCAGGAACGCGCCTTCGAGCGGGCGGAACTCCTCCAGCACGCGTTCGCCGTCCAGGCCGCCGCCTTCTCGGGCGGTCAGGTCGCCGTGGCAGAGCCGCTGCCAGAGCCCGGGCTCCTCGAAGCGGGTGACGGGCACGTCCAGCGAGGCCCGCAGGTGGCGATGGGTCTCGGCGGCGATGTCGCCCGTCCCGAACACGACGGCGGGCCGGGGCTCGGCCGGGGTCCCGGCCGGGTCGAGCATCGACGCGGCGAGATAGTGGTCGATCGCACTGGACGCCCCGAGCTCCAGCGCCCCGGCCGCGCCGAGGCGGCGGCAGATGTCCAGGACGTCGTCGAGGGCCACGGCCGCCTGCAACGCGATCTCGGTGAGGGTGGCGGCGCCGTCCAGCGCCTCGATCACCTGGAGCAGCCGCCCGCCGCCGGAGGCGTCGGTCAGCGTGATCGAGTACGGGTTCCAGACGCCCTCGCGCAGCTCGACGATGTCGGGGTCGTGGGCGATGACGGTGAACTGCGGCCGCACCCGCGGACGGCTGCAGCCGTCCAGGGGCTCAACCGGCCGCGGCACTGGCGTCCTCCGTGACGCGGTCGGCTACGGGCAAGAGCGCGGCCCCGCCCCTCGGAGCCGGGATCGCCGCGTCGTCGAACGCGCGCGCGCCGAGAACCTGAAGGAGTTCGTCCCCGAGTCCCACCAACCAGGGGACGTTCTTTCGCGGGTCTGGGCGAGAGCTGCCGCGTTCGGGGCCGTGCCACCGGGTGGCGGCCTCGAACAGGACGGTCCCGTACAGGCCGCCGGGGGACGGGGCCGCGCGCCATCGCGTCTCCACCATGTCGCGTGGAGACGCAGTCGGGGGAGGCGGGGACGGTGACACGTCGGCGTCGAGCCGGGCTTGGGTGCGATGCATCGGCCGTCCCTCTGGCGCATGTGGGCGGACATGAGCCCGTGCCATCGCCGCTGGCGGCCGATGGCGCGGTCGGAATCAGAGGCGGTCGCGTCCGGACGCGGGGTTCCGAGGGTGGCTCGTCGTGGTCATGCGCATCGTGCTCCTTCTTCTCTCGGGGATCGAAGGACGCGGTACCCGCCGTGCCGTGGCCGGGCGGGCCACGGCACGGCGGACCGTCGCACGCGGCCAGAGGAGCCACGACGCGGCGGCGGCACCGCTGACGCGGCCGAAGCCGCGGACAGCCCGACTTTAGAGGCGGGCGCGGGGCACCAGGAGTCGGCATTTTGACCGACGGGAGGGGTATACGGGGCGGCCGTGTTCAGCTTCCGTTCAGATTGCGCGCAGGAACCACGGAGGAACATCCCCTAGGGTCGCCGGATGCCTGAAACCGTGCTCACCAGGACCCGAACGGACGGCGACCGCACCGCGGCGGCGCCGCCGGGTCCGGCCCGGCGGACACGGATGGCCTGGCTGGACGGGTTGCGCGGCCTGGCCGCGATGGTGGTGGTGTTCGAGCACTCGCTGGACGTCCTGTGGCCCGAGGCCCGTCTGGCCGCCAGCCCCTGGTTCGACTTCGGGCGCTACGGCGTCTTTGTGTTCTTCCTGGTCAGCGGCTATGTCGTCCCGGCGTCGCTGGAGCGCCGCGGCAGCGTCCGGGAGTTCTGGATCGGACGCGTGTTCCGCCTGTACCCGCTCTGGGCGGTGGCGGCGCTCGTGGGGCTGGGGTTCGCGCTGGCCGGGGTCTCGTGGGGGCCGCCGGTGCCGCTGACCGAGCATCCCTGGGTCTCGGCACTGGCGCACCTGACCATGCTCCAGGACCTCTTGGGCGTGCCCAACGTGGTGAACGTCTTCTGGACTTTGTCTTACGAGATGGTGTTCTACCTTCTGGTCACCGCGATGTTCGTCACCGGGGTGCACAAGGCGAGCGCGCGCACGGCGCTCGGGTTCGCCGCCGCCGCGGTGTTCCTGAGCGGCCTCGCCCCGGCCGGGCTGATCGGGGCGCGGGAGCGGGACGTGGTGGTCATCGCCACCGCCCTGCTGGCCGCCTGCGGGCTGCTGGCGGTCATGCGGGGCGGCAGGTCGTCGCGCCAATGGGGCGCCGTCGGGCTGGCCGTGCTGGCGCTGACGCTCCTCACGCTCGGCAACCGGGTGGGCGGGCTGGAGAGCCTGGCCATCATCGCCACGATGTTCGCCGGGACGGCCCTCTACCGGATCCAGCACGGCGAGGGGCCGCGCAGGTCCGCCATGGCCATGGTGGCGCTGGTCCCGGCGCTGACGGTCACCGCCGGGATCGGTTCGGCCGCCGGGTGGGGGATCGGGGGGCTCCAGCCGATGGCCTGGGGCTGGCCCATCGCGGTGCTCGCGGCCTGGCTCACGTTCCTGGTGGGGATGGCGCTGCGGCACCGGCGCGTACCGAGGTTCCTGGCCTGGCTGGGGCTGGTCAGCTATTCGGTATACCTACTGCACCCGCTTCCCATCCAGATCATCTGGCGCGTCGCGGGCGACCCGGAGGCGCTGTCGCTGGGCGAGCGCCTGGCCTGGGGTGTCTTCCTGGTGGGCAGCGTCCTCGGGGCGGCGGCTCTCGCCTATCGGTTCGTGGAGCGACCCATGCAGAACCTGGGCCGCGGGCTGGTCCGCGCGAAGCGCGACAAGGCGTCAGCCGCCGGACGTCAGTAGGCGGCGGACCTCCCCGGGGAAGAGGGGGCCCGGCACGCCCCAGAACTCCCGGGCGGCGTTGACGCTCGCGGTGAGCCTCTCGAAAGGGGCGCGGGGGACGCCGAGCGCGCGCACGGTCATGACCATCGCGGCCTTGATGTGCTCGTGGACGAGGTGCACGCGCAGGTCGTCCTCCCAGCCCTCGGTATGGGTGCGGGGCATCTCGGCCAGCCAGCGCTCGAGCATCGCGGCCCGGTCCCGGGGCGGATAGCCGGTGCGGCGCAGGTGCACCGCGAGCTCGTATACGGGGTCGCCCCATAGGGCGAGCTCCCAGTCGAGAAACGCGCTCTCCCCCTGTCTGACGATCAGGTTGGCGCGGTGCATGTCGGCGTGCAGGCAGCCGAACGGGCGCGGGGTGAGGCCGAGCAGGCGCTCGTCGAGGGCCGCGAGCGGGTCGTCCGGTATACCGAGCCGGGCGAAGAGCGCGGAGTGCTGCTCGCGGAAGCTCTCGTACAGGTGACGGGTCCACCCCGATAGGCGAAGGGCAAAGCCGGAGGTGTCGCCGTCGGTGGGCCAGCCGGGCGGGACGGTCGGGAGCTTGTCCTGCGGGATGCGTGCCAGCGTCCCGAACAGTCGCGCGACGTCCCCGGGTACATGCGCGGGTACCGAGGTACCGAACGGGGCGAGGTCGTCCAGCAGATCCCCCGGGACGAACGAGTGCACCTGGAATTCACCGGACGCGAACAGCAGGCGCGGCGCCTCGGGCACATGCGGCGCGATCGACCGGAGGACCTCCTCCTCCGGCCAGAGCCTGAGATCCATGGTCTCGGCGTCCCGTATGGGTATCCGCACGATGACGGGGCCGTCGGGACCCTCGACGCGGACGTTGTCGTGGTAGTGCCCGGACGCCGGGACGGCGCTCGCCGCGGCCCGCTCGTACAGCTCGCGCCACGTCATGCCAGGAGGGCCGCCACGAACGCGGCGGCGCGCTCGTCGAAGACCTCGGTGGGCACCGGGGCGCGCAGGCGGGCGCGGGCCGACGCGGCCGCCTCCTCGACGGCGGGGTCGCGCACGCCGAGGGCCGCGAGCAGCCGTCCGGACATCATGATCAGCGTGGGATAGACCTCGGCGCCGACCAGCTCGGCCACGGTCCAGCGGACGGACGCGGCCGCCTCGTCGTGGCGTCCGCTCCGGGCGTGCAGGGCGGCGCGGAAGAACTCGGCCCTGGCCCGTCCGGAGCGGTACCCGGCTCGTTCGAGCGCCTCCGCCGCCGCCTGGAACGAGTTCGCTGACTCCTCATGCTGACCAAGGCGCATCTGGGCGACGCCCAGCGCGGTACATGCCTTGCCTATCTCGTGCTGGGCGCTCATCTGGCGCTGGGTCTCCAGGGCGTCCGCGGCGGCGGGGAGTGCGCGCGCGGGGTCGATCCAGGCCAGCAGTTCGGCCCGGTTCACCTTCATGTTGGCCTGTTCCACCACGGAGCCGGACCGCTCGTAGAGCGAGATGGCCGACTGCAACGACTCCCAGGAGGCGTCCAGGTCGAGCATGTACTTGTGCCCGCGCTGCGCCAGCCTGACGACGTCGCCGCGCAGCAGGAAGTCGTCGTCGGCCGCCTCGCCCAGGATGCGGTCGGCCATCGCGAACGCGTCCCGCATCCGGCCCTGCCACATGTCCAGGTCGGCCACCCAGAAGCCCGCCCGCAGCCGCACCGGCCCGCCGTGCTGGTTCCACACCCGCGTGAAGATCTCCAGGGCCTCGGTGGTGGCGCCCGCGCGGCGGCGCCCGTTCGCGGCGGCCATCGCCAGGCGCGCCCCGACGGTGTCGCCCAGCGGCCAGTCGACCCGGGGTGTGAGGCGGTTCGCGGTGTCGGCGTCGCCCAGGACGATCGCGACCTCCGCCCGCAGGCACCGGGCGGCCTCGGTCAGCTCCGGCCCGAGATCGGCCTCGCGCAGGTCGCTGAGCAGCCCGTCCACGGCCTGCTTGCCGCCGCAGGCCAGCGCGTCGTCGGCGTAGGCGAGCACCTCGGCGCCGGTGATCGTCCCTGCCTGGAGGCCGCTGTAGGCCGCCTCCCGGACGGCCAGCGCCCGCACCGCCAGGCCGTCGCCCGCCGACGGCTGCTCCGCCCGCCGGGCCCGGGCGTCCCAGCAGCGCTGGAGCAGCCCGTGGACGTCACCGGCGGTCGCGTCCGAGAGCCGTCCGCGCAGGGCCTCGCGCATCAGCTGGTGCAGCCGCAGCCCGTGCGCACCGGCCGGGTAGACGAATGAGTACGCGGTCAGCGACTCCCAGGCGATCCGGTTGCGGGGCAGGTCGAAGGCGTCGGCGACGGTCTGGAAGATCTCCAGGTCGAAGACGCGGGCCACGCTGAGCAGCTCCAGGGTGCGGATCTCGTCGGCGCCGACGTGCTGGAGGAAGCGCCGCAGGATCTCCTCCGACGACACGACGGCCTCCTGCCGCGCCGAGGTGCCGGTGTCCAGCGCGAGGTGGAGGTAGAACGGCAGGCCGCGGCTCGCCTCGGCGATGGCCCGCCGGACGTCCTCGTCGACGATCCCGCCCTCGCTCAGCAACTGGAGGCGTGCGCTCATCGGGAGCCCGTCCACCCGGGTGCCGCGGATCACCTCGCGCCAGGCGGGGTCATGGGCCTCCCAGCCCAGCGGCTCGCGGCTGGCGACGACCACCAGGCCCCGGTCGAGCTGCGCCACCAGATCGCGCAGCCAGACGTCCGAGGACGCCGCCAGCAGCGAGCGTCCGGGGGACGGCGCGAGCGCCTCGTAGGCGTCCACGAAGATCGCGTAGGTCCGCTCGGCCGCCGATTCGCGCAGGTCCTGGGCGAAGTAGTAGGTGACGGCGTCGGCCAGCTCGGGGTTGGTCAGGTCGTCGAGCCCGCGCAGCGTCTCGTCGACCCTGACCCGGCGGCGCTTGCGCGCCTTGGTCGTGGCGATCTCCAGCAGCTTGACCAGCCCGACGCCCGTCCCGAATACGGGAAGCCCGGCGGCGCCGTCCATGATCTGCGTCAGGGCCTCGCTCTCCCGGGCGAACGGGAGGTCCTTGCGGGAGAGATGAAGGTGCGGGTGCAGGCGCTGCCACAGGACGGCGTAGGCGATGTCGAAGCGGTCGAACCGCACGCCCTGGCGTCCCAGCTCGACCCTGAGCACCGCCAGGGCGTCCTCCTGCTGGCGCATCGCGGGCACCTGAAGGTCGATCAGGGCCGTGCGGTGCGTGGACGACGACCGGTCGCGCAGCTCGCGCAGAAGGCGCGACTTGCCGATGCCCCCGACGCCGACGACGTTGAGCACCCGGGCCCCGCCGCCCGTCAGCTGGAGCTCCTCTTCGAACGCCGCGGCGACCTGCTCCCGGTCGACGAAGGGGCGATGGAGCGCGGCGACCCGCTTGAACCTCGGTTCGAGGGCCATGGGGGAGTCCCTCCCTGCGGGACGCCTGGCCCGCCTCTGTGGTGATGTCAACGAGGGCTGGGCGGGCGCGGTGCGGGGTGTCGCGGGCCGTCCATCCGTCGGGGAAGAGCCAAGGGCACGGGATTACGGCCTGTCAAACATGATCGCGAAACCGCCGGTCACCGTGGGTGACACCCCCTTACGGGCAGGCGATGTGACAAAGTACGGCTGTCCTAAGTGCGCCCGAGATGGCACTCTAATGGGAGTTCGGACTCGAGTGACGGCTTCAGGAGTACACGTGTCGGAAGCGACTCGGACCGTGGGTGACCAGGTCCATGAGCGCCAGCCGGGACCAACGGTGGTCCGGCTGCTGGTCGGCGCCCAGTTGCGGCGGCTTCGTGAAGACCGCGGCGTATCCCCCGAAGAGGCGGGGTACGAGATCCGCGGCTCGGCCTCGAAGATCAGCCGCATGGAGCTGGGCAAGGTCGGGTTCAAGGAGCGGGACGTCAACGACCTGCTCACCCTGTACGGCATCACCGAACCCGCCGAGCGGGAGGCCGTGCTGCAACTGGCGCGGCAGGCGAACGTCCCCGGATGGTGGCAGCGCTACAGCGACGTCGTCCCCCCGGGGTTCGAGCACTGCCTCGGCTTGGAGCAGGCCGCCAGCGTCATCCGCGGTTATGACTGCATGACCGTGCCCACCCTCCTCCAGACCGAGGCCTACGCGCGGGCGGTCATCGAGCTGGCCGAGCCCACGGCCACCGATGAGGAGAAGGGCCGCCGCGTCGAGCTGAGGATGGAGCGCCAGCACATCCTGACCCGGCGCCCCGACCCGGTGAAGTTCTGGACCGTCCTGGACGAGGCCGTGCTGCGCCGTCCGATCGGCCGCCCCGAGACCATGCGCGCCCAGATCGAGCACCTGCTGGCGATCTCCGAACTGCCCAACGTCACCATCCAGGTGATCCCGTTCAGCGCGGGCGGCCATGCCGCGCTGGGCGGCCCCATCACCATCCTGCGCCTGCCCGAGGCCGCCCTGCCCGACGTCATCCACCTGGAGCAGCACTCGGTCTCGCTGTACCCCGACAAGCCCGCGGACCTGTTCCACTACACCGACGTCCTCAACCGCCTGGTCCTGGCGGCCGAGCCCTCCACCGAGACCCCCGACCTCCTGAAGGACGCCCTGGCCACCCTCTAGTCCGGCGCGGTCAGCAGGTGGCGGGCCAGTTCCGCCAGCTCGGCCGGGGCCTTGGTGAGCGAGCCCGCGTCGAACGGCGGCTGCGGGTCGTACTCCATGATGAGCTGGATCAGGCGCGCGCGGTCGTCGCCCCACAGGCGGGCGACGACGGCCAGCGCCATGTCGAGCCCGGCCGAGACCCCGGCGGCGGTGATCACGTCGCCCTCGTCGACGACACGGTCGGCCGACACGACCGCGCCCAGCTCGGCCAGCAGGTCGCGGGCGATCCAGTGCGTGGTGGCCCGGCGCCCGGCGAGCAGGCCGGCCTTGGCGAGCAGCGTCGACCCCGTGCACACCGAGGTCACCAGGGCCCCGCCGGACGCCGCCGCGGCGAGCCAGTCCAGCAGCGCGTCGTTGGCCTCGGCCGCGGCCTTCCAGTGGCCGCTGCCCGGGACGACGACCAGGTCCGGCGCGGGCAGGTCGGCGAAGGTCGAGGTGGCCTGCATCACCAGGCCCGCGTCGCACTGGACGGGGCCCGTCCGTTCGGCCACGAAGTGCGGCGTGACCTCCGGCTGGGTGGCCAGGAACTCGTAGGGGCCGGTCAGGTCGAGCGCGGTCATCTGGTCGTAGAGCACGAAGGCGACGTTCATCGGGTTCATGGGAAACAGCATGTGCGCGACCGTGGATGTCCTCAATGACGGGTTGCCCTCGGATCAGGACACCCGTTCGAGGAGGCCACGGCCGGCCGGTGCGCGCCGTCGACCGGCCGGCCGTGACCTCGTCCCCCCGCCCGTTCTCCCCACCGGGGCTTGTGAACGCGATCACCCGGCTACAAGAGGCGGGGCCGCGCGGCGGACCCGCCTCGCCCCCCAGCGAGCCGGTGCGAACGTCTTCACAGGGTGCGATGAAGCTAGCCGGGTACCGCCGGGTAGGTTTACGGCTTCGGGCCCGCGCTCGTCGAACGGTCAAAGAATTGCGATGAGTGGCCGGTCAGTCACGTTCGGTGGTCGTGGGCGATCGCTTCGATCACCGCGTCGGTGACGGCGGTGTGCCCGACTCCCGTCGCCCCCGCCACGCGGACGACCTGGCGTGCGGCCTCGGCGGGACGTCCGGCCGCGATCACCCGGGCGGCGGCCCGCCCCGCGGCCAGGCGCCGCTCGGGCGAGCCGAGCCCGTCGCCCGCGCGCTCGACGGCCGCGTCGACGACCACGTCCATCAGCGGACGGCGGACCGCCAGCGCTTCCCGGACGGCCGCGAGCCCCTGGTCGCGAAGGATATCGGCGGGGTCGCCCCCGGTTGCGAGGACGGCCGCCTCCACCGGCCCGTCGAGCCGCGCGAGGGTTCGCCAAGCGCGCGCGGCCGCCGTCCGCCCCGCCTTGTCGCCGTCCATGGCGAGGACGAGCCCGGTCTCGTCGAGGTCGACGGCGCGGGCCAGCGCGGCCAGGTGCCCGGGGGTGAAGGCCAGGCCGCAGGTGGCCATGGCGGCATGGTCCTCCAGCGCCAGGTTGACCGCGATCGCGTCCAGCGGGCCCTCCACGATCACGGGCCGCGCCCCGCGCGCCAGCCGGTCGCCGGTCTCGTGCAGGCCGAAGAGCAGCTCGCCCTTGTGGAACGCGGGCGTATCCGGGCTGTTCAGGTATTTCGGGCCGTCCCCGCCGTCCGGGCGGCGGCCGATGAATCCGGCGACCGCCCCGGCGGGCGTGCGGAGGGCGAACATCGCGCGGTCGCGGAACGCGTCGCAGAGCCCGTTTCCCGGCCGCGCGAGCCCGGACCCGATGATGGCCTCGTCCTTGTGGCCGCGGGCCCGCAGATGCTCGATGAGGGCGCGCGGGCCGGCGGGTGCGTAGCCGACCCCCCACCGGCGCTGGACGTCCGGCGCGAACCCGCGTCCGGCCAGGTAGGCGGGCACCCAGCTCTCCCGCATTCGGGAACGGAAGAACCGGTGTGCCACGCTCAGGATGTCTTCTGGGGCGGAGAGGCGATCGCTTAGCCGCAGCACCCGATCGCCGAATTTCGCGTCCGCCCAGGGGGCCGTCCCCGGGAAGGCGAGATGACCCGGGTCCCGCCCGAAACGTGTCAGGACGAGGAACGCGATCGAGTCGGTCTCGACGCGCCTTAGGCCCTCGCAGGACGGCTCACCCGGGAGATGGGGACGGTCGCCCGGACGCACGGCGTGCGCCAGCTGGTGGACGACGTCGTCCAGCGTCCCGTGCAACCCCAGGCGCTCGGCGAACGCCTCGATGTGGGACGTGTTCGGCCGCGCGGCCTCCAGCGGGAGGCCGTCGGTCTGGGCCACGTCGAAGACGACCCGGGGCGGATCCAGCAGGCGTATCCCCGTCTCGCCCTTCCTGACCTGCCGCCCGGCCGCCCGCCAGGCCGCGTAGGAACGGACGTCCGTGGCGGCGCGCCACTGGGCCGCGATCAGCAGCGTGTTGGTGAACCCATGGCGTCCGTAGCGCGCGGCACGCTCAAGCCACCAGCCCCACGGGAGGGTGCCGTCCCGTATGCGTCCCAGCTCTCGTTCGGCCAGGCCGCGCAGGACCCGCTCGTCCTGGGCTCCGGGCATGGTTCCGCCTCCTCGCTCTCGGCGGGGAAGCCACAGTCCGGTTTACCCGGAATCGGCTAGAGATAGAGCCCGATGAGCTCTTCCGGATCCTCGGTCAGCGGCGGGAGGTCGTCCGCGCTCAGCGTGACCAGCTCCTCCCTGGACGGGTCCTCGGCCGGTAGGCCCGCGACCTTCAGCCCCCGGGAGGCGACGGCCATGCGCTGTGCCTGGTTGGCCACGGCCACGTCCAGGACGTTGCGCATGAGGCGCCCGTTGCCGAAGGAGGGGCCGCGCGGGGTGCGGCGCAGCATGGTGCGCAGCAGCTCGGTGGTGCCCGGCGTGAGCTGGAACCCGTCGTCGGCCGCCAGCTGCTCGAAGACCGCGACGAGCTCGTCGTCGCTGTAGTCGGGGAAGTGCAGCTGTTTGGGGAAACGCGAGTCGAGCCCGGGGTTGGCGGCCAGGAACTCGGCCATCTCGCGCTCGTAACCGGCCACGACCACCACGAGGTCGTCGCGGTGGTCCTCCATCAGCTTGACCAGCTCGGCGATGGCCTCGTGGCCGTAGTCGCTCTTGAGCGGCGACTGCGTCAGCGTGTACGCCTCGTCGATGAACAGCACGCCGCCGAGCGCGCGCTCGACCAGGCGGCGGGTTCGGGGGGCGGTCTGCCCGATGTACTCGCCGACCAGATGCGCGCGGGACGCCTCCACCAGATGTCCGGACGACAGGACGCCCAGCTTCTTGTAGATCTGGCCCAGGAGCCGCGCCACCATCGTCTTGCCCGTCCCCGGGTTGCCGGTGAACACCATGTGCCTCGTCGGCGCCGGGACCTTCAGCCCCGAGTTGCTGCGCAGCATGGCCGCCCGGGTTCCGGCCACGACCAGGGCGATCTCGTGCTTGACCGTTTCGAGCCCGGTGAGCGTCGTCAGCCGGTCGATCGGGTCGCCCGCCGTCTGCGTCGTGTCGAGGCTCGCGGGGATGTCGGCCTTCCTGACCACCAGCTTGTCGCCGGGCTTGGTGCGCGCCCGCACGGCGGTCACGACGATGTCGGCCAGATGCGGCGCCAGCCTGGCGTTGCGCAGCGTCTGGACGGGCGACGTCGCCGCGAGCACCTGCCCGGCCGTGACGATGGCCTGCTTGGTACCGCGCACCCCGTGCCGCTCAAGCGCGCGCTTGAACAGCTCGGCATGCCCCTCCGCGCTGAACGGACGGGTGTGCGCGATCCGGAACCGGTGGGTCAGCACCGGGTTGATCTCGCGGATGCGCAGCTCGCCGCCGCCGTCGCACAGCGCGACGACGTTGAGGTCCGGATACACCGCCAGGAGCCGGTGCAGCTCCTCCGCGATGGCCTCGCCGTTGCCCGGGTCGGAGATGATGTCGTCCAGGCCCTCAAGGATCATCAGCCGCTCGCCCGCGCAGTCGCGGGCGTCGGCGTGCAGCTTGGCCACCGCGTCCGACAGCCGCTGCCCGGCGAACAGGTTGTCGGTGACCCACAGCGGGTCGCGCCCGAACGCCAGCGCCTTGCCGAGCTCCTGCGCGGCGTCCCGCTTGCCGGTGCCGTCGGGGCCCACCAGCAGCAGCCGGACGGCGTCGCGGCTCTGGGACAGCTCCTCCAGCGCGGCCGTGACCTCCGGCTGGTCGACCAGGTCGGTGTGCAGCGGAGCCCGCTCGGACGCGGTCCGCCCCTGCCCGGGCGCGGGCTTGAGCGACGTCGTCAGCGGGTTGATCACCCGGCGCCTGGGCGCGTAGAGACGGCGCAGGTCGGTCTGGAACTGCCCGACCGGGATCCACTCCGGCTTGGGGAACCACGGGTCGCCCGGCAGCCCCTGGACCGTCGCGATGAACCGCATGGCCATGTCGAGCCACGCCCGGCACGCGTCGGCCGAACCCGAGACCAGCGCCCGCAGGAGCCACGCCCGCGTCCGCTCCTGCCAGGGACCCGGTTTGAACGACCGCTTCTCATGAACGAAGCGCGCCTGCAGCTCGCGGTACCGGTCTTCGCCCAGGGCGACCGCCAGCTCCGCCGGGACGTGCTCCAGGCTCCCCTGCAACAGCAACTGCGCCAGGTGCCCCTCGACGGTCTCGTCCCGGGGGGCCACGTTCGACAGGTGCTCATACGCGGCCAGCAACCCCGCCGCGACCCACTCCAGGTAGCCCACGGGCCCCATCAGCTCGGGGACGGCCGTCAGGATGTCTTCGTCGGCGTGCGTGTGCCAGTGCTCGCGCAGCTCCATCTTGGGGAGGTTCACATCGCACTGGGGCGGGTTCTCGTACAGCTTGATCAGGGCACGCCGCCGCTCGTCGATCGGCTCGATGCCCTCCAGGACCCCCAGGCACTCCTTCGCCAGGGTGATCGCCAGGTCGCGGTCGGGAGCCTCGATCAGCCAGTCCACTGGGGGCCGCCACCGGCCACCCGGGGCGTCCCATCGCGTCATACGCGTGCTCAGCGTCCCCGGGTTCACCAGGTGCTGGAAGAGGAGCCGCTCGGGCAGCTGCGACCACGATCCGGCCTTGATCGCCCCGCCCCCCGGCAGGAACGCGAGCATCCCGAAGATCTCCGCCGTCACCAGCGACGCCGGCAACGTCAGCAGCTTGTGCTCGTCGGTCGTCAGGCCCACCGCCCGCGGGTCCGCCGCCAGGGCGTCGACCCGCCCGCTGATCTCCTCGAAAAGGCCCTCGGGCACGCGCCAGGGCCCGTACGAGTAGACGTCAAGCACCGGCTCGTCGGTGAGCAGTAGCTCCAGATGCTCCGGCAGCCGCACGCGTTCTCCCCAATAGCCGATCAAATCCGAGTCAACAGCCTATGGTTTCCACCCGCATGCATGGTGAGTACGACCATCCCGAGTTCTCTCGCCCGAGCCCGGAATCCGCCGCCACGCAGGCCGAGCGGACCCACCCGGCACAAAGGTAAAGATCATGGCCGACCGGAGTCCGGACGGCGGGTCAGCGGCGGGCGCGGGCGTCGATGGAGATCGAGATCTGGCCGAGGAAGTCGCCGGCGGTGGCGGAGAGGGCGGCGCCCGCGTCGGCCGCGGGCTTTCCGTCGGAGCGGGCGGCCAGGGCGTAGAGGACGTAGCGGCCCTTGACGATGCTTGTGCCCTGGCCGGGGGCGGGCCGGTCGTCCAGTGCGCGGAACCAGTTGCGGGGATCTGCCGGGACGGACGAGGCGTTGGCCGTCCGTGCGGCGTTCAGGTCGGGCATCGCGGCGACGCCCACGGTGACGGTGAGTCCTTGGGCGGCGTCGACGTATCGGGCCCGGACGACCGTCCGGCAGCCACCGGCGGTGAGGGCGCCGCTCATCGCGCCGTCGGCGGCGGTGTCGCAGGTGACGGCCTGTTCCCGGTCGCGCTGGAAGGCCCGGCCGCCCAGCGTGATCCGGTTCCAGGGGAAGATCTCGGTCACCGTGATCCGCTCGGCGTCGGTCGTCTCGCTGTCGATGCGGGACGAGGACGAGGGCGAGGGCACCGGGGTGGTCGGCTCGGGCGCCGGTACCGGGGGTGCGGGCGCCGTGGACGGGGCGGCCGAGGCTTGGGGGACCGGTTCGCCGCGCGCCTCGTCGCCGTCCCCGCCCGAGGTGAGCGCGGCGACGGTGACGCCCGACACCAGGCCGCCGAGGACGACGCCGACTCCGATGTTGAGCGCGGTCCGGTGCCTGCGGAGGCGGCTTCGGGGCGCGGTCCGCTCGGGCTCCGAGGCCGGGCGGGACATCTCTGGCACTGGCCGGGACGGCTCGGGCGCCGGGCGGGACGCTTCTGGGGCCGGGTGGGGTGGCGCCGGGGCTGGGCGGGGCGCCTCGGGCGTCGGGTGGGACGGCTGGGGCGTCGGGCGGGACGCCTTAGGCGTCAGGCGGGACGGCGCTTGCGGCTCTGACCTGATGTGGGCGGAAGGCGGGGGCGTTTGGGGCTTGGGCGGGGGCTGCTTGGTGGGGCGGGGGGAGTTGCCCCAGGAAGGCGGTGGAGCGGGGGCCGGGTTCTCGGTACCCGGGAAGGCGATCTGGACCAGGCGTTCGCCGCCGCCTCGAGGGATCCACAGGCCGCGTCCCGGGGGCTGCGGGCCCGGGTCGTGGGGCGGGTAGGGCTGGCTGGTGGACATGACCAGGGTGGTCGTGCCCGCCTCGCGGATCGCCTGGGGAGCCGGGTCGTCCAGGGTGCGGCCGGCGACGACGAAGTAGAGGCCGTGGCCTTCTCCGGCTCGGATGAAGGTGAGGAACTCGACCAGAGACTCCGGGTGGTGGTCGTCGACCACGACGACGATCCTGGGGTCGTCCGGGGCGCCGCCCTTCAGCATCCCCCTGTCGGCGAGGTAGGCGTCCGGGACGACGTCGTGGAGCGTCCGGCGGGGGTCGACGACGGCGAAGACGACCTCGTCGGGAGTGTGGCGCGCGATGAGCCCCTGGACGACGAGCCGCAGAAGGTTGGACTTCCCGCATCCCGCGTCGCCGAGGACGAGCAGGTTCCGGTCCTCGCCGAAGAGGTCGAGCAGGACGGGTTCGAGGCGCTCGTCCACCCCGATGGGAACGGCGTGCGGCTCGTCCTCCCGGCCTGGCAGGGACGAAGGCGGCAGATGGTGCGGCAGCATGCCCGTCGTCACCCCCAGATGTCCCGTAAGAGGGTATTGGCTCCGGCGAGGAAAATGGCTGTCGGGTGAGGTCGGGCTGGTGGTGGGATGAGGCGGCCTACGAGGGAGGGAACGACATGGGTTCTGTTCGGTTGGTTCGGGGGACGTCGCTGGTTCCGGTCGACTACGCCTACGCGGCCGTCGCGGGGCGGAACGTGTGGGTGGCGGGAGCCTGCCCGCTGGACGAGGACGGCAAGACCGTGGCCGTGGGGGACGTCGCCGGGCAGACCCGGCGGGTGATGGAGAACCTCGTGGTCGCGCTGGAGAGCGCGGGGGCGTCGCTCACCGACGTGGCGAAGACGACCGTGTACGTGGCGTCCACCGAGCAGGCCGATCTGGTCGCGGCGTGGAACGTGTACAAGGAGGTCATGGGGGAGCATGACGCGCCGAGCACGCTGCTCGGGGTCGCCGCGCTGGGCTACGACGACCAGCTCGTGGAGGTCGAGGCCGTCGCGGTCGTCGGCTAGGCGGTCAGGCGGGTCGCGACGGAGCGGGCGAGGTCGGCCACCAGGGCGCGTTCGCGGTCTCCCGGCTTGGCGTGGGTCCTCGCGGAGACGTCGATCAGGGCGTTGGAGACGCGGAACTTGACGTGGATGTCGTGGATGTCCGTACGGACGAACACGACCTGGATTTGCATCAGGTCGGTATGGGTGAAGGCCTCCTCACCCGCCTTGGCGGGGGCGGCGTTGCGCGCCTGGCGCCATTTGTCCAGGCCCTCCCGCGCCTCGGTGACGCCCGTGGTCCGGCCGTGGTGCACCTTGGTCTCGGCGTGGATCCGGATGGTGCGGAAGGGGTTGTCCCACCGGGACGGGTTGGAGCTCCACTTGCATTCGGAGCGGGTGTCGCCGCCCAGGTCGAACAGGCTCTTGGGCTTGGAGTCGATGGGCTCGAGGCGTCCGTTGTGGACGTACCTGGCCAGCTCACTCGGGGGCGGGAGCAGCGTGCATGCGTCCAGGGCCTCAAAGCGGCCGTCGCGGGTGAAGACGCCCAGCTGCCAGGCGGCCGCGGTGCCGCAGCCGCCCACGGTGGCGACGCAGGCGGCGATGACGGGAGCTATGCGGAGGAAGGTCACAAGATCAGAGTGGCAGGCTTCTGGTCAGCGGGCCAGACGGTCTCGCAGGATCTCGGCCTCGGGGAAGTGGAGACGCTCGAAGATCTTCAGGGCCTCCAACCGGGGGAGCCGCGCCTCGGCCGGGCGACCCAGGACGTCGAGGATGTCCGCGAGGACGCCGAGGGCACTGGCCAGGGCCCAGCGGGCCCCGGCGTCGCGCAGGACGCGCACGGCGGTCCGCGCGGCGTGCAGGGCCTCTTCGGGACGTCCCAGCTTGAGGCGGGCCTCGGCCATCCGGAACAGGGCCATGCCCTCCCACTGGCGGGCCTCGCCGGAGCGGAAGATCTCCAGGGCCTCGGTGAGCCGGGCCAGCGACTCCTCCGGCCGGTCCACGGCGCACAGGACGATGCCCAGCTGGTAGCTGCCGTATCCGGTGTGGGCGGCTCCGCCCAGCTCGCGGTGCATGGCCAGGCCGCGCTCGGCGACGGCGACGGCCTCGTCGCGGCGGCCGAGCTTGAGCAGGGCGCGCGACATGGCGCTCAGGGCCCCGGCCTCGCCATGGCGGTCGCCGCACTCGCGGAAGGCGTCCAGGGCGCCGGTGAAGTAGGCGATGGCGCGGTCGACGTGGCCCTGGATGCGGGCACAGGAGCCGAGGCGGTCGAGGGCGTCGGCCACCGTCCAGGTGTCGCCGGTCTCGCGGGCGCGGCGGAGCGCGACGCGGAGGACGGCCGTGGCGTCGTCCACGCGGTCGGCGTAGTAGTAGACCCAGCCCAGCTGGAGGTGGGCGCGGCCCTCGCTGTGGGGGTCGTGCCGTTCCCAGGCGGCATCGATGACCGCGTAGGCGGCCTGCTCGCATTCGTGTGCGTGGCCTCCCGTATGAACCAGGACGTCGGTCATCAGGAGGAGTTCGGCGGCCAGGGGGAGCAGATCGCCGGCGGGGTTGCGGGCGGCCTGGCCGATGATGGCGAACAGCGACGGGGCCTCGGCCAGCAGCCAGGCGCGGGCCTGGTGCCAGTGCTCGAAGTGCTGGCCGGGGCTGAGGGAGGGCAGTAACGCGTTGTGGGCGCGGCCGTCGCCCGGATTGACGAGCAGATGCGCGTTGCGTGCCGTGGCCAGGTAGAAGTGCGCGAGGCGGTGCAGGGCCGAGGTGCGCTCGTCGGCGGGCTCGTCCTGCTCGGCGCGCTGGCGCGCGTACAGCCCCAGCAGGTCGTGGTAGCGGTAGCGGCCGTCGGTGGGGGAGCGCAGCAGGCTGACCTCGACCAGCGATTCGCACAGGTCCTCGGCCTCCAGCGGCGGCAGGCCCAGCAGGGCCGCGGCGGCGGGCAGCGGGATGGTCGGGCCCTCGTGCAGGGACAGCAGCCGGAACGCCTGTCTCTGCGGCTCGTCCAGCTGGTTGTAGGCCAGCCGGAACACCGACTCGACGCCGAGGTCGGCGACGCGGAGCTCGTCGAGGGTGCGGCGGCGGTCGGCCAGGCGCTCGACGAGGGAGGCCAGCGTCCAGGACGGCCTGGCGGCGAGCCTGGCCGCCACCACCCGGACGGCCAGCGGCAGGTATCCGCAGATCAGCGGGAGCTCGGCGGCGGCCTCGGGCTCGGCCTCGACCCGGTGGCGGCCCGCGATCCTGGCGACCAGCTCGACGGCCTCGTCGGGGTGCAGGACGTCCAGGTCGATGAGGCGGGCGGTGCCGAGCCCGCCGAGCTTGGCGCGGCTGGTGAGCAGGACGGCGCACGAGGCGGCGCCCGGCAGGAGCGGCCTGACCTGCTCGGCGTCCCTGGCGTTGTCCAGCAGCACCAGCACACGCCGCTCCGCGAGACGGGTGCGGTAGAGGGCGGAACGCTCGCTGAGGCTGTCGGGCAGGGCGTTGTGCTCGACGCCCAAAGCCTGGAGGAACGCGCCCAGCACGGTTCGGGGGTCGGCGGGGTCTTCCCCGGTTCCCCTGAGATCGATGTAGAGCTGTCCATCGGGGAAATGGGCACGCGCCTGGTGGGCCACGTGCAGGGCCAGTGCCGTCTTGCCGACGCCGCCCGTCCCCGACAGGGCCACCATGGTGACGCCCTGGCGGGGTTCGGAGAGCAGCAGCCCGCGCAGTTCCTCGATGAGCGCGCCGCGTCCGGTGAAGTCGGCGACGTCCCCCGGGAGCTGGGCCACGGGCGCGGTCTTCGGCGGCTCCTTGTTCTGGAGGCGCTTGTGGAGCTCGGCCAGTTCGGGCCCCGGCTCGATGCCCAACTCGTCGACCAGGACGCGCCGCGCCTCGGCGTACACGGCCAGGGCGTCCTCGCGGCGTCCCGCCTGGGAGAGCGCGAGCATGAGCAGGCACCGGGCGCGCTCGCGCAGCGGATGGGCGGCCACCAGCGCGGTGAGCTCGGGGATGATCTCGGCGTGGGCGCCCAGCTCCAGATCGAGCTCCAGCCGGGTCTCCAGGGCGGCGATCCGCCGCTCGGACAGGCGTGTGCGCTGGGCGTGCGCGAACGGTCCCGCCATGCCCTCCAGCGGCTCGCCCCGCCACAGGCCGAGCGCCGATCCGAGCAGCTCGCGGGCGGCGGCGGTGCGCCCGGCCTCACGGGCGCGCTCGGCGGCGGTGACGTCGCGTTCGAAGGCGGTGACGTCGAGCGCCTCGGGTGGAAGGCGCAGCTCGTAGCCGTCGGCGACGGTGACCAGCACCGCGGCGGCGCCGCCGGGCGAGCGTCCTGGCTCAAGGATCTGGCGCAGCCGCGAGGCGTAGGTGCGCAGGATGCCGACGGCGCGGTTGGGCGGGCGCTCGCCCCAGATGGCGTCGACCAGTTCCTGGGCGGACGCCGACCGGCCCTCACGGAGCAGGAGGACGACCAGGAGCGCGCGCTGCTGGGGCGAGCCCAGATCGAGCTCCCGATCGCCGTGCCAGCCCCGAGGGGGACCGAGCAGGCTGAAACGCAGGGGCCGCGCCGGTGTGGTCACGTGATCACGATAGGAGTGCGCGGCGGGGGTGGACAGCGCAGTTTGGCGCAGACCTGCGCACGATTTGCGCCCTAGAACGTTACTGAGTCGTTTTACCGATCCGTAACTGACCCGCGTGGGACAGAATGAGTAAATGTGGGCACCGCAGAAGAACTCACCCGGGTGAGGTTCAGCGTCCTCGGGCCGGTCCGTGCCGCGCGCGACGGAGCCGAGCTCCCGATCGGCGGGCCCCAGCAGCGGGCGATGCTGGCCATCCTGCTGCTGGGCGACGGACGACCCGTCCAGCTCGACTTCCTGCTGGGCGCACTGTGGGGCGACAGGCCGCCGTCCCGGGCCGTCGGGACGCTGCGCACCTACGCCTCGCGGCTGCGCCGGGTCCTGGAGGACGACCGCGCGCATCCCGAGATCCTGGTCTCGGCGGGGGACGGCTATGCGCTTCGCACCCCGCAGAACGCCTTTGACCTGCATGTCTTCGAACGGCTCACCGGCGAGGCGGGCCGCGTGGCCGACCCGGCGGGCGCCCGCAGGCTGCTCGGCGACGCCCTGGGGCTGTGGGCCGGGGCCCCGTTGCCGGGGATTCCCGGTCCGTGGGCCGAGCGGGTCCGCACGCGGCTTCAGGCCCGGCGCCTGGACGTCCTCCAGCGGCGCCTGGAGATCGATCTGGAGCTGGGACGGCACAGCGAGATCATCGGCGAGCTGACCGCCCTTTCGGACGAGCACCCGCTGCGCGAACCTCTCCACGGCCTGCTGATGCGGGCCCTCTACCGTTGCGGGCGGCAGGCCGAGGCCCTTGAGGTTTACAGTCAGGCCCGCCGTGTCCTGGCCGGCGAACTGGGCGTGGACCCGTCACCGGAGCTCCGGGAACTGCACGCCCGAATTCTGCGAAACGACCCGTCTCTTTCCTCGCGCCCGGGCGAGGAGGCGCGCCCCGCGCCGCTCCCGCCGCCGCTCCCCGACTTCGCGGGCCGCGCGGCCAAAGTGGACGAGATCGCGGGCCTGCTCGCCGCCGGTGCCGAGGGCCGCCGCGCCCCGGCGGTCGTCGCGATCTCCGGCGCCGCCGGGGTCGGAAAGACGGCGCTGGCCGTGCAGGTCGCGCACACCACCCGGGACGCCTTCCCCGACGGACGCCTCTATGCCGATCTGGGCGGAGTGGGCGGCAGCCCCAAGACGCAGGGCGAGGTGCTACGCGAGTTCTTGCGCGCCCTGGGCGTTCTGGAGGCGGCGGTACCCGAAGGCGAGGCCGCCCAAGCCGCGCTTTATCGCTCGCGGCTCGCGGACAGGCGCGTCCTCATCGTCCTCGACAACGCCCGGGACGGGGCGCAGATCGTCCCGCTGCTGCCGGGGGCGCCGGGCTGCGCGGTCTTGGTGACCTCGCGCGCGACCCCGGCCGGGGTACCCGGGGTCAAGCTGTTCGACCTCGGCGTGCTGGAACCCTACGAGGCCATCGCACTGTTCACTGGCATCGTGGGCGAGCGCCGCGCGCGGGCCGAGCCGCAGGCCGTGGTGGACGCCGTCGAGCTGTGCGGGTTCCTGCCGCTGGCCGTGCGGATCCTGGCGTCCCGGCTGGCCGCCCGCCCCGCCGCCACGATCGCCTCGCTGGTCGAGCGGCTGGCCGACGGGCGCCAGCGGCTCGCCGAGCTGCGCATCGGCGACCTGGCCGTGGAGGCGGCCTTCCGGATCGGATACGACCAGCTCGACGAGCGCCAGGCCAGGGCGTTCCGCCTGCTGGCCGTGCCCGAGACCGGCGGGGCCTCGCTCGGCGCCGCCGCCGCGCTGCTGGGCACGACGCGCGACGACGCCGAGGACGTCCTGGAGTCGCTGGTCGACCTCGGCCTGCTGGAGTCGCCCGCGCCTCGCTCCTACCGTTACCACGCCCTGGTGTGGCTGTTCGCCCGGCAGATGTCGGAGGGGACCGACGGCCCCGGCGAGCGCCGCGACGCGCTCGACCGGCTGCTGGGGTTCCTGCTGGCCACCCAGCGCGAGGTGCTGCGGCTCGTCCGGCCGGGGCTGCTGCCCGCGGACCGGCCCCGCATGGACGACCCGCCGTTCGTGTCGGCGAACGAGGCCCGCGCCTGGCTGATGCGCGAGACGACCGGGATGCTGACCGTCGTCCGGCAGGCGGCCCTGGAGGGCCGCGCCTCGCTGGGGACGATGGCCGACCTGCTGATGTCGATGGAGACGCTGCTGGAGGACGGCTACCGCTGGGTCGAGACCGAGCCCGCCGTCCGGGCCCTGCTGGAGGAGGCGCTGCGGCGCGGCGACGCGCGGGCCGAGGCCAGGGCCCGCTACCTGTTCGGACGCGTCCACGGCCACACCCGCGACCTTCCGGCGGCCCGCGAGGCCACCGAGCGGGCCGTGGAGCTGGCCCGCGCGACCGGCGACCGCGCGCTGCTCGGGGCGACGCTCGACCTGCTCGGCCACGTCGCGTTCTACCAGCGCCGGGCGCTGGAGGCGCGCGGGCACATCGAGGCCGGGCTGGTGATCGCCGAGGAGGTCGGCGATCTGGCCGCCCAGGTCGAGCGGACCTCCAACCTGGCTTATCTGCGGCACGAGACCGGCGACCCGGCCGGTGCGGTGGCCGCCGCCGAGCGGGGCCGCGAGCTCGCCCAGCGCATCGGCCACACGGCCGGGGAGGCGTACGCGCTCTACACGCTGGGCCTGGCGCTCCGGGGGCTCGGGCGGCTGGACGAGGCGGTGGCGCGGTTCGACGACGGCCTGGCCCTGTGCTGGTCGGTGGGGCTGCGCGCCCGCGAGGCGTACATGCTGTACCGCATCGCCGAGACGCAGCTGGAGCGCGGGCGCCCCGACGACGCCCTGGTCTGCGCCGAGAAGTCCCTGGCCATCGGGCGGGAGATCGGTGAGGACTTCCACCGGGCGCGCGTCCTGGTCGTGCTCGGGCACGCGCTGGCGGCCCTGGGACGCCCGGACGGCGAGGTGTCGCGCTGCTGGCGCGCCGCGCTGGAGCTGTTCGACGGGCTCGGGGTGCCCGAGGCAGCCGACGTCCGCGGGCTGCTGGAGGCGGTCAGAGCCAGTCGCGGGCCTTGAACACCCAGTACAGCGTGACGCTGCACACGACGATGACGATCGTGGAGACGACGAAGCCCCAGGCCTGGTCGGCTCCCGGGTAGGGCACGTTCTGGCCGTAGAAGCCGGTGACGGCCGTCGGCACCGCGATGATCGCGGCCCAGCTCGTGACCTTCTTCATGACCTCGTTCAGCCGGTTGCCCTGGAGGGCGATGCGGGTGTCGAGCAGGCCGGTGACCAGCTCGCGCAGGCCGTCGGTCCACTCGGCGACGCGCATGGTGTGGTCGTAGACGTCCTGGAAGTAGGGCATCAGCGGCTCGGCGACGAACCGCAGGTCGCGGCGCAGGAGCGTGTTGAGGATCTCGCGCATGGGCAGCCCGACGCGGCGCAGCGCGACCAGGTTCTTGCGCAGCCGGTAGCTGCGCCGCTGGATCTCCTTCACCGGGAAGGAGTCGTCGAAGATCAGCTCCTCCAGCCCGTCGGCCTCGTCGTCGAGGGCCTGGGCGGCGTCGAGCTGGCAGTCGACGACCAGGTCGAGCAGCCCGTACAGCAGGTACGCGGCGGCGTTTCCGGCGATCTCGGGACGGGCGAAGTCGGGGCCCTCGTCCCAGCGCGCGACGAGCTCCTCGACGTCGAAGCCCGGGTCCTGCCGGACGGTGACCAGCGCGCGCCCGGTCAGGAACGCCGAGACCTCGTGCAGGACGAGCTCGCCGTCGTCGCCGACCTCGGGGGCATAGGCGTTGAGGAACTCGTAGCTCTTGTAGCGGTCGAGCTTGGCCCGCTCGTGGCGGGAGACGGCGTCCTCGACGGCCACCGGGTCCAGGCCCAGCTCGTCGCTGATCACCCTGAGGTCGGCCGGGCCGGGCGCGCACAGGTCCATCCAGACCACGGTGCCGGGCTGCTGGAGGTGGTCGCTCAGCTCGGCCACCGGGAAGCCCTCGGCCTCCACCTTGCCGTCGCGCCAGACGCGGGTGTGCGGGGGCCTGACCCCGATCCGGTTCTCCGGGTGGGCGTCCGGGTCGGTCTGCGAGTTCGACGCTGCCATGCCCTGCTCTATTCCCCGTTGCGCGCGGATACCGCACCGCGCAGCGGAAAGGGCACCCCGGTGGACGCGCGGATCATGAGCTCTCCCGGGAGCGAGCGCGATTCGGGGGTGCCGCCCTCCAGCAGTTCGAGCAGGGCGGCCATGCCCTGGGCGCCGAGCTCCTCGGCGGGGAGCCGCACGGTCGTGAGCTCCGGCTCCAGCGCCGTGGCCAGCAGGACGTCGTCGAACCCGGTCACCGACAGGTCGCCCGGGACGTCGAGGCCGCGCGCCCGCGCCGCCTTGTAGACGCCCGCCGCGATCAGGTCGTCGTCGCACACCAGCGCCGTGGGCGGGGACGGGCGGTCGAGGAGGGCGCCCGCCGCGTCCTTGGCCGAGGCCACGTGGATCGGGGTGGACGCCCGGACGAGCGTGGTGCCCGGGACGGCGCCGACGGCATCGGCGAGGGCCTCGGCGCGCGCGCGGAACGTCCACTGGTCGACGGCGGCGCTCACGTGCCCGATGTCGCGGTGCCCCAGGCCCAGCAGGTGGCCCGCGATGGCGCGCATGCCGTCGCCGACGGCGAAGTCGACCGTGGGGCCCGGGCCCGCCGGATCGCTGTCGAGCATGACCGAGGGCGTCCCCCGGAACTCGCTCAGCACGTCGGCGGCCAGCGACGAGGCCAGGATGCCGTCGATGGCCTCGTGCGGGGCCGCGAACGGGCTGCCGGCGGGGCCCGCGTCGTCCGGCCAGGGGTAGACCACGACGCCGAAGCCGTGCCGTCCGGCCACCCGCGCCGCCCCGATGTGGACGTCGCCGAAGAAGGGCGCGGTCAGGCTGGGGACGACCAGCATCACCGTCCGGGTCGTGCCGAGCCGCAGGTTGCGGGCTGCCAGGTTGGGGCGGTAGCCGAGCCGCGCGGCGGTCGCGCGGACGGCGTCCGCGGTGGCGGGGGAGATGCGCCCGGCCCATTTGCCGCCCAGGACGAGCGAGACGGTGGACTGCGAGACCCCCGCGGCCTGCGCCACGTCTCGGCTGGTGGGACGACCGCTGGCCGCCAACCCGTACCTCCTCGCCGTCGTTGGACGGGGAACAGACTAGACCGGCGGGGTGGGCGAGTGGTACGTATGACTGAAGCAAGTCATACGTATTACTCCGAAGAGAGAGCGGATGCGCGCCTACGTCGAATTCCTGCGGGTGACCCACGCGGCCCGCCTGCTCGGTGGAACGCTCCTGGGACGGCTGCCCAACGGCATGGGCATGCTCGCCGTCATCCTGCACGTTCGCGCCGAGGGCGGCGGTTACCCTCTGGCGGGCGCGCTCGGCGCTGTCTTCGGGCTGTCCATGGCGGCCGGCCAGCCCGCGCTCGGCCGGGCCATGGACAGGTACGGGCAGCCGCGCGTGTTGCTCCCGGCCGCGTGGCTGTCGGCCGCCGGGTTCGCGCTGCTCGCCGTGTGGGGCGCGGACCCGCTGCCGCTCACGATCGCCGCCGTCGTCCTGGCGGGCTTCGCCACCCCGCCCCTGGAGGCCGGGCTGCGCGCCCTGTGGACGGCCGTGCTCCCCGGCCCGGCCGAGGTCAAGGCCGCCTACGCGCTGGACGCCGCCGCCCAGGAGATCCTCTTCACCGTCGGGCCGCTGCTGGTGATCGCCGCCGCCACGGTCAACACCGAGGCCGCGCTGCTGCTGACCGGCGCGCTCGGCGTGGCGGGGACGCTGGTGATCACCACGTCCGGCCCGTCGCGCGCCTGGCGCTCGGCCCCCCGCGAGGCGCACTGGGCGGGCCCGCTGCGGTCGTCCGGCCTGCGCGTGCTGCTCCTGGCGCTCACCAGCTCGGGAATCTCCCTCGGCGTGTACGCCGTCGCCGCCACCGCCTACGCCGAGGACCGCCACAGCGAGTGGGCGGCCGGGCTGATCCTGGCGGCGATGTCCGGCGGGGCGCTGGTGGGCGGTCTCGTCTACGGCGCCCGGCCGTGGCCGGGCGCCGAGCACCGCCGGCTCAAGTGGCTCATGGCGCTTCTCGCGGCCGGGTACCTCCCGCTGATCTGGGCCCCCGACCTTCCGGTGATGCTCGTCCTGGCGGCCGTCAGCGGGCTGTTCCTCGCGCCCATGCTGGCGTGCAGCTTCTCCCTGGTCGACCGGCTCGCCCCCACCGGGACGATCACCGAGGCGTTCGCCTGGATCGTCGCGACCTTCGGCGTGGGCGGTGCCATCGGCTCGGCACTGGCGGGCCTCGGCCACGACCTGGCCGGGGTTCCGGGCGCCTGGGCCACCGCCGGGATCGGCGGCGTCCTCGCCCTGGTCTGCTGCCTCGCGGGCGCCCGCCCGCTGCGTCCGGCCCTGAGCCCCGTGATGACGCGCTAAATCCAGGAGTCGAACCAGATGCGGTTGTGCCAGTCGTCGTAGGGGAGCACCTGGGCCGCCAGGATCGGGTAGAAGTACGCGAAGTTCGCCAGGACGACCAGGACGAACGCCCCCGCCCCCGCCGCACCGATCACCCGGCGCATCCCGGCCACCGCCATGGGGGCCGAGCCGTCCCAATGGTGGGCCGTGGTCGCCGGTGCCTGGGCGGGCCCCATCAGGTAGCCGAAGATCAATACCACCGCGAGGACCATGAACGGGATCATCGGGGTCGCGTAGAACAGGAACATCGTCCGGTCGGAGAAGGCCGACGGGAACCAGGTGAGCCAGCCCGCCATGAAGCCCAGCAGGATCGCCCCCGCGCGCCAGTCGCGCAGCAGCAGCCAGATGCCCGCGATCGCCACCAGCGCCAGCAGGGCCCCCCACCACAGCGCGGGCGTGCCGATGCCGAGGATCTCGCGCGAGCACCGGCCCGCACCGCACGAGCCGTCCTTGGGCTCGACGTAGAAGAACGCCACGGGACGCCGCAGGATCGGCCAGTCCCACGGCCACGACTGGTACGGATGGCGCGAGTCGAGCTTGTTATGGAAGTTGAGGATCTCGGTGTGGTAGCGCCACAGGTCCGGCAGCGCCTCGAAGGGCCTGAATAGCGGATTGCTCGCGGCATCGCCCCGTCCCCAGCCGCCCGGTCGGAAGATCCACCCCGACCAGGTGGCGACATAGGTCACCGCCGCCAGCACGACGAGCTGACCGAACGCCAGGACGCCGTCCAAGGAGAGCGCCCCGGCGGCGGGACGCGCGACGCCCGCCGCCCGGCGGGCCCCGATGTCCCAGAAGACCACCATGATCCCGAAGGCCGCGATGTAGAAGACGCCCGTCCACTTGGTGCCGCAGGCCAGGCCCAGGCAGACCCCGGCGGCGATGCGCCAGCCGTGCACCAGGAACGGGCCCACCGGGGCGGCGTTGCCTGCCTCGATCTTGTCGGCCAGCACCCGCCGCGAACGGTCGCGGTCGGCGACCAGGCAGGCGAACCCGGCCAGGATCCAGAACATCACGAAGATGTCGAGCAGCGCGGCACGGCTGGTGACGAACATCAGGCCGTCCACCGCCAGCAGCAGCCCGGCGGCGCAGCCCAGCAGCGTCGACCCCGTCATGCGGCGCGCCACCCGGCACAGGATCAGCACCGACAGCGTCCCGCACAGCGCGGCGGTGAACCGCCACCCGAACGGGGTGGCGCCGAACAGCCACTCGCCCCCGGCGATCATCCACTTGCCGAACGGGGGATGGGCGATGAACGAGGAGCCCTCGGCCCAGATGTCGGCGTTCTTGTCCTTGATGAGCATCTGGTCGGCGCCCTTGACGGTGGAGCGCTCCCACCCGAACTTCAGCAGCGCCAGCGCGTCCTTGGCGTAGTAGGTCTCGTCGAAGACCACCGACTTGGGCTCGCCCAGCCGATAGAAGCGCAGGAACCCGGCGAACGCGGTCACCAGAAGCGGCCCAAGCCACCCCAGCAGCGCCGACCCGGGAATCGGCGGAGCGAGCCAGTCCCGCAGGGGAGGACGGGCGGACCGCTCACCGGTCGCCTGCACGGGCGCGAAATCCGTCATCGCCATTCCGCCATCGTAGAGGCGCAAATACGCCGATCTTGACCTTGAGGCCCGTCGCCACCCCCAGGGCCGGAGCTCTGCCAAAGTTTGTGTCGCCCGGATCGAAGCGTCTGCCTCAGTGGCGCTGAGGCCCCCCGTGCCGGGGTTTCGGGGTCCAGGGGCGGAGCCCCTGGCGGGGGGCGCGGGGGCGCGGAGCCCCCGCCAAGGGCTGTGCCGCCCGGAACGGAGCGCCAGCGGAGTGCAGGGTGGCATAGCCCGCCGGGGGGCGTGGGGGGTCGTCCCCCCACACCAGTACAGCCCCCACACCAGTACACAATACGAGCATGACGGGGAACGGGAACGCGGGGACCTTGCTGCTCGGGGCGGCGCCGATCGGGCGGGCCGAGGACGCCTCGGTGCGGCTGCGGGCCGCGCTGGCGGACGCGGGCATCATCGCCGCCGAAGACACCCGTCGGCTGCGGCGGCTGGCGTCCGATCTGGGCGTGGAGTTGAACGCCCGGGTGGTGTCGTACTACGACCAGAACGAGCGCGCGCGGGCCGAGGAGCTGCTGGGCGAGCTGCTGGACGGGCGCGACGTCCTGGTGATCACCGATGCGGGCATGCCCGGGGTCTCGGACCCGGGGTACCGGCTCGTGCGCGCCGCCGTGGCCGAGAACGTGCCGATCACCGTCCTGCCGGGGCCGTCGGCCGTCACCACCGCGCTGGTGGTGTCGGGGCTGCCCACCGACCGGTTCTGCTTCGAGGGCTTCCCGCCGCGCAAGCCGGGCGAGCGGGCCCGCCGCCTGGAGGCGCTGGCCACCGAGCCGCGCACCATGGTGTTCTTCGAGTCCCCGCGCCGTCTGGCGGTCACCCTGGCCGCGATGGCCGAGGCGTTCGGCGCCGGACGTCCCGCCGCGGTCTGCCGCGAGCTCACCAAGACCTACGAGGAGATCCGCCGGGGCCCGCTGGGCGAGCTGGCCTCCTGGGCGGACGACGACGTCCGCGGCGAGATCACCGTCGTGGTCGGCGGCGCCCCCGAACCCGAGGGGCTGTCCGACCCGGCCGACCTGGCGGCCGCGGTCGCCGTCCGCGAGTCCGCCGGGACGCCACGCAAGCAGGCCATCGTCGAGGTCGCCAAGGAGAACGGCCTGCCCAAGCGCACCGTCTACGACGCGGTCGTGAACGCCCGCCGGTAGCGGGTGGCTATGGACTATCGGCCCGCGCGGGACGACGATGGAGGTCCGAGCGCGGAAGTGGCGGTCACCGAGAGGGGTGGGGGCCGTGCGCGACGCATGGTCAAGCCATGAGGTCTGGGTCTACGAATGCCTCAACTGCTTCGCGACCTGGCAAGAGGAGTTCGACGCGAGGCACGTCGCCGACGGGCACGGAGGCGAGGCGGTGGTGTACGAGCACGACGGCCACCGCTGCATCACGCCCTGGTGCGACCACCTCTGCAACGTCTGCGGCGGCCAGAACGTCAAGGTGTTCTCGGCCCCGAAGGCCAAGCGGGCCGTGCCGCCGCAGGCCAAGCGTCCCGACGACCTGGAGCTCGTCTTCAAACTCCGCCGCCTGAACGCCTGGTAGGCCGCTACGGCGTCTTGACCGGGACGGGCTCGTCCTCGGCGGGTCCGGAACCGGAGCCGGAGCCGAAGCGCGCGGCGGTGGCCGTGGCGGCGCGGTGGGCGAGCCGTCCGGTCGCGACGAAGTGCCCGCGCACCTCGCGCGAGAACGTGATGCCCGCCGCCAGCGCGGACAGCGGGATCGCGGGCAGGACGTACCGGTAGTCGAACTCGGCGGTGGCCGCCGGGGCCAGCAGGAGACCGGTCGCCAGCGTCCAGGGCAGGAGCGCGAGCCCGCCCAGGCGGCGCCACATCCCGACCACGCCGACCAGGCCGAGCATCAGCAGGACGCCGACGAGCGTCCCGCGCAGGTAGACGTGGTCTTGGTAGGTGCGGACGATGCCCGCGAACGGCTCGACGACCTGGGTGCGGGCGGGGCCCGCCTCGTACTGCTCGGCCTCGCCGGCGGCGGTGGAGTCGTTGTCCATGCGCCAGTTGGGCAGGGCGCTGGAGGTTTTGCCGAACTCGTACTGCTGATAGGTGGCCTTATCGGGGAAGACCGTCCGCTCCCACTGGAAGACCCGCAGGAAGTCATGGCCGACCACCTTCAGGTAATCGACCGGCTGGGCCTTGATCACGCGCTTGGAGAACTCGTTGGCCGTCGCGTTCTGTTCCGGGCTGAAGCGCAGGCCCGGGTAGCGGTTCAGCGGCGACTGGACGTTCCAGATGCCGTCCTGCGAGTTCGGCAGCCGGTTGGCGGGCTCGACGCACAGCGGGATCTCGTTGGTCGGGACGTCGAACTTGTGGCAGTCGGCGAACTTGTAGACCCGGGCGTACAGGAAGATCCCGTTGCTCTCGGTCATCGCGAACTTGCCCTGGTCGGCCTTGTACCAGCCCATGTACGCCAGCACCGGCAGCGAGGCCGCGGCCAGCGTGATCGCCAGCATCCGCCAGCCCGTCCGGCGGATCAGCATGTAGGTCAGCACGCCCAGCAGGACGGGCATCCCGACCGACCGGGTCAGCCAGGCCAGGCCGACGATCAGCCCGACCGACGCGGCGACCTTCCAGGTCGGGCGGTCGTTCCACAGCAGGACGGTCACCGCGCACATCACCAGGAAGGTGAACATCGTGTCGGAGAGGATCAGGTGCTCGAGCTGGATCTGGTAGCCGTCCAGCAGCACCGGCGCGGCCGCCAGCGCGGCGCCCCACTTGGGCAGCGCGAACTTGCGGCGCAGCAGCGCGTAGATCATCGCGCCCATGCCCAGCCCCATCGCGTGCTGCACGGCGGTGACCAGCGCGAAGCTGTGGAAGGGCTTGAGGATCAGCAGCAGGAACGAGTAGCCGTCGGGCCGCAGCGGGTGCGGGTACGGCTCCATCGCCACGTGCAGGTAGTCGAAGCTGTCGTTGAAGAACATCGCCGGCTGGTAGCCGATCATCGCTACGCAGCGTAGAAGCGCGCCTATGGCGAGGATCACAGCGAAGAACGGGTGCCGGCGCACCAGGTCGCGGGAGCCGGTCGCGCGGGCGCGCAGCCATCCGACCGGGTCGGCGGCGTCCCGCTGGTTCAGGAGCCACGCCTGGACGCGGTCCTTGCGGCCGACCGCGGGGGGCGCGGGCGCGGTGTCCGGAGCGGGGGTCTCGGGCGGCGCGGCGACGGCCACGGCGCCGCCGGAAGAGCCGTCGGGGCCGTCGCCGTCCGCCGGATCGTCATCGAGGACAGTTCCGTGCGGCGTGTCGCCCGCCACGGCCGCACCTCCCCTTCGCTCTCCGGCCCCCATGCAGGTGGCACCGCCTTCTCCGGCACGCGTCACAGCCGACCCAACCTTTCCGGGCCGCGGTGCCCGTATGCTAGTTCTCCTAGCCTGCCGTCCGCGGCCGTGGCGGATCGGGTCTTCGGGTTGCAAGTGCGCAACACGATACGGACTCTCTTCGAGAGAGTTGGGCGTATCGCCCGTCCCCGGTAGGCATCATGATGCAGTCTGCCGCACAGCGGCACAGGACGAGATCACAAAGATTAGTAGAAAATACCGCATACGGTTACCAGGGGTAACGAAGGAGATCGCGTGGAACTCTCCGTAGTGATGCCGTGTCTGAACGAGGCCGAGACCGTCGAGACCTGCGTTCGCAAGACGATCGGCTTCTTCGAGGAGCACGGCATCGACGGCGAGGTCGTCATCGCCGACAACGGCAGCACCGATGGCAGCCAGCAGCTGGCCCGAGACGCCGGGGCGCGGGTCGTCCCCGTGCTCGACAAGGGGTACGGCAACGCCCTCATGGGGGGCATCCGGGCTGCCCGGGGCAAGTACGTGGCGATGGGCGACGCCGACGACTCGTACGACTTCACCACCCTGGGCCCGTTCCTTGAGGAGCTGCGCAAGGGTGCCGACCTGGTGATGGGCAACCGGTTCAAGGGCGGCATCGCCCCCGGGGCCATGCCTCCGCTGCACCGGTACCTGGGCAACCCCGTCCTGAGCTTCGTGGGGCGGCTGTTCTTCCGCAGCAAGATCGGCGACTTCCACTGCGGGCTGCGCGCCTTCAACAAGGAAGCGATCATGCGGCTCGGCCTCCAGACCGGGGGCATGGAGTTCGCCAGCGAGATGGTCGTCAAGGCCACGCTGGCCAAGTACGACATCCGCGAGGTTCCCACCACGCTGTCGCCCGACGGCCGCACCCGCGCCCCGCACCTCAACACCTGGCGCGACGGCTGGCGCCACCTGCGCTTCCTCATGCTCTACAGCCCCCGCTGGCTGTTCCTCATCCCCGGCCTGGTCTTCATGACGCTCGGCCTGGTCGCCGGGGCCGCGCTTTCGTTCGGCCCGGTCCGCGTGGGCGAGGTCGCCTTCGACGTCGACACGCTGGTCGGCGCGGGCGCCGCGCTGGTGATCGGCTTCCAGGCGGTGCTGTTCGCGCTGCTCACCAAGGTCTATGCGATGCAGGAGGGCTTCCTGCCGCATGACAAGAGGGTCCAGCGGATCACCGAGTGGTGGAGCCTGGAACGCGGTCTGGTCCTGGGCGGACTGCTGGCGGTGTTCGGCCTGGGCGGCATGGTCGCCTCGCTGCTGCACTGGCGCGTCAACAACTTCGGCGAGCTCGACCCCCGCGAGTCGCTGCGCATCGTCGTCCCGGCGGCCACCGCGCTGGTCGTGAGCCTTCAGGCGATCTTCGCCTCGCTGTTCGTCAGCATCCTGGGCATCCGCCGCCGCCAGCACCCGCCGCTGACCGACGCCGCCGACGAGGCCGCGGGCGTCGTGGACGCCGCCGCCCACCGGGTCGCGGGCGAGCGCCGGGCCGCCGAGGCCGAGCTGGCCGAGAAGTCGGAGAAGGCCGCCAAGACCGAGAACGCCGACCGCAAGGAGACGGCCGAGTAGGGCCGCGGAGGCGGATCCCGAGAACTTCCTGAGTGTTTCGTGCCCCGGGAGGACGACCTGCCCGGAGTGTGACAGGCTGACTCGGCAATGGATCTTTCGCCCGTGAGCTCCGGCCGCTCCCACCCCGGCGCGCGATGAGCACCCAGGCCCCGGCTCCCCCTGTTGCGACGCCCCCGGCCCGCAAGAGGGGCACCGGCCCTACCCGCTTGCGGCCTCGACGCTGGGGGCTTCTGCTCCTTCTCGGGTGGCTCGGGCAGGTCGCGGTGCGGCTGTGGCTGTCGGCCGGGCAGTCGATGCCGGTGGCCACCCCGGACGAGACCGGGTACCTGTTCGCGGCCCGGGTGCTGACGGGCGGCCCCGGCGCCGACATGTCGTTCGGCACGGTCTATCGGGGCGGGTACTCCCTGCTGCTGGCCCCGGCCTTCCTGGTCACCGACGACCCCGAGGCCGGCTACCGGATCGCGCTGGCGATCAACGCGCTGATCAACGCGGCCATGCTTCCGCTGGCCTACGTGCTGCTGCGCCGCCTGGAACTGACACCGCGTCCGGCCTACGTCCTGGCCCACGTGACGGCGCTGCTCCCGGGTGTGGCGTTCTACTCCGAGTTCGTGCTGACCGACGCGGTGCTCCCGATCGTGGTGATCGCGTGGCTGCTGCTGGCGCACAACTGGCTGACCGCCTCGGCGTCCCCGGCCAGGGTCACGCTTTACGGGACGGGCGTCGGAGTGCTGGCCGCGTTCGCCTACGCCTCCCACACGCGCGGGCTCATGCTCATGGCGGTCTCGGGCGGGCTCCTGCTGATCTCGGGCGTGTGCCGCTGGCGCCCGTGGCACATGGTGGCGATCGCCTTCACCGCGATGGGCGCGGTGGCCACGGCGGGCACCGTCCTCAACCACCGGCTGCTGCCGCACCTGTACCCCAACGGCGACAACGACCTCGGCGGCAACCTGGTCGACCGGCTGACCTCGGTCGAGGGCTACGGCTGGTTCCTGTCGCTGGGCACCGGCCAGGTCTGGTACCAGATCGTGGCGACCGCGGGCCTGGCGGGCATCGGGCTCATCACCGTCGCCGCCGTCGCGGTCCGCCGCGGGACGGCGCCGCACCTGCGCGTCCTGGCGGCCTGCGTGCTGGTGCTGGTCTTCGGCATCGCCTTCGCCACCTCGGCGGCCCTGCCGGACGAGTACCGGGTCGGCAACTACGTCTACGGCCGCTATCTGGCCTGCGTCACGCCGATCCTGTTCGCGGTCGGCGCGGCCGTGCTGCTGCGGGCGTCCCGCCGGACGGCCCTGCTGGTGGCGGGCTCGGCCGCCGGTCTGGCCGTGGTCACGGGGGGCATCGTCCAGCTCTACGCGGGCGACCGCCTCAAGCGCTACACCTACACCGCCTACGACTTCCCGGACGTCTCGTTCCTCACCTGGAACTGGGCGGAGTTCCGGCTCTGGCCCGCGACGCTGGCCGCGCTCGTCCTGCTGGGCCTGGCGCTGCTCGCGGCGCGGCTGCCGCGGCATCCGAGCGCCGTGCTCGGCGGGCTCCTGATCGCCGTCCACATGGCGGTGCTGGTCACGGCCACGACGCAGATCTCCCGCCCGCTGGTGAAGAACTACAGCTCCTACACCGACCTGAGCCGGACGGCCGATCCCGCCGAGCGCCCGATCGTCGCCATGGACTGGAACGTCCCCTGGAAGCTGCGGATGCCGCAGCTCTACGGTCTGGGACGCAGCGAGACCCGGACGTTCGACAGCAGCTACCAGAAGCCGCCCGCCGACGCCGAGGTCGTGATCCTCAACTGGGACGGCCGCAAGGCCCCCGGCAAGACCTGGAAGAACCCGCCCCAGGGCTGGTACGTCTCCGACAGCCGCAGCACCCCCGAAGGCGCCTGGGTCGCCTGGGTCCGCGACTAGACCGCGTCCGCGTTCAGGCGGGCGGGTTCCAGACCTGGAGCACGCCGTCGCCCGACCGCCACATCAACCGCCAGCCCCTGGCGGGGTCGGGACGCCAGCCTCCCGCGATCTGCGACTCCTGGCCGCGCCAGCGCGTGTAGAGCATCGGGGCCTCACCGGCGAAGGGCGGGAGCGTGCCGAGGTCGTGCTGGAAGTCGCGGATCCGCCCGTCCCAGATCGGGTCGCCCCACATCGTGCGGGTGTAGAAGTGCGCCGTCTGCGCCAGGCGGCGGTCGGCGTTGATGACCCGGATGTCGTCGCGGTCCTCGAGCCAGACGCGCAGCTCGTTCCACGCGGTGTCGCGCGGCAGGCTCGGCACCGCGCGGACGGCCGAGACCGCGTAGGCCACGGCCAGAACGGCGGCGGCAGCGGGCAGCACGGCGGTGCGCAGCCTGAGGCGGGCGGAGACGTCCTCGGGGATCATGCGGACCAGCAGGACGACCGAGCCGCACGCCCCCGCCAGCAGGGCGGGCATCACGGCGAACCAGTAGCGCACGAGCCAGCCGCGCAGCGAGATGTCCTGCGGGTCAAGGACGCCGGAGACCAGCGTGAGCGGCACGGCCAGGGCGAGGAACCACGCCAGCGTCAGGGCCAGGCGCCGGTCACGGGTGACCGCCCAGCCCACGACCGTGATCACCAGCGCGGCGACGAAGACGCCGCCGAGCGGCTGCCAGTCGAGCATCGCCCGGACGAACGACTTCAGCGCCAGCCAGCGCGTGACGTGGTCGCGGGACTTGCCGCCGTGGCCCGCCGCCGAGCTCAGCCCCGCCAGCGGCGTCCCCCACACGATCGCGTTGTGGACGAGGTTCGCCGCCAGGATCGCGACCATCGGGGCGCCGACCGTGACGTTGCGCCGCCACGGGACGCGCAGCAGCGCCAGGTAGATCGGGATGGCCAGGAACAGGAACGCCAGGAACTCGCGGACGAGGTACGCCGACCCGAAGCACACGCCCGCGGCCAGCAGGAACCGGGTCTGTGCGCGCCCCGTCCGCCGGGACGCGACCACCAGCGCCGCCATCCCGAGCGCGAACATGCCCGCGCCCGGCATGTCCGGCAGCATCACGCCCGCCGACCAGGTGACCTCCTGCCCGAACGGGTTGGTCATGGTGAAGAACGGGTGGACGATCAGCAGCAGGGCCGACGCCACCCCGGCGACGTCGCCGAACAGCGAGCGGACGGCCAGGTAGGTGCCGACGAAGAACAGGCACCCGCCGATCGCGGCGATCGTGAAGTAGGCGGCCTGGCCCGGCCCGAGGATCTCCATCACGACCCGGGCGGGAAGGACCAGCCCCAGCCGGGTCACCTGGTGCGGGACCTCGTTGAAGGGCCACTCGTCCAGCGGGATGTCGGGCCAGCGCTCGGCGGCCCGCCAGACATAGGTCGGGTCGAAGTACAGCGGCGGCACCATCGTGATCCACTGGGCGGCGACACCGCAGGCCCCCACCAGGACCGCGAGCCAGAGAACGCGGCGGCGGAACCAGGACCGCGCGGCGGGGGCTTGGGCGGCGGCGACGGGTTCGCGCACCGTGGTCTGGGCCATGCCTGTACTCAACTCCGCTGATGGTTCGGGTGGAGGCACCAGGCAGGGTATCCGCCCTAATACGTTCGAGGGCCTCGGACAGGCCCTCTAGGCTTGGGGACATGTCCTCGTCGAGCCGACACATCCTGGCCGCACCCGCCTGGCCGTACGCCAACGGGCCCCGTCACATCGGGCACGTCTCCGGATTCGCCCTGCCCTGCGACATGTTCAGTCGCTACCAGCGCATGGCGGGCAACCAGGTCCTGATGGTCTCCGGCACCGACGAGCACGGCACGCCGATCCAGGTGCTGGCCGACCGCGAGGGCGTCTCTGCCCGCGAGCTGGCCGACCGCTACAACCGGGTGATCGCCGAAGACCTGCGCGGGCTCGGCATGACCTACGACCTGTTCACCCGCACCACGACCCGCAACCACTACGCGGTCGTCCAGGAGATCTTCAAGGGCCTGTACGACAACGGCTACATCTTCCCCAAGACGACGATGGGCGCGATCTCGCCGTCCACCGGCCGGACGCTGCCCGACCGCTACATCGAGGGCACCTGCCCGATCTGCGGCTACGACGGCGCGCGCGGCGACCAGTGCGACAACTGCGGCAACCAGCTCGACCCCGTCGACCTGATCAACCCGGTCAGCCGGATCAACGGCGAGACGCCCAAGTTCGTCGAGACCGAGCACTTCATGCTCGACCTGCCCGCCTTCACCGAGGTGCTGGGCGGCTACCTGCGCGGCAAGCAGGGCGAATGGCGGCCCAACGCGCTGAAGTTCGCGCTGAACCTGCTGGACGACATGCGCCCGCGCGCGATCAGCCGCGACCTCGACTGGGGCGTCCCGATCCCGCTGGACGGCTGGAGCGACAACCCCGCCAAGAAGCTCTACGTGTGGTTCGACGCGGTGGTCGGGTACTTCTCGGCTTCGGTCGAGTGGGCCCGCCGATCGGGTGACCCCGAGGCGTGGCGCGCCTGGTGGCAAGACCCGAACGCCCTGTCGTACTACTTCATGGGCAAAGACAACATCGTCTTCCATGCCGAGATCTGGCCGGCGATGCTGTTCGGCTACAGCGGCCAGGGCGACAGGGGCGGCACCCCCGGGTCGCTGGGCGCGCTGAACGCGCCGACCGAGGTCGTCGCGTCGGAGTTCCTGACGATGGAGGGCAGGAAGTTCTCCTCGTCCCGCCAGGTCGTTATCTACGTCAAGGACTTCCTGGAGCGCTACGACGTCGACGCGCTGCGGTACTACATCGCGGTGGCCGGGCCGGAGAACCAGGACACCGACTTCACCTGGAACGAGTTCGTCCGCCGCAACAACGACGAGCTGGTCGCGGCCTGGGGCAACCTGGTCAACCGCTCGGTGAACATGGCCGCCAAGAACTTCGGCGCCGTGCCCGAGGCGGGCGACCTCACCGACGCCGACCGCGCGCTGCTGGAGCGCAGCCGTGGCGCGTTCGGCGCCGTCGGCGCCGAGCTGGAGCGCTCGCGCTTCAAGAACGCCACCACCGAGGCCCTCGACGTCGTCCGCGACGCCAACAAGTACCTGTCCGACCAGGCGCCCTGGAAGCTCAAGGACGACCCCGAGCGGGTCAAGTCGATCCTGCACGTCGCCCTCCAGGTCGTCGACGACGCCAAGTCGCTGCTCACCCCGTTCCTGCCGAACTCCTCGCAGAAGGTCTACGAGATGCTCGGCGGCGAGGGCGTGTGGAGCGGCATGCCCGAACTGAAGACGGTCTCGGAGGAGGGCGGGCCCGACTACCCCATCCTGACCGGCGACTACCGCACCGAGGCGCGCTGGGAGTCGATCCCGATCAGGCCGGGCGTCCCGCTGGCCAAGCCCACCCCGCTGTTCACCAAGCTCGACACGTCCGTCGTGGACGAGGAGCTGGCGCGCCTGGAGGAGAAGTGAGTCTCGGCGGGCACGCGTTCCCGGCGCTGCCGGAGCGCCTGCCCGTCGACGTCTTCGACAGCCACTGCCATCTCGACCTGGTCGACACCCCGGTCGACGAGCAGCTCGCCTCGGCGCGCGCGGCGGGCATCGCCCGCATCGTGACGATCGGCGTCGACCTGCCCACCTCGGTCCTGGCGGCCGACACCGCCACCGAGTTCGACCACGTCCACGCGGGCGTCGCGATCCACCCCAACGACACCACCGGCGTGACCGACGCCGTCCTGGCCGACATCGCCGCGCTGGCCGCACGTCCCGAGGTGGTCGCGGTCGGCGAGACGGGCCTGGACTACTACCGCGACTGGGCCCCCAAGGACGACCAGCACCGATCGTTCCGTGCCCACATCGACATCGCCAAGCGCTCGGGCAAGGCCCTGGTCATCCACGACCGCGAGGCCCACGACGACGTCCTGCGCCTCCTGGAAGAGGAGGGCGCCCCCGACAAGGTCGTGTTCCACTGCTTCTCGGGCGACGCCGAGATGGCCGAGGTGTGCGCCGCGCGCGGCTACGTCATGAGCTTCGCGGGCAACGTCACCTTCAAGAACGCCGAGCCCCTGCGCGAGGCCCTCCGAGTGGCGCCGCTCGACCTCGTCCTTGTCGAGACCGACGCCCCGTTCCTCACCCCCATCCCCCACCGGGGCAAGCCCAACGCCTCGTACCTGATCCCGCACACGGTCCGCTTCATGGCCGAGGTCAAGGGCGTCGACCTGGAAGAACTCTGCACCGCCATCACGGCTACGGGAGACCGCGTCTTCGGCCCCTGGTGACCGGGCAACCTCCGGGCCGTCCCACCGCGTAATCCCTTCAGAAGCGGTGAACGGGAGGGCGCGACGTGGCTGACCGAGAGGCGTACGCGGCGTTCGTGGGAGCGCGGTCAGACCGTCTGCTCCGCACGGCCTACCTGCTCACCCGCGATCGGGGGCTCGCCGAGGACCTGCTCCAGGAGGCCATGGCCAAGGCGTGGTTCGCCTGGCGCAGACTCGGCGACGAGCCCGAGCCGTACGTCCGCAAGATCATGGTGACGACGTTCGTCTCGTGGCGGAGGCGCCGGTGGCGCGGTGAAACGCCCACCGGCGACCTCCCCGACACGGAAACGGCCAGGGACGCGACGAGCGCCGCCGACGAGCGCGACGTCCTGTGGCGCGCGCTCGGCCGCCTCCCCGCCCGCCAGCGGGCCGTGATCGTCCTGCGCTACTACGAGGACCTCAGCGAGGCCCAGACCGCCGACCTGCTCGGCTGCTCGGTCGGCACCGTGAAGAGCCAGGCGTCCAGGGCCCTGGCCAAGCTCCGCGTCGACGACTCGCTGCTGTCGGCGGACATGTCCGGGGGGAACGAGCGATGACGTACACGACCAAGGATCTTCGGGAAGTCCTGCGGCGCGAGAGCGGATACTCGCCCAACCCCGATCGGCTCCGGCAGATCGAGGTCAGGATCACCCGGAGGAAGAGGCGGCGGCTGGGCGCCTCGGTCGTGGGGGTCGCCGTGGCCGCGGCGGCCTCCACGGTGGCCCTGTGGCCGAGCGAGCCCGAGCCCCCGGTCCGCCCCGCCTCGACCCCGCTCAGGGAGGTGTCGCTCTCGTGGCCGGGCGCCAAGACGCGCGAGGTCGAGGTGCCTGTGGGAGAAGGCGCGCTGAGTGTGCGCGGGCGCTGCGCCACCAACGACGCGATGCGCCGGAGCCTCGTCGTGGTCACGATCAACGGCGTCCACTCGGCGGCCCTGCCCTGCACGATAGGGGAGAGCAGGCCGACCAAGCTGGGGTTCGTTCCGCCGGGCGTCCGGTCGGTGCGGGTGAGGTTCGAGATCAGCGACGATCTGGAGAGCAGCCACCGGACGGACTGGCGACTGACGGTCTTCGCCGATGCCGAGCCCGCGCCCGAGGCCAAGGCACCCAAATACCCCGGGTACCCGTACAGGATTGGAAACTCGCGGAGAGTGGCCGACGTGAGCGGAGTTTGGCCCAGGGACCGGGTGGCGACACTGACCGTTCCCTACCGGGGACGGAAGCTGCGCGTGGCCCGCATCTGCGCGGCGGCCGCTGGGGACCGGGTCGCGATCGGGCTCTTCACGGGAGAGCGGAGTGTGGCCGCGCCGGACTGCCAGGTATGGCGGCCCGCGATGGCTCCCCTGGCGGCGGTGGAGGTGGATCCTCAGCCCAAAGAGGCCAACTTCACATTGCGGATGGCGGTGGCGGGCCAGAGCCCCGGATCGGAACGGGCTCTGGTGACCTGGACGGTCGCCGTTTACGAGGACAAATAGGGCCTAGCAAGATCACATCGGGCGATCCGGTGGCGAAAGGGGGGCGGTGGGGCTTAGTGTCCTCCCGTTCAGCAGGGCGATCCCCCCGAAGCCCTGACTGCCCTGGAGGACCAAGGTGCGTCGACCCCCCACCGCCCTGCCCGCCCTCGTCGTGGTGGCCGCGCTGGCCGCCGGATGCGGCGGCTCGGAGCCCAAGTCCAAGGCGCCCGTCGCCGATGCCGCCCAGCCGAGCGCGAGCCCCAGCGCGTCGCCGACGCCGCGCAAGGTCGTCATCGTGGTCGACAAGAAGAAGATCACGGCCACCACGACCGGGACGACCGTCCAGCAGGTGCTCGACCAGGCCAAGGTCACGCTCGGGCAGTACGACCTGGTGGCGCCGCCGCGCGAGGCTCCGGCGGGCGACACGATCAAGGTGGTGCGGCTGCTGTCCAAGCCGGTCACCAAGACCGTGAAGTTCGAGGCGCCCACGGTCAAGAAGAAGAGCTCCAAGCTGGCCCCGTTCACCGAGAAGGTCATGCGCAAGGGCAAGCCGGGGCTGAAGGTCGTCCAGACCGCCTTCGTGAAGCGGCGCGGTAAGAAGGTCAAGGCCGTGATCTCGGAGAAGATCAAGCGCAAGCCGGTGGCCGAGATCCTCGCCGTGGGCCCGCAGTCGGGGGGAGGCCCAGCGTCCGGTCTGAACT
The DNA here is from genome assembly GCF_050946795.1 of Spirillospora sp. CA-294931. Classification (GTDB taxonomy): domain Bacteria; phylum Actinomycetota; class Actinomycetes; order Streptosporangiales; family Streptosporangiaceae; genus Spirillospora. Next base: position 1,469,061 of record NZ_CP192006.1, read on the forward strand.
GGGCGGGCCTGGCCAAATGCGAGTCGGGCGGCAACCCCAGGGCGGTCAACCCCGCCGGATACTACGGCCTGTACCAGTTCTCGATGCAGACCTGGTCGTCGGTCGGCGGCAAGGGCAGGCCGTCGGACGCCAGCCCCGGCGAACAGACCTACCGCGCCCAGATGCTCTACAAGAAGGTCAACGGCCGCTGGCAAGGCCAATGGCCCAACTGCGGCAAGTTCCTCTTCTCTTAGCCCCAGCCCCGCGCGCGATTGCGTTAACTAACCGGGGAAGCGAAGCCGAAGGCGAGCTTCCCCGGTTAGATCGCGGAGCGGTGCGGCAATCGCCAAATCACGGTCACCGAAGCGAGCCGCCAGGCGAGCGTAGGCGGGCCGGGATTCAAATGGGCACAGCCTGTTCTCTTAGCTGAGACACTGGGCGGGTGGGGGACAAACAGGGACTGCTCGGCCCGGCGGAGGTTCGTGAGCTCGCCGCGGGGCTGGGCATCCGGCCGACCAAGACGCTCGGGCAGAACTTCGTCATCGACGCCAACACGGTGCGGCGCATCGTGCGGTCCGCCGACCTGGCACCGGACGACGTGGTCGTCGAGGTCGGGCCCGGTCTGGGGTCGCTGACGCTGGCGCTGCTGCCCGAGGTTTCCAGGGTGGTGGCGGTCGAGATCGACGCGGCGCTGGCGAAGGCCCTGCCGGTGACGGTCGGCGCGCGCGCCCCCGAATGGGCCGGACGCCTTGAGGTCGTCCCGGCGGACGCGATGCGGATCACCGAGTTGCCGGGGCCCGCCCCGACGGCGCTGGTGGCCAACCTGCCCTACAACGTGGCCGTCCCGGTGGTTCTGCACCTGCTGGCGACCTTCCCGTCCCTGCGGAGGGCCCTGGTCATGGTGCAGGCCGAGGTGGCCGACCGCATGGTCGCCTCACCCGGGGGAAGGATCTACGGCGTCCCTTCGGTGAAGCTCGCGTGGTACGGCGAGGCCAGGCGGGCCGGTCCGGTGGGACGGGCCGTGTTCTGGCCCGCGCCGAACGTCGATTCGGGACTGGTCGCGTTCACCCGGCACGACCCGCCGGAGACCAGCGCGAGCCGAGAGCAGGTCTTCGCGGTGATCGACGCGGCGTTCGCCCAGCGCCGCAAGACGCTCCGCGCGGCCCTGGCGGGCTGGGCGGGGTCGGCGGCGGCGGCCGAGGAGGCCCTGCGCGCCGCGGGGGTCGACCCGAAGGCCAGGGGCGAAGCGATAAACGTGACCGCCTTCGCCCGGATTGCCGAGTATGGTCCTACGGGCGCAGTGGATCACAGCGAGGCGGAGGTACATGGTGAAGGCGCGGGCGAAGGTGCTGCCCCAGGTGGCGCTGGCCGTGCTGGTGGTCGCGGCGGCCGGCTGCAGTAGCGGCGCGGGCGCGGCCCCCAAGATCAAGACCACCGCGCGTGCGGGTGTCGCCCCCACGCCGCCCAAGCAGGGCGCCTACTTCGGCGCCTGGCTGGGGGAGTCCGAGGCGCCCGAGAGCAAGCCCACGGCGTCGCCCGGCCCGAGCGCCGACGGCGAGACGAGCCCGTCCGCGAGCCCGGGCGGGGACGTCGTCGCGCCCTTCGAGAAGGATCTCGGACGGCGGCTCGACATCGTCCAGCGCTACGTGGGCTGGCAGTCGAAGTTCCCCGACGAGGGCGACTCGGGGGCCATGAAGGACGGCCGTTACCTGCTGCTGACCTGGGCGGGCGCCGACACCAAGGAGATCGTCGGCGGCAAGCACGACGAGGTCATCAAGGAGCGGGCCCGGGCGATCAAGGAAGCCGGGCGCCCGATCTTCCTGCGCTGGCAGCGCGACATGGACAAGCCGGGCCTCCAGGACAAGCGCATCCACAGCGCGGCCGACTTCATCGCCGCCTGGAAGCACATCCGCGGGATCTTCACGGCCGAGAAGGTCGACAACGTCGCCTGGGTCTGGTGCCCGACGGCCGGAGGCTTCGGCTCCCGGGGCGCCCCCGCCTACTACCCCGGCGACGACCAGGTCGACTGGATCTGCAGCGACGCCCAGCCCGGCGGCGACTACGACTACCGCGACCTGTCGGAGACGCTGAAGCTGTTCATCGAGTGGGCGCGCGACCGTCCCAAGCCGCTGATGATCGCCGAGCTCGGCGTCCCGCAGGCGTACGGCGCCCGCCGCGCCGAGTGGCTGCGCAAGGCCGCCAAGACTCTGCAGGACCCGCAGATCAAGGCTGTGGTCTACTTCAACTCCAACGAGCAGGCCGAGGAGCCGCGCGACAAGCGCCGGATGTACTCGGTGACCGGCGACAAGCGCGCCGTGTCGGCCCTGCGCGAGATGGCGACCACCCCGTTCTTCAACCCCCAGAACCTGCCCGTGACCAGCGGGGGCTGACCTCGCCGCCCGGCACCCCCCGGACGTCCCGTAGGGTTGTCGTCTTGTGACCGCAGTGACCGTGCGCGTGCCCGCCAAGGTCAACCTCCAGCTCGGCGTGGGCCCGATCCGCGACGACGGCTACCACGACCTTGTCACCGTCTTCCACGCCGTCTCGCTCTTCGACGAGGTGACGGCCGAGCCGGTGGGCGGCACCCATGCCGCCGAGGGCCTCACGATCGTCCGGGACGACGGGCCGCTGGCGGTGACGGTCGAGGCCGCGCCCGGCGCCCAGGTCGATATCGGCGACGTCCCCACGGGGGCCGACAACCTCGCGGCCCGCGCCGCCCAGCTGGTGGCCGACCGCCTCGGCGTCGAACCCCGGGTGCGGCTGCGCATCCGCAAGGCGATCCCGGTCGCGGGCGGCATGGCGGGCGGCAGCGCCGACGCGGCGGCCGCCCTGGTGGCCTGCGCGCGGCTGTGGGACGACGGCGAGGAGCCCCGCCTCGACCGCGAGGAACTGCTCGAACTCGGTGCCGCGCTGGGCAGCGACGTCCCGTTCGCGATGCTCGGCGGCACCGCCGTCGGCCTCGGACGCGGTGAGCGGCTGACCCCGGCCCTCACCCGTGGCACCTTCCACTGGGTCTTCGCCACCGCCGACGGGGGGCTGTCCACGCCGGCCGTCTACGCCGAGTGCGACCGCGTCCGCGAGGCCCAGGGGGAGCGGGTGGCCTGGCCCCAGGTCTCCCAGAACCTCATGACGGCTCTGGCCACCGGTGACGCCAAGGCGCTCGGCGCGGCGCTCGGCAACGACCTGCAGCCCGCCGCGCTGCTGCTGCGTCCCTCGCTGCGCCGCACCCTGGACGCCGGACGCGACCTCGGCGCGATCGGCTCGCTGGTCTCCGGGTCGGGACCGACCTGCGCGTTCCTGGCCGAGAGCGAGAACCACGCCGCCGAGCTCGCCGCCGAGCTGGGCGGGCTCGGGGTCGCGCGGGCCGTCGTCCGGGCGCACGGCCCGGTGCCCGGGGCCACAGTCATCTGAACCGGATGCCTCCGGGCCACGTCTCACCTCCAAAGCCCAACGGATCGGAGCTTCGGATGTCGAGTGCGTTTGGTGTCCTCGCGGTCCTCTTCCTCTTGGCGATCCCGCTCATCGCGGTGATCATCATCGTGGTGGTCCTCATCGTGCGCTGGCCGCAGATTTCGAGCTCGAACGCGCATCGCGGTCGCGGCGGCTACAGCGGCTACAGCGGTGGCTACGGCGGCGGCTACTCCGACCCCGGTGGCTACTCCGACTCGGGCGGTGGCGGCGGCTTCTTCGGCGGCGGTGACGGCGGCGGCGGAGGTGGCGGCGACAGCGGCGGCGGTGGTGGCGGAGGCGGCGGCGGCTGCGGTGGTGGCGGAGGCAGCTCCTGAGACAGGGGGACGCGATGGAAATCGTGCTGATAGCGCTGGGAATCGTCATGGTCGGGATCGGGGTCGCCAAGCTGGTCGGCCGCTCGGGGCGGCGCGGGCGAGGCGGCGGCAGCGACGGCGGCAGCGCCTTCTTCGCCGGAGGCTTCTTCAGCGGCGGCGGTGACGGCGGCGACGGAGGCGGAGGCGGAGGCGGCTGCGGCGGTGGCGGGGGCTGCGGTGGTGGTGGCGGCGGCTGACCGCGGCCTGAGATGGGGGAGCCGTACATGGAAACCATGCTTTGGCTAATGCTCGCGGCTGCGGGCGGATGGACGATCCTCTCGTTGCCCAAGATATTCAGGGGCGGGCGCGGTGGGAGCGAGGGCGGCGGAGGAGGAGGCGACGGGGGAGGCGGCTGCGGCGGTGGAGGGTGCGGGGGCTGACCCTCGGAGGCATTAGCCTTGAAGCGCCGTGAATCTGATCAACCTTGAGAACGTCACCAAGGCCTTCGGGCCCCAGCCGCTGCTCGACGCCGTCTCCCTCGGGCTCGACGACGACGACCGTGTCGGCGTCGTCGGCCGCAACGGGGGCGGCAAGAGCACGCTGGTCTCGATCCTGGCCCGGGTCGTCGAGCCCGACGACGGGCGCGTCACGCACTCGCGCGGGCTGCGGCTGGGCTATCTGACCCAGCGCGACGAGTTCGGCGCGGACGACACCGTCCGCTCGGTGGTCATCGGCGACCGCGCCGAGCACGAGTGGGCGGGCGACACCCGCGTCCGCGACATCCTGGCGGGGCTGCTGTCCGACCTCGACCTCGACGCCCCCATCGCGGGCATGAGCGGCGGCGAGCGCCGCCGCGTGGCGCTGGCCCGCCTGCTGGTGCCCGAGTCCGACCTGCTGATGCTGGACGAGCCGACCAACCACCTCGACATCGAGGCGATCGACTGGCTGGCCCGTCATCTGCGGGCCCGCAAGGTCGCCCTGCTGATCGTCACCCACGACCGGTGGTTCCTCGACGAGGTGACCGACCGCACGTGGGAGGTCGTCGACGGCAGGGTCGAGAGGTACGAGGGCGGCTACTCCGCCTACGTCCTGGCCAAGGCCGAGCGCGCCAGGATCGCCGCCGCCACCGAGACCAAGCGGCAGAACCTTCTGCGCAAGGAGCTGGCCTGGCTGCGCCGCGGCCCGCAGGCCCGCACGTCCAAGCCCAAGTTCCGGGTCGACGCCGCCCAGGCGCTGATCGCCGACGAGCCGCCGCTGCGCGACTCGGTCGAGCTGACCCGCTTCGCCACCGCCCGCCTCGGCAAGACCGTCTTCGAGCTCGAAGACGTCAACGTCCAGCTCGGCGACCGTCCCATCTTCACCCGCCTGACCTGGCGCCTGGGCCCCGGCGACCGGATCGGCCTGGTCGGCGTCAACGGCAGCGGCAAGAGCACGCTGCTGCGCCTGCTCGACGGCGCGGTCACGCCCGACGCCGGCCGTGTGGTGCGGGGCAAGACCGTCCAGCTCGCGCATCTGTCGCAGCACCTGGACGAGCTCGACCCGTCCCGCCGGGTGCTGGAGTCGGTCGAGGAGATCAAGCGCCGCATCACCGTCGGCAAGCGCGACTGGACCGCCAGCCAGCTGCTCGAACGCCTGGGCTTCAAGGGCGACCGCCAGTGGACGCCGGTCGGCGAGCTGTCCGGTGGCGAGCGCCGCCGCCTCCAGGTGCTGCGCCTGCTGATGGGCGAGCCGAACGTGCTGCTGATGGACGAGCCCACCAACGACCTCGACATCGAGACCCTCACCGAGCTCGAGGACATCCTCGACGGCTGGCCCGGCACGCTCGTCGTCGTCAGCCACGACCGTTACTTCCTGGAGCGCGTCACCGACCGTGTCGCGGCGCTGCTCGGCGACGGCCGGGTCGCGATGCTCCCGGGTGGCGTCGACGAGTACCTCGACCGCCGCCGGGCGGGCACCGCCACCAAGCCCGTGGCCCCGCCCACCGCCGCGGCCCCCGCTCAGCAGCCCAAGCCCAAGCCGTCCGGCAACGACTGGAAGGCCCGCAAGGAGCTCGACCGTCTCGAACGCCGCCTCGACAAGCTGAACCAGCAGGCCGCCGACCTGCACGAGCAGCTGGCGGCCCACGCCGCCGACTACGAGAAGCTCCAGGACCTCGACGCCCGGCTCAAGACCGTCCAGGCCGAGGCCGCCGAAGTCGAGGAGCAGTGGCTCCTGCTGGCCGACGAGCTCGGCTGACCTCCCGCTAGGCGGGCGTGTCGGTGTCGAAGGGGATGAGCAGGGTTCTCAGCAGGTCGGCGAGGGCCTTGGTGTCGGTCGGGGAGAGGCCGTCGAGGATGGCGTGCTCGCGGTCGAGCAGGTCGGCGAAGGCGGAGTCGACCCGGGTGCGGCCCGCGTCCGTGAGGCGGACCAGGACGCCGCGCTTGTCCTGGGGGTCGGGGTGGCGCTCGACGAGCCCGGCGGCGGCCAGCCGGTCGATGCGGTTGGTCATGGTGCCCGAGGTGACCAGGGTGGCGCGCAGCAGGCGGCCGGGGCTCAGCTCGTAGGGGGAGCCCGCGCGGCGCAGCGCGGTGAGGACGTCGAACTCCCACGGCTCCAGGTCGTGCGCGGCGAAGACCGCGCGGCGCGCCCGGTCGAGGTGGCGGGCCAGGCGCGAGACGCGGCTGAGGACGTGCAGGGGCTGGACGTCGAGGTCGGGACGCTCGGCGCCCCATGCCTCGACCAGCCGGTCGACCTCATCCCGCATGGCGCCACCCTACCTGTCTTGATATCGAGAAGACTTTCTTGACATCAAGATTCGAGGCTGGGCATGATGTCTCTTGATGTCGAGACAAGCCGAGGCCATCTGGGACCCCGCGCAGTACGGGGTCTTCGGCGACGAACGCGGGCGCGCCTTCGCGGAGCTGATGCGGCGCGTCGATATCGAACCCGGACGTGTCGCCGATCTGGGTTGCGGATCCGGCGAGCTGACGGCGACGCTGACCCGGCGCTGGCCGGACGCGATCGTCCACGGGATCGACGCCTCACCCGAGATGATCGACGCCGCGCGGGCCCATGAGATCCCGGGACGGCTGAGCTTCGGCGTGGGCGACGTCGCCTCCTGGCGGCCCGGCGCGCCGACCGACCTGATCGTCTCCAACGCCGTCCTGCACTGGGTGCCCGAGCATCCACGGCTGCTGGCGTCCTGGGCGGCGGGGCTGGCGCCCGGCGGGCGGCTGGCCTTCCAGGTGCCCGGCAACTTCGACATGCCCAGCCATGTGCTGCTGCGCGAGCTGTGCGAGTCGCCGCGCTGGCAGAGCCGCCTGGGCGGGCTGCTGCGGTCCGCGCCGATCCTCGACCCGGCCGGGTATCTGCAACTGCTGGCCTCGCGCGGCTTCTCCGTGGACGCCTGGGAGACGACCTACGCCCAGGTCCTCCAGGGCGACGACCCGGTGCTGGAGTGGATGAAGGGAAGCACGCTGCGGCCCGTCCTGTCGGCCCTGGGCTCCTGCTCGGGCGTCGGCGAGTTCCTGCGTGAGTACGCGGCGGCGCTGCGCGAGGCGTATCCGCGGGCCGAGCACGGCACCGTGTTCCCGTTCCGGCGCGTCTTCGTGGTGGCGGGCCGCGGACCCTAGACAGGGCGCCGCCCGGCGCGGGAGGGAAGCGACTCGTTCCCCTGCGGTGTGCCAACTCCCGTGACGGGCGGCCCCGGCAAGACCCCGGACTCGTGACCCGAGCCCGGCGACCCCGGCCGGTGGCCGCGCGGACGAACTCCGGGCGGCCGCCGGTTTCACGTCCAGGGGGCCAGGGTTTCCAGCGCGGCCTCGTCCGGCGCGTCGTCGGACCTGCGGGTCTTGCGCTCGGCCTTGGCGGCGGCCTTCTCCTGGCGCGCGGCGGCTTTCTCCGCGCGCTTCTGGTTGCGCTCCAGCTCCTTGCGGCGGCGCTTGGGATCGAGCGTGGGACGCGGTTCGAGCCCCGAAAGGCCGTTCCAGGCGAGGTTCACCAGATGGGCGGCGACCTCCTCGCGCTTGGGCTTGCGCTCGTCCAGCCACCACTGGCCGGTGAGGGCGACCATGCCGACCAGCATCTGCGCGTACATCGGCGCGAACTTGTCGTCGTAGTCGTGCCGGTCGAACTCCTGCACCAGGACGTACTCGACCTCCCCGGCGATCTCGCTGAGCAGGCTGGCGAAGCTGCCGGTGCCGGTGCCGCCGTGCGAGTCGCGGACGAGGATGCGGAACCCGTCGGTGTTCTCGTCGATGTACTCCAGCAGCGCCAGCGCCGCCTTCTCCAGCTTGCCCCGGTAGTGGATCGCGGACGCGACCGCCTCGGTGACCAGCGCCAGCAGGTTCTCGAACTCGCGGTCGACCACGACCGCGTACAGCCCCTCCTTGCCGCCGAAGTGCTCGTACACCACGGGCTTGGAGACACCGGCGGCGGAGGCGATCTCCTCGACCGAGGTGCCGTCCAGACCGCGTTCGGCGAACAGCTTCCGGCCGATGTCCAGAAGCTGCTCGCGTCGTTCCTTGCCGGTCATCCGCTTCCTGCGCGACCGGGGGGCAGGTTCAGTCACGGGGTCAATTGTGACGGGTCGGGCGACCCCGGCGCGCTGGGGAACACCCGACCCTTCGCGATGGACGTCGACGGGATCACGTGATCCGCTTGGTGGCGAGGCGTTGCTCGTCCGGCCAGCGGACGTCGGTGGCCCAGCCGAGCTTCTCGAAGCCCCAGATGATGCGGGCGCTGATGTCGATCTGGCCCTTCAGGACGCCGTGCCGGGCGCACGTCGGGTCGGAGTGGTGCAGGTTGTGCCACGACTCGCCCAGGGACGGGATGGCCAGCCACCACACGTTGCGCGACTTGTCGCGGACCTCGAAGTGCTCCTTGCCGAAGGTGTGGCAGATCGAGTTGATCGACCAGGTGACGTGGTGGACGAGCGTGATCCGCAGGAAGCCCGCCCAGAACAGCGCGGTGAGCGCGCCCTGCCAGGACAGCGTCATCAGCCCGCCGAGCAGCGCCGGCAGGAAGAAGGAGACGGCGACCAGCGCCGGGAACGAGCGGTGGACGCGGACGATGTCCTTGTCGTTGAGCAGGTCCTTGGCGAAGCGCTCCTTGGAGGTGCGGTTCGCGTCGAAGAACCAGCCGTAGTGCGCCCAGAGCAGGCCCTTGGTCAGGGCCTTCCAGTCGTTGCCGAACCGCCACGGCGAGTGGGGGTCGAACTCCTTGTCGGAGTGCTTGTGGTGGCGGCGGTGGTCGGCGACCCACGTGATGACCGGGCCCTGGATCGCGATGCTCCCGGCCATGGCCAGGAAGATCTTCAGGGCGCGGTTGGCCTTGAACGAGCCGTGGGTGAAGAAGCGGTGGTAGCCGACGGTGATGCCGCCCGCGGACAGCACGTAGAACACGGCCATCAGGACGAGGTCGGACCAGCCGAGGAAGTTCCCCCAGGCCAGCGGGAGGGCGGCGAACAGAGCCAGGACGGGGACCCCGGTGAAGAGCGCCACCATGACCCGTTCGGACGTGCCTGTCGGCTCCGGCTCGATCTCGGGTCGGCGCTGGGGGCGGGGCGGGTCGATGGTGGGGGCTGTAGTCATACTCGGTACTCCTGACCTGGGACAGCCTGTGATCTTTGGATAGCCTTACTTACGCCACCGTAACCTACGCTGGCGTAAGTTCGACAGGTCTCGACAAGTAAATTCAGTGGGAATTCGTCACATCGGCCGCAAAACTCGCTCAGGGACCACCACGGCGTGAGGAGCTGGACCCATGGGCCTTACCCAGCAGGAACGCACGGCGGCGGCGCGGAGTTCGCTCGATGGCCTCTCGGTCGGCGATGCCTTCGGTGACCGGTTCTTCCTCCTGGCCAACCGGGACCTCTCTCGCGAGTCCGGCCTGCCTCCGGCGCCTTGGAGATGGACGGACGACTCAGAGATGGCTTGCTCGGTATATGACGTCCTAAACCGACGGGGCGGTATCGATCAGGACGAACTGGCCCGATGCTTCGCCGAAAGGTTCGACATCGGCCGCCAGTACGGGGTCGGCGCCCTCGAACTGCTCGAACGCGTCCGGCGCGGCGATCACTGGCACCGCGCCTCCCGGGAGTCCTTCGACGGAAGGGGCTCCTACGGCAACGGCGCCGCCATGCGCGTCGCCCCCCTGGGCGCCTACTTCGCGGACGACCTCCCACGCGCCGCCCGCGAAGCCGAACTCCAGGCCGAGATCACCCACGCCCACCCCGAAGGCATCGCCGGCGCCATAGCCGTCGCACTAGCAGCCGCCCACCTCGCGTCTGTCCGGGACGTGGAACCCGCAGCCGTGATTGATGTGGTGATGGGGCATCTGAGCGTGGGCGAGTATGTGCGGCGCGGGCTTGAACGCGCGCGGGGGCTGCTCGCGGCGAGCCCGGCCGAGGCGGCCCGCGAACTCGGCAACGGGTCGCGGATCTCGGCGCAGGACACCGTCCCGTTCGCGCTCTGGGTGGCCGTGACGCACCTCGACGACTACGAGGCCGCCGTACGGGCGTGCGTCCAGGTCGGGGGCGACATGGACACCACCGCCGCGATCATCGGCGGCCTCATCGCCGCTCACCGGGGGCGGGACGCCATCCCCGACGGGTGGCTCGAGGCACGCGAACCTCTGCCCGCTTTTATCGGATGAGCCCTGGCGGCAGTAGGCGGTATCGTTTTGCTTGGCCCGCCCAGGGCCGCCTTCCCGGGTCGTCTAACGGCAGGACAGGGCATTTTGGTTGCTCTAATGAGGGTTCGATTCCTTCCCCGGGAGCTCAATCCGCAAGTCCAGCGGGCATCGCGCGGCGTCCTCATCGAGGCTGCCGGGTGACACGCGGCGGTCGGGCGGTATCCTTCCGATGTCGGATGCGTTAAGGCCTGCCGTCCGGACGTTCGGGCAGGTCGGCGGCTTGTGACGGATCAAGCAGCGCACCGGCGCCCCTAATCGATCCCCATCCGCGATGCCGAGGAGCCTCCACAGTGAGTGCCCGCCGTCCAGGGAGTCAGGCGAGCCGCCCGGCCGCCGTCATCGTCCTCGCCGCAGGCGAGGGCACCCGGATGAAGTCCCGCACTTCCAAGGTCCTTCACGAACTGTGCGGGCGCAGCATGCTGGGCCACACGCTGGCCGCCGCGCGCGAACTGGAGCCTGGACGGCTCGTGGTCGTGGTCGGGCACCGGCGCGAGCAGGTCGTCGCCCATCTGGCCGAGCACGCCCCCGACGCCGAGTCCGCCGTCCAGGAACGCCAGGGCGGAACCGGACACGCCGTCCGCATGGCCCTGGAGCAGACCGGCGAGCTGCACGGCACCGTCGTGGTCACCAACGGCGACCACCCGCTGCTGCGGGGCGAGACGCTGGCCGAGCTCGTCCGCGCCCACGAAGGCGACGGCAACGCGGTCACCATCCTCACCACCCTCATGCCGGACGCCACCGGCTACGGACGCATCCTGCGCGAGAGCGGCGGCGCGGACGCCCCGGTCGCCGCGATCGTCGAGCACAAGGACGCCACCGACGCCCAGCGCGAGATCCGCGAGATCAACGTCGGGATGTACGCGTTCGACGGCGCGCTGCTCAGCGACGCGCTCAAGCGCGTGACCACCGACAACGCCAAGGGCGAGGAGTACCTCACCGACGTGGTCGCGATCCTGCGCGGCGACGGCCACCGGGCGGGCGCGCACCTCACCGATGACTGGGTCGAGACCCAGGGCGTCAACGACAAGGTGCAGCTCGCGCAGGCACGGCGGCAGCTGAACGACCGCGTCCTGGAACGTCACATGCGCGCCGGGGTGACGATCGTCGACCCGGCCACCACCTGGATCGACGTGGACGTCACCGCCGAGGCCGACGCCGTCGTCCTGCCGGGCACGCAGCTCCACGGCACCACCCACCTGGACGAGGGCGCGGTGGTCGGCCCCGGCAGCACGCTGACCGACACCCGGGTGGGCGCGGACGCCACCGTGGCCAACTCGGTCTGCCTGGGCGCCGAGATCGGGCCCGAGGCGACCGTCGGGCCGTTCACCTACCTGCGTCCCGGCACCAGGCTGGGCCGCAAGGCCAAGGCCGGCGCCTACGTCGAGACCAAGAACGCCGAGGTCGGCGAGGGCGCCAAGGTGCCGCACCTGACCTATGTCGGCGACGCGACGATCGGCGAGGGCGCCAACATCGGCGCCGGGACGATCTTCGCCAACTACGACGGCGAGAACAAGTTCCGCACCGAGATCGGCGACCACGCCTTCGTCGGGAGCAACTCGGTCCTGATCGCCCCGGTGACGGTCGGCGACGGAGGTTTCACGGCGGCGGGGTCGGCCATCACCAAGGATGTACCCCCGGGGGCGATCGCGGTCGCCCGAGGCCAGCAGCGCACCATTGAAGGATGGGTCGAGCGCAAGCGTCCCGAGAGCCGCTTCGCCGAGGCGGCCCGGCGGGCGCGCGACGAGCGTCCCGACGACGAGTAACTGAATCTTCCCCGTCCCGGACGGGGGGTGAGGGGACGGCGCGGTCCTCCACGCACAACGGCCCGGAGCCCGCTACAGCGGTGCCCCGGGTGTGGGGACGACAAACCCACAAGAATCATCGTTCCATTGAGGGGGAGTTGTCAGAGGTGAGTGGGATCAAGGCGAGCGGCGAGAAGAAGCTGATGCTCTTCACCGGCCGGGCCCACCCGGACCTGGCCAAGGAAGTAGCCGATGACCTCGAGGTCGAGCTGACGCCGACCTCGGCGTACGACTTCGCCAACGGCGAGACCTTCGTGCGGTTCCTGGAGTCCGTCCGCGGCTCCGACGCCTTCGTGATCCAGAGCCACACCGCTCCCATCAATCAGTGGATCATGGAGCAGCTCATCATGGTCGACGCGCTCAAGCGCGCGTCCGCCAAACGGATCACGGTCGTGGCACCGTTCTTCGGCTACGCCAGGCAGGACAAGAAGCACCGCGGCCGCGAGCCGATCTCGGCGCGGCTGATGGCCGACCTCTTCAAGACGGCGGGCGCCGACCGGCTGATCGCCGTCGATCTGCACACCGCGCAGATCCAGGGCTTCTTCGACGGCCCGGTCGACCATCTGTTCGCGCTCGACCTGCTGGCCAGGCACTTCGAGAGCCGGCTCGACCTGCGCGAGGTCACCGTCGTGGCGCCGGACGCGGGCCGGGTGCGGGTCACCGAGCGCTGGTCCGACCGGCTCGGCGGCGTCCCGATGGCCATCATCCACAAGAAGCGCGACCCGGACGTGGCCAACGAGGTCAAGGTCTTCGACGTCGTCGGTGAGGTCAAGGGCCGCACCTGCGTGATCGTGGACGACATGATCGACACCGGCGGCACGATCGTGAAGGCCGCCGACGCCCTGTTCGACCAGGGCGCGACCCGGGTCGTCGTGGCGGCGACCCACGGCGTCCTGTCGGGCCCGGCGGTCGACCGCCTCAAGAACTCGCGCATCTCCGAGGTCGTCCTGACCAACACCCTGCCCATCCCCGAAGACAAGCAGTTCGACAAGCTCACCATCCTGTCCATCGCCCCCCTCGTGGCCCGCGCCATCAACGAGGTCTTCAGCGACGGCTCGGTGACCAGCCTCTTCGGCGGCCACAGCTAACCGCGCCTCCCACGACCTCGCCCTCACCCGGGCATGGCGGGTCGCCCCCGAGGGGCGGCCCGCCATCGCGCGCCATGAGGCGGGGTGGGGGCTTTGGCTCGGCGGCGGGCGGCGATCGGCTAGACTTTCTGAATCCGCGTATGCCCCGGGTTGTTCAGTGTGGTTCAAGCGAGCATGGAATCCACTCCCCGGGGAACGCAAAGAATCTTCGAGGCGCCTGACGCATCGAGCAACGCCTGATTCGCACTGTCCGTAGCGGACGTCCGGTTCCGGACGGCCGTGGATCGCAACAACAAGGAGTTTCCGCCGTGTCCGAGGTACGTATCGCCGCCGAGCCGCGCACCGAGTTCGGTAAGGGTGCCGCGCGGCGCACCCGCCGGGCCGGCAAGGTTCCCGCCGTTCTCTACGGTCACGGCACCGACCCCCAGCACATCTCGCTGCCCGGCCACGAGCTGATGCTCGCGCTGAAGACCCCCAACGTGCTGCTGCGCGTCGAGGGCGTGGGCGCGGGCTCCGAGCTGGCCCTGCCCAAGGACGTCCAGCGCGACCCGATCAAGGGCTTCCTGGAGCACGTCGACCTGCTGCTGGTCAAGAGCGGCGAGAAGGTCGAGGTCGAGGTCCCGATCAACGTGACCGGCACCGTCATCGCGGGCGGTCGTCTGGTGCAGGCCGTGGTTCAGATCGCGGTCGAGGCCGAGGCCACGCACATCCCGCAGGCGATCGACCTCGACATCGACGGCCTGCAGATCGACTCCCAGGTGCTGGCCAAGGACGTCAAGCTGCCCGCGGGCGCCACGCTGGTCGCCGACGACGACCTGCTGATCGTCCAGATCGTCGACGCCACCGTCTCGACCGAGCCCGCCGAGTCCGTCGAGACCGAGGCCGCCGAGGGCGAGACCACCGAGGGCGAAGGCGACACCGAGTAGTCGTCGGAGTGTCTTTGACGGCCCTCGCCGGTGCGCGCACCGGCGAGGGCCGTCGGCAGTGGAGGAGTCCTCCTGATGAGCACGGATCTCTGGCTGGTGGTGGGCCTGGGCAACCCGGGGCCCTCGTACGCGGGCAACCGGCACAACGCCGGGTTCATGGTGCTGGACGTCCTGGCGGGCCGCGCCGGGGGCCGGTTCAAGACGCACAAGGCGCGCTCGGAGGTCCTCGAAGGACGGCTGGCGGGCGTACGGGTGGTGCTGGCCAAGCCGCGCACCTACATGAACGAGTCGGGCGGGCCGGTGAAGGGCCTGTGCGACTTCTTCAAGGTGCCCATGGAGCGGCTCATCGTCGTCCATGACGAGCTCGACATTCCCTACGGGGCGCTCCGGCTGAAGCAGGGCGGCGGTGACAACGGCCACAACGGGCTCAGATCGATCACCAAGTCGCTCGGCGGCAAGGAATATCTGCGGGTCCGGTTCGGCGTCGGCCGTCCCCCGGGACGCATGGATGCGGCGGCGTTCGTCCTGAAAGACTTTTCCGGCGCCGAGAACAAGGAACTCGACCTCAATCTCGAACGGGCCGCCGACGGCGTCGAGACCCTTCTGACCAGCGGCTTGGCGGCTGCTCAGAACGAATTTCACGCTACGTGACGCAAACGTCGCGCCCCACGGCTGAGAAACTTATCCACAACTGCGCCTTCCCTCTGCGATGAGGATGAAGCGTCCGTAGGATGCTGCCCTGGCGAGGTTCTGGTGGCATGTGAACCTAGTGCGCCATTCACCCGTCTTTGGGTTGTAACACGCGTGACGAGGCGTGTGTGGCAAGGGTGGTGATTTCTCGATGGCCGTCGCTGACAAGGTCCGCTTGGTCGATACCAGGATGGCGAACGACCGCGAACGCGGTCCCGCGCCGAACTGGTCGTCGGCCTATCGGCGGGCCGCGTGCGGCCTCGACTTCCTCAGCATGCTACTGGCCGGGTGCATCGCCTACGGGCTGCGCTTTCCCGGCTTCCCCAGCGGGCTCGTGCTGCCCTACATCGCCCTCACGGTGGCCCTGCCCGTGGTGTGGTCGTTCACGCTTATGGTGTGCCGCGCCTACCAGGCCAAATACATCGGCGTGGGCTGGGAGGAGTTCCGGCGGGTCATGCACGCCGGGTTCATTGTCACCGCGATGGTCGCGATCGTCGCCTACGCCACCAAGACCGAAGTGGCCCGCGGCTACGTCGTGATGGCGTTGCCCCTGGGCACGTTCCTGGCCCTGGTCGCCCGCTACAGGCTGCGCAAGCGGCTCCACCGGCGGCGGTGGGAGGGCACCTGCATGCGCCGGGTCATCGCCGTGGGCCACCGCACCTCCGTCGCCGACCTGATCAAGCTGCTGCGCGAGAAGCGCTACCACGGCATGGACATCGTCGGCATCTGCCTGCCCCCGGCGCTGACCTCGGGCGACGACGCCGTCCGCGAGATCGAGGGCGTCCCGGTCCTGGGCGACTTCTCCCAGACGGCCGCGGTGGTCGAACGCATCGGCGCCGACTCGGTCGCGGTGCTGGCCTGCCCCGAGATGAACGGCGTGGCGCTGCGAAGACTGGCCTGGCAACTCGAACGCGACGACGTCGAACTCGTGGTGGCGCCCGCCCTGATGGACGTCACCGGCCCGCGCATCTCCATCCGTCCCGTGGCCGGGCTCCCGCTGCTGCACGTCGACCACCCCGAACTCGACGGCTCCCGCAAGTTCGTCAAGAACCTGTTCGACCGGGCCGCCGCCGTCGCCGGCCTGACCCTGCTGAGCCCCCTGCTCCTCGGCGTCGCCCTCA
The DNA here is from genome assembly GCF_050946795.1 of Spirillospora sp. CA-294931. GTDB lineage: Bacteria > Actinomycetota > Actinomycetes > Streptosporangiales > Streptosporangiaceae > Spirillospora. Next base: position 1,485,103 of record NZ_CP192006.1, read on the forward strand.
TGATCAAAGTATCGGGCGGCGGCCCCGTCCTGTTCCGGCAGACCCGAGTGGGCCGCGACGGCCGCGAGTTCACCGTCCTGAAGTTCCGCACCATGGTCGCCGACGCCGAGTCCCGCAAGATCGACCTCCTCGAACGCAACGAGAAGGACGGCCTGCTCTTCAAGATCAAGGCCGACCCCCGCGTCACCGCCACGGGCCGCATGCTGCGCCGCTACTCCCTGGACGAGCTACCCCAGCTGATCAACGTCCTCCGAGGCGAGATGTCCCTGGTCGGCCCCCGCCCACCCCTCCCCGAGGAAGTGGCCCAGTACGGCGGCGACGTCTACCGCAGGCTGGCCGTCAAGCCCGGCCTCACCGGCCTCTGGCAGGTGAACGGCCGCTCCGACCTGACCTGGGAAGAATCCGTCCGCCTCGACCTCCGCTACGTCGACAACTGGTCCCTCACCCTCGACCTCCAAATCATGTGGAAAACCTGGTCCGTAGTCTTCCGAGGCTCCGGCGCCTACTAACACCCCCCCCGCCACCCCCAACAACCCCACCCCGAGCCCCCAGCCCGCCCTCGTGCCACCCTCACCCGGCTGCGGCGACATCGCGCTGGACCCACCACAGCGAGCCCGCCCTCGGCTCAGCGCCGCAGGGACCCGATTGGGCTGGCGTCCCCCAGCCACCGCCCCGGCGCAACGGTGTCGTGGTCATGCTGGCCTGGTCTCGCGCGGCGCGGCGTCCCGGCAGCGTGCCTTCTGAATCGGCAGGCGACACAGTCGAGCGCCTAGCCCACGGCCCGTCGTGACGCCTCGACACTGCGACCGCCCCGGTGTCACAGAGGGCATCGGCCTGCTGCGCCGGAGCGCTGATCGCGCTGGTTCCGCCGCGCCGCCACCAGCCCGGCGTGACGGCGCCGCAATCACGCTGGCGCAGTTGTCCTGGCGCCGCGGCGCGCATGGCGCGGGGCGCATGGCGCGGGGCGCACGATGCGTGGCGCGGGCCGCGTGGCGCGCGGCGCGGAGTACGTGGTGCGTGGTGCGGGGCGCATGGTGCGTGGTGCGTGGTGCGGAGTACGTGGTGCGTGTGCGGGGCGCAGGGCGCATGATGCGGGCGGCGTGGCGCGTGATGCGGAGTGCGTGGCGCGGAGTGCGTGGCGCGTGGTGCGGGGTGCGTGGCACATGATGCGGGGCGCAGGGCGCATGATGCGGGCCGCGTGGCGCGGGCCGCGTGGCGCGTGATGCGGAGTGCGTGGCGCGGAGTGCGGGGTGCGTGGCGCGGGGCGCATGGGCACATGATGCGGGCGCATATGGCGCGGGGCACGGGTGCGGGGCGCATGGCGCATGGCGCATGGCGCATGGCGCATGGCGCATGGCGCATGGCGCATGGCGCATGGCGCGGGGTGCGGGGTGCGGGGCACATGGTGCGGGGTGCGCATGGTGTGGGGTGCCGCGTCGCGGTTGGGTGGGGGGTCGCGGTCGCCGTCCTGGGGTGGGGGAGTGTCGTGGGCTTGGTGTGGCGGAGCGGTGATCGTCTTGGTTCCGCGGCTGCGGTTGGCCTTGAGTGGCGATCTCTTGGACGTGTTGGTGTGGGGGTGCGGTCGGCTCGGTGTCATGGGTTTGCGGTCTGCCTGATGTCGCAGGGTCGGCTTCGCGCTGGTGGGGTTGGGCGCGGGCGGGGTGGTGGCACGCGGCCGCTGCCTTGGGGCGGCGTGGGCGTCATGCGCTTGGTGGGGTGGCGTGCCGTCGGCCCGGTGCGGCGGGTCGTGGTGGGCCCGGAATCGTCGGGGCGTCGTTGGCCTGGTGTCTCGGGGGTGGGGGCGGGCTGGAGTGGTGGGGGCGTGATCGGTCTGGGGCGCGAGGGCGTGGTTGGTGTGGTGCTTCGGGAAGGGCAGGGGTTGGTGTTGTGGACGTGGTTTTTGGGGGTGGTGGGGGCTGGGGTGGGTTACAAGATCGGGTTGGGGCTTGGTGGTGGGGGGTGGGTCCGGTATGCAGGAGAATGTAGACCGAACTGACCTATCGACTCGGGAATGGTGGATGACGACTCAGGCTTCGGCGGGCGACGCCGATCATGTGTTGGCGGCCGAGTTGGCCGAGCGGGCCGGGCGTGTGCTCCTGGACGTGCGCGCTGAGCTGGGGTTCGCTGATGCGCGGGTGTTGAAGGACACCGGGGATCTGCGGGCGCATGAGTACCTCATGGGGGCGCTGGCTGAGGGGCGTCCGGGCGACGCCGTCCTGTCGGAGGAGGGGCGGTCGTCGGTGGCCGCCAAGCGGGCCGACGGGGCTGAGGGGCCTCCGACTGGGAACACCGCTGATGAGGTGCGGCTTTCGGCTGAGCGGGTCTGGATCATCGACCCCTTGGACGGGACGCGTGAGTTCTCGGAGGAGGGGCGCGCCGACTGGGCCGTCCATGTGGCGCTTTGGGAGCGCGGTCGGCTGGTCGCCGGGGCCGTGGCGCTGCCCGCTCAGGGTGTGACTCTGCGCACTTCTTCCGATGGGGCCCTGGCTGGTGCTGAACCGCTTCGGGTGCGGGCTCCTGAGGGTGGGAAGCTGCGGATCGCGGTCAGTCGTACGCGGCCGCCGGAGTTCGTGAAGCGGCTGGCCGAGGTGGTCGAGGCCGATGTCGAATTGGTGCCCATCGGGTCGGCGGGGGCGAAGATCTCGGCGGTTCTGCTGGGTGAGGTCGATGCCTATGTTCATGCGGGTGGGCAGTATGAGTGGGACTCGGCCGCTCCGGCCGCCGTGGCGGTGGCCGCGGGGGCTCATGCTTCGCGGGTCGATGGGTCTGAGCTGGTCTACAACCGTGAGGACCCTCGATTGCCGGATATCCTGGTCTGCCACCCCGTGTCGGCGTCGATGTTGCTGACCGGCATCCGGGATGTGAGCGACGCCCTGCCGGACTGACCCGCCCGTGCCCGAAAGCCGTGGAGAGAACCTAAGATCATGCAGCGCCACGATTACCAGCTTTCACAGCTCGATGTTCTCGAAGCCGAGTCGATTCACATCATTCGGGAGGTGGCGGCCGAGTTCGAGCGGCCGGTGTTGTTGTTCTCGGGTGGTAAGGACAGCATTGTGATGCTGCGGTTGGCGCAGAAGGCGTTCGCGCCGGCGCCGGTGCCGTTTCCGGTGATGCATGTTGATACGGGTCACAACTTTCCCGAGGTGATCGAGTATCGGGATCGCCGGGTGGCTGAGTTGGGTGTGCGTTTGGTGGTGGCCTCGGTGCAGGAGTCGATTGACCGGGGTCGGGTGGTGGAGGAGACGGGGCGTCGGGCGTCGCGGAATCGGTTGCAGACCACGACGTTGCTGGATGCGATCGAGGAGCATGAGTTCGATGCGGCGTTCGGTGGTGCGCGCCGGGATGAGGAGAAGGCGCGGGCCAAGGAGCGGGTGGTGTCGTTCCGGGATGAGTTCGGGCAGTGGGATCCGAAGAATCAGCGGCCGGAGTTGTGGAATTTGTTCAACACGCGGATTCGGCGGGGTGAGCATGTTCGGGTGTTCCCGTTGTCGAATTGGACGGAGTTGGATATCTGGGATTACATTCGTCGTGAGGGGTTGGAGCTTCCGCCGATCTATTTCGCGCATTCGCGGATGGTGTTCGAGCGGGACGGGATGTTGCTGGCCGATCTGCCGTATGCCAATCGTGGTGAGGACGAGCCCGCGTTCGAGGCGATGGTGCGGTATCGGACGGTGGGGGACGCGTCCTGCACGGGTGCGGTGAAGTCGTCGGCGGACGGTCTGGACGCGGTGATCGAGGAGATCGCGGCGACGCGGATCACCGAGCGTGGTCAGACCCGTGCCGATGACCGGTCCAGCGAGGCGGCGATGGAAGACCGCAAGAAGGAGGGGTACTTCTGATGAGCGCCGACACCGGCAAGCACATGGACATCCTGCGGTTCGCTACCGCGGGTTCGGTCGATGACGGCAAGTCGACGCTGATCGGGCGGCTTCTCTTCGACTCCAAGTCGATCTTCGAGGACCAGTTGGAGTCGGTGGAGCGGACCAGCGTCGATCGGGGGGAGGAGTACACCAACCTCGCGCTGCTGACCGACGGGCTTCGTGCCGAGCGGGAGCAGGGCATCACGATCGATGTGGCGTATCGGTATTTCGCGACGCCGCGGCGCAAGTTCATCATCGCCGACACTCCGGGGCACATCCAGTACACGCGGAACATGGTGACCGGGGCGTCCACGGCGGATCTGGCGATCATCCTGGTCGACGCCCGCAAGGGGATCTTGGAGCAGTCGCGTCGGCATGCTTTTCTGGCGACCTTGTTGAAGGTTCCGCACCTGGTCGTCGCGGTGAACAAGATGGACCTGGTCGACTATGACCAGGCCACGTATGAGGGCATTCTCGACGAGTTCACGGCGTTCGCGGCCAAGCTCGACATCGGCGACCTGACCTTCATCCCGATCTCGGCGCTGCACGGCGACAACGTGGTCGACCGCAGCGTGAACATGCCCTGGTACGACGGTTCGTCCCTGCTGCACCATCTGGAGCACGTGCACATCGCCTCGGACCGCAACCTGATCGATGTGCGGTTCCCGGTGCAGTATGTGATCCGGCCGCACGCCTCGACTGACCCGGAGTTGCATGACTATCGGGGGTATGCGGGGCAGGTCGCGGGTGGGGTGCTCAAGCCGGGTGACGAGGTCGTCCATCTGCCGTCGGGGTTGACCACGACGATCGCGGGGATCGACGGGCCCAATGGCCCGGTGGCCGAGGCTCATGCTCCGATGTCGGTCACGTTGAGGCTGGCCGACGACATTGATATTTCTCGTGGCGACATGATCGCTCGGCCCAACAACCGTCCCGAGGTCGCCCAGGACCTGGAGGCGATGGTCTGCTGGATGACGCCCGACCGGCAGCTCACGCCCCGGACGAAGCTGGTCATCAAGCACACCACGCGCACGGCCAAGACCATGGTCAAAGACCTGCACTACCGGCTGGACGTCAACACCCTGCACCGCGACGAGTCCGCCGGGGGCCTCGGCCTCAACGAGATCGGCCGCATCACCCTGCGGGTGACCCAGCCGCTGTTCGTCGACGACTACGCCCGCAATCGGCTCACCGGCGGGTTCATCCTCATCGACGAGACCACCAACAACACCGTCGCCGCCGGGATGATCGTCAACGCGAGGTAGCGCTCGCGGTTCGGCGTGAGCGGCCGTCGGGTCCAGGTAATGTCTGGGGAACATTCATTCCCTGTTTTACCTGGAGCCTCGTTTGTCCGCGATCAGGGTCGCCGGGTGAGGGCGCTGGTGCTGGCCGGCGGGTCCGGGTCGCGGCTGCGGCCGATCACCCACACCTCCGCCAAGCAGCTCGTCCCGGTCGCCAACAAGCCCGTGCTGTTCTACGGGCTCGAGGCCATCCGCGACGCGGGGATCGTCGAGGTCGGCATCGTCGTCGGCGACACCGCGCCGGAGATCCGCCGTGCGGTCGGTGACGGCTCCGCCTTCGGGCTCAAGGTCACCTATATCCCGCAGGACGCGCCGCGCGGCCTGGCGCACGCCGTTCTGATCGCGCGGGAGTTCCTCGGCGACGACGACTTCGTGATGTACCTGGGCGACAACTTCGTCGTGGGCGGCATCAGCGACCTGGTGGCGCGGTTTCGCCAGGAGCGGCCCGACGCCCAGATCATGCTCACCCGGGTCAGCGATCCGCGTGCCTTCGGCGTCGCCGAGCTCGGCGTCGACGGCCGGGTCGTCGGCCTGGAGGAGAAGCCCGAGCGTCCCAAGAGCGATCTCGCGCTGGTCGGCGTCTACCTGTTCAGCCCCGCCGTGCACAAGGCCGTCGCCGGGCTGACGCCGTCCCGGCGGGACGAACTGGAGATCACCGACGCCATCCAGGCCCTGATCGACGGGGGCCGCCGGGTCGAGTCCACGGTGATCTCGGGCTACTGGAAGGACACCGGCAACGTCACCGACATGCTGGAGGTCAACCGGTTGGTCCTGGAAAGCGTCGAACCTTCCGTGAAGGGTGAGGTGGACGAGGCCAGCGAGCTGATCGGCCGGGTCGTGGTGGAGCCGGGCGTGACGGTTTCGCGCTCGCGTGTCGTCGGGCCCGTGGTCATCGGGGCGGGCTCGGTCGTCCGCGACTCCTACGTGGGTCCGTTCACCTCCATCGACCGCGACTGCACGGTCGCCGACAGCGAGATCGAGTACTCGATCGTGCTGCGCGGCGCGTCCATCGACGGGGTCGGCCGCATCGAGTGCTCCCTGATCGGCAGGGAGGCGCGGGTGACGCCCGCGCCGCGCGTCCCCCGGGCGCACCGGCTCGTGCTGGGCGACCACAGCACCGTGCAGATCAGCAGATGAGAGGGGCAGCATGACGCGTCGCGTCCTGGTCACCGGCGGCGCCGGGTTCATCGGCTCGCAGTACGTCCGTGACCTGGTGTCCGGGACGTTCCCCGCCTTCGCCGGGGCCGAGGTCACCGTGCTCGACCGGCTCACCTACGCGGGCAACCTGGCCAACCTGGAGCCCGTCGAGGGCGGGTTCGCCTTCGCGCACGGCGACATCTGCGACGACGCGCTGCTCGCCCGGGTCGTCCCGGGCCACGACCTGGTGATCAACTTTGCCGCCGAGTCGCATGTGGACCGGTCGATCGCCAGCGCGGGCGAGTTCGTCCGGACCAATGTCCTGGGCGTCCAGGCCCTCATGCAGGCGTGCCTTTCGGCGGGGACGCCCCGTGTCGTGCAGGTTTCCACCGACGAGGTCTACGGGAGCATCGACGCCGGTTCGTGGGACGAGGCGGCCCCGCTCGCCCCCAACTCCCCGTACGCCGCGGCCAAGGCGGGCGGCGACCTGATCGCCCTCGCGTACGCGCGCACCCACGGCCTGCCGGTCAGCATCACCCGCTGCGGCAACAACTACGGGCCGTACCAGTACCCCGAGAAGGTCATCCCGCTCTTCGCCACCAACCTGATGGACGGCCTGAGCGTCCCGCTCTACGGCGACGGCGGCAACGTCCGCGACTGGATCCATGTCTCCGACCACTGCCGGGGCGTCCAGCTCGTCGCCGAGCGCGGCGAGCCCGGCGAGGTCTACCACATCGCGGGCACCGCCGAGCTGACCAACCTGGAGCTGACCGGACGCCTGCTGGATGCGCTCGGCGCGACCTGGGACGGCGTCGAGCGCGTCCCCGACCGCAAGGGCCACGACCGCCGCTACTCGCTCTCCGACGCCAGGCTCCGCGCGCTCGGCTACGCCCCCCGGGTCGGCTTCGATGACGGCCTGGCCGAGACCATCCGCTGGTACCAGGCCAACCGCGCCTGGTGGGAGCCGCTCAAGAAGCGGGCGAAGGACGCCGCGTGACCTGGCTGATCACCGGGGCCGGGGGAATGCTCGGCACCGACCTGACCGCGCGCCTGGACGGCGCGCTCGCGCTCGACCGGGACGCCCTCGACCTGCGCGACGCCGAGGCCGTCCGCGCGACCCTGCACCGCACCAGGCCCGCCACCGTGGTCAACTGCGCCGCCTGGACGGCCGTCGACGACGCCGAGGAGCACGAGGCCGAGGCGCTGGCCGTCAACGGCACGGCCGTCCAGACCCTCGCGACGACCTGCGCGGAGATCGGCGCCACCCTGATCCAGGTCTCCACCGACTACGTCTTCGACGGCACCTCGCCCGAGCCCTATGCCGAGGACGCGCCCACCGCCCCCGTCAACGCCTACGGCCGTACCAAGCTCGCGGGGGAGCGCGCCGTGCTGGCCACGGGCCGGGGCTACGTCGTCCGCACCGAGTGGCTCTACGGCGCCCACGGCCCCAACTTCGTCGCCACGATGATCCGGCTGGAGGCCGAGCGGGACACGATCGCGGTCGTCGACGACCAGCATGGCCAGCCCACCTGGACGGGCGATCTCGCCGACCGGATCATCGCGCTGGCGGCCTCGGACGCGCCGCCGGGCGTCTACCACGGCACCAGCGCGGGCCGGACGACCTGGTACGGCCTGGCCCGCGAGGTCTTCACGCTGCTGGGCGCCGACCCCGACCGGGTCGCCCCCACCACGACGGCAGCCTTCCCCCGCCCGGCCGCGCGTCCGGCCAACAGCGTCCTGGCCCATGACCGCTGGTCCGAGGCGGGCCTGCCCCCGATGCCTCCGTGGCAGGAGGCTCTGCGGAAGGGGTGGCCCACCCTGCTCTAGCGGTTGTAGTAGGCCATGCAGGCTTCGTAGCTGGGGAGGTGGCCCGCCGCCCGGGCCTCGGCGAGCGTGGGGGCGGCGGCGTCCTTGGCCGACAGGACGGGCTCCACGTCGGCGGGCCAGTCGATCGCCAGGGCCGGGTCGAACGGGTGCACCTCGTGCTCGGCCGACGGGGTGTAGGGCTCGGAGCTCAGATAGACGACCGTGCTGTCGTCTTCGAGGCTGAGGATCGCATGGCCGAGACCCTCGGCGACGTAGACGCAGCGGCGGCTCCGCTCGTCCAGCCGGACGCTCGTCCAGGAGCCGAAGGTCGGCGAGCCCTCGCGCACGTCGACCACGACGTCGAGGATCGCCCCCCGTACGCAGGTGATGTACTTGGCCTGGCCAGGCGGGACGTCGGCGTAGTGGACGCCGCGCAGCACGCCCCGGGCCGAGACCGAGATGTTGGCCTGGGCGAGCCCGAGACGGTGCCCGACCTTCTCAAGCGCGTCCTGCCGGAACCATTCGTGGAACGAGCCGCGCTGGTCCCCGTGGACCCGGGGGGTGAACGAGAACGTACCTTCGATATCGAGTGGTTCCATCCGAAAGAGGATGCCACAAGGTCAGGGCACCGCGACCGCCTCGTGGGGCCGCGGCGCGGGGACGTCCCCGCCCTGGCGGCGCAGGGTCTCGGCCCAGGCGATCAGGATGAACAGCCAGATGCCCGAGACGTTCGCGGGGGCGGCCAGGCCCTCGGTGGTGATGCTGTCGACCAGGAAGAACGTCAGGATCCCGATCAGCAGGCCCGCGTCGGCGCGCAGCGAGCGGTGGCGGGCCAGGAACAGCAGGACGCAGCCGAGGGTGAGCAGCAGGGCCGCGAAGATGGCGGTGCCGACCGTCCCGTTGTCGACCAGGGCGTTGACGAAGGCGTTGTGGCCGCCGCCCAGCCCGATGTCCTCAAGGAACAGCCCCCGGGACGCGCCCAGGCCGCGTCCGAAGACGGGTTCCTCGGAGTAGGCCCGCATCGCCAGGGCCCACAACTCGGTGCGGGAGTTGAGCGAGGCGACCTTGTCGGCGGTCTCGCCGCGCGCCACGAACGCCAGGATCTTCTCGGAGAAGGCCAGCGCGGCGACGGTCGCGACGGCGGCGCCGAGGACGACGGTGTCGGCGCGGCCGCGCGGGCCCCGGGCGCTGGCCAGCAGGGCCAGGATTCCGGCCGCGCACCCTGCGGCCGCCCCCCGGGTGCCGGTGGCCACCAGGGAGCCCGCGAAGACCACGAAGGCGCCCGCGTAGATGATCGGGTGCCAGAGGCGGTGCCCGGCGTCCTCACGGCGGCGGATCAGGTAGCTCAGGACGAGGATCAGCGCGACCGAGAGGTAGACGCCCGCCGTCACCGGGTGCACGTAGAGCCAGTTGAAGCGGTCTTCGGTGCGGGACGTGCGGGGGAACGGATGGGCGACGCCGATCGCGACCGAGGCCAGGACGATCGCGATGAAGGCGTGGGCCAGGCGGTGCAGGTCGCGGGGCGTGGCCCGGGTGGCGACGGCGTGCGCGACGAAGGCGGTGACCAGCAGCTGCGTGCCGCGCACCAGGCCCAGCGACTTGAACGGCGACCACAGCGCCGACGCCGCGACGTACACCGCGAACGACCAGGCGGCGAACTGGAGGCCGGTGATCCTGCGGGTGGGCGGGCGCAGGCCGAACCGGTGCGCGAGGTACAGCGCCGCGCAGGCGTAGACGCCGATCTCGGCCAGGACGGTGAAGTCGGCGCTGCCGCTCACGGCCTGGTCCACCTCGCGGCTGCGCAGCTTGTAGTCGCTGGCCAGCATGAGGACCAGCGGCAGGACGGCCGGCCACCAGCCGGCCGATTCGGGGCGCGGGCCGCGGCGGGGGAAGAAGATCAAGGGACGCTCCCGGGTGGAAAAGCGAATCCCAGGATACGAGCGTTCCGCCGTCCTCAGGCTGGGTCGCCGCCGTTCGCCGGAGCTAGCGGATCGTCCAGGCGCCCATGTGTCGTGTGCCGGGGGCCTGGCCGACGAGCTTGGCGATCTCGCGGGGCAGGGGCAGCGCGCTCGCCCTGCCCCGCTCGGCCACGGACGCTTCGAGGGTGCCGTCCGCACCGGCCGCGCCCCTGGACTCGTGGGCCTGTCCCCGGGCCTCCTGGCCGGTGGCGGCCTTGAACTGGGAGAGCCCGGCGAAGTCGTGCGGCGTCCAGATGATCAGGCTCCGGGGCGCCCCGAACTGCCGGACGTAGGTGTTGCCGTTGACCACCAGGCCCATCTGGGACGCCTTCCGCTCGTGCGAGTGGTCTTCGACGCAGAGCAGGCACGCGGTGCCGGGCCTGGGGTCGGCGAGCGTGTTGTTGCTGATCGTGATCTTCTCGACCAGCCAGGTCATCGCCGGGTCGGGGCGTGTCTGGCGCGGGTCGCGTCCCGGCGTGGACGGGTCGGACGGGCGGCGCCCGTCCTGCACGAGATGGATCGTGCGGCCGTTCTTGGCCAGGGTGTTGTTCCAGATCCGGACGTCGGAGGTGCCGTTGACGCGCAGGCCGTCACCGGCGTTGTCGCGGACGGCGTTCCCGGCGACGACCGCCTTGGCGCTGAGCTCCAGCGAGATCCCGTGGGAGGAGTTGCGGACGACCCGGTTGCCGGTCAGCGTGATGTCGTAGACGGACTCGTCCATCCAGATGCCCTTGCCCAGGTTGTCGACGGTGACGCTGTCGACGACCGCGACCTTCCGCGAGCGGGTGACCTTGATGCCGCCCGAGACCGGGGCGGACTTGAAGCGCTCGGTGTTGTTGTGCGCCGTGCGCACCTTGTCGAGCCGCAGGTCGTCGGCCTGGTTGGCGTGGATGCCGAGCAGGCCCGAGCGGGTGGCGGTGACGTGCCGGACGCGGGCGCGGGGTGCCAGCACGCTCAGCCCGGTGGTGGCCGAGTCGGTGACGGCGACGTTCTCGACGGTGACGTCGGGGGCGGCCACCTTCACCGAGCCGAGCTGGGGGAGCGCGGTGGCGTAGCGGCGGACGCCGACGCCGCGCAGCACCGACCCCGCGCCGCGCACGGTGACCGCCTCGCCCAGCGCGCTGGCCCGCACCTCGTGGCCGGCCGGGTCGGAGCCGAGAAGCAGGCGGCGGGCCCGCTCGTCCACGTAGAAGGTGCCGGGCTCGACCTCGCCGGGCGAGCCGACCTGCCGCAGCGCGGTGCCGTCGATCCACATCTGGTCGGGGTGGGCCGCCATCGGGTGCTTGGGGTCGACGAACTGGAAGTCGGGGTCGGCGCTGACCGGGGCGCCGGAGGTGTAGCTCGGGCTGGAGTCGAACCGCGCGGCCCAGCCGTCGCTGGTCCAGGCGCCGTCCGCACGGCGCCACCCGGTGACCGGGACGCTGCCGTCGAACCAGGCCGCCTCGCCCGGATGGGACTGGAGCGTCAGTTTCTTCCCCGAGGGGATGGTGACCGTCTCGTGGTAGGTCCCCTTGCGCAGGACGATCGTCCCCCCGGGACGCGCCTTCTGCACGGCCTTCACCACCGTGCGCAGCGGCTTGTCCTTGGTGCCGGGGGCGGAGTCGTCGCCGGTGGGCGCGACGAAGACGGCGTCGTCCGGCTCCTTGTAGGAGGTGGTGCCGATGGTGGCCGCGCCCGAGGGACCGGTGGTCGCGGCGGCGGGCGGAGCCTCGTCGTCGCCGAACGGGAGCAGCCAGGCGAGCAGGCCGATGAGGCCGACCAGCGGAAGCGCGAGGAGCGTGAGCGGCGCCACGCGACGCGAACCGTGAGACATGCAGTCCCCTTACCCCCGTGGGACACGCTGACCTCCGAAGGTATCCGGCCCGTGTCCCCGCGGCCAGCCGGTCGGCGGCGCGGCGCGTCAGCGGTGCAGCGACCCCGCGAAGACGGCCGTCTTGTGGGTGGCGCTGAAGGCCACGCCGAGCAGGACGGACTTGTAGCCGCTGCTCGGCACGTCGAAGACATAGGACGCGGACCGGGTCTTGCCGGGCGCGACGGTGCCGTAGAAGTCGTTGAGGTTGGCGTAGGAGGCGGGCGCGGCCTGCGTGCGCTTGGGCCCGTAGCGGGCCTGGACCCGGACGTTGTTGAGGTCGAGCGGCTTGGGCGAGCCGTTGGCGAAGCGCAGGGTGAAGATCGTCAGGACCTTGCCCGCGACCTCGCCGGGCCCGTCGGCCTTGGGCTTGACGTGGCGGATGTCGGCCACCACGACGGAGATCTTGTCGTCGTACCGCACCGGCTTGCGCAGGCCGACGGTCTTCTTGAACGAGACCGAGCCCGGCGCGGACGTCGCCGCCGACTCGGGCTGCTCGCTGGGCGCGGGGGGCGGCGGGCCGGTCTTCTGCGCCGCCTTCTTCTTGTCCCCGCCCGAGCAGCCGGTCATCGCCATCGTCAGCGCCAGCGCCGCGCCGGTCAGGGCGAGAAGCCTGGACGAACGCGTTCGCGGGTGGGACATGCGTCGGTCTCCTCGATCGTCGTGCGGGGGGCCCGAGGCGCCTGCGGGAGGGGGCGGGACGCCCGGCGCGCTGGAGGTGGACTTCAGTGTAGACACTGCCGCGGATGGCCGTTCCGCCACCGGAAGCGCATGCTTCGTGCGACGCTTGGGCGCCCCCGAGGTTTACCGTCCGCGCGGGGTGAATTTTCAATTCGCGCGATCTTTCCGGGTGCTTTTCCGAAACCGGTCACGATTTCGTGAGTCATCCACCTGGCCGATCCGGACAAGTACTAACATCTCTTGACCGGAGTGGCCGTCGGGGCCGCTGAGGTCTTAATGGGCAGGGGAACCGACTCGTGAGAGGTCTTATGCGCCAGCGTCGCCTCGGACGGCGGAGCGGCATCGCGGCCGCCTCGACCATCGCACTGATCGGCGCCGCCGTCACGCCGGCCGTGACCGCCGGTGCCGACACCGTCCCACCCGCGGGCACGCCCGCGACGGTGAGCGTCGACCCGCTTCCGACCTGGCAGGTCAACGGGGTCGTCTGGAGCATGACGACGGTGGGCAACACCGTCTACGCCACCGGCAACTTCACCAAGGCCCGCCCGCCGGGCACCGCTCCCGGCAACGCCAAAGAGGTGGCCCGCCAGAACATCCTGGCCTTCGACCTCACGACCGGGAACCTGAACACCGCCTTCAACCACTCGCTGAACGGGCAGGGCCTGCGCATCGTCCGGTCCCCGGACGGCAAGCGCGTCTACGTGGGCGGCGAGTTCACCACCGTCGACGGCAAGGCCCGCTCGCGGCTGGCGGCCTTCGACACCGCGACCGGGGCGCTGGTCCCCAACTTCGCGCCCAAGGTGTCCAACAAGGTGCGGGGCATCGCGGCCACCAACTCGACCGTCTACTTCGGCGGCAACTTCTTCAACGTCAACGGCAAGTCCAGGACGCGGCTCGCGGCGGTGAAGGCCGCCGACGGCACCAACATCGACACCTGGCGTCCCACGGCCGACGACAACGAGGTCATGGCCATGGCGATGGCCCCGGCCCAGACCCGCGTGATCATCGGCGGCGCGTTCCAGAAGCTCAACGGCGCCGACAAGGTCGGCATCGGCGCGGTCGACGCGACCTCCGGGGCCTCGGCCACCTGGACCAGCCGTCCCATCCCCTCGCGCATCGGCGACAACAAGTCGTACGTGACCGACCTGACCGTCTCGGGCGACACGGTGTACGGCACCGCGAACGGCGACGGCCACCACTGGTTCGACGGCCGCTTCGCCGCCAAGACCGTTGACGGCGCGCTGACCTGGCTCGACAACTGCTACGGCGCGTCCTACGGCATCTTCGTCCAGAACCAGTCGGTCTACAGCGTCTCGCACGCCCACGACTGCTCCTCGCTCGGCGCGTTCCCCGAGACCAGCCCGCAGACCTGGCACCGGGCGCTCGCCACGACCACGGCCGCGACCGGCACCGACAAGACGGCCCCCGGCACCAACAGCAACTACCGGGGCCAGCCGATCCCGAGCCTGCTGCACTGGTACCCGACGCTGGCCATGGGCTCGTTCACCGGCCAGTACCAGGCCGCCTGGGCGGTCACGGGCAACGCCGAGTACGTCGCGATGGGCGGCGAGTTCCCGCGCGTCAACGGGTTCGCCCAGCAGGGCCTGACCCGCTTCGCCGTCAAGGCCAAGGTGCCCAACAAGTCCGGGCCGATCAAGGCCTCGCTCGGCACGCCCACCGCCCGCAAGGACTGGGGCTCCCCCAAGATCACGGTCACCTGGAAGGGCACCTGGGACATGGACAACAAGTCCCTGACCTACGAGGTGCTCCGTGACGCCGGGACGACCCCGATCGGCACGCTCAACCGCGACTCCAACTTCTGGCAGCTGCCGAGCATCAGCTTCGTGGACGCCAACCCGCCCGCGGGCAAGCACACCTACAAGATCAGGGTCAAGGACCCGCTCGGCAACACGATCACCGGTCCCGTCTCCAACGAGGCCGGCTGACCCGACCCAGCACAGCTTCGCCCCCGGCGCTCGCGCCGGGGGCGAACGCGTCTACCCACGAAAACACTCCGCCGACGCTCCGCGTCTTCGCGGGGGAGGCGACGGTGCGGACGCGTTTGGGGTGGGTGGGTGTGGCCGGATCTGGTCAGCGGTTGCGGTGGAGGGCTTTTCGGGTGAGGCGGCGGGCGGCCAGGTCTTCGCAGAGGCGCTCGTAGTCGGCGGCGACGTCGTCCCAGACGTAGCGTTCGGAGGCTCGTTTGCGGGCGGCCGCGCCTCGGTCGGCGGCCGCGCCGGGGGCGGCCTCGGCGGCCTCGATCTCGGTGGCCAGGGCGGCGGCGTCGCCGAAGAAGCGGCCCGCCTCCTCGCCCAGGACCTCGCGGTTGAAGTTGACGTCGTAGGCCACCACGCAGGCCCCGGCGCCCATGGCGCGCAGCAGCGAGGGGTTGGTGCCGCCGACCGAGTGGCCGTGGACGTAGGTCAGCGCGCCCGCGTACAGGGCGTCCAGCAGGTCCTGGTCCCAGACGCCGCCGAGGAAGGTGATGCGCGGGTCGTCCCCGGCCAGCTCCTTCACCTGGGCGGTGTAGGCGTCGGAGTAGGGCGCGGACCCCACGACGACCAGGGGCTTGGACGCCGTCGAGCGGCGGTATCCCTCGACGGCGAGGTGCACGTGGTTCTCGGGCTCGAAGCGCGCCACGACCAGGTGGTAGCCGCCCGGCTCGTAGCCCGCCTCGGCGAGCTTGGCGATGTCGGGCGCGGTGAGGATCGGGGCGCCGTAGGCGATGAAGACCGACGAGACCCCGAACCGCTCGCGGTAGTAGTCCTGGATGCCGAGCGCGTCGGCGATCAGGGCGTCGGACCAGCGCACGGCCAGGCTCTCGGCGGTGCGGTAGTAGCGCTGGCCCGTCCCGCTCCACTTGGTGCGCTTCCACTCCAGGCCGTCGACGTGGGTCGCGACCGGGATGCGCAGGGCGCGCAGGACCGGCAGCAGCGGGGCGTTGGCCGCGTTGAACACCAGCGCGACGTCGGCGCCCTGGCGGGCGATCTTGCGGCGGGCGGCGTGCAGCGTGGAGAGCCCGGTGTGGGTCAGGGTCTCGGCGACCTTCTTCTCCAGCGCGGGCAGGTGGACCAGGCGCATGCCGAGGTACTCGGGTTCGGGGTGGCGCTCGCCCCGGCAGTACACGGTCACCTCGTGACCCGCTGCCGCCAGGCGCTTGCCGATCTCCTCCACGGCGGTCTCGAAGCCGCCGTAACGAGCGGGGACCCCACGGGTCCCCACCATGGCGATACGCACCATGACCCCCTGCTATTGGCACATCTCGGTCGCGGAACCGGAACAGACTACGCGCACGGGCACCGTGCAAACCGGCGATAAAAGCGAGTTAATCTGAAAGTCTTGCGACCGCCAGGGTTTTCGGTGTGTGCCTGGGGTACAAGGGGAGGCGTTTCGCCGGAGGGAGGCGAGGTTGGACGAGCTCGACAACAGATCCGTCGTGGTGCTCGCGCATCCTTCGCCCGACCTCTACGGCTCCGACCGGATGCTGATCGAGTCCGTCCGGGCGCTGGTCCCGGAGCGTCGCGTGGTCGTCACGCTACCGTCCGGTGGTCCGCTGGCGCGAGCGCTCGACGACGCCGGTGCCGAAATCGTGATCTTGCCGGTCCCGGTGCTCCGCAAGGCCTACATGTCGCCGCTCGGCCTGGTGCGGCTCGCCGCCTCGGCCACGCGCGCGCTTCCCCGGGCCGTCGGGTTGCTCCGCCGCCACAAGGCCGCGGCCCTGTACGTCAACACCGTGACCGTCCCGCTGTGGCTTGTCGCCGGGCGGCTGGCGCGCGTCCCGTCGCTGTGCCACGTGCACGAGGCCGAGGACGGCGTGCCCGGCCCCGTCCGCGCGGCGCTGGCCCTGCCGCTGAGGTTGGCCAAGGTGCTGGTGGTGAACAGCCGGGCGAGCGCGGCGGCGCTCGGACGTCCCGGCGAACGAGGCGTGGTGATCTACAACGGGGTCGACGGACCCGGCCGGTTCGCCGGGCCCCGTGCCGAGATCGCCGGTCCGGCCCGGGTCGTCCTGGTCGGACGCCTGTCGCCGCGCAAGGGCACCGACGTGGCCGTCCGGGCGGTGCGGCTGTTGCGCGAACGCGGCCACGATGTGTCGCTTACTCTGGTCGGGAGCGTCTTCCCCGGCTACGAGTGGTACGAGGCGGAGTTGCGCGAGCTGGCCGACGAGCACGTCACCTTCGCCGGTTTCCGCTCCCGCGTCTGGGACTCGTTCGCCGAGGCGGACGTGGCGATCGTGCCGTCGCGGGTCGAGCCGTTCGGCAATGTCGCCGTCGAGGCGATGCTGGCCGGACGGCCGGTGGTCGCCGCCGCCACCCAGGGGCTGACGGAGATCGTCTCCGACGGCGACAACGGTGTGCTCGTCCCGCCGGACGACCCCGCCGCGCTCGCCGACGGCATCGCCCGCCTGCTGGCCGACTGGGACGGCGCGCTGGCGATGGCCGACCGGGGCCGCGACGACGCGGTCCGGCGGTTCGGACAGGACCGCTACCACCGAGAGCTGCGCGAAACCGTCCGCGACCTGATCGACGGCCATGACGCCCCCGCCCCCTCCAGGACGCAGAGCATCTGATGACCGCACAGACCAACGTCCCGGCCACTCCGGAGATCAGCCTCGTCGAGGCCCTCTGGCGCTTCCGGCTGATGTCCCTGCTCATCGTGGTGGCGTCGGTCGCGGTGTCGGTGGGCGTCACCCAGTTCATGTTCAACGGGGCCCAGGCCACCGCGAGGTTCGCGGTGACCGACCCGACGAACAACAACAACGTCCTGCGCATGGGCGTGGTGTCCGGCCAGGGCTACGCCACCTACACCGCGCAGCGGGCCGCGTTCGCCGGGTCGACCCCGGTGCTGACCCGGGCCGTCCAGATCATCAAGGACAAGCAGGGGCCCGCGCTGACCAGCGAGGGGCTCCGCGGCCGGGTGAAGACCTCCAGCAAGCCCGACGGCGGCGTGGTGATCGTGAGCGCGACGGGCGCCGACATGGCCGAGGCGGCGACGACCGCCAACGCCGTGGTGCAGGCGTACCAGGAGGTCACGATCTCCACCAACACCGAGAAGCTCGACCGTCAGCTGCAGAACATCCAGGCGGCCGAGAAGAAGGTGACCGACCAGATGGCGGTCACCACCGTGGGCAGCCGCAGCTACCGGCTGCTGGCGACGAACCTGAACAAGCTCCAGGCGCAGGCCAGCGGTGTGGTCTCGGCGCGTGCCAACGCCAACGACGGCGTCCAGTTCGTCGACACCGCCGACCCGGCGGCCGCGGTGGGCAGCAAGCTGCCGCGCAACGCCGCGATCGGCCTGGCCATCGGACTGATCGCCGCCTGCGTGGTGGCGTTCCTGCGGGCCTCGGCGACGCCGCGCCGGCCGCGTTCGCGGCCGCGTCCGGTGGTCGTCGGCGGTCCGTCCCCGGGGCCGGCCCCCGAGCTCGGCCCCGGTACGGACTCCGCCGCGCCGGGCGCGCTGCCGCCGCCCTACTCGCGCGGACGCCGGGCGCGCAACGGCGCGGCGCCGGTCGACCCGGTGGTCGAGCGCTCCGGTCGCGTCTGGACGCACGAAGAGGTGCACGGCCGTCCCGGCAACGGGGGCTACGGCAACGGGTCCTACGGCAACGGCGCACCGCCCCCGCCGCCCGCGCCCGCCCCCGCCCCGTCCGCGCCCGTCGCGCCCACGTCGTTCTCGCGCTCGATGCTCAACACCTCCGACTCCGGCAAGGAAGACCCGCTGTCCGACAAGCTCGACCGCGACGACAAGAACGAGTCCCCGGCCCCCGCCGACCTGTGGGGCGGCGGCTTCGACCCGGCGGGCGACCCGACCCGGACGGCCGACGACCGCTCCTCGTCCTCCCGCGAGACCAAGCCCTCCGACGACCAGGAGAGCGGCGGCACCGAACCCGAGGCCGACCTGGGAAAAGGCGACTCGGCCCTGATGCGCTACGACCTGGATCGGTGAGCCCGGCCGCCCGGGGCGGCCTGGCGAAGAAGGCGGCGCGGCTGCTGGGATCGGCGGGCGGGGCGGTCACCGTCCAGTTCGTGACGGCGGGCGGCAGCCTGGTCGTGCAGGCGCTGGCCGCCCGCAGCCTGGGCGCCGACGGCTACGGCGCCTACGCGCTGTACTTCGCCGTCCTGGTGCTGATCACCTCGGTGCAGACCAGCTGGGTCGGCGACACCCTGACGGTGTTCGACCGGTTCGATCCCCGCATCCGGGGCGCGCTGATCCTCTCGGTGGCCGGGTCGGTGCTGGCCGGTGCGCTGGTGGGCGCCGCGGTGTCGCTGGCGATGGGGATCGGCGGCCCGTCGGCGACGCTCCTGTTCGCGCTCCTGGTGGCGCTGTGGCTGCTGAACGAGACCGGACGGCGGGTCTTCACGGCCCGCATGGAGTTCTGGCGGCTGGCGGTGGGCGACGGCTGCTACCTGCTGGTCACGTTCGCCGTCCTCGGGCTGGAGCTGGCGGCGGGCACCCGGGCCAGCGTCGAGCTGCTTCTCGGCGCGATGTGCGCGGGCTGCATGGCCTCGATCGTGCTGGCCTGCGTGCGGCTGCCCGCGCGCGAGTACGAGGCCGCCCCGCTGCGCGGCACCGCGTTCCGCGAGATCGCCGGGTTCGCGTGGTGGCGTTCGATCCAGGCCGGCATCAGGCCGGGGGCGTTGCTGCTGGCCCGGCTGATGATCGTCGGGTTCGCGTCCACGGCCGCGCTGGCCTCGATCGAGGCCGGACGGCTGCTGCTCGCGCCCGCGCTGACGTTCGTCAACGGCGCCGGCTGGTTCCTGCTGGGCGACTTCGCCAAGGCCGAGCGCGAGGGACGTCCGATGCGCGCCGCGAAGGCCGTGCGGGCCTGCGCCCTGATGGCGGCGATCGCCCTGGTGATGAGCCTGGCCGGAATCCTGCTGGCCGGGTGGCTCGGCCCGGTGGTCACCGGCGGCTCCTTCGAGGTGGACGGTGTCGCGCTCGTCGGGTGGGGCGTGTACGCGGTGTGCTTCGCCTGCACGCTGCCGCTCGCCAGCCTGGCCACCGCGCGCAAGCGGTCCCGCGCGGTGTTCGCCATCCGGGGTTCGGAGGCGCTGTCCGGCCTGGTGGTCCTGGCCGTCCTGCTCGCCGCCGACCCCGGGAACGCCGGGCTGGCGCCGTTCTGCCTGGGCGCCGGGGGGCTGGTCTCGGCGGCGCTGCTGTGGCGCCTGCTGAGGCGGGGCGACCCACCCAGGGACGCGGTCGAACCGCAGGTCAGCACGGGCGAAACGGAGTTCCGTGAGAGTTCACGTCTGTGACACGGACCGGGTGAAGAGCTGCTAATCTTTGCGGTTTCAGGACTAATTCGAGCCTTTCGGTGTATGGCGGCAGGGGGTCGTATGCGCGGGGTGGTGGGCTACGTTCCCGGGGTCTTCGACCTCTTCCACGTCGGCCACCTCGATGTCCTCCGCCGCGCGGCCGCGGGCTGCGACCGGCTCGTCGTGGGCGTGCTGAGCGACGAGGCCGCCGAGGCCGCCTACGGGACGCGTCCGGTCGTCCCGCTGATCGAGCGCCTGGAGATCATCGCCAACGTCCGCGATGTCGCCCGCGCCGTCCCGCTCGACGACCCCGCGCCGCTCGCCGCGCTGGACGAGCTGGGCTTCGCGGTGCTGTTCTGCGGTCACGAGCCCCCGCTTCCCGGCCTTGACGCGCTGGCGGACCGCGAGGTCCGGGTGGAGCGTTTCGACGGCGTCGCCGAGACCGGCAGCGCCGCCCTCAGGGCCGCGCTGCGCGACGGATCGCCCCGGACCTCGGTCGCGTGAGCGCCTTCGGCGACGCGCTGACCCGGCTGGCGTCCGCGCAGAAGAGCGCCAAGGGCGCGCCCGCCTACTCGCGGTTCGTCAACCGCAAGCTGGGCCGCGTGCTGGCCGCCGCGTCCTACGTCGTGGGGCTCACGCCGAACCAGGTCACCGCCGTCAGCGCCCTGTTCACCTTCACCGGCATCGCCCTGATCGCGCTGGTCGAGCCCGCCCTCTGGCTGGGCGTCGCGGTCTGCCTGGCCCTGGTGGTCGGGTACGCCTTCGACGCCGCCGACGGCCAGCTCGCCCGGCTGCGCGGCGGCGGGTCGCCGTCCGGCGAGTACCTCGACCACATGGTCGACAGCCTGAAGATCTCCGCGCTGCACTCGGCGGTGCTGATCTCGTTCTACCGGTTCTTCGACCTCGACCGGGCCGCCTACCTGCTGATCCCGATCGGCTTCACGATCGTCGCCGCGGTGATGTTCTTCGGCATGATCCTCAAGGATCTGCTCGCCCGCGCCCACCGCGCCGCCGCGGGCGCGCCGCCCCCGGCGCCGCAGGCGCCCTCGACGCTCCGGTCGCTGCTGGTGATCCCGACCGACTACGGCCTGCTCTGCGCCTCGTTCCTGCTGCTGGGGGTCGAGGACGTCTTCTTCCCGCTCTACGCGCTGATCTTCGCGGGCAACCTGCTGTTCCTGGCCGCCGCCTCGGTCAAGTGGTTCCGCGAGGTCGCGGCGCTGGCGTCCCCGGAGCCCGTCCGCGAGACGGCGGGACGCTGACATGGCGCTCGTCGGTTACGTGCCGGGCGCGTACGACATGTTCCACATCGGGCACCTCAACATCCTCAAGCGCGCGCGGCGGCAGTGCGACCACCTCATCGCGGGCGTGGTCACCGACGAGGTGCTCGAAAAGGCCAAGGGGCGGGCGCCGATCGTCCCGCTGGCCGAGCGTCTGGAGATCGTGGGCGGCATGGCCTGCGTGGACGAGGTCGTCACCGACGTCTCCAGCGACAAGCGCGTCATGTGGGAGCGGCTGGGCTTCGACGTCCTGTTCAAGGGCGACGACTGGAAGGGCACCCCCAAGGGCGACCGGCTGGAGCGCGACCTTGGGGCCGTGGGCGTGAGGGTCGTCTACTTCCCCTACACCGTCCACACGTCCAGCACCGTCCTGCGACGCCTCATCACAGGGCCGCGCACCTAAGAGGCCACGGCCTGCTTGGTGTCTTCGGCCTCGGGGGCGCGGCGGTGATGGTTGCGCAGGACGAGCCAGACGGCGGTGCTCAGCACGGCCAGGGCCACCAGCGTCCAGGCCAGGGGCGTGATGCCCAGGCCGAACATCTTCAGGGCCGAGGCGACCAGGACGAAGGCCAGCGCGCGGCGGATGAGAGTGCCGGGCGCGCGGGAGGAGATCTTGGAGCCGATGTAGACGCCGGGGATCGAGCCGACCAGCAGCGCGGCGGTGACCTCCATGCGGAAGTCGCCGAACAGCAAATGGCCCAGCGCGGCGGCGAACACCAGCGGGACGGCCTGGAGCAGGTCGGTGCCGACCAACTGGTTGGCCTTGAGCGCGGGGTAGAGGGCCAGCAGGGCCACGATGATCAGGGAGCCCGAGCCGACCGAGGTGATGCCGACGACCAGGCCGCCGATGATGCCGGTCACCACCGTGGGCACGGGACGGATGACGATCTCGGGGGTGGTGGTCGCGGCGGGCTCGCCCGGGGCTGCGGTGCGGCGCTCGTCGGGGGAGTGGCGGGCGGCCCGGTCGCGCATGGCCAGGTAGCCGCGGACGATCAGGCCCCCGGCGGCGATGAGCAGGGCGACGCCCATGGCCTTGGAGATGACGTCCTGGACGGTCTCGCCGTCGCCCATGGCGCGGGCCAGCAGGACGCCGCTGAACGCGGCGGGCACCGAGCCGACGCAGAGCCAGCCGACGAGCCGCATGTTGATCGTGCCCTGGCGGTAGTGCACCGCGCTGCCGACGGGCTTCATGACGGCGGCGGCGACCAGGTCGCTGGAGACGGCGGCCAGGGGGCTGACGCCGAAGAAGGTGACCAGCATCGGGGTCATCAGCGCCCCGCCGCCCATCCCGGTGAGGCCGACGACGATGGCGACCAGGAACGAGCCGAACGCCATCGTCCAATCGAAGTCCATCGCCATGACCTACCAGGTATATCGGGAAAGTGGCCAGGGATCAGGGTAAGTGATCGCGGGCCGCCGTCAAATCCCCATTCGGGTATGCGAAACCGGTGCGGCGCTGGTCGCAGGTCTAATCTGTGCGGGTGACCATCGCGCTGTCCCTGTTGTCCCGGGTGGCCTATGACGGCCGCGAGGTCACGAGCCCGAGACTGCGGACGCTGCTGGCACTGCTCGCGAGCGGCCCCCGGACGGGCTGCGCCACGTCCCGCCTGGTGGAGGGACTCTGGCAGGACGAGCGTCCCGAGAACCCGGCCAAGGCGCTGCAAATCCTGGTGTCGCGCGCCCGATCGCAGCTCGGCCCCGGCGTGATCGACACCACCCCCACCGGCTACCGCCTGGCCCTGGACGAGGAACAAGTCGACGCCTGGGCCGCAGTGCTCCGCCTCGCCGCCTGCGTCCAACTAGCAGCCAACGGCGATCACACAGCGGCCCTGGCCGAAGCCGAACGGGGCCTCGCCCTGTGGGACACCCCGCCCGAGCCGGGCAGCGGCGACCCGCCCGCTGGACGGGGACTGGGCGTGGGGAGCGGCCCACCGAAGCCGGGTGGGGGTGACTCGCTGGCCGGGCGGGGGCTGGGCCTGCGGGGCGGTCCGTCCGAAACCGGCGGGGGCGACCCGCTCGCGGGGCGGGTGCGGGGCGTGGGCTCGCCGGAGGCGGGCGGGAGCGGCGCGCTCGCTGGGCGCGGGCGAGGCGAGGGTGGGCCGGAGGCGGGTGGGGGTGATCCGTCCGCCGGGCCGGGGCGGGACGTGTGGGGCGATTCGCCGGGGCCGGGCGGGGGCTACTCGCCCGCTGGGCGGGGGCTGGGTGTGGGGAGCGGGCCGCCGGAGGTGGGTGGGGATGATCCGCTTGCGAGGTTGCGGGCTGGACGGGTGGAGACCTGGGCGGGGTTGGTGCGGGCGCGTGCGTTGGCGTTGGGGCGGCTTGGGCGTCGGGCGGAGGCGCGGGAGGCGCTCGGTGTCGTTGCTCGGGAGTGGCCGCGTGATGAGGAGGTTCTGCTCGAACTGCTGCGCTGCGAGGCGGCGACCCTTGGGCCCGCGGCGGCGCTCGCTCGGTACGACGCCTACCGTCGCGCGTTGCGGGACGAGCTCGGTGCCGATCCGGGTCCGGCGCTGCGGGACGAGCACCGGCGGCTGCTGGAGGACGCGGCGCCGCGCGTCCGGCACGGCGTCGCGCACGAGCCGAACCCGCTGCTCGGACGGGACGGCGACCTCGCGGCGGTGCTGGGGCTGGTGCGCGCCTCGCGGGTGACCTCGATCGTGGGGCCGGGCGGGCTGGGCAAGACCCGGCTCGCGCATGGGGTGGGACGCGAGGCCGAGCAGCGGGTCGTCCAGCTGGTGCCGCTGGCCGGGGTCGAGCGGGACGGCGACGTCGTCGCCGAGGTCGCCGCGGCCCTCGGCGTGGGCGCCTCTCCCGGGCGGATGACTCGTCACCGCGATCTGGTCGGCGGCATCGCCGAGACGCTTGGCGCGGCCCCGGCGCTGCTGGTGCTCGACAACTGCGAGCACGTCGTCCAGGGCGCCGCCGAGCTGGTGGGGGCGCTGGTGGCGATGACGCGTGACTTGCGCGTGCTCACCACGGGCCGGGCGCCGCTGGGGCTGTCGTCGGAGTCGGTGTACCCGCTGCCCGAGCTCGACCCGGCGACGGCCGCCGAGCTGTTCGCGCAGCGCGCGCGGGCCGCGCGTCCGGGCGTGGAGCTTCCCCCGGACGCCGTGGCGGAGATCTGCCGCCACCTGGACGGCCTGCCGCTCGCGGTGGAGCTGGCCGCCGCCCGCGTCCGGACGATGGCGGTCACCGAGATCGCCGCCCGGCTGGACGACCGGTTCGCGCTGCTGCGCGGCGGCCCGCGCGACGCGCCCCGGCGGCACCGCACGCTGCACGCCGTCGTCGACTGGAGCTGGAACCTGCTCGACGACCGGGGCCGGGACGCGCTGCGGGCGCTGGCGGTCTTTCCCGGCGGGTTCTCCATGGACGCCGCGCGCCACATGGTCGGCGACGAGGAGGTCGTGGAGCATCTGGTCGAGCAGTCGCTGCTCCAGGTGACCGAGGGCGCTTCGGGTGCCCGGCTGCGGATGCTGGAGACCGTGCGCGAGTTCGCCGCGGATTCCGGCGAAGCCGTCGAGCGCTTCATGGACTGGGCGCGCGACTTCGGTCTGGCCCACCACGAGCCGGTCTTCGGCCCCGATCCTTACGGCA
Organism: Spirillospora sp. CA-294931; assembly: GCF_050946795.1. Classification (GTDB taxonomy): domain Bacteria; phylum Actinomycetota; class Actinomycetes; order Streptosporangiales; family Streptosporangiaceae; genus Spirillospora. The sequence goes on from NZ_CP192006.1 coordinate 1,509,816, forward strand.
TGGCCGACCTGATCGCGGACGAGCAGGACAACCTCGTCCAGGCGCTGCGGTACGGCCTGGCCAGGTCGGACGGCGCCGTCGTCGCGGCCACCTCCGCCGTGCTCGGCGCGCTGTGGACCGTCGACACCAACCCCGCGCGGCTGGCGTTGCTGGAGGCCGAGGCCGGTGCGAGCCTGACCCGGTACCGGCCGCCGCCGGAGTACGTCGAGGTCACCCGGACGGCGATGACCGTGTTCGCCGTGGCCAGGTTCCTGGCCGAGGGGCCCCGCCCGCTGCGGCTCATGGCGTGCCTGCGCAGGCTGCCCCCGGCTCCGCCGACGACCTTCGTCCGGGCGGTGGCGTGCGTGCTGGACGCGCTGCCCGAACGCCGGGCCCTGGAGGCGCTCTGCGAGAGCGACGAGCCGCTGGTCGCGGGGGCCGCCAACGGGGCGATCAGCTTCGTGTGGGAGGCCGAGTCGCGGTTCGGCCCCGCGCTCGCGGCGGCGCGGCGGATGATGGCGGCCTTCGGTGACCGCACGCCGTGGATGCGGCTGTTCGGCCATTTCCGGATCGGCGAGCTGTGCCTCCAGCTCGTCCGGCCCGAGGAGGCCAGGACGCATCTGCTGGCGGCGCTGCGGATGCTGGAGGAGCACGGCGGCCGCCCGGACGTGGTCGGGGTGCGTTCCGGCCTGGCCCTGATCGCGTTGCAGCTCGGCGAGGCGGAGGAGGCCGAGCGCCTGCTGGAGCGGGCGGAGCTGGACGTCGACGACGACCAGTACGGCATGTCCGCGTTCTACCTCGGCGTCCGGGCGGAGATCGAGCTGCTGCGCGGTGCGACCGAGGCGGGGCTGCGGCTGTGGCGGCGGTCCGCCGAGCAGCAGCGCGACGCCGCGGCCAGGCTGCTGGGGCCCGGCGCCGCGGCCGATCCGTGGAGCCAGGAACTCCAGGCGATCGCGGTCATCGCCCACGCGCGCCAGGGCCGCCTCGGCCCGGTCGACGATCTCGCGCGCGAGCTGCCGGGGCTGCTGCGGGCCAAGCTCGTCACGGCGTCGTCGTTCCAGGCCGACCTGCCGGGCTGCGGGGTGCTGCTGCTGGCGCTGGGGGCGGCCGAGCTGTGCCGGGGCGGGCCGCTCGCCGCCTCGATGGTGGCGTTGGCCGTGCGGCTGGGGTTCCGGCAGCAGTTCCAGCTGGACGGGGCCGTCCGCGCCGCCGAAGACACCGGTGGCCCAGCCTACGCCGACGCGGTGTCGGCGTACGCCGGGCTGGGCGTGGACGAGCTGCGGGCCGCGACGCTGGGCCTGCTCGATCAGCGCGAGATGTCGCGGTCGTAGAGCCACCTCGACCACAGGTAGCCGATCGCGGCGATCGCCGCGCACCACGCCACCGCGATCGCCCCGTCGTTCCCGATGGGACCGCCCATCAGCAGGCCCCGGACGGTCTCGATCACCGGGGTGAACGGCTGGTACTCGGCGAACCACCGCACCCCGGCGGGCATGGACTCCGGGGGGACGATCGCGCTGCCGAGGAACGGCAGGAACTGCACCAGCAGGGGAGTGTTGCTGGCCCCCTCGGGGGTCTTGGCGAGCAGGCCGAGCGCGACGGCCAGCCAGGTGAGCGCGAAGATCAGCAGGGCCAGCAGCGCGGTCACCCCGAGCCATTCGACGACGGTGGCGTCCGGCCGGAAGCCCATCAGTAGCGCCACCACGACGACCAGCACGGTGCTGACCATGGTCTGGATCATGCTTCCGGCCACATGCCCGGTGAGCACCGACGAGCGGGCGATCGCCATGGTCCGGAAGCGGGCGATGATGCCCTGGGTCATGTCGACGCAGATGGCCACCGATGTCGCCATGCAGCCCGACGCGACGCCCATCATGATGATCCCGGGCGTGACGTAGTCGATGTACTCGCCCTCGGCCACGCCGTCGCCCAGCGCGTTGCCGAAGACGCCCACGAACAGCAGCAGGATCACGATGGGCGTCCCGACGCCGGTCAGCGTCATGCCGGGGTAGCGCAGCGCGTGCAGCAGGTTGCGGCGCAGCATGGTGCGCGAGTCGCGCAGGACGGTGCTCATCGGCTCATCGCCTTCCGGTCTCCGGTCAGGGCGAGGAAGACGTCGTCCAGGTCGGGGGTGTGCACGGTCAGCTCCTCGACCTCCACGGCGTGGGCGTCGAGGTGGTCGAGCAGGGCGCGCAGCGACCGGACGCCGCCGTCGCCGGGCACCTGGAGCGTGAGCGCGTCGTCGTCGCGCACACCGCGCCCGAGCGACCGTCCGGCCCGGTCGAGCGAGGCCGGGTCGGGAAATCGCAGCAGGACGTGACCGCCGGGAACGAGCCGCTTGAGCTCGGCGGCGGTGCCCTCGGCGACGAGCCGTCCCCGGTCCAGCACCGCGATGCGGTCGGCGAGCTGGTCGGCCTCGTCCAGGTACTGGGTGGTCAGGAAAATCGTCACCCCGCCCGCGACCAGCTCGCGGATGACGTCCCACATCGCCCTTCGGCTGCGCGGGTCCAGGCCGGTGGTGGGCTCGTCGAGGAAGATGACGCGCGGGGTGCCGACCAGCGTCATCGCCAGGTCGAGCCGCCGCCGCATGCCGCCGGAGTAGGTGGACGCGGGCCGGCGCGCCGCCTCGACCAGGTCGAAGCCCGCCAGCAGCTCGGCCGTCCTGCGGCGTCCGTCGGCGCGGCGCAGATGGTGCAGGTCGGCCATCAGCATCAGGTTCTCCTCGCCGGTGAGGAGCCCGTCGACCGCCGAGTACTGGCCGGTGACGCCGATCGCGGCGCGCACCGCGTCGGGCTCGGCGGCCACGTCGTGCCCGGCGACCCGGGCCCGGCCGTCGTCGGCGCCGATCAGGGTCGACAGGATCCGCACCATCGTGGTCTTTCCCGCGCCGTTCGGCCCGAGCAGCGAGAAGACCGTTCCCCGGGTGACGTCGAGGTCGATGCCGTCGAGCACGACCTTGTCCCCGTAGGACTTGCGGAGCCCCGCCGTCCCGATCGCGGTCTGCGTTGGAGTCGTTGTCATGCCCCGGACTCTGCGCCCCGGCCGGATCAGCGCGGTTTCAGTCCGGTTTCAGTCCACCCCTGACAACGCGGCTCGCGATCTGTGGGTCCTGGGGCATATCTCGGCTCCCGGGGGCCGCCTCACACTTCTGGGACTCCCATCCCTGAAGAGAGGAACCGCGCATGAGACCGTCCCGTCTCCTTGCCGCCGTCCTGGTCTCGCTCACCTTCCTCGCCGGGCCCGCGTGGGCCGGGGAGAAGAACCCGCACCAGCGCGGCCCCGACCCCACGCTCGCGAGCATCCAGGCGGAGAAGGGCCCGTTCGAGGTCAGCAAGGTGACCGTCCCCGCGGGCTCGGCCACCGGCTTCAACCGCGGGACGATCTACTACCCGACCTCGACGGCCGAGGGCCGGTTCGGCGGCGTCGTGGTCATCCCCGGCTTCACCGAGCCCGAGAGCACCATGAGCTGGTACGGTCCCCGCCTCGCGAGCCAGGGCTTTGTGATCTTCACGCTGGAGCCGAACTCGGTGCTGGACTTCCCCGACTCCCGCGCCGACCAGATGGGCGCCGCGCTGGACTACCTGACTGGCAACAGCGCCGTGAAGGACCGCGTCGACTCCGGACGCCTGGCGGCCATGGGCCACTCGATGGGCGGCGGCGGCTCGCTGCGCCTCGCGCAGAAGCGTCCCGCCCTCAAGGCCGCCATCCCCCTGGCCCCCTGGCACATCGAGGGCAACTGGTCGGACGTGAAGGTCCCCACGATGATCTTCGGCTCGGACAACGACTTCATCGCCCCGGTCGCCCTGCACGCCTCGCCGTTCTATGACCGCCTCGGCTCCCCCGAGAAGGCCTACCCGCTGCTCAAGAACGCCGGGCACATGCAGTACATCGTCCCGAACACCACCGTCGCCCAGTACGGCATCTCCTGGCTGAAGCGGTTCGTTGACGACGACACCCGCTACAGCCAGTTCCTCTGCCCGCCGCCCGCCCCCAACGCCCAGATCGCCCAGTACAAGGACACCTGCCCGGTCTGATCGTCGCCTCCCCTCGGTAGTTTTGTGCCGTCCGCAAACCAAGCTGAGGGAACGCGAGCAATGACCGACATCATCGGCCAGGCGCTGCTGGACGCCCTGGCGAGGGCCGGGTTCGAGGCGCGGCTGAGCGATCCGTCCACGCTCTCGATCGCCCTGCCGGACGGCACCAGGGCCAACGCCGACATCACCGAGTGGAGGCGGCACGCGGGCCGCAACTCCCGCGCCGACCTGCCGGGCATCGCGGCCGAGTACGCGGGGCGCATGGCGCGGGGTTTCACGCGGAACGAGGAGCAGTCCGAGATCGCCGGGCTGCTCACCGCGGAGAGCCTGCGCCTGCGCCTCTACACCGAGGACGCCCTCACCCCCGACATGCGCGCGGCCCTGGTGACCCGCCCGCTGGCACCGGGGCTGGTCGAGACCGTCGTCGTCGACTACCCCGACTCGATCATGCCGCTCAACCGCACCTCGCTCGGCACCGTCCCCGAGGCCCAGGTGTTCGACGCCGCCATCAAAGCGTCGCTGGAAAAGGAGCCCCACTACACCCAGCGCGACGACATCCAGGGCGTCCCGATCATGCACATCGGCGAGACCCACCGCTACATCGGCGCCCACATCCACGTACTCCCGCGCTACCTCGGCCCCGCCCCCCACGGCGCCCTGGTCTCCTTCCCCATCCCGGAGTACGTCGTCGTCCACGAACTGGGCCCCACCCACGTCTTCACCGCCCTGGACGTCATGCAACACCTCGCCCGAACCCACGTGGCCCAAGGCCAGCGCGCTCTGACGTCCCAGCTCTACTGGTGGCGCCCCAACCACCCCCTCCACCCCGTAGGCATCGAGATGGACCACACCACCAAAAGCGTCCACTCCCAGACCCCGGCCACCAACGACCTCATCGACCACTGGACAAACACCCAGACAACCTGATTGAAATTCAGCCCACGCTGGGTCATCCCGCCTGTGATCTTGCCGAGAAACTTTTCGCACGGCAGTGTCGAAAGGCGCCGAACCCGTTCGTGGTCATGGTGAGAGACCGGCAACGGCCCGGTCGACACACAAGGGGAGAGCACCATGACCGCCATCTACACCTTTGATGTCTTCTCCACCCTCGACGGCTTCGGCTCCCACGACAGCAACGGTGACTGGGGCGGCTACTGGGGCAAGCAGGGGCCAGAGCTGCTCGACCATCGCCTCGCACTGCACAGCGAAGAGCAGCGGATGGTCTTCGGGGCCAACACGTTTCGGGCGTTCGCGCAGATGCTGGCTTCGAGCACCGAGGATTCCGACGTGCGTGACCCATGGGTCACGCGGATGAGGAACCTGCCGACGACCGTCGTGTCGACCACGCTGGAAGGCCCCCTGGACTGGCCGGACGCGACCCTGGTGCGCGGCGACGCGGTCGACGTCGTCGCCCGGCTCAAGGAGGAGTCCGACGTGCCGCTGCGCTCACACGGCAGCCTGTCGATGAACCGGGCGCTGATGGCCGCCGGCCTGGTCGACCGCGTCCAGGTGACGGTCTTCCCGGTGATCTCCGGTCAGACCGGGACGGACTCGATCTTCCAGGGAGCGGCCGACTTCGACCTCGAACTGATCAAGAGCCGCACGCTCGACGGCCACATCCAAGAGCTCGTCTACCGGCCCACCCTGCACGGCTGACCTAAGGAGGGGCAACACCAGCATCAGCGCCGCCGGATCGGCCGACAGATCGTCGACTCACGGAAAACCCGCCAGAGGACGTATTGGAAGAGCGTGAACGCGCTGGGTTGTCTGTCTCAGCCCTGCGGACCCGGGGTTAGCGGACGCGGTAGCGGGTGACGATGGCGCCTGCTGGGAAGACTTTTGTGTCGGTGAGTTCCAGGGCCAGGTCGGCGGTCAGGTCTTCGAACAGGCGGGGGCCGGTGGTGAGGACGGCGGGGCTGATGGCGAGGAGGTATTCGTCGATCAGCCCGGGAGCGGCGGCAATCGAGGCGAGGGTCTTGGGGCCGCAGGTCAGCAGGATGTCCTTGCCGTCCCGCTGCTTCAGCTCCGTGAGGGCGGCGACGGGGTCACTCCCGATTACCAGCGGATCGTTCGCCGGCGCCATCGTCGTGGAGAACACGACCTTCGCCAAGCTTCCCTGCGCCTTCGCGAACCGGCGGTCGGCGTCAGTGACGGCCGACCCGTCCTCGGGGTCCTCACCACGGGCGATCCGATCCCACCACGGCACGATCGCCTCGTAGGTGACCCTGCCCAACGCCCAGGTGTCGGCCTGGGAGAACTGCTCGGCGATGTAGGACGTCTCTTCCTCGCCCCACGGGAACGGCTCCCAGAACGCCCCCGAACCGTTGGCGATGCGATTGTCCAGCGTGGTCTGGATGTGGAACACAAGCTTTCTCACCCGGCCGCCCTCTCATGGTCGTTTGAAGGAGAGACCGTCCGGGCTACGAGAACTCATCGATGCGTTACCGCGGACCAGGGCGATGAGCGGGGGGACGGGGTACAGGAGCAGAAAGAGGTTGGGGAGCCACCACGAGAGGCTGAAGTCGGATCGGATGGCCCAGAACGCGATGGCCTGGAGGCCCGAGCATGAGGTGAGGGTCAGGGAGACGATCACCAGGGGACGCCAGGCCGGATTCGCGCGGCGGAGCAAAACCAGGGCCGTGAGGCCGGTGGCGCTGATCAGGAGGTCGAGGGGGAGGAACGACCAGTTCCACGCCACCACGAGGTCGTTGGTGTAGTCGTTGAACAGCGCGTCTTTCGGGAGGACCTCCAGGACGGTGATGGCCCAGTAGAGGACGAACCCCACGTCCGTGACCACCATCAATGCCTTCACGATGCCACCGACACCCTCGCCCGTGTTTTTCATAACCATGGTTACGTAACCTGCATGATGTAACCTGGGCTGTCAAATGCCGAAGATCGTCGATCATCAGGAGCGCCGCCGCGCGATCACCGGCGCGGCCTGCGAGGTCATCGCCGCCGACGGGCTGCGCGCCGTGACCATGCGCGACATCGCCGAACGTGCCGGATGCACCACCGGCATGGTCGTGTACTACTTCCAGAGCAAGGAGGCGGTGCTGCTCGCGGCGCTGACCTCGGTGAGCCAGGCCGTCGCCGACCGCATGGTGGCGCTGGCCGACGACCCCGAGGCCGACCTGGCCATGTTGCTGCGCGAGACGCTGCCGATGGACGAGCGCCGCCTGCTCGAATGGCGCGTCTGGATCGCCTTCTGGGACACCGCCGCGCACGACCCGGCCCTGGCCGCCGAACAGCGCAACCGCTACCGCTCCTGGAGCGAGGCCCTCCAGCTCATCTTGCGAACCACCGGCCATGCGTCCGGCCCCCACCTGGTGGAGGCCGCCGAGATCATCATGACCATCGTCGACGGCATCGGCCTCCAGGCCGTCTTCGACCCCGACCGCTGGCCCCCCGACCGCCAGGAAACCCAGATGCGCCGCCAGGTCGCCCACGTCCTGGCCGACTTAACCCTGTAGGAGAGACCGTCCCTGGCGTGATAGCTCATGGGTGGCTGGAGTTTGACGTCGTCACGGGGGATGGGTCGCATTGCTGGACGAAGCCGTGTTCAATCTGTCGCTGGTCCTGCCGTCCAGGACGGAGATTCGTGCGGCCATGGCCGAACTCCATGCCGAGGCACGCGACGACGAGGACGCGATCCCCTTCGAATCACCGATGAGGACACCTTCGAGTCCACGGTGATGACGGCCAGCAAGATCTTGGAGGTGGCCGGGGCGCGCTTCACCATGATGGACGCCGAGGTCGCGAACCGTCCGCCTTTCCCCTGCTGGAGAACGGTATATGTGGGCGAGACCGGCTCATGAGAGGTCTTTGGTCATGAAGACGCGGCTGGTGCCCGGTGGGTCGCAGGGGACCTCGCCGAAGACGTACCAGTCGTGCTTGAGGTAGAAGCCGGGGGCCTGGAAGCTGATCGTGTAGAGGACGGCGGTACGGCAGCCGCGCTCGCGGGCCTCCTGCTCGGCCTGGCGGAGGATCTCGCTGCCGAGGCCGCTGCCGCGAAGGGCGGGCGGGAGATAGAACAGGTCGATGAACAACAGACCGAGCGAGGTCCGTCCGGTGAGGCCGCCGACGACCTTGCCGGTCTCGGGGTCCTTGGCCAGCACGGCGAGCGGACGAAGGTCGTCGAGCCCGGCCACCTCGACGTTGAGCTCGTCCAGCCCGTCCGAGATCAGCGCGACATCTCGGGACGACGGACTGTCGGTGACGACGATGGTCGGCCGGTCCGGCGCGTGCGTGATCTGCTCGCTCATGGATCCGACCGTAACGACGGGGTCTGACAGTTCCGCTCAGCCGCCCAACTTGATCGCTCCGATCAACACCCCGAAGGCGGAGGAAGAGACGACGAGGACGGGCCCGTCCGGATCCTTGGAATCCCGCACCGCCACTGCCCGAGCGGACACAGCCTTGCCTACTTCGATGCAGTCGCCGCCGTGATCGGCGCTGTGGGAACTCTTGCGCCACGCGTCGGCAATCTCGACACAGTCACCGCCATGTTCGCCGCTGTGGGTGCTCTTGCGCCAGTTGGCAGGCGGGATTTCCCATCCGGTCATGGACTTGACAGTAGTCTCTCGATCAACGCGCGGGAATCCGTTTCGCTGAGGGCCATGGAGCACAGTACCTGGAACGCATCGGTGTAAGTTTGGATCTCATCATCCTTCTCGCGATACGACATCTGGGTGAGTGAATCAACGCTCACCACGCGGAGGCTTCCTGGCCCGCCGAGTTCGAGGATTTTGAAAGCCCCCGTCATCCCTGGATAGGCCCCTGCTCCGTATGGAAGCACCCGTAGGGACACATGCGGCAGGTGTGAGAGTTCGACCAGGTGCAACAATTGAGCCTGCATCACGGCAGGGCCGCCGACTCGCCGGTGCAACGCGGCCTCATCCAAGACCGCTCGCAGACGAGGTGGATCCTTGCGAGTGACGATGCCCTGGCGTTGCATACGGATGGAGACCAGGCGCTCAACCTGAGCCGGGTCGGTTGCGTATGGGCCCTTCTTGAGCAAGGTACGGGCGTACTCCATCGTCTGGAGCAGTCCTGGGATGAGGATCAACTCAAGGAAGTCGATCCGGCCTGAATCTCCTTCGAGGCCGATCAGGTCCATGGTTTCGGGGGATAGGTCGGAGCTGAACTGTTGCCACCAGCCTTTTTTGCGGCCGTTGCGGCTCCAGTCGTAGAGGCGGTCGTGGAGGGCGGGGTCGGTGGCGCCGTACTTGGTGAGCATGTACTCGACGTCGCGGACCTTGGGGTGGTGCAGGCCCTTTTCTATGCGACTGATCGAGGTGGCGTGGCGGACGAGGAGGGCGGCGGCCTCGTCCAGGGTGAGGCCGGCGGCCTCGCGCTCGCGTTTGAGGGCCAGGCCGAGTCTGCGCAGACGGATCGTCGGTGCGATGTTGCCCACGGTCAGCATTGTGAGGGGTGGCGTCACGTCCGGCTACGGAACGTGAAGACGCGCAGATCTGCGCGACGCATAACACTCCCTTCGCGTGAGCGTGTTGTCCTGGTCACGCCGTGCGACCACTCTTGCGGCTACGGCTGATGAGAGGAGAGTGCGGTGGGTGCATTGGTGGTCCTGGCCACGCTGACGTTGCCGGGGGCGGTGCGGTCGGTGGAGTACGCGCGGCGGTTCGTCGAGGACATTCTCGGGGCCGGGCACCCGGCGCTGGAGTCGGCGGTCATCTGCACCAATGAGCTGGCCACGAACGCGGTGCGGCATTCGCGGTCGGGGGACGGCGGGCATTTCACCGTGGTGATCGCGGAGGGGCGGCGGGAGATCCAGCTCAGCGTCATCGATGAGGGGGCGGACGGGCCCGGGCCTCGGTTGCGTGAGGGTGGACTGTTCGAGGAGAGCGGGCGCGGGCTGTTCATGGTGGACGCGCTGAGCTCGTCCTGGGCCGCCGAGCGGGACGGCGGCGCGACGACGGTGTGGTTCCGGGTGGCCTATTAGGCGGGAGGCAGGCAGCCGATGAAGGTGTTGCCGTTGAACTTCGCCCAGGAGAGCACGGCGCGTGTGTCAGGCCCGTAGATTCCGTCGGCCTTGATTCCCTTGACGGCCTGGATCCAGGTGATGACGTCGCGAGTCACCTTCCCGTAGTCGCCGTCGACCTTGACCTGCGGAGCGCCGTTGCAGTGGTAGAGCCATTGCTGCAGCGCGACGACACCCCAGTTGTTGTAGTTCCCGTACTCGAGCTTGCAGTCGATCGGGCCGGGCGAGCCGACCGAGGGGAATCGGACGTACTGGCCGACGGTGAAGTGGTTGCAGGTCGGCAAGGCGGCTACGGGGACTCTGTTGCCCTTGGATCCCATCGAGTCCAGGATCCTCTTGCGTTCGTCGGCGGGAGGGGCGGTGCTCGCGGAGCCCGGGACGGGAAGCGCCGCCGTGAGGGCGGCAGCGGTCGTGGTGGCCAGGGCGGCCCGTGCGACAGACCTGAACATGGTGTGTCCCTTCAGAGCAAGCTGGTGGCGGACGACCTCAGAGTGCGCGCCACGGGCTTCGCGGTGAAGACGGCTGACCGCACATGGCCAGTAACTACTGGCACGATCATGGCTTTACTTGGCCAGTCAAGATCATTCCGGGCGGAGGCCGTCGCCGCCGCCATCACGGGCTGGGTGCGGCGGCACAGGCTGGTTTGAGCTAGGGGGTACGGTCCGATGGTTGGGCGGCGAACCATTCGTGGCCGAGGAGCAGGCCGAACACCGGTGCGGGCACGCGGGTGAGCGCCCGCATGACGCCGCCCGACCTGCCGCTTGCGTTGATCACGGAATGGTGCGCGGCCAGCGCCGCCTGCTTCTGCCGGGCGAAGCGCCGCACGTTGACGCGGTGGGTGATGGCCGAGGCCGGGCTGTAGACGTTGTGGAGTGCGTTCTCGTCGTAGCGGAAGGGAATCCCGAGCGCGCGGATCAGCCGCACCAGGCGCACGACGACGTCCCGTGGCATCGTCGCTTCAAGCACACGCTCCACGCCGGCGAGTTCGGCGGCCAGGGCGCCGACCCGGTGGACCTTGACGTGGTCTCGGTGCCCGTATCCGCCGTTGGCGTCGTAGGTGAGCAGGACGTCGGGGCGCTCGTCGCGGAGGAGGGCGGCGAGCCGCTCGGCGGCCTCGTCCAGATCGGCGCGAGCGAAGCGCGTCCGGTCCGGTGGGTCCGGATATAGGAGCCGGCCGTGCCCACTGTCGGCGTAGCCCAGGTGCTCGACGCGGTGCGCTCCCAGGATGGCCGCGCTCGCGCGCAGTTCGTCCAGCCGGGGTGATCCTCGCGGAGGGAGTGGTCCGATCACCCCGTCGGTCGCCACCACGATCACGACTCGGTGGCCCTCCGCCACGGCGCGGGCGAGGGTGCCGCCGGTCAGCAGGACTTCGTCGTCGGGATGGGCGTGCAAGGCCACGATGGTCGCCATCACCCCATCATTGCCCGGTGCGGTGGCGGGTGTAGTGGCGGGCGGCGCGGGCGCGGTTGCCGCAGGCGGTGGAGCACCATTCCTGGCGTGTGTGTTCCTTGACGAAATAGAGCACGCAGCGGGGGGCGGGGCAGGTACGCAGGTGCTCTCGTCGGGGGCCCGCCAGGAAGGCGATCGCGGCGCGGGCGAGGGTCGCCAGGAGTTCCTGGCCGGGGTCGGAGGTCTGGGTCACCTGCTCGGCGCGGGGTTGGCCGTCGGGCGGCCAGTCGAGGCGGGGCGTGGTCGGGACGGACGCGGCCACCTCGTTGATCAGGGCGAGGGCGACCTCGGGGGGCGGCAGGCGGTCGGGGTCGGCGGAGCTGGGTTCGCCTGGTCGGACGGCGCGGGCGAACAGGGAGCGGACGGCCTGGCGCAGCGCGACGGCCCGCTCGGTGAGCGCCGTGTCGGCGGTCACCGCGAGGCCCGTGTGCTCGCGCGACCAGGCCGTGAGGGCCTCGGGGGTCGCGATCGTGTCGATCAGCCCGTTCTTGGTCGCGCGGATCGTGCTCGCCAGTTCCAGCGCCAGCAGCTCGTTCATCTCGCGTTCAGTCTAACGGATCGGGGGTGTTGTTTCCGTTAGGGGATGCGCTATCGTTCTAACGGCAGGAGATCGCTTTTGCCGTTAGAACTATCTGGAGGTGCCTTGTGGCCACCCTTGTCTCCCCGGATCTGAAGACCGGGCACATCGGGCTGAACGTCAGCGACCTGGAGCGGTCGGTCGCCTTCTACACGCGGGTCTTCGGCTTCGACGTCCAGGCGCGGGGCAGCGAGCCCGGCAAGGACTTCGCCTTCCTCGGACGGGACGGCACGCTGATGGTCACGCTGTGGCCGCAGAGCGACGGGAGCTTCTCCGGCAACGTCCCCGGGCTGCACCACCTGTCGTTCCAGGTGGAGACGGTCGAGGAGGTCAGGGAGGCCGAGCGGCGCCTTCGGGACCTGTCGGCGGACTTCCTGTACGACGGTGTCGTCCCGCACGCCGAGGGCGCGGCCTCGGGCGGCATCTTCTTCACCGACCCCGACGGGATCCGGCTGGAGCTCTACACGCCCAAGGGCGAAGACCTGGCCCCCGCCCCGAGCGGCTCGGCTCCTACCTGCGGCTTCTTCTAACAATGCGGTCCGGCCGCCCGAGCGGCGGCCGGACCCCTCCGGCGAGGGGGAGTGAGATGGTCTGGCATCGCGGAGAGCGTGCCGTGCAAACCAGGGCGGGGCTCGTCCGGCAGGCCGACCACGGGTCGCAGATGATCCGCGCCGACATCCCGGCCGTGGCGGCGGACTTCGTCGCGCAACAGCCCATGATCGTGGTCGGTGCCGCCGACGGGGACGGACGGCTCTGGGCCACGCTGCTGACCGGACGCCCCGGGTTCGTGCGGGCGTCTGGAACGGGCACGGTCGAGATCGCGGCGCGGCCCCGGCCGTCCGACCCGCTGGCCGCCGCGCTCGGCGGGCCCGCCAGGGTCGGGATGATCGCCATCGATCCGGCCCGGCGGCGCCGGATGCGCGTCAACGGCCGTGCACAGCCTGTGGACGGCGGGCTCCGGGTCGTCCCCGACCAGGTGTACGCCAACTGCCCGAAGTACATCCAGAAACGCCACGTGCTCGAGATCGTGGACGGGCCGCCGGGTGGCGCGGCCGTCACCGGCTCCGTGCTGGAGCCCGGTCAGATCGAGCGGATCACCGCTGCCGACACCCTGTTCGTGGCCACGTCCGATGACGTCGGCAACACCGACGCCTCGCATCGCGGCGGCAATCCCGGGTTCGTCGAGGTCCTGTCGCCGACCCGGCTGCGGTGGCCCGACTACCCGGGGAACGCGATGTTCATGACCCTGGGCAACCTGGAGCTGAACCCCGCCGCCGGGCTGCTGTTCCCCGACTTCGCCACCGGCACGACCCTCCAGCTGTCCGGCACCGCCCGGACGGACTGGAGTTCGGGCGAGCGGCACGTCGACTTCACCGTCACCCGCGTCGTCGAGACGCCCGGGGCCGTCCCGCTGCGCTGGAGCGACCCCGAGTACTCGCGCTTCAACCCGACCGTCTGAGGAGACACCGATGCGTCCACCGCTGCCGCCGTTCACCGAGGAGACGGCGCTGACCAAGGTCCAGGCCGCCGAGGACGCCTGGAACACCCGCGACCCCGAGCGGGTCGCCGCCGCCTACACCGAGGATTCGGTGTGGCGGAACCGCGACGAAATCTTCACCGGACGGCGGGCCATCGTCGACTTCCTCACCCGTAAGTGGGCGAAGGAGAACGGCTACGTCCTGCGCAAGGAGCTGTGGGCCTACACCGGCAACCGCATCTCGGTCCGCTTCCAGTACGAGTGGCACGACGAGAGCGGCCAGTGGTGGCGCTCCTACGGCAACGAGCAGTGGGAGTTCGCCGACGACGGGCTGATGCGGCGGCGCGAGGCCAGCATCAACGACGTCGCGATCGCCGAGTCCGACCGCGTCCTCACCGGGGGGCCGGTCACACTGCCCGTCCCCTAGGCCGGACGCAGCCAGCCGCCGTCCACCAGCAGGTCGAGCACCTGGTCGAGCGCTTCGTCGGGCGTCATCCGCGAGGTGTCGATCACCAGGTCGGCGTCGTCGGGGGCCTCGTAGGGGTCGGAGATGCCGGTGAACTCCGGGATCTGCCCGGCGCGGGCCTTGGCGTACAGGCCCTTGCGGTCGCGGCGCTCGCACTCCTCCAGCGGCGTGGCGACATGGATCAGCACGAAGTCGCCGACGGCCCCGACCATCAGCCTGACCTCGGCCCGGGTGGCGGCGTAGGGCGCGATCGGCGCGCATATGGCCATGCCGCCGTGGCGGGTGACCTCGGCGGCGACGTACCCGATGCGGCGGATGTTGTGGTCGCGGTCGGCCTTGGAGAAGGTCAGGCCCGCCGACAGCAGGCGCCGGACGACGTCGCCGTCCAGCAGGCTGACCGTCCGGCCGCCGCGCTCGATCACCGCGTCGGCCAGGGCCCGCGCGACCGTCGACTTGCCCGAGCCGGACAGGCCGGTGAAGAAGACGGTGACGCCGCGCTCGGTCTTGGGCGGGCGGGCCACCGCCAGCTCGGCCGCGACGGCGGGCGGGGTGTACCAGTCGGGGACGGGCTCGCCCCGGTCGAGCAGGTCGCCGAGCTGCTCGGCGGTCAGCTCGGCGCGGGCGTGGTCGGGCTCGATGCGGGCGACCGGACGCCAGACCTCGACGTCGGCGTCGTACGCCCACGGCTCGGGGACGGCCACCGGGATCGCGGTTCCCTCGACCTCGGCCTCGCCCAGCAGGTGCGTGGCGCCGTACGCGGCGGCGATGTGCGCGTGCAGGACGGTGGCACGGTCCGTCCCGATGTCGCGGGGCGGCAGCGGGACGGGGATGATCCGCGCGCCCTCCGGCAGCTCCTTGCGGACGCCGAGCAGCGCCCGGACCAGCGAGTCGTCGTGCGGGCCGCCCAGCAGCGGCAGCACCAGGACCTGCGCGCCGAGGCCCTCGGCGACCTGGCGGAGCTGGCCCAGCTGCTTGCGGTGCAGCGGCTCGCGGGTGGCGACGGCCAGCACCGGGCCGTCTGGACGCTCGACCTGCGCGGGCGTGCGGCGCAGGCTGTGGAACGGTCCGTGGGCGGGCGCGCGCAGGCCCTCGAGGCCGCCCGCAAGACGCCACGCCTGGGTCGTCGGGTCCTGCCAGACCTCGGTGACCTGGAGGACGGCCAGCGGCACGCCCTCGGGATCCTGGAGGACGACCTGGTCGTGGCCGGTCAGCTCTTTGGGCACCGAGAGCGTGACCGGGACCGGCCACGGGGTGCCGTCGGCCAGCCGCCCGCCGCCGATCACCATCGCGGTGTCGAACGATCCGAGGAAACCGGGCAGGGGCCCGTAGACCCCGGCGAGCAGCAGTTCCAGATCGGCGAGCTCGACGGCGTCGGGCGTCCAGGTGGGCAGGTCGCGCAGCGTGTCGGGAAGGCCGGCTTCGGCGGTCACCGCAGTCTCCGATCCTGCCCGGGGGTGGCCCGGGCTGATCAAGGTCATCAGGGGTTTCCGCAGAAAAATACCGAGGTCGGACGGGTGCGCGCACCTCGGCCCTGCGGCGCGGGTGTCAGATGACCCGGGCGAACCGGTTCTCGGGTTTGCGGATCACCAGTGTCACCTCGCTGTGGTCTGCGGAGAGGCGGCCCCGGGTGAGCGCCGCGACCGTCCGGCACAGCCCCCCGGCGAGGCCGGAACCGGCCCCGAAGGCGTCCAGGCAGTCGCGGCCCGTGTACTCCTCGGTGATCACCAGCCCGCGCATCACGCAGTACCAGCGCATCCCCCGGCGGGAAGCCACCTTGTCGTACACCGCGCGCGGCGGCGCGTCGTGCGCGCGGCTGCGCCACAGCGGCTCGGGCAGCGTCCGGTCGAGGAAGCCGAAGGCCGTGCCGCGGTCGCGCAGCCGCACCAGCAGCAGCCCGCCCGGCTTGAGCGCGGCCACGAACCGGTCGAGCACGAGCTCGGCGTTGGGCACCCGCTCGATCAGGAACGGCGCGTGGACCACGTCGTAGGCGCGCGGCGGCATCGGGACGGTACGCAGGTCGCCCAGATGGCAGCTCTGGAGATCGGTGCGGGCGGCGGAGTGCGCGCGCAGGGCCGGGGTGTCGAGATCGACCCCGGTGACCTCGTGCTCGCGGTCGCCGAGATCGAGCCCGGTGCCCCAGCCGCAGCCGGCCTCCAGGACATGGATGACGTCAACGGGCCTCTCGCCTGCGTACTGGCGGGCGCGTTCTGAAAACAGATCGCCGTCGTCGACCGGCGGCGTACGCAGTTCGGTCACAGTTTCGCAGAGTAATCACTTGACTTCGTTCTGTCTGCTATTTCGGGGTTCTCGGCATGGCTCATGTCCTTCGGCGTCAGCGCCCAGATCGCGGCCGCCGCCGCGAGCAGCAGCACGCCGCCGGTCGCGAAGGCCCCGGCGAAGGAGTCGTTGAAGGCGTCGAGGGCGAGACGGCCGTCGCGCATGACCTCAAGGGCCCCGGCGAGCGACTCGCGGGCGGTGTCGGCCGCCGCGCCCGTGACGCCCCGCGCCGCGAGTTCGTCGGTCGAGAGCCCCGAGCGGTAGACGGCGGCGGCGACGCTGCCGAGGACGGCCACGCCCAGCGTCCCGCCCAGCTCGTAGGACGTCTCCTCGATCGCGGCCGCGCTGCCCGACTTCTCCGGCGGCGCGCCCGCCATGATCACGGCCGAGGCGATGGCGAGCGACCCCATGCCCGCGCCGATCAGCGTCATCGCGATCGCGACCGGGAGGTACGACAGCGGCTGCGGCCCGAAGAGCACCACCAGGCAGCCGATCCCGCTGACCGCCACGCCGCCCGCCAGGACGGTGCGCGCGCCGATCCGCGAGGCCAGCGCGGGGGCGAACGGCGACACGACCGCCGCGCCGATCGCCTCGGGCAGCACGCGCAGCCCGGTCTCCAGCGGCGAGTACCCCTGGACGAGCTGCATCCACTGCGTCATCAGCAGCATCGTGGACGCCAGCGCGATGCTCGTGGTGATCGCGGCGAGCACGCCCGCCGAGAACGCGGGCCGCCGGAACAGCCTGACCTCCAGGATCGGGTCGGGACGGCGCAGGCACCGCACGACGAACCAGGTGAGCGCCGCCGCGGCCACGGCGAAGGCCACCAGCGCGCCGGTGTCGGTGAAGCCGTCCTTGCCGAAGTGCTTGATGGAGTAGATCAGCGCCGCCATGCCGACGATCGACAGGACGGTGCCGACGGCGTCCCAGCGTCCGGGCTTGGGGTTGCGCGATTCGGGGAGCAGCCACAGGGCCGCGGCGATGGCCACGACCATCACCGGGACGTTCACCAGGAACGCCGAGTGCCAGGAGAAGTGCTGCAGCAGCGTCCCGCCGAGGATGGGGCCGAACGCGGCGCCGATGCCCGCCATCGTGGACCAGATGCCGAGCGCGGTGGCGCGCTCGCGCGGGTCGGTGAACAGCTGCCGGATCATCGAGAGCGTCGAGGGCATGATCATCGCGCCGCCGACGCCGAGGAAGGCGCGCACCGCGATGACGTCGCCGGGCGAGTCGGCCATCAGGACCCCGAGCGAGGCGGCGCCGAAGATGGCGAAGCCGGTGACCAGCATCCTGCGGCGTCCCCAGCGGTCGCCGAGGTTGGAGACGGTGACCAGCAGCCCCGAGACCACCAGCGAGTAGATGTCGACCATCCACAGGAGCTGGATCGAGTCGGGCCTGAGGTCGTTGGAGAGGGCGGGAAGCGCGACGTTCAGGATCGTCATGTCCATCACGACGAGCAGCAGGCTCGCCGACAGGACGGCCAGCCCCGCCCAGCGGTGCGGATGAGGCGCGGGCGTGGTCATGATTTTCCCCCAGTGCCGTGCAGGAAGGTGGTGTAGGCCAGGGCCTCCAGGTCGCGGCGGGCGACCTCGCCGCGGTGGAGGCTGTCGCGGACGGTGATCATGACGCCGAGGATCAGGTTGCTGATCCAGCGCGTCGGCAGGTCGGCGCGGAGCACGCCCGCCCGCTGGGCGGCGGCGTAGAAGGCGATCTCGCGTTCCTCCAGCGCCTCGCCGCGCGCGACCAGGTCGGGCATCGCGTACATGAAGTGGTCGGTCAGGGCGTAGCCGTACTCCTCGGCGCCCTCGACCAGCGCGTAGATGAGCGTCTTCAGGGCGGCCGTGAGGGTCTCCGCGTCGCCGGAGGCCGCGGCCCGGTCGATGCGCGCGCGTTCCTGGGACTCCTCCCACTGGTCGAGCGCGCGGACGCCGAGCGCGTGCAGCAGGGCCTCGCGGCTGGCGTAGTGGCGGTGCAGGGTGGCGCGGCTGACGCCGATGGCCTCGGCGATCTGCGCCATCGAGGCCGTCGGGCGCTCGTTCAGGTGCTTGATCGCCGCGGCGAGGATCTGGTCTTCGCGGGTCATGCGCCATCCTTGTCTTAGATGAGACAACTTCGTCTCAAACTATACATGATGGTTTCGCTGGGTCGCCCGCACGGGCTCGCGGCGGGACGCGTAGGCTGGACTCCGGCACCGAGGTTCCGCCAAGGAATTTCGGGCCTTCCGGCTGCCCCGCCCCCGGTGGGGCGCCTTCAAAGATTCCTGCCGCCGGGACGCGCCCGACGCGGCCCGGCAGGCGCAGCGTGACGACGAGCGGGCGACCATGACGCTTTCTGGACTTGTTGACCTTGCGTGCACCGATCCCGGGCTGGCGGACGCCCTCGAACGGGCGCGCCTCGACCATGACGTGGTGGCGCCTCCCCAACTCTGGCCCGTTCTCAGCGCGGCCCTGTCGCGCCGGGTGGGCGACGGCGTCGTCCTGGCGGTCACCGCCACCGGCCGCGAGGCCGAAGACCTGGCCTCGGCGCTGACGAGCCTGCTCGACCCCGAACGCGTGGCGCACTTCCCGGCCTGGGAGACGCTGCCCCACGAGAAGCTCTCGCCCCGCTCCGACACCGTCGGCCAGCGCCTGGCCGTGCTGCGGCGCCTGTCGCACCCCGACGCGGGCGACGGCGCCGGCGGACGCCTCGACGTGGTCGTCACCCCGGTGCGCGCCGTCCTGCAGCCCCTCGTGACCGGCTTGGGCGACCTGGAGCCGGTCCGGCTGCGCGGCGGCGACGACGCCGAGCTCGACGACGTCGTCCGGCGCCTGGTCGAGGCCGGGTACCACCGGGTCGACCTGGTCGAGAAGCGCGGCGAGATCGCCGTGCGCGGCGGCATCCTCGACGTCTTCCCGCCCACCGAGGAGCACCCGCTGCGGGTGGAGTTCTGGGGCGACAGCGTCGAGGAGATCCGCTACTTCAAGGCCGCCGACCAGCGCTCCCTCGAGGTCGCCGGGGACGGCCTGTGGGCGCCGCCGTGCCGCGAGCTGCCGCTGACCGAGACCGTCCGCGAGCGCGCCAAGCGGCTGGCCGACGAGCACCCGTCCCTGGAGGAGATCCTCAACCGGATCGCCGACGGCGACACCGTCGAGGGCATGGAGGCGTTCTCGCCCGTCCTGGCCGACGGCATGGAGCTGCTCACCGACCTGCTGCCGAAGGGCTCGGCGCTGCTGGTGTGCGAACCCGAGCGCATCCGCACCCGCGCCGTCGAGCTGGTGCGCACCAGCCAGGAGTTCCTGGAGGCCAGCTGGGTCAACGCCGCCGCCGGGGGAGAGGCGCCGATCGACCTGGGCGCCGCCTCGTTCCGGTCGCTGGAGGACGTCCGCGCGCACAACGCCGAGCTGGGCCTGGCCCGCTGGACGATCACCGGGCTCAACCCCGAGGGCGACGCGCTCAACCTCGGCGCCCACCCCGCCGAGGCGTACCGGGGCGACACCAGCCGCGTGATCGGCGACCTCAAGGGCTGGGTGGACGGCGGCTGGCGCGTCGTCGTGGTCACCCCCGGCCACGGCCCGGCCGAGCGGCTCGTCCAGCTCATCGGCGAGGAGGGCCTGGGCGCCAAGCTCACCGACCTGCCCGGCGAGCCCGCCCCGTCGATCGTCAACGTGACCACCGGGCTGCTGGAGAACGGCTTCACCTGGGAGTCGATCCGGCTGGCCGTCGTCACCGAGACCGACCTGTCCGGGCAGAAGTCCTCCACCAAGGACATGCGCCGGATGCCCTCGCGGCGGCGCGGCGGCGTCGACCCCCTCCAGCTGCGCCCCGGCGACTACGTCGTCCACGAGCAGCACGGCGTCGGACGCTACGTCGAGATGGTCAGCCGCACCGTGCAGGGCGCCACCCGCGAGTACCTCATCCTCGAATACGCCAAGAGCGACCGGCTGTTCGTCCCGACCGACCAGCTGGAGGAGCTCACCCGGTACGTCGGCGGCGAGGCGCCCAGCCTGCACCGCCTCGGCGGCGCCGACTGGCAGAAGGCCAAGTCGCGGGCGCGCAAGGCGGTCAAGCAGATCGCCGGCGAGCTGATCCGGCTGTACTCGGCGCGCATGGCCAGCCCCGGGCACGCCTTCGCGGCCGACACCCCGTGGCAGCGCGAGCTTGAGGACGCCTTCCCGTATGTGGAGACGCCCGACCAGCTCGCCGCCATCGAGGAGGTCAAGGAGGACATGGAGAAGCCGATCCCGATGGACCGGCTGATCTGCGGCGACGTCGGCTACGGCAAGACCGAGATCGCGGTCCGCGCGGCGTTCAAGGCCGTGCAGGACGGGCGCCAGGTCGCCGTGCTGGTGCCGACGACGCTGCTCGTCCAGCAGCACCTGTCGACGTTCTCCGAGCGGTTCGGCGCGTTCCCGGTCGTGGTCAAGCCGATCAGCCGGTTCCAGACCGACGGCGAGATCGACGAGACTCTCCGCGGGCTGGCCGAGGGCGGCGTGGACGTCGTGGTCGGCACCCACCGCATCCTGTCGGCGCAGACCCGCTTCAAGAACCTCGGCCTGGTCATCATCGACGAGGAGCAGCGCTTCGGCGTCGAGCACAAGGAGGAGCTCAAGCGGCTCCGCACGCAGGTCGACGTGCTGGCGATGTCGGCCACCCCGATCCCCAGGACGCTGGAGATGGGCCTGACCGGCATCCGCGAGATGTCGACCATCCTCACCCCGCCCGAGGAGCGGCACCCGATCCTGACGTTCGTCGGCCCCTACGAGGAGAAGCAGATCGCCGCGGCGATCCGCCGCGAGCTGCTGCGCGAGGGGCAGGTCTTCTTCGTCCACAACCGGGTCCGCTCGATCAACAAGGTCGCGGCGAACCTGGCGCGGCTCGTCCCGGAGGCGCGGATCGCCACCGCGCACGGCCAGATGAACGAGAACGAGCTCGAAAAGGTGATGGTCGACTTCTGGGAGCGCAACCACGACGTGCTGGTCGCGACCACGATCGTGGAGTCGGGGCTCGACGTCCCCAACGCCAACACCCTGATCGTGGACCGTGCCGACATGTACGGGCTCTCGCAGCTTCACCAGCTGCGCGGCCGGGTCGGGCGCGGGCGCGAGCGCGCCTACTCCTACTTCCTGTACCCGCCCGAGGCGCCGCTGACCGAGACCGCCCACGAGCGGCTGGCGACGCTGGCGCAGCACACCGAGATGGGCGCGGGCATGTACGTCGCGATGAAGGACCTGGAGATCCGCGGCGCGGGCAACATCCTCGGCGCCGAGCAGTCCGGGCATGTCGCCGGGGTCGGGTTCGACCTGTACGTGCGGATGGTCGGCGAGGCCGTCCGCGACCTGAAGGAGGGCGGCGGCGACCGTGAGCGGCCGATGCCCGAGACGAAGGTCGAGCTGCCCATCGACGCGCACCTCCCGCACGAGTACGTCCCGGGGGAGCGGCTCCGGCTGGACGCCTACCGCCGCATCGCCGCCATCACCGCCGACGACGAGATCGGCGCCGTGCACGACGAGCTCAAGGACCGCTTCGGGCCGCTGCCCGTCCCGGTGCTGAACCTGCTGGAGGTCGCGCGGTTCCGGGCCAAGGCGCGCCGGGCCGGGCTCACCGAGGTCACCGTCCAGGGCAACTTCATCAAGTTCGCCCCGGTCGACCTGCCCGACTCGCGGCAGGTGCGGCTCCAGCGGCTCTACCCCAAGAGCCTGCTCAAGCAGAACATCAACACCCTGCTGGTGCCCACGCCCAAGACCGCGCCGCTGGGCGGCCGCCCGCTGCGCGACCGCGAGCTGCTCCAATGGGCCACCGACCTGGTGGACGCCCTGTTCCTGGAGCCGATCAAATCCTAAGCTGGGCGACGCTCTCAAAGATCAACGAGGAGATGGGGACGCGTGTTCGGTAAGACTCTGAAGGTCGCGGCGGCCGTCGCCGTGGCGGCCGGTGCGCTGGCGGGCTGCGGCGGCGACCCGTGGAAGGTCGGCGCGGCGGCCATCGTCGGCGACGACCGCATCACCGTGTCGGCGCTCGACTCCGCGGTGCGCGACTGGCAGAAGGAGTTCAAGGCCGACCCTGTCGCCAACAACCTGCGGTCCAACCCCAACCTCAACCCCCGGCTGCAGCTCGTCCTGGAGAAGCTCGCCGAGAACCCCCGGCGCCAGGCGCTCGACATGATGGTCCGGATCCGCATCGGCGACCGGATGGCCGAGCGCTCCGGGCTGAACGTCACCGAGGGCGGCGTCGACCGGTACATCGCCGAGAACGGCGGGCAGCGCACGCAGGAGGTCACCGCGCTGGTCTACGGCCTGCCCAAGAGCCGGCACCGCGACATGGCGCGGTTCTCGGTCACGCTGGCGACCGCCGCCCAGAAGTTCGGGGCCAACGGCACCCCGCAGGGCGAGCAGGCCGCGGGCGAGCAGATCAAGGCGCTGTACGGGCAGACCATCGACGGGCTGAAGATCAAGGTCAACCCGAGGTTCGGCTCGTTCGACAAGAGCCAGGAGAGCCTCGGCCCGATCACCTACAAGCTCTCGGCCCGCGAGTCGGGTGTCCGCTGACCATGGCCCTGACCCTGCTGGCGACCACGCACCGGGTCGCGCCCGGCCTGCTCGGCTGGAAGGCGTGGGACGCGCTGCGCTCCGCCGACCGCGTGCTGGCCGGTTCCGCCGAGCATCCGCTGCTGCCCTACCTGGCCGACGCGGGCGTGACCGCCGAGGTCGCCGAGCCGGTCGCCGCCGACCTGGCCACCGCAGCGCGCTCGGCCTCGGTGCTCTGGATCGCCGCGCCGGACGGCGACGAGGACCTCATGCGCGAGCTCGGCCGGCTCGCGGTCGCCGACCCGCTCGACATCGAGGTGCTGCACGGCTCCTACGACCTGCCGGGCGCCCGCCTGCTCGACCTGGTCACGGTGATGGACACGCTGCGCCGCGAGTGCCCGTGGGACCGCGAGCAGACGCACGCGACGCTCGTCCCGTACCTGCTGGAGGAGGCGTACGAGGTCGTCGAGACCGTCGAGGACGGTGACCTCGGCGCCCTGCGCGAGGAGCTCGGCGACGTGTTGATGCAGGTGGCCTTCCACTCGGTGGTGGCTTCCGAGCGCGACGACGAGACCGCGTTCACCATCGACGACGTGGCCGCCGGGATCGTCGACAAGCTGGTGCGCCGCCACCCGCACGTGTTCGGCGACGTGACCGTCTCGGGCTCCGACGAGGTCAACGCCAACTGGGAGCAGATCAAGGCCGCCGAGCGAGCGGGCAAGAACGGCGCGGACGCCTCGGTGCTCGACGGCGTCCCGATGGCGCAGCCCGCGCTGTCGCTGGCGGCGCAGCTCCAGCGCCGCGCCGCGCGCGCCGACGCGCCCGCGGCGCTGCGCCCGGACGGCGACGGCATCGGCGAGCGGCTGTTCGCGCTGGTCCGCGAGGCGCGCGAGCGCGGCCTCGATCCGGAGGCCGAACTGCGGGCCGTGGCGCGCTCCTACCGCGACCGGGTCCGGAGCTGGGAGAACGAGGAGCGCACGTAAACCGGGCATATCGCCCGCAAGATCGGTATTGGGGTGGTCGGACGGGTTACGCCCGTTTACGCTGAGCCCGTGCCCTTGGCCTTGAAGGACTCCGGCGAGACCGGCGAGAAGGCGCGCGCGATCCGCCGCCTCGGCGGGTTCGGCGTCCTGGCCGGGCTGCTCGTCGCCCTCATGGCCCTCCCCACCGCCTGCACCGCTGGGGTCGGCGCCCGCGACGCCGCCGACTGGTTCCAGAGCGAACCCGAAGACCTGCACACCACCGGCGTGCCGCTGCGCTCGCGCATCCTGGCCGCCGACGGCTCCGCGATCGCGACCTTCTTCTACGAGAACCGCGTGGACGTCAAGCTCGACCAGATCGCGCCGATCGCGCGCCGCGCCGTGCTGGCCATCGAGGACAGCCGCTTCTACCAGCACGGCGCGCTCGACTCCAAGGGCACCATGCGCGCCCTGGCCACCAACCTGTCCTCCGGCGAGGTCAACCAGGGCGGCTCGGGCATCACCCAGCAGTACGTGAAGAACCTGCTGCTCACCCAGGCCGAGTCGGCGGCGGGCAAGCGCGCCGCCAAGGAGATCACCGCCGCCCGCAAGGTCCGCGAGCTGCGCTTCGCCGTCGCGCTGGAACGCCGGTACTCCAAGGACGAGATCCTGCGCCGCTACCTCAACATCGCCTACTACGGCGACGGCGCCTACGGCATCGAGTCCGCGGCCCGGCACTTCTTCTCCAAGCCCGCCGCCCGCCTCGACCTGAACGAGGCGGCGGTGCTGGCCGGGGTCATCCGCTACCCCTACGCCTACGACCCCACCCGGCACCCCGAGGCCGCCCGCGAGCGGCGCGACACCGTCCTGCGGCGGATGGCCGAGCTCGGCTGGATCAGCCGCGCCCAGGCCGAGACCACCGTGCGCAAGCCCCTGGGCCTGCGCATCCAGGAGACACCGAGCGGCTGCGTCACCAGCAAGGCCCCGTTCTTCTGCGACTACGTCCAGCGCGAGATCCTCACCAACCCCGTCTTCGGCCGGACGCCCGTCGAGCGCGAACGGCTGCTCAAGCGCGGCGGGCTGACCATCCACACCACGCTGGACTGGAAGACCCAGCGCGCCGCGCAGCGCGCCGTCGACCGGCACGTCCCGCACAAGAACTCCGCGCGCAAGGCCGCCGCCGAGGCCCTGGTCGAACCCGGCACCGGCAAGATCAAGGGCCTGGTCGTCGACCGCAAGCTCGGCTCCGACAAGCTGCGCGGCAAGACCTGGATCAACTTCGCCGCCGACGCCAGCCACGGCTCCAGCATCGGCATGCAGGCCGGATCGACGTTCAAGGCGTTCACGCTCGCCGCCGCGCTGGAGGACGGGATGCCGTTCGGCCAGCGGATGATGGCGCCGCGCCGCTTCACCCCGACGGGCTTTCGCAACTGCAAGGGCCAGAGCGTCGGCGACACCAAGCAGCTGCGCAACTCCGCCGACGGCGAGGGCGGCCGCAGCTTCAGCCTGCTGACGGGCACCCACCACTCGGTCAACACCTACTTCCTGGCACTCCAGCGCGAGGTCGGCCTGTGCCAGACGGTCAAGATGGCCGAGCGGCTCGGCATGAAGCAGGCCAACGGCCAGGCCATGGAGCAGTACCCCTCCTTCACGCTCGGGTTCAACCCCGTCTCGCCGCTGCGCCTGGCCGCCGCCTACGCCACCTTCGGCGCGCGGGGCAAGTACTGCTCCCCGATCGCGATCGACCGGATCACCGACGCGAACGGCAAGGCGCTGCGCGTGCCGTCCGCCGACTGCAAGCAGGCGATCCGCAAGGGCGTCGCCGACGCCGTCAACCACGTGCTGCGCGGCGTCCTGACCAAGGGCACCGCGCGGGGCATGGGCCTGGGACGTCCCGCCGCGGGCAAGACCGGCACCGTCGACAACTTCTCCGCCGCCTGGTTCGCCGGGTACACGCCCGACCTGTCCGCCGCCGTCTGGGTCGGCGACCCGCGCGGCGGCTACCGCTACCCCATGACCAGCCTGTGCATGGACGGCACCTGCTACGGCTCGGTGTTCGGCGCGACGATCCCGGCCCCGATCTGGCAGGACAGCATGATGGGGGCGCTGTCGGGACGCGACGCCTCGTCCTTCCACCGCCCGCCCTCGCACTACTTCAGCAAGGGCTCGGGCGAAGACCGGGCGGGCCTGCCGGACGTCCGCGGCCTCAAGGTCGCCGCCGCGGTCGCCAGGCTCCGCGCGGCCGGGTTCAAAGTCCGGGTCGGCTCGCCGGTCGAGTCCGGCAAGTTCCCCAAGGGCACCGTCGCCGAGATGTCGCCCGGCCCCGGCCAGGTCGAGCCCGGCTCGTCCGTCACCCTGCGTCCGAGCAAGGGCAAGAAGGGCGACGACGACAAACCGGACCACCGGCGGGACGACAAGCGCGACGACAAGCGCGACGACAAGCGCAGGGAGAAGCCCCGGGTGCCGGGCCGACACGCGTGACCTGCCGCTTTTCCGGGTAGATCACACCCCGAATCGCCATCGCACGTGAATCGGGGGATCACCATGCGTGCCATCGCCGTCTCGGAGTTCGGCGCCGTGCCCGCGCTCATGGACCTGCCCAGACCGCTGCCGGGTCCGGGCGAGCTGCTGGTCAAGGTGATCGCGGCCGGACTCAACCCGCTCGACTGGAAGATCGTCGACGGGATGCTCAAGGACTCCGTCCCGCACTCGTTCCCCCTGATCCTGGGCACCGACGCCGCCGGGGTGGTCGAGGAGGTCGGCGAGGGCGTCACCGAGTTCGGGGTGGGGGAGCAGGTCTTCGGCCAGTTCGCCGCGATCCCGCGCGGCCTGGGCAGCTACGCCGACTACGCGATCGCCACCGAGGGCGCCGCCGTCGCCCGGATGCCCCGGGGAATGATCTACACCCAGGCCGCCGCCGTGCCGACCGCGTCGATGACCGGCTTCAACGCCGTCGACGCCGCCCGCGTCGACTCCGGCCAGACCGTGCTGGTCATCGGGGCGACCGGCGGCGTCGGGCAGGCCGCCGTCCAGTTCGCGGCCGGACGCGGCGCCAAGGTGATCGCGACCGCCCGCGCGGACATGGACGCCGAGATGCGCCGCCTCGGCGCCGGCGAGACCGTCGACCACACCGCGGGCGACCTCAACGAGCGGGTCCTGGCCGTGCACGGCGACGGGATCGACGCCGTCCTGGACTTCGCGGGCGACCGCGCGGCCGTCGAGCACGTCGCGGGCCTGCTGCGGCCCGGCGGCACCTATCTGAGCTCCATCTGGTCGGTGAACGTCGACGCGATGGCCGCCAAGGAGATCCGCGGCGTCAACCTGGACAACGAGGCCACCCCGGGCCTTCTCGGCGAGATCGCCGACCTGATCGACGCCGACGGCCTGACCGTCCGCGTCCACCGCGAGGTCGCGCTGGAGGACGCCCCCGCCGCCCTGGAGGCCAACCGCGAGGGCGGCGCCCGGGGCAAGACCGTCGTCCGCGTCTGAGCATGGCCGGGGTCTCGGCGGGCATAGGCGGGGGGCCCGTTACGTGAGGAGGAACGCGAGATGACCGAACAGGGAGCCGGGGACCGCGAGGCGCGGCTGCGCGAGATCGACGAGGACCTGGCCAGGCTGCGCGCCGAGCTGGGCGAACCCGGCGACGAGCCGCGCGACTACGGCGAGGCCGGGCAGGACCTCAACGCCAGGGCCGAGCAGGGCGCCCAGATCGAGGCTTTGGAGAACGAGCGGCGCCGCCTGACGTCCGAGCCGGGCTGACCCCGGGAACAGGGCGGGTGGTTCGGTGGTTGAACCCGCCGAGGAGGCGTCATGTACCAGGAGTTCCAGCGGGGTCAGATGTTCTTCGAGGCGAAGGACTACGCGGGCGCGGCCCGTGTCCTGGCGCCGGTCGTGGAGCAGGAGCCCGGCAACCGCGCGTCGGTCGAGCTGCTCGGCCGCGCCTACTTCCACAGCGCCCAGCTCCGGCGCGCGGAGGAGACCTTCCGCGCCCTGGTCGAGCTCGACCCCGGTAACGCGTGGGCGCACGAGGCCCTCGCCCGGACGCTGGAGCGCCAGAACCGCGGCGCCGAGGCCGCCCCCTTCCGCGCCCTGGCCCGCGCCATGGGCGTCGACCCCGCCGACGGCACCGAGATGTCGGTGACGGCGGGCGACCTGGTGGGCTGAGGCCCTCAGCCCGGGTCCGGATGGTCGAGCGGGAGCCGCAGGAGGAAGCGGGCTCCCGCTTCGCCGTCCGGGCGGTCGGTGATGATGAGCGAGCCGCCGTGCGCCATCGCGATGTCGCGCGAGATGGCCAGGCCGAGGCCGGTGCCGCCGGCGTCGCGGTGGCGGCTCTCGGCCAGGCGGGTGAAGCGCTCGAAGATCCGGTCGCGGTCCGCCAGCGCCACGCCCTTGCCGTCGTCGGCCACCTCCACGACCGCGCTCTCGCGCCCGGTCGAGCGGACGGTGACGGTCACCGCGGACTCGGCGTGCCGGTCGGCGTTGTCGATCAGATTGGTCAGCAGCCGTCCCAGCTCCGAGCGGCCCCCGCGCACGAACACCGGGTCGTCCGACCAGACGGTCACCCGCGCCCGCCGTGGCCGCCGCAGCACCTCCTGGTCGGCCAGCTCGCCCAGCTCGACCCGCTCGCTGGGCAGGCCGCGCTGCGAGTCCAGCTGCGCGATCGCGAGCAGGTCGTCCAGGACGGCGTGCAGCCGCTCGGCGTTGCGCAGCACGGCCTCCAGCGTCTCGCGCACGTCCGAGGAGTCCGGCTCCGACATCGCCAGCTCCAGCTCGGTCCGCAGCCCCGTCAGGGGGCTGCGCAGCTCGTGCGAGACGTCGGAGACGAAGCCGCGCTGCCGCGCGACGGCCTCCTCCAGCCGGTCGAGGGTGGCGTTGACGCTCAGCGCGAGATGCCCCACCTCGTCCATGCGGTCAGGCACCGGCACCCGGCGCTCCAGATCGGTCGCGGTGATCTCGTCCAGCTCGCGGCGGATGTCGTCCACCGGGCGCAGCGAGCGGCCCACCGACCGCCAGGTGCCGATCCCGATCAACCCGGCGATCAGCGGGACGAGCAAGGCCAGCAGCGCCGCCTGCCCCGGACGCGGGAACAGCCCCGGCTCGGGGGCCAGCGAGTACACCCGCTCGTGGGCGGGGGCGTGCCCCGTGATGAACTCCACGACCAGGAAGCAGTCGCCGCCCGGGGCTTTGATCTCGCAGCTGCGGAAGTCGCGCCGGTTGTCGCCCTCGTCGTCGTCCGGGGACGACGACGCGCTGATCGGCGGGTAGCTCTCCATGTCCGGGCTGGTGGCCATCAGCCGTCCGTTGAGGTCGACGACCTGGATCAGCTCGCGGTCGCCGGTGTAGAGGGTGCGCTCCAGGTCGCCGCTGAAGATCCGGGCCACGATGCGGCGTCCCTCGCGGCCCAGATCGCGCCTCAGCTCGTCGGCCTCCTGCTCCCTGATCTGCACCAGCATCAGCGCGCACAGGGCCGTGGCCAGCAGACCGGAGATCACGACCGCCGAGATCGTGACCCGCGTCCGGATCCGCGGGTGCCGCAGCGACTCCCGCCACATCCGGCTCATCGGACCCGTGGAGCGGTGGCGGGTATGGGGACCACCTCCAGAGTCGGCTGCCGGTTCCCCAGAAGCCTTCCCTGAACAGGGCAAACGCCGTCTGATCCCCGGTCAAAGGATCAGTCGCCGTCCAGCCCCCAGCGGCTGCGGATCGCGCGGTCGACCACGCCGAACAGCTGGTCGATGACGATGCCGATGACCAGGATGACGAGCATGTAGGAGATCATGTCGGCGGTGTTGTTGAGCTCGCGCGCCTGCGAGAGCAGGACGCCCAGCGAGGTCGTGTCGCCGATGATGACCAGCAGCTCGCCCGCCATCAGGCTCCGCCAGGCGAACGCCCAGCCCTGCTTCAGGCCCGCCACGAACGACGGCAGCGAGGCCGGCATGACCAGGTGCCGGTAGTGGTTCAGCCCCCGCAGGCCCATCACCTTGCCCGCGCGCAGCAGGATCGGCGGCGTGTAGTCGACGCCCGCGATCAGCCCGTTGGCGATGGAGGGCGCGGCGCCCAGCACCACCACGAAAAGGATCGCGCTCTCGCTCAGCTGGAACAGCAGGATCGCCAGCGGGAACCACGCGATCGACGGCATCGTCTGCAGCCCGGTGATCAGCGAGCCGAACGCGCGCCGCAGCACCCGGAACTGCGAGACCAGCGCGCCGACCAGCACGCCGATCGCGATCGACAGCGCGAAGCCGACGACGGCGCGCTGCATCGTGAGCCCGACGGCGGTCCAGAACCGGCCGCTGGTGACCTGGTCCCAGAAGACCGGCAGCGTGTCGGCCGGGCCGGGGAGCACCCACGGGTCCTTCCAGCCGCTCCACACCACGGCCTGCCAGGCGCCCAGCGCGATCAGCACCGCCGTGATCATCGGCCAGACCGCCGACCAGACCTTCAGCAGCGGGCTGACGCGGGTCGCGCCGCCCAGCTCCAGCGCGTCCAGGCCCGCCAGCTCGCGGTCGAGCGTCGCGCGGTTGGCGGGCGCGGCCTTCGACGCGGTACCGGTCTCAGGAGCCATGGCGGACGACCTCCTCGCGCAGCCGGTCGGTGATGGACGCGGCCAGCTTGGCCACCTCGGTCGAATCGATGCGGCGCGGGCGTTCCATCGGCACTGGGAACTCCTGAACGACGCGTCCGGGACGGCTGGACAGCAGCACCACGCGGTCGCCGAGCCGGACCGCCT
The DNA here is from genome assembly GCF_050946795.1 of Spirillospora sp. CA-294931. Taxonomy (GTDB): domain Bacteria; phylum Actinomycetota; class Actinomycetes; order Streptosporangiales; family Streptosporangiaceae; genus Spirillospora. Next base: position 1,540,265 of record NZ_CP192006.1, read on the forward strand.
CGCGCACGTTGTGGGTCACGAACAGCACGGTCAGGCCGCGCTCGCGCCAGATGCGCTCGATCTCGTCGTGCAGCAGGTCGCGGGTCATCGCGTCCAGCGCGCCGAACGGCTCGTCCATCAGCAGGACCGTTCCGCCGGAGCCCTCGACGCCGTCGGTCAGCGCGAGCGCGCGCGCCAGCGCGACCCGCTGGCGCATTCCGCCCGAGAGCTGGTGGGGACGCTTCCTGGCGAAGCCACCGAGATGCACGGAGTCGAGCAGCTCGCCCGCGCGGTCGCGGCGCTCCTGGCGGGCGACGCCGCGCATCTTCAGGGCCAGCTCGATGTTGCCGGTGACCGTCAGCCACGGGAACAGCGCGGGCTCCTGGAACATCAGCGCCACCCGGGCGTCGCCGGTGTCGATCGTCCCGGCGGTGGGACGGTCGAGGTCGGCGACGAGGTTGAGCAGCGTGCTCTTGCCGCAGCCGGACGCGCCCAGCAAGCACACGAACTCACCCGGGGACACGTCGAGGGAGACCTGATCGAGGGCCAGGAGCGCGTTGCCCTTGGTCCCGAATGCTTTGGAGACGCCCGCGAGCCGGACCGCCGAGGCGGTCCGGCTGGGGGCGGCCGTGACGGCCTTGCTCATTTGTCGCTGACCTGTGCCTTTCCACTCGCCTTGAGGACGCTGTTCAGGGGGCCCAGGTCGTAGATGCCGGTCAGGTCGACCTTCTCCAGAAGGCCGATCTCCTCGGCGTGCCTGGCGCCTTCGGTGAGGGAGCTGGACACCGGGTCAGTGGTGAAGGTGATCTCCTTGAAGGAGGAGTCGAGCACCTCGGGCTTGAGCGGCTTGCCGCTGAGCTTGGACAGCTGGTCGTTGACCGCGGCCTTGGCCTCGTCCGGCTTGCCGTTGATCAGTTCGGTGCTCTCGACCACGCCCTGGAGCAGCTTCTTCACCTGGTCGGGGTTCTTCTTCGCGAAGTCCTGCCGGACGATCAGGTGGGTGATGACGAACTTGCCGCCGGGCCACAGCGACTTCTCGTCCAGCAGCTTCTTGCCCTTGCTCTCCAGGATCAGCCGGGACGCGAACGGCTCGGGGACCCAGGCGCCGTCGATGTTGCCCTGGGCGAAGGTCTGGAGCGTCTGGGCGTTCTCCTGGGGGACGACCTTGACGTCGCCGCTGCCGTCCTTGTTGGCGGTCAGGCCGTTCTTCTTGAGCCAGTGACGGACCGCGACGTCCTGGGTGTTGCCGAGCTGCGGGGTGGCGATCTTCTTGCCCCTCAGGTCCTGGACGCCGTTGATGCCGGGCTTGACCACCAGCGAGACCCCGCCCGAGGCGGCACCGGAGATGATCTTGATGGCCTTGCCGTGGGACTTGGCCCAGGCGTTGATGGCCGGGTTGGGGCCGACGAACGTGGCGTCGACCGCGCCGGAGAACACGGCCTCGACGGCGGCGGGGCCCGCGTTGAACGTGGAGGTTCTGGGGGCGGCGCCGAGGTGCTTGGCGAAGATGCCCTTCTGCACGCCGACCAGCGCGGTGGCGTGGGTGACGTTGGGGAAGTAGCCCAGGCGGAGCGGGCCGGACGCACCGGACTTCCCGCCCTCGTCGTCGCCACAGGCGGTGAGCGTCCCCGCGGCGGCCAGGACGGTCAAGGCCGCTGTGGCGGCGCGGAGGCGGAGTGTGCGATGCATTGTCACTAATCCCTACTTATCAAGTGTGTTTGATGGAAGTAGTAGATAAGGTTGGCAATGACTTCGTCAAGTCGCTGGACCGCAAGGTTCGGTGACTTGGCCCATAACGGTCGGATCGGCACCCGGTGTGCCGGTTGGTCGCCGCCGAGCGGGCGCGGATAGGCTCTGAGGCTGGAAACACAGCCGCACCAATCAGGGAGATGCCCGTGTCGTCGATCGAGGCCGTACTCGCCCGGGAGATCCTGGATTCCCGTGGCAACCCGACCGTCGAGGTCGAGGTGCTGCTCTCCGACGGCACCGAGGCCCGCGCCGCCGTGCCCAGCGGCGCCTCCACCGGCCAGTTCGAGGCCGTCGAGCTCCGCGACGGCGGCGACCGCTACAACGGCAAGGGCGTGCGTGAAGCCGTCCAGGCCGTCAACGAGACCATCGACGAGAAGCTCGTCGGCTACCCCGCGTCCGAGCAGCGGCTGATCGACCAGCTGCTGATCGACCTCGACGGGACCCCCGCCAAGTCCAAGCTCGGCGCCAACGCCGTCCTCGGTGTCAGCCTCGCCGTCGCCAAGGCCGCCGCCGACTCGGCCGGGCTGCCGCTCTTCCGCTACGTGGGCGGCCCCAACGCGCACCTGCTGCCGGTGCCGATGATGAACATCCTCAACGGCGGCGCCCACGCCGACACCAACGTCGACATCCAGGAGTTCATGGTCCTGCCGATCGGCGCGCCCACCTTCTCCGAAGCCCTGCGCTGGGGCGCCGAGGTCTACCACGCGCTCAAGTCCGTGCTGAAGAGCAAGGGCCTGAACACCGGCCTGGGCGACGAGGGCGGCTTCGCCCCCGAGCTGCCCAGCAACCGCGACGCGCTCGACCTCATCCTGGAGGCCGTCGGCAAGGCCGGCTTCACCCCCGGACGCGACATCGCCCTTTCCCTCGACGTCGCCGCCAGCGAGTTCCACGCCGACGGCACCTACACCTTCGAGGGCAGCAGGCGGTCTTCGGCGGACATGGCGTCCTACTACGGCGAGCTGCTGGCCAACTACCCGCTGGTCTCCATCGAAGACCCCCTCGACGAGGAGGACTGGACGGGCTGGCAGGCCCTCACCGCCGCCGTCGGCGACAAGGTCCAGCTCGTCGGCGACGACCTGTTCGTCACCAACCCCGAGCGGCTCGCCCGGGGCGTCAAGGAGTCCTCCGCCAACGGCCTGCTGGTCAAGGTCAACCAGATCGGCACGCTCACCGAGACCCTCGACGCCGTCGCGCTGGCCCACAACAGCGGCTTCCGCTGCGTGATGAGCCACCGCTCCGGCGAGACCGAGGACACCACGATCGCCGACCTGGCCGTGGCCACCAACTGCGGCCAGATCAAGACCGGCGCCCCCGCCCGCAGCGACCGGGTCGCCAAGTACAACCAGCTCCTGCGCATCGAGGAGCTGCTGGACGACGCGGCCCGCTACGCCGGCGCCGCCGCCTTCCCGAGGTTCACCCAGGCCTGATCCGCTCACCAGAGGGGCTTCCCTTGGCGCAGGACGACGACCACGAGCACCCCCGGGACGACCACGACGGTCCCCCGGGGGACGGTGCCCGTCGCGGAAACCCGGCGCTGACCAGCCGCGCCGCGATCCTGGCCGTGGTGGTCTGCGCGATCGCGCTGAGCCTGGCCTACCCCGTCCGGGAGTACATCGCCCAGCGGCAGGAGATCGCCGAGCTGGAGCACAAGGAGCGCGTCGCCCAGAAGCAGGTGGAAGAACTCGCCCAACGCAAGCAGCGGCTTGGCGATAAGTCGTACATTGAGCGTGAGGCGACGCGCCGGCTGCATTACTGCAAGCCCGGCGTGAAGTGCTACATCGTGCTCGACGGCACGGGAGGAAACGGCCGCCAGGCCCGGCAGGGCGGCCCCGAGGCCAAGCCGCCGTGGTACCAGACGCTCTGGCGCTCGGTGGAGAGCGCCGACAAGGCGCGCTAGCAGCGGGTGTGTCAGCGGATCGGACGATCCGTGAGGTGGGGACTCGACATGATCGACGAACAGGACGAACGCGCCGTCGCGGGCCAGCTGGGGCGCGAGCCCCGGGGCATCCGGCGGGTGGCCCACCGCTGCCCCTGCGGGCTGCCCGACGTCATCGAGACGTCCCCCCGGCTCCCCGACGGGACGCCGTTCCCCACGCTGTTCTACCTGACCTGCCCGAAGGCCGCCTCGGCCATCGGGTCGCTGGAGGGCAGCGGCATCATGCGCGACATGCAGGCCCGCCTGGCCGCCGACCCCGAGCTGAGGGCGGCCTACGAGGCCGCCCACGCCGACTACCTGAACCGCCGCGACCAGGCGACCAAGGAGGACGGCATCGAGCCCCTCCCGTCCGGCATGCAGAGCGCGGGCGGGATGCCCGAACGGGTCAAGTGCCTGCACGCCCTGGTGGGCCACGAGCTCGCCGTCCCCGGCGCCAACCCCTTCGGCCGCGAGGCCCTTTCCGCCCTCCCCGAATGGTGGCGCGCCGGCCCGTGCGTCGCCGAAAGCCCCGACCCCGAGGAGGCCACGTGAACCGCGTCGCCGCCGTCGACTGCGGCACCAACTCCGTCCGTCTCCTGATCGCCGACCTCGCCCCGGACGGCACGCTGACCGACGTCGAGCGCCGGATGGAGATCGTCCGGCTCGGCCAGGGCGTCGACCAGACCGGACGCCTGACCCCCGAGGCCCTGGAACGCACCTTCGCCGCCATGCGCGGCTACGCCGCCCTCATCACCCGGCACGGCGCCGAGAAGGTGCGCGTGGTGGCCACCAGCGCCACCCGCGACGCCGCGAACCGGGCCGACTTCGTCGCCGGGGTCGTGGAGATCTTCGACGTCGTCCCCGAGGTCATCACGGGCGACGAGGAGGCCGAGCTGTCCTTCACCGGCGCCACCCGCGAGCTGGCGGCGCTGCGCCCGGTCGGCCCCTACCTGGTGGTCGACATCGGCGGCGGCTCCACCGAGTTCGTCCTCGGCGGCTCCCACGTCGAGGCCGCCCGCTCGATGGACATCGGCTGCGTCCGCATGACCGAACGCCACATGCGCGACGCCGACCCGCCCTCACCCGAGCAGATCACCGCCGCCGTCGCCGACATCGACGTCGCGCTGGCCACCGTCCGCGAGTCCGTCCCGGTCGACGAGTCGCGCACCCTGGTCGGCCTGGCCGGCTCGGTCACCACGGTCTCCGCCATCGCCCACGGCCTGGAGACCTACGAGCCCGACAAGATCCACCTGTCCCGCGTAACCGCCGCCCAGGTCCACGAGGTCACCCGCGACCTGCTGCACGCCACCCGCGCCGAACGCGCCGCCCTCGGCGTCATGCACCCGGGCCGCGTCGACGTCATCGGCGCCGGCGCCCTCATCCTCGACCGCATCATGCGCGAGTACTCCTTCGGCGCCGTCCTCGTCAGCGAACACGACATCCTCGACGGCATAGCCTGGTCCCTCGCCTAAACCCCCACCCGCAGGGCGGTTTCGTTCCGCCACAAACGCGTATTGCGGGGGTCAGCGGGGGCGGCGGGCGTGGCCTACGGCTTCGAGGAGGGCGGGGATGAGGACGGCGTTGGGGTTCTGCTGGGGGACGTAGAGGACCGGGGTCGAGCCGCTGGACTGCTGGATCCAGACGCGGCCGCTCTCCATGACGGCGCCGGAGATCGTTGACCAGCTGAGCGAGACGCGGTTGCCGCGGACGCCGCCCGGATGCACGGTGAGGCCCTGGGCCAGGTCGACGGACTCGCCCGCCAGGACGCGTCCGGTCAGCTCGGCGACCATGCGCGGCTCGGCCATGCGGCGGCACATGTCGACCAGGCCCAGCCAGAGCTGTTCGGGGTCGAGGTTCTGGCCCGCGACGGTCCAGGGCTCGATCACGATCTCGACGCGGGGGCCGCCCTGGAAGGGGTGGCGGCCCACCTGGAAGATCCATTGCAGGCCGGGGCCGTGGCCGTAGCCGCTGGGCAGCCCGGCCGTCCAGTAGGCCACCCACTCGACGTGCGTCCAGGCCAGGGACGAGTGCCCGTAGGAGACGACCTGCTCGTCGGCGTGCAGCAGCATGCCGCGGACGCTGGCGTCCAGCGGGCGGACGGCGGGCTCGCGCATCCACTCGGGCTGGCCGAACGGCTGCTGTTGCTCCTGGTACACCGGTGCCGGAATCGGGGTCTGCCGCTCGCGTTCGCGCTCCATCCGTCGGCGGACGGGCTCGGGAGGCTCCGGATTGAGGTTGTCGGTCCACTGATGCCCGTCCCACCAGCGCAGGCTTCCGCTGCCGTGGGGATCGGGGTACCACCCCGGTTGGGTCAAAGGCCGCCTCCGCTTCACCCGGCGCCGGAGCCGCCTCCTTGACCGGCGAACCGCATCGTATCGAGACGGGACGTCCCGCATATAGAGCTTTCGGTTACAGCGCATGACGCGGTGTGTGTGCCCGGAGCGACGTCCGGCGGCCGTGCGAGGATCGGCGGCATGGAGAAACCACGCGCTCCGTTCGTCCCGCCGGGGACGGGATGGCCCGACGACCCGGCCGCGCCCGGCACACCCGTCGCGCACACGGCGGGCGAGGTGCTCGACCTCGCCGAGAAGGCGTCCGGGCTCGGCGAGCTGTGCGCGCGGCAGTCGGTCTGCCGAGCCTGCGACCGGCTGGTGGCCTGGCGGGAGAAGGTGGCCGTCGAGCGGCGCCGCGCGTTCGCCGACGAGGAGTACTGGGGACGTCCCATCGCGGGCTGGGGCGACGACGAGCCGCGCATCCTGATCGTGGGGCTGGCGCCCGCCGCGCACGGCGGCAACCGGACCGGACGGATCTTCACCGGCGACCGCTCGGGCGACTGGCTGTTCGCCTCGCTGTACCGGGTGGGGCTCGCGTCGCAGCCGACCAGCGTCCGGGCCGGTGACGGCCAGCGCCTCATCGACACCCGGATGGCCGCGACCGTGCGGTGCGCGCCGCCCGACAACAAGCCCACGCCCGGCGAGCGCGCCACCTGCCTGCCGTGGCTGGCGCGCGAGGTGTCCGAGGTCGCGCCGAGCGTCCGGTGCGTGGTCTGCCTCGGCGGATTCGCCTGGCAGGGCGTCTGGCCCGCGCTCAAGCAGGCCAGGTACACGGTGCCGCGCCCGCGTCCCGCGTTCGGGCACGGCGTGGAGATCGAACTCGGCGCGCCGGACGGCCGGACGGTCGCGATGCTGGGCTGCTACCACCCCAGCCAGCAGAACACCTTCACCGGGCGCGTGACCGAGGAGATGCTCGACGCGGTCTTCACCCGTGCCCGCGCCCTGGCCCGTTGACCGCGGACGACGCGAGCGGCGTCCATGCCTGTCATCGCAGGGCGGAGGAAGCGTGTGGGGTGGGGCGGCAATGCGGCCAGACGCGTGCGCTGACTGCGGCCGGGGCGTGTTCGTGGCGATTCGTGGGCTGGGCGACGCGAGGAACGGCGGGCAGGGCCTTGGTCAAGCGGCGGCCCGGGATCGCCCCCGAGACGACCCCCGAACCGGTTCGCTTGACGCCCCCGTCCGGCCCTGGCCGCCGTTTCTCGCGTTGCACCATGTGAGATGCGGGTGGGTGCGCAGTGGTTCGCCGGACGACGGGGGTTTTCTCCCCGATTTTCGATCGGGGGTGTGATCGCTCAGTTACGGGTATCGCCCCTCTATGTCAACGGAGGACATCGTCATCGTCGGCGGAGGCTACGTCGGCCTGTACACCGCGCTGCGCCTGCAGAAGAAGCTGCGCACCGAGCTGAGGCGCGGGGACGTCGCCATCACGGTGATCGATCCGCAGTCCTACATGACCTACCAGCCGTTCCTGCCGGAGGCCGCGGCGGGCAACCTGGAGCCCCGCCATGTCGTCGCGCCGCTGCGCAAGGTCCTGCGGCGCTGCCGGATCCTGAACGGGCACGTCACGTCCATCGACCACGCGCGGCGTCGCGTCGCGTTCCGTCCCGAGGGCGGTGGGGAGTCGCGCGAGATCCCCTACGGGCGCCTGGTCGTGGCGGCGGGCTCGATCTCGCGCACGCTGCCGATCCCCGGGCTCGCCGAGTGCGGCATCGGCTTCAAGACCGTCGGGGAGGCCATCTACCTGCGCAACCACGTGCTCAGACAGCTCGACACGGCCGCGTCCATCGGGGACGAGAAGGCCAGGAGCCGCGCCCTGACGTTCGTGTTCGTCGGCGCCGGGTTCGCCGGGGTCGAGGCGCTGGGCGAGCTGGAGGACATGGCCCGCGACGCCTGCAAGTGGTATCCCGGCATCGACCCCGGCGACATGCGCTGGATGATGGTCGAGGCCACCGACCGCATCCTGCCCGAGGTCGGGCCCGAGATGGGCCGCTGGACGGCCGAGGCGCTGCGCCGCCGCGGCATCGAGGTCCGGCTGGAGACCCTGCTCAAGTCGGCCGAGAACCAGCACATCGTGCTCAGCGACGGCGAGGAGTTCGACGCCGGGACGCTGGTGTGGACGGCCGGGGTCAAGGCGCATCCCGTCGTGCGCGAGAGCGACCTGCCGATCGACGACAAGGGACGCGTCAAGGCGACCGCCGAGCTCACCGTCGAGGGCCTCACCGGCGTGTACGCGGCCGGGGACAACGCGGCCGTGCCCGACCTCACCGACGCGGGCGACTACTGCGCGCCCAACGCCCAGCACGCCGTCCGGCAGGCCAAGCGGCTGGCCGACAACATCGTGGCCGACCTGCGCGGCAAGGCCCGCAAGCCGTACGTGCACCGCTACGTCGGGTCCGTGGCCGGGCTCGGGCTGCACAAGGGTGTGGCCAACGTCTACGGCATCAAACTGAAGGGCCTGCTCGCCTGGTTCATGCACCGCACATACCATCTGTCTCGGATGCCGACCATCAACCGCAAGATGCGGGTCACCGCGGACTGGACGCTCGCGCTGTTCTTCCGGCGCGAGATCGTCTCTCTCGGTGAGCTGCAGCGGCCCCGCCAGGAGTTCGAGCAGGCGGCCGGGAGGCGCCGCGCGGACCACTAGCGGCTGAGAGAAGGGCGGGTCGGGTGAGGAACGACGGGATCGCGTCACGGCTCGCGCCGCTGCTCACCAGAATCCTGCTCGGCGAGGGTCGCGAGGCCGCCGGCGACCTGCCGATCCGCGTGCGCGCCTGGGACGGCAGCACGGTCGGGCCGCCCGGCGCGCCCGCCTTCGTGATCCGGCACCGCCGGGCGCTGCGGCGCCTGCTGTGGAAGCCGGGGGAGATGGGCCTGGCGCGCGCGTACGTCGCGGGTGAGCTCGACATCGAGGGAGACGTCTTCGGAGCGCTCGACGCCGTCCAGCGGGTCATGCGCAGCGGCGACGAGCCGATCAGGCTCAGCAGCGACGACAAGCGCGAGATCGTCCGGACGGCCGTCACGCTCGGCGCCGTCGGGCCCGAGCCCAAGCCGCCGCCCGAGGAGTTCCCGTCGGGCGCGCCGGGGCCGCTGCGCGCCTCGGCGGCGTTCTTCGCCCGGCTGCTCGGCCCGTCGATGGCGCACGGCAGCGGCCTGTGGGCCGACGCGGTCGATCTGGACGCCGCCCAGCAGGCCGCGCTGAACACGCTGGCCGAGCGGCTTGAGCTGCTGCCGGGCCAGCGCGTCCTCGACCTCAACGCGGGCTGGGGCTCGCTGGGCTGCCACCTGGCCGAGCAGCTCGGCGTCCGGGTGGTGGCGATGACGCGCTCGCCCGAGCAGGCCGAGTTCATGGCCGAGCGCGCCCGGGCCCTCGGCGTCGCCGAGCTCGTCGACGTCCGGGGGTGGGACCTCGCCGAGGCTGGCGGCGGCCCCTACGACGCCATCGTGGGCATGGCGGGGGCCGAGACGCTGAGCCACGAGATCGCGCCCATCTACGACCTGCTCGCCCCGGGTGGCCGCCTCATGCTCCAGCAGCCGGTCAGGCGGCCCGGCCCGCACCAGATCAGGCGGACGTTCACCACCAGCTACATGTTCCCCGAGGACGGCGAGCTGCTGCCCCTCGGCGCCCTGGTGGCGGCACTGGAGGACGCCGGGCTGGAGATCAGGGCCATCGGCGCGCTGCGCGAGCACCACGCCCGCACCCTGCGGGCCTGGGCCGCCAACCTCCAGCGCCACTGGGCCGAATGCTCCGACCTGGCGGGGGAGGGCGTGGCCCGGGTGTGGCTGCTGTACCTGGCCGCGTCCGCGCTGGCCTGCGAGAGCGGGCGGATCGGCGTCCACGAGATCTGCGCGATACGCCGCGACCGCGACGGCCGCGCGGGCGTGGCGCTGCTCGACACGCCCGCCGTCCGGGGCGTCCCGTTGGGTTCCTGAGGCAAGGAACCGTATGGTCTCCCGCCATGGGAGGTAAGATCAACAAAATGCACAACGGGGCTTGAGCTGGGCATTCCATGATCGTTACGCGTTGTGCGCCTCGATTTGGCGCAAAAGCCGTCTCGGTCGAATATCTGTTGCCTGAGTGACCAATGGGTCTCGGTATGATTGCGCCGCCCCTGTAGCCCAATGGCAGAGGCAGGCTCCCTAAAAGAGCTTTTGTGTCGGTTCGAATCCGACCGGGGGCACCGACCCCGGCCGGCGTCCGTCTGGGACGCCGGCCGGGACGAGATTGAGACGACACCCGCCGGGAACCCCGATGACGTCCCGTCCGTCTAGAATGATCGGACAGGTCAGCCATAGTGGAGGCTCCGATGGAGAGCAGGAACCCCGCGTTCCGGGGTAACAACTTCGGGCAGCAGGCGGGGGGCTACGGCGCGCCGACCCCGCAGCAGTTGCAGGACATGTACAACGCGCCCTCCTACGCGCCGCCGGCCGAACGGGCCATGACCATCGACGACGTCGTCGTCCGCGGCTTCCTGACCCTGGTGACCCTGGTCGCCACCGCCGCGCTCTCGTGGGTCCTGGTTCCCGCCAAGCTGGCGCTGCCGGTGCTGGCCGTGGCGATCATCGCCCAGCTCGGCATCTGGGCGTTCATCACCTTCGGCCGCAACAAGGCCAACGCCGGCACGGTGATCGCCTTCGCGGCGATCTACGGCGTCGCGGTGGGCATCATCAGCAACGCCTACAACGACCTGTACCACGGCGTGGTCTTCCAGGCCGTGATCGGCACCGCGCTGGCGTTCGGCGCCACGCTCGCCGTCTACGCGCTGCGCATCGTGCGCGTCACGCCGAAGTTCACCAAGTTCGTCCTGGCGGCGGGCATCGGCCTCATCGGCCTGATGCTGGTCAACCTGGTCGTGCAGATCTTCGGCTCCGACAGCGGCATCGGCATCCGCGACGCGAGCAACCCCCTGGCCTACGTGTTCAGCGTGGTGGCCATCCTGGTGGGCTGCTTCTTCCTGCTGCTCGACTTCGACGCCGTCGAGCAGGGCGTCCGCGCCCAGGCTCCGGAGAAGTTCGCCTGGTACTGCGCGTTCGGCCTGGTGCTGAGCCTGGTCTGGATCTACCTCGAGCTGCTGCGCTTCCTGTCGTACTTCTACGGGCGCGACTGACGCCCGCCCGCTCCCGAACTGCGATCAGCCCCTGCCGGAACCCTCCGGCAGGGGCTGATCGGTTGCGGGGCCGGCTCGGCGCCAAGGTCGCACCGCTGGACGGTTGCGACTGCGGGGGTCATCCGTTGGCGGGCGCAGCCCCGGCGAAACTCGCGGAAGTCTGTTGTGTGTGAGGTCGATCAGTAGTGTCGCGCGCGCCGGGTGCGTTCGTGTTCGCGCACCAGCGCGGTCGCGTAGCCATGCGAGATGCCGTGCTCGTCGGCGAGCCAGTTGCTTCGCTCATCACAGCGTAGGAACGAAGGGCCGTTCTCGATGGTGGAGAACCACTCGGGGATGTCACGTCCTGTGACTTTCGGGATGCGTGCGATCAGCTTGCTGTGCGTCTCCGGCGAGTGGCTCAGGGACATAGGCACCTCCATGAAGCGGGGCTCTTCCTGCTGACTCTGCAACACGACTTCAAATGTGACAACCCCCTAACGGGGGTCTATCGAGCGCGTTACGTAGATCCTTTCTTGCCCGCCCTTGGTTTAGTGAAAACGCAGGTGGGCAGGCGCGGCGCCCCCAGGCCCCGCACCCGCCCACCTGACGGTTCAGTTCACGCGGTGGTCACCGTCCAGTCGATCGATCCAATGACCGACTGGGCCGGACGCCGCTCGCGGTACAGCCTCAGCTCAGTCGCTCCAGGACCATCGCCATGCCCTGGCCGCCGCCCACGCACATGGTCTCCAGGCCGAACTGCTTGTCGTGGAACTTCAGGCCGTTCAGCAGGGTGGAGGTGATGCGGGCGCCGGTCATGCCGAACGGGTGGCCGACCGCGATGGCCCCGCCGTTGACGTTGAGCTTGTCGTGGTCGATGCCGAGGTCCTCGGCCGACGGCAGCACCTGCGCGGCGAACGCCTCGTTGATCTCGACGAGGTCGATGTCGGCGATGGTCATGCCCGCCTTGGCCAGCGCGCGGCGGGAGGCGTCCACCGGGCCCAGGCCCATGATCTCGGGGGACAGGCCGGTGACGCCGGTCGAGACGATCCGGGCCAGCGGGGTGATCCCGAGCTCGGCGGCCTTGGTGTCGCTCATGACGACGACCGCGGCGGCGCCGTCGTTCAGCGGGCAGCAGTTGCCGGCGTTGACCGTCCCGTCGGGGCGGAACACGGGCTTGAGCTGCGACACCTTCTCGTAGGTGGTGCCGGGACGGGGGCCGTCGTCCTTGCTGACCACGGTGCCGTCGGGCAGCGTGACCGGCGTGATGTCCTGCTCCCAGAACCCGTTGGCTAGGGCCTTCTCAGCCAGGTTCTGCGAACGGACGCCGAACTCGTCCTGCGCCTGGCGCGACAGGCCGCGGATCTGGGCCACGTTCTCGGCGGTCTGCCCCATCGCGATGTAGATGTCGGGCAGGGCGCCGTCCTCGCGCGGGTCCTTCCAGACCTCGGAGCCCTCGGCCTCGCGCGCGGTGGTGCGGGCCTGCGCGTCGGCGAACAGCGGGTTCTGGGTGTCGGGAAGGCCGTCGCTGCTGCCCTTGGCGAAGCGGCTGACGGTCTCGACACCGGCCGAAACGATCACGTCGGCCTCGCCCGCCTTGATCGCGTGCAGCGCCATCCGGGTGGTCTGCAGCGAGGACGAGCAGTAGCGGGTGATCGTCGCGCCGGGGACGTTGTCCCAGCCGAGCAGCACCGACACCACGCGGGCCAGGTTGTAGCCCTGCTCTCCGCCGGGCAGGCCGCAGCCGAGCAGGAGGTCGTCGATCTGGTCGGGGCCGAGCTGCGGCACCTTGGCCATCGCGGCCTTGATCATCTGAGCCGTCAGGTCGTCGGGACGGATGTCCTTCAGCGAACCCTTGAACGCGCGTCCGATCGGCGAGCGCGCGGTCGCGACAATGACTGCCTCGGGCATGTGGTGTCTCCCTGTTCTGTGCGGCCTGTCTCCGGCGACCGGCGCCCGTCGCGGCATCGCGTGTTACTCACCGGTCACAAGCAATGTAGCCGTTGGCCCGGACGACGTACACGGCGGGCCCGGCGTTTGTTGACAGGACGTCTAACAGGGCTGGTCTCAGGCCCCGTACATGCCTGGGGCCGAGCCCTTGGCGTCCTTCACGGCGTGCATCACGCCGCTCTCGTCCCGCCATACCCGCCAGCCGTCCACCGCACCCGTGTACCACCCGGGAGGCGCCCCCGGGGACGGGACCTTCTTGCCCGTGGCGAGGTCATACGCGCACAGGGGAGCGATGGGGTAGAAGCCGCGCTGCCCGGTGATGCGGAGCTCGGCCGGGGTCACGGTACAGAACGACCACGCGCGCAGCTTCGCGGCCGGGACGGGGGCGGCGCTCTTCAACTCGTAGGCGCTGCCCGCCTTGCCCTGGGCGAGGAAGCCGAGCTTGGTCAGGTCGGACGGGAACGACAGCCACCAGGCGCTGCGGGGCGTCCTGTCACCGGGGATGACCGCGGTCGTGCGTCCGGTGCGCGGGTCGAGCTGCTCGAACCCGCCGTACGTCCCGGCGGGCGTCACCTGCCGCGTGATGAGCGCGACGGCCGGGTTGGCGCTGGGGTAGACGCGCAGCAGCCGCTTGCGCACCCAGGCGGGCTTGCCGTCCGACAGGCGCAGCCCGAAGAACCCGAACGACGACAGGGCCCTGCCCTTGCGGGCCTGGTAGGGGGCCATGTAGCTCACCAGGACGTCATTCGGCGAGGGCGTGGTGCCGGTGAGCGCGCCGAACGCCCAGCCGCCCGACAGGTTCACCCCGGTGCCCACGGCCCGCTCGACCGGGAACGTCCACAGCACCCGGCCGGACCTCAGGTCGCGCGCCTCCAGCGTCGGATGCTGGGCCATCCGGAAGAACACCGCCTTGGAGTGGTCCGCCCATTCGACCTCGGCGATGCCCGGCATCGACCAGGACGACCGGCCGGTCGCCGGATCGAGCGCGACGAACCGGGCGTTCTTGCGCGCGGTGGACTCCGACAGGCACACGTGCGTGCCGCAGCGCACCGGGCCGAACGTCGAGTCGACCGGACGGGCCCACCGCTGCGCGCCCGTGCGGGCGTCGCGGGCGACCAGCGTGGCCTTCCACCTGCCGGTGCGCTGCGGTTCCAGCGCCACGACCAGGCCACCGCCGGGCCCGGCGGCCACGGCCGGCGGCTGGACGCCCATCCCCGACAGCCTGCCGACCATGGTCGCGGGGCGCGCCCACAGCCTGCCGCCCTTGGCCAGGTCGAAGACCGCCGTCTCCAGCGACCCGTCGGGCCGCAGGCCGGTCACGGCGGCGACGCCGGACCCCGTGATCGGACGGCTGACGGCGTTCACGCCCTTGCCCGTCCAGCCCTGCGCGGCCTGAGCGCCGCTCGTGGCCGGGCCGCTGGAGCACGCCCCGGCCGCAAGGGACAATGTCGCGATATGTACGGGTATTGTCGCCGTGAGTAGTCGCTTCCGGGTGTGCGAGGGCATGGCGGAGACTCCTGGGGGCTGGGGCACTGTTGCCGCAGCAACGGAAAGTAACAGAGACGCTACAAAATCGGTAGCGCTTCCAGATTTTCCCCAGAACCACTGTCGTCGGACCCGCCGTTGGGGTGGACGCGCCGCAGAAGCGTCGCCCAGCGGCCCCGAGGGCCACGCTCGCGGCCCGCGACCCGCGTCCCGGCCACCTCGGTCCCGGCGGCCTCCGCCGCCTCGGCCGCGGCCAGGTAGACCGGCAGGACGCCCTCGCCGCGCCGCGCGTCCGGCATCGAGTCCAGCTCCGGGTCGAGCCCCAGCGCCGCCGCCATCGACGGCAGCATCGCCGCGGCCGCCGCCGCGTAGCCCCGGGCGGACGGGTGGTAGCGGTCGTCGCTGAACATCTCCAGCGGGTCGGCCGCGAACTCGCGTCCGAGAAGGCCTCCGATCGAGACCGACCGCGCGCCCAGTTCCACCACCGCGATCGTCTGGGCCGCGGCGAGCTGGCGGCTGGCCCGCTGGGCGATCCAGCGCAGCGGCTGCATCAGCGGCTTGACCGAGCCGAGGTCGGGGCACGTCCCCACGACCACGTCGCAGCCCACCGCCCTCAGACGCTGGACCGCCCGCGCCAGATGCCGGACGGACTCACCCGGGGGGATGCGCGCCGTCACGTCGTTCGCGCCGACCATGATGACCGCGATCCTCGGCCGCGCCTCCAGCGCCCGGTCGAGCTGCTCGGTCACCATCATCTCCGACCGCGAGCCGGAGACGGCGACGTTGGTCAGCCGCACCGGACGCCCGGCGATCGACGACAGCCCGGCCGCCAGCATCGCCGCCGGCGTCTCGTCCGGCCGGTGCACCCCCAGCCCCGCCGCCGTCGAGTCGCCCAGCACCACGAACGAGATCGCCGGGCCGGGCAGCGCCGAGCCGTAGAGCCCGTCCGCCGCCGGCGGGTCGCCGCTCGGCGTCGCCGCGATGATCTTGCGGGCGAGCTTGGCCTCAACGACCACCAAGCCGAAAGTCAGCCCGCCAAGGGCCGTGATGCCCCCGCCCCCGTATGCCGCCGCCGTCGCGATACGCCGCGCCGTGAACGCCCTGTGATTCAGGATCAAATGACAACCCTCCGTCATCGCCGGGCGAATGGGCAGCCCATCACCAGCATGCGTCACTTGCCCCGCCGCCACCGTTTTGGGCTACCGTCGAAACTGGAATCTATCCGAATCCTCATCCCTGGCAGCGCGGTACACGCGCAGTTCACACGGGTTGAACGGGGATGCAACAAGCTGAACGACAAGGACGTCGCGGTGCACGTACATGATTCGCTCGTCGAGCTGATTGGGAACACCCCGCTCGTACGGTTGCGCAAGGTGACCAGCGGCCCGTCACCCCAGGTGCTGGCCAAGGTGGAGTACTTCAACCCCGGAGGCTCGGTCAAGGACCGCATCGCCGTCCGCATGATCGACGCCGCCGAGGAGTCGGGGGCGCTGCGCCCGGGCGGCACGATCGTCGAGCCGACGTCCGGCAACACCGGCGTGGGCCTGGCCATCGTCGCCCAGGAACGCGGCTACCGGTGCGTCTTCGTCTGCCCCGACAAGGTCGCCAAGGACAAGATCGACGTGCTGCGCGCCTACGGCGCCGAGGTCGTGATCTGCCCGACGGCCGTCTCGCCCGAGCACCCCGAGTCGTACTACTCGGTCTCCGACCGCCTCGCCGCCGAGATCCCCGGCGCCTGGAAGCCCGACCAGTACCGCAACGGCAACAACCCGCGCTCCCACTTCGAGACCACCGGCCCGGAGATCTGGGAGCAGACCGAGGGCCGCATCACCCACTTCGTGACGGGCATCGGCACCGGCGGCACCATCAGCGGCACCGGCCGCTACCTCAAGGAGATCTCCAGCGGGCGCGTCCAGATCGTCGGCGCCGACCCCGAAGGCTCGGTCTACTCCGGCGGCAGCGGCCGCCCCTACCTCACCGAGGGCGTCGGCGAGGACATCTGGCCCGAGACCTACGACCGCGACATCTGCGACCAGATCATCGCCGTGTCCGACAAGGACTCGTTCACCATGACCCGCCGCCTGGCCCGCGAGGAGGCCCTGCTGGTCGGCGGCTCCTGCGGCATGGCCGTCGTCGCGGCCCTCCGCGTCGCCGCCGAGGCCGACGACGACGCCGTCATCGTCGTCCTGCTGCCCGACGGCGGCCGCGGCTACCTCTCCAAGATCTTCAACGACGAGTGGATGGCCGACTACGGCTTCCTGACGCCGTCCACCGAGGAGGCCCGCGTCGGCGAGGTCCTCACCCGCAAGGGCGGGACGCTGCCGGAGTTCGTCCACGTCCACCCGCACGAGAGCGTCGAGACGGCCATCTCGATCATGCGCGAGTACGAGGTCTCCCAGCTGCCCGTCATGAAGGAGGAGCCCCCGGTCATGGCCGCCGAGGTCGTCGGCTCCATCGTCGAGAGCGACCTGCTCGGCCTCCTGCTCGCCGACCGCGACCGCCTCAGCGAGCCCATCGAGGGCCACATGTCCGCCCCCCTGCCGATCATCGGCTCCGGCGAGCCCGTCAGCAAGGCCGTGGCCGTCCTGGAGAAGGCCGGCGCCGCCGTCGTCCTCGTGGACGGCAAGCCCAAGGGCCTGGTGACCCGCCAGGACCTCATCGCCTTCCTAGCCGCCCACTGACGACCAAGAAGGGCCGACCTCGCGTAGCGAGCTCGGCCCTTCTTCCGTTACCCGGGGATGCCCGGCTAAAGGGAAGCGCCGGTCCCGACTGGGTCGGGACCGGCGCTTCCTTGTATGTGTCGGGTTGCGGGGCGGCCTGTGGGCGGCGTTTCTGACCGTCACCCGCAACCCGACGTTCTGGGGAGGGAGCCGCCCCCGACGGCTCCCTCCGGGTCTTTACTTGCGGACTCCCGAGGGGGCGTAGTAGCCCTCCGGGGCGCCGCCCTGCGGCGGGTAGTGCTGCGGCGGGGTCTTCGGCTGGTCGGCGTGACCCGGCCACCAGGCCTTGTGGCCCAGCAGGGCGGTGATGCCCGGCACCAGGAAGATCGCCATGACGAAGGCCGACAGCGCGATGCCGATCGCGATGGAGAAGCCCATCTGCTGGAGCATCGAGACCTTCGCCAGCAGCATCACCGAGAAGGTGCCCGCCAGGATCAGGCCCGCCGCGGCGACCGTGGGGCCGCCGTGCTGGACGGCCAGGGCCGCCGCCTTGCGCGGTTCGTGGCCTTCCTTGGCCTCTTCCCGCAGCCGGGCGGTCATCAGGATGTTGTAGTCGGTCCCGATGGCCAGCACGAACAGGTAGAGCATGATCGGCAGGTGGAAGATCTCACCGGGCTTGCCCATCGCGCCCTGGAAGACGAACACCGAGGCTCCCATCGTCGCGGAGAAGCCGAGCAGCACCGCGGGCACCAGGTAGATCGGCGCCACCACCGAGCGCAGCAGCAGGAGCAGGATGAGCGCGATCAGCACGCCCGCCACCGGCAGGATGACCGACAGGTCGCGGTTCACGACCTTGTTGATGTCGCCGAAGATCGCGGTTTCGCCGCCGACCAGGACGTCGGTGCCGCGCGGTTCGATGTCGTGGACCGCGGGACGCAGATCGTCCTTGACCAGCGTGATCGACTCGTTGCTGACCGGGTTCTTCTTGAGCAGCAGGTCGACGCGGACGACCGAGCCGTCCTTGTTGGGGATGGGCTCCTTGACGCTTCCGACGCCCGGGGCCGACTTGGCCTTGGCGCTGAACTCGGCCAGGGCCTCCTTGCTGATCGGCTGGTTGCTGGTCGACTTGATGTAGACCTGCACCGGGGTGGTCAGGCCGGGCGGGAAGCCCTCCTTCATGTCCTTCATGGCCTTCGCGGACTCGGTGTCCTGCGGGAAGCTGGCCTGGAAGTCGTAGTCGGCCTTGAACCCGAAGGCGCCGAGCGAGAGCACGACCAGGATCGCGCCGGACACCAGTGCCATCACGGCCGGGCGCTTGCCGACCATGTTGCCCATGCCCGTGGAGATCTTGGCCTTGGGCTCCTTCTTCCAGGACTTGGACGGCCAGAAGATCGCCGGGCCGATGAGCGACATGACGGCGGGGAAGAGCGTGAGCGAGGTGATGCCCATCGCGATGACCGCGATCGCCAGGGACGGGCCCCAGGCGGAGAAGATCCCGAACGCGGCCAGCATGAGGACCAGGAAGGTCGCGGCGATGGCGGCCGCGGCGGAGGTGATGACCTCGCCGACGCGCTCCACCGTCTGGATCATCGCGGTCTTCTTGTCCTCGCCTGCCCGCAGCCGTTCCCGGTAGCGGAACAGCAGGAACAGGTAGTAGTCCGCGCCGATGCCGAACAGCACGATCGTCATGATGATCTGCAGGCTGTCGTCACCGGAGAAGTCCAGCACCTTGGACGCCAGCCCGATCAGCTTCGCCGAGACGACCTCCGTCAGGGCGATCAGGATGATCGGCAGGATGGCCGCGATCGGCGCCCGGAAGATCAGCAGGATCAGACCGATGATCAGGCCGAACGTCGCCATCGTGACGAGCTGGAACGATTCGGTGAACGACTTCTCGTTGTCGGTGAAGTCGGCGACACTGCCGCCGACCTTCGCGCTCAGACCGTCGCCCAGCGCACCGGGAAGGTCCTTGCGGAGATCCTTGACGACGTCGCCCTGCTTCTTGGAGTCGTCCTGGCTGGTCCCCTTCATCGGCACGCTGATGATCTGGACGGCCTTGTTGGGCGACACCGACTGGGCGTCGGTGACGACGCCGACGGTCGTCGGGTAGCGCTTGGCGTTCAGCGTCTGCGCGGCCTTGTTCACCTGTGTGGTGTCGGCCGGCGTCAGCGGCTTGCCGTCGGTGCGCTTCACCACGATCAGCGCGGTGGTGTCGGCCTGCTCGGGGAACGCCTTCTCGGCCAGCTTGATGGCCTTGACGGCCTCGTACTTGGACGGGAGGAAGTCGCCCTGGTCGGACTTGGTCTCGAGGTTGGGAGAGAAAGCGACGATCAGCACGGCGCTCACTACCCACGCCAGGATCGTCCACCACGGATGTCTCACGACGAAGCGCGCGAGCCCAGCGAACATAGGTCTTCCTTAATCTGCGGCCATCAGGGGAATCAACCCACCTAACGGTAGAGATCACGAGGTTGGATGTGGTCAACCCGGGAGCCGAATTAGGGCCTGATACCTCTGGGGGAGCACCTCCTCCTCCGGGAGGGTTGGCCGGTGGATAGCCTCGTCCTCATGGACAAGGACGTTCACCAGGGATTCGAGACGCTGGCGATTCACGCGGGACAGGAGCCCGACCCCGTGACGGGTGCGGTCGTCCCGCCGATCTACCAGGTCTCCACCTATAAACAGGACGGCATCGGCGGCCTGCGCGGGGGTTACGAGTACTCCAGGTCGGCCAACCCGACCCGCACCGCGCTGGAGGAGTGCCTCGCCGCCGTCGAGGACGGCTCCCGGGGGCTGGCGTTCGCGTCCGGGCTGGCCGCGGAGGACGCTCTCATCCGGACGGTGTGCAAGCCCGGCGACCATGTCATCATTCCGAATGACGCCTACGGGGGGACCTATCGGCTCTTCGCCAAGGTGGCCGAGCCGTGGGGCGTGTCGTTCGATCCCGTCCCGCTGAACGACGTGGACGCCGTGCGGGCCGCCGTCCGCCCGGAAACCCGGCTGATCTGGGTGGAGACGCCCACCAACCCGCTGCTGGGCATCGCCGACATCGCCGCGCTGGCGGAGGTGGCGCGCGGGGCCGGGGCGCTGCTTGCGGTCGACAACACCTTCGCCTCGCCCTACCTCCAGCGTCCGCTGACGCTCGGCGCGGACGTGGTGATCCACTCCACGACCAAGTACATCGGGGGGCACTCCGACGTCGTGGGCGGTGCCCTGGTCGTCTCGGACGCCGGGCTGGGCGAGCGCCTGACGTTCCACCAGAACGCGATGGGCGCCGTCGCCGGGCCGTTCGACGCGTGGCTGACGCTGCGCGGGATCAAGACCCTCGGCGTCCGCATGGACCGGCACAGCGCCAACGCCGAGGCCGTCGTGGAGATGCTGACCCGGCACAAGGCCGTCACCAAGGTCCTTTACCCGGGTCTGCCCGAGCACCCGGGGCACGACGTCGCCGCCAAGCAGATGAAGGCGTTCGGCGGCATGGTGTCGTTCCGGATGGCGTCCGAGGAGGCGGCCGTGCGGGTCTGCGAGCGCACCACGGTGTTCACGCTGGGCGAGTCGCTCGGCGGCGTGGAGTCGCTCATCGAGCACCCGGGACGCATGACGCACGCCTCGGCGGCCGGATCGCCGCTGGAGGTCCCGGGCGACCTCGTCCGGCTCTCGGTCGGCATCGAGGACGTCGACGACCTGCTGCGCGACCTGGAGACCGCGTTCTCCTGACGGCGGTAAGGGCGGAATCGGCGTGTAGTCCCGTGGAGTGATTCCTGTGCCGGTTCCGCCCAAGAGGTGATCAAAGCTCTATGATGTGCGCTCCAGGTTCACCAAGAAAGGGCCCGGGGTGCGCAAAGTACTGGTGTGTGGAGCGGCGCTCGCCGCGGTCTGTGTCTCCGCCATAGCCGTCCCTTCGGGGGCCGGGGCCACCGCGCCCGACCCGACGCCGGTGCGGTCTTCCGGCACCGCCAAGCCCGCCGAGCAGCCGCGTGCCGCCAAGCCCGCGCCGCGCGCCGCCAAGAACGAGGCCGTCGTCTCCGCCAGGGCCGTCATGGTGACCCCCAAGCCCCCGAAGGTGTCCACCTACGCCTACGGCAAGCACGCCCGCCAGAAGGTGGACGTCTACTGGCGTCCCCTGCCCCGCAAGCCCAAGGCCAAGAAGCCGGAGGCACCCGCAGCCAAGCCGCGTCCCGCCGTGCTCGTCCTGCACGGCGGCTACTGGCTGACCGGCGACAAGACCGGCTGGAAGTACTTCGCCCGCCGCCTCAACAGCCAGGGCTTCACCGTCTTCGCCGCCAACTACCGCCTCGCGGGCCAGTCGGCCTGGCCCGCCCAGCGCGACGACGCGGGCAAGGCGCTGGCCTTCGTCAAGAAGCACGCCAAGACCTGGAACGTCGACCCGACCCGCATCGTGGTCATCGGGTCGTCCGCCGGGGGACTGCTCGCCACCCAGCTCGGCACCTACGGCGAGGGCGCCCAGCGCGTCCGTGGCGTCGTGGCGCTCTCGCCGGTCAACACCCCGTACCTGGCCTACCAGGACGGGCTGAAGGCCACCGCCACCGACGGGCAGCGCAGGCTGCGCGGCGCGGTGGTCGACCTGATCCGCTGCGTGCCGAGCGAGTCGGACCCGGCCTGCTGGAACCGCGTCTCGGACGCCGACTCCTCCACCCACGTCTCGGCGGGCGACGCGCCGATGCTGCTGATGCACGGCGACAGCGAGTTCGTCCCCGCGACCCAGAGCACGGGCCTGGCCGCCGCGCTGCGCGGCGTCGGGGTTCCGGCCA
This sequence comes from Spirillospora sp. CA-294931, assembly GCF_050946795.1. GTDB lineage: Bacteria > Actinomycetota > Actinomycetes > Streptosporangiales > Streptosporangiaceae > Spirillospora. The sequence goes on from NZ_CP192006.1 coordinate 1,562,189, forward strand.
CGGTGAAGACCGTGCCCGGCGCCATGCACGGGCCCGCGCTGTTCAGCGACGAGACCGTCTATCCCGAGCTGCTGACCTGGCTGAAGAACCGCACCCGCTGACGGTCAGGACCCGTTCCACACCATCAGCACCAGGCTCACGAGCCAGATCAGCGAGATCACGCCCGAGAGCGAGGCGATCCGGCCCCGCTCGACCTGGGCGATGTCGGACGCCGCCGGTGCCCCGGCCACCTTCTCGTCCCGGCCCTCCTCGTCGTCCTCGTCCTCGCCCTTGGCGACGGCGACGGGGACGGCGGGCGCCGGGGCCGCCTCCAGCAGGTGGATGGCCTTGCGCTGGTCGCGCTCGACGATCAGGAGCAGCACGAGCGCGACCACGAACAGTGTGATCGAGACCGTCAGCCACACCCGGGCGAAGTCGCCCTTGGCCAGGATGATCCCGAAGAGCAGGATTCCCAGCGTCCCCAGCGCGTACAGCCGCGTGGCCCGGTTGAGATAACGCACCACGCCCACGTCCCGCTTGCGGATGTAGCGGGGCGTCGCGTGCGTCGCCGCGGTCAGCGGGCCGAGCGTGAAGATCGCGAAGCCGATGTGCAGGACCAGCATCAGGCGATCGGAAGTCGACATGACGCGACCCTAACCCCGGACCCCCGGCGCGACGCCACACCCGGCGCGCCGGGCGTGTGGCGCGATCAGGGGGCCGGGATCGGGATCAGCGGGACGTGCGCGCCGCGCGGCTTGGGCAGCGGCAGCGCGCCGCCCAGAGGCAGCAGCGAGGGGTCGTTGTTGGGCCGCGGCTGGGGGAGCGCGTCGTCGATCCCCCGGGGCGGTGAGGAGACCGGCATGTGAGGTTCGAGGACGGGGGCCGGGCACTGCACAGCCGCGAGCGGCTCGCCGTGCACCCCGTTCGGCGGGCACACGATCGGCTCATCCGCCTGTGCCGGAACAGCGAAGGCCATCGCCGCGAGAGCACTGAGGCCACTAAGCGGCAAAAGTCGGTTCATAACGGCATCCCCTGGAGTTACGCATCACACTTGATTGGTAACAACGTGTTATCACATGTGAGGGCCGCCACCACGCACCGACCTCAGCCCGCGCGCGATTGCGTCAATGAGCGGAAAGCGAGCCGAAGGCGAAGCTTCCCGGCGAGATCGCGAAGCGATGCGGCAATCGCAAAATCACGGTCACCGAAGCGAGCCGCCAGGCGAGCGTAGGTGGGCCGGGATTTCAGTAAACACAGTCAGCGGCGCCCCCGGCGCACGCGCAGATAGTCGCTGACGACGTACTGGCCGAGACGGTCGGCGTCGGGGGAGAAGACGCGGCCGCCGTTGCGCTGGGCGACCTCCTCGACGAACGAGACCAGGCGGCGGTCGTCGGCGAGCATGAAGAAGTTGAGCCCGGCGCCCCGGCGCGTCATCTTGTCGACCTCGGCCAGCGTCAGCACGAGCGTGTCGGGGGACGGCGGGTAGTCGAACAGCGAGCGGCCGTCCGGACGCAGGTGCGCGGTCGGCTCGCCGTCGGTGACCACCAGGACGATCGGCTCGAAGTCGGGGTGCTTGTCGAGATGGCGGCCCGCGATCATCAGGGCGTGGTGCAGGTTGGTGCCCTGGACCATGTCCCAGTCGAGCCCGGCCATCTCGGTGGGGTGCAGGGTGCGCGCGTAGTTGGAGAACCCGATGATCTCGATGGCGTCCTGCGGGTACTTGCTGGTCACCAGGGTGTGCAGGGCGAGCGTGGTCTGCTTGGCGGCGGCCCAGGTGCCGCGCAGGACCATCGAGTACGACAGGTCGACCAGCAGGCAGACGGCCGCGGCGGTGCGGCGCTCGGTCTCCTGTACCTCGAAGTCGTCCACGCCGAGCCGGACGCCGCCCTTGCCCGCCCCGGGAGCGGGCTCCATCGCGCTGCGGCGGATCGCGTTGCTCACCGTCCGGACGACGTCGAGGGGCTGCTCGTCGCCGAACCGCCACTCGCGGCTCGTGCCGGTCAGCTCGCCCGCGTGGCCCGCGTCGCTCTGGTCGTGGTCGCCCCGGCGGCCCGAGTCGAGCTGCGCGAACACCCGGCGCAGCGCCGTCTCGCCCAGCCGCCGGACGGCCTTGGGCGTCAGCTCAAGCTTGCCGCGCCTGCGCTGGAGGTAGCCCTGCCGCTCCAGCTCGGCCTCGATGCGGCGCAGCGCGGCCAGGTCGTCGACGGCCTGGCGGCCGAGCGCGCGGCGGACGGCGTCCTCGTCGATGTCGTCCAGGCGGGCGCCCGGGTACTCCTGCCCGAGCGCGGCCTCCAGCTCGGCCAGGTCGGCGAGCTCGGCCAGCGCCGTGGTGGCGTCGGCGACGCCCAGCGGGTTCTCACCCGACATCTGCTCGGGGGCGCCCCAGGCCAGGTCGGGACGGCGCGCGCGCAGCGCGTCGTTCAGGCGCGACATCTCCATGGCCAGGCCCGCGTCCTGGAGGGCCTGTTCCATCAGACCGGCCAGCTCCTCGCGCTGCTCGGGGCTGAGCGAGGCCAGCAGGCGGTCCATCGCCGCGGCGCGGCGCGCGATGGAGTCGACCAGCTCCTCCAGATTCGCGGGCTGCTCGGGGAAGAAGTCGCCGTAATCGCCCATGAAACGGTCGAAGTCGTCCTGGGTGTGCTCGCCGCGCGCGTCGCGGTCGAGCATCTCGTTGAGCGCGGCCATCATGTTCTTGACGCGTTCCATCGTGGCCGGGTCCTGGCCTTGGAGCGCCTGCCGCATGCCCTGGAACTGGGCGTCGAGGACCTCCTGCCGCAGCAGGTCCTTCAGCTTCTCGAACGTGGCGCGGGCGGCGTCCGAGCGCCACTGGTAGTCCGACAGGCGCCGGATGGCCTGCGAGGTGTCGTCCGGCAGCGCCTCCAGCTCGGCCTCGCGCAGCCGCGCCTCGTCGCTCGGGTCGGGGAACAGCTCGGCCCGCTCCTGCCCGATCGCCGTGTCGAGCAGCGCCCTGGCCTGCTCCAGCGTGCCGTCCAGACGGCCGCGCTCGCGCAGCGCCCGGCGCCGCTCGCGCACCTCGCGCAGCAGCTCGTCCAGGCCCCGGCGGTCGCCGGCGCCCGGCAGGCCGCGGCGCAGCATCTCGCGCAGCGCGTCCTCCGGGCGGGTGCCCTCGAGCACCGAGTCGCCCATCGCGTCGAGCGCGCCACGGACGTCATACGGGGGCGCGAGCGGGTCGGGGCCATCGTGGTACGCCCCGTACCGGTAACGACTCATGTCGGGCCTCGCTCTCGCTACGTGCGGTAGGTGGCCGTTCCGTCCGTGGCGTCCTTGGACAGTCGGCGGGTGAGGAAGAGACCCTCGAGCACGAACTCCAGTGCGGCCGCGGCCTGGCCGGGCGACTCCCCGGTCAGGTCGAGCCGTTCCATGATCTTGGCGAGGCCGGGGACGGGCCCGACGCGCTTGAGCAGCTCGGCCGAGGACACCATCTCGCCCGACTCGACGCTCTGCCCCGAGTCGAACTTGTCCAGCAGCCCGGTCAGGTCGGCCGCGCCCAGCGTGCGGCGGTAGGTCTCGGCGGTGGCCCGGCGCAGCAGGTGTTCGAGCACCTCCTGCTCGCGGCCCTCCTCGCTGACCTCGAACTCGACCTTGCCCATCAGCGTCGGGACGATGGCCGGCAGGTCGCACACCCGCGCGACCGCGCGGTCTTCCCCGGCGATCGCGGCGCGGCGGACGGCGCCCGCCGCCACGGTCTCGGTGCCCGCAAGCGAGAACCGCGCCGAGACGCCCGAACGCGCGTCGACCGCGTTCGACTCGCGCAGCAGCCGGGTGAACCGCGCGATGATCTCGATCAGATGGCCGGGGACCTCGGCGGTCTCGCCGTCGAGATCGGCCAGCTCGGCCTCCTGGCGGATCAGCGCCAGCTCGTGCTCGATGTCGAGCGGGTAGTGCGTGCGGATCTCGGCGCCGAACCGGTCCTTGAGCGGGGTGATGATGCGGCCCCGGTTGGTGTAGTCCTCGGGGTTGGCGCTGGCCACCAGCAGGACGTCCAGCGGTAGCCGCAGCGCGTAGCCGCGGACCTGCACGTCGCGCTCCTCCAGGACGTTCAGCAGCGCCACCTGGATGCGCTCGGCCAGGTCGGGCAGCTCGTTGATGGAGAACACGCCCCGGTTGGTGCGCGGCACAAGACCGAAGTGGACGGTCTCGGGGTCGCCCAGCGTGCGGCCCTCGGCCACCTTGATCGGGTCGACGTCGCCGATGAGGTCGCCGACGCTGGTGTCGGGCGTGGCGAGCTTCTCGCCGTACCGCTCGTCGCGGTGCTTCCAGCTCACTGGCAGGTCGTCGCCGGTCTCGGCGGCCAGCCGGACGCAGCGCACGCACACCGGCGCGTACGGGTGGTCGTTGATCTCGCAGCCCGTCACGACCGGGGTCCACTCGTCCAGGAGCCCGCCGATCGTGCGGATCAGGCGCGTCTTGCCCTGGCCGCGCTCGCCCAGCAGCACCAGGTCGTGCCCGGCCAGCAGGGCCCGCTCAAGATGGGGCAGGACGGTGTCGTCGAACCCGACGATGCCGGGGAAGCGCGCCTCGCCGGATCGGAGCCGGGTCAGCAGGTTGTGACGGATCTCGGCCTTGACGGACCGGTGGACGTGGCCGCTGGTGCGCAGCTCGCCCAGAGTGGTCTCGCGGGGTGTGGTTGCACGCACGCGATCGACATTACGTCGCGGAATCGCCGACTCGCACCCTTGCGGGGGTATTCCTCCGGCGGCGCGATCGGCGCAGCCACGCGGTCACCGTGGGTTTGGGTCCGGAGGGGCGGGCGGGGGAGACTAGAGGGGTGAAGCGACCCGAAGACCCGTTCCAGGGAGGCGGCGCCGATGGCGCGATTCGGTGACGGCCTGGCCGTCGGTCCCGACCTGGCCGGGGCCGCCCGAACGGCCGTCGAGCAGGCGCTCGCGCCGCTGGACGCGCCGCCCGACCTGCTGTGCCTGTTCGTCTCGGCCGACGACCCCGACGCGGTGGAGGACGCCGCCAACGAGGCCGCCAGGGTCTCGGGCGCCCGCGTCCTGCTGGGGTGCAGCGCGTCCGGCGTGATCGGCGCGGGCCGCGGCGTCGAGGAGACCACGGCCGTCAGCGCGTGGGCGGCCGTCCTGCCGGGGGCGCGGCTCGAACCGTTCCGGCTGGAGACGCTCAAGGCCGAGGAGCGGCTGATCGTCGTCGGCATGCCCGAGTCGCGCGACGACGACGTGGTCGCGCTGCTGCTGGCCGACCCCTACAGCTTCCCGGTGGACGCGTTCGTCGAGCGCTCGGCCGACTCGCTGCCCGGCCTTCCGCTGGTCGGCGGCATGGCCGCCGGGCGCGGGCCCGGCTCCGCGCGGCTCATGGTCGACGGCGAGGTCGTCGACTCCGGCGCGGTCGGCGTGGTGATCGGCGGCGCGGTGGTGGCCGCGACCGTGGTGAGCCAGGGCGCCCGGCCGATCGGCCCCGACATGGTGGTCACCAAGGCCGACGAGAACGTCCTGTACGAGCTGGCGGGCACGCCCGCGCTCGACAAGCTGGAGCAGGTCGTCCTCGGCCTGCCCGAGGAGGACCAGGAACTGGCGGGCCACGGCCTGCTGATCGGCGTGGCGATGGACGAGTACGCCGAGGAGCACGAGCACGGCGACTTCCTGGTGCGCGGCGTGGTCGGCGCCGACACCGACAGCGGCGCCATCGCGATCGGCGACGTCGTCGAGGTCGGCCGGACGGTCCGCTTCCAGGTGCGCGACGCCGGCGCCGCCGAGGACGACCTGTCGGCGCTGCTCGACCGCTTCGACCTGGGCCCGGTCGAAGGCGCGCTGCTGTTCTCGTGCAACGGGCGGGGCCGCGCGATGTTCCCCGACTCCGACCACGACGCCCGGATGCTGGAGCGCGCCTTCAACGGCGCAGGAGTCGGCGGCTTCTTCGCCGCCGGCGAGATCGGCCCGGTCTCGGGCCGCAACCACGTCCACGGCTTCACCGCCTCCATCCTCGCCTTCGGCGCAACCCGTGACTAACGGCGCGGTGCCGCTGGGGCCGGTGGGCGGCGCGGCGTCTGGTGTTGGGCCGCGCGAGGGCGCGGTGCCGCGCGGGCCGGTGGGCGGGGCGGTGTCCGGTGCCGGGCCGCGCGAGGGTGCGATCCCGCATGGGCCGGTGGGTGGTGCGGCGTCTGGTGTTGGGCCGCGTGACTCCGGGGGTGCGGTGCCGCTGGGGCCGCTGGGCGGGGCGGTGCTGGCGGTTGACATTGGTGGGACGAAGATGGCCTCGGCCGTGGTCGACGGGGCGGGCGAGGTTGTCGCCTACGACCGGGTCGCGACGCCGGACGACCCGGACGCCGAGGTGCTCTGGCGCGCGCTCGACGGGCTGCTGGGCAAGGTGGTGGCCGACGCGGGGGCCCCGGCCCTGATCGGGGTGGGCGTGGGATGCGGGGGGCCGATGACCTGGCCCGCGGCCGAGGTGTCGCCGCTGAACATCCATGCCTGGCGCGGGTTCCCGCTGCGGGAACGGCTGCGCGAGCGGCACCCTGGGCTGCCCGTCCGGGTGCACAACGACGCCGTCTGCGTGGCGGTCGGCGAGCACTGGCGCGGGGCGGGACGCGGGTACGACAACGTGCTCGGCATGGTGGTCTCGACGGGCGTCGGCGGCGGGCTGGTGCTGAACGGGCGGCTGATCGACGGTGCCAGCGGCAACGCCGGGCATGTCGGCCATGTGATCGTCGAGCCGGACGGGCCGCCGTGCGGCTGCGGCGGGCGCGGCTGCCTGGAGGCCATCGCCCGGGGCCCCGGGCTGGTGGCGTGGGCGCAGGGCGAGGGGTGGCGTCCCGGCGAGGCCGTCACGGGCGTGGAGCTGGCCGAGGACGCCAGGGCCGGTGACGCGGTGGCCGCCGCGGCCATGCGCCGGGCCGGGCGCGCGCTCGGCCTGGCGATCGCCTCGGCCACCCACCTGTGCGACCTGGACGTCGTCGCGATCGGCGGCGGGCTGTCCCAGACGGGCCCGCTGCTGTTCGACCCGCTCGAAAAGGAGCTGCGCGCCCACGCCCGGATGGACTTCTCGCGCGACGTCAAGGTCGTCCCCACCAGCCTGGGGCAGACCTCCGGGCTGGTCGGCGCGGCGGCCCTCATCCTGGCCGCCGACAGGTACTGGCATGCCGACTGACGGCGGGACGATCGACTCGGCCGCGGCCCGCGCGCTGCTCGCCGAGGTGGCGGTCAGGACGCCGCTGGTCCACTCCCGGGTGCTCTCGGAGCTGGTCGGCGGGCCCGTGTATCTCAAGTGCGAGAACCTCCAGCGGACCGGTTCGTTCAAGATCCGCGGCGCCTACGTGCGGATCGCGCGGCTGAGTGAGGAGGAGCGGGCGCGGGGCGTCGTCGCGGCGAGCGCGGGCAACCACGCCCAGGGTGTCGCGCTGGCGGCGTCCATGCTGGGCTGCGCGGCCACCGTCTACATGCCCGAGGGCGCGCCGCTGCCCAAGGTCGCCGCCACCAGGAACTACGGCGCCGAGGTCGTCTTCCCCGGCCCGACGGTCGACGAGTGCCTGGTCGCGGCCGAGAAGCACGCGCAGGAGCACGGCGCGGTGCTGATCCATCCGTTCGACCATCCCGACGTGGTCTCCGGGCAGGGGACGATCGGACTGGAGATCCTGGAAGACCTCCCCGACGTCCGGACGGTCGTCGGCGCGGTCGGGGGCGGCGGGCTCATGGCGGGCGTGGCCGCCGCGATCAAGGAGCGGGCGCCGGACGTCAAGGTGATCGGGGTGCAGGCCAAGCGGGCGGCGGCGTTCCCGCCCTCGCTCGCGGCGGGACGTCCCGTCCGGATCGAGCCGCAGGTCACGATGGCCGACGGCATCTCGGTCGGACGTCCCGGCGAGCTGACCTACCGCCTGGTGAGCGAGCTGGTCGACGCCGTCGTGACCGTGAACGAGGAGTCGATCTCGCAGGCGCTGCTGCTGTGCCTCGAACGGGCCAAGCAGGTCGTCGAACCGGCGGGCGCGGCGGGCGTCGCGGCCCTGCTGGAGCACTCCTACGCGGTGCGGACGCCGGTGGTGGCGGTGCTGTCGGGCGGCAACGTCGACCCGCTGCTGCTGTCGAAGGTGCTGCGGCACGGCCTGGCGGGCACCGGACGCTACCTGGTGCTGCGCGTCCGGCTGAAAGACCGTCCCGGCGCCCTGGTGACGCTGCTGGGCGAGCTGGCCGGGCTCGGCGTCAACGTCCTGGACGTGATGCACGAGCGGGTCGCAGCGCGCCTGCACGTCGAGGAGGCCGAGGTGCTGCTCCACCTGGAGACGCGCGGCAACGACCACTGCGACGAGGTGGTGCGCCGCCTGCGCGGACGCGGCTACACGCTGACGCTGAGCTGAGGGCCGGTGCGGCGGGAGCCCGCCGCACCGGCCCGAAGCGTCACAGGCTGGGCTTGCCCGAGGTGTAGACCCACTTCTGGAACAGCTCGTCCAGCTGCTTGCCCGACAGCTTCTCGGAGAAGGCGATGAAGTCGGCCGTGGAGGCGTTGCGGTCCTTGTACGCCTTCGGCCACGCCTTGAGCAGCTTGGCGAACTTCTCCTCGCCGATGGCCTTGCGCAGGACGTGCAGGGTCATCGCGCCGCGCTCGTAGACCGTGCCGTGGAAGATGTTGTCGCGGCCGGGGTCGGCCGTCTTGGGCACCCAGAACTCGTTGTCGGCGGGAAGCCCGTAGGCCTCGTAGAAGCTCGTCTGGACGGGCTTGTTCTGGAACTTCTCCGCGTAGAGCCACTCGGAGTAGGTGGCGAAGCCCTCGTTGAGCCAGATGTCGGCCCACCGCTTGGGCGTCACGCTGTCGCCGAACCACTGGTGGCCGAGCTCGTGCGCGAGCAGCCCGTCCGACGGGATGGTGCCGGGACGCCGCGCCAAGTCGTACAGGGGACGTCCCTGCGTCTCCAGCGCGTAGCCCACGCCCGCCTTGGCCGCGATACCGCCGGTGGAGGAGAACGGGTAGGAGCCGTAGTGACCGGCCAGGAACTCCTGGACGTCACCGGTCTTGGTGTGGAAGCTCTTGGCCAGCTCGGGCGTGATGCCCAGCGCCTTGTCGGTGGCCGTGATGTTCGGGACGCCGCTCTTGGTGCGGCCCGTGATCGTGTCGTACTTCCCGATCGCGATCATGCTGAGCTCGCTGGCCATCGGCTGGCGCATCTTCCACCGGGTGACCACGTCGCCGCCCCGCGTCCAGCGTCCGCCGAAGTCGCCGTTGGCGAAGGTGTTCAGGCCCTTGGGCGCGGCCAGCGTCCAGGTGTAGGTGGCCTTGTCGGTCGGGTGGTCGTTCACGGGGAAGACCGACGCCGCTCCGAACGGCTGGTTGAGCATGACGCCGCCGTCGGCGTTCGGGGCCCAGCCCGAGACGCCCAGCGCCGGGTCGTTGATCTTCAGCGGGACGCCCGCGTACTTCACCGTGACGGTGAACTCCGAACGCTCGCGCAGGCCCTTGGCCGGAGTGATCTCCAGTTCCTGGGCCCCGGTGCGCTTGTGGGCGGCCGCGCGGCCGTTGACCTTGATGTCGGAGACGGTCAGCGGCCCGAGGAAGTCGAGGTTGAAGCGGGACAGGTGCTGGGTCGCCCGCGCCTTGACCGTGGTCGTGCCCTCGAAGCCCTTCCCGATGGCGTCGTACCTCAGGTCGATGTCGTAGTGGGCGGCGTCATAGCCGCCGTTGCCCATGTCGGGGAAGTAGGGGTCACCCGCGCCGGGCGCTCCGGGGGTGAATTTCGCCGCCGCCGCCTGGGCGGGCAACACGGTCGCCAGAAGACCGGCGGTGGCGCCCAGCGCCACGGCCGCCAGAGCTCGTGAGGATCTGCTCATCGACCCCGTCCTTGAATCATGTCAACAGTGGGACCAAAAATCGCAGCAGGTAGACGCCCGATCAAGCGCGATATGGTCTCATTTCGACCAGTTCAGGACAGGTCTGGGCGGTTGGCCTCCAGGGTGATGCTCGGCTTGCCCGGCGTAGAGAGCCACCGGCGGAACAGCTCGTCGAGCTGCTTGCCCGCGACCTCCTCGGCATGCGCGACGAAATCGGCCGTCGAGGCGTTACCGTGCGCGTTCGCCCCGGCCCACGTTTGCAGGGTCCGGAAGAACGCGGCGTCGCCCACCGCGCGGCGCAACACATGCAGCGTCATCGCCCCGCGCGTGTAGACCGGGAAGGTGGCGAAGAGGTTGCCCCGCCCCGGCGCTCCCGTAGGCGGCTTCCATTCGGGAGAGTTCGCAGGACGCGCGTAGGCCTTGAGGAAGATGTCCTCGGCGGAAGGCCCGCCGTGCTGCTCACGCCACAACCACTCGGCGTAGGTCGCGAACCCCTCGTTCAGCCAGATGTCCTGCCAGCGTTCGACGCTGACGCTGTTGCCGAACCACTGGTGGGCCAGCTCATGGACGACCAGCGTGTCGCTGGCCCGTCCCGGGTACACGGGCCTGTTCTGCGTCTCCAGCGCGTACCCGACCGGCACATCGTCGATCACCCCGCCGGTCGACTCGAACGGATAGGGGCCGAACAGCCGGGACGCCCACTCGGTGACCTCGGCGGTGGTGCGGTGCAGCGGGCGCGGGTCCGGGGTGACCGACTGGTCCACGGCGGTGATCGTCCGGATTCCCCGGGGACGCGAGTCGAGCGTCTGGAACTTCCCGATCGACACCAGCGCCAGGTACCCGGCCATCGGCCGCCCCGACCACCACCGGTAGGTCGTGGCGTCCTCGTTCACCGAGATCCCGACGGGCTCCCCGTTGGCGATGGCCTCCAGCCCGTTCGGCACCGTGATGGCATACGCGAAGGTGGCCTTGTCGGACGGATGGTCGTTCAACGGGAACCACGTCGCCGAACCGCGCGGCTGCGACAGCGTGGTGGCGCCGTCCGGCGTCGGAATCCAGCCGGTCACCCCGAGCTGCGGATCGCGGTTGCGCTTGGGCGAACCGGTGTAGGACACCGAGGCGACGAAGCGGCGTCCCCGCTCGATCCCCCGAGACGGCGTGATCACCAGCTCCTGCCCGTCGCGGCGGAACGCGGCGGGCGCACCGTCCACGGTGACCCGCCCGACGTCGTTGCCCGCGAAATCAAGATTGAACCGCGAGAGGTCCTGCGCGGCCGTCGCCGAGATCCGGGTGGTCCCCGTAATCCTGGGCTCGTCCCGGGAGTAGGCCAGCTTGATGTCGTAGTGGGCGACGTCGTAACCGCCATTGCCCGCATCAGGGAAGTACGAGTCACCCACCCCGGGAGAGCCGGGGGCGAACGCGGACGGGGCCGCCGCCGCGAGCGGGGCGACACTGGCCGCCAGTACGGGGGCGAGGAGCTTGATCACCACTTGGCGGGCTTGCCCTTCTTGTAGAGCCAGACGTCGAACAGCTTCTTGAGCGGTTTGCCGGACACCTTCTCGGCGTGCGCCACGAACTCCGCCGTGGTCACGCTCCGATCATGCGCGGCCCAGCTCCTGACGACCTTGAAGAACTTGGCGTCCCCGACCCGCTCGCGCATCGCGTGCAGGGCCATCGCGCCCCGGATGTAGACAGAGAACCCGAACAACTCGCTCTTCCCGGGCCGTCCCGGCGGCGGATCGAAGATCGGCGCATCCTTCGGCTGCCGCAGGAACCGCTGGAAGATCTTCTTCGCGGTGTCCTTCTTGCGATGCTCGGCCCACATCCACTCGGCGTAGGTCGCGAACCCCTCGTTCAGCCAGATGTCCTGCCAGTGCCGCAGGCTCACCCTGTTGCCGAACCACTGATGAGCCATCTCATGGACGACGAAGTCCTCGTCCGGCGCGAACCCGGCATAGACCGGACGCTCCTGCGTCTCCAGCGCGTAGTCGAGCTTGGCATCGTCCACGATCCCGCCCGCCGTCGCGAACGGATACCGTCCGAACACCGTGGTCTCCCAGTTCAACGCCTGAACCGTCATGCGTTGCAACGACCTGGCGGACCGCCGGAACTTCGGATCGACGGCCGTGATCACCGGAACCCGCCCGGCCTTGCCATAACTCACGTCGAACTTCCCGATGGCGATCATCGCCAGATAACTGGCCATCGGATGCCGCTCGGCCCACGCGAACGTGGTCGTGGCCCGGTGCTTCACCGTCCGCCCCGGCTGCCCGTTGGCCAGAACCTTCAGCCCCTTGGGCACCGTGATCTTGTAGGCATAGGTGGCCTTGTCCCGCGGATGGTCATTGACCGGCAACCAGGTCGGCGTCCCGTCGGGCTCGGACACCACGATCGCCCCGTCCGGCGTAGGCACCCAGCCATACGTCCCCAACGAGTCATTGCGCAACGAACGCGGCTTGCCCGCGTACCGCACAACGGTCGTGAACCCCTTCCCCGACCGCACCGCCACCTTGGGCGTAACAGTGAGCTCCTGCCCCTTACGCGAGAACCCCGCCGCCACCCCGTTGACAGTGACCCCAGCGATCTTGGGCCCGCGAAAGTCCAGATTGAACCGCGAAAGGTCATGCGAGGCCCGCGCCGAAACCGTCACCTTGGCATTGATCCTGCGGCTCTTCCCCGCATAGGCCAGCACAACGTCATAGTGCGAGACGTCATACCCGCCGTTGCCCGCCCCCTTGAAGTACCGATCCCCCACCCCCGCCGCCCCAGGCCGCGCACTCCGCGGCCCAGCAAGCGCAGAACCCCCTCCCGCCGCCAGGAGCACAGCAACAACCGTCCCGGCCGCGGTCACCCGTCCACCAACCCCATTCACCCCACCCACCTTGCTGCCCCGGCACCCCCCACCACCCGCCCCACCCCACCCCCTTGACCGACCCCATGCCCGCCATTAACCCCCCACGGACCCCCACCCCTCACCCACCACCCCACCCCCCACCTCTCACCCCACCGCCCCTCACACCCGCCGCCCGCACCCGCCGCCCGCACCCGCCGCCCGCACCCGCCGCCCACACCCGCCGCCCACACCCGCCCCTCACACCCGCCGCCCACACCCGCCGCCCACACCCGCCGCCAACCCCCGACCAGCCACGCCCCGCCCCACTGAGGCAAACCCAGCCCCCGCCCCGCCCGGTCAGCACCACATCCCCACGTGCACCAAGGCGAGGCGGCTCGCTCCGATATGACCCGACGCCCACCCGACCGAACAAGGAAGGCCACCACCCGCGATTCGGCGGGGCCGACCCGCGCACGGCCGAGCGAGGGGGCATCGGGTCCTGCTCGGCGGCGACGGGCGTCCGGTAGGGCGCAGACGCCGCGTCCGGGCAGTGGCCCGGACTTCCGTTCGGCTGGGTGAAGGCGGACGCCGTGTCCGGCTCGGGGCCGGACCTGACGTTGAGATCGGCGTGGACGGAGTTGCGATCGGTTCGGCGGTTGCGATCCTCGTTCGCGTTCGGTTCAGCGGGTGCGAATGCGCGTTTGGTTGGGTGAGGGCGATAGCCGCGTACGGCTTGGCGGGGACGGTCCTCACGTCCGGGACGGATCCCAGCCGCCCCTGGTCGTGCGGTTGGACGCACTGGTTGGCCCGGCCGGGGTGGACGGCCCACACGGCTCGCCGGGCTGACTCTCGCGTGTGGCTGAGCGCGAGCAGACGTCGTTTCCGGCTCAGCGGGGCAAACGTCGCGTTCTGTTCAGCGGGGCGGACGTCGCGTTCCGCTCAGCGGGGCGGACGTCGCGTTTGTTCAGCGAGGACGGACGTCGCGTTCTGCTTAGCGGGGCGGACGCCGCGTTCTGTCCTTCGAGGGCGGACGTCGTGTTCTGCTTAGCGGGGCGGGCGTCGCGTTCTGTCCAGTGGGACGGGCGTCGCGTTTGTTCAGCGAGGACGGACGTCGTGTTCTGCTCTCCGAGGGTGGACGCCGCGTGCTGTCCAGGGGGCTGGACGACTTGGTGGGGCGACGCGGTGGGCATCAGGCCTGGCTTGGCGGCGACCGACGTCCGGTGTGGCGGCGGCGTATGGGCGGGCCGTGGTTGTTGTGGGTGGGCGGGGACGTAGGGGTGAGCGCTTCGGGACGTGGGGTTAGAGCTTGGGGCGGCCGCGTTGGAAGAGCCAGCCGTCGAAGAAGGCGTCGAGTTGACGGCCCGAGACGCGTTCGGCGGTGGCGATGAATTCGGGGGTGGTGGCGGTGGAGTGGCGCTTTTCCTTGGCCCAGGTTTTGAGGATCTCGAAGAACTTGGCGTCGCCCACCGTCTTGCGCAGGGCGTGGAGGGTCATGCCGCCTCGGTCGTACACCGAGCGGCCGAACATCTGGGCGCGGCCCGGGTTGCCGGTCGGGACTTCCCAGAGTTCGCGGTTGCTCTCCTGCGAGTAGAGGGAGTCGAACTTCTGCGCGACCGTCCCGCGGCCCGCGCGTTCGGCCCACATCCACTCGGCGTAGGTCGCGAACCCCTCGTTCAGCCAGATGTCCTTCCAGCGGCCAACGCTGACGCTGTCGCCGTACCACTGGTGCGCGAGCTCGTGCGCGATGATCGTCTCGTCGGAGCCCAGCGAGGTGTAGACGGGACGGGTCTGGGTCTCCAGCGCGAAGTCGACCGCCGCGTTGTCGACCAGGCCGCCCGTCGAGCCGAACGGGTAGGGGCCGAACATCTTGGTCAGCTCGTCGGTGACCTGGATGTTCTTGGCGTGGAAGGCGTCGATGTTCACGGTGGGCACCGACGGGTCGACGGCCGAGATCACCGGGACGCCGCTCTGGGTCTTGCCCGTCCGGACGGCGAAGCGCCCGACCGTCACCGTGGCCAGATAGGTGGCCATCGGGTCCTTGACCTGCCAGGTCGTGGTCACGCGGGCGTTGGAGCGCGTGACGTCGCGGGCCGGGACGACATCGGGGGAGCCGCCCGGGTCTTCGTCCGGGCCCTCCTGGGGGTCTTCGCCGGGCAGTTCGGGCTGGACGCCGCCCGAGCCGGTCACCGGGGTGGTCGGCTCACCGTTGGCGATCGCGGTGAGGCCCTGCGGCACCGTGACCTCGAAGTCGAACGTGGCCTTGTCACTCGGGTGGTCGTTGCTGGGGAACCAGGTGTGCGCGCCGCTGGGCTGGCAGGCCACGAACACCCCGTCGGAGGTGCGCACCCAGCCGTACTCGCCCAGGATCGGGTCGTTGATGGTCTTGGGCGTCCCCGAATAGCGGACGGACACCGTGAACCTGGCGCCCTTCTCCAGCGGCTTGGACGGGGAGACGATCAGCTCCGAGCCCTCGCGGGCCTGCTGGGCGGCGGCGCCGTCGACCTTCACCTCGGCGACGTCCAGCCCGCTGAGGTCGAGGTTGAAGCGGCTCAGCCGGTCGGTGGCCTTGGCAGTGATCTCGGCGACGCCGTCCAGTTCCCGGGCGCCGCGCGGGGTGATGGCCAGCTTCAGCTTGTAGTGCTGGACGTCGTAGCCCGAGTTGCCGTTGCCCGGCACATACGGGTCGCCCACGCTGCCCGCGCCGCCGGCGCCCTGGGGCGAGGTGGGCGGGGCGTCTTCGCGACCGCCGTCGTTCCGGAGATCGATCTGGCAGGCCGCCAGCGCCCCGGCCGCCGCGAGCGCGGTCAGGCCCGCGGTGCTCCGGCTGAGGACGGAGCGGCGGGCGCCCGGGCGGTGTTTGGGTGATTTCGCGGCCTTGTGCACGTTGCCCAGCCTGCCGGTGCGCGGCGGGCTGGGCAACTCGATGCGCCGCCCTGTGGATATCAGCGGCCCGCGTAGGGGTCGGGCATCCCGGGCTCGACCTTCACGACGACCGTGTGCGCGATCTTGTCGTGGAGGGTCTGCTTGCGCTGGTCCCACAGGATCCACAGCGCGTCCAGGAGGCTGCCGATGCCGCACGGGATCGCCAGCAGGATCTGGACGCCGTAGCGCCACGCCGCCGTTCCCAGGCTGATGGCGCCGCCGTCGTCCTCGCGGACGACCCGAATGCCGAGCACCTTCTTACCGAGCGTCTGCCCCCACTTGTAGTGCATGAACCAGAAGTAGGCGAACCCGAGGACGGTCTGGAACAGGCTGGCCACGGGGTTCCCGAACGGGGACGTGTTGTCCCAGTCGATGAACGGGAACGCGATCGCGTTGGCGACGATGCCGACCAGGATGCTGTCCAGGATGATCGCGCCGAGCCGCGCCCACCGGCTGGCCAGGCCCCGCGATGGGTCGATGTAGGCACCCTGAGGACCCGAGTAGCCGGGTAGCCCGCCATAAGGCTGCTGCTGGCCGTAGGCCTCTTGCCCATATGGCTGTTGCTGCGGAGGTTGCCCGTATGGCTGCTGACCGTACGGCTGCTGCTGGCCGTAGGGCTGCTGTTCTCCGTACGGCTGTTGCTGGGCGCCGTAAGGCTGCTGCGGCTGGCCCCCGTAAGGCTGTTGTTCGCTGCCGTAGGCGCCACCATAGGGCGGTGGCTGCTGTCCACCGCCGGGGTTCTGCCACGGCTGGTCTTTCGGCTGCTCCCCGGGGGGAGGGTCTTGCGGCGGATTGGTCATGCCTGCAAATTGGGTCTAGAACGGGCCCTTTAACCCTCACGACGCTCGGGTGAACCGTTTCTTTACCAAATCGGTGCCGAACCGCTGCCGCCCCGATGGCCGGCGTCGTTGACGGCCATCGGGGCGGCAGGGTGTCGCACGGGGGCAGGAACTCCGTACGACGGCACCGGGGCGGGGTCTCAGAGGTTGCCGCGCAGCGCCTGCTCGCGCTCGATCGCCTCGAACAGGGCCTTGAAGTTGCCCTTGCCGAAGCCCAGCGAGCCGTGACGCTCGATCAGCTCGAAGAACACGGTCGGACGGTCCTGCACCGGCTTGGTGAAGATCTGCAGCAGGTAGCCGTCCTCGTCGCGGTCGACCAGGATGCGGCGCTTCTGCAGCTCCTCGATCGGGACGCGGACCTCACCGATGCGGGCGCGCAGTTCGGGGTCCTCGTAGTAGGAGTCAGGGCTCTCCAGGAACTCCAGACCGGCGGCGCGCATCCGGTCGACCGACGACAGGATGTCGTTGGTCGCCAGCGCGATGTGCTGGACGCCGGGGCCGCCGTAGAACTCCAGGTACTCCTCGATCTGGGACTTCTTACGGCTCTCGGCCGGCTCGTTCAGCGGGAACTTCACCTTGCGGGTGCCGTCCGCCACGACCTTGGACATCAGCGCCGAGTACTCGGTGGCGATGTCGTCTCCGACGAACTCGGCCATGTCGGTGAAGCCCATGACGCGGTGGTAGAACCCGGCCCACTCGTCCATGCGCTCGACGTTGCCCACACAGTGGTCGATCGCCTGGAAGAAACGCTTCTCCGGCGGGGCCAGCATCGGCTCGGCCGCGACGAATCCCGGCAGGTAGGGGCCGTTGTAGTTGGAGCGGTCGACAAAGGTGTGGCGGGTCTCGCCATAGGTGGCGATGGCGGACGTCACGACCTTGCCGTGCTCGTCCTCCAGGACGCGCGGCTCCTCGACGCTCGTGGCGCCGCGGGCGAGGGCCAGCTTGTGCGCCACCTCGGCGTCCGGGACCTCGATCGCCAGGTCGACCACGCCGTCCCCGTGCTCGGCGATGTGGCGGCCGAGGTCGGTGCCCGCCTTCACCGGCCCGCGGAAGACGAACCGCGCCGAACCCGACTCAAGAACGTGCACCGCCTCGTCCGGGCTGCCGTTCTCCGGCCCCCGATAGGCCACCCTGCGCATCCCGAAAGCGGTGGAGTAGTAGTGCGCCGCCTGCTTGGCGTTACCGACGGCGAAGACGACCGCGTCCATGCCCTTGACCGGAAATTCATCCATACGCTCAATCTCGACAATCAACCGCATAGTGCGCAAGAGTGGCTTAAAACACTGGGCAACCTGTCCAGTTCACAGCCCGGACGGCCAGTCGTCCTGTGCGGTTTGACCATCCCTTGGGAACAGAGTGATACGAGGGCCTCTCCGGGGTCCCCGTGACGAAGGGGGCGGCAGTGATCGACGAGCTCGACGGCCGGCTGATCCAACTGTTCGCGGACGAGCCGCGCGTCGGGGTGCTGGAGGCGTCCCGGCGGCTCGGCGTCGCCCGCGGAACCGTCCAGGCCCGCCTCGACCGGCTGGCCCGCCAGGGCGTCATCCGCGGCTTCGGCCCGGACATTGACCCCGCGGCCCTCGGCTACACCGTCACCGCGTTCGTGACGCTCCAGATCCGGCAGGCCGGCGGCCACGACCCGGTCGTCGAGCGCCTCGCCGCCATCCCCGAAGTCATCGAGGCCCACACCATCACCGGCGCCGCCGACATGTTCTGCCGCATCGTCGGCCGCAGCAACCAGGACCTCCAGCGCGTCATCGACATGATCGTCGACGTCCAGGGAGTGGAACGCGCATCCTCCATCATCTCCCTAGCCACCCAAATCCCCCACCGAACCCTCCCCTTGGTCAAAGCCGCCGCCCGCCCCAACCCACCGCGCTAACCCCACCCCAACGGCCCACAGGGGTGTCGTGTTTGTGTGCGCGGCTGGGGGAAGCGGACGGCCCGCCTTCCCGGGTGGGGAGGGCGGGCCGTGGGGCCGCTTTGGGTGGCTCAGACTCCCGTGGGTGCTCGGGCCGCGGGGCGGGGGAGGCCGTTGGGGCTCAGGAGCCCGCGTAGGGGGTGGCGTCGAGGATCTCGACGCTCATGCCTCGGCCGTTGGGGAGCGAGTAGGTGGCCTTCTCGCCGACCTTCTTGCCGTTGATGGCCGCGCCCAGTGGGGACTTGGGGGAGTAGACGTCTATGGGGGCTCCGCTCTCCTCACGGGAGGCCAGGAGGAAGGTGACCTCCTCGTCGTCCCCCTCGAAGGCGACCGTGACCGTCATGCCGGGGCCGACGACGCCTTCCTTGCGCGGGGCCTCACCGACGCGGGCGTTTTCGAGGATTCCCTGGAGCTGGAGGATGCGACCCTCGATCTTGCCCTGCTCTTCCTTGGCCGCGTGGTAACCGCCGTTCTCGCGCAGGTCGCCCTCCTCCCGCGCCGCCTCGATCTTCTCAGCGATCTCGATGCGGCCGCGGCCCGACAGGTGGTCCAGCTCAGCCTTGAGCCGGTCATACGCCTCCTGGGTGAGCCAGGTGACGTTGTCAGCGCGGGTATCGGTCACGGGTACTCCTCATCCACATGTTGCGATCCTCGCTCGCCCTGGGCGGGAGAGCGCCACATCGACATGAAGTGCGGCCGGGTGAAACCTCTAGCCTATCCGGTGTGTGCGGGTAAAGGTTCCCTGAAGTGGCCGCACGCAACCGGCCAACGGGCCTGGAGCGGTCAGGTCTTGCGGCATTCGGTCACTCGGGCACCGTTGGCGCGCTTGGACGTCCGCAATGTGTCGGTGCGCGTGAGTTTCTTGGTCCCCGGGGGGACGGTGATTTGCGTCTCCGCCACCACGTTGAATCGCGTGTCGAAGGCGTCCACGGTGCAGCGCACTGTGTCGCCCTTGGCCTTGGCCACCGAGTATTGGATCTGTACCGCGGAGTCGCTCATCACCGTGTAGGTGATGGTCTGCGCGGAGATGCCGGGCGTCTGGCCCGCATTGGCCATGATCACCGCCCATCCGCCCGCGGCGGCGGCCACCACGAGACCGATGACGACGTAGGCCGCCCGGCCGCCCCGACGCGCCGTAGAAGCGGGTTCTGCTTTGACGGTCGTGGTCATGGCGGGAATCTCCGTGCGGGGTCTGGACGTTGTCAGGGACAATTCTCTTCTGTCTTGGGGCGTGCTCCGTACCGGGGGCCGCCGTACCAGTCCTCCTAGAGGGAGAACCCCAGGTGACCGACCCGATCGATCTTGTCCGGCCCGCCCCCGGGGGCTCGGCTGAGCCGCTGCGGTTGATGGCCGTCCACGCGCATCCGGACGACGAGTC
The DNA here is from genome assembly GCF_050946795.1 of Spirillospora sp. CA-294931. Taxonomy (GTDB): domain Bacteria; phylum Actinomycetota; class Actinomycetes; order Streptosporangiales; family Streptosporangiaceae; genus Spirillospora. The sequence goes on from NZ_CP192006.1 coordinate 1,581,852, forward strand.
GAGCAAGGGCGCGGCCACGATGGCCCGCTACGCCGCCGAGGGTGTCGAGGTGCTGGTGGTGACCTGCACCGGGGGCGAGCGAGGCGACATCCTCAACCCGGCCATGGATCGTCCCGAGATCAAGGCCCATATCGGTGAGGTCCGCGAGCAGGAGATGGCGCGCGCGCGAGAGATCCTCGGCGTCCGGCAGAGCTGGCTTGGCTTCGTCGACTCCGGCTTTCCCGAGGGTGACCCGCTGCCTCCGCTCCCCGAAGGCTGCTTCGCTCTTGAGCCGCTGGACGTCGCGTCCGAGCCTCTGGTGCGGGCCGTGCGCGAGTTCCGTCCGCACGTGATGCTGACCTATGACGAGAAGGGCGGCTACCCCCACCCGGACCACGTGAAGTGCCACGAGGTCTCTGTTGAGGCGTTCGAGGCGGCCGGCGACCCGGAGCGCTACCCGGGTACGGGTGAGCCCTGGCAGCCCCTCAAGCTCTACTACCACATGACTTTCACCAAGGAGCGGCTCACCGCGCTGCACTCCGCCATGGAGCAGGCCGGTCTTGAGTCGCCCTACGCCGATTGGCTCACGCGCTTCGAGGACGAGTCGTTCGAGAACCTGTGGGACATCACGACCAAGGTGACCTGCGGCGAGTACTTCGAGACGCGAGACAAGGCGCTGCTTGCCCACGCCACCCAGATCGACCCCAACGGGGTCTGGTTCGTGTGCCCGCTGGACATCCAGCGCGAGGCGTGGCCGACGGAGGACTACCATTTGGCCAGGTCCCTGGTCGACACCGAGCTGCCGGAGGACGACCTGTTCGCCGGTATTCGGGAGAAGGTGTCTTTTTAGTGTTGCCCCTAGCCATTCCGCTTAACGACGACACGGTGAGCCCGGGTTTCCTCGGGTTCGGCGTCTTCCTCGCCCTCGTGGTCGCGACGATCTTCCTCATCCGCTCGATGAACAAGCAGATGCGCAAGATCCAGGCGCCGCGCGAGGCCGACATCAAGCAGCAGGAGTGGGAACGGCGCCAGGCGGCGAAGGCCGCGCGGGAAGACGCGGAACCGAAGGCCAAGGCCGCGGCTCCCGAAGACGACGCCTGATCACACCTTTCGGTGGTCCCAGCTGACCACCCGTTCGGGTTCCATCACGACGATGACCCGCTTGGCCAGCGACGGCTCCAGCGCCGCCGCGAATTCGGGGTCGATCGGCGCGCCCATTTCCGGGACGGGCAGCCCGGCCATGCGCGAGCCGACGACGGCCCCGACCGCAAGCCGCACGTCGGGGTCGTCGGTGACGCGGCCGCGCCCGTAGAGGGCGACGCCGCGCAGTTCCCCGTATTCGACGCCGTCCTCCACCAGGCAGGTCATCGTCGGGTCGCGGCGGAGGTTGAGCACCTTCTGCGACGCGCGGTAGGTGGAGAAGGCGATCTTGCCGTCGAGCAGCGCGTAGAACATCGTGACCAGATGCGGTTCGCCTTCCCTGCCGACGGTCGCGACCTGCACCTTGAAGCCGGCGGCGAGGTAGGCGGCGACCTCGTCCGGGGTCATCTTGATCTTGTCCCGCTTGCTGCTGCCCACGGATCTCCCTCGCTCGGACGGACGACGCGGACAGGATAACCGGGTGCTTACTTCCCGTCCTCCCTGCACCATGGGGGGATGTCCGTGCGCGATCTCGTCGTCCTCGGCTCCGCCAGCGCGGTGCCGACCAAGTCCCGTAACCACAACGGATATTTCCTGCGCTGGGACGGCCACGGCCTGCTGTTCGACCCCGGGGAGGGCACCCAGCGCCAGATGGCGCTCGCGGGGGTCACGGCCAGCGACCTGACGTGGATCTGCGTGACGCACTTCCATGGCGACCACTGCCTGGGCGTGCCCGGCATCGTCCAGCGGATCGCGCGCGACGGCGTCCAGCACCGGGTGAACGCGGTGTTCCCCGCGAGCGGGCGGGATTACTGGGAGCGGCTGCGGCACGCGACGGCCTTCCGCGACACCGAGGTGATCGACGAGCGTCCCGTGTCCGGCGACCGTATGGCGCTCGACACCGGGGACGCGCCCTTCACGCTGATGGCCCGACGCCTGTCGCACCCGGTCGAGGCATACGGGTACCGGCTGGAGGAGCCCGACGGCCTGACCATGCTGCCGGGGGAGTTGGCGGCGCGCGGGGTCCACGGCCCGATGGTGCGGCGCCTGCGGGACGAAGGCCGGGTGACCCTGCCGGACGGGACGACGGTCGCCCTGGACGAGTGCAGTGTGCGGCGCCCGGGACAGAAACTCGCGTTCGTCATGGACACCCGCCTTTGCGACGGCGTCACCGAGTTGGCCGAGGGCGTCGACATGCTCGTCATCGAGTCGACCTTTCTCGACAGTGAGACCGCCCACGCCCAGGAGTACGGGCACCTCACCGCCGGGCAAGCGGGGAAGGTCGCCGCCGAGGCCGGCGTGCGGCGGCTGGTGCTGACGCACTTCTCCGAGCGCTACCGGCTGGAGGACGAGCCGCGTTTCCTGGAGGAGGCCGCGGCCGCGTTTCACGGCGACATCGTCCTCGCGCACGACTTCGACCGCGTGCCGATGCCGAGTCGTCGAGGCGCTGACCAGGGGCGATAGCGAGTTATCCACAGTTGCCGGGGGCCGCCGGTGATCAGGCTGCCTTTTCGGGCAGGATCGGAGGCATGAACCGCCTGAGGGATGCCGCCAGCCCGTACCTCCTCCAGCACGCCACCAACCCGGTGGAGTGGTGGGAATGGGGGCCGGAGGCGTTCGAGGAGGCGCGGGCGCGCGAGGTCCCGATCCTGCTGTCCGTCGGGTACGCGGCCTGCCACTGGTGCCATGTCATGGCCCACGAGTCCTTCGAAGACGAGGGCACCGCCGCGTCGATGAACGCCAAGTTCGTCAACGTCAAGGTCGACCGCGAGGAGCGTCCGGACGTCGACGCCGTCTACATGGAGGCCACCCAGGCCCTCACCGGCCAGGGCGGGTGGCCGATGACCGTGTTCATGACGCCCGAAGGGCATCCCTTCTACTGCGGTACCTACTTCCCCCGGCCGCGCTTCCAGGCGCTGCTGGAGGCCGTCCACAAGGCGTGGGGCGAGCAGCGCGACGACCTCGTCGAGCAGGGGCAGCAGGTCGTCGCCGCCCTGACCCCGAAGGAGCCCGCGATCCCGGGTGTGGGCGACCCACCCGGGCCGGACGAGCTGACGCAGGCCGTCCGGGCTCTGGCCGGGTCCTACGACGTGGCGCGCGGGGGGTTCGGGGGCGCGCCCAAGTTCCCGCCATCCATGGCGCTGGAGTTCCTGCTCAGGCATCACGCCCGCACCCAAGACTCCGAGGCCCTGGCCATGGCCGCGCACACGCTGGAGGCGATGGCCAGGGGCGGCATCTACGACCAGCTCGGCGGCGGGTTCGCGCGCTACTCGGTCGACGACTCGTGGGTCGTCCCGCACTTCGAGAAGATGCTCTACGACAACGCGCTCCTGGCCCGGGTGTACGCGCACTGGTGGCGGCTCACCGGCAGCACCTTCGCCCGCCGGGTCGCGCTGGAGACCTGCGACTGGATGCTGCGCGACCTGCGCACCTCCGAGGGCGGGCTGGCCTCGGCGCTCGACGCCGACAGCGAGGGTGTCGAGGGCCGGTTCTACGTATGGACGCCCGAGCAACTGCGCGAGGTGCTCGGCGACGAGGACGGCGAGTACGCCATCGGGCTGTTCGACGTGACGGGGACGTTCGAGGAGGGCGCGTCCGTCCTCCAACTGCCGCACGACCCCGGCAGCGCGGAACGGTACGCCAAGCTCCGCCAGTCCCTGCTTGAGGCGCGCGACACCCGCGTCCCCCCGGCCCGCGACGACAAGGTGGTGGCCGCCTGGAACGGGCTGGCGATCGCCGCGCTGGCCGAGTGCGGCGCGATGTTCGAGCGGCCCGACCTGATCGTGTCGGCCGAGGAGGTCGCCCGGCTGATCGTCGGGCTGCATCTGCGTGACGGGCGGCTCCTGCGCACCTCCCGCGCCGGGGTCGCGGGCCGCAACGCGGGCGTGCTCGAAGACTACGCCGACGTCGCCGAGGGCCTGCTGGCTCTGCACGCGGTGACGGGCGACCCGTCGCACGTCCACCGGGCGGGGGAGCTGCTCGACGCCGTGCTCGACCACTTCGGCGACGGTGAGGGCGGCTTCTACGACACCGCCGACGACGCCGAGCGGCTGTTCCGGCGCCCTCAGGACCCCACCGACAACGCCACGCCGTCCGGGCGGTTCGCCGCCGCGGGCGCCCTGCTGACCTATTCCGGGCTGACGGGGTCGAAGCGGCATCGCCAGGCCGCCGAGAGCGCCCTGGCCCCGGCCAGGGTCCTGGCGGCCAAGCACGCCAGGTTCGCCGGATGGGGGCTGGCGGTGGCCGAGGCGCTCGTCGCGGGGCCACTGGAGATCGCGATCGTGGGCGACCGGTCGGACGAGCGCACCCTGACGCTGCATCGCGCCGCGCTCATGGCGGTGTCGCCCGGCGCCGTGGTGAGCGTCGCGGCCCCGGGTGAGACGTCGGTGCCGCTGCTGGAGGGCCGGGTGCCGGTGAAGGGCTCGCCAGCGGCCTATGTCTGCCGCGATTTCGCCTGTCGTCTGCCTGTGACAACCCCCGCTGAACTCATCGGTGAGCTGCGGGGATGAAGTAGACCAATGGTCCGATTTATGGGAACGTGACCTTGATCTCGTTCATACTTAGGTGTTACCAATGAGTAGCAGTGATGGGGCAGGCGTGTTTCGGTCATCGCGTCCCGCGTGACCGACATGACGCCGGGTAAGGACTACCTGGCGGAATGTGAGCACCCTGCCCGTCCAAGGTGAGCTAGAGGGAGTGTTGCCGTGCGCAGGCCGGACCGCCGGGTTCTACCGATGATCATCGGCGTTTCGGTGGCGACCACACTGGCGGCCAACGTCGCGGTCCTGGTGGCCCGAGACCAGGGCGGCGCCGCCCCCGTGACCTCGCCACAGCAGGCCGCCCAGGCCCGCTTCGTGGCCGCGTCCGGAAGCACCCGCGTCTCCCCGACGGCCGTGGCCCCGCAGGGCAAGCGCCTGACCCCGCACGTGATGATCGCCGGGTCCGCCACGCTCCCGCCCGCCCTGTCGGCCAAGATCCGCAAGCTCAAGGACGTGCGCGGCGTGGAGATCGTCGACGCCGTCCAGGCAATGGTCGCGGGCAAGCGCGTCGGCCTGCTGGGCGTCGAACCGTCCACCTTCCGCAATTACACGCCCAAGCCCACCGCCCAGTCCGACGACCTGTGGCGCAACATCGCCGCCGGCGACGTCGCCATCTCCTTCACGATGGGCAACGACGGCGACGTCAAGCTCGGCAGCCAGGTGCCCGTCGACGGCAAAGAGCGCAAGAGCAGCGTCCGCGTCGGCGCCTACGCCACGATGGGCATCAGCGACGTCGACGCGGTCATCTCCCGCGCCACCGCCCAGACCCTGGGCATGCCGACGGCCAACGCCATGCTGGTGAGCCTGCCCAAGGGCGACCCGGCCAAGTTCATCAAGAGCCTGCGCAAGGTCCTGCCCAAGGGCGTCAAGGCCGTCGAGGTCAACCCCGAGATCGACGTCCCCACCGCGGGCGACCAGCAGCTGCCCACCGCCAACGGCCAGGTCATGACCAGCCAGCAGGTCCGGACGGTGATCCGCGCCGCCCACACCCGGCTCGGCTGGCCCTACGTCTGGGGCGGCGAGTCCGAGGCCGAGGGCGGCTACGACTGCTCCGGCCTCATGCAGTACGCCTTCGCCCGCGCCGGAATCCGCCTTCCCCGCGTCGCCGCCGACCAGGCCCGCGTGGGCTGGGTCGTCCCCTACGCCAAGGCCCAGCCCGGCGACATGCTCATCTTCGCCAACGACCCGACGGCCCCCGGGTACATCTCCCACATCACCCTCTACCTGGGCAACGGCAAGATGCTCGCCGCCCCCCGTCGCGGCACCGTCGTCCAGGTCCAGAACGTCTACACCGGCACCCTCAAGGGCGCCGTCCGAGTCAACCCCCGCCGAGCCAACGGCCTGGCAGGCTAACCCAAGCCACCCCGCCGCTGCCCACCGCCCCACCGTCCACCACGGACGCCCCACGTTCACCACGGACGCTCCTCCTTCCGCGAGGGGCGCTCCTCCGTTCGCGAGGGACGCTCCTCCGTTCGCGACGGGCGCTCCTCCGTTCGCGACGGGCGCTCCTCCGTTCGCGACGGGCGCTCCTCCGTTCGCGAGGGACGCTCCTCCGTTCACGAGGGACGCTCCTCCGTCCGCGCGAGGGACGCTCCTCCGTCCGCGAGGGACGCTCCTCCGTCCGCGACGGGCGCTCCACCGGTCGCCACGGGAGCCCCTCCGTCTGCTACGGGCGCTCCACCGTTCGCGACGGGCGCTCCACCGTTCGCCACGGACGCTCCACCGTTCGCCACGGACGCCTCACCGTTCACTACGGACGCCCCGCGCCGCAGCCAGTGGACGCACCGCCGCGCCCAAACACCGGTGACTTGGCGTGGTGGCGTTCGGTGTCGTGGTGGTGGGTTAGAGGGGGCAGCCGGCGGCGAGGAAGGCGAGGTTCTCGTCGACCAGGTCCGGCAGGTTGAGGGTCGTTTCGCTGTCGAGCCAGGCGTACATCGCCGCCTGGAGGACGCCAAGGACGGCCCAGCCGGTCGCGTGGACGAGGCGGTCGTCCGGGTCGCGGCCCGTTCGCTCGGCGACGATCTCGTTGATGACCGCGAGCGTGCCGTGGCGCATCGAGTCGAACATCCGGGCCCGCACCGTGGGTTCGCTGGCCATGATCTTGGTCCGGACGACGATGGCCTGCTTGTCGTGGTCGTACATCTGGGTGAGGACCTCGCGGAACATTGTCCGCAGCGCGTCGAAGACCGGTATCTCGGGCGGCTGCTCGCGGAACACCGCCGCCATGATCGGGTCGTACTCGTCGGTGATCACGACGTCTTCCTTGGTGGGGAAGTAGCGGAAGAACGTGCTCGGCGAGATCTCCGCGGCCGCCGCGATCTGCTCGACCGTGGTGGCGTCGTAGCCCAGTTCGCCGAAGAGCCGGAGGGCGTGGTCCTGGATCGCCCTCCGGGTCTTGAGCTTCTTGCGCTCCCGCAACGGCAGCCGGTCGAGCGGATCTTCAGTAAGCGGCGTGCTCATGGTCCGATTCTGGGGCATCGGTGGGCCGGGACGCAGTCGACGGTCCGGGCGCGGGCTGGAACGTCCACACCAGGATCGCCACGGCCAGAGCGGCAACGGCGCACACGCCGAGCGCGGCGTCCATCCCCTGGACGTACGCGTCGCGGGCCGACGCCAGCAGCGCGCCGTCGCCCACGCGTTCGGCCAGGGCGGCCGCACCGCCGACCGAGTCGCGGGCCGCGTCCGCCGCGTCCGCGGGCATGGCGTCGCGGTAGACGGCCGACAGCAGGCTGCCCAGCCCCGCGATTCCCAGGGCGCCGCCCGTCTGCCGCAGCGTCTGGACCAGGGCCGAACCTCGTCCCGCCTGGTCCGCGGGAAGCCGCGCGATGACGCTGTCCATGGCGGGGATGATCGTCAGGCCGATGCCGACGCCCAGGACGGTCAGCCACACGGCGGCGAAGCCGTACCCGTCGTCCACGCTGGTCAGGGCGCCCACGCCAAGGCCCAACGCCATGGCGAACAGGCCCGCGACGGTGATCGCCTTGTTGCCGAGCCGTCCGGCCAGACGATCGGTGGCGATCCCGCCCGCCATGAAGCCCAGCAGCATCGGGATCAGCCGGACGCCCGTCGCGAAGACCCCGTTCCCCTGCACGACCTGGAGGTACTGCGGCAGGACGAACAGCACGCCCGCCATGACCAGCGTTCCGAGCGTCCCCGCGACGACGGCCCACGAGAAGGTCGCGTCCCGGAAAAGGCGCACGTCGGTCAGCGGCTGCTCGGCCCGCATCTCCCAGATCACGAAGTTGGCCAGCAGCAGGACGCCGCCCGCCAGCGCCCCGAGGACGGTGATGTCCGTCCACCCGGCCACGGGCGCCTCGATCACGCCGTAGACCAGCGCGGTGAGCCCGCCCATCGACAGGACGGCCCCGAGCCAGTCCACCCCGGGGGCCGACGGATCGCGCGACTCGGGCAGCAGGACCGCGACCGCGATCCCGCCGATCACCACCATGGGCACGTTGATCAGGAAGATCGAGCCCCACCAGAAGTGCTCCAGCAGCCATCCGCCCAGCAGCGGCCCCAGCGGGAGTCCCAGCGCCATCGACGCCGACCACACCGCCACGGCGCGCGTCCGCTCCTCCGGCGGGAAGATCGACGGCAGGATCGACATCGACAGCGGCATCACGATCGCGGCCCCGACTCCCATGAACAGCCGGGCGATGATCACGCCGGACGCCCCGTCCGCCATCGCGCCGCCCAGCGAGGCCGCCCCGAAGAGCGCCAGCCCCACCAGCAGCAGCCGCTTGCGCCCGAACCGGTCGCCCAACAGTCCGGCCGGGAGCAGCAGCGCCGCGAACACCAGGACGTACGCGTCCACGATCCATTGGAGTTCGCGCGTGCCCGCGTCCAGCTCCTCCGAGAGCGTCGCCAGCGCCACGTTCAGGATCGTCAGATCGAACCCGAGAGCCAGCAGCGCCAAGCCCAGCGCTCCCAGTCCCCACCATCGCCGCGGGTAAGCCTCACCCATGAGGACTCCTCTCAAATGCTTGTGACTCTCAAATAAGAGTAGCCATCAAATGAGAGCCACTGTCAAGTTTGCCCGCCCTCTCGACGCTGTCCCGGCTACCGAGTAATTTTGATTACATGAATACGAGCGAATCGGCGGAGAAGCTCCGCGGCTGGTTCACCGGCCGCCTCCCGGAGGGCTGGTTCGAAGGCCCGCCCGAGGTCGTCCTCGATCGCGAGGAGGTCAGCGTCGTCGGCCGCCTGCCCGAGCCGACCCTGGCCGAGGACGTCTCCGACACCGAGCGTGCCGCCGTGCTCGCGGGCCAGATCCAGCGCTTCCGCGAGGAGACCCGCGACCAGCGCATCGCCATCGCCCGCGAGGCCGAGCACCGCTTCGGCCACAAGGTCTCCTGGGGCGCCGCCTGCGGCGACGAACGCGAGATGTTCACGACCCTCTCGGTCCCCGTGATGACCCGGCTGCGCCAGTCCGAACGCCGCGTCCTGGACACCCTCGTCGACGCCGGCGTCGCCCGCAGCCGCAGCGACGCCCTGGCCTGGTGCGTCCGCCTGGTGGGCAAGAACACCGACGAGTGGCTGGGCGAACTCCGCAACGCCCTCGAATACGTAGAACGAGCCCGAGCCGCCGGCCCCAACCCCTGATCCCACTCACCCGCCTACCCCCACAACACGCACGGTCCCCCCGCTGACCTAGCCGCCTGCTCCCCGAGCCATGCCGCGCCTGCGCGTCCTGCCTGTGCTTCACACCTGCGCACGCGCGAACCGTACGTCGCCCCGCGCTGATTCGAGTCGCCCGCCCCGTCCCAGGCGCGCCGGTGCGCGTTCTGGGTCGGCCTGACCCTGCTCAGACGCTTCCCCGTATCGCGCGCGCTCCTTGCGCCGGAGCTAGACGTGGGGTGTTCGCTTTGTGGCGTGCTCACCTGTGTCCGCGGGGTCGTCTTGCGCTGCGGGGCCGCTTTGAGTTGGGCGTCCGCCTCCCGGGCCGCACTGCCATGCGCGACGTCTCGTCCCGCGCAATGTGCTGATTGGAATTGCCCGGCTTGATGCATGGCGCCCACGCGCGTTTCGGCCATGCGGGCGCCACTTCGGGGGGTGGGGAAATGGGGGGTGAGTATTACGGGGTGGTGGGTGGGGTAGGTGTGATCATGGGGGTGAGCTGGCTTAATGTGCGGGTTGGGGTGTGGGGTGCTGGGGGTTTAGGGGAGCTTGTGAGGGGACTTCGGTGTTTGGACGGGTCGTCGCTGGACGTGGTGCCGGTGGCCTCGGTGGATCGGGGTGGGCGGCCGTTCGAGGTGACCTTGGAGTTGCGGCGGGACGGGGACTCGTTCGGGGCCGTGGGGGAGCGGTGCGGGTACTTCATCGCGGGGCTGGCCGAGCGGGTGGCGGCGGCTCGGGCGGACGACTCGCCGGAGGCGGCGCGGTGGCCCGATCCGGAGGATCGGTTTCCGGCGCCTCGGGACGGGGCCCGGGAGCCTGAGCTGTTCTTCTTCCGGTACCGGGACCGGGGTGACCTGGCGAGTACGGGGGAGTTGCGGTGCACTCTGCGGACGTCGTCGGCCTGGATCGGGCGGCAGGACTCCAGCGGGGGCCACTGGCGGGTGGCGCGGCGGGCCGTGATCGAGGCGTGGGGCGCGGGTGGACGGGGTGTCCGGGCGGTGCTGACCTCGTCGGAGCTGGCCCGCTTCCTGGCCGACCTGTTGAGTGAGGCCGAGCGTGCCGGCGCGAGTTATCGAGACCAACTCGACCGGGTCCAGCGACCTCTGCCCCGCGCGCGATTGCGTTAACCAACCGGGGGAGGCGAGCCTCCCGCGGTTAGATCGCGGAGCGGTGCGGCAATCGCCAAATCACGGTCACTGAAGCGTGCCGTCGGGCGAGCGCAGGTGGGCCGAGATTTCGGCAAACACAGCGATACGGTGGGAGAAGTGTCGCTCCCGGGCCATAATTGAGCATCGTTCTCACTGGGGGAAGGCCCCCGCGGAGGGATGGCTCGATGGGGGCTCCACAGGATGAGGGACGGCTGAGCTCGGCGATCCGCCGGAGCGGGCCGTACGCGGCCATCCGGGACGCGGTCTACCGCATGTACGAGCGGCGGGTGGAGCACTCGCTGCCGACCGACATCACCCCGCGCCATGTGGGGGTCATCCTCGACGGGAACCGGCGTTGGGCCCGGTCGATGGGGTTGTCCGACGTCAACACCGGCCACCAGCGGGGGGCCGACAAGATCACCGAGTTGCTGCACTGGTGCACCGAGGCCGGGGTCGAGGTGGTGACGCTGTGGCTGCTGTCCACCGACAACCTCGGGCGTCCGGCCAAGGAGCTCGACCCGCTGCTCGACATCATCGAGAACACCGTCACCCAGCTCGCGGCGGACGGATGGCACGTCAAACCCGTGGGTGCGCTGGACCTTCTGCCCGATAAAACCGCCCGTGTCCTGAAAGATGCCGGAGAAGCAACATCTGGCGCCCCGGGGCTGATTGTGAACGTCGCGGTTGGGTATGGAGGTAGACGTGAGATCGCTGATGCGGTGCGCTCACTGCTCATCGAGCAGGCGGGTAAGGGCACCAGCATCGAGGAACTCGCCGAGGTCCTCGACGTTGAGCACATCGCCGAGCATCTCTATACGCGCGGCCAGCCGGACCCCGATCTCCTCATCCGTACATCGGGGGAGCAGCGGCTGTCCGGCTTCATGCTCTGGCAGAGCGCCCACTCGGAGTTCCACTTCTGCGAGGTCCACTGGCCGGACTTCCGCAAGGTGGACTTCTTGCGTGCGCTCCGCTCGTATGCCGCGCGGCACCGGCGCTACGGCTCCTAGGGGTCGTGGCGCCATCGGCAGTTCCCCCATTCACAGGGAGATCGAGTGGCCACAACCTCCCCGCGCCGTCCCGGTTCGCCGACCACGGGTCAGGACCGGCGCACGTACGTCCTCGACACCAGTGTCCTGCTCGCCGACCCGGGGGCGATGACCCGGTTCGCCGAGCACGAGGTCGTGCTTCCCATCGTCGTCATCACCGAGCTTGAGGCCAAGCGTCACCATCCCGAGCTCGGCTACTTCGCCCGTGAGGCCCTGCGCACGCTGGACGATCTGCGCCTGGACCACGGCAGGCTGGATGAGGCGCTGCCGCTGGGGGACCAGGGTGGAACGCTCCGAGTCGAGCTGAACCACTCCGACCCCAGCGTCCTGCCCGACGGGTTCCGGCTCGGCGACAACGACACCCGGATCCTCTCGGTCGCGCGCTGGCTGGCCAGTGAGGGTCACGATGTCGTCCTGGTCTCCAAGGACCTGCCGATGCGGGTCAAGGCGTCGGCCGTGGGGCTGACGGCGGAGGAGTACCGGGCCGAGCTGGCGGTCGTGGAGTCCGGCTGGACGGGCATGCGCGAGCTGGAGGTCGAGGCCGCGCCCATCGAGGAGCTCTACGAGTCCGGACGGGCCGATCTGGAGGAGGCGCGGGACCTGCCGTGCCACACGGGTCTGCGGCTGCTGTCCGAGCGCGGTTCGGCCCTCGCCCGGGTGTATCCGGACAAGTCGGTGCGGCTGGTGCGCGGCGACCGCGAGGTGTTCGGGCTGCGCGGCCGGTCGGCCGAGCAGCGGATCGCGCTCGACCTGCTGATGGACGAGGACGTCGGCATCGTCTCGCTCGGCGGCCGCGCGGGGACGGGCAAGTCGGCCCTGGCCCTGTGCGCCGGTCTGGAGGCCGTCCTGGAGCGGCGCCGGCACCGCAAGGTCGTGGTGTTCCGGCCGCTGTACGCGGTCGGCGGCCAGGAGCTCGGCTACCTCCCCGGGTCGGAGAACGAGAAGATGTCGCCGTGGGGGCAGGCCGTCTACGACACGCTCTCGGCCGTGACGACGCCCGAGGTGATCGAGGAGGTCCTCGAACGGGGGATGCTGGAGGTCCTGCCGCTGACCCACATCCGCGGCCGTTCGCTGCACGACTCGTTCGTGATCGTGGACGAGGCGCAGTCGCTGGAGCGCGGCGTCCTGCTCACGGTCCTGTCGCGGATCGGCGCGGGTTCGCGGGTGGTGCTCACCCACGACGTGGCGCAGCGCGACAACCTGCGGGTCGGACGCCATGACGGCGTCGCGGCGGTGGTGGAGCGCCTCAAGGGGCATCCGCTGTTCGCCCACATGACGCTGACGCGGTCGGAACGTTCGCCGATCGCCGCGCTGGTCACCGACATGCTGGGGGACGTCGGCGGCGGCTGATCCCTGATGCCCCGTGGAGCGGGGGCGTTCCGGTGGCCCGAGTGGGCCATGGGACGTCCCCGCTTTACATTTCGCATGCGGAGAGTGATCGCTAAACCTCGCTGCGTAGATCTGTGATGAAGGTCACAAACACTAAGAGAAATGTAAAGAAAGCCAGGTCCGGTGGTCGTTTCGGCAACGTCCGGGTCAAGTTGACAAGTGATCGGCGGGGGGCATGTGTCTCGTTTTGGTTGCGGAGCATCCCCGAGGCTCGGGCATTGTGTGTCCCCGTAAGCACCCCCCGAATGGTGCGGGTTCGCCGGGATGGCCCTGATCGTCCCGACGGGTACCGATCCGTTCCGGGTCCGGGGCCGTCCACAGCCGGACGGGAGCCGGGCCGGGGGTGGCCGCACTTCGTGCGCGTGTCCATGCGCGTGCGACCGTCGGAAGGACCGCCTTGTACGGAGACCATCCCGGGTCCCCTAGGCGAGACGATCGACAGAGCGACGACCCCCGTCTTGAGCACTCCGACGACGTGAAGGTCGCCGGGGCCTCCTTCGGCGTCCCGGCCCACGAGACCACGCGCCTGGACGCCTTCGACATCCCCGCTCCCGCCGAGCCCGCGTACGACGTCGGCGGCGAGGAGCCCCCCGCTGTCCTGCCGCCCTTCCAGGGCGCCGAGCCCGAGGCGGGCGCTCCCTTCGGGCGCGACGAGATCGTTTCCGGCAGTGCGCCGATGCCGGCGCCGCCGAGCGGCCCCCGGCGGCTGTCCGCCCCCGCCGGCGGCGGCAAGGGCGTCAAGATCGCGGCCGTGGCCGCCGGAGCCGTCCTGCTGGTCGGCATCGGCGCGGTCGCGGGCTTCGCGATGCCCGGCGACTCCAGCAAGGACGCGGACGCGGCGGCCGTCCAGCCCTCGATCGCGGCGGCGGACAACGAGAAGCAGCCCCAGGCCGACCCGAAGGCCCTGGAGGAGCAGCGCCGCAAGCAGGCGCTGGAGCGCGCTTCCCGCGCCAACCGCAAGGACGACGGCAAGGCCCCGGCCCTGCGGCCCAAGGGCAAGCCGATTCCCAGCAAGACCCCTGGGAAGGACGACAAGGACGGCACGGGCCCGATCGGCGGCGACCCCGTCCCCGCGGGCGAGGCCCAGGCCATGGCCAAGGCGATGCTGCCCAGCTTCGGGTTCAGCGGGTCCGGCCAGTTCGGGTGCCTGGTGAAGCTGTGGAACAAGGAAAGCCACTGGAACTACAAGGCCAGTAACCCCAACTCCGGCGCCTACGGCATCCCGCAGGCCCTCCCCGGGACGAAGATGGCCAGCGCCGGCTCCGACTGGCGCACCAACCCCCGCACCCAGATCAAGTGGGGCCTCGGCTACATCAAGAACCGTTACAAGACCCCCTGCGCCGCCTGGTCCCACTCACAGTCGGTCGGCTGGTACTAGCTCCACCCCAGATCTCCCGGACGGCGGGCACCCCTGCGTGCCCGCCCCCGGGTGAGGACGACGCCGTCCTCTAGCGCGCGGCGAATCCACGCACGCGCAGCATGACGCCGCGATGACGCGGCCGGCCCGCTGACAGGGCCCACACAATCCGGCACCGGCGCATCCGAGCGCCGCCGTGCCCACATCTCCGGCGGGGACGCGATCCCGCGTCCGCCGTCATCACCTCGGAAACCGTGCGCCGCGCCACCTGTCGCTCGCACGTGCCCGCATCCCCCGGATGCCCACGGCGCCCGGTCGCCCCATGCCCCGCGTGAGGCCGCGCCGAACGAGGTGAAGCCCGCCAGGCCGACCGGCTCGCCTGGCATGACGAAAGGCTCGTTTTGGTTCGCACGTCCCTCCGTCGTTCCACCACCGTGGTGCTCGCGGCGTCCCTGGCCTTCGGCACGGTCGCCGAGACGGTCTCCACCGCCCAGGCGGCGGCCCCCACCAAGGCCGCGGCCGCGGTGGCCAAGGTCAAGAAGAAGCAGACCCGCAAGCAGCGCAACATGGCCATCGCCAAGCCGATGGTCAGGAAGCGCGGCTGGTCCACCCGGCAGTACAAGTGCCTGGTGAAGCTCTGGAACCGCGAGAGCCACTGGAACCACAAGGCCCGCAACCGCTCGTCCGGCGCGTACGGCATCCCGCAGGCCATGCCGGGCCGCAAGATGCGCAGCGCGGGCAAGGACTGGCGGACCAACCCCCGCACCCAGATCAAGTGGGGGCTCCGCTACATCAAGGGCCGGTACAAGACCCCTTGCGGCGCGCTGAAGCACTCCAACAGGCGCGGCTGGTACTGATCCGGCCCCGGTTCCGGGCGGACGGCGAAGGGGCGGGCTCCGGCTCGCCCCTTTTGTCCGCCCGGAGAGCCACCGGGCGGCCATAGATCGGCAAAGGCCCGTTACGGACGACCCGAATCTGGTGTGTCGGCCGCCCGATCCGGGAGCACGCTACTGGGCGTGCCACCACTCATACGCAACCGCTTCCGTGTGATCGCCCTGGGGACGGCCACGGCCGCCCTGGCCGCCGTCGCGACCGTCGTCCCGTCCATCGACTCCGCCCGGCACGTGGCCGCGCAGACGATGGCGGCGGGACAGGGCAGGATCCACGAGAAGCGGCGTCACCCGAAGGCCGGTGCCGAGAAGCGCGACCGCGTCCAGCGCAACCGGCTCATCGCCCGCGCCATGCTGGCCCGCCACAATTGGCGCTCGACCCACCAGTACCGGTGCCTGGTCCGGCTGTGGAGCCGCGAGAGCGGCTGGAACGAGCGGGCCCACTCCGCCACGGGCGCCCACGGCATCCCGCAGGCGCTGCCCGGCTCCAAGATGTCCAGCGCCGGCTCCGACTGGCGGACCAACCCCGAAACCCAGATCCGCTGGGGCCTGCGCTACATCAAGGGCCGCCACGGAAGCCCCTGTGGCGCCTGGAGCCACTTCCAGGCCGCGGGCTGGTACTAGGGAGCCTCCTCCGGCCGGCGGGGCGGACGGGTCATGCTCAGGACGTCCAGCGCGGAGTCGAGCTGCTCGACGGTGAGCTTGCCCGCCTCCACGTAGCCGCGCTCCAGCACGACCTCGCGGATCGTCTTGCGCTCGGCCAGGGACTGCTTGGCGACCTTGGCCGCCTCCTCGTACCCGATGTAGCGGTTGAGCGGCGTCACGATCGAGGGCGACGACTCGGCGTACTCGCGGGCCCGCTCGACGTCGGCCTCGATGCCGTCCACGCAGCGGTCGGCCAGCAGCCGGGAGACGTTGGCCAGCAGCGTGATCGACTCCAGCACGTTGCGGGCCAGCATCGGCAGCATCACGTTGAGCTCGAAGTTGCCGGACGCCCCGCCGAACGCCACCGCCGCGTCGTTCCCGATGACCTGCGCGGCGACCTGGGTCACCGCCTCGGGGATCACCGGGTTCACCTTGCCCGGCATGATCGACGAGCCGGGCTGGAGGTCGGGCAGGCGCAGCTCGGCCAGCCCGGCGCGCGGTCCCGAGCCCATCCAGCGCAGATCGTTGGCGATCTTGGTGAGACCGACCGCGATCGTGCGGAGCGCGCCGCTGGCCTCGACCAGCCCGTCGCGCGCGCCCTGCGCCTCGAAGTGGTCGCGCGCCTCGGTCAGCGGGAGGCCGGTGGAGCGGGCGATCTCCGCGATCACCCGGGCCGCGAAGCCCGCCGGGGTGTTGATGCCCGTGCCGACCGCCGTCCCGCCCAGCGGGAGCTCGGCCAGCCGGGGCAGGACGGCCTCCAGCCGCTCGATCCCGTAGCGCACCTGCGCCGCGTAGCCGCCGAACTCCTGGCCGAGCGTCACGGGCGTGGCGTCCATGAGGTGCGTGCGGCCCGACTTCACCACGGTCGCGAACTCCGACGCCTTGCGGTCCAGCGCGGCCTGGAGGTGCCCCAGCGCCGGGATCAGGTCGTTCAGCACGGCGCCGGTCGCGGCGATGTGGATCGAGGAGGGGAAGACGTCGTTGGACGACTGCGACGCGTTCACGTGGTCGTTGGGGTGGACGGGCCGTCCCAGCCGCTCCTGCGCCAGCGTCGCGACGACCTCGTTGGCGTTCATGTTCGAGGACGTGCCCGAGCCGGTCTGGAACACGTCGATGGGGAACTGGTCGTCCCAGCGTCCCGTGGCGACCTCGAGGGCGGCGTCCCTGATCGCCTCGGCGACGTCCCGCTCCAGGACGCCCAGCTCGGCGTTGACGGTCGCGGCGGCCGCCTTGACGCGTCCCAGGGCCGCGATGTGGGACGCCTCCAGCCCGCGTCCCGAGATCGGGAAGTTCTCCACCGCCCGCTGCGTCTGCGCCCGCCACTTCGCCGAGGCCGGAACCCGGACCTCGCCCATGGAGTCGTGCTCGACCCGGAACTCCTGCTCGCTCATATTCACCACAGCCCCTCGCGCGTCCCGCCCATTCCCTACCCCGGGGTGATCAATTTCGCACCCGGGGAGGGCGCGCCTCAGCCCCCGGCGGCCGGCCTTTTCAGGGTGTAGCTCTTGCGTTCACCGGCGGCGCCTTCGGGTTTCTTCTCGCCGTTCACCCAGACTTCGCACGCCGAGGCGTCGTACACCACGGCGTTGAGGCGCGGCTGGTCGTACTCGCGGATGTCGCCCTTGGCGAGCGTCTCGCGGGAGACGACCTCGATGGACGGGCCCGGCACGGACACGAAGATGTTGCAGGTCGCCGTCTTGGCGCGGACGACCAGGGTGTGGGAGGCGGCCCCCGGGGGCGCATCAGTAGGCGGCGAGGACCGGGGCTGGGAATCGGCCGGGGCACTGGTCGAGGGGCCCGGCTTCTCCTTCATCATCCCGACGATCAGGGCGGTGGCGCCGATGCCGCAGGACGCGACCGTCGCGCCGACCAGCCCGATCACGATCATCAGCCGGACCCGGGGCGTGGCCTCGCGGCGCGCCGACCGGGGGCCGGTGACCGCGCGTTCGAGCCGGTCGACCGCGCGGGCGTGGCTGAGGCGGCGGGTCGGGTTCTTCTCCAGCAGGCCCGTGATGACCGAGGTGAGCGGGCCGGCGTTGCGCGGCGTCGGCGGGGGCTCGTTGGCCAGCGCGCTGAGCGTGGCCATCACGTTGTCGCGTTCGAAGGGCGGCCTGCCCTCCAGCGCGGCGTAGAGGGTCGCGCCCAGCGACCACAGGTCCGAGCGCGGGGTGGCCTGCTCGCCGGCCGCGACCTCGGGCGCCACGTAGGCGGGCGAGCCCATGAAGTGACCGGGTCTGGTCAGCGTCACCGAGCCGGAGGAGAACGCCAGGCCGAAGTCGGTGAGCACGACCCGGTCGCCGTCGAGCATCACGTTGCTCGGCTTGAGGTCGCGGTGGACGATGCCCGCCTGGTGCGCGACCGCCAGGGCGTCCAGCAGGCGGCGGCCGATGGCGGCCACCTTCTCGTGGGGGAGCGGGCCGGACCGCTCGATGAGCTCTTCGAGGGTGGGCGCCTCGACCAGCTCCATCACGATCCAGGGGCGTCCCTGCTCGATGACCACGTCGTAGACGTCGACGATCGAGGGGGAGCGCAGCTGGGCGGGGGCGCGGGCCTCGCGGAGAGTCCGCTGGTAGAAGACGCTTCGATCGCTCTCGGTGAGGTCTTCGGGCAGCCGCAGTTCCTTGATCGCCACGGCCCGGTCGAGGAGCCCGTCGTGGGCCCGCCAGACGGTGCCGTTGGCGCCCTGACCCAGTTGTGAGACCAGCCGGTAGCGCGTCGCCAGCACGAGGCGCTCTGACTGAGACATGGCCGAAAAGATACCGGAGTGTCCGCACGGTCACTCGACGGATCAAGGGCCAATTTCGGGTTAGTTTCCAATACTGTGACTTAACGGCCGATCTCGGGGTCTGTCAGACCGCTTCGGGAAGACGGTCAGGGGGTATCCGAGAACCGGTCAGGGCCCCCGATCCGATGATTCCCAGTGATCATCTCCGGCCGATCGAGAGCACCGGGCCGGTGGTGTCGGCGAAGAAGTCGTTGCCCTTGTCGTCCACGACGACGAACGCCGGGAAGTCCGCCACCTCGATCTTCCAGACGGCCTCCATGCCGAGCTCGGCGTACTCCAGGACGTCCACCTTCTTGATGCAGTCCTGCGCGAGCCGGGCGGCCGGGCCGCCGATCGAGCCCAGGTAGAAGCCGCCGTGCGCCTTGCACGCGTCGGTGACCTGCTGCGACCTGTTGCCCTTGGCCAGCATGACGAACGAGCCGCCCGCCGCCTGGAACTGCTCGACGTAGGAGTCCATGCGTCCGGCCGTGGTGGGGCCGAACGAGCCGGACGCGTAGCCCTCGGGCGTCTTGGCCGGGCCCGCGTAGTAGACGGCGTGGTCGCGCAGATACTGGGGCATCCCCTCGCCCGCGTCCAGCCGCTCCTTGATCTTGGCGTGCGCGATGTCGCGGGCCACGACCAGCGGGCCGGTGAGCGAGAGCCGGGTCTTGACCGGGTACCGGGCCAGCTCGGCGCGGATCTCGTCCATCGGCCGGTTCAGGTCGATCTGGACGACCTGGTCGTCGAGGTGCTCGCCGGTGGTGTCGGGCAGGTAGCGGGCCGGGTCGGTCTCCAGGCGCTCCAGGAACACGCCCTCGGCCGTGATCTTGGCGAGGGCCTGGCGGTCGGCGCTGCACGAGACCGCGATCGCCACCGGGCAGGACGCGCCGTGCCGGGGCAGGCGGATCACCCGCACGTCGTGGCAGAAGTACTTGCCGCCGAACTGCGCCCCGATGCCGAGCTTCTGCGTCAGCTCGAAGACCCGCGCCTCCAGCTCCACGTCGCGGAACCCGTGACCGGACGGGTCGCCGGTGATCGGCAGCGTGTCGAGGTAGTGCGCGGAGGCGTACTTGGCGGTCTTGAGCGCGTACTCGGCCGACGTCCCGCCCACCACGATCGCCAGGTGGTACGGCGGGCAGGCCGCCGTGCCCAGCGAACGGATCTTCTCTTCGAGGAAGGCCAGCATCCGCTTGGGGTTCAGGACGGCCTTGGTCTCCTGGAAGAGGAACGACTTGTTGGCGCTGCCGCCGCCCTTGGCCATGAACAGGAACTTGTAGGCGTCGCCGGGTGCCGCGTAGAGCTCGATCTGCGCGGGCAGGTTGCTGCCGGTGTTCTTCTCGTCCCACATCGTCACCGGCGCCATCTGCGAGTACCGCAGGTTGAGCTTGGTGTAGGCGTCGTACACGCCCCGCGACAGGTGCTCCTCGTCGCGGCCGTCGGTCAGGACGTGCTGGCCGCGCTTGCCCATGATGATCGCGGTGCCGGTGTCCTGGCACATCGGCAGGACGCCGCCCGAGGAGATGCCCGCGTTCTTGAGCAGGTCGAGCGCCACGAACCGGTCGTTGGGCGAGGCCTCGGGGTCGTCCAGGATCCGCCGCAGCTGGGCCAGGTGCGCCGGGCGCAGCAGGTGCGAGATGTCGCGCATCGCGGTCTCGGTGAGCAGCCGCAGCGCCTCCGGCTCGACCTGGAGGAACTCGCGCCCGCCCGCCTCGAACGTCGAGACGCCCTCGCCGGTGAGCAGCCGGTACTCGGTCTCGTCGGAGCCGAGCGGCAGGAGGTCGGTGTGGGAGAACTCGGGCATTGGCAGATCCTCGCGCTATCCGATGGGGGCCGGGTGGGGGCCGCCCTACAGGGTACGACCCCGCCACTTGACTCCCGTCCCGGCTCCCCGGCTGTGACGTTATGTCCCCTTCTTGACGCTGATGAGGGTGTGACCGATCTACATCTGCCCCTCGACCGCTCCGCCGGGAGGCTGGCCACCCAGATCGCCGCGGGCGTGCGCGCGGCGATCCGCTCCGGCCGGCTCACCGCGGGGACGCGGCTGCCGTCCAGCCGCGACCTGGCGCGCGACCTGGACGTCTCGCGCGGCGTCGTGGTCACCGCGTTCGAGCAGCTCATCGCCGAGGGCTTCCTGGTCGCCCGCCGCGGGGACGGCACCCGTGTGGCGCCGATGGCCCGTCCGGACGACTCCCCCCACGCGGCCGCCCCGGCGCCCCGGGCCCGGCCGGAGGAACCTCCCGAGGCCGACGGGACGACTCACGACCTGTGGCCCGGCATGCCCGACCTGGCGTCCTTCCCCCGGGAGCGGTGGCTGGCCGCCGTCCGGTCGGCCCTGCGCGAGCTCCCGCACGACGATCTGACCTACCCCGACCCCGCCGGGTTCCGTGGGCTGCGCACCGAGCTGGCCGGGTACCTCGGCCGCGTCCGCGCGGCCAACGCCGACCCCGACCAGGTCGTGGTGATGAACGGGGTCGCGCACGGCCTGTCCTCGGTCGTGCGCGCGCTGGCCGCCGACGGCCACACCTCCCTGGCCATCGAGGACCCGGCCAGCGCCCGGCAGCTGCCGATGCTCCAGGCCGCCGAGATCGAGCTCGTCCGCGTCCCGGTCGACCGGCACGGGCTGGACGTCGCCGCCCTGTCCCAGACGGGGGCCCGCGCCGTCCTGGTCACACCCGCGCACCAGTACCCGACCGGGGTGGTCCTGTCGCCCGAGCGCCGCGCCCAGCTGATCGCCTGGGCGCGCGAGGTCGACGGCCTGATCATCGAGGACGACTACGACGCCGAGTTCCGCTATGACCGCGACCCGGTGGGCTGCCTGCAGGGCATCGACCCCGAGCGGGTCGTCCTGCTCGGCTCGGTGAGCAAGTCCATGGCCCCGGCGATGCGGATGGGCTGGGCGGTGGCGTCCCCGAAACTGGCCGACCGGCTGCGCACCCACCGCGCCCTGTCCGATCTCGGCGGACCAGTCGTGGAGCAGGCCGCGTTCGCGCATTTCCTCGCCAGCGGCGGGTACGACCGTCACCTGCGGCTCATGCGGCGGCAGTACCGAGCCCGGCGGGACGCCCTCGTGGAAGGGCTGCGCCGGAACGTGCCAGAGGTCATTGTCCACGGCGTTTCCGCCGGGGTGCACCTGTACGTGGAGCTGCCCCGCGGGTGCGACGAGGACGCGGTGGCCGCCGCGGCCGCGCGGGCCGGGGTGTCGGTCGCCGGAGCCGCCCCGATGTGGTCGGCCGAGCGTGGCCCCCAGGCCGCGCCCGCGCTCGTCCTCGGGTACGCCCGGCTGAGCGAGAGCAAGCTGGCGCAGGCGACCGAACTCCTGGGGCAGGCGGTTGCGAGGGATGCTCGCGGGTAGGAACGGCGTTCCCGGCGAAGGAGTGGTGGATGAATCTCGAAGAGGCGGCGCGGCAACTGCAGATGGCGGCTCATGACGCCCAGGTGGCCTTCGACTGCGTGGGACTCGGCGAGCTGGAACGTGCCCAGGAGCACTCGGTCACCGCGAAGGCGGCGGCGGACGCGGCCCTGACCGCCCTCACCCGCGCCCTCATCGACATGAGCCCCGAACAGGCACAGGCGGAGGGGGAACGCGCCATCGCGACTCTGGAAGAGGCCTGACCGGCCTCCCCCCGAGAGGCTGGACGGGCTGATGGCCCTGCCTAGAAGGCCCTGACGGCCCTGACGATGCGGACGGCCGCACGGTGCGGCCGTCCGCACGGTGTGGACGGCCTTACGGTGGGGCGGCCCTACGGTGCGGAGGGCTTGGAGAGTGCGGGCGGCTCGGACGGCCCCGATGGCGCGGACAGGTGGGGTGCGGGGGCGAAGCCGCGGGCTGTGGCGAAGATCAGGACGATCAGCGCCGTCGGCACCACGAAGGCCAGCCGCAGCCCGTGGTCGGAGCTGATCGGGGCGATGGCCCCGACGACGGCGGCGCCGAGCACGAACCCCACGTAGTTGAAGACGTTCACCCGCGCGACCGCGACGCCGAGCCCGGTGGGGTCGGCGCTCGCGGCGGCGGTGAACGTGACCGGCGCGATCACGCTGAGGCCCAGCCCGGCGACCGCCAGCGCCACGATCGCCGCGACCGCGTTCGGAGCGGCCACCACCCCCGCCATCCCGGCCAGCCCGACGGCCGCGCCGATCCGGACCACGCTCACCGGCCCCCGGCTCCGCACCGCGAGGTCGGCGGCGGCCCGGCTGGCCACCATCGCCACCTGGTAGGCCACGTAGCCCAGCGGCGCCAGCCAGTCGGCCCCGCCCAGCTCGTCGTCCAGGTACTTGGCGCCGTAGTTCGAGATCGCCGAGTCGGCCAGATAGAAGATCGCCATGGCGGTGCCGACCACCAGGATCGGGCGCCAGGGAACGCTGCGCGCGGCGTTCTGGACGTCGCGGGCGTCGGCGCGCTCGTCGTCCCGGGTGCGCAGGCCGCGGCCCGTGGCCAGGGACGCGGCCACTCCCGCCGCGGCCGTCAGGGCGAACCCGGCGAACAGCGAGAAGTCGAGGGCGTTGGCCAGCGACGCCCAGAGCCCGCCCAGGATGCCCGCGACGCTCCAGACCGCGTAGAAGCCGGTCATCAGGCTGACCCCGTACCGCCGCTCGACCGAGACGGCCTGGGCGTTCATGGACGCGTCCACGGCCCCGACGCCCAGCCCGAACAGCGCCATCAGCGCGTACAGGGCGGGATCGGAGCCGCCCGTGAGGCCCGCTCCCGCGATCGTCAGGCACACCAAGGGTTGGGAGACCCGAAGCACCAGCGCGCTCCCCAGCCGCCGGAACAGGGCCTCGGAGACCACGCTGCCGACGCCCGCCACCAGCGGGACGGCCAGCAGCACCAGCGAGAGCGCGCCGTCGCTGAGTCCGTGGGCGTCCTGGATCTGCGGGACGCGGGTGACCAGCGCGGCGAAGCACAGGCCCTGGATCGAGAACGCCGCGTAGACGGAGAGCCGCGCCCGGCGGTCCCTGGGGGTGGTCGGCATGGCGTCCCCTAACATGAATCAGATTCACGTCAGCGTAGGGTGGCCCGACCAGGGGGTCAATGGACGCGGCGGGTCAATGGATGAGGCGGCGCCGCATCATCCGCACCGCGATCACCCACATCGCCGCCGCGAACCCCGCCAGCACCGCCAGATGGCCCAGATCCTCCAGGGGACGCAGCCCGAACACCGCATGGCGGACCAGCTCCACGCAGTGGTACAGCGGATTGGCCAGCGCGACCTTCTGCGCCCACGTCGGCAGCGCGTCCACCGGGAAGAACGTGCCCGCCACCAGGAACAGCGGCGTCAGCACTCCGGTGATCACATAGTCGAGCGAGTTGATCGACGGGACGACCGCCGACGTCCAGAGCCCGAACAGCCCGAACCCGAGCGCCGTCACGAACACGATCGCCGGGATCAGCACCATGCCCGGCGATGGGTCGAGCCCGAACAGCATCGCGATCACCACCGGCGCGCACGCGTAGACCGACGACTTGGCCGCGATCCACAGCGCCTCGCCCGTCACCAGCTCATGGACGTCGACCGGCGCCGCCAGCACCGCGTCGTAGGTGTGCTGGAACACCCGCCGCACGTACCCGTTGATCATCCCGGGGAACGCCGAGGTGAACAGCGCCGCCGTCCCCACCACGCCCGTCGCCACGAACTCCAGGTACCGGTAGTCGCCGACCACCGCCACCATCGACCCGAACCCGTAGCCGAACGCCAGCAGGAAGAACGTCGGCTCCGCCATCGACGCGAACGACTGCGACCGCCAGTACCGCTTGTACAGCGCGAACTCGTGCCGCCAGATGCCCTTCAGCGACGCCATCTCGACCGTCATTCGACCCGCTCCCCGGTCAGCACCACGAACACGTCCTCCAGGCTGGCCGCGCGGCGGACCCCGTCGGGGCCCAGCTCGTCCCGCACCGACGGCGGGATCGTCTCGGCCTTCAGGACCGACACCGACGGGCCCGTCCGCCGCGTGGCGAACCCCGCCGCGCCCGCGACCCGCTCGACCTCCTCCAGCCGGTCGGGCGGGCCGTGATGCTCCATCACCAGCTCGCCCGCGTGATCGGCGATCAGCGAGGCCGGGCCGCCCCGCGCCACGATCCGCCCCCGCGACATCAGCGCGCACGCGTCGGCCAGCCGCTCGGCCTCCTCGATGTAGTGCGTCGACATCAGCACCGTCGTGCCCCGGGACCGCAGCCCGTCGATGAGGCCCCACAGCTCCGCCCGCACCTGCGGATCGAGGCCCACGGTCGGCTCGTCCAGCAGCACCAGGTCAGGCCGGTGCACCAGCCCCCGCGCGATCAGCAACCGCCGCCGCATCCCGCCCGAAAGGTCGTCCACCTTGGTGGCCCGCCGCTCGGTCAGGTGCGCCAGCTCCAGCGCGTCCTCCAGGGCCTGCCGCCGCTCTTTGCGCGGCACCCGATACAACTGCGCGAAAACCTCAAGGTTCTCCTGGACGGTGAGTTCCTCGTCCAGATTGTCCTGTTGCGGCACCACGCCCATCGCCGCCCGGGCCCGCCGCGACTCCTTCGGCACCGGGAACCCCAGAACCTCGATCTCACCCTCGTCGGCGATCGCCTGCGCGGTGAGCAACTTCATGGTCGTGGACTTGCCCGCGCCGTTCGGCCCCAGCAGCCCCAGACAGCTCCCGGCCGGCACCTCCAGATCGAGCCCGTCCACCGCGGTGAAGTCGCCGAACCTTTTCACGACACCCCGCAGGCTCAGGGCCACATTTTCTTGAAAATGCAACGTCATGGGCGCCACGATGACATTTTTCGGCCCAATTGGCCTCCCGGCCGCGGTTAACCTCTAGGTGTGGAAACCCCCGGCCGCCGCCCCGCGGAACAGGCGACGCGCGTACACGACCTGAGAGCCTCCGACGCCGACCGCGAACGGGTCGTCGCCGTCCTCGGCGAGGCCCTCGCCGACGGCCGCATCACCATGGAGGAGCACTCCGAACGCACCACGCGGGCCTACGAGGCCCGCACCCTCGGCGAGCTCACGGGCCTGACCGGCGACCTCAGCCCCGAAGAGGCCCAGCCCATCCTGGTGGACGACCGGCCCGTCTCCGCCCTGTTCGGCCGCATGCGCCGCGAGGGGCGCTGGGTCGTCCCCGTCCGCTTGCCCGTGACCGTCCTGTTCGGCACCGTCGAGCTCGACCTCCGCGAGGCCGTCCTGCAGCGCCGCCACATCGTCCTGCACTCGACCGTCCTCGGCGGCCGCATCCGCCTGCTGGTCCCCGAGGGCGTCCGCGTCGACGTCACCGGCCGGACGATCTTGTCCACCCGGGAGGTCCGCACCCGTCCCACCGACGAGGGCCCCACGATCGAGATCAGCGGCACCCTGCTGCTGGGGTCCATCAAGGCCCGGGCCCCCAAGCAGTCCCTCCGCCAGAGGCTGAGAACCCGCCTGTCCCGCCGCCCCTGACGCCTGGGACATGCGTGGGGCGCCTTGAGGGCGCCCCACACGTACCCGTGGCGGCCTAGACGGCGGTGTCGAAGTTGATGGCGCTGTAGGCGCGGAGCTTGTTGAGCTGGTGCTCGCTGGAGACGGTGCGGATGGTGCCGCTGCGGGAGCGCATCACCAAGGAGTGGGTGAAGGCGGTGCCCTTGCTGTAGCGGACGCCGTCGACCAGCTCGCCGTCGGTGATGCCGGTGGCGGCGAAGAAGACGTCGTCGGAAGTCACCAGGTCGTCGGTGGTCAGGACGCGGCCGAGCTCGTGGCCCGCGTCGACGGCCTTCTGGCGCTCGGGCTCGTCCTGGGGCCACAGGCGGCCCTGGATGACGCCGCCGAGGGCCTTGATGGCGCAGGCGGCGATGATGCCTTCGGGGGTGCCGCCGATGCCGAGGAGGAGGTCGACGCCGGTGCCCTCGCGGGCGGCCATGATGGCGCCGGCGACGTCGCCGTCCATGATGAACTTGATGCGGGCGCCCGCCTCGCGGACCTCCTTGACGATGCCCTCGTGGCGCGGACGGTCGAGGATCACGACCGTGACGTCGTTGGGCGAGGAGCCCTTCGCGCGGGCGATGGCGCGGATGTTGTCGGCGATCGGACGCTCGATGTCGACGACGTCGGCGGCCTCCGGGCCCGTGACGAGCTTCTCCATATAGAACACGGCGGACGGGTCGAACATCGAGCCCCGGGGGGCGACCGAGAGGACGGCGATGGCGTTGTTCATGCCCAGCGCCGTCAGTCGGGTGCCGTCGACGGGGTCGACCGCGACGTCGCACTCGGCGCCGGAGCCGTCGCCGACCTCCTCGCCGTTGTAGAGCATCGGGGCGTTGTCCTTCTCGCCCTCGCCGATGACGACGACGCCCCGCATGGCGACCGTGTTGATCAACTGGCGCATCGCGTTGACGGCCGCCCCGTCCGCGCCGTTCTTGTCGCCCCGTCCCACCCAGCGGGCGGCGGCCATGGCGGCGGCCTCGGTCACGCGGACCAGCTCCATCGCCAGGTTGCGGTCGGGCGCCGAGGGCTCGGTGGCAAGGGGGGAAATCGTAGTGTCGTCAGACATGACGAGGCAGCCCTTTCGGTCGGTGTTGACTCGGATTCTCCGCGTGGCCGGGCCTGTGCCACAAATTGGACCAGACCAGAGCCCGCCTGAGCCGCGCCGACACCCTTGACGAGGCGTGATTTGGCGGTCAGCAGGACGGGGGATCGTTTCCCCGGGGTGAGAGGGCGTAATCTCAGGGCCTATGAGCAGCGACATCGACGTTCCCTCCGGCGGCGCGCCCGTGACTGAGGCGGCGTCTCGGACCTCCGACCGGGGCGCGGCCACCCGAGCCGCCCTCCTGTCGGCGGCGCGGGACGTCTTCTGCGAGGCGGGCTTCGCGCAGGCCGCCGTGACCGACATCGTCGCCAAGGCGGGAGCGAGCGTCGGGAGCCTCTACCACCACTTCAACGGCAAGGCCGATCTGTACCTGACGCTCTTCGAGGAGTTCCAGGTCGGCCAGCAGGAGCGGACGCGCGAGGCGGTCAACGCCGTCCGCGAGACGGGCGAGCACGACCCGATCACGCTGTTCGTGGCCGGAGCCGGGGCCTACCTGGACGGGTGCCTGGCCGACCGGGCGGTCTCGCGGCTGTTCATCTCCGGCGACGGCCCGCCCGGGTTCGACCGGGTGATGCGCCAGCGCCTGAGCAAGTGGGCGCGCCGCAACGCCGCGCTGTTCCACACCGCCGACGGGGGCGTGGACGAGGCCCTGGTCGTCGTCCTTACGGGGGCGATGGCGGGCGCGGTGTCGGAGGTGTCGTTGATGGACGACGAGGACGCGGCGCGGGCTCTGGCCGAGCGGGTCATGACGATCGTCGCCACCATCCGCAACCCCGGTACGCGGTAGCGGGGACCGTAGGAGATCCTAGGTACGTGACCGACAAGACCTCTTCCCCCTCGCCAGAGACCGAGCCCGGCCCCGCGCCGGAGGAGCGGCCCCGTCCCGAGGGGCCCATTCTGGTCAGCCCGGGGACCTACAAGCGCCTGACCACGGGCCTGGGGGGATTCACGCTCGCGATGGGGGCCTGCCTGCTGCTGGTGGGAGTGATCTTCCTGATCACACCGCGCAGCAACAAGGAGGTGCTGCCGACCATCGACTACAGCAGCCAGCTCTGGGCCGTCCGCAATGACGCGCCCTACACGGTGCACGCGCCGGACGGCCTGCCGATCGGGTGGCGTCCCACCAGTTCGCGCGTCCACGGCCTGAACAAGGGCAAGGAGCCGGTGGCCTGGCATCTGGGCTTCGTGACCCCGTCGGAGGAGTACGCGGCGCTGGAGCAGAGCAACGAGAAGGCCGCCGAGTACGTCCCGCGGATGACCAACAACAAGAAGTCGCTCGGGACGCAGCAGGTCAACGGCGTGACCTGGACGAAGTACCACCGCAAGGACAAGAAGGCCAACTCGCTCGCCCGCACCCTGCCCAACGGGGTGAGCCTGGTGGTGACCGGCACGGCGACCTACGAGGAGCTGGCGGTGCTGGCGGCCGCGCTCAAGCCGCAGCCCAAGCAGGCTCAGGTCTCGCCGTCCCCGGCGCCGTCCTGACCGGACGGTGACGTGAGGGTTCCCCACGGGGGCCTGTTTGATGACGGCTTGGTCACCATTGGCATCGATCTTCCCTTTCGGCCCTTTCGCAGGCGATGATCAGCGCTGCGTCAGTGGGTCGCAAGCGAAGGATGGTGCAAATGAGCCTGAAGCTGAGAAGCCGCGCCGTGGCCGTTACCGGGGCCGCCGTCGTGACCGCGGGAGCGGTCGCCACGGGTGTGGTCCTGGCCGGGGGAGACCCGGGGACGAAGAAGGCCGCGCCGGTCGCCGCGACGGCGAACAGGGCCGCCGCGCAGGCCGCCCCCGCGTTCCGCCTCCCCTTCCCGTGCGGGCAGGTCTGGACGGGCAACTCCAACCGCAGCAGCGCCCACACGCGCTATGAGATCGACTTCAACCGGGGAAGCTCTCCCGAGGCCGACAACGGCCACGCGGTCGTCGCCGCGGCGGCCGGGACGGTCGTCCGCTCGACCCGTCACGTGAACCAGAGCGGGTTCGGCAACCACGTGGTGATCCAGCACTCCGGCGGCTACGCCACCTGGTACGCGCACCTGAAGTACCGCTCGGTCAAGGTCGGCCAGAAGGTCGCGTCGGGCACCAAGATCGGCGCGGTCGGCCGGACGACGCGTCCGAGCAACAGCGGGATGTCGTCCCACCTGCACTA
The DNA here is from genome assembly GCF_050946795.1 of Spirillospora sp. CA-294931. GTDB lineage: Bacteria > Actinomycetota > Actinomycetes > Streptosporangiales > Streptosporangiaceae > Spirillospora. The sequence continues at coordinate 1,611,035 of NZ_CP192006.1, forward strand.
CGAGGTCCGCCTCAACGGCGGCTACCCGCCGGTGGCGGCCTCCTTCGGCGGGCGCCGGTTCGCCTACCCGCAGCAGACGCTGAAGGCCTGCGCCAAGCCGCCCGCGCCGCACCCCGTGACGCAGATCTGCGGCGCCGGCTACCGGAAGATCGACGAGGCCGCGCTGCGCCGTGGCGGCAAGACCTACGGCCGGGTCTACCTGGGCTACAAGAGCGGCTACAACTGCGTGATCACCGTCAAGCCCAAGGGCGCCAAGACGGCGATGTCGGCGACCCTCCAGGTCAGGGGCGCCGCCGCCAGGACCGACCGGGGCAACTACACCTGGTACGCGGGCCCGATCCGCTCGGCGGCGGGCAAGAAGTGCGTGAAGTGGGGCGGCAGCATCGGCTCCGCCGCCTACACCAGCCCCTTCGAGCACTGCGGCTGACTCAGGCACGGCCCGGTCCCTTTTGGGGCCGGGCCGCACTGGGGGTTTCGGTCGCCGGAGGGCCTTGAACGGCGATCTGCCTCATCGGTGAAGCTTCTGTCACTTCTCGTCCCAGCCCTTCCCGAGACGCTCGTCCGCCCGTGATGATCAGCACGCGGTGGTTGATCAGCTCCCGGCGAAGGGACTCCGATGAGACCCCGGTGGACCAGCAGACGGCTCGCGATGACCTTCGGAGCCGCGGGCGCGGGCGCCGCGCTGGTGGGCGCCACCGCCACGGGCGCCCCGGCCGAGAGCGTGCGGGTCGCCCCCGTCGCGGCGCTCGCCGCCCCCGCCTTCGAACTCCCCTTCCCCTGCGGCCAGTCGTGGACGGGCAACTCCACCAACAGCACCGCCCACCGGTCATGGGAGATCGACTTCAACCGGGGTTCCACGGCCGGTGCCGACCTGGGCGACACCGTGACGGCCTCCGCTGCCGGGACGGTCGCGACGTCCGCCCACCAGGGCTCCGCCAACGGGTACGGCAACCTTGTGGTCATCGACCACGGCGGCGGCTGGAAGAGCTACTACGCCCACCTTCAGTCGCGGGCCGTCTCCTTCGGGCAGCGCGTCGCGCGCGGCCAGAAGCTGGGTGCCGTCGGCGACACCAGCAAGCCGGGCAACGACATCTCGCCTCACCTCCACTACGAGCAGCGGCTCGGCACCGGGTACCCGGGCAACATCCAGAAGGCCGCCTTCCACGGGAGGACGTTCGGCTACCCCCAGCAGACGCTCAAGTCGCAGAACTGCGACGGGGGCACAAGGGCGACTACACCTGGTACGCGGGCAATGTCCGCGCCCCCGCCTCAGGCAAGTGCGTCAGATGGGGCGGCATAGGCTCCGCCACCCACACCAGCCCCTTCGATTGACCCGGACGCCCTAGAACGGGGCTTCGGCGTCCTTGGTGTCCGCGGCGGGGGTGGACATGGCGGCGGCCAAGCGCGCGCGGGCGCCTTCGAGCCACTCCTCGCAGATCGCGGCGAGCTTCTCGCCGCGCTCCCACAGGTTCAGGGACTCCTCGAGCGTCAGGCCGCCGGTCTCCAGCCGCCGGACGACGTCGGTCAGCTCGTCGCGGGCCTGCTCGTACGACGGTTTCTCGTCTGTCACGGCACCACTCTAGGACTCCAGCGCCTCGCGGACGGCCACGGTGAGGCGGCCGTGCGCGAGTCGGACGTTCAGAAGCTCGTCCCGCTTGAGCGCGGCGGCCTCGCGGACCACCGCCCCGTCCTCCTGCTGGACGATGGCGTACCCGCGCTGGAGCGTGGCGGCAGGGGAGAGGGCCAGCAAGCGCGCGCGGGTGTGGGATAGCTCGTCCCCGGCCCGGTCGAGCGCGCCGGACAGGCACCGCCGCGCGCGGTCGCGCAGCGCGGCGACCTGCTCGGACTGCCGCTCGATCTCGCGGACGGGGTCGGCCAGCGCGGGCCGCGACCGCGTCGCCTTGAGCCAGGCCAGCTCGCGCTCGACGCCGCCCGCCAGGCAGCGGCGGCCCCGATCGCGCAGCTGCCGGACGAGCTGGAGCTGCTCGCGCACGTCCGGGACCACGCGCTTGGCCGCGTCCGTCGGGGTGGACGCCCGGACGTCGGCGACCAGGTCGAGCAGCGGGCTGTCCTGCTCGTGCCCGATGGCGCTGACGATCGGGGTGCGTGCCGTGGAGACGGCTCGCACCAGCGCCTCGTCCGAGAAGGGGAGCAGGTCCTCCATCGAGCCGCCGCCCCGGGTGATGATCACGACCTCGATCGCGGGGTCGGAGTCGAGCTTGCGCAGCGCCTCCATGACCTCGCCGACCGCGTGGTGGCCCTGGACGGCGGTGTTCTCCACCTGGAACTCGACCGCGGGCCAGCGGCGCCTGGCGTTCTGCAGGACGTCGTGCTCGGCGTCGGAGTCGCGCCCGCAGATCAGCCCGATCTTCCCCGGGAGGAACGGGAGCGCGCGCTTGCGTTCGGGACGGAACAGCCCCTCGGACGCCAGCACCTGCTTGAGCCGTTCGAGCCGGGCCAGCAGCTCGCCGACGCCGACCGGCTTGATCTCCAGGACGCTCAGCGAGAACGTCCCGCGGTTGATCCAGAAGTCGGGCTTGGCGTGCACGACCACGCGGGCGCCGTCGGTGACGGCGGGCCCGGCCGCCTCGAAGACGGCGCGCGGCCCCACGACCCGCACCGACATGTTGGCCACCGGGTCGCGCAGCGTCAGGTAGACCGTCCCGCCCCGGGCGTTGAGGTCGGTGATCTGGCCCTCGACCCAGATGCGCCCGAGCCGTCCGATCCAGCCGCCCACCGCCTGCAGAACGGTTCTGACCGGGACAGGTGATTCCGCCGTGGTCTCCATCGCCATGGCTGGCAGCCTATGACCCCGCAGGGCGCGCCGCGCGGCTCGCCTCGGCGGGCTGCAACTTCGTCCGCTGGATGGGCGGCGCCCTGGCGCCCTACATCGCCATCAAGGTCGCCGAGCACGCCGGACGCGACGTCCCCTATTACGTCGGCGCCGCCTGCTGCGTGGTGGCGATCGCCATCCTGGTCACGCGCCGCCGCCACCTCCAGAGCCTGGACCGCGTCGCCATCGACCACACCTTCCAGGACGGCCCGCTCCCGGCCCGCGCCTGACAAGATCGAGAAAGGAAACGGCCCCCCGGGAGGAATCCGGGGGGCCGTTCCGACAATTCGAAAGGGATCGCTTACGGGGCGGCTCAGTTGTGGCCGTTGAGCTTGGCGACCCGGTTCTCGTACATCTTCAGGACGTCCGCGCGGGCGGCGTGCTGTTCCTCGTAGGCGCGCAGGAGCTTCACCTGGTCGACCGAGAGCCCGCGCAGCCGGGCCCGCAGCTGCGGCAGCGTGGCCTCGTCGTAGTTCGGCACCGGAAGCTCGGAGCCCTTGCCGGAAGCGGGCTTCACCTCGGGCTTCGGCGTCGGCGTCGTCTCGGGCTTCGGCTTCGGCTCGGCCTGGCCGGCCGTCTCGGGGGCCGGGTCGGGCCTCGGGCTGGGGGCGGCCTTGGGAGCGGGCTCGGCCGCGGGCTCGGGAGCGGGCTTGGCCACCGGCTCGGCGCCGGGCTTGCCGACCGCGATCTCCTTGTCGGCGGGCTTGGCGGCCGACCTGGTCACCGGCTTGGCAGCGGGCTTGTCCTGGACGGTCGCCCGCGCCGTCGCGCGCTCGGGCTCGGCGTCCTCCCCGCCACGGACCTTGTCCACCACGCGCCCGACGACCTTGCCCGCGGTGACCTGGACGTCGTCGCGAAGCCTGCCGAGCACGGGCTTCACGCCGCCGCCCTCGGTGATCTCCTTGTAGTCCTTGGTCATCCGGTCGCTCAGCAGCAGGGCACGGCCGACGCCGAACATGGCGAGCCGGACGGCGTGCAGCGGGAGGTCGCGCACCTGTTCGCCCACCGAGTCACGGACCTGCTGCTTGAGGCGGCGCGGCGATTTCGTCATCGTCATCCATCTCCCTGCTGTCCGATCACTTGGACTGGGTCGATACGGCACCGTCTGTCAAACCTCACTTTGCCGTATCGGTGCGATACCGGTCACCCCGGGTGAATGGATTTCTGTCCAATTGGCGGGTGGAGTGGGTCACATTGCGGGCTTCACCAGAGCTTTGACGCCCTGGCGCACGGGCTTGGCGGGGCATCGGACGTCCCGGGGGAGTGACCCTTGCGACGGTGCGGGACGCGCGAGGCGCCTCGTACGATGGGGCCATGACCTCCAGCAGCCAGCGCCGTGTCCTGCTCGCCAAGCCGCGTGGTTACTGCGCCGGCGTCGACCGGGCCGTCGAGACGGTCGAGATCGCCCTGGAGAAGTACGGGGCGCCCGTCTACGTGCGCAAGCAGATCGTCCACAACGTCCACGTCGTCAAGACGCTGGAGGAACGCGGCGCCATCTTCGTCGACGAGACCGAAGAGGTGCCCGAGGGGTCCATCGTCGTCTTCTCCGCCCACGGCGTCGCCCCCGTAGTGCACGACGAGGCGCGCGGACGCCGCCTGGCCACCATCGACGCCACGTGCCCGCTGGTGACCAAGGTGCACAAGGAGGCCGTCCGGTTCGCCAAGGACGACTACGACATCCTCCTCATCGGCCACGAGGGCCACGAGGAGGTCGTCGGCACCACCGGCGAGGCCCCCGACCACATCCACCTGGTCGACGGCCCCGACGACGTGTCCAAGGTCGTCGTCCGCGACCCCGACAAGGTCGCCTGGCTCTCCCAGACCACGCTCTCGGTCGACGAGACCGTCGCCACGGTCAACAAGCTCCGCGAGCGCTTCCCCAACCTGCTCGACCCGCCCTCGGACGACATCTGCTACGCCACCCAGAACCGCCAGGTCGCGGTCAAGGAGATGGCCGCCGAGTCCGACCTGGTCATCGTGGTCGGCTCGACCAACTCCTCCAACTCCGTCCGCCTGGTCGAGGTCGCCAAGGAGCACGGCGCCGACAACGCCTACCTGGTCGACTACGCCGAGCAGATCGACGAGGCCTGGCTGGACGGCGTCACCACGGTCGGCGTCACCAGCGGCGCCTCGGTCCCGGACGAACTCGTCCAGGGCGTCCTGGCCTGGCTCGCCGAACGCGGCTACGCCGACGTCGAGGAGATCGAGTCGGTCCGCGAGAAGATGCACTTCGCCCTGCCGCACGAACTGCGCCGCGACCTGCGCGCCGCCGCGAACACCGCCTGAGGCGTCAGTCCAGCGCCCGGGGACGGCCGTCGTCGCTCCCGGGCTTCTCGTCCCAGCGGACGGGGTTCTCGTTCTCCTCTTCGGCGATCTTGCGGCTGCCCGCCAGGCGGGAGCGCAGGTCGCGGAAGGCGGTGACCAGGCCGCGCGGACCCGAGATGAGCAGGGTGAGCACCGTTCCGAGGAACACCCACGGGGCGGTGGCGGCGAGCGCGGTCACCATGCTGACGGCGACGCCGCGCAGCAGCGAGCCCTCGCCGATCGTGGTCACCACGACGGCGACGAACGTGGCCGCGAAGAAGACGGCCGGGGGGCTCACCGCGAGCGTGAGCAGGTCGGCCGGTCGGGTGGTCAGGGCCGCGATAACGCAGCCCGCGGTGAAAAGGCCGCCCGCGAGGATGGGCATGTCGACCCAGCGAGAGAGCAGCGAGCCCAGCAGGGCCGCGCCGAAGACCACGACGACCCCGCCGCGCCCCGTAAGGGTCACCGGCGCCGCGTTGGCCCGGGTGCGCGGCTTCGGGGCCGAGTCACCGCGCTGACGTCGCACAGTTCTCCCCGAGGAGGGCGAGTCGCCGTCAGGCGCGTCGCGTACGGTCGATGTACTCATTGCCACCTCTCGCGGCGATCAATCTGATCGGGGATGGCCCTTCCGCCGAAACCTACCCGTTCGGCCGTCGGATCGGCGTCCTCTCCCGTTTCGTCGTCGCCCCCGGTCAGCTCGGCCGCCGACAGGGGACGGGCGCTGTCCTCGACGGGACGCGGCGACTCCAGCGAGTCCTCGACGACGCCGAGTTCGTTCAGGCGCCGCGCGCTGACGAGCACCCGGGTTTCCAGGGAGCCGACAGTGCGGTTGTAGGAACGGATGGCGTTGGTCAGCGAGCGCCCCAGCTCGTCCACGTGCTGCCCCATGGTGCCGAGACGCTCGTACAGCTCCTTGCCCAGGTCGAACACCGCGCGCGCGTTGCGTGACAGTGCCGCCTGCTGCCAGGCGTAGGACGCGGTGCGCAGCATGGTGACCAGCGTGGTCGGGGTGGCGATGTGCACGCGGCGCCGCATCGCGTACTCCAGCAGGGCCGGGTCGCGTTCGAGCGCGGGGGCCAGAAAAGCCTCACCCGGAATGAACAGCACCACGAATTCGGGGGCGGGGCTGAACGCCTGCCAGTAAGACTTGGCCGAAAGCCGGTCGACGTGGTCGCGCACATGACGCGCGTGGGCGTCCAGCCGTACCGGGTCACCGGTCTCGGCGGCCTCCAGGTAGGCGGCGAGCGAAACCTTGGAGTCGACGACGACGTTCTTGCCGCCCGCGAGCCTGACGACCATGTCCGGACGGACGGTGCCGTTCTCCGTCCCGGCGCTGGCCTGCTCGTCGAAGTCGCAGTGATGTTCCATCCCGGCCAGCTCGACCACCCGGCGCAGCTGGAGCTCGCCCCACCGTCCGCGCGCCTCGGGGCGCTGCAGCGCCCGCACGAGCGTGCGGGTCTCGGCGCGCAGCTGGTCGGAGCTCTGCCGGACGAACTCGACCTGCTTGGCCAGCATGGCGTGCGACTCGCGGCGTCCGGTCTCGACCTCTCTGAGCTGCTCCTCCACCTTGCCGAGGGTCTCGCGGAGCGGCGCGACCAGATGCTCGACGGCCTGCTGCCGCCGTTCGAGGTCGCCGGCCGCCTCGACCCCCGCGGCCTTGAGCCGGGCGTCGGCCAGGTCGAGGAAGCGCTGGTTGCTGGCGTCCAGGGCCTTGGCGGACAGGCTCTCGAAGTGCTCGGCCATCCGTTCTTCGGCGTAGGAGAGCTTCTCCTCCGCCGCCCTGGCGCGGGCGATCAGGGCCCCCTGGCGGCCGGTGGCGAGCGCGAAGCCCAGCACCACGCCGAAGGCGACCCCGACGGCCAGGCCGGCGAGCAGCGTGAGGTCCATCCGTTCATCGTGGCAGCGGAGTCCGGGACCACCGGTGCGACGCGCCGTGGGGCCCGCCGCACCCGACAATTAGACTCATCGTTCATAAGAGTTCCGGAACGGGATGAACCCCCGGCCTTCCAGGGAGACAGCGATGACGACGAGTACCCGCCCCGCGTCCATCCGGCCCGTCGCCACCACTGCGGCGGAACGACGCGTCACCCGGGTGCTGGCGATGGAGCCCGGCAGCCCCGCGAGCCTCCAGGCCCGCCTCGTCAACGTGTTCCTCCGGAGGGTGGTCATGGCCGGCTGGGAGGCCACCCCCGATTCGGAGGCCGGGCTGCTCATGGTCCAGCGAGTCGTGGGCGCGGTCGGACGCGTCCAGCGCGCCCCGCGCGGCGTCTCGTTCAGCCGCGACGACCTCGGGACGTGCAGTGCCCAATGGATCCGCGCGCCGAAGTCAGACGAGCGCAAGGTCTTCCTGTACCTGCATGGGGGCGGCTACTTCTGCGGTGGCCCCGGCCTCTACAAGCCGTTCAGCTGGCGGCTCGCGGCGGCCACGGGCCGTCCGGTCTTCCTGCCCGACTACAGGCTGGCCCCCAAGCACTCCCCGGCGGACGCACTGGAAGACGCCCTCGCCGCATACGACCGCTTGCTCGACCAGGGATACGACCCGTCCGACATCGCGGTCGGGGGCGACTCCGCCGGGGGACACCTCGTCCTGGCCCTCCTGCTCGCCCTCAAAGAACGCGGCACGCCCCTCCCCGCCGCGACCGTCTGCATCTCCCCATGGGCCGACCTGATGTGCGAATCGGAGTCGCACAAACTCAACGCGCGCGGCGAACCCCTCCTGTCGGCCGCGCGCCTGGCGTCCGTGGGCCGCAGGTTCTGCCGCGACAAGCAAGAGAACGACCCGGTCTTCTCCCCGTGGCGCGGCGACCTCACGGGACTGCCCCCGATGCTGCTGATGTCCAGCCTCACCGAGATCCTGCGCGACGACACCCGCGCGGTCGCCCGCCGCGCCCGCGAGTCGGGCGTGGACGTCGTCCTCCAGGAATGGGACGGCCTCGTCCACGCCTTCCCGGTGTTCGCCGACCTCGTCCCCGAAGGCCGCGCCTCCTTCCGCCACATCGCCGAGTTCCTGCGCTCGACAGGCGCCTGAGCCGTCGCTTGGGGGGTGGCAGCCGGAGCGCGCGAGGCGCTAGGGCAGCCGGGCCCGCTCCCCGACCGCGATAGCGCGTGAGACGCCCCGGCCGAGCGCGGCCCAGCGGGACGTGAACGCAGTGTTCACGTGCGCGCCGTGCGGAGCCCACCTGGTGGGCCAATAAACTTGTCCGCCGTGAGCCTCTCCATCGGAATCGTCGGGCTGCCCAACGTCGGCAAGTCCACCCTGTTCAACGCGCTGACCAAGAACGACGCGCTGGCCGCGAACTACCCGTTCGCGACCATCGAGCCCAACGTCGGCGTCGTCGGGGTGCCCGACCCCCGGCTGACCCGGCTGGCGGAGATCTTCGGCTCGCAGAAGATCATCCCGGCGACGATGGAGTTCGTCGACATCGCCGGCATCGTCAAGGGCGCGTCCGAGGGGCAGGGCCTCGGCAACAAGTTCCTGGCCAACATCCGCGAGACCAGCGCGATCTGCCAGGTCATCCGCGCCTTCCACGACCCGGACGTCACCCATGTCGACGGCGACGTGGCGCCGTCCCGCGACATCGAGACGATCAACACCGAGCTGATCCTGGCCGACCTCCAGACCATCGAGAAGGCCCTGCCGCGCCTGGAGAAGGAGGCGCGCACCAAGAAGGACAAGGAGAAGCTGGCCGTCGTCGACGCGGTCACCGCCGCGCAGAAGCTGCTCGACGAGGGCACCACGCTGTTCGCGGGCGCCGAGAAGGCGGGCATCGACCTCGACCGGCTGCGCGAGCTGCACCTGCTCACCGCCAAGCCGTTCCTGTACGTCTTCAACCTCGACGAGGCCGAGCTGACCGACGACGACCTGCGCGGACGCCTGAAGGAGCTCGTCGCCCCCGCCGAGGCCATCTTCCTGGACGCCAAGATCGAGGCCGAGCTCATCGAGCTGCCCGACGACGAGGCCCTGGAACTCCTGCAGGGCATGGGGCAGGACGAGTCGGGGCTGTCGCAGCTCGTCCGGATCGGGTTCGACACCCTGGGCCTCCAGACGTACCTCACCGCCGGGCCCAAGGAGGCCCGCGCCTGGACGATCCGCAAGGGCGACACCGCCCCCGAGGCGGCGGGCGTCATCCACACCGACTTCCAGCGCGGCTTCATCAAGGCCGAGATCGTCTCCTACGACGACCTCGACGGCGAGGGCACCATGGCCGCCGCCCGTACGTCCGGCAAGGTGCGCATGGAAGGCAAGGACTACGTCATGCGCGACGGCGACGTGGTGGAGTTCCGCTTCAACGTGTGACCGGAAAGGTGCTGGTTGTCAGCTGAATGTCGCCGATCGGACACTCTGCCCGATCTTCCGGGAAGAGATTCCGCGCCACCCGGCCACCTGGTAATCAAGCACCCTGGTGAGACAGGGCGCTTGTCCGGAACCGAGTGTGGCACACGGTTCGGAGGCGCGGGTAGGGGATCGTCACCGTTTGGCAATCCTCCCAGGTCCCGACGGGGAGGATTGCATTATCCACAACCGCGTGCCGGGGCTGTGATTACCCTCGTCGCGCTGGAACAATTGACGCTCGTGGTTACGCTGGGCCCGAGGTGGGTTCGGAAGCTCCACGCACATGACCAGTGACAGATGACCGCGCCGACCGGGGGCGAGGCGCGAGCGGAGGCATGATGGCTCGCAGGTCGGCCGTGCGAAGCGGCCGTGACACGGCCGTAGTCGAGGAGGCCGCGCCGCCTGGACGCGCGCTCGGCTCGACGGGCGACCCATGGGCCCTGCCCGACAACGACCAGGGCGGCGGGCGCCGCCGGTCCGGCGGTCGCTGGGGCGGCTCCGGCGGCCGCTGGTGGATCTGGGTCGGGCGCGCCGTCCTCTGGGCGCTCATCCTGGTCATCCTGGTGAACGGCATCCGTGCTCCCTTCGAGCGCTTCACCACGAAGGAGTCCGCCACGGGCGGCACGCAGAAACCGTCCAAGAGCGGCACGCAGTTCCCCAGCAGCCAGGCCGGGGCGTTCGCGCTCCAGTTCGCCACGACCTACCTCAACTACGACCAGAAGACCGCGGCCGCCCGCGAGACACAGCTGCGCACCTTCCTCCCCGAAGGCGCCGACGGCCAGTTCGGCTGGAACGGCGTCGGCGTCCTGCAGGTTCAATCGGTCCAGGTCGCCGGGGTCGACGCGAAGGACGACAACAACGGCGTCGTCACGGTCCTGGCCCGCAGCCAGGACAAATGGCTCCGCCTGGCCGTCCCGGTCTTCGCCAAGAACGGCGCGCTGGTGATCCCCGCGCGGCCCGCCCTGCTGCCGCCGCCCACCAAGGCGCAGCTCCCCACGCAGGGCGTCCGCGACCGCGACGCCGCGCTCGAAACCGAGCTGCAGACCGTCCTGCACACCTTCTTCCAGGCGTACGCGCGCAGCGACCAGGCCACGCTGTCGCGGTTCTCCGACGGCACCAGCATCCCCGGCCTGGGCGACTCGGTGAACTTCGTCCAGGTCAGGTCGGTCGTCGCCCCTCGGGGCGAGGCGAAGGAACGCACGGTCATGGCCACCGTGGCCTGGCAGATCCCGGGCGCCGCCGCGGGTGGCGAACTGGAGCAGACCTACGAGCTGGCCTTGGTCAAGAAAGGGACGAGCTGGTACGTGAGAGACATCCGCGGCACCACCGAGCCAGGTGGATCATGATCCGCGACCCGCAGAGCCGGGGCCAGGCCCCCCGAACAACCGCCGACCCAGGAAGGTAGCCAGTCGATGCTGCTGCAACACGTCATGGCGTCGATACCCCACGAGATTCTGGCGGCGCCGAACGACGAACTGAAGACCGACGACCTCGCCGACTGGCTGCGCCAGATATTCGGTCCGCTGTTCCTGGTGATCGTCTCCATCGTGGCGATCTTCTTCCTCTTCACCCGTGAGATCACGCGGTTCGTCCAGTTCATCGTCCTCGCCATCGGAATCGGAGTGGTCTTCTACGTGCCCAACATCATCGAGACCACGGCCAAGGCCATCGCCAAGGCCCTGGGAGTGGACATTTCCTGACCCCGGAGTGGCGGATACCGGATGGCCCCACCGGGGCCTGGCAGACGACACTGTGCTCGCACAGTTAGGGGAGTAGGGGCGTGGATCTACCCACGTACACGAACATATGGCGCATCGAGAAGCGGCTGTACAAGCTGTACGACCTGCGGCTCCCGATGCCCCTGCCGCTGGTTCAGATCGGCGTCTTCTTGGGCGTGTTCGTGCCCTGGATCCTCATGCTCAAGTTCGTGGGCGTCCCCTTCAAGACTCCATGGCACGTGCTCTACATCGTCCCGCCGGGCGTCCTGACCTGGATGGCGACGCGCCCCGTCATCGAGGGCAAGCGCCTGACCGAGCTCCTGATCTCCCAGACCCGCTTCCTGGCCGAGCCCCGCACCTGGTGCCGCCTGACACCCATCCGCGAACCCCGCGAGGTCGTCATCGTCGCCCGCGTGTGGCGCCGTCCCGAGGCCGCACCCGAACGCGCCGCCATCAAGACCAGCCGTAAGGCACGCAAGCAGGCCCGCAAACAGGCCCAGGAGACCCCCGCCCTGGCCCCCACCCCCGCCATGGCGGACGCGCCCCTGCCCCTCGCCGAAGTAGCCGCCCAACGCGAGCCGGACCCGATGCCCACACCACCTCCCAGCGGCAGGGTCCCCGCCGCCTCCCACGAGCCCGGCATGCTGGGCACCGAGGACGACGTCCACGTGGCCGGAGCCTCCATGCGCCCCCCGGCCACCCCGCAGCTGGAGAGCCCCCCGCCCCAGCCCGGGTCGGGCAAGCGCGCCTTCGCCTCGGGCATCCGCCGTCCCGGCGAGGCGGCCCCCGAGTTCTGGCAGGCCGTCCCGCCCCCCACGCCCACACGTCCCGACATCCCGCAACGGCCCGCGGCCGCGAGCCCGACCCGTCCGGACATCCCCCAGCAGCCCAACGTCGGCACCCCCGTCGCGGGCCAGGCCCTGACCCCCACCCGCACCGACATCCCCCAACTCCCACGCCGAACGGACACCCCGCCCGCCCCCGGCCACCCCGGCACGCCCCCACCCCAGCCCCCCACCTGGCAAGCCCAGACCCAGGGCACCGAACTCCCACCCCCGCCCCGGCCCCCCAAGGCACCAGCGCCGACTGGCAACCCCACGCCCACCCAGGCGAGCCCACCCCCGAGGCCCACGCCCCGCCACCCCACAGCAAGGCGAGACCCCGCAAGCTCACCCCAACGAGGCCGCCCCCCGAGGCCCACGCCCCTCGCCCCCTCAGCGGCCGACCACCCCGCAGCCGGGCGAAGCAGCACAAGCCCACCCGACCGAACCCGCCCCACGTGGCGTGCGTCCCTCGCCCCCTCAACAGCCGCCCACCTCCCAGCGTGGCGAAGCACCGCAAACTCACCCGACCGAACCCGCCCCACGTGGCGTGCGTCCCTCGCCCCCTCAACAGCCGCCCACCCCGCAGCAGGGCGAAGCAGCTCAAGCCCACCCGGGCGAGACCGCTCCCCACGGCCCGCGTTCCTCTGCCCCCCGACAGGGCGAGGCAGCCCAGGCCGACCCGACCGAGGTCGCCCCAGGCGGTCCGCGCCCTTCTGCCTCCCAGCAGCCGACCACCTCCCGCCAAAGCGAGGCTGGCCAAGCCCGCCCCAGCGAAACCACTCCACGCGGCCGACGCCCAGCCGAAGCACCCCAGCCCTCCGCCAGCCCCCCGGGCGGGTCGCCACAGGGCCGCCCCGAGGACATCGCCGCGCACTCCGCCGCCCAGAGCCGCGAGCCCGGCGGGCCCTCGACGCCGGCGTCCGGGCCGAACGTCCAGCACCCTCAGTCCGCGCAAAGCCGCCCCCCAGGCGCCGAGCGGCCCGCTGCCAGCCCGCAAGGCGAGCCCGCACAACCCCACCCCGGCGAAGCCCCACGCTCCGGAGCCAAGCAGCACAGCGCCAGTCCGCAGAGCGCTGGCGCGCAAGACCGCCCGAGGGATACCGCCGCAAGCTCCGCCGAGCCCACCGCGTCGTCGACGCCCGCGTCCGGACCGCCGGACGAGACAGAGCCTGTCGGTGAACGTCCCCAGGACGTACGTCAAGAGGCCGCGCGGCCGACGGAGGCGTTCGATTGGCAGACGCACACCGAGCACCGTGAAGCAGCCAGTTCACCGGCCCAGGCCGTCGAAGAGGATGGCTCGGATTGGCAAGCGCATCCGCAACGCCGTGAGGTGAGCGAGGCTTCGGCCACGGTGCCGATGCCCGCACCCGGCGCGGACGTCCCCCAACGCGAGCGCGCCCAGGAGCGGCCGATGGTCTCTCCCACCGAACCGGTGCGGCAGAGGGGGGACGCGCGCGAATCCCTCGGCCACCGCTCCGCCACGGTCCCGATGCCCACTCCAGGCGCCGCTCCGTCCCAGCCGGACGAAGGCACGCCCAGCGAGGACCGCCCCTCGACGCAGATTCCCCAGAACGACCGTCTCCCCGAAGAGGCCGGAGCGCAGGGCCGCCAGGACAACGCACCTGCGGACGCGGACACCCACGGCGAGCCGCGACAGGCCGCCACCGAAGGTCCCGCGCAGGGTGATGCCGAGTCGCTGCAAGAGGCCGGTGGACGGCGGGGTGCTCCGCAGCCGCCGCGCTCGGCCGACGATCCCGCGGACGGTCAGCGGGATGTCCCAGAGCCTTCCTCCGAGGACGGGGCAGCGACGCCAGCGGGTGGCCGCGCCCCTGCCGAGGCACCCACCCAGGGACGTCAAGCTGCCACATCGGCGGGTGCCGCAGAGCGTCAGGGCGCCTCAGCCGAGGCTTCCACTCAGGCGGAGGCCGGACGACGGGACGAGGTCGGCGGAAGGCGCGTTGCCCCCCAGCCGCCTGGATCGGACGAGAGGCAGGGAGGGGCGTCAGAGGTACGGCCGCCGCTGCCCACACGGCCGGACATTCCGCAGATGCCTGCCGCGCAAGCCGAGGGCCAGCCCAGCCGTCCAGGCGAGGAATGGCAACGCGCTGGACGCCAAGGGCCCGGGGCAGAGGAAACGCCGCCTGAGGTTCCCCGGGTGCCGGGGGCGTTCGGGGAGGGGCCGTCCGAGGAGCCTGAGCGGGTCGTGCGGCGCGAACCGCCGCGCCCCTGGTCGAAGGAGTTGTCCAAGCCAGGCTGGCCGCCCGCGTCGGCGCCCCGCGCGGACGCGCCGCGTCCCCAGCAGGTGCCGCCTCCCGCCCCCGAAGAGGAGCCGGAGGCTCCGCCCCGCGAGGTCAGGTCGGGTCCGGCGTCGCCGGTCCGTCCGCAACCGGCGCCCAGGCCGAGGCCCATCCCGCCGCCTCCGGAGCCGCCGCCGTCCGGCCCCGCGATCACTCCTCCCGACCCGGAGCACGAGGTCTCGACGGGTGGCCTGCGCCGCCTCATCCAGGCCGTCGGCGGCGGGCACGGCGAGGCGGACGCCGAGTACCAGCAGCGCCTCCAGCAGCCGTTCCACGGCACGCGCCACATCGTCGTGCTGGGCTGCACCGGCGGCGCCGGGCAGACGGTCACCGCGCTCATGCTCGGCCACACCTTCGCCCAGCACAACGGGGAGCCCGTCGTCGCCATCGACGTCAACCCCGGCCCGGGAGCGCTGGCCCGCCGGACGCGAAGCGAGACCAACGAGACGCTCACCGGCCTCATCACCCGGGCCGACCAGGTCAGCAGCCTGACGGCCATGCGGCGGTACACGTCCCAGGCCAAGTCGGGCCTCGACGTCATCGCGGCGGGGAAGAACCCCCTCCAGGCGCTCGACGACCGCGACTACGCGCTCGCCATCCGCACGATCGACAAGTTCTACTCGGTGACGCTGCTGGACGCGGCCGCGGCGGTCGTCGCGCGCGTCCTGCCGTACGCGGACCAGATCGTCCTGGTCGCCCCGGCCAGTGCCGACGCCCCGCGCGCCGTCTCGATGACGTTCGAGTGGCTGGACGGCCACGGCTACGAGGAACTGCGCTCCCGCGCCGTAACCGTCATCAACGGTGTAAGTCGCCGCAGCATGGACGACGTCGAGCAAGCCGAAGCGGTCGCCCGGGGGCGTTGCCGGGCTTTGGTGCGCATCCCGTGGGACGATCATCTCAGCATGGACCGCGCGCCCCGCAACGAACTCAAGTCGCTGCGAGCGCCGACGCGGCGTGCCTACCTTGCGCTGGCCGGTGTCGTCGCCGGTGGATTCACCGTCATGCCCGAGCGTTACCAGGAGTTTCAGCAGGAGCAGGAGGCCACTCGATGAGCGCCCCGCGTCGTGCCGGACGAACTGAGGCGAAATGACCGCACAACCCTCACTGCGCGGCACACCTCCAGCGCCCCTCCCAGAGTTGGCGCGCCGCCCAAGGGCCTCTACCGTCCCCCCGACCAACACCCGCGCAAGCCGCCCAATGCCACGCTCGGCTGACCAACCAACCAACGGACGAACCCGCCCCACGGAACCGCAGGCTGCTGTCCCCTCGGCTGGTGCTTGCGCCCGGGGCGCGGAGACGCGGGCCAAGGGCGCGTTGGTCGTGGCACGCGCCCGGCGCACGGAGGCGCGGGCCCTTCTCGGCTCGGTCAGCGCGTGCGTTCGGGACGTGGACGCGCGGGTCGCAGTCCGCTCGGTCAGCGCGCGCGACAGGCGTTCGGAGGCGCAGGCTGAGGTTCGCTCCTTCTCGTCCGCGATCAGCGTCGAATCCGGAGCGGCGGAAGGTGCTGGTCCGAGGGCGAACCTGACTTCGGCGTCCACGACGTTGGGTGGGCGGGACGTCGCCTCCGAGGTTTATGCGAGGCCTGGGAAAGAGCGGGCTATCGCGCTGCGCTTTGCGTCAAAGGCGTCCGGGGTGGCTCGGGGGCTTGAGTCCGTGTGGGCGGGTGCGCAGGGGACCGGCGACGGCTTCTGGGCGGACGGTTTGGGGTTGCGGGCGGGGTTGGTTGGGCGAAGGGGTCTGGGGCGTTTGCGGGTTCCGGGTGGTGAGGTCGGGGCGGTGCGGGTGTTCTGTCGGTGGGCTGGGACGGCGAAGGGTGGGGCTAGCTGATGGCCAGGGCATCCAAGGCGCGGTCCAGTCGGTTGGCGGTGCGGTACTTCGACGATCGGGTGTTGCTGACCGATACGGCGGCGTGGGCGTACTTCCGGTTGCCGACGGTGTCGTACGAGTTCACCACCGGTGAGGAGCGCGAGGCGCTCGCGACCAACATCACGATCGCGCTGGCCGGTATCCGGATGCAGGACGCCGAGGTGCATCTGCGGATCGCGCACCGGACGTACCCGGCGGCTGACTGGGCGCTGGCGCTCGACAAGACGTCCGATGGCGGGCCCGGGTGGCGCGAGTATCTGGAAGAGACCTACGCGCATGTGTGGTCGAAGGACTTCTGGACGAAGGAGGTCTACCTCGGGGTGCGGCTCGGCCCCCGGGGGATGGGTGCGCAGCTTTCGGGTGGCGTCCTGGCTCAGTTGCTGAGTGTGTACAAGCGCAGCGAGCAGGCGCTGGGCATGGACGACGACGCGATCGACAAGAAGGAGATCGCGCGCTGGACGGAGCAGGCCGAGCGGGTCGGGCGGGCGCTGGGATCGTCCGCCCTGTATGCCAGGCATGCCGCGTCGACGGAGGTGGCATGGCTGTTCCAGCACGCGGTGACGGCGTCGCTGGCCGACCCGCCGCCGTCGGCGGTGCCGAGGCGGACGTGGGGCAAGGGTGAGATCGAGGCGCTGGTCGAGGGCGCGATCCATAACGGGCGGTCCTATCTGCGGGTGGAGCAGCCCAACCACAGCGGGGTCGGCGGCGGCGCGACCGCGCAGTCGTATGTGGCGTATCTGTCGTTCGCCCGATTCCCGGACATGATGCCGTTCCCCGATGGGGAGCCGTGGTTCCACTACGCCGACGCGTTGCCGTTCCCGGTGGAGATCAGCGCGCGGATGAAGCTCATTCCTCCGGCCAAGGCGTCCAAGGACGTCTCCAGGAAGCTGGCACACGCGCGGGACATGGACCAGCACATCCGGGAGGCGGGCGCGGAGGCGCCGATCGCGCTGGCCGAGCAGATCGACGCGGCGCGGATGCTGGAGCACGGCATCACCAAGGAGCGGCTGCCGTTCGTATACGGGTGGAACCGTCTGATCGTGTCGGCGCCCACAGCAGAGCTGCTCGCGCAGCGGGTGGACGCGGTGGTGGAGCACTACCGCGACATCGGCATCGACGTGGTCAACTCGACCGGCGACCAGTTCTCGCTGTTCCTGGAGTCGCTGCCCGGCGACCGGATCAGGCTGAACGCCTACGCGCAGCGGCAGCCGCTGCGGACGATCGCGGGCGGCATGCCGGTCGCCACCGTGGATCTCGGCGATCGGCACGATGAGAACGGTGAGGGGTGGGTCGGCCCGTACATCGGGGAGACGCTGGGGCGTGCGCGGTCGATCGTCCACTTCGATCCGCTGGTGGCGGCGGCGCGGAACCGTCCGACCGCCGTGGCGATCACCGGCGAGCCCGGTGGCGGCAAGACCACGCTGGCACTGCTGCTGATCTACCAGATGGCGCTGCGCGGGGTGACGATCGCGGCGATCGATCCCAAGGGCGACGCGGAGTCGCTGATCGAGCTGCTGAAGGCGCGCGGCCGCAGGGCGCGGATCCTGCCGCTGGGGTCGGCGGCGCCCGGTCTGCTCGACCCGTTCTCCTTCGGGGACGACCTGGCGGCCAAGAAGACCATGGCCACCGAGACGCTCCGGCTGTTGCTTCCCCGTATGTCGGAGGAGCGCGAGTCGGCGATGATCCAGGCCGTGGGCGCGGTCGCGAACGCCGACCGTCCCTCACTCGGCAAGGTCGTCGACTATCTGGAGAGCTCGGACGACCCGGCGTCCAAGAACCTCGGTGCCGTTCTCCGCTCGATGTCGGAGATGCGGCTCGCGCGGCTGTGCTTCGACCCGTCCGGCGGCGACCGCATCGACACCGCCGGGTGGACGACGGTGTTCACGCTGGGCGGCCTGACCCTGCCGGACGTCGCGATCTCGCGCGAGGACTACTCCTACGAGCAACGCCTCTCGGTGGCGCTGATGTACCTGGTCTCGCAGTTCGCGCGGCGGCTGATGCACGGGATCGACCGCAGGCTCCCGAAGGCGATCTTCCTGGACGAGGCATGGGCCATCACATCGACACCCGAAGGCGCCAAGCTGGTGCCGGAAGTGTCGCGTATGGGGCGTTCTCGCAACACTGCGTTGATCCTTGTATCGCAGAACGCCGGAGACCTCTTGAATGAACAGGTGACCAACTGCCTGTCGTCGGTGTTCTCCTTCCGATCGTCCGAACGGGTGGAGGTCGGAAACGTCATGTCGCTGCTCGGGGTGGAGAACAGCGACGAGCACAAGGCCGTCCTGCGCAATCTCGGTAACGGAGAGTGCATCTTCCGTGACCTGGACGGCCGAGCGGGTCGCATCGGGGTCGACCTGATTTCTGAAGAGCTGCAGCGCTGGCTCGACACCAACCCGACCCGGTCGCGGCCGGCCTCGGGCGAACTGACCGCGGCGGGGGCCGATTCCGAGGAGGCTCGTCGATGAGGCATCCCCGTATGGCCAGATCGCGCGGCGGCCTCCGTCCCGGCTCGGCCACCGAGCTGAGACGGCTGCAGCGCACCCCGTCCGAGGGCCTCGACCGCAAGGAGTTGGACGGCCCGTCCCGGCGGCGTTTCGGCAGGCCGCGCGGGCGCCGGTCGGTTCTAATGCTGATCGTCATGGCGATCTTCATGATCGGGCTGACGCCGGTCGCCGGCGCCGGCCCCTTCGGGGGAGATCCCTGTCGTCCGGCCGACAGTCCTGCGCCGGAGCAGTACGGGTCGGGGACGGACGGCATGATCAAGCCGCCCGACTACCCGAGCCAGAAGCTCCAGACGACCCCGGTCGAGCAGCTCAGCTACTACGACCGGTACGGGACGGCCGGACAGAGCTGGTACGCGGTCGACATGGGCTGCGCGGACGCCATGGCGATGATGGGCAACGCCCTCGCCAACACGACGTTCACCCTGGTCAGGGCCATCGACCGGACGACGATCAGCGTGTACCAGGCGGCGGCGTCCGAGTCGCTGCTCGGCTGGCTGAAGGACACCGTCGACGGCGTGATCAGCGGCATCGGCAAGACGTTCAACGCCCGGTACTGGTCGTGGGTCGTCATCCTCGGCGCGATGTGGCTGGCCTGGTGGGGCCTGGTGCGCAAGCGGGCGAGCAAGGTCACCGAGGGCGTGATCTGGATGGTCGCGGCGATGGTGGCGCTGATCTGGCTGATCGCGCGGCCCGCCGACTTCACCACGCTCGGGACCAAGGTCTCCGAGGCGACCAGCACCGCGTTCAACGCCGCGCTGCCGCAGAGCGATGCCAAGGGCAGCACCTGCATTCCACCACCGGCGGGCAAGCCCGACCCGATGCGGTCGCAGAACGTGGACGCCACGACCCGCAACGCCAACGGCCTGTGGGTGGCGCTGGTCTGCAAGCCGTGGCTGATGGGCGAGTTCGGGACGACCGATCCCAACGCCAAGATCGTCAAGGACAACGCCGACAAGCTGCTCTGGTCGCAGGCCGTCGATCTGCCCGAGACGCACGGTAGCGCGAAGGCCGATCTGGGCAAGAAGGCCGACGCCTACAAGGACGTCTCCAAGAACATCAAGGAGAACCACGCCGGGACGTATTCGCTGTTCCAGGGCAAGAACTGGACGAGCCGTCTCGCCGTGGCCTTCGGCGGTCTCTTCGCGGCGCTTGTGGCCGGGACGCTCATCCTGGTGATCGCGATCGCGCTGATCGTGGTGAAGATCGCGTTCCTGCTGCTCCTGGTCGCGGGACCGATCTTCCTCGGCATCGGCATCCATCCGGGCATCGGACGGGTCATCGCGATCAGATGGCTCGAACTGCTGCTGTCGATGCTGCTGAAACAGGCGGCCCTGATCGGGGTGCTCTCGCTCCTGCTCTGGGCCTACGGCTTGATCCTCGGCGAGACGTTGCCCTGGGGCCTGCAGATCCTGCTGATCGCGATGGTCACGGCGGCGGCGTTCATCTACCGCAAGCCGTTCCAGCACCTGTTCTCCGCAGTCGGGTACTCGGCGGTGGGGGCGCGCGACAAGAGCGAGGCGCAACTCGACAAGTCCGTCATGGGAGCCCGCAAGAACACCACGGCCGTGGTGACCGCCCCGGCCGCCGCCGGGTACCGCCTGGCCCGCTTCGGCAAGGCGGCCGCGCCCGACGCGGAGGCCGGAGCCACCGCGGCGGACGGCTCGTCCGGCGCGGCCGGAGACCGCCGCACCGGTGTCGGCGCCGCCGGAGCCGGCGAGGGCGCGGGTCCCGAGGCGGCCCCCGTCCTGGCGGCCAAACCGCGTACGGGTGCGGCGGCCGGGCAGGGCAGGTCCAAGCGCGGCGCGCCCCCGTTGAACCTCCCGACGCGCGGGGGCGCCCGGACGGACGGCTCGGGCAACGGCGCGGCGGTCGCCGCCCGCCCCTCGGGCGGTTCGGACGCGCCCGCCGCTCCCAGCGGCGGCGGAGCCACGTCCGGCGGAGGGACGC
This sequence comes from Spirillospora sp. CA-294931, assembly GCF_050946795.1. Lineage (GTDB taxonomy): Bacteria > Actinomycetota > Actinomycetes > Streptosporangiales > Streptosporangiaceae > Spirillospora. The sequence continues at coordinate 1,631,661 of NZ_CP192006.1, forward strand.
CACGTCCCACGTCCTGGGCAGGCAAGGGCGGCTCCGCCCCACCCGCGGACGCCGGAACCAACGGCGGCGGAGGAGGCGGCGGCGGCTTCTTCGGCGGTGCCGGACGCACCCGCGAACGCGCCTCGGGCGGCGGCACATCCGCGCCCCCACGCAGCGGTGGCAAACCAGCCGCCCCCCCACCCCAACGCGGCCGCCCAAGCGGCGGAGGCGGAGGCGGAGGCGGATCAGCCCCCACCCGCGCAGCCGATCCGGCGTCCAACGTCCCCAAGCCCCGAGCCGACGCGCCCAGCGGAAGCGGCGGAGGCGGAGGCCAACAGCCGCCACCCCTCTGGGGCAAGGGCGGCGGTAGCAGCGACGGCCCGCCGATCCCGTTCTGGCTGCGTCCGGTCGACCGCGAGGACGACTGATGAACCTGAGCGACCGTCAGAGCAAGCTCCTCTTCGGAGGGCTTGTGGTCGGGCTGACGGCCGTCGGCGTCTACCTGACGGTCGCGGCACCCGACGACGAACCGGAGCGGTCGAAACCCCGTTCCGTGGTGACGACGGGTCCGACCGCCCCGGTGGCACCGCCGCCCGGGATCGCGACCCCGGTATCGCCGGATAGCTTCGACGTCTACCGCCTGCTGCCCTTCTCCCAGCAGGAGTTCGCCACGGCGGCCGACCTGGCGCAACGCTTCACGGCCGCATACGGGACGTTCCGCTTCGACGAAGAACCCAGGGCGTACGCCGACCGCCTCGCCGGAATGGTCACCGAGCAGCTCGGCGGCGAACTCCAGCGCAGTGCGGCGGCCCCCGGCCTGCAGGAGGAGCGCCGTGCCCAGCAGATCGTCGCCACCGGCACGGCCACCCTCGACCGCGTCCGCGACATCGAGAACAACTCGATCATCTTCCTGGTCACCGGCAAGCAGCAGGTGACCAAGGCGGGCAAGCGGAGCGACGACAGCAAGCAGTACGCGGTGACGGTCGCGCGCGACGGCGGTTCGCTCAAGGTCTACGCGTTCGAGCCCGCCGACGCCGGTCAGGAAGGCGACACCGGATGAACCGCCGACGGCTGCTCCTCGCCGGAGCCATCGGCGCCGTCGGGATGCTCTTCATGGCGCTGATCATGGTCCCGATCATGTTCGGCGCCAGCCAGTTCATGTTCGGCGGCGGAGGCGCGGGCAGCGGCGGGTGCGTCGACACGGCCGGGGCCAACGCCCAGCCCGCCGCCGCGATCGACGCCAGGGCCATCCCCGCCAACTACCTGGAGCTCTACAAGAAGGCGGGCAAGGACTTCGGCATCCCCTGGAACCTCCTGGCGGGCATCGGCAAGGTCGAGACCAGCCACGGGACGTCCAAGCTCCCCGGTGTGAGCAGCGGCGAGAACTACGCCGGGGCGGGCGGCCCGATGCAGTTCCTCGCGGCGACCTTCAAGGCGTTCGCGGTCGACGGCAACAAGGACGGCAAGAAGGACCGCTACAACCCCGAGGACGCCATCCCGTCCGCCGCCCGCTACCTCAAGCACAACGGCGCCCCCGAACGCACCCGCACCGCCGTCTTCATGTACAACCACTCCTGGGACTACGTGAACCTCGTCCTCGAGTGGGCCAAGCGCTATGTCGGCGGCGACTTCAAGGTCGTCCAGACCAACGGCGTCGAGTGCAAGGACAACGACCTCCCCGCGAACGCCGACGGCGTCGTCCAGCGCATCATCGCCTTCGCCATGGCCCAGCGCGGCAAGCGCTACGTCTTCGGCGCCAACGGCCCCGACGCCTGGGACTGCTCCAGCCTCCTGGAAGCCGCCTACCGGACGGTCGGCATCACGATCCCGCCCTCGACGTGGGGCCAGTGGCCCTTCGGAGTGAAGATCCGTAAGGGCACCGAACGCCCCGGTGACCTGGTCTTCTTCAACTCCGGCCCGGGCACCAGCGCCAACGCCCCCGGCCACGTCGGCATGGTCATCGGCGACAACAAGATGATCGTCGCCAGCTGCTCCACCTGCGTCCCCAACATCGGCGTCAAGCCCTACAAGCGCTCCGACTGGGTGGGCAGCACCCGCCCCCTGGCCCGTCCCGAAATCAAGAAGAAGCTCACCGACCTGGCCGCCTCCCAGCCTCCCGGGTAACCGGACCCCACCGACCGCACCTTCGCGGCCCTGCGGTTTACTCTCGGCTGATGGCCCACCCGCACCGACATGGAGCGGGGCGCGGACCGAATCCGCCCAAGCGCTCCTCGCCCCCCGGGAGGCCCCATGACGTCCTCACAGGATGAGGCACTCGTCATCGACGGCGGTGACAAGGCATGCGTGCGGCTCCTGCTGGAGCTTCGCGGCCGTTTCGCGTCCCTGCCGGACGGAACCCTCGTGCACGTGCTGGCCTCCGACCCCGCCGCGCCCCTCGACCTGCCCGCCTGGTGCCACCTCACCGGCCACCACTACCTCGGCCCGATCCCCGCCGTCGGCGGCACTCCCGGGTACGCGCTCCGCGTCAACGCCTCCGCCCGTCCCACCCAACCGGACGCGCCCTGGCGTCCAGCCCCGTAAGTCACAGAATCCAGAGAACGCTCGACGCCACCGCATGGCCCCTCTTCGACGGCGGCTGCCACTAGGGCCCCGACACCCGGGTGGCGATCGAACCCGCCGGGTTCACCATCACCCGAATGGACGAGCTCGCCCCCGACACCCCGGATGACCCTGCCCACGCTCATCCTTTCGTCGGTGGACGGCCGGTGCGGCGCCAGGGCCCCGTCGGGCGTCTTGAGGGAGGGACTTCGGGGGGCGTCAGAAGATGAGGTCGAGGTCGCGGGCTATGACCAGGTTGCCGTCGTAGTCGCCCTTGGCGTCGGTCAGCCACTGGTCGTCGGTGACGGGGCCGAAGTAGACCAGGTGGGAGAGCAGGAGGTTGGGGACGCCGGCTTCCAGGGCGATCCGGCCGACCTGCTCGTTGGTGGTGTGGGAGGCCAGGAGGTGCTCCTTGAGCTTGGCCTCGGTGGGCTGGGACTCGATCAGCTTGTCCAGGGTCGGCAGGTGGAGCACCTCGTGGACGAGCCAGTCGGCGTCGCGGGCCAGGCGGACGACGCGCTGGTCCGGGGCGGTGTCGCCGGAGAAGACCACCGACCCGTACTTGGTGTCGAAGCGGAGCGCGTAGCTGTGCTCGACCGGCGGGTGGGTGTTGAGCGCGGCCGACACGCGGACGTGGGCGTCTTCGTAGACCGTGCCCGAGCGCTTGAACTCCTGGACGCGCAGGAGCGGTTCGAACTCGGGGAGTCCCTGGTCGTCGATCCGGGTCTCGATGTCGTACTCGTGGACCTTCAGGAAGCCGCGGACCATGCGCTTGATGGGCGGCGGGGCGCAGAAGGTGATCGGCTTGACGAGGTTGCCGTTCCACGCGGAGTAGGCGAGGTTGCCGAACTCCAGGTTGTGGTCGGAGTGGTGGTGCGTGATGAAGATGGCGGCGATGTCGGCGAGCGGCACTCCGGCCAGCACCATCTGCCGGGTCACTCCGGCTCCGCAGTCCACGACGTAGGCGCGGCCGTCGACCACCAGGAGGTTGGCGGGCTGGCAGCGGTCGGTGCGCACCGTGGGGCCGCCCTTGGTGCCCAGCGTGACCAGGTGCATGCCGGTCTTGGGGATCGAGAGCGGGCCGGTCTCGCTACGAGTGGAGCAGGAGAGCGGCGGCGTGGCGGCCTGAGCCGTGCCGACGGCCCCGGTGGCCAGGGCGGCCGAGCTCGCCAGCCCGGTCGTGAGCAATGCGCGTCTGCTGAGCGACTCCATGATCGGAGAGTGTAAATCCGATGCGTGCCAAATTCAGTACTTATTTCCAATTTTGGGCTGTTTGTGGTGAACGGTCCTTCGATTCCGCGGCGACCGGCTCGAAGGGACCGGACCAGCCGGGCCGGGGCCCCAGCGCGGGCCCCGGCCCGGGTGGGTCAGCAGGACCAGTCGATGTCGGAGAAGCTGCGGTAGTGGTCGGAGGTGTAGTACATGCCCTCGTGGCCTTCGTCGCCGGACGTCACGATGCGGCGGGCCCCTCGGTGGGAGATGTTCGGGGTCTTGACCGTGTACTCGTGGTAGAAGCCCTGGGGCTCCTTGGGAAGGAGGCCCTCGCGGTTCTGGAAGACCGTCCCGTCCTGGGGATAGGGGAACGGTCCATTGCTGTCGATGAGGCGGACGGTGTCGTCCGCCTCCTTGGGGAGCTTGGACTTGCAGATCGGCGGGATGTCCGCCGAGCCGACGGTCGTGATGGCGGTGGACGGGACGGGCGCTGCGACGGCCTGCGCGGCGGGGGCGAGAAGCCCCAGCGCGAGGAGGGGAGCGGCGATCGCGGCGCGGCGGACCTTGAGTGAGCGGGGGGTACTCATGTGATCGATTGTTGGCATTCGGGGACGGCGAAGGTCAATACGAATCCCCCCAATTCAGGGGATATTGCCGACCATGTCACTCGTCCTTCGGCACGGTTCTCCCGAGGGATCGACCAGGCTGCCGCCGTTACTGGTAGCGGCGATGGCTGAGGGGGGCGGTTATTTCTCTCAGGGCGTCGGCGGCCTGGCGGATGGATTCGGGAGGGATGCCGGTCATCGCCTCTTCGTGGACGCGCCCTACGGCGGCCAGGGCCTTCTCGGCTTGGGCCAGACCCTGGGGAGTGAGATGGACGTAGCGGCTGCGGGCGTCGCCGGTGTTGGCTTCGCGGGCCACGTGGCCCGCCTTGGTGAGGCGTTGCAGGACGTTGCTCGTGCCGCCGGACGTGAGGAGGAGGGCCCGGCTCAGCTCGCTGGGCTTGAGGCGGTAGGGGGCCCCGGCGCGGCGCAGAGCGGCCAGGACGTCGAACTCGGCGTAGGTGAGCCCCAAGTCGGCGAGTTCGGCGCGGGTGCCGCGTTCGAAGAGCTGGTGGAGGCGGCTGGTGCGCTTGCTGAGTTCGATGATCGCGACCAGGGACGGGGAGAGCCCGTCGCGCTCCCAGCCGGGGACCAGTTCGTCGATGTCATCAGCCTGCCGCACGCCTCCGAGGATACTCCCTTCCGACATTGCTTTATCAAAAGCTTTTCCCTAAGCTTCATCCATGACATCTCTCTTGATTCGCGGCGGCCTGGTCGTCGACACCGACCCCATAGACGTGAGCCGCTCGGACGTGCTGGTGCGGGACGGACGGATCGCCGCCGTCGGTCCCGGCCTTGAGGCGCCACCCGGCGCCGAGGTTCTTGAGGCCCAGGGACGGATCGTCCTGCCGGGGTTCGTCGATACGCATCGGCACACCTGGCAGGCGGCGATACGGGGAGTGCTGCCGGACACGACGCTGGGCGAGTACCTGGCGCGGGTTCTCGGGGAGTTGGCGCCGCGCTACCAGCCGGACGACGTGTATACGGGGGTGCTCGCCGGGGCGTTGGAGTGCCTCGACTCCGGGATCACGACGCTGGTCGACTGGTCGCACATCCAGCTCACGCCCGAGCACACCGACGCCAACCTCGCCGCGCTGCGGGAATCAGGAATCCGGGCGGTGTTCGGCTATTGCTACGGAGGGGACGGCGATCTCGCCCCCGAGGCGCGTCGAGTGCGCGAGGCGGTCGGCGGGATGGTCTCGATGGCCATCGCGGCCCTCGGGCCCGACATCGTGCCCGAGGGTGACCGGCCGCTGCGCGAGTGGCAGATCGCGCGGGAGCTGGACGTCCCGGTGACGTCCCATATGGGCGCGAGCGGCCCCGAGCAAGCGGAGCGGGGGTTGGCGTTCCTGGAGGAGAACGGGCTGCTCACGCACCCGACGACGTTCGTCCACGCCACCGATTACACCGACGAGGCGTTCGGGCGGATCGCCGACAGCGGCGGGACGGTGTCGGTCTCGCCCGGCATCGAGGCCGCGCTGGGCGGGTTCGGCCATCCGCCCACCGGACGGGCCCGGGCGGCGGGCGTCCCGACCGGGCTGAGCGCCGACACCATCGCCAGCGGAACCGGGGACATGTTCTCGCTGATGCGGGCCGCCCACCTGCTCGAACGCGGCCGTCCCGGGGACGCCGGGCTGGGGTTCACCACCCGGGACGTCCTGCGCATGGCCACGATCGAGGGCGCCCGGGTGGCGGGGCTCGCGGACGTCACCGGCTCGCTGCGTCCGGGCAAATGGGCCGATCTCGTGCTGCTCCGGACGGACCTGCTGGCGACGGCCTGCGCGCACGATCCGGTCACCGCGGTGGTGCAGCACGCCGACACCCGCAACGTGGACGCGGTTCTGGTCGGAGGCCGGGTGGTCAAGCGGGACGGGTGCTTGGTCCACGACGTGACCTCGCTGCTGACGGCGCTGGCCGACTCGTCCGGCCGGATACTCGGCTGAGCCGCGGGGACCGCGATATTCGGGTGGTGATCGTCGGAGTGCGTGGCATGCTGGCCGCGTGGAAGGCGAGATCCGGATCCGGTTGTCCGAAGAGTTGCTGGTGTTCCTGCCCGCCGTCCGGCGGAGCGCGGAGCACCGGATCGGGTATGACGGGACGTCGACGCTGGGGCACATCGTCGAGGCACTCGGGGTCCCGCTGCCCGAGGTCGGTCCGATGGAGGTCGACGGGGCGCGGGTCGGGCCCGGGCACCGGCCGGCGGCGGGCGATCTCGTCAGCGTCGCGCCGATGCCGCGCCCCCAGCCGGTGCCGCTGGACCCGGGCCAGGACGCGCCCCGCTTCCTGCTGGACGTCCACCTCGGCACGCTCGCGCGCCGGATGCGCCTGCTCGGCCTGGACACCGCGTACCACAACGACATGGACGACCCCGCGCTGGTCGTCCAGGCGAACCGGGAGCGGCGCGTCCTGCTGACGCAGGATCGGGGGCTGCTGCGGCGCCGGGCGCTGTGGCTCGGCGCCTACGTGCGGGGCTCGCGTCCCGATGATCAGCTGCGTGACCTGCTGGGACGGTTCGCGCCCGCCCTCCGTCCCTGGACGCGCTGCACCGCCTGCAACGGTGAGCTCGCCGAGGTCGACAAGAGCGAGGTCGAGGGCGGGCTCGCCGACGGCACGCGCCGCAGCTACGACGTCTACGGCCGCTGCGCCGACTGCGGCCAGGTCTACTGGCGGGGCGCCCACGGCGGCCATCTGGAAGAGATCGTCCGCGAGGCCACCCGCACGGTCGCGTCCGCACGCCCGGCATGAGGGGCCGCCCGGACGGTGGCGGCCGTGCATGCGGCATGGCGGGCCGCCGGGACGGTCGCGGCCGACCGGCATGAAGAGCCGCGCGGATGGTGGCGTCCGCGCGTCCGGCATGAGGGGGCGCCCGGACGGTCGCGGCCGTGCGTCCAGCGTGAGAGCGGCCGGATGTTGGCGGCGTGCGAGGCCGTGCGGGCGGTGGTGGGGGCGCGACCGGCATGATGGGGCGGGTGGGGACCAAGGTTGTGGTTGGGGCGGCGATCATCGTGGGCGGGCGGCTGCTGGCCGCGCAGCGGGCTGAGCCGCCCGAGCTGGCGGGCGGCTGGGAGTTCCCCGGGGGCAAGGTCGACCCGGGGGAGTCTGACCAGGACGCGCTGGTGCGCGAATGCCATGAGGAGCTCGGTGTCAAGGTCGTCCTGGGACGCCAGGTCGGGGGCGACTGGCCGTTGGGCGGGGAGAGCGTCCTACGGGTGTGGACGGCCGAGCTCGTCGAGGGCGAGCCGCGCGCGCTTGAGCATCTCGCGCTGCGCTGGCTCGGCCCCGACGAGCTGGACGACGTCGAATGGCTGCCCGGCGATCTTCCCGTGGTGGAGCGGATCCGGGCGTATCTGGGCTGAGCTCTATTCGATGCGGTTGGCTCCGGCGTAGTCCGACCGCTCGGACATCTTGGAGATCTTCACCACATCGCCCGTCTGGGGCGCGTGCAGGTAGAGCCCGTTGCTCAGGTAGACGCCCATGTGATGAAGGTCACCGCCGAAGTAGACCAGGTCGCCCGAGCGGAGGTCGCCCTTGTCGACCTTGCTGCCCAGCTCGTAGAGGTCGCCGGTGTAGTGCGGCAGGCCCGACTTTCCGGCCTGCGCGTACGCCCACACGACCAGGCCCGAGCAGTCGAAGCTGTTGGGGCCCGCGGCCGCCCATACGTAGGGGCTGCCGAGCTTGGTCAGGGCCTTGCGGGTCATCTTGGCGGGGAGTCCGGAGCCCTTGATCGTGGCCTTGTAGCCGGACTTGGGGTCCTTGGTGGTGGTCGTGGTGAGCTTGTCCAGCTGCCTGGTGACCTCGCCGACCTTGGACTTGGCGGCCTTGCGGGCGTTCTCGGTCTGGGTGGCGGCCTGCCTGACCTGCGCGGTCCTGGTCGCGGCGTCCCGGCGGGCGGCGTTGGCCTGGTCGATCTGGGCCTGGAGGCGCGCCACGACGGCCGACTGGTTCTTGGCCAGGTAGGCGCTGTCGGACATGCCCTCGGTGGCGCCGGTGGCGAACATCATGTCGGGCCCGCCGCTCATGTAGCTGGCGGCGGCCATGCGTCCCAGCTGGTCGCGGGCGGGCGCGGCCTGACGTTCCAGGTCGGTGGCGCGCTTGGTGGCGTCCGCCTCGGTCTTCTCGGCCTTGCCGAGGTCGACACGGGTCTTGTTGTAGCGCTCGGTGAGACGCTCGGCCTCGGTGTTGAGGGCGTTCAGGCGCTTGCGGAGGTCGTTCTCGCTGGGCGGGGGAGTCGGGGCCGCCGCGATGGCCTGCGTCGCCTGCGCGAGCGCGGGGACGGCCACGATGAGCGAAGCGGCGATGAGGGCGGGCGCGGCGATACGACGCCGGGGGGCCGAAGCCAAGACCTGGGTTCTCCTCTCCTACGCCGCCTACCGGGTTAGCTGACGGGTTCGGGCCAGGAGCCGCCCTACGACGCGGGAGGCGTCGATTCACCCCAGGGGTTGGGTCCCCGGTTCCCCTATACGGGGATTCGGCGGTGCGGTCGCCGTCCCGTTGGACGGGACTTGGGAGCGACCTGCGTCTGAACGAGACTACAAAGGAAGGGCAAAGATGGCCAAATAGTCATATTTGGGGCGGCTGGTACGGGCGCGAGGGCGGGGAAAGGCCGAACTCCGCGTAGAATCGTGTCTGCCGCATGTCTGCGGCGACTCCCGATCTCTCACCAAGGCGAGACCGCATGCCCTTCTCCACGCGCGACGACCTCCGGAACGTCGCCATCGTCGCCCATGTCGATCACGGCAAGACGACGCTGGTCGACGCCATGCTCTGGCAGTCCGGTGCCTTCCGCGACAACCAGGACGTGAACGACCGCGTCATGGACTCCAACGACCTGGAGCGTGAGAAGGGCATCACGATTCTCGCCAAGAACACCGCCGTCCTGCACAACGGGATGACGATCAACATCATCGACACCCCCGGCCACGCCGACTTCGGCGGCGAGGTCGAGCGCGGGCTGTCGATGGTGGACGGCGTCGTCCTGCTGGTGGACGCCAGCGAGGGTCCCCTCCCGCAGACCCGGTTCGTGCTGCGCAAGGCGCTGGCCGCCAAGCTGCCGGTGATCCTGGTCGTCAACAAGACCGACCGGCCCGACGCGCGCATCGACGAGGTCGTCGACGAGGCCTACGAGCTGTTCATGGACCTCGACGCCTCCGAAGACCAGATCGACTTCCCGATCGTCTACGCCTCCGGCCGCGCGGGCCGCGCCTCGCTGACCAAGCCCGCCGACGGCGCGATGCCCGACAGCGACGACCTAGAGCCGCTGTTCGACGTCATCAAGAACACGATCCCGGCGCCGTCCTACGACCCGACCGCGCCGCTCCAGGCGCACGTCACCAACCTGGACGCCTCCAACTTCCTGGGCCGCATCGCGCTGTGCCGCGTCCACGCGGGCACCATCAAGAAGGGCCAGCAGGTCGCCTGGATCCAGCACGACGGCTCGATCAACCGGGTCAAGATCACCGAGCTGCTGATGACCGAGGCGCTGGAGCGCAAGCCCGCCGAGCAGGCGGGCCCCGGTGACATCGTCGCCATCGCGGGCATCCCCGACATCATGATCGGCGACACCCTCGCCGACCCCGAAGACCCGCGCGCGCTTCCGTTCATCACGGTGGACGAGCCCGCGATCTCGATGACGCTCGGCACCAACACCGGCCCCCTGGCCGGACGCGAGAAGGGCACCAAGGTCACCGCGCGGATGGTCAAGGACCGTCTCGACCGCGAGCTGATCGGCAACGTGTCGATCAGGGTGCTGCCGACCGAGCGTCCCGACGCCTGGGAGGTCCAGGGCCGCGGCGAGCTGGCGCTGGCCATCCTGGTCGAGAACATGCGACGCGAGGGCTACGAGCTGACCGTCGGCAAGCCGCAGGTCGTCACCCGCGAGATCGACGGCAAGAAGCACGAGCCCGTCGAGCGCCTCACCGTCGACATCCCCGAGGAGCACCTCGGCGCGGTCACCCAGCTCCTGGCCGTCCGCAAGGGACGCATGGAGCAGATGACCAACCACGGCACCGGCTGGATCCGGCTGGAGTTCCTGGTCCCCGCCCGCGGCCTGATCGGTTTCCGCACCGAGTTCATGACCGACACGCGCGGCACGGGCATGCTCCACCACGTGTTCGAGTCCTACGAGCCCTGGTTCGGCGAGCTGCGCACCCGCGCGTCCGGCTCGATGGTCGCCGACCGCTCCGGCGCGGCCACCGCGTTCGCCATCACCAACCTCCAGGAGCGCGGCACCTTCTTCGTCGGCCCGACCACCGAGGTGTACGAGGGCATGATCGTCGGCGAGAACTCGCGTGCCGACGACATGGACGTCAACATCACCAAGGAGAAGCAGCAGACCAACATCCGGTCGTCCACGGCGGACAACTTCGAGAAGATGACCCCGCCCAAGCTCCTCTCCCTGGAGGAGGCGCTGGAGTTCTGCCGCGAGGACGAGTGCGTCGAGGTCACCCCGGCCGCCGTCCGGCTGCGCAAGGTCGTCCTGGACGCCAAGGAGCGCGAGCGCACCCGCGCCCGCAGCAAGCGCGCCAACTGACGAACCCGAAAGGGGCGGCATCCCGACCGGGATGCCGCCCCTTCGGCGTTCGCCCAGCTCAGCGCACGTTAAGCCAGGTGCCCGGCTGGTTGCTCGCATAGTGTGTCTTGTCGCCGTTGAACACCGGGCTGAACATCGTGTCCTTGTAGACGCGGAACCGCGCGGTGAAGCGGCCCTTGCTGTTGGTCGTCGGACGCGCGTACCAGTACCAGGTCTTGGCGCCCTTCTGGCGGCCGAGGATGTAGACCCGACCGCGATAGGGCTTCCAGGCGCCGTTGCCGGGCCGGTGAACCAGCACACCGGTGAAGGTCACCGACGAGCCCTTGCGGATGCTCCGGGGGCTGAACTTCCACCCGGCCACATGGGCGTCGATCCGCGGATCACGGACGACGGCGCTGGTCGAAGCCGCCACCGTGGCGTCGCCCGCGAAACGGACGCGCCAGTAGGCGTTGGGCTGGCCGATGTTCCTGACCTTGTTGCCGTAGACCGTCCAGCCGTTGAAGTAGTCGGCCTTGAAGGCACCGCCGGCGGTGGTCCTGAGGCCCTTCTTCCCCTTGAGCATCCAGTGCTGGTACTGGTACCACTTGCCGCCGCTCTTCGCGGCGAACTCAAGGATGAGCGCCTTGTCCTTGACCACCATGCCGGGGGAGTTCAGCCGTCCGGAGACGACGAAGTTCCCCGGGGCCTGGCTCACCATGCGGAAGCCGGTGATGGTGGTGGGGGCCGGGGCGGCCGTCGCGTGGGCGACGGCGGCGGTGGCGGGGACGGTGGCCAGCACGGCGAGCGTGATGGCGGGCAGGCTCCTGAGGTTCATCGGACGTTCACGAACAGGGGCCAGCGGTTGCCCGCGTAGTGGGTCCTGTCGCCGTAGTACATCGGCATGAAGTAGCTGTCCTTGTGAACGCGGAAGCGCGCGCTGAACTGACCCTTGGTGTTGGTCTTCGGCCTCGCGTACCAGTACCAGGTCTTGGCGCCCTTCCGGACGCCGAGGATGTAGACCTGCCCCCGGTAGGGCTTCCACACGCCAGCCGGGCGGTGCATGAGCGTGCCGTACACGCTGATGTAGGCGCCCTTGCGGATGGTCCGCGGCTTGATCTTGAAACCGGCGATGCCCGCGTCGATGCGCGGGTCGTAGGCGACCGCGCTCGACGAGGCGGCCACTGTGGCGTCGCCCGCGAAGCGGACGCGCCAATACCCGTTGTTGACGCCGATCGGCCGGGGCTTGGTCTGGGGGCCGACGGTCCCGATGAAGTAGCTGCCCTTGAAGTTGCCGCCCGCGGTGGTCCGGAGCGTCTTGGCGCCGACCGCCGAGTACTGGTACTGGTACCACTTGCCGGTGCGCTTGGAGGCGTACTCCAGGACGAGGGGCTTGTCCTTGACCACCATGCCGGGGGAGTTCAGCCGTCCGGAGACGGTGAACCGGCCGGACGCCTCGGTGGCCAGGTGGAACGGGGTGATCGTCGTGGGGGCGGGCGCCGCGGTCTGGGCGGCGACGGCCGTGCCGGGGACGGCGGCCAGGGCGGCGATGGTGACAGCCGACGTGGCGATGATTCTGCGCATAGTCCCGCTTCTGTGAGGTGACCCGTGCGTTCTGAGGCGGCAGCGGGCCAAGGAGGCCGGGCAGGCTGCGGCGTCACCTTCCCGTATGTGCGTAAACAAGACGGGCGACATGATCACGGGGTTGACCCGGCGAAGATCACAAATGTGAAACGGCGGCCCGGGAGACCCGGACCGCCGTTTCTGCGCCGTGCGCTCAGTTGAGCTGGATGGTGCCCGTCACGTCGGCGGCCAGGCGGAGCTGGTCGCCGTCGCGGAGCGGGGCCTCCACACCGCGGGGCAGGCGCTCGCCGTTGACGAACGTCCCGTTGGTGGAGCCCTCGTCCCGGACCCAGGCGGTGCCGGACGGGTCGAGCCAGACCGTGGAGTGGCGGCGGGACACGTTGTCGTACTGCGTGAACGTGGCCGCCACCGGGGACTGGCCCGCGTCGCGGCCCAGCACCAGGTGCTGGCCGACCGAGACCTTGAGCTCGCCGCTGGGGAAGTGCACCCGCAGGACGGGCGTGCCCTGCTGCGGCAGTGGCCTCAGGCAGGAGTCACACTGCGCCGCCCCCGGGTTGGACAGGACGGCCTCGCAGTACGGGCACATGAACGCCGTGCTGTCGATGCGCGGCGGACCGCCCTGGGCCGCGTCCGGCGGCAGCAGCGTGGCCTCGCGGCCGTGCTGCGGCTGCATCGGCGGCTGGGCGTCGTGCGGCGAGGGCGCGTAGGGAGCGTCCATCGGCCCGGGCTGCTGCTGGTGCTGCGGCTGCTGCGGGTCGGCCGGCGGGGGAGCGTACTGCTCCAGGTTCTGGGGCGGGCCCCACTGGTTCTGCGGCTGCTGTTGCTGCTGCTGGCCATACGGGTCCGGCGGCTGCTGGAACGGGTCGGGCGCCTGCTGCTGCTGTTGCGGGGGCGCGCCCCACTGGTCGGCAGGAGGCTGCTGCTGCCCCTGGCCCTGCGGCGGGCCGCCCTGCTGCTGGGGCGGGCCCCAGGCGTCCGGGCCCTGCTGCTGCGGAGGCTGCTGGTACTGCGGCTGCGGCGGCCCCCACTGGTCCTGCTGCCCCTGCCCCTGCTGGTGCTGCTGGGGCGGCGGCCCCTGCTGCTGCGGCGGGCCCTGCTGGTACGGGTCCTGCGGCTGCTGCTGTTGCTGGTAAGGATCCTGGGGCTGCTGCCCATACGGGTCCTGCTGCTGTTGCGGCGGCTGCTGCTGGTAGGGGTCCTGCGGTTGCTGCTGGTACGGCTGCTGCTGTTGCGGCTGACCGTACTGCGGCTGCGGCGGGCCGCCCTGCTGCGGCGGCTGCTGCTGGTACTGATCCCCGTAAGGCTGCTGCTGCTGTGGCTGGTTGCCGTAGGGCTGCTGCTGGTAGGGAGGCTGCTGCTGAGGGTCGCCATAGGCGGGACCCGGACGCGGCGGACCGCCCGCCGCGCGCGCCAGATTGGCGCCGCAGCTCAGGCAGAGCAGATCACCCTGCTGGAACGGCTCGTCGCAGACCGGACAGTTCAAGGTCGCCATGACACATCCCCCGCGCGCACCCCGGCGCGTTCTAGCGCTGTCGTGAGGTGCCCCATGTCACCCCTTCGCGGGATCCCGATGTAGTACACCCGCCTTCCCTCCGGCCCCTCGTCCACGGACACCTGTACTCGGGGCCCTGCCTCTTCTTCCGTCATCGCGGCGTCGTCCTCCAGTGCTCCATACCGCGCTCGCCCCAGCGGGGACAGCGGTACAACGCGCTGATTGGCCGACCCCCTCCAGAGTAGAGAGCCACTCTGGGGGTGTCGCCCCCCTGGGTTGAGCCGATCGACGTACGGCCCCGTAATGACGGCGTCACACATATCCAGGATCTCGCGCGTCTCTGCGGCACGCGAGAGCCGACTGTAGACATATCCGCTGTAGACGAGAATGTCCAACGGAATCGTCTCACGACGGGGCGACTCCCGCCACGTCCGGATGCCTCTGATCAGCGCGGACACCGCCTCGACCTGCTGAAACGGCTCGCCCCCGGAGATGGTGACCCCGTCCACCGGCCCGTCCAGGGACGCCAGCCAGCCCAGGACGGCCTCGATCGGGACGGCTTTGCCGGGATCTGATTCCCATGTGTCACGGGAAAGGCACCCTGGGCAATGAAGCGTACAACCCTGCACCCAGATACCGGCCCTTGTGCCCGGCCCCAGCGAGGTGACCGGGTAGTGGGCCTTGGCGAGCAGGAGCGTCGGGCTCACTGGATATCCAGATGGACGATGCTGCCCTCGCGGCGGATGCCGGTCACGGTGATGCGCTCGTCCGGCACCAGCTCGCGGTCGAAGAGCGCGCGCGCGAGCGGGTTGACGAAGAACGACTCCAGCGCCATCCCGATGCCGCGGCCGCCCTTGTCGAGCTCGTTGGTGCACCACTCGCGCAGGATCTGCAGGGCCTCGCCCTTGACCGCCAGCACCAGCCGGTGCTCCTCGGTCACCCGCTTGCAGATGTTGGCGAACTGGAGATCGAAGATCTTGTCGGCCGCGTCGCCGGAGATGAAGTCGAACACCACGATGTTGTCGCCGAACCGGTTGAGCAGCTCGGGACGGTTGAGCACCTCGGTGAAGTGGTCGGCCACCGCGTTCTTGATCCGGAGCTGGATCTCCTCGTAGGTCATGCCCGGCGTGATGTTCTGCACCCGGGTGGACGGCCCATACGGGAGATCGGGGCGCGAGGTGATGTCGCGTCCCTGGACGTACATCCCCAGGTTCGAGGTGAAGATCAGGATCGACTCGGAGAAGTGCACGGTGTTGCCGCGCCCGTCGGTCAGCCGCCCGTCCTCCAGGATCTGCAGGAACTTGTCGAGGATCTTGGGATGCGCCTTCTCGATCTCGTCGAAGAGGATCACGCGGAACGGGTCCTCGCGGACGGCGTTGGTCAGCTCCCCGCCCGCCTCGTGCCCGATGTAGCCCGGCGGCGACCCGATCAGCCGGTCGCCCGAGCCCTCGCCCGAGAACTCGCTCATGTCGAAGCGCAGGTAGGCCGACTCGTCCCCGAAGACCAACTCGCTGATCGCCTTGGCCAGCTCGGTCTTGCCCGTCCCGGTCGGCCCGGCGAAGAACAGCACACCGCGCGGCCGGCTCCCGGAGCGGGTGGCCTGCGCCCCCGATAGCCCGAGGACGGCCCGCTTAAGGATGTCGAGGGTCTTGGTGACCGCCTGCGGCTGCCCGATCACCCGCTCGGGCACCCGCTTCTCGCCCTCGAGGACGCGGCGGCGCAGATGGCCCCGGCTCCACGGGTTGTCCAGGACGCCCAGCTTGTAGGTGCGCACGGCGTCCGGCAGGTCGGACAGGTCGACGTTGCGCTCCTTGGCCAGCCGGGTCACCTCGATCATCGACTGGAGCGTCAGCCCGTCGGCCTGCTCGGCGAACGCGTCGCAGGCCGCCGCGGCGGCCTGGTCGGAGTCGGCGTCGGTGACCCCAAATGCCCGCGCCAGCAGCCGCGCGGTCTCCTGCCGGTCGCCCAGGTGCGGGCGCGGCAGTGTGATCTCGCGGACGTTCTCGTTGTCGGCGGTCAGCCACGGGGGAAGGTCACCCGGACGCTCCACCAGCCACAGGATCGGGTTGTAGAGCGGCTTGGGCCGCGGCCCCGGCACCCTTACCGGCCGCGCATTACGCGAGAGCTTGGCGCAGACCCGGAAGAAGTCGCGCTCGGCCGGTTCGAGGTCGGTCGGCGTCCGGGCGATTCTGGACGCCGACTCGATCACCACGGCCGCGCGGATGTTCTCGCTCGGGCTCGCCACCGCCGACAGGTACTTGGTCAGGCCCTCCAGCGAGGGCTTGTCGTCCGGCTTGAGCTTGCCCAGCAGCCGCTCGGCGTCCTTGGCGGCCTCCTCGCCGATCTCGTCGCCGGAGTCGGGGTGCACGGTGACGCCGTCCACCGGGTCGTACACGATCATGCAGGACGCCCCGCTGGAGCGCAGCGACTCCCAGAGCAGATCGCGCAGCGGCAGGAGCCGGGCGGGCCCGGCGCCCTCACTCGGGGGCGCCAGGAAGCTGTCGTAGAGGTTGCCCGAGAGCACGTACTGGGAGTGGACCGACAGCGTCGCGTCCAGCTCGCGGATGAAAGGCGGCCAGCCCGGCAGCCGTCCCCCGAGTGTCGGCGATTCAGTCACAGTTCACGCTCCCGTTGGCGCTCATTCCGTCCGGTCCGGGGCCTAGTCTGCCGTGATTCGGCCTTGACCGGCAGTTCCCGCACCCCCGGGTCGAGTCGCCAGGTGACGTCAGAGCCGATCCCCGCGGCCTTCAGACGCCCTCGCGCGGCCTCGAACTCCTCGCACCACTCCCGCTCGCGCTCGGCGTCCAGACGCCGGTCGTCCTCGCTCTCGGCCGCGCGGTCGCGCACCATCGCGGCCCGGACGTGCGCGGCGTCGTCCACCCGCATCCGGACGCTGTGGTCGGGCCACGACCCCTTGGTCAGGACGACCGAGCCGTCGTTCGCGGTCAGCGTCTCGAAGCCCTGCTCGACCTCGTAGCCGAGATCCTGGAACGCCGAGGTGACCGAGTGCAGGACATAGAGGCGCTCTGCCTCGGCCTGCTCGACGGCCTCCCGCTCGCGCGCGCGCCGCCGCTCCTCTTGTCTCTGTTCCTCGGCGCTCTTGTTGGCCGCCTGCACCCGTAGGCGCACCTCGGTCAGGACGCCCTCGGCCTCCGCCGCCGAACTCGCCTCGGCCAGCAGCCGCGCCGCCTCGGCCACCGAGCGGCGGTCGTCCTCGGTCGCGTCCGGCAGGAGCCGGGTCAGCACCCGCCGCAGCGTCTCCTGGACGTCCAGCGGCGGAGCGGCGGTGGCGGTCTCGCTGCGGAGCCCCTCGGCCGGGGCGGCGGTCTCGGTGCGCAGCCCCTCGGCCGGGGCCGCGAAGATCTGGGCCGACACCTCGGCCGCCAGCCGCTCGGCCAGTTCCCTCTCTGCGGCCTTGAGCGCCTCGTCGGTGGCCGCGCACCACGCGGTGAGCTCCTCGGGCGTCTGGTCCTCTGCGGGCGTCAGCGTGGCGGGCAGGCCCGCCAGGCCCTTCTCCCGCAGCCCCTCGATCCGCGCGTTGCGCTCGGCGACCTCCCGCAGCGCCCGGTCGAACGTCTCCGCCTCGGCCAGCGCCGCCGCGCGCGCCTCGGCCCGGCCCTCGGCCAGCGCCGCCAGCGCCTCGGCGCCCTTGCCCGCCAGCCCGGCCGTCCGCCCGAGCGCGCGGTTCATCCCCAGGCTGAGGATGACCGCCGCGTCCAGGACGATGTCGGCCTCGACCCCGCTGCTCATGCCAGTGCCCTCCGCCGCGCTTCCTCGTGCCCCTGCTTCCACCGATGCAGCCTGACCCCCGCCGCGACGGCGTGCGCGGCCGGGACGACCACCAGCACCAGCAGCCACAGCAGGCTCGCGACCGCCGTCAGCGCCGCCATCAGCAACAGGATCATCAGCAGCGGGACGATCCCGGCGATCAGCATGACCCCGCAACCCCGCCGGCTGGTCTTCTGCGCCGCGCCGGACACGGCCTTGGACGCCTTGGACACGCCGCCCAGCGCCTTGGACAACCACGACCACGCCCCGAAGGGCAGGTAATCGGCACCCTGAACCCGGGCCAGCATCACCTCGGCGCCACACTGCACCGCCCAGGCCAGCAAGGAGAACGCCAGCAGCACCCCGAACGCCACACCGGACGAGCGCTGCGCCCCCCCGACCGAACTCGTCCCCGAATCGTCACCGCCGAACAACGACCCGACCAGCCAGCTCCCCGCCAGCCACACCGCCAGCACAGGCAGCGACCACGCGACAGCCCGAACGACGGCCGAACCACGCCCGGCCAGACGCCGCTGCTCCCGTTCCCCCCAATTCGCCCGCAGCTCCCCAGACCGCCGCTCCGCCGCCTGACGTTCCCTGACGTTCGCCTCAACCTCGACCACCGCCGCCGGGGCCGCACGCGCCACCGCCAAAAGCCGCAGCGGATCGTCCCCCGAACTATCGGCCATCCAGTCGAACCACGGCACCGGATCACGCACGGACGCCCGCGCCCTAGCGGCCGCGTCCTCGATGCCTTGCCGCGCCTCCCCGGGACGCGCCGCCAAAGCCAGCAAGGTAAGAAGCACAACGGGCGGATCATCCACAGAAACAGGAGGCCCCCCGGCCACCCGAGGCGCATCTACACGCGCGCCCGCGTCCGGCAGCCGCGCCGCCAGCGCCGGCGGCGTCGCCTCATGATCGCGCAGCCACCGCGCCAGCTCGTTCCAGGTGGCCACATGGCCGCGCCACTGCTCGTCCACGCGTCCCAGCTCGGGCGCCAGCACCCCCAGCAGCCGCTGCTCCCACAGCTCCCGCCCGATCGCGCAGGCCGTCCGGTGATCGGGATGCGCCGGATCTCTGGCCAGCGCCGCCAATCCCCCCAGGTCCTCGGCCGCGACCCGGCGCCCCAGGAAGTGCGGCGGCAGCCCGGGATCGAGCCACCGCACCAGATGCAGCAGCTTCACGTCCGGCGGCAGCCCCGTGGTGAGCCGCCCGTCGATCAGATCGATCCGGCTGTCGTCCGGCACCGTGGCGAGCCACTCCCGCAGACTCCGCCACGCCTCCCCGGCCTCCCCGCGCCCAAAGAAATAGGACGCCGCAGCGTCCCAGTGCTCAATGAGCGCGCGCGCAAGCTCACCCCGGTCGTCATAGCGCCTTCCATTGAAAGGCAGCCCCGTCCCCCCGGAGACCTGAACCGCAGGCTCCTCCGCGACCGCCGGGGAGCCCCCGTCCAGCCACTCGGCGACCTGGACCTCCGTCCACCGCCGCCTGGGATCACGCGTAAGAAGCCCCTGACACAGCAACCGCAACCGCGGCTCAGCCACATCATCCGCAGGCACGGGCCGCGTAGCCAGATGGTCGACAACCGCCGTCTCACTCAACCCGATGAACGGCGGCCTCCCCGTAATGAGCTCCCGCACCATCATCCCGAGCGACCACCAGTCGCGCGCCGGAGAGACCTGCCCCGACAGCGACTCCGGAGCCGCGTACGCCAGCGTCCGCGACGACGACGCGAACACCACGCTCTGATCGATGACCTTGCTCAACCCGAAGTCGGCGATCGCCACCCGCAACGGCCGGACGCTCGTCACCAGCACGTTCTCGGGCTTCAGATCCCGATGGACGATCCCCACCGAATGCAACGCCGCGAGCCCGTCCGCCAGCTGCGCCACCACGGTGGCCGCCATCTCCTCCTGGGGCCCCGCCATCAGCCCCCGCAGGCTGCCCCCGGGTGCGTACTCGGTGACCTCATAGTCCCGCCCGTCGGCCTCCCCGGTCTCCAGGATCCGCACCACATGCGCCGACTCCAGCGCGGGCAGCTTCTCCCAGACGTCCCGATCGGCCCGATACCCCCGCCGGAACATCTTGACGACGAACTCGCGCCCGTCCGAATCCCGCACCAAAAGCAGATCGGACTCGGCCCCCTGCACCGGCAGCTCCGCCACCAGCGCGAACCGCTCGGCCAGCAGCCCCGGCAACCGCAACAACGCCTCACCGTGCGCCCCCGCGTCCCGCCGGGTCGCCCTGGGCCCGGGCACCTGCCCCTCCCGCCGGGTCACCCCCGGATCACGCCGCGTCCCCCGCGGGGAAGCGTCATCGAAGTCGGCCACCAGCACTGCCCCGTCTATGTCGCGTGACTCCAGCGAGCCTAACGCGCACCTCTAGATCTTGTCCTTGATGACCCGCAGGTACTCCGCCGACTTGAACCGCACCACCACAGCCTCCATCACGATCCGGACCATGAGCATCTCGAACAGCCAGAGCAGCGGGGTGGCGAGCGCCATGATGATCCCCCACGCCCAGAAGTTGTCCCAGGTGGCGATGTAAATGCCCAGGAAGAAGGCCACCGTGCACTGGAGGGTGACCAGCAGCAGGGCGACGATGTACCAGAGCTTGATCAGCTTGGGCGTGACGAGGTGGTTGAAGTTGGCGTCGAGCAGCGAGCCGATCAGCCCCTTGTTCGTCACCACGGCCGGCTCGGGCGGGGCCCATTCCTGACGCGACTGCTGCTGCGGTGGCGGCTGCTGGCCGCGCTCGGCCTGCGGAGCGGACGCCTGCCCTGGACGCGGCAGTGGCGGCGGACCGTAGGGGCCACCGGGCGGTTGCGAAGGCCGGCCGGGGTCGGATGGGTGATTCATCGCCGTCGCTCCTGGGTGAGATCCGCCTGACACAGGCTGACTCTAAGCCGTGCACCCCCGCAACAGCAGCAGGCGCCGCGACGCCCCCCGACCGCGCCGGATCCCCAGTGCGCCAAGGGGCCCGTGGGCCGGGTGTGGTGAAGCGGCGGTGCGCTCGGCCAAGGCGGTGCGCCCGGCCAGGGTGTCGGTGTTTGGCGGAGGGCGAGCCGTGGGCCGAACGCGCGATGCGTCAGGTGAGGCGGGGGGCGCAGCCGTGCATGCGCCCGAACCTCTGTTGCGCGATCTTCATAAAGGCGAACATGTCCCGAGCGGCGTCGCGGCCGCGCGCCACGCGCGCGAAGTCGATGCTGATCCAGGGGCGCTTCGCCCCGCACCGGAAAAGCGCGATGACGAAGTGCGGGCGGGCGTCGACCCCTGCGGTCGGCCTGGTCGCGGCCAGCCCTTGACCCAACTCAGGAGGCAGGGGGCGTGGTGAGTCGTCGGCCCAGGCTCTTTGCTGGCGTCGCAGGACGTTGTCGCCGTCGTCGAACGACCAGTCCAGCCCGAGAGGAGCCTCGCTTCCCGCGGCGTGAACGAGGCAGAGGCCGTAGTTGGTGCGGGGACCGTCCCAGCGCGTTCGTAAGGGCGTCTTGATCCCCGTGACCCGCCGGAAGGATCGCTCCGGGATGACGTCGCAGAGATAGGGAGGGACGTCCCTTACCGGCTGAAGGTCGACCACTGGCGCGAGGGGGCGGTTCTCGGGGGATCGAGTGCAGGTCGCGGTCGAGAGGACCAGGATCGCGATCAGAAATAGGTGGCGTGGTTTCACCGGCGTCACCGTGCGAAAGTAGTGCGAGCGTTCTGGCCGTCGCGGTTCTTGTAATGGCCTGCAGCCTCCCTCTGGCCGTTCTCGGTAGCGGAAAGAACGCGATCGCGAAGGTCATGAAGGTCGCTCTGTGTGGAGGCCCAGCGGAGAAACGCTTCGAACTCCTCGGCATTCATGCTTTCGAAGGGACGGATGGAGGGGTCGGGGCCGGGCGTCGCGAAGGAACGTCCCTCCAAATGCTTGCCGTCGTAGTGGCCGTGGGTGGTGAGGGAGGAGGCGATCATTTGGTTGAAGAGTTTCTCGATGGCTTCGGTGTTGTCTTTGGGAGTCATGATGGTGGGGTCGGGTTTGTCGGCGAGGCGTTTGGTGATCCAGGCGGCGGTGATCTCCTGGAGGTGGGTGACGGTGAGGTTGTAGCCCTGGGCGGCTACTGGGGTTCGGGCGGCGAGGTTTTCGCCGGCCTTTTCGGTTATCAGGCCGATGCCCATTTCTACATAGCTTTTGAGCTTGGCCTCGTCGGCGGCGAGGCGGGTGGTTTCGCCGGCGACGCTCTGGTTTCGGGCCTCCAGGAGGTGGCCGAACATCCAGCCTTCGACGACGACGGCGCTTTCGAGGTAGCGGGAGCTTCTGGCCATGGCCTGATCGAGGTTGACCTTGGCGTGGGCGATCTGGGCCTTGAGGAGCGTGTCGAAGGCGGTGGCGTTCCGGGTGAGGTCCAGGAGCAGGTAGTCGAGGTCGGCGTCGTTCATCGCGGTGCTTCCTGTTTGGGCGCCGTATCTGAACGATTGGTAGATGTCGTTGACCTTGGGAATGTGGGTGGCGAGGATCTGGGCCATTTGGGGGCGGAGGTTGGACAGGGCGTCGATTTCCTGGGTGTTTGCTGCCTGGATGGTTCCTTCTTTTACGTTGAAGGAGGTGTGGGCGTTGTCGGCGATGACCTTTCCCGCTTGGAAGGCCAGGCGTTCGGAGGTGGGGTCGTGGGCAGCGGTGGCGGTGGTGATGGTCGTGCCCAGTGCTTGGCCCTGGTCGCTGTTCGCCCAGGTGGAGAGGCGGTCGTGGAGGAGGTAGCCGAGGATGGGGCCGTTGTTGACGTCCTGGTCCAGCAGGGATTGGGCGGCTTGGCGGCCCGAGATGGTGGCGGCGTTGAGGAGGGGGATGAGGAAGTCGGTGGTGGGGCCGGGGGTGGTGGAGTTGAGGGCGAGGGCGTTGCCCAGGTGGTTTTTGCCGGTGAGGTCGGGGAGGGGACGGTTTTGGAGGCTGTTCTTGAGGGTGGCGTCGTAGGCGACCATGTCCTTGCCGATGGTCTGGAGGAAAGCTGGGGCGAAGCGGGTTTTGTCGGCCGCGCTGATGAGGGTCGATAGGGATTGGTAGCCGGCGACGCCGTTGGGTTGTCTGCTGAGCGGCGGGAAATTCGCGGCGCCCATGTGCTGGAGTTCGGCCAGGTATTCGTCACCCACGTAGCTTCTGTGGGTGGGGTTGGTGGCCAGGGCGAGGCTTCGTCCCAGAATGGCGAGGACGGCCCGTGTGTCGCGGGCACGGTTCTGGACGCTGTCGCTCTGCTGACGGACGTCGCCGCCGAGGCGCAGGCAGAGGACCATCGGGAGCCTGAGGAGGGCCTCGGCGCCGAGGCCTTCGAGGATGGCCTTGGCGAACATCGGGGTCACGTCTTCGGGCGCGAGGTGCCGCAGGTTTCTGAAGACCTCGGTGTCGTCCTGGCGGAGCGAGATGAGCAGCCGGGCGACGTGGAGGCCGTCCGCGTAGTCGACCTGGTCGGTGTAGCGGTCGGGCAGTTTGAGATAGATGCCGTCGGGGCGGCAGGCGCGGAGGGCGATTTTCTGCCGGTCGAGGTTATGGGCCAGCAGGTTGCGGCGGCGCAGGTCGATGGCGGCCTCGCGCGTCCAGGCGGCGATGCGCTTGACCTCCATGGCCGGGGCGGTGCTCACCCCGGCGGCACTGAGGACGTGCCAGAGTTGACGTGACAATTCGTCCAGTTCGGGGGCGGCCCGGGTCATTTGCTGGGCCATCCGTTCGAAGGATGAGAGCTTCACGCCGCAGGTATCCGGCCCCAGCCATTTGTCGGTCATTGGTCAGCCCAGAGGGAAGAAGCGCGTTTTGTCCTCGATCAGGTCGAGTGCCTTGCGCAGTTGGGTGTGGAGGTCGCGGTCGCTGCGCTCCAGGCGGTCGGCGTAACCGGCGGCGGTCGTCCCGCCGACCCAGGCGTGATCGCTCATCGCCCGAAGCGGGCCCGCGAAGGTGTTCCAGTGCTGGTCGGAAAGCACCTGAATTCGGCTCGCCAGGTAGTGAAGTCGCATCCGCTCGGTTTCCGTCAACGCACGCCTCCGCAGCGCTCACGCTATTTGGGCCCCGAATTGCGAGTAAAAAGCGGGTCCCGGCCCCGGGGGGTCAGGCCGGGACCCGCGGTCCAGGGGGTGATCAGCGCGTCGCCGCTTCGATGTTCTGCTGGGAACGTTTGATGTCCTGGCCGCCCTGTTCGAGGGCGAGGGACATCCGGTCGAAAGCCGTTTTGGCTTCGGCCCAGGCGCTGCGGAAGCGGTCGGCGCCCGGCCCCCACCACACCTCGGTGCTGGACACGGTGCGACCGTTCAGGTCTTTGATCAGACCATCGAGGTTCTTGGAGTGCCTGCTGAACATCCGGGACATTTCTTCCAACGCCCCGATACTCGCGCCCCGTTTGTCGCCACTCATTGCCCGACCCTTCGTCGATTGGAGTGGCGCCAGCTTACGACTCCGCGGCGGGTCTATCCAGCGGCCAATCGACGACCGTCACCGAATTCTAGCCATTTGCTCCGTTGGGCCGATGATCGACCGGGCTTTGAACCTCTCTTGA
The DNA here is from genome assembly GCF_050946795.1 of Spirillospora sp. CA-294931. GTDB lineage: Bacteria > Actinomycetota > Actinomycetes > Streptosporangiales > Streptosporangiaceae > Spirillospora. Next base: position 1,655,873 of record NZ_CP192006.1, read on the forward strand.
CCTGCGGCGATGGCGGCCGGTCGCAGGATTTTCAGTATTTGAAGCGTGGTCGATTTGAGTGATTGTCCGGGTGCCGGCTATTGGCTGGATAACCATTACCGAGGGGTGGGAGTTTGCTGTGTGGCAAATAACTCTCGCCGAGGGGATGCCTACTTCGTCCAGTCGAGGAGGGGGATTCTCCCGTTTGGGGCGGATATGCGCTCCCTTTGGCCTTGGACGTGCGCTGGGGGCGTCCCCGTGGAGTGGGACGCCCCCAGATTCGCGTGCGTTGGGGCTACTTGCAGGGGTTTTTCTGGCCGGCCTTGACGCCGCCGGAGACCTGGGTGAGGGCGGGCGGGGCCATCCGGACGCCGGGCTTGCCGATGACCAGGCGGACGCCGTCCTTCGGCGCGTTGGCGTCGGCCGCCAGGACGGCGTTGGGGACGACGGTCGCCAGGGCCGATGCCTGCCCCTCGGCACTGGGGGAGTAGACGATGCGGCTCTCGGACGCGTCGCCGTCCCGCTCGACCTTCTTGCTGACCTTGTAGCCGCGTCGCTTGAGCTGGTTGTAGATCCGCTTGACGAGCTTGTCGTCGCCGCCCGCGTCCACCACGGTGACGCGCACCTTGTCGGGGGCCGGGAGCGCGGGGCGGGGCTTGACGGGCTTGGCCGGTTCGGCGGGCAGGTCGTTGTCGTGCCTGATCGCCTCGAACAGCGGCTTGGCCTGCTCGTCGTTCCACTGGACCCGGTTGGGGTCGGGAGCGTAACCCTCGACGGGGACGGTGACGAAGCGAACCTGGCCCGCGCTCATGCCCTTCAGGCTGGACGCCAGCTTGCGCATCGTGCCGAGGTCGAGCTCATCGTCGGTCGTGATCGACTTGCTGGCGGCCTTGAGGAACTTGTACGTCTTGGCCGGATCGGTGAGGACCTCGCCGCTGGTGGCCTTGTTGACGACCGAGGCCATGAACTTCTGCTGGCGCTCGATGCGTCCCAGGTCGCCGCCGTCGCCGAGGGAGTAGCGCGCGCGCACGTAACCGAGCGCCTGCTCGCCCTTGACGGTCTGCTTTCCTGCCTTCAGCGAGAGCTCGGCGCGGGGGTCGTTGACGGGCTTCTCGAGGCAGACCTCGACGCCGTCCAGCGCGTCCACCATGCGCTTGAACCCGGCGAAGTCGATCTGGACGAAATGGTCGATGTGGATGCCCGTCAGGGACTCCAGGGTCTTCCAGGTGCAGGTCGGGCCCGCGTAGGCGAAGGCGGCGTTGAGCATGCCGAACTGCGCGGGGACCTCGCCGCCCTTCTCCTTCTTGCACTTGGGGATCTTCACCATGGAGTCACGGGGGAAGCTGATCCCGACGGCCTGGTCCCGGTTGGGGGAGATGTGCAGCAGGACGGCCGTGTCCGAGCGCGCGCCGGTCATTCCGGCCGCGGCACCGTATCGGGCGTTGTCGCCGTCCCGGGTGTCGGACCCGAGGAGCAGGATGTTGAGCGACTTGTTGAGCTTCTTGGGACGGGCGCCGAGCTGGCCCTTGGCGTTCTTCTGGTCGATCCCGCCGACGATGTCGTAGTAGAGGCCGACGGCTCCCGCGCCCGTGACCAGCAGCAACGCGGCCGCGCCCAGCGCGGTGCGGCGCAGGGCCTTCTGCTTGCGCGTCCGAACCTTGCGCGCCTTCTTGGACGCGGGTTCGGAGGGCGCCGTCTCGTCAGCGGCGGCGCTCGCGGAGGACGCGGCCTCGCTGTCGGGCGCCGCAGTCCCGGTTTCGGGGGACGTGGGCTCGCTCTCACCTTCGGATTTCGGGGTGGCGGCGTCCCCCGCGAGGTCGTCGCGGCCGGGTTCTTCGGTGCTCATCCGGTCCTGTCTCGGGCGGGCCCTGTTCGGGCTCAGGCGGTGCGTGATGCGCTAGTTTATGCAGGTCGCGGGGGTGCGAGTGATTTGCGAACAACGCTGGTCAATGTGTTGGATGCTTGAGCCGCCGAACTGGTTGACTTTCGGGCCCAAGAAAGCCGGGGCTCCGGGCGTCCCGGAACCCCGACTTCCCGCTGTGTCCGTCAGGTGTACGGGTTGCCGCCATACGGGCCGCCGGGGCCGGGAGGCGGAGTCCCGTAGCCGCCCGCGTAAGGCTGAGGCTGGTTCCCATAGCCGGAACCCGGGGGCAAAGCGGGCGGCCCGTAAGCCGGAGCCTGCGGAGGCCCATACCCGGGCCCGTAGCCGGACGCGGCTCGCGCGACGGCCCGGGCGTTGAAGTAGGCGGTGGACGCCCTGTTCCAGAGCATGATCGTCGCGAGCAGCCCCATCAGCCAGATCAGGACGCTGAGCCCCAGGCTGACCAGCAGCAGGCCGGTCGCCCCGTCCGTGCCCATCAAGGCGACGAGCCCGAAGACGCCGAGCAGCATGAACAGGGTGTTGATGCCGAAGAACACGGTGCCGAGGATCCGCGCGTAGGCATGGCCCGCGCGGCAGGCGAACGCCATCCAGACCCAGAGCGCGATGTAGAACACACCCATGATCAGCGAAATGACCGCGGACACGGCCATCACGCCGCTCGCCTCGCCGTCCATGCCCGAGTCGTTCATCGCCATTCCGGCACCGACGCCGAAGACGACGCTCACGATCGTGCTCACCGCCGTCAACCCGGCACCGGCCAGCATGACCATGAAGGCCGAGTTGATCGCGGACGGCCGTTGGGGGCCGATTCCTCCCATCGGCATCCCGGGAGGCGGAGGATAGGGGGTCGGTCCGACGCTCATCGGCTTGCTCCGTCTCTAGGATGTCTGTCGGGTCAACGTACGGCCTTCACCTCCATGGTGAAAGCCAGGTCCCAGTCAAGTCGCCGAGTCAAGACCTCTCTTGCCCCGGAGGGCGAGGCCCGTAGAGCGGCTGGGCGCCATACGGGTTGACCGGCTTGAAGTAGGCCGAGGACGGCCTCGTCCAGAGCAGGATGACCACGGCCAGGCCAACCGCCCAGATGACGACGTTGATGACCGTCGCCGCGAACGGCGCCCCCACCGTGAACGCGGTGCCGTTCACCGAGCCGCTCGCATTGGTGAAGCCGCCCGACACCACGCTGAGCGAATTCAGCGCGAACAGCACCGTGCCGGCGATCCGCGCCCAGTTGCGTCCCGCCCTGTTCTTGAACGCCATCCACAACCAAAGCCCCGCGCAGACCACCGCCACCACGGCCGTCAGGCTGACGGCGCCGATCACCACCCCGTCGATGAACGTGTCGCTCGCCCTCTCACCACCCTCGGCCAGCTCCGACCGCACGGCGTCCCGGATCTCCCCGATCATCAAGATCGCGGCAACCGCACCCACCACCTCCAGGACCGCCGCCCCCGCCATCAGGAAGAACGCCACCCGAACCGCCTGCGGCACCGCCCCACCAACCCAAGCCCCAGGCCCCCCACCGAATATCCCCGCACCAAGGACTCCAATCTCGCGTTCTGACCAGTTATGACTCCCCAAACCGCCCCCTGGATCCGCCCTCCCACCCACATTCCAAACAATCCACCCCGCCCTCCCACCGCCTCGCCCTAACCACCACCTCGTCCCGTCCCGCCACGTCCCGTCCCGACACCCCTTCGAATCGCCACCCTCGCCCTGGCCACCTCCCCCGCCGTGGCCGCCGTGCCCCACTGATTGATGGCTCGCGTTCATCGTCGGCCGCTGACCCGCGCTGGCCGTTGGCCGGAGTTGGTTGTTGGCTCGCGCTGGCCGTTGCACTCGCGCTGATTGCCGGTCGGCCGTGGCTGCCGACAAGCTGCCGTCGCCTTGCACTGACCATCGACCCGTGCGGGCTGCCGGCTCGCCAGCCAGGGCTCGTCTTTCGCGGACGGTCGCTTCCCGCCTCGCTCAACCGTCGCTGCCGACCCGTTCCTCAGCCTCTGACCCCGCTTTCCAGTTCTCGTCTGCGGGGTGGCGGCAGTCTTCACCCCCGTGCAATCAGCTTCGGCGTGGACGTAACCGCACCCCGGTCGGCTCGGGCGGGGACCCGTCCAAGCGCGGTGCAGGGGCCGTCGGACGGCGCGTCACCAGCGCGAGGACTGGCACGCCGTATCCGCCGACATGGCGGGACGTTCGCGATGGCTCCGGGTGGCGCCGTTAGCTGACCAGCCATAAGGCGCTCAGCCCCGTGCCCGTGGCGCTCTCCGTATGAAGGGACGGGGGTGCCGGGATTCGTGCCGTGCCAGGACTCGGGGTCCGCGTTGGGGCGGGCAGTTGGCGCTGGAGCGTCCACGTGCGGGGAGCCGAGGCACCCGTGTGAGAGGCGGACGATCGGTGCTGGGCCGGGTGCGTTATGGCGCAGGGGGACGAATTCGACCTGGCGCGGGGACGCATCAGGACGCGTTCCTGAGGATCGGCCGAGGGTGGCCTGGTGCTTGGGAGTGGACCGCCCGGGGTGACGGTTTCCGTACGATCGGAGGCGTGAGTTTGGGGTTGGAGATCGGTGGACGTTTCACGCTGCTTGACCGAATTGGGGCGGGCGGGTCCAGTCGGGTTTGGCGGGCTTTCGATCGGCTGAAGAGGGAGTACTGCGCGGCCAAGCTGGTTCGGCAGAGCGACTCCACCTCGATGGTGCGAGTAGTGCGAGAGCGGGCGATTCGTCTGGCTCATCCGCATGTGGTGACGCCCTATGCCTGGTATCCGGCGGACGACGATGTATTGCTCGTCATGGAACTGGTGCGGGGCGGCTCGCTGGAAACCCTTATGGGGGACTACGGGAGGCTGCCCGCGGCCTATGCGGCAGAGGTACTGGATCAGCTGTTGGCGGCGTTGAGCCATATCCACGCGGCGGGACTGATCCATCGGGACGTCAAGCCTGCGAATCTCTTGATGGAGCCCAGCGCCGTGGGGGCGCCCCACGTCCGCCTGAGCGATTTCGGGATCGCGTTGCGGGAGGACGGGGAGCGGCTCACGACCACCGGGTTCGCGGTGGGGACGCCGGGCTACCTTGCACCCGAGGTTCTGGAGTGGAACAGGCCGGGTCCGTCGCAGGATCTGTACGCGGCGGGCATGGTCTGCTGGCGAATGCTGACCGGCGCCGGGGATCCGGAGCCTCGCCAACGCATCGGGCACGTTCCCGGCGGGGTGCCCGCGAATCTGTGGCGCTTGGTCACGCACCTGTGCGCGGACGATCCGCGTGATCGTCCTGCCGACGCCGAGACCGCCCGTACCTTGCTGGCCGCGTGCGGCCTGGCTCTGAGCTTTCCGGTCCGGACGCTCGACGGCGAGCCCTTGCAGATCTTCGATCACCTGGGACCTCCGCCCTCGCCCGATAACTGAGCGGCACCGCGCCCGTCCGTACGAAGCGTCGGAGCTGGCGCCGGTGCATATCGCGAGGTAGCGAGATGGGCATGCAGACGACCCGTGCTGACGTCCGGCATGTTCCAGCCACGCTGACACCGAAGGTCGTGGTTCGGCGCGGTGGCCCCAGCCATCCGGGGACGTCCTCCGGGGATTGGGTGGTTACGGATGTCGGAGGGAGGTTGGGCTGTGCCGGGGCGGTGGTCTCTAGGTTCGGGCTGGTTGGGGCGGTCGGTGTGGTTCGGGGGTGGGGCTACTGGATGGGGATGTTGGGGAATTTGCCGAAGGCGCCGGCGTCGAAGGTGACTGACTTGACGTTGGGTGGGGGCGCGGGGGCGTAGAAGAAGCCGCGGTTGGAGGTGTTGGGTTTCTCGTTGAACACCGTCCAGCCGGAGTCGACGAAGTTGAGGTTGACCGGCTGGTTCGGGGGTGCGGCGGGGCCCATGCGGACGGCTCGGTAGATGATGTTGGTGGCGGGGTCGGACACGGTGAAGGCGCCGAATTCGCCGTAGCTGCCTCCCTCGCCCATGTAGTCCTCGGTCGGGAGGATGTCGCGGGGGCCGAGGTTGGTGATTTCGAAGACCGCGACCAGGTAGGCGCCGTCCCGGTAGAAGGCTTTCACGTCCATGCGTCGCTTGGTCTTGATGGTCCAGCGGGTGAAGTCGACGGTTCGGGTGGCGACGGTGGGGCCGTCGGTTGGACGGAACGGGGCTGGGGCGCCGGTGCCTATGGCGCGCTCGTCCTTCTGCTTGCGCTCGGTGGCGGTGGACGACTGGGTGCTCTGTTGTTTGATCTTGTAGGAGATTTCGACGCGGCGGTTCTTCTGACGGGCTTGCTCGTCGTCGGCGCCGCCCTCGGCGGCGACAGGTTCGGTTTCGCCCTTGCCGTCGGCGCGGTACTGGTAGGCGGTGCCGAGGCGGTTGCGTAGTTCGGTGAGGACGGCCTGGGCTCGTTGGTTGGAGAGCCGCAGGTTGTAGGGGTCGTCGCCCTTGGTGTCGGTGTGGCCGGTGATGATGACCGGAGGCTTGGCCGGGTCGGCGTTGGCCTTGGTCTCGGTGGCGACCTGATCGAGGACCTCTTTGGCTTTGGCGGTGAGGGTGGCCTTGTCGAAGTCGAAGAGGACGTCGGTCCGGAGGCCGATCTTCTGCTCGGTGTTGGTGGTGGTCGTGGACTTCACCGTTCCCTCGGTGAGGCTGTAGAGATCGGTCGTCCCGCCGCTCATGGGGCCGTTCTGCGGGCGGGTCGGGAAGGCGACCGTGCTTCCTGGGGCGGGGGTCGTCCCGGGGCTGGGCACCGGGGCGGACGGGGTCATGGGTCCCTTGCCATCGACTACGGGGACGCCGGTGTACTCGCCCGCCGTGGTGGGGGTGGCGACCGTGAGCGTCCGCACATGCGCGGGGAGGGGTGGGAACGCCAGGACGGCCTCGTAGCGCGCGCCGGGTGTGACGAGGTTCGCCAGGTCGCTGCCCACGGTCTTGCCATTGCCGTTGTCGTCGTACATGGGCGTGTACGCCTTGTTGTGCACCGGGTCGATCAGCGTGAAGTGGATGTTGTTGAAGGCCGACCCCGCCACGGAAGTGGCATAGGAGAAGTGATGAGTCTCCTTGCTGGGGTTGGCGACGGAGAAGCGCAGCACGGACCGGTCGGGGTACCGCTCGATCTGCTTCATCTCCAACCGCGACACACGTCCCATGGCGAACGCCGACACCGCGTTCTTGACCATCGGCCCGGTGTAGCGCGGGCTCGACTTGCCGACCTTCGGTTTCTTCTTCTCGTCCGGTTCGTCATCGATTCCGCAACCCGCGGCGAGTGCCGTAACCAGGACGAGCGCGGCGGTGCTGTGCAGCAACGGGCCGCGGCCTCGCACAGTGAGGCCGGACGTGACGCGCATGAGCAGGACTCCCTTCGAAGCTGAACCAGAACGAATGAACGAGTCGTGCCAACGAGACAGGTCGAGGAGGGGCCGGAGGCCACTTCGGTTCAGTGCGACCTGACCCCCTCTCCAACCGGCCCGTCTGGTGAGGCGAGCGGTGCGAGGTGTGTCAGACGTATTGCGGGCATTCCGGGTTTGTGCGGGGTGGGTGTCTGATGCGGGGGCGGTAGAACCGCGCTGTTCTAATGAGGTTGCGTCCCAAGTGAGGTTGCGACGCGTCGCGTTTGCTGTGGTGTGGGGGGCGTCGGTGCCGTGCCAGCCACTCCGTGATGTGTTTGGGGTTGCGCCGTGCCGTATCACGCGGCGTTGTGTTCGGGGTGCGCCGGGCGTAGGTCGTGCCGTGCTGCGGCGCGCGCTGCTGAGTGGTGTCGCGATGGCGCTGCGTTGCGTCGGTCGGCAGTGTCGGGCGGTTCCACGCCAGGACGGTCTGGACTCGTGGTGTGTTGTGTCGAGCCGCCGTTGCGCAGCGTCGTGCCCTGTGGGGCGGCGGGGTGGGACGAGGTTTGTTGGCGGGGGCGGGGTCATTTGGTGAAGGTGATGTCTACCCGGCGGTTCTTGGCGCGGCCGTCGGGGTTGTCTTTGTTGTTGAGTTGGTTGAGGGCTACGGGTTTGGTTTCGCCGTAGCCCTTGGCCTCGATGCGGGCTTGGGTGAGGGCGCGTTCTAGTTCGGCTTTGACTGCCTGGGCGCGTTGTTCGGAGAGGCGCAGGTTGTAGTCGGGGGCGCCGACGCTGTCGGAGTGGCCGGAGACCTCGATCTTGCCGTTGGCGTGGCTGAGGCGGGGAGCGAGTTCGGCGAGCTTGCGGCGGGCGATGGGGGTGAGGGTGGCCTTGTTGAAGTCGAACAGGACGTCGGCGGAGATGCGGACGGTGACCCGGGCGCCGTTGGACTCCTCGGACTGGAGCGGGACGACGAACTTGGACGGGTCGATGGTGCGGACGTGGGCGTCCGGCTGGATGGAGCGGATGCTGCCGTTGGCGTTGATGGCGCGGACGGCGTTCGCGGCGTTGGTGGCGGGGACGTCGGGGTCGGCCGTCGCGATGGAGGGGATGCCCACGAGCAGGGCGAATGTGGCTGCGAGCACGGTGGGACGTCGCATTGGGCTCACCGCTTGACCGGGATGTTGCGGAACGTCGGCCAGGAGCCGTAGTGGAGGTCGAGGGCCTTCACGTTCTCGGGCGGGGCGGCGAAGGTGTAGGTCAGCAGGCCGGGCTGGCCGGTGGCGATGTGGGTGAAGACGTCGTCGCTCTGGAGTTCCTTGCCGCTGGAATCTCGCACGACGATGTAGCGCTTGAGGTTCACCGGGTCGATGAGGGAGACGCCCAGGCCGTTGTTCCCGTTGAGCTCGTACGGACTGGGCTTCTGGCTGACCCCCTGCGGGACGTGGGGGGTGAGCTGCACGGAGAGGGTGGCGAGCTTGCCTCGGACCTTCAGGCTCATGATCGCGATGTCGACCTTGGCGCCCGGGGCGAGGCCGGACGGGAAGGCGGCCTTCACGATCGCGTCCTTGTCGGAGTCGACGGCCGGTTTGCCCGCGGCGACCGCGGCGGAGCCGCCCTTGCCGCCGTCCGGCTCGTCGTCGCCGCCCGGGAGGCCGGAGCAGCCGGCGAGCAGTGCGGTGAGGAGCACGATCGTCGTGGCTCCGCGTTTCACGTTCATCCGTGCCTTCCTTCGTCGGCGGGCGAGGGATCTTCGCCGGACTTGCCCGATCGCATATGCAAATGACCTTTGCCGTGGCACCATGGTCGCGGGTCGGTCGTTGGCACAGACGAGAACGTAGCGTTTGCAAATGCGAATCGTCAAGGGGGGGTGCGGATTGAGTTCCGCCGAGGACACCGTCGTCCGGAATCAGGCCTTGCAGGTCGAGTGGTACGGCGAGCCGCTGGGTGCGCGGTTTCGGCGCGTCCTGGATCGGCTCGGGCTTCCGCAGTCGGGGCTGGCCGCGGTGCTGGGGCTTTCAGCGCCGATGTTGTCGCAGCTGATGTCGGGGCAGCGGGCCAAGATCGGGAATCCGGCCGTGCTGAGCCGCCTGCTCGCGGTGGAGGAGCTGATCGCCGATCCGGGGTTCGGTGAGCTGCCGAAATCGGAGATCAAGCGGCATCTCGAACGCATTCGGGGGGAGTCGGCCGCCACGACGACCGGTGCCCGGGTGACGGCGACGGGACGCGGCTCGGCGGAGTCGCCTGTGGCCGCGCTGCAGTCGTTGCTGCGCTCGGTCGCGTCGGCCGCCGAGATCGAGTCGGCGGCCGGGAAGATCGACGGTGATCTGCCGGAGCTCGCCGAACTCCTGCGCGTCATCGGCAACGGCCGGACGAGCGAGGCCGAGGCTCATTACAGGCGCGTTCTCGGCCGCTGACCCGGACTCTGCCGGGCGATGCCCGTGCCTGGTCTTGGTCTCACGGCCGCGCCCGGAACGTCGGGAGCTTGGTGGTGGATGGTGCGTTTTCGCGTGCTGGGCGTTCCGCGGTTTGGGCTGGTCGCCTGTGTTCGGCCGAGGTGGCGCTCAGCCGCGCCTCATGCCTTGGTGGTCTTGTGTTGATTCCCTGGGCTCATCACTACTGGTTATGGGGTTTGTGCGGTGCAGCAGGGGGCGGGAGACGCTAAAACCTGTGGTCAGGGTCACATCAAGGCCTGGCTGTTATGTATGTCACAGTGTCCGCCGGTCGGAGTAGGGTCGCTTCGCTGGAAGCGCACACGCGGCGTCACCGCCCGCATGCGGCCGAGGCGCGACGGCGGCATGGGTGCGCTCACCCGGGACCCGATGACCCGAGCTCAGGAGAGCATCGATGAGCACTTTGGAGGCGCCCGACAAATCGCGCGCCCAGATCAAGGAACGCACGCTCCGTAAGGACAATTGGCGGCTCTATCCGCTGATGACGCTGGTCATCTTCACCACGTGGGTGGTGTACGCGACCATCCGGGCGTTCTGGGGTTCCGCCTTCTTTGTCGAGGAGTACCACTACCTCACGCCGTTCTACTCGCCGTGCGTGAACGACGCGTGCGGGCCCGCCGCGGAGTTCGGGACGTTCCTGCCCGAGAGCACTCGGGGATGGATCCCGTTCGGGGCGGTGTCGCTGCCGTTCCTGCTGCTGTTCCGGCTGACCTGTTACTACTACAGGAAGGCCTACTACCGCTCGTACTGGGCGTCGCCGCCCGCGTGCGCGGTGCAGGAGCCGCACAAGAAGTACAGCGGAGAGCGCCGCTTCCCCCTGATCGGCCAGAACCTGCACCGCTACTTCTGGCTGTTCGCGTTCCTCATCTCCCTCATCAACACCTGGGACGCCGTCCGCGCGTTCCACGGGGAGGACGGCGGCTTCGGCATCGGCCTGGGCACCGTCATCATCTGGGCGAACGTGATCCTGCTGTGGGGTTACACGCTGTCGTGCCACTCGTGCCGTCACATCGTGGGGGGACGGCTCAAGAACTTCTCCAAGCACCCCGTCCGGTACTGGATGTGGGGGCAGGTCTCCAAGCTGAACGAGCGGCATGGGCAGTACGCGCTCATCACGCTCGGCTCGCTGATGCTGACCGACCTGTACGTCGCGTTGGTCGCCAGCGAGACCATCTCCGACCTGCGATTCTTCAACTAGGGGCCCAGAGATCATGACTGAGATCGAGAGGCACGCCTACGACGTCGTCGTGATCGGCGCCGGGGGCGCGGGGCTGCGCGCCGCGATCGAGGCGCGGCTCCAGGGCAAGCGGACGGCGATCATCTCCAAGTCGCTGTTCGGCAAGGCCCACACGGTGATGGCCGAGGGCGGCGCCGCCGCGGCCATGGGGAACGTCAACTCCAACGACAACTGGCAGGTGCACTTCCGCGACACGATGCGCGGGGGCAAGTTCCTCAACAACTGGCGCATGGCCGAGCTGCACGCCAAGGAGGCCCCCGACCGCGTCTGGGAGCTGGAGCACTGGGGCGCGCTGTTCGACCGCACGAAGGACGGCAAGATCAGCCAGCGGAACTTCGGCGGTCACGAGTACCCCCGACTCGCGCATGTCGGCGACCGGACGGGCCTGGAGCTGATCCGCACCACGCAGCAGAAGATCGTGGCGCTCCAGCAGGAGGACCACCGGGAGCTGGGCGACTACGACGCCCGCATCAAGGTGTGGGCCGAGACGACCGTGACGCGGTTGCTGCTGGACGGCGACAAGATCGCGGGCGTGTTCGCCTACGTCCGCGAGACCGGCAAGTTCGTGGTGTTCGAGGCGCCCGCGGTGGTGCTGGCGACCGGTGGCATCGGCAAGGCGTTCAAGGTCACCTCGAACTCCTGGGAGTACACCGGCGACGGGCACGCCCTGGCGCTGCTGTCGGGCGCGACGCTGCTGAACATGGAGTTCGTCCAGTTCCACCCGACCGGCATGGTCTGGCCGCCGTCGGTGAAGGGCATCCTGGTCACCGAGTCGGTGCGCGGCGACCGCGGCGTCCTGAAGAACTCCGACGGCAAGCGGTTCATGTTCGAGTACATCCCCGAGGTGTTCAAGGACAAGTACGCGACCTCCGAGGAGGAGGCCGACCGGTGGTACGACGACCCCGACAACAACCGGCGTCCCCCCGAGCTGCTTCCGCGTGACGAGGTCGCGCGCGCGATCAACTCGGAGGTGAAGGCCGGACGCGGGTCGCCGCACGGCGGTGTCTTCCTGACGGTCGTCGACCGGATGCCGGGCGGCGCCGAGGAGATCAAGCGGCGGCTCCCGGCGATGCACCACCAGTTCAAGGAGCTGGCGGACGTCGACATCACCAAGGAGCCGATGGAGGTCGGCCCGACCTGCCACTACGTGATGGGCGGCGTGGAGGTCGACCCCGACACCGGGGCGGCGCTGGTTCCCGGGCTGTTCGCGGCGGGCGAGTGCTCGGGCGGCATGCACGGTTCCAACCGGCTGGGCGGCAACTCCCTGACCGACCTGCTGGTGTTCGGGCGCCGGGCCGGTCTCGGCGCGGCGGAGTACGTCGATTCGCTGGAGGGACGTCCGGTCGTCCCGGAGGCGGAGGTCGAGGCGGCCACCGCCGAGGCGCTGGCCCCGTTCGAGCGCGAGGACGGGGAGAACCCCTACGCCGTCCACGCCGAGCTGCAGCAGACGATGAACGAGCTGGTCGGCATCATCCGCAAGGAAGAGGAGCTGGAGAAGGCGCTGGAGGGGCTGGTCGCGCTGCGCGGGCGGGTCGCCAACGTCAGCGTGGCCCCGGTCGCGGTGAACGACGGCCGCGGCTACCACCCGGGTTGGCATCTGGCGCTCGACCTGCGCAACATGCTGATCGTCTCGGAGGCGATCGCGAAGGCGGCGCTGGAGCGGCAGGAGAGCCGCGGCGGCCACACCCGCGACGACCACCCGGGGATGTCGGCCGACTGGCGCAAGATCAACCTGGTGTGCCGGCTGTCGTCCGACGGCACGTCGGTCGAGCTGCGGCGCCAGCCGCTGGAGCCGATGCGCGACGACCTGATCGGCCTGTTCGAGACCGACGAGCTGAAGAAGTACCTCACCGCCGAAGAACTCCCGGCCGACGAAGGCGCAGAGCTCCCGGCCGCCGACGCAACCCCGGAGGAGAAATGAGCTACGAGGCCAAGTTCCGGGTCTGGCGCGGCGACGCGGGCGAGGGCGAGCTCGCCGACTACAAGGTCGAGGTGAACGAGGGCGAGGTCGTCCTCGACATCATCCACAGGCTCCAGGCCACGCAGGCCCCCGACCTCGCGGTCCGCTGGAACTGCAAGGCGGGCAAGTGCGGGTCGTGCTCGGCCGAGATCAACGGGATGCCGCGCCTGCTGTGCATGACGCGGATGTCGACGTTCACGCCGGACGAGACGATCACCGTCACGCCCGTCCGGACGTTCCCGGTGATCCGCGACCTGGTCACCGACGTGTCGTTCAACTACGAGAAGGCCCGGCAGATCCCCTCGTTCGACCCCGGGGACGTCGAGCCGGGCGACCTGCGGATGCAGCAGGTGGACGTCGAGCGCTCGCAGGAGTTCCGCAAGTGCATCGAGTGCTTCCTGTGCAACAACGTCTGCCACGTGATCCGCGACCATGAGGAGAACAAGGAGGGCTTCGCCGGGCCGCGCTTCCTCATGCGGATCGCCGAGCTGGAGATGCACCCGGCCGACGTCCAGGACCGGCGTGAGATCGCGCAGGAAGACCACGGCCTGGGCTTCTGCAACATCACCAAGTGCTGCACCGAGGTGTGCCCCGAGCACATCAAGATCACCGACAATGCGCTGATCCCCATGAAGGAGCGGGTCGTCGGGCGCCGCTACGACCCTGTGGTGTGGCTCGGCAGCAAGCTCGGCATCGTCAAGAAGGGGCAGGACACCCCGTCCGCCTGAGGCGTCGTCCCCACCCCTCGCCCCACCCGGCGAGGGGTGGACGACGTTGCGGGCGGCGTGCCCCCGTCACCGCCGCCCGCTCCTCCGCCGTTCCCCAGATGTGTCCGCTGTTCCCTGGAAAGTCTGGGTGACCGCCCCACTTTGGCGCGGAAAGTCCGCTGTGAGTAGGGAGAAGTTCACACAACGCGTGATGCATTCGTGATTCCATGACGGGTTACCAGAAGGCTCGTTCGGTTTAGCGTGGTTCCATGACCGCTCTGGAGCCTGGCTCGTTCCTTGCCGAGCTCCTCCCGGTGGAGCGTGCTGACCTTGAGAACCGCGGACGTATGCGCGAGTTCGAGCGAGGTGCGGTGCTCTTCCACGAGGGCGAGCTGTCGACGTGGGTGGCAGTCCTGTTGTCGGGACGCGTCAAGGCGTTCTCGCACCGTGAGCACGGCGGCGAGGCGCTGCTGGCGGTGCGGGGGCCCGGTTCGCTGCTGGGCGAGGTCGCCGCGATCGACGGTCTGCCCCGCTCGGCCAGCGTCGCCGCCCTCGAACCGGCGCGCGCGCTCGCGCTGACCGAGGAGGAGTTCACCTCGTTCCTGCGTGCCCACGGCCGCGTCTCCATCCTCATCATGAAGACGCTGTGCCAGCGCTGGCGGGACGCCGACCGCAAGCGCATCGAGTTCGGCATGTTCGACGCCACCGAACGGGTCGCGCAGCGCCTGGTCGAGCTGGCCGAACGGTTCGGCGTGCCCTACCCCGTCCGGCCGGACGGGGCCGAGAGCGTCCGCATCACGCTCAGCCTCTCGCAGGAGGAGCTGGCGGGGTGGGTCGGGGCGTCCCGCGAGGCCGTCAGCAAGGCGCTGGGCACCCTGCGCCGGCACGGCTGGATCGAGACGGGACGCCGTCGCGTCATCGTCCACGACCTCCAGGCCCTCCGCCGTCACGCCCGTTGACGCCGGACCTCCCGACCCTCGATGTCTCCGGCCTGGCTCTCCGAGCTCTCGCCACCACGCCCGCTGACGCTGGGCTTCCCAACCCTCGACGACTCTGGTCTGGCTCTCGGAGTTCTCGCCGTGACGCCCGCTGACGCCGGGCTTCCCGACCCTCGACGACTGCGGCTTGGACCTCCGAGCTCTCGCCACCACGCCCGCTGTCCCGGGGGCCGCTAGGCCCTCGGCGACCTCGGCCTGGACCTCCGGGCTTTCCGTCGTCACACCCGCTGCCCCGGGGCCGCTATCAGGGTGACGGTTTTCATAGCCGTACGCTATGAAGGATGCAGCTTCAGCAGCTCTCGTACTTCGTCGCGGTGGCGGAGGTCCGGCACTTCACCCAGGCGGCCGAGCTCCTCCGGGTGGCGCAGCCGTCGTTGTCGAAGCAGATCCGGGCGCTGGAGAACGAGCTGGGCGCCTCGCTGTTCAGCCGGGCGCGGGGCAACATCACGCTGACGCCCGCGGGGGAGGCGCTCCTGCCGCTGGCCAAGCGCATTCTCGCGGACGTCGACACGGCGCGGCTCGAGGTGCAGGAACTGGCCGGGCTGCGACGGGGACGCGTCCGGCTGGGCGCCACGCCGTCGCTCTGCGCGGGGCTGCTGGCGGACGTGCTGCGCCGCTTCCACGACACCTACCCCGGGGTGCAGCTGATCGTGGAGGAGGGCGGGTCGCGCGACCTGGTGCGCGAACTGACCCGGGGGTCGCTCGACCTGGCGCTGGTGATCCTGCCGCTGCACGGCGACCCGCCGCTGGAGAGCACCCCCATCCTGCGCGAGCATCTCGTGGTCGCCTCCCCGGCGGCGCCGGAACGTCCGGAGGGGAACGGTCCACGAGACTCGGCGCCGATGCCGCGACGCTCCTACATGAAGATCTCCGACCTGCGGAACCGCCCGCTGGTGATGTTCCGCTCCGGGTACGACCTGCGCGAGGCCACGATCGGGGCGTGCCGGGCGGCGGGGTTCGAGCCGCGGTTCGCCGTCGAGGGCGGGGAGATGGACGCCGTGCTGCGCTTCGTCGAGGCCGGGCTCGGGATCGCGGTGGTGCCCAGCATGGTGCTGTCCGGCCGTCCCGGGCTCAGGGGCACGCCCCTGGTCCTGGCGGAACGACCGGACGACCAGCCCCGGCGCGGCCAGCCCGTGCCGGGGCTCCTGCGGACGATCGCCCTGGCCCACCGCAAGGACGTCGACCTCACCCACGCGGCCCGCGCTTTCCAGGAGATCCTGGAGACCTTCCTGGTGGAGGCCGCCCTCGCCGGAAGCCTCCCCACCGGCGTCGAAACCCTCGTCCCTACTCGCTGACCCGCCCCCCCGGGGACATCGGCCTCCGACCGCGATGCGTCCCGCCGGATACCCGGGGGCACGTGGCGTCGGCTTGCGGGCGGAGTCTGTGTCGCCGGGTGTTCCCCAGGGGGAACACCCGGCGACACTCGGGACGGTAAGCCGGGCCCCGGGGGGCTGGTCAGGTGCCGGTGAGGGCTTCGGTGGGGGAGAGGCGGGCGGCGCGGACGGCGGGGTAGAGGCCGGCGACGGCGCCGATGAGAAGGGTGGCGACGACGCCGCCCGCCATGGCCCAGGGCGGGACGACGGTGGGCCAGCCCTGGCTCAGCGCGTAGATCGCCGTGACCACGATGCCGAGGCCCACGCCGCCGACCCCGCCCAGCGCGGCCAGGAGTTGCGACTCGGTGAGGAACTGGAGCCGGATCTGTCCCCGGGTGGCGCCCAGGGAGCGGCGCAGGCCGATCTCCGCGCGCCGCTCCAGGACGGAGATGACCATGGTGTTGGCCACCCCGACCCCGCCGACCAGCAGCGCGACCCCGCCGAGGCCGAGGAGCAGCCCGGTGAACGCCTTGTCGGTGGCGTTCTGGGCGGCCAGGGCGTCGGAGGGACGGCTGACGTCGATCTCGTTGGGCGACTCGGGGTTCGCGGTCTCGGCCAGGACGTCCCGGACGGACGCGACCGCGTGCTTCTCGGCACGGGTGTAGACCGTGGTCGGGTGCCCGTCGAAGGCGAGGGCCGACTTGGCGGCCTCCCAGCCCACCAGCGCCGAGGAGTTCAGTTCGGGGGCCAGGTCGTTGGCGTGGAGGATCCCGACCACGGTGAACCAGCGTTCGCCCAGCCAGACCTGGACGCCGGTCCCCGTCACGCCGAGGCGTTCGGCCGACTCCGCGCCCAGGACGACCGCCGGGTAGCGTCCCGTCCCCGCGTTGAGCCAGGTCCCCTTGGCCAGGGTGAGGCCGACCGTCTGGGGCAGGTCGAGGCGGGCGGCCTGGACGGAGATGCCGCCGCTCTCGCCCTCGGGGATGTGGTCGTTGCGGTAGATCTTCGAATCCTTGAGCTTGCCGGTGGCCGAGGCCGCCATGACGTCGGGGATACGGCCGATCATGGCGACCGAGTCCTCGGGCAGGGACGCCTCGTCGCCCATGAAGTCGCGTCCGGGCGTGACGGTCAGCAGGTTGGTGCCCAGGCGGTCGAGGGTGTCCTGGAGCTGGGCGCGGCTGGACGTCGAGATGCCCACAACGCCGATCATGGCGGCGATGCCGATCGCGATTCCGAGCGCCGACAGGAACACCCGCATCGGGCGCGCGGTCAGGCCCGAGGCGCCGACGCGCAGGACGTCGCCGAGGCCGAGCCGCGCGGGCACGTCCGCGCGGGTGGGCAGGTCCGGACGCGTCGTCTGCGGCGCCCCGCGTTCGCGGCGTCTCATTGGGGAACCCCGGCCAGGTCGTCGACGACCCGGCCGTCGCGCATGGCGACCTGGCGGGGCAGGGACGCGGCGATCTCGCGTTCGTGGGTGATCAGGATGACGGTGGTGCCGCCCTCGGACAGCTCGCGGAGCAGGCCGATCACGCCGTCGCCCGAGACGGAGTCCAGGGCGCCGGTGGGCTCGTCGGCGAGCAGCATCGCCGGTTCCCCGACCACCGCGCGGGCGATCGCCACGCGCTGTTTCTCCCCGCCGGACAGCTGGTGGGGACGGTGGCCGAGGCGGTGGCCGAGGCCGACGCGTTCCAGCGCGGCGCGCGCGCGGAGCCGCCGCCGGGCCAGCGGGACGCCCTCGTACAGCATCCCGGTGGCGACGTTGTCGAGCGCGCTGACGCCGTCGGCGAGGTGGAACTGCTGGAACACGAACCCGATGCGGCGCGCGCGCAGGGCCGACAGGCGGCGGTCCGACATCGTCGACACGTCCCGCCCCTCGACCAGGACGGTGCCCTCGCTCGGCCGGTCGAGCGTGCCGAGCAGGTGCAGCATCGTCGACTTGCCCGAGCCGGACGGCCCGACGATCGCGACCAGCTCGCCGGGGTCGATGGCGAGCGTCACCGCGTCGAGCGCGGTGACGCCGCCGGGATAGGTCTTGGTGACCGCGCGGAGCTCCACCACCGGGATCATCGGGGAACCCCCACCTTCATGCCCTCTTTCAGGCCCGATCCGGAGATCTCGACCTTTCCGCCGGTGAACACGCCGGTCTCGACCGGGACGGTCCGGACGCCGGTCCCCTCGACGACCTGGACGCCGTAGCCGCCGTCCCCCCGAGCGAGCAGCGCCGCGATCGGCACGGCCAGGACGTCGGCGTGGCTGTCGGCGCTGAGCCCGACCTGCACCGGCGCCTTGTCGTAGGAGCCGAGCCCGCGCTGGCGCTGGATGGAGATCGTGAGCTCGATGGTCGTCGGGTCCTCCTCGGTGCGTCCTTCGGTGGCGACCTTGCCGACCTTGGTGATCCGGCCCTTGGTGGTGGCGCCGTCGGGCAGTTCGATCGAGACCGCGCTGCCCTTCCTGACCAGCTTCTGGTACTTGACCTCCAGGTCGACGCTGACCACGCGGGTGGTGCCGGTGTAGGTGAGGACGGGCCCGCCGGCCTTGTCGCCGACGGTGGCCTTGCGCTCGGCCACCCGGATCTCCCCGGACGCGTACAGCACCGACCCGGGCGCGACCTTGCCCGTCTCGTCCAGCCCGAGATCCTCCTGCCAGCGCTCGACGGCGTCGGCCGTCGCGGAGCTGAACTCCTTGTCGACGGTGAAGCCGGTGTAGCCGAGCGCCTGGAGGTTGCGTTCGAACTGCAGGACGTCCTTGCCCTCGGACCCGCTCGACAGCGTCCGGTAGAGGGGGAGCGACCCGTACAGCAGCGGTACCGGCTTGTCGTCGATCTTGAACGCGGGCCTGCCGCGCCTGACCGTCGAGCCCGCGGCCGGAAGCCAGGTCAGGGTGCCGCGACCGCCCCCGCTGGTCGCGGTCTCGGCGTCTCCGTAGTCGAGCGTGCCGTCGACGTCCTGCGTCTCGACCAGCGTGGTGCGTTCGATCGGGGCCGTCGCGGGGGGCGCGATGCCGCCCTTGGCGGCCGGTTCGCCGCCGCCGCCGAGGCCCGTGGTCGCCACTCCGGCCCCGGCGATCACCACGAGCCCGGTGACGCCGAGGACGACGGTGCGCCTGCGGCTCAACTCCCGCTCCCCGGACGCTTCGGCTCGTACTTGCGGCACTTCTTCTGCGCTTCCTTGAACTCCGGGTCGTCGGGGCCGCCGACCTTCGCGCCGCCGCCCGCGGGTCCGCTCTTCTTGACGGTGATGCGGCCGTCGGCGTCCGGGTCGGGCATGTCCACGCCGTTCTCGCGCATGCACTTGGCGAGCTGGCGCATCTTGGCCAGGTCCTCGGGCTTGAGCTTCTTCGGCTCGCCGCCGTCGGGCCGCAGGTGACGGCACTTGGACTCGGCGGCCTTCATCTTGGCCTCGCCGTCGCCCTCCTTGCCGGTCATCCGCATCCGGACGCCGCCGTCCTCGCCCGGGTCGTCCATCTGGACGCCGTTCTCCCGCATGCAGGCGGCGAACTTGCGCATCTTCTCGGTGTCGCTCGCCGCCTTCGCGGTGGTGCCGGCCTTGGCGTTCTTGCCGTCGTCTCCGCAGGCGGGCAGCCCCAGCAAGAGCGCCGGCACCAGGGCCAGCGCGGCGAACGTCTGTCGTCGCATGGGTTCGGTCTCCTCGTCGTCTCGTCCGCCGGGCGGTTTCCCGGCGACGAGGAGCAGTCCAGTCCCGAACCCATAACTCGGGCGTAACCACATCACGTTATGCCCGCGTTACGCCTCTGGCCCCAGGCTGTGCGAGAACAGCAAGGTGAGGGGCTGGGGGGCGGGAACGTGCGCGTATTGGTCGCCGAGGACGAGCGGATGCTCGCCGACTCGATCGCCGAGGGGCTGCGGGGCGAGGCGCTGGCCGTGGACGTGGTCTACGACGGGGACGCGGCGCTGGAGCGGCTCGGCGTCAACGACTACGACGTGCTCGTCCTGGACCGGGACCTGCCCGTCGTCCACGGGGACGACGTGTGCCGCGCGGTGGTCGACTCCGGCGCCCATGTGCGGGTGCTGATGCTGACCGCCGCCGTGACCGTGCCCGCCCGGGTGGACGGGCTGCGGCTGGGGGCCGACGACTACCTGACCAAACCGTTCGCCTTCGAGGAGCTGGTGGCCCGGATCCACGCGCTGGGCCGTCGGGCCCGGCCGGCCGATCCGCCGACGCTGGAGCGCTCCGGCATCCGGTTGGACCCGGGCCGCCGCGAGGTCTACCGGGACGGACGCTACGTCCCGCTGGCCCGCAAGGAGTTCGGCCTGCTGGCCGAGCTGCTGCGGGCCAACGGCTCGGTCGTCCCGGCCGAGTCGCTCCTGGAGAAGGTCTGGGACGAGCACGCCGACCCGTTCACCAACACCGTCCGGGTGACCCTGATGAAGCTGCGCCGCAAGCTCGGGGACCCGCCGATCATCGAGACCGTCCCGGGAGTGGGGTACCGCCTGCCATGACCACCGCTTTCACGCCCGCGCCCGTGCCTTCGGCGGCGTCCCCGCTCGCCGAGCGGTTCCGGCCGACGATCCGGCTGCGCCTCACGCTCCTGTACGGCGGGCTGTTCCTCGTCGCGGGGATCGTCCTGCTCGCGCTGATCTATTTCCTGATGCGCAACAACATGCCGACCGAGGGCAAGCACGTGAAGTTCCTGTCGAAGCCGGGCCAGACCCAGCCGCCGCCCGAGATGCTGGAGCGGATGCCCCCCGGGACGATGCTCACCAGCGAGCAGGCCCAGAACGTCGTGGGGGAGATCAGGAAGGACACCGCGCGCGAGACGCTGCGTTCCCTGCTCACCCAGGGTGCCATCGCGCTGATGCTGGTGGGCGCGGCGGCCGTGGGGTTCGGCTGGCTGCTCGCCGAGCGCGCGCTGCGTCCCGTCCACAAGATCACCGAGACGGCGCGGCGCGTGGCGCGCGGTCACGACCTGGGCGAGCGCATCGCCTACGCGGGCCCGCGCGACGAGGTCAAGGAGCTGGCCGACACCTTCGACACGATGCTCGAACGGCTCGCCCGCTCCTTCGACGGCCAGCGGCGCTTCGTCGCCAACGCCTCGCACGAGCTGCGCACGCCCCTCGCGGTCAACCGCACGCTGGTGGACGTCGCCGTCCGCCGTCCGGACGCCACCGACGACCTCAAACGGCTCGGCGAGTCGCTGCTGGTCGTCAACGCCCGTCACGAACGGCTGATCGACGGGCTGCTCACGCTGGCGGGAAGCGAGAACCACCTGGTCGGGGGAGGGCCGCTCGACCTGGCCGACGTCGCCTCGCACGTCCTTGACCAGGCGGGTGCCGAGGCGTCCGGGCGGGAGATCACCGTCCATCGCGACCTGGACGCGGCCCGCACGACCGGGGACCCGGTGCTGCTGGAACGGCTCGTCCAGAACCTCGTGGAGAACGGGATCCGCCACAACCATGACCACGGCGAGCTCTGGGCCACCACGAGAATCCGCAACGGATGGGTCGAGCTGGTCGTCGCCAACACCGGCCCCGTCGTCCCCGGGTACGAGATGGAGACGATCTTCGAGCCGTTCCGCCGCCTGGGCAACGAGCGCGTCCGCTCCGACCGGGGCAGCGGCCTCGGCCTGTCGATCGTCCGCGCCACCGCCAACGCCCACCACGGTGCCGTGAGCGCCACACCGCGTCTGGGCGGTGGACTGGTCGTCACGGTCCATCTTCCCGCCGCTTCGCCCTAGTCCGGGTGCCAGTAGCGGTCGGGGTTGTGCTCCTCCTTCAAGCCCAGGGTCGTCATCGCGTCCTCGGAGGTTCAACCTTCCGGTTGAGGGCCGTGCGTCCTTCGCCAGTGTGACGGTGGACGCCGGGCGGGGAAAGTCTCCGGGACGACTTCAACGACACGCTTGAAGTCATGAGTCTTCAAGAAAAGGAACCGGCTGTTGCCGCGTCCGGCGGCTCGCCGGGACGGCGGCGGCTGACGCTCGCGGTGGTGAGCGCCGCGCAGCTCCTGGTCGTCCTGGACGGCACGATCGTCAACATCGCCCTGCCGTCCGCCCAGCGGGCGCTCGGAATGTCCGACGCGAACCGGCAATGGGCGATCACCGCCTACGCGCTCGCCTTCGGCGGGCTGCTGCTCATCGGCGGGCGGGTCAGCGGCGCGCTCGGCCACCGCCGCACCTTCGTCACCGGCCTGATCGGCTTCGCCGCCGCGTCCGCGCTGGCGGGGGCGGCGGTGAACCCCGAGACGCTGTTCGCGGCGCGGGCCCTGCAGGGCGTGTTCGCCGCCGCGCTCGCGCCCGCCGGGCTGTCGCTGCTCACGACCACCTTCACCGAACCGCACGAGCGCGGCCGGGCGTTCGGGGTGTTCGCGGCGGTCGGCGCCGCCGGCTCGGCCGTCGGCTTGGTCGCGGGCGGGCTGCTCACCGAGCACGCGGGCTGGCGCTGGTGCCTGTACATCAACGTCCCGATCGCGCTGCTGGCCGTGCTCGGCGCGACCTGGGTGCCGCGCGACCGTCCCGGCCGGGAGACCGGACGCCTCGACGTCGCGGGCGCCGTGCTCAGCACCGCGGGGTTCGGCGCGGTGGTCTACGGCTTCAACGAGGCCGAGGCGGCCGGATGGGATTCGCCTCGGGTGCTGGGGCTCCTGCTGGGCGGGGTTGTGCTGCTGGGGGCGTTCGGCGTGGTCGAGGCCAGGGCGCCGCGCCCGCTCCTCCCGATGCGCGTGCTCCTGCACCGCGCCCGTGCCGGAGCCTTCAGCGCGATCATGCTGATGTTCGCCGCGATGTTCGGCTTCTACCTGTTCATGACCTACTACCTCCAGGCGAACCTCGGCTACTCGCCGTTCCAGGCCGGGATGGCGCTGATCATCAACGCCGTGGCCGCCTTGATCGGGTCGATGCTCGTCGCCGGACGGCTGCACGGACGGGTCCCGCCCGCCGCGCTGATCGTGCCCGGTCTGCTCACCGCCGCGGCCGGGATGCTCGTCCTGACCCGCCTGACACCCCAGAGCGAGGACGTCCTGCCGCTGTATCTCGTCCCGGCCCTGGTCCTGACCGGGCTCGGCCTGGGCTGCGTGATGCCCCCGACGGCCGCCCTCGCGACGGCCGACCTGGACTGGCGGGACGTGGGAGCCGCGTCGGCCGCCTACAATGCCGCGCAGCAGCTCGGCGCCGCGCTCGGCACTGCCCTGTTCAACACCGTCGCGGCGAGCGCGGCGGTGCCCGTCCACGGCTACACCACCGCGCTGACCGTCGCCTTCGGGATCCTCTTGGCCGCCGCCTGTCTCGCCGCGCCCTTGACCTGGAAACGCGTCCGGCGCTAGGACCGTTTTCCCAGGCCCGCGACGCGGAAGAAGAGGAACATGCTCATCCCTGCCGACGTCCTCGCCCAGATCCGGACCGGCACGGTCACCCTGGCCTTCCGCCGCTGGACGCGGCCGCGCGTGCGCCCGGGCACCGCGCTGCGCACCATGATCGGCCTGGTCGAGGTCACGGCGGTCGGCGAGGTCGGTCCGGACGACATCACCGAGGCCGACGCGTCCCGGGCGGGGTTCCCCTCCCGGGACGCCCTGCTCGCCTACCTCGATTCCAGACCGGACGGCGCCCTCTACCGGGTCGCCGTCCGGTACGGGGGCCCGGACCCGCGCATCGCCCTCCGGGAACGCGGCGACCTCGACGAAACCGAGGGGGCCGAGGTCCTGGAACGGCTCGCGCGGTTCGACCGGCGCGGCCCCTGGACCGCCCAGGTGCTCCAACTGCTCGCCGACAACGAGGGCGTCCGGGCGGCCGACCTCGCCGCGTCCATCGGCTGGGAGACGGCGCCGTTCAAACGCGACGTCCGCAAGCTCAAGGAACTCGGACTGACCGAGAGCCTCGGCACCGGCTACCGCGTCTCCCCGCGCGGGCGCGCGATTCTCGATGCCCTCCGTTGACTCTGACACGGTGTCATGGGCTGAGCTGAGGTCGTCATGTTGAGCATCGGAGAACTCGCCCGCCGCACCCGAGTATCGGTCCGGATGCTGCGGCACTACGACGCGCTGGGGCTGGTCGAGCCCCAGCGCGTCGACCCGGAGACCGGCTACCGCTGGTACGCGCCGTCCCAGATCGGCCGGGTCGACACGCTCGTCGCCCTGAAGGAGCTCGGGTTCAGCCTGGACGAGTGCCGCGCCCTGCTGGACGAGCGGATCTCCGCCGACCGGCTGAGCGGGATGCTGCGCTTGCGCCGCGACGAGCTCGAACGGCGCGTCCAGGCCGACACCCGGCGGCTGGCCGAGGTGGAGCGGCGGCTCCGATCGATCGAGGAAGGTCTGCGGATGACCCACGGAACACTGCGGCTCGAACCCCTGCCCGCGCTCCGCCTCGCCCAGGTCAGCGGCGAGGTCAACGACACCAGCGAGATCGCCGCCCTGCACCGCGAGCTGCTGGCTAGGCTCAACCCCTCCGACGGACGCGTCGTGAGCACCTATAACGGAGGATCCAAGATCGAGGTCGCGGTCGGCGTACCCCTCGCCCCCGGCCAGGACCCGCCGGACGGCCTGCACCTGGCCGAGTTGCCCGCCGTGGAACGAGGAGCCGTGCTGACCCGCCGCCCGAGCACGGACGACCCGTGGCTCACCGTCGACGCCGTCCTGCACGAACGCGGCCTGGAATCGCACGGCCCCTACCGGGAGGTCACCGACGGCGACCTCGTCGAACTCCAGTGCCCGGTCAGGCCCGCTCGGCGACGCCCTTCGTCAGGCGCGAGTTGAGCTCCTCAAGGTCCCACTTCCCGTCCCGGAAGGCGTGGTTGGAGATCCAGAAGACCATGACCCGGCGGTCGAGGAACCGGGCGAACTCCCCGAACGACCAGTCGTTGCCCCCGTCATGCTCGACCACCCGCCCCAGCGGCGACCGAGGAAAGACACCCCAGCCGTACCCGTAGTAGACCTTGGTGTCGCCCTCCGACTCGGTCAGCACATGCGGGGCGAACAGCTTGCGCTTCGCCTCCCGCGACAGGATCCGATCGCACTCCAGCGCCCGGTGCCAGCGGAACATGTCACGCGGCGTCGACAACAATCCACCGTTGCCACGCAGGTACCAGTGCGGACCATCGCTCGCCCACGGGTGCTCGTACGGCCTCCCCTGACGCACCCCATGCCGGTCGTACTCGACCGCGACCTCACCCGGCCGCCATTGGGGGAGCACGTACCCCGTCCGGCCCATCCCCGCCGGAGCGAAGAGCCGCGATGCCAAGTACCTCTCATACGGGACGCCAGACACCTTCTCGACAATCGCCGCCAGGACGCTGTAGCCCAGGTTCGAGTAATGGAACTTCGCTCCCGGGGACGCGATCAGCCGAGAACCCATCGCGCCCTTCAGCATGGCGTCCCGCGTCACCGGGTCGTAGTCGCTGCCGATCTCGTCCAGCCCCGACGTATGGGTCAGCAACTGGTGCAGCGTGATCGCCCGCTTGTCCGCGGGCACCGAGCCGACGAACTGCCCGACCCGATCGGTGACACGCAGCTTGCCTTCCATCTCCAGCTTGAGGACGGCCGCCGCCGTGAACTGCTTGGTGATCGACATGACGTCATAGACGGTGTCGCACCCGGCCGGGATCTTCGCCTCACGATCGGCCAGCCCGAAGCCCTCGCAGTGCACGAGCTTGCCGTCCCGCGCGGCGACGACCGTCCCGCCGGGCCCCTTCGGCAGGGTCGCGTCGAGGAACTCCGGTATGCCGTCTTCGGACTCCGCGTGCGCCGGTGCGCCCGCGAGTGCGAGCGCCGCCACGGCGGCGAACGCGGTCAGGACATGCCTTCGGCGGTTCATCCATACTCCTGTTTCGATGAAACGAATGGGATGATCCGAAGCGTCCACGCCACCGCCGCCGGTGAGCAATCCTGTGATCTGTACGAGCTCGTACGCATTCGTACGCAGACGCTGTATCCGCAGTTCGGGGAGGGGTCCACATGATCGAGATCGAGCGTCCAAGACCAGAAGATCCGGCCACCCCGGCCGAGTTCACCCAGGCCCTCAGAGCCCTCAAGGCCTGGTCCGGCCTCTCCTACCGAGAGATCGAGTCCCGCGCCAGAACGGCCGGCCTGCGCCTCCCGTTCTCCACCGCGTCCGGCATGCTCGGCCGCACCACCCTCCCCCGCGAAGACCTCCTCATAGCCTTCACCACCGCCTGCGGCCTCCCCAAGGACGAAGTAGCCGCCTGGGTAACCGCCCGCAAACGCCTAGCCATAACCGCCACCACCCCAGCCCCCATCACGCCGCCCCCGGTCGCCCCCCGTAAGCGCCCAAAGCTCCGACACCGCCTGGCCCTGGCCGCCTGCGCCGCCCTCGTGGCAGCGGCCGCCCTCGTCTCTCAGCCCCAACTCACCCACGATGTCGACGTCACTACCGACGTGGCGGTCCAAAGCACCCGCTGACCATGGAAACTGAGGCGAGGTTGTCCTAGGCGTCAGGCACCATGCGCCGTATGGATTGGATGCCGTGGCTGACGCGCTGGAGCGAAGAATGGGTGCGGAGCATCGACCAGGACATGGTGGACGCCGAATTGCTGCGAACCCGATGGCTCGGGTTCGCGCCGGCCGCCCCGGAGGCCGTAGCGGCGGCTGAGGCGCGGCTCGGGACACGGCTCCCACCGTCCTATCGGAGCTTCCTCCTCGCGACCGACGGCTGGCGCGAGGCCGGGACGTCCGTCCGGCGGCTGCGCGACACCTCCAACGTGGGCTGGTTGCACGACATCGAGCCACGCTGGGAG
Source organism: Spirillospora sp. CA-294931 (assembly GCF_050946795.1). GTDB lineage: Bacteria > Actinomycetota > Actinomycetes > Streptosporangiales > Streptosporangiaceae > Spirillospora. The sequence continues at coordinate 1,682,385 of NZ_CP192006.1, forward strand.
AAGTGGGAGCTCTTCTCTCACGACGACGAGCGCGATGCGATCTCGCGGGGCTTGCTGATTTCGCTCCAGGTCGATGCGGGCGTGCTCTTCCTCGACCCGGGTGACGTCGGCGAGGACGGCGAATGGGCCGCCTACAGCCTGTTCTCGTGGGATGCCGAGCCACCCAGACGCTTCCCGTCCTTCCACGCGCTCATGGAGAACCTCTACGCAGGGTTTCGCCAGATGGGGGAGCACGGGGACGACACCGACCTTGCCCGTGCCCGCCTGCACGCGCTAGCCGGGAGGACCGACACAGCCATCGCGGCACTCGCCGACGCCGATGACCCCGCCGCCTCCGTCCTGAGACTCCAACTCCTGCTTTTCCTCGACCGGACCGATGAGGCCCGACAGTTGATGGCGCGGCTCCTGGACGATTCCACGCCGGATGGATTCCTGAACGATCCGTTGTTCACCGAGGAACTGCTGCCTCTGCTGTTCGCCGAGCACGAGCGCAGCGCCTCGACCGGCCCGAGTTCGATCCTGCAAGCGGCGATGGACGAAGGCGATCCCGAAGTGCTTCTTGCCGTGGACGACCATCAGACCCGGCTGAGCCAAGGTGATTCGCAGTTCCAATACGGCAACCCCGAGTTCGACGCGCTCGTCAAGGCGGCACTCGCACAGCACAACGAAGACCCGGAAGCCCTGTGGCAGGCCATCGCAGACGCACTCGCGTCCTGGCAGCCCCGCAACACCGACCACCTCGCGCCGGTCGTCCTCCTGGCCGATCCCGTCCTGGCGGCGACGTTCACGCCAAAGCGTGGCCGCACCCTCCTCTCCCGCCCCCGAGCCTTGTGACCGCCGGTCTTTCACACGAGCAAAGCGGGCAAGCCCCAGCCCGACATGGAGGCGCAGGCGCATCCTGCCAAGCGGAGTCAGGGTGCGAGGCGGGCCAGACCCATTTGCCATGCGGCGGGGTTGGGCGGAGGCCGTAGTCGGATGCGAGTGCCTCGACGATGGGCAGACCCTCCAGCCTGAACTGCTTCTAGCAAGTAATTCCCCATGGCGACCCAGCCCAAAGAGCAGGGCCGCCATGGCCATCCCGCGGTACTACTGGGCCGGCTCGCCGCAATCGCCGTGCTGCTGGGCGAGGCGCCGGCCGCTGTAGTCCCCGGCCGGCAGTCCAAGCGCCATGCGGGTCTAGCCGCCAGATCGAGGGCGGCGGGCCTGCACGAGATTTTGCAGGCCACGTTCGGCTGGAGCGATGAGGCGCTGCACTGCTTCACCGTCCACGGTGTGGAGTACTGGCTATGGATGACCGGCGGGGGCTGGAGTCGCCCTCTTCGGTGGGCGGTCGTTCCGTGGGGCCGGGCTGGTCAGCGTGGGCAGGTCAGGGTGACGTTCTTCCCCGCCCACTGGCGGAACCAGGCGTGGGGGGCCTCGCGCAGTTTGGTGCGCATGCGGCCGTATTTCGCGTGCCGGTCGTAGTAAGCGAGGGAGTGCCGCACCATGCCCATCGCGATTCCCTGGACGACCCCCTTGTCCCTTGCCAGCGCCTGGAGGGCCTGGCCCTGGCTCTTTCCGAAACCGAGGGCCTGAAGCTGCCCGTGACGCTCGAGGAGAGCGTCGATCATCTTGATCCGGGTGTTCTCGTAGTCGATCAGTCCGTCCCGGAACTGCTTCGTGGCGACCTTCTGCTTCACGGTCATCCTCGGCCAGGTCGGGTTGGTGATCGTCATCGTCGACCGTTTGGGATAGACCTTCGAGTTCATGTCGGCGCTGGCCTTCCAGTAGACCGACCCGTCGGGTCGCTCCTTGGGCTCCAGCTCCGCCCCGTCGAACTGATAGCCGACCGCGATGTTGGTGTTGCTGGCCCGCTTTCCTGAGTCCCACCACATGCGTGCGTTAACGCAGGTGCGGAACTTCTTGTTGGCGACCTTCAGGGGAGCCTGCGGTTTGACGGGCGCCTGCCACACCTTGCTCTTGTCGGGCGCCGTTACGGCCTGGGCGGTCCCCATGCTCGACGCGGTCGCGCCGAGCAGTGCTGCGGTCACCACGACCACGCTGGCCGTACGGTGCCGGCCCTTCTTCGAGGCCGGGCCGCTCTGTTCGTACGGTGGGATAGTCAACTATTTCTCCTTCAGGACGTTGCGCCCCCCCGTCGGCGTATCCCGACAGGACTTGGAGGGCCAACCCTAAGAAGGGGGGAGAATTCCGAAAAGCAGTGTTCCGCTCAGCGGACCGTGCCCCTGGACCACTCGCATCCTGGCCCGCTGTGGGACGTCTTGGGTGCTGACGCCGTCCATGTCACCTGCTCTCCGCAGCGAAGGTCGGGCGGGCCCTGAGACGGGTCCAGACCCATTTGCCGTGGGGCGGAGTTGGACGCAATCCGTACTCGGCCGAGAGCGCCTCGACGATGGGCAGGCCCCAGCCGCCCGTGCCGTCATCGTGGCCCGGGTCCAGGGCGCGCGCGTCCGGGGTGATGTCAGCCAGGTCCAGCTCCACAACGGGCTTGGCGACCGGGTGACTGTCGGACGAGTCCCAGACACCGAGGGTGATGGACTCGGCCTCGCGTGTGATCCTTACGCGAATCTCGCCGTGTGGAGTCGCCTCGATCGCATTCGCGATCAATTCGCCGATGACCAGGCTCGCGTCTTGAAGTAGATTTTCGAGGCCCCAGTTGGAAAGTTGAAATCCGAGCAACGTTCGCACATGCATAGGTGCCGTACGAGCCGCGAGACAGGTGATGTTCAATTCGGTGGGGATTGTGGTTTCCATGGCCATCTTGTCCGTCCCTGGTTGGCTCGTTCTTGGGACAAGAGTGATGCTCGCGAACTAAGTTGTCGCGTGTCGATGACACATCCGACACATCGGAGCGTGGCCAATGGCACCCGTCGAGTCACTGAACCCCGACACGTCCTTCAAGGACTGGATAGCCTCTGACCTGCGATTCTGGCGTGAGCGAGAGGGTCTTTCGCTCTCACAGAATCGAGGGGACGGTCGAGGGACGTATGAAGCGGCAAGAGGTGCTTACACGCAAGAGGCCGCCCCTGCTCTGGGTTCTGATGGACGAGAGCGTGCTCTATCGCCCAGTGGGCGGGCCTGGTGTGATGCGAGAGCAACTCGCACGGCTCGTGGAAGCGTCGGACACACCCCACGTGATGATTCGCGTGATCCCGCAGGCCACCGGATTTCACCTCGGCTTGGACGGTTCGTTCAACACGCTGACCATGGAGAGTTCAGAGTCGGCGTACGTCGAGGCGCCGGGTGGCGGACGGTTGATACAGGGCAATACCGAGGTGCGCGAGTTCGGGGTACGTTGGGATCGAATCGGCGCAAGCGCCCTCCCTTGGGACTCTTCACGAGATCTCGTAGCACGAGCGATGGAGCGATTTGAATGATCACTTGGCGTAAGTCAAGCCACAGCGGCGGCGGTGGTTCGGGTGGCCAAGAGTGTGTCGAGGTGGCCAGGCTTCCCGGATATATCGGCCTCCGGGACTCGAAAGACCCTCACTCCGGGCACCTCACGGTGTCGGCCACGACCTTCGCTGCGCTGGTCGCCCGGGTGAAGCGGGACAAGTTGACTCCCTGACCCAAGCCTTAAGCACCGCAAAGAGCCCCGGCTGTGTGCTGGGGCTCTCTGCGTATTAGTCCCCTGGGGGTCTGGGGGCGGAGCCCCCCAGCTTGGGGTTTGGGGCGGGAGCCCCCAATTTGGCTGTCCGAGCGTAGTGAGGGCCTTGTTTTTAGTGTTTTTTGCTGGTGGTGGCTTTGAGGTAGTCGTGGTTCAGGCGGCCTATTACGTCTAGGGGGATGCCCTTGGGGCAGGCGGCGGTGCATTCGCCGGTGTTGGTGCAGCCGCCGAAGCCTTCGGCGTCGTGGGTTTCGAGCATGTTCACTACTCGGTCCCAGCGTTCTGGTTGGCCTTGGGGGACGAGGCCCAGGTGGGTGACCTTGGCGCCGAGGAAGAGGGCGGCGGAGCCGTTGGGGCAGGCGGCCACGCAGGCGCCGCAGCCGATGCATTCGGCGGCCTCGAAGGCGCGGTCGGCGTCGGGCTTGGGGACGGGTGTGGCGTGGGCCTCGGGGGCGGTGCCGGTGGGGGCGCTGATGAAGCCGCCGGAGGAGATGATGCGGTCGAAGGCGGAGCGGTCGACCACCAGGTCCTTGACCACCGGGAAGGCGCGGGCGCGCCAGGGTTCGACGTCGATGGTCTCGCCGTCTTTGAACTTGCGCATGTGGAGCTGGCAGGTGGTGGTGGCGCGCTCGGGGCCGTGCGGGGTGCCGTTGATGACCAGGGAGCACATGCCGCAGATGCCCTCGCGGCAGTCGTGGTCGAAGGCGATGGGTTCGGAGCCCTCGGAGATCAGGCGCTCGTTGAGGACGTCCAGCATCTCCAGGAACGAGGCGTCGGGGGAGATGTCGTCGAGCTTGTACTCGACCATCGAGCCCTTGTCGGCGGGGCCCTGCTGGCGCCAGACGCGCAGTGTGAGCTTCATTACTTGTACGACCTCTGCGTGGGCTTGACGTATTCGAACTCGAGGGCCTCCTTGTGGAGGACGGGCTGCTCGCCCTCACCGGCCCATTCCCAGGCGGCGACGTAGGAGAAGTTCTCGTCGTCGCGCTTGGCCTCGCCGTCCTCGTCCTGGGACTCGCCGCGGAAGTGGCCGCCGCAGGACTCGGTGCGGTGCAGGGCGTCGACGACCATCAGCTCGCCCAGCTCCAGGAAGTCGGCGACGCGGCCGGCCTTCTCCAGTTGCTGATTGAGCTCCTCGCCCTTGCCCGTCACCTTGACGCGCTCCCAGAACTCCTCGCGCAGCGCCGGGATGAGGTCGAGGGCCTTGCGCAGGCCCTCTTCGGTGCGTTCCATGCCGCAGTACTCCCACATGATGTGGCCGAGTTCGCGGTGGAAGGAGTCGACGGTGCGGTCGCCGTCGATGGAGAGGAGTCTCTCGATTTGGGAGCGGACGCGGGTTTCCGCCTCGGTGATCGACTTCTCGTTGACCGGGTCCAGGTTGGTGCGGGCTATGTAGTCGCCGATGGTGTTCGGCAGGACGAAGTAGCCGTCGGCCAGGCCCTGCATCAGCGCGGACGCGCCCAGGCGGTTGGCGCCGTGGTCGGAGAAGTTGGCCTCGCCGATCACGAACAGGCCGGGGATGTTGGACTGGAGGTCGTAGTCGACCCACAGCCCGCCCATCGTGTAGTGGACGGCGGGGTAGATGCGCATCGGCGTCTCGTAGGGGTTCTCGCCCGTGATCCGCTCGTACATCTCGAAGAGGTTGCCGTACTTGGCCTCGACGGTCGCGCGGCCGAGCCGCTCGATCGCGTCGGCGAAGTCGAGGTAGACGCCGAGGCCGCCGGGGCCGACGCCGCGTCCCTCGTCGCACACGTTCTTGGCCGCGCGGGACGCGATGTCGCGCGGCACCAGGTTGCCGAAGGAGGGGTAGATGCGCTCCAGGTAGTAGTCGCGCTCGTCCTCGGGGATGTCGGAGGGACGGCGGTCGTCGCCGCCCTTCTTGGGCACCCAGACGCGGCCGTCGTTGCGCAGCGACTCCGACATCAGCGTCAGCTTGGACTGGTGGTCGCCGCTGACCGGGATGCAGGTCGGGTGGATCTGGGTGTAGCAGGGGTTGGCGAAGTACGCGCCGTGCCGGTGCGCCCGCCAGGACGCGGTGACGTTGGAGCCCATCGCGTTGGTCGACAGGAAGTAGACGTTCCCGTAGCCGCCGGAGGCCAGGACGACGGCGTCGGCGGTGTGGTGCGTGACCTCGCCGCTGATCAGGTCGCGGACGACGACGCCGCGGGCCCGGCCGTCCTCCATGATCAGGTCGAGCATCTCGTGGCGGGCGTGCAGTTCGACGTTCCCGGCGTCGACCTGGCGCATCAGGGCCTGGTAGGCGCCGAGCAGGAGCTGCTGGCCGGTCTGGCCGCGGGCGTAGAACGTCCGGGAGACCTGGGTGCCGCCGAAGGAGCGGTTGTCGAGCAGGCCGCCGTACTCGCGGGCGAACGGGACGCCCTGCGCCACGCACTGGTCGATGATCGAGGTGGAGATCTCGGCCAGCCGGTGCACGTTGGACTCGCGGGCGCGGAAGTCGCCGCCCTTGACCGTGTCGTAGAACAGCCGGTGCACGCTGTCGCCGTCGTTGCGGTAGTTCTTGGCGGCGTTGATGCCGCCCTGCGCGGCGATGGAGTGTGCGCGGCGCGGGCTGTCCTGGAAGCAGAACTGGACGACGTGGTACCCGGCCTCGCCGAGCGTGGCGCCGGCCGAGCCGCCCGCCAGCCCGGTGCCGATGATGATGATCTTCTTCTTGCGCTTGTTGGCCGGGTTGACCAGCTTGGCCTCGAACTTGCGGGTGGTCCAGCGCTCGGCGATGGGGCCCTGCGGCGCCTTGGCGTCGGAGATCGGCTCGCCGGACTTGTAGAAGGTGTCGCTCATGGTCAGCTCACCACTCCGAACGTGATCGCGAGGGGCACGGTGGCGAAGCCGAAGGCCACCAGGGCGGCGACCGTGGCGGCCAGGGTGCGCAGCAGCCGCTCGTTGCGCGGTGTGCGCAGGCCGAGGGTCTGGAACGCGCTCCAGATTCCGTGCCGCAGGTGCAGGCCCGTCAGCGCGAGGGCCAGGAGGTAGAAGGCGGTGACGTACCAGCGGGACGGGTCGAAGTCGGCGATCATCCGCTCGTAGGGGGTGGCGTCACGGCCCTTGGGGTTCACCACGAAGAAGGTGAGGTCCAGCAGGTGGTAGACGACGTACAGGGCGATGATGACGCCGCCCCAGCGCATCGTGTGCACCGCGTATCCCTGCGCGTGCGACTTCTTCTTCGACTGGTACTTCACCGGACGGGCCGCGCGGGCCCGGCGCGCCAGCGAGATCGCCGACCACATGTGCAGGACGACCGAGACGGCCAGCACGACCTCGACGAGGGTCAGGACCGTCCGGTGCGGGACGGCGGGCTCGCCGACCGTGCGGAGCCAGTGCGCGTAGTGGTTGAAGTCGTCCGCCCCAAGGAAGATCTTGAGGTTCCCGATCATGTGCAGGATCAGGTAGAGCACGAGCACCGCGCCGGTGACGGCCATGACGGCCTTCTTCCCGACGGTCGATCGGTGGATCGGAGATATCGCTGTAGCCACGCCCGCACGGTAAGTCCGACCCGGTCCAGAGTTCCAAGTCATCATCAAACTCGTGCCGATAGCCACAGGCTATGAGCAGAGCGGCCGGGGCCCGCCAGAGTTCCCAGACGGGGACGAAGGTGAGGGACCTCACAGGCCGCGAGGGGGCTGAGAGGTGACCGACCTCACACGTTTCGCGAGGTCAGAACGTCAGCAGGGTGTCGCGGTGCGGGTCAGCAGCAGCACGGCGAGGTCGTCGGTGAGGGCGTCGCCGTTGAGGTCTTCGACCTCGGTCACGAGGGTGTCGATCAGGGCGCGTCCGGTGGCGCCGCGGCCCCGCGCCCCGGCGGCCAGGTCGACCAGGCCCTCGGTGCCCAGACGGGCCGCGCCCTCGCCGACCCGCCCCTCGATCAGGCCGTCGGTGTAGAGCATCAGGCCCCACGACTCGCCGAGGTCGATCTCGGTGGTCGGCCATTCGGCGCCGGGCACCAGGCCGAGCGCGGGTCCGTGCGCGTAGCCGGGCAGCGCCGAGACCTTCGGCTTGCCGTCGTCGTCCTCGCGGAACAGCAGCGGCGCCGGGTGGCCCGCCAGGTGCATCCGGGCGGTGCGGCGGGACGGGGCGATCGTCACCATGCACAGCGTGGTGAAGATCTCCTCGCTGCGGCGCTCGTGGCCCAGGACGGTGTCGAGCGTGCCGAGCAGCTGCTCACCGGAGTGCCCGGCCAGGACGAGCGTCCGCCAGGCCATGCGCAGCTGGACGCCCAGCGCGGCCTCGTCGGGGCCGTGCCCGGAGACGTCACCGATCATCAGATGAACGGCGCCGCCCTCGGTCTGCACGGTGTCGTAGAAGTCGCCGCCCAGCAGGGCGCGGCGGCGTCCGGGGCGGTACCGGGCGTGGTGCCGCAGCGAGGCGTCGTCGATCAGCGGGACGGGCAGCAGCCCGCGTTCGAGCCGGGCGTTCTCGCGGCCGAGGATGCGGGCCTCGACCAGGCGGCGCTCGGTCTCCTCGGCGCGCTTGCGCTCGATGGCGTACCGGATGGCGCGGGCCAGCAGCGGCCCGTCGACCTCCTGCTTGACCAGGTAGTCGGCCGCGCCCGCCGCGACGGCCTGGATGCCCAGATGGGCGTCCTTGAGGGAGGTCAGGACGATCACCGCGGCGCGTCCGGACATGTCCAGGACCTCGCGCAGCACCTCGAGCCGGTCGGTCTCGGCCGCCGACAGGTCGACCACGATGCACTGGGTGCGGCGGGTGCGCAGGCGGCGGGCGGCCTCGAGGCTGTCGGCCACGGTCATGGCCACGGCCAGCCCGCTGTCGTCGAGCATCCGCTCGACGAGGAAGACGTCGGCGGGTTCGTCATCGATCAGCAGCAGGTCGATGCGGTCGTCGGCGCCGGGGGTCACGGGATGCCGATGATGACTGATGGTGCTCACGAAGGTTCCGGATTCTCGGGCGACGGGCGGCGGGTGTGCGGCGAACTGCTGCGAGCATGGCGGCGTCGTGCCGGCCGCCTGGATCCCGGCTCTGGAGGCGGCGGAGCGGTGCTCCTACCGCCCCGACCCTAGCGCCTCCGATCACGATTCCGCATCCCCGGTCAAGGTCGGTAAAGCCTTTCCGGAGGTCAGGGCGCCCGGAGAAAATCGCTCGATTCGCCCGTGGGAGGCCGCATAACCTTCGATCCGTGAAGTCACTTCCGGTCGAAGATCCCGGGCGGCCGGATCACCGCTCACCCAACCGCTACCTGCTCTGGCTGCTGCTCACCCAGCGGCGGAGCGTGGCCGCCGCTGCCGCCCTCGGCGTGATCTGGATGCTCAGCCAGGCCCTGATGCCCGCCGCCATCGGACGCGCCATCGACGACGGCGTCGCGGCCAAGGACTCCGGTGCCCTGCTCGCCTGGACGGGAGTCCTGTGCGGGCTGGGCGTGGTCCAGGCCGTCAGCGGAGTCACCCGGCACCGGATGGCCGTCTTCAACTGGCTCTCCGCCGCCTACCGCACCCTCCAGATCGTGACCCGCCAGTCGACCAGGCTCGGCGCGAGCCTGCCCAAGCGGCTCAGCGCGGGCGAGGTCGTCAGCGTCGGGATCTCCGACGTGTCCCACATCGGGGACGCGCTCGACATCGCCTCCCGGGGGTCGGGCGCCGTGGTGGCGATCTTCGTCGTCGCCGGAATCCTGCTGACCACCTCGCCGCCGCTGGGGCTGATCGTCCTGGTGGGCGTCCCGGTGATCCTGGCGGTCGCGGCGCCGCTGCTGAAGCCCTACCGCGTCCGCGAGGAGAAGCACCGCGAGCTGGTGGGCGAGCTGAACACCCACGCCACCGACCTGGTGGCGGGCCTGCGGGTGCTGCGCGGCATCGGCGGCGAGCGGCTGTTCGCCGGGCGCTACCGGGACGAGTCGCAGCGCGTCCGGGCGGCCGGGGTGCGCACCGCCGCGGCCGAGTCCAAGCTGAGCGGCGCCGAGGTCCTGCTGCCGGGCCTGCTGGTCGCCCTGGTCACCTGGATCGGCGCGCGGTTCGCCGCCGACGGGACGATCACCGTGGGCCAGCTCATCGCGTTCTACGGGTACGCGGTCTTCCTGATCCACCCGCTGAAGGTGCTGGGGGAGGCCGCGGGCAAGGTGACCAAGGCCCATGTCTCGGCCGGACGAGTGGTGCGGCTGCTCGACCTCGAACCCGAGGTGGAGCTGTCCGGCACGACCCCGGTCGACGGCTCCGCCGAGCTGGTGGACGCCTCGTCCGGCCTGGTCGTGCGGCCGGGGCGGCTCACCGCGATCGCCGCGGCCGACCCGCGCGACGCCCAGGCGATCGCCGACCGGCTCGGGCGCTACACCGACGGCGAGGTGACCTATGGCGGCGTCCCGCTGGGCGAGGTCGCCGACGTCCGGTCGCGCATCCTGGTCGCGGTCAACGAGGACCGGCTGTTCACTGGCCCGCTGGCCGCGTCGCTGACCGTCCGGGGCGAGCCGGACGGCACGCTGGAGGGCGCCCTGCGCGTGGCCAGCGCGGAGGACGTCGTCGCCGAGGTCGGTCTCGACGCCCAGGTCGCCGAGGCGGGACGCGAGTTCTCCGGCGGGCAGCGGCAGCGGCTGCGGCTGGCCCGCGCGCTGGCCGCCGACCCGGACGTGCTGATCCTGGTCGAGCCGACCAGCGCGGTCGACGCCCACACCGAGGCGCGCATCGCCGACCGGCTCGGCGACGCGCGGCGGGGGAGGACGACCGTGGTGTGCACGACCAGCCCGCTGGTCCTGGACCGCGCCGACCACGTCGTGTTCGTCCGCGACGGCGTCGTGGCCGCCGAGGGCGTCCACGGCGTCCTGCTGGACACCGAACCCGCCTACCGCGCCACCGTGACCCGAGAAGAGGACGACGGCCCGTCATGAGCAAACAGATCCTGCCGGTGGCGACGCCGGTCCAGGTCCGCGCCTACGCGCGGCGGATGGTGCTGTGCCATCCGCGCGCGCTGGCCGCGACGCTCGCCCTGCACGCGCTGGCCGCCGTGACCGGGCTGATCTCGCCGCGGCTGCTCGGCGAGCTGGTCGAGGGCGTGGAGAAGGGCACCGCCCGCATCGACACGATCGGGCTGGCGATCGCGGTGTCCGTGATCGCCCAGGGCGTGCTGGTCCGGTACGCGTACTACTCCTCGGCGCGGCTGGGCGAGCGCGTCCTGGCCGAGCTGCGCGAGGACTTCGTCGACCGGGTGCTGGCGCTGCCGCTGTCGACCGTCGAGCGGGCGGGCACCGGCGACCTGGTCACGCGCACCTCGCGGGACGTCGACACGCTGAGCACCAGCGTGCGGTACGCCGTGCCCGAGCTGCTGGTGGGCATCGTCGTGAGCGTCCTGACGGTGATCGCGCTGATCCTGACCGGGCCGCTGGTGGCCCTGCCCTGCCTGGTCGCGGTTCCCGGCCTGGTGCTGGTGATGCGCTGGTACCTGCCGCGCGCCCACCGGGGGTACCTGCGGGAGAACAGCACCTGGGCCGACATGACCGACGGCCTCGCCGAGACCGTGCACGGTGCCCGGACCGTCGAGGCGCTGAGCCTGGAGGAGCGCCGCCACCGCCGCACCGACGAGGACATCGCGGCCACCTACGCCGTCGAGCGCTACACGCTCGGGCTGCGGACCGTGCTCTACCCCGTCATCGAGCTGAGCTTCGTGCTCCCCGTCGTGGCGACGCTGCTGATCGGCGGGATTCTCTACAGCAACGACATGGCGACCCTGTCCCAGGTCACCGCCGCGACGCTGTACGTCCAGCAGCTGATGATCCCGATCGAGATGATCCTGTCCTGGATGGACGAGCTGCAGCTCGGCAGCGCGTCGCTGGCGCGGCTGCTGGGCGTGGGGAACGTCCCGGCGGACCGGACGGCCAGTGGCGAGCGTCCCGAGGGGGAGGAGCTGACCGTGCGGGACGTCTCCTACGCCTACCGCGAGGGGCAGGACGTCCTGCACGGCGTATGCCTCGACCTGCGTCCGGGCGAGCGGCTGGCGATGGTCGGCCCCAGCGGCGCGGGCAAGTCGACGCTGGGCCGCCTGCTGGCCGGGGTGGACGGCCCACGCGAGGGCTCGGTCACCGTGGGAGCCGGCAAGCGCGTCTCGCTGGTGGAGCTGCCCCTGGACGAGCTGCGCGGCCATGTCGCGCTGGTCACCCAGGAGCACCACGTGTTCCGGGGGACCGTCCGGGAGAACCTGGTGATGGCCCGCCCCGACGCCGACGACGACGCGGCGTTGGCCTCGCTCAAGGCCGTCGACTGGGACGGCCCCGGCCTGGACGTCGTGGTCGGCTCGGGCGGCGAGACCCTGTCACCGGCCCAGGCCCAGCAGCTGGCGCTGGCCCGCCTGGTGCTGGCCGACCCCCACACCCTCGTCCTGGACGAGGCCACCGCCCTGCTCGACCCCCGAGCGGCCCGCCATCTGGAACGGTCGCTGGCGGCCGTCCTGGAGGGCCGCACGGTCGTCGCCATCGCCCACCGCCTCCACACCGCGCACGACGCCGACCGGGTGGCCGTGGTCGAGAACGGCCGCATCACCGAACTGGGCACCCACGAGGCCCTGATCGCCGAACGGGGCTCCTACGCGGCCCTGTGGTCCTCGTGGCACGGGAACCCCGGCGCCCGTTCAGGAGGCGAGGTGCTGCTTGAGAAAGCCGACCTGGAGGTGGAGGAGGTTCTCGGCGACGATCTCCTGCGGCGTCATGTGGGTGACGCCGGAGAGCGGTAGGACCGAGTGCGGGCGGCCCGCGGCCAGCAGCGCCGAGGAGAGCCTGAGGGTGTGGGCCGCCACCACGTTGTCGTCGGCGAGGCCGTGGATCAGCAGCAGCGGGCGCTCCAGCCGGGCGGCGTCGTCGATGAGCGAGTTGGCCTTGTAGTTGTCGGGCTCCTCTTCGGGGTGGCCCAGGTAGCGCTCGGTGTAGTGGGTGTCGTAGAGCGTCCAGTCGGTGACGGGGGCGCCCGCCACGGCGGCGTGGAAGACGTCGGGACGGCGCAGGACGGCCAGGGCCGCGAGCCAGCCGCCGAACGACCAGCCGCGGATACCGACGCGGGTGGTGTCGAGGGCGTCGGGGAAGCGGCGGGCGGCCGCGTCGAGGGCCGCGATCTGGTCTTCCAGGACGGGCCCGACGAAGTCGCCGCGGACCGCGCGTTCCCAGGCGGGGCCACGGGCGGGCGTGCCGCGCCCGTCGGCGGTGACGACGGCGAAGCCCTGGTCGGCCAGCCACTGGGCCTCGCAGTAGACGCGCTGGACGGCCAGGACCCGCTGGGCGTGCGGCCCGCCGTAGGGGTCCATCAGGACGGGAAGCCTGCCCTGGCCGGCGGTCCAGCCGGTGGGGAGCACCACGGCGGTCCTGATCTCGCGGTCGCCGGCGCGCAGGAACTCGACCCTCGGGGTGAGGACCGGGGTCTCGGCCATCGAGGCGATCGCGTGGGTCGCCGTCGGGGTGCGGATCTCGGCGGTGACCCCGGGGGCGTCGAGGCGGGAACCGGTGATGACCGTGATGTCGCCCGAGCGGGTTCCGGTGAAGTAGCCCTGCCCCTCGGTGAGCCGTTCCAGGGCGTCCGGGGTGTACTGCCAGACGTGGGACTCGGTCGGCTCCTCGGCGGCGGTGAACAGGATCGTGTCGTCCTCGACGGCCAGGACCGAGCGCACCTGGAGGCCGGCGGGCGTGACCGGCTCGCCGTCGACCGTGACGCGGCGGGTGTCGGTCGCCGCGTCCTCGGTGATCCAGACCAGACCGCCCCGGCCCGTGCGCGCGGGGATGCCCGGGACGACGTCGGTCCATACCGGGTCGTTCTCGGCGTGCAGCAGCGTGGTCTCGCCGTTGGACGGGTCGACCCGCAGCACCCGCTGGGAGCGCTGGTCGCGGGGCTGCACCACGATGAGCAGGCCGTGGCGGTCCCACGTGGAGGTGACGATGTAGGGGAACTCGCCACGGTCCCACGCGACGCCGACGCGTCCGCCGTCGACCTTCACCAGCACCAGCGAGACGATGGCGTTGGGCGTCCCGGCGGCCGGGTAGGCGATCTCGGTGGCCTCGCGCTCGGGGTTGGCGGGGTCGGCGATGGTCCAGCGCAGGACGGGAGTCTCGTCCACCCGGGCGACCAGCAGGGTGCCTCCGTCGGGAGACCACCAGTACCCGCGCATCCGGTTCATCTCCTCGGCGGCGATGAACTCGGCGAGCCCGTAGGACACCTGGTCGCTCTCCGGGCGCACCAGGGGCCGGTCGCCGGAGCCGTCGAGCTCGATCACGCGCAGCGTCCGGCCCGACACATAGGCCACGCGCCGCCCGGCCAGGTCGAGCCGCGGGTCGAACACCGGCGACTCGGCGGGGAGGCCGCGCACCTCGCCGGACGCCAGATCACAAGTGAAGAGCTCGCCGCCCAGGGTGAACACCGCGGTGCGGACGTCGCGGTCGACGGCGTAGCCGACGATGCCGCCCGCCTGCTCGCGCGCGCGTTCGCGACGAGCCCGTTCCTCCGCGGGCAGGTTTTCCTCACCCGGGACGTCCAGCGCCGCCGGATCGGCCACCAGGCGCTCCTGGCCGGTCGCCGTGTCGAGCGTCCACAGGCAGGTCAGCGGGTCGTCGCCCGCCTTGGTGCGCAGGAAGACCACCTGCGACCCGTCCGGCGCGACGGTGAACGCGCGGGGGACTCCGAGGGTGAACCGCCTGGTGCGGGCGCTCTGCCGCGGGAAGCTGATGCTCATGGAAGCCGAGTCTGCCAGCAGCGGGTGACGGCCCGCGCACGGTCGGGCGGCGCGTCGCACCCGGACGCGCCGGAACCGCACATGATCGGGTTGGGCTCGCGTAAGCTCAAAGCTTCCCCCAAACAATCACGGTTATGAGTACGTGGGTACGAAGGAGTGGTCCATGCCGGAGCTGCAGCCGGGAGATCCTCGGCGGCTGGGTTCTTACGAACTGCTCGAGCGGCTGGGTGAGGGCGGCCAGGGCGTCGTCTACCTGGGCATGGACACCTCCGGGAACCGGGTCGCCATCAAGCTGCTGCGCGCCGACCTCACCGAGGACGCCGCCGCGCGCAACCGGTTCGTCCGCGAGGCGCAGGCCGCCAAGCAGGTCGCGCGCTTCTGCACCGCGCAGGTGCTGGAGGTGGCCGAGGCCGGCGGAATGCCGTTCATCGTCAGCGAGTACGTCCCGGGCAACTCGCTGTACAAGCAGGTGACCGAGGAGGGCCCGATCACCGGGGCCGCGCTGGAGCGGCTGGCGATCGGCACCGTGACCGCGATGGTGGCCATCCACCAGGCCGGGATCGTCCACCGCGACTTCAAGCCGCACAACGTGCTGATGGCGCCCGACGGCCCCCGCGTGATCGACTTCGGGATCGCCCGGGCGCTGGACGCGGGCCAGACCAACGCCACCAAGGCCATCGGCACCCCGTCGTACATGGCGCCCGAGCAGGTCGCGGGCGCGACGCTGAGCGAGGCCGTGGACGTCTGGGCCTGGGGCGTGACCATGGCGTTCGCCGCGACGGGACGTCCGCCGTTCGGCGACGACACCGTGGTCGCGGTCATCAACCGGGTCATGAACGAGCCGCCGTCCCTGCAGGACGTCCCGCCCGACCTGCACAGGCTGATCGCGTCCTGCCTGGTCAAGGAGCCCGCGCGCCGCCCGAACGCCCAGCAGCTGATGATGGCGCTGATCGGCAGCGGCCCGGCGGGCCCGACCATGATGGACGACCCCGCGCAGGCCACCTCGATGCTGGCCGAGGGCTCGCACCTGGCGGCCGGTCCCGGCGCCACGGCGGTCGCGCCCGGCATGCACACCCAGCCCGGGGGGCAGACACGGCGGGTGTCGCCCGCCGAGTTCACCGGGACGCTCCCGCCCGCGGGCGGCCAGTACCACGGCCGCCGCCGCGCCGGTGGCCCGCCTCCCGGCGGGTACTACGACGAGCCCGAGCGCCGTTCCAAGGCCCCGATGGTTCTGGCGATCCTCGCGATCCTGCTGGTGGCGGGCATCGCGGGAGTCGTGATGGCCCAAACGGGCGGCAACGACAACCCGGGGACGACGGAGACCTCCGACAGCCCCAGCCCCGAAGACTCGCCGACCAAGAAGAAGACCAAGCGGCCCACACCCACCCGCACGATCGAAGAGACCGAGCTCCCGACCAAGCTCCCGACCAAGTTGCCGACGCGGACGCAGACGCCGACCAAGACGCCGACGCAGACCGAGGATCCCGGCACCCAGGACCCCGACCCCGGCACCACCGACCCCAGCACCCAGGACCCCGACCCGGGCGGCGGCGACCCCGGTGGCGGCGGCCAGGACGACGGCGGCGGCAACTGACCGCAGGGCGGCCGACCGTTGGACTCCGAGCCCTGAGTAGGCTCGGATTCCATGAAGGAGCCGCGGATCCTGTTCGTCCACGCCCACCCGGACGATGAGACCATCGGGACCGGGGCGACCATGGCCAAGTACGCGGCCGAGGGCGCCCATGTCTGCCTGGTCACCTGCACCCTGGGCGAGGAGGGTGAGGTCATCCCGGACGGGCTGCGCCATCTGGCGTCCGACGGGGAGGACCGGCTCGGCACCTACCGCATCGGGGAGCTGGCCGACGCCTGCGCGGCGCTGGGCGTCACCGACCACCGCTTCCTCGGCGGGCCGGGACGCTGGCGCGACTCGGGGATGATGGGCGCGCCCACCAACGACGACCCGCGCTGCTTCTGGCGGGCCGACGTCGACGAGGCCGCGGCCGACCTGGTCGAGGTGGTGCGCGAGGTCCGTCCGCAGGTCGTCGTCACCTACGACGAGCGGGGCAACTACGGCCACCCCGACCACATCCAGGCGCACCGGGTCGCCCGCCGCGCCGTCGAGCTGGCGGCCGACGGGGAGGGCGAGCGCTGGCAGGTCAGCAAGTTCTACGCCTACGCCACGCCGCGCACCGTATTGGCGCGCGCCATCGCGGTCATGCGCGAGGCCAAACTGCCGTTCGACCGGGTCGCCGGGCTGGACGAGCTGGGCTCCGGCGTCCCCGACGACCTGGTGACCACGGCCGTCGACGCCCGCGCCCACCTGCCGGCCAAGCTGGCCGCCCTGCGCGCCCACGCGACCCAGGTCACCGTCGCGCCCGACGAGGTCGGACCGTTCTTCGCCCTGTCCAACAACCTCGGCCAGCAGGCCTTCGGCACCGAGTACTACATCCTGCTGGAGGGCGAACGCGGCCCGGTCGGCCCCGGCGGACGTGAGATCGGTCTCCTCGGCGGCCTGCCCTCGGCGTCCGAGCCCGCCGCGCACCAGAGCTGAACTTCTGCAATACCCTGACGGGCGTGGAAAAGGACGACGAACCGGTGACGCTCGTCAAGACCGGCCTCGAGCCCCCTCCCGCCGAGCACTCGCTGGAGGCGTTCGTGGCGGGCGCCGCCTACGCGGCCCTCGGCGTCCTGGCGGCCCTGGTGGCGCTGGTCGGCTCGTTCCTCCAGGTCTTCGAGGCCGGTCCGGTGCCGGTCGCGTCGATCGCGCTGGTCCTGGTGGTGTTCGGGCTGGTGCGCGCGGCGGGCTGGGCCATGGGCCGCCGCCTGGGCGCGCTGGTCCCCGCGCTGGTCTGGACCCTGGTGGTGTTCGTCCTGTCCCTCCAGCGGCCCGAGGGCGATCTGATCGTCCCGGGGACGGCCGCGGGCTACTTCTACATCGTCGGCGGCATGGTGGCCGCCGTGGTGGGCGTCTACCTCGTCCCGCCGGACGGACCCTCGGGGCAGTGGCTGCTGAGAGGGGCCTCGCGCACCGACGGATAGGGTCTGTTGCGTCGTGAACCACGAGTCCCGTCCCGCGCAGCCGCCCCCCACGCCCGCCGGGGGCGTCGACCCCGCGCGTTTCCGCCAGGTCGCCGGGCGCTTCGCCACCGGCGTCACGGTCGTCACCACCGTGGCCGGGGGCGACGACCACGCCATGACTGTGAACGCCTTCACCTCGGTCTCGCTCGAACCGCTGCTCGTCCTGGTCTGCGTCGAGAAGGCCGCGCGCTTTCACGACCTCGTCCTGGAGTCGGGCCTGTGGGCGGTCTCCGTCCTGGCCGACGGCATGCGCGAAGCGTCCGACTGGTTCGCCACCCGGGGCCGCGAGCTGGACGGCCAGCTCTCCGGCTGGGCCCACCATCGCGGCGCCACCGGCGCCGCCATCCTCACCGGCTCGGTCGCGGCCATCGAATGCCGCACCCACGCCGTCCACGACGGCGGCGACCACACCATCATCGTCGGCGAGGTGCTGGCCCTCTCCGTCCCCGCCCCCGACGCCCGCCCCTTGATCTTCCACGAGGCCCGCTACCGCACCCTGAACGACCCCGCACAATAAATGAGGCCCTCCACCCCATTGTGGAGGACCCCAAGCCTCACGCCCACCCCACCTTCCCCGGGTACTCGGCCATGCGGACGCGGGGGTGGGCAGGGCGTCAGCCCTTGAGGGCTAGTTCGAGTTGGTCGAGGGCCCAGTCGAGGTCCTCGCGGCTGATGATGAGCGGAGGCGCCAGGCGGAGGGTGGTCTCGTGGGTCTCCTTGGCCAGGACGCCCAGTTCCTTGAGGCGTTCGCTGACCGGACGGGCGGGGCCCGTCAGCTCGACGCCGGCCCAGAGTCCGCGGCCGCGGACCTCGCGGACGGTGTCGGCGGACAGCGCGCCGAGGCGCTCGTGCAGGTGGGCGCCCAGAGTGCGCGAGCGCTCCTGGTACTCGCCGGTCTTCAGCATCGCGATCACTTCGCGGGCGATGGCGCAGGCCAGCGGGTTGCCGCCGAAGGTCGAGCCGTGCTGGCCGGGCTTGAAGACGCCGAGGACGTCGGAGTCGGCGATCACCGCGGAGACCGGCATGATGCCGCCGCCGAGCGCCTTGCCGAGGATGTAGACGTCCGGGACGACGCCCTCGTGCTCGACGGCGAAGGTCGTGCCCGTGCGGCCCAGGCCCGACTGGATCTCGTCGGCGATCATCAGCGCGCCGTTGGCCGTGCAGAGCTCGCGGACGGACGTCAGGAAGCCGCTCGGCGGGACGTTGACCCCGGCCTCGCCCTGGATCGGCTCGATGAGGACGCCGACGGTGTTGGCGTCCATGGCCTGCTTGAGGGCCTCGACGTCCCCGTATGGGACGGTGCGGAAGCCCGGCGTGTAGGGGCCGTAGGAGTCCTTGGCGTCGGGGTCGGTCGAGAAGCTGACGATCGTGGTCGTCCGGCCGTGGAAGTTGCCCTCGAAGGTGACGATGTTGGCCTCGCCCGCCGGGACGCCCTTGACCTCGTAGCCCCACTTGCGGGTGGTCTTGAGCGCCGTCTCGACGGCCTCGGCGCCGCTGTTCATCGGCAGGACCATGTCCTTGCCCGCCAGCTCGGCCAGCTCGGACACGAAGGGGCCGAACTGGTCGTGGTCGAAGGCGCGGCTCACCAGCGTCACCCGGTCGAGCTGGCGCTTGGCGGCCTCGGTCAGCCGGGGGTTGCGGTGGCCGAAGTTGACCGCGGAATAGGCGGCCAGCATGTCCAGGTAACGCTTGCCCTCGACGTCGGTGACCCAGGCCCCGTCGGCCTCGGCGATCACGATGGGAAGCGGGTGGTAATTGTGTGCGCTGTGCTCCTGGGACATCGCCCGCAAACGCTCGGACTGGGTCACGGCACTCCTTCACCCGTTCGGCCCGGCGCCGGCGCCGGGATCGCTTATGGCACCGGGTGTCGCCCGGTGGTTGGGGGGATGGCGGACCGGGGGACGAGTGGTCGCCGGTCCAGAACTCAGCGTATGTTCGGGATCAACCAACGACCAATGGTGAGAGTCGACTTTGGGGGAGATATTTGTTGCGTCTTGACGAGCTCGACCGTCGAATCGTTGCACAGCTCCTGGAGAACGGTCGCGCCTCATATGCCCAGATCGGAGACCAGGTCGGGCTGTCGGCCCCGGCGGTGAAACGGCGGGTCGACCGGCTGCGGGCCGACCGGGTCATCACGGGCTTCGCGGCTGTGGTCGACCCGGCCTCGCTCGGCTGGACGACCGAGGCGTTCATAGAGATCTACTGCACGGGGGCGACGTCGCCCGACGAGATCTACTCCAGCATCCGCAAGCATCCCGAGGTGGTCGCGGCGTACACCGTCAGCGGCGACGCGAGCGCACTGGTGCATGTGCGCGCCCGCGACATCCAGCATCTGGAGCAGGCGCTGGAGCGCCTGCGCCGCGAGCACAACATCACCGCGACCAAGACCTCGATCGTCCTGTCCCGCCTCATCGGCCGTCCCATCGACGCTCCGTCGGCGGGCTGACCTATTCGGGGGCGGTGACCCGGGCCAGGACGATGCCGCCCACGATCAGCGAGAGCGCCATCGCGCGTCCCACGGTGACCGGGTCCTTGTGGATCACGACGCCGAGCGCGATGGCGCCGACCGCTCCGATGCCGGTGAACACCGCGTAGGCGGTGCCCACCGGGAGCGTCTGCATGGAGCGCGACAGCAGGTAGACGGCGACGGCCGCCAGGACGAAGCACAGCAGGGTCGGCAGCGGCCGGCTGAAGTTCTGGGTCGGTTTGATGCTCTGCGACCAGGCGATCTCCACCAGCCCGGCCAGCCCGAGGAGCAGCCAGGCCATCAGCCCTCCTTGCCGAGGTCGTAGGCCGCCTTGAGCGCGGCGTCGTAGGACTCGTCGTGCTTGGCGCGCAGGTGCGCCAGGCCCGGGTCCAGGCGGGAGTTGACCAGCTCGGCGTTCACGAACGTGACGTCCTCGACCGCGAAGTGCCCGGCGAAGAAGTCGCGCAGGAAACGCTCCTGGTAGTCGAAGCGCTCCTTGGGCGCTCCGGGCCCGTAGGCGCCGCCGCGGGCGGTGGTCACGACGAAGCGCCGTCCCGCCAGCGACATCTTGGGGAAGGTCACCTGGTCGAACCACGCCTTGAGCGAGGCGGGGACGGAGTAGTTGTACATCGGGGTGGCGATCAGCACGGTGTCGGCCTCGACCAGCTCGGTCAGCAGCGGCTCGACGATCTTCCACGCGTCGGCCTGCGCGGGCGTGCGCACGGCCTCCGGGAGCCGTCCGATCTCGGTGATGCCGTGCTCCAGGACGTGGTCGCAGAGCTCGGTCCACGCCTCCCCGATGAACGGGACGGGGTCGGCGGCCAGATCCCGGCGGGTGTAGGAGCCGTCCGGGTGCCGCAGGCGCCAGGCCGTGGCGAACGCCTCCCCGACCTCCCGGCTGATCGAGGCGCGCCGGGCACTGGCGTCGAGATGCAACAACGAGGGCATGGGGACTCCTTAACTGGACATCGCGTCCGCTTCACTGTAGGAGAAAAGCGGACATCGTGTCCAGTTGATACGCTCTTGCGCATGCGCCGCATCGACCTGCTGACCGGGCAGCCCGCCGAGCCCGCGCGCGAGCGCGCCGACGCGGCCCGCAACCGGGCCAAGGTGCTGAAGGCGGCCGCCGAGATCTTCGCCTCCCGCGACCCCCGCGCCGTCACCATGGACGAGATCGCCAAGGCCGCCGGGGTCGGGCGGGGCACGCTCTACCGGCGCTACCCCGACACGGCCTCGATCGCCATGGCGCTGCTCGACGTCCACGAGCATGACTTGCAACAACGCCTGCTGGACGGCCCCGCTCCGCTGGGCCCCGGCGCCCCACCCGCCGAACGCCTGGCCGCCTTCTACGCCGCCATGGTCGAGCTGCTGGAGGCCCACGGCGCCCTGGTCCTCGGCGCCGAACCCGGGCGCCTGCGCTTCGCCGCGGGCGCCTACGGTTTCTGGCGCGCCCACGTCAGATCCCTGCTCATCGAGGCCGGCGTCCCCGAAACAGACGCCCTGACCGACGTCCTCCTGGCCGCGCTGGCGCCCGAGGTCTACGAGCACCAGCGCGAGCGCGGCCTGACCCCGTCCCAGATCACCGGGGCGCTGACCCGCCTCGCCCACAGCGTGCTGGGCGAGTGACCAGAGCGGCCGTGCTGACCGGCGTCCCCTGGTGTCGCGTTGGCGCCCGGGGCGTCTGTGAGCAGCAGCGTGGGCTGACGTCGCTTCGGATTGTCGGGGCGCTGACGCGTCTTGCCTGCAGCGTGCTGGGCGGGTGACTGGCTTGGTGGGCGTGCTGGTCGGCGGCCTCTTGGTGTCGCGTGGGGGCGCCCGATGTCTGTGAGCAGCAGCGTGGGCTGACGTCGCTTCGGATTGTCGGGGCGCTGACGCGTCTTGCCTGCAGCGTGCTGGGTGGGTGACCGGGGTGGGCGTGCTGGTCGGCGGCCTCTTGGTGTCGCGTGGGGGCGCCCGATGTCTGTGAGCAGCAGCGTGGGCTGACGTCGCTTCGGATCGTCGGGGCGCTGACGCGTCTCGCCCCCAGCGCGCTGGGTGGGTGACTGGCTGGGGGGGCGTGCTTACCGGAGTCCTCTGGTGTCGCGTTGGCGCGCGACGTCTGCGAGCGGCAGCGTGGGCTGACGGCGCCTCAGGTCGGGGGGGTGATGGCGCGTCTCGCTCGGGGTGGGGGGTTAGGGGAGGGTGGTCTCGGCGACTGGGTTGAGCGAGACCACGGGGAAGACCTGGAGGTCGGGCGGCGGGCGGAATTCCGGGCGCGTTGGCGGGGCCTTGGTGACGCGGACGGGGGTCGCTGTTCCGGGGGCGGGAGTTTCGAGGGTGGCGATGATCTCGGCTAGGTCGGGTGTGCCGGTCAGGCAGCGCTCTATGAGGTCGCGCAGGGGAGCGGGGACGGCGGCGAGGTCGGCGTCGCCCTCGCGGGCCGTGGCGGCGAAGGACATCAGCGCGCCCAGGGCCCGGACGTCGTCGCCGCCGTTTCCGACGGCGCCGAGGTCGATGATGCGGGGGCCGTCGTCGGCGAGGATCACGCTGGACGGGGCGAGGTCGCCGTGGACGGCGTCGGCCTCGTGGATGGCGCGCAGGCCCTCGGCCAGTTGGGCGAAGAGGATCGTGAGCGCTCTGGGGGGCAGTGGGCCGTGTTGCTCGACGACTTGGGGGAGTGACGGGCCGGGGACGTGGACGGTCGCCCACCAGGGGTCGGGGGCGTCGGCGTGCGCGTCGATGACCGGGGCGACCGAGGGGTGGCGCACCCGCTGGGCGGCGGCGATCTCCGAGCGGAACCGCTTGCGGAAGTCGGCCGACGGCGCGGTCACGACGCGGATGGTCAGGTGCCGTCCGCTCTGGGTGGTGGCCAGGAACGCCTGGCCCTGCCAGCCGGAGCCGAGCCGTCCGAGCACTCGATACCCGCCGATCAGCCGGGGGTCACCGGGGCGCAGCGGCAATGACGTCTCAACCATTCGGCCATTCTCTCCTGCTATCGCCGCAATCCGTCCAGCAGTCGCCGCCATTGGGCCGAGGACAGCCGCGACAATCCGAAGCGCTCGGCCATCGGCTCGAAGGAGGTGATCTGCTCCTCCACGCGCGCGACGGCCTTCTCCAGATCGGCGCAGGGGGCCAGGGGGTCGCCCGTGGACGACCAGAACCACGGCGTGCCCTCCAGGCTGTCGGCGACGCTGACGCTGTCGCCGAACCAGGGGGTCGCGGGATGGAACACCCGCAGCAGCGGAGGTTTCTCGTGATAGCGGGACAGGCTCGACCACCCCGCCTCGGCGAGCGCCCCTCCCAGTGCGTCGAGATGACCGGTTACATCCATCAAATCACCCATGCCCTACCCGACGGGCGAGTTCCGGGGTGATGACGCCGTCCCGAGTATTGAATCGCCGAGTCCAAAACCTGTTATTGTCTGGGCCATGGCGAGGCCCAGGGCGTTCGATGAGGAGACCGCGGTCGCCGCGGCGGTGCGCACCTTTCAGGGGAAGGGATATCGGGCGGCGTCCACCCAGGATCTCTGTGAGGCCACCGGGCTGGGGCGCAGCAGCATCTACAACACCTTCTCCAGCAAGCACGAACTGTTCCTGCGGGCGCTCGTCCACTACACCGAGATCACGACCGCGCGGCAGATCGGCCTGCTCGAAGAGCATGACCGTCCGGTGATGGAGCGGCTGCGCAGGCTGTTCGCGCATGTCGTCGAGGCGGCGCTCGACGAGGGCGGATGTCTCAGCGTCATCAGCACCGTCGAGCTGTCCGGCGACGATCCCCAGGTCGCGGAGATCCTCCGCCGCGACCAGCGCCGCCGCCTGGACGGCCTGCGCTTCGTTCTGGGCGTCGGCCGCCGCGACGGGGAGATCACCTCCGCTCGGGAGCCGGTGGAACTCGCCCATTTCGTTGTGGCGGCTATCGCCGGGCTGCGTGTCGCCGCCCAGGGCGGGGCCGATCGCGCGACGCTCGAGTCCATCGCCGGAACGACCCTGGACGCCCTGAGTCCCTGACCCCTCGACGCGGTGTGGAGAAACGATCCATGGACCAGTTTTGTACTGGACAATCTAAAAATAAGACCCCGCTCGCGGTGTACGTGGTGGCGCTGGGGATCTTCACGCTGGTGACCAGCGAGTTCGTCGTCGCCGGGCTGATGCCGGAGATGGCGCGCGGTCTGGACGTCTCCGTCCCGACGATCGGCTACCTCATCACGGCGTTCGCGGCGGCCATGGCCGTCGGCGGGCCGCTGCTGACCGTGGCCGTGATGCGGGTGCCGCCCAGGACCGCCCTGCTGCTCCTGATCGGGGTCTTCCTGGCGGGGAACCTGCTGGCGGCCACGGCCCCGAACTACGGCGTCATGCTGGCCGCCCGGGTGATCACCGGGACGGCGGCCCAGGCGTTCTTCGGCGTCGGCATCACGATCTGCGTGCGGGTCACCCGTCCGGAGCTGCGCGGACGGGCGATCGCGGCGGCGCTGAACGGCCTGATGCTCGGCACGCTCCTCGGCCTGCCGTTCGCGACCTTCGTCGGCGGGCAGCTGGGCTGGCGCGCGGCATTCTGGGCCATCTCCGCCCTCGCGGTGATCGCCGGGGTGGCCGTCCGGCTGTGGGTTCCGGCGCTGGAGCGGGAGGTGTCGTCCGCCCGCGCCGAGGCCGACGCCTTCAGGAGCCCCCGCCTCTGGCTGGCCTTCTCCACCAGCACCCTGATCATCGGCGCGACCTTCGCCGCCTTCAGCTATCTGAACCCGATCCTGACCGGGCTGTCCGGGTTCGCCGAGAGCAGCGTCCCGCTGCTGCTGGTCGCCTACGGCGCCGCGACCCTGGTCGGCAACATCGTCGTCGGACGGCTCGCCGACCGCCACACCATCGGTGTGCAGATCGTGGGGCTCGCGCTCAACCTGGGGTTCCTGGCGGGGTTCGCGCTGCTGGCCGAGCTCCCCGTCGCGGCGGTGCTCTGCATGCTGGGCATCGGCCTGGTCGGCGTCACGATGAACCCGGCCATGGTCGTCCGCGTGCACCGCGCGTCCAACGCCGGGTCGCTGGTCAACTCGATCCACTCCTCGTTCATCACGCTGGGCATCATCATCAGCTCCTCGGCAGGGGCCGTCCTGCTGTCCGCGCACGGGCTGCGGGCGCCTCTGTGGCTGGGCGCCGGGCTCGCGGCCCTCGGCCTGCTCACCCTGCTCCCCGATCTGACCCGGCGTCCGGCCGAGGCGGCCCGGCCCGTTCCGGACCCATCGGTAGGGTTGCTGGATGGACTTCGCGACCGCTGATCTGATCGACGACTTCGAGGACGAGCTGCGCAGCTGCGAGACCCAGTTCCGCCAGTACGGGGGCCGTGTCTCGTTCGCCGGGCCGGTCTCCACGGTTCGCTGCTTCCGCGACAACGGGCTGGTGAAGAAGCTGCTCAACACCCCGGGGGACGGCCGGGTCCTGGTCGTGGACGGGGACGGCGCGCTCGCCTCGGCCCTGCTGGGCGACATGATCGGCGCGGCGGCGGTGGCCAACGGGTGGGCGGGCGCGGTCATCAACGGCGCGGTCCGCGACGTCGCCGCGCTGCGGACCCTCGACCTCGGTGTCAAGGCGCTCGGCTCCAACCCGCGCAAGAGCGCCAAGGACGGGGTCGGCGAGGTGGACGTCCCCGTCGCGTTCGGCGGCGCGGAGTTCCGTCCGGGCGACTGGCTCTACAGCGACGAGGACGGCATCGTCCTGGCCACGCGCGACCTGCTCAGCTGAACGGGTCGCGCGGCGCGCTCGGGTCGGTCTCGGGCCGGAAGCGCAGCGCCGACCAGCGCGCGTCCACCGACACGTGCCGCACCGGGCGCCATCGGTAGGGCGTGAAGGCGGGCCAGAGGCTGTCGCGGTCGATGTCGGTCGTCCCGTCCTTGGGATAGGAGACCCACAGCATGCCGCCGGGGCCGACCGCGTCGATGGCCTCCTCGATGTGGGCGTCCAGCTCGGCGTGCCCCCTGGCGAACAGGTGGACGGCGTCGGCCGGGTGGTCGTCGATGACCTCGGCGCCGTCCGGCAGGCCCTGCACGAGCTTGGCGTAGTCGTCCGGCGCGTTGATCACATAAACGGTGTGACCGGGCTTGAGGCCCAGCTTCTCCGCCACGGTCCTGTTGCTCATGGCCAGGTACCTACCCAACATCCCCGGTGGCTGAAAGCGGACTTCGTTCGCGCCAGGGGACACACCCGGCCCACCAGGGGGCATGGCGGTACATGCCAGTGTTGGGACGCAGAGATCGGCCAACTCGACCATTGATCATCTGGGCGGGCGTTCCTATGTTGCAGCCACCGACTGAGACAGGGGACACATGCGCGTCAAGAAGATCCTCCTGATTCCGGCGGCCGTTCTCCTGGCACTGTCGGCGGCCCCCGCCGCCGCCCAGCCGAGGCCGCCGGTCCCCGAACCCACCCCCAACCCCTGGCAGATGCGCCACTGGCCGCAGACGCAGCCGTGGCAGCAGGGTCAGCGGCTCCGGACGTTCGCCGCCAACGGCCCGCGTCCGATCGACCCGCAGAACTACGAGCTGCCCGACACCATGACCTGGGACGACTACAAGCCCGTCCCCGGGACGAACTGGGCCGATCCCGCCGTGAAGGGGTCGGTCAAGAACTTCAAGGGCGCCGTCGTGCTGGTCGACTACCCCAACCAGCCCTTCGTGGTGACCCAGCCGAAGAACTCCACGATCTTCGGCAACCCGACCGTGACCGGGAACGTCCCCCGGGAGAAGGTCGCGCAGTTCTACCAGGACTTCCTCAACAAGCCCCAGGACCTCAACAAGGGCCACACCCTGCACGAGTACTGGATGGAGGACTCCGGCGGACGCTACGGCGTCGACCTGACCGCGTTCGGCGCCTACAAGATGCAGGCCAAGGACCACGAGTACGGCATCGACGCCTTCCAGGGCGGCACCGGCTGCCCGTCCGGCGACACCTGCGGCCGCGACATCCGCCGCGACGCGCGCGCGGCCTGGATCGCCGACGTCGGCGAGGAGACCGCCAAGAAGTTCGACTTCGTCTTCTTCCTCACCGCCGGGCAGGACGAGTCGGCCACCTGGCAGGAATTCGGGCAGATGAAGTTCAACACCAAGGAGGACGTCCCGGCCGAGTGGGGCTCGGGCGACTCCAAGCTGCCCAACTGGGTCAAGACCCGCTATGTCGACTGGACGTCGTGGCAGGCGGGCTCGGCGCACTGGCCGAACGCGGTGACCGGCAGCTCCACCCAGGCCGAGAGCTCGGGCATGGGCGTCTACGCACACGAGTTCTCCCACATCCTGGGAATCGGCGACAACTACAACAACCCGTACGGGAACCCGCCGCGGCGCGCCTACTCCGGGCCCTGGGAGATGCTCAGCCGCGGCACCTTCAACGGTCCGGGCGGCCCGCACAGCCGCTGGATGATCCCGGCCACGGGCGGCTCCTCGATGGGCGCCCAGCACATGCTCCGCAACAAGCTCAAGCTCGGGATCGTCGACCCGTCCAAGGTGCTCCAGCTGAACCGCGAGACTTTGGCCAAGGACGGGACGGTCGTGGCGAAGGTGACCGCCCGCGCCGTCCAGCCGGGCTCGAAGGACCTGGCGGGCGTCAACCTGAAGCTGGGCGCGGGCGGTGACCAGAGCCCGGCGTGCGACCCCGCCAAGGACGCGCTCTGCGACGGCGGCAAGTACGACAACTACACCGTCGAGGTCGTCGACCGGATGGGCTTCGACTCCTTCACCCCGGACTCGGGCGTCCTGCTGTCCAAGACCAAGGACCGCGACGACGCCCCGTTCATCTGGGTCAAGGACGCCAACCCGCAGGACATCGACAAGGTCGACTTCGTCAAGCCCGACGGCACCCCGCAGAAGATGACGATCGGCGACTACCGGCAGCTGTCCGACAGCCTGTTCCACGCCGGGACGGACTCCGGCAGCCAGTACGAGTACGTCGACCAGGCCAACCGCCTGCACTTCTACGTCCTGGACCTCAAGCGCGACAAGCAGGGCGTGCTGTCCTACACCGTCGCGATCCGCTCCCTGGACGGGGCGGGCCCGTACAAGCGCGGCGTGCGGGTCGACTCCGGCGAGACCGCCCCGGCCGGATCCGGCTGGGTGAAGTGCACCGTCCCGCTCCGCAACAGCGGAACCGGGGGCTCGGGGCACCACGGCTCTGACGTCTACCGCCTGAAGGCCACCGTCGAAGGCGGCGACTGGCAGACGTGGGTCCCCAACGCCCTGGCCACCGCCAAGACGGGCTCGACCACCCAGGCCGTCGTCTGGGCCAAGGCCAAGCCCGGCGCGGCCAAGGCCAAGCTCATCGTCTCGGCCACCTCAGAGAGCGACAAGACCAAGACCGACACCGGCAACTGCCGTCTGCGCTGACGGCCCAGGCTCGCCGCGCCCCCGGCTTTTCCGGGGGCGCGGCGACGCCGTTTCGTGGCAGTATGCCGCGTGATGTCAGGGCAGAGTCAGGGGCGGTCACACCGGTGAGCTCGATCATTCCCTCCCGGCCGAACGATCCGGAGCGACGGACGGGCGGAGGTCTCCAGCGGCACGGCGCGGCCGCGCCGCTGCACCGGCGCGGCGCGATGGACCTCTCGACCGGTCAGCCGCTGCGTCAGGAGTGCTGGGACGCGATGGGCCAGGGCGTCCGCGACCGCCTCCTCCAGCGCGCCGGGAACGTCATCGAGTGGTGGGCGACCCAGGACGGCGCCGACCCGTCCGGCCGGTCCATGGCGGTCGTCTTCGGCGACCGGGCCCTCTGCGTCGCCGAGCCGCGCGTCAACACCGAGCACAAACCGGTGTACGCGCTGGTTTCCTATGTGCTCGACCCGGGTTCGTTCAAGAACGCCGCCATCGACCACCGGCCCCTTCCAGCGGGCGCCCGTCCCGCCTCGAAGGGGCCCTCGGCCGGTCCCGCCGCGCCGGACCTCGGGCTGGACGCGCGAGCGCGCGGAATCCTCGGGAACCTCCCGCCCAAGGCCCAGGAACTGCTCCAGGCGCCGTTCCTGGGCGGGCAGCGCGTGCTGCGCTGCGACTGGTACTACGAGGGCAGGGAGCACCAGCTCTCGATGTTCATGCTCTATCTGGCGGGCGCCCGCGACGTCACCGTCGCGACCGGCACCAAGGTCGTCCCCGTCGGGCACACCGAGGCGACCGCCCACTGGTCGCTGACCTGCCGCCGGGCCTCGGTGGTCAAGCGCGTCGGCGCGTAGCCCGTGCCCGCGCCCTTCAGGGATCTCGACGGCCACGACGCCTACGAGTTGCTCGGCGTGGCCCAGGACGCCACGTCCGCCGAGATCGGCAAGGCGCGCCGCAGGGCCGTCCGCGACGTCCATCCCGACCACCACGGCGACGCGGACGCCGAGGACCGCACCCGCCTGGTCAACCTCGCCCACCACGTCCTCACCAAGGAGCGCGCCGCCTACGACGCCTTCCGCGCGGGCCCGGCCCTCCAGGAGGAACCCGAGGAGATCCTCGACCCCTGGGACGAGGCCGACGAGGGCGTGGCCGGCGACCCGTGGGAATCGGCGGCCACCAGTGGCGTCTCCACCTCCACACCACCACCACCGCCTCCGCCTCAGGTCATCCATATCCACCACTATCGGGAGAGGCCCGCCCGGCGGCGTTCCCGCGCGGCGCTCGCCATCGCCGTGGTCGTCGTGGTGGGGCTGGTCGCGCTGGGCTCGGTCGCGGTCTCGGCGGGCAAGCGGATCGGCGCGCAGAACGACGAGCGGCGGGCGAAGACGGCGGTGCCCGAGACCTTCGCGGGCACCTGGTCGGGCGAGCTGAAGGACGCCAAGGGGAAGACGACCCGGAAGATCCGGGTGACGCTCTGGCGCGGCGAAGAAGTGGGCGGAGTGGAGTACCCCGGCAAGGGCGGGTGCTCGGCCACCCTCGTCCCGACGCGGTTCGCCGACGAGCGGCTGACCTTGCGGGAGCGCGACGGGACCAAGGGCTGCGGGGACGCGACCGTCGTGGCCACGCGCAAGAAGAACCGGCTGCGTCTGGTCTTCCAGCCGGGCGGCGCGACCGCCGACCTCAAGAAGGAGAAGTGATGGGGGACTACGCCCGGGAGCTGGACGGGGAGGACGCCTACGCGCTGCTCGGGGTGGGGCAGGACGCGTCGGAGGAGGAGATCCGGCGGGGGCGGCGGACGGCGGTCAGGGACGTCCATCCCGACCACCGGCAGGGGGACGCGGAGGCCGAGGCGCGGACGCGGCTGATCAACCGGGCCTACGAGATCCTGACGCGGGAGCGGGCCGAGTACGACGCCTTCCGGGCGTCCGGCGACGACCCCTGGGACGACGCGGGCGACGGGGTCGCCCCCGCCCCGGCCCGGCAGCAGCCGCCGTCGCCAAAGCGGGGACGGCCCGGCGCGGTCTTCGGGTTCGCGGTGAGCGCGATGGCGCTGCTGGGGCTCGTGCTTTACGTCAGCACGCCGTTCTCCAGCGACGCCGAGTCCGCCGACCTGGCCGTGGTGCCCCGGCAGTTCGCCGGGACGTGGTCGGGCACCGTGACCTACTCCGGCGCGTTCACCGACTCGCGGAGCGTGACCGTGACGTTGAAGACCGGGGCCGAGCGGGGACGGATCGAGTACCACGGGGACGACGGATGCGCCGCGGCGCTCGACCCGATGGGGGTGTCCGGCCAAAAGCTGACGCTGGTCGAGCGTCCCCTCGGGAAGGGGTGCGTCGAGGGGACGGTCGAGGCGCTGGTCGTCGAGGAGCAGCTCCGGCTGACGTTCGTGGGCGCCGGGGTCGCCGTCCTCACCCGGAGGTGAGCAGCCGGGAGACCGCCTTCAGCAGGTCCGGGGGCTCCAGACCGTCCAGGGTCTGGATCTCCTCGGGCGAGAACCAGCGGTGGCCGAGGTAGGTCTCGTCCTCCTCGGCGGTGAAGCCGCTGGGCGCGACCTCGGGCGTCTCCTCGAACCGGGCCAGGTAGAACGGCTCGATCTTGCGGTACCGGACGCCCAGCCAGCGGAACTCGCGGTCGACCGGGATCGAGACGTCCCGCACGGACGCGGCGGGCAGGCCGGTCTCCTCCTCCAGCTCGCGGCCCGCGGCCTCGAAGGGGGTCTCGCCGCTCTCGACGCCGCCGCCCGGCGGTTCCCAGATGTCCGCGCCGCTGGCGGGATCGCGCCAGTTGAGCAGCAGGATCCGTCCGGCCGGGTCGAGGCAGACGATGCGGACGGCGGGCCGTTGGCTGGGCTCGGGCTCGGTCACGGTTCCTCCGGGTCATAGGCAAACGCCTATGGAGGCTATGAGGAAACGGGCTCTACCTGGAATGCCGCCCGGTGGTTAGCGTCGCTGGCGTGGACGACGAACTCATCCTCCTGAACCCGGGCCCGGCGTGCACCTCGCACCGGGTCACCCGAGCGCTGCTGCGCGGCGACCTGTGCCATCGCGAGCCGGAGTTCGGCGAGCTGCTGGCCCGGATCCGCTCGGCCCTGCCGCCCGCGCTGGGCCTGCCCGAGCACGAGGCGCTGCTGGTGACCGGCTCGGGCACCGCCGCGATGGAGATGGCCGTGATCAGCTCGGTCCGGGCGGGCCGCTCGATCCTGGTCGTGGACAACGGCGTCTACGGCGACCGGCTGCTCAGGATCGCCCGCGCCAACGGGATCACCGCGCACACGGTGCGTCCCGAGGGCCAGAGCGACCTGGAGCGCTGGACGACGCCGATCGACCCCGAGGCCGTCCGGGCGGCGCTGGCCGCGCACCCGGACGTGGACGCCGTCGCGGTCGTCCACCACGAGACGACGACCGGTCTGATCAACCCGATCCGGGAGATCGGCGCGATCGTCGCCGAGTCGGACGCGCTGCTGGTCGTGGACGCGATCAGCGGCACCGGCAACGAGGACCAGGACCTCGGCGAGGTCGGTGCCGACATCGTGTGCGGGACCGCGAACAAGGGCCTGCACGGGCTGCCCGGCATCGCGTTCATCCTGTGCTCACCCGGGGGCGTCGAGCGGATCCAGGAGGTGCCGGCGCGCAGCCTCTACCTGAACGCGGCGTCCTATCTGAAGGGGCAGCGGGACGGGAACGTCCCGTTCACCCCTGCGGTGCAGGTCTGTTACGCGCTGGACGAGGCGCTCAAGGAGTACGCGGAGGCGGGCGGCTTCGCGGGCCGGACCCGCCTCTACCGCGAGCGCGCGGCCCTGGTGCGCGGGCAGCTCGGCCGGCTGGGGCTGAAGGTGCTGGTCGAGCCCGCTTTCCGGGCGAACTCGGTGACGATGATTCACCTCCCGGACGGCGTGACGTACCCCCGGCTTCACGATGAGCTCAAGAAGCGGGGATATGTCATTTATGCGGGTCAAGGCTCCCTTTCATCCCACTTCTTCCGGATTTGTACGATGGGCGAGATTCCCTGGCATCGGCTCGAAGAACTCGAGGCCGCCCTGGACCAGTCGATCACGGCCGCCCGCGCCTGATCGGCCCCATCGCATCCGACGAGGAGCCCCGCCATGCAGCTCAACCTCTACCGTCTCTGGATCTTCATGACGGTGGTCGAGGAGGGCGGGTTCTCCGCCGCCGCGAGCAAGCTCTACCTGAGCCAGCCCTCGGTCTCCAACCAGGTGCGGCAGCTGGAGCAGTCGCTGCGGACCACGCTGATCGACCGGTCGGGCGCGCGGATCAGGCTCACCCCCGAGGGCGAGGTGCTGCTGGCCTACGCGCGGCGGGTGTTCCTGCTGGCCGACGAGGCCGTCACCGCGATCCGGCAGGTCTCGGGGCTCCAGAGCGGGACGCTGGTGGCCGGGGGGTCGACCACCGTCGGCACCTACCTGCTCCCGCCCCTGCTGGCCGCCTTCCGCGAGCGCCACCCCGGCATCGACGTGGGCATCTTCGTCGGCAACGCCGAGCAACTGGAGAAGCGCCTGGTGGACGGCGAGGTCGGCGTCGCGGTGTTCGCCGGGGTGCCCAAGGCGCCGCAGCTCGACAGCGAGCCGATCCTGGAGGACCGGGTCGTCCTGATCACCCCGCCCGACCACCCGCTGGCCGCCGAGCCGACCGTCGAGCCCGAGCGCCTGTCCGGCGAGCGGTTCCTGCTGCGCGAGCCCGGTTCGGCCACCCGGGCCGTCCAGGAGGAGGCGCTGCGCGACTGGGGTCTCCAGGACGCCGTCCAGGCCGAGATCTGGGGCCCGGAGACGATCAAGCAGGCCGTCGCGGCCGGGCTCGGGATCTCCCTGGTCTCCGAGCACTGCGTCGAGAGCGAGCTGGCCCACCGCCAGCTGGCCGTCCTGCCGGTGACGCCCGCGCCGTCGCCGCGCCCGATCGTCCTGGCCCACCGCCGCGACCGCCTGCTCGGCCCGGCCGAGCAGGAGTTCATCAAGCTGCTGAAGGCGGTGCCCGCCTGGCCCGCCCGCCGGTCCCTGCGGGCCGTCACCGCCCGCTGAGACACCCCCCGAGCACGGAGGAACGTTCAATGGTGCCCGCGCGCGCCCGGATTGTGATCATCGGCGGCGGCATCGTCGGTTGCAGCACGGCCTACCACCTGGCCTCCCTCGGGGAGACCGACGTGGTGGTGCTGGAGCGGGGACGGCTGTCGTGCGGCACCACCTGGCACGCGGCCGGGCTCGTCGGGCAGCTGCGCAGCACCGAGAACATGACCCGGCTGATCCGCTCCTCGACCGAGCTGTACGAGCGGCTGGAGGCCGACACCGGGTTCGGGACGGGCTGGAAGCGCACGGGCTCGGTCTCGGTGGCCCGCACGCCCGAGCGGATGGTCCAACTGCGGCGCACGGCGGCGTCCGCCCGGTCCTACGGGGTCGAGGCGGAGATCGTCTCGGCGCGGGAGGCGGGCGAGCTGTGGCCGGTGATGCGGACCGACGACCTCGTGGGCGCCGTCTGGCTCCCCGGGGACGGCAAGGCCAACCCGTCCGACCTGACGCAGGCGCTCGCGCGCGGGGCGTCGCAGCGCGGCGTCCGGGTGCTGGAACGCACCAAGGTGACGGGGATCGACGTCCGGGACGGCGCCGTCCACCGGGTGCGCACCGACGCGGGCGACATCGAGTGCGAGATCGTCGTCAACTGCGCCGGGCAGTGGGCGCGCGAGATCGGGCGGATGGCGGGCGCGACCGTCCCGCTGCACTCGGCCGAGCACTACTACGTCGTGACCGAGCGGATCGACGGCGTCCACCCCGACCTGCCGGTGCTGCGCGACCCCGACGGCTACACCTACTTCAAGGAGGAGGTCGGCGGGCTGGTCGTCGGCGGGTTCGAGCCCGACGCCAAGCCCTGGGGGATGGACGGCATCCCCGACCCCTTCGAGTTCGCGCTCCTGCCCGAGGACTGGGACCAGTTCGCGATCCTGATGGAGAACGCGATCCAGCGCGTCCCCGCGCTCGACCACACCGGCGTCCGCAAGTTCTACAACGGGCCCGAGAGCTTCACCCCGGACAACAACTTCCTGCTCGGCGCGTGCCCCGAGGTCCGCGGCCTGTTCGTGGGGGCGGGGTTCAACTCGGCCGGGATCGCCTCGGCGGGCGGCGCGGGCCGGGCGCTGGCCGAGTGGATCGTCGCGGGCGAGCCCGAGATGGACCTGTGGCCGGTGGACGTCCGCAGGTTCGCGCGCTGGGCCGACAACGGCGCCTGGTTGCACGACCGGGTCAAGGAGGTCCTCGGCCTGCACTACGCCATGGCCTGGCCCAACCGGGAGCTCGACACCGCCCGGCCCCTGCGGCGCTCGCCCGTCCACCACCTGCTGCGCGACTCCGGGGCCCGCTTCGGCTCCAAGATGGGCTGGGAGCGGGTCAACCACTTCGGGCCCGCGCCCGAGTACTCCTTCGAGCGGCAGAACTGGCACGACGCCGTCGGCGCCGAGGTCGGGGCCACCCGCGAAGACCTGGCCCTGTTCGACCAGACGTCCTTCTCCAAGTTCACCGTGAAGGGCCCCGGCGCCGAGCGCGCGCTCCAGTGGCTGTGCGCCAACGACGTCGCCGTGGAACCCGGACGCGTCGTCTACACGGGGCTGCTCAACGACCGGGGCGGCTACGAGTCCGACCTGACCGTGACCCGGGTAGCGCAGGACGAGTACCTCGTCGTCACCGGGTCGGCCCAGACCACCCGCGACCTCGACTACCTGGGCAGGAACCTCGGCGAGGGCTGCGCCCTGGTGGACGTCACCAGCGCGTACGCGGTGTTCGGCCTGATGGGGCCGCGCTCGCGCGAGGCGCTGTCGGGGCTGTCGGCGTCCGACCTGTCCAACGAGGGGTTCCCGTTCGGCACCAGCCGCCTGATCGACCTCGGGTACGCCACCGTCCGGGCCACCCGGGTCACCTACGTGGGTGAGCTGGGCTGGGAGCTGTACGTCCCGGCCGAGTTCGCCGTCACCGTCTACGAGACCCTGCTCGGCCAGAAGCCCGTCCAGGCGGGCTACTACGCCATCGAGTCGATGCGTATCGAGAAGGGCTACCGCGCCTGGGGACGCGAGCTGACCCCCGACCACACCCCCGTCGAGGCCGGGCTCACGTTCGCCTGCAAGCGCGGCGTGCCCTATCGGGGCCGGGACGCCGTCGAGAGGCAGCGCGAGCAGGGCGTCCGGCGTAAGCTCGTATCGCTCGTGCTGGACGACCCGAAGGCCCAGTTGTGGGGCGGTGAGCTGCTCCTTCGCGACGGCGAGCCGGCGGGCTCGATCACCTCGGCGGCGTACGGCCACACGCTGGGCGGCGCGGTCGCGCTGGGGTACGTCCGGGGGGACGGCGCCGTCGACCGGGCCTACCTCACCGGCGCCGAGTACGAGGTCGAGGCGGCCGGGGAGCGTTTCGGCGCCACCGTCCACCTGCGGGCCCCGTATGACCCGGAGTCGTCCCGCGTCAGGGCGTGACCCTCCGAGCTTTCGACCGAGGTGGGGAATTGTGACCGAATACGTTTTGACGCTCTCGTGCCCCGATCGTCCCGGCATCGTGGCCGCCGTCTCGGGGCTGCTGGCCGAGCGCGGCTGCAACATCCTGGAGAGCCAGCAGTTCGGCGACCGCGACGCGGGCCGGTTCTTCATGCGGGTGCAGTTCGCCGGGCTGCCCGACACCGACCCCGACGAGCTGCGCGGCTCGTTCGCCGCCGTCGGCGCCGAGCTGGGCCTGGACTGGGCGCTGCACGACACCGCCGCCCGCCCCCGCGTGCTGATCATGGTTTCGAGGAGCGGCCACTGCCTGAACGACCTGCTCTACCGGCAGCGCTCCGGCCTGCTCGACATCGACGTCGTGGGCGTCGCGTCCAACCACCCCGACCTGCGGCCGCTCACCCAGTCCTACGGCATCGACTACCACCACCTGCCCG
Source organism: Spirillospora sp. CA-294931 (assembly GCF_050946795.1). GTDB lineage: Bacteria > Actinomycetota > Actinomycetes > Streptosporangiales > Streptosporangiaceae > Spirillospora. Next base: position 1,718,426 of record NZ_CP192006.1, read on the forward strand.
TGCCGCCCGGCGCCAGGGCCGCGCAGGAGGCCGAGGTGCTCACGCTGGTGCAGCACTACGAGGCCGACCTGGTCGTCCTGGCCCGCTACATGCAGATCCTCTCGGACGACTTCTGCGCCAAGCTGCCCGGCCGGGTGATCAACATCCATCACTCGTTCCTGCCGAGCTTCAAGGGCGCCCGGCCCTACCAGCAGGCCCACGACCGGGGCGTGAAGCTGATCGGCGCCACCGCGCACTACGTCACCGCCGACCTGGACGAGGGGCCGATCATCGAGCAGGAGGTCGCCCGGGTCGACCACACCCACAGCCCGGACGCCCTGATGGCCATGGGCCGCGACCTGGAGTGCCTGGCGCTGGCACGGGCCGTCCGGTGGCACGCCGAGCACCGCGTCCTGCTCAACGGCGACCGCACCGTCGTCTTCCGCTGACACGCCCGGCCCCCGCTCTGGTTTTCACATAACGCGATCTTCCATCACCATGAGTGACGAGGCCCGCATCCGTGCCGATCTTCGCGGAGGTGGTGGTGATGGGCGAGACGGTGATCGAGGAGTGGATCGGCGACGCGCACTCCCGCCGCCGGGCCCGCCGCGCGCTGCGCCCCCGGCGCCGTCCGGCCACGCTGCTCGCCGCCGTCCTGGTCACCGCGATCGGGGGCCTGGCGATGGCGGCACTGCTGCTGGACGTCCCGCCCCGCGCCGACGCGTTCCTGCGCCGCACCGCGTGGGACGATCCGGCCGTGCTCGCCGCCGCCGCGGGGCTCGCGCTGACGGGGCTGCTGCTCGTCCTGGCGTCCCTGCCGCTCCGGCCCCGCACGCTGGCCCTGCACACCACCGACCCGCGCCTGGCGGCCTCGGTCCGCCGCTCCCACGCGCGCGCCGCGCTCGTGGCCGCCGCCCGGAACGTTCCCGGCATCACCCGGGCGCGGGTCCGGCTGCGCCGCCGCGTCACCGTCCGCGCCGCCACGCTCTACCGCAACCCCGCGAACCTCCCCGACATGGTCCGCACCGCCGTGACCGTCCGCCTCGCCGCACTCGGCCTGGCGCGCGAGCGGCGCGTGCGCGTCCGGCTGACCTGGCGGAAGGACTGACATGCGCACCGCCACCGCACTGACGGGCCTGCTCCTGCTGGCCTGCGGCGCCTTCGCGCTGGCCCTCGGGCTGGGAGTTCTCGGCCAGTCCGCCGCGAAGCGCCCCCTGCCCGCCCCCGGCGACCACTGGTGGGCCTGGCCCGCGGCGACGGCCCTGACCTTGGTCGGCCTGCTCTGGCTGGCCCTGGAGGCCCGCGCGGTCTTCCGCCGCTACCGTCCCGCCCTCGACGGCCCCACCCGCATGGTCACCCGAGCCGCCGCGGGCGACCTCATCACCGACGCCCGCCGCCTGCCGGGCGTCCGCGACCTCAAGCTCCGCCTCACCGGCACCGCCGCCCGTCCCCGCCTGCTCCTGGACGTCACCTGCGCCCCCGGCGCCCCGCTCGCGGACATCTACACCACGCTCGCCCGAGGCCCGGTGCCTCGGTACCGCACCACCACCGACCTCCAGGCCCTCACCGTCGTCATCCGCTTCCAGCTCTCCAGCTGACCGCGGGTCCGCCGGTGCCCGTGCGGGGCGGGCACCGGCGGAGTCTGGGGGCGGTCAGGCGCCGGCGGTCTCCTTTTGGAGGCTGGTCGGCGGCGCTTGGGGGACGTCGTCCAGCAGGGTGGCCTCGTTGAACGGGTCCTGGCCGCTGAGGACGCGCTGGGCGCGCGCCGTGTCGAACTCGCGGGTCCAGGTGCCGACCAGCACGGTGGCCACGGCGTTCCCGGCGAAGTTGGTCAGGGCGCGGGCCTCGGACATGAAGCGGTCGATGCCGATGATGAAGCCGACGCCGTCCACCAGTTCGGGCTTGTGCGACTGGAGGCCGCCCGCGAGCGTCGCCAGGCCCGCGCCGCTGACCCCGGCGGCGCCCTTCGAGGCGATGATCATGAAGATCAGCAGGGAGATCTGCGAGCCGATCGAGAGCGGGGCGTCCTGCGCCGAGGCGATGAACAGGGTCGCCATCGTGAGGTAGATCGCCGTGCCGTCCAGGTTGAAGGAGTAACCGGTCGGGACGGTGATGCCGACGACGGGCTTGCTGACGCCCAGGTGCTCCATCTTGGCGATCAGCCGGGGAAGCGCCGACTCCGACGACGAGGTCGACAGGATCAGCAGGAACTCGCGGGCCAGGTAGCGCAGCAGGGTCAGGATGTTCATCCGCGCCCCGAACCACAGGACGGCGCCCAGGACGACGAAGACGAAGACCGCGCAGGTGATGTAGAAGCCCAGCATGATCACCGCCAGGCTGCGCAGCGCCGACCAGCCGGTTTCGCCGACCACGGCGGCGATGGCGCCGAAAGCGCCGACGGGCGCCGCCCACATGATCATGGAAAGGATGCGGAACACCCAGCGCTGGACGTGCTCGACGCCGCGCCTGATCGGCTCGCCCGCCGGGCCGAGCTGCTGGAGCGCGAACCCGGCCAGCAGCGCGACCACCAGGGTCTGCAGGACCTCGCCCTCGGTCAGCGACGAGACCAGCGTCTTGGGGATCATCCCGAGCAGGAAGTCGGCGGTGCCCTCGCCGCCCTTGGCCTCGGCGTGCGCCTTGGCGGCCGACTCGGCGGTGAGGTGCATGCCCTCGCCCGGGTGCAGCAGGTTGCCGACGATCAGGCCGATGGTCAGCGCGAACGTCGACATCACCGTGAAGTAGACCAGCGCGATCAGGCCGACCCTGCCGACCTTGGCGGCGTTGGCGACCGAGCCGATGCCCAGCACGATCGTGCAGAAGATGATCGGCGAGATCATCATCTTGATCAGGTTGACGAAGCCCGTGCCCAGCGGCTTGAGCTCCTTGGCGAAGTCGGGGGCGGCGAAGCCCACCAGGACGCCGAGGACGACCGCCGCGATCACCGCGACGTACAGGTAGTGGACGCGGTCCTTGCGCTTGGGTTCCGGTGGCGCGTCGTCCGTGCGGGGGGTGGCTGTCACGGGTCGTCTCCTCGTCCGGCCGCTGAATCTCCAGGTCCGAGAGGGACTATTCGCGAGTCTGTGACCGGGGTCACCCTTGTGTACGTTTTGTTCGTGAACGAAATGAGGGGCTGGAGCATCGCCCGGCAGCTCCTGGCGTTGCAGGTCGCGGTGGTCGTCCTGCTGGTGGCCGCCGGGGCGGTGCTGGCCTACCTGGACGCCGGGCGCGCCGCCGAGGAACGCGCGCGGGAACAGGTGGCGGGCGTGGCGGCCACACTGGCCGCCGCGCCGGACGTGCGGACGGCGCTCGTCTCGTCCGACCCGAGCCGGGTCCTGCAGCCGTTCGCCGAACGGGTCCGCGCGGGGGCGCGGGTCGACTTCATCACGATCATGAGCCCGGCCGGGAAGCGCTACACGCATCCCGATCCGCGCCGGATCGGCCAGGACTTCCTCGGCAACACCGCGCCCGCGCTGGCCGGACGGCCGTTCACCGAGACCTACACCGGGACGCTCGGCGAGTCGGTCCGGCGGGTCGTGCCGGTGTTCGACGACCGGGGACGGGTGCTCGGGCTGGTCGCGGTCGGGATCACGGTGCGGGCGATCTCCGCCGGGCTGCGCGAGCGGCTCGTCCCGCTGGCGGGCGTGGCGGGCGGGGTGCTGCTGGCCGGGATCGCGGGCAGCGCGCTGATCGGCGCGCGGCTGCGGCGCCAGACGCGCGGGGTCGCCCCGGGCGAGCTGCGCGGCATGTTCGACTACTACGAGGCGATCCTGCACGCCGTCCGCGAGGGGCTGGTGCTCGTCGGCCGGGACGGCCGCGTGGTGCTGTGCAACGACGCCGCGCGCGAGCTGCTCGACCTGGCGGACGAGCCGCGCGGGCGTCCGGTGGACGACCTCGGCCTGGCCGCCGAGCTGGCCTCGGCGCTGGCGTCGGACGAGCCGCGCGCCGACGAGATCCATGTCAGCGACACCCGGGTGCTGGTGGTCAACTCCGTCCCGGTCAGGTCGCGGGGCCGCGCGATGGGCACGGCGGTCACCCTGCGCGACCACACCGAGCTCCAGGCGCTGATGGGCGAGCTCGACACGGTGCGCGGGTTCGCCGAGTCGCTGCGCGCGCAGGCGCACGAGGCGGCCAACCGGCTGCACACCGTGGTGTCGCTGGTCGAGCTGGGACGTCCGGCCCAGGCCGTCGACTTCGCCACCGCCGAGCTGGAGACGGCGCAGCGCCTGACCGACCGGGTGGTGGGCGCGGTGAGCGAGCCGGTGCTGGCCGCGCTGCTGCTGGGCAAGTCGGCCGAGGCCGCCGAGCGCGGCGTCGACCTGGTCATTACCGAGGACACCGCGATCGACGACGGCGCGATCGACCATCGCGACCTGGTGACCATCCTCGGCAACCTGATCGACAACGCGCTGGACGCCGCGATCGAGGGCGCGGCCGAGCGCTCCCCGAGGGTCGAGGTGACCGCGCGGGCCGACGACGGCGAGCTGCTGCTGCGCGTCTCCGACTCCGGCCCCGGCATGGACCCCGAAGACGTCCCGCTGGCGTTCCGGCGCGGCTGGACGACCAAGCCGCCGTCCGGGCCGTCCGGGCACGGCCTGGGCCTGGCCCTGGTCGGCCGCGCCGTCCGGCGCCACGCCGGAACGATCGACGTGGGACGGGAAGCGGGCGCGGTCGTCACCGTCCGCGTCCCGAGCAACGGGGGAGGGCGATGACGCGCATGTCAGTGGGTGGTGCAGCGTCGGCGATGTCGCGGTGTGTCTGCTCGCCGTCCGCGCGGCGGCGTGGCGGGGGAGGGGGTGGGCGGTGATCAGGGTGTTGGTGGTGGAGGACGATCCGGTGGCGGCTGAGGCGCACCGGCGGTATGTCGAGCGTGTGCCGGGCTTTGAGGTGGCGGGGGTCGCGCATTCGGGGGCCGAGGCGCTGCGGTTCTGCGAGCGGCATGAGCTCGACGTCGTGCTGCTCGACTTCTACCTGCCCGACACGCACGGGCTCAAGGTGTGCCGGGCGTTGCGGGCCAAGGGCGTTCCGGTGGACGTCATCGCCGTCACCTCGGCGCGCGATCTGGCGGTGATCCGGTCGGCGGTGTCGGCGGGCGTCGTCCAGTACCTGCTCAAGCCGTTCACGTTCGCCTCGCTGCGCGACAAGCTGGAGTCCTATCGCAGGTTCCGGGAGCAGGCGCAGGGCACGGGCGAGGTGGCGGGCCAGGAGGACGTCGACGGGATGCTGGCCGAGCTGCGCGCGTCCGACCGGCGCTCGCTGCCGAAGGGGATGAGCGAGGAGACACTGAGGGCCGTCACCCGCGCGCTGGGCGAGGCGTCCGAGGGGCTGTCGGCGGCGGCCGCCGCGTCGCTCACGGGGGTGTCCCGGGTGACCGCGCGCAGGTATCTGGAATACCTCGCGGACAACGGGCTGGCGCGGCGCCGTCCGCATTATGGGCAGGTGGGGCGTCCGGAAGTCCGCTTTTATTCGCTGGCGAACGGGTAGGGATCGGTGAGTACGTCTCCACAGCGCCAACAAATGGGGGATTGTCGTGAGCAACATGGGCAACGAGAGCGAAATGGGCCGGCGGCCCGGCGATGACCCTGACCGCGACGAGCAGGGACGGGAACGTTCCATGGAGGAAGGCTCCATGGGGAGCCAGGACATGGGCGGCCAGGGCATGAGCGGCGAGGCCATGGGCTCGGGCCAGGGAATGGGCGAGGAGCGCATGGGCGACGACTCCATGCGCTCGGGCCAGGACATGGGCGCGCAGGGTATGGGCGGCGGCCGTGACCAGGACATGGGCGGCGTGGGCAGCCAGGGGCAGGACCAGGGCATGCGCGAGCAGCGCGACGAGTCCGACGCCATGAGCGGCTCCTCGGATCGCGAGAGCGGCATGCAGGACTCGCAGGACGAGCCCGGCCGCGAGGGCAACACCGACGCCATGTCCAAGATGCGTGACATGTACAACCAGGGTCAGCGCGACCAGGGCTAGAAAGGTCCGCGCGTGCTCCGGTCGGTCATGTCCAGGCAAAGCGGTATTGACCTGCTTATTGTCCGGAATGGTGATTTTGGGTGGCGCACGCTGAGCATCAATTGCTCACCACCGATACGTCAGGGGGGATGGCGTGAGCCACGGAAACGGACAGGCATCGACCAAGGACAGGCCGACCGGGGCAATGCCGAGCCAGTCGGCGGGCCCGGTCAAGGAGAACGTCGGCCACAGCACCGGGTCCGGCCTTGAGAAGGCCGGCGGCGCCGGCAGCGAGCTGGTGACGCCCGAGGGCCGCACCAAGATCGCCGACGGGGTCGTCGCGAAGATCGCGGGCATGGCCGCGCGTGACATCGGCGGCGTCCACGCGATGGGCGCCGGAATGGCCCGGCGCATGGGCTCGGTCAAGGAAAGGCTTCCCGGGGGCATGGGCGGCCAGAACGTCATGCAGGGCGTCGCCGTCCAGGTGGGCGAGCGCCAGGCCGCCATCGACATCGACCTGGTCGTGGAGTACGGGGCCGCCATCCCGCAGCTCGCGCAGGCCGTCCGCTCGAACGTGATCAAGGAGGTCGAGCACGCCTGCGGCCTTGAGGTCGTCGAGGTGAACATCACGGTGGACGACATCCACGTCCCCGGTGAGACCGACGACTCCGAGGAAGAGCCGTCCGAGCCGCGCGTGCGATGACCGCCGACGCCCCGGCCGAGGTCAGCCCGGCGGAACTGGCGGAGCGGATCGCCGACAAGGTCGGTGCCGTCCCCGATGTGGCGGGCCTGACGGCCGGGCCGCGCGGGCGCGTGGTGACCTATCGCGTCGGACGTCCCGTGGTGGGCGTCGCCGTCCGCGACGACGCCGTCGAGGTGGGCGTGGTGGCCCGGCAGGGCGGCAGGCTCGCCGACGTCGGGGACGCCGTCCGCGCGGTCGTGGGCCCGATGGCCGGGGGCCGGACGGTCGACGTCCTGATCGGCGACATCGAGGGCGAGGCGGATGGCTGAGCCTCGCGGGGACCGGGCGGCGTTCCGGGCGTGGGTGCGCGCGCACCACCCGGACGCCGGCGGCGACCCCGAGGAGTTCGCCGCGGGGCTGGAGCGCATGAGGGCGCCCCGGCCGGGGGCCGCCCCGGTCGTCGTCGTCCGGCGCCGCCGAGGCCCGATCGCCGTGTACTGCCGGTGGCGCGAGCGCCGCCGCCGGGCGCGGCTCCTGCTCTGAAGGGGGAAGAGGATGAACGGAAAAGTGTGGTCGATGACGGGGCTGGCCTTCGGGACGGCCCTGGGGTTCGCGGGCGCGTTCGGCGGGTTCGGCGCCTTCGTGCTGGTGCTGCTGGTCGGCGTCCTGGGCTTCCTGGCCGGACGCGTCGTCGAGGGTGAGCTCGACCTGGGCGAGGTCTTCGCCTCGTTCAGCGGCAAGGGCGCGCAGAAGAGGCCGATGTGACGGCGGGAGATCCGCCGGGGGAGCGCGGCACGACCACGATCGCCGAGCGGGTCGTGGCGCGCATCACCCGGGAGGCCGTGGACGAGACCGCCGACGCGGGCGGCCTCGACAAGAAGATGCTCGGCGTGCAGGTGCCCGGTGGCGGCCGGGCCGCCCGCACCGACGTGCGGATCGAGGGGAGCGTCGTCACCGCCCGGGTGCGGATGTCGATCGCCTATCCGGCGCCGGTGCGCGAGACGGCGCACCGCGTCCGTGACCACGTGCGCGAGCGCGTGGAGTCGATGACGGGGCTGAGCGTCCGCAACGTCGACATCGACGTCGCGGAGCTGGAACGTCCCGAACCGGAGCGGGCGGGCCGCAGGGCGGTGGTGGCATGACCACGCACGCCGGTCCGATGACGCACACGCCGTCGCGCCCGAGCAGGGCGGAGACCAACGCCGTTCCCAAGACCCGCTCGGCCGGACGGGCCGCGCGCCGCGCGTTCGGCTCGCGGCGGGTGTGGCCCGCGCTGGTGGCCGCGCTGCTGCTGACGGCGGCGGGCGTGCTCACGGCCATCGAGGTGATCTCGTCGCTGGCCGACTCGCCCGCGCGCCTGGTCGACTACCCGAGGGTGACCTCGTGGGCCGTCGACACGCCCTGGGACGACTGGTGGGTGCGCACGATCGCCGCGGCGATGGCGCTGCTGGGCCTGGTCTTCCTGCTCGGCGGGCTGTTCCGGGGACGCTCGCGGGTGATCCCGCTGCGCGGCGACAGCCGCGACCTGATGATGGGCGTGACGCCGAACGGGCTCAAGACCGTGGTGTCCAAGGCCGCCGAGGAGGTCGACGGCGTCACCGGCAGCGGTGTGAAGCTGCGCCGCCGCAAGGTGGTGGTGGCCGCGCGGACCGCGATGCGCGAGCCCGGCGACCTGCGCAAGCGCGTGAAGGAGGCCGTCCGGGAGCGGCTGGACGAGGTCGATCCGATGCCCCGCCGCCGCGTCGCCGTCAAGGTCAAGACCGGGGAGGGCTGATGGATCGCCATGCCGCACGGATCAACCGCTTCGGCCTGACGGTGACCGGGCTGCTCCTGCTCGCCGCGGGCGGGGCGGCCCTGGCCCTCGGCCTGGGCGCCTGGGGTGACCGGCGCAGGTCCGAGCCCGTCCTGGCCGACCGGACGCGCGACTTCGCCGCCGACAACTCCTGGTTCTGGCCCGCGGTGGCTGCCGCCGCCGTGGTGGTCGCGCTGTTCGGGCTGACCTGGCTGCTCGCGCAGGGCCGCTCGGAGCGCATCCGGGGGCTGTCGCTGGAGTCCGACGATCGGGAGGGCGCGACCAACCTGTCGGGCAAGGCGCTGGCCGAGGCGCTGGAGGCCGAGATCGAGGACTTCCCCGGTGTCCGGCGCGCGAAGGCCCGCCTGCTCGGGACGTCGCAGCGGCCCCGGCTCAAGATCAACGTTTCCTATGGTCACAGCGCCGACCTGTCGGCGCTGCGCCGCCATATCGCCGACAACGCGATGGCGCATGTGCGGACCGCGCTGGAACGCGATTCGGTGCCCACGGCCGTCCGGCTCCGGCTGGTGGCCAAGGACGAGGAGCGCACCGTCGCCTGACTTGTAAGCCGTCACTTGTCGGGTGGGCCTCCCGCATGCCAATTTCGGGGGATGAAACCTGAGATGGCGGCGAACGTCGCGGCGTATGAGCACACCGTGCGGGCGACGATCGCGCTTGCCGAGGACTTCACGGCCGACGACTGGAAGACGCCGACCGAGTGCCCGGGGTGGAGCGTCCAGGACGTCGTCGCGCATCTGGCGACGGTGGAGCTGCTGCTGCTGGGCGAGGACCCCGGGCGCGGGCACGAGATGGGGCCCATGCCCGCGCATGTGCGCAGCGACTTCGGCGCGATGCTGGAGGTCGGCATCGACGCGCGGCGCGGCTGGGCCGGGCCGGACGTGGCGGCCGAGCTCGGCGTCGCGCTGGAGCGCAGGCTGGCGGCGCTGCCCGGGCTGGATCCGGACGAGATGACGACCGCACCGACCGGGGAGCCGGTGCCCTACTGGCACTTCATGACCTTCCGCGCCTTCGACTGCTGGGCCCATGAGCAGGACATCCGGCGGGCGATCGGGCGTCCGGGCAACCTCGACTCGCCCGGCGCCGACTGCGCGCGCCGGTTGCTGCGGCCCGCGCTGCCCAGGGTCGTGGGCAAGCGTGCCGCGACGGGGCAGACGGTGGTCTTCGACGTGGGCGACCCGGTGCCGTTCCGCTCGCGGATCCGGGTCGGGGACGACGGGCGGGCCGCCGAGGTCGAGGCCGGGGACGACGCCACCGCCACGCTCACCATGGGCTGGGAGGTCTTCCTGCGGCTGGCAGCCGGGCGTTGCGCGCCCGGCGAGGTCGAGGTTGCGGTGGAGGGCGACGGTGACCTGGCCGGACGCGTCCTGGCGAACATGGCCGTCACCCCCTGACTTGGTGACTCCTTTGGGGGATATTGAGCGGCTCGATCCTTAAAAGTGCGGGTCGCTGGGCTAGTGTCCGAAGTAACCGCACTGTCGTCGAGGGTTGGGAGGTTCGCTTGCCTGACAATCCAGGAACCGGCGGCTCCATCGCGGAGCCCTTCGACGTACGGGGGGATATGACGGACAACGGCAGTACGGGCCCCTTCCACTGAGTGGCCCGAACGCCTCGGGGGCCGTGGTTACGCGGCTCCCGAGTTTACGGACCAGTGAGTTGTGTTTTCCAACTTAGTGGCGCACACTGGGGTGGAGGAACCAACCAAGGAGGTCTGTCCGATGCGGGACGCGGTGATCGTCGAAGCGGTACGGACGCCGGTGGGCAAGGGCAAACCGGGCGGCGCGCTGCACGAGGAGCATCCGGTCGACCTGCTGGCCCGCACCCTGAAGACGCTGGTCGAGCGGGCGGGCATCGACCCCGCCCTGGTGGACGACGTCATCGGCGGCGTGGTCACCCAGGTCGGCGACCAGTCGGTCAACCTCACCCGCTCGGCGGTGCTGGCGGCCGGGCTCCCCCAGAGCGTGCCCGCCATGACCGTCGACCGGCAGTGCGGCTCGTCCCAGCAGGCCGTGCACATCGCGGCCCAGGGCGTCCAGAGCGGCGCCTACGACATCGCGATCGCCTGCGGCGTCGAGTCGATGTCCCGCGTGCCGATGGGCTCCAACGTCCTGCCGGGCACCGACCCGTTCGGCCCCGGGATGCACGGACGCTACCCCGAAGGGCTCGTCGGGCAGGGCATCAGCGCCGAGCTGATCGCCGCCCGCTGGAAGCTCTCCCGCGAGGACCTGGACGCCTACGCCACCGAATCGCACCGCCGCGCCGCCGCGGCCTGGACGAACGGCGAGTTCGACCGCGAGGTGGCCTGGACGGGCGTCCGGGACGAGACGGTCCGTCCCACCACGACCACCGAGATCCTGGCCGGGCTGAAGCCCGCGTACTACGACGCCGCCATCGCCGAGCGCTTCCCCGAGATCGACTGGCGGGTGACGGCGGGCAACGCCTCGCCCATCAACGACGGCGCCGCCGCCGTGCTGATCATGGGCGCGGACATCGCCGAACGCCTCGGCCTGCGTCCCCGCGCGCGCTTCCACGCGTTCACCGTCGTGGGCGACGACCCGCTGCTGATGCTCACCGCGATCGTCCCGGCCACCGAGAAGGTGATGCGCCGGGCGGGCCTCGACCTGGCCGACATCGACCTGTTCGAGGTCAACGAGGCGTTCGCCTCGGTCGTGCTGGCCTGGAGCCACGAGACCGGAGCCGATCTGGCCAAGGTCAACGTCAGGGGCGGCGCGATCGCCATCGGCCATCCGCTGGGCGCCAGCGGCGCCCGGCTGATGACCACGCTCCTGCACGCCCTGGAGGACCGCGACGGCCGCTTCGGTCTCCAGACCATGTGCGAGGCGGGCGGCCTGGCCAACGCCACCATCATCGAGCGACTCTGATTAAGCTGCGCACATGCCCAAGAACGCGGACCCGCGAGCATGCTCCATCGCCGACGCCCTCGAACTGGTGGGCGAGCGATGGTCGCTGCTCGCGATCCGCGAGATCCTGCACGGGGTCCGCCGCTTCGACGGCATCGCCCGCAACACCGGTGCCTCGCGCGACATCCTCACCGCACGCCTGCGCAAGCTGGAGTCGGTCGGCGTCATCCGCCGCGAGCTCTACAGCGCCCACCCGCCGCGCTTCGAGTACCACCTGACCGAGTCGGGACGCGAGCTGAGCGACGTCCTGGCCATGCTGATGAAGTGGGGCGACCGCCACCTCAACCCCGACGACCCGCCGGTGCGGTGGTGGCACTCGTGCGGCGAGGTCCTCGAACCTGTCGTCGTCTGCGCCCACTGCGGCAAGCCCGCCCGCGAGGGCGCGCACTCACCGTTCGGGCGAGGCGTCATTCCGGCGTAGGAGCATGTCGACGAGCGTCCGGGCGGCCGCCGACGGGGTGTGGCCCCGGGGGAGCGCGGCGGTGATCGTGAAGGTCAGCTCCGGCTCGACCAGCGGGACGAAACGGACGTCCGGCTCGGTGTGATGGAGCCCGGCGCCCATCACGGCCGGGCCCAGGCCCTGGGCTGCCAGCTCCAGCATCAGCGTCACGTCCCCGACCTCCATCCCGGTTCGGCGGGTGAGCCCGGCGGCGGCGAACGCCTCGTCCAGCATCAGCCGGATGCCCCAGCCGGGCGGAAAGTCCACCAGCACCTCGTCGGCCAGGTCGGCCAGGCGCACCGCGTCCAGCCGGGCGAAGCGGTGGCCGGGCGCGCACGCCACCATGAGGCGGCGGCTGAGCAACGGCACCATCTCCAGGTCCGGCGGCGGGTGCGGGAGGCCGACGAAGGCGACGTCCAGCGCGCCCTCGCGGACCATATCGGCGAGCCCGGTGGTGGACGAGTGCCGCATCAGCAGCTCGACCCCCGGGTGGGCGGCGCGGAACTCGGCCAGCACCGGCGGCAGGTCCAGGCCGCGCATGCTCTGCAGGACGCCGATGCGCAGCCGCCCGCGCAGCAGCCCCTGCACCGAGGCCACCGAGTCGCGCGCGGCCTCGGCCGCGGCGAGCACCTGGTGCGCCTCGGCGAGCAGGGCCCGTCCGGCCTCGGTCAGCGCCACCCGGCGGGTGCTGCGGGTGAACAGCTCGGCCCGCAGCTCGCGCTCCAGCGAGCGGATCGAGGCCGACAGGGCCGACTGCGCGATCCGCACCCGCGCCGCCGCCCGGGTGAAGTGGCACTCCTCGGCCACGGCCACGAAGTGCTCAAGCTGGCGCAGCTCCATTAATCGATCCTCACGCATAGTCCGATCGGAATTTGCTGTTGGACAGCAGAATAAGTCTCGACCAGGCTGGGACCATGCAAACGAACGAGTCGGCGCGGCTGAGCCGTCCGATGGTGCTGCTGTTCGCCGTGGCGACCGGGCTCACCGTGGCCAACCTCTGGTACGCCCAGCCGCTGCTCGACACCATCGCCCGCGAGTTGGACGTCGGCACGGCCACGGCCGGGTACATCGTCACCACCGGCCAGGCCGGATACGCGCTCGGCCTGCTGCTGCTCGTCCCGCTCGGCGACCTGCTCGACCGCCGCCGGCTCATCCCCGGCCTGCTGGCGATCTCCGTGCTCGGCCTGGCGGCCATCGCCGCCGGACCCTCGATCGGCCTGATCTACGCGGGCATGGCGCTGGTCGGCCTGACCACGGTCGGCACCCAGATCATCATCCCGTTCGCCGCCACGCTCGCCGCCGACCACGAGCGCGGCCGCGTCATCGGGCTCGTGATGTCGGGCCTCCTGCTCGGGACGATGCTCTCGCGCGCCCTGTCCGGCCTGGTCGCGCAGGCCGCCGGATGGCGCGCCATGTACGCGCTCGCCGCCGTCCTCACCGCGATCACGGCGGTCGTCCTGTACCGGGCCCTGCCCGACCGGCCCCCGACGTCCACGCACAGCTACCCGCGCCTGCTGCTGTCGGTGGCCCGCATCGTGCGGGAACAGCCCGTCCTGCGCTACCGCGCGATGTACGGCGCCCTGACCTTCGTCGCCTTCAACGCGCTCTGGACGCCGATCGCCTTCCACCTCGCCGCGCCCCCGTGGGAGCTGAGCCAGGCGGTCATCGGCCTGTTCTCGCTGATCGTCGTCCCGACGGTGTTCGTCACGGGCCTGGTGGGCAAGCTCGCCGACCGGGGCCACAGCCGCCGCATGACCGCGGTGTCCTTCGTCCTCATGCTCGCCGGGACGGGCATCGCCGCCGCCGGGTCCGGCCACATCGCGGCCCTCGCGGCGGGAGCCTTCGTGATCACGCTGGCCGCCCAGTGCCTGCACATCACCAACCAGAGCGAGATCTACCGCCTCGACGACACCGCCCACAGCCGCGTCACGACCGCGTACATGGTCACCTACTTCGCGGGCGGCATGATCGGCTCGGCCGCGTCCTCGGCCCTGTACTCGGCGCACGGCTGGGACGGCGTCACCCTGCTCCTGGCCGGAGTCTGCGCGCTCGGCCTGCTCCTGTGGGCCGTCGACCGCACCTCGGCCGGTCCCACCCGAGCCCAGACGATCTTGCCGCCCAGCACGTCCGTCGCGAACCCCCACTCCTCGGACAACGACTCGACCAGCAGCAGCCCCCGCCCGGTCTCGTCCAGCTCCCCGGGAGCCCCCACCACCGGCTGACCCAGCGCCCCGTCCCACACCTGGACCAGCACGTCGTCGGTGGCGCGCGGGCCCGGGACGCGGCACGCCGCGCGCTTGCCGTCAGCGCGTCCGCCTTCAACGTGGGCGCCGCCCTCGGCTGTCCCGTTCCCGGGCCGGTGCGATGAGTTTGACCAGGAAGGAAGGTCTACCCGAGAACACCCATCGAAGGAGCCGCATATGAGCGTTCAGAAAGCCATTGACGAACTCGTCGCCTCGGGAGCCGAGCGGGGGATCCAGGTCGCCGTGTACCGGGACGGCGTCCAGGTCGTCGACGCCGTCGCCGGACTCGCCGACCCCGCGACCGGCCGGTCCGTCACCCCGGGGACGGTCTTCTACAACTACTCCATCGGCAAGGCGGCCACCGCCACCGTCGTCCACGTCCTGGCCGAGCGCGGCGTGTTCACCTACGACACGCCCGTCGCCGACCTGTGGCCCGAGTTCGCGGCGCACGGCAAGCAGGGCGTCACGATCCGGCACGTCCTGAACCACACCGCCGGTGTCCCGGGCATCCCCCTGGACACCACGCTGGAGAACCTGTGCGACCCGCGGCACATGTGCGACGCGATCGCCGCGTCCGAGCTCTGGTGGGAGCCCGGCACCAAGATCGGCTACCACGCCTACACGTTCGGCTACATCCTGGCCGAGGTCATGCGGCGCGCGACCGGAAAGACGATGTCCCAGGTGCTGGCCGAGGAGGTCACCGGCCCGCTCGGCATCGCCGACGAGTTGTATCTCGCCATGCCCGAGTCCGAGCATCACCGCCTGGCCGTTCTGGAGGACGCCGAGTCGTCCGGTGGCATGTCCCTCGACGATCTCCCGCCGGACCTGCCGATGTTCAAGGCAGGTCCCATGACGACGATGCCGAACGCCGAGTTCGGCAACCGGACCGACATCCTGGCCGCCGAGATCCCGGCGGGCGCCAAGACCACGGCCCGTGCCATGGCCCGCCTTTACGCCGCGCTGCTGGGCGAGGTCGACGGCGTCCGCCTGATCTCGCCCGACCGCCTGCGCGAGATCAGCGCCCTCTCCGCCACCGGAACCGACCAGGTCTTCGGCAACGAAGCCACCGCCGCGCTCGGCTACTTCATCGGCTTCCCGGGCGTCCCGGTGCTGGACGTCCCCACCCTCTTCGGCGTGGGCGGAGCGGGCGGCAGCTTCGCCTGCGCCGACACCGCCACCGGCATCTCCTTCGCCATCACCAAGAACCGCGTGAGCAGCGATTTCGACACCACCACCGCCCTTTCGCCGCTGATCATCGAGGCCGCCAAGTAACTCCGTCCCCGTCCGTCCGACCAATTGTGAAAATTGGCCCTATCGCAACCCTGGTCGACCGGTTACCATCTGGACCACGGTCGATGATCAGAAATCGGTGATCAACAGGTAAGAGGGCTATTCACTTCGACGGAAGGACGGGAAAATGATTCGTGTTCGAGCGTGGACGGCGAGTGCGGTGCTTGTCGCACTCGCCGTTTCCGGCCTCACCGCCCCGGCGCGCGCCGACGGCGGTCAGACACGGGGGCACGAGGGCAACTACGACCCGGGCGACTGGAGCCTCACGGGCCCGGCGTTCATGCACAGCGGCGGCGCCGCCTACGAACTGACGCTCAACCTGCCCAACGCCGTGCCCCAGGGCGGCGTCGGGCTCACCTTCGCCGCCGACAACAAGCGCATGTACGTCCCCGCCTCCCGCACCCTCCCCGAAGGAACGCAGGGAGCCCTGAACTTCAGGCTTTCGGCGCCCTCCGACGTCCTCGGCGACGTCACGATCACCGCCAGGCTCGACGGCGTCGCCAAGACGCGCAGCCACACCACCCGCGTCCGTCCCGGCCTCTCGAACTTCGAGGTGCCGCGCCCCACCTACGGCGGCAGAACCTACGAGGGCAAGGTCCGCCTCAACGGCGTCACGGACGTCCCGCTCACCGTGGCCCTCGCCAGCAGCACCCCCGCCTTCAAACTCCCCTCAGAAGTGACCGTCCCCGCCGGACGCTCCTCGGTCACCTTCAAAGTCACCACCGCCCCCGTGACCGACGTCGTCTTCGTCAAGATCACCGTCACCCTCGACCGAGACATCCTGAAGTGGGACGAAGTACTCGAACCCGCCCCCCATTAACCCCTCCCCAAAAAAGAATCGCCGGGCGCCCGAAAGGCGCCCGGCACATTTATGTTGGACGAATTCAGGCGACCACGGCGTAGGCGGCCAGGGCGAAGTAGATGCCGCCGATGACGTAGCCGTAGCGGCGGGTCGAGGAGGAGCGGCGGCCCAGCCAGCGGCGGGCGGCGCCCCCGGCGAGGGCGTAGCCCGCGTCCAGGGCCAGCGCCAGGACGAAGAACACCGCGCCGAGCAGCATCATCTGGGCCCGCGCGCCGGGCGTCCCGGCCCCGGAGGTGACGAACTGCGGCAGGAAGGCCAGGAAGAACAGCGCGACCTTCGGGTTGAGCACGTTGACCACCACACCGTCACGGAACACCCGGCTCAGCGGCATCGGGCTCGCCTCGCCGCCGAGGTCCAGGTCAGAGGGCCGTAGCACCGAGCGCACGGCCAGGTAGAGCAGGTATCCGGCCCCGGCGATCTTCAGGACGGTGAACGCGACGGGCGACGCCGCGATGATCGCGGAGACACCGAGGACCGCGAAGGCGATGTGCACCAGCGTCCCGGTCTCGACGCCGAGGGCCGAGACCAGCCCGGCCCGGTATCCCTGGGCGGCGCTTCGGGTGACGATGTAGATCCCGTTCGGGCCGGGGATCACGATGAGCGCGATGGACGCCGCGGCGAAGGCGAGAAGGGTGTTCATGACTCGTGTACTCCCAGGCTGTGGCCGCCTTTCGCGGCTTCACGACTAGCCTGGCGTGATGGACACGGGCGGACCCGGGCCAATGAGCCCCCAAGTGGACCGCTTTCGCGACCCCGCTGACCTGGCGGAACTCCTGGGCGACTGGATGAGCGGGCCCGGCCCGCTCTATCGCAAGCTCGCCCGCGCGCTCCAGCGGGCCGTCCAGGACGGAACCCTCGAGCCCGACGAGCGGCTGCCCTCCGAGCGCGGCCTGGCCGGGGCGCTGGCGGTCAGCCGGGCGACCGTCGTGACCGCCTACGACGAGCTGCGCGGCCTCGGGATCGTCGACAGCCGGCGCGGCAGCGGCACCCGGGTGGTCCGGCAGCCCGCCGCGTCCCGTCCGGGCGCCGACGGCCGCGTCCCCGGGGGACGGGCGACCTCGATCGTCCAGCGGCTGATCGACGTCCCGGACGAGGTGATCTCGCTGCGGCACGCGATGGAGGGCGCCGTCCCCGAACTCGCCACGGAACTGGCGGCCCTGCTGGCCGAAGACCTGCCCGAACTGATGCGGGACGTCGG
Source organism: Spirillospora sp. CA-294931 (assembly GCF_050946795.1). GTDB lineage: Bacteria > Actinomycetota > Actinomycetes > Streptosporangiales > Streptosporangiaceae > Spirillospora. Next base: position 1,735,800 of record NZ_CP192006.1, read on the forward strand.
CTACTACCCCAGCGGCCTGCCCGCCCTGCGCGCCACGGTGGCCGAACGCCTCACCACCACCGGCCTCCCCACGACACCCGACGAGGTCCTGGTCACAACCGGAGTGTCACAGGCCCTGGCCTTGACGGCCCAGATGTATCTGCGGCGCCGCTCGATCGTCGTCGTCGAGTCTCCCGGCTGGCCAGGCTGCTTCGACGTCTTCCGCGCCGCCGGAGCACGCCTGGTCGGCGTGTCCCTCGACGAGGACGGCATCCGCCTGGACGCCCTCGCCCGCGCGTTCGCGGAACACCGCCCCGACCTCCTCTACGTCATGCCCACCGTGCACAACCCCACCGGCACCCTCATGTCCGAGTCTCGACGCCGCGGCGTCGCACGGCTCGCCGCCGGCCACGGCGTCCCGATCCTGGAGGACAACGCCAACACCATCGGCGACCGCGACATCCCCCCGATCGCCGCCTACGCCCCCAAGGACGCCGAGATCCTCTCCGCGGACTCGCTGGCCAAGTCCGTCTGGGGCGGCCTCCGCACCGGCTGGGTGCGCGCCCCGTCCGCGACCATCGAGCGTCTGGCCCGCCACAAGGCCCTGGCCGACCTGGGCAGCCCCGTCCTCGACCAGGCCCTCGCCGCCCGCCTGCTCCCGCGCCTCCCCGAGATCGCCGCCGCAAGGGGAGCCACCCTCCGCCAACGCCTCGCCCACCTGACGGCACTCCTGAACGAGCACCTCCCCGAATGGCGCTTCCAGCCCCCGTCCGGCGGCTCGGCCCTCTGGATCGAACTCCCCGACCGCGACGCCGCCACCTTCGCCCAGGTAGCCCTCCGCCACGGCGTCGAGGTCATCCCCGGCGCCACCATGGACCCCACCGGCACCCACGACACCTACCTACGCCTCCCCTACACCTTCCCCGCCCCCGTCCTCACCGAAGTGGTAACCCGCCTAACCACCGCCTGGACAGAACTAACCGCTCACGGCCCTCGTCAGAAGACCAGTGAGTGACTTCCGTCCAGGCTGCACCCGGTGCGGCCGCACCACGCTGCCGGTTCACTGGGGTTTCCCAGCGGGCGACGCCTTCGAAGCCGAGGAGCGAGGCGAGATCCACCTGGCCGGGTGTGAACCCCCGCCGGCCGCATGGTGGTGCGAACCATGCCAGGCGTATATCGACACGTCCGCCGCGAGACCGGGCCCCACCACCGTCGGGCTCGCGGACTTCGAGCAATACCTGCTCCGCGACATGTACATGCTCGAATGCAAGGATCCCGACGGCGTCTCTCTGCCGGACGCCTACCTCGATCTCACGGCCCGTCGCCAGACCTGGCAGCGCGTCCGCGACGAGATGTTCAGCGTGCTGCCCGCCTTCGAGACGATGGCCGAGATCCTCGGGCCGCCCGTGCACGAGAGCGTTGCGGAAGCGGAGGGGCTTCGGCTCCATGCCTTCTCGTTGCCGCTCTGGCCCGGCTACTGGTTCGAGGTCGCCGGGGACGACCGGGGACACGTCGTCCACGAGCGCTTCGTCCGCGTGCCGGGCCATCCGTCGCCGCGGCTTGAGACTGTCTCCGACCTGCGTCCGTGGAACGCTCTGCTCCCCGAGGTGGAGGCCGCCTTCGGGCCGCTGCCGAGGAATTTCATTCAGCAGTTCTACCGGGGACTGGTGACGAATGACGGCCAGGGCCGTCGCGTGGAGCTGTATTTCTGCCGTGACCTGCTCAAAGCCATCGTGATCGATCCCGAGCGCCCGATGGAGGCCCTGGAGTAGACCGGGTTCCCTTAGGCTCGCGGTTGTGGAATTGCCTTCGGAGCTTGATGTTTCCGCGCCGAATGTCGCTCGTATGTACGACTATTGGCTCGGAGGGAAGGACAACTTCGAGGCCGATCGGGAGGCGGCCGAGAAGGTGCTGCTGATCGCGCCGGAGGCGCGGTTGATGGCGGTGGAGAATCGGGCGTTCATCGGGCGGGCGATCGAACATGTCGTCGGCGGAATGGGCGTCCGGCAGATCATTGACATTGGCGCGGGGCTGCCCACGCAGCGGAATGTGCATGAGGTAGCCCAGGAGGTCGCACCCGGGACGCGGGTCGTCTACGCGGACTACGACCCCGTGGTCAACGCGCATGCGCGGGCGCTGCTGGGCAAGTCGGATGACGTGCGGGTGTTTGACGCCGATGTGCGGGAGCTGGACGCCTTTCTGGATGATCCCGGGCTGCGGGGGTTCATCGATCTGGCGCGGCCCGTGCTGGTGCTCATCACGGCGGTGTTCCACTTCATCACCGACGAGGAGGGCCCCGGCGGGATTCTCGCGCGGTTGCGCGAGGCGCTGCCGGAGGGGAGTTACCTGGGGCTCTCCCATTCGACGCTCGACAGCGGGCCGGACGCCGCCGCGAAGATCGCCAAGCTCTACGAGGGGGCGTCGGCGCCCGCGATCCTGCGGACGCGGGAGGAGATTCGCGCGCTCTTCGCGGGGTTCGAGCTGCTGGAGCCCGGGTTGGTCTACACGGCCGAGTGGCGGCGCACGACGCCGCTCACGCAGAACCCCGCGAAGGCGTGGATGCTCGCGGGCGTGGGTCAGCGGTAGCGCTCGATGTAGGCGGTCGTGCCGCCCTCGCCGGTGAGGTCGCCGACCGACCACAGGGAACCGGTGATCGCGTAGGCGCTGACGCGTTTGTCGGGGCGGGCGGGGCCGTTGGCCGTGGTCCAGACGCCGTCACGGTAGTGCTGGTAGACCGACTTGCCACCGGCGGAGCCCGCGACCCAGACGCCGCCTCGGCCGTCGTCGGCGAGGGACGCCTGCGGCCCCGGTGCGACGGGGATCGGGATCGTCCGCCACGTGGTGCCGTCCCAGTGCATCAGGGTGTGGTCCTGGCCGAGGATGAGGTCGGTGCGGTAGGCCCACACGCTCGTGGGGGAGACCGGGACGATCTTGCGGATGTACGTCCACGTCTCGGCGGGCGGCGGGACCTCCTGCCAGGCGCGGCCGTCCCAGTGCAGGGCGTAGGGGTGGAAGTAGCCGTCGTCGCGGCGCTTGGCGCCCCCGATCCAGACGTCGTTCTCGGCGCGGGCGCTGAGCGTCCAGAGGGGTGATTCCGCGGGGAGCGGGACGGGCTGCCGCACCCAGGTGCCGCCCAGGAAACGCAGGGCGGAGGCGGTGTTGGTGGACGAGTTCCACCCGAGCGACCAGGCGGGCCTCCCGGGGGCGGCGGAGACCGGACCGGGCTGGAGGTCGGCGGGGTAGCCGACCTTGTTCCAGGTCCTTCCGTTCCAGAACAGGGCGACGGCCGAGCCCGCCGGGCTGTCGTAGGGGTCGGCGACCGCCCAGGCCCTTCGGGGGCCGGACGCGGTGACGCCGGTGAGACGTCCGGCGGTGCCTTCCGGGACGGGCTGCCTCGTCCAGTCCCGCCCGTTCCAGCGCAGGATCACGGGGGCGGGCGCCTTGTCCCAGCCCACGGCCCACGCGTTGGCCGGGCCCGTCGCGGTGACGTCGCTGAGCGTCACGACCGAGGCGAGCGCGGGGGAGGGGACGTCCCGCCACCGCGACGGCCCGGCCGAGGCGGGGGTGGTGGCGATCAAGGCGAGGCTCAGGCCGCCGCTCATGGCGCACAGGGTTCGAGGGGTCATGACGCCACCATATGCTGGCAAGGTTCGCCCGGGAAGGCGGCGACGGACGTCCGGCCCCGCACCTCGTTCTGGACGGCCCGCAAGGCCAGATCTGGGGCCTCAGCATTCGATGACGTTGACGGCGAGGCCGCCTCGGCTGGTCTCCTTGTACTTGTCGAGCATGTCGCGGCCGGTGTCGCGCATGGTCTTGATGGCCTTGTCGAGGCTGACGAAGTGCTTGCCGTCGCCGCGCAGGGCGATGCGGGTGGCGCTGATGGCCTTGGTGGCACCGACCGCGTTGCGCTCGATGCACGGGATCTGGACCAGGCCGCCGATGGGGTCGCAGGTCAGGCCGAGGTTGTGCTCGATGGCGATCTCGGCGGCGTTCTCGACCTGCTCGGGCGTCCCGCCCAGCACCTCGGTGAGGCCGGCCGCCGCCATCGAGCAGGCGCTGCCGACCTCGCCCTGACAGCCCACCTCGGCTCCCGAAATCGAGGCGTTCTGCTTGAACAGGACGCCGATCGCCCCCGCGGTGAGCAGGAAGCGGACGGCGCCCTCGTCGCTGGCACCGGGCACGAACTTGGCGTAGTAGTGCAGGACGGCCGGGATGATTCCGGCGGCGCCGTTGGTGGGCGCGGTCACGATGCGTCCGCCCGCGGCGTTCTCCTCGTTGACGGCCAGGGCGAACAAGGTCACCCAGTCCATCGCCTGGAGCGGGTCGGACGGCTGCTCGCCGGTGAGCTGGCGGTACAGCTGCGGCGCGCGGCGCCGGACCTTGAGGCCGCCGGGCAGCAGCCCTTCGCGGGCGTAGCCGCGCTCGACGCAGGCCTGCATGACCCGCCAGAGCTTGGTCAGCCCCTCGCGGATCTCCTCGTCCGTGCGGCCGAACGCGCGCTCGTTCTCCATCATCAGCGCCGAGACCGACAGCCCGGTCTCCGAGCAGCGCTCCAGCAGCTCGGCGGCGGTGTCGAAGCGGTGGGGCAGGACGGTGTCGTCCTCCTTGATGCGGTCGGCGCCGGTGGCGTTCTCGTCCACGATGAAGCCGCCGCCGACCGAGTAGTACACCTTGGTGCGCAGCTCGGTGCCGTCCTCGGAGAAGGCGGCGAAGCTCATGCCGTTGGGGTGGCCGGGGAGCGACTTCTTGCGCTCGAAGATCAGGTGCTCGTTGACGACGAAGGGGATGTCGTGCGAGTCGAACAGGCGTATCCGCCCGTTCTCGGCGATGCCCCGCAGGCGCTCGTCGACGGTGTCGACGTCGACCAACTCGGGCTTGTCGCCCTCCAGGCCGAGGATGACGGCCTTGTCGCTGCCGTGTCCCTTGCCGGTGAGGCCGAGCGAGCCGTAGAGGATCACCTGGACGGAGGCGGTCTTCTCCAGGATGCCGTCCTGGTGGAGGCCGCGGGCGAAGCGGTGTGCGGCGGCCATCGGGCCGCCGGTGTGGGAGGAGGAGGGGCCAATACCGATCTTGAAAAGATCGAAAACGCTGATCGCCATGTGTGCGCTACCTCGTTGTAGCGAGGCCCCCTCCGCCGGGGCGGAGGGGGCCTGCCGTTTACAGGTCGGGGTACAGCGGGTGTTTGCCCGCCAGGGCCTTGACCCTGGCCGCGAGGCCGTCCTTGTCGAAGGTCGGCTGGAGGGCCAGGGCGATGATGTCGGCCACCTCGGTGAAGTCGGCGGCGGTGAAGCCGCGCGTGGCCAGGGCGGGTGTTCCGATCCGCAGCCCGGAGGTGACCATCGGCGGACGCGGGTCGTTGGGGACGGCGTTGCGGTTGACGGTGATGCCGATCTCGTGCAGCCGGTCCTCGGCGTCACGGCCGGTCAGCTCGGAGTCGACCAGGTCGACCAGGACCAGGTGGACGTCCGTGCCGCCGGTGAGCACCTTGACCCCGGCCTTGGCGGAGTCCTCGGCCAGCAGCCGCTCGGCGAGGATCTTGGCGCCCTCGACCGTGCGGGTCTGCCGGTCCTTGAACTCGTCCGAGGCCGCGATCTTCAGGGCCACGGCCTTGGCCGCGATCACGTGCTCCAGCGGCCCGCCCTGCATGCCGGGGAAGACCGCCGAGTTGATCTTCTTGGCGTACTCCTCGCGGGCCAGGATCAGCCCGCCGCGGGGTCCGCCGAGGGTCTTGTGGGTGGTGGTCGTGACGATGTCGGCGTGCGGGACGGGCGAGGGGTGCAGCCCCGCCGCGACCAGCCCGGCGAAGTGGGCCATGTCGACCATCAGCAGCGCGCCGACCGAGTCGGCGATCTCGCGGAAGGCCGCGAAGTCGAGCTGCCGGGGGTAGGCCGACCAGCCCGCCACGATCATCTTGGGGCGGTGCTCGGCCGCCAGGGACGCGACCTCGTCCATGTCGACCAGGCCGTCCTCGGCGCGCACGTGGTAGGGAACCACGTTCAGCACCTTGCCCGAGTAGTTGAGCCTCATGCCGTGGGTCAGGTGACCGCCGTGCGCGAGGTCGAGCCCGAGGATGGTGTCGCCCTGCTGGAGCAGCGCGAAGTACACCGCCGTGTTGGCCTGCGCTCCCGAATGGGGCTGGACGTTGGCGTGCTCGGCCCCGAACAGCTCCTTGGCCCGGTCGATGGCCAGCTGCTCGGTGACGTCGACGAACTCGCAGCCGCCGTAGTACCGCCTGCCCGGGTAGCCCTCGGCGTACTTGTTGGTGAGGGTCGAGCCCTGCGCCTCCAGCACCGAGACCGGGGCGAAGTTCTCCGAGGCGATCATCTCCAGCGTGGACTGCTGGCGGTGGAGCTCGTCGGCGACCGCGCGGGCGACGTCCGGGTCGGCCTGGGCCAGCGAGTCGTTGAAACCCAACGTCTACGCCTCCTCTACGAGCTTGTTGTACGCCTCGGCGTCGAGCAGGTCGCCGGGCTCGTCGGCGACGCGGACCTTGAAGATCCAGCCCTCGCCGTAGGGGTCGTCGTTGATCACCTTCGGCTCGTCGATCACGGCGCTGTTGATCGCGGTGATCTCGCCGGAGACGGGGGCGTACAGGTCGCTGACCGACTTGGTCGACTCGACCTCGCCGCAGGGCTCGCCAGACGTGACGGTGTCGCCCTCACCCGATTGGAGCTCGAGGAAGACGATCTCGCCCAGGGCGTCGGCGGCATGCTGGGTGATGCCGACCGTGACGATGCCGCTCTCGTCGCCGACGCCGGCGACCCACTCGTGCTCTTCGGTGTAACGGAGCTGCTCGGGAACGCTCACGATGCTTCTCTCTCCAGTTTCAGGAACGCTTGTAGAAGGGCAGTGCGACCACGTCGACCGGCTCGTGCCGGCCGCGGACGTCGACGGCGAGCTCGGTGGCGTCGACGGCGCTGTCGACGTACGCCATGGCGATCGGCTTGCCCAGTGTGGGTGACGGAGCGCCGCTCGTCACGACTCCGCACGGCGTGCCGTCGGACGTGACGACCTGGTACCCCTTGCGGGGCGACCGGCGCCCGCGCGCGACCAGGCCCACGAGCCTGCGTCCGGGCGGGGTCTGGGCCGCGGCCTCCAGCGCGGCCCGGCCCACGAAGTCGCCGGGCTTGTCCAGCTTCACCACGCGCCCGAGACCGGCCTCGTAGGGCGTGGTCTCGGCGGTGAGCTCGTTGCCGTACAGCGGCATCCCGGCCTCCAGCCGGAGGGTGTCGCGGGCCGAGAGCCCGGACGGGACGACGCCCTCGACCTCGGCCAGCAGCCGCCAGGTCTTCACCGCGTCGGCCGAGTCGACGAACAACTCGAACCCGTCCTCACCGGTGTAGCCGGTGCGCGCGATCAGGGCGTCCACCCCGTCCACCATTTCGGCGTCATCCGGCGAAGCCGCCCCGTCGCCTCGGGGGGTGTGGGGGGTCGTCCCCCCACAGGAGACACGCCCTGCCAGGATCGCGTAATACTTCAGGTCGGCCAGCGGGGCGTCGGTGAAGCGGGTGAGGATGCCCTGCGCGTCCGGGCCCTGGAGGGCGATCAGCGCGTAGGAGTCGGAGCGGTCGTCGACGGCGGTGTCGAAACCCTCGGCCCGCTCGACCAGGGCCGCGCGGACGACGGCGACGTTGGAGGCGTTGGCGACGACCATGTAGGTCTGGTCGGCCAGCCGGTAGACGATCAGGTCGTCCAGGACCCCGCCGTCGGGGGCGGTGATCATGGTGTAGCGGGCCTTGCCGACCGCCATCGGCGAGATGTTGCCGACCAGCGCGTGGTCGAGCGCGGCGGCGGCCTGCGGGCCGGACAGGAAGATCTCGCCCATGTGGGACAGGTCGAACAGACCTGCCCCCGATCGGACGGCGCGGTGCTCCTCGGTCTCGCCCGCGTAGCGCAGCGGCATGAGGTAGCCCGCGAAGTCGACGAGGTTCGCGCCGAGGTCCTGATGGACGTCGTACAGCGGCGTCTTCTTGGGTGATGGGTCGGCGGACATGCGGGTCGGCTCCTTCTTCGCGGGCTCGCGTGGCTTCAATCGTGCCACTCGTGCACCGGGCGTCGTCGGCTGCCTCCCCCTCTGTCATCGGTGCCTGAGAGCTTCACCCCGGGAGGGGTTTTCACCTTCGGCGGGGGACATGATCGTCCCCTCTTTCCAGAGGTCGCCTGGCCCATGCGGTCCGTTGGCCTGAGAGGTTCCGGGGAGGATTTGCTCCTTCGGCGGCCCCCGGCTGGCGGCGGGGGCACTCTCCCGCATGGGATCAGCGGCTTTCGCGCCAATCTAGCAGCGCGTATGCGCGGTCGCCACCGCGGCGAGCGCGTCGAACAGCGCCGAGTCGTCGCCCGCCTCGGGATGCCACTGGACGCCGAGGGCGAACCGGCGGCCGGCGAGCTCGGCGGCCTCGATCGTCCCGTCGGCGGACCACGCGGTGGCGCGCAGCCCGTGCCCGAGCCGGTCGATGGCCTGGTGGTGGTAGTGCGCGACCGTGGGGGCGGTCCGCCCGGCGGCTTCGGCGGTGCGCGTCCCGGGTGCGATCTCGACCGGGAAGCGGGCGTAGACCCCGGGGGACGGTGAGTGGGACGAGTCGCCCACCACGTCCGGCAGGTGCTGGACGAGCGTCCCGCCGAGCGCGACGTTCAGCACCTGGAGGCCCCGGCAGATGCCCAGGAAGGGCAGGTCACGGTCGAGAGCGGCGCGGACGAGCGCCAGCTCGGCATGATCGCGGAAGCCCCGGACGTGGCTGACGCTCTTGTGTCGCGCGGCCCCGTATGCGGCCGGATCGACGTCCCCGCCGCCCGCGACGATCAGGCCGTCGAGGCGGTCGATCAGCTCCGCCGGATCGCCCGCCGGGGGAAGGATCACCGGCTGGGCGCCCGCCCGCTCGACATGCTCCACATAGGCATACGGGAGCAGCGCCGTCGGCATCTCCCAGACGGTGAACCGGGAGACCTCGACGTAGCAGGTGATCCCGATGACCGGGCGCGGCATCAGACCGGGGTGACGTAGGCGCCGGAGATGCCGCCGTCCACCAGGAACTCCGACGCGGTGATGAACGAGGAGTCGTCCGAGGCCAGGAACGCCACGGCCGCGGCGATCTCGCTCGCCTCGGCGAAGCGGCCCACCGGCACGTGCACCAGGCGGCGCGCCGCGCGCTCGGGATCCTTGGCGAAAAGCTCCTGGAGCAGCGGGGTGTTCACCGGCCCGGGGCACAGCGCGTTCACGCGGATGCCCTCGCGGGCGAACTGGACGCCCAGCTCGCGCGACATGGCCAGCACGCCGCCCTTGGACGCGGTGTAGGAGATCTGCGAGGTCGCCGCGCCCATCACCGCCACGAACGAGGCGGTGTTGATGATCGAGCCCTTGCCCTGGTCGCGCATGTAGGGCAGGACGTGCTTGCAGCACAGGTAGACGCTGGTGAGGTTGACCTCCTGGACGCGCTTCCACGCCTCCAGGCCCGTCTCCAGGATCGAGTCGTCGTCCGGCGGGGAGATCCCGGCGTTGTTGAACGCCACGTCGATGCGCCCGTAGGCGTCGTGGACGGTCTTGTAGAGGGCCCGCACCTCCTCCTCGGAGGTCACGTCCACCTTCACGAACAGGCCGTCGACCTGATCGGCCGCTGCCTTGCCGCTGGCCTCGTCCAGGTCGGCGATCACCACCCGGGCGCCCTCGTCGGCGAACCGGCGGGCGGTGGCGAGGCCGATGCCGCTGGCGCCACCCGTCACGACCGCGACGCGGTCCTGCAAACGCTGCATGTGTTCTTCGTGCCCTTCAGTCGGTGGAGATGAAGACGTTCTTGGTCTCGGTGAAGGCGTCCAGCGCGCCGGGGCCGAGCTCGCGGCCCAGGCCCGACTGCTTGAAGCCGCCGAACGGCGTCCAGTAGCGGACGGCGGAGTGCGAGTTGACCGAGAGGTTCCCCGACTCCACGCCCCGCGCCACGCGCAGGGCCCGGCCCACGTCGCGGGTCCAGATCGACCCCGACAGGCCGTACTCGGTGTCGTTGGCCAGCCGGACGGCGCCGTCCTCGTCGTCGAACGGCGCCACCGTGACGACCGGGCCGAAGACCTCGTCGTCCCAGGCGGGCAGGGACGTCGGGTCGGGCCCGGCCAGGACGGTCGGCGCGAACCAGTGGCCCGGACCGGACGGGGCCGAGCCGCGGAAGGCCACCGGGGCGCCGTCCGGCACATAGGAGGCGACCTTGGCCCGGTGCTCGGCGCTGATCAGCGGGCCGACCTCGGTCGCCGGGTCGCGCGGGTCGCCCACGACGACGCCCTTGACGGCCGGTTCCAGCAACTCCATGAAGCGGTCGTAGACGCCGCGTTCGACCAGGATGCGCGAGCGGGCGCAGCAGTCCTGGCCCGCGTTGTCGAAGACGGCGTAGGGCGCGGTCGCGGCGGCCTTCTCCAGGTCGGCGTCCGCGAAGACGATGTTGGCGCTCTTGCCGCCCAGCTCCAGCGTCACCCGCTTCACGCCCGGCGCGGCCGCCGCCATGATCTCCTTGCCGACCCGGGTGGAGCCGGTGAAGACGATCTTGCGCACGTCCGGGTGGTCGACCAGGCGGCGGCCCGCGACCGGCCCGGTGCCGGGCAGGATCTGCAGGACGCCCTCGGGCAGCCCCGCCTCCAGTGCCAGCTCCCCGATCCGGATCGCGGTCAGCGGGGTCAGCTCGGACGGCTTGACGATCACGGTGTTGCCCGCCGCGAGCGCCGGGGCCGCGCCCCAGCCCAGGATCGGCATCGGGAAGTTCCACGGGACGATCACGCCGACCACGCCGAGCGGTTCGGCGAAGGTCACGTTGAGCCCGCCCGGCACCGGGATCTGACTGCCGAGCAGGCGCTCGGGCGCCGCCGAGTAGTAGCGCAGCACGTCGGCGACGTTGCCCGCCTCCCAGCGGGCCTGGCCGATCGGGTGCCCGGCCTCGGCCACCTCCAGCGCCGCCAGCTCCTCCACGTGCCCGCCGACCGTGTCGGCGAAGGCGCGCAGCAGGCGGGCGCGGTCGCCCGGCGCGACGTCCCGCCAGGCCGCGAACGCCCGTGCGGCGCGCTCGACCGCGGCGTCGGCCTGCTCGGCTCCCGCGAGGGGGACGGTCGCGACGACCTCCTCGGTCGCCGGGTTGGTCACATCGAAGTCGCTCATGGTCTCCCCGGTCACAGCCGCTCGAAGCAGCGGCGCAGTTCCCAGTCGGTGATGGCGCGGTCGTAGGCGGCCAGCTCGACGCGGGCGTAGTTGGTGTAGTGCTCGACGACGTCCTTGCCGAACGCCCGCTCGGCCAGGGCGCTGTTCGTCCAGTCCTCGGCGGCGTCCCGCAGGGTCGTGACGACCTGCTCGGTGCCCGCCGCGTAGGCGTTGCCGCTGTAGGGCTCCTCCAACGGGAGCTCGTTCTCGATGCCGTGCAGCCCGGCGGCGATCAGGCCCGCGACCGCCAGGTGCGGGTTGACGTCGCCACCCGGGACGCGGTTCTCCACCCGCAGGGACGGCCCGTGCCCGACCAGCCGCAGCGCGCAGGTGCGGTTGTCGACGCCCCACTTGATCGTGGTGGGCGCGAACGAGCCCGGCTGGTAGCGCTTGTAGGAGTTGATGTTCGGGGCGTACAGCAGCGTGAGGTCGCGCATCGCGGCCTGCTGGCCCGCGATGAAGTGCGCGCCGACCTCGGACAGGCCGTGCGGGCCGTCACCCGCCATGACCGGCGTGCCGTCGGCGTCCCGCAGCGAGATGTGGATGTGGCACGAGTTGCCCTCGCGCTCGTTCGGCTTGGCCATGAAGGTGATCGACTTGCCCTCCTGGGCCGCGATCTCCTTCGCCCCGGTCTTGTAGAGCACATGGTTGTCGCAGGTCGCCAGCGCCTCGGCGAACCGGAACGCGATCTCGTGCTGGCCGAGGTTGCACTCGCCCTTGGCCGACTCGACGTACAGCCCCGCGCCCTCCATGCCGAGCCTGATCCGGCGCAGCAGCGGCTCCACCCGGGAGCCGCCCAGCAGCGAGTAGTCGACGTTGTACTGGTTGGACGGCGTGAGGCCCTGGTAGCCCTTCGTCCACGCCTGCTCGTAGGAGTCGTCGTAGACGATGAACTCCAGCTCGGTGCCCACGTAGGCGCCCCAGCCGCGCTCGGCCAGCCGGTCGAGCTGGGCGCGCAGGATCTGCCGGGGCGAGGCGGTCACGGGCGAGCCGTCCTCCCACAGGACGTCGGCGAAGACCAGCGCCGAGCCCTCCAGCCAGGGGATCGGACGCAGCGTGTCCAGATCCGGCCGCATCACGAAGTCGCCGTAGCCGGTCTCCCAGGACGACATCGCGTAGCCGTCCACCGTGTTCATGTCGACGTCCACGGCCAGCAGGTAGTTGCAGCCCTCGGCGCCGTGCCCGGCGATCTCCTCCAGGAAGAAACGCGACGACAGCCGCTTCCCCTGCATCCGGCCCTGCATGTCGGTGAAGGCGACGATCACGGTGTCGATCCGGCCGGCGGCCGCCTCGTCCCGCAGGCGGTCCAGGGTCAATCGGGCGTGCCGCACGGCATCCGCTCCCTTCGGGGCCAATTAAACGGTCTAAAAGCAGACCATTGATCGCCATCGAAGCATCCCGGATCTCGGCATGTCAATCGACCCTTGAGCTGTCTCCCATGTTTACGTGATCGAAACACTGAGGCGTTGACAGATGGCCGGACGGTGACGGAAGGTTCGGCATCAAGCATTTAAGGTCCGTATCTGGCCCATTGAGGGAGACGCAATGGCGGACGGGAAACACCATGTCCAGGGCGTGGACTACGAGAAGGTCGCCGACGACTACCTGGCCAAGCGCCAGCTGAAGCGGGGCGCCGCCGGCTGGATCCTGCTGGCCGGGCTGGGCGTCTCCTACGTCATCTCGGGCGACTTCTCCGGCTGGAACCTCGGCCTGGCCGAGGGCGGCTGGGGCGGCCTGCTCATCGCCACCGTGCTCATGGGGGTCATGTACCTCTTCATGGTCTTCGGCCTGGCCGAGCTGGCCTCGGCCCTGCCCGTCGCCGGAGCCGGATACGGCTTCGCCCGCCGCGCGCTCGGCCCCCTCGGCGGCTTCGCCACCGGCATGGCCATCCTCATCGAGTACGCCATCGCGCCCGCCGCCATCGCCACCTTCATCGGCGGCTACATCGAGGCCCTGGGCTGGTTCGACCTCAAGAACGACTGGCCGATCTACCTGGCCGCCTACGTCGTCTTCGTCGGCCTGCACCTGTGGGGCGTCGGCGAGGCCCTGCGCGTCATGTTCGTCATCACCGGCATCGCCGTCGTCGGCCTGGCCGCCTTCGTCGCCGGCGCCGTCGGCCACTTCGACGCCGGACGCCTCACCGACATCCCCGCCGGATCCGCCGCCGGAGCCAGCGACCTGCTTCCGTTCGGCTACGCCGGGGTCGTCGGCGCCCTGGTCTACGGAATCTGGTTCTTCCTAGCCATCGAGGGCGTTCCGCTGGCCGCCGAGGAGGCCCGCGACCCCAAGCGGGACATGCCGCGCGGCATCATCGCCGCGATGCTCGTCCTGATCGTCACGGCCGTGCTGATGCTCGTCCTGGTCCCCGGGACGGCGGGCTCCAAGGCCATGTCGGCGTCCGGCAACCCCCTGCCCGAGGCGCTGCGCGCCGTCCTCGGCAACGGCAGCCTGCTGGCCGACTTCGTCAACGTGGTCGGGCTCGCCGGGCTCGTCGCCAGCTTCTTCTCGATCATCTACGCCTACTCGCGCCAGCTGTTCGCCCTGTCCCGGGCGGGCTACCTGCCCCGTTGGCTGTCGGTCACCGGAACCCGCAAGACGCCGTTCCTGGCGCTGATCGTCCCCGGCACCGTCGGGTTCCTGCTCGCCGCCGTCACCAAGGACGGCGCCCTGCTGATCAACATCGCCGTCTTCGGCGCCACGGTCTCGTACGTGCTGATGATGCTGTCGCACATCGTCCTGCGCCGCCGCGAGCCCGACCTCGAACGCCCCTACCGGACGCCCGGCGGCGTCGTCACCACCGGCATCGCCTTCGTGCTGGCCTGCGCGGCCGTCGTGGCCACCTTCTTCGTGGACGAGAAGGCCGCCGGGATCACCGCGGGCGTTTTCGTCCTGGCCCTGGCCTACTTCTGGTTCTACAGCCGCCACCACCTGGTGGCCAGCGCCCCCGAAGAGGAGTTCGCCGCCATCGAGAAGGCGGAGGCCGAGCTCGCCTGATCACCGGACGAGGAAGGCGGCGGGTAACGTGTGAGCGTGTCCGTCGAAGGAGAGGCCGTGAACCAGAGCCCGGCCGCGTTCTCCCTCGACCCGGCCAGCGCCGCCGCCTTCCACCCCGTCCGGGCGGGCAACGCCTTCGAGGAGACCGTCGAGCGGCTCCTCCAGGTGATCAAGCTCGGCGTGGTCTCCGCCGGGGAGCGGCTGCCGCCCGAACGCGAGCTCGCACCCCGCCTGGGCGTCAGCCGGGTGACCCTGCGCGAGGCCATCCGCGCCCTGCAGAACGAGGGCTATGTCGAGTCGCGCCGCGGCAGGTCGGGCGGCACCTTCGTCACCTACCGCAGGCCCGACCCCGGCCAGGGCGACCTCGCCCGGCTGGCCGCCGACCACGGCGAGCGCCTCACCGACGCCCTGACCTACCGGCTGGCCGTCGAGACCGGCGCCGCCGTCCACCTGGCCGCCGGCGAGCTCACCGCCGACCAGCGGGCCCGGCTGCGCGTCGCCCTGGACGCCGTCAACACCGCCACCGTGGCCGACTACCGCTCCCACGACATCCGCTTCCACCTCACGATCGCCGAGCTGACCGGCTCGCCGCTGCTCGCCGCCGCCTGCGCCGACGCCCGGATGCGCGTCACCGACCTGCTCAACGCCATCCCGATCCTCGAACGCAACATCGAGCACGCCGCCGTCCAGCACGCCGCGATCGTCGATGCCGTCCTAGCCGGCGACCCCGAGGCCGCCCGCCGCGCCGTCACCGAACACCTGGAGGGAACCGCCGCCCTCCTCCGAGGCTTTCTCGGCTAGCTGTGTTTACTGAATCTCGGCCCACCTGCGCTCGCCTAGCGGCTCGCTTCTCCGCTCACTAACGCAATCGCGCGCGGGGCGGGGGCTGGCATGTGGGTTTGTACGCGTTGCGCCCGGGGTGGATGACGTACCCTGAATTCGTTGCTGGAGATCATCGGAGAGGCGTACACGTATGGGCTGGCTGGCGGGAGTGCTGATCCTGTTCTTCGGCCTGATGGCGTCGATCGCGCTGCACGAGCTGGGGCACTTCTCGTTCGCCAAGCTGTTCGGCGTCCGGACGACCCAGTTCATGGTCGGGTTCGGGCCGACCCTGTGGTCCCGGCACAAGGGCGAGACCGAGTACGGCATCAAGTGGATCCCCCTCGGCGGCTACATCCGCATGATCGGGATGCTGCCCCCGCGCAAGGGGGACGCGCCCGGCCAGGTCCGCCAGGTCAGCACCGGCCCCTGGCAGGGGCTCATCGAGTCCGCCCGCGGCGCGGCCCTGGAAGAGGTCGGCCCCAACGACGGCGACCGGGTCTTCTACTCCAAGAAGTGGTGGCAGAAGCTCATCGTCATGTTCGCCGGGCCCGCGATGAACATCATCCTGGCCGCGGTGTTCTTCGCGATCCTGCTCATGGGCCTGGGCACCCCCGAGCCGCAGCCGGTGATCGGCGCGGTCAGCAAGTGCGTGATCCCCGCGGGCAGCAACCTCACCGACTGCCCCGCGAACTACACCCCGACGCCCGCCGCCAAGGTCGGCCTCAAGCCCGGCGACCGCGTGGTCTCCTACGCCGGGACGAAGATCAACTCCTATGACCAGCTCCAGAGCCTGATCCGCGGCTCCGGCGGCCAGACCGTCGCCGTCGTTGTCGACCGCGGCGGGCAGAACGTCCCGCTCCAGATCCCGGTCACCAAGAACCAGCTCTACGACCTCGACGACCCCAAGAAGGTCGTCAACGTCGGCTTCCTCGGCATCACCCCGCTCCAGGACCGCGAGCGCCAGGGCCCCGGCGAGGTCGCCGAGTACATGGGCGAGCTGACCAAGCACACCGCCGGGGCGCTGCTGCGGATGCCCGAGAAGATGGTCGGCGTCTGGAAGGCCGCCTTCACCGACGAGAAGCGCGACCCCAACGGTCCCATCGGCGTGGTCGGCGTCAGCCGCCTCGGCGGCGAGATCGCCGCGTCCGAGAGCCCCGTGGTGGAGAAGACCGCCATGTTCATCGCGCTGCTCGGCTCGCTGAACCTCGCGGTCGGGCTGTTCAACCTCGTCCCGCTCCTCCCGCTGGACGGCGGCCACATGGCCGGAGCGCTGCTGGAGGCGCTCAAGAAGGGCTTCGCCCGCCTCACCGGACGTCCCGACCCGGGCTATGTCGACGTGGCCAAGGCGCTCCCGGTCACCTACGTGATGGCGGCCGTCCTGATCGTCATGGGCGGTCTGCTGATCTACGCCGACCTGGTCAACCCGATCCGTTTCAACGGCTAGAACTCCCCGGTAACGGTGGGCGCTGACGCGCCCACCGTTCGTATTTTCGGCCCGAGGCATCGAGTTTCGCGTGCCTCGGCGGTCCGGCCCCTCTGTCTCCGGCGGTGATGTGATCTTGCCCATAGACAGACACCAATGTCTATTAGAGGATTCCCGGCGTCCGGACCTCACTCGAGCTTGGAGACACTGAATGAGACGACTCTCGGCACTGCTGGCCGGCCTCGTGGCGCTGGCGGGGCTCACCCTGGTGACGGCGCCCGCCGCCCAGGCCGCCCCGTGCGAAGGCACGTACACGATCGTCGTCGGCGGGACCGGTGACAACGATTCCAACCACGCGTACTGGACCGGCAACATCAGCCAGCGCGTCGGCTACCCGGCCGTTCCCACCGGGTGGAACGCCCGGCAGGGCGTCAACGAACTGAACCGGCTGATCCGCGACCAGCGCAACGCGTGCCCGAGCCAGCACGTCAAGGCGATCGGCTTCTCGCTGGGCGCCGCGGTGGTCCACACCTGGGTCACCGAGAACTGGCAGACCATCGACGACGTCAACGCGGTCCTGATCGCCGACCCCAAGCGCGCCGCCGGACCGGGGCACCCCGGAGCCGCCGCCCACCCGCTCGTCGCCCCCGTCGTCGGCTTCCCGCTCGCCGGCGCCGACAACTACTTCGGCGACATCCCCACCGTGACCATCTGCACCAACGACATCATCTGCGACGCCAACGCGGCCTCAGGGCTGCCCGGCTATCTCTGGGAAGGGAAGCACGGCAACTACAACTTCAACGTCGACGCCTACTCCAACGACGGACGCGGGCAGTGGTTCAACGGCGTCTACATCCCCTGACGCCCACGTCGGCCTCTGAGCGCCGCTCGGCGCTCAGAGGCCCTCGGGAAACGCCCCCGTGGTGAGGAAGCCCCGCAGCGCCGTCATGTACGGCGCGATGTCGATCTTCTGCTCGGCCAGCCAGGCATCGGAGTCGAAGGTGCGCGCATAGCGCTCGGCACCGTCACAGATCAGCGTGACCACACTGCCCCGCTCGCCCCGCGCCCGCATCTCGGCGACGATCTCCAGCGCGCCCCACATGTTGGTGCCGGTGGAGCCGCCGACATGGCGTCCGGACACCTCACTGGTCCAGCGCATCGCCGCGATGGACGCCGCGTCCGGCACCTGGACCATCCGGTCGATCACCGCGGCGACGAACGACGGCTCCACCCGAGGACGCCCGATGCCCTCGATGCGCGAGCCCGGCGCCGTCGTGCCGGGGTCGTCGTTCTTGTAGCCGTCGAAGAACGCCGACCCCTCGGGATCGACCACCGCGACCCGCGTCTGGAAGCGCCGGTACCGCGCGTAGCGTCCGATCGTCGCCGACGTGCCGCCCGTCCCGGCTCCGACCACCACCCACGACGGCTCGGGGAAGCGCTCCAGCCGCAGCTGCTCGAAGATCGACTCGGCGATGTTGTTGTTGCCGCGCCAGTCCGTCGCCCGCTCGGCGTAGGTGAACTGGTCCATGAAGTGCCCGCCGCACTCGGCCGCCAGCCGCCGCGACTCGTCGTAGATCGTTCCAGGCACGTCGACCAGATGGCAGCGCCCGCCATAGAACTCGATCAGCTCGATCTTCTCCGGGCTGGTCGAGGCCGGCATCACCGCCACGAACGGCAGCCCCACCAGCCGCGCGAAGTACGCCTCGCTGACCGCCGTGGACCCGCTGGACGCCTCGATGATCGTCGTCCCCTCCCGGATCCAGCCGTTGGCCAGCCCATACAGGAACAACGAGCGCGCGAGCCGGTGCTTCAGGGAACCGGTGGGGTGCACCGACTCGTCCTTGAGGTAGAGATCGATGCCCCACTCGGGCGGCAGCGGGAACACGTGCAGGTGCGTGTCCGCGCTCCGGTTGGCGTCGGCCTCGACCTGACGCATCGCCTCGGCGATCCACGCTCGGCCCCCGGGGTCGAAGCGGTCAACGATACGGCTCATCGATCTCCCCTGGTCAGCTCACCCCGAACGATATCCCCGAGTGCCGCCAGAGGATGATGGGGCCCACGGGGGGACACATGGGCGACTTCTTCGCACGACGGATCCTGGACACCGGCAGGCTGCCGCTGTTCTGCTTCTTCGTGGCGTTCATCCTCACCTTCGTCCTGACCCGCGTGAACGTCCGGCTGATCCGCGCCGAGGCCCGCTTCTGGTTCCGGAACATCACCGCGGGCGACGTCCACATCCACCACGTCGTCTTCGGCGTCGTCCTCATGCTCATCGGCGGCATCTCCAGCCTGGTCATCACCACCGACGGCGACTGGCGGGTCGCCCTCGCCGCGGTGATCTTCGGCATCGGCTCGGCCCTCGTCCTGGACGAGTTCGCCCTGATCCTGCACCTCAGCGACGTCTACTGGACCGAGAAGGGCCGCGCCTCCGTCGACGCCGTCTTCGTCGCCGTCGCCGTGACCGGCCTCCTGCTCATGGGCATCCACCCCCTCGGCCTCACCGACCTGGCCATAGGCCCCGGCGAGACCGACCGCACCGCCGTCCTGGCCGCCTACGTCACCACCGTCGTGCTCAGCCTCGGCTTGGCCGTCGTCACCCTTCTCAAGGGCAAGATCTGGACCGGCCTCATCGGCATGTTCATCCCCTTCCTCCTGATCGCGGGCGCCCTCCGCCTCGCCCGCCCCGCCTCCCCCTGGGCCCGCTGGCGTTACAAGAACGGCTCGTCCAAGATCCCCCGCGCCGAGCGCCGCGAGGCCCGCTACCGCCGCCCCATGATCCGCGCCAAGATCTGGGTGCAGGAGTTCATCGCGGGCCGCCCCGACCTCCACCCTCCCGAACTCCTGAAACCCAAAAACAAAACCCCCAAATAGCCCCTCAGTCGAGGAGAGGGGCCACCTTGCGGACGGTTTCGATGGTGTCGGCCTCGGCGGCGGACTTGTCGGGGCGGTAGCGCAGGACGCGGGCGAAGCGGAGGGCCAGGCCGCCGGGGTAGCGGGGGCTGCGCTGGACGCCGTCGAAGGCGATCTCGACGACGAGCTCGGGGCGGACGTGGACGGTGTAGTCGTCCTCGCGGACGGCCAGGGCGCGCAGGTGCTCGGTCTGCCAGGCCAGGAGCTTGTCGGTGAGGCCCTTGAAGGTCTTGCCGAGCATCACGAAGCCGCCGGTATCGGGGTCGCGGGCGCCCAGGTGGAGGTTGGAGAGGTAGCCCTGGCGGCGGCCGTGGCCCCACTCGACGGCCAGGACGACCAGGTCGAGCGTGTGGCGGGGCTTGACCTTGATCCAGCCGGCGCCGCGGCGGCCCGCGGTGTAGGGGGTGTCGAGGGCCTTGACGACGACGCCCTCGTGGCCGTGGGCGACGGCGTCGTCGAAGAGCTCCTTGGCCCTGGACGGGTCGGACGTCACGAGGCGGGGCATGCGCAGCGGCTCGGGGACGACGCGGGCCAGGGCCGCGTGGCGCTCGGCGGCGGGGCTGTCGAGCAGGTCGGCGCCGTCGAGGTGCAGGACGTCGAAGAGGATCACCGACAGCGGGACGGACTCGGCGTCGCGGGTCGTGCGGGTGGCGGTGCGGGCGGCGGTCACCTGGAAGGGGTGGGGACGGCGGTCGGCGGCCAGGGCGATCAGCTCGCCGTCGAAGACGGCCTGGTGGACGGGCAGTGCGCGCAGGGCGGTGACGATCTCGGGGAGGCGGTCGGTGATCTCGTCGAGGGTGCGGGTGAAGATCTGGATCTCGCCGTCGCGGATGTGGATCTGGGCGCGGATGCCGTCGAGCTTCCACTCGACGGCGGCCTCGGCGGCGAGCTTGGCGTAGGCGTCGTCGAGGGAGGGGGCCGCCGAGGCGAGCATGGGGCGGATGGGGCGGCCGACTTCCAGGGTGAAGGCGTCGAGGGCGTCGCCGGTGAGCGCGGCCTCGGCGACGGGGCCCAGGGCGCCGCGGAGCATGACGGCGCGGCGGACGCGGGCGGCCGGGAGGTCGGAGGCCTTGGCGATGGCCTCGGCCATGACGCCGTCGAGGGCGCCCTGGCGCAGCTCGCCGGCCAGGAGCCGGACGACGAAGCCCTGCTCGTCGCGGGTGGCGCGGGCGAGCAGGGCGGTGAGCAGCTCGCGGCGGCGGGCCACCGAGCCCTTGCCGGAGACGGCGCCGATCTCGGTGAAGGCGGCGTCGATCTCGGGGACGGTCAGCGACGGTTCGGCCGCGGGGGAGGGCAGGTCGCGCAGGGCGGCGTAGCCAACGCCGATCTGGCGCTGTGGCAGCTCTCCGGAGAGGTAGGCGACCACGACGGCGGCCTCGCCGGGGCCCGCGTCGCGCAGGCAGGCGGCGAGCACCTCGGTCTTGGCCTTGCGGGCGGTGGTCGCGGCCACCGCCCCGGACGTTCGGGCGATCTCGGCGAGCAGCACCCCTCCATTGTGAACACCACGTCTGACACTCCTGACTTCCGGGCCCTGGTCAGGGAGGGGTCCGGCTGATTACCGTTTCGGAGGAAGCGTCGGACGTGAGGAGCGTGAGTGAGCCTCTCGCAGGAGCCGTTCCAGCGGGTGTACTCGCCGCCGGAGCCTCCCGCGCCCAAGC
The DNA here is from genome assembly GCF_050946795.1 of Spirillospora sp. CA-294931. Taxonomy (GTDB): domain Bacteria; phylum Actinomycetota; class Actinomycetes; order Streptosporangiales; family Streptosporangiaceae; genus Spirillospora. The sequence goes on from NZ_CP192006.1 coordinate 1,756,753, forward strand.
GGCGGCCGAAGGCCATGCTGCTGGTCGCGGCGGTGGCGGTGTTCGCGTTGGCGGCCGGGGCGGTGTTCTTCTTCCTGCCTTCGGACGGCGAGCGCGCCGCGCCTCCCCGGAGCGACCCGCCCACAGCGCAGACGATCGGGACGCTCCCGGCGCCGTGCGGGACGGTCGCGGGCGGCACCGTCCAGCGGCTGATCCCGGGGGCGCAGCGGCGCGAGAGCTCCAACAGCACGCTGACCACGTGCACCTTCTCGTCGACGGGCTCGGACTTCCGCTGGCTGCGGGTCGAGGCTCATCTGTACGCCCAGGCCAACACCGAGACTCCTCTGGACGACGCCAAGCGCTATTTCGGCGCGCAGTTCGCGCAGGCGAGGAGTTCGACGCTGGAGCGGACGGTGAGCATCGGCCGTCATCCGGGATTGGGGGACGAGGCGTACCGGTGGTTCAAGGCCGATCGGGGGCAGCCGACGGTGGTCGGGCAGGTGACGGCGCGGGTTCGCAACGCGGTGGTGACGGTCAGCTACAGCGAGCAGGTGCCGGGACGGGGCGACCCGGACGAGCGCGAGCAGGCCTGCCTCGGCAGGGCCACCGACGTGGCGCGAGAAGTGCTCACCCGACTGCGCTGAACCATTTTTGACCTGAATTGGCCGATCATGGCATATGCGATGAGAATCGCTCCTAGGCTGTTTCGTTAAGGGGAGGAAAACGTTGATCTACGGCCGCGTAGAGGCGGCGGAGATCGGCGGAGCGATCGCCTTGGGAGGAGGAGGTCGGACGACGTGGCCGAACAGCCTCATGGAGTGTCCTGGGTGTAGTTGTCCCAGCTCCCGTGCGGGTTCACCCGAGAGTCGCGGGGCGGCCCCACCGCCCCGCGACACCACCGCGCGAAATGGCTAACGGTCATCGTCTAATCTGACGCTCTGCGATCGCGAATGGAGCGAAGTGGAAACGGTAACCGTTTGGTGGGCGACGCTCGGCGACGTGCTCCCCGCACATCTGTCTCTGCTGAACGGAGTCGAGCGCGCGCGCCGGGCGCGGTATCTCCGTGAGCCCGATCGCGATCGGTTCACGCTCGGGGTGGCGATCACCCGGCTGGCCGTGGGCGGCCGGATGGGCGTCGAACCGGCCCGGTTGCCGATCAACCGCGACTGCCCCGACTGCGGCGAGCAGCACGGCCCGCCCACCGTGGTGGACGGCCCTCATCTGTCGGTGTCGCACTCGGGCGACCGGGTCGTGGTCGCGATCTCGCCGCACGGGCCGGTGGGCGTCGACGTCGAGGCCGACACGGGCCGCATCGGCGGCGAGATCAGCAGGCATCTGCTGGCCCCCGGCGAAGCGGGCGACCATACGGGGCAAGACCTTCTGGCCTACTGGACGCGCAAGGAAGCCCTCATCAAGGCCACCGGGGACGGCCTGCGCGCACCCATGGCCCAGATCCATGTCTCCCCGCCCGGCGCCGCGCCCCGCGTCCTGGACTGGGAGGGACGCCCCGGCCTCGCCGAGCGTTTCGCCATGCGCACCCTCGACCCGGGCCCCGGGTACGCGGCCTGCCTGGCCATGCTCGACCATCCGGCGTCCGGCCCGGAGGTCGAGGAGCGTTCGGCGGCCGAGCTGCTGAGACCCGCGAACCGTCCCTGAGCGGCGGGGTACCGCCTTGGATGTGCTTGAGCCGGGCCCTATATCTGCGCCCCGGGTTGGGGAGCGTTGGCCCTAGCGGGGCAGGGGGACCTTGGCCAGGAGGCGGAGTGAGGCGGGGCTGACGCGCGACAGTGCGTGGAGCAGGTGGCTCTCGGTGTTGACCGGGACGAGCGGCCGGTTCTTGATGATGGCGTGGACGATGCGTTCGGCGACGCGCTCGGGCGGGTAGTGGCGAAGCCGCAGGGCGCGGTCGCCGCGCTCGCGCAGGCGTCGCTCGGCCGCCTCGGTCAGGCCGACCAGGGTGGCGTTGCGGACGATGGACGTCCCGGAGAACCCCGGGCAGACCGCCGTGACGCCGATGCGCGAGGACGCGAACTCCGCGCGCAGGCATTCGCTGAGCATGACCACGGCGGCCTTGGTCGTGCAGTAGGCGGGCAGGGCGCGCGAGGGCGTGTACCCGGCGGCCGAGGCGATGTTGACGATGTGGCCGCCGAAGTTCGGCGGCTCGGGCTTGTTGGGCAGGGCGTGGACGCGGTCGACCATCTGCCGTCCGAACAGCCGCGAGCCGTGGATGACGCCCCAGAGGTTGACGCCGAGAATCCGTTCCCAGTCGTCCACGCCGGTGTCGAGGAAGGGTCCCGCGACGGCGATGCCCGCGTTGTTGACCACGATGTCGGGGACGCGGTGGTCCGCGCGCACACGGGCGGCGAACTCCTCCATCGCGGCGCGGTCGGAGACGTCGACCTGGTGGGCCGAGCCCCGGGCGCCGATGGCCTTGGCCAGCACGATGGTGCGGCGGGCGGTGTCCCCGTCGATGTCGGCCGCGATCACCTCGGCGCCGCGCTCGGCCAGGGCGAGGGCGGTGGCGCGGCCCAGGCCGCTGCCTGCTCCGGTGACGACCGCGAGGGCACCGTCGAAGTGCGCGAGGGGCATGCGTGACCTCCCGAGGGGTGGAGGTCCAAACTACTGCGACTCGGCGGCGATCACCGCGTCGACCTCCGCCTTGCGCTCGGCCTCCTCGGCGGCGAACCGGGCGGCGTCGAGCTGGTCGGCCAGCTCCTCGTCGTGGGCCATGAGCGCCTCCAGGTCGGCCTTGGACGCGTCCAGCACGCCCATCTGCTCGAAGGTCGCGCGGACGGGCTCGGACCACAGCCCGATGTCGCGCACGCACGGAACGATCCGGCTGAACAGCAGGCTCTGGAACATCCGCATGTAGGGGGAGTTGGCCACCAGCTCGTCGACCTCGGCCAGGGGGACGCCGAAGTTCGTCCAGACCTCCCGGCCGCGGATGCGGTCGCGCATGAGGTGGCAGCCCTCGATGACGAACTCCTCGCGCTCGCGCAGTTCGGGGGCCGACAGCTCCTTGTAGTAGTCGCGCAGGGCGAGCCGTCCGAACGCGACGTGGCGGGCCTCGTCCTGCATGACGTAGGTGAGCAGCTGCTTGGGCAGCGGCTGGGTGGTCACGTCGCGGATGACGCCGAAGGCGGCCAGCGCCAGGCCCTCGATGAGCACCTGCATGCCGAGGTAGGGCATGTCCCAGCGGGAGTCGGTCAGGGTCTCGTTGAGCAGGCCCTGGAGCTCGGTGTTGATCGGGTAGACCATGCCGATCTTGTCCTGGAGGAACCGGGAGAACAGCTCGACATGGCGGGCCTCGTCCATGGTCTGGGTGGCGGAGTAGAACTTGGAGTCCAGATCGGGGACGGACTCCACGATCCGCGCCGCGGTGATCATCGCGCCCTGCTCGCCGTGGACGAACTGGGAGAACTGCCAGGACGCCTGGTGCATGCGCAGCTCGCCGCGCTCCTTGACGCTCATCCGGTCCCAGTGGCGGGTGCCGTAGATGGCCAGGGACTGGTCGGGGACGCCGAGCACGTCGTGGGGGTCGACCTCCAGGTCCCAGTCGATCCTCTTGGCCGAGTCCCACTGCTTGTCCTTGCCCTTCTGGTACAGGGCCAGCAGCCGGTCGCGCCCGTCGTCGTACTCCCAGGTGAAGCGGGCATCACCGGCGAGCGGGGCGTTCCAGGTGGACTTGTCGACAGGGGCGGTGTAAAGGTCATGAGTCGACACGGCAACCTCCGCGGGACGCGGGCTTATGTACGATGTACGCCTTACGTACGATGTACGTACCGTGTCACGGGCCACTTACAGGCGTCAACGGGTGAAAGGGGCGGGGCCGATGGCGAAGGAAGTGACCTCCGTCACAGCGCAGCCGCGCCCCGCCCTGACCAGCGAGAGGATCGTCCGCGCCGCGGCCGGGCTGATCGAGCGCGAGGGCGTGGACGCCCTGTCGATGCGCCGCGTCGCGGCCGAGCTGGACGTCGCCGTGATGTCCCTCTACAACCACGTGCCCAACAAGGCGGCCCTGCTCCAGGGCGTGGCCGAGTACGTGATCTCGGGGATGGATCTGGCCGACGACCCGGCGCTCCCCTGGGGCGACCGCGCCCGGGCGCTGGTGCGGGCGTTCCGGAAGGTCGCGCACGACCATCCGCGCTGCATGACGGTCGTGTTCACGCGCAAGACCGAGTTCCCGGTCGGGGTGCGCCCGGCCGAGCGGGCGCTGGCGCTGGCCGAGGACGCGGGGTTCGACGGCCTCACGTCCGTGCGGATCATGCGGGCGCTGATGGCCTACGCGCTGGGCGCCCAGATGCGCGAGCTGGGGCTGGTCAAGACGCTGGGCAATCTGCCCGCCGAGCCCACCGCGGCCTACGACTGGCTCGACCCCGAGCAGTTCCCGCACGTGACCAGGCTCGGGCCCGAGCTGGCCCGCAACGATCCCGAGGCCGACTTCGAGTTCGGCCTCGACCTGCTCATCGGGGCGCTGGAGGCGCTTCGCCGGGATCGGGAACGTACGGGCTGAGGCCGTTCCAGCAGAACTCGGTCATGTAGCGCGCGGCGTCCTCGACGCCCACCTCGGGACGTGCGGCCCGCCACAGCGCCAGGCGCTCGCTCGCCCCGATGATGATCTCGGTGTAGGCCTCCAGATCGGCCCGGGGGGCGTCGGGCGCGAACAGCGCGAGCACCCCGTAGATCAGCTCGCTCTGCTGCACCCGGGTCGCCTCGACCGTGCCGGCGGTCTCGGCCGGGACCTCCACGGGCTGCTGGAGCAGCATCGTGAACGACTTGCTGTGGGAGTCGACGAAGGTGAAGTAGGCGACCATGCCCTGCCAGAGGATGTCGCGCGGGGTGGTGGCGCCCGACACCGCCTTCAGCGTGACGTCGTGGAGCTCCTCCTTGGAGCGGGCGATGCTGGCCCGCAGGAGGCCCTCCTTGGAGCCGAAGTACTCGTACAGCATCGGCTTGGAGACGCCGCACCGCTCGGCGATCTCGTCCATGGAGGTGGCCCGGAAGCCGCGCTCGCCGAAGACCTCCTCCGCCACGTCGAGCATCTGCCGCTCCCGGTCGGCACGCGACATCCGCCGTCGGCGGGGTGTGGCGGCACTCACAGCGATTCCTCCCTCTTGGACCTACCGTCAGTAAGTCTACTCGGGGTAACTTACTGAGAGTAGGTTACTGCGGAAGGAACATCATGAGCCAGCGTGCCCCCGCCATCGTCATCGTCGGATCCGGATTCGCCGGGCTCGGCATGGCGATCCAGCTCAAGCGCAACGGCTTCCACGACTTCGTCGTGCTGGAGAAGAGCGAGGCCCTGGGCGGGACCTGGCACGACAACACCTACCCCGGGTGTGCGTGCGACGTGCCGTCCCACATGTACTCCTACTCCTTCGAGCTGAACCCCGGCTGGACGCGGATGTTCGCTCCCCAGCCCGAGATCCGCGCCTACATGGAGCGCACCGCCGACAAGTACGGCGTCCGCGAGCACATCCGCTTCAACAGCCATCTGGACGAGATGGCCTACGACGACGAGGCCAAGCGCTGGAACGTGACCCTCACCGACGGCACCGTCCTGACGCCCAGGGCCGTCGTCTCCGGCGTCGGAGCGCTCCACCTGCCGTCCTACCCCAAGCTCCCGGGCATGGAGAAGTTCCAGGGCAAGGCCTTCCACTCCGCCGAGTGGGACCACTCCTACGACCTGACCGGCAAACGCGTCGCCGTCGTCGGCACCGGCGCCTCGGCCATCCAGTTCGTCCCGAAGGTCGCCAAGCAGGCGTCCGAGCTGGTGCTGTTCCAGCGCACGCCGCCGTGGATCCAGCCCAAGCCCGACCGCAAGATCGCCGCCCCGCTCCGCACGTTCCTGGAGAAGGTGCCCGGCGCGGCCCGCGCGTTCCGGCACGGCATCTACTGGTCGCTGGAGGCCCGCGCCGTCGGCTTCACCATCGACCCGAGGCTCTCGGTGCCGATGGAGAAGCTCGCGCGCTGGCAGATCAACCGGCAGATCTCCGACCCCGAACTGCGCGCCAAGGTGACGCCGGACTACACCATCGGCTGCAAGCGGGTGCTGCTGTCCAACGACTACTACCCGGCGCTGGCCCGCCCGAATGTCGAGCTGGAGACCGACGGCATCGCCGAGGTCCGCGAGAACTCCGTCGTCACCACCGACGGCAAGGAGTACGAGGTCGACTGCATCATTTACGGCACCGGCTTCAAGGTCACCGACGCCTTCGCCGAGCTGCGGATCATCGGCCGGGACGGCCTGAAGATCCAGGAGGCGTGGGCCGACGGCATCGAGGCCTACCGGGGCACCACGATCCCCGGGTTCCCCAACTTCTTCATGCTGCTGGGCCCCAACACCGGGCTCGGCCACAACTCGGTCGTGTTCATGATCGAGGTGCAGATCCAGCACGTGCTGAGCTGCCTGCGGCTCATGCAGGAGAAGGGCGCCACCGCCATCGAGCCCAAGCCGCACGCGCTGCGCCGGTTCAACGACCGGATGCACCGCCGCCTGCGCCGCTCGGTGTGGAGCGAGGGCGGCTGCGAGAGCTGGTACCTGGACTCCACCGGCGTCAACCGCACCCTGTGGCCCGGACACACCTTCGAGTTCTGGGCCGGAAGCCGCAAGGCCAAGCCCGAAGACTACGAACTGCACCGCTGACCCGACGACCGGGCCCCCACCCGGGGGCCCGGTCGCCCGTCAGACGAGGGCTTCGATCAGGTGGGCGCCGCCCGGCAGGTCGATGACGCGCTCCAGGCGCAGCCCGGCCCGGCCGAGGAGCGCGCGGTACTGCTCCACCGTCCGCTCGGCGCCGTCGCCGAACAGGGCCAGCATCCTGATGTCGGCGTCCTTGCCGACGTGGGGCTCGTCCCCGTCGGGCAGGGCGTACTCCAGCAGCAGGACGCGCCCGCCCTCGGCCATCGCCCCGCGCACCTGCGACAGGATCGTGACCGCGTCGTCGTCCGACCAGTTGTGGATGACGCTGCCCAGCAGGTAGACGTCGCCGCCCGGGTGGACGCCCTCGAAGAAGTCGCCGCTGACGAACTCGCAGCGGTCGGCCACGTCCGGCTCGACGAAGTTCTCGCGGGCGGCGTCCACCACGTGCTCGCGGTCGAACAGGACCCCGCGCAGGTTCGGGTGCGCGGCCAGGATCGTCCCGAGGAAGTGGCCCTTGCCGCCGCCGACGTCGACCAGCGTCCCGGCGGAGGAGAAGTCGTAGCGCTCGGCCACGGCCCTGCGCAGCGGCACCGACCGCGAGGTCATGTAGGTGTCGAAGAGCCGCGCGAGGGCGGGGTTGTCGCTCAGGTAGTCATAGAGCGGGCCGTGCTCGTCGACGAAGGCCGCGCGGCCCTGCCGGACGGTCCGCGGCACATGGCCCATCGCGTACCGGAACTCCGGCTCGTTGTTGATCTGAACGGCCGCGAGCATCGAATCGGGGGAGTCGGCGCACATCGTCTCGCCCGCGGGCGTCAGCGCGTAGCGGCCCCCGGGCGCGGACGACACCACGCCCATGCCCGCCAGCTCGCGCAGGACGCGGGCCAGGGAACCGGGGTCCGCGCCGCATCGCTTGGCCAGGTCGTCGGGGGTGAGCGGGCCGTCGTCGCGCAGCTCCTCGGCGACGCCGAGGTCGGCCATCGTCGCCAGGGCCGCGAACCGCGACAGCGCCCCGATCGCGTCCCAGATGATGGTGGTGGGGTCCGGGTCGGTCATCTCTCTCCTGGATCGGTCATGTGGTACGGGTCGCGCCCCGGTGCCAGGCCAGCACGCGCCGTTCGGCCAGCAGGAACAGGCTGTTCAGCAGGAGGCCGAGCACGCCCAGCAGGACGATGCCGCTCCAGACGCCGGGGGTGTTGAAGTTGCGCTGCTCGTCCAGCAGCTGGAAGCCGATGCCGTTGGTGCTGCCCTTCATCTCCGAGATCACCATCAGGATCAGCGCGAGCGAGAGGCTGACGCGCAGCCCGGCGAAGATCTTCGGCAGCGCGGAGGGCAGGATCACGCGCGTCAGCCGCTCGGCCGCCGAGAACCGGAACACCTCGGCGATCTCGATGTGCCGGGGATCGACGCCGCGCGCGCCCTCGATCGAGTTCAGCAGGACGGGCCAGATCACACCGAACATGATCATCACCAGCTGGGTCTGCGTCCCGGCCTCGAACAGGGCGATGAAGAAGGGCAGCAGCATGATCGGCGGGATGGCGGAGCCGAAGTAGACCAGCGGACGGACGTAGGCGTGCAGCCGGGCCGAGCGGCCCGCCGCGAGCCCGGCCGCCACGCCGATCAGGCCCGCCAGGAGCCAGCCGGTCAGCAGCCGGCCGAGGCTGGCGGGGATGTTGGTCGTGGCCGACTCGGTCAGCCACAGGCGGTCGGCGGGGCCGCTCAGCCACAGATCGCGCATCGTGCTGAGGATCTGCGACGGCGGCGGGTAATTGATGTTCTCGGCGGACTTGGCGGCCCGCTCCCACAGCAGCAGGACCGCGGGCACCGGCAGCACCCGGACCAGCAGGAAACGCAGGTAGGGCCAGGCGCGCAGCCAGGCCCGCAGCCAGGTCGGCCGCGGGACGCCCGGACGCGCGCCCTTGGCCGCGCCGTGCGCGGCGCTCATTCGCCCGCCCCCTTCAGACTCTGGCGCCGCCAGCGGAACAGCCGTCCCTCGGCGCGGGTGAACAGCAGGTCGAACAGGACTCCGAACGCCCCCGCCCAGACCGTGGCCGCGATGATCATCTCGATGCCGTCCGTGCTGCCGCCCGCCTCGATCAGGTAGACGCCGATGCCGGACGAGCCGCCCGCCAGCAGCTCGGTGCTGATCGCCAGGATCAGCGCGATGCCGGACGCGATCCGCACCCCGGTTGCGATGAACGGGGCACAGGTGGGCAGCGAGACCCGCCACAGCACGCTCAGCGGCGAGAACCCGAACGAGCGCAGGGTCTCCTTGGCCACGGGATCGACCTCGCGCAGCCCGTAGACGGTGTTCAGCAGCACCGGCCAGCTCGCGCCGAAGCAGATCACCGCGAGCTGCCGGTCGAGCGCGTCGGGGAACAGCGAGATGGCCAGCGGGATGATCGCCACCGACGGGATGGGCCGCAGGAACTCCACGAACGGCCGTACCGCCGCGTCCACGGCGGGGATCGATCCGATGAGGAGCCCGAGGGGCACCGCGATCAGCACGGTGAGCAGCAGCCCGAACGACCACCCGGTGAGCGTGGTGGCGACGTGGTCGAGGAAGACGTCGTCGGCGGCCAGCCCGGCGGCGCGTTCGAGGACGGCCGAGGCCAGCGGCAGGACCTTGCGGTCGACCAGACCGGCGCGCCCGGCCAGCTCGGCCAGGGCCAGGAAGACGGCGACGCCGGCCACACCGCGCACCGCGTCGGTGGGGACGCGGTGCCGGCGGCCAGGGGGCCGGTCGCCCGGCTTCCCGGCCGCCGTCGAGCGGGGAGCGGGGTGGAGCCTGGCGGACATCTAGTCGGTCGCGCCTTCGAGAGTGGCCTTGACCAGGGCGTTGGTGTCCATGCCGCTGGGCAGGTACTCGAACTGCTTCATCAGGTCCGCGACCCGCTGGATCCGGCGGTTGCTCAGGCTGGTCGGGTAGCCGGGCATCGTGATCACCTTGATCAGGTTCTTGTCGGTGATCGTGGTGTAGCTCGGCAGGGTGTCCTGCACGGCGCTGCGGTCCTGCGAGGCGAGCTGCTGGGCCTTGACGACCGCCCTGCGGAAGGCGGCGACCGTCTTGGGGTTCTCCTTGGAGAACTTCTCGGTCACCTGCCAGCCCGCGATCGGGAGCTCGGCCGTGGGTCCGGCCATGGTGTCGGCGACCGCGCGCAGCCCCTGCTTGCTCTCACCGGTGCTGATGAAGGGCTCGGTGACCCACGCGGCGTCGACCTGCTTCTTCTCCAGCGCCGGCCCCATCTCGGGGAAGGCGTACTCGACGAACTTCAGTTCGTCGCCCTTGATCCCGTGGATGTTGAGCGTGGAGCGGACGGCGAGCTCACCGACGTTCCGCTTGGTGTTGACCGCGATCGTCTTGCCCTTGAGGTCGCCCGGGGACCTTACGGGCGAGTCCTTGCGGACCATGAGCTTGAACAGCCCGGGCCGGGCCGAAGCCGCGTCGGCCACGACCTTGATCCCCTGCTTCTTGCTGCGGGCGAGGAGGGTGGAGACGTAGTTGCTCTGGGTCACGTCCAGGCTTCCGGCCATGAGGGACTGGGTCGCGATGGCGCCGCCCTGGATCTTCTCGATCTTGACGGTGAGGCCCTCGGCCTTGAAGTAGCCCTTCGCCTGTGCCAGGGGCACGGCGACCGCGTCGGCGATGGGGATGACGCCGACCTTGATCTCGGACTTCTCCAGCCCGTTCGGACCGGACGACTTCTTGCCGTCGGAGCCCCCGCAGGAGCTCGCGATCATCATGACCGCAAGGGCGAACGGGAGTGCTCGATTGACCCTCATCATTGATTGTCTACCTGTCTGGGGGAGAGGCATCTGCCTGTGAAATGCGGGGCGGAAGGCCGCGCGATGCAATCGCCCATAAATCACATCCGGGCGGCCGCGGGCCAGCCTAGCCACTTAAGCATTGCTCACAAAAGCTCAGAGAACGCACCAACAACCTGAATCCCACATTCGGCCCTGCAAAATCGGATGTATCGGACATTTTGCACGTTCCGGACTGGACGGGCGGCCTCCTCCGGTCACCCGGCCGGGGCGTAGAGCGGCCTCATCCCGGCGATGAGCTGCCGGATGATCGGACGCTGCTCGGCCGGGCCGCGGCCGCGCAGGTCGAGGATCGGGTCGAGCCCGTCGTAGTACGGCGCCAGCGCCAGGAACGGCAGCGTCATCAGCATGAGCGTCGCCAGCACCTGGATGTCGGCGTCCTGACGGATGTCGCCGCGCTCCTGCCACAGCTTCAGCGACGGGTGGATGACCTGGAGATAGTGCTGGTTGGAGGTGTCGCGGACGACCGAGCGCACGCTGTTGTCGAGCTCGAAGTTGGTCGCGGCGGTGACGGCGCGCTCCAGCGGGTGGTCGGCCAGGAACTCGCTCCACTCGCACAGCACGTCGAACAGCCAGCCGTCGAAGGGCTGGTCGAAGTCGAGCCGGGCGATGCGGCGCTCCATCTCCTCGCGGATGCGCCGCGAGGACTCGTCGCACACGTAGGCGAAGAACTCCAGCTTGTCACTGAAGTACTGGAACAGCGAGCCCTTGGCGATGCCGGCCTCGCGGGCGATGGTGTTGAGGCTGCCGGTCGAGTAGCCGTGCTCGCCGAACTCGCGCATCGCCACCTCCAGCACGCGCTCGCGTTTGGCGACGTTGAGGCGGAACCAGGTGGAGGTCGGCACGCAGGTCAGGATAACGGCCGGTGCGCGTTCACCGTCCCGCTCCGCGTTCGCGCAGCCACATCGCGCGCAGCACGACCTCGATCGCGAACCGCGCGTCCGGATCGGCCAGCCGGTCGCCCAGCGTCCCCTCCAGCTTGCGCATCCGGTACCGGACGGTCTGCGGGTGCACGTCGAGCTCCTCGGCGATCTCCGCCGCCGTCCCCCGGGTGGTCAGCCACGTGTGCAGGGTGGCCAGGAGCCGGTCGCGCTGGACGGAGTTCAGCCGCGACACCCCGGCCAGATGGCGCCGCGCGAGCTGGTCGACCATGGCCGGGTCCGACAGCAGCCACAACGTGATCAGGTGGTCCTCGCACCGCGTGACCGGGCCGTCCGAGAGCACCCCCTGCTCCACCAGCGGGAGCGTCTGGCGGGCCCAGCGCAGGGAGTCGGCCGCGTGCACGGGCGCGACCGACAGGCCCGTGACCACCCGTCCTTCGGGAAGCGCCTCGGCCAGCATCCGCAGCCGGTCCTCGTTCACGCGGCCCGGCACCAGCAGGTGCGGCTCGTCGCCGGTCAGGTCGGCGAGCAGGTCCTGGTCGAGCGAGGCCCGCACGACGCGCGACCCGGCCGGGACCGCGACCAGCGTGACCTCGTCGGGCACCTCCCACTCGGCGATCTGGGCCAGCTCGGCGACGGCCCGGCGGGACGCGGCCGGGGTGCGCAGCAGCAGCTGGAGCAGGCGGCGGCGGTGCTCCTCCAGCTCCTCCGAGGGCAGCGCGTCCAGATAGCCCTCCAGCGCGAGCGAGGCCAGCTCGTCGATGAACGCGAACAGCGAGGCCGCGAGCTGGGCCATCACCGTCGAGGACAGCTGGAGCTCGGGCCCGGTCTTCATCACCCGGCGCCACGCGACCTGCGCCCCGATCCGGAACGCGGCCTGGAGGTTGTCGAGCGTGCGCCCCTCCTGCGCCTCGAAGCGCCCGAGCCTGCGGCAGGTCTCCTTGTAGCGGTCGCTGGGCGCGCCGGGGGAGGCGATCTGCTCGACGAACTGGTCGAGGGCCCGCTCGACGCCGATCTGCAGGGCCTGCACATAGGGCCCCTTGATCGGTCTGCCGTATGCCGGGATGGCGCGGCGGATCTCCTCGATGACCTCCTTGGCGAGGCTGGGCAGCTGCTGCCGCATGACGATGGCCAGCTGTCGCGGCAACGGGGACGACAGCTGGATCAGGTCCCCCGGTTCGACCGTCTGCGTCATCGGTATCTCCTCCGAGAACGCCGCCGTCAAGGAGCGATCGCCACCAGGGGGGCGCCCGGGGGCTGAGTGACGGCGGTACGGTTTCCAACCCGGAATGGGTGCGCCGAGCGGGGGACCCCTGCGCACTCCGGGCCATCTAGTTGTGTGTGATCTGAAGCACACCGACCGTAGATCAGAAATGTCGATACGTCCGGTAAAGAAATCGCAAAACTACGCGTTGTCATTTTCCGGATGGCATCGGAATCAGGGCGGAACCCCCCGGGGCGGCGGTGTTCGTCGTCTCCGCAATCGGTCCGCACGCAGCACCAATTCCAGGGTGAAGCGCGAATCGGCGTCGGCCAGCTCGGCGCCGAACAGCTCGCTCACCTGACGCATCCGGTAACGCACAGTTTGGGGGTGTACCTGGAGGATTCTGGCGGTATCTACCGCATTGCCCTGGGTTTCCAGCCAGGCCCCGAGCGTCTCGGTGAGCCGCCCGTGCTGCGTCCTGCTCAGCCGCGCCATCCGGGCCAGCCTGCGGCGGGCGATCTGGTCGAGCAGCGCGCCGTCCGACAGCAGCCACAGCTCCAGCAGATGGTCCTCGCACACCACCAGACCGTCGTCCTCCAGGATCCCGGCGTCCACGAGCGCCAGCGCCTGGCGCGCCCACCGCAGTGAGTCGCGCGCGTCCTCCAGCAGGACGGTCAGCCCGGCGGCCGCGCGCCGTTCGGGGATCGCGGCGGCCAGCATCGCGCGCCGCCCCCGATCGAGCGGACCGGGGACGAGCAGGATCGGATCGGGCGGGCCCGCATCGGCCAGCACGTCCGGATCCAGCGCCTCGATGAGGCACCGCGCCTGCGCGGGCAGCGCCACCATGGTCACCTCGTCCGGGACGTCCCAGCCGGCCTCCTCCGCGGGGGCGACCAGCGCCGCGCGCGCCACGGCGGGCCGCTTGAGCACCAGGTCGAGCAGGAGCCGGTGCCGCTCCACCCGCCGCTCGGACGAGCGGGCCTTGGCCTCCATGTAGCCCTCGACCGACAGCGTGGCCAGCTCGTCGATGTAGGAGAACGCCGCGTCGGCCAGCCTCGACATCACCGCCGACGACAGGCCGCGGCGCCGGCCGACCTCGGTGGCCCGCCGCCACGCCACCTGGACGCCGGTCCGGTAGGCCGCCTGGAGGGCGTCCATGCTGCGTCCCTCGTGCGCCTCGCGCCGTCCGAGCGCGCGGCACAGCTCGTCGCGCCGCTCGACCGAGTCGGTGGAGCCCGAGAGCAGATCCATGAACGTCGCCAGCGCCTGCTCGGCGGCGGCGCGCAGCCCCGCACGGGGCTCCCGGCCGGGGTCCACGAATTCTGGAATGGCGGAGCCGATCTCCCCGACAATATCGTCGATCAGGGCCGGTATTTCGGGCCGCAGAATGGCGACGATCTGTGGTGGAAGCCTCTCGGGGCCCTGGCCCCGCCCGGGCGCATCAAATGCGCGCGCCATCGTCCAATCCTCCCTCTGGCCGGAGCTGGGCGGGAATCTCCGACCGTGCGACCGGTCATTCACTACGGGCGAGCGGGGTTTCGATCTTCACCCGCAGTGATCTACAGCACAGCAAACGTAACTCAACCGGAGGCCGTGCGCACCATTCCACGGAAACTTTCACGCTCCGGACGCGAGTTCCCACCGTATGCAGCCTCTGACCTGGCAGGTTCACCATCGGCTGCCGATCATCAAGAGGTCGTGACGCTCACTTCCTTATAGAACGATCTCGGCCGTGCTCACGAGGTGATAAGGGATCACGTTTTCGAGAGTTTTTCCAATCGTACCCCTTGTCAACACCGAAACCGCCGCTTAGCTTACCGGTCGGTAGGGCCTACCGGATGAGCCTTCCACATCGACCGGAAAAGCTCACCATGCCACTGGGAAAGAAGGAGCAGTAACTGAGATCAACCCTGCGCACGTGTCCCTGAACCCACCCCTGCCGACAGCGGCATCACCTCTGGAAATCACTCCCCAGAAAGGGAACATCACCATGCGCAAGAGCGCTCGCACCGGCCTTGTCGCCGCCGCCGTCCTGGCGTCCGGCCTGGCCCTCACCGCCACCCCCGCCTCCGCCGACGACGCCACCTGGACCATCAGCCCCGCCGGGAACTTCCAGGGCTTCTCCGACGGCCCGACCACCCTCAAGGACGAGGTCACGGGCACCACCCTCACCTGCACCGACTCCACGGCCGACGGGAACGTCCCGGTCGCGGGATCGAACCTGCCGGGCGAAGGCATCGCCAACGTCACCGGCATCTCTTTCACGAACTGCAGCGGTCCCGGCGGCCTTCAGTTCACCGTCATCCCCAGCAACTTCAACTGGCCGCTCAACGCCGGTTCCTACGACGGCTCGGACGTGACCACCGGCACGATCACCGGGATCAAGGCCAAGCTGCAGGGCCCCGGCTGCTCGGCCGACGTGGGCGGCCCGACCGCGGGCAGTGCCGGACAGGTCGTCGGCACCTACACCAACAGCACCAACGCGCTGGCCACCAGCGGCGGCAACCTGACCATCCACAACGTGGTGGGCTGCTTCGGCCTGATCGGCAGCGGCCACGCGTCCACGTTCAAGGGCACCTACTTCCTGGACCAGCCGGTCGAGATCACGAGCCCGTGACCCTCTGACGGGTCCCCGCGACCCGGGGCCGCGCGTCCGGTGACCACCGGCTCGCTCGGCCCCGGTTCCACCTGAGAATCGGTCCTTTCAGCGCTGACGAGTGAGGTCGCCTCGCACTCGATGACAGTTCCGGATTTCGAATTGTCATCGACTGATAGCGGCCTCAGATTCCTTTGGCCTGCCGATGCCAAATCTCTTGTCCGTAAAAATACGGGCGAGTAGCATGCGGCGTCGGCGAGCAACGAGGTGGGTATTCAAGCATGGCGAGTTCATTGTCGCGTAAAGGCCGCAGGCCGCTTCGCGTCCTTGCGGCAGGTGCGCTGATCGCGGCCGTTCCCTTCATCCCGGGTGCCGAGAACGCGATCGCCGAGCAGCGGGCCAACGTGACCTTGAACTATTCCTGCCAGTTTCCTTCGGGCCCCCAACAGATCAAGATGCGTTTTCAGGGTGCCTTCCCCTCCACCGGTAGCGCGGGCGGGAGCATCCAGCCCAAGGCCGTGGCGATGACGGCTCTGATACCGGAATCGGCACGTGCCGATATCACCCAGACCGGTGCGGGCCTGGTTGCGGGCAGGGCGACATTGAGCGCCCTGGCGACCCAGAACAAGACCCCGGCCGGCGCGGAGTGGGATCTCAAGGCGGCGGAACAAAAGGTGATCAAGGGCGCGGAACTCGCTCTGAGAATGGCCGGCGAGGTCCCGCCCGTCGTCACGAGGCCGGGCGGCGACCTCTCGATCTCCCTCGGCACCCTCGCCATGTCGCTCGAACCGCGCAAGCCGGACGGAAGCGCTCCCACGTCCCTGACCGTGATGTGCACCCCGAACCTCGGCCAGGACACGACCGTGGTGACGGTTCCCCTCTCGGGCCAGAAGGCGCAGCCGAATCCCGTCACCCCCGTCCCCGGTGCGGCCCCCGAGAAGCCCCGCACCAAGGCGGACCTCTGCCCGCCCGCACCGGAGGGCGGCTTCAACCAGAAGCTGATCAAGAAGTATCCGAACTCGTTCGAGGAACCTCCGGAGGGCAGCGTGGTCCGCGAGGAGGCCGAGGTGGCGTGCGCGCGTCTCACCGGGCGGACGAACGTCAACAAGCTCAAGGGCTCCTCGACGGTGAAGGGCGAGGCCGTCGCCATGGCCGGGGCCTGGGTCGCCGGGCACAACGACAAGAACTACCTCCAGACCCGCTCATACGGGAAGTCGATGCTGGAGCCCTCCGAGGCGACCTTCCTGACCTTCGGCTTCATGCCGACCACCGCCAAGCTGGAGGTCACCCAGGTCGGCAACATGAACATCGCGCAGTACGGGCCGTCGGGCGAGGACGCCTTCAATCCCGACGACATGCCGACGCGCAGCACGGCCTACGCGGAGGTCTCGCTGCGCATCTACGACGTCAACGTCAACGGGACGCCGCTGGACGTCGGCCCGAACTGCCGCAGCGCGCGGCCGATGGACCTCGTCCTGACCGGAAACAGCCAGATCGAGCTTCCCTACGAGCTCAAGGGCGGCGGCTGGCTGACCGGAAAGGTGGAGATCCCGCCGTTCAAGGGCTGCGGGGTCGGCGAGAACCTCGACCGCCTGTTCACCTCGTCCATCTCGGGCAGCGGCAACTACCTGAGCCTGACCCAGGGAATCCTCTGCTACGAGCGCACGGGCGACTCGAACCTGTCTCCCTGCCCGCCCAAGGAATTCGGTTACATCGTCACGGGTCGGGAGAACTGGTCCAGCACTCCCGAGGGCTTCCGCGTGCGCGTCGCCACCACACCCCGTTTCGTGTTCGTCGACTGCGCGGCGGGGACCGCGTCCGGGACGTTCCGGGTCGGGAGCGGCCTTCCCGCCCGCAGAATCGCGAGCCTGCGGGAATGGAAGGCCACCTGCAAGATATCGACGCCCGGGGAATTCGCGGGTTACACCTTTGATTTCACCGCGGTGGGCCCATGGTGGATGGACATCAACTCCTACATCCGATATCCGTCCGGTCCGTTCGAGATCGACAGTGTCGACGCCTTCTTCAAGAACGTCTCCTTCCGCTTCGAGGCGACCTCGCCCGCACCCTGCTCGTTCGACTTCGGCGCCACCACGACGATCGGCAAGAAGACCACCGTCGTCTACCGCAACCGCGACCAGGCATTCGTGATGGGCCGGGCCGGTGGTCTGAAGGCGACGAACGTCTCCGGCTGTCCCCGAGGCGGAGCCGGGATCAAGGACGTCATGGGCCAGTTCTTCTCCTCCCCGGTCTTTCCCGGGATCGGAAACCGGGTCGTCACCCTGAACCCGCTTCCCGCCAAACCCTGACCACCGAATATTCGTCATCTTTCGCACGGCCGAGCCCAGGAGGTTCATCCATGTCCAGCAAGCGCAGAGTCACGTCCGCGGGTGCCGTCGTCCTTATCGCCACGGCGGGCCTGGCGGGGAACGCCGGGACGGCGCACGCCGAGACGACCCTCAAGGTGAACTACCCCGTCACGGGCACGACGTTCGTCAAGGCCACCGACTCCACCATGGAACTGGGGCCGGGCACGCTGAAGGCGGCCCTGGTCCTGGAGACCGGCGACCTCACCGCAAGTCTGGAACTGCCGCAGGCGACCTCGCAGTTCAAGCAGTTCGGCGTGATCCCGGTCTCGGCGAAGATCTCCTTCATCGAGGCGAGCCCCACGACCGGCCGGGCCGACCCGCAGACGGGAGCGGTCAAGACCACCTCCAAGGTGACCCTCAAGCTGTCCGACCTCAGGGTCGCCGGAATCTGGACCCCGGTCGGCAGCGGCTGCCAGACCGAGTCGCCCGCCGTGATCACCGTCGCCTCGGGGTCGGACTGGACCGTCCTCGGCGGCGGCACCCTTTCCGGCACCTACACGATCCCCAAGTTCGAGCACTGCCTCCTGGCCACCCCACTGATCAACATCACCGTTCCCGGCGAGGGCAACACCATCAAGCTCAAGCTCGGCCCGGCCACCTTCCCCGGTTCCTGACCCGATGACGTCCAGGGCCTATCGGAACCGTTCCGGTAGGCCCTTTCCCGCGCCCGCTATCTGAGGCAGTCGGTGCGGTGTTTGAGGCCGCCTTCGGCGGTGAGGGTCCAGGCGTCCTTGAGGGTCATCTGGGTGGTGGTCTGCTCGCTCTTGACGCCGAGGCCGAAGACGGCCTGGATGCTCATCTCCACGGCGTCCTTCTTGGCGGTGCCCTCGTAGACCTGGAGGTCGAGGGTGCCCTTGGCGCCCAGGCGGTCGACCAGGCCGCCGGTCTGGGACGGGTTCTTCAGGAAGCCCTCGAACGCCTGGCGGTTCTGGGGGTCGGTGAGGTCGAGGGAGACGTTGGCCTGGAGGACGCCGCGGGGGTCGGTGGTGTGGGTGACGCCGACGCTGGTCGCGGCGCTGTTGAGGAGGTTGCCGAGCCGGCCCATCTTGCCGGTGGGTGCGTGGTCCATGGCGCCGCCCAGGTCGCCGTTGAGGTTGTTGATCTGGCCCTGGAAGCCGACCTGCGAGCCGAGCTGGAGGGTCTTGGGTTTGCCGTCCTTGTCGACGGTGACCGACATGGTGACCTGGCCGTCGACCTGGCCGTGGGCCTCGGGGCCCAGCAGGATGCCGAGCTGGCCCAGGGCCTTGGCGTCCAGCTGGAAGGTCATGGTCTTGTCGCCGGTCCTGATGTTGTGCTGGACGATCGAGGACGACCCGAGCCCCAGTTCGGCGCTCGCGCCGGAGCCGAAGAGGGAGGCGCCGAGCTTGGCGGTGCCCTCGCTGGTGAGCTTGGTGTAGGTCGACTCGGTCAGGCTGCGCCGGATGACGCCCAGCGCGGAGTTGCGTTCCAGCAGTTCGCCGGGGTTGTCCGCGTCCCAGAGCTGGGAGCCGAGGGCCTTGCGGTAGGCGAGGTAGCCGCGGCGTTCGACGTCGTCCTTGAGGATCAGGATGTCGCCCTGCTCGACCAGGTCGTTGGCCGTGAGCTGGAGCGAGCCGCTGACGCCCTTGGGCAGGTCGAAGGCCAGGCCGATGGAGTAGCCGTTGCCCTTGACGGTGCCCTCCTTGACGAAGGTCGTGCCGTCGGACATGTCCTGGACGCTGATCGTCTTCCCGTCGATCCGGGTGTCGATGCCCAGCAGGGTCTGCCGCATCCGGTTGCGCTCGACGGTGGAGACGGCGCAGGGCTGGAGCGGGGCGGCGGTCGGTGTGGGGGAGGGGGACGGTCCGTCGGGCTCGGCCGGTATGTCGCCGCGCGGTTCGCTGCCTTCGCACTCGCCGGCGAACAGCTCGCAGATTGCCGACTTGGTCTCCGGTGCGACCCTCTCGGGAAGCAGTACGGCGAACAATCCGATCACGGCCGCGCCCACCCCGATGAGCGCCGTGTACTCGAGCCCCGTGACGCCGTGATCATTTCGACGTCGCAGCATCGCGACACCTCCGACCGTGAAAAGAACCCCCGGTCAATACAGAGGAACATGGCCTCGGGGGATGGCTCCAGGGTCTGGGGGCCCAGGTCAGGGGCCTTGTCTGTGGGGTCCTGGGTCCCGGTGGGGTGTCGAATTCAATGGCGGACGCCTTTATTTAATTGTTTATCTCCGCATCGGATGCGCACTTGGCGATAATGGGATGCGGGGTCGTTGTCATCGAATGACAACGGGGTTGAGAATTGTCGTTTGATTTTGGCTGAATGCTTGCTTCGTCGCATTTGCACAAGTAGCGTACCCGCCAGTAGTCGGCGCGACGGCCGTGGATTGGCGCTTTGGAATGGGAATTGAAGTCGTTGTCGAGGGGCTCAGCAAGTCTTTCGGGCGGCAGACGATCTGGCGGGACATCTCGCTGACGCTGCCCGCCGGCGAGGTGAGCGTGATGCTGGGGCCCTCGGGCACCGGCAAGACCGTCTTCCTCAAGTCGCTGATCGGGCTGCTCAAGCCCGAGGAGGGGCGCGTCCTGATCGACGGGGTCGACATGGTGAACGACCCGGACCGCAAGGTCTACGAGAAGCGCAAGATCTTCGGGCTGATGTTCCAGGACGGCGCGCTGTTCGGCTCGATGAACCTCTTCGACAACATCGCCTTTCCGCTGCGCGAGCACACCCGGATGCGGGAGACCGAGATCCGCAGGGTCGTGCTGGAGCGCATGGAGACCGTCGGCCTGGCGGGGCAGGAGAAGAAGCTGCCCGGCCAGATCTCCGGCGGCATGCGCAAGCGGGCCGGGCTGGCGCGGGCCCTGGTGATGGACCCGCAGATCATCCTGTGCGACGAGCCCGACTCGGGCCTCGACCCGGTCCGGACGGCGTTCCTGTCGCAGCTGCTGATCGATCTGAACGCCCGGATCGACGCCACCATGCTGATCGTCACGCACAACATCGAGATCGCGTCCACGCTGCCCGACAACATCGGGATGCTCTACCGCCGCGACCTGGTCACCTTCGGGCCGCGCGAGGTGCTGCTGACCAGCCAGGAGCCGGTCGTCGCGCAGTTCCTGCGGGGCGTGCGGCAGGGCCCGATCGGGATGAGCGAGGAGAAGGACGCCGCGACGCTGGCCGCCGAGCAGCGGGTCGAGCGCGCGCCGCTGCGCGTCCCCGACATCGTCCCGCAGCTGGTGCCGTCGCCGGGCATGCCCGACCGGCAGGCCGCGACCCGCCGCCGCGAGCGGGTGATGACCATGCTTCCGCAGCTACCCCCCGCCGCCCAGGAGGCGATCTTGAAGAGCCTGCTGCCGCCCGCCAGGCAGGGACGCCGATGACGGGCGCGCTGGTCCAGACGGGACGCCTGTTCGCGCTCGGAGCGACGGTGGTGCGGGCGATGTTCCGCCGCCCGTTCCAGGCCCGCGAGCTGCTCGACCAGTTCTGGTTCATCGCCAGCGTCACGATCCTGCCGACCGCGCTGGTCTCCATCCCCTTCGGCGCGGTGATCGCGCTCCAGGTGGGCTCGCTGGCCCAGCAGCTCGGCGCGCAGTCGTTCACCGGCGGCGCCAGCGTGCTGGCGGTCGTCCAGCAGGCGAGCCCGATCATCGTGGCGCTGCTGATCTCGGGCGCGGGCGGCTCGGCCATCTGCGCCGACCTCGGCTCGCGGACGATCCGCGAGGAGATGGACGCCATGGAGGTCATGGGCGTCTCGCCCATCCAGCGCCTGGTCGTCCCCCGGGTGCTGGCCTGCATGGCGGTCGCGGTGCTGCTCAACGGGCTGGTCTCGGTCGTCGGCGTCGCGGGCGGCTACTTCTTCAACGTGGTGCTCCAGGGCGGGACGCCCGGCGCCTACCTGGCGTCCTTCTCGGCGCTCGCCCAGCTTCCCGACCTGTACATCGGCGAGATCAAGGCGCTGATCTTCGGCTTCATCGCCGGGGTGGTCGCGGCCTACCGGGGGCTCAATCCCTCGGGCGGGCCGAAGGGGGTCGGCGACGCGGTCAACCAGTCGGTCGTCATCACGTTCCTGCTGCTGTTCCTGGTGAACCTCGTCCTCACGGCGATCTACCTCCAGGTCGTCCCGCCGAAGGGGGCATGACATGGCCTCCGGCGCCGTCCGCAACCCCGGACGCTGGTTCGCCTGGCTCGACACCCCCGGCGACCAGATCAGCTTCTACTTCCGGGCGCTCATCTGGACGCCCCGCGCCCTGCGCCGCTACCTCAAGGAGTCGGTGCGGGTCCTGGGCGACGTGGCCTTCGGGTCGGGCGCGCTGGCCGTCATCGGCGGCACCGTCGGCGTGATGTTCGCGATGACGCTGTTCACCGGCGTGGTGGTCGGACTCCAGGGCTACGCCGCGCTCGACCAGATCGGGACCTCGGCGTTCACCGGGTTCGTCTCGGCCTACTTCAACACCCGCGAGATCGCCCCGCTGGTCGCGGGACTGGCACTGTCGGCCACGGTCGGCGCGGGCTTCACCGCGCAGCTCGGCGCGATGCGCATCAACGAGGAGATCGACGCCCTGGAGGGCATGGGCATCCACTCCATGCCCTACCTGGTCACCACGCGGATCATCGCCGGGACGGTGGCGATCATCCCGCTGTACGGGGTCGGGCTCGTCTCGTCCTACATCGCCTCGCGCCAGGTGACGATCTGGTTCAACGGCCAGTCGGCCGGGACCTACGACCACTACTTCAACGTGTTCCTGTCGCCGACGGACGTCCTGCTCTCGTTCCTCAAGGTGCTGATCTTCAGCGTCATGGTGATCCTGGCGCACTGCTACTACGGGTACCGCGCCTCGGGCGGGCCCGCCGGGGTGGGCGTGGCGGTCGGCCGCGCGGTCCGCACCGCGATCGTCCTGATCAACGTCACCGACCTGTTCCTCAGCCTGGCGATCTGGGGCGCCACCACGACCGTGAAGGTGGCGGGCTGATGGCGTCGGGGAAGGGCGCGCTGCCCACGGTCAGGCGCCGCCTGCTCGGGGTGGTGTTCCTGCTGGTGCCCGCCCTGCTCATCTGGCTGTCGATCGCCGTCTACGAGAAGAAGTTCACCGACGTGACCATGGTGACGCTCCGCACCGGGACGGCCGGGAACGAGATGCACAAGCACGCCGACGTGAAGGTGCGCGGCGTGGTGGTTGGCGAGGTCCGCTCGATCAGCGCGGACGGCAGCGGCGCCCGCATGACGCTGGCCCTGAAACCGGGCATGGTCAAGCGGATCCCCTCCAACGTGTCCGCGCAGATGCTGCCGACCACGCTGTTCGGCCAGCGGTTCGTCGCGCTGATCCCGCCCGCCGCGCCGAGCCAGGCGCGGCTCACCGCGGGCAGCGTCATCAGCGAGGACCGCAGCGCCAACGCCATCGAGCTGCAGGAGGTGCTCAACAACCTGCTGCCGCTGCTGACCGCCGTCCAGCCCGCCAAGCTGTCGGCCACGCTCACCGCCGTCGCGCAGGCGCTGGAGGGACGCGGCGTCACGCTCGGCGAGACGCTCGTCCGGCTCGACTCCTACCTCAAGCGGTTCAACCCCGACCTGCCCGCGCTCAACCGCAACATCCGGCAGCTGGTGGAGTTCACGCACAACTACAGCGAGGCCGCGCCCGACATCCTGGACGCCCTGCACGACTTCACCTCGACCAGCCGGACGGTCGTCGACCAGCGCGAGGACCTCGGCGAGCTGTACTCCACGGTCACCGCGTCGTCCCGCGACCTCACCAGGTTCCTCAGCGAGAACGACGAGAACATCATCCGGCTGTCGGCGGCGAGCCGGCCCTCGCTGGAGATCCTGGCCAGGTACTCGCCGGAGTTCCCCTGCCTGTTCCGGACGCTGTCCGACTTCATCCCCAAGATGGACAAGGTCGCGGGCAAGGGCACCGGACGTCCCGGCCTCCAGGTGAACGTCAAGGTCGTGCCGTCCCAGGGTCGTTACGTCCCCGGACGCGACACCCCGCGCTACAACGCCACCGGCGGGCCGCGCTGCTACCCCGTCCCGTACAAGCCGGGCGGCAGCACCGGGGAGCTGTCGAAGGTGGCGCCGCGCGACCGGTCGGGTCCGGTCGCGGTCGCGCACGGCGGGCTCGGCCTGCCCAACTCGCCCGAGGAGAACCGGCTGGTGAACGAGCTCGTCGCGGCGGGCGCCGCGGAGGTGCCGCAGGGCCTGCCCGACTGGAGCAGCGTGCTGGTCGGCCCGATCTACCGGGGAGCGCGGGTGAACGTCGAATGAGGATCAATCTCAAGGGCAGCACCCCGACCCTGGTCAAGTCGCTGCTGTTCATCGTCACGACCGTCACGGCGACCGCCGTCCTGGCGATCAGCATCGCCAGCACCGGCGTGGGCAACGCCGACCGCTACCACGCCAGGTTCAAGGACGTGGCCGGGCTGAACGTGGGCGACAGCGTCCGGATCGCCGGTGTCCGCGTCGGGCAGATCACCGGCATCCGGGTCGTGGACCGGCGGGTCGCCCGGGTCGACTTCACCGTCGAGCGCGGACGGAGGCTGCCCGCGTCCACCACCGCCCAGATCAAGTACCTCAACCTGGTCGGGCAGCGCTTCGTCGAGCTCGACCGGGGCACCGGCGCGGTGGCCGGGACGCTGCCGCGCGGCGCCACGATCCCGCTGGAGCGCACCACGCCCGCGCTCAACCTGACCCAGCTGTTCGCCGGGTTCCAGCCGCTGTTCCAGGCCCTGTCGCCGACCGACGTCAACAAGCTGTCCACCGAGATCGTCCAGGTGCTCCAGGGCGAGAGCTCGACGATGGAGAGCCTGCTGCGCACGGTCGGCTCGCTGACCAGCCATCTGGCGAGCAAGGACCGGGTGATCGGGCAGACCATCGACAACCTCACCGAGGTCGTGGAGACCATCAACGCCCGCGGCGACCGGCTGGACGACCTGGTCGTCACGCTCCAGCGCTTCACCTCGGGCCTGGCGGCCGACCGTAAACCGCTCGGTGAGGCGATCGGCGCGATGGGCGACCTGGCGACCAGCACCGCCGGGTTGCTGCGGCTGGAACGGGCGCCGCTGAAGGCCAGCGTGCACGAGCTCGGACGGCTCGGAACCGTCCTGGACAAGGACAAGACGCTGGTCGAGCAGTTCCTCCAGCGGCTGCCCGACAAGAGCCGGTCGATCGCGCGGCTCGGTTCCTACGGGTCGTGGCTCAACCTCTACCTGTGCGAGGCGCGGTTGTCCGGAGCCAAGTACACCGACGGCAGGCCGCCTCCGACCGGCATCCCGAACACCTCGGCGAGGTGTGCGAAGTGAGCGTCTCGCCCAAGCAGCTCGCGGCGCTGAAGCGTTCGCGGCGGGTCCGCAAGCCCATCAGGGAGCGCGACCCGGTCGCGGTCGCCGTGGTGGGGCTGGCGATCATCGTCCTGATGTCGCTGGTGGCCTACCGCGCCGAGGACCTGCCGTTCATCGGCGGCGGCACCACCTACACCGCCGACTTCAGCGAGGCCGCGGGGCTGTCGGCCGACGACGAGGTCCGGGTGGCGGGCGTGAAGGTCGGCAAGGTCACCGGGGTGGAGCTGGACGGGGCCAAGGTCAAGGTCAGCTTCCGGGTGAAGGGCACCTGGATCGGCGACGCCAGCACCGCCGCCATCATGATCAAGACGGTGCTGGGGTCGAAGTACCTGGCCGTCGACCCGCTCGGTCCCCGCGCCCAAGACCCCGAGCGGCGCATCACGCGCGACCGCACGATCGCCCCGTATGACGTCACCAACGCCTTCCAGGACCTGTCGCGCACCGTCGACCGGCTCGACACGGCCAAGCTCGCGCAGAGCCTGGACACCATCTCCGAGACGTTCTCCCGGACGCCGCCGCACGTGCGCAAGTCGCTGGAGGGGCTCTCGTCGCTCTCGCGGACGATCTCGTCCCGCGACGCCCAGCTCTCCCGGCTGCTGATGGGCACCAAGCAGATCACCGGCACGCTGGCCGACCAGAACGCGCACTTCGAGGCGCTGCTCAAGGACGGCAACCTGCTCCTGGCCGAGCTGCGGCGGCGCCGTGAGGCGATCCACGCGCTGCTCACCGGCTCCCGCGACCTCGCCACGCAGCTGTCGGGGCTCGTCCGGGACAACCAGAACGAGCTCGACCCCACGCTGCGCGTCCTGGACCGAGTCACCGACCTGCTGGAACGCAACCAGGGCAACCTCGACCGCGCCCTGGCCGTCGCGGGCCCCTACAACCGGCTGCTCGGCAACGCGCTCGGCAACGGGCGCTGGATGGACGGCTACCTGTGCGGCGTCGTCCCCAAGGAGTACCTCGCGCCCGGCACGCCCCCGAAGAACGGGTGCATGCCGCCCAAGCAGGGAGGGACGCCGTGAAGCTGGGGACCATCGCCGGGCGCGACCGCCGCCGGACCACCGTCGCGCTGCTGGTGGGCGTGAGCCTGATGGCCGCCGCGCTGGTCGCGCTGGCGGGCGGCCCGTCCGGGCCCAGGATCACCGCCTACTTCGCCGCGGCCGTCGGGGTGTATCCGGGCTCGGACGTCCGGGTGCTGGGGGTCAGGGTCGGCGAGATCGAGGAGATCACCCCGGTCGGAACGCAGGTGCGCACCCGCCTGCGGCTGGAGCGCGACGCCCGCGTCCCGGCGGACGCCCGCGCCCTGGTGGTGGCGCCGAGCGTGGTCGCCGACCGCTACATCCAGCTGACCCCGGCCTACACCGGCGGGCCGCGGATGGAGACGGGCGCGCGGATCCCGGTGAGCCGCACCGCCACGCCCGTCGAGCTCGACCAGCTCTACGACAGCCTCAAGCGGATCAGCGGCGACCTCGGCCCCAAGGGCGCCAACTCCGGGGGCGCGCTCTCGCGGGCGATCAAGACGGGTGCCGAGAACCTGCGCGGCAACGGCCCGGCGTTCAACGAGATGATCGCCGAGTTCGGCAAGGCCAACCGGACGCTGGCCGGCACCAGCGACGACCTGTTCGCCACCATCTCCAACCTGCAGAAGTTCACCACGATGATCAAGGAGAACGACGGGCAGGTCAGGCGGGCCGAGCGGCAGCTGGCCGAGGTGACCGGGTTCCTGGCCGCCGACCGCGACGAGCTCGCGGGCGCGCTGCGGGAGCTGTCGCTGGCCCTGGCCCAGGTGCGCGACTTCATCCGCGACAACCGGCGGCTGTTCAAGAAGAACGTCGACAAGCTCGCCTCGATCACCCAGGTCCTGGTGGACCAGCGGCGGTCGCTGGCCGAGGCGTTCGACGTCTTGCCGCTGAACGCCACCAACGTGCTCAACACCTACGACCCGGCCAGCGGGACGCTGATGGGCCGCGGCGACCTCAACGAGATCAGCATGGGGCCGATCTCGGGCAATACGGCGGCGTCCTCGGCGCTCACCGCGCTCGGGCAGGGCACCGGAGGACCGGTGTGCGCCTCGTCCGCCCGCGCGCTGAAGGCGCTGTGCGACAAGCAGCGGTCCGGCGCGCTGGTCCCGACGCCCGACGGCGCCACGGGTCTTCCCCCGCTGCCGTTCCCGGCGACCGGGTCCACCTTCGGAACGCCCGTGGAAGGGAAGGGCCGATGAGGCGCCTGGTGCGGGGGGCGGCCCTGGCCGCCGCGGCCGTGACGCTGGCGGGCTGCGGCGGCGGCTTCACCGGCATCCAGGACCTGCCGCTGCCCGGTGGGGCCGACCTCGGCGACGACCCGTACACGGTGACGGCCGAGTTCGCCAACGTCCTGGACCTGGTGCCGCAGGCCGCGGTGAAGGTCAACGACGTCGCGGTCGGCCGGGTCTCCAAGGTCACGCTGCCGCTGGACGGCTGGACGGCCCGGGTCACGCTCCGGGTGAACAGGAAGGTCAAGCTGCCCGCCAACGCGCTGGCCCATCTGGAGCAGTCGAGCCTGCTCGGCGAGAAGTACGTCCAGCTGTCGGCACCGCCGAGCGGCGCCACCGGCGCGCTGGGCGACGGCACGACGATCCCGGTCGCGCGCACCAACCGCAACGTGGAGGTCGAGGAGGTCTTCGGCGCGCTGTCGATGCTGCTCAACGGCGGCGGGCTGCCGCAACTGCGCACCATCACCCGCGAGCTGAACGCGGCGCTCACCGGCAACGAGAAGGAGATCAGGTCGGTGCTGCGCCGGATCGAGGAGTTCACCGGCTCCCTGGACGCGGGCAAGCACGACATCACCAACGCGCTGGACGGCCTCAACCGCCTCTCGACCACCCTGATCGCCCGCAAACAGAAGATCAACACGGTGCTGGACGACCTCAGCCCCGGCCTGAAGATCCTGGAGGAGCAGCGCGGCGCGCTCGTCACCATGCTGCGCCAGCTCGACGAGCTCTCGGACGTGGCGGTGAACGTCATCGACAAGAGCAAGGACGACATGGTCGCCGACTTCCGGGCGCTCGCGCCGACGCTGCGCAAGCTCGCCGACGCCGGGCGCGACCTGCCCCGCTCGCTCCAGGTGCTGTTCACCTATCCCTTCACCGACGAGGCGGCCAAGGCCATCAAGGGCGACTACCTCAACGTGTACCTGGCGGTGACCGCCGCGCCCGGCACGCAGATCATGCCGCCACTCGGGGAGGGCGACCCCGGCGTCCGCAAGAAGACCGACGTCAAGGGCGCGCCGACGCTGCCGCTCCCGCCGATCGACGGCATGACCGTCGCGCCGCCGACCGGCTCGGGGCCCGCCGCGCCGCCGTCGCGGGCGCCCGCGCCGTCCCCGACCAGCGGGTCGCCGGGCGGCATCCTGCCCGACCTGGACGGAGGCGGCGGCTGATGCTGACGCTCAGAAGCAAGCTCAAGACCGCCGGGTTCGTGGTCATCTCCGTGCTGGTGCTGAGCTACATCGGCACCACCTACGCCGACCTCGGCCGCTTCGTCGGCATGCGCGGCTACTACGTCGTCAAGCTGGAGCTGGCCGAGACCGGCGGGCTGTTCGAGGGGTCCAACATCACCTACCGGGGCGTCTCGGTCGGACGGGTCGGCACCCTGCACCTCACCGACGACGGCGTCGTCGCCGATCTGAAGATCGACGACTCCAGGACGAAGATCCCGGCCGGGCTCCAGGCCGTGGTCGCCAACCTGTCGGCGGTCGGCGAGCAGTACGTCGACCTGCGTCCGAACGGCGACACCGGGCCCTACCTGGAGGACGGGACGGTGATCCCGCGCTCGGTCAGCCGGACCCCCGCGCCCGTCACCGAGATGCTCAAGGCCAGCAGCGACTTCGCGGCCTCCGTCCCGCTCCAGTCGCTGCGGACCCTGGTGGACGAGTTCTACCTGGCGTTCAACGGCCAGGGCCCCAACCTCCAGGCCCTGCTGGACGAGCAGAGCAGGCTCGTCGCCGCGGCCGACCAGAACCTCGGGCCCACCAGCACGCTCATCAACGACGGCAACGTCGTGCTCCAGACGCAGAACCAGGAGGCCGCCGCGCTCAAGGCGTTCGGCCGCAACGCCAGGCTCTTCGCCCAGCAGTTGCGCACCTCCGACTCCGATCTGCGCAAGCTCATCGCCGTCGCGCCCCAGGCGTCCGGCGAGCTGGCCGGGCTGCTGCGCGACGTGGACCCGAGCCTGAGCGTCCTGCTGGCCAACCTGCTGACGGTCTCCGAGCTCGGCGTCACCCGCACCGGCGGCCTGGAGCAGCTCCTGGTCAAGCTGCCCGGCGTCGTCGCGGCGGGCTCCTCGGTCATCAAGGACGGCAAGCTCCAGTTCGGCCAGGCCACGACGTTCTTCAACCCGCTGCCCTGCACTCGGGGGTACGGCGGCACGACCTACCGCAACGGCACCAACACCTCGCAGGGCCCGCCGCTCAACGTCGGCGCGCGCTGCGCCATGACCCCGGGCAGCGGCGTCAACGTCCGCGGCTCGGCCAACGCGCCCAAGGGCGGCGTCCCCGAACCGGCCCGGCCCGGCTCGCTGGGCCTGGACTCCGCCGCACACCTGCCCGGCGCCCTCGGCCTGCCCGGGCTGGAGGGCCAGGACGCCGACATGAGCCGCCTGCTCGGCCTGACGGGAGAGCGATGAGGACATCCCCCTGGGTCGCCCAGACGCTGGTCGCGGCGTCCGTGGCGTTCCTGGCCTTCGCCTGCTGGTCCCTCTGGGGCGTCCAGCGGGGCGAGGCGCAGGACCTGGCCGCCGACCGCGACCGCGCGCTGGTCGCGGCCAAGCAGCGGATCGCGAGCCTCAACAGCATGGACGCCCGGCAGGTCGACGCCGGGCTCAAGCGCTGGGAGGACGCGTCCACCGGCGCGCTCCAGCAGGAGCTGGGACGCACCCGCGCCGCGAGCAAGAACAAGATCGTCAAGGCGGGCACGAGCGCCGAGGGCTCGGTGCTGGAGGCGGCGCTGCTCTCCCTGGACGCCCGTGCGGGCTCGGCGCGCGCCATCGCCTCGGTGAAGATCCAGATCACCGGGCCGGACGGGGCGGCGACCGTCCAGCGCAAGCGGTACGAGGCGGGCCTGGCCCGCACGTCCTCGGGCTGGAAGCTCACGTCGCTCACCGCACTCCCCGTGGACGCGCGATGACCGTGACCGAGGAACGCACCGAGACCACGACACCGCCGGACAGGCCCCGCCGCCGGCGCGCCCTGGCCGCCGCCCTGGTGATCGCGCTGGCCGCCGGGGGAGTGCTGGCCCTGGCCGAACGGCAGCGTGAGACGGCCCCCTCGGCCAACCGCGCCCTGGTCGACACGGCCGCCACCACCAAGGTCGTCGGCGACGTCAGCAACGCGCTGATCAAGATCTTCTCCTACACGCCGGGCGACCTGGCCGCCAGCGAGAAGGCCGCCGCCGAGGTGCTGTCCGGCAAGGCCGCGCAGCAGTACCGCACGCTGTTCGCCGAGGTCCGCAGGCAGGCGCCCGCGCAGAAGCTCACCCTCACCACGCGCGTCGTCCGCGCGGGCGTCCACCGCCTGGACGGCGGCACCGCCCACCTGCTGGTCTTCCTCGACCAGGTGAGCACCCGGAACGGCAAACCGGCAGGCGGCACCTCCGCCGCCCAGTTGGCAGTCACCGCCCACCTCACGGGCGGCCAGTGGCGCATCGTCGACATCCGATCAAGCTGAGGTGGAATCCATGGCAGCCACCAAAACGGCCAAGACGGCCAAGTCGGCCGACACCGAATCCGAACCCGAGGTCGACCTCGACAAGCCGGAGGACGAGCCCGAGCCCGAGGCCGAGGAGAAGAAGCCCGAGGGCCGGGATCCGGGGCGGACGGCGGCGATCGCGCTCGTGATCGTGGCGGCGGTGTGCGCCGCCTGGTTCGGGTGGTCCTGGTACGGGGCGGCGCATGACGACTCGCTGGCGTATTCGCGGGAGCGGGACGAGGTGCTGCGGGTCGGGGAGCAGGCGGTGCAGAACCTCAACACGCTCGACCATCGCAGCGTGGGCCCGGGGCTCAAGGTCTGGCAGGACTCGACCACCAGCGACCTGTACCAGTCGATCGTGCAGGGGCGTCCGGCGTTCGAGAAGGCCGTCAAGGACGCGAAGACCGTCACCACGGCCAAGGTGCTGGACGCCGCCGTGACCGAGTTCGACGACCACGCGGGCAGGGCGAGCGTGATCGTGGCGCTCCAGGTGACCGTGGCGCCGCCCAAGGGCGATCCGGCCGTGAAGAAGAGCCGCATGATGGGCCAGCTGACCAGGACGGCCTCGGGGTGGAAGCTCAGCGCCCTCGGGCTGGCCCCCGGGTCGTCCGGCTCCTGAGGAGGGGAATCGACGTGAAGAAGCCGGACCTCGGGGCGGCGTGGCGGCATCCCCGTATGCCCGCGGCCCTGGCCGTGGTGACGGTGCTCCTGGGCGGTCTGGCCGCGTGGTCGGGCACGCAGGCGCACGCCCTGGACTCGGCGGGCTCGGCCCGCAACGCGGCGCTGACCGACAACGCCCGCACCAGCGAGCTCAAGGGCCAGGTCACCGACATCGTCAACACGGTGTTCTCCTACAACTACACCGACACGGCCAAGACCGACCAGGCGGTCAGGACGTTGCTGACGGGCAAGGCGGTCCAGCAGTACGGCGGGATGATCGCCCCCATCCGCGCGCAGGCGTCCCAGCAGAAACTCGTGCTGACCACGACGGTCACCGACAGCGGGGTGCGGATGCTGGAGGGGGACCGGGCCCGGATTCTGATCTTCGCGGACCAGCGCAACACGCGCACGGACACGAACAAGACGTCGTACTCCTCGACCATGCTCGCGGTCGGCGCCGTGCACCGCGACGGCCGCTGGAAGATCGAGAACATCGACACCTTCACGGGCTGAGCGTCCATTGGTCCTGTGATCGATCCGTTGATCTTCCGGTGCCGTCGGTCCTGGCCTGCGGAAGTGCACTGATCTTGGAATGTCCCGAGGGGAAGATATGCGCGACCGAAACTCGTCCCGGGGCGCCGAAATGGCGTCCGCATAGCCGTGCGCAGGGACGATGCGGTTACGGGCGAATGGACGTTGCGTATTGGCGCGATGACGGCAAGTGACTTTAAAGTCTCTTTGCTGGTCGCACCCTGACCTGCCTTTACGTTCGTTGTGTCGTACATCACGTCGCACACTCCGGGAGCTGTCACCGATGACGCGGACGCTCGAGGCGCAGGACCGCGGCCCGGTGCCGTCGGCCCGCACGCTGGCCGTGATCATGAGGGCGGAACTGCCCAGCCTCGCCGAGGAGATGGCCGCGCGGATCGGCGCGGCGATTCCCGAATACGGCCCGGACGGCGAGCCCGCCCCCCGGCTGCGGCTCGGGGTCGAGCGGGCGCTGGAACACTTCGTCGACCAGTTCGCTGATCCCCGGGCACCGCGCCGGTGCCACGACGACACCTACCGGGGCTTCGGGCGCCACGAGGCGCGGGCCGGGCGGACGCTGGACACCCTCCAGTCCGCGTTCCGCATCGGCGCCCAGGTCGCCTGGCGCCGCGTCATGGAGATCGCCCCGCGCCGCGACCTGGCGCCCTCGGTGATGGCCGGGCTCGCCGACGCCGTGTTCGCCTACATCGACGAGCTGGCGGCCCTGGCGCTGGAGGGCTACGACGCCGCCCGGCCGGACGCCGAGATCGACGCGCTGCGGCAACGGCTGCTCGAACTCATCCTCACCCGTCCCGCCACACCGGCCGCGGCGCTGGCCGAACCGGCCGCGCGGGCCGGCTGGACCGTTCCCGACGAGGTGACGCCGGTCGTCCTCCCCTCCGGGATCCCGGTCTCGCGCACGGCGCTGGACGACGACGTCCTGGCCGACTTCGTGGGCGGCGAGCCGGTGCTGCTGGTGCCCGGCCGGCTGGACGAGCGGCGGCTGCGGACGCTGGCCGACACCGTCCAGGGCGGGCACGCCGTCGCCGGGCCCACCGTCCCGCTCGCCGAGGCCCCCGACTCGCTGCGCTGGGCGCGGCGGGCCGCCGCGCTGGCCGAGGAGGGGCTGCTCGGCACGGGCCCGGTGATCCGGTGCGAGGACCATCTGATGACGCTCTGGCTGATGGCCGACCCGGTCCTGGTCGACCAGATCGCCCGGCGGCACCTGGCCGGGGTCGCCGATCTCGGCTCCCCGCACGGCGACCGGCTCCTGGACACCCTGCGCGCCTGGCTGACGCTGCGCGCCACCGCCGCGACCGTGGCGGCCGAGCTGGACGTCCACCCGCAGACCGTCCGCTACCGGATGCGGCAGCTCGACGGCGTCCTCGGCGGCCGCCTCACCGACCCCGAGTCGCGCTTCGGGATGGAGGTCGCGCTGCGGGCGCGCTGGCTGCGCCGAGAGGGCGGCGCATGAACGTGCGCACTCGCTGACAAAGGCCGGGGATAATTGCTCAATTGATGTTCACCGGCCCCCGATAATTGATCAAGGAGTTGCCGCATCCATTCTTAATGTGTTTCAATGCAATTACGTCGGACAAATGCTCTCCTTTAATGTGGAGGTGGGAGACGGTGCGTTCACGTTCGGCCGGGGGCCCGGCGCTCGCGGGCCTCGGGGCCGCGACGCTCATCGCCCTGGCCGCCGCCACCCCGGTGCTCGCCGAGCCGTCGCCCACGCCGGACCCCTCCGCCGACCCGTCGACCTCACCGACCCAGGAGCCGACGAGCGAGCCCACGCCGACGCCGACGCCCACGCCGACGCCCACGGAAGAGCCGACGCCGACCCCGACGCCGACTCCCACCCCGACCGAAACGCCCACCGGCGAGCCCACCCCGACGACGTCGCCCACTCCCAAACCGACGCCCACCAAGCCGCCGGGCAAGCCCGGCCCCGGCAAGCCCCCTCCGGGCTCGTCCAAGACCCCGGTGCTGTCGCTGGCGTTCTCGGTGTCGGCGGTGACGCTGAAGCCGGGCGGGTCGGTCACCGCGACCGTGAAGGTCGCCGCCTCGGGGGCGAGCGCGAACAACACCGTCCTGCGGCTGTCGGCGTCCGGCGGCTCGGTCAGCCCCGCCGCCCAGGGGCTGGGCAGCGTCGGCGGCGGCGGAACCTCGGCCCAGGCGACCGTGTCGGCCCCGTCCGGCGCCAAGCCCGGCACGATGAAGGTCACCGCGACCGTGACGGCCAGCAAGGCCGCGACCAGGTCGGGCACCTACACGCTGGTCGTCACCGACAGCTCCGGAGGCTTCCCGCCCGGGCTCAGCCCGTCCAGCCTCCCGCCGGGCGTCCCGCCGCTGACCAACTCCACGTTCAACCCGCTCGGCGGTATGCGCGGCCCCCAGGTGGCGCTGCCGCCGGTCGCCGCGCCGCAGATCGCGCCCGGGTCGCTGCCTATCGTCCCGGTGTCGGCCCTGCGGGCCACCCCCAAGGACGCCTTCACGCTCGACGAGCTGGCCACGCTCCAGGCCGCCTTCCTGGCGGCGCTCGGCGGCTCGGTGACGTTGCTGCTGCTCCGCGTCCGGCTGGCCCGCCGCGGCACCGCACCCCTGCGCCGCGTCCATCTCCAGCTGGCCGGAAAGCGCCTCACCCAGGCCCGCCTCAGAACCCTCCCGCCCCAGCCTGCTGTGTCCACGAAATCTCGGCCCGCTGTGCTCGCCTGGCGGCTCGCTTCGCGACCGTGATTTTGCGAGTGCTCGCATCGCTTCGCGATCTAACCGGGTGAAGCTCGCCTTCGGCGTAGCTTCCCCCGGTTAGTTAACGCACTCGGTGCGTGGCTGAGCCTGCGGTCAGCGAGGAGCGCCCGCCTTAGGCGGGGGCGGAGGGTTCTTCGCCCGCGAGGCGCTGGAGGATGCGGCAGACCTCGTCGATGATCGCGGTGGCGGACGCCTCGTCGTCGGCGAGGGCGATCTCGCGTCCCGCCTCGCCGATGACCGTGGTGAGCACCAGGCTCAGCACCTGGGCGGCGTGGTCGCCGTCCTGGCCGCGCAGGAGCCTGGTGTTGGCGCCGAGCCACACGCGGGCGCGCTTGCGGCGCATCAGCGAGAACCCCGGCGGGCCCTCGCCGCCGTGGAACAGGCGCGCGGCCTCGCGGCGCTCCCAGCAGACCCCCAGATAGGTGCGGGCCCCGGCGATGAACAGCGCGATGGGGTCGCTCACCCCGCTCTTGCGCGCGGCGGCGACGGTGTTCACGGCCCGGGTCTCCTGCTCGCCGGTGAGCTCCTCCCACAGCGCCAGGTACAGGCCCGCCTTGCCGCCGTAGTGGTGGTACAGGCTGCCGACGCTGACACCCGAGAGCTTGACGATGTCGGCGATCCCGGCCTCGGTGTAGCCGCGGTCGGCGAAGACCTGGAGCGCGGCGGTCAGCAGGGCCTGCCGCGTCGCGTCGGACCGCGCCCACTGGCGGCCGTCGTTGGAGCCGTTCGTCTTGGTCTGCACGCTCATATGGTGCCCCCGGCGGAGCATTCTCCGTCCCTTTGATCAATACCAATTGTGCGATTGCCACCAGGCCCAGGCGCCGCACGGGTCCTTGTAGCGGGCCTTGATGTAGCCGAGGCCCCAGGCGATCTGGGTGGGGGAGCTGGTGCGCCAGTCCGCGCCCGCGCTGGCCAGCTTGGACGCGGGCAGCGCCTGCGGGATGCCGTAGGCGCCGCTTGAGGGGTTCTCGGCCCGCTCGTTCCAGCTGCTCTCGTGCTCCCAGAGGGTCTCCAGCGACTTCCAGCAGCGGCCCCAGCCACGCGCCTGGTTCATCTTCTTGGCGTACGCCTTGTTCTGGGCCGCGCTGGGGTTGGAGCGGGCCAGCCGCTCCTTCTCCTGCTGCGCCTTCAGCTTCGCGCGCGCCCTGGCGTCCCGCTTGGCTTTCTCCTTCAGCTCGGCCAGCTCCCGCTGCTGCTGCTCGAAGGCGCGCCGCTTGGCCTGCGCCACGACGTCGGCGGCGACCGGGTCCATCTCGGACGCCTGGAGCTTGGCCATCATGTCGCCCGCCGAGAGGTCGCCCGCCGCGGCCGGGGGCTTGCTCTCGCCGCCGAGGGACTCAAGGTCGACCAGGACGACGGCGGCCCCCAGCGCGCCGAGCGCCAGGACCGTGAGCGTGACGTTGTTCGTCAGGAACCCGGTGACCGTGCGGCGCCGCCGCGGCGGCTCGGGGAGGGGCTCGGACGGCGGGCGCGGTGAGGGGACGCGCGGCGAGGGGACGCGCGGTGCGGAGCGGGCCCGGCCGGCCTTCCGGCGCGTGCCTCGGCTGTGGGGCATAGCAGTAGGTTGCCTTATCGCCTCGGGGCAAGGGACGTCCTTGACCAGGTACGCGGCCGCGGCCGTCCGGGTTCACATTCTCAGATCGCGTCGTCCCCCACGGCCATCCGGGCGGGCTGGAG
This sequence comes from Spirillospora sp. CA-294931, assembly GCF_050946795.1. Taxonomy (GTDB): domain Bacteria; phylum Actinomycetota; class Actinomycetes; order Streptosporangiales; family Streptosporangiaceae; genus Spirillospora. The sequence goes on from NZ_CP192006.1 coordinate 1,792,874, forward strand.
GGCCTCGAAGAGCTCCTCGTGCATTCCGGCGAGCCGGGCCAGCTCACTGTCGGACGACTCCAGCGACGCGTTGGCGTCGGCGGCGCGCCGCCGTCCCTCGTCGGTGATGGCGACCAGCGTGGCGCGGCCGTCGCTGGGGTGGCGGCGGCGCTCGACGAGCCCGGCCGTCTCCAGCTGGTCGACGGTCAGCTTCACCGACGTCGGGTGGATCAGCAGCATCCGGCCGAGCGTGCTGAGCCGGGCGTGTCCGCTGTCGGTCAGGGCGAGGGTGGTGAGGAGGAAGTAGCCGGTCCGGCCCAGCCCGTGCTTCTTCAGCTCGGTCTCCAGTGCCTTGGACAGGACGTGCTGGAGCCTTCCGAGCGAGCACAGGGCCATGAAGGCCCAGGGGGCGCCGGGGAGGCCGTGCTCTTCCCAGCGGTCGTGAACTCCGGTGACCAGGGGGTCAACGCGTCGTTGCGTCTTGATCTGCACCCGACCGATGGTAGCTCCGGACAAAACTGGACGTAAGTACTCGCTTCTTAGAGCTTATTCCAATAGAGTGCTCCAGATCACAGACGGTGTCACAGTGTTCCTGTGCGCTGCGGCGCCGCTTGTGATCCCGGCTCCAGCCGGCTCTCGGGGGCGCGGCACGGCGCCGTCCATCCGGGACGGTCGTGGTCGCGGAACATCGGATGGGCGCCAACGTCCGAATCGCGAGGAGGCTGACATGACGCTGACCCGAGGCCCCGACGAGGTGGGCTCCGGCTGATGGTGGCCATGCTGCCCAAGACCGTGTCCAAGGCGCCCGACCTGGCGCGCCGGCGCGCCGGGAAGGCGCTCGACGAGACCGGCCTGCTCTGCGTCACCTTCCTTGAGGGCCTGCGCCGCACCTGGGACCTGCGCCAGTGGTGGGGCGAGTTCATCGAGCAGTGCTGGTTCCTCGCCCGGGTGACCAGCGTGCCGGTGATGTTGATCGCCGTCCCGCTCGGCGCCACCATCTCGCTCCAGGTCGGCGACATCGCCCGCCAGCTCGGCGCCCAGTCGGGCACCGGCGCGCTGCTGGTCGCCGCGATGATCCAGCAGGTCGCGCCGCTGGCCGCCGCGCTGCTGGTCTCCGGCGTGGGCGGCTCGGCGATCACCTCCGACATGGGCGCCCGCAACATCCGCGACGAGCTCGCGGCCATGGAGGTCATGGGGATCAACCCCATCCACCGGCTGGTGACCCCGAGGCTGTGGGCGGCGAGCACCGTGTCCGTCCTGCTGTGCTCGGTGGTGATCCTCGCCGGTGTGATGGGCGGCTACTACTTCAACGTCGTCCAGCAGGGCGTCAGCCCCGGCGCCTTCTTCGACGGCGCCACCACCCTGCTGCAGTTCCCGGATCTGGTGATCACGCTGTTCAAGGCGTGGATCTTCGGGTTCATCGCCGCCGCGGTGGCCTGCTACATGGGCATGAACTGCGACTACGGGCCGGTCGGCGTGGGACGCGCGGTCAACAAGGCCGTGGTGGTCACCTCGATCGTGGTGTTCACCACCAACTACGTCCTTACCACGATCTACCAGGTCCTCTTTCCTCCGAGGTTTTGATGGTCGCCATCCTTCCCGTCCGCAAGCTCGGCAGGGCGTTCCAGAGCCGGATCGCCGGACTGCCGGTCTCGGCCAACCTGCCGGTGTTCCTCGGCCGCGTGCTGTACCACCTGCTGTTCGACATCATCATCAGGCGCAAGTACGGCAAGACGCTGGCCAAGCAGGTCAGCGACATCACCATCGGCGTCGGCGCGCTGGTGATCGGCGGCGGCATGATCTTCGTGATCGCGACCATGTCGCTGGCCACGGGCGCGATCGTCGGCCAGCAGGGCTACCCGGGCCTCGAACGCATCGGCGCCGAGGCGTTCACCGGCCTGGTGGCCAGCTACTCCAACGTCCGCGAGGTCACCCCGATCATCGCGGGGGTCGCGCTGGTCGCCCAGGTCGGCACCGGCTTCACCGCCGAGATCGGGGCGATGCGGATCTCCGAGGAGATCGACGCGCTGGAGGTCATGGGCATCAACTCGCTGGCCTACCTGGTGTGCACGCGGGTCGCCGCCGGGGTCATCGCGCTGGTGCCGCTCTACCTGGTCTCGCTGTTCATGGCCTTCTTCGCCACCCGGGTCATCACCGTCGAGTTCTACGGGCTCTCGCCCGGCATCTACGACTACTACTTCCACCTCTATCTGCCGCCGATCGACGTGTTCTACAGCGTGATCAAGGTGGCGATCTTCGCGTTCATCATCATGTTCGTCCATTGCTACCGGGGCTACTACGCCGCGGGCGGCCCGGTGGGCGTGGGCGTGGCGGCCGGACGCGCGATCCGCGAGTCGACGATCCTGATGATCCTCATGAACCTGGTCCTGTCGTACATCTTCTGGGGCCACGGCAGTTCGGTCAGGTTGACCGGATGAGCCCGGCCCGCCCCGTGACCCACACCGTGCTCCCCCAGACGCCAGCGAGGTCGACGGCATGAGCGAAGAGCCTCTCTCCACCCGCTCCAGGATGATCTTCGGCCTGGTCGGCGGGGGCGTGATCGCGGCCGGTGCCGTCTTCGTGGCGGTGGGCACCCAGCCGTCCTATTCGGGCTCCACCTACTACACCGCCGACTTCGGCCGCGCCGGGCAGGGCCTCGACCCGGGCAAGTCGGACGTGAAGATCCGCGGCATCGCGGTCGGGGCCGTCGACCGGGTCTCGCTGGAGAAGAGCGGCCGGGTGTCGGTGCGGTTCCGGATCGACGAGGGGGTGCGGCTGCCGACCACGTCCAGCGCCCGGATCGAACCGCTGTCGATCTTCGGACCGAAGGACCTCTCGCTCGACCTCGGCGCGAACGAGGCATCCGGGCCCTACCTGCGCGACGGCGGCCGCGTCGACAAGACCCAGGACCCGCAGGAGCTGTCGGAGACGGCGTGGCCGACCTACCGGCTGACCCGGGCGATCGATCCCGACGAGGTCACCACGATCCTGCGCACCTTCGCCGCCGGTCTGGACGGCCAGGGCCCGGCCCTGCGGCGCACCATCGACAACGGCTCCAAGGTCATCGACGCCGCGCACGCCAACCGCCGGATCATCGCCCAGCTGATCAGCGACCTCAACGGCCTGTCGGGCAGCCTGGCCTCCCGGGGCGACACCTGGACGGCCTTCACCCGCGACTTCAACCAGCTCGCGCCGGTCGTCCACCAGCGTCCCGACAAGGTCCAGGCGCTGCTGGGCGAGTCGGCCGAGCTGGCCGAGCGGGTCGGCACGACGATGCGCGGGCACGGCGCCAACCTCGGGTCGGTCATCGACGGGTCGGGCGAGGTCACCGCGGTGCTCGCGGGGGAACGGCGCAACATCCCGGTCCTGCTCGACAGCCTCAACGGCTTCTTCGAGGTGCTGTCCAGCATCATCCGGGTGCCGGGACCCAAGGGCACGCTGCTCGGCCAGGTGCTCGAACCGCTGCCGCTCGACCTGTGCCAGCTCATCGTCGACATCTGCGGCCCCGCGCCGCGGGCGAACGCGCGCGACACCGGGACGGGACGCCGATGAGCGGGCGCACCCGGGGCGGCCGCGGCCCGAGGACGGCGGTCACGCTCAAGTTCGGGGCCTTCGTCGTGGTGACCGGGCTGCTCACGTTCTTCATCGGCCAGCAGATCCTCGGCGCCTCCCTGTTCGCCGGGCGCCACCGCCTCACCGCCGTCTTCGACGACGTGACCGGCCTGCTGGAGGGCGACCAGGTCAAGATCGCCGGTACCCCGGTCGGCCAGGTCAAGAGCATCGAGGTCGTCCGCGGCAAGGCCGTGGTCGGGATGCGGGTCGACAAGGACGTCTTCGCCAACCTCCCCGCCGACTCCACCGCCGCCATCCGCTGGCGCAACGTGATGGGCCAGCGGATCGTCTACCTCGAACCCGGGCGCAGCCAGGAGAAGCTGCGGCCCGGCGGCCGGGTGCCGCACACCCGCTCGGTGGTCGACCTCGGCGAGATCGTCAACGCGCTCGGCCCGATCACCCGCAACCTCGACCCGGCCCAGATCAACAAGATCCTCTTCTCGTTCGCCCAGGCCCTGGACGGCAACGAGCAGAACATCAACCTGATGATCCAGAACCTGGACGGGCTGCTCCAGACGTTCGGCGCCCGCAAGCAGACCATCCAGCAGATGATCAAGAACTACGAGACCGTCAGCGGCGCGGTCGCCACCCGCGACCGGCAGATCGCCGCCAGCGTCGACAACCTCGAATCGCTGGCCAAGGTGTTCGCCAACAACCACAGGCTGCTGGAGGACGCCGTCGTCCAGGTCGCCGGGGTCACCACCAACCTCAACCGGGTGCTGGGCGGCAACGACGCGCAGCTCTCCCGCATCATCGACAACCTCGGCAAGTTCAGCGGCACCTTCCGCATCAACGTCGACCAGCTGGAGAAGCTGGTGCAGAACCTCCCGCTCACCCTCCGGCAGCTGTTCGCCGCGGGCAACGGCGGCAACTACCTGCGCACCACCGCGCTCTGCCTCAACGTCGTCCAGGGGCCCTGCCCGTTCCCGATGAACCTGCCACCCGCCCCCGGGGAGAACGAGCAGCGGAAGGACCCGTCCAAGCAGGATCTGGAGAGGCTCAAGGCGATGCTGGGAGGTGGCCGCTGATGGCGCTGAAGTCGCTCCGCGACGTCAACCACAAGATCGTGGCCATCGTCACCATCGCGGTCCTCGGGGCCGCGTGCGTCTTCGCGTTCGCGGCGGGCCAGCTGCGCCTGTTCGAGCGCGGATACACCATGAGCGGGGTGTTCTCCGACACCGCCGGGCTGAAGAAGGGGCAGGACGTCCGGGTCGCCGGGGTCAGGGCCGGGCGCGTCACCTCGGTCGAGCCCGACTTCAGGAACGGCACCGTCATCGTCACCTGGCATGTGAACAAGGACATCGACCTCGGCCCGCAGACCCACGCCGAGATCCAGACCACCACCCTGCTGGGCGGGCGCTACCTGCGGCTCACCGGCCCGGTCACCCGCCCCTACGTCGCCGAGACCAAGGACGAGTCCCGGCGCCGCATCCCGCTGTCGCGCACCAAGGTGCCGTTCACCGTCCCCGAGGCCCTCGACGGCGCCCAGAACATCGTCGGGCGGCTCGACCAGAAGAGCATCGACAGGCTGCTCACCCAGGTCGGCCGGATCGAGTCGCCCAGCGCCGCCAAGCTCAAGCAGATGCTGGCCAACATCCGGCAGCTCTCGCGGATGCTCAACGACTCCCACCCCGAGATCGAGAAGCTGATCGACAGCAGCAAGACGATCACCGGGACGCTGGCCGCCAAGGACGAGAAGCTGCGCCAGATCATCGACTCCAGCCAGGTGCTGCTGCGCTCGCTGGTCTCGCGCCGCGACGAGCTGGCCGCCACCCTCGGCCAGGGCAGCCGCACCGTCCGCACGCTCAACAACGTGATCGCCGGCAACGAGAAGCAGATCAACACGCTGCTGGACAACCTGCACCTGCTCACCACCAGGCTCTCGCCCAACATGGACGCGCTCAACACCGACCTCTCGCTGCTCGGCCCGACGTTCCAGCAGGTCGCGGCCGCCAAGGGCAACGGGCAGTGGGTCGAGGCCGTGCTCACCGGCCTCGGGCCGCTCCAGCCGCCCGCGCCCGTCTCCACCCGACGGGGAGGCAACTGATGAGGGCCACCCGAACCTCCCTCGTGACCCTGCTCTGCGCGGCCCTCACGCTCTCGCTGGGCGGCTGCGCGGTCTTCGGCGGCGACGACGGCCGCACCATGACCGCCGAGTTCCCCAAGGCCCGCTCGTTCTACCCGCAGTCCAAGGTCAAGGTCATGGGCGCGGACGTCGGGTCGGTGACCAAGGTCGAGAACCGGGGCGACCGGATCCTGGTGACGTTCACGCTGCGCGACGACGTCCCGCTGCCCGAGGGGGTGCAGGCGTCGATCGTCCCGCTGAACCTCGTCGGCGAGCGCAACCTCGTCCTGCACCCGGCCTGGCAGCCCGGCAAGGCCAAGACCCGCGAGACGCGGATCCCGCTGGCGCGCACCCACGTCCCCGTCGAGGTGGACGACGCGCTCGACTCGTTCACCAACCTGGCCAACGCGCTCGACCCCACCAAGGTCCGCGACGCGCTCGGCGACGCCGCCGACTCCGTCAACGGCAACGGCCGCGAGTTCAACGCCACGCTCGAACAGAGCGCCCGGCTCGTCGAGAACGTCGCCGGGCAGGACAAGGAGCTCATCGCCGTCGCGCGGAACCTCGAACGGCTCGCGGGCGTCGTGCGCGGCCGCGAGGAGGTGCTCGGCCAGCTCATCCGCAACTTCGGCGAGGCCACCCGGGTGCTCAGCGCCGAGCGCGGCGAGCTCCAGCAGCTGATCGGCGGCGTGCTGGAACTGTCCAAGAGCGGCGACAAGCTGATCCAGAAATACAAGGGACAGCTCCCGTATGACCTGGCCGTCCTCACCAAGGTCGCGCTGGTGCTCAAGGGCAACTCCAAGACGCTGGCCCAGCTGATCAAGGCGCTGCCCGGCATCGGGTCGACGCTCGTCAACGCCTACAACCCCAAGGCCAAGTCGATCCAGATCCGCTTCGCCACCGACGTGTTCCTGCGCACCTGGCTCAAGGGGCTGTTGCAGGACGACGACGTCCCCTGCCCCCTGCCGCCGCCCAACTCCAACTGCTCCTGGCAGAACGGAGGCAACTGATGACCCGCAGGGTGTTGCTTCTGGTGGTCGCGCTGGCCGTCGTGATCTCGGGCTGCTCCTACAAGACCGCCGGAGCCCCCCGGGGGAAGCTGACGCTCAAGGCGACCTTCGACGACGTCCAGGGCCTCGTCCCCGGCCACAGCGTGATGATGTCCGACATCAAGATCGGAAGCGTCACCGGCATCGGGCTCGACAAGCGCACCTACCGCGCCACCGTCACCATCTCCATCAAGGACGGTCACCAGATCCCGCGCGGCACCCGCGCCGAGATCAAGGTGACGTCCCTGCTGGGCGAGAACTACGTCGACCTGATGCTGCCGCCGGGCGGCCGCATGGACCGGGGCCCGTTCCTGGCCAGCGGGAACAGCATCGACAACACCAGCGTCCAGCCCGCCTTCGAGCAGGTCGTCGGGCAGGCGGGCCCGCTGCTGAAGTCGCTGGCGGGCAACGACGTCGCCACCGTCGTCAACACCGGCGCCACCGCGCTCAACGGCAACGGCCACCGGCTCAACACCACCATCGCCAAGTCGGGCGACCTGCTGAAGGTCTTCGCCGACCAGCGCGCCGAGCTCGGCCGCTCCATCGACCAGTTCGCGCGGCTGGGCCGGTCGCTGGCCAAGGGCAGCGACGCGCTGAACCGGGCGCCGGGCGAGCTCGAACGCACCACCGCCCTCCTGAACGAGAACAAGGGCAAGATCCTCGACGCCGTCGAGAAGCTCACCAAGATGTCCTACGAGCTCAACGACAAGGTCCTGGAGGGCCGCGTCGGACGCTTCCGCACCCTGCTCAAGGACCTCGACCCCGTCCTGGCCCAGCTCGGCGACAACCGCAAGCGGCTCACCGACCTGGTCAACGGGCTCGTGACGTTCGAGGGCAAGTTCCCCCGCGCCGTCTGGGACGGCCAGATCCTGCTGTACCCGCTGCTCCGGATCGTCTGGCCGGACGGCACCCCCGTCTTCCCCGGCCTCGGCCAGGAGACCAGGAGCAAGCAGAAGCTGCCCAAGGACGTCCGCGGCACCCTGCCCGACCTCGACAAGCTCTGGGGGCCGCGATGAACAGCCGCCTCACGATCAACCTCGGGGTCTTCGCCGCCCTCGCGGTGGTCATGGTGATCTGGGCCTTCAACAACGTGATCAGGTTCGACTTCATCGACAAGCCCTACAACATCTCCGTCGAGTTCGAATCGTCCCCCGGCCTGCACGCCGGCTTCGAGGTCGACTACCTCGGCCTGCGCATCGGCAAGATCGACTCGGTCCGGCTGGAGAAGAGCAAGGTCGTCGTCAAGCTCGACATCGACCGCGGCATCAAGGTCCCCCGAGGCGTCCACGCCGCCGCGGCCCGCAAGTCGGCCGTCGGCGAACCCGTCGTCGAGCTGACCCCCGCGTCCGGCCGGGCGACCGCGCCCCCGATGAAGCCAGGCGAGACGATTCCGGTCTCCCGCACCTCCATCCCGCCCAAGTACGGCGACCTGTTCGGCGCCGTGATCAGGTCGCTGAAGGCCATCGACCCCGCCGACGCCAAGGTGCTCACCCACGAGCTGGCCCAGGGCTGGTCCGGCCGCGAGAACTCGCTCCGCCAGATCATCAACGGCTCCGACCAGCTCAGCGCCACCTTCGCCGACAACAGCGCCCTCCTGGACGGCCTCACCAAGGACCTCGGCCGCATCACCCGGGTCCTCAACCAGAACCGCGGCGAACTTGCGTCCGGCGTCGACAACCTGGCCGCCCTCACCGCCGCGCTCCGCCAGGTCAAGGGCCAGCTCACCGAGCTCCGCGACCGGGGCCCGGACCTCCTGGGCACCGTCAACGCCCTGCTGGACAAGACCGGCCCCGACTTCGAGTGCACCGTCGACACCCTCGCCGGCCTGGGCATCTCCAAGAGCAACCCCCGCTACCTCCAGGACCTGCGGGACACGCTGAGGATCGCCCCCGAGCTCAAGCACGTCCTGGACAACGTGATCTCCCAGGACCAGGGCCGTCCCATCCTCAACGTGGCCTTCATGCTCACCCTCAGGACCACGGCCGTCGAGGAGTACAAGTACCCTCTGCCACAACCGCGCCCCAACCAGGTGCCGAACTGCCCCACCGGCAGAAGCCCCGAGATGCCCGAGCAGAAGCCTTACCAGGCCAAGGACCCGGGTGCGACGCGTCCCACCCACGACCCGTCGCTCAACGAGCGCAAGGCCGCGAACCAGTCGCCGGACGACTCGTCCGGCCCCCCGACCTGGCTGATCTACATCCCGCCGGTCATCGCCCTTCTGGTGCTCGTCAGAGTCATGGCAGGCTCGGTCCCCCTGCTCTCCCGCTTCCGGCGCAAAGACTGAGGAGTACGCCAAGTGACAGCCAAGGACAGCCAGACCCCCGTCGAGCCGGACGAGGAGACTGAGGAGACCCTGGCCGAAACCCCCAAACCCAAGCGCAAACGCCGCGTCCGGGTCATCGAGGTCATCGACGACGAAGACCTCGACGACGTCCTGGAAGCCATAGAACAAGAAGAGGAAGAGGAGAAGCCCAAGAAAAAGCCGCTCCCAGAGGTCAACAAGAAAGAACCGGAACCGTCGGCCGCATCACCTCTCCAGGGCAACCCGAAGAACATGGCCATCCTCGCCGTGATCCTCATCGCCCTCTTCGCCAGCCTGGCCGTCTGGCAGTGGCGCACCGCCGCGTCGGAGGCGTCCAAGACCTCCGACCGCGAGTCGGTCTCCAAGGCCGCCGCCGCCTACGGCGACGTCTCCTTCAACTACAACGCCTCGAACTACCAGGCCCAGATGACCAAGGCTCAGGAAGTCATGGGCGGCGACCTCCTGGAGAGCTACAAGACCAACACCGTCCCCAACATGGGCAAGATGTTCACGGAGAACCCCCAGATCAACCTCTCCTCCAAAACGAACCAGGTCTTCGTGGGCAACGTAGACGGCAAATTCGCCACCGCCGTGATCTCCGTCGACATCAACGCCACCCTCAAGGCAGGCCAGGCCCCCGTAGCCCAACCCGCCAGCCTCATCCGCCTGGCCCTCGCCAAGATCAAGGGCAAGTGGCTGGTAACCCAGATGTACGCCTCAGGCCAGAAGGACGGCGCCCAAAACCAGGCCCCCCTCCCCACGGTCCCCAGCCCCACCCCCACCCAAAAACCCAAGAACTAAGGAGCTCGACCAGGTCATTCGCCGGTTTCCCCGTCGATCCGCTCGCGGAGCAAATCGGCGTGGCCGTTGTGGCGGGCGTACTCCTCGATCATGTGGGTGAGGATCCAGCGCAACGAGTGGACGAGGCCCGTGCGGGGGTGGACGCCGGTGGCGCCGAGGGACTCGGCGGCGGCCGTGAGTTCGCGGGAACGGGCGCACGCCTCGTACCAGAGGCGGAACGACTCTTCGATGTCGGCGCCTTCGACGATGAAGTCGGTGTCGCGGGCCGGGGCGTCCCTCCAGTAGACGGGCCGGACGTCCTCACCGGCCAGCACCCTGGAGAACCAGTTGCGCTCGACGTCGGTCAGATGGCGGACCAGCCCGAGGAGCGAGAGTTCCGACGGCGGAACGGCCCGGAGCCGGAGCTGATCCGGAAGCAGCCCGGAGCACTTCCAGATCAGGGTCTCCCGCTGAAACTCCAGAAATCCAACCAACGTATCGCGCTCATTGCCGGCGCCAGGCGGCTCGCTTCGCTCGTTCATCTCCATCCGGCCATCATGGCCTGGAGATCGCGAGCCGAGCCCAGACCCACTTGCCTTGAGGTGGAGTCGGGCGGATGTCGTGGTCGGTCGAGAGTGCTTCGACGATGGGGAGGCCCCAGCCGCCTGTGCCGTCGTCGTGGCCGGGGTCCAGGGCCTGCGGATCGGGAGCGATGTCGGCCAGGGCGAGTTCGGTGATCGGCTTGGCGATCGGCCGCCGGTCGGAGGAGTCCCAGACGCTGAGGTTGATGGCGCCGGGCTCGTGCGTGATCCGCACCCGGATCTCGCCTCCGGGAGACGCGTTAATCGCGTTGGCGACCAACTCCCCAACGACCAGATTCGCGTCGTGAATGAGATGCCCAAGCCCCCAATCCGAAAGTTGCAAACCCAACAACGTTCGTATCTGGCCCGGTGTTGTCGCGGACGCGAGACAGGCAATGTCCAATTCGTCGGACATGGAGATTTTGGTATCCATTTTGTGCCCTCCTTTTCTTGTCTCCGAGCCAGACTGGCGCCACGGGGATACCTTTGGAGGGTTTGATTGCATCGGCGAAACTTTGGAGATCTTGAATGTCGACGCGGAGGCAGTTGGACCCCGACTCCTCATTCTGGGACTGGATAGCCGTTGAGCTGCGACTATTCCGGGAGCTCTACAACTTGACGGGTACCGAGGTGGCTGAGGTTCTCGGGCTTAAGAAATCTTCGGTTTCGAACCTGGAAGCGGGCCGCACTAAACTCAGTGAGGAGCACGCCGAAAAGCTGGACCGGCGCTACGGCTCGCGGGGGCACTTCCAGAGGCTCGTTCGCTTGGCGACGACGGCGCACGATCCGGACTGGTTCGGTCAGTTCACGCGGTACGAGCGGCAGGCAGTGCTGATCAAGGCGTACTTCGCCCTGGTGGTCCCCGGTCTGTTCCAGACACCCGAGTACGCGCGTGCGCTGATCGTCGGCGCTCAGGTCGTGGACGATGTGGATCACGCGCTTGACGAGCGTCTGCGTAGACAAGAGATCCTCCGCCGGACGGATCCGCCCGAGTTGCAGATGCTGATCAAGCAATCCGCGCTGGAGGATCCGATCGGAGGTGGCGAGGTCATGCGCGCGCAGCTCGCCCACCTCATCGAGGTGAGTCACCTCGGGAACGTGATTCTGCGGATCGTTCCCAGGTCGGCCAGAGCGCACCCCGGCGTCGACGGCTCGTTCACGCTGCTCTCTTCCGCGCAGGGCGAGCACGCGTTGTCGGAGGCGGTCGGCGGTGGGAGACTGGTGTCCGACCCGGCGAAGGTTCGCGACTATCGGCGAAGGTTCGATCGCCTGGGAGCTGACGCTCTATCCAGGGACTCCACGAGGAGTCTCCTCGCAGAGATGATGGAGGCCATGCAGTGAATGAGCCCGTTTGGCGCAAGTCCAGTCGTTCCGGCTCCGGCGGTGCGGGCGGCCAGGAGTGTGTGGAAATTGCCGATCTTTCCATCGCGATCGGAATTAGAGACAGCAAGGCACCTCGTGAAGGGCGCCTGTCGCTCTCGGTGGAGGGTTTTGCTTCGTTGGTTGCTCGGGTGAAGTCGGGCGAGTTGGATCTTTAGGTTTTGGGGGGTGCGGGGGGCGGAGCCCCCCGCCTTGGGGTTTGGGGCGGGAGCCCCAATTGTGGCTGTCCGAGCGTAGCGAGGGCCTTGCTGTTTAGAGGTAGCGGGCGGCGGTGGGTTCTTGGGGGGCGTCTTGGCCTGTGGTGCCGTGGGGGCCTTTGGGGATGCCGTTGTCTATTTCGGCGGGGCAGTTGATGGTGACGCGGTGCATTTTGCGGCGCTGGGTGTAGTCGGCGACGGCGTAGTGCTGGGTGGGGCGGTTGTCCCAGAAGGCCAGGGTGCCTACTCGCCATTTTAGGCGGACCTGGAATTGGGGGTCGCGGACGACGTCGAAGAGGAGGGGGAGGACGGCCTCGTTCTCGCGGCGGGAGAGGCCGATGAGGCGGGTGACCGAGGAGCGGTTGACGTAGAGGGCCTTGCGGCCTGTTTCGGGGTGGACGCGTACTACGGGGTGGATGACTGGAGGGTTCTTCTCCTGCATCTCGCGTAGGTCCAGGGGGTGGCCCTTGTCTATGGCTTTGGTGACCGACATGGTCAGGTCGTGCTCGGCGTAGAGGTCGTCGCAGAGGCGCTGGAGCCAGGGGGCCAGGGACTCGTAGGCCAGGTACATGTTGGCGAACAGGGTGTCGCCGCCCACGTCGGGGAGCATGACGGCGCGCAGGAGCGAGCCCATGGGAGGCGTCGTCATGAAGGTGTTGTCGCTGTGCCACTGGTCGCCGCCCTCGCCCTTGGGAGAGGTCTGGTCGAGGACGTGGATCGCGCCGCCGCCGTGGTCCATCGGGGGGAGGTTGGCGGTGCCGAACTGATTGGCGAACGCTACGTGTTCGTCGTCGCTGATGTGCTGGTCGCGGAAGAAGAGGACCAGGTGGTCGAGGAGGCCCTTGCGGAGTTGGTCGGTCTGGTCGGGGGCCAGGGGCTTGCTCAGGTCGGCGCCGGTGACTTCGGCGCCGATGTTCCGGGTGAGGGGCTGGAATTCGATCATGCCGGGGGCCTCCATCGGTGCGCGCAGCAAGCAATCGCTTGGTTGAGCGTAACCGATGGAGACCGTTCAGCGGGAGTAGTGCTCGACGACCAGTTGCTCGTCGCAGATCACGGGGACCTCGCGGCGTTCGGGGAGCCGGATCAGACGTGCGGCCAGGGCCTGGTGGTTCGCCTCGATGTAGGGCGGCACCTTCTCGGTGTTGGCCCCGGTGGCGGCGATGACGAAGGGGTCCAGGGTGCGGCTGCGCTCGGCGATCTGGATCACGTCGTCCGGGCGGACCCGGAAGGACGGACGGTCGACGCGGCGACCGTTCACCAGGACGTGGCGGTGCACGACGAACTGGCGGGCCTGGTAGATCGTGCGGGCGAACCCGGCGCGCAGGACGAGGGCGTCCAGGCGCCGCTCCAGGTCGATGATCAGGATCTCGCCGGTCTTGCCCTCGACCTTGGCCGCCTTGGCGAACGCGTTGCGCAGCTGGGCCTCGCGGATGTTGTACTGCGCGCGCAGCCGCTGCTTCTCGCGCAGGCGGATCTTGTAGTCCGTCTCCTGCTTGCGGGCGCGGCCGTGCTCGCCGGGCGGGTAGGGGCGCGCCTCGAAGTATTTGACGCTCTTGGGCGTCAGGGGGATGCCGAGCGCCCGGGAGAGGCGGACCTTGGGCCGGGGGTTGTTCATCGTCCTCCTTCAGTGCTTAGGTAGACCTTAGTTAGGTAAGCCTAACCTACATGGAGGCGCATGTGAGCGAGATGACGACGCTGCGACGCCCGACGGCGGGGGAGCGCGCGCGGACCCTGGCATACGGGGTCGCGGACGGTGTCCTGGCGGTCCCGGGCGTGCCGTACGCGCCCGTCTCCGCGCACGCCACGGACGAGGACGGACGCCCCCTGCTGCTCGTCCCCGCAGAGTCGGCGGCCGTGGCCGCCCTGCGCGGGGAGTCCGACCTTCCCGCCACGCTGCGGATCTCCGACGTGGCTCCGGTGGCGCTGCCCGACCGCGTCCGGGGACGGGCCTGGATGCACGGATGGGTCGCCGAGGTCGCGGCGGAGCGGCGCGGGGAGGCGGCGCTGCGCATCTCGCGCCTGCACCCGCGTCCCGAACTCCTCGACCTCGGGGACGCCTGGACGATCCTGGTCCTGGAGGTCGCGGAGATCGAGATCGAGGACGCCTGGGGCTGCGCCACACTGGAGCCGGAGGAGTACCAGGCGGCCGTCCCCGACCCGTTCGTCGCGATCGAGGCGGGCATGCTCACCCACCTCGACACCTGCCACCGGGGAGAGCTGGCCCAGCTGCTCAAGGGGCTGCGGGCCGTCGCGGACGAGGCCACCCGGGAGCGGATCGGACGTCCGGGTGCGGGACCGGTGGTCAGGCCGCTCGCGCTCGACCGGTACGGAATGTGGCTGCGCTGTAGCGACGCGCCACCGGCGGAGCCGGATCCGTTCGATCTGCGCGTGGTCTTCTCCGAGCCTGTCAGGGATATCCACGGTCTTCGCTGCGTCTACCGCCGGCTGTTCGCCACCGCGACGTCCTGACGTCAGGGTTCATGCCGGGGATCTCCCGGATGTCCGGGACGGCCCTTTCGGGCGATGCTCGATTCCCGGTCGCGAGTCGCCACGGCATCCGGGCCTTACCGGGACCCCCGTCCGATCCCCTGCGGGGTGGGGACACGGGCGGAGGACCCGACAGGGAGGGCCCGGATGCCCGGCGTGTGCGGCCGGGCCGGTGGTCCGGCGCTGCGAGTTCCACGGGGGGAACGCGGTCCGGGCCACTGGCTTGGATTGGATCTGGTTCGGGCCGGGACGGTGCGCGCAGGCTGGACGCATGAACCAACACCGTCCCGAGACCCGTGTCGTCCATCCGAACGTCAGCCCGCCCACCGGCAGCAGGCCGCTCGGGCTCCCGATCTACCAGGGCCATCTGTTCGCCTTCGACGACGCCGACGCGATGGCCGCCGCGTTCGACGGCCCCACGGCGGCCCCCTTCTACAGCCGGATGGGCAACCCGACGGTCCGCGCGTTCGAGGAGGCCGTGGCCGACCTCGAGGGCGGCACCGGCGCGCTGGCGCAGGCGTCGGGGATGGGCGCGATCAACGCCGTCCTGATGTCGCTGCTGTCCTCCGGCTCGCATGTGATCGCGCAGAGCTGCCTGTACGGCGGGACGTACGCGCTGCTCAAGGAGCTGACCGAGCGCTGGGGCGTCGAGGTCACCTATGTGAGCGGGGAGGACCCGGCCGAGGTCCGCGCGGCGCTGCGTCCCGAGACCCGGGTGCTCTACCTGGAGACGATCGCCAACCCGACGACGCAGGTCACCGATCTGCCCGCGCTGATCGCCGAGGTGCGCGGGACGGACGTGAAGACGGTCGTCGACAACACCTTCGCCACGCCGCTGCTGTGCCGCCCCCTCGACCACGGCGCGGACGTCTCGGTGCACTCGGCCACCAAGTACTTCGGCGGCCACGCCGACCTGCTCGGCGGTGTCGCGGTCTTCAACGACGAGACGCTGCGCCGGAAGGTCTGGGACCACGCCATCGAGCTCGGCTCGGTCGCCGACCCGTTCGCGGCCTGGCTGGCGGTGCGGGGCATGGCCACGCTCGCGCTGCGCCTGCGTCGGCAGTGCGCGACGGCGCTCGAACTGGCCGAACGCCTGGCCGTCCACCCCAAGGTGAGCCGGGTCAGCTACCCCGGGTTGCCCGATCACCCGCAGTACGAGATCGCCCGGAGGCTGCTGGACGGGTACGGCGGCGGCGTCCTGTCGTTCGAGCTGAACGGCGGACGCGAGGCGGGACGCGCCTTCGTCGAGGCCGTGCGCCTGGCCGCGCTCGCGGCCTCGCTCGGGGACGTCAAGACGCTGGTGATGCACCCCGCCAGCACGTCCCACCGCCAGCTCGACGCCGCGGCCCTGGCCGCCGCCCAGATCGGCGAGGGCACCGTGCGGCTGACCGTGGGCATCGAGCACCCCGAGGACATCTGGGACGACCTGGAGCAGGCCCTGGCGAAGGTCTAGAGGTAGAACCCGGTGTCGGTGACGGGAGCGCCCTGCGTGTCGGGGCGCTTCTCGCCCTTGCGCATCGCGACCAGTTCGGCCAGCGTGGCGCCGTCCGGGCCGACCTCGGCCTCGACGCCGTCGGCGTCCAGCCAGGCGGTCGCCTCCGGGCGGGTCAGCGGCCCCACCTCGATCTGCGCCAGGCAGCGCCCGGGACGGACGACCGCCGGGTGCAGCCGGGTCAGGTCCTCGTTGGTGGTGATCGCCACCAGGACGTCGCGTCCCTGGCCGAGCATCCCGTCGGTGAGGTTGAGCAGGCGGGACAGGCCCTGGCCCGTCGACTGCTTGGCCTCGCCGCGGATCAGCTCGTCGCAGTCTTCGAGGATCAGCAGGCGCCAGCGGTTCTTGTCGTCGTCGTACTCGTCGCCGACCGCGACCTCCATGAGGTAGCTGGGCGCCCCGAACAGCGCCTCGGGGTCCAGGACGCAGTCGGCCTGGCACCACTCGCTCCAGGCGCGGGCAAGCGCGCGCAGCGCCGTGGTCTTGCCGGTGCCGGGCGGGCCGTGCAGCAGGAGCAGGCGTCCCGACACCTGCTCGCGGTCGAGGCCCATGACCGTGTCGAGCGCCTCGGCGACCGGCGCGGTGTAGTTGCGGCGGATGTCGGACCAGGAGTCGGCCGAGATCGCCCGCTCGGACCGCGACGGGCCGTGCGCGCCGTGGTGCCAGAACCCCATCGGGACCTTGGTCTCGTCGACCTTGGGCGGCTCGGTGGCGTCGCGGACGCACTCGTCGAGGATCTCCTCGGCCAGCTCGTCGGTGACCGCGCAGACCTCCAGGTAGGCGGTGCCGTTCTTCCACCGGTTGCACAGCAGCGTCCAGCCGTCGCCCTCGGCCAGCACCGACGACTTGGTCTTCTCGTGCGCCGAGCGCAGCGTCCGGGCGCTCTCGGGGCGCAGCGGCGCCTCCGGCCGGACGTGTTCGAGCCGGGTCGAGCGCGACCAGGGCTGCTGCCCGGACGCGAACGGCCGCAGCGACAGCACGTCGAGGACCTCGGAGTGCGAGTTGGTCTCGTCGAGGTTCAGCACGACGGGCAGCGTGAGATCGGACCCGCCGGCCTTGGTGCTCTCCGCGGGCTCGATCAGATGCAGGATCTCCCGCGGCTCCCGAGACATGGACATGTCAACGATCATGCGGCCCGGTGGTCGGAACGTCCAGCCATTTAGCCCGTCTCCTCTGTGGCCTGCTTGGCCTCGCGCCGGGCCTTGCGCTCCTCGATCTCCTTGCGGTCGAGCTCGGCGGCCTCTTCGGGGGTCGGCGCGGATCCGCCCAGGTAGGCGGGCTGCCACCAGGTCTCGCCGGACGCGGGGACCTCGGGGTACTCGCGCTGGGCCTTCTCCAGCAGCTCCGACATCCGGCGGTGCAGGTCTTCGGTGACCTTGTCGTAGTCGTCGCCCCGCTTGGGGTACATCGGCTCGCCGACCAGGATGGTGATGGGCACCTTGCGCTGGAACAGCCGCTTGGGACGTCCCTTGGTCCACATCCGCTGCGGGCCCCAGATCGCGATCGGGATCATCGGGACCTTGCCGGCCACCGCCATCCGGACCGCGCCGCTCTTGATCTCCTTGACGGTGAAGGAGCGGCTGATCGTGGCCTCGGCGAAGACGCCGATGACCTCGCCGTTCTTCAGCGCCGTCAGCGCCGCCTTGAAGGAGGCGGCGCCGGCCATGCGGTCGACGGGGATGTGGCGCATGTCGCGCATCAGCGGCCCGGAGATCTTGTGGTCGAAGACCTCCTTCTTGGCCATGAAGCGGACCCTTCGCTTGGGGTAGGCCGCCAGCCCGGCGAAGATGAAGTCGAGGTAGCTGACGTGGTTGCTGACCAGCACCACGCCCCCCGTCTCCGGGATGTTCTCGGTGCCGTCGAGGCGGAACTTCAGACCCAGGGCTTTGAACAGCCCCTTCGCCAGCTTGAGCACCGGTGGATAAACGATTTCGGCCATGGTTGAACCGTACTGGAGGGTGCGATGATCGGCGAGGGCACGCCTGGACGAAGGATCACACAACGGCCCCGAACTCTGAGAAGGTTGTGCCAGAAGACGTGATCCCGTGAAGGGGGTGAGCATGGAACCGTTGGACGCGGCGGCGGACGTGCACGCGCTCATCCGGGACCAACTGCCCGACGTGGCGCCGACCGCCTGGTTCGACTCCGGCACGTCGGAGGTGGTGCTCCCGGTCGGGCGGTCGGAGGCCCGCGCCTCCACCTGGACGGTCCTGGAACGCTGTGCCCGCGCGGCCCGGTCGGTCTGGCCCCGGCTGGTGGACGAGTGGGTCCGCGAGGTGGCCGACCGCGCGTTCCTGGCCGTGGGGGAGATGGAGCTGTTCGGCGACGTCCGCGAGCTGCTGCGGCTGCGCATCGTCCCCAAGCTCGACCCGCGCGACCGCGAGGGGCTGGTCGTCGTCCCGGCGGGCGACCACTTCGACGCGATGGTCATGATCGAGCACCCCCGTTACGGCGGCCCCCTCACCAAGGCCCGCGCGGGCCTGCTCGGGCTGCGCAAGCTCGGCTACGTGATGACCAACACCCACGACCGCGAGCTGGCCGACGTCGAAGTGCGCGACCAGCCGCTGCTGCCCGGACGCGACGTCCGCGTGGTCACCAAGCCCGGCAGCCGCTATGTCTCGGCGCTGCTGAGCGAGGTCGAGCAGTTCCTGCCGAACCCCAACCCGCACGGCGCGCTGGTCGGCGTCCCCTGCCACAGCACGCTGCTGCTGTACCCGATCCGCTCCACCGGCGTCATGGACGTCCTGCCGGTCTTCGCCGACGTCGTCGCCGAGATGCACCAGGCCGCCGGAGACCCGTGCGCGCCGGGCGTCTACTGGAGCCACGGCGAGCGCAGGCTGACCCCGCTCAAGCCCCACGCGAGCCTGCACGGCTCGGACGAGTTCGCCGCGCTCCTGCGGCGCCTGCCGACCGACTGACGCCTCGTCGGGGTCCGTGGGTCAGGGGAGTTTCCAGTCGACCGGTGCGGCGCCCTGCTGCTCCAGCATCTGGTTGGCGCGGCTGAAGGGGCGCGAGCCGAAGAAGCCGCGGTCGGCCGACATGGGGCTGGGGTGCGCCGACTCGACGCAGGGCACGCCCTCCATCATGGGACGCAGGTTGCGGGCGTCGCGTCCCCACAGGATGGCCACCAGGGGGCGCCCGCGCGCGGCCAGGGCGCGGATGGCCTGCTCGGTGACGTCCTCCCAGCCCTTGCCCCGGTGCGAGGCGGGCTTGCCCGGCATGACCGTCAGGGCGCGGTTGAGCAGCAGGACGCCCTGGTCCGTCCACGGGGACAGGTCGCCGTTGGACGGCGCGGGCAGCCCCAGGTCGTTGGAGTACTCGCGGTAGATGTTGATCAGACTGCCCGGCAGCGGACGGACGTCGGGCGCGACCGAGAAGCTCAGGCCGACCGGGTGGCCCGGCGTGGGGTAGGGGTCCTGCCCGACGATCAGGACGCGCACCTCGTCGAAGGGCTGCTGGAAGGCGCGCAGGATGTGGGCCCCGGCCGGGAGGTAGCGGCGGCCGGCCGCGACCTCGCCGCGCAGGAAGTCGCCCATGGCCGCGATGCGCCCGGCGACCGGTTCGAGCGCGCGGGCCCAGCCGCTCTCCACGATGTCCGCGAGTGGTCGTGCTGCCGTCATGGGCCCTCAGCCTAACGTTGTGATCATGCTCGCGGCGGGGCGTTCGGGGCACCGTGACGCACGGTGAAAGTTACTGACCACATGAGGTCGCATGATCACGGAAAGTTTCCTGCCGATTACGGGAGGGGCGCCTGGTGACGTGCGTGGAACGCCCCGTTAAGTCCGCGTTACTTCCTGACAGTCCTCATTGACTGGGGATGCGAAATTACGTACCACCTTGGGAAGTAGAGGGCAGCGCACACCACGAGCGGAACGACGGGACGGAGCAGTATGAGCCAGCTGACCACACTGGACGCCACCTTCCTTCACGCGGAGACGAGCACGACCCACGCGCACATCGCGGGCCTTGGCGTTCTTGACACCACGACCTGCCCCGAAGGGCGGCTGCGGGTGTCGGATCTCGTCAGGCTGGTCCGGGACAGAGCGCACCTCGCCGCCAGGCCCCTGCGCCAGCGGCTCGTCCAGGTCCCCTTCAGCCTCGACTGCCCCTACTGGGAGGACGACCCCGACTTCGACCCCGCACGGCACATCTTCGAGATCGCGCTGCCCGCTCCCGGGGGCGAGCGCCAGCTCGCCGACGCCGTCGCCATGCTCCACGAACGTCCCCTCGACCGCGCCCATCCGCTCTGGGAGCTGGTCCTGATCCAGGGCCTCGAAGGGGGCCGCACCGCCGTCTACGTCAAGGCGCACCACGCCGCGATCGACGGGGTCATGGCCGCCGAGACCATCGCCGCCCTGCTCGACCTGTCTCCCGAACCCCGCGAGCTCCCCGCCGACGACGCCGAGCGCGCGGTCGCGCCCGGCATGCTGACCCGCCTGGGCACCGGCCTCCTCAAGACCGCGCTGTACCCCGTCCGCAGCGTCGGCGCCGTCGTCCGCGCGGCCCCGTACCTCGACGAGATCCCGGTGGTGTCGGGCATCCCCGGCGTAGGCCTCATGACGCACGCCCTGCGCCGCGACGACCTGCCCAAGGTGTCCCGCGAGAACGCCCCGCCGACCCCGTTCAACCTCCCGATCGGACGCCGCCGCTCGGTCGCCTGCGGCGAGCTCGACCTGGCCGAGATCAAGGAGATCCGCAAGGCGCTGGGCGGCAGCGTCAACGACGTGATCATGGCCTTGTGCGCGACCGCGCTGCGGCAGTGGCTCGACAAGCGCGGCGCCCTGCCCGACCGTCCGCTGATCGCCGGGGTGCCGGTCTCGCTGCGCAAGGGGGACGACGACGCGGACGCCGCCAACGCCGTGTCGATCATGACCGTCCCGCTGGCGACCCACCTGGCCGGACCTGCCGAGCGCTACGACGCCGTCCGGCGCGACCTCGACCTGGTCAAGCGGCGCTTCGTGGCGTCGTCGGGCAGCTGGGTCACCGGGCTGGCCGAGCTGATGCCCCAGCCGCTGGCGGCGCCGTTCGCGCGGCTGGCGATGCAGGCGGCCCAGCCCCTGTCGGTCCGCCCGATCAACCTGATCGTCTCCAACGTGCCCGGACCGCAGTTCCCGCTGTTCCTCGGCGGCGCCCGCGTCCTCGGGTACTACCCGATCTCGGTCGTCACCGACATCAGCGGCGGCGTCAACATCACCGTCTTCTCCTACGACGGCAAGGTCGACATCGGCATCGTGGCCTGCCGCGACCTGGTCCCCGAACCGTCGGAGCTCATCGACCACCTGTCGGACGCGATGGACGAGCTCAGGAGCCTCAGCCGGGCGTGACTCCCAGGGCCCGCCGGTGCCGCCACGCCAGCTCCAGGGCGGCCGCACCGGCGGGCTGCATCGGCTGGGGGACCGTCCCGTCGAACGCGGCCGTCGAGACCCGTCCCTCGTCGTTGGTCTCCACGAGCCCCGCGAACGTCTCCCGGAACAGCGCGTCGTCGAACACCGCGACGGTCAGGAAGTCCAGCGCGAACGTCAGCGGGTCGACGCCCATCCCCAGCCAGAACACCCTCACCCGGCCGTGTGCGCGCGCATCGCTGAGGCGCCGGTGGAAGGGCCAGTCCTCCTGGACGAAGCCGTCCCCGTATGCCTCGGACGTCCCGAGGAACTCCTCGCTGTACTCGCGGACCATCGTCCGCCACAGGTCCAGGTCGCGCCGCTCGTCCTCCAGCGGCTGGAACACCCCCACGGGCATGACCTGGCGCAGGCCCCCCGCGTGCGCGACCTTCTCCGGGTCCCGCCAGTGCAGCACGTACGAGCCCGACCGCGTGAGCGTCAGCGTCGTGATCGCGGGCAGCGCGACGCGCCGCCCGAAGTCCAGCGGATCGCCCACACGCGTCCTGAGCGGCAACCCCGGAACCCCCGCCGCCAGCTCGTGCGCGACCGCCTCCCCGACGTTCACCCCGTCGAAGTAGCGGGCGGGCCCCAGCGTGAGCGTCGTCCCGTCCACCCGCACAAGCCGGTAGCAGGGCCGATCCTCGAACACCCGAGGCTGCGCCAGTGCCCCCATCGCCTCGGCGTACGTCGCGTACCCCTCGGGCAGCCCGTCCGAGGGGTCCCGCACCGCGACCGTCCCGGCCCCGGCCTCCCACTCCAGCCGGACGTCCTCCAGCGGGACGGGCGCCCCCGGCACCCACTCCGGCCGGCACAGCAGCGACGTCCCCGCCACCCGGCTCAACTCGGGATACAGCCCGTCGGCCGCCACCCCCCACCCCCGCCGGTCGGCGCTCAGCGCGCGGCGCGCCTCGACCCACGCCCGCTCATCCACGGGCACTTCCCTTCGCCTTCGGCCGTGCCCGCAGATGCATCCGCTCGCCCTGCGGCCCGAAGAGGCTGAGGACCTCGGCGGGGCCGTCCACGGCCGCGAACCAATGAGGAAGGCGGGTGTCGAACTCCGCCGCCTCGCCCGCGCCCAGGACCAGGTCGTGGTCCGCCAGGATCAGCCGGACCCGCCCGCTGAGCACGTAGAACCACTCGTAGCCCTCGTGCGTGCGCGGGTCGGGCTCGCCCTGCCGCTCGTCCAGGATCAGCTTGAACGCCTGCAGCCCGCCCGGCTGCCTGGTCAGCGGCACCGCCGTCAGATGCTTCATCTTCACCGGCGCGGCCCGCACCCGGGGATCGCCCACCGCAGGAGCCCCGACCAGCTCGTCCAGCGGCACCTGATGCGCCTTGGCCAGCGGCAGCAGCAACTCCAGCGTGGGCCGCCGCTTCCCCGACTCCAGCCGCGACAGCGTGCTCACCGAGATCCCCGTCGCCTCGGCCAGCCCGCTCAGCGTCGCCCCCCGCTCCCTCCGCAACCGCCGCAACCGTTCCCCAACCCCCGCCAGCACGTCCCCGATCGGCTCCTCACCCATGCCCCCATGATCCCGCCCCGCCCGGCATCGTGCCCACTGCCCGCCGCGTCCGCCCGCTACGGGGGGCGAAGGCCCCGATGTGTGGTTGGGTGCGGGTGGGGTGATGGGCAGTGGGGTTTCCGGGGGCGTTCGCCGTTGTCGAGCGCGACGGTGCCCTCGTCGTGGACGGGGTCGCGGCCTCGGCGGCGGAGCTGGTCGACGTACTGGGTACGGGGGCGTTGGAGACGGCGGTGGTGCTCAACGTCGGGCAGAACTCCTGGATGGACGACTACGAGCCGTGGACGCTCGGGCGGATCGCCCGCCACCAAGGGGTTCGGGCGGACGTCCATGACATTCGCTGGGCCGCGTCCCCGCGATTCCGGTCTGATGACCTGCTGGTCCTGCCGTGGGAGGACCTGCCGCGACTGCTGGACGGCTGGAGCGCCTACGGCATCGAGATCTTCGACTGCGACGGGACACCTGACCCCGACGCGCTGGCGCTGGCGGTGAACACGGCGGAGCCGGGCGGGCTCACGCTGCCCGCGTTGCCCGGGGCGCGGGTGTACTTCTCCGGGCATGACGACTTCTACGTCCATGTCGAGACCCGGGACGACCGGTTGCCCGGACGGATCTTCGGGCGGCTGCTCGGGCTCCAGGCGGACGCCGCCCCGCCACCGGGCGAGCTGGTGGACGAATTGCTGCGCCACGGCGAGCGGTGGGTGAGTGTGCTCACATCGGCGCAGGGGACGGTCGCGCTGGAGCTCGTCCCCACGGAGGTGGCGTGGCGGCTGCATGACCCCGTTCCGCCTGGTGTCTCGCATGTCGCGGTCGTGGAAGGCGGAGGGGCGGGCTGGGAGCTGCGACGGGTTTGACCCTGTTTCCGTCGCTTATGGTGATTGATCGTGCGGAACGGGGCGAAGAACGGCGGGACGCCCAGGGCGGTGTGGGGGCTCTGGGGCGTGGGCGTGGCGGCCTATGTCGTCGCGATCCTGCACCGGACGTCGTTCGGCGTGGCCGGGATCGAGGCGGGCGACCGGTTCGACGCCTCGGCGGGGACCCTGGCCTCGTTCACCGTTCTCCAGCTGCTCGTCTACGCGGGCCTCCAGATTCCGGTCGGGCTGATGCTCGACCGGCTCGGGCCGCGCCGGATGATCGTGGGCGGGGCGCTGCTCATGGCGTCCGGCCAGGCCCTGCTGGCGTTCTCGACCCAGCTCGCCCCGGCGGTGGCGGCGCGGGTGCTGGTGGGCGCGGGCGACGCGATGACGTTCATCAGCGTGCTCGGCATCGTCGGCACCTGGTTCCCGGCGCGCCGCATCCCCGTGGTGACGCAGCTGACCGGGATCCTCGGCCAGGCCGGGCAGGTGCTCAGCGCCGTCCCGCTGGTGGCGCTGCTGCACGGGCCCGGCTGGACGGCCGCGTTCGGCTCGGCGGCGGGCCTGGGCGTCCTGGTGGGCGTGCTCGCGCTGGCCGCGCTCAAGGAGGCCCCCCGGGACGCCGGACCGCCCACGACCGCCACGTTCGGCGCGCTCAGACGCGACCTGGTCGCCGCCTGGCTGCACCCGGGAACCAGGCTCGGCCTCTGGACGCATTTCGTCACCCAGTTCAGCGGCACCACGTTCGCCCTGATGTGGGGCTTTCCCTACCTGGTCTCGGGTCAGGGGCTGAGCCCGGCCAGGGCCAGCACGCTTCTCACGGTGTTCGTGCTGGCGACGATGGCCTCGGGGCCGTTCATCGGGCATCTGGTCGCGCGCTTCCCGTTGCGCCGCTCGTGGCTCGTGCTGGGGATCGTCGCGGCCAACGCCGGGGCGTGGGCGGCCGTGCTGGCCTGCCCGCCGCCCGCCCCGGCCTGGCTGCTGGTCGTGCTGGTGCTGTGCGTCGCGCTCGGCGGCCCCGGCTCGATGATCGGGTTCGACTACGCCAGGACGTTCAACCCGCCCGAGCGCCAGGGCACCGCGACGGGCATCGTGAACGTCGGCGGCTTCGTCGCCTCGCTGATCACGATCCTGCTGATCGGGCTGGTCCTGGACGCCCTGTCGCCGGGCAAGGAGTTCACTCCCGAGGCGTTCCGCGCGGCGTGGAGCGTCCAGGCCCTGATCTGGCTGGTCGGCGTGTGCGGCGTCCTGCGCACCCGGGCCCTGGCCCGCAGGCGCGTCGCCCGGGACGCCGCCGCACCCGCGTCTCTCGAACCCTCGGCGCGCTGAGGGTCAGGCCGTCCGCAGCTCCAGCGTGCAGCACTTGGGGCCGCCGCCGGCCTTGCGGAGCTCGGACAGGTCCACCGGGACGGGGCTGAACCCGTTGGCGTCGAGCGTCTTGATCAGGCCCTCGGCCTCGGCGTTGATGACGACGTTGCGTCCGTCGCACACCGCGTTGAGGCCCAGGACGGCCGCGTCCTCTTCCGCGGCGATGAGCGCGTTGGGGAAGAGGGACTCCAGCACCGCCCGGCTACCGGGGGAGAACGCGCCCGGGTAGTAGGCGACGTTGTCGCCGCTCAGCGGGAACAGCGCGGTGTCGAGGTGGTAGAAGCGCGGGTCGACCAGCCGGAGCGTCACCACGGGACGTCCCAGGAACTCCTGGGCCTCCTGGTGCGCGGCCATGTCGGTGCGGAACCCGGTGCCCGCCAGGATGACGCCGTCGAGGGTGAGGAAGTCGCCCTCGCCCTCGTTGGTGTGGACGGGCTCCAGGACCTCGGGGAAGCCGTTGTCGCGCAGCCAGGCGGCGTACGCGGGCCCCTCGGCCTTCCGCTCGGCATGGGTGAAGCTGGCGCCGTAGACGCGGCCTCCGACGACCAGGGCGCCGTTGGCGGCGAACACCATGTCGGGCAGGCCCGGGATCGGGTCGATCATGCTGACCTGGTGGCCGAGCGCGACGTAGGCGGCCCGCAGGGCCTCCCACTGCGCGACCGCGAGGCCGGCGTCCGCGCCCGCCTCGGGGTCCATCCACGGGTTGATCTTGTAGGTGACCGCGAAGTGTTCCGGGCGGCACATGAGGTAGTGGCGGCGCTGGGCGGTGCGGATCGCGCTGGTCGGCTCCATCGCCGGCGAGACGGTCATGCGGTCTCCAGGACTGAGTTCAAAGAGGGAGGATCAGATGATCGAAATACTAGGAATCCGCGACCCTCGAACCAATCCGCCGATCTTGCGCTGACCTGGTGTTTCGTTGCTTGTCTCGCGACGGTTCCGGCGATTCGTTGCGCGCCTGGTCCCTACCCCGCCGCGATCGTGTCCGCGGGACCGCCGGAGGGCTCCGGCGGTCCCCGCGCCGCGCGGGCCCTACATGTTGATCATGTGGCCGGCCAGCCCGTGGACGGCCTCCTTCATCGCCTCGCCGAGCGACGGGTGGGCGTGGACGTTGCGGGCGACCTCGTTGACCGTGAGGTCCCACTGCTGGGCCAGGGTCAGCTCGGGCAGCAGCTCGGTGACCTCGGGGCCGATCATGTGCGCGCCCAGCAGCTCGCCGTACTTGGCGTCGCTGATCACCTTCACGAAGCCGTCGCCCTCGCCCATGCCCACGGCCTTGCCGTTGGCGCTGAAGGGGAACTTGGCGACCTTGACGTCGAAGCCCTGCTCCTTGGCCTGCGCCTCGGTCCAGCCGAAGCTGGCGATCTGGGGCTGGCAGTAGGTGGCGCGCGGGACCATGACGTACTCGACCTCCATGGTCTCGGCGTCGCCGATGGTCTCCGCCGCCACGATGCCCATCGCCTCGGCCGCGTGCGCCAGCATCAGCTTGGCCGTCACGTCGCCGATGGCGAAGATGTGCGGGACGGACGTGCGGCAGTGGCCGTCGACGTCGATCGCGCCGCGGTCGGTCAGCGCGACGCCGGTCTTCTCCAGGCCGTAGCCCTCGACGTTGGGCTGGAACCCGATCGCCTGGAGCACCTTGTCGGCCTCCAGGGTCTGCTGCGCGCCGTCCTTGCCGGTGACGGTCACCTTGACCTTGTCGCCGGAGTCGTCGATGGCGTCCACCCGGGTGGAGGTCAGCACCTCGACGCCGAGCTTGCGGTAGCGCTTGGCCAGCTCCTTGGAGACGTCGGCGTCCTCGTTCGGGACCATCCGGTCGAGGAACTCGACGATCGTGACCTTCACGCCGTAGTTGTGCAGGACGTAGGCGAACTCGACGCCGATGGCGCCCGCGCCCGCGATCACGATGCTCTCGGGGAGGTCGTCGCTGAGGATCTGCTCCTCGTAGGTCACGACCCGCTCCGACAGGGACGTCCCCGGCAGCAGCTTGGTGTGCGCCCCCGAAGCGATGATGCAGTGGTCGAAGGTGACGGTTTCGGAACCACCGTCGGACTTGGCCACCTGGAGGGTGTTCGGGTCGGAGAACGTCCCGCGCCCGTCATAGGAGGTGATCTTGTTCTTCTTCATCAGGAACTGGACGCCCTTGACGAACTTGGCCGACACCTCGCGGCTGCGCTCGTAGGCCTTGCCGTAGTCGAAGGACACCGGCCCCTCGGTCCTGATCCCGTACTTCTCCGCCTCGTGGGTGAAGATGTGGGCCAGCTCCGCGTTGCGGAGCAGCGACTTGGAGGGGATGCACCCGACGTTGAGGCAGACCCCGCCCCAGTACTTCTCCTCGATGATCGCCGTCTTCAGCCCGAGCTGTGCCGACCGGATCGCGGCGACATATCCACCCGGGCCCGCGCCCAGGACCACGACGTCATAGTGTTCGCTCATTCTTGTGACGATATTCGGCACCGGGTGCTGCTCGCATCCCGACCTGCCCGTCATGTACGGGCGCGGCCCCATCGGGGCACCGTGCGTGACCGGAACCCAGCGAACGCAGGCGCTTGGTCACGTCCTGTTAGAATTTCGTCAACCCGCCCACCAGGCCGTCCGGGGAACCGGAGCCGCCGCGGGAGTGATGGTTGCCTCAGTCCCGATCGGGAACCCCACGTCCAAGCCGCGTCGTTGTCGCCGAGTCGGACGTGACCGCGGACTCGTACAAGTGGGCGTATCGAACAAGTGGGCGTATCGAACGAGTACGTATGAACGTACGCCAGACCCTGCCCGGGTGCGCCGATGCCCGGGCCGCGATGTGAGGAGCGAGCCGAGTGAGGATTCCCAAGCGCGTCAATGCCGTCCTGGACTGGGCGGAGCAGCACGTTGGCGCACTTGCGGTGGTCATCGCGCTGGTGGTCGCCATGGTGGCCGTGGCCGCCGCGACGCTGGCGCCCACGCTGATCGGACTCCCGGCCGCGGGCTTCGTCCTCGGCGCCGCCTTCGGTGCCTTCGCCGTCCACCTGCGGATGAACAAGCGGGTGATGCGCGTCCGCCGCGAGGTCGACGACCTCCTGCGTGAGAACGGGGCCCTGCGCCACCGCAACACCGTGCTCGCCTCCGGGGTGATCACCCGTGAGGCCCAGACGACCCAGGCGCTGGTGGCGATCCCCGAAGACGACCTGCAGGACGAGAGCGACCCCCAGCGGACCCAGAAGCTCCCGCCTCTGCTGGGCCTCGGCGGCGCGGACGAGGACGAGAACGACGACGAGGCCGAGAACCGCCGCAGCGCCTGACGCTCCCGGCACCCCCGCCCTGAACTGGGCATATCCGACTTAGACGGGCCTTTCGGCCCTCGGCGTTACCCCCGTAGATCTTGGGGGAGGGTACGTCGGGGGGTGGCTCATGACATCCAAGGCAGCGGAGCCCGCACCGCCCGACGTCCCGCCCGACCAGGCGACGGTGCGCAAGGCGGTCATCGCGTCGGCGATGGGCAACTGCATCGAGTGGTTCGACTTCGGCGTGTTCAGCGCCGGGGTGATGACCTCGATCATCGGCACCGTCTTCTTCCCGCCGGGCGAGGACGGCAGCGCCACCCTCCGCTCGTTCGCCCTGATCGCCGCCGCCTTCCTGGCCCGGCCCTTCGGCGGGATGTTCTTCGGGCCGCTGGGCGACCGGATCGGGCGCAAGAAGATCCTCGCCGCCACCATCATCCTGATGTCCGGCTCGACGTTCGTGATCGGCGTCCTGCCCGGCTACTCGACCATCGGCATCGCCGCGCCGCTGCTGCTGCTGGCGGTCCGGCTCGTCCAGGGCTTCTCCACCGGGGGCGAGTACGGCGGCGCCGCGACCATGATCGCCGAGTACGCGCCGACGAAGAGACGCGGGTTCTTCGGCAGCTTCCTGGAACTCGGCACCCTGTCGGGCTACATCGCGGGCGCGGGACTCGTGCTGCTGATGGAGCTGGCGCTGGGCAGCGAGCGGATGCACGACTGGGGCTGGCGCATTCCGTTCCTGATCGCGCTGCCGCTCGGCCTGGTCGGGCTGTACGTCCGCAGCCGCATCGAGGACACCCCGGCGTTCCAGCACATGGAGCAGGCGGGCGAGAAGGCCAAATCGCCGCTCAAGGAGACGCTGGTCCGCAACTGGCCGATGATCGCCAAGCTGATCGCGATCGTGTTCCTGCTCAACATCGCCGACTACACGCTGCTGACGTTCATGCCGTCCTACCTCACCGAGAACCTGGCGATGGAGGACGTCACCGCGCAGGTGATCACCATCGGGGTGGAGTTCGCGATGATGCTGGTCATCGTCCCGCTGGGCGCCCTGTCCGACCGGATCGGGCGAAAACCGCTGCTGATCACCGCGGCCTTCGGCTTCCTGTTCCTCAGCTGGCCCGCGTTCGCGCTCATGCAGACCGAGCAGGCGCTCGGCGTGGCCGCCGGGTACGCGATCATCGGCGGGCTCCTGGTGCTGATGCTGGCGGTGATCGGCGCGACGTTCCCGGCGATGTTCCCGACCAAGGTGCGGTACGGGGCGTTCGCGATCGGCTACAACGTCTCGACGTCGCTGTTCGGCGGGACGTGCGCCGTCTTCGTCGGCTGGCTGATCAAGCTCACCGGCACCAACTACATCCCGGCCTACTACCTGATGTTCGCGGCGCTGGTGGCGATCGTCCCTCTGTTCTCGATCCCGGAGACGGCCGGGGTGCCGATCGAGGAGGCCGGAAAGGAGAAGACCCCGGAACCCGTGGGTTCCGGGGCTCGCGGCTGACGGTCAGTTCCGGGCGAAGCGGCGGCGGGCCCAGCCCGCCAGCGTCGCCGAAACGGCCAGTCCGGCCACGGTCTCGATCAGCAGTGCGGTCCATACCATGGTCACTCTGGGCCTCCTCTCGCCTGCGCCGGGCCTCCCTTGCCGGGCCCGATCCTCACCTGCGTCAACACCAGGATGCGGCCTGTGTTTCCCTTCGGACGCCCGCGCCGAACGTGATGTGCGTCTCTCTTCACTGGCGCTTGTTTTCGGCTCACGAGACCCGGGTGGGAAGAACTGACCGTCCCGCCACACCTTGGTTAGCCAGGGTGAGAACTGTCTCGCATTGCAATCGCTCGGCCACGCTCTGTAATGTCACACCCAAGCCGTGCGGCCTTGGATAAAGGCGCTCACCGGCCAATTCCATGCACCCCTGAAATGGCGTCCCCCGCAAGCCAGCGAACAGATCGGTGGAGTGGATCGTGACTGAACAGCAGCAGCTGAGCCTCGGCACCCAGGCAGCGCGCAACCTCGCGACGACGACCAAGACCGTTCCGCAGATGCAGGGCATCTCGTCCCGGTGGCTCATCAAACTGCTGCCCTGGGTGCAGGCGGCGGGCGGGGCCTACCGGGTCAACCGCCGGCTCAGCTACACCGTCGGTGACGGGCGGGTCACCTTCGTGTCCACCGGCGCCGACGTCCGCGTCATCCCGGCCGAGCTCGGCGAACTCCCCGCGCTGCGCGGCTTCGACGACCCCGAGGTCCTGGAGGGCCTGGCCGGACGCTTCGAGCAGCGCGAGCTGGAGCCGGGCGACGTCGTCGTCGAGGCCGGCGACCCCGTCGACCGGGTCTACCTGGTCGCCCACGGCAAGCTCAACCGCATCGGCGCCGGAGAATACGGCGACGAGACCGTCCTGGAAATTCTGGCCGACGGCAGTTTCTTCGGCGACCGGGTCCTGGCCGGCGATTCGGAGGAATGGGAGTATTCGATCAAGGCGGTGACCGCCTGCACGGTGCTGACGCTTTCCGGTGACCAGTTCCGCGAGATGCTCGACCGGTCCGAGCCGCTGCGCGAGCACGTCACCGAATTCGTGAACTCGCCCGACCGGGCGCAGAACCCGCACGGCGAGGCCGAGATCGAGCTGGCCTCGGGGCATGTGGGCGAGCCGACGCTGCCGGGCACGTTCGTCGACTACGACGCCGCGCCCCGCGAGTACGAGCTGAGCGTGGCCCAGACCGTCCTGCGCGTCCACTCGCGCGTGGCCGACCTCTACAACGAGCCGATGGACCAGGTCCAGCAGCAGCTGCGCCTCACCATCGAGGCGCTGCGCGAGCGGCAGGAGAACGAACTGGTCAACAGCCGCGACTTCGGGCTGCTGCACAACGCCGACCTGAGCCAGCGCATCCACACCCGCTCCGGCCCGCCCACCCCCGACGACATGGACGAGCTGCTGACCCTGGTGTGGAAGGAGCCCGCCTTCTTCCTGGCCCACCCCAAGGCCATCGCCGCGTTCGGCCGCGAGTGCAGCGCGCGCGGCGTCTACCCCGACAGCGTCGACGTCGAAGGGCACAAGGTCCCGGCCTGGCGCGGCGTCCCGATCTTCCCCTGCAACAAGATCCCGGTCAGCAAGACCCGCACCAGCTCGATCATGCTGATGCGCACCGGCGAGGCCGCCCAGGGCGTGGTGGGCCTGCACCAGATCGGCATCCCCGACGAGATCCAGCCCGGCCTCTCGGTGCGCTTCATGGGCGTCACCGAGAAGGCGATCATCTCCTACCTGGTCAGCGCGTACTTCTCGGCGGCCGTCCTGGTGCCCGACGCCCTGGCGATCCTCGACAGCGTCGAGATCAACCATGGCGGCCAGTGAGACCGTCCGGCCCCGACACGCGCATGAACCGGTGACTCTGGGAGGTCCCACGCCATGACCGAGACCAGCGAGCAAGCCCCGCAGGCCGCACAGCTCAGCCTGAGCACGGCGTCGGCCCGCAAGCTGGCGACCACGACCAAGTCCGTCCCGCAGATGCAGGGCATCACGCCGCGCTGGCTGCTGCGGCTGCTGCCCTGGGAAGAGGTGAAGGGAGGCACCTACCGCGTCAACCGCAGGCTCGCCTACCAGGTCGGCGACGGCCGGGTCACGTTCGTGACCACCGGCGCCGAGGTCCGGGTCATCCCGCGCGAGCTGGGCGAGCTGCCCCCGCTGCGCGACTTCGCGGACGTCTCCGCCCTTGAGGGGCTGGCGGAGCGGTTCGAGCAGCGCGAGTACGAACCGGGCGAGGTGATCGTCGAGTCCGGCGGTCCCGTCGACCGGATCGTCCTGATCGCCCACGGCAAGGCGGCCAAGCTCGGCGAGGGCGAGTACGGCGCGAGCACCGAGCTCGGCGTCCTGGCCGACGGCGAGTTCGTCGGCCACCAGGCGCTGCTGTCCGAGCCGGGGGAGTGGGAGCACACGCTCAAGGCCGTCACCCCGATCACGGTGCTGACGCTGTCGCGCGACGCGGCGGCCGAACTGGCCGGACGCTCGGCGACCCTGCGCGTCCACCTGGCCGAGTACGAGAACGCGCCGGCCCCGCCGAGCAACAGCAAGGGCGAGGCCGAGATCGAGCTGACGTCCGGGCATGTGGGCGAGCCGACGCTGCCGGGCACGTTCGTCGACTACGACACCTCGCCCCGCGAGTACGAGCTGAGCCTCGCCCAGACCAGGCTCCGCGTCCACACCCGGGTGGCCGACATCTACAACGGCCCGATGAACCAGGTGGAGCAGCAGCTCAGGCTCACCATCGAGGCGCTCCTCGAACGCCAGGAGTACGAGATGATCAACAGCCGCGACTTCGGGCTGCTGCACAACGCCGACCTGAGCCAGCGCATCCACACCCGCACCGGTCCGCCCACCCCCGACGACATGGACGAGCTGATCAGCCGCCGCCGCGGCACCAAGTTCATCCTCGCCCACCCCCGGGCCATCGCCGCGTTCGGCCGCGAATGCACGCGCCGGGGCGTCTACCCGGGCACCAAGGACCACGAGGGCCGGTGCGTCCAGGCCTGGCGCGGCATCCCGATCTTCCCCAGCGACAAGATCCCGATCAGCGACGGCGGCACCAGCGCGATCCTGGCGATGCGCACCGGCTCCCAGGACGAGGGCGTCGTGGGCCTGCGCCGCACCGGAATCCCCGACGAGGTGCGTCCCGGCGTGTCCGTGCGCTTCATGGGCGTGGACGACAAGGCGATCCTTTCCTACCTGGTCAGCGCCTACCACTCGGCGGCCGTCCTGGTGCCCGACGCCCTCGGCGTCCTGGAGAACGTCGAGATCGGGAGGTAGCCGTGACCGTGACCCAGGGCGGCCCCCGAACCGCGCGCAAGGTCCTGTCGTGGAGCCGGGGCATGCTCGACCCGGCGCTGCGCGCCACGGTGAACGACCTGCCCACCTCGATGCGCCGCATCGCCGACTACCACTTCGGCTGGCGCGACGAGGCCGACCGCCCGATCAACGTGGGCGGCGGCAAGGCCCTGCGTCCGGCGCTCGTGCTGCTCACCGCCGAGGCGGTGGGCGGCATGGCCGCCTCGGCGCTGCCCGCCGCGGTCGCGATCGAGCTCACGCACAACTTCTCGCTGCTGCACGACGACGTGATGGACGGTGACACCACCCGGCGCCACCGTCCCACCGCCTGGACGGTCTTCGGCGAGAACGCGGCGATCCTGGCGGGCGACGCCCTGGTCGCCGCGGCCTTCGAGGTGCTGGCCGCCTCGCCGCACCCGGCGACCGTCCGGGCCGTCCGCATCCTCAGCTCGGCGGTGATCGAGCTGGTCGAGGGCCAGAGCGCCGACATGTCCTTCGAGACCCGCACCGACGTCGCCCTGCCCGAATGCCTGTCGATGGCCGGGCACAAGACCGGGACGCTCATGGGCGCCTCCACCGCACTCGGTGCCGCATACGGGGGCGGCACCGACGAGCAGATCGAGCACATGTGCGCCTTCGGCGAGCGCCTGGGGCTGGCCTTCCAGGTCGTCGACGACCTGCTCGGCATCTGGGGCGACCCGGCGGTCACCGGCAAGCCCGTCCACTCCGACCTGCGCAACCGCAAGAAGTCCCTGCCGGTGGTGGCCGCCCTGACCTCGGGCACCCCGGCGGGCGCCGAACTGGCCGACCTCTACCACCGCGACGAGCCCTTCGGCGAGGCCGAACCGGCCCGCGCCGCCGAGCTGATCGAGGTGGCCGGCGGCCGCGACTGGGCGGTCCAGCGGACCGCCTCCCTCCTGGAGGAGGCCCTGTCCGAACTGGCCGCGGCGACCCCCAGCGCCCCGGCCGACACCGAGCTCACCTCGCTGGCCCGGCTGGTGGCCCACCGCGACCACTAGTCGATCATTTGTTCGATTACCATGACGTCATGGCCCCCGACACCGCTCTCTCGCACACACCCTCACACTGTCCCCAAGGTCACCCCCTGAGCCCCGGACGCGTCATCGTCGGCTGGTCGCCCTGCGCGTGCCCGCCATGCGCCACCCGCGCCCGGGGCCTCCGGGGCCACCGCACCTACCTCTGCCTGACCTGCAAGGACGACCACGTCACCACCATGTGCTACCTCCCCTACCACGTCGCCCGCCCCGAGGCCCCCTACCGCTGGCCCTGACCCCCGAGCGCGGCCACACCGTGCCGCGACCGTGCGTGGACGACCTTGGCCATCGGGTGTGCGAGGTGGTCAGCCGTAGAAGGTGACCAGGTCCTGCGGGGGCAGGGGGCCGTCGGGGAAGTCGCGGGCGAAGGCGTTGAAGTGGAGGGTCTCGTCCGCCGCGGCCAGCAGCACCTTCACCAGATCGGACGCCTCCACTCGATCGGCGAGCGTGCCGTACGCCTCACGTAGCGCGGGGACTCGCTCGGCTGGCACGTGCCCGATCACCGGCGCGTTTCTCGCCTGGGTGGGGAACGGGGTGTCGTAGACGAACGACGCCGGTGTGAGATCGCGGGGCACTCCGGCGTCCTCGAACTCGCGGCTCGCGTCCGCGAGGTACCGCGCGCCCAGGCGCAGGGGGCCGAGGTCGAAGCGGGTCGACTCGCCGTGCTCGATCACGTCCCGCCAGACCCGGGCGTAGGCGTCACCGGCGTCCGGGTCGAGGGGACGGTCGCCGAAGAGGTCGTCGACGGCCTTCTCGTCGGCGGTGGCCGCGCGTCGGCGGCACCCCTCCCGCATGCCGGGGGGCGGCCGCCGGACCCAGAGGCGCGCGTTCTCGATGCTCACGCTGTAGATCGTGAGTTGCGTGCTCATCAGTCCCCCTGTCGTCGGTGTCGGCCCAGTGTCCTACAACCCCTTAGCCTGAGGGAGATCATCGGGGAGGTGCTATGACACTGCCGACGAGCCGGTTCGGCACGACCGATATGCGGATCACCCGGGTGGGATTCGGAGCCTGGGCCGTCGGCGGACGCTGGCAGCACGGCTGGGGCCAGCAGGACGACGCCGACTCCATCGCCGCGATCCGCCGCGCCGTCGAACGGGGCGTCAACTGGATCGACACCGCCGCCGTCTACGGGCTCGGCCACTCCGAGGAGGTCGTCGCCCGCGCGCTGGACGGCATCCCCGAGGCCGACCGTCCCTTCGTCTTCACCAAGGGCGGCGAGGTCTGGGACGACGCGGGCCGCGTCTCCAAGGTCGCCACCTCCGAATCGCTCCGGCGCGAGGTCGAGGCGTCCCTGCGACGGCTGCGCGTCGAGCGCATCGACCTCTACCAGGTGCACCAGACACCCGAGGCGGGCAACCCCGTCGAGGAGTACTGGCAGGTCATGGCCGACCTGAAGGCCGAGGGCAAGGTCCGCGCCATCGGCCTGTCCAACCACGACACCGCGCGGCTGGCCGCAGCGGAGCGGGTCGCCCATGTCGACTCTCTCCAGCCGCCCTTCTCGGCGATCAACCGCTCCCAGGCCGCGGAGATCGCCTGGTGCGCGGCCAACGACACGGCGGTGATCGTCTACTCTCCGATGCAGTCGGGCCTGCTCACCGGCGCCTTCTCGGCCGAGCGCGCCGCGTCCCTGCCCGCCGACGACTGGCGCCGCACCGCCCCCGACTTCACCACCGGCTTGGCCGCGAACCTGGCACTGGCCGAGGCCCTGCGCCCGATCGCCGACCGCCACGGCGTCGGTCAGGGCGCCGTCGCCATCGCCTGGGCCCTGGCCTGGCCCGGCGTCACCGGCGCCATCGTGGGCGCCCGCCGTCCGTCCCAGGTCGACGGCTGGACCCCGGCCGCCGCCCTGACCCTCGCCCAGGACGACCTCGACGCGATCACCACCGCCATCCGGACCACCGGCGCGGGCCAGGGCCCACCCCTCTAGCCGAGGGAACCGGCGCGGGACGCGGCGGACGCCATCCCCAGCCAGGTGTGCGGGTTGCCCGCCCAGCACCAGCCGAGCTTGGGGGCGTTCTGGCTGATCCAGATCGCGGGGACGCGGCGGTCGCCGCAGCGCGAGCCGCCCAGCGAGAAGCACTTGTTCTTGGCGAGCATGGCCGGGTGCTGGGTGACGAGCGCGATGCCCTCCTCCATGGTCAGCAGGGTGCGGCCCCGGTCGGCGATGACGCCCATGGCCTCGTTGGGGATCGCGCCGCAGAACTCCTCGCCGCGGTCGACGTCGAAGAGCAGGTAGGCGCGGGCGTCGGGGAGTTCGACCTCCTTGGTCGGGACGAACCGCGCGATGTCGCCCTCGGCGTAGTGGCGGTCGATGACCCCGGGTTTGGTACGGCGCTCCAGCGTGGTCAGCGCGATGGTCTCCTCGATCGGGGCGAGCTCGCGGGTGACCACCAGGACGAACGGGGCGTGGGCCTCGTCCGTCCGGGCCCGGGCGGCGGTCTCGCGCAGCGGGGACAGCAGGCCGGTGAACGCCTCGGCGGAGAGCCCGGCCAGTTCGGGGTAGCGCCGGTCCACCAGCGTGCTCACCTGGCGGTCGAACTCGATGGCGGGATCGAAGCGGGTCAAGGCGGTCCTCTCGTCGTCGGTAACTCCGTACAACATACAGAGAAACGCCGTTATTTCCAGTGCGGGCCGCTTCGGGTCATGACCTGGGACAAGGCAGTCAAATGGGGTGAGACTGGAGGTACCACTCGGCATCGACCTCTGGGGCCCGGCATGGTCGCCTTCGATTTCCCTCGCGTCACCCGTCCCGCCGCGCCTCGGCGGATGCTGCGCAACTCCGACGGGGACACCCCCGTCATCGAGCAGCCCATCCGCATGGTCTCGGTCGACACCCCCGAGAAGGCCGGCTATGCCGGGCTCCCTCCCGTCGCCCAGCCCAAGCTGGACCGCTGCCGGGCCCGCCTCACCGACGGGACGTTCGACCCGCTGATCCCGCCGGCCCTGCGCGAGCACCTGGCCGACCGGCTCACCTCCGACGCGGCCGAACGCCACATCGCCGCGGGCAACCGGGCCACCGCCGTGTTCGACGCGCTGGTCGAGCGGCGCCTGACCCGTCCGGACGGCGGACGCCGCCGCGCGGGCATCATCCCCACCGGCGAACTGATCGACCGCTACGGGCGTCTCCTCGCCTACGCCGCCCCCTGGTTCGCGGGCGGCGGCGACCCGGTGCCGCCCCGCGACCACCCCGACCGCCGCACCTTCAACCTGGACCTGGTCGCCACCGGGTGGGGCGCGATGTTCCTGATCTACCCGTCCATCCCGCACGACGCCGATCTGCGCATGCTCCTCGAAGCCGCCGAGACCGCCTGGGACGAGCGGCGCGGCATGTGGGCGGCCTTCGGCGAGGAGCTGCTCCTGGCCTACGAGTACCGCGCCTGCGTCAAACTGGGCACCCGTGACCTGGGCGACCCCAAACTCGCCGTCGACAACGCCTTCCAGAGAATCTGCGTGGACGTCACCACCCTCGACGTGGCGGGCCCCTTCGACTACTTCCGCGTCCCCCCGTCCCGCCGCCTCTGGATCTGGAAGGACGACTTCGCCCGCGCCCGCGAAGACCTGGACCTCCCCGCCTGACCGCAGGGCCTGCACTAGCGTCGGTTCGCATGATCCAGGTCTCGGTGTGCGGCCCCAGCGCGGCGACTCCACAGGACATGGCCGCCGCCCGCGAGGTCGGCCGCCTGCTGGCCGGGAACGGCGCGGCCGTGATCTGCGGCGGCTCGACCGGCGTCATGGAAGCCGTCGCCGAGGGCGCGGCCTCCGTCGGGGGGCTGGTGATCGGCGTCCTGGGCCGTCCCACCCGCGAGGGTGCCAACCCTTACCTCAGCGTTGGCCATCCCCACGGGCATGGGCCAGGCCCGCAACGCCATCATCGCGCTGTCCGGCGACGCGGTCATCGTCGTGGGCGGCTCCTGGGGGACCCTCTCCGAATTGGCCCTCGCCCGCCGTCACGACATCACCGTCGTCCAGGTGGGCGGCTGGCACCTCACCGGCGCCGACGGCAGTCCGGTCGAAGGCGTCCTCTACGCGACCACCCCCGAGGAGGCCGTTCGGCTGACAGGACTCTTCGGCAAAGCCACTAGGACTTCGGACGCGGGGCGCTCAGGGCGGTGAGGGCGGACAGGAGGGCGAGGGCGATCCAGCCGGTCGACTGGATGGCGTCGCCCTCGCCGGACGCCACCGCGCGCGCCCACGATGCCATCAGGGCCGCCATCAGGACGGCGTTGTACCGGACGACGAAGCGGCCCGCCGCCACCGGTGCTCGCAGGGACCACGCGACCGACAGCGGGACCGAGGCGAACAGCACGCAGCTGAACAGCCACATCACGTAGAGGGCTGGTTCTTC
Organism: Spirillospora sp. CA-294931; assembly: GCF_050946795.1. GTDB lineage: Bacteria > Actinomycetota > Actinomycetes > Streptosporangiales > Streptosporangiaceae > Spirillospora. The sequence continues at coordinate 1,831,375 of NZ_CP192006.1, forward strand.
CGGGGAACCGGTGTCGCTCGACAGCAGGTCGGCCGCCCAGCCCAGGAAGGTGCCCTCGATGAAGTGGAGGATCGCCATGGTCGTCGACAGGAGCAGGGTGGCCACCAGCACCACCAGGCGCTGCCGGCACGGACGGGACGGCGGTGCCTCCCGCTCCGCCGGACGGGGCGGGCGGGCCAGCCAGGCCAGGATCGCCACGGGTGCGTGGAGCGCCCAGTGCGGGAGCGAGAGCGGCCCGGACGCGCCCTCCGCGACGGCAGCCGCGGCGTAGAGCACCGCCTGCGAGCCGTTCAGCAGCGCGACGAAGCCGAGTGCCGGCCTGGTCACCGTGGCGGGTCTGTGGCGCAGGAGCAGCAGGACGACGGGGCAGGTCCAGGCGATCAGCGTCATGCCGTGCCACATCATCCGCAGGCCCTGCTGGGCGTCGGCGGGGGCGTTCCCGTCCATCAGCGCGTCGATGGTCGGATCCGCCCGCACGAAGGTGTGCAGCACGGCGATGACCGTCCCCAGGGCCGCGGCCGTCCCCAGCGCCCACATCGGCGGCGCCCCACGCCTCTCCCTGGTTGCGGAACTCATAGTTTCGGTACTCATGTTTCCGTATCATGGGCGCATGAGGGCGAGAAGGCAATGGGGTGGGCGCCTATGCGGCAGTCGTTTGGCTCACACCGCTCGATCCCGCTGAGCGCTGGGCCTGGTCAGAGGGGCCAGGGGGAGTCGGGCGGTGTGGGGGAGTAGATGGCCTGGTCGGGGTCTACGGCGGTCAGGTAGTAGGTGTGGCCGCGTTCGACTATTTCCAGGGGAGGCGGGTCGGGGACGAGGCGGCGGACGGATTCGCCGTCGGCCAGGCGGACGGGGAGGCGGGGCTCGGCCCAGGTGGCGGCGGTCTGCTCGGCTTCCTCGCGGGTGCGCCAGAGCGCGGCGGGACGGCCGTCGGCCAGCGGGTCGGTGAGGCGGCGCAGGACGGCGGGGCTGTAGACGCCGCGGACACGGAAGCCCGTCAGGCGGCGGCGGGGGAGGACCGTACGGACGTAGCGGCGCGAGCCCTTCTGGCGGCCGACCACGATGACCTCGTCGTTGCCGTCGCCCCAGCGCGGCGGCAGAATCCAGACCTTGGCCGAGGGCGCGAAGGGGCGCGAGACCCGTCGTGTTTCGGGCCGGAAGGGGACTTCGGGCGCCACGTTCGCCACCAGACACCAGGCCAGCAATGCTCCGCTCTCCCGCATGGCCACAGGATGGCCGCCGCACCCTGCCGGGCGCATCTGATTTTGGCTCAGTTGATCGTGAGGTCGCCGTGGACGTCGCGCAGCTGGATCGACTTCTCGGCCGTGCCGTTGAAGACGTTGACGACGCCGTCGTCGTTCGCGGTGGACTCGTTGCGCGCCTGGGTCCAGAGCGTTTCCAGCGTGGGGTCGTCGGCCATCGCCTGCCGGATGGTGGCGCGCAGGGTCTCGCTGTGCTCGGGGTTGCCGGGGTCTTCGGCGGCGCGTTCGAGGGCCTGCTGGTCGGGGGTGCCGCGGAAGCGCTCGCGGACGCGGCGGGTGAAGGTCATCATGGCCTCGCCGCCGGCCACCTCGACGGCCTTGCCGGCCATGGCCGTGATGATGGCGATGGTCATCGGGTCCATAAGGCGCACTCCCCGTCGACGAAGGTTCCGCGTCAGTTCACCATGCCCGGCCGGACGTCGCCACCCTTCTCAGCCGATGACGGCGCGGTAGGGGGCCAGGGCCGCCTCGACCTGGGGAAGGCTGTCGGACCAGAGCGAGTACCACTCGTTGTCGGCGGGCTCCAGGGCCCGGACGAAGACCTGCGCGGCCAGCGCGCGCAGGTTCTCGTCGACGGTGAACTCCAGTTCGTCGAGGTACTTGCGGCCGCTGCCGGTGATCGGGACGGTCGGGTCCATCCGGGCGGCGACGAAGCAGGCCGCGGCGAGCGCGGCGTCCATCTCCGGGCCCTCGATGTAGTCGTCGGTCTCGACCACGAACGACATGGCCTCGGCGAGGCCGTCGGCGGTGTCGGCCGGGATGTCGGCCAGCCCTCCGGCGAAGTCGAGCGCCGCGTCGTTGTCGAACGGTCCCACGCCCCAAGCGCCCACGTCTGCTCCCTCGGATCGGGCCGGTGTCTGGCCGACCACGCTAGCCGGAGGGGCCGACATCCCGGCTCATCGCGGATAACCGCTGGTCGTCGCCCGGATGAACGGGATCAGCCGGTCTCGACGTTGCTGATCATCCGCTGCAGGACCCGCAGCGTCGTGACGTAGTCGGCGTCGTCGACGCCCTCGTGGATCCGGTCGCGGATCCCCGGGCCGAGGGCGTGGATCACCAGGCGGCCCGCCTCGCCGTCCGGGGTGATCCGGAGGCGGTCCCGGTCGTCGCGTTCGAGCAGGCCGCGCGCGAGCAGGTCGGCGGCCTCGGCCCCCAGATCGTCCTCGGCGAGGAGGTAATCGGTCATGCGCTCCTCCAGTTCGGCCAAGGCGACCCCTTCGCCGTCCGGCGAGAGGTCCTGCGGGCTGAGGTGGCGCAGGAGCCAGTACTGCGGCTGACTGATGCCGTTCTTGTCCATCTCGCGGCGGATGTGGGCGATGAGCCGGCGGTGCGCCAGCCCGGTCCAGTAGCCGACCGGCTGCGCGGCGAGTTCGATGTCGGTGTTCTGCATGGGGCCGACGCTAGGAGCTCGACTTTACTTGAGGTCAAGGTCAGGTGGTGAAGATCACTGCCCGGCCAGCGGCGGCGGCCTCGGTGTAGAACGCGCGGAGCCTGGCGAAGTTGTTCCAGGTGTAGGTGAAGTCGTCGTCGCCGTGCTGCTCGTAGTCGGCGGCGTCGATCTCGGAGTAGCGGGCGCGCAGCCACGGCTCGTCGACGGACGCCAGCTCGCGGGCGACGTCCTTGACCTCGGCCGCGGTGACGTAGGAGACGATGTGCTCGCCGTCGTCCTGCAGGTGGCGGCCGCCCAGGACGGCGTGGGACAGCGGGTAGCCCGCGCCGCGCAGGCAGCGGTCGATCGCGTCCCAGGCCTTGTCGGTCTCGCAGATCGAGGACCACGCCTCCTCGATCTCCTCGATCAGGTCGGCCAGGTCGGTCGCGGCCAGCAGACGTTCTTCCTGGCCGGCGGTGAGGGCGAAATGAACGCCGAGGCTCATGACGGGGAAAGCCTCCTCTTGGCGCGGGGTCGCGTCGTGGATCAGCATGACAGGTGGGCGGGGGCGGCGGGAGGGGCGCGGCGCGCTACGGTCCTGCCATGCGTGATCGAGTCACCGCCGACGACCTCGACCTGGCCGTCCAGCTCTGCGTCGCGACCCTGCGGCAGGCCCCGCCGCACGGCTGGGACCGCCCGGCCGGGTCGCTGGAGTGGGACTGCTGGGAGACCGCCGAGCACCTGAGCGACGACCTGTTCGCCTATGCCGTCCAGCTCGGGCCGAGGACGCCGCCCCTCGACCGCGAGGTGCCGTTCCTGTTCGAGAGCCGGCGTCCGGGCGGCCCCACGAACACCGTCTTCGCCGACCGGACGGCCGGGCCCGAGGGCCTGACCCAGGTCCTGGAGGCCAGCGGCGCGCTGCTGGTCGCGATGGTGCGGACGACGCCCCCCGAGGTCCGCGCCCACCACGTGTTCGGCGTGTCGGACCCCGAGGGCTTCGCGGCCATGGGGGCCGTGGAGACGCTCGTCCACACCCATGACCTGGCCGAGGGGCTCGGGCTGGTGTGGACGCCGCCCGCCGGGCTGTGCGCGCGGGTGCTGGCCAGGCTGTTCCCGGACGCCCCGACGGACGCCGAGCCGTGGCCCGCGCTGCTGTGGGTCACCGGACGCGCCGACCTGCCAGGACGCGCCCGGGTCACCAAGTGGCGCTGGTACGGCGAGCCGCGCGACTGACCCTCAGACGGGACGGACGGCGACGTCCCCGATCTCGCGGTTGTCGCCGCGCAGCCCGACCGAGCCGGGAGCGGTGATCGTCCGTCCGGTGTCCCCGGCCCGCAGCAGGCGGTGACCGCCTTCGGACACGGTGATCGCGCCCTCGGACCGGCCGGTCGAGGCGATCCCGACCTCGAACGCGCGCCACCGCCCCGGCCGCAACCGGTAGGTGACGGAGCCGAGCGTGGCGTAGGTGCCGCCGCGCAGCTTCTTCTTCACCACCAGCGTGCCGTCGCGGCGGCCAGCGGGCGACGTACAGCACGGCTTCGTCCTGGCGGCGCAGCGGCAGGTGGACGCCGTCGGTCGCGCCCGGGGCGTGGCGTCCGCCCCGATCGAGCAGGCGCAGGACGCGAACCCGCAGCGCGACGGTGACGTCCAGCCCACCCCCGACCGCAGGTAGAGCGAGCCGCTGGTGACGGGCGAGCGCGGCCAGGAACACCGCCCCGATGAGCGAGCGGAACATCCGCGTGACCAGGTCGGACCGTTGCCGCTCCCAGGGCGGGGGCTCAGCCATCGACGGCGGGCAGCGCGCGGGTCCGGCTCCGCCAGGTGTGCGCGAGCAGCAGCGGGCCCTCGCGGCTCCACGACTTCTTCCAGCGCAGTTGCCGGCGGAAGAACTCGCGGTAGCGGTCGGGCGCGTCCGTCCACGCCCGGTCACGGTGATCAGCGTGGCCCAGGTGGGCAGTCGTTCCTTTCAGGGGCGTTCACGGCTCCCGCGCCGGACGAGGATGCGGCAGAACGCATGCTGAGTGAACCGCCCGTGATTCGTTCAAGGCGCATGACGAACGGTCACAAGGTCATCAGTCACGAGCTGAGGCACCGTAAATCGCGCTTGTACGGTGGATTGCGGACGTTCCTTGTCAGGGTGATTCGCCCGGTGGGGGCCCTCTGTGGCATGGAACACATTCCCGCCCTTCGAGAATGGCCCGGTGCGAAAAACGAAAAGGGGGTCACGGGAGCTTCCCCGTCTGGGAAGGCCCGTGACCCCCTCGGGTCACCCGCGTACGTCAGTCGTCGGTCCCCGCGGGCGCGGAGTCGGAGGCGCCGCTCTCTTCGGGCTCCGGAGCCTCCGAGCCCTGACCGGGCCATGCGACGATCTTGGTGCGACGTGGGTTGGCCAGAGAGGTGCTCACGGTGGTCGCTTTCTCCTTAGGGAAGGGCTCTGAGACCGCGCGGTCGCGCGGTCGGCGGTTCGGTCGTCCGGCGGGGCCGGAAAGGAGATCTTCTCCGATGACCCGCCCTGTTTCGCAAAATGGTCTAGACCTGCGGTGTGACCCGGGTCATTCCCCGGTCGTCCCGGCGTGTCAGAAGCGGCCGTCCGTGCCCAGGCTCGCGGATATCTCCAGTAGCCACAGGGCCGTTTCGGCCGTCTGATCATAGGTGGTGTGCGGCGCCTCGCCGGGAAGCCAGTGCCCCTCGGCGGACTGGGTCGCCAGCAGATGGCCCGCGATGTCGGACGCCAGCCCGGCGGCCTCCCGATCGCCGGTGGTCCGCGCGTAAAGCGCCGCGCCCCACCCGACCTTGTGCGCGTGATGGCACGAGCGCGGATTGCCCCCGCTCGACAGCACGAAGTCCAGATAGCCGTGCGCGGTCTCCAGGCAGGTCGCGTCCTCGGTGAGCTCGGCCAGCAGAGTGAGGAACGCGATCGGATACCCGATCATGAAGTAGGCCTGCTCGGGCTCCGTCGCGCTCACGACATGGACGGGCGCCGCCTCGCCGGGAAACTCGGTGACGGGACGTCCGCGATGGTCGAGCCGCACGTAGAACCCGGCCTTCAGGTCGGGCTGGACGGCCAGGAGCTGAGCGAGATGCACCCCGGCCGCCGCCGCCCGCTCCACCTGCCCCGTATACAGCGACGCGAGACCGAGATGCGCGGTGGTCAGCGAATCGGTGCCGGACGCCAGGTTCGTGCGGAAGCCCCCGTTCCCGAGGTTGTGGTATCGCACCAGATGCCCCATCGCCCTGGCCGCCGTCCCGAACCGGCCCATGCGGTGGGCGGCGATGGCGATCCAGGCGTTGGGGTAGGCGCGGAACTCGTCGAAGACGGGATTGGCGCTCTTGACCGTCCCCTCGGTGGCGAAGTCGCCGTTGGACCGCATGAAGCGGCGCTCGATGTGGTCGAGAACGCGCCGGGCGTCGCTCGGATGCCCGGCGGCCGCGAGGAGTTGCGGGCTCTTGTAGTGACACGCGAGATCGTCGGCCTCCGGCCCGTACGAGCCGTCCGGTCCCAACCGCGCGCGCAGCCACGCCACCGCCGCCCGGGATGCCTCTTCGTACCGTTCGCTTCCGGTTCCTTGATTACCGGTCACCTGTCTGTCACCTCATGAGGTCGAAACGTAGCGACGGTCGTACTCATGTAACCCCGGCCCACCATCACGCGCCTAGCGGCACGTCGATCGAAATACCGGAAGTGAACCGGGGCGGAGGGGGGTGCGTACCTCTGGTGCCGGAGGTGGTGTCGTGGCTCAGCGGGGACCCCTGCGGACGGGGGCGCGCGAGCCTCTGTCCGGAACGCAGCTGCTCGGGATCGGGGGCGTGGCGGTCGCGCTCGTCGTGCTGGCGGCGGCGGTCCGGTACGGCGGTGCGGTCAGCGAGACCTCGGCGGCCGAACTGACCCGGGCGGGCGCGTTCACCAAGGGCGGGCTGGCGGTCGCCGCGCTGGCGAAGCTGGGCGCCGCGGTGATCACCGTCGGCTGGCTCCTGGTCGCGGCGCTCTACCTCCCCGCGGCGGGGCGCGACTTCGCGGCCGGGAGGCGCTGCCTGCGCGCGGCGTCGCTGACGGCCCTGGTCTGGGTGCCGGCCGTCCTGGCCGAGACGGCGTTCTCGGTCGCCGACCTGTACGGCGTGCCGCCGGACGAGATCAGCGGCGCCATGCTGCGGACCTTCCTGCTGGACCTGCCGCAGGGACGCGCGTCGCTGCTCGTCGCGGTCGCGGTCACCGTTCTCGCCCTCGCGGCCGGATCCGCGCGCTCGGCGGGCGCCGCCGCGTACCTGCTGGCCCTGGCGCTGCTCGCGCTGCTTCCGCCCCTGTTCACCGGGCACGCGGCGGGCGAGGCCGACCACAGCCTGGCCGTCTACAGCCTCGCCGTCCACGTCGTGGGCGCGGCCCTGTGGACGGGCGGGCTGATCGCCCTGGTGGCGTCCGCCCGTCCGCTGCGCGACCGGCTACCGGAGATCGTCGCCCGCTACAGCGGGCTGGCGCTGGCCTGCTTCGCGGCGGTCGGCATCAGCGGGCTGGTCAACGCGTGGATCCGGCTGGGCGGCTTCGACGTCGGCTCGCGCTACGGCGTGCTGATCGTGGCCAAGACCGTGGCGCTCGCGGCGCTGGCCGGGTTCGGGTGGTGGCACCGCCGGTTCAGCCTCCCGGCGCTGCGGACCGGACGGCGCGGGCGCGCCTTCGTCCGGGTCGCGTCGGCCGAGATCCTGGTCATGGCGGCGACGATGGCGCTGGCGACGGGCCTGTCGCGGACGCCGCCGCCCGAGGTCGCGCGCGGCACGCTCGACGCGGTCGCGCTGCGCCTGGGCTTCCCGCTGCCGGACGGGGGCGGCGTGCGCGGCTACGTCCTCGACTGGTGGATCGACCCGCTGTTCCTCGCGCTGATCGCCGCCGGGGCCGGGCTCTACGCGGCCGGAGTGGCGCGCCACCGGCGCTGGCCCGTCTGGAGGACGCTCGCCTGGGCGTCCGGGCTCGCCGTGGTCCTCTTCGCGACCTGCGGCGGTCTGGCCCGCTACAGCATGGTCTTGTTCAGCGCCCATCTCGCGCAGCATCTGACGCTCATCCTGATCGCGCCCGTCCTGCTCTGGCTGGGCGCCCCGGTGAGCCTGGCCCTGCGCGTCATGGACGGCGCGCCGGGCGACGCGGGCAGGACCCCGCGAGAGCTCCTGAGCGCCCTTGTGGAGAGCCGTCTCGTCCGCGCGGTCACCCGGCCCGCGCCCGCGCTCGCGGCGGCCGTGACGGCCCTCTACGGCTTCTACTTCACGCCGCTGTTCGAGGCGTCGCTGCGCAACCACGCCGTCCACTCGCTGACCATGCTGGTCTTCCTGGTGACCGGGCTGCTCCCGCTGGCCGCTCCCCTCGGGGTCCTGCGGCGGACGGTCGTCCTGACCGTGTTCCACACGGCGTTCGGCCTGTGGCTGGCGACCTCGGAGACGGCGCTCGCGCAGGGCTGGTTCGCACGCCTCGGACGCACCTGGGGGCCGTCACCCCTGCACGACCAGCAGAAAGCGGCCGCCCTCACCTGGGCGGCCGCTCTTCTCGCGCTGCTCGTGCTCGCTTACCGCCTGGTCAGGCGAGGGCGCTGCCCTTCTTCCACTTCTCCCACGGAAGCTCCCAGTACGACCAGCCGTTCTGCCAGTCCAGCCCCCGGTCCGACCCGGTGATGTCGACGATGTCACCCGGCTGGACGGTCTTGTAGAACCACTGCGCGTCCTTGGCCGGCTGCCGCACGCAGCCGTGGCTGCAGTTCTGCCGTCCGAGGCAGTACTCCTCGCCCGAGGTCTGGTGCAGGTACTCGCCGCTCCAGGAGATCCGGACCGCGTAGTTGATCATCAGGTCGTAGTACCCCGGGTCGCCCTTCTTGCGTCCCGGCGAGATCATCCGGACCGGGTTGCCCTTCTCCATCGTGAGGTGGGTCCCGCTCGTGGTCGTGTACTCGGTGGTGGTGCCGTTGCCCGCGCTGATCGGCACCTTGCGCACCCGCTTGCCGTCGACCGTCACGGTCATCTTGTGCGACTTCAGGTTGAGACGGCTGATCCGCGAAGCGCCGATCTCCAGCGTCCGGGTGAAGTCCTTGACGCCGTAGACGCCCTTGGCCGCACGCACGCCCGCCATGTGCGCGGTCACGGTGACCTTCTGGTGGGCGGGCCAGTACTTCTTGGTGCGGTAGATCACCTGCTGGTTGCCCAGCCACCGCCAGGCGCCCTCGACCGGCTTCTCGGCCTTGACCTCCAGCGCCTTCTCGACCTCGGCCTTGTTGAAGATCTCGCGGTCGAAGTTGAGGATGATCGGCGTCCCCACGCCGTAGGTGTCGTCCAGGTTGCCCTCGAGGATGTAGTCGAGCGAGGCGGAGACCGTCTCGTCCGGCTTGAGGGTCTTGAACGCGCTCTGCGCCTGGGCGGGCTTGCCCGCCGGGTTCTTGGCGGTCGCGCTGACCTGGTAGGACGCCGAGGGCTTGAGCGTCCACGTCGAGCGCCAGCTGGTCCGGTCGGCGCTGAACGTCCCCGGGACCTGCTTGCCCCCGGTGGTGACGCTGACGGTGTCGAGCTTGCCGCCGGTGGCCTTGACCAGCACGCCCTTGTCGGGCCTGACCTTGGACGCGCCCTTGGCCGGGGTGATCGCCACCTGCGCGTCCGCGGGGCCCGTCCCGGCCTCGTTCCGGGTCGTCGTCTTGTTCGACCCCGTGCATCCGGCCGCCAGAACGACGGCGCACGCCCCGATGGCGGCTGCCTTCCAGACTCGATCGGTACTGCGCACGTGACCTGCCTTAGGGGGTGTCCAACAACGGCTGCGCCGGAAATGTAGATGAATATTACGGGATCAAGGGATCTACCGGATCAGCTATCCCGTGAGGTTAGACGCACATTCCCCACGTTCGGTTCGCGATGATCTTCTCAGAGTAAGCACCCCCCACCCCCAACTCATTCCCTCCACCAGAACCCCAACCGCCCCCACTCGCGAACGGGTGGGGGCGGGTCGCTCCTGGAGCCGGTGGATCAGCAGTGGCGCAGGCCGTGGGCCGAGGGGTCGGCGTCGAACTGGCTGGAGGTGTTGAGTTTCTGGGCGGGGACGTAGCCCCAGCGGCCGTGGTCGTCGCCCTGGGTGTAGTACCAGGTGCTGTTGCCGCCGCCGTGCGGGGCGCCGGTCGTCCAGCAGGTGAACCAGCTGGAGGTGGTCCTCAGCTGGTCGACGACGGCGGCGTCGAAGTTGGCCTGGGCGTACATCGGGCTCGGGCCGTTGGTGCAGTAGAGCTTGCCGTCGGCGCGGACGCCGCAGCCGGTGTCGGTCCACTCGTAGGTGACGTCGACCCAGTCGTTGTCGGACATGCCGAGGCCGTCCCAGAAGGTGCCGTCGGCCAGGTCGATGCCCGCCGGGTTGGAGACGCGGCGGCCGAACTGGTCCTTGCCCCCGTTGTAGCCGTTCTGGAAGGCGGCCTGGGCCTCGGGCCTGCCTTGGGGGAGGTCCTTCCACATCTCGCGGATGGACGAGGGGTTCCAGTAGTCGTCCTTGGTGTTCCACGGGCCGACGTCCCATACGGGGGCGGTCTCGCAGCGGCCGTTCTTGGGGTAGCAGACCCGCACCGTGTACTCGCGGCCGCCGTTGGAGGCCAGGGCGCGCCGGGAGGGGAGGGCCACGAAGTGGTCGCGGGGCTTGATGACGTGGCCGTTGGCGGTGGTGCCGCCGACCAGGCCCTCACGGGTGGCGAACACTCGGGAGACGAGCGGTGCCGCCATCGTCCGCTCGCGGCTGCGGAGCGGGCCCGTCTCCGGGAGCGGCTTGGAGTCCGGGGTCAGGCGGACGCGGGTGACCTTGGGGGCGCGGCCTCCGGGGGCGGCCACGAGCGTCAGGCGGACCTGGACGTCGCTGGACGGCCTGGCCAGCTGGCCGCTCGACCATTCGGTCCAGGCGCCCCCGTCGCGGCCCCGGACGTCGGCGCGGACCTCGCCGCCCGAGGGGACGTCGGCCGTGACGTCCAGGCGGACGCCGGCGACCCTGCGGCCGAGCGGGAGAGCCGGGGCGGTGTAGAACGCCTCGGCGGGCGCGTTCGCGCGGTCGGTGACGATCCGCCTGGGTGACGTGACGATGGTGAGCGCGGATCCGCTCCGGACGGTGTTGATCTGGTCGGTGGGCGAGGTCAGATCGACCGCGATCGGTTCGGGGCTCGGGGCTCCCAGGCTCGGGCCCGCGGGCAGCAGGGCCAGCGCGCTCGTGACCGCGACCGCCAGCGCCTTGACGCTGTGCTTCATGGCGACTCCCAGCTCGGTGATCTTGTGATCACCGTCTCCGGGGACGATCACGAACCGATCACGAATGAATCACGGGAATGCACCGCCATGGTTTCGGCATGATCTGCCGGAATGTCATCGCGTTTCTTAAATCCGCTGGTCAGAGCGCTGTTGATGGCGCTTGTTCACAAAGTGGTCACGTGGGTGACCCGTCCTTGATGATGTTCGTAGGGATAAAGTAAGCGAGGTCTTATGGAAGTGGATCTTCCGTACTCTCAGATCGTTGGGGGTGGGGACCGGACAGATCGGGCGTTCGCCGTTACCATGGGGGCGGATCAAGCGGGCGTGGCAGGGGCGCCGGTTCGGGATCTGTTTCGGAGGGCGTAGAAGATGGCTGACGATCGTCACCGGTCGTTCGCGGCGATTCTCGACGAGCTGTGCGTGCGGCCGGCGGGACGGCGGCGCTCGTATTCCAACACCGAGCTGGCCCGCGCGGTGAACGCCCTCGGCGGCGACATCACCGACGGGTACGTCTCCCATCTGCGCAAGGGCAACCGCGACAACCCCACGCTCCAGACGATCCAAGACCTCGCCGCCGCTCTCGGGGTGTCCCCGGCGGTCTTCGTCGGCGGACGCAGGGAGCGCCGCGACGAGGAGAACCCGCGCCGCTCGTTCCCGGCCAAGCTGCGGCACCTGTTCGAGGCGATCTACCCGCCCGAGCGCGGGCCGTACACGCCCGAGGAGGTCGCCACCGCGATCAGCGCCGACGGCCGCTACGGCTCGATCTCGGCCAGTCACATCCGCGAGCTGCTCAACTCCGCGACACCGCCCAACCCCAGGCTCAAGCACATCCTCGGGCTGGCCGACCACTTCGGCCTGGCCGACGAGGACGGCCCCCGCGCGGCCTACTTCCTGGACGACGAGCTGGCCTCGGCCATCGACGCCGAGCTGGCCGACCTGGTGGCGCTGCGCGACGCCGGGGTCGTGGAGTTCATGGCCCGCGTCGTCGAGCACGTGCCCGCCTGGAGCCCCGAACTGCGCCGCGCCGCCGTCGAGGCGATCACGCAGACGCTGGAGTCCGGGGAGGCCGGCTGGTCCTTCCCGCTGAAACGGGAATGAACGGGTCGAGCGGAACGGAGGTGCACGGATGGCCCGGCTGAGCAGGCGCGAGCTCAACGAGCTCTGCGACCAGGTCGTCGAACGTCTCGCCCCGACGCCGTCGGACACCTATCAGGAGCTCTGCCGGCGCACGGGCGAGGTCATGAGCGAGCGCCTGGGCGCCCGGGTCGAGCTGCGCTTCGCCTCCCTGCGCGACGCCCCGTTCAGCGGCGCCACCGTCCGGCTGGCCGACGGCAGCTACGCGGTCTACTGCGCCCGGTCCCGGTCCTGGTATCACCGGCTCGGCATCCTGCTGCACGAGCTGGCCCACGTCCTGCTCGACCACGAGCCGCTCGCGGCCTCCGACCCGGGCGGCCTGCGCCGCTTCACCCCGCACCTGCCCGGCAAGATGGCCCGCATCGTCGCGGGCCGGACGTGTCATACCGGCGACGACGAGCGCGAGGCCGAGGAACTGGCCGACCTCATCCTGGAACGGCTCACCCAGGTCGGCGAGAGCCGGACGGGCCTGCCGTCGCCCGAGGTGACGCCGCAGGTCAGACGGATCGCCGACGGTCTGATCCACTATCCGGAGAACGGCAAGCGCCCCTGAAGGATTTTCATACTCCTGTGCGGATTTGTTCTTCATTCTCCGTTATGAGTTGAAGCCTGTGTTACCGGGAAGTTAGGCTGGCCCGAGTGGCGGCTCTACTGCCCTATAGGGAGGCAGGCTCTCCATGATTCCTCGGTATGAGCGACACGGGACGGGCCGAGCATGACCGTGTTCGCGATCGGGGACTGGACCGAGGGCGTCCCGGAGATCGACCTCTGCCGGCCCAACATCGCCCGCATGAGCAACTACCTGCTGGGCGGCAAGGACAACTACGCCGCCGACCGCGCCGCCGTCCGCGAGATCGCCGAGCACGCCCCCGAGGCCCTCTCGCTGGCCCACGGCAACCGCGAGTTCCAGGGCAGGACGGTGCGGTCGCTGGCCGAGGAGGGCATCGACCAGTTCGTCGAGCTCGGCGCCGGGATGCCGATCGGCCAGGGCGTCCACGACGTGGCGGGCAAGGCCGTCCAGCGGCCCCGGGTCGTCTACGTCGACAACGATCCGGTCGTGGTCACCCACGGCCGCGCCCTGCTCGACAACGGCGACAACGTGGCCGCGATCGAGGGCGACCTCCGCACCCCCGAGGTCCTGCTCAAACACCCCCGGATGCAGGCGACGATCGACTTCCGGCGGCCGGTCGCGGTGCTGTGCACCGAAGTGCTGCACTTCGTCCGCGACTCCGAGCGCCCCCGGGCGATCCTGCGCGCGTTCCGCGAGGTCATGGCGCCCGGCAGCGCGCTCGTGCTCAGCCACGCGTGCGCCGACCACGCCGCGCCCGAGGCCCTGCGCGCGGTCGAGCGCGTCTACTCCCGGACGGGCGTCCCGCTCGTGCCGCGCGGACGCGACGAGATCCTCCGCATGTTCGACGGCTTCGACACCGTCGGCCCCGGGCTGATGGACATCACGCGCTGGCCGTTCGCGCACCCTTCGCCGCCGGACGCCGCGCTGGCCCTCTTCGGCGGCGTCGCGCGCTACCGCCCCAGGGCGTGAGGACGCCGCGAGCGGGACGAGGCCAGGGCCTCCTCGACGGCGGGCGACCCGCCGAACGCGCGCGCGACCTGGCACCACCACTCCAGCTCACCGTCCAGGTCGTTGCCGTCGCGGACGTCGATCTGCCGGTCGACCGGCCGCTCGCCGCCGCGCGTGCCCCGGCGCCAGTCGTCCAGGGCCGCCCTGAGCTGCGCGGCCTCGACCACGACGGGATCGCGGGCGTTCTCCTGGATGGACGGGTCGAACAGCGGCGCCAGCGTCCAGCGCCAGTCGCTCAGCTCGATCATCGCGCGGCGGACCCGGTGCCGGACGTCCCGGCGGCGGCCCGGCGCGACGAACACCACGGCCGGGTCGACCTCGCGCAGCGCCCGGTGCAGGCGCCGGAGGGTCAGCAACTGCCGCCACAGGTGCGCCGAGCGGCGCAGGGGCGTCCAGCGCGGCCCCCACACCGGCACCAGGAGCGCCGAGCTGAGCAGGCCGGTCGCGATCAGCGCGCAGACGCTGGGCGCGGAGTTGCCGATCGGGTCGAGGGCCTTGGTCCCGGCCCAGTTGGCGGCCAGGGTCACCAGGCGGATGGAGGAGTAGAGCGCCTGCATCACGCCCGCGCCGCCGTACAGCAGCAGGCCGCGGCGCAGGTAGGTCAGCTCGGCGTAGTCCTGCTGGCGCGCCCAGGTGAAGCACCAGCGGGCCAGGATCGCCGACCCGATCGTGGTCGAGACGTAGTAGATCAGGTACATCGCCGCGATCGTCGGCTTGCGGGCGTAGTAGAAGGTGAAGTCGACCGGGCGCTCGACGGGGACGTCCGAGATCGCGAACAGCACGGTGATCGTGACGATGACCAGAGAGTAGGCGGCGATCACCCACTGGATCTTGGGCCGGGCGATCTCGGTGGGGTAGCGCCACAGCAGGGCCAGGCTCAGGAACGAGGCCCCGAGCGCGGCCAGGGTCGAGGCGACCAGCAACTCGGCGATGTTGGGCACGCCCACCAGGCCGTTGACCAGCTTGGCGCTCGCCGGGAAGGCGAACCACATGGTCACGGCGAAGAAGAACACCGTCGAGCACAGTGCCCAGACCCTCGCCCTGCTCCACTGTGAACGCAGGTACCGGAACTTGTACCCGAGGATCACGGTCAGCACGACGGCACAGATGGGGAAAACGACATTCATGTGTGCGCTGATCCTCCGTCCCGGGCGCGCCGGGATCGCCCTCGCCTTGCGGTGATCGCCACTCTCAACGAATCACGATCAGCTAGGGGACCGCTACCGATATGCCACAACGGTCTTGAATAGTTGTCATTGCCGGGATGACTACCCGGATCGGATCTCGTCCCGCAGTGCGGACTTGTCGACCTTTCCGGTCGGCAGGAGCGGCAGCTCGGTCACGATCTCGATCCGCTTGGGCACCTTGTAACGGGCCAGCCTCGTCCGGCAGTGCTCGGCCAGGTCGCCGGGCTCGGGGGCCGGGCCGCCGCAGACGACGAAGGCGGCGCCGACCTCGTGGAAGACCGGGTCGGGCACGGCCACGACCGCGGCCGCCGCGACGGCCGGATGCTCCTCCAGCGCCATCTCGATCTCGCGCGGGTACACGTTGTACCCGCCGGACTTGAACATCTCCTTCAACCGGCCGATCAGCGTCAGGTTCCCGTCGGGACGCTCGACGGCCAGGTCGCCGGTGCGCAGGAACCCGTCCGGGGTGAACGCCTCGGCCGTCGCCTCGGGAAGGCCCAGGTAGCCCGACATCACGCACGGGTTGCGCACCTGGATCTCGCCCGGCGTCCCGGCCTTGACCGGTGCCCCGGACTCGTCGGCCAGGCGCAGCTCCAATCGAGGGTCCGGACGCCCGATCGTGGTGGCCAGCGTCTCGTCGTCGGCGTCATCGTCGTTGTAGGCGACGGCCACGCAGCTCTCGCTCAGCCCGTAGACGGTCGTGAGCCGGGCCCCCGTTGCCCGCAGCGGCGCGACCAGGTCGCGCGGCATCGGGGCGCCGCCCCACCCGACGTACTCCAGGGACGACAGGTCGGCGTCCGCGAACCCCGGCATGGCCATGACGTACTGGAACATCGTGGGGATCTGCCCCCACAGCGTGACGCGCTCGCGCTCGATCGTCGCCGGGATCGCGACCGGGTCGAAGTCGGCCATGAAGCAGACGCCGCCGCCCATGGCCAGCGGCACCGACACCACGTCCATGACCCCGCCGACATGGCTGACGGGCAGGTTCGCCAGCGCGATGGCGGGGGAGTGGTACATCCGCGTCGCCTGGAGGCGGCAGCCCTCGGCGAAGGCCCGGTGGGCGATCAGCGCGCCCTTCGGCCGTCCGGTCGTCCCGGAGGTGTAGATGATCAGGCCGGGGTCGTCGGGCGAGCCCACCTCGTGGACGGTGTCGTCCCGCCGGGCCAGGAAGTCGTCCCACGGGACGGCCCCGCCGATCTCGCCCGACAGCGCCACGATCTCGCGGACGGACGGGGCGCCGTCGCGCAGCGCCCGCATGTCGTCGCCGTAGGAGCGGTCGCCGTGCTCGGCGAGCGAGAACAGCAGCACCGGCTCGCTGTCGGTCACCACGTGCCGCAGCTCGCCCAGGGTGTGGCTCGGGTTCAGGCCCACCCACACCGCGCCGACCCGCGACAGCGCCAGGAACAGGGTCAGGAACGCCGGCTGCGGCGTGACCAGCGCGGCCACCCGGTCGCCGGCCCGCACGCCGGACGCCGACAGCGCCTCGGCGCAGCGCTCGACATCGACGGCGGCCTGGCCGTAGGTGCGGGACGGGGCGTCCAGCCGGGCGTCCGGGGTCAGCGCGGCCCAGTGGTGCAGGTAGTCGGCCACCCGGTCGACCCGGGGGACGATGTCGTCGCCGGGCAGGTCAAACACCGTCGTCCTCCCGGACGAAGAGGGAGATCCAGTCGGCCACCATCGCGGGCTTGTCGTCGTCCCTGACGTCCAGGGTGTTGCGCGTGACGACCCGAAGGCGTCCGGGCTCCTTCTCGCGGGCCTCGATCAGGTCGGCCCGCACCCGCACCGACTCGCCCGCCAGTACCGGACGCAGGAAGCGCACGCGGTCGACGCCGTAGTTCAGCCCGTAGGCGCCCTGGAGATCGAGGTCGAGGTCGCGCTTGTGGAAGGCGACCAGCATCGATAGCAGCAGGAACCCCGAGATCAGGCGCTCGCCATACGGGTCGCCGTTGTCGGGCGGGCGCCCGAGGAAGTCCTCGCGCAGGAACGTCGCCTCGCCGAACGCCCGCTCGTGCTCGATGCCGAGTTCGACCCAGCCCGAGCGGAAGAGCTCGGTTCCGGTGAGCGCGGGCAGTTCGTCGAGCGTGCGGGCCATCAGGCGTCTCCCTGGTCCGGCGGGGCCGCGAGATGGCCGATCCTCGCATAACGCTCGGTGCCGCGCAGCCGCAGCGCGTACAGGGCACCCGCCACGACCAGCGCGATCGCCACGTACGGCAGGGCCAGGACGACGGGCGAGTCGCTGTGGGCGAGCGTGTCGAAGTTGGCCAGCACCAGGACGGTCGCCGCGATCAGCCCGGCGCAGCCGACCAGCGGGGCCACCAGCGTCCGGAAGATCCGCGGGTCGCGGCGCCTGCGGAAGTAGGTCACGCAGGCGATCGCCGTCAGCATCTGGAGCAGGACGACGCCCAGCGTCGACAGCCCGCTGGTGATCGTGACCAGGTTGCGGTACGGGTCGGCCCCGGTCAGCGCGAACACAGCGATGACGGCGAGCGTGAACCCGGCCTGCGCCAGGCTGGCGGCGTAGGGGGACCGGTGCTGGGGGTGGACGCGCGCCAGCCGCTCGGGGACGAGCCGGTCGCGTCCCAGCGAGAACAGGTACCGGCTGGAGGCGTTGTGCGCCGACAGCAGCGACGCGAACAGGCTGGTGATCACCAGCAGTCCGAGCGCGGCCTTGGTGCCGTCGCCCAGGAGCCGCCCGGTCAGGTTGAGGACCAGGTCGCCCTCCTCGGCGCGCGCCCGGGGGCCCGCCTGCTCGGCGCCGAGCGCCCCCACGGTCATCCAGCTGGTGAACAGGTAGAACGTCCCGATCAGCAGGACGGCGGCATAGGTGGCCCGGGGGACCGTCCTGGCGGGGTCGCGGGACTCCTCGGCGTAGATCGAGGCGGCCTCGTATCCGGCGAACGAGCCGAACGCGAACATGAAGGCCACGCCCGGGGCGCCGGAGAAGACCTCCGACGGTTCGAACGAGGCCATGGTGAAGGCGTCGGCGCCCTTGTCCGCCAGCACCGCGAGGTCGAAGACCAGCAGCAGCCCGATCTCGCAGATCAGCAGGACGGCCAGCACCTTGGCCGACAGGTCCACCGCGCGGCGGCCGAGGGCGGCCATGATCGCGACGCCGCCCGCGCTGTAGGCCCACCAGGGCCCGGGCGCGCCGCCCTGGTCGGTCAGGAAGTAGCCGATGCCGCCCGCCAGCGCCGCCACGAGCCCGTTGTAGGCCAGCAGCGCGCAGACCGCGCAGGCCGCCGCGGCGGGACGTCCGAGCCCCTGGGCGACGTAGGCGTAGAAGCCGCCGCCCCCGGTGATCGTCCGGGCCATCGCCGCGTACCCGACGGAGAAGCAGATCAGCGTGACCGTCGCGACCAGGTAGGCGCCCGGAACGCCGGCCCCGTTCCCCGACCCCATCGACAGCGGGACGGTGCCCACCATCGCCACCAGGGGCGCGGCGGCCGCGACCACCAGGAACACGATCTTGGGTGTGCCGAGCGTCCCCCCGAGCGCCGCAGTTGTCCCGGAATCTCGGGCTTCTACCGCCATGTGTGCATACACCCCGGATCGGCCGTAGATGTGAAGTGTGCTCAGATACTAGGACGTAGCAACCCCTCCGGTGGCGGCTTCCGAGCCCGACCTTCACCCTGACTTGGAGCGGTCCCTCAAGTCAGCGAGTACCGCCGCCTCGCGGCCTCCAGCTCCTCCCTCGTGAGCACCCGAGGCTCCCCGATGGCCCGCGCATGCACGTAGACCTCGCACAACCACTCCAGCAGCCGCGCGTTCTCCACGGCCTCCCCGAGATCATGTCCGAGCGCCACCGCCCCGTGGTTGGCCATCAGTGCCCCCTTCCGGCCATCGAGCGCGGCCAGCACGTTCGCGGCCAGTTCGGGCGTCCCGAACGTCGCATAAGGCGCCACCCGAATAGGGCCGCCCAGCAGCATCGTGTTGTAGTGCACCGGAGGCAGCGCGGTCAGGCTCGTCGCCACGGCCGTCCCGTAGACGGAGTGCGTGTGCACCACAGCCTCCATCGCCGACCCCCGATACACCCCCAGATGCAGCGGCGTCTCCGACGACGGCGCCAGCTCGCCCTCGATCACCGTCCCGTCCAGATCGAGCACCGGGCACATCTCCGGCTCCAGCCGATCCAGCGGATGCCCGCCCGGCGTGACCACGACCCGATCGCCCCGCCGCACGCTCACATTGCCCGAGGTCCCGAGGACCAGCCCCAACTCGACGACAACCCGCGCCTGCTCACAAACAGCCCGCCGCAACTCCCCGACCACCACCACACCCCTCACCTAGCGAAAATCCCACCCCAATCCTCACATCACTCCTCGACGTCCACAGCGAACGACCGCGCCAACTCACCGACCCGTGCCCGCGCGGCCACGGCCTCCGCGTGGGAGCCGCCCAGCACCAGAACCCGGCGCTCCAGCAATGGCCCGCCGGACCGCCGTACCGGCACGGGCGGCGCCGGTTCTCGGACGGACTGAGTCCGTTCGTCTCGACGTCCACCAACGTCCAGCCGGGGCGGGTCTCGGGCATCGCCATGCCTTTTCTCGGTCGGGGAAGAGGCCCTGCCGAGTCTTTCCGCCCGGAAAGCGCGGACGGATCGGAATCGGCGGATGGACATGGCCGGGTTGCGCCAGGGCCTAGGGATTTCCGGATTGGAACTCGCGGAGGGCGTCGGCCAGTTGGGTGAGGCCGGGGTCCTCTACGGGGAGGTGGCCGCACTTTTCCAGCATCACGAGCCTCTTGGGGGACGCCAGGCGCTCGAAGAAGGGGAGGCTCAGGCGGACGGGCGTCCAGCGGTCGGCGGCGGGGTGGGCCATCAGGACGGGGCAGGCGGTGAAGTCCTCGGGTTCCACTTCGGGCTACGAGACCATGAGCGTGCGGAGGAAGCGGAGCGAGACCCGGTTGCCGCCGCCCTGGGGGTCGTTCGCGACGGTGACGTTGAGGGCGGGGTCGTTCGCCATGGACGACATTCGGGTCAGCCATCTGACGGGGACGCGGAGGTCGTCGGCGAGACGCGCGGCGTTCAGCAGGCCGGCCGCTCTGCCGAGGGGCGCGTAGCGGGCGGCGGCGGCTCTGACCTCGGGACGGCGCAGGTCGAGCAGGCAGGTGACGATGAGGCCCTCGGCGCCGGCCCGGGCCACGGCGTTGTAGGCGAGCATCCCGCCGACGCTGGCGCCCAGGACGTAGAGGGGGCGGCCGTCCCGCTCGGTTCTGATCAGGTGCTCGGCCAGGTCGAGCCAGGTGTCGTAGCCGGACGACCTGGCCTCGGTGCGTCCATATCCGGGCAGGTCGGGAAGCACGACCTCGGCGGGGCCGCCCAGGCGGACGTAAGGGAGGAGCATCCGGGCGTGGCCCCCGGCGCCGTGGAAGATCAGCAGCTTGGCCGGGGCATCGGGGGCGGGGACGCGCTCCAGGTGGACGTCGAGGTCGCGCCAGCTGTGGATCTCCGTCCGGGCTTTCGGGGGGTCGGCGTCGCGAACCCAATCAGGGAAGAAACGCAGGTAGTCGGGCATGTGTGGGACGATAGTGAGGGATTGCTCGCATTTCTACTCGCGTTTGGGGGCGTGGTGAGCGGGACGCCCAAGCGGCTTCGTCCGCGTAAAACTCCACGTCAGAAGCGGTCGGTCGAGACGCGCGAGCGCATAGTGGCGGCGGCTGCTCGCGTTTTCGTCGAGCACGGCTACGCGGCCGGGACGACCAACCGCATCGCGGAGGCGGCGGGGCTGTCGGTCGGGTCGCTCTACCAGTACTTCCCGAACAAGGACGCGATCCTGGTCGGGCTCGTCCGGCGGCATGTGGACCAGGGGCGCGCCGTGATCGAGCGGGCGCTGGCCGGGGACGTGCCCGGCGACCCGGAGGGACGGGCCGCGCTGCTGGTCGACACGGCGCTGGAGGCCCATCGGGGCGACCCGCGGCTGCATCGAGTGCTTTTCGAGGAGTCGCCCCGGCCGCCCGAGTTGCTGGCCGAGCTGCACGAGCTGCAAGGCGCGCTGGTGGAGGCCGTCGCGGAGCTGTTCGGGGTGCCTCGGCTGACGGCGTGGATGATGGTCGCCGCGACCGAGTCGCTGGTGCACCGGTTCCTCGCCGACCGCCCGTGCGGCGTGGTGGAGTTCCGGGGGGAGCTGATCGCGTTGCTTGCGGGGTTCGCGAGAGGATGAGGCTCATGGGTCAGATCAGGGTTTCCGCGGAGAAGACGGTCGGCGCGAGCGCGGCGAAGGTGTTCGAGGCGCTCGGTGACTACGCCGGGACGCGGCCGAAGGTGCTCACCGAGCACTTCAGCGAGTACGAGGTCCGCGAGGGCGGTCAGGGTGAGGGCACGGTGGTGCACTGGAAGCTGGCCGCGACCAGCAAGCGGGTGCGCGACTGCCTGGTGTCGGTCAGCGTGCCGCGCGAGCACACGCTGGTGGAGCGCGACGCCAACTCGACGATGGTCACGACGTGGAGCGTCGCGCCCGAGGGCGAGGGGGCGCGGGTGAAGGTCGAGACGACCTGGGACGGCGCGGGCGGCGTCGGCGGGTTCTTCGAGCGCACCTTCGCGCCCGGGGGGCTGCGCAAGATCTACGACGAGCAGCTCACCAGGCTGGACTCCGAAGTCACCGCGTGAGGGCCTACCGGCGGCGCTCGGCCCGCGTCCTGCTGGTGGACGGCGCGGGCCGCTTGTTGCTGTTCCGTTTTCCCGGGCTGAACGGGGGCCACATCTGGCTCACTCCCGGGGGTGGCGTGGACGAGGGGGAGCCCCTGCACGCGGCGGCCGCCCGTGAGCTGCGGGAGGAGACCGGGCTCGCGGTGACACCCGATCAGCTCGGTCCCCGGGTGGCGGTCACGTCCGGGTATGCCGATCTCGGCTGGGCCCGGGGCGTGTTCCGTGACGACTTCTTCCTGCACCGCACCGGCGCGCACGAGGTCGACCTCGGCGGGCTTGAGGCGCACGAGCGCGACATGATCACGGCGCATCGCTGGTGGTCGCTGGACGAGCTGCACTCGACCGGCGAGACCGTCTACCCGTTCGGCCTGGCGCCGCTGCTGGCCCGTCTGCTGGAGGGACGCGTCCCCGCGTCCCCGGTGCGGCTTCCCTGGCACCACTGAGGGGCTCAATGCTGCCAGCGGGCGGAGAAGAGGTCGTAGCTCGGCGGGTCGCCGGGGAGGGGGCGTGGGGCGGGCGCGCGAAGGCCGTCCAGCGCGATCGCGACCACGCGGTCCCTGGCCCTGGCGGCCGCCTCGGCCAGGTCGGGGCGGCCCCGCCGGGCCAGCTGGTCGATCGCGGGTGAGCGGCCGAGTTGCTCCAGCAGGAGGTGGAGGTCGACGACCGTGACGTCGGGGCGGAGGACGCCCGCCTTCTGTGCGCGCGCGACCAGGGCGGCGGCGGCCTCGTCCGAGCGGCGGTTGCGGTCGGCGATCTCGTCGGTGACCTCGATCAGCCCGGCCACGGGCGCGAGCGAGCCGGGCGCGAGGGCGACCGCCGACGTGACGTAGTGGGCCAGCCCGTCCCACGGGTCGTCGATCGCCAGGGCCTCCTCGGCGGCGCGCAGCCACTCGTCCAGGACGATCACGACCAGCCGCTGGAACAGCTCGTCCTTGGTGCGGTAGCGGCGGTACAGGGTGCCGATCCCCACCCCGGCGCGGGCCGCGATCGCCGCGACCGAGGCGTGGGCGCCGTCCTCGGCCAGCACCTCGCGGGCGGCGCGCAGCAGCGCGCGGTCGTTGGCCTCCGCCTCGGCCTGCCGGGGAGCCCTGCGGGCGGGTCTGCTCACGGGGTCAGCCTAGCGCTTGCGGAGTGATTCGCTCCGCAGTAGGTTGTAAACGGAGCAAGTCGCTCCGTTATGGGATCGCAGGAGGCTCCGGTGAACGACGACAAGGCCATCAAACAGCTCGTCCAGGACGCGCAGGACCACCAGACCGACGTGGAGCCCTTCCTCGCCCTGCACACCGACGAGACGATCGTCGTCAACATCGCCGGGCGCCGGGTGCTGGGCAAGCCCGCGCTCGAACAGGCGATGAACACGGCGCTGGCCACCCCGCTCGCCGACGTCGTCACCACGCTGGAAGTCGAGGACATCCGCTACGTCACCGGCGACGTCGCACTGGTGAGCGTCGGCAAGCACGTGGACGACCGGCGCGAGGACGCGCCCGAGAACGCGCTGCCGGCCAAGGGGAACATGACCTACGTGGTCCGCCGCGAGGACGGCGCCTGGCGCATCGCCCTCGCGCAGACCACCCCGATCGTCACCGCCTGACCTCAGCGCGACAGGTAGGGGTAGTACTCGCGGGGACGGTGGGACTGGGTCTTCAGACGGCGGAGCAGGGCGGTCGGGTACTCGATGAGCCAGTAGCTGGCGGCGGCCAGCGGGAGGCTGACGGCCAGGACCACCAGCACGGCCAGCGGGAAGCCCGACTGGTAGGCGGGCAGGAAGCCGGACCGGTCCAGCATGATCATGATGGGTTCGTGCCAGAGGTAGAGGCTGTAGCTGACCAGGCCGATCCCGGTGATCCAGCGGGCGCTGAGGGCGCGGTGCCACAGGCTCTCGGACCGGGCGTGGACGGTGGCGTAGAGCATGACCGTCCACAGGACGGCGCAGATCGGGTGGTAGAAGACGGCGAAGGCGCTTTCCGGATCGTCGGCCAGCCAGGTCAGGACGACCAGCGCGGAGGGTGCGGCCACGCGCAGCGCGGTGGCGGGGTTCTTCGCCAGGCGGGCCCGCTTGCTCAGGGCCACCGTGAGCACGGCGAGGAACATCCCGGCGCCGAACGCGTGGAAGCGGGCCTGCGGGCCGTAGTACGACGCCCATTCGGTGTGCGGGACGTGCAGGCCGTAGCGGGCGAAGGCCAGCCAGGCCACCGGGACGGCGAAGATCGCCAGGCAGCCCGCCGCGCAGAGGGCCGCGCGGTCGCGGCGCGACTCGATCGGCGCGCAGGCCCGCGCGGCGAGCGGGCCGAGCACGACCAGCGCCCCATAGAACATGATCTCCAGGGACATCGACCAGGCCGGGCCGATCGTGTAGAAGATCCGCTTCTCGTCGAAGACCTGGACGAAGGTCAGGTGCTCGACCAGGTCGATCCAGTCGCCGGGCAGCTCCTGGTTGCGCGACGACCAGACGACCAGGATCGCGAACCAGTACAGCGGCAGGATGCGCACGGCCCGCCGGTAGAGGAACGAGCGGGCGGTGTGACCGGGCTTGCGGTCGATCGCGGTGCGGGCGTACGAAAGCGTCAGCAGGTAGGCCGACAGGACGAAGAACAGGTCGACGACCTCGAACGACAGCAGCGCCTTCAGGACCGGGTCGGTGACCGGCGGCCGGGCGCCCTCGGGCCCGTACAGGGTGTAGTGCTGCCAGACGTGGAACAGGACGGTGCTGATCGCGGCCAGGCCGCGGTAGCCCTCCAGGGCGCGCATGCGCCCGCCCTGGGTCGTCCCTTCGGGTGGATGCCTGACCTGGCCGTTGGGGGAGATGGACACCGGCTACTCCTCGGCCCTGGCCGCGCGGGGCGTGACGAGCCACTGGCGCACGCCCAGCAGTTCCTTCAGGTGGGCGCTGCGGGCGACCTGGTTCTTGAAGTGCCCGTAGAACACCGCCGACAGGACGAGGTAAGTGACGAACCAGCGGCGGCGGCGCCGCACCATGGGCGCCGCCAGCCGCCACGCGAACGCCGCCTGGACGGGCCCGGTCGCCGCCGTGAAGAGCGTCGCCAGCAGGAACAGCGGAACGGCCCAGTCGACGCCGCCGTCGCTCCAGATCGTGTAGAGCAGGATCGGCAGCATCTGGAGGGTGAGCCAGGGTTGCACCTCCCTCCAGCCCAGCAGCAGGAGCAGCCCGGCCCGCTGGCGGCGGGTGAAGGACGGCGAGGTCAGCGCGGTCCGCAGATGGGCGCGCGAGACCTGGAGCCAGCCCTGGGCCCAGCGCGAGCGCTGGTTCCACAGGGCGCGCAGCGTGGTGGGCGCCAGCTCGCGCGAGATCAGCTCGCGGTCCATGGCGATGCGGGCGCCCGCGTCCAGCGCCCGCATCGTGGAGTCGATGTCCTCGGTGAGCATCGAGCCGTGCATGCGGGTCGAGGCGAGCAGCCCGGTGCGCCAGAAGCCGTTGGAGCCGCCGAACAGCCCGAACCCGAACATCCGCGTCCGGCCGGGATGGCTGACCGCGTAGATCGCCTCGAACTCCACCGCGACCATGCGCGCGACCCACGAGCTGTCGCCGTTGCGCGCCACGCAGTGGCCCTGAACGATGTCGTACCCGTTGGAGAGCCAGTGCCAGGCCAGCGTGAACGCGTACGGGTGCGGGTGGTGGTCGGCGTCGAAGACCCCGACGAACTCGCCGCGCACTCGGGTGACGGCCGCGTTGAGGTTCTGGGCCTTGGACGTGCTGCCCGGCACCGGCAGCAGCACGAGCCGGGGGTCGCGGCGGGCGATCTCCCGTAGGGCGTCCTCCACGGGCAGCGGTTCCGGCGTGTTGTAGGCCAGGACGATGTCGAGCTCGCCCGCGTAGTCGAGCCGCAGGAACGACTCGACGGTGTCGACGATGGTGGCTGCCTCGTTCGGCAGATAGGCGGCGATGACCGCGCTGGCGGGCGGGTAGGGCGCCGACGGGACGCCGGGACGCGGCACCGAGTCGAGCGTGAAGAGGCATTCGAGCATGACGAGACCGGCGCCGATCACCAGCGCGGCGGAGACGGCCCAGTACATGACCGGTCCGGCGTCCCAGCCCAGCTCGCGCAGCGCCAGGTAGCCCGCCAGCGGCACGCCGACGCCCAGGAGCAGCATCAGCACCGGCGACAGGACGGGCATCAGCGCGCGGGCCAGCGCCTTGCCCGGACGCCGCCGCTGGGGCGCGCCGCGCATCCACGGCGCGTACCGGACCGGACGCAGGTCGCGGTGCCTGGCGGCCTCGGACACGGCGTCGAAGGCCCGGTCGAGCGCCTCGGTGTGCCGCTCGCGCCCGTCCAGCGGAACCCAGCCGATCAGTGGCGTGAGCAGGACGTTCTCGTCGGCGACGATGAAGCGCGTTCCGGCGACGGCGTCGGCGAACACCCGCAGGTCGTGCCGGGCGGTCTCCTCGTCGACGCCGGGCAGCAGCATCAGCAGATGGCCGCTGTCGTCCCAGCCGAAGCGGTCGCTGGCCCGGCCGAGCCGTTCGGCGACCCCGGCGATCCGCTCGGCCACCTCGCGGCGGACGCGCGGGCCGAGCCGGGTCTCCAGCGCCCCCATCTCGGCGACGCTGACCACGGCGACGACGCCGCCGTGCCGTCCCGGTTCGGGACGCTGGAGCTCGCGGTCGACCTCGTCCAGGAAATGCGGACGGGAGTACAGGCCGGTGCTGAGGTCCATGGGCAGGTGCTCGACCGGCACGGGCACGCGCCGCAGCTTGGCCTCGATGCGGGCGAGCAGCTCGTCGGGCGCCGAGCCGTCGTCGACGCAGTCGTCGGCGCCGTTGCGCAGCTCGGCCACCACGCCCTCGGGCCCGGGGACGGGCGTGACGACGACGAGCGGGGCGGCGCGTCCGGCGGGGACCTCCCGGACCTCGCGGATGACCTCGCCGCCGCCGGACAGCCCGGCGAGGGCGACGACGGCGTCCGGCTGGGAGAGCCGGACCTGGCGGCGCACCTCACCGGGGACGGCGTGGTGCACCTGGTGGCCGCCGGACAGCAGCGTCCGGCGGATGCGTTCCAGGCGGGGGCCCGGCGGGCCGACGGCCAGGACCTGGGTGGTGGATCGGGGACGGGAGCGGGCTCGGGTTCGTGCGGGACCGGGCGTTTCCGATTGGGGAGCGGGTGGGGAATCGGGTTGCGCGGGGGTCACGGGACGCTCCTTCGTTGCGGAGACCCATGTGGCGATCCCCGACAGTGTTCCGGACACGTCCCAAGAAGGCTTTAGACGTTTTTGAGCCGTTTTTGCCCGCCAACTCACCCGCCGCGACAACGACATGGGGGTGATCGCCGTGCGTCCGGAGAGGTAGAGCGGGCTTTCGGAGATACATCCGACGGCGCTGTCGGACCGTCGAACCGGCTCCCTAGCCTGCGGGCACGGAAGCTCGTTCGTCCCTTTCCGATAGGCGATTCCATGAAAAAGCACGCGCTCGTTCTCGCGGCCACGGCCGCGCTCTGCGTCACCGCCGCGGGACAGCCCGTCCTCGCGGCCACGGCGCCCCCGGGCGTTTCGGTCACGGCGCCGTCCGTCCCGGTGCTCGACGTCGCGGCCCGCCCCGGCGGGTTCGCCGCGCCGTCGGTCTCCACCAGCGGCAGGACGTCGTTCCGGGTCAACACGACCGTCACCGAGGGGACGGGCAGCGCGATCGGGCTGCTCCGGCCCCGGCCCGGCGTCGCCGCCGAGGCGCTCGCCGGTCATCTGGCCAAGGTGTTCTCCCCGGACAAGCCGACCGCGATGGAGGGCACCAGGGCCCTGATGCGGGACGCCGAGCTGCTCGGCGGCGCCCTGGCCCAGGCCGGGAACCCGACGACCTTCACCACCACGCTGCGGCCCGGCACCTATTACCTGCTCGAATACTTCGCGTTCGAGTCCCCGAACCCGCCCGGCGCGGAGGGACTGCACCGGCTGACCGTGACGGATGAGCGGCACTCCGGACGTCCTCCGGCACCGCACACGGTGGTGGGCATGGGCAGGACGCCGTCCGGGGCACCGGCCTTCCGCGTCCCGTCCCGGGTGCGGGCGGGCGCGCCGATCCTGCTGACCAACGGGCTGGACCAGATCAACGAGGCGATCTTCGTCCCGGTCCGGCCGGGGACGACCCGCGCCGACCTCCAGGCCTTCTTCGAGGGCGTGGAGAACGGCACGCCCGTCCCGCCGCCGTTCGCCGGACGGCCGGTCGGCAGCCCGCCGCTGACCCCCGGCCGGACGGCGGTGGTCCAGATGCCGCTCACCCCCGGGACGTACGCGGTCACCACCTGGGTGCACGACGTCAAGGACGGCGTCCGCCTCGCGGCCAAGGGCATGCACGCCATCGTCACCGTCGAGTAGACGGTCCGGGATCGGCCTACTCTTGACGGGTGAATCCGGTCATCCCTGGTGTGCTCGGGCTCAGGCGGGTCGGATGAAGGGGTTCGCCCGGCGGGAGTTCCAGCTCGTCCTGCTGCGCCGCATGGCCGACTACCAGCCCGCCCTGGTCGAGTCGGCGATGCGGACGCTGGACGCCTCCCGCACCGAGACGCGCGAGGTGAACGCGCGCTGGCAGCGCATCGTCCGCTCGCGAGCGTTCCCGGCCGGACGCCGTCGCTACGAGGCCGTGCTCGGCCCGCCGGTGGAGCTGGGGAAACGGGAGCTGGGCGTCATCACCTGCGAGATCGCCGCCTGGGGGCCGCTGTCCCTCTGGCCCGGTCTGCGCTTCGAGGTCATGACGGGCCCGGACGGCGGCGTCGTGCACGAATGGCTCGTCCGCCCGGCCGGGGAGCCCGCGCCGCGGCTCGCGTCCGTCGAGGACCTGACGCCCTGGTCGTGCGTCGCCGGAGACCTCGACGGTCGCTTCGCGGAGGTCGCGCACGAGCCGGGCGACGTCCCGTCCCGCTGGCACACGACCTTCGTCAGCCCCGAGGGCGAGCCGCACGTGGCCCACTTCGTCTGGGGCCTCCTCCAGCAGGTCGCCCGGCTGGATCAGGCTCGGGATTCGTAGTCGGCGGCCAGCCCGGCCAGCGCCTCATAGGTGGCGACATGGCCACCGGCGCCCCAGTTCCCCTCGTCGACCTCCTGGATGATCACCCAGATCCGGCGCGGGTCGATCGCGGCGACGTCGGCGACGGCCTGGGTGAGCGTGGCGATGAGGCCGGCCTTGCCGTCCCGGTCGAGGGCTCCGGCCAGGACCCGGACGTCCAGCCGGAAGGACGGACGCCCGCCCGTGAACGCCAGGTCTTCCGCGACCTCGTGCAGATACACCCACGTCATTCCGCGAAAGAGCGGGGCGTCCGGGAGCCGTTCGGCTTTCAGCAGCCGGTCGGTCAGCGATTCCACGAGCTCGGTCCGGGCCTGCACCGTCAGGGCCCCGGCCGGGTAGGTGACGTCGACGAGGGGCATGGTGGCGCTCCTTCTTCTCAGGGGTTCGGCCGTCACAGGCGGGTGGAGTGTGTCGTCTCCCTGGCAGAAGAACCCTAGAGGAGAGGTGCGGAAATGAAGGCAGTGCGGATTCACTCGGCCGGGGGCAGCGAGGGGCTGGTCCTGGAGGAGGCCCCGATGCCGTTCGCCTCGACCGGGGACGTGGTGGTGCGGGTCCACGCGGCCAGTTTCGTTCCGGACGAGCTGGAGTGGCCCGGGACGTGGACCGATCGCGCCGGACGGGACCGGACGCCCTCGGTTCCGGCGCACGAGGTGGCCGGGGTCGTCAGCGAGGTCCCGTACGGCACCACCGGCTTCGAGGTGGGGGACCGGGTGTTCGGGCTCACCGACTGGCATCGCGACGGGGGTGCGGCGGAGTACGTGGCGGTGGAGGCGCGCAACCTGGTGCGGATCCCCGCGTCGCTGGGCTTCACCGAGGCGGCCGCGCTGCCGCTGCCGGGCCTGACCGCCTGGCAGGGACTCTTCGTCCATGGGGGACTGGAGGCCGGGCAGACCGTGGTCGTTCACGGGGCCGGAGGCGGGACGGGCGGCCTGGCCGTCCAGCTGGCGCGCCAGGCGGGGGCGGAGGTCATCGCCACCGGACGGGGCCGGGCCGCCGGACCGGCGCTGGAAA
Organism: Spirillospora sp. CA-294931; assembly: GCF_050946795.1. Taxonomy (GTDB): domain Bacteria; phylum Actinomycetota; class Actinomycetes; order Streptosporangiales; family Streptosporangiaceae; genus Spirillospora. Next base: position 1,860,807 of record NZ_CP192006.1, read on the forward strand.
TGGGCGCGCGCACGTTCGTCGACCTGGAGCGCGAGGTGTTCGAGGAGGCGGTCGGCCCGGTCGACCTGGTCTTCGACACCATCGGCGGCGACCTGCTCGCCCGGTCGGCGACGGTGGTGAAGCCGGGCGGCGCGCTGGTCTCGATCACCGCGCCCCCGCCCGTGCGGCCCGAGAACGGGCGGGCGCTGTTCTTCATCCTGGAGCCGGACCGCGCGCAGCTGGCCGAGCTGGCCCGCCGCGCGGACGCGGGGGACCTCCGCCCCCAGGTCGGTGCCGTGTACCCCCTCGCCGAGACGCGCGAGGCGTTCCGTGCCAAGCGGGCCGGCGTGCCGGGGAAGGTGGTGATCGAGATCTAGCGGCGCGGGCGCGCGGCTAGCGGACCCAGCCGGTGTGGCTCCGGCCCGACGTGGGCGAGGGGCCGCGCGGGCGGGACGGTTCGAGGGCCGAGGCCACCGCCCGGACCAGCCAGGCGTTGACCGAGATCCCCTCGCGGGCGGCGGCCTGGTCGATGCGGGGCTTGAGGTGTTCGGGGAGCCGCAGCGTGATGCGCGAGGTGCCGCCGCCCTCGTCGAGGTCGGGCGGCCGGATGTCGGGCTCGGCGGGGGGCTGGTGGCTCTCGGCGGGCGCGCCGGTGCCCGGCGCCGGTGTCACGACGAAGGCGGGCTCGCGCCCGCGCAGGCGCACGTCGACCGAGCCCGGGGCCAGCTCGCGGGTGATCTCGTCGGCCGCCATGGACAGCGCGTCCAGCAGCGCCAGGCGCAGGGCCGACTCCAGCGGCGAGGTCAGGCGTTCGGCGAGCGCGCGGGCCTCCTCGCCGCCGGCCTCGGCGGCGACCGCGAGCTCGCGGCGGATCGTGTCGACGTACGGTGCCAGGTCCATCACCGCATCATGACATCGAATGACGTCATCGCAAGCCGAGAATAATGTCAGGTGACGTCATGGGTGATCATGGCAGGATCGTCATGATCGTGAGGAGGACGATGCGGTCCGAGATCATCCCCGCGGACGGCGGGCTCAGGCTCCGTCCCGCCGGCCCCGGCGGCCGGTTCGTCATCGAGCGGGACGACGCCGTCGTCGGCACCCTCGAACTGCGCGGCACCGGGCAGGGCGCCGGCGAGATCACCTTCTGGACGCATCCGGCCGCGCGCCGGAGCGGGGTGGCCACGGGTGCGCTGCGGGCGTTCACCGAGTGGGCCCATCGCCAGGGCCTGGAGCGGCTCGACCTCGTCACCGGGGTCGAGAACACCCCGGCGCAGCGGGTCGCCCTCGCGGCGGGCTTCCTGCGCGAGGGAATCCGGCGCGGCGGCGCGTCCAACGGCGCGTCGCGCGAGGACCAGGTCGTGTGGGGACGCCTGGTGGGCGACCCGCCCGGCCCCACGCAGCGTGCTTTGCCCGACCTCCCGGGGGGCGAGCTCACGGACGGGGTGGCGATCCTGCGTCCGCTGGGCCCAGAGCACATCGACGCCGACTTCGCGCTGAGCAACCTTCCCGACGTCGCCCAGTGGTCGGTGCCTCCCGGCACCCGGACCCGCCGCGACATCGAGCGACGCTGCACCCACGCGGCCAGCGAGTGGCTGGCGGGGAACCGCGCCGACTTCGCCATCATCGACGCCGATACGGGTGGCTTCGCCGGCGGCATCGGGCTCTACAACGAGCTGGAGACCGGCCAGGCCATGATCGGCTACAGCCTGGTGCCCGCCTTCCGCGGCAAGGGCCTGGCCACCCGATCGGTGCGCCTGGTCACCGGCTGGGCGTTCGACGTCGGCATCAAGCGCCTCATCGCCGGCACCAACCCCACCAACGTGGGCTCGCAGCGCGTCCTGGAGAAGGCGGGCTTCGTCCGGGAGGCCGTGACGCGCTCCCGCCTCCCCGCCCCCGACGGCAAGCGCGCGGACGACGTCCTCTACGCCCTGCTCCCCGGGGACGGGACGGGAGACTCCTGAGCGTCCCCGGGGCGAGCCGCTCGGCTCAGGCAGGCGCGTAACGGGCGAGGACCAGGGGCGAGTCGTTCAGGGGCCGGGCTTCCAGCAGCGTGAGCGAGGCCGGGGCGCCGTCGAATACGGGGGTGCCGCCGCCGAGGAAGGCCGCGCCGATCATGAAGTGCAGCTCGTCGACCAGCCCGGTCATGAGCAGGTCGTTCCAGAGGGTCCGGCTCCCGAATGTGAGGATGTCGCGGCCGGGGCCCTGCTTGATCTCGGCCAGGCGCGCGTGGGCCCGGTCGCGCGGGACGATCTCGGTGCCCTCGTCCCACGGCGCCGCCTCCTCGGGCGTGAGGGTGTCGGAGACGACGACCTTGCCGATGGCGTTGTTGAGCCGCGAGATCTCACGGATGACGGGCCGCACGGTGGCGTCGTCGGCGAGCTGGGGCCAGAAGCCCTTGAAGCCCTCGAACGAGACGCGGCCCAGCAGCAGCGTGTCGGCGGCGCGCAGGCGCTCGGCGTTGTACTCGTCGAAGGCGTCGTCGAACGGCATGACCATGACGTCGCCGCCGGGGCCCTCGTAGTAGCCGTCGAGCGAGATGATGTTGGTGACGATCAACTTGCGCATCGGGTCTCTCCTTCGCGGGAGCGCACGCTTTTCGCACGCTACACAGGGAGAGAGACACGCGGCCGCCCCGACTCATCGGTCCGTGCGGAACTTTTCCGGAAACTCCCGCGGCAGGCCCCACACCGGGTGGAGCGCGGGGTCGACGAAGGAGGACAGGGCCGAGACCCTCCCCTCGCGGAGGCTGAGAACGGTGATCCCCGAGAGGCGAAACCGCAGGTCGGCGGGGTCCTGGTGGTAGCAGGCGAAGGCGGGCTGGCCGTTGGACCCCAGCGGCACCAGCCGCCAGGGGGTGGCGAACATCCGCTCGACGAGGAAGCGCCGCACGGCCTCGCGGCCGTCGAACCAGGCGGGCAGGGGCGGCATGGTGAAGCGGGCGTCCTCGGTCAGCAGGGCCACCAGCCCGTCCACGTCGGCCCGCTGCCACGCGGCGACGAAGGCGTCGAGCAGCTCGCGTTGCCCGTCCGCCCCGATCGCCGCCAGCTCGACCTGCTGGGGAACGGGCGGGACGCGTGTCTCGACGGCCTTGCGGGCGCGCTGCAGCGCGCTGTTCACCGAGGCGGTGGTGGTGTCCATGATCTGCGCCACCTCGGCCGCCGAGTACTCCAGCACCTCGCGCAGGATCAGGACGGCGCGCTGCGTCCCCGGCAGGTGCTGCAGGGCCGCGACGAAGGCCAGCTCGACGTTCTCGCGGCGCTGGTAGCTGGTGGCGGGGCCGGGCTCGTCCGCGGCCAGGTCGTCCGGCCAGGGCTCCAGCCACACCGGGCCCGGCACCGGCTCCCCGAGGTCGGCGGTGTCGGTGAGAGAGGGCGCGTAGTCGGAGGACAGGAGCCTGCGGGGACGGCGCGAGCTCATGCGCAGGCACACGTTGGTGGTGATCCGGTACAGCCAGGTGCGCAGGGAGCTGCGCCCCTCGAAACGGGCCAGCCCGCGCCAGGCGTTGAGCATGGACTCCTGCACCGCGTCCTCGGCGTCCTGCGGCGAGCCGAGCATCCGGTAGCAGTGCGCGACCAGCTCGCGGCGGTACCGCGCCGCCAGCCGCTCGAACGCCTCCGCCTCACCGGCCCGCGCCCTGACCAGCAGATCCGCCTCGTTCTCGGGCGATTCCACGACGCGAGCCTAACGGGGAGAGCGCCCCTACTTGTAGGTGGCGCGGAAGGCGACGCCGGGCCCCTGCTGCCGGGACGAGGCCGACCGCCCGAGGTACAGGTAGGCACCGCGATGCCTGGTGTCCTTCACCGTGGCCCCGGACGAGGTGACGTCGTAGCGGCGGATGTAGATGCCGCCGCCGCTCACCTTGATCTGGAGCTTGGCCAGGGTGCCGGTGGCCAGGCGGCGGGTGTTGATGGTCTTGAGCAGGACGGTTCGGGTGGCGTCCTTGCGGTACAGCTGGAGCTGGCCGTTCTGGCGCAGGATGAGCGAGTACCCGCCGTGCAGGGGGTCCGCCGCCGCGTCGGTGTAGGCGCTGTCGCGGGCCGCCGCGAAGTAGAGGCCGCCCCAACGGGTCGAGTCCCTGCCCAGGGCCGTGTACTTCATCCAGACGCGCAGCTCGTACGAGCGCGGGGCGGGCGCGGCCCATCCCTGCCGGACGAACAGGGGAGCGGTGCCGCGCGGCACGCTCCACCAGTTCGGCGCGGCGAACGAGCCGCGGTCCGGGACGCCGAGCCGGTCGGCGGTCTGGGCCTGCCCGAGGTGGCCGGGCCACCAGGTCTGGTGGCCGAACGGGTCGCTGGTACGGCGATAGCGGGCGGTGTCGCCGCTGATGAAGGTGGGATCGTCGCTGTCGAACCCCCGGACGCCCAGCGCCTGGAGCTGGGCGCGGCGGTACTGCCGGTTGACGTCGTAGCCGACGACGACCAGCCCGGCGGCGACGTACCCGCGGATGGTGGCGTCGGGAATGCCCTGCCAGAGGGAGACACGGCCGATGCCGTCGGCCTTGATGGCTTCGGGGGTGTCGACGGTGGCCTGCCGCGCGCCTCCGACGATGACTTGGACGGTGAACCCGGCCTCGCGCGCCAGGACGGCGTCCGAGCGGGAGAACGTCTGGATCTGGACCGCGTCCTTCAGCCCGCGGCGGGTGAGGGTGTCGATGGTCAGCCGCATGGCCGCGGTGTCTTTGGGATGGGCGAGCAGCAGCTTGCGCCCGGCGTAGCGGTCGAGCAGTTCCTCAAGGAGCAGCGGGTGGCTGTTGGACGCCCTGCCCCCGAACCACGAGCGGGAGTCGACGACCAGCCGCTTGAAGGCCGCGCTGTCGAGGTCGGCGACCCGCCCGCTGGAGGTCGAGACGCGGTCGAGGGTGGTGTCGTGCCACACCGCCCCGGCACCGTCCTTGAGGACCAGCACGTCGAACTCCAGCATGTGTGAGGCCGGGTCGGCCACGCCCCGGTCGAAGGCCGCGACGGTGTTCTCCGGCGCGAGGAAGGCGCCCCCGCCGCGATGGGCGATCACGAACCGGTGGGGCAGCTCGGCCACCGCCGCGGTCGCGGCCCGCGCGGGCGCGAACGCGAGGCAGGTCTGACCCACCACCAGAAATGCGGACAAACCCGCAGTGGTACCGAGAAATTTCATGATTCACCCGAGGATCGCGATCCAGCATCGTCGTAATTCGCACAGAAGACGCTCTCCGTTGACTTCGGGTTTACCCGCGCGACGATCGTGACCGCTGTGATGCACGCCACATCGCCTGGTGAAAGGGCGTGCGCCGGGCGGCCACGACGCACGGTCCGCCCCGGTGACGATCCGTCGCGGCGACGAACCCTGCGCGAGGTCGGAATGGAACCTCCATCGCCGTGCCCGGCGCCATGGAAATGGCAAACCACTTGTTTCGCCGCCATTCCAAGGTAGTGCGAATTCATGTCATTGGACCTCTGACAAAAAGCCGGGGCGGATGGTGCGGGAATGCCGGATGAGGGTCCTGGTCCTCGTCTCCCCGCGCACCGGCGCCCCGCGCCGCGAAGGGGCCGGTCGCGCGGACAACCTCGACGCGTCCTGAACCGTCGAATGAGTGAGAAGTCGATCAACTGGGGGTTTCGATGGGAAGGTTCAGGATCGCCGGAACGGCCGCGGGGGCGGCCCTCGTCATGGCACTGCCGGTCACACCCGCCGGCGCGGACGCCGCCGCGCCGGGGTGGCGTCCCGTGCCGCTCCCGAAAATCGAGGGCGAGAACCTCCTCACCGACGTCGCCGTGTTCGGCAAGCGGGACGCCTGGGCCGTCGGCAAGGTCTATGCGGCCGACCAGACCGTCATCCTCCGCTGGATTGGGACGAAGTGGACGCGTGTCGCCGGTCCCCGGCGCGACTCGTTCGCCGCCCTCGCGGTCACCGGGACGTCCGGCTCGGACGTCTGGGTGGCAGGTCACTGCGTCTTCGCCTCCGGCCAGTCCGAGACCCCCTGCGCGTCCCGCTGGAACGGCAAGACCTGGACGCGCCCCTACCAGCTGCCCCGGCCGTCCATCGGGACGTGGGTCACGGCCAAGGCCGTCTCCCGCAACGACGTGTGGATCGCGGGGGGCCAGCTCGAATCGGCCTACTACGTCCACTGGAACGGTAAGAAGTGGTCCCGGGTGAGCGCGCCCGCGTCCGGTGCCAAGCAGCACTACGTCCAGTCGCTCACCTCGTTCGGGTCCAACAACGTCTGGGCCGCCGGCTACCAATTGGGCGGCACCGCCGACCAGCCGCTGATCCAGCACTGGAACGGCAAGAAGTGGTCGACGGTGAAGACCCCCGCGACCCCGGGCTCCAGCAGGCTCCACTCGATCGTCGCCATCCCCGGGGGCCAGCTGTGGGCCGTGGGGCAGAGCCCGAGCCGGGCGGTCGTGATGCGCTACGTCAAGCGCGCCTGGGTCCACGCCCCGCGCGTCCCGGGTAGCGACACCTTCGCCACGGGCGTCGCTGGCGACGGCCACGGGGGCGTGTGGGTCGCCCTGACCGGCGCGTTCCCCGGCCGGAGCGCGTCGACGTCGTCCACCCGCTACGCCCACTGGAACGGCGCGAAGTGGACCCTCACCCGGGGAGGGGCCCACCCGGGCCCGATCCGCTCCTGGCACCTGACGCGTGTCCCGGGTACCCGCTCCCTGTGGGCGGTAGGCCGCTACGAGGACGCCACCGGCTCCCACTCCTACATCGAAGTCTTCGGCGCCATCCCACGCTAACCGCGCTACCAGAAGACTCCGGTGCCAGTTGGTCTTGGCTCGATGCGGTTTGCGGGCTCGTGCCATCGGAGCGCCGCCGTTGCCAGCAGCATCAGGGCGGGAAGCGCCAGGGCGACGGCGGCGAGCGGGGCGATGGTGGCCACCTCCAGCGGGCGGCCCTCGAGCACGCCCGCGACGCCGAGGTTGTCGCCCTGGGCGCCCGCCGACTTCGTGACGGCGATGATCGCTGTGACGACGGCCGCCAGGGCCGCTGGCAGTGCCAGGGGGCGGCGCCGCGCGAAGAACGCCAGCGTCACGAAGAGCGCGCCCGCCACCGGGAGCGTTATGGCGGCGGTCCAGCGTGCGGGCTCGGGCTTCATCACGACCCGGACGGGCTGGGGCGGCCGGTCGTCCCGCAGTCGCGACGAGAGGCGGCCCGAGGTCACCGTGGCCGGGACGGACGGGAGCAGCACCTTGAAGGTCACCTCGGTGAATCCACGCGCCCTCAACTGGCGCCAGACCTCGGCCGTGTCGAGGTTCAGGGACACCGTCCTGGCCGGACGGTAGGCGCGGGTCACGACGACCCGGGCGAACGGCTGGCCCCGGCTGGTCTCGGTACTTGCCCGCGTGCCCGAGGCTTCCGGGAACGCCTGCTCGGCGACCCGTCCGGCCAGCGCCCGGACCTCGGCGTCGGACTTCAGTTTCCCCGCCGCGAAGAGGTCGACCTCGGCGCTCCCGTCGGCGAGCACCGCGATCCGGACCCGGGCGACCGGGCTCGGCTTCTCGACGTCCGCGCCGCACGAGGCGAGCCCCAGCAGGGCCAGGAGCACCAGGCTCCCGGCCAGGATTCGCCGCGCCGACACGCCGTCCATCGCTCGCACGGTCTCAGAATCGGCGTCCCAGGTCGCGTGTTCGTATCGTTCCGATTCCAGTTCGCGGGCCGGTCAGGAGCCGCCTGATACCCGCCCGGGAGGCCGTTTTGCCTCGTCATGAGGCACGTACGGGGGGCGCGGCGGGGCGGCCGGATCTCCGGGCATCCGCTGCTTCGGCCTCTGATATCGCATACAGTTGCAACTGTCGACGCTTTTCCTCCGGCGGAGGTGGCGGACCTCCAGAGAACCACCGCCTCGCGGCCGCCTCACAGGCGGCTACCGCCCGCGACCTGGAGTAAGGCAACGGGAATTGTCCCCACGGCCGAACGATTACGCGCATACTGGGGAGTAATGGAATCCTCGCACGCCGCCAGACGGCGCCACCTGCCCACCAGCCCCTTCAAGCCCCCAAGTCCTGCCCCGCCGGCGAAGGTGTTCGACGTGCGGGACCAGGTGACACACGACAAGTACGGTCTTGGCCGCGTCGTCGAGGTCGAGGGCGCCCAGGCCGTCCTCGTTGACTTCGGCACGCAAAAGGTCCGTATCGTCGCTCCATTCAGCCGCCTGTTCAAGCTGTAGCCGTCTTTACCCGGGGGCCGTCCCCCGGAAGCCCCCGGGCGGGGCCCTGACCTCGTCGTCGGTCGATGGCGCTCCTTGCGGGGGCGTCGTGACCCCGGGTGCGGGTTCCCGCCCCCGCACCCAATGGCCGGGACCTTCGGGCCCGTACCCCTCGATTTCCTTAACTCCTCAGCCCGGTTGATCGTGCCCCAAGTGCCCGAGCGCTTGGGGCTCAGGTCGTCGCCGTCCTAGAGCGACAGGTCCAGGGCCCTGGTGAACCAGGTGTTGATGGCGCCGGGCGTGGCGGTCCGTCCGGTGATCTCACCCACCAGGCGCCACAGGCGCAGGACGTCCGCGTCCTGGTCGCGCGCCAGAAGAGGCACCAGACGGCGCCGGAAGGCGGGGGTGTCCCGCCTGCCCCGGCCCGTGGCGTGCGCCTCGACGAAACGGTCCAGTTCCTTGCCGGGACGCGGCCGCAGACCCGATTCGACGGCCGGTGCGGCGAACGCGTAGGCCTCGGTCAGGCCCGCCAGGAACGTGCTCTCGTCCGATACTCGGCCCGGTTGACCTCGCCCCTGGCACGGAGCTTCGGGATCAGGGGACCGTTCCCGGTGAGGGCGACCAGCTCCGCGTAGGCGACGACCTGGCGCGGCGTCGGGTCCGCCGGCGGGTCGGGCGCGGCCAGCGCGATGAACCCCTCGCGCTGCGACTCGGGGACCGGAACGATGAACAGCCGCCGCATCGAGGCGGCGACGGCCTGGCGGGCGGCGTCGCCGTGCTCGACCGAGGCCAGCAGGTCCAGGCGCGCGGCCCGGTCGGCGGGGTCCGCCTCCTCCACCGCGCGCAGCGACGCGCGACGCCAGGCCAGGGCGGACAGCTCGACGTCCAGGGCCCGGCGCTCGGCGCTGACGGCCTCGGCCAGGGCGCGCTCGCCCCGCAGCACCTGGGCGATCGCGGGCAGCCCGAGCCCCAGGCCGCGCAGGCGGCGGATCAGCCGCAGCGCCTCGGCCGTCTCCGGGGTGAAGCGGCGGTGGCCCCCCGAACTGCGGACGGCGGGCAGCAGGCCCTCGTCGCTGTAGTACCGGATCGTCCGAACCGGGACGCCCGTCAGCCTCGCCAGTTCCCCAATGCCGTGTGTGACACCGGTCACAGTCACTTGAACCTCCACCCGGGTGGAGTTCCTACGTTACGAACATGCGCGAACAAGGGGAAACGAGCATGGGGACACTGAGTGTGGAGCGCCACACCGCCGGGTTGATCGAGGTGACCGAGGACTTCGCCGCGATCACGGCCGGGATCGACCCGGGACGGCGCGTGCCGACCTGCCCGGACTGGACGCTGCACGACCTGGTCGAGCACGTGGGGAACGCGCACCACTGGACGAGCGAGCTGGTCCGGAGCCGCACGACGGACTTCCCCTCGCATCCGCGCCCGAGCGCGCGGATCGACCCGGCCATGTGGACGCCCTGGCTGCGCGAGGGCGCGGCGAGCATGGCCGACGCCACCGAGGCCACCGGGCCCGGGACGGTCGTGTGGACGTTCCTGGGCCCGCTGCCCGCCGCCTTCTGGGTGCGGCGGATCCTGCACGACACGCTGGTGCACCTCGCCGACGCGGCCGTCACGGCGGACCGGCCGTTCACCGTGCCGCGCGACCTGGCGGCCGACACCCTCGGCGAGGGACTCGAACTGCTCACCCACCCGGCCGTCGCGCGGGTGAACCCGGCACGCCACGCCGAGCTGAGCGGCAACGGGGAGACCCTCCTGCTGCGGGCGGACGACGTCGAGGACGGATGGCTGATCACGCGCACACCGGACGGCCCCGCCTGGCGGCGCGGCGACGCGGGCGCGGACGTGGTGCTGTCGGGCCCGGTCGCGGACGTTCTGCGGGTGTTCTCGCGGCGCCTCCCGCCGGACGACCCCGCCGTCAAGGTGACGGGGGAGCGGGCCCTGCTGGACCACTGGCTGGCCCACACCGCGTTCGCCTAGGCCGTGACGGGCGGCTACTCCGTGCGGAACTGGGCGCCGGACGGGGCGACGGGCGCGATCCCCGAGCGGTGGCGGCGCGCGAGGTCCTGGTAGGCGGCCGGGTTCAGATCGACCCACAGCTCGGCGCCCGAACCGGCGAGCGGGCCCTTGACCTGGGCGGGGCTGCCCATCGCCACGACCTCGTCCGGGATCGTCCGGCCCGCCGGGACCAGCGACCCGGCCGCGACCATCGCGCGGCGGCCCACGACCGCGCCGTCGAGCACGGTGGCGTGGTTGCCGATCAGGGCCTCCGCGCCGATCGTGGCGCCGTGCACCACGCAGAGATGGGCGATCGTCGCGCCGGGCCCGATGTCGCAGGGCATCCCGGGCGGGCTGTGCAGCACCGAGCCGTCCTGGACGTTGGCCCCCGCCCGGACGACCAGCGGCGCGAAGTCGCCGCGCAGCACGGCCCCGTACCAGACCGACGCGCCCGCCTCGACGGTCACGTCGCCGATCAGCGTCGCGGTCGCCGCCACGAACGCCTCGGCGTGCACCTGCGGGCGCGCGCCCTCGAACTCGAACAGGAACATCGCAGAACCTCCGCCTCGGGCCGGATGACCCTCCGGACCCTAGCGCCACTCGGACCCCTGGAATCCGGTACCAAAGTCAGGGGCAGCCGGTGACGATCGGTAGCGGCGCCGGTACGGACCCGGACGAGAGCCTTGTGCCATGCCCACCACACGCAAGCATCTTCTGGCCGCGGCCGTCGCGTCCGGCGTCCTCGCCGCGTCCCTTTCCGCCCCGGCCGAGGCAGCTCCGGCCCCCGGGTTCCAGCAGCGCCTGGACGAGCTCAGGGACGCCGGGATCATCGGCGTCCAGGGACGGGTCGTCACCGAGACCGGCCGCCGCTGGACGGCCGCCAGCGGCGCCGGTGACCTCGGGTCGGGACGTCCCGTGCCCCGCGACGGCCGTTACCGCATCGGGAGCAACACCAAGACCTTCGTGGCGACCGTCGTCCTCCAGCTGGTCGGGGAGGGACGGCTTTCGCTGGACGACTCCGTCGAGCGGTGGCTGCCGGGTGTGGTGCGGGGCAACGGCCACGACGGGCGCCGCGTCACCGTCCGCCAGCTCCTCCAGCACACCAGCGGCCTGCGCGACTACCTGGAGGTCATGCCCGGCACCTGGGACGAGATCAGGTTCCGCCACTTCGAGCCCGAGGAGCTGGTGGCGCTCGCGCTGAAGCACCCGCCGCAGTTCGCCCCGGGTACCGATTGGAGCTACTCCAACACCGGCTACGCCCTCGCCGGAATGATCATCAAGCGGGTCACGGGCCGCGCCTGGGGCGCCGAGGTCGAGCGGCGGATCATCCGGCCGCTCGGCCTGCGCGGGACGAGCGTCCCCGTCCGCGACCCGCGCGTGCCGTGGCCCTCGGCCCGCTCCTACCACCAGTGGGAGCTGGGCGGCGCGCCCTCCGACGTGACCGAGTACAGCCCCAGCCAGTACGGGGCGGCCGGAGCGATGATCAGCACCACCGCCGATCTGAGCGCGTTCTTCCGCGCCCTGCTCGGCGGGCGGCTGATCGCGCCCCGGCTGCTGGCCGAGATGAAGCGTACCCGCGCGCTGGACCAGGGCGTCAACCTCGGCTACGGCCTCGGGATCTACCGCAAGCGCCTGTCGTGCGGCCGCGAGTACTGGGCGCACGGCGGCCTGACCATGGGCTACATCAGCGCGGAGGGCTTCACCGCCGACGGGAGCCGCGGCGTGGCGCTGTCGATCAGCGGCGCCACCGCCAGGACCCCGCAGGACCGCGAGCGGCTCCCGAAGATGGTCGACAAGGTCGTCGACGACGCCCTGTGCGGCCGCACGGCCACCCCCTGATCACCCCCGCGCGAGCCGGTCGGGGAGGGGCGCGAGGGGATAGGTCTTCCAGAAGAAGGCGTCCGCCGCGTGCTGGTCGCCCGGGTAGTTGACGGCGGCGGCGATGCGGCCCTTCTCGATCCGGAAGGCCAGCGCCCAGGTGAGGTCGAGCCCCGCGGGCGTGGTGCTCCAGCCCCGGTGCAGGTCGACGACCCAGTCGCCGTCGGCGGCCAGGAAGATCGGGTCGGCCTTGAAGCCCGCGCGGGCGAGCTCGGCGAAGAACGCCAGCACCTCGTCCACCCCCTTCTTGGTGCCCGCCAGCGGGTGGTGGCCGGGGATCGTCCATTCGATGCCGGGGGCGAAGAACTTCTCGCGCAGCGCGGTGAGGTCGCCCGCGGCGTAGGCGGCGTAGTACCTGCGGATCAGCCGGACGTTGGGGTGCTCGCGGCCCGTGGACGCCGCCGCTGCCGCGGGCCCGGCGACGGTGGCGGCGGCCAGCCCCGCCGCCGAGGCGCCGACGGCGCGGAGCACGGTGGCGCGGGAGATGTCGGTCATGGGTGCTCTCCTGTCAACGGGTGAGGAAGCCGCCGGAGGCGTCCAGGTCGGTGCCGACGACGGCGGACGCCTCGTCGGAGGCGAGGAACATGATCACGCGGGCCATCTCGTCGGCATGGACGATCCGCTTGATCGGGTAGTCCCGGGCGATCTGCTCGTAGGTCACCCCGAACGCCTTGGCGGCGCGTTCCAGCATCGGGGTGTCCACGGCTCCCGGCGCGAGCGCGTTGACCCGGATTCCCTTGTCGGCGTACTCCAGCGCGGCGACCTTGGTCAGCGACGCGACCGCGTGCTTGCTGGCGTTGTAGGGGGCGATGGTGGCGAAGCCGACCTCGGCCGAGATCGAGGCGGTGTTGACGATGGCGCCCCGGCCCTTCCTGAGCATGTGGGGCAGTTCGTACTTCATGCTCAGGAAGACGCCGCGCGTGTTGGTGTGCCACACCTCGTCGAAGTCGCGGGCCGACTGCTCGTGCAGCGGCCCCACCCGGGGCGTCTCGATGCCCGCGTTGTTGACCGCGACGTCGATCCGCCCGTAGCGGCGGACGCAGGCGTCGACGAGCCCGGCGATCTGCGACTCCACCCGCACGTCGGCGCGGTGGAAGGTCGCCTCGCCCCCGGCGGCGCGGATCTCGCGCTCGTTGGCGCGGCCGAGCCCGTCGCGGCGGCCGCAGAACATCACCCGGGCGCCCTCGCGGGCCATGGCGGAGGCGGTGGCCTTGCCGATGCCCGAGGTCGCCCCGGTGATCAGGACGGTCTTCCCGGCGAACCGGCCCCGGGGCGCGCCCGCCGCGGCGGCGGAGCCGGGCAGGGACCCCGCCAGCGCGGCGGCGCCCACGGCACCGGCCGCCAGAACCCCGCGCCGTGAGGCGCCGGGGGCTGTCTTGGACATGGTCGTGCTCCAAATCCGGAGAAAGGGAAACGCGGGGCGGTGCCCCGCGTGATCCAGACAACCGTCCGATTCCGGGGCACGTCCAAGACCTTCGGCCATACAGTTAACGCATAGCTCGCCCGACCGGGGAGGCGCATGGACGTCGACACCCGCTCCCTGCGGTACTTCGTCGAGCTGGCCGAGCAGCTCAACTTCACCCGGGCCGCCGAGCGGCTCTACGTCTCGCAGCCCGCGCTCAGCCGGGCGATCAAGCGGCTGGAGGACGACCTGCGCACGCCGCTGTTCGAGCGGCTGGGCCGCGAGGTCAGGCTGACGGCCGCGGGCGAGGCGCTGCTCCCGGACGCGCGGGCGCTGCTCGACGGCTGGCTGTCGGCGCAGCGCAACGCCCGCGCGGTGGCGGCGGCCCGGTCACGCGTGCTGCGGGTCGGTTTCACGGCGTCGGGTGCGGGGACGCTGGCGACCCGGGCCTACACCGAGTTCATGCGCCGCCACCCGGACGCGTCGATCGAGCCCAAGCGCTTCGAGTGGGGCGGCGAGGTGGCCGCGCTGCGCGAGGGCCTGGTGGACGTCGCGTTCGTCTGGCTGCCCGCCGACACCGCGGGCCTGCGCACCGAGATCGTCGCCACCGAGCGCCGGATGGCCGGGCTGGCCGCCGGGCACCCGCTGGCGGACCGGACCGAGCTGTCGATCATGGACCTGGCCAAGGAGCCGCTGGTCTGGACGCGCCGCGCGCCCCGGGAATGGGTCGACTGGTGGGCGGTGAACCCGCGTCCGGACGGGAGCGAGCCGGTGTGGGGCCCGGAGAACGACAACGTCGAGGAGATGCTGGAGCACGTGGCCTCGGGCCTGGCGGTCTGCCTCAGCCCCGAGTCGATGACGCTGCACTACGGCCGTCCGGACCTGGCCTGGATCCCGGTCACCGACATCCCGCCGCTGCGCATCGCGCTGTGCGGGCCGATCGGCGAGGCCAACCGCGCGGCGGGCGGCTTCGCCGCCGTCGTCCGGGAAATGGCCCGGACCGGCGACGGCGGGGTCACAGGCGGATCTCCTCCCGGGAGGTGACGCCGAGCTTGCGCAGGACGTTGGCGACGTGCTCCTCGACCGTGCGGCGCGACAGGAACATCGCCTGCGCGATCTCGCGGTTGGTGCGGCCGCTGGCCAGCAGCCGCGCCACGTCCTGTTCGCGGGGCGACAGCTCGTTGCCGTAGCCCCGGCGGCCCCGGCGGGACGGCGTGGCGACGCCCGTGCTGCGGACGCGGTGGCGGCAGCGGGCCGCGTCCATCGTCGCGCCGAGCGCCTCGTAGGAGCGTGCCAAGTCGTTGAGAGTGGTGACGTCGGCCGGATCGTTGCGGGCGGCCTGCTCGGTGAGCTGCGCGGTGCGGTAGGGCATGCCGAGCCGCTCGTGGCGGCCGATCGCCAGCTCGAACAGCCGGGACGCCTCGGCCCGGTCGCCGGTCGCGGCCGCGAGCTGCGCCTCGCACGCGGCATGGGCCGCGCGGGCGAAGGGCGCGTCCAGCTCGGCGATGCCCGAGCCCATCTCCCCGGTCACCGCGCGGGCGTCGTCGGCCCGGCCCGCGGCCAGGTACGCCTCGACCGCCTGCGGGGCCAGGTCGCCCGCCCACACCCAGATGCCCTTGCGGCGCAGGATCTCCACGCCCCGGTCGGCGTAGGAGCAGGCCGCGTCGAGCGTGCCGCGGTTGAGCAGCATCGTGGTCATCCCGCCGAGCGCGGCGATCGCGACCGGGATGACGGCCGAGTCGGGCTGCGCCATCCGGGTGGCCAGGAAGCTGTTCTCGGCGCGGTCCCAGTCGCCGCGCGCCGTGGCCAGCCAGCCCTTGACCAGCTGGAGCTCGCTGGTGACCGGCAGCAGATGGGCGTAGGCCTGCGAGAGCCGCTCGACCCGCTCCTCCAGGCCCGTCCAGTCGCCGGAGAGCCAGTCGAGCCGGATCCGGGTGGCCTCGGCGGTGCCGACCACGTAGGACGCCCCGGACTGGTTGGCCAGGTTCACGCCGGTGTGCAGGAACTGACGCGCGCGCTTGTAATGGCCGATCCAGGAACAGGAGTCGGCCAGGTTGCAGTGCGCGCGCGCCAGCTCGCGCAGCTCGTCGGAGTCGGTGAGATCGGACGCCGCGGGCAGCCGGCCGATCCGGCCCCAGGCGTCGGGGTCGCCGCAGATCAGACGTCCGCCCAGCGTGTTGGCCAGCAGCGCCGTCCGGAAGACCCCGGGCGGCAGGTCGTCCATCCGGTCCTCCACGCGTTCGAGCCACACGCGGCTCTCGGACGCGGGGGCCCGCGACAGGTAGGGCAGCGCCAGGACGGCCATGCCCCGCAGCATCCGCTCGGTGCGGTTGTGCAGCGAGCCGATCGCCAGCTCGATCTCCGCGCGTCCCCGGGCCATCTCCCCGGTCTCGCGGACCAGCAGCAGCCCGAGCCAGAGCCGGACCTCGCCGCGGACCTCCTCGGTCAGCCGCGAATCCGACAGCAGCGCCTCGATCTGGGCCGTGGTCTCCTCGTGGTGCAGCCCGGCCAGCGCGTGCTGGCACAGCTTGATCGCCAGCCGGTTGACGTCGTCGGCCGCGACCGAGTGCTCGGAGACCACCGCGCGCAGCAGGTCGATCGCCGTGGACGCGTCGCCGGCGTCCATCGCCGAGTCGGCGGCCTGCTCGCTGTAGCGCAGCCACTCCGCCAGCAGCCCGGCGCGCTTGGAGTGCGCCGCGAGCTGGATCAGCGGCGGCGGCGCGATCCGGCCCAGCGCCGTGACCGCGCGGGCGTGCAGCTCCTGCCGGTGCGGGCCGGGCAGCGTGTCGTACACCGCCCGCTGCGCCAGCGTGTGCCGGTAGCCGTAGGTGTTCTCGGCGACCTCGACCAGGACGGCGCTCTCCAGCAGCCGGGTGACCTGCACCCGGCTCTCGGCCTCGGCCACCTCGCCGACCTCGCCCAGCAGCTCGGCCGTGGCCGGGACGCCGAGCACCGCCGACGCCTCGGCGATCGCCCGCGCGCCCTCGGGCAGCGCGTGCAGGCGCTCCAGCATGGTCTCGCGCAGCAGCGCGGGCACCTCGACGTTGTCGAGCAGGCGGCGGGCGGCCTCACCGTCGGCCTGGACGGCGCCGTCCAGGTTCCGCAGCGCGTACGTCGTCTCCTCGACCACGAACGGCAGGCCCGCGGTGCGCTGCCGCATGGTCTCGGCGAACTCGGCCGAGACGTCCTGGTCGCCCAGGATCGCCTCCACCAGGCCGCCCACGCCCTCGGCGTCCAGCGGGCCGAGCACCAGGTGCGCGCTGGTGGTGCCGGGCGGCGGACGGAACGCCCGGCCGAGCGGGGCGTCGCCGGGCAGGTCCTCGCGGCGGAAGGTCACCACCAGCGAGAGGCCGGGGGGCGGGTCGGTCATCACGAAGCGCAGCAGCTGGCGCGTTCCCTCGTCGGCCCAGTGGACGTCCTCGATCACCAGCACCGCGCGTCCCAGCGCGGCCAGCAGGTCGCGGACGGCCCGGAACATCTGGTGCCGGTCGGCGGCGGGGTCGCCCAGCTGCTCGGGGGCGGGCGGAAGCAGCTCGGCCAGCTCGGGAAGGTAGGGGCGCAGCGCGCCGGTCACCGGGCTCAGGTCGCCCAGGTGGTCGCCGCACGAGCGCAGGCACTCGAAGATCACGCCATAGGGGAACGGTTCGCGCAGCGGCTGGCAGTACCCCATCGCAACCCACACCGACCGCGCGCGCAGGGTGGTGACCAGCTCGGAGACCAGCCGCGACTTGCCGACCCCCGCCTCGCCCTCGACCAGCATCACCGACGGCGACCCCGCGGCGGCGGTCGTCAGCGTCTCCAGCTCGGGCCCGCGCCCGATCAGGATCGGTGAACTGGTCCTGACGGAGGTGCTCGACCCCCTCGATCGGGCCGCCCGGCTCCGGCGCGCACCGTTCGTCATCGTTCACACTCCGGCGGGAGGTCGCTTCGTCTCGGCACGAGGCTCCACGAGCCTACGCAGGTGCAGCGGCTTCGGAAACCCCGCAAATCAGGATAGTAAAACCCGTATCCCATACGGGTCATTGTCACGGTTGTTTTGCTTTCGTCTGTGTTTGACGCTGTTACCCGAGCGGCCTTCCGTGTTCCCACCCCCACCTGTGGCCGCTCCATCGGAAGGCGGCGGCCTCCCGGTGAAGGGAGACGGAGTCAGCAATGTCCAGGACAGCCTTGGCCGCGGCCGGTATCGGAATCGCGGTCGCCGCGGCGACGGTCGCCGGTGCCCCCGCGGCCTCGGCTGTGCCGCACGGCCCGGTCGCCCGGGCCGCGCACCCCATCGCCGGGCAGTACGTCGTTTCGCTCGAACCCGGCGCCCGTCACGCCGCGAAAGAACTGACCCGCCGCCACGGAGGCGTCGTCGTCCGTACCTTCTCGGCCACCTTCAACGGATTCCTGGTCAAGAACCTGTCCGAGCGCCAGGCGCGCCGCCTGGCGGCCGACCCGGCGGTCAGGTCGGTCCACCAGGACGGTCGCGCCCGCGCGGCCGGAGAACAGCTCGACCCGCCCTCCTGGGGCCTGGACCAGGCCGACCAGCAGACGTTGAACCCCGACCGGAAGTACGCCTACCCCAACACCGCCGACGGCGTCACGGCCTACGTGATCGACTCGGGCGTCGCCAGGGACCACCCCGAATTCGAGGGCCGGGCCTCCTACGGGCCCGACTACATCGGCAACGACCCCGACTCGGCCGACTGCAACGGCCACGGCACCCATGTGGCCGGGACGATCGCGGGCAAGAACGTCGGCGTCGCCAAGAAGGCCAAGGTCGTGGCGCTGCGCGTGCTCGACTGCGGAGGCATCGTCTCGGCCGTGCACACCGGCGGTTACGCGACCAAGAGCGGCACATCGATGGCGGCGCCGCACCTGGCCGGCACCGCCGCCATGGACCTGCACAAGAACCCGGCCCTCACGCCCCAGCAGGTGCAGGACCGGATGGTGCGGGGCGCCACGCCCGGCCTCGTCACCGACCCCGGACCCGGCTCACCGAACAAGCTTCTGTGGGTCGGCTACATCTGAACGAACGAGACCACAGGCACCCGTTTCCCTGCGTGGTGCCATCCCCAGGGGAGAGCTGGGGAGGGAATGCCGGCTCAGCTTCCCTCCCCAGCCCCCACTCAGCGCGGACCCGGGCCGCCGTTCCACCGCCCCCAGAACGGCGGCCCATTTCCGTCCATGCCCGCCTCGGGTTTGGCATCGTTGCCGGATGGCCGATCATGAGGCGTTCCGCGTCGAGGCCGGGGACGGCGCGTCCCCGGTGATCCTGCACGTCCCGCACGGGTCGCGGGTGGTGACACCGCACGCGAGGGAGCGCATCCTGCTCGACGACGCCGCGCTGGCCGCCGAGCTCGACCTCATGACCGACGCCCACACCGCCCTCATCGCCGAGCGGGCCCGGGCGGCGGCCTGGATCTTCGCCAACCGGCTCTCGCGGCTGGTGGTCGACCCGGAGCGCTTCCCCGACGAGCGCGAGGAGATGAACGCGGTCGGGATGGGCGCGGTCTACCTGCGCACCTCGCACGGCGAACCGCTCCGCGAGGACGATCCCGCGCACACCGAAGAGCTGCTCGCGCGGTACTTCCGCCCCTACGCGGCGGCGATGGCCGACCTGGTGGCCGCCCGCCTGGCCGCCACGGGACGCGCGGTGATCATCGACGTGCACTCCTACCCCAGCCGGGCGCTGCCCTACGAGCTGCACGCGTCCGGCCCCCGCCCAGCGATCTGCCTGGGCGTGGACGCCTTCCACACCCCCGCCTGGTTGCTCGAGGCGGCGTCCACGGCGTTCTCCGGCCTCGGGGATCTCGACGTGAACACCCCCTTCGCCGGGGCGTACGTGCCCGTGGACCACCACCGCCGGGACGCCGCGGTGTCGGCCCTGATGATCGAGATCCGGCGCGACACCTACATGACCGAGCCCGGCGGCCCGCCCGGCCCCGGGTTCGAGGCGGTCGTCCGCGCGCTCACGAAACTGGTCGAAGCGGCACGACCCGGGCGCGGCGATTGACTAGGCTGCTCGGCATGCCGATGCAGAAGGGCGCCAACGTCCCGGTTCCCGTGGCCAGGGTCCGGGTCGAGCTGGGGTGGCGGCAGGCGCCGGGCGCCCCCGACGCGGACGCGTCCGCGCTGCTGCTCACGGGCACCGGCAAGGTCCGCTCGGACGACGACTTCGTGTTCTACAACCAGCCCGCGCATCGCGGCGGCGCGGTCCGCCACGAGGGCAAGCGGCCCGAGGGCGGCTTCGTGCGCGACACGCTGGCGGTCGACCTGGCCGCGCTGGAGCCCGCGATCGAGACCGTGGTGATCGCCGCCTCGGCCGACACCGGGACGTTCGGCCAGGTGCAGGGCCTGTACGTGCGGGTACTGGACGCCGCCAACGGGTCCGAGGTCGCGCGGTTCGACAGCCAGGGCGCCACCACCGAGACGGCCTTCGTGCTTGGCGAGCTGTACCGGCGCAACAACGCATGGAAGTTCCGGGCGGTCGGCCAGGGCTACTCCACCGGCCTGGCCGGGCTGGCCACCGACTTCGGCATCAGCGTCGACGACGCCCCCTCACCCCCGCGCCCGCCCGCCCCACCCCAGCCCCCCGCCCCACCCCCGCCCGCCTACCAGCAACCCCCGGCTCCGCCCGCGAACCAGCCGCCGCCCGCCTACCAGCCGCCGCCGCCCGCGTATCAGCAACCCCCGGCTCCGCCCGTGAGCCAGCCGCCCACAGCGCCGCCCGCCCACCAGTCGCCCACGCCCGCGTACGAGCAGCCCTCGGCCCCGGCCGCCTACCAGCCGCCGCCCGCGTATCAGCAGCCGCCGCCGACGCAGCCGCCGTACGTGCCGCCGCCCACTCCCGCGCCGGTGACGCAGCCCGCGCCGGAGCCGGTGCGGCTGTCGAAGATCACGCTGACCAAGTCGGCGCCCGCGGTGTCGCTGTCCAAGCAGGGCGCGACGTCCGGCGCGATGCGGGTCAACCTGAAGTGGAACGCGCGCAAGCCGCCGCGCGGCTGGATGAACAAGGGCAAGGGCGCGGTGCGGCTTGAGGATCTCGACCTCGACCTTTCGTGCCTGTGGGAGCTGCAGAACGGCGCCAAGGGCATCGTCCACCCGGTGGAGAACCAGTTCGGCTCCTACGAGCACCCGCCCTACATCCGGCTCGACCAGGACGACCGAACCGGGGCCAGCGACGAGGGCGAGAACCTCACGATCAACCTCGACCACAGCGCCGAGCTCAAGCGCGTGCTGGTATTCGTCAACATCTACCAGGGCGCGACCAGCTTCGCGGGCCTGGACGGCGTCGCCACCCTCTACCCGCCCGCCGGGCCGCCGATCGAGATGCGCCTGGACGAGTGCACGGTGCCCTCGCCGGTGGCGGCGATCGCCTCGATCGAGAACGTCGGCGGCGAGCTGGTCGTCCGGCGCGAGGCCCGCTACATCCTGGTGCCGCCGGGCGTCTTCAACCAGCAGGCCGTCGACCTGGAGTACGGCTGGGGCATGTCCTGGCACGCCGCCGGCAAGGACTAGGGCGAGTCGGCGTAGCGGCGGCGGGCGGCCGCGACCTCGCTGAGGTGCGCGTCGGACCAGGCCGTCAGGGCGGCGAACACCGGGCTCAGCGACCGGCCCAGCTCGGTGATCTCGTACTCCACGCGCGGCGGGATCTCGGGGTAGTGGGTGCGCGAGATCAGGCCGTCCCGCTCCAGTTGCCGCAACCGCTGGGTGAGCACCTTGGAGGTGATCGCGGGCAGCCGCCGCTGCACCTGGTTGAACCGCTGGCGGCCGTGCTCGCGCAGGACCCACAGGATCGGCGTGGTCCAGCGGCTGAACACCAGATCGACCACCGGGCTGATCGGGCACGGATCGATGGTCTCGGACATGATCACCATCCTGGGGGAAAGCAGGTTTCTCCTAGGATCCTACTATCCTCAGGATGCTAGCTTCCTTGGCATCGGCCGGAAATGGCCGGTAGCGCGAAGGAGCATTCGATGCACGACGTTCTGACACTTCCCGTCCGTCCGGGACCCCGGCCCGAAACGGGGCCGTCCGTTCCGCACACGCAACTCAGCCAGCGGGGCCCGCGGGCCGTCGTCGACGAATTGCGGGAATGGATGTCCGGCGGGCTTCCCGGCACCGTCATTCGTCCCAGCGAGATCTCCGAGCCCGGCTCGCTGGCGTTCTTCCTCGACGGCGGCGGCCCGCCGTCCGGCGCCGTCCTCCTGCCGCCGCGGCTGACCGCCGAGTTCGTCCATGTCCATGTGGACGGCAGCCTGCACCTCGCCCTCGACCGGCCCGACCAGGACGAGGTCATAGCGAAGGGGTGGGGAGAACGGCATCCGTTGTATTCGCCCACGATCAATGTGCTGATGCTGTACGGCCCTCGCGACGCCGGGGAATTGGCGATCGCCCGTTCCGTGGTGGCCGCGTCCTATCGCTACGCCAAGGGCCACCCTCTCGCCGGATGAGGGTGGCCGTCGCGGAAATTCTCAGGATGTCCGGGGACGGGGAAGAAAGGCGACCAGGGCCGTTCCGGCGGCCGTGATGACGGCGGCGACCAGAAAGGCCGTGGCGTATCCGGCCGCGAGGTCGGTGCCCGACCGGGCCGCCGCGGTGGCGAGAATGGTGAGGCCGATCGCGCCGCCGATGGTGCGGGAGGTGTTGACGATTCCGGCCACCGCCCCCGCCTCGGACGGCGCCGCGCCCCCGGTGGAGACCTCGACGAGCGGGGTCATCAGCAGCCCGAAACCGAGGGCCATGACCACGCCGGGGCCGAGGATGGAGCCGAGGAACGTCCCGCCGTCGTCGAGCACGACGCTCTGCCAGGCGAACCCTCCGGCGGCCATCAGCCCGCCCGCCCCGGCCACGAGCCGGGCGTCGAACCGGGCCATGAGCGTCGGCGCCAGCTTGGAGCCGAGGATGATCCCGGCGGTGTGGGGCAGGAACGACAGGCCGGTGGCCACGGCGCTGTAGTGCAGGACGTTCTGCATGTAGAGCGAGAGGAAGTACCACAGCGCGAAGCCGCCGAGCGTGCTGACCAGCGTGGCGAGGTTGCCGAACGCGACGCTGGGCAGGCGGAACAGCCGCAGCGGGACCAGCGGCTCGGCGGTCCTGGCCTCCACGGCGACGAACAGGGCCAGCGCCACCAGCCCGGCGACCATCGGGACGAGCGACTCCGCCGAGGCCCAGCCGTGCGTCTCGGTGCGGGTGATGCCCCAGTTGAGCAGGGCCACGCCCGCCGTGACCAGGACGGCCCCCGGGACGTCCAGGCGGGGACGGGCGGAGGCGTCGCGCTCGTTGCGCAGCCAGAGCGCGGCGATCATCGTCACGACGATGCCGATCGGCACGTTGATCAGCAGGACCCAGCGCCAGCTGAGGTAGTCGGTCAGCACCCCGCCGACCAGACCGCCCGTGGCGCCCCCGGCGGTGCCCACGGCCGTCCACAGGGCGATGGCCTTGGTGCGCGCCGGGCCTTCGGGGAAGGTGCCGGTCAGCAGCGAGAGCGTGACCGGGGCGAGCACCGCGGCGCCCAGGCCCTGACCGGCCCGGGCCGCGATCAGCATCCAGGACTCCTGGGCCAGCCCTCCGGCGAGGCTGGCGACGGTGAAGATCCCGAGGCCGAGCAGGAACATGTGCTTGCGGCCGAAGAGGTCGGCCAGGCGCCCGCCCAGCAGGAGGAACCCGGCGAACGTGAGCGAGTAGGCGTTGACGACCCATTGCAGCCCGGTGGCGTCGAGCGAGAGGCCGCTGCGCATCCCGGGGAGCGCGACGTTCACCACGGAGATGTCGAGGACGACGAGGAACTGGCCGATGCTCGCGGCGAGCAGCGCGGCCCAGGCGGGGGTGGACGGGCGTGTGGCCGGCTCCTTGACGGTGGCGGGCTCGTGAGTCGTGGACATGCCCGCCATGCTTCTCCGCGAGGCCGCCCGGCGCGTCGGCCACCGGGACCAGAGGACCGGGGCAAATCGGCCTAGGACCAGCGGCCCTACCCGGGAACGGTGTGGCGCGGGTCACGCTGCCGTTCGCGGCGTCCCGTGCGTCAGAGGAAGTGAGGCCCTTTCCGCCCACTGTAGGAGGCCCTGTGATCACCGAGACCCGCCCGTCCGAGACCGATGTCGTCCTCGCCCCGAAGGCCCCGCGCAAGCCCGGCGGGCCGGTGCGGAAGATCGCGGTCGCCGTGGCCGGGATCACCGTGATCCTCGCGGGCGTGGTGATGATGGTCCTCCCCGGCCCCGGAGTGGTCGCGATCCTCGCCGGTTTCGGGATCCTGGGCACCGAGTTCCCGGCGGCGCGCCGGGTCAGCGAGCGCCTGAACGACTACGCCCGCGCCGCCTGGCGGAAGATCCGCCGTCCGAAGGCTCAGTGACGCGTCCCCAGACGCTCGCGCAGGAACTCCTCGTTCCGCTCGTGCCAGTCGCGGGACGAGGGGATCAGCGCCGTCATCTCGTGTGAGCCGTGGATGTGGCCCGCCCACCGGGTGACGGTGACGGGCACGCCCGCGTCGCGCAGGCGCGCGCCGTACCGTTCGGCCCCGTCGCGCAGCAGGTCGTACTCCGCCGTGTTGATCCGGGTGGGCGGCAGGCCCCCGAGGTCGGGTGTCAGCCCCGGTGAGGCGTACGGCAGCGTCCGCTCTTCGGGACGCGTGTAGAAGCCGAGGTACTCGGCCAGGTCGTCCCTGCCGAGCGGGTAGCCGCCCGGGAGCTCCTCGACCGGGTCGTCCCCCAGCGTGAGGTCGGCGGCCATGACGTCCAGGACCTGCGCGACCAGGGCCGGGCCGCCCCGGTCGCGGGCCATGAGCGCGGCGGCGGCGGCGAGGTTCCCGCCGGACGACACCCCGCCGATCGAGATCCGGGCGGCGTCGAACCCGAGGTCGTCCGCGTGCTCGGCCGTCCAGCACAGCGCGGCGTAGGTGTCCTCGGCCGGGACGGGGAAGGGGTGCTCGGGCGCCAGCCGGTGGTCGACCGAGACGACCGCGCAGCCGACGTTGACGGCGACGCGCGCGCACACGCCGTCGCTGAGCTCGGGAGTGCCGAGCCACCAGCCGCCGCCGTGGACGAAGACATGGACGGGCAGTGGCCGTCCGGCGCCGGGCGGGGTGGAGATCCGCACGGTGATCTCGCCGCCGTCCACCGGCACCCGGTGGTCGCTCTGGTCGGCGTCCGGGGCGGGCTCGGCCATCCGTGCGCGCATGCCCATCTGCGCGTGCGTGGCGGCGCGCCGCTCGGCCACCGAGGCCGCCGGGACGGGGCGTCCGCGCGCCTCCGCGATGCGTTCCAGCACGGGCTCCAGCTGAGGAAGAACGGTCATCGGGACTCTCCTTCAATGAAAATGAGTGAGTACCCACTCATTTTGAGTGCACGCTCAGAGCGAGTCAAGACCCTTCGCCCGGGCGTGACCGGTCAGCGGTCCCGTCCGGCGAGCCTGGTCGCGGTGTTGAGCACGTGTTCCAGCGGTCCTCGGGCGAAGAAGTGGGACCAGACGAGGGCGAAGGCGATGGCCGTCGCCGAGAAGCCCAGCAGGAGCGGAAGGGACCCGGGAAGCTCGTCGTGGCCCAGGACGTGAAGGCCGACGACGTGGAACACATAGACCGTCAGCGACATGCTTCCCACCGCCGTCAGCGGCCGGGCCTGGATCGTCAGCCGCGCCCGGTCGTGCAGGAGCGCGACGCACGCGATCAGTACCGCGATGGCCACGCCGGTGTTGCCGAGGATGGCGAACGTGGTCTCGCTGTGCGGGGCCGCCACCCACATCCGCGCGGGGGTGTCCTCGTAGGAGATGTCCGCGCGGGCGGACCACCAGGCCGAC
This sequence comes from Spirillospora sp. CA-294931, assembly GCF_050946795.1. Lineage (GTDB taxonomy): Bacteria > Actinomycetota > Actinomycetes > Streptosporangiales > Streptosporangiaceae > Spirillospora. The sequence goes on from NZ_CP192006.1 coordinate 1,885,970, forward strand.
AGCACCGCGCGGTCGCCCTCGGCGGCCGTGAGCAGGTCGCCGCGCAGGCCGGGGACGAGCCGGAAGGCCAGCCACGACCCGCCGTAACCGGTCACCGCCAGGACGGCGCCGGTCACGGCGAGCCTGGCCCGGACGGCGGCCGACGCCAGGTCGCAGCGGGCCAGCGCCATCCCGGCGATCACGAACGAGACCCAGGCCAGCGCGGGGTAGGACCCGGTGAACAGCAGGCCGACCAGGCCGTCGGTGCCGCTGGCGCGGGCGAACGGGTCGTGCCCGGCGACCGTCTCGGGCCAGGACGCGTTCCGGATCACGTAGAGCACCTGCGGCGGGACCAGAGCGGTGCCGAGCGCGATCGCCGCCAGCGCGGCGGGTCCGAGCCCGCGCAGCGGGAGGACCAGGACGAAGAACAGGCCGTAGTAGGCCAGGATCACCTCGACCGGCGTCCCCGTCATGGTCAGCAGGGTCCCGACGACGAGCAGGACCGCGGCGCGGATCAGCACCCTGGCCACGGCGCGGCGGCCCTCCGGGCCGGTCTTCGGGGCGCTCCGGCCGGTCATCAGGATGATCGAGAACCCGGCGAGCAGCGCGAACAGGGCCGACGAGCGGCCGTGCGCCAGCTCCATGACCAATCCGGTGCCGCCGCCGTCGGCCGGGTCGGGGCCGATGTGCACGGCGTACATCCCGAGGACGGCGAGGCCGCGCGCGAGGTCCACGCCGACCAGGCGAGCGGTCGAAGGGGCGGCCGGGGCCTCGGGCAGGGTCAGGGGCGGGGAGGCGTTCTGGGGCATGCCCTCCAGGCTTGGGAATCGCGCCGCCGGGCGGCCATCCGCCGGGACGCGGGTCCGTCCCCGCCGCCAAGCCCCCCACCGGGGGGAACCGCCCCGTCGGTCGGCGGGTTCGGCCGGCGGGACGGACCAGGCCCTCGATCTTCCGCCGTACGCTGGGACGACATGGCGAAGGGGGCGCGGGTGATCCGTGTGGTGGTGGTGGACGACGAGGCCCTCGTCCGCTCCGGGTTCGAGCTCATCCTGAACGCCGCCGACGGCATCGAGGTGGTGGCGACCTCGGGCGGCGGCCAGGCCATGGACGCGGTGCGGCGCGAGCGTCCCGACGTGGTGCTGCTCGACATCCGGATGCCGGACGTCGACGGCCTCGCGGTGCTGCGGGAGATCCGCGCCATGGCGGCGCCGCCGGTGGTGGCGATGCTGACCACGTTCGACTCCGACGAGTACATCGTGACCGCCCTGCGCGGCGGCGCCGCCGGGTTCATCCTCAAGGACACCGAGCCCGAGCAGCTCGGCCAGCTCGTCCGGACGCTGGCGGCGGGCGGCGTGGTGCTCTCGCCCAAGGCGTCGCACGCGATCGTGCACGCCCGCCCCGGGAGAGACGACGCCGAGGCGCGGCGCGTGCGCCTGCTCACGCCCCGCGAGCGGGACGTGCTGGTGCTGATCGCGGGCGGCCTGTCCAACGCCGACATCGCGGCCCGCGTCCATCTCAGCGCGGGCACGGTCAAGGACCACGTCAGCGCGATCCTGGGCAAGCTGCGGGTCTCCGGCCGGGTGCAGGCCGCGCTGCTGGCGCAGCGGGCGGGGCTGCTGGACGGGCGCGCGGGCGACCGGCCGTGAGCCGGTTCCCCGCCCCGCTGGTGTCGGCGGTGCTCGTCGTCCTGGCGGGCTGCGACGCCTGGCTCAACCGGGAGCGGCCGTTCGAGGTCGCCTTCGCCGCGGTGGCGTGCGCGGCGCTCGCGGTCAGGCGCCGCTACCCGATGGCGGTGTTCCTGCTGGGCCTGCCGCCGACCTTGTTCCTCTCGCTCGCGGTCCTCCCGTTCGCCACGCTCTACACGCTGGCCGAGCGGTACCGGAACCGGCTGCTGCTGGCCGTGTGCGCCGTGGCGTCGGCCGCCATGGGCACGCTGCCGTGGCCGCTGGCTGACTACGCGCACGACGAGGTGCCGCACACGTTCATCGAGTTCGTCTATCTCGTCGCGATGGCCGCCGCGCCGGTGTTCCTGGGGCAGCTCGTCCAGGCCCGGCGGGACGTCTCGCTGCGGCTGGCCGAGGTCGAGGAGGCCCGCGACCACGAGCGGCGGCTGCACGCCCAGAACATGCTGGCCCGCGAGCGCGCCCAGCTCGCCCGCGAGATGCACGACGTGGTGTCGCACCAGGTGAGCCTGATCGCGGTGCGTTCGGGCGCCCTCCAGGTCGGCACCAAGGACGCCGAGGCCAGGCAGGCCGCCCGCACGATCCGCGAGCTGAGCGTCACCACCCTGGACGAGCTGCGGCACATGGTCACGCTGCTGCGCATCTCCGGCGGCGACATCAACGAGCTGACCCCGCAGCCCACGCTGGGCGACCTGCGGCGCCTGATCGGCAGCAGCGGGATCGAGGCGCGCCTGTCGGGGGAACTGCCCGCCCAGACCGCCGCGACCGTCCAGCGGACGATCTACCGGACGGTGCAGGAGGCCCTGACCAACGTCCGCAAGCACGCACCCGGGGCCACGGCCGCGATCGCGCTCTGGCACGACGACGCCGAACTCGGCGTGACCGTCACCAACACCCCGCCGACGCGTCCGACCCTGTCGCTGCCGAGCGCCCGGCAGGGGCTGGTGGGCCTGCGGGAACGGGCCGACCTGCTGCAGGGAACCCTGGAGTCCGGCCCCACCGCCGACGGCGGCTTCGAGATCAGCCTCCGCGTTCCGCGCCCCGCCTGAGGCGGTGGCGGATCGGCGGCGCAGCTGCCAGGCTCCCCGGAGATCGAGCAGACCAAGGAGAGGCCATGAACGGCGCCCAGGCCCTGATCCGCACGCTGGCCGACGCGGGCGTGACGGCCTGCTTCACCAATCCGGGCACCTCGGAGATGCACTTCGTCGCCGCCCTGGACGACGTGCCGGAGATGCGGGCCGTGCTGGCCCTGTTCGAGGGCGTCGCGACCGGCGCGGCCGACGGGTACGCGCGCATGGCGGGACGTCCGGCGGCGACGCTGCTGCACCTGGGCCCCGGCCTGGGCAACGGGCTGGCGAACCTGCACAACGCCCGCAAGGGCAAGGTGCCCGTCGTCAACATCGTGGGCGACCACGCCACCCACCACGTCCGGTACGACGCCCAGCTCCAGTCCGACATCGAGACCGCGGCGCGCAACGTGTCGTCGTGGGTGCGCACCTCGCGGAGCACCGGCGACCTCGCCCGCGACGCCGCCGCGGCCGTCGCCGCCGCCCAAGGCCCGCCCGGCCAGGTCGCGACGCTGATCCTGCCCGCCGACGTGTCCTGGGGCCAGGGCGCCGAGCCCGTCCCGCCGCGGGCGCCCGCCGCCGCTCCCGCGCCGTCCGGCGCGGCGGTCAGGGCCGCCGCCGAGGCGCTGCGCTCCGGCGAGCCCGCCGCGCTCCTGCTCGGCGGCCGGGCCCTGCGCGAGCCCGCCCTGGTGGCCGCGGCGCGCGTCGCCGCCGCCACCGGGGCCACGCTGCTGGCCGAGACCTTCCCGGCCCGCCTCGAACGCGGCGCCGGGCTGCCCGCCGTGGAGCGGATCGCCTACCTCGCGGAGTTCGCGTCCACCCAGCTCGACGGGCTGCGCCACCTGATCCTGGTCGACGCCAAGGAACCGGTCTCGTTCTTCGCCTACCCCGGCAGGCCGAGCCGCCTGGCACCCGAGGGCTGCGCGGTGAGCGTGCTCGCCGCACCGGACCAGGACGCGCTCGCGGGCGTCGAAGCGCTGGTGGACGCCCTCGGCGCGGGCGAGACCGCGCCTCCCGTCCAGCCCGCCGCCCGTCCCGAACGGCCCTCGGGCCCCCTCACCGCGGCGGCGGTCTGCCAGGCCGTCGGGGCCCTCCTGCCCGAGGGCGCGATCGTGTCCGACGAGGCGCAGACCTCCGGGATCTACCTGACCGGCGCCACGGCGGGCGCCCCGCGCCACGACTGGCTGTGCCTGACCGGCGGCGCGATCGGGCAGGGCCTGCCGCTGGCGGTCGGCGCGGCCGTCGCGTGCCCGGACCGTCCCGTGCTGGCGTTGCAGGCCGACGGGTCCGCCCTCTACACGATCCAGGCGTTGTGGACGATGGCGCGCGAGAACCTCGACGTCACCGTGATCGTGTTCAACAACCGCTCCTACGCGATCCTGAACATGGAGCTCGACCGCGTCGGCGCGGGGGAGCCCGGCCCCAAGGCCAGGTCCCAGCTCGACCTCGACGGGCCGGGCCTCGACTTCGTCGCGCTCGCCACCGGGTTCGGCGTGCCCGCGTCCCGCCCCGAGACCGCCGAGGACCTGCTGGACGCGCTCGCCCGCGCCCTCGCCGAACCCGGCCCGCACCTGATCGAGGCGGTCATCCCGCCGATCTTCTGAGCGCCGTCAGGACAGCAGCTCCATGTCCTCCCGGGTGAGGCGCAGGTCACCGGCGGCCAGGTTCTCCTCCAGGTGACCCGGGTCGCCGGTGCCCGGGATGGCCAGGACGTGCGGGCCCTGCTCCAGGGTCCAGGCGAGCCGCACCTGCGCGGCCGTCGCGCCGTGGGCCCGCGCCACCGATTGGACGTTCGCGTCCTCGACGGCGCCCGGCCCCGCCTCGCGTCCCTCCCCGGCGATCGCGAAGAACGGCACGAACGCGATGCCCGCGCGCCCGCACTCGCGCAGGAACTCCACGTCCTCACGGGGCGCGCCGATCCCGAAGGCGTTCTGCACGCAGACCACGGGCGCGATGGCCCGGGCCTCCGCGAGCTGCGCGGGCGTGAAGTTGGAGACGCCCAGGTGCCGGATCAGCCCGGCGTCGCGCAGCTCGGCCAGCGCGCCGAAGTGCTCGGCGATCGACTTGGTCCGCGCGCTGCGCGGGGCCCGCAGGTTCACCAGGTCCAGATGGTCGCGTCCGAGCTGGCGCAGGTTCTCCTCGACCTGGCCGCGCAGCTGGCCGGGCGAGGCCCACCACCACTCGCCCGAGGGGTCCCGTGCCGGCCAGACCTTGGTCGCGATGACCAGGCCGTCCGGGTAGGGGGACAGGGCGTGGTTGATCAGCTCGTTGGCCGAGCGCAGGCGCGAGAAGTAGAACGCCGCCGTGTCGATGTGGTCGACGCCGAGCTCCACCGCGCGGCGCAGCACCGCGACCGCGCGGTCACGGTCGCGCGGCGTCCCGTCGGCCTCGTGCGTCAGCCGCATCGCGCCCAGACCGATCCGGCCGACCTCGGTCTCGCCCAGTTTCCAGCGTTCATTCATGATCGGATTCTGCCCGATCTTCCGGATTCGCCGGACGCGGCCTAGGCGATGACCTCGACTGGTTCGCGCATCATTCTGTGCGTAGAAATGGAGGGTCTTGCTCAAATCTGATTGATGTGTACGATCTGCGATCAGATTCAGGCAGATTTCCCGGGCGGGATCTCTGCGGGCAGGAGTGGTCATGCTCATTCGCAAGCTTCCAGCCTTGCTGGCCGTCGCGGTGGTGGGCTCGCTCGCCGCCGTCGTCCCGCCGGCGGGCGCGGCACCGGCGGTCCCGAACCCCAAGCCGGTCGTCGTCCCGGCCCTCCAGGAATGGCGGGGCGGCGAGGGCGAGTTCCGGCCCAGCCGGGTCGTGGCGCGAACGCCCTCCCTTCTCCCGGCGGCCACCCGGCTCGCCGGGGAGATCACGGAGCTGACCGGGCGGTCCGTCCGGGCGGCGGGGCCGTCGGCGGAGCGGCACGGCGACCTCGCGCTGACGATCGACACCGCGCTCGCCGACCCCGCCGGCGGCGAGCGCTTCGCCGCCGAGGGATACCGCCTCAGCACCGGCGCGCGGACCGCGACCATCGCCGCGCCGACGGCCCGGGGCGTCCAGTACGGCACGCGCAGCGTCCTGCAGATGCTGCTGCGCGACGACAACCGCAGCGCCATTCCCGTGGGGACGGCGACCGACTGGCCCGGCCACAAGGTCAGGGCCTTCATGCTGGACGTCGGGCGGCGCTACTTCACCCCCGAATTCATCCGCGACTACCTGCGGATCATGGGCTGGTTCAAGTTCAACGAACTGCAGATCCATCTGAACGACAACGAGATCAAGGCGCCCGGCGGCGACTGGAGCAAGGCGTACTCGGCCTTCCGCCTGAAGTCGTCCAATCCCGAGTTCGCGGGCCTTGCCGCCGAGGACGGCTCCTACACGCGCGCCGACTGGGACTCCTTCGAGGACACCGCCGCCGCGAACGGCGTGACGCTCGTCCCGGAGATCGACGCCCCGGCCCACTCCCGCGCCTTCATCGCCTTCCGCCCGTCCCTCGGCCTGAACGGCGGGAACTCCGACCATCTCGACCTGAGCAAGCCCGCGGCGACGACGTTCATGAAGTCGGTCTTCGACGAGTTCACCCCGTGGTTCCGGGGCCCGGCCGTGCATTACGGGGCCGACGAGTACACCGCCGACAAGGCCCTCTACAAGCAGTACTTCAACACCATGGCCCAGCACGTCCGGTCCCTGGGCAAGCGGCCGCGCGCGTGGGGGAGCCTCACCCAGATGACGTCGGGGGGCAACACCGAGGGCTACGACCGCGACGTGACGATCGACAGCTGGAACAACGGCTGGTACGGGCCGCAGGCGCTGAAGAAGGACGGCTACAAGTTCATCAACAGCAACGACGCCCTTCTCTACATCGTCCCGTTCGCGGACTACTACCACGGCAAGGGGCTGGACGGTCAGTACCTCTACGAGCAGTGGGAGCCGCACGTCTTCCCGGGTGGCCAGAGCGTCGAACCGAAGGACCCGCAGCTCGAAGGCGCGATGTTCGCCGTCTGGAACGACCTGGTCCGGCATCGGTACACCGAGCTGGACGTCCATGGGCTCGTCGACAAGACGATGGGCGTCCTGGGCCAGAAGATGTGGAGCGGTGCCAAGGACCGCGTCGCCTACCCCGAGTTCCTGCGCACGGTCCGGTCGCTCGCGCTCGGCCCGGGGCTGGAGAAGCTCAGGCCGACGCTGCCGAAGGCCGAGCCCGACGAGCTGGGCTTCGGAGCCCGCGCGACGGCGTCCGGCTCGGCGGGAGGGCACGCCCCGGACGGCCTCACCGACGGCGTCACCACGAGCCGGTGGGCGAGCCCGCCCGGTGACAGGCAGGCGTGGGCCCAGGTCGACCTCGGCAAGCCCTCGACGGTACGGCGCGTCCGGCTGGACTGGGCGCCCGCATTCGGGCGCAACTACGACGTGCAGGTCTCCTCGGACGGGACGTCCTGGCAGACGGTCGTCACCCGCTACGGACGCACCCGTCCCGGCGTCGATGAGGTGACCTTCGAGCCCCGCAGGGCACGCTTCGTCCGCGTCGCGGGCCGCACCCCCGCCACGTCCGGCGGCTACTCGCTCTGGAGCCTCCAGGTCTTCGGCATGCCCGACCTGGCCAGGGGCCGGGCCACCACCGCCTCGTCCGCCGAGGTCGAGCGGCTGGGGCCGTCCAACGCCACCGACGGCGACCCCGGCACCCGATGGGCCAGCGAGTACACCGACAACGAGTGGCTCAGCGTCGACCTCGGCGCGCCCGCCTCGATCCGGCACGTGCTGCTCGACTGGGAGGACGCCCGGGGCCGCGACTACGACGTCGAGGTCTCCGACGACGGCCGGACCTGGCGCACCGTCGCCTCGGCCCGAGACAAGACCGGCGCGGGCGTCGACGAGCACACCTTCGCCGCCACCACGGCACGCCACGTCCGCATGCGCGGCCTGCGCCGCGCCACCACCTACGGCTACTCGCTCTGGCGCCTGGAGGTCAGGGAAGGCTGAGAACCCTCCGAATCGGCCAAGGCCCCGCTCATGGGGTCTTGGCCGATTTTCGTATGCCCGGAGGCGGCTGCGTCACGCGTGACGTCGACTCCAAGCAAGGTGACGTCATTTAGCGCTTGACGTGACGTCGTGATGGCGTCATAGTTGAGGCATGGAGCTGATGCCGTACGTGGAGGACCTTCGCCGCGAGCTCGCCGTGGCCGCCGGGACGGGCGGGCCGGACGCCCGCGCCCTGGCCGAGCGCCTGACCGGCCCGTTGGAGTCGGCGGTCAGGCTCGCCCTGCTCGAGGCGTTGTCGGCGGCGGCGGACGAGATCACCCGCGAGCTGGCGCCGGGCTCGGTCGAGGTGCGGTTGCGCGGTGGCGACCCGGGTTTCGTGGTGACGCCACCGCAGACGGCACCGCCCCCGGCGAACGTGGCCGGCGGGGCGCCGAGCGCACCGGCCGCCGGGCCGCCGCCCGGAGACGACGGCGGAACCGCGCGGATGACCCTGCGGCTGCCCGAGCACCTCAAGGTGCGCGTCGAGGAGGCGGCCGGGCGGCAGGGGACCTCGGTCAACGCCTGGCTGGTGCGCGCCGTCTCCACCGCCTTCGATCCCGGCGCCGGGGGCCGTACCGCCGAACCCCCGCAGCAACCCCAGACCGGACGCGGATTCACGGGCTGGGTGCGCTAGCGCACCCAGCCCGACCACCACCATTCACCGCCCGGCCCCGAGGCCGGAATTTCACCGAACCCCATGGGAGGGCTTCGCCATGCCTGCTTTCGACACCCCCGAGCCGATCACCGCCGACATCGACATCTTCATCGGCCAGGTCCGCGTCCATGCCGGCGACCGCGCCGACACCGTGGTCGAGGTGCACCCGAGCGACCCGTCCAACGAGGCCGGCGTGCAGGCCGCCGAGCGGACGACCGTCGAGTACTCGGCCGGACGGCTGCTGGTCCAGTGCCCCAAGCCCAAGGGGCTGGGGTATCTGCGGTCCTGGCGCGGCTCGGTCGAGGTGACCGTGGAACTGCCCGCCGGGTCCGACGTGCGGGCCGGCGGCGCGGCGGGCGGCATGGCCGACTTCATCGCCACCGGGACGCTCGGCCAGACCGTCCTGCGCGGGCTCAACGGCGACGTCCGGCTGGAGGAGGCCGCCGCGCTGGAGGTCAAGACGTCCATCGGCGAGATCTCGGTGGACCGGGTGAGCGGCCCCGCCGAGGTGACCAACTCCACCGGGGCGATCCGGCTGGGGGCGGTCGAGGGCCCCGGCACGGTGAAGAACTCCACCGGCGCCATCACCCTCGGCGAGGCGACCGGCGAGCTGCAGGTGAAGACCGCCACCGGCGAGGTCACCATCGACCGCGCGCTGGGCGACCTCACCGTCAAGTCCGCGCACGGCCGGATCCGCGTCGGCGCGGCGATCAGCGGCGCGCTCCGCCTGGAGGGCGGGCACGGCAAGGTCGAGGTCGGCATCGCCGAGGGCACGGCAGCCTGGCTCGACCTGCATTCGAAGAACGGCGTGGTGCGCAACACCCTGACCGCCGCCGACGGCCCGGACAAGACCGACACGGTCATCGAGGTGCACGCGCACACCAACTACGGCGACATCGACATCCACCGCTCCTGACCACCACCCCCCCGAGACACAGCCAAGGAGACCCCCATGAGCGACGCGATCACGGCCGAAGGACTGGTCAAGCGATACGGCGAGATGACCGCCCTGGACGGGCTGAGCTTCTCCGTCCCGCAGGGTTCGGTGCTGGCCCTGCTCGGCCCCAACGGCGCTGGAAAGACCACGACCGTGCGAGTGCTGACCACACTGCTGCGTCCCGACGCGGGCCGTGCCACCGTCGCCGGGTGCGACGTGGTGCGTGAGGCCGGACGGCTGCGCGCGCTCATCGGGCTGTCGGGGCAGTACGCGGCGGTGGACGAGCATCTGACCGGCGCCGAGAACCTGGAGATGGTCGGGCGGCTGTATCACCTGGGCGCCAAGCGCAGCAAAGCCCGCGCCCGCGAACTGCTCGAACGGTTCGACCTGGTGGACGCCGGCGACCGTCCGGTCAAGGGCTACTCCGGTGGGATGCGCCGCCGGATCGACCTGGCCGGGGCCCTGGTCGCCGACCCGCCGGTGCTGTTCCTGGACGAACCCACCACCGGCCTCGACCCCCGCGCCCGCGCCGCGCTGTGGGACACCCTGTCCGAGCTGGTCACCGGCGGCACCACCCTGCTCCTCACCACCCAGTACATGGAGGAGGCCGACCACCTCGCCGACCAGATCCTGGTCGTCGACCACGGCCGCGCCATCGCCCGCGGCACCGCCGACGAGCTCAAGGACCAGGTCGGCGGCAACCGCATCGAGCTCACCGTCACCGACACCGCCGAACTCGACACCGCCCGCCAGACGCTGGCATGGGTCGCCGTCGGCGCCATCCAGACCGCGCCCGAAGCGCTGCGGCTGACCGTCCCGGTGACCGACGGTCCCGAATCGCTCCGCCAGGCCCTCGGACGGCTGGCCGAGCAGGGGGTCCGGGTCCGCGACGCCGGGCTGCGGCGCCCCACCCTCGACGACGTCTACCTCACCCTGACCGGACACCAGGCGACCGGCACCGACGACCTGGCCAAGGAGGCCACCCGATGAACGCCCTCACCCTTCCCCTCGCCGACGGCTGGACCATCGCCCGGCGCAACACCCTGAAGATCAGGCGCTCACCGGACCTGCTCGGTGCCGCGATCATGTTCCCGATCGTGTTCGTGCTGATGTTCGCCTATGTCTTCGGCAGCGTGATCGAGGTCCCGGGGATGTCGTACAAGGAGTTCCTGCTCCCCGGCATCTTCGTCCAAGCTGTGATCATCAGTGCGCAGACCACCGGCTACACGCTGACGCTCGACCTGCAGAAGGGCATCTTCGACCGGTTCCGCTCGCTGCCGATGGCCCCGTCGGCGGTGCTGATCGGCCAGACCGTCAGCGACCTGCTGATGAACCTCGCCAGCCTGAGCGTGATGGCGACGATGGGGCTGCTCGTCGGCTGGCGGGTGCACACCTCGCCGCTGGAAGCGGTTGCCGGCTTCGGACTGCTGCTGCTGTTCGCCTACGCGTTCTCCTGGGTGACGGCGACGGTCGCGCTGGCCCTGCGCACCCCGGAAAGCTTCAACAACACCGCGACCATGGTCTCGTTCCCGCTGATGTTCATCTCCAACGCCTTCATCGACAGCTCCAAGCTGCCCACCCCGTTGCGGGTCGTCGCCGACTGGAACCCGGTCTCCACCATCACCCAGGCCGCGCGCGAACTCTTCGGCAACACCAGCACCGCGATGAAGACCTCCGACGCCTGGCCCATCCAGCACGCCGTCCCGGCCTCGCTGCTCTGGATCGCCGTCATGCTGATCGTGTTCGTCCCGCTGGCCACCCGCCTCTACAAGAAGTCGGCCAGCGCCTGACCCGTGACGCGACGCGCCCCTCCGGTCCCTGCCGGAGGGGCGCTTCCGGCGTTCTCACGTGGACGGGACGGGGATGCGGACGGGCGGCCGGGCGGGCTGGTCCTCGCGCCACGGGCCCGAGAGCAGGACGCTCATCGTGAACATGTGCCACGTCTGGAGGTGCCAGGCGGTGGGGACACGGGAGAGGTGCTCCTCGGCCCGGCTCCGGTCGACGATCTCGAACAGCTCGGACGGGCCGTCGAGGATCTGCTCGCGCAGGAGGGCCAGGTAGTTCTCGTCGTAGGACTTGCGCCAGTTGAAACCCGAGGTGCCCCCGGTGGGGACGACCGCCGCGCGGCGGCGCCAGGCGCCCCATTCGGACACGCGGCGGGGCCGCTGGGCCTCGAAGCGCCAGCGCTTGCCCTCCGGGGGGATGTCGCGCAGGCCGGGTGCGAGCATGCCGATGACGCCGAAGACCAGTTCCTCGTCGCGGCGCCACTCGGCGGGGAACCGCAGCGTCTCGCGGACGACGCGGTTGTCGAAGAACGGGTGGTAGTAGGGGCTGTTCATCAGCGTCGCGGTGTGCGAGCCGACGATCCAGCGGCCGGTGCGGTAGCGCAGGTAGAGCTGGTCCAGGACGCCGAAGCGGTCGCGCCGCGCGGCGGCGTCCCACGGCTCCCAGGCCGCGCTCGCGCGGGCGTTGGCCGCGGGCGTGGCGAACGGCGCGGCGGACTGGAAGATCGTCCTGACCCGGCGCCGGACGGCCTTCTCGGTGACGCCGTCCTGGTCGTAGAGGTAGCCGCCGCGCAGCGTCTCGCCGCCCGAGCCCGACGTGCGCGGCTGGAGCGTGTAGGGCTGCCGGCGGTCGACGTTCTCGTAGGCGGACGTCATGCCCTCGCACATCCGGATGACATGGACGGCCCGGTCCAGCGGGTGCGCGGCCTTCACCGACGCGGGCCGCTCACCGTGGGCCGCCGGCGTGACCTCGTGCTCGATCCCGAGGCGCTCGGCGACACGGGTGGCCAGCACGATGTCGGGGGAGTCGGCGAACCCGTGGGTGCGGGCGTGGAAGGGGACCTTCGCGGCGTGCAGCACCGCCGCCATCAGCCGGCTGTCCCGTCCGCCCGACAGGGCCAGCCGGACGGGCTCGTCGTGCCGGGCCAGCGGCGCGACGGCGGCGAGCAGGGCCGCCGCCACGCCGGACAGGGCCTCGCGGGTGGCGCCCGCGCCGCCGGGCGCCGGGTCCGGCACGGGGAATTCCTCCTCGGCGATTCCGACCGGCTCGCCCGGCCGGACGGTCAGCGTCGCCGCGTTGGGCAAGGCCCGCACGCCCGCGAACGGGGTCTCGTCGGTGGTGAAGAACCCGTGGCGCAGCAGCGGTTGCAGGGCGGGGACGTCCAGGTCGACGTCGGGACGCGCCGCGCCGGTCCGCGCGGCGCGCGCCGCCAGGTGGACGAGCAGCGCGCGGCTGCCCGCGAAGCGGAGCCCCGCCTCCTCCGCGTGGTAGACGGGGCAGACCCGGGTGATCGAGGTGGTCGCGTCGAAGCCCCGGGAGTCCGCCCGGAAGATCGAGAAGCAGCCGCCGAGCCCGGCCGCCACCGTCGCCGGGTCGGAGGTCTCCAGCAGGGCGCGCTCGTCGCGGTCGGGGTCGGCGAGGTAGCCGCAGTAGCCGAGGACGCGGCCGCCGCGCTCGATCAGCGGGCGCGGCGGCCGCGCGTGCCTGGGCTCGTTCGTCCAGGCGAGCAGCGCGGTGGCGCCGTCGTCCGACCTCCACTGCTCGGCGCGCAGTTCGGCGGCGGGTATCGGGACGGCCGCCGCGACGGCCTCGGGCAGCCCGGCCCAGACCTCGTGGGGGATCTCGTCACCGGGAACGGTGGTCGAGACGGCGAGATAGGCGCGCATGGGGTCGGGGCCCTTCTGGACGATCAGGCGGACCCTCCAGAGACAGGCCGGGAGCCGAAGGGTTTACTCCGGCTCGGAAGTTTTTTGATTCATCTCCCGTTCACCGACGAATCGGTAAACCGCCCGGTTCGCGGGGTGTCTCTCACATATGACCGCAATCAGGGAGGTCGGCCAGTGTGCTCCGCGACCGCCGGGTGAGGCGTACACGGAGCTGTTCGACAGCCACTTCTGGGGGCTGGTCCGGCTGGCGCGCCTGCTGGGCGCCGACGACCCCGAGGACGTGGCGCAGGAGGCGTTCGTCCGGCTGCACCGCAAGCACCGGACGCTGCGCGACCCGAACGCGGCCCTGGCCTACCTCCGCAGCACCGTCTGCAACCTCACCCGCAACCGCCTGCGCCATCTGCGGATGGCCAGGCTCAGGCATGTCAAGCTGGCCGACCGGGCCCTGGCCGACTCGGCCGAGCAGACGGTCGTCCACCGGGAGTCGGTGCGCGAGCTGCTCGCGGCGCTGGCCCAGCTGCCCCGGCGGCAGCGCGAGTGCCTGGTCCTGCGGTACTGGCTCGACCTGAGCGAGCGCGAGACCGCCGAGGCCCTCGGGGTCGCGGCGGGCACGGTGAAGGCGCACACGGCGCGGGGGATGTCCACCCTGACCAAGAAGCTGGAGAAACAGTGATGATGGAGGAGCGGGTCCGGGAGGCGCTTGAGGCCGAGGCCGCCGTCGTCGAGCCGCACGCGCACGCCCGCGCCGAGAACATCCGCCGCCTGTCGGCCGTCCGGCGCCGGGGGCGGCTCGCGGTCCCGCTGGTCGCCGCCGTCGCGGTGGCCGGGTCCGTGCTGGCGGCCTTCACCCTCCCCGCCCCGGGGAAGGACGGCGACCGTCCCGCGGCGAGCGCCGCGCGGCTGCCGGACGACCTCGACCCGCGCTACCGTCCGACCGGCCCGGTGGTGAACGCGCCCGACGGCGTGTCCCTCTGGCGGGCCAGCGGACGCCTGTGCTGGCGGGAGCCCACGGGCGGCGGCGACTGCGGCCCTGGAACGCTCGAACCGGGACGGCACGCCACCGTCACCGGCCTGCGGGCCCGGCCGTCCCGGATCGTCCGGGGCAGGCCGGTGCTCTCCTCGGTCCTGTACGGCGTCGCCGACGACAAGGTCTCGCGGGTTCGTCTCGTCTCCCCGGGCGGCGAGACGGTCGCCGGGACCGTCATCGACCCGCCCGGACCCGGCCCGCACGTCTGGCAGCTCGGCGCCGAGTTCGGGACCCTCGGCCTGCGCGCCACGCTCTCCTTCTCCGCCGGGACGGCCGAGATCGCCCGGGTTCCGGTCGACACGCCCCCGCCGGCCGCGTCGCGGAGCCCCGAAGCGCCCTTTCCCGCCTCGGGGATGCGCCTGGCCGCGCGGCCCCGGCCGCTGACCACGGGAATCCCGCTGTTCCGCTACCGGGTGGGCGGGGGGGAGGCGACCATGAACGTCTACCGCGAGGGCTCGATCCTGGGGCTCGGCACCGCCGAGAGCACGCCGTCCTCCGGCGGCGCGGACGACTCCTTCGGCACCGTCGAGATGCTGGAGGAGAACCCGCGCGCGCAGTGGTGGTACGGCTTCCTGGCGCCCGAGATGACCCGCCTGACGGCACGGCTCCACGACGGCCGCACGCTGCCCGCCAAGGTCGTGCCCGTGGGCCCGTACCGCGCGTTCGCCGTCCGCGTCGACGGGCTCGGCCCGGACGCCGTGCCGAACCGCGTCGGCGTGCTCACCGGCTACGACGCCGAGGGCGAGGTGGTCAACACCTGGCGGATCTGACCGGGCCCGCGTTCTACCGGCCGAGGGACCTCAGAAGCATGGGGTAGGCGGCGTGGAGTTCGCGCTCCCAGTAGGGCCAGGTGTGGCGGCCGTCGTAGAAGCGCGTCGTCACCGGGATGCCCAGCGCGGTCAGCCGGGCCGCGAACGACCGGGCGTGGACGAGCACGGCACGTTCGATGGGATCGGTGAGGAGACCGCCGAAGGGGCCGGGCCTTCCGTTGCCCGAGGCCACCCACAGCCTCATGCCGCGCAGCCGCCCGGCCAGGTCGTAGGGGTTGTGCGCGTGCCAGACGGCCGCCTGGTCGTCCGGGTCGCCCCACACCCGGCGCCAGTCGGTGCCGGGGCACGAGAAGGAGGGCCCCCAGGCGACCGAGTCGTGGCCCGGACGGTGGCCGTGCAGCGTGCTCAGATAGCCGCTGAAGGCCGCCGCGGCGCGGAACCTCCCGGGGAAACGGGCCGAATAGCCCATCGCGCCGAGACCGCCCATGGAATTGCCCGCGATCGCGCGGACGTCCCCGGCGCCGAAGTCGCGTTCGAGAATGCGGCGGACCTCCGTCATATGGAAGGTCTCCCAGCGGGGCGGGCCGCCGTTTCCGTGATTCCACCAGTCGGAGTAGTTTCCGCAGGAACCGCCGTTCGGCATCACGACGAGAATGTCGTCGGCCGCGGTGAGCCTTTCGACATCGGTCTCCCGCGTCCAGGCCGTGTAGTCGTCGACGCCGCCGTGCAGCAGCCACAGCGTCGGCCAGGTGCGGCGCGGGGAGTCCGTCCAGCCGCGCGGGAGCAGGAGCCGCACCTTCTGGCGCCCGCCCATGGCCGGGGACTCGATGGTCAGGTCGAGGGCGCGGTGGCCGACGGCCGTACGGTCCACGACGCGGGCCCGCGCGCTCGCCTCGGCGGGTACGCACAGGCACAGGGCGAGAAGCACGGCGCCCAGCAATGCGAAGGGGCGCGAATGATCAGGTGGCGTCGGTGGTATCGATCGGCCCGGCCGAAGAGAAAGGGTGCGCCATCGCCGCATTGCAGCCCCATCGAGATCTTTTCTCTTGTTTTTCTCGGTATTCCCGGGGCCGGGTCAGGACAACATTATGCGGCGGCGATATGTGATATATGAGCGGCCGGGCGGGAGATCAGCGGGCCGCGACGCTCGGCGGCTTGTGCCGGCGCGTGTGCCGGGTGGGAGCGGGGGCCGCCGGGAGTTCGTCCTCCGGGAGCCGGAGGGCGTCGGCCACGGTGGCGTGGACGGCGAAGCAGCGGTCGAGCCCGGTCAGGCCCAGCACCTTGGTGACCTGACGTCCGGGTGCGGCCAGGCGCAGGGTGATGCCGAGCCCGGAGGCGCGGCGCTGGGTGCCGACCAGGACGGCCAGCCCGGCGGCGTCGCAGAACTGGACGTCGGAGAGGTCGAGGACGAGCAGCGCGATGCCCGGGTTGAGCGTGCGCCTCAACTGCTCACGCAGGTCGGGGGCGGTGGCGACGTCCATCTCGCCGTGCAGGGCGAGGACCGTGCGCCCGCGCCCCGAGGGTGCGCGGGCGCGTCCGTCGCGGGGAGCGGGGCCGTTCCTGGAGGTGGCCATGACGATCTCCGATCACAGGATGCCGATGCTCTGGCTCCCAGGATGGCCTAGCGATCGTCAAGTCCACGTCAAGTGGGATCACAGCACCCGGGGGAGCCCGGTAACCGACATCACCAGCGAATACAGGGTGGTGGTGGCGGTGATGAACAGGCGGTTGTTCTTCGGTCCGCCGAAGGCGATGTTGGAGACGGGCTCGGGCACGCGGATGCGGCCGATGAGCGTCCCGTCGGGGGCGTAGCAATGCACGCCGCCCTCGATCGCCGCCGCCCACAGCCGGCCCTGGTCGTCGAAGCGGATGTTGTCGAAGCGGCTGGCCGCCTCGTCGGTCTCGGCGAAGACCGAGCCGTCGGACAGGGTGCCGTCGTCGCGGACGTCGAAGGAGCGGATCTGGCCCGCCCGGGTGTCGGAGACCAGGAGCCGCCGCTCGTCGGCGGAGAAGACCAGCCCGTTGGGCCCGCCGAACCCGTCGGCGACCAGCCTGACCTCGCCGGAGGACGGGTCGGCGCGGTACACGTTGCAGCCGCCGATCTCGCTCTCGGCGCGGTGCCCCTCGTAGTCGCTGATGATGCCGAAGTCGGGGTCGGAGAACCAGATCGACCCGTCGGACCTGACCACGGCGTCGTTGGGGCTGTTGAACCGCTTGCCCTCGAAGCGGTCGGCGATGACGGTGAGGGAGCCGTCCGGCTCGGTGCGGGTGACGCGGCGGTTGCCCTGCTCGCAGCTGATCAGGCGGCCCTCGCGGTCGAGGGTGTTTCCGTTGCTGTGGCCCGCGGGGAAGCGGAAGACCGAGACGGCGCCGGTCGCCTCGTCCCAGCGCAGCATGCGGTCGTTGGGGATGTCGCTCCAGATGAGCTGGCGCCACGCGGGGAGGTAGAGCGGCCCCTCGGCCCAGCGGCAGCCCTCGTAGAGCGTTTCGAGCCGCTTGTCGCCGCTGGTGCAGCGTCCGGTGCGGAAGCGCTCGTCGTGGATCTCGTAGAGGCCGTACTGAACATTCCCCGACATAAGCCGCCCTTTTCCGAATAAGATCCTGACCAACTCAGATCTTGCAAGTTCAGGTACTGTCCTGGCAAGTCTTCGCCGAAGGAGACCCGAGTGGACGACATCGACCGGGCGCTCGTCGCGCTGCTCCGGCGGGACGCCGCCCAGTCCTACGCCGCGCTCGGCGGGGCCGTCGGGCTGTCGCCCGGCGCCGCGCACGAGCGCGTCCGCAAGCTGCGCGAGCGCGGCGTCATCCGGCGGACGACCGTCGAGGTGGACCCGGCCGCCCTCGGGCAGGACGTCCTGGCGTTCGTGATGGTGGCCTCCTCCGCCTGGATGGGCGGCTCGGCCGGGGAGTTCGCCGCCGTGCCCGAGGTCGAGGAGGCCCATGTCATCGCGGGCAGCGCCTCGGTGCTGGTGAAGGTGCGCGCCTCGACCACCGGCCATCTCCAGGACGTCCTGCGCCGCCTCTACGCGATCGAGGGCGTGAGCGGCACCCAGGCGACGGTCGTCCTGGAGACGTTCTTCGAACGGGACGTGGCCGCCGCCGCCCCGGAGCCCGCGCCCTAGCCGCCGAAGACGCCCGGCAGGCGCGTCTGGAAGTCCAGCAGGCCCACCCAGGCGGGACGCAGCGCGATGCGCGCCATGCGGGTGTCGGGGTGGTCGGCCGCCGAGACGTACCCCGCGCCGCCCTCCTCGCCCAGGAAGCGGCGGGCCGCCCGCGCCTGCTCGGGCACCATGCCCGCGACCTCGGTGATCTCGACCTTGCCGCGCATCAGCAGCACCTCAGGCGGCTGCGGCTCGGTGTCGATCGTGACCGCCACGTCGGGGTTCGCGCGCAGGGCGCGCAGCCTCCCGGCCGGCCGGGTGATCCCGATCGGCGGGCAGAGCACGAACGTCGCCATCACCAGTTCCTCGCCCGTCCACTCGAACCACGTCGACAGGATCCGGGGCGTCCCGTCGGTGGAGGTGTAGGCCAGGCGCGCGGGGATCGTGGAATGGAGCAGCCGCCGCGCGATGTCGGTTTCGAGCAGCTTGAGGTCTCCCTGGGGGAGGTCCATGGATCATCTCCTCTTGGTGGCTTCGCGGGAGTAGACCGGCGCGCTCGTGGAAACTCATCGGCAAGTCGCGGCCGGACGGGACTTTCCCGGGACCGGACGCGGTTGGATAGCAACGTGTCGCTGATGATCTCTCGGGCCGCCGGAGCGTGCGGGCGCGATGTCACGTAGGGCCAAGAAGAGGTGGAGTGGACGGCGCCGTCTGCTGATGGTGATCGGGGCGGCGCTCGCCGTGGTCGTCGGGGGAGCGGCCGTCCGGGTCGTGCTCGTGGCGGGCGAGATCCCCGGCGGGACGCGGGTGGCCGGGGTCGGCATCGGGGGCCTGTCGCCGCGCGACGCCGAGGCCAAGCTCCGGCGCGAGCTGGCCGCGCGGGCCGAGCGGCCCATCGCGGTGACCGCCGCGGGCGAGCGGTTCACCGTCGTCCCCACCGAGGCGGGCCTGTCGGTCGACGTCAGGGCGACGGTGGCGAAGGCGAAGGGCGGGTCCTTCCTCGGCTCGCTGTTCGGCGGCCGGGAGATCGCGCCGCGCGTCGCGGTCGACGCGGGCAGGATGGCCGCCGTGGTCGCGGGCATCGCCAAGGAGGTCGACCGGCCGCTGCGCGACGGCGGCGTCCGCTATTCGGGGACGCGGCCCGTCCCGGTCCTGCCCCGGGCAGGGAACGAGATCGACCGCGAGGCGGCCGGACGCGCCATCCGCGACGCCTTCCTCGACCCGAATCCCCAGGTCTCGCTGGCCCCCAGACCCACCACGCCCACGGTGTCCGCGGCGCAGGTCCGGCGGGTGGCGGCCACCGCCGCCCGCGCGGCGGTGGCGCGGCCCGTCGTCCTGACCCGCGACCGCAGGACGGCGTCCGTCCCGCCCCGCGACCTCGCTCCGGGCCTGCGTTTCACCCCCGATGGCAAGGGCTCGCTGCGTCCCGCCTTCGACGGCACGGCGGTGGCCAGGAAGTACGAGAAGGCGTTCGTCAAGGCGGCCCAGGCCCCCCGGGACGCCAGCTTCACGGTGGCGAAGGGGAGGCTGCGCCTGGTGCCCGCCCGCACCGGGCAGGGCATCGACGAGCGCAGGCTCGGCCCGGCCGTGAGCGCCGTCCTGGCGCGCGGCGGCCCGCGCACCGTGCCGGTCGAGCTGGTCACCACGCCGCCCCGCGTCACCACCGGGCAGGCCCGCTCGCTCGGGATCAAAGAGAAGATCAGCACCTACACCAGCCGCCATCCGTGCTGCGCGCCGCGCGTGACCAACATCCAGACGATCGCCCGCATCGTGGACGGCCACATCGTCAAGCCGGGCGAGACGTTCTCGCTCAACGGCGTGGTCGGCCGCCGCGACCGGGCGCGCGGCTTCGTCCCCGCCCCGATGATCCTCAACGGCCGCTTCGTGGACGACGTGGGCGGCGGCGTCTCGCAGTTCACCACCGCGATGTTCAACGCGGTCTTCTTCGGCGGGCTCCAGGACGTCCAGCACACGCCGCACATGTTCTACATCTCGAGGTACCCGGCCGGACGCGAGTCGACGGTGTCGTACCCGCAGCCCGACTTCCGCTGGCGCAACGACTCGCCCTCCGGCGTCCTGATCAAGACCGCGTTCACCTCGACGTCGATCACCGTGACGTTCTGGGGCACCAAGCGCTACGAGATCGAGGCCAAAAGCTCCAGCCGCTACAACGTTCGGGGCTTCGAGACGACCACCGACTCCGGCCCGAAGTGCCTGCCGATGCCCGGCGCCCAGGGGTTCTCCATCGATGTCTGGCGCCTGTTCAAGAAGGACGGCCGGGTGGTCCGCCGCCAGAAGTTCCACACCGTCTACCAGCCCGAGCCCAAGCTCACCTGCACCAGCGGAGCGCGCTAGGGAGGGCCGCCGCGAGATCGGAGCCCACTTCGAAGGCTGGTTCGCCGCCGCCGAGGCCGACTCCCCGGGGCCGCCCATCGCGCCGCGCGGGCCGGTCGCCGGTCAGGTCGGCGCGGTCCTCGTCGGCGCGGTGTCAGCGCGTCGCTGGGTGGTCTCCGGGGGGCAGGACGCGGCCCTCGTCGTGCGCCCGCTTGAAGCCGTCCTCGCCGAGGGCCCGGGTCAGGCGTGCCGTGACGCGGTCGACGTCGCCGCGTTCGGCCGGGGGCAGCGGCGCGCCCGCCGAGTCGCGCAGCGCGGCGGCCGTCCCGAGCAGCCGGGCCGCCTCCGCGTGCGCACCGGCGGCCGAGCGGGCGCCCGCGAGCCCTTCCAGCGCCAGCGCCACGGCCCGGCGGTCGCCGATCCGCCGCGCGGCGCCGAACCCCTCGCGGTGCAGGGCCAGGGACGCCGCCGCGTCGCCGCGCTGCTCGGCGGCGAAGCCCAGCTCAGCCAGGACCAGCGCGAGGCCGTGGCCGCCGCCGAGCTCGCGGTTCCATCCCAGCCAGCGGCCCAGGTGCCGCTCGGCGTCGTCCAGCCGGCCGCGCCGCCGCGCGGTCATGCCGAGACCGATCTCGGCGAACTGGAGGCCGAGCGCGTTGGCCTGCCCCTCGGCCAGCCGCATCGCCCGCCGGTGGAGCTCCTCGGCCCCGGCGTGGTCGCCGGTGAGCAGGGTGACCCGGCCCAGGGCCGACAGGCGGTTGGCCAGCTCCAACCAGAGCCGCAGGTCCTCCGCGTCGCGCGCGCCCTGCCGCTGGAGCCGGGCGGCCTCGGCGTAGTCGCCGTTGATCTCGGCGAGGTTGGCCAGGGCGTCGGCGGCCTGGAGCCGTCCCCACCGGTCGCCGGTCTCCTCGAACAGCCGCGCCGCCTCGGAGCCGTGCCGCCGCACGGCGGGCAGGTCGCTGCGGAACAGGGCCTGGACGGCCTTGGTGCTCAGGGCCGCGGCGGTGCCCCAGCGATCGCCCAGCGACCGGAACGCCGACAATGCCCGGTCGGTCACCTCCGCACTGGCGGTCAGCTCGCCGAAGTTGAGGTGGACCTGCCCCAGGAACCAACCCGCCCGAGCGGTCCGGCCGTCCGGCCCGATCGGGTCCAGCGTGCGCGCGTGCGCGAGGGCGTCCGCGTGGGGCACGCTCTCGGCCAGCATCGCGAAGCCCGCGTGCCACACCGCGGCCTCCGCGCGTTCCGGTGAGTCCGGACCCGCGAGGTCCAGCGCGGCCGACAGCGCCCGGTGCCCCTCCTGGTACCGGCCGCGCAGATACCAGGACCAGGCCAGGGCGTTGACCAGGCGGAGGGCGAGCGCGGAGTCGGCCCGGGCGACGGCCTCGCCGAGGGCACGGCGCAGGTTGGCGTCCTCGTCGTCGAGAGTCTGGATCCATCGCCGCTGGTCGTGCCCGTGCAGTTCGGGCCGCGCCCGCTCGGCCAGCCGCGTGTAGTAGAGGCCGTGACGGCGCTGGACGTCCCCGGCCTCGCCCGCCTCCTCCAGGCGTTCCGCGCAGTAGGCCGCCACCGATTCCAGCAGCCGGTACCGGGGCCCGGTGGCCGTCACCACCAGCGAGCGGTCCACCAGGCTCGTCAGGGCCGCCAGGACGTCGACGGCGCCGTCGCCGCAGACCTCCTCGGCGGCCTCCGGCGTGCAGCCGCCCGCGTGGACGGCCAGCCGCCGCAGCACCGCGCGCTCGGGCTCGGGCAGCGGCTCCCAGCTCCAGTCGATCACCGCGCGGAGCGTCCGCTGGCGGGCCGGGGCGTCGCGCCGCCCGCCCGCCAGCAGCCGGAACCGGTCGTCGAGCCGCTCGGCCACGCCGGTGGCGCCGAGCGCGCGGACGCGGGTGGCGGCCAGCTCCAGCGCCAGCGGGAGGCCGTCGAGGCGGCGGCAGATCGTCGCGATGGCCGCGGCGTTCTCCGGTGTCGCGTCGAAGCCCGGGGCGGTCGCCGACGCCCGTGCCACCAGCAGCCGCGCGGCGGGGGAGCGGCGCAGCTCGCCGGGGTCGCCCGAGCGCGGCGACTCCAGCGGCGGCACCGCGTGCAGGACCTCGGCGCCGATGGCCAGCGGCTCCCGGCTGGTCGCCAGGAGGCGCAGGCCCGGCGCGTCCCGCAGCAGCCGGTCCGCCAGCGCCGCGACCGGCTCGATCACGTGCTCGCAGTTGTCGAGCACCAGCAGCGGGCGGCGCGTTCGCAGCGCGGCGGCGAGCCGGTCGAGCGGGTCGGCGGCGTCGGGCCCCGGGGCCGCGTCCCTGATGCCGAGCACGGCGGCGACCGACTCGGCGACCTCCCGCAGGGACGCGCCCGCCCGGTGCCGCCCGGCCAGCTCCACCAGCCACACGCCGTCGGGGGTGCCGCCTTCGAGCCGCGCGGCCGCCGCCAGGGCCAGCCGGGTCTTGCCCACCCCGCCAGGCCCGGTGAGCGTGACCAGCCGCGCCGCGCGGAGCAGCACGCCGACCCGGACGAGGTCGTCCTCCCGGCCGATCAGCGTGTTGACCGGCGCGGGCAGGCGCGGCGGCCGGACCGGGACGGCGGCGCCGCCCGGACGCAGCGCCGGGTCGTGCCGGAGGATCGCCTGGCGCAGCTCGGCCAGCTCCGGCCGGGGGTCCAGGCCGAGCTCGCCGGCCAGGTGCTCGCGCAGGACGTCGTAGGAGGCGAGCGCCTCGTCCTGGCGTCCGGCCAGGTAGAGGGCGCGCATGTGGGCGGCGCGCAGGCGCTCGCGCAGCGGGTGCCGGGCGGCCAGCTCGCCGAGCTCGTCGGCCAGCGGCGCGTGCTCGCCCAGGTCGAGCCGGGCCTCGGCCCGCTCCTCCAGGGCGGTCAGCCGCCGCTCGTCCAGCCGGGCGATCGCGGCCCGCGCGAACTCCTCGTCGGCGAACTCGGCGAAAGCCGGGCCGCGCCACAGGGCCAGCGCCTCGGAGTACAGCGCGACGCGCGTCCTCGGGTCGTCCGCGCCCCGCGCGCGGGCGGTGAGATCGGCGAAGCGCTCGGCGTCCACCGCCTCGCCCTCGACGCTCAGGGCGTACCCGGGCGGACGGTGGGCCACCAGCTCCCGGGCGCCGGGCTCGGCCTTCTCCAGCGTGCGCCGCAGCAGCGAGACCTTGGTCTGGAGCGTGTTGGACGGGTCGCCCGGCAGGTCGTCGCCCCACAGGTCGGCGGCCAGCCGGTCGACGGGGACGACCCGTCCCGGGGCGACCAGCAGGCGGGCCAGCAGCGCCCGGACCTTGGCCTCGGGCACCCGCACCGGCCGCCCCCCGGCCGTCCAGACCGCCAGGGGGCCGAGCACGCCGAATCGCATGTGATCACGGTAGGCCGTGCGCCGATCGTGCGCGGCCCCCGGCACCGTTGACCATCTGAGACCGAGGAAAGGCGAGAAGATCATGTCCGTGAGTTCCGCGACGACCCCCGGGCGCGCCGGGGCCAGGGAGTGGATCGGGCTGGCCGTGCTGGCGCTGCCCACCCTGCTGCTCGCCCTGGACGTCACCGTCCTGCACCTGGCCGTGCCCCATCTGAGCGCGGACCTGGAACCCAGCGCCACCCAGCTGCTGTGGATCATCGACGTCTACGGCTTCATGATCGCCGGATTCCTGATGACGATGGGCACGCTCGGCGACCGGATCGGGCGGCGCCGCCTGCTGATGATCGGGGCCGCGGCGTTCGGCGCGGCGTCGGTCGCCGCCGCCTACTCCACCGGCCCGGAGATGCTCATCGCGAGCCGGGTCGTCCTGGGGATCGCCGGGGCCACGCTGATGCCCTCGACGCTCTCGCTGATCAGCAACATGTTCCGCGACCCCGGGCAGCGCGGGCTGGCGATCGGGGTGTGGGCCGCGATGTTCTCGCTCGGCATCGCCGTGGGCCCGGTGCTCGGCGGCGCGATGCTGGAGCGCTTCTGGTGGGGGTCGGTGTTCCTGCTGGGCGTGCCGGTCATGGTCGTCCTGCTGGTCGCGGCGCCGATCCTGCTGCCCGAGTTCCGTGACGCCGGAGCCGGGCGCGTGGACCCGGCGAGCGTGGCGCTGTCCCTGGCCGCGATGCTCCCGGTCATCTACGGGATCAAGGAGCTGGCCAAGCACGGGCTCGCCCCGGTGCCGCTCGCGGCCGTCGCGGCCGGTGTGGTGGCGGGCGTCCTGTTCGTCCGGCGGCAGCGGCGGCTGGCCGACCCCCTGCTGGACGTCGCCCTGTTCGCCGACCGGGCCTTCCGGGGCGCGCTGGTGATCCTGCTGGTCAACGCGCTCACGATCGGCGGGATCTACCTGTTCGTCACCCAGTACCTCCAGCTCGTGCGGGGGCAGTCGTCGCTGGAGGCCGGGCTGTGGCTGCTTCCCGCGGCGGGCGCGCTGGTCGTCACGTCCATGGTCGGCCCGGCGCTGGCCCGGCGTCTGAGCCCGGGGCGGGTCATCGGGTTCTCGCTGGCGGTCTGCGCGGCCGGGCACGCGCTGCTCACCCAGGTCGGGTCCGTCTCGGGACTGCCCCTGCTGGTCGCGGGCTTCGTGCTGATCTATGTCGGGGCGGGACCGGTGATGGCCCTCGGGACCGACCTGGTCGTCGGTGCCGCGCCTCCCGAGAAGGCGGGCGCCGCCTCGGCGGTGAGCGAGGCCAGCAGCGAGCTCGGCATCGCCCTGGGCATCGCGACGCTCGGCAGCGTCGGGGCCGCCGTCTACCGCGACCGCCTGCCCGGCGACGCGTCCGCGCAGGCCCGCGAGTCCCTCGCGGGCGCCGTCTCGGTTCCCGAGCTGGTCGTCCCCGCGCGGGAGGCGTTCACGGCGGGCCTGAACGCGGCGGCGGGCATCGGCGCGATCCTCGTCGCGGGCATCTCCGTCCTGGCCTTCACCGCCTTCAGGAAGGTCCGGTCGGACGTCCCGGAGGCCACCGACGCCCCGGTCCTCCAGGACCGCTGAGATCGCTCCCCTTCGATCCGCTTTCCTGATTAGATCTCCGGTATGAGGGATCAGCTCGGCGGGACGCGTCCGTGACGGCGGTCCGGACGGTCGGAACGGACGACGCGGCCACGCTGGGAAGGGTGCTCGGACGGGCCTTCGAAGACGATCCCGTCTGGCAGTGGATCTTTCCCGACGCGAAGGGCCAGGTGGCCC
Source organism: Spirillospora sp. CA-294931 (assembly GCF_050946795.1). GTDB lineage: Bacteria > Actinomycetota > Actinomycetes > Streptosporangiales > Streptosporangiaceae > Spirillospora. Next base: position 1,911,332 of record NZ_CP192006.1, read on the forward strand.
GACAGAGCCGGATGTTCGAGCTGCTCGTCCGGCGGGTGCACGGGCCGCACGGCGCGTCCGAGCTCACCGGGCGCGACGGCGCCGTCGAGGCGGGCGCGCTCTGGGACCCGCCGGGGCGGTGGCGCATGCCGATGAGCCTTCAGCTGCGCCTCGCCCTGCCCATGCTGCGGGTGCTCGGCACCCGAATGCCCGCCCTCGCCCGCGTCATGAGCGCGGTCGACAAGGCACATCCCAGTGAACCCCACTGGTACCTCGCGGTTCTCGGCACCGATCCGCCCGCACAGGGCCTCGGTCTGGGAGGGACGCTGCTGCGCTCGCGCCTCGACCGGTGCGACGCCGACGGCCTGCCCGCGTACCTGGAGTCGTCCAAGGCGGAGAACATCCCCTACTACGAGCGGTTCGGCTTCGGCGTCACCGGCGAGATCGCCCCGCCCGGCGGCTGTCCGACGATCTGGCGCATGTGGCGTGACCCTCAGTAAGGACGCGGCGGTGCGCCTTCGGCCGCGACGGCGTATTGTTCCTCGACCGGCTCCCCGAATGGCCTGGTGGGTGCCGGTGCTGGAGGTGGTTCTGTAGTGAGTTCGCTGACAGGAATTTCGAGAAACCTCGTAACCGGCTGACTGGCGCCACGTCTACTCCCCGGGTCGTTCCGCTAAGGGAGGCGGAGCGACGCCGGAAGAAACGCGTCAGGTGTGCACAGAGCCGTGCCGCCGGTGGCCGGATCCGGGCCCTCGCCCGGCCGGCGAGTCATGGCTGGTGGGCCTGGTGATTGACGGCCCTTGGGTTGGATTGCGTGGTGGCTATGGGCGTGGCGACGGACTCGGACGCCGATCTGGTGGCGGCGGCCCGGATCGGCGACGAGCAGGCTTCGGACGAGCTCTACCGGCGGCACCATGGCGCGGTGCTCGGGTACGCGCGCGGACTGGTCAGAGACCAGCACATGGCGGAGGACCTGACGAGCGAGGCGTTCGCCCGCACCCTGGCCGCCCTGCGCGAGGGTATGGGGCCGCAGGTGGCCTGCCGCCCCTACCTGTACACGGTGGTGCGCAACGCGGCGGTCGACTGGGCCCGCGCCGGACGTCGCACCGTGGTGACCGACGAGGTCGCCGAATGGGCCGACCGGCCCGCCGAGGAGCTCCCCGACGTCGACGAGCGCGACACGCTCGTGCGCGCCTTCCGGTCGCTGCCGGACCGGTGGCAGACCGTCCTGTGGCACACCGTGATCGAGGACGAGCCCGTCCCGAAGGTCGCCGAGCTGCTCGGCCTCCAGCCGGGCGCGGTCACCCAGCTCTCGTTCCGGGCCCGCGAGGGGCTGCGCCAGGCGTTCCTGGCCGCCAGCTGCGAGGGCCACCCCGACTGCGCCGAGTTCACCCGGCAGCTCGCCGCGAGCACGCGCCGTCCGGGGCGGCGGCGCGGTCGCGCCCTGCGGCGGCATCTGGAGTCCTGCGAGCGCTGCCGGCGGGCGTCCAAGGAGATGGCCGAGATGAACGGGCGGCTGCGGGCCGCCCTCCCGATCGGCATCGTCGTGCTGGGCATGCCCTCGTCCCCGCTGGGCGCCCTCACCCCGGCCTCGTCCCTGCCCGGCTGGCTGGCCCCGGCCGGACTGGCCGGGGCCAGCGCCGCGATCGTGGCCATCCTGTTCGCCACCGGCGGCGAGAACAGCAGGCTGGAGCCGCCCAGATCGGCGCCGCTGCCGTCGGTGTCCACGGCCCCGAGCGCGGCGCCGGCGCCGTCGGCGCGGCGGCCGCCCAAGACGCCGCAGACGGCCGCGCCGAGAAAGATCAAGCCGCCGAAGAGGACCAAGGCGGCCGCTCCGGGGCCGGGCCCCGGGGCTCGGGTGCGGAACACGACGCTGCGCTCGTGCCTGGCGCCGGACGGCTCGTCGGTCGTCCAGCGCTCGTGCTCGGACCCCTCGACCGGGTGGCGGCGCAAGAACTCCGGCGGCGGTTTCACGCTGACCAGCCTCTCCAACGGCCGGTGCATGGCCCGGGGGCCGGTATCGGGGAACGTCCCGTGGGAGGGCGGCACCGAGTACTCGGTGGTCACCGCGCCGTGCGGCGGGCGCGACCAGGTCTGGAAGCTGGTGCGGTTCTCCCCGGGGGTCGAGCGCCTGTCCAACGGTGACGACCTGTTCCTCCAGGCGGACTGGTCGGGGCTCCAGCCGGTCAAGCTGAAGCCGTCGTCCTACGCCGGGATGGCCGCCCAGGGGTGGAGCGTAGGAAGCTGAGCCGCGGGCCGCCCCGGGGACGGCCCGCGATCACCCGTAGCGCAGCTCGCCCGAGGCGCCCGCCTCGGCGTTGAGCGTGAGCCAGCTCTGCAGCGCCATGTGCAGCTCCAGGCGTCCGGACGTGGCGTGGATGGTGTCGCCGAACAGCTCCTCCAGCCGCCGCAGCCGGTACCGGACGGTCTGCGCGTGCAGGTTGAGCCGCCCGGCGACCTCGGTGGCGTTGAACCCGCACTCCAGCGAGGTCAGCAGCGTCTCGGCGAGCCGGTACCGCTGCGCCGGGCGGACCGACAGCAGCGGCGCCAGCCGGCGGTCGATCACCCGCTCGACCAGCTCGCGCTCGCGCATCATCACGATGATCGGCATGTGCTCCTCGGTGACGACCAGGCCCGTCCCGTCGATCAGCCCCTGATCGGCCAGCTCCAGTGTCTGCCTGGCCCAGCGCAGCGACTTGGACAGCTCGCCCGGCTCGACGGTCGGTCCGAGCGCGGCCGTCCAGCCGCGCAGCTTCTTGCGCAGGGCCTGCCGCCGTCCCGGCCCGTCGGGGTCGGGGACGATCAGGCACGGCTCGGTCAGGTGCAGGCCGAGCAGCATGTCGGGCGGCAGCGCCGGGCGGCGCGTGTCGGGTCCGCGCTCGCGCAGCGCCACCGCCGCGACGGTGCGCGGCAGCGGCCACGCCGCCTCCTGCGCGGGCTCCCTGAGGTCCTTCGGCTCGGGTGCGGGCTCCGAGAGCAGCAGGTCGAGCAGGCGGCGCCTGCGGTCCTGATGGGCGCCCGCCGCCCGGGCGGCCGCGTCGGCGTGCCCCTCGGCCACGACCATCGCCAGCTGGTTCAGATAGCTGAAGACCGCGTTGGCGATGTTGGCCATCTCGGCCGGGCTGGCGCGATGGCCGAGCCGCTCGGCCTCCTCGGTCAGCCGCTCGACCGCGGCGCCCGCGCCCGTCCTGATGGCGGCCTGCCAGGCGTCCAGCGTGCGGCCCTCGCTGGCCTCACCGGCGCCGACCTGGCGCCAGAACTGGAGCACCTCGGCCGAAGAGGTGTCGGGGTCGGCCATCAGGTCGAGGAAGTGCCCGATGGCGTACTCGACGCTCAGCCCGAGCGCCTTGGCGTATCTGGGGTCGTGGGGCCGCACGAACTCCGGCAGTTCCTTCTCGATCCGGCACACCGCCTCCTCGGCGATCGCGGGAACGTGCTCACGAAGGTCACCGGCGATTCGGACCACCCCGTCGAACGAGAGTCCGAGCTCGATCCGACGCGTGGGAAGGTGGACCACCTGGCTGAGGTCAGTCACTGAGATCTCCTTCACGGTTACGACGTGCAGGAGAGACGGCCGGGCCGGGCCCCGGTTACGGACTTTCGCCAGAATTTTTTTCGCGGGCGTAATGAGCGCGTGCCTTGGCGCGGTTTCCGCAGCCCGTCATCGAGCACCAGCGGCGCCTGCCGTTGCGCGAGGTGTCCAGGAACCACAGGACGCAGGCGTCGCCGGCGCAGCGGCGGACGCGGTCGGGCGGCGCGCCGCCCAGCAGGTCCACCAGGGCGCGGGCGACCTCCCAGGCGGGACGCCAGTTCTCGTCGTCCAGCTCGACGCGCTCGCCGGTGACGGTCAGCAGCACGCGGCCGTGCTCCAGCACCGCGTTCACACCGTCGGCCGCGCCGGTGTCGAGGTAGTCGCGCAGGGCGGCGCGCGTGCGCAGCAGCGGTTCCCGGTAGCCCGTGCCCGGCGGGACGTCCAGCCCGTGCCCGGCGAGCCACTCGGCGAACGCGGCCGGGTCGTCGAAGAGGTCGTGGACGTGCCCGCCGTCCGGCCAGCGGGTGTTGACCAGGTCCAGCGCGAGGGGTTCACCGGTGAGCGGTCGATCGATCACCCTCCGATCTTAACCCCTCAAAGCGAGTTGACAGGTTAGGGAGCCGCTCTTTAGTGTCCTAACCAATCAAACATTCTTTAATGGTTAGGGGCACCTCATGACCGCCGTCGTCCGGCACCACACCGTCCAGATCCAGGGACTGGACGTCTTCTACCGCGAGGCGGGCGACCCGTCCGCGCCGGCCGTCGTCCTGCTGCACGGCTTCCCGACCAGCTCGGCCATGTTCCGGAACCTGATCCCCGAGCTGGCCGGGCGCTACCGGGTGATCGCCCCCGACCACGTGGGCTTCGGGCGGTCGGCGATGCCGCCCCGGGACGCGTTCCCCTACACCTTCGAGAAACTCACCGAGATCACGCTGGCCCTCCTCGACGAGCTCGGGCTCGACCGGTTCGCGCTCTACATCCAGGACTACGGCGCGCCCATCGGCCTGCGCATCGCCTCGCGCCACCCCGACCGCGTCTCGGCGATCGTCACCCAGAGCGGCAACGCCTACATGGAGGGGTTCACCCCGTTCTGGGAGCCGCTGTTCGCCTACTTCAAGGACCCCGTCGCCCACGAGGCGGCGGCGCGGGCGTCGCTGGAGCCGCCGGCCACCGAGTGGCAGTACACCCACGGCGTGCCCGCCGACCGTCTCGACCGGATCAGCCCCGACACCTGGACGCTCGACCAGGCGTACCTGGACCGTCCCGGCAACAAGGAGATCCAGCTCGCGCTCTTCTACGACTACCAGTTCAACCTGGACGTCTACCCCGCGTTCCACGAGTACTTCCGCAAGCACCGGCCGCCGCTGCTGGGCACCTGGGGAGCGGGGGACGAGATCTTCGGTCCCGGCGGCGCCCGCGCCTACGCGCGCGACCTGCCCGACGCCGAGATCCACCTGCTGGACGCCGGGCACTTCGCCCTGGAGACCCACGGCCCGGAGATCGCCGCCCTGATCCTGGACTTCCTCGACCGGAACCTCGGCTGACCCGCGAGGCGACCGGCGCCGGTCCCGGCGCCGGTCGCCGGGTCCCGCCCGCGCCGTGCGAGGCTGGGGCATGGTTTCCGAAGCACTCTCCCTGCTGGAGTCCCGCGGTGCCGCTTCGCTGCCCCACCCGGGCGGCACCCTGCTGGTCCACCTCAGCCGCGTCCACACCACCCTCGTCGCGTGGGGCGCCCGTGACGACTTGTGCCTGGCGGGTCTCTGCCACGCCTTCTACGGCACCGACGGTTTCGCCGCGGCGCTCGGCGAGCACACCGACCGCGACGTCCTGGCCTCGGTGATCGGCCCGGCCGCCGAGGAGATCGTCTACCTCTACGGGGCGTGCGCCCGCGCGGAGACGTATCCGTCCCTGACGACCCGGCCCGTGCTGGCCGACCGGTTCACCGGCGTCCGCGTCCCCCTCTCGGACGCCGTGACCCGCGACTTCGCGGAGCTGACCGTCGCCAACGAGCTGGACGTCATGGCCCACTCCGCCGCGGTGCGCGAGGAGCACGGCGCCGCCCTGCTGGCCCTGTTCCGCTCCTGGAACGACCTGCTCTCGCCGAGCGCCCGGGAGGCCGCCGCCGCGTTCCCCACCGGGCCCTGACGGCGGTCAGGCGCAGAAGGCGGCGTCGGCGGCCCCGGCCCGGTCGGCGCGGAACTTGGGAGTGTCCAGGCTGGAGAGGTTGTAGGTCAGGACGGCCTGCCGCCTGCCGTTCGCGCTGGTGTACGTCCAGGTGCGGTAACCGGGGAAGCCGCCGTCGTGCCCCCAGGCGTACCCGCAGGAGAGCTGGACGCGGTAGACGCCGAGGCCGTAGTCCTCGACCTGGCCGTCGTCGTTGACCTCGCGGGTGCGGGTGAGCTCGCGCTGCTGGGCCTTGGGGAGCATCCGGCCGGTGAACAGCGCGCGATGGAACGTGGCGACGTCGTCCACGGTGGAGATGATCCCGCCCGAGGCCCAGCCGCTGGACGGGCTGATCTCGGTGCTGACGTCGCCGAGGTCGCCGAAGTACCCGTGCACGTAGGGCGCGGGGAAGCCGCGGTCGGCGATCGGGAGCGTGGTGTGGCGCAGGCCCAGGGGCCGGACGATCCGCGACCGGAACTCGCTGCCCAGGGAGTGTCCCGTCACCCGCTCGATGATCATTCCGGCCAGGATGTAGTTGGTGTTGGCGTAGTGCCAGGTGGCGCCGGGAGCGTCGATCGGACGGCGCTCCAGCGCCAGGTCGACCAGCTCGCGGGGCTTCCAGGTGCGCCGGGGGTCGTTGAGCACGCGGGGGGCGAGCACGTACTCGTTGAGCCCGCTGGTGTGCTGGAGCAGGTGCCGGATCGTGATCGCGGTTCCGTCGTTCCCGTTTGCCCGCACCACCTCCGGCAGCCACCGGTCCACGGTGTCGTCGAGCGAGATCCCGTACCCGCGGTCGGCCACGAGCTGGAGCATGACGGTCGCGGTGAAGGTCTTGGTCACGCTGGCGATCCGGAGGCGCAGCCGATGGTCCATGGCCCGACCGGTCGCCTTGTCGGCCACTCCCGAGGTCACGTGCGACACGCGGTCGCCGCGCCGGGTCATGACGATGACGCCGGGCTGGCCGTCGGCGACGAGCCGGTCGGCGGCCGCCTGGACCGCGTTCTCGCGCGGGGCGGCGGACGCGGACGCGGGGGCGGCGACCGCGCCCAGCGTGATCCCGGCGACCGTCCCGGCGATGACGCGGCGCGTGTTCTTCGGCATTGGAGGCTCCTCACCTGGTCGATCTCTTCTGTGATCAACCTTGGCGGGCGCGGCCTCGCCGATCACTGGCTCTGGACACCCGCGTGGGGGTGTACCTGGGAACACCACGAACCCGATGCCCCTCGCGTGCGTCCCAGCCAAGGACGCCACCGGCCGAGCGAGAGGCAAGGGCTTGTTCCAGAGCTGGGTACGCCGGACCGCGGCCGTGCTGGTCGGTCTCGGCGCCATGGTGGGCATGGTGCGGCTGGTCGTGCCCGCGACGTCCGCCGACGCGCCGCCCGGGGTCGAGCGGCAGCTGGCCTTCCTGCGCGGGGCGCTCGACGACGGCGCCGGAGACCGGGCGCAGCGGCAGTTCCCCGAGGGGTACTTCTTCCTCCACGCCCTCTACGGCCTCGCCTGGGTCGAGCTGGGGACGCGCGAACCGCCCGGCGATCGGGCGAAGGCCCTGCGGGAGGCGCGGTGGGCGCTGGGGCGCCTGGACTCCCCGTCCGGTCGGGCCCCGTTCAGCCCCGGGCTCGCGCCGCCGCTCGGCGTCTTCTACCGGGGCTGGAGCAACTGGCTGCGCGGCGGGGTGCTGAGCCTGCAACCGGCACAGCGGCGCGACGCGGGCGAGCTGCGCCGGTTCGGCGAGGACTCCGCCGCCCTCGGCTCGGCCTTCGACCGCTCGGCGTCCCCTTACCTGGAGGCCTATCCGGGGCAGGCGTGGCCGGTCGACTCGACCGTGGCGGTGGCGTCGCTGCGGCTGCACGACGCGCTGCTGCCCGCCCGGTTCGGCGCGACCGCCGATCGGTGGCTCCGCGACGTCCGGCAGCGGCTCGACCCGCGCACCGGCCTGTTCCCGCACCGCGTCGCTCCCGGTACCGGCGCACCGGCCGAGGTGGCCAGGGGGACCTCGCAGAGCATCGTCCAGCGGTTCCTGCCGGAGATCGACGCGGACTTCGCCCGCGAGCAGTACCTCAGGTTCCGCGAACGGTACGTCGTATCGCCGCTCGGCCTCGGTCCCGCCGTCCGGGAGTACCCCAAGGGCATGGACGGACCGGGCGACGTCGACTCGGGGCCGCTGGTCCTCGGCGTGAGCCTGTCGGCGACCGTGGTCACCCTCGGCGCCGCCCAGACGCACGGCGACTCCTCGCTCGCCGCCGCGCTCGGCAACTACGGCGAGCTGGCGGGCCTCCCCGTCGGCACGCCCTGGTCCAAGCGTTACGCCTTCGGGCGACTCCCGATCGGGGACGCGTTCCTGGCCTGGTCGAAGACCGCCCGCCCCTGGGTGGGCCGTCCTCCGTCCCCGCCGCCCGCGTCTGTCTCGTGGTGGTGGCGGCTGCCCCTGCTGTCGCTGCTCGCCCTCGTCGGCGCGGCCCCCTGGATCCCCGCGCTCGTCCGCCGTCGACCCTGGCGTGGATAGGTATCACCAAGCCCGGACGTGCCTGATTCCGTCCCCCTCCTCGGGTCGGCAAGGTGCCGGGCATGGATCTCCACGGATCGAAGACCGGCGCGTCCCTGCTGGTGGTCGTCCTGGCGGCGGCCGGGCTCGCGGCGGTGGGGGGCGGCGCCGTCCTCGGCCGCGCCGCGGACCGGGGACGCAGGCCCAGCGTTGTGATGATCATGACGGACGACCAGTGGTTCGGCTCCCTGCGCGCGATGCCGCGCACGCGGGCGCTCATCGGCGACGCGGGCACCAGGTTCGACCGCTACCACGCCTCGATGCCGCTGTGCTGCCCGTCGCGTTCCACGTATCTGAGCGGCCGGTTCGCGCACAACAACGGCGTGCGGCACAACATGGCGCCGCTGGGTGGCTACGACCGGCTCGACGAGCGGAACACGCTGCCGGTCTGGTTGCGGAAGGCGGGCTACACGACGTCCCACATCGGCAAGTACCCCAACGGCTACGGCAAGAAGAACCCCCGGCACGTGCCCCCGGGGTGGGACGAATGGCGCGGCTCCGTCGACCCCACGACGTACCGCATGTGGGGCTACCGGCTCAACGAGAACGGCAGGCTCACCACCTACGGCCACCCGGACGTCGAGGACCCCGCGCTCTACCAGACCGATGTCTACCGGGACAAGGCCATCGATTTCATCACCCGCAGGTCCAGGGAGGGCAGGCCGTTCTTCCTGGACGTGGCGTTCCTCGCCCCGCACAGCGAGGGCAGGCGCAGGCGGGGCGAGCCCAAGCCCGAAGTGCGGAAGGCACCGAGACCGGCGCCGCGCCACCGGGGAGCCTTCGCCCGGGAACCGCTGCCTCGGCCGCCGTCCTTCGACGAGGCCGATGTGTCCGACAAACCGCCGTTCCTGCGCGCCCGGCCGCGGCTCGACAGGCGGACCGTGGACGCCATCACGGCCAGCTACCGGGGACGTCTCGCCTCGCTGCTGGCCGTCGACGAGGCCGTCGAGAAGATCGTGGCGGCCCTGCGCGCCAACGGCCGCCTCGCCGACACCTACCTGCTCTTCACCTCCGACAACGGGTTCCTGTTCGGCCAGCACCGCATCCCCAGCGGCAAGTTCGTCGCGTACGAGGCGTCGTCCCATGTGCCGATGCTGATGCGGGGCCCGGGCATCCCGCCCGGAGGGGTCTCGCGGGAACTGGTCGGCAACGCCGACCTGGCCCCGACGATCGCCGCGATCGCGTCGGCGCGGCCCACCCACGCCCTGGACGGCCGGTCGCTGCTCCCCTTCGCCCGCGACCCCCGGCGGCGCACCGCCCGGCCGATCCTGCACGAGGCGGCGGAGGGCGCCGGGACCGCGTCCCGCGCGGCGCCCGACGACGTCTCGGCCGGACGCCAGGCGGCCCAGGGCGACCTCGACCAGGACGGCCCGAGCCACCCGGTGCGGGGGAACGGGGCCTCGGCGGGCTACGAGGCGATCCGCACCGAGCGATACCTGTTCGTCCGCTACTCCCGAGGGGGCGCCGAGCTCTACGACCTGCGCGCGGACCCCCACGAGCTGGACTCCCGCCACGACGATCCCCGCTACGCGCGGGTGCGGCGGTACCTGGAGGACCGCCTGGACGAGCTCCAGCGCTGCGCGGGCGACGCCTGCGGCCACGAGGTCGGCGAGCCCTGACGACGGCCGAGGCCGGGGCGTTGGTGAACGCCCCGGCCTCGGTGTGGTCGTCAGCGGGTGATGGTCCAGGTCCGGCTGTCGGTGAGCGCGTTCTTCTGGAGGGCGGGGTCGCGGACCCAGGGCGTCCTGGCGGTGACCGTGGCGGTCACGGTGTGGCTGCCCCCGGACAGGCGCGCGGCGGCCAGGTCGAGCCGGTCGCCCGTCCCGGCCGGGCGGCCGTCGATCCGCCAGGTCGTCGTGGTGGTCCCGGCGGAGCGGATCGGCTTGACCCAGAGCACGGACGAGGACGCGTCCGGCGCGCCGGCGTCGATGAGGCCGGTCTCGCGGTAGAACGCGGCGATCATCGCCTCCCGTCCGGGCAGGTTGAACTGGCGGCCCAGCGTGCGCATGATCGAGTTGTCGCTCGGGCGGTAGATGCCGCGCTGGTGGTAGTAGCCGCCCGTGAAGGTGTCGATCACGCCGCCGTCGGGCGTCGACTGGCCGAGCCAGCGGTACCACTTGAGCTTGTACTGGCTCATCGTCGCCCGCTGGTAGATCGAGACGTTCGACTCCCTGGGCTCCGGGCCGGTGTAGAGGTCGCCCTGGCCGTAGGTGTACTCGTCGGCCAGCTTGCCGACCGAGTGGCCCAGCTCGTGGATGGCGACCTGCCCCGACTGGGCGTTGCCGCCCGAGGCCGTGGCGACGCCGCCGCCCGCGCCGCCGTACTTGGTGCTGTTGCCCAGGGCCAGGACCTGGTCGACGTCGCGGGCCTGCGCCGCGTACTGCCGCGCCTTGGTCTCGTTGACGCACAGCAGCCGCTCGATGCCCGCGCACCAGAAGCCCATGTCGAGCGCGGTGGAGCGGGAGACCCCCTGGGTGGGGTCGTTGTCCACGCCCGACTGCGCCGAGGGGACGTTGACCTGCCACACGTTGAACTGCGCTCGGTGCGAGCGGAAGGGCTCGATCGCCATGATCTCGTCGAGCTTGCTCCGCACATGCTGTCCGTAGGTCGAGAACTGGGAGCTGGTGTAGCCGTCGCCGACGAACACCAGGTCGAAACGGCTTTCGCTGGGGCCGTTGACCTCGATGGGAATCACCTCGGCGGCGGCGAGGGCCGACCGCGGCGCGGACGGCTCCTCCGCGCGCCTGGTGGTCAGGACGCGCCGGATCGAACCGTCCGGGGAGAACACCTCACGCCATTCGCTGCGGACGCTTGCGGAATCGGGCGCGGGATCGGCCGCGGCGGCCGGTGCGGGAATCACGGCGGCCAGGCAGGCCAGGACACAGAGCATCGCCTTGGTACGCACGGGGATCCTCCTTCAGGGGGTGCCCCGAGTGTTGTCAAAAGGCGGTTCCGCGTCTTATCCCAGCTGCCCATAATTCTCAAGTAATGGCCGCGCCGCGCATTTCATGAATGGCGTGGTCAGAGCCCGCCGCCCCGGGCGATCCAGGCGGCGTAGCCGGGGGCGGCCGCGACCGCCTCGCGATGGGCCTCCGCGGCGAACTCCGCGAACTCGGCGGCGCGCGCCGCCAGCGGGCCGTCCCGCCGCCACGCCAGCAGGTGGCGGATGCGCAGCGGCGTCCCGGTCAGGGGGAGCACCGCGACGTCGGCGCCGGTGCGCAGCGTGGCCTGGCAGGGCGCGATCGCGCGTCCCTCGCCGACCAGGTCGCGGATCATGTCGTGCTCGGCCATCATGTGCCGCACCCGCGGCGCGAAGCCCGCATCCTGGCAGGCGGAGTAGAAGATCTCCGGCCAGCCGGCGCCGTCCGGGGGAGTGACCAGCCAGTCCTCGTCGGCCAGCTCGGCCAGCGCCACCTCGTCCCGTCCGGCCAGGCGGTGGGTGGCGGGCAGCGCGACGAAGACCGGCTCGACCGCGATGAGGCGCGTCTCCACGGCGGGCCTGACGGGCAGCGCGCGGTCGGGGTAGTCGACCAGCGTGGCCGCGTCCAGGCGACCCGAGCACAGCAGGTCGAGCAGCAGCTGCGGCGAGTATTCGGTGTGGACGGTGATCCGCGCGCCCGGCAGCGCGAACAGCCGGTTCAGCAGGCCCGTCAGGACGGGCGTCGCGTAGCCGCCGACGCGCACCTCGGAACCGGCGGCCGCCGTGGACCCGGTGCGCAGCTCGTCCACGGTGACCAGCACCGACCGCGCCCGGCTCAGGACGAACAGCCCGAACGGGGTCGGCGCGACGCCCAGCCGCCCGCGCCGGAAGACCTGGCCGCCGAGCGCCTCCTCGATCCGGTGCAGCTGGGCGGTCAGCGCGGGCTGCGAGATCCCGATGGTCGCGGCCGCCCGGCTGAGGCTCCCCGCGTCGGCGATCGCGCACAGCGCGCGCAGATGGCGTAGTTCGAGCTGCATGGCGCCCCACTTTCGGCCATATTGCCCGGAACCTAGCGGATTCCGGCGGGCCGTGGGGACAGTCCTCAGAACAGCTCAGAACAGGCCGGGCATGTACGGGGCGCCGTTCGGCCAGTTTCCGGCGGCCAGCGCGTCCGCCCGCGCCCCCGCCCTCGGGTGCCCGGCCTTGGCCGCGTCGCGGTAGCACTCCTCGGCGCGCGCCAGGTCGTTCCTGTGCTCGTGCCGGACGCCCAGATTGACCATCGAGTTCGCGTCGCCGAGCGCCGCGCCCTCGGCCCACCACTCATCGGCCTCGTCGCGCCGGCCGAGCGCGTAGAGCTGGTTGCCGAGACTGCACATCGCGCGCCCGTCGCCGTTCTCGGCCCCGCGCCGCAGCCACTCCTCGGCCTCGTCGAAGCGGTTCAGCTCCCCGAGCGCGATGCCGAGATTGTTCATCGAGGCCACGTGCCCCGCCGCCGCGGCGATCCGGAACTGCTCGACGGCGCCCGCGAGGTCGCGGCGCTCGACCAGCAGCAGACCGAGGTTGTGCCGGGCGTCCAGCTCACCCGCCTCGGCCGCCGCCCGGTACCAGGACTCGGCCTCGCCGGGACGTCCCCGATCCGACAGCAGAATGCCCAGGTTGCCCATCGCGGTCGCGTTGCCGGCCTCGGCGGCCGCGCGCCACCACCGCTCGGCCTCGTCCGGGTCGCGCCCCACGAGCAGGACCCCGAGGTTGAGCATGGCGCGGGGGTGCCCGGCCTCGGCCGCGACGCGGTAGTGCCGCTCGGCCTCGTCCACCCTGCCCTGCTTCTTCAGCGACTTGGCCAGCTCGAACTCGGACTGGACGTCGTTCTCCATGACGGCCCTTTCAGGACGGGATCAGCCGGTCGAGGTGCGAGTCGAGCATGGCCACGGCCGACTCCGGCGTGGTCTGGCCGATCAGGATGTGGTTGCGCAGACCGTTGACGACGCACAGGAGCAGCTCCGCCTCGTGGTCGGCGTCGGGGGACGGGGTCCCCGCCAGCCGGAGCTGCTCGGCCAGCACGTCGCGCAGTGAGGGGAAGTGCTCGCGGAACAGCGCGGCCAGGCCGGGGTCGGCGAGCGCCCGTCCCATGAAGGCGATCGCGACGCGCGCCTCCAGTGCCCGCTCGTCGTCCAGCGGGAGCGATTCCAGAAGGACCGACCGCAGTACGTATCGGGGAGACGCGGGGTCGGGCGCGGACGCGGCCCTGGCCTGGAGCCGCTCGATCATGCGCTCGCTGTGGCGGCCGAGCGCGAAGAGCAGCATCTCGTCCTTGTTGCGGAAGTAGTGCTGGATCGTCCCGGTGGTCACGCCCGCGGCCGCCGCGACGTCGCGCAGGCTCACCGCGTCGGGCCCGCGCGTGCTCATCGTGCGGGCCAGGGCGTCGGCGATCAGCTGTCGCCGCTCGTCATGATCGGCAAGTCGGGGCACGACCCTTCCTTTCTTGCCATTACACTTGTAATGTAACGATGGTCGAGGCGCGTTCCGCCTGATCGCCCACCGTAGCGCCGTCCGCCGTCGCCCCAACCCCAGGAGTCAGCATGCGCGCCAACCCTCGTATCGTCCCCCGGCGAAGGGCCTCTGTCGGGGCGCGCCGGCTCGCGCTCGGGGCGATCGCCGGACCGCTCGTCTATGACGTCGCGTGGATCGTCCTCGGATTCACGCGCGACGGCTACTCGCCCACCGCCCAGTTCGTGAGCGACCTGGGCACCGGCCCGAACGCGGCCGTCCTCAACGCCGCGTCGGTGCTCTATGGGCTCCTGCTCATCGCCGGCGTCGCCGGCGTGTTCCTGGGTCTGCGCGATGAGCTGGAAAAGCGGGCACTCTGGACATCGGCCGTCCTGCTCTCCCTTCCCGGAGTGGGGGGAATCCTCGAGGGCCTCTTCCCGGACGAGGAATCGCCCGCGCACGGCCTGGCCTTCCTGCTGGCCTTCGTCGTCACCCCGGTCTTCGGATTCGTCGTCGCCGGAAGGCGCCTGGCGTCGGTTCCCCGCTACCGCCGGTTCGGTCGTGCCCTCGCCAGGGTGGGCGCACCGGTCACGGTCGCGCTGGTGGTGCTGCTCCTGGTCTCGATCTCGGCCGCCGGGGACCTCGACGGTCTCATGGCCCGCGTCGTCGTCCTGGCCCTGCACGGCTGGTACGCGACCCTGGGCCGGTGCGCCTTCCGGAGCGCCTGAGCCCATAATCGTGTCTATGGGATACAGTATACCCTAGACATTGTTTGAATCGGCGGCCAGAGCGGGAGACATGAACGGATTGGACGGCACGGCACAGGACCAGGACCAGATCCTCGCACTGCTCTGGGGAGGCCCGAGGGAACGCGCGCGCGGGCCCAAGCCCACGATCACCGTGCCCGACATCGCCCGCGCGGCGGTCGCCATCGCCGACGTCCAGGGCATCGACGCGGTCCTGATGCAGACCGTCGCGGCCGAGCTGGGCGTGACCAAGATGGCCCTGTACCGCTACGTCCACGACAAGAACGGGCTGCTGGCGGTCATGATCGAGGAGGCGGTCGACGACCCTCCGGACCTGTCGGGAGTCGGCGGCGGCTGGCGTCCCCGGGTCGAGGAGTTCACCCGCCTGCTGAGCGTCGTCTGGACCCGGCACCCCTGGCTGCCCTGGCTCACGATCGGCGACCGCCCGATGGGCCCCCGCGAGGTCGGCTGGGTCGAGTGCGCCATCGGCGCCCTCGACGACACCGGCCTGCGCGGCAACGAACGCCTGGACGCCGCCTTCATGATCTTCGGCCACATCCGCACCACGATGTCCCTCACCACCGCGGGCACCCAGCCCTGGACCTCCGACCGCAACTCCCGCCCCCCCATGCAGAGACTCCTCTACGAGAACTCCGAGCGCTACCCCGCCCTCACCGCCGCCATGGACGAAGTGACCCCCGCCCCCGCCCAGGACCAGGGCCGCGCCTTCGGCCTCACCTGCATCCTCGACGGCCTGGAAGTCCTCATCCGCTCCCGCCTCACCTCCTGACCCCTCCTGGTGACAGCCCAGATGACACGTGCCCCCTAACGTCGGTGGCGGGTCAGGAAAGTTCCCTGCCCGGGCCGGTGCGTGTCGGCAACCACCGTGCCCGGGCAGGGGCCCCGAAAGCCGCGCGTGTCCAGAGTGCGTCGCCAGCGAAGCCCCCGACGGGGCGGCCAGAGACGGGCCTCGGCCCCCGCCGTGGACGCACCTGGGCACGCGCTCTCCTGGCCCAGCCGGATCCCCTCCCGAATCGACGCGAACGGCGTGTTCCCCGCGGATCGCTCTGTGGTGTTCAGTGAGCATGTCCGTGCGGGCTGGAAACCCCGGTCCAGCGGTCCACGTGGAGAACGGTGAAGGGACCCCCGATGCTCGAAAGCTCCTCACGCCAGGACGCCGATCGCCGCGCGTCCGCGACCGCCGAGTGCGCTCAGGACTTGAAGGCCGCCATTGAGCGTTACCCTTCCCTTTTCCCGAGCGCTCCCTTCGACTCCGCCTTTCCGGCCAAGCTGGCCGGTGCGGTGGCGGCCGGAGAACCGGAATTGGACGCACCCCGCCTGCGGACGCACGCGCTGACGTCGCTGTGGATCTTCGCGGTGGACTGGGTGATCGACCACGAGGCCACGACGGCGGCCGAGGTCGAGGACACCGTCAGCCGATGCCTGCGGGCCGCCGATGGTCACGTTCCCGCTCCCGATGACGCGTTGGCCCGATTCCTGGACGAACTGCGCCGGGATTTGAGCAAGCACAGCGCGTTCGCACGGCTGGGCTCGGTCTGGCGTGACGAGCTCCGGCGCATGCTCGAGGCCATGAACCGCGAGTGGCACTGGAATGCTCTTCGCGAGGGCTCGTCCGAGCGCGGCGGGACGGAGGCCGTGGCGTCGCCGACTCTGGACCAGTACCTCGACAATGCCGACAACTTCGGAAGCACCTGGAGCAATGTCGCTCACTGGATCGCGCTCGGCGATCCGGGCGTCCTCGCGCGGTTGGAGGAGATGCTCGTGGTCAGTCGCCGAGTGCAGCAGGTACTCCGGTTGGCGAACGACCTGGCCACCATCGACCGTGACCGCGGGCAATGGGACGACTTGAACGTTCTGCTGATCGGGGTCGGCCGTCCCGCCGTCGACCAGAAGATCAGCGAGCTGGCCGGCGACTGCCACCGGCTGCTCGCCTCGCTGCTGGCGGACTGCCCGCGGGGCGCGGCGTTCCTGCGGCGGCAATTGGAGTTCAGCACGGCGTACTACGGTGCAGGACGCGATTACTGGGGTGCGGTCTGACGCGAAGTTTGGGCCTCAAAGGTCGGATTTCACCCGGAGCTGGCCTGAAATTCACGCGCGCAGACCCGGCGGCGGGCCTGCCAGTCGGCGTTCTCACGGGATGAACTGGTGATTCGGGGCACTTCTCCACAAGCCCCGAATAAGCGGGCCAGAGTTGCTGTTAGTGTACCTCGCGTGCAAATTGGGCCTTAGAGAACAGCCCTGTCGGCCTGTGTGGACCGACCCGCGGCGTTCGCGAATGCCCTCCCCCCGTTTGCTGCCCTTTGAGGACTGGTCATGCGTCTGCGTAAGCCGCCCGCCGCCCGCACGACTCGCCTGCGGACGAAGATCACTGCGGTTCTGGTCTCCCTGGCGCTGCTCTGGGCGTTCGCCGCCTGGGTCACCGTGCGGGACGGCTGGAACCTGCAGCAGGCGGCGGAGCGGGACGCCAAGGCGGGCCGTCCCACCAAGACACTGATCAACGCCCTCCAGGAGGAGCGGCGCCTGTCGTCGGTCAGCCTTGCGGGCACCCCGGGGGTGCCGTCCCCCGAACTTGTACGGCAGCGGGCCCGCACCGACCAGGTGATCGGTCAATGGCGGCGCCTGACCGGTCAGGCGCCCGGTGATCTCGGGAGGCCGCTGGCCGACACCCGGCGGGCGCTGGACGGGATGGGGTCGATGCGCTCCGCCATCGACCGGGGGACGATCGACCGGACCTTGATGGCCGAGACCTTCAACACGGTCATCGACCACGCCTTCCGGATCGCCTGGCTGACCGCCGAGATCGACGACGAGGACATCGCCGCCGCGGGCCGCGCGCTCATCTCGCTGACCCGGGCCCGGGAGCTGATGGCCCGCCAGGACGCCTTCATGGCCGGAGCCCTGCGGCAGACCCGCTTCGGAACTCCCGAGATGGTGCGCTTCGCTCAACTGGCGGGCGGGCAGCGCGCCGGGCTGGACGAGACGCGGCTGCTGATGGCGCAGACCGACCCCGGGCGGTACGGGCAGCTGACGCGAGGGCCGGCCTACACCCAGTTCCGGGGCCTGGAAGACCGCCTGCTGGGCTGGCGGCCCCGGACGCCCTCACGCCCCCCGGTGACGGCCGCCCAGTGGCAGGCGGCGGTGAGCCCGGTCCTCACCGAGATCGACCGGACCATCGACGCCAGCGGTGACGCGCTGGTCGAGCGCGCCAAGCCGATGGGCTACTGGGTGCTGGCCCGCCTGGTGCTGGCCGGTGTCTTCGGTCTGCTGGCGGTCATCGCCTCGATCGTGCTGGCGTTCAGCACCGCCCGCAACATCGTCCGCCAGCTCACCCGCCTCCGGGTCGCGGCCCAGGACCTGGCCGACAGGCGGTTGCCCGAGGTCATGGTCCGTCTCAGCCGTGGTGAGCAGGTGGACGTGGCGGCCGAGGTGCCCGGCCTGGAGTTCGGTTCCGACGAGATCGGCCAGGTCGGCCAGGCGTTCAACCGGGTGCAGCTGGCGGCCGTCCAGGCCGCGGTGCAGCAGGCCCAGCAGCGCGCCGGCTTCCGCGCCACCCTGCTCAACCTGGCCCAGCGCCAGCGCGGCCTCGGCAACCAGCAGATGGCCCTGCTCGACCGGATCGAGCGCCGTTCCGATCTGCAGGGCGAGTTCCTGAAGGACGTCTTCGCGCTGGACCACCTCACCACGCGAGGCCAGCGCACCTCCGAGAACCTGATCCAGATCGCGGGAGGCCAGCCCACTCGCGCGGCCCGCCGGGCGGTCCTGCTCTTCGACGTGGCCCGCAGCGCCGTGGGCCAGGTCGAGCAGTACGAGCGTGTGGTCGTCCACCCGATGGACCCGTACTGGCTCTCCGGACGCGCCATCGACGTGACCCGGCTGCTCGCCGAGCTCATCGAGAACGCCCTCACCTGCTCCGCGCCCAACACCAAGGTCGAGATCGCGGCCGAGCGCACCGGGACCGGCGTCGCGGTCACCATCGACGACAAGGGTCTCGGGCTCAAGGCGGAACAGCTCGCCCACGCCAACAAGATCCTCGCCGACCCGCCCCCCTTCGACCAGCAGCCCGGCACCCAGCTGGGCCTGTTCGTGGTCGGCCTCATCGCACGCCGCCACGGCATCCGATGCAGCCTGAAGACCTCTCCATACGGGGGGATCACGGCGGTGGTGTTGCTTCCCGACGCGTTGCTCGACGAGGAGCCCGCGGGCGAGGGGCCGGTCCTGACCCACGCCGACACCTCGGACGCCATCCCTATCGTCGACGGACCTCCCGCCGGGACGAGGGAGACCAACGTCGCCCTGCTGCATCCGGTCCAGACGCCGACCGAAACGGTGCGTCCAGGCCCCTCCGAGCGGCAGCGGGCCGAGGAGGAGCCCGCACCGGACGCCCCCGAGGGAGAGGGCGGTCAGACCTCTGGTGGCCTTCCCATTCGTGTCCGCCAGAACAACCTGGTCCCCGAACTGCGTGAGGCCGTCGCCGAGGAGGGGGCCGAGACCCCCGAACCGGACGACGGTCGCTCCCCCGAGGAGATCAGGCGGATCATGAGCGCCTACCAGGACGGAACCCGGGCCGGACGGAGCCAGGGAAGCGACGGGCCGGAGGCCATCGGTCCCGGTTCGGGCCACGAGAGCGACGACGACCACTCCACCGGCCCGGAAGATCGGTGACCGCGGACGAGCGGAACCCCGCGGGCGATCCCGAATCCGCATCGTCCCCGCACGTGCGTCCTTACCTGACGGCCAACGACAGCTGCGATCCGGACTACGGGGTCTTCGAACCGCTCACGATGATCGTCGCCGCCGTCTCGGAGAGCGAGATCCGCGGCGAGGTGAAGGTCTTCCCGACCCACCGTGACGGGGTCACCTACGACAGCGAGTACGCCTTCGGCCTCGGTCCGGAGCATCTGACGCTGCTGCGGCTCTGCCAGCGTCCGCGCGCGGTCGTGGACCTGGCCGAGCACCTGGGGCGGCAGAGCGGGCCCATCCCCAGCTTCGCCGCCGACCATCTGGAGATCCGCTCGGTCGCCGAGATCATGGGGCCCAGCTGCCTGCCGTTCGGCACCGTACGGGTGCTGCTCGGAGACCTGAGCGTCAAAGGGCTTATCTACGCCGAACCGCCGGTGCCCGCCCGGCACCTCGACCAGCGCGCCTATCTCGCCATGTTGAGCGGAATCCAGGCCCTGTGATCACCTCCTCCGGTGTGTCCGTTCCACGGCGTCATCGCTCAGGGCCCCCAGGCCACGGGAAGCCGGGTCGGACGGCGGACCATGGTCGTGGTGTCCCATTCCAGATCGGCGGGATCCACCGCGAGCCGCAGTCCGGGAAGGCGCCGCGTCAGTTCGGAGAGCGCGATCTGAAGTTCGAGAGCCGCCAGATGGGCGCCGAGGCAGACATGCGGCCCGAGTGCGAAGGCCAGATGCTGGTTGCGTTCACGTGCCGGGTCGAAGACACCGGCGTTCTGGAACACGCTGGGGTCTCGGTTGGCGGCGTCGTGTACCGGGATCGCGAGCTGCCCGGCCTCGACCCGGACGGAACCGATCTGGACGGGAGCGGTCGCCCGGCGCGGCTGGCTGGAACCGTTCCAGCTGCTGGGCACCGTCCGCAGGATCTCCTCGACGGCGCCGGGGATGAGGTCGGGCTCGTCGCACAGGGCTCGCCACCAGGTTCCGCCCTCCGGGTGGGGCTCGGTGAGCAGCCGCAGGACGCCGCAGGTCAACGAGGCCGCGGTCGTCTCCCAGCCGCCGACGGTGATCGCCACGGCCAGCAGGGCGACGGCCTCGTCGGGGACTCCCGCCTCCGAGGCACGGGCCGCCATCAGGGAGATCAGGTCGTCGGCGGGCTCGTCGCGGCGTTCGGAGACCAGAGCGGTCATGTAACCGAACATCTCCATCATCGCGGCGCCGCCGACCCCGTCCAGCTCCGCGGACACCAGCAGGCTGTCCGACCAGGCCCGGAACTGGGGCCGATCGGGTTCCGGGATGCCGAGGATGTCGCCGATGAGGGTCAGGGACATGCGCAGGCCCATGTCGCCGAACAGATCGGCGGCGTCGCCTCCGGCAATGAGCTCGTCCACCAGGCCGGTGACGACCTCCTCGATGCGGGGGCGGTGCCGCCGGACGGCCGACGCGGAGAACTGGTCCGCGGCCAGTCGCCGGACCCGGGCATGACGCTCCCCGTCCAGGACGAGGACCAGCGCCACGGTCTCGTCGATGCCCAGCGGCGCCAGGGTCGGCCAGGGCGCGATGCCGTCGGCCTCTTCGCGGCTGAAGGCGGACTTGCTCAGCACGGTCCGGACGGCGCGGTGACCCGCCGCGAGGACGGCGGTCTCTCCGTTGGGCAGGGTGACGCGAGTGACGCCGCCCTCGCGATGGATTCGCTCGTAGGTGTCGGACAGGTCCAGCGGCCGGCCGTCCGGCGTCGGAAAGTCCTCGGGAAACCTCAGCGGGCACCGTGCCGGCGAGGGTGATCCGTTGTCCTGGGCGGCTGGTTCTGAGGTCGACTTGGAGGCTGATCGGAGGGCAGGGCCGTGAGACGAGCTCTGAGACGCCACATCATTCCTTCGCCAGTGGACTCCCCGCTGCACGTCCTTGATCGTCGCTCCGTCAACGTCGGCATGTCAACAGCCGACTTAGGCGACGTCATCACATCCGGCCGTCCTTGACAGTCCCTGGCCGACGTGGTCGACCCGCCTCCTGGACCTAGATCATCGGGGTGGTGCCGCCGGGTTTGCGGGCGACGACGCAGAGGGCGCGCTGGACCCAGATCGGAACCTCAAGAGGGTTGCGCCAGTGCTGGATGTCGACGATTCCAGGCTCGATGATCTCAAGGCCCTCGCACAGGGTGGCCAGTTCCGCGCGGGTGCGGAGCCGGAACGAGGAGAAGGTCCGGGTGATGAGCTCGACGGCGCGGTCGGGGAGCCCGTCCGCCACCCCGGCCGAGAGGACGAGGTAGCTTCCCGGGGCCATGGCGTCGACGTAGGAGTTCATGACCTGGGTGGCGTCCTCGGGAAGGAATGGGAAGGCCGAGGTCAGCAGGAACGCCACGGGACGCTCGAAGTCGATCATCCGTCGCAGTTCGGGGGCGTTCAGGACGGCTTCGGCGTCGCGCAGGTCGGCGCGGACGAAGGCGGTCTTGGAGGGGTCGTCCAGCAGCAGGGCGCGGGAGTGGATCTCGACCATGGGGTCGTGGTCGACGTAGACCACGCGAGCGTGGGGGACCACCTCGCGCGCCACCTGGTGGGTGTTGCGGACGTCGGGGAGTCCCGCCCCCAGGTCGATGTACTGGTCGATGCCCGCTCTGGCGAGGGCGCCGACGGCGCGGTCCTCGAACTCGCGGTGGGCCACGGTGAGCTCGTGCAGGCCGGGCGCCGTGGCCTCCAGCGCCTTGGCGGCCTGGCGGTCCACCTCGAAGTTGTCCTTGCCGCCGCGCAGGTAGTCGAGGATGCGCGTGGGGTCGGGAAGGCCCGTGGTGATCTCCGGCGGGTCCTGCACCGGGACGGAGGGAGGCGGTGGCTCCGAGGCGTCCGCGAGGATCTGGTCGCGGGTGCGCCGCAGGACGGGGCCGGGCTCGGCGTCCTCTCCACCCTGCTCCACCAGCAGCCTGCGGGCCTCGTTGTAGACCGCCAGGGCCTCGCTCTTGCGACCTTCCCGGTACAGGGCCAGCATCAGCAGTTGCCGCATGTATTCGTTGAAGGGGTCGGCCGCCGTCCACGACCGGAGGTCGGGGAGGATGCGGCGGTGCTCGCCCTGGGCGAGGCGGATCTCGGCCAGGGCCTCCCTGGCCTCCTGGAGCACCAGCAGCAGACGGTGCGCCTTGACTGTGACCACCGGCAGGTCCGGGCCGGTCGGGAGATCGGGAAGCGGCGGGTCACCCCAGAGGGCGACGGCGGACTCGTACAGCCCGGCGGCCTCGTCCGGCTTGGCCTCGCGTGACCGCTGCGCCCGTTCGACCAGGGTCTCGAACTCCCTGAGGTCGAAGACGTCGCCGTCCTCGAACCGGAACTGGTAACCGCCGCCCTCCGCGCTGAGCCTGCCCGGGGGAAGAGCGCGGCGTGCCTTGTGGACGAGGCTGGTGAAGGCACTGGTGTGGTCTTTGCCGTCGGCACCCCACAGGATGCGCTTCAGCTGCTTCGAGGACAGGGCCTCACCGGCGAGCACGAGGGTGGCGATCAGGCGACGCTGTGCCGCGGGCAGCGTGATCGAGGCGCCGTCGTCGGTGACGATCTCGAAATCGTCCAGCACCCGGATGCGCATGCTTCCCCTTCGCGTCCCCGTACGGCCGGGCGGCCTGCCGGCGCCCTGGCCGACATCGGTCCCCAGCCGCCGATGGTATCCGGCTTGGACCGCAACACTCGAACAACCGGTCGTCAGGTCGAAGGTGGAGGAATCCGCGCGGAATCCGGTTTTCGCGCAATGCCGCCGAGTATCCGCATCCGGCGCGGTGTGAAGGGCTCTTCGGGACGCCAGTCGGCGACGTCGGTGAGCCCGGGTGGAATCAGGGGCAGGCCGCAGAAGAGTTCGCTGATCTGTTCCGGGGTGCGCAGGTGGTTGGGCAGCGGAGCGTCGGGGTTCAAGGCGTCGATGTAGGGCCGGACGAGCGGATCCAGCTGGTCGCCGCTGAGGTGGATGATTCCCAGATAGCTGCCGGAGGGCAAGGCGTCGACATAGAGCTGCATGGTCCTGCGGAGGGCATTGGTGCCGAGGTCCTCGGTCGTTGCGCCCACGTACTGGAGCACGTTGAAGAACATGAACGCGACGGGTTCGTTGAAGTCCAGATGCTCCCGGGCCTCGTGCAGGCACTTGCGCACGTCCATGAGGTCGAGTTCCCGGAAGATGACGCCCTCGCCGTCGGTCATGTACGAATTGAAATGGGCGGCGACCACCGGGTCGGTATCGCTGTAGATGAAACGGCAGCCGGAATCGTACCTGCGGGCGATCACGTGAAGTGGAAGCCGCCCCATTTGCTGGGGCGGACCCGAACCGAAATCGACGAACTGCCTGATGCCCTGCCCGGCCAGGTACCGCGTCATCCGCTGCGCGCAGAGAGTTTTTTCTTCAAGCAACTTCCAGGAGTCGGTGCCCGTCTCGGAAATGATCTCCTGTACCAGGCTTCTGTCGGGTTCGTAGTTGTCCTTGCCTCCCAGGATGACATCGTCCACACCGTTGACGGTGGGACGGTCGGGCGCGGGTATACGGGCGCTCGAGGGGGCGCGGTACAAAGGCTTCCAGGAGAGCTCCGGGTCGCTGTACCGGATTCGCCGGTGCATGCGTTCGAGGGCCGGGCCCGGCAGGGCGTCGAGGATGTCTTCCAGAATTCCCACGGCCTCGGTGTATGCGTGCAATGCCTCGTTCTTGCGATCGGAGCGGTAGAGGCACAGCATGCGCAGGCTGCGGAGACGCTCGTTCGTGGGATCGAGGTCGATCAGGGCCTGGATCTCGTCCGCCAGGTCACGGCCGTGCGCCCCGCGTTCCAGCTGGATCTCGGCCCAGTCCTCGGCGAGCCGGACCCGGAGGGCGAGCAGCGACCTCAGGGGCCTTTGCATCGAGAGCCGGTCCGGAAGATCGGGGAGCAGGGGCCGGCCCGGCCTGGCCCGCCAGAGACGCAGGGCCTGGCCGAAGAGGCCGGCGGCTTGATCGAGGTCCGCCTCGCGCCGGGCCTGCTCGCCCAGCCCGGCCAGCTCGGTGAACCGTCGGGAGTCCACCTCGTCGCCCGGATTCAGCGCCATGCGGTAGCGCCAGGGTGAGCCGGACTCCTGCTCGCTCACCAGCCGGTCCGGAGGAAGAATTCGGCGGGATTGATAAATGAGATTGGTCAGCGTCGACGTGTAGTCCCGATCGAGTGGATCATCCCAGAGCAACTCCTTGAGTTGACCGCTTGTGAGTGCCCAGTCACGCAATGCCAGAATGCTGATCAGGTTCCGGACGCGCCGCTTGCGCCGGCCACCCTGCTCCTCGAGGTCGATCGGCCGACCGTTGTCGCCGACGATCATCAGATCCCCGAGCAGCGATATCTTCATTTGTCGATTCCTTCCGGTGCGGCCGGTCGGTCGACCAATATTCCATAGCCGCTCTGTCACCTGAGCCGAAGTGTCGGGACTGCCGGGCGCTCGCCGAAGAAACCTTGTTGGCTGCTTTGGGGTTGTTCGGGATGATGAGGGGGATGAGGATTCGGTTGGCGGGTGGGGTGGTGGCCTCCGATGTCCGGGCTTGGGTACCGGGGGTCGAGGGGCCGGTTCGGCTTGAGAAGGGTGATGAGGCGGCTGCGGGGGCGGCCGTTGTGCTGGGGCCCGTGGAGGCCGGGGCGGACGAGGTTCGGAGTGCGGTCGCCGAGCTGCGGCGGCTGGTCGGCGACGGGGGAGTCGTCGCGGCGGGCGCGGGGGTGGAGCTCGGGGGCGGGTTCAGGTCCGCGCGGCTGGACGGGGCGCGGGGGGACCAGCGGGACGCGGTGCTGGCGGCGCTCAGGGTTCTCGGGCTTGAGGGGGCCGGACGGCTGGGCGAGCGGGGCGGGTTCCTGGTCGCGCTGTTCGGGCCGAGCGTCACCCGGCGGGTGGGGGCCGCGGCGGCGCGGGCGATCGGGGAGGGACGGTGGGCGGCGCTGCATCTGGCGTCGGCGGCCAGCGACGTCCTCGGGCCCGAGCAGCTCGAACGCGTGCTGGCGCTGGAGGCGCCGGACGGCGGCGTGATGATCCCGGGCGGTCAGCCGTCCGCGCTGGCGACGCGGCTGCGGCAGGTGCTGGAGCCGGTGGCGCGGCCCCGCAGGCTTGAGCTGATCCTGGACCTGTGGGAACGGGTGCTGGAGCACCATGCCGGGCTGGCGGTGCGCGAGCGGAGGCTGGCCACGCAGGGGCGCCGCGACCGGTTCTGCGACATCGTCGCGCGCCGCCGGCACCACGAGGACGAGGCGCTCGTGCGGCGGCTGCGGGCGGCGTACGGGGGCGAGGAGCCGACGCTGGCGGACGCCGCTCGCTGGACGCCGCCCTACGGGCACTGGTACGGGCTGCTGCAGGACCTCGTCGAGGACGCGCTCGCGGCCACGGCCCTGCTGCGCACCGCGGCGGCCGTCGCCGACCACGGGTTCGAGGACGGCCTGACGCGCTCGACGGAACTGCTCCGCGTGGCCGTGCGAGACCTGTCCGCGGTGGGGCTGCAAGAGGCCAAGCGCCGGGTCCCCGGGATGACGGGCCTGCCGCCGCGCCCGGTCGTCTATGTCCACGACATCGTGCGGGCACTGGAGAGCGGGACGCCCAAGGCCAAGCTCGCGGGCCTGGTCCGGCAGCGGCTGGCGATCGCCCGCGACTACGCCCTGGTGGTGATCCGGACGGCGGAGCACCTCCTGGACGCGCCGCAGGTGCCCGAGGGCGTCCTGCGCGACTGGGCCGTCTACAGGCTGCCGTACTGGAGGAAGGAGGCGGGCTACACGCGTCCTCCCGAGGAGTGGGGCGGCATCCCGCCCTGGTCGAACGGCGCGGAGCCGCTGGCGCAGCGGATCGCGGACCTGCCCCGCACGCCGGTCGCCGAGGTCGAGAACGTCGGCGACCTGCTCTGGTACGTCGACCTCGTCGACGCGCTGGCCCGGCTGTACGGCCATGACCTGGCGCGGCCGATGCCCGGCACGGGCGCTCCCTGGTTCGACCACGACCCGCCGCCTCCCGACACCGGACCGCTCACCCCGAAGCTCGACTCGGTCACGCTGGCCGTGTCCGGCGCCGCGCAGCTGGTCGCGCTCGGCGGCGTCCCGCCCAAGGGCGCCAAGACCTGGACGTCCTTCACCGAGGGCCTCCAGGCGGGCACCGCGATCGCGGCGGCGCTCACCGGGGGGTTCGCGGTCCCCGCCCCGATCGCCGCGCTCGACGGGACGCTCGTCGAGGGCACCCGCCTGCGCGTCCGCGTGGCCCGCGACGCCCGCACGCTGGCCGAATGGTCGGAGTACATGGGCAACTGCATCGCGGGCCCCTACTACCTCGACGACGCCAGGGCCGGACGGTGCGGCCTGGCCGGGCTGTACGACGAGGGCGGCTTCCTGATCGCCAACGCTGACCTGCGCCCGCTGCGTCCCGCCACGCGCGGCTGGCGTCTGGACGAGATCGCGGTCCGCTTCAACGAGACGCCCGCCCCGGAGCTGGACGCGGCCGTCCGCGCGTGGGCCGCCACCATCCCGGGCGTCGCGCCCGCCGTGACCGAGGTGGTGGCGGACGAGCCTCCCCCGGACGCGCCCGCCCGTCCCCGGCCCCGTCCGCGCCTGGTCGAGGACGCCGGTCCCGCGATCGGAGCGCTGGCGCGGCAGGCGTGGGACGCCGTCGCGCCCGAGGTCGTCGAGACGTTCGCCGTCGTCGCCGGGACCCCGCAGGACGCCGCCCTCACGCACCTGCGCCGCCTGGGGCCCGAGGCCGTCCCCGGTCTGTGCCGCGACGCGCTGGAGTCGGGCGCGGTCGGCTTCCAGCGGCTGTGGACCGCGAGCGGGACCCGTCCGATGCGGGACGCCCTGGACGCCCTCGACCCCGAGCTGCGCGAGCGGTTCGACCAGCTCCCGCTGCTGCTCACCGAGCCCCCGCTGCCCAAGACCCTGCGCAAGCTGGTCAAGGCCCCCGCCATCGCCGACGCGTTCGGGCTCGATCTGGCCGCCCGCCGCGTCCGCGCCGCCCTCGGACGCCTCGCCCGCGAGGACCACCCCGCCATCGCCCGCGCCCTGGCGCGCGGGACGACCGAGCCGATGCTCTGCGCCCTCACGGTGATGATCAACTGCCGGGCGCCCGGCATCCCGCTCATGCCGGTGGCGGGGCGCCGTATTGTCACCGTCCCCGGGTACCCGGTCACCAGCCTCAAGGACGAGAACGGCCCGTGGCAGCGGGCGTTCCCCGATGCGCGCGAGCTCGGCGCCGACACCGAGGCGTTCTGGCCCGCGATCGCCGCGGCGGGCCTGCGCGTCCCGGTGTCGTGGCTGTCGGCGGGCGGCTGGCCCGCCCTGTGGTCGCGAGCCCACAGCCGCCGTTCCTGACGGTCAGGAACGTCCGGGGGCCGGGTGGACGACCCGGAAGGTCTCGCACAGCAGCGGCATCTGAGGGTCGGCCTCCCAGCCGTTGCGGCGGCATTCGTCGGCGTAGTAGTCCCAGAGGTGCGCGCGCCACCATTCCAGGGTGCGGTCGCCCTCGCCGTAGTCGAACGCGAACCGCTCGCCGACCGCGTCGAACGGGACGACCTCGGTCAGCACGGTCCGGATGACGCAGACCGGAACGCCCGCGGCGTCCAGCACGACGCTGTGGTCGCCCGGCCGGATCGGCGTCTCGACCGCTCTCAGCAGCTGCGACGTGGTGGTCTTGACCCCGGCGAGCACGAGCGCGGCCAGCTCGTCGGCCATCGAGTCGGTGTTGCCGAACCGGAACGCCTCGACGTACCGGGCGTCCGGGCCGAGGCCCTCGGGCTCGGTGCTCAGATAGGCGGCCCAGAACTCGTCCGCGGGCTCCATCGCGTCCTCCTATCCTTCATTTGATCTTCGCATGGCGGCGGGACGGAACGTCCGGCGATGGGCGATCGGGGTCACGCCCCGGCGGGCGGCGAAATGGTGGCGGAGGGTGTCGGCGCTGCCGAATCCGGCGCGCGCGGCGATCGCGTCCACCGGGAGCTCGGTGCTCTCCAGGAGTTCCTCGGCCCGTTGCAGGCGCTGGTCGAGGAGCCAGCGGTGCGGCGTGGTGCCGGTGGCGTCCTTGAAGCGCCGGGCGAAGGTGCGGGACGACAGGTGGGCGCGGGCCGCGAGGACGTCCACGGTCAGCGGCCGGTCCAGGTGCGCGCGCGCCCAATCGAGCAGGCCCGCCAGGTCGCCGCCGGTGCCGGACGGGACGGGAAGCTCCACGTACTGGGCCTGGCCCCCGGAACGGTGGGCCGGGATGACCATCCGGCGCGCCAGCGCGTTGGCCGTGGCGGCGCCGTGCTCGCGGCGGACCAGATGCAGGCAGGCGTCGATGCCCGCGGCGGCTCCCGCGCTGGTGAGCACCGGGCCGTCCTGGACGTAGAGCACCTCGCGGTCGACCCGGACCGCCGGGTGGCGCCGGGCCAGCCGGTCGGCGAACTGCCAGTGGGTCGCCGCGCGTCGGCCGTCCAGCAGGCCCGCCTCGGCCACCGGGAACGCGCCGGTGCAGATCGACAGCACCCGGGCGCCGCGCGCGACGGCGTCGCGGAGGGCGGCGCCGACCCGAGGCGAGGGGCGCAGGTCCAGTTCGGGCCAGGCGGGGACGGCGATCAGGTCGGCGCTCGCCAGCCGTTCCAGCCCATGGACGACGTTGATCTCGAATCCCGACGTCGACGGCACCGCGCCGGGCTCGGCGGCGCAGACCGCGAAGTCATAGACGGGCAGCCCGTCGTCGGAGCGGTCGAGCCCGAACACCTGGCAGACCACGCCCAGCTCGAAGGCGGCGGCCCTGCCGCCGACCAGGGCGGCCACGTTCCGGATCACGCCCCCGATTCTGGCAGAAACTTCCGGGAGCCTGTCATTTCTGCCACTGCCGGTTCTTCCACACGGCCGCCACGCTGGGGTGCATGGCATTCGATGAGCTTCCGTTCCCCCAGAAGGGGCGCGTCGCCGTTCCGTCCCCGGGTACCGGCCCCCAGCACTGGGCAGGGGCGCCCAGCAGCGCGCTGGACACCGACGGGACGGTCGTCCTGGCCTACCGGGTGCGGGACGGCGAGGACTACAACGTGATCGCCCGCTCGTCCGACGGGGAGCGGTTCACCACGGTCGCCGTGCTCACCCGCGACCGCTTCGGCGCCCAGATGGTCGAGCGGCCCGCGCTGGTCCGCACGCCGTCCGGCCGGTGGCGCCTCTACGTGAGCTGCGCGACGCCGGGCACCAAGCACTGGTGGATCGGCGTCCTGGAGGCGGGCACCCCCGAGGGGCTGCCCGGCGCGCCGGTGCGCCGTGTGTTCGAGGGCGACCGGCACACGGCCGTCAAGGACCCGGTGATCCGCTGCGAGGACGGCCGGTGGCGGGCCTGGGTCTGCTGCCACCTCCTCGACGAGCCGGGGGAGGAGGACCGGATGGTCGCCGCCCACGCCACCAGCGACGACGGGCTGCGCTGGCGGTGGCACGGCACGGTCATGCGGGGACGTCCCGGCGCGTGGGACGCCCGGGGCGTCCGCGTGACCAGCGTCCTTCCCGACGGCCGCGCCTTCTACGACGGCCGCGCCACCGCCGAGGAGAACTGGTTCGAGCGCACCGGCCTGGCGCTGCCCCGGGGAGCCGCCCTCGTCCCCGCCGAGGACGCGCCGGTCGTCGACGTCCGCTACCTGGACGTCCTCGCCCTCCCCGACGGCTCCCGTCGCCTCTACTACGAGGCCAGGCGTCCCGACGGCGCCCACGAGCTCCGCACCGAGACGATCACGAGGCGCCGGGTGGCCGGTGCGCCGCGCGGGCGTGCCGGGTGAGGACCGCCTCCAGGTCATCGACGATCGGCCGGAAGAACTCGCCGCGCGCGACCGGGTCGTTCATCGTGGAGACGGCGAAGTTGGCGGCGCCGAACGCCGCCAGGACGGTGGCGCAACGCAGCAGCGCCTGCGGCACCCCCGGAATGACCGACGGCGCGGGCTCGCTCCCGACCCAGGTCCTGGCCGTGCCGGGATCGACGGCGATCACGCCGAGCAGGGTGAAGAACACGAACACGGCGAGCGCCGGCCACGCGAGGAAGACGGCGGGCAGCGCGAGGGCGGCCCACCGAGGCAGCGTCCGGCGATGCTCGCGCAGCCCGCGGCAGGCGAACCACGTCAGGGCGCCGCTGACCGCACCGGCCATCGGGAGCACCACCCAGGCGGCCGCGTCGTCGGGCACCAGGAACCAGGGCGGGACGGCTCCGGCGAAGATCGCCAACCCGGGAAGCATCCGCGGCAGCACGTGCGCGCGCACACCCCAGCCGGGGACCAGCTGCGGCAGCCCGCTGCGGACGAGGTCGCGCTCGCCGGACGGCGCTCCGTCGTGATCATTCACGACGCACCAGAGTACTGCGGAAAGTGAGGAGCCGACTACCAAGAGTACTGTTGTCTCGGATGCGGTATTCCGTGGGATCGGGGATGAGATCGGTGTTCATGCGGGGAGGGGTGGCGGCCACTACGGCCCTGACCCTGATGTTCGCCTTGATCCAGATCGATGCCCGCGCAGCCACCCCCAAGCCACGGGAGGTCCCGCCCTCGGGGCTGAGCGTGAGCGCGCGGGGGGAGACGCGGGACGCCAGCGTCCAGGTGCGCGGGCGCACGGTGCCGCGCAGCGTCGTGACGATCGCCGGGGGCCTGCTGCGGGCCGTGGCCGTTTCCGGGAAGGACGGTGGGTTCTCGGCGGAGGTCCTGCTGCGTCCCGGCGTGCGCCACGGCCTGACCGTCACGGCGTTCGCCGGGAGGCGGCGGTTCACCAAGGCGGTGACGGTCGTTCAGCGGACGTCCAAGGCGCGCGGCGAGGTGACGGGACGGGTCGTCGAACCGGGCACCGGCAGGCCCGTCCCGGGGGCGACGGCGTCCTACGGCAAGTGGGTGGCCAAGGCCGACCGGCACGGCCGGTACACGCTCAAGGGCCTGCCCAACGGCCGGGTCGCGGTCGCGATCCGCGACCGGGGGCGGCTCAGCGGCCTGACGGTCGCGACGATGTCCGGCGGACGGGCCCGCGTGGCCGACGTGCCGATCCAGAAGCTCGCCGAGCCCAGCGTGGTCGGCCCTCGCGGCGCCGTGTTCGCCGGGCACGGATGGCGGGTCACGGTCCCGCCCGGCGCGGTGCGCGGGCCCACCGCGCTGAACCTGACCCCGTTGAGGCTCACCGGGCTCAAGGAGAACTTCGGGACGGGCATCCTGGACCTCTCGCCCAACGGGCTGCGCTTCGCCAAGCCGATCACCGTGTCCCTCGACCCCCGGGTGGCGGGGCTGGCTCCGTCCCAGACCGAGGTCAAGGGGCTCGACCCCGACGGCATGACCGTGACCAGGCCGCGGACCAGGATCGTGGACGGCCGCGTGGAGTTCCAGGTGACGCACCTGAAGGGCATGGAGATCCGGGCGGCCCTGATCGAGTTCCCCTGGGACTACTGCAAGCCCTACACCAAGTCCTACGAGGTCCCCGACGCCAGGACGATGCTGCGGAACACGCTGTACCACTTCCTGGAGAACACCAGCAACCGGCCGCCGGACGCCAGCCCGGCGTCCACCCTGATGATCGGCAGGTTCGTGGCCGGTGGCCTGCGCGACCACAGCCGGATCTCGGTGACCGACCCGGGCGCGATCGCGCAGTTCCGCGACGCCCCGGAGACGGTGAAGGCGGGCGACGAGCTGACCGTCAGGATCGCGTCCTCGCTCGCGCCCCGGCCGCCCGCGCTCGGGCCGCCGGGGCGGCCGACGACGCTGAAGGTCTCCGACTTCGGCACGATCGGCCGAGACGTCCCCATCACCTGGTCCGACAGCGGCCGGGTGCCCGCGATCATCGCGGGCGGGCCGGGCCAGGTCACGCTGCCGCCGGGTCCGACGACCTTCCCGGACGCGCGGCACTTCACCGGGCCGGTGCGGTTCGTCCCCGAGGCCGACGCCAGGGGCGTCCGCACCAAGGTGCTGCTCGACGTCGAGCCCACGCTCGAGGTGCTCGACTCCGTCGACTTCTGCGACGCCAACCCCGGATCGCTGGCCGCCCAGCTCGGCGCCACGGTCGCGCTGAGCCGGCTGGAGGCCACGCCGCAGCCGGGCGGGCCGCCCGGCGCCGTGGCGGGCAGGCCCTTCCTCTTCCAGATCGAATCCAGGCTCAAGAAGATCAAGAAGGACATCACCCGCGTCTACGGGACCAACGACAAGGACAACGACGGCGTCCCCGACAGCCAGCCGTGGCGGGGCGGCACCTTCAAGCTCGACAACTGCCCCGGCACGGCCAACCCCGACCAGGCCGACCGCGACGGGAACGGCGTCGGGGACGCGTGCGACAGCTGTCCCGCCCCGCTGCACCGGGTCGCCGCGCCCGACCAGTGCGAGCTGCCGCCCGGCGGCGTGCCCGGCGGTGGGGGCGGGAGCGACGGCGGCACCAGGCCCGACACCGGACCTCAGAACCCGGGGACGGGCGGCTCCTACGGCGACCCGCACCTCGTCACCTTCGACGGGGGATCGGTCGACTTCCAGGGCGCGGGAGACTACGTGCTCGCCGAGGCGTCCGGCGGGTTCGCCGTCCAGGGCCGCTACACCCGGTTGCCGAACCGGTCGTCCTCGATGTCGGTCAACCGCGGCGTCGCGGCGCGGGTGGGCGGCTCGGTGATCGCCTTCGGTGACGACGCGACGTCCCAGCCGCTCGACCCCCAGGTCGCCAGGCTGGACGGGCGGCGGCTGCCGCTCAAGCAGAACACGACCACCACCCTGCCCGGCGGCGCCAAGCTGACCGTGAGCCGGGTCCGGGGCGCGGTCGTCCTCTGGCCGGACGGCACCGAGCTGCTGGCCGGACGCTGGATCGCCGACAACGCGTTCCTGACCCTGTCCAAGAGCAGATGGGGCAAGGTACGGGGCCTGCTGGGCAACGCCGACAAGGACCCGCTCAACGACCTCACCGCGCGCGACGGCACCCGGGTGACCGACCCGCTCGACTTCGCCCAGCTGTACGGGAAGTTCGGGGCGAGCTGGCGGGCCCAGGGCACCGCGTCCTTCTTCCGCAGCAGGATCCCCGCCAACGGGGCGCTGCCGGTCGTGCCGCCGTCCCGGGCCTCGATCGCCCGCCTCTCCGCGGCCGACCGGGCGGCGGCGGAGCGTGCCTGCAAGGCCGAGGCCGTGGCGCCCGGGGCGGCGCTGGAGCAGTGCGTCCTGGACGTCGCCTTGACCGGCGACCGGCGGTTCGCCGGCAACGCGGCGGTCGTGGCCGAGCGCATGCGTTCGACCGTCGACCTCACCGCGCTGGGCGGCCCGGTCGAGGACACCGCGACGCTTCCGCTCGGACGGCGGGTTACCGGCTCGCTCGACCGGCCCCACGCCACCGACCGCTACCTGGTCGACCTCCGGGCGGGCCGGTCGATCCGGATCACCACGCCGGGCGCGTGCCCCGGCGCGGGCACGTTCGCGATCACGGTCGTCGCGCCCAGCGGGCGCCCGCTGGGCCGCACGCGCGGCCCGGGATGCGGCTCGGTCGGCTTCACCGGGCTCCGCGAGAGCGGGCGGTACCAGATCAGGGTGTTCGACTCGGGCGGGTTCACCGGCCGGTACGAGCTCCAGGCCGACGGCGCGGCGCCGGAGGTGAGCTGCACCGCCGACCAGGTGCTGCCGAACGACGACCAGTCGAGCCCGCGCGTCGCGCTGCCGTTCCCGGTCGACTTCGAGGGGCGCCGCTTCACCGGCCTCTGGGTCAACAACAACGGCAACGTCACCTTCGACGCCGCGTCGGGCGACTTCACGCCGGCACCCTTCCAGGAGCTGGAGTCGCCGATGATCGCCCCGTGGTGGGCGGACGTCGACACCCGCGCGCCGGGCACCCGTCCCGTCCGCTACGGGACCGGTTCGGCCGAGGGGCGGCGGGCGTTCTGCGTCCAGTACGACGCCGTCGGCTACTACGACGGCCACGCCGACAAGCTGAACTCGTTCGAGCTCTACCTCGTCGAGCGGAGCGACGCGGGCGACGGGGCGTTCGACATCATGTTCCGCTACAAGCGGCTCCGGTGGGAGACCGGCGACTTCAGCGGCGGCAGCCAGGGCCTCGGCGGGACGTCGGCGGCCGTCGGCTACTCCAACGGGACGGGCAAGCCCGGCACCTTCTTCGAGATGCCGGGGTCACGGACGCCCGGGTCGTTCCTCGACGGGTCGGCCACGGGCCTGACCCGCACGTCCACCAACAGCACCCAGCCGGGGGTGCACGTCTACCCCATCCGCCCCTAGAGCGACGGGCTCACGTCGCCGTCTCAGTCGGTGCCGAACTCCATGGCGGCGCGGTCGAGCAGCGCGTCCGACTCGGAGACCCGTCCCCGCGAGGCGATCGCCTCGGCCGCCGAGCCCTCGGGCATCGCGCCGATCAGCCCGGTCGCGGCCGCCTGCGCGGCGCCGATCAGCGCCGGGTGCGAGCTGCCGACCATGCCGAGCCCGGCGTACTGCTCCAGCTTGGCGCGCGAGTCGGCGATGTCGAGGTTGCGCATGGTCAGCTGGCCGATCCGGTCGACCGGGCCGAAGGCCGAGTCCTCGGTCCGCTCCATCGACAGCTTGTCGGGGTGGTAGCTGAATGCCGGGCCGGTGGTGTCGAGGATGGAGTAGTCGTCGCCGCGCCGCAGCCGCAGCGTCACCTCACCGGTGACCGCCGTGCCGACCCAGCGCTGCAACGACTCGCGCAGCATCAGCGCCTGCGGGTCGAGCCAGCGCCCCTCGTACATCAGCCGGCCGAGCCGCCGTCCCTCGTTGTGGTAGGCCGCCAGGGTGTCCTCGTTGTGGATCGCGTTGACCAGCCGCTCGTAGGCCGCGTGCAGCAGCGCCATGCCCGGGGCCTCGTAGACGCCCCGGCTCTTGGCCTCGATGATGCGGTTCTCGATCTGGTCGGACATGCCCAGGCCGTGCCGTCCGCCGACCGCGTTGGCCTCCAGCACCAGATCGACGGCCGACGCGAACTCCTTGCCGTTGATCGTCACCGGCCGGCCGTGCTCGAAGCCGATCGTGACGTCCTCGGCCGGGATCTCGATCGAGGGGTCCCAGAACCGCACGCCCATGATCGGCTGGACGGTCTCGACGCCCGCGTCCAGATGCTCCAGCGCCTTGGCCTCGTGGGTCGCGCCCCAGATGTTGGCGTCGGTCGAGTACGCCTTCTCGGTGCTGTCGCGGTAGGGGAGCCCGTGGGCGAGCAGCCACTCCGACATCTCCTTGCGGCCGCCGAGCTCGGTGACGAAGTCGGCGTCCAGCCACGGCTTGTAGATCCGCAGCGACGGATTGGCCAGCAGGCCGTAGCGGTAGAACCGCTCGATGTCGTTGCCCTTGAAGGTGGAGCCGTCGCCCCAGATCTGCACGTCGTCCTCGAGCATGGCCCGCACGAGCAGCGTGCCGGTGACGGCCCGGCCGAGCGGCGTGGTGTTGAAGTAGCTGCGCCCGCCCGACCGGATGTGGAACGCCCCGCAGGTCAGGGCCGCCAGCCCCTCCTCGACCAGCGCCTCGCGGCAGTCGACCAGCCGCGCCACCTGCGCGCCGTAGGTCGTGGCGCGTCCGGGCACCGAGGGCAGGTCGGGCTCGTCGTACTGCCCGATGTCGGCGGTGTAGGTGCACGGCACCGCGCCCTTGTCGCGCATCCACGCGACCGCCACGGAGGTGTCGAGGCCACCGGAGAAGGCGATGCCGACGCGTTCGCCGACGGGCAGGGAGGTAAGCACCTTAGACATAAGCAGAAGTATGCATCAGAGTGCATGAACATGCAACCCTGGTCGCCGAATCGCCTCCGTGATAGATCCATTGCCATGCCGAAGCTCCGCGGCCTCACCGCGTCCGTCCTGGCCTCCCTCGCCCTCCTCGCCCCCGCCGCGCCCGCCCTGGCGAAGCCGGAACCCAAGGCGCCCAAGGAGTTCGTCGCGCTCCGCGACATCGACCCGACGATCATCCAGGAGATGCGCTACAAGACCCGGCACAACTTCGTCGGCGAACCCGTCGACGGCTACCGCCAGCCGATCTGCATCCTCACCCGTCCGGCCGCCCGGGCCCTGCGCCAGGCCCAGCGCCGCCTCCTGCGCCAGGGCTACTCGCTCAAGGTCTACGACTGCTACCGCCCCCAGCGTGCCGTCGACCACTTCGTCCGCTGGGCCAAGGACCTCGACGACCAGGCGATGAAGCGCGAGTTCTACCCCCGCGTCGACAAGACCCGCCTCTTCCTCGACGGCTACATCGCCGAGAAGTCGGGCCACAGCCGGGGCAGCACCGTCGACCTCACCGTCGTCAAGCTCCCGGCCCGCCCCACCCGTCCCTACCGTCCGGGCGAACCCCTCGTCCCCTGCTACTACCCGGCCGCCGACCGCTTCCCCGACAACTCCGCCGACATGGGCACCGGCTTCGACTGCTTCGACACCCTCTCCCACACCCTCGACCCGCGAATCCAGGGCAAGCAGCGCGCCAACCGCCTCCTCCTCAAGTCCACCCTCGAAAAGGTCGGCTTCACCAACCTCCCCGAAGAGTGGTGGCACTTCACCCACAAACCCGAACTCTTCCCCACGACCTTCTTCGACTTCCCCGTATCCCGCGGTTCCCTCACCCCCCGCTAGCCCTGGAACCGCCAGACGACCGCCGGTCGCAACCTGGGGGACATGAGCTTTTTGTCCAGGCTTGTTCCGGTTGTGAAACAGCCCTAGCTTGGGGCGGGGCGAACGGGGAGGCCGTCGATGGGCGACGGGGGCGACGGGGAGGTCGTGGACGGGGTGTTCGCGCGCCTCGCGGACGATCTTCTTGAGGCGCGACGGGCCGTCGATCCGGCGGTGCGGGCGCGGCTGATCGCCCAGGTCCAGCGGCAGTCCGGGTGGGCACTGCGGCAGGCCGTCACCGAGTGCCGTGAACGGCTGGGGATGACCTGGCGCGACACCGCCTCGACGCTCCAGGTGCCGTATACGACGCTGTACCGCCAGTACCAGGCGGGCGGGCGGCTGGTCGTGGGGGAGAACCGGGACGACCGGCGGGACGGCGCCGGGGACCACCTGGATCTGCTCGTCCTCGGGGAACTGGTCGTCCGGTCCGGGGGGAATGAGGTCGCGCTTCCGGGGCCCAGCGTGCGAGCTCTGATGGGCGCGCTTCTGCTCACTCCGGGGGACGTCGTGCGAGAGGACCGCCTGCTCGAACTCGCCTGGGGCAGCGAGCGGGGAAGCCGCCGGGCGCTGCAGTGCGCGGTCCACCGGCTGCGGACCTGGCTGCGGGACCTGGGCGGGACGTGCCGGCTCGAACACTCGGGCACCGGCTACCGGCTGGCCGTGCCCGACGGCGCCGTCGACCTCGCGCGGTTCCGGGAGCGGGTGCGCGCCGGCTCGGCCGGTGATCCGGACCGGCGGCTGGCACTGCTGGCCGCGGCCCTGGAGGATTGGCGGGGGCCCGTGCTGGGCGGCCGCCCCGAGTGGCTGGCCGCCGACCCGGTCGTCCGGGCGCTGGAGCAGGCCCGGGTCGACTGCGCCGGTGCGCTGGCCGACCTGGCGTTCCGGCTCGGGCGGGCGGGCGAGGTCGTCGCGGCGGTCGAGGAGGTCGCCGCGACCGCGCCCTACGACGAACCGCTCCAGGCGCGGTTGGTCCGGCTGCTGTCGGCGTGCGGACGGCACGCCGAGGCGCTCCGGCACGTCGAGCGGGTACGGCGGCGGCTGGCCGACGACCTGGGCATCGCGCCGTCCCGCGAGATGCGCGGCGCGCACGCCGCGGCCCTCCACGAGGACGGGCGGCTCGGCCCCGTGCCCAGGCAGCTTCCGCCCGACCTGCCCGACTTCACCGGCCGGCACGAGGAGATCCAGGCGATCGGCGACCTGATGATGACGGTCCGGGGCCCGCTCGTCTTCGCGATCAACGGGGCGGCCGGCACCGGGAAGACGACGCTCGCCGTGCACGCCGCGCACGAGACGGCGGCGCTGTTCGTCAACGGCCAGCTGCACGCCGACCTGCGGGGCGACAGCCCATTGCGGGTGCTGGGCCGGTTCCTGCGCGCGCTCGGCATCCAGGAGGGGGCACTGCCGGCCTCGTTCGAGGAGCGCGTCGCGCTCTACCGCTCGTGGACGGCGGGACGCAGGATGCTGATCCTCCTGGACGACGCGGCGGACGAGACGCAGGTCCGTCCCCTGGTGCCCGCCGCGGCCGGGTGCGCCGTGCTCGTCACCAGCCGGGTCTGCCTGGCCGGGCTGGTCGGCGCGCGGCTGCTCCCGCTCGGCGTGCCCTCGCCGGACGAGGCCGTCCTGCTGCTGTGCCGGGCCTCGGGCCGCCCCTGGCTCGCCGGCGACCCCACGGCCGAGCGGATCGTCCGGCTGTGCGACCGGCTGCCCCTGGCCGTCCGGATCGCCGGCGCCAGGCTCGCGACGCGCCCGCTGCTGACCGCCTCCCGGCTGGCCGAGCGATTGTGCGAGGAGAAGACCCGGCTGGACGAGCTCGCCGTGCACGGGCTGAGCGTCCGCGCGGCCCTCGACTCCGCCTGCGCCGACCTCGTGCCCGCCCACCGGCAGGCGCTTTGGCGGCTGGGGGACCTCCCGGCGAACGGCTTCCCGGCGTGTGCGGCGGGCGCCCTGCTCGATGTCGCGACCGGCTCGGCCGTGGCCCATCTGGAGGGGCTCGTCGACGCCGGACTGGTCGCCGTCCTCGGCGCGGACGCCGAGGGCGAGGCGCGCTACGGTCTGCCCGGCCTGGTCCGGCTCTACGCCCGGGAACACGGCCGGCACGGCTGAGAGCGTCCGGAGAGCGGACTGAAAGCGCGGCCGGGTCAGGATTCGACCGTGATCGCAGCAGCCTGCCCGGAGGCGCTCCGGTGCGACGACGCCGTCGCCTCTTCGGCATTCATCCGCTTCGATCCGCCCGAGCTCCACGACGGCTCACTCGTCGTCCGGGCCGTTCCCGCGGATCTCCGCGAGGGCAGGCGCCTCGGCCCCGCGACCCCGCTCGCCTATCTGTACGAGCGGGTGCCGGACGCGATGCCCGACACCGACCAGAGGTTCGACGCCGGGCACTACGACGAGACCCGTCTCGTGTGGTCGTTCTCCGGAGAGCTGACCGGAATCCTCGGGATCACCGAGCCCACGTCGCCGGAATGACCGGCGAAGAAGGAGGCCAACCCATGTCCGACACCCTGACCCGGGAGCCGTTGCTGCTCTCGCTCTCGTTCGTCGACGGGCACCCGATCGACCCGGACTTCCGTCCTCCGGCCGACCAGGGCGCCCAGCCGCTCGGCTACCTGTACTCGACCTGGGACGGCACCGCCGTCCAGCCCGCGTGGGGCCACTTCGACGAGGAGACGCAGACCTGGATCAACCCGCCCGGCCTCCCCACCGCCGGCATCACCACCTACACACGGACGAACTGCTACAGCACTGACCGCTGCTACGACGACACCTGCGGCTAGGCCCCGATGACGACCTCGGCACCTCGCGTGCTCGTCCTCACCCAGGAATTCGATCCGACCGTCGACCCCGTGGTGACCACGCTGGCCGAGCGGGGCGCCGAGGTCGTCCGAGCCGACCTCAGCTACTTCCCGCGCCGGATGACGGTGACGACCTCCGACTTCGGCACGACCCGCCGGACGCTGCGGCTGCGCGACCGCGACGGCGACGGCGTCCGCGAGATCGACCTCGACCGGCTCTCGTCGGTCTGGTACCGCCGCCCGACCGGGTTCGACTTCGGCCCCGACATGGCCGAGCCGGAGAAGCAGTTCGCGCGCCGCGAGGCCATGCAGGGGGTGGGCGGCGTCCTGCGGGCGACCAACTGCCTTTGGGTCAACCGTCCCGACGTAGACGCCGTCGGCGAGCTCAAGCCCTACCAGCTGGAGCTGGCCAAGCGGCTGGGGTTGCGCGTCCCCCGGACGCTGCTGACCAACGACCCGGCCGAGCTGGCCGCGCTGCTGGCCGACGCCGACCGTCCGATCGCCTACAAGGCGTTCACCGGCGGCGTGATCCACTATCCGGGCGCGTTCCCGGCCGGCCTCCTGACCACCGTGGTCGGCGAGGAGATCCACGAGCATCTCGACCGCGTCGGCCACACGATGTGCATGTTCCAGGAGTACGTCGACAAGGCGTACGAAGTGCGGCTGACCGTCATGGGAAACACCTACTTCCCGGTGACGATCGAGTCGCAGGAACGCGACACCACCCGGGTCGACTGGCGGGGCGAAAGCGCGGAGATGCCCTACGGCCCCTACCGCCCGTTGCCCGAGGAGGTCGTCAAGAAGACCCAGGCGCTGCTGACCGAGCTGGGCGCGGTCTACGCCGCCCTGGACTTCATCGTCACCCCGGCCGGGGAGTACGTGTTCCTCGAGGTCAACCCGATGGGCCAGTTCATGTGGATGCAGCACGACATGGACCTGCCGCTGGGCGACCACCTCGCGGACCTGCTCATGAAGGGCGGTCCCTTCGCACGGGGCGAGGTGACACAAGTCGGGTACTGACCAGCTGACGCTCGGCTGCCAGGCGGCCGTGGCGGTGACGTTCGCCTGCTCCGCGGCGGCCAAGGTCGCGGGGCGGGCGGCGTACGCGGACTTCCGCGGCTGGCTGACGTCCGCCGCGGGGGTTCCCCGCCGGCTGTCCGCCCCCGCCGCCGCCGTGACGGTCGCCCTGGAGGCCGCGACCGCGGCCGCGATGCTGGTCCCCGCCCTGGTCCCGGCCGGATTCGGCGCGGCGGCCATCCTGCTCGTCGTCTTCTCCGCGGGCGTGCGGTCGATGATGCGGCGCCGGGTCGCGGTGCCGTGCCGGTGCTTCGGGGCGGGCACCCGGCCGCCCGGCCCCGCGCACCTGGTCCGCAACGGCCTGCTGCTCCTCGTCGCGTTCTCGGGGCTGCTCATCACCCGGGGCGGCGCCGCTCCGCCGCCGCTCACGGCCGATTCCGTGCTCGCCGCCGTCGCCGGGACGGCGGCGGCCCTGCTCCTGGTCAACCTCGACGAGCTCGTCGACCTCTACCGTCCGCTCGACCGTCCCTGAGGGGTTCACATGACCTACTCCGCGGCCACCGTGACCGTTATCGGGGTGCTCAGCCTGGTCAACATCGCGCTCACGCTCGGCGTCGTCCGGCGGCTCGGCGACCTCCAGCGACGTCCCGCGCCCGGGCTGGGAGGCTCCGGCGCCGAGGCGCCGCCCATGACGGTCAAGCCGGGCGCCAAGGTGGGCGACTTCCAGGTCACCGCCGTCGACGGGACGACCGTGTCGCGCGCCGGGCTCAAGGGCCCGACCCTGGTGGCGTTCCTCGCGCCGGGCTGCCAGGCCTGCGACTTCAGCGTCCCCGCGTTCATCGAGCGCGCCGAGGGCGCGCCCGGCGGGCGCGACGGCGTCCTGGCCGTCGTCATGGGCGCGCCGCAGTTCGGGGACGAGCTGCGCGAGCGGCTGGCGCCGATGGCGCGGGTCCTGACCGAGGAAGAGGAGGGCGGGCCCCTGGTGACGGCGTTCGGCGTGATCGGGCTGCCCGCGTTCGGGATGCTGTCGGACGACCGGCTGGTGGCCAGCCATCCGCTGCCCGAGCGGCTGCCGGCCGCGGCATGATCTCCTCGATCGCGGCGGCGACGGGTCTGGCCTGGGCGGCGGGGCCGCGCGGGCTGGTGCTGCGCGTCGTGCTGACCGTCGCGGGAAGCGCCCTGCCGGTCGCCGTGGCCTGGCTGACCAAGCTGGTGCTCGACGGGCTGGCGGCGCCCGACCGCCCCTCGCTGCTGGTGCCGGTCGTCCTGCTCGCCCTGGCCGGGGTGGCGCTGGCCTTCCTGCCCGAGGTCATGCAGTACGTGGAGGCGGAACTGCGCCGGGCGATCGACCTCACCGCGCGGGGGCGCCTCTACGCGGCGGTCGCCCGGATGCCCGGCCTGCGCCGTTTCGAGGACCCCCGCTTCCACGACCGGCTCGCGCTGGCGGCCGAGGCGGGGCCGACCGGCCCGTCCGACGTCGTCAGCGGCGGGCTCGGCGGCGCGCAGGGCCTGCTCACGCTCGGCGGGTTCCTGGTGACCCTCGCCGTCCTCAACCCGTGGCTG
Organism: Spirillospora sp. CA-294931; assembly: GCF_050946795.1. GTDB lineage: Bacteria > Actinomycetota > Actinomycetes > Streptosporangiales > Streptosporangiaceae > Spirillospora. The sequence continues at coordinate 1,953,319 of NZ_CP192006.1, forward strand.
CTCCTGCCGGTCGTCCTGGCCGGGCTGATCGCCCTGCACGGACAGCTCCGGCTGAGCCGCTTCCGCGCCGAGATGATGCTGGAGCTCGGGCACTCCACCCGGCGCGAGTTCTTTTACGCCCAGCTCCTGACCAGCGTGAGCGCGGCCAAGGAGGTGCGGCTCTACGGTCTGGGCGATCTGTTCGGCGTGCGCATGATCGGCGAGCTGCGTCGCATCAACGACGGCCATCGCCGGCTCGGCCGCCGGGAGCTGCTGGTCCAGGGGCTGCACGGCGTGCTCGGGGCCCTGGTCGCGGGCGCCGGGCTGGTCTGGGCCGTCGGCGCGGCCCGGAGCGGACGGCTCACCGTCGGCGACGTGTCGATGTTCATCCTGGCCGCCGCCGGGGTCCAGGGCGGGCTGACCATCGTGATCCACAGCGTCGGCCGCACCCACGAGGCGATGCTGCTCTTCGAGCACTACCGCTTCGTGGTCGGCGCGGGCTCCGACCTTCCCGAGACGAAGGCGTCCCTCGGCGTCCGTCCCCTCGCCGAGGGCGTCGAGTTCCGCGACGTCTGGTTCCGCTACGGCGACGACCTGCCGTGGGCGCTGCGCGGCGTCGACCTGACGATCCCCGCGGGCCGTGCGACCGCGCTGGTCGGTCCCAACGGCGGCGGCAAGAGCACCCTGGTCAAGCTCCTGTGCCGGTTCTACGACCCGACCCGCGGTGCGGTGCTGTGGGACGGCGTCGACCTGCGCGACCTCCCCGTGGCCGAGCTGCGCCGCCGCATCGGCACCGTCTTCCAGGACTTCATGGCCTACGAGCTCAGCGCCGCCGAGAACGTCGCCGTCGGCGACCTCACCGCCCTGGACGACCTCGGCCGCCTCCGCGAGGCGGCCCGCCGGGCCGGCTGCGACGAGAACCTGACGGCCCTGCCACGCGGTTACGACACGATGCTGTCGCGCACCTTCGACCCCATGGACCGCGACGACCCCGGCACCGGCGTGCTGCTGTCGGGCGGCCAGTGGCAACGCGTCGCCATCGCCCGTGCCCTTCTGCGCGCCGACGCCGACCTGCTCGTCCTCGACGAGCCCAGCTCCGGCCTGGACGCCGAGGCGGAACACGACCTGCACCGCCGCCTGCGCGCCCACCGCCAGGGCCGCACCAGCCTGCTCATCTCGCATCGCCTCAGCACGGTCAGGGACGCCGACTCGATCGTCGTCCTTTCCAACGGCACCGTCACCGAGCAGGGCCCCCACACCGCACTCCTGGCCCAGAACGCCCTCTACGCCCACCTGTTCACGCTCCAGGCCTCCGGCTACCGGCCGTCCTGACGGCAAAACCGCGGCGTCAGGTGGTCTGGCAGGGGGTGGTGGTGAGGGTGTCGGGGGATTGGCAGGGGTGGGAGCCGGCCTGGTGGAGGAGCTTTCGCGCCCGATCGGTGGTGAGGAAGGTGAAGAAAGCCGAAGCGGGGGTGTTGTTCGGGGGGAGGCCGTAGGAGTAGAAGATCTCGGGCGCCACGAAGGGGTAGCGGGGTTCGGTGGGGGAGCGGTCGGCGCGGCGGCCGTCGAGGGTGAGGATGCGGACGTTGGGGTACTGGCGGGTGTTGGTGGCGACGTGGAGCTCGGCGTAGCCGATGGCGCCGGGGACGCGGTTGACGGTGTCGAGGACCTGGGCCTGGCTGCTGCGCTCGCAGCGGATGATGCGGGCCGAGACGCGCAGCTCGTCCTTGCGGCGGCAGTCGCGGGACGAGAGCTCGGGTTCGGGCTTGGCGAGCACCTGCTCCTCGAAGATGGTGCGGGTGCCGGAGCCCTCGGTCCTGCTGACCATGCGGACGGGGACGTCGGCGCCGCCCTTGAAGCGATTCCAGGTGGTGGGGACGCCCGGGTCCTGGGCGTAGACCGAGCGCAGTTCCCGGACGGTCAGCCCGGTGAGGTTGGTGTCCTTGTGGACGACGACGGCGAAGGCGACCAGGGCGACGGGCGTGCCGCGGAAGCCGCGCGCCTTGATCTCGTCGGAGTCGGGCTTGAGATGGCCGTCGTGCATGGCGATCGTGGTGGACGCGTTGCCGGGGGTCAGGGCGCGTATCCCCTCGTTGGACCCGGTGGAGCGCACCTCGACGGTGGCGTCGCCGCACAGGCGCTCGTAGCCGCGCGCCAGGGCGTCGGCCGTGCGCTCGAAGGCGGTGGAGCCGACCAGGCGGAGCGTGCCGCGGAAGCAGACTGAGCTGTTCTCCTCGCCGCCGATCACCGCGCCCGTGCCGAGGCCGGCGGCGAACACCGGGACGGCGAGGGCCGCCGCGAGCAGGCGCCGGCCTCGGGGGCGGGCGGCGGCCAGGCGGCCCCGCAGGTCGGCCGCCTCGGCCTCGGCGTCGGCGAGGCGGCGCCGCAGGTCGGACGCCTCGGCGCGGGCCCGGGCCAGGTCGTCGGGCGGGGCGATGTGCCGCAGGCGCTCGTACGCCTCGACCCAGCGGGCGACCTCCTGCTCGGGCAGCCCGCAGGCCGCCGCGAAGTAGCCGACCCGGACGCGCTCGCGGTCGCTGGTGGTGCGCCAGCGGTCCTTCTGGAGCATGGCGCTGATGGTCGCGTCGGGCAGCGTGCCCCAGGAGCGCCGCTCGATCTCCGACTGCCGGGGCGGGCCCGCCCAGTCCTTGAGCCGGGCGAGCAGGACGTAGAACTCGCGGATGTCCCCGGCCGAGGCGGGGTCGGGAAGCAGCCGCCCGTCGGCGAAGGCCGGGACGCTCCACGGCTCGAAGGTCACCGGGTGCCGGGACGTCAGCCGCCGCCACGGCACCGCGGCCCGATGGGTCTCGACGGTCTTGGCGGGCTTGCCGTTGCGGTTGCGCTCGAACGCCGCGCGCAGGTCGTCGCCGCGCTCGTCCCACATGGCCTGCTCGGCGGCGGTCCAGCGGTCGCGCATCGCCGCGGTCGCGGCGCCGCCGGCCCCGGCCGCGTTCAGGCAGGCGCTGACGATCTCCCAGGACGGCAGCTCGCCCTCCCCGTCCAGCAGCGCCCGGACGGTCTCCTCCCGCAACCCCGTGCGCCGCGCCAGGACGGCCGGTTCGGTACCGTCCAGACCGGCGACCAGCTCGCGGGTGAAGTCCGCCCTCTGGTCGCGATAGGAGTTCAACGCCCGCTCCGTCCCTCTCCCGTCCAAGGCGCCCGCCCCGGGCAACCAACCATCTTGTGGCCCGGGCGGGGACGTCCTCCGCGAGTTGCCGGGAAGTTCGCGTTCTGGTGTCCCTCCGTACATCCGGGACGCCGTGCGCGGGCCGTTCCAGGAAGGTTCCGGGCTTCCAGGAAGGCACCAGGAAGGAGCCGAGCGCACCAAGACCCGCGCGTATCGGGAGTGCGGGGCGGTGTTCCGCCACGCTGGAATTCATGAGCCGAGGACGCAGCCACCGCTCCGTGACCTACGCCGACCTGGCGATGGACCGCTTCCGGAACTGGCCTCTGAAGCCATGCCGGGCCGACTGCCGCCCGGGCCGGGCCCTGGCCGTGCCGGGGCTCCAGATCGTCCACTTCCACCAGGGCGACCTGGCCGAGGTCTTCCTCACCGGCAAGGTCATCGGGCGCCTCACCGCGGCCCTGGCGACCTCCGGGAGGGTCGACATCGCGCCCGGCACCGACTGGGTCCAGGTCCATCTCGACACCGACGGCGACCTCTTCCTGCTGCAGTCTCTCGTCAGCCTGGCCATCCAGGCGAACGACCCCGGCCAAAGATCGCACAGCCGGGCCCCGTCCGCCTGCCCGCAGGCCAGGCCCCGGTCCCAGCGTCCCCGGGGACCGGTCGAGCCGTCGATCGTCTAGTCGCCGCCCCGCCGGGGAAATCCCTGGATACAGTGATCCGCGTGCAGCACAGCTTCAATGTGGATCTGCGGGGAATCGTCGATCTGCTCAGCCGCCACCTGTACAGCAGCCCGCGCGTCTACGTCCGGGAGCTGCTGCAGAACTCCGTGGACGCCATCACCGCGCGCCGCCTCGGGGAGGGCGACGCGCCCGCGCGCATCCGCGTCGAGCCGCGCGAGCTGACCGGGGACGGGTCGCTGCGCGTCCACGACACGGGCATCGGGCTGACCGAGCCGCAGGTGCACGAGCTGCTCGCCACGATCGGCAACTCCTCCAAGCGCGACCGGCTCGGGTTCGCGCGGCACGACTTCCTCGGGCAGTTCGGCATCGGCCTGCTGGCGTGCTTCCTGGTCGCCGACGAGATCGAGGTGATCACGCGCAGCGGCGACGCGGAGACCGTCGTGTGGCGCGGCCACGCCGACGGCCACTACACGATCGAGCAGGGGACGGTGCGGGACGAGCCGGGCACCACCGTCGTCCTGCGGGCGCGCCGCGACTTCGAGCACTGGCTCGACGCCTCCACCGTCACCGAGCTGGTGCGGCACTACGGCGCGCTGCTGCCCTACGACGTGCGGATCGGCGACGAGCCGGTCAGCGACGGCACGCCGCCGTGGCGGGCCGAGTACCCGAGCCCCGACGAGCGCCGGGACGCGCTGCTGAAGTACGGCGCCCGGGTCGTGGGCGCGGCCCCGTTCGACGTGATCGACCTGGACGTCCCCGAGGCGGGCCTGACCGGCGCGGCGTTCGTGCTGCCGCACGAGACCAACCCCAACGAGCGGGCCCTGCACCGCGTCTACCTCAAGCGGATGCTGCTGGGCGACCGGGTCGAGAAGATCATGCCCGACTGGGCGTTCTTCGTCCGGTGCGTGATCAACACCGAGGAGCTGCGTCCCACCGCGAGCCGCGAGCAGCTGCACGAGGACGACCTGCTGGTGACCACGCGCGAGGCGCTGGGCGACCAGCTGCGCGGGTGGCTGGTGCGCCTGGCGGCGACGTCGCCCGAACGGCTGTCGGCGTTCCTGAAGGTTCACTATCGCGGGGTGATGGCGCTGGCCGTGCACGACATCGAGATGCTGCGCATCGTGGACGAGTGGCTCCCGTTCGAGACCAGCGAGGGCCAGGTCCCGATGCGCGAGTTCCGCGGCCGCCACCGCACGATCCACTTCACCGCGACGGCCGAGGAGTTCCGGCAGCTGTCGGGCATCGCGGCGGCCCAGGGGATGGGTCTGGTCAACGGCGCCTACACCTACCACGCCGAGCTCCTGCGGCGGCTTCCGCGCCTCGATCGCGAGCTGGTCGTGCGGCGGCTCGACCCCGAAGACCTGGCGACCCGGTTCGACCCCCTCGACGCGGCCGCCGAGTTCGCCACCCGCGACTTCCTCGGCATCGCGCGCGAGGTGCTGGCGTCCCGGGGGTGCGAGCCGGTGCTGCGCTCCTTCTCGCCCGTCGCGCTGCCGGTGCTGTACCTGGAGGGGGCGGACGCCAGGCTGGCCGCCGATCTGCGCGCCGCCCGCGAGGAGGCGGACGGGGTCTGGGCCGAGCTTCTGGACGACGCCCCCGACGAGGACGAGCGGCCCCGCCCGCTGCTGGTGTTCAACCACCGCAACCCGCTGGTCGCGCGGCTCACCAGCACCGTGGACGCGCGGGTCGTCGAGCTTTCGACCGAGGCCCTCTACGGGTACGCGATGCTGGCGGGCAACCGGCCGTTGCGGTCCGACGACGTGGCCGGGGTGAACCGGGCGTTCCTGGGGCTCGTCGAGCACGCCATCCATACGGGGTGATCCGATGCTGCTCGACCGCGAGGAGATCGAGGCCGAACTCGACGCCGCCAACAAGCTCGACGAGGGCGACGGCGGCCCCGGCGGCCTGGCCTACGTGGAGGCGATGCGGAGCATCGTCCCGCACGCCGAGGCGCTCGGCGACCCCGCGCTGCTGTTCAGAGTCCGGCTCTCCTTCAGTTGGGCGCTGCGCAGCAAGCCCCTGACCAACGGGCCCTCGGACTTCTTCAACGAAGCCATTCCGGTGCTGCGCCGGTGCCTGCTGGCGTGGCATTCCGAGCCGCATCTGTATCCCGAGGACGACGTCCTGGCGATGTGGAACCAGTTCTTCCTCATCGTCGACGCCTATACCTGGCTCTATCCCGAACCGGCCGAGCGCCTTCACCGGCTCCTCGACGAGCTGGAGAAGTACTGCCCGTCCAGCCGGAGATGGACGCGTTACGCCATCGACCACTACCGGATGACGGTCGATGCCCGGAAGGGAGACGTCGAGGCGGTCGAGCGGTCGTGGCGGCGGCTGCGCGCCGAGGGGCCACCGGAGAGCCATTTCCTGCTGGACGGGATGGTCTCCTACGAGGCCCGCATGTGGCTGCGGCTCGACCGCGTCGACCGGGCGATCGAGGCGCTCGCGCCCCTGACGGCGGGCCAGATCACCAGCCGGGAGGGCAGGGAGCACCGCCATTGCCTGATCATGCCCTACCTGCGCGCCGGGCGGCTGGACGAGGCCGTCCAGGCGCACCAGGGCACCTACGCGGCCTCGAAGATGAAGCTGGAGGACCTCGCGGCGCATCTGGAGTTCTGCGCGCGCACCGGCAACGAGGAGCGCGGGCTCGACGTCCTGCGGCGCAACCTGGGCTACTTCGCGGAGGACGTCGCCTCGGTCGAGGCGATGTGGACGGCGGCCGCGGCGGCGCTGCTGTGCCGCCGGGTCATGGAGCGCGACCTCGACCGCGAGTGGGTCTGGCACTGCGCCTGCGACGAGGTCGGCTGCGACTGCTACCGGGTGTGGTCCTACGCGGATCTGGGCTCGTGCCTGCGCTGGGAGGCGATGAACTTCGCCGACCGGGTCGACGGGCTGAACGGGACGACCTTCCTGAGCCGCGAGATCGGTGAGCTGCTGCGCGCCGGGCCGCTCACCGGCGACCTGCCGCTGCCGCCCGACACCGCCGAGCCGCGCCATCGCGCGGCGCCGCCGCCCGCCCAGGGTCTCGGCGACGCCACCGACGACGACCTGCGCGAGCGTCTCCGGGCGGCCGAATCGGCCGCCTCACTGCCGGCGCTCCTCCAGACCGCGGTGGCGCTGGGCCATGCGGAGACGGCGACGGAGATCCGGCTCGCGCTCCTGGACGAGACGGGCTCCCGATGGCACCGGCGGTTCGCCACCCTCGTCGAGCTGGCTCGCGGGCCCCTGACGCCCGAGCAGCTGGACCGGCTCTGGGCGGCGGTCCCCCGCACGCTCGACCGCGTCCTGACCCACCCGACCGTGCACATGGAGCAGGTCCGCGGGCTGCTGCGCGTCCTGGAGCCGCGGTGCCGTCCCGGCACCGACGACCTGCGCCATCTGCGCGGGTTCGGCGTCGAGGCCGAGGTCCGTCGCGGCGACGCCGCCGCCGCCCTGGCCGCGTACGCCGACCTGCCGTCCGGCCCGGCCGACGACGTCCAGCGCCGCGCCCGGTGGTGGATCGACCTCCGCCACGACGACGAGGCGATGGCGTTGCTGCCCCCGGGGGACGTGAACCTGCTCGTGCCTTACCTCCGCGCGGGCCGCCTGGACGAGGCGCGCGAGATCCACGAGCGCACCCACCGGACGGCCAAGGAGGCGCCCGAGGTCGCCTCCAACCTGGAGTTCTGCGCCGCCACCGGAGAGCTGGAGCATGGCCGCGAGCTCCTGCAGCGCAGCCTCGATCTCTTCCACACCGCCCGCAACGACGTGGAGTGCTACATCGACCGGGTGCGCGCCTACGGCTCGGCCATCCGGATGAGCGAGCGCATCGTGGCCGAGGGCGCCGACGAGAGCTGGGTCTGGCCCGCCGACGCGTGCTGCGAGCCCGACGAGGGGTGGAGCTACGCCAGGCTCGCCGAGGGCTGCCGCATCGAGGGCGGCGCGTTCATCGCCCGATGGGACGAACTCACCGGCACCGACGCCACCCGGAATCTGGTCCACAATCCGCCTGTGAACAGCCTGGATATCGATTAGCTAATCAATGGCTAAGTGATATCAATATTGGACACTCCATGATCGGCTCTGCTCTCCTTGGCGGCACCGGCCTCCCCGTCGAGGCGCTCCCCGGCAAGCGAAAGCAGGTACGACCAGAATGTCCTTCGAGCGATTCACGACGTCCCGCCGCGCCGTGCTGGCGGCCGCGGCGCTGCTGCCCCTGACGGCCCGCTCCGCCACGGCCGCCGAGCCCGGGAGCGCGCGCGAGTACTACGAGCGGGCCGCCAGGCTCGCGGGCGACGACCCGGTCATGAAGGCCCTCGTCAAGGCCCTCACCCCGGGCCCCCTGCCGCCGTCCCCGCCGGCTCCGGAGCCGCTGCGGATCTTCGACGACGTCGCGGTCGTGAGCACGGGCTTCGTCTCGGCCACGGCGCTGCTGACGTCCGGGGGCGTCGTCCTCATGGACGCCCTGGGCACGCCGGACGAGGCCGAGAAGATCATCGTCCCCCAGCTGCGCTCGCTCGGCGTCGACCCCGCGTCCATCAAGTACGTGGTCGCCGCCCACGGCCACTGGGACCACTTCGGCGGCGCCCAGTACCTCGCCGACCGCTACGGCGCCCGGGTCATGATGAGCCCGGCCGACTGGGACCTGGTCGCCGCCGAGAAGCCGCCCAACGCCCCCGCCCGCGATCTGGAGATCGCCGACGGCATGCGCCTGACCCTCGGCGACACCACCATCGCCTTCCACCACACTCCCGGCCACACACCGGGCACCGTCTCGCCGATCTTCCCGGTCACCTGGAAGGGCCGCAGGCACACCGCCATGCTCTGGGGCGGCACCAACCCTCCGGCCCCGACCGCCGGGAAGCGCGGCTACCTCGCCTCGATCGTCGGCTTCGCCGCCCACATGCGGCGCGCCGGGGTGGACGTCGAGCTCAACAACCACGGCATGAGCGACCACGGCCTGGCCCGCATGGAGGAACTGCGCGCCGGAGCCACCGCCAACCCCTTCGTCCTCGGCCGTCCGCGCGCCCAGCGCTTCATGAGGATCATGGAGACGATGATCCGGGGCCGCATCGCCACCGACGAGGAGACCGGATCCGGCGCGACCGCGACCGTCTCCACCCGCCGTCACCACGGCTGCTGTTGATCTTTTGTCATCGAGCCCCGAACGGCACCGTCGTGATCGCGCGGGCGGTGCGTGTCCCCGGGACGTGCCCGCTGCATAGCGTCGTCCAGTCCCCGGAGGTCTGAACTCGGAGTGTGGCGATGCGTATCGGTTCCCCGGCGTCACGGCGGCTGGCCGCGATCGCGGGCGTCGTTCTGGCGGCCGCGCTGGCGGGAGGCCCGGCCGCCGCCACGACCGCACCGGTGCCGGCCGACGACGGGGCGCGGATCACCGAGGAGAAGTGGGTGGACCCGTCCACGCTCGACCTGACCGTGGACGGCCCGGCTCTCGGGAAGCCGCAGAAGGTCCGGGTCCTGGTGCCCAAGGGCTGGTCGCCGACGGCCGACCGGACGTGGCCGGTGGTGTACGCCTACCACGGCGGCAACGCCGACTACGTCTCCTGGACGCGCCAGACGGACATCGAGCAGATCGCCGCCCGCTGGGACGTCATGGTCGTCATGCCGGAGGGCGGCAAGAACGGCAGCTACACCGACTGGTGGAACGACGGCGCGGGCGGGACGCCCAAGTGGGAGACCTTCCACATCGACGAGGTCGTCCAGCTGCTCGAACGCAACTACCGCGCCGGGACCGGACGGGCCGCGCTCGGCATCTCCTCGGGCGGGCAGGGCGCGGTGACCTACGCGGCCCGCCGTCCCGGCATGTTCCGGTACGCGGTGAGCCTCAGCGGCATCCTCCACCTCACCAAGCCCGGCCTGCCCTCGCTCCTGATGCTCCAGGGGATGGGCTTCGACTCCGACCCGGCCAAGATCTGGGGGAGGCCCGGCCGGGACGACTGGAACTGGGCGGTGCACGACCCGTACCTGCTCGCGCACCGGCTGCGCGGCACCGGCCTGTACATCTCCAGCGGGACGACCGGCTGGCCCGGCCCCCTTGACGACCCCGTCAACCGTCCCTGGGACGAGAACTTCTACGGCGCCACGGGCGAGTTCATCGTCGGTTCGACCGTGACCGGGTTCGTCGAGCACCTCAAGCGCCTGGGAATCCCGGCCACCACCAACATCTACGGGAACGGCTGGCACAACTGGAACTACTGGCGTCCCGAGCTGGCGAAGTCGTGGCCGCTGATGATGGCGGCCCTCGGCGCGAACCGGACCTGAGGCCCGGTCCGGGCCTTGGCACCGTCCGCCCCGCGTGGTCTTCTGTGGACATGGGGAGCCGGGCGGTGGACGTGCTGAGCCGCCTCGGCCTCGGCGTTGGGTTGGTTCTGGGCTGCCTGTTCTCCGGGCTCGGGGTCGTGGCGGTGTCGATGGGCGTGGACGAGGTGGGCGACGCCTCGGACCTGTCCGAGCGCGGACGCTCGGCGTCCGGCACGGTGGTCGGCCACTACGAGCGCAACGCGGGCCCGGCCGGAACCCAGCGCTGGGTGATCGTCAGGTTCACGGCGGCCGACGGGACCTCCCACCGCATGGAGTCCATCAGCGACGAACCGGTCGGAGCCGAGGTCGAGGTCCGCTACGACCCCGACGACCCCGCGGTGGCCGTCACCGGCACCGGATCGGTCACGCTGCACTGGGTCAAGGCGATCGCCATCATCCTCATCGGCCTCTGCCTCATCGTTCTCCCGCCCGCGCTGCCCATCAAGCTCGCCCTGGAGGCCCGCGCGGAACGCCGCCGCCGGTCATCGCCTACGCGTGGGGCTTGAGGGCCTCGAGAACGGCGGTCTCGGCGTCACGCTTGGTCAGTCCGAGGGCGGTGAGCGGGCCCGAGCCGTCCTCCAGTTCGAGGAGCGCGAGCAGGATGTGCTCGGTGCCGACGTAGTTGTGGCCGAACCGGAGCGCCTCGCGGAAGGTCAGCTCCATGACCTTCTTGGAGCGCGCGTCATACGGGACGAGCGCGGTGGAGGCGCCGGACCCTTCCGGCAGCGTCGCCGCCACGGTCTCGCGGACCCGCTCCAGCGTGACGCCCTGGGCGACGATCACCCGGGCGGCGATCCCCTCGGGCTCGGCCAGAAGCCCCAGGGCGATGTGCTCGGGCTGGATCTCGGCGTTCCCGGCGGCCCGCGCCTCGTTCTGGGACGCCATCACCACGTTCCTGGCGCGCGGGGTGAAGCGGCTGAATCCGTCGCTCTCGTCCAGGTCGGGCGCGTCGCCCTTGGCGACGAAGCGCTTCTGCGCCGCCTGCTTGCTGACGCCCATGCTCTTGCCGATCTCCGTCCAGGAGGCGCCCGACCGCCGCGCCTGGTCGACGAAGTGCCCGATCAGATGGTCGGCGACCTCGCCCAGGTGGTCGGCGGCCAGGACGGCGTCGGAGAGTTGGTCGAGGACGTTCGGATGGACCTTCTTGATCGCTTCGATCAGCTCGTCCAGCCGCACCGGGTTGGTCATCTTCACTGGTTCGCTCATGCCGTCAACCATAGGTTGACGACCAGACCGCGTCAACCTGAGGTTGACGACCGAGATTCTTGTGCTCGTCCCGCCGGAAAATTCACTTCACTCGGCAATTTATTGAGCCATTCAAACAAAGCTCTACGCTCGGTCATCGCGGCCGAATAATTCCCCGCCTGACCGCATCAGGTCACCCTTTCAGCCATGCCTGAAACACCCGATGGCGCGCCGTCCGACCTCCGAAGATGATCACAGGGCGGCACCATTCAGAGGGGATTCAGTCATGCGTATACGCAGCGGAATCGCGGCCGCGGCCATCACGACGGCCATCGTCGCGGCGGGGGCCTTGCAGCCGGTCTCGGCGGCGGCGCCGGACGGAAAGGACCGCGCGACGCTGTTCGGGCCCTCGGGCCCCGACGGGCGTCCCGCGGCGGCCACCCGATTCACCCGAGCCTCCGACAACAACGACGACGGCCTGGTCGTCGGCGAGTCCACGGCCGGAACCCGGGCCCGTGCGGCCTCGTGGACCGGCGGCAAGCCCACCGACCTCGGCACCCTGAACCCGCAGGACCCGGCCAGCTCGGCGCTCGGCGTCAACGCCGCGGGCAAGATCACCGGGTGGTCGGGCGACAACACCTACCCCACCGGCTACACGCGCGCCGTGGTCTGGTCGGGTGGCCGGGCGACCGAGCTCCCGCCCACCCAGCCGGGGCAGGACGCCTGGGGCTTCGCGATCAACGCGGGCGACCAGGTGGCCGGCTGGTCCGGCAAGTACCTGGCCGACATGCGCGCCACCCTGTGGACGGGCGGGCGGCCCACGCTGCTCGGCGAGCTCCCCGGTGGCCGTGGCAGCCTCGCCAACGACATCAACGACAAGGGCCAGGTCGTCGGGACGTCCCAGACCGCGGGCGGCAACCGCGCGGCGCTGTGGGAGCCCGGCAGGGCGCCGGTCGACCTCGGCACGCTTCCCGGCGGCACCGACAGCTGGGCCGAGGGCATCTCGGCCGACGGGACGATCGTCGGCTCGGCCATCGACCAGAACGGCGCCACCCACGCCGTGAGCTGGACGAACGGCCAGATCACCGATCTGGGCACCCTGCCCGGCCTCCAGCACAGCAGCGCCAACGCGGTGACCGACGCCGGGCAGGTCGCCGGGGCGTCGGGGCCCCCGCCGCGCCCGACGCTGTGGACGAACGGACAGCCCGCCGACCTGGGCGTCCCGGCGACCGCCGTCAACGCCCAGCTGGAGTCGATCAACGCCCGCTCCCAGATCGTCGGCAGCGCCGAGAACGCCGACGGCTCCCGCGACGCGGTCCTGTGGACGTCCGAGGGCGGCACCTGGAAGTCGCAGCTCCTGACGCCCCTGCCCAACTGACCCGACACCTCGACGTCCCGCCCACCCGCCTGGGCGGGACGTCCCCCCATGAAGGGAAACGCATGTCACGCAGAATCGCGGGCCTCGCGCTGGCCCTCGGAATGGTCCTGGCCGCCGGAACGGTCTCCACCGGACCGGCCGCCGTCGCCGACTCGTCCAAGATCACCCCCGAGCTCGTCGCCGACCTCCGCCAGGACGGCCGCGCGACCTTCTTCGTCCGCCTCAAGGGCCGCGCCGACCTGAGCTCGCTCAAACGGCTGACCACCCACAAGAACCGGACCACCGAAGGCCACCGCCTGCTCACCACCACCGCCGAACGCGACCAGCGCGGGCTCCGCAAGCTCCTCACCGCCGAGAAGGCCGACTTCGAACCGTTCTGGGTCGTCAACACGATCCTGGTCCGCGACGCGGACAAGGCCCTGGCGGCCAGGATCGCCGCCAGACCCGAGGTGACCGCGCTCCAGCCCAACAAGCAGCTCCAGCGACCGCCGAACGAGGCGCCGTCCCCCGGCAAGGAGATCAAGGCGGCCGGGCCGGAATGGAACATCGACCGGATCCGCGCCACCAAGGTCTGGCAGGACCTCAACGTCCGGGGTGAGAACGTCGTCATCGCCGGGATCGACACCGGCGCGCAGTTCGACCACCCCGCCCTGCTCCCGCACTACCGGGGACGCGCCGCCAACGGGACGATCAACCACGACCACAACTGGTTCGACGCCCTGAACGACTGCCCGAAGGTGGGCAAGCCCGCGGGCGTTCCCTGCGACCTCACCAGCGCCGGCAGCGGGCACGGCTCGCACACCATCGGCACCACGACCGGCGACGACGGCGCGGGCAACCAGATCGGCGTGGCCCCGGGGGCCAAGTGGATCGCCGCCGCGGCCGGCGGCCTCTTCCTGCTCCAGGAGGGCGTGCTGAAGGCCGGTCAGTGGGTGATGGCGCCGACCAGGATCGATGGCACCGAACCCCGGCCCGACCTGGCCCCGAACATCGTCACCAACTCCTGGGGCTGGTCCAACTGGCCGAATGACTTCTTCGCCGAGATGATCTCCAACTGGGTCGGTGTCGGCATCTTCCCGGTCTTCGGCGCGGGCAACAGCGGCCCGTCCTGCTCCTCGACCGTCCCGCCGGGACACGGCCCGAACGCCTACACCGTCGGCGCCACCGGAGCCACCGACACCATCTGGAACAACTCCAGCCGCGGCCCGTCCGCCCTCGACGGCGGCCTCAAGCCGAACATCACCGCACCCGGAGTCGACATCCGCTCGGTGAACCCGAACGGCGGCTACGCCGTGCACTCCGGCACCTCGATGGCGACCCCGCACGTGGCGGGGACGGTGGCCCTGATGTGGTCGGCCCGCCCCGCCCTCAAGGGCGACATCGCCAAGACCCGCCAGATCCTCGACCTGACCGCCATCGACGCCGACGACCGGAGCTGCGGCGGCACGGCGGCCAACAACAACGTCTACGGCCAGGGCCGCCTGGACGCCTTCAACGCCGTCCAGCTGGCCCGCATAGCCCAGCTCTAACCCAGAATTCACCCCACCCGGGCGGCAATTGCCACACTTTGCGGCGAACATTCCGGTGTGCCCCGCCCACCCGCACACCCGCCAGGAGGCACCGTGTTCGCCCCGAAACGCACCTGGACGACCCGGCTGACCGTCACGGTCGCCGCCGCCACGACCGTGACCGGCCTGGTCGGCACCCTCCCCGCCCAGGCGACGGTCTACAGCTCCTGCACGATCTCCCGCTGCTCCGACGCCCGCAACGCCAACTCGATCTGGTCGTCCAAGGGCTACCCGACCACCCGGGCCTGGTACTCCTGGCCCGACGGCAAGTACAACTTCGCCGGCGGCCGCTTCTACAACCGCGAGGGCCAGCTCCCCAGCAACGCCACCTACTACGAATACGACGTCTACTCGCGGGCCCAGGGCGCTCCCCGCGACGCCTACCGCATCGTCGTCAACCGCACGACCCGCGTGGTCTGGTTCTCGCCCAACCACTACACCGACTTCTACAAGCTCTAACCCCGCAACCCCCCGAACGACCGGAGCCCGTGCCCCCTCGGCACGGGCTCCGGCCCTTTCCAAGCATCGGCTCAAGGACACTTGGGTACGGGGCGGCCCCCGGGCCTTGGTGGGGAGGCGCCGGGGGCCGGGAGTGTTGGGTGGTTAGCGGAGACCGCCACCGATGATGCGCTCGATGGTGGCCTTGTAGTACGTCACGTCGCCGTAGATGGCGGGCGAGGTGGCGCAGGTGCCGGCCGTGCCGCGGCTGGTGGCGCCGACGAGCTGCCAGCTGCCCGGGCCGCCGGTCACGGCGGGGCCGCCGGAGTCGCCGTAGCAGGCGCCCTTGCCGTTGCCGCCGTTGATGCACAGCTCGCTGGCGGCGGAGATCCCGCTGCAGCGGGAGTCGGACAGGATGCTGGTGTCGAGCTGCTGGAGGGTGATCGGGGCCGGGCCGCAGCCGCGGACGGGGCAGGTCTGGCCCCAGCCGATGATGCGGGTGGCCGAGCCGACCGGGGCGCTGGAGGCGATCGGGGCGGGGGTCTTGGTGGACGCGCTGGCCAGGGTCAGCAGGGAGACGTCGCCGCCGAGCTGCTGGCGGGACGACACGCGGCGGACCTCGCCGCCGGAGGTGCGGTTGGTCGTGCCGATCCGGACCTGGTAGGGGGTGCCACAGTGGCTCGCTGTGACGACATGGCGCGGGCCGACCAGCGTGCCGCCACAGCCGTGGCTACCGCTGGAGCTCTGCAACGAGGCCATCCATGAGTAGGTCTCCGTGGCGGGGCCGCCACCGACGATCTTCGTGCTCGGGGGGGTGGGGTCCTCCTGCGCGAGGGACGTTCCGGCGAACGCCAGGACCGCGATCGGTGCGGCGAGCGCGCTTGCCAGCAGTGTCTTGAGACGCATAGGGGAGCTCCTCGCAATTCTGACGCTGTAGGCGCCATTCGGTGGGACTTGAACACTAGATGCGGTAAAGGCCGCGCGTACATAGGTAAACTTGACAAACGCCCTGGTCAAGCGGGTCTACCAGCGACTTTCAGTTCCTCTGTTTAATCAACCGCGCATTTGACATTCCTTCGATAGGCGTTGAAAGCGGCCGACCGGGATTCTCGTTCGGGGCGGGCCCGCCGGGCTCCAAACTTGGATCGTTCGTTCTCTTGTATCGTTCGTGTTTGTGGGGGTAGGTTGGGCCGCATGAGCGCATCCGAGACTCCGACCTCGGCCGAGGAGTTGCGCGGTGTGGGCCTGCGGGTGACCGCGGCCCGCGTCGCGCTGCTCGAGACCGTCCGGCACGGCGACCATCTCGGTGTCGAGGCGATCGCCTCCGGGGTGCGCGAGCGCGTCGGTCACATCTCGCTCCAGGCCGTGTACGAGGCGTTGCACGCGCTCGCGGCGGCGGGGCTCGTGCGCCGCATCGAATTGCCCGGCGGCCCGGCCCGGTTCGAGGGACGCGTCGGCGACAACCATCACCACCTGGTGTGCAGGTCGTGCGGGCTCGTCGTCGACGTCGACTGCGCGGTCGGTCACGCGCCGTGCCTGACCGCGTCCGGCGACCACGGCTTCTCGGTCGACGAGGCCGAGGTCGTCTACTGGGGGCTCTGCCCCGACTGTTCCACCGCAGGCAGTACCTGAGTCCGCCAGCCCGGAAGGATTTCAATGACTGAGAACCATGACGCGATCGTCGTAGACGCCAAGACCGACGGTGAAGAGAGCTGTCCGGTCGCCCACGGGCGGGCACCGCACCCGACTCAGGGCGGCGGCAACCGGCAGTGGTGGCCCGAGCGGCTCAACCTGAAGATCCTCGCCAAGAACCCCGCGGTGGCCAACCCGCTGGGTGAGGACTTCGACTACGCCGCGGCCTTCAAGGGCCTCGACCTTCCGGCCGTCAAGCAGGACATCGAGCAGGCCCTGACGACCTCGCAGGACTGGTGGCCCGCGGACTTCGGCCACTACGGCCCGTTCATCATCCGGATGGCGTGGCACAGCGCGGGCACCTACCGCATCAGCGACGGCCGCGGTGGCGCCGGGGCCGGTCAGCAGCGGTTCGCCCCGCTCAACAGCTGGCCGGACAACGGCAACCTCGACAAGGCCCGCCGCCTGCTGTGGCCGGTCAAGCGCAAGTACGGCCAGAGCCTGTCCTGGGCCGACCTGATGATCCTCGCGGGCAACGTGGCACTGGAGTCGATGGGGCTGCGCACCTTCGGCTTCGCCGGCGGCCGCGAGGACGTCTGGGAGCCCGACGAGGACGTCTACTGGGGTCCCGAGACCACCTGGCTGGACGACGAGCGCTACACCGGCGACCGCGAGCTGGAGAACCCGCTCGGCGCCGTCCAGATGGGCCTCATCTACGTCAACCCCGAGGGCCCGAACGGCAACCCCGACCCGCTGGCCGCGGCCCGCGACAT
This sequence comes from Spirillospora sp. CA-294931, assembly GCF_050946795.1. GTDB lineage: Bacteria > Actinomycetota > Actinomycetes > Streptosporangiales > Streptosporangiaceae > Spirillospora. The sequence goes on from NZ_CP192006.1 coordinate 1,970,379, forward strand.
CCGCGAGACGTTCCGCCGGATGGCGATGAACGACGAGGAGACCGTCGCGCTGATCGCGGGCGGCCACACCTTCGGCAAGACCCATGGCGCGGGCCCCGCCGAGAGCGTCGGCGACGACCCCGAGGCCGCCCCGATCGAGGCCCAGGGCTTCGGCTGGAAGAACAGCTTCGGCACTGGCAAGGGCGGCGACGCGATCACCAGCGGTCTGGAGGGCATCTGGACCACCACCCCGACCACCTGGGACAACACGTTCCTGGAGATCCTCTACGGCTACGAGTGGGAGCTGTTCAAGAGCCCCGCGGGCGCCCACCAATGGCGGCCGAAGAACAGCGGCGGGGCGGGCACGGTCCCCGACCCCCACGACCCGTCCAAGACCCACGCGCCCACGATGCTCACGACCGACCTGGCGCTGCGCGTCGACCCGGTCTACGACGAGATCTCGCGGCGGTTCCTGGCGAACTTCGACGAGTTCGCCGACGCCTTCGCCCGCGCCTGGTTCAAGCTGACCCACCGCGACATGGGCCCGGTGGTGCGCTACCTCGGCCCGGAGGTCCCGTCCGAGACGCTCATCTGGCAGGACCCGCTCCCCGAGGTGACGCACGAGCTCGTCGACGCCGGTGACGTCGCCGCGCTCAAGGCGCGCGTCCTCGACACGGACCTGACGGTGTCGCAGCTGGTGGCCACCGCGTGGGCCGCGGCCTCGTCGTTCCGCGGCAGCGACAAGCGGGGCGGCGCCAACGGCGCCCGCATCCGCCTTGAGCCGCAGAGCGGGTGGGAGGTGAACGACCCCGACCAGCTGGCGCAGGTGCTGCGCGTGCTGGAGGACGTCCAGCGTTCCTTCAACGACGCCCAGACCGGCGGCAAGCGGATCTCGCTGGCCGACCTGATCGTGCTCGGCGGCGCGGCCGCCGTCGAGAAGGCCGCCAAGGACGCGGGCTTCGACATCGAGGTCCCGTTCACGCCGGGCCGGGTGGACGCCTCGCAGGAGCAGACCGACGTGGAGTCGTTCGTCGCGCTGGAGCCGGCGGCCGACGGGTTCCGCAACTACCTCGGCAAGGGCAACCGGCTCCCGGCCGAGTACCTGCTGATCGACCGGGCGAACCTGCTGACCCTCAGCGCCCCGGAGCTGACGGTGCTCGTCGGCGGCCTGCGGGTCCTCGGCGCGAACCACCAGCAGTCGCCGCACGGCGTCCTCACCGACCGGCCGCGGACGCTGACCAACGACTTCTTCGTCAACCTGCTCGACATGGGCACGACGTGGAAGGCGACGTCCGAGGACGCCACCACCTTCGAGGGCCGCGACGCCAGCGGGGCGATCCGGTGGACCGGCACCCGGGCCGACCTGGTCTTCGGCTCCAACTCCGAGCTGCGCGCGCTCGCGGAGGTCTACGCCGCCGACGACGCCAAGGAGAAGTTCGTGCGCGACTTCGTCGCCGCGTGGGACAAGGTCATGAACCTCGACCGGTTCGACCTGGTGTGATCGTGACGTCCGGGCCGGCCCCCGCGGCCGGCCCGGACGCCGCTCGTGGGCTCAGGCGGCGCGCAGTCCTAGGCCGCGAACATATACCGGCACCACTTCGGAGCGGTATCGGTGCCCATGCCGACAATTATCGGCATGGGCACCGGGACCCCTCCCAAGTGGCCTAGACCAGGGCCTCGACCGGTGCGTAGTCGAAGTCGTAGCCGAATCGGCGCGGGCCCGACAGTTCGATCCCCGCTGGGGAGCGCCATCGTTCGTCCCCGGGGAGCGCGACGGCGGCGACGCGGAATCCGTAGCGGATCTCCTCGGCCGGGATGGGCTCCCCGGTCTCGGCCTCCAGCGTCATGATGATGTCGGGGGTGCTGGCGATCACGTTCTCGTCGCGCAGGGCGACCAGGTACTCGTTCTGGAACAGCAGCCGCATCGTCCGGCCCAGGTCGGGCCCGGTCCCGTGGACGACGGCCTCGCCCATCGTCCAGCCGCGCTCGGTGCGCCGCTCGACCGAGGCGATCTTGCCCTCGATCAGCCGGACGCCGTCCTCCTCCTCGATGATCGCCTCGACGGGGGAGGAGTGCTCGGCGCGCGCGGTCCTGATGAGGGCGCCGAGCCGCGCCGCGCGGGTCAGCGGGGCGTCCACGAGCCACTCCCGGGCCTGGACGCCGGTCATGGGGTAGGACGCGAAGAACTGGATGCAGCCGGACGCCACGGTCGCGGCCCGCCCGATCACCTCGGACCACAGGTTGGTCCGCGTCTCCAGCACCATGCGGTTCCCGTGCTCGTCGGCCAGTGCCATGGGGGTCGCGCTGCCGCCGTACAGCGACGGCGTGACCAGGTCGAGCGTCGGGAAGGCGCGGCCCATGCCGTCGGCGTCCACGATCGGGATGCCCTTGTGCGCGGCGGGCGCGATCGGGGTCACGGCGTTGAGCCCGCCCGCCTCGATCGGCGCGATGTGGGTGAAGGAGTACCCGAGGTGGCGTTCGAGCATGTCCAGGGCGGCGACGGCGTCCTCGGCGCGGGGGATCTTCTCGATCAGCACGCCGGGCGCGCCGACCGCCGCGACGAACGCCACGCGCGCGTCGTCGGGCAGCTCGGCCAGCGAGACCAGCGGGACGGGCCCGCTCTCGCGGATCGCGGCGCGGGCCAGCAGCATGCCGATGTAGGGGTCGCCGCCCCCGCCCGATCCCAGCACGGCCGAGCCGATCGTGATGTCACCGAGCAGCCGCTCGTCAAGCCGTCGCACGGGCCGTCTCCTTGTCGCCGGTCGCGTCCGTGACCATGCTGTCGCCGACCGCCCGGACGCGGATGCGGGTGGCCGTGCCGTCGGGCAGGTGGGCGAGCGGGACGTCCTCCTCGTCCACGATCCTGACCGTGGCCGCGATGGCGCCCGCCGCGACGGCGCGCTCGAAGGCGTCCTCGCGGGCGAGCCGCAGCGCCTCCTCGCGGCTGCTGCCGGCCAGGGAGTACACGCGGTCGACCTCGCCGCCGACGGTGGCGGTCGCGGCGCCGATGGCGTTGGCGACGGCCGCGTTGGACGGGCGCAGCACCACCGAGGCGCCAGGGAGGCGGTCGCCCAGCAGCACGCCTCCGCCGCCGACCACGACGACCGGAACGTCGCCGGGTTCGAGCTTGGCCCGGTCGACGTGCTCGGCGACGGTGGCGGTGACCCGGTCGAGCACGTCCTGGACCAGGACGGGGTCGAGATGGGCGACCAGCGCGGCGTCGCCGATGTCGGCGAGCCCCGCCGCGACGACGACGTCGGTGAGCGTCAGCTCCCGGCCGCCGAAGACCAGGGCTCGCCTGTCGATCTCGTAGCCGACGCTGTCGGGCCCGATCGTGACCGCGCCCGGGACGCCCCGCACCAGGCTGCCGCCGCCGATGCCGAGCGAGATCACGTCCGGCATCCGGAAGTTGGTGCGCACCCCGCCCAGGTCCACGGCGAGGGACGACTCGCGCGGGAAGCCCGCCCGCAGCAGCCCGATGTCGGTGGTGGTGCCCCCGACGTCGACCACCACGCAGTCGTCCCGGCCGGACTCCAGGGCGGCGCCGCGCATCGAGTTGGTGGGGCCGGACGCCGCGGTGAGGATCGGGAACTCGCGGGCGGTCTCCAGGTTCATCACCGTCCCGTCGTTCTGCGATAGGTACAGGGGCGCGTCGAGGCCGACCTCGTGCAGCGCGCGGGCGAAGCCGTCGGTCACGTGCGCCGCCAGCGGCCGCAGCGCGCCGTTGAGCAGGGCGGCGTTCTCGCGTTCGAGCAGCCCGATGCGGCCGAGCCGGTGCGACAACGTGACCCGGGCGTCCGGGCAGACGTCCAGGATGACGTCGCGGGCGGCCAGTTCGGCGCCGGCGTTGATGGGCGAGAAGACCGAGCTGACCACGTAGTCGCGGTGCCCGGCGTCGGCCGCCCGCTCCGTGACCGCGCGGACGCCGGGCAGGTCGAGGTCGTTGAGCGGCTCGCCGGTGAACTGGTGCCCGCCCGGCAGGACGTGGACCTCGCCCAGCGCGAGGTCGCGCAGCCGGTCCGGCCAGTCGGTGAACGGCGGCAGCGGCTGCGGCGGCGTCGCCAGCCGGATCGCGATGACCGGGGTGAGGCGGGTCGCCTCGGTCACCGCGTTGACGAAGTGGGTCGTGCCGATCACGACCGAGTGCACCCGGTCGGTGCCGGTCTCGGCCACGATGTGGCGCAGGGCGCGGGCGACGCCGCCGAGCACGTTGGCGGTGGTCGGGAACTTGCAGGCGGCGACGACCTCGGTGCCGTCGATCGCGACGGCGTCGGTGTTCGTGCCGCCGACGTCGATGCCGATGCGCAGCGTCATGGTGGTTCCTGATCTCGGAAGGCGGGGTGAGGACCGCGAATCTAGCCGCCGATCAAGATCGCCCCCAGAGACACTCTGCACAGGCGGTGGGGGCGGCCTGTGCACATTGCACGTCAGGTCGTGTGCGTACGCAGCACGCGGATCGCCAGCTGAAGCGCGAGGCGGGTGTCGGCGGTGGCGATCGTCGTGCCGAGGATGCGCTCGGCCCGGGTGACGCGCTGGGCCACGGTGTTGCGGTGGACGCCGAGGACGCGGGCCGTCTGGGCCGCCGAGCAGGCGCGTTCGAGATAGGCCTCCAGCGTCCTGATCAGCTCGGGCTCGTCGTTGTCGAGCAGCGGGCCGAGCATCTCGCGCGCGTAGTCGGCGAACGCCTCCGAGGAGTACCAGCCGAGCAGCAGGCGTGAGGGGCCCAGCTCCTGGAGCACGCGCACCGACACGGGCTTGGCGCTGGACGCCGCGACCACGGCCGCCTGGCGGGCCTCGGCGAGGGTGACCGCGATGCCCGCCGGGTCGCGCTGCGGCGAGCCGATGCCGACCACGACGCTGTGCCCCTCGGCCGGACGGTGCAGGTCCTGCTCGACCCGGCGGGCGATCTCGCGGGCGTGGTCGGGGCCGGGCTCGCGCGTCACGGTCAGCCAGGCCGACCAGCCGTCGGCCCGCTCGACCAGCGCGGACGCCGTGAGCCCGGTGCGCCGCAGCTGGGTGGCCAGGCCCCGCACCGCCAGCGCCGAGGGCGCGGCGGGGCTGAAGCGGAAGTGGATGCCGGTGTGCCAGCCCTCCAGCTGCCAACCGGCGCGGGCGGCCCGCTCGGCCAGGTCGCGGGGGAGGGCCTGGCCGTGGTCGAGGATCTCGGTCAGCAGGGTGGAGCGCATCCGGACGTCCCGGTCGAGCGCGGCCTGCTCGCGGGCGAGCCAGGCCAGCACCGTGCCGCCGCACAGGCCGAGCGCGCCGACGGCGGAGTCGAGCCACAGCCGCCCGACGCGTTCGCGCTCGGCGACCAGCCACACCGAGGTCTCGCCCGCCAGGCCCGCGACGGGGACGACGGCGGCGCCGAAGTCGTCGCGCTGGACGAACGAGGGCGACCCGCGTTCGACCACCTCGGCGGGCGTGGTGAACCGGGGCGTGCCCGCCAGGACGAGCTCGCGGCCGCTGCACGCGTAGACGTTGGCGCCGGGAAGCGCCGACTCCAGCAGCTCGACCAGCCGGTCGAGCGTGCGCGGCGCCCGCTGGAGCCTGCGCGAGACGTCCAGCAGCAGGTCGGAGAAGGCCTGGTTGGGCGTCTCGACCAGGCCGCGCAGCGCGACCACCAGCTCGGTCGAGGACGCCCGTCCGGCCGGGACGAGCAGCGGCATCGTCAGCGCCTCGGCCAGCCGCCGGGTCGCCTCCGACAGCGGCAGCTGCGCGCCGACCGCGATCAGCAGCGAGGAGCCCGCGGCCCGGGTGCGGCGCAGCAGCACGTCGACCAGGTGCTCGCGGTACTCCGCCGGGCCCTGGATGTCGAGCGCGAGCACCACCGCGCCCTGCGGGGTGAGGGGCGAGCTCAGCACGGTGTCGGGCACCACGAGGTCGATCGCGGAGACCGGGTGGGACGCCGGGCCGGGCACGCCGTGCAGTTCGGCCCCGGCGAGCAGGTCCTGCGCGCACAGGTCGGACACCCGCGCCTGGACGCTCATGTCGTGCCTCCCACGGGGGCGAAGCCGTGCGCCTGCAGTCCGAAGCCGATGCCGGTGTCGTGGGCCTCGCGCAGTTCGGCCGGGGCGGTGATCGCGATGACCCGGACGCGCCGGTGCGCGGTGAGCCGGTCGACCGAGACCGGGAGCCAGCTCGCCTCGTCCAGCACGCAGATGAGGTCGGGCGCGCACGCCTCCAGCCGCCCGTTGTCGTAGAGGGCCGCGTATTCGTTGGCGAAGTCGACCCGGGCCAGCCGCAGCCGGCTGAGCCGGTGCTGGATCGAGACCACGCCGCCCACCTCCATGCCGGGGCGCCGGGTCACCTCGACGACCGTCCCCTCGAACACCACCCGGACGTCGTCGAGCGCGAGCAGCGCGTCCGGATCGCCCTCGGCCGCCCGGGCCAGCGCGCGCCCGAGCACCAGCGCCCGCGACACCGGGCCGCGCACGGCGCCGCCGACGATCACCTCGGCGTCGCCCGCGTGGCAGGCCACCGCGCCCCAGCCGCCCACCGACGGCAGCATCGAGCGGACCATGCGCTCGATCGCCTCGGCGTCGCCCGCCTCCAGGTAGGCCGACCCGCCGCCGGTGCTGGCGAAGGCCAGCGCGGTGAACGGGACGGCGGCGCCCAGCACCGACCGGTGCACCTCGGTGTAGGCGCGGCCCATCGGGTCGGCGTCGACCAGCGGCAGGTCGAGGGCCCCGGCGGCGAGCACGGCCAGGAGCCCGTTGACGCCGCCGACCTCCAGCGGCAGCACGGCCTCCACCGGCCGCAGCCGCTCCTCGATCATGCGGACGGCCCGGACGAACGGCAGCGCGGTGGGCAGGCTCTCCAGCATGACCGCGGCCGACCCGACCGCGCCCACGCAGACGACGAACGCGCCGGGGGCCAGGCCGTCGATCACCTGGACGGCGCCCCCGCCGTCGAGGTGATGCGCGAGAATGTGCCGTGCCGCGCTGGTGGAGCCGCCGCCGCCCGAGCCGAGCAGATCGCAGCCGAGCGCGTAGGCGTCGATATCGTCGGCGGAAATGTCCATGCCGACCCTCCGAGAGCCTGGGCACTGTGCACTGCCTGCGGGTATTGATCTTGCAGAGTGCCCATTGTAGTCCAGGTCACAGCAGGGCCAACAATAGGCGGCATCGAGACGTTCTTCCTGCGTCTCCACAGCTCAGCCGGAGGATTCGATGTCCGACTCCACCCAAGCCGCACCCGCCGAAGCCGGGCACGACGACTATTCGCTGCGCCGGGTGCCCGAAGAGGCGAAGTACTCCTGGTGGGTGATGGTGGTCCAGCGCTTCGGCCAGCTCTCCGCCCTCACCCAGTTCATGATCGGCGCCTCGCTGGGCATGGGAATGTCGTTCTGGGACGCCGTCCTGGCCATCACCGTCGGCTCGGTGATCCTGGAGCTGGTCACCGTGCTCACCGGCGTGATGGGCGTGCGGGAGGGCCTGTCGACCTCGCTGCTGGCCCGCTGGACGGGCTTCGGCAGCGGCGGCTCGGCCCTGGTCGGCCTGGTCATCGCGGTCACCTCGGTCGGCTGGTTCGGCGTCCAGAACACCTTCTTCGCGCAGAGCCTGGCCGACACCGTCGGCGGGCCGCCGCTGTGGGCCTGGTGCCTGATCGGTGGCGCCCTGGTCACGGCGATCGTCGTCTATGGCTTCGCGTCGATGACCTGGGTCGCGTTCGTCACCGTCCCGGCCTTCCTCGCGCTGGCCGCCTACACGGTGGTGGACGCCCTGCGCGACCACTCGCTCGGCGACCTGGTCTCGGCCGCGCCGACCGGCGATCCGCTCACGCTCGGCGCCGGGGCCACGCTGGTCGCGGGCGGCTTCATCGTCGGCGCGATCTTCACGCCCGACATGACCCGGTTCAACCGCACCACAGGCGACGTCGTCAAGCAGACCGTCGTGGGCGTCACGGTGGGGGAGTACGTCATCTGCCTGACCGGCGTGCTGCTCGCGCACGCCGCCAAGACCTCCGACATCGTCTCGATCGTGGTCGGCACCAGCGGGGCCCTCGGCGCGGCGATCATGGTCACGGCCGTCCTGAAGGTCAACGACTGGAACCTGTACGCGTCCTCGCTGGCCACCGTGAACTCGGTGGACGTCCTGCTGCGGGGCCGCCGCCTCTCGCGCACCGCCGTCACCATCACCCTCGGCGTGGCGGGCTCGGTCATCTCGGCCCTCGGCATCATCGACAAGTTCGTGGAGTTCCTGACCGTGCTCGGGGTCGTCCTGCCGCCGGTCGCGGGCATCATGATCGCCGAGTACTTCGTGGTGCGGACGTGGCGCGGCGCGCTCGACCTGTCCCGCGCGCGGGACGAGCTGCCCGCCGACTCGCCCGAGTGGGTCCCGGCCTGCCTGGTCGCGTGGGCCGCCGCGGCGGCCGTCGGGCACTGGGTCGACCTCGGAATCCCCGCGCTCAACTCCATCGCCGTGGCCTTCCTCCTTTACGTCGCGGCGGGCAAACTGGGCCTCACCAGGGGCTACAGCCGGGCCACCGTCGCGGCGCCGCCCGCGCCCCCCGCCCCCGTACGCGAGGAGGTCTGACCGGATTGCTGGTCGGAGTCGACGTAGGCGCCACCGACGCCGGGGCCGTCCTCACCGACGGCCGGGAGGTCCTGACCGCCGTGACCGGGCCCGCCGCCCCGTCCTTCGCGGACGGGGTGGCGGGCGTTCTGCGCGAACTCGTCCGGGCCGATCCCCGGGCCGCCACGGCGCGGGCGGTCACCGTCGGGACGGCCGGGTTCGAGACCGCCGTGGCCGAGGCGCGGGGGCTGGCCCGTACCGGGTGCGTCCGGCTGTGCGCCACCGAGGCCGAGAGCGCCCCGCCGCTGTCCGGGTGGCCCGCCGCGCTGCGCGGGGCGGTCGGCGAGCACGCGTTCCCGTGCGGCGGCGGCCACGAGTTCGACGGCAGGCCGCTGCGCCCGCTCGACGAGGACGAGCTCGGCCGGATCGCCGGCGTCCTGTCCGCCCGGGGCATCGACGCGGTCGCGATCACCTCGGTCTTCTCCCCGGTCAACGGGCGGGCCGAGCTGGCCGCCGCGGCCTTCCTGCGCGACCGGCTGCCGACGGCCCGGATCTCGGTGTCGCACGAGATCGGCAGCATCGGGCTGCTGGAGCGCGAGAACGCTACGATCGTCAACGCCGCCCTGCTCCCGCTGGCCGACGGCCTCGCGGCGGCGCTGGCCCGCGAGGTCGAGGCGGTGATCCCCGACGCCTCGGTCCACCTGGTGCAGAACGACGGCACGGTCATGGAGCTGTCGTTCGCCCGCCGCTACCCCGTCTTCACCTTCTGGGCCGGGTTCACCTGCGCGGTGCGCGGCGCCGCGCTGCTGAGCGGCCACGCCGACTGCGTCGTCGTCGACGTCGGGGCCGCGACGACGACCGTGGGCGTGGCCGGGGGCGGCTACCCCCGGCACGCCCGGCAGGACGTCGACCTGGCCGGAGTCCGGACCAACCTGCCAAGGCCCGAGGCCGTCGAGCTGGCGACCGGGACGCCCGACGCCGCCCAGCTCGACGAGGCCGTGCTGAACGCGGTCCCAGGCGCGGCCCTCCCGGTCGTGCTCGTGGGCCCGGGCGGGAACGCCGTCCCCGCCTCGTTCGAGGCGCTGCGTCCCGAGCGCGGCGAACTCGCCCGCGCCGTCGGGGCCGCCGGAACGCGCATCGGCGGCGAGGTCGACCGGATCGTGTCCGGCGACCCGGAGGCGCGCCGCGCCGCCGTCGAGCGAGCGAAGTCGCTCGCCGCGCAGAAGGCGGTGATGGCCGGGGCCGCCGAGGCGACCGTCCGGGTCATCGAGGTGGAGGAGATGCCGCTGGCCTACCTGCCGGGCGACTTCGTCCGGCTGCGCGTCAAGGCCGTGGGAGATCTCGGCTGACCGTCCAGGTCCGGGTGCTCCACGCCTTGTCGAGGACCTCCAGGTAGGGCTCGAAGTCCAGGCCCTGCCCGCGCACCCACGCGTCGTCGTCGAAGGTGGCGTCGTACCGCTCGGACCGGTCGCACATCAGCGTGACGACGCTGCCCGGCCCGCGCATCTCGCAGGCCAGGCGCAGCGCGCCGTACAGGTTGGTCCCGGTCGACGGCCCGGCCGGGATGCCGAGCCGTCCGGACAGGAACCGCATGGCCGCCACCGACGCCGCGTCCGGGACGCCCAGCATCCGGTCGACCACGCGCGGCACGAACGACGGCTCGACGCGCGGACGCCCGATGCCCTCGATCCGCGACCCCGGGCTCTCGGCGTCGCGTCCGGCGTAGGAGGGCAGGAAGGCCGACCCCTCCGGGTCGACCACCGCCAGCCGGGTGGCGTGCCCCCGATAGCGGATGAAACGTCCGATGGTGGCGCTGGTACCGCCCGTCCCGGCCCCCACCACGATCCACTCCGGCACGGGATGGGGCTCGTCGGCCAGCTGCTCGAAGATCGACTCGGCGATGTTGTTGTTGCCGCGCCAGTCGGTCGCCCGCTCGGCGTTGGTGAACTGGTCGAGATAGTGCCCGCCCGTCCGGGCGGCGAGACCGCGCGCGGCCGCGTACACCTCGCCCGGGTCGTCCACGAACTCGCAGATCCCGCCCTCCCGCTCGATCAGCGCGATCTTCTCGCGGCTGGTCGAGCGGGCCATGACCGCCACGAACGGCAGCCCCAGCAGACGGGCGAAGTACGCCTCGCTGACGGCCGTCGAGCCGCTGGACGCCTCCACCACCGTGGTGCCGGGGCCGATGTCGCCGTTGCAGATCGCGTACAGGAACAGCGACCGCGCGAGCCGGTGCTTCAGGCTCCCGGTCGGGTGCGTCGACTCGTCCTTGAGGTACAGCTCCACGGGCAGGCCCGGCGGCGTCGGCAGCCGCAGCAGGTGCGTGTCGGCGCTGCGCCGCGCGTCCGCGCGGAGCCGCTCCACCGCCCCGTTGACCCACTGGCGGTCGACGGCCCGCGCGGCCCGCACATCCCAGATCGGCTCGGCGGACACGATCCCCCCTGTCTTGTGGTGTGCCCCGACCCTAGGACGCCCTCGGTTCCGTCCTCGAAGGGCAATCTGCCCTGAGCGCCTAGGCCGTCAAGGCACTGTGCACAACCCGGCTCCCTTGTGGACGAACGAGTCGCCCCCGAGGATCGGAGAACGGCAACAGGGCCGTGAGATGCGAAAAGGGTGAACGTCGTGTCCTCACCAAGTGACGCCTGGCACGCGTGGCGAAGCGCTCGGCTCGAAGCGGTGACGTCCGTGCCCGGCAACCTCGCGCTGGTCTCCTACCAGCCCGTCGGGGCCGCCCCGGAGCCGATCGAGGGCGTCCCGGACGCGACCGTCCGCCGTGCCGAGGGCAAGGAGGGTGTGCTGGTCACGGCGCCGTCCGCGCTCGGGATGCGGGTCGACGGCGCCCCGATCGACGGGGAGACGTTCGTCCCCAGGCTCGGCGCCGACGGCACCCCCGTGGTCCGCTGCGGCCACCTCTCCTTCGACGTGTTCAGCCTGGACGGCACCGACCACGAGCTGCGCGTCTACGACGACCGGTCCGAGAACCTGCGGCTCTTCGCGGGCATCGACGCCTACGACCACGACCCGTCCCTGGCCGTCGAGGGCGTCTTCACCGCCTACGACGCCACCGACCAGGTCGCCTGGGACTTCACCCGCGCCCAGGACTCCGGCCACACCAAGAAGGTGCCGGGCACGATCACCCTCCACCTCGGCGGGGAGCCCCGCGAGCTGCTGGCCTTCCTCGACGGGAACGACCTGGTGCTCGTCTTCGCCGACGCCACCACCGGACGCGAGACCTACGCCCCCGGCCGCTTCCTGCGCATCCCGCGTCCCGAGGCCGACGGCGCCGTGACGGTCGACTTCAACCGCGCCTTCGTCCCCCCGTGTGGCTTCTCCGACTTCTACAGCTGCCCGATCCCGCCGCCGCAGAACCGGCTCCCCGTCCCCGTCCGGGCGGGGGAGAAGAGGGCCCTGTGGAAGTGAGGCACCGCCGCGTCATCGTCATCGGGTCAGGACCGTCCGGCTACACCGCCGCGGTCTACACCGCCCGCGCCGACCTGCGCCCGCTCGTCCTGGAGGGCGCGCAGTACGGCGGCGCGCTGATGACCACGACCGAGGTCGAGAACTACCCGGGCTTCCGCGCCGGCATCCAGGGGCCGGAGCTGATGGAGGAGCTGCGCGCCCAGGCCGCCCGGTTCGGCGCCGACCTGGTCGCGGACGACGCCGTCGAGGTCGACCTGGCCGGCGCCGTCAAGACGGTGTCCACCCACGACCGGAGCTGGACCGCCGACGCCGTCGTCCTGGCGATGGGCTCGCGGCACCGCAGGCTCGGCCTGCCCCGCGAGGACGAGCTGTCCGGCCGCGGCGTGTCCTGGTGCGCGACCTGCGACGGCTTCTTCTTCCGCGACAAGGACGTCGTCGTGGTCGGCGGCGGAGACAGCGCGCTGGAGGAGGCCACCTTCCTCACCCGGTTCGCCCGGACGGTGACCGTCGTCCACCGCCGCCGCGAGCTGCGCGCCAGCCGCATCATGGTGCGGCGCGCCGAGGCCGACCCCGGCATCCGCTGGATCTGGGACGCCGAGATCGCCGAACTGCGCGGCGAGGACCGCCTGACCGGCCTGGTGCTCCGCGACGTCCGCGACGGCACCCGCAGCGAGCTGCACGCCGACGGCCTGTTCGTCGCCATCGGGCACGACCCCCGGTCCGCGCTGGTCCGCGGCCAGGTGGTGCTGGACGAGGCGGGCTACATCAAGACGATCGGCAAGAGCACCCGCACCAACGTCCCCGGGGTCTTCGCGGCCGGGGACGTCGTCGACCACACCTACCGCCAGGCCGTCACGGCCGCCGGAACCGGCTGCCAGGCCGCCCTGGACGCCGAGCGCTACCTCACCGAATCGGCCGACCGAGAGGCGGAACCCTCGTGGGCACTCTGAGAACCCTGACCGACGGCTCCTTCGAGGAACTCGTCCTGCGCTCCGAGGGGACCGTCCTGGTCGACTTCTGGGCGGAATGGTGCGGCCCCTGCCGTCGGCTGCACCCGGTGCTGGAAGACCTCCAGCGGACCTACCGGGACCAAGTCTCGATCTTCACGTTGAACATCGACGAGAACCCCGAGACCGCCGCGGCCTGCGGCATCACCGGCCTGCCGACCATGAACCTCTACCGCGACGGCGCGCTGGTCAAGCAGCTGTCCGGCCCCCGGACCCGCGCGGCCCTCGACGCCGACCTGGCCGCCCTCGTCGGGTAGTTATGCTGCCAAAATGCTCGAATCCCGGCACATTCGGACGTTCCTGAAGGTCGTCCAGGCGGGGTCGTACTCCGCGGCCGCCCAGGAACTCGGCTACACCCAACCGGCCATCACCCAGCAGATGAAGGCGCTGGAACGGGCCGTGGGCATGCCGCTGTTCATCCGGGTCGGCCGCGGCCTGCGGCTGACCGAGGCCGGGACCGAGCTGGCCCGCCACGCCGAGTCCATCGTCGACGACCTCACCACCGCGCACCGGCGCCTGCGGGCCCTGGCCAAGCTGGAGGCCGGGACCGTCCGCCTCTGCTCGTTCCCCAGCGCCAGCGCCACCCTGGTGCCGACGATGGTCGCCCGCCTCCTGGCCGACCACCCCGGCGTCCGGGTCGAGCTGCACGAGGCCGAGCCCCCCGAATCGCTGCACCGCCTCGAACGCGGCGAGAGCGACATCGCCCTCACCTTCGACTACCGCGACCTGGAGACCGAGGTCTCGGCCGAGCTGGTGAAGATCCCGCTCCTGGACGACCTGCTCACCGTCGTGCTGCCCACCGGGCACCCGCTCTCGCGCCCCCACGTCGTCCGGCTGACCGACCTCACCGACGAGCGATGGATCGCGGGCTGCCCCCGCTGCCGCGCCAACCTCCTGCACATGTGCGCCGAGGAGGGCTTCGTCCCCGACATCGTGTTCACCACCGACGACAACCTCGCCGTCCAGGGCCTGGTCGCCGCCGGTGTCGGCGTGGCGATGATGCCGGAGCTCGTCCTGTCCGTCCTGCGCCACCCCAAGGTCACCGCGCGCATGGTGAGCTGCCGCCCGACCCGCCAAATCTCTGCTTATGTACTGAGCGACCACGAACGCGTCCCGGCCATTGGCCTGGCCATACGGGAGCTCAAGGCCGCCGCGACGGCCCGCGTCGGCTGCTGAGCGCCAACCCATAAGCCCCGCTTGGGGTCGGCCAAGAAATCGTCATTGGACGTTATGGAAGCCGGGCCGCAGGCTGCGGTCATGTCTGCTTCCACCGTCGCCATCGAGACCACCCCGATCATGGACACCGTCATCGACGCGGTGCGCGACGTCGTGCGGCGCGGCCTGCCGCCCGCCCCCACCGCCGAGCTGGCGGGCCAGGCGCTGCGCCCCGTCCTCACCGACCCGGGCCTGCTCACCGCCGCCCAGCGCGAGGGCGACCCCGACCGGTACCGCCAGCACATCCTGCACGCTGAGAGCGACGGGAGCTTCTCCGTCCTGGCACTGGTCTGGCTCCCGGGTCAGGGAACCCCCATCCACGACCACGTCTCCTGGTGCGTGACGGGCGTCCACCGGGGACAGGAGAGCGAACGCCGCTACGAACTGGTGTCCGACGGCCTCACGTCCCGCCTGGTGGCCCGCGAGGACGTCGTCAACGCCACGGGCGAGATCGCCTGGTTCGCCCCGCCCGGCGACATCCACAGCGTCCGCAACGCGGGCCCGGACAAGGCGATCTCGATCCACGTCTACGGCGCCGACATCGCCAAGCTGGGCACCAGCGTCCGCCGCCTCTACACCGCGTGAACACGGCCGTACGCGCCCCCGAGACCGCCTCCCCACCCGTCTGGCGTCGCCTGGCACCGGGATTGGTCCTGGCCGCCCTGGCGGTCGCGTTGGCGGAGGGAATCCACACCCTGGCGCCGATGATCCCGACCCTCACCGCCGCCGTCGTCCTGGGCGTCATCGCCGCCCACCTACCGGCCGTCCGCTCCCCGGCGACGCGTCCTGGCCTGAACGTCGCGGCCAAGCGCCTGATGCGGGTCGCGATCGTCCTGCTGGGCCTGCAACTGAGCCTCTCCGACGTGACGAGCCTGGGCTGGACGACCGTCGCCATCGTCCTGACCGTCGTCGCCGTCACCTTCGCGGGCACCCTATGGCTGGGAAAACGCATCGGCCTCCCCGGCGACCAGCCCCTCCTCGTCGCCACCGGCTACTCCATCTGCGGCGCCTCCGCCATCGGCGCCGTGAGCCAGGTAACGGGCAGCAAGGACAAGGACATCGCCGACTCCGTAGCGGTAGTGACCCTGTGCGGCACCCTGGCGATCGCCGTCCTGCCCCTCCTCCACCACCCCCTGGGCCTGACCGACGCGGACTTCGGCCGCTGGGCCGGCGCCAGCGTCCACGACGTGGGCCAGGTAGTGGCCGCCGCCCAAACAGCGGGCCCCGAAGCCCTCCAGCAAGCCGTCCTGGTCAAGCTCCTCCGAGTGGTACTCCTAGCCCCCCTGGTAGCCGGAGTGGCCCTGACAATCCGCCGGAAGGAAGAAGCCGCACACCCACCCCTCGTCCCCCTCTTCGTGGCCGGTTTCCTGGCGACGATCACCCTCCGAACCACGGGCCTGGTCCCGGACGAGATCCTCACCGCCGCCAAGACCACCCAGCACCTCCTTCTAGCCGCGGCCCTCTTCGCCCTGGGTGCGTCCGTCCACCTCCCGTCCCTCACCCGAACCGGCAGCCGCCTGGCCTTCCTAGGGCTGGCCTCCTGGATAGTGATCGCCGGACTGTCCTACATAGGCATAGCCCTGACAACCTGACGCCATGGACCTCCCCGCCGCCATCGCCAAAGCCCTCAACCAGGACGCCCCCTACGCGAACTACTCCAACCCCGGGGGCTCGTACCGCGAAATCCACGCGGGCGCTATCGAGACCGACCGAGTGGCCTGGATCGAGGAACTCTGCGGCGAACCGGAGCACCACGGCGCCGCGGCCTACTATCCGGTCGAACTGACGATCAACGTCGCCGGACGAGCCACACCCCACCTACGCCTGGAACTCCCGACCTACAACCCCTTCTTCGGCTGTCTCGTGAGGCACATTTGCTTCTACGGCGACATTTTGATCGTCGTGTACGAGGAAAAGCACGAGACCATTGCCGCCCGCGTCCAGATCCCCTCCGGCGCCCTGGAACTGACCGTCGTGGGGGACGACTGCCGGGTCGAGGACGACCTCCTCTGCCATTCCCACTACCGGGACGACCGTCTCAACATCCTGACCCTTCCGGACTTCATCCCGTGCGTCCCGGCGATCCCCGCCGAAGGACTCCGCCTCCCCACCGCAGAGCAACGCGGCCCGGTCACCGACCACCCAGCGGTCTGGGCAAGGCTGCGCGAACTCCTGGCCGCAAGAACGGGCATGGCCGAAGCGGACGCCGACATCCTCATAGGCACCGGCGCCGTTCCCTTCCTCCACACCCCTGTCACCATCTCGGACCGGTACGGGCACGGACCAGAACCGCACCCCTCGACCCCGTGGTGGTTCCCGGTCGCCTGGCACCGCTACTTGGACGAGTCGTCCTGGCCCGAATGGCTGGAGGCCCTCGCACCCTCAGCACGCACACCAGGTTGGGACCCAACCTGGACACGCAATGAGGGCGCGGCCCAGATGGCCCTCGCCCACATCGCGACCCACGCGGCCGCAATGGCCACGGCCTGCCGCCAAGGAACCTTCCCCGACGACGGCTGGCGAGCCTGGCGCGACTGGCGGCAAGGCTGGGGCCACCCGCTCCCTCTGGACGACTTCCCCGAAGGCTTCCGCCGGGCATGGGAGCAACTCCCGCCGTCGCACTACCCGAGTGGCGACTAGACCACGAACGAGGCCCGCACCGTCCGCCCCCGCACGTCCCCATGCCACGACCAGCGCGTGGCCAGTGCGGCCACGGTCAGCAGCCCCCGCCCTGACTCGGCCAGCTCGAAGAGGTCGTCCGGAACCCGAGGCACCCGCGCCCCACCCTCATCGGCCACGCTCACGGCGATCCCGTCCGCGTCCTGCCGGACCTCCACCGTGAAGCGTCCGCCCTCAAGGCCGGACCGCGTATGGCGCAGCGCGTTCACCACAAGCTCGTCCAGGACGAGCAGAACATCGTCGAGCACCGGGCAGGCCGCGAACAGAGTCGCGGCGAACACCCGAACGGCCCGCGCCTGATCGGCGGTACCGGGAAAGTCACGCCGCCAGTACATCTGAGGCTCAAGATCGGCGTATTCGGGGACGGCGAGCAGCATGACCACCTCGCGGTTTTCTGTCGAACGGTGCGAACGGTCTCCATCGTCACCATGAGTGCCACTCCAAGCACGCAGAAACGAACCCCGACATTGCCCGACGTCCAGTTGGCACGCGTCCCGAGGGAACGTTCAAGGCCAGCACGTTGCCCAAAGCCACACATCTAAAGATCGACATGCTACGTGAATCGCACCGAACTAACGTTGTCCCGCTATCGAACAGGCTGGATTGCCCGGAGTTTTGCCGTAGCCGCGTGGTAACACAGGGTGGACGATCTGCCGCCCCACCCACTCACCCCTCGGGAGGCCCCGGTGACCAGCCCGTTCATCCGACGCCGACGCCTGGCCGCCGAGTTGCGCGCCCTACGCGAGGAGCGCGACCTGACCGCCGAAAACCTCTCGGGCCTCCTGCATATCTCCCGAATGAAAATCTCCAAGCTGGAGAACGCCCACATCCGCCCCAACCTCGCCGAGATCATGAAGATCCTCGAAGTCCTCAACGTCACCGGCGACAAATGGCACGAGATCATCACCATCGCCCGCGATGCCGCCGAAAAAGGCTGGTGGGACGGTTACGGCGACGCCATGGGCTCCCGCCAGCGGCTATATGCCGACATCGAATCAGGCGCTACAACCGTCCGGGAGTACAACCAGTTCACCATCCCGGGCGTTCTTCAGACCCCCGAGTTCATCGAGTTCATTATCGAGATGGCCAAGGCGGAGGGGCCGATCGATTTTGTGGCCGAACGGTTGATAGAAGCCAGATTGCGCAGACAGGAGCATCTGCTGGGCCCTAAAGGCCCACGCTACGAAGTCATTCTCGACGAAGTCGTAATACGCCGCCCCACTGCACCGCCTCACATCATGCTCGGCCAGCTTCGTAGCCTCATTGAAGTAGCGGAGCGCCACCCCCGCATCACGCTGTACGTTCTTCCGCTTGCGGCAGACTTCACCGGCCGCCTGCTACCCAAGTCCGCGTTCTTTCTTTTTGACTTCCCAGACCCAGCCGACCCACCAATGACAGTAGTTGACACGGTGAGCACCGATATCGTGCACATCGAACCCGATGAGGTGATGAGGTATAACCAACGGTACGAGCATCTACGGCAGGTCGCCCTATCCGCCGCCGCCAGTCTCGGCCTGCTGACCGACACAGCCGATGACCTCCAGAACGGGATCGAATCCAAGCCATGAGCACGCAGTACTCCCCCTGGCGTAAGTCCCGCCGAAGCGAAGCCAACGGAGCGTGCGTCGAAGTCGGCCGCTCCACCCACGGCCTGATCGGCGTGCGTGACAGCAAGCAGGGTGACGCTAGCCCCGTCCTTGAGTTCGATCCGACCGAGTGGGCCGCGTTCCTCCGGAAGGTCCGTTCCGTCCCTTGACCGGAATGGAGTCGAGCGTGAGCACGCGATACCTCACCTGGCGCAAGTCCCGCCGCAGCGAAGCAGGCAGTGAGTGCGTCGAAGTCAGCCGCTCCCTCCACGGCTCGATCGGTGTGCGTGACAGTAAGCAGGGTGAGACCGGCCCGATCATCGAGTTGACCCAGGCCGGGTGGGTAGCGTTGATTCGTTCCGTCCGCTCAACCGCCCCCTGACCGGGATGGAGTTGAGGCATGAGCACGCAGTACGCCGCCTGGCGCAAGTCTCGCCGCAGTGAAGCCAACGGCAACTGCGTCGAAGTCGGCCGCTCCTCCCACGGCCTGATCGGCGTGCGTGACAGTAAGCAAGGCGACGCCAGCCCCATCATCGAGTTGACTCCGTCCGACTGGGCCGCGCTCATCCGGAAGGTTCGTTGACCACTAGGCCGGACGTCGACATCCAACGCCTCCTTGACGACGCTGACCGTGACGGCATCACCAAGCTTGTGGTTGGTGCCGTCGTTCATTCCGCGGGGCAGGCGCTCATCCTGCGTCGTTCGGCCGACGATGCGTTTCTTCCCGGCATCGAGGAGCTGCCCTCCGGCGGCGTTGAACCGGATGAGCACCTGCTCGCCGCCCTGGGACGCGAGCTCGCCGAAGAGATCGGATGGGCAGGGCCGCTTGCCCTCGAGCCCGGCTTTGTCGCGCACTTCGACTACGTGTCCGGATCCGGACGCAAGGCCCGGCAGTACACCTTCGGCCTTGCCCACAATGACCAGCCGATCGTCCTGAGCATCGAGCACACCGATTACCGGTGGCTCCATCCGGCGGACGTGGACGATTCCGATGTCACCGACGAGACCGCGCAGACAATCCGCGCCTGGGCCGCATCACGCCACTGACTGCTCTGGGGCACGTCCCTTGAGGTATACCCGACGGTGCGGGCCCTGCGGCGTCTTGAGGTGTGGCGATGCGACGGGTTGTTGTGTTCGGTGCTGTGCTGATCCTTGTCGCCGTCGGGATCGTGGTCGCTGTCTACGGGGCGGACGAGAAGACTCGGTTGCGGGTGAACGTTTCCGGGCTTCCAGCGGCGGTCAGGGCGAAGGTGACCGTGGCCGGCCCCGACCGGCGTTCGTACGACGTCACCGGGACGGACGAGCGGGACGTCGGTCCCGGCGTCTACACCGTGGCGATCGACGGGGTTCATTCGGGACGGGCCACTCACTACCCGGTGGAAGATCGTTATCAGGTCGCGGTCGTGGCCGGACGTACGACGGTGGCGTCGGCTGCCTATCGGGTCGAGATCCCCGACTCGACCAAGGTCATGCGTCCGGGCACGGACATCGTCCGGGTCGCGGGTGAGCGGGTTTATGTGCGGGCGGATTCCGTCCAAGCCGAGCGGCTGGCGCCCGGGCATCACCTGGTCGCGGGGGAGGGGCCCGGGGTTCCGCACATGCTGGTGCGGCGGGTGGAGTCTGTTGCTCGTGAGGGCGATCAGGTTGTGGTCGAGACGGCGCCCGCCCGGCTGGACGAGGCGCTTCCGGCGGGGCTGGTGCAGATCAAGAAGGCGCCCATCGGGGTCTTCCAGCCGGTCGCGCACAGCGGGAAACGCGATCCGCTCTTGGAGATGGACTTCTCGTTCAACGCCAGGAGCCGGGCGTGCGCCGAGGACGAGGAGTCGCATCCCTCGTCGATCTCCAGCAAGATCAGCTATCGGCTCGATGACGTCGATCTGAGCTTTGACGGCAGCGACATCGAGTGGGATGTCGTACCGCCGTGGAATGCCTGGGCCTCGGTCACGGCCGCGGCGACGCTCAGCATGGACCACAGCTTCACGACCGACATCGAGGCCGTCCTCAAGTGCGAGGTGGACGCCGATCGCGACATCAGGATGGGATGCGCGAGCCTGGTCGGGCATATCGCGCGGGTCGGGCCGATCACCTTCCGGTGCGACTTCAAGGTCGTCGGCAGCGCCTCGGTCGAGACGTCGGCCACCTGGCACACCGGACGGATCAAGGCGCGGACGGTCGCCGGCCTTGAGTTCGGCTATCACACCAAGAACGGCTTCCACGCCGATCCCACCCTGGAGGCCGACCTGATCGGCGCCAGACCCGAGGCGCCCGAGCACGAATCGTCCTTCGGCGCGAATGTGGGCCTTCACCTTGGTCTGAAGGGGGAGGACGCCGCCGGAATCGCCGAACTCTCGCTGGGCTTCCGGGTGACCGCCGGTCCCAAGGTGACCAGTACGCTCACCGATTTTCGCGGCGAACTGGAGATCAAGCCAAAGCTCGTCGCGGAGGCCAACCTGGGCAAGGGGCCGATCAAGGTCGGTGAAGAGTTCGAAGCTCGGCTTCCCGGCCACACCACGACGCTTTGGGAGATGAGCCGCCCTTCTGCCTTGCCGAGTCCCACTCCGACGACGTCCTCCCCGACTCCGACTCCCACGAGGTCGCCACCCACTCCTTCACCGGGACGAATCGACGCCTTCTTCGTCAGTGCCTGGGACACGGGCGGAGGCAACTGTTGCTACGCGAAGATCGACGCGGATGGGGCCGGCCTGTTCACCACCCGCTTTGGGGGCTCCGGTAGCGCGCACACCATGAACGTGAGCCTGCGGCCCCGCGCAGGAGAGCTGGTGGGGACGGTCACCCGATACAGGCGCGACTCGGAGGCCCCAAAGCTTGGCATTGCCGTGGGCTCTCCGGTCGTCGTCAAGCGGGACGGCAGATACACCGTGAAGGTCTACGCAAACGGCCGTGACTTCGGGTTCTTCTGCCGCATCGACACCGAACCCAAGACCCGATGCGCGGACTGAAGCCGCGATCATGGCCACTTGCGGCTGTCGTGGGACGGGGGTGCGGGGGCGATAATTCTGGTGTCTCCCCCTGGAGGCCGCCCTATGCGTGGCAGGAACGGACCGACGGTCGGGCGTCTTGTCGCGCTCGTGATCGGGATCGTGGCGCGTCCCGCGGACCATCGCGGATCGTACGGGAAACCGGCTCCCTCTTCCTACGTGTACATCTGCACGGTGGAGGGATGTACGGGACGGCAAAAGCGCGATAGGCCGGTGAAGAGACCCCGGTGCAAGAAGTGCGGCGGCAAGATGAAGCTTGAGGAGGACGACGCTTCGTGAGCCTGGAGCCTGGTTCGTGAGCGCCCTGACCGACATCGCCAAGTCAGGGTCCGAGGCGCTGGGCGGAGCGCGGTTCACCCTGGTGAACGTCCTGCCCGGCACGTTGCTCGTCGGGTTCGTGGTCGTCCTCTATCGGTCGCACGCGTTCGACACCGGTCGCAAGGTCAGCCTTCCGGACGTGCTCCCGGGCAAGGACGGCGCCGCCGCCGCGACCGTCGTCTTCGTATTCGGGATGTTCCTCGTCGGTGTCCTCCTGCGCCCGTTCCAGGTCGCACTGGTGCAGATGCTGGAGGGCTACGCCAACCCGCGGCCCTTGCACTATCTCTATGCGCTCGCGGTGGAACGGCATCGGCGGGTCAGACACACGGCCGTGCTCCAGCAGGATTATCTGGCCCCGGAGCAACGCGAGCCACCGCGCACACTGCGGGCCGCCGCCACCGATGCGCGGCGAGATCAACAGCGCCGCCGCCTGGAGGAGCGCGTCACACGGACCCTGGGCCGTTACCCTGACGCCGACGAGCTGCTGATGCCGACCCTTCTCGGCAACGTGCTCCGCCAGGGAGAAGAAGCGGCGGGCCGCCCCTACGGCCTGGAGGCCATGGCGGTCTTTCCGCGAATGTACCCGTCCGTCTCGGCCCTTCTGCGCGGCGACATGAGCCGACAGCTCGACCTGATCGCCACGACCGCCGCCCTGTGCGTCACCTTCGCGGCGGCCACGGCCGTCTCGCTACCACTGCTGTGGCGCCCCGACCTGTGGCGGCTCCTGCCGCTGGCCGTTCTGGCCCTCGCGCTGCTCAGCTACCGGGGAGCCGTCCAAGCCTCGGCCGACCACGCCGAACTCCTGGCCACCGCGTTCGACCTGCACCGCTTCGACCTGCACAAGGCACTTCACCTCGCCCTCCCCGAAACACCCCAAGCGGAACTCAAGCTGAACCGGCGCCTCACGCGCTTCCTCAAGAATCGCGGTTCGCTCCTCGACTCCTCATTGGGCCGCGAGTTCTTCGTCCACCCCGGAGACCCACCGGGAGGCTGATCGTCACCCCGTTCGCTCCAGGACGATCGTCCCGCCGACCCCGGAGACGTTCAGCACCACCCCGCCGCGCCCTCCGTGCCATACGGGGCCCTCATCGGAGTGCGTGTATGGCGGGTCCAGATCACCGTCCAGGCGGATTCCGCGAGCGGTCTCCAGCCTCCCGTGGACCACGACCCACTCGCGGGGGATGGCGAGCCTGACATGGCCGAACAGCAGGAACAGGTCGATGTCGACCTCCTTCTCCAGCGGCAGCCGGGCCCCGGTGAGATCGACGGCGACATCGCCGGCGAGCGCCCGGACGACCAGCTTGCGCGGTGCCCGGTCGAACAATGACTTACGGGGGACGAGCACCGTCGTGCAGCGCCATACCCCAGTGTCGATGTCAAAGTCACGCGACCGTCGGCTCATGGCCAGTGCGACTCCTCCCGCGACGAGCACCGCCGAGGCGAACGGCCGCGCCGCCTCCGAGGCGAACCAGTCACGGCTCACGACCAGCCAGGTCGCGCCGACGGCGATCAGCAGCGCCGGGCCCGCCATCGCCTGCCCGCGCGGCAGCAGTGTCCTCAGCAGGATTATCGCCCCCGCCCCGATCAGGAGATAGGGCATGGCGGACACGAGGGCCTCGCCGCCCCGTCGCAGCGCGTCCACGCCTCCGGCCGCCAGGGCGGCCCCCACCGCCACGGCCGCCAGGCCAAGCAGCACACGCGTTCGGGTCACCCACAGCTCCCGTCGGATCGGCCGACCCCGATCCTAGGAACACCGTCCAGACCTCCGCCCGGGATAACCGCGATGTGCGGAGCCGGTTCACCAGTCGGAGCAGAACCGGCAGCCGTAGTGGCCCTCGTAGACGTGGTGGGTCGGACAGAGGGCCACGTGTTCAGGCGCCGGGGCGTCGTCCCAGTTCCCCAGCCGCTCGTCCCGCTCCCCGGGAAGGGGATGGGCGAGTCCCTCAACCATGAACAGATAGGAGCGCAGGTAGGCCAGGGCGAAGGGCGGCTCGTAGTCGAGGCGTTCCCAGCCGTGCCGGGCCGCCGCTTTGTCGAGCGTCTTGAGCAGGAAGAGCTTCTGCGCGGGCCAGTCGGTCCAGGGCAGCTCGCTCAGGTCGAAGCCGGAGACTCCCCTGCCCAGGCGGTGGCCGTCCGCGAAATGCAGCACCAGGTTCTGCTGCCAAGGCGTCGCGGCGAGCGCGCAGCCCGCGAGCGTGATCACGTCGAAGAAGACGTCGGTGCCTCCGTTGCTCATGCGGAGGTTGCAGTGTGGCGCGGAGGACCCGTCCGCACTGAAGGTGTTGCCCACCGCCCAAAGGTAACGCGCCACGGCCCCGCGCTCCCAGAGCTGTCCAGACGGTGCGGGACGTCGCGGTGGTATCCGGCCTGCTCGGCGAGTTCAAGGAGCTTCGCGGTGTACACGGCGGCCACCGCGGCGGTCATGATGAGCGCCTTGCCGGTGAACTCGCCGGGGTCGACGACGGCGGCGCCGATCAGGACGACCCACAACAGCAGCATGAAGGCCCGCAGCACCTGTGCCGTGGAGCCGAGTGCCGGGCTGATGACGGCGTGGTCGCCGCGGATCTCGCCCAGGCCGGGTATCGCGGTGCGCATCCTTGCCTCCTCGACCCGAGTATGGCCGGGAGCCTGGCCGTGGTCAGGGGAAGGTCCAGTAGCGGGTGGCGCCGGAGCCGCTGGTGGTGGCGAAGCTCTGGCCATCGGGGGCGAAGGTGATGACCTGGTCGTCGTCGGCGTCGCCGGGGAGGGTGGCGAGGTTGCGTTTGGACGGGACGTGCCAGAGGCGGACGTTCTTCTCGTCGGCGCTGACCAGGATCTGGCCGTCCGGGCTGAAGGCCAGGGCCTGGACCTGGGCCTGGAGGTCCTTCAGGGTGGCGCGGTGGTCGCCGTCGGAGGCGTCGCGGAGCTCGATCTCCCAGTTGCGGCCGTTGGCGATCGCGATGGTCTCGCCGTCGGGGCTGAAGGCGAGGGCCCGGACCTCACCGGCGTCGGATGAGGCGTCGGTGTCCTTGCCGTTCGCGGCGTTCCAGAGGGTGACGCCGCCGCCGCTGCTGCGGGCTCCGGCGAGCCGTTCGCCGTCCGGGGTGAAGACCAGCGTTTTGGCGTAGCTGTCGAGCTTCATCGGGACGGTCTTGCCTGTCACGGTGTTCCAGATCTGGACGTGCACCGGGCCGGCGCCTCCCATGCTGATGGCGAGGCTCCTGCCGTCGGGGCTGAAGGCCAGGGCCTGGACGTCCGGTGCCTTGAGGGACTTGCGGACCTTGCCGGACGCCACGTCCCAGAGGTGGACGGAGCCGTCCTCGCCGTCGGTGGCGAGGGTTCTGCCGTCCGGGGTGAACGCCATCGGGCGCTGGTAGGTCTTGTCGTCCTTGATCTCGCGGGCCACGACCTGGGCGGTGGCCAGGTCCCAGCGCAGGATCGAGCTGAAGCCCGCTCCCCAGAGGGTTTTGCCGTCGGGGGAGAAGGCGAGGGCGAACAGGGCGACCTCGGTGCTCGGGAGGGTGATCGGGGTGGGTTTGGTGAGCGGGGTCCTGGGGGCGTTTTTCGCGGCGGGGGCGTCCTCGGGCCAGAGCAGGACGGTCGGGACGCTGACGGCCGCGATGGCCGCGCCGCCGAGGAGCACGGCACGCCGGGGGAGGCGGCGTGGGGAGGGCCCGGCCAGGACGTCCTGGACGCTGGGGCGCTGCGCGGGGTTCTTCTCCAGGCAGGCGGCGATCAGGGTGTGCAGCCCCGGGTCGGTGAGGCCCGTGAGGTCGGGTGGGCCGTCGACGATGCGGTGGACGATGGCCGGGATGGTCGGGGCGTCGAAGGGGCCGCGGCCCAGGGCGGCATAGGCCAGGACGCAGCCGAGGGAGAACACGTCGCTGGGCGGTCCGGTGACGTCGGCGCGCACCTGTTCGGGCGACATGAACGAGAACGTGCCGACGACCGCGCCGGTCGAGGTCAGCGCGGTCGCGTCGGTGGCGCGGGCGATGCCGAAGTCGATGATGCGGGGGCCGTCGGGGGACATGATGATGTTGCCGGGCTTGAGGTCGCGGTGCACCAGGCCGCAGGCGTGGATGGCGGCCAGGCCCTCGGCCAGGCCCGCGCCCAGTTCGCGGACGGCCTGGGGAGTGAGGGGGCCCTGGGTCAGCACGACCTTGCGTAGGGACGGGCCGGGGACGAACGCGGTCACCATCCAGGGCGAGGCGGCCTCGGGGTCGGCGTCCACGACCTGC
This sequence comes from Spirillospora sp. CA-294931, assembly GCF_050946795.1. GTDB lineage: Bacteria > Actinomycetota > Actinomycetes > Streptosporangiales > Streptosporangiaceae > Spirillospora. The sequence continues at coordinate 1,996,312 of NZ_CP192006.1, forward strand.
GCGGTGTGGAATCCGCCGACCCTGCGGGCGGCCTCGATCTCGCGGGCGAACCTGCGGCGGAACTCGGGGTCGGCGGCGTACTCGGCGCGGACGACCTTCACCGCGACCTGGCGGCCGCCGGGTGAGGCGCCCAGGAACACCTCGCCCATGCCGCCCGCCCCCAGGCGTCCGGACAGCCGGTAGGGGCCGATCTGGCGGGGGTCGTCGTCGCGCAGCGGATCCACGGGTCAGACCTTCCAGAGCGTGACGGAGCCGTCGGACTTGCCGCCGCCCACGCCCGCGACGGTCCGGCCGTCCGGGGTGAGCGCGATCCGCTCGACGGCCTGGGCATGGCCGACCAGCGTGGCGGTGAGCGCGCCGGTCGCCGCGTTCCAGATCCGGACGGTCCGGTCGGCGCAGGCTCCGATCAGGGACGCGCCGTCCGGCGTGAACTTCAGGTCGCGCGCCGACGCCTGGCCGGTCTTCAGGACGCGGACGGGACGGCGGGCGGCGACGTCCCAGATCCGGACGGTCTCGTCCGCGCCGCAGCTGGCCAGCCGCCGGCCGTCCGGGCTGAACGCCACGCCGGTCACGCTCTCGGTGTGCCCGATGAGCTGGCCGACCCTGCGCAGGCTGCGGCCGTCCAGGAGCTGGACGGTCTTGCCCGGGGGTTTCTTGTGGAAGCTGTCCACGCCGACCGCGATGAGCCTGCCGTCGCGGCTGTAGGCGACGGCGTTGACGCCGCTGTGGCCGAGGTCGAAGGTGGCGCGGGCGCGGCCGGTGGCGGCGTCGAAGAGGCGGGCGCCGGGGTTGACGCCCGCGATGGTGCGTCCGTCGGGGCTGTAGGCGACCGCGTTCAGCCCGAACTGGCCGGTCCGCTGGTTGACCAGGATGCGGCCGGTGGCGGCGTCCCAGATGAGCAGGACGCCCTGGCTGCTGGCGGAGCTGGCCAGGAACCTGCCGTCCGGGCTGAACGCCAGTGCGCTCACCCAGCCCGTCCGGTCGATCGTGCGGACGACCTTCCCGGTGGCGAGGTTCCAGACGGTGATCGTGCCGTCCAGGCCGCCGGCGGCCAGGGTCAGACCGTCGCCGCTGAGGGCGACTTCGCCGAGGTTCTTGACGTCCTTGGCGGTGAGGGACCCGGTCGAGGGGATCAGGCCGTTCGGGCGGGGCGGGGGCGTGGGCTTCGCGGCGGCCTTCCCGTCCCCTCCGGTCAGGAAGATCGCGGCCGGGACGCCCACGGCGGCGGCCGTCACGGCGGCGCCCGCGCCGATCAGCAGGGCCCTGCGTCCGACCGGGGCCGCGGCGACGGCCGGGGCGTCCTGCCGCCGTGTCGCGATGAGCGTGGCGTTGGCCTGGGTGGCCTCGTCCGGCGGCAGGATGCGCGGCGCCGGGGCGACGACGCTCTCCGGCGCGGTGATCAGCGTGTCGACGGTGGGCCGCGCGCCGGGCTCCTTGGCCAGGCACGCCGCGATGAGGCCGCGCAGGTCGCCGGAGAGCCCGGACAGGTCGGGCTCCTCGTTCAGGACGCGGTGCACGATCGCCGGGATGGACGTGGCGTCGAAGGGCCCGTGCCCGGTGGCGGCGTAGGCGAGCACGCAGCCGAGCGAGAACACGTCGCCCGGCGTGCCGGACGCCTGGCCGAGCACCTGCTCGGGCGCCATGTAGGCGTAGGTGCCGACGACCACGTTGTGCGAGGTCATCACGGTCGCGTCGGTCGCCCGGGCGATGCCGAAGTCGATGATCCGGGGCCCGTCCGAGGCCATGATGACGTTGCCGGGCTTGAGGTCGCGGTGCACCAGGCCGCACGCGTGGATCGCGGCCAGGCCCTCGGCCAGCCCCGCCGCGAGCGCGCGGACCGCCTCGGGGTCGAGCGGCCCCTGGTCGGCGACCACCTGCTGGAGGGAGGGCCCGGGGATGAACGCGGTGACGAGCCACGGCGGCGTGGCGTCGGGGTCGGCGTCCACGACCTGCGCGGTGTGGAACCCGCCGACCCGGCGCGCGGCCTCGACCTCGCGGGCGAACCGCTGCCGGAACCGGTCGTCCTCGGCGTGCTCGGCACGGATGACCTTGACCGCGACGCGGCGGGCACCGGGCGAGACCCCGAGGAACACCTGGCCCATCCCGCCCGCGCCCAGGCGCGCTTCGAGCAGGTAGGGGCCGATCTGCCGGGGATCGCCGGGATTCAGAGGTTCCACCCGGGGAGTTCTAGCAGACGCCGATGTTTTTTCGAAACCGGCCGCGAAGTGCGTCGCCTGACCGGGAGGGCTCCCGGCGAAATCGTGAGAATGTCGGGAAAGCGCGTCGGACTCGGAACATGAGGAGCCCTGCGATGACCCAGACCAGAAACCGGATCGTCGCGACGCTCGCGTGGTGGGCCTGGATGCCCGTCGGCGCGTGGCTGGTCTGGGCGGTCCTGCACTTCGTGTTCGGCGGGACGGGGACGTGGGAGCAGTGGTGGCGGCTGACCGTCGTCCGCTCCTGGTGGCTTCCCGGCGGCGACCTCGGCCACCCGACGGCGTTGTTCTGGCTGTGGCTGGCGGTCGGGCTGGTCGGCACCGCGTTCATCCTGGGCGGGGTGCTGGACGACTCCTACGTCGACTCGCCGCCGGGCCAGGGCCCCGCCACGGTGATCGCGGTGATCGCGGGGCTCGCCGGAGTGATCGTGCTCGTCTACCCGCTGCCCGTCGCGCTGTGGGACAACGACAAGGACGCCGGGCGGTACTACAACTCCGGGACGGTCTTCCACGACACCAAGGGCGTCCCGCCGCCGTCGTCGCTGGGACATCTGCTGGACGGCGCCCGCCCCGGCGGCCCCGGCTGCGACGCCCGCGGCCGTCACGACGTCGCCTCCTGCGTCCGGCACGACCAGCTCGAGGGGATCCGCTCCTTCGAGGGGCGCACCTCCAGCTTCGCCTCGGCGATCGCGATGATGGAGCACGCCGCGTCCCCGGCGCCCCAGGTCGACGCGTGGGAGCCGTCCATCACCTACTTCTACGACTCGGTCCCCGGCAGGGCGGGCGTGTGGACCGCCGTCCTGGACGGCTCGAAGACCGCCACCCCCGCCTACGGCATCGCCACCTGGGACGGCCGGACCAACAGCGTGCGCGTCGGGTGCCGGTTCAACGTCGGCAAGGACAACCGGTTCGACCGCGCCTTCTCCGGCCAGACCGGCAACAGCCTGCGCAACCTGCTGGCCGAGAAGTACCCGGACCTCAGCTACGAGGACACCGACGTCTGGGGCTACTGCAAGGGCGAGCGTCCGGTCATCGTCGTGGCCGTCACCCGGCAGAAGGCCATCGGCAGCCGCACCGTCGACACCGCGGCGGGCGTCCTGATCCTGGAGGGCGGGGCGCGCGGCATCGCGCACCGGCACGTGCGCGACGTCAAGGCCGGAGAGCTGCCCGGCCCCGTCTACCCCGACAGCCTGGTCGAGAAGCAGGGACGGGCGACGTCGTGGGCGGCGGGCCGCGAGCGCAAGGACCGCGCGTCGTTCGGGTTCAAGGCCAGCACCGACGACGTCCAGGCCGGGAACACCTCCGAGTACCTGCTGCGCGGCCCGGACCGGCGCCTGTACTTCGTGACGCCGCTGTCCCCGAACGACTCCAAGTCGCAGGCGTTCATCGCCTACGCCGTCACGGCCGCCGACTCGGTCGCCTCGGGACGTCTGAACCGCATGGACGTCTACGTCCTGCCCGACGGCGACCGCCGCGTCGCCAACCTCAACACCCTGGTCTCCCAGGCCACCAACGCCGTCCGCTCCACCGACCCGACGTTCCTGAACACCAACGGCAAGCTGGAGGAGTTCACGCCCCTGGGCGGCGACATGTGGCGGGTCTTCGGCGTCCGCCGCGGCATCACCGAGTTCTACGTCGACCTCTCGGCCGTCGGCCGCACCGCCCCCAAAACGGTCTCGGTCTCCGGGACCCCACCGGCGGAGCGGCCCAAGACCACCGCGTGCGCCAAGACACCCCAGCAGATGAACCAGCAGGAGCTCGCCGACTGCATGGCCGCCCTCGCCACCGAAGTCCGCAACAGGAAACCCGGCACCTAACCCGGCAGGTGGGCCGTCACTTCCTCGATGACGGTGGAGTAGAGGCGGAACAGGCGTGGCGTGGGTTCGGGGGGCGGTGACTGGAACATCTCCCGCCAGCATTGGGCGACGAGCTCGCGGGCCTCGGCGCCGGGCCACGGTTGGGGGAGGAGCTCGGGCGGGAGCAGCGGGTCGGGGTCCATCGCGCGGGTGAACTCCCCGGCCAGCTCGATCGCGATGGTCAGGAACCGGGTCTGGTCGAGGGCGCCCGGGGCGCGCAGGCGTTCCAGGCGGTCGCGGGCGATGCGGCCGAGCCGACGGTGGGCCTGGGCGAGCTCGTCCAGGGGCCAGAGCCGGGCGGCCAGCGCCACGGGGTCGGTGACGCCCGCGACCCGCAGGTCGGTGCTGGTCAGGTAGGTGACGCAGTCGTCGGCGCCGAGCCGGGCGACCTCCGCCTCGACCAGGTCCTCCCAGGGGTTGGCCGCCACGTAGAGGCCGCCCTGGAGAGGGGCGCCGCCCAGGTGGACGATGTGCTCGCGGAGCGCGTCACGGGCGGCCCTGGCCGACTCGGGGACGGCGAAGGCCACCAGGTGCCAGACGCCGTCCCAGGGGACCTCGCCCCGGTCCTGGGCGTACATCAGCCGGACGAAGTCGACGTTGGGGTCGAGCGCGTGGCGGGCCCGGTCGGTGGCGCGCAGCACGGCCCGGCGCCCCCGGCCCTCCTGGACGAACTGCCCGTCGTCGGCCAGCCGCCGCACGCACAGCCTGACCTGCTGGTCGGTCATCCCGAGCGCCCCGGCGACCGCGTAGAGCTCGCCCGCGTCGATGGTGCCGTCCTCGCGGACCATGCTCTCGACCAGCGTCCGGGTGGAGAGCTCCACCTTCTCGTCCTCTGTGGACGGCATTGCCCTCACCTCCTGCGGTATGAGTATAGTACGTTCGAATTCAATACGATCGTTTAGAGAGTGAACGCTATGCGTCGCCGCTGGATCTGGGGCCCGCTGCTGGCCGTGGCCGTCCTGGTCGCGGCCGGGGGCGGCTGGGTCATCTACCAGAACGAGTACGACCTGCGCGAGGAGAAGGTGACGATCACCGGCGGCGCGCAGCCGCTGAAGGGCGTCCTGGCCTGGCCGAAGGGCCGGGACGGGCCGCACGGGCTGGTGGTGTTCGTGCACGGCGACGGCCCGGTCGACGCCACGCACGACACGTTCTACCGGCCGCTCTGGGAGGCGTTCGGCAAGGCCGGGTACGCCTCGCTGTCCTGGAACAAGCCGGGCGTCGGCGGCGCGCCCGGCGACTGGCTCGGCCAGAGCATGGACGACCGCGCCGCCGAGACGGCCGCCGCGATCGCCTGGGCGCGCGGGCGACCGGGCGTCGACGCCCGGCGCATCGGCCTCTGGGGCGCCAGCCAGGCGGGCTGGGTGATGCCCAAGGTGGCCGTCCGCGTCCCGGATCTGCGCTTCGTCATCGCCGTCTCCCCGGCCGTCAACTGGAACCGGCAGGGCCGCTACAACCTGCTGGCCGAACTGAAGGACGAGAAGGCGTCGCCCGCCAAGGTGCGCGACGCGCTGGCCCGGCGCGAGAAGGGTCTCGACCTGCTCCGCGAGGGCGCCACGTTCGAGCAGTACAAGGCCGCCGTCGGCGACACCAAGGGCATGACCGCCGAGCGCTGGACGTTCGTCACCAGGAACCACACCAGCGACGCGTCCGCCGACCTGGCCAGGACGCGCGTCCCGGTGCTGCTGATCCTGGGCGGCCACGACCGCAACGTGGACGTCGCCGACACCGAGTCCGGCTACCGGCGCCACCTGCGCGGCCCCGGTCAGCTCCAGATCCGCCACTACGCCGACGCCACGCACAGCCTGGTCCGCAAGAGCGTCGAGGATTCCGAGCTCAGAACCATCGCCGTCGCCGTCGCGGCCCCGCGCTCGCTGTTCGCCCGGGGCTTCCTGGACGACCAGCGCCATTACCTGAAGGAGCGGAGATGAAGGTACTCGCACTCGGCGGAGCCGGGGCGATGGGGGCGGTCGCCGTCCGGGAGGCCGCCGGGCTCGCCGGGGTCACCGAGATCGTCGTGGCCGACCGGAACCTGGCCGCGGCCGAACGGGTCGCGAGCCGCATTCCAGGAAAGGGCGCCGTGCTGCGGGTGGACGTGACCGACGCCGCCGCCCTCCGCGCCGCCCTCGCCGACGCGGACATCGTGCTCAACACCGTCGGGCCGTTCTACCGCTTCGGCGTGGACGTCCTGCGCGCATCGATCGAGACCCGCACCGACTACCTGGACATCTGCGACGACTGGGAACCGACCCTCGACATGCTCGGCCTCGACGCCGAGGCCCGGGCGGCCGGGGTGCGCGCCGTCGTCGGCATGGGCGCCAGCCCCGGGCTCAGCAACCTGCTGGCCGCGCGAGCCGTGAACGAACTGGACTCGCTCCAGGACATCTACACGGCCTGGCAGGTCGAGGCCCCCGGGGCCGGGCGCGAGGAGCAGGTGCTCGGCCCGGACGGGAAGCCCACCGCGGCGGTCGTGCACTGGATGCAGCAGATCAGCGGGCGGATCGCCGTCGTGGAGAAGGGCGAGGTCGTCCACCGGCCGCCGCTGCGTCCCGTCACGCTGTGCCTGCCCGGCGACCGCACCGGCACCGCCTACACCGTCGGCCATCCCGAACCGGTCACGCTGCGGCGCAGCTACGCGCCCACCGGCGACGCCGCCAACCTCATGATCATCACCACCGTCACCGTCGCCTATGTCGACGCGCTGCGCCGGGACATCGACGCGGGACGCCTCACCAACGAGGCCGCCGCGGCCGGTCTCGCCAACCCGTCCCTGCGCCGCGGCCTGGGCGCCTTCTTCCGCTCCACCCGCCTCAAGGGCCCCGGCTCGCTGCCCCCGTTCTTCGCCGCCGCCACCGGAACGCACCGGGGCGAACCCCGCACCGTGCTCGCCGAACTCGTCGGCGACCCGGACCTGCCCACCGACATGGCCGAGGCCACCGGCATCCCGCTGGCGCTCGGCCTCGCCCAGTTCATCGACGGCACCGTGAACCGTCCCGGCGTCCACCCGCCGGAAACCGCGATGGACGCCGACCGCGTCTTCCGCGACCTCGCGCCGCACGGAGCCCGCCTGGTCGTGCGCTGAGCGGGCTGGACTCCGCCGCCTCCGAGTGTGAAAATGGTTATCATTATTGGAGGTGGGAGTCATGGATTCTCGATTCTGGGCACTCGGGGTCGCCGCCGCCGGTGCCGTCGTCCTGCTCGCGGCGGCACCGGCCGAAGCCGAGCGGACGGCCGTCCCGTGCCCCTGCGCCATCACGCACACGGGCACGCCCTAGAGGCCGCCGCCGCCACCCGGGACGGTGGCGGCACGGTAAGCCGTCGGGCTGACGCCATAGGCTGCGCGGAAGGCGCGGCTGAACGCGGCGGCGTCCGGGAAGCCCCACCGCGCCGCGATCGCACTGATCCGCTGCGTCGACCTGAACGGGTCGCGCAGGTCGCGGCGGCAGTGCTCCAGCCGCCGGGTGCGGACGTGCCGCGCCACCGTCGTCCCGCTGGCCTGGAAGATCCGGTAGAGCTGCCGGACCGACAGATGGTGCGCGCGGGCGATGACCTCCGGCGACAGGTCGGTCAGGTGCAGGTGCTCGTCGATCCAGTCCTCGATGCACCGGGCCAGCGCCGCGTCCGGGCCGGGCGGGGGAGCGGTCCCGAGACGCTCGGTCATCGTCCCGGTCAGCAACTCCACCAGGGCCTCGCCGATGTGGTGGGCGTGCGGGCCCTCGACCGCGTCGCCGTCCTCGGCCAGCGACCGCAGGAAGGACGCCACCAGCGGGCCCGTCCTGGTCTGCTCGGTCAGCGGCATCGCGGTCAGCTCCGCCACCCGCGACGACTCCAGCGGGATCGCCCGGTGCGGGACCATCACCGTGAAGATGTGGTGCTCCACGAACGAGATCTGCACGGGACGGGTCAGGTCGTAGAGCACGAAATCGCCCGGCTGGACGAGCATCGTGCGCCCGTCCTGCCGGAGCAGGCACGAGCCGCGCAGCATCAGCCCGACCTTGTACCACTCACCCGACTCGGCCGACACCTGCGCGGCCGTCCGCCGCACCGCGTGCGCCGGGGCGTGCACCTCCCCTGCCCGGACCGAACCGAGGGCCCGCCCTGTCAGGCGCGCGGCGAACCCGGCGCGCGGCGGAGCCACGACGTCCAGGGGCCCGAACGCCGACGAGACGACGTCACGCCAGTACTCGGCCTGGTCCCCGGCGGGCTGGACGGTCGTGCTGATCTGCGTCGCCATCGGCGCTCCTTCGCGACCCCACGTCAGAGTCGTCCGGACTCCCGGTCAAGTCAACGGCAGGCAACGACAAAAGGGCGGCACCCACGGCCAAGCCGGGCCTATGACGACCGGGCTATACCGGACTCGGGCCCACCCCCACCGAGGAAAGGACGTCGCATGTCCGACGACGAGATCAGCCGGAAGAGCTTCATCATGGCCGTGGGACTGGGAGCCGGCGCGCTCGCCCTCCCGCAGCTCGGCTCCGACTCGGCCAGCGCCCGCCAGACTCCGCTGGAGCCGACCGCCACGTGTGACGACGGAGACGAGCCGACCCACTCCCAGACCGAGGGACCCTACTTCAAGCCCAACTCCCCGCAGCGCACCTCGCTGGTCACGCCGGGAATGCAGGGCACGCCCCTGACGGTCACGGGCTTCGTCTACACGATGTCCTGCCGCCCGGTGAACCGGGCCCTCCTGGACTTCTGGCAGGCCGACCACTACGGCCGCTACGACAACGTCGGCTACCGCCTGCGCGGCCACCAGTACACCGACGCCACCGGCAAGTTCACCCTGACGACCATCGTCCCCGGCCTCTACCCCGGCCGGACCCGCCACATCCACGTCAAGGTGCAGGCGCCCTACCAGCGCGTCCTGACCACCCAGCTCTACTTCCCCGGCGAACCCCAGAACCAGACCGACTCCATCTTCGACCCGACCCTGCTGATGGAGATGTCGAACACCCCGCCCGGCCGCACCGGGACCTTCGACTTCGTCCTCAGACTCCCCTGACCGCGACGGCGGCGCCGGGCACCAGACCGCCTCCTTCCGATGCCCGGCGCCGCCCCTCACCCCCCGCACACCCCAGTTCCGAGGCGACTCTACGAAAGCGATGATCGACTTCCGCCGGGGAATGGTCGATCATGTGCCTGGACGGAGTCGTCTCGGAACGGAGCGTCCAGTGCCGAAAAAGGGAATCGGGATCGCCCTGCTGGCCATCTGCGGCGGCATGCTGACCGCCGCGCCACCGGCGGCCGCCGAGGCGAAGGACCCGGCGTCCAACCCCTGCCGCGCCCTCTCCGCGGGCGTGACCAAGTACCAGGCCGGACGAGCGAACCACGTCCTCTTCGCCATAGCGCCGGAATACGGCTCCACCGAGGTCAGCATCACTGAATGCGCGAAAAAGGGACGCCGCTGGAAGCGCGTCCTGACCGCGTCCGGCTACGTAGGCAAGAACGGCTTCGCCGCCCCGGGAACCAAGAAAGAGGGCGACGGCAAAAGCCCGACCGGGATGTTCACGCTGACCGAGGCGTTCGGCGAGGGCGACCCCGGGACGTCGCTGCCCTACCGCAAACTGCGCGACGGCGGCGAATGCTGGGGCTCAACGATCGGTGACGCCCGCTACAACCGGTACTACCCCGGCACCTGCCTGCCCGACGACGAGAACCTCTCCGACTACATGCACCAGGGCCCCTACCGCCAGGCCGTCGTCATCAACTACAACCGCCCGCCCGACTCGCCCATCGTCCAGGGCGCGGGCTCGGCCATCTTCCTCCACGTCAGCCGTGCCCGCCCCACCGCGGGCTGCGTCGCCACCGACCAGCCGACGGTCGAAGCCATCATGAAGACCCTCCGCCCCCACGACCGCATCATCATGGGCCCCCGAGAAGCCCTCTTCCACGTCTGAGCCGAACGCTCAGGGAAGGAGCATGGTCAGGCGAAGACTTTCCAGGCTGGTAGACGGTGTGCGGGGTGCTCGCCATCGCCGCTGGTCAGAAGGTCGCGCCTGCGGAGCATCAGGCGGAGGTGACGAGCGGCGTCGGTGCCTTCGGGTGGCCCGGGATCCAGAAGGACAGCGGTGTCGCGGTCCGCGCCGCGCAGAAGGGCGTCCAGACGATGCCCGTTCACGGTGACGTCCAGCTCGACCGTGGCCTCAGGATGCAGCGTCGACAGGGACTTGAAGAGACGCGCGGAAAGGTCGCCGGAGACAGAGCCGGGGAAGGAAGACGCCTTGTCCCGGCTCTGCGCGGCCTCATGGAGGGCGGCTCCGATTCCGCCTTGCCGAAGCCAGAGGTCGGCGTCGCCCACGACGATCAGATGTGAACGGGCACGGGTGATGGCGACGTTCCACAGGTTGAGCTGCCGTTCGACCCAGCGGATCGTGCCGGAGCGCATTCCCTCCGCCGCGACGAGCGAGAAGATCATGACGTCGCGCTCGCCACCCTGGAAAACGTGGACGGTGCCGACGCGGACGCGTGAGATGGCGGGACCGAGCCTTTGCCTGACCGCCTCCGCCTGGGCCCTGAAGGGAGTGACGACGCCGATCGTGGTGTCGGCGGGAAGCTTGTCCAGCAGGTATCGGACGGAGGCAAGGACCTTGTCGAGCTCGTCGCGGTTGACCCACGATTTGTCCGAGGAGGGACGAGTGGCGCGACCCTTGACGTCCGACCAGACGATCGCCGGGTGCCCGGACAGCGAAGGCCGGTCGCGCACGTCGGTGAGAACGGTCAGGCCGCCGTCGTAGAACTGGCGGTTGGTGAGTTCGGCGATGTCGGGGTGACAGCGATAGTGCTCGTCGAGAAGGAGACTGCCGCCCGCCGATCGCTCCGCGGCATGGAAGGCGGAGTGACGCCTGAACCCGAGGCGGTGTTTCTCCAGCCAGTCTGATCGGAGACCGGTCTCGCGGCGGATCCGCGTCTCGCGCTCCGGGGTGATGCTCACGATGTGCGGGAGCTGCATGACGTCGCCGATGATCAGTGCGCGGCGCGCGCGGAAGAGCAGTGGGAGGGCGTGGGGGATCGCGCACTGGCTGGCCTCGTCGATGATCACGAGGTCGAAGAGCGCGGGCTGAGGCGGGAAGCGGCGTGCGGACAGGCTGGTCACGGCCCACGCGCGCGCGGCGGCAAGTGATTGACGCAGGACGCGCCAATCACTGTCGCTCGACTGCCTCGCTCGCACCAGTTCATTGAGGAGGTGTCGTCCGGACCGCGCCGCGGAGCGGACGGTGCTTTCGAGAAGTGCCCCGGCTTCTTCGCGTACGCGCGCCTCCGCCTTCTCTAGAGCCGTGCTCAACTGGTCATCGCCGGGAGAGGACGCCAGGCGCGCCTGTTCGGCTCGCCAGGAGACCTCGGTCTCGGTGAACACGGCGAGGGAGTCGCAGGCGGGCCCGGCCCCGGCGGCCGGGACCTCGATGCCGAGGCGCCCGAGCAGACGCCTGCGCCGCCAATCACCTAGGAACCTCGCCGCGGACGTACGGGCGACCTTGCGCGCGAGGGCCTCGGGCGGCCCCGCCGACCGCAGAAGATCGACGAGCTGGGAAACGGGGAGACCGAGTTCGTCGGCGTGTGCCTCACGTGCTCGACCGGCCCGGTACAGACGCGACTCCGTGAGCGCGACGTGGGCGAGTGTCTGGCGCACGGTTCCGAGAGCGTCGACCGTCATGTCCAGGCGGGCGTTCGCCGTCGCACTGTTGGAGTGGGGCTCGTCGAGCGTCCTCAGTGTGGTGAGGGCGGCGGCCTCCTTGTCGTGATGCCGACTGGAGCCCGTACGCACGATGCTGCCGGCGGCGAGTTGCTCGCAACGCCTGACCACCTCGTCCACCGCCTCGTTGTTGGTGGAGGCCACCAACACTTTCTCTCCGGCCGCCTGGGCGGTCGCGACGAGGTTGGCGACCAGCTGGCTTTTGCCGGTGCCGGGAGGGCCCGTCGCCACCGTGAGGCGCCTGGTCATCGCCGCGATCATGACCGAGGCTTGGGCTTCGTTGCAGGGGAGCGGGGTGACCAGGCGTACCGCCTCCGGACGGCGTTCCGGCGCGGGCTCGGACCGTTCCGCGGGCGATGGAGACAGTGCTTCGAGCGCGGTGATGCTGATTTGGGCGGCCTTGACCTCGATGTCGGACAGGTCTTTGAGGAGCTTGGCTGTCGCGCTCACCTTTCGAGGGACAACGAAGAGCACCGCGGCGTTCCGGGCACCGTCTCCGGGTGTGGCGATGTCGATGTGCTCTTCGAGCTGGTCGGGCCTCGGCTCCTGGACGAAGGGCAGCTCGTACTCCTGCGTCAGCAGATGGTGGACGTCGACAGCCAGCCGGTCGTGCTGACCCGCGTGCCAGGACGGCCGGTACGTCTCGGCGAGCGCCTGCGCGTCCTCCGCCCCGAGCCGTTGTCTGGCCAACTGCGGATGAGGCATGACCGGCCCGTAAGGCTTGAGCCGGACCTCGTCCTCCTCGTGGACGACCTCGACCGCGCGCACCAGGAGCGGCGCGAACCTGGCGTCTCGCGTACCCGCCGGACCGTGGACGACCACCGCGGGGTAGCCCGCCCAAAGTTCGGCCTCACTCTCGACGGCGGCCTGGACGAGTTCGGCTCCTCCCGGAGGCAGGGGAACGCCTTGGTCGGGCCCCGCGTCGCCGGACAGGAACGGCTCAGAGCCGGGTACGCACACGTACGAAGCGCCGCGATCCTCGACCGCCATGAGCGGCGGCTCCGCGACGTCCGACATCACACACTCCCGGTAATACTTCAGGAGGTCGGACCAGGTCGGCTGGGACAGGGCGGCCTTCGGCGCCGCGGGCGGAGCGGTCGACGTGTGAGCCGCGGGCGTGCTCCGGGTGAGCGGAACCAGCCGGGGTGCCGCACCGAGCGGGCAACTGGCGATGATGATGCGATCATCGACGCCGTGGGCCGACTTCACCGGGATCTGCCGCGCGCCGTGGGAGCGCATCCGCCGGTTGACGTACTCGAAAAGGTCATTGATCGAAACTTCGCCCGTGCCGTCCTTGCCCACCCTTCCGGTACGCAGTGCCTCGACGATCTCCGCCGTGAACAATGAGGGAGCGGCGCCTTCGGCGCTCTCGGCTCCGGAATAGGAGTCCTCGCCCGCCCGTGATGACGAGAGCACGTAGACGCCGCGGCTGGTGAGCGGCGCTCCGTCGCCCGACTTCGCCCGGCCGGGCCGAGGGGCATCGACCGTGCGCAGGCCGACGGCGAAGCCGCCGCTGCGGCAACAGTCGATCAGGACGACCTTCTGCGGCGCCGCGCACTGTTCGAGAGCCTCGTTGACGAAGCCGGAACTCACCGCTGTCTCGGCGATGTGCTCGAAGTCGGTGTCTCTGGTGATGAAGTGGAACTCGCCGCCCGTCTGGATCAGCCGGGTCCCGTGCCCTGAGACGTACAGCAGGGCCAGTTCGTCCTCACCGCAGTCGTCGAGGAATTCAGTGATCTCGTAGCGCATCTCGTCGGTGGTGAGGTCGAGAAGCGACCGGACCGACAGGAAGGCGCCGATGCTGCGATGCTCGAGGACCTGCCGCAGGTGCCAGATGTCGGCGCGCGCGGACGGCAGCCCGGCGAAGCGGCCGTCGTCGTACTTCTCATTGCCGATCAGCAGCGCTCGGCGGCGTACCGGCGGGGTCACCCCGCCCCGCGTTCCCTGTCGACCCTGTCGATGAATTCCCGGACGAGTCGTTCCTGTGACTCGTCCGGTCGGCCGGTGAGGGTGATCGTGTCGCCCTTGACGTTGATCTCGACCTTCCGCTGGCGCTCTCGCAGGCTCCATTCCCTGATCAACGTGATCAGCACCTTCGAGGTGACCGTGCCACCGGTCGTAGCCAGGGTGACCCAGAGCGCCAGTTCTCCGGTCAGCCCGCCCTTGTGCCCGGGCGCCGGGGTGGACGGCTCCGCTCCGAGCCGGACGGTGAGCTCGTCGCTTTCGAGGAGGTGATCTCGCAGGTCCCGGGTGAGACGCTCCTGCCGTAGTGTGTCGCCGCCTGCCAGTGGTCGAAGACACCACTCCAACTGCTCACGGTCCATTCCAGCCCTTTCGTCCTGGTTCGTGGCCACCCGACTGAATGCGCGACGATTTTGCCGCAACAGAGTGCTTACTCGGCCTTACTCGTCATGATCGGAAGCGTCCACTGTAGGCCACCTGGTCCACAATGTGGGCATTCATTGCCCATGGTGCGGTGCCTCTGTCGGGACCCGCTCAGGGCTTTCGCGCACGAATCACTGCCTCGGACCGGCGCGTCCGGTCTGGGTGTTGTCAGAGGCGTGGGCTCTGCGCGGTGGAGTGACACCGGGAACGACGTCGTAGGCCAGATGTTCCTTGATCAGATGTTTGAGCTCAGGGCCGTTGATGAGAGTGATGCGGTTGCGCTGCGCGAACTGCTCGCTGGCGCGTCCGAACCACGAGGTCGTCACCAGCACGCCCGTGGTCGCGTTGTGGTCGGCCATGACGCCGGTGAGCGCGTGAACGGCCTCCAGCCCGACGACGTTGGACCATCGTTTGGCCTGGATGAGACAGACGCCGCCAAAGAACATGTTCTTGCTCGTGGCCACCGCGTCGACACCGCCGTCCTTGGAGGGAATGGTCGTCCACGCCTCGGCGCCCATGGCGACGAACAGTTGCCGGATGAGGTGCTCGAACTCGGTCGGTGTCAGCGTCAGAAGGTTGCGGCGCGAGTCCAGACTGGAGACGACGTCCATATCATCGGTGAACCGGAAGCGCTTCAGGTCGAAGTCGATGAAGGGTTCGATGGCTTCCAGGTCGTAGGGGTTCGGGGAGACCAGCGCGTTGAGGCGTTTGAGACACGCGGCCGGGTCGACCTTGGAGAGCACCAGTTCCTCGAAGTCGGTACGTTCGGCTTCCACGCTGAGCAGGTGGAGACGCACCGTCTTCCCCGTTGCGCGATCGGTGGTGGTGAGCCTGCCGTTGAAGACGACCGCCTCCACCACGTCGGGCTGCGTCGCGGTGAAGATCTCGAACAGCGTACGGAGCGTGACGCGGGCGATGAGCTGCGCGTAGCGCTTCTTCACCTCGCCCGTCGGCCGGGGGAGCGGGTCGATCGCGTCCCTTGACTTGATGTATCTGTAGCCGCGGACGTCGGGGATCACGGTCGTCGGCGGGAACTCGAGTTCGATCACGACATCGCGGTTCTCCGGCCGATAGGCGACTTGCGCGCGCTGGGGAAAGCTGTCCGGGTACTTCGACGCTCCCAGCACCCGTTTCACGAACCACTCGACGGCTTCGGGCTCTCCCAGGGCGAAGTCGGATCGCTGACGTCGCAACCGGGCGTTCTCCGCGTCCGCCTGCGTGTTGGCTTCGCGAACGCGCCTGTCGTGCTCGGCTCGCGCCTGGGCAAGCGCGTTGGTCCGTTGGGCCTCGCGCTGCGCGTGCGCTGCCAGTTCGCGGGCGTGGAGTTGTCGCGCCTCCTCCAGAGCGTTCCGGTGTCGATGAGCGCCGCCGAACAACCGGCCGAGCGCACCTGGGGGGATCGGCTCGTACTCGGCCCAGTCGGGCGCCGGCTCGGCGCGGGCGAGTGGACCGGGCTGGAACGACGGGATTCGCGGTGTCACGATGAAGTCGTCGAAGCTCAGCGGTCGTTTCTGGAGAACGTCGGTCAGGACGCGGTCCAGCCGGTCCACGCACCGCTCGACGTCGGCCGTCCGCCGGTCGGCGAGCTTCTGCTGCTGCTCCACGTGCTGCTCTTTACGGCGCTTCTCGGCTTCCTTCTCCTGACGCGCTCTCTCCCGGGTCGCGCGTTCGGCTTCACGTCGAGCCGCCGCCTGACGACGCTCCCACTCGGAGCGACCGTTCCCGCGCTGTGCCACGGCGCCACCTCCCAGAGAGCCTGACTAGAGTCACCTCAACTGTAAAGTGGTGCGC
The DNA here is from genome assembly GCF_050946795.1 of Spirillospora sp. CA-294931. GTDB lineage: Bacteria > Actinomycetota > Actinomycetes > Streptosporangiales > Streptosporangiaceae > Spirillospora. Next base: position 2,012,247 of record NZ_CP192006.1, read on the forward strand.
GCTCCCGAGGAAAGAGCCCGGACCGGACCTGGAACCCAGTCCTCCTGGCTTCTGATTGGGGCTAGAGGCGGGTTAGGCGTTGGGAGCCTGAGGTGGTGGCGAAGGAGGCCGCTCGGGTGGCGGGGGTGTCGGGTTTGGTGCGGTCGGCCAGGAAGTACCAGTCCATCTGGGTGCGTTCGCGGCGGACGTCGAGGACGCCGAAGCCGTGGGAGTCCAGCTCGGACCAGCGGATGTGGCGGTTGGTGGCGGCCAGGGCGGCCTCGGCGAGCAGGGACAGGGTGCGCGGCGGGACCTTCACGATGTCGTCGATGTTGTCGCTGGTCACCGAGGGGACGACGAACTCGGTGGCGACCGGCGGGACGACGGGGTAGCGGGCGGCGTGCAGGGGCACTTCGCTGGCCCAGCTGGTGTGGATGTCGCCGGTGAGGAAGACCGTGTTGGTGATCTTGTTGTCGTGCAGGTGGGTCAGGAGCTCCTTGCGGTCGGCGGTGTAGCCGTCCCACTGGTCGCCGTTGACGGCCAGGCCGCCGGACGGGATGCCCAGCAGCTTGGCCAGCGGGCCGAGGAGGTCGGCGGCGACCGCGCCGAGGGCGACCGGGCTGATCATCACGGAGTTGCCGACGAGCCGCCAGCGGGCCCGGCTGGCGGTCAGCTCGTCCTTGAGCCACTCCATCTGGGCGTCGCCGGTGATCGTGCGGGCGGGGTCGTCCTGCGCGACGCCCGTCACCTGCTTGGACCGGTAGCTGCGCAGGTCGAGCAGGGTCAGGTCGGCAAGGCGCCCGAAGCGCAGGCGCCGGTACAGGCGTCCGCCGGAGCCGAACCGGACGGGCATCCACTCGGCATAGGCGCGGCGTGAGGCGGCCTTGCGCGCGGCGAACGTGCCCTCGGTCGCGGGGTCGTGGTTCTGCGCGCCCTCCGACCACAGGTCGTTGGCGAGCTCGTGGTCGTCCCAGATGATCATCCAGGGGTGGGCGGCGTGGGCGGCCTGGAGGTCGGGGTCGGTCTTGTAGGTGGCGTGCCGCAGCCGGTAGTCCGCCAGCGTGAGGATCTCGTGCGCCGGGACGTTGGGCCGCACGACCTTCCCGCCCGCCGCGAAGTCCCCGGCGCCGTACTCGTAGATGTAGTCGCCCAGGTGCAGGACGCCGAACAGGTCGGCGCGCGCCGCCAGGTGCCGGTAGGCGGCGAAGTGACCCGCCTCCCAGTTGGAGCAGGACGCCACGCCGAACCGCAGGGCCGCGACGTCGGCGTCGTAGGCCGGGGCCGTGCGGGTGCGGCCGGTGGGAGAGGCGACGCCGTCGAGAAGGAACCGGTAGTGGTAGGCCGTGCCCGCCGCCAGGCCCCGCGCGTCCACCTTGACCGTGTGGTCGCGCTCCGGGCCGGTCTCGACGGTGCCGGACCGGACGATCCGCTGGAATCCCGCGTCCGCCGCGACCTGCCAGGTCACCGGGACGACCGGACCCTGGCCGCTGCCGGGCAGCGACTCGGCGGTCGGGGTCACCCGCGTCCACAGGACGACCGCGTCGGGCAGCGGGTCGCCCGAGGCGATCCCGTGCCGGAAGTACGGGGTGGGCGCGGCCTGGGCGAGGCCCGGGACGACGGTCGCGGCCACTATTCCGGCGCCACCGGCCTTGAGGACGTCACGGCGATTCAGTTGGGTCACAAACGCCGAAGGTAATTCGCGTTCTGGCGGCCGCACCAGACCCATTCACGGACCGTTGTTCGCTGTTCACCCAGATGAACGGGTGGAACGGTGTTCATCTGCTGTTCGATGCGCGCTTCGATCCGGTGATTCCGCCCGGTCGTAGGCTCTCGGGCGATGCGTTCCGGGAGGTCGTTCATGTGGTCACGTAGGTTGCTCGTCCCCGCGGTCGGGCTGGCGGTGCTGGGCGCCGGGGGAGTCGTTCCGGGCGAGGCGTCGGTCCGTCCGGACGCGGTGTGCTCGCCGTCGGCGTCCCTTCTGGGATTCTCCGACGCGCTCGACAAAAGGCAATTGCGGGGAACCGACATCGCCGGGCTTTCGGCGCTCGGCCTGGCCCGTCCCGACCGCGCCGTGGCGCTCGTGGACAACATCGGCACCTCCCCGGCGCGGATCTACGACCTTTCGCTGCGGCTCGGCCACGGCGGCCCGCGGGTGGTGCCGCGTGACGTGACGACGCTCAAGCGCCCGGACGGCTCCCCGTATACGGGTGCCGACTTCGACGGCGAGGGCCTGGTGGTCGAGAAGAGCGGCCGGACGATCCTCGCCAGCTCCGAGACCGAGCCGTCCATCCGCCGCTTCACCAGGTCGGACGGGCGGCAGAGCGCCGAGCTCCCGGTGCCCGCGCGGTTCCGGGTCGCGCCCGCGGGCGAGGCCGCGCGCAACCAGACGTTCGAGTCGCTGGCCGCCACCCCGGACGGCCGGACGCTCTACGCGGGCATGGAGGGGCCGCTGTCTCCCGACGGCCCCCGCCAGCGGATCATCCGCTACGACGGCCGCTCGGGCCGCGACTACCGGCCGTCCGCCCAGTACGCCTACCAGACCGACCCCGCCCTCGGCCTGGTGGAACTGGTGGCGCTGCGCCACGGGGGCCTGCTCGCACTCGAACGCGGCTTCACCGCCGGGGTCGGCAACACCGTCCGCGTCTACCAGACGTCGACGGCCGGGGCCGCGGACGTGTCGGACGTCCCGTCCCTGGCCTCCCTGCCCCAGACCGCGCTCAAGAAGAAGCTGCTGGTGGACGTCGTGACCTGCCCGCCCTCGGGCGCCACCGCCAAGCAGCCCCAGCCCAACCCGCTGCTCGACAACATCGAGGGCATGGCGCTCGGCGGCCACACCCGGGACGGACGCCGCGTCCTGTACCTGGTCTCCGACGACAACGGCGGCGCCACCCAGACCACCCGCCTCTACGCTCTGGCCGTCGATGTCCGCGGTTAGCCCGAAAGGAACCCCCATGATCCGTGCAGGTGCCCTCGCGACCGCGGCCGTCCTGGCGCTGCCGGTCGTCCCCGCCCACGCCTACGGTCCCCAAGAGGTCCGCTTCGCCACGTTCAACGCCTCGCTCAACCGCGGCACCGAGGGCGCGCTCGTCACCGACCTCTCGACCCCAGACAACGCGCAGGCCCGGACCGTCGCGGAGATCATCCAGCGGGCGCGTCCGGACGTCCTGCTGGTCAACGAGTTCGACTACGACCGCCGTGGCGCGGCCGCCCGCCTCTTCCAGGACAACTACCTGTCCAAGGGGCACAACGGCGCCGCGCCCATCCGCTACCGCTACCGCTACACCGCCCCCAGCAACACCGGCGTGGCGTCCGGCCACGACCTCAACAACGACGGCAAGACCGTCACCACCCCCGGCTCGGACGCCTACGGCCAGGACGCCTTCGGCTACGGCTTCTTCCCGGGCCAGTACGGCATGGTCGTCTACTCCCGGCACCCGATCGACGTCAAGCGCGTCCGGACGTTCCAGAAGTTCCGCTGGAAGGACATGCCGGGCGCCGTGCTCCCCGACGGCTGGTACAGCCGCCCCGAGCTCAAGGACTTCCGCCTGTCGTCCAAGAGCCACTGGGACGTCCCGGTCAAGGTGCGCGGCCGCACCGTGCATTTCCTGGCCAGCCACCCGACGCCGCCGTCCTTCGACGGCCCCGAAGACCGCAACGGGCGGCGCAACCACGACGAGATCCGGCTCTGGGCCGACTACGTGAGCCCCTCCAAGGGCCGCTACATCTACGACGACCGCGGCCGCCGCGGCGGCCTGGCCCCCGGCGCCCGGTTCGTCATCGCCGGTGACCAGAACGCCGACCCCGCCGACGGCGACAGCTACGACCACGCGATCCACCAGCTGCTGTCGAACCGCCGCGTGAACGCGTCCTTCGCGCCCCCGAGCGCCGGAGCCCCCGAAGCCACCACGCTCCAGGGCGGCGCGAACCTCACCCACAAGGGCGACCCGCGCTACGACACCGCCGACTTCGCCGACACCGCACCCGGAAACCTGCGGGTCGACTACGTCCTGCCGTCCCGGGGGCTGCGCGCGGTGCGCGGCGCCGTCTTCTGGCCGCCGTCGTCCAGCCCGCTCGCCCGCCTCACCGGCACCTATCCGTTCCCCAGCTCCGACCACCGCCTGGTCTGGGTGGACGTCCGCCGCTGACCGAACCCGGCGGCCGGCCCCGGCCGGCCGCCAGACCGGGTCAGAACAGCACCGCCAGATAGTCGGTCTGCAGGTTGATCGGGTTGTCCCACGCGATCTCCACCCGGATGTCGACCCCGCCCGATCGGGTGGCGACATTGTGGACCGTGTACTTGGCGTTCCCCACGAACTTGCCCGCGACGGTGTCGCCGCCGACGAGCCCTTCGCTGGCCGACACCATCATCACCGTGTCCGGCCGGATGTCGTGCCACATGTTCAGCCGCATGATGAGCAACCCTTTCCAGTTGCCCCAGTCGTGCCGGTACCGGATGAGCCGCGCGGGCGTCGTCGGCCCCGGCCCCGCACCCAGGTCGCCACCCGCCAGGGTCAGCTCCTGGGCATGCTCCTTGTTGAACTCCTGTTCCACCACTTGGTACTCGTCCATGCCCCCGAACTGCCCGGGGACAAAGGTCACCACCCCGCCCCGACCGCATCCGGCCCGTACCCGACCGCATGCGGACAGTGATCGTCGCCAATCTCGTCAACCGAGCCTCGGCTGGTCTGGACGCCCGGAGGGCGGGTCATCCGTTGGCAGAAATCGCCTGCGTGGGGAAGCGGGCAATTGTCCTGCCGGATGTGTTGTGTTCGGGTCCGGTCACATTTCCGTGACATTCGCGAATGAATTGGAGCCGTCTTTTACATGGACGGTGCATTAACTTATGGTTACCATGTGGAGCGGAATGATCTGTTCGGTCAGCTCGTTCTCCTCGGGCTCGGCGAGAATGCCGCGCGGGTGTACGGGCACCTGCTCGCGGTGCAGCGGTCCACCGACGCCCACCTGGCCGACGCGCTGGGGCTTCGCGAGGAAAGGGTGCGTTCGGCGCTGAAGGAACTGGCCACCTGGGGGCTGGTGGGGCGCGGTGAAGAGAGGGAATTTCGCGCCGTGATGCCGGAAGTGGGCCTGGGCGCGCTGGTGCGGCATCGCGAGGCCGAGGTGGAGCGGGCCAGGATCGCCGTGGGCCAGGCATTCGAAACCCATCGCAGAACCGCGTGGAAGAAGGACGTCGAATCGCCGGTCGAGGTGGTCACCGGGGCGGCGGTGAAACCCCGGATCCGGCAGCTGGTCGGCAGCGTCCGGCATGAGATCCGCAGGCTCGACCGGCCCCCGCACCTGTTCGGCACCGTCAACCGGGCCGAGCTTGAGCAGTTGGAGCGAGGGGTGGTCTACCGGGTGGTGTATTCGCGCGAGAGCCTGGAGCAGCCCGGCTATCTGTCCGGCAACGTCGTGCCTTGTGTGGACGCCGGGGAGCTCGCGCGGGTGGCGGTGGAGCTGCCGGTGAACATGACCATCCTCGACCGCGACCTGGCCTGGATGGCGCGGCCCTCGGACGGTCCCGACCCGGTGCTGACGATCGTCTATTCGGGGGGCCTGCTGGAGGCCCTGATCGGCCTGTTCGACATCTGCTGGAACGTCGCCGTCCCGCTGCACATGGCGGACACCCCCACGACGATCAGAGCCGAGGACCGCAGGCTGCTGGCGCTGCTGCACGCCGGTGTCAGCGACACCCGGGCGGCCGAGACGCTGGGGATGAGCCGCAGGACGTTCTACCGCAGGCTGGAACAGCTGATGGCCCTGACGGCCACGGCGAGCAAGTTCCAGCTCGCGGTCGCGGCGACGCGGAACGGCTGGCTGTGAGGAGCCCATGGTGAACAGCCGCACGACGCGCGACTCGCTGGTCCAGGCGCTGGAGGACGGGCCGTTCAGCATGGCGCTGCGGCTGGCCATCCAGGCCAGCGGCCTGAGCCTGGACCGGCTCCAGCACCGCCTGGGCGACCGGGGTATCTCGCTGAGCAGGACGACGCTGAGCTACTGGCAGTCCGGGCGCACGCAGCCGGAGAGGGCCGAATCGGTGCGCGCCGTGCGCGTCCTGGAAGAGGTGCTGGACGTCCCCGACGGCTCGCTGACCGGCCTGCTCGGACCGCCGCGCCCCCGTGGCCGGTGGAGCGCGCAGGTGCCCGCCCAGCCGCCCCGGCCGGACCTTTCCTGGGCCAGACCCGAGGGCGCGCTGCGGGTGCTCGCGCAGGTGGAGGCGGGGCCCGAGCACCTCACCCACCTGCTCCAGCGGCGGCGCAGCGTGCGCGAGCGGCTGGACGCGCACCGGCAGACCCGCATGATGATCATGCAGATGGTGCTGGAGGCGCGGTGCGAGCAGGTGCGGCGCGCCCTGATCGTGCACCGCTTCCGCACGGCGGGGGTGCGCGGCCCGGTCATCGAGGACGTGCGCGGCTGGCGTCCCGGCCGGATCAGGAGCGACGCGGAGACCGGGTTCGAGGTGCACGAGATGATCCTCGACCGGCCCCTGGCGATGGGGGAGCGGACGGTGGTGGAGTACCGGCTCGGCTACCCGCCCGGTCATCTGGACCCGCACTCTCGTCACCGGGTGGGAAACGGCACGCGCGAGTTCAGCCTGGAGGTCACGTTCGACCAGGCGGCGCTGCCCGCGCGGTGCCGTGCCTTCTTCCAACCGTCCATCGCCCACCCGAAGACCACCGCCGAGGATCTGTGGCTCGGCGCCCGTACGGCGACATACGTCCTGTTCGATCCCGAGCCGGGCCTGCACGGGGTCGACTGGGAATGGGACTGAGCCGCTCAGCGCTGGATCGCCGGTGAGGTGGCGTCGCGGCGGAGCAGGCGCGGCGCGCCGGTGCCGTCGGCCGGGACGGCGAACAGGGACGGCCGTCCACCGGCCGAGCGCCCGTAGGCGACGGACGCGTCGTCGATCCAGGCGGCCTGGTCGTCGACCTCGGCCCGCTCGGCGAGCGGGGTCTCGTGTCCGGTCCGGAGGTTCAGCACGTGCAGGCGCCAGTGCTCGCCCACGCGCTTCTTGTAGGTCAGCCGCGTCTCGTCCGGGGAGAGGGACGGGCACTCGGCGTCGCGGCCGATCGCGGTGAGCGTCCGCGTCGACAGCCGTCCGCGCAGCAGCCAGATCTTCTTGTTCGAGCTCATGGTGACGTAGAAGGTCTCGTCGTCGGACGCGAACGTGACGCCCCAGAAGTTGCGGTCCTCGCGCTGGTAGGGGCGGCCGTCCACGGTGACGGCGAAGTCCTCCAGCGAGCCGTGCAGCCTGCGGTTCGCGGTGTCGTAGATGCCGGTGGTGGTGGCGAACGCGCCGGGGTCGTAGGAGTCGCCGGAGCGGAACACCGTCCAGGCCGTCAGCCGTCCGCTGGCGGAGACGCGGGCCCGGCTGGGCGTCCCGTCGATGCGGACGGGCTCGGCGAGCCGCTTGCCGCCGCGCAGGAACACGGCCTCGAAACCGGCGGGCATCGCGACCGGGCGCAGGCAGATCGTGGTGCCGCGGGCGGTGTAGGAGCGCAGGCACGCCAGGCCGCGATGGACGGGACGAGCGCCCGCCCGCCCGACCGGCACCTGGGCGAGATCACGGCCGCCGTCCAGGAACAGCAGGCTGCCCGGCGGGGCGGCGGCGGGCACGGTTGACGCGGCCGGTCCCTGGTTCTCGGCGATGGCCCAGGTCACGTAGCCGCCGCCGGCGCACAGCAGGGCGACGATCGAGCCGAACCCGGCGATCGCGCGGTGGGAGGCTTTCATGGTGAGGGTTGCTCCTTCTGGCTAGGGGGGAACGCGCACGCCACCAGGAGCCCGGCGGCCAGGAGCGTGGCGAAGACCAGGAACGAGACCCGCAGGTCCCAGCCGGTGGCCAGCACGCCGAAGCCGATCGCGCCGCCCATCCGCGCGATGGCCTGGCCGGTCTGGGTGATCCCCAGTCCGCTGGCGCGCAGGTGCTCGGGGAGCCGGGGGGCGAGGTAGGCCATCAGGACTCCGTCGGTGGCGGCGTAGAACAGGCCGTGCAGCAGCAGGACGCCCGCCACCATGGCCACCCCGCCGGACGCGCCCGCGAGCAGCGCGTACGCCGCCGCGAGCAGGACGTGCCCGGCCAGGAACACCTTCCAGCCGCCGATCCGGTCGGCGAGCCGCCCCGCGGGGACGGCCGCCGCGAGGAAGACCAGCGAGGTGCCCAGCGGCAGCAGCGGCAGTGCCGTCACGCCCAGCCCCGACTGCCGCTGCAGGGCGACGAACACGAACGCGTCGCCCGCCGTGGCCAGCCCGAGCAGCGCGGCGCACGGGACGGCGCGCCGCAGCGGGCGCCGTGCCAGCAGACGCGCTCCGTCCCGGAGCCGGACGCGCGGCCGGGTGCCGGGCTCGACCTTCCGATCCCGGACGAAGAAGATCAGAATCATCAGCCCGACCATGGCCAGGCAGAAGCTGGCGACGAAGATCGCGTCATAGGCCTGCCCGATGCCCGCGACCAGCGCGAAGACCAGCATCGGGCCGAGCAGCGCCCCGGCCGTGTCCAGGGCCCGGTGCACCCCGAAGGCGGCCCCGACCTGGTGCGGCGGGGCCGCGGCGGTGATGAGCGCGTCCCGAGGGGCGGTGCGCAGGCCCTTCCCGGCCCGGTCGACGGCGACCGCCGTGCCGATGCCGCCCATCATCCCGCCCGCCAGCGGGAACAGCAGCTTGCTGGCGGCCGACAGGCCGTAGCCCGCCATGGCCACCGCCTTCGGCCGCGCCGACCGGTCGGCCACATGGCCGCCGACCAGGCGAAGCAGCGCGCTGGCACCGGTGTAGAGGCCGTCGAGCAGCCCGAGATGCACGTAGCCGGCGCCCAGGCCGTACATCAGGTACATGGGCAGGAACGCGGCGACCATCTCCGACGAGACGTCGGTGAAGAAGCTGACCAGGCCCAGCGCGACAACGGTGGCGGGCACCCGCCCGGACGGACGCCGCATGGCGGGGGAGGTGCCCGTGCCGGTGGCCCGGATGTTGGACAGATACACGGCTCGGCTCGCCTTCTGGAACAGGGGAGGGCACGGACCTGGGGTGCCGGGGGCGCGGCCAGCGGTGCCACGCCCCCGGTGCCCGGTCAGGACGGCGTGGTCTGGACGCTCACGTCGTCGATCGCGGCCTCGACGAGGCTCGCGGTGCCGTTGTCGGCCGCCTCGACCAGGAGGCGGACGTTCTGCCCGGCGAAGGCCGACAGGTCCGCGGTCGCCGCCTTCCACGAACCGTCCAGGTCGGTGGCGGAGGTGCCCTTCACCTCAAGGACGGTGGCGGTGGTCGAGCCGACGACCTTGACCCGGAGATGGTCGTCGGGGCCTGAGTTGTCGCGGTGCGCGAAGTTGTAGGAGAACTTCAGGGTGGCGCCGGGCCCCGAGGGCACGGCGAAGGACGGCGACTGGACGCTGGTCATGCCCGCGTCGACGTCATGGGTGCCCGGCCCCGATCCGGCGAGCCTGCCGGTGACCAGGGCGTTGGTGCCGCTGGGCGTGGTGCCCAGCTGCTTGACGCCCGACTCGGCGGTCTCTTCGGGGTCGCCCCGCTCCCAGGCGCCGCTGGTGGCGGTGTCGGTCCGGCCGGGGTTGACCGTCCAGCCCTTGTCGGCCTCGAAGTCGTCGGTGAAGCCCGGCGGGGGCCCGCTGCCGACGGTCAGCCCGATCTTCGCGGTGCGGGTCAGCGTGCCGGACGTCCCGGTCACGGTCAGGGTGTGGGCGCCGTCGGGCGTCCCGGCGGGTACCGAAACGTTCAGCGTGGCGTCGGCGCTGCCGCCGCCCGGGACGTTCACCGACGACGGGGAGACCGTCGCGGTGACGCCGGACGGCTGGCCCGAGACGCTGAGCCGGGTGTCGCCGGAGAACCCGTTGACGCTGGACACCTTCACCGTCGAGGTGCCGGAGGCGCCGGGGGCGACGGTCAGGCCGGACGGTTCGGCGCTCATCCCGAAGTCGGCCTCGGTCGGGCCCGCCCTGTGGCAGGTCGCCGAGCTGTGGTCGGTGAACTCCCGGCCCTCGATCGGCACGAAGTCGGCCTTGTAGCCGGTGCTCGACAGGGTCAGTTTGAGCACACCGTGGGTGTTGGAGTTCTTGGCCTGGAGGTTGGCCGGGCTGCTGGAGCCCAGGGAGTAGAAGCTCTTGCCGCCGGTGCCGACGAGGATCTCCCGGATGCCCTTCGGATCCGCGTTGCCCAGGTGGTCCTGGAGCGTCCAGCGCTGGTAGTTGTGGTCGTGACCGGCCATCATCAGGTCGGCCTTGTGGTCGTACAGCGCCTTCCACAGCGGGCGGGTGGCGGTGGCGGCGCCGTGGTTGCCGACGTTGTAGAGCGGATGGTGCAGGTAGGCCGCCGTGCAGGGCTTGGTGTTGGCGGTCAGGTCCTTGCGCAGCCACTGCTCCTGGGCCGATCCGGCGCTCATCGACAGGTTGCTGTTGAGCGCGACGAAGTGCCAGTCGCCGATGTCCCAGCTGTACCAGCCCTTGCCGCGCTCACCGGCCCGGGCGCCGTAGAAGTCGAAGTAGCCCTGGGCTCCGCTGGTCCTGTACTCGTGGTTGCCGGGTGTGGGGTAGGTCTTGCCGAGGAAGGGGCCCCACGTTCTCTTGTAGGCGCCGTTGTACTCGGCGAGCGTCCCGCTGTCGTAGGCGTTGTCGCCGGCGGTGAACACCGCGGCGGGGTTGATATTGGTGATCACCTTGGCGGTGTCGGCGCAGGCGCTGCCGCAGATGTCGCCGGCTCCCGCGACCACGGTCTCGGCCTGGTCCAGGCTTCGGCTCCCGGCCTGGAAGCCGTCGATCGCGTAGGTGCTGGCGGGGTCGGCGAATTTGGGCTGCACGGTGACGCAGTCGCCCCGCAGGGCCCGGGTGGTGAACACCCGGTCGCGCCATTTCTGGCCGCTGAAGCGCTGGCTGAGACCGGAGGAGCCGGTGACGGTGAGGCTGTCGGCGCCGCGCAGGTCGAGCTCGGTGAAGCGCAGCCGCAGCCACTTGGCCCCGGTGCCGCACACCTGGCGGGACGCCGTCCCGGAGACCGCGGCGGCCCGGGTGTAGGTGCCCGGTTCGGACAGTTGCGGGACGACCGCTCCCGCGGCCGGGGCCTGCGGGATCGGTTTCGCGGAGGCGGGTTCCTTGCGAGCGTGCGCCGGTGCCGCACCCAGTGCGGCCAGCACCAACGCCAGGCCCGCGGTGCCGGAGACGATCCGGCGCCGCTTGTTGTGAGGGATCACGAACGGTCTTCCTCTCGGTGGGGGAGGACGAGGTGGAGATCGGTACGGATCCGCGGGCCCACGGTGAACGGAAAGCTACTTGCCGTGGCCGCCCTGTCAATGGCCGCGCGTACCGGCCCGGCGGCATTCAGTGAATAGAGCCTTTGCCATCTGCGCAGGTCAGCCGCTGGCCCACCGGTTCGGCGGTCCGTCCAGACGCTTGCTGTTCCGTGAATTGGCACCCGTACGGCGCCCGTTATGTCTATCGAACTAGCAGTTTGTCGGCTTATGGTCCGGGTTCCTGGCCCATTGGTGTCACTGGCACGGCTCGCCCCACAACGGCCCGGTTCCGCCGCACCTTCGACCCATGAGACGACACACTCGCGCCCTGGTCATCGGCCTGGCCTCCGCCGCGCTCACCGCCTCGACGGGGACGGCCCTCGCCGCGCCCCCGCAGGGCACGCTGGTCACGGCCGGCCCCGGCGCCATCCCGAACCGGTACATCGTCGTGCTGAAGGACACCCGGAGCCTGCGGTCGGACGGCGTCGCCCCGACGGCGCGGGGCCTGGCCGGACGGTACGGCGGAGCCGTCACGCGCACCTACTCCACCGCCATCAAGGGCTTCGCCGCCGCGCTGGCGCGGGACGAGGCCCGCCGCCTGGCCGCCGACCCCGCGGTCGCCTTCGTCGAGGAGGACAGTGTCGCCACGGCCGCCGACCGCCAGGACGACCCGCCGAGCTGGGGCCTGGACCGGATCGACCAGCGCGACCTGCCGCTGTCGAAGTCCTACACCTACAACGGGACCGGCGAGGGCGTGCGGATCTATGTGATCGACACCGGCATCCGGATCTCGCACACCGACTTGGGCGGGCGCGCGTCCCACGGCAGGGACCTGTACGACGGCGACGCCGACGCGAGCGACTGCAATGGGCACGGCACCCACGTGGCCGCGACGGCGGGCGGCACCCGCTACGGAGTGGCCAAGAAGGCCAGGCTCGTCGCCGTCCGGGTGCTGGGCTGCGACGGTACCGGGCCCAGCTCCAGCGTGCTCGGCGGGGTCGACTGGGTCGCGGCCAACTCCACCGGGCCCGCCGTGGTCAACGTGAGCGTGAAGACCTCCCGGAGCACCGCGCTGACCGCCGCCGTCCGGGCGTCGGTGGCCAAGGGGTACACCTACGTCGCCGCGGCGGCCAACGACAACACCGACGCCTGCCGGGTCGGGCCGGCCAACATCCCCGAGGTCATGACGGTCGGGGCCACCAACAGCGACGACGCCCGGCGCAGCACGTCCAACTGGGGCCGCTGCCTGGACTTGTTCGCCCCCGGTGGCGGCATCACCTCCGCCTGGCACACCGGTGACAGCGCGAGCAGGACCATCAGTGGAACGTCCATGGCGTCGCCGCACGTGGCCGGGGCCGCGGCCATCCACCTGGCCGCCGACCCCGGCCTCACCCCCGAGCGGATCGCCCAGAAGATCGTTGCCGATGCCACCCCCGGAAAGGTGACCCGGCCGGGCACCGGGTCCCCCAACCTCCTACTGCACATCCCGCCTGGTTAAGCACCCCTCATACGGGGTTGGCGGCGCGTTCGTCCCGTTCCGGCTCCGAAGCGGGGGCCGGTCGCTCGGAGCGGGCCGGGCGGAAGGCGAACGCCAGGACGACGGCTCCGGCGAGGGCGATCGCCATCATCCACAGGCTGGCGACGTGCATCGCGTGCATGAAGGCCCGGTCGGCCGCCTCGACCAGGTCGGGACGGTTCGTGGTGGCCGCGACGTGCCGGGCCTGCTCGGCCGAGACCCGCGCCTGCTCGCGGACCTGGCCGGGCAGCGCGGTCAGGTCGCTTTCGATGCCGCGCCGGTAGACGATCGACATGATCGTCCCGCCCGCCGCGATGCCCAGGAGGCTGCCGGTCTGCCGGACGGTGTTGTTGACCGCCGACCCCGCCCCGGCGCGCTCCAGGGGCAGGACGCTCATGACGGCCGTGCTCACCGGCGCGATCACGGTGCCGATCGCCAGGCCCTGGACGAAGGACAGCGCCTCGATCCAGACCAGCGGCGTGTGCAGGCCGACCAGGCTCCAGCCGCCCATCGCCAGCCCGGAGACGGCGAGCCCGGTGGCCGCCACCCTCCGGACGGAGGAGCGGGCGACCAGTCGCGTCGCCAGGGGAGCGCCCAGCATCACGCCCAGGGCGGCGGGCAGGCCCCCGGCCAGCCCGGCGGCCAGCGGGGAGTAGTCGCGGGCGCCCTGGAGGTAGAAGGCGGCGAAGAAGGTGCTGCCGGTCATCGCCAGGAACAGCAGGCCGAGCGCCGCGTTGCCCCCGCCGAAGACCCGCTGGGCCAGCAGCCGGGGATCGAAGCTGGGGTGGCCGATGCGCAGCTCGACCAGCACGAAGACGGCCAGCAGGACCAGTCCGGCGGCGATGGGGGCCGTCACGTCCCAGCGGACCCACGCGGCCACCTGCCCGGCCCGGATCAGGCCGTAGGCCAGCGCGGCCAGCCCGATCGTGGGCAGCACCAGCCCGGCGACGTCCAGGCGGCGCGGCCGCGGGCTGCGGAAGTCGGGCACCACCCAGAAGATGGCGACCAGCGCCACCACCACGATCGGGACGTTGACCAGGAACACCGAGCCCCACCAGAAACGGTCGAGCAGCGCGCCGCCGAGCACCGGGCCGATCGCCAGCCCCACCCCGGCCGAGACGCTGAAGGCGCCGAACGCCGAGGCGCGGGCCGGTCCGGTGAAGGCCCAGGTCAGGATCGCCATGGTGGCGGGCACCGCGAGCGCGCTGCCCACGCCCATCGCCGCGCGCGCGGCGATCAGTTCGGCGGGGCTGCTCGCGTAGGCGCCCCAGACCGACGCCAGGCCGAAGACCACCATCCCGGCGACCAGGACGGTGCGGTGCCCGACGCGGTCGCCGATCACCCCGGCGGTGAACATCAGGGTGGCGAAGACGAGCGTGTAGGAGCCGACGGCCCACTGGAGCTCGCCCGGCGAGGCGCCCAGCCCGCGCTCGGGGTCGGCGAGCCGGACGAACGCGATGGTGAGGATGGTGTTGTCCATCCAGATGACGAGCGGGGAGAAGACGAGGACGGCGAGGATCAGTCGCTGCCGGGTTCCGGTCATCGCATGCCTTTACGGAGGTAGGCTATTTGTCAGGTTCTTGACGGTATGGAGGGAGCATCGCAAAGTCGTCAGGAACCTGTCAATCCCTCGGGCATGGGAGAGTTGGGCGGGTGGGAAAGTACATGTTCGCTGAGGGCGCGCTCGCCTTCCTGGTCCGCAGCGCGTGGCTCGGCATGCGTACCGCGATCGGCGCGGAGCTCAAGGAGTTCGGGCTCTCGACGCCCCAGTACGCCACCCTGATGATCGTCCACGACCACCCGGGGCTGTCGAACGCCGACATCGCCCGGAAGGTGTCGAGCTCGCGGCAGTCGGCCAACGAGATGCTCGCCGGGCTCGAACGCGACGGCCTGATCGAGCGGCGGCCGCACCCCGGCGACCGGCGCACCCAGCGGATCGACATCACCGAGGAGGGCCGGGCCCTGCTCGACAAGGCCCGCGTCGCCGTCGCCCGCCGCGAGGCCGACCTGGAGGCGGCCTTCACCGAGGAGCAGCGCGAGAACATCCGGGCCTGGCTGGAGGGCATCGCCGAAGCCTGCACGGCCGACGAGTCCTAGGGCCTCGCCGGCGTGCGGCGGTGGCGACGGGGACGGTGCGGCGCCTACATTCTCGGCCAGATGGCCAACGAACGGTGGTGCTCGTGAAGCAGAAACGGCGTCGGCGCAGCCCGGACGAGGCGCGGGCGGAACTGCTGGCGGCGGCGACCAGGCTCATCGTGGAGCGGGGCCCCGACAGCGTCACGCTGCGGCAGATCGCCGAGGCCGCCGGGGTCGCGCACGGTCTGGTGACGCACTACTTCGGCACCTACACCGCGCTGGTCCACGAGGTGCTGGCGGCCGAGAACGACCGGATGGAGCGGCGCGTCCGCGAGCGGATCGCCGAGGAGGAGGGCGTGCCGACCGCGGCGGGGATCATGGACGTCCTGTTCGACACGCTGGCGGACCGGCGGTACCTGCGGCTGTTCGCGTGGGCCGAGATGCACGGCGACTACCGGGGAGAGGTCCGGCCGAAGCTGCGCGACCTGATCGACTCCATCGAGGCCGGGATCCGCGAGGCCCTCGAAGGGCGCCGCGGGCCTGACCGCGCCCGCGTCGAGGCGGTGGCGCTGATCGGGACGGCCGCGGCCTACGGGTTCGCCCTGGGCGGGCGGGCGTGGCTGGCGGAACTGGGGCACGATCCCGATGATCCGGCGCACGAGGCGCGGTTTCGCGCGCAACTGTCGAAGATGCTGGGCGACCACATGATGGAGGAGTCCGGGCTGACGCCCGAGTGACCACCGGGCCGCGGCCTCCGTAGACGTGACGACATCGCTGCTCAGTGAGCTGCACCGGCTTTGTTGGCCAAATGGAGAATAAGATGCCATCATGATCGGACCGACGCCCACGAACAGGACGAAGCCCCATGGGAAAGCCGCAACCCGTACAGAACTCCCGGACGCTGGCCTCCGACGCCGAGCGCGAGCGGGCGGCCGAACGCGTGCGTCACGCGGCCGTGGAGGGGCGCCTCAGCCTTGAGGAATTCGACCAGCGTCTCAGCGAGGTCTACCTGGCCAGGACCCACTCCGAGCTGGACACGGCGGTGCGCGGCCTGCCCGAGCCTTCACCCGCCGACTCGCTGGTGGTGAGCCAGGAGCCCACCTCGCGGGGCGCCCTGGGCATGTTCGGCTGGTTCTCGCGCCGAGGGCGGTGGGTAGCCCCGGGCCGATTCACGGCCGTGTCGATGTTCGGCGGTGGCGAGCTCGACCTGCGCGACGCCCGCTTCGCCGAGCGCGAGGTCCGGATCCGCGCCATCGCCCTGTGGGGCGGCACCGAGATCGTCGTCCCGGACGACATCGAGGTCGAGGTCAGGGGATACGGCCTGTTCGGCGGGTTCGACCGGCGCGCCGCCCAGGTCAGGCCGGGCGCGCCGCGCGTGGTGATCAGCGGCCTGGCGATGTTCGGCGCCGTGGTGACCAAGTCCAGGCGCCGCGAGGGCTGAGAGAGCCGGGCTCAGGTCTTCCGGGTGCGGGGCTTGGCGCGGATGTGCATGCGCTCTCCCTGGCGGCCGAACAGGTTGAGGACCTCCGCCGGTGACTCGCCCGTGGGCCCGAACCAGTGCGGCAGGCGGGTGTCGAACTCGGCGGCCTCGCCCGGCCCCAGGATCAGGTCGTGCTCGGCCACGATCAGCCGGATGCGGCCGGACAGCACGTACAGCCACTCGTATCCCTCGTGGGTGACGGGCTCCGGCCGGTTCTGCTCGGCCGGGATGACCGACTTCCACGCCTGAATGGCCCCCGGCTGGGTGGTCAGGGGGATGACCGTGCGTCCGTTGCGGATGCTGGGCTTGGCGCGGACGCGGGGATCGCCGACCTCCGGCGCGCCGACCAGCTCGTCCAGCGGCACCTGGTGGGCCTGCGCGAGCGGCAGCAGGAGCTCCAGGCTCGGACGGCGCTGGCCCGTCTCCAGCCTCGACAGCGTGCTCTTGGAGATGCCGGTGGCCTCCGACAGGCTGACGCCGCGCCGGGTGCGGATGCGTTTGAGGCGGGGGCCGACCTGCGCCAGCGTCGCGGCGACCGGGGATTGCGCGTCCATGCCGCCATCCAAGCGCCCGCGTCCCGGAATTGGCAACGAATGTTGTCAGTGTGTCACCGGGCGCCGCACCATCGGCGCGGAGGTGATCGCCATGATCAACGAGCTGAACGACGTGGTGGTGGTCGGGGCCGGGGCGGCCGGGCTGAACGCCGCGCTGCTGCTGGGACGCGCCCACCGCGAGGTGGTCGTGCTGGACGCGGGCGAGCCGCGCAACGCGCCCGCCGCGCATATGCACGGTTTCCTGTCCCGCGACGGCCTGTCCCGGGGACGCTGCTTGAACTCGGCCGGGCGGAGGTCGCCCGGTACGGCGTCCGGGTCGTCCGGGGACGGGTCGACATCGGCGGCGGCCGGCTGCGCGGCGTCGCGCTGACCGACGGGCGGGTCGTCCCCCGCGCCGCGGCCTTCGTGTTCCCCCGCCCGGTCCCTCGGGACGAACTGCTGACCGGGCTCGGCTGCGCCACCGGCGACGACGGCTGGGTCACCGCCGACCGCACCGGCCGCACCAGTGTCGCCGGGGTCTGGGCCGCGGGCAACGTCGTCGACCCCCGCGCCCAGGTCGTCACCGCCGCCGGCATGGGGTCCGCCGCCGCCTTCGCCCTCAACAACGACCTGCTGGACGAGGACGTCGACCACGCCGTCGAACGCCACCGCGTCGCCGCCCGAGGTGAGGACCGATGACCACCGAGGCCACGGAGAAGCGGACCCCGGTCACCCGCGGAAGGCTGCCGCTCGGCGTCTACCTGCTCGCCTTCAACCTGTTCGCGATGGGCAGCGCGGAGTTCCTGCTGGCCGGGGTCCTCCCGGCGATCGCGGACGACCTGGAGATCACGCTGTCGTCCGCGGGGGCGCTGATCTCGGCCTTCGCCATCGGGGTCGTCCTGGGCGGGCCGCCCCTGGCGATCCTGACGCTGCGCTGGCCGCGGCGGACCACGCTGGTGACCACCCAGGCCGTCTTCGCCGCCTCGGTGACCGCCGGTCTGCTGGCCGACGACTACACGGTGCTGCTGATCACCCGGTTCCTGTGCGGACTGGCCTACGCGGGGTACTGGGCGGTCGCGGCGGTGACCGCGATCGGCCTGGTCACGCCCGACCGCACCGCGCGCGCCTCCGGCGTCGTGGTCAGCGGGCTCAGCCTCGCGATGATCGCCGGAGGCCCGGCGGGCGCGCTGCTCAGCTACTTCACCGGCTGGCGGGGCGGGTTCTGGGGCGTGGCCGCCCTGACCGCCACCGGCGCGGTCCTGACGCTGGTCGCGATGCCCGCCGCGAGCGGCGGCGCGGAGCCCAGCGTGCGCCGCGAACTGGTCACCCTGCGGCGGCCCCAGCTGTGGATCGTGTTCGCCGCCACGATCCTGAGCACCGCCGCGTACATGGTCTCGTTCAACTACCTCGCGCCGTTCCTGACCGATGTCACCGGCGTCCCCGGCGTCTGGGTCCCGGCGATCCTCGCGCTGTTCGGCGTGGGCGCCTTCGCCGGTCTGTCCATCGGGGGACGGATCGCCGACCGCAGGCCCACCCACGCCCTCCTGGCCGGGGCGATCGGGATCCTGGCCTGCTCGGTCCTGCTGGCGGTCCTCGCCGAGCACGCGTGGGCCGTCGTCCCGCTGGTGCTCCTCCTCGGGATCGCGGGCTTCGTCCTGAACCCGGCCGTCTACGGGCGGGTCTTCGCCATCGCGTCGGCGGCGCCCACCCTCGCCGGGGCCACCACCGTCTCGGCGTTCCAGCTGGGCATCAGCCTGGTCCCCGTGCTGGCCGGGACCGCGCTCAGCGCGGGCGCGGGCATCACCTCGGTCACCTGGATCGGCGCCGCCCTGGCCGCCGCGCTGGTGCCGGTCGTCATCCTCGACCGGACGCTCACCCGCCGCGAGTGACCACCGCGCGCGAACGCGTCAGACGTTGCGGAGCACCGAGACCACGATGCCCAGGACGGCCGCGTCGTCGCCGTCGATGACGTCGTAGGCCGGGTTGCGGGGTTCGAGCCGGACGTGGCCGTCGCGGCGCCGGTACACCTTGACGGTGGCCTCGCCGTCGATCATCGCGGCGACGATCTGGCCCGAGTGGGCCTCGGCCTGCTGCCTGACCACGACGATGTCGCCGTCGCAGATCGCGGCGTCGATCATCGAGTCGCCGCGCACGCGCAGGCCGAAGACGGTGCCGCGCCCGGTGAGCTCGCGGGGGAGGGACAGGGTGTCGTCCATGTGCTGTTCGGCGGCGATCGGCGTCCCGGCGGCGATGTCGCCCACCACGGGCACGGTCACCGGGCCGTCGGCGGGTTCCCGCACCGCCCGGTCCTGGAGGAAGGCGCGCACGTCGATGGGCCGGGACATCGACGGGGCGCGCCGCAGGAAGCCCTTGTCCTCCAGGCTCGCCAGGTGCCGCGACACCGACGACGCCGAGCGCAGGCCGACGGCGTCCCCGATCTGCCGGGTGCTGGGCGCGTACCCGTGCCTGACCACCCAGTCGCGGATCGTGACCAGGATTCGCTGCTGGCGCGGGGGCAGGGCCGAGGTGTCCAGGCCCTCGAACGCATCAAGATCATCGTAGCCGGTCACCTGGGGGATTCTAGTGGCCCCGGGGCCGCAACGCCTGTCTCAGCGGGACGCGTGGCGGTTCGGCAGCCTGCGGACGGCGGCGCCCAGCACGGACCCGGCCTCGTAGTAGCCGAACGCGCGCGAGTCCCTGCTGCGAGCGGCGTTGTCGCCCAGCACGATGAGGCTTCCGCGCGGAACCCGCGCATCGGTGATCTCCGGGACCCGGTCGTGCGGCACCGGGTCACCGGGCCGCGCGGCCAGCCGTTTGATGAGCCACTCGTGCCCGCCCTCCGGGTCGGCCAGCACGATCACCTGCCCCCGGGCCAGCCGGTTCGGCGGCAGGACGCGGACCAGGAGCCGGTCCCCATGGTGGAGCGAGGGCTCCATGCTGGGGCCGTGCACGGTCACCACGACCAGGCGGCGGCGCAGGGCCCGCAGCCCCGCCGCCGCGACCAGGAGCAGGGCGAGGGCCTTCACCGCGCTCACGCGGGCACCTCCGTGTCGTAACCGCTGGCCTGGAGCCGGAACAGCCGGGCGTAGAGCCCGTCATCGGCGAGCAG
Source organism: Spirillospora sp. CA-294931 (assembly GCF_050946795.1). GTDB lineage: Bacteria > Actinomycetota > Actinomycetes > Streptosporangiales > Streptosporangiaceae > Spirillospora. The sequence goes on from NZ_CP192006.1 coordinate 2,032,170, forward strand.
TTCTGCATGCGTGCCGGTCTCGCGGACCCGGCCCTCGTCCAGCACCGCGATCCGGTCCGCGTCGCGGACGGCGCCGAGCCGGTGCGAGATCAGCAGGCTGGTGGCGCCGCGCCGGAACTCGCGCAGCCGGGCATGGACGTCGTGCTCGGCCTGCGGGTCGAGGCCCGAGCTCGGCTCGTCGAGGATGAGCAGGTCGCGGCCGGAGCGCAGGAAGGCCCGCGCCAGCGCCACCCGCTGCCACTGCCCGCCCGACAGCAGCACCCCGGTTTCGGGGTCGTCCTCATCGCGGCCGGGGCCGTCGACCTCCAGGAAGAACGTCCGGGACAGCAGCGTCTCGTAGCCCCGGGGCAGGGCGGCCAGGGTCTGATGGACGTCGGCCTCCCGCGCCGCCAGCTCGATCTTCGCCCGGTCGTCCATCACCCGGGTGTCGCCGATCCCGATGTTCTCGGCGGCCGTCAGGTCGTAGGACATGTAGTCCTGGAAGACCGCGCCGATCCGCTGCCGCAGGTCCTCGACGGGCAGGGACGCGATGTCGACGCCGTCCCAGAGGACGCGGCCCCGGGTCGGGTCGTAGAAGCGGCACAGCAGCTTGACGATCGTGCTCTTGCCCGCGCCGTTCGGGCCGACCAGCCCGAGCGAGCGTCCCATCGGGAGGGTCAGGTTCACCCCGCGCAGCGTCCACGGGAGGTCGTCGCCGTAGCGGAACCAGACGTCCTGGAACTCGATGCCCGCCCCCGCCACCGGGGACGTCAGCGCGGGGGAGCGCTCGGGCGGCAGGTCGGGTTCGAGGGCGGTCACGTGGCGGAAGTGCCCGAACAGCAGCAGCGCGTGGTGGGTGCCCGCGAACCGGCTGATGATGGCGCTGAGCGCCGTCTGAGTGCCCGCGACACCGGCGACGAAGACCACGACGTCGCCGACGGAGAGCCGGCCCTTGGCAGCCATGAGGACGGCCCACGTCAGTCCCGCCCCGGAGATCAGCGCCGACAGCACGGCCAGCGCGATGTGCACCCGGGCCTCGCGCACGTCCATGCGCCGCCGCTCCCGGTGCGCCGTCCTGATCTCGGTGAGCATCCTGGTGCGGAACAGGTCGCCGAGCCCGAACAGCCGCACCTCCTTGGCGGCCGTCAGGCTGGTCAGCAGGTCGCTGTAGAACAGCTCGCGGCGCTCGGCGGGCCCGACGCCCCAGATCATCTGCGCGCGCCGCCTGCTCAGGGCGAGCTCGGGCACGATGCCCGGGATCGCCGCCACCAGGAGCAGGAGCGCCATCGGCGGATAGAGCACCGCCAGCGCCCCGAGGAAGCCGACCAGCGTCAGCGCGCCCTGGGCCATGCCGACGGTCCCGTCCAGCACCTGGCCGGGGCCCGCCCGGCCCGCCTGCTGGGCCAGCCGCAGATGGTCGCGGAAGCCGGGGTCCTCCAGCCGGGACAGTCCGGTCTGCCGGTTGACGGCCGTGTAGAGCCGGTCCTGGGCGTCCAGCGCGACCGCCCGGCCGAGTTCGGCGGTCAGGTAGCGGGCCAGATGCGCCAGCACCAGGTTGCCGCAGCCGATGCCGACCACCACCGCGATCAGCCAGAGCAGCTCCTCGCGCGGCGCCTGCGCCACGACCCGGTCCAGGATGAGCTTGGTCGCCCAGGCCGTGGCCACCGGGACCACCCCGACCGCGAGGGTCGCGACGATCTGCGCGGTGGCCACGCCCGGCGCGGCGCGGATCGCGAGCACGATCGCGTCGGCGCTGTTGCGCAGCAGGTCACGCCGGGAAGTGAACGGTGAGCGGGAACCGCTCACCGGTGTTCCATGACCACGTGGTCGTGATCATGGTCGTGCTCGTGGTCGTCACCGGCCTGGAGGACGCCGGTCTCGTCCACGACGCCGACCGCCGGGAACGCCTTGACGCCGAAGGCGGTGGCCATGGCCGACTCGCCGGAACGCTCGTACACCAGCCGGGCGACCCGCTGGAGCGCGAACGAGGCGACCAGCTCCTTGCTCGCGGCCTCCTGCCCCACCACCACGGCGATCGCACCGGGCGAGTCCTCGGCCCTGCGGATGAAGTCCGGCATCTTCTCGCGGCACGCGTCGCAGTCGGGGGAGAAGAACCCGACCAGGGCCGTCTCGGCGCCCTGGGTCAACGACTCGCGGGTGATCAGCTCGCCGTCGGTGCTGAGCGCGGAGAAGGCGCCGACCCGCTCGCCCGCGTCCAGCATCGTTTTCGGGGACGAGGTGAGCTTGGACAGCAGATGCTCGATGAGCGCGGTGTGGGCGCGCAGGCGCCGTACGGTGCCGAGGGTCAGGACGAGATCGACCAGACACACGGCCCCGACGAGAACGACCGCGGCGATCAGAAATGGCATGGGAGGCTCCTTGCTTAGTTCGAGGGCGCCGCGATGTCGGCGCGGAAGAGCTGGACGAGGTCGTCGGAGGCGATGACCAGCAGGGCCACCACCACCCCCGAGCACGCGGCCAGGGCCATTCCGGCCGTCTCGCCCGTCCCGCCCGGAAGGAGGGCGCCGGTGGCGGCCAGACCGCCCAGCAGGAGGTTGCGGACGATGTGCGGCACGCCGAGCACCGTGGCCGACGGGCCGAAGCACTGGCAGGTCGCCGATCCGCCGCGGCGCAGGCCCGCGTAGATGCCGGCGCTGAACAGGATCAGCAGCGCCGCCGCCAGGGCGAGACCCGCCACGCCGGGGATCGTCCGCCACGGGCCCGCGACCCCGGCGGCGGCGAGCGCTGCCGACCAGGTGAGCAGAACCGCGATGGCGGATTCGGTTGCGATAATTGCGGCGGCCACCGGCGTGCCCGTTCCGGGAACGGGCACGCCGAGCCGCCGAATTGATCGGGTGAATTCACGGAAGGCATCCGATGACCTGCCTTTGGCGATTGCCGCGACAGCGAACACCACGGCGACGAGCACCAGATCCGCGAAATGCAGGTAACGACTCAATGTCGGCAGCCTTTGTCGACCGACGTCAGCAGCTGGAGCAGCCGGCGGTGTAGCGGCAGTTGACGTTGCACGAGCCGCAGGTGATCCTGCCGCCGTAGCCGATCTTGCATTGGCGCTGGCAGATCGTGTGGCACCGGCACGAGCAGTCCTCGTACCACGAGTCGCCCGCGTGGGCCGAGATGCTCGGGACGATGCGGCTGAGCAGCCTGTCGCCCCAGCTCTCGATGGTGCGCGTGCCCCTTGTCATGAGTGTCATCGCGGCGGCCTTCCTCTCCATTGAGTAGATGCCCTGCCGGCCGCCGACCGGCATTGGACATCGTTGTCCCATGGCAGCCGAGATCCGTCCCGAAAATTAGAGCGGAATAAATTCGGTGACTTTACTTTGGCCGCCCGGCGGCTGCCCCGATTCTTGGCCATCTTTTGTTAAAGGCGCAATAGGTCAACGATGCATGATGCACTCAGCACCATAACCATCTGTTTATGGTCAAGTTCCCGGTGCTTGACGCGACGTTCACCCCGTGGCCTTCGGGGCGTCAGGGCGTCCTGAGGCCGCCGAGGAGGGAGAGGACGATGGTCTCGACGTCGGTGGCGGCCTGGTCGGGGTCGTCGGCGGCGGCGACGATCAGGACGGCGTTGCAGTAGACGCTGAAGATGAGCTCGGCGGCGGCGTCGACGCGGACGGGGTGGATCTCGCCGTCGGCGATGAACTGGGCGAGGCCCGCGCGGATGAGCGGGATGGCGGTGGCCTCGTCGAGCTCGCGGACGCGGTCCCAGCCGAGGACGCCCTGCGCCTGGCGCAGGATCGCGCGGGCCGAGGGGTCGTCGGCGTAGCCGCGCAGGAAGGCGCGGGTGCCGCGTTCGAGTCGCTCCCACGCGGTTCCCGCCCCCGCCATCGCCTCGATCGCGGGGCCGATGACCGCCGACTGCACGGTGGTGAAGACCTCGGCGAAGATCTCCTGCTTGTCGGTGAAGTGGTGGTAGACGGTGCCCTTGCTGGCCCGGGCCGCCGCGCCGATGTCGCTGATGGCGGTGGCGTCGAACCCGCGTCCGACGAACAGTTCGCGCGCCGATTCCAGGATCGCGGCCCGGGTCTGGGCGGCGGAGAGCTGCCGCCGGCCGCCCTTGACTTCACTCATAGGACGCGATGATACTTGTTGACCTCAAGTCGTTCACCGACTCAGGGTCGGCGAAAGGAGTTCTCCGTGACGCAGGTCGTCGAGTTGTCGTCGGGTCCGGTCCGGTTTCGCGACACCGGAGGGGAGGGACCCGTCCTGGTCTTCGTGCACGGCCTCTTCCACGACGGGACGGTGTGGCGCCCGGCCGTCGAGGCGCTCGGACGCGATTTCCGGTGCGTTTCTCCTGACCTTCCGCTCGGGGCGCATACGTTGCCGATGCGGCACTCGGCCGATCTGAGCCCGCTCGGGGTCGCCCGGATGGTCCGCGAGTTCATCGACGTCCTCGGCCTGTCCGACGTCACGCTCGTGGGCACCGACACCGGGGGCGCGGTCGTCCAGCTGCTGCTCGCCGACGGCTGCGAGAAGGTCGGACGGGTCGTGCTCACCCCGTGCGACTCGTTCGGCAACTTCCTTCCCCCGTCGCTTCGGGGGTTGCAGTACCTCTCCAAGGTGCCCGGCCTGCTCGGGGTCGCGGCGCAGCCGCTGCGGGCCGCGTGGGCGCGGCGGATCGGCTACCGCTGGCTGAGCCGCCGCCCGCTCGACCCGGACGACACCGCCCGATGGGTGCGCCCGCTGGTCGCCGACCGGCGCATCGCCCGCGACACCGCGCGGTTCATCGCGGCCATCGACCGCCGCTCGACCCTGGCGGCGGCGGAGACCCTGCGCGGCTTCACCCGGCCGGTCCTGCTGGTCTGGCCGCGCGAGCTGCCGTACTTCCCCTTCGCGCACGCCGAGCGGTGGGCCCGGATCCTGCCGGACGCACGGCTGGTCGAGATCCCCGACAGCTATGCGCTGGTGTGCCGCGACCAGCCCCGCCTGCTCGCCGACGCGATCGCCGGGTTCGCCGTGCCCGCGAGGTCCGCGTGACGACCCGGTTGGACGACGACCTGCGCCTGCTGGCCGCCCTCGACCGCCGCACGACCACGCCGGGCGAGCGGCGTTCCGCCGAGCTGATCGCGGGGCGGCTCCGGGAGATCGGGGCGGACGAGGTCACCGTGTCCTCCTTCCGCGGCCCGAGCTCCTGGGCGCCCGCGCAGCTGGCGTACCTGGGCGCGGGAGTCGCGCTGGGGCTCGTCCCGGGACGTCTCGCCCGGGTCGCCGCGCTGGCGGTCGCGGGCCTGTACGAGGCGGAGACCAGCGGACGGATCGCCTGGGCCCAGCGGGCCGCCGCCACCGGGCGCGGCGTCTCGGTGTCGGCCCGGCTGCCCGCCGAGGGGACGGCCGAGCGGACGCTGGTGCTCCTCGCCCACCACGACGCCGCGCACACCGGCCTGGTCTGGCATCCGCACGCCGTCGCGCTCAGCCGTGGCCGGGCGCGCCGGACCGGCCGGGCGCTCCCCAGCCACGGCCCCGCGCTCGCCGGTCTGGTGGCGATGGCGATCCCGTCGCGTCCTGTCCGGCGGGCCGCCCGCGTCCTGCTGGCGCTGGGCGCGGCACTGATGGTCGAGTCGATGCGGTCGCCGACGACGCCGGGAGCCAACGACAACGCCAGCGGCGTCGCGGCCGTCCTCGAACTCGCCCGCAGGCTGGCAGCCGCCCCGCTGCCCGGCACCGAGGTGCTGGTCGTGTTCCCCGGCGGCGAGGAGGTCGGCAACGCGGGCATGCGCGCCTGGCTGCGCGACGTCCGGCCGGGGCTGGACCCGTCCACCACCCTGGTCGTCAACCTCGACGCCGTCGGCAGCGCCGGAGACCTGGCCGTGTCGGAACGCGAGGGGCTCTCCACCGGGTTCGCCGACGACGACGTCGCGCTGGCGCTCGCCGCCGCCGGCCAGGAGGACGTCCCCCTCCAGGTCGCGGGCATCCCCAACGCGACCGACGCGGTGCTCGCCCGGCACGCCGGGCTGCGCACCATCTCGCTGCTGTCGCTCGCCGACGGCTGGATCGGCCACCTGCACCGCCGCACCGACACCCCGGACCGGGTCAGCGCCCGGACGCTCGACGACGCCGTCCGGCTCACCGAGCGCATCGCCAGGAACTGGGCACGGCCATGACCGAGCGCCTGATCACCTCGTTGGACGGCCGCGTGCTCACCGTCCGCTTCGACAACCCGCCCAGGCACTTCTTCGACGCGCGGATGGGTGCCGAGCTCGACGCTCTCGTCACCGGGCTGCGGCGCGACCGGACCGTCCGCGCGGTGGTGTTCACCGGCCAGGGCGAGAATTTCATCACCCACGTGGACGTCCCCATGCTGGCCCATGGCGCGGGCGTCGCTCCGTTCCGGGTGCCCTATCCGCTGGCCCGGGCGATCACCCGCGTCCCGGCGCGGCAGCTGAGGACGGCCGCCCGGATCTCCACCGCGCTCGCCCGGCTCACCCGGTCCGACAAGGTGACCATCGCGGCGATCAACGGGCTCGCGCTGGGCATGGGCTGCGTGTTCGCGCTCGCCTGCGACATCCGGCTGATGAACCAGGACAAGCGGATCGGGCTGCCCGAATCCGGGCTCGGGGTGCTGGCCGCGGCGGGCGCGACCCAGCGCCTGGTGCGCAGCGTCGGCGCGGGCCGGGCACTCGAACTCCTCCTGGACGGACGCGCGCTGACCGCGTCCGAGGCGGTCGGCATCGGCCTGGTCCACCGGGCCGTCCCCGCCGCCGGACTCCAAGACGAAGCCTCCACCCTGGCCCACCGCCTGGCCGGACGCCCGGCGGCGACCGTCCGGGAGATCAAGCGGATGGTCCACGACGCCGCCACCCGTCCCGCTGCGCGCGGCCTGGCGATGGAGGCGGCGAGCCTGGTCACCACCCTGTCCAGCGGCCAGGCCGAGCCACGCCTGACCGCCTACCGCGACTGGCTCGCCGGGCACCCCGATCCCACCGACCAGGAGATCCTGGACGGCCTGGGTTCCTTCCTCACCGGCGGGCCGCTCCGATGAGGGTCCTGGTGTCGGGGATCAGCGGCCTCGGCGGGCATCTCGCGCCCCACCTGCTCGCCCGTGGGCACGAGGTCGTCGGCCTCAGCCGCGACCCGCGCCGCGTGGCGGCCGACGTGCCGTGCGTGCGGGCCGACGCCGCGACCGGCGAGGGCCTCGACGCGGCCATGCGCGGCATCGACGTCGCCTACTTCCTGATCAACACCTACGAGCGGCGGAACACCGAGGGCTTCGAGGCACGTGACCGCCGCGTCGCGCTGAACTTCGCCACGGCCGCCCGGAACGCGGGCGTCGGCCGCGTCGTCTACCTCGGCGTCCCGCCCGCGTCCGACCCGGCCCGCACCTCGCCGCACATCCGCAGCAGGCTGGAGGTCGAGGACATCCTGCTGACCCATGTCCCGGGCTCGGTCTCGATCGGCACGTTCACGATCGTCTCGCCGCGCAGCCGGTCGTTCCGCGTGATCATGCGGATGCTCCGGACCAGCCCCGTCATCCCGCTGCCGCCCTGGCGCGGGCACCGCACCCAGCCGGCCGACATCCGCGACGTCTTCGCCGCGCTGGCCAACGCCGCCGAACTCCCGGCGCTGGCGGGCCGCCGCCTGCGCGTCGGCGGACCCGAGACCGTCACCTGGGACGACCTGCTGCGCCGCGTGGCCTCCCGCCTCCCTGGACGCCGCGCCTTCGTCCCCCTCCCGCGCCAACCGCCCTCCCTTGTCCTGCGGCTCCTCACGACCGTGAACGGCGGCGACCCGGCACTCCTGCTGCCCCTGCTGGAAAGCGTCAACGCGGGCGACGTGGTCCTCCCGGCCAACGACTTCACCACCCTCGGCGTCACCCCGCGCCCCCTGACCCAGACCATCGACGACGCCGTCACCGAATACCTCGACGGCACCTGGAAGTAGCCTGGGGCGGTGTTCTCGCCTCAAGGTCCTTCTTTGCGCGAGCTGATGGTCCAGGCGTTGTCGTCGGTCGAGGGCGGCTACGACCGGCTGGCGCCGAAGTTCGACCGGACGCCCTTTCGCACGCCCGACAGGGTGCTCGCCGCCACCGCCGACGCGTTGCGCCCGTTCGGGCCGTTCGAGCGGGGGCTGGACGTGTGCTGCGGCACCGGTGCGGGCATGCGCGTCCTCGAACCGCTGTGCCGCGAGGTCACGGGGGTCGACTTCAGCGCGGGGATGCTCGCGGAGGCGCGCGGGGCCCACCCCGGCGCCGAATGGGTCAGGGCCGATGTTCGTGTGCTGCCCTTCGACGAGGGCTTCGATCTCGCGGTGACTTTCGGAGCGCTGGGGCACTTCCTGCCAGGCGAACGGCCCGCGGTCTTCGAGGGGGTGTACCGGGCGCTGCGTCCCGGTGGGCTCTTCGCCTTTCCCATCGGCGCGCCACCGCCCCTCACGTCGGCCTGGTACTGGGCGCTGCTCGGATTCGACGTGGCGATGCGGGTCCGGAACGCCGTGTGGCGTCCCCCGTTCGTCATGTACTACCGCACGTGTGCCTTGGGCGCGCTCCGCGAGGACCTGACGGCCGCCGGATTCACCGTGACGACCGTCCCCGTGACGGGCCTGGGACGGCGCGAGGACGGCAGCCCGCGCTGCCGCCTCATCCTCGCGCGCAAGCCCTGACCGGGTTGGGGCTGGACGGTCTGATCAGGTTTCGTTAGCTTGCCGGGCATGATGCCGATGGGCGCAATGGTGCGCAGAGTGTCCCTTGCCGTGGTGTGCTGCGGCGTCCTGGCCGCCGGGTCCCTGGCGGCGCCCGGTGCCGGGCAGGCGCGGGCAGCCGAGGCGGCGCCGGGAATCAAGCCCGGATGGCGGCTGACGCCCACGGGCGTCGACTCCCGCTTCCGGGGGCTGGCGGCGGTCAGCCGGAAGGTCGCCTGGGTGGCGGGCAGCGGGGGCGCCGTGCTGCGCACCACCGACGCCGGGCGCACTTGGCGGCAGGTCGGCCCGGCCGACGCCAAGGGCCTGGAGCTGCGCGACATCGAGGCGTTCGACGCGAAGCGGGCCGTGGTCCTGGCGATCGGGGAGGGCGAGGCGTCCCGCGTCTACCGCACCTCCGACGGCGGCCGCACCTGGACGCTCGGCTTCAAGAACGACGACCCCCGCGCGTTCTACGACTGCATGACCTTCTTCGATTCGCGTCACGGGCTGGCCATGAGCGACCCCGTGGACGGGCGGTTCCGGATCATTTCCACCCGGGACGCGGGACGGACCTGGAAGGTGCTGCCCGGCACCCGGATGCCCGCCGCGCTGGAGGGCGAGGCCGGGTTCGCCGCGAGCGGGCAGTGCCTGGTCAGCCACGGGTCGCGGGACGTGTGGCTGGCCACCGGAGGCGGTTCCAGGTCGCGGGTCTTCCATTCCCGCGACCGGGGGCTCAGCTGGACGGTCGCCGACACGCCCCTGCCCAGCGGCGCCGCCCAAGGCGTGTTCGCGGTGGCGTTCCGCGACTCCCGGCACGGGATCGCGGTGGGCGGCGACTACCGTCCCGGCCAGCCCTCGCCCACCGCCGCCGCGACGACCAGCGACGGCGGCCGTACGTGGCGGGCCGCGCCCCGTCCTCCGGCCGAGTACCGGTCGGGCGTGGTGTGGCCGAGGTACGCGGGCCCCGCCGCGGTGGCGGTCGGGCCCACGGGCAGCGACCTCACCCTCGACTCCGGCCGCACGTGGACCCGTTTCGACACCGGCAGCTTCGACACCGTCGACTGCGCGTCCGACGGCGGCTGCTGGGCGGCGGGGGAGAAGGGCCGGGTCGCTCGGGGCGCCGCGCACCGCTGACGGACGGACGACGTCCCGGCGGCCGGGCCGCCGGGACGTCTCCCGCTCAAGCGCTCGGGGTCTTCTCGGCCACGGGCGCCTGTACGGTGCCGCTCTCGCGCGAGCGGCGCCGGACCAGCGGCCAGCCGACCAGGATGAGCGCCACCCAGGCCAGCATCGCGTACAGCGCGATCCGGGTGTCGGCCTCCCAGGCGATCGTCACGGTGACGAACGCGAAGAACGCCAGCACCGTCCAGTTGGTGTAGGGGGCCCACGGCATCCGGTAGGACGTCCTGGGCAGCACCCCGGCGTTGGCCTTGCGCCGGTAGATCATGTGCGCGACCAGGATGATCGCCCACACCATCAGGGCGCCACCGGTCGACACCGCCGTGATGTACTCGAACGCCTTCTCCGGAACGATCGCGTTCACCACGACGCCGATGCCCATGACCAGCGCCGAGATGACGACGGTCAGCACCGGGATGCCGCGCCCGTTCAGCCGCGCCAGCGCCTTGGGCCCGTCGCCGTTCACGCCCGTCGTCCGCAGCATCCGGGACGTCGAGTACAGCCCGCCCGCGTTGCAGGACGACAGGGCCGCGGTCAGCACGACGAAGTTGACGATGTCCGCCCCGCCCGGGATGCCGATCTTGTCGAAGGCCAGGACGAACGGGCTCGCCCCGCCCTTGAAGTCCGTCCAGGGCACGACCGACAGGATGACCAGCAGCGATCCGAGGTAGAACAGCGCGAACCGCACCGGGAGCGCGTTGATCGCGCGGGGGATGTTCTTCTCCGGGTCCTTGGCCTCGCTGGCCGTGACGCCCACCAGCTCGACGCCCAGGTAGGCGAACATCACCATCTGGAGCGTCATGATCGTGGCCGAGCCCCCTTCGGGGAACACTCCGCCCTTCGACCACAGGTTGCTGACGGTGGCGGTGTCCCCGGCGTCGCTGAACCCGAAGATCAGCACCCCGAGACCCACCATGATCATCATCACGATCGCGGCGACCTTGATCATGGCGAACCAGAACTCCAGCTCACCGAAGAGCTTCACCGAGATCAGGTTGACCGCGAAGAGGATCACCAGCGCCACCAGGGCCGTCTGCCACTGTTCGACCTCGGGCCACCACTTCTGGATGTACTTCCCGGCGGCGGTCAGCTCCGCCATCCCGGTCGTCACCCAGATGATCCAGTAGGTCCAGGTCGTGGCGTATCCCCAGAACGGGCCGAGGAACTCGCGGGCGTACCCGGCGAACCCTCCCTCCGCTCTGCGGTAGGTCAGCAGCTCGCCGAGCGCCCGCATGACGAAGAACAGCGCGAGCCCGGCGACGGCATAGGTGATGATCAGGCTCGGCCCGGCCTTGGCGATGTTCTCCCCGGCCCCGAGGAACAGGCCGGTGCCGATCGTCCCGCCGATGGCCAGCATCTGGATCTGGCGGGTTCCGAGCCCTCTTTGGTAGCCGTCCGCGCTGTTTTCTGGGAGCTGTGCGGTCACGCGTTCGACCTCCTTCAATCCGGTGCGGCCCACCAGGACGGCGCACCCTCCGGTCACGCACCGTTGCGCGACCAGAACACACTAGATCGCCCCCGAATGTGAAAGATCCCCGGGGCCGCCGTGCCGGCCCCGGGGATCTCCGCCCCTGGTCAGAGGCGCAGGCGGTGGGTTCCCCTGCTCCCGTCGGTGTAGGTCGCCTCGACCTGGACGCCCGTCCGCGAGGAGTTCTCGAACTCGCCGCCCGGCAGCCAGAGCGCGAACCGCCCTCCGGACACGGTCGCGGCCACCTCGCCCCGGGTCCGGCTGCGGTAGACGACCTTCGCGACCTCGGAACCGGCCGCGCCGGCCGCGAGGGAGAGGCTTCCGGCGTCGATGATCCCGGTGCCGAGGTCGGTCGCGTCCAGGTCGCGCGGGCCCGGTGGTCTGTAGCGGAAAGGCGTTCCGACCGAGCCGAACCAGTCCCTGAACAGTCCGGCCGAGCCGTCGGTGACGCACGTCGCCGCGAACCCGTCCTTGCCCGCCAGGACCACGGTCGTCCAGACGCCCCGGCGCTCGGCGATGACGGCCTTCGCGGCGCGCAGCTGGCCGGTGTACGGGGTGCCGGCACCGTCCAGCTGGGTCTCACGGCATCCGTCGGCCGCCTTGGCGCGCTCTTTCGGCGACATGCCCTCGGGGGACGGCGTCCAGGTGGCGAACGCGCTGTCGCCGCCGGTGAGCGACGGCAGCGCGACCACCGCCGCCACCACGGCCGCGATCACCCCTCCGGCGAGCGCGAGCCTCCAGCGGACGCGCGACCCGCGCGGCGGCACCACGGGCCGCTCGGCGGCGAGGACGCGCGCGAGGTCCGCGCGGGCTCGCGCGCCTCGGGGGTCGATCTCCCGGTCGGCGGGGTCGAGGGACTTCAACGCGGCGTGGACGTCCCGGTCGCGGTTCATGACTCTGTGATCCTTTCGGCGGTGCGGAGCGGCGACGGCCGGGAAACCTGGCCCAGCCGGCGCCGGAGAGCCCGGCGGGCGCGGCTCAGGCGCAGGCGGAACGCGACCGGCGAGACGCCGAGGACGGCCGCCGCTCCCGGTGCCCGCAGCTCCTCGAAGACGGTCAGGGCCAGCGCCTCCTGGTGGATCTCCGACAGGTCGCCCCAGGCCCTGGCCAGGTCCAGCCGGTCCGCGACCAGGTCGGCGTCCCGGTCGAGATCCGGGGGAAGGGAGGTGACGTCTCTGAGGCGCACGCCGAGCGCCCGCCGCCGCTCGGCTCCCCGGCGCTCGTTGAGAAGCACGTTCCGGGCGATGCCGAACAGCCAGGCCCGCGCGTCCTCGTGGCGCTCGGGCAACTCGTCCAGGCGCCGCCAGGCGACCAGGAACGCGTCGGCGACGACGTCCTCGGCATGGTCGGGAGGCGTCCGCCGCTGGACGAACCTCACCAGGTCCGCGTAGGCCGCCTCGTACAGCGCCTCGAAGACGGGCCGCCGGTCGGGGGCCCGGGAAGGGTTGCTCATGCCCCGTACCTGTCCACCACCCCGCCGAGTGTGTCGCAAGCGCCGGTACGGTGTGGGCGTGAGCCACGACGGCGGGGTGCTGCTGCGGGAGTTCCTGCGCGATCCCCTGCGGGTCGGGGCCGTCGCGCCGAGCGGGCGGCGGTTGGCGGACGTGCTGGCGCGGGTCGTCCCGCCCGGGGGAGTCGCGGTCGAGCTGGGGCCCGGCACCGGCGCCGTGACCGACGGCATCCGGCGGCGGGAGCCGGGACGGCACGTCGCGGTCGAGATCAACCCGCGGCTCGCCGGACTGGTCGCGCGGCGCTGGCCCGGCGTCGAGGTGGCCTGCGCGGACGCCGCCGACCTCGGCCGGGTGCTGGGGGCGGACGAGGCTGGACGCGTCGACGCGGTCATCAGCAGCCTTCCGTGGGCGGTGATGCCCGCCGACCGGCAGCGCGCCGTCATGGGAGCCGTGCGCGACGCGCTCACCGGGGACGGCTGCTTCACCACCTACGCCTATGTGCACGCGGCCTGGACCCCGGCCGCGCGGCGGCTCGCGGCGATGCTGACCACGACGTTCGCCCGCGTCACGGTCAGCCCGGTGGTCTGGGCGAACCTGCCGCCCGCCGTCGTGTACCGGGCGCGCGGAATCAGCCGTGAGGACGGGCCGCCAGGGCGTCACGCACCACCTGGTGACGGAACTCGTACACCGCTCCGACCTGGCGCAGCGCCCCGCGCCGGTGCGCCTCCTCAAGGAACGCCAGCGTCCGCCAGGGAAGGCGGCGGCGCGGCGCGAGAGCGAGCCGGGCGAAGGTGTAGTGCACCCACGCGATGACGCCGACGTTGTCGACGCGGAACGCCAGCAGCCACACCGGCCCGTAGAAGAAGGCGCCCGACAGCCCGCAGAACAGGCCGAAGGCGGCTCCGTACAATGGGTCGACGGCGAAGCCCACGACGCCCCCGGTGGTCACGCCGTAGATGATCCCGAACACGAGCGCCACCCAGATGTCCTGGTACAGCAGCCCGCGCGGCGTCACCGTGCGGACGGTCGCGTCCGGCGCGGCCCACACGTACACGAACCCGACGGGCACCCCGAGGAAGAGCCCGGCGGGCACGCCGAACTCCGGTCCCTCCCGGATGCTGCAGACGATGACCGCGACGGCGCCGACCTCCAGCCCGCCCATCAGCGGTGCCCACAACTTGCGCAGCCTGCCGAAGTACAGCGCCGACGGCGGCGGCAGCGTGCGGGCCGCCGCCCAGGCCATGACCAGGGCGAACACACCTCCGATGGCCAGCCCGGCCCAGGGGCCCCACAGCAACTGGAAGCCGAGCCCGATCGCCGGGCCGATCGCCAGCGCGCTGAACGTCGCCGACAGGACGCGATCGCTCGTCCGGGCCAGCCGCGACAGCTCCCACCAGCGGATCTCCAGCTGGTCGGGCGGCAGGGCGACGGCCAGGTAACGCAGCCAGCGCTCGGCGTCGCGGCCGTCCCAGGGGCCGCGCCGCTCGTCGTCGGCGGGCGGCCGGAACAGCGCGGGGATCAGCGCGTGCGCCAGGTGCCGCTCGATGGACTCCTCGGTGGGGAAGGCGTTGGGACGGATCAGTTCTGCGGGGTCGCGGTCGGGATGCTGGTAGACGTCGCGGGCCAGCGACACCATCAGCGGGGTCCGCAGCGTCCGGGCCAGCCGCCCCTGGGGACGGCGCTGGATGCGATCCAGGACGGGAATCCAGCGCTGGGCTTGCAGGGGCGCGTATCCGTGGGTGAAGAAGTCCAGGTCGAGGTCGCCGACGGTGAGGGGCTCGATGGTGGCCTGCGCCGCGCCCGCCACGGTCACGCCGCCGCTGCGCAGCGCCTCCTCGTACTCGTCGCGGCGGCAGGTGAGGACGAGGTCGGCCAGGTCGGCGCGCTCGATCTCGCGCAGGGCGCGCACGCGCGCGGCGGCCGGGATCTCGTCGAGCCCGTCCAGGACGACCAGCAGCGCGCCGCGCCGCTGCACCAGCCGCGCGGGCATGTCCGTCCCGAAGCGGGCCGGGCTGCGCAGGAAGGGATAGTCCTCGGCGAGGCGGCGGGCCAGCCAGGCGCGCAGGCCCTGCACCTCCGGGTTCCACGACGCGAGCGACAGGTACACCGGCGCCGGTTCGGCGTCGGTCCGGCGCTCGGCCAGGCCCCGGGTGAGCAGCACGGCCAGCGCGGACTTGCCGCTTCCGGCGTCCCCGACGATGACCAGCCGCCGGGCGCCGGCGGCCCGGTAGGCGGCCACGACCTGCTCGGACCCGTCCAGAACGCGGACGTCGGGCGGGCCGGAGAGCACCGACGCGGCCCGCGCCGACCAGCGCAGGGCCAGCAACCGGTCGTTGTCGCCGATGCCCCGGGTGGCCGCCTCGGCCTGCCACTGCTCGCGAACGGCCTCGGTGAGCTCTCCCAGGGCGCGCAGGAGCCGCCGCGCCGGATCGTCGTCGGGCGGACCGCCGCCCCCGTTGCGGCGTTCGAGCCTGAGCGACTGCACGGCCACGGCGAGGGCGGCCAGGCCGACGGCGGCACTGATGACGCTGGCCAGCTTGTCGGCGTCGTCGAGGCTCGGCAGCAGGCCCAGGGCCGCGAGGACGGCCACGGCCGAGAAGACGGCGGCGCCGCAGAGCCACGCCACCACCCGCCTCCCCATGGCCGTATTTTCGGCGGTGCCGGACGCCGGTGTCACCACACGCGCGGGATCAAGCCCGATACCGGCCATCCGGCCGCGTCGGGTGAACCGGCGTGCTTACACTCGCCCGGAAACGTCGCGAGAAGGGGCGGTGCCATCACCGATCTCCTCGACCGGCTCGCCGAGATCCCGCTGCCTCTCCTGCTCGTCACGGTCGCGCTGATCCTGGTCGCGGAGTCCGGCCTGCTCGCGGGACTGCTGCTCCCCGGCGCGGCGACGGTCGTGACCGCCGGATACCTCACCCACCCCGCGCATGGCGGCCATCCCTTCGCGGCCGTCCTGGCCACGGTCATCCTCGCCACCGTCGCGGGCGCGAACTACGGCTACGTCCGTGGACGCCGGGGCCTCGGCACCGCGCTGCGCCTGCTCGAAGACCGCCACCCCGGGACGCTCGACCGGGTGGGAACGCGCCCCCGAACGGCGACGTTCGCCGCGCAATGCACCGGCTGCCTGCGCACCCTCTTCCCCCGGGTCGCCGCCGGCGCCCGCGTCCCCTACCGCCGTTTCGCCGTGACGAACCTGGCCGCCGCCTGCACCTGGGGCGCGGGCCTGCTCCTGGCGGGCCACCTCGCCGGGACGGCCCTGGACCGCGTCCGCACGGTCTCCAGCCTCGTGGGCCTGCCCCTCCTGCTGGCGGCCCTCGCCGGGTGCGTCCTCTGCCGGTGTCTGCGCCGACGCCGGTCCCAACGCGTTTCCAATCGTCCTCTGTGAACCTGATCCCGTTCGAGAGCTCCATACGGGGGTTCGAAAGGGGACGAGATGCACAAGGTTCGACTCGCCGTCGTGAGCGGCGTCGCGCTGGCCGGGGTGATGACCACGACGCCCGCGCTCGCGGCGGAGCCGGTGGCCTCCGCCTCGGTCGCGGAGGCGGCGGCCAAGCGCAAGCCGAAGACCAAGGCCGAGAAGCTCAAGCGCATGGGCCAGCTCACCAAGGCCGACTACACCAGCTATCTGGGCTGGGTCAAGGAGCAGAAGAAGCCCAAGCCCGGCTACGGCTTCGACTGGTCGACCGACGGCTGCTCACACGCCCCGGACAACCCGACCGGGATCAGCTTCTACTGGCCCTGCTACCGGCACGACTTCGGCTACCGCAACTACAAGAAGCTGGTCGGGAAGGCCAAGTTCAAGAAGTCGTACAAGGCTCGCGTCGACTCGGCCTTCTATTCCGACATGAAGTCGCGCTGCTGGGGCTTTGCGATGCCCGGAAGGCCCCGGGTCCATTGCCTGAGGGCGGCCAAGCTCTACTACGACACGGTCGTCAGGCTCGGCGCCTGACGGCGGCCGGTTCGATGGGGCCCACCTCGGGCCCCATCGAACGCACGCGGGTCATCGGGATCGGCGCGAGAACAGCAGGCTCGCGCGGGATCTGGGACCGGCGACGGGACGGCAGCCGTCGTGGCTTCCGTTGACGTCCGGCGGGGGCATGGGCTCGGGACGGTCGCGCCGCCGGATCACCTGGCCGCCGAAGCGCACCTCGCCGTCCGGCCGGTGCATGCCGAACAGGACGATCGCCACCACCGCCAGGACCGCTCCGGCGACCACGTCCAGGATGTAGTGGTTGGCGGTGATCACGATGACGACCGCGGTCGAGAGCGGATGGATCGCCGAGAGCCACCGCAGGCGGGGGTAGCGGGCGAGCAGCACCATGGCGATCGCCATCACCCAGATCGCCCAGGCCGTGTGCAGCGACGGCATCGCGGCGAACTGGGCGGGCGCCATCGACACCGGGCCCGCGTGCGCGGTCCCATAGCCGTCGACGGCCACGGTGTCGACGAACCCGCTGTCCGGGAGCAGCCGCGGCGGCATCACCGGCAGGACGAAGAAGACCGCCAGCCCGACCAGGTTGATCAGGATCAGCGCGTTGCGGGCGGGCCGGTAGATGCGCGGCCCCGCGAGGTAGCACCACAGCAGGATCGTCATGGTGAACCCGGTGTGGGTGTGCTGGTACACCTCGGTCGCGATCCGTGACAGAAGTTGATGCTCGGTCAGCCATTGGTTCATCTGGAGTTCGAAGTCCAGACGCAGATGGCGCTCAAAATCAAGGATTGCCAGGCCGTTCTCCAGCGCCTGGTCGTACCGGGTGTTGGCCAGCGACCGGATGTACTTGTAGACCTCGAGCAGGGCGAAGACGATCAGCAGCTCGCCGATCACCGGTGGCCGCTTGCGGCGCGGCCGGGTCTTCTCGGCGCTCTGGTCGGTCTCGTGCCCCTTGGGGCGAAGTTTCAGCGCGTGAACGGGTCGGCCCCTCTCTCTTTCACGGCTCGGCGGATTCCGCGCGTAGCCGACTCACTGAAGCCGCCCGATGATCAAACGTATAGGTGCCCGGTTCATGACCGCACACCGGGGTCCGGATCCGCTCACGGCGATGGCATGGACCGACGATCATAAACGCACACGTCACGTGGCGCCCTCCTAACAGGAGGACGAAGAAGAGACGGCCAATGTGACAATGGGGGGAAATCGCCCCCCGAGCCTTGGGACTGCCGATGATCCGGAGTCTTCTCGTCCTCACCGGAACACTTGCCGGAACGCTCGCCGCGCTGGCCATGACACCCGCTCCGCAGGCGACGGCCGTGGCCGTCTACGACGTCCGGGGCGGTGATTCGTTCACCACGGCCCCGGCGTCCGGCCGGTGCACGGTCGGTTTCTCTGTTCAGGGCGGCTATGTCACCACGGGCAAGTGCGGCAGCCCGGGCGCGACCGTCATCGGCTACAACGGCGTCGCGCAGGGGACCATGCAGCCCTCGACGCTGCCCGGCGGCGCCGGTGGCTGGGTGAAGACCAACACCAGCTGGCGTCCGCGCGGTCTGGTCAACCGTCACGACGGCACGTTCGTGGCCGTGCGCGGGTCGCAGGCCGCGCCGGTCGGCTCGGCGGCGTGCATGGCGGGCGCGACCAGCGGCTGGAAGTGCGGGACGATCCAGGCGAGGAACGTCACCGTCAACTTCCCCGAAGGGACGCTCACCGGCCTGATCCGCGCCAGCGTGTGCGCCGCGCCCGGCGACCTCGGGGCGCCGCTCGTCGCCAACGGCCAGGCCCAGGGCGTCCTGGTCGGCTCCGGCGGGGGCGGCTGCCCCTCGTACTTCTACCCGGTCGACAAGCTGCTCTCGGTCTACGGGCTCACGCTGGTGACCGAGTAGCGCTCAGTAGCCCAGGCCGTGCCCGTAGGGGTAGTGGCCGGCGATGGTCACGGGCAGCCGGCCGGACGGCCGGGCACCGAAGATCACGTCGGCGGCGGCCTGGAGCATGGTCAGGTTCATGCGCTGGGCGCGGGCGGTGGTGGCGTAGGCCGCCACGTACGCCTTCACCTCGGGGTAGGAGGCGTAGTCGTACGGGAGCCCGGTCGCCAGCGCGGCCACGGGCTTCCCGATCGCCTGGAGGGCGCGGACGAGCCGGGCCTGGCCCGCGGGCAGCGGGCCCGAGGAGAAGGTGGCCACCAGCACGCGGTCGGCGTCCTTGGCCAGCCGGACGGCCTCGGCGATCTCGGCGTCGGACGGGTCGGTCGTGCCGGCCTGCCAGCGGGCCACCGGGCCTTTGCTCGCGGCGTCCACGGCCTGGGCGAGCTGGTCGGTCTGCGCCACGCCCGCGACCAGGGTCCGCTGGGACGAGCGGGGGTCGAACGGCAGCACGCCCTCGTTCTTGACCAGCGTCGTGGCCGCGCGGCCCATCGCGGCGGCCCGGCGCAGGAAGGCCGGGTTGCCCGCGACCGTCTCCGCCAGCGCGGGGCTGACCCGGCGGGTCGTGACGTACCGGCACTTGAGGTCCAGGACGCGCCGCACCGACTCGTCGACGCGCGCCTCGGTGAGCGCCCCGGAGCGCAGGGCCGACAGCAGCGCGTCCACGGCCTCGACATGGGTCTCGAACTCGCCGCTGGACATGATGACGTCGGCGCCCGCGTTCACCGCCATCACCGTCGCCTCCCGGGTGCCCCAGTTCGCGTCGATGGCGTCCATCTCCATGCCGTCGGTGACGATCAGGCCCCGGAACCCCAGGTCACCGCGGAGCAGGCCGGTCAGCACCTTGGGCGACAGCGTGGCGGGCAGCGCCGGGTCGACGGCCTTCACCACCACGTGCGCGGTCATGATCGCCTCGGCCCCGGACGCGATGGCGCCCCGGAACGGCGGCAGGTGGACGCCGTCGAGCGTGGCCCGGGCGTAGGTGACGACGGGCAGGCCCAGATGGCTGTCGGTCTCGGTGTCGCCGTGGCCGGGGAAGTGCTTGGGCGTGGTGATGACCCCTGCCTGCCGGTAGGCCCGGACCTGGGCGGAGGTGAGCCCGCTGACCAGGTCGGGGCGCTCGCCGAACGACCGGACGCCGATGATCGGGTTGCGCGGGTTGGTGTTGACGTCGGCGACCGGCGCGTAGTTCCACTGGAAGCCCATCGCCCGCGCCTCGGCCGCGGTGATGCGGGCGGCGTCGCGCGCCAGGGCGGGGTCGCGCGCGGCGCCCAGGCCCATCGCGTTGGGCAGCGGCGTGGTGCCCTCGCGGACGTTGTGCGTCGTCCCGAACTCGAAGTCGCCGGAGACGAGCAGCGGCGGCCCGGGCCGCGCCCAGTCCTGCAGCCGGTTGGCGTACCGGGCGGCGAGCCCGGGGGTGCGCGGCTCGGAGGTCAGCACCGAGCCGATCTTGAGCTCCTGGATCGAGCGGCGCGTCCGCTCGTCCGGCATCCCGTCGGGGCCGTCGTGGGTCACCGCCATCACCATCTGCCCGACCTTCTCGGCATCGGTCATCCGGGCGAGCTGGGCCTCGGGATCGCAGCCGCCCGCGGCGGCGGGGGTGGAGGCGACCGGGGCGGCGGCGACCAGGCAGGTGGCCGACAGCGCGAACAGGGCGGTGAACGTGCTCTTCAGCATCGAAGCTCCTCAGAAGCGCGGGAGGACGCAGGCGGGCGCGGGGGTGGTCAGGGGCGTGCCGGCCGGTTCGAGTCGGGCCCCCGAGACGGTGAAGGCGGTGACCGACCCGGAACGCTGGTTGGCGACATACAGCAGGCGGCCGCCCCGGGCGAGCTCCATGTGCCGGGGCCAGTGGCCGCCGCACGCGACGGTGGTCACGAGCCGGAGCCGCCGCCCCCGTGTGGCGAAGACGGCGACGCTGTCGTGGCCGCGGTTGGTGCCGTACACGTGCCGTCCGTCGGGGGAGACGAGGATCTCGCCCGGGTAGTTGGGGGTCGTGGTGCCTTCGGGCACCGTGGAGACGATCTGGCCGGGAGTCAGCCGTCCCCGGTCGTAGGCGCAGACCGTGACGGTGGAGTCGAGCTCGTTGATGACGTAGGCGGTGTGGCCGCCCGGGTGGAAGGCCAGGTGGCGCGGCCCGGCGCCCGGACGCAGCCGGGCCCGGGAATGCCGGTCGAGGCGTCCGGTGGCCAGGTCGAGCCGGTAGACCAGGACGCTGTCGGTGCCGAGATCGACCGCGAGCACGAACCGGCCGTCCGGGGCGGTGACGATCTGGTGCGGATGCGGCTCGGCGCCGTCGTGCCGGACGACATGGGCGGACGGCCCGAGCGAGCCGTCCGGCCGGATCGGGTGGACGGCGACGGTGCCGCCGGAGTACGTGGCGCTGAGCAGGTACCGGCCGCTGGGGTGCACGGACAGATGGGCGGGCGCGGCGCCGTGCGCGGACCGGTGGCCGAGCGGACGCGGTGAGCCCTCGCGGGTGAGGGCGAACGCGAGCACCCGGCCGTCGTCCACCTCGCTGACCGCGTACAGGCGGCGGCCCCCGGGGGAGAGGGCGAGGAAAGACGGGTCGGGGACGTCCACGGACTCGCGGACCGTCAGCGTCCCGGCGGGTCCGGCCCGCGCGACCAGGAGACCGCGACCGCCCGCGCTGGTGTAACCGCCCAGAAAGGCCAGGTCCGTCCGCTCGCCGGGCAGGGCGAACGCGCTCGTCATCGCGGCCGCCCCGGCCAGGCCGAGAAAGCGGCGCCGGTGCGGTGGGCCGTCGTCCATCGCGCTACCTCCCGGTGTCGGCGTGCCGATCGCCACGGTGACCGCGGCGGACGGCCGGGAGAAGCCCACCGGCCCAAGATTCCGCGATGCAAAACTTTCTTTCCTGATTCTTCCGGAGCCGCGTTGTGCGATGCAGCATCCCGTGTTGCGGCCCGACGAGACGGGTGATGCCGGATGTTCGATGTCATTGTCAGGAACGGGACGGTGCTGGACGGCACCGGTTCCCCCGCGTACCGGGCGGATCTCGGGATCGCGGCGGGACGGATCGCGGCGGTCGAGCGGCTCGCCGGAGCCGGGGCCGCGGTCGAGATCGACGCGACCGGCCGCCAGGTCATGCCGGGGTTCGTCGACGCCCACGTGCACGCCGACGCGGCGGCGTTCGAACCCGCCACCCAGCTGGCCGCGCTCCGCCAGGGCGTGACCACCGTGGTGCTCGGCCAGGACGGGATCTCCTACGCGCCCGCCGGGCCCGCCACCCTGCGCTTCGTCTCGCGCTACTTCGCGCCGGTCAACGGCAGGCATCCCGGCCTGGACGAGGGTCCGGTGACGGTCGAGGACCTGCTGGCGACCTACGACCTGCGGGTGCCGCTCAACACCGTCTACCTCCTGCCGCACGGCACGATCCGCTACGAGGTCGTCGGGCCCGAGCGCCGGGCCGCCGACGACGGCGAGCTGCGCGCGATGCTCCGCCTGGTCGAGAACGGTTTGGAGGACGGCGCGGCCGGGCTGTCCAGCGGGCTGGAGTACGTCCCCGGCGCCTTCGCGGACGCGGCCGAGCTGGCCGCGCTGTGCCGTCCAGTCGCGGCGGCCGGGCTGCCCTACGTGACCCACATGCGCGGCTACCGGCAGCGGGCGGTCGCGGCCATGGCCGAGGTCCTGGAGATCGCGGCCGCCGCGTCCGTCGCCGCGCACGTCTCCCATCTGCACGGCCCCTCGGCCGAACTGATCGAGATCATCGACGGGGCGCGCTCGGCCGGGACCGACCTGACCTTCGACCTCTACCCGTACCTGCGCGGCAGCAGCACGCTGACGCTGGTCACGCTGCCGGACTGGCTGCCTCCGCACGATCTGGACCGCACCCTGGCGGCACTCGCCGACCCGGAGGTGCGCGCCCGGCTGGACGGCGAGTGGTCCGGCGGGCTCTGGCCCCGGATCACCCTCTCCCACGTCCCCGCCGGACGGTGGCGCTGGACCGAGGGCCTCGACCTGGCCACGGCCGCGCTGGAGGCCGGGCTGCCCCCGGCGGAGCTGTGCTGCGAGATCCTGGTCGACACCGGGCTTGAGGCCGGTTGCGTGTTCGCGCATCCCGACCCGGCGGGCGAGGAGCCGCTGCGCGAACTGCTGCGCCACCCCGCCCACATGGGCGGTTCCGACGGCATCTACCAGGGCGGCCATCCGCATCCGCGCGGGCGCGGCGCCTTCGCCCGGCTGCTGGGCCGCCATGTGCGCGAGCTGGGCGACTGGAGCTGGGAGCGGGCGGCCGTCCACCTGGCCGGACGGCCCGCGGCGCGCTTCGGCCTGGCCGATCGCGGGCTGCTGCGTCCCGGCCTCGCGGCCGACGTGGTCGTTCTCGACCCGGCCGCCGTCACCGACCGCGCGACCTACCAGCGTCCGGGGGAGCTGGCCGAGGGCGTGGACCACGTGCTGGTCAACGGCGTCCCGGTGCTGCGGGACGGCGCCCTCACCGACGCCTGCGCGACCGAGCCTCCGGGCCGGGCCCTGTCCCCCCGCTGACCCTCGTAAGGGAGCCCACATGATGAGAAGACTCTGCGCGCTGGCGATGGCGCTCGCCGTCGCGGCCACCGGCTGCTCGGACTCTGGAGATTCCGGCGGCTCGGGGGGCGACCTGAAGTTCGCCAACTGGCAGTGGCTCGAACCCGGGGGACGTGGCGACGCCATCTGGTCGGCGGTCAACGGGTGGCGCGACCCGTCCGGCAAGCTCGTCAAGCAGGCCATCCCGCGCAAGGACTACGAGTCGACCCTCCAGACGCAGATGGGGCAGGGACGCGGCCCCGACATCCTCGTCCTGCCGGACACCTCGTTCGAGCGGTTCCGCAAGGCCGGGCTGCTCGCCCCGCTGGACGACGTCCGCCCGGCCGGGACGGCGCTCAACCGCTCCAACGCGCTGACCGAGGTCGACGGCAGACGCTGGGCGTACACGTGGGAGATCGTCCAGTACGCGCTGTTCTGGAACGAGGACCTGCTGAAGAAGGCGGGCGTCCGGCCGCCGACCGATCCGGCGGGCCTGGTCGCGGCGGCCACGGCGATCAAGAAGCGGACCGGGAACCCCGGCTTCGCCGTGCGCCACCAGCTGAACGAGGAGACGCCCTGGTGGATCGACTTCTCGAACTGGCCGTACGGCTTCGGGGGAGCCTGGGCCAGGAACGGCGCGCTCACGATCAACGATCCCAACAACGTCCAGGCGCTGCGGACGTTCAAGCAGCTCTACGACAGCGGCGCCATGCCGGTGGGGGACGACGCCTCGACCTTCCGCAAGCGGTTCGCCGACGGGCGGCTCGGCATGATGATCGACAACAGCTCGGCGCTGTCCACGATGGTGAACGGCAACAAGATCGTCCCCGGCTCCAAGGTCGGGGCCGGGCCGCTGCCGTTCGGGACGCCGGGCTCCTCGCACGTGGGCGTCCATCTCGCGCTCAACAAGAAGAGCAAGCGGCTCGCCGCCGCCAGGAAGTGGCTGACCTGGTGGCTGGGGCCCGACGGGCAGCGCGCGGCGGCCGCCGCGCTCGGGGCCAGCACGATCGCCACCGACACCCCGCCGCCCGCGAGCTTCACCACCGGCAACCCCTGGACGGCCGCGTTCAAGAAGCAGGCGCCCGCGTCGGTCTCGGCGGTGGTCCCCGGGTTCGAGGCCAAGACCCCGCAGATCGCGCATGTCGTGCTCGGGCAGGTCGAGAGCGTCCTGACCAAGGGCACCGATCCGAAGGCGGCGCTCGACAGGGCGCAGCGCGAGGCCCAGGAGCTCGCCCGGTGAGGGACAGGCTCGACCTGACGCCGTACGTGTTCGTCGCGGCGGCGCTGGTCTACCTGCTGGTGTTCATGGGCGTCCCGATCGGCACCGGCGTCCGGCTGGGGTTCACCGAGACCGACACGCTCGACCCGACCGGCGGCACCTACATCGGCTGGGACAACTACGCCGAGGCGCTGCGTTCGTCGGCTTTCGGGCACACCCTGTGGGCAACGCTCGTCTACACCGCCGCCTCGGTCGCGGTGTCGATGGCGCTCGGGCTGGCCGCCGCGCTCGCCGTCAACGGCGCCTTCCGGGGACGGGCCGTCGCGCGGGCCGTGCTGGTCGCGCCGTGGGCCGCCCCCACCATCGCGGTCACGCTGATCTTCGCGTGGATGTTCAACAACTCCAACGGCGTCTTCAACGCCATGAGCGGCAGCCCCGTCGGCTGGCTCACCGACCCGGACTGGGCGATGGCCTCGGTGGTCGCGGTGACGGTGTGGAAGCTGTTCCCGTTCTGCATGCTGGTCGTGCTGGCCGCGCTCCAGGGCGTGCCCGAGGAGCTCTACGAGGCGGCCCGGGTGGACGGCGCCGATCCGCTGAACGTCTTCAAGCAGGTCACCGTCCCGGCGATCGCGCCGACGCTGCGGGTGCTCGCGCTGCTGATGACGATCTGGTCGTTCCGCCGGTTCGAGCTCATCTGGCTGCTGACCGGCGGCGGACCGGCCGACACCACCAACACCGTGGTCATCGACGTCTTCCGGGAGGCGTTCACCAGCTCCCGGCTCGGGATGTCGGCCGCCATCGGCAGCATCGGGCTGGCGCTCTCGCTGATGGTCACGCTCGGCTACCTCGCCCTCGACCGACGTGCCCGGGAGGACCGGTGACAACGCTCCGCAGGCTCACCGTGCTGGTGCTCGTCGTGTTCGCCGGTTTCCCGCTGTACTGGATGCTGGTCACCGCGCTGAGCGGCGACCGCGAGCTGTTCCGCAAGCCGCCCAGGGCGGTGCCCGACCCCGGGCAGGCGGGCAACCTGGGCGAGGCGGTGTCCGGCGGGGTGCCGCTGGACCGCTGGCTGCTCAACAGCACGGTCATCGCCGCCGGGACCACGGTGCTGAGCCTGGCCATGGCCGTGCTGGCGGCGTACGCGATCTCCCGCTTCCGGTTCCGGGGGCGCGGCCTGGCGGGGCTGGCGATGTTCGTCACCCAGATGCTGCCCGAGGCGCTGCTGGTCGTCCCGCTCTACACGCTCTTTCTGGGGTTCGGGCTGCTCAACAGCCTGACCGGGCTGGTGCTGGCCAACACCGCCTTCGCCATGCCGGTGGCGGTCTGGATCATCAAGGGGGCGATGGACGCGGTGCCGCACGAACTGGAGGAGGCCGCCCGGGTGGACGGCTGCCCCAAGTACGCGATCCTGGGCCAGGTCGTCCTGCCGCTGGTGGCCCCGTCGGTCGCGGCCGCCGGGATCATCACCTTCTTCACCGCGTGGAACGAGTACCTGTTCGCGGTGAAGTTCCTGACCGACGAGTCCAAGTGGCCCGCCTCGGTCGGGCTCGCCTCGTTCATCGGGGAGTTCGTGACCCCGCTCAACCTGGTGATGTCGGCCGCGCTGGTGTTCTCGGTGCCCGCGGTGGCGTTCTTCCTGCTCGTCCAGCGCCGTATCGTCGGCGGGCTGACCGCCGGCGCCGTGAAGGGGTGAGGCCCGATGCCACGTCTGACCTTCGACGGGGTGTCGAAGTCCTACGGCGACGTCCCGGTCATCAAGGGGCTGACCGCCGAGGTTCCCGACAAGGAGTTCCTGGTGCTGCTCGGGCCGTCCGGCTGCGGCAAGTCGACCGTGCTGCGGATGATCGCCGGGCTCACCGACGTGACCGAGGGCGAGATCGCCTTCGACGGCGACCCGGTCGGCGCCCTGACGCCGCGCGAGCGCGGCGTGGCGTTCGTGTTCCAGTCGTACGCGCTGTACCCGCACCTCACCGTGCGGGGGAACATCGCCTTCCCGCTGGTCATGGACCGGTTCCGGTGGTATCACCACCTGCCGCTGCTGAGCCGCTGGACGACCCGCAGGCTGGGCCGCGACCCCGACGTCGCCAAGCGGGTCGCCCGGGTGGCCGAGACACTGGAGCTGACCCCGTACCTGAACCGGCGGCCCAGGGCGCTGTCCGGTGGGCAGCGCCAGCGCGTCGCCCTGGCCCGCGCCCTGGTCCGCGAGCCCGGCGTCTACCTGCTGGACGAGCCGCTGTCGAACCTGGACGCCAAGCTGCGCACCCAGATGCGCGCCGAGATCACCGCGCTCTACCGGCGGGTGCGGCGGACGTTCGTGTACGTCACCCACGACCAGGTGGAGGCGATGACCATGGGGACGCGCGTCATCGTCCTGAACGACGGCGTCGTGCAGCAGTACGGCACGCCCGCCGAGATCTACGCCCGTCCGGCCAACACGTTCGTGGCCCGCTTCATCGGGAGCCCGCCGATGAACCTGCTGGACTGCCGGGTGACGGCGGAGGGGGCCGTCCCCGAGCGCGGCGGCCCGCCGCTGCCGCTGCCTCCCGGCCTGGCCGGGCTCGGCGAGACGGTCGTCGCGGGTGTCCGGCCCGAGGACGTCACCCTGCACCCGCCGGGCGCGGGGGCGCTGCCCGGCACGGTCGCCGAGGTCGACCATCTGGGCCCGGAGACGATCGTGGGAGTCCGGCCGGGCCCGCCGGACGAGGGCGAGGTCGCGGTGACGGCCCGCGCGCCGGTCCAGGTCCGGCTGCCCGGCACCGCCGACATCGCCGTCGGCGACCCGTGCGAGCTGGGCTTCGCCGCCGAGCGGGCGTCGTGGTTCGCGCCCGGGACCGGCGAGCGCCTCGCCGAGGACGTGGCGGCGAGGACGCCGTGACAGGCCCGCGCAACCAGTCGTCGTCGCTGCGGCGGGCGCTGGCCGTCCTGGACTACGTCCAGCAGCACGCGGGCGACGGCCGGGGCGTCGCCCTGACCCGCATCGCCGAGAGCCTCGACCTCAGCAAGAGCACCGTGTTGCGGCTCACCGCCCCGCTGGTGGAGGCCGACCTGCTCACCCGCGACCACGAGACCGGGTGGTTCCGGCTGGGCCACGGCACGCTGCGGATGGGCCAGGCGTACCTGTCCTCGCTCGACCTGCGGACGGTCGCGGCCGAACCGCTGCGCCGCCTCCAGCAGGCCGTGGGGGAGACCTGCCACCTGGTGGTCTGCGACCTGCCCGACGTGGTCTACATCGACAAGGTGGAGAACGAGCGGCATGTCCGGATGGCCTCGCGGGTGGGCAGCCGCATGCCCGCCTACCGCACGGCGGTGGGCAAGGCGATGCTGGCCTGGCTGGACGAGGACGCGCTGCGCACGGTGGCCGAGGCCGGGATGCCCGCCACGACCGGATGCACGATCACCGACCCCGAGCGGCTGCGGACGGAGCTGGCCAGGGTCCGGCGGATGGGATACGCGGTGGACGACCGGGAGAACGAGCCCGAGGTCAGATGCGTGGCGGCGGCGATCTTCGACCACGACGAGAAGGTGGCGGGCGCGCTCAGCGTGTCGGGCCTGACCTCGCGGATGTCGCCCGCCCGGGTGCGCGAGGTCGGTCCGCTCGTCGCGCGCACCTGCGGCGAGATCTCCTGGACGCTCGGCTCGTCGGTGCGCCGCGGACCCCGCCGATGAGGCTGGTCACGCTGGGCGAGTCGCTGGCCCGGCTGGACGCCGCCGCCGTCGGCCCGCTGCGCCACGCCCGCTCCCTGGGCCTCGGCGTGGCCGGGGCCGAGTCGAACGTCGCCATCGGGTTCAGCAGGCTCGGCGGCGAGGCCGCCTGGATCGGCCGGGTCGGCGCCGACGAGTTCGGCGGGCTGGTCCGGGCGACGCTCGCCGGGGAGGGCGTGGACCTCGCGGCCGCCGTCGTGGACCCGTCCGCCCCCACGGGCCTGCTGGTCAAGGAGCGGCGCACCAGCGCCCTGACCCGGGTCTGGTACTACCGGACGGGCAGCGCGGGCTCCCGGCTGAGCCCCGAGGACGTCCCCGAGGATCTGGTCAGGACGGCCCAGACCCTGCACGTCACCGGCATCACCGCGGCGCTGAGCGCCACCGCCCGCAAGGCCGTCCGGCACGCGGTCGCGACCGCGCGGGCGGCCGGTGTGCCCGTGTCCCTCGACCTCAACTACCGCGCCGCGCTGTGGGAGCCGGACGAGGCGGCGCGCGAGCTGCGCAGGCTGGCCGCCGAGGCCGACATCGTCTTCGCCACCGAGCGCGAGGCGCGGCTGCTGGTGGACGGCGAAGGCCCGGCCGAGCTGGCCGGGGCGCTGGCCCGGCTGGGCGCGCGCGAGGTCCTGGTGAAGCTGGGCCGCCACGGCGCCGTGGCCTGCTGCGACGGCGTGCTGCACCGGGCCCCGGGTGTCCGGGTCGAGCCCGTCGACCCGGTCGGCGCGGGCGACGCGTTCGCGGCGGCCTATCTGGCCGAGCGGCTGCGCGGCGTCCCGGTGGGGGAGCGGCTGGCGGTGGCCGCCCTGGCGGGCGCCTATGTCGTGACGGCCATGGGCGACTGGGAGGGCCTGCCGTCCCGCGCCGACCTGGAGCGCGAGCCCGGTGACGAGGTCCTGCGCTGACCGGCGGAAACTGCCAGTCAGAACGCTCCAAAATGGCTGTTGGTGACAATTCTGCGCGGCGCCGAAGTGGTTCGGTGCGCGACCTGCGGTGGTTGGGGACGGGGCGGGCGGTGCTGGTTTGCATGCTGGTCCGGGGCTTGCCGAGGGCCCGCGAGCGGATTAACGTACGCTCAAATCTATAGGAAACCTTCCTATCGATTTGCGTTCGGACCACGGGGGATCCGGAAGTCTTCTAGGCATGCCGTGGAGTGTTATGCGCCCCCGTACCGTCCTGCTCGTCCTTGCAACGTTCCTGGCCGCGCTGCTCGTGCCGGCCACGGCCCAGGCGGCGGCGACCCCGACCGCCGCCTTCGCCCGCACCGCCGACTGGGGCTCGGGCTGGGAGGGGAAGTTCACCCTCACCAACGGCTCCGCCACCGCGATCAACGGGTGGCAGGTCGCCTTCGACCTCCCGGCCGGAACGACCGTCGGGGCCTACTGGGACTCGCTGCTGACCTCGTCCCCGCCCAAGTACACCTTCCGCAACCGCGAGTACAACGGCACGATCGCGCCGGGCGCATCGGTCTCCTTCGGGTTCGTCGGCACCGGCCCGGGAAGCCCGCTGAACTGCACGCTCAACGGCGCGCCGTGCACGGGCGGCCAGGGCGGTCTCGGCGCGCCCGGGAACCCCACGGTGTCGGGACGGTCCGACGGTTCGCTGACCCTGTCGTGGAGCGCGGCAAGCGGGACGCCCACCGGCTACCGCGTCTACGAGGGCCCCACCGTGCGGGCGACCGTGACCGGCACCAGCGCCACCCTCTCCGGCCTGGAGAAATGCTCCACGCACAGCTACACGGTCAAGGCGTACAACGCCGAGGGCGAGTCGGCCGCGAGCCAGGCCGTCACCGGCACGACGAGCGGCTGCGCGACCGGCCCGCTGCCCAAGCACTTCCTCACCGGCTACTGGCACAACTTCGACAACGCGGCGCGTGAGCTGAAGCTCGCCGACGTCCCGGGCGAGTACGACCTGGTCGCCGTGGCGTTCGGCGAGGCGACCGGCACCGCGGGCCAGGTCGCCTTCGCGGTCGATCCGGGACTCTCGGCGTCCCTGGGCGGCTACACCGACGCGCAGTTCAAGGCGGACGTCGCCACGCTCAAGGCCCGGGGCAAGAAGGTCATCCTCTCGGTCGGCGGCGAGCGCGGCGCGATCCGGGTGGACTCCGCGGCCTCGGCGACCGCGTTCGCCACCTCCGTCCACGCGCTGATGACGCAGTACGGGTTCGAGGGCGTCGACATCGACCTGGAGAACGGCCTCAACCCGACCTACATGGAGCGGGCCCTGCGCGAGCTGCGCGGCAAGGTGAGCGGCGACCTCATCATCACCATGGCCCCGCAGACCATCGACATGCAGTCCACCGGCGGGTCCTACTTCCAGCTCGCGCTGAAGATCAAGGACCTGCTCACGGTCGTCCACATGCAGTACTACAACTCCGGCGCGATGCTCGGCTGCGACCAGAAGGTCTACGGCCAGGGCTCGGTCGACTTCATGACCGCGCTGGCGTGCATCCAGCTGGAGAACGGCCTGCGGCCCGACCAGGTGGCGCTCGGCCTGCCCGCCGGACCGGGCGCGGCGGGCGGCGGCGTCGTGTCGCCCTCCTCGGTCAACGCGGCGCTCGACTGCCTGGCCAAGGGCACCGGGTGCGGCTCCTTCAAGCCGTCGCGCACCTACCCCGACATCCGCGGGGCCATGACCTGGTCGATCAACTGGGACGTCACCAACGGCAACGGCTTCGCCAGGACCGTCGGCCCCCACCTCGACACCCTTCCGTAGGAGTCGCCATGAGGAAGATCTGGGTTCTGGCGGTCGTGCTCGCCGGTCTGCTGATCGGGCTCAAGACCGCTCCGGCGCACGCGGAGAACGTGCTGGCCAACGGCGGCTTCGAGACCGGCACCCTCGCGGGCTGGTCGTGCCCGGCGGGGGCGGTCGCGGCCTCGTCCGCGCGGCTGGGGTCGTACGGGCTGGCCGGTGGCGTCACCGCGGGCGACAACGCCAGGTGCGCGCAGACGGTGGGCGTCCGGCCGGGCACCACCTACACGCTGTCGGCCTGGGTGCGCGGCAGCCACGTCTACCTGGGCGTGACCGGCGGCCCCTCCACCTGGACGCCGTCGGCCTCGTCCTTCACCAGGCTGACGGTCCCGTTCACCACCGCCGCCGACCAGACGTCCGCGCAGGTCTACCTGCACGGCTGGTACGGCGCCGGTGCCTACCACGCGGACGACGTCGAGCTGGACGGCCCCGGCAACCCCCAGCCGGGCGTGCCGGGCACGCCCGGAGGCGTCGGACTGGGAACCGTTAGCGATAACTCGATCGCGCTGACGTGGGGCGCGGCCTCCGGAACCGTCACCGGTTACCGGGTCTACGAGGGCTCCACCGTGCGGGCGACCGTCACCGGGACGAGCGCCACCCTGTCGGGCCTGGCCGCCTGCAGCACGCACGCCTACACGGTCGCGGCCTACAACGACGTGGGCGAGTCGGCCAAGTCCGAACCCGTGAGCGCGACGACGGGAGGCTGCACGAACTCCGGGCTTCCCAAGCACGCGCTGATCGGGTACCTGCACGCCAGCTTCGCCAACGGCTCCGGCTACGTGCGGATGGCCGACGTCCCGGCCGCGTGGGACATCATCAACCTCGCGTTCGGGGAGCCGACCTCGGCGACGTCCGGGGACATCCGCTTCGACCGCTGCCCGGCCAGCGAGTGCCCGGGCGTCGAGAGCGAGGCCGACTTCGTCGCGGCGATCCGCGCCAAGCAGGCCCAGGGCAAGAAGGTCCTGATCTCCATCGGCGGACAGAACGGCCAGGTCCAGCTCACCACGGCGGGCGCCCGCGACGCGTTCGTCCGATCGGTCTCGGCGATCATCGACCGGTACGGGCTGGACGGCCTCGACGTCGACTTCGAGGGCCACTCGCTGGCGCTCAACGCCGGTGACACCGACTTCCGCAATCCCACCACCCCAGTGATCGTCAACCTGATCTCGGCGCTGAAGACGCTCAAGGCCAGGTACGGCGCGAAGTTCGTGCTGACGATGGCGCCCGAGACCTTCTTCGTCCAGGTCGGCCACCAGTTCTACGGCGGCGCGGGCGGGGGCGACAACCGCACCGGCGCGTACCTGCCGGTGATCCACGCGATGCGGGACGACCTGACCGTCCTGCACGTCCAGGACTACAACTCCGGCCCGGTGATGGGCCTGGACGGCCAGTACCACACCATGGGCGGCGCCGGCTTCCACATCGCGATGACGGACATGGTGAAGGCCGGGTTCAAGGTCGCCAACACCGGCCACACCTTCCCCGGCCTGCGGCCCGAGCAGATCGCGTTCGGGCTGCCCGCGGCCGTCAGCGCGGGGAACGGCCACACGCCGCCCGCCCAGGTGCACCAGGCGCTCAACTGCCTGGTCAAGGGGCAGGGGTGCGGCTCGTACACCCTGCGCGGCGGGACGTCGCCCAGCCTGCGCGGGCTGATGACGTGGTCCATCAACTGGGACCGCTACTACGCCTGGGACTTCATGAACAACCACGAGCCCTTCCTCAACGCCCTCCCCTGAAAGGACCCCCCATGCGCCATCCCCGTTCGAAAGCCGCGGCGGCGATCATCCTGCCCCCCGCCACGCTGCTCGCAGTGCTGGCCCCCTCGTCGCCCGCGTCCGCGCACGGCACCCTGTCCGACCCGCCCAGCCGCGTCTACGTCTGCAAGAACGAGGGCCCGGAGAACCCGAAGTCCGACGCCTGCAAGGCCGCCGTCGCCGCCGCCGGGACGCAGGCCTTCTACGACTGGAACGAGGTGTCACTCCTGGACGCGGGCGGCCGGCACCGCGAGATCATCCCCGACGGGCAGCTGTGCGGCGCCGGACGCGCCAAGTACCGCGGCCTGGACCTGCGGCGCACCGACTGGCCCGCCAAGCGCATCGCCGCCGGTCCGCTCACCGTCACCTACCACGCGACCGCCCCCCACTCCCGGAGCAACTTCGAGTACTACATCACCCGCCAGGGCTGGGACCCCTCGCAGCCGCTGCGCTGGTCGGACCTGGTGCACCTGCAGACCTTCAACGCCCAGAACCCGACCACCTTCACCAAGTGGACGCTGAACATCCCCGCCCGCACCGGACGGCACGTGATCTACTCGATCTGGCAGCGGGTCGTCGGCAGCCAGGAGGCGTTCTACACCTGCTCCGACGTCGACTTCGGCGGCGCCAACGAGCCCACCCCGCCGCCCACCACCACTCCGCCGCCCTCGACCCCGCCGAGCACCCCCGCCCCGAGCGGCTCGTGGACGACGGGCAAGGCCTACACCGCGGGCGACCGGGCCAGCCACAACGGCGCGACCTACGAATGCGTCCAGGCCCACACCTCGCTCGCCGGCTGGGAGCCGGAGAACGCCGCGTCGCTCTGGCGGAAGATCTGATCACCATGAAGTACGGCGCACTGGCCCTGATCGGCGCGTGTGTCCTTCTGCTGTTCGTCCAGTGCGGGGCCGGTTCGGCCGGCCCCGCCCGGGGCGGGCGCGGCTTCAACGCCACCGACGTGATGTTCCTGCAGATGATGGTCCCCCATCACGACCAGGGGGTGCGCCTGGCGCGCCTGGCCCGCCGCCACGACGTCCGCCCGGAGGCGGCGACGCTGGCCGCCGCGATCGAGACCACCCAGCTCGCCGAGCTGAAGACCATGGCCGGCCGCCTGCGCGGCTGGCACCGCCCGCCCACCGCGCCCGCCCACACCCACGCGGGCCACGGCGGCATGCCCCAGACCACCGAGGCCGAGCTTCGCACCCTCGAGGCCACCCCGCCCGCCCGCTTCGAGCGCGCGTTCCTCAACCTCCTGATCGCCCACCAGGACGACGCCGTCCAGGTGGCCAGGATGGAGGTCCGCGGCGGCGAGGACCCGTGGACCCGCCGCCTGGCCGAGAGCGTCGCCCGCTCCAGAACGGCCCAGATCACCCAGATGCTGACGATCGTCGGTCCCACCAGGAAGTAGGTGCTCGGCATGCGCCGATTGATAGGCACCCTGCTCGCCCTCATCGTCGTCACCGCCCTCACCACGGCGCCCGCCTGGGCGGCCGGGGAGCTGAGGGCGTCCTTCAGCCTCTCCGGCACCGCCGCCAAGTACGTGGTCAGCAACCCCGGCACCGCCGCCGTCACCGGCTGGACGCTGACCTTCGACCTCCCCGCGGGCGTGACGGCGAGCAACGCCCAGAACGCCACCCTGTCCCAGAGCGGGACGCGGGTGACGCTCACGCCCGCCTACTACATCAACACCGTCCGCGCGGGCGGGAACACCGAGCCCTACAGCCCGGCCTTCAGCCTCAGCCGGGCGGCCGAGCCCACGGGCTGCCGCATCACCGACGCCAACTGCGACGGCACCGCGGACGCGCCGCCGGGCGCGCCCACCGGCCTCAAGGTCGCCGCGAAGACGACCAAGACCGTCACGCTCTCGTGGACCGCCTCCACACCCGGAAGCCTGCCCGTCACCGCGTACGAGGTGCACAACGGCACCACGGTCGCGGCCACGGTGACGGCGACCGAGGCCACCCTCACGGGCCTCACGCCCAACACCGAGTACACGTTCACCGTGAAGGCCAAGGACCGCAAGGGCACGCTCTCACCGGCCAGCGCGCCGGTCACGGTCAGGACCAACGACCCGGCCGACGACACCCAGGCGCCGTCCGTCCCGAGCGGCCTGCGCAGCACGGCCCGGGACTCCTCCAGCGTCACGCTCGCGTGGAACGCCTCGACCGACAACTCCGGAGTGGCGAACTACGACGTCCTGCTGGACGGGAAGGTCGCCACGACGGTCACCGGCACGACCGCGCGCGTCGCGGGGCTGGCGCCGTCCACGGCCTACTCCTTCGCCGTCCGCGCCCGCGACCTCTACGACAACCTCTCGGCGGCGTCCCCGGTGGTCAAGGCGAGCACCGACGACATCGTCAGCGGCCACGCGCGCGTCGGCTACTTCGTCCAGTGGGGCATCTACGGGCGCCAGTACTTCGTGCGCAACCTCGACACCACGGGCAACGCCGCCAAGCTGACCCACATCAACTACGCGTTCGGCAACATCCACCCGACCCAGCTGACCTGCCTCCAGGGCGTCACCAAGGGCACGACCCCCAACCCGCAGGACCCCAACCAGGGCGACGGGGCGGGCGACGCCGACGCCGACTACGGCCGTCCGATGAGCGCGGGCCAGTCGGTGGACGGCGTCGGCGACACCGGCTGGGAGAAGCTGCGCGGCAACTTCAACCAGCTCAAGAAGCTCAAGGCCAAGCACCCGCACCTGAAGGTGCTGATCTCGCTCGGCGGCTGGACGTACTCCAAGTACTTCTCGGACGTGGCCGCCACCGACGCCGCCCGCAAGAAGTTCGTCTCCTCGTGCATCGACATCTACATCAAGGGCAACCTGCCGGTCTACAACGGCGCGGGCGGCCCGGGCACGGGCGCCGGGATCTTCGACGGCATCGACCTCGACTGGGAGTGGCCCGGCGCCGAGGGCCACGCGGGCAACCATGTCAGCCCGAACGACAAGGCCAACAACACCCTGCTCATCGCCGAGTTCCGGCGCCAGCTCGACGCGCTGACCACCGAGACCGGCAAGCGCTACCAGCTCACCGCGTTCACCCCGGCCGACCCGGCCAAGATCGCCGCGGGCTGGGACCTCGCCGAGATCGGCAAGACCCTCGACATCTTCAACGTCCAGGGCTACGACTTCCACGGCGCGGGCAGCGACAACTCCTGGGAGCCGAACCGCACCGGCCACCAGGGCAACCTCTACACCGACACCGACGATCCGTACCCGTTCCACTTCAGCACCGAGAACGCGGTGAACGAGTACCTCAAGGCGGGGGTCAGTCCCCGGAAGATAACCATCGGCCTGGCCTATTACGGGCGGGGCTGGCAACAGGTGACCGACGGCGGCAAGAAGGGCGAGTGGCAGAACGCCAAGGGAGCGGCACCGGGCCAGTTCCAGGAGGAGGCCGGGACGCGCGGCTACAGCAACCTGATCGCCAGCGTCCCGAACTGCACCGTCACGCACGACGAACAGGCGGTCGCCACGTCCTGCTACACCGGCGAGAACGGGCAGTGGTGGACCTTCGACGACGCCTGGTCGATCGGCAAGAAGACCGCCTGGCTGCGCTCCAAGGGCCTCCTGGGAGCCATGGTCTGGGAGATGTCCGGTGACACCGGCGTCCTGACCCGGGCTCTGGACGACGGCCTCGACTGATCACCGAACGCCGGCGGCGGGGAGGACAAGGATCTCGACGCTCCGCCCGCCGGTGTGTGACGTGCTCCAGCCTGGCCCGGATGCGGTCCTCATCCGGGTCACGGTGCACCGGGACGGCGCCGTCGTCGCGCCGGACGTCGCGGCGGCCCGTCCCGGTGTATTCGACGTGCCGGGCCACGCGCGTCGTCGCGGGGATCCCGCGCGGCCCGGCCTATAACTGGTGGCATGGCACACGACTGGAAGCTGGTCATCGACAGCGCCGACGCGCCCGTCCTCGCGGACTTCTGGGCCGCGGCCCTGGAATACGAGGTGGAGGATCACACCGAGCTGATCGAGCGGCTCCTGGCGGCCGGTCAGCTCGGCGCGGAGGCGGTGACCGAGCATCGCGGCCGCAAGAACTTCCGCGGCTACGCGGCGATCCGCCATCCCGACGACCCGTTCGACGCGACCAGCGGGGTCGGCCAGGGGCGGCGGCTGCTGTTCCAGGACGTCCCCGAGGGCAAGTCCGTCAAGAACCGCCTGCACATCGACGTCCACAGCGAGCCCGGGGGACTGGACGAGCTGGTGGCCCGGCTGGAGAAGCTGGGCGCGACCCGCGTCCGCGAGCACGACCAGGGGCCCGTGGGCCACTGGTGGCTCATGCTCGACCCCGAAGGCAACGAGTTCTGCGCGGCGTGACGCCGCGGCCTCACAATCCGGGCGGATGCCTCGTCGTATCGGTGAACCCGACGACGAAGGGAACCCGCCGTGGAATCCGTGAATGCCGCGATCATCTACTACAGCGCCACCGGGAGCGTGTACACGCTGGCGCGAGCCGCCGCCGAAGGGGCGGAGAAGGCGGGTGCGGTCGTCCGGCTCCGCAAGGTCGCCGAACCGACGGTGCCCGACTCGCTGGACGGCACCCCGGCGCGCGAGCGCCATCTCCAGGACGCCGCCGAGGTCGTCGAGGCGGCCGTCGACGATCTGGCCTGGGCGGACGTGGTGCTGTTCGGCACCCCCACCCGTTACGGCAACCCGGCCAGCCAGCTGAGGGCGTTCATCGAGAACACCGGCTCCCTGGGACGCGCGGGCGGCCTCGCCGACAAGGTGTACTCGGCCTTCACCTCCAGCAACTCCGCCCATGGCGGGCAGGAGTCCACCATCCTGGCGCTGTCGAACACCTTCTACCACTGGGGCGGCATCATCGTGCCTCCCGGGTACACCGACCCCGTCCACTTCGCCGCGGGCAACCCCTACGGCACGTCCCACGTGGCCGGGGACGGCCCGCCCGGTGACGTGATCCTGGAGGCCGCCCGCCACCAGGCCCGGCGCGCCGTCACCACCGCGATCGCGCTCAAGGCCGGCCGTGCCGGATCACCATGACCAGTTGGTGAGGGTGGTGCGCATCAGCTGGGCGGCGGCCGGGAGATAGGCGCCGGCGCCCCAGTGCAGGGTGAGGACGCGGCGCGATTCGGGGCTGTCGACGGCGATCCAGGCGACCGGCATGGTGGTGGCGGCCCGGCGGGCGATGGTGGGGATGAGACCGACGCCCAGGCCGGTGCTGATCAGCTCCACGATGGCGCCGGGCTCGTCGGTCTCGCAGATGATCTTCGGTGCGAGGTCGCGCCCGGCGAAGAGACGGTCGAGGACGCGGCGCTGCCAGTGCCCCGTGCGGGACGTGATGAAGGGCAGGTCGGCCAGGTCGCCGACGCTCACCGACGCGCGTCCCGCCAGCGGATGGTCGGGCGGTGTGGCCACCCACACCGCCTCGTCCAGCAACTGGACGGAGTCCAGCCCCGTCAGCGGGATCGGCTGTGAGGCGACGCAAAGGTCGATGTCCTGGGAGTTCAGGCGGCGCGCCATCTCCGCGGCCCGCATCTGGTGGAGCTCGACCTCGACGGACGGGTGCGCGCGCTTGAACGCCGCGAGCGGCCCGGTGAGGGTGAGGAAGGTCTCCGACGCCAGCCGGACGGTGCCGAGCCCCTGGCCGGTCGCCTCGGCGACGGCCCGGCGCCCCGCGTCGAGCTCGCCCAGGCAGCGTTCGGCGTAGCCGCGGAACAGCTTCCCCGCGTCGTTCAGCCGGAGCCGTCCGGCCCGGTCGAACAGGGGCGTGCCGAGTTCGTCCTCCAGCCGGGCGATGGTGCGGCTGAGCGACGGCTGGGCCACCCGGAGCTCCTCGGCCGCGCGGCTGAGATGCTCCAGCCGCGCCACCACCAGGAACTGCGCCAGCGAGTTCAGATCCATCTCATGCTCCCCGGGTCATAACGGCATAGCAATATTGATCTTAGACAAGATAGCTTCAGCAACATAGCTTCGCGTCATGGTCACTCCAACGGTGTTCCGGGCCGTCGTCAGCGCGCATGTGGTCGCGATCATCGGTCAGCCGGTGTTCGCCGGCGTGTACCTCAGCGGCGACTACGACGCGCTGCGCTGGCACGAGACCGGCGCGAACGTTGTCAGCCTCCTCGGCTACGCGCAGGTCGTCGCGGCGATCGCGGTCTGGGCCCGGCTGCGGCTGGCCTGGCCGTTCCTCGCCACGGCCGCCGTGGTGGCGGCCGAGACCGTGCAGTACCTGGCCGGGATGGGCGGCGCGCTGTGGCTCCACCTTCCGCTGGGCGTGCTGACCGTCGCCGGGCTCGTGGTGCTGTTCATCGCCGTCTGGCGGCCCCTCCCGTGACGCCGCCGGTGACCAGGCGCCGGGTGCTCGGCATCGGCGCGGCGCTCGGCGCGATGGCGGCCACGGGCCTGTCGGCCACGGCCGCGATGTCCCGGCGCCCGTCGTACACCGGGGCCGAACTGCGCAGCGCCGTGCCCCTGCCGCCCGCTTTCCAGGTGCCGTTGCCGATCCCGTCCGTGCTGGCGCCGGTCAACGGCCGCTACGAGATCACCCAGCGCGAGACGACCGCGGAGATCCTGCCCGGTGTCCGAACACCGCTCTGGACCTACGGGGGCACCTTCCCCGGCCCGACGATCGAGTCGCGCCGGGGACGGCCGATCACCGTGCGGCATCGCAACGAACTGCCCGTGCCGACCGTCGTGCACTTGCACGGCGGACGGACCCCCGCCGAGTCCGACGGATACCCGACCGACCTCGTCCTGCCGGAACGCTGGTCGCACGGCGGCCACGTCATGCACGACCCACGCGCCGTGCAGACCAGGCTGACGCGGGACTACACGTTCCCCCTGGACCAGCGGGCGGCCCTGCTCTGGTACCACGACCACCGGATGGACTTCACCGCCCCCGCGATCTGGTGCGGCCTGGCCGGGCTGCACATCGTCCGCGACGACGCCGAGGACTCGCTCGGCCTCCCCGCCGGACGGCGCGAGCTCCCCCTGATGATCACCGACCGCGCGTTCGAGGCCGACGGCCGGTTCGCCTACCCCGCCCTCGACCCCACCCTGCGGCTGCGCCCGGGCGTTCGCGGACCCTTCCTCGGCGGCGTGCTCGGCGACGTGATCCTGGTCAACGGCGCCCCCTGGCCGGTGCACGAGGTCGACGCCGCCCGGTACCGGCTGCGCGTCCTGAACGCCTCCAACGCCCGGCACTACGAACTCCAGGCGATCACCGACGACGGCCGCCGGCTCGACCTCGTCCAGATCGGCGCCGACCAGGGCCTGCTCGCGTCCCCCGTCACCCACGCGTCCCTGCCGACCGCACCGGCCGAACGCCACGACCTGATCCTGGACTTCTCGGACGTCCCGGTCGGCGCCCGCGTCAGGATCGTCAACCGGCTCGGCTCCGGACGCACCCGCGACGTGATGGCCTTCCGGGTCGCCCGCAAGGCCGCCGACGAGAGCCGCGTCCCGCGCGTCCTGGCCAGAGACCTGCCCACCTGGCAACGGCGGGACGCCGCCGAGGTGCGCGAGTTCTCCTTCCGCGCCGGGCGGATGCGCGGCGGCCACGGCTGGCTGATCAACGGGCTCCCGTTCGACCCCGCCCGCACCGACGTCACCACCCGCCTCGGCGACATCGAGGTGTGGCGCCTGGTCGCCGACGTCCACCACCCCGTCCACCTGCACCTGGTCGGCTTCCAGGTCCTCTCACGCGGCGGTCGCGCGCCACTGCCGCACGACGCGGGCCTCAAGGACACCATCTCCCTGCGCCCGGGCGAGGCCGCGGAGATCATCACCCGCTTCGACGGCTACCGAGGCCGCTACCTCTTCCACTGCCACAACGCCGAGCACGAGGACATGGGAATGATGGCCAACCTGGAAATCACCTGACCCTAGACGCGGCGTCCATGCCACTCCCCACCACTCCGCGCATCCGCCCGGCAACCAAGTCCGCAAGAGCGGCTCGGTTCCGTGCAGTTCTACGGCGAGGCCGGCCGAGCGCGGTGGAAGGCTGACCTGAGCGGGACCATGCGGCCCGCGAAAGGGGACACGCGATGGATGCCGAGTCGCTCCGTCCGGAAGACCCCCGCGTGGTCGCGGGGTATCGGCTGGTCCGGCGAATCGGGGAGGGCGGCCAGGGTGTGGTCTACCTGGCCGAGCTCTCCGACTCCGGACACCGCCGGGTGGCGTTGAAGTTGCTGGCCGGGGAGGTGGACGCGGGCTCGTTCGCCGAGATCGGGCTGGTCCAGGAGGTTGCCCGGTTCTGCACGGCCCGCGTGCTGGACGCCGGGGTGGCCGACCGGCGCGCCTACATCGTCAGCGAGTACGTCGACGGTCCCTCGCTGCTGAACGTGGTCGAGGACGGCGGCCCGCTGACCGGCATCGAGCTGGAGCGGCTGGCGGTCGGCACGATCACCGCGCTGGCCGCCACGCACGCCGCCGGGATCGTGCACCGCGACTTCAAGCCGCACAACGTCTTGCTGGCCGCCGACGGCCCCCGGGTGGTGGACTTCGGCGTGGCGGTCGCCCTCGGCGCCGGTGCCGCCAACGGCGCGGGCACGCCCCGCTACATGGCCCCCGAGCAGGCCGACCGCGTCGAGATCGGCACCGCCGCCGACATCTGGAGCTGGGCCGTCACGATGGTCTTCGCCGCGCTCGGTCCGCGCGCGTTCGAGACCGGCGTCGCCCCGAACGCCTTCAACCGCCGGCTCGCGGTCGAGCGGAACCTGCCCGACCTGCCCGCCTGGCTCGGCCGGGTGGTCGAACCCTGTCTCCAGGACGTCCCCGCGCGCCGTCCCGCCGCCGACGAGATCCTGCTGCGCCTCCTCGGCTACGACACCGAGCGACAGGCGGTCGAGGACGAGACCCGACGCGACCAGGACGCAGCCGAACCACCGGAACGACCCCCAACGGAACACGACCGCCTCGTCAGGGCCGCGCGCGTCTGGCGACGGCCCCGGATCCTGGTGATCACCACCACCCTGGCTCTCGCCACGGTGCTGGCCGCCGGTCTCGGCGCGTGGCTCTGGCCGTCCCCCGCACAGCGCCCCGGCCCGGCCGCCGCCACCCCGCCCCCGACGCTGACCGTCGGCTCGGCGAACTTCCCCGAAAGCCAGCTCCTGAGCGAGATCTACGCGCAGGCGCTCCAGAGCAAGGGGCTGCGCGTCACCCGCCGCTCGAACATCGGCTCACGCGAGGACTACTACCCGCTCGTCACGTCCGGCGACGTGGACGTCATGCCCGAGTACAACGGCGCGCTGGCGTCCCACCTGGACGCACTCGACCTGGCGGGCGCGGATCCCAAGACGACCAAACGCGTCAACGACCGTCTCCGCCGCAAGCTCCCCTCCGGTCTGGAGGTCCTCGACTCCGCGCGCGCCGAGAACAAGGACGCGATCGTCGTCACCCGCAAGACCGCCAAGGCGGCGGGGATACGCACGATCGCCGACCTGCGCGACGTCGCCGATGAGTACGTCCTCGGCGGCGCCCCGGAATTCCAGACCCGGCACCAGGGCCTGATCGGCCTGCGCGCCCGCTACCAGATCACCTTCAGGGACTTCCAGCCCTTCCGCCACGAGGACTTCGGCACCATGACCACCCTGCTGACCAAGGACTCCCTTCAGGCGGCGACGATCTTCACCACCGACCCGGCGATCCGCGTCAACAACCTGCTCGTCCTGGAGGACCCCCAGCACCTCTTCAGCGCCCAGAACATCACCCCGCTCATCAACCGGGCCGACGTCACCCCCGCGGCGAGCACGGCCCTGAACGCCATCTCGGCCAAGCTGACCACCGAAGACCTGCTCTACATGAACACCCGCATAGCCATCAACAAGGACCGCGTCCAATCGGTGGCCAAAGCCTGGCTCGTCCAGTCCGGCCTCCTCTGATCCGACGCCGTCCGGCAGCGGAGCAAGGACACTGCCGGGCGGTGGGTCAGGAGGCGGTTCGGGTCGGGGTTGCCGGGCGGCGGTAGAGGTTGTGGTTGGTGGGGTGGTGGGGGGTGAGGATTTCGGTGTCGTCCAGGTCGAGTCGGGGTTGGGTGCCCTGGTCGGCTCGGTGGGCTGAGGTGATGGTCAGCTCGTAGTGGGACCAGATCATGGCGGCGTTGGGCAGGTGGCGGGCCTTGGCGTGGATGAGGTAGACGTCCGGCGGGGCGCTGGCGATGAGCAGGACGGGGGCGCCGCGTTCGAGGTTGAGGGCGGTGGGGCTCGTCGGCCAGAGGGCCACGCGGAGGTGGTGGTCGTCGAGGACGCGGAGGTCTCCGTCGGCCGGGAGGCAGGCGCGGGGGGAGCCGTCGGCGTCGGTGGTGACCAGGCTGACGGGACGGCGGCGCGCCTGGGCGCTCACGATCGCTCGGACGGGGGCTGGAAGGACGTCGGGAGTGGTCGTCATCGCTGGTCCGCCTTCCGGTGAGAGCTCGGCCCGGTTCAGTGCCTCTTGGTGAACATATGTTCGATACTACTTGATCAGCCGGGCGTCCGCACCTCTTTCCACGCTACGGCCCGGGCTTCGAACTGGACCCCGCGCGGCGGCCAAGCACGGCTGGCTTCGGGGTGAGGTCGA
Organism: Spirillospora sp. CA-294931; assembly: GCF_050946795.1. GTDB lineage: Bacteria > Actinomycetota > Actinomycetes > Streptosporangiales > Streptosporangiaceae > Spirillospora. The sequence continues at coordinate 2,075,209 of NZ_CP192006.1, forward strand.
GGTGGCCGCGGGGCCGAGGTGTGATCTCGGTCCGGAGGTCGGCGAGTTTTGATAAGTGCGAAGTGCAGAAGCGGACATCGGTGATGCCGCGGCCGCTGATATGTGTGTCCGGCTGAGTTCTCGGTGGTAGGTAAAGAAAACTTTGCCTTTCTGTCGTCAACCGAAATTAAAGACGTCGCGTCTTTGGCGTCATCGGATGACGGGGGCCGTTTCGGCGAGAATTCGTCACCGGTGGTGAGGGTGTTGTGACATTTGGCTGCGGGGGCGGGAGGTAATGGAGTCCGAGAGGTTGTGACCTTCTGCTTGGTAGGTCATCATGCTGATCGGCTTGAAGTGGTAAATGGCTTTATCGGTCCCGGTTCCGGGGCGAAATGGGGGTGGGCATGCGGGCCTTGCTTGCGGGGGTCGTCGTGGTGTCGTCGGTCCTGGTGGTCTCGGGGAGCCAGGCGGCCTCGGAGCCGGTCGTGGCGGCCGAGCCGGTGGCGGCGACCAAGCGGATCGAGTGCGCCCCCTACCTGATCATCGGGTTGCGCGGCAGCGGGCAGGGCATGAGCGATCCGCTGGGGATGTCCGGGACGGTCGGGAACTACGTCCAGCAGACGGTGGCCAAGCTTCCTCAGGAGCCCGGCCAGGTCAAGACGTACTCGCTGCCCTATCCGGCGAACCCGGTGGGGCTCAAGACCTACCCGCCGTCGCTGCGGGACGGGGTCTGGATCCTGCGCCTGGCGTTGCGGCGGATCATCAGCCGGTGCCCCGGGACGAATGTCGGCATCGTCGGCTACTCCCAGGGCGCGCAGGTCACCGATCTGACCCTGCGGGCGATCCCCGAGGTGGAGCGCCGGGTCGTGCGGGGCGTGGTGCTGCTGTCGGACCCGGTGAACCTGGGGCACACCGCGCACGCCATTACGGTGACCCCCGGTGGGCAGGTCGTCACGCGAAAGGGAAAGGGAATTCTCGGTGCGCTGACCGATCCCTATCCGGCGGACATGCAGGCGCGGACGTTTGATTTCTGTATCGAAGGCGACCCGGTGTGCGACGCGCCCGATCCGCTGTCGGCGTGGGATCTCATCATCGCGGCGTTCTCGGTTTCCCTGCACGGTAAATACAACGAATGTTGCGGTGGCCAGTCGTATGAGGCCGCGCGAATTCTCAGCTCCAAGCTCGCCGAGCGGATGAAGATCCCGGCGCCGCAGCCGCCGGCCCTGGGCCCCACGCCGGTGCCGCCGGACAACGTGCACCTGTGCCACGGCGCACTTGGCCTGCCCAGCCGGGCCGCTCCGTCCTCTCGTCCCGCTCCGACCGTGGCGCTGGCGGACAAGAACTGCGCCCCGGCGGTCTCGTAACCCCGTTTGGAGTTGACCCATGGAGTCTTCAGATCCCAGCCCGGTACTGCGACGGCGCTTTCTCGGCGGCTCGGTGGCCCTGGCCGGTGTGGCCCTGGGCACGGTGGGCAGCCGCACGGCCGGCGCCGCTCCAGTCGGCCTTTCCCCGCAGGAGATCGCGATGGTCCTGGCCGTGGCCCGGGTGGGCGCGGTGTATCCCGTCCCCTTCCCGGCCTTCGGTGAGCGGGGTCCCGCGAGCAGCCGGGCGACGGAGGCGCGGCTGCGGGCCCGGCTGTCCGGCGTGCATCCCGCGCGGCTCGCGCAGGTCCGCGAGGGCGCTCGCGCGCTGATCGGCGCCGACCTCGCACGGGCGCGGCAGGCGCCGCTCCTGGACGGCCTGGGCGCCCAGGCAGCGGGGGCCAGGCCACCGCAGGAACTGGTGGCGGTCGTGGCGCTGGCCGTCGCCACCGTGTCCAGGCGATTCGACCCCAACAACGACGCCGCGGCCCGCGTCTGGCTCGACGGGCTGCGTCGCCGGCACGCGCGCCGCAGGCGCTGACCGCACCGACCGAGAGCGAGGCACCACACCCATGAGACTCCAGGCGGCGCACCAGGCGGCGCTCGCGCAGGGCAAGGACGACGTCCTGCGGGCCTTCCGCACCGACACCAACGTGACCGCCCTGGCCTACGGGTTCCGGCGGCGCGGCGGCGCGCTCACCGACGAACCGGTGGTCATCGCGTCGGTGGCCAAGAAGCGTCCCGCCGGATACGTGGCGCGCGACCGGCTGCTGCCCCGCACCGTGACGGTGGACGGACGGCGCTGGGGCGTGGACGTCATCGAGGCGGGCCGCTTCTCCCTCAGCGGCGCGCGGGCCGACGACCCCGACCCCAAGGCGGCCAAGTACCGTCCGCTGATCCAGGGCGCCATGATCGGCAACCTCAGGACCGGCGACATCGGAACCCTCGGCTGCGTCGTGCGGGACATGAGCGCGGGAGGCGCCGCGGCGCTGCTCACCGCGGGTCACGCGCTCGGCTCGCTGAACGGCGCCCGGGCGGGCGACACCATCGTCCAGCCGGTCGTGCCGCTGGACGCGCAGAACGCCGTCGGCACGCTGAGCCGCTTCACCACGCTGGTGCGCGACCGGCCCAACACCGTCGACGCGGCCGTCGTGCGGGTGGCCGACGGGATCTCCGTCGAGCGCTGGGTGATCGAGCACGCGATCGCACCGGTCGCCTTCACCCACCCGCTGGCCGGAATCCACATCGCCAACGGCACCGACGGGTCCGGGCTGTTCGCCCGGATCGGCGACGTGTTCTCGGCGATGAACCTGCGCTCGTGGAACGACCTGGGCGACCCCGAGTTCCCGGTCACCTGCGACGTCCTCGACTTCGACATGAACGTGGAGAAGGTCGGGCTCTCGGGATACACCTCGCGGCCGATCACGGCGATGGGCGTGACCCCGGTGAACCTCAAGGGCGGCGCCCCCGGTCACTACTACATGTTCAAGGACCTCGTGCAGGTCGGCGCCGGTTTCTCGGCGGCGGGCGACTCCGGCTCGGCCGTCCTGCTCGGCGGGGACGGCAGGACCTCGCTGCCGGTCGAGCCTGGCGGGTCGTGCGGGGTCATGGAGGGCGTCGGCACCCTGTTCGACCTGCCGCTCAAGGACGACATCACGCTGGCCGACACCTTCCGGGACGACTTCCTGCTGCACAGCAGGGTCGGGCGGCTGCTCGTCCGGATGTTCTACGTCAACTTCGACCTCGTGCTGCGCCGGATCGACGAGCAGGCCCCGGCGGACGCCACCGAGAAGGACTACGCCGACACCTTCTACGCCAAGTACCACGACTTCCTCAAGCAGATCCTCACCTCGCCCGACTCTCCGACCCGGGTGGTGACCCAGGAGCACCTCCAGGACGTCGGGATGATCAAGATGGGGCTCGAGGGCCGGATGACCGCGGCGGAGAACACGCTGGCGGGCACCCTGTACGGGATGTTCGAGCGCACGCTCGGCATGAACCGCTCGCAGATCGTCACGCTGATGAACAACGACGCGTTCTACCGCGAGGTGCACGACGCGCTGGCCCGGGTCCCCGAATTCCAGCATCTGGGCCCAGTCGGGGCCGATGACTGACACGCTCGCGCTCGACGACCACACCGCGATGGTCGTCGACCGGCTCCGCGCCCTGGTGGCGGGGATCGCCGGACCGGCCGGGGGCCTGCTGTCCCCGTTGCTGCGCGACCCGGGGAAGTGCCTGCGCTCGCTCCTGCTGGGCGCCGCCGCGCGGTGCGGCGTCCACGACACCGAGCGGACGGTGCGCCTGGGCGCCGTGGTCGAACTGCTGCATCTGGCCTCGCTCGTCCACGACGACGTCATCGACGACGCCGGGACCCGCCGCGGCGGCCCGGCGGTCCACGTGGTCGCGGGCCGGGAGCTGGCGGTGCTCGCCGGGCTGGCCTGCCTGGCGCTGGCGGGCACCGAGGCCGCCGAGCTCGGCCCGGACGTCGACCGCGCGGTCAGCCGGACGGCCGCCGAGCTGGCCCTGGGCGAGATGCTGGACGTCCAGCGGGCGTTCGACGCCGCCCTGCCGCTGGAGGACTACCGGCTGGTGGTCGAGCGCAAGACCGGCGCGCTGTTCGGGCTGTGCTGCGCCCTGGGCGCGGCGTCGGGCGGCCTGTCCGGCGAGCGGGTCCGGGCGCTGGCGGGGTTCGGCCGCGACCTGGGGGTCGCGTTCCAGATCCTGGACGACTGCCTCGACCTCGCGCCGGTGGCCGGTGGCAAGCCCGTGGGAACCGACCACCTGCTCGGGCTGTTCGGCGCGCCCACGCTGTTCGCGCTGCGCTCGGACCCGTCGGGCGCGCTGGCCGCGCTGCTGCTCGCCCCGTCCTTCTCGGCCGCCGACCTGCCCGAGGTGCGGCGGCTGGTGAACGCCGCCGGAGGCGTGGACGCGGCCCGGGACTGGTGCCGCGCCGTCCACCGCGACGCCGTCGCCCGGCTGGACGTCCTCGACGACGGCCCGGCCCGGGACGCGCTCGTGCGCGTCGCCGGACTGACCCTGCGGACGACCCCGTGACGGCCGGACGGTTCGACGTCCTGGTGGCCGGTGCGGGTCCGTCCGGCGCGGTGACGGCCGCGCTGCTGGCCGGACGCGGCCTCCGGACGCTCCTGGTCGGCGAATCCGAGGCTCCCGGCCCCGGGCACGACCTGGCGCTCAGCGCGGCGGCGCTCGGCAGGCTGCGCACGCTCGGCCTCCTCGACGGCGACCCGGGGCGTCCGGACGGCGCGGTGGACGTGCGGTTCGGCTCCGGCGACCGCCGTGCCTTCGCCGGGACCCGGGTGACGTTCGCCGACCGCGACGAGCTGCGGACCCGGCTGGGCGAGGCCGCGACGGCGCGCGGCGCCGTCCGCCTCCCCGGACGGGTGGTCGCCCTCACCGAGCATGAGGCGGGGCACGAGGCGACCGTGGAGACCGCCGACGGCACCGAAACCTTCGTGGTGCGCCACGCCGTCGTCGCGGTGGGTTCCGGGACGGACGGCGGCCTGCTGCCGTCCCGCTCACCGCACGGCGCGGGCGTCGCCGTCGCGCGCCGCTACACCGGCACCGGCGGTGAGAGCCGGATGCTGATCCAGTTCCGTCCTCCCTCCGAGCACGACCCGCACGACCGTCCGGCCGGGGTGTGGGTGCTGCCCGGCGCGGACGGCGCCTGCACCGTCGGGGTCGTCGCGATCGGCGCGGACGCCGGCGCGACGGCGCTGCTCGGCACCGCCCTGGCCGAGCTCGCCGAGGCCGAGCCCCGGTTCGCCCAGGCGCGTCCCCTCGGGCCCGCCACGGCCGGACGCGTCGAGACCGGCTTCACGCCGGGCCTGGCCGTCCACCGCTCGCGCCTGCTCGTCGGGGACGCCGCCGGGCTGGTGAACCCGTTCACCGGCGAGGGACTCACCCACGCCTTCCACAGCGCCCAGCTCGCCGCCGACGCGATCACCGCGCACCCCGAGGACCCGGGGGAGGCCTGCCTGTCCTACCAGGCGGCGCTCGGACGGGCCTTCGTCGGCTACTTCGAGACCGCCCGGCACGCCGCGCGCCGCTACCACCTCGGCTGGCGCATGCTCGCCGCGACCACCCACAGCGACCAGCCCCTGTTCACGCTGGCGCGGCGGGCGGTCCTGCTGGCCGAAGGCCCCCACGCCCCGCAGTCGGTGCGTCCCGACCGGACGCTCAACCGGGAGGACCGGCTCTACCTGCGGCCGTTCACGGCGGCCGCCGACGAGATGGCCCTGGCGGCCGTGCGCGACGAGTGGCCCTTCCTCGCCCGGATGCTGACCGCCGAGGGCGCCGGCGCGCTCCCGCTGCGGCCGGTGACCCTGTTCGCCGCCGCGCTGGCCGCGTCCGGCGCGCCGCCCGACCCGGGACGCGCCGCCGTGGGGGCCGCCATGGACCTCGCGGCGCTCGGCGCACTCGCCCTGCTGTCACCGCCGGGAGGCCGCGCGGGCCCGGCGCGCGGGGTCGACTGGGAGACCACCATCACCGTCCTGGCCTGCGACTTCCTCCTCGCCCAGGCGGCGCGCCTGGTCGCCGACCACGCGCCCGAGGTGTCCTGGGCGTTCTCGGACTGGCTCGCGGAGCTGACGGCGCTGCGCGCGACGCGCCTCACCGACCCCGGCACGGGCGCCGCCGGTGACGTGTTCGCCTCGCTGTGGGAGTTCCCCGCCCGCGTCGGCGCCCAGCTCGGCGGGGCCGACGACGCCACCGTCGAGCGGGTCCGCGACTTCGGCCACCACTGCGGCCACGCGTTCGTCCTCGCCGAGGAGGTCATGGCGCTGGCGGGCCGCCGGACCCGGCTCGACACCACGGTCCCCGCGATGCTCGCCGCCCGCACCTCCGCGCTCCCGCGCCTGCTGGGACGTCCCGGCCTCGACGCCGCGGGGCTCGACGACGCCCTGCGGCACGAGGCGCGGGACGCGGTGGCCGCCGCCTGCACTCGTCACCTGGAAGCCGCGCTCGACGCGGCGCGGGACGTGCCGTCCGCCCGCTCGTCCCGCCTGCTGGGCGCCCACGCCCGCGACATCGCCGACTCGGCCGGGCTCACCGTGTGAGCCCGGCCTCCCCGCCCATCCCCGTCCCGAAGGACCCCCCATGAGACCGAGAAGAGCGACCCCAGTCCTTGCCCTGACCACCGCCCTGGCGGCCGTGCTGGTGGCCCCCGCCTTCAGCACCGCGCCCCCGCCGCAGAGCCCCGCGTCGCTGGCCGTGGCGGCCGCCGACCGGCTGGTCGGCCGGGAGACCGCGCGGATCCACCTGTCGCCGCGCGACCGGCTCGTCCGGCAGCGGGTGATCGCCGGAAGCGGCGGCCTGCACTACGTCCCCTACACCCGCACCTACGCGGGCCTTCCCGTCAGCGGAGGCGACCTCGTCGTCGTCACGGACGCGCGCGGGCGCGTCCTGAGCACCTCGGTGAACCAGAAGGCGCCGCTGTCGGTCGCGACCACGCCCAAGGTCCCCGCGAGCGGCGCCGCCACGGCGGCCCGGGGCCGGTTGCGCGGCGCCTCGGCGTCCACGCCCCGCCTCGCGGTGATCGCCGAGGGCGCCGGACGGCTGGTCTACCAGACCGTCCTGACCGGATCGAAGGACGGCAAGCCCTCACGGCTGCACGTCGACGTCGACGCCGGGACGGGCAAGGTCGTCCGGAGCTGGGACGAGGTCACCGACGGCACCGGCCACGGCCACCACCACGGCACCGTCGACGTCCCCACCACCCGGTCCGCCACCACCTACGGGATGGCCGACCCGGGACGCCCGGGCGTGCGCTGCGGCGACCTGAGCGGACGCACCTTCACCGACCCCGACGACGTGTGGGGCGACCACACCGGCACCGACCTGGTCACCGCCTGCGTCGACGCCATGCACGTCGCCCAGCGCGGCTGGGACATGCTGGCGAACTGGCTGGGGCGCAACGGCTACGACGGCAACGGCCGGGGCTTCCCGATGCGGGTCGGCCTCGACGACGAGAACGCCTACTGGGACGGCACGTCGGCGACCTTCGGCCACAACCTCGCCCGGACCAAGCAGGTCACCAACGCCGACATCGTCGGCCACGAGCTGGGCCACGCGGTCTTCCAGTGGACGCCCGGCGGCGCCTCGGGCCTCAACGAGAAGGGCGGGCTCAACGAGTCGACCGGCGACATCTTCGGCACCATGACCGAGTGGTACCTCAACTCGCCGTACGACCGTCCCGACTACCTCATGGGCGAGACCGTGAACCTGGTGGGCACCGGCCCGATCCGCAGCATGTACGACCCGGCCGCGCTGGGCGACCCGGGGTGCTTCTCCGAGGCCGTCCGCGTGACCGAGGTGCACGCCGCCGCCGGCGTCCAGAACCACTGGTTCTACCTCCTGGCCGAGGGCTCGCGGCCCAACGACCCCGCCAACGGCAGGCCGAACAGCCCCACCTGCGACGGCAGCGTCCTGGCGGGCATCGGCCGGGAGAAGGCCGCCCGGATCTACATGGAGGGCCTCAATCGGAAGACCTCCTGGTGGGCCCACGAGGACGCCCGCCGCGCGACCCTGGAGGCCGCCCTCCAGCTCCACCCCGGCTCCTGCCGGGAGTTCAGGGCCGTCCGGGACGCCTGGAACGCCGTCCGCGTCCCGCGCCACGCGTCCGAACCCGCCCCCGCCCAGTGCGCCTGACGATCTCCGCCTGAGCCCGGGCCCCGCTGATCCGGCGGGGCCTGGGCCCTATGCTCGTGCAGCGATGAAGCCCTTCCCCATCGACGTCCCGGAGGCCGAGCTCGCGGACCTGCGGGCACGCCTGGAACGCACGCGCTGGCCGGAGCCCGCGACGGTCGGCGACTGGTCACAGGGTGTCCCGCTGGACTACCTGCGCGACCTGTGCGGGTACTGGGCGCGTGACTACGACTGGCGGGCGACCGAGGCGCGCCTCAACGCGCTGCCGCAGTTCCGCACCGAGATCGACGGGCTGGACGTCCACCTCGCGCACGTTCGGTCGCCGCACCCCGGCGCGTACCCGCTCGTCCTGACCAACGGCTGGCCGGGCTCGCTCGCCGAGTACCTGAAGGTCGTGGGCCCGCTGACCGACCCGCCCGCGCACGGAGGGGACGCCGCGGACGCCTTCCACCTCGTCCTGCCGACGCTGCCCGGCTACGGCTTCAGCGGCAAGCCGTCGCGGCCGGGCTGGGACGTCCACCGCATCGCGCGGGCCTGGCTCGCCCTGATGTCGCGCCTGGGCTACGGGCGCTTCGGCGCGCACGGCAGCGACTGGGGGACGAGCGTCTCCACGAGCATGGCCCAGCAGGACCCGGCCCGGGTCGCCGGGATCCACCTCAGCCCGCCCATCGCCGCCCCCGACCCGGCGACGTTCGACGACCTCACCGCCGCCGAGCGCGCGGCGCTGGCCGATCTGAAGCGCGCGGCCGAATGGGAGGACGGCTACTCGGCGCAGCAGTCGACCCGTCCCCAGACGCTCGGCTACGGGCTGGTCGACTCGCCCGCCGCCCAGTGCGCCTGGATCGTGGAGAAGTACCGGGCCTGGTCGGACTGCGACGGTCACCCGGAGAACGTGTTCACCCGGGACGAACTGCTCGACACCGTGATGCTGTACTGGCTTCCCCGCGCGGGCGCGTCGTCGGCCCGCCTGTACTGGGAGAGCATCAGGCAGGTGCAGGAGTGGTTCACCGAATCCACGCCGGACACCGTGACCGTCCCGGCGGGATGCTCGGTCTATCCCCGGGAGATGCCCCGCCCGTCGCGCCGCTGGGCGGCCCGCCGCTACACCGACATCCGCTTCTGGAGCGAGCCGGACAGGGGCGGCCACTTCGCCGCCGCCGAGCAGCCGCGGTCGTTCGTGACCGACCTGCGCGCCTTCTTCCGCCTGATCCGCTAGGACCCGGTCAGCAGCCGGGTGGACGGCTCGGAGTGGTGGAGGGTCTGGGTGGGCGTCTCTCCGAAGCGCTGCCGGTAGTGGGAACCGAACCGGCTGAGGTGGAGGTAGCCCGCGGCGGCGGCGGCCTCGCTGATCGCGCGGGGGCCGGGCCGGGATCTGAGCAGCGCGGCGCGGGCGTGGTCGAGCCGGATGCCGCGCAGCAACTGAGTGGGCGTCACCCCCCACTGGTGACGGCAGACGGCCTGGAGCTGGCGGACGCCGATGCCCGCCGCCGCCGCGATGTCACCGACCCCGATGGGCCGGTGGTGGTTGGCGTGCACCCAGTCGCGGATGAGGCCCGCGAGGTGGTGCGCGGGCCGCTGCGGAGACTCGGCCAGACGCGGGACGGCGGTGTGGGGCAGGCCGAGCAGGATGGCGGTGAGCAGCGACTCTTCGAGGCTGCGCGCCGCCAGGGGATGGAGTTCTCCGGTGGCGTGGTCGAGGATCGCGCAGACATGCCGCCACGTGCGCTCGACGATCGAGGACGGGACGATGCCGGGAGCGTCGGTGCCGTGGAAGCGCAGCGGCTCGGCGGGCTCGTGGCCGAGGTAGTCGGTCAGGTAGTCGGTGAGGCGTCCCGTGCTGGTGGCGATGACCAGGCAGCCCAGGTCGGGATGCGGGGTCATCCGCATCCTCTCGTCATGGGACAGGACGAGGCTGCCGCCCGCCGTGTCGCGGGTTCCGCTCGTCCGGTACTCCACCCCCATGGGCGCCATCGGCGCGCACATGGCGAACTCGCCTTCGGTGGGCGGGGTGTCGACGACGACGCCGTCGCCGCCGTAGCGGACCCAGACCAGGTTGACCGCCCCGACGGTGGCGGCGTTGACCATCCCGTCCAGGGGGGCTCCCGGGCGCACGGCCTGGAGGTCGTGCCCGACGGCGAACGGCTCCACCTCGTCGTGCAGGACGGCGATGTCGGTGCTGGCGACCCGCAGGTGCCGCGACAGGGGCGGCGGCGTCGGCGCCGCGTCGGTCGCGGGCGGGCTCATGGACGCGCGCCGGCGTCGGGGGCGCCGACCTGGACGCCCCGGGCCCGCAGTCGCGGCATGACCTCGGCGGCGAAGTAGCCGAGCTCGTCGGCGTAGTTGAGGAAGGACAGCGCGAGGCCGTCGAACCCCGCCTCGGCGAAGGCCGCGATCTGGTCGGCGACCTCGTCGGGGTCGCCCACGAGCGGGCAGCTTCCGTGCCCGGCGGCGAAACGTCCGCGATAGGTGGTCAGCATTTCCGGTGTGAAGGACTGGGCGTGCAGGCCCTGCAGCCGCATCACCTCGTCGACCGCGGGCCAGTCGGCGTGCCGGTCGGCGTAATAATGCAGGAAATCACGGGCCTCGTGCGAGGTCGGACGGCACACGACATGTGCCAGGGTGAACACTCCCACAGACCGGTCGTGGGCGGCGGCCTGGGCGCGCAGGTCTTCGACGATTCGCGCGCCGTCTTCGGGCCCGGCGACGACGGTGAAGGCGCGCTGGGCGTTGCGGGCCGCGAAGGCGCGCCCTTGTGGGGAGGACCCGGCATTGATAATGGGAATGCTGTGCCCGTTATAGGGCTTCGGGTGGCCGACCACCCTTTTCAGGCTGAAGAACTTTCCCTCGTGATCGAACGGCTCGGTGTCGGCCCAGATGCGTTTGACCACGTCCCACCACTCCTGGGCGAGCGCGTAGCGGGTGTCGTGATCGCTGGGAAGAGTGAGGCCGAACATCTCGTATTCGGGGGCATGCCAGCCCGCCACAATGTTCAGTCCGATTCGGCCTTCGCTGAGATGGTCGGCGGTCGCCAGTTGCTTGGCCGCGACGACGGGGTGGTGGAAGGCGGTGTGCACGGTCGAGAACACGCGGATTCGCCGGGTGCCGGCGAGAATTCCCGAGGCCCAGACCAGGGGGTCGAGGACGTTCTGGTGGAAGTCGGTGTCGGGGCCCCAGTCCGTCCATCGGGCGACCGGGAGCAGGAAATCGATTCCGACCTCGTCGGCCAGCCGCGCCAAACGCAGATTGTTGCCCCAGGTCGCCTTCCAGCGTTCCGGCGCGGTCGTGATGGCGAGCCCGGATTCGGTGTTGGGAGAGAACAGGCCGAGCTGGAACCCCATGGCGTCCAACCTCTCATGGCGAAAATCTCAGCGCTCGTCACCGGCGGGGTTCATGATAAGGCCGATGGGAAGCCGGTTGAACGGGTCCATGAAGGCCGTCTCGTCCGTTCGCTGGCCTGGTGCGGTCACGTACACGACGACCTGTGCGGAGTCTCTGGCGGTCATTGTCTTCTCCCGCATCAGGAGCTGGACGACGTCGAGCAGATGCATTCCGCAGGAGCTCTCGATCTGGGAGATGAACTGCCGTCCCGCGGGCCCGGGCGACTCCAGTCCGAGATGAAAGTAGCAACACCGGTCGCAATCGCTCGCCGAGCACCGCTGATCACGATCCTCGGGATCGTCGGGCATCGAGGACCCTTTCGGCATGGTCGGGGAGGACGGCAGCGGAGAGCGGGATCGGACGCTCGCCGCGATCGGCGAGATGGCGATCACTGAGTCAGCATGCCGCATCGCTGAGCGCACTTCAACGCGTATCCCGGATAAGTGACTTCGCTTACGGGCTAACGCTGGAGAAAGTCGCGCGCCCATGTGCGCGGACGGCCGCTTCTGTGGTGGTTTGCCTGGACTCGGGGGACTTGTCGTGCCAATTCGGGCACCCGGACGGCCGGAGGTCTTGCCGTCGCGGGATATCGGTGTTACTAGAAATCATGAGTACTGTGCCGCTGGGCCGACGGGCCGTCCTGCTGGGAGCGCCGGTCGCCGGGCTCGCCGTCGCGTGCCAGAGCGGGTCGGCCGACAGCCGCGACCGCGCGCTGACGCGCGACGAGGAGCGCAGCCTGGCGACGCTGCGGACGGTCGACGCGAGCCTTCCGCTCTTCGCGATGACCCACTACGGCACCTACGACCCACTGCAGCCGATCGCCATGGCGTCCTCGCCGCAACGGTTCGCCTGCTCCCTCTTCCTGGCCGGGGGTGGACCACGCGGCCCGCTGTTCGGGCGCAACTTCGACTGGCGTCCCAGCCCGGCGCTGCTGCTGACCACCAGGCCGTCCCGGGAGGCGACCTCGCTGTCCCTGGTCGACATCTCCTACCTCGGCATCGACCAGGACGCGGGCAAGCGCCTCATGGACGATCCCGAACTGCGCCGCCGCCTGCTCAAGGCGGCGGCCATCCCGTTCGACGGCGTCAACCAGCACGGGCTGGCCATCGGCATGGCCGCGGTGGACACGGCCCAGCCGCCCAAGGTTCCCGGCGCCCGGGTGGTGGGCAGCGGCCGCATCCAGCGGCTCGTCCTGGACCAGGCCCGGAACGTGGACGAGGCCGTCGCGGTCTTCCGCCGCTACACCGTCCGGTTCGAGCCGGGCGAGGTGCCGCTGCACTACCTGCTGGCCGACGCGCGCGGGAAGTCGGCGGCGATCGAGTTCGTGGGGGGCGAGATGCGGGTCCTCCCCGGCGCGGGCGACTGGCACGACATGGTCAACTTCGTGCTCTCCACGGCGGACGAGAGCGAGAAGCGCTCCGACACCCGCTACCGGACCATCGCCGAACGCCTGCGAAGGACCAACGGGCGCCTCGATCCCGCGGGCGCCATGGACCTCCTCTCCAAGGTGGCCCAGCACCACACCCGCTGGTCGGCGGTCTACGAGCTGCGCCACGGCGAGATGACCCTGGCCCTGGCGCGCGACTACCGCCGCATCCACCGCTTCAAGCTGGACGCCTAGCCCGAGGTCAGCTCCGCGTCGCCGAACCTCTGCTGCCCGAGCACCGCGAGCAGCCGCAGCTTCTCGTCCCCCTCGGTGCCGCGCGCGGCGGTGAGGACGAGCAGCGCCTGCGACTGGTCCTCGGTGAACAGCACCTGGCAGTCGAGCTCGATCGCGCCGAGTTCGGGGTGCAGCAGGGTCTTGTGGTCCTCGAAACGCTTGGCGACCTCGTGCCGGTCCCACAGCTCGGCGAACTCCGCGCTGGCCCCGCGCAGGGCCCGGACCAGCTCACCCGCCCGCGACCGCGCCCCCAGCGCGCCGTACGCGGCGCGCAGGTTGGCGACCTGGGCGCGGCTCTGGCGCTCGTGGTCGCCCTCGGGATAGTGCCGCCGCGCGGACGGGTCGGTGAACCAGCGGTAGACCTCGCTGCGAGCCAGACCCGTGTAGCCGGACCTGTCGCCGAGCAGGGCCTGGGCCATCCGGTTCTGCACGAGGGTCTCGCCGAGGTTGGACAGGATGAGCGCCGGGGTGTCTTCCAGACGGTCCAGCACCCGCAGCAGGGCCGGGGCGACGTGCGCGGCGGCCGCGACCGGCGCCGGGGCGTCGTGACCGGCCGTCAAAAAGAGATAGTCGCGCTCGTCGCCCGTCAGCCGCAGCGCCCGCGCGAGCGAGGCGAGCATCTGCCGGCTGGGCTGCGGCCCGCGCCGCTGTTCGAGCCGCGTGTAGTAGTCGGTCGACATCACGGCCAGGGACGCGACCTCCTCGCGCCGCAGGCCCGGGGCCCGGCGGCGCGCGCCCGAGGGCAGCCCGACGTCCTCGGGCTGGAGCGCCTCGCGGCGGCGGCGCAGGAAGTCCGCCAGTGCTGCACGGTCCATGCCTCCATTATCGGCCGGGCCCTTCCGGCCGAACCAGGGACCGCCGATCCCCCGATAACCGGTCCCTGCACCCGCCGTGACCGGCCTGTCACGCTGAAAGCATGAACATCTCCGGAAACACCATCTTCATCCCCGGCTCCACCAGCGGCATCGGCCTCGCCCTCGCGCTCGAACTGCGGGCCAAAGGCAACACCGTCATCGTCGGCGGACGCCGCGCCGACCTGCTCGACCGGATCGCCGCCGAGAACCCGGGCATCGACACCGTCCAGATCGACACCACCGACCCCGCGAGCGTCGAGTCGGCCGCGAAACAGGTGCTGGCCCGGCACCCGGACCTCAACGTCCTGGTCGCGATGGCCGGGATCATGCGCACCGAGGACTGGCACCGGCCCGAGGCGTTCCTGGCCACGGCCGAGGCCGTCGTGACGACCAACGTGCTCGGCCCCGTCCGGCTCATCGCCGCCTTCGTCGAGCACCTCCAGACCCGGCCGGACGCCACGATCGTCACCGTCTCCTCGGGCCTGGCCTTCGCGCCGCTGAAGGTCACCCCGAGCTACAACGCCTCCAAGGCCGCGATCCACATGCTCAGCGAGTCGATCCGCCTCCAGCTGGCCGACACGACCGTCAAGGTCGTGGAACTCCAGCCCCCGGCCGTCCGCACCGCCCTTCTCCCCGGCCAGGAGAAAAGCGAGTTCGCCATGCCCCTGGACGATTTCGTCGCGGAGGTCGTCGCACTCCTGGAATCCGACCCCGACGCCACCGAGATCCAGGTCGAACGCGTGAAGTTCCTCCGCTACGGCGAGGCCCGCGGCGACTACGCCCACGTCGTCGAGACCCTCAACACCCTCGACCCCAACTAACCGGGCCGCACGGCGGCTATTCCGTTAAGGGCCTCCCGGCCGAGCCCGGACGAGATCGTCGGAGCGAGGTCTTTCCAGGGAAAACGCCCGACGAGCCATTCCTGCTTCGATTGCCGCCGAAGCTCGGGACCCCGCCCGCGCCCGTCCACTACGCTTCGTCAAAATAGGCGATCATAATGGGTCAGTAGCGGGAAGGCCGGCATGGGAGCTCCGCGAGCCGACGAATCCGAAGACGATCTTTTCCATTTCTTCGATTGGCTGACCAGGCGCCTTCCCTGGCGGTCGGACACCCGCCCGTTCCCGGTGATCGTGCTGGAGGCCGACGGGACGGACGGCGACCCCGACGGCCACTTGCGCGAGCTGAAGAGAATCGCCCATGAGGTCCGCCTGCCCGCGCTGGCGCCCGATCTGTCGCACGGCGAGGGAAGCGAGGAGGCGCGGGCGATAGCGCTCGCCGACCGTCTCTCCCAACGCACGCAATGGTTGCTCGCCGATCCGCGCTTCGGCCGCTTCCGCTTCCCCCGCTCCGACCTCGTCCGGTCGATCCAGAAGGCGGCGGGCCCCGGCCTGCCGCCCTACGCCGACACCGCCGACACCGCGGTAGCCCGGTGGAACGAGAGCGCGGGACTGTTCCCCTGGTGGGACGAGCCGCCCCGCCTGCCCCCGTTGTGGTCGACGCTCGGAGCGGGGCTGGCGGCGGTCACCGCCGTCCTGGGCGGCGCCATCGCCGCGAAGGCACCCAGCCAGCTCCTGCTCACCGCCGCGGCGATGCTGTTCGTCGTGCTCCTGATGGCCCTCGGCGCGACATCCCGGCGCGTCTGGCTGCCCTTGATGTCGCGCCTCGGTTTCGGCGGACGCCACCAGTGGTTCGCCGGCTCGACCTTCTTCGGCGTGCTCAGCCAGGGGCGCGACCTGGCGTTCGAGAACCGGCTGCGGCGCGTGTTCGGTCTGCTCAGGGACCCCGACGCCGCACGGTTCCTGCTGGAGATGAAGACGTTCGCGCTGCTGGAGGACATGCGCGACAACCATCGCCGCTTCACCCCGAGCCTGCGGGGCTTCAAACGTCCGGGCCCGCCCGTGGTCTTCCTCTCCGGGGTCGGCCGTGAGAACGGCGGTCTCGCGCTGCTGTCGGCGATGAGCGACATCCGCGCCCGCCGCAGCGAGTTCCATCCTTTGCTGGTCGTGGCGTCCATCGACGCCGCCCATCTGGACGAGCTCGGCGAGGCCGCCTTGCCCGCCGGGTCGCCGAGGCGGCGGTACGAGCACTGGCGCTCGTCGCTGGGCACGGCACAGAGCCCGAGCGCGGCCGTCCGGCTGCCATGGCTGCTGCGGATCCCGGTCGGCGCCGACCCGGCCGCGCGGCGCGCCGAGGCCGAGACGGCCTTCACCGTCCGGCGACGCCCGCGCTGGACCTGGCTCTGGTCGTTGCGCGGTCTGGCCGCCGCGGTCACGCTGTGCGTGGTCGCGGCGACCTTCGTCCAGGTCAGGTTGCGCGCCACCTACTGCGACGTCGGACTCGCATTCAGTTGGAACGGTGACACGCGCCAGCAGGACAACGCCGACGGCACCCGGGAGTGCGTCGGAGTCTCGACGCACGGCGTACGGTTCGAACGGGGCGACCGCAGCCTCGGCCTGGACGGCGAGTGGCACAGCCCGAGTCCGGCCAACCGCGGCCCCGGCGTCACCCTCGCCGACCTCCAGCGCCGCGTCCTCGACGAGAACCGGGACGTGGAGACGAGCGGCAAGCCGTACGTCACGCTGGTGTACCTCGGTGTCTTCACCACCGGACGACGGCAGAGCGCCCTGGCGCTCAGCAGCATCGAGGAACTCGCGGGCGCGTACCTGGCGCAGCGCCGCAACAACGGGACCGGGCATCCGGGACAGGTCGGCAACCCGCTCAAGATCCGGCTGCTGCCCGCCAACGCGGGCCAGGACATGAGCTTCTCCGACGCCACCACCGATCGCATCCTCCAACTCGCCCGCACCGACCCCAGCGTCGTCGGCGTCGTCGGCCTGGCCCGCAACACCGAGCGGTCGCAGGCGGCGGCCCGGCGGCTGACCGCGGCCGGGCTGCCGGTGATCAGCACCATGAACTCCTCGGACCAGATGCCGACGCTGCCGCACTACTACGGCCTCGCCGCGACCGACCACCAGGAGGCCGCCGCGACGCGCGCCGCCGTCAAGGCCGAGCTCGGCGACAAGCCCATCGAGCACGCGATGCTCGTCCACCGCTCGCCCGGACCGTCCAAGGACGTCTACAGCCGCGAGATCGCTGACGACGTCGAGGCGGCACTACGACCCCGCGCCACCCAGCGCGTCGTCTACATCGGCCCCGAGGACATCGCCAACAAGGTGAGGCGCGCCTGCGAGACGCCGGGCCGCCCGTACACGCTGGTCTACTTCGCCGGCCGCTCCGAAGACCTCCCGGGCCTCATGAACGGCCTCACCCTCGGTGGCTGCACCAAACAGCGTCTGCTTCTGCTGGCCGGGGACGACGTCACCAAATCGCGGTTCGGTACCGGCCCTCACGAGGTCCCACTGCCCCCGAAGGCCGTGCTCTACCACACCGCCTTCGTCCACCTCCCGACGCTGATCGCCGACAACGCCGACCAGTCCAACGGATTCTTCCTGCTGGCCCGCAACCTGCTCGGCGTCGGCGGCCCGAGAGTACGTCCCGACGAGCCCCTCCTGGTGGACGGCCAGATGGCGATGGCCTACGACGCCACCGTCGCCCTCGGCCAGGCCGCCCAGAACGCCTACGACGGCCTGGGCCTCGGCGGCGAATCCGCCCGCCCGGTCACCGGCAGCCGGGCGGTCACCTCCGGCTCGGTACTCCTGGAACTACGCCGCCTCCACGTCCGCGAGGCCGCCACCGGCGACGTCGACTTCCGCGACGACGCCCGCAAACGCAACGGCCCCGGCAACCGCGGCCTCACACTGATCAAAGTCGCCCCCCACAAGGGCGCCCTGAGAACCACCCCCATCTGCGGAGCCAAGAACGGCGGCATCCCCGCCCACCCCCTGCCCCACTGCCCCCGCTGACGGCAGGAACTCGCTGAAGCCGAGCGACGCGCTCTCACCGGTCAGATCGCCGCAGGTCTGCGACCACATCGCATCCGGTGTGTGCTGCTCACCGGTCTGGTAGGTCACGAGTTCCGCGGCATTGCGAAGCAGCGATTGGCCGACAAGGGGGTGCTGTGTCTGGTCGAGGGTGCCGGACGATGAAACGATCCGGGCGGGGCATGCGGAGAGGGGCTCTGGGCGATGCCGGTCGGCGGGGTGAGGGCGGCGCTCGCGCGGCTCGTCCGGGTGGTCGCGGCCGGCCGGGAGGTGCGCAACCAGGCGTCGGGCACGGTCGGCGGGGACGTCATCCAGGTCGGGGCCGTGCACGGCGACGTCCATGTCGCCGCGGCCGAAGTGACGGCGGCCGCGGCGGTGCGGACGCTGCCCGCCGACGTCGCGTCCTTCACCGGCCGCTCGGACCAGCTGGACCGCCTGGTGCGCGAGGCGTCCCGCCTCGCCGCCGGTGGGGGAGTGGTCACGATCAGCGCGATCGACGGCATGGCCGGGGTCGGCAAGACCGCGTTCGCCGTGCACGCCGCCCACCGGCTCGCGGACGCCTTCCCCGACGGTCAGATCTTCCTGCGCCTGCACGGTCACACCCCGGGGCAGCGGCCGGTTTCGTCCGCCGACGCGCTGGGCGAGCTGTTGCTGGCGACCGGGGTGCCGCCCGGACGCGTCCCCGCCGGGGTCGAGGCGCGCTCCCGGCTCTGGCGTGACCGGGCGGCGGGCGGGCGGCGGCTGCTCCTGCTGGACGACGCGACGGGCAGCGACCAGGTCCGTCCGCTGCTGCCCGGCACGGACGGGACGATGGTGCTGGTCACCAGCCGCCGCCGGCTGGCCGGGCTCCAGGACGCGGCGCGGGTCACCCTGGACGTCCTGAGCCCCGGCGAGGCGGCCCGCCTGTTCGTCCGCCTGTCCGGACGTCCGGGACTTCGCCCGGCGGACGCCGCCGTGGTGGAGACGGTCGCGCTGTGCGGGCATCTCCCGCTGGCGGTCCGCCTGATGGCCGGGCAGCTCAAGCACCGCCCCGCCTGGACGCCCGCCGACCTGATCGCGGACCTGCGCTCGTCCCGGGGACGGCTGGAAGCGCTGCGGGCCGAGGACGACTCGGTGACCGCCGCGTTCGACCTGTCCTATCGCGATCTCACCGCCGGGCAGCGGCGGTTCTTCCGGCGGCTGGGCCTCCAGCCGGGCCCCGACATCGACGCCTATGCCGCCGCGGCGCTCGGGGACGTCGATCCCGGCTCGGCGCGCGGGCTGCTGGACGACCTGTACTCCTGGCACCTGATCGACGAGCCCGTCCGGGGCCGGTACCGCTTCCACGACCTCATCCGCGAGCACGCGCGCGCCCTGGCCGCCGCGGACGATCCGGCCGACCGGGAGCGCGCGACGGACCGTCTGCTCGACTATTTCCTGCACGCCTCCCGTGTCGCGGACCGGCATCTGGCCAGGCGCGTCGTCACCCCGGTCGACGCCCTCTCAGGGGAGCCGCCGATCGTCCCGGATCTGCCCACCCGGGAGGCCGCGGCCGCGTGGATGGACGCCGAGCGCCTGAACCTGCTCGCCGCCGCCGACCACGCCGCGGCCACCGGCAGGCACCGGCACGCCAACGCCCTCCCGGCCGCGATGCACGGGTTCATGCGCACCCAGGGCCACTGGAACCGGCTGCTCGAGCTGCACCGCGCCGCCGCCGGCGCGGCGGGCCTGGCGGGCGACGCTCTCGGCGAGGCCAACGCGCTCAGCGATCTGGGTGTCATGCTGCGGCTGTCCGGTGACACCGCGGCGGCGGAGGAGAGCCTGACCCGGTCGCTGGAGCTGTACAGCCGCCTGGGCGACCGTCAGGGACAGGGCAACGCCCGCAACTTCCTGGCCTGCGTGCGGCGCTCGACCGGGCACTACGCGGCGGCGAGGAGCGAGTTCGCCCAGGCCCTGGAGCTGTATCGCGAGATCGGCGACCGTCCGGGCGAGGCCAACGTCCTCAACAACCTGGGCCTGATCCAGCATCTGTCGGGCGACCATCGGGAGGCGTCCGCCAGCCAGCGGGCGGCCCTGGCGCTGCACCGCGAGGTCGGCGACCGGCTGGGCGAGGCCAACGCGCACCTGGATCTCGGCGCCGTCCTGCAAGTGACGGGCGACCTCCGGGAGGCGTCCGCCCGCCAGCGGGCGGCCTTGGCCATCTACCGCGAACTCGGCGACCAGCCCGGCGAGGCCAACGCCCTCAACCATCTGGGGGCGACGCTGCGCCTGGCGGACGACCACGAGACCGCGCAAGCGTGCCAACGGGAGGCCCTGGCGCTCCACCGGCGGATCGGCAACCAGCTCGGCGAGGCCGAGACGCTCAACAACCTGGGCGAACTCGCCCTGGCCTGTTCCCGCCCGGACGACGGGCTGACCCTGCACGACCGGGCCCTGGCGATCGCCCGCGCCATCGCCTCCCCGATCGAGGAGGCGCGAGCCTTGGAGGGCACGGCCCGCTGCCGCCCGCCCGAACTGGCCGAGCCTCTCCTGCGTGAGGCCCTCGCGATCTACCGCCGAATCGGATCGGCCCACGCGCACCGGCTGGAAACCTCGCTGCGCGACCCCGGCGACTGAAGCGTGAGTGCCCTCGATGGTCAGGACGGACGGCGGGCCTCCCTGAGATCGAGGTCGCGGACCACCAGTTCCTCGTGGTCGGAGCCGAAAGCGCCGAGGACCGCGCCCGAGGGCGCGGCCACGTACGAACCGCCCGGGAAGTCCGGGGCGCCGACGCGGTTGACGGTCGCGACGAACATGGAGTGCGACCGCGCCATCGAGGTCTGGACGATCGTCGCCTCGGGTGCGGGGGAGCGCCGGCCGGACGCGATCGGGACGACCGTGAGCCGCGCCCGTTCGCGGCCGACCGCCTCCCATGTGTCCAGGAAGAAGCGGTCCCAGCACAGGGCCACGCCGACCCGGCCGATGACGGTGGGGAAGACCGCAGGCCCGCCTTCTCCCGGGTGGAAGCGGTCCTGCTCCCAGGCGCCCGGACCGTTCGGAAGGTGGCGCTTGCGGTAGGTGCCCGCGAGGGTCCCGTCGGCGTCGATGACCGCCGCGCTGTTGTACCTGCGGTCGTCCGCCCCGAGCTCGGCCAGCGGGACGACGAGCACCATGCCCAGCTCCTCGGCCAGCGCCGACATCCGCCGGACGGTCGGCCCGCCGGGGATCGGCTCGTACGCCTGGTCGCGTCCGCCCTCGCGCTCCGCGCAGAAGTAGGGCGTCGTGCACAGCTCCGCGAAGGCGGTCAGCCGGGCGCCGAGGCCGGACGCCTCGCGGACGGCCCGCTCCAGCCGGTCGCCCATCGACCGGTGGTCGCCCGTCCAGGCCAGCTGGGCGAGCGCAACCCGCAGGGCGCTCACAGCAGCGCGTCCAGGTCGGCCGGGGCCTCGTCGGGTTCGCGCAGCGCGTCGGCCGTCAGCCCGGTCACACCGCCGCCGGTGCCCAGCGCCACCACGCGCCGCGCGTCCAGCCGCCGCGCGGCCGCGACCGCCACGGCCGACGCCGCCTCCAGGAACAGGCCCGCGGACGCCGCCAGCCGCCGGGACTCGGTCATGTACTCGTCCACGTCCACGGCGATCGCCTCCCCGCCGGTGCTCCACAGCGCGTCCAGGCCCTGCCAGGACGGTGTCGCGGCGCCGATGGAGAACGCGGGCGACGGGGCGGGCTCGATCGAGACCCGCTCCTGCGCGGGGCGGTCGGGCAGCGAGAGCGCAGCGGTGAACGCGGCGGCCGTGGCCGTCTCGGCGGCGACCAACCGGGGCACCCGCTCGACCAGACCGGCCTTCGCCAGCTCCCGGTAACCGCGCGCGATACCGGCCAGGACGTCGGCCTTGCAGGTGGGCACGACGATCGCGTCCAGGTCGGACCCCAGGTCTCGCGCCAGCTCGTAGGCGATGCTCTTGTAACCCTCGCACCCGTAAGGGTTGTCGCCCGCCACCGGCAGGACGTAGTTGGTCAGCGGATACCAGCCGAGCTCGGTCACCGCCGCCTCCATCATCCGGTTGCGGGTCCTGGCGTCCGGATAGGCCCGCAGCCGGGCGCCGTGGGCGCGGATCCGCGCGGCCGGAACCGGCGGGATCGACGTCCCGGTGAGCACGACGCACTCCAGCCCGGCCCGCGCGGCGTAGGCCGCGGCCGCCACCCCGGCGTTGCCGCTGGAGGCGGCGACGACCGTGGACGCACCGGACGCGACCGCCGCGGCGACGCTCACCGACATCGCCCGGTCCTTGTGCGTGCCGGTCGGGTTCCTGGTCTCGTCCTTGAGCCACAGCCCGCCGTCCAGGGCGACGCACGGCGTGCAGCCCTCGCCGAGCCCGCCCCCTCCGCCGACCGGCAGGGCGTCCGGCCAGCCCCATGGCCCGCCCGGATACTTCCGAAGGGTCAGCCCCGAAAGGTCCGCGGGAGGCGGCACGAGGTTCACGGCGACGCCCTCGCCGCGGCAGCGCACGCAGCCCGCGTACCCGCGCCCCTCTTCCCCGCACCGTGGACAGCGCAACGGGAGGAGGGGAGCGCTTGCAGCAACATTAGGCATTTCCCTAATATGCATCCATGATCGGAGGCGGCGCAAGCGTGGTGACCGGCACCGCCTTCGAGGCGCTCGTCCTCCTCTACCGGCACGTCCAGGCCGAGCACGGACTGAGCGCCGCACCCGAGCCGAAGGTGCCACCCGCCCTGCTACCGCTGGCCGACCGGTTCTTCCGCGGCGACATCGCCCTCGGCATGAACGTCGTCCCCCTGGCCCACACCCATGGATGGCACACCCTGGCGGACCTGACCGCCGGGCTGGACGCCTACGCCCCCGACCAGCTGGCCAAGGCGATGCTGCGCGCCCCGGACGCCACCGCCGCCGACCACGCCCGCCGCGAGAACGAGGTCGGCCGCGTCCTGGCGGGCGAGGCCCCGCGCGAACCGCTCCTCGCCGCCCTGAATCGTGAGCTGTTCGACACCTCCGCCGTCGAAGCCCTCCTGGACGACCCGACCACAGCCGCACGCGAGTTCACCACCCTGATCCGCCGGTACGCCCAGTCAGTGACGGCCGACGACCTGCACGAACCATTGCTGGCCGACGCGGCGACCGAAATCCGCGCCCTCCTGGACGAGTCGCCGCTCGACACCGCCGCGCGACGCCTGTTCCCCCAATTGCGCTTCCACCGCCTGGACGACTTCGACTCGGTGGTCCTGATCCCGTCCGCCGCGATCGCCCCGTTCCTCAGCACCCGCGTTACCGCACCCGATCAAGCGCTGATCGTCTTCCCCGTCCCGTCCGGCGAGGCGGACCTGGTCGCGGCCCTCAAGGCACTGGCCCACCCGCTGAGGCTGCAGATCCTCCGCATCGCCGACCGCGCCCCGATCACCGGCCACGACCTGGCCCGGACCCTGGGCGTCACCGAGGCCACCGTGCACCACCACACGTCCCTGCTCCGCGCCGCCGGGCTGATCACCAGCACCCGCGAGGCCCACCGCGTCAACCTCCAAGCCGTCCCCAACGCCCTGCCCCACCTGTTCACCCACCTCATCGCCCACATCTCCCCACCCGAGCGCGGTTGATTGCCGGGACCTGGCAAGGACCGGACACCGTGGCCGGGACTACGACCCGATGCTCTCCAGAAGCGCCGGACGCAGGTGGGCGTAGGCCCAGCTCGCGAGCGTGGTGGGGGTCGTGGTCACCACGTCCCGCGGCTGTTCGGGGACGACGTCGCGCGACCCGGCGGTCATCCCCACGATGCCTTCGACGGCCCCCGGGGCGAGCCCCGCCGACCGCAGCGCCGCGCGGACGTCGTCGTCACCGACGGACTTGAGCCGGACCGGACGTCCCAGCGCCTCGGTGAGGATCTCCGTGACCTGCTCGAAAGTAAGATCCTCCGGGCCGTGGACGGCCTGCACCACACGCCCGCTCCACGCGTCGTTGAGCAGCCGAGCCGCGACGATGTCACCGATGTCGCGCGGGTCGACCCACGGCATCGGCATGCCGGGCGAGACCGAGGTGGTCAGCTCGCCGCGCGCGAGACCGTCCAGGTCCAGCAGCAGGTTGGTGAAGAAGTACCCGCAGCGCAGATGGAGCGTGTCGGCGCCGGTCGCGTCGAGCTGCTCCTCGATCCACCCCAGCGCGTCGATGTGGCCGACCCCCTGCCGCCGCTCGGCGCCGACACTGCTCAGCAGGACGACCCGGGCGACGTCCCCGGCGCGGGCGGCCTCGATGAGGGCGGACGCCGTCCGCTGCGAGGTCTCGATCGGGTGCTCGGCCGAGTGCGGCGTCGGATCGACCCAGAAGACCGTCCGGGCCCCGGCGACCGCCTCGCGGACGAACGCGGCGTCGGTCAGATCCCCCCGCCGCGCGTCGACCCGCTCCCGCGTCGCGCCGTCCAGCCGCCCCGGATCACGGGCCAGCACCCGCGGCCGCACCCCGGCCTGCAACAGCAACCTGACCACCCGAGACCCGACATGCCCGGTCGGAGTGGTAACGACAATGGCCATCCCGAATACCCCCTTCTACTCGCCCCCCACAAACCGTACGCAGCAAAGAGGCCACTCCATGGCCGCTTTCCCCGCCCGTCCCGGCAACGCCGCTCGTCGCCCCGGCTCACGTCGCACGGCCCTGGCTGCCTGCGTCGGTCGATTCCGCTCGCCGCCCAGCGGGGTTCGTCCGCCGTCACCGGGCTGACTTCGGCCGTGTACCCGGACGCTCGATCCGCAATCCATGGGCGGGTTGCGCCGCCGTCCGGACGGTGCGCACGTTTCCCGGCCGTGTCCGGGGTATTCCTTTGATTCCCCCAGCATCGGGAGGCGTCGCGATGGCGTACTACCGCAGTCGTTCAGGCATCGGCGTGGCCGGGCTCATCTACATCCTCATCGGGATCTTCGTCGCGTGGGATCGCGGTTACCTCAACGCCGACCTGTTGCGCAGGATCGCCAGCGCGCTGGCCGCGATCTTCCTGTGGTTCCTCGTCCTTCTCGGCGCCGACCTGCACATCACCGCCTGATCGGCGAGCCTCAGCGGTGCGGGCTCTTCCGGCTCGCGGGGGCACCGCTGAGGCGCGCCAGGGCGCCTTCGTAGGCCGCGCGCTCGTGGGCCAGGTCGGACCAGTCCCGAGGTTCTTCGGCGACCTTCAGGCAGTCCGAGCCCGTCAGGCCCCAGATCTCGGCCTCGCCCCAGCAGAGCTGCCGGTACTTGCGCGGTGACATGCACTGGGAACCGAAATCCCAGCCGACCGCCGACACCGGTTTGCCCGAGAACTGCTCGCGGGCCCTGTCGACGTAGTGCGGACGGGTGACGGTGTCCGGGTGCAGGAACGACAGGTCGAAACCGTTGGCGCCGAGGCCGAACGCGGCCAGGCCGTACAGGAACGTCGCCTCGATCCCGTGCTGGACGCAGAAGTCGGTGATCCTGGTGGCGCCGAGCAGGGTTCCGGCGTACGACAGCACGTAGACGCGGCGGAGCGGATGGGCTTCCAGGAAGCGTCCCAGCGCGGTGACGATGGTCGCCCCCGAGGCCACGGTGTCGCCGATGATCAGGGTCTGCGCGGGCGCCTCGAAACAGACGTAGGGCACCTCGATGCGCGCGGTGTCGTGGGACACGGCCGTACGGGACGTGGAGATCATGTTCGTGGCGAGGTTGTGGCCGGTCTCCGCCGCCACCGCCGCCGCCAGCTGATAGGTCAGGCCCTTGCCGAGGATCATCAGCTCGGACGTTTCGGCGGGCCTGTATTCGTCGGCGAGATGGGCGATGAAGCACCGGCTGGCCCGAAGGCACGCCTGGCGGAAGCCGACGCCGGTGAGGTTGCGGTCGAAAAGCAGCTCTTCGAGAGCCGCGTTATGGACGAGGTAGAGCCGTGGAACGCCGTGGCCGTCCTCGATGAGCTCAGCCGTGCTCTGGCCCGGTTCCGTCAGCACCCTTCATCATCTTCCCGCGCAGGGATTCAGCCGGTTCAGGGCCTCCAGCATGGGCGGGTCGCCGGGGAGCACATTGTCGCGGTACTCCGCCACGGCTCGTTCGAGCCATTCGGGCATCGACTGCGTCGCGGCCTTCTTCTCGTGGGCGTGTTCCGCGAGTTTCTCTCCGGCGGCCGCGAAGTCTTCGGTGACGGCGGTGGCGAGCGTCGCGACGTGCGGGTGCACGTAGTCGCGGACGAGGGCGCCGCGGTATTCGAGCTGATCGGCCCGGTATTTGGAGTTTCTGGGCGCGACGACGATGATGGGCGTGCCCAGCAGCGCGGCGGTGGTCATCTCGACTCCGATGCCGATACCGCGCCGCTCCCTGGCGTCGACGATGATCGCGGTCGCCATCATGACCTGGTACATGTCGCGCCCGAACTGCCCGAGCGTGTTGCGCGGGTCGGTGATGGGGTCATCGGGATTGAGGAACACCACATTGTAGGGCGCGGCGCCTTTGGATACCTCGGCCCTTTCGGCATCGGACCAGCACAGCTTCTTCTCGTCCGAGGCGCCTTTCATTATCGATCCGGAACAATACACAGAAATCTGCTTCATTGGAGCCTCCCCGCTCAATGAACACCGTACTCATAGATCGGACATCGTGTCCGCGACCGCGATGACATTCGACTCCGCCTCGGCGTAGGTTCTGGCATTCTTGAAACATGTCGACCGCCGCCTGGTTCTGAGTGTAGCGATGCGCAATGCGGTGGTGGAGCGTTCGCGATAGATGTGATCTATGACTAATCCGAACTCCGGCAAAGCTCTCAGGCGTAGCAATTCCTCCCAGCTCGCGAATCTATGGACGAAATCCCGTGTCCCCAGCCAACGAAGGGTCGATTCCAGCCGGAGCGCCGACAGCCATCTGCCGTCCAGCTCCTCCTCCGCCCGGGTGGCGAGACCGCACGCGAGGTCGCCCATGGGAAGGTCGACCAGGAGGGCCGCGTCCAGGTCGAGCAGGTAGCTGCGCAGGTAGGCGCGGGAGATGAACAACGCGAGCAGCGCGCTCTCCGCCGATGAAATGCGGGCGGGAAGCGTCGGCTCGACGAACCGTCCGATGAACGCCTGGCCTTCGAGCCGTTCCGGGGTCCGGGCGAGCAGTCGCTCGACGCGGCCGTGCGAACGGTGCCATCTCCGCGCGGTGCCAAGGATGAGACCGTGCAGGTCTCCTCCCGGTTGGAGTGCGTCTTTCCAGAGGTCGCCGATGCTGTCGGCGGTCCTCCCGCTGTTCCGCGCGGTCCAGGCGAAGTCGGCGTCGGCGGACAGGACGCCGAGATCGGCGTCCGGGTAGGGATTGAGCGGGTCGTTCCGATATTCGTGTGCCTTCATCTCCCGATACACCTCCAGATCGGGGACCGGCGCGGTGTACCGGATGGCTCCGGCGTGAACCAGCGGTTCGAGGCAGCCAAGAAAGGTCGGGTACCAGGGGATCTCGAAGAGGAACGAGGCGGGGATGATGAGATGGCGCTCGGTGAGGAGCAGCGCCAGCCGTGTGGCGTCCAGGGCGTGGGCGAGAACGGGTGCGGCGTGTTCCGCCTTCACGTCCTTGCCGTAACAGGCCAGGATCTCCGGATTGGTGTATTGGACGAATATGGGCCGCTCGCGCTGGTAGGCGGCTCGGTCGTTCGGTGGCTTCTCGGTTCTTGTGATCGCACCGCTCAACACGGCGGTGACATAGATGTCACGAGCGGCGACGAAAGCGTCACGTCTCGCCCAGACGTGCTGGCCGAGTGCGGGCGGCTGCCCTTCAGCGTTCGTCATCGGTCACCGGCAAGGAAAAGTGCTGGTCTCCGCCCGCGATGAACACATCGCGTCCGGCCTGCACGTTCTGCACGACCTGAACGGCGTCTTCTGACGCCAGTGACCGCCGCAGCCGGGTCTCGAAGTCGCGAAGTTCCGGCGCGGCCTCCGCGTGTTCCGCGAGGAATGCGGTCAGCAGTGCCGTCCATATCTCTTGTTCGGCCGCGAGTGCCGTCGGCCGCGGGAATGGATCACGGTTCAGCCTGCCGGCGGATTCCTCCAGCTCTCTGGTCAGGTCTTCTTCGATCACCGGGGTCCCGCGGCCGACGATCCGTGCGAAGCGCGTTCTGGTCGAACCCCAGAAGTCTGTGGCCATCGCCTGCACCAAGGCCGCTCCGGCGGCACCCGCGAGCCCTGCCAGCGCAGGATCCATTACGCCGTCCCTCCCCGAAGCCGGCTGCTCGCCCTTGATTCAATTGGACTTGATTGGCTTGTGGGCGCCAGTATGTTACAAGATTCGCCGATCTTCCAGTGCTCTCTCGTGTTCCGGAGGACTCGAAGCCGACCGACATAAACCGGCATTTCGGAAGTGAATTTGGTGCGATCCAGGGTCAGTTCTTCCCATGGCCGGGTGGCGGACCGGGGGGTTTGGGCGCCTGACGGGCCAGCTGGGGCTCCGGGGCGCCTGATCGCTTGACGGTGGGGCCGAGGCCGGTGGGACGTTCGCATCCGGGCCATTATCGGTGATCTATGGAGGACGGGCTTTGGCAGTTGTTGAGGTTGCCGCAGATCACGTATGCGGTAAAGCAAGGGGGTGTCGACATTGCGCGACCTTTCGATTTCGAATCGTAAGCGTTATGGGACGCCGTGGTTTCTGGCCGGGTCTGGTCATTGGGGGATCGGCGGCGACCGGGCTGTTGCTCCGGCTCGGGGGCATGGTCAAGCTGAGGTGGGTCCTGCGGCGGAGTGAATTCGTGCCGTGCGGCCGGTGGAAGGAGTGGCCGGGTGGCGGTCGACATGTCTTTTCTGCTCGCCGATCGGGATTACTACGAACCGTGGGACGCCGTCGATCCGGGACGGCGATACGACGCGGGCCCGATGCCGGAGGGGTGGAGGCGGCGGGACGGGGGCGCGTGGACGCACTGGGAGCCGGCCGGGTTCGTCCTCTCCCAACAAGGCTGGAAGGTTCATGTCTCCAGCTCCTTGGCCAATGCGGGGCCCGTGCTCGCCGTGGTGGCGGCGGCCTGTGCCGAATTCGAGGTGCCGTTCAAACATCTGGCCGGGCAGGAGATTTTCCTGCTGGCGCACGGAAAGCATGCCGCTCGGGTGCAGAGCGGCAAGTTCTGCACGGTGTATCCGTCCGACGAGGACGGCGCCCGTCGATTGTTGGAAAGGCTGGCGGGGGAACTCGCGGGGGTCGGTGGGCCTTTGGTGCTTTCCGATCGGCGTTTCGGGGAGAGTGGATGCGTCTCTTATCGGTACGGGGCGTTCCGCGAGCGCTTCCGGGTCGATGGCGAGGGGCATCGGGTGTTCACCATGGCCGGGGCCGACGGCCGGGAGATCGACGATGAGCGCAAGCCCGCGTTCCGGCTGCCGCCCGGCATCACCGACCCGTTCCGAAAGGCCGAGCCGGAGGCGGCCAAGGGGCCGGTGGTCCTGAACGGCTACACCTTCGAGGCTGTGTTGCAGCACAGCAACGCCGGTGGCGCGTACCGGTTCCGGAGCGGGGACGGGCCGGTGTTCCT
This sequence comes from Spirillospora sp. CA-294931, assembly GCF_050946795.1. Taxonomy (GTDB): domain Bacteria; phylum Actinomycetota; class Actinomycetes; order Streptosporangiales; family Streptosporangiaceae; genus Spirillospora. Next base: position 2,104,417 of record NZ_CP192006.1, read on the forward strand.
CAAGGAGGCCAAGGCGCACAACGGCTACACGCCCGACGGGGCCGACGCCAAGGCCAGGCTGGACGCCGAGTATCTGACGCTGCGGGCGATCCACCGCCGCGCACCCGGGTTGTGCCCACGACCGGTGGAGCTGTTCCGGCACTGGGAGCACAGCTATCTCGTCACCGAGCTGGTTCCCGGCACGCCGCTGTACCGGTGGATGGTCACCAACAACCCGGCCGTGCGCGTCGGACCGGACGCCGGGGAGTTCGCCGAGTACCACCGCCGCTGCCTGAACCTGCTCGACCAGCTGGACGGGCAGGTGAAGCGGCTGCACGAGCTGGGCCATGTCTTCGTCGACCTCAGCCCGACCAACGTGCTCGTGGACGACGACGACCGGGTCCGGCTGGTCGACTTCGAGGCGGTGCAGCCCCGCGGCGACGTCCGGCGGATCATGGGCACCCCGGGCTACCTGCACCCGGACCCGCTGGTCACCGCCCGCCGCGACCCCCTGGAACTCGACCAGTACGGCCTGGCCGCACTGGCACTGCTGCTGGTCTTCCCTCTGCACGAAGTAGCCGAGCGCTATCCCCCGGCCCTCGACCAACTACACGCCGACCTGACCGAACTCGCCCCAGTGGCCCCACGCCTATGGCGCTGGGCCACCCGCTACCACGACCGCCCGGACGACGCGCGCGCGCCCGTTTCGGTGGGTGGTGTTGTGGCTGAGTTGCGGCGGTTGGCTGATCGGACGGCCGACGCGTTGGAGGCGATGGCCCGGCCCGAGCACCCGGTGTGCGTCTACCCGACCAATCCGCTGGGGTACCAGACCGACACCCGCACCATGGCCGCCGGGACGGCCGGGGTGCTGCATGCGCTGCATCACGCGGGGCGTGTCTGCGACCCGGTCGTGGTTCGGCGCCTGCGGGACGAGGCTCTGGAGTCGGCCGAGACCGGTGCTCCGGGGCTGCTGTACGGCAGCGCCGGTATCGCCTGCGTCCTGGCGGAGCTGGGGGAGACCGACGCGGCCGAGACCCTGCTCGTCACGGCGGCCGCCCACCCGCTGAATGGGACGTCCGCCGCGCTCGGCGGCGGTGCGGCCGGGACTGCGCTCGGGCTGCTCGACCATCACCGGCGCACTGGTGAGCAGCGCTGGCTGGAGTTGGCGCAGCGGGTGCTCGACCGCGTTCCGGACGGCGACGAGCTCACCTCCCGGCTGAGCCCGTCCCACCGGTCGGGTCTGGTCGGCGGGCGGGCCGGGGTGGCGCTCGCGCTGTATCGCTTGTATCGGTGCACCGGCGACTCGCGGCTGTTCACCCGGGGCATGCGGCTGTTGGGGGAGGAGCTGGACTACGCCCAGCCTCTGCCGGTGGACGCCCTGGGCTTCAAGACCTCCCGTGCCGACCGCCGGGTCTACCCCTATTTGTTCGCCGGGAGCGCCGGATACGCCACGGTGCTGGCCCGCTACCTCGCGCACCGGCCGGACGCCGGGTTCGGCATGCCCGTCGACCTCGGCCCCGCCGAGGTGCTCGACCTCTGCCTGCGCGCCTGCTCGGTCCGCTTCACCGTGTTCCCCGGGCTGTTCCCCGGCCTGGCGGGGCTGGTCGTGACGCTGGCCGACGCCGGAGCGCTGCTCGGACGTCCCGACCTGGTCGACGCCGCGTTCGGCGGCGCCCGCGGTCTGTTCCGCTACGCGATCCCGCGCGAGGACGGGGTGGGCTGGCTCGGCGAACCCGGCCAGCGGTTCTCGGCCGACCTGTGGTCAGGTGCGGCCGGAATCCTGCTCGCCCTGCGGCATCTGACGGATGCGGCGCCGTTCCTGTTCGCTCCCCTCGATGAACCCCTGGCGGCGTCGAGTGACGCCGTCGCGCCCCCACCGAAGGAAGGGAGTCACCCGCATGGAGGAAGTCCTGCAATTGCAGTCCGAGGAGTCGGTCCAGGAGGAACTGGCCTGCAACCTGTGGACGATGAGCAGCAGGGGCAGCATCTGCCAGTGATCCCGTAACCGTGCCGGGCACGGCACCACCCGTGCCCGGCACCCGGCGATTCCTTTCGGGCGCCTTCCGGGTCTGAAGCACGTGGCGATCCGCCACATGCCGATCCCTGGAGGTATTCATGCCCGGAGTGACCACCCGGCCGGTGGTGGTGCTGATGATCGTGTCGCTGGGAGTGGTGCTGTCCAGCCTCGATCTGTTCGTCGCCAACGTCGCGCTTCCCGCGATGGCCGCCGATCTTCGTCCCGGCGATCTGGGCGAGCTGAGCTGGGTTCTCAACGCCTACGCGATCGTGTTCGCCGCGCTGCTCGTCCCGGCCGGGCGGCTCGCCGACCGCACCGGTCACAAGACCGGCTTCCTGGCCGGTGTGACGCTCTTCATCGTGGCGTCCGCGGCCTGCGCGGCGGCGACGAGCGTCCCGATGCTGGTCGCCTTCCGCGCCGGGCAGGCGGTGGGGGCGGCGCTGCTGATGCCGACCTCGCTCGGGCTGGTGCTGGCGGCCTACCCGCCGCACCAGCGCGCCGGGGCGGCCCGTATCTGGGCCGTCGCGGGAGCGGTGTCCGCCGCTGTGGCGCCCGTGGTGGCCGGTCCGCTGGTGGAGCTGTCGTGGCGCCTGGTGTTCATCATCAACGTGCCGATCGGGGTGGTGGCGCTGGTTCTCGGCTGGCGGCTGCTGCCCCGCAGCGCGCCCGAGCGCGGCCCCGTCCCCGACCTCGCCGGGGCGGCGCTGCTCAGCGCGGGAATCGGGGCCCTGGCCCTCGGGCTGGTCAAGAGCGAGTCCTGGGGCTGGACGTCCGGCGGCGTCATCGGGGTGCTGGCGGGGGCGGTCGTTCTGATCGCCGCGTTCTTCGTCCAGTCGGGACGGCACCCCAGCCCGGTCTTCGAGCTCGGCCTGCTGCGCGACCGCGGTTTCGCCGCCGCGACGGCCGCCATGCTGATCTCCTCCACGGCGTTCGGCGGCATGCTGCTGTCGGCGGTGCTGTGGACGCAGGACGCCTGGCACTGGTCGGCGCTGCGCGCCGGTTTCGGCATCGCCCCCGGCCCGGCCATGGTCCCGTTCTGCTCGATGCTGGCCGGACGGCTGATCCCGCGCGTGGGCCCGGCCCGGGTCGTCGTCGCCGGGTCGGCCGTCTTCGCGGCGGGACTGGCCTGGTGGACGGCGGGCATCGGCATCGCCCCCAATTACGCGTCCGGGATGCTCGGCGGCATGGTCCTGACCGGGATCGGGTTCGGTCTCCTCGTGCCGACGCTGTTCGGCAGCGCCGCGGGCGCCCTCCCGCCGCAGCGCTTCGCCACCGGCGCGGCGATCATCACGATGGTCCGCCAGATCGGCATCACGATCGGCGTGGCCCTGCTCGTCGCCGTCCTCGGGACACCGGACGGTGCGGCCGACCGGCTCTCGGCGTTCCGGACCGCCTGGGCCGCCCTCGCGGTCATCGCGCTGCTGGCCGCGGTGGTGGGAGCCGCCCTGCCCCGCCCCCGGCGGACTCCCGCACCCCGGCCCCCGGCCGATTCGGAGGACCGATTCCTTTCGGCGCCTCGCGGAGTCGGTAACCCGTGATGGAATCCCGAGACGACCGACAGGGAGCGACCATGACGGAGACGACGGTGGCGGACCCGGCCGGAAACCACGACGACGGCTTCGCGCGCCTGGCCGATCCCCACCGTCCCGAGCTGCTGGCCTACTGCTACCGGATGCTCGGTTCGGTGCACGACGCCGAGGACCTGGTCCAGGAGACCTACCTGCGCGCGTGGCGCTCGTTCGAGGCGTTCGAGGGCCGGGCGTCGATGCGCAGCTGGCTCTACCGCATCGCCACCAACGCGTGCCTGACCGCGCTCGAACACCGCAAGCGCCGGCCGCTGCCCTCGGGGCTCGGCGCTCCCACCGACGACACCGGCTCCGCCATGGCGCCGCCACCGGAGGTGACCTGGCTGCAGCCCTTCCCCGACCGGCTGCTCCGGGCGGGTTCGGACGACCCGGCCGCGATCGTCGCGACCAGGGCGAGCCTCCGTCTCGCCCTGGTCGCGGCGCTGCAGCACCTGCCGCCGCGCCAGCGCGCCGTCCTCATCCTGCGCGACGTGCTGGCGCTGCGGGCGGCCGAGGTCGCCGAGCTGCTCGACCTGTCCGTCCCGGCGGTCAAGAGCCTGCTGCAACGCGCGAGAGCCCAGCTCGGTCAGGCGGCGCCCTCCCAGGACGACACGACCGAGACTCCCGCCGCCCACCAGCGAGAACTCCTGGACCGCTATGCGGCGGCCTTCGAGAACGCCGACATCGCCGCCCTGATGGCCCTGCTGACCGAGGACGCCGTCCTGGAGATGCCGCCCACCTCGACCTGGTTCGCCGGTCGTGAGCGTGTCGGCGGGTTCTTCGGCACCCGGGTCCTCACCGTCCCGGGTGTCTTCCGGATGACGGCCACCATGGCGAACGGCCAGCCCGCGTTCGCCATGTACAAGCGCGGCCCGGACGGCGTCCGGCACGCTCACGCGATCATGGTCCTCACCGTCGCTCACGACGGGATCGAGCAGGTCGTCGCGTTCCGCGACCCGGGCATCTTCGACCTCTTCGGGCTCCCGGCGACCGTCCCCTGATCGCTCCGGGTCAGGAGGTCCAGCACTCCAGCCGCTCGAACGCGTCCCGGAACGCCGGGAGCATCGGGCGGAAAGCCGGGGAGAGCGCGACGAGCCCGTCGGTGTGGGCGCCGCCGCGAACGGTGGAGGCCCGGTGCAGGCCCGTGCGCCCGGCGCCCGCCACGAGCCGCGTGTACGCGGCCGCGTGGCGGGCGGGCGGAGTCAGCGCGTCGAGCTCGCCCTGGACGCTGACCAGCGGCTTTCCCAGCCGCCCGGTGAGCGCCACCCGGGCCACGGCGCGCCGGACCGCCGCGGGCCGCGCGGCCAGGTCGTAGGCGGCGTCCGGCCCGCTGTAACCGGGGTCGAGCTCGGCGCGGACCTGTCCGAGCAGCGGGACCCACAGCGACCGGTGGCTGAAGCCCCAGGCCGGTTCGGAGCCCGCCGGATACCCGGCGGCCAGGATCGCCGCGCGTCCCGCCGGATCGCCCGAGGCGTAGGCCGGATAGGCCCGGACGGCCGGTGGCAGCGTCGTCAGCAGGTTCGTGCGCGGGGCGAAGACCAGGGCGTTCCAGTCGACGCCGCCGGTGTAGAGGGAGGGATGCCGCTCCAGCTGCCACCGCACCAGGTAGCCGCCCGCCGACAGCCCGGCCGCGTAGACCTTGTGGGGCGCCCGGCCGTAGTGCCGCGCGGCGGCCGCGCGGGCGGCGCGGGTCAGCTCGGTGAACCGCCGGTGCCACTCCAGGATGGCGTCGCCGGGACGCTTCCCGTCACTTGACAGCCCCGCCCCGGTGTTCCCCTTGTCGGTGGCGGCGTAGGCGTAGCCCTTGGCCAGCGCCTGGTCGCCGATGGTCGGGTCGTTGGCGTACTGCTCGCGGGTGCCGGGCGGCCCGGCGACGACGAGCCCCCCGTTCCACTCGCTCGGGAGCCGCAGGACGAACTGCGCGTCGTGGTTCCACCCGTGGTTGGTGTTGCCGGACGAGTCGTCCCGGAAGTACCCGTCGACCTGCACGCCGGGCACTCCCGACGGCGGCACGGTTCCCGGCGCGACGAGCCCGGCCCAGTCCGCCGGGTCGGTCAGCCCGGCGGGCACCGTCCCCGAGGTCGTGAGATCGGCCGCGCACGCGGTCACCGCGTGCTCGGCCCCGGGCACCCGGACCTCGGGACAGGGGGACGGGGACGCGGCGGCCGGGACGGCGGCGATTCCCGAGGACACGATCGCGGCGGCGATGGGGACGGCGAGACGGCGCATGGTCGCGCTCCGTTCGAGGAGGTGTTGGGACCTCGAACGCTAGAAATCCGCCGCCCCCGCCCACCAGTGTGATCTCGCCTGACCGCGTGGCCGGAAGACCCATGACCTTCGGCACTCACGCGGTCTGCAGAGCGATCGTGGGGGAGAGCCGGGCGGCGCGGATCGCCGGGTACAGACCGGCGACGCTCCCGATGACCAGGGTGGCGCCGAGGCCCGCCGCGACCGACCAGGCCGGGACGACGGGCGGCAGCCCGGCGGAGGTCGCGTACCCGGTGGTGGCCAGCGAGCCCAGCACCGTCCCGGCGGCGCCGCCGAGCGTGGACAGCAGCAGCGACTCGGTGACGAACTGGAGGCGGATGTGCCCCCGGGTGGCGCCCAGGGAGCGGCGCAGGCCGATCTCGTGCCGTCTCTCCAGCACGGAGACGACCATGGTGTTGGCGACCCCGACGCCGCCGACCAGCAGCGCGACCGCGCCGAGGCCGAGCAGCAGGTCGGTGAAGGCGCCGGTCGCCGCGGCCTTGGCCTGGAGCGCGGCCGAGGGGTCGGTGACCTTGACGTCCTGCGGGTTCCTCGGGTCGATCGTGCGGGGGAGCAGGTCGCGCACTCGGGAGACCGCCGCGTCGCTGGAACGCTCGTAGATCGAGGTGGGCCGGCCGTCGAAGCGGAGGTACGTGCGCGCGGCGTCCCAGCCGATCAGCGCGGAGCGTTCGATTTCGGGGGCGAGCGGCAGCGGCGCGAGGATGCCGATGACGGTGAAGTAGCGGTCGGCGATGAAGACCTGCTCGCCACCGCGGGTGATGCCCAGCCGCTGGGCCGCGACGGAGCCGAGGACCACGGACGGGAACCGGCCGTTCCCCGCGTTCAACCAGGTCCCGACGCGGACCTCGCCCTGAAGGGTGGCGAGCAGGCTCTCCGAGGCCGCCAGCGCGCTGATCCCGCCGGTGTCCTCCTTCGGGATCTTGTCGGAGCGCCGGACGGTGCCGCTGAGCGTCCCGGTGGCCGCCGACCGCTCCACGCCCTCGATCCGCCGCACCATCTTCTCGGCCCCCGGGGCGAAGGCGGCCTTCTCGCCGGTCAGCATCGAGGTGCCGGGGCTGGCGACCAGGAGGTCGGTGCCGAGCCGGTCGAGCCGGCGCTGGACCTCGGCCCGGCTGGACGCCGAGATCCCCACGACGGAGATCATCGTCGCGATGCCGATCGCGATGCCGAGGGCGGACAGGACCACCCGGGCGGGACGGGCGCGCAGCCCCGCCGCCCCGGTGCGCAGCACATCGGCCGCCGAGAGCCGGGCGGGCCGCAGCGCCCTCATACGGCGGCCGTCCTGGCCGTGTCGGACACGATGAGCCCGTCGCGGAGCCGCACCCGCCGGGGCAGGCTCGCGGCGATCTCGGTGTCATGGGTGATCACGGCGATCGTCGCTCCCTGGGCGTTGAGGTCGTGCAGCAGCGCCATCACGGTGTCGCCGGAGGCGGTGTCCAGCGCGCCGGTCGGCTCGTCGGCCAGGAGCAGCACGGGATCGCCGACGATGGCGCGGGCGATCGCGGTGCGCTGCTTCTGGCCGCCCGACAGCTCGTGCGGCCGGTGCGTCATCCGGTCGGCCAGCCCGACCTGGTCGAGCACCTCGGCGGCCCGGCGGCGCCGCGCCCGCGGCGGCAGGCCGCTGTAGAGCAGCCCGTCGGCCACGTTGTCGAGCGCGGACAGGCCCGGGGCCAGATGGAAGGACTGGAAGACGAAACCCAGGTGCTGGGCGCGCAGCGCCGACAGCTCGCGGTCGCGCAGCCCGGCCACGTCGTGACCGGCGATCCGGACCGAGCCGCCGGACGGACGGTCGAGGCTGCCGATGATGTGCAGCAGCGTGGACTTCCCCGACCCCGACGGCCCGGCGATCGCCGTCAGCTCCCCGCGCCGGATCGTCAGGTCGACCCCCGCGAGCGCCGCGACGCCACCGGGATACTCCTTGCGGACGCCGACGAGTTCCACCACCGGTTCGAGGCTCATGACGCGGGCACCTCGACCTTCATGCCCTCGCCGAGACCCGCTCCGGTCACCTCGACGCGGCCGCCGCCGAACACGCCGAGCTCGACCTTGACCGTCCGGCGCCCGGCCCCGCCCACCACCCGGACGCCATAGCCGCCGCCCGGCAGCGCCAGCAGGGCCTGGACGGGCACCGAGAGGACGTCCTCGCTGGTGTGCGTGGTGATGTTCACGGTCACGGGCGCCTTGTCGAGCGCCGTCGCCTTCCCGGGATGCTTGAGGGCGATGACGACCTTGACCTTGACCTTGGCCGCGCCGTCGCCGCCCTGCTCCTGCCCGCCGTCCTTGGCGGCCGTGGTGCCCACAGTCCGGACCGAGCCCTCGACGGTGCGGCCGCCCGGCAGCTCCACGGTGACCTCCGTGCCCTCCTTGAGCGTGCTCGCCTGGGCGACCTCGAGTTTCAGCTCGACGACCCGCTCGGTGCCGGAGACGGTCACGACCGGGCTCCCGGGGGCGACCCGGTCACCGGCCGAGGCGCCCCGGCCGCTGACGCGGACCGGCCCGGACGCGAACACGACCGCGTCCGGGCCGACCGTCCCGGTGGCCCTGGCGCCGTGGTCCTTCTGCCAGCGCCTGACCGCACCGGCGGTGGCCCTGGTGTACTTCCTGTCGACGGTCACTCCCTGGCCGTGGCCGAGGGCGACGAGGTTCTTCTCCAGTTGCAGGACGTCCGGCCCCTCGTCACCGAACTTGAGGACCCGGTACATCGGGCGGGCCCCGTACATCAGCCGGACCGGACGGCCGTCCAGTTCATAGAGCCGGTCGTCCCGCCCGGCCCGGGAGCCGGGACTCGCGATCCACGTCACCACGCCCGACGCGCCGGCCTTCAGCCCCTGGTCGCCGCCGTAGCCGAGGGTGCCCTCCTGCGCGCTGCCGTCGCTGAGGTCGCCCCGTTGGACGGAGGCCGTCGCGGTGGAGACGCCGGGATCGCGGCGCGTCTCCCCGCCGCCGACTCCGGCGTTCACCACGGCCACGGCCCCGATCCCCACCACGGCCAAGGCCCCGATGCCCCAGTTCCGCCTCATCGCCCGGTCGTCCCGAACTGGCCGCCGCACGCCTTGCCGGCCTTGTCGAACTTCTCCTTCTGCGGCCCGGAGCTCGGCAGCGGCAGCGCCTCGACTGCCCCGCCCTCGAACTTCGGGTCGGGCATGTCGACGCCCCGCGCGCGCATGCAGCGCGCGAACTTGAGCATCCTGTCCCGTTCCGCCTGCGAGATCGGCTTCGGTTCCGGGATCCCGGCCACCGTCCGGCAGGCCCTGATCGCCTTCTCGATCTTCTGGGGGCTGGTGCCCTCGTCGCCGATCGTGACTCCGGCGGAGTCCTCCCCGGACTTGGGATCGGCCATGTCGACGCCGTGCTCGCGCATGCACTTGGCCAGCTTGAGCTGCTGGTCCGTGGAGGTTCCGGCCTTGCCCGTGGACGCGGCCTCGCCGCCGCCGCCCGAGTCGCCGCCGCAGGCAGTGGTGAAGAGGGCCAGGCCCAGGACAACTGCGGAAACGCGCAGGCGGCGCTGGTGGACGGTCATCGGAGTCCTCCCGGTCGCGGCCGGAGCCTCCACTGGCCCGGCGACGGCCACACAGTGCCCGGGTCCGGTGTTTCGTTTCCTTAATCGGCCGCTTTATCTTTTCGAAAGGCCTGGTCAGATAGACCTGAGGCATGCGCGTGCTGCTGGCCGAGGACGAGGGCTACCTGGCGGAGCTGATCGCCGACGGGCTCCGGGACCAGGCGATCGCCACCGACGTCGCCCATGACGGCGCCGAGGCCCTGCGCCGGTTCGAGGCGATGGACTATGACGTCCTCGTGCTGGACCGGGACCTGCCCGAGGTGCACGGCGACGAGGTCTGCCGCCGGGTCGTCGAGAGCGGGCGGCTGACACGGATTTTGATGCTGACCGCGTCCGGCACGGTCCGCGACCGGGTCGAGGGCCTCGGGCTCGGCGCCGACGACTACCTGCCCAAGCCGTTCTCCTACGAGGAGCTCGTCGCCCGGGTCCTGGCGCTCGGGCGGCGGGCCCGGCCCGCGCTGCCTCCCGTCCTGGAACGGGCCGGGGTCGTCCTGGACATCCCCCGGCGCCGGGCCCACCGGGACGGCCGCCGCCTCGACCTGTCGCGCAAGGAGTTCGCCGTCCTGGAGGCGCTGATGCGGGCGGACGGCGCGGTGCTGGGCACCGACGACCTGATCGAGCAGATCTGGGAAGAGCACATCACCTACAACTCCAACGCGGTCCGGGTGACGGTCAGCAAGCTGCGGGCCAAGCTGGGGCCGCCCGCCGTCATCGAGACCGTCTCGGGGTCCGGCTACCGGATGGGCGGCTCATGAGGATCACCGCGCGGACCCGGCTGACCGCCCTCTACGGCGGGCTGCTGCTGATCGCTGGCGGCGGCCTGGTCACCTCGGTCTACCTGCTGATGCGGCAGACCCTGGCCGACCGGCTGCCCTACGCCATGACCACGGCGCTGCCCAGCTCGGGCGGCTACCATCCGACGGCGCCGCTCACGACCCTGCGCGCGGACGACGACCAGATGATGCCGGTCAACGGGCTCTCGATCACCCGGGCCGCGGCGGCGGCCGAGGACACCACCTACCGGCAGCTGCTGACCGTCTCGCTGGTCGCGCTGGCGATCTTCGCGGTGGTGTCGGTGCTGCTGGCGTGGTGGATGGCCGGACGCGTGCTGCGTCCCGTGCACACCGTCACCGCCACCGCGCGGCGCCTGTCCGCCGAGAACCTGGACGAGCGCATCGCCCTCGAGGCGCCGCCGGGCGAGCTCAAGGACCTCGCCGACACCTTCGACGCCATGCTCGACCGGCTGCAGAGCCTGGTGTCGGCGCAGCGGCGGTTCGTCGCCAACGCCGCCCACGAGCTGCGCACCCCGCTCGCGGTGCAGCGCGCGGCGCTGGAGATCGGCCTGGCCGACCCCGACCCCGCCAAGGTCGCCCGGGTGCGCGGCAGGCTGCTGGAGGTCGCCGACCGCAGCGAACGGCTCATCGAGGGACTGCTGCTGCTGTCGGTCAGCGACCAGGGGCTTGACCGCGCCGAGCCGCTCGACGCCGCCGAGATCGTCCGGACCGTCCTGGCCGAGCACCGGGCCGACGCGCTCGCCCGCGACCTCACCATCGAGCCGCGCCTGGGATCCCCGCGGCTGCGCGGCGACCCGATCCTCTTCCGGCACCTGGTGCGCAACCTGGTGGAGAACGCCCTGCGCTACAACGAGCCCGGCGGGCGGGTTCTCGTCCGGCTCGACGGCCGGGAGCTCACGGTCGGCAACACCGGGCCGGACGTGCCTCCCGAGGCGGCCGCGCACCTGTTCGAACCCTTCCGCCGCGGTCGCCCGCGCCGCCACGCCCACGGCGAGGGCACCGGCCTCGGCCTGTCCATCGTCGCCTCGATCGCCCGCGCCCACGGCGCCGAGGCGACCGCGCACCCCAACCCCACCGGCGGCCTGACCGTCCGCGTGACCTTCGCCGACCAGGACGCCCGGCTGCTCGCGCGCGAGCCCGCCGATCGGTCACGCCTCGCAACGAGACCGGCAGCCAATGCATAGAGACGGACGGGCGTTCCTCTGCACCCTGGCATGGACACGGGGGCCGAGACCGGAGCCGCCTTGAGGAGCGCCCTGTGACCATCAAGCGATTCGCGCCGCACGCCCTGCTCGCCACCTGCGCCGTCGGCCTCTCGATCGCCGCCGCCCCGCCGTCCACCGCCTCGGGCGGGCTGGCGTTCACCGTGACCAGCTCCGCCTTCGCCCAGGGCGGGACGATCCCGACGGTCCACGAGTGCACCAGCGGCGACAGCGACCCGCGCAAGAAGAACGAGTCCCCGCCCCTCGCGTGGTCGGGCGCACCGGCCGGGGCCCAGAGCTACGCGCTCGTCATGCGCGACCTCGACAACCGGAACCTCATCCACTGGGTGATCTACGACATCCCCGTCGGCGCGACCGCGCTGCCGCAGAACGTCCAGCACGTCTACCGGCCTCCGGTCCCCGCAGGGTCCCGGCAGGTCTACTACCGGGGGAGCGCGAGCCTCTACGGCTACCAGGGCCCGTGCTCGCCCAGCACGGTGAACACCTACGAGTTCGTGGTCCACGCCCTCAACCGGGCCACCCTCTCCGAGCTGACCTCCGCCTCGTCCACCCAGACCGCCGCCAGAACCATCACCAACGCCTCCCTGGGCTCGGCCAGAATCACCGGCGAGTCCTGAGACCTGCCCGGCCTATTCGGGAGCGGCGGGGCTGGTCGCGCTGCCCAGGATCTGCGGGGACGCGGGGAAGGGCAGCCTGGTGTCGGCGAACGCGAGGTGGTCGAGCCGGTCGACGGTGAACCCGGCCTCCCGGATGGCCGAGACGGTGTCCCGGTTGCTGTGGCAGCCGCCCATGCACCGGGGCCACACGGTGGCGTCCAGCAGGCGCTGGGTGGTGCGGGCGGCCGGGTGGGCGGCGCGGACGTGCTCGAAGAACCGCAGCTGCCCTTCCGGTCGCAGGACCCGCCGGAGCTCGGCCAGGGACGCGCGGACGTCCCGGACGGTGCACAGCACCAGGGACGCCACGGCGGCGTCGCAGGTGCCGTCGTCGACGGGCAGCCGTTCGGCCGTCGCGTCCAGGACCCTGATCGGCGTGCTCGCCTTGGTGGCGTTGTCCTCGGCGATCCGGCGCAGCAGCGGTTCGGGCTCGATCGCGATGACCTCGGTGACCTCGGGTGGGTAATGGCCGAAGTTCAGGCCGTTGCCCGCGCCGATCTCGATGACGCGGCCGGTCAGCCCGGCCAGCAGGCCGCGGCGGTGTTCGGCGATCGTGCGTTCCATCGCCTTGCTGGATCGCGCGTAGAAGCGAGCGAAGATGGGGTTGCCGCGAGACATGGACGCCTGCTTCCTGCTGGTCCGGAGCGCTGGGATCTCGGCCGGGACGGGTCCGGTGACGCGTCACGGGCGGCGGGGCAGGGTCGCCTTCCTCGAAGGCGCGGACGGCACCAGCCTAATACGGCCGCGGCGGGGCCGTCCGGGCGTTGATCGCCTCAGCGCCAGGTGAGACGGGTGGTCAGGAGATGGTGCTGGGCGGGGTTGGTGGTGAAGGCGAGGGCGCGGCGGTCGGCGGTGTGCGCTTCGAGATGGCGGTCGAGGTCGCGGAGGAGTTCGGCGCGGGTGGCATGGAAGAGGTGGTCGGTGTCGAGCGCGGGGGCCAGCGCGTCGAGTTCGGCGAGGGCGGCGCGCGCTCCCAGGACGTAGCGCGCCGCGATCGCCCGGTGCAGCCGGACGACGGGGGTGGGGGTGAGCCTCACCAGCAGGTCGTAGAGGAGGAGGATCTGGGTCCAGTCGGTGTCCTGCCAGGTGGGGGATTCGGCGTGGCAGGCGATGATGGCCGCCTGGACCTGGTACGGGCCCGGACGGTGGCCGGCGGCGGCGCGTTCGAGAAGCCGGGTGGCGTCCTTGAGCGCGCCGTGATCCCAGAGGGCGCGGTCCTGGTCCTTGAGGAGGACGAGCGCGCCGTCGGGTGTGAAGCGGGCCGGGGAGCGGGCCTGGTGCAGGCGGATCAGGGCGAGCAGGCCGAGCACTTCGGGTTCGTGCGGGACCAGCCAGGCGAGGGTGGCGGCGAGATGTTCGGCCTCGTCGGCGAGGTCGCGGGCGTGCGGCCGGTCGGCGGTGCTGGTGAGGTAGCCCTCGTTGAACAGCAGGTAGATGGTGGCCAGCACCTGGGCGAGCCGTTCGGGCAGCTCGTCTTCGGACGGTATGCGGTACGGGATCCCCGCCTCGGTGATCTTCCGTTTGGCCCGGGTGATCCGCTGGCTGATCGCGGTCTCCGGGACGAGGAACGCGGCGGCGATCTGGCCGGTGGTGAGGCCGCAGACGGTGCGCAGCGTGAGGGCGACCTGTGCCTGCCGGGGCAGAGCGGGATGGCAGCAGGTGAAGATCAGTTTGAGGCGGTCGTCGGGCTCGCTGGGGACGGGCCAGTCGAGCTGGGCGAGCTTGTCGCGGTAGACGCTTTGACGGCGCAGCAGATCGATGCCGCGGCGGCGGGCGACGGTCAGGAGCCAGGCGTCGGGGTGCTCGGGGATGCCCTCGACCGGCCAGCGTTTCAGGGCGGTCTCGATGGCGTCCTGCATGACGTCCTCGGCGGTGGCGAAGTCGCCCAGGGCTCGGATGAGGCACGCGGCGAGCCGGCCCGCGTGGTCGCGGACCACGCGGGCCAGCTCGGCGCGGACCTCGTCCATCAGGTGAAGGGCCGGATCTCGACGATCGGGCAGGCGGGCCAGGTGCGGGCGAGCGCGAGGGCCTCGTCCAGGTCGGCGACGTCGATCTCGGCGTAGCCGGTGATGCCCTCCTTGCCCTCGATGAACGGCCCGTCGGTGACGACGGCGTCACCGCCGGACAGCCGCATGGTGGTGGCGGTGTCCGGGGCGGCCAGCTTCTGATGGTGGGTGATCTTCGCGGCGTTGACGGTGAACCAGTGGCTGACCGCCTCGTAGGCGGCCTGCCGGTCGTCGTCGCTCATGGCGGCGAGTTCGTTGAGGAACTCTTCGGTCTCGGCGAACATCAGCACGTACTTGACCGGATGCCTCCCTCCTCGTCAGTTCGCGGGCAGCGGGCAGTATAGGTCAACGCCGTTGCCGTCGGGGTCCGCGACGGTCGCGTAGCGCATGCCCCAGTACGCGTCCCACGGCTCCTTGATTCCCTGGTACCCCGCTTCGATCAGTTCGGCGTAGGTGGAGTCGACCCCGGCCGGCGTGGGCGCCTGGAAGGCGAGGAAGACGCGGGGCCCGCCGGACGGCTTGCTCCAGCCGGGGGTGGTGGAGGCGCGGAACGGTTCGGTGTCGAGCATCAGGTGCAGCCCGCCGGGCAGGTCGGCGCCCGCGTGGTCGGGGAAGGCGGCGTCCACCTTGAACTCGACCCCCAGCCGCCGGTAGAAGGCGACCGACGCCTCCAGGTCGGCCACCACGATGTCGATGGTGTTCATCCTCAGTTCCATGATCTTCTCCTTGGGTCGGACGCCCTCGGGGAGGGCGCTTCGGGTCGCTGTCACCTCCGAGACGAACGGCCGGCGTCCCGATCCGACACTCCGGGCATGAACTTTTCGGACCCGTGCTCCGGAGCCGCCCGCCGAAGAAGGATCGCCGGGGGCCGGAAGCCCGCCCACGGGACCGCCGCGTGGCTGATGTGCGTCTGACCGCAGGGTGTTTGCGCCATATGAGAGATATGGCCGCACCTTTCTCGCCATGATCTTGCGTGATGGAACGTTCTCCGAGGTGGTGGCCGCGGGGCGGGGGTGGTGCACGGAAAGAAACGGACGGGGCGTCCTGTTGGGTTCAGTGGGGTGACGGAGTACGCCGCTTGGCTACGTGTAACCGCTCGGTCGGGCCTCCGCGGGGGGTCGACGGTCGGACTGCCCCCGACGCCGCCCGCAAGCGCGGCGTGCCGCTCGACCTGGAGCAATGTCACTTACATGGCGAGGCCTCCCCGGCAGGTCGGCGACCTTCTCGCGGACCGCATTGCCGTTGGTTTGCTGACCAGCGCCTTTCCCCCGGAACTTGTCGACCGCGTGGTGAGCCAGTGTGGCGTTCGGGAGCAGCGGATGCGTGCGCTGCCGGCCAGATTGATGGTCTATTACGTGCTCACCATGGTCATGTTCTTCCGGTTGGGCTACGCGGAGGTCTGGGACAAGCTGGTCGCGGGCCTGGCCTGGACGGACTCGCTCGCCGCCACGCCGCCGCGCGAGACGCAGCCGACCCCGGCCGCGATCACCTACGCCCGCAAGCGGCTCGGCTGGCGGGTGATGGCCGCGTTGCTGCAGGAGGCCGCCGGGCCCCGGGTCCGGAGCGAGCCCGGGCATTTACGCGTCGGCGGGATGCGGTTGGTGGCCTTGGACGAGGTGCCGCTGAGCCTGCCGAGCACGCCGGGGAACGTCAGCGCGTTCGGCTACCCGCCGGGTGCTCCGGGGGCGGTTCCGCGGGCCGGCGTCGTGGCGCTCGGCGAGTGCGGGACGTCGGCGATCCTCAGCGCGAGCATGTCCGGCGCGGTCTCCGATCGGGCACCGCTGATCCGCGGTCTCCTGCGGAAGCTGGTTCGCGGCGACCTGCTCCTGATCGGCCGCGAGTTCGCGCCTCGCGATCTGCTGGACGAGGTCATCGCCGCCGGGGCGCACGCGCTGTGGCAGGCGGGGCCGGAGGAGGACCTGCCCAAGCTGAGCACGCTGCCCGACGGCACCTACCTGTCCCGCCTGGCCCGCGCCGGCCGCGTGGTCCGGGTCATCCCCGACGCGGGCGAAGGCGGGTCGGCCGCCGGGGGCTCGGGGACCCTTCTGGTCACCGACGTTCTCGACGCCGGGGCGCTGCCCGCGGAGGCGGGCATCGCGGCGCGTGCCTCGCGTTGGCGCCTCGACGACTGCTTCCGCACGCTCGACCTGCTGCCTCCCGACGGGGACGCGGTGGTACTGCGCTCCAAGGACCCGGACCTGGTCCGCCAGGAGGTGCACGCCATCCTGTGCTGCTACCAGGTGGTGCGGCTCCTCTCCGGCCACGCGAACGGCCGGGGCGTTCCCCACCGGCAGGCGACGGCTCGGTGGTCGGCCTCCGTCTGGGCGCCCGGATCCGGGTAGGCCGGTCGACCGTTACCAACCCCTATGCCCTTTATCTCCGGGTTTGTTATTAAGTTAACGGGAATGGCGGGCTGACGGCCAGGCCGTTCGGGCGGCGGGCGGCGGCGACCCGGCCGGTCGAGGATCGGGCGGACGTGTTCGTCGGTCGTGGCGGCGGCGGCTCGTTCGGCCGTGGAGTTCAGGCCGGACCCGACAGGGCGGAAAGTGTCCGGGGCCTCCGGCGGACGACTGCGGTTCTGACAAGGCCGTGAATGTCAAGTCGCCAAGGGAGAAGAAAAGCATTCAATGGTACTGCCACAAGTCCGGCGGCTAACTTAAGAGCCTCTGCTATACGGGTGCGGCCGGTTCGAGGAATGGTCTGGACGTGGGTTTCGGCCAGGCAATCGGCATCGCATAATCTCGTTTACCCGTTCATGTGCCGTGAGCTCTTGGAGGACGATGACATTGTCCAGGACCGCTGCGGGCAGACCTCTTACCGAACCGTCGGCCGGGAACAGATCCGCCCCGGTCAACCTCACACTCCGCCTTCCCGCGAACAGTCGGGCCGCCGATCATGGCGCGCGAGAAGAACCGGCCCTGCCCTCGGAGCCCGGCCAGGACGTGCACATCGTCCCGGTGCGCAGCCTTCTGCCGGCCGACTCGCCGCGGCTCACCGGGGAGGACGAGAATCACACCCGCCGGCTGATCGAGGCCGAGGCCGAACTTCCGCCCATCCTCGTCCACCGCAGCACAATGCGCGTCATCGACGGTATGCACCGCCTCCGCGCCGCGATGGCCAGCGGGAGGCGGGAAATCCGGGTCCGGTTCTTCGAAGGCGACGAGAACGAGGCATTCCTCCACGCCGTCAGGGAGAACGTCACACACGGTCTCCCGCTCAGCCTGGAGGACCGGAGGGGCGCCGCGCGGCGGATCATCGCGGCCCGCCCCGACCTGTCCGACCGCGCGATCGCCGGTTGGACCGGGCTGTCGGACAAGACGGTCGGCGTCATACGGAGACGCTCAAGCGCGGAAACCCCGCAGTCGAGCAAGCGCATCGGCGTCGACGGCCGCGCCCGCCCGCTCAACAGCAGCGAGGGCAGGCAGCGCGCCGTGGAGTTCCTCACCGCCCGCCCCGACGCCTCGCTGCGCGAGATCGCCGCCGGTGCCGGCATCTCGGTCGGCACCGCCCACGATGTCCGCAAGCAACTGCGGCGCGGCGGCGACCCCATCCGCTCGCGCCAGTCCGACGCCGGCCAGGCCACCACCGATTCCCCCCTGCTTCCACCTGTCTTCTCCGAGCGGCGTCCCGAGCGGCGGCTCGCCCGCGACGTCCCCGGCTTCGATCCCCGGTCGCTGCTGGAGAGCTTCGTCCAGGATCCCGCGATCAGGCAGACGGAGGCCGGCCGCTTCATGCTCCGGTGGCTGCGTGACCACGTGGTCCGCGGGGCGGACGTCAACCAGCTCGTCGAGGCGGTCCCGCCCCACCGCGCCGACGGTCTCATCACCCTCGCCGAGCACTGCGCCTGGGTGTGGCACCGGATAGCCGACCGGCTCGCGGACGAGCAGAGACTTCACGACGGGCCGGACGACTGAGCGGACGCCCCACGACCGCGCATTCATCACCCTAAGGCCGAACGGCGGCCGCCCGCGATTGTTCCGGAAGTTCTTCGTCGGCCGCGATACCGAATGTTGTGTTCAATGAATCCCAGTCGTCTCACGGGTCTCGGTTAATATGCGGAGGCCGACATAAAGCGCTCATCGTGTATGGGTGGCTTATTCGTGAGGCGAACCATTCCTACGGTTGAGAGAGCTCCATGACTTTTGCTGCGGGACGCGTCCTCCATCGGATACTGGCGCCGCCGTCGACCGAGGTGACATTCCGCGTGCGCGGCTTTCACGTCGGGCAGCCGCAGGCGCGCGACTATCTGGAGCAGGTGGGCCGCTGGTTCCTCATCGGCCTGGAATACGGCATGACCCTGCGGGGAGAGCGCCAGATCGCGGCCCGTCTGGAAACGGTTCCCTCGGAATACCGCGGTTTCGCCTATGAGGGCGCCTCGATGGCGCTGGCGATTCTCGACGGCGTTCTTCCCGGGGCCGGGGGGCGGCTGCGGAGGTTCGTCGCGGACCCGGCGGCGCACCAGGTCCACACGGCGCACATCGGGGCCGGGTGGGCGCTGGCCCGCCTGCCGAGCCCGCTGCATCGCCGGATCCGGCTCGCGGATCCGCTGCTGCGCTGGCTGGCTCTGGACGGGTACGGGTTCCACGAGGCCTATTTCCGGACTCCGCGCGTCGTGGGCGAGCGGCGCCCGCCCCGGCTCCCGCGGGGCCATCCAGGCTCCGCCCGCGACGCCGCGCACGTCGTCGACCAGGGGATAGGCCGCGCCCTGTGGTTCGTATGCGGGGCCGACGCCGACCGCCTCGCCGGTGTGACGGCGGGCTTCGCGGCCGACCGGAGGGCCGACCTGTGGGCCGGTGCCGGCCTGGCCGCGACCTACGCCGGTTATCGGAGCGCGTCCGATCTGGCCGACGGGGAGGCGAGGGGCGCGGTCGAGGCGTCGCTGCGCGAGCTGGCCGACCGCGCCGGTCCTTATCTGCCGGACGTCGCCCAGGGCGCGGCTTTCGCGGCCAAGGCCCGGGCGCGGGCGGGCCTGGTCACTCCGCACACCGTCACCGCGGTGCGGTCGCTGTGCGGGATGGAGGTCGCCGAGGCGGCGCGGTGCACCGATGACGCCCGGCCCGGCGATCCGGAGGACGCCGGCGCCTACCAGGCCTGGCGCCACCGCATCCGCGAGCGCTTCGCGCGGCCGCCCTCGCCTTCCGATCGAGATCGCCGGAGTTCCCGCGGCCCCGTGGCCGGGACGGAAAGGTTCGCGAGAGGGACGTGATGATGAGAAAGCTCGCACCGCCGGTCGTCGTGCTCGCACTGATCGGGGCGCTGTTCGTCCTGGCCCAGCCGCCCGGGGTGTCCGCCCGGCAGCGCGCCGCCACGGCCTCGCAGTTTCGTTTCACGCAGCTGCCCATAGCCCTGCCGCCGGGACTGCCGGACGCCACGATCCGGGATGTCAATCCGGCCTACCGGCGCATTCAGGCGTGGATATCGTCGGTGGGTGCCGCGGTGGCGATCAATGACCTCGGCGGCGGCGGCCGACCCGACGACATGTGCCTGGTCGACACCCGGAGCGACTCGGTGATCGTGACCCCGGTGCCGGGGACGAAGGCCGTCGGGACTTACCGGCCGTTCGTGCTCACGCCGTCGCCGTCGCTGCCCTACGACGCCTCCACCATGGCCCCGATGGGCTGCGCTCCCGGCGACTTCAACCACGACGGCCTGATGGACCTGCTGGTGTACCACTGGGGCCGGACCCCGGTGATCTACATGCTCAAGCGGGACGCCCGGCACCTGTCCGCGGCGGCCTACCAGCCGGTCGAGGTCGTCCCGCGCCCGCCCGGCCCGGACGGCCGGTACACCGGCCCGCTCTGGAACACCAACGCGGTGGCCGTCGCGGATTTCGACGGCGACGGCCACACCGACATCGTCATCGGCAACTACTTCCCGGACTCTCCGGTTCTCGGATCGCACTCCCGGGGCGAGGTGGTCATGCCGGACGGGCTCTCCCGCGCCATGAACGGCGGCGGCGACATCGTCCTGCGCTGGGACGGCGCCACCTCGCAGGGGGCGCCCAGGTACGCCACGGCGCGCGACCCGTTCCCCAAGGGCACGGCGACCGGCTGGACGCTGGCCGCCGCCGCGGCCGACCTGGACGGCTCGACGACGCCGGAGCTGTACGTGGCCAACGACTTCGGCCACAACCACCTCTTCGCCAACGTGTCCAGGCCCGGGCACATCCGCTTCGTCGAGGCGAAGGGACGCCGGACGCCGACCGTGCCGAAGTCCAAGGTCCTCGGCGACGGCTCGTTCAAGGGCATGGGCGCCACGTTCACCGACCTGGCCGGTGACGGGAAGCTCGACATGCTGGTCAGCAACATCACCACGTCGTTCGGTCTGCAGGAGAGCAACTTCACGTGGATGAACACCTCGAGCGGCCAGGCACAGATGCGTCGCGACCTGCTGCGCGGGGTCGCCCCGTTCACCGACCGGAGCTGGCCGATGGGCCTGGCGCAGAGCGGCTGGTCGTGGGACGTCAAGGCCGGTGACTTCGCCAACCGCGGCACCCAGGACGTGGTGCAGACGGCCGGCTTCGTGAAGGGCACGGTCAACCGCTGGCCGCAGCTGCAAGAGCTCGCGACGATGAACGACAACCTGGTGGCCGACCCGCTGCACTGGCCGAACGTGAAGGCGGGCGACGACCTCGCCGGGCGTCAGTGCCTGGCGTTCTTCGCCCAGGCTCGGGGCAACCGCGGCCGCTACACCGACATCAGCCGCCGGCTGGGCCTGTGCGCCCCCACCCCGACGCGCGGGGTCGGCATCGCCGACACCGGTGGAAACGGGACGCTCGACTTCGCCGTCGCCCGTCAATGGGGGCCGCCGGCCTTCTACCGGAACGACACCGCCCGCCCCGGCAGGCACCTGGGACTGAGGCTCGTCCGGCCCGTGCCGGGGCCGCGCGCCGCGCTCCAGGCGGCGGGCACACCGGCCATCGGAGCGACGGTCTCCGTGCGGACCTCCTCGGGCAGAACCATGACCGCCCAGGTCGACGGCGGCAGCGGGCACTCGGGCAAGAACGACTTCGGCCTTCACTTCGGGCTGGCCGAGTCGGGCGCTCCGGTGACCGCGACGGTGGCCTGGCGGGACGGGAAAGGCCGGGCCCACCGTCAGACGATCGAGCTCGCTCCGGGCTCCCGCACGCTCCTGCTCGACTCGACCATTCGTGAGGTGCCGGCGTGATGACATCGCTCCGTGGACAGGGCCCGCGCGGGTCGGCCCGGCAGGCCGGCCCGAAGCCGCCGAAGGACGTCCGTATCGCGGCCCTGCGCAGGTTCGCGATCTCGATCACGGTGTTCAACATCCTCGGTTACCTGTGGCTCGGGTTCGAGCAGCCGTGGCTGTGGCCGATCATGGCGGTGGGCACCGCCTACGTCACCGAATTCCTGGTCGAGTCGGTCTCGGCGTGGGCCGACCGCCGTCCCCCCGGTTTCCGGGGGCAGGGGCTGAAGGGCCTGGCCGACTACCTCCTGCCCGCGCACATCACCGGCCTGGCGGTGAACATGCTGCTGTACGCCAACGAGGAGGCCTGGCTGGTCGTCTTCGCGGTCGTGGTGGCGGTCGGGCAGAAGGCGATCCTTCGCGCCCCGATCAACGGGAAGTCGCGGCACTTCATGAACCCGTCGAACTTCGGCATCGCGGTGGCGCTGCTGCTGTTCCCGTGGATCAGCATCGCGCCGCCGTACATGTTCACCGAGAACGTCGGCACGGCCCTGAGCTGGCTCATCCCGGGCCTCATCCTGGCGTCGGGAACGCTGCTGAACGCGCGGCTCACCAAGAAGATGCCGCTGATCGCCGGGCTGGTGCTGGCGTTCACCGCGCAGGCCCTGTTCCGGGCCGCGGTGTTCGGGGTCGCCTGGCGGCCCGCCCTGCTGATGATGACCGGGACGGCGTTCGTGCTGTTCCTCAACTACATGGTCACCGACCCCGGCACCACCCCGGTCGGACGGCGCGATCAGGTCGCGTTCGGTGCGTCGGTGGGCCTGGTCTACGGCGTTCTGATGGCCGTGGACATCGTCTATGGCCTGTTCTTCGCGCTGGTCATCGTCTGCGCCGTCCGCGGCGTGTACCACTGGGCCGCCGCGTTGCGGAGCGCACGGCGGCCGCGTCGAGAGAGGGCGGTGCCCGTCCAGGTCCCGGCCACGGCGGCTCAGGCCAGGTGACGCCATGCGGGAACGGATCGCGATAACGGGCCTGGCGTGCGAGTACCCGGACGCCTCGTCACCCGCCCGGCTGTGGGAGAACGTGCTGGCGCAGCGCCGGGCGTTCCGCCGCCTGCCCGGCGAGCGGCTGAACCGCGCCGACTATTACTCGCCCGACCCGGACGCCGCCGACCGGTTCTACGCGGACATGGCCGCGGTCATCGAGGGCTACGAGTTCGACCGCGTCGCCTTCAAGGTGGGAGGCAGCACCTACCGGTCCACCGATCTCACCCACTGGCTGGCCCTGGACGTCGCGTCCCGGGCGCTGGCCGACGCCGGATTCCCCGGCGGCGCGGGGCTGCCCGCCCTGACGACGGGCGTCATCGTGGGCAACACCCTGACGGGCGAGTTCAGCCGGGCGAACCTCATGCGCCTGCGGTGGCCGTACGTCCGCCGCACCGTCGCGGCGGCGCTGCGCGCGGAAGGGTTCGACGACCGCCGGCTGGAAGGGTTCCTGGCCGGTCTCGAGCGCCGGTACAAGGCCCCTTTCCCCGAGGTCGGCGAGGACACCCTGGCCGGAGGTCTGTCGAACACCATCGCCGGCCGGATCAGCAACCACTTCGACCTGCGCGGTGGTGCCTACACCGTCGACGGCGCGTGCTCGTCGTCCCTGCTCGCGGTGGTGACCGCGTGCGCGGCGCTGGCCGACCGCGAGATCGACGTCGCGATCGTCGGCGGGGTCGACCTGAGCATCGACCCCTTCGAGCTGGTGGGGTTCGCCAAGGTCGGTGCCCTGACGCCGGGCGAGATGCGGGTGTTTGACCAGCATGACTCCGGTTTCTGGCCCGGCGAGGGCGCCGCTATGGCGGTGCTGATGCGGGAGGAGGACGCGGTCGGCGGCTACGCGGTGATCGAGGGCTGGGGGAGATCCTCCGACGGCCGGGGCGGGATCACCCGGCCGACCGTCGACGGCTACCGGCTGGCCATGCGCCGCGCCTACGTCCGGGCCGGGTTCGGCCCTGACACGGTCGGCTACTTCGAAGGGCACAGCACCGGCACGCCGACCGGCGACCAGGTGGAGCTCGAGGCCGTCTCGGCGGAACGGGACGCCGCCGACCCGCAGGCGCCACCGGCGCCGATCGGCAGCATCAAGGCCCTCATCGGGCACACCAAGGCCGCCTGCGGCATCGCCGGCCTCATCAAGGCCGCGCTGGCCGTCCGCGAGGGGATCATCCCCCCGACCGCGGGGTGCGTGGACCCGCACGACGTGCTGCTGCGCGACCGTCCGGCGCTGCGGGCCTCGGCCGGTGAGCCATGGCCGGCCGGGACGCCGCGCCGGGCGGGCGTCACCTCGATGGGCTTCGGCGGGATCAACACGCACGTGGTCATCGGGCAGTCCCGCGACGGCCGCGCCGACCACGCCCGGGCGGTCTCGCTGCTGTCGTCGGCGCAGGACCGGGAACTGCTCCTGGTGGACGCCGAGGACCCCGAAACGTTGCGGGAGACGCTGCTGCGGCTGGCCGGCACGGTTTCCGCCCTCTCGTTCGCCGAACTGGGAGATCTGGCCGCCGTCCTGCACGCCGGGTATCGCGGCCGGCCGCTGCGGGCCGCCGTGGTCACCGGGCATCCGGTACGGGCGGCGGAGGCGCTCCGGAAGGCCGCCGAGGCCCTCGGGACCGGAAACGAATCGCTGTTCGACCCCGGGGCCGGTGTCTTCCTCGGCCGGGTCACCGCCCCGGCCAGGGCCGGACTGCTGTTCCCCGGCCAGGGCACGACCCCGGTCTCGCGGCACGGCCACAGCGCCGCACGCGGCCGCTTCCGTGCCGTGCTCGACGCGTGGCCGCTGCCGGACGGGGACCCGGTCGACACCGCCGTGGCCCAGCCCCGGGTCGTGGCCGCCTCGCTGGACGCCGTCCGCGTCCTGACGGCCCTCGGCATCGAGGCGGACGTCGCCGTCGGACACAGCGTGGGCGAGCTCACGGCCCTGGCCTGGGCGGGCGCGGTCGACGAGACCGCCGTGCTCCGGATCGCGACGGCTCGCGGGCGCATCATGGCCGGCCTCGGCGGCGGGGCGATGGCCGCCCTGGCCGCGTCACCCGACCGGGTGACACGGCTGCTGGCGGGCGCGCCGGTCGTGATCGCGGCGTTGAACGGCCCCGGGCGGACGGTGGTGTCCGGGCCGTCCGCCGCGGTGGACCAGGTCGCCGCCCGCGCCCGGCGGGAGGGCATCGAATGCACGCCCCTCCGGGTCTCCCACGCCTTCCACTCCCCGCTGGTCGCGCCCGCCGCCGCCCCGCTCGCCGACCATCTGCGGGAGCACGATCCGCGACCGCTGCGCGGCCGTGTCATCTCGACGGTGACCGGCCGGGAGCTCGCGTCCGGCACCGACCTGGGCCGGCTGCTGACCGAGCAGGTGACCGCACCGGTCCGGTTCGGCCCGGCGGTCGAGCGGGCGGCTCCCGGCGTGGGCCTGTTCATCGAGGCGGGGTCGGGGTCGACGCTGAGCGGGCTCGCGGCGCGGATCACCGACGTCCCGGCGCTGAGCATGGATCTCGACGCGCCGTCGCTGGGCCCGCTGCTGCGGGTCGTGGCGGCCGCGGTGGTCCTCGGGCTGCCGGTCCGCACCCAGGCGCTGTTCGACGGCCGGTTCACCCGCCCGTTCCAGCCGGACGCGCCGTTGCGGTTCTTCGCCAATCCGTGCGAATCCACCCCGGACGTCGACCTGCCGCCCGCCCCGGTCATGCCGACCGACCGCGGTGGAGCCGAACCGCGGCACGCTGGACCTCCTGGCGAGGACGCATCGATCGACCGGCTGCGGAGGCTGACGGCCGGGCGGGCGGAACTTCCGCTCGAGGTCGTCCGCCCCGGGACCAGGCCGCTGGACGACCTTCACCTCAGCTCCATCGTCGTGGGCCAGATCATGAACGAGGCGGCGGCGGAGCTCGGGCTCACCATGCGGGCCCCGGCGACCAGCTTCGCCACCGCCAGCCTGGCCGAGCTCGCCGAGGCCCTGGACGACCTGGCCGCCGCGGCCCCGCTCGGAAAGGACGCGCGGCGCCAGGCCGTGGACGGCGCCGGTCCGTGGGTGCGCCCGTTCGCCGTGGAGTGGGTGCCCGCGGATCCACCGCCCCCGTTGAAGGACGCCGCGGCGGGCGGACCGGGCTCGTGGCAGGTGTTCGCCCCGTCCGGGCACACGCGGGCCGAGCCGCTCCGCCGTGCCCTGGCGGCCGCGGGCATCGGTGACGGCGTGCTCATCTGCCCGTCGCCGTCGTACGACCCGGCCGAGGCCGGGATGCTGCTGGCGGGTGCCCGCGCCGCCACGGCCGGGGCCGGACGCTGTCTCGTCGTCCAGTCCGGCCACGGCGCCGCCGCCCTGGCCAAGACGCTGCACCTGGAGAACCCGGAGATCGTCACCTGCGTGGTGAACGTGCCGTCCGGGCCCCTGCCCGTCGCCGCCATCGTGCGCGAAGCCGCCGCGGCGACCGCGTTCACCGAGGTGCGCCTCGACGAGGCCGGGCGGCGCGATGTTCCGGTGCTGCGCCCGCACGACCTCCGGCCCGGGCCCTTGCCGCTCGGGCCCGAGGACGTCGTGCTCGTCACCGGCGGCGGCAAGGGGATCACGGCCGAGTGCGCGCTGGGGCTGGCCCGCCGCACCGGAGCCGGGCTCGCGATCCTGGGACGCTCCGATCCGGCGGCCGACGCCGGCCTGGCGGAGAACCTGGCGCGCCTGGAGGCCGCCGGCGTCCGGCATGCCTACTTCCGCGCGGACGTGACCTCCTGCGAGCAGACCGCCGCCGCTGTGGACGGCGCGCGCGAACGGCTGGGCGAGGTGACGGCCGTCCTGCACGGCGCCGGCCGCAACCGGCCGGCCGCGCTGGCCACCGCCGACGAGGCCTCGTTCCACGCCACCGTGGCACCCAAGGTCGACGGGCTGCGCGCCGTCCTGCGCGCGGTCGACCACGGCAGGCTCCGGCTGCTGGTCACGTTCGGCAGCATCATCGGCCGGGCCGGCCTGCCCGGGCAGGCCGAGTACGGGACGGCCAACGAGTGGCTGACCGAGATGACGCTCGACCTGGCCCGCCGCAACCCGGCCTGGCGTTGCCTGGCCATCGAGTGGTCGGTGTGGTCGGGCGTGGGGATGGGCGAGCGGCTCGGCGTCCTGGACGCCCTGGTGCGCGACGACATCAGGCCGATCCCGCCCGATGAGGGCGTCGAGACGCTGCTGGGGCTGCTCGCCGACCCCGGCGCTCCCGTTGTGGCGGTGGTCGCCGGTCGGGTCGGCCACCTGCCGACCGTCGCGTTCGAGGAGCGGGAGCTGCCGCTCGGCCGGTTCACCGAGTACCCCCTGGTCTCCTACCCCGGCGTGGAACTGGTCACCGAAGCCCGGCTCACCCACCGCGACGACCCCTACCTGGCCGACCACCAGGTGGACGGGGTGGCGATCCTGCCGGCCGTGCTGGCCCTGGAGGCGATGACCGGGGCGGCCGTCGCGGTCGGTGCGCGGCCGGACCGTCCGGTCTGGGAGGACGTGGAGTTCCCGCGGCCGATCGCGGCGGACCGGGACCTGGCCGCGACGATCAGGATCGCCGCGCTGGCCCGGGAGGACGGCGAGTCGGTCGACGTGGTCATCCGCAGTGCGGAGACCGGCTTCGCCGCCGAGCACGTCCGCGGCACGTTCCGGTCGGGCGGGGCGGCACCCGGGGGCCAGCCGCCGCCGCAGGCGGGACCCGTCGGTGACGGGCCGCCCCCTCGGGTCTCGCGCCTGATCGAGGCCGAGGACTGGTACGGCCCGCTGTTCTTCCAGGGCAAGCGGTTCCAGCGGGTCATCGGGTACCGGCGGCTCACCGCGACGGGCTGCGTGGCCGAGATCGCGGGCGGCACCGGCAAGCCGTGGTTCGGGCCGATGCTGCCCACCAGGCTGCTGCTGGCCGACCCCGGACCGAGGGACGCCTTCATGCACGCCGTCCAGGCGTGCGTGCCCGACGCGACACTGCTGCCCGACCGCGTCGAGCGGCTGGTGCCCGCCACGGACCCGTGGCCGGAGCGGCTCGTCCTGACCGCCCGCGAGCGGGCCAACGACGGCGACGTCTACCTCTACGACCTCACGGTGCACGACGAAGCGGGCAAGCTGCTCGAGGAGTGGCGGGGGCTGCGGCTGCGGGCACTCCGCCGCCACGGGCCGCCCACCATCGCGGCCCTCGTCGGGCCCTACCTCCAGCGGCGGCTGCCGGACGGCTTCGGTGTCGCGGTCGAGCCGGAGGGGCACGATGATCGCGTCGAGGCGTCCCGGCGCGCCGTCGGGCGCGCGGTCGGCGCCGAGGTCAGGGTGCGGCATCGTCCCGACGGACGGCCCGAGACCGAGTTCCAGGACGGCTCCGGCCCCGGGCCCGCCGTCTCGGTGTCCCACGGCCCGGGGTTCGTGCTGGCCGTCGCCGGACGCGGCCCGCTCGGCTGCGACGCCGAGGCGGCCGTGGACCGTCCGTGGCCGCGGTTGCTCGGGGCCGGCCGGATGGCCGTGGCCGAACTGGCCGCGGCGGAATCCGGCGAGCCCCTGGCGGTCGCCGCGACCCGGGTCTGGGCGGCCAGCGAATGCCAGGTGAAGGGCGGCGGCGCCGCGACCGATCCGCTCGGCCTGGCCGGATCTCCGGAGCCCGGCTGGCTGGCGTTCGCCTCGGGCCGGACGCGGGTCGTCACGGTCGCCACCACCCTGAGCGGCGTTTCCCACCCCGTCGTGTTCGCCGTCCTCACCGGGAACGAGGACCGCGCATGACGCCCTACTTCGAGGTCCGGCACATCGTCGGGCTGGACGAGACCAACGTGGTGGGGAACGTCTACTTCGCTCACTTCGTCCGCTGGCAGGGCCGGTGCCGGGAGCTGTTCCTCCGGGAGCGCGTCCCCGGGCTCATCGCCGAACTCGGCGCCGGCCTGAAGATCTTCACGCTGAGCTGCTCATGCGAGTACCTCGCCGAGGTGTTCGCGTTCGACGAGATCGCCGTCCGGATGCGGCTGGCCGAACTGTCCCAGACCCAGGTGGCCTTCATGTTCGACTACATGCGCGTGCGCGGGGAGGCGGAGGAGCTGGTGGCGACGGGGCGGCAGCGCGTCCTGTGCATGCGCGCGGAGGGCGACGGGATGAGACCGGCCCGGGTGCCCGCGGCCTTCCGGCGGGCCCTCACCCCGTTCCTGGCACGGTCCGGCTGATGGACCAGCTCAGGCGCGTGCTCGCGCGGGACGCGGCGTCGGTCGTCGTGGTGACGGGACCGGGCCCGGTCGGGCTCACCGTGACCACGTTCAACTCGGCGAGCCTCGACCCGCCACTGGTCACGTTCCTGGTGGCCAAGTCGTCGTCGACCTGGCCACGGCTGCGCGACGCACGGGTCTTCGCGGCCAACGTCCTGGCGGCGGGCCAGGCCGAGATCGCCGACCGGTTCGCACGCCGCCACACCGACCGGTTCGGGCCGCCCACCCGATGGAGCAGCGGGCCGCGCGGCGTTCCGCTCATCGCGGGTGCCGCCTGCCAGGTGGCCTGCGAACTGGACTCGGTCATCGCGGTCGGCGACCACTGGCTGGTCGTCGGGCTGGTCGTGCACGCCGAGGCCGGCGCCGCGCCGCCACTGCTCCGCCACTCCCGCCAATACGGCTGGTTCCAGGGTCTCCAGCAGCCCGACGGCAGGTTCACCGAAATCCCGGCTCTGTAGGTCTCCCGCTGCGCGCCGCGCCCGGCATGGACGATTCGATGCCGGGCGCGGCGTGCGGCGGGACGGCGGCTCAGCCCTTGACCACCACCAGTTCCAGGTACTCGGCACGGGCCACGAGGGTTCCGTCCGTGGCGCGGTTGACACGCTCGTACTCGGCGATCGCCCCCTCGGCCAGCCTCCGCTGGGCCTCCACGGGCAGGGACGCGGTCGCGAAGTGCCAGGGAGCCAGGTGCCCGGCCATGAGCTCGACCTGTTCGGCGGCCGACCGCGCGCACATCTGGTGTTCCCGCACGGTCGCGGTGAGCGAGGCCGCGCGGTCGCCGAAGAGCTCACGGCAGTGCTGCTCGCCGCCCCACGCCACCGGCGGCGCGGGCGGCGGCCCCGGCTGGGCGGGCCGGGACACGACCTCCGCCATGACGCGCTGGAGCCGCGCCACCACCCCGCCCGGCGTCCAGTTCGCCATGCCGATCCGCCCGCCGGGACGGCACACCCGGAGCAACTCGGCGGCCGTCCGCCGCTGGTCCGGCGCGTACATGGCCCCGAAGCTCGACAGCACCACGTCGAACGTGCCGTCCTCGAACGGCAGATCCTGCGCGTCGGCGACCTCCACCTCCAGCTCCAGCCCTTCGGCGGCCGCTCGTCGCGACGCCGTCTCCAGCGCGCCCGGCACGATGTCGGTGGCCGTCACCCGCGCCCCGCGCCGGGCGGCCGCCAGGGCGCTGTTCCCCGTGCCGGCGGCCACGTCCAGGACGCGGTGCCCGCTGTGCACGTCGGCGGCCCTGGCCAGCAGTTCGCTCACCAGCACGTCCCGCACCGCGATGGGCTGGTAGTCGACCGCCGCCCACATCTTGAGCGTCCGCTCGGCTCTGGTCTGCGTCGGAGTTGTCATCCTCGCTCCTCATCCGATGGGTTTCCGGGTCTTTCCGGCAAAGGTCGCGCTATCAGGTTCATGGCAAGGCGGTTCGCCGCTCATCGGGCGGTTCGGCGAGCAGGCTCTGCATCACATACGGCGCGGCCTCGATCTGGAAATCCATCATCGGCTGATGCTTCTTCACCAGGCCTTCGAGGCTGAGCAGGCAGAGCATGGGAAAGACGAACTCCGGTTCGGCGAAAAGCCCGGATCGTCGCTGGAGATCGAACAGCTCCACACAGAAACGCGAAAGATTGAAATCCTGGACGCGTGAGCCGGTATTCCGTTTGACCAGATCGGCGACACCGTCGCGGAATTCGGCGCTCGCCGCGGACGAGGTGTTCCCTCGCACGGTCGCGTAGAGGATGTCGGCACAGGCCTCGCCTTCCCCCTCGATCATCCCGCCGAAGAACTCGGTGAAGCTCCGGGACGCTTCGCGGCTCAGGTTGTAGGTGAACCCGGCGTCCAGCAGGACGACCGTCCCGTCGGGCTGGAAGTAGGTGTTCCCCTGGTGCAGGTCCACGTGCACGAATCCGGCGGCGAAAAGCAGATGGTAGACGGCCCGCACGAGAACGGTGACCTCCGCTTCGCGAACCGGTTCCGGCAGCTCCTCGATGGACGCGTGCGTCAACCCGTCGACGAATTCCATGGCGATGACGCCGTCACCGCACAACTCCGGAATGACCGCGGGGACGTACGTCCCGGGCACCGCGGCGAGGTGGTCTCTCATCCGCTCCAGATTGCTCGCCTCGGCGGCGAAGTCGAGCTGCCCGATCAGGCAGCGTCCGATCTGATCCGTGATCTCGATGATCGGCACCCGGCGGAAGGCGGGCACCCTGGTCACGGCCCTGGCCAGCCAGCCGATGACGGCGAGATCCGCGGCGATGGCCCGGCCGACGTCCGGGCGGCGGACCTTGAGCGCGACCGTCCGATCCGCCAGCCGCACCCGGTAGACCGACGCCACCGAGCCGCTGGCCACGGGCGGGTCGGCCAGTGCGTCCGCGATCGCGTCCGGCAGCGGCCCGAGGGCGTGCCGCACGGCGGTGACCGCCTCGTTCGCCGTCATCGGCGCCACATGGTCGTGGAGCCGGTTCAGCTCGCCGGCCACGGTCGGGCCCACCAGATCGACACGCGTCGCGACGATCTGGCCGGTCTTGATGAACGCGCCGCCGAGCCGCTCGATCATGCGGACCAATTCGGCCGACAGGCGGCCGGCCCGCTCGGAGCGCCGCGTCGTGATCACGATCGCGGCCATGCGCCCGCCGGTCACCACGCACAACCCGCAGATCCGGCCCAGCCGCCGGCCGATCCTGGCATAGCTCACCTGGCCGGTCATATCTCATTCCCTTCCTGGTGCCCACCCGCCAATTCATCACGACGCTGTCATCAATGACATGCCGGGCGTACAGTAAAACATCGCCCGTCACCGCTCATCAATATTCCCGCAGCCCGCCGCCAGGAATTGAGGAGGAGAAATGATTCCATGGTCAGCCGAACTGTCCGGGCGTCTCGATGAACACGTACTCGAAAGCGCGATGCTTCGCGGGAATCCGCTCGGCGACCCGTGGCGGCGTCCACTGTGGGTATATGTTCCACCGGGCTACGACGCTGAACCCGATCGCCGCTATCCGGCGGTTTACATCCTCCATGGATATCTGGGACACCTTGAGATATGGCGCAACCGTGCTCCCTTTCGCAAAACGCTCATCGAGGCGGCGGACCAGCTCTTCGCCGACCGGGCCGCACCCCCGGCGATCGTGGTGTACGTCGATGCCTGGACCAGTTACGGAGGCAGCCAGTACCTGGATTCGCCGGGCACTGGCCGGTACCACTCCTACCTTTGCGAGGAGATCGTGCCCTGGGTCGACCGGCACTACCGGACCCTGGCCCATCGCGACCATCGCGGCATAGCCGGAAAATCAAGCGGCGGCTACGGGGCGATGATCACGCCGATGCTGCGCCCCGATCTCTTCGGTGGGCTCGCGTCCCACGCGGGCGACGCCCTGTTCGAATACACCTGCGTGGCGAAATTCCTCGGATGTATCCGCTTCCTGCGCGCCTATGGCGGTGACATCCAGCGCTGGTGGAAGGAGTTCCAGGAGCGCGGCGTCCTGGCCAAGCCGGCGGATCGTTCCCTGCTCATCCTGTACGGCGTGTCCGCCTGCTTCTCGGCCCGAACGGACGGGACGCCCGAGATTCCCTTCGATCCCGAGAGCGGCATGCTGATCCCCGATGTCTGGCGGCGCTGGCTGGACGTCGACCCGGTCCGCATGGTCTCCGGGCACGCCGAGGCGATGCGATCGATGCGCGGCATCTGGATCGACAGCGGAGCGGCGGACGAGCACCATCTCGACCTCGGCGCCCAGGCCGTCGACCAGGCCCTCGCCAGGGCGGGCGTCCGCGATGAGACCAAACGGTTCGAACTCTTCCCGGGTGGCCACGGCGACCTCGACCAACGCCACCTCCTGTCACTCGCCTGGCTGGCCCAACGCCTCGCCCCGTCCCGCTGAGACCGCACGCCTCTGGCACATCCAGGCAGCTGCTCGATCGCGAGAATTCCGAGGTTGAGCGAGCCGAACCGGACGACGGGTGGCTCAGGCCGCCGCCTGGCCGTCCAGGGCCTCCTCAAGGGTCCGGCCGAGCGGGCCCGGGGCGGTGTCGAACTCCGTCCCGGGGATGTCCACCGGCTCGGTGGTGCGCCGCAACTCGGTCGAGTGCCCCGTCTGCGGCCGTGAAACCTGGATGCGCCGGGGCAGGCCGCCGGTGCCCGGGTCGCCCAGCTCCAGGACCTCCCAGCGGCGGACGGGGAGGCCGAGGCGGTCGACGGCGCGCGCCACGACCAGGCGGGTGGTGCTGTCGGTCGCCTCGGTGACGGTCAGGCCCGGTGTGCAGGCCGGACCGGGGTAGGTGCGTGCCTCGGCGCCGGTCCAGCGGCTCCATGACAGGTCGGCGGCGTGGCCTTCCTCGCTCGCGCCCAGGCGCGGGTAGCGCCAGGCCATGAGATCCAGGTAGCCGATGTCGGTCAGCGGCAGACACCCGAGGATATGACGCTCCACCAGACGCAGCGGCATCTTCATGGTGGGGACGTAGGTCACGACGTCGCAGCTGCCCGCCGCCGCGTCCTCGGTGATCCACACATGGGTGCCGGCGAGATTCGCCGGATGCGAGACGAACAGCACCGTCACGGCCGTGCTTTCGCGGAACCGGCGTCCGATCAGGTAGCGGGTGCTCCGGTGCCCGATCGTCGCCTCCGCGGCGAACGCGTAGGCCGTGCGCGTCCCGGCGCTGAGGTTCGCGCGGGCCGGCTCGCGTGCGTGCGCTTCAGTCACCGGGTCCCTCCGTCTGTGAGCGGTTCGTTCTAAGCCATCAGGCCGAGCATGCGCGAGCAGCGGACGACCGCTTCCTCGTCCCCGTCGATGACCAGGCGGTTGGTCAGCGTCGCCTCCAGCGGATTCAGCGACCCGGCGCCGATCTTGACGAAGGTGACCGAATCGGTGGTGAGGGTGAGCGTGTGCCCGATGGCGGCCCTCCCGTGGCCGACCGTCACCTGACCGCCGAGCACGCTCACGTGGAAGACCTCGTCGTCGATGCGGAACTCGTACTGCTCGTCGGGTCCCGCCCTGCTCGGGTCGAGGATCGCCTCGATGGCGAGCGCCGCCCACCGAGGGCGGACGATGTCTCCAGGGGCGGGCTGGTCGAGCATGCCCAGGCCCCAGCGCGCCAGGGCGAGTACCGCCTCGCGCAGGCCCTCTCCCTGCTCGGTCAGCTCGTAGTCGCGAAGTTTCGAGCTCTCCCGGCACCGCTGGCGGATGATTCCGCACTGACCGAGGAACTTCAGCCGGTCGGCCAGCAGGTTGGTGCCTATGCCCGGCAGGTTGGCCAGGAGCTCGTTGTACCGGCAGGGTCCGCTGAGCAGTTCACGGACGATCAGGAGCGTCCAGCGCTCGCCGATGAGGTCCAGGCCCGCGGCCAGGCCGCAATACTGGCCGTAGTTGCGGCGGTGGTGCTTCATGGCCGTGACCTCGAGTGGAATCGCTTGCCGATCATGTGCACCGCCGGCCCTCCGGTCACGTGTAGAAGGAAGGCTGCGGCAGCTCCCCGAGCAGGGTGTAGCGTCCGACCTCTCGTGCCTTGTACGCCACCGGATCATGCAGGCTGTGGGTTCTCAGGTTCCGCCAGAACCGGTCGAACCCGTGCTCCGCGGCCGTTGACCTGGCCCCCATCACCTCGAAGATCCGGGAGCAGACCTCGAGTCCCTGACGGATGACCAGCTGCTTGGCCGCGGAGATCCGGACCGCCACCTCGCCTCGCCGGGCGAACGTGACGGCCTCCCGCTGCCCGTGCAGCAGGTCGGAGAGTTCCTCGTTGACCCGGTCGATCAGCGCCTCGGCCGCCCACAGCTGGGAACGGAAGTCACCGTAGGCCTCCAGGATGTACCACTCGTCGGTCGCCGCCTCCTTGTCGTCGCCGCCGTACGGCCAGGGCCGCGTTCTGGTCCGCGTGTACTCGGCGGCCGACGCCATGGCGCCTTCGGCGATCCCGAGGTACATGTTCGTCATGACGAGCTGGAGCGTCAGAAGCGAAAGCGAGTTGTAGACCATCGGGGTGATCTTCTTGTCGACATAGCCGATCGCCGCGCTCCACGGCACGATCAGATCGGTGGCGGTGATGCTGCCCGATTCTGTGAGGCGCTGGCCCATGTTGTCCCAGTCATGGTTGTAGGCCAGGCCGGGTGACTTCGAATCCACGATGACGAACAGACGCCTGCCGTCGTCCAGCGCGCCGGTCAGGCAGGTCAGGTCGGAGACCAGGCTCCCGGAGGCGAAGGACTTGCCGCCGTTCAGCCGAAGGGCGGCCCCCTCGTCGACCGCCGTGATGTCCTTGTCCCTGGGATTGATGGCGCCGCCATAGAAAAGGCAGTCGCGCGTGTAGCGCGCTTCTTCCTGGACGATCTGCTCCTCGGTCCCGAAGAACCGCGTCGCCCAAGCCCACAGGTAGTGGTAGCCCAGCAACTGGCCCAGCGAGCCGTCCGCCTTGGACACCTCCCTGCATACCCGCAGCGCCGTCGACCAGGTCTCCTCGCCACCACCGTGAGCCGCCGGCCCCAGCAAGGTCACCAAACCGCTGTCTTTCAGCAGCTTGACTTCTCGATGGGGAGGCTTTCCCTCCTTATCCCGTTGCGCCGCGTCCACGGCGAGGAGATCGGCCATCTGACGTGCGCGATCGCGCCACTCATCGGTGCTGGTGGGCGTGCCCGACAATGCGTTGCCGGTGGGCTTGTCCGTGGTCGTGGTCATCATCCGCATCCTTTTCCGGTTGTCACTTGCCGGACGCGTTGCGAAATCCTGCGGGCTCGGGAACGAGATGAAGCCACTGACCACGAGCCGTCGCCCGGTTCGTACCGGGGCAGGAACAGGGCGGAGCCGGAGCCTGCCTGTTCCGCGTGCGCGCTGATCCGGTTTCCCGGCCCAGAGCCTGTCGCCGGGCCTCCATTAACTGGAGTCGCCCGCTTTGTTTTCAACTCCTGGCCCGGGGGCTATGGCTGGGAAACCGGATCAGCGTTGCTGGGGCTAATTGACGGTAAGGGTCTCGGCGACCGGTCGCGTTCCGGTGGGAGTGCAGGGAACGGTGAAGGTTCCCTGTCCCTCGACGTTCAGGTTGATCGTAATGTCGCCGATCATGAACCTGTCCGTGCCCGAGGCGGAAGGCGTCCAGGACCCGACCATGTGGACGTCGGGGATGGGGTGGTTGGCCGGGATCGAGCCGCCGGAGGCGGTGGCGTTGAAGGTCGATGATTCCGCACCACTGCCCTCGATGACGGCGGTGGCATTCCAGGACTCGATGGCCACGGGCGCGGGCACGCTGATGCTGGCGACGTCCAGGGCGAAGTTGA
Organism: Spirillospora sp. CA-294931; assembly: GCF_050946795.1. Taxonomy (GTDB): domain Bacteria; phylum Actinomycetota; class Actinomycetes; order Streptosporangiales; family Streptosporangiaceae; genus Spirillospora. Next base: position 2,140,108 of record NZ_CP192006.1, read on the forward strand.
CCTTGGTGCCCGAGGCGGCGGGGTTCGGCGAGGCCGTCAGCGAGCCCTCGATCTTGGAGGGCCGGCCTTCGCCTGCGACGTTGCAGGAGTAGGTGGCGGTGAAGGGCGAGGCGCTCGCGGGCGCCTGGGCCGCGACGAGGCCTGCGCCGCCGATGGCGAGAACAGTGACCGTGGCGGCGACCCTCCGGGAAATGCGGGGGATCATCGGTTTTCCTTCCTGTTTGCTTGCGGGGAGCGTGAAGACCGGGCGATCTGTTGTCATCGACCGATCAACGCTTCAGTTCTATATTACGGAAGTGCCGACCATCAAGGGCAAGGTTCCGCAGTTGTACAAGCGCGATAGTCGCGGAATGTCGTACTTGTGGGCGCGCAGATCTCGGAGAGGGTCATGGCGGCGAGTTGCGTCCAGTCAAAGACGGGCCAAGCGGCCGGAAGCGTCAGAAAGTCTTTCCGGGGGCGGCGATGATCGGAGTTCTGAGCGGGCGGCGGACGATCGGCGCCGTGATGGTCCGCTCGCAGGTTCCGCGGTGCCCGGCCGGGTCGTCGCGCTGCTCGGTGCGAGGAGCCTCGACTGACGACCGACCGGAGCCCGTCGAGACGCGGTTGTCCACCCGCCGTCCAAAAGCGAAAAGCATTCAGCAAGACCATCAAGAGGTGACAATTTGGGCCTTGCTCGGACAGGGGAGTTGACTAGGCTCGGGTGGGCACAACAATCCGCAGCGCAAGAGGGCACCAGCCGAGGAGGACGACCGATGTCCAGCACCAATCTCACCACCTGCCTGTGGTTCAACGGCAACGGTGAAGAGGCGGCCCGGTTTTACACGAGTATCTTCAAGGACTCATCGCTCGGCCGAATCAACCACTTCACCGCGGCGGGGCCGGGTCCCGAGGGAACGGTCGCGACCGTGGAGTTCACTCTGAACGGCCAGAATTTCATCGCGCTTAACGGCGGTCCGACCTTCACGTTCACCCAGGCGTTCTCTCTCCAGGTTCCGTGCGCGGACCAGGCGGAGGTCGACTACTACTGGGACGCGTTGACCGCGGGAGGCGAGGGAGCCCGCGGCGGCTGGCTCAAGGACAAGTACGGTCTGTCCTGGCAGGTCATCCCCGCGGTGCTGCCCGACATGCTCAACGCGCCCGACCGGGCGAAGGCGGCCCGGGCCGCGAAGGCGATGATGGGTACGGCGGGAAAGTTCGATGTCGCCGCTCTCCAGGCGGCGTTCGACGAGGGCTGAGCCACGGGTTCGGCCACCGGCCCCACCGGCCGAAAGACTGTTCGAGAAGGGTTGTCCCCAGCCTCATGCCGCCACCATGATCGCCGCGCGGCGGTGACCATGATGGCGGGCTTCGGAGCGGGGGGCGGCTCCGCTTACCAGGCGACGGGCACAGTGGCCGGGCCCTTCTGAATGACCGACGCACGCCAGGTCGCGGGCTGGTCCGGCACGAGGCGGAGTTTCGGAAAGCGCTCGGTGAGAATGCGCAGCGAAACCTCGAGCTCGAGCCGGGCCAGTCTGAATCCAATGCAGTAATGCGGCCCATGCCCGAACGCCACATGCCCGCTTGGCGCCTGGCGAGTTATGTCGAACTCGCCGGGGCGGTCGAAGGCGGCCTCGTCCCTGTTCGCCGCGGCCGGGCAGACGGCCACCTCGGCGCCGGCGGGCACCTGCTGGCCGGCCAGAACCGTATCCGCGGTGGTCTGCCGTAGGAATAGGTGGCCGGGGGCGCAGTAGCGGAGAATTTCCTCGGCCGCGTTCGGAACCAGGTCGGGCCGGTCGCACAGCAGCCGCCACTGCTCCGGGTGCTCGAGCAGGCGCAGCACCCCGGCGCCGAGCGCGGCGGACGTGGTGATCTGCCCCGCCAGGGTGATGCCCCAGGCCGAGCCGACCAGTTCGGCCTCCACGTCTTCGTCCAGCGGTGCGCCGTCGGGCGCGTAGGCCTCGATCGCCTCGCTGATCAGATCATCGCGCGGCTCCGCCCTTCGAGCGGTGACGTATTCGCCCACCAGTCGCTGGGAGTGCAGCCATGACCGCGCGGACTCGACCTGCTCCTCCTCGGAGCGGCAGGCGTAACCGATGGCGATCTTCACGGCCTTCCTGGTGTGCTCGCCCAGTGCGGCATGATCCTCATCGGCGATCCCCAGGATGTGGGCGATGGCGGAGTTGGCCAGCGGGTTGGCGAAGGCGGCCATGAAATCGCCCGGACTGTCGCCCGCGATCAGATCGTCGGCCAGCGCCGTGGCGCGATCGGTGATGTAGGGCCTGACCGCCTCGACCCGCTCGGCGGTGAACCCCGCCGCCCACGGAGCCCGGTGCGTCTGGTGCTCCTCGCCGTCCATCACCAGGAAGACCGGCACCAGGGGATAGCCGCTGAACATGACGGGAAGGACTTCCATGCTGAGCGGTTCCAGCGGCCTGAGGTTGTTGACCGACGAGAAGGTCGTCCCATCGCGAAGAACCTTCTTGACGTCCGCCATCCGCGTTACCACCCAGATGCCCAGCTTGGACGAGAAGAAGACAGGCATTTCACGCTGGGCGCGCAGGTAGAAATCGTAGGGATCATCGATATGCCTGCCCAGAGGGTCGTACTCGTCCCCCACGGATTCAGACATCGCTTCCTCCCTCTGCTGGTGAAGAGTCTTTCCCGGCGTCATCCCTCCTGCCGGAAAACAGGACATAGGCGCCACGCCGCCTGATCCGCGGCTCGATGACCCCCGCCCCGGCAAGCCACCGCTGGACGTCGTCGACTCGTCCCACGGTTGCGAACTGGTCGGCGCGCTGGAAGATCGAGACGCACGCGGCGGGGACGCGGCCGGCCCCGGCTACCACCGCGGTTCCGCGCAACCGCCCACCGGGACGCAGCACGCGAACCATCTCGGCGAGGGCGCGCTGGGGGTCCGGGAAGCAGTGCAGGCCGTTGTAGCTGAGGCACAGGTCGAACGTGGCGTCGGCGAACGGGATGCCGTTCACATTCGCGTGCACGAAATCGATATCCGCCAGACCCCGCCGAGCCGCCTCCGCCCGGGCCCGATCCAGCATGAAAGGGGATATGTCCGCGGCGACGTAACGCACCCGCCGGTCGGATCGCAGTCCGCGAAGGGCGACTCCTCCGCCGCAGGGGATGTCGAGGATCTCAGATCCCGTGGGCACGTCGCCGAGCTCGGCGATATCGGCGTAGAGGTCTCCCATCTCGTTGTGCCACATGATGCGGCCGAGCGGACCGGCGAGCCGCTTGTGCATGACGATGAAGTCGTACATGCGCGCCCCGAAATTGCCTTTACTCCATTGCCGGGTGACGCGGTCAGCGGTTTGCGGGAACTGCTCCCGGGCGCTGGCTTCCCCTGTCATCGCGCTTTCCTCCTGGACGGCCGGGTGACGAACTCGCTACCGGCAAGCGCTACCAGTCGTCAAAGTTATGCTTGAGAAACATCTAGCGCAAGAACGCGCAGGCCGGTGTTCAACCTCGGGTTGGCGGGAGCTGACGCCACGGAGAGGGAAGGCGCCCGCTCAATCGCGGGAATCCGCGGTTGAGCACTTGTTCGGCACGTAGTCGACGCGAAGCTTTCACATCTGCGCCGGGCGCACGGATGACGTTCACCCTCCCGGATGAGCGCCTTGCGGTTCTCGGTGGCATCAATACTGTATTTACCTATAGCTGAGCTTCGCAGCGGGCGGACGTGCGCGGTCTCCGCTCGTTTCGCATGCCGTCGTTCCGTGCCGGAAGTCTTACCGAGAAAGCGTCATCCTTATAGGGAGGATTCCGTCGTGGGGATTGTGACAGCAAGCGGATCGACGGCCGGCGTTCCCGGCGGCGTGTCTTCGCGGAAGCAACGGCAAACGGTCGTCCTCGCGTCGGTAACCGCCTTCATGGTCGGCTTGGACATCCTGGTGATCATGGTGGCCCTGCCGACCCTGTTCGAAACACTGCGCGCATCCGCCAGCGATCTCGGGTGGACGGTCAATTCCTATGAAATCGGCTTCGCCGCGGCCCTTCTGACCAGCTCGGCGCTGGGCGACCGCTACGGGCGGCGCGCGGTGTTCGTCATCGGTGTCGCGATATTCACCGCCGGGTCGATCTGGTGTGCCCTGAGCTCCGCGTCCGGGATCGGGATGCTGATCATCGCGCGCGCGTTCCAGGGCATCGGCGGTGGCATAGGAATGGCACTCGGGCTGTCCATTGTCACAGCGGTGACACCGCCCGCAAAACGCGGTGCCGCGTTCGGCGTCTGGGGTGCGATCATGGGTATCAGCATCGCCCTGGGGCCGTTGATCGGCGGTGCGATCCTCCATTTCATGCCCTGGCAGTGGATCTTCTGGGTCAACGTCCCGATCGGCCTGGTCCTCATCGTGCTGAGCCTTCTGGTGATCGAAGAGACCAAGGGCGACGTACGGCGCCTCGACATCATCGGGCTCATCCTCTCCACAACGGCCATCGTGCTCCTCCTGCAGGCGCTTCTTCGCATCGGCAGCGTGAGCGGCTCCGACCCCACCATCATTGTCGGCCTGGTCGCCGGCAGCATCGGGCTTTTGGTGTTCGTGCAATGGGAGCGCAAGTGCTCGCACCCGATGATTCCGCTCTCGATGTTCCGTGACAGAAGGTTCGCCGGAGGGTGTGCCGCCAGCTTCGCCCTGGGCGCCGGCCTTTATGGCACCGCGTTCATGTTCACCCAGTACCTCCAGCTCGTTCTCGGCTCGAACTCGATCGGCGTCGGGCTGCGGCTGCTCCCGTGGGTCGCCGTGGCGCCCATCGTCGCCCCACTGGCCGGTGTGCTGGCCGACAGGCTCGGCGAGCGGCCCATCATCGCCGCCGCGCTCACCCTGTTCGCCGGCGCGTTCTTCGCGATCGGGTTCCTGGTGATGGAGGGGCATACCTACGCGACGATGGTCGTCCCGCTGGTGATCGCGGGGATCGGCGTGGCGGCCGCGATGCCGACGACCGCCACCGCGGTGATGAGGTCGACGGACCCGGGCCGGTTCGCCATCGCCTCCGGGGTGAGCACCACCATCCGGCAGGCGGGAGCGGGTTTCGGAGTGGCGCTCGCCGTGGCGATGTTCTCCACCTTCGGTGGATACGAATCCGGGCCGGAGTTCTTCGACGGATTCAGCGCGGCGGTCTACGCGCTGGCGGCGGTGACACTGCTGGGCGTCATACCCGCCGTGATGATCCCGCCCTTGAAGGCCCGCCGCTGAATGGATGACAAATGACAACAGGAGCAAGTTTTCGTCTGCTGGCCATCCTTGTATCGCTTGTCATGGTCGCCAGTGCGTGCGCACCTGCCGATAAGGCGCCGGCCAAGCAGGTCGACGCCGGTATTGCCTTCCGAAATATCGCGCTGCCCGGAACGGCGTTGGGCGCCTACCGGCGCTGCCCGACCGAGCCCGAGCATCAACGCCGGGCAAGCAACAAGAAGAGGTTGTTCATCTCGATCAACGACTTCACGGAAGAGCCGATGCACGACCGTGGGATACCCGGCGTGGTCATCCTGGACTACAACAACGATGGATACCAGGACATATTCGTGACCAACGGACCATGCAGATCGAGTTCCCTGTACGAGAACCAGATGGGAAAGACCAAAAAGCTCGAATTTCGCGACGTGGCGTCCCAGGTGGGCTTGGCACTGCCGGGAGTGAACGCAAACGGAGCATGCGCGGGGGACATCGACAACTCTGGTCACCAGAGCCTCTACGTGCTGACGCGAAACGGCCCCAACCACCTGATGCTGAACGAAGGCCATGGCCGTTTCAGGGACATCACGCAGGAGAGCGGAGCCGCTGCGGGCGGCTACAGCCATGTCAGCTGCACCATGGGGGACTTCTCCGGCAACGGAAGGCTCGGCATCGCGATCGCGAACTCGAGCAACCTGAAGAACGCAAAAGCGATCATGGATGACACGCCCAAGTACAACCAGCCGAACCAGTTGCTGGAGAACATGGGCGGAGATCGTCCGCGTTTCCGGGATGCCAGCGTGTCGTCGGGGTTCTCCAGTACGACCCCGCTGCTGGGCCAAACCTGGGTGATCGCCGCGGTCGACCTCTTCCAGCGCGGCTGCACTGACCTCGTGGTGGGGTCCGACCAGGGCGCGGTCCCGCTGGCGAAATTCGGCGGTGGGCGCGACCGAGGGTTCATCCGCGTGTATAAGAACGACTGCCGAGGTCAGTTCACCGATGTCACGCGGCAGCTCGGCCTTCTCGAATCTCCCGGCGCCTGGATGGGGTTCGCGTTCGGGAACCTCAACTTCAACGGACGGCTGAGCATGTTCGTCACCAATTTCGGTGACTTCCTGCTTCCCATGTACGGTCTGCCGCAAAACCTGGGCGACTTCTCCAGCCGGTGGCTGGTGCAGCGGCCGGACGGAACCTTCGCCGATCCGCGGAGCTCGACCGTCCGGTATCCCGCGAAGAGCGGCGCCGATCCCAGCCTCGGCGGCCTGCACGCGACGCCGTTCGGCTGGGGCGTCTCGGCGCTCGACTATGACAACGACGGTTATACGGACATCGCATTCTATGGCGCGATGGAAGGCATCGTGGGGGTCAACGCCGACAACCCGGGAACGCTCCTGCGAAACGACGGCCCGAAGGGGCTGGTCAAGGGCCTCTATCCCTCGTTCTCCTACGATCCGGCGCTGACCAGGAGCGGAGCCGACAATCGCAGACGGATCGTCACCGGCGTGGCCGCGGGCGACCTGGACAATGACGGCCAGGTGGACCTGGTGAGCGCGGCCCAGGGGGTCATGGTCGGCAAGCTCACCGCGGATCCCCAGAAATTCGGTTCGCCGTTCGACAAGGGCGAGTACCTCATGCAGTACAAGTCGGTCGGCGTCATGAGCTACAAACCGGCCCCGGGCACGACGTCCGAGGGGACGCTCGCCGTCGAGATGAACGAGGGCGGCACCGGGAACAACTGGGCCGAAGTGCGAACGCTCGGCGGCATCGGGCTTGTTCCGGGAGCGAAGGCGAACCGGGACGGTATCGGTGCCGTCGTCAGTTTCACCCCCGCGGGCCTCCCCGCGGCGATCAGTCCCGTCGTGGCCGGGTCGAGCTTCGCGTCGCAGAACTCGCTGGCCCAGTCCTTCGGAATGGGGAAGGCGAGAACCGGGACGCTGGAGATCCTCTGGCCGGGCGGCGCCCGGAGCAAGCTCTACGACGTGCGAGCCGGTGAGCGCATCACGTTCCCGGAGATTCCGTGCAGTTACACAGACCGGTCAATGTCCGCGCACACGTTCAGGTCGTGCGTGGAGAACTCGCTGCGAGACCTGGTCAAGAAGGGCAAGGTCACCCGCTCGATGGCGACCCGGTTCGCCTCCAGCGCACTGAGAGCCTTCAATGAGGCACACCCTGCCAACTAACGCCTCGTCATCGAGCCGCCGCAGCCTCGGATCGTCGACCGAGCCCGGGCACAAGCTTCAAAGAGCGCACGAGCACCTCACCTTCGTGTGCCGTCCCGTACCCTCCCACCGCCCCGCCCCGCCCCGCCCCGCCCCGCCCCGCCCCGCCCCGTCCGGCCGCTCAAGCCGTGCGGTGGGGGGCGCGGCTGCGGCTGCGCGGGGTCTCGATGAGGCGGCGGGCGAGGGGGATCAGCAGGGCCAGACCGGCCAGCAGCAGCAGGCCGGTGGGGATCCATTCGTTGGAGCCGCTCGGCCGATAGACGCGTCCGGAACGTCCCACGTCCACGGCGGTGACTCGTTCGCCGCGGTGCAGCGCGTTCTTGCCCGCCCCGTAGAGAACGACGCCGTGACGCGTGGGCTTGGCCACCGAGGGGCGGAACGAGCCGTACCACGAGCACGACTCATGGCTGACGTGCGTGACGCACGAGGCGCGGTCGGCGGTGAAGGTGCCCGGGGTGCCGTCGGCGCGGGCGGCGCGCAGCGCCACACCCATGTTCGGAGCTGTCATCAGCAACAGAAGCAGCCCGACCACAGCGGCCAGCACCGAAGGGGCCGACGATCGGCGGGTCTTCTCCATGGGCGGTGCGGAGCGGCCGTCAGCCACGCGCGTAGGCGCACGAGCACTTCATGGCGTCGCGGTCGGCGGCCGGCGGCCGCCAGTGCAGATACATGGCGATGACCATCGGGATGAAGACGATCGTGTTGTAGAACAGGTGCAGTTCCACTCGGGGGACCAGCAGTTGGATGACGCTGGTGGGCGCCGGCTCTCCCATGAGGTTCTTGCTGAGGACTGCCTGCCCGAGCAGCAGCAGATGTTCGATGTGGTGCCAGAACTGGATCGCGAGCGCGATCGTCCACCAGGTGAGCGAGGACCCGGTGAAGCCCCTGCGCAGGAGGAAGAGTCCGACGAGCATGACCAGCGCGTACCCGTAATGCATGGCCTCGGAGGTGACCAGCCACGGGAACGGGACACCGAGGACCCCGCGTGACTCGGGCACCGTCCAGCCCAGGGCCCAGATCTGGACGGCCTGCGCGATGTGCTCGGCCCAGTGGGCCAGGACGATCGCCAGGAAGATGCCCAACGCCACCTTGTGGCGGCCGGTGTTGAGCACGGTGAGGCTGTTGTGAAGGGAGGTGGGTGCGCCGGCTGTGTTTGTCACGTGCGAACTCCGGTTCCTTCTGGACGCTCGTCAGGCATGGGGTCGCTTGCGTCGCCATCACCAATGACGCGGACGCTGTAGCCATTGTTCTGGCTGGTTCTGATTTGCACCAGCATTGAACGTGCTCTTATTGCGGGGGCGGTTGCGGCCGAAGGCAATGACGGCAGTCCGTCTTGAACGTCGGCGGTGGCCCTTCACAGCGCGCGAGGGCCAAGCGGAGTATTGCGGTATTACCGTGATCCGGAAGCAGGTGACCCTTTATGGCAAACGGTTCCGCAGCGCTCACCCCTGCCGAGGCCACTGCCCGCGCGCGTGCGTTCATTCCCGTTCTGGCCGAGCGTGCCGCCAAAACCGAGGCGCTCCGCCGGATACCGGACGATACGTTCGCCGACCTCACCGGCTCGGCGCTGATGCGGATCACGCAGCCCCGGCGTTTCGGTGGTTCGGAACTCCACCTGGCCGACGCCTTCGACGTGATCAACCTGCTGTCCCAGGGGTGCGGATCCACCGGCTGGACCTACTCGCTGGTCATCGCCCACGGCTGGTTCGTGGCGCTGTTCGGCGAACAGGCGCAGCAGGAGGTGTGGGGACCGAATCCGGACGCGATCATGAGTACGTGCTTCAGCGGCGGCGGCCCCCCGGACGCCGTCGACGGCGGCCTCCACGTCCGGGCCGGCCGGTGGCGGTTCTCGACCGGCGTGCACCACGCCGACTGGGTCGCCCTGCTCGCCCCCGTGATCCAGCGGGACGGGCCGCCGGACATGCGATTCCTGCTGATCCCGAAGGACGAGATCCAGGTCGTCGAGGACTGGCGCTCGGCCGGGCTGGCCGGCACGGGCAGTTGCAGCGTCCAGGCCGAGGACGTCTTCGTGCCGCACCATCGCACGCTGCGGCTGACCGACCTGCTGGACGCCACGTCGCCCGGCTCCAGGGTCAACGACGGCCCGATGTACCAGCTCCCGCTCGTCGGCCCCTGGCAGGTCTTCCTCACCGCACCCGCCGTGGGCATCGGACGGGCCGCGATGGACGCGTGGATCGACCAGGCGAAGGGCAAGGAGCGTCCGACCGCGGGCGCCTCCCCGCCCGGGGACGCGAGCGGCCTGGCCCGGCTCGGCGGTGCCGCCGCGCGCATCGAGGCCGCCGAGACGCTGATCCGGCGGGCCGCGGAAAGCGTGACCTCGGACGTGGTCGCTCTGGGCGCCGCGGCCCCCGCGACGCTCGCCCGGGCTCGCCGGGACAACGCGTATTCGGTCCGGTTGTGCGTGGAGGCGGTCGAGGACCTGTTCCTGAACGCGGGGGCGAGCACGCTGGACGAGGGTTCGCCCCTTCAGCGGCACTGGAGGGACGTGCACGCCGTGGCGCAGCACAAGGCGAACAACCTCGACATGAACCTTCGCGCGTGGGGCGAGCGGGCACTCGGCCACAATGACGGCCTCCGCCTCGGCTGAGAACCCGCGCGATCTCGCGTCCGCCCCTTCACCGCCTTACCCGCGCTCGATTTCGGCGAGCCAGGACCGAGCCCGGGTCAGGCCGTGGAAGGGATTGAGATCGAAGGTGTCAGCGGCGAGGGAGCGGACGTTCCATCCGTCGCCGAACGCGGCGCGCAGTTCCTCCGCCCGGAACCGGCGCGGGCCCCAACTGCCGGGCTGCCGGTCGCTGAAACAGATGAGGTGGCAGGTGCCGCCGGGCCGCAGCACGGCTGAGAGGCTCGCGACGTACGTGGCTCTGTCGTCGTCGTCGAGCACGTGGAAGACGGCGCTGTCGATCACCGTGTCGAAGGTCGTGCCCCGGCGTGGCAGGTCGAGCGCGTCGGCGACCTCGAATCGCGCGCTCACGCCCCGCTCGGCCGCCTTCGCTCGGGCGGACGCGATCGCGGTCGGCGAGAGGTCGATGCCGGTGGCGTCGGCGCCCCGGTCGGCGGCGAGCAGTGCGTGCTCGCCGGTCCCGCAGCCCGCGTCGAGGACGCGACCCCGCAGCCGTCCTTCGTCCGCCAGCCGCACGAAGGCCGGTTGCGGACGGCCGATGTCCCACGGGGGCGGAGTCTCGCCGGCATAGCTGTCGTCCCATGACTCCTTCATGTCGCGGGCGGCGACCACGAAGGCGGCGTCACCCTCGGCGATCACCGACACCAGCAGATGACGGCCCGCGCCGGTGAGGCCATAGACCAAGGTCGTGCCCTCCGGGCCCGGAGCGGACCAGAAAGGACGTTCAAGAACCGCCTCCCGCGCTTCGTCCGGGCTGACACCGTGCGCGGCGACATCAGTTTCCGACCAATCAGCGTCCTGGACCGTCCTGAACATATGAATGACCTTAATGTGTCAATTGTTGAATATATCGACAGCGTAATGTGAGCGCATTATCGCCGCAACGAAGCCCGCCGGTTTGCCGCCGGCGGGCTTCTTTGTGGGTGACGGTCGTCCCGGCGGCTCGGTAAAGGCGCCGCGGGCTGACCCTGTCTATGCCTTCAGGAGCACCTCGGCCAGTGCCGGCGAGATGTTCACGCTGTCGATCGGAACGTGGTGAAGCAGCGCACCGATCTCGATGTCGGCGGCGATGAGCTCGCCGACCGGGCGGTTCTCGCTGTCATACAGCGGGTACTTCGTCGAGGTCCGCGACACGTCGCCGATCGGGGGGACCATCGCGATCCGCGACTCGAGCCGCACGACGCGGTCGCCGGTGTGGATGACCTGGCCGAGCTGCTCGATCTCGAACTGGGGGTAGAGGTCGGTGACGCAGTCCTTGATGGGCATGAGGGTGCCGTCGCGGAAGGGCGTCGGCCGGACCCTGGCTCCTTCCGGCTTGGACGGGGTGTTGGAGACCTTGACCTGGCCGAAGACATCGCTGTGGCCGGTGACCTGAAGGGTCAGGAACTGGGCGGTGATCGTGGAGTTGGTCCACTCGAGCTCCACGCCGTCGGCGGCGAAGGGGTCGTGCCGGCGGTAGATCGCCATGCCGTGCAGGTCGACGATGTCCTCGCCGAGCCCGTCGACCAGGACGTGGATGCGCTCGCGCACGGTGAACGCTTCCAGGGCCGGAGGGGTCAGCGTGTACGGGCGGATCGGGTACAGGTTCCCGGGCCCGCCCCAGGCCGACTCGTGCCCCTTGACGACCGCGTCCGGGCTGGGGCTCTGTGAGCCGTCGGACCCGACGGCGACGCCGCGTTCCATGACGCGCTTGAGGACGTTCTCGGACTCGGTCATGCCTGAGCCTTTCTGTGGAAATGGGGAATCGGACTTGCGGCGCACTGGCCGGACGGCCAATGACGCTCTTGACGCCAAGAGGGTGGGTTCTGCGGATTCAGGCAAACACTTTAAGAAAAGATAGTCAATGCGGTTCGACGTGCGGGCGCCGCCGCCGGCCGGACCGTTCAACCGCGAACTTCTCGAGGTTGAACGGCTTGTCGGCGTTCGGTCGAGCGCTGGCAGCGAGCGCCGTGCTGGCGCACTATTCAGAAGAGTGTCCGATGCGCGGCGCCGTCGGCGGTACGCGGCTGCGCGACACTTGCGCGACCCGGACATGAACCTCGACAAGGAGCACGGGCAGGTGAGGGAAGCATGCGGCTGAACAACCTCGACAAGGGTCATCGCAGGCCTGCCAAGTTCTTTATGCTGATGGCCTCGAAGGCTTCCGGCGCGGAAATAGCCGATGTGGTCAAGCTGTTTCTCTACCGTCCGGAGCTCTTCGGGCGTGCGGTCACCGAACTCTTCGCGGAGTCGATGCGCGGACCGTCCTTCTGGACCGCCGGCGAGCGCGAGTACATCGCGTTGTGCATCGCGCGGGTCTACAAGCTCTCGTACTGCATAGACATTCATACCGAAATGATCGGCATCGCCGCCGACGGAGAGGTGGACGCGGCGGATGCCGAGGTCGCGCGGCCTGAACTCAGGGCGATCCTGCCCTTCCTGGAGACGCTGACGCACTCTCCCGACTCGGTCTCCGAGAGCGATCTCGCGGAGGCGCGTGAGCTGGGCGTCCCCGATGAGGCCGTGATCGAGGCGCTCCATGTCGCCTTCGTCTGGAACGCGGTCGACCGGCTGACCTATGCCTTCGACTTCAGGTTGCTCGATGGCCAGGTCACCAAGGGGACCAAGGCCCTCCATCAGTTCAGCTACCGGTTCCCCGCATTCACGCTGCGCTGAAAGGAGCGTCATGCGCGACAAAGAAGAGGCCACGCCCGCCAAGTACTCGCTGCTCATCTCAGACCTGCGTGAAGCGGTGTTCGAGAGTTCCGGACGGGCCGATCCCGCGGCGCGCCAGGCCGCGGCCACCGGAGAAGCACTTCCAGAGCCCTGGTCGTCCTACACCATGAAGGTCAGGGACGAGCCCTGGGAGGTGACGGATTCAGATATCGAGAACCTCAAGTCGGCCGGCCACAGCGAGGACGAGATATTCGAGATGACCGTCGCGGCCGCCGTGGGCGCCTCGCTTTACGCGCTTGACGCCGGCTTGCGGACCCTGCACGCCCACCGGCCGGACTAGGATATCGCGGAGGAATCATGCCCCACATTCCCGTCGCCAAGGACAGCCCCGGAACCTTCGGGCTCTTCCAGTTCAGGCCCGAGACGGCCGTGCCGCTGCTCGAGCTTTGCGAGGTGCTGCTTCGCGCGGACAATTCGCTGTCGCGTGGCGAGCGCGAGCTGATCGCCGGATACGTGTCCCAGGGAAATTCCAGCGAGTTCTGCCGGGACGGGCACTTCACCATCGCGGCCATCCAGTTGGACGAAGGCCGGGAGGTGGTGCGCGCCGTTCGAGCGAAGCCGGACGATGCACCGATCAGTGCGAAACTGAAGGCTCTGCTCCGTATCGCCGAAAAGGTGCGGATCGGCGGCCGGAACGTGCTGGACGACGATGTCGACCTGGCGCGGTCCGCCGGGGCGACGGACGTCGAGATCCACGATGCCGTGCTGATCGCCGCCGCGTTCTCGATGTTCAACCGGTATGCCGACGGTCTCGACGCGATCATCCCCGAGGACCCCCACTTCCATGACAAGGTGGCGCAGCGAGTCGTCGATCAGGGGTACTCCAGGATGGCGAGAATGCTCGCCGAGAGGGCCTCGAAGGCCGGCGCTTCCCGGTGAGCGGGCCCGCCACGACCGCTGAGGCGCGGGAGGCGCTCGGTTTCGCGGAGTTCTCGCGGGTTCATCCGGGCTACTCCGCCACCGAGTACCTCGACCGGATCCGCCGCGAGGACTTCGCGCGGCTCGATGACCAGGATCTGGTCTACCTGGACTACACCGGGAGCGGCCTGCCCGGCCGGTCACAGGTCGCCGCGTTCCAGCAGGTCCTGTGCGGGGACACGTGGGGCAATCCGCATTCGGAGAACGGACCGTCCCGGCGGTCCACCGAGGCGATGCGCCGGGCCCGGGAGGAGACGCTTCAGTTCCTGAACGCCGACCCCGACGAGTACTCGGTCATCTTCACCGCGAACGCCACCGGCGCCCTGCGGCTGGTGGGCGAGGCGTTTCCGTTCGGACCGGGCTCCCGGTTCGCGCTGTTGCAGGACAACCACAACTCCGTGCTCGGCATCAGGGACTTCGCCCGCGCGCGCGGCGCCGTCGTGGAGGCGATCCCGCTGCGGCCGGATCTGCGCGCCGCCACCGCCACCGTGGTAGAGGCCCTGGATCCCAAGGGCGCGTCGCCGTCACTGTTCGCGTATCCGGCACAGAGCAATTTCTCCGGCGTGAAGCATCCGCTCGGCTGGATCCGTGAGGCCCACCTGCGGGGCTGGCGTGTGGCGCTTGACGCCGCGGCCTACCTGGCGCTCTCCGACCTCGACCTGAGCCGCGACAAACCCGATTTCGTCCCGCTGTCCTACTACAAGATCTTCGGATGGCCGACCGGACTCGGCTGTCTGGTCGCCCGCGACGAGGCGCTCGCGGAGTTGCGCCGCCCGTGGTTCTCCGGAGGAACCGTGGTGGCGTCCAGCGCCTTGGGCGGATGGCATGCGCCGGCCGCTCCGCCGGAGGGTTTCGAGGACGGGACGCCCGATTTCACCGGGGTGCTCGGGGTGCCGATCGGCCTGACCTACGTTCGGGAGACTCTTGGCCGCGAGGGCGCCCGGACCAGGGTGCGTCACCTGATGAGCCACCTGCTCGACGAGATGCGCGAGCTGCGCCACACCAACGGTCGTCCACTGTGCGTCGTCTACGGTCCCGACGGCATGGAGGACCGGGGCGCGGCGATCGCGTTCAACCTGCTGGACGCCGACGGCGTCCTCGTCGATGAACGGCCGGTGGAGAACAGCGCGGCCAGGAACGGCATCGCCCTGCGCGCCGGCTGCTTCTGCAACCCCGGGGTCGGCGAGACGATCTTCGCGCTCGACCCCGAGGACCTGCTGCGCGCCGGACGGCGGCCCGCGCTGTCGACGGCGGAAGAGTACCGGCGCGCCGTGCGGCTGCCCACCGGCGGTGCCTTGCGGATCTCGCTCGGGCCGGTGAGCAACCTGCGCGACATCTCCCGGTTGATCGGGTTCCTCACGTCGTGGCGGGACCACCACGCCGACGACGACGACATCTCGGGGCTGCCGGAACGCGCCCGGTGCTGAGAGGCGGTCCGCCGGGCGGGCCCACGGCCCTGGCGGCGGCGTACCTCTCGGCGCCGTGGTGCGACCGCGCTCGTCGGCGCGGCCGCACCCGGGACGGCTCGCCCAGCTGTGTGGCGCGCCGCCGACCGGTCGCCGGTGACCAGGTCTAGGAGGTCACCTCGTCCGAGGAGACCTCGGCGAGTGCGGCGCGCGGTGTGGCGGTGACGTTCTCCAGCAGCACCAGGACGAGCACGGCGGCGACGGCGAGCACCACGGCGCTGGCGACGAAGGCCAGCGAGTATCCGTCGGTCTGTGCCACCGCAGGCGGCACCCCGGTGCGGATGCGGTCGCCGGCATGGTTGAGCGCCGTGGTGAGCAGGATGGACAGGCCGAGGGCCGAGCCGATCTGCTGCATACCGGTCTGCACTCCGGATCCCAGGCCGGAGTCCTGGCCGGTGACCTGATGGAGCGCACCGTTGATCAGGCCGGGAAGACAGATCCCGGTGAACAGCCCGACCACGATCAGGCCGGGCATCAGCCCGCCGACGTAGGACGAATCGGGTTCGATGAAGCCGGCCACGTACATTCCCGCGGCGGCGCCGGCGAAGCCGAGGGTCAGCACGACCTTGACGCCGAGACGTGGCATCAACGCGGTGTTCACGCCGATGCCCGCGCCGAACGCCAGGCCGAGCGGCAGGTACGCCAGCCCCGTCCTCAGGGCGGAGTAGTCGAGCACTTCCTGCATGTACAGGGTCAGCATGAAGGCGTAGCTGACGAACACGGCGAACAGGGCCGCGGTCAGGACGTTCGAGGTCACCCGAGTGCGGTTGTTGAAGAAGCGCAGCGGGACCAGGGGGTCGGACGCGCGAGCCTCGATCGCGACCATGAGGGCCAGCAGGCCCAGGCCGCCGAGAAGCGGCAGGAGCACCTGCCACGAGCCCCACGAATGCGAGGTGGCGTTCAGCACGCCGTACACGATGGCCAACGAGCCACCCGTCACCGTGACGGCTCCGGCTGCGTCGATCCGGTGGCCTTCGCGGGCCATCCGGCTCTCCGGCAGCACCCGCGGCACGATGAGCAGCGCGACCACCACGACCGGAATGTTGATGAAGAAGATCCACCGCCAGTCCACGTCGGTGAGCAGCCCGGAGATCACCGGACCGAGCGTCCCGCCCAGCCCGCCGATGCCGCCCCAGATTCCCACCGCTTTCATCCGTTCCCGGGGGTCGGGGAACAGCAGCGGAATCATGGCGAGTGCGGCCGGGCCCGCCAGCGCCTCGCCCATTCCCTGGACGAAGCGGCTGGCGACGAGCATCGAGGACGAGGCGGCCGCGCCGCACGCCACCGACGCCACCCCGAAGACGACCAGGCCGGTCATGAACAGACGCCGGCGCCCGAACATGTCGGCCAGCCGGCCGCCCAGCAGCAGGAACCCGCCGGCGACCAGCACGTAGCCGTTGGGGACCCAGGAGAGGCCCTCGTAGGAGAAGTCCAGGTCGCGCTGGATTTCGGGGAGAGCCACGTTCACCACTGTGGCGTCGAGAACGAGGAGGAACTGCATGGCCGCGAGAAGGGCCAGCGCGCGCCACCGGTGCGGGTCGGCTTTGGCTGCTACGGGCGCCGAATCCTTGGGATCCGGGTCTTTAGTCCCCATTACCTGATTCCTCCTATCCTGGGCCGACGGGCGTGTTTCGTCATCAGGACGCCGGGGCCGGTTCGGCGGTCTCGCGCCGCCGGCTCACCGCTGCCGCCGCGAGAGTTTCCATGGACCGGACATCGAGTGGATGTTATGGTCAACCGGAGATCCGGACGGACGGGCGGAGTCATGGGCGAACTCTCCGCGTCGCGGTTCGGCGGCGCGCAAGAGGACGGTCGCGACGTCGCGCAGGGGGCACCGGGCCCAGGGCAGGTGGGGCTTGGCGGCGGTCCGGACGCGGTGTGAGCGACTCGCCGCCATCCCCTGGTGTGCCAATTACGCATAAGCCGCTTTCCGCCTTGTCGGGGCGACTGGCTCACCTTTACTGACAGGGCGACCGCTGTTTACCTCAAGTGAACTCAGTTACCTTCAGTAAGCCGCGCCGAAGTTTATCATCCCCGGTAATGCGGGGAAAGGCCCGATTGAACTGCGGACATACCGAAGTCGCGAGGTAGACGCTCAGGACTGGTGTCACGGTGTCAGGGGCGCCGCTATCGCGGGACCCCTGGTCGCGGCGGCGTCGTGGCGGTGAGTGATTCGGTTTCGCCGACCTCGGGAACCGCCTCGGCGCGCGGTCCCCGTGCCGCCAGGTCCGGTTCGGCAGGGGGATACGGGCTCTCGTAGCGGACCCAGTGCGTCGCGACGGTGAACTCCGCGCCCGGCGTCAACCGGACCGAGGCACCGGGTTCGACGCGCAGGCCGTCCTCGCCGTCGGCGGTCGAAACGACGATCGGGTGGGATTCGCTCGAGACGGCGGGGTGCCACCCGTCCAGCCGGATATCGGCGAGGGCGGAGGCGGCGGGTATCTCATCGTCCCGCCCGACGGTGACAGTTCTCTGTCCTTCCACCAGGGCCAGCCTTATGTCGCCATCGAGGACATGCGTGGCGCCGTCATCGAAGATCAGGATTCC
This sequence comes from Spirillospora sp. CA-294931, assembly GCF_050946795.1. Classification (GTDB taxonomy): domain Bacteria; phylum Actinomycetota; class Actinomycetes; order Streptosporangiales; family Streptosporangiaceae; genus Spirillospora. Next base: position 2,157,782 of record NZ_CP192006.1, read on the forward strand.
CACGGGCGGGCGCCGGCCGAGGGCGCGTGTGCCGTTCAACTGCGACAGCGGTCGTCCGCAGACCATGCAGTACCGCAGCCCCGGATAGCCGAAGTGGCCGTGGCCGCACCTGCCTCCCTCGACCAGGTCGTCATTCGAGGCCGACGCCGGGAGCCCGTTCGGCCGAGCCCGGGCGGCGCGGGAAGGGAAGGCCCGCCCGGCGGCCGCCGGGCCCGTGAGGGCCTGCCGCGGCCCGGCCTCGGAGCCGTTGCCGCCGACCGGCGGGGCCTGCTCGGGCCGATCGCCGGGCGGCGCGCTGTCCGGAATCCGGGAGTGCACGATCCGTCCGCCCTCGAAACGCCAGCGAACGAAGATGGTCCGCATCAGCCCCTGGCTGAAGAGCCACATGACCACCCAGGTCGTGACGATGTGGATGGTGAAGGCGGGGAGATAGGGGGAGTCCAGCCCGAGGGAGCCCGACGTGTCCAGCTGGCCGTACATGTCCGGCGTGGGATCCGACATACCCGGCAGAGGCCCCGCGATGCCGCCGTCATGGACCGTGAGCATGTCCGGCGTGGGACCCGCCATGACCGGGAAGAACAGCAGGGCCAGAAGCCAGACGACGGGTGCCTCGTTGAGCACGGTCAGCAGGGCGAAGAGCGACGGCCAGTCCCTGTCCCAGCGCCGTTGCTGGAGGCGGTGGTAGAGGTGCTCCCACACCAGACCGTAGACGGTCATCAGCAGCAGGCCGGCGAACGCCATGGAATATCTCATGCCCATCGTCGACATGCCCGCCGTCACTCCGGCGGGGATGGGCAGGACGGGCGTGATGACGAGCGTCCACAGCACCCCGACGGTGGCGGCGAGGAAGATCCTCGTCTGCAGCCGGCCTTCCAGCGTGGGAGTCATGGCACTCGGCGGGCCAGCCACTTGACCCAGGCGGCGAACGAGCGCGCCGGGCCCAGCCGCGCGCACTCTCCCCGCACCGCCAGGTCGTCGCAGATGAGCAGCGCGGCGTCGACGAGTCCCGCGAACGAGTCGGCGGGAGCCAGGTAGCCGCCGCGCGCGATCGCGCCGGAAGCGTACAGGGGTCCCGGCTCGCCGCCGGGACCGCGCACCTCGAAATGCGGGCCGACGTCGAGGCCGCCCAGGAGGTTGACGCCCGCGCCGCCGCTGTCGACGAGGTCGGCCAGCAGCCGGCTGTCGCGCAGCCGCGGGCTCATCCCGGTGCAGTCGATCAGGAAATCGATGCTCAGCCGCAGCGGATCGTCCCCGGTGGGGCGGTCGATGAGCATCCGCACCCGTCCGTCCGGGGACGGCTCCATCGCGGTGATCTCGCCGCCGAGCGCCCGGTAGAAGCCCTCCGAGCGGGCCCTGCGCAGCTGCCGCTGCCAGTGGCGCCGCTTGGCCGTGGTGGCACCGCCCATCGCGGTGATCCAGGCCGTGCGGTCCGCGCTCCCCATACCGGCCAGCTCTTCCCGTTGCTGTCCCGAGGTCGCCGATTTCGGGAAGCTGAACGCCTGGTAACGCCAGCCGTGCCCGGACGCCGGGCCGGATCCGGGCCGGGCCTGCGAGTGCTCGTCGAGGTCGCGGAACAGATGCAGGATCCGTACCTGCCGTCCTGAGCGGTCGCGGTCGTCGATCAGCCTCTGCAGGACGCGCGACGCGGTGATGCCCGCGCCGCGGACCATGACCGTCCCCGCCCGGCGCCGCAGCACCTGGTACACGTGCTCGTGCGGCTCGTAGGCGTTGACCACGGTGAAGAACTCCCCGTGGCGCATCCGGTATTCGGTCAGTTCGGGCGCGTACCCGAGCGCCGGGTACCCCGTGCCCAGGTGAAGGTAACGGCTGCGCAGCATATAGGGAGGGGAGTGGTCCGCGGGGAACACCAGGCAGTAGGCGCCGCCCTCGGAACGGCGCCTGATCAGTTCCGCCTGCCCTGGGGCCAGCATCGACTCCCAGCCGATCCGGCCGGCTTCCCGGTCGATTCCGCGGAACACCTGGCCGGGCGAGGGATTGTAGAACTCCGCCGCCACCGGTTCGGTGAGCACCTTCCACAGGGGGCGGACGGTGCGGCGTCTGACCGCCTCCTGGATCGCGTATCCCGGGAACCCCCAGATGTTGTCCGCTCGCGACCCCGAGTCCGAGCGCAGCGGATCGTCGTCGCGGATCTGGCTCGTCCTGACCAGGCGGCCCAGGTTCTCGTGGGGCCGGCGCTGCGGGCTGACCACCCGGATCCGCGCCGCCTCGACCCCGCGGATCCGCAGCGCGTCCACGAACGCGAAGCCGGCCAGCCCGCCGCCGACCGTCACGAAGGCCGCGTCCTCGGCGCGCAGCCCCGCCGCCGCGACCATGTCGTCCGACCAGACGGGTGCGGCCCGCAGGCGCTCGATCTCGGCTGCCCCGGGACGGCGGGACCCGGGCGCCGGGCGGGCGGTGAGGCCGGGCATCAGCTCCCGACCTCCCGCCACGGAACGCGCCGGGCGAACGCCGCCTGCCCGGAGCGGACGCGGAGAGAGACCCCGCCCCTCGGGGGAGAACCAGAAGGACTTGCTGTCGACATCGGCGCACTCCTAGCGACTCTGCGGCTGGTCGCGGGCTGGCTGCGGTGCCCGTGTTCGGCTAGGCGGTCAGCGACTGCATGAGCGTCTCGAGCTCGTTGACGATGTGGGCGAAGTCGACCAGGCGCTCGTGAATCTGGGTCCGCGCCGCGGTCTGGTCACCGAGTTCGGCGGCGAGCACCTCGATGAGGCGGTCGAGGTTGTTGTGGGCGATGCTGACGGGGAAGTGGCTGAGCGGCGTGGTCAGCCGCGGGTCGGCGGTGGGCGGGCCGGAGTCGATGCGGCCGTCCGTGCCGGAGGCCTGGCGCCAGGATTTCTCGACGGTGAGGTCGTAGCGGCGGAAGGCGTCGAAGTAGTACGCGCGCCAGCGATCGCGGAGTCGCGTGGCGGACGTGCGGTCGTCGAGGAAATCGGTGGCGGCCGGTATGACGATGGAGCGGTATTCGGTCAGCAACGGGCCGACATCGGGAGGGCCGGCCTGCACGGCGGCATCTGTCATCGTCATGATGTTCTCCAATCGTGGGCGGGCGGGCGGGCTCGCTCGGGCTTCAGGCAAACACTTTAAGAAGAGATAATCAATGGCGTTTGCGTGAGCCTGCCCGCCTGAACCGGGAGGGGTGTAGAGACACACGAAGTCGACCTGTCGGACCCGGGTCGTGTCGGAATCGAATGGTCGCAGGTCGCAATATGTTTAAGAAGTGTCCAGTGCTCGGAGCCGCACGTGGCGGGCGCGCCGTGCGGGCCCTCCCGGCCGTCGGCCCCGCCGTTCAACCGCGAATTTCCCGAGGTTGAACGTCCGGTCTACCTAGGTGGCCGCGTGGATCACCTCTGAAGTATCTAGGGTCAAGCCACCGCCGTGTCATGGGTTCCTGGACGGGAAGTGGCCCGCCCGATAATTTGGTGGCTGGTCAGAAAGGCAGGCCGATGCGCGAACAAGGTGCCCTGGCGGCTGACTTCGACTTCGATAACCTCGACCTCGCGTGGCTCCGGCGCAAAGAGGGCGTCAAATGGCGCCGGGCCGGGCACGATGTGCTCTCCGCCTGGATAGCCGACATGGACTTTCCGGTGGCCGAGCCGATTAGCGAAGCGATTTACGAGACGGTTCGGCGCGGTGACCTCGGGTATCCCTCCTGGTCCAACTGGAGGGGATCGAGCCCGCTGGCCGAGCTTTTCGCGCGGCGAATGACCGAGCTCCACTCCTGGCAGCCCAGGCCCGATCTGGTGCGCAATTTCAGCGACCTCGTCCAGGCGATCCAGGTGGTGCTCCATCTGACCACGCGGCCGGGCGAGGCGATCGCGCTGCACACGCCGAACTATCCGCCGATCCTCAAGTCGATCGCGATGATGGGGCGGCGGGCGATCCCCAGCCCGATGACTCGAACGGGCGATGACTGGGGCTTCGATCCGGACCTGCTGGAGCGGGACGTGGCGAAGGCCGGCTGCCGCACACTGATCCTCGTGAACCCGCACAATCCCACGGGGCATGTGTACACGAGGGCGGAGTTGCGGGCCCTCGCCGACATCGCGGTGCGGAACGACATGCTCGTCATCGCGGACGAGATCTTCTCCGACCTGACCTTCCCCCCGAACCGTCATATCCCGCTGGCCTCCCTCGGGCCGGACATCGCCGACCGGACGGTCACGCTGGCCTCGGCCACGAAGGCGTTCAACCTCGCCGGCCTGCGCTGCGCGGTCGCGCATGTCGGTCCGGCCGGTCTCCGGGAATCCCTCGACGCGTGCCCTCCGGACCTCTTCGGTGTGGTCGATGTGCTGGGAGTGGAGGCGACCAAGGCCGCATGGGAGAAGGGCGGTGCCTGGCTCGCCGCGCTGATGGACCATCTGGAGGCGAACCGCGACCTGGTCGCCGGCACGCTTGCGGCCGGGATTCCGGAGATCGGGCACCGTCCGCCGCAGGCGACCTACCTGGCCTGGCTCGACTGCCGCCGTGTCGGAACCGCCATGGACCCGGCCGCCTTCTTCACCGAGAAGGCGAAGGTCGCCCTCAGCACGGGGGAAAGCTACGGGCCTGGGGGAGCGGGGTTCGCCAGGCTGAACTTCGCCACGTCCACGGCCATCCTGACCGAGATTCTCACCAGGATGGTCGAGGCCGCCGGCGGCGGTCCTTAGGCCCGAGGGCGATCGGCATTCGACAACTGGGGATTGTCGTTAAGGGGTTCGACAACCTAGTGTTGTCGCATGGACGAACCGAGCATTCGGGATCTGGTGGCGGCCGTGGCCGAGCGGGCCGACAGCGACGACCCGCTGGTGCTGCTGGAGACCGCGGTCGCGGTCGCGGGCGAGACCAGCGCGGCGGCCGACGACCTGATCGAGCACTATGTCGGCGCCGCGCGGGCGGCGAAGGTGTCCTGGACGCTGATCGGCGAGCGGCTCGGGGTGTCCAAGCAGGCCGCGCGGCAGAGATTCGCCGACCGGCTGCGCGTCGACGACGCGATCGCCGACGCCGCCGAGACCATCGCCATGGCGCCGCGGCTGGCCGCCTGCCTCCAGGTGGCCCGGGCCGCGGCGGAGGCCGACGACAGCGTCGCGGGCACCCAGCACCTGCTGCTCGGCCTGCTGCACAGCGGCGTGGCCGCCAACGTCCTCGACCGGCTCGGCGTCGCCCGCGACGACGTCCGCGCGGCCAACGCCCGCCTGTTCGAACCCGCCATGATCGCCGACGCCGACGGCGGCGAGCGCCGCGTCGTCGGCGACGCCGAGGCCGAGCGGGCCCTCACCGCGGCGCGGCGGCTGGCGGCGCGGCGCGGGCATTCCGAGTTCCGCTCCGAGCACCTGCTGTACTGCCTGGCCACCGACCCCGGCTCGGCCGCCCGCCGCGTCCTGGACGACCTCGGCGTGGAGACGTCCCACCTCAAGAAGGAGCTCGGCGAGTGGGTCCGTCCCGTCCAGCGCCGCCATCGACGCGTCAGCAAGAGCAGGAGCAGTCATCGCTCCTGCTCCTTCTGCGGCTGCAAGGACCTCGGCCCCCTGGTCTCCGGGCACGGCGCGTGGATCTGCGGCAACTGCGCCCAGGCCGCCCTGGACATCCTGCGCGCCGAGCCGCGCGGCTCCCGCGGCGGCTGACCTAGGGGGCTCGCAGGCGTCCGGCGGCCAGCAGCGAGGCGGTGGCGACGGCCAGCGCGGCGGCCACCGCGAGCATGACGGGCGTGTAGGTGCCGGTGACGCCCAGGATGGCGGCGGCGGCCAGCGGGGAGAGCGCCTTGGCGAGCGTCAGGGGAAGGGCGAGCAGGCCCGAGACGGTTCCGTAGGCGGCCGTCCCGTACTGCTCGGCCAGGAGCGCGGGACGCGCGATGGTGGCGACGCCGAAGCCGAGTCCCAGGGCCAGGACGCAGATGACGGCCGCGACCGCGTCGCGTCCGGTCAGGGGGAGGGCCAGCGCGGCCAGGGCCTGGAGGGCGAACACGACCGCGACGACGGTCGTGGGGGAGCGGTGGCGCCGCGCGGCGGTGGTCGCCAGGCGGCCGGTGACCGACAGGACGCCAAGCAGCCCGGCGACGGCGGCGGCGAAGGCGGCCGGGTGCCCCAGCGCGAGCAGGTAGGCGACCAGGTGGACGCCGATCACGGCGACGGCGGCCGAGTGCGTCATGAACGCCAGGACCAGCGTCCAGAAGATCGGGTCGCGCAGGACCGCGCGGGTGGCCGTCGCCCTTTCGAGGGTGTCGCCGCGCGCCACTGGGGGTTCGGCGGCGCCGTCGGGATGCAGGCCGAGGTCGGCGGGACGGCTCCGGACAAGGGCGTGCAACGGGATGGCGATGACCCCGTGGACGGCGGCGAGGATCAGCAGCGCGGTGCGCCAGCCGTAGGCGTCGGTGAGCCAGCCGGTGAGCGGCATGAAGATGGTGCTGGCGAACCCGGCGACCACGGTGACGGCCAGCAGCGCGGTGGCGCGGCGGGCGTGGAACCAGGTGACGACGACGGCGAAGGCGGGTTCGTACAGGACCATCGCCGAGGCCAGGCCGAGGCCGAGGAACACCAGGTAGAGCTCCGTCAGGGAGCCGGCCGCCGCCCACGCGGCGACCAGGGCGGTGGCCGCGACGGAGCCCGTGGTCATCAGGGCGCGCCCGCCCCGGCGGTCCAGCAGCCGGCCGACCGGGACGGCGGCGACGGCGCCGGTGAGCAGCGAGATCGTGAGCGCCGCGGTGACCTGCGTCGTGCCGGCGTTCAGGTCGTGCCGCATCGGGGTGAGGATCACCGCGAAGGCGTAGTAGAGGACGCCGTACCCGACCGTCTGGCTGACGGCGAGCGCGGCGACGATCCGCCAGCCGTAGAACACCGGGCTCCCGCCACGGCCGTGCGTGGCGGGAGCGGGAGGTGCGGTGGTCTCAGCCACAACAGGCGCCGCCGCCGCTCCCCACGACGGCGAGCGGCTCGGCGAGCAGGCCGCCGCTGATCCCGGTGGCGAATCCGGTGGGGGCCGGGCCGGACGAGCAGACACCGGTCTCGGGGAGTTCGAGCTGGACGTCGCGCGCGGCGTCCCAGTCACCGGCCAGGGCCGCGACCACGGAGCGGGCCTGCTCGTAGCCGGTGGCCAGCAGGAACGTGGGGGCGCGGCCGTAGCTCTTGACCCCGACCGCGAAGTAGCCCGTCTCGGGGTGGGTCAGCTCGTCCACACCGTGCGGGGGGACGGTGCCGCACGAGTGCTGGTTGGGGTCGATGAGCGGAGCCAGGGCGGGCGTCGTGCCCAGGATCGGGTCGAGCCCGAGGCGGAGTTCGGTGGTGAGGGTGTGGTCGGGGCGGAAGCCGGTGGCGGCCACGATCCGGTCGGCGGTGACGACCTGCTCGGTGCCGTCGGGGGCGCGTCCGGTCACCTGGACGCCGCCCTGGTCGGGGGTGGCGGCCAGCGGGTGCAGGGCGTGGGTGGAGAACCCGGAGAGCAGCTCGACGCGTCCGGTCTCGACGAGTTTGCGGACGCGCAGGCCGAGGGCGCCGCGGGCGGGGAGCTGGTCGTCGGCGCCGCCGCCGTAGGTCCGGGTCGCCGAGCCGCCGCGGATCGCCCAGGTGACGCGGGTGCCGGGCTCGGTCTCGGCGAGTTCGGCGAGGGCCAGCAGCGTCGTGGCGGCCGAGTGCCCGGCCCCGGCCACCAGGGTGTGCTTGCCCGCGAAGCGCTCGCGGTCGGCGCCCAGGACGTCGGGCAGCGCGTGGGTGATCCATGCCGCGCTCTCGGCCTCGCCGTGGGCGGGCAGGCCCGAGCCGCCCAGGACGTTGGGCGTCGTCCAGGTGCCGGAGGCGTCGATGACGGCGCGGACGCGCAGCTCGTCGGCTTCACCGTTGGGGCGGCGGACACGGACGAGGAAGGGGACGTCGTCGCGCCCGGCGCTGCGCAGGCGGTCGTAGCCGTCACGCGTGACGGCCTGCACCCGGGTGCCGAGCTGGAGGCGCGAGGCGATCTGGGGCAGCGCGGCCAGCGGCCGCAGGTATTGCTCGACCATCTCCCCGCCCGTGGGCAGCCCTTCGGGGGCGGGCTCGGTCCAGCCGGAGCCTTCCAGCAGCCGCCGCGCGGCGGGGTCGATCCCGAAGCGCCACGGGCTGAACAGCCGCACGTGCGCCCACTCGGCCATCGCCGCGCCGACGCGGTCACCGGCCTCCAGGACGACGAAGTCCTGGTCGCGCTCCACCAGCTGCGCGGCGGCCGCCAGCCCCACGGGACCGGCGCCGATCACGGCGACCGGCGGCGAGGACTCGTTCTCGATCGTCATCGATACCCCTTGTTTCGAAGTTCATCGAATTCAATCGCAGCTTGCACCGCTGGATAGATGGATGTCAAATTAGAGGTATGTCGAAGCCGAGCACGCCCGACGCGACCTGCTGCACCCCGCTGACCGAGAACGTCCTGGCGGAGGCCGAGGCCGCCGAGCTGGCCAAGGTGTTCAAGGCGCTGGCCGATCCCGTCCGGCTCCGCCTGCTCAACCTGATCGCCGCCAGCGAGGGCGGCGAGGCGTGCGTGTGCGACCTGACCGTCCCGTTCGAGCTGAGCGCCCCGACCATCTCCCACCATCTGAAGGTCCTGCGCCAGGCGGGCCTGATCGACTGCGAGCGCCGGGGCACCTGGGTGTACTACTGGACGAACCCCGAGGCCCTCACCCGGCTGTCCGGCCTGTTCGCGCTCCCCGTCCTGACGCCCGCCGCCGTCTGAACCCTCAGCCGGTGCGGCGGGAGCGCGCCAGCAGCAGCCCGCCGAGGATCACGCCGATCAGCCCCACCAGCAGCGCCACGTAGGCCCCGCCGAGGCCGTTGCCGGTCCCGATGCCGCCGTCGGCGGTGGCCGCGACCAGGACGCCGAGGGCCAGGCCGACGACCCCGGTCACCAGGGCCACGACGCCCTCGCGCCGCCCGGAGCCGGTGCCCCGGCGACGGGCGGAGCGGGCCAGGGCCAGGCCGCCGACGATCACACCGGCCAGACCCAGCAGGGCGGCCAGGCCGGCCGTGAGCCGCCCCGGCGCCAGGGCATAGGGCTGGGCCAGGACATGCTCGGTGAGCGTAAGCCGGACGGACATGGGTGCTCCTTCTCTTCTGGCGTTGTCGTCGAGCATGTCCGCCGGACCCGCCGCCGGTCGTCCGGCGAACGCGGACTCTTCGGGCTGCCGCGGGCGCCGGAGCTGCCGCGGGCGCGGTAGCCGTCGCCTCGTCCGCGTGCAGGAGTCGCTCGCGCGGGCACCCGGTTAGGGTGCGCGCATGGGACGGATCGGAGTCGGGGACGGGGCGATCGCCGTCGGCGTGGCGGCGATCCTGCTGGTCACCGGGCTGTCCGAGCGCGACGCCGCCACGAGCGCCGACCTGCTCGGCTTCGCCGCCCTGGCGGCGGGCGGCCTGAGCCTGGCCGCGCGCCGCCGCGCGCCGGTTCCCGTCCTGGCGTTCACGGGGGCGTGCGCGGTGGCCCACCAGGCGCTGGGCCTCGACGTGCCCGCCGTCGCGTACCTGTTCGCGGTGTACGCCGCCGTGCGGGCCGGGCACCGCCACCTCACGGTGGCGGTGAGCGTGGCCGTGCTGGCGGGCCTGCCTCTCGCGGCCCTGGCATCGGGCCTGCACGACACGAGCGAGGCGTTCACCCGGGCGCGGGGCGCCCTCGAACTGGCCTGGCTGATCGCCGCCGGTGCCGCCGGTGAGGCGCTGCGACAGGCCGAACGGCGTGCGGACGAGGCCGAACGCACCCGGGAGGAGACCGCCCGGCACCGCGCGGCCGAAGAGCGGCTGCACATCGCGCGCGAGCTGCACGATTCGCTCACCCACCAGATCTCGGTCATCAAGGTGCAGGCCGGAGTCGCCGTCCACCTGGCCCGCAAGCGCGGCGAACAGGTGCCAGAGCCGCTGCTGGCGATCCAGGAGGCCGGACGCGAGGCGGCCCGGGAGCTGCGGGCGACCCTGGAGGCCCTGCGCGACGACGACGCGACCTCGCCACGGGGGCTCGACCAGGTGCCCGACCTGGTGGAACGGGCCCGGACCATCGGCCTGGACGCGACGCTGACGATCGAAGGGCGGCGGGACGACGTCCCCGACGCGGTGGACCGGACCGTCTACCGGATCGTCCAGGAGTCGCTCACCAACATCGCCCGGCACGCGGGCGCCGCCACCGCGTCGGTCCGGATCGACTGCCGTCCCGGCGTCCTCGCGATACGCGTCGACGACGACGGCGCGGGTCCACCGGACGCCTCGGTGACGCCCGGCGTCGGCCTGCTCGGGATGCGCGAGCGCGTCGTCGCCCTCGGCGGCAGCCTGCGCGCCGGACCGCGCGGCGAGGGCGGCTTCACCGTCCAGGCGGAACTCCCCGTGGACCGGACCGCATGATCCGCGTCCTGCTGATCGACGACCAGCCGCTCCTGCGCAGCGGGTTCCGCGCGCTCCTGGACCTCGAGGACGACATCGAGGTGGTCGGCGAGGCCGCCGACGGCCGGGAGGGCCTGGCCCTGGTCAGGGAGCACCTGCCCGACATCGCGCTCGTCGACGTCCAGATGCCGGTCCTGGACGGCATCGAGACGACCCGCCGCATCGCCGCCGACCCCGCTCTGGCCGGGGTGCACGTCGTCATCCTGACCAACTACGGCCTGGACGAGTACGTCTTCCACGCCCTGCGCGCCGGTGCCGCCGGATTCCTGGTCAAGGACATCGAGCCGGAGGACTTCCTGCACGCCGTCCGCGTGGCCGCCCGGGGCGACGCCCTGCTCGCCCCCTCGATCACCCGCAGGCTCATCGACAGGTACGTCGCCCAGCCGCTCCCCACCGCCACGGCCACGGGACTCGAGGAGCTGACCAACCGCGAACGCGAGGCCGTCACCCTCGTCGCCCGGGGCCTGTCCAACCTCCAGATCGCCGACCGCATGGTCATCACCCCGATGACCGCGAAGACCCATGTCAACCGGGCGATGACCAAACTCCACGCCCGGGACCGCGCCCAGCTGGTGATCCTCGCCTACGAATCCGGCCTGATCTCTCCGGGAACCCCCTGACCCGAGTCCGAGAAGGTATCGTGGGTCGATATCGACATCCGATATCTGGAGGTGGCCGGATGACCGGCATCAGCGTCCGCTACTTCGCCGACGACGTGACGGCGGCGGCGGACTTCTACACCGGCCTGCTGGGTTTCACGCTGCAGGCGTCCCCCGCGCCCGGATTCGCGATCGTCGCCCGCGACGGGCTGAAGCTCCTGCTGTCGAGCCCGACCGGTCCCGGCGGCGCGGCCCAGCCCATGCCGGACGGCAGCACGCCGCGGCCGGGCGGCTGGAACCGGATCCAGCTCCCCGTCGACGACCTGGCCGCCGAGGTCGAGCGGCTGCGCGCCGCGGGCGCCCGCTTCCGCAACGAGATCACTGTCGGCCGGGGCGGGTCGCAGATCCTGCTGGACGACCCCGCGGGCAACCCGATCGAGCTGTTCCAGCCGCCGCCCCCGTAATCGGTCGCGTCAGCGGAGCCCGTCCGCGCCGAGGATCTCGCGGGCCAGCTCGGCCAGCGCCGCCCGGTCCTCGGCCAGCGCCGCGCGTCCCTCCTCGGTCGCGGTGTAGACCCGCCGCGCGCGGCCTTCCACCACCCGCTGCTCGGAGGCCAGCAGCCCCTCGGCCTCAAGCCGGTGCAGCGTCGGGTAGAGCGTCCCGGGGCTGACCTGGTATCCGTGACCGGCCAGTTCCCGAGTCATCCACGCCCCGTGGATCTCGCCCTCGGCCGCGTGATGCAGGATGTGCAGCCGTATGGCCCCCCGCAAGAACTCCCGCATGGCCCCCACCGACCCCGGACGCTGACGAAACCGATATCGGCTCCAGATACTACCCACGGCAACGACCCGACACAGAGCCCCCGGAAGGCACCGCTGGAATGTTCAGAACCCTGCCGCGTGTGGCCAGGGCGCTGTTGTGGGTCCGGATCCTCAACCAGCTGGGCGCCTACGCGCTGGCCTTCCTCGCGGTGCTGGCCGGGCCCGATCTCGCCCCCGCCGCCCTGGCCGTCTTCGGCGTCGCCGCCCTGGTGTCGCGGTGGGGCGGGGCGCTGCTGCTCGACCGGCTGGCGCCACGGACCGTCATCGCCCTGGGCCTCGGCGCGACCGGGTGCGCGCTGGCCGCCCTGGCCGCGGCGCGAAGCCCCGCCCAGTTGCTCATCGCCGTCGCGCTGGTCGGGCTGGCGTTCGAGATCTACGAACCCGCCAGCCAGGAACTGTTCGCGCGGGTCACCACGGGCGTCCAGCGGCAGGACGCCTACGCGCTGCTGGGCACCTCGCTCGTCGCGGCGGGGGCGGCCGCCGGGGTCCTGGCCGCCGTCCTGCTTCCCCTGGGCGCGCGATGGCTGATGGCGGTGGACGCGGCCACCTGCCTGGCCGCCGCCGCGGTCGCCCTGGCCTTCCTCGACCGGGAGCCGCCCGGCGAACGAGTGCGCGAGCGCTCGCGGTGGCGGCCACCGCGAGCGCTCATGCGGATGACGCTCGCCCACACCGCGTTCGCCGTCGGCTACCTCGCCGTCATCATGTTCATCCCGCTGGTGCTCCTGCAACGCGACGCCGCGGCCTGGGTCCCCGGCGTCACCCTCACCTGCGCGGCGCTGCTCACTCCGCTGGCCGCGCGGCTCGGCCGGCGCCCTCTGGCCGCCCGTGCCCACACCGCCGTGCTCGCGGCCGGGGCCGCCGCTCTCGGGCTGCTCGCCCTGCTGATGGCGGGCGTCCCCGAACTGTCCCTCACCATCGCGATCTACCTCGCGTGGGCGGCGGCCGGCGGAATGCTCCTGGGACGCTGGCAGGCACTGGTCGCCGACTCGGCTCCCGAGGCGGAGCGGCCTCGCTGGTTCGCCTTCCACGGCCTTTCGTGGGGGGTCGCCCAGCCGGTGGTGCCCGTCCTGGCCGTGGCGGCCGGGCGAGTCGGCGGTGGGACGGGGACGGGGGCGCTCCTGGCGGCGGGAGTGGCGTTGCTGATGGTTCCTCTGGTCCTCGGTGCGCGGGGTCAGGATGACCTGGGTGTCCGGTAGTGGCGTTGCTGGCAGGCGCGGGAGCAGTACTTGCGGCGGCGGCCTCGGGGTGCGCGGGGGAAGGAGGCCGCGCACACGGCGCACCGGCCTTGAGATGCGGGGTTTTCATCACGCGGTGGGGCTGTTTCATCACGCTTCCGAGGCGGCCCGGCGGGGAGTGAGCGTGCCGCGGTGACGAGGTCGTGGGTGGCGATGAGACCGCGCGGGGTGTGATCGGCCAGCTCCGCGTCGAGGTCGGGGCACTCGCTGACGATGTCGTCGTCCGGGCACCGCGCCAGGTGCAGCAGGTACGCGTGGGCGCTCTGGAGCTGCCTGATCTTCTCCTCCACCACCTCGGCGTGGCGCCGCACGGTGGCCCGCCAGTGCCCGTTCCGGGTGCCCGAGGTGACGAGGGACGCCTGGCCGAGAGGCATCGCCCCGACGACGCAGCACAGGTAGGCCAGGCCGATCCGGCGGAGTTCGGTCTCGGTGTAGACCCGGCGTCCGTTCGCACGCGGCGGTTCGGGGAGCACGCCCAGCGACTCCCACCAGCGCAGGGTCGAGGGGGCGAGGCCGTAGAGGGCCGCCGCCTGTCCGATCGTGACTCCGGGTGGCTCCATGGACCCATTTGACATCAAGCCGCCTTGAGCATTCAAGATCGAAATTAGGTTAGGCATGCCTAAGGAGGCGCGAAGGATGAGCACGGCAGCAGGCACGGCGGGGGAGCCCGATGAGCCGGTGGGGCTCGCCAAACCCGGCGCTCTGGCGCGGCTGCTCGCCCCGGTCCGGACCCACCTGGTGGTCTGCGCGGTTCTGTCGACCCTGAGCGCGGCGGCGGGGATCGTGCCCTACATCGCGGTCGCCGAGATCGCCCGGGTCATGATCGAGGACCCGGCCGGGGCGGACGCGACCATCTGGACCTGGGTCGCCATCGGCTCCGCGGGCGCCGGCGTGTGGCTGGCGCTGTTCGTCCAGTCGTCGCGGATCGGGCACTTCGCGGACGCCGCGATCCTGCACGATCTGCGCGTGCGGATCGTGCGCCATCTCGGCGCGCTGCCGCTGGGCTGGTTCCGCGCCGCCGGTTCGGGCCGGGTCAAGCGGGCGATGACGGGCGACCTGGAGGAGATGCACGAGGTCATCGCGCACGCCCTGGGGCAGTTGACCGGCGCGGTCGCGGTGATGACCGTCGGGGCGGGCTATCTGCTCTTCGTGGACGTCCCCATGGCGCTGATCGCGCTGGGCGTCCTGGGCCTGATGGCGATCTTCTATCGGGTCGCGATGCGGTCCATGACGGCCCATGTCAACCGGCTGATCACCGCCGAGGCGCGGATCAGCGCGGCCGGCGTCGAGTACGCCGACGGGATCCAAGTGGTCAAGACCTTCGGCACCGGGGGACGCGTCCTGCGCCGCTTCGACGACGCCGTGGACGAGCACACGCGGGCGTTCGCGGCCTGGGTCGCGGAGGTCCGCTACAGCTCGGCGGCGTCGCGGCTGTTCGGCTCGGAGATGGCCGTCCTCGCGGTCGTCACGGGCGCCGGGACGGTCCTGGTCCACCGCGGGTCGCTCGGCGTCGCGGACCTGGTGGCCTTCCTGGTCGTCGCGGTCGGGCTGCCCAACTCGATCCTCCCGGCCGTGTCCGCGTCCCAGGGGGTGCGCAAGGGCCGGATGGGCGCGGCCAACATCGAGCGGCTGCTGGCGCGCCCGCCGCTGCCGGAACCGGAACGTCCCCAGAAGCCGGGGGGCCACGGTGTCGAGTTCGACCGCGTCTCCTTCTCCTACGACGGCGTGATGAACGCGGTCGAGGAGATCAGCGCGATCTGCCCGGCGGGCCGGGTGACCGCCGTCGTGGGGCCGTCGGGCGCGGGCAAGACGACGCTCGCGAGCCTGCTGCCGCGCTTCTACGACGTGACGTCCGGGACGATCCGCGTCGGCGGCGTCGACGTCCGCTCGATCGCGTCGGCCGAGCTGCTGGCGTCGATGTCGCTGGTGTTCCAGGACGTCGCGCTGCTGCGCGACAGCGTGACCGAGAACATCCGCATCGGCCGTCCCGGCGCGAGCGACGCGGAGGTCCGCCGGGCGGCGGCCGCCGCGAACATCCACGACGTGATCGAGCGCCTGCCCGGCGGGTACGACACGCTGCTCGACGCGAGCGGCGGCGGGCTGTCCGGCGGTGAGCGCCAGCGGCTGACGATCGCGCGGGCGATCCTGTCCGGCGCGCCGATCGTCGTCCTGGACGAGGCGACCGCCGCGCTGGACGCCGACAGCGAGGCGGCCGTCCAGGACGCGCTGGCCACCCTGGCCGCCGGCAAGACGGTGATCGTGATCGCCCACCGGCTGCACACGATCGCCGGGGCCGACCAGATCCTCGTGCTCGACCGCGGCCGGCTCGCCGAGCGGGGCCGCCATGACGAACTGCTCGCGCGCCACGGGCTGTACGCCCGGATGTGGGCCGCGCAGGAAGGGGTGCCCGCGTGATCCGCCGGCTGTACCGACTGTTCCCCGAGCCCCGGCTCCTGGCCCGCCTGTGGCTGCTCACGGCTGGCCAGGCCGTCCTGCAGGGTCTGCTGCTCGCCCTGCTGGTCCCCGTCCTGGACGCCGTCGTGCGCCCCGAACCCGACATCGACGCGGCCAAGCCCTGGCTCCTGCTCGGCGCGGTCGGCGCGGCCGTCTACGCGGTGCTGTCCATCGTGGCCACCCCGGTCGGCTTCGCGGCGGCGGGCGCCCTCGCGGCGCAGCTGCGGCGGCGGCTGATGCGCCATGTGAGCACGCTGCCGCTGGGGTGGTTCACCGCCGAGCACAAGGCGCGGCTGGCCCGGGGCGTGACCGCGGACGTGGGCGACGCCGCCCACCTGTCGGTGACGGTCGCCGGACCCGCGATCACCGCCACGCTGCTGCCCGCGACCGTCGTCGCCGTGACGTTCGCGGTCGACTGGCGGATGGCGCTGCTCCTGTGCCTGATCGCGCTGGCCGCCTTCGTGGCGCTGCGGCGCGCCGCGCGGATCGCGGAGATCGCCGAGATCGAGCTGGAGCGGGCGGCGGTCGGCGTCGCGGGCCGCGCGATCGAGCTCGGCCAGGCCCAGCCCGTCCTGCGCGCCGCGGGCCACGCCCAGGGCACGCCCCGGATGCACGCCGCGCTGGTGGACCACCGCGAGACCTACCGGGACGGCATGCGCCGCGCGCGGCGCCCGTTCTTCGTCTACACCGGCGTCATCATGGCCGGGTTCGTCGCCGTGCTGACGCTGGCCGCCGAGCTCGTGCTCAGCGAGCGGGTCGCGATCGCCGAGGCGATCGCGCTGCTGGTGCTGGCGGCCCGCTTCCTGGAGCCGCTCGGCCACCTCATCGACCTCATCGGGGCGCTGCGCGCGCTGACGAACAAGATCGCCCGGATCGAGGGGCTGCTGGCCACCCCCGCGCTGCCGGCCCCGGAGAACCCGGTGCGCGCGATCGCCGAGGCCGAGGTCGAGTTCTCGCACGTCGACTTCACCTACCCGGGCGGCGACAACCCCGCGCTGCGCGATGTGTCGCTGCGCTGCCCGCCGGGCACCACCACCGCGCTGGTCGGGCCGTCCGGCTCCGGCAAGACGACGGTGACCCGGCTCATCGCCCGGTTCTTCGACATCGACGCGGGCCACGTGCGCGTCGGCGGCGTCGACGTCCGCGATCTCGACGCGAGCGTCCTGCTCGACGAGATCGCCATCGTCTTCCAGGACGTCTACCTGTTCGACGACACCATCGAGAACAACCTGCGCCTCGCGCGTCCGGACGCGACCTGGGACGAGCTCGCGGAGGCGGCCGCCGCCGCGCGGCTCGACGAGGTGATCGAGCGCCTTCCCGATGGCTGGGACACCCGGGTAGGCGAGGCCGGCGCCCAATTGTCGGGCGGCGAACGCCAGCGCGTCGCCATCGCGCGGGCGATGCTCAAGCGGGCCCGCATCGTGCTCGTCGACGAGGCCAGCTCCGCACTCGACCCCGAGAACGAGGCCGCGATCACCCAGGCCATCGCCAACCTCGGCGACGACCCGGGCCGCACGGTGATCGTGATCGCACACCGTCCCGCCACCCTGGCGGCGGCCGACCACGTGGTCTCCCTGGACGCCGGGCAGGTCGCCGAGACGGGCACCCCCGCCGAGCTCCTGCGCACCGACGGGATCTTCGCCCGCCTCAGCCACCAATACGACAAGGCCCGCCACTGGCGCATCGCTACCACGCCGAGTCATTCGCCCACATCCAGCTGACCTCTGCGCCGCCCAAATCTCCCACCGCCTCGGCCAGATCCGCCAGACCGCGGACGGTGGCCACCTCCGAAAAGGCGTGTGGCCTGCCGGACGTCCCGCAGGACGGCCGCGCTGGCCCTCGGCGTGGCCGGGCTGGCCCTGGCCTGCTCGGCGCCCCCGCCCACGACGGCCCGGATGAGCGGCGTCTCGGACGCGCCGAGGGGCGGCGCCGGGGACCCACTCTTCGGCCCCCAACACCACGTCCTGTTCGTCCGGTGCGCGCCTGCCTCTGGACGTCGCGATCGCCCAGCCCCTCTACTTCGGGCAGAACACCGCCTCGGCCGCCCGGTTGAGGGCCGCCTGGACGGCCGGGTCGGCGTTGTGGACGCGCAGCGTGGCGGAGACGGCGAACTGGCTGCGACCGTCGGCCGTCGTGAAGGTCACGGCGTTGTAGCCGGGTGCGCTGCCCGCGACGGCGCGGAGCTGGGGCGTGCCCCCGCACAGGCGGCCGGAGGGCGGCGGCGCGCCCTCCGGCGGGTCGGTGATCACCCGTTGCGGTTCCGCGGGCAGCAGCTTGTTCTGGGCGAACGCGCGTTGGAAAGCGCTGACATCGCGCGCGGTGGAGACCACACCTCCCGCGGCCCACCCGTAGCTCGCGTTGAGCCGGTCCATGTCGTGGAGCCTGCCTTGGGGATCGGGGTAGTAGCCGTGCCCGTGCGGGCCCCGGATGCCCTCCGGGGGCTTGGACGTCAGATAACTGCGGCTCATCCCGGCCGGGACGAAGATCCGGCGCATGAGCTCGGTGGCAAGGGAGTTTCCGGTCTCCCTCTCGATGATCATCCCGAGCAGAAAGTAATTGGTGTTGGAGTAGGAGAACCTCTCGCCCGGATTCCCGGTCGGCGGCAGGCGGCGCGACATCTTCACCAGATCCACCGGACGATAACGCGTCGTCATATCGAACGAATCGGGAAGCCGGGTCGCGAAGAAGTCGGGTATCCCCGAGGTGTGCCTGATCAGCTGCCGGACGGTGATCTCCTCGGCCCGCTCCACGAGGTCGCGCTCGGCCACCACCGGGAGCACGTCGGCCAGGGTGTCGTCCAGACCGAGCCGCCCCTCCTCGACCAGTTGCAGGAGCACGGTGGCCGTCATCTGCTTGGTCTGGGACCCCACCCGATACCGGGCGCTCGACGGGATGTGCCCGCCCTCGCCGTCGAGCAGCCGAGTCCCCGCCGACCCGCGCCCGACCCGCTCACCGTCCACATAGAGTTCCCCGATGGCGCCCACCACCTCGGGCGAATTCGCGAGGGCATCCATCGCCCGCTGAACATCGCCGCCCCGCTCTGACTCGACGGCATCGGCGGAGGTGGCACCGCTCACGGCGAACATCGCACACACCAGGCTGGCCGCACCGGCTTTCGTCGCACGATTCACAACAAGAATCCTTCCCTGGGGCACAGCGAATCTCCGAAGAATCCCTTTGTAGACCTGCGGATATAACCCCAGCGTTCCCTCGTCGGTCCAGACCGGGGAACCTCAGGGGCCGGGACGTCATCTAATGCGCCGTGAACACCGAGCACGAGGACACGGGGAACGGGAAGAGCACAGGATGACCAGAGGGAAGTGGATCATTGTCGCCGTCTGCTACACCGTTGCGGCCGCCGGCTTCGGCGGGGTCGGTGTCGCGACCACCTACACCATGCTCTGGGGGGAGCGCACCACCGCCTACGTGAACGAATGTCACCTGGAGCGGACCCAGAAGAACAAGACCAACTATCGCGAGGTGTGCAACGCCACGTGGCAGACCAAGGCCGGTGAGCAGAAGGACAGCACGATCGAGGGAGTCGGCCCGGCGGATGTCCACAAGCACGTGAAGGTGCGGCTCGGCCCGGCCGGGGACGCCTATGCCGGGTCGTACTCCGACCACGGGATCGTCTATGCCCCCTTCATTCTGGCCGTCCCGCCCGTCATCGCCGGAGTCGTGTGGTGGCGGCGCAGGGGGCGCGTGGAAAAGGTCGAGCCCCTGGTCTAGTCGTGTTCGAGTTCGGCCAGGCGGGCGGCGAGTTCGTTGCGTTCCCGGGTGAGCCGGGCCAGTTCGTGTTCCAGTTCGATGATCCGGCGGATGGCCGGGAGGGTCATGCCCTCGCCCATCATGGTGACCACCTGCCGCACCCGGCCGATCTCTTGGCGGCTGTAGCGGCGCTGGCCGCCGGGGGAGCGCCGGGGCGACACCACTCGCTGGTCGTCGATCCGGCGCAGGAACGCCTGCCGCACGTCCAGCAGGTCGGCGACCTGGCCGACGGTGTACAGCGGCGCGTGCTCGTCATCCAGCCACGACGTCCCCACGGTCTCCTCTTTCGCCGCCAGGGCCCCGGCCGGTGCGCGGCGCGCCGGCCGGGGACCGCTGTGCCGGTCAGGCCTTGATGGACTTCCGCTCGCTGCGCTGGATCTCGACCTTGCGCGGCCTGGCCCGCTCAAGGACCGGGATGCGCACCGCCAGCACCCCGTTGTCGTAGGCGGCCTCGATCGCCTCGGTGTCCAGGTGCTCGGAGAGGTAGACGCGGCGGGTGAAGGCGCCCATCGCGCGTTCGCGGACGAACAGCCGGTCGTTCTCGCCGTACTCCTCCTCGCGCCGGGCGGTGACGCTCAGCACGCCGCGGTCGACGGTCACCTCGATCGAGTTCGGGTCGATGCCGGGCACGTCGAACCGCAGTACCACGTCGTCGTCGCGCCGCAGCCCGTCCATCGGCATCGTGATGCCGCCGTCCTGGTTCAGCGCCCGCCGGGCGAACCGGTCGAACTGCCGCTCGAACTCCTGCACGAACGGGTCGATCGACGTCAGCAACATCGTGCTTCACCTCCGAAGATCCCCGGGAGCCGACCGGCTCCCGGAACCAGTCCTCACAAGAGGAAACCTCTCACTTCATTTGTAGCTTCCTTGCGACTTCGCGTCAAACCCCCGGTCCGGGGGCCGAGGTCATGGCGGACATGATGGCCGCCTCGGTGACGGCCGGGCCGGTCAGTTCGGCGGTGATGACGCCCTCGCGCATGACGACGACGCGGTCGGAGCCCGCGACCAGTTCGCGCGGGTCGGAGGAGATGAGCAGGACGGCGAGCCCGTCGACGGCCAGCTCGTCCAGGAGGTCCTGGAGCTCGGCCTTGGCGCCGACGTCCACGCCGCGCGTCGGCTCGTCCAGCAGCAGGACCTTGGGGTGCATGGCCAGCCAGCGGGCCAGCAGGACCTTCTGCTGGTTGCCGCCCGACAGCTCGCCGACCTTCTGGTGCGGCGAGGTGGCGGTGATGTGCAGGCGGGCCATGAACGTGGCGACGACGCGGTCGATGCGGGCGGCGGAGACGATGCCGAAGCGCGACAGGCGGGGGAGCGCCGCCAGCGCGATGTTCTCGCGGATGGACAGGGACGGGATCAGTCCCTCGGTCGCGCGGTTCTCGGGCAGGAGGCTGACCCCGGCGCGGATGGCGCCGGTGATGGAGCGCTTGTGCAGCGGGGCGCCGGCGATGGTCACCTCGCCCGCGTCCAGCGGCAGCGCGCCCGCGATGGCCTTGGCGGTCTCGCTGCGGCCGGCCCCGATCAGGCCGCCGAGACCGAGGACCTCGCCCCGGTGCAGCGCGATCGACACGTCGGAGAGGGCGTGCTTGCGGGTCAGCCCGGTCGCCTGGAGGTAGGGCGGGTCGGTCGGCGGCGGGTCCGAGGACGCGCCGGGCTCGGCCTCGGGGGGCCGGTGGGCGCGGCCCAGCATGAGCGAGACCAGGGCGAGGCGGTCGAGCCGTGCAAGCTCACCCGTATGGACGACCCTGCCCGCGCGCAGGACGGTGACGCGGTCGCAGATCGCGTACAGCTCCTCCAGACGGTGGCTGACGTAGACCACGGACCGGCCCTCGTCGCGCATGGCGGCGATGGCGCGGAACAGCGTGGCGGCCTCGTCCGGCTCCAGTGACGCGGCGGGCTCGTCCAGGACGATCACCCGGGCGCCCGTGGCGCGGGCGCGAGCCAGCGCGACGAGCCCCCGGGTGCCGGTGGGCTGCTCGCCGAGCGGACGGCGCACGTCGGCGGTCACGCCGTACGGGGCGAGCTCCTCGCGCGCGCGGGCGTGCATCCGGGCGAAGTCGATCAGGCCGAGCCGGGTGCGGGGCTCGCGGCCGAGGAACAGGTTGCGGGCGACGCTCATCAGCGGCAGCAGCGCGGCGTCCTGCGGGACGGCGCCGATCCCGGCGCGCCGGGCGTCGCGCGGTCCGGTGAAGCGCACCGGCTCGCCCGCGACGCGCACCTGGCCCGCGTCGGGACGCAGCGTCCCGGTGAGCACCTTCAGCAGCGTCGACTTGCCCGCGCCGTTCTCTCCGGCGAGCGCGTGCACTTCCCCGGGGAGGAGGGTGAGGGAGACATGGTCCAGCGCCACGACGCCGGGGAACCTCTTGAGGATCCCGGCGGCCTCGAGGATGGTTTCCGCCACGTTCCCTCCCGGGCCTCGGCTGCACCGATCGTGACCCCGTCACGAAACAATGCCATAACGATCCGGGACGCGTTCGGTCACAGTCGATCGCAAACGGTCGAGGGCGACCTTCAGAGGCGGGCGACGTGCAGGCGGACGCCCTGGGCGCTCAGCTCGTCCAGCTCCTCCTGTGGCGCGCGCTCGTCGGTGACCAGGTGGTCGATCCGGTCGGCGGGGACGGTCCGCACCATCGTGTCCACCCCGATCTTGGTGTGGTCGGCGAGCACGACGACCTCCTCGGCGGCCTCCGCCAGCGCGCGGTCGGTGCTGGCCACCTGGGCGTTCGGCGTCGACAGCCCGCGCTCGGCGGTCAGCCCGTTGCCGGAGATGAACGCGCGGTGGACGCGCAGCCCCGCCAGCGCCCGCTCGGCCTCGCTGCCGACCAGGGCCTCGATGGGGCCGCGCAGCGAGCCGCCGGTCACCATGACCTCCAGCCGGGGCGCCCCGGCCAGCGCGTGCGCCACCAGCAGCGAGTTGGTGACCACGGCCAGCTCGGTGCGGCCGGTCAGCCGCTGGGCCAGCGCCAGCGTGGTGGTGCCGGGCCCGATCACGATCGCGTCGCCGTCCTCCACCAGCGCCTCGGCCAGCGCGGCGATGGCGGCCTTCTCAGCGGAGGCGACCTGCGCCTTCTGCAGGTAGGTGGGCTCGCGGGACAGCTCGCCGGGCAGCGAGGCGCCGCCGTGGTGGCGGTTGAGCAGCCCGTCGGCTTCCAGCGCGCGCACGTCCCGCCGGACGGTGACCTCGGAGGACTGCACCGCCGCGGCGAGCTGGCGCAGCGACAGCGTGCCGTTGGCCCGGACCAGCTCCAGGATGCGCTTGCGGCGTTCCGCCGCGAACACCGGCTTGCGCACGTCCGCGGGTCCCTGGTTCTCGCTCACTGTGGCCCCGGCTCCGACTTCGACTCGGCGAAAGCATTCGAACGAATCCGATCGTAGTCAGTCGGACGGTCAGGACGGGAACGGGCCGCGCTGTCGACCGCTACATGTCAACTTGGGACCGTTTCTGATCGAGATGGACCGTTATCCCTTGACGAGTGCGATCGTTCAGTGCTTGGTTGGGATCGGCCAAGGGTTCATATCTGTCCATTTCGATCGTTTCCGAGGTCCACCACCCCCCGCAGAGGATCCCCTGGGATGAACGCTCACTGGTCCCGTCCCCACGGCAGACCCCGCCCCCTTCTCGCGCTCGCCCTGCTCGCCGCGCTGCTCCTGCAGATGACCGCGGCGATCCCCGCGTCCGCCTCCGCGCCGGAGGCCGCCGCGTCCCGTCCGGGCCTGCGCGCCGACTACTACGTCAGCTCCGGCCCCGGCGCCTTCGACTTCCACGAGCTCAGGTCGACCGTGGTCGACCCCGCCATCGACCTGCCCGACCTGGAGGGCAGCCTCCGCGAGCTGACCGGGCGCAACGACAACGTCTCGGTGCGCTGGACGGGGAAGATCCGCCCCGCCGGGTCCGAGCCATACACCTTCTCCATGATCGGCGACAACGGCTTCCGGCTCTGGGTGGACGACCGTCTGGTCATCGACAACTGGACCGACACCTGGGACCAGGAGAAGACCGGCGAGCCGATCGCGCTCCAGGCCGGCACCGACCATGCCATCAAGATCGAGTACTTCGAGCATGTCGGCGGCTCGAACCTGCGGCTGCGCTGGCAGAGCCCGTCCCAGCCCAAGCAGATCGTGCCCGCCGCCGCCTTCACGCTCCCGGACGGCTTCGACCCGCCGGGCCCGGACGCGGCGGCCGTCGAGAAGCCCGGCGACGCGGTGACCCTCGGCTTCGCCACGCCCCTCGCCGCCCCGCCCGCCCAGGCCCGCGAGCACCTCAGGCTGACCGTCGGCGGCACCGCCTGGCCGATCGAGAAGCTGACGCACGACGCCGCCGCCCCGGGACGGCTCGTCCTGCGTCCCGCCCACGCGATCCCCAAGCAGGCCGGTGACACCGTGCGCGTCTCCTACGACGGCGCGGGCGGGCTCACCACCGCGGACGGCGCCGCCGTGGAGGCGTTCAAGCACGTCCTGGCCAGGAACCTGTCCACCTACACCATCAAGACCCGGTGGGCCAAGGAGATGAACCCGCGCGACCCGCTGCCCGAGTACCCGCGCCCGCAGCTCACCCGCGAGCGGTGGCGCAGCCTGAACGGGACGTGGCAGTTCGCCACCGCCAAGGCCGGTGAGGCGCCGCCGGTCGGCCGCGACCTCGGCGAGCGCATCGTGGTGCCGTTCCCCGCCGAGTCCGCGCTGTCGGGCATCGAACGCGAGGTGGACCGCATGTGGTACCGCCGCGCGTTCACCGTCCCCGCCTCGTGGCGGGTCGGCGCCGGACGCGCCGGGCAGCGGCTCGTCCTGCACCTGGACGCGGTCGACTGGGAGTCCGCCGTGTTCGTCAACGGCCGCCGCCTCGCCGTGCACCGGGGCGGCTACGACCGCTTCAGCGTGGACGTGACCGACGCCCTCAAGCGGGGCGGCGCGCAGGAGCTCATCGTCGGCGTGTACGACCCCACCGACCTGGACGGCCAGGCCGTCGGCAAGCAGCGCGAGACGCCCGGCGGCATCTTCTACACCCCCGCGTCCGGCATCTGGCGGTCGGTGTGGATGGAGCCCGTCGCGCCCGCGCACATCGCCTCGCTGCGCAGCACGCCCGACGTCGCGGACGAGGCGCTGCGCGTGACCGTCCGGGCGAAGGGCACCGAAGGCGGCGCCCGTGCCGTCGTCACCGCCCGCGACCGCGGCCGCGTCGTCGGCCGCGCCACCGGGACGCCCGGCACCGAGCTCCGGGTGCCGGTGCCGAAACCGAAGCTCTGGACGCCCGACCGTCCCTTCCTCTACGACCTCGACGTCGTCCTGGTCGACCGGCGCGGCCGCGTCACCGACCGGACGGGCGCGTACTTCGGCATGCGCGGCATCGAGATGAAGAAGGCCGGGGGAGTCAACCGGCTGCTGCTCAACGGCAAGCCCGTCTTCCACATGGGGCCGCTGGACCAGGGGTACTGGCCCGACGGCATCTACACGGCGCCGACCGACTCGGCGCTGCGCTACGACCTCGACCAGACCAAGCGGCTCGGCTTCAACACCGTCCGCAAGCACGTGAAGGTCGAGTCGGACCGCTGGTACACCCATGCCGACCGGCTGGGGCTGCTGGTGTGGCAGGACATGCCGTCGATGTTCGGCGTCCCGGACGCCGCCGAGCGCACCCAGTACGAGGGCGAGCTGCGCACCATGCTGGACCAGCGGCACAACAACCCGTCCATCGTGATGTGGGTCCCGTTCAACGAGGGCTGGGGGCAGTACGACCAGGCCCGGATCGCCGATCTCGTCAAGCGCTGGGACCCGTCCCGGCTGGTGAACAACATGAGCGGGATCAACTGCTGCGGCGCCGTCGACGGCGGCAACGGCGACGTCATGGACTTCCACATCTACCCGGGCCCCGGCTCCCCGGGGGCACCGTCCGCCACCCGGGCCTCGGTCCTGGGCGAGTATGGCGGGCTCGGGCTGCCGGTCATCGGGCACACCTGGTCCGGCGGCGGCTGGGGCTACGCGGTCGAACCCGACCCCGAGGCGCTCACCCGGCGGTACGTCGACATGAACGAGCAGCTGCGGCGGCTGCGCACCTGCACCGGCCTCAGCGCGGCGATCTACACCCAGACCACCGACGTCGAGACCGAGCTGAACGGGCTGATCACCTATGACCGCGCGGTGGTGAAGCCGGACGTCGAGCGGATCCGGGACGCCAACCGGGCCGTGATCGACGAGACCCCCGTCAGCTGCGGCTGACCCGACCTGGCGGGAGGGGCGAGCGGTTCCTCCGCCGCCCGCCCCTCCCGCCCTCCCCGAACGCAAGGAGCCCCCCGATGATCAAGCAATCCGGCCGTCCCCGCACCCTGACCCTGGCCGCCGCCGCGGTCGCCGCCGCCCTGGCCGTGAGCGGCTGCGCCAAGTCCGAGGACGACGGCGACTCCGGCGCCGACGCCGGCACGCGGGCCCAGCAGCAGGTCGCCCCGTCGGCGACCGGCACGGCCGGGGCCACCTGCACGCTCAAGCAGTTCGGCGGCACCCCGTTCGACCTGAAGACCTCGGTCGTCGGGTTCTCGCAGTCGGAGAAGGAGGCCAACCCGTTCCGGATCGCCGAGACCAAGTCGATCAAGGACGAGGCGGCCCGGCTCGGCGTGACCAAGCTGCGCGTCACCAACGCCCAGTCGCAGTTCTCCAAGCAGATCGCCGACGTCCAGCAGCTCATCGCCCAGGGCGCGAAGCTGCTGGTGATCGCGCCGCTCAACTCCGACGGCTGGGAGCCGGTGCTGCGCCAGGCCGCCGCCAAGAAGATCCCGATCATCACCGTGGACCGGAAGATCAACGCCAGGGCGTGCAGCGACTACCTCACCTTCATCGGCTCGGACTTCTACCAGCAGGGCCGCCGCGCCGCCGACCAGATGATCAAGGTGCTGGGCGGAAAGGGGAAGGTCGCGATCCTGCTCGGCGCGCCCGGCAACAACGTCACCACCGACCGCACCAACGGGTTCAAGGACCGGATCAAGGAGAAGGCGCCGGGCATCCGGATCTCCTTCGAGCAGACCGCCGAGTTCACCCGCGAGAAGGGCCAGCAGGTCACCGAGCAGCTCGTCCAGTCCAACCCCGACATCAACGGCGTCTACGCCGAGAACGACGAGATGGCGCTGGGCGCGGTGACCGGTCTGAAGGGCGCGGGCAAGAAGCCCGGCGAGATCAAGATCGTGTCCATCGACGGCACCCGGGGCGCGGTGCGCTCCATCGTGGACGGCTGGCTCCAGGCGGTGGTCGAGTCGAACCCGAGGTTCGGCCCGCTGGCGTTCTCCACCGCGCAGGGCTTCCTGGACGGCAAGCCCATCGCCGAGAAGGTCATCATCACCGACCGCGAGTACACCACGGACAACGCCAAGGGCTCGCTGGGCCAGGCCTACTGATGGCGCCGGACGACAGCGGGCCGCACCAGGGTGGGGGTGCGACCCCCCACGCCCCCGGCCTGGCCCCTTCCACTCCGCTGCGCTCCGCTCCAGGGGCCGGGCCGGTGCTCGAGGCCGACGGCGTGTCCAAGCGGTTCCCCGGCGTGCTGGCGCTGGACGAGGTCGCGTTCACGCTGCTCCCCGGCGAGGTGCACGCCCTGGTCGGGGAGAACGGCGCCGGCAAGTCCACCCTCATCAAGGTGTTCACCGGCGCCCACCGTCCCGACGGCGGCCGGGTGCTGCTGGACGGCCGTCCGGCCGCGTTCGGCTCCCCGCTGGAGGCCAGGCGCGCCGGTGTCTCGGCCATCTACCAGGAGGTCGGGCTCGTCCCGGAGATGAGCGTGGCCCGCAACCTGCTGCTGGGCCGCGAGCCGCGCACCCGGCTCGGCGTGATCGACCTGGCGAGGCTGAACGCCGCGGCCGAGCGGGAGCTGGCCGGGCTCGGCGTCCGCGCCGACGTGCGGCGGCCGCTGCGCTCGCTCGGCCTCGGCACCCAGCAGATGGTGGCGCTGGCCCGCGCGGTGGCGGTCGACGCCCGCGCGGTCATCATGGACGAGCCGACGTCCTCGCTGGAGCCGCGCGAGGTGGAGACGCTGTTCGGGGTCGTCCGGGCCCTGCGCGACCGCGGCATCTCCACCATCTACGTCAGCCACCGCCTCGACGAGCTCTACCGGCTGTGCGACCGCGTCACCGTGCTGCGCGACGGGCGGGTGGCGCACACCGGCCCGCTCGCCGACCTGGACCGGCTGCGGCTGATCTCGCTGATGCTCGGCCGCGACCTGGCCGAGGTCCGCTCGGACGGGGTCACCCGCTTCTCCGGCGAGAGCGCGGCGTCCGGCCCGCCCGTCGTGGAGGCCCGCGGCCTCACCCGCAGGCACGTCCTGTCCGGGGTGTCGGTGACCGTGAGGCCCGGCGAGGTCGTCGGGCTCGGCGGGCTGCTCGGCGCGGGACGCACCGAGACCGCCAAGGCGATCGTGGGCGCGCTGCCGCTGGACGGCGGCGAGGTCGTCGTGGCCGGTTCGCCGCTGCGCCGCCGCCGCACCACCGCCGCCGCGATCCGCGCCGGTGTCAGCCTGCTGCCCGAGGACCGCAAGGCCGAGGGCATCGTGCCCGCCCTGTCGGTCCGGGAGAACATCGCGCTGGCCGCGCTGCCCCGTATGGCCAGGGCGGGCGTCGTCTCCGACGCCCGCATCGACCGGCTGGTGGACGGCTTCATGCGGCGGCTGCGCATCAAGGCCTCGTCCCCGCACCAGCGCGTGGACGAGCTGTCGGGCGGCAACCAGCAGAAGGTCCTGCTGGCGCGCTGGCTCGCCATGAACCCCCGGGCGCTGCTGCTGGACGAGCCCACCCGGGGCATCGACGTCGGCGCCAAGGCCGAGGTGCAGGCGCTGATCGACGAGCTCGCCCGGGAGGAGGGCCTCGGCGTCCTGCTGATCTCCGCCGATCTGGAGGAGCTCGTCGAGGGCTCCGACCGCGTGGTCGTGCTGCGCGACGGCGCCGTGGCGGGCGAGCTCCAGGGCGCCGAGCTGACCGAGGACCGCGTCATGGCGGCCATCGCGGGCGACGACCGTACGGGAGAGGAGACCCATGGCTGAGGCCGTGGCCGGACGCCGTCCCGGTCTGGACCGGGCGCGCGCTCTGGCGTGGCTCCAGGAATACGGGGTGTACGCCTCCGTCCTGGCCCTGCTGCTGTTCAACGTGATCTTCACGCCGAACTTCGTGGACACCGGAAACTTCCGCACCCAGCTCGTGCAGGTCGCGCCGATCGTCATCGTCGCGCTCGGCATGGCCCTGGTGATCGGGACCGAGGGCATCGACCTGTCGGTGGGCTCGGTGATGGCGCTCGCGGCCTCGATGGTGGTCCTCTACCTCGGTTACGGGCCGCTGCCCGCCGTGCTGGCCGCGCTGGCCGCCGGAGCCGTCGCCGGAGCGGCCGGGGGAGCGCTGGTCGCCTACGTGGGGGTGCAGCCGATCGTGGCCACCCTCGCCCTGCTGGTCGGCGTGCGGGGCCTGGCGAACGTGCTGGTGCCGCAGCTCAAGGAGGTCCGCGACCCCGGCCTGCTGACGCTGGGCGGCGGCGCGCTGATGGGCGTCCCGTATGTGGTGCTGATCGCCGCCGCGCTCACCGCGGCGATGGCCTTCGTCGTCCGCCGCACCGTCTTCGGCCGGCAGATCGTGGCGGTCGGCGGCAACCGGACCGCCAGCGAGCTGTCGGGCCTCCCGGTGAAACGGCTGCTCATGGCCGTCTACATCATCTCCGGGACGCTGGCCGCCGGTGCCGGTGTGCTGGCCACCGCCCGGCTCCAGGCCGGCGACCCGACCTCGCTCGGCCTGTTCATGGAGCTGTCGGCCATCACCGCGGTGGTGATCGGCGGCACCCCGCTCGGCGGCGGCCGGATCCGCGTGATCGGCACGGTCATGGGCGCGCTGCTCATGCAGCTGCTCCAGGCCACCCTGATCAAGCACGACCTGCCGCAGTCCTGGGCGCAGGTCGTCCAGGCGGTCATCATCCTCGCCGCGGTGTACGCGGCCGGAAACCGAGGTGCCCGATGAGCGATCCCACCACGATCACCGTCGGCGGGGCGCGCGCTCCGGAACCGGAGACGGTGACCGCGACGCGCGGCGAGCGGCTCGGCCGGCTGCTCCAGCACCACGGCGCCGCGCTCGTCCTGCTGAGCCTGCTGGTGTTCGGGACGGTCGCGTTCGACTCGTTCGCCACCGGCGACAACCTGCGCGCCATCGCGATCTCCTCCGCCTTCCTGGCGATCATCGCGCTCGGCATGACCTTCGTGATCATCAGCGGCGGGATCGACCTGTCGGTCGGCTCGCAGTTCGTGCTCGGCGGGGTGCTGGCCGCCTACGGCTCCCGCGCCGGCCTCCTGGCGGCGCTGGCACTGCCGCTGGTGGTGTGCGGCACGATCGGGCTCCTCCAGGGCGTCCTGATCGCCCGGTTCGGGATGCCGCCGTTCATCGTGACGCTGGCCGGGCTGCTCGGCGTGCGCGGCATCATGCTGGCCGTCTCCGACGAGGGCGCCAAGACCTACCTGGTCGAGGACCGGACGTTCGCCGCGCTCGGCCAGGAGGGGCCCTTCGACCTCACCTGGCCGGTCCTGATCACGGTGGTGCTGGCGGTGCTCGGCGTCGTCCTGCTCCAGCGGACGGGCTTCGGCCAGAACGTGTTCGCGGTCGGCGGCAACGAGGACGCGGCGGGCCTCATGGGCGTCCCCGTCGCCCGGACCAAGATCCTGGTCTATCTGATGTCGGGCCTGCTGGCCGGTCTGGCGGGCGCGCTCAACGCGGCACGGCTCTCGTCCGGCGTGACGATCCTCGGCATCGGCCTGGAACTGGACGCCATCGCCGCCGTGGTCATCGGCGGCGCCCTGCTCACCGGCGGCGTCGGCGCCGTCACCGGCACCATGGCCGGCGTCCTGCTCCTCGGCGTGATCCAGAACCTCATCAACCAGGTCGGCAACCTCACCTCCGCCGTCCAGCAGGTGGTCAGCGGCGCCTTCCTGGTCGTGGTGGTCGTCGCCCAGCGCATCCTCAGCCGAACCCAGCGGCTGCCTTGACGCGGGTGCTTCCCGGACCCCAGCCCGGGAAGCACCCGCGCGCCTCAGGGGCGTTCCAGGTCGACTTTCGGCAGGAGCCTGGCCAGGGGGGCCGGGAGCCACCAGGCGCGGTGGCCCATGAGTTCCATCGCCGCCGGGACGACCAGGCAGCGGATGACGACGGCGTCCACGAAGATCGCCACGGCCATGCCGAAACCGGTCTGCTGGAGCAGCCGCTCGGGGCTGAGCATGAAGGCGCCGAAGATCACGATCATGATCGCCCCGGCCGCCGTGATCACCGAGCCGGTGTGCGCCAGCCCTTCGCGGACGGCGCGGGACGGGTCGTCCTTCGAGCGCGTCCATTCCTCATGGATCCGGGAGATCAGGAAGATCTCGTAGTCCATGGAGAGCCCGAAGACGATGGCGAAGACCATCACCGGCAGATACGCCTCGATCGGGCCCGGCTCCACGCCGAACCAGCCGTGCTGGAACACCAGGGTCATCGCGCCGAGCGCGGCGCCGATGCTGAGCAGGTTCAGCAGCGCGGCCTTCAGCGGGACCAGCACCGACCGGAACACCGCCATCAGCAGCAGCACCGAGAGGCCGACGACGATGGCCATGAACAGCGGCAACCGGTCCGCGACCTTCGCCGAGTAGTCCTCGGACGCCGCCGTGGCCCCGCCGACCAGGTACCGCGCGCCGGTCCGCGCCGACAGCTCCGGAAGCACGTCGTTTCGCAGCGTGCCGACGAGTTCGGAGGTCTCCTCGTCCTGCGGCGCGGAGGTGGGGAACACCAGGACGGTCGCCGCCTTGCCGTCCGGGGTGGGCACCGGATCCGCGGTGCCCTGGACGCCCGGGGTGCCGCTCAGCGCCCGCGCGGCCGCGGCGGCGCCGTCCGGGCCGCCGTCGGTCACCACCAGCAGCGGACCGTTGAACCCGGGGCCGAATCCCTGGGAGAGCAGGTCGTAGGCCTCCCGGCTCGTGGTGCCGGGCGCGTCGCTGCCCGCGTCGGAGAAGCCGAGCCGCATGCCCAGCGCCGGCAGGACCAGCGCGCCGAGGAGGACGCCCGCCGCCAGCAGGGCGGCCAGCGGCCGCCGCTGCACCGCGGTCGCGATCCGGCGCCAGGCGGCGCCGTCGGCGGGACGCCGCCTGGCCTGCCGGGCGAAGCGGCGGCCGAAGACGCCGAGCAGCGCGGGCAGCAGGGTCAGGGAGGCCAGCATGGTCACCAGCACGGTCAGCGCCACCGACAGCGCCATGCCCTGCAACGAGCCGAGACCGAGGACGACGAGGCCGAGCAGGGCCAGGATGACGGTGCACCCGGCGAAGAACACCGAGCGGCCCGCGGCGTCCATCGCGTTGGTGGTGGCCCGCTCCGGTTCCTCGCCGCGCGCCAGCTCCGCCCGGTAGCGGGCGAAGATCAGCAACGCGTAGTCGATGCCGACACCGAGGCCGACCAGGATCATCACCGGCGGCGTCCAGTCGGCGATCGTGAAGGCGTGCGAGGCCACGACGATGACGCCGACCGTGCTCCCGACGGCGAACAGCGCGATGACGATGGGCAGGCCGGCCGCGATGACCGACCCGAACATCAGGACCAGGATGACCAGCGCGGCCACCAGCCCCGCGCCCTCCGCGGCGCCCGTCCCGCCCTGCCCCAGCAGCCGGGCCGCGTCGCCGCCCAGCTCGGCCCGCAACCCCTGGCCCTCGGCCTTCTGGACGGCGTCGAAGACGCGCTGGGTATCGGCCTTCGGCATGTCCTGGGACGGAACCTCCAGCATCACGGTGGCGTAGCCGATCGTGCCGTCCCGGGAAATGGCGCCCTCGTACGGGCTGTGCACCCGGCCGACCTTCGGCAGCCCGGCGACGTCGTCGAGCATCGCCCCCACCCGCTGCCGGACGTCCGGCCTGTGCAGGCCCCCGGCATCGTGCAGGACGATCTCGACGGTGTCCCCGGCGCGGGCGGCGCCGTGCTCGGCCAGCAGGTCGGCCGCCCGCTGCGACTCGGTGCCGGGGAGCGAGAAGTCGTTGCGATAGTCGTCGCCTACGACTGAAGCGGCGGCCCAGACTCCGCCCAGCACCGCCACCCACAGCATCAGGGCGACCCACCGGCGCCGGTGGGCGAAGCCCGCCACACGTACGAACACCCCCTGCCGGGTGTCGTCCTCTGGTTCCAGCTCGGTCAGTGTCATGGTCCCCTCCGTTGAGCGTCCGACGCCGGTTGACGACGCGGCGCCCCAAGGTGTGACACGAAGGGCCGCGTCACACCCGGACCGGCACCATCGTCGAAAGGGCATGAGGACGACCCACGACGCCGACGACCTGCTGGCACGCTCCTTCGAGACCAACCGGCCACGGCTGCTGCGCCTGGCGTACACGACAACGGGTTCGCTGGCCGACGCCGAGGACTGCGTCCAGGAGGCGTGGCTGCGCCTGCGCGGACTCGACGACCCGGACGCGATCCACAATCTCGCCGCCTGGCTGACGACCACCGTCAGCAGGCTGGCGTTCGACACCCTGAGCAGCGCGCGAGCGCGACGGGAGCGCTATGTCGGCACGTGGCTGCCCGAGCCGCTGGTCGAGGCCCGCTCCCACGACCCGGCCGAGCGGGTCACGCTGGACGAGTCGGTGAGCATGGCGCTGCTGGTCGTCCTGGAGCGCCTCAGCCCCGCCGAACGCACCGCGTTCGTGCTGCACGACGTCTTCGGCGTCCCCTTCCCCGAGGTCGCCGAGACCGTCGGCCGCTCACCGGCCGCGGTGCGCCAGCTCGCCTCGCGGGCCCGCCGCCGGATCGAGGGCGGCCGCCCCCGGACCCCGGCCACGCAGGACGAGCAGCGCAGGCTGGTCAAGGCGTTCACGGCCGCCTGCGAGAACGGCGACCTC
The DNA here is from genome assembly GCF_050946795.1 of Spirillospora sp. CA-294931. Lineage (GTDB taxonomy): Bacteria > Actinomycetota > Actinomycetes > Streptosporangiales > Streptosporangiaceae > Spirillospora. The sequence continues at coordinate 2,190,878 of NZ_CP192006.1, forward strand.
CCCGGCCTCGTCGCCCTGCTCGACCCGGACGTCGTCCTGCGCAGCGACGGCGGCGGCAAGGTCTCCACCGTCCGCACCGTCCGCGGAGCCGCCCGAGTGGCCGCCGTCCTCCTCCGCTTCGGCCACCGCCCCCTCAACGCCCGTCCCGCCCGAGTCAACGGTGCCCCCGGCCTGGTCGTCCACCCCATCGGCGACGTCCTGACCGTCATCGCCTTCACCCTGAGCGCCGGCCGCATCACCGCGATCGACGGCGTCCGCAACCCGGACAAGCTCGAAAGGGTCCCGGAACGCTTCTAGCCGAGGCGGAGCGTGAGGGAGTTGTCCGGCCCGGCGAGGAACAGGTTCAGGAATCGGGTGAACGGGCCGCAGTTCTCGAAGCCGGGCAGGACGTAGCGGCCGGACACGTCCGCGGTGAGGCCGTCCCTGGTCTGGGTGCGGGTCGGCCCGGAGAGGTCGAGGCGGGCCGGGGACGCGGTCCGGCATTCGGTGCCCGCGTCCATGTCGATGCCGAAGGCTTTGATCGAGGTCAGCCCGATGGTCATGGCGGAGCTGGTGGAGAGCGTCCTGCCCGCGAGCGAGGCGGTCGTCTTCTCCGCCGGGGTGAAGGTCAGGTCAGCGGTGACGGGGACGAACCCGGCGAAGGTGAACCGGCCGGTGGCCGGGTCGAGCTTCAGGTCGCCGGAGAACCGGTTCGCGGTGGACGCGTTCGCGGCCAGCTTCAGGGTGCCGGTCAGCTCGATCGGCGCGCCGCCCCCGATCGTGGTCGAGCCCGTGAGCGGGTTGGCGATCGACAGCGGTGACTCGGGCGCCGTGCGCGTCCGGAGCCGCGCGCCGGGTTCGGACCTGAGCCCGTGGCCGTCGGTCGCGACGACCCAGACGAGGTGTTCGGTGTCGGGTTTGAGGCCGAGGAGCCGGGCGGCGGTGCCGGTCACGACGAGGCTGTGCGGTTCCGCGTCCGAGGCGGCCGGTTTGTAGAAGACCCTGTACTTGGCCACCGGGGTCTCGGGGTCGGTGGAGCGCGCCCACCGCAGGTACAGCGAGGTCGCCGTGCGCTCGGTCACCAGCGGGGGGCCCGGCCGCGTCGGCGGGGTCGTGTCCTTCCCGTCCACGTCGGTGATCTGGATGACGGCCAGCGTCAGGTCCTGGCCCGGATCGGGAGCGCAGTCGGCGCTTTCCATCACGATCCCGGGCAGCCCCGAAGGCGGGACGGGAACCCATCTGCTGGTCATCATCGACAGGCGGAGGGGGCCGGTGGTGACCCTGGCCTCTCCCGGCTTGCCGAAGATCGGGCCCTGCGTCCGGAGGCTCGACACGGCCGTCTGCTCACCCAGTTCGGTCAGCCAGGCGGCCGTGTCGCGGGCGGAGCCCCGCTCCGCCGGGAGCTCCTCGGTGCCCTGCGGGTCGGTGATCCGCACCGTCCAGGAGGTGGTGGGGGCGCTCAGCGTCAGCTCGTCGTTCCGCACGAGCTCGTCGACGAGCCCGGCGTCCAGGCGCACCCTCGTGGTGAACGCGGACGCGGGCATTTCCTGCTGGACCGGAATGTGCGCCGGGAAGCCGCTTTCGTGTTCGACACGCACCTTTCTGTCACCGATGTGAGGAAAGGCGCAGGTGTAGGTGAGGGTTTTCGTCGTTTCGGCCAAGGCGGCGCCCCCCGGAATGGGCACGACCGAAAGCAGTCCGGTCAGCGCGGCCGTGGTGACGCCTCCCACTCGCACGGGCATGCTTCGACCTGCCACGACATCGCCTCCTGGGGAGTTCCGCGTGTCCCGACCCCATCACGTCCGGCGCGGAAGAGATTGACCGCGCGGGCCGGATTTCGCGATCCCACTTGTCACAGACGCATATGGTTTCGCCTTGGCCGGACGAACCTCCAGCTCGCCGAGTCGCTCACCCTCGGCGTCCGAGCGGTGGAGAACCACCTCAGCCGCATCTTCGCCAAACTCGGCGTAACTTCCCGCACCGCCGTCACCGCCTCGCTCCAACTGGATTAGGATTCAACCACTGGAACAGACACCAGTGTTCTTTTGAGAGTCCACGTCCGGCTGCCAGGGAGATGGTGCGCGGTGGAACCTGGGTTGCTGCTCGACGGCAAGTACCGGCTGGACACGCGGCTGGGGCGCGGCGGCATGGGCGAGGTGTGGGCCGCCCGGGACGAGCACCTGGCCCGGCCGGTCGCGATCAAGATCGTGCTCGCGGACCTGCACACCGACGCCGCGCTGGTCGCCCGGCTCCGGCAGGAGGCCCGCACCGCCGCGGGCCTGCAGCATCCGGGCATCACCGTGGTCCACGACATCGGCGAGCACGACGGCCACCCCTACTTCGTCATGGAGCTGCTGGACGGCGTCGACTTCACCGTCCTGGTCGCCGCGCACAGCGGCGGCATGCCGGTCGAGGTGGCGGTGGGCCTGATGGTCCAGGTCGCCGACGCGCTCGCCCACGCGCACGACCGCGGCGTCGTGCATCGCGACGTCAAGCCCGCCAACCTGATGCGCCTGGCCGGTGGCGGGGTCAAGGTCTGCGACTTCGGCATCGCCCGCTACGCCGAGGCCACCGACGGCGTGACCGGACCGGGCCTGGGCACCCCCGCGTTCATGGCGCCCGAGCAGTGGCTGGGTGAACAGGTCGACGCCCGCACCGACCTGTACGCCTTCGGCGCCACCCTGCACACGCTGCTGACCGGCGCCCCGCCCTTCCCGGGCCCGGCCCCCGCCGCCCTGATGCGCCAGCACCTGGACGACCCGCCGCCCCACCTGCGCGACCGGCGTCCCGACCTGCCCGGCGAACTCGGCGACCTGCTCCAGCGCCTGCTCGCCAAATCACCGGCCGACCGTCCCGCCGACACCCACCAGGTCAAGACCGCCCTCCAAGCGGTCTCGACCGCGCAACCGGCCAAGCCGGATCTGGAACCGCCCACCCGGCCGCTCATCGTCCAGGCCGACACCGCCGACCCGACGTTCACCAGAATCGAACACGCGGCCCGGAACGAGCCCGTCCCGGGCCCGAAGCGACCACCGCGAAAGTTCCTGGCCGGGCCGCTACCGGCGCTGGCCCTCCTCACCGCGGTTATCGCGGCCGTGGGCCTGGCCACCGCGGTGGCGGCGATGAGCGACGGCGAACGACCCGACCCGCGCCCCACCCAGCTGGCGAACTCGACGCCGACCTCGACGCCCACCACCCCCGACCCGACCCCGTCCGAGGAGCCCGAGCCCTCCGACACACCCGAGCCGTCCCCCTCCGAGACCCCCGAGGACACACCGACACCGACCCCGGCCAAGTCCACCCGCCCACCCCAGAAGCCCGTCACCCTGGGAGGGCTCGCCCTGGACCGGTACTGCATCCACCTCGGCTGGGTCACCGCGTCCTACACCTCGGGCGGCTACGACTGGTTCTGCGCCAAAGACGCCGAGGGCACGCCCGCCAAGCGAATCAACCTGACCGACGCCTGCCAGTGGGAGTACTCCAACCCCCGCGCCTCCGCCCGCTGGATCTCCAACGGGGACGGCACCGGCCGCTGGTCCTGCACCGCCCCACCGAACGACGACTGACAGGGGCCCGGGTTACTCGCCGCGCCACCATTTGGCCAGGGAGTGCCACCAGCGGCGGCGGGTTTGGATGGGGGACGGGGTTCGCGGTGGCGTGGCGGTGCGGGGGGTGTGCTGCCGCGCGTCGGGGGTCTCGTCGCGGGGGGTGGGGAGCAGTACCGGGGGGAACTCGACGGGGAGTGACGTCAGGGCGCGGTGGAAGGGGCCGGGACGCCAGGTCAGCTGGTCGGCCGGGACGGCGAGTTCCATGTCGGGCACGCGGTCCAGGAGCCGTTCGAGGGCGACCGAGGCGATGAGGCGGGCGTGGCTCTTGGCGGGGCAGGCGTGGGGGCCGCTGCTCCAGGCCAGGTGGGCGCGGTTGCCGGTGCGTGAGGCCGCGGCCTGGGCCGGGTCGGTGTTGGCCGCCGCGAAGCTGATGACGACCGGCTGGTCGGCGGGGAGCCGGACGCCCTCCAGGTCGACGTCGCGGGTCGGGTAGGTGATGCCGTAGTTGGCCATCGGCGGGTCGGTCCACAGGATCTCGTCGAGCGCGTCGTCCACGGGCAGGCTGCCGCCGGACAGGTCGCCGCCGAAGCGGTCGTCGGACAGCAGCAGCCGCAGGCCGTTGGCGATGAGGTTCTGCTCGGGCTCGGTGCCGGCGCCCTGGAGCAGGATGAGCTGGTGCATCAGCTCCTCGTCGGTCAGCCCCGCGGGGTGGTTCAGCAGGCGGGACGTCACGTCCGCGCCCGGCTGCTCCCGCTTGTGGGCGATCAGGTCGGCCACGCCCCGGATGAGCTCGGCGTTGGCCTTCTCGGCGTCGATGCCGTCGAAGATCCCGCGCATGCCGGAGACCAGCCGGTCGCCGATGTCGGGCGGGCAGCCGAAGAGCTCGTTGAAGACCATCAGCGGCAGGACGCTGGCGTACTGGGTGAGGAGGTCGGCCTTGCCCACCGGGGCGAAGCGGTCGATGAGGAGGTCGGCGTTGCGCTCGACGTAGCCGCGCAGCGCGCTGACGTCGATCTGGTCGAGGCTGTCGGTCACCGCCTGCCGCAGCCGGGCGTGGACGTCCCCGTCGGTGAACAGGCAGTTGGGCCGGGCCATCATCATCGGCAGCACGGGGCAGTCGGCGGGCACCGTGCTCTCCCACCTGGCGGGGTTCTTGGGGAAGGTGGCGGGGTCGTGCAGCACGTCCAGCGCGGTCTGGTAGCCGAGGACCAATGTGGCCGGGACGCCCGGGGCGAGTTCGACGGGCGCGACGGGGCCGCTCCGGCGCAGCGCGTCGTAGACGCGGCCGGGGTCCTCGGCGAACTCCGCCCCGTACATCGGTGTGCGGTCGTGGGCGGGGCAGGCGGACGGCGTGGCGTCGGAGGTCACGGGTGCTCCCGTTGCGAATCGTCGGAGAGAAGGTGGTCGACAAGGGTGATCAGGGCCCGGACGGACGAGGCGTGGTCGCGGGCGTCACAGGTGATCAGGGGGGTCGTGGGAAGCAGGTCGAGCGCCTCGCGGACCTCGTCCTCGGGGAAGGCGGGCGCCCCGTCGAACTGGTTCACGGCCACCGCGTAGGGGAGGCCCTGCCGTTCCACGAGGTCCATGACGCCGAAGGAGGCCTCCAACCGGCTGGTGTCGACGAGGATCAGGGCTCCGTAGGCTCCGTGGGCCAGGTCGCGCCACAGCGGCGTGAAGCGCTCCTGCCCGGGGACGCCGAACAGGTACAGCACGATCCGTTCGCTGAGCGTGAGGCGCCCGAAGTCCATGGCCACGGTCGTGGTCGTCTTGTCCCGGGTGGCGCTCAGGTCGTCGACGGGCGCGCCCGCCTGCGTCATCGTCTCCTCGGTCCGCAGCGGGCGGATCTCCGACAGCGTGCCGACCAGCGTGGTCTTGCCGACGGCGAAGTGCCCGGCGACCAGGAGCTTCACCGCGGTCCTGACGGTGTCGGGGAGATGGAGGCCGTTCTCAGAGGCGAGCGCGGAGTCCATTGAGCACCTCCTGGAGGATCTCGAGCTTGGAGGGCTCGTCCGAGGGGTCGGGCAGGCGGGGCGTGAGGTGCCCGCCGTCGACGAGGTCGGAGACCAGGACCTTGGTGACGCTGATGGGCAGCGCCAGATGCCCGGCGATCTCGGCGACCGACAGCGCGCCGCCCCGGCACAGTTCGGCGATCCGGCGCTTCTCCGGGCTCAGGCCGACCGTCGGGTGCCGGGTGGCGACCACCAGGGTGACGACGTCGATGGTGTTGCGGCTCGGATGCGCGCGCCCGCCGGTCACCACGTGCGGCCGGACCAGCGCCCGCCTGTCGCGCGGCGGCCTCATGCCGTCCCGCCGACACCCTGGCGGGGTGGGCTCGTCAGCTCGCCTCCCAGCCGCTGGACCAGCTCCTGCAGCCGGAACGAGACCGCCTCCATGTCCACGTGCTGGGTGGCCGAGACCGCCAGGTAGGCACCGGGACCGGCGGCGACGAGAAAGATGTACCCGTCGTCGAACTCGCTCACGGTCTGCCGCCAGGTGGTGCCCGTCCCGCCGCAGAACTCCGCCGTGGCGCGGGCGAGCGACTGGAGCCCGGCCATTCCGGCCGCCTGGCGTTCGGCCTCGTCCCGTCCGATCCGGGCGGAGTGGGCGATCAGCAGCCCGTCGGCGGAGAGCAGGATCGCGTACCGCGTCTCCGGCATTCTCAGCGCGTCGTCCAGCATCCAGCCGAGCTTGTTGTCGAAGGCATCGTTCATGGCCGGGGGTTCTCCCGTTCGCTCTCGGGCGGGTCGCTGTCGGGCCGGGACTCGCCGGTCGGGGCCGTGGCGCGGCCGGATCGGGTGCCGCGCTGCCAGGCGCCCATTCCCGCCGCGATCTCCCGCGCGGGACGGCTCGGCCGCTCGGTCGTCGTCCGGTCGGCCGGGACGGCCTGGTCGGTGGTGATGACCTGCGCGCGGCGGCGTTTCGCCAGCCCGCCCGCGGTCACCTGGGGTGCCTGTCTCGTCCCGTCCGCGAGCTGTTCCCGCGCCGTCGTGCCCGCCGGGACGGCGCCCACGGGCGCGGGTTCCTCGGTGACGCGCGTCAGCAGGGCCGTGGGCAGGAACACCACCGCGCGGACGCCGCCGTACGGCGACCGGGTGTCGACCGAGACCGAGAATCCATAGCGGGCGGAGAGCAGCCCGATCACGGCGAAGCCGACCCGAGGAGGGTCGCCGAGCCCGTAGACGTCGACCGGCCGCTGTCCCGACAAGATCCGGGCCGCGCGCTGGAGCTCCTCGCCCTCCATGGCCACCCCGGCGTCGTCGATCATGATGGCGACGCCGTTGTGCGCCTGCTGGAAGTTGACCTCGACCGGCGTGCTGGGCTGCGAGTGGCGGGCGGCGTTGTCCAGCAGCTCGGCCAGGGCCAGGACGACCGGCTCGACCGCGCGGCTGACCACCGCGACGCCCACCTCCGAGCTGATCCTGACCCGCAGGTAGTCGCGGATCCGGGAGGTCGCGCCGCGCACCACGTCGCTGAGCGAGGACGCCGACCGCTGCTGGCCCGGCCAGGACCCGCACAGCACGGCCGTCGCCTGCGCGCGCCGTCCGAGCTGGGCGTTCATATGGTCGACGCGCAGCAGGCCCTCCAGGACGGCGGGGTCGTCGTGGCGCTCCTGCATGGCCGAGATGGCCACCTGCTGCTCGTTGGCCAGGCTCTGCACGCCGCGCATCATGGCCCGCAGCGTCGCCATCGCCGACCGCTCCGCGCCCGTCCTGGCCTGTTTCACCGACTCGGCGGTCAGGTCCAGCACGCGCCGCAGCTCCCGCTCGTGCTCGGTTCCGGCCGGGCGCTGCCCGTGCCGGGGCCCGGGGACGGTCGCGGGCCGGTCGTGCAGGACGTCCACCAGGGCGGGCAGGCGGGTGGTGACCAGGTAGCGCAGCTCTTCGTCGCGCAGGCGCAGCTCGTCCGACAGCAGGGCGTTCCGCCGGCGCAGCCGCGCGGAGATCTGCCGCTGGCGCAGCAGCAGGACCGCGACGGCGACGAGTGCGGCGGTCAGGCACGTGAGCGCCACCGCCAACAAGTTTTGCTCCATCAGATCCTCGTGAACTGGGGGGTGCGGATGCGGGCCGCCACCGGACGGCGTCTCAGGGCCCGGACGCGAGACCGCACGGCGCCGGGTGGGCGAAGCGGCCGCGAGCACGGTCGGCGGCGAGCCGCGAGGGGTGTGCGCCTCGCCCGACGCCGGACGGCGGAACGGATTCGGTCATCTCGGGTGTCCGTGCGGTGCCGGGGGTGGGGCAGCCGACCGGCGCGGTGAGGGCTGCTGGACGCGTCCGTGGCGGGGGAGTACCCCGCGGGGTCCCGAGAGTAGGGCGGCGCCGGACACGGCACTTTCGCCCGCGCGCAAGGAAGTTTTCCCCGGGCGCAGTGGCGCCGGGGGCTCACCGCTCCCACTCGTGCCGCATCTCGCGGGGCGAGGCCCCGAAGCGCCGCCGGAACGCGGTGCTGAACGCGCTGGCCGAGGAGAAGCCCGACGCGTGCGCCAGATCGGTGATCGTCAGGTGCCGGTAGGCCGGGCTGCGGAGCCGGTCGCGCGCCAGCCGCAGCCGCTCCTCGCGGATCAGCGCGCGGGGCGTCGTCCCCGCGTGCTGCAGGGCGAGCTGCACCTGCCGCAGCGACCACCCGAGGCTCTCGGCCATGGCCGCCCCGGTCAGCTTCGGGTCGTCGGCGTGCTCGCGCGCGTGGCGGCGGACCAGCTCCACCACCTCGGCCAGGTGCCCCGGCACGTCCGGACGGTCGTCGCCCACGACCAGCATGCACAGCAGCTCGACCAGGCGCTCGCACACCGCGTCGAACTGGGACGCCGTGAGCGTGTCGCGCTCGTCCGACAGGCTGGTGAGCATGGCGTTCACCACCCGTCCCAGACCCGAGTTCAGGTCCAGCTCCGCGCCCAGCGGCGAGGACCGGTTCAGCGGCCCGCTCACCTGGCGGTTCGGGATCGTCAGGACGAACGCCCGGGTGGTGGAGTCGTGCAGCACCTCGCAGGGCGCGCTGAAGGTGACCAGGCCTCCGGCGCCGGGAGCCAGCCGCGACTCCCGGCCGTCCTGCCGCATCACGATCTCCCCGGTGAGCGGCACGAGCAGCCGGTAGTCGCCGTCTTCGTCCCGCCGCGCCTGGCGCTCGGTGCGGGTGTAGGCGATCGCGTCCGACCAGAACTCCACGAGCTGGTAGCCGTGGCTGTACTGGCGGATCGTCTCGCCGCGAAAGTCGTCCGTGCGCTCGTATCGGTAGTCCAACCGGCATTGGTAGGACTCGATGTGCTCGCTCCAGAGATCGGCACGCTCGTGCGGTGCCACGTTCATGGTCGCCAGGGACTCCACGAGATAGGTGTCTGCGGCCACCGAACGAACGCACCTCCTGCGGGGGCACCCGGCGTCACGAGGGCTCGACGCGTGACAGAGCCGGGGGAGAAATCCCTGTACATACAGAGCGTAATCCGACAACTCCCCGTGGCGCCGGAGAATTCACCGATCGGCCTCTTTTGGACCATTCCACTGCAAGATTGGCTTCGTGCCGGAGACCAAGGCCCGGCGGCCGATACGCGCGGGGACAACTTCCTTGCGCGCCCGCGCAAGCCCTCCCGGGCGGGGCGACTTAACTTCGTGGGTGTTCACCACGTCAAGGAGGCCGCATGGATCGCGAGCAGATCCTCGTTTTGGACGCCGACGGCAGCGACCGTCACGCCGAAGACGCCGAGCTGCGCGCCCGGGGCCCGGCGGCCCGCGTGGACGTCCTCGGCGTCCAGGCCTGGGCGGTGACCGACCCCGACCTCCTCAAGCGGCTCCTGACCGACCCCCGAGTCTCCAAGAGCGCGCACCTGCACTGGCCGATGTTCCCGGACGAGATCGTCGGCAAGTGGCCGCTGGACCTGTGGGTGGGCGTCCAGAACATGTTCACCGCCTACGGCGACGACCATCGGCGCCTGCGCCGGCTGGTCAGCCCGGCGTTCTCGGCCCGTCGCGTCGCGGACATGGTCCCGCGCATCGAGCACATCACCGCCGAGCTGATCGCCGAGCTCGCGGCCGCCCCGCCCGGCGAGCCGGTCGACCTGCGCGATCGCTTCGCCTACCCGCTGCCGATCCGCGTGATCAGCGAGCTGATGGGCCTGCCCGAGAGCTCCGGTGCCGACTTCCGTCGGACGGTGGACGGTGTGTTCGACACCACGCTCACCACCGAGCAGCAGACCGCCAACAGCATGGAGCTGTACGGGATGCTGCGCGACCTCGTCGCCGCCAAACGGGCCGAGCCCGGCGACGACATGACCTCGCTGCTGATCAGCACCCGGGACGAGGACGGCTCCGCCCTCACCGAGCAGGAACTGCTCGACACCCTCCTGCTGGTGATCTCGGCGGGCCACGAGACCACGGTCAATCTCCTGGACCAGGCCATCGTCGCCCTGCTCACCCACCCCGAGCAGCTCGCCCACATCCGGGCGGGCCACGCCGGGTGGGGCGACGCCATCGAAGAGGCCCTCCGCTACGAGGCCCCCGTCGCCCACCTGCCGCTCCGGTACGCCGTCGAGGACCTCGTCCTGCCCGGCGGGCCGACGATCCGCCAGGGCGAGGCGATCCTCGCCTCCTACGCCGCCGCCGGACGCCACCCCGCCCTGCACGGCGACTCCGCCGACCGGTTCGACGTCACCCGTCCCGCCAAGGAGCATCTGGCCTTCGGCCACGGCGTCCACTTCTGCCTCGGTGCCGCGCTGGCCCGAGCCGAGGCCGCCACCGCCCTGCCCGCCCTGTTCGCCCGCTTCCCCGACCTGCGCCTGGCGGTGCCCGCGACGGCCCTGGAGCCCAACCCGGGATTCATCTCCAACGGCCACCGCGCACTCCCCACCCACCTGCACGCGGCCCCCGCCTGACATCGGCGCCGACGGCCCGGCACGGGATCAGCCGTGCCGGCCTTCGGCGAGCTCGCGCATGTACTGGCCGTGGAGAAGGCCGACGTGGGTCAGGGTGATCTCGACGATCTCGTCGAGGGTGGCGTCCAGGTAGCCGAGGACCTGGTCGGTCATGAGTTCGTTGACGGCCCCGATGATCTGTGTGGTGCCCATCCGGATGCGTTTGGTGTGGGGGATGCCCTGGAGCTGGGTGAGCGTGCCGCCGATGAACTCGGCGAAGTCGCGTTTGACCTTCTGGTAGCGCTCCTCGGCGGCGGGGGTGGCGCAGCGGACGATCTCCCGGAAGACCAGGCGGGCGACGCGCGGGTCGGCGCCCACGGTGTGGACGAAGGCCGAGACTCCGGCTGCGGCCTGGTCCTGGACGGTCGGCGCCGCCTCGGCGGCGGCGCGCAGGACCGCCTCCTGGGCGCGGGTGATCTCGGCCTCGTAAACGGCCAGGATGAGGCTCTCGCGGTCGGAGAAGGACTCGTAGAAGAACTTCTTGGCCAGCCCGGCCTGGCGGCAGACGTCCTCGACGCTGGTGGTCGTGTATCCGGCGGTGCCGAACAACTCCAGCCCGGCCTCCAGCAGGCGCTCGCGTCGCGCCGCCTGCCTTTCGTCGGCGTCCACGCCCCGATAGCGGCGCTTCTTAGCCAGATCTGCGTCGGTCATGTCGGATTCTTCGTCCTCAGGTTCATGGGCTCTTCGCGTGCGGTCTGTCACATTGGCGTGCAGCAATCGGAGACGCGACCGTCTCCGATGTACCGAGGAGGACCACGTGAAGATCGCCAGTGTGCTCGCCGCACTGAGTCTAGGTGCCGCGATCGCGGTCGCTCCGGCCCTCGTGGCCGAGACCGCGGCGGCCGATCCGGCGGGCTGTACCGCCGGTGAGGCCGACATCTACAAGCCCCCCGCGAGGGTGTCCGGCAACCCCGGCGACATCCTCGCCTGCCGCCCCACCACGCTGTCGTTCGTGCCGAACCTCCAGCCCTACAAGGCGTGGAAGGTCCAGTACGTGACCACCGACGCCAAGGGCGCCAGGGTCGCCGCGTCCGGCACGGTCGCGATCCCCACCGCCGCCTGGACCAAGGGCGGCTCGCGCCCCACCCTGGCCTACGCGCCGTTCACCCACGGCTCGGGGTCGTCCTGCTCGCTGTCCAAGCAGATGACCACCGGGTTCCAGGACCAGTTCGAGGCCCCGAACCTGTCCGGCTACGTCAACGAGGGCTGGGCGCTGGCCGCGACCGACGGCGTCGGCTACCTGGACGGCCAGACGCACTACTACGTCAACGGCAAGGCCAACGGCCCCGCCACCCTCGACATCGCCCGCGCCGCCAAGAAGATCCCCGGCGGCACCCTCACCGCCGACAGCAGGGTCGGCATCTCCGGCTACTCCGAAGGAGGCAACACCGCGGGCTGGGCCGCGCAGCTCGCCGCGTCCTACGCCCCCGACCTCGACGTCGTCGGGGTCGCGTCCGGCGGCATCCCGGCCAACCTCAAGGCCGCGGCCAAGCAGCTCAACGGCAGCTTCTTCGCGGGCTTCCTGGCCGACACCCTGATCGGGCTCAAGGCCCAGTACCCCGAGATGCCCTTCGACGAGCTGATGAACGACGCCGGCCGCAAGGCCGAGAAGGACGTCAAGAGCAACTGCCTGATCGGAACGCTCATGGTGTTCCTGGGCGCCAAGGTCGAGAACTTCAGCACCGACAAGCTCACCCTCGAGCAGCTGTACGCGATCAAGGGCCCGGGCGGCCAGACCTGGGGCCAGATCGCCGACAGCCTCAACCTCGGCGTCGACGTCGGCGGCCCCGCCTCCGCCGCCAAGTACAAGGTCGGCTTCCCCGTCTTCCTCTACCGAGGCTGGGCCGAGGAGATCCTCCCGCACGAGCCCATGGACGCCCTCCACAAGACCTACTGCCAGACGGGCATCCAGAGCACCTACAAGATCTCCTACCCCCTCGAACACGCCACCACCATGTACGGCGCCGCCGGAGACGTCCTGAACTTCTTCCGCGACCGCTTCGCCGCCAAGCCCTTCCAGAAGGGCTGCTGAACCGGCGGGCCCCGGACGATCGCCTTTCTCGTCCGGGGCCCCGCTCCGACCCCGTCCTTGGACCCGCGTACCACTATCGGGCGACGCTTCCATGACCTGGACGAGGCTAGCCTCGCCGCCATGAGGTGGGCTTTCTGGCGTGGCCGGACGGTGCTCGACGCGGTGTTCGCCGTCGCGCTCGCCGTGATCACGGCCTCCGCCGACGCGGAGTCGGCGAACTTCTCCTACTTCGCGTGGGATCCGCCGCTGTGGGCCAGGGCGGTGGTCGGGGCGTCGGTCGGCGGAGCCGTCCTCGCGCGCCGGCGGCGTCCGGAGGTCTTCGCGGCAGCGGCGCTGGTGGCGTTCGTGGTGCTGTCGGCCTGGATCGTCGTCGTGGTCGCGCAGTACACGCTGGCCGAGCGGACGGCGTCCTGGCGCAGGGTGGCGGCGGCGACGGCGGTCGCCGTCGGGGTGGTCTCGGTGCCGCTGTGGCGGATGGGCGGCCCGGACGCCAGCGCCCCCATCAGCCTCGCGGTGTGCGTGGCGCCCGCGCTGCTCGGCCTGTACGTGGGCACCCGGCGCGAGCTGCTCGACAGCCTGCGCGGCCGGGCCGAGCGCGCCGAGCGCGAGCAGCACGAGCGCGTCATGCGGGCGCGCGGCGACGAGCGCTCCCGCATCGCCCGGGACATGCATGACGTGGTCACACATCGGGTGGCGCTGATGGTGCTGCACGCCACGGCGCTGGAGGCGTCCAACGGCCAGGACGCCGTCACGGCCGGACGCCGCATCGGCTCCATCGGACGCGAGGCCCTGACCGAGCTCCGCTCCCTGGTGGAGGTGCTGCGCGGCGAGGACCGCGACGCGCCGCTGGTCCCGCAACCGGGCCTGGCCGACCTGGCGGATCTGGTCGCCGAGTCCGGCCGCACCGGCCTGCCCGTCACCTTCGAGATGACCGGGGAGGCGGCGCCCCGGCCGTCCGCCCTGGTCGAGCACGCCGCCTACCGGGTCGTCCAGGAGGCCCTCACCAACGCGCACAAGCACGCCGGGGACGCGCGCACCCGTGTCGTCGTCCGGCACACCCCGCGGCTGCTGCGGCTCTCGGTCACCAACGACGCCGGGACGGGCACCGCCGGGCTGCCCCAGGGCGGGCACGGCCTGCTCGGCATCGCCGAGCGGGTCCGGCTGGTGGGTGGCGAGCTGGACGCACGGCCCACACCCGACGGCGGGTTCGAGATCACCGCCACCATCCCGCTGACCCCGGAGGCCGCCGGATGATCCGCGTACTGATCGTGGACGACGAATGGATGGTCCGCGCGACGCTGCGCACCATCATGGAGTCCGCCCCCGACCTGACCGTGGTCGGCGAGGCCGCGGACGGCGACGCGGCCGTGCGGATGGCCCGGGCGCTCCGCCCGGACGTCGTCCTGATGGACATCCGCATGCCCCGCTCCGACGGCCTCACCGCCACCGACCGCCTGGTGCGCTCGGCCGACCCGCCGCACGTCGTGGTGCTCACCACCTTCGACCTGGACGAGTACGTGCACACCGCGCTCCGCCACGGAGCGGTGGGCTTCCTGCTCAAGGACGCCACCGCGGCCGAGATGACCGCGGCGGTCCGGGCCGCCGCGTCCGGCGAGGCCATGCTGTCGCCGAAGATCACCCGGCGGCTCCTGCGCCGTTTCGCCGGGCCGGACGACCGGACGGACGCCGAACGCCGCGGGGCCGAGGCCGTCCAGCGCCTGCGCGTCCTGACCGGCAAGGAGCGCGAGGTCCTCACCGCGCTCGGCGGCGGGCTGGCCAACAGCGAGATCGCCGCGTCCCTCGGGATGAGCGAGGCCACCGCCAAGACCCACGTCAGCCGGATCCTGGCCAAGCTCGCCCTCACCAACCGCGTCCAGGCCGCCATCCTCGCCCACCACGCCGGGCTCCTGGACTGACACCGTCGCCCGAAAGTCGTACGCGGCTCCTCGCCACCGTCAACTTTCCGCCGACGCCGCGGCGCTCCCACCCGGCGAAGGTGTTCGTCAGGGCCACGAGGGTCCACTGACGAACATGGGAAAAGGGGTGAGGACACCATGGTGTCCAACCGACGAGGCGACGAGACGACCCGGAGGCAGGCGCTGCGATTCGCCGGCCTCCTCACGGCGGGCGCGGCCAGTGCCGCCGCGGTCGGTTCAATGGCCGTTTCGACCAATGCCCCCCGATCGGCGGCGCTGGCCGGCGCCCGCAGGGGCCGCCGCATCGACGTCCACTACCACGCGTTGCCCGAGGCCAGCCGGGACTGGGTGATCAAGAAGGGGTGGCTCGACCCGGCCAAGCCCGAGACCTGGCCGCGTTGGGCCCAGTGGACGCTCGACGACGCGCTGAAGGTCATGGACGCCAACGGCATCGCGGTCGGCGTCGCCTCCCTTCCGCTCGCGAGCGAGTTCCTCAAGGAGAGGGCGCTGGCCGCCGAGGCCACCCGGGTCTTCAACGACTCCATGGCCGACCTGGTCAAGAGCCATCCGCGCCGCTTCGGGCACTTCGCCTACCTGCCGGTCTCCCACGTCGACCTGGCCCGGGCCGAGGCCGTCCGCGCCCTGGACGAGCTGGGCGCCGACGGGGTGCTGCTGATGGCCCACGCCGCGGACGGCACCTACCTCGGAGATCGCGCCTTCGACCCGCTGTTCGCGGAACTCGACCGGCGGCGCGCCGTGGTCCTGGTGCACCCGTCCTGGCTGCCCGGCGAATTCGAGAAGCGCGCCGTCCCCGCCCTCGACAGCTGGGTCGCCGACTACATGCTCGACACGACCAGGGCCGCCCTGAACATGATCGCCACGGGCACCCTGGCACGCTTCCCGAACGTGTCGATCATCCTGTCCCACGCTGGTGGCTTCCTGCCCTACGCCGCCGGACGCGCCCAGCTGGCCGGACGACTCGGCGAAGGCCCCCGGCCCGCCGACGTCGAACGCGCCCTCGCACGCTTCTACTACGACACCGCCCAGCCGATGTCGCCTTACGCCACACCTTCGCTGCTCAACGCCGCCGGCGCCGGACGGATCCTCTTCGGATCCGACTACCCGGCCGTCCCGGCCACCGAGCTGCCCACCCTGGTCACCGCCCTCGAACGCGACAAGACCCTGACCCCCGCCGACCGCCTGAGGATCGACCGCACCAACGCCCTCCACCTGCTGCCCCGCCTGGCAACCCGCCTCTGAGCCACCCCCGCACCCCGTTGATCGCGTTGCCGAGAGTGTCACTCCTGGTACAGGATCGGACACTGAGTGGAGTCGCCGCGTGTCTCGGCTCCGGGCATCACGATCAGGCGGGGGAACTCATCCATGAACGAGCAGTCTGCGGCGGAGAACCGGGGCCGCTGGCGGGCGAGGCTGATGGAGCTGCCGGACGCGGCCCGGCACGCGGCGCTGATGGGCCTGATCGCCGAACAGGTGGGCGCCGTGCTCGGTGCGGGACGCACGGTCGAGCCGGATCTCCCGTGGCGCCGTCTGGGTGTGGTCCGTGACGGGGCGCGGCGGTGCCGGGAGCGGCTGGCGGACGCGACCGGGCTGGAGTTGCCCGCGACACTGTTCTTCGACCACCCGACACCGGCGGCCGTGGCCGGGTACCTGCGGTCGCGGCTGCTCGGGATCGCGTCCGAGGCCGCGCGGCCGGAGCGGGAGGGGCCCGAAGCGGAGCCGATCGCCATCGTCGGCATGGCGTGCCGGCTGCCGGGTGACGTCGACTCGCCGGACGACCTGTGGCGCCTCGTCCTGGAGGAGCGGGACGTGATCGGGGGCTTCCCGGCCGATCGCGGCTGGGATCTGCCCGCGCTGTACCACCCCGACCCGGAGCATCGAGGCACCACCTACGCACGCGGTGGCGGCTTCCTTCGGGACCCCGGCCTGTTCGACCCCGGGTTCTTCGGCATCGGCCCCCGCGAGGCGACGGCGATGGACCCGCAGCAGCGGTTGATGCTGGAGACCGCGTGGGAGGCGCTGGAGCGTGCCGGGATCGATCCCGGGACGCTGCGCGGCAGCCGCACCGGCGTGTTCACCGGGGTGTCCATCCAGGACTACGGGCCGTCCTGGCACCGCGCGCCCGATGAGGCGCAGGGACGGATGTTCACCGGCACCATGCTCGGTGTCGTGTCCGGCCGCGTCGCCTACACCCTGGGGCTGGAAGGCCCGGCGATGACCGTGGACACCGCGTGCTCGGCCTCGCTGGTCGCGCTGCACCTGGCCGCCCGGTCGCTGCGCGACGGGGAGAGCGACCTCGCCCTGGCGGGCGGCGCCACCGTGATGAGCACGCCGGGCATGCTCCTGGAGTTCAGCAGGAAGGGCGGGCTGTCGCCGGACGGACGGTGCCGGGCCTTCTCGGCGGCCGCGGACGGCACCGGATGGTCCGAGGGCGCGGCCATGCTGCTGCTGGAACGGCTGCCGGACGCCCGGCGCAACGGGCACCCGGTGCTGGCGCTGCTCCGCGCGAGCGCGGTCAACCAGGACGGGGCCAGCAACGGCCTGACCGCTCCCAGCGGCCGGGCGCAGCAGCGCATGATCCGGCAGGCCCTGGCCAACGGGGGCCTGGCGGCCGCCGACGTCGACGCCGTGGAGGCGCACGGCACCGGGACCCCGCTGGGCGATCCCATCGAGGCGACCGCCCTGTTGCACACCTACGGCCGGGACCGTCCGGCCGACCGGACGCTGTGGATCGGATCGCTGAAGTCGAACCTCGGCCACACCCAGGCCGCCGCGGGCGCCGCCGGTGTGATCAAGATGGTGCAGGCCATGCGGCACCGGCTCCTGCCCAAGACCCTGCACGCCGAAGACCCGACCCCGCATGTGGACTGGCGGGCGGGAAACCTGGCCCCGCTCACCGAGCCGCGCCCGTGGGACCGGCCGGGCCGTCCGCGCCGGGCCGCCGTGTCCGCGTTCGGGGTGAGCGGAACCAACGCGCACGTCATCCTCGAAGAGCCGCCCGAGCCCCCTGCCCTTGCGGCGCGCGAGCGTCCGTCCACCGCGGTGGCCTGGGTGGTCTCGGGCCGCACCGAGGACGCCCTGCGCGACCAGGCCGCCCGGCTGCTGGAGCACGCCGAGGCCCGTCCCGAACTG
Source organism: Spirillospora sp. CA-294931 (assembly GCF_050946795.1). Classification (GTDB taxonomy): domain Bacteria; phylum Actinomycetota; class Actinomycetes; order Streptosporangiales; family Streptosporangiaceae; genus Spirillospora. Next base: position 2,208,401 of record NZ_CP192006.1, read on the forward strand.
GATCTCGTCGATGCCGCCTTCTCGCTGGCCGGACGGACGCGCTTCGAGCACCGCGCCGCCGTGGTCGGCTCCGGCCGGGACGAGCTCTCGCGCGGCCTCGCCGCGATCGTCCGCGGCGCCTCGGCGCCGGGCGTGCTGAGGGGGAGCGCGCGCCCCACGGGCAAGGTGGCCTTCCTCTTCACCGGCCAGGGCAGCCAACGCGCCGGAATGGGCAGGCGGCTCCACGCGGCGTTCCCCGTTTTCGCCGAGGCGCTGGACGAGATCTGCGCCGAATTCGACGACCGTCTCCCGCGTCCGCTGCGCGAGGTGATGTTCAACGACCCCGAAGCACTGCACCAGACCGGCTACGCGCAGCCCGCGCTGTTCGCCTTCGAGGTGGCGCTGTTCCGGCTCGTCCAGAGCTGGGGGCTCGCACCCGATGTCGTGCTGGGCCACTCGATCGGGGAGTTCGCGGCGGCTTACGTCGCGGGCCTCTGGTCGCTCGGCGACGCGTGCACGCTGGTCGCCGCCCGAGGCCGCCTGATGCAGGCATGCCCGGCGACCGGGGCGATGATCGCGATCGCGGCCGCCGAGGACGAGGTACTCGCCGAGCGACGGCACCCGTTCGACATCGCGGCGGTGAACGGTTCCCGGTCCACGGTGATCTCCGGAGACCGGGACGCCGTCGCCGCGGCCGCCGCGCTCTGGGAACAACGCGGACGCGCGACGATCCGGCTGAACACCGGCCGTGCCTTCCATTCCGCGCACATGGACGGCATGCTCGCCGAGTTCCGCGAGATCGCCGCGGGCGTCACCGCCCGCGCGCCGGTGCTTCCGGTGATCTCCACCCTCACCGGCGAGCACGCCGACCTGTGCTCCCCGGAACACTGGACGCGCCACGCGCGCGAACCCGTCCGCTTCCTGGACGCCCTGCGCCGCCTGCGACGGGAGGGACCAGCGGCCCTCGTCGAACTCGGCCCCGCGCCGACGCTGACCGCGATGAGCGCGGACTGCCTGCCGGACGGCCCGCCGGCCGTCGCCGCGCAACGCGGTGGCCCCGCCGAAGACCAAGAGCTGCTGGAAGCGCTGGCCGAGCTGCATGTGCGGGGCGTCCCGATCGCCTGGCACGACCTGTACGCCGAACGCGGGGCGAGACCGGCCGAGCTGCCGACCTACGCGTTCCAGCGCAGGCGCTACTGGCTGGACGAGCCCGAGCCGCCCAGCTCAGCGAAGGTCCCCGCGGCCTGGCTGCACCGCATCGGCTGGACGCGCGCGCACGGCATCCCCGCCCAAGGCCCCGTCCTGTCCGGGCGCTGGCTCCTGGTGACCCCGACCACCGGCGTGGCCCCCGAGCTGCTCGCCCAGGTGGCGGGCGCCCTCGAACAGCGGGGCGCGGTCGTCGACGTCCTTCCGTTGTGCGCCGACGACGCCGATCGCGCCCGGCTCGCGCGGCGGCTCGGCCCGGGCGAGGGCCTGGCCGGTGTCCTGTCGCTGCTCGCCCTCGACCAGACCGTCCACGCGCGGCACTCCTCGATGACCGACGGGCTGGCCCTGACCTGCGCGCTGATCCAGGCCATGACGGACCGGGGCGTGACCGCGCCGCTGTGGTGCGCCACCGAATCGGCGGTGTCGGCCGGCGCGTCCGACCGGCTCCGCAATCCCCGCCAGGCGATGGTGTGGGGCCTGGGACGGACCGTCGCGCTCGAACTCCCACGCCACTGGGGCGGTCTGATCGACCTTCCCGCCGACCCGTCCCGCCGGGCGGTCGACTGGCTCGCGGCCGTGCTGGCCGCGCCCGACGGCGAGGACCAGTTGGCGATCCGCGACTCCGGGCCGCTGGCGCGCCGCCTCGTCCCCGCACAGAACCGGACGGGAACGCCCTGGCGTCCACGCGGAACCGTCCTGGTCACCGGCGGCACCGGCGCGCTCGGGACGCACACCGCGCGCTGGCTGGCCCGCAACGGGGCCCAGCACATCGTCCTGACCAGCCGCCGCGGCCCCCGAGCGCCCGGCGCGGACGCGCTGCTCGCCGAACTGCGCGCGCTGGGCCGCCGGGCGAGCATCCTGGCCTGCGACGTCGCCGACCGCGACAGCGTCGCCGCGATGCTCGACGCCCTTCCCGGCGACCTGACCGCCGTGGTCCACGCGGCGGGCGTGATCGACCGGATCGCCCCGCTCATCGACATCGACCTCGCGGAGTTCGCGGGCACGATCGCGGGCAAGGTCCTCGGAGCCGACCACCTGACGACGCTGCTCGACGGCGTCCCGCTGGACGCCGTCGTCCTGTTCTCCTCCACCTCGGCGGCGTGGGGGGTCGGCGGAGCCGCCGCCTACGCCGCGGGCAACACCTACCTCGACGCGCTCGCCTGCCGCCTGCGCTCCGGCGGCGTGGCCGCCACCGCGATCGAATGGGGCCCCTGGGCCGACGGCGGCATGGTCACCGACCTGAGCTGGGACGACGACCTCCGCGAACGCGGCCTCACCCCCATGGCCCCCGCCACCGCGATCACCGCCCTCGCCCACGCCGGGACGACGGCGGAACCGGTGTTCACCGTCGTCGACCTGGAACCGGCCCGGTTCACGCCCGTCATCACCGCGTTCCGCCCCAACCGGCTGTTCGACGAGCTGACGGCGTCCCCCGCCCAAGCCCAGCCGCCCGCTGCCCTCGACCATCTGCGGTCACTGGACGAGAGCGAACGGGCCCGGACGCTCCTGCCCCTGATCCGCGCGGAGATCGCCGCGCTGCTGGGGCACGCCTCGGGCGAGGAGATCGACCCGCACCGCCGCTTCCTCGAACTCGGCTTCGACTCCCTGGCCTCCGTCACGCTCCGCCGCCGCCTCATCGCCCTCACCGGCCTGAACCTGCCCTCCGCGGCCGTGCTCGACCACCCCACGGCGGAGGGACTCGCGACCCACCTCGCCGCGAGCCTTTCCGTCACCGACGAGCCCCACGACTCGCTGAGCGTGCGGCACCTCTACCGGCACGCCTGTGAGATCGACAAACTGGACGAGGGCATCGGCGTCCTCCAGGCCCTGGCCAAGCTCCGTCCCGACTTCGGCGACCGCGCCGAGTTCCGCCGTCCGGTACCGGTGACCAGGCTGACGACCGGATCCGCGCCGCACACGCTGGTCTGTCTCCCGTCGATCTTCGCTCCCTGCGACTACAACTTCAGCCGCCTCGGCCGGAACCTGGACGGCCAGGCCGACGTCCACACCCTGCGGTATCCCGGATTCGGCGACGGCGACCCGCTTCCGCGCACGCTGGAGGTCGTCCTCGACGTCCTGTCCGACACGCTGCTGCGGCACTTCCGCGACACGCGGTTCGTCCTGGCGGGCTACTCCTCGGGCGGATGGCTCGCGCACGCCCTGACCCACCGCCTCGAACACCTCGGCACGGCACCGGCCGCCCTCGCGCTGCTCGACACGCCCCACCCGCGCAGCGACCCCGCCGACTTCAGAATGGACCTGCGCGCCCTTCCGGCCGACGACGCCGTGTTCGCCCTGATGACCGACGCGGAACTCCTCGCGCAGGGCACCTACATCCACCTTCTCGAAAACTGGACGCCGTCCCCGCTCACCACCCCGCTGACCTTCGCGCAAGCCTCGGAAAGCACCTTCACCGCCCTCTGGAATCCCACCACCACGCTCGACCTTCCGGGCGACCACCGATCCATGCTGAACGAGCACGTCGACATCACCGCGAAAACCCTCGTCCACTGGCTGGGAAGCCTGTGAAATTCATACGCCCGCGATACGGCCCTCCCTCTTTACTGGCTCCATGGACCCGAGTGCCTCGCCCTTAACTCCAGCCCGCCGCACGCGCAGGATCGTGATCGGTGGCCTGGCGCTCCTCGGTGTCGCGATCGCCGCGTTCGGCTCGGGGCCCATGGCGCTGCGGATCCTGTTCATGCCGTTGCGCAGGCCGGGTTGGGACTCCCTGTTCGGGACGTTCAACGGCGTGGTTCTCCTGACGGTGCTCGCCCTGCCGTTGGCCGCGCTGGTGGTGTGGGCGCTGGCACGTCACCGCCGGGCGGCCGGCGTCACGTCTCCGTGGCGGGTGTCGCTGGCCGAGGTCGGCATCGTCTACGGGACGGTGCCGTGGGTATGGATGATCCTCATGCCGGGCGACGAGGACGACGGCGTCGTGAACCTGGTGCCGGTGCGGGACCTGCTCACGATGAACACGACACAGATCGTCGGCAACCTGCTGGTCTTCGCGGCGCTGGGATTCCTCGCCCCGCTGAGGTTCCCGTCGCTGGCGTCGGTACCGCGGGTCCTGGCGCTCGGCGCGGGCTGCTCTGTTGTGGTCGAGACGGCGCAGTACGTCCTGCGCCTTGACCGGGTGTCGTCCGTGGACGACGTACTGATCAACGCCACCGGCGCCGGACTGGCCGCGCTCGCCTCGCGCCCCTGGTGGCGCTCGGCGTCCTGGACGGCCGCGGCCGAGACCTCAGATCATTCGCCGTAGCGCGGTCTCCACGGCATCGATCAGCGGATCGGCCTCGGTCCGCGGGTGCCGTGCGAGGCCGAGTTCGATGTCCGGCAGGGTGGGCAGGGCGTCGGCGTCGTGGTGGGCCATGACCGGTTCGAGGTTGGCGGGCATCAATGCCGCGACGCCGAGCCCGGCTCGCACCGCGGCCAGCACACCGACCAGGCTGTTGCTTTCGAACGCCACCCGCCAGCTCCGGTCGGCGTGTTCCAGCGTTTCCAGCACCGCGGTGCGCCAGGAGCACGGGTGCGAGAACAGCACGACCGGGAGCGGATCGGCGGCCACGTCCACACCCTGGCCGACCGCCCAGACCAACGGCCGGCGGACCGTCCAGCGCGGCGAGCCGGGAATGTCGGACACCTCGTCCAGGACGAGCTGGACGCGTCCCGCGTCGTAGGCCTTGCGCATCTCGGCACTGGACACGCTCAGCACCTCCAGCGTCGCCTCGGGGTGCAGCCGGGCCAGGTCGGCGAGGGCCTGCGGGAGCTGGGACGCGGCGAGGTCTTCGAGCAGCCCGACGCCGCAGTGGCCGGTGAGCACGCGTCCGGTCTCGGTGAGCGCCTGCGCGGAGAGCGAGAGGATGCGCTCGGCGTACGGCAGGAGCTCCTCGCCCGCTCGGGTGGGGGAGACACCGGACGTCGAGCGGTAGAGCAGCGGACGCCCGACGGCGCTCTCAAGCCTGCGCAGCTGCTGGCTGAGCGCGGGCTGGGTGTGGCCGAGCGCGGACGCGGCACGGCTGATGCTGCCCGCTTGCACGGCGGCGACGAACGACCGCAGCAACACGATCTCAAGGTCTCTAGCCATAACGATTCATTATGTCACCTCCAACGAATTAACTACTTCCTATGGCTTGCCGGACGATCTAACGTCACGTAGGTGACCAGATACCGACAGGTGCTCGCCGTGCCGGGGATGGCGCCGTTGCTGGCGGTGTCCCTGGTCGGCCGTACCGCGATCACCGCCGACGCGATGGCGCTGACGATGTTCGTCGTGCTGGGCCTGGGCATGAGTTACGGGGCGGCCGGGGGCGTCGTGGCGGCCCTGACCGCGGGGATGGCGCTGGGCGGGCCGCTGCTCGGCCGCATGATCGACTGGCGGGGCGTGCGCTCGGTGCTGCTGGTGACCGTCGTCCTGCAAGTCGTGTTCTGGCTCAGCGTGCCGGTCCTGCCCTACGGGGTCCTGCTGGGCGCCGCCTTCGCGGCGGGCCTGCTGATGGTGCCGATCCAACCGGTCACCCGGCAGGCGATCGCCGCGATGACGACCGCGCGGCAGCGCCGGGCCGCGTTCTCGCTGGAGTCGGTGCAGGGCGAACTGTCGTACCTGGTGGGCCCGGCGATAGTCATTCTCTGCGCGGCGACGATGTCCCCCGATGCGGTGGTGTGGGGCGTCGGCGTCACGATCGTGATCGGCGGAGCCGGGCTCGCCTTGCTCGACCCGCCGCTGCGGGCCCGCGACGAGACGGAAGTCGCCTCGGCCCGACGTCCCCCGCGCCGGGAGTGGCTGAACACCGAGATGCTCGCCGCGCTGACGATGGCGTTCGGCGTCACGACCCTCCTCGGCGGCATCGACCTCGCGATCGTCGCCAGGCTCGAAGAAGCGGGCCAGGTCTCCTGGGCCGCCGGAGTCATCGCCGTGCTCGGCGTGACGTCCATCGTCGGCGGGCTCGTCTACGGCGCGCTGCCCTGGTCGCTCCCCACGTGGGTGCTGCTCGGCCTGCTCGGCCTGGTGACGATCCCCGCCGGGCTCGCCCACAGCGGCCCCTGGCTCTGCGTGGCCGTCGTGGCCTCCGGGCTTCTCACCGCACCGACTCTGTCCACCGTGGCCGACGCGGTGAGCCGGCTGGCACCGGCCGGCGTCCGGGGCGAGGCGACCGGGCTGCAAGCCTCGGCGCACAGCGCGGGCTTCGCGCTCGGCTCCCCGATGGTCGGAGTGGCGATCGACGTCTCCGTCCCCGCCGGAGGCTTCGCGGTGGCCGGGCTCGCCGGCCTCGCCACCGCCCTGATCGGAGGCCTGCTGTCTCGCCGCCCACCCACCACCCGCACGCTCAGCGATCCCGGCGCCCCGGCGACACCCGCCCCGGAACCGTGCAAGGCCGCCACCCACCCTCAGGGCTGAGAGCTTCCTCGACCCCGGCGGGCGAGGAGGCGGCCGTGCTGGAACCTCTCGCCCTCACCCGGCCCGCGGCGCATCCGGGCGACTTCCGTGAGCCCGGCCTCGGACGCCAGTTCCGCGACGCGGTCGACCGGAAGCCGGTAGGCGAGGGAGACCTTGTGATCGAACGGCTCGGCCGACGGGTGCGAATCGTCGTCGGTCGCGAAGAACCCGAGCAGCACGTGGCCACCCGGCGCCAGCACCCGTGCGAACTCCTCGAAGATCAGCGGCAGGTCCGCCGGGGGCGTGTGGATGATGGAGTACCAGGAGAGAACGCCGCCCAGCGTGCCGTCCGCGATGTCCAGCGCGAGCATCGACCCCTCGTCGAACCGCAGGTCGGGGTACGCCTGTCGGGCCAGCTCGATCATCGCGGGCGACGCGTCGACACCGAAGGCGGTCACGCCCAGCGACGCCAGGCGCGCCGTGACGCCGCCGGGGCCGCATCCGAGATCGGCCACCGGCCCGGCCCCCGCGTCGCGCACGATCTCGGCGAACGCGGTGACCAGGGCGCGGTCCAGCGGCTGACCTTCGACTGAGTCACGGAACAGGTCGGCGTAAAGGGGGGCGACGGCGTCGTAGGCCGCCCGTGTGGTGTCCTGGGAGGAAGACTCGGTCACGGTTGACGACCCTAAGCGGCGCCTACCCCTTCCCGGCCGCCAGCCCCCGACCGAACGTGAGACCCGCCGCCTCGAGCCGGTTCAACGCGGTGTTCAGATGATCGGCGTCAGGACCGAGGAACATCCGCATCCAGGGCAGCGGCGCGGCGTCCCCCTTATACGGCCACGGCCAAGCCGGTGCCAGCAGCACTCCGGTACGAGTGAAACAGTCCTCCCGGAACAATTCCGCGGCCTTCCCCTCCTCGGCATAGGCCTCCGGGACGGCGAACAGCATGTAGGACGAGCATTCGCCCTCGTGCACCTTGTCCGCCGGGTAGCCGAGCCGTCCGCGCAGGAACTCGCCGACCAACTTCCGCTTCTCCCCATACGACACCTGCTGGCGCCGGAGGAACGCCTCACTCTCGGGGCTTTCGAGCCACCGGGCCATCGCCCGCTGCTGCGTCCCGCCGTACATCAGGGAGTTGTGCAGGCGATACCGGTTGACGAGGGTCGCGAGAACGTCCGGCTCGGCGATCATCGTCCCGAGCCCCCAGCCGTTGCAGTGGAACTGCTTGCCTAACGAGCGCACGGCCAGCCAGTGCCCGTAGGGCATGCCACGGAGCTCGTCCAGCAGGATTCGCAGCGCCGAGGTCGGCGTCACCCCGGGGTTGTGGACGGCGAAGTAGGCATCGTCGATCAACAGCCCGGCCCCGCGCCCCACGGCGGCCCGGATCGCTCCCGTCACGAACTCCTCGGACCAGTTCACCGCCGTCGGGTTGTGCTGCGGGTTGAGCACGACCAGCGCGAGCCGCTCGTCCTCGGCCCCCTCGACATCGCCCACCAGCCGCGCGAACTCCCGCGGATCCGGCTCGAACCCGTTCTCGGGCCGCAACTCGAAATACCTCAGCCGGTACCCCAGAGGCGCGAGCACACCGTCGTAGTCCCAGCTGGGACCGGCGACCACCACCACCGGCGTCCGATCGTCTTCCGGATGCTCATCGAGCAGGAACCGGCCGAAGTCGAACATGACGCTCCGCGTCCCGGCCCAGGTGACCGCCAGATCGAACCCCTCGTCCCCGCCCAGCCCGTGATCCTGGAGCATCCGCTCCCTGGCGGCCCGCCGGAGCCCGGGAAGCCCGTACATCGACAGCTGGTACCCATGGGCATGCGGTTCCACCGGCTCCAGACACCCCGCCAGCCCGGGCGCCACCTGGTACCAGGTCTCCCCGAAGCTGAGACAGATCGGATCCCCCTGCGGACACCCCTCCCCGAGGTAGTCACGCAGCAACGCCGCGTCCGGCATGGCCATGGGAACGGACTCATCAGCGAGCAGGGCGGCGAGAGCTTCACGCACGGTCGGGCTCCTCGAAGGGGGGACGTCAGATGCCTGTGATCACTTCACGGAACCAACCGCCGCCCGGTTCACCCAACCCGTGATCTTTCCCCGCCCCCCAGCTCAGAAGGCCGTGCTGGGGGAGTCAGGGGGTGTGGGGGAAGGCGAGTTCGATCCAGTTGGAGAACTCGGCGGCCAGGTGCCAGCGGTGTTGGGAGACCATGTGCGGGAGGAGGAAGCGGGGGAATTCGACGCAGAGGTGTGCGTGGAAACCGCCGGGTTCGTCGCGGAACTGGTGGCGGACGCCGCCGATCGGCCGTCCCGCTTCGGTGAGGGCGACACCCGCGGCCTGAGTGGTGAAGCGAGACTCGGGGGTGGAGGTCAGCGCGGAGGTGTCGGTGTAGTCGACGCAGAAGCGGCTGGCCAGGGGGCTGCCACCGGTGGTCTCGACGACTTCCACGGTGTCTTGGGGAGTGGCCTGGATCAGGAAGTGATCGGGGTTGGCGGCGATCATGGTGCGGACGTAGTCCGGCCGGGTCGTGTCGGCGAACCACTGGACGAACTCGGCGGCGCCGCCTCCGGTGACGTGCAGGTCGCAGCCGCTCATGACGCGTTCGCCGCGGGAGAGTCGTGAGGTGACCGTGGAGATCCGGGTGCTGATTCCCAGGTCCCGGCGCAGGCGGCGCCTGATCTCGGCGGGGCCCAGGGCGATCTTGCCGTCGGCGAACGCGAGTCGCTGACGCTCCAGGTCTCCGGAGGGGACCGGGGAGTCCGATCTTGGCCGCCGCTTTGGGCAGGCGCTCGGCCTCCCAGGCCATGACCGCGTCGCGCGGGTACCGGCGGCCGTCGATGATCGCGGACACCTCGATCGGCGTTCTGCCCATCGATCTGCCTCCTCTGCTTCGCCGACGCCCTGTGCCGCCCGCTCTGAGCGGACTCTACCTTAAAAGCAACCCCGGTTGCTTTTAAGGTCGTCTGTTTCGAGACGGGGCGACTGGGCGCTTCTCAGGGCGCGGGTGGCGAAGAGTTCGATGTCGTCGGGGGCGACGGGCCGGCCGGTGATCAGCAGGCGGAAGTAGACCGGGCTGCTGGCGTCCTCCAGCAGGAGCCGGGCGTCGGTTCCCAGGGGCAGCTCGCCTCGGGCGATCGCGCGGTCGACGATCGCGGCGCTGAGACGGAACCGCTCGGCGAAATAGGCTTCGCGGACGGCCGCGTCCGGCTGGTCGAGGTCGCCGGAGAGCATGGCCGTCAGCACCGCGCGGGTGGTGCCGGTCTGGAGGATCGCGACCAGGCCCTCCAGGTGGACGGTGAGGTCGCCGATGAGGGTGCCGGTGTCGCGTGCGGGCATCTGCTCGGCCGCCATGGCCAGCAGCAGGTCGCCGACGAGCGCGGCCTTGGTCGGCCAGCGCCGGTAGACGGTGGTCTTGTTCACGCCCGCCCGGGCCGCCACCTCGGGGAGTTGCAGGCCGGCGTAGCCGTGCTCGTCCAGCAGCTCGATGGCCGCCTGCCGGACCGCCGCCACCACCGCGGCCGCGCGTCCTCCCGGGCGGCGCCCACCCATCGGTCCCTCGGATGTCGCCACGCATGCCCCCGGCTCAGGTGGTGGCCCATGCACGGGACGCCGCCGCGTCCTTCTTGGGCATGAGCCTCGGTCTTCTGTTCTACCGCAGCGAACGCTGCCCCGCGGGAACGCGTTTCAGGGGGACGTCGAGTCGCCTGGCGAGGTCGTCGTGGGTCGGCCCGAACGTGTCGAGGACCAGGACGCCGCCGGAGGTGATCTCGAACGTGGCGAGGTCGGTGTAGATCCGGTTCACGCAGCCGACGCCGGTGAGCGGGTAGGTGCACTCGGGGACGAGCTTGGGGGTGCCGTCCTTGGTGAACAGCGTCATCATCACGTAGACGCTCTTGGCGCCGACGGCGAGGTCCATCGCGCCGCCGACGGCGGGAATGGCGTCGGCCGCACCGGTGTGCCAGTTGGCCAGGTCGCCGCTCGCGGAGACCTGGAAGGCGCCGAGGACGCACACGTCGAGGTGGCCGCCGCGCATCATGGCGAACGAGTCGGCCTGGTGGAAGTACGCCGCGCCCGGCGGTTCGGTGACCGGGACCTTGCCCGCGTTGGTCAGGTCCGGGTCGATCGCGTCCCCGACGGCGGCGGGGCCCATGTTGAGCATGCCGTTCTCGGTGTGCAGCACCACGCCCGAGCCCTCGGGCAGGTGGTCCGACACGAGGGTGGGCTGGCCGATGCCGAGGTTGACGTAGGAACCCTGGGGATGGGCCAGGACGATGTCGCGGGCGACGCGTGCGGCGATCTCGTCCTTGCCGCGGCCCATCACGCGCTCCCGACCGCGACGACGCGGTTGACGTAGATCGAGGGGGTCACGATCGTCTCGGGGTCGAGCCGGCCCGTTTCGACGATCTCGCGGACCTGCATGACGGTGGTGGTCGCGGCGGCCGCCATCACCGGGCCGAAGTTGCGGGCGGTCTTGCGGTAGACGGTGTTGCCCATCCGATCCGCGATGTGGGCGCCGATGAGGGCGACGTCCGCCCGGAGCGGGTATTCGAGCACGTGCGTGCGCCCGTCGATCTCGCGGGTCTCCTTGCCCTCCGCCAGCGGTGTGCCGACTCCGGTCGGGCAGTAGAACGCGCCGATTCCGGCGCCCGCCGCGCGCATCCGTTCGGCGAGGGTGCCCTGCGGCACCAGTTCCAGGTCGATCCGTCCGGCGCGGTAGAGCCCGTCGAAGACCCAGGAATCGTGCTGGCGCGGGAAGGAACAGATCATCTTCCGGACGCGCCCCTCGGCGAGAAGGGCGGCCAGCCCGGCGTCACCGTTTCCGGCGTTGTTGGAGATGACGGTGAGGCCGGTGGCGCCCTGCTCGATGAGAGCGTCGATGAGCTGGACGGCCATTCCGGCCAGACCGAACCCGCCGAGCATCACGGTCGAGCCGTCCTCGATGTCGGCGACCGCCTCGGCGGCCGTCTCGTGGATGGTCGCCGTCATGAGACGTTCTCCAGCACCGCGGACGCCCCGTCGTTGAGCGGGCACGCGTTGCCGGGGGTGATGGTGCCGCCGTCCCGGAAGGACGCCTTCAGCCCGGCCGGCTTCGCGGCGGTCGAGCCGACCCGGACGCCTTCGTCGCGGGCCAGGACGACGTCCTCGACCGGGACGACGAGGTCGTCGTAGAACCCCGTCTGCCAGGCGGCGTGGGCCAGGTCGTGCGAGCGGGCGGCGAACTCGTCCTGCCGGTCCCGCGAGATCGAGAACTTCTCGGCCCGGGTCATCGACTCCACTCCGCCGGTCAGCACGATGTCGGCGTCGCCGGACTCGATGGCGCGCGAACCGGTCATCGCGGCGTCCAGCGAGGAGCCGCACAGCCGGTTGACGGTCGTGGCCGGGACGCTCACCGGGAGGCCCGCCAGCAGCACCGCCATCCGTCCGACGTTGCGGTTGTCCTCGCCCGCCTGGTTGGCGCAGACGAAAGCCTGCTTCATGGACTCACCGTAAGCGTCGCACATTGATGGAATCCAATACAGGACCAGCCAAGATCTATAAATCAGATCGATATATTGAGCGCCATGGAGCTTCGACACGCGCGGGCCTTCCTCGTCCTGGCCGAGGAACGGCACTTCGGCCGCGCCGCGCAGCGGCTGCACATCGCCCAGCCCGCGCTCTCGCACCAGATCAAGATGCTGGAACGCGAGGTCGGCGTGACCCTGTTCGACCGCACGACGCGCCGGGTCGAGCTCACCGCCGCCGGGCGCCGTTTCGATGACCATGCGCGCCGGATGCTGGGCTGTGCCGATCACGCGGTCGCGGACATGCGACGGGTGGCGACCGGGCAGGTGGGCCGCGTCTCGGCCGGGTTCATCGGGACTGCCACCTACGACGTGCTCCCGCGCGTCGCCCGGGAGGTCCACCGCGAGCTGCCGGGGATCGACCTGCGCCTGCGCGGCGAACTGCTCTCGCCGCAGTTGCTGGACGGCCTGATCGACTTCGAGTTCGACCTGGTCGTCCACCGTCCCGAAGGCGCCCCGCGCCAGGGCGTCCGCACGATGCCGCTGCGGACGGAACGCCTCGTGGCGGTCCTTCCCGCTCACCACCCGCTCGCGGCCTCGGCCGACCTCGACCTGCGCCGCCTGGCCGATGAGCCCTTCGTCGTCCACCCCGCCGGGGGACGTTCCTCGATGCACGAACTGGTCCTCGCGGCCTGCGCCGCGGCCGGGTTCCGGCCGGCGCCCCTCACCGAGGTCGCGGAGACCGCCACGCTGGTCGTCTTCGTGGCCGCCGGGCTCGGCGTCGCGCTCGTGCCCGAACCCGTCCGCGCCCTCGGCCTGGACGGGGTCGCGTACGTCCCCCTGACCGATGCGCCGGAGGCCGGACTGGCGATGTCCATCCGCGAGGACGAGCCTTCCGGCGCCACCCGGAACATCGCCGCCATCGTCCGACGACGCTTCGCCTGAGCCGGTGTAGTCGGCTCCACCATCGGTTGGAGTGCTGTCCCCCTCGCCTCCCTGAAACCAGCCTCCTACGGTCGATATCCGGACCTAGCGGATTGGCTGATAAAGAATGATTCGTCGGCGACGAGCCCTCCTCGCGATATTCACAGTCCTGCTATTGGGAACAACGCCGCTTTCGGCGTCCGCCAATCCTGAGCGCAGCCGATTGCAGACCCTGGTGGACGCCATTCGGGACGTCGGCGTCCCCGGCGTGGCGGCCGAAGTGCGCGAAGGCGACCGTCGCATCGTGGCGCGAAGCGGCGTGGCCGAGCTCCGCGCCCACCGTCCGATGCCCTACGACGGCACCTTCCGCATCGCCAGCAACACCAAGGTCTTCGTCGCGACCTTGGCCCTCCTCTTGGTGGGCGAAGGCCGGCTCTCGCTCGACGACACGGTGGAACGCCACCTGCCGGGCCTGGTGACCGGCCACCGCAACGACGGCCGGCGGATCACCGTCCGCGACCTGCTCCAGCACACCAGCGGCCTGACCGACTATGGAGCCGACCTGCCGATCCGATCCGGAGCGGACTTCGCCAGAGAACATCTGCGCACCTACCGCCCCGAGCAACTCGTGGCCATGTCGATGCGCCATGCGCCCGGCTGGTATCCGGGCCCAGGCGAGCGACGCTTCGGGTACTCCAACGTCAACTACGTCCTCACCGGCATGATCATCGAACGGATCACCGGCGACACCTGGGAACACGGCGTCCGCGACCGGATCGCCGCGCCGCTCGGCCTCCGGCGAACCTACGGGCCGGGCACCCGGCCGCTGCTGCCCCGGCCCCACGCCCGCACCTATTTCCGCTTCCCCGGCGAGCCGCTGATCGACACCACGATCCTGAACGCCAGCGTCGTGGACGCGGCGGGCGCGATGGTCAGCACCCTGGACGACCTCAACAGCTTCCTCCGCGCCCTGATCGGCGGCCGCCTCCTGAAGTCACCCGAACTGAACCTGATGCGGCGCACGATCTTCGCCGCCGAGGACGCACTCCAGGAGCTCTACCCCGGCACCCGCTACGGCCTGGGCCTGATGCGACGCCCCCTCACCTGCGGCGGCACCTACTGGAGCCACGTCGGCGAGGGCATCTCCGGCGCGACCAGAAACGGCGTCACCTCCAACGCCCACCGCTCCGTCGCCATCCACATGACCACCGAGGCGTCCATCCCCAGCACCCGCAAACGCCAGGAAGCCGCCGCCGCCAACCTCATCGACCAGGCGCTCTGCGGACACCTCTGAGCGCGGCAGCGTGGAGTGCCATGTCCTCGATCGAATGGCCGAGCGTCAGGCGACGCGGACGGCGCCCGCCCAGGGACGTCCGGCGATGGGGCTGATCTTGACGACGTCGCCGGTCTGGGGGGCGTGCACCATCTTTCCGCCGCCGACGTACATGCCCATGTGGTGCAGGTCGGAGTGGAAGAAGACCAGGTCGCCCGGCTGGAGTTGGTCGCGCGAGACGTGGACGCCCGCGTTCCACTGGCTGCCGGTGTAGTGGGGCAGGTTGATCCCGACCTGCGCGTAGGCGTACATGGTCAGGCCCGAGCAGTCGAAGCCCTTGATGTTCGCTCCCTGGGCGATGCCGAACGAGGGGCCGGAGCGACTGCCGCCTCCCCAGGAGTAGGGGACGCCGAGTTGCTTGAGCGCGTACCGCAGCGCCTCCGCGCCCTTGCCCGAACCGGCGACCGGCGGCAGTTCGGCGCTCTTTTCGGGGGCCGCCTTGGCGAGCTTTCCGCGGGCCTTGTCATAGAGCTTGCCGACGCTCTTGCGTTTGCCGTCGAGTTCGGTGCGCAGGGTTCGCACTTGCGTGGCGCGGGCCTCGGCCGTCTTGCGTGCCCGTTGGGCCGACTGCATCGTCTGGAGGAGGAGTTGCGCGCGCGTGCCGTTCTGGTTGGCGAAATACCGCAGCGTGGAGGCCTGGTCGAGCAGGATCTGCGGATCCTGCGAGGCGAAGAGCGACGCTGTGGGGTCGGCGCCGCTGTTCATGTAGCCCGCCGCGGCGAGGCGGCGGACGTCCTGCTGGACGGCGCTCAGGGACTTCTCCTGGCGGCGGGCGTTGTCGGTGGCGGCCCTGGCCGCCTTCCGCGCCTGGTCCAGGCGCACCTTCAGCCCGTTGTACTGCTCGGTCAACCGTTCAAGCTGGTCGCCCAGCTTCTCCGCCTGCGCCTGAAGCTCCTTGACCGAGGGCTCGGGTTTCGCATGGGCGATTCCCGTCGCGGCAGGCGATCCCAGTGCGGCGAGAAGGGTCGCGCCCATCAGGACGAGGGTCAGCCCGCGGTGTGGCCTCGCCTGATCACGCCCGATCGGACGTGACCGTGATGCGAAGTCGTTCGGCTGCACGCGACTTCCTTCCTTGGGCGCCGCCCAGGCGGGGGAGTTCGGGAGGGGAGAACCGGCCGGTCGCTGGGGGTGGGCCGATTGCTCCTACGGAGGGTAGGAGATCGGGCCGCGTTTGTCACTCGGATGGGCGGTTTGCTCGGTTCGCCCGCTGGTGTCAGCAGGGCAGCGGGACGGCCGCCATGGCGAGGACGACCAGGGCGAGCGGGCCCGCCGCGGCGCCCGCCGCGGTGACCCAGCCCAGCGGCCTGGCCCCGCGGACAGGGCGGCGGGACGCTTCCAGGCGGGCGAGGCGCCGGTGCGTCCGCTCCTGTGCCCCGGCGGCGGCGAGGGCGCCCGCCGGCGCGACCACGGGCTGGAGGCTGCGCAGCGCCCCGGCGAGCGCCTCCCGGCCGCAGCGGCGCGCGGCGGCGTCGTCCGCGATCATTTCCAGGAGGGCC
Organism: Spirillospora sp. CA-294931; assembly: GCF_050946795.1. Taxonomy (GTDB): domain Bacteria; phylum Actinomycetota; class Actinomycetes; order Streptosporangiales; family Streptosporangiaceae; genus Spirillospora. Next base: position 2,224,215 of record NZ_CP192006.1, read on the forward strand.
GGGACGCTCGTCCGGGCACGTCGAAGCGTCGGCACACGGGGCATCAGCGCGTGGACCAGGTCCAGCAGGAGAAGCACGAGATGGTGGCGGTGGCGCAGGTGCGTTCTCTCATGGGCCAGCACGGCATCGAGCTGCCGCACGTCGAGGCGCTCCCGGGCGCCGCTGCTGACGACGATCGAGCGGCCCTGGGCGGGGATGCAGTAGGCCACGGGGATCGGATGATCCAGGACGAGCACATCCGCGTTGCGGTCGTCCGCCCGGGCGACGAGCCGCAGCACTTCCATATGCCGTCTCCGCCGGGACACCGCTCGCCAGAGTCGCGGCAGGACGCGCGTCGCCCGGAAGCAGCAGAATCCGATGAGCGCGCCGCTGGTCAGGGAGGCCCACACCAGCCCGCCGTGCGCGTGGTCGGCGAGGCAGGAGTGAAAGCGCTCCAGCAGCCCGTGCCCGGGAGCCGGAGGCCAGAGCAGGGCGAGTGCCACCAGGCCGGTCACCGACGCGAGGATGCCGACGATGACCCCCGCCCAGCACGCGAGCGCGGTGCCGGGGTGCCGGACCGTCCACCGAGCCGTGGCGAGCGCGGGTCCCGCCGCCGTGCCGAGGGCGAGGATCGCCGCGACCAACGCCGCGATGAAGACCATCAGCGCCGGCCTTCCCGATCGTCGCCGGCGCGCCGGCGCAGGGCGTCCAGAAGGGTCCTCGCGCCGGTGGGGTCGACGTTCTCCGCGAACCTGGCCAGGATCGCGCCCTGGTCGCAGGAGTCGGTCATGGCGTCGAGCATCAGGTCGACCGCGTGCTCCTCCCGCGTCTTGACCGGGACGTAGCGAAAGGCGTTCCCGTCCGGAATGCGGCGCAGCAGCTTCTTGCCGTGCAGCCGCTCCGCGACCGTCTGGACGGTGTTGTAGGCCAGCGGTCTGGCGGCGTCCCGGTTGAGGACGGCGAGCAACTCGCGGACCCGCAGCGGCCCGGGCGCAGACCACAGCGCATCCATGATCGCCCGCTCCAGCGTCCCGCCGAGATCCGCCATGCCATCCCCTTCACGTCGATTCATAGTATGGCCCGCCACCGGGACGCGCCTTGGCGCGATCGAGGGAGAACCCGCGGGACCGCCTCGGGCAAGCGGCCCCGCGGTGGTGTCAGGCGCCTGGAACCCCCCGGGCAGCGCCACCGGAGCTTCCCCGTCTGGCCGCGCCGCGGCGGAGGCCGGTGCTCTGGCGTGACGGGGGCCTAGCGGATCGTGCCGCCTCGCTCCGTGGAGGCCCCATGGGGGGCGGCCAGCAGCGACCGCACCGTGGCGTTCACGATGCGGGCGGCGTCATCGGTCTCCATGCGTCCGGCCCGGTTCTCCTCCGCGGCGCCGTGCAGGACGTAGTGCACGACGTTGACCAGCCAGGCGGTCGGCAGGTCGGTGCGGAACGCGCCCTCGTCCTGGCCGCGCCGGATGAGCTCTCTGACCCGCTGTGCGGGGGTGGCGTGCAGCTCGGTGATGCGTCCGGCGGGCAGGGTCGACTGCGCGGCGGTCAGCAATGCCATGGACTCGGCCACCAGGGTCCAGCTGGAGGCGAGCAGCCGGGCCAGGGCGTCCTGGGCGTCCCCGGTGAGATCGACGGCTGACAGTGCCTCCTCCCCGGCGCGCAGTGCGTCGACCAGGGCGGCTTCGACCAGTTCGGGCCGGGTGCGGAAGTGGCCGTAGAGCGTCATCCGTCCCACGCCGGCGGCCTTGGCGATGTCGTCGACGCTGGCGTTCGGATCGGCGCTGAGGCTCGCGCGCGCCGCGGCGACGATGCGGGCGATGCTGCGTTCGGCGTCTGCGCGGCGGCGCGGACCGGCGGCGGTAGGCATGCCGCCAGCATAACTCGTATGTGAATGTACGTGTTACCCTGCGAACCGGAACTCGTACATCAGGATACGAGTTATCGCTCGGAGGGTCAGATGACAGAGCCACAGATCAATGAGGCAGCCGGGAAGGACGTTCCGGCGCATCCGCTGCGATGGCGCATCCTCGGCTTCCTCGGCATCGCCCAGCTGATGCTGATCCTCGACGTCACGGTCGTGGCCATCGCGCTGCCGCACATCGAGACCGACCTGGAGCTGAGCCGCCAGGCGGTGACCTGGACGGTCAGCGCCTACACCCTGACCTTCGGCGGCCTGATGCTGCTGGGTGGACGGCTCGCCGACCTGGTCGGAGCCAAGCGGGTCGTCCTGTCCGGCCTGCTGATCTTCACGGCGGCCTCGCTGGTGACCGGCTTCGCCGGTTCGGCGGGCGTGCTGCTGGGCGGACGCGTCGCGCAGGGGCTGGGCGCGGCGCTGCTTTCTCCTTCCGCCCTCTCGCTGGTGGTGGGCCTGTTCGCCGGCGACGAGCGGAACAGGGCACTGGGCGTCTGGTCCGCGCTCGGCGGCGGAGGCGCGGCCCTCGGCGTCCTGCTGGGAGGACTGCTCACCGCGGGCCCGGGCTGGCCCTGGGTGTTCTTCGTCAACGTGCCCATCGGCCTGGTGATCCTCGCCGCCCTCGCCCGGATGCTGCCGCGCCAGAACGCGGCCTCGCCACGGCCGCGGCTCGATGTGCTGGGGGCGCTGCTGGTCACCGCCGCGTCCGGCTCCCTGATCTACGCGGTCACCCGTGCCGGAGACCACGGATGGCTCACCGCCACGACCGGATGGCTGGTCCTGGCGGCCGCGATCGGCTACCTGGCCTTCGTGGCCAGGCAGAAGACCGCCGGGTCGCCCCTGATGGACCTCGGGCTGCTGGTCCGGCGCCCGGTGGCCACCGGCACGTTCCTCATCCTGATCGCGACGGCACTGATGATCGCGGTCTTCTTCCTCGGCACGTTCTACTTCCAGCATGCCGAGGGATTCGGCGCGCTTCAGACCGGTCTGCTGTTCCTCCCCGTCGCGATCGCGACCATGCTCGGGGCGAACCTCACCGGTCGGGCCATCGCCAAGGCGGGAGCGCGCGGGCTCGCGGTGGCCGGGCTGCTGGCCACCGCGATCGGCATGGCACTTCCCGCGGTCTCGATGCACCCCGCGACCGTGGTGGCGGGAACGGCGATCGCGGCCGCCGGAACCGGCGCGATCTTCGTCGTCGCGTCGGCGACCGCCCTCGGCCGGGTCGCTCCCCACGAAGCCGGCATCGCCTCCGGGATCGTCAGCACCTTCCACGAGTTCGGCGCCTCCGTCGGCGCGGCGGTCATCTCCAGCGTCGCGGCCGCCAGCCTGATCGGGGACACCCTCTCCGGGTTCACCGACGGCTTCCTCGTCGCCGCGGTCGCCGCGGCCGGAGCGGCTCTGATCGCCGCCGTCCTGACACCCGGCCGCTGACGGGACGCGCCCATCGGGGTTGGGAGTCAGTGATGGTACTGGTGGACGACGGCGTGCCCCTTGCCCCGCCCGATCATCCACTTGTTGATCGGTGTGGTGAGGAGGAAGGCGACGAGCAGGGCGAACGCCAGGGCGCCCCAGAACAGGGGGCTCGCGAGGCCCGCCTCCATGGCGCCCGGGACGATGAGCATGACGCCGTTGTCCAGGATCTCCATGACCGCGATCGACACGGTGTCGGCGGCGAGGGCGACGCCGAGGGCGGCCTTGAAGGGGAGTCCCGCGCGCAGAACGCCGCGCATCGTCAGGGCGTAGCCGAACACGAAGGCGAGCGCGACGGCGAGCGCGATCGTCGCGAGCTCGTGGAGGCCGAGGGCGGTGCCGATCACCATTCCCAGCACCTCCCCGATCGCGCATCCGGTGAGGCAGTGGGCGGTGGCCTGCGCGGCCATCGCCCAGCTGACCGTGTGCCCACCGGAGTGGTCGCGGACCGCTTCCCCGTGTGCGTGGTGCTGGGCGGGCCTGTCGGGAGTCGTCATCAGAACCTCAAAGTCATGCGCGGGAAGTTACGGCTTCTCTGGTGGGTTGTGGCCCGTTTGTCCAGGGAGATCGACATCCTACGCTAGGTAGGAGATTGGTGATCAAGCTGTGGCACGCGAGAGGGACCCGCCGATCCGGCGCGGGGCAAATGGGGGCGCGGGCTGACGAACAAACAGGCAGACATGAGCGTCTGTTTGAGATGATCAGCGGGCACCAGCGGCAGCGCGAGGAGAGGCATGGCCGAACCGCTCCATCCCGGCGACCCCCGCCAGCTCGGCTCGTTCTACCGTGACGGACGGCTTGGCGCGGGCGGCCAGGGCGTCGTCTACGAGGGCTACGGGCCCGATGGCGAACGGGTCGCCGTCAAGGCCCTGCACGGGGTCCGTGACCGGGACCGCGAGATGCTGCGCAAGGAGACCTGGGCCTGGCGGAAGGTCGCCGCCTACTGCACCGCCAAGGTCCTGCACGCCGACCTCGACGGCCCGATCCCGTTCGTCGTCAGCGAGCACGTCGCCGGGCCGAACCTCCGGCAGGCCGTCGAGCGCGCCGGGCCGTACGCGACCGACGAACTGCGCCGCCTGGCGATCGGGCTGGCCACCGCGCTGGTGGGCGTGCACCGCGCGCGGGTCGTCCACCGCGACCTCAAGCCCGAGAACATCCTGCTGGCCCCGGACGGGCCGCGCCTCATCGACTTCGGGATCGCCAGGATCGAGGAGCAGCCCACCACGACCGGCCTGCTCAAGGGCACCCTGCGGTACATACCGCCGGAGCGGTACCGGGGCGAGCACGGCGACGCCAAGGTGGACGTGTGGGGCTGGGGCGCGGTCGTCCTGTTCGCCGCGACCGGACGGCACGCCTTCACCGGCGACACCGCGCCCGTGATCGCGCGCCAGGTGGAGTCCCACGACCCCGACACCTCCGTGCTGGAGGAGCCGCTGCGCTCGCTGGTGACGGCGTCGCTGGCGAAGGATCCGGCCGACCGTCCCGACGCCGAGGACCTGCTCCTCGGCCTGGTCGGCGCGATCGACCTGAAGGAGGCCACCCGCAGGGCCGTCCCGGACGACCGGCCCGAGCCGCCCGAGCCCTCCCGCGCCGAACTCGCGGAGGTCGTGTTCACCGGCCTGGACGTCCGCGAGCAGGAGGCCGTGCCGCAACTGCTGCTGCGGCTGGTCGCACCGGGCGAGCGCGCCGAGGACACCCTGCGCGCGGCGCGCCGGGACGAGTTCTCCGACGGCCAGGTCGACGACGCGGTGGTCGACCGCGTCCTGCGCGACTTCACCGGCGCGGGCGTCCTGGTCTGGACGGACGGGACCGTCACGCTGTCCAGCGCCGCGCTCATCCGCGCGTGGCCGAGGCTGCGCGAGTGGGCCGACGGGGAGCGCGCGGGACTCGGCGTCCACCAGGACCTCGTGGACGCGTCCCGGCTCTGGCACGGCCACGGCCGCAAGCGCAGCGACCTCTACCAGGGGACGGCCCTGGAACGCGCCCAGTCGTGGGCCGCGACCGGCCGCCGCCACCTGACCCTCAACCTGGTCGAACGCGGCTTCCTGGACGCGGCCGCCGACCTGTCGCTGCGCCGGGGACGGCTGCGCGCGCTGATCAGCGTCGGGCTGGCGGTCCTGCTGGTCATCGCGATCGGCGCGGCCGTCGTCGCGATCGACCAGCGGCGGACCGTCGTCGGGCAGCGCGACCGCGCCGCGTCCGCACAGGTCGCGGGGCTGGCGCAGTCGCTGCGCCGCAGCCGTCCCGACCTGGCGCGCAGGCTCGCCGTCGCGGCCGGGGCGATCGCCGACACCCCCGAGTCGTGGTCGGCGCTGGCCGCGGTCCGGCACCAGGTGGAGCGGCGGTCGGTCCGGCTGCCCGACTTCGACGCGATCTGGTCCGACCTGGACGGCTCCGGACGCCTGCTGGCGGCCGCCGGCGGGAAAAAGGCCGGGCTGTGGGAGGCCGACAGCGGGGACAAGGTCGGCTCCTTCCACGCCGCCGCCGGGGTCGGCGGCGTCGACGTGTCCGACGACGGCAAGACCGTCGCCGTCCGGGTTCTGGACGGGACGGTCGCCATCCTGTCCGCGCCCGGCCTCCGCGTCCGCAACGTGATCCGCTACCGAGCCCAGGGCCTGGCCAACGCGGCCGAACTCCAGCTCAGCCCGGCGGGCACGTACCTGGCGGCGACCGAGACGACCGCCACCCGCAACGGGATCACCGTCTGGAACACGCACACCGGCCGGCAGGCATTCCACGATCCGCGCATCACCGGTTTCGTGTCGTTCTCCCCGCAGGAGACGATGTTGTCGATCAAGTCCCTCGACACGGTCACCTGGACCGATCTGCGCACCCGCAAAAGGCTCCCCACACCCGACTTCCACATCGGCGACGAGCCGAGCTTCCAGGCGGTCCGCTTCAGCCCGGACGGCCGGACCGCGGCGCTGCCGGGCAAGAACGGCGTCCGCCTGGTCTCGATCGACACCAACACCTCCCGGGAGATGGAGGGCGACAAGGACGTCATGCGGGCGGACCAGACCTTCAGCCACACCGGCGAGTTCCTGGCGACCCAGCTGAACCTGTGGCGGCTGGACGACGGCGTGGTCATGCGCTACCCGACCACCATGGACGAGTGCACGTCCGGGACCTTCCGGTTCACCGAGGACGACTCCGAACTGCGCTGCACGAGCGGCGACGGCGTGCTGTTCTCCCTCGACGTCACCCGCCACACCCAGCGGCCCGTGCGCGAGCCCGTCGAGTACGACCTGGCGACGTCCAGCCGCGACGGTTCCACGATGGCGGTTCTCAGGGACGACGAGGCCGTCGAGATCTGGTCGACCAGCCCCCTCGCCAAGCGGTTCGAACTGCCCAAGGAGCGGTTCAGCACCGGATCGGGCCTCAAACTCAGCCCGAACGGCACGATGCTCGCCGTCCGCACCGGCATGGGCGACGGGAGGATCGACGTCTGGGACCTGTCCAAACGGACCCGGCTCGGCTCCCTCCCGGGTGCCGTCACCCAGTACTCGGACCCGGTCGTCAAGAACGTGGACTTCGCGCCGGACGGACGATCTCTCGTCCGGTACCGTCCCGACGAGGCGGGCAGCTCCCTGTCCTTCTGGAATCTCTCCCCGATGCGGCAGATCCGGGAGGTGCGCGGGGAGCCGTGGGGCGCGGTGGCGTTCCGTCCGGACGGCAGGGTGGTCCTCTCGGGCCACACCCTCGTGGAGTTCCCGTCCGGCAAGGTCCTGCGGCGCGGCTCGACGGGCCTGGAGGCGGGCCGGTACGGCACCGACGGGAAGATGATCTTCGACGGCCCGTCCGAGCTCCGGGCCAGCGTCTCCTTCTACGACCCGGCCACGCTCGCCCGGACGGGGTACGTCCTGCGCACCGGGGACCGCACCCCCACCGGCGGCCACTCCCCGCCCGTCCACGACGCGAGGGACGCCGTGCTGGCCGTCGCCTACGGCGAGTCCGGCTCCGACGGCGAGATCAAACTGTGGGACCTGCGCACCCGCACCCAGCTCGGCATCCCCTTCACCGGCCACCGCCAGACGGTGCTGGCGATGGCGTTCACCCCGGACGGCCAGTCGCTGGTCAGCGTCGATTCCACCGGCGGTTTCCGCACCCACTCGGTCGCACCGGGCCGTCTCCGCGCCGAACTCTGCAAAACGAGCGGCGCCCTCACCAAGAAAGAGTGGAAGGCCAACATCCCCGACGTCCCCTACCGAAAAACCTGCTAACCGAAGGTGGAAGCGACGAGGGAGTTCCCGAGCGGCGTGCGGGAGTAGAAGATGCGTCCCGCATGGCAGGCCTGGAGGACGAGTCCGTTGGCGGCCAGCACACCGGTGTGCCGGGACACCTGAGAGGCGGAGATCCCCGTCCTGCCCTGGATGGTCGCGGTGGACGTCGCGACCGTGATCGTCGCGAGTACCCGAGCCCGCGTCGGCCCCAGCAGTTTGGCCAGGGCACCGGGGTCGGCGACCGGCGGGGGCTGATGGGGCAGGGGATAGACCAGCACGGGCGGCAACTCGGCGTCGGCCAGGACGACGGGCGCGGCGCAGCAGAACCAGGACGGAATCAGGCGCAGCCCCCGTCCCCGAAGGTGAACGTCGATGGGAACCGGGTAGCGAGCCTCCAACACCCGATCAGACGAGCGCCAGCTGGCGAACGGCTGCAAACTCGACAGCAGCGCCTCGGGCCCGCCCGTCCGCAGCACGCCCATGAGCCGGGTGTGCTCGATGGCGACCTGCCTGCCGACATCGTCCCACCGCGGGGCCAGCGCGGCGGAGAAGTACGAGCGCAGATGGTCGCGCAGCAGCGTCCGGGCTTCGGAACTCCCCGTCGCCAGCTCGGCGCCCCAACTCGGCGCCCCGCTGCGGCTGGTGAGCCGATCGAGCTCCCGCGCCACCCGCGCGCGCGGCGTCGACACCACGGCATCGAGGCCGGCGTCCAGGCCGTCCGGCCCGACGTCCGGGGTGAGAAAGTCGGGCCAATAAGACGAAGACGGCACCAACGGCAGCAGACACCGCCCCACGGCATCCCCCACAGGACTCCCGGACAAGCCCGCCAACGCCTCGGCCCGCCATTCCCCGACGCTGACCGGCACCGAAAGACCCGGACGCGGCGGCCTCAGCCGATGCAGGCTCAGCACCAGCTCCCAAAGCGCATCCGGCCGCGCCGAGACCCGCGTCCGCGCCAGATCCTCGGAATCAAAGAAGACCCGCAACCTCACAGCCCCACGACGTACCCACCAGGCACGATCACTCAACGTAATCACGCCCACAAGCCCACGCGCCCCATGGAACCAGCCAAGGTGAGGGCACTCTGAAGATCGAGCACCCCCACCTCGCGAGCCCCTGCGAATCACCGCGTCGCGACGGCTACCCCCTCCAAGGGGGTGCGATCACGAATGCGTGACACAGAACCCGCCCCGCCACCCCAGTTGGGGGCGGACATCGCTGAAACGCGTGAAGGGCCGAACGTAGACGCGAGGCCCCGTCCGACTCTTGCAGCCACTGATCTTCTGCCAGAGGATCTGCCCCTGGTTCGTGGCGTTATAGCCGGACACGGCCCCCAACGTCCCCACGTCGCGGAACCCCCGGGTGACCGGGGCGATCCGCGCGACCAGCGGAGGGTCGTACCCGGGCTTCCCCCACATACAGAACATCCCAGTCGTACAGGCACCCGTCCCCGAGACGCCGCTCCCCTGAACCGGAGCCCCCGCGCTAGCCGCGGTAGCCCCACCCACGACCACCGCGGCCCCCACAGTGAGAACCGCAGCGCCCATCCCGATCCACCGCGAAAGTCGATCCTTCATGTCGTCCCCGTCCTCTCCCTCTACCCCGCCACCGTCCTGCAGCAGGCAAACCGAGCATCCCCCGCCACAACTCAACGCCACCACCCGCTTGCACACAGTCGCAACCCCGTTGACAAGCTGGAGCGGACCACCAGCGCCGCGCTGCTTGCGGCATCCGGCAGAAACGGGGTGGACACGCCATGCATGTGCGTGCGGCGGTCGTCGCCCGACCCGGGGTCCGTTTGTCATCGAGAGCCTCGATCCGGAGGCGCCGCGCCCGGACGAGCTGCTCGTGCGAATCACAGCGTCGGGGATGTGCAGGACCGGGACGACAGCCCTGCGAGACCCGAGGTCGGCCAGCCCGGTCCACGGACACATCTTCCAGCAGTCGTCGTTCGCCGGCCACGCACTAACGCGGCCCTCGAACCTGGTTCCCTTTCCTGACGGCGTGCCGCTTGAGGGCATGGCGACCCTCGCCTGCGGCATGCAGACCGGGGGGCGGTCGTGAACGTCCTGCGCACGCCTCGTGGTTCGTCCCTGCTGATCGTCGGATGTGGCGGCGTCGGGTTCGCCGCCCTCATGATCGCGCCCCGACTCGGGGCGCGCGTCTGTACATCTGGCGCGCGAGCTGCGCGTAACGTCGGCCTTGATGCCGCGCGCCCACGACCCGTCACGCTTCGCCTGGTGCGGGCTGGGCGCTCATCGCCAGGAACCGCGATGGCGCCGCGCAGCGCCAGGAGGCCACCGCCAGATTTCTCGCTGCCGAAGGCCGCGCTCGCATTGATCAGTGGAAGAAGTCCACCGTTTGCCAAATGGTCGTGGGGCAGGTTTCTGGGCGCTAGGGCCTAGGCCGGTTCGAGGACGAAGACCGGGATTTGGCGTTCGGTCCGGCGCTGGTACTCGGCGAAGTCGGGGTAGGCCTCTACCGCTCGGTGCCACCAGAGTTCCTTCTCGTCTCCGGACAGCTCGCGCGCCCGGTACTGGCGGGTGATTGTGCCGTCCTGGATGGCGACGAACGGTTCGGTGACCAGGCTGGCGTACCAGTGCGGGTTGGTCGGTTCGCCGCCCTTGGACGCCACGACCGCGTAGCGGTGCCCGTGTTTGACCCGCATCACCGGGGTCTTGCGGAGTTTGCCGGTCTTGGCGCCCCGGTAGGTCATCAGCACGACGGGCAGCCCGGCGATGGTGACGCCGTCCGTGGTGCCGGTCTGGATGATCTGCTCGACGTGTTCGTGGACCCAGTCCAGCGTGCTGGGTTCGTGGTCGCCGGTCAGGTCTGGGCGGCGGGTGGGGCGGCGCGGGCGTCTGGTGTCCACGTTGCCGGTCAGGACGGCCAGGATGCCGGGTAGTTCGGCCACTGTCTCGGTGGGCAGCCCGGCCACCGATTCCTCGGCCAGGGCGCACCACAGTTCCTTGACCTGGTCGGCCAGGGCCTTGCCGCTGCCGGTGAGTTCGACGAGGCTGGCGCGCCGGTCGGTCGGTGCGGGAGCGCGCCGCACGTGGCCCGCGGCCTCCAGTTTGCGCAGCATGATCGTGATGCTGGGCGGTTCGCAGCCGAGCGCTTCGCTGAGCTCGGCCTGGATCATCGGCCCGGTCCGGGCGAGTTCGAGCAGCAGCACCTCCTGGCCGGGGTGCAGCCCGAGCGGGGCCAGCAGCGCCGCGGCCCTGGCCCGGTGGCGCAGGCTCAGCAGCCGGACGGCCTGGTTGAGGGCATCGGCCTGTTCGAAGTCCACGGAACTCTCCTTGACAGTTAGTTACGCGCATAACATTATGCGGCTAACTAATCGAGGGCAACCATGAGGGGCCGATGTGACCGTGAAGATCGCCGTCATCTACTACAGCGCGACGGGCACCGTCCACGCGCTCGCCCTCGCTCTGGCCGAGGGAGCCGTGTCGGCCGGGGCCGAGGTGCGGTTGCGGCGGGTCGCCGAGCTGGCACCCGACAGCGCCATCGCCCAGAACCCTTTGTGGCAACGGCACGCCGACGCGGCCGGCTCGATCGCCCAGGCGACACTGGACGACCTGGTGTGGGCCGACGCGTACGCATTCGGGACACCGACCCGATTCGGCGCACCGTCCGCGCAGCTCAAGCAGTTCATCGACCAGACCGGCGGGCTGTGGCGCGAGGGCAGGCTGGCCGACAAGCCGGTGACCGCCTTCACTTCCGCAACCAACCGGCACGGCGGCAGCGAGGCCACGCTGCTGGCACTGGGCAACGTCTTCTATCACTGGGGCGCGCTCATCGTCCCGCCTGGGTTCACCGACCCTGCCGTTGCCGCCGCCGGCGGCAACCCCTACGGCACATCCGCAACCGGCGCCCCCACCACAGACGGCCCCGCCGCCCCCACCCTGGAAGCGGCCCGATACCAAGGACTCCGCCTGGCTCAGATCACCACCCGCCTGCTGCAAGGCACCCACACCCTCCAGGCCGCGACGACCACGTGAGCACCGAAGCGACAACGAACACCGCGAAGGCCCAGCCGCAGTTCGGCGTCCTGGCGCTGGTCTGCGCCTGCCAGTTCATGGTGATCCTGGACGCGTCCATCGTGAACGTCGCTCTACCCTCCATCCGCGGGGACCTCGGCTTCACGTTCACCGGCCTGCCCTGGGTGGTGAACGGCTACCTGCTGGCCTTCGGCGGCTTCATGCTGGTGGGCGGCCGCGCCGCCGACCTGTTCGGCCATCGCCGGACGCTGAGGGCCGGGTTGTTGCTGTTCTCCGCCGCGAGCCTGGCCGCGGGTCTGGCGACCACCGCGGAGACGCTGGTGACGGCCCGCGTCGTCCAGGGCATGGGGGCCGCCATGCTGGCCCCGGCGACGCTCGCCGTGATCAACAACAGCTTCACCGGAGAGCACGCGCGCGCCCGGGCGTTCGGCGCGTGGTCCGCCTCGGGCGGTGTCGGCGGAATGGCCGGCGCGCTTGCGGGCGGCGCCCTCACCACCGGCCTGTCATGGCGGTGGATCTTTCTCATCAACGTGCCGATCGGAGCGGTGCTGATCATCGCGTCCGGTATGTCGCTGGCCGGCGCGCGTCCCGCCCTCCCGGGTTCGCTCGACCTCATCGGAGCCCTCACCGCGACCGGGGGACTGGCCGAACTGACCTACGGGGTCATGCAGAGCGCCCCGCATGGCTGGACGTCCATACGGGTCGTCCAGCCGGTTGTCACGGGCCTGCTCCTTTTCGTCGCCTTCGTCATGGTGGAGGCGCGTCACGCCGACCGTCCGATCATGCCCCTCAGGCTGTTCCGCACCCGCGATGTCGCCATCGGTAGCGGCATGCTGCTGCTGTTCGGCGGGATCGCCATCGCGATGTGGTACTTCACCTCGCTGTTCCTGCAGAACGTTCTCGACTACAACGCGCTTCGCGCCGGGCTCGGGCAGACACCCGCAGCGGTGACGTTCCTGGTGGTCGCGCGATGGACCTCCGTCCTCCTGCCGCGAGTCGGGGTGCGCAATGCCGTGCTGGCCGGCTGCGGCTGCTTCATGGCCGGTTTCGGCTGGCTCGCCCAGGCCGGCACCGACTGCGCCTACCTCATCGACGTCCTGGGCCCCACACTCCTCATCGCGACCGGCATCGGACTGACCTTTCCCTCCCTCATGGCCGCGACGACCGCCGACGTCCCCGAGGACGACGCGGGAATCATCGGCGGCCTCGCCCAGACCGCCACCCAGGTAGGCGGATCGGTAGGCCTAGCCGTGCTCGCGTCGGCCGCCGGCACCAAGGCCGCAACGGAGGACTCCCCAGCCGCCCTCGCCGCAGGCTACGACCTGGCCTTCCTCATGGCCGCCGCCCTAGCCCTGACCCTCGCACTGGCAGCCCTGCGCTTGCCACGCCACCACCGCTCCTGAAAGCGGATGCCACCATGCCCAAACCTGCATCAGTGACCACCCAGATACCAAAGGCAAATGGCGTTCACAGGCGCAGAATAACCCTCGGTGTTGGCCGGTGTTTCAACCCGCTATGGCGGGGGCGCTTTCGGATGAGCGGATTCTGTTGGCGAAGGGGTCAGCAGCACGGATTGAGTAGGTGTGGCTGCTGCCGGACGTCAGACCTGTATCGGCGAAGGTCATGGGCCTTGGGTCCCAGAAGTTGGATTCGGCTTCGATGGTGTGGATGACGGTGCTGCCGTCTCGGATTACTTCGTATTTGAGTTTGCGGTTGTCGCGGTCCCAGGTCTGGGTCCAGTCGACCTTGAGGGTGCCGGTGCTGTTATCGGGTTTGCTGGCCTGGGGTTTGGCGATGGGTTGGGGCGGGTTGATGTCCTTCTCGACGGTGAGGGAGCCGAATCGGGTGAGGCCTTGCTGGGCTTTTCTGTTGACGGTGGTGAAGTCTCCGCCGACCCAGAGGTAGTTGCCGTTGTTGTCCAGAGCGCGGGGTCCTTGGTTGTAGGTGGTGGGGCCGCCGTTGGTGTTGGGGAACCAGTGCAGGATCGCTGGAGTGTCGTCGGTGGGTTTGGCGGGTTCGGCTAGGAGACGCTGGTGTGGGTGTTGGGGGACGATGCTGGGGAAGCCGTCGGGTTGGCTGCTGCAGTCGTGGGCGTGGGAGCCGCTGTAGAGGATTCCGTCTAGCAGGCTGATGGCCTGGGTGGCGCCTTGGCAGTTGTCGATCCAGCGGCGGGTGCCGTCGGCGGGATCGAGGGCGAGGCGGCCGTCGAAGGTTCCCTGGCCGTTGGCGCTGGCGTAGACGGTGTCGTTGTCGGTGACCAGGTCGGTGACCCAGGAACCGCGGGCGTCGGAGATGTAGTCGACACCGGTGGCCCAGGGAGCGCTGGTGCCGGTGGCGTTGGTGTAGACGGCTCCGAGCCCGTGTGGGGGATTGCCGTTGAGCTTGTTGAAGTTTCCGCCCACGATCACGCGGCTGCCGTCGGGGGACAGGACCAGTGCGTGGACGCCACGGTCGGCGGTGGGGCCCATGAGGTCATCGTTCCGTCGGCGGTGCTGAATGCCGCTAGACGCTCGCGGGCAACACCGTTGACCGTGGTGAAGTATCCCCCGGCGTACACCGTCGTCCCGGTCACCGCCAAAGCCTTCACGCGGGTGTTGATCGCATGCTTGAAGCCCGTGAGACCACCCTCGGTGACATTGAACGAGGCAAGCCTGTTCCGCCCCTGCCCGTTGACCTTGGCGAAGTCCCCTCCGACATAGAGGGTGCTGCCGTCGGGGGAGGCTTTGAGTTCCCAGACGGCGTCGCAGACCCATTGATTGTTGCCGAGGTCATCACAGTCGGTCTGTGGGGTGTCCGCTGTGTACGGGGTTCCTTCGACGGAGGGTGCCCATGGCAGGGGTTGGCCGGTGGCAGCGTTGAATGCGGCGAGGTTCTTGCGTGGCTGTTCAGCGGGGTCGCCGGTGGATGTGCCGGGCGGTCGGATGTTGTCGAAGTTGCCGCCGACGTAGACGGTGTTACCGATAGTTGCGATTGACCACACCACTCCGTCGGTCTGCCAAGTGGGCAGGTCATCAGCCGTGATCGTCTTCGGCTCCCCTGGCGCGGGTGCGGTGTCAGCGTGGACGGGGTTAGGCGTCAGGACCGCTAGGCCGCCGAGGATGGTGCAGCTGAGCCCGGTCAACATTCGCCGCCATAGGGCGGTCAGGTGTCGAGATCTTCGTTGGGGATCGTGTGCCATCCGACGGCCTCCGTATTATTGTCCAAAAGCGCTTGCGGGGCACTGGGGCATGCGCTCATTTTCAATAGGGTTAGCCTTGCGGCTCAAGCCCTTGATCAGAGATCGCGTTTCAGGTCAGCCCGCTTGGGCGGGGGCGCTTTGGGCGGACCAGAAGCGGTTGCCGAAATGGTCGATGGCGCGGATGGAGTAGGTGTGGGTGCTGCCGGGTTCCAATCCGGTGTCGGTGAAGGTCATGGTCTGCAGGTCCCAGAACTTGGATTCGGCCTGGACGGTGTGGACGACCGTGGTGGCATTGCGAACGACTTCGTAGGTGAGCTTCTTGTTGTCGCGGTCCCAGGTTTGTTTCCAGGTGACTTTCAACGCACCGGTGGTTCCCTCGGGTTTGATGACTTGAGGCGCCGGAGTCGATTCGGGTTTGTTGATGTCTTGTCCTGCGGCGAGGGCGGCGAAGTGGGTGAGGCCTTGCTGGGGCTGGTTGTTGACGGTGGTGAATTCTCCGCCGACCCAAAGATGCTTGCCGTTGTTGCCCAGGGCGCGGGGACCCTGATGGTCGGAGGCGGTTCCGTTATTGGTGTTGGGGAACCAGTGCAGGATCGGCGGCGTTTCGCCGGTTGGTCTCGCAGGTTGGGCAAGGAGCCGCTGAGCGGGAGAACCTGGGGTGATTTCAGGAAAGCCGTCGGGCTGGGTGCTGCAGTTGTGGGCGTGTGAGCCGCTGTACAGGACGCCGTCCAGCAGGGTGAGAGCTTGAGTGGCGCCGAGGCAGTGGTCGATCCAGCGGGTGGTGCCGTCGTCGGGGTTGAGGGCGAGACGGCCGTCGAAGGTGCCGGTGCCTTCGGCGGCGGCGTAGATGGTGTCGTCGTCTTTGATCAGGTCGGTGATGACTGATCGGCGGCTTCCGCTGGGTGCGGGGACACCAGTGGCCCAGGAAGCGCTGGCTCCGGTACCGGCATGGACAGCGCCGAGGCCATGCGGGGGGTTGCCGTTGATGGTGTCGAAGTCGCCGCCCAAGATGACGCGGCTGCCGTCGGGGGAGATGGTCATGGCATGGACGCCGCGGTCGGCGTTGGGTGCCCAGGGGGTGAGCGTGCCGTCAGAGGTGAAGGAGGCCAGTCGCTGTCGGGGAGTGCCGTTGACGGTGGTGAAGTAGCCCCCGGCGTAGACGGTGTTATCGCCGACGGCGAGGGCTTTCACGCGGCTGTTGATGGTGGCGGTGAAGCCGGTGAGGGCACCATCGGGAAGGGTGAAAGAGGCGATCTTGCCGCGGGGCTGCTTGTTGACGGTGGTGAAGTCGCCGGCGACGTAGAGCTTGGTGCCGTCCGCTGAGGCGCGGACGGCGCGTACTGAGTCGCAGCGCCACTGGTTGTTGCCCAGGTTGTCGCAGCCGCCCTGAGGGTTGGCCGAGGTGAAGGTGACGGCGTCCACGACCGGATTCCATGACAGCGGTTCGCCGGTGGCGGCGTTGAATGCGGCGAGGTTGTGGCGTGGGAGTTCAGCGGACGCACCGGGGGCAGTCCCAGGCGGACGGATGTGATCGAAGTTGCCGCCGGCGTAGACGACGTCGCCGACCACGGCGATCGACCAGACGACCCCGTCGGTCTGCCACGTGGGCAGATCGTCGGCGGTGATCGTCTTGAGTTCGCCGGGCGGCGGTGCCGTGTCGGCGACGCTCGGCGCGGGAGCGAACGTCTGCGCGATCAGAACGACCGCGCTGAGCTTGAGCAATGTGCGCTGCCATCGTTTTGGCGTGGGGGAACCCGTCCAAAGCTTCGGGGGCATCGATGCAACTCCCTGGTCAGCTGGATCTCAACCGCAGACGATCACATTTTTCTCCCTCCCATACAAGCCCTGACCGAAATCGGTCAACGATCTCTTGAAACACCTTGTTCTCATGCGCGGACGCATGAGTCGACTACAGGTTTACAAGCTTCTGACCTTGATCATTGAAAATTCTGGAGTGATGATCGCTGCGTTTGCCGTCCGCAGGGACGTATGAGCTCCTGGCTGGTGCGCCCCTTCCGGTAAGGGAAGTGCTGACGTGCGGTTTTTGCTCTCTCTTTGCTCCAATGCCGTCCTTGATCCTCTCGGTGGAGTCCTCCACGTCCTCTTGATCGAGGCCGCCGCCTTCCTGAGGTCGGTCCTTGCTATTCGAGGCGAGTTGCTGTTGGTGAGGGGGGCGGCACGGTGAGGAACAGCCGACGTCAGGTTCTGCGGCTCGGGCGAGGAGTCCGAGCCGTTGCCGCCGGATTGACTGTGGTGCTGGCTGCCGGGTTGGCTTCGGTGCCTCCGGTTCAGGCGGAGCCGGTGAACTCCAGCCGCCCGAAGGTCCAGGACCACGAACGGACGGTCAAGGGCAAGGACCTGCAAGCCCGCCCACGAACGCCCGACCCGGCGGGCAAACCAGGCCCTGCTGCCAAAGCCGTGTGGCCCAAACACGGCACAGCCGAGGCCGAGCTGCCGAGGGACACGAATCGCAGTGCATCCGCGCCAGTGCGCGCGGGCGACCTTCCGGTCTGGCTTGGGGCGCCCTCCGCTCCTGAGAATTCGCACTCCAACCGTTCGGCTGGGCGGCCCTCGTTGAAGGGCCGTGTGAAAGTCTCGGTGCTGGACCACAAGACCTCGCGCAACATCGGCGCAGGAAACGTGGTGCTCACCCTTACCCCGACAAAGGACGCGACTGCCGGCTTGGTCGGGGTCCGGCTGGACTATGCGTCGTTTGCGCAGGCGTTCGGAGCCGCGTACGGCACCCGCCTGCGGCTGGTCCAACTTCCCGCCTGCGCGCTGACCACACCGGACAAGGCCGAATGCCGCACCCCGACTCCGGTCGCGTCGACCAACAACGGTGAAGCCAAAACCGTGACCGCCGATGTCGAGACCACGCCCGCCGCACAGCCGGGAGCGCACGCGTCCGCGAAGCAGGCCATGCCGACTGTGCTGGCCGCATCCCCGGCCCCCGCGGGCTCTCAAGGTGACTTCAAGGCCACGACGTTGGAGGCTTCAGCGACCTGGAAGCACAGTGGCAACACCGGCGACTTCACCTGGAACTACCCCATGCGGGTGCCGCCGGTACCGGGCGGTCTGGCCCCGAAGGTGGATCTCGGGTACTCGGCGCAGAGTGTGGACGGCCGTACCGGCAACACCAACAGCCAGCCGTCCTGGGCCGGGGAAGGCTTTGACTTCTGGCCCGGGTTCATCGAGCGCCGCTACAAGTCCTGCGAGGAAGACGGCGTCAAGAACGCCGAAGGCAAAGCGCCCGGAGACCTGTGCTGGGGATATGACAACGCCACCGTCACCTGGAATGGCAAGGGCGGCGAACTGGTCAAGGCCGCCGACAACACCTGGCGTCTGAAGAACGACGACGGCACCCGCTTCGAGCGCCTGCTCAAACCGGATACGGGAAACGGCGACAACGACGGCGAGTACTGGAAGGTCACCACCACCGACGGAACCCGCTACTACTTCGGCCTCAACCGCCTGCCCGGCTTCGACTCCGGCGGCGAGGAGACCAACTCCGCCTGGACCGTCCCGGTATTCGGGGACGACGCCAACGGCCCGGGCACCGAGGACGACGAGCCGTGCCACAAGGCGACCGGGTTCGCCGATTCGTGGTGCCAGCAGGCCTGGCGATGGAACCTCGACCTGGTCGTCGACCCCAACGGGAACGCCAACTCCTACTACTACGCCAAGGAAAACAACCACTACGGCCGCAACCTCAAACCCGCCGACGCCACCCCCTACACCCGCGGCGGTTACCTGAAGTCGATCGAATACGGCCTGCGGGAAAACAACGCGGTCGGCGCCCCTCCCGCACGGGTGCTGTTCGAGACCTCCGAGCGCTGCATCCCCGACGCCTCCTTCGACTGCTCGCCCGCCAAGATCGCCACCAACCCTGACAAGTGGTGGGACGTCCCTTGGGACATGAACTGCGAGGCCGGCACCCAATGCACGGCCGACCACGGGTCGACCTCGCCGACGTTCTGGTCCCGCAAACGCCTGACCAAGGTCACCACCCAGGTCACCAAGGGCGCCGGCTGGCCCTACCGCAACGTCGACTCCTGGACGCTGGACCACCAATGGGGCGCCGTCAACGACGAACGCGACCTGCTGGTCAAGGACATCCAGCACCTCGGCCTGGCCGGAGCCACCACAGCCGACAACGTCACCCTGCCCAAGGTCACCTTCAACCACGTCCCCAAGGCCAACCGCGTCGACCAAGCCAACGACGGCATCGTCCCCTACACCCGCTACCGCGTCAGCAAGATCTTCGACGAGTCCGGCGGCGAGATCAACATCGACTACACCGGCCAGGAATGTTCCCGGGCCGCCCCGCCCACCCCGCAGACCAACGCCAAGCGCTGCTTCCCCTCGATCTGGCACCTGCCCGGCCAGACCACCCCGATCACCGACTGGTTCAACAAATACGTAACCACCTCGGTCGTCCAAAAGGACCGCACCGGCGGCGCCCCGGACATGGCCACCCGCTACGAGTACATCGGCGACGCCGCCTGGCACTTCGACGACGACGACGGCCTGACACCCGAGAAATACAAAACCTGGTCGCAATGGCGTGGCTATGGCCAGGTCCGCGTCAAGACCGGCAACTTCGCCAGTCCCTCCACCCAGACCGACACGTACTACCTGCGCGGTATGCACGGTGACCGAGCCAACCCCTCGGGCGGCACCAAGCAGGTCAGCGTCCCCGACGGCGAGGGCGGCACGCACACCGACGCCGAAGGCCTCGAGGGCTTCAGCTTGAAGACCGTTCGCTTCACCAGCCCGGGCGGGGCAGTGCATGACAAGACCGTCAACGCGCCATGGCGGCATCAGACCGCATCGCGCACCCGATCATGGGGGACTGTCACCGCCAACGCGACACAGGTCGACAGTTCGCGTACCTGGACGGCGATGGACGGCGGTACATGGCGTCAAACGAAGACGAGCAGCGTCTATGAGACCGACTTCGCCAAGGTCGGCCGCGTCAAGCAGGTCAACGACCTCGGCGACGTTTCGATCACCACCGACGACCGATGCGGCAGGACCGAATACGCCGACAACGTCAACAGGGGCATGGTCGCCTTTCCCTCTCGCGTTGAAACCGTGTCTGTCGAGTGCGGAACGGCTCCTGACCGGTCCAAACACGTCATCTCCGATGACCGAACTTCTTACGACAATGGCGCCCACGGTGAGGCACCGAGTAAGGGCAACGTCACCAAGACCGAAAAGATCGCCGAGCACGACGGCGGCACCGCGCGTTACGTCACAGACAAGCAGACCGGCTACGACATCTACGGGCGACCAACATCGGTGACCGATGTAGCCGGACGCGCGGGCACCTTCCGATACACCGACGTCGACGGCCTCACCACCAAGGTCGTCACCACCACCCCTCCGGCCGTGACCGGAAACCAAGCCACGGCCCTGGCCAGCACTGCCGAGCTCGACCCTGCACGTGGTGTACCCACGGCGAGAATAGACGCCAACGGCCTGCGCACGGATCTGGTCTACGACGCGCTCGGCCGGGTGAACAAGGTCTGGCAACCCGACCGGTCCAAGACCAACAACCAGAGCCCGAACCTCGAGTACGCCTACCGAGTCGCCGACGGGCAAATCGTCGCCGTCACCACCAAAACTCTCACGAACACCGGCAGCCAGCGCATCGACACGATCGAGTTGTACGACGGATGGCTTCGCTCGCGCCAGACCCAAGAACCAGGACCCGCCGGCCGCCTGATCGCCGACACCTTCCACAACGACCGCGGAAAGATCGCCAAGAACTTCGACGACTACTCCGCGAGCGGCACCCCAGAGCCCACACTGTTCGGCGTCACGACTCCAGGCGCCGTAGAAACCCAAAAGCACTACTCCTACGACGGGCTCGACAGACCGACCCTTGAACGCCTGCTGGTCGGCAACGGAACCACCGGCGAAAAATGGCGCACCGCCATCGGCTACGGCGGGAACTGGCGAACCGTCGATCCTCCTGAGGGCGGTACGCCCACCGCCGAGATCACCGACGCCCGGGGTCAGGTGGTCGAGCGCCGGGAATACCAGGGAACCGACCCCACAGGCGCCTACAATTCCACCGCCTACACCTACGATCCGGCAGGACGCCCGAAGACGGTCAAGGACCCCGCAGGCAACACCTGGACCCACACCTATGACCTGCGCGGCCGCAAGATCAAGACCGAAGACCCCGACGCAGGCGTCAGCACGTCGACCTACGACGACCTCGACCGCCAAGAGTCCATCACCGACGCCCGAGACAAGACGATCACCAACGTCTACGACGGGCTCGACCGCAAGACCCAGACACGTGAAGGAACGATCACCGGACGCCTGCTGACCTCCTGGACTTATGACTCCGCCGCTCGAGGCAAAGGCAAGGCGGCCTCGTCGACCAGACACGCTCCCGGCGGCGACTATGTCAACCAGGTCCCGGGCTACGACGTCCTGGGGCGTCCGGAGTCCTTCACCTTCACTGTTCCATCCGGCGAAGGCGCACTGGCCGGAAGCTACAGCTTCGCCCAGACATACAACCTGGACGGCACCCTCAAGGACCAGACCCTGCCCGCCGCAGGCGGATTGGCAAAGGAGACCCTCGCCCACAGCTACGACGCCTTCGAACGCCCCACCCGCCTCACCAGCGAACTTGCCACCTACGTCGGCGCCACCGACTACACCCCCACCGGCAAGCCGAAGATGGTCGAACTCGGCATCTCCGGCAAACGCGCCTGGAACACGCTCACCTGGCAATACGGCACCCAGCGACTGGAAACCTCCCGTACCCACCGCGAAGCCATCTCCGGCGACGACCGCAACGCCATCTACACCTACGACGACGCCGGCAACATCCGGTCGATTTCCGACACCTCCACCGCCGGGGTCGACAGGCAGTGCTTCCGCTACGACCACCTGCGCCGCCTGACCGACGCATGGACAGCTGCCGAATCCAGCTGCCCACAAACCCCAGCGGCGACCGCAGGCCCCGCGCCCTACCGCTTCCACTACACCTACAAGACCGACGGCAGCCGCAAACGAGAAGAGCTCTACGGCACCAATGGCGCCCTGATGGCCAGCCGCGACTACCGCTACCAGGGCGACCCCGGCGTCGACACCTCGATCAAGGCACACCGGCTCGGCGGCGTCGACCAGACCGGCACCAGCCCCTTCACTGGTCCCGAAACCAACGACGAGACCTACACCTACGACGCCGCGGGCAACCCCACCAACCGCAAGATCGGCAGCACCGCCCAAACCCTCACCTGGGACAGCGAAGGCCAACTCGAAAAGGCCACCGAAAACGGCCAGGACACCAGCTTCATCAACGACGCCGACGGCAATCGCCTCATCCGCAAAGACGCCTCCGGCACCACCCTCTACCTCCCCGAAACCGAACTCCACACCACACCCGGCGCCTCAACCGTGACCGGCACCCGCTACTACACGCACAACGGTGACAGCGTCGCGATGCGCGACACCACCGGCGGCCTCCGCTACCTCACCGGCGATCACCAAGGCACCGCCCAGATCGCCATCAACGCTAGCGACCAGAAATCCCTCGTCCGAAGATTCACCCCCTTCGGCCAAGAACGCGGCGTCGCCGAAGAAGACACCTGGCCAGGTGAAAAGGGCTTCGTCAACGGCACCAAGGACCCCACCGGCCTCACCCACCTCGGCGCCCGCGACTACGACCCCAACACCGGTCGCTTCAACTCGGTGGACCCTGTTTTCAACGCTGCCAACCCGCAGCAGATGAACGGCTACACCTACGCCCAGAACAACCCTGTCACCGACAGCGACCCCACCGGAACCTGCTCACCCCTCGCCGGCTGCCCCACCAACCCCCAACTCGCCAGCAAACCCGACCCCAGTAAAGCAGGCGTACCTCCGTCCGAAGAGCCGAAGCTGAACGGCTGCACGGGCCATCAGCGTTCGATGCCCGGCTTTTGCGAGAGAGGTTTGCAGCAGAAGCTTGAGATTGTGATCTCCAAGCGCCCTCCACCGCCATCGGCGAGCTGGCGCCACACGTTCAATGCACTCAAATGGGCCTTCGGTGGAATGTTCGGCGTTGAGGACATTCAAAAATGTGTGACTGGTAAAAGCGCTTCATCCTGCGCGTGGGCAGGTATTGGACTCATACCCTATGTCGGCAAGGCCGCCAAACCCGCCGCGCGGGCCATCAAGGCGACCAGAAAAGCCCGCAAGACTCAGAAATGCAGCAGCTTCGTCCCAGGGACAAGAGTCCTGCTTGCTGACGGCACCACGAAGGCGATAGAGGACGTTAATGTTGGTGATAAAGTTCTGGCCACCAATCCAGGTAGCGGGAAAACTGAACCAAAAACCGTCCAGGCCACCATCACTAGTAAGGGCGAAAAGCGGCTCGTAGCGATATCGATTGACACACAGAACCAAAAACTCCGCGTAACAAAGAACAACAAGCACCAGAGTGCTGACGCGGACCTGGCACCCTACAAGTCAGTGGGGAAGCAGGCCGGCCTGCTGATCGCGACCGACGAACACCCCTTCTGGGTCGCCGGCGACATCAACACCTGGGTCAAAGCCGCAGACCTCAAGCCTGGCATGTGGCTCCGTACAGGCGCTGGCACCTTCGTTGAAATCGCCGCAACCGAAACGCGTGCCGCCACCCAACAACGCGTTCACAACCTCACCGTCGCCGATCATCACACTTACTACGCGGCTGCAGGGGCTGCGCAAGTCCTAGTTCACAACTGCGGTCCGCGCGTTGTTGACATGCATGGCAGGAGTATTCAAAATCCAGATGTGCTGGCCTCTCGCCTACTCCAGCATACAAGGCAAGCGTTGTCGGAGTGGACTGCAGGATCCATCGGATATTCTGCGAAGGATCTAGCTAGGATCGCACGAAAGCCAAGCAGGGCAAACACCATCAAAGGCAATATACTCGATGGTCGAGTAAAGGCCTTGGCTGACAGCGACCCTGATCTCAATGATCTCTTCTCGACCCCCAGTGGTATGCCGGGGCCAGATTGGATCAACACAGGATCCACCGTTCCGAATATTGGCTGGTATGATTTGACGACCGAGCGCATGTGGGGCCAGCATGTATTCGATTACAGCCCTAGCTATGGTCCGGGGGTGGGGATTCTGTGGCGGTGATATAACTCTTTCGATGCCACCTTTCGCATGACTGAGCATCGTGGTCGGGTTTCTTTCAAAGGTGAATTTAGTGGAGCGCCTTTTCGGGCAGTCTATGCGTGTGACGAGAAAGGATATGTATTGAGTAGTATAGTAAAATTCTTTGTGGCAACAAAATTGGATGCCATGAATTCGATGCAAATGGGCCCGGATGTGATGTTTCCTTCGCTGTCATTTGGAAACTTTGACGTGGAGGGGGCTCTTTTGGAATGGGAGAGTTGGCTTACTTCGCAAACGTTTGCGGAACTTGTGGATGCTGGAGTTCCGGAGGTTGTTGCGGAAAGTGGAGATGGACCTACGGTTTTTCTGCTTTCGGATGCTTTCGTGGATTCTCTCGTTTCTGCGCCGGCTTCGAGGATCGACGAACTCGCGCTGTGGTGGGTAGGAGAGAAGTTGACTGAGGGAATTGAAATTGATTCCCAGGTCGCTTTGGAGATCCTTCATAGCCTTGTAGGCCTGGTTCGGCAGAAACGAGATCCAGAGGAACGCGTCTACTGTTGGACAGGCTGAAGAGCATAAGGAGATCTGCGGTTGCCTCACTTTGGTGACCGTGCAGATGAGATGATCGTGTTGTGGCGAAGTAGGGGCGTTAGGGCGACCGCCCGATCAGGACTCCGCCTTTCTCGGTTGCGGTCAGTGGAGGGCCCAGGGGCGGCGGGGCCGCCGGATCTTCGTCAGGGACATTAAGTCGGGGACTTCCTGCATGGCGTCCGCGTCGCCGCTCGGAGCGACGCCCTGCTTGCGCTCGATCGCCCGGAGGCCGTCAGACGAGTTGCTGGTCGATATTGGCGATGGTCATGAGCGAGATCATTCCTGCTCCGCCGGCGGCGGGGCTGGTCGCGCTGCCCAGGAGCTGCGGGGACGCGGGGAAGGGCAGCCCAGTTTCGCCGAACCCGAGGTGCTCGAGGCGGTTGACGGTGAATCCGGCCTTCCGAATGGCGGTGACGGTTTCCCGGTTGCTGTGGCAGCCGTCCATGCAACGTGGCCACACGGTGGCGTCGCGACCGGCGGTTTCGCCCAGGTCGTCGAAGTGGCCGCGGATGGTGGGCAGCCGCAGCATTCGGCAGGCCTGCTCGGTCATTCCGCGGTGGCGTGCAACGGTCAGATGCTCTCCCTGCGGGCGTTAGCCAGGGCGTTGTGCTCCTGGCGGCGGGGGCGGCGCAGCAACTGGTCCTAGACCTCAGCGAGGGCAACGGCCGGGTGACGGGCGGGAGTTGGGGCCAGGCGCAGCCGTCGCTCGGTCAGCGATGTCACTGTCGCGCTATCGGCCTCTGGGGTGTCCTTGTCCGCCTTCGCCGGCGCCCCGGCGAGTGCTTCGGGATCGACCTGGCCGGGGGCCTCGCGGTCGGCGTCGGCAGCTTTGCGGGCCTCGAGCGCGACAGTGTCGGCGGTCAGCGCGCCGACCCGCAACGCGGTGGCCACGCCGGTGACGATGTGCTCGTGGTCCATGTGCCGGGCCAGCAACAGCACCTGAATCAGGGCGCGGGTGCCCTCGGCGTCGCCATGAGCCGTGCGGGGCTCGGCCCACCGTGAATCGTGCACCGGGGTGAACTTGCCCGCGGCCCGGGCCTGCTCCAGGACCCTCGCCCCGTGCAGCGCACCGGGTTTGCGGACCAAGACCTCCAGATAGTGGTCGAGTTCCAGGCGGCTGGCGCACTTGGCCAGCAGGCGTTCGTGGTGGGCGACCTCGACTCGGTCGTCATAGGCGATCAGCTGAAGTGTGCAGCATCACCCTGACATTGCGGCCCATCAATCGAGCTGGCACCGAGTATCGGTT
The DNA here is from genome assembly GCF_050946795.1 of Spirillospora sp. CA-294931. Classification (GTDB taxonomy): domain Bacteria; phylum Actinomycetota; class Actinomycetes; order Streptosporangiales; family Streptosporangiaceae; genus Spirillospora. The sequence continues at coordinate 2,249,919 of NZ_CP192006.1, forward strand.
GGTGCGGACAGTAATCTGGCCATACCGGTCAACTCGCGATGCCAGTTCCACTCCAGTCTCGAACCGCTCCTCGGGCAGCGGCTGCAGGTGATCGCGCTCGATGGCCAGGTACTCGCCGGATGGTGCGGGGCCGGTGTCCGGTTCGCCGGGCCTCATCGTCTGCGTCCCAGGCATTGACCATCTCATTGAGCTCAGCCAGCGAATCGACCTCGGGAACCGGGACCATGTGGTTGTGGCGGACCATCCAATATCGCCCTCAACACCGCCCTTCTCATGCGCTCCGCGCTGGCCGGGCTGGCAGCAGAACGGGTCAATGCCGAAGCGGGACCGAAAGGCCGTCCAGCGTTCGGCCTCCACTTCCTGCGGAGTATCTGGACTTCCTGTCACTGGAGGACGGCGCGAGGAGGGTCCGCAGCTATGCGGTGGACGTGGTGCCGGGCCTCCTCCAAATCCCGGAGTACGCGACCTGCCTGGCAGGCGTAGGGGGCAGCGAGGTCGATGCGCGTCTGCTTGAGATGAGGACGACGCGGCAGCAGGTGCTCGATCGATCAGACCCTCCGCAATACGACGTGATCCTCACCGAGGCCGTACTCCGCCACCAGATGGGCGGACCTGAGGCCATGCAAGCCCAACTCCGGCACCTGACCGAGCTATCGGCGAGGAACCACGTGCACCTGCAGGTGATCCCCTTCACAGCCGGACCCCACAGAGGACTCGCCAAACCCTTCACGCTCCTCAACGTCGGCCAGCAAGGCAACCTGACCATCACCGCCCTGGAGAGCCGAATCGGCCTGGACTTCGAAGAACGAGACGACAAAATCCGCCTCTTCGAAGAGATCTTCGCGGACTTGCAGATAATCGCCCTACCCGAGGACGAAACCCGGTCGTTCATCAAACGACTGTCCTCAGAACCATAAGCAAATGCCGTGAAGCAGCCAGGGAAGGCGCCGCACCTGCGGCCGAGTCACTGTTTGGAGTGTTCGCTTCGACTCACGTGGGTTAGCGTCGTGTATTGGCGCCATGGCACGCTACGACTTGTGTGATCGATGGGAGGCGCGTGATGGTTCGGCTTCCGTGAACACCGAGTCGGGTTCGCCCAGCATTGCACGAGAGGCGTGCCATGAGCATCGACCACACCAACGGGATTGGTTCCGAGGACGCGACCCCGTTGATACCCACCGCGATCATCAGAGCCGTCCTCGGCTCGATCGATGGCCTGATTGCGCTGTCGGAAAGCGACCCTGGCGCCGCCACCCGAACCGAGGTCACAGCGGACGGGACTGTCGGTGTGCGTGTGTTCGGGGCCGGTGCGATTGACCCGGCCGTCGGGTGGCGAGGCGACCTGGACTGGGTCGCCCTCATCGTCCTTAGCCAGCCCCCGACACGTGAGATCTACATCATCCCGGCAAGCCACTTCACTCATGAGGCGTTCCAATTTGGCGGGACGCTCCAGCACATCGACGACGACGGCCCCGACCAGCCAGGCGTGTTCTGGGTCGATCTGAACGAGCCCGCCTACCGGGAACGACACGCCCGGTTGGCGCTCTACCGCATCATGTAACGCCGCCCGGCGTCAGTGTCACGAGCGCGGATCGCTCCTGGGCCGTTGATGCCCGGGGGCGTTCTGCGCTTACAGGCCGGTACACGGATGGCATGGGGAATGGTGTTCACGGTGCGGAATGACGCGCGCTGGACGCCATTCATCGTGCTAGGTGTATGGGGCGATGTCTCGTGAACGAACTTCGGACGTCGCTGGGGACAAAGCCGCCTATTAAGGTTGGCGGGCATTGGCGACATAGTTGCGAATTCACTAGTTCAGAAGCGGTGCGCCGTCAGGGACTTAAACCCGAACCCGCGCGGATAAGAGTCCACTTCTCTCATGTCAGATCGGTGTTTTCGATGCCAAACAGTACCCGCTTGTCCGCAACCAGCACCATCCCCGTGCCGGCCATGTCGCTGCCTAACGGCCGGTGCCGGTGTCCCCGAGCGAACAACGAGCGAACACATCCGGTCCGTCGCGACCGTCCACCACAAGGGGCAACGCTTGGATCTAGGCAGGGTCGGGACATTTGCCTGCTACTTGTGGGGTCTGCGTTTCGGTCTCCTGGCAGCCGCTCATTCTCCCTGGAGGGGCGCAACCTCCGTCCAGACGAATGAGTTCCAGGACCCAGATCGCTCACCACTTCCATACGCACGTCGGTATCGGATGTTCGCCCCCCAGATCCATAGGCTTTAATGGCCACCCCTCTTCCAACCTCTTCGCGATCATGATCTTGCTTGCGTGGACCACACACCCCACCGCCTGGCCTGCGAACCGATCTGCTCGCATTGGGAACAGGGGGATGAACAACCCTCTCGGCGTCCAGATCGGAGCGCGCGAGATCTAAATGCGAACCCTTTAGGGGGATGAGCGACCTCGGCCCGTTCGGGCCGGTACCCGTCCACGAACAGGTTGCGAACCCTCCCAGGGGTGATGAGCGACCAGCAAGCGGCTTGATCCCGCGCGCCGCCGCCTTGTTGCGAACCCTCCAGGAGTGATGAGCGACTCACCATGCCCGATCTGCCGCTGGTGGATCTGTCCGAGTTGCGAACCCTCCAGGAGTGATGAGCGACGGAGTCGTTGGACGCCTACGTCAAGCGCCAGACCATGTTGCGAACCCTCCAGGAGTGATGAGCGACCCGAGGGTAAAGCCGCAGGTCGGCGGGGTGGTTTGTGGGAGGGATGGCCTGGTTTCTGCAGCGGTTCGGCGGTTGTGCAGACGTGCAGGTCAGGTGCTTGTTTGTTGCTCAGAGGATGGGGCCTGTGTTGCCGAGGTCTTGGCCGATGGTTTGGGTTTCTACTTGGTGTGGGGTGCGGGTTCGGTAGATGAGGACGCTGTCGTAGCCGGGGTCGATGTGCTGCTTGAGGTCTTCGAGGAAGGTGCGGTGTTGGGCTGCTGAGAGTTCTCCTTGGAAGACGCTTCGTTGGACCCAGTGGAGGTAGCGGCGGCAAGTGCGGAGGACTTGTGGGTTGCGCTCGGCGAGGGTGTCGTAGACGACGATGACGAACAACGGGGCTCACCACCAGGGGCGGAATGCTTTGTAGGGGGTTTCCTCAAGGCAGAGCCGCACGATCTTGAGGGTCTCGAGGTGGATCAGTTCTTCGTAGGAGACTTTCCGCTTGAGTGACCTGTGGTGGACGGTGGTGGCCAGCTCGCTGCGGATGAGTTCGGCGACCTTCTTGCGGCCGGCGCGGCTGAGCGATGCCTGGTTGACGTCGGTTTCGAAGTCGGTGGGGCTCAGGGTCTTTTGCGCGGCGGCTCGGCGGAGAAGGCGTTCGGCGAATAGTGGTTTGAAGGGTTCGGCGAGGTCGAGTGCGAGCGTGTTGCGACGTCGGTCGGTGTCGGCGTGCAGGAAGCCGAGGGCTGGATGCAGCGGGGTGCAGCGCAGGGCGGTGAGGACGCGGCTGTAGACGATGGAATTGATGTAGCTGATGAAGGCGTTTCCGGCGTTGGCTGGAGGGCGGCGGGTGCGGCCGTCCAGACGGAGCCACGGAGGCAGCAGGCTGTCGAGGACGCCCCAGGCCGTGCGCCGAAAGTTGCCTTCGGCGCCCATGAGTTCGTCGGTGTTCTGGCAGTGAGGAAGCTGCTCGTTCAGTCGAGCGAGGGCGGGCGCGAGGAGGTCGGTGTCGAGGGCCCAGGACACGTTGGCCGCTGCGGCGTTGACCAGAGTTCTGGCGATGGCGAGCCGCTGCAGCGGCTCGGCGGTCAGTTCTACTTGTTTGCGCAGTACGAGGGCGGAGGACATGTCCTCGGCGGGGGTGACGGCGCCAGAGTAGTTTCCGTAGTGGTCCAGTACGTGGACGATCACGCCGTGCCGACTCAGCAGAGAGATCGCTGAGGTGTTGAGATCGAGATGGTCGAAGGCGATCAGGTCGCGGATGTCGGTGATGGGGATGCGGACAGGCGTGTTGTCGGGGCGTTCGACCCGGATGCTGTTGTCTTCGCGGCGGATTCGGCATGGCTCGGTGAGCCAGTATGTGCGGGTTGCCGAGCTCCTGTGTCTCCCCAGCAATAGTCGAGGTATGAGCAGCCGCGGCAGAGTGTCCGTTGGAGTCGTTCGGGGATAGCGGGCTGCTGGATGATGGCTTGGGCTTGTTGCTCGGCAGTCTCGGCCTGTCGCCTGGTGGCGGGATCCCAAGAGACGTCGATCGTGCGGCGAATGAGCGGGTAGTGGATGACTCCTGCGCGCACGTTGACGCCGCGGCGAGCCAGAAGCAGGCAGTAGTGACGCACTTGGGCTTCGTGCTGGGCAGAGGGGCGGCGGGACGACTTGGTCTCGTGGACGACGGCGCCGGTGGTGACCCAGTCGATCTTGGCTTCGCCCAGGTCGATGTCTCGTCGCCGGGTGTAGGTGGTCTCGTCAACGGCTTCGCCGAAGGCCACGGCGTCGCTGCGGTGTTCGGGCCGGTATCCGCGGGAGTAGAGCCAGAGTTGCCGGGGGCAGTGGTGGAGGTACTTGATGTGTACTCCGCCGATGGGTGGTGGCTGTGGCGGGTTACTCATAGGACGGTGTCAGGCTCGATGACCGGGGTGCGCTCGTGAGTAAGGTCTAGGCCGATCTCGTCGTTGTACGGGGCGTCGATGAGCCAGAGCGGAGGACGTCGCTCTCTTCGTGCGCGCTCTTGATCCTCCTTCTGGGCTCTTCCGTTGCGGGCAAGGCGAAAGATTTGGCGGTGGGGGACCGGGATGAGCAGGCCCGCTGCCAGGAGTGGGTCGCCTTGGGGGCCACGTGAGAGCTCGGAGAACTCTTCGATGTCGCTGGTGAGGAGGGCTTCGGCGGTGTCGAAGGCTTCGTCCAAGCCATTGGCGTGCTCTGAACGGTCGTGGAAGGGGTCGGTGAAGGTAAGGAAGAAGTCGAAGAAGTCGTCGCGGTGCCTCTTGGCCTGCTTTGCCCATTCACGCCCCCAAGGGCTGTCATAGGCGCATTGGAGCCAGGTAGCGATGGTCTGCTCGGAAATGATGGGCCCTGGTGCTTCTTCGAGCGCGGCCCACGCTGCCTGGAGGGCGTCTTCTTCGTAGGGGAGATGGGTGTCGGTCTGGTGGATGCGGAACTCCACCGGGCCGTCGGGGTGGCGTCCTCGCCGGTTGACGCGGCCCGCGCGCTGGGCGACCGCTTCGATCGGGGCGAGTTCGGATGCTCCCCGGTCGAAATCGAGGCAGAGGGATACTTCCAGAACCTGGGTGGCCACTACGAGCCCGCCACGCTGCCTGACCTCGCCGGGACGTCGTTCGGGGTGACGGTCGAGTATTCGCCGCTCGATCCGGGCGCGGTCCTTGGCGCGGAAGCGCGAGTGGAGAAGGATCGCAGCGTCTGGATCACCGGGGCACAGCGTTCGCGCGCATGGAGCGAGGTCGTTGTAGAGCCGTTGAGCAGTCGCCACAGTGTTGGCGACGAGCAGGACGCTGTGGCCTTCGACCAGCCATCTGCGGGCACGTTCGACGCTGCTCGGGGTGGTGATTGGACTTTGGTCCAGGACGAGGCGGTGACGGTCGGGTGCCGTGCCAGGGGGTGCGCGGTGAACGGTCACCTCGGGGAGTGTGTCTTGGAGTAGCTCGATCATGGGTGGCGCGAGGGTGGCCGAAAGGACCGCGACCTTGCTGCCCAGCTTTTCCCAAAGGCGCATGGCAGCGCAGAGCCGACCGAAGGTCGCCGGATCGTAGGCGTGCAGCTCGTCCAGGGCGATGAGCGCGTTCGCTTGCTCCAATAGCAGGCTGGAGTGCGACGGCCCGGCGATTGCGGCGTGAAGAAGCTGGTGGGGTGTGGCCACGCGGACCCGCTGAGCGAACAGGCGCATGGCATTCACCTGGTCCCGGGCCTTACGGGCTTGCTGAGGGCCGGGCGGGCAATCGTCGGTGGTGGCTCGGGTAAGGAGAGTGCGGGCTGCGGTGGCGTGCAGGATCCCGATATCGGCCTCGTCCTGCCCGAGAGGAGGTATTAGATCTCGGACGAAACGGTCGCGCGCGGCGTCGATCGAAGCCCGGTAGGGCAATACCCAGATCAATCGGGGCCGACCTTGGTGGTCTTCGAGTTGCCGGGACGCCCACGCTAGCCCTGCCTCGGTCTTGCCGCTGCCGGTCGGGGCGCACAGAACTAGATGCCCCTTGGTGTCGGCGGTGGCGACCTGGTGCGGGTACGGGTCCGGCATCGTCTCGATGAACCGTTGTGGGAGCGGCATGTGCTCTTGAAGCGGGACGTGGGCCGAGCCGGACCGGTCGGCCAGGGTGACGGCACCTTGAAGCAGCACGGCGACCAGACCTTCGTCCGGTGGGACGGGCCGGTGCCAGTCCTGATGAACCCGGGAGAAGGTCTCGCGTGCGAGTTCCCAGAGACGTCGATCATCGTCCGGAATTGTGCTGAGTCTCGCCTGTGTCGTGAGCCATCGCAGCAGTGCGGCATGCCGGGCAGGGGGCACCTGGACGCGCGCTCGACCGGGAGGTGGAGAGCGGTCGATACCGAACTTCTTTTCCCAGGCCGCTTCGATCGGGTACATCTCGCGTAGATCGCGGCGGGTGGACGAGATCAGACACCGGTGGTGGAACGCCACCCCCGCCGCGATCATCTTGCGATCACCCTCGGCGAGGTGACGCGTGAGGAGATCGACATAGGCCAGGGACAGAACCTCATGCCGTTCGCCCCAGGAGTCGCCTCCTGGGCGGAGCTGCCGTTGGAAGCCCTCTGCGATCTTCCCTGTGTCGTGCAGCAGCGCCGCAGTGATGACCTGGAACCAGAAGCGCGGATGGTCGGCCAGGATTCCGGGTGACCCGATGCGTTCGGCGACCGTCAGTGCCGCGTCGCGGACGGTCTCGCTGTGTTCGGTGAGCAGCTCGGGGCGTCCGAGTTTGGATTTCGCGGCGGACTTGCCGAACACCTGGGCCAGGTCCTGCTCGCGTTCGCCGACGGGAACCGGCCGATGCAACCAGACCGCCTGGTCACCGTCGCAATACGCGCCGACGACGGGTTGGTCGTCCCCTGGCGGCTCCGCACACCACAGGTAGTCGCTGAACTCGGTGCGCAGCCGGTCGAGACTGACCTGGTCGGCCAACCTCAGCAGGCTGGCCTGGGGCGCGCGGTGTCCTCCCGGCGGGGCGAGGGCGTGGCCGACTTGGGCGCTGTCGGTGGCAGTGAGGGTGACCTTGGTCGACGACCGAAGGTGGACGAGGTCTTGCGAACGCCCCAGCCGCAGTCCCCAGACCGGTCGTCTCAAGGCCGCCTCAATACGGGCCCCCTCGGGCAGGGGAATCCACAAAGTGACGTGCACCCCGGCCAAGAAGGGACGATCGCGGATCGTCATACCGCCCTTGCCGGGATGGACACGTCCGCCGATCGGCGGGTTGGACCCGTCTGCCGCGACCGGATGGTAGGTCTCGGCATCGGTGCCGGCCCCTTCAGCACGGGCGCAGACGCCGAACTCGATCGGCTCGCTCTCACGGCCGGTGGCTGCCGCGAGCATGCCGCGCAGAGTGGAGGGCGGTGGCACCGGTAGGCACCGGGTCACGCCTGGAAACATCGGATCGCGGAACGAGGCGACCGGAGCGAACAGCTCCAGTCGAATCGCCTCCAAGGTGGCTGCGCGCTCAGCCATGGCGGCGGCGCTTCGCACGTCGGCGACGGCGGTCGTTGGCCACGTTCGTCACCGGACCGGGTCGTCGAACCATGCGTCCCGTGCACCGCTGCGGATTTCCTCCGCCAGCTTGCGGAGCATCGTCCGCGGATGGTCGATGGTCACCTGACCCTCGTCGATCAGGTCGGCGAGTTCGGCCTCGAAACCCTTGCGCAGAATCCGCCTGAAGCCGGGACGCCATCCGAACCGCACGGGCGCTTCCCACTGGCCATGCCATGCCTGGAGTTCCTCGCGCAGGACGCTGGCCCGTACCTCCAGCCCCGTTCCGTCCTCGGCGCCGTCTACCACGAATCCCAGTGGATTCACACCGCCCGCCATCGGCACCACCGTGACCAGGGAGGGTGTGCGGTCTTCGTAGTGAAGCGCCTTCTTCGCGCCGCCGGACAGCTCGGCCAGCGACTCGAACAGCAATGCGACCCGGTCTCGCCGGATCTCCAACGGGAGCCGCACCGCCTGGTAACCGCGAAACACGGTCTGTGTCGCGCCGATACCGACTGCTTCCGCCAGCTGAAGCGCTTGCTCCTCGGTGAGGTAGTTCGCGCGCCCCGCGCCACCGCTCTGAGGGAGCATGAAGGTGCCGACCTGAGGCAGATCAAGGAGGAAAGGAGCCGCCAGGTCTGCGGTGTAGAACTCGTGAGAGTGCAGCACCGGTTCGGAGACACCCCGCGACATGACTCCGAAGTCGACAACCGGCCTGGCCGGCTCGACCGCCATGAGCGTGCCCACCATGAACGGCGAGTCGCGCAAAGTGGTGCCCTTCTCGTCTGACTTCGGCCCGGCCTTCATGTAGCCGAACAGGTCGTCGTCGGCGTACTGGATGGGGTTGGCCTTGGTATTGGCCTTCTGAGCCTTCTGCTGGGCCTTACCGACTCGCTCGGTCGGTGAGGCCGACATCCCGGACGCGGCCATGGTGTCGCGCAACCAGCGCCGAAACGCCTGCGCCGAAACGTACGGGTACACCTCGCCGCGGACCCTCGCCCTCTTCACCGGAGCCGTGGTCGATTCGCCCTTCCCGTTGTTGGGCGCTCCGGCGGTGACCGCCAGCACGATCTTTCCTGCCAGGAAGCTCATCAGGCGTAACCGTCCTCGTCATCGTCGGTGCCGGGGCGTTGATCGGCGTCGTCCGCTTCGCTGAGTTCTTCGCTGCCGGGCTTACCGACCTGGACGCCGCGGTTGATCAGCTCCGCCATGACGTCGAAGTACAGTTGCCCGCGTACCCGCCAGCCCTGCGGGCCATCGGTGCACAACTGCGCGAACTGGTGGTTGACCGGTTCCTGCTTTCCACCGTCCAAGAACAGCCGCGCGCTGGCCGTCATCAGCAACTTGCTCAGGTTGTACGGGCTCGTGACGGCCTGGCGGAACTCATTGAAACGGCCTCGCGTGCCCTCTTTCGCGATCCAGTCAGCCAGCAACGAAGCCGCTGGCCTGAGCCGAGCGGTTTCCATGTCGTACATCACCTCCAGATAGAGACGGCACAAAGCCCGCCAGTCCAGCAGCGTGTGCTGGAAGAGCGCGTCGGGATCGCGCGCGAGTTCCATCAACTTCGCGGGCAAGCGCTCGCCCTGGTGACCTTCGCGGTCGAACAGCAGTCGCGCCGCAGCCGTAGAGCCGTCCAAAACCAGAGCCCCCGACCCGTCACGGCGACGCATCATCTTCTTCAACATCGCCCATCCGCGATGGCAATCGGGATTGGCGCGCACGGCACGCAGAAACCTCGCCACCCCCAGGCGGGTACTCGCCGTATGCAACCAGGGCTCCTGGTTGTCGTTCTTGAACGCCCACAGCGTCGTCGCACCGCCCGCGTCACCGGCATGTTCACGCAGGGCTTGGAGCACCACGGCCTCCGGCCCACGACCTGCGGGCAAAGAGACGAACCCCAATTGACGTATCCGTCCTGACCGCTGGACGTTCTTCATCGCGAAATCACGCTCGACGGCGGGATCGTCGCAAGTCAGCACAGTTGCAGAGCCAGCCGTCACCCAGGCGGCGTAAGGCAGAGCCCACAGCGCCACGCGGCAAGCCCGACATATCGGCCAGCCAGCCACGCCCGGCGGAAGAGTATTCAGAGCTCGAATCGACTCGAACATCGGCAGCACGGACTTCGACCACAAAGTCCCGCACCACCGCGAGCAGAACGTGCAAGGCAACAGTGGAGACCGCGGGTCATCGGGCGCGAACAGCTCCGCCACGCTCTCCCTCAAGACAGCGCTCTCGCGTGGTCTCTTGGCATGAGTCGGCTTGGAGTTGGGATACAGCGCGAACAGCACCTTCCACCAGTCGTAGGTGGGACTGTCCTTCGCGGCGGTGGCGGCGGCCACCACGTCATCGATCACCCGTTCGGCGACGTCCTCAATGTCGGCTGCGCTTACCGAACCGGCATCATCGCGTCCGGCCAACAAGGTCAACGCCCAGCCGCCGCAGCGCTGCAACGGATGCCCCGACAAGACCAGCGCCTGATCTCCGACCACTGGAGTCGTCATCGGACCCACCCGAAACCCTGGACGCAGCACAACCCAAGACCCCAGTCGTAAAGGGCGTCCAGCAACTCCGGCGCGCCCTGAACTCGAACCGTCACCGTCGCGCCGATACGCATCGCACCCTGCACATCGAACCGCCGCCGAGGCCCGGCCTCCAAAACCTCCAACTGCACCGCGGAGGGCAACCCGAGAACATCCGCCTTGTGTCTGATGTTGTGCAGAAGACGATCTACATAATGCGCCTCGTCGGGTACCAGATAGCGATCGTCGTGCTTGACGACCACCGGCGAAACCGACTCGAAGACCCCTACGCCCGATGAATGGTCAGGAGAGGGATCCAGCTGCATCCCCTTGATCGTCAGCCGCACGCCGCCCCAACGCAGCTCCTTGGAACCCGCGAGCGCGGCCAGCAAGCATCCCGCTATCTGCGGTACGGGAGACCCCATCCACACCGAACCGGTCGCCGACGTCGTGTAGACCCCCTTGCGCGCCTTGGTCCCAGAGAAGAGCGGCGGAGATATCCCCACAGGTCGTAGAGGGTGGCCCGCCCAGCCAGAATCATGTATCTCCGAAGCCAGTTCGGGGTCCTGAGCGCTCAGAAGCCCGTACACCACACCCCTGGCTGGCCCATGAACATCACGCCACGCCAACTCCGGCCGATCGGCCGAGACGTCCAACCGAAACCTCATTACGCACCTCCACCCACCGTGAGCTACGTCAGAACAAGTAACAGCTGCCTCCGACGGAAGGGCGCCCTCAGCCTCGATTGAAAGATCAAATGGCCGACCATGGCCATCTAATCGCGAAAGGCCCGCTCTTCGTGGCTGGATCTGTTAGGGCGAAGCAGCCCATCGGGGGAAGAAGGTGCGACGTCATCCGCAATGCAGTGGGGAACATGCCTTTTGGGGGCGCTTCAGTCAGCCGTCAATGAAGAAGTCATTATGCCGAATCCCCGAAGGCACCTTTGGCCTCAACAAGCACTTTCGGGCTGATGGGCTTGTCCGAGCCGAGCCGAGCCGAGCCAGAGTGAAGGGTGACTCTTTCGAGTTCCTCATGTCACTCTTCGTAGCTTCCCAAAAAATGATTCTGGCTATTTACTGACGCCCTTACTGACTCTGAGGTTTACCGAGCTGGTCAACGTCGTGAAGTGATCTATGTCACATGATCTTACATCGTGGAACCTTGTGAGCTGGTGATACGTTCTCGCCGCTCAGGTCTGTTCATCTGCACTTGGGCTCTTTGTGTCGTTCTCTTAATGGGGGCCCTTGTGTCCGCTGTCGATGGGTTGCCACATCGGTCGGGTCGGGTGTTGAGGCGGCGGAAATCTCGTCGACCGATGGCGATGTTGCTCGTGGCGGGCATTACCTTGGCGTTCTTGCAGGTGGTTTCCGTCCCTTCGGTTCTTGCGGAGGCAGGCCCTCCCGCGCCGCCGGAGGGGTCGGAGGCCGCGGCTGGTCTGGAGGCCAAGAGGACGGGTGAGCCGGTCGAGGCGACGGCCCTGCGTACTGAGACGTCGACCACGTGGGCGAATCCCGATGGGACCTCGAAGCTGGAGGTGGCAGGGCTTCCGCAGCGGGTGCGTCGGTCTGACGGGAGTTGGGTCGGCATCGATCTGACGCTCAAGAAGCGGTCTGACGGTGCATTGCACCTGCCGCGAGCCCGGCGAACGTGACCTTCTCCGGCGGCGGGGCTTCGCCGTTGATCTCGTTCGTTGATCGGACGGGCCAGCACTCGCTGCAGTTGGGCTGGCAGGGCGGGCTGCCCGAGCCAACGATCGACGGGGCGACGGCCACCTATCCCTCGGTTCTGCCGGACGTGGATCTGAAGGTCACGGCCACCATGTTCGGGTACAGCGAGGTCCTGGTCGTCAAGACACCTGAGGCGGCGAAGAATCCGGCGCTGACCCAGATCAAGTTCAGCACCCGGACGAGCGGGGTGTCGCTGAAGTCGGATGGCCGTAACGGTGTCGACGCGGTCGATGCCGCCGGGCGCCGGGTGTTCCATGCGAGCTCGCCGAAGATGTGGGACTCCAGCCACGTCGTCCCGGCCCAGCGGACCAGAAGCGGGTCTGCTTTGGAGACCGGTACGCCTCCGGTGGAGATGCCGACGCAGATCGGGCCGGACTCCCTGTCGATCTCGCCGGATCAGAAGATGCTCGCGGATCCGGCGACGAAGTTCCCCGTGTACATCGACCCCGACTTCACCGGGGGGCGGGCGCACTGGGGCTACATCGACAGATCTCATCCCAGCAACGTGTGCTGGGACAACTCCTGTAAGTACAGCGACGGCACCCCCTTCCCGCCTCGATCGGGAAGCTACGACTCGGCCGGCCCGATCCGGTCGCTGTTCGGTATGAACGTCGACCCGCTGCCCAAGGGCGCCTACGTGGGGCAGGCGATCTTCTCGATCACCGGGACCTGGACGTCGGACTGGTCGTGCACGGCCAAGCCCGATGTGGAGCTCTGGCAGATCTCCGGGATCAACGGCAACGAGACCTGGAACAACTTCACGGGTTCGGACCAGTGGCTGGTGCGGCAGGACACTCGTAACGCCTCGCTCGGGCATGACGGGTGCGGGTCCAAGTCACTGGAGTTCAATGCCTTGGCCGCGACGCGGCGGGCGGCGGCAGGTGGTTGGAACGGCTTGGCGCTCGGGCTCAAGGCTCCGAGCGACAGCGAGGGCAGTAACAGTTCCTGGATGCGTTACAAGCTCGACCCCAAGCTGTCCATCTATTACAACCAGCGCCCTAACCAGCCGTCTCAGATGAAGATCAGCGGCAAGGCGTGTTCAGCGACGACTTGGCCGTTGATCGGCAAGATCTCTGAACGGCAGGCGCCCGTGGTGACGGCCGTCGGTACTGATCCCGATGGCGTGAAGGGGCAGAAGCTGACCGCGATGGAGTTCGAGTGGGGTAAGTATGATCCAGCCACCAAGACCTACACCCAACTCGGGTCGCCCTTCGACGCTCACGACGACTATTCGGGTCGTATTTGGCAAACAGAAATTCCTCAAGACAAGAGCCAGAGCCTCGCCAACGGAACGTATTACGTGAAGGCACGCTCATACGACACTTGGAAGATGGATGAGCAAGGCGTCGGCTATTGGAGCAATACATGCTTCTTCAAGTCTGATGCCACGGTGCCGGATGAGAAAGTCATCATCACCCCGGTGGCGGGGGATGGGGAGAGTGAACCGGTTTATGATGCCGTCAATTGGCGGGGCGGAGTCAATCAGCCGGGGTGGTTCGAACTCAAGGCCCCTCCGGTCGGTGCGGCGAACGACGTGGCCTACTACCAGTGGTCGCTAGGGCATGATCAGGTCACTACCCGGGTCGACGCGGGCACCGACGCCGACAGGACGGCCAAGATCAGAGTGACGCCTTCGCAGTTCGGCCCGACTGTTCTTTATGTTAAGGCTTATAACCTGGCCGGAAATACTGGCGGATCGCTCTTTCCGTTTACCTTCAATGTTCAGGCTGTCGACTGCGGTGAAGGTGCCTACCGACCCTGTCCCAAGATGAGCGCGGGATTCTGGACGATGGGTGAGGGGTCTGGTGGAGTGAGCCAGGACCTCTCCGGCAAAGGTCATCCCTTGATGTTCGGGGCCCCGGCGGCCTGGGCTGAGGGCCGTCCCGGTCTCGGGAAGGCGATCGTCTTCGACGGCATTACTGCGTGCGGAAACACCAGCGCCACGGTGGTCTCCTGCCCCAACAACCCTGGAGCGAAGGTGCCGGTCATACGCACGGATCAGAGCTTCACCGTCTCCGCTTGGGTGAACCTGCGAAGTCTACCGAGGCGGAACATGGCAGTGGTGAGCCAGGCAGGTGTGCACGGCGCGGGGTTCTCGCTGTACTACAAGTACATCAGCGACACGGACAGGCGCTGGTCATTCATCATGACCGAAAAAGATCTGCTGCCGTCAGACTCGGACTACAATGCGCGCCGATCCATGTCGAATACGGAATACCCGGCTGAACAGGGAGTCTGGACGCACTTGGCCGGGGTCTATGACGCTACCCATGGGACTCTCAGCCTCTACGTCAACGGAAAGAATGTCGGCGAGAGCGACGCTTCGCAGCCGGGTGGATTCCGTGCGCTATGGAGTGCCGGTGGCAGCGTTCAAGTGGGCCGCACCTGGTACAACGACAGGTACACCGACTACCTGGATGGTCATATCCAGGACGTGCACATTTACCCCGGCGCCTTCAGTCAGACGCTTGAAGATCTGGTGAAGGTAGACGCGAACCCCAACGTGCGGCTTCCCGTGGTTAGTCCCTGATCTTTGCCGGGTGCTGTGGGCGTGCCGGACGCGTAGCCCGCATCACCGCTGTCGCTTGTCCGCGTCCGCTGAACGTTCATTGGATGCGTGCAAGGCCCCGGAGGAATCGTGCGTGGCTGGCTGAATAGTGCGTGGTGGTCGGGACATCGGATGGCGTGCCTGATCGTAGTGATCGCGGTGTCGCTGGTCGCCGGGCTGGTGGGGCCGGTGCCGGCCAGCGCTTATCCCAAGCCTCGCGAGGATAAGCGTCCAAAGACCCAGCAAGAGCGATCGGTGAAGACCCGCAAGGTGCCGGTGAAGGGGCACTAGATCAGGACTCCGGCCGAGAAGCAGCCTTCCTTGAAAGGGGAGTGGCCTAAGGCGAGCCAAGCGCTGGTCGACTTGACGGCACGGGCGGGAGCGGACCAGCGGAGCTCTGGGACTCAGATGCCGTCCGTTCGAGCCGGCTCTTTGCCGGTGTGGGTCGGAGGCCCGCAGACCAGCGGACAGCAGCGACCCAGGGTCGCACCGCCGGGCAAGGTCAAGGTCGAACTCCTTGACATCAAGACCGCCAAGAAGGCCGGACTTGATGGCGTCCTGCTCAGAGTGGGCGCGGCGTCGGACGGCAGAACCGATCCAGTACGGGATGCCCAGACCTCGAAGGTCTCCCTCAGGGTCGACTACAACGGTTTTCGTAACGCGCGAGGGGCGAGCTGGGCTCAGCGGCTGAGGCTTGTCCGCTTGCCCGACTGCGCGCTTACCAACTCCGGTGACCCGAACTGTCAACCACAGCCTGTCGCGGGAACGCGGAACGACGCCCGGAGCGGTCAGATCAGTGCCGACGTCGATCTGGCCCTCAACGGCGCCGCACCCGCGATGTTCGCTGTCGCGGCGGGCGCGTCCGGCCCCTCTGGTGACTTCGCCGCCACGCCGTTGTCGCCATCGTCCACATGGCAGGTCTCGAACCAGGCGGGATCGTTCAACTGGTCCTATCCGATCCGGACGGTGCCTTCGGTGTCGGGGCCGACGCCGAAGGTCGGTCTGTCGTACTCCTCGTCGAGTGTGGACGGACGCACGTCCTCCACGAACAATCAGACCTCTTGGCTGGGCGAGGGCTTCGACTACTGGCCCGGTTACATCGAGCGCAAGTACAAGACCTGCTCCGATGACGGCCAGAGCGGCAACCCGCCTCCGGGCGACCAGTGCTGGGGTGGCTTCAACGCCACGATGTCGCTGAACGGCAACTCGGTCGAACTCATCCAGGACGCCACGTCTGGGGCGTGGCGCCCCAAGACCGACGACGGTTCCAAGATCGAACGGCTGACGGGCGTCCCCAACGGAGATGACAACGGTGAGCACTGGCGGGTCACCGTCTCGGACGGCACCCAGTACTACTTCGGGCTGAACCGCCTGCCCAAATGGGCCACCGGCAACCCCGAAACCAAGTCCACGTGGACGGTTCCCGTCGCCGGCGACGACGCCAACGAACCCTGCAACAAGTCCACCGGGTTCAAGGACTCCTTCTGCAACCAAGCCTGGCGCTGGAACCTGGACTACGTGGTCGACCCCCGCGGCAACGCCATGTCGCTGTGGTACGGCACAGAGACCAACTACTACGCCAAGAACAAGGTCGCCAGCCCGGGCACTCCCTATGTCCGGGGCGGCTACCTGACCCGGATCGACTACGGGCTCCGGCACGACACCATCTTCTCCGCCAAGGCGCCCCAGCAGACCGTCTTCGACGTCCAGGAGCGCTGCTTCAAGGCGGCTACCGAATGCACCGACGCGAAGTTCACCTTGGCCAACAAGGCCAACTGGCCGGACGTCCCGGTCGACCAGCACTGCGCCAAGGACGCGACCTGCACCAACAAGTTCTCGCCCACGTTCTGGACTCGCAAACGCCTGGCCGGCATCTCGACGCAGGTACTCAACGGGACCAGCTATAAGCCCGTCGACAGCTGGGAATTCGACCAGTCCATCACCGCCGCCGGAGACACCTCCGACCCCTCGCTGAGGCTGAACGGCATCACCCATAAAGGCAAGGTGAGCGGCGCCAACATCGTCGGGGGAGAAGTCGCCCTCCCGAAGATCAAGTTCGGCTACAGCCAGATGCCCAACCGCGTCGACGGCATTGGCGACAGCCTGCCCGCCTTCATCAAATGGCGGCTCACCGGCATCGAGAACGAGCACGGCGGGGCCACCAACATCACCTACTCCGGCGTGGACTGCACCAAGGCCTCCTATCCCACGCCGGAGACCAACACTCGGCTGTGCTTCCCGCAACGTACCGTCCGGCCCGGCGCGACCGACCCCAACGACCTGATCACGGACTGGATGCACAAGTACGTGGTCAAGGAGGTCAACAACGCCGACTACGTCGGTGGCGCTCCCGCGGAGATCACTCACTACGAATACCTTGACGCGCCCGCCTGGCACTTCGCCGACGACGACGCCCTGACACCCGCGCGCTACAAGACCTGGTCCGAATGGCGCGGCTATTCCAAGGTCAGAACGCTGCACGGCGGCAACGGCACGCCCAGGACGCGTACCGACCACCTGTACTTCCGCGGCATGGACGGCGACCGCTCCAAAGCCGACGGATCGGCGACCAAGCCCCCGGTGAAGATCGTCGACTCCGAGGGCACCGAGATCGCCGACCGCGACCACCTCCAGGGCTTCCTGCGCGAAAAGATCAGCTACAAGCAGGAATCCGGCGGAGAACTCTCCGGCACGATCAACACGCCCTGGGACCACGGCCCCACCGCCAAGCGCGGAGACAACGAGGCCTGGCGGACCGACACCGCCAAGACCCGAACCCGGACCGCTCTCAGCGCGCCCGATGCCTACCGCCGCACCGAGGTCGTCACGGACTTCAACGACGACGGAACCGTTAAACAGGAATGGGACAAGGGCGACGTCGGCGCCGCCGCGGGCGGCAACGATGACCTCTGCACCAAGACCACCTACACCGCCAACGCCACCAAAGGAATCTGGGGGCTCCCGGACCGGACCTGGGCTGTGTCCAAGCCCTGCGACCAGACCCCCTCATTCCCCAATGACGCCGTCAGCGATGTCAAGACCACCTACGACCTGAACTACGGCGAGCCCACCAAAACCGAGGAAGCCGACGGTTACACCGACGGTGAACCCAATTACGTCGCCACGACCCGCACGGTCTACGACGGGCTCGGCCGCCAGAGCGAGACCTACGACGCGCTGAACAACAAGACCACTACCGGCTACACGTCCGCCGGAGGTGTGGTGACCGGCCGGACGGTCACCAACGCGCTCAACCAGAGCTCCACCCAGACCCTTGAACCCGCCTGGGGACTGCCGACCCTCACCAAGGATGCCAACGGCAACTCCAGCACCATGCACTACGACGCGATCGGGCGCCTGATCAAGGCATGGGGTCCCGGTCGTCCCACCGACAGGACGCCCAACGCCGAGTTCACTTACCAGGTCAGTGCGGCCGCCCCGACGGCCATCACCGCTAAAGAGCTCATGCCCAACGGGCAGCAGAAGGCGACCCACCAGCTCTACGACGGTCAACTGCGTCCGCGGCAGACCCAGGCACCCGCCACCGCCACAGGCCGCGTCCTGACCGACACCTATTACGACGCTCGCGGACTGGCCTGGAAGACCAACCACCCCTATCTGGACAAGACAGGCGCACCCGGAACCACGCTGCTCACCCCCGTCCAGGACAACAGCGTCCCCCGCCAGACTCTGGTGAATTACGACGGCGCCGAACGACCCACTGCCAGCACGCTCTACAGCTTCGCCACAAAACAGTGGGGGTCCACTGTCGCCTACGGCGGCGACCGGACCACCGTCACCCCACCGCGCGGCGGGACGCTCACCACCACGATCACCAACGCCCGCGGCAAGAGCGTCGAACTGCGCCAGCACAAGAGCGGCACGGTCAGCGACGACCCGGCGACCTACGACGCCACCAAGTACACCTACACCCCCGCGGGCGAGCTGGCCACGGTCACCGACCCTGCCGGGAACCAGTGGAAATACACCCACGACCTCCGCGGCCGGAAGACCGCCGTCGACGACCCCGACAAGGGCCTCACCAAACTCGAATACAACGCCGCCGGGGGCCTCACCAAGTCCACAGACGCCGAGAACCGCGTCCTGAAATTCAGCTACGACGCATTGGGCCGCAAGACCTTCCAGCACCAGGTCCAGGGCGACGGCACCGAGACCAAGCTGGCCGAATGGACCTACGACCAGGTCGTCGGCGGTCTGGGCATGCCGTCGGCGTCCATCCGCTGGGTCGGTGACCAGGCGTACAAGCAAGAGGTCACCAAGTACGACGCCGCGTACCGTCCCCTGGAAAGCCAGGTCACCATCCCTGCCGCCGAGGGCAACCTGGCCAAGACGTACCAGACCAAGCTCACCTACAACTTCGACGGCAGCCTCGACACCCACGCCATGCCCGCGGCCGGAGACCTCGCCGCGGAAACCGTCTCCTATGGCTACGACAACCTCGGCCGCGCCACCACCACCAGTGGTCTCGACGGTTATGCCAAGGGCGCCGCCTACACCGACTTCGGAGAGCTCTCCCAACTGTCGCTGGGCACCTACACCTCCAAGTGGGTCTGGCTCACCAACTACTACGACAACGCCACCCGCCGACTCATCCGCTCCCGCACCGACCGCGAGAACGTCCCCTCCGCGGACGCCGACATCAACTACACCTACGACCCCGCCGGCAACGTCACCAAGGTCGCCGACACCCCCGCGACCGGGCCGTCCGACGTCCAGTGCTTCACCTCCGACCACCTGCAGCGCCTGACCCAGGCATGGACCGCCACCGACGACTGCGCCCAGGCACCGACCAAGGACAACGCCCAGCAGATCCTCGGCGGAGCCCAGCCGTACTGGCAGTCCTACTCCTACGACGCCATCGGCAACCGCACCAAGAGCACCAACCACGACGTCACCGGCGACACCACCAAAGACCGCACCAACGCCTACACCTACAACGGCAACAACAAGGGCCAGCCGCACACCCTCACCTCGGTCTCGACCACCTGGGGAGGGCCGGGCGTCCCCGAATCCGGCACGTCGGAGAACACCTACGACTACGACAAGACCGGCAACACCACCAACCGCAGAGTCGGCGGCGACGACCAGAAGTTGACCTGGGACGCCGAGGGACGCATCGCCAAGGTCACCCAGCCCGACGGCAACGGCGGCACCAAGACCAGCACCTACCTGCACGACGCCAACGGCAACCAGCTGATCCGCCGCGACTCCGACGGCACCAGCACCCTGTTCCTGGATGGCCAGGAACTCAAACTCCAAGCCGGTGGCGTCACGGGCACCCGCTACTACAACCACGGCGACTCGGTCATCGCGGTCCGCACGGCCAAGGGCCTGACCTGGCTCATGCCCGACCGCCAGGGCAGCGCTCAGATCGCCATCGACGCCAAGACCCAAGAGGTCCAACGTCGCCGCTACCTGCCCTTCGGACAGCTCCGCACCG
Source organism: Spirillospora sp. CA-294931 (assembly GCF_050946795.1). GTDB lineage: Bacteria > Actinomycetota > Actinomycetes > Streptosporangiales > Streptosporangiaceae > Spirillospora. The sequence goes on from NZ_CP192006.1 coordinate 2,269,816, forward strand.
ACCCCAGCACCTGGCCGGGAACCAAAGCCTTCGTCGGCGGCACCCCCGACCCCAACACCAAAATGCTCAGCGTCGGCGCCCGCGAATACGACCCCGACACCGGACGCTTCGCCTCCGTAGACCCCATCTTCCAACCCGGCGACCCCCAGGCCATGAACGGCTACGCCTACGCCGGCAACACCCCAGTAACCAAGAGCGACGCTTCTGGCCTGCGCGCATGCGCCCAGCCCAGCGAATGTCAGAACACCAGCCCCCGCATCACGAACGACACACCCCGCAACCAGAACCAGACCTACTACCCCGACCTCATCCAACGCGGCCGCGAACTGGCCAGACGGCAAGTCACCAACCAGGTCCAGATCCTCAACCAGCAGGCCAAGGAGATGCGCGCCCGCGTCGACAAGGCCCAAGCCCGGGTCATCAACGCCGTCAAGGTCATCGCCAAGATCGCCGCCGACGAACTCGGCATCACCGCCGGCTTCGACTGCCTCACCAAGGGCGACTTGGGTGCCTGCGGTGAAACCCTCCTCAACATCATCACCAGCGCGGCCGGCGGCTTCGCCACCAAACTCCTCGCCAAATACGCCAACCCCTTCAAATGGAAAAAGGCCGGCGCCCTCCTCAAACGCCTCGCGAACGCCGTCTCCGACATCGCAGGCGGCATCAAAGACTGGTTCAAAGCCAACCGAGGCATCAAAGCCGCCGAACAAGCCGCCAAAACCGCCCAAGCAGCCGCTGACGCAGTGCCCACCGGCTGCAACAGCTTCACTCAAGGCACCCGAGTCCGCCTCGCCAACGGTAAGACCAAACCCATCGAAAAAATCAAACCTGGTGACAGAGTTTTGTCCACTAACCCCAAAACCAGAAGTACAGAGGCGAGATCAGTAGTTGCCGCCTACTCAGGCACTCGCTACAACGGCATTATTCAAATTACGATCGCTGCCACCAAGAAAGCTGGCGGCAGCGGGCTAATTTATGCGACCGAGCATCATCGCTTTTGGAGTCTCACAGCCAAGGATCGGGTGCATGCGAGTCAGCTCAGTAAAGGCAGTGAACTACTAAGCCCTGACGGTCTTGCTGTAAGGGTTCAAGCGGCAATCCAGTATAGTGGTGATAGAACCGTCTATGACCTGACAGTCGCGGAGTACCACAGCTTCTACGTTACTGCGGGATCGATTTCGGTTCTTGCTCACAACGACAAGTGCCCTGTTACTGGACGTTCCCACGGACGTCTTGGAGAAGGCGCTTCTAGCGACGCGTTGGCTGCGGGAGGATATACTGACATCGTGTCAGAGGTGTCCTTCAGAAACAGTGCTGGAAAGATCTTCAGACCAGACTTCGTAGCTCGCGACCCCAGCGGAAACTGGGTGGCGATTGACGCAAAGACTGGAACAGGCAGGCTAACCGACAATCAAATGCTTGGGTACCCGGAGTTGCAAGGTGGTGGAGCACGACTCGCTACTGATAAGCTTGAAGGTCTTGGCTTTAACCATGGCGACGTCATGTCAATGCGCGTTGAATTTGATATTTGGAAGTGTCCCGATTGCAATCCATGACCGATGTTTGTAAATCTGCGGTCGCAGATCAACTAAAGCTTGTCGGCTGGAACAGGGTCAGCAAGAAACGCGACCTGTTCTTGCCATCTCGATACGACGCCATCGTCCCTCAGTTTTTTATCAATATCTCCTTCAATAGAGAGGCCAACTCAGTAGCCGTTCTTCCGCTGCTGGGCATTCGCCACTCCGAGACATCCGATCTGAGAGGGAAGTTTCTCGGGCGTTCGCCTTCGTCGACCAAATTTACCTCAACAGTAGGGTGTGACCTGTTGCAGTTCACGCCACGAGATGAGTCTACTGTTAATGAGCGATGGACAGCCTTCTCTATCGGCGATGCAGATCGTGTAGGTGAGAATATTGTGGAGGATTTTCAGCGACTTGGCATTCCCTTCTTGAGCAGTTTTGGCTCACTGGGAGATATTAGAAGATTCCTCAATGGGCGGAATCGATCACAAAATGAAGAGGGAACGTTGGCGATACTGGCGATGCTGGAAGGGGAGCGAGAGGAAGCGCTATCCGCATTGACCAGATACGCGGCATTCACTCAAGACCAATCCCCGCCATTGTCGACTCAATCTCAAGGGTTCATTCGTTCGTTTGTTGAACATTTTGAAGTTGGCGCCCATCTAATCACTTGGTGAGTTTGTTGAGTGGATGCCTGCAGTATCACTCAATAAGAAGCGGCGCCTTGAAGTGCTGCTCATGATCGCAACTTGTAGGTCGCTCCACGCGAGGCCGAGGCTGCAGATCTTGGGGAGCGGGCGCACGCCAGGGCTGCACACGTGAGAGTCCTTGATCAACTCGATTCCCGGCGACCCCCTAAGTTCCTCGGTGAGTCGGCCATCGCAGTCTCAGCTCGGTATCAAAGCGGGCGACCGAGAGGTGGTCCGCTGCGGCCAGATGTCCGGTAGTCGAGTCCGCCCCAGTAGTGACCGTCGCTGGCGAGCAGCGCCACCGGTGACAGAAACTCCGTCGACCCGTCGAGTGCGATCGCCGTTGAGTACTCGCGAACGGGACTGACTGCTGCCCTGTCGGCCGGGGACCGCAGCCGCCCTGACCCGGTGACGAGAACCGCGACCCGCCCGTCGACTATGTCTTCCGCTCCCTCCGGGACCTCCTGTTCTGCGAATCGACCAGCATTTGGATAAACGGTTGAGCAGGCGTCGGCTTGGTGCGCTGAGCGGGTCACGGGTCGGTTGCGGGCGCGATGCCAGTGGGTGAGGTGAGGTCGGTCTGCAGGCGGTGTGGTGGCGCGGTGTCGCCGAGGGTTTGCGGGCTTGTTCTGCGCAGCGATCCCGGGCTGCCGATCCTGCGCCCAGCCCTCTCTCGGCCGACACCGCCCCCCCCGGTCAGCGTTCGGCTTGCCCTGCATTGGGCAGGCCGAACAGAACCGCTTCGTTGCTCGAATGCAGCTAACGCTGGAAACCGCGGTGAGGATCGCGGGCCTCCATGTTTCCAAAGGCTTTGAACCAGGCTGCCGGGCGAAGATCGCCGATGGCGAGTTCTCGGTTCAGTTCTGATCGGGGATCCTCGCTGCCGTCGTAGTCGGAGTCGAAGAGCCACAGGATGTCGTGGTCTTGGAAAAGGAACTCTGAGCAGCCATCCCAGTCGTAGTCGTCGCGTCGCTCGGGAAGACCTTCGTGGTCGTTGCCGGCGACGTTCATCTCCTGGTGGACGGGGGCGTCTCTGAGGGCTAGGTGGAGGGCCATCTCTTCGGCTGGGCAGCGAGGCAGAGGGCGCCCACCGTTGGCGAGGTCGTCGCAGAGGTCGTGGCAGGCTCGGGCGAACTGGCGGCGCCAGTCTCGGTCTTGCCGGTGGGTGATGTGGGGCAGCCTGGCAAGGAACTCCCACGCCTCGTTCTCGTCGATCGGCCGGTCACCGAAGTTTTCGGCATCTGCGTAGGCCTGATCGGCCATGATCTCCAGGGCTGTGAACAGTTGATCCGCAGTACGTGGCGTCAGGTGCCACCCATCGCATATTGGGCAACCTTCCTCGTCGCAAGTGCAGTCAGGGATAGCGAAGAGCTCAGCGAACTCCGGGGAGGCATCTTCAGGGGTTTGTGCATCGTCGGCGTTCTGGTGGCGCCAGCCGTGACTGAAGCTTGTGGTGATGGGGTTCAGGCTCCAGTCGGCGAGTTCGTCACCCTGTGTCTGGAGGAGAAGTTCTCCGCTCATCTCGTTGCCGACGTTGTCCCCGCCCGGGACCTCTGGCGGATAGACGAGTGCCATGACGGCGTCTAGAACATCATCGGGGTCTTCTTCGCCTTCGTCTTGGAGGGGCGTCCAGCCGGTGGTCCGGGCTGCCGCGATGAGTCGTTTGGGTTCGTGGACGTGGACCTCAATCATTGTGGTGACTCGGACGACGGTCCCGGGCAGGTCGGCCAAGCGTCTCTCACCCGCCGACCTTGCGTTGCAGTCAGCCGTTGCCGGAGAAACGATCTCTCCGTCGATCTCGTCTGTGCCCCAGGTTGATCTGCTGGTGGAGGGCTTCATATCGCGATCTGGCCATGTCCCGGCGAACGCATGTTCCAGGCATTGGTGGAGGGAGGCGGCTGGAGCATCGGGAAGCAACGCCAGGACGCGTGCAGCCTGGGCACTGACCGCTGGGCCGGGACCGCTGAACCAGGCGGCTTGAATGACAGCGGCGGCGCTCGCGGCGACTTCGGCGTCTGTGCAGGTCAGAACCGCCTGAAGGGAAGCCGGTCCGGCGTTGGTAGACACGAGTGCCAGGACTCGGCTCTTGGCTCGGGTGTGTTCGCAGTGGAAGGCCAGCGGGACGGTTGGGGAGCGGAGGTCTTCGGGCATGAGAGCCCCTCCCTTGCGGGACGACGGGACGCGGGCGCAGCATGCGCCCAGGGCAACTGAATGTCCGCTGGTGGGCGAGGTGCGTCCAAGCCCCCTGACGGGGAAGTCGAGGTCCCGCTGGTGCCATTGGTGCGGCCAATAGCCCGGATCGGAGGCGTCATTATAACGCAGACCCCTCGGGTGAAAGGGGTTTTCAAAAACGCGTTGCGCGATCTGGTCTGTTCATTCGGCCCTACATGCGTTGCGCAGGACAGGAAGGTTGTCCGCCAACGTGAGTGCGTAGGAGCAGAGGAGATCGTCTGCCATGTCTGCTTGGGCGAGGAGGGGAAGAAACTCGACCTCGGCTGCTGCTTCTTCTTCGGCGCTCAGATCGTCGGTTTGGAGGCTACGTTCGAGTTCGGCTGATCTCGCCTTGGCGTCCAGGACCAGATCCACAGCGCTGGAGGCTTCGTGAATCGCGTGGATCACTTCGGGTGGGAGGCCATGGCGAGACAGCGCGTCGACGAGGTCGCTGGTGCAGGGGAGGAGCGGCATACGGTGCTGTTGCCAGACCGCACCCCAAAGACGCCGTCGCCGAGCTTCGGGGCCGCCGTCTTCGAGGAGCCCGACGTGTCCGTCGGGCATCCTTCGAATAGCGAAGCCCACGTGCTTGATGTGTCTCTCGGTCTCACTGACGAAGTTCGAGAAGTACCGATCGCCGGGGCGGGCCCGGTGCGGTGGCCATCGAGAGCGCCAGTTCGGCCAGTCGCCGATCGGACTCGGGTATGTCCGGGAGCCGGGCGAGATCTTCGGCCGACATCACCCAATACGGATCGGCCGCGACCATACGGGTGGGGTCGGGCATGCTTCCCTGGATGATGGACTCCGCCGCGACGAGGGCGGCATCAGCCCACCAGGCTGTGAGTCCGCGGACGACGTCACGATGTCGCTGGGCCGACTCCTCAGCGAGTTCTCGCCGCAACGAGAGCAGCGTCTGTGACGGTTCGAGCCCGACGAATCCTGGCGGGCCGTCTTCCGAGTAACGAAGTTCCAGCCCTTGCTCGACTTCGTCATCCAACTGCTCCGCGAGTGATTCCAACGACTCGTGGTCGGCGCGCAGAGCGGCGACGGTCTCTCCCAGCTCATGCAGGAACCGATCGACCTGCTCTGCGGACATCCCGTGCTCGGGGTCTTTCGAAGTACTAACCGGATCCACGAGGCATCACCGTCCCAGGTCTCCGGGCGCGAGAGATCGCTCTCTCAAGCGCGTTCGCGCCAGGTGCTTGCCTTCATAAGGCTAGTCATGGGACCGCCTTGCCGTACGGCAACTGCACGTCTGGCAGGGCCTTCAGATCAGGCGGGTCGGCGTCGGGCTGTTGTCGCGCTGGACCATCCCCCCTCTGGAAGACGCCCCAGGTGGCCAGCGCCGCCCCGGGGATGCCCGGCCGACCTTCAGAAGAACGTTGGCGCTCGACCGATCGACTATTAACGACCACTCTCGAAAGGTGCATCCGACTGGGTCCCAAACCGAGCCGTACACCCGGAACGTCATATCCAACCCTTCGTTCCGATCTATGTCCGCGGCCAATGACAGCGCACACAGTGTTTCTGGCTGCCCGGACGTCGCCCAGGGACGTTCCTTTCGTGGTTCCGGCGAACGGCGCCGAATGGGCATGTTGGATGGGCGGTCGGGTGGGGGTGCTCGTGCCAGTGGCGGGGTCCGGTTTCTGGTGACCGAACTTCGAGCGTCATGGGAGAGGAAGCACCCCGAAAAGACTGGAGGGCATTCGCGACATAAGTATGAATGCCCTAGTCGGTGCGGCGCGCCGTCAGGGACTTGAACCCCGAACCTGCGGATTAAGAGCCCACTGCTCTCGTATCATATCGGTCCTCTCGATGTTAAACGCTAACGCCTTGTCCGCATCCAGCCCCATCCGCGTGCCATCCCGTGTCGCTGCTTGCCGGTTGGTACCCGCGTCCCCGAGTGATCAGCGAGCGAACATGCCAGGCCGGCGTCCCGCCCCCCCGGCCCACATCCGAGCGCTGTTCCCAAGGCGAACGATCGCGATGCCTGTCATCTAGGGATCAGCGTCTAGGCCTGCAGACGACGACATGTGAGGAAGATCGTCGTCGCTGGCAAAGGTTGTCGCAGGCGGGGGAGGGCGATTTCCGAAAGTCTGCAGAACTGGAGGCTCGAACCACCCGCAGCGGACCGTTGGACGGGCGCCGGGAGATGTCAGTGTTCCTGCAGGTTAGAGGTCGGGGTAGGGCCCCCTGACGACGTCTCAGCCATTGGGTCGCCGGAGACAACGGCCAGGTAGTGCTGGACTGCTGGATGAGACGCAGGCCCGATAAGCTATCGAAGCTCTGTTTTCGCCGGGTGCTCGACTCCTCGTGACACGCCTTCTGTGAGCGGCTACGGTGCCGATAGGTCCGTGTTCGAGCGGTGGAGGGCGGCTGTGCTTCCGCATCAGAGGCAGTATGCACAGGCGGCCTTCCGCTCGATGGTCGAGGAGAGCGTCGGCAACGAGTTCGAGAAGCTCGTGCATCGGCTCATGGAACTCTGCCATCCGGGATACTTGCCGATACGGACGTACGGAAACATCGGCGATCTCGGAGGGGATGGGCTGTGCGCCTGTCATCGGCGCCTCTATGCGTGCTATGCGCCGGAGACATTCGAGGTCTCGAAGGTGCGTGCCAAGTTTCTCAGCGATCTGAACAGCGCCTTGACTCAGCGTCCCGGGCAGTTCGAAACCTTCATTTTCGTCCATAACGATCAGCGGGGCGTCCATCCAGTGGTGGCCGGCCTGATCGCTGAAACGCAGCCGGACTATGCGGAAGTCGTTGCGCTCCAGCAAATGGGCCCTCGGAAGCTATGGATCGAGGCGCTGCCCTTGGATCTACTGGAAACAGAACACCTTCTCGGCCATCAGATTCCGGTCCATGATGTCGTCTACAGCGTTGGCATGGCGGAGATCGAGCCGTTGCTGCGGCATCTGGCCGACAACCGGCCGCTGCACGCACCGCGGGTAGAGATTGCGCTGCCGTCAACGCTAAAAGCGGACTACAACCGGCTGAGCTCCCGTGCGCAGCACGAGTTGCAGGAGGCGCGCCCGTACGTCTACCAGATCGGTGAGTACTACCAGGGCTTGCTGAACCACACTGAGCAAGACGAGGTCGCGGAGGGGTTCACTCAGTACTACCGTTGCATGCGTGAAGAGTACGGTGACCAGCCCGACGAGATCCTCTGGCAAATGCAGCGATATGTCCTGGGCCAGGCGGGGGCTCGCTGGGACAGGGCCGATGCGGCCAACGTCGTAGTCGCGTTCTTTTTCGACCAGTGCGACATCTTCGAGATTCCGCCGCCGGGCTGGCAGGAGAACGAACCGGCGGCGGGAGCATCATGATCACGCCGACGAAAGGTATCGCGCCGGATCGTGCGCTTCTGGCGGTCGGGGCACAGATCGTCCTTCAGCTCGAACGGCCGTTGACGGTGAGTCAAGCGTGGGCCAGGCTGCGGGAGTGGCGACAGGTGAACGGGCATCCAGCGCCGCTATCCTTCGGCTGGTTCGTACTTGCGCTCGACGCCTTGTACTCACTCGGCGTGCTGGAGTTGGACGAAGATCTACTGACGGTGGTGAGGACGGATCATGCTGCGCCGGCTCTCCGCTGACGATTAGCGTTTCAAGTCGGTGGAGTTCACTGAGGGGCTCAATCTTCTCGTCGCGCGCAGCACGGCGGCATCGTCCTCGACGGATAGCCGTAACGGCGTGGGCAAGTCGAGCCTTGTCGAGCTCTTGCACTTCCTCCTCGGCGCACGGGCCGACCGCAACCACCTGGCTAACCGGGCCAGCCTGCGGCGCATCACGTTCACACTGAACCTTGACTGGCCTGCTCATCCCTCCAAGGCAGTGTCGGTGAGCAGGAGCGCGAGCGGGCAAAAGGTCACGCTTGACCCCTGTCTCAGACCTCCAAGTGAGGATCTTTTCGGCGAGGTCTTCGCCGACGATCCCTGCGCCGTCCCACTCGGCGAATGGCAGACGCTCATTGAGTCGGTGCTCTTCGGGCTCGTCGGCGAGCACCCCGGTGTCAGCGGACGGACGCTTTTGTCTTTCTTGATCCGCAAGGTAGGGGATCATGGGTTCAACGAGGCGATTCGCAGCTTCGCGCGTCAGCCCGAGGCACAGGCCACCCCGAGCCTGGCCTACCTTCTGGGCCTGGACTCCGATCTGGCGGCCAGATATCAGGATCTGGGAGCTCGGAAGGCGACACGCGATCAGCTGAAGAAGGCGGTCGACGATCCCGTCTGGGGGCGGGTTGTCGGCAAGAGCGCCGACCTACGAGGGCAGATCGCTATCGTCGCGTCGAAGATCGATGGGCTGAACCGGCAGATCTCGGAGTTCCGGGTCGTGCCGCAGTACGAGGAGCTTAAGAATCGTGCCGACGAACTCGCGCGCAGGATCCAGGAGCTCGGCGCGCAGGACGCCGTTGACAGACGAAACCTTGATCATCTCGAGCGTGCCGTGGCGGAGGCCGTCGATCCCGAGGTCCGTTACCTACGGGGCGTCTATGACGGCTTAGGGATTGAACTTCCTGAGCGGACGCTCCGGCGGTTTGATGACGTTCGTGAGTTCCATGCGGCAGTGGTGGCCAACCGAAGGATCTTCCTGGAACAGGAAATTAGAGACACTCGTGCACGACTGGAGGCCCGCGAAGCTGAACGGGGTCGGCTTGGGGAGGAGCAGAGCCGCATCCTTAAGCAGCTAAACGAGGGGGGCGCACTCACAGCCTTGACGACGCTTCAGAAAGCACTAGGGCAGGAAGAGGCCGCGCTCGGGGCACTGCAGCACCGCCTTGAAGCGGCACAGGCAGTCGAGTCAAGTAACAGGGAGATTGAGACCGCGCGACTGGAGCTGACGCGGGCCATCGAGACTGATCTGCAGGAGCGCCATCGGCAGACTGACCAGGCCACGGTGCTGTTCAATGACTTCGCCCAGCGTCTGTACGGTACGACGAGGCCCTCATACCTCAAGATCGAGCCTGGCCGTAGCAGTCTGAAGATCACACCGAAGATCGACAGTGACGTCAGCCAGGGAATCAACCGCATGGCGATCTTCTGCTTCGACCTCACCCTCGCCGTCATCGCTTACCGGGCTGGCCGCGGGCCTGATTTCCTCGTGCATGACAGCCACCTTTTCGACGGAGTCGACGATCGCCAGCTGCATCGGGCCCTGCAGATCGCCGCCGACACGATGGACGCGGAGAACATGCAGTACATCGTGACCATCAATGAAGACGATCTCGCCAAGGCGCAAGCGTTGGGATTCGATGCGGACCCTTACATCATCGAGCCACTGCTCACCGACGCTTACGAAACCGGAGGGCTCTTCGGCTTCCGCTTTGACCGCTAACGAGGTTCGTGACCGGACTGGAGACCTTTCCCGAGGATCTGTCGATCCTTGAGTGTGAGCAGGTGAGTTGGGATTGTATTGGTATGCGGGCCGCCGCGGATGAGACTGCCGCAGTCGGAGTAGGTCTCCCTCGCGCCTGCGTAAAGTTGGCCTTTCCAGAGGGGCTGTGGAGCCATCCACGAGCGAGACCTTGCATGGGGAGCCGGCTTCTCGCTGGTAGGCGAGCTGAGTGCCCCGGACTCGATGACGTCCTTGAGTTGCGCCGACTTTGGTTTACCTCACAATGGCCACCTGACCGTGTGCCTGCCTAAGATCGCCAGAAATGCGGCTGTCGCTATATCATAGCCAGCGGGGAGAATCCCTCTCAATGAGAATAGAGGTTCGGATGCAAACTGACGGTTCGACTTTAGTTGACAACAGTGTGATCCCGGTGAGGGAAATGCGCAGTTGGCCCGTGCGGGTGTGCCATGTGGTTAATAGTAAAGACTTGAATGATCCTGAGGACGCGGCGTTCTAGCGTCCGCTGAGGTTTGCATTGCGCTGTACCGATCGCGCCATCCTAGCAGTGCAGACAGATCTGAATTATCCGTCCTAGACAGGCCGACCAAGCTGCTGTGGTGATGGCAGGCCAGAATGAAGCAGGCGACCCAGTCCCAGGTTGGTGGGCGCTTGCGCCGTCGGCCCAGGTGATCGCTGAGAGTTGACGCTGACAGCGGGTACAGGTTTGGTTGGTCTTCGCGGAAGCGGACCACTACTTGTTGGCTGATGGCTGTCAGCTTTCGTAGGCTGGGATACCCGCACGCCGCGCGGAGTTGGGCAAGTTCGGCGATGAATTCATCCAATGCTTGTGTTGGATCCGTTGCGCCGGCTGAAGGCCCGGGGAACTGATCCTCGACGAGGTTGGCGATGGCGTCGAGTCGTCCTGCCGCAGCAGGGTCTTGTTGTGCCTGGATGAGAAGATGCTGGAGGCGCGAGAAGCGGTTTTGGGCCGCCAAGTGGTCACCCGCCGTGTCGTCCAAGGTTGCCAGCCTGTGGGCGATTAGTCTTTCGTCCTGCGTCTCGTTGCTGTTCACTGGGTCCCCCCTTCGTCGTCGAAGTGTTGCTGATCCAGAAGTGCCCGCAGCTTGCGGCGGCCGTCGGCGGCGTATCTTTTCACGGCTCCCACACTGATCGGGGTGGTCTTCGAGGACATGATCTGCGCGGTCATGGAGCAGCCGTAGCCCAGGTAATAGCGCAGGATGATTGCCTCTCGCTCCCGTGGGCTCAGGTGGGAAAGAGCCCATTGGAGCTGTTTGCGGAGGAGTGCTGTCTCCTCGGCGGGTTCGGCAGTGTCTGCGAGGTCCTCAGTTGAGTCTGCTTCCGGTTGCGGTATGTAACGACGCTGGTCGAGCGTACGCACCATGAGATGTCGCGCTACTTTGAATAGGTACGGAATCGGGCTTCCGCTTTTTATTTCTGGCCTGTGCCATTGACGCCACACCACGAGAAAGGATTGGTTGAGTATGTCTTCGGCGACATGGAAATCACCGCTCATTCCAATGAGGTAGCCCAGTAGTCGACGCTGCTGAGCGTGGAACAGCTTCTCAAAGCTTGCATCACCCGACGGTGAGTCGGTCATTTGGGTGCTTCTCTCGCTGACGGCGATGCTTCCAGAGCGTGGTTTGAGATGGCGCCCGTTTGCGGGTGGACAGTTGGGTTGCTAAGGCGCTCGCCTGTGCTAGGCAGTTGTGGCTGCTTCTGAACTTCCAACTTCTTGATGACTCGTTGGAACCCGTTCTGGTCACCTTCCCACAGTTCGATTCCTTGAGGTATTGCATGCAATATCAGTAACGTTGCTTTGGTGCGCTCTTGTTCAAGTTTGACTGCGGTCCTGTAGTGCATCCGCACGGTCAGAAAGCTCCAGACCCCGCCGCCGCGGCGCCGCAAGCCGAACCAAAGCTCGACCAGACCCGGTCCGATCTCCACGCGCTGCACCCCTTACGGTCGCCAGACTCTCAAGGAGTAAAAGACACGGCACTCCTCGATGGTTGGGGTTCGGCTGTCAAAATCGCGTGAATCTCGCAGTCGCGGGCGGCGCTGGAGCAGTGGCCGGTGGTAAGGGAGGGGTGGTCGGTAGAGCCGAACCGGGCGAAGGCGCTAGTGCGTTCCCCGTTGAGGTAGACGGAGTTGGCAGTCGACTGCTGCGAGCAGGAGAGGCTGTACGGACAGATTGTCCCGGTGTTGCCTGCGACGCCATGGGAGTTGGAGCGCAAGTAGGTCGCGATCACCTGGGCCCGGCTGGAGCCGCGTACGATCCAACCCGCTGGCTGGCACCGCGGCCGTACTGGAGCGCCTGGCTGCCCGCCACCAAGTCCTCGACGCCGAGATCCCCGGACTCGACCGTCGGTGGACGGGCAGTTCAAATAGGTTCGCCCGGACTTGCTCGAGCTCAAAGGAGTAGGAATCCTACTCCTCCTGATAGCTCCGCTCCGTCCCAGTGCCGGTCGCGGTCGGCGTCGTCGGCCAGATGTCTGAATGGCACCTCGAATTCGACGCACGCCGCCGCCACGCCGAGCACGGACCGCGCATTGGCCAGGGAGCTGGACACGCGCACCTTCCAGCCCTGCCCGGGAAGGTCGAGGTCAGCGGGCTCCCAGTGGGTCCACGCGCCCGCGTCCCGCCGCCTCCAGCCCGCCGGCATCGGATCGGCGTCGTACCGCCGTCCCGGATCGACGGTGCCCCCCGTTTCGTAGTAATCCCGATCGGCGAGCAGAAAAAGACATGTCGACCGCCGCCCGACCACACCCTTCACCGACCGCACGACACCGGAATTATCCCACCTCAGTTTGACCATGCACAGAAGGCCGGGCAACAGCCCGAACCCCGCCCACCACCCAAAGACCGAACCCGGCAGGAAACGCAGCGCCCCATAACCCTCTCCATTCGGGCCCGGCACGTCGCACAATGGCGACGGCAACTCGCATTACCACTCACGTGATCTGCGGCAATCTCAACAACCGCCAAACCCCGCCCCCGCACTGATCACCTTTAATAACCCGGCTTCGGGGCAGAGGGACTTGCATTCTGGTGCACGTGGAGGCACGGAGCGCCGAATCTGCTTTAAGGACGCGCCGTAATGCGGGGGCGACCGATTCCGGCCGTTGTGACGCGGATGGCCGATCGCTTGATACTTGTGCGGTTAAGGTCGCTGCCGTGCGAACCGCGGAACTGATCACACTGTCGACGGGACTGACCACGGCGACGATCGCCCTGGTCGGGTACTGGATCAATCAGCGGCAGAAGCGCAGGGAGCGGCGGAGCGAGACGTTCGCCGCGGCGTTGGAGGCGGTGCGCGAGTACGAGCAGGCGCCCTATCTCATCCGCCGGCGCGAGAGCTCGGAGCCGGGCGTCCGCGCACAGCTCGCCGAGCGCCTGAGCGCCTCGGCTGGGCGGCGCCGCTACTACGCGACGCTTCTCAGGCTGGATTCTCCCGTGGTCGCCGACGCCTACCAGGCGCTGCTCGACCAGACCAGAAGACAGGCCGGGCCCTATCGCTCGGAGGCCTGGAAATCTCCGGTGATCACCAGGGACGAGGACTTCCCCGGCTCGGCGAACTACGTCTACGACAACGGCCCGGAGTGGGACCTGTGCCTGGTCGCGATGCGCCGGGAGTTTTCCTTCCTCGCCAGGGCGGGGCGCCGCCGCACCCGCAGGCAGGTGGCGGCGATCATCGCTTCGAGGGGACCGTGAATTCGCCGGCCTCACTCGGTGCGCGACTTCCGATATTTTCACTAAACGTGAAAACCTACCTATTAACCCTCCGGGAGATGACTATACGTTAATGAGGTTGGATGTCCGCGGGTGCGTAGGCACCATGTGCGCCGAGCGGGAGTACCGGGGATGGCGGACGAGCAAGATCGAATGGTGGGGGAACTGCAGGAATCACAGATCGACGCGACGCTTCAGGACCTCGTCGCGCCTCCGGGAGCCGACGGTGACGCCGAACATCCCGAGCACATCACTCATGGACGCCTCCTGAACGGCGGACGGAGCACGGCCACCGTTCTGGAGGTCGAGATTCAGCGGGCCGGGCGGCCGACGCGAAGCATCGCGAAGATCGACGAGATCGGCCGGATCGCCGCCGAGTGGCGGGCGTTCAAGGAGCACATCGCACCGCGCCCGCGCGCCCTGTTCACCCCGATCGAGTATGTGAGCGAAACCGTCCTGATGGCCGGCCAGGAAAAGGATCTTGGCGACGGTTACGCGGCGATCGTCTATCAGCACGTGGCGAACTATTCGGCGACCGGCGATCCGAACACGGACTGCCTGGAAGATCTGATCGAGGCCGCCCTTCAGGGGGAAGTCCCCAAGGACAACGTCGTTTCCGCCCTGCGGATGTTGATGCAGCGGCTGTGGAACGGCCTGTACGAGGGCTCGACCCCGTCTTCTGATCCCACCAATCTGTGGAAGTACAACACCAGGATGGGCGTCGACCTGGTGCTGGAGGTCAACCACGCGTCCGGCGTCCGGCTCCGCTTCGACCCCGCCCGGGCCGATGACATCCCGGAATGGCACCGGATGGAGGTGCTGGAGGCGTCCATCTCGCCCGCCGGGGCGGAAGACCTGCCGGGGAAGCAGATCAGCCTGAAGAACGCCCTGGTGCGCCTCCACAAGGACCGGCTGCTCTGCACGGGGCCGCAGTGGGACGGCGTGACGGTGCACATCGTCGCCGCCGACGATTCCAAGCTCGACCTGGCGGCCTATGACGGGCACAGGGTCACGGTGACCGGCCGGGTGAAGTGGTTGCGCGCGGCCGACCGGGCCCAGATGATCCGGCGGCAGCTCCCGAACATCGAGGCCGCCGGAGCGACCGTCCGCATCGGCGACTGCGCCATGGCCCATCCCTTCACGATGCTGGAGTCGTTGTTCCGCGAGCAGCGCCGCAGGGTCAACGCGACTGTCGTGCACGGCGACCTCAACCCGCGCAACGTCATGTACTCCGGCGGGCAGTTCTATCTCATCGACTTCGCCCTGACGCGGGCGGAGCAGCCGATCTTCACCGATCCGGCCTGGCTGGAGATCGGCCTGCACCGGGACGTGATCGCGCCACGGCTGACCTGGCCGCAGACGCTACGGCTGCAACGCCTTCTGGCGCTGGCCAGCCGGGCGATGGACGCCTCCAACATCCCGCAGTCGTCGCAGGAGCCCTCCCGCACGGCCATCGACGAACTGCTGGAGAACGAGCCCGAGATCGTCCGCACGAGCTTTGAGATCCTCAACGCCATCCGCAGCAGCGTACGGGTGTGGTACCCGCGCCAGGACGCCCCGGTTCCCTGGTGGCGGGACTACCTGACCCAGGTCTCGATCGCCGCCTGCCACACCCTCGCCTGGAGCGACGCCAGGCAGAGCGAGCCACGGGTGCGCGCCGCTGTGGCCACCGCGGCGGTGGCCGCCGAATGGCTCCGCGACGACTGTTCCTACGAGCACTGGCGGGACGAGGAGATCACCGCCGTCCTGGCGATGCGGGAGCACACGCTGCGCCACAGCGATCCCGAGGCACTGGCGACGTTCGCCGAACTGCTGGCGGCCCTCGACTCGCGCCCCGGCATCGACGACGAGGCACTGGCCGGCAAGCTGGAGGACGCGCGCGCGTCGATGGTGCACTCCTGCTACCAGGACGCCGCCCGCGAGATCCGCGACCATCTGCGCGAGGACAGCCACCACTACATCCCGCTGTCGGTCGGCGCCGGGAGCGAGGCGGTGCGAACGCTGGCCCAGGCTCCGGCGGCGATCCTGTCCGGAAGGATCGGTTCGGGCAAGAGCGCGGCGATCCGTGAGCTGGCCTTTCAACTGGTCAACGCCGTCCTCACGCCCAGGGCGGCCCGCACCGTCAAAGAGGCGGACCACGACTCCGGGCTCCGCCCGAGGATGCCGCTGCTGGTAAAGGCCCGCGACTTGCTTCCGCTGGCGGACAACGAAGACCGGCCCCGCACGCTCCTCGCCGGGCTCGAAGACCGGGTGGCCGCGCCCTACCGGCGCGTTCTCGCCGGCCCTGAGCCGGCCGACGCCTTCACCATCGGCGCCGTCCATCTCATGGTGGACGAGTTCGACGTCCTCTCCCACGAGGACCGTGATCGTCTGTGCGGCTGGCTCGGACGGCTGCGCAAGGCGTTCCCCCGCACACCGATCCTGGTCTGTGACCGGCCGTCCGGCCGCGCCCCGGCCATGCCTGACGCCGTCCCGCTGACGCTGCGGCCGCTCCTGCTGTCGCAGGCCCGTCACCACCTCAGCGGCCAGCTGACCGCGGCCAGAATTCGCGACGAGGACCAGCGCAAGGCCCTGCGCTTCCTCACCGACCTCGACGAGTATGCCAAGATCTGCGACCTCATCACCGTTCCCCTCTTCCTCATGGCGTTCACGCGGCACTGCGCCAGAGGCCAGCCCTTCGGGGGCATCGGCGAGGTGTTCTCCACGTTCGTCGAGAGCCAGATGACGCAGACGCACCGGGAGTCCGCGCCCCCGTGCCGGTTCACGCTCGGCGAGCGCCTGCGGGCCCTGGAGGTGATCGGTCGGCACGCGGTCGAGAAGGGAGACCTCACCGCGATCGAGCCGTCCGTCGTCCTCGACCTGCTCGGCAAGGCGGACGTCACCCATCCTGACGAGGTGCTGGCGGAGCTCGTCGCGGAGGAGATGCTCACGTGGACGGCGCCGCAGGGCCGCCGCACGCTCGCCTTCGCGGCACCGTCGTTCGGCGAGTACTTCGCCGCCCGCGCCTTGGAGCACGACTTCAACCAGCGGGTCGACGACTTCAACGAACGGGCGCTCCGATTCGAATGGCAGCAGCCCCTGCGCATTCTGCTGAGCTATTCCGACAACCGGCAGGCGTTGGTGGAGGCCCTCGTCGACCTCGCGCTGAAGACCGGCGACCCGCTCTTCCCCGCGCAACTGCTGCGGGCGAGCGGCGACCCTCCGGCGGCCGTGGTGGAACGCTTTCTCCACTCCCAGCGCGGCGTGCTGTCGTCCCCGCTCACCGGTGAGCACGACTGGGACGCCGCCGCCCATGCGCTGGCGCAGTACGGGAAGGAGGACGCCTGGCAGGTTCTCCGCGACTGTGTTGCCGACACCCGCGCCCCCGAGCGCGCCCGGTCACTAAGCCTGTCGGCGCTGGTCGGCCTGCTTCGGCAGGCGGGCGACGGCACGGAGGCCGGACGGCTCCGGCAGACGGTGACCGAGACGCTCGACGGGCTGTTGGACGCCGCGGTCCCCGAGCGTCTCCGCACGCAGGCGATCGAGGCGATCGGCGACCTCGACGTCCGCTGGCACACCGGCCGCGTCTTCATGCTCATCGACGCGAACGAGTCCTGGCCCGTGGTCGACGCCGCCTACACGGCGCTCGACAGGCTCGGCAACAACCCGGGCCCACTGCGGGAGGACTACCTGGACGCCTGTGTCGCGCGGCTGACCGCCGTGGAGAACGAGCTGCTCCGGTCCATCGCGCGGGACGGCATCGACGATCTCCAGGCAGAGCGGTGCCGGCTGCTGGTCACCTGCGCGGAGGCGGGCCTGCTTGAGGTGCTGCTGGCCCGGCGGTTCAGCTACGGGATCAGCCACGACTTCGACTGGCACACCTACCTCGCCGTCGCCGCCGCCCACCCCCGCGCGATCGAGGAGGCGAGCAGCGCGGTCGCCGTCCTCACCGGCGGGCGGACGACCGAGGAGCTCCTTGAGCGGTTCACCGACGGGGACGACGTCACGGTCACCGCGGCCGCGCACCAGCTGCTCATCGAGGGCGACGACGTCCGGGCGCGTGAACTGCTCGGCCGCGTCACCGCCGACTCGTCCCGCGTCCGGCTTCAGGCGGTTGCGTACGCGGTCGGGTCGCTGCTGGATGGCTTCGAGGACGTCACCCGGCTGGTGGACGACCTGCTGGCCAAGCTCGACGCCGAGCGGCTGGGCGTCCTGGCCTCGCTGCTGGCCAACCTGCCGCAGAACTCGCTCGACACCAAGCGGCTGTTCGTGCTGACCGAGGTGCGCAACATCGACGCGGGCCTGGACGCGTCGGTGTACTGGCCGTGGTTCCATTCCTGGGCGAACGCCGGCAAGCCCACCGCGGCCGACCTCCAGACCCTGTTCCTGGAGGGCGATACCGGCGCCGAGCTGGCCATGTGCTGGCTGGCGACGTTCGACTACCTGGACGCCGGCGCCACGATCCCCGTCGCACGGCCGTCTCCGGAGGCCGCCTCCATACTGCTTGCTATGCGGCCCGATCCCGCCGACACGCGGCGCAGCATCTGGTGGGTCCTGGCCTGTACCGCCGCGGGGCTCACCGAGGCTCTTGACTACGCCTTCGAGCTGGCGGAGCGGGCGCAGCAGGCCGCGCTCCCCGAGGCGCTGGTCAGCAACTCCCGCTACGGGCAGCTGGAGACCTCCGGGGTCGAGGGCGTCCTGTCATGCATCGGCCATCTCGGGCTGATGCTGCGAGAGGACCAGGAGGACAGGTGCGCCGACGCGTACAAGTTCCTGATCAGGTACGACACCGGGCGGCTGCACGCCTCGGCCGAGCGCGGCAGGCTGGTGGGCCTGGCGGTGCTTGGCGACTGGTTCACGATCCTCTCGAACCTGGACGCCGACGACCTGCCTCTGCTCCAGGCGGCGCGCAACGCGGTGGAGAGGTGGACGCCCGGCCCGCACACCCCGGAGTGGGCGCGGGAGCACCAGCCGATCGCCGCGTGGGTCTCCGCTCAGATCGAAGCGACCGTTGACCGCTCCCCGCAGGTGCGTTCGACCCTGTGCGAGATCAAGGAGCTGCTGGAGCTCAAGCTGCGCATGTACGTGGTGAGCGAACCGCGGCCTCAGTCCTGATCGGGCCGGGACGGTCGCTCGGCCATCGCGGCGCGCATGATGCCGACGTGCTGGTCGGCGACGTTCCGGTCGTGGCCCGGCCGCGACCTCTTGATGTGCTCGATCGCGGTGACGAAGTCGCAGTGCAGCAGGGCCGGGCTGTGGCGGTCGGCCGCTCCCGTCGCCGCGTCGATCACGGCCTGGCAGATCTCCCGGCCGCTCACCCCGTCGATCTCGGCGAGCCGGTTGACCGACACATCGCGGGCGAGCGGCAACTCGGGGGGCAGATGGCGCTGCCAGATGGCCCTCCGGGCGAGCTTGTCGGGAAGCGGGACGCGGATGTGCCGGATCCGGCTGCTGAACGCCGGATCGTAGGCGCTCACCTGGTTGGTGGCCAGCACGGTGAGGACCGGGAAACGGTCGAGGCACATGAACAGCTCGGTGCGCATCGCGTTGATCGCGTGCTCCGAGCCCTGACTGGGCGCGCCGATGCGCCGCGAGGTCAGCGAGTCGGCCTCGTCCAGGAAGAGCACCGCGTTCTGCCGCTGCGCGGCCTCGAAGATCGCCACGAGGTTCTTGGGGCCGTCACCGTGGTAGCGGCTTTCGAGCTCGGAATACCGTCCGAGGACCAGCTTGCGGCCCAGCCGGGCCGCCAGGGCGTGCGCCGCCAGGGTCTTGCCGGTTCCCGGTGGGCCGTGCAGGTTGACGGCATGGCCGGGGTGCGGCTTGATGCTCCGCAGGTTCCAGACGTCGTAGATCAGGCTCCGGTGCTCCTCCTGGGCCACCGCGGCCAGCAGCTGGCCCATCACCTCGTCCGGCAGGACCAGGAAGTCGAAGCCGTACTTCGGGGGGACCGCCGCGAATCTGGTGCGGCCGTCCGCGTCGGTGGCGGGCGCCCGGTCGCTGACCACCATGCCCGGGGCCCGGCGGCCGGTAACCGTGATCTCCACGTCGCCGAGCTGCGCCTCGTCCAGCATCGACTCCACGGCGTGGACCAGCCGCACCGTCAGCAGGCTCGCCTTGGCCCGCGAGAGCTCGGCCGGGATTCCGTGCACCCGGATCCGTCCATCCGAGGACACGGTGTTCAGCCGCCCCAGACGACGACGCGGTGGCCTTGGTGGATCCTGCGGACCTCGTCCTCGGCGTCGGCGGCTCTGATCTCCCGGATCTCGACGAAGGACTCGCGGTCGGTGTCGTAGACGCCCTGGATCATGGAGACGTTGTCGAACACCCCATGCACGACGGCGACCTGGTTGGCCTCCATCCGCTGGGCGATCGTCACTGCGACGCGTTCCTTGGCGGCCAGCTCCGACTGACGCTGCCGAAACCAGTTCACCAGGGATTGCAGGGTGACGAAAAGGAATCGGGTGACGGCCGCTACGCCGAGGAGTGCCAGGGCGGCCAGTGCCACCGTCAGGACATCGGTCATGCCACTCATACCGCCGTCACCTTCGCCTCATCGGAAAACGATCAAATCCGTTCCTGCGAACATCTCCACCAATTCATCATCAAAAGTGTCCACGGTGGAAGACCAGTAACCCTCGATGCCGGGACCATCCAGGATCGGCTCGTCGAACTCGTCGAGAAAGACCAGATGCGCGCGCCAGACTCCACGGACACGCCGGCGCAGCAAAGCCCCGGAACAGGCGCCGGGAACGCTCGTCCGATGATCCACCAGCAGTTCGACGATCATCGGGAGGGTCAGGTGGCCGACGTGCCGTGCCGGGTGCTTGAGGTCGGCCAGCCGACCGCCGAGCGCCGCACCCAGTAACGCCGTCATGCTGTCACCCCATCAACAGGCCCCCGCACCACCGGCGGAGGTCGGCGACCGCCCTCTGCCAGCTTCACACGACACTATGCCGTGAGCAACCGGTTCCCGGCATGACCAGTCCGTACCAACACGTCAAAGTACCGGGTACGAATTGCCCTCTCCCTCATCTCGGTGAACACTTATGATCAGTAGCGCGGCGGGTGGTGACGCTGATCGCCCAGCTGGCTTATCCGTTCCTTGAGCCGTGCGGGACTGGGGTGCCGCCCGGTCACCCACAAAGCCACCCAGATCCGCGCCGCCTCGGTGGCGGTCGGCACATCGAGTTTCTGCAGGGCGTTTCGGATGTGATTGCGCACGGTCAGCTGCGATATCGATAGCTTGACGGCGATTTCTTCGTAGGTATGGGCGTCCGCATACAATTCAATGACGCGCCGCTCACGAGAGCTCAGCTTGAGGATCTCCGGGGGCAGGGCGTCAGGCGTCAAGGTGGATTCGACGGCCATCGGCGCCACGGCAAGGGCCTGCGGCGCCGCGACCAGGTAGGGCTTCCACTGACCCGACCTGGCCAGCCTCTCGCGGAGCGCCGCGGTCTTCGAGTTGGCCGCCACCGCGTTCAGGGCCTTGGGCAGCATGGCGCGGTCGGCGATCCCGTCGAGCAGCCGCTCATCCTCCGGACTCAGGTCAAGGCCGAGCTCACGGGAGCCGCGCAGGATGTCACCGGCCAGACCGGCGTCCATCCGTCCCGGATTCTCCAGCGCGTCCCAGATCGTCCCCGGCAGCTCCTCCACGTCGGTGTCCACCGGCAACACCGCGATCGCGCCGTGGACCCAAGAGGCGACCCGCTGGTGGCGCGGATCGGAGGCCGTCACCACGACGACCACCTCCGCCGCCAGGAGTTCCGCCACCGCCTCGGCCGAGCCCGAATCGGTCGGATTGAGCACGTACAGATGAACGTCGTCGGCCACCTCACCGACCTCGGCGATCGACGCACAGCCTGCGAGCACCTCGAAACGGTTGTCGGCGTCGAGAAGGGTCACCAGGCTCTCCCTGGTGACCGTCCGGTGGTCGATGACCACGGCACGGGCAGCGCCTGACATGCCGTCTCCCATGCGTCCCAACTTCCATCGGAGATTGGACGAGGATCCACGTTCTGGCCGCCGCCCGGCGAGGGCAGATTACCTCTCCGGCCACGACGGAATCTCGCCCTCGACCCTCTCTGTCCAGCAGCGGCCGACCGCCCCCGCGCACGCCGAAAATCTGCTTCCGGCGCCCGAGGAGACGGGCTAGGCGGTCAGTTTGAAGCGGTGGATTCTGCGGTAGTCGCGGCGCACGGCCAGGGTCATTTCGGCGTGGCGCAGCCCGTAGACGGCCGACCAGCGGGTGTGGCCCTGGGCCACCTTGGAGAGGAGGTCCAAGGCGCCCGCGCGGTGCAGACGGCCGAGTTCCTGCACGCCGTCGGCGATCACCGTCTGTACGCCGCCTACCACCTGATCGCGCTGCGCGGCCTGCGCCGCGGGGAGGCCGCTGGGCTGCGTTGGTGCGACGTCGACTTGGACGAGGGCGTCGTGGTCATCACCCAGCAACTGCAGCAATACGACGGGCACCTGATCGCGTGCCCGCCCAAGACCGCCCGCAGCGCCCGCGTGATCGCGCTGGATCGCACCACCGTGGCTGCGCTGCGCGACCACAAAGTCCGTCAACGGCACGAGCGCACCCAGGCCGGCAAGCGCTACCGCGACAGCGGGTACGTCTTCACCTGCCTCAACGGTGACCCGATGGCCCCGGACCGGCTGACGCGAACCTTCACCAAGCTGATCGCTGAGCATGGCCTGCCGCCGATCCGGCTGCACGACCTACGGCACGGAGCAGCCACCCTCGCCCTGGCCGCCGGGGTGGAGTTGAAGGTGGTGCAGGAGATGCTTGGGCACTCGAGCATCGTGCTCACCGCCGACACCTACACCTCCGTCCTCCCTGAGGTCGCTCACAAGGCGGCCGGGAAGACCGCGACCACGTCCTCAAAGCCGGGCGCCTCGTTCCGGGAACCAAACTCACGCGCCGCCGCGCGTCAACCTCCAAGAAGCGACGCGGGCGCAAGCGCCCTGCCGACCGGGGGGTACGGAACGGCCAGTAAAGCGCTCACCCCAGCCGCCAGATCGGACATCCGCGAAGACGCTGAGCTGCACTGCAGCCGGCGGCATTAAAGACTGGTTCAAATTCAACCGAGGCGCCAAAGCCGCCGAACAAGCCGCCAAAACCGCCCAAGCCGCCGCCGACGCCATACCCACCGGCTGCAACAGCTTCACCCCAGGCACCCAAGTCTGCCTCGTCAACGGCAAAACCAAACTCATCAACAAAATCAAACCCGGGCGATAAAGTTTTGACAACTGATTCAAAAACGGGAAAGACCTCAAAGCAACCAGTTGTTGCTTCTTACTCCGGAACTCGTTACAACAGTATCGTTCGGATCACCATATCTGCCGATGAGAAACGTGACGGACGAAGAGGTGAGATCCGAGCGACCGAGCACCACCTCTTCTGGGACGCCAGCACCAGTGAATGGAATGCGGCAGGCGAGTTGGCAACTGGCAGTCGTCTCCGTAGTCCCAACGGCGATACAATCGAAGTGGCCAACGCAGTCGCTTCTGGCGGCGGTGGAACCGTCTATGACATTACGGTCGCTCGCACTCATGCCTTCTATGTGTCGGTCGCCAACAGCGACGTCCTGGTGCACAATTGCTCTCCTGAATTGGCGCGCCACGCGGCGCAGCTGCCCACAGACTCCGGGATTCAAGTGGTTTCTTTGCTCAGAACCAGGTTGGGACGTAGGTATTTTGGGCACAATATGAATCGAGAGGATATCGGAGACGTTGATTTCGATGCACGTCAGGCGATCGACGCTGCCGGGGGACACCACAGGGGCTGTGCTGAAATCGGCTGCATCAGTGATGCTTTCGAAGCC
Organism: Spirillospora sp. CA-294931; assembly: GCF_050946795.1. Taxonomy (GTDB): domain Bacteria; phylum Actinomycetota; class Actinomycetes; order Streptosporangiales; family Streptosporangiaceae; genus Spirillospora. The sequence continues at coordinate 2,293,116 of NZ_CP192006.1, forward strand.
GAAGACTCGGTTGATGGTGCGGTTATGGAGACCGTCCTTTCTGCGCTGGGCACTAGTCTCCATCTTTCTCCTCATGAAGGCCTGTGAGGAATCTTGCGTTCCCTTGCTTTCGAGATTGGGAATTCAAGCCATCAGCGGTTAGAGGTTTGAGGAGATGGTTGAGAAAATTCAAGCACCCTACAGAAAGGTAGTTTCTAGTGCGTGACGCCTCTCTTGTCAATTGGTCGTCGATCCACCACGCATACGGGGCGGCCTCGGATATTCCGGCGCTATTAGAGAAGGTAACCAAACTGCAAAGAGAAGGCGCTTTCGAAGCGTTTATCGATCTGCGTGGAAAGGTTTGTCATCAAGGGGTAGTGATAGGCGAGGCGACTTCCTATGTGCTTGACTACTTGATAGATATCGTGCGTTCGGGTGAATCTCCCATTCGCGTTGAACTTTTCAAGCTGGTCGAGAATATTTCAAACGCCTCCACCGCTTGGAGGAGTGCGGCGCGGAATGCATCGCCTGAACGTCGAGCTAACTATTCGAGAAGAATCTCATGGGAATTGGCTGTTGAGGATAAGTTTGTCAACATTCTATCTTCTCTTGAATTGTTGACGGCAGACCCTAATCCTGAGGTTCGCAGGATCGCAGAGTCCTTGGTTGTTAAACACGCTGATCAGAGTATGAGTGAATAATAAAACTATGGCGTCTTTTGATAGCACATTCTTCGTCATCGGCTAATTTGAGGCGATGCCGCCGCATCCGCCGAAAACGCGTCGTCACGGGCTTGATCAGCGAGTACCACCACGCCGCATAGCCGCAGTTCAGACCACGTGACCCAATAATCGAGCGCCACAGGGTTCCGCAGGGCATCACGACCACCGCGGACGCTACCGCCGAGGCGAGTTACGACCGTGTGAGGGCGATCGTGGTCGGTTGGTACTACGACCAGGGCGGAACCGAGCGCGGTGTCCAGCTGTCGTTCGTGGACTACTCGCGATGGTCAACCCGTCTCGGGTTCTGCCGACTGGACAGTCCGTGCTCGAGCTCGGGTTGGCCTGTCACAACCCTGACGACCCGGCGCACGAGGACGATCCGCGCGACGACCTCGCGGAGATGGCACAGGACGCGATCGGTTGGGGCCGTGCGTACCGCCTCCGCGAGCAGGAGTTCGGCCTGCGGACCCTGATCGAATTCTTTTGCGCGTTCGACAACGGCTGGTTCGGCGCACCTAGTTGGGGGCGCATCGTCGATCGGTTCGTTGCCGCAGTCGACGACCGGGAGCACGAACACTGGCGGGTGCACCGGGACCAGCCTTGGTTCGACGAGTGGTTCACCAGCCGTCCGGCCGACATTGCGGACAACGCTGAACTGCGTCGGCTCCTGCTTGCCGGGCCTGACCTGCTGTCCGAAGCAGCTGCCGAATGGTGCGTGGAAGGTGCCATCGGCTACGTCTGTCGGGACGACCATGCGAACGGCTGCGAGCGGTGCGGTGTCCCGCCAGCGACAGAGTCGTCGAGTTAGTCGTCGGTTTGAAGCGCCCTGGTCTGATGGAGCCTCCACCCGAATCGTAGAAGGTCGGCTTGATCGCGCGACCCCGGCGCTGCCGCCCGAACCGAGGTCACGCCGGACGGGACCGTTGGTGCGCGGATGTTCGGGGTTGGTATGACCGACCCCGTCCATTGGGTGGCGGGGCGACCTGGGCTGGGTCCTTCTCATCGTCCTCGGGCAATCCTCGCCGACGCGGAGGGTTACGTCATCCCGCGTGCGACTTCACTCATGAGGCGTTCCAAATGGATGGGCCGCTCCAGCACCTCGATGACGATGGCCCCGACCAGCCAGGGGTGTTCTGGGGCGGTCTGAACGAACCCGTCTACCAGGAACGACACGTCCGGCTGGCGGGCCAACCGCAGCGTGTAACGCCACTTGGCGTCATTTGGGCGCTAAAGACAATCCCGCAACACGTCATGTGCAGGTCGGAAGAGACTGGTTCGACGTGTTCGAAGTGACCAACGGTCAGCCGGTCATGACGGTCGGCGATGCCGACGGCAAAGGGTACGCTCGCTGCCTGGGCCATGGGGAAGACACGGGCTGCTCTCAGACCTTTCGCTCTGCTCGAACCTCGACCGACCACGGATCTCACTAGCCTGAGCATCGGCGGTTCCTCTACACTCGCCCTCGCTTTCCAGGATCGTGAAGCCCGGCTGGGGAGCCCCTACGCGAGATCTGGCGGCGGTTCCGTTAGACCGACTGCCAGCACGATGTAATCGAGCAGGTGCCCCCAGGCTTGTTGTGCCCGGGGCGGCAGGCAACGGCCGCTGTAATGGAGCCGATGACAAAATGCTTTGTTCTCGAAGGCGGTTGTGAGGTCATCGATATTGGTATCGGCGAGCTTGTTCTCAAGATCGCCGATAACCACGCTAGCCTCGTCCTCGCCAAGTGGCGCGATCACCCGGGACGCCCACTCGGCTGACCATATGCTGACGGTGGGCCGCCCGGTGGCGTCGATGAACAGCCCCTCGAAGAGAGCGGTGCGGTAAGCCGGAGGCCAGATGTCTAGGTCGTCACTCTCGGCACAAGCCTGCACGCCCTCCACCCGAACGACATGGGTGTCCATCATGGCCCGCTGACCGACGGCCATACCAAGCCGACGCAGCACCGCGGCGTCGCCTTCGTTCTGCAGAGCTGCCTTCAGACGCGGAGTCAGGGCCCCGCCATGGAAGATCCCGCTTTTGAGGTCCCGGATGAGAGGCTCGGGCATTCCGAGCGTGAGGACACCGAGGCGCCGCAGCGCCCACCGCGACCACAGCAGTGCGCCATCCAGGCACAGGTGAAGCATCTCTTCCGGGATGTCAGGCTGCTCGGCTCGCCCGTGCCCTGTCCCGTAAGCGTTGCGGACTGGCGCCAGCTGCGTAGCGATGCCCTTCGCGCTCTGTACCAACTGCTTCAGGACGGGCTCGTTGCTCAGGTGCGGGCCGGGGAGGCGCGCCAGCGCCTTATGAGCTGCCGTCACGCACTCGCCGAAGTCCATCTGTGACCCGGCGACCTCGCCGCGCGTCGCGAGCACGATCTTCGCGATCGTCTCCACCATCTCCTTCGCGACCCCCAACGCGAGAGGGTGATCGCTGGCTTCGAGGGCGCGGGCCAGACGCCACTGCGTCACCTCCACGACCTTCCATGCCTCATCCGTGATCCCGACCGCTCGTTCGAGGGTGAGTAGGTACACGGGCGGGACGGTTGGTGAGCCAGGGACAGTCATCTTCGCAGGACCCTTCAGGGAGTACAGCGTTGGAACGTGCCTCATCCAACACCGCAAGCCCAAACGATTCACGGTGTTTTCCTGTCACCAGCTCATCATCCAGAAGCTGCTCGCCCTCGGTCTGCTACAGGTCAAACTCGCGATCAAGGACTGAGGTCCCAAACGGTGCTTCGCAAGAGGGCACGCCCGGCCAGCTGGAACAAGGCGACCGACCCCGACCAGATCGAGCTTCGCGAGTATCTCGACGACACCGCAGATCTGCTGAGATCGGCGAAAACCGTGGACCGGGCCTGTGCGATGCGGCTCGACGTCGGACTGCCCGAAGGGCGCGACCTCACCGACACGGCCGACCTGGACAACTACGCCTACCCGCTGGCCGCGCACCTTCTCATCGAGGGGCTGGTGTCGGTCTGGCGCACCAAGCGCCATGCGGAGGTCTCCCGCATCCTCCTCGCGCCAGCTCAAGAGACCACGCTGCCACCGACGATGTTCTGCGTCCGCACCACTGCGTCGTCTCAAACCACGGCGTACAAGGAGCAGGTGAGGTCGGCGGTGGTCGGAGTGGCCGAAATCCCTGCTGGCCCCGTCCGAGTTGAGCTCTCGTTTGCAGTTGGTCCACGCTGGAACTGGCTGAACCTCTGGAAGCCCACCATCGACGCGCTGGACCCAGTGCTGGGGCGCACCCGTGCCGACCGCGATTGGCATCCCAAGGACGGCCGGATCACCGACCTTGCCCTGCACCGCACGATGGATGTGACACTGGGCAACGACATCGTCGTCTCGATCGCGGCAGGACCAGCCGGGTGAGGTATCGCGCCGACGCCGGTCCAGGCGAATCGTAGAGGGTCGACTTGATCGCGCGACCCTGGCGCCGCCACCCGAAGCGAGGTCACACCGGACGGGACCGTCGGTGTGCGTGTGATTGGGGTTGGTATGACCGACCCGTCCGTTGGGTGGCGGGAAGTATGGACTGGGTCGCCCTCATCGTCCTCGGCCACCCTCGCCGACGCGGAAGGTTTACATCACTCCCCGCGTGCGACGTCACTTATGAGGCGTCCCAAAGTCGGTGGGACGCTCCAGCGCGTCGACGATGACGGACCCGACCAGCCAGGCGGGTTCTGGGTCGATCTGAACGAACCCGCCTACCGGGACCGATACGTCCGGCTGGCGGCCTACCGCATCGCGTAACCCCACCCGGCGTCAGTGTCACGAACGCGGATCGCTCCTGGGTCGTCGATGCCGGGGGGTGTTCTGCGCTTCACAGACCGGCCCCCCGGATGGGATGGGGAATGGTGTTCGCGGAGACGGAATGGGTGCGCTGGTCGCCATTCATTGGGCTCGGTGTCTGGGGTGGTGTCTCGTGAGCGAACTTCGAGCATCGCGGGGGACATATCGGCCTATAAAGACCGGTGGGCATTGGCGACATAATCGCTAATACCCTAGGTGGGAGCGGGTGCGCCGTCAGGGACTTGAACCCCGAACCCGCGGATTAAGAGTCCGCTGCTCTGCCAATTGAGCTAACGGCGCGTGTCGCGTGTCTTGCTGGCGACATGGAGAAGGTTAGCAGGAGCTGGGGGTGGTGTGCGAATCGGTTAGGCGGGGGTGGTGCGGCGCCAGAGGGCTATGGCGGTGGGGCGGGAGGTGACGCCCAGCTTGGAGTAGATGCGGTTGACGTGGTTCTTGACGGTCTTCTCGCTGAGGAAGAGCTCGCGGGCTATCTCGCCGTTGGAGTGGCCTCGGGCTATGAGGTCCATGACCTCGGCCTCGCGGGCGGAGAGGCCCAGGCCGGAGCGGACGCCCTGGATGAGGGTGGGGACGGTGAGCGCTTCGGGGTTCAGGTGGCCGCGGGCTCCGGCTTGGAGGGCGGGCTCGATGTCTTCGTCTGGGGGAGCCAGGATGAAGACGGGGGAGGTGCGGCTGAGGGGGGTCGTGAGGTCGGTGCTGGTGTTGTTGAGCAGGACGATGTCGGGGCGGATCTCCTCGGCCAGCTCTACCGCGTTGTGGGGAGCCTCGGCGGTGATGTGGAGGTCGGTGCTCTCGGACAGCGCGGAGACGAGGTCGGTGTGGGCGTCCACCAGCAGGACGCGCAGGGGGGTCTCTTCCATCCGTGGCCCTTCGTCTACCACGTCGGAGCATAACCCGGGACGCGAAAAGACGGTGGGTTCCCGGAGGAACCCACCGTCTTCTGTGTCTGGGGTGAGTGACGGGACTTGAACCCGCGACATCTTGGACCACAACCAAGTGCTCTACCGGCTGAGCTACACCCACCATGGCCGGAATTGCTTCCGGCTCCCCGTAAGTGTAGCGGCTTCGGGCGGGTGCTACGCGCCCTGGACGATCTCGGCGGCGATGTTGCGGGCGGTGTCGGAGTCGGGGCCGGGCTGGGGTACGAAGAGGGCCGAGCGGTAGTAGCGCAGCTCCTGGATGCTTTCGGTGATGTCGGCCAGGGCGCGGTGGCCGCCCTTCTTTTCGGGGCTGGCGAAGTAGACGCGGGGGTACCAGCGCCGGGCCAGTTCCTTGATGGACGACACGTCGACCATGCGGTAGTGCAGGTGGGAGTCGAGGGCGGGCATGTCCCGCGCGAGGAAGGAGCGGTCGGTGGCGATGGAGTTGCCGCAGAGGGGCGCCTTCTTGGCGTCCTTGACGTGGGTGCGGACGTAGCGCAGCACCTGCTCCTCGGCCTCGGCGAGCGTGACGCCGCCGGCGAGGACGTCGAGCAGGCCCGAGGTGGTGTGCATGTCGCGCACCACCTTGGACATCTGCGCCAATGCCTCCCGTGGTGGTTTGATCACCACGTCGAGGCCGTCGTCGAGGACGTTGAGCTCGCTGTCGGTGACCAGTACCGCTATCTCGATGAGCGCGTCCTCGCGCAGGTCGAGGCCCGTCATTTCGCAGTCGATCCACACCAGCCGCTCGTTCATGTGTTCACCTTATGACCATGAGCGACCGAGCGGGTCATCCCACTGTGATCGATTTCACGTGGTCTGGGACGGGAATGCCCTCGCGCAGGAGCGGGTCCGGGATCGGGGTGCCGAAGGACGGGCGGACGGGGACCACTCCGGCCCACACGTCGAGGGCGTAGTCCTCTTCCTCGTCCCCGGGTGGGCCCTGGCGGACCTTGACCGACGCCTCGTCGAGGGGGAGCGCGAGGACGGTGGTCGCCGCCAGTTCCCTGGTGTTGGGGCCGCGCACGACGTCCCATTGGCCGGGGGCGAGTTGTTCGGTGATGCAGCGGAGGCCGGCGAGCTTCTCGTCGGGGTCGGTGACTACCCGGGGGGCGCCGTAAATGATGGCGCTGCGGTAGTTGAGGGAGTGGTGGAAGAGGGAGCGGGCCAGGACGATGCCGTCCAGATGGGTGACGGTGACGCAGATCTCCGTGGACGGGCTCTCGCGCAGGTAGCGGGCGCCGGTGGAGCCGTGCATGTAGAGGACGTCCCCGATGCGCCCGTAGCCGGTCGGGATGACGCGGGGCGCGCCGTCCACCACGATGCCCAGGTGGCAGATCATGCCGTCGTCGAGCACGTCGTGGAGGTCGGCGCGGTCGACCCGGCCGCGGTCGGAGAGGCGGCCGATCTGGGTTCGGTCTGTGGAGGACAGTGGTGTGCTCATGGTTGTTTAGGCTAAGAAACAAGTGGCCTGGCAGCTAGGGCCACTTGGTGATGAAACGAGGTGACCACTTTGGACCTGCCTCTGGTGGTCGACCGGGACGCGGGCGAGGCGATGAGCGCCCAGCTGGTCGCGCAGCTGCGCGGGGCGATGCGGGACGGGCGGCTGGTCGCGGGGGAGCGGCTGCCGTCGAGCCGGGCGCTGGCGGGGTCGCTCGGCGTCAGCCGGACGGTGGTCACGGGGGCGTACGAGCAGTTGTACGCCGAGGGGTGGGTGGAAGGACGGCATGGGTCGGGGACGTATGTCACCGATGTGCGTCCCGTAGAGGAGGAGGCCGACGGTGTAGGTCCGGCTGCCTTTACCGATCGGGTCGCTCCCGAGGGCGTCATCGATCTGCGGCCTGGGGCCTCCTATACGGGGGCGCTCGATACGCCTGCTTGGCGCCGGGCCTGGCGACTGGCGGCGTCGGTGCCGCCCGATCGGCGTCCGGATCCTCGGGGGCTGCCCGGCCTGCGGGCCGCGCTGGCCGGGTACGTCCGCCGGACGCGGGGTGTCGCCTGCCCGATGGAGCGGCTGGTGGTGACGCGGGGCATCACCAACGGTCTTGATCTGGTGGCGTCGGCGACACTGAGGCCGGGCGATCGGGTGGGGGTGGAAGACCCTGGGTACGCGGGGGCACGGGCGGTGCTCGCGGGCCGGGGGCTGACACTGGTCCCGCTCCCCGTGGATGAGCATGGCCTGATCGTGGAGGAGCTTCCAGACGACCTGCGCCTCGTCCACACGACGCCGTCCCACCAGTACCCGTTGGGCGGTGTGCTGCCGGTGCCGCGCCGGCAGGCGCTGCTGGCGTGGGCCAGGCGCACCGGTGCTCTTGTGGCCGAGGACGACTACGACGGCGAGTTCCGCTATGACGTGGCGCCGCTGCCCGCCCTCTACGGGCTCGATCCCGAGGTCGTGGTGTATCTCGGCACCACCACCAAGATCCTCACGGCGGACGTCGGGGTCGGCTGGCTGGTGGCCAGGCCCGGCCTGTGCGCGGCGGTCACCGAGCGGCGCGAGGCGCTGAGCGACCGGACGGCGGTCGTCCCGCAGGAGGCGATGCGGGTGATGCTCGAACGCGGCGACCTGGAGCGTCACATCCGCCGGATGCGCGGCGAGTACGCGCGGCGGCGGGCGGTGGTCGCGTGCGCGCTGGAGGGCCTCGCGCTGCGCGGCGACACCGCCGGGCTCCATGTGGTCGTGGAGATGCCCGAGCGGGCGGCGCGCGCGGTCGTCCGCGAGGCCGAGCGGCGCGGGGTCTGGCTCGAGACCCTGGAGCGCCACCATGTCGGCGCCGCGCGCGTCTCCGGGCTGGTGATCGGGTACGGCGCGGCCAGGGACACCGCCGAGCTCAGGAGCGGATGCTCGCTGGTTCGGGAACTGGCGCCACGGACCTGATCGACTGGACGGGCGGAGCCGGGTCGGGCGCGTCGGCCCCCCGGGGCGGCGGGACGGTGAGCTGTGTGACCGTCTGCGGCGGCCCGGTCGGCTGAGGGGGCGTCCGGAACGGCTTGGGGATGGGCGCGGCCGGGGTGTCGGGGCCGGTGATCCGCCGGACGTCGATGGCCCCGGGGTCGGGCCGGTCGGCGGTGGGCACCTGGGAGGCGCCGAAGTGGCCGCCGCGCGACCAGGCCCGCCGGTCGCGGGGGCCGTGGTACGACTGCGGCGAGGGCAGCGGCGGCCCGGCGGGCCAGCGCCGGGTGACGCCCCAGGCGTCCAGCCAGCGCATGATCGGGTCCAGTCCGGTGAGCACCGCGCCGGTGAACGGGTCGGCGGCGTGGCCGACCACCATGATCTGCACGCAGGCGCGGCCCTCGCGCGCGGCGGGCGTCCCGATCAGCCGGGCCGCCCGGGTCACCGGGATCAGCTGGACGACCTCGCCGGACGCGGGGTTCCACACCAGGTGCGGCGGGCGGTCCTCGCGCATCAGGTCGGCGGCGACCGAACGGGCCGAGACGATGCGCGGGTCGGACTCGCTGCTGAACCAGATGACGCGGGGAGCACCTCCCCGAAGCGGTCCGCCGTCCTGTCGTGCCTGCATGCGGCCGGATCCCGGCAGCCATGCGTCTGCCACGGTGCGTCCCCCCCAATCGGGCGGTCGGGCCCCGAATGGTCTAGTCAGGTTCATGCCCGGCAGGGCTCGGTTGAGCCCGGCCTGCCGCCATGGGCCGGGTCGGACGGCGAGAGGACGCCGGTTCCCATGCTGTCCGCTCTGAGCGGCGTCGATGCAGAGGCGTACCCAGCCGGTCGTTCGAATCCACCTGAGAATCCCTGATTCCTGAACGCCGCAAATGCGACAAGTTGGCATTCGGCGCGTCGTCGCAGGTTGGCGCGCTTTGGCGCCCGAGCGGGACGGAACCCGAACGTGGCCGGATCTGGCCGGAGAGTAACCAGCCGCCGAGTGCCGGGGGTTCCCACCCGGGACCGAACAACGTTCTAATAGGGTGTCATGACCGCTGACGCTGAACTGCCCGCCGGAGCCCCCGGCATCGACGTCCCCCGCCTCGCGGCCTGGCTGGCCGGCGCGCTGCCCGGCACCGGCCGGATCGCCGCGATCGACCTGATCGCGGGAGGACGCTCGAACCTCACCTACGCGATCACCCTGGACGGCGGGCGGAAGATCGTCCTGCGGCGGCCGCCGCTGGGGCACGTCCAGCCGACCGCGCACGACATGGGACGCGAGTACCGGGTCCTGTCCGCGCTGGGCACGGGCAGCGACGTCCCCGTCCCGAGGACGCTGGCGTTCTGCGAGGACGAGGACGTCATCGGCGCGCGGTTCTACCTCATGGACCATGTCGAGGGCCGCGTCCTGCGCACGCCCGAGGACGCCGTCGACCTCACCCCAGAGCAGGCCGAGGGGCTCAGCGAGCGGCTGGTGGAGGCGCTGGCCGCGATCCACACCGTGGACGTCGAGGCCGTCGGCCTGGGCGACTTCGGCCGTCCGAGCGGCTACATGACCCGTCAGCTCGCGCGGTGGGGCAAGCAGTGGACGGGTTCACAGGAGGCGATCCGCGCCACCGGCACCGACCGCGCCCTCCCCGAATACGACCGGCTCGTGGCCCGGCTGACCGCGCGGCTGCCCGCCGAAGCGCCCGCCCGCCTGGTCCACGGGGACTTCCGGCTCGACAACGCCCTGGCCAGGCTCGACCCCGAGCCGAGGATCGCCGCCGTCGTCGACTGGGAGATGTCGACGCTGGGCGACCCGTTCTCCGACCTCGGGCTCACCCTCGTCTACTGGGCCGAGGCCGCCGACGCCGGGTCGCTCCCCGTAGGCGCCACGATTACCGCCTCGCCCGGCTTCTTCACCCGGCGCCGCTTCGCCGAGCGCTACGCCGAGGCGACCGGGTACGACCTGGGCGACCTCGACTTCTACGTCGCCTTCGCCTGTTTCAAGCTCGCGGTCATCCTGGAGGGCATCCACGCGAGGTTCCTGCAGAACGCCACCGTCGGCGAGGGCTTCGAGAAGGTCGGCGACGGCGTCCCGATCCTGCTCGGCCGCGCGCACGCGGTCCTGGACGCGGGCGCACCCTGGTAACACGCCGCCACGCGGCACCGGAGCCGCCCTGGTAGCGGAGTGCCGGGCGGTGCGGCACGTGCGGTGCGGCACGTGCGGTGCGGCACGTGCGGTGCGGCACGTGCGGTGCGGCACGTGCGGTGCGGCACGTGCGGTGCGGCACGGGGCGTGCGGGGCGTGCGGGGCTTGCGGGGCTTGCGGGGCGTGCGGGGCGTGCGGCGCGACACGTGCGGTGCGGGGTGTGCGGCGCGGTGCGGGGCGTGCGGGGTGGTGCGAGGCGTGCGGCGAGGGGCGGGGCGGGGCGGGGTCAGGGACGTGGTGTCGGGCGGGCCGGGCGCGGGTAGGGGCGCCCGGCGCACCGGCGGGGCGTCAGGTGCACCAGGTGACGGAGGCCGTGCCACCCGGGGAGAAGGAGACCGAGCCGCTCTTGGGCCCGCCGAGGCACCAGGCCGAGTCGCGCGTGACGATGACGCGCGTCGACTGTCCCGCGCCGAGCCGTCCGCCGCCACCGGCGTTCAGATCTTCGGAGACTCCGGTGACCTGCCAGGAGATCGGGCCGTTGACCGCGGTCAGCGTGATCTTGCACTCGTCTCCGCCGCCCATCGCGCAGCCCGAGATCCGCAGGCTCGCGGGCGGCGGCGGGGGACGGTGCGAGGGCGTCGGCTTGGGCGGCGGTGCGCTGCCGCTGGGCTCGGCCGTCGTCGACTTGGACGGCGAGGGCGACTTGGACGGCGACGGGCTGGACGAGGTCGGCGTCGGCGATCCGCTGGGGGACGCGCTCGGGCTGGTGCCGGGCGGGGGCACGGCCGGGAGCGTCCCGGACGGCTGGTCGCTCGGCGAACCCTGCGACGGCCCGACCGAGGCGGTGCTGGGGCCCGAGTCGCCGCCGCCGAACGCCGACACCGAGGCGGCCAGGACGACGACGGCGGCCACGCCGCCCACCGCCGCCAGCACGAGGCGTCCCGTCCCGCCCCCGGCGGGACGTTCCTTAGCGCGCTGCGGCGCCGGAAGGTAGGGCACGGGCCAGCCGCGTCCGTCGAACGGCTCGGTCCAGGCGGCGATCGAGCGGCGGTTGTCGGCCCGGTCCGGGCTGGTCGCGGCCGTGAGGACGTCCAGCCGCAGGTCCCCGGGGATCGCGGCGATCGGCAGGACGGCCAGCAGCCGGTCGGCGGGCAGGTCGGGGGCCTCGTGCGCGCTACAGGTCGGGCAGCTGGTCACGTGCCGCGACAGCGACTGCGCGGTCTGCGCCGACAGCGGCCAGCCGTCGACCAGCGCGGACGCGCTCGGGCAGTCGTCGGTGTGGTTCTGCGCGACGAGCGCGGCGGTCAGGGCGGTGGCGAGGGCCTCTTCGGTCTCGGCGAGCAGATCGGCGGCCTCGCCCGAGCTGATCCCGAAGAGCCCGGCGAGGTCGACCGGGTCGAGCTCGTGCCGGGTCGAGAGGTCGATCGCCTCGCGCTGGCGCCCGGTGAGCGCGGCCAGCGTGCTGAAGGCCAGCTTCCTGCGCTCCTCGCGGCGGGCGATCTGCTCGTCGCTGAGGTCGCCGTCGTCGGCCTCGGGGGCCTCCTGGCCGGTGTGGCGGTTGGGGCTGTCGCGGCGCCGCAGGCACTCCTTGCGGGCGATCGCGTAGAGCCAGCCGCGCAGCCGCTCGGGCTCGCGCAGCCGGTCGACATGCTCGCGGGCCGCGATGAGGCAGTTGCGCAGCGCTCCGGCCGCCTCCACCCGATCGCGCAGAAGCCCGTGGCAATAGTCGAAGAGGAAGGGAGCGTAGGTGTCGTAGACCTCGGTCAGCGCGATGACGTCGCCGGCTCGCAGCGCGTCCGCCAGCCGAGGGTCATCGAACTGGCCGGGTCCTGGCCCACCGGACACGGAATTCCTCCAGGTCTTTTCGCTGGTTCGGACTGCCCCCGAGGAGCGGGCCGGGATCGTCCGACCCCGCTCTGGCTGCCCGATCTTGCCAGCAAATCACCCGAGATTTCTGCTTCTCGGGTGATTTGAGTGATTAATGAGCCACGGTCCGTCGCCGTCCGCGCACGTCAGGACGCTGTTCCGGCCGCCCGAAAAGTTTCGGCGCGAGGACCGGCTTTCACGGTCGTCGCGCCGATTGGACGGACCCGGCGGGGTTGCCCCGGGGCCGCTGAGGGGGCCAGTTCTAGGCGTTCTGCCCGCCGTCGCCGTCCGGAGGCGCGCATTTCCAGCTGACCTGGGCGGACGCGCCGGGGGAGATGGTGACCGTGCCGCTGCCGCCCGAGCCGGTGCAGGCGCCGGACCGCGTGACCGTGATCGAGGCCGATCCGCCCTTGGCGAGGGTGCCGCTGCCCGAGGCCGTGACGCCGCCGGACGTGCCGCTCACCGACCAGGAGACCTTGCCGCCGACCGCCCTGAGCGTCACCGGGCAGGACGACTCGCCCGCCTCCATGCCGCAGCCGCCTGCCACGAGCGTGCCCGGCTTCGCGGGGGGCTGGGAGGACGCCGGCGGGCTGGGCGTCCTGGTGGGCCGCTGGCTGGGGGACGCCGAGGCCGACGGCGTGGACGACGGCGACTCGCTCGGCGACGGCGACGTGCTGTCGGTCGGCGTCGGAGTGGGCGACGGGGACTCGCTCTCGGTCGGCGTCTGGCCCCCCGGGTCCGACGGGTCGGCCGCCGGGGAGGACGAGGCGCCGGGCGACGCCTGCGCGCTGGACCGCGACTTGGACGAGTCGGGCATCAGCAGGAACCCGCCGAAGACGACCAGGAGCACCGCGGCGGCGGTCGCGATCGCGGGCCACACGCGCGGCGGCGGCTTGCGGCGCTCGTCGGCGCCCGCGCCGGTCTTCGGCGTCTCCAGCGGGACGGGCCAGCCCCACGGGTCGAACGGCTCGGCCCGGCGGACGATCTCGTCCAGCTCGGGAATCGACTCGGGCGCGGTGATCGTGGTGAGGATCCAGCCGCGCAGGTCGGTCGGCATCAGCGCGACCGGCAGCACCTGGAGCAGGCGGCCGGTGGACACGGTGCGGTGGCGCCGCTCGGTGCAGGCGTGACAGCCGTCGATGTGCTTGATCAGCCGGTGCACGACCGCCGGGACGGGCGGCCAGCCGTCCCCGGCGACCTCGGCGGCCTCCGGGCAGCCCTGGTGGCCCGCGCGGGCGATCACCGCGGCGGCCAGCGCGTCGTCGAGACGGCGGTTGGCCTCCCAGGTCAGGTCGGTCGCCTCCTGCGCGGGCACGCCGATGACGCCGCCGATCTCACCGGCGTCCAGCCCGTGGCGCAGCATCAGGTCGAGCGACTCGCGCTCGTGGCCGCGCAGCCCCGCCAGCGCGGCATGGACGACCTGCCGCGTCTCCAGGCGGTGGGCCTTCTCGTCGGCGTTGAGGAAGACGTCCTCGACCTCGGGCGCCTCGAACCGCTCGGTCGGACGGTCGGGGTCGCGCAGCCGCCGCAGGCACTCGTTGCGCACCAGCGCGTAGAGCCAGCTGCGGAACCGCGGCGGCTCGCGCAGCCCCACGACGTGCGCGGACGCCGCGACCAGCGCGTCGTGCAGCGCGCCCGCCGCCGACTCCTGGTCGCGCAGCAGGGCGTGGCTGTAGTCGTACAGGCGCGCCGCATAACGGTCGAGCAACTGGATGAGGGCGTCGGAGTCGCCGGCGGCCAGGGACGACGCGAGGCGCTCGTCGTCCGCTCGGTCGAGACTGGGCCAACTGGACACAAGGTCCTCCGCGAACTGAGGGGCGCCAGCCGCACAGGCTGACGGTAAAGATCTTCACAGGCTTTGATAGCAGCTGTGGACCGTCCCCGGCCTCCGGCGGGGGTCCTTCCCGCCGAAACCGCGAGGAAGGTCGGAGGCCCGACGGCCCCGCTCCCCGTCGGGCCTCCACATAAACAGACGAGCGACCCCGCCGTCCGGTTGACACGGATTTCAGAAGAAATTCGAAGAACTTCCCCTGCATCGAATCCGTCACGCCACGCGCGCACCTCGTGACCCACCGTCGGCGGATCACGAGGCTCGCGAGCGTCAGTTGGACAGCCGCCGCGACAGCATCCGCAGGAAGATCGCGGTGACCTCCTGCGGGGTCTGCGCGATCTCCACGACGCCGTTGGTGGCCGTCGCGATCTGCCGCAGCTCCTCGGGGTTCACGCCCTTCCCGAAACCGATCATGTTGATCTGGATCGGCCGGTTCGGGTCGGACTCGTTCTTCAGCTTGGCCACCGTCTGCTTCAGCGTGGGGCCGTTGGTGTCGTCGTTGGCGCCGTCGGTCAGCAGCAGGACCGAGTTGCCGAACTCCGGCTTGTAGGTCCGCTTCATCTCCGCGTAGGCCGCCAGGACGCTGTCGTAGAGGCCGGTGTTGCCGTCCGGCTTGGGACGCATCCGGTTCAGCTGCGACAGCACCATGCTCCGCCGGGTGATCGACCCGATGCGCTCGCCCAGCGCGCCCACCGGCACCACGGGACGGTAGTCCTTCTGGCCGTCCATGTTGGTGGAGAACAGCCACAGGCCGAGCTCGGTGTCCGGCGACATCATCGACAGCCCGCCCTGCGCCACCTGGGCCGTCGCCTGCAGGCGGGTGGCCGTCGGCGACACCTTCTCGGCCATCGAGCCGGACACGTCGATCAGCGTGACCAGGCGCAGCCCGAGCGACAGCCGCGACCACGACTGCATGATCTTCGCGACGTCCGTGGCCTTGGGGTTGGGCAGCTGCTTGGGCGTCTCGGGGTCAACGCCGAACTTGGCGTCGAAGCCGCCGGGCGCCCGGCCGTCGGACGTACGGAAGCCCAGGTCGCGCACGTCGTTGCGGGCCGCCTCGGTGTTGAACGCCTTCTCCAGCAGCCCGGCGGCGCGTCCCTTGTCACCGTCGTTGGTGGTGATGGTGACCGGATAGTCCTGCGCGAGCGTCCCCTCGATCGGGTACAGCGCGACGGCCGGTTCCTCCGGATTGCCCCGGTTGTACTGCCACAGGGCCTGCTCGGACGAGAGCGCGACCGGCTGCTTGCCCACGCGTCCCTTGCGGAACTGCCCGTACTGGGCCTGGACGGTCGGCTGGGTGCTCTCGCGGACCGCGCGGACGATGCCGGTGAAGCGCGCGGCCTTGTTCGGGTCGTTGTCCAGCAGCGCATTGGCGATCATCAACGCCGACATCCCGGAGGCCGTGCGCGACGGGTCGGGCACCAGCAGCCGCGCCGCACCCGGCGGGATCAGCTGGTTCTTGGTGACGCCGCCGGTGGACGAGCCGCCGCCGATGCGCAGCAGGTTGTCCCACGACGGTCTGCTCGTCACGCCCTGCTTCTTCAGCTTGGCCGACAGCGTGCGCGGCACCCCGACCACGACGGGGCTCGAAGCGACCGAGGTCTTGGTGAACCGGACGGCGTCCTTGCCCTTGGGGGCGTTGCGGACGATCGAGGGCCACAGGGACGAATCGGGGACCCAGACGTCCGGCCGGGTGGCGCCGCCCGCCGTCACGCCCTGCCCCGACAGCACCGTCGTCACCGAGGAGGGCTCCGCCTTGGCGACCACGGCGCGCGCGCACTTGCCGCCGACCTTGTGGCGGGCGTCGTTGAACCGCTTGGCCGCCTTGGTCACCGCGGGCTCGATGTCGGGCGCCGCCGACACGTTCAGCTTGAGCGCGTCGTCGCCCGAGCAGCCGCTGCCGCTCTCGGCGAACGCGTAGACGCCCACGCCCAGCAGCAGCGCCAGGCCGATCGCCCCGGCCATGGGCCCGATCAGCGCGCTCAGGCTGCGGCGCTTGCGGTTGCCCCCGGACGCGTGGCCGCCGGAGCTGCGACGTCCGCCGCCGCCCCCTCCGCCGCCGCCGTATCCGCCCGAACCACCGGAGTCACCCGCCCGTCCGCCGAAGAAGCCCGTCGGCTGCTCGGACGACGATCCGTAGGTCGGCGCCCCGAGAGGCTGCTCCGACGACCCGTACCCCGAACCGGCGGGCCCGGACGAGCCACGGCCGGGAACCGAGGGCGAGGTGCGTCCCAGCCCGTAGCCGCCCGCGTCGGACGCGCCCGTGAACCCGCCGACCCCGAAGGCCGGCTCCTCGGACGGCACCCGAGACACGCCCCCGGGAGTCTCGCCCGGCGTCACGCCGTAGCCGCCGCCGGACCCCGAACTCGCGCCGCTCCCATAACCGCCGCCGACCTCACCACCGCCGTACGGTGTGCTCGCGCTCGCCCCCGGCTCACCGCCGTACGGGACGCGGGGGCTGGCTCCGGGCTCAGCGCCATACGGGGAACCCGGGCTCGCGCCCGACTCGCTCCCGTACGGGGAACCCGGGCTCGCGTACGGAGCGCTGGGACTCGCCCCAGGCTCGCTCCCATACGGAGCGCTGGGGCTAGCTCCCGGCTCGCCGCCGTACGGAGTGCTGGGGCTGGCTCCAGGCTCGCTTCCGTATGGGGAACTCGGGCTCGCACCCGGCTCGCCGCCATACGGGGTGCCAGCGCTTGCGCCAGGCTCGCCGCCGTATGGGGTGCCAGCGCTTGCGCCGGGGTTCCCGCCCGGGCCGAACCAGTCCGACGAACCGTCGTTGGCGGGGCCGAAAACTGGAGTGGAGGGGTCGTACCCACCGTCACCCGGGGACTCTTCCGGGAGGTCATTGTGATGACGACCGCTCACGGTTGCCTCGTTTCAACAGATACCCGTCCGTGCTCACCGGCACTGTAGTAGTACGAACGGGAGGTTACAAAGACCTCAAATTTGATAATGCCGCAGGTCATGAGCTTACGTGATGCCAACCACGCAACTGGACATGTCGATCATGAATCCCGTTCGGTGGACTGGGCGGACGGCAACTCGCCGGACCCGCCGATCGTCATCACATCAGGGGCACGTGCGGGACCGGACAGGGGGTGCGGGTGAGCGAGTCGACCGCGACCGAGGAGGCCGCGTCGGAACGGCCCGTGACCAGCGTCCAAAGCGGCAGGATCCGGACCGTCGCGGCCTGGACGGGCGTCACGGCCTGGGGGACGTGGGCGCTGCTGAGGTGGGCCGGAGGCGACCGCGTCCCCGGCATCGACGTGATCGCCGCGCCCGTCCTCGCGCTGACGCCGTACGCCGTGGCGGCGTCCCCGATCCCGGTGCTCCTCGCCGCCGGGCTGCGCCGATGGCGCGCCGCGACCGCGGCCGGGGCCGTGGCGCTCGCGCTCGCGGCGGCCGTGGCGCCCCGGGCCATCGGAGGCGGCGAGCCCGCCGCGAAGGGCCCCGTCGTCCGCGTGCTCACCGCCAACGTCTACTTCGGCGAGGCCGACCCCGCGCGGCTCGCCGACCTGGTCAGACGCGACCGCGTCGACGTGCTCAGCATCCAGGAACTCCCGCCGCACGCCGTCGAGCGCTACGAAAGCGCCGGACTCTCCGCGCTCCTGCCCCACAAGGTCATCGATCCCCGCGACGGCGCGGCCGGAAGTGGCCTCTACTCCCGCCACCCTCTCCGCGCGCTTCCAGAGCTCCCTGACACCCAATTGGCCATGCCCCGCGCTGAGCTGACCCTTCCCGGCGGCCGGACGGTCGAGATCACGGCCGTCCACCCCGTCCCGCCGCTCGCCGGCCGCGCCCTGCGCGACTGGAGGCACGACCTCGCCGTCCTCCCCTCGGCCAGCGACGGGGGAACGGTGCGGATTCTCGCCGGAGACTTCAACGCCACCTTCGACCACGCGAACTTCCGGCGGCTGGTCGGCCGTGGCTACGCCGACGCGGCCGACCGCGCGGGCGCGGGCCTGAAGCCGACCTGGGGCCAGGCGCCCCGCCCCCTCCTCACCATCGACCACGTGCTGGTGGACGAGCGGTGCGCCGTCCGGAAGGTCGAGGTGCACGACCTGCCGGGCAGCGACCACAACGCGGTCCTCGCGGAGATCCGGCTGCCCTGACATCCGCCAGAATCGGGGGATGGCCCACCTCGTCCACGTGACTGACCCCGCAGACCCGCGCCTCGGCGACTACACCGGGCTGCGCGACATGAACCTGCGCAAGAGCCTGGAGGCCGAGCACGGGCTCTTCATCGCCGAAGGCGAGAAGGTGATCCGCCGTGCCGCCGGGACCGGCCATCCCGCGCGCTCGTTCCTGATGGCGCGGCGCTGGGTCGAGCCGCTGGCCGACCTCCTGGACGAGATCGACGCCCCGGTCTACGTCGCCGACGACGCCACCGTCGAGGCCGTGGCCGGTTTCCAGGTGCACCGAGGCGCCCTGGCCTCCATGCGCCGCCTGCCGCCCCTGCCCGTCGCGGACGCCGTCGCCCCGGCCCGGCGGCTGCTCGTCCTCGAAGACCTGGTCGACCACGCCAACGTCGGAAGCATCTTCCGCTGCGCCGCCGCCCTCGGCATCGACGCCGTCGTGCTGTCCCCGCGCTGCGCCGACCCGCTGTACCGCCGCTCGATCAAGGTGTCGATGGGCGCGGTGTTCGCCGTCCCGTATGCGCGGATGACCAACTGGCACGACGACCTCGGCGAGCTCCGCACGGCGGGCTTCCGCCTGCTCGCTCTCACACCCGACCAGTCGTCGGTGCCGCTCGACGCCGCCGACCTGGGCGACCGCGCCGCGCTCCTGCTCGGCTCCGAGGGCGACGGCCTCTCCTCACGGTGGCTCAAGGAGGCCGACGAACGCGTCTGCATCCCCATGAGCCCGGCCGCCATGGCCAACGGCGTCGACTCGCTCAACGTCGTGGCCGCCGCGGCCATCGCCTGCCACGGCCTGATGCGCGGCGTCCACTGATTCACCCCACTCGCGCGTTCTGAACTTGCGGGCGATCAGTTTCGTCCCGCACTCGCGCGTGTGAGCGAAGCTCACGTGTCCGGAAGGTGCGGCGATCGGCTTCGTCCCCGCGCTCGCGCGCGTGGCCGGGGGCTTTACTTGCCGAAGGTTCCGCGCTTGGGACGGCGGTGAGCGCCCTTGGCACGGGCGGCGGCCGCCGCGTTGCGCGGACGTCCCAGGCGCAGCTGGGTCATCAGCAGCGAGAACGCCACCATCAGCGCCGCCAGCCACGCGATCTGCGTGCTGGCCATCCGCTCGAACGTGAGGTCCTGGGCGATCGGCGCCTTGTTGTTGCGGAGCCTGCTCTCCGGCGTCGGCGTCACGTTCGGAGCCACCGAGGGGCTCGGCGCCTGCTGGATCGGAGGCAGCGCCACCTGCGGGTTGCTGTTCGGCGACGGCGGCGTGTACGTGCTGTTGTTGTTCGGGGTGTTGTTGTTGCCGCTGTTGCTGTTCCCGCCGCTGTTGTTCCCGTTACCGCCGCCACCGCTGTTGTTGTCGTCGTTCTCGGTCTTCGTCGGCGACGGCTTGGGCTTCGGCTTGGTCGGCGTCGGCGAGGGCTTCGGCGGCTTGGACGTCGGCGGCTTGGGCGGCTTGGTCTCGTCCGGCTCGTCGTCCTTGATCGGCGTGTACACGATCGTGGGGCCCGAGTCGCCGCCTTCCAGGGCGTTGCCCTCGCTCATGCCCTTGACGGTGACCTTGAAGTCGAGGGTGGTGAGCTGCTTCAGCGTCTTCGGCAGCGATACGACCGCGGTGACGGACTCGGGCTCGGACGTGACGGTGTCGAAGTCGCATCCGGCCGTGAGGAACTGCGGGCAGCGCGGGGGAGGCGTCACGATCGGCTTGACCGTTGCTCTGGAGGATTTCACCTCGACGCCGGAGATCCGGGCTTCCTTCACGGTGCCGTTCTGGGCCCTGAGGGTCACCGTCACCGGCACCTCGGTGCCCGCTTCGACCTTGGTGTCCGCGACGGTCACCGTGACCAGAAGGTCCGGCGCCGCGCCGGGTTCGGGTTCGGCCAGGACGGGGGAGGCGCCCATGGCCAGGATCGCCGCCGTGCCGAGTCCTACAAAGATCGGCCTGCCTGGTCGGGAAAGCACCGCGCCAGCTCCTCCATCGCGTTCATCGTTGAGCGCCCGAGGCGGACCTGGGCCCCAGGTTCGCCACCGGACTCATGCGAACACGGAACCGCGCCCCAAATCAACCCCAGGAGGTGAACTCTAGTTGATCAGGCGAAAACTTCGCGAATGTCCTCGATCTCGGATCGGGGCGCCCAGGCCTGCCACACGCCGTGGTCGACGCGGTCGAGTTCGAGACGCTCAGCCGAGGACGAACGACCGCCGGTGTACTCGACCCGGAGCCATCCTTCGTGCTCACCCACGATCACAAAAGGCTCTCCGCGCCAGGTCCCGACCGTGCGGACGTAGCGGAGCTCCTCGATCTCCGAGGCCGGGACGATCCGCCGGAAGCGTCCCGGGCGCAGTTCGTCGAACCCGTCGGTCGGGTCGGGCGTGTAGAGCCGGATCTCGCCGTCGGCGCCGGGGGCGGCCTCGAACTCGCGGCCGAGCCATCGGGCGACGTAGCCGTCGCGGATCACTGGGCGGCCTCCGTCCGGCCGTCCGCCTGCTGGGTGGCGGGATCGGGACGCAGCCAGGCGAGGCGGTCGGGGTCGTACATCGCCACGAACTGCTCTGAGCGGTCCATGCCGAGGTAGTACATCTCCGCCCCGTATGGGAGCCGGACGCTGTCCACCTTGTACTCGCGGATGGAACCGGCGCTGCCGGGCGCGAAGCCGCCGCCGAGGAACGGGGCGCGCTCGATGACCCAGCCGTCCTCGCCCCAGGCCGCGACCTCCTCCTCGGAGCGTCCGCCGAAGGGGATGCGGTAGAGGTCGGGGCAGTACGCGGGCCAGCGGATCACGTAGACGCCTTCGTCCGCCGGGTCGAAGGGCGAGTCGTCGTAGAGCAGCCCGAGCGTCTCGTACAGCTGGACGGGCGTCTGCAGTTCGGCGACGTCGGCGGTCTGGTGGACGAAGCCGCCCACCCGGTCGTACCCCTGTTCGAGGTACCAGCCGACATGGCCGTGCGGGACGACCTTCTGCATGATCGACGGCTCGGTGAGCCGGTCGGCGTCGGGCGCGGGCAGCGGGCGCGGCGCGACCGGTTCGGGGGTCGGCGGCGCCGCCTCGAACGACTGCGGCACCGTGACCGTCTCGACGGGCTGGGGTTCCGGTTCGGGCTCGGGCGCCGGCTCCGGCTCCGGCTCCGCGACGGGCTGCTGGTGCTGTGACGGCGGCGGCAGCGGGACCTCGGGCCTGGGCTGGACGAGCCCCACCCGGACGGCCCACTCGCTGAGCGCGCGCACCTGGTCGCCGCGCAGCGAGGCGCCGATGCGGGTGCCGGGGTTGAGGTGCATCGCCCAGTCGTCGCGCGGCCACGAGCCGATCAGCTCGCGGAAGTCGGCGTACACGAACCGCGACTCGGGGAGCACCTCGCGCAGCCGCACCAGCGAGGTGAACACCTGGACCGACGACGGGTCGCGCAGCGCCGCCTCCCAGCGGAACTCGCGCTGGACGGGCGTGACCTCGAGCGGCGCGTCCAGCGGGATCGGGACCAGCACGTTCGCGGCCATCAGCACCCGCAGGAACGCGTCGGAGTCGCCGCTGAGCGCGGCCTCGTACAGCTCCTGGTCGATCCGGTTGCCCGGTTCGAACTCCTCGACCGGCTCCTCCGGCTCGTTCGCCTGGACGGTCTCCGGCTCGGGAGGCGGCACCGGCTCGGTCACGGGCTGCGCCTGCGTCTCGGGGACGGCGGGCCGCGGCTCGGCGGGGACGTCCCGCGGCTGCGGTTCGGGCGCGGGCTGCGGGATGGGCCGGGCCGTGGCGGGGCCGCCGAGCGCCCGGATCTGCTCGGGCGGAAGCGTGGCGTCCACCGGGGTGCCCGGGTTGATCACCAGCGTCCAGCCGGAGTCGGGCCAGGCGGAGGCGATGTCGACGAAACTGGGCATCACGAAGCGCGAGGAGCCGATGGCCTCGTTCATCCACTTCAGCGAGGTGAAGACCTGGATGGACGGGGTGCCCTGGACCAGGACGGGCCGCCAGGGGAACTCCGGGTCGTCCGGCGTGATGCCCCACGGCACCTCGGGATCGGCGGGCACCAGGACCTGCGCGCCCAGCAGCACCTTGAAGAAGGCGTCGGTGTCGCGGCGGCGCGCGGCGTCCAGCAGGCGCTGCTCGACCTCGTTCTGCGGGTCGAACGTCTCGGCCATGCGGCGCGCGGCGCGCTGGTCGGCCCAGACCGCCAGGCCGGGCAGTTGCTCGGCCAGGATCGTCCCTCCGGCGGGGGAGCCGGAGTTGATCGCCAGCAGCCAGCCCGGGTCGGGCCAGTAACGCAGGACGGCGGTGAAGGCGAGCTTGATGTAGTCGGAGCCGGTCGCCCCGGCGTCCACCAGCCGCTCGGGCGAGGTGAAGATCGGCACGACCGTCGCCCCGTCGACCTCGCGCGTCTGCCACGGGAAGCCGGGACGTCCGGGCCGCTGCAGGTAGTCCATGTCCTCGGGGATCGGGACGAGGACCTCGGCGTCGGCCAGGGTCTGGAGGAAGAGGTCGTGGTCGTTGGACGTGGCCGCCCGCAGCAGACCCCGCTCGACGTCGTTGGCGGGCTGGAACTCCGGCCGCCGCTCCTCACGCGGCAGGTCGCGGTGCTGCGCCTGGAGTTCCTCCCAAGGCTGCTGGTCGTCCACGGGGCCGGGCGCGGCATGCGCACCCCGCGAAACCGGCCCCGGCGGGGCCGCATGCTCCCCGGTTGCCCCGACGGGCTCCGACGGGTTCGGATTCGCCGCGGGCGCGAGCGGGTCGGATCCCACTGGCGCCGCATGCTCACCGGAAGCAACGGGGGCCGCGCCGTGCTGCGCCGGACCGGACGCCGCAACGTGCTTGCCCCCCGCCGCGTCCTCGCCTACGGGGGCCGGGGCAAGAGGGTCCGCCGGCGAGGCGTGTTCGTCTCCAGGGGCCGGGGCGAGCGGGTCGGACGGCGAGGCGTGCTGAGGCGCCGCGCCGGGAGCCGCCGCGAGCCCGCCCCCGGGAGGCTGTGTTGCGTCCTGGGGGGCGGTGTGTTCGACCGCGGGGGCGAGCGGGTCAGCCGGTGAGGTGTCCCGGGGCCCAGGGCCCGGCGCTGCCGCGGGGGCCGGGGCATGGTGGGGTGTCGGCGTGTGGCCGCCCCCAGGGGGCTGTGCCGGGGCGAGAGGGTCGGACGGGGCGGTGCCCGGGCGGGCGCCTGCGGGCTCGGCGGCCGGTCGGGGGGATGGGGCGCCGAGGGTGGGGCGGCCGACCTCCGGGGGACGGGTGTCGCCGTCGGCGATCTGGCGGATGAACCAGGCGGGCAGGCGGGCCTCGATGGGCAGGGGCGCGATCTCGACGCCCTTGGCGGGGGCGTCGACCGCGAGCCACCAGCGGGCGTCGGGCCAGGTGTCGGCGAGGTCGGAGAACTTCAGCCGCATGAAGTGCCGGTACGCCGGGCCGAGGCAGGTCCGCATGGCCATGGCGGAGGTGTAGACGAGCACGAACGTGCGGCCGTCCTCCTCCTGGGCCGGCCATGTGGGCTGGGCCTCGTTGGCGAGGACGTCGTCGATCAGGTCCGGCGGGACGGGCACCACCAGCTCGCTCTCGGCGAGAAGGCGGAAGTACCCCTCCTGGTTGCCCGAACTGACGGACTCCTGCAGCCTGCGTTCGAGTTCCGACGTGGGTTGCCACGCGTCGGCCACGATCGCTACCCCCTGTTTCATCCCGCGCGTTCCTCCGCCCGCGTCACCGAGCGGACCCGCCTACGCTACATGGGCGAACAGGACCAAAGCTCCCTATCGGCCGCCGTGGGCGACCTGGTCCGGCACTTGCCCGCGCGTCCCGTAGGCCAGACGCGCGAGGGCGGACAGGAGCCTGTCGACGTGCTCCTGC
This sequence comes from Spirillospora sp. CA-294931, assembly GCF_050946795.1. Classification (GTDB taxonomy): domain Bacteria; phylum Actinomycetota; class Actinomycetes; order Streptosporangiales; family Streptosporangiaceae; genus Spirillospora. The sequence goes on from NZ_CP192006.1 coordinate 2,317,180, forward strand.
GTGGTTCCGATACCGAAGCTCGCGCGCACCGCCGTTCCCTGGCCCTGAGTGCAGCCCTCGCCCTGGTCACCCGCGTCGAGCAGGTGCTGGACGAACGGGTGCGCGCAGAACTTCCCGTCCCTGACACCGATGCCGTGCTTCCCCGACAGCGTAAGCGCCACATCGCGTGCGTTCCAGCCGTCCACGACGAAAGACACGATTCCCACCCGGGGGTTGCGCCCACCCCACAGAGTGAGTTCGCGCACACCCGGCAGGACGGCGATTCCCCGGCGCAGGCTCGCCAGCAACCGCTCCTCGTGCTCGATGAGGCCGTCCCAGCCGGTCGCGGCGAGGGTCTCGCAGGCGGCGGCGAGGGCGATGACGCCCAGGACGTTGGGCGTCCCGGCCTCGTGGCGCTGCTGGGCGTCGGTGGCCCAGCGGGTGCTGTCGCCGCCGTCGGTCACCGCGGCGCTGGCGCCGCCTCCCTTGAGGTAGGGGTCGGCGGCGCGCAGCCAGTCGGCGCGGCCCGCCAGGACGCCCGCGCCGAACGGTGCGTAGAGCTTGTGTCCGGAGAAGGCGACGTAGTCGAGGTCGAGCGCGGACATGTCCAGGGGGCGGTGCGGGACGAGCTGCGCGGCGTCCACCACGATTCGGGCGCCGTGGCCGTGGGCGACGCGGGCGAGCTCCTCGATCGGCCACAGCTCGCCGGTGACGTTGGACGCGGCGGTGACCACGAGCAGGCGCGGGCCCGCCGGGGCCTCGGCCAGCGCCCGGTCGGCGGCGGAGATCGCCTCTGCCGGGGTCGCGGGCGCGGGGAGCCGCACGGCCCGCTTCCAGGGGAGCAGCGTGGCGTGGTGCTCGGTCTCGAAGACCACGGCCGTGGTGCCCTGCGGCGCGGCGTGGGCCAGCAGGTTCATGGCGTCGGTGGTGTTGCGGGTGAAGACGACCGCCGCGCGCCGCCAGGCGCCCAGGAAGTCCCGGACGGTCTCGCGGGCCTTCTCGTAGGCCTCCGTGGTGACCTGCGAGGCGTAGCCCGCGCCCCGGTGGACGCTGCTGTAGTAGGGGAGCGCGCGGGTGATGGCGTCCTGCACGGACTCCAGACAGGGCGCGCTCGCGGCGTAGTCGAAGTTGGCGTAGGTGACGGTGCGGCCGTCGTCCAGCGGGACGGTGGCGTCCGTGCCGATGACGCGCGGCTCGACCGCGGGGACACGGGACGCGGGGGTGGCGACGGCGGTGAGCGTGGCTGCGGACATGCGGGGCTCCTCGGAGTCCAGGGACCCCGGGAGTTCTCCGGCGGGATCCGCGCTTGCCGGAACGCGGTCGCGTCCGGCCTGGTCCTCACCCGGGGCACCCCATCGCGGACGAAGGGTTGCCGGCCAGCAAGCCGGGGCTTGACGCTGGCGCTCATGACCTAATGCGGAAGTATATGCACTGGCCGACGGAGATCAAGAGGAGGGGGCGCGATGCGGCACGGGGTGACCCGCGTGGCGGGCTTGGTGCTGGTGCTGTGCGGCACGAGCCTGCTGTCGGGGTGCGGTGGCGGCGACAACACCGGCACGGTCTGCGCCGACGCCAAGAAGGCCTACGAGCAGTACATCACGCAGGTCAGAGGCGTTTCGGCGGCGAAGCCCGACCAGTGGAAGCAGCCCACCGAGCAACTGGCGGGACGCGTCGACGGCCTGTCCGCCAAGGCCGACGACAAGACGCTGAAGAAGGTCCTCAAGGACGAGGCGGGCCGCCTGCGCGCGGCCGCCACAACCGTGGCCACGGGCGACACCGCCCAGCTCAACGGGGTGATAAGCGCCACACCCGAAAAGCTAGGCAAGGCCTGCGACTGACCACCCCCACCCCGTCACCACCCGCCCCCACGACCACCCGACCATTGACCACCCGCCGGGCCCGTCGCCCCCCGACCACCGTGGCAGCCGCGAGGCTCAGCGACCCCCGGCCACTGACCGGGCCTCGGGCGCGGCGACCCATCCGGTCGCCGTGGCGACCACGAGGGTCGGCGCCCGCCTGGCCACTGACGGGGCGTTGGGCGCGGCGAGCATTCGGCCACTGACGGAGCGCTGGGCGCGGCGACCGCCCGGCCACCGATCGGGCAGCGGGCGCGGCGCCCGCCTGGTTTCCGTGGCGGCCGTGTGGGTCGGCGGCCGCTTGGCCATTGACGGGGCGTTGGGCGGGCGAGCATTCGGCCACTGACGGAGCGCCGGGCGCGGCGAGCATTCAGCCACGCCCCGGCGCCGGGCGCAGCGAGCATCCGGTTGGTGCGGCGGCCGTGGGGTGGGCGGCCGTCCGGCCTAGACGGGGCGTTGGGCGCGGCGACCGTCCGGCCACTGACCGGCCCCGGGTCCGGGCGTCCGCCCGGTTGCTGTGGCGGCTGTGAGGGTTGGCCGCCGTCCAGATGTTGGGCGCGGTGGCTGCCCGGGCTCTGATCGGGTGGCGGGCGCGGCGAGCATTCGGCCGTTGATGGGGCGTTGGGCGCGGTGATCGTCCGGGCGCCGATTGGGTGGCGGGGCGGTGGTCGCCTGGGTGCTGGGGCGGACGCGGGAGAGGGCCCTGCTACCTGGGGTGGCAGCTGGGCCCTCTGGTGTTCAGCGGCCGTTTTCGGGTCTGGGGTTGGGCGGGATCTGGCCGGGTGGGAGATCGTCGTCGGGCGGGTTGTCCGGGCCGGGGTCGGTGGGCAGGGTCGGCGGGATGCTCGGGCCCTCCGTGGGCGGCTTGGTCGGCCCCGGGTCCGGGTCCTCTGTGGGCGGACGGGTCGGCGTCGTCGGGCCGGTGCTCGGGGTTTCGCTCGGGCGGTTCCCATACGGGGGCGAGTCGTAGCCGCTGCCGGTGGACATCGACGGGGAGCCGAACTCCTTGGGCTCGTAGTTCTTGATGTCGACCGCGTCCGACATGTACGAGTTCCAGATCTGGGCGGGCAGCTGGCCGCCGAAGGAGCCGTAGCCGGGGATGTTCAGCGGCTTGTTGTCGCTGCGGAACATCGCCACGGTCGTCGCCATCTGCGGGATGTACCCGTTGAACCAGATGGCGCGGCCGTTCTCGGTGGTGCCCGTCTTGCCCGCGATGTCGCGCCCGTCGTCCAGCTGGGCGTTGGTGCCCGTGCCCGACTGGACGACCCGCTGCATCGCGTAGCTGGCGTCCCGCGCGACCTGGGCGCTGAACACCTGCTTGCCCTTCTCGGTGAAGGTGCGGGTGTGCTCCTTGTTGTCGGAGACCGACTTCACTACGTAGGGCGTGCGGTGCCGGCCCTCGGCGGCGAACGTGGCGTACACGCCGGCCTGCTGCACCGGGTGCACCGAGATGACGCCCAGCGGGAACGACGGCGCGACGTTGGCGCCGTTGGCCGTGAGCTGGTTCTTCGGGATGCCCATCTTCTCGGCCATCTCGGTGACCTTGTCGAGCCCGATCTCCTGGCCGATGTTGACGTAGGCGGTGTTGACCGAGTTCTGGGTGGCGGTGACGAGGTTGACGCGGCCGTAGCTGTGGCCCTCGTTGTTCTTGATCGGGGCGCCGTTGTAGTACTGCGGCGAGCTGCCGTCGAACGTGCTGGACAGGCTGACGCCGTCCTTCAGGGCGGCGGCCAGCACGATCGGCTTGAAGCCGGACCCCGCCTGGGCCCAGTCGCCGAAGGTGCTGGTGAGCATCTCGTCCAGATAGTTGCGGCCGCCGTAGAACGCCAGCACCTGTCCGGTCTTGGGGTCGACCGAGACCAGGCCGGTGCGGATCTTCTTGTTCATGCGATCGGGCGTCCTGGCGTTCACCGCGTCCTTGGCGGCGTCCATCAGCCGCTTGTCGAAGGTCGTGGTGATCTTCAGCCCGCTGCGGTTGATCTCGTCCTCGCTGTAGCCCCGGCGCTCGACGAGCTCCTTCTTGGCCACATTAACCATGTAGCCCTTCTGGCCCTTGAGGACGTCGGTGGCCTTCTCCTTGACCGGCATCGGGAATTTCATCGCCGCGGCCTCGGACTGGCTGACCGAGCGGTCGCGGACCATGTTCGCCACCACGGCGCGCCAGCGCTGCTCGGAGTAGGCGCGGTTGGAGCCGCTCGGGTCGGCGAAGTTGGTGGGCTGCTGGATCGCGGCCGCGAGGTAGGCGCCCTCGGCGGGCGTCAGCCGTGAGACGTCCTTGCCGTAGTACGCCTTGGCGGCGGCCTGGACGCCGTAGGAGTCGCGCCCGAAGTAGATCGTGTTGAGGTACTGCTCCAGGATCCAGTTCTTGGGCTTCTCGCGGCCGACCTTCAGCGAGACCATGACCTCTTTGAGCTTGCGGGTGACCGACCGCTCGGTGCCGATGCCGCCGTAGTAGTTGCGGACCATCTGCTGGGTGATGGTCGAGCCGCCCTGGAGCTGCTCGCCGGAGACCGTCGACCAGAACGCGCGCGCGGTGCCCGACACCGAGACACCCGGGTCGGCGTAGAAGCTGCGGTTCTCGGCCGCGATGACGGCGTCCCGGACGCCCTTGGGCACCTGCTCCAGCTTGACCGCGTCGCGGTTGGTGCCGGTCTTGGCGATCGGGGTCTTGCCGTCGGAGTACAGGAACGTCGGGCCCTGCGCGATCGCCTGCTCCTGCGGCGAGGGGATCGGCGTGAACAGGTACGCGATCGCGAACCCCGCCACGCAGAGGCCGAGGAACCCCAGCACGACGAACAACGTGCGCCGGGTATAGCGGACGGCGCGCGAACGCTGCTTCTTGGGGGGCTTGGTCGGTTGTCCCGCCCGGGGCGGAGTGCCCGTCCCCTTGGGCGCGAGACCCGTCCCGGCGCCCTTGCCCCCGGGCCCGCTTGCGAATCCGGTCACGGAACCTCCAGCCCCGACGGGGGCCGCAGCGGGCTGGGCCGCCGCGCTTGAGGACCCGGCTGCGCTTGGGGACTGGACGGCGGTGCTCGCGGGCTCATCGGTGCCGTTCGCGGGCTCGGCGGAGGCGTCCGCAGGCGCCGCGGCGGCGTTTGCGGGCAACGCGGCCTCGTCTGCGGGTTCGGTGGTGCCGCTCGCGGATTCAGCGGCGCCAGCGGGCTCGGCGGCGGCGTCGGCGTCGGCGGGCGAGGCTGTGGCCTCAGCGGGCTCTGCGGCGTCGGCGGTGTCGCTCGCGGGTTCAGGGGCGGTGCCCGCGGGGTCGTCGTTGTCGTCGGTGGACGTCATCGCGGCGGTGTCCTGGTCGGTGGAGGCGGAGGCGCCGACGGGGGCCTGGCCTTCGGTGTCGTCGCCGTCACCGGGGGAGCGGTCGGCGGTATCGCCGCCGACCTGGTCGGTCGTGGCGTCGCCGGTGGTGGTCTTCGCCTCGGTCGTGTCGTCTGGAGAGTCGACCTCGGCGGCGCCGTTCCTCCCCCGGAGGTCGTCACTGGTATCAACGTCACCCGTCCCGGCGGGCTGGACGCCCCCCGGGCTTTCGCCCTTACTGCTCACAAGCCCCCCGTGATGTTTCCGTTACCGACGATACCTGAGGGGTCCGGTGCTTCAGGCCGGTCACTGCGCACTCCCATGCCATCCCTTTAAAGAGGACGATCGGCTCGTGCCGAAGGTTGTCGTATGCCCGCACCCGTGTCGTATGACACTCGTCCCAGGACGGCCGGACGGCGGGGCCCCTGCCGGGTGCCCCGCCGTCTGAGATGTCCGAGATTACTGTCCGGGAGCGGGCTGGGCCGGGGCGATGCCGAGGATGTCGATGACGAACACCAGGGTGTCGTCGCCCTTGATCCCGGCCTGCGGCTGGCCGTTCTTGCCGTACCCGTCCTTGGGCGGGATCACCAGCATGATCCGGCTGCCGACCTTGGCCCCCGTAAGGCCCTTGTCGAAGCCGGGGATCGTCTGGCCGGTGCCGATGCCGAACGTGGTGATCTTCTTCTTGGTCCAGGTGGAGTCGAACTCCTTGCCGGTCTTCCAGATCTGGCCCTGGTAGTTGACGAAGGCCGACTCGCCCTTCTTGACCGCCGGGCCCTTGCCCTCGATCAGGGTCTCGATCTTCAGGCTGTCGGGGGCGTCGACCTTGGGGATGGTCACCTTGGGCGCCTTGCGGGCCCCGGCGTCCTCGACCGTGGGGAGGTTCTTGTCGTCGAGCTTCTTCATCGTCCCGGCGGGGGTACCGGCCGAGACGGCGCTCATCACGTCGACCACGAAGACGACGGTGTCCTTCTCCGACAGCTTGACCTGCGCGGCCTCCTTGCCGAAGCCGTCCTTGGGCGGCAGTTCGGCGACGAAGCGGTCGCCGACCTTGTGGCCGGGCAGGGCCTTGTCGAGGCCCTTGACGCCGCTGTCGCCGCCCACGGGGATCGTGACCGGCTGCTTGGACTGCTTGTAGGACGAGCCGACCGGCTTGCCCTTGCCCTTGGCCCACTTGTAGAAGGCGAACTTGACGAAGGCCATGTCGCCGGTTTCGAGGGTGGCGCCCTTGCCCTTCACCTGGTTGGTGATCGTCATCTTCGTGGGCTTCTTGCGGAACTTGGAGATGCTGACCTTCGGCTCGTCGCCGAACTTCCCGGAGACCGAGACCTTGGGACCGGACCAGTTGGAGTACCAGACCACGGTGCCGGCGACGGCGACGACGACGACCGTCACCACGCTGATCCAGATGATGCGGCGCTTCTTGGCCTTGGCGGCGGTGAGGCCGGACGGCCGGGTGCTGGCGCTCCCGAGGTTGCCGCGACCGGAGTTGATGCCGTGCGGGGTGAACTCCGGGCTGCGGATGTTCTTGGCGCTGGGGAGTTTCGCCTTGACCTCGGGCTTGCCCCGGGGCTTGTCATCCTCGGCCATTTTTCCTCACTCGCTCCGGGTTCGACGACACCACGAAAGGTCACACCCTGCCACCGCGCGCCTAAGAAGGCTGTGAAATCAGGGCAAAGACCGGCATCGCAATCTACCGGTCACCAGGCCGTGACCGGACAAGACAGTGTGGTGGAGTGAGGGCCGGGCTGTCATCCCGGCTCGCCTCCTGTGGACAGCCCGGCGCCGCGCACCGCGAGCAGGCGCCGCCTGCCGCCGTCCACGTCCCGCTGGTCGAGCACGGTGAAGCCGCTGGGGAGCAGGGCCGCAGGCTCCCCGGGAGACAGGCGCCATTCGGGCCGGAACCGCCGCGCGTCCAGCGTGAACGCCTCCCAGCCGAGCGCGCCGCCGGGAGCCACGGCGGCGGTGGCCGCGTCGAACATCGTCCGGTCCCAGTACAGGGTGCACAGGACGAGCGAGTACGCGGCCGGGTCCGGACGCCAGACCTCCAGGTCGGCCTGGACGAGCGTGATCAGCTCCGCCACGCCGCGTTCCCGGGCCTCGCGGCCCAGCCGGTCGAGCGCGATCTCGGAGATGTCGACCGCCGTCACGCGCCGTCCGCTCCGGGCCGCCAGCAGGGCGGCGCCCGACGGCCCGCAGGCCAGCTCGAGGACGGGCCCGTCCGGCAAAGCCAGGTCGAGCGCCCGTTCGGCCAGCGGGTGCGGAAGGAAGGAGCCGCCGGCGCCATCCCTGTATTTGGCGTTCCATTTGAGCCGGTCGGGATGAGCGGCCAGCTCCGCCGGGACGTCGCGCATGGCCCCGGACCCTACCGCCGCGCCGTTACTTCGCCAGGACCTTGCCGCTCCCGGCGTCGATCTTCACTTCGTGTTTGGTGCCGTTGGAGGCGATCAGGTCGCCCTCCCAGACGGTGGCGCCGCGGTAGGTGTCCAGGTTCAGCTCGGTGATCCTCGCCCCGGGGACGGCCGAGCGCATCGCCTCCGCGGCCTTGCGGTAGTCGAGTTTCGCGGCCTTGATCCGCCGCTGGTGCTCGTCCCTGTCCGCCTGGCCCTCCTGCTTGGGCACGGTGCGCGTGATCCTGTCGCCCGCGGCGTCGACCGTCGTCTCGTGCTCGGTGCCGTCCGGCGAGATCACCTGCACCTCCCAGCCGGGGCCCTCGGTCTCGATGGAGGTGAGCGTCCCGTTCGCGATGGGTTTCAGAGCGGTCGCCCCGACCTTTTCCAGCCGCCCGTCCGCGGACGGCGCGGGACCGGGCGCGCTGGGGGACGCCACCGGCGGTTTCGCCGACGTCGAGGGCGCGTCCGCCTGCTTGTCGTCGCCGCCCCCGCATCCACCGAGTGCCAGGACGGTCGCGATGATCAGCACGGAGGATTTCATGGACGGCCCGTACCCGCGCCGGGCCAGGTCATGGTCGAGCGCGGTTCAAGAGAGGTTCATGAATCCGGTCCGCCCTCACTCGGGCCCCGGCTCATCTTCATAGTATTCAGATTGACTTAGTAGGGAACGGGTGCCAGGGTGAGCCTCATGAGCCCGGACCTTCCTCTCTGGTCACGCCCGCACGTCGATTTCCGGCGGCAGGCGAGCGCCCTGTGTCGTCCGGCCGCCGCCCAGCCGACACCCTGAGAGAGGAAGAACGGACCCGATGTCCCTGACCGTTACGCCCGCGCCCGCCGTCTCCCGGCTCGCCGACCTGGCCGGCGCCCTGGCCGCCGAGTTCCACGAATGGATGCCCCGCGTCCGGCTGAGCCCGGACGGCCGCTGGTACGAGCGGCTGCACCAGGACGACGACCACGAGATCTGGCTGATCAGCTGGCTCCCCGGCCAGTCCACGGGCCTGCACGACCACGGCGGCTCGGCGGGCGCCTTCGCCGTCGCCCTGGGTGAGCTCCAGGAACGCGACCTCGGCACCACGCGCACCGTCGTCCCGGGCACACCGCGCTCCTTCGGCGCCGACTACATCCACGAGGTCGGCAACGTCTCCACCGCTCCCGCCATCAGCGTCCACGTCTACGCCCCGCGCCTGACGACCATGAACCGCTACGACCTGACGCCGTCCGGCGAGCTGGTCAAGCTCGCCGAAGAGCAGAGCGACCAGTGGTGACACCACCCGGTCACTAGCCCGCCCCGTCCCACCGCCTCCACGCCCACCCGTGGAGGCCTTTCCCATCCCCGCGCACGCCCGCATGCGTGGAAACACCCGCCGCGACCTCCCTCTGACCAGCCAGGGGCGGCGGAAATTTTCGTGGCGGGAGCATGGCATGCCGTGGTGCTGGTGGGGCCGTTGGTGTGCGGCGCACTATAGGACACCGTTCGGCGGAAATGGGCTCCCGTAGCCGTCCCTTGACGTTTTCATTGCCGTCCTTTGCTGGGTGTTAACACGGGCGGCATGACCTGGTCATTAAGGGGGCGACAAGAGGCTTGTGAATGAAATTGACTGAATTTCCTTAGCTATCTGACAAGTGTCGTTCGTCACAGGAAAGGACCGTTGCCGGAACCTGTGCTCGGGCGTACCTTTCATGCCATGAACGGGAGATACGGGATCGGCCACTGAAGTCACCGATCCTCGCTCCAGGTCCATCTCACCAGGTGGACGCATCGGTGCGACCGTCGCCGACGGCCGCTTGACCGAACCCCCTCATATTTGTTCACAGCAGGTGCATCCGGTTCCGATAACGGTGTTTTCGCGTTAAAGGCGAGGCCCGGTCGGTCCTTTTCATCGAGCCGATTTTCTGGAGTTCCCATGCTCTCCGAAGAACTGCGCATCGACGAGCCCTTCACCGCGTTGGCCGCGCTCCGCGCCCAGGAAGGCCCGGACGCCACCGCGTTCACCTATGTCGACTACTCGGCCGACCGCCACGGCGTCGCCCGCTCGCTTTCGTGGGCGGAGCTCGACCGGCGTTCGCGGGATCTGGCCGCCGTGCTCGTGTCGCGGGGATTCACCCCCGGGACGCGGGCTGCGATTCTCGTCCCGCAGGGGCTGGATTACGTTGTCTCGTTCCTTGGAGCCCTGCACGCGGGCCTCATCGCGGTTCCGTTGTTCGCGCCCGGTCTGCTCGGCAACGCGGCCCGCCTTACGGGGGCGCTGCGTGACAGCGCTCCGGAGGTCTGGCTGACGACCGCCGACGCCGCGGGGGACGTCCGGGCCATCGCCGACGAGGGCGTCGTGCCCGCGCCCGCGGCCGTGCTCGCCGTGGACGCGCTCGGCCCGGCGCCGTCCGGCGTAGAGCTGCCCGAGGTGGCGGCGAGCGACATCGCCTACCTCCAGTACACCTCCGGCTCCACCCGATCGCCCGCCGGTGCGGTGATCACCCATGCCAACGTGGTCGCCAACGCCCGGCAGGCGCTCACGGCCGTGGGCGTCAGGCCCGGCGACACGATGGTGAGCTGGCTTCCCCTCTTCCATGACATGGGCCTGGTGCTGACGATCGCGGCCCCGATCGCGGGCGGCGTGGGCTCGGTGTTCATCGACCCGTTCGCGTTCGTCCAGCGTCCGCTGCGCTGGCTGCGGCTGCTGGCCGAGCACCCGGGCGCGGTCAGCGCGGCCCCGAACTTCGCCCTCGACCTGACCGCCGAGCGCGTCACTCCCGAGGAGCGGCGGGCCCTCGACCTCGGCGGGGTGCGCGCGGTGCTCAACGGCAGCGAGCCGATCCGCGCCGCCACGATCGAGCGGTTCCTGGCCACCTTCGCCGAGTCCGGCCTGCGCCCGGAGGCCCTGCGGCCCGCCTACGGGCTGGCCGAGGCCACGGTGTTCGTGACCGTCAGCCCGCGGGACGAGTCCACCCGGATCACCGCGTTCGACCGCGACGCGCTCTCCACAGGGCACGCCGTCCCGGTTCCGCCCGGCACGGACGCGGCCTCGCTCTACGTGGCGTGCGGCGGGCCCGTCGGCCAGGAGATCCGGATCGTGGACCCCAAGTCGTCCAGGGAGATGCCCGAGGGGGACGTGGGCGAGATCTGGGTGCGCGGCCCCAATGTGGCGCACGGCTACTGGATGGGCGGGATCCGCTCGGACGACACCTTCGGCGGACGCGTCGCCGCCCCCCTGGACGACCCGCTGGCCCCGATCGACGGCGGCTGGCTGCGCACCGGCGACCTCGGCCTGCTGCACCGGGGCCAGCTCTACATCACCGGACGCCACAAGGACCTGATCATCGTGGACGGCCGCAACCACTACCCGCAGGACATCGAGGTCACGGCCCAGCACGCGCACCCGGCCGTGCGCCGCGACCGGGTGGCCGCGTTCGGGGCCGTGACCGACGGACAGGAGGGCGTCGTGGTGGTCGCCGAGCACTCCCGGCACGTGGCCGAGCACGAGCGCGACCCCGGGGACGTCGCGCAGGCCGTGCGAGCCGCCGTCACGGCCGGGCACGACGTGCACCTGCACGACTTCGTGCTCGTCCCGCCCGGGAAGGTGCCGCGCACGTCCAGCGGGAAGATCGCGCGGGCCGCCGCCCGGACCCGCTACCTGGAGGGCGGCTTCGCGGCCGCCGGGGAGGTCTCATGAGCGACGGGTTCGACGCCGGACGGCTGCGCCGCTGGCTGACCGACCGGGTGGCGCAGCGGGCGGGGATCGACCCCGCCGACGTGGACGCCGACCGGACGTTCGTGGAGTACGGGCTGACCTCCCGCGACGGTGTGGCGCTCTCGGGCGAGCTGGAGGACCTGCTCGACCGGACGCTGCCCGCGACGGTCGTGTGGGACTGCCCGACCATCACCGCGCTGGTCGAGCGCCTCACCCCCGGGACGGAGCGGGCGGAGATCATCGAGAACCCCGTCGCGGTTCCGGGCAGCGAGCCGATCGCCGTGGTGGGGGTCGGCTGCCGCCTACCCGGGGGCGTGGCGGGCCCGGGTGACTTCTGGCGCCTGCTGCTGGACGGCGGCGACGCGATCGGGCGGGTGCCCGGCGAGCGCTGGACGTCCTTCGACGACGGCTCGCCGGAGACGGCCGCGGTGCTGGAACGCACCACGCGCTGGGGTGGCTACCTCGACGACGTCGCGGGCTTCGACGCCGACTTCTTCGGGATCTCGCCCCGCGAAGCCGCCGCGATGGACCCGCAGCAGCGCCTGCTGCTGGAGGTGGGCTGGGAGGCCCTGGAGCACGCGGGCCTGGCGCCCGAGCGGCTGCGCGGGTCGGCCACCGGCGTGTTCGTCGGGGTCTCGGCGGGGGAGTACGGCCATCTGACGGCGGCCGACCTGGCCGAGGTCGAGGCGTGGACGGGCACCGGCGCCGCGATGAGCGTCATCGCCGGGCGGCTGTCCTACCTGCTCGACCTGCGCGGCCCGAGCCTGGTGGTCGACACCGCGTGCTCGTCGTCCCTGGTCGCGGTGCACCAGGCGGTGCAGAGCCTGCGGTCGGGGGAGTCCGACACCGCGCTGGCGGGCGGGGTGAACGCCCTGCTCTCGCCCGCGGTCACGGTCAACTTCGACCGGGCGGGCGCGATGGCCGCCGACGGGCGGTGCAAGACCTTCGCCGCCGACGCCGACGGGTACGTGCGCGGCGAAGGCTGCGGCGTCGTCGTCCTGAAGCGGCTGGCCGACGCCCGCCGCGACGGCGACCGCGTCCTGGCGGTGCTGCGCGGGTCGGCGGTGAACTCCGACGGCCGCTCCAACGGCCTGATGGCGCCCCGCGCGCAGGCGCAGGCGGCCGTGCTGCGCTCGGCGTGCTCGGCGGCGGGCGTCGACCCGCGCGAGGTCGACTACGTCGAGGCCCACGGCACGGGAACGCCGCTGGGCGATCCGATCGAGGCGGCCGCGCTGGGGACGGTGCTCGGCCGGGGCCGCGCGCCGGACCGTCCGCTGCTGGTCGGCTCGGTGAAGACCAACGTGGGCCATCTGGAGGCGGCCGCCGGGGTCACCGGCCTGATCAAGGTCGTGCTGGGCCTGGCGTACCGGCGCATCCCCGCCAGCCTGCACTTCCGCGAGCCGAGCCCGCGCATCGACTTCGCCGAGAACGGGCTGAGGGTGGTCACCGAGACCTCGCCCTGGCCGCGGGCCGGACGCCCGGCGCGCGCCGGGGTGTCCTCGTTCGGCTTCGGCGGGACGAACGCGCATGTGGTGGTCGAGGAGGCGCCCCCGCCGGTGGAACGTTCCGGCGCGGTGGCGGAGCCCGCCGTCCGGCGCTACCCGCTGTCCGGGCCCACCCCGGAGCGCGTCGCGGCGGCCGCCGGTTCCCTCGCGCGCTGGCTGGACGCCGACGACGTCGCGGCCCCGCTGCCCGCGCTGGCGTCCACTCTGGACCGCCGCTTCCCGGCGGGACGGGCCCGCGCGGCCGTCGTCGCGCGCTCGCGCGAGGAACTGCTGGACGGTCTGCGCGCCCTGAGCGCGGGCGAGCGCACCCCCGGCGTCGTCACCGGCGTGGCCGGTCCTGCGGAGCGCGGCCTGGTCTGGATCTTCCCCGGGCAGGGCTCGCAGTGGGCGGGCATGGGACGGCGGCTGCTGGCCGACGAGCCCGACTTCGCCGACGCCGTCGCCGACCTCGACCCGCTGCTGGCGGCCGAGGCCGGGTTCTCCCTGCTGGACGTGCTCACCTCGGGCGAGGAACTGGCGGGAAGCGATCGCATCCAGCCGGTGTTGTTCGGCATGCAGGTGGCGCTGGCGGCGCTGTGGCGTTCGCACGGCGTCGAGCCCGACGCGGTCATCGGCCACTCGATGGGAGAGGTCGCGGCCGCGGTCGTCTCCGGGGCGCTCAGCGCCGAGGACGGCGTGAAGGTCATCGCGCGGCGCTCCCGGCTGGCCGGGGGCCTGGCCGGGCGCGGCGCGATGGCCGTGGTCGAGCTGGCGTCCGAGCGGGTGGGCGAGCTGCTGCCCCGCTTCCCCGGGGTGGAGCTGGCCGTCAGCAACGCGCCGCGCCAGAGCGTGGTCGCGGGCGACGTGGCCGCCGTGCGCGACCTGGTCGCCCACGTCGAGGGCCTGGACCTGCTCGCCCGGTTCGTCAAGGTCGACTACGCCTCGCACTCGGCGCAGGTCGACCCGCTGCTCGGCGAGCTGGCCGACCTGCTGGCCGAGGTGCGCGGCGGGCAGCCCGAGACGGGCTTCTACTCCACGGTTCTGGACGACCCGGCGGTACCACCCGCCTTCGACGCCGCGTACTGGGCGGCGAACCTGCGGCGTCCCGTCCGGTTCCGGCAGGCCGTGGAGGCGGCGCTGGCCGACGGCCACTCCGAGTTCGTCGAGATCTCGCCGCATCCAGTGCTGACCCACGCCGTCACCGAGACGCTCGCCGAGGCGGGCGCGGGCGACGCCGCCGTGCTGGCCACGCTGCGCCGGGACGACGACGAGACGCGCGTCTTCCACGCGAACCTGGCCGGGCTCGCGCTGCGCGGGCGGCCCCGTCCGGACACCGCCCCGCAGATCATCGACCTGCCGACCACCCCGTGGCGGCACGAACGCCACTGGGCCCGGACGGGCCGCGCCCGCGTGGCGCACTCCGGCGCGCCGTCCGCCGACACGCTGCTGGGCACCCACCAGAGGATCGGCACCTCCCCGGAAAGCGACGTCTGGCAGACCCGGCTGGTGCCGGAGGCGCTGCCCTACCCGGGCTCGCACGCCCTGCACGGGGCGGCGGTCGTCCCGGCGTCGGTCCTGGTGAACACCGCGCTGGCGGCCGCCGCCAGGACCGACCGCCGCGCGGCGGTCAACCTGCGGCTGGTGCGGCCGCTGACCCCCGACCGCGAGCGCGAGGTCCAGGTCGTCGCGCACGGGCCCGCGCTGCGGATCAGCTCCCGATCGGGCCCCGACGCCCCCTGGACGCTGCATCTGACCGCCGACCTGTCGGCGTCGGCCAAGGCCCCCGTCGCGGACGCCGCGCCGCCCCCGGTGCGCGGGACGACCCTGACCCAGGACGACATCGACCGCCTGTTCGCCGACCGGGGCGTGGTCGGCAGCGGCTACCCCTGGCGCGTGACCGCGCTGACCCGGCGGGACGGCGAGCTGGTCGGCTCCGTCGAGCCCGTCCGCGACCCCGCGGGCCACGCCGACCTGCTCGACCTGGCCCTCCAGCTGGCGCCGCTGGCCGCCGCGCGGGGCGAGGACGCCGAGGCCCTGCACGTGCCCGCCCGCCTCGGCGAGGTCCGCGCCCATGGCACGCCCGCCGGTCCGGTGACGCTGCACGTGCGGCAGGCGGACGCCGAGGCGCCGGGCGAGACCGTCATGGAGATCACGGTCACCGGCCGGGACGGCGGCGAGCTGCTGCGGGTGGCGCGGGCCACCTATGTCCTGCTGGGCGAGGGGGCCCCGAGCGCCCCCGAGCGGGACGCGACCCGGCTGTCCTACGAGCTGGCCTGGCACCCGGTCGAACCGCCGCCCGCACTCGCCGACCGGACGGTCGCGCTGGTGGGCCCCGACTCGCCGCTGGCCCAGCTGCTGGCCTCCGCGCTCGCCGAGGCCGGGCACCGGGTCCGCCGCGCTGGGCCCGACCACGGCGTGGGCGACGCCGACGCCGTCGTCGTCCTGCCGCCCGACCTCGACCCGGCGGCGTCCGTCGCCGAGGGGGCCGAGCGGTTGTGCGGGACGACGCTGACCACCCTGCGCGGCCTGCTCGCCGAGGCGCGCACCGGCGCCGCGCTCTGGCTGGTGACCTCCGGCGTCCGGGAATCGGCGGACGAGCGCGCCCTGGCACAGGCCCCGCTCTGGGGGCTGGCCCGGGTCCTGGCCGCCGAGCACCCCGAACTGGCCGGGGGCGTGGTCGACCTCGAGGCCGGGCAGCCGCTGCGGGAGGCCGCGTCCACCCTGGCCGCGATCGTGGCCGGGGAACCGGTCGACCTGGTGGCGCCGCGCGGCGGCGAACGGCTGGTGCCCCGGCTGATCGCGGCCGGTTCCGCGCCCTCGCGGCCCGAGCCGCGCTGCCGTCCCGACGCCGCGTACCTGGTGACCGGCGGGCTGGGCGACCTCGGCCTGGAGGTCGCGCGCTGGCTGGCCGGGCGCGGTGCCCGGCGCCTGCTCCTGGCGGGGCGGACCCCGCTCCCGCCCCGCCGCGAGTGGGACGAGGTCGCCGACCGCCGCCAGCGGCGGCAGATCACCGCCGTGCGCGAGCTGGAGTCCGCCGGGGTGGTGGTGCACATGGTCCGGCTGGACGTCGGCGACGCGGGCGCGCTGCGCGAGTTCGTCGGCCGCCGCGACCGCGACGGCCTGCCCCCGATCGCCGGGGTGGTGCACGCGGCGGGCGTGATCGACGACCGGGTGCTGGAGGAGATCGACGCCGACTCGCTGGCAGCGGTGCTGCGGCCCAAGGTCGCCGGATCGTGGGCCTTGCACGAGGTGTTCCCTCCCGGGGAGCTGGACTTCCTGGTGCTGTTCTCCTCGGCGGGTGCCTGGTTCGGCGTCCCCGGGCAGGGCGGCTACGCGGCGGGCAACGCGTTCCTCGACGCCCTCGCCCGGTCCCGGTCGCTGGCCGGAGACCACACCGTCAGCATCGGCTGGGGCGCCTGGGACGGGCTCGGCTTCGCGGCGTCCGGCGGGGGACGGCTGGTCACCGCGACACTGCGCCGCCTCGGCCTGCGCGCCCTGCACGTCGACGAGGCCCGGACGGCCTGGGAGCACCTGCACATGCGCGACGTGGCCAACGCGCTGGTCGTCCCGACGACCGGGGCGGAACCCGGCGCCGACCTGCCCAGGCTGCTGCGCGACCTCGTCCAGGGCGGCGAGTCCCCGCGCCCGGAGAGCGAGGCGGGCGTCTCGTGGGCGTCGCTGACGCCGTCCGAGCGCAGGGAGCGGCTGAACGCCCTGGTCGCCGAGGAGCTCGGCATGGCCGCCGGCGCCCTGGACCCGAACCGTCCGCTGGCCGAGCTGGGCCTTGACTCGATCATGGCGCTGTCCATCCGGACCAAGGCCGAGCGGGGCGCCGGGCTGCGCATCCCCGTGACCGCACTGTGGAACCACCCGACGGCCGAGGCGCTGGCCGCCTACCTGGACGAACGGCTCGACGAGCGTCCGGCCGAGCCCCAGGCCGAGGACGACGCCCCCCGAGGGATCTTGGACGACCTGCTGAGCGACATCGAGAGCGCCCCGTGAACGGAGGACCGGCAATGACAAGCATCACCGAGCGGCTCGCGCTGCTCCCGCAGGACCGGCGCGACGCCTTCGAGGACCGGCTGCGCCAGGCCGCCGGAACGGTCGCGGCCGAGCCGGTCGCGGTGATCGGGCTCGGCTGCCGCCTGCCCGGCGGCGTCACGGGGCCCGAGTCGTACTGGCGGCTGCTGGTGGAGGGCCGCGACGCGATCGGCGAGGTCCCGTCCGACCGGTGGGACGCCGACGCCTACTACTCGCCCGACCCGCACACCCCCGGACGCACCAACTCGCGCTGGGGCGGGTTCCTGCCCGACGTGGCGGGTTTCGACGCCGAGTTCTTCGGGATCTCGCCGCGCGAGGCCGAGGCGATGGACCCGCAGCAGCGCCTGCTGCTGGAGGTCGCGTGGGAGGCGGTCGAGAACGCGGGCCTGCCGCCCGGATCGCTGCGCGGCACCCGGACCGGCCTGTTCGCCGGCGTCTACTACAACGAGTACCAGCGCGCCGGATCGGGCGACCTGGCCGCGCTGGACGCCTACTCCAGCACCGGCAACGCCCACAGCGTCACCGTCGGGCGGGTGTCGTACCTGCTCGACCTGCGCGGGCCGAGCGCGGCGGTCGACACCGCGTGCTCGTCCTCGCTGGTCGCGCTGCACCTGGCGGCGCAGAGCCTGCGGCTGCGCGAGAGCGACCTGGCGCTGGCCGGGGGCGTCAACCTGATCCTCACGCCCGAGACGCAGATCGCGCTGTCGCGCTGGGGAATGCTGTCGCCCCACGGCCGGTGCCGCTCGTTCGACGCCGGGGCCGACGGCTTCGTGCGCGGCGAGGGCTGCGGCGTCGTCCTGCTCAAGCGGCTGCCGGACGCCCTGCGCGACGGCGACCGGGTGCTGGCGGTCGTGCGCGGGTCGGCGGTCAACTCCGACGGCCGGTCGCAGGGGCTGACCGCGCCTTCGGGGACGGCGCAGCGGGCGGTCCTGTCCGAGGCGGTGGCGCGGGCGGGCGTCCCGCCGCGCTCGGTCGGGCTGGTCGAGACGCACGGCACCGGCACCGCGCTGGGCGACCCGATCGAGTTCGAGGCTCTGGCGTCGGTATACGGCGCGGGCGAGGGACGCTGCGCGCTCGGCGCGGTCAAGACCAACCTGGGCCATCTGGAGGCCGCGGCCGGGATGGCCGGGTTCATCAAGGCCGTGCTGGCGGTGCGGTCGGGGATCGTCCCGCCGAACCTGCACTTCACCGACTGGAACCCGGCCCTCGACCCGGCCGGGACGCGGTTCTTCGTGCCCACCGAGGGCTCCCCGTGGCCGGTGCCCGACGCGCCCCGGCGCGCCGCCGTCTCGTCCTTCGGGTTCGGCGGCACCAACGCCCACGTGGTCATCGAGGAGGCGGGCCCGCTGTCCGCGCCCCCGGAGGACACGAGCGTGACGACGCTGACGCTGTCGGGCACCGCTCCCGAGCGGGTCGGCGTCGCCGCGTCGGCGCTGGCGGCCTGGCTGGACGCCGACGGCGCGTCAACTCCGCTCGGCGATGTGGCGCACACCCTGGCGCGGCGCTCCGACGCCACCGCACCAGCGCGCGCCGCCGTCGTGGCGCGCTCCCGGGACGAACTCCTGGACGGCCTGCGCGCCCTGGAAGCCGGAGAGCCCGGCCCGGGCGTGGTCACGTCCGAGGGCCCGGCCGCCACGGGCGGGGTCGTCTGGGTCTTCCCGGGACACGGCTCGCAGTGGGCGGGCATGGGACGGCGCCTGCTGGCCGACGAGCCCGCGTTCGCCGCCGCCGTGGACGAGCTCGACCCCCTCCTGGCCGCCGAGGCCGGATTCTCCCTGCGCGAGGTGCTCGCGTCGGGGGAGGAGGTCACCGGGATCGGACGGGTGCAGCCCGTCCTGTTCGGGATGCAGGTGGCCCTCGCCGCGCTGTGGCGTTCGCACGGCGCCGAGCCCGACGCGGTCATCGGCCACTCGATGGGCGAGGTCGCCGCCGCCGTCGTCGCCGGGGCGCTGAGCCCCGAGGACGGCGTCAAGGTCATCGCGCGCCGCTCCCGCCTGCTGGCGTCCATCGCGGGACAGGGATCGATGGCCGCGCTGGGCCTCGGCCCGGACGAGGCCGCCGAGCTCACCGCCGC
Source organism: Spirillospora sp. CA-294931 (assembly GCF_050946795.1). GTDB lineage: Bacteria > Actinomycetota > Actinomycetes > Streptosporangiales > Streptosporangiaceae > Spirillospora. The sequence goes on from NZ_CP192006.1 coordinate 2,335,999, forward strand.
TCTCCCCGGGGTGGACGTGGCCGCCTTCTCCTCGCCGCACCAGACCGTGGTGGCGGGCGACCCGGGGCAGGTCGCCGCGCTGGTCGACGACGTCGCGGCGCGCGGGCTGCTGGCCCGTCCGGTCAGGGTCGAGGTGGCGTCCCACTCGCCGCAGGTGGACCCGCTGCTCGACGAGCTGGCCGCGCTGCTCGCGGACGTGCGCGGCGCCGAGCCCTCGGTCGCCTTCCACTCCACGGTGCTGGACGGTCCCGGCGAGCGTCCCCGCTTCGACGCCGCCTACTGGACCGCCAACCTGCGCCGTCCGGTCCGCTTCACCCAGGCCGTGACGTCCGCCGTCCGGACGGGCGCGGCGGCCTTCGTGGAGATCTCACCGCACCCGCTGCTCACCCACGCGGTCACCGAGACCGTGGGGGAGGACGGCCCGGCCGTCCTGGGGACGCTGCGGCGCGACGGCGACGACACCCGGTCGTTCCACACCGCCCTGGCGGAGCTGCGGATCCGGCGGGGGACCCGGCCCCCGGCGGTCGAGGGCCGCCTGATCGACCTGCCGGGGACCCCGTGGCGCCACACACGGCACTGGATCGCCGACGGCGGCCGTCCGGTCGTGGCCCGGGGTGGGGCGCACCCGCTGCTCGGGCCGCACGCGGAGGTGCCGGGCAAGCGCACGCACCTGTGGCAGTCCGACCTCGGTCTGGCCGCGCACCCGTGGCTGGGCGACCACCGCGTCCACGGGACGCCGGTCCTTCCCGCCGCGGCCTATGCCGAGCTGTTCCTCGCGGCCGCAACGGAGGTCTTCGGCGGGCCCGGACGCGAACTGGCCCTGTCGGGCCTGGCGCTGGAGGAGATCCTTCCGCTGGGCGACAGCACGCCCGTCACCGTCGTGCTCGTCCAGACGGGGGCGCAGTCGGCCCGCGTCCACCTTCACTCCCGTACGCCTGCGGGCGGGTGGGTGACACACGCGCGCGCCGAGGTCACGCACGGCCAAGTCACGCTGACCGCCGTCCCCGACCTGCCCGCCCCCGATGGAGGAGAGGCCGTCAAACCCGCCGACCTTTACGCCCGGCTGCGCGCCGCCGGGCAGTGGCACGGGCCCGCCTTCGCGGGCATCACCGAGGTCCACGCCGCGCCCGACGGGGCCGCCACCACGACCGTCGCGCTCCCGGGGACGGCCGTCCCCGATGCCCGGTACCACGTCCACCCCGCGTTGCTCGACTCCTGCCTGCAAACGCTGGCCGCCGCCGCACCCCGGGGACCCGCCGACGACCCGGCCTCGGTCACCTACCTGCCGATGGAGCTGGGCCGCGTGCGCCTGCTCGGCGACCCCGCGCGCGGCGGCGTCTGCCACGCGTGGCTGGAACCCGTCGACGAGGAGGGCGCCGACCTCCAGGGCGAGGTCCGGCTGGTGGACGCCGACGGCGCCGTCGTGCTGGAGATCGACGGCATCTACGTCCGCCGGGTCGAGCGCCGCACCGTGCCCGACCCGCTGCCCGACAAGCTCTTCGAGACGATCTGGGTTCCCCGGGCCCTGCCCGTCGCGCCCGGCCGGACCGGGACGTGGCTCGTCCTCGGCGAGCCGGGCCCCCACCGGGACGGCGTGGTCGAGCGGCTGGCGGCCGAAGGCCATCAGACCCGGGGCGGCACGCCCGACGATCCCGTGGCCGAGGCGGACGGCGCCGTCCTGCTCGTCCCGGACGAGGCGACGCTCGAAGCGTCCGAGGCGCTCGTCGCGACCGTCGCGCGGATCGTGCGCGGGCTCGTCACGACCGGACGCGCCCCCCGGCTCTGGCTGGTCGGCCGGGAGGGCACCGGCGGAGCCGCGCCCGAACCCGGCGCCGCGCTGCGCGGTCTGGTCCGCGTGCTGGCCTTCGAGCATCCCGACCTGCGCGTGACGCTGCTCGACCCCGGCACCGACGCGGCCACGGCCATCGCCGCCGAGCTGGCCGCGCCGGGGACCGCCGACACTGAGATCTCCTGGAGATCGGGCACGCGACACGTCGCCCGCCTCGACCGTGCCACCCTCCCCGAAGGCGCCGGGACGCCGTTCGTCCGGCCGGGCGCCGCCTACGTGATCACCGGCGGGCTCGGCGGGCTCGGGCTGGTCGTCGCGCGACGGCTGGCCGACCAGGGAGCGGGACGCCTGGTCCTGAACGGGCGCTCCGGCCCGTCCGCCGAGGCCGAACGCGAGCTGGACGGGCTGCGCGCAGCCGGAGCCGACGTCGTCGTGGTCACCGGCGACATCGCCGCCCCCGGCGTCGCCGAGCGGCTCGTGGACGCGGCCCGTTCCGGCGGCCGCGACCTGCGCGGCGTCGTGCACGCCGCCGCCGTCATCGACGACCGCGTCGTGGCGGGACTCGACCCCGAAGGCGTCGCCAGGGTCTGGAGGCCCAAGGTCCAGGGCGCCTGGCGGCTGCACGAGGCGACCTCCGGCACCGACCTGGACTGGTGGGCCGCGTTCTCCTCGGCCGCGTCCCTGCTCGGCTCCCCGGGACAGGGCGCCTACGCCGCCGCCAACGCCTGGCTCGACGCGTTCGTCCACCGGCGCCGCGCGCTCGGCCTGCCCGCCACCGGCATCAACTGGGGCGCCTGGGCCGAGGTCGGCCGGGCCCGCGAGGGCGGCGGCGTGCTGGAGCTGATGACCCCGGCCGAGGGGCTGGAGGCGCTGGAGGCGGTCCTGGCCTCGGGACGCGCCACCACCGGTGTGCTCCGCCTGGACGCCGGGCGCGCCCTCACCGCGATGCCCGAGGTCCGCGCCGCGCCCTACTTCGAGCGCCTGGTCGAGACCCCGCTGCCCGACGACGACTGGGAGGGGGCGGCCGCGCTGCGCGAGGGCGACCCCGAGTCCGCCCGCCGCCTGGTCACCGCGCGGCTGCGCGCCCAGGTGTCGGCGGTGCTCGGCCAGCGTCCCGAGCGCCTGGACGCGGGCCTCCCGCTGACCCGGGCCGGGCTCGACTCGCTGATGGCCGTGCGGATCAAGAACGCCGTCCAGCACGACCTGGACGTCGCCCTGTCGCTCCCGGCGCTGCTCACCGGGGCGACGCTGGCCGACCTGGCGACCGCCGTGCTCGACGAGCTCGGCGTCCAGGCACCGGCGGAGACGGCCCGTCCGGCGTCCCGGCTGGTGTGGCCGCGCGACGCCGCCGAGCGGCTGGTGGCCGGGGTCTGGGAGACCGCGCTGGCCACCGGGCCGATCGGCGTCACCGAGGACTTCTTCGCCGCCGGTGGCACGCCCGAGCTGGCCGCGACGGTCACCCGGCTGCTGTCCGAGCGCTCCGGCGAGGCACTGGACGCCGACCGCCTCTTCGCCCGCCCGACCATCGAGGACATGGCCCGGCTCGTGCGGGACACGGCCCCGTCCGGGACGCCGCTGCGCCCGCTGCGCGCCCGGGGCGACCGGACGCCGCTGCTGCTGTTCCACCCGGCGGGCGGTGACACGGCCGTCTACCGGCGGCTGGTCGAGCTGCTCGGCGCGGACCAGCCCTGCTTCGGGCTCGACCGGGTGCCCGAACTGGCGGACGTGCGTCCCAAGGCCGTCCACTACGCCCGGCTGATCCGCGAACGCTGGCCCAGCGGGCCCTACCGGCTCGGCGGCTGGTCGTTCGGCGGCTTCCTGGCCTACGAGACGGCCCGGGTGCTGGCCGCCGACGGCGCCGACGTGGACCTGGTCGCGCTGATCGACTCGGTGCGCCCGCTGGCGCTGCCGGGCGTCCCGCCCGAGAAGCTCATGCTCGACCGGTTCACCGGGTACGCCGCGTACCTGGAGCGCACCTACGGCCTGGCCGTGCCGCTCCCGCTGGACGAGCTCGCCCGCGCCGACGAGGGCACCCAGTTCGACCTGGTCATGAAGGCCGTGGCCGACGCCGGTCTCATCTCCGCCGACGTCGCGCCCGACATCCTGCGCCACCAGCGCGAGTCGTTCGAGGACCTGAGGGCCATCGAACGCCACGACCCGCCCGGCCCCTATCGGGGGCGCGTCGTGCTCTACCGGGCCACCGAGCCGCCGGTCAACGGGCTCACCGACCCCCGGTACACGCGCACCGACGCCACCCTCGGGTGGGACGAGGTCTGCGACTCGTTCGAGACCGTCGCGGTGCCGGGCCACCACCTGTCGGTGCTGGACCCGCCCAACGTGGACGTCCTGGCCCGCCACCTCGCGGACCTGCTCGCCCGGGAACCGGAGCGGGCGGCCGGACGGTGACACTCTCGGCACGGCCGCGCTCCCGGGGACGCCATGCCCCGGGGGCGCGACCGTCCTGGATCCTGCTGGTGACCTCGCTCGCGGCGTTCATGACCTCGCTCGACAACACGGTCGTGAACGTCGCGCTGCCCGCCATCCAGCGCGACCTGGGACTCACGCTCGCGGGCCTGGAATGGGTCGTCACCGGCTACATCCTGGCGTTCGCCGGGCTGCTGCTCACCGGTGGCAGGCTGGCCGACCGCCATGGCCGCGACCGCGCGTTCCTCGCCGGGACGGCCCTGTTCACCGCGGCCTCCCTGGCCGCCGGGCTGGCGCCGACCGCGTCCCTGCTGCTGGCCGCGCGGATCGTCCAGGGGGCGGGGGCGGCCCTCGTGCTGCCCGCCACCCTGGCGATCCTGGCCACCGACCTCACCGCCCGCGCCCGCCTGCACGGCTTCGCCCTGTGGACGGCCGCCGTCGCCGTCTCGCTGGCGCTCGGCCCGCTCGTCGGCGGCGCGCTCAGCCAGCACGCCCACTGGAGCTGGATCTTTCTCGTCAACGTCCCGGCGGGCGCCGTGACGCTGCTCGTCGCCCGCCACGCCCTGCCCCGCGCGGACGTCGAGGCGCGGCGGCTCGACCTGCCCGGTCTTGTCACGTCGGCGATCGCGCTCACGGCCGCGACCTACGTGCTGGTCCAGGGACACGAGCACGGCTGGACCGCGACCGCGATCCTGGTCGCGGCGGCGATCGCGGTGACCGCCGCCCTGGCCTTCGCCGCCGTCGAGTCCCGGGCGCCCGACCCGCTGATCGACCTCGCGCTGTTCCGGGCGCCCGCGTTCGGCGGCGGGATCGCGATCACGATCCTGTCCGGCCTGGGCGTCAACGGGATCTTCTTCTTCACCGCGCTCGTCCTGCAGACCGTGCTCGGCCTCTCGCCCACCGAGACGGGCCTGGCGTTCGTCCCGATCGCCCTCTGCGTGGCCGCCGCCACCCCCCTCGCCCCCTACCTGGCCCGGCGCTGGGGGACCCGGCCCACCGTCACGGCCGGGTTGCTGCTGCTGGCGGCGGGCCTGGCCGGGGCGGCGGCCGCCGGGCGGGACGAGGGCGTGCCGGGCCTGCTGATCCCCTTCGCGGCCGTCGGCATGGGCTCGGCACTGACCGCGCCGCTCACCGCCGTCGTCCTGGAGACCGTTCCGACGGCCCGCGCCGGGACGGCGTCCGGGCTGTTGTCGGTCGCCCGCGAGATCTCCGGCGTGGTCGGGATCGGCGTCATCGGCGCCGTCGTCGCGACCCGCCAGGCCGCCGCCCGCCATACGGGAACCCCGGTACCGGACGCCCTGATGAGCGGCTACTCGGCCGGGCTGGCGCTCGCCGCCGTCCTGGTCCTCGCGGGCGCCGCGATCAGCGTTGCGACGCTGCGCTCGCCGCCCCGATAGACCGCAGCAGGTCGGGCCAGGTGTCGTCCAGCTCCTTCTGCCAGTAGGGCCAGGCGTGCCGCCCCTTCTCGTACAGGTGCACCTTGGCGGGGATCTTGAGCCGCTTCAGCTTGCGGGCCATGACCGTGCTGGTCTTGCCCGCCAGGACCTCGCTGGCCGTCCAGGGCTCGTCGGGCTTGTCCAGCGGCCCGGGCAGCCCCGTCAGCCCGCTGGACAGATGCAGCCCCAGCCCCCTCAGCCGGTTCGCCAGGTACAGCGGATCGTGCTGCCGCCACACCCGTCCGTAGGGCGGCCCCCACATGCCGATCGCGTCCAGCCCCGCCGCCGACACCGCCGCCATCATCAGCACCGGCACCCCCGGCAACTGCGTCGCCACGAACCCGCTGTAGGAGCCGGCGAAACGGAACATCTTCGGATGCCGCGCCGCATAGGCGAACGCGCCGTAGCCCCCGGCGGAGACCCCCACCACACCGCGCTTGTCCCCGGCCTTGTAGTCGCGCTCCAGAATCCCGAGCAGCTCCTTCAGGTGGAAGGTCTCGAACGCGGGCGGGCCGCCCTTCCCGTAGTTCCACCAGTCGGTGTAGGACGCGGCCCAACCGGCGTCCGGCATCACGACCAGCGCGCCGGACGACGCGGCCTTGGCCTCGATATCGGTCTCGCGCGTCCACGAGGTGTAGTCGTCCCGCGCCCCGTGGAGCAGATAGACCACCGGCCAGGTTCGCGCGGCGCGCTTCGACCAGCCGTTGGGGACCAGCAGCCGGACGGGCATGGTCCGTCCCACCGCCGGGGACGCGATCGTCAGATCGACCGTCCGCGAATCCAGCCACCGCTCGCCCACCACCCGGGCCTCATCGGCGGCCTCGGCCGCCGAGGGCGACACGACCGTCAGAGCCGCCGCGACCACGAAGACGGCCGTCACCTTAAGCATGGAATTTCCTCATGTCCGCCTCGATCACGTCACAAGCCCTGGCTATGCCGTCCTCGGCGGCGATCCGCCGCCCCAACCGACCCGCCCGATCACGCATGCCCTGGTCACCGGCCGCCTTGATCGCCCTGGCGAGCGCGTCCACGGTCAGCTCCCGGAACGGCACCGGCCGGGGCCCCACCCCCAGCGCCGCGACCCGCTCACCCCAGAAGGGCTGATCGGCCCCGAATGGCGTCGCCACCATCGGAACACCCGCCCGCAAGGCGGCGGCGGTCGTCCCCGCCCCGCCGTGGTGCACCACGGCCGCCACCCTCGGAAACAACCAGGAATGCGGCACATCACGCACCACATGCACCGACTCGTCCGAGGGCCCGTCCCCGAGCAGCAACCCCCGCACACCCGCCCGCCGCAACGCCGCCCGGACCAGCAGATCGGTCGCCCCGGCGTCGCCGGGCACCATGCTCCCGAACCCGACATAGACCGGCGGAGGACCCGCGTCCAGAAACCGCTCCAACGCGTCGGGCGGACGCCATCCGGCATCCGGCTCAAGGAACCAGTACCCGGTCACGTGAACATCGGGCCGCCAGTCTCCGGGCACCGGCACCACGGCCGGGCTGTACCCGTAAATCAAAGGCCGCCTACGCCGCCGCAGAACCGCGAGCGGACTGGCCAGCGACGGCTTGCCCAGGGTCCTCGTTCGCCGGTAGTCAACGGCGAGCGGCCGGAACACCTGCCACCCCACCTGATCCACCACCGCATGGCTGGCCCGGTTCCCCAGCCGCCCCAGCGAGCGCCCGCCCGGCACGTGAAAGGTGGGGAATTCCCCGGTCGGCTCGGAAGGCTGCAATCCCGCGAGGCAATAGGGCGTGATACCCGCCACGGCCACCGAGTGCCCGATCAGCCCCAAAGTCGAACACACCAGATAATCGGCGCCTTCGGCGGCCGCCGCGATCTCCGAGAAATGCCGGTCGGCCATCGGCCCGACCAGTGTGCGCAACCTCCGCGCCAACGCCAGCGGATTATGCCCGGCCGCCAGCCACGCCTGCCCCTCGGGACTGGCCAGCAGGGCGCCGATGTCGGCGTCCAGCGGAACGCACTCCAGCCCGGCGTCCCTGACCAGGCCCGCATAGCTCCGGCTGCAGACGACCCGAACCTCATGCCCCCGAGCGCGCAACCCCCGCCCCAGCGCGACATAGGGCTGAGTGTCTCCCCGCGACCCCACCGCCAAGAAGGTGATAAGGCTCATTTCAGCAAACCCCGGAATCCACCATGAGCGCTACATTAACCAACCCCCCAACTATCCTCGACAGGCCGCATTGGACTGTGATTCAACTCACGAATGTCAATAATTTCTCGTTAAAATCCAATGACACCGCGCTCCTGCCATGCGCGTCACCCACGGAGGCCCCGGCCCCTACGTCCACTCGCCCGCCGACATGACCGAAGCCCTGTCCCGCTGGCAACGCTCCCTCCGAACCACCGAGTCCTAGGACGGCCCAGCATGGGGCCTTCCTAGGCCGTGGAGCTCAGGTCACTCGTCCATCTTCGCCTCCGTTGTGCGTCCGAGAAAGGTGAACGACCCGCCGGTCACGCGGTAGAGGTAGGCGACGGGCGCCTTGAGGTTGCCGTCGGGGTCGAAGCCGAGGCGCTGCCCCGCCCCGATCAGCTCGACCGTCCGCAGGTGGTCGTTGATGGCGGCCGGGGTCGTGCGGCCCGCCGCCACGGCCCTGACCAGCGGGGTGGCGGCGTCGTAGCCCTCGGGGCTGCGGTGCGCGGGGGACCCGCCGATGAACCTGCTGTACTTCTCGGCGAACGTCACCACCGTCCGCTCCCTCGACGCCGGGTCGACGCATCCGCACACGACCATCGTCCCGTCGGCGTCCTGCCCCGCGGTGCTGGTCAGCGGGCCGGAGAAGCTCTGCTCGGTCAGGTAGAACCGAGCCTTGACGCCCGCCTTGCGGGCCTGGGCGATCAGGCGGCCGCTCGTCTCGGGCCGTCCGCCATAGAAGATCGCGTCGGGCCGGGCGTCGCGCAGCTTGCCCACGTCGGGCCCGAAGTCCGTCGCGGTCGACTGGACGCGCTGGCGGGTGACCTGCGCCCCCTTCGACTCCAACTGCTGGGCGACGGCCCAGGTCGGAGCCGCGCTCCAGTCGTTCTCGTCCTCGATCACCACCGCGCGCTTGACCTTCGCCTTCACGGCCATGAAGTCGGCGAGCGCCCGCACCGCGGTGTCATAGCTGGGGATCACCCGATGCCAGTACTGCAAACCGAACCCCGGGCGGTAGATTCCCTGCGCCCCCGGGGAGACCATCGGGATTTTGGCCCCTCCCAGAAGAGGTGCGACGGTCGCGGCCTCGCTGTCGTAGACCGGCCCGATCACACCCGCGTACCCACCCGAGATGATCTTCGAGGCCGCCGCCGCGGCCGCCGCCGGATCACCCTTGGTGTCGTGGACGTCCAGGGAGATCTGCACAAGAGGAACCCCGGCGTTGTGGTCGGCCACGGCGGCCTTGGCACCCGCCAGCATGTCCTTGGTCGCCCTCAGCTCGGGGGCGGAGACGGGGCCGAGGAACGCCAGCTTCACCTTCGCGACGGCGGGCTCCTTGCCGCCGTCCGCCCTCAACTGCGGGATCAGGAAGCCCACCGAGACCGCCAGCGCCGTCGCCATCACCGCCGCCCCCACGGCCAGCGGCCACTTCGGACGGTGCTTCGGAGGAAGAGTGACGTGCACGGGATTCAGCACCGGGATCTCGGTGCCGACAAGCGTCGTGCCCTTGACGAGCGGATCGCCGGTCGCGTCCATCCCGACCCCCGCCAGCAGCCACGCCAGCACGTCCCGGCTCTTGGGCCGCCGCCCAGGATCCTTGACCAGACAGGCCCGGACGATCGCGACAAGCCCCGCCGGCAACGCCGACACGTCCGGCTCCGCGCTCAGAATCCGATGCATGATCTTCGGAATCGAGTCGCCGCCGAACGGCGGACGCCCGGTCGCCGCGAACAACATCGTCGCGGCCCACGCGAACACGTCCGCCGCCGGACCGACCTCACCCTCGCCCACCTGCTCCGGCGCCATATAGGCGGGCGTCCCCACGACCTGGCTGGTCATCGTCAGCGCCTCGGTGTCCAGCGCCCGCGCGATCCCAAAATCGATCACCCGCGGCCCGTCCGGCCCCATCAGCACGTTCGGCGGCTTGAAGTCCCGATGCACGACCCCCGCCTGGTGGATCGCCGCCAGCGCCGTCATCGTCCCGATGCCCAGCCGCGTCAGCTCCCGCGCGTCCAGCGCCCCCCGCTCGCCGACCAGCTCCTTCAGTGAAGGACCACGCACATATTCCGAAACAATATAAGGCCGATCGCCGGCGATATCCGCGTCCAGAACCCGCGCGGTACAGAATCCGGCAACCCGCTCCGCCAATTCCAATTCCCGCACGAACCGCGCCCGAGCCTGCACGTTCCCGCTCAACTGCGCATGCAGCAACTTCACCGCAACAGGGCCGCCACCCTCCCCCCGAGCCAGGAAGACGACCCCCTGCCCTCCGTCCCCCAACCGCTCGACCAACACATAAGGCCCGATCCTCGCGGGATCACCATCGTGAAGCGGATCCGGCATCGTTCCTCCAAAGCGGGGAGGCCCAGAACACCGCCCGAATAATATCCAGAGATCAAGAATGCCAGGGCGGCAAGCTAATGTGCCTTACATGGCGTCCCCCACAAGAGCCCGCCTCGCCCCAGTGAGCAAAGAAGAACGCGCCCGCTGCGCCCCGCTCCGCCGCATCCTCCGCAAAGCCGGCTACCGCGCACGCACCTGCCGCTCCGGCGGCTTCAGCGTCCACAGCCCCGCCCCGGACACCCCCTTCACCGTCCAGTGCAGCTCGGTATCCGGCACCCGAGACTGCGCAACCGAACTCCAGGGCTACGCCGAAGCCCTGACCACCCAAGGCTGGAAAGTAACCCGCGAGCCCCCGCCCTCCGAGTACGAACACACCCTCCTGGCCCGGCCCCCACAACAAACCCCCCAACCAAAACGCCGCTTCCCCTGGCCAAGACGACACCCCCAAAACAACTAGCCCACCGCTTCCGCAGGACTGGCCGTCGCGCGAGGGCGGCGGCTTCCCTAACCTTCCTGCACTTTCGTGAACCTTCCGGTTACTTCGAAAGGTTGACGAGGCTTCAGGAAGGTTCGTGAAGATAAGTTGGCCCCATGACCGCCGAGCCTGAGGAGCCGACCCCTCGGTACGACCCCGGCGAGGACCCTGCCGCTATCTTCGATGCGCTCCCGGTGTCACACCGTGATCAGTTTCGAGCCGAGTATGACGCGGCGCTTGATGCCGCCCATGACCTGGCCCGCTTCAAGCAGGTACAGACACTTCTCTGGCAGTGGCGGCTGCGGGCGATCGCGTACGCGCGTCCGGGCTACGACGAGGCCGTGCAGGACGCGCTCCTCGGCCACGAAGACTCCTTCGTCCGCTACACGCCTCCCGGCTGGGAAGGCCGGGTGTGACGTTCCGCCTCGACGGTTCACGGACGCGCGCTCTACGAATTAAACGGCCTACCCGAACAGGTTCGGAACGGCCCTCTTCTAGACCGGCTCCTCCATCTTCTCGAGGCTCCCTGGGACGCGGTCCCTGAGCGCTCTGGCCAGACGGCCGTCCGTCACGCCCACTTCGGTGAGTGCAGCAAAGGCATGCTCACTCTGCTCTTGGACGAGGACGCCGCGACGCTGCGCATCATCGACATCCTGTGGGTGGGTGGCGCGCCCGGCAGGATTCGAACCCGCGACCGTCGGATTAGAAGTCCGATGCTCTATCCAGCTGAGCTACGGGCGCTCGCTGAGCCCTGAGTGTAGAGCGAGGACGGTGGTCTTCGCACGGGTGTATTTCGCGTGGCGGGCCTGGCCAGGGGTGTTGGGGGCCTGGCCAGGCGGGTGGTGCCGCGGCGTTTTAGCCTTGGTTGTAGCGGCTCACTACGCCCATGGCGTTCAGGCGGTCGACGACCTCGGTCTTGACGGTCTTGTAGGTGAGTCCCAGGTCGGTGAGGATCTGGTGGGCGCGGCAGGTGGGGAGGGCCAGGAGGGCCAGCAGGATGTGTTCGGGGCCGATGTAGCCGTGGCCGGTTCTGTCTCCCTGGCGGGCGGCGCCCTTGGCGAGGACTTGGGCGGTGTGGTCGCTCCAGGGGAGTTCATGTGGGGTGGGGCGCTGGGGGTTGGGGAGGGCGGACTTCACGGCCTCTGTTGTGACGCCCAGGTCGTCCAGGATGTCGAAGGCCAGTTCGACGGGGGCTTCCTCGTCCAGGAGGGCGAGGAGGAGGTGTTCGGTGCCGACCTCGTGGTGGCCGTTGGAGCGGGCGTGGGTTCGGGCCAGATCGAGGACGTCTTGGGCCGGGACGTTGAAGCCTTCAAGGGTGATGTGCGGCCTCGCCAGGTCGCGGGCGGCGTCGGTGTAGGTCTTGCCCGTTTTGGCCATGTGCGCCCTGATGGCGTTCTTGCGGGCGGAGTTCTCGACCATGATCTTGTGCCTCTCGAGGGGCGTCCTACGCACACCACCTGTGGAGGAAGCAGATGGCCGGTCTCTTGGAACGCTGATCCGGTGGACCTTGTCCTCGTTGCCGGATGGCGTAGGCACCTCGGCTCGGAGCGGGCGGTGCGTTCGGCCGCCGCTTTCAGCGTATCCGATTTGGCGCGTGAACTTGAGGGGGTGGGGGCGAGTCACATTCTTTGGGGGTGAGGGTGATGGAGAGGGCTCGGGCGCTGGGGCTGATGGTCGCGGGGGCGGCGGTGGTCTCGGCCGGGGTGTTCATGGGCGTTCGGAGTTGGGGCTGGGCGGTCTTCGGCTTGTCGTTCGTTCTGTTCGGGGTGGGGCTGGTGCGGAGCGGGCGCCGGCTTGGCGCTGGTCAGGGGTAATGGGGTGTTGAGGGTGGGTTGGACGCAATATCGTTGGTGTCTGTGGCGGTGAATATCGAGGTGCCCATCTCCGGGGACGTGACGGAGGGCATCGTTCGGGTGGGAGATACGGTCCGGAGGCCGCTTCGGGCGCACAGTCCGGCGGTGCACGGGTTGCTCAGGCATCTGGAGAGCGTGGGGTTCGAGGGCGCGCCTCGGGTGCTGGGCGTTGATGAGCGGGGACGGGAGATTCTGAGCTGGGTGCCTGGGGAGGCGGCGCATCGGCCGTTGCCGGGGTATGCGGTGACGGAGGAGTCGCTGGTCGGGGTCGCCGAGCTGCTGCGCGGTTATCACGAGGCTGTTTCTTCTTATGAGCCTCCTGTGGGGGCTCCTTGGGACACGGCGGCGTCGAACCTGGACGGGGAGCCCGAGCTGATCGGGCACTGTGACGTGACGCCGGAGAACGTGGTCTTTCGGGAGCGGCGGCCGGCGGCGTTGATCGACTTTGATCTGGCGCGGCCGACGACGCGGTTGTACGACGTGGTGACGGCGTTGCGGCACTGGGCGCCGATCGCCGATCCGGCCGATCGGGACTCGCTGTTGTACAGCGCCGATGTGGGTGCGCGGATGCGGGTCTTCTGTGACGCGTACGGGTTGGAGCGTGACAGCCGGGGCGAGGTCCTGGTCGCGTCGCGGGTGCGGTTCGAGCGGTCGTACGAGGCGATGCGGATGCGGGCCGACCGGATCGGCGGGGGATGGGCGCGGATCTGGCACGGGGGTGCCGGGGCGCGGATCCGGCGGGCGCAGGACTGGCTGGAGCGCCACTGGGACGAGCTCGATGCGCACCTCCGCTGAGGCGGGGCTGCTGCTGGGGGTGGCGCTGGACGCGGCGTTCGGCGATCCGCGGCGGGGGCACCCGGTGGCGCTCTTTGGACGTCTCGCTTCTCGGTTCGAGGGTTTTGTGTATCGGGACTCGCGGGTTTGCGGGGTTTTCTACGCCGGGACGCTGGTCGCGGGTGCGGTGGGGTTGGGGGTCGCCGCTGAGCGGCTGCCCGGGCGGGTGCTGGTTACGGGGATCGCGACCTGGGCTGTGCTCGGGGGGACGTCACTAGGGCGTGAGGGGCTGACGATGGCCCGGTTCCTGGAGGATGGTGATCTGGCCGCGGCTCGGGCGCGGCTTTCGCATTTGTGTGCGCGTGATCCGGCCGGGCTTTCCGCTGAGGAACTGGCGCGGGCGACGGTTGAGTCGGTGGCGGAGAATACGTCCGATGCCTCGATCGCGCCGTTGTTCTGGGGGGCGTTGTTCGGGGTGCCTGGGTTGCTGGGGTATCGGGCCGTGAACACGCTTGACGCGATGGTCGGGTACCGGAACGAGCGATATGAGAACTTTGGGTGGGCCGCGGCTCGGTTGGATGATGTGGCGAACTGGGTGCCCGCTCGGGTGACGGGCCTGCTTGTTGTGGCGGTTTCTGGGCGTTGGGACGCTTGGCGGGTTCTGCGCCGGGACGGGGCCGCGCATCCGAGCCCCAATGCCGGACGCTGCGAGGCCGCCTTCGCCGGGGCTCTGGGGGTGCGTCTTGGGGGCTCGAATTCGTATGGGGGATCGGTGGAACGGCGGCCGGAGCTGGGGGACGGGCGGGCGCCCGAGGTCGCGGACATCCGGCGGGCCGTGCGCCTGTCGGCGGGCGTGACCGTGGCGGCGGCGCTGGTGTTCGCCGGGATGAGGTGGGCGCGGTGAGCGGGGCCCTTCTGGTGGCCGGGACGACGTCCGACGCGGGCAAGAGCGTGGTGACGGCGGGGCTGTGCCGGTGGCTGGTGCGGCAGGGCGTGAAGGTGGCGCCGTTCAAGGCGCAGAACATGTCGCTGAACTCGATGGTGACCCTGGACGGCGCCGAGATCGGGCGGGCGCAGTACATGCAGGCCCAGGCGGCCGGGGTGGAGCCTCGGGCGATCATGAATCCGGTGCTGCTCAAGCCGGGGAGCGACCGGCGCAGCCAGGTCGTGGTGCTGGGACGTCCCGTGGCCGAGGTCGACGCGCTGCAATACGGGGCCCACAAGGAGCGGCTGCGCGCGGTGGTGGGGGAGAGCCTGGCCACGTTGCGGGACGAGTTCGACGTGGTGGTCTGCGAGGGGGCCGGGAGCCCGGCGGAGATCAATCTGCGGGCCGGGGACATCGTGAACATGGGCCTGGCGCGGGCCGCGAAGCTGCCGGTGATCGTGGTGGGCGACATCGACCGGGGTGGTGTTTTCGCGTCGCTGTTCGGGACGGTCGCCCTGCTGGAACCCGAGGACCAGGCGCTGATCGCGGGCTTTGTGATCAACAAGTTCCGGGGCGCGCGGGAGCTGCTGGAGCCGGGGCTCGACCAGCTCGCGGCGCTGACGGGACGTCCGACGCTGGGCGTCCTGCCGTGGAAGCTCGGCCTGTATCTCGACTCGGAGGACACGCTGGCCCTGGACGCCCCGCGCCCCGACGCGCGGGCCCCGTATGGGCGCGAGACCCTGCGCATTGCGGTCGTGCGGTTTCCGCGCATCTCCAACTTCACCGATCTGGACGCGCTCGCGTGCGAGCCGGGCGTGGTGGTGCGTTACGCGGCCAGCGCGGGCGATCTCGATGAGGCCGACCTGGTCGTCCTCCCGGGGACGCGGGCGACCGTGGCCGATCTGGCCTGGCTGCGCGAGCGGGGGATGGACGAGGTCGTCCGGCGCCGGGCCGGGGAGGGACGGCCGGTGCTGGGCGTGTGCGGCGGGTACCAGATGCTCGCCCGGGAGATCGAGGACGGCGTCGAGTCGGGCGCCGGGCTGGTCGAGGGCCTGGGGCTGCTGCCCGCGCGGGTCGTGTTCGGCGCCGAGAAGACGCTCGGACGTCCCAGCGGTGAGGCATACGGGGAGCCGGTCACCGCTTACGAGATCCACCACGGGGTCGCCGACGTCCTGGGCGGGACGCCGTTCCTCGATGGCTGCCGCGTGGGCGCCGTCTGGGGCACGACCTGGCACGGCGCGATGGAGAACGACGGGTTCAGGCGCGCGTTCCTGGCCGACGTCGCCGCCCGGGCCGGACGCGACTTCACGCCCGCCCCGGACGTGTCGTTCGCCGGGCTGCGGGAGAGGACGCTGGACGCGCTCGGCGATCTGGTCGCCGACCATCTGGACACCGGCGCGGTCATGCGGCTGATCGAGGACGGCGTCCCGGCGGGCCTGCCCGTGGTCGCCCCGGGTGGCCCGCCGAGGGCTACTTGACGAAGCCCTGCTCGCGCAGCCAGTCGCGGGCGACGAACACCGGGTCGTTGCCCTCGACGTCGACGCGGCTGTTGAGCTCGCGCATCACGGGCGTGGTGAGCTTCTGGCTGATCCGGGCGAACAGCTCGGTGAGCTGCGGGTACCTGGTGAGGACGTCCGCCCGGACGGTGATCGCCGGGTTGTAGTTGGGGAAGAACTTGCGGTCGTCCACCAGCGGCTTGAGGTTCTTGGCCTGGATGCGGCCGTCGGTCTCGGTGACCTCGCCGAACGTGCACCGGCCGGTGGCGGTGGCGTCGTAGATCACGCCCGCCGACATCTGCTTGATGTTGTTGGCGGGGACGGCGCTGCCGAACTTGAGCGAGTAGGCGTCGAGCATTCCGCGCAGGCCGTCGTTGCGGGAGAAGAACTCGGGTTCGGTGCAGTATGTGCGCTGGGCGACGGGCACCTTGGCCATGTCGGACAGGCTCTTGAGCCCGTACTTCTGCTGCGCCGACGCGCTCACGGCGATCGTGTAGGTGTTGTTCATCGGGGCGGCCGGGGCGAGCCACGCGATCCGGTTCTTCTGGAGGTCCTGCCGGGCCACTTCCTGGAACTGCTTGACCGGGTCGGGGATCGCGTCCTCCTGGCCCAGGTAGGTGATCCAGCCGGTGCCGGTGTACTCCCACATGAGGTCGTTGTCGCCGCCGGTCAGCGACTTGCGGGCGGTGACGCTGCCCTGGACGTTGGTGCGGTCCTTGGGGTCGGCTCCGGCGGCGATGAGGGCGAGCACGGCCATCTTGCCCAGGATGATCTGCTCGGTGAACTCCTTGGACGTCACCCGGATCCTGGCGTCCTCGAGCCCGGGGATCGGCTTGATGCTGCCGGGCTCGATCTTCGGGACGAACGCCGAGGCGGGCTTGAGGCCGCAGCCGGGCAGGACGAGCAGCGCGGCGCAGGCCAGCGCCGCGAGCGGACGGGTCCTGCGCATCTCTAGAGCCCCTTCGGAGACAGGAGGCGGGCGGCGATCCCGCCCAGCCAGTCGATCAGCAGCGCGAGCAGGGCGATCAGGATGCACCCGGTGAGCAGGACGGGCGTGCGCTGCGTGCTCACCCCGGTGGTGACCAGATCGCCGAGGCCGCCGCCGTTGATGAACGCGGCGATGCAGCCGGTGCCGACCATCAGCACCATCGTGGTGCGGATCCCGGCGAGGATCACCGGGGTGGCCAGCGGCAGCTCGACCCGCGTCAGCACGGCCATGGGCGACATGCCGATGCCCCGGCCCGCGTCGGTCAGCGTCGGGTCGACCTGCGCCAGGCCCACCATCGTGTTGCGCAGCGCGGGCAGGACGCCGTAGGCCACGAGCGCGGCGATCGCCGTCCAGAACCCGATGCCGAACTTGACCGCCAGCAGGACGACCACGCCGACCGCCGGTGCGGACTGCCCGACGTTGGCCACGGCCAGCACGACCGGGGTGGCCCCTCGGGCCCAGCGGCGGCTCAGCAGCACGCCCAGCGGGACGGCGATCACCAGCACCAGCAGCGTGGAGACGATGCTGAGCTCGATGTGCTCCCAGGTCTTCTTCCAGACGTAGTCGAGCGTCAGGCTGCGCTTCTCGATGCTGTCGAGGCCGGAGTTGGTCACGTAGACGAGCCAGCCCACGCCCACGACCACGATGATCAGCGGTTGGAGGAGGGCGCGCCAGGAGCGTCCCGTGGGGGCGTGCAGCGCGGCTTCGGCGCCGACGACCGAGCGCGCTCCCGGGGTGACGGGCGGCGCGGGCGCCTCGGGCGTCTTGGTGGTGCTCATGCCCCGGCCTCGCGCGCCCGGGCCTTGGACTGGTCTTTCATGTCCCTGATCGCGTTCTGCAGCGTGGCGAGGCTGACGGTGCCCTGGTAGACGCCGCGCGGTCCCGTCACCGGGACGTGCTCGTGCTCGACCTGGATCAGCGCCTCCAGCGCCTGCTGGAGGGTGAAGCGCGCCCGCAGTGGCGGCGCGTGCGGATGGCCGCGCTCGGCGATGGGCCCGGAGACGCCCGCCAGTTCGTCCAGCCCGATCCAGCGCAGCGGGCGGCGCTGGTCGTCCAGGACCAGGGCGAACGAGTGCCCCGCCGCCTGGATGCGCGCGCGGACCTCGCCCGCGTCGTCGCCGGGGCCGGCCTCGGTGACCTCGTCCAGCGGGACGTCGGACACCCGGCTGAACTTCAGCAGCTTCATGGCCTGGTTGCCGCCGAGGAACTGCTGGACGTAGTCGTCGGCCGGGGCCAGCAGGATCTCCTTCGGCGTCCCGTACTGGGCGATGCGCGACCCCTTGTCGAGGATGGCGATGCGGTCGCCGAGCTTGAGCGCCTCGTCGATGTCGTGGGTGACGAAGACGATGGTCTTGCCGAGCTCCTCCTGGAGCCGCAGCAGCTCGTCCTGGAGGTACTCGCGGGTGATCGGGTCGAGCGCGCCGAAAGGCTCGTCCATCAGCAGCGCGGGCGGGTCGGCGGCGAGCGCGCGCGCGACGCCGACGCGCTGCTGCTGCCCGCCCGACAGCTCCCGAGGGTAGCGGTCGCGGAACGTGCCCGGGTCGAGGTCGACCAGGGTGAGCATCTCCTCGACCCGCTCGGCGACCCGCTTCTTGTCCCAGCCGAGCATCTGCGGGACGAGCCCGACGTTGGTGCCGACGGTCATGTGCGGGAACAGCCCCGCGTTCTGGATGACGTAGCCGATGGTGCGGCGCAGCTCGACGGGATCGAGGCTCAGGGCGTCCCGCCCGGCCACCGTGATCTTCCCCGAGGTCGGCTCGATCAGCCGGTTGATCAGCCGCATCGTGGTGGTCTTGCCGCAGCCCGACGGGCCGAGCAGCACCACGATCTCGCCGCTGGGGATGCTCATCGTCACGTCGTCGACGGCGGGCGTGCGCTGCCCGGGGAAGCGCTTGGTGACGTTGATCAGTTCGATGCCGTGGCCGTCGCCCGCGTCCGTGGCGGTGGACGCGGTCTCGGCGTGTACGACCGTTTTGTCAGGCACGGATGCCTCTCGATGTGGTCAGGCGGCCGACCAGCAGAAAGCAGCCGTCGAACGCAAGGGCCAGGACGATGATGCCGAGCGTGCCGGCGAGCGTCATGTTGATCGCGTTGGCGCCGCCGAGACGGGCCAGCCCCGAGAAGATCTGCTCACCGAGGCCGGGCCCGGAGACGTAGGCGGCGATCGCGCCGACGCCCATGGCCAGCTGGGTGGCCACGCGCACGCCGGTGAGGATCACGGGCCAGGCGAGCGGGAGCTCGACCCGCAGCAGGATCTTCCAGCGGCTCATGCCGATGCCGCGGGCGGCGTCGACCAGGGTCGAGTCGACCCCGGCCAGACCCACGATCGTGTTGCGGACGATCGGCAGCAGCGAATAGAGGGTCAGCGCCACCACGCTGGGCGTGACGCCCAGCCCGAGCGGCGTGATCAGCAGACCCAGCAGCGCGAGCGACGGGACGGTGAACATCACCCCGGCCGAGCTGGTGGCGAACGAGGAGAGCGCCGACGACCGGTAGGTCGCCAGGCCGATCAGCACCCCCAGGACCAGGGCGAGCAGCACGCACTGGAAGACCATGCTCGCGTGCTGCCAGGTTTCGAAGATCAGGAGCTCGCGGCGGCTGCTCAGGTACTCCCAGAAGCTCACGCACATCCTCCAGGAAGATCTCTACTAGCTCGGTAGGACACTTCACGACTGGGGCTCGGCGGGTGACCGGGCGATGGGGGCACCGTCCGGGTAAGGTGATCCACTCTAGTCTCACCGGCCCCGCACACCGCAGGAGATCACGCCGTGACCGAGCCGCGGACCAGTCTCATCGTCCCTTTGATGAAGGCACGGGTCCCCGCAGAAGTCCAGTTGGAATTCCCGCTGCCGCCGGACGAGGAGCCGATCCGCGACCCGTTCGCGGGCGAGCTGTACGTCACCTACGCGCTGGAGCTGCCGGCCGAGGTCGACATCGCGGCGGCCGTGCGGCGCGGCACTCCGGCGGTGCCCGGACGCCGGTACGAGCACATCGCCAGGCGCCACTGCGCCCAGCTCGGCGTCGAGCCCGGCGAGCTGCGCCGCCAGGCGGCGCTCAACCTGCGCGGACGCCGTCCCGACCTGGCGTTGAGCTGGTACCCCGACGCCCGCGCGGTCACGGTGTCGCTGAGCGGCAACGTCCCCGGCGGCGGGCTGGAGGCCGGGCTGCTGCTGGACGACGGTTTCCTGGAGAAGCTGGCCCAGGACGTCGACGGCGATCTGGTCGTGGCGGCCCCGGCCCGCGACGTGTTCGTGGCGACCGGAACGGGCCACCCGGACGGGGTGGAGAAGCTCCGCTGGGCCGTCGGCCAGGTCTGGACGGCCGACCGGGCCGAGGAGGGCGGCGACCCCGCCTGGGACGTTCCCGCCGGGCAACTGCTGACCCGCGACCTGTTCGTCCGCCGCGCCGACCGCTGGGAGATCCTCGCCGCCTGACGGCGCGATCCGTATCCCCGTACGTAAGACCTAATTATGCGGGGACCGAGACCGAAATACCGCGAACGCCCCGTGTCGGTATGCCTACCCGTCGTAATCTCCGCTTGTCGTTCCACCGGCAGGAGGAGCACCGCCATGGAGGGCAATCTCGCGAGCACGCTGGCCGTACGGGCAGATACCTACGGCTGGTCCGACCGTCCCCTTTTCTACGCAGACGACACCGCCATCAGCCATCGGAAGGTCCACGACGCGGTCACGCGGGCGTCGGGCGTCCTGCACGCGGCCGGCGTCAGGCGCGGGCACCGCGTCCTGATCGCCCTGCCCGACTCGGTCGGGTTCGTGGCGGCCTTCCTCGGGACGCTGCGCCTGGGCGCCGTCGCCGTCCTCACCGGACCCGAGCAGTCCGCGGCCGAGCACGCCTACTTCCTGGCCGACTCCGCGCCCCAGGCCGCGGTGTGCGTGCCGGAGCTGGCGCCCCGGTTCCCGTCCGTCCACGTCCTGACCGCCGACGACCTCACCGACGAGCCCGCCGCGCTGCCCGAGGCGGCCGAGGTCGAGCCCGACGCTCCCGCCTACGTCCAGTACACCTCGGGCACCACGGGCAAGCCCAAGGGCGCCGTCCACCGGCACGCGGACGCCGAGGTGTACTTCGAGGCGCTGGGTGTGGGGGCGCTCGGCATCACCCATGAGGACGTGGTGTTCTCGCTGTCCAAGGCCTGCTACCCGTTCGGTCTGGGCGCGTCGGTGTTCTTCCCGATGCTCTCGGGCGCGTCGTCGGTGCTGTGGTCGGGCCCCCCGGGGGTCGTCGGGGCGGTCGAGCAGGCGCGGGCGCATCGCCCGACGCTGTTCTTCACCGTCCCGACCTGGTACGCGCGGCTGGCCGGGGCCGACCCGGCGGTGCCCGTGCGGGCGGCGTTCTCGTCGCTGCGGGCGGCGGTCTCGGCGGGGGAGCCGCTGCTGCCGTCCCTGGCCGACCGCATCGAGGAGGTCTTCGGCTGTCCCGTTCTCGACGGCCTGGGCAGTACCGAGGTCGGCCACACCTTCGTCTCCAACACCGTCTCCCGGCGCCGCAGGGGCGCGCTGGGCGTGGTGCTCGATCCGTACGAGATCGAGGTGAGGGCCGAGGAGCACGCCAACGGCGCCCTGCCCCCGTACGCGAGGACGGCGGCGCCCGGCGAGCAGGGCATCCTGTACGTACGGGGGCCGTCGGTGATGACCGAATACCTCGGCAAGCCGGACAAGACCGCCGAGGTGCTCGCCCCGGACGGCTGGCTGCGGACGGGCGACCTGGTCCACGCGGACGAGGACGGCTTCGTCCATCACCACGGCCGGGTGCTCGACCAGGTCACGGTGTCGGGGGAGCGGGTCTCGCCGCTGGAGATCGAGCGGGTCCTGGGCCAGTACCCGGGGGTCGTCGAGGTGGCCGTGGTGGGCGGGACGGTCCCCGGCGAGCCGCTCCAGGCGTTCGCGGTGCTCGATACCGAGCTGACGCCGTCCGACGGGCTGGAGCGCGAGCTGATCTCGCTGGCCCGCGCGCGGCTCCCCGAGCACAAGGTGCCGGGCTCGGTGACCTTCATGGTGGAGCTGCCCAGATCGGGGTCGGGCAAGGTCCGCCGGGAGATCCTCGGGCGCGGGCCGGGTGCGGGCCGCGACGAGGACGGCTCCTTCCGCTGAAAACCGCTTCCCGGGGACGCCGCGCCGCGTCTACTGTCGGCGCATGGTGTCGTTCGAGCAGCTCGCGGCCTTCTCCGCGATGGCCGTGGCCATCATCCTGATCCCGGGGCCCACGGTCCTTTTCGTGGTGGGCCGGGCGCTCGCGCACGGCCGCCGCATGGCGCTGACCAGCGTGGTCGGCAACACCCTGGGAGTGCTGGTGCTGACCGGCGCGGTCGCGCTGGGCGTGGGGTCCATCGTGGAGCGCTCGGTGGTGGTGTTCACGGTGATGAAGCTGGCGGGCGCCGCCTACCTGATCTACCTCGGCGTGCAGGCGTTCCGGCACCGGCGCGGTCTCGGCGAGGCGCTGGGCGAAACGCCCTCGGCGGTCGACCGGCGCGCGCTGTGGCAGGGGTTCGTGGTGGGCGTCACCAACCCCAAGACGGCCGTGTTCTTCGCGGCCGTCCTTCCGCAGTTCGCCGACCGGGACGCCGGGCACGTGCCCGTCCAGATGGCGGTCTTCGGTCTGGTCTTCGCGCTGCTGGCCCTGCTGTGCGACAGCGTCTGGGGCCTGGCGGCGGGCAGCGCGCGGACCTGGCTGGCCCGCTCCCCGCGCCGCCTGGCCGCCATCGGCGGCACCGGCGGGCTGATGATGATCGGGCTCGGGGTCACCGTCGCCACCACCGGGCGCAAGGACTGACCTGGGCCGGAGCGCTCCCGGATGGTCCTAAAATCGGTCGCACTATGGTGCGGGTTCCGAAGGTCGACACGACGCGGCGGATCTTCATCTACGTGACCGACGCGATCTCGATCTTCTTCGGCCTCTCCCTCGGTGTGGTGAAGCTGTTCAGCATCGCGCTCATCGACAACAGCTACCTGTGGCCCGCGATCGGGAGCTCCGCCTGCCTCCTGGGCGTGTACGCCTGTTTCTGGCGCGTCCAGCGCGACGCCTTCCGGGGCCGCCCGCGCCCGATCCCGCTCATCGCGGCCGGGGGCGCGCTGGCGACGGGCTCGCTGCTGATCGCGCCGATGGGCGGCGAGTTCGGCCCGCTGGTCTGGCTGATGGGCGTCGCGCTGCACTTCTCCGTCCGGGCGACGCTGGGCTTCATGGTGCTGGTCGTGGCCGGTTCCAACGTGTACTTCCCGATCCGCTTCGAGGAGCTGGGCACCTGGCCGCTGATCCTCTTCGACGTCTACCAGATGGCGTCCTGGTCGATCGTGCTGGCCGGGCTCATGATCGCCTTCGCCTGGCTGTGGGACGCCGCCCGCGAGTTCCACGCGGGCCAGGAGGCCCGGGCAAAGCTCGCGGTCTCCGAGGAGCGGCTGCGCTTCGCCCGCGACCTGCACGACCTGCTCGGCCACAGCCTGGCGCTGGTCAACCTCAAGAGCGAGCTGGCCGCCAGGCTCGGCGAGAAGGACCCGGCCCGAGCGTCCGCCGAGATGCGCGAGGTCGCCGGGATGGCCCGCGACTCGCTCAAGGAGATGCGCGCCGCCGTCCGCGGCTACCGCACCGTCGACCTCGACGACGAGCTCGCGCGGGTCCGGTCGGTGCTCGACGACGCGGGCGTGCGCTGCACGGTCGACGCCGAGACCACCGGCCTCCCGGCCGAGCAGCGCGAGCTGCTGGCCTGGGCCGTGCGCGAGGGCGCCACCAACATCCTCAAGCACACCGCCGCGTCCTACTGCGCGATCACGATCAGGGACGGCGTGCTGGAGATCCGCAACGACGGGCTCGGCGCCGCCGGCGAGGGCCCGGGCGACGGCAGCGGCCTGCACGGCCTGTCCGAGCGGATGCGGACCGCGGGCGGCACGTTCTCGGCCGCGGCCACCGGCGAGGGCGAGTTCCTGCTTCGCGCTGCGGTGCCGGCGTGATCCGCGTCCTGCTCGCCGACGACGAGCACCTGGTCCGCGGCGCGCTGTCGGCCCTGCTCGACCTGGAGGACGATCTGGAGGTCGTCGCCCAGATCGGCCGGGGCGACGAGGTGGTCGAGGCCGTGGAGCGGCACCGTCCCGACGTCGCCGTCCTCGACATCGACATGCCCGGCCTGGACGGGCTCGGCGTCGCCGAGCGGCTCGGCGGGCGCTGCGCGATCGTGATCCTCACCAGCCTGGGCCGTCCCGGCTACCTGCGCCGCGCGATGGCCGCCGGGGCCGGAGGCTTCCTGGGCAAGGACGCCTCCGCCGACGAGCTGGCCGTGGCCATCCGCAAGGTCCACGCCGGGGGCCGCCATGTCGACGCCGAGCTGGCCCTGGCCGCCATAGCGGCGGGCGACAACCCGCTGACCGCCCGCGAGCGCGACGCGCTGCGGCTGGCCGACGGCGGCGCGGGCGTCGCCGAGATCGCCGCCGAGCTGCACCTCAGCGAGGGCACGGTGCGCAACTACCTGTCCAACGCGATGACCAAGCTCGACGCGGCCAACCGCCTGGAGGCGATCCGCACCGCCCAGCGCATGGGCTGGCTGTAGATGACAGTTGTCATATCGCGCCGGTGACGGCGTCCACTGTTCCGGCGCGGGACGTCCGGCCAGGCTTGGGGCATGCTTCGCGTTGAACGGCTGGGCAAGTCATACGGGGACAGGGCCGCGCTGTCCGAGGTGACCTTCGACGTCCGTCCCGGCGAGATGTTCGGGTTCGTGGGCGCCAACGGCGCGGGCAAGACCACCACGATGCGCATCATCATGGGGGTGCTGGCCGCCGACGCGGGCCGGGTGACCTGGCGCGGCGCCGAACTCACCCGCACCCGCCGCCGCGCGTTCGGCTACATGCCCGAAGAGCGCGGGCTCTACCAGAAGATGAAGGTCGCCGAGCAGATCGAGTACTTCGGGCGCCAGTACGGGCTGTCGGCCGCCGCGTCCCGCCGCGCCACCGGCGAGTGGATCGAGCGGCTCGGGCTCACCGAGCGCCGCGACGACCAGGTGCAGGCGCTGTCGCTGGGCAACCAGCAGCGCACGCAGCTCGCCGTCGCGCTCGTCCACGACCCCGAGGTCCTGGTGCTGGACGAGCCGTTCTCCGGCCTCGACCCGATCGGCGTGGACGCCCTGGCCGACGTCCTGGCCGAGAAACGCGACGCCGGGGTGCCGGTGGTGTTCTCCAGCCACCAGCTCGACCTGGTGGAGCGGCTCAGCGACGCGGTCGGGATCATCAAGGCCGGGCGGATGGTCGCCGCCGGCACCGTGGACGAGGTCCGTGCCCGCGAGGGCCGCCGCCTGCTCCGCGTCGGGCTCCGCGACGCCGCCCCCGGGTGGGCCGAACGGCTGCCCGGAACCGTGGTGGGAACCCCGTCCCGGGGGCACGCGCTGGTCGAGCCCAACGGCCACGACGACCAGGACATCCTGAGCGCGGCCCTGAAGGAGGGCCGCCTCGAACACTTCGGGTGGGAACTGCCCACCCTCAGCGAGATCTTCCGGGAAGTGGTCGCGTGAACGGCGTCAAGCTGGTGGTGGCGCGGGAGATCCGCGTCCAGGTCGCGTCGAAGGCGTTCGTGATCGGGCTGGTCATCAGCGCCCTGGTCGTCGCCGGGATCGTGGCGGCACCGAAGATCATCGGCGGTGACGACGCGTTCAAGCTCGGCCTTACGGGGAGCCAGGAACTGAAGCCCGCGCTGGACGCCCTCGCGCGCCAGGCGGACGTCACCGTCAAGACCACCGTCTATCCCGACGAGGCGGCCGCCCGCGCCGCCGTCGACGACGGCAAGGTCAAGGCCGCCGTCGCCGGTGGGCGGCTGCTCACCGACGGCGAGCTCGACAAGGAGCTGGCCGCGCTGGTCCAGGGCGCGCACCGCTCGGTCGAGAGCACCCGGCGGCTGGCCGCGTCCGGCATCGATCCGGGCAAGGTCCAGCGGGCGTTCGACGTGCCTGCGCTCGCCGCGACCTCGGTGACGGGCGACGCCCGGCACGAGGAGGCCAGGCGCGGGCTGGCCATGATGATCGTGGTGGTGCTGTTCCTGCTGCTCATCACGTCCTCGATGGGGGTGGCCATGGGCGTCGTGGAGGAGAAGAGCAGCCGGATCGTGGAGATCCTGCTGATCGCCGTCCGCCCCTGGGAGCTGCTCGCGGGCAAGATCATCGCGATCGGCGTCCTGGGCCTGGCGCAGCTGGCCGTCTTCGCGCTCTCGGGGCTCGGCACCGCCGCCGTGGTCGGCGCCCTGCCCGACCTCCCACCCGGAACCCCGGGCGTCATCGCGCTGGCCTTCGCGGGCTACCTGTTCGGATACGCCTTCTTCGCCGCGATGGCCGCGGCCCTGGCCTCGCTGGTCAGCCGCCAGGAAGAGCTGAGCAACGCGCTCGGCCCGATGAACCTCCTCATGATGGTCACCTACGGCGTCTCGTTCTGGGCCGCCGCGCAGCCCGACGCCCCGATCGCCCGGACGATCTCGATGATCCCGCCGTTCTCGTCCATGGTCATGCCGGTCAGGGCCGCCGCGGCCGACGTCCCGGCCTGGCAGGTCGCCCTGGCCATCGCCGGGCTGCTGGCGGCGGTCGCGGCCGTCCTGCTCCTCGGCGCCCGCGTCTACGAGCGCGCGATCCTGCGCACCGGGGCCAAGCTGAAGCTGGCGGAGGTCCTGAGGGGCTCGGCAGGAGCCGCCCGCTGACCTACCATCGGGGTTGATCACCTGGAGGTCGGTATGCGGAGACCGGTGGCGGCGGCGCTGATCGTGATCATGACGCTCTGGCCGGGGACGGCCCGCGCCGGTGAGGCCCCCGGGGCCCCGGGCATCGACTCGGCCTGGACGACGGGCGACAAGCAGGGCATCGGAACCTCGGTCACCACCGCGTCCAAGCTCTGGTTCACGCTGGGGCAGGGGATCGGCCACGAGGTCTACTATCCGCAGCTCGACGTCCCCAACGTCCAGGACCTCCAGTACCTGGTCAGCGACGGCTCCACCTTCTTCGACGCCGAACGCGACGCCACCGAACGCACCGTCCGGCTGACCGACCCCCGATCGCTCACCTACGAGCAGGTCAACACGGCCAGGTCGGGCAAGTACCGCATCACCAAGACCTACACGGCCGATCCCCAAAGAGCCACGATGCTGGTACGAACCCGCTTCCAGGCCCTCACAGGCGGCCCCTACCGGCTCTACGTGCTGTTCAACCCGTCTCTGAACAACAGCGGCATGGGCGACACGGGAGCAACGGCGAACGGCAAGCTCGTCGCCACCGACGGCCCGGTCTCCAGCGCCCTGGCGGTGTCGTCCGGCTTCGCCAAGACGTCCAACGGCTACAGCGGCACCGTCAGCGACGGCTACCAGGACCTCGCCGCCGACAAGCGCATGGACCACGCCCACGACACGGCGTCCACGCCGGGCAACCTCGTCCAAACAGCCCAAATCAGCGTGGGCGCCGACTCGACCTTCACCCTCGCCCTGGGCTTCGGCGCCACCAGAACGGAAGCCGCCGCGACGGCCGACGCTTCTCTCCAAGCAGGCTTCACCAACCGCCTGACGAGCTACCAGACCGGCTGGCACAACTACCTGGCGTCCCTCAAGCCGCCCCCGGCCGGCGTCGCCGCGAACTCCACTCAGTACCGGGTGGCGCTGATGACCCTCAAGGCCCACGAGGACAAGACCTACCGGGGCGCGAACATCGCCTCGGCCACGATCCCCTGGGGCCAGGCCGTCAACGCCAACGACCCGGGCGGCTTCGGCTACCACGCCGTCTGGTCCCGCGACCTCTACCAGGTGGCAACGGCCCAGCTGGCCGCGGGCGACCGCGCCGCCGCCGGACGCTCGGCCGACTACCTGTTCAACGTCCAGCAACGCCCCGACGGCTCGTTCCCCCAGAACAGCTACCTGGACGGCCGCCCCGCCTGGCCGTCCCTCCAGATGGACGAGGTCGCCTTCCCCATCGTCCTGGCCTGGCACCTGTCCCGCCAGGACCTCTGGCCCAAAGTCAAAAAGTCAGCCGACTTCATCGTCGCCAAAGGCCCGTCCACCCCGCAAGAACGCTGGGAAGAAGAAGGCGGCTATTCCCCGTCCACCATCGCCGCCGAAATAGCGGGCCTGGTCTGCGCCGCCGACCTGGCGGCAAAAGCGGGCGACCCGACCTCGGCAAAGCGCTACCTGGACACAGCCGACACCTGGCACAGCAAAATCGCCGACTGGACCTTCACCACGACCGGCGGCCTGGGCGACGGCAAGTACTTCATCCGCATAGACGACAACGGCAACCCCAACGATGGCCACCAACTCGACATCAACAACGGCGGCGGAATCCACGACGAACGCGCGATAGTCGATTCCGGCTTCCTGGACCTCGTCCGCCTGGGCGTGAAACGCCACAACGACCCCCAGATAACAGCGTCACTCCAAGAGCTGGACGCCACCACCAAGGTCGACACCCCCTCAGGCCCCGCCTGGTACCGCTACAACCACGACGGCTACGGCGAAACCGAAACAGGCGCCCCCTACACCGGCGCGGGCAAGGGAAGGCTCTGGCCCCTCCTCACCGGCGAACGCGGCGAGTATGAACTGGCCGCCACCCGCGACGCCAAGCCCATGCTCGCCATGATGGCCAAGACCGCCAACACCGGCTACATGATCCCCGAACAGATCTGGGACCGCCCCGACGCCCACGGCTTCACCTTCGGCAAGGCCACCGGCTCCGCCAGCCCCCTGGCCTGGTCCATGGCCCAGTACGTCCGCCTGGCCTGGTCCATCGACGCCGGCGCACCCGTCGAGACCCCCTCCGTCGTCAAGTCCCGCTACGCCCCCTGACCAGGTAAACGACTGGATCTCGCGCCATTCGCCACAGGCCGATAGTGGTACGCGTATTGACCGTTGTGGAATGGCGTCGCGGCCTGGGGTGGCCGCACTTTCTGCCAATGAAGGCCTTCTGGTCTTGTGATGTCGGGTGCCTGCTTCGGGTGCGCGGGCCCTGTTAAGTCGGACGAAGCTTCTGGCCAGGCAATCTGATAGCAGAGGAGTTTCGCCTTGACACCCAGAGTTAACCTTCGGCGACGTCGGGCGTTCCTCGCGGGCACGCTCGCTGGAACGGGTCTCGCCCTGCCGGGCGTCGGCCGGGCCTCGGCCGGAACCGGGCACGAGTTTCGGGGTCCTCCCACGTTCGTTCCCAGCGATTGGGATTCGGTCAGGGCGCAGTTCTCCCTGAATCGCACGTACATGCAGTTCGCGGCGTGGTTTTTCGCCTCGCATCCGGCACCCGTGGCGCGCGCGATCGACCGGCACCGCCGCGGGCTGGACCGGGACACGTTGTACTTCCCCGAGTCGGATCCCGAAGAAGAGGCGTGCAAGGCCGCCGCCGCCTACTTGGGGGGTGGTCCGCTGGAGAACATCGCGCTGACCGACAGCACCACCATGGGCTTGGGCCTGCTCTACGCGGGCCTCCGGCTGAAGCGGGGCGACGAGGTTCTCACCACCGAGCACGATTTCTACGCCACCCACGAGGCTCTGCGCCTGCGGGCCGTCCGCGACGGCATCGTGGTGCGCAAGGTGCGGCTCTACGACGATTCGGCGACGGCCTCCGGTCCGGAGATGGTCTCCCGCTTGCGGGCCGCGGTCACCGACCGGACGCGGGTGGTCGCCGTCACCTGGGTCCACTCGGGGACGGGGGTGCGGCTGCCGATCTCCGAGATCGCCGGCGCGTTGGCCGAGCGGTCCAGGGGAAGGGACGAGGCGGACCGCATTCTGTTGTGCGTGGACGCGGTGCACGGCATGGGGGCAGAGAGTTCCACCCCGGTCGAGCTCGGCTGCGACTTCTTTGTGTCCGGAACCCATAAGTGGCTCTTCGGGCCGCGCGGGACCGGCGTCATCTGGGGGCGTTCGGAGGCCTGGCCGCACGTGGATCCGACCATCCCCAGCTTCAGCCACGAGGCGATGAGCGCCTGGCGGAACGGCCATCCGCCCCAAGGCCCGGCGGCCGTGCTGGCCACCCCCGGCGGCTTCCACTCCTTCGAGAACCGCTGGGCGCTGGCCGAGGCCTTCGCCTTCCACCGCGCCATCGGACCGGCGCGGATCGCGGCGCGCACCCGCGAGCAGGCGAGCCGCCTCAAGGACGGCCTGTCACGGCTGCGGCACGTGCGGTTGCACACACCGAGGTCCGCGGAGCTCTCTTCGGGCCTGGTGTGCTGCTCGGTCGACGGCACGCACCCCGGGGAAGTCGCGGCCAGGCTGCACGAGGACCACCGCATCGTCGCCAGCGTCACGCCCTACCGCGAGCCTTACCTACGGTTCGGGCCGAGCATCGTGACCCGCCCCGAGGAGGTCGACGCGCTCGTCCGCGCGATGGCGTCGCTGCGCTGATCCGCGGCGCGTCCACTCGCAATGATTGTCCTTCATTGCAGGCCTCACCCCGTACTGAGCGGGGGATGTTCTGGTCGCGGGTTGGGTCCGTAGACTGGCGCGGCGATGGTGGGCGAGGAACCCGGTGGGAATCCGGGGCTGTCCCGCAACTGTGACCGGGGAGTCGACCCTCAGGTTTGGCCACGGCCGTGAGGCTGGAAGGCCGAGGGTTCGGTGGTGATCCGGGAGCCAGGAGACTCCGTGCCGTCGCAGACCTCGTTCACCTAGCCGGGGCGCGGACCCCGGAGGAGGCTTGCCGATGCGTGCCCTGCTTCTTTCCACCGCTGACACCGAGTTGCTCGCCGCCCAGGCTTCGGATGCCGGGTATGTGACGGCCAATCCCGTTCGGGTGGAGCCCGATGACGTCGCCGGGCTGGTCGAGGGTGTGGATGTTGTCGTTGTGCGGTTGCTGGGTGGGCGTAAGACGTGGCCTGGCGGTGTCGAGCGGCTGCGGGCTTTGGGGCTGCCTGTGGTGTTCCTGGGTGGAGAGGCCGATCCGGACGCCGAGTTGATGGCGCTCTCGACGGTTCCTGCGGGTGTCGCGGCTGAGGCGCTGGGTTATCTGCGTGAGGGCGGGGTCGCGAACCTGCGGGAGCTGGCGCGGTTTCTCTCCGACACGGTGCTGCTGACGGGGGAGGGGTTCGAGCCGCCGCTTGCCATGCCGTCGTTCGGGGTGCATGGGGAGCGGGCCCTGGATGCGGGAAAGCCCACCGTGGGCGTTGTTTTCTACCGGGCGCACGAGTTGTCGGGCAACACCGCGTTCGTCGATGTGCTGTGCGAACAGATCGAGGCCAAGGGCGCCAATGCTCTGCCTGTTTTCTGTGGGTCGTTGCGGGGGGCCGAAGCGGGGCTGCTTGATGTTCTGAAGCAGACTGATGCGTTGGTGGCGACCGTGCTGGCCGCGGGTGGGGCGGTCGCATCCGACGCTTCGGCGGGCGGCGACGAGGACGCCTGGGACGCCGGTGCGCTGGCCACCTTGGACGTGCCCGTCGTGCAGGGGCTGTGCCTCACGTCGTCCAAGGCCGTGTGGGAGGAGTCCGACGCCGCCCTCACACCCATGGACGCCGCGATGCAGGTGGCCATTCCCGAGTTCGACGGGCGGCTGATCTCGGTGCCGTTCTCGTTCAAGGAGGAGGGGCCCGCGGGGATTCCGGTCTATCGGGCCGATCCGGAGCGGGCCGCTCGGGTGGCCGGGATCGCGGTCCGGCATGCCCGGTTGCGGCACGTGGCGAACGCGGACAAGCGGATCGCGATCGTCCTGTCGTCGTATCCGACCAAGCACGCCCGGGTGGGGAACGCCGTCGGGCTCGACACGCCCACCTCGGCGGTGCGGATGCTGCGGACGATGGCCGAGGCGGGGTACGAGCTGGGAGGCGATTCCAGTCTGTGGAGTGATCCCGCGAGCGGGGACGCGCTCATCCACGCGCTGATCGCGGCGGGCGGGCACGACGTGGAGTGGTTGACCGAGGAGCAGCTCCGGCAGGCGCCCGCCCGGGTCGCGCTCGACTCCTACCGGCGGTGGTTCGAGGCACTGCCCGCGTCGCTGCGGGAAGGGGTGCGGGAGCACTGGGGCGAGCCTCCGGGTGAGCTTTACGTCGACGGCGGCGACATCGTGCTGGCCTCGCTGCGGTTCGGGAACGTGGTGCTGATGATCCAGCCGCCGCGCGGGTTCGGGGAGAACCCGGTGGCGATCTACCACGACCCCGATCTGCCGCCCTCACATCACTATCTGGCTGCTTATCGGTGGCTCGATCTGGAGTTCGGTGCGGATGCCGTGGTGCATCTGGGCAAGCACGGGACGCTGGAGTGGCTTCCCGGTAAGGGGCTCGGGCTGTCGGCCGGGTGCGCGCCCGATGGGGTGCTCGGCGAGCTGCCGCTGGTGTACCCGTTCATCGTGAACGACCCGGGCGAGGGGACGCAGGCCAAGCGGCGCGGGCACGCGACCGTGGTCGACCATCTGGTGCCGCCGATGGCGCGGGCCGAGACCTACGGCGACATGGCCAAGCTCGAGCAGTTGCTGGACGAGTACGCGACCGTCGCCGATCTCGACCCGACCAAGCTCCCGGCCGTCCGGGCGCAGATCTGGACGCTGGTGCAGGCCGCCCAGCTCCATCACGACCTGCGTCAGGACGAGATGCCCGACGACACCGAGTTCGACGACTTCATCATGCACATCGACGGGTACCTGTGCGAGATCAAGGACGTGCAGATCCGCGACGGCCTGCACATCCTGGGGCAGCGGCCCGAGGACGAGGCGCGGGTGAGCCTGGTGCTGGCGGTGCTGCGGGCCTCGCAGGTCTGGGGCGGGGTCTCGGGAGCCATGCCCGGGCTCCGCACCGCGATCGGCGCCCGGTACGGCGTGGACGAGAAGGCGCTGCTCGCCGCGCCGGGCGAGGCGGCGGCGCATGGCGGCCTCGCCGAGTTGGCGGAAGGGCCCGCGCGTACGGGGGCCGATGTCGTCGATCTGCTGGAAAAGGTCGCCCGTTCGCTTGTCGAAAGGATGGAGCGCGGTGGCTGGGACGCCGCCGAGGCGTCCCGCGTGTGCGCCGAGGTGCTCGGGAGCGAGGACCCCGGTGTGGTGCGGCTGCTGGAGTTCGGGGCCGAGGAGGTCGTTCCCCGGCTGGACGCCACCAGCGACGAGATCGGCGCCGTCCTGCACGCCCTGGACGGCGGCTACATTCCGGCGGGGCCTTCGGGGTCGCCGACGCGGGGTCTGGTCAACGTCCTGCCGACCGGGCGCAACTTCTACTCGGTCGACCCCAAGGCGATCCCGTCGCGCAACTCGTGGGACGTCGGCGTCGCGCTGGCCGACTCGCTCATCGCGCGGCATATGGAGGACACCGGCGAGTACCCGTCCAGCGTCGGGCTGACCGTCTGGGGCACCAGCGCCATGCGGACGCAGGGCGACGACATCGCCGAGGTGCTCGCGCTGATCGGGTGCCGTCCGGTGTGGGACGACGCGTCCCGCCGGGTGACCGGCTTCGAGATCGTCCCGGTCGAGGAGCTCGGACGGCCCCGCATCGATGTCACGCTCCGGATCTCGGGCTTCTTCAGGGATGCGTTCCCGCACGTCATCGCGTTGATCGACGACGCGATCCGGGCGGTCGCCGAGCTGGAGGAGCCCGCCGAGGACAACTTCCTGCGCGGTCACGCCCTGGAGGACCGCACGGCCCACGGCGACTGGCGGCGGGCGACGACCCGGATCTTCGGCTCCAAGCCGGGCGCCTACGGGGCCGGGCTGCTGCCGCTGATCGACGCCCGCAACTGGCGCGACGACTCCGACCTGGCGGAGGTCTACGCGGTCTGGGGCGGTTACGCCTACGGCCGGGGCCTGGACGGTCGCGAGGCCCGCACCGACATGGAGTCCTCGTTCCGGCGGATCGCGGTCGCCGCCAAGAACCAGGACACCCGCGAGCACGACATCGTCGACTCCGACGACTACTTCCAGTACCACGGCGGGATGGTCGCGATGGTCAGGTCGCTGACCGGCGCGAACCCGGCGGCGTACGTCGGCGACTCGGCGATGCCCGAGCAGGTCAGGACCCGGACGCTGGCCGAGGAGACCCATCGGGTGTTCCGCGCGCGGGTGGTGAACCCGCGCTGGATCGCCGCGATGCGCAGGCACGGCTACAAGGGCGCCTTCGAGCTGGCGGCAACGGTCGACTACCTGTTCGGCTACGACGCGACCGCCGGGGTCGTCGACGACTGGATGTACGAGAGCCTGGCCAAGGAGTACGTGTTCGACGACGAGACCCGCGCGTTCATGGAGCGGTCGAACCCGTGGGCGCTGCGGGGAATCACCGAGCGCCTGCTGGAGGCCGCCGACCGCGAGCTGTGGGCCGAGCCCGACCCCGAGGTCCTGGACCGGCTTCGCCGCACCTACCTGGAGCTGGAGGGCGACCTGGAGGCCGGGGAGTAGCCGCCTACTTGCGGTCGACCTTGATGGCGTAGCGCACCTTGCTGCCCTCCACCGAGGTCACCGTCACGGTCAGCCCGATCTTGGAGCCGTCGTCGGCCTCCAGCCGGCAGCGCATGGCGGTGCCCTTCTTGGCCTTGAGGTCCTTGGGGCAGTCGACCTTCTTGGGACGCTGCCCGACCTGCTTGTCCAGCTGGTCGGCGACCCCCTTCTCCAGCTCGGATCTCTTGACCGACTTGTCGCCGCCCCCGCAGCCGCCGGTCACCGCCATGATCGCCACGGCCAGCGCGGCGAGACGCGTTCGCATGTTGCCCCCCATGCGGCGTCTTGTTCCCCGCGTGGGCGTGATCAGTCGTCGGCGGGCTGGGGGACGGTGACCGGGCGCTGGACGGGCGGGGTACGGCCGAAGCGCCTGCGGAGGGGGTAGAGGATCACCACCACGGCCAGGCTGGTGACCGAGGCCAGGAGCTGGCTGCGCTGGGCGTCCATGAACGCCATCGCGCCGAGGGCCACCAGGAGGGAGCCGATGACGAGCCAGGTGAGATAGGGGTACAGCCACATCTTGTAGCCGAGGCTCGCCGGGTCGTCGCGCTGGAGGCGGGCGCGCAGCCGCAGCTGCGCCAGCGCGATCGCCAGGTAGATGAAGGCCAGGATGACGCCGATGGAGTTCATCAGGAACTTGAAGACCTGGTCGGGCGAGACGTAGGAGGCCACGACCGCGCCCCACGCGGCGACCGTGCCGAGCAGCGTGGCGCGGACGGGCACGCCCCGGCGGCTGACCTTCACCAGCCCGGCGGGCGCGTCGCCGTCGCGGGTCAGGACGTGCAGCATCCGGGACGAGGCGTAGATCGCCGAGTTCAGCACCGACAGCACCGCCGTGAGGATCACCGCCTGCATGATCGTTCCGGCGGACGGGACGTCCAGCCGGTCGAGGGCGCCGACGAACGGGCTGCGCAGGGCCTCGGCGTCGTTCCACGGCAGGATCGCCACCACCAGGAAGATGGAGAACACGTAGAACAGCGCGACCCGCCAGAGCACGTTGCTGGTGGCGCGGGCGACGGCCCGTCCGGGCTCCTTGCTCTCGGCGGCGGCGATCGTGACGATCTCGGTGCCGCCGAACGCGAACAGCACCGTGACGATCGAGGAGAACACCGCCGTGGTGCCGTTCGGGGCGAACCCGCCATGGTCGGTGAGGTTGCCGAGCCCACCCGGGGAGTCGGGCCACAACCCGAGCACCCACAGAACGCCCAGGACGAGGAACACCACGATCGCCACGACCTTGATCGAGGCGAACCAGAACTCGAACTCGCCGAACGAGCGCACCGAGGCCAGGTTCACGGCCGTCATCACCAGCAGCAGCGCGGCGGCCAGCAGCCATTTGGGCAGGTCGACCCAGTCGGCCAGGATCGCGGCGCCCGCCACGGCCTCGGCCCCGACCAAGATCACGTAGAGATACCAATAGAGCCAGCCGGTGGTGAAGCCCGCACCGGGGCCGAGCGCCATCCGCGCGTACTCGGCCATCGACCCGGCCACGGGCCGCGCCACGACCATCTCGCCCAGGGCCCGCATCACGAACAGGACCAGGATCCCGGCCACGGTGTAGGACAGGAAGGCGGCGGGCCCGGCGCTTCGGATCACCTCGCCGCTGCCGACGAAGAGCCCGGCCCCGACGGCGCCGCCGATCGCGAGCATCGTCATGTGGCGGCGGCGCAGCCCCGCCTGGAGTTCGTTGCCGGTCATCCCGCGCCCTCCGCACTCTTGATCATGATGGCCGCCTCATCCTAGGGACGGCCCGGAGCGCTCGGTACGGGGGGCGACTACTCGGGGATCTCGCTCAGCGCGTAGTCGTCGAACTGCGCCCAGGCTTCGCTGGTTCCGGCGGAGTTCCACGGCCGGTTGACCACCAGTCCGGTGTCGCCCTCACGCAGCGGGGTGTCGGTGTCGGTGTGGTCGATCGCCGCCGAGCCGTTGGCCCAGACTTTGATCTTGGTGCCCTTGCCGCGCAGGTCGACCTCGACCTGGAGCCGGTTGAAGCCGGTGGACTTGAAGCCCTCGACCTTGGCGGACTTCAGCTCGCTGCCGCGATCGGCGCCCCACTTGACCAGCCGGACGGTGCCGTCCGGCCGGAACACGACGTCGTACCACTTCTTGTCCTTGCCGAGGACCCACGTGCCCGCGTCCCACTGCCCGTTGGCCGGGCCGCCGAACAGCTTGACCTTGAGGTCGTGCAGGTAGCGCTTGGTAGGGGAGACACGGAGGCCGGGGGTGGCGCAGGTTTTGCGGTTGTCGCCGGTGAACTTGACCCCGATGGAGTAGACCTTGAGCTTGGTGTCGTAGCCGCCGCAGTCGTACGACTGGTTCGGCCAGCCGGAACCGGTGCTCTCGAAATTGTCCTTCAGCACGATCGCCGTGCCGGGCTCGGGCGGGCCGTCGGCCGGGCCGAACATCGTCCAGCCGAGAACGCCGACGAGGAGCACGGCGACGACGGCCGCCGCGATGGCGCCGACCTTGCGGGCCCCGGGGACGCGGCGGGACGGCGGCGCCGAGTCTTCCCGGGTGGACGAGGTGGTGAGCGGCGTCGCGACGGTCGGGGGCTGCGGCGGGACGCTCGCGGGAGCGTGGCCGGTCAGCGAGGTGAGCAGCTCGTTGTGGCTGGGGCGCTGCGCCGGGTCCTTGGCCAGCGCCCGGGAGACCAGCGGGAGCAGCGCCGGGTCGAGGCCGTCCAGGACGGGCGGGTCGCTGATGACCCGGTGGATGATCTCGGGGACCGTGTTGCCCGCGAACGGGGCGCGTCCTGTTCCCGCGTAGGCGACGACGCAGCCCCAGGAGAAGACGTCGGCCGCCGGGGTGATCTCGCCGCCGCGCAGGATCTCCGGGGCGATGTAGGAGGGCGTCCCGACGAACTGGCCGGTGCGGGTGGGGCCGTCGACGGCGTCCAGGGCGCGGGCGATGCCGAAGTCGATCACCCGGGGGCCGGTGGACGAGAGCATCACGTTGGACGGCTTGAGGTCGCGGTGCACGATCCCGGCGCCGTGGATCGCGCTCAGGGCGGTGGCGATGCCGACCGCCAGGCCCTCCAGATTGCCCCCGTACATCGGCCCGCGCTCGGCCACGGCCTGGTCGAGGCCGGGCCCGTCGACGAACTCGGTGACGACGTAGAGCGGCTCGCCGTCCAGCCGCGCGTCGAGCACGGCGGCGGTGCAGAAGCGGCGGACCTGGCGGGCGGCGGTCACCTCGCGCCGGAACCGGGCGCGGAACGCCTCCTCGTCGGCCAGCTCGGCGTTGATGACCTTGACCGCGACCTGGCGCCCCCGCTCGTCTTCGCCGAGGTAGACGGTGCCCATGCCGCCACGGCCGAGACGGCCGGTGATCCGGTAGGACCCGAGCCGCTCGGGATCGGACGTTCGCAAGGGACTGGCCATGGGCGACTCCTGGAGAGGGGAGCGGACGAACACACGCGGGGCATAGATTTTCAGGTGGAAGTCAAGAGGGCAATTCGGTTCGGTGAGAATGAGGGCCTATGGAAGCGACGACGGACGTTCTGGGACCGGACTACGAGGCGATCGAGCTGCCGATGGGCGACGACGCCGAGGGGCCGGTCGTGGCCACGCTCGTCCGGCGCCGGGCGACCGACCCGCGCCGCCGGGCGGTGCTCTACGTGCACGGCTTCATCGACTACTTCTTCCAGAAGCACCTGGCCGACTTCTACCTTGAGCAGGGCTTCGACTTCTACGCCCTCGACCTGCGCAAGTACGGGCGCTCGCTGCGGCCCCATCAGACGCCCAACTACGTCGACAGCCTGTCCGAGTACTTCGCCGAGATCGACGCGGCCGTCCGGATCGTCCGCGAGGACGACGGCCACGAGGTCGTGCTGCTCAACGGGCACTCCACCGGCGGGCTGATCGCGGCGCTGTGGGCCGACCGCGTGCGCGGCCGGGGCCTGGTCGACGGCGTCTTCCTCAACAGCCCGTTCCTCGACATCGCCGAGCCGCTGGTGATGCGCAAGCTCGGCGCGGGCCTGGCCCGGGCGCTGCGGGCCCGGTTCCCCAAGGCCACGCTGCCCGCCGGGGTGTCGGACGCCTACCCGCGCAGCATCCATGTCGAGCACGACGGCGAATGGGACTTCGACCTGGAGTGGAAGCCGCTGCTGGGCTTCCCCGTCCGGGCGGCGTGGCTGGCCGCGGTGCGGCGGGGTCAGCTGCGCGTGCACGCGGGGCTCGACATCGACGTGCCGGTGCTGGTGATGTCGTCCACGCGCAGCGTCCGGCCCAAGCCGGGCGTCGCGGGCCTCACCGAGGCCGACGCGGTGCTCGACGTCGAGCACATGGCGCGCTGGGCGCCCCGGCTGGGACGCCACGTGACGCTGGTGAAGATCGAGGGCGGCGTGCACGACCTGGTGCTGTCGGCCAAGCCGGTCCGCGACCAGGTGTTCGCCGAGCTCACCCGCTGGACGGCCGGATACCTGCCCTAGCCGAGGATCTTGGACAGGTCGAAGTCGTCGAAGTCGGCGACGGACTGGGTGGAGGCGTTGCCGCCGCGGGCGACGCCGATGCCCGCCAGGCCGTTGGGCAGGGGGCTGTCGCCGTCGGTGTGGTCGAAGACCTGCTTGCCGTTCACCCACAGGCGCAGGCGGATCTTCTTGCCCTTCTCCTGCTCCTCGCACGCGGCCTTGAGCGTGTTGGCCTTGCCGGTGCCCTTGACCCCGGCGACCTCGTCGGCGACGACCAGGTTCTTGGTGCCCCGATCAACGGCGGTCTTGACGAGGAGGGCGCCCTTCCCGTCGTTGCGGACGGAGAACCCGTACTGCTGGGCGCCGTCGTCCTTGGACCGGCAGGAGATCTCGTACCTGCCGTCCGGGGCGCCCTTGAGCACCGTCGCGGTGGCGGTGACCAGGACGCTGCCGGGGATCTCGGCCGGTTCCTTGGGGACCCATCGGCCTCGGTAGGCGTAACTGCTGTCGGTCTCCAGCCGGTACTTGCCGCCGATGTACCCGTATTGGCTGCTGAACTCGCCGCCGTTCCAGCCCGAGTCGGTTTCGGAGAACGTGTCGCTGAACACGGTGGCCAGCTTCTCCGGCGGGCCCGGCGAGCTGAGCGCGGAGTAGGCGACGGTGGCCAGGCCCGCGACGGCGACGACCGCGAGCGCGGCGGCGGTGATGAGCAGGGGCTTGCGGATGCCCCGGCGGCCGCCGGGCGGCGGCCCGTAGGGCGGTGCGGTCTCGTCTCGGGTCGGGCCGTCGCCGTGGAACCCGGTCGGGGCCGGACGGGTCGGCGCCTGGTACTGGGCCCGGCCGCCCTGGGAGTGCCAGGACGCCTGGACGGTCTCGGCCACCCGCGCCGGGTCGGGCTGGGCATGCCCGACGAGCCTGCCCAGGAGCTCCTGCACCGAGGGACGCCTGGCCGGGTCCTTGTCGAGCGCGGCGGTGACCAGGTCGCGCAGACCCGCGTCGAGCCCGTCGAGCTTGGGCGGGTCGTGGGCGACACGGTAGAAGATCTCGGGGATGGTGTTGCCCGCGAACGGGGCGCGGCCCGTCCCGGCGAAGGCCACCACGCAGCCCCAGGAGAACACGTCGGAGGCCGGGGTGATCGGCTCGCCGCGCAGCAGCTCGGGCGGGAGGTAGTTGGGGGTGCCGACGATCTGCCCGGTGCGGGTGGGGCCGTCGGAGGCGTCCAGGGCACGGGCGATGCCGAAGTCGATCACCCGGGGGCCGGTCGGGGAGAGCAGCACGTTGGCGGGCTTGAGGTCGCGGTGGACGATGCCCGCCCCGTGGATGGCGGCCAGCGCGGTCGCGACGCCGACGGCCAGGCCCTCCAGGTCGGAGCCGGGCAGCGGGCCGCGTTCGGCGACGGCCTGGTCGAGGCTCGGACCCTCGATGTACTCGGTGGCGACCCAGAGCGGCTCGTGGTCGAGCTCGGCGCCCAGCACCTGGGCGGTGCAGAACCGGCGGACCTGGCGGGCCGCGGTGACCTCGCGGTGGAACCGGTCGCGGAACGTCTGCTCGCTGGCCAGCTCCCGGTTGATCACTTTGACCGCGACCCGGTTGCCCGCCGTGCCCTCGCCGAGGAAGACCGTGCCCATGCCGCCCCGGCCCAGCCGGGCGACGAGGCGGTAGGGGCCGAGCTCCCTGGGGTCGTCCGGGCGGAGGGAATCGAAGCTCTCTCCTGGGTGCGTGGTCATCGAGATCCTGGAGGTTTCGGGGTGATCGGGGCGGTGAGGACGACTCTAGCGGTCCGCCCGCGATGTTCAGGATCCGATTCGGCGGCGGGGACGGGGAAGCGTGCGGAAGGGCGGGAACTTCTCGTCGGTGAGCATGAACGCGTAGGCGACCACCCGTCCCGACCAGCGCTGGAAGCCCTGGGCGATCAGGAACAGCGAGCGGGGGTAGCGGCCGGTGAACGGGATGACCATCCAGCTGCACAGCATCACGACGACGAGCAGGATCGTCATGACCAGCATGATCATCAGATGCGGGACGACCAGCAGGCCCTTGAACAGCGTGAACCAGCGCCGGGGGCCGTTCCACCGCTCGGGGTAGGGCAGGTCGACCTGGACCGTCCCCGGGCCGTCGGCCGCGACCGGCACCGGCGCGGGCGCTTCGGTGGGGTCGGGGGCCTCGGTGGTGCTGGTCGCGGAAGGCGGCACCGGGTCGAACACCGGCGCGGGGGCGGGCGGCGGGACGTTCGGCTGCTGGACGGCGGCGGGCGGCCGCATCCAGGTCATCGAGACGTTATGCGCCGCGCGCTCGGGGTCGGCGTGCTCGCGGCCCACCAGCCGGTCGAGGATCTCCTGCGGGGTGGGCCGGTCGCGCGGGTCGTTCGCCAGCGCGGCGGCGGCCAGGTCGCGCAGGGCCGGGTCGAGGCCGTCCAGCACCGGACGGCCACCGGTGATCAGGCTGAAGGTCTCGGCCACGTTCTTGCCCAGGAACGGCGGGCGTCCCGTCCCGCCGAAGACGACCACGCAGCCCCACGAGAACACGTCGGAGGCCGCGGTGACCGGCTCGCCGCGGATCAGCTCCGGGGCGATGTAGGCTGGGGTGCCGACCATCTGGCCGGTGCGGGTGGGGCCGTCGGCGGCGTCGAGCGCGCGGGCGATGCCGAAGTCGATCACCCGGGGGCCGGTCGGCGAGAGGAGCACGTTGGCGGGCTTGAGGTCGCGGTGGACGATCCCGGCGCCGTGGATCGAGACCAGCGCGGTCGCGACGCCGACGGCCAGGCCCTCCAGCTCCGAGCCCGGCAGCGGCCCGTTCCTGGTGACCGCGTCCTCCAGGTTCGGGCCCTTGATGAACTCGGTGACGATGTACAGCGGCTCGCCCTCGACCTGCGCGTCCAGGACGGGCGCCGTGCAGAACCGGTTGACCTTGCGCGCCGAGCTGACCTCGGTGCGGAACCGGGCGAGGAACGCCGGCTCGCGGGTGAGCTCGGCGTTGACCACCTTGAGCGCGACCCGGCGGTTCTCGGGGTCGGCGGCCAGGTAGACCGTCCCCATCCCGCCGCGTCCCAGCCGCCCGAGCAGCCGGTAGGGGCCGAGGGTGCGGGGCTCGTCCTGGAGAAGGGGTCTGACGGCGCTGGTCGTCGTCATGGCGGGGGAGGCTCCTCGAAGATCGTTGAGAGTGGCAACACCCTACGGGCGGCCGGGAGGGCCGCGCATCGCCGTCCGGGATGACGCGGCGCGCTCTCTCGCAAGACCTGGGAGGGAGAGGCGGCCCCGCCCTCAGACCCAGTCGCGCACGCAGTCGCGGGTCAGCGTCAGGACCCGCTCCATCCGCTCCGAGATGATCGCCACGTCCCAGATCTCCTTGCGGGCGCAGTCCTCGAACACCACCCGGGCCGAGCCGCTGTAGATCGCGACGATGATCTGCGGGCGCGGGTCGTCCTCGGGGTCGACGCCGAGGCGGCGGGCGATCTCGGCGGCCAGCGTCTTCTCGGCCTGCGCGTAGCGCGCCATCTGCGCGGCCAGCAGCGGCGGGTTCGCCTCGATCACCTGGTGTATCCGGCGGAACCTGCCGGCCTCGGCGGAGGCGTCGGTCATCGACTCCATCATCTCGCGCAGCGACTCGAACAGCGCGGTGAGCGGCGGCTCGCCGGCCGAGCGTCCGGCCAGGCACTCCATCATGACCTGGTCGTGCTCGGCCAGGAAGCCGGTGACCACGTCCTCCTTGGTGGCGAAGTAGCGGAAGAAGGTGCGCTGCGACACCTCGACCGCGGCGACGATCTCGTCGATCGTGGTCGCGTCGTAGCCCTTCTCCAGGAACAGGTCGAGGGCGGCGTCGATGAGGGCCATCCGGGTGCGCTGCTTCTTGCGTTCGCGCAGCCCCGCGAGCGCGCGCCCGGAGCCGGGCGGCGGCTCCGCGGCGTCCCCGTCCTGGACCGGTCCGGCCTCGGCCGACTCGGCCGCCGAGGGATGCGCGGGGTCGTCCCCCCGCACCGGCTCGCCGTCCTCGCGGCCGTCCGGGGCGGTTGCCGTCATCGGTCGCTCCTTCGAGATCCCTTTGTGCGCGGGGCCTTTCGCGCGTTCGCCCTCGACAGGGTGTATCACGAACGCACATGCGGAGGACAGGAGGAATCGCGCGGTGGCGCCCGCCCGCGTAAGCATCTCGTGACCCTTGGTGGGGTGCCCCGCAGGTCCGGCGTGGGAAGGATCCCCTCGTGTCGGTTATCGGGGAGCACGAGATCGCCGAGGTGCGGCGGCGTCATCTGTCGACCCTGGCCTACGAGGTCGAGGCGCGCGGGCTGCGGTGGCGGATGGCCGGGCCCGAGGAGTCGGTCCTGGGCGTGGTCGGCCCCGCGACCCGGCGCCAGGTCATGGTCGTCGCCACGCCCGCCGGGCCGGGCTGGTCGTACCTGTGGACGGGCGGCGGCATCGCCGATGTGGGCGAGGTCGGACGGGTGGCCGAGCGGCTGGTGCTCCTGCTGACCTGACCGTGCTGACCTGCGTCTTCTTCGGGACGTCCGGGAGCGGGCCATCCGGCCCCACCCCACCTTGCCCTCCCGGGTGGGCCTTCCCTAGACTCACGAACGAACGTATGTTCGAGTAAAGGCCGCATGTCTTCCCCCGTGTGGCGCGACGAGATCGAAGACCGGGGGAGGCAGATGACTCGCGTATTCGGCGACCCTGTGGACGTCTGGGTGACCGATGGGCGTCCGGTCAGGTTCGTGTGGCGGGGAAGGCTCTACACCGTCAGGCGGGTGCTGGAGCACTGGGTGACCACCCGCGACTGGTGGTTGGAGCAGCACCCCGAGACCGAGGTCTCGGGAGAGCGGGAGTTCTGGCGGGTCGAGGCGTCCCCGGAACGGGAGATCGGCGTCTACGAGCTGCGCCACGACGTGGCCGCCGACACGTGGATGCTCTCCCGGGTCTGGGACTGAGGCGGCCGATGCACCTTCACGTGGCCTCCTGCTTCTCCCTCCGGTACGGCGTCGCGACGCCCCGGGCCCTGGCCGAGCGAGCGGCCGGGCTGGGCATGGCGACGCTGGCCCTGACCGACCGCGACGGGCTCTACGGCGCGGTCAAGCACGTCCAGGCCTGCCGCGCCGCGGGCGTCGGGCCCGTCCTCGGCGCCGATCTGGCCACCGCGCCGCCCGGCCCGGACGGGCGCGGCGACCGGGTGGTCGTGCTCGCCGAGGGCCGCGCGGGCTGGGCCTCGCTGTGCCGCCTGGTGACCGCCGCGCACCTGGCGGGCGAGCGGGGCGACCCGGTGGCGGGCCGCGCGCTGATCGGTGAGCACTCCGCCGGTCTCGTGGTGCTGCTCGGGCCCGAGTCCGACGTCGGGCGGGCCGTCGCCGGGCGCCGTCCCGACGTGGCGGCCGGGCTGCTGGCCGCCTGGCGCGCCACCGCCGAGACCGTTCTCGAGATCGTCGACCACCACGACCGGGGCGACGCGCACCGGGCCGCGCGGATGCTGGCGCTGGCCGCCGAGAGCGGCGTCCCGGCGGTGCTGGGCAACGCGGTGCGCTACCTCGACCCGGCCGACTCCCCGGTCGCGCAGGTGCTGGACGCCTCGCGGCGGCTCGTCCCGCTGCACCGCAGGCACCTGGACGACCACACCGGGCAGGCGTACCTCAAGTCCGAGGAGCAGTTGCGCCGGGTCGCCGAGCTGAGCTGCGGCCCCGAGGGCGCGGCCGGGCTGCTGGAGGCGACCAGGCGGCTGTCGGAACGCTGCGTCGTGGACGGCGACCGCGACCTCGGCATGGACGCCGTCCACCTGCCCGAGAGCCAAGGCGATCCCCGCGCGCGGCTGGCCGCCCGGTGCCGGGAGGGCCTGGCCCGCCGGGGCATGGACCGCTCCGAGGAGGCGGCCGGGCGGCTGGCCCACGAGCTGGGGATCATCGCCCGCAAGGGCCTGGAACCCTACTTCCTCACCGTGGCCGACGCCGCCGGGCTCATCCGCGCGCGGGGCATCAGGTGCGCGATCCGGGGCTCGGGCGCGGGCAGCCTGGTCAACCATCTGCTCGGGATCGGCGACCTGGACCCGCTCCGGCACGACCTGGTCATGGAGCGGTTCCTGGCCGACAGCCGCGAGGGCCTGCCCGACATCGACCTGGACGTGGAGTCCGCGCGCCGCCTGGAGGCCTACCGGGCGCTGTTCGCCCACTTCGGCGAGGACGCCGTCGCCTGCGTCTCGATGATGGAGACCTACCGGGCCCGCAGCGCCATCCGCGACGTCGGGAACGCCGTCGGGCTGCCCCCGATGGAGATCGACACGATCGCCAAGGCGTTCCCTCACATCCGGGCCCGGCAGATCCGCGCGGCCCTGCGCGACCTGCCCGAGCTGCGGCAGAGCAACCTGAACCAGGAGCGCCTGGCGGTGCTGTTCCGCATCGCCGAACGGCTGGACGGCCTGCCCCGGCACATCGCCATGCACCCGTGCGGCGTCCTGCTGTCGAACGCGACGCTGCGCGACCGCACGCCGCTGGAGCGCAGCCAGGCCGGCTTCCCGATGAGCCAGTTCGACAAGGAGGACGTCGAGGCCATGGGGCTGCTCAAG
The DNA here is from genome assembly GCF_050946795.1 of Spirillospora sp. CA-294931. Lineage (GTDB taxonomy): Bacteria > Actinomycetota > Actinomycetes > Streptosporangiales > Streptosporangiaceae > Spirillospora. The sequence continues at coordinate 2,380,941 of NZ_CP192006.1, forward strand.
CTCGACGTCCTCGGGGTGCGGATGCAGTCGTCGATGGCCCACACCGTCGACGAGATCGCCCGCACCACCGGGGAGCGCGTCGACCTGGAGGCGATCCCGCACGACGACCCCGCCACCTACGAGCTGATCAGGACCAGCAGGACGCTCGGCTGCTTCCAGATCGAGTCGCCCGGCCAGCGCGAGCTGATCGGGCGGCTCCAGCCCCGCGACCTCGGCGACCTGATCATCGACATCTCGCTGTTCCGGCCGGGCCCGGTCTCGGCCGACATGGTCACGCCGTTCCTGGAGTCCAGGCACGGGCGGCGGCCGGTCGTCCATCCCCACCCCGACCTGGCCGGCGTGCTCGCCGAGAGCCTGGGCGTGGTGGTCTTCCACGAGCAGGTGCTGCGGATTCTCGCCACGATGACCGGCTGCGGGCTCTCCGACGCCGAGGCCGCCCGCCGCCGGCTGGCCGACGAGGCCGGGCAGACCGAGGTCGGCGCCTGGTTCCGGGAACGTTCCCGCGCCCGGGGCTACGACGAGGCCGCGATCGGACGGGTCTGGCGGACGCTCACGGCGTTCGGCGCGTTCGGGTTCTGCAAGGCGCACGCCGCCTCGTTCGCCCTGCCCACCTACCAGTCGGCCTGGCTCAAGCGGCACCACCCGGCCGAGTTCTACGCCGGGGTGCTCACCCACGACCCCGGCATGTACCCCAAGCGCGTCATCCTGGACGACGCGCGGCACTTCGGCGTCCCGGTCCTGCCGCTGGACGTCAACCGCTCCGGCGCCCAGTGGCACGCCGAGCCGGTGTCCCAGGGCGGGCAGGCCGGGATCAGGGTCGCGCTGAACGAGGTGAAGGGCATCAGCGGCGGCGAGGTCGAGCGGATCGTCGCCGGGCGGCCCTACCGGTCGCTGACCGACTTCTGGGCCCGCGCCAGGGCCACCAGGCCCGTGGTGGAACGGCTGGTGCTGGCCGGGGGATTCGACGCCCTGTACGCCGCGCCGCCCCGTCCGGCGATGTCGCGGCGCGACCTGCTGTGCCGGGTGGGCGCGCTGGAGCGGGCGTCGTCGCGTCCGTCCCGGGGGGAGGTGGACGGCCAGCTCCGGCTGGGCGCCGAGGAGGGCGGCGTCGGCCTGGTGGAGCCCATCCCGATCGGGGAGCTCCCGCCGATGACCCCGTCGGAGATGGTCGAGGCCGAGCTGGAGATCCTCGGCATGGACGTCAGCCGCCACGTGCTCACCTTCTACGACGAGCTGCTCGACGCGCTCGGCGTCGTGCGCGCCGCCGACCTGCCGGGCCTGCCGGGCGGCGGCGAGGTGCTGGTCGCGGGCGTCAAGGTCGCCACCCAGACCCCGGCCGTCCGGTCCGGCCAGCGGGTGATCTTCGCCACCCTCGACGACGCGACCGGCCCCGTCGACCTGGCCTTCTTCGAGTCGGTGCAGGACCGCTGCGCCGCCACGGTCTTCGGATCGTGGCTGCTGCTGGTGCGGGGACGGGTGCGGCGCCCCGGCGCGGTGGCGGTCAACCTCACCGCCACCGGCTGCTGGGACCTGGCCGTCCTGCACGAGGAGTGGCGGCGGGGCGGGGCCGGGGCCGTCCGGCGGGCGATGGCGTCCACATCCCGCCCGCGCCGCCCGGCGGGACGCCCCGCGGGGCGCCAGATCGTCTACGCCAACGGGTTCGCGGTGTCGCCCTACGCCGACATCGCCCCCGCGGGCGCGGCCGTCAAGCACCCGCCCGCCAGGCTCTGGCACGCCAGCGGCGGCAGCTCGGGCCCGACGACCCCGCGGTGAGCGCCCTCAGTCCTCGCGGGTGACCTGGATGCGGGTGATCTGGAACACGGTGGCCATGCAGAACGCGGCGGCCAGGGCCTGGCAGGCCGCCGCGGCCACGCCCAGGTGCACCTCGAAGCGCGCCTCGGCCAGCGTGTGGACGCTGCCGCCGTTGAACCACCGCGCCAGCACCAGCCCCAGCAGGACGCAGACCCACCAGCCGCTGACGACCAGCCCGGCGGCATGCCGCTGGGCCGTCCGGTACCGGCCACTGTTGACCCAGGTCTCGTAGACCAGCCGCGGGGGCATCCACAGGTTGACCACGGGGGTGATCCAGCCGAAGACGACCCACGCCTGGTGATGGCGGTGCGGGCCGGGGGACTGCCGGTAGGCGCGCCACAGCCAGCCCAGATACAGCAGACCGGTGATCGCGGCCATCATCCCGCAGATCACGAAGACGTCGCCGTAGGGAGCCAGGGAGCGTCCCGTCGCCGCCGGGTCGTAGGTGTCGTGGGTGGCCTCGCGGAGGGGATGCGCGGCCCTGATCAGGCTGATGCCCGAGCCGAGCGCGATGAAGGCGTTGAAGCCCAGCAGCATGAACACCGCGACCCCCACCGCCCGGAAGTCGCGGCGCCTGGCCCAGGCGCCGCAGGCCGGGCAGCGCGCGATCTCGGTCGGGATGATGTCCCCGCACAGCGCGCACGGCATGATCCACCTCCGAGGTCTTGGGCTCCGCTTTCCCCGGATACTACGTAGGTTTGACCCGCCCCGCCCAATGGAGGTTCCCGCCGGGCGGGACGTCAGAAGATCAGCCGCGTCGCGGCCAGGGCCAGCGCGGCGGTCGCCGCCGCCCAGGCGGCCGCCCGGCCCGGCCCGCCCGAGACGAGAAGCCGCTCGGGCCGGAACCCGGTCACCAGCGCCAGCGCCCACCACTGCGCGAACGCCGCGATCGCGCAGTGCAGCGACCCGAACCCGAGCGTCGTGTGGAGCAGGATCAGCCCCGGCAGCGTGCCCACGTGCGCGGCCGTGGCCAGGCGGCGGGCGTACCCCGACAGGCCCCGGCGCAGGCCCGCCCCGACCGTGGCCCAGCCCGCCAGGGTGAGGACCCACAGGACCAGGACGGCCGTGGGCATCCCGGCCAGCGACTCCGGTGGTCCCAGCGCCCCGATCCTTCCATTCCCGTGTGCGAGTCGTTTGTGCGAGCCGGGGGCGTCAGCGCATCAGGCCCGACTCCCACGCCCAGGCGGCCGTCTCGACCCGGTTCCTGGCCGCCAGCTTCCGCTGGACGCTGCCCAGGTGGGTCTTGACCGTGGACAGCGACACGAACAGCTCGGCGGCGATCTCCTCGTTGGTGCGGCCCCGCGCGACCAGGCGCACGACGTCCAGCTCGCGCTCGGTGAGGGGCTCGCGCGGCGGCGTCGGGGACGCGGGCGGCGCCGCCAGGTTCTCCAGCAGCCGGATCGTGATCGACGGGGAGACCAGCGCGGTGCCGTTCGCGGCGGCCTTGACCGCCTCCACCAGGAACGCCGGGCCGCTGTCCTTCAGCAGGAACCCGACCGCGCCCCCGCGCAGCGCGCTGTAGACGTACTCGTCCATGTCGAACGTGGTGACGATCACCACCCGGAGCGGGTCGGCGACGTCGGGACCGGCCAGCAGGCGGGTCGCCTCGAGACCGTCCATGCGGGGCATCCGGATGTCGAACAGGCACACGTCGGGACGCAGCTCGCGGGCCCGCTCGACGGCCTCGGCCCCGTCGGCGGCCTCGCCGACCACCTCGATGTCGGGCTGGGAGTCGAGGATCATCCGGAACCCGGTCCGGACCATCTCCTGGTCGTCGGCGATCAGTACGCGGATGGTCACGGGGGAGATTCTTCCAGGGTTTCGCGGACGGGGCGGACCGGCAGGACGGCGACGACCTCCCAGCCGCCCTCCGGACGGGGCCCGGCCCGCAGCTCGCCGTCCAGCGCCTCGACCCGCTCCCGGAGCCCGGTCAGCCCGAACCCGCCGGACGGCAGGCGCCGCCCGCGTCCCTGTCCGTCGTCGCGGACGGCCACCTCCACCGCGCCTCCCGGCAGGCGGCACACCGCCACGTGCACGCCGGTCGCGTCCGCCGCGTGCTTGCGGGCGTTGGTCAGCGCCTCCTGCGCCACCCGGTGCACCGAGGTCGTCACCTCCGGGGGCAGCATCCCGAGATCCGGCGCGATCGCCAGCGTGGCGGGCGGGTCGGTGAACGAGGCGACCAGCTCGGAGACCTTGGCCAGGTCGCCCACCGGACGCGTCGCCGCGTCCCCGCCCTGCGCCTCGCGCAGCAGCCCGACCATGCGGCGCATCGAGGTCAGCGCCTCGGTGCCCGCCGTCTCGATCCCCTCGAACATCGTGTCGAGCTGCTCCGGGCTCTGCCCGGCCCCCGACTGCGCCGCGAACCGTGCCGCCTGCGCCTGGACGACGATTCCCGTCACGTGGTGGGCCACGAAGTCGTGCAGGTCGCGGGCCAGTTCGAGGCGCTCGTCCCGCCGGGCCTCGCGCACCGCCCGGGTCCGGCGCGCGGCGATCGCCCGCAGGTAGAGGCCCGTCCCGATGGCCACCGCCGCCAGCAGGCCCAGCGGCGCCGACAGCACCAGCGCGCCGAGCAGGTCGGTCCGCAGCGCCGTGGCGACCACGGCACCCGACGTCAGCGCGGTCATCGGGATCAGCCGCGAGCGCGGGACCCGCCAGGCCACCCGGATGATCAGCAGCAGCAGCCCCGCGATCTCCAGCACGGGCGCCGGGCCCGCCGCGCTCGCGTCGCCCGTCGAGATCAGCGTCAGGCTGAGCGCCAGCGAGTAGAACGACACCGCCATCGCCCAGCGCTCCAGGCCCCGCGACAGCAGCGACCCGGCCGCCGCGAGCGCCGCGGCCGTCAGCAGCGGCAACTTGGCCGGTCCGGGGTCCGCGCTGATGACGCACAGCAGCAGGAACAGCGCGGCGCCCAACCCGCACAACGAGCGGATCAGGCAGCCGCCGACGGAGTGGATGCGGTCGAGGCGCGCCGCCGGGTCCCTCATGCTCACCGAGGCTACGGCCGGGGGACCAGACCCGGATCGACCATTCGGCCGATCCGCGCGTGTCGCGGACCAGACCTGCGTCCGATGTGGCTGACCTGGGCTTCCGCGCACGATTGAGACATGAACACGAACCTGCTGATTCTCGCTCCCGTCCTGGTCCTCTTCGTCACCTTCGTGATCTACGCGGGCGTGGTCATGCCCGCCAAGGAGATCGCCGAGGCCCTCAGGAACCGCGCCCGCCCGCCCGGCCCCGACGCCGAGGTGATCGACCTCGACTCCGCCAGGACCGGGCACAAGGCCGCCGCGTGATCGCGATCCTCACCGGCACCGGCCTGGTCAAGCGCTACGGGCCGGCGACCGCCCTGGACGGCGTCACGCTGGCCGTGGGCCGCGCCGAGGCCGTGGCGATCATGGGCCCGAGCGGCTCGGGCAAGTCGACGCTCCTGCATTGCCTGGCCGGGATCATCAAGCCCGACGCGGGCGAGGTCACCCTGCTCGGGCAGCGCGTCGACACCCTGGGCGAGCGCCGCCGCAGCGCCCTGCGCCGCAGCCGCTTCGGCTTCGTCTTCCAGTTCGGCCAGCTCCTGCCCGAGCTCCCGGCGGAGGAGAACGTCGCCCTGCCCCTCATGCTCGGCGGGACGTCCCGCGCCCGCGCCGTGGACGCCGTCCGCGCCTGGTTCGCCCCGCTGGGCCTGACCGGACTGGAGAGACGCCGTCCCGGCGAGCTCTCGGGCGGCCAGGCCCAGCGCGTGGCGATCGCCCGTGCGCTGGTGACCCGTCCCGCGGTGGTCTTCGCCGACGAACCCACCGGAGCCCTCGACCAGAAGACCGGACACGACACCATGAACCTGCTGACCCAGGCCACCCGCCACAACGACGCGTCCCTGGTGGTCGTGACCCACGACCCGGACGTGGCCCGCTGGTGCGACCGGACCGCCGAGGTCCGCGACGGCCGCCTCCTCGTCCCCGCCGGAACCTCCTGATGCGTGCCACCCTCGCCCTCGCCTGGCGGCTCGCGCGCGGCGGTGGCGCGCTCCCCGTCCTGCTCACCGCGGCCGCGGTCGCCGTGTCCACCGGCCTCCTGCTGTTCGCGGTCGGCGGGAACCACGCCTTCGCCCAGCGCGCCGACGCCGACGCCTGGCGCCACCCGAAGGCCGCCACGGGCCCCGCGACGGCCGTCGAGGCGCTCTCGACCGAGCTGGTCCGGGGCGAGCCGGTCACCGTGGTCGACCTGGCCGCCCTCCGCGACGGCGCGCCCGTCCCGCCGGGCATGGCGCGCTTCCCGAAACCGGGCGAGACCTGGACGTCCCCGGCCCTGGCCGCGAAACGCGGCGACCGCTTCCCCACGCCCACGGGCCTCCTCGGCCGCGACGCGCTCGTCCGTCCCGGCGAGCTCGTCGCCGTCGTCGGCCACCGCCCCGGCGACCCCGCGATGACCGCCGAGCGCACCGCCCGCGACACGGCCTCACCCACCGCCATCGATCGCTACGCCACCGGCGCCGTCTCGTCCCAGGCGCAGATCTACCGCGTCCTGGCGATCATCGCCTCGATCCTCATGGTCGTCCCGCTGCTGGTCTTCGGCGGCGCCGCGGCCCGCCTCACCGTCGCCCGCCGCGACCGGAGGCTCGCCGCCCTGCGCCTGGTCGGCGCGACCCCCGGCCAGGTGGCCGCCGTCACGACCGCCGAGGCCGTCCTGACGGCCGCCGCCGGCGCCGTCATCGGAGCCCTGCTCTACCTGGCCGCCATCCCGGCCCTGGCGCGCATCCCCATCGCGGGCGGCGCCTGGTTCCCCACCGACCTGTGGCCGGGCCCGCTACCCGTCGCCGCCGTCCTGGCGTGCGTCCCCCTCCTGGTCGGAGTCAGCGCGATCGCCGGGCTCCGCCAGGTGGTCGTCAGCCCCCTGGGCGTCGCGAGACGTCAGACGCCTCCCGCGCTCAAGGCCGTCCGCCTGCTGGCCTTCGCCGCCCTCGTGATCACCTTCGGCCTGACGTCCGGCGGCCTCAGCCGCGCGGGCCGGACGGGCCTGACCATCCTCCTGATCTTCCTCGGCCTGGCCTTCCTGGCCCTCAACCTCGTCGGCCCCTGGATCGTCGCCCTGATCGGCCGCGTCACCGCCGCCACCGCCCGGGGCCCCGCCCTCCTCCTGGCCGGACGCCGCCTCATGGACGACCCCCGCGCCGTCTGGCGGACGGTCGCGGGCGTGTCCCTGACCGGCTTCGTGGCGGGCTTCCTCTCCCTGATGAACCCCTCGCCCCCGGCGGGGCGGCAGCCCGGCGTCGCCGAGCGCCACCTCCTGGACGACCTGCGCACCGGCGCCCTCGTCGTCCTGGCGGTCTCGTTCCTCATCGCCATCACCAGCGCGGCGATCACGAGCGCCTCGTCCGTCCTGGACCGCCGCCAGAGCTACGCCATGCTCCGCCTGGCCGGAACGCCGCTCTCGGTCCTGGACCGCGCCCGCCACCAGGAGACCCTCGTCCCCCTGGCCGTCATGGGCGGCGGCTCCGTCCTCACGGGCGTCTTCTTCGCGACCCCCTTCGCCGCGGGCTTCGGTACCCAGGGCGCCCTGACCCTCGCCCTCTTCCTCACCCTCGGCACGACCGGCGTCCTCGCCGCCACCGCCCTGACCCGCCCCCTCCTCCACTCCACAACAACCCCAACCCCGCACCCCGACTGACGCAGCGGTCCGCTGGGTGGAACCGGGGTTGGTCGGAGGTGGGGTCAGTGGCGACGATCTCTGGACGGGCGGCGCTTCACGATCCTTGAAAGGGAACAATGACCTTCCTCAAGAAGACCATCGGGGTGGCGGCCGGCTCCATCGTCGCGGCGGCGGGGCTCGCGCTCGTGTCGGCGCCCGCTTCGGCCGAGGCGCAGAAGAAGGCCAACTGTGTGGTGCACCTTTCGCAGGGCGGCGCCATCGACTGCTACGCCACGTTCACCGAGGCGATGCGGGACGCCACCAACGGGCGGGTCACCGACGCGCCGAAGAACGCCCGCGACGCCATCAAGGACGCGACGCTCACGCGGCGCGTCAATGCCGCCGCCGCGAAGAAGGGCGCCGCGCGTGCGGCGGCCGGGGGCACGGCGATCGGCGTCGAACTCGAGCACAACATCGGGACGCTCGGCGGCAGGTCGTGGACGGTCGAGGCCGACTACGGCTGCGACGGCAACCTCGCCGGCCATGACTGGGAGGTCCGCGACCTCGGCGACAGCTGGTGGAACGACGAGATCTCCGGCGCCACGGCCTACGGGCACTGCTGGGTCCGGCACTTCGAGCACCACGAATTCGGCGGCCGCTCCTCCGGCTGGGCCCGGTTCAACGTCAACCTGACCGACGTGGGGATGAACGACATGACCTCCTCGATTCAGTGGAGTTAGCCCACCCGAATCCCGCACGGGCTCATCCTTCTTTCCCCGGGGAGGATGGGCCCGTGCGCTCTCCCTGAAAGCCCAGTTGCCCTGCCGATGCAGGGGAAGCAGCTTCGCGGTCAGCAGGTAGGCGCGATCGTCAGCGTCGGCGGGGCGCGGAGAAACTCGGTCGCGGGGTGGGGCGCAGGTGGGACAGGGTGTGGGCATGGAGATTCGCGAGGCGGTGGCGGGGGACTGGGCGGCCATGTGGCCGTTCATGGAGGGGATCGTGCGGGCGGGGGAGACCTTCACCTGGCCGCGCGACATCTCGGCGGAGCGGGCTCGGACGTTCTGGTTCCCGGCGGCGCCGGGGCGGGCCGTGGTGGCCGTGGACGACTCGGGCGCGGTGCTCGGGACGGCGAACATGGTGCGGAACCACATGGGCGGCGGGTCGCATATCGCGAGCGCGAGCTTCATGGTGGCGCCGGAGCATGCGGGACGCGGCGTCGGGCGGGCTCTCGGTGAGCACGTGATGGCGTGGGCTCACGGCGCGGGGTTCCGGGCGATGCAGTTCAACGCCGTTGTGGAGACGAACGAGCGGGCCGTGCGGCTGTGGGAGTCGCTGGGGATGGAGATCGTGGCCACGCTGCCGGAGGGGTTCCTTCATCCGCAGCGGGGCTACGTGGGGCTCCACGTCATGTACCGGCTCCTCTGAGGCGAATACACGTTCGAATTTTGTCAGAGGCGATGCGTAGGTTACCTGTGTGAGGTGGGTTACGCAGGGGAATAGTCATCGAACCAGGCGGCTTGTTCTGTGCGTACCTCTGGGTATGAAGACCGGTGCCGCGCCTCGTGGCCGGCGCCGGGCGGCAGGAAGGAGAAGGCGCAGTGAGTGACAGGAATGGCACGTTCCATCTCTCTCGCCCGTGGCTGGACGGACCCGCCGAGCGGACCGTCGTCGAGCCCTGGCTCACCGGACTCTCCGATCAGACCCTCAACGCCTATGCCGAGACCGCGCCCGTTGACGAACTGGCCGAGGTCACGGCCCTGACCGTTCCCGTCCTCATCGCGGCCCGGCGCCGGATCGCCCTGGCCGCCTGACCCTCCTTCCATATTCTGAGACGTAATTCTCAAGATGTGGGCTGCTGTTCTAGTGTGTGCCCATGGGCGCTTCGTATGTTCATGGGCACCACGAGACCGTGCTGAGCTCGCACCAGTGGCGGACGGTCGGCAACTCGGCCGCCTACCTGGTCGAGCATCTCGTGGCCGGAGCCTCGGTCCTCGACGTCGGCTGCGGGCCGGGGACGATCACGGCGGGCATCGCCGACCTCGTCGCGCCCGGACGGGTCACCGCCGTTGACGCGGCCGAGAACGTGCTGGCCGAGGCCGCGCGGGCCTGCGCGGGACGCGATGTGACCTTCGCCGTCGCCGATGTGCACGCCCTTGATTTCGCCGACGGAACCTTCGACGTGGTTCATGCGCACCAGGTGCTCCAGCATGTGGCCGACCCGGTGGCGGCGCTGAGAGAGATGCGCCGAGTTTGCAAACCCGGTGGGGTCGTGGCCGCTCGCGACGCCGATTTCGGCGGCATGATCTGGTACCCGGACCCGCCGGGAATGGACGAGTGGCGTCCGGTCTACTACCGGGTGGCCAGGGGCAACGGTGGCGAGCCCGACGCCGGGCGGCGCCTGGTGGCGTGGGCGCGGCGGGCGGGCTTCACCGAGGTCGCGGCGTCCGCCTCGTCCTGGTGCTACTCCACGCCGGGGGAGCGGGAGTGGTGGAGCGAGTCGTGGGGCGGGCGGATGGTGCGCTCCTCGTTCGCCGAGAAGGCCGTCGCGGGCGGGCATGCCGGCCGCGACGACCTCCAGAGGTTCTACGAGGGCTGGAAGGCGTGGGCCAGGGCCGAGGACGCCTGGTTCGCCGTCCCCCACGGCGAGGTCGTCTGCCGCGCCTGAGGCGGGCAGAACGCCTTCTCGATCACGCGGTCCTCCAGGGCCTGGTCGCCCCAGTCGGCGTTGCGGTTGAGGGAGACGACCGTGCGGCCGTCCATGCTGACCCCCACCCGGGAGAGCGAGCCGGGCAGCATCCCGCCGTGGCCCCATACCCAGACCTGGCACGAGAGCCGAAACTTCCGGACGCCGAGCCCGTACTCGTCGCCCTTGCCGCCGTGCCCGTCGTCGCCCTCGACGCCGACGGTGGTGAACATCTCGCGCCGCTGCTCGCCGGACAGGAACCGCCCCCCGAGCAGGGCGCGCCAGAACGTGGTGATGTCGCGGGTGGTGGAGATGAGCTGCCCGGCCGCCCCGGCCACCGACGGGTCGAACTCGGTGACGTCGTGCACCTTGTCGCCCAGCAGCGTCGAGTAGTGGCGCGCGGCAGGGGCGGGCACCCGGGGTGACCTGCCCGGGACGCTCGTCGAGCGCAGCCCCAGAGGTCGGATGACCCGCCGCTCGACCTCGTGGGCGTAGGTGTTGCCCGTGGCCTTCTCGATGATCATTCCGGCGAGAATATAATTGGTGTCGGAGTAATGCCACCTCCCTTTGGCGCCCGGCTTGAAGACGGGCGGGTTGGAAATTCCGGCCGCCACCAGCTCCTCGGGCGTCGCGCCGTCGTAGCGGTGCTCAAGAAAGGCTTCTCCTGAGAACTTGGCCAGGAATTCCTTGTCGTTGTTGTAGTTGTAGATGCCGCTGGTGTGGTTGAGCAGCTGGCGGATCGTGATCGTGCGGCCGTCATAGCCGTTGCCCTGGACGAGCCCCGGCAGCCACTTCTCGACCGTGTCGTCCAGCGAGAGCCGCACCGCCGGGTCGGCCGCCAGCCGCAGGAGCACGGTGGCGGTGAACGGCTTGGTCAGGCTGGCGATGCGGAACCGCTCGTCCGCCTGGCGGCGTCGCCCGGTGGCGCGGTCGGCGACGCCCGCCACCAGGCCCCTGTCGTTCACCCGGGCGATGACGCCCGGCGTTCCCTCCTTGACGATCGCGTCCAGCTCGCCGCGGATGTCCGGCGTTCCGGCGATCGCGGGAGTGAGCGTTCCCCCTGTCACGATCCCGGCCACGGCCAGTGCGATGAAGCCATTCTTTCTATGGCTCATGATGGAAATCGTCCCCCTTCGTAGAGCCGCCCGAGATCAGTAAAGCGAAATCTTGCACGTTTGCGCAATCAGGGACATCCCCTAGGGGACCCGGCCTGAGGCAGAATGAAGATCTACGAGAGGAGCACACATGAACCACCTGGGGATACTCGCCCACAGCGCCGAGGGCGCCTCGCTCTGCTTCCAGGAGTTCTGCCGTCTGGGAGGGCAGCTGGGCCCGCACGAGCACCCGGACGTCTCGCTCGACTGCATCGCGATGGCCCGCAGCATGCCGCTGTGGGACTCGGGCGACCACGTGGGCATCCGCGAGATCCTCGCCGAGAGCGTCCGGCGCCTGGACCGGGCGGGCGCCGACTTCTTCGTGTGCCCGGACAACACCGCCCACATGGCCCTGGAGGCCCCGGGCGACGCCTTTCCCATTCCGGGTCTCCACCTGCCCGAGGTCGTCGCCGAGCGCGCCGCCCGGGACGGCCGGGGCCGCGTCGGTGTCATGGGCACCCGCTACCTGATGGACGGCCCTCTCTACCCGCGCGCGCTTGGCAAGCGCGGTATCGAGGCCGAGCTGCCCGGCCCGGACGACCGGGCGCTGATCAACCGGGTCATCTTCGACGAGCTGGTGAACGGCGTCTTCACCGACGAGTCGCGCGCCGAGTTCGTCCGCATCATCCGGGGCCTGGCCGCCCGGGGCTGTGACGCGGTGGCGCTGGTCTGCACCGAGATTCCCCTCCTGGTCTCCCCGGACGACTCGCCCCTGCCGACCCTCGACTCCACCCGCCTCCTGGCGGCCGCCGCCATGGACGTCGCCTTGGAGAAGGCCCCGCTTCCGCAGTGGAGGGGCGGCCCGTTCGGCTAGTCCCCGGCTCCCCGGGCGAAGGGCCGGGGATCGAAGTACGCCTGGATACGGGAGACGCGTCCGCCGGTGATGGTGAGGTGCTCGGCGAAGTCGGCGCTCCCCACGGCGGTGTCCCAGGTGCTGAAGATCGCGGCGTGGCCGTCCCGGCGGACGGCCCGCTGCGCCACGATCGCGCGGACGGGCCCGCTCAGCAGCCGGGTCATGGAAGCCACGAACGCGTCCGCGGTGTCGTAGGTGTCAAGCGGGTCCTGGAAGTGCAGGTCATCGGCCAGGACGGCGCGCAGCGCGGCGAAGTCGCCGGTCGCGCGCGACCGCATGTAGCGGTCCAGAAGGTCGTCATCGCTCATACCCCGACGCTAGGAGCGGCACCCGGGGCGCGGGAATGGCCGTGACTCCGGAAGAGTTGATCAGGACGCCGAGGGCGGAGGATCGCCATGGAACAGCTGACCGGGACCGCGGACGAGCTGAGCGTCCTGCTGGACGGCGTGCGCGTGTCCGCGACCCGGTGGTGCCGCGCGTCGGTCTCGCCGCCGTGGGGGATCGCCGTCGCCGCGCTGCACCGCCCGGTCTTCTGGCTTCCGGTGCGCGGCGGCTCCTGGTTCGAGACCGACACCGGCGGACGGTTCTGGGCGGCGACCGGCGACGTGGTCGTGGTGACGCACGGGTCGGCGCACCGGCTGCGCGACGACCCCGCCTCCCCGATCGGCCCCGACGACATCCATCAGCGCTCCACCGCCGACGACCGCACCGAGCTGCTGTGCGGCGACGCCTCCCTGGGCGGGGCGCGTTTGCCCGCCGTCCTGCCGGACGTCCTGCACCTGCCGCGCGAGCACGTGCGCGCCGGATCGCTGGACGCCGTGCTGGCCGACCGGTCCCCGGGCTCGGCGGCCGTGGTCGCCCGGACGACCGAAGACCTGCTCCTGCGGGCCGTCCGCCACCACGGGCCGGGGGTGGACACCGACCCGGCCGTCCTGGCCGCCCTGCGGCTGATCCGCGCCGAGCCCGCCCGCGCCTGGACCGTCACCGAGCTCGCGGCCACGGCCGGGATGTCGCGCTCGGTCTTCGCCGCGCGCTTCGCGGCGTCGATGGGCGAGCCGCCGATGCGCTACCTCACCCGCTACCGCATGACCCGCGCGGCGGCCCATCTGCGCGGCGGCGACCTGCCCCTGCGCACGATCGCCCGCCTGACGGGCTACGACTCCGAGGCGGCCCTGAGCCGGGCGTTCCGCCGCAGTTACGGCGTCCCGCCCAGCGCCTATCGGACGCGGCCCTCCGGCTAGAACGGCCCGGACAGCTCGCCCAGTTTGCTGGTCAGGGCGAGGTTGTGGGAGTAGTCGACCGGGACGGTGATCACCGAGACGGTGTCGTCGGCGAGCGCCTTGCGCAGGGTGGGCAGCAGCTCGTCGGCCGAGGTCACCCGGTACCCCTTGGCGCCGAAGCTCTCGGCGTACTGGACGAAGTCGGGGTTGCGGAACTTGATGTGGCTGTTGCGGCCCAGCTCGAGGTCCATCTTCCACTCGATCAGGCCGTACGCGTCGTCCTCCCAGATCAGGACGGTGATCGGGATGTTCTCGCGGACGGCGGTCTCCAGCTCCTGGGAATTCATGAGGAAGGCGCCGTCGCCGGTCGCCGCCAGGATCTTGCGATCGGGGTGGGCGAGCTTGGCGGCCAGGGCGCCCGGGACGGCGAACCCCATGGACGACAGCCCGTTGGAGACCAGCAGCGTGTTGGGCTCGTAGGTCGGGTACATCCGGGCCATCCACATCTTCACGGCCCCCGTATCGGCCAGGACGACGTCCTCGCGGCCCATGGCCTCGCGGACGTCGGCGACGATGCGGCGGGGCGAGAGCGGGAAGCCGTCGTCGGCCTGGCCCTGGCGCAGTTCCTCGGCCATCAGGTCGCGGATCCGGCGTCCGGTGCCGTTGACGTCGAAGCGGCGGTGGACGGCGTCGGACAGCGCGCGCAGCGAGCGCGAGATGTCGCCCTGGATGCCGACCTCGACCGGGTAGTGGTCGTCCACCTCGGCCGGGAACCGGTGGATGTGGATGATCTTCTTGTCGGCGTTGGGGTTGACCTTGACCGGGTCGAACTCCTGGAGCTCGTAGCCGACGGCGATCAGCACGTCCGCGTCGTCGAACCCGAAGTTGACGTAATCGTGGCGCATGAACCCGACCGCGCCGAGCGCGTTGCGGTGGTCGTCGGGGAAGACGCCCTTGCCGTTGAAGGTGGTGGCGACCGGGAGCCCGAGCTTCTCGGAGAAGTGCGCCAGCGCCTGGCTCGCGCCGTCGCGGGTGGCGCCGTGACCGGCCAGGACGATCGGCTGCCGGGCCAGCGCGATGACGTCGGCGGCGCGGGCGATCTGCGCGGGCGAGGGCTCCTGCGGCCGGACGACGTTGACCGGCAGCGGCTTGAGGTCGGGGGAGACCTCGGCCGACTCGATGTTCTCGGGGATGGCGAGGTAGACCGCGCCGGGACGCTCGGTCTGCGCGGTCTTGAACGCCTTGCGCAGCATCTCGGGCAGGGCCTCGGCGGTCGGCGCCAGCTCGGCCCACTTGGTGATGGGCCGGAACAGCGACACCAGGTCGACGATCTGGTGCGACTCCTTGTAGATGCGGTCGAGCCCGACCTGGGCGGAGATCGCGACGACGGGGGTGCTGTTGGTGGTGGCGTCGGCCACGCCGAGCTGGAGGTTGATCGCGCCGGGCCCCAGCGTCGCCGAGGCGACCCCGGCCTTCCCGGTCAGCCGGCCGTAGATCTCGGCCATGAACGCCGCGCCCTGCTCGTGGCGGACCAGGATGTAGCGGATGGAGGAGTCGTTGAGGGCGTCGATGAAATGGATGTTCTCTTCACCCGGGATCCCGAAGACGTACTCGACGCCTTCGGCCTCCAGGGCGCGCACCAGCAGCCGGGCCGCGGACATGGTTCCTTCTTCGCATCGTCGATCTTGGTCGGTCATCTCGTTCAGCGCCCCGGGCGGCCCCGGCATTCCGTCACGCGTCGGCCGCCTCCTTCAGCGCGCGCAGAACGCCCTCGTCATGCACGCCCGCGACCAGCAGCGTTGTGACCGGGCTCTCACGCCAGAGCGCCATGCGCTCGCGGACGCGGCCGAGCGGCCCGAGCAGCGAGATCGCGTCGGCCAGCTCGTCGGGCACCGCCCTGATCGCCTCGTCGCGGCGTCCCTCGATGAACAGGTCCTGGACGTGCCGCGCCTGCTCGGCGTAGCCGAGCCGCCCGATGAGGTCGAGGTGGAAGTTGCGGTCCTTGGCGCCCATGCCGCCGATGTAGAAGGCGAGGGGGATCTTGGCGACGTCCAGGGCGGCCCGCAGGTCGTCGGTCACGATCGTGGTGACGGTGGCGGCGATCTCGAAACCGTCCGGGCGCCCGGCGAGCGACTCGCCGAACAACGCCTCGATCCGCGACGGGTCGACGAACAGCGGCAGCCAGCCCTGCGCGATCTCGGCGGCCAGCGCGATGTTCCTGGGCCCTTCGGCGCCCAGGTACACGGGAATGTCGGGGCGCAGCGGGTGCACGATCGACTTCAGCGGCTTGCCCAACCCCGCGCCGCCGGGGAAGGGCAGCGGGTAGTGCGGCCCCTGGCTGGTGACCGGGGCCTCGCGGCGCCACACCTGCCGGACGATGTCGAGGTACTCGCGGGTGCGGGCCAGCGGCTTGGGGAACGGGACGCCGTACCAGCCCTCCACGACCTGGGGGCCGGAGGCGCCGACGCCGAGGATCATCCGCCCGCCCGAGAGCGCGTCGAGCGTCAGCGCGTGCATGGCCGTGGCCGCGGGTGTCCGCGCCGAGAGCTGCGCGACGGCGGTGCCGAGCCTGATGCGGGACGTCCGGGCGGCGTACCAGGCCAGCGGGGTGAAGGCGTCGGACCCGTACGCCTCGGCAGTGAACACCGAGTCGTAGCCGAGCTGCTCGGCGGCCAGGACGGTCTGGGTGTGGTCTTCGGGGTGGCGCTGCCAGTATCCGAGGTTGAGGCCGAGCTTGAGCTGTCGGGACACGGGCCGATGCTAGAACACGTTCTAGACCGGCGGAAGGGCCGCGGCGAGCGCCGCGGCCCTTCCGGTCGTTCCGTTCTATGAGCGTCGCGCGGTCGTGATCAGCGAGTGCCAGGCGGAGTGCGTGAGCACCAGCGCCGGGCCGTGGGGGTCCTTGGAGTCGCGCACGGCCAGCGGGCCGCTCGCGAGGGTGGCCACCTCGACGCACTGGTCGCCGCTCCCGCTGTGGGAGGACTTGCGCCAGGTGGCTGCTGACAGGTCGCTGGAGAGTCGGTTCACGGGCTGCTCCTTGCTGCCTCGGTGATGAGGTGCGCGGAATCCTCGGGGGACAGGGCCGCCGCCGCGATCTTGTCGAAGCGGGTCCTGTGTTTGGCTATTGCCTCGATGCTTTCGAGATAAACGTCACCCATGGTGCCCTCCACGTAGGCGATATCCGGGTCCGCGGGGTCGGGGAACGAAAGGATCGTGAACCGGCCGTCCAGCCCGGCGTGCTCTCCGGCCGCGTAGGGGAGCACCTGGACGGTGACCTTCTCGCGGGACGCGGCCTCGGCCAGCGCGGTGAGCTGGGCGCTCATCACCCCAGGACCGCCGATCGGACGGTAGAGGACCGCCTCGTCGAAAATCACGTGCAGCTGCGGCGCCTCCGCGCGCGAAAGCAGGGCCTGCCGGGCCGTGCGGGCCGCGATGCGCCGCTCGATCTCCTCGCGTCCGGGGAGCATCCGGCCCGCGGTGATGACCGAGCGGGAGTACGGCTCGGTCTGGAGCAGGCCGTGCACGAGCTGCGGGTCCCAGGTGCGGATGTGCGACGCCTCGTCCTCCAGCGCGACGTAGCTGCCGGTGAAGACGTCCACGTAGGCCGTCCACCAGCCGCGCTGCCCCGCCTCGCGGGCCAGGTTGATGTAGGCGTCGCGCTCGGGGCTGGGCATCCCGTACAGGTCGAGGATCTGGGCGATGTCGGCGGGCCTGGGCCGGGTCTGGCCCGTTTCGAGCCGGGAGACGGTGGCCCGCGACCAGTCGAGCCGGTCCGCCACCTCCTGCAGGGTCAGGCCCTGCGCTTCCCGGAGCCTTCGGAGTTCCCGTGCGAGCCGGCGGCCGCGCACTGTGGGCCGGTAGGTCATGGACGGTGAGTCTCCCGACTCGGGACCGGTTCTACAACGACTTTCGGCCAAGCGGGTCAGAGCAATCTCGCCAAGAGTGTTGCGGGACGCCGAGTCTCACGCGAAGCTGAAAAAACGTGACCACACGGGGGCCACAAGCGACATATTGCTACCTGGACCGCGCCAGCGGTCCACATGATGCGGGGAGGGACCCGTGAAATCCTCGCCTGAGAACACCGATGAGGACGAGGCCGGAAAACCGGGCCGGGTGTGGGTGCTGCCCGCCGGCCCCTCGTGCGCTTCGCGCGCGAGAGGGCTGCTGGGAGAGGCACTGAGGGAGATGGGGGTGCCGCGCGACCTGGTCGGCGACGCCCAGTTGATGATCAGTGAGCTGGCGACGAACGCCTACCAGCACGCGGCCGAGCACGGGCCGCACGAGCTGTGGCTCTACCTCGACGACCCCGAAGAGGGGCCCGTCGAGCTGCGCTGTGCGGTGTTCGACCGTGACGCCGACGCCGACCTGCCGGGCTACTCGTGGACGTCCGGCGACTGCGGCCGGGGCCTGAGCATCGTCCGCGAGCTGTCGGAGGGGCACTGGGGTCTGGCGCGCACCCATTCGAGGACGAGCCTCCCCACCCGGGGAAAGGCTGTCTGGTTCGTCCTCCAGGGCGTCGACACGCTCGCCATCGCCCAACTGCGCGCGTCAGCCGGCGCCGTCGGAAGGGCGGTCGCGTCCTAGGGCCGGTGCCCGGTGGATCTCGCTCGTCGATCGCGGATCCACCGGGCACGCCCTAGGACTCCAGGGCCGGGACGACGTCGGTCAGCAGGGCCAGGAGCGAGCGCGAGAGCAGGACGCGCGCCTGCTCCCGATCGAGGGTCTTCTCCTGGAGCCACTGCCGGGTGGTGGCCTCGGCCAGGCCCGCGTAGGCGCGCAGCACCGCGCGCAGCGTCTCGGTGGGACGCGCGACGCGCAGCAGCGCGATCATGTGCTCGACGGTGACGTCGCGGGCCTTGTTGGTGATGCGCAGCAGCTCGGGGTCCTGGCCGAAGCCCTCGGCGTCGGCGGCCGCGAACCAGGTCTCGGCGTTGACCTCGGTGGTCTCCATGTAGAGCCGCACCAGCAGCTCGACCGTCTCCTCCAGCGGCATCGGCGGCAGGTCGCCGACCGGCGGCGCCACGACCGAGACGTCGGCGGCCAGCACCCGCACGACCTCAAGGAACAGGTCGCGCTTGGTCCCGAAGTAGTAGTGGATCAGGCCCCGGCGCACCCCGGCCCGGTCGGCGATGGCCGCCGTCGAGACCTCTGCGTAGGGCACCTCGGTGAACATCGTCCGCGCGACCCCGAGGATCTGCTCGCGCCGCTCGTCCCGCGAGAGCCGCCGGTAGCTGGTCCGGGAGGAGGGAGAGGCCACCCGCACAGCCTATGCGGCCGCGCTCGGACGATCTCACCCCTCCGCGACTTGGGCATGACCAGGGGGTGTGCCATTCTTTGCAGGCGACGATCGCGGAGGAACCCGGTGCGAATCCGGGGCTGTCCCGCAACTGTGACCAGGGGAGCCTCCCTTCGCTCACGCCACGGCGGAAACGCTGGAAGGCAGGAGGGAGGCTGTGATCCGGGAGCCAGGAGACTCCGGCCGTCGGACATGACCGCCACGGGCGTGGACACCCGAGGGAAGGACGATGAGGCATGCCTCCAGTGATGGGCCGATGAGCCGCGCCCCGGGCGCGGCGGTGCGCTATCCGTTCGCCGCCGTCGTCGGGATGGACGACCTGAAGCTGGCCCTGCTGATCAACGCCGTCTCGCCGGGCGTCGGCGGGGTGCTGGTGCGCGGCGAGAAGGGCACGGCCAAGTCGACGATCGTGCGGGCCCTGGCCGGGCTGCTGCCGGGCGTCGCGACCGTTCCCGGCTGCCGCTTCTCGTGCGCGCCGGACGACCCCGACCCCGGCTGCCCGGACGGCCCGCACGACGTCGGCACGGGCGAGGAGCGACCGGCGCGGCTGGTCGAGCTGCCCGTGGGGGCCTCCGAAGACCGGCTGACCGGCTCGCTCGACATCGAGCGGGCCCTGACCGAAGGCGTGAAGGCGTTCGAGCCCGGTCTGCTGGCGGCCGCGCATCGGGGCGTCCTGTACGTCGACGAGGTCAACCTGCTGCACGACCACCTGGTCGACCTGCTGCTGGACGCCGCCGCGATGGGCGAGTCCCACGTCGAGCGCGAGGGCGTCTCGGTACGGCACGCGGCCCGGTTCCTGCTGGTGGGCACGATGAACCCCGAGGAGGGCGAGCTGCGGCCGCAGCTGCTCGACCGGTTCGGGCTGACCGTGGAGGTCGCCGCGACCCGCGACCCCGAGGAGCGCGCCGAGGTCGTCCGGCGGCGGCTGCGGTTCGAGGAGCGCCCGGCCGAATTCGCGGCGCGCTGGACCGAGGACGAGGCCGAGCTGGCCGCCCGCATCGCCGCCGCCCAGAAGCTGCTGCCCGCGGTCGAGCTGCCCGACGCGGCCCTGCGGCAGATCACCGCCGTGTGCGCGGCGTTCGAGGTGGACGGCCTGCGCGCCGACCTGGTCACCGCGCGGGCCGCGATCGCGCTGGCCGCATGGCACGGCCGGACGAGCGTGACGTCCGACGACGTCCGCACGGCCGCGCGCCTGGCGCTGCCGCACCGCCGCCGCCGCGACCCGTTCGACGCGCCCGGCCTCGACCAGCAGCGGCTCGACGACGTCATGGACGAGCACGGCGAGCCCGAGCCGCCCGACGACGATCCCGGTGGCGGCGCCCCCGAGCCTTCGGAGGGCGGCCCGTCCTCCGGTTCCGACGGGCAGTCCTCGTCGGCCCCTCCCGAAGGGGGCGGCCCGGGTCCGTCGGAGTCCGAGCCCGCCCCGGCCGACGCCGCGTACAAGCCGCGCCTGTTCACCGTCCCCGGGACGGGCATGGGCGCACCCGGACGCAGGTCCAAGGCGCGCAGCCCGTACGGGCGCGTGTCCGGCGCCCGCCCCGGGCAGCGCGGCCTGCACCTGACCGCCACCCTGCGGGCCGCCGCGCCGCACCAGCGCGCGCGGGGGCGCAGCGGTCCCGGCCTGGTCATCGCCGCCGACGACCTGCGCGAGTCGGTCCGTGACGGGCGCGAGGGCAACCTGGTCCTGTTCGTGGTGGACGCCAGCGGCTCGATGGCGGCGCGGCAGCGGATGCGCGCGGTCAAGGGCGCGGTGCTCAGCCTGCTGCTGGACGCCTACCAGCGCCGCGACAAGGTCGGCCTGATCACCTTCCGGGGCGCCGACGCCGAGCTGGCCCTGCCGCCGACCTCGTCGGTCGAGGCCGGGGCGCGGCGGCTGGAACGGCTGCCCACCGGGGGACGGACGCCGCTGTCGGCCGGGCTGCTGCGCGCCGCCGAGGTGCTGCGGGTCGAGCGGCTGCGCGACCCGGCGCGGCGCCCGCTGGTGGTGCTGGTGACCGACGGCCGCGCCACCCACGGCCCCGACCCGTCCCTGGCGGCGGGCCTGCTGGCCGAGGTCGCCTCGGTCGTCGTCGACTGCGAGTCGGGGCCGGTCCGGCTGGGCCTGGCGGGACGTCTCGCCGAGGCCATGGGAGCCCAGGCCGTCCGGCTGGAGGAGCTGGCGGCCGAGTCGCTGAGCGGTGTCGTGCGGGACGCACGCGGAAAGGTGGCCTGAGATGCCGCAGGGCAAGCCGGAGTACGTGCCGGACGACGGCATGACCACCAGGCAGCGCCGCAACCGGCCGCTGGTGATCGTCCATACGGGTCCGGGCAAGGGCAAGTCGACGGCCGCGTTCGGGCTCGCGCTGCGCGCCTGGAACCAGGGCTGGCCGATCGGGGTGTTCCAGTTCGTGAAGTCCGCCAAGTGGCGCATCGGCGAGGAGCGCGCGCTGCGCGTGCTGGGCGACAGCGGCGAGGGCGGCCCGGTGGCGTGGAACAAGATGGGCGAGGGCTGGTCGTGGATCCAGCGTCCCGGCACCGAGGACGACCACGAGGCCGACGCGCGCGAGGGCTGGGAGCAGATCAAGCGCGACCTGGCCGCCGAGACCTACCGGCTCTACGTGCTGGACGAGTTCACCTACCCGATGAAGTGGGGCTGGATCGACGTCGACGACGTCGTGGCGACCCTGCGGGCGCGCCCCGGCAGCCAGCACGTGGTCGTCACCGGCCGCGGCGCCGACCCCCGGCTGCTGGAGATCGCCGATCTCGTCACCGAGATGGGCAAGGTCAAGCACCCGATGGACCAGGGGCAGAAGGGCCAGAAGGGCATCGAATGGTGAACCGCCTCGTCGTCGCGGCCCCCGCGTCCGGGAGCGGCAAGACGACCGTGGCGACCGGCCTGATGGCCGCGTTCGCCGCGCGCGGCCTGAAGGTCTCGCCGCACAAGGTGGGGCCCGACTACATCGACCCCGGGTACCACGCGCTGGCCACCGGGCGTCCGGGGCGCAACCTCGACCCGTGGCTGACCTCGGAGGAGCTGGTTCCCCGGCTGTTCCTGCACGGCGCCGCCGGGGCCGACCTCGCGGTCGTCGAGGGCGTGATGGGGCTGTACGACGGCGCGTCCGGCGAAGGCGACTTCGCCTCGACCGCGCACGTCGCGCGGCTGCTGGACGCCCCGGTGATCCTGGTGGTCGACGCCGCCGCGGCGGGCCGGTCGGTCGCGGCGACCGTGCACGGGTTCCGCTCGTTCGGCGAGGTCAGGATGGGCGGGGTGATCCTCAACCGGATCGGCTCCGACGGGCACGAAAGGCTGTGCCGCGAGGCCGTGGAGGAACTGGGCGTCCCCGTCCTGGGCGCGCTGCGGCGCACCGACGGCGTCGCGGCGCCGTCCCGGCATCTGGGGCTGGTCCCGGCGGCCGAGCGCAGCGCCGAGGCGGTCGCCATGGTCGAGGGCCTGGGCGCGCTGGTCGCCGCGTCCTGCGATCTGGACGCCGTGCTGGCCCTGGCCCGCAGCGCCCCCGAACTGGCCGCCGACCCCTGGGAGCCGCCCCGCGCGGAACCCGGCGGTGCCCGTCCCAGGATCGCCGTCGCGGGCGGCCCGGCGTTCACGTTCGGATACGCCGAGAACGAGGAACTGCTGGACGCGGCGGGCGCCGAGGTCGTCAGGTTCGACCCGCTGCGCGACGAACGCCTGCCCGAGGGCGCCCGGGGCGTGGTCGTCGGCGGCGGCTTCCCCGAGGTGTACGCGGCCGAGCTGTCGGCCAACGAGCCGCTGCGCCGCGACCTGGCCGCGTTCACCGGCCCGGTCTACGCCGAGTGCGCGGGGCTGCTCTACCTGGCCCGCGAGCTGGACGGCAAGCCGATGTGCGGCGTCCTGTCCGAGGTCACCGCGACGATGGCGCCGCGCCTGACCCTGGGGTACCGCGCCGCGGTAGCGGTGTCCGACTCCATTATCGCGCGCGCGGGCGAACGGGTGCGCGGCCACGAGTTCCACCGGACGCGCACCGAGCCCGGCCACGGCGCGACCGCCGCCTGGCAGTGGACGCCCGACGGCCCCGAGGGATTCGTCCAGGGGTCTTGCGTCGCGTCGTATCTGCACCTGCACTGGGCCGGTAGCCCGGGGTTCGCCCGGAGAATGGTGGACGCCTGCCGATGATCGACCAGACCTTCCGCGACCTCGCCCGGCTCGACGGCGACCGGATCGCGCTGCGCCCCTTCGGGCCCGGTGACGCGGCCGCGCTGACCGAGGCGATCCGGGCCGGGGCGGAGTACTTCCCACCCAACTTCCCGCGCGAGCCCGACGCCGAACGCGTGGCGTGGTGGCTGAACGAGGGCGTCCACCAGCCCCACCGCTTCGGCCTGGCCCTGCACCTGGCCGTCGTCGACCGTCGGGACGACGGCCTGCTCGGCACGCTCGGCCTGTTCAAGGTCGACTGGTCGCAGCTGACCTGCGAGGTCGGCTACGGGATCCGTCCCGGCGCGCGCGGGCGCGGCCACGCCACCGAGGCGCTGCGCCTGGCCTCGCGCTGGGCGCTGGGCGAGGCCGGGCTGCACCGGGTCGAGCTGCGCGCGGCGGTCCACAACGGGGCCTCGGTCCGCGTCGCCGAGAAGGCCGGGTTCCTGCGCGAGGGCGTGGCGCGGGGAGCCGAGCGCGGCCCCGGGGGGAGTCACGACATGATCGTCTTCAGCCTGGTCGCGCCCGACCTGGCCAAGGAGACCCCGGAACGGCCGAAGCTGATCGGCATCGGCGTGGGGCCGGGCGATCCGGAGCTGGTGACGGCCAAGGCCGTCCGCGTCCTGAACGAGGCCGACGTGGTGCTCGTCCCGGTCATGGCGCTGGACGAGGAGGGCCGCGCCGAATCGGTCGTCCGCGCGCACACGGCCAAGGCCGAACGCGTGGTCTTCGCGCTGAACGACAAGGGCGGCGTCACCGGACGCCGCGCCGCCGCCTGGGACGGCGCCGCCGACCGGGTCGTGCGGGCCTTCGACGAGGGCGCGCGCACGGTCGCCTTCGCGACCATCGGCGACCCCAACGTCTACTCGACCTTCACCTACCTGGCGCAGACCGTCCGCGAACGCCGCCCGGACGCCGAGGTCGAGACCGTCCCCGGGATCACCGCGATGCAGGACCTCGCGGCCCGGTCCGGCACCGTCCTGGCCGAGGGCGCCGAGCCGCTGGCGCTGGTGCCGCTCACCGGAGGCGTCGAGCGGTTCCGCGCGGCGCTGGAGACGTGCGACACGGTCGTCGCCTACAAGTTCGGCTCGGTCGCCGAGGAGGTCCTCGAAGTGCTCAAGGACAGCGGCCGGCTGGACGAGGCCGTATACGGGGCCCGTCTCGGGCTGCGGGGTGAGGACATCCGGCCCGCGCGCGAGATCGACGGTCCCGTCCCCTACCTGTCCGCGCTGATCGTCCCGGGTCGGCGCACCAGCCGAGGAGGCAAGCTCTGATGGGCGCCGTCCTGTTCGTCGGCGCCGGTCCCGGCGCCGCCGACCTGCTCACCTTCCGCGCCGCCAAGGCCATCGCCGACGCCGACGTGGTGATCTGGGCGGCCAGCCTGGTGCACCCCGACGTGCTGGAGCACGCCCGCGACGACGCCGAGATCGTCGACTCCGCGCGGCTGCCGATGGAGGGCGTCCTGCCCTACTACGAGCGCGCCGTCGCCGAAGACCTCACGATCGCCCGCATCCACTCCGGCGACCCCGCGCTGTGGGGGGCGCTCCAGGAGCAGCTCGACCGCTGCCGCGAGATGGGCCTGACGACCGAGGTGATCCCCGGGGTGTCGAGCTTCAGCGCGGTCGCCGCGGCCGTCGAGCGCGAGCTGACCATCCCCGAGGTCGCGCAGTCGGTCATCCTGACCAGGCTCGGCGGCGGCAAGACGCCGATGCCCCCGGGGGAGGAGGTCCGCGAGTTCGCCCGGCACGGCACCACGATGGCGCTGTTCCTGTCGGCGGCACGCTCGGGCCAGCTCCAGGAGGAACTCCTCGAAGGCGGATACGCCCCCGACACTCCCTGCGTGGTGGCCTACCAGTGCAGCTGGCCCGACGAGCTGATCGTCCAATGCGAGCTCGCCGACCTGGCCGAGACCGTCAAGGCCAACAAGCTCTGGAAGCACACGCTCGTCCTCGTCGGCCCGGCCCTGTCGGCCGGAGGGACGCGCTCGCACCTGTACCACCCGGGTCACTTCCACGGTCACCGGCGCGCCGAGCCCGCGGCGCGCCGCCGTCTTCGGGAGGCTCGTCGCCCATGACGAGCGAAAACGAGAAGACCCTCGTTCTGTTCACCGACGAGCGCACCGAAAAGGGCGCCCGCAAGATGCTGCCCAAGCTCCCCGAGACCTGCTTCGCCGAGGCGGACGGCGTGTCCCTGCGCCATGCGGCCGAGCGGGGCGTGCGCCAGATCGTGTTCGTCGGAACGATGGACGCGCTGACCAGCCTCGCCACGGGTGCACGCCCCCCGGGAGAGCTCCTTAGCGAGATCACCGCCGACATGGGCGGCACACCTGAGCTTGCCGCCGAGGTCGCCTCGACCGGGAACCCCGGCGAGCTGTGGGAGTCGGCGGGCGTCCTCGGCCCGTGCGGGCGCGAGCTGTGCCGCCGCGCGGCGGGCGTCCTGGAGGAGGAGGCCGGTGGCGCGCTCGCCGCCCAGGTCGTGCTGGTCGACTCCACCGGGGAGCGCATGATCGGCATGTTCGGGCGGATGGCGCGCTGACATGATCACCGTGGTCGGGTACGACGGGTCGCCGCTCGCGGACGCCGCGACGCGGCGGCTCGCGTCGGCCGCGCTCGTGGTCGGCGGCGCCCGCCATCTGGAGGCCGCCCCGATCCCCGAGGGGACGCGGACGGTCGCCATGGGCCCCCTCGCCGCCGCGCTCGACGAGATCGACGCCTGCCCGGGCGAGGTCGTCGTCCTGGCCAGCGGCGACCCCGGATTCTTCGGCATCGTGCGGGCCCTGCGCGAACGCGGACACAGACCCGAAGTGCTCCCGGCACTGTCCTCGGTCGCCCACGCCTTCGCGCGGGCCGGGCTCCCCTGGGACGACGCACTGGTGGTCTCCGCCCACGGCCGCGAACTGCGGCGCGCGGTGAACGCCTGCCGCGCCCACCCCAAGGTCGCGGTGCTGACCGCCCCCGGGGCCGGTCCCGCCGAACTGGCCCGCGAACTGTTCCCGCAGACACCACGTTCCTTCGTGGTCTGCGAAGACCTCGGCGGCCCGGGGGAGCGGATCGTCCATGTACGTCCCGCCGAGGCCACGACCCGCCCCTGGCGCGACCCGAACGTCGTCCTCGTCCTGGACGACCGGCGGCAAGCAGAGGAACGCCGCTGGATCGCCGGGGCAAGCCCAGGCCCAGCCGGATGGGCCCTCCCCGAAGTCGCCTTCGACCATCCCCGCTCGCTGGTGACCAAGGCCGAGGTCCGGGCGTTCGCCCTGGCCAAGCTGGGCCCCCGCCTCGGCGACCTGGTGTGGGACATCGGCGCGGGCAGCGGCTCGGTCGCGATCGAGTGCGCCCGCTTCGGCGCCGCCGTCGTCGCCGTCGAACGCGACGAGGCGTCCTGCGACCGCATCCGCGCGAACGTCCGCGCGCACCGAGTGAAGGTCGCGGTGTCACGAGGCGAGGCCCCGTCCGTCCTCGACCACCTCCCCACCCCCGACGCCGTCTTCGTCGGCGGAGGCGGACCCGAAGTCGTCCAAGCCTGCGCCGCCCGCGCCCTGCGCGTTGTAGTCGTCGCCCTCGCCGCGATCGAGCGCGTCCGCCCCACCCTGGACGCCCTGCGCGCCGAGGGCCTGGAAGCACAGGCCGTCCAGCTCCAGGCGTCCCGCCTAACCGAACTCCCCGGCAACGTCCACCGCCTAGCGGCCCAGAACCCGGTCTTCGTCCTATGGGGCGAATACCCCTGCACAACCGAGCCGCCCCGAACCAGCCCGACCAAGGCGGCCGGACCGCCGGTCGAAGAGATCAGGAGCACGTTGTGAACCGGCTGGTCACGGCCGCCGCATGCTCGCACGAGGCCCGCTGGGGCGTGCGGCTCCCGGCCGCCGAACCGCCCCGAGTTCAGGCGACCGAGACGTCCACCCCACCAGTCGAAGAAATCAGGAGCACGTTGTGAACGGAACGGGGTCCAGGGGCGGAGCCCCTGGCGGGGGGCGCGGGGGCGCGGAGCCCCCGCCAAGGGCTGTGCCGCCCGGAACGGAGCTCCAGCGGAGTGCAGGGCGGCACAGACCGCCGGGGGGCGTGGGGGGTCGTCCCCCCACACCGGTAGGGCTGGTTGCTGCTACCGCGAGTGGGCGTACTGCTGCTGCTGCGCTCGCCGCTGCATGGCCGGACGAGGTGCTGCTTTTCACTGACGAAAAGGCCGCCGACGCGCTGCGGGCGGCTTGGGAGTCGTGTGGGGCGATCGTCAGTTTCCTGGCCGTTGGGGCGACCGTGCGGGTGCTGGCTCCGTTGCTGGAGCACAAGACCAGCGACCCCGCGGTGGTGTGCGTGGACGAGAGCATGCGGTTCGCCGTGGCCGTGCTCGGCGGGCATCACGGCGCGAACCTGCTGGCCCGGCGGCTGACCGGTGTCCTCGGCTGCGAGCCGGTCGTCACCACCGCCAGCGACCAGAGCAACGTCACCCCGCTCGACTCCTACGGCGCCGACCTCGGCTTCACCGTCCACAACCGCGAGTTGCTCGCGCACGTGGGCGCGGCCGTGCTGTCCGGCGAGCCGGTGTTGCTGGACGGTGCCGAGGGGTGGCCGCTGCCCCCGTTGCCCGGCAACGTCGGGCCTGACGTCGATGCGAGTATGGGCATCCTGGTCACCGATGGGGCCGAGCTCGACTGCATGTGCCACGAGGGCTGGTTCGGCAACCGCCTGGTCTACCGGCCGCCGTCGCTGGTCGTCGGGGTCGGGTCGGCGCGCGGCGTCGCCGCCGACGAGGTCGCCGGCCTGGTCGACCGGACGCTTGCGGACGCGGCGCTGGCGCCGGAGTCGGTGCGGTGGCTGGCCACCGTCGACCTGAAGGCCGACGAGGAGGGCATCCTCGCCGTCGCCCGCGAGCGCGGCTGGGAGGTGCTCACCTACCCCGCCGCCGCGCTGGCCGAAATCGAGGTGCCGACGCCGTCCGAGGTCGTCCGGGCCGAGGTCGGGACGCCCAGCGTCGCCGAGGCGTCGGCGCTGCTGGCGGCCCGCTCGATCGGGCGGTCCGGCGAACTGGTCGCGGCCAAGGCCAAGTCGGCCAACGCCACGGCGGCCGTCGCCCGGCTCGTCCCGAAGGGGCGGCTGAGCATCGTCGGCCTCGGGCCCGGCGCACGTGATCTGGTGACCGAGCGGGCGGTGCTGGCTTTGCGGCGCGCGTCGGTGATCGTGGGGCTCGACCAGTACGTCGACCAGGTGCGCGACCTGCTGCGTCCCGGCACCCGGATCCTCGCCAGCGGGCTCGGCCAGGAGGAGGAACGCGCCCGGACGGCCGTCGAGGAGGCCCGGCGCGGCAACGCGGTGGCTCTGATCGGCTCCGGCGACGCCGGGGTGTACGCGATGGCGAGCCCGGCGCTGGAGTTCGCGTCCGATGACATCGAGGTGGACGGTGTCCCCGGCATCACGGCCGCCGTTGCCGCGTCCAACCGGCTGGGCGCCCCGCTCGGGCACGACCACGCCTATATCTCGCTCTCCGACCTGCACACGCCGTGGGAGGTCATCGAGCGGCGGGTGCGCGCCGCCGCCGAGGGCGACTTCACCGTCTGCTTCTACAACCCGCGCAGCAAGGCCCGGGACTGGCAGCTCACCAAGGCGCTGGAGATCCTGGCCGGGCACCGGCCGCCGGACACGCCGGTCGGGTTCGTGCGCAACGCCACCCGCCCGGACGAGACCGCCACCCTCACCACGATCGCCGAGATCGACCCGGCCCAGGTCGACATGTTCACGGTCGTCCTGGTCGGGTCCAGCCGCAGCCGCGCCGTGGCCGGGCGATTCGTCACCCCACGGGGGTATCGATGGGCGTAGCCGAACGTAGGGAGAGTCCGTGAACGAGGAACGCGCCGTTCGCCAGCCCCACCCGATCGAGGTCAGGTCGTACGAGATCCTGCGCTCGCGGGTCGACCTGTCCCCGATGCCGCCGCTGTGGCGGGCCGTGGCCGAGCGCGTGATCCATGCCAGCGCCGACCTGGAGTACGCCGTCGACCTGGTCACCCGCGAGGAGCACCTGCTCCAGGGCTGGACCGCGCTCCAGGCCGGGGCGCCGGTCGTCACCGACGTGGCCATGGTCGCCGCCGGGATCACCGCCCGGGAGACGATCTGCCAGATCGACGACCCGGCGGCGGCCCGGCTCGCCCGCGCGGCCGGCATCACCCGCTCGGCCGCCGCGATCCGGCTGTCCTACGCCGAGGTGGGCCCCGGCGCGGTGTGGGTCGTCGGCTGCGCCCCCACCGCCCTGGACGAGCTCATCGCGCGCCGGACCACGCCCGCCCTGGTCATCGGGCTCCCGGTGGGCTTCGTCGGCGCCGCCGAGTCCAAGGAGGCGCTGCGGGCCAGCGGGCTGCCGCAGCTCAGCAACGTCTCCGAGAAGGGCGGGTCCGCGGTCGCCGCGGCCGCCCTGAACGCACTGCTCTACTTCGAGGGAGAAACACCTTGAGCACGCCCCTGCTGCTCGTCGGCCACGGCACGCGAGACGAGGACGGCGTCGCCGACTTCGGCCGGTTCGTCGAGCGTCTGCGCGGCCGGATGGCGGTGCCGGTCGAGGGCGGCTTCATCGAGCTGTCGCCGCCGCCGCTCACCGAGGCCGTCGCGTCGCTGTTCGAGGCCGGGCACCGGCGCGTCGCGGCCGTCCCGATGGTGCTGGTCGCCGCAGGGCACGGCAAGGGCGACATCCCGGGGGCGATGGCCCGCGAACTGGTCAGGCACCCCGGGTTGTCCTACACCTACGGGCGTCCCCTGGGCCCCCACCCGACGCTGCTTCGCCTTCTGGGGGAGCGGCTCGACACCGTCCTCGCCGGACCCGGCACCGGCGTCCTGCTGGTGGGGCGCGGCTCCACCGACCCCGACGCCAACTCCGAGGTGCACAAGGTCGCCCGCCTGTTCTGGGAGGGACGCGGCGCGTCCGGGCCCGAGCAGGGCCCCGGCCTGCTGGGCGTCGAGCCCGCGTTCATCTCGCTGGCCCGGCCGAGCGTCCCCGAGGGCCTGGAACGGCTCCGGCTCCTGGGCGCGCGGCGGATCGTCGTCCTGCCGTACTTCCTGTTCTCCGGCGTCCTGCCCGACCGCGTGGTCGAGGAGACGCGGGACTACGCCTCCGGGCACCCCGAGCTGGACGTCCGCTCGGCCGCGGTGATCGGCGACTGCGACGGCCTGGCCGACGTCGTGGTCGAGCGCTACGAGGAGGCCCTGGCGGGCGACATCCGCATGAACTGCGACACCTGCGTGTACCGGATCGCCATCCCCGGCTTCGAGGACCGCGTCGGCGCCCCCCAGACCCCGCACCACCACCCGGACGACCCGACCGGGCATGGCCACGGGCACGGCCACGCGCACGCCCACTGACATGGACGAGTTCGATCTGTGGCACCACGGCGACGCCGAGGTCGGCGGGGGCCTGGCCGACTTCGCGGTCAACGTCCGTCCCGGCACGCCCCCCGCCTGGCTGGCCGAGCGCATACGGGACGCCGTCTCCGGGCTGGCGGCCTACCCCGACCCGTCGGCGGCCCGCGCCGCGGTCGCCCGCAGGCACGGCCGCGCCTCGGAGGAGGTGCTGCTGACCGCCGGGGCCGCCGAGGCGTTCGTCCTGGCCGCCCGGGCCCTGACCCCGCGCCGCGCGGTCGTGGTGCACCCGCAGTTCACCGAGCCCGAGGCCGCGCTGCGGGCCGCGGGCCACGACGTCGAGCGGGTCGTCCTGGGCAAGGACTTCACGCTGGACCCGGCCGACGTCCCCGCTGGGGCCGACCTGGTGATGATCGGCAACCCGACCAACCCGACGTCCGTCCTGCACCCGGCCGAGGCGATCACCGCGCTCGCCCGGCCCGGCCGGACGGTCGTGGTCGACGAGGCGTTCATGGACTGCGTCCCCGGGGAGCCCGAGAGCCTGGCGTCCCGGCTCCCCTCGGGTGTCGTGGTGATCCGCAGCCTCACCAAGACCTGGGGGCTCGCCGGGCTCCGCGCGGGCTACGTCCTGGCCGAGCCGCGCACCATCGCCCGCCTGGCCGAGGCCCAGCCGCTGTGGGCCCTGTCGACGCCCGCGCTGGTGGCGATCGAGGCGTGCAGCACCCCGGACGCCGTCGCCGAGGCCGCCGCCTGGGCCGCGAGCATGACCGCCGAGCGCGAGCGGCTGACGGCCGAACTGTCCGCGCGCGGCCTCTACATCGTCCCGGGGGCCCGAGCGTCCTTCCTCTGTGCCCGAGTCCCCGATGCCCTGGGCATCAGGGCCCTGCTCAGGCAGCGCGGCTACGCCGTCCGCCGCGGCGACACCTTCCCCGGCCTGGGCACCGACTGGCTCCGCATCGCCGTCCGCGACCGCCTCGCCAACGACGCCCTCCTGGAGGTGCTCGGTGACCTGGGCATTTGAGGACGAGGCCCGGGAGAGCGTGCACCGGGTGATCGCCGAGCGGCGGGACATGCGCGACGGGTTCCTGCCCGACCCGGTCGACGACGCCGTGCTCACCCGGGTGCTCGCGGCCGCCCACGCCGCTCCCTCGGTCGGGCTCACCCAGCCCTGGGACTTCCTGATCATCCGGGACGCCGGACGGCGGGAGCGCGTCCGCGACCTCGCCGAACGGCAGCGCGCCGCCTACGCCGCGTCCCTGGTCGCGCCGAGGGCCGCCCGCTTCGACCGGCTCAAGGTCGAGGCGATCCTGGAGGCGCCGGTCAACATCGCCGTCACCTGCGATCCCACCCGGGGCGGACGCAACCCGCTGGGACGCCGCACCCAGCCCAAGACCGCCCCCTACTCGGTGGCCTGCGCCGTCCAGAACCTCTGGCTCGCCGCCCGCGCCGAGGGTCTGGGGGTCGGCTGGGTGAGCTTCTTCGAAGAGCGCGAGCTGGCCGCCGAGCTGGGCCTTCCCACGCACCTGGAGATCGTGGCATACCTGTGCGTGGGCCACGTCCGCGAATTCCCGCCCGCCCCCAAGCTGGCGCTGGACGGCTGGGCCCGCCGCCGTCCGCTGGCGTGGGCGGTGCACCACGAGACCTACGGGCGGCAGGGGCTGCCCGGGGAGGACACCGTGAACCTCATCGAGCAGACCGTCGCCGCCGTCCGTCCCCCCGACCAGGCCGCGATGCGCGACGCCCGCGACCACCAGGCCCGCCTGACCAAACCGCCCGGCTCGCTCGGCGCCCTGGAGGAGGTCTCGGTCCGGCTCGCCGGGCTGGCCGGGACGTGCCCGCCCCCCATCCCCGAGCCCGCCGCCGTCGCGATCTTCGCCGCCGACCACGGCGTCCACGCCCAGGGCGTCACCCCGTGGCCGCAGGAGGTCACCGCGCAGATGGTGGCCAACTTCCTGGCCGGGGGAGCGGTCGTCAACGCCTTCGCCGGTCAGGTCGGCGCCGAGGTGAGCGTTGTCGACATCGGCGTCGCCGCCGACCTGGAGGCGGCGCCCGGCCTGCTCCCGCGCAAGGTCGCGCGCGGCACCGCCGACCTGACCCGGGGCCCCGCGATGACCCCCGGCCAGACCCGCCGGGCCGTCGAGACCGGCATCGAGGTCGCCCGCGACCTGGTCTCGTCCGGCGCCCGCTGCCTGATCACCGGCGACATGGGCATCGCCAACACGACCGCCTCGGCCGCCCTCGTCGCCGCCTTCACCGGCCTGCCCGCCGAGGACGTCACCGGACGCGGCACCGGCATCGACGACGCCACCTACGCCCGCAAGGTCGCGGTCGTCCGCACGGCCCTCGGGCTGCACGCACCCGCGATCGACCGCGGCGACCCGCTGGAGATCCTCGCGGCGGTCGGCGGCCTCGAACACGCCGCGCTGACCGGCTTCCTGCTCGGCGCCGCCGCGCTGCGCGTCCCCGTCGTGCTGGACGGCGTGATCGCCGGTGCCGCCGCACTGGCCGCCGCCGCCCTGTGCCCCGACGCCCAGGCCGCCTGGGTCGCGGGCCACCGATCCGCCGAGCCCGGCCACTCCGCCACGGTCTCCCACCTGGGCCTTCGTCCCCTGGTCGACCTCGAACTGCGGCTCGGCGAGGGCACCGGCGCGCTGCTGGCCCTCCCGCTGGTCCAGGGGGCGGTCAGGGTGCTGCACGAGGTCGCCACCTTCGACTCGGCAGGGGTGAGCGACAAGCCGGTCCCCGGAGAGTAACGGCATGATCACGGCTAGAGTCACGCTCGGCTATCGACTCGGCAGGGGGCCTCTCCATGAGCGTGCCAACCCGAGTACCTTTGGTCCGCATAGACACAAGTCCGTCACCCGCGTCCGCGAACAACCCCAGAGCCCAGAACGAGAGAATCTGACGTGGCCCCGTATCTACTTGGACTCCGGCTCGGCGGGCGACGCGTCCTCGTCGTCGGCGGGGGTCGGGTCGCCCAGCGCCGCGTGCCCGCGCTGCTGGCGGCGGGTGCCGAGGTCGTGCTGGTCGCCCCCGAGGTCACCCCGGCCCTCGACGACCTGATCAGGGACGGCAGGGTCACCTGGCACGCGCGCCCCTACGCCCAGGGCGACTGCGCGGGCGCCTGGCTGGTGCAGGCGGTCACCGACGACGGCAAGGTCAACGGCGCGGTCGCCGCCGAGGCCGAGGCCGCGCGGATCTGGTGCGTCCGGGCCGACGACGCCGACGCCTCCGCCGCCTGGACCCCCGCGAGCGGGCAGGTCGGCGAGACCACCGTCGGCGTCCTGGCCGGGGGAGACCCCCGCCGCGCCGCCGGAATCCGCGACGCCGTGGTCGACGGGCTGCGCGACGCCACCCTCGAAGGACGCCACTCCCGGCACAAGCCCGTCGGCGTGGCCCTGGTCGGCGGCGGCCCCGGCGACCCCGGGCTGATCACCGTCCGCGGCCGGCAGCTGCTCGCCCAGGCCGACGTGGTCGTCACCGACCGCCTCGCCCCCCGCGAACTGCTCGACGAGCTCGCCGCCGACGTCGAGGTCGTCGACGCCGCCAAGATCCCCTACGGCCGCACCGTCACCCAAGACCGCATCAACGACTACCTGGTCGAATACGCCCGCCAGGGCAAGTTCGTCGTCCGGCTCAAGGGCGGCGACCCGTTCGTGTTCGGCCGCGGCGGCGAAGAAGTGATCCACTGCGCCCGGCACGGCATCCCGGTCACGGTCGTGCCCGGCATCACCAGCGCCGTCGCCGCGCCGTCCGCCGCCGGAATCCCGGTCACCCACCGGGGCGTAGCCCAGGACTTCCACGTGGTCTCCGCGCACATCGCCCCCGACGCGGCCGCCTCGACCGTCGACTGGCAGGCCCTCGGCCGCGCCCAGGGCACGCTGGTCCTGCTCATGGCCGTGGAGCGGATGGCCCTGATCGCCGAAACGCTCGTGCGCTATGGTCGGACGCCTGACACGCCGGTCGCCGTCGTCCAGGACGGAACCCTCCCCGGCCAGCGCACGGTGACCGCGACACTGGCCACGGTGGCGGGCGTGATGGAGGCCGAGGCGATCCGGCCCCCGGCGATCGTGGTCGTGGGCGACGTGGTCGCCGTGGCACGAGAAGTCGACATGATCCGAGCGGACTTGGGACGGGATCCGTGACCTCCCCGGCAGAGCAGAGCGCGGTCCACGACGAGCAAGCCCGCGGCCCGGCCGCGGGCCGGCGCGCGTTCGGACGGCCCGACGAGAACGAGGTCACGGTGCGGTACGGCGAGCTCAAACGCGCGCTCACCGGCCTGCGCGACCAGCTGGAGTCCTTCGAGTTCGTCCTGGAGGTCCCCGGCGTCGAGGAGGCCCGCGAGGCCCGGCTGGAGATCAAGAACCAGCTCGAAGACTACGTGCTGCCGCGCATCGCGGCCGCGGGCAAGCCCATGCTCGTCGTCCTCGGCGGATCCACCGGCGCGGGCAAGTCGACGCTGGTCAACACCCTCGTCGGCGCCCGGGTCAGCGCCACCGGCGTGCTGCGCCCCACCACCAGCAGCCCCATCCTGGTCTGCCACCCCGACCACACCGACTGGTTCCTCCAGGGCCCCATGCTCCCCGGCATGGGCCGCGTCCGGGGCCCCGCCCCCGACGCCATCGCCGGCGACCAGCTGGTGATCATCGCCAGCGACGTCATCCCGCCCGGCCTGGCCCTGCTCGACAGCCCCGACTTCGACTCGGTCTTCGAAGACCACTACGAGTTCGCCACCAAGCTCATGGCCGCCGCCGACCTGTGGCTCTGCGTCACCACCGCCGCCCGGTACGCCGATGCCCAGGTCTGGCAGATGCTCAAGCGCGCCAAGGAGAACGGCGCCACCATCGGCGTCGTGCTCTCCCGCGTTCCGCAGGGCGCCGGATCCGAGGTCGTCGACCACTTCGCCGGGATGCTCGACGACAACGGCGTCGGCGACGCCCGCCGCTTCACCGTCCCCGAGACCCGCATCGAAGACAGCCGCCTCCCCGAAGAGGCCGTCGACGGCATCCGCGCCTGGCTCGTCGACATCGCCGAGAGCGCCCACGACCGCGAGGTCGTCATCGGCGACACGCTGATCGGCGTCCTGAACAGCTTCCGCACCCGCGTCCCCCAGCTGGCCAAGCAGGTCGAGATCCAGGTCCAGAAGCGGGCCGAGCTCCAGCACGAGATCGAGGGCGCCTACGGCACCGCCCTGGCCGAGCTCGACGAGGCCACCCGCAACGGCTCCCTCCTGCGCGGCGAGGTGCTCGCCCGCTGGCAGGACTTCGCCGGAACCGGCGACCTCCAGCGCGCCCTGCACGTCCAGCGCGGCAGGCCCGGACGCCGCTCGTCCCGGCGCCGCCGCAGCCCCGCCCGCGTCCGCTCCCTCAAGGCCGCCCTGCGCGGCGGCCTCGAATCGCTGATCCTGGCCTCCGCCGAGCACGCCGCCGAAGACGTCATCGCCCGCTGGCGCGCCCACCCGTCCGGCGACCGCGTATTGGACGGCCCCGCCGCCCAGCTCAACGGCGTCTCCCCGGAGCTCTCCCGCCGCGTCACCCGCGCCGTCAGCTCCTGGCAGGACCACGTCCAGGAACTCATCGCCACCGAAGGCGTCACCAAGCGCTCGGTCGCCAAGCTCGTCTCGTTCGACTCCGAGGCCCTCTCCCTGGTCCTGATGATCGGCCTGCTCGGCTACGGAACCTCCGACGTCGCCGTCGAAGGCGGCACCAGCGCCGTCCCGCAACGCCTCCTCAAGGCCCTGTTCGGCGCCGAATCCCTGCGCGGCATGGGCGCCAAGGCCCGCGCCGACCTGCGCAGCCGCATCGGGATGCTGTTCGACGAGGAGGCCATCCGCTTCGGCCAGGCGCTCGACGCCGCCGCGATCCCCGACGAGACCGTCCCCGTCCAGCTCTACCAGGCCACCTACAACCTCGAGGTCGCCCGATGACCACCTCGGCCCTCCCCGCGCAGGCGGAAGCCCAGGGCATTCCCACCCGCCTCGACGGGCTCGACCGCCTCCTGCGCCTGGGCACCGGCCGCCTCGACCAGAACCTGCTGGACGAGACCGCCGTCCTGCTCGACCGCGCCGGCCAGCGGCTCCGCCTGTCCGGCGAGCACACCGTCGTCACCCTCGCGGGCGGCACGGGCAGCGGCAAGTCGTCCCTGTTCAACGCCATCTGCGGCCTCGAACTCTCGCCCACGGGCGTCCGCCGCCCGATGACGTCCAAGGCCCACGCCTGCGTCTGGGGCCTGGACGGCGCCGGCCCCCTGCTCGACTGGCTCGACGTCGACAAGCGCCACCGCTACGCCCGCGCCAGCGCACTCGACCTCGAACGCGCCGACAGCACCCTGCAGGGCCTGGTGCTGATCGACCTGCCCGACCACGACTCCATCCAGGCCCTGCACCGCGCCGAGGTCGACCGCTTCGTCACCATCGCCGACCTGCTGGTCTGGGTCGTCGACCCGCAGAAGTACGCCGACGCCGCCCTGCACCGCAACTACATCGTCCCGTTCGCCCAGCACGCCGGCGTCACCCTGATCGTCCTGAACCAGGTCGACCGCCTCCAGCCCGGCGAGGCCGACGACTGCGTCGCCGACCTGCGCCGCCTCCTGGAGGCCGAGGGCCTGGCCGACCCCCGCATCGTCACCACCTCGGCCGTCTCCGAGGACGGCGTCCGCGGCTTCCGCGACGTCCTGGTCGACACCGTCGCCGCCCGCCAGGCCCGCTCCCAGCGCCTGGCCGCCGACCTCGGCAACCTGGCCGAACGCTTCGTCGACCTGCGCGGCGACACCGACCCGCCCACCCACGTCGACGACGACCGCCGCGCCGCCCTCGTCCAGGCCCTCACCGACGCCGCCGGAGCCCCCGCCGTCGCCGAGGCTATGGAGAGCGCCTACGAACTGCGCGCCGCCGACTTCATCGGCTGGCCCGTCACCGCCCTGGTCACCCGCCTGCGCAGCGACCCCCTGCGCCGCATGCGCCTCACCGAACTCCGCGACGAGCTCCGCGGCGCCTTCACCGGCCCCATCGGCGCCCAGCAGGGCGACGTCGACAACGCCCTCCAGGGCGTCACCGACGGCGTCACCGCGGGCCTCCCCGCCCCCTGGGCCCGCTCCGTCCGCGCCGCCGCCCGCACCCACGCGACCGAACTCCCCGAAGCCCTGGGCGGCTCCCTGAAGGACGCCCTCCCCACCTTCAACCAGGTTCCCCGCTGGTGGTGGCTGGTCAAGACCTGGCAGTACTTCCTCGTCCTGGTCAGCATCCTCGGCGTCGCCTGGATCGGCGTCCTGGTCGCCTACGGCGTCCTAGAAGTAGCAGACGCCCCCGACAGCCTCTTCGACGAGCCCGGCCTCATCCCCTACGTGGCCATCCTCACCGTCTCCACCCTGGGCATGGGGCTCCTCACCTCGTCCGCCTGCCGCAACCTGGTGGCGCTCTCCTCCGCCAAACACGGCGCCCGCATGGAAGCCGCCATGCGCGAACGCATAGAGCACCTGGCCCAAGAAAAGGTCCTAGACCCGGTAACCACCGAACTAGAGACCTACGCCCGCTTCCGCAAAGCCCTAACCCAACTCCAAACCCCGTAACCACCACCCGCACCACAGCCCGGGCCCCCACGTCCCGACCCCATCTCCGCCGGCCACCCACCCCCAGCGCTCCCACGACAGCGCAAAGGACCCCCAACCGCAGGTCCCGGGACGCCCCATGCGACACGAGGGCAGAGACGCCAGGGCCGCACACCTCCTGCGCCTCACCCGAAGTTATCCACAACCCCAACGCTCCGCTTTCCCTCGCGTGATGGATCGGTCACGCTGGGTGTCCTGCGCGACGCCACGGTGGCGTCCGCAGCGACACGACTCGGAGCAGAGATGAACGAAGCGCAGATCACCGTCTCAGGCTGGGTGGCCGCCGACCCCGACTACATCGTCACGGCCAACGGAACCCCGTTCCTGTCGTTACGACTCGGCTGCACGCCCCGCCGCTACGACCGCCAGACCGGCATGTGGCAGGACATCCAGACCATGTTCATGACAGTCAACTGCTGGCGCGGCCTGGCCGACAACCTCAACGCCTCCGACATCAAACGAGGCCATCCCCTGGTCGTCACGGGCCGCCTCCGCATCCGCCAGTACGAACGCGACGGCCAATGGCTCTTCTCCGCCGAGATCGAGGCCGCCACGGTAGGCCACGACCTCAACCGAGGCACGGCCGACTTCCGTCCCGTCCAACGCGGCGGCGCCCTAAGCGACGAAGACCGCCGCGAGGCCCGCGAAGCCGCCGACCGCTGGGCCCTTACCCCCGACGAATCCGAGCCCCAAACCGTCACCACCGACCAAGACTCACCCCAGGAGGAAAAGGCCGCCTAACCATTGACCCCACGCGCGGCAGGTACGCCCCTCACCCACCCCAACCCCAGTTCCCCCACCCCAAAGCGAGCACCCTCACGGCGTACCTGCCCGCGCCCACCCTCCCCACCACCCCACCACGGATCCCTGCCCACCCTCCCCGCCAACCCGCCAACCCACCACGGATCCCAACGCTGAACCCAGAACCCCGGCGTACCTGGGGCCTTGCGGGAGGACCAATCGGGGGATTGGGCGCCGGGCTCAAGGCGGGCGCTGTGGGAGGGATAGGAATGGACGGACCGACGACGCTCCCGCCTGGGAGCTGCGAGGCGTACCCTCCCCGCGAAGTGATCATGGCGAAGTAGTCATGGCAGTGGGAGGACGGTGGCTGGGGAGGGGGTGTGGTGAATGGGAGTTGCGGGGGGTGTCCGGAACCAGCCAGATTGTAAGGTGCCCCTTACCATTATGGCCTGTGCGCGTACGGTCAGTGACCGTGAGGGTGATATCGGGTGGAGTGGGAGAGTCCCGAAATGGAGGTGGAGAACCTCGAGGTGAAGCTTGATCCCGCTGGTCGGGGGATGGGTAGGCAGGAGCCGCCCCAGTCGCCATGACGGGGTGAGTGTGGCTCTCCTGGGTCCCGCTCGGTGGAGGATGTCGTCGGCGCTGCCGGTCGGCGTCCCCCGTGCCGTCGGGGTTGCGGCCGTCTTAGATCCAGGAAACGCCGCGCATGATGCCTTCCCCCTCTGGGTGTGCTGGGACCGCGAACCCGCTGGTCCCGCGGCGGGTGCCGTGACGGTCACCCACATGTGCGTAATCGAAGGTACCGGTTTCCGGCCCACTCCGCACACGTTGCAATTATCGTGTTACACAACGTGATGCATAGGGGGGAAGGATGACGGCAGTGCAGTCGTCCGCCGAGGACCGTGGTGGGGAGCTGGCGCACAGGCCCCGCCGCCGACGGGTTCCGGGGCGGCCATCCCTGCTCGCGGTCTACGTGTCGGCGGTCGTCGCGGTCCACCTGGCGCTGACCGCGAACGGGCTGCTCAGCACCCCGTTCCGGCTCAATGATCTACTGACTTTTGCCGCTTTGCTGGCCTGCGGCGCGGTCTGCGTTGAGGCGTCCCGGAGGCTCGGGGTGCCCGCCGGTGTCGCTCGCGACCTGCTGTCCGCCTGGTGGCTGCCGGTGGCGCTTCTTCTGCCCCCCGTATATGCGCTGCTGGTGCCAATACCGGTGCAGGTCGTGCTCCAGTTCCGGGTGCGGCGCACGTTGGTGTACCGCCGCGCCATGGTCATGTCCGCGATGGGCCTGGCGGGAGCCTCCGCTTCGGTGGTCTTCCACCTCGTTGTGTCCGAGCCGCTGTCCGGGACGCCCACTTGGGTGGTCGACGGCTACCCGGGCATCCCCGTGGCGATCGGTTGCGCGGCGCTGTTCACCGTCCTCAACACCGCGCTGGTCGCGGTCGCGGCCCACGCCGCCGACCCCGAGAGCCGCTGGCGGGACGTCCTGTGGACCCGAGAGAGCCTTCTGCTCGACGTGGTCGAACTCTGTGTGGGCGTTCTGGTCGCGATCAGCTGCACCCTGAGCTTGGGTCTTCTTCTTCTGGCGCTGCCGCCGGTCGTCCTGCTCCAGCGCAGCCTCATGCACCAGCAACTCCAGGCCGCCGCCCGCACCGACGCCAAGACGGGTCTTCTGAACGCCGCGGCGTGGCAGCGCGAGGCGGATACCGAACTCGCGCGTTCGCACCGAACGCATGATCCGCTGGCTTTGTTGCTCATCGACATCGACCACTTCAAACGCGTCAATGACACGCACGGCCATTTGGTCGGCGATCAGGTTCTCGTCGCAGTCGCCAACACCCTTTGCGGGCAGCTGCGCGACTACGACGTTGTCGGACGCTTCGGCGGTGAGGAGTTCGTCGTCCTGCTCCCGGGTGCCGACACCGTTGAGGCGTGCCGCGTGGCGGAGCGTCTTCGTGGCCGGGTGCGCCGACTGGCCGTCCCCGCCGAGGAGGGCACCGTCACCGTGACCATCTCTGTGGGCGTCGCCCTCTTCAGAATGCACGGAGAAGACCTCATCGAGCTGCTGGCCGCTGCTGACCTCGCCCTCTACCGGGCCAAACAGTCCGGACGTGACCGAGTCTGCCTCCCCGCGATCGAGGCGCCCAAGTCCCCTGAGCCCTAGCCTGCAAACCGCTAGCCCCCCAGCTCGGCGCGTCCGGGGTAGTGGTGGCCACCAAATGACGACGGTGAGGAGGCCCCGCCACCCGGCTCGACCATTCGCCCCCACGCCGCCCCACGCCGCCCCGCGCCGGGCCATGCCGTCCCGGGCGGCGCCGTGCCGTGCCGTGCCGTGCCGGGCCGTGCCGTGCCGGGCCGTGCCGCGCCGTCCCATGCCGCGCCGTCCCGGGCGGCGCCGGGCCGCGCCGGGCCATGCCGTCCCGGGCGGCGCCGTGCCGTGCCGTGCCGGGCCGCGCCGGGCCGGGCCGTCCCGTCCCGGGCCGCGCTGGGCCATGCCGTCCCGGGCCGCGCTGGGCCATGCCGTCCCGGGCGGCGCCGGGCCGTGCCGCGCTGTCCCGTGCCGCGCCGTCCCGTGCCGCGCCGTCCCGGGCCGGGCCGGGCTGTGCCGGGCTGTGCCGGGCCGGGCTGTGCCGCGCCGGGCCGCGCCGGGCCGGGCCGGGCCGTCCCGTCCCGGGCCGCGCTGGGCCATGCCGTCCCGGGCCGCGCTGGGCCATGCCGTCCCGGGCGGCGCCGGGCCGTGCCGCGCTGTCCCGGGCGGCGCCGTCCCGTGCCGCGCCGTCCCGTGCCGCGCCGTCCCGTGCCGCGCCGTCCCGGGCCGGGCCGGGCTGTGCCGGGCCGGGCTGTGCCGCGCCGGGCCGCGCCGGGCCGCGCCGGGCCGCGCCGTCCCGTTCCGGGCCGCGCTGGGCCATGCCGTGCCGGGTCGGGTCGGGGCGCGGCTTGGCCAAGTGCTCGCGTCTGGGGTGGGGCACGGTGTGTGGTTGGGGGGGCGCACTTATCTGCGGGGCTGGGGGGTGATTGAGGGGCGGGTGTGTTTGGTGGGTGGACGTGGGGTGGGCTTTGGGGGTGGGCGATCTTGGGGGTTGCGGGATCGGGAGAGGGCTTTTCGGGGTGGGGTTTGGGGGGTAGAGGCGGGTGCGACGAAATGGTGTCCGGGACCCCCTAGGCTTGAGGATATGGCGGAGTACATCTATACGTTCCAGCGCGTGCGCAAGGCGCACGGTGACAAGACCATTCTTGATGACGTCACCATGAGCTTCCTGCCCGGGGCGAAGATCGGTGTCCTGGGCCCGAACGGCATGGGCAAGTCGACGCTGCTGCGGATGATGGCCGGGCTGGAGCAGCCCTCCAACGGCGATGCCCGCCTGATGCCGGGGTTCACGGTGGGGATGCTCCAGCAGGAGCCCCCGTTGAACGAGGACAAGACGGTTCTCGGGAACGTCGAGGAGGGCGTGGCCGAGACCAAGGCGATGGTCGATCGGTTCAACGAGATCGCCGAGAAGATGGCGACCGACTACTCCGATGAGCTGATGGAGGAGATGGGCAAGCTGCAGGAGCAGCTCGACCATCGCAACGCGTGGGACCTGGAGAGCCAGCTTGAGCAGGCGATGGACGCCCTGCGCTGTCCTCCGGGCGACTACCCCGTTGCCAACCTTTCCGGTGGTGAGCGACGCCGGGTCGCGCTGTGCAAGCTGTTGTTGGAGCACCCCGACCTGCTGCTGCTGGACGAGCCCACCAACCACCTGGACGCGGAGAGCGTCCAGTGGCTGGAGCAGTTCCTGGAGAAGTACGAGGGGACGGTCCTGGCCGTCACGCACGACCGGTACTTCCTTGACAACGTGGCCGGGTGGATCTGCGAGGTCGACCGCGGACGGCTCTTCCCCTACGAGGGCAACTACTCGACCTACCTGGAGAAGAAGGCCGAGCGGCTCAAGGTCGAGGGCAACAAGGACGCCAAGCGCAAGAAGCGCCTGGAGGACGAGCTCGAATGGGTCCGCTCCAACCCCAAGGCGCGGCAGACCAAGAGCAAGGCGCGTCTGGCCCGGTACGAGGAGATGGCGTCCGAGGCCGCCAAGACCCGCAAGCTGGACTTCGAGGAGATCCAGATCCCGCCGGGTCCGCGCCTGGGCAGCACCGTGATCGTGGCCGACGGCGTCACCAAGGGGTTCGACGACCGGCTGCTCATGGAGAACCTGACGTTCAACCTGCCGCCCA
Organism: Spirillospora sp. CA-294931; assembly: GCF_050946795.1. Classification (GTDB taxonomy): domain Bacteria; phylum Actinomycetota; class Actinomycetes; order Streptosporangiales; family Streptosporangiaceae; genus Spirillospora. Next base: position 2,423,617 of record NZ_CP192006.1, read on the forward strand.
ACGGCATCGTCGGTGTGATCGGCCCGAACGGTGTCGGTAAGACGACGCTGTTCCGGATGATCGTGGGCGAGGAGCGGGCCGACTCCGGCGAGCTCAAGGTCGGCGACACGGTGCAGATCTCCTACGTCGACCAGGGACGCGGGGGGATCGACCCGAAGAAGAACGTGTGGCAGGTCGTCTCGGACGGGCTCGACCACATCAAGGTCGGCCAGGTCGAGATGCCGTCGCGGGCGTATGTCGCGGCGTTCGGGTTCAAGGGGCCCGACCAGCAGAAGGCGGCCGGGGTGCTGTCCGGCGGTGAGCGCAACCGGCTGAACCTGGCGCTGACGCTCAAGCAGGGCGGCAACGTGCTTCTGCTGGACGAGCCGACGAACGACCTCGACACCGAGACGCTGTCCAGCCTGGAGAACGCGCTGCTGGAGTTCCCCGGCTGCGCCGTGATCACCTCGCACGACCGGTGGTTCCTCGACCGCATCGCCACGCACATCCTGGCCTGGGAAGAGGGCTCGAACTGGTTCTGGTTCGAGGGCAACTTCGCCGACTACGAGAAGAACAAGATCGAACGCCTGGGTGCCGACGCGGCGCGTCCGCATCGGGTGACGCACCGTAAGCTCACGCGCGACTGATCTTTGGACGGGCCGCATGGGGGCCCGTCCTCCCCAGAACGTCCGCGGCCTCCGGGTCGCGGACGTTCTGGGTGATCGGGCCGGACGGGTAACATCGGCCTGATCGTTCCCCCTAAGCCCCCAGGTGAGTGCATGTCAGACAGCGCGCGACCCGCGTCCGAGTACCGGCATGTCTACGAGTTCAATCTCCGCTTCGGCGACATCGACTCGCAGGGGCACGTGAACAACGTGAAGTTCCTGGGGTACCTGGAGGACGCTCGGCTGGAGATGTTCCACGGCGACCCCGTACGCAAGGGTGACGAGCCGGTGCGGGGGCTGGTGATCTCCCGGCACGAGATCGACTACCGGCGTCCGCTGATGCCGACCGTGTACCCGGTGCGGGTGGAAACGTGGGTCACCGAAGCGCGCGCGGCCTCGTTCAAGCTCGCCTACGAGGTGCGGGACGACGATCACGTCTACGCCGAGGCGACCTCGACACTGGTCGCCTTCAACGTCGAGACGGGACGCCTGCGCCGTTTCACCCCCGCCGAGCTGGAGTTGATCGGACGGTACACGGAACCGTCGGCATGACGACCGCAGGCGCGGGGCGTCGCGCGCAGGTGGCGGGGCGCCCGCGTGGCCGGGCCCCTGCTGCGCGGAGGCCGCGCCGTCCGGACGTCGGTCGGCGGGGTGGTGTTGAACGTCGCATGCCGGGCGGCGCGGCGTGCGGGCTGCTTGTCGCTGGAAGCGGGGGCGTCGCCGTCGCGCCTGGGCCGGGGTGCGCGGCCGGACTGGAGGCGTGGGGGTGCGGGCCGTCCGGCCGTTGGTTGGCGGATGGACGTCCTATGCCGGGCGGCGTGCTGTGCGGGCTCCTCGTCGCCGGAATGTGGGGCCGTCGCCGTCGTGCTTGGGCCAGTGGTGTGCGGCCGGGCTGGAGGCGTTGTGTCTTGCCGTCCGGTTGGCGGGCGGGCGTCGCAGGTCGGGCGGCGTGGCTTGCGGGCTTCTCGGCGCCGGCGTTTGGGGCGTCGCCGTCGTGCCTGGGGCCGGGCTGGAGGTGTCGCTCCGCCGTCCGGGCGTCTACGTCGTGGACGGGCTGCTCGTTGCTGGAGCGCGTCGCTGTCGCGCCTGGGGCGGGGTGCGTGGTCGGGTGGGGCGCTGGCATGAGCGGTGACGGTGTGCTTGAGGGCGATCGGGCGCGGGGGCGTTGGGTGGATGGGCGCTTCGGTGGGCTGGTGGCTGGGGTCGTTTGCTCGGACGGGTTGAGATGACGGCTGTTTCGCCTTGGGGCGTCGCGCGTGGGGTGCGGGTGGCGTTGCGGCCCGTGCGGGTCGAGGACGCCGAGACGCTGGCCGAGTTGAGTCGCGACAACCGTGATCATCTGCGGCCCTGGGAGCCGGAGCGCGAGGAGGCCTATTACACCGTCCGGGGACAGCGCGAGAACCTCTATGGGCTGGTCAGCGCCCTGGCGCTGGGGGAGATGTGGCCCGGGGTGATCCTGGTGGACGGCGAGGTCGCCGGGCGGATCACGCTCAACAACATCCTGCGCGGCCCGCTGCAGAGTTGTTTCGTGGGGTATTGGGTGGCGCGTTCCCGGACGGGACGAGGTGTCGCGAGCGAGGCTGTCCGGCAGGCTCTCGATGTGGCATTCGGGGAGCTGGGGCTGCATCGGGTGGAGGCGTTCACCCGGGTCGACAATCACGCGTCCCAGCGGGTGCTGGCGCGTAACGGGTTCACGGTGGTGGGTGTGGCGCGGCGGCATATCCATGTGGACGGGCGCTGGCACGATGAGCGGCTCTTCGAGCGGCTCGCGCCGTGGGACGACGGGGTCGCGCTTCATCCGCCCGGCCTTTTCTGATGCCTTTGCCGGTGGCAACCCTTTTCGTCGGAGCCTTCGCCGAGGGTGATTAGCGCCATGGGTGAACGGGTGAAACCCCCTTGGGAAAGATGGGTGTTTGCTGGAAAAGTTCCTCGTCCGGCCCGGTAAGGGCGGGATAACGATCAGTAATTCGGGGGATCGAAATAGGGAGAGTGTTCCCTTTCGAGGTGAGTGATGTCCCCCTATCTCGCTGCCTGGATCTTCTGGATTCTGATGTTCTTCGTCATCGAGCTGCCCGCGGCCTTCAACCGGCAGCCGGGCGACACCCTGTCCGAGCTGGTCTGGCGCGTGTTCGCGATCCGCGGCAAGCCGTTCGGCTGGCAGCTGCGCAGGCTGGCCCTGGTCGTCGGGCTCGGCTGGCTGGTCGCCCACTTCGTGACGGGTGGGGCCGTCTGACGGCATGTCCCTCCGACAACCGACCTGTCACGGATGAGTAACAAGCACCGCCGTATTCCGTTTTGACCCCACTTTTCCCTCTAGGGTCACCACGCGGTTTGTGGTGATCCCACGTGAAGGGGGAAGGATGCGGCGCGTTACTCAGGGGGCACTGGCCCTGCTGCTCGCTGCCGGCGTGACGGGGACGGCTGTCTCGGCGGTGCAGGCGGTGCAGACCGGCGCCCCGGCCCAGGCCGGCGATGTCGCCGTCGAGCTGAAGAAGATCCGTGGCCTGACGGTGGAGGAGAAGACCTCGAATCTGCCCGGCTACCGCTGGTTCTGGTTGAAGTACAAGCAGCCGGTCGACCACCGGCGTCCGAACGGCCAGTGGTTCGAGCAGCGGATCATGCTCCAGCACAAGGCCGAGAGCCGTCCGATGGTGCTCTACACCAGCGGGTACCACACTCCCGAGACCATGTTCAGGTCCGAGCCGACGGCGCTGGTCGACGGCAACCAGGTCTCGGTCGAGTACCGCTACTTCAGCCCGTCCCGGCCCGTGCCGACGGACTGGAAGAAGGACACGATCTGGCAGGCCGCCACCGACGAGCACCGGATCATCCGGGAGCTCAAGCGGATCTACAAGGCGAAGTGGATCTCCACGGGGGCCAGCAAGGGCGGCATGACGGCCGTCTATCACAAGCGCTTCTACCCGCGTGACGTGGACGGCAGCGTCGTCTACGTGGCGCCGAACAACGTCAACGACCGCGAGGACTCGGCCTACGACCGGTTCTTCGCCTCGGTCGGCTCGGACGCCAAGTGCCGCGCGCAGCTCAAGGACGTCGCCCGCGAGTTCCTCAAGCGGCGGCCCGCGATGCTCAAGCGCTTCGAGGCCGACGCGGCCAAGAACGGCTGGACGTTCAAGTACCTGCGTTCCATGGACCGCGCGTTCGAGAACTCGGTCATGGACTACGAGTGGGGCTTCTGGCAGTACAAGCTCCAGTCGGACTGCGGCACCGTCCCGGCGGTGAAGGCGTCCGACGACGAGCTCTACAAGAGCCTGGACGAGATCGCCGGCCTGTCGTTCTACACCGACCAGGGCCTTGACCCGTACCTGCCGTACTACTACCAGGCGGGCTACGAGCTGGGTGCGCCGAACCCCAAGTTCAAGCACCTGCGCCCCTACCTCCGGTACGAGAGCACCTACAACAACGCGCGCGCGTACCTTCCCTCGTCCATCCCAGTGAAGTGGGACGGCGGCAAGGCGATGCGTGACATCGACAAGTGGGTCCGTACCAAGGGCACCGGCCTGATGTTCATCTACGGGGCCAACGACCCGTGGCGCGCCGAGCCGTTCCGCCTCGGCAAGGGCTCCCGCGACTCGTACTACTACGTCGCGCCGGGCATGAACCACAGCGGCCGACTGATCGACAAGCTGCCCGCCGAGCACAAGAGCAAGGCGATCGCCGACCTCCTGCGCTGGGCGAACGTGTCCTCCACGGCGCGGACGCGTTCGACCGTCCCGTCGGACGCGGTCGACCCGCTCCAGCTTGAGCGTCCGAAGCTCTGACGTTCTGATCGCTGATCTCGCGGCGTGTCACCCGTATGGGGGCACGCCGCGAGTCATTGGACGACCCAAGCGGCGGTATTGCCCGGAAGCAGGTCCCCGTAGCAGGGGCCACTGGCGAGCAGCACGGTGCCGGTCGGGAGCCGGACGGGGTTGTCCCCGCAGTTAAGGGCACAGGTGAGCGGCCCCCGCTGGAAGAACACGGCCGGTTCGGGGGACTCCAGCCATTCCAGTGCCTCCGGCAACTGCGGGAGCAGGCGGAGACGCTCCGCCAGTGCACGCCGGTAGAACGACAGGGTCGAATCCGGGTCCGAGGCTTGGGCCTCGGCAGTGTAGGACGCCCAGTCCCGAGGCATCGGCAGCCACGGCTTGGCGCCGTTGGGGGAGAACCCATACGGCTCGTGGTCTCCGGCCCAGGGCAGGGGGACGCGGCACCCGTCACGGCCCACCTGGGTGCCGCCGCTGCGCGACCAGATCGGGTCCTGGCGGGCGGCGTCGGGGATGTCGGTCACCTCGGGGAGGCCGAATTCCTCGCCCTGGTAGAGGTAGGCCGACCCGGGAAGCGCCAGAAGGAACAGCAGCGCCGCCTTGGCGCGCGCCAGGCCGATCCCCAGGACTCCTGCGGGCTGCTCGTACCGGGTGACGTGACGGACGGAGTCGTGGCTCGACAGCACCCACGTGGGCGCCGAGCCGGTCGGGGCGATGGCCTTGAGCGCGGTCGTCACGGTCTCGCGGAACGCGGACGCCGACCAGGGCGCCAACTGGAGATCGAACTGGAAGACCTGGTGCAGTTCGTCCGGGCGCAGGTACAGCGCCAGGTCGTCGGGGCTGTCGGTCCAGACCTCGCCGATCGCCATCCGTTCGCCCTCGTAGCCGTCCAGGATCGCGCGCCACTCCCGGTAGAGCCGGTGGACCTCGGGACGGCTGAAGATCGGGCCGTTCACCACCCGCCTGCTGCGTCCCGCCAGGTCGGTGAACTCGGCGTCCTTGAACAGCCCGGCGGCGACGTCGATGCGGAACCCGTCCACCCCGCGGTCGAGCCAGAAGCGCAGGATGTCGGCGAACTCCTGCCGCACCTCGGGGTGGCGCCAGTTCAGGTCGGGCTGCTCGGGCGCGTAGAGGTGCAGGTACCAGTCGCCGTCCGGCAGCCGCGACCAGGCCGGGCCGCCGAATGCCGACGGCCAGTCGTTGGGCGGGTCCTCCCGCTCGCCGTCCAGCGGTTTGCCCGGACGGAACAGGTAGCGGTCACGCGCGGGCGACCCCGGGGGCGAGGCCAGCGCTTCCTGGAACCAGGGGTGCCGGTCGGAGGTGTGGTTCGGGACGATGTCGACGATCAGCCGGAGCCCCTGGGCGTGGACGCCCTCCACCAGCGCGTCGAAGTCGTCCAGCGTGCCGAACCGGGGATCGACGTCGCGGTAGTCGGCGACGTCGTAGCCGCCGTCGGCCAGCGGCGACGGGTAGAACGGGGTGAGCCACAGGGCGTCCACGCCGAGGTCGCGCAGATGACCCAGGCGCGAGCGGATTCCCTGAAGGTCTCCTTCGCCGTCCCCGTTGGAGTCGGCGAAGCTGCGGACGTACACCTCGTAGACGACGGCATCGCGCCACCAAGCCGGGGGAATTCGCGTCATACACCGCGATCTACCCGCTTAGGTGGGGGCATTCACCATGCTCTGGGCGGCCATCGTGAAGTAGTCCCAGAGCATTTTCTCCAGTTGCTCGGGAAGCTCCAGCTCGTCCACGGCCTCGCGCATGTGCAGCAGCCAGGCGTCGCGCTCGGCCTCGCCGATCACGAAGGGATTGTGCCGCATGCGCAACCGGGGATGGCCGCGCTCCTGGCTGTAGGTGTTGGGCCCGCCCCAATACTGGATGAGGAAGAGCCGGAGCCGGTCTTCGGCCGGACCCAGGTCTTCTTCGGGGTAGAGCGGACGGAGCAGGGGGTCGGCCGCGACTCCCTCGTAGAAACGGTGGACCAGACGCCGGAACGTCTCTTCGCCGCCTACCGCCTCATAAAACGTCACCTGTTGCGCCATAGCGATCCCCACCCTATGCGAGCGGAACCCGCCCCGCGCACCTTGATCAACCGGCCGTCGCGGGGGTGGCGACCGTCACACCCGCCTGGTCGAACGCCTTCTTCACACGTTCGCGCAGCTCGCGCGCAACATCGGCCTGGCGTCCCGGCGCGGTCTTGAGCACGATCCGCACGATCACCGCGTCGCCCGCCAGCGCCTGGACGCCCCAGACCGAGGGCTCCTCCAGGATGAGCTCTTCCCAGGTGGGGTTGCTCGCCAGCTCGTTGGCCGTCGCCTGGAGGATCTCCCTGACCTTCTCGACGTCCTCGTCGATCTCGACCGGGATGTCGAGGACGGCGCGTCCCCAGTTCTGCGACTCGTTGCCGACCTTCTTGATCTCGCCGTTGGGGACGTACCAGACCACGCCGTTGACGTCCCGCATCCGGGTGACCCGCAGCGTCACCGCCTCGACCGTGCCCTTGGCGCTGCCCACGTCGATCACGTCGCCGACGCCGTACTGGTCTTCGAGCAGCATGAACATTCCGGCCAGGAAGTCCTTGACGATGTTCTGCGCGCCGAAGCCCACCGCCATGCCGATCACGGTCGCGCTGGCCAGGATGGGCGTGAGGTTCAGCCCGAGCTGCCCGAGGATCGTGAACAGCGCCGTCGCGAAGATCACCATCGAGGCGATGCTGCTCAGCACCGTCCCGAGCGTCTTGGCCCGGTTCGCGCGCCGCTGGTTGAGCAGTGCCGGGCTGCCGTCGAAGACCGTCCGCGTCCGCTCGCGGACCTTCTCCGACATCGTCCCCTCGGCCATCCGCACCGTGATCTGACTGATCATCCGATGCGCGATCCTGCGGGCGAGGAACGCCACCAGGAAGACCACGATGATCACGAACAGGGTGTTGATCGGAGCGTCGAGCCAGGTGCCGAAGAACCGGGTGAAGTCTTCGTTGTGGGAGACGTTCCACACCACCCGGCACGCCGCGCTCGGGTCCTTCGGCGCGACCTTGGGGTCGGTGGAGTTGCACGCGACCTCGGGCGTGACGTCGCTCGTCTCCCAGGGCAGCGCGGAGCCGCCCGCGAGCGTGAGGGCTGCGAGGGTGAGTGACATGGAAACAGACCCTCCCCGGCCGGTTGTGGGTATCGCGTCACTTCGCCGTGGACCTGCGGCGGTACGAGCCGATCGTAGGGGACGGTGACGACCGTTTCGTACAACGCAGGACGAGTGGCGATACCCGGCCGGGAAGGGCCGCCTGAGAGCCCTGAGCCCACCCGGACCAGCGGTGCCTCGGTTGAGGCGCTGGCCCGGCTGGGCTTGGTTGGGCCTCAGCCTGAGCGGTGCCCGAGGGGGATCTTGTTTCGGGGACGGGGGCTGAGCGGTGGTGGGTTCGTGTCCAGGCTTGGGCCTTCTTCAGATGTTGGGGCGAGGTGGGCCGGGGGTGTGTCCCGCGGGCTCGGCGGCTGCCGCGCCGGTTCGGCCGCGAGACCGCGGGACACACCCGGACCTAGGGGTGACCGTGCTGCCATTCCCAGGACGGGGTGCGGACGCTGGAGGCGCCGTCGCCGCCGACGGGGTGGAGGGGCTGGAGGACGTGCGCGAGCTTGAGCGCGGCTCCTCTCGGGTCGTCGACCCGGTGGAGACGCTCGCCCCAGGACCACCAGTAGTAGTGGTCGTGGGATTCGGGGGCCGGAGCGCAGGTCACGTCCTCCGCGAGGCTGGCGGCCTCGGGATTGACGACCCTGAGGAAGGCCGGACCTGAGCGCGTTCGCACCACACGCGCGACGAGCCCGCGCGTGTCGAGCTCATGTACCAGCCTCTCGAGGTAGCCGACGCGTCTGTCGCTGACCACCTGCGCACCCCCTCCGTCGATCGGGCTCCGGGGACTGCCCCCCGGTCGCCGTCTGTGATCGAACTCTCCGAAGCCGTGCTGTTACTCGCGGCGAGAATTGCAACTCTCACGGGGTCGGGTCAAGAGGGCGCCTGCCGGGGAAGTACGTGTTTTCACCACCGTGGGGGAAGGTTCACCCCTCTCCGGAGGAAGATTCTCTACCCGGGGTTTGAAGGGGCCACCCGGAGCGCGTGCTTTCGCGAGAATAGCTTGGCCTGCCCCGTTGCGGGAGTTACGCTGCGTGCGCGAGAGATTATCTGTCGTGGCCATTTGAAACCCGGTCGCCGTGATCGAAGGCAGTCCCTTCCGGGGGACGGTCATCGGGCTCAGCGGTGAGGAGGCCGGAAACGATGTCGGACCCCCCTCCGAAAGAGACGGACATAGCGCGCAAAATTCGCGCGCATGGGCTGGCTCGAGGGCGTTGCCCGGTGGAGATCGCACAAGAGATCCACAATCAGTGCGGGCCGCTGTTCGGCACGAGCCAGGTCAAGGCGCACCGCCTTTCGCACGGCGTCGCCCTTTCCGACATCGTCGCCCAGGTGAGGGCCCTCTACGAGGTGGACGGCAAGCCGGCTCCCCGGCTGGGGGAGACGCTGCTGTCGGCCTACGAGAGCGGCTACAAGCGTCCCGGGCCCGAGTACCTGCACTACCTGTGCGCCGTCTACCGGGTCGAACCCGACGAGCTCGGCTTCACGAGCCCGTGCATCTGCGGCCGCGGACACGCGGTCCGTCCGGGAGCGGCGACTGCCCCGCCCCACCGGACGGCCGAACGCCGTGACGAACCCGACGCGCTGATCGGGTCGGTCGTCATCCCCCGACCCGACGACCGCCGCTGGATATCAGTCAACGAACACCGTGGACCTGACCGCGCCGAAGGTCCCGTATCGATGGATGTGGGAGAGGAGGACATCGTGCTTCGTAGAACCCTTCTGCAACTTCTGGCCGGAGCGGGCGTGGCGCTCGACGGACAGTTCCTTGGTGCCGTCGACAATCTTCGTCGCAAGATGGACGACACGCTGGTCAACGCGACCGTTTCACCGACCATGCTCGACCAGTGGGAAGAGACCACGGCCGGCTACGGGCAGCTGTACCAGGCGACGCCGTCCCTGCGGATGCTCTGCGACGTTCTGCTGGACTTCAGCGAGGTCCGGCGCATGTGCGACAAGCGGCAGCCCGTCGACCTGCAGGAGCGCCTGTGCCGTCTGGCCGCGCAGCTGTCCGGCCTGTCGGGCCTCATCATGATCAATCTGGGCGACCACCGGCTGGCCCGGTCGTTCTTCCGCACCGCGCGGACGGCCGCCGACGAGACCGGCGACCGTCACCTGCGGGCGTGGGTCACCGTGCGCGAGGCCGTCCTGCCGATGTACTACGGCGACCCGCGCGAGGCGCTGCACCTGGCCCGCAAGGCGCAGGACCTGGCCGGACGCAACCCGAGCGTGGCCGCGGCCATGGCGCCCGCCGTCGAGGCGCGCGCGCTCGGCCAGCTGGCCCTGCGCGGACGCGGCGACGCCGGGCCGAGCGCCCGCCGGGCCCTGGTCCGCGGTCGCGCGGTCTTCGACCAGCTGTCCAACGAGAAGACGGGAGATCTGGTCTTCGGGTTCACCGAGCGCCAGATGACCTTCTACGAGGGCGACACCTTCACCAACCTGGGCGACCACAAGCACGGCGACGAGGCGCTGAGCCGGGCGCTGACGCTCTACTCGCCCACCGACCGGGTCGACCTCACGCTGGTCCGGCTCGACCGGGCGACCTGCCAGCTGCACGCGGGCCACCCCGACGCCGCGTTGCAGGCCGGGCAGGACGCCATCCTCGACCTGCCCACCGAGCACCGCTCGGCGATCCTGGTCCACCGCGCCCGCCAGCTCGGCGCCGCGGTGAACGCCAGGTGCGGCGAGATACCGGCGCTCAAGGACTTCTACGAGGCTCTGTCGGGCCCGACGGTGACGAGTCCGACCACGGAGCCGCCCCCGGCGGCGGTGCCTCGCTCAGAGCAGGTCTGACGCGTCATGGAAGCGCATCAGGGCGTTCCGCACGAACCGGAGAAGGCCCGAGCCATACGGGGGCTGGTTCGGGTGCAGGAGACGCCTCCTGTGTGGTGCTTCGGCGAGCTGCGGCTGCGGCGTTACGAGTCGGCCGACCACGACACCGTCCTCGCTCTGCACAGGGACGGCCTGGCCCGGGTGGGCTTGCGTCCCGGGGACGGCGTCTATTACGAGCACGACTTCTTCAAGATGGACGACCTCTACCTCTCGGGCGGCGGTGAGTTCCTCGTCGGCGAGGTGGACGGGCGCATCGTCGCCATGGGCGGCCTCCGGCGGGCCGACCTGATATCTGGCGGCAGCGGTGGCGCGCGCGCGTTCGGCGCGTCCACCACCGAGGCCCCGCTGGACGCGGTCGAGATGGTGCGGCTGCGCGTCCATCCCGACGTGCAGCGCCGGGGATACGGGGCGGCCGTCGTCCAGGCCCTGGAGGAACGGGCCGTCGAGTACGGGTACCGGGTACTGCGGGCCGACACGACCGAGTTCCAGGAGCCCGCGCTGCGGCTCTACCGTCGATTCGGCTGGACGGAGGTGCGGCGCGAGGTGATCGGCGGAATCGTCAACATCTACATCGAGAAACCGTTGCGCTGAGGCCGTCGTCGCCCGAGCCGCGACGGCCTCGCACCGGCGGCGCGGCCCGGTGCGAGGCCGCCGCGGCTCGGGAGCCTCGGCGGAGCCCTGGTGCTGCCCCCATACCTGCCCGCCCCCGGCGGGTCAGGGTTTTCCGGCTCCGACGATCTGCATCGCCGGGAACCGGCGCTGCCGGAGGTCGGTGAGGCCCCGGTCGGTCAGGGCGCGGGTGACCTCCCGGTCGCCGAACATCGATACCCCCGACAGCTTCCCGAACACCTCGGCGCCCTCGCGGATCACCGGAAGGCCCGGACGCCGGGTGGTCAGGATGATCAGCCGTCCGCCCGGCCTGAGCACCCTGACCATGCTGTCGACGGCCGCCCAGGGGTCGTCGAACAGGTACAGCGCGCCGAAGCAGCACACGGCGTCGAACGCGTCGTCCTCGAACGGGAGCTGGACGGCGTTGCCCCGCACATAGCCGACGGGCTCGTCGGCCCGGCTGTCGGCGACGGCGCGGGCCAGCATGCCCGGCGCGGCGTCCAGCCCGACGACCAGGCCCTTCTCGCCCACCCCGGCGGCCAGGCCCCGGGTGACGTTGCCGGGGCCGCAGGCCACGTCCAGCACGGTGGCGTCCGGCTTGCCGGAGTCGCGCGGCTGCCCGAGGCCGAGCCAGTCGCGGGCCAGCCGCTGCTCACCGGCGGTGTCGGGCCCGACCGGCCAGCCCTTCATCAGGTTGAACCCGACCGGACGCCACACGCGCTCGTAGATCTGCGGCAGGAACGTCGACTGCATCGTGCGCTGCGCGATGGTCGGCGGCGGCTCGTCCGCCGGGCCGAGCAGGTCGAGATAGCCGCGCTCGTCGTTCACGGCCGACGGCGGGGACGCCAGCAGCCCCAGAATCCGCTCCCGGACGGTGGGATTCGTCGCCATCGAGGAAGTCACTCCCTAATTCGAGCACATGTCAATAGATTTGGCGGTTCGGATGGGTTTGATGTGATGTAGCCCACGGTCACTCCAGGTGGAGGCCGGTCATGGCCGCCAGGAACGACAGCGTGTCGGTCATCAGCTCCACCGAGCGGCTGACCGACCGCGCCGAATGGCCCACCTCGGCCTCGCTCCGCAGCAGGACGGGGTCGTCGGAGGCCGTCGCCGCCTGGAGCGCCGCGCACATCTTGCGGGCGTGCAGCGGATCGACCCGGGTGTCGCTGTCGAACACCGTGAACAGCGTCGCGGGATACCGGGTGCCCTCGCGGACGTGGTGGTACGGCGAGTACGACAGGAGCCACTCCAGCTCTTCCGGGTTATCGGCGCTCCCGTATTCGTCGTTCCAGGTCTGACCGAGCCCGAACTTCTCGTACCGCACCATGTCGAGCAGCGGCGCCGAGCACACCACCGCGCGGTACAGCTCGGGACGCTGCGTCATCGCCGCCCCCACCAGCAGCCCCCCGTTGGAGCCGCCCGAGATCGCGAGCTGCTCGGACGTCGTCAGCCCGTCGGCGATCAGCCGCTCCGCCGCCGCGTGGAAGTCGTCGAACACGTTCTGCTTGCGCTCGCGCATGCCCGCGCGGTGCCACTCCTCGCCCTCCTCGGACCCGCCGCGCAGGTTGGCGACCGCGTACACACCGCCCGCCTCCACCCAGGCCAGGATGCTCGCCGAGTAGGACGGCGTCAGCGGCACATTGAAGCCGCCGTACCCGTAAAGGATGGTGGGACGCGGCCCGGTCGAGCCCGGACGCGAGATCACCAGCATCCGCACCGGCGTCCCGTCCAGCGACTCGTAGGTCACCTGGCGGGTGTCGAGGTCGGGGACCTCCACGGTGCCCGGCGCCGACGCCCACAGCGAGGTCTCGCCGGTCCGCGCGTCGAAGCGCAGCACCGACGACGGCGTGACGTTGTCGGTGTAGCCGAACCACACCTCGTGACCCCCCTCGGGACGCTCGACCAGCCCGCCGATCGAGCCCAGCCCCGGCGTCGGCACCTCGCCGACCCGCTCGCCCGTCGCCAGGTCATGGACGGTGATCTCGCTGATCGCATGGCGCGTCCAGCCGGCCAGCAGGAGCGGGCGGTCGAGATCGTCCAGGATCGCGAAGTCGCTCAGCACGGCCTCGTCGTCCTGCGGGATCAGGTCGCGCCAGCCGCCCTTGTGCAGTGCGGCGGGATCGGCCACGCACAGCCGCGAGCGCGGCGCGTCCAGGTCGGTGAACACATAGGCGCGGCCGTCGCGGCCCACGTGGACGCCCGTCTCGGCGTCCACGCCCTCCTGGACGACCCGCAGCTCGGGACGCTCGACGGGCCCGGCCGTCAGATCGGCGATCCACAGGTCGTTGCGCGGCGCCGTCCCCTGCGAGGCCGAGATCGTCAGCCAGCGGCCGTCCCGGCTCACGCCGACCCCGTAATAGTTGGTCTTCTCGCGGCCGTCGCCGAAGATCAGCACATCGTCGGTGTCGGGGTCGGTTCCCACCCGGTGCAGATACACCCGGCGGTGGTACTGGTCCTCACCCGCCGGCACCTCCGTCGCGGGCAGCCGCCGGACGTAGTAGTACGCCTCGCCCCCGAGGAGCCAGGCAATGGACGAATAGCGGCTGCGGTCGATCGGCCCCTCGACCAGCTCGCCCGTGGCGGCGTCCATGACGTAAAGGAGCGACTCCTCGTCACCGCCGTGCGACACCTTGTAGCTCAGCAGCCGCCCCTCCTTGTCGGGCTGCCAGCCGTCCAGGGTCGTGGTGCCGTCGGGGTCCAGCGCCATCGGGTCGACCAGCGCCCGCTCGGTGCCGTCCGGGTCGACGGTGTAAAGGACGGGATGCTCCTGCTCGGCCATCCGCCGGGTGAAGAAGCGCCGCTCGCCGCGCCAGATCGGCGACCCGACGCTGCCCGAGGCCAGCAGCTCGCCCAGGCGCTTGCGCAGCCGCTCGCGTCCGGGCAGGCCGTCGACCGTCCGGTGGAAGAGCTCGTCCTGCGCGGCCAGCCACGCCCCGGTGTCGGCGCTGTCGCGGCCTTCCAGCCAGCGGAACGGGTCGGCGACCTGATGTCCGTGGAGGGTCTCCACCAGGTCCTGGCGCTGGGCGGGCGGATACGACGGTCGGCTCATGATCTGAACTGTATTCATTCGCCGCACCGCCACGCCCCGCGAGGTCAACAACGGGCAGGGGCGGGTCCGGCGTCGCCCGTCACCACGTGTGGCGAGATGAATGCGCAGGTCATCTTCGGTAGTAGTGGCTGGGTCGAGACAGCTCTTCCAATCGGGGGTTGAAACACATGAAGAGCACTATCGTCGGCGGCCGCATGCTCACGCGTGCCGCCGCCGGCGCCGTCGCGGTGGGCGCCACATTGGCCGCCGCGGCACTGCCCGCCCAGGCCCGGACGGCCGAGCCCGCCGCAGCCAAGGTGGACTTCGCCTACTCCTCTCCGGAGATCGCCGACGCGGGGGACAAGGTCACCTGGCACTGGACGATCAAGAACAGCGGCACCATGGACGTGCACAAGGTCGTCCTGACCCACAAGCTGACACCGATGCTGAAGATGGCCTCGGTCAGCCCGGGCTGCAAGGCGCTGGCCACCGCGGTCAGGTGCGAGTACGGCCTCCTGGCCAAGGGGGTCTCCCGCACCGGCACGCTGGTGGCGCAGATTCCGGCGGAGGCGTCGGGGACCGTCCAGATCAACGGCCGGGTCACCTGGCAGCAGGGGCCGGTTCCGGCCGCCGGGCAGGACGTGGAGCCGGCGGTGCGTCCCGCCGTCGAGCAGGGTTCGGCCCCGGCCGAGCCCGACCCGCCGAGGCGCTGAGACGGGGTCCCCGCCGCCGCCGGACGCGGCGGCGGGGCCCTTCGGGGTTCGATCCGGCACGCAAGTGGGGATTAATGGGGTAGCGGACGACCTCCCTCAGGCGCCACACTGATTCAGGGTGGTTCGCCCCTGAGGAGGTCCTCATGGCGAGTGCGCAGGTGCCGGAGACAATAATCGGGCCTCGGTGGGAGGCGCGCTCGATCGCGCCCGCCGAGGCGAGCGGAGGTCATCAGAGCCCGGCGGAGGCCGTCTGATGCGCCAAGTCCTCCTCCTCAACGCGACCTACGAACCCCTCACGACCCTTCCCCTCCGCCGCGCGGTCTGCCTCGTGCTCCGCGAGAAGGCGGAGATCGTCCACAACGACGCCTCGGGCGCCGTCCTGCATTCGGCCACGATGTCGATCGAGGTCCCCTCGGTCATCCGGCTCCGCCGCTACGTCCGGATCCCGTTCCGCACCCGCGTCCCCCTCACCCGCGCCGCCCTCATGCGCCGCGACAGCTTCCGATGCGTCTACTGCGGCCGCCGCGCCGAGACCATCGACCACGTCCAGCCCCGCAGCCGGGGCGGCAAGCACGTCTGGGAGAACTGCGTCGCCTCCTGCATGGCCTGCAACCACCGCAAGGCCGACCGCCTCCTGGAAGAACTCGGCTGGACGCTCCCCATGACCCCCGGCGTCCCCCGAGGCGCGCACTGGCGCCTGATCGGCATCGTCCACGACGGCGACCCCCAGTGGGCCCCCTACGTGACCGAACCCGCCGCCTAGGCACGCGTATCCTGGTCGCGTGCCACGTTACGACTATCGCTGCCGCGCCTGCGGAGACACCTTCGAGGTCTCCCGTCCCATGATCGAGGCGTCCGATCCCGCTCCGTGCCCGGCCGGCCACGCCGACACCGTGAAGCTCCTGTCCACGGTCGCCGTCACCGGCAAGGCCCCGTCCACCCCCCAACCCCGCCCGGCCACCGGAGGCGGCTGCTGCGGCGGAGGCTGCTGCAGCTAGCCCACCAGGCAAAACGCGAGGTGCCCAGCGACTCCGTCGCCGCGCACCTCGCGAGCTTTGTCGTGGATTGGGGCCGCCGGTCAGCGGGAGAGTTGAGTGATGTCTCGGGTGGCGCCCGTGGACGCGGAGGTGGTCATGGCGGCGTAGGCCTGGAGGGCCGCGGTGACGGGGCGGTGGCGGTTTCGGGGGCGGTAGGTGCCCAGGTCCTTCAGGAGGCGTTCGCGGCGGGTGGCGAGTTCGGCCTGGGGGACGTCGAGTTCCAGGACGCGGCGGGGGATGTCGATCACGATGCGGTCGCCGTTCTCGACCAGGGCGATGTCGCCGCCGGCGGCGGCCTCGGGGGAGGCGTGGCCGATGGACAGGCCGCTGGTGCCGCCCGAGAAGCGGCCGTCGGTGATCAGGGCGCACGCCTTGCCGAGGCCGCGGCCCTTGAGGAAGCTCGTCGGGTAGAGCATCTCCTGCATGCCGGGGCCGCCCTTGGGGCCCTCGTAGCGGATGACGACGACGTCGCCCGCGGTGACCTTGCCGCCGAGGATGCCCTCGACGGCGTCCTCCTGGCTCTCGAAGACGACGGCGGGGCCGGTGAAGGTCCACAGCTCCTCTTCGACGCCCGCGGTCTTGACGATGGCGCCGTCGGGGGCGATGTTGCCGTACAGGACGGCGAGGCCGCCGTCGGCGGTGTAGGCGTGCTCGGCCGAGCGGATGCAGCCCTCGGCGCGGTCGAGGTCGAGGGTCTCCCACCGGGCGTTCTGGCCGGACGCCTGGGTGGTGCGGACGCCCCCGGGGGCGGCGTGGAACATCTCGACGGCCTCGGGGAGGACGTCGGGGGACGTGACGTCCCACTTGGCCAGGAACTCCGGCAGCGAGTTCGAGTGGATCGTGTGGGCGTCGCGGTGCAGGAGCCCGGCGCGGTCGAGCTCGGCGAGCAGGGCGGGGATGCCGCCCGCGCGGTGGCAGTCTTCGACGTGGTACTTGGCGGTGGCGGGCGCGAGCTTGCAGACGCAGGGGACGCGGCGGGAGAGCTCGTCGATCTCCTTGAGGCCGAAGTCGACGCCGCCCTCGCGGGCCGCGGCCAGCAGGTGCAGGATCGTGTTGGTGGAGCCGCCCATCGCGATGTCGAGCGCCATGGCGTTCTCGAAGGCGTCGCGGGTGGCGATGTTCAGCGGCAGGACGCGCTCGTCGTCGTGGTCGTAGTAGCGCTTGGCGATCTCGACCACGGTGCGTCCGGCGTCGGCGTAGAGCTTCTTGCGCGCGACGTGGGTGGCCAGGACGGTGCCGTTGCCCGGCAGGGCCAGGCCGATGGCCTCGGTGAGGCAGTTCATCGAGTTGGCGGTGAACATGCCGGAGCACGACCCGCAGGTCGGGCAGGCGTTCTCCTCCATCTCGGCCAGCCGCTCGTCGGAGACCGAGTCGTCCGCCGAGGCGATCATGGGGTCGATCAGGTCGAGCTTGGTGACGCCGTCGACGGGCTTGCCGGCCTCCATCGGGCCGCCGGAGACGAAGACGGTGGGGATGTTGAGCCGCATCGCGGCGATCAGCATCCCGGGGGTGATCTTGTCGCAGTTGGAGACGCAGATCAGGGCGTCGGCGCAGTGCGCGTTGACCATGTACTCGACGGAGTCGGCGATCAGCTCGCGGGACGGCAGCGAGTAGAGCATCCCGCCGTGGCCCATGGCGATGCCGTCGTCGACCGCGATCGTGTTGAACTCGCGCGGGACGCCGCCCGCCTCGCGGACGGACGCGGCGACCATGTCGCCGACCTCGCGCAGGTGGACGTGCCCGGGGACGAACTGGGTGAAGCTGTTGGCCAGGGCGATGATCGGCTTGCCGAAGTCGTCGCGCTCCACGCCGCTGGCGCGCATGAGGGCGCGGGCGCCCGCCATGTTCCTGCCGTGGGTGACCGTGCGTGATCTGAGCGGCGGCATCGCGGGACCTCTCAACCTGGTGGCGTGCGGTGAACTAGCAGGTCGCAGCGGCGGATCGCGGCGCTGCCGCCGGCTCGCCAGAGGTCGTGTCAGGCCGGCCCGTGCTGGTCTCCATGGTAGCAACGGCCTGCGATGCGTTCGTCGGAGCGGCACCCCGGCGTCCGGGGTGCCCCTCCGGAGGGGCTCGTCGTTGAGCCTTGCGCTCGGGCGGCCCTGGCTTGGGCCGCCCCGCGGGACCCTTAGTCGGGATACTTCGGCGGCAGAGCGTTCTCGGCCGCGGTGTAGATGTTGTGGACGTCGGTCTCGGTCAGGATCTTCGGACGCCGGCGCAGGTAGCCCCGTGCCCGGTTGCCCGAGTAGACGTCGACGTCCCGGACCCTCATCACCTTCCAGGGAATGGACGGACCGTAGATGGCCACCGACGGCTGGACCGGCACGTCGAAGCCGACCTTCCCGGCGATGATCTTGCTGGCCTGGTCGGCCTCCCACCGGGCCTCGTCCAGGCGGTCCTTCTTGTTGAAGGGGCCGTGGAAGAGCTTGCGGTGGGACAGGGTGCGGACGGGCAGGCGCTTGTCCCACTTCTCCGAGTCGATGGCGTACACGCCGCTCGGGCCGATCACCAGGTGATCGATCCGGCCGTCGCTGACGCCCTCGTCGTCGCGGGGGACGGCCCGCGCGTGCAACACGCGGTAACCGGCCTTCTCCAGGGCCCTGAGCTGCCGTTCGGTCCGGCGCTCGGCCGCCGACGACTTCTGCCACGCCTGCACGCTCGTGCTCTTGCGCGAGCGGCGGACGGTGTCGAAGACGACCGCCGCGACCGCGACGGTGACTCCGATCCGGAAGTCGAAGACGACCGCGAACGCGATGCCGAGCGCGACGGCCACGCCGACGCGCTGCGCCCACCGGCGGATCTTGGGGTCGTTCAGCAGATCGCCGTAGGTGCGGCCGTCGGGCTTTTCCTCGTCGGTCCGTTCATGAGGCTGCCCCCGCGCCTCCTGTGAGTTGCCCCGCTCCATGATCGCCATGAGTGACGCTCCGTATTCCTTTCGCGTCGGATGCATGATCCTCCGAGCGCAGAGTAATCATTTCCAGGTTCGGCGACTAGCCATGCCGGGTTAATAGTTTTGTCGCCAAGTCTGGGTGATTCGCGTCTGTCCTGGCTGGGTAGGTTGGCATTCACCCCCTCTTCCCGAGTCGTGCCCTGGATGCCATCTTTGATGCTCGCTCATGAGGCGTCTACCGTTCCCCGGTGTGACACATACCCATGACCTGAGCGCTACCCGCCTCGCCGAGGCCGTCCGTGCGCGCGAGCTGTCCCCGGTGGAGATCACCGACCACTACCTTGAGCGGATCGAGCGGCTGAACCCGCAGGTCGGCGCCTACGTGACGGTGACCGCCGAGCTGGCGCGCGAGCAGGCGAGGCTGGCCGAGAAGCGGGTCATGGACGCCGCTGACCAGGCAGATCTGCCGCCGCTTCTGGGGGTGCCGGTTCCGGTCAAGGACCTCAATCTGGTCGAGGGCGTGCGAGTCACGCTCGGATCGGAGGTTTTTGCCGATCTGACCGGTTTTCTTGACGACAACGTCGTCGTCCTCCTGAGGGAAGCGGGGTCTGTCCTTCTGGGCAAGACCAGCACCCCCGAATTCGGACTGCCCTGTTATACCGAGAGCGGCGTGGCAGAACCCGCCCGGACGCCGTGGGACCTCTCCCGGTCGGCCGGCGGCTCCAGCGGAGGAGCGGCCGCGGCGGTGGCGGCGGGCCTCGCGCCGGTGGCCCAGGGCAGCGACGGCGGCGGCTCCATCAGGATTCCCTCCAGCGTCTGCGGCCTCTTCGGCATCAAGCCCACCCGTGGCCGCGTCTCGCAGGGACCGATCAATCCGGACCTCTTCGGTCTGGCCACCAACGGCCCGATCGCCCGGACGGTCCGTGACGCCGCCCTCCTGCTGGACGTCATGGCGGGCCACATGCCCGGCGACATCTACGCCGCCCCGCCACTGGCCCCCGGGGAGACCTTCCTCGGTTTCGCCGACCGCGCCCCGGGCCGCCTGCGGATCGCGCGGAGCATGACCCCGCCCGTGAGCGAGGCCGAGGTGCACCCCGAATGCGTCCGGGCCTACGACGACGCCTCCGCGCTCCTGGAGGAGCTCGGCCACGAGGTCGTGGAGCTGCCCCCGGTGCTCGGGCCCGACCTCGTCCCGCACTTCGAGCTGCTCTGGGGCGTCATGGCCACGCTCACGCCGGTCGACCCCGAGCGCGAGCACCTGCTCCAGCCGCTGACCCGCTGGCTGCGCGAGCGGGGCCGCGCCACCTCGGCCACCCAGATCTTCCAGGCGCACGCCACCCTCCAGGCCGCGCTCCGGACGGCGTTCCCGATCATGGACGAGTTCGACGCGATCCTGCACCCGACGCTGGCCGCGCCGCCGGTGCCGGTCGGCCACTTCCACGGGGAGGAGCCCGAGGAGAACTTCCGCCGCCAGAAGCTGTTCACGCCGTTCTGCGCCCCCTACAACATCTCGGGGCAGCCCGCCGTCAACGTCCCGCTGCACTGGACGGACGACGGCCTCCCCATCGGCGTCATGCTCGCCGGACGCCTGGGAGCCGAGGGCACGCTGATCTCCCTCGCCGCCCAGCTGGAGGAGGCCCGGCCTTGGATCGACCGCAAGCCCGAGATCTGGGGCTGAACCCTCGGCAAGCCGGACGCGAGGGGCCTTAGGGCCGCGCATGTGGGGCATGGAGGCTGTGTGAAGGATGAGCGATTGGAGGCCCGCGCCCGGGCCCGGGGCGTGGCGACCGTCTACACCGATTGGCGCGGGCGTGAGACCAAGGTCTCGCCGGAGACGCTGCGTGCCGTGCTCGACTCCCTGGGCACGGAGAAGCCGCCCCCCAGGCTGCTCCCCGAGTTCCTGGTCCGCAGCCCCGGGGACCCGCGGCCGATCACCGTTCCGTGGGGGGCGAAGGGACCCCACGATCTGTGGCTGGACCAGGAGGAATGGGCCGGCGAGCTTCGCGGGACCACCGCCCGCACCGAGGACGGCCTGGTCAGGCAGTACCGCGTCCCCGCGACCGTGCCGCTCGGGTGGCATCGCATCCGGGTGCGCGGCAACGGCCAGTCGGACATGACCCAGCTGCTCGTGGCCCCGGCCCGGCTCCCCGAACCGCCCCGGGCCTGGGGGCTGACCGCCCAGCTCTACTCGCTCACGTCACGCGGCTCCTGGGGCATGGGCGACCTGCGCGACCTCGCCGATCTCGCGACCTGGGCCGGACGCGATACGGGGGCGGGATTCGTCCTGGTCAATCCGTTGCACGCGACCGAACCGGTGCCGCCCATCGGTGCGTCGCCCTACTCCCCGATGAGCCGCCGTTTTCCCAGCCCGTTGTATCTGCGGGTGGAGGACGTCCCCGAGTTCGCGAGCCTGCCCAAGGGGGACCGCGAGGACGTTGCGGCCCTGGCGGCCGCCGCGAGGGCCCATGACGAGAGCATCGACCGGGACGCGGTATGGGCGGCAAAAAGGGAGGCCCTGGAGCTCCTTCACCTGTACTCCGACGACCGGGGCACGGCCTTCGACGACTTCCTCACCCGGGAGGGCAAGGCCCTGACCTCGTTCGCCACCTGGTGCGCCTTGGCCGAGAAGCAGGGGACCGCCGACTGGCGCCGCTGGCCCGCCGAGCTGCACGACCCCGCGGGCACGGCGGTGGCGGCCGCGGCCAAGAGCCTCGCCCGCCGCGTCGACTTCCATCTGTGGGTCCAGTGGCGCCTGGACGAGCAGCTCGCCGCGGCGCAGCGCGCGGCCCGCGAGGCCGGGATGCCCATCGGGATCGTCCATGACCTGGCGGTCGGCGTGCACCCGGGCAGCGCCGACACCTGGATCTTCGGCTCGATGTTCGCTCCCGGCATGAGCGTGGGCGCTCCGCCCGACGAGTTCAACCAGCGCGGCCAGGACTGGGGCCAGCCGCCCTGGCACCCCGAACGCCTCGCGGAGGCCGCCTACGGCCCGTTCAGGGCCATGGTGGGGGCGGCCCTGCGGCATGGGGGAGGGCTGCGGCTCGACCACGCCATGCAGATCTCGCGGCTCTGGTGGGTGCCCGAGGGCGGTTCGCCCGCCGACGGCACCTACGTCCGGTACGACCGGGACGCCCTGCTCTCGTGCCTGGTCTGGGAGGCCCACTGGCACGGCGGGGTGATCATCGGGGAGGATCTCGGCACGGTCGAGCCCGAAGTGCGCGACGACCTGGCCGATCGGGGCGTTCTGGGCACGTCCCTGCTCTGGTTCGAGCGCGACCAGCAGGGCCGCCCGAGACCCCCGGAGTTCTGGCGGGAGGCGTCGCTGGCCACCGTCGGCACGCACGACATGCCCCCGATCACCGGCTTCCTGCACGGCGACCACATCGAGCTGCGCGACCGGCTCGGCCTGCTCACCCGATCCAGCGACGAGGAGGCAGCCGACCACCGGCGCCAGCTCGCCGAATGGCTGTCGATGTTGCAGGCGCGCGGGCTCCTGTCATCCCTGTACCGGGAGGACGAGGACGTCGTCCGGGCCCTGCACGCCTTCCTGACGCTCACCCCGGCCCGCCTCATCGGGATCTCCCTGGCGGACGCGGTCGGCGAGCGCCGCACCCAGAACCAGCCCGGGACGGTCGACGAGTACCCCAACTGGCGCGTGCCCTTGGCCGACGCGGACGGCATGACCGTCCAGCTGGAGGATCTGGCGTCCGACCCCCGGGTGCGGGCAGCGCTCGCGCCCCTGTCAGGCCAGAGCGGACGCGAGCCGGACGGTCACGCCGTGCAGGAGGTCGTCCGGCACGATCTCGGCACCGGCGATCACGGAGAAGATCGCGGGCAGGCCCGGTAGCGGGTACGAATCGCCGTTCGCCCCGGCCAGCGCCGCCTTGCCGAGGGGATGATGCCGCATGGACGCGCAGGCCCGCGCCCACGCCGTCTCGACCTCTTCGGGGGACGGGACGCCGAACCCGTGCCCGACCGGCGCCGCGTGCCGCAGCTTGACCACGGCGGTGTCGGTGAAGTCGGCCGCGAGCTTGCACCGGCTCACCAGGTCGGCGCGGACCTTCTCGTCCAGCCGGGTCATGACGCTGCAGGGCGTCCGGCAGCGGGACGCGCAGTCGCCGAGGGCCTGCGCGACCTGGCTGTGCTGCCGGTCGAGGTAGGCGCGCCACCCGGGAGGAGGCTCGTTGGAGACCCGCAGCGTCCGCTCGCACGCGGAACGTTCCGGCCGAGTGTGGTCGCACTTCCGCTCAGACCCCGGCTCCACCGGGACGCCGAACCGGCTGTCGGGCCCGGTGACAGCCGCTCCGATCAACGCCGGGTCGCCCGCGTGCCCGAGCACCGGCTCCCAGGCCAGCAGCGCGAGATACTCGCTCGCGATATGGACGGCGGCCACCAGCGGCGCCATCTCCCGCCGCCGCCACCGAATGGCGATGACCTCCAGCAACAGCGCATACGCCGGCCTCAGACTGGCCAACGCTCCCCGGGGACGCTCCTTGGGCGCCTGAGGCATCCGGCTGGCCCGCGCCCGATCCAGAAGGTCCTTGGGCACCTCCCCGACCGCCTCAGGCATCCCGAAATCTTCGGCGTCCAGATCAAGCACCCGCTGCCCGAACGCACACAGCGCCGCCACCGGCTCCGCACTACGAGGCGAGAGAACCCCCTCCGCCACCAGCGCCTCAAGATCGCCAAAGGCGTACCGGCCGGCCAGCACCCTGAAAACGTCCCGCGCGGTCTCCACAACCACACCCTTCCACCCCAGTGTTTGCCTGGGGGTCCCAACCCCCGGACCCCCAGGCGGGGGCCTGACGCCATCCTCGGTCGCTAGCGCTCCCTGCGGGTGGCGTCAGGCCCCCGGTGGGGCTCCGCCCCACGCCCCGCTCAGGGGCTCCGCCCCCGAGACCCCCGAGACCTCCGAGCGCCTTTGGGGGTCCAGGGGGCGGAGCCCCTTGGCGGGGGCGCGGGGCGCGGAGCCCCGCTAAGGGGTGCGACGCCCGGAACGGAGCGCCAGCGGAGTGCAGGGCGGCGTAGCCCGCCCCGGGGGGCGTGGGGGGTCGCCCCCCACACCAGTACAGCCCCCCTCACGAACTCCCGTCTTTTGCGCGGGCGCGTAGGGCGCGGGCCACGCCGTCGCGGCCCTCGGACAGGAGGCGGAGCAGCGCCGAGGGCGGGTCGTTCTCGCGGATGTAGGCCTCGGTGCGGTCGACCGTCGACTGCTCGACGATCAGGAACGGGTAGCCGACCTCGGCGAACGTCTGGGACGTGTCGCTGGTCCACTCCTTCCAGATGCGTCCGACCTCGGCGAAGTAGCGGTCGACGTAGGGGACCAGAAGGTCGGCCTGGTCGGGCTCGACGAAGCCCCCGATCGTGGCGCGGAACACCGCGTTGGGCAGTTCGCCGCCGACGATGCGGTCCCAGGCGGCGGCCTTGGCCTCGGCGGTCGGGATCGCGGAGCGGCAGGCGGCCGCGTGGCGCTCGCCCGCGGCCGTCGCGTCGCGCTCGACCTCGGCGGCGATCTCGTCCTCGCCCGCCCGGCCCTGGACGACCAGGCGCCGCAGCAGCGCCCAGCGCAGGTCGGTGTCGACCTTCAGGCCGGGCAGGGACTCCGACCCGTCCAGCAGGCCCTGGACGTGGGAGAGGTGCTCGTCGCTGGTCGCGACGGCCGAGAACGCCTGCGCGTAGGCGAGCTGGAAGTCCGAGCCCGCCTCGGCCTCCTGCGCCAGCTCGTGCAGCGCGTCGGCCATGAGCCGCTGGCCCTGCTCGCGCCATGCCGGGTCGGCGTACTGCTGGACGGAGGTGCGGGCCTGGCGCAGCAGCGTCTGGGTCACCGAGATGTCGGTGACGCCGCGGATTCCGCTGATCACGAGCTTGACGTAGTCGCGGGTGGCCATCTCGGCGTCGCGGGTCATGTCCCACGCGGCCGACCAGCACAGCGCACGGGGCAGGCTCTCCCGAATGTCGCCGATGCCTTCGACGAGGGTCTTCAGGGAGTGCTCGTCCAGCCTGACCTTGGCGTAGGTGAGGTCGTCGTCGTTCACCAGCACCAGGTCGGGACGCTTCTTGCCGACCAGTTCGGGGACCTCGGTGGCGGCGCCGACGACGTCCAGCTCGACGCGGTCGCGGCGCACGATGCCGTCGGGGGTGCGGTCGTAGAGGCCGATCGCGACGCGGTGCGAGCGCAGCGTCGGGTACTCGGGCCTGGCCTCCTGCAGGACGGTGAACGAGGTGAAGTTCTCCTCGCCGTCCACCTCGTAGACCGGGCGCAGCGTGTTGACCTGGGCGGTCTCCAGCCACTCCTTGGACCAGGCGCGCAGGTCGCGTCCGGAGGTCTCCTCCAGCGGGTCGAGCAGGTCGCCGAGGACGGTGTTGCCCCAGGCGTGCGCGCGGAAGTAGCGCCGCACGCCCTCCAGGAAGTTGTCGCGGCCGACATAGGCCACCAGCTGCTTCAGGACGCTGGCGCCCTTGGCGTAGGTGATGCCGTCGAAGTTGACCTCCACCGCGCGGATGTCGGGGATGTCGGCGGCGATCGGGTGGGTGGAGGGCAGCTGGTCCTGGCGGTAGGCCCACGCCTTCTCCAGGTTCGCGAACGTCGTCCACGAGCCCTTCCACTTGGTGGCCTCGGCCTGGCACATCACGCTCATGTAGGTGGCGAACGACTCGTTCAGCCACAGGTCGTCCCACCAGCGCATGGTGACCAGGTCGCCGAACCACATGTGCGCCATCTCGTGCAGGATCGTCTCGGCGCGGCGCTCGTAGGCGGCGTCGGTGACCCGCGACCTGAAGACGTAGTCCTCCAGGAAGGTGACGCACCCGGCGTTCTCCATCGCGCCCGCGTTGAACTCCGGCACGAACAGCTGGTCGTACTTGGCGAACGGGTAGGGCAGGTCGAAGACGTCCTCGAAGAAGGCGAAGCCCTGCCGGGTCACGTCGAGGATCGCGTCGGCGTCGAGGTGCTCGGCCAGCGAGGCGCGGCAGAAGACGCCCAGCGGGATCGTGCCGCCGTCCTCGCGGCGGTACTCGTCGCGGACGACGTGATACGGCCCCGCGACCAGCGCGGTGATGTACGTCGAGATCCGCGGGGTCGGGGGGAAGTGCCAGCGGCCCCCGCCCTCGCTGTCGGCGGCCTCGTTGGTCACCACCTGCCAGCCTTCGGGCGCGGTGACGGTCAGCTCGAAGGTCGCCTTGAGGTCGGGCTGGTCGAACGAGGTGAACATGCGGTGCGCGTCGGCCGTCTCGAACTGCGTGTAGAGGTACACGCTCTGGTCGACGGGGTCGACGAACCGGTGCAGGCCCTCGCCGGAGCGGGAGTAGGTGCAGTCGGCGACCACGCGCAGCTCGTTGGTCGCGGCGAGCGAGGGCAGCGGCAGACGGCCCTTCTCGGCGTCGTAGGAGGCGGGGTCGAGGGCGGCGCCGTTCAGCGTGGCCTCCCGGACGGTGGCGCCGTGGAGGTCGACGAAGGTCGACGCCCCGGGCTCGGCGCAGTCGAAGCGGACCACGGTGGTGGACCCGAATCGCTCCTCACCCGTCGTGAGGTCCAGCTCCACCGTGTAGCCCTCGACGGTGAGCAGCCGGGCCCTTTCCCGCGCCTCATCGCGCGTGAGGTTGCCTGCCACGTGTACTCCTTGGTCGTCCCAATGTCGGTCTCGTTCCCCCATTCCTACCAACAGGGGGCGGGATCGGTCTCCGTCGCGGGCGGCGGAATTCCTGTGTCGGCGGGAATGGTGACACGGACGCGCGGGTTGCCGCTGGTAAGTGCTGATCAGGCCTAGGAGGCTTACCGTGGCGCAGGACGGCCGCAAACCCGTCGATTTTTGGTTCGACCCGAAATGCCCGTGGGCGTGGATTACCTCCCGTTGGATCCTCGAAGTCGAGAAGCAGCGGCCGATCGATGTGCGCTGGCATGTGATGAGCCTGGCCGTCCTCAACGAGGACAAGGACGTCACCGACGGCTACCGGCGCGGGCTGAGCGACGCCTGGGGCCCGGTGCGCGTCTGCGTCGCCGCCGAGAAGAAGTACGGGCCGGAGGTGCTCGGCAGGCTCTACACCGAGCTGGGCACCCGCCGCCACCATGACCGGAGGAAGCTCGACCGCGCGATGTTCGAGGAGGCGCTGACCGCCGCCGGGCTGGACCCCTCGCTCGCCGACGCCGCCGAGTCGGACGAGTACGACGAGGCCGTGCGGGCCTCGCACGCCGACGGCATCGACCGCGTCGGCCAGGAGGTCGGCACGCCGATCATCGAGGTCGAGGGGCACGCCTTCTTCGGCCCGGTCGTGACGCCGGTCCCGCGCGGCGAGGCGGCCGTCAAGCTGTTCGACGGCGTGCTCGCGGTGGCGTCCACCGACGGCTTCTTCGAGCTGAAGCGGACCCGTACTCGGGAGCCGATCTTCGACTGACCGAAACCCCTCGCCCTACTTGCGATCGACTTGCACCTGCGAGGTCTGCGCCCTCAAACTGGACTGTCAGCGACGAACAGGCAGGACGGTGAGGGAAGTGCACGCACCGGACGGATTCATCAACGTCCCGGTATCGGCCGCGGCCGGAGCGGTGGCCGTGGCGGGCGTCGCCCTGGCGTTGCGCGGCGCCCGCCGCGAGCTGGACGACCGCACGGCCCCGCTGGCGGGGCTCACCGCGGCGTTCGTGTTCGCCGCCCAGATGCTCAACTTCCCCGTCGCGGGCGGCACCAGCGGCCACCTGCTCGGCGGGACGCTCGCCGCGATCCTCGTCGGGCCCTACGCCGGGGTGCTGTGCGTGTCGGTGGTCCTGATCGTCCAGGCCCTGCTGTTCGCCGACGGCGGGCTGACCGCGCTCGGCGTCAACATCGTCACGATGTCGCTGACCACGGTCGTCGTCGGCTACGGCCTGTTCCGCCTGCTGCTGCGGGTGCTGCCCAAGACCAGACCCTCGGCCACCGGGGCCGCCTTCACAGCGGCCGTGGTGTCCGTCCCGGCGTCCGCCGTGGTGTTCACCCTGCTCTACGCGGTCGGGGGCACCGCCGACGTCTCGATCGGCAAGGTCGCGGGCGCGATGGTCGGCGTCCACGTCCTGATCGGGATCGGCGAGGCCCTGATCACCGCGCTGACCGTGTCGAGCGTCCTGGCCGTCCGTCCCGACCTGGTCTACGGGGCCCGCGGCCTGGTCAAGGCTCCCGCCCTCCGCACCACCGCCCCCGAACCCGAGGCCGCGCGATGACCACCAAACGCTTCTTCCTCGCGTTCCTGATCGTCTCGCTGATCCTGGCGGGAATCGTCAGCTACTACGCCAGCTCCGATCCGGACGGTCTGGAGAAGGTCGCCGAAGACAAGGGCATCAGCGCCAAGGAGAAGGACCACTCGCTCAAGGACTCCCCGTTCGGCGATTACGGGGTCAAGGGCGTGGACGACGCGCGGCTGTCGGGCGGGCTGTCCGGCGTGATCGGCGTCGGGGTCGTCCTGCTGGCGGGCGGCGGCCTGTTCTGGGTCGTCCGGCGCCGGGGCGACACCTCCGGGGACAGCTAGATGGGCGCGGGGCACGCGCACCGGCTGTACGTGCCCGGCACCTCGGTCGTCCACCGGCTGCCGCCCCAGTGCAAGCTGGTCGCCGTCCTGGCGTTCGTCATCGCCGTGGTGGCCACGCCGCGCGAGCGGATGTGGGCGTTCGCCGTCTACGCCGTCCTGCTGGCGGCCGTCGCGGCCGTGAGCCGGGTCCCGGCGGGGCTGGTGCCGAGGCGCGTGGTGATCGAGGTCCCGTTCGTGGCGTTCGCGTTCCTGCTGCCGTTCGTGGCATCAGGGGAGAAGGTCGCGGTCCTGGGCGTCCAGGTGAGCCAGAGCGGCCTGTGGGGCGCCTGGAACATCCTCGCCAAGGGGACGCTCGGCGTCGTGGCCTCGATCCTGCTGGCCGCGACCACCGAGCCGAGGATGCTGCTGCTCGGCGTCGAGCGGCTGCGGATGCCGCAGCTCATCACCCAGATCGCCACGTTCATGCTGCGCTACGCCGACGTCGTCACCGCCGAGCTGCGGCGGATGAAGGTGGCCCGGGCCTCGCGCGGCTTCGAGCCGCGCGACCTGCGCGACGCCGGGGTGCTCGCGCGCTCGGTCGGGGCGCTGTTCCTGCGGTCCTACGAGCGCGGCGAGCGGGTGCACCTGGCCATGCTGAGCCGGGGCTACGACGGGCGGATGCCGGTCATGCACGACGTGGGCGCCACCGCCGCGCAGTGGTCGATGGCCGCGGCCCTGCCCGCGGCGGCCACGGTCGTGGCGGCGGCTGCTTGGATTGCGGCATGACGACCCCGTCACTCGAAGTCCGCGGCCTCGCCTACGCCTACCCGGACGGGACGCAGGCCCTCTACGGCGTCGACGTCACGATCGGCCGGGGCGAGCGCGTCGCGCTCCTCGGGCCCAACGGCGCGGGCAAGACGACGCTCGTCCTGCACCTGAACGGCATCCTGGGCGGGGGCCTGGGCGAGGTCAGGGTGGGCGGCCTGCCCGTCGACCCGAAAGACAAGAAGACGCTGCGCGAGATCCGCCGGCGCGTGGGCGTGGTCTTCCAGGACCCCGACGACCAGCTGTTCATGCCGACCGTCCGCGAGGACGTCGCGTTCGGGCCCGCCAACCTCGGCGTCCGGGGCGACGAGCTCGCGTCCCGGGTGGACGACGCGCTGCGCCGCGTCGGCATGGCGGGCGTGGCCGACCGGCCGCCGCAGCATCTGAGCTTCGGGCAGCGCCGCCGGGTCGCGGTCGCGACCGTCCTGGCGATGGAGCCCGAGATCCTCGTCCTGGACGAGCCGTCGTCCAACCTCGACCCGGCCAGCCGCCGCGAGCTGGCCGAGATCCTGCTGTCGCTGGACGTCACCGTCCTGATGGTCACGCACGACCTGCCGTACGCGGCCGAGCTGTGCCCGCGCTCGCTGATCCTTTCGGGCGGCGTGATCGCCGCCGACGCCCCCACGGCCGACGTCCTGGCCGACTCCGAGCTCCTGGCGTCCCATCGCCTGGAGCTCCCCTTCGGGTTCGACCCCGCGTCGGCCCGCTCCTCCCGCTGAACCGCCGGCTGGCCGCCCGCGCGGAATCCGGGCGTTTCGGGGATTCAACTTGCTTAGGCGACCTCCGTTAGGGAGACTCTGACTGGACGACATTGGCAATGGTTTTCATATCCGAAACGGGGCAATTCGTGAAGGTTGCGTTCGTCGGCAAGGGTGGCAGCGGCAAGACCACCCTGTCGTCGCTGTTCATCCGGCACCTGGCCAGCCAGGGGCTGCCGGTGGTGGCCATCGACGCCGACATCAACCAGCATCTGGGCGTCGCGCTCGGGCTCGACGAGGAGCGGGCCGTCAAGGTCCCGGCGATGGGCGAGCGGCTGCCCGAGATCAAGGAGTACCTGCGCGGCGACAACCCCCGCGTCTCCTCGGCCGACAGCATGGTCAAGACCACGCCGCCCGGCGCGGGCTCGCGGCTGCTGCGCGTGGGCGGCGACGACCCGGTGCACGCGCTCGGGCAGGACGTCGACGGCGCCACGCTGCTGGCCACCGGCCCGTTCACCGACGACGACCTCGGCGTGGCGTGCTACCACTCCAAGACCGGCGCGGTGGAGCTGTACCTCAACCACCTGGTCGACGGGCCCGGCGAGTACGTCGTGGTCGACATGACGGCCGGGGCCGACACGTTCGCCTCGGGGCTGTTCACCCGTTTCGACCTGATGTTCCTGGTCGCCGAGCCCACCCGCAAGGGAGTCGGCGTCTACCGGCAGTACACCGACTACGCCCGCGACTACGACGTCGCCATCTCCGTGGTGGGCAACAAGGTCCACAGCGAGGACGACGTGGCCTACCTGCGCGAGCACGTGGGCGACGACCTGCTGACCTGGCTCGGGCAGTCGTCGGCCGTCCGCGCCCTGGAGCAGGGACGTCCCGGCGTCACGCTCGAACCGGAGAACACCGAGGCGCTCGACACCATGCGCGGCGCCGTCGACGCCCGCACCAAGGACTGGGACAAGTTCCACCGGCAGGCCGTGCAGTTCCACGTCAAGAACGCGCGGAGCTGGGCCAGCCGAGCGGTCGGCGAAGACCTGGAGGCGCAGGTCGACCCCGAGTTCCGCTTCCCGGTCGCGCTGGCGGGCTGACCGCCTCTTTGCATCTGCCCTCCGCGCCTGCCCTCCGCACCCGCCCGCCGGGCCCGTTCGGTGGCCTGCGAGAATCGGCGCATGCGCGTGTTTCTTGGATGCGACCATGCCGGGTTCGAGCTGAAGGAGCACCTGGTCTCCTGGCTGAAGGACAACGGCCACGAGGCCGTCGACTGCGGTGCTCTGGTCTATGACGCCGTCGACGACTACCCGCCGTTCGTCCTGCGGGCCGCCGAGCGGACCGCCGCCGAGCCCGGTGCCCTGGGCATCGTGATCGGCGGCTCGGGCAACGGCGAGGCCATCGCCGCCAACAAGGTCAGGGGCGTCCGGGCCGCGCTGGTGTGGAGCGACGACACCGCGACGCTGGCGCGCGAGCACAACGACGCCAACGTGATCAGCCTGGGTGCCCGCCAGCACGACCTGGCGACCGCGACCCGGTTCGTCGAGCTCTTCCTGGCCACGTCCTACTCCGATGAGGCCCGCCACACCCGGCGCATCGACATGCTCTCCGCCTACGAGACGACCGGCGACCTCCCCCCGCTCCCCGAGAAGTCCTGAGGCGGGACGCGTCGCTCGGTCAACGAGGCTCGGGCGGGGTGGGGCGGGGGCCGCGTTTGTTCAGGCGGCGGCGCTCGTTCTTGGCGGCCTTGGCGCCCTTGGCGGGTTCGGGGTGCGTTTTGGCGGGGGCCGGAGGCTCCTCGCCTTCGGGGCGGGGACGCGAGACGTCGCGGGCCCGCATGGCCGCGTCCACCGTGATCCGCATGCTGGGCTGACCCATCGCGTTCGCCTCCTCTTCAGAAGGCCATTGGACACCATGGGGCGGGGTCCCAGGCAAGGGCGCGGGACAGGGCGGTCACGGAACCGGGGGTCAGTTCGCGGACGAGACCGGCCCGCGCCTGCGCCGTGACGCTCACGCCGCCCAGGTAGGCGGCGCCGATGACCTGGACGGGCAGCGCGACGTCGGCGGGACGCAGCGTCCGCTCGCAGCGGCCCCGGCCCGCGCTCGCGGCCAGGTGCCAGCGGCCTGAGTTCCAGGCGCACATCGGGTCGTGCACCTCCATGACCAGGTCGACGTCCGCCGCGTACGCGCGTGCCGACAGGGCGCGGCCGAGGTCGACCGGGCGCACCCAGAGCCCGTCGGCGAACCGGGCCCGCAGGCGCCTGGGGTCCTGGAGCAGGTGCCGGAGCGGGTCGTCGGACGGACGGCGCGGCGCCACGAGCGAGGCGACCAGATCGAGGTCCAGCAGGTGCCGCCAGAGCAGCGCGTGGGCCGGGGGATCGAGGGCGGTCAGTTCGACCAGCGTGATCCGGTTGTCCGGAATGCCGTCCCGGTCCAGACCCGGCCGGACGGAGTACAGCGCGTAACCGCGGGCCCGCGCGGGATCCTCGGCGATGACGCAGCGCAGGGCGTCCTGGCTCGGGTGGAACAGCCGCAGGTTCCACCAGGCGCCGTCGCGGGCGAACTGCCCGGGACGGTCGGCGATCTTGGCGTCGTAGACCTGGGCGAGCCGGGGCCACACCTCGTCCGGCCCGGTGAGGGTGAGCCGCAGGCGCCCGTCGGTCGGGGCCCCGCGCACGAACGCGGACTCGCCACGGTGGATCTCGAACGCCTG
The DNA here is from genome assembly GCF_050946795.1 of Spirillospora sp. CA-294931. Classification (GTDB taxonomy): domain Bacteria; phylum Actinomycetota; class Actinomycetes; order Streptosporangiales; family Streptosporangiaceae; genus Spirillospora. The sequence goes on from NZ_CP192006.1 coordinate 2,455,955, forward strand.
GTCGTAACCGGCGCACCCGTACCCGTAGCGCCCGTAGATCCCGGCCTCGCTCGCGAACAGCGCGGCCAGCGACTCGCCTCGTTCGCGCAGGTCGGCCAGTTGCCGCCGCATCAGCGAGCGGAGCACGCCGCGGCGCCGGTGCGAGGGCAGGACGCCGACCCGGCCGACGCCCGCGACGGGCAGCATCCCGCCGGGGACGCTCATCTCCAGCCCGTGCGCGAGCGCCGTGCCGATGATCCGCCGGCCGTCGAACGCGGCGAGGGTCCGGCCCGGCTCCACCAGAGGACGGACGGCCTCGCGCTCCCCGGGTGGCGGCGGGGTGCCGAGGGATTCGGCCACGGCGTCCCAGAACGCGGGGAACTCGGACTCGGCCACGGGCCGGATCGCATACGGAGCGTCACCCGGGGACGGCCCCAGGCCCGGTGCGGCCGGAGTCACGTGTCCCCATGGCGCGGATGCCCGCCGGTCGGGGCCGATGCTCGATACAGTGCCGGAGTCATGCTTCAACGTCTGGTGCACCTGCTCCCGCCGAGGGTCCGCGCTTTCCTGCGCAGGATTCCCATCCTCGTGCGGTTCTACCGGTGGCTCAGGCGGGGGAAGCTGACCCGTGAACGCTACGTGTTCGTAGCTCTCGCGGTGCTTACGATCATCATCGGGATCATCGGCACCGAGTCGCGGGCCTGGGCCCCGTCCGGCGCGCTGGTCCTCACGGTCGTCGGCGGCGGGCTGCTGCTCAAGGTGCGCGCGCTGGTCGCCCTGCTCGGCGTGGTCCTGCTGATGGTCGCCTTCGACGCCTGGCACGACCCCTCGGCGGTCGGTCCCGGGATGATCGCCACGCTGGCGATCACGGCGGTGCTGGCGCTCACGCTGGCCAGGACGCGGCAGCAGCTCGGCGTGCAGGGCCTGCGCGGCGACTCGATGCTGCTGGAGCTGCGCGACCGGCTGCGGCGGCAGGGCGAGATGCCCGTGCTGCCGAACGGCTGGGACTCCCAGGTCGTGCTGCTCCAGGCGGGCGGCTCGTCCTTCGGCGGCGACTTCGTGGTCTCGTCCTGCGACGGCGACCGGCTCGAGGTCGCCCTGGTGGACGTCTCGGGCAAGGGGACCGACGCCGGAACCCGCGCGCTGATGCTCTCGGGCGCTTTCGGCGGATTGCTTGGATCGATCCAAAGTGACCGTTTCCTGCCCGCCTGCAACGCCTACCTCCAGCGCCAGCGCTGGGACGAGGGCTTCGTCACCGCGGTGCACGTGGTGGTCGACCTGGCCACCGGCGAGTTCACCGTCGAGTCGGCCGGGCACCCTCCGGCCGTGCAGTTCGACGCGGGCAGCGGCTCGTGGCGGGTGGGCACGGCCAAGGGCGTCGTCCTCGGGGTCGTCCCCGATCTGCGCTGCGTCCCCGAACACGGGCAACTGCTCCCGGGGGACGCGCTCATGCTCTACACCGACGGGCTGGTGGAGTCTCCCGGCCAGGATCTCGACGCCGGCATCGACCGCCTGCTCGGCCAGGCCGAGCGCCTGGTGCCCGAAGGGTTCCGCAAGGGCGCCAGGGAACTCGTCCAGACGATGGCCGCGGCCCGCGATGACGACTGCGCGCTCGTGCTGATCTGGCGCACCTGACCTGTTTGTCACCGTCAGTCATCGCTGTTTACTCAAAGTAATCGCCGGGTAGGTCGCGCTTGACCTTCCCTACGATCTCTTTGGAGCAATGATGCGTGGTTGGCGATTCTCGGCTCCGGCCCTCGTTCTCGGCGCCGTGACGGCGTTCTCCAGTACGGCGCACGCGGCGCCGCCGCCCGGCCCGGTGCGGGCGCCCGATCCCGTCGCGCCGAAGGCCCACGTCCCGACCCCCGCGGGCGTCGTGGGCGTCCCCGTGCTGCTGTGGCCGACCGCCGCAGCGGTGAAGGGCGGCCCCGGGGGACCCGGCGTCTCGGCGCGCGGGAAGCACGCGGCCAAGGAGACCGCCCCGCCCCTGATCGACCTGGCCGCGTGCCTGAAGTCGCCCCAGGCGAAGGAGACGCCCATCCGCCTGCTGGAACAGACCGCGGAGGGCTTTCTCGTCGCCGCGCTCGGCTGCCTCAAGATCTGGCTTCCGAAGCTCGACCTCGCCCCGCCCGCGGCCCCGACCGGGAAGGTGCAGGTGCCCAAGGAGGGGCTGAACCTGCTCGGCCTCCTCACCGTTCCGCTGCCCGGCCAGACCGACGTCACGAGCCGGACCGGCGTGCCCAGCCGGGCCGACGTGCCGGGCCGGGCCGACGTGCCGAGCCGGGCCGACGTGCCGAGCCGGGCCGAGGTGCCGGGCCCGGGGGACGCCCCGAGCGCGCGGCGGACGACGCGGGCGAGGTCGTCCGCTCGGGTGGGTCCGGCGCGGTGAACCGCCGGGCGTTCCGCCCCCGGGGGCAGGAAATGTGATCGTCACGTGGATGTTGCAGCCAGTGCACGTGCGCACGGCAAAGTGGTTCCCAGATCGCGAACCGCCCGGCCCGTCGGATTCCTCCTCGGCAAGCGGGACCAGGACGGTTGGCGGCACCGAAGGCGATGTCCGTGCGGAAGGCACCCCAGGGGTGGGAGGCGCCGTCCGCGCGGACATCGGCCCCGATTCCCTATAAAACAAGTTGACTTAGTCGGGAAAAGTCGGAACCATGGGAGCCGTGCCCTCCTGGTCGCGGAGGGCGCCCCTCGTCCCCGCCGGTAGGGGCGCTCTTACGGCGGGGAGTGCACGGTGACCGGGACGGTGACGGCACGGGCCGTCCCGGTCACCGGCTGCCCGCGCCGGACGCCCCCCGCCTGGCCTGCGATGTTTCGCAAGGCAATCTCTCGGTTACAACCTGGTTTGCTGATCCTTTGCAAACAATCATCCTGCTCTCCCCCTAAGCAATGGATGTCGTGCGGTGCCCGGCGCCGTGCGCGATCGGGACGGGAGGGCGCCGCGATGACCGTCCGCTCGCGACGCCGCCCTCCGGCCCGGTGGTCCCTGCGAGCGCGCGTCACGGCCGTCGCCACCGCCGTCGTCGGCTGCCTGCTCGCCCTCGGCCTGGTGGTCTTCTACCTCGCGGTCCGCTGGACGGTCTACGAGGACCTGCGCGACCGCGGCGACCGGGCCGCCGCCGACCTGGCCGCGCTGGTGCGCACCACCGACCCGCACGGCCCCCGGGCCCTTCCCGTCGAGGACGCCGACTTCTCCCTGCTCCAGGTCGTGGACGACAGCGGCCGGGTGATCGCCTCCAGCGCGCACCTGGCCGGGCACAAGGCCATGGGCGCCGAGCCCCCGGGAGGCAAGGACCCGACCAACACCGACACGGTCGCTCTTCCCGGGATCGCCGACCGGGCCTATGTCGTGTCCGTCCGGGTCCAGACCCGCGGCGGCTGGCGCACCGCCTACGCCGGGGCGTCGATGGACGACGTCCGCGAGGCCAAGGGCGCCTTCGTGGCCTCGCTGGCCGTGGCCGTCCTGCTGGCGCTCGGGGTGGTGGCGTGGGTCGTGTGGCGCTCGGTCGGCTGGGCCCTGCGCCCGGTCCGGGTGATGAGCGGCGAGCTGGCGGCGATCACCGGGGGACGGCCGAGCGCCTGCCGCGTCACCGTCCCCGGCGGGCACGACGAGGTCACGGGCCTGGCCGAGTCGGTCAACGTCACGCTGGGGCGGCTTGAGGGCGTCGTCGAGAGCCAGCGCGCCTTCGTCGCCGACATCTCGCACGAGCTGCGCAGCCCCCTGACCGGCCTGCGCGCCCAGCTGGAGGTCGCCCTCCAGCAGCCCGACGACGAGGACTGGCCGTCGGTCGCGCGGGCCGCGCTGGACGACGCCGACCGCCTCCAGGGCCTGGTCGCGGACCTGCTGCTCATCGCCAAGCTGGAGGCGGGCGTCCGCGCGCACCGTGAGCCGGTCGACCTCGGCGCCACGGTCGGAGCCGAGGTCGCCCGCCGTCCGCGCCGGGTGCCGGTCGAGACCGTGGCCGAGGACGGCCTGATGGTGTCGGCGACGCCGTCCCACCTGGAGCGGCTGCTGACCAACCTGCTCGACAACGCCGCGCGCCACGCGGCCACGTTCGTCCGGGTCACAGTCGCCGCCGAGGGGGACGACGCGGTGCTGGAGGTCGTCGACGACGGCGCCGGCATCGCCCCCGAAGACCGCGAGCTGGTGTTCCAGCGCTTCCAGCGCCTGGCCGAGAGCCGCCGCAGGGACAACGGCGGCTCGGGCCTCGGCCTGCCCATCTCCCGGGACATCGCCGTGGCGCACGGCGGCTCGCTGGAGGTGGCCGACACCGACGCCGGAGCCCGGCTGGTCCTCCGCCTTCCTCTCGCCGCCGGCTACGACGACCACGCCTGACCCCGCACAGGGGCGGGCTGGGAGGATGACCCGTATGGGGATGGGGATGAGGACGTGACGCGACGGCCCGGAGCGCGGGAGCTCGTGCGCCGCGTGCTGGACGACGGCACCTGGAAATCCTGGGACACGCCACCTCTGGACGTCGCCGAACCCGGCTCCGCCTATGCGGCCGAGCTCGAAGCGGCCCGCGAGCGCAGCGGCTGCGACGAGGCCGTGATCACCGGAGAGGGGCGGGTGCGCGGCTCCCGGGTGGCCTTCGTGGTCTCGGAGTTCGGGTTCCTGGCCGGGTCGATCGGGCTGGCGACGGCCGAGCGGATCGTGGCCGCCGTGGAGCGCGCCACCGCCGAGGGACTGCCGCTGCTGGCCGCCCCGTCGTCGGGCGGCACCCGAATGCAGGAGGGCACGGCCGCGTTCGTCCAGATGGCGCGGATCACCGCCGCCGTGGCCCGGCACCGCGACGCAGGGCTGCCCTACCTGGTCTACCTGCGCCATCCCACGACCGGGGGCGTCTTCGCGTCCTGGGGCTCGCTCGGCCATGTGACCGCCGCCGAGCCGGGCGCGCTGATCGGCTTCCTCGGCCCCCGCGTCTACGAGGGGCTGTACGGCGAGCCGTTCCCGCCTGGCGTCCAGGTCGCCGAGAACCTCGCCGCCAAGGGCCTGGTCGACGCCGTCGTCGGCATCGACGACCTGGCGGACGTCGCGGCCGCGGTGCTGTCGGTGGTCACCGCGCGGCCCGTCCCGCCCGGTGCGGCGGAGACGGCGCCCGCCCTGGTGAGCGGCGGGACGGCCTGGGAGTCGATCGAGCGGTCGCGGCGCCCCGACCGTCCCGGTGTGCGGGACCTGCTGCGGTTCGGCGCGGCCGACGTGACGCCCCTCTCGGGCACCGGGCAGGGCGAGGCCGACCCCGGGCTGCTGCTCGCGCTGGCCCGCTTCGGGGCGATGCCGTGCGTGCTGGTCGGTCAGGACCGCCGCAGCCAGCGCTCCGGCCACCCGATCGGCCCCGCCGGCCTCCGCGTGGCGCGCCGGGGGATGAACTTGGCCGCCGAGCTCGGGCTGCCGCTGGTCACGGTCGTCGACACCCCGGGCGCCGTGCTGTCGGCCGAGGCCGAGGAGGGCGGTCTGGCCGGGGAGATCGCCCGCTGCCTGGCCGACCTCATCACGCTGCCCGCGCCCACGCTGTGCCTCCTGATGGGGGAGGGGACGGGCGGCGCCGCGCTCGCCCTGCTCCCCGCCGACCGGGTGCTGGCGGCGCGCCACGCCTGGCTGTCGCCGCTGCCGCCGGAGGGCGCCTCGCTGATCGTCCACCGGACGACCGGACGCGCCGCCGAGCTGGCCGAGGCGCAGGGCGTCAGGTCGTCGGACCTGCTGCGCGACGGCATCGCCGACGCGCTGGTGGACGAGCGCCCCGACGCCGCCGAGGAGCCCGAGGCGTTCTGCCGCCGGGCCGGGCTCGCGGTCCGCGACGCGCTGGCCGTCCTGGCCCGGACCCGCGACGGCGACCGGCTGGCGGCCCGCCGGGAGCGCTACCGCGTCCTGGGCCGCCCGCCGGGGCCGCGCGTCACAGGGGAAGGCCCGTGAGGACCATCACCTTCTCCTCGGTGTAGTCGGCCATCGCCGAGCGCAGGCCCTCGCGGCCCACACCGGAGTCCTTGACGCCCCCGTAGGGCATCTGGTCGGCCCGGTAGGACGGCACGTCCCCGATCACCACGCCGCCGACCTCCAGTTCGCGGTGCGCGCGGAAGGCGACATCGAGGTCACGGGTGAACACGCCGGCCTGGAGGCCGAACTTGGACTCGTTGACCAGGCGGAACGCCTCGTCGATCCCGTCCACCGCCTGCACGACCAGCACCGGGCCGAAGACCTCCTCGCGGATGACCTTGGCGTCGGCGGGCACGTTCGCCAGGACCGTCGGGGCGTAGGCCGCGCCCTCGCGGGTGCCTCCCGCCAGCACCGACGCGCCCGCCGCGACGGCCTCGTCCACCCATGCCTGCACGCGCTGGGCGGCCTCGTCCGACACCAGCGGGCCGACCTGCGTCTTGTCGTCCCACGGGTCGCCGGTGACCAGGCCGTTCACCGACTCCACCAGCTTGGGCAGGAACGCGTCGTGCACGGCGCGGTCGACATAGACCCGCTGGACGGCGATGCAGCTCTGGCCCGCCTGGTAGTTGGAGAACAGCCCGATCCGCGCGGCCGCCCAGTCCAGGTCGGAGTCGGGCAGGACGACCGCCGCGCCGTTGCCGCCGAGCTCCAGCGTGACGTGCTTGCGCGGCACCTGGTCGCGGATCGACCAGCCGACCGGCACCGAGCCGGTGAACGACACGATCGGGAGCCGGGGGTCTTCGGTGAGGGCGGGCGCGCGGTCGTTGGGCACCGGCAGGACGGAGAACATCCCGTCCGGCAGATCGGTCTCGGCCAGCAGCTCGCCCAGCAGCAGCGCCGACAGCGGCGTGGCGGGGGCGGGCTTGACCACGATGGGGGCGCCGACCGCGATCGCCGGGGCGATCTTGTGGGCGGTCAGGTTGAGCGGGAAGTTGAACGGCGAGATCCCCAGCACCGGGCCCTTGGGCACGCGCGTCACGTACGCCATGCGCCCGTTGGCGGCGGGCTCGGTGTCGAGCCGCTGGGTCGTGGCGCTCCACCGCCGGGTCTCCTCGGCGGCGAACCTGAACGTCGCGATCGCGCGGTTGACCTCGGTCCTGGCCCACATCAGCGGCTTGCCGTTCTCACCGGTGATCAGGCGGGCGACCTCGTCGGACCGCTCGGCCAGTCGCCGCGACACGTGCGCCAGCGCCTCGGCCCGCACGTGCAGCGGCAGCGCCGCGGCCTCCTTGCGCACCGCGTCGGCGGCGGCCAGGGCCTGCTCGACCTGCGCGGGCGTCGGCACGGACACCGTGCCGACCACCCGGCCGTCGTAGGGGTGGGTGACGGTGAGTTCCTCGTCGCCGGTCGCGGGGCGACCGGCCAGCCAGAAGGGTGTCACGTTCATAGGGTTCACGGCGCCGGGACCTCGCGGGCTGGCGCCTTCTCCTCTCCATCGGTCGCCGACGCCTTCACGCTATCTCCGCCGGCCCTCGGGGGCGGGGAGGCGGGTAGGCCGTACAGCTCGGCGAGGATCTCGTACGAGCGCAGCCGGTCGGCGTGCTCGTAGACCATCGTGGTCACCATGACCTCGTCGGCGGCGGTGCTCTCGAGCAGCGCGTCCATCTGCCGCCGGACCGTCTCGGGCCCGCCGATCACCTGCTGCCGCAGCCGGTGGTCCATCATGTCCCGCTCGAGCGGAGTGGGAGTGTGCGCGGCGGTCTCCTCGGGAGAGGGCAGCAGGCCGGGACGTCCCTGCCGGAGCCTGAGGAAGGCCAGCGCCTGCGGGGCGGCCAGCTCCCGCGCTCGCGCGTCGTCCTCGGCGGCGGTCACCGAGACCGCGATCAGCGCATACGGGGCGTCCAGCTCGGCCGACGGCCGGAACGACTCGCGGTACAGCTTCAGCGCGGGGAGTGTGTTCTCGGCGCTGAAATGGTGCGCGAACGCGAACGGCAGCCCGAGCAGCCCGGCCAGCCGGGCGCTGTAACCGGACGACCCCAGCAGCCACACCGGCGGCTCGTTGCCCGCCGCGGGCGTGACCGTGCTCTTGGCGTCGAAGTACCCCCGCAGCTCATGGACCTGCTCGGGGAAGTCGTCCACCGACAGCGCGTCGGGGGAGCGGCGCAGAGCGCGCGCGGTCGCCTGGTCGGTGCCGGGGGCGCGCCCCAGGCCGAGATCGATCCGTCCGGGGAAGAGGGCCTCCAGCGTCCCGAATTGCTCGGCGACCACCATCGGCGCGTGGTTGGGCAGCATGATCCCGCCCGACCCCACCCGCATACGCTCCGTGGCCGCCGCCACCCGCCCGATGAGCACGGCCGTCGCCGAGCTGGCGATGCCCGGCATCGCATGGTGCTCGGCCAGCCAGTACCGGTGATAACCGAGCCCCTCGACGCGTCCGGCCAGGTCGAGCGTATGACGCAACGCCCGAGCCGACGTGGACCCACTGACAACGGGAGCAAGATCAAGAACGGAAAAGGGAACGCTCATGACCGTGCTAACCCCGCCCCCGGCCCCCCTCTTCCCGGGGCGCCGGGATCACTCGCAGTCGGCGGGCGGCGGGTAGGTCCCGGTGCACGAGTCCTTGGGGTCGTCCGTGGGAGACGGTGTCGGTGTCGGCGTGGGGGGCGGTGTCGGGGTGTGGGTGGGCGAGGGCGTGGCGGACGGGCGCCAGGTCGGCTGGGTGTGCGACGGCGTCGGGTGGACCGTGGGCTGGGTGGGGGCCGGAGTCGCGCTGGTGGACGGCACGTAGGCGCCGTTGTCGTCGTCGTCCTCGGGCGCGGTGTCGGCCGGGGCGTCCTGGACGGACTTCATGGGCGTGTGCGAGGTGCCGCCCCGGCCCGGGGTCTTCTCGCCCTGGTTGACGGCCTCGACCACCTGCGGGACGGCGAGCACCAGCCCGGCCACGAGCGCCGCCACCACGACGCTCGCCGCGGCCCAGCCCCCCGCGTGACGTCCCTTCCGCCGCGCGGGCGGCCCCTGCGGCGGCACGGCCGGAATCGTGTCCGCGTGCGGAGGCGGCCCGAAGGGCGGAGGCGGAGGCGTGAAAGGCGCCCCCGGAGCGGGCGGCATGGCCGAGGCGGCGAAGGGGGGTGGTGTCTGTGGGCCGGGCGGCGTGGGCGAGGCGGCGATCGGGGCCGGGGCCGTGAAGGGGGGTGGGGTTTCGGAGTGGGTGGGTGGGATCGAGTTTTGTGCGGCGACTTGCAGGCCGAGGGCCAGGATGCCGGTGTCGACCGTTCCGTCGATCGGGGAGGCGACGGTGGTGACGGCGGGGGTCTGGTTGCGGCCCAGGAGGGAGAGGAGCACCTCGTGGGCCTCGGGGCGGTGGGCCGGGTCCTTGGCCAGGCAGCGTCGCACCTGGTCGCGCAGGGGGCCGGTGAGGGCGCCGAGTTCGGGCTCGTTGTGCAGGATGCGGTTGACCACGGCTGGGAGGCTGTCGTTGCCGAACGGGGGTGTTCCGTTGGCGGCGAACACGACCGTGGCGGCCCAGGCGAAGACGTCGATGGCCGGGCCCGGACGCTCGCCCCGCACCTGCTCGGGCGCCATGTAGACGGGAGTGCCGATGATCTTCCCGGTGAGCGTGGACGCGTCCAGCGCGCGGGCGATGCCGAAGTCGATCACGCGTGCGCCCGCCGGGCCGAGCAGGACGTTGTGCGGCTTGAGATCGCGGTGGACGACCCCGGCCTGGTGGATCGCCACCAGCGCGGTGGCCATCCCGACCGCGACGCGTTCGAGGTTGCCGCCCGCCAGCGGCCCGACCTCGGCGATCTTCTCGGCCAGCGACGGCCCCCGCACGTACTCGCTGACGATGAAGGGGCCCTGGCCCTCCTGGACGCCGACGTCCAGCACCTGGGCGGTGCAGAACGAGGCGACCCGCATGGCGACCTCGACCTCGCGCATGAACCGGGTCCTGGCGATCTCGTTGGCCGCCAGCTCGGGCCGCAGCAGCTTGATCGCGACCTCGGTGCCGGAGCGGTCGCGCCCGAGGAACACCGTGCCCTGCCCGCCCTCGCCGAGCCGCCCCAGCAGCTCGTAACCGCCGAGCCGGGAGGGATCGTCTCCTCGAAGAACCGCCGCCATCGTCCGCCCCGTCCCGCCGGGCGGCTGATTCCCCCTGCCGCCTGTCGGGTGCTTCCCGACTGTCGACGGCTGCCCGGCGCTTTCCCCTCCTACGACGCAAGGAACCCGCCCGAGGGTTCGGACGGGTTCGCTCGCTTCTCGCTGATCAGAGGGTTACTTGCTCAGGCGCAGGCCAAGCAGGACGGGGTCGTGGTCCGATGAGCGGAACGCGTCCGGCTTGTAGAGGTTCGCCGGGTTGTACTCGGTGTTGTAGTCGAGGATGGTCGGCTCGTCGCTGTTGATGTGCCAGATCGTGGCGCCGGTGACCAGGCCGTTGGCGCCCCGGTCGGCCAGGACGTGGTCGAGCTCGCCCGACTGGCCGTCGAAGACGTAGCTGTAGCGCTGGTCGTCCCGGACGTGCCGCTCGGTCTGCGAGCGGAAGCCGGCCGAGGTCAGGGCCTTGATGGGGTCCTCGGCCGAGTAGGCGTTGAGGTCGCCGAGCACCAGGGCGTTCTTCTCGCCCTTGGCCAGGTCGGCGATGGCCTTGGCCTGGGTGACGCGGCGCGGGTTCCAGCAGCCCTGGCCGTCGCCCTGGTCGGCCTCGGGGCCCGAGGCGCCGCCGCAGCCCTTGGACTTGAAGTGGTTGACGATCACGGTGAACGGCTTGCCGCCGCCCGCCGCGCGCTCGAAGGTCTGGACGAGCGGCGGCCGCTCGAACACGCCCGCGTCGGAGGAGCGCGCCGGTCCGGCGGGCTTGACCTTGGCGGGCTTGTAGATCGCTGTGACGTGGATCTCGTCGGTCCCGGGGTTGGGGTGCCGCACCCAGGCGTAGGTGCCCGCGCCGACGGCGGCGTTCAGCCGGTCGACCAGGGCCTTGATCGCGGTGTCGCCGTTGTTCTCGACCTCCATGAGGCCGACGACGTCGGCGTCCAGGCCCTTGAGGGCCGCGACGGTCTTGGCGATCTGGCGTTCCTGCTCGGCCTTGGTGTTGGCGCCGCGCTTGTTCAGCGTGGTGAACCAGTTGAGGGTGTTGAAGGACCCGACCCTGACCTCGCCGCCGACCGGCTGCGGCCTGGCCGGACGCGGGTTGGTCCGCGCGAAGTGGGGGGTGCGGGTCGGCTGGAGCCGGTAGGCGCCGAAGCCCTCGTTGATGACGCCGGTGAGGTCGGCGGTGGTGTCGCCGATCCGCACGACCCGGGGGTCGGTGAACGGCGGCGGCTCGGGGTTCTGCTTGCTGGAGTTGTCGTCCACGATCAGGCGCCGGGCGTTGTTGCCCGCCTGCGTGGACCCGTCGCCCTCGGTGGGCTGGACGAGACGCCCGCCCGCCGAGACCGTGACCTCGCCGTAGCGGCCGAGCTGGTAGGTCTCGGTGGCGGTGAGCTTCTGGCCGAACCGCGCCAGGACGCCCTCGTGCGCCTCCAGGGACGCGCCCTTGGCCAGCGGGAGCTTGATCTTGGCGGGCTTCGCGGTGCCCTTGCCGCAGACGTTCACCGCCGTGACCGGCGAGAGCTCGGTCAGGCCCTTGTATTCGATGGCCTTGCCGCTGACCAGGACGCGGTCGCCCGCGCCGACCTCCTTGGTCGAGTAGACGAAGAGACCGTCGGAGGTCTTCGGGTCGGCGTCCGGCGTGGGGTCCTGGACGAAGAAGCCCTTGAGCTGGTCGTTCCCCTGGAAGTCCCCCGTGACGACACCCTCGACGCGCACGTCCTTGCCGTTCAGGGGCGTGGCGGTGCCCGTCCCCTGGACCTCGGCGATCTGGTGCGTGGCGGGAGACGCGCAGGTCTCCGGCTCGGCCCCCTGGGCCGCCCCGATCCCCGCGGCGGTGAGGAGACCGGCGGCCACGGCCGCGGTCGATAGTGCTGCTGCTGTTCGGCGCATGCGCGGGAGAGTAGGCCCGGCGGTGCCGTGATCAGCAAACCCTTCGTGAAGAATCCATCAATTTGTAATGGACTGTCGAACCTTGTGGGGAATTGGGAGACTCTTGTGAAACGGCGTCCCGCTTCCGCTCGATGACCCGGCGTGAACGCGGCGAACGAAGGGGTGGGATGAGCGAGCAGTCGTCGGTCGGATCGGAGTTCGCGCGCACTCGGGACATCGTGGTCATCGCCGTGCTGCTCCTGCTGCTCACCGCGCTGCTGGTGCTGGTGTTCGTCCAGGCGTGGCCGCCCTCGCCGGGCATCGCGTCCGACGGCCGTCCCGAATCCCCGGCCAGGTCGAGCACCATGACGCTGTTCGGCTGGGACTCCCGGCTCTCGCGCGAGTCGAGCATGTTCGTGATCGTCCTGGCGGCGGGCGCGATCGGCTCCTGCGTGCACGCGCTGCGCTCGCTCTACTGGTACGTCGGCAACCGCTCGCTGCGCCGCAGCTGGCTCACGATGTACCTGTTCCTGCCGTTCGTCGGGGCGCTGCTGGGCCTGGTCGTCTACCTCGTGCTGCGCGGCGGCCTGACGTCCCCGACCGGCGGGACGTCCGACCTCAACCCCTACGGCGTCTCCGCCATCGCCGCGCTGGTCGGGCTGTTCTCGCGGGAGACCGCCGAGAAGCTGCGCACGGTCTTCGCCACGCTGCTGGCCCCGGCCAAGCCCGGCCGTGACCAGGCCCTGCCGCCGCAGATCCTGTCGTTCGAGCCCGCCTCGGGCCAGGTCGGCGGGACGGTGGTGATCCACGGCGCCGGTCTGGCGGCGGTCACCGCGGTCAAGTTCGGCCACGCCGCCGCCCCGGCCATGGACGTCACCGACACCGACCTGCGCGTCACCGTCCCCCCGGGTGCCGTGACCGCCCCGCTCGTGGTCACCGCCCCGGCTGGAACCGCGACGAGCCCGACCGAGTTCACCGTCCTCTGAGGACGCGCCGTGTGACGTCCGCCTGGGAAGACAGACGTCACACGGCGCTGGGCGGGGTCATTTGAGGAGGGTTTCTCCTATCCAGCCCGTGGGCGAGCACCCGGGTGGGATGGCGAAGACCGCCGACCCGATCGGGGTCGTCCACAGGTTGAGCTGGTCGGACCCGGCGAGCCGCCGCTGGATCGGGACGAACTGCCGGGCGAGGTCGGCCTGGTAGCAGGCGAACAGCAGGCCGGAGTCGATGACCCCGTCCGCGCTGACGGCCTCGTCGTAGTTGTAGCCCCGGCGCAGCATCCGCTCGGCCGGGCGGCCGGCCCGGGCCAGGCGGATGTGGGCGACCTCGGAGATGACCGGGAAGCCGTTGGCGTCGACGGCGTCCAGGCGGGGGTCGTCGTGCTCGGCCCGTCCGGTCAGCGGGCTGCCGTCGCCGATGCGGCGTCCCATCGCGAACTCCTTGGCCCCGTCGTCGGCCTCGTCCCACTTCTCCAGGTCCATGCGGATGCGCCGCAGGACCATCACGGTCCCGCCGTGGAACCACGCGGGGCCTCGGTCGGCCCAGACGGCGCCGTCCAGCGTGGTGGGCTGGACGGTGCCGTCGAGCTGCCCCATCAGGTTGCGCTGCGTCTGCCCGCGCGGCTGGGCGGCGCGGCGGAACCCGCGCTGGGTCCAGCGGACCTCGGCGAAGTCGCGGGCGTCCTTGACGATCAGCCGCAGCGCGTGGGAGAGCGTGACGCCGTCGTCCGCGCATACCTGGACGAGCAGGTCGCCGCCGCTCCACCGGTCCTCCAACCGGTCGATCCTGAAGCGGGGCAGCTCGTCGAACGGCCGCTCCTTCTCCAGCCCGGCGGCCTTGAACAGCCCCGGGCCGAAGCCGAAGGTGACGGTCAGCCTGGCCGGGAGCCCCGCCAGCTCGGGCTGGGCGTCGGCCAGGCCCGCGCGCCCCTGGGTGAGGCGCCGGGCGTCGTCGGTGAGCAGGCGCATCAGCCGTCCCAGGGCCTCGCGGGACGTCCCGGGACGCAGGTCGAGCCCGAGGAACGCGGCATGCGCCTGCGGCGGCGTCGCGATGCCCGCCTGATGCGCGCCGTGGAACGGCACGACGGCCGGTTCGGGCCGCGTGGCCGCCACGGGGGCGGCCACCGGGTCGTCGTCGCGGCCCGCGAGGTAGCCCCCGGTGGCGGCCAGGCCGGTCGCCGCCACCGCTCCGCCGACGAACAGCTCCCGCCGGCTCGGGCCTCCGCCCGCCATCAGTGGCCGGGCTTGTACTTCTCGTTGCCGCCCTTGAACGCCTTGCCCAGGGCGGTGAACGCGAACGTCCCGCCGCCCTTGAGCGTCAGGGTGAAGGTGACCTGGTCGCCCGGCCTGATGGGCCGGGTGACGTCCATGAGCATGATGTGGAACCCGCCGGGCTTCAGCTCCAGCTTCCCGTGCGGGGGCAGGACGAACCCGCCCGCCATCGGCCGCATCTTCATGTTGCCGCCGGTGCCGGTGACCTCGTGCAGCTCGACCTTCGGGGACGCGGGGGTGGTGCCCGAGGCGATGGTCACCTCGGCGCCGGTGGTGTTGACCAGGGTGCCGAACGCCGCCGACATGCCCTTGTCCGCGGTCTTCACCCACGGGTCGGTGATCGTCAGCGGTGCCTTGTTCGCCGCGGCGGCGGCGGGCGTGGTCGTCTCCGGCTTGGCGGCGGCCTTGTCGTCGCCGCTTCCGCAGGCGGTCAGGGCGAGGGACGCGGCCGCGAGGACGGCGATGATGCGGACTGACATGGGTGTTCTCCGGTTTTCCAGGGATGCTTCGGACGCCCCGCGCGTGCGGCGCGAGGGCGGGTGGACCGTTGGCCGACGGTGGTCAGCCCTGGACGGCCGGAGGCCCCCTGAGGACCAGGACGTGCCGCAGCACGGCGGCGAGACACCGCACGCGCGGTTCGCCGCGCGGCACGACGACCAGGCGGGACGGCGGCGGAGACGGCACGGCGAGCGGCGGCGGCAGCGGCCGGACCAGCGCCCGGACCAGCTGCCAGGCGCGGCGCTCGCCCCGGCGCAGCCACCAGGCCGTCGCCAGCGCGGCCAGCACGTGCGCCAGCGCCATGCCCGGCCCCGGCACTTCACCGTGGACGGACGGCGCGCCCGGCGCCGCGTGGTGCGCCGTGGATCCGGACGAGAACAGCGCGTGCAGCGTGAACTGCCCGATCAGCAGCCCGCCCATGATCGTGGGAAGCGAGCGTTCATGCCCCGAGACGGCCACCGCGAGCCCGAGGACCCCGGCGAACCCCAGCGCGACCGTCCCCGGGTCCATGGGGCGGCCCGAGGCCGCCAGGTGCCCCAGGGACGCCAGAAGCACGCACACGGCCGCGAAGACCGATGCGCGCGCCAGTCGGAAAGCGGTGCTGGGGGGCATGACCGCCCCATCTTGCCATGGGCGTCAGCGCCAGTGATCGTGCCATCCGTCGTAGTCGGCACCCGGGAGCACGGTCGGCAGCACCGGCGTCCGGGGATCGGCCCCCGCCCGGCGCGGCGCGCGGCCGGAGTCGACGATGCTCGCGTCCGGGACGACCAGGCCGGGCTCGTCCCCGGCGGCCGCCCGGCCCAGCTGCACCTCGATGCCGTAGGACGAGCGGTCGATGTCCTCGGGGCCCGCGACCAGGCAGGTGTAGCGGGGCTCGGGAAGCTCCTTCTCGTCGATCGCCGCGCCCACGGCCAGGCTGTTGGAGACCACGACCCAGCTGCCGATCTCGGTGACCTGCCGCTCGGCGCCCTGCTGCTCCCACCGGAACCGCAGGATCGGCTTGGAGAAGATGGGGATCAGCAGGTGCGAGACCCCGCAGGACTTCAGCTCGCGCTCCCAGCGGATCGACTGGCCCAGGTCCTCGCAGATCATGATCGCGATCCGGCCGAGCGCGCCGTCCAGCAGGCCGATCGTGGTGCCCGGGGTCATGTACTCCGCAGGCGAGCCCTCGACGGGCGCGCCGGGCAGGCCCCACTGCCGCATCTGCCGGGCGTCCAGCGTGAACCCGGCCATCTTGTCCTGGACGAGGAGGTCCTCGCCCGTCCAGCGGTCGATCAGCACGGCCCGGTTGGGCGGCGGGTCGTCCGGCCCGAGCGGCCCGCTGCCCACCAGGAGGAAGCGCAGGGGGCTGGTCTCGCGGTCGTTGCGCGCGGTCTCGTAGGCCGTCTGGCGCCAGTGCTCCAGCAGTTCGTCGGAGAGCGTGGCCTCCGGGATCACGGCGAGCCGCGCGCCCGAGGCGTCCAGCCGCTCGATGATCGAGGTGATGCGGGCGCGCAGCGCGTCGTGGTTGGCCGGCCGCAGCCGGTAGACCGACATCCCGTACCGCTGCTCGAACTTGATCTCGATGTCGGTGTAGGACTCCAGCAGCGGCGCGCAGCCCACCGTGACCGGGACGTCGCGCGGGAAGTAGGCGTCGTTGCGCTTGGGCAGCAGCCGGTGGCCGATCCGCTCCATGTGCGCCTCGGGAACCCGGTGGACGCCGAAGTAGTCGGCCTTGGCGGGCAGGCCGCGCGGACGTCCGGGGAAGGCGCAGCGGGGGAGCAGCGCGCCGGTCGTCCCCTCGCCGTTGAAGCGTCCGCTCAGCTCGTACCGGATCAGCACGTGGGACAGCGCCGGGCTGTCGCTGTAGGGGCCGTAGGGGTTGGCGTGGGCCAGCGCGATGTCGAGGCCGAGCAGGACGGTGAAGCGGCCGCGATGCCCGTCGTCCCTGACCAGCCGGGCGACGAGGTCGCTGTCGAGCTCGCCGAGGACCAGCACGATCTCGGAGATCTGGTTCGCCTGCCGCCGCACCTCGGGATCGTCGTACCACTCGGGGACGGTCCAGCCGGTGAACAGCTCATCCGGAAGCTCGTCGTACAAACGAACGAACAGATCAGCCGGGTCGGTCGTGTGGGCAGCAGAGGCGAACTCCGCCAACGGGTCCTCCATGGGCTCCGGGGGTCGAGCCGTGGCTTGACAGGCCTAGGTCACGGGTGGTGGATCGATGGTAACTCCGTCCAGTAAACCGTTTCCGTGGCATGCGCTACAGAACGGCAACACTTGCCATTTCCCCGTGAGCGCGACCACCCGGCGCTTCACTTGACATTCACTTGGCATGGGCGCACTCTTGAGTGGTCCGGTCCTCAACCGACGACCAGGGGTGACCCGTGAACGGACCGACGATGCCGCGGCTCGGCCGCGACCGCCGCAGCGAGGCGCAGCGCCTCATCGAGTCCATGGAACATGCCAAGGTCATCAGCGATGGCCACTTCAGCGCGCTCGGGATGCTCATCACCGACGCCTCGCTGAACGCCGACGAACCCTGCCTGGTCGAGGTGCAGGACGGCCTCCAGTGGCTCCAGCGCGACTACCTGGACGTCACCGCCCTCGATCCGGAGCAGCGCGAGCAGCGCGGGCGCATCCTCGGCCTGATCGACGTCGTGCACTGGGCGCTGCGCAGGCTGCCGTCCGGCCTCCAGCTCGGGCTGCGTCCCGACAGCTACGCCGCCAGGTTCCTGGTGGCCGTCGCGCGCCGCGAGGGCCTGTCCAACCAGCAGCTCGCCACCGAACTCGGCACCGACGAGACCGAGATCAGCCGGGTCGGCCGCAAGCTCCTGTCCGCGGGCGTCGTCTGGCGCCGCAAGGAGTGGCGCCACAACGCCTGGGACATCACCCCCCGGGGCCGCCAGTACCTGGAGAGCTCCGGCCTTCTCACCACCGAGGCCCCCGCCCCCGATCGCGGCACCGACGCCCCCGCTCGCGGCCGCGACCGCCTCGAAACCCCGTCCCGCCCCCGAACCGCCGAGGTCCCCACCCGCCCCTCCGCCGACCGCCCCCACCGCCCCGGCCCCACCCGAGGCTGACCCCCGCACGCGACCGCCGCCGCCACCCCGGGATCTGTGGCGGCGGCGCGTGTCGCTGGTGGGGTTTATGGGCGGGCGATGTACTCGACCAGGCGGGCCAGGCCGTCTTCGCCGCGGCCTTCGGTGACGGCCTGTTCGAGGAGGGCGGCGAAGGGGTCCAGGAGGGTGGTGCCGACGCCCTGTTCGCGGGCGGCGGCGATCAGGTTCGGGTAGCCCGCGCGGTTGTTGGCGAGCGAGGAGACCTCGGTGGCGTACCGTCCGGTGTCGAGGGCCTCGGCCTGCTCTGGGAAGCCGTCCATCATCGCGGTGAGCCACGCGGTCACCAGGGGCGTGAACTCGCGGGCGGAGATGTTCTCCGTCCGGACCAGCGCCAGCGCCTGGTAGAGGCCGCCGAACATTCCGTACATCGCGCTCAGCAGCGCCAGGTCGTACAGCGAGGCCAGGCCCGGGTCGCCGCCGAGATAGCGCGCCTCGGCCAGGACGCCGAGGGCCGCGGCGTGCTCCTCGAACGCGTCCTGGGAACCGCCGCTGTAGAAGATCAGCGCGCCGGGGCCGCCGATCATCGGGGGCACCGCCATGATGCCGCCGTCCAGGTACACGCCGCCCTGGCCGCCGACCAGTCCGGCCATGGCGCGGGCCTGGTCGGGCGTGCCGTTGGTCAGGTTGACGATCACACGGCCCTCCTGGGCCGTTCCCGCCTCCTTCAGCACCTCCTCGACGTTGTCGTAGATCGACAGGCAGACCACTGTCAGGCGGCTCGCCGTGACGGCCTCGCGCGGCGACGCCGCCCGTGCGGCCCCCTCTCGCACCAGGGGCGCCGCCTTCGCGCCGCTCCGGTTCCACACGGTGGTCGGGTGGCCGTTCCGCAGAAAGGCGCGGGCGAGGGCCGTGCCCATGAGTCCAAGGCCGATGACGCTTACAGGTGTCTTCATGCGCTCACCGTGCCTCCCGGCACTTCGGGTCGGCTTCGGGCCGCGATAATCGGGAGATGCGGTTCGGGGTGCTCGGCCCGGTCGAGGCGCGGACGGACGGCGGGGCGCCCGTCCGGGTCCGCGACCTCAAGGTGCGCACGCTGCTGGCCGCGCTGCTCGCCGGTGGCGGCCGCCTCGTCCCGGCCGACCGCCTCATCGACGAGCTCTGGGGCTCCTCGCTCCCGGCCAACCCCACGGCCACCCTCCAGGCCCGCGCGTCCCAGCTGCGCCGCGCCTTCGAGGACGCCGAGCCGGGCGCCCGCTCGCTGCTGGTCTCGCGCCCGCCCGGGTACGTCCTCCAGTCCACGGACGTCGACGCCCAACGTTTTGGGGACCTGCTGGAATCCGCCCGCGCGGCGTCCGATCCCGAGACCAGGACGACCCTGCTCACCCAGGCGCTGGACCTGTGGCGCGGCCCCGCCTACGCCGATTTCGCGGACGCCGCGTTCGCCGTCCCGGAGGTCGCCCGCCTGGAGGAGGCGCGCCTGGCCGCCCTGGAGGAACGCGCCGAGGCCCGCCTCGAATCCGGCGTCCCCGACACGGTCGAGCTGGCCGGGCTGGTGGCCCGGCACCCGGCGCGCGAACGCCTCCGCGCCGTCTACATGCGCACCCTCTATCGGGCCGGACGCCAGACCGAGGCCCTCCAGAGCTTCGAGGAACTGCGCCTTCACCTCCGCGACGAGCTGGGCCTGGACCCGGGCCCGGCGCTGGCCGCCCTGCAGCGCTCGATCCTCGTCCACGACCCGGCGCTCAATGGCGCGCGGGCGCTGGTGGGCCGGGGACGGGCGGTGGACGAGCTGTCGGCGCTGCTCGAATCGTCCCGGCTGGTCACGCTGGTGGGCCCGGGCGGCGTCGGCAAGACGAGCCTCGCCCTGGAGACGGCACGCGCGTATCCGGGCGAGGTCCGGACGGTCGAGTTCACCGGCCCCGACGTGCTGGCCACGCTCAACGCCGCGCTCGGGCTGCGCGACGCCCCCGACCCGGTGGCGCACCTCAGCGGCAGGCGGGCGCTGCTCGTCCTGGACAACTGCGAGCACGTCGTGGAACCGGCCGCCGACCTGGCGGCCCGCCTCCTGCGCGAGGTGCCCGACCTGCGGGTCCTGGCCACCAGCCGCGAACCGCTGAACCTCCGCGACGAGCGTCTCTGGCCCGTCCCGCCCCTGGACGTCCCGCCCCCGGCCACGGAGCACTCCGAGCTTCGCGGCTATGGCGCCGTCCAGCTCCTCCTGGCCAGATCCCCGGGCCTGACGCCCGCTCCCGGCAACGCCGGGGCGATCGCGACGATCTGCCGCCGCCTGGACGGCATCCCGCTGGCGCTCGAACTCGCCGCGACCCGCCTGCGCGGCATGTCCGTGCACGAGCTGGCCGACCGCCTGGACGACCGATTCCGGCTCCTCTCCCTGGGGCCCCGCGACGCCCCGGCCCGCCAGCGCACGCTTCGCGCCATGATCGACTGGAGCTGGGAGCCGCTCTCCGCGCCGGAACGCGCCGTGCTGCGGCGGCTGGCCGTGCACACCGGCGGCTGCACGCTCGAAGCGGCCGAGCGGGTCTGCGCCGAACCAGGCACGCTCGACCTCCTGACCCGGCTGGTGGACCGCTCCCTCGTCGTCCACGCCAACGGCCGCTACCGCCTGCTGGAGTCGGTCGCCGCCTACTGCCTGGAACGCCTCGACGAAGCGGGCGAGCGTGCCCGCGTCGTCCAGCGCGGCGCGTCGTACTATCTGGACCTGGCCGAACGCGCCGCCCCGCGACTGCGCTCGCACGACCAGCGCCGCTGGCTCGACCGCCTCGACGCCGAAGCCGCCAACCTCCGGAGCGCCGTGGAGACGCTCCCACCCGAACCGGCGCTCCGCCTCGTCAACGCCCTGGGCTGGTACTGGTATCTCAACGGCAGCATGAGCGAGGCCATCAAAGCCTTCACCCACGCTCTGTCTCACACCACCGCTCCCCAGGTGCTGAGAGCCGAGGCCAACGTATGGCTGACCGGCCTCTCCCTGCTCGCCGACACCGGCCACGACCGTGAACACCGCGTCCGGTCCGCGCTGGACGGAACCAAAGATCCCTGGGCGGCCTGGTTCCTCGGCTACGCCCGCCGCGGCTTCGGCGACGGTCCCGCCATCGACGCCCTGATGGAGCGCGCTCTGGCGGGCTTCGGCGAGGACGCCTGGGGCGCCGCCGCGGCGCTCGGCACCCGGGCGGGCCAGGCCATGGCGCGCGGCGACCTGCCCGCCGCCGAACGCGACGGGCGGCGGAGCCTGCGGCTCTTCGAAGATCTCGGCGACCGGTGGGGCCAGTTGCGGGCCATAGACGTGCTGGGCACCCGGGCCGAGGCGATCGGGGCCCATGCCGAGGCCGCCGACCTGCACCGGCGCGGCCTGCGCCTGGCCGAGGAACTGGGCCTGTGGCCCGAGATCTCCAGCCAGCTGACCCGCCTGGGCCGGATCGCCCTGCTGACCGGCGACCACGCCCGCGCCACCGACTTCCACGAACGCGCCCGCGACCTGGCGGCCGCCCACGCCGACCGCCGCCTGGAACACTTCGCCGAGATCGGCCTGGCCCTGGGCGCCCGCCGCCGGGGCGACCTCGACGCCGCCGAGTCGACCCTGCTCAAGTGGGTCGAATGGTGCCGCCAGATCGACGGCGCCCCCGGCCTCGCCCTCGTCCTGGCCGAACTCGGCTTCGTCGCCGAACAGCGAGGCGACGCCGCGCGGGCCCTGGCCCTGCACACCGAGGGGCTGGCCGCCGCCCGGGCCACCGGCAACCCCAGGGCCACCGCCCTCGCCCAGGAGGGCCTCGCCGGGGCCCTCTCGCTCCAGGGCGACCTGGCCAAGGCCCGCCGTCATCTGGCCGCCGCCACTCGGGCCCGCGACTCCGCCGGAGCCCCTCTCCCGCCGGCCGAGCGCCACGACATTTCCCGGATCCAGGCCCGCCTCAACGCGGGCTGACGCCCCGCGTCCGGGCGTTACACATCTCCTTGGCCGATCCGTCGTCCGATGACCGGCCCTCCGCCTTCTGGCTCGTCTGGACTCGAACGTACGAGTGATCCGTCCGTTGGGGCCGCGCGAATGGGTTCAGATGATCTTCGAATAACAAGAGAAATCAATGGATTGTTGATGTCGTGTTGATTTGCCCACTCAAGGTGATGTGAGCCTGATCTCGTTGGCGAACGCGTTTGCCTGCCCATAGGGTTGTTGCAGGGGCGTTAATTTCTTCATGAGCCAGAAGCAATTGGACGCTTATTCTACTTACCGTCGCTTCGGTGAATTCTCGGGGGATATTCAATGGATTCTTTGGCGACCGCTGTGCTCGCTGGCGCACCCGCGCAGGAGCTGGAACGGCTCGCGGCACCGGACGAGTACACAGCGCTTCACCTGCGTGCGGAGGACGCCGGGATGTTCGAGGGGGCGGCCGACAAGGACGTGCGCCAGTCCCTTCGGCTCGGACGGGTTCCCCTTCCGGAACTCGCACCCGACGAGGTGCTCGTCGCGGTCATGGCCAGCTCGATCAACTACAACACCGTGTGGTCGGCTCTTTTCGAACCGCTGCCGACGTTCGGCTTTCTCAAGCGTTTCGCCAAACAGGGCGGATGGGCCGAGCGGCATGATCAGCCGTATCATGTGATCGGCTCGGACGGGTCCGGAGTCATTGTCCGTGTCGGATCCGGCGTGCGCCGCTGGAAGGTCGGGGACCACGTCATCCTCAGCCCCGCCTACATCGACGACCAGGAGCCCGCGACGCACGCCGACGGGATGCTCGGGGCCGAGCAGCGGGCCTGGGGATTCGAGACCAACTTCGGCGGGCTGGCGCACTACGCCGTCGTCCGCGCGACCCAGCTCCTCCACAAGCCACCCCACCTGACCTGGGAGGAGTCCGCCTCCTACCCGCTGTGCGCGGGAACGATCTACCGGATGCTGGTCGGCGAGCGCGGCGCCCGCATGAAGCAGGGCGACGTCGTGCTGATCTGGGGCGCCACCGGCGGTCTGGGCTCCTACGCCGTCCAGATGGTCAAGAACGGCGGCGGCGTCCCGGTCGGCGTCGTCAGCTCGCCCGAGAAGGAGCGGCTGGCCTGGGAACTCGGCTGCGACGTCGTGATCAACCGGAACACGCTGGGCATCGGCGGCGCCGAAGGACCGGCGGAGACGATCGAGGCCGGCAAGCGCCTCGGATCGGTCATCCGCGCGGAGATCGGCGAGGACCCGCACATCGCCCTCGACTACACCGGCAAGAACACCTTCGGCATCTCGGTGTTCGCCGTCCGGCGCGGCGGGACGGTCGTGACCTGCGGGTCCAGCAGCGGATACGACCACCACTACGACAACCGCCACCTCTGGATGAGGCTGAAGCGGATCGTGGGAAGCCACATCGCCAACCTCCAGGAGCAGTGGGAGATGAACCGGCTGGTCACCATGGGCCGCCTCTCTCCCGTCCTTTCGGCGGTGTACCCGCTCGACCAGGCCGCCGAGGCGGCCCGCCAGGTGCAGACCAACGCCCATGTCGCGAAGGTGGGCGTGCTGTGCCTCGCGCCGTCGGAGGGGCTCGGCGTCACCGACCCCGCGCTGCGCGAGCGCATCGGCGAAGACCGGATCAACCCCGCCCGCAAGGCGATCCGCTAGGCGCCCGGCCCGCTTCCGGCACAGCACACCCTCATTCGAACGCCTCTCTGACAGAGGTCGAGGAGAAAACACACGTGGGACAGGAACTCTCTTCGCCATGCCCTGATGACGACCCGATCGTCATCGTCGCGATGGCCTGCCGCTTCCCCGGCGGCGCCGACACCCCCGAGGACCTGTGGCGACTGGTCCGCGACGAAGTGGACGCGGTGGGCCCGCTCCCCTCCGACCGCGGCTGGGACCCGGACGAGCGGTTCGACCCCGACCCGGCGACGTCCGGCACCTTCTACGCCGACCGGGGCGGCTACCTCGACGGCGCCGCCGACTTCGACGCCGCCTTCTTCGGGATCTCGCCGCGCGAGGCGCTGGCGATGGATCCGCAGCAGCGGCTGGTGCTGGAGACCAGCTGGGAGGTGCTCGAACGCGCCGGGATCGACGCGCGCTCGCTGCGTGGCAGCGCCACCGGCGTGTTCGTGGCCGTCAACCGGCCCGACTACGGCCCGGCCTGGCGGGACGCCCCGGAGAGCGTCGAGGGCAACCTGCTCACCGGGACGATCGCCGCCGTGGCGTCGGGACGCGTCTCCTACGCGCTCGGCCTGGAGGGCCCGGCCATCGCCGTCGACACCTCGTGCTCGTCGTCGCTGGTCTCGATGCACCTGGCGGCCCATTCGCTGCGACGGGGCGAGTGCTCGCTGGCGCTGGCGGGCGGGGCGACGGTCATGTCGAGCCCCGACATGCTCGTGGAGTTCAGCCGCAAGCGCGGCCTGTCCGCCGACGGGCGGTGCAAGGCGTTCGCCGAGGCGGCGGACGGAACCGGCTGGAGCGAGGGCGTCGGCGTCGTCCTGCTGGAGCGGCTGTCGGACGCGCGCCGCAACGGCCACCCCGTGCTCGCGGTCTTCCGCGGTTCGGCGATCAACCAGGACGGCGCGAGCAACGGCCTCACCGCGCCGAACGGCCTCGCCCAGCAACGGGTGATCCGCCTGGCGCTGGCCGACGCGGGCCTGACCGCCGCCGACGTGGACGCGGTCGAGGCGCACGGCACCGGAACCCGCCTCGGCGACCCGATCGAGGCCCGGGCGATCATCGCCACGTACGGCCAGGACCGCGAGCGCCCGCTGTGGCTCGGCTCGCTGAAGTCCAACATCGGGCACGCGGTCGCGGCCTCCGGCGTCGGCGGCGTGATCAAGATGGTCATGGCGCTGCGGCACGGGCTGCTGCCCCGCACGCTCCATGTCGACCGTCCGACCTCCGAGGTGGACTGGACGGCCGGCGACGTCCGGCTGCTCACCGAGGCCAGGCCGTGGGAGCGGGCCGGGCGCCCGCGCCGGGCCGGGGTGTCGTCCTTCGGGATCAGCGGGACCAACGCCCACGCCATCATCGAGGAGGCCCCGGCCGCCGACCACGTGGAGGAGCCGCGCGCCGCCGCCGGGCTCCCGATGCCGTGGCTGGTCTCCGGCCGCACACCCGACGCCCTGCGCGCGCAGGCCGCGCGCCTGCTGGCCGCGAACGCCGGGGACGACCCGGCGGACGTCGCCCTGTCCCTGGCGACCGGCCGGGCCGCCTTCGAATGGCGCGCGGCCATCGTGGCCGGCGACCCCGACGAGACGACCCGCGCGCTGAAGGCCCTGGCGGACGGCACCTCCGCCGCCGCGCTGATCCGGGGCGACGGCGCCCCCACGGGACGCTCGGCGTTCCTGTTCACCGGCCAGGGAGCCCAGCGCGCGGGCATGGGAAGCGAGCTGTACGAGCGCTTCCCCGCGTTCGCGCGGGCCTTCGACGCCGCGTGCGCGCATCTCGATCCCGCGCTGCGCGAGGTCGTCTTCGCCGAGGCCGGGTCGGCGGCGGCCGAGCGGCTCGACCAGACCGCCTACACGCAGGCCGCGCTGTTCGCCGTCGAGGTGGCGCTGTTCCGCCTGTTCGAGTCGTGGGGCGTCGTCCCGGACTTCGTGATGGGCCACTCGATCGGCGAGCTGGCCGCCGCGCACGTGTCGGGCGTGCTCTCGCTCGAGGACGCGTGCGCCCTGGTCACGGCCCGGGGCAGGCTCATGCAGGAACTTCCCCCGGGTGGCGCGATGGTCGCGATCCGCGCGACCGAGGACGAGGTCCGCCCGCTGCTGCGCGACGGCGCGGGCATCGCGGCGGTCAACGGCCCGGAGGCCGTGGTGATCTCCGGCGACGAGGACGCCGTGACCGAGGTCGCCGCGCACTTCGCCAAGACCCGCCGGCTGCGCGTCTCGCACGCCTTCCACTCGGCCCGCATGGACGGAATGCTCGACGCGTTCCGCCGCGTCGCCGAGACGCTGACCTACGCCGAGCCCCGCATTCCCGTCGTCTCCAACGTGACGGGCGCGGTCGCGGCGGCCGGTGAGCTCGCCTCGCCGGAGTACTGGGTCCGCCATGTGCGCGAGGCGGTCCGCTTCCACGACGGCGTCCGGGCGCTGCGCGACCTCGGCGTGACGCGCTACGTCGAGCTGGGCCCCGACGGCGTGCTGTCCGGCATGGGACAGGACTGCCTGGACGGCGACGGCGCGACCTTCACCGCCGTCCAGCACCGCGACCGCCCGCAGGCGCGCACGGTCGTCGCCGCGCTGGCCGCGCTGCACGTCCACGGTCTGGACGTCGACTGGACGGCGTTCTTCGCCGGGTCCGGCGCGCGCCGCGTCGACCTGCCCACCTACGCCTTCCAGCGCAAGCGGTTCTGGGCCGGCCAGGACACCGCCCGGCGCGGGGACTCCCCGGCCGACGCGCGGTTCTGGGACGTGGTCGAGTCCGGTGACCTCGCGGCGCTGGGCATCGCCGAGGACGCCGCGCTCCCCGACGTCCTGCCCGCGCTCGCCGGCTGGCGCGAGCGGCACCGGGCGGGCGCGGCCGTCGAACGCTGGCGCTACCGCGTGACCTGGAAACCGGTCGCCATGCCCGAGCGGCCGGAGCTGACCGGTACCTGGCTGGTGACGGGGGCCGTCCCGGACGTCGTCGTGACCGCTCTCGAAAGCCATGGGGCGAACGTCGTCCGCGAACCCGGCGGCGACCTCGCCGGGATTCTGGCCTTCTGCGAGACCTACCAGGACGCGGTGGCGGTCGCCCGGAACGGGATCGACGCGCCCGTGTGGTGCGTGACCCGGAGCGCGGTCTCGGTGGGCGCGTCCGATCGTCTGGAGAACCCGGAGCGGGCCCTGGTCTGGGGCCTCGGCCGGACGGTCGCCCTGGAACAGCCGAAACGCTGGGGCGGCCTGGTCGACCTTCCCGAGGACGTGGACGAGCGGGCGGCCGCCCGTCTCGCCGCCGTCCTGGCCGGACCGGGCGGCGAGGACCAGCTCGCCGTCCGCGACACCGGCGTCCACGCGCGGCGGATCGAACGCGCCCCGCTCGACGGCGCGCCCGCCGCGCCCTGGCGCCCGCGCGGCACGATCCTGATCACCGGCGGCACCGGGGCGCTCGGCGCCGCCGTGGCACGGTGGGCCGCCGCGAACGGCGCGGACCACCTGGTGCTGGCCAGCCGGTCCGGGCACGCGCCGGAACTGGCCGACGAGGTGGCCGCCCTCGGGGCCCGGGTCACCGTCGCCCAATGCGACGTCGCCGACCGCGCGGCGCTGGCGGAGCTGCTCGCCGCGCATCCGCCCGCGGCCGTCGTGCACGCCGCCGGGGTCGCGGGCCGCACCGCGCCGATCACCGAGACCGGTGACGCGGAGCTGGCCGAGGTCGTCCACGGCAAGGTGGCGGGGGCGGCGAACCTGCACGAGCTGCTCGGCGACACCCCGCTGGACGCGTTCGTGCTGTTCTCCTCCATCTCCGGCATCTGGGGGAGCGGCGGCCAGACCGCCTACTCGGCGGGGAACGCCTATCTCGACGCGCTCGCCGAGCACCGGCGGGCGCGCGGCCTGACCGCGACGGCCGTGGCGTGGGGCCCGTGGGGCGAGGGCGGCATGGCCGCCGACCCCGAGGTCGCCGGGCGGCTGCGGCGGCAGGGCCTGGCACCGATGAGCCCCGCCCGCGCGATCGTCGCGCTCGGTCAGGCCCTCGACCACGACGAGACCTGTGTGACCGTGGCCGACGTCGACTGGGGCCGGTTCGCGCCGGGCTTCACCTCCGGACGCCCGAGCGCCCTGCTCGCCGACCTCGACGAGGTGCGCGAGCAGGCCGAGGCCGAGGAGCCCGGCGACGCGCCCGGACGGCTCGCGCTGGCCGGGCTCGCGGACGCCGAACGCACCCGGACGGTGCTTGACGCACTGCGCGCCGAGGCGGCCGTCATCCTCGGCCACGACGGCGCCGAGCAGGTCGAGGCGGACCGCGCCTTCAACGAGCTGGGCCTGGACTCGCTCGGCGCGGTGCAGCTGCGCACCCGGCTCAACGCGCTGACCGGTCTCCGGCTGCCCACCGCCGCGATCTTCGACCACCCGACGCCTGCGGCGCTGGCCGCCTTCGTGTCCGAGCAGGTCGGCGGTCAGAGCGCCGCGACGCGGGCCCCGGCCGCCGCCGGGCCGGTCGGGCTCGACGAGCCGATCGCGATCGTCGGGATGGGCTGCCGCTTCCCCGGCGGGGTCGCCTCGCCGGACGACCTCTGGGACGTGGTCGCCCAGGGCCGCGACGTCATCTCCACCTTCCCCGAAGACCGGGGCTGGGACCTCGAGGCGCTCTACGACCCCGACCCCGGCAGGCGCGGCACGTCCTACACCCGCGAGGGCGGGTTCCTGCACGACGCTGCCCGGTTCGACGCCGCGTTCTTCGGGATCTCGCCGCGCGAGGCGGTCGCGATGGACCCCCAGCAGCGGCTGCTGCTGGAGACGACGTGGGAGGCGTTCGAACGGGCGGGCATCGACCCGCACTCGCTGCGCGGCTCCTCGACCGGCGCGTTCATCGGGAGCAACGTCCAGGACTACGCCAACGTCCTGCGCGACACGTCCGAGAACCTGGAGGGCCATCTCGCGACGGGCACCTCAGGCAGCGTCATCTCCGGCCGCCTTGCCTACTCCTTCGGGCTCGAGGGCCCGGCCGTGTCGGTCGACACCGCGTGCTCGTCGTCGCTGGTTGCGCTGCACCTGGCCGTCCGCGCGCTGCGCGGCGGCGAGTGCTCGCTGGCGCTCGCGGGCGGCGTGGCGGTCCTGACGACGCCCGAGGGGTTCGTGGAGTTCTCGCGCCAGCGCGGGCTCGCGCCCGACGGGCGCGTGAAGGCGTTCGCCGAGGCCGCCGACGGCACCGCCTGGGGCGAGGGCGCCGGAGTCCTGGTGCTGGAGCGGCTGTCGGACGCCCGGCGCAACGGCCGCCGGATCCTCGGGATCGTGCGCGGGACGGCGACCAACCAGGACGGCGCCAGCAACGGGCTGACGGCGCCCAACGGCCTGTCCCAGCGCCGGGTGATCGCCCGCGCCCTGGCCGACGCGGGCCTGCGGCCCGCCGACGTGGACGCCGTCGAGGCGCACGGCACCGGCACGCGGCTCGGCGACCCGATCGAGGCGCAGGCGCTGCTGGCGGCCTACGGGCAGGACCGCGACCGGCCGCTGTGGCTGGGCTCGGTGAAGTCGAACATCGGCCACACCCAGGGTGCCGCCGGAGTGGCGGCCGTGATCAAGATGGTGCTGGCGCTGCGGCACGGCCTGCTGCCCAGGACGCTGCATGTGGACGCCCCGTCCTCGCACGTCGACTGGTCGGCGGGGGAGGTGCGGCTGCTGACCGAGCCCGTGGAGTGGACGGGAGAGAACCGCCGGGCCGGCGTCTCGTCCTTCGGGATGTCGGGCACGAACGCCCACGCCATCATCGAGGGCCCGCCCGAGGCCGAGGAGGAGGCCCCCGGACGGCCCGCGCCGGTGGTTCCGTGGGTGGTCTCCGCCCGTACCGAGCCCGCGCTCGAAGCCCAGCTGACCGCGCTCCGGAACGTTCCCGGACACCCGGCCGACGTGGCCTGGACCCTCGCCAAGGGCCGCGCCGCGTTCGACCACCGAGCCGTGGTCGTGGGCGCGGAGACGGTGACCGGTTCCGCGTCGGGCGAGCCGGGCAAGGTCGCGATGGTGTTCCCGGGCCAGGGTGCGCAGTGGACTGGCATGGCGGTGGAGCTTCTGGAGTCGTCTCCGGTGTTCGCGGAGGCGATGCGGGAGTGCCGTGAGGCTCTGTCGGCTGTCGTCGATTGGGATCTGTTCGAGGTTCTCGATGATGAGGAGGCTCTCGCCCGGGTGGATGTCGTGCAGCCCGCGTTGTGGGCGGTGATGGTGTCGCTGGCGAAGCTGTGGGAGTCGTATGGCGTGCGTCCTGACGCGGTCGTGGGGCATTCGCAGGGTGAGATCGCGGCGGCGTGCGTCGCGGGCGGATTGTCTTTGGACGATGGCGCGAAGGTGGTGGCGCTGCGGGCGAAGCTGATCGCTCGCGAGCTGGCCGGGCGCGGCGGCATGGCGTCGATCCCGCTGCCCGCCGACGAGGTCCGCGAGCGGTTCCCCGATCTCGACGTCGCCGTCGTCAACGGACCGTCGTCCACGGTGGTCGCCGGGACGCCCGAGGCCATCGCCGCACTGGCTGCGGCCGACGACGAGGTGAAGGTCGTCCCGGTCGACTACGCGTCCCACTCGCCGCAGGTCGAGGCGATCGAGGCCGAGCTGCTCGACGTGCTCGCCGGCATCGCACCCCGCGCGGGCGACATCGCGTTCTACTCCAGCCTCACCGGGAAGCGCCACGACACCGCGCTCCTGGACGCCGGGTACTGGTACGCCAACCTGCGGCGGCCCGTCGACTTCGAGGGCGCCGCGCGCTCCCTCGCCGACGACGGGTTCGCGACCTTCGTCGAGGCGAGCCCGCACCCGGTGCTGGCCATCGCGCTGCCGGACGCCGTGGGCACGCTCCGGCGCGGCGAGGGCGGCCTGGACCGCTTCCTGCTGAGCGCCGCCGAGCTGTGGGTGCGCGGCGTCGCGGTCGACTGGAGTCCCGCCGTCGAGGGCGGGCGGCCGGTCGACCTGCCGACCTACCCCTTCCAGCGCGAGCGCTACTGGCCGGGCGCCGCCGCGTCCCGTCCGCTGCTGGACGGCTCGGTCGCGCTGGCCGACGGCGACGGGCTGGTGCTCACCGGCCGGTTGTCCCTGCGCACCCACCCCTGGCTCGCCGGGCACCGGGTCGAGGGAACCGTCCTGCTGCCCGGCACGGCCTTCCTGGAGATGGCGGTCCAGGCCGGTGACCAGGTCGGCTGCGACCGGGTGGACGAGCTGACCATGCAGGCCCCGCTCGCGATCCCCGACACGGGCGGTGTGGCCGTGCAGCTGACGGTCGGCGCGCCCGACGAGACCGGCGCGCGGGCGGTGACCTTCCACGCGCGGGCCGGGGACGAATGGACGCGGCACGCCACCGGAACGCTCGTCCGGGCCGAGCGCGAACCGGTGATCGGGCCCGGGGCGGCCGAGGAGCTGTTCACCGAGGTCGTGCTCCCGGACGACCTGGACGCGGGCCCCTTCGGCCTGCATCCGCTGCTGCTGGACGCGGCGCTGGCGCCGCTGGCGAGCAGCCCGCTCATGGGCGAGGGGCTGCGGCCCTTCTCGTGGAGCGGGGCCGTCCTGCACGCGACCGGCGCCACCCGGCTCCAGGTGCGCCTGGTGCCGCTGGGCGAGAACGAGGTCGCGCTGACGGCGACCGACGGCACGGGCCTGCCGGTCATCTCGGTCGAGTCGCTGGCGCTGCGCCCGGCGGCCCCGGCCGACGCGGCACCGGCGCCGGTCGCCGCCCGTCCGGCCAGGCCGGTGGCGGCGAGCGAGGCCGGGGCCCTGGCCCGCCGCCTCGCGGGCCTGCCCGAGCAGGAACAGGACCGCGTGCTCATCGAGCTGGTCCGCACCCAGGCCGCCGCGGCGCTCGGCCATTCCGGGCCGGGGGACGTGGCCGCCGACACGGCGTTCAAGGATCTGGGCTTCGATTCGCTGATCGCGGTGGAGTTCCGCAACCGCCTCGGCCGCGCGGCCGGGGCGAGGCTGCCCGCCGCGCTGGTGTTCAACCATCCGACCCCGGTCGACGTCGCGCGCAGGCTCCGAGCCGAGCTCGACCTGGACGCGCGGGCCGCCCGGGACGTGCTCACCGACCTCGACCGGCTGG
The DNA here is from genome assembly GCF_050946795.1 of Spirillospora sp. CA-294931. GTDB lineage: Bacteria > Actinomycetota > Actinomycetes > Streptosporangiales > Streptosporangiaceae > Spirillospora. The sequence continues at coordinate 2,487,230 of NZ_CP192006.1, forward strand.
AGTCGGAACTGGCGCGGCTGGGCGACGGCGACCGCACCCGGGTGGCGGGACGGCTGAAAGACCTGCTGCGGACGTGGGGCGCGGCGGGCGACGACGACTTCGATCCGGCCGATGACGACGAGATGTTCGAGCTCATCGAAGCCGAGCTCGGCAAGGGGACGTGAGAGCGATGTCCAACGAGGACAGACTGCGTGAGTACGTCAAGAGGCTCATGAACGACCTGCGGCAGGCGCGCAGGCGCCTGGACGAGGTCGAGGACCGGGCCCGCGAGCCGATCGCGATCACCGCGATGGCCTGCCGGTACCCCGGTGGGGTGCGGACGCCCGAGGACCTGTGGGATCTGGTCGCCGAGGGACGTGACGCCGTCTCGGCCCTGCCGTCCGACCGGGGCTGGGACCTGGATCGGCTGCTCGACCCCGACACGGGCAGGCCCGGCACGACCTCCGCGCGCGGCGGCGGGTTCCTGTACGACGCCGCGGACTTCGACCCGGAGTTCTTCGGGATCTCGCCGCGCGAGGCGGTCGCGATGGACCCGCAGCAGCGGCTGCTGCTGGAGACGTCCTGGGAGGCGTTCGAGCGGGCCGGTCTGGAGCCGTCCGCCCTCAAGGGCACCCGGACCGGCGTGTTCGTCGGCAACATCTACCAGGACTACGCGGCCCGCTTCGGCGTGGTCCCGGCCGAGGCCGAGGGCTATCTGAGCACCGGGACGGCGGGCAGCGTGGTGTCCGGCCGCGTCGCCTACACCTTCGGGCTGGAGGGCCCGGCCGTCACCGTCGACACGGCCTGCTCGTCCTCGCTGGTCGCGCTGCACCTGGCCGTCCGGGCGCTGCGCAACGGCGAATGCTCGCTCGCGCTCGCCGGGGGAGTGGCGGTGATGTCCACGCCGCTGGTCTTCACCGAGTACAGCAGGCAGGGGGCGCTGTCCCCGGACGGGCGATGTCGCGCCTTCGCGGCGGGCGGCAACGGGTTCGGCCTGGCGGAGGGCGCCGGTGTGCTGCTGCTGGAGCGCCTGTCGGACGCCCGGGCCGCCGGACGCCGCGTGCTCGGCCTCGTCCGGGGCACCGCCGTCAACCAGGACGGCGCCAGCAACGGCCTCACCGCGCCCTACGGTCCCTCCCAGGAAGAGGTGATCAAGCAGGCGCTCGCGGACGCCGGTCTGTCCCCCGAGAGCGTGGACGCCGTCGAGGCGCACGGCACCGGCACCAATCTGGGCGACCCGATCGAGGCGCAGGCGCTGATGGACGTCTACGGCGCGAACCGTCCCGAGGGAAGCCCCCTGCGGCTGGGGTCGCTGAAGTCCAACATCGGGCACGCGCAGGCCGCGGCCGGTGTGGGCGGCGTCATCAAGATGGTGATGGCGCTGCGGCACGGGACGCTGCCCCCGACCCTGCACGTGGACGAGCCCAACCCCGGCGTCGACTGGTCGGACGGCACCGTCCGGCTCCTCACCGAGGCCGAGCCCTGGACGGGCACGGAACGCCGGGCGGGCGTGTCGTCGTTCGGTGTCTCCGGCACCAACGCCCACGTGATCGTCGAAGAGCCCCCCGCGACCGAGGAGCCCGCGCCCGGCGCCGCGCCGCCGGTGGTGCCCCTGGTCATGTCGGCCCGTTCCGCCGAGGCCCTGCGCGAGCAGGTGTCCAACGTGGCGGCCCTGACGCACGAGCCGCTCGACACGGCGTGGTCCCTCGTCCACACCCGGGCGAGCTTCGACCATCGCGCCGTGACCCTGTCCACCGGCGGCGAACCGATCCAGGGCCGCGCGACGCCCGACTGCCGCGTCGCGATGGTGTTCCCGGGTCAGGGCGCGCAGTGGTCCGGAATGGCGGTGGAGCTTCTGGAGTCGTCTCCGGTGTTCGCGGAGGCGATGCGGGACTGCGCGGCGTCTCTGGCGCCGGTCGTCGAGTGGGATCTGTTCGAGGTCCTCAGTGACGAGGAGGCTCTCGCCCGGGTGGATGTCGTCCAGCCCGCGTTGTGGGCGGTCATGGTGTCACTCGCGAAGCTGTGGGAGTCGTATGGCGTGCGTCCTGACGCGGTCGTGGGGCATTCCCAGGGTGAGATCGCGGCGGCCTGCGTCGCGGGCGGATTGTCCCTGGGCGACGGCGCGAAGGTGGTGGCGCTGCGGGCGAAGCTGATCGCTCGCGAGCTGGCCGGGCGCGGCGGCATGGCGTCGATCGCCCTGCCCGCCGACGAGATCCGGCTCGGCGGGCTGAGCGTCGCGGCCTACAACGGGCCGCGCTCGACGGTGGTGTCGGGCGCTCCCGAGGAGATCGCCGAGCTGGTGGCGTCCTACCGGGCCGAGGACGTCCAGGCCAGGGTCATCCCGGTCGACTACGCCTCGCACTCGCCGCAGGTCGAGGCGATCGAGGCCGAGCTGCTCGACGTGCTCGCCGGCATCGCCCCGCGCACCGGCGACATCGCGCTCTACTCCAGCCTCACCGGTGAGCGGCACGACACGGCCCTGCTGGACGCGGGCTACTGGTACCGCAACCTGCGCGAGCCGGTCGCCTTCGAGCAGGCGACGCGCGCCCTGACCGACGACGGGTTCACCCTCTTCGTCGAGGCGAGCCCGCACCCCGTGCTGGCCATGGCGCTGCCGGACGCGGTCGGGACCCTCAGACGCGGCGAGGGCGGGCTGGGACGCTTCCTGACCAGCGCCGCCGAAGCCTGGGTGCGCGGTGCCCCGGTCGACTGGAGGCCCGCCGTCGAGGGCGGACGTCCCGTCGACCTGCCCACCTACCCCTTCCAACGACGCCGCTTCTGGCTGGAGGGCACCCGGGACACCCGCCGCGCGACGGAAGACCTCTTCCGCCTGGACTGGACGGACCTGTCCCTCTCCCGAGCCGACGTCGAGGTTCCCGCGGACGTCGTCCGCCAGGACGCCCCGGACACGCTCGACGGCGTCCTGGACCTGGTGAACCGCTGGATCGAGAGCCCCGGTGGCTCCCGGCTGGCCCTGGTGACGCGTGGCGCGGTCGCCGCGATCCCGGGCGAGAGTCCCGACCTGGACGGTGCCGCGCTGTGGGGCCTGGTCAGGTCGGCGCAGTCGGAGCACCCCGGACGGTTCGTCCTGCTCGACACCGACGACGCGGACGCTTCGGCCCGCATGGTCGCGGCGGCCCTGCGATCGGGCGAGCCCCAGGTGGCGCTGCGCGACGGCCGGGCCCTGGTCCCCAGGCTCGCCCCGGTCGACCTGCCCGAGCCCGCCGACTTCTGGACGCCGGACGACACCGTCCTGATCACCGGTGGCACCGGGACGCTCGGCGGCCTGGTCGCCCGGCACCTGGTCACCGAGCACGGCGTGCGGAACCTGGTGCTGGTCGGCAGGAGCGGGCACGCGCCCGACCTGGCGGCGGAGCTGTCCGGGCTCGGCGCGGACGTCACCGTGGCGGCCTGCGACGTCGCCGACCGGGACGCCGTGGCCGCCCTCCTGGCCGCCCATCCGGTGACGGCCGTCGTCCACGCGGCCGGGGTGCTCGACGACGGAATGATCGAGTCGCTGACCCCCGAACGCGTGGCCGCCGTGATGCGCCCGAAGGCCGGGGCCGCGCTCGTCCTGGACGAGCTGACCCGCGACCTCGGGCTGAAGGCGTTCGTGCTGTTCTCCTCGGCCGCCGCGCCCTTCGGCGGCGCGGGCCAGGGCAACTACGCCGCCGCCAACGCGGTGCTGGACGCGCTCGCGCAGCGCCGCCGCGCCGAGGGCCTGCCCGCCACGTCCCTGGCGTGGGGTCTGTGGGCCGAGCGCAGCGGGCTGACCGGCGACCGCGACCTGCGCCGCCTGGAGCGGACGGGGCTGCGGCCGATGCCGTCGCGGCACTGCCTCGGGCTCCTGGACGCGGCCGTGTCGGCCGGGAACGCCGCGCTGGTCCCGGTGCGGCTGGACGGCGCCGCGCTGCGCGAGCAGGCGGCGTCCGGGACGCTGCCGGTGATCCTGGCGGACCTGGTCCCCGCCGAGTCCGCGCCCGCCGTGCCGGGCCGGGCCGGTGACCTCGGCGAGGAGGAGCTTCTCGCCCTCGTCCTGACGCAGGCGGCGGCCATCCTCGGCCACGACTCGGCCGGAGCGGTCGAGGAGACCCGGGCGTTCAACGAGCTGGGGTTCGACTCGCTGACGGCGGTCGAGCTGCGCAACCGCCTGGCCGCCGCGACCGGCAGGACGCTCCCCGCGACGCTGGTGTTCGACCATCCGACGCCGCGAGCCGTGGCCCGTCACCTGGCCGGTGAGTCCGCCGAGCGGCACGGCGCGGCGGCGGTCGCGGTCTCCGATCCGGACGAGCCGATCGCGATCGTGGCGATGGCGTGCCGCCTGCCGGGCGGCGTCGCCTCGCCGGAGGAGCTGTGGCGCCTGCTCGACGAGGGCGGCGACGCGATCTCGGGCTTCCCCGTGGACCGGGGCTGGGACGCCGACGCCCTCTACGACCCCGAGCCAGGCGTCCCCGGGAAGATCTATGTCCGCGAGGGCGGTTTCCTGCACGGCGCCGGAGACTTCGACGCCGGTTTCTTCGGGATCTCGCCGCGCGAGGCCCTGGCGATGGACCCGCAGCAGCGGCTGCTGCTGGAGACGTCTTGGGAGGCCCTCGAACGGGCGGGGATCGACCCGCACTCGCTGCGCGGCAGCGCCACGGGTGTCTTCACCGGCCTGTCGTACCACGACTACGGCACCCTCGCCCATGAGGGCGGTGACGGCTACCTGCTGACCGGCAACGCGGGCAGCGTCGCGTCCGGGCGGGTCTCCTACACGCTGGGCCTGGAGGGCCCGGCCGTCACCGTCGACACCGCGTGCTCGTCGTCGCTGGTGGCCCTGCATCTGGCGGCGCAGTCGCTGCGGCAGGGCGAGTGCGCGCTCGCCCTGGCGGGCGGCGTGACCGTGATGGCGAGCACCGCCACCTTCGTCGAGTTCAGCAGGCAGCGCGGGCTGGCGCCCGACGGCAGGACCAAGGCGTTCGCCGACGCCGCCGACGGGACGACCTGGAGCGAGGGCGTGGGCGTCCTGCTGCTGGAGCGGCTGTCGGACGCGCGCCGCAACGGCCACCCGGTGCTCGCGCTGGTCCGGGGCAGCGCCGTCAACCAGGACGGCGCCAGCAACGGCCTCAGCGCGCCGAACGGGCCGTCGCAGCAGCGGGTGATCCGCCGCGCCCTCGCCGGTGCCGGTCTGACCGGGGCCGACGTGGACGCCGTCGAGGCGCACGGCACGGGCACCCGCCTCGGCGACCCGATCGAGGCGCAGGCCCTGCTGGCGACCTACGGCCAGGACCGCGAGCGCCCGCTGTGGCTCGGCTCGCTGAAGTCCAACCTCGGGCACACCCAGGCCGCCGCCGGGGCGGCCGGCGTGATCAAGATGGTGCTGGCGCTCCGCGAGGGCGTCCTGCCTCGGACGCTGCACGTGGACGCGCCGACGTCCGAGGTCGACTGGTCGGCGGGCGACGTCCGGCTGCTGACCGAGAAGGCCGAGTGGCCCGCGGCGGACCGTCCCCGCCGGGCCGGGGTGTCGGGCTTCGGCATCAGCGGCACCAACGCCCATGTGATCATCGAGGAGGCACCGGCCGGGACGGAACCGCCCCCGTCCGAGCCCGGCGACGCGCTCGTGCCCTGGGTGCTCTCCGCCCGGTCCGAGGCGGCGCTGCGCGACCAGGCCGGACGCCTGGCCGCGCGGCTGCGCGAGGACGACCCACGTCCGGTGGACGCGGCCTGGTCGCTGGCGACTGGCCGGTCCACGCACGAGCACCGCGCGGTCGTGGTCGCCGCCGACACCGGCGAGGCCCTGCGCGCCCTCGGCTCCCTTCCGCTCACCGGCACCGCCGAGCCGCGCGGGCTGGCGTTCATGTTCACCGGCCAGGGCGCGCAGCGCCTCGGCATGGGCCGCGCGCTGGCCGGACGGTTCCCGGTGTTCGACCGGGCCTTCACCGACCTGTGCGCGCGGTTCGACGAGCACCTCGGCCGCTCGCTGAAGGACGTCGTCTGGGACGACGAGGACGCCCTGCACCGGACCGCGTTCACCCAGCCCGCCCTCTTCGCCTTCGAGGTCGCGCTGTTCCGGCTCCTGGAGTCCTGGGGCGTCGTCCCGCACCTGCTGATGGGGCACTCGATCGGCGAGCTGGCCGCCGCGCACGTCGCGGGCGTCCTGTCGGAGGACGACGCCGTCACGCTGGTGGCGGCGCGCGGGCGGCTGATGGGGGAGCTGCCCGAGGGCGGCGCGATGGTCGCGGTCCGCGCGACCGAGGACCAGGTCGCGCCGCTGCTGGGCGACGGCGTGAGCCTCGCGGCCGTCAACGGCCCGGAGTCCGTCGTGCTGTCCGGGGACGAGGCGGCGGTGACCGCCGTCGCGGCGCGCTTCGGCAAGACGCGGCGGCTGACGGTCTCGCACGCCTTCCACTCGTCCCAGATGGACCCGATGCTCGAACGGTTCCGCGCGGTCGCGGAGAAACTGACCTACCGCGCGCCGCGCATCCCCATCGTCACCAACCTCACCGGCGACATCGCCTCGGCGGACGAGCTGTGCTCGGCCGACCACTGGGTCCGGCACGTCCGCGAGGCCGTGCGGTTCCACGACGGGGTCCAGACCCTGGTCGAGCACGGGGCGGCGACGCTCCTGGAGCTGGGGCCGGACGGCGTCCTGTCGGGGATGGCCGAGACGGACCTGGCCCTGCCCGTCGCGACGCTGCGGCGCGACCGGGAGGAGGTGCGGTCCCTGCTCGAAGGCGTCGGCCGCGCCTTCGTCCGGGGAAGCGGCGTCGACTGGGCCGAGGCGTTCGCCGGGCTGGACGCCCGCCGCACCGACCTGCCCACCTACGCCTTCCAGCACCGGCGCTACTGGCCCGAGCCCGCGCCGGTGGCGATCGGGTCCGGCGATCGGTACCGCGTCACGTGGCGGCCGATCGGCGATGTCGCGGCTCCTCGCCTCACCGGCACCTGGCTGGTGCTGGGCGAGACGGGCCTGGCCCGCGAGCTGGAGCGGCACGGCGCCACGGTGATCGAGGCGCCGGCCCACACCGACCGGGAGACGTTCGCCGACCTGATCGCCAAGGCACGGGTCGAGTCGGCCATCGACGGCGTCCTGTCGGAACAGGACCTGCCGGGGACGCTCGCGCTCGTCCAGGCCCTGGGCGACGCCGAGGTCGAGGCCCCGCTGTGGTGCGCGACTCGGGGCGCGGTGTCCGTGGGCGGGTCCGACCCGCTGCGGTCGGTGGAGCAGGCCCCGGTCTGGGGCCTCGGCCGCGTCGTGGGCCTGGAGCACCCGTCCCGCTGGGGCGGGCTGGTCGACCTTCCCGAATCGCTGGACGAGCGGGCCGGGGCCAGGCTCTGCGCCGTCCTGGCGGGCGGGGCCGAGAGCGAGGTGGCCGTGCGGTCCTCGGGCGTCCATGCCCGCAGGCTCGTGCGCTCCCCGGACGTCGGTGCCCCCGAATGGGAGCCGCGGGGCACCGTGCTCATCACCGGCGGGACGGGCGCCTTGGGAGCCCATGTCGCGCGGTGGGCCGCCGCCAACGGAGCGGACCGGCTGGTCCTGACCAGCCGCCGGGGCATGGCGGCGCCCGGCGCAGCCGACCTCGCCGACGAATTGCGAGGCCTGGGCGCCGACGTCGAGGTCGCCGCCTGCGACGCGGCCGACCGGGACGCGCTCGCGCGCCTGCTCCAACGGACCCCGCCGGACGCGGTGATCCACGCGGCGGGCGTGAGCGACGGCGGCGTGCTCTCGCGCATGACCCCGGACGACCTGGAGCGGGTGGCCGCCGCCAAGGTCGCGGGCGCCGTCAACCTGGACGAGCTGCTCGCCGACGCGCCCCTCGACGCGTTCATCCTGTTCTCCTCGATCGCGGGAGTGTGGGGCAACGCGGGCCAGGGCGCGTACGCGGCGGCCAACGCCCACCTCGACGCGCTCGCCCAGGACCGCCGGGCGCGCGGCCTGCCCGCCACCGCGCTCGCCTGGGGTCCCTGGGACGGCGGCGGCATGGCGGACGACCCCGCGCTCAAGGACCGGCTCCGCCGCGACGGCCTCCCGCTGCTGCGTCCCGAACCGGCGATCCGGGCGATGCGCGCGGCCGTGGCGAGCGGCGAGGCGGTCTCGGTCGTCGTGGACGTCGACTGGCCGCGCTTCGTCGCGGCGCTGCCGGCCGGGCGGCCCACGGCGCTGATCGGCGACCTGCCCGAGGTCGCGGCCGCCGTCCGCGACGCCGCGCCCCCGGTCGTCGCCGAGGAGCCGTTGCGGGAGCGCCTGTCGCGGCTGCCCGAGGCCGATCGCGACCGGGCGCTGCTCACCCTGGTGCGCACCGAGGTGGCCGCCGTCCTCGGCCACGAGTCGGCCGACGACGTGGCGCCGTCCCGGGCCTTCACCGATCTCGGCTTCACCTCACTGGGGGCCCTGGAGCTGCGCAACCGGCTCAACCAGGTGACGGGCGAGCGGCTGCCCGCCACGATGATCTTCGATCATCCGACCCCGGCCGGGCTCGCCGCGTTCCTGCGGTCGAGGCTCGTCCCCGCCGGGCCCGCGCCCGTCCCGTCGGTGCTCGCCGGGCTCGACCAGCTGGAGGCGGCGATCAACGCCGCCGCCCCCGACGAGGAGCTGCGGGAGGCGGTCCAGCGACGCCTGCGCGCTCTGCTGCGGGGATTCGGCGACGGCTCCCCGGGCGGCGAGCCCGACGACGCGAGCGACGAGGAGCTGTTCGAGTTCCTCGACGAGTTCGACATCGCGTGACCCCTCCACCGTCCTCACCGAAAGAGAGAGGAAACTCCCGCATGTCCACCGAGGACAAGCTGCGCCGCTATCTCAAGAAGGCCACCGCCGACCTCAAGCAGGCGACGCGGCGCATCCACGAGCTGGAGGCGGCGGAGCACGAGCCGATCGCCATCGTGGGAATGGGCTGCCGTTTCCCCGGCGGGGTCGCCTCGCCGGAGGACCTCTGGGACCTGGTGTCCGCCGGGGACGAGGCGGTGGCGGGCGTCCCGGCCGACCGAGGCTGGGACCTGGACCGCCTCTACGACCCGGAGCCGGGCACGCCCGGCAAGACCTACGTCCGCGAGGGCGGGTTCCTGCACGACGCGGCCGGGTTCGACGCCGGGTTCTTCGGGATCTCGCCGCGCGAGGCGGTGGCGATGGATCCGCAGCAGCGGCTGCTGCTGGAGACCTCGTGGGAGGCGTTCGAGCGGGCGGGCATCGACCCGCACTCGCTGCGCGGCAGCAGGACGGGCGTGTTCGTCGGCCTGATCTACCAGGGCTACACCTCCCGGGTCGACGACATCCCGGAGGACGTGCGGGGCTACCTGCTCACCGGCGACACCGCCAGCGTCGCGTCCGGGCGGCTGGCCTACACCTACGGCCTCGAAGGCCCGGCGGTCTCGATCGACACGGCCTGCTCGTCCTCGCTCGTCGCCCTGCACCTGGCCTCCCAGGCCCTGCGCGGCGGGGAGTGCACGCTGGCGCTCGCCGGAGGCGTCACGGTGATGGCGACGCCGGAGGGGTTCGTGGAGTTCTCGCGCCAGCGGGGGCTCGCGCCCGACGGGCGGGTGAAGGCGTTCGCCGACGCCGCCGACGGGACGGGCTGGGGCGAGGGCGCCGGAGTCCTGGTGCTGGAGCGGCTCTCGGACGCCACGCGCAACGGCCACCCCGTGCTGGCCGTGCTGCGCGGCTCGGCGATCAACCAGGACGGCGCCAGCAACGGCCTGACCGCGCCCAACGGCCCCGCCCAGCGCCGGGTGATCGGCCAGGCGCTGGCCGCCGCCGGTCTCACCACGGCGGACGTGGACGCGGTCGAGGCGCACGGCACCGGCACGCGGCTCGGCGACCCGATCGAGGCGCAGGCCCTGCTCGCCACCTACGGCCAGGGCCGGGGCGACGGCCGCCCGCTGTGGCTGGGCTCGGTGAAGTCGAACATCGGCCACACCCAGGCCGCCGCCGGGGTCGCCGGAGTGATCAAGATGGTGATGGCGCTGCGGCACCGGGAGCTTCCCCGGACGCTGCACGTGGACGCCCCGTCCACCGAGATCGACTGGTCGGCGGGCGACGTGCGCCTGCTGACCGAGCCCGTCGCCTGGACGGGGGAGAGCCGCCGGGCCGGGGTGTCGTCGTTCGGGATGTCGGGCACGAACGCCCACGTCATCGTCGAGGCGCCGCCCGAGCCCGAGGAGGCTCCGGTTCCGCCGGACTCGGTGGTCCCGTGGGTGTTCTCGGGCCGCACGGTGCCCGCCCTCGAAGCCCAGATGGCCGCGGTCAAGGACGGCCCGTGGCATCCGGTCGATGTCGCCCGGACTCTGGCCAAGGGCCGCGCCGCGCTCGAGCACCGCGCCGTCGTCGTGGGCGCGGAGACCGTGACCGGCTCCGCGTCGGACGAGCCGGGCCGGATCGCGATGGTGTTCCCGGGTCAGGGCGCGCAGTGGTCCGGGATGGCGGTGGAGCTTCTGGATTCGTCTCCGGTGTTCGCGGAGGCGATGCGGGAGTGCGCGGCGTCTCTGTCGGCTGTCGTCGAGTGGGATCTGTTCGAGGCCCTTGAGGACGAAGAGGCTCTCGCCCGGGTCGATGTCGTGCAGCCCGCGTTGTGGGCGGTGATGGTGTCGCTGGCGAAGCTGTGGGAGTCGTATGGCGTGCGTCCCGACGCGGTCATCGGGCATTCGCAGGGGGAGATCGCGGCGGCGTGCGTCGCGGGCGGGCTGTCCCTGGACGACGGCGCCAAGGTCGTCGCGCTCCGGGCCCGGCTCATCGCCGAGCGCCTCGCGGGCAAGGGCGGCATGGCCTCCGTGCCGCTCCCGGCCGACGAGATCGAGCTCGGCGGCCTCGGCGTGGCGGCGTACAACGGGCCGCGTTCGACGGTGGTCTCGGGCGACCCCGAGGCGATCGCCGCGTTCGTCGCGGCCCACGAGCAGGCGAAGGTCGTCCCGGTCGACTACGCGTCCCACTCGCCGCAGGTCGAGGCGATCGAGGCCGAGCTGCGCGAACTGCTCGCCGGCATCGCCCCGCGCTCCGGTGACATCGCGTTCTACTCCAGCCTCACCGGGAAGCGGCACGACACCGCCCTCCTCGACGCCGGGTACTGGTACACGAACCTGCGCGAGCCGGTCTCCTTCGAACGGGCGGCCCGCGCGCTGGCCGACGACGGGTTCGGCGTCTTCGTCGAGGCGAGCCCGCACCCCGTCCTGACCATGGGAATCCAGGACATCGCCGAGGACGCCACCGTCGTCGGCTCGCTGCGGCGCGGCGAGGGCGGGCCGCGGCGCTTCCTGACCGGCGTTGCCGAGGCCTGGGTGCGCGGCGTCCCGGTCGACTGGGAGCCCGCCGTGGCGGGCGGGCGCCACGTCGACCTGCCGACGTACCCGTTCCAGCGGCGGCACTACTGGCTTGAGGGACGCCGCCGCGACGACGACGGCCTGCGCTACACCGTCGTCTGGCACCCGCACGACCCGGCCGGGGCGCCCGCGCTGCCGGGCCGGTGGCTGGTCCCGCACACGGCCGGTCTCGCCGCCGAGGCGGAGGAGATCGTCGGCGCGCTCGCCTCGTGCGGGGCCGACGCCGTCCCCGTCCCGCTCCAGGACACCGGCCGCGCGGCGATCGCCGGACGGCTGGACACGTCCAACGGGATTGACGGGGTCCTCTCGCTGCTGGACGCGCCCGGCACGCTCGCGCTGATCCAGGCGCTCGGCGACGCCGGAATCCAGGCGCCGCTGTGGTGCGCGACGCGCGGCGCGGTGTCGGTCGGCGGTTCCGACCGGGTCCGCTCCGCCGAGCGGGCACAGGTGTGGGGTCTGGGGTTCGTGGCCGGGCTGGAGCATCCGTCCCGCTGGGGCGGTCTGATCGACCTCCCGGACCGGCTCGACGCGCGGGCGGCCGCCCGGCTGTGCGCGGTGCTGAACGACGGGTCCGAGGACCAGGTCGCGATCCGCTCCTCGGGCGTCCACGCGCGGCGGCTGGTCCGCGCCTCCCTCCCCGAGCCCGTCCGGACGTGGAAGCCCGAGGGCAGCGTCCTGGTCACGGCGGGCGAGGGCCCGCTCGGCCCCTTCATCGCCGGATGGCTCGCCGAGCAGGGGTGGCGCCATGTCGTCCTGGCGGGTCCGCACTCCGAGGCCCCCGACCTCCCGGACGGCGCCGAGCTGACCCGCATCGGCCTGACCGAGATCGCCGAGGCGGCCGGACGGCACCCGATCCGCGCCGTGGTGCACGCGGCGTCCCATCTCGACCTGGTCCCGCTGGAGGCGACCACGCCCGAGGCGCTCGCCGAGGCCGTCGCGGTCAAGGCGCGGCTCGCCGACGAGCTGGACGAGATCTTCGCGGACGCCGACCTGGACGCCTTCGTCCTGTTCTCCTCGGTGGCCGGGGTGTGGGGCGGCGGCGACCACGCCGCCTACGCGGCGGCCAACGCCCACATCGACGCCCTCGCCGAGGACCGGCGGGCGCGCGGTCTTCCCGCGACCTCGATCGCCTGGGGGCTGTGGGGGTTCTCCACCGACGACAGGCAGGCCGCCCGAGGTCTCGGCTCCCTGGCCCCCGCCCGGGCGCTGGAGGCGATGCGCGACACCGTCGAGCGCGGCGTCGGCAACGCGATCGTCGCCGAGATCGACTGGCGCCGGTTCCTGCCGGTCTTCACCTCCGCCCGCTCCCGGCCCCTGTTCGACGGGCTGGCCGAGGCCCGCGAACTCCAGGAGGCCACAGCGGGCGACGCCACGGAGTCGGAGCTGGCCCGCCGTCTGGCCGGGCTGGGGGAGACCGAGCGGCAGCGGGCTCTGCTCGACCTGGTCAGGACCGAGGCCGCCGCCGTCCTCGGGCACTCCTCGGCGGGCGACGTCCAGGCGGGGCAGCCGTTCCGCGACCTCGGGTTCGACTCGCTCACCTCGGTCGACCTGCGCGACCGGCTGCGGCGCGCCAGCGGGTTGCGGCTCCCGGCGACGCTCGTCTTCGACTACCCGACGCCCAACGACCTGGCCGGATACCTGCGCTCGGAGTTCTTCGCGGACGCGCCCGGGGCCGAGGCGCCGGAGGCGCGGGCCACCGAGGACGAGCCGATCGCGATCGTCGGGATGGGCTGCCGCTTCCCCGGCGGCGTCAGCTCCCCGGAGGAGCTGTGGCGCCTGGTCGCGGCCGGGGACGACGCCGTCGCCTCGTTCCCCTCCGACCGGGGCTGGGACCTGGACGCACTGTACGACCCGGACCCGCGGGGCAAGGGGACCTCCTACGTCCGCGAGGGCGGGTTCCTCGACGGCGTCGCCGACTTCGACGCCGCGTTCTTCGGCATCAACCCGCGCGAGGCCCTCGCGATGGACCCGCAGCAGCGGCTGTTGCTGGAGACGTCCTGGGAGACCCTCGAACGCGCCGGGATCGACCCGCGCACGCTGCGCGGAACCCGGGGCGGGGTCTACGTCGGCACGAACGTCCAGGACTACGGCCCGCTCGCCGCGAGCGCGGGGGAGGAGGCCGAGGGCTATGTCGGCATCGGGAACTCCGCCAGCGTGATGTCCGGCCGGGTCGCCTACACCCTCGGCCTGGAGGGGCCGGCCGTCACCGTCGACACGGCCTGCTCGTCGTCCCTGGTCGCGCTGCACATGGCGGTCAGGGCGCTGCGGCAGGGCGAGTGCTCGCTGGCGCTGGCGGGCGGCGTGGTGGTGATGTCGTCCCCCGGCATGTACGTGGAGTTCAGCCGCCAGGGCGCGCTGTCGACCGACGGCCGGTGCCGCGCGTTCGGCGCGGACGCCGAGGGCACCGGGCTCTCCGAGGGCATCGGCATGCTCGTGGTGGAGCGGCTCTCGGACGCGCGGCGCAACGGTCACCACGTCCTCGCGGTCATCGACGGGACGGCCGTCAACCAGGACGGCGCCAGCAACGGGCTCAGCGCGCCGAACGGCCCGGCGCAGCAGAAGGTGATCCGCCAGGCCCTGGCCGACGCGGGCCTCGCGCCCGCCGACGTGGACGCCGTCGAGGCGCACGGGACGGGCACCAGGCTGGGCGACCCGATCGAGGCGCAGGCGCTGGTCGCCACCTACGGCAAGGACCGCGACCGGCCCCTCTGGCTGGGCTCGCTGAAGTCCAACATCGGGCACACCCAGGCCGCCGCGGGCGTGGGCGGCGTCATCAAGATGGTCATGGCCATGCGGCACGGCTTGCTGCCCAGGACCCTGCACGCCGCCGAGCCGTCCCCGCTCGTCGACTGGGACGGGCAGGTGCGGCTGCTGAACGACGAGGTCGCCTGGCCGCACGCGGGACGTCCGCGCCGGGCCGGGGTCTCGGCCTTCGGCATCAGCGGCACCAACGCCCATGTGATCCTGCGGGAACCGCCCGCCGAGGCCGTCCGCGAGGCGTCGCCGGTTCCGCCCGCCGTGGCGGTGCCGCTGGCGGCCAGGACGGGCGACGCGCTGCGCGACCACGCCCGCGAGCTGCGGCGGCACCTGGAGAACGCCCCCGATGCCAACCTCGCCGACGTGGCCTACTCGGCCGCGTCCAGCCGGTCGGCGTTCGACCACCGCGCCGTCGTCGTCGGCACCGGCCGCACGGAGATCCTCGACGGCCTGGCCGCGCTCGCCGCGGACTCGCCGGAGGCGGTCACGGGCGTCGCTTCGGCCGACCCGCAGGTGGTGTTCGTGTTCCCCGGCCAGGGCTCCCAGTGGGTGGGCATGGGGCGCGAACTCCTGGAGTCCAGCCCCGTCTTCGCCGAGCGGATGGACGACTGCGTCAAGGCGTTCGAGCCCTACCTCGACTGGTCGCTCCTCGACGTGATCCGCGGCGAGCCCGGCGCCCCGCCGCTGGAACGCCTCGACGTGGTCCAGCCCGCGCTGATGGCGATGATGGTGTCGATCGCGGCCGTCTGGCGGGCGTCCGGCGTGGAGCCGTCCGCCGTCGTCGGCACCAGCCAGGGCGAGGTCGCCGCGGCCGTCGTCGCGGGCGCCCTGTCGCTCGACGACGGCGCCCGCCTCATCGGCCTGCGCAGCACGCTGCTGGCCGAACGGCTGCTCGGCCGGGGCGAGCTGGCCTCGGTGGCCCTGTCCGAGCCGGAGGCCACCGCCCGCATCGCCCGCTGGGGAGACCGGCTGGCCGTCGGCGGGATCAACGGTCCCCGCCTGGTCACGATCGCCGGGGAGATCGACGCGCTGGACGAGCTGACCGCCGAGCTGACCGAGGAGGGGGTCCGCGTCCGGCGGGTGGCCAACTCCGTGGCCACCCACTGCTCCCAGGTCGACGGCATCCGTGCCGAGCTGCGGGAGATCGTGGCGCCGATCGTCCCGGCACGGCCCGAGATCCCCTTCTACTCGACCGTCACCGGGACGCTCCTGGACGGTGCCCCGGACCCGGCCTACTGGTACTCCAACACCCGCGAGCCGGTGCGCCTCGACCCCGCCACCCGCGCGCTCGTCGACGCGGGCCACTCGGTGTTCGTGGAGATGAGCCCGCACCCGGTGGTGGGCGTGGGAATCCAGGAGACCCTGGACGAGACCGGCGCCGCCGCCGTGGTGGGCGGCTCGCTGCGCCGCGGCGCGGGCGGGCTCGACCGGCTGCTCACCTCGATGGCCGAGGTCTATGTGCGGGGCGTCCCGGTGGACTGGGCCGCGTTCCTGGACGGCGCCCGCCGGACGGACCTGCCGACCTACCCGTTCCAGCGCCGCCGGTACTGGCCCGACGACGTCCGGGCGGTCGGCGACCCGTCGTCCGCCGGGCAGACGTCCCTCGACCATCCGCTGCTGAGCGCCGGGCTGGCCCTGGCGAGCACCGGCGAGGGCCACCTGTTCACCGGACGGGTCTCGGCGTCCACCCACCCCTGGCTGGACGGCCGCCTCTGGGACGCGGCGCTGCTGGAGATGGTGATCCGGGCGGGTGACGAGGCCGGTTGCGGCACGCTCGACGAGCTGACGATCGAGTCCTCGCCCGTCCTGCCGGACTCCGGCGGCCTGCGCCTCCAGGTGCGCGTGGGCGAGCCCGGCGACCGGGGGCGCCGCACCGTCACCGTCCACTCCCGCGCCGACGACGAGTCGCCCTGGACCCTGCACGCGACCGCGCGCCTGGCGTCCGCCGCTCCGCCTCCCGGCTTCGTCCTGAAGGACGGCGCCGAGGTCGCGCTGGACGACGACCGGCGTGGCGAGGCCCGGCGCTTCCTGCTGCACCCCGCGCTCCTGGACGCGGCGCTCCCCGAGGGCCGCGTGGAAAGCCTGAAGGGCGTCACCCTCTACGCGACCGGCGCCACCGCCCTGCGCGTCGAGCGGTCCGGCGAGGCGATCCTGATGGCCGACCAGGCGGGCGAGCCGGTCGCGTCGATCGCGTCGGTCACGATGAGGTCGTCCGAACCGGCCGGTCCCCGGCGGCTCCCGCCGGACTCGATGTTCGCCCCCGACTGGACGGAGCTGGCCCCGGCCACGCCGAGCGCCCGCTGGGCCATCGTCGGGAACGACCCCTTCGACCTGGCCGCCACGCTCGGCGCGGACGCCTTCGACCGCCTCGCCGACGTGCCCGTACCGGCCGTCGTGGCGGTGAGCTGCGCGTCCACCGGCACCGACACCGGCGCCGCCGTGCGCGGCGAGCTGAACCGCGTCCTGACGTTCGTCCAGGACTGGCTCGCCGACGACCGGTACGCGGACGCCACCCTGGTCGTCGTCACCCGGGGCGCGGTCGCGACCGACACGCCCGACCTGGTGACGGCGCCGGTCTGGGGCCTGGTCAGGTCGGCGCAGTCGGAGAACCCCGGCCGGTTCGTCCTGGTCGACCTGGACGACGACGAGGCGTCTCTACGAGCCCTGCCGTCCGTCGTCGGCACCGAACCCCGCCTCGCCGTGCGCAAGGGGACGATCCTCGGCCAGCGCCTCACCCGAGCGCGCCCGGCACCCGACGCCCACGTCTGGGACCCGGACGGCACGGTCCTGATCACCGGTGCCAGCGGCACCCTGGGCGGCCTGGTCGCCCGCCATCTGGTCGCCGAGCACGGCGTCCGGAACCTGCTGCTGGTGAGCCGCAGCGGCGACGCCCCGGCCCTCGACGCGAACGTCACCGTCGCCGCCTGCGACGTCGCCGACGAGGACGCCCTGGCGTCCGTGCTCGAAGGGCACCGGGTCACCACCGTCGTGCACGCCGCCGGAGTGCTCGACGACGGGGTGATCGGATCGCTGACACCCGAGAGGCTCGACCGGGTGCTGCGCGCCAAGGTGGACGCGGCGCTCAACCTGCACCGGCTGCTGCCCGACGCCCGCCTGATCCTGTTCTCGTCCTCGGCGGCCCTCTTCGGCGGCCCGGGACAGGGCAACTACGCGGCGGCCAACACCTTCCTCAACGCCCTGGCCCGGCACCGCAGGGCACGCGGCCTGCCCGCCGTGGCGCTCGGCTGGGGGTACTGGGCGCAGACCAGCGGCCTGGTGGAGCACCTCGACCAGGCCGAACTCGAACAGCGCCTGGCGCGCGACGGCATCAAGCCGCTCTCCTCCGAGGAGGGGCTGGCGCTGTTCGACGCCGCGCTCGCGGCACCCGACCCGGTCCTGCTCCCCATGCGGCTCGACCTGGCCACGCTGCGGGGGAAGGCGGCGTCCGGCGCCCTGATCCCGCTGCTGCGCGGCCTCGTCCGCACCCCGGTGCGCCGCGTCGTCGACGAGACCGCCCCCACCGGCGGCCCCACGCTCAAGGAACGGCTCGCGGCCCTGCCGGAAGACGAGCGCGACCAGGCCCTGCTCGACACGGTGTGCGGCATCGCCGCCGCCGCGCTGGGCCACGGCTCGGCGAGCGACATCCCCCCGGGGCGTCCTTTCAAGGAACTGGGCGTCGACTCCCTCGCCTCGGTCCAGCTGCGCAACCGGCTGGCCGACGCGACCGGCGTGCGCCTGCGCGCCACCCTCGTGTTCGACTTCCCGACCCCCGAGGCGATCGCCGGTCATGTGCGCGACCGGCTGTTCCCGCCCGCCGAACCGACCGACTACGACCTCATGGATGTGGAGACCCTGGTGAACCTCGCTCTGGAAGAGGGACGGCGATGAGCGTCGAGCAGGACCGGCTCGTCGAGGCGCTGCGCTCGGCGATGAAGGAGAACGAACGGCTCCGCCGCGAGAACCGGCGCCTGGCGTCCGAGCCCATCGCGGTCGTCGCCATGGCGTGCCGCTTCCCCGGCCGCCTCACCTCGGCCGAGGACCTCTGGGAGTTCGTCGGCAACGACGGCGACGCCATCACCGGCTTCCCGACGAACCGGGGCTGGGACACCTCCGCCCTGGACGTCGAAGGGGGAGCCTTCCTGCACGACGCGGCCGACTTCGACCCGGCCTTCTTCGGCATGACCGAGAAGGAGGCCCTGGCCACCGACCCCCAGCAGCGGCTGCTCCTCGAACTGGCCTGGGAGTCGTTCGTCCGGGCGGGGATCGACCCCCGCTCGGCCCGCGGCAGCCGCACCGGCGTCTACACCGGCGTCATCTTCCACGACTACGGCTACCGGCTGCGCCCGCCGCCCAAGGGCATCGACGGCTACGCCTACTTCGGCAGCGCCGGGAGCATCGCGTCCGGCCGGGTCTCCTACACCTTCGGCCTCGAAGGCCCGGCCATGACGATCGACGCGGCCTGCGCCTCCTCGGTCGTCGGCGTCCACCTGGCCGCCTCCGCGTTGCGCAACGGCGAGTGCACCCTCGCCCTCGCCGGAGGCGTCTCGGTCATGTCGACCCCGGAACTGTGGGAGGAGGTCACCCGCGAGGGCGCGGGTCTGGCCCCCGACAGCCGCTGCAAGTCCTTCGCCGCCGCGGCCGACGGCACCGGCATCGGCGAGGGCGCCGGGCTCCTCCTCCTGGAGCGCCTCTCGGACGCCGAACGCAACGGCCACCCGATCCTGGCCGTCCTGCGCGGCAGCGCGGTCGACCAGAGCGGCGCCAGCAACGGCTTCACCGCGCCGAGCAGCACGTCCCAGGAGCGCCTGATCCGCCGCGCCCTCGCCGACGCGGGCCTGGAACCGCACGAGGTCGACGCCGTCGAGGGCCACGGCACCGGCACCCCCCTCGGCGACCCGATCGAGGCCCAGGCTCTCCTGTCCACCTACGGCCAGGACCGCGAACGCCCCCTCTGGCTCGGCTCCCTCAAGTCCAACCTCGGCCACACCCAGGCCGCGGGCGGCGTCGGCGGCATGATCAAAATGATCATGGCCATGCGCCACGGCACCCTCCCCCGAACCCTCCACGTCGACGCCCCCACCCCCCACGTCGACTGGTCCGAGGGCGCCGTCCGCCTCCTCACCACCCCCACCCCCTGGCCCGAGACCGACCGTCCCCGCCGAGCCGCCGTCTCCTCCTTCGGCGTCAACGGCACCATCGCCCACGCCATCCTCGAACAACCCCCCGAATCGTCCCCCTGGCAACACGACCTCCCCCCGTCCCCCTTCACCCGCCACACCTACTGGCTGGAAGCCGACCACCCCTAACGGGTCCAGGACGTTGTCGTCTCGGCGTGATTGGGGTCTGGCGGGGGTGGGGGGTTGACGGGGACAATCACGGGTGTCGACGTCGTTGTCGTTGTTAGCGAGGGATCCCCGCCATGAGCAGTTCCGCATCCCGGCGCACCGTGCTCACCGCTGCGCTCGTCGCGGCGGCCGGTGCCGCGATTCCTTCGGCGCCAGCCTCGGCGGCCGGGGGGCCGATCGACTACCGCGGCTGGACGAGCCGGGGTGACTGGAGCCGGGGGACGGGGCGCGGGACGCGGGTCGAGGGCGGCGCGCGGCCCGGGGTCGTCATCGGGCGGCCCGCCGGGGTGACCGAGTACAGGGATCCGCATACGGGGAAGACGTCGCAGTGGGAGTACGCGACGTGGGTGTCGCCCGTGCACCGGCTGTCGGTTCCGGCGACCGAGGTCGTCCCGTCGTGGAGCGCGCGGACGCCCGCCGGGACGTGGATCGCGGTGGAGTTGCAGGGCGTCTACAGCGACGGCACGCGGACGCCCTGGTACGTCATGGGCCGCTGGGCCTCGGGCGACCAGGACATCCGCCGGACGTCGGTCGACGACCAGAGCGACGGCAAGAGCAGCGTCTGGACCGACACGTTCGCGATCGACGACGCGGCGAGCGGTCTGCGGCTGGTGTCGTACCAGCTGAGGCTGACGCTGTACCGCAAGCCGGGGGGCAAGGCCGGGCCGATCGTGTGGCGGCTGGGGGCCATGGGGTCCGATGTGCCGGACCGGTTCGACGTGCCCGCCTCGCGTCCGGGCGTCGCGACCGGACGGGAGCTGATCGTCCCGCGCTACTCGCAGTCGATCCACAAGGGGCAGTACCCCGAGTACGACAACGGGGGAGAGGCGTGGTGCAGCCCCACGTCGTCCCAGATGATCATCGAGTACTGGGGGCGGAAGCCGACGGCCAAGGACCTGGCGTGGGTGAACCCCGACTTCGCCGACCCGCAGGTCTGCCACGCCGCGCGGTACACCTACGACTACCAGTACGAGGGCTGCGGCAACTGGCCGTTCAACGTCGCCTACGCCTCGACCTACCGCGACATGCAGGGCGTGGTGACGCGCCTGGGGTCGATGGGGGACGCCGAGCTGCTGATCCGCGCGGGCATCCCGCTGATCACCTCGCAGTCGTTCATGGAATCGGAGCTGACCGGCGCCGGGTACGGGACGGCCGGCCACCTGATGACGCTCATCGGGTTCACCAAGTCCGGGGACGTCATCGCCAACGACCCCGCTTCTCCGTCCAACGAGGCCGTGCGGCGCGTCTACGACCGGCGCCAGTGGGAGAACATCTGGCTCCGCACCAAGCGCAAGAACGCCGAGGGCAAGATCCTGTCGGGCACCGGCGGCGTCTGCTACCTGTACTTCCCGGCCAGGCCGTCGCAGGCGCAGGTGCGGGCGCTTCGGGCGGTCGGGGTCCGCTGATCGTCTCAGCCCGCGGGCGTGGGGACGGGGAACAGGGTCAGGAAGCGGCGGACCAGGGCGATGTCGCCCTCCACGCGCAGCGTTCCCGCCGCGATCGCCTCGTCGAGGTCGAGATCGCCCCAGAGGAGCGCGTTGACGGTGTCCGCGTCGGCGGTGACGGTCGCGTCGGTCTCGGCCGCGTCCGCGCGTTCGACGTGGAACCGGCCGTCCGACACCGAGGCGGCGAACGCGTCGAGGCCGAACCGCAGGGCGACGCGTCCGGTGAGGCCCCGGGCGGCCGTGGGGTTGAACAGGGCCCGTAGGGCCAGGACGAGCGCGTCGACGCTGAGTGGGGCGTCGTGCCGCATCGCGGGCGAGCGGCCGCCCCAGCGGCCGAGCGCGATGACGACCGGTTCCAGCTCCAGGCCCCATTCGGTGAGCTCGTAGACCTTGGAGACGGCGGGCGGCCCGAGGGTGCGCCTGCTCACCACCCCGGCGGTCTCGAGCTCGCGCAGCCGCTGGGCGATGACGTTCGGCGCCGCCCCCGGCAGGCCGTTGCGCAGGTCGGTGAACCGCTTGGGGCCGAGCAGCAGCTCGCGGACGACGAGCAGCGCCCAGCGGTCTCCGACCAGGTCGAGCCCGTGCGCCACCGCGCATCCGTCCAGGTAAGAGCGCTTCCCTGCCATGAGCCCCCAACTTACCAGGCGAGATCCCCTATGACACCCAAGTGGTTGCTATTTTGAGAGTGCTGGTTGTAATTTCTAACCATGCAACCCAAAGCGATCGACGAGATGGCCGGGCCGGATCCCCGGCGATGGAAGGCCCTGGCCCTGCTGGGAACCGCGTTCTTCATGGTCATCCTGGACGCGACGATCGTCCTGACGGCGATCCCGACCATGCAGGAGAAGCTCGGCTTCACGATGGCGGGCGTGCAGTGGGTGCTGACCGCCTACGCGCTGACCTTCGCCGGGCTGATGCTGTTCTTCGGCCGCATGGCCGACCTGTTCGGCAGGCGGCGCGTCTTCATGACCGGGCTGGCGCTGTTCGTCGCGTCGTCGATCATGTGCGGCGCCGCATGGTCGGCGGAGGTGCTCGTCGCGGCCCGGGCCGTCCAGGGCCTGTCGGCGGCGATCATGGCGCCGACCGCGCTGTCCATCGTCGTCGCCATGTTCACCGACAGCGCCGAGCGCAACAGGGCGCTCGGCGTCTGGGGCGGCCTCGGCGGGGTCGGGGCCACCGCCGGGCTGCTGCTCGGCGGGCTGATCACCGACGCGCTGGGCTGGGAGTGGATCTTCTATCTGAACGTCCCGGTCGGCCTGGTCATCCTCGCGCTCTGCCCGGTGCTGCTGCCCGAGAGCCGGGACCGGACGGCGAGCCGCGGGTTCGACCTGGCCGGCGCCGTCACGATCACCGCGGGTCCGCTGCTGATCGCCTACGCGGTCATCCAGGCGCCGGAGTCCGGCTGGGGGAGCGGCAGAACCATCGGCCTGTTCACCGCCGCGATCGTCGTCCTGGCGCTGTTCGTCTTCGTCGAGCACCGGTCCGCCGCGCCCCTGGTGCCGCTGCGGATCTTCCGCAACCGCACCCTGGTGGGCGGCAACCTGCTGATGCTGACGGTGGGCCTGGCCGTGGACGGCATGCTGTTCCCGCTCACCCTCTACGCGCAGCGGGTGCTCCACTACTCGGCGCTGCAGTTCGGCCTCATGAGCGCGGTCATGACCGCGATGTCGATCGTCGGCGCCTTCGCCGGGCAGGCGCTGGTCACCCGGCTGGGCGTCCGGCCGATCGCCGTCGGCGGCATGCTGCTCATCGGAGCGGGGGGCCTGCTGCTGGTCCCGGTCTCGGCGAACGGCTCGTTCGCCGCCGACATGCTGGCGGGCCTGCTGGTCTTCGGCCCGGGCCTGGGCGCCTCGTTCGTCGCCGCGCAGATCGCCGCGCTCTCCGGCGTCCCCGAAGAGGAGTCCGGGCTGGCGGCCGGTCTGGTCGACACCCTGTTCAACATCGGCAGCGCGCTCGGCATCGCGACGGTCACCTCCGTGGCGATCGCGGCCGGAGGCGTCACGGTCGCCGAATCGGGGGAGCCCGCCGGGGCGACTGCCGCCCTCAACGACGGGCTGAGCGCCGCGTTCGCGACCGTCGCCGTCTTCGCCGCGCTGGGCCTGATCGTGGCGCTGTTCCTGCTGACCCGACACCGACCCGCGGACGTCACCGACGACGCCGCCGTCCCCGAATCCGTCACCACCGCCGGAGGAACCGCATGAAAGCCACTGTGATCACCTACCGGACCCGGGGCCCCGAGGAGGCCGCGACCAACCAGCGCCTGATCGAGGGCGTGTTCGCCGAACTCGCCGAACGAGACCCGGACGGGGTGCGCTACACGGTCCTCCGCCACGCGGACGGCATCGGCTTCACGCACATCGTCCTCGCCGGACGGGACGACGACGCCCTGACCGGCCTGGCGGCCTTCAAGGAGTTCCAGCGAGAGATCGGTGACCGCCTGGCCGCCCCTCCCGACGTCACCGAGGCCACCGTGCTCGGCACCCACCGGGTGCTGCCGGACTGACCCCGTCCCCCCGCCCGCTCCCCACCCGCCCCGCCGCACGGTCCGGCCGCACGGTCCGGCCGCACGGTCCGGCCGCACGGTTCGGCCGCACGGTTCGGCCGCACGGTTCGACCGCGTGGTTCGGCCGCGTGGTTGTGGCGCGAGGTGCGGCCGTGCGGTCCGGTCCGTGCGGTCCGGTCCGTGCGGTCGTTCGGCCGTGCGGTGCGGTCACGTGGTTCGGCCGCGTGGTTCGGCCGTGCGGTCCGGCCGTGCGGTCGTGTGTCCGCGTCCGTACGGACCGTCGCCCGCGCCCGTCCGGCCCTTCGTTTCGTGTCGGACCCGCCGTCCGTCCGTGCTTCCAGCCGTCGGTCCGGGAGCCGGTTGGCCAGTCCGGCCCCCCCGTTTCGCCGCCCGTCCAGCGCGAGTAGCGCTGGGCGGGCGGCTTTGATGCTGGCGACGGGGGCCTTCTGATCGGTTCAGTTCATCGAGGGGCCGAGCCAGGTTCCGCCGCTGGCGTCGAGGGTGACGCCGGTGATCCATCGTCCGGCGGGGGAGGCGAGGAAGGCGACGGCGTCGGCGATGTCGTCCGGTTCGCCCAGGCGCCCCAGGGCGACCGCGGAGACGACGCTTTCTTGGAGCTCCTCGGCGGCGTGCACCCAGGAACCCATGTCGGTGTCGGTGACGCCAGGGCTGACGCTGTTGACGGTGATCCCCCGCGGACCTACCAGCTGGGCCAGGGTGAGGCTCATGACGTCCAGGGCGCCCTTGCCCATGGCGTAGTGCGGGAAAGGCGACGCCACCCGGGTGACGGCGGAGGAGATGTTGATGATCCGCCCCCCGTCGGGGATCAGCGCCAGGGCCCGTTGGGCGATGAGGAACGGCGCTCGGACGTTCACCGCGAAGCTGTGATCGAAGGCCTCCGCTGTCACCTCGCCGAACGGGGTGAGGTCGAGGACGCCCGCGTTGTTGACCAGGATGTCGAGCGGGCGTCCGTCCAGGCCGCGCTCCAGGCCCGCGAACAACGTGTCGACGTCGCCCTCGACGCCGAGCCGGGCCTGGACGGTGAAGGCGCGTCCACCGGTCCGCTCGATCTCCGCCAGCGTCTCCTTCGCGGCGGCGTGATCGCTGCCGTAGTGCACGGCGACCAGCGTGCCGTCGGCGGCCAACCGCCGGGCGACGGCGCGTCCGATCCCGCGCGACGCCCCCGTCACCAGCGCCGCCTTGTCGCTTCTGGAGTTCATAGGGTTTCCCTCTCGTCGAAGTTGCTGCGATCATCGCACAAGCTACTTCGAAAATAGAAGTAGAGGTTGCGAAATGAGAAGTGCGGCCTACGATGGTCGCTGTGACGAGCAAGCGCCGGTACGAGGACAGATGCGGGATCGCCCAAGCACTCAACGTGGTCGGCGAACGCTGGGCGCTGCTGATCGTTCGAGACCTGGTCTTCGGGCCGAAACGGTTCACCGACCTCCAGGCCGGTCTCCCCGGGGTCGGCTCCAACCGGCTCACCCAGCGGCTGCACGAACTGGAGGCCACCGGCGTTCTGCGCCGTCGCGCCCTGCCGCCGCCCGCGGCGTCCCAGGTCTACGAACTGACCGAGTGGGGGAGGGAGCTCGACCCGATCCTCAGCGCGCTCGGGGTCTGGGGGCTGCGTTCCCCCATCGAGCCCGAGGGCGGCCTCGGTGCCGACTCGGCCATGCTCGGCCTCCGGGGCTTCTTCGACGCGGGCGTCCTGCCCGCGTGGACGGCCGTCTACGAGATCCGCCTGGGACGCGACCGCTTTGTCGTGGATGTCGTCGACGGCCACCTGACCGAGGTGACCAGGAGCCAGGGCGAGGGCTCGCCGGACGCCGTCCTCGAAACCGATCCGCTCACTATCGGCTCACTGCTGGGCGATCGCCGGGCCGCCGCCGCGGCCCTCGACTCCGGCGATCTCACGGTCACCGGCGACATCAAGGCCGTCCGGCATCTCCTCGACGCCTTGACCGGTCGATAGCCGGACCCGCGATTGATCGGCGGGTGTGGAGCCCGGCCATGCCGGTGCGTATTCGGGCTAGACTGTCGCGGGTTACGGGCTGTAGCGCAGCTTGGCTAGCGCACCGCCTTTGGGTGGCGGGGGTCGCCGGTTCGAATCCGGCCAGCCCGACTCAGTTCCGCGCGAGCCCCCGGGCGTTCCTGGGGGCCGCTCCGGACAGACCCGCAGCCTTACTCGCGCGGCCTTCTCCCTTGGCCCTCTCCTACAGCCCTCTCCCGCAGTCCCTTCAACGCGAACCGCGGCAGCGGACGCCCCGCGCCGGATCACGCCGTGCGGCGGGCCCTGGGGCACGCTCGGGACCCCTCCCGGGGGGTCGCGTCTAGGTTCGCCGTATGTCTTCCGAACCGCTTCGGCGGGACTCCTCGACCGAGGGCGGCCGCGTCCCAGCGCGTCCCGGAGCCCCGGCATGAGAAAGCGACGGATCGCCGAGGCCCGGGCCACCGTCCGCCAGCTGCGGTGGCCCCGGGAATTCCGGATCGGCCCGGCGGAATGGCCGGACGACATCCTCGCCGTGTTCGCCGACCTTCCGTCGCGCGACGCCGCCGAGCCCGCGTCGGGCGCCGGGCCGGGCGCCGCGTCGGGCGCCGCCGCCGGGCCCGCGTCGGGCGTCGCGTCGGGCGCCGGGTCGGGTGTTCCGGGCCTGGACGGACGGTCCCTGGCGGACGTGGCGACCTCCGTCTGGCGGCTGCACGTGCGGATGGCGGGGCTTCCCGACAGCATGCGCGCCACCACCCGTCACGTCGAGAAGGCCTGGGACACCCTGGCGCAGGCGGGAGTCGAGATCAAAGACCATCTCAACGACCCGTTCGACACGGGCCTGAGCATCAGCGTCGTCGCCTTCCAGCCCACACCGGGGCTCGAACGCGAGCGTGTGATCGAGACCATCCGGCCGAGCGTGTATCTCGGCTCAGAGCGGATCCAGATGGCCGAGGTCATCGTGGGCACTCCGGACTCCGCCGCCGAACCGCTGCCGCGACCAGGAGCGAGGGAACAGCGTCAATGACCAGGACCACCATCGACTTCGGTATCGACCTCGGGACGACCAACAGCGCGATCGCCGTCCTCAACGACGTGGACGCCAAGGTCTTCAAGAACATCGACGGCAGCGAGACGACGCCCTCGGCGGTCCGGGTCGATCACCGGAACCGGCTGTACGTCGGGCGCGAGGCCAAGGAGCGCAGCGAGCAGGACCCGGAGAACACCTGCGTCGAGTTCAAGCTCCGGATGGGCACGACCGGCCAGCCCAAGATCTTCCGGGCCGCCGGGCGGTCGATGGAGCCCGAGCAGCTGTCCGCCGAGGTCCTGAAGTCGCTCAAGCGCGACGTCGAGAGCGTCGGCGACGAGGTGGCCGCCGCCGTCATCACCGTCCCGGCGGCCTTCGAGCTGAGCGCGTGCGAGGCGACCAAGCGGGCCGCCGAGCTGGCGGGCCTGCGGCAGGCGCCGCTGCTGCAGGAGCCCACGGCGGCCGCGCTGGCCTACGGGTTCCAGTCCGACGCCGACAACGCCTTCTGGCTGGTGTACGACTTCGGCGGCGGGACGTTCGACGCCGCCGTGGTCAACATGCGCGACGGCGAGTTCAACGTCGTCAACCACCGCGGCGACAACCTGCTGGGCGGCAAGCTGATCGACTGGCAGATCGTCGAGCGGCTGCTCATCCCGGCGGTGGTGGAGCGGTACGGCTTCACCGACCTCGAACGGGGAGAGCCCCGCTGGCAGGCCGCCGTCAACACGCTCAAGCTCGCCGCCGAGGCGGCCAAGATCCAGCTGTCGCGCCGCGACTCGGTCGACATCGACGTCGTTCTCGTGGACGCCGAGGATCGGCGCTTCGACTTCGACTTCGATCTCGAACGCCGCGAGGTCGAGCGGATCGCCGAGCCGTACATCGCGCGGTCGGTGGAGATGTGCCGCCGGGCGCTGAAGGAGAGCGGGCTCGGCCCGGGCGACATCGAGAAGGTGCTTCTGGTCGGCGGGTCCACGCTCTCGCCCTACCTGCGCGAACGCATCGCCGACCCCCGCGAGGGTCTCGGGATCGCGATCGACCAGAGCCAGGACCCGTTGACCGTGGTCGCCAAGGGCGCCGCGATCTTCGCCGGTTCCAAGCGTCTGGAGGCGGGGCCCGCCTTCACCGCGCCGTCGCCCGGCGTGTACGCCATCGAGCTGGAGTACAGCCCGACCGGACCGGAGACCGAGCCGTTCGTCGGGGGCCGGGTGTCGGGCGCGGACACGGCGGGTCTCGCGGTCGAGTTCGTCAACGCCGAGGCCAAACCGGCATGGCGCAGCGGCCGCGTCCCGCTGTCGGCGAAGGGGACCTTCACCACCACCCTCTGGGCCGAGACGGGACGCAGGAACACCTTCCTCATCGAGCTGACCGACGCCGCCGGCTCCGTCCTGCCACTGAACCAGGACCGCCTCGACTACACCGTCGGCACGATCGAGACGCAGCCGCTGCTCCAGCAGACGATCGGCCTGGCGCTCGACGGCAACGAGTTCCTGCCGCTCGTCGAGCGCAACACCCCGCTCCCGACGCGCAAGAGCCGCACGCTGCGCACCACGGTCGCGGTCGACCGCGGCACCGGGGAGGGCATGATCCGCATCCCCGTCATGGAGGGCGAGCACGCCCGCGCCGACCGCAACCGCCGGATCGGCCGCCTGGAGGTCGAGCCGGACCAGGTACGGCGGGACGTGCCCGAGGGCAGCGCGGTCGACTTCACCATCGTGGTGGACGAGTCGCGCCTGGTGGTGGTGCGGGCGTATGTGCCGCTGCTGGACGAGGAGTTCGAGCACGTCATCAACATGCAGACCGAGAGCGTCCCCGACCAGGCCGATCTGGCCCGCGACGCCCAGGCCGAGAAGCACCGGCTGGAGACGGCGCGCCGGCGGCTCTCGGAGATCGCGGACGCCCGCGCCACCGCCCTGCTGGCCCGCATCGACCGCGACGAGCTGGTCCGGGAGATCGACTCGAAGGTGGCCGCCGCGCGCACCGACACGACCGAGGCCACCGAGTGCGGCAAGCTCGTCCTCGTCCTGCGGGCCGCGGTGGACGAGCTGGAGGACGCCCTCGAATGGCCCGCGCTGGTCAGGGAGTCGCAGGAGGTGCTCGCCGCCGCCCAGGACGTCGTCCGGTCCCGGGGCAACGACGACCACCGGCGCTCGCTGTCCACCGCCGAGGCGTCGGTCCAGGCCGCCCGTGCCTCGCACGACGCCGCGCTGCTGCGGCAGCGGGTCGACGAACTGCGCGACCTGGCGATGCGCGTCCTGGACCATTCGGGCGACCTGCCCTTCCTGATCTTCGAGGACCTGCGCGGCCTCCAGTCGGAGATGCGCGATCCCCAGGAGGCCGGCCGGCTCATCGCCACCGGTCAGCGGGCCGCGGCGTCCGGCGACACCGGCACGCTGCGCGACATCAACGGCATCCTCGCCGAGATGCTGCCGCCGACGTCGCGGCCGGGCCTCGACATCGTCAGCACCGTCAAGCAGGCCTGATGAGCCAGGAGACCCCGATGCTGCTCGCGACGCGCGAACTGGCGCTGGCGCAGGCGCGCACGCTCGCCCGGCTCGGCCGCTACGCCGAGGCCGAGGCGATCCTGGCCGACGTCCGCGACGACGGCGCCCCGAGCGTGGCGCTGCTCGATCTGCTGGCGCGCGTCCACGCCCAGCAGGGCCGGCTGGAGGAGGCGGACGCGGAGTGGGCCGAGGCCGAACGGCTCGCCCCGGGCACCCCGCAGATCGCCGAGGGCCGCCGCCGCATCGCCAGGGCCCGCGCCCGCCGGACCACGCGCGCAGCGTGGCCCGCCGTCGGCGCGGTGTCGGCGGTCGCGCTCGTCGCCGTCGTCCTCCTGATCGTCCCGGACTCCGAGGACGAGAAGGACGCCCCGGCGCCTCCGCCCCGCCCGTCGCCCCGCACGGCGGACGTCCTGGCGGAGATGAACCTCCGGGTGCCGGGCGCGGTCGTGCGCCGCAGCGGCGGCGAACTGTCGGTCGCCTTCGAAAAAGGGCTGTTCCGGGACGGCGTGCGGCTCTCACGGGACGGACGCGCCGTCCTCACCGCGCTCGGGACGCGGCTGCGCCCCTACGCGACACGGGTGTCGGTCACGGTCATCGGGCACACCGACGGCCGCGCGGTGCCGCCCGGAAGCAGCTACGCGACCAACACCGAGCTCGGGACCCTGCGGGCCACGGTCGTCCGCGAATTCCTCCACGACGGCGCCGGGATACCGACCTCCAGGTTCACCGTGTCGAGCTTGGGGGCAGCCTCGGCCCTCGACCAGGGCGGTTCGCCGGCCCGGAACCGGACCGCCGGCCTGCGGATCTCCGCGGTGGGCCAGGGGTGATGATGACCATGACCGAAGACGACGTGATGGGCCTCCTCCTCGACGAGCTGGGCCCCGACCTGTACCGCGAGAACGCCTTCCGCGTCACCGGGCTGGCGGTGAGCGCGAGCGCCCGCGACATCCGGCGCCACACCGAGAAGCTGCGGGTGATGAGCCGCTTCGAGGACGACGCGCCCACAGGGACGGCGCCGTTCGGCGCGGCCCCGGACGCCGCCGAGGTTCGGCAGGCCGCGCAGCGCCTGCGGGACCCGGCGCGCCGCCTGCTCGACGAGCTGTTCTGGTTCTGGCCACTGGAGAACGGGCGGCCTGATCCCGCCATCGCCGCCTCACGGCGCGGCGACCTGGCCGAGGCCGAACGCGTCTGGAAGGACGCCGGGTCGCCCGTCGCCGTGCACAACCTCGCGGTTCTCGCCCACGCCCGCGCGCTCGACGCGTCCGACCCGGCGCTCTGGCACGAGGCGTTCGAGACCTGGCAGCGGGTCCTCGGCGACGACATGTTCTGGATGATCCTGGAGACCCGCGCCCGCGAGCTCTCCGACCCGCGTCTCGGCCCCGGAACCGCCGCGCGGCTGCGCGAGGACGTCCCCGAGGCACTGCTGGGGATCAGCGCGCGGCTCGCCGTGACCGCGCTCCGCGACGGCCGCCGCGCCGACGCCGACGCCCACCTCGGCGTCATGAACGCCTCGGGCTTCGAGCCGATCGACGTCGCCGAGGCCCTGCGCCGAGCGGTGGAACCCGACCTGGGCAGGCTCAGGTCGCTCGGCGAGAACGCCGAGCAGACCGTCGACGCCGACCCGGCCCAGGGCGGCACGGCGGCCGCCCGCCTCCTCGACCAGGCGACGCCGCTGCTCGACGTCCTGGCGATCGCCCTCCCGAAGAAGCATCCGGTGCTGCGCGGCGCCAGGGACGACGTCGCCATCCGGTCGCTGCGCTGCGTGGTGGCCTACTCCAACCAGACCGACGACTGGCCCCCCGCCCTGGAGGTGATCGAGCGTGCCGTCCCCCTGGCCGCGACGAAGGCCGTCCGGACGCGGTTGAAGGACAATCTCGCCACCGTCCGGAGCAACCTGGCCTACACGACCTGCTGGTTCTGCAAGGACCGTCCGACCCATACCCCGAGTGCCTTCGAGCAGAAGCTGTACGGCAACGTCCAGCACACCATGGGCCGGGTGACCTGGCAGGTTCTCACGGTCAGGGTTCCCCGCTGCCTCCCGTGTGCCGCCGACCACAGGAACCGGCGCCTGAAGGCTGCCGGATACGCCACGGGGACGGTGGTCGCGGGGGTGCTCATCGGGATCGGGCTCATCTCGTCCGGGCTGGTCCTGTTCGGAATCATCGCCTTCGCCGCCGCGATCGTCGCGGTGTGCGTCATCCTCGGCGTCGGCGCCACCGCCCTGCCCGCCAGCCAGGCCGACAACCTCACTGAGTTCGAACCCATTCTCGACCGCCTCGGCTCCGGCGATTGGTTCCTCGGAGCCCAGCCGCCAGGCGTCAACTGACCCCCGGGGCGAACGCCGCAAAACGCTCCGCGAACCAAGTCGTGACTCCTAGGATCAAGCCGATCGGAGCGTCTGGAGGATGCGTGGCTGAATTGCCCCCGCTCTTGCCCACCGACCCCAAGATCATCGGTCATTACCGGCTGGAGGGCAGGCTCGGGGCCGGTGGACAGGGCACCGTCTACCAGGGCCGGGACGAGCAGGAGCGGCGCACCGCCATCAAATTGCTGCACCCCCACCTGATCACGCACGAGGCGGCCCGCACCCATTTCCTGGCCGAGGTCGAGATCGCCAAACGCGTCGCCCCGTTCTGCACCGCTCAGGTGCTCGACAGCGGCGTGATCAATGACCAGCCCTACATCGTCAGCGAGTTCGTCGACGGCCCGTCCCTGC
The DNA here is from genome assembly GCF_050946795.1 of Spirillospora sp. CA-294931. GTDB lineage: Bacteria > Actinomycetota > Actinomycetes > Streptosporangiales > Streptosporangiaceae > Spirillospora. The sequence continues at coordinate 2,518,776 of NZ_CP192006.1, forward strand.
AAACCTCGGTCAAGAAGGACGGACCACGCGGCGGCGCGGCGCTCGACCGGCTGGCGATCAACACCGTGACGGCGCTGGCGGCCATCCACGCGGGCGGAGTCGTCCACCGCGACTTCAAGCCGGGCAACGTCCTGCTCGGCCCCGACGGACCCGTGGTCATCGATTTCGGCATTTCGCGCGCCCTGGACCTCAGCCAGTCACTGAACAGCAGCCAGGTCGTCGGCACCCCCGGCTACATGGCCCCCGAGCACATCGACGGCCAGACCGCCGACCCCAAGGCGGACATGTTCGCCTGGGGAGCCACCATGGTCTTCGCCGCCACCGGCAAAAGAGCCTTCGGCGGCACCTCCGCCTCCGCCGTCGCCATGGCGGTCCTGCACGGCGAACCCGATCTGGACGGCCTCGAAGGCGACCTCGCCGAAATCGTCCGCTCCTGTCTGGAAAAGGATCCCGCCCGCCGCCCCACCGCGACCGAGGTGGGCGACCTCCTGCGTCCTCCGCAATCTCCCGCACCGATACCTGCACTGAACATCACCGAACAAGAGCAGCAACCCCCGGCCACCATCCAAGCCGACCCTCCGGCCACCAGCCAGAGACGCCGCCACCAAATCGCCGCCATCGCCGCGATCACCGTCGTGGCAATTATCGCTCTCACCTATTCCTTGGCCCCCGAACCGGGGAAAGACAAAGACAAAACCTCAAGTCACCCGCAGAACATCACCCCCTCCAGTACTTTCAAGAATCCGACGCCAAGTGCGTCACCAACGACCTCGTCAAAACCCGCCCCCAACCGCAGGGAAACCGAGCCAAGTAAATCGGGAACTCCACACCGATCCGACAGCCCCCGGGAACGAGCCAGCCCCGGGCCATCGGCGGCCAAGAAGCCCGCCCCCGCAAAACCAAGAAATCTCGGCACCCTGACCTCACAGGATCAGGGGAATTACTGCAAAGCCCACGGCTATCCCTACCATGTGGTCCTCGGCGACCAGGTCGCCTGCTCAAGGGACCCGGATGGAGACGATGGGAAAATAGCCGACGCGACGACCGTCTGCCGCTGGAAGCACTCCGGCCAGCCGAACGTCCACGCCGAAGGAAAGACCTGCGTCTCAGGCAGTTGACCGGTCGGTCGGCGTTCCCGGGGACCGCTCGGACAGGTCCGCGGCCTTCTCCCGCAGCCCCTCCAGCGCGAACCGCAGCAGCGGATGCCCCTGCCCGCCGCGCCGGATCGCCGTGAAGACCGGACGCGACGGCGCCCCCGCCACCGGCCGGACGATCACGCCCGTCCGGCCGAGGCCCGACAGCGCCGAACGCGGCACCAGGGCGACGCCCGCACCCACCGCGACCAGCGCGCAGACCGCGCGGAAGTCGTCCGACACGCACTCGACCCTCGGCTGGAACCCCGCGGTCTCGCACGCCCGCAGCACCACGTCGTGCACGGGGTTGCCCGGCCACGGCGTGATCCACGCGGCCCGCGCCAGGTCGGCGATGCCGACCTCCTTCGCCCCCGCCAACGGGTGCCCGGGAGGCAGGACGGCGTCGAAGGGCTCGGCGTACAGCGGCTCCCTGAGCAGGGAGTCCTCACCGGACGCCAGCGTGTCACGGTTCTCGACCGCCACCGCCACGTCGGCCTCGCCGTCGGCCAGCAGGCGCAGCGCGAACCGTCCCTCGCCGTCCTTCACCCGGAACGAGACCTGCGGCGCCCGGTCGCGGGCCCAGGCCACCATCGGCGCGACGACCTCGGTGATCGCCGTCGAGAACGCCGTGATCGACACCTCGCCCGCCACACCCGCCGAGACCGCCGCCAGGTCGGCCTCCGCCCGCTCCAGCTGCATCGCGACCGCCGCCGCGTGCCCGGCCAGGACGGTGCCGGTCGCCGTCAGCCGGACGGCCCGTCCGCGCCGCTCCAGCAGCGCGTGGCCGACCTCGGCCTCCAGCGCCGCGAGCTGCTGCGAGACCGCCGACGGCGACAGGTACAGCGCCTGCGCCGCGGCCGTCACCGTCCCATGATCGGCCAGGGCCCTCAGCACCCGGAGCCGACGCGGATCGATCACCTGCGCACCTCTACCCTTTGAAGGAAACCTTCACAAGTAACCACGGATAATACCGATGGACTTCACAGGCCGAGGCGGGCCACAGTGGAGGGCCATGAGGGCATTGGCGAAGACCGCGCCTGAACCCGGTCTGCACTTGGTCGACGTCCCGGTCCCCGAGACCGACGGCGACCGGGTACTGATCAAGGTGCTCCGCACCGGCGTCTGCGGCACCGACCTGCACATCGACGGCTGGGACGACTGGGCCGCGCGGGTCGTCCGGCCGCCGCTGGTCCTCGGCCACGAGTTCGTCGGCGAGGTCACCGCCGTCGGCCCCGAGGTCACCAAGGTCGAGCCGGGCGACATCGTCAGCGGCGAGGGCCACCTGGTCTGCGGCACCTGCCGCAACTGCATGGCCGGACGCCGCCACCTGTGCATCCGCACCATCGGGCTCGGCGTCCACACCGACGGCGCGTTCGCCGAGTACGTCGCGCTGCCCGAGTCGAACGTGTGGGTCCACCGCCACCCCATCGACCTCGACGTCGCCGCGATCTTCGACCCGTTCGGCAACGCCGTCCACACCGCGCTGTCGTTCCCCGTCCTCAACGAGGACGTCCTGATCACCGGCGCCGGCCCCATCGGCATGATGGCCGCCGCGATCGCCTCCCACGCCGGCGCCCGCAACGTCGTCATCACCGACGTCAGCGAGCCGCGCCTGGCCCTGGCACAGAAGCTCGGCGCCACCGTCGCGCTCGACGTCGGCAAATCGAAGATCTCCGACGTCCTCGCCGAGCTCGACATGAGCGAGGGCTTCGACATCGGCATGGAGATGTCCGGCCGCGCCGACGCCCTCCAGGACATGATCGCCACCATGAGCCCCGGCGGCCGCATCGCCATCCTCGGCCTGCCCACCGGCGACGTCTCCGTGGACATGTCCACGATCGTCACCCGGATGCTGACCCTGCGCGGCATCTACGGCCGCGAGATGTTCGAGACCTGGTACGCCATGTCGGTACTCCTCCAGGGCGGCCTGGACATCAGCCCCGTGATCACCCACCGGTTCGGCTACGAGCAGCACGCCGAGGCCTTCGACACCGCCCGTTCGGGACGGTGCGGCAAGGTCGTCATCGACTGGACCCGTCCGACACTCTGAGTAGGAGCCCCAGTGTTCGACACCATGCGCCAGGACCTGCGCGACCGCCTGGACGAGATCCGCGAGGCCGGCCTCTACAAGTCGGAACGCGTGATCACCAGCCCGCAGTCGGCGTCCATCCGCGTCGCCACCGGCGAGGTGGTCAACTTCTGCTCCAACAACTACCTCGACCTCGCCGACCACCCCGACGTCATCGCCGCCGCCAAACAGGCGCTGGACGAGTGGGGCTTCGGCATGGCGTCCGTCCGCTTCATCTGCGGCACCCAGGAACCCCACAAACAACTCGAAGCCAAACTCTCGTCATTCCTGGGAACCGACGACACCATCCTCTACAGCTCCTGCTTCGACGCCAACGGCGGCGTCTTCGAGACGCTCCTCACCGCCGAGGACGCGGTCATCTCCGATGAGCTGAACCACGCCAGCATCATCGACGGCATCCGCCTCTCAAAGGCCGCCCGCCACCGCTACCGCAACCGCGACATGGCCGACCTGGAACAGAAGCTCAAGGAGACCGCCGGCGCCCGCCACCGCCTCATCGTCACCGACGGCGTCTTCTCCATGGACGGCTACATCGCCCCCCTGGACAAGATCTGCGACCTCGCCGAACGCCACAACGCCCTGGTCATGGTCGACGACTCCCACGCCGTCGGCTTCACCGGCCCCACCGGCCGCGGCACCCCGGAGCTCCACGGCGTCACCGACCGCGTAGACATCATCACCGGCACCCTAGGCAAGGCCCTAGGCGGCGCCAGCGGCGGCTACGTCGCAGCCCGCGCGGAGATCGTGGAGATCCTGCGCCAGCGCTCACGCCCCTACCTGTTCTCCAACTCCCTGGCCCCGTCCATCGTCGGCGCGTCCCTACGCATCCTGGACCTCCTGGACTCCTCAGGAGACAACCGCCGCAGGCTGGCCGAGAACACCACCCTCTTCCGCACCGAGATGACCAAGGCCGGCTTCGACATCCTCGAAGGCGAACACCCCATCACCCCGGTCATGATCGGCGACGCCGCAGAGGCCGCCCGCATGGCCGCCGCCCTCCTAGAGCGCGGCATCTACGTGATCGCCTTCTCCTACCCCGTAGTCCCCAAGGGCAAGGCCCGCATCCGCGTCCAACTCTCCGCCGCCCACAGCACCGAAGACGTCCTCAGGGCCGTCCAGGCCTTCCAAGACGTCCGCCCCTGACCACAACACCCAGGAAAACCCTGTACCCTATCCAAGGCGCGCAAGCGCCAACGCGGGTGTAGCTCAATGGTAGAGCCCCAGTCTTCCAAACTGGCTACGCGGGTTCGATTCCCGTCACCCGCTCCAAAGCAAAGGCAAGGCCCTCGCTCCGCTCGGACAGCCCCATTGGGGCTCCGCCCCAAACCCCAGCGGGGGGCTCCCCCCCCGCACCCCCCTCCATTCACGATCGCGAACCGCCATTCGCAACCGTCACGGGGTAACTACGAATGGCGACGCCGCACAGTTCGTTCAGCGTGACAGCTCGGCCAAGCGGCCGACATGCAGAACCATGATGGCTCGAATGGCGGGATCAATCTCGTATAGGACGCGGTATCGGCCGACACGGATTCGCCGTAGATCCTCGATGTCGTAGGCGAAGGAACCGTCGAGTCGAGGGTTCTCGGCGAGGAGGTCGGTCGGTGGCGGCCATGACCCGGGCCAGCCCCCTTAGGAGTTGTCTGCAAGGTGCTTGCCGCCGTCCAGCTCAGCCACCGAGGCGACGACCCACACAACGCCCGTGTCCAGGTCAACGTTCTTGCGCCGCAGTGCCGCCAGTCCTCCAACGTAGTCTCGCGAACGTACCGAGCAGCACCACCGCCCTGCACCGCCGAGAGGATCTCCACCACCTGGCAGCGGGATCATCTCCCGCTCAGGAGTCTCCGGGGGCACCGGTACCGGCCCCCTTGATCCGACCCGGTCGACATCCTCTCGCTACGTCGCACACGCTGGTACCCGCGAAGAGGCTTCTCGCCGAGGTAGACAACCTGCACCGCCGCACACAGCACCTTTTGGGAGAGCGGCGGCCACCGTCTCCGCATACCCGCGAACTGCTGCTGATCGACGCTGACCTAATCGCGCATGCGGCCCTGATCTTCGGAGACGTCCATCTCGACCAGGCCGCCGAGCAGTACGCCAGCACCGCACTCACGTTCGCCCGAGAGGCTGGAGCCAACGAGTCGCACGCCTGGTACGTCCTGGCGAAGACGGCCCGATGGCAGAACCGCTATATCGAGGCCGCGGACCCCGCCCGTCAAGGCTACGAGGCCAGTCCACTCACCCCAATGAAGCCACACTTGCGTGGTACGTGGCGAACGCCTCCGCACTCCACGGTGACAAGACCAGGGCTCGCCAAGCCGCGACCCGCGCCGAGTAGTCCGCCGAAGCCGTTCGCGGCAGCGCTACCGATCTGTCGGTCTGGTCCTTCCCCACCGAACGCCGGGTCCTCTTCGCGCTGTCAGAGGCCACGCGGGCAGGCGACCTTGACGGGGCATTGGCCGCCACCGACATTCCCGGCAACGCGTGGTAGGCAGGCGCTCCGATCGCCCCCGCCATCTGGGACCAAGTACGCGTCGGACCGGAGTTGCGCACCTTCTCAAGGCGACCTCGAAGGCACCGCCGAGCAACTAGCCGCGATGCTGATCATCGATCCCGGGACGTGTCTGACAACCGTCGCGCGCTACCTCGTGGACCTGGAGCGCCGCCTCAGCCGCCCACGCTTCCAAGGCACCCCCTTGCCGCCAAGCAGCAGATCCACGATATCAACGCCAAGGCTCTGACCGACGGCCCCGACCAGGAAGCTTCATGAGTCCCCACGCAGATGGGCACGATCGAGCACACCCGCCGAACCGCTCATCTCCGCACTCGGCCGAGAACTCCTGAATGGCAACATCGCCATCGAAAACCGTGGCTCTGATCCACCTCCGCTGCCCCGAACGCCTATGGGACTGACACCCCACAGGTCGAGCCCCCTCGGCTGCCACTGACGGTTCCTCGCGCGCTGTCCCATCCACCTGCCCAACCCGGTCGGCGTGGGCGCACGGCCGAGCCACCAACCGCCGCCGCCACACTTAGCCCCTCGGGACTACGAACGTCTGGCGAGAATCCAGCGACGTGGAAGCTGCTGTGAAGGGGGCCCAGGCCATCGCCGTGGCCCTCCGGACAGACCAACGAAGCTTGGCTGGCGCTCGTGAGGTGCTGGGCGGACTGGCGGAGCCGGAGCTGCTCCTCAGAGCCCCGCATTTGTAGAATGCACACCCGAACTCAGTTCCATCGAGGTGCCCGATCAGGTGCATAGCGGACATATAGGGCATCGTGCAGGGCCTCTAGAGGCGAGATACCATAACCCACGGGCGCCAACTTGACGGGGGTCAGGCGTTGCTGCCAGCGGTGATCAATACAGTGACTTCGGTTATTTTCGGGGGCGTCCATTGGCGTTCGAGCGCATTCAGTTCTCACCGCTAGCCGATCTCGCCGAATCCCTTGATTTTGCTTGGCAGCGATTCCATGCGAGCCAAGGTGAAATGGAACTTCCTGATGTAATCGATTCAGCGGAGGTTCTATATCAATGGCCCAAGTACCGTAGCTACCTGGTCGAAAAAATTGATAGTAATGCCTACTATCCTGGTTATGTGGAGGTCGTAGATCTACCGAAGGACGAGCTCACGGTGCGGCCCCTGGCGCGACTAACACTTGAGGACAGACTGTTTTATGAAGCCCACGTCTTTTCTATGGCCATTAGGATAGATAGTGAGATCTCCCGATCGGTTTACAGTTACCGATGGTCGATCTTCAAGAACGATCTCAGGCGGCCGATCGGTTCATGGGTCAACATGCAAAAAACTGGTCGAAAGATACAGAGTGCAAACCCGTCCTTCTTGCTCGCCAAGACCGACGTATCATCTTTCTATGAGAATGTAGATATTGACGTATTAATCCAAGAGTTGAGTAATCTCACCGAAAACGTGAAGGGACTGGCTCGGCTGCGCTCGTTCCTACAGGCTTTTCAACAGATGAACCATGTATGGGGACTACCGCAAGGGAGTGATGCTTCCGGCATTCTGGCAAATCTATATTTGGTGCCAGTCGATCGAGTCATCCAGGCAACTGCATTGCGTCATCTGCGATACTCAGATGATATTTATATCTTTGGGCCTGAGAAACGTGGGCTTCGTGAGTGTCTGCTAGAGGTCAACCGTACCCTCAGAGGTCGTCATCTCAGCATGTCTGGTCACAAAACCAAGATCATGCGTCCAGTGGAAGCCGCAACCTACTTCGGCGACATGGAGAAGGATGCGATTCGCTACAAGGTCGATATCGCTTCCGATATGGCTCTGGCCGAAGTGCGGGACTTTTTTGCTAGAGCAACCAAGAAAGATAGCGATCGCGATATTCGCTTCAGTCTAAACCAGTTCAAGCACCTCAATAGTCCTTTTGCGATGGATTGGGTCGTGCAAAACTTTGAACGCTTCCCGCACATGGCGCAGGACTTCGTCGCATATCTAGAATTTTTTCCGATATGCGCACTCGATATGGTTCATAAATTCTGCACTAAGGCGATCTCTGAAAGGACGATGGTGTCCTATCCTTACGCGGAGCTGCATATCTTTGGGCTGATGATGCGTCAAAGGATCTTCGATAAGCAAGTGCATGGTGCGGCGTGGGATATTTTAAGAAATCGAAACGAGGAAACATTCCTTCGCGAGTATGCGGCCAGATATGTCGGATTGAATGCACAGCCTGGCGATGGGGCACTATTGCGCCAAGAGTTTCGACGAGATCCCTCGACTGCGCTTCGTCGAGTGCTCCTCGTCGCGATCTACGAGACTCGTCACGACAGTACTGCATGGTTCGACCAGGCGGCGGGGGCCGTACCTGACCTGCGTTGGATCTGTGATTATCTAAAAAGTAAGCCCAAGATACCGCTGCCTCCACCCTACAGGAGAGTGTCGAGTGATTAAGGCACGAGAAGCGAAACCGCTACTTAAAGAACTCGATGCCCTTTATGAGGACGCAACCTACACTGCAACTACCTACTTTGAGGCAGTAAAATCTGCGGAGTTCTGGGGAAAGCTTCTGGTTTTCCTCCCAGCGACTATTTCTGCCCTTGCAGGATTTTCAGTCGCCCTAGGTGCCTCTAGGCGTCTCGGAACTCTGTCGGCTGTGGCAGGTGTGATCGCGGCTACCGGTGCATTCCTTGGGGCGGAAAGTAAGGGGCCTTCTTTTAAGGAAAGCGCACGCTCATTTACTGCACTTCGGCATACCATACGACTGGAGCAGAGGATTGCCCTTCGGGCACCTTCTTTTGGAGATCTAGAGAAAACGGTTAGATCGCTCCGCGAGGAATACAATGACCTGGTCTTGAAAGGTGAACCGACATCGAACCGCCTATTTCGGCGAGCTCAAAAGCGTATCACCAAGGGGATGCTGTCCTATGACTACGAGATTGAGCAAGATTGAGCTGGGACGTAAGCCACCTTGCATGACTGCAGTTCTGCCGAATTAGACTGTTCGGGATCAAGAGGCGGCAGCGCTTGCGTCGCCGCACCGGCCATGCGGCTCCGCCGGTCGGCCGCGTATCGCGCCGCCGCCGCCCAGTTCCTCGACCAACGGCGGTCACGGGCACCCGCCGCAATTACAGGATCTGGTTTCGATCGGATGGTTCAGCCGTCACGCCGCCTCCTGAGGGCTGAGACTCCTACCTGTGGTTGAGTCTCCGGGCTTGTGCAACGCCGCACAGCGAGGCCAATCTCGGAACTGGGTGGGTCGTCTTGCATGTGGGCTCCTCGTGTGTTTCCGACGGTGCCCAGGTCAATAGGTGAGCTCGCAGAACGTGGTACGTCCGTGTGGGTCTTCGTAGTGAGACCATCACCGCGACAGTGCGTCCACGATGAGCAGCCCACGCCCACTCACTTCGAGAACCTCTGGGGGCTGGAGCCCAAGGGTCGGTTTCTTGGATTTGGTGCCTTGGTCGATCACCTCGATCCGCGGCCCGTCTCCTAGATCTATGACGGCGACGTGCACGAAGGCTGTTCTTGGCCAGTACGACTTCGCCCGCGGTCGGGTTCCGTGCACAACGCTGTTGGCTACCAGCTCGACAAGACATTGCTCGGTGTCGTCCAGCACGGCACCCGGAATGTGCGGGGCGTAGGTGAGGCCATGTCGCATCCACTGGCGCGCCAAGGGAACCGCCGATACCTCGCCGCGAACTCCCGGACTCCCACGATCGATGCCGTCTGGTGAGTCACGATGACGTGCTCTGCCCGTGGAACTGGGTCACCTCGCGGATCCGGTCCGACAGCAGGTCGGCTGTCTGCCCTCTCACCAGCCCCACCATGGACACGGCGCCTCAGGAGTCGCCCAGAACTCACCTGTCGAGTGCCCGTACCAGCACACCCACCCCGGGTACCGAAGTTCGATCAGCCTTGCTTGGTCCTCCCCAGGGGGATCGACCGGGGGCTCACTCTGTGTCCTCGTCATGCACCGAAGTTCGACTAGCGGAGCTCGCGGGCCCATTCCCAGGTGGTATCCCGCGGCGGGATATACGCTCCGTGATGATGGCTCACGCGGAGGGAGGCGCGATGTCGCGACGGGCTTCAGACCCGATCGTCATCCCGGATTCTCTGTGGGAGCGTCCGCAGATGATCGAGGCCCTTCGCGGCCGTGACATCCGAACCGTCTTCCATTTGCTTCGCCAGTTCGCGGGAGCGAGTCAGACGCAACTCGCCATCGCCTGCGGCACAACGCAGGGCAAGATCAGCGAGATCATGAAGGAGGGCGGGCGTCAGGTCCTCGCGCTCGAGGTCTTCGAGCGCATTGCCGACGGCTTGGGGATGCCCGACGTTGCCCGTATGACCCTCGGCCTAGCGCCGCACACCGTCACCTCTTCCGCCGCGAGCGCGGCCGTCATTACAGGGCGGGATCAGCCCACTGGGTTGCCCTCGGCTTTCCTCGGTTCCCTGGACGGAGATCCTGATGTCGAGGAAGGGGACCCTTTGCGCCGTAGGAGCTTCGCCAAGCTTGCCGCGGCGAGCATGTTCAGCGCGATCCTTGCCGACTCCCCAGGAGATGGCGCACCACTCCAGGGTGTGGAGGCGTTCGCCGCCGCCCTAGGCGGTTATCCCGGCATTAGCGAGCCTGATCTCGCAGCACTTAGCCTGGGCCGGTTGAACATCGCCGTGGCTAACGCCAAGCGCAGCTATCAAGACTGCCGCTACTCGACGGTCGTCGACTCCCTTCCGCAGCTACTGGCCGACCTTCGCCACGCGTGCGCGGTCCACGAGGGGGATGACCGCCTTCAGGTCGAAGCGCTCTCCGCGGAGGCTCATCACGTGGCGGCGAGCATCCTGCTCAAGCTCGATCAAGAGGGTCTTGCACTGGTCGCCGCCGATCGCAGCATGCGGGCCGCGCGCAACAGTCAAGACCTCTTCACCATCGGCTCCAGCGCTCGCATCGTCACCCACACCCTGATGAACGACGGCCACCATGGCGCTGCCACCCAGATCGCCAGCACCTACGCCGAGCGCATCGACCACGAGACCCAGGAGCGCACCCCCGACTTTCTCTCGGTCTATGGCGCACTTCTGCTTCGGGGTGCCGTAGCAGCCGGCCAGAGCGCCGACCGTTCCACCGCTTCCGCTCTCCTGGACGAGGCGCAGGACGCGGGCCGCCGACTCGGTGGGGACTACAACCACCGCTGGACCGCGTTCGGCCCCACCAACGTCCAGCTCCACCGCGTCAACGTCGCCCTCCTACTCGGCGACGCCGGAGCGGCTCTCCAGGAAGCCCGCGTTGTCGACCTGGATCGCGTCCCCCTGACCGAACGCAAAGTGGCCCTCCTGATGGACACCTCCCGAGCCCTCACCCAATGGGGCAAACACGAGAAGGCTTATGACGTCCTCCGTGTCGCTCACCAACTTGCCCCCGAAGAGATCTCTGCCCGCCCCGCTGTCCACCGCATCTTGCGCGACCAGGCCGCCACGGCCCCGCCCAGCATCAAACGACAGCTCAGGGAATTCACGACCGAGATCGGGGTGCAGTTGTGACCGGGCCTCGCCCGCGCGGATTTCTCTACATCGTCGTGTGCGCTGCAGGCCCTGCCGCAGACGTTGGCAAGCTTGTCACCCTCGCTCAGCGGGGCGACTGGGACGTTCAGATCATCGCTACCCCGTCAGCCTTGGGCTTCATCGACGTTGAGGTGCTGGAAGCTCAAACCGGTCGTCCCGTCCGCAGCCAATATCGCAAACCGGGCCAACCTCGCTCGCCCAAAGCCGACGCCGTCATCGTGGCCCCCGCCACCTACAACACTATTAACAAATGGGCTAACGGCATCAGTGACACTTACGCTTTGGGCATCCTCGCCGAAGCCCCTGGCCTGGACATTCCTGTGGTCGTACTCCCGTTTGTGAACACCGCGCTTGCCATGCGGCACCCATTCCGGCGCAGCATCAAGATTCTTAGGGACGAGGGAACCCGGGTTCTGCTTGGCTCTGGGGAGTTCGAACCCCATGCCCCGGGGACCGGTGGGACGCGCCTCGACGCCTACCCCTGGGGCCTCGCCCTCCAGGCGGTCGAGCGGGCCTGACGCCTTGGCGGTCTCCGGCGAGCCTGGGCAGGTTGGTGTCGTCGGGCGTTGGGGTGTTCTGGCGGGGTGATGGGGTGTTAGAGCCAGCCGCGTTTGGCGGCTGTGTGGCCAGCCTGGAAGCGGTTGCGGACGCCTAGTTCGTCCATGAGGCGTTTCATTCGGCGGCGCATGGTGCGGGTGGAGAGGCCCAGTTGGCGGGCTATCGCGTCGTCTTTTAGGCCCATTGCCAGGAGTTCTATGAGGCGGCGGTCTTCTTCGGGGGGTGCGTCTGGGGCTTCTTTTGGGGGGAGCACGGCGAAGGGGGCGGCTCGTTCCCAGAGGGACTCGAAGAGGGTGATGAGGGCGTCCAGGAGGGAGGAGGGGTGCACTACTACGGTTTGGCCGATTACGTGGTCGGCTACCAGGGGCATGAGGGCGATGCGGCGGTCGGCTATGACGAGCTTCATGGGGAGGTTGGCCAGGACGCGGGCTTGCTCGCCTGCTTGTTGGAGGTCTCGGACGACGTCCGGCATTCCTGGGGGGTCTAGGGATTCTGGGGCGTAGATGGCGCGCCAGCGTATGCCGCGGGCCAGGGCGGTGGGTTGGCCGGGGTTGCCGCCTGGTTGGACGTAGGGAGGGCGGTCGAAGATCATCATTTCTTCGGTGACTGATTGTTGAAGTTGGGCGAAGCGCTGGAGGGCGGCCTCGGGGCCGAGGATCTCGATCAGTTCGCCAGGGCGGCGGTCGTGGAGTGAGGCCAGGAATTCGGTCATCAGCGCGTCGGTGGCCTGGCGGAGGCGCTGTAGTTGCTCCATTCGTTGGACGACCAGGATCTCGATGGCGCTTTCCGGGCGGGTGGGGACCCAGCGGCGTGGGGGGCCGGGGATCGGGCTGATCAGGCCGGCGTTTTCCAGGGTTCGCAGGGTTCTGGCCAGGGGTTCGGGGGCGTGGCCGGTGGCGGTGGTGAGGTCGGCGTCGGTTCGGTGCGGGCCCCGGAGGACGGCGAGATAGATCTCCTCGTCCAGGGGCGACAGGCCGACCGGCTCGAACAGGTTGGCGTCCTCGGTCACCGGGCCCCCTCGCTGGCCTAGTTGTGCCGTTGTCTCCTATCGGACGTAGCAAACCATCGACAGGGACAGACCGGAACACATAGGACCAAGGGGAATCCTGATCAAGGAGAATCCCTATGGCACCTCGGTGGTATTCGCCTAGTAGGAAATCCGTATCGGTGGCCGGTGTGGCGGTGCTCGTCAGCGCCGTGCTGGCCGCTCCGGCGCCGGCGGTCGCGGCGGTCGGCGACGATCGTGAAGAGCAGGTGATCATCGAGTTGGCCGGGGCGCCCGCGGCCGGTGGTCAGGCGATGGCGCAGCGTCGGGCTGCTCTGCGGGACGCGCAGCGGGGGCTTTTCGCGGCTGCTAGGTCGCGGGGGCTCAAGGTAACGGAGCGGCGGTCGTTCTCGTTGTTGTTCAACGGGGTCTCGGCTCGGGTGGCGCAGCGGGATCGGGCTGCCCTTGCGCGGCTGCCCGGGGTGGTGGCCGTGCATCGGGACGCGAGGCTGCGTAAGAGCGATGCGGTGAGCAATCCGCTGATCGGGGCTCCTGAGGTCTGGAAGCGCACCGGTCCTGACGGGCGGAAGGTTCAGGGGGAGGGTGTCACGGTCGCGGTGGTCGACACCGGGGTCGACTACCGGCATCCCGACCTCGGGGGTGGGTTCGGGCCTGGGCACAAGGTCGTGGCGGGCAAGGACCTGGTTGGTGGTGACGATGACCCGATGGACGACAACGGCCACGGCACCCATGTGGCCGGGATCGTGGCCGGGGACGGCAAACTCACGGGCGTCGCGCCCAAGGCCACGCTCACCGCGTACAAGGTGCTCGACGACCGCGGAGAGGGGTACGAGTCCGACATCATCGCCGGGATCGAGGCGGCGGCCGATCCGGCCAACCCGTACCGGGCCGACGTGATCAACCTGAGCCTCGGCGGGGACGGCGACGGCACCGAGCCGATCGGACGGGCCGCCACCCGGGCCGCTCAGACCGGTTCGGTCGTGATCGCGTCGGCCGGCAACAGCGGGCCCGGCGCCCAGACGGTCGGGACGCCCGCCGCTGCGGACGGCGTGATCGCGGTCGGCGCGAGCACGAGCGGGGTCAGGGTGCCCCGGCTTCACCTGGTCAAGCCCGCGGACGGGCCGGTGCAGGCGTTCCGGTTCCAGATGTCGGCGAATCCGCCGCAGCGGGCGGTCACCGCGCCGCTTGTGAACGGTGGGTCGGGGGAGCCTGCTGAGCTGGACAAGCTTGGCTCCATCACGGGGAAGATCGTCCTGGTGGACTTTCCGCCGGGAGAGAGTCAGTACCTTCAGGTGGCTCGGGAGTTGGAGCGGCGTGGGGCGCTTGCTGCGGTGCTGGGGATCGGCAATGGCGGTGGGCCGCAGCGGGCCGCCGGTGATCTGTTCGCGGCGGACTCGGGGGACAACGGACGGTTCGACCGGCTGACCGTGCTGAGCATGGAGCAGTTGGAGACCGCGAAGCTGCGGCGGCATCTCGCCGAGGGCGACGTCCGGCTGCGGCTCGAGGGCGAGGACTCCACCGACGAGCTGGCGAGCTTCAGCTCGCGCGGGCCGTCCGGGAGGTTCGGGGCCAAGCCCGATCTTGTGGCGCCCGGTGTGGAGATCCTTTCCACCATCCCGGGGGGTTCCTACTACCGGCTGTCTGGCACGAGCATGGCGGGCCCGCATGTGGCCGGGGCTGCGGCGCTGCTGCGTCAGCTTCACCCCAAGCGGACCCCGACTGCGATTGGGGGGATGCTCGTGGGGGGTGCCAGGCCGTTGCCAGGGCTGACTCCGGCGGAGCAGGGCGCTGGGCGGCTCGATATTCCGGCGGCGGCCCGTACCGACCTGGTCGCGGCTCCGGCGTCGCTCTCGCTCGGGCTGGCCGACCAGGTCGGACGGGACGTGCGCGGCAGCGGCTCGGTGCGGCTGACCAACAGCGGTACCAAGACCATCAGGACGCGGCTGCGGGTCACCGGGAAGAACGCGCGGGTCTCGCCGGGCAGTGTGTCGTTGCCCGCGGGTCGTTCCATCGACGTCAAGGTCACCGTCACGGCTCCGGCACCGGCGGGGGACGAGAACATCGCCGGTTGGATCGAGGCCACCGGCACCCGTATGCGCGTCCCGTACCTGCTGGTCGTGCGGAACCTGCAGATGTACGCCACGCCCGATCCGAGCGACGGGACGTCCGAGGCGTTCATCAACGCGCCCACTGCTCTGGAGGCGCCTCCGGTCGTCACCGTGACGGGCCCGGACGGCAAGTCGCACGAGGTGACGGCACGCCTGGACCACGGGACCTGGTGGCGGGCGCCCCTGCGTGGCGAACGCCCCGGGACGTACAAGGTCGAGGGCTCGGCCCGCATCGGGAAGGTGACCGTCACCGGGCGCACCGCGTTCGAGGTGACTCCCGTGGACGCGCGCGGCGCCCGCTGGGAGCCGATCGGTCCCAACGGGCAGAGCGGTCGCACGGCGACGACCCCCGCCGCGCCGGGACGGCTCGCCATGACCCAGTACAGCGACGCGGGCGTCTGGCTCACCGGTGACCACGGGCAGAACTGGCGGCAGTCGCGCCGCATGCCGGTCGGTCAGGCGGTCGGGACCACGCCGCGGCTGGTGATCGACCCGCGTGACGGGAACCGGATGTGGTCCGCGGTGACCAGCGGGTCGCTGGTGGGCGGCCAGGCCGATCCGACCTACCAGGGCAAGATCCTCGCGACCGGGGACGGCGGCCGGACCTGGCGCACGCTGGACTTCCCGGACGTCGCGATCGAGGACCTGGTGATCGACGCCAAGGGCTCGACGCTGGTCGCGCTGACCGCCGACGCGCTGTACGTCAGCCGCGACCGGGGCGCCAGCTGGCAGCCGCGCGCCCTCCCGGCGAGCGGCGGACAGGGTATCGAGGGGATCGCCGTCTCGGGGGATGATCTGTACGTCCCCGCCCCGGACGGTGTCTGGGTCATCCGCGGGATCACCGGGCCCAGTCCGGCGCCCGGCGAGCGGGTGTTCGCGCGAGAGGACGTCCGGCAGATCCATGCCGACTCGGAGATGGTGGTCGTGTCCACCGGGTCCAAGGCCGTCTATGGCGCCACGAAGGGCGGGACCGCCTGGAAGCAGCTGTTCACGGTGCCCGGCGACGATTGCAGCGTGCAGAGCCTGAAGCTCGTCGACGGCGATGTCTACGCGGGCAGTTGCTATCGCGCCTACGTCGGCCGCGATCACGGGGCGCAGTGGTCCACCTGGCAGAAGCCGATCGCGGGCGCCATCCCGATCGACTTCGCGAGCTGGCCGGTCCGTCCCGGCGCGAAGGACCGGGCCGTGCTGGTGTCCGCCGAGGGCGCCGGGTTGTACGCCACGACCGACAGCGGCCGCACGTATGCCAGGACCGGGATCCAGGGCACCACGGTGAACGACCTGGCGATCGCCCGGGGCCCGGACGGGCGGGACGGGCTGCTGGCCGCCACCCGGCACGAGATCTTCCGGACCGGGCTGCCCACCGGAGCCGTCACCGCGCAGGTCCGGGAGTGGGGCAACGCGAAGGAGGCCCACAACGGGGTCGGCATCCAGCAGGTGGCCACGTCACCGCGCGATCCGAAGGTGGTGTGGAAGACCCATCAGAACGGCGCCGTCTCGGCGCTGAACATCCTGCGCAGCCCGGACGGCGGAGTCACTTGGAAGAGGATGATCTCGACCTACGAGGGGTCGTTCGACCTGATGATCCACCCGGCCGATCCCAAGCGGGTCTACGTTCCGTTCAAGAGCCTGACGGGGCTGGGCCTGGTGGCGACCACCGACGAGGGGAAGACCTGGCGCAAGCTGATCCACGGCCAGGGCTTCACGACCGTCGCGGGTGATCCGCGCGACCCGGACCGGCTCTGGCTCGGCGGGCCGCAGGGGCTGTGGCGCTCCGACGACGGCGGCAGGACGGTCACGAAGGTCAGCGGCGAGCCGGTCACGAAGGTCTTCACCGATCCGGCCGCGCCACGGCGGGTCGTTGCGGCCGGAAGCCGCGTCCTGCTGAGCGAGGACGGCGGCCGCAGGTTCCGCGCGGCCGACTCCGGTGATCTGCCGATGCGGGTCACCGACCTGGTGGCCCGTCCCGGCCGGCCCGGTGAGCTGTACGCCTCGGCGGGCGCGTTCCGGGCGGCCGGGCTGCCCAAGGGCGGGCGCGGGGTGATGCGCAGCACCGACGGCGGCCGCACCTGGGCGAACGTCTCCGGTGACCTGCAGAACACCGCGGTCACCTCGCTCACGGTGAGCCCGGACGGGCGCTGGCTGTACGCCGGAACCGAGCACGGCGGTGCTCACCGCGTGCGGCTCGGCTAGCCGACCGGGCTAAGGCGGGTGGACCCGGCGTCCACCCGCCTTAGGACGGTTCGTAGCGGGCGGCGATTCGAGTGGCGCGGTTGTGCAGGGAGGTGCGGAGCCATTCGGGGGAGAGGGCCTCGGCGCTCATGGCGAGTTGCCACAGGGCCCATTCGGCGTGTCTGTGGTCTTGGAAGGTGACCTCCAGGCGGAGCCAGCCGTCGGGGTCGGTCTCTTCGGTGAGGACGGCCAAAGCGGTGCCCACCAACTCGTTCCGGCGGGTCGGGGAGACCCGGGCCAGGACGGTGACCTGGTCGCCGCCGGTGCGGAAGCGGGTGCTGCGTTCCTGCCAGGCGCGGTCGAGGTCGACGCGGTCGGGGCGCTGGGCGGGTTCGGGGAGTTCCTCGGCGGCCAGGATGCGGGACAGGCGGTAGGTGCGGTCCTCGCCGGATCGTGTGGCCAGCAGGTAGCCGCGGTCGCGGACGGTGACGAGGCCGATCGGGTCGACGGTGCGCCATTTGGGGGGCTGGTCTGTGGCCGCGTAGGAGATGCGGAGTTTGTGTCCGGCGAACACGGCGCGGCGGACCTCGGCCACGATGGGGTCGGGGGCGTCGTCGGTTTCCTGGCGGCGGGCGAGGAGGTCGGTGTCGGGGTCGATGAGCAGGCGCTCGGCCGCGCTCGCGGCGGTGTCCCGGTAGCTCGCGGGGAGCGCGTCGACGACCTTGAGCATCGCGGACGCCAGGGCCGAGCCCAGGCCGAAGGCCTGCGCGCCGCGCCGCGATCCGGCGACCAGGAGGGCCAGGGCCTCGTCGTGGTTCAGGCCGGTGAGTTCGGTCCGGAAGCCGGGCAGCAGGGCGAAGCCGCCGTGCCGGCCGCGTTCGGCGTAGACCGGGACGCCCGCCGCCGACAGCGCCTCGATGTCGCGCAGGACGGTGCGGGTGGAGACCTCCAGCTCGCGGGCCAGCGCGGACGCGGAGAGGCGGCCGTGCTGCCGCAGCAGCAGGACCAGCGAGACCAGCCGGTCGGCGCGCATGGGAAAACGCTACCGGAATACACGACACAGGTTGTCGTGATTACCCGGGAGGGTAGTCCGTGTGACCAAGAGGATGGCGGCTCAGCCGCACGATGTCGAAGGAGCCGGTGTGGTGGAGCGGACGGCGGTCAACCCGTGGGCGTGGTCGATGGAGATGGGGTACAACCAGGGCGAGCTTGTCACCGGGCCAGCCAGGACGCTGTACTGCGCCGGGCAGACGGCGATGAGCGGCGACGGCAAGCCCCAGCATGCCGATGATATGGCAGCGCAGCTGGCGCTGAGCCTCGACAACCTGGAGGCGGTGCTCGGGGAGGGCGGTATGGCCCTGGCGAATCTCGTCCGGCTCAACGTCTACACGACGGACGTCGACGGGCTGTTCGAGCACTATGGCGTGCTGGCGTCGCGGCTGGGCGCGGCCGGGGTGGCGCCGTCCACGACGATGCTCGGGGTGACGCGGCTGGCGATCCCCGAGCTGATGGTCGAGCTCGAAGGGACCGCCGTCGCGTGACGGAGGGTGATTCGCGGTGCTGACGATCGGTGTCTACGGGTTCGACGGCGAGTCGTTCCTGCGGCGGCTGCGGGACGCGGACGTCGGTCTGCTGCTCGACGTGCGGCAGCGCCGGGGCGTCCGGGGGGCCCAGTACGCCTGGGCGAACTCGGTGCGGCTCCAGCGTGCGCTCGCCGCCGCGGACATCGGATACCGGCACGTCAAGGAGCTGGCGCCGACGACCGAACTGCGCCAGCTCCAGTACCGCGAGGACGACCGGCGGGGCGTGGGCAAGCGTGACCGTGTGGCGCTCGCGCCCGAGTACGCCGAGCGCTACACCCGCGAGATCCTCGACCCGTTCGATCTCGGCGCGTTCCTGGCGGAGCTGCCGGACGACACGGTGACCGCCCTGCTGTGCGTCGAGCGCGATCCGGAGGCGTGCCATCGGTCGCTGGTGGCCGCGCGCCTGCGCGACCGGTACGGCCTGACGGTCACCGACCTCCGTCCGGAATGACCCGCGAGCCCCCCTCGCCGAGGAATCGGCGAGGGGGGCTCGTGTCACGTCTGGAGGGCCTTCTCCTCGTCGGGTTCCTCGTCGGCGATGACCTTGGGGACGCCGCGCAGCGCGAACCAGGACGCGACGGCGACGCTGAGCAGGACGAAACCGGCGGCGAAGGCGGTGACGTGGATGCCGTCGACGAAGGCCTGCCGGGCCGCCGCCGTCACGGCGTCGGACAGCGAGCGGGGGAAGGCGGCGGCGACCTGGAGGGCGCCGCCGAGGGAGTCCTCGATGGTCGGGACGGCCTTGGCCGGCACTCCTTCGGGGAGCTTCAGCGAATTGGCGTAGGCGACGTTGAGGACGCTGCCCAGCAGGGCGATCCCGAGGGCGCCGCCGACCTCCATCGCGGTCTCGGAGATGGCGGCGCCGGACCCGGCGCGTTCCTTGGGCACGGTCGCCAGCACCGTGTCGCCGGTGACGGCGAAGGCGAGGCTGATGCCGAAGCCCACCGGCACCATGATCATGGCGATGGTGAGGTAGTCGGGCGCGACGCCGACCAGCACGTACATGCTCATGCCGACGGCCGCGACGGCCATGCCGAGCGAGACGGTCCGGGCGCGGCCCAGAGCGTTGATCAGCGGGGCGGCCAGGATGCCGCCGATGGTGCCGCCGATCGCCCCCGGCAGCCCGGCCAGCCCGGCCTTCAGCGGGGACCAGCCCAGCACGAGCTGGAAGTACTGCGAGATGATCAGCGACTGGGCGACCATCGCGAACATCGCGAACATGTTGGTGGCGACGGCGCCGGAGAACGCCGCGCGCCGGAACAGCCCCACGTCGATGAGCGGATGCTCCAGGCCCTTCTGCCGCCGCAGGAAAAGCACCACGCACACGATGCCGACGACGGCGGTCAGGCCGACGCTGGGCTGGGAGACGCCGTCGGCGGCGGCGGCCTTCACCGCGTAGACGACCGCGATCACCCCGGCCATCGACAGGACCGCGCTGAGCGGGTCCAGCCGCCCGGGGTCGGGGTCGCGCGACTCCGGCAGCACCACGACGCCGAAGACGAAGATCAACGCCATGATCGGCAGGTTGATGATGAAGACCGAGCCCCACCAGAACTGGCTGAGCAGGAGCCCGCCGACGATCGGGCCGATCACGAACCCGGACGCCGAGACGGCGCTCCAGATGCCGACCGCCGTGGTCCGCTCACGCGGGTCGGTGTAGGTGTTGCGGATGATCGACAGGGTGGACGGCATGATCGTGGCGCCCGCGACGCCGAGCAGCGCCCGCGACGCGATGAGCATCTCCGCCGTCGTCGAGTACGCCGTGAGCACCGACGCGGCGGCGAAGGCGACCGACCCGATGAGCAGCAGCCGCTTGCGGCCGATGCGGTCGCCGACGGAGCCCATCGTGATCAGCAGACCGGCCAGCGCGAAGCCGTAGATGTCGGCGATCCACAGGATCTGCGTCGCGGACGGACCCAGATCCTCGATCAGTTTCGGAATGGCCAGGTGCAGCGCGGTGAGGTCGATGCTGAGCAAGGCCGCCGCGAGGCACGAGATGGCCAGCGTGGCGTTCTTGCGAACGCGTCCTATCGGCGGTGGTTCCATGGACTGCAAAGCGTCGACTTCCCTTCAGGCGAACTCTCTGGCGACGGATCGCACGTACGCGCCGTAGGCTGACGACGGCAGTTGGGCGCCCAGCCGGTGGCAGGCCGCGGCGTCGATGTACCCCATGCGCAGGGCCACCTCTTCCAGGCATGCGATCCGCACGCCCTGCCGCTGTTCGAGCACCTGGACGTACTGGGCGGCCTGGAGCAGCGACGCGGGGGTGCCGGCGTCCAGCCAGGCGAAGCCCCGACCGAGATCGAACAGCCGCGCTTTCCCGCGCTCCAGGTAGACACGGTTCACATCGGTGATCTCCAGCTCTCCACGTGGTGAGGGGCGGAGGTTCTTGGCTATGTCGATCACGTCGTTGTCATAGAAGTACAAACCAACGATGGCACGGTTGGATCGGGGTTCGGAAGGCTTCTCCTCGATCGAGATCAACCTGCCGTCGGCGTCGGTCTGACCCACTCCGTAACGGGACGGGTCGTCCACCGGAAAGCCGAAGAGCACGCAGCCGTCGATGTCCTGGCGGTTCTGCTGGAGGATCTCGTAGAAGTTGTGGCCGTGGAAGATGTTGTCGCCCAGGATCAGCGCGACCGGGTCGTCGCCGATCCGGTCGGCGCCGAGCAGGAACGCCTCGGCGATGCCGTTGGGTTCGGCCTGCTCCACGTAGTCGAGCTGGATGCCGAGCTGCGACCCGTCCCCGAGCAGCCGCGTGAGCTGCGGCAGGTCGATCGGGGAGCAGATCACCTGGATCTCGCGGACGCCCGCGAGCATCAGCACCGACAGCGGGTAGTAGATCAGCGGCTTGTCGTTGACCGGCAGGAGCTGCTTGGAGACCGCCAGGGTGATCGGGTGCAGCCGGGTGCCGTGCCCGCCGGCCAGGAGGATGCCCTTCATGCCGCCACCCGCTCGTCCAGGAAACCCGCCACGACCTGGGTGAACCGTTCGGGCTCCTCCAGATGCGGCAGATGGCTGGACTCCTCGAAGATCTCCCACCGGACGTCCGCGATGGCGTCCTGGAACGGCCGCACCGTCGCCGGGGTCGCCTCGTCGTGCCGGCCGGACACCAGCAGGACGGGCACCTCGATCGCGGCGAGCCGGTCCTGGATCGACCAGTCCCGCAGCGTGCCGATGACGTGGAACTCGGTCGGCCCGTTCATGGTGAGGTAGACCGTCGGGTCGTTGGAGATCTCCATGAACGTGGCCATGAAGTCGCGCGGCCACGGCACCACCCGGCAGACGTGCCGGTCGTAGAAGGCGCGCATCGCCTCGAAGTACTCCTGCGTCTCGAAGGTGCCCGCGGCCTCGTGCCGGCGCAGCGTCGCCTGGACGTCCGGCGGCAGGTCCGCGCGGAGCGTCTCCATCTCCTGGAGCCACAGCGGCATCGAGGCGGGCGAGTTGGCGATCACCAGCCCGCGCAGCCCGGCGGGACGCCGGGCCGCGTGGACGGCGCCCAGCATCCCGCCCCAGGAGTGGCCGAGCAGCACGTAGCCGTCGGCGATCCGGAGCCGGCGCAGCAGGTTGTCCAGCTCGTCCAGGAACAGCTCGACCGTCCAGAAGTCGGCGCCGCGCTCGGGCAGGTGCGTGGAGCCGCCGTTGCCGAGCTGGTCGTAGTGGACGACGGGCCAGCCGGCCTCGGTGAGGGCGCACAGGTTCAGCAGGTAGTCGTGCGTGGCGCCGGGGCCGCCGTGCAGCGCGACCACCGGCGGCCGCCCCGAAGACAGGTCGCCGGTGACGCGGTACCAGGTCTGGTGCTCCCCGAACGGGACGGTGCCCTTGGCGCTCGGGGGGAGGGCCGTCACGGTCGCCGCGCGGCGGGGCCGCGGGCTCCGCCGCGCTCGGCCGCGAGGCGCTCCAGCTCGGGCACGATGTCCACGGGGCTGGGCAGGGCCAGCAGTTCCTTGCGCAGCCGGTCGGCGTTGTCGGCGAAGCCGGGCTCCTCCAGCAGCCGGGTGAGGCTGGAGCGCAGCACGTCGGCGGAGAACTCGGCGCCGTCCAGGATCAGCCCGGCGCCCTGGGCGACCAGGCTCTGGGCGTTGCCGGTCTCGTCCCACAGCCAGCCCGGGACGATCAGCTGCGGCACCCCGTGCCGCAGCGCGTTCTGCATGGTCCCCATGCCGCCGTGGTGGATGATCGCCGAGCAGGACGGCAGCAGCTCGTTCAGCGGGACGAAGTCCACCAGCCGGACGTTGTCCGGCAGGGTCCCGGGCGCCACCGACTCGAACACCTCGGGCGCCACGGTGGCGATGAGCTCCACGTCCAGCCCGACGGCGGCTTCGAGCAGGTCGGAGACCGGGAAGCCGTCCAGGTCGGCGTGCGGAAGCGACAGCCCGAGCGTGAGGCAGACCCGGGGCCGCTCGGTGGGCTCGTGCACCCACGACGGCACCTCCGACGGCCCGTTGTAGATCACCGGCCGCACCGGGATGGAGTCGACCCCCTCCGGGAGCCGCACCCAGGACGGCAGGGGGTCGATGGTGCGCTGGCCGAGCACCAGCTCCTCCTCGAACGGGACGGACGCGTGGCCGAGCGTGGCCAGCCTCTTGCCGAACCAGTCGGCGACCGGGTCGACCCGCTCCGCCTCGGGCTGCTCGGCCCGCAGCTGGTGGAACAGCCCCCGCATCCGGGCCCAGTGGTCGGTGCCGAACAGCAGCCGCGCGTGCGGGACGCCGCTGGCCCGCGCCGCGATCGGGCCGATGTAGGTCATGGCGTCCCAGACCAGCAGGTCGGGCCGCCAGTGCTCGCAGAACGCGGTCAGATCCGCCAGGGCGCCGTCGTCGGCCGACATCTCGGCGAAGAAGCAGTAGGTGGCCAGGGTGTCGCGGACGTACTCCCAGGTGAGCACCTCGGGACGGGTCTCGGCGATGTTGAAGCCGGAGCCGTACCCGGGCTCGCCCGACCTGGGCCCGCCGGGCTGGCCGGCGTTGGGCGACGGGTCGCCGCCCCCCATGAGGTTGAGCGCGCCGCCGATCGGCACCGCGGTGAGCCCGGCCCGCTTGATCGACTCGACCAGGTCCGGCTGGCTCGCCACACAGACCTCGTGCCCGGCGGCCCGCAGGGCCCACGCGATCGGGACCGTGTTGTAGAAATGCGAATTTAGTGCGAACACCGTGAACAGAACGCGCATCTGAATTCTCCAGCCGACCGGATCTCCGGTGTGCCGGAACCGGGCCTCATCAGCGCCGGGCGGCCACCCCGCCATTACCGGTCACACGGTATTTAGCGAGGACGGCACAGGCCAACCCCTAGCCCGCCCCGAGTGCCCCCTAAGGGGCCGGTCAAGGGGAAGGTAGGGGCTATTCGGTGGCTCTATTCGTCGTTAAGTTGACCGTTGTCGAATGAAGAAGGGAGGCCGATATGAGTATGGATTCGCCGGCCGGCGCGATCGTGTTCCCCGGGATGGGGCCGACGCCTTTCGCCGAGGTGGGAAAGTTCATGCTGACCAACCCCAGCGCCCGGCGGCTCGTCGCCGCGGCCGACGAGGCGCTCGGCTACTCCCTCGTCGACCGGTACCGCGACTCCGAGGGCGACTACACCGAGTACGCCCAGGTCGCCTTCATGGTCAACTGCCTGGCCCTGGCGGAGTGGGCCACCGAGGAGTTCGGCATCGCGCCGCGCTACTGCGCCGGCCCGAGTTTCGGGGTCAAGGCGTCCACCGCCTACGTCCAGAGCCTGCCGTTCGCGGAGGCGGTCACGATGACCGCCGGTCTCGCCCGCTGCCTGGCGGAGTATTTCACCCACGAGTACCAGGACATTGTCACCCACTCGTTCATCCGCACTCCGGCGGCGCTGCTGCACGAGGTGCTCTCGGAGATGGACGAGCGGGGCGATTGGTACGACATCGCCTGCTACCTGGACCGCGACTTCTACATGGTCTCGCTCCACGAGGGCGACCTGGAATGGCTCCAGCAGCGGGTCCGCAGCATCGGCGGGCTTTCGCTCTACACGATGCGCCCGCCCATGCACTCCAAGCTCTTCGGCGCCCTGCGCGCCAAGGCCGAGCAGGAGATCTTCGGCGGGCTGCGGTTCGCCGACCCGCGGCTGCCGCTGGTCTCCGACCACGACGGGTCGATGCTGGACACCGGCGACCAGGTCAGGACGCTCGTGCTGGACGGCTTCGTCCGCCCCCTGCGCTGGCCCGAGGTGGTGACGACGCTGAAGGGCCTGGGCGTGACCAAGGTGATGATCGCCGGTCCGGACAGCCTGTTCGGCCGGGTCGGCTGCACCACCGACAACTTCGAGGTCATGCGGCTCACGCCGCGGCTGGCGATGCAGCCACGGCGCCGCCCCGACGCCCAGGTGAGGAGATGACCATGCCCGGCGCCCTCGCCGCGCGCTTCCTGCGCGGCCTGGCCGTCGCGCCCGGCCGCACGGCGGTCCGGGCCCACGACGGCGCGCTGACCTACACCGAACTGCACGAGCGGGCCCTGCGGTGGGCCGGGGCGCTGCCCGGCGGAACCGTCGCGGTCCTGGCGTCCAAGGGGCTGGACGCCTACACCGGCGTCCTCGCCGGGTTCTACGCCGGCGTCACGGTCGTCCCGCTGAGCACCGAGTTCCCGGCCGAGCGCACCCGGAGGATGATCGAGGCGGCCGGGGTGACGGCGCTGGTCACCGACGAGCGGGGGTACGGGACGCTGCCCGCCGTCCTGGGCGACACCGTCCTGCCGGTGCTCTGCCCGGCCCTGACCGAGGGGCCGTTCCCGCTGATCCCCCTCGACGGCGCGCCGCCCCTGGCCGAGCCGAGGCCGGTCGATCCCGCGGACCCCGCCTACATCCTCTTCACGTCCGGCTCCACCGGCCGCCCCAAGGGGGTGCCGATCTCGCACGCCGCCAACGAGCACTACTTCGGGGTGCTGGACGCCCGGTACGACTTCACCCCGGACGACGTCTTCGCGCAGACCTTCGACCTGAACTTCGACTGCGCGATGTTCGACCTGTTCTGCGCGTGGGGAGCGGGCGCCCGCCTGGTGCAGATCCCCGCCGCCGCCTACCGCGACCTGCCCGCGTTCATCGCGGAGTCGGGCCTGACGGTGTGGTTCTCCACGCCCAGCGCCATCGCGCTGGTGCGGCGGACGGGCGGGCTCGCCCCCGCTTCGATGCCCGGGCTGCGCTGGAGCTTCTTCGCGGGCGAGGCGTTCAAGTGCGGCGACGCCGGCGACTGGCAGCGCGCCGCGCCCGCCTCGGCGGTGGAGAACCTGTACGGCCCCACCGAACTGACGATCACCTGCACCGCGCACCGGTGGTCGCCCGCGACCTCTCCCCGGCGCGGCGTCAACGGCGTCGTCCCCATCGGCGAGCTCCACAAGGGCCTGGACTACCTCCTGCTCGGCCCGGACGGCGAGCCCGCCGACGGCGAGGGGGAGCTCTGCGTCACCGGCCCGCAGATGACCTCGGGCTACCTCGACCCCGCCGACGACCGCGGCCGCTTCATCGAACGCGACGCGCGCCGCTGGTACCGGACGGGCGACCGCGTGCGCGAGGTGGGCGGCGAGCTGGCCTACGTGGACCGGATGGACGGCCAGGTCCAGGTGCAGGGCTGGCGCGTCGAGCTGTCGGAGATCGACCACGGGCTCCGCTCCTGCCCGGGAGTCGAGGACGCCGTCACCGTGGCCGCCACGGCGGGCCCGGACGTCGAGCTCGTCGGGTTCTACGTCGGACGCCCCGTCCCGCCGGTGGAACTGGCCCGGCGGTTGCGCCGCACCCTGCCCGAGCGCATGATCCCCCGGCGCTTCGCCCACCTGGCCGACTTCCCCCTGAACGCCAACCGCAAGATCGACCGTTCGGCCCTGCGGACCCTCGCGAACACGATCGTGAACGGCTAGGCGCGCAGGGGTTTCCACCAGTCGGGGTGGTCCTGGTACCAGCGGATCGTGTCGGCCAGGCCGTCGTCGAAGGCGAGGGCGGGCCGGTAGCCCAGCCGTCGCAGCTTGGTGTCGTCCAGCGAATAGCGGCGGTCGTGGCCCTTGCGGTCGGGGACGTGCTCCACCATGTCCCAGCCCAGGTCCAGGGCCGCGAGGAGGCGTTCGGTCAGCCGCCGGTTGGTCAGCTCCGCCGATCCGGCGATGTGGTAGACCTCGCCGGGCGCGCCGCGCTCGGCCACCAGCTGGATGCCCCGGCAGTGGTCGTCGGCGTGGATCCAGTCGCGTTCGTTGCCGCCGTCCCCGTAAAGGGGGACCTTCCTGCCCTCCAGCAGGTTGGTGACGAACAGCGGGATGACCTTCTCGGGATACTGGTAGGGGCCGTAGTTGTTGCCGCAGCGCGTGACGCGCACGTCCAGTCCGTGGGTGCGCGCCATCGCCAGGGCCAGCAGGTCGCCGCCCGCCTTCGCGGCCGAGTAGGGCGAGCTGGGGGAGATCGGGGCGTCCTCGGTCCACGAGCCCGCCGCGATGCTCCCGTAGACCTCGTCGGTCGACACGTGGACCAGCACCCGCACCGACGCGTCCAGGCACGCCTGGGCGAGCCGGTGCGTGCCGACCACGTTGGTCAGCGTGAACGCGTCGCCGTCGGCGATGGAGCGGTCGACGTGCGTCTCGGCGGCGAAGTTCACCACCACGTCGTGCCCGCCGAGCAGGTCCGCCAGCAGGGCCGCGTCGCCGATGTCGCCCCGGACGAACGTGAACCCGCCCTCGACCGGTTCGAGGTTGGCCAGGTTGCCGGAGTAGGTCAGCTTGTCCAGGACGGTGACCGCCGCGCCCGCCCACGCCGGGTACCCGCCGGACACCAGCGTCCGGACGTAGTGGGAGCCGATGAACCCGGCGCCCCCGGTGACCAGGACGCGCCTCACCACGCCCACGCCTCCGGCCCCGGGCCGCCGTTGCCGATCGGCGGGAACAGCCGGTCGAGCGCCGCCAGCAGGTCGTCGTCCAGCCGCAGCGCGAGCGCGCGGTGCGCGCCGTCCAGCTGCTCGAGTGTGCGCGGCCCCACCACGATCGAGGTGACGCCGGGACGCGACAGCACCCACGCCATCGCCACCTCGGCGGGATCGGCGCCGCGATCGGCGCACAGCTTCTCGTACTCGGCGATCGTGTCGCGGTGGGTCTCCAGCGCGACCATCGCGCGTCCCTGGGCGGTCTTCACGGCCGTGCCCGCGTCGAGCCTGCGCAGCGCGCCGCCCAGCAGCCCGCCGTGCAGCGGCGACCAGGCCAGCACGCCGATGCCGTACTCCCGCGCGGCCGGGACGAGCTCCAGCTCGACATGGCGGGTCACCAGGTTGTAGACGCACTGCTCGGACACGATCCCCATGAAGTGCCGCCGGTTCGCGGCCTCCTGCGCGGCAACCAGGTGCCAGCCCGCGAAGTTCGAGGACCCCACGTAGCGGATCTTGCCCTGCTGGACGAGCGTCTCCATCGCCTGCCAGACCTCCTCCCACGGGGCCGTCCGGTCGACGTGGTGCATCTGGTACAGGTCGATCCAGTCGGTGCCCAGGCGGCGCAGCGACGCCTCGCACGCCGCGATGATGTGCCGGGCCGACAGCCCCTGGTCGTTGGGACGGTCGCTCATCGGGTTGAAGACCTTGGTGCCCAGGACGATCTGGTCGCGCCGGCCGCCGCCGAGCGCGAGCCACTCGCCGATGACCTCCTCGGTGAACCCGCGGTGGACCTGCCAGCCGTACTGGTCGGCGGTGTCGACGAAGTTGATGCCCTGCTCCACCGCCCGGTCCATCAGCCGCAGGCTCTCGTCCATGCTCATCCGGACGCCGAGGTTGAGGGTGCCCAGGCACAGGCGGCTGACCCGCAGCGCGGTCCGGCCGAGCCGGGCGTACTCCATGTGGTTTTCTTCGGTGTCCGTCATGACCGTCCGATCAGGCTGTGCAGGCAGGCGATGAGGCTGCGCGCCTCGATGTTGAGGTAGTGGGCGTGGCGGAGCAGCCCGGCGACCTGGTGGAGCGTGACCCAGCGGAACAGCGGATCCTCCAGCTCCGGACCGGCGTCGGTCTCCACGACCATGTACCGGTTGCGCGCGTGGAAGAACCGGCCGCCCTCCTCCGACAAGGTCGTGTCGAACAGGACCCGCTCCGGCGCGGCCTCCCGCACGGCCGGCAGGAACCGCAGCCGGGCGGGAAGCGCGTCCTGCGCGTAGTTGCCCGGCGTGCACTGCACCGTGGGCCCGAGCTCGACCGCGTCCGGGTGGCCGGGCCGCACGTACGGCTGGACGAGCACATGCAGCACCCCGTCGATGCGGGTGACCAGGAACGCCACGATCCCGGTCCCGCGCGGCTCGATCATCGGCTGCGTCCACCGGCTGACCTCGCGGCTGCCCGCCTTGACCTCGACCGCCATGATGTCGAAGTACAGCCCGTCCTCGTGGGAGATGGCGTACTCCGAACGGGACCAGCCCTTGAGCTCGCCCAGCGGCAGCGTCGCCGTCCTGAGCTCGGCCCCGGCGCGGGCCTCGGTGATCCAGCTCTGCACCTCCCCGAGGGTGTGCAGGCTGCCGACCTCCTCGTCGCACGAGCGCCGGATCGCGCCGCCCAGCCCGTCGTCGGCGGCCGACGACGCCCCGGCCTGCCCCGGCCCCGCGAACGGCAGGCACGCCAGGACGGTGCGGGCGTCCATGTTGACCAGATCGTCGATCGCCAGCAGGCCGTGCAGCTGGCCGAGCGTCAGCCAGCGGAACCCGTCGAGCACCTCGACGTCTTCCTCGACCTCGACGACGATGTTCCGGTTGCGTTTGCGAAAGAACCAGGACCCCTGTTCCGATTGCAGGACATCGACCTGCACCCGGTGCCGCGAGGCCGCCTGGAAGTACTCCAGATAGGGCACGCTATTTCCGCCGTGCACCCGCGTGTAGTTGCTGCGGGTCGCCTGGACGGTGGGGGAGAGCTGCACGCCGTTGCAATTGCCGGGCTCGTTCTTGGCCTGCATCAGGAAGTGCAGGACGCCGTCGAACTCCCTGGCCAGGATTCCCAGAATCCCGATCTCCGGCTGATTGATGATCGGCTGCTGCCAGGCCGGAACCGGGGCGCCGGGGGAGCGGACCTCCAGCCCTTCCACGGTGAAGAACCGGCCGCTGCGATGCGCGATGTTCCCGGAGCCGGGCAACGTCTCCCAGCCCTCCAGAGAGGACAGCGGAATCCGCTGCACCTCCGCGACGTCGATCGATTCGCGTTCGGCGTACCAGCGACGGAACTCGGCGGTGGCGGTGACCACGCCGTCGCCGCACCACGCCGAGCCGGCGAGCCGCGCGGCGGTCCGGGCGCCGTCGTGGCGTCCGGACGGCCCGAGCGTCGGCGCGAGATTGCGAAGTGTTTTTGCCACGGAAACTCCTCGGCGCGCGATAGCAACGCGGCCGACCCTAATATTCGCCGACAAAGTTTGGGAAGGCCGCTCCGTGGAAGCAGTTGTTTGAGGATTAATCAACAGGGTGGCCGCCGAAAAACTAAGGGGGCGGCCCGCGCATTCATAGGGGCCCGCCCCTTAGTTGCAGATCCGAATAGGGGTTGAGAACGGCCGGGACCGATATTTACGATCCACTCGTGCCTGAGTTGCCCATGTTCGATGAACCGCTGCATGTCGGCCGCCCCAATATCGGAGACCCCGGCGAGCTCCGCAAACGCATCGACGACGCCCTGACCAGCCGCTGGCTCACCGCCGGACCGATGGTCAAGGAGTTCGAGGAGCGCATCGCCGAGCTGGCCGGAACCGCGCACTGCGTGGCGACCTGCAATGCCACCGTCGGCATCCAGCTCGCCGCCCGGGCCTGCGGGATCGAACCCGGCGACGAGGTGATCATGCCCGCCTTCACCTGGGTCGCCACCGCGCACGCGCTGAGCTGGATCGGCGTCGTCCCCGTCTTCTGCGACGTCGACGAGGAAAGCGCCAACCTGGTCCCCGAAGCGGTGGAAAAGGTCATCACCCCGGCCACGCGCGGCATCCTCGGCGTCCACGTGTTCGGACGGCCCTGCCCGGCCGGCCCGCTGGCCGAGCTCGCCGACCGCTACGACGTCCCGCTGCTCTTCGACGCCGCCCACGCCATCGGCTCGACCTACCGGGGACGGCCCCTCGGCGGCTTCGGCGCGGCCGAAGTGTTCAGCTTCCACGCCACCAAGTTCCTCAACAGCTTCGAAGGCGGCGCGGTCGTCACCGACGACGCCGATCTGGCCGCCACGGTCCGCGCCATGCGCAACTTCGGCATCACCGAGGACGGCACGGTCGCCACGGTCGGCACCAACGCCAAGATGACCGAGGGCGCCGCCGCGATGGGACTGACCTCGCTGGGCGTCATGGAAACGGTCATGGACGCCAACCGGGTCAACCACGAGTGCTACACCGAGGGCCTGGCCGGAGTCCCCGGCGTCGTGGTCCGCTCCCAGGAACCCGGCGAACGCGCCAACCACCAGTACCTGGTCATCGAGATCGACGCGTCCGTCGCCGGGGTCCACCGCGACCGCGTCCACGAGGTGCTCGGACGTCAGAACGTCCTGTCGCGGCGGTACTTCTACCCCGCCTGCCACCAGGTGGAGCCGTACCGCTCCAACCCGGAGCGGCACGCGCCCCAGTCGCTGCCCAACTCCGAGGCGCTCGCCGACCGGGTGCTCGCGCTGCCGACGGGACCCACCATCGGAGCCTCCGACATCGCCGACATCTGCACCATCATCCGGCTGACCGTCGAGGCCGCCGGCGACCCCGCTCCCCACGGAACGACGACGGGCTGAAGGGCGGCGGAATGGCCGACGAGGAGAAACTGCTCGCGTACCTGCGACGGACGACCGCCGACCTCCGCGAGGCCCGCCAGCGCCTCGCCCAGGCCGAGAAGGGCGCGCACGAGCCCATCGCGATCGTCGGCATGAGCTGCCGCCTGCCCGGCGGGGTGAGCACACCGGACGACCTGTGGTCACTGGTGGCCAGCGGGACCGACGCCATCAGCCCCTTCCCCGCCGACCGAGGCTGGGACGTCGAAGGGCTGTACGACCCCGACCCCGACCGCTCCGGCAAGAGCTACGTCCGCACGGGCGGATTCCTGGACGACATCGCGCACTTCGACGCCGCCTTCTTCGGCGTCCCGCCCCGCGAGGCCCTGGCGATGGACCCGCAGCAGCGGCTGCTGCTGGAGGCGTCCTGGGAGGCGTTCGAACACGCGGGCATCGACCCGACGACGCTGCGCGGAACCCGGACCGCCGTCTACGGCGGCGTCATGTACTGCGACTACGGCACCGGAACCGCCAAGCTTCCCGCCGACCTGGAGGGCTACTCGGCCAACGGGAACACCGGCAGCATCATCGCCGGACGCGTCTCCTACCTGTTCGGCCTCGAAGCCGCCTCGGTCGCGGTCGACACCGCGTGCTCGTCGTCCCTGGTGGCCCTGCACCTGGCCGGTCAGGCGCTCCGCCAGGGCGAATGCGACCTCGCGCTGGCCGGTGGCGTCACCGTCATGACCGTGCCCAGCATGTTCACCGAGTTCAGCCGCCAGCGCGCGCTCTCCCCGGACGGCCGCTGCAAGGCGTTCGGCGCCGCGGCCGACGGCACCGGCTGGTCCGAGGGCGTCGGAGTACTGGTCCTGGAGCGCCTCACCGACGCCCGCCGCAACGGACACCGCGTCCTCGCCGTGCTGCGGGGCTCGGCGGTCAACCAGGACGGCGCCAGCAGCGGCTTCACCGCGCCGAACGGCCCGTCCCAGCAGCGCGTGATCACCGAGGCCCTGGCCAGGGCGCAAGTCCCGGCCGAGGAGGTCGACGCGGTCGAAGCGCACGGCACCGGCACGAGCCTGGGCGACCCGATCGAGGCGCAGGCGTTGTTCGCGACCTACGGCAAGGACCGTCCCGAGGATCGGCCCCTGTGGCTGGGGTCGTTGAAGTCGAACATCGGTCATGCCCAGGCCGCCGCCGGCGTGGCCGGTGTGATCAAGATGGTCATGGCGCTCCAGCGCGGCGTCCTGCCCCGGACTCTGCATGCGGACGAGCCGAGCCCGCATGTGGATTGGTCGGCGGGTTCGGTGCGGTTGCTGACCGAGCCGCGGTCGTGGGAGGCCAGCGGTCATCCTCGGCGTGCGGGCGTGTCGTCGTTCGGTATCAGCGGGACGAACGCGCACGTGATTCTGGAGGAAGCGCCTGGGGCGGAGGCGGAGCCCGCCGGGTCGTCGTTGCCGGTGGTGCCGTGGGTGATCTCCGCCAAGACCGAGGCGGCGTTGCAGGCCCAGGCACAGCAACTCGTCGCGCACGGAGCTTCGCTCGATCCGGTGGACGTGGGGTTCTCGCTGGCCACGACTCGGGCTCATCTCGAACACCGTGCCGTGGTGGTGGGCGCGGATCGCGATGAGCTGGTGGCCGCGCTGCGCGGCGTCTCGGGCAGTACTCCGGTTGCGGGTCGTCTGGCCGTGGTGTTCTCGGGTCAAGGCAGCCAACGCGTCGGTATGGGGCGGGAGCTGTACGAGTCGTTCCCGGTGTTCGCGGCGGCTTTGGATGAGGTGCTGGCGCATTTCGATGCGTCGTTGCGTGAGGTGATGTGGGACGACGCTGACCGGCTCTCACAGACCGGTTGGGCGCAGCCTGCGCTGTTCGCGGTCGAGGTGGCGCTGTATCGGCTACTCGAATCATGGGGTGTGACCCCGGACTTTGTGGCGGGGCATTCGATTGGTGAGTTGGCGGCTGCGCATGTGGCCGGGGTTTGGTCTTTGCCGGACGCGGCCCGGTTGGTGGCTGATCGCGGTCGGATGATGCAAGCACTTCCGTCGGGTGGGGCGATGGTCGCGATCCGCGCCACTGAGGATCGGGTGCGTGAGCGGTTGGTTGACGGGGTGGAGATCGCCGCGATCAACGGCCCCGAAGCGGTCGTCATCTCCGGCACTGAAGACGCGGTGGTGAAAGTCGCCGGGTTCTTTGACACCACCAAGCGCCTTCAGGTCTCGCACGCCTTCCACTCGGCGCTCATGGATCCGATGTTGGCCGAGTTCGAGCAGGTCGCCACCAACCTGACTTACGAGCGGCCAGGCATGGCGGTCCCTGAGGAATGGTGCACACCCGGGTATTGGGTGCGGCATGTGCGCGACACCGTCCGCTACCACGACACCGTCCAAACCCTGCTCGACCAAGGCGTCACCACCTTCCTGGAGGTCGGGCCCGACGCCGCGCTTACTGCCACGACCGACGTGGAATTCGTGGCGGCCCAGCGGCGCGACCTGAACGAGCCCCGGCAACTCCTGTCCGCTGTTGGCGAGTTGCACACGCGCGGCGTGGATGTCGATTGGGCCGCGGTATTCATCGGTGCTCGACGCGTTGACCTGCCCACCTACCCCTTCCAACGGCAGCGGTACTGGATCGACTCGGTCGGCGGGAGCGCGGCCGGGCAACTCTCGGCCGACCATCCGATGCTCGCCGCCATGGTTCCTCTCCCCGGCAGTGATGGCCTGGTGATGACGGGTCGGTTGTCGCTGGACACTCATCCCTGGCTGGCCGACCACACCGTCCTCGGCACACCGCTGCTTCCTGGGACCGCCCTGCTCGAACTGGCGTTGCACGCTGGTGAACGAGCGGGCCTCCCCTCCATTGACGAGCTGACGCTGCACGCTCCGCTGGTGTTTGAGGCGCACCAAGGCGTTGATATCCAGGTCGCCGTGGCCGGTGAGACGGTGCAGATCCGCTCTCAGGCTCCTGACTCGTCCTGGACGTTGCATGCCAGTGGGACGCTTACCGCGCTCCTCGCCGAACCCGTCGCCATGGCGTGGCCGCCCGAGCAAGCCGAGCCGATCCCGGTCGAGGGCCTGTATGAGCGGCTGGCATACGGCCCCGCCTTCCAGGGACTACGGGCCGCGTGGCGACGCGGCGACGAACTGTTCGCCGAGATCACCATTCCCGACCTGGACGTCACCGGATACGGAATCCACCCCGCCCTCCTCGACGCTGCCCTGCACACCGCGTTCCTGCACCCCCACAGCGGTCACGACGTAGCGGTTCCGTTCTCCTGGAGTGGCGTCCACCTGCACGCCACCGGCGCCACCACGTTGCGCGTCCACCTGCCCAACCCAGAAACCCTGCACCTGACCGACACCAACGGCGCCGCGATCGCCACCATCACCAACCTGACCACCCGACCCATCACCGCCCAGCACCTCACCGCCCGCCCGCCGCTCTATCGCGTGGATTGGGTTCCTGCGGTCCTGTCGGCGTCGGCGTCCGCCGTGCCGGAGATCGTCAAGGTGTACGACCTGGCTGAGCGGGGTGAGGATGTCCCGGACCGCGTACGCACCGTTACGGGCAGAGTCCTCGCCTTGCTTCAGGAGTCGACGGCTCCGCTGCTGCTGGTGACGCGCGGCGCGCAGGCCGCGGGAGCGGGCGACGCGGCCGCCGATCTCGCTCAGGCCGCGGTCTGGGGACTGGTCCGGTCGGCGCAGGAGGAGGACCCGGGCAGGCTGGTGCTGATCGACCTGGACGGTGCCGACCTCACGCCGGACGTCGCGGCGAAGGCCATGGCCTCGGGTGAACCCCAGTTGGCGATGCGCGACGGGCGCCCGCTTGTGCCACGGCTGGTGAGAGCGGACGGCACGGGCACCGCCACCGCCTGGGACCGGAACGGCACCGTCCTGATCACTGGTGGGACCGGCGGGCTGGGGAGCCTGGTCGCCCGGCAGCTGGTCCGCGAGCACGGCGTCCGGCATCTGCTGCTGACCAGCCGCCGCGGCCCGTCGGCCGAGGGCGCCGCGGATCTCGCCGCCGAGCTGACCGGACTCGGCGCGACCGTCCAGATCATCGCGTGCGACGCGGCCGATCGGGACGCGGTCGCCGGGCTGCTCAAGGAAGTTCCGACCGAACACCCCCTGGGCGCGATCGTCCACGTGGCGGGCGTCCTCGACGACGGTGTGATCTCGTCGCTGGATCCCCGGCGGATGGACGACGTCCTGCGCCCGAAGGCGGACGCGGCCTGGCATCTCCATGAACTGACGCGCGACGCCGACCTGTCGGCCTTCGTGTTGTTCTCCTCGATCGCGGGTGTGCTCGGCGGTCCGGGGCAGGCCAACTACGCGGCCGCCAACGCGTTCCTCGACCGGCTGGCCGCTCATCGGCGTGCGCTGGGCCTACCGGCTCAGTCCCTCGCCTGGGGGCCGTGGGCCCAGGCCGGAGGCATGGCCGACGATCTCGCCGAAGTGGGCCGGTCCCGGATGGCTCGGGGCGGCGTGCGGGCGCTTTCGGTGACGGACGGGCTGTCCTTGTTCAGTGCCGCCATGAGCATGGACGAACCCGCGCTCGTCCCCGTCCGGTTGGACCTGCCCGCGCTGCGCGAACGGTCCGAGGACGTCCCGCCGGTCTTCCGGAGCCTGGTCCCCGCGTCCGGCCGACGGCCGGCACGCCCGGCTGGAGCGTCCATGACGGAGACCCTCGCCGCCATGTCGGCCGACGAGCGCGAACGCACGCTGCTCGACATGGTCCGCGACCATCTCGCCGAACTGCTCGGGCACGCGCCCGCCGAGATCCAGCCGACGCGCGGCTTCCAGGATCTGGGGGTGGAGTCGCTGGTCGCGGTGGAACTGCGGAACAGGCTCAGATCCGTCACCGGGCTCGCGCTCGCGACCGCCGTGATCTTCGACTATCCGAACCCGGCCGCGCTCGCCCGGCATCTGGCCGGACGGCTCGACGCCAGCGGGCGGACGGCGTCCCGTTCGGTGCTCGCGGAGATCGACCGGCTTGAGACGGCGCTCACCTCGGCGGCCGACACGGCGCATGCCAAGGTCACGGCCCGGCTGGAGGCGCTGCTGCACAAGTGGCGCGACACGTTCGCCGACCCGGCGGAAAGCCCCGGCCCGGACACCGACCTGGCCTCGGCCACGGACGAGGAATTGTTCGAAGTCCTCGACGGCGAACTCGGGCTCGAGGCGACCCCTTGGCGAGAAAGCGACTGATGCCGGATGGCCGACAACGAGAAGCTGCGCGACTACCTGCGGCGCGCGACCACCGACCTCCAGCAGACCCGGCGGCGGCTGCGCGAGGTCGAGGCCGGTCTGCGCGAGCCGATCGCCATCATCGGCATGAGCTGCCGGTTCCCGGGCGGCGTCCGGACGCCCGCGGAGCTGTGGCACCTGATCGCCGACGCGCGTGACGCGATCTCGCCGTTTCCCACGGACCGCGGCTGGCCGGACGACCTGCTGCACGGTTCGACGACCGGCCACACCCACGAGGGCGGCTTCCTGTCCGGCATCGCCGACTTCGACCCGGGCTTCTTCGGGATCTCGCCGCGCGAGGCGCTGGCGATGGATCCCCAGCAGCGGCTCCTGCTCGAGACATCGTGGGAGGCATTGGAGGACGCCGGGATCGCCCCGCTGTCGCTGGGCGAGACGCCGACCGCCGTCTTCGCCGGTGCGATGTACCACGACTACACGACGCGTCCCCTCCAGATGCCCGAGGACGTCGGCGGCTACGTGATGCTCGGCAACTCGGCCGCGGTGCTGTCCGGCCGGGTGGCCTATGCCCTCGGCCTCCAAGGCCCCGCCGTCACCGTCGACACCACCTGCTCCTCCTCGCTGGTGACCATCCACCTGGCCTGCGAATCGTTGCGGCGGGGCGAGAGCGAACTCGCCCTGGCCGGTGGCGCCACCGTCATGTGCACTCCCGAGGTCTTCGTGGAGTTCAGCAAGCAGGGCGCGATCTCGCCGGACGGCCGGTGCAAGCCGTTCTCGGCGGCCGCCGATGGCGTGGGCTGGTCCGAGGGTGTGGGCGTGGTCCTGCTGGAGCGCCTGTCGGACGCGATCCGCAACGGTCGTCGAATTCTTGGAGTGGTGCGAGGGTCCGCGGTCAACCAGGACGGCGCGTCCAACGGGCTGACGGCGCCGAACGGGCCGTCGCAGCAGCGGGTCATCGAGCGCGCGTTGGCGTCGGCGGGCCTGAGCGCGTCCGACGTGGACGTGGTCGAGGCCCACGGCACCGGCACGAAGCTGGGCGACCCGATCGAGGCCCAAGCGCTGATCGACGCCTACGGTCAGGACCGTCCCGAGGACAGGCCGCTCTGGCTGGGCTCACTGAAGTCGAACCTCGGCCACACGCAGGCCGCCGCCGGTGTGGCGGGTGTGATCAAGATGGTCATGGCGATGCGA
Source organism: Spirillospora sp. CA-294931 (assembly GCF_050946795.1). GTDB lineage: Bacteria > Actinomycetota > Actinomycetes > Streptosporangiales > Streptosporangiaceae > Spirillospora. Next base: position 2,556,508 of record NZ_CP192006.1, read on the forward strand.
GCGGGGACGCTTCCCAAGACGTTGCACGTGGACGAGCCGAGCCCGCATGTGGACTGGTCGACAGGTTCGCTGCGGTTGCTGACCGAACCGCAACCGTGGGAGGCCAACGGTCATCCCCGGCGTGCGGGCGTGTCCTCGTTCGGGATCAGCGGCACCAACGCCCACGTCATCCTCGAAGAAGCACCCCAGGCCGAGACGGAGTCCGCCGGCTCGTCGTTGCCGGTGGTGCCGTGGGTGATCTCCGGTAAGACCGAAGCCGCCCTTCAGGCGCAGGCCCAGCAGTTGGCCGCACACGTGGCCGAGCATGACCTCGACCCAGCCGACGTGGGATTCTCCCTCGCCGCCACCCGTACTCATTTGGAACACCGCGCCGTCGTGGTCGGCGCGGACCAAGACGAACTGCTCCAGGGCCTGAAGAGCATCACAAGCAACCGCACAGTGGACGGCCGCCTCGCGGTGGTGTTCTCGGGCCAGGGCAGCCAGCGCGTGGGTATGGGGCGTGAGTTGTATGAGGCGTTCCCGGTGTTCGCGGCGGCTTTGGATGAGGTGTTGGCGCATTTTGATGCGTCGTTGCGTGAGGTGATGTGGGGCGACGCCGAGCGGCTCGGGCAGACGGGTTGGGCGCAGCCTGCGTTGTTCGCGGTGGAGGTGGCGTTGTTCCGGCTGCTGGAGTCGTGGGGTGTGTCCCCGGACTGTGTAGCGGGGCATTCGATTGGTGAGTTGGCGGCCGCGCATGTGGCGGGCGTGTGGTCGCTCCCGGATGCGGCCCGGTTGGTGGCGGCTCGCGGTCAGCTGATGCAAGCGCTGCCTTCTGGTGGGGCGATGGTGGCGATCCGCGCCACCGAGGACCAAGTACGGGAACGCCTGGTTGACGGGGTGGAGATCGCCGCGATCAACGGCCCCGAAGCGGTCGTCATCTCCGGTGAGGAAGTCGCGGTGGTGAAGGTCGCCGGGTTCTTTGACACCTCCAAGCGGCTTCAGGTCTCGCACGCCTTCCATTCGGCGTTGATGGATCCGATGTTGGGCGAGTTCGAGCAGGTCGCAGTCGACTTGACCTACGAGCAGCCAGGCATGGCCGTTCCTGAGGCTTGGTGCAGTGCGGAGTATTGGGTGCGGCATGTGCGCGTCACCGTCCGCTACCACGACACCGTCCAGACCCTGCTCGACCAAGGCGTCACCACCTTCCTGGAGGTCGGACCCGACGCGGCCCTGACCGCCACCACCGACGCCGACTTCATCGCGACCCTGCGCCGTGACCGCGACGAACCGCGCCACCTGCTCACCGCGCTCGGCGAACTCCACACCCGCGGCGTCCCCATCAACTGGGCAACACTCTTCACCGGCGCACAACGAGTCGACCTGCCAACCTACCCCTTCCAACGGCAGCGGTACTGGATGGAGAGCGCGTCCGCCGAATCCACGAGTGCCGCCGAGGCGGCGTTCTGGACGGCCGTTGAGCAGCAGGACACCCGGGCGCTGGCTGACGATCTCGGGGTCGAGCCCGCTCAGCTGGACGCTCTCGTGCCCGCGCTCGTGTCCTGGCGGAGCCGGGTCCAGGGGCGGGAGGCCATGGACCGATGCCGCTACCGCGTCGACTGGCTTCCCCTGAACGACCTGCCGCGCTCGGACGGGAGCCCGCTCGCCGGCACCTGGCTGCTCCTGGTTCCCTCTGGTCTCCAGGATCGCCGGATGCCTGAGACGGTGGCGGCGGAGTTGACCGCGCGCGGCGCCCAGGTGGTGCTGGTCTCGGTGGACGAGGCCGACCGCGAGCACATCTCCACCGAACTGCGCGTCCGCCTGGACCTCGCTCCAACAGGCGTGGTCTCGCTGCTCGCGCTCGACGAACGCGTGGATCCCCACCACGCCACGCTTTCCCGGGGGGCCGCCGCGACGGTGGCCCTCGTCCAGGCATTGGACGATCTCGACGTCTCGGCTCCACTCTGGTGCCTCACCACCGGCGGCGTTCCCGGACAGCCCGATCCGATCAGCCCCGAGCAGGCCCTGATCTGGGGGATGGGGACGGTACTCGCCCTCGATCATCCCGGCACCTGGGGCGGCCTGGTGGACGTCCCCAGCACTCTCGACGACCGTTCGGCGGCTCTGCTCTGCGACGTTCTCACCGGTACCACCGGCGAGGACCAGGTGGCGATCCGGCCGGACGGCGCCTTCGCCCGCAGGATGGTCCGCGCTCCCTTGGCCGGACGACCGGCGCCCGGCACCTGGCGGCCACACGGCACGGTGCTCGTCACCGGAGGCACCGGCGCGCTGGGTGCCCAGGTCGCGCGCTGGCTGGCCGCCGACGGAGCCGGGCATCTGATCCTGACCAGCAGGCGGGGCGAGACGGCACCGGGTGCGGCCGAACTGGCGGCCGAGCTGTCCGCGCTGGGCGCTCGGGTCACGATCGCGGCGTGCGATGTGGCCGACCGAGCCGCGCTCGGACGGCTGCTGGACTCGGTGCCCGAAGGGGAACCGCTGACCGCCGTCGTCCACGCGGCCGGGACGCTGCACGACGAGGCACGTCTGCCCGAGCTCACCCTGGCCGAGTTCGCGGAGACCGGCCGGGCGAAGATCGCCGGTGCGGCGAACCTCGACGCCCTGCTCGGGGACCGGGCGCTGGAGGCCTTCGTGCTGTTCTCCTCAAGTTCGGCGGTCTGGGGAAGCCCAGGCCAGGCGGCCTACGCGGCCGCGAACGCCTACCTTGACGCGCTCGCCCACCGGCGCAGGACGCGTGGCCTGCCCGCGACCTCCATCGCCTGGGGTCCCTGGAGCGGCGGTGGCATGGTCGGCGCCGAAGCCGATGCGCTGCTGCGCGGCATCGGTGTCCCTCCGCTGGACCCCGAAGCGGCGCTGGCGATGCTCCGGCAGGCACTCGACCACGATGAGACCCATCTGGTGGTCGCCGACATCGAATGGCCTCGATTCGTTCCTGCTTATACCGTGGCTCGCCGCCGTCCGCTGCTGTCGGCGCTGCCCGAGGTGGCGGCGATCCTGGCCGCCGAGTCCGATACCGGAGCGGACGAGCAGGCCGCGGCGGCGCTGACCGACCGGCTGGCCGGGCTGCCCTCGTCCGAACGCGACCGTGTGCTGATCGACCTGGTGAGCGAGCAGGCCGCGCAGGTCCTCGGATTCCGGGACGACGGCCAGATCGAGCCCGGCAGGGCATTCAAGGACCTCGGCCTCGACTCCATGACCGCGGTCGACCTCCGCAATCGCCTCGGCGCGGCGACCGGACTCCGGCTGCCCACCACGCTGGTGTACGACTACGCCACCCCGGCGGCCCTGGCCGCTCATCTGCGCGAGCGGCTCTTCGCGGACGGTGAGACGTCCGACGAACTCGTGCTCGCCGAACTCGACCGGCTCGAAGCGGCGGTCACGACGCTCACCCCCGAGGACATCGATCGGATGCGCGTCACGACACGGCTGCAATCGCTCGTCACCAAGTTGAACCAGACCCTTGGCGCGGCGGACGGGGCGACGGGCGCCGACCTGGAAATGGCCAGTGCCCAGGACGTCTTCGCATTTATCGACAAGCAACTCGGCCTGTCGTGATTTCCGGTCTCCAAAGGGGTCCCGGACGTAACCGTCTAAGGGGTCCCCTAGGGGCGGACTAGGGGTGGTTCCCGCAAGGGATCGCTCGGTAATCTCGGGCAAGTAACAATGCCTGAAATATGGCACGAATCGGCTTGTTGGGCAACGCCGTCGGCCACTCGTTAATTGCAATTCAATGAGGTGAAAATCGTGGGAAACGATGAGAAGTTTCTCGACTATCTCAAACGAGTGAGTGCCGAGCTCCACCAGACCCGACAGCGATTGCAACAGGTCGAGGCCGAGAACAACGAACCGATCGCGATCGTCGGCATGGCCTGCCGTTTTCCCGGTGGCGTCCGCTCACCGGAAGACCTCTGGCGCCTGGTCGCCGAGGGCCGCGACGCGATCTCCCCGTTCCCGACGGACCGGGGCTGGGATCTGGACGCTCTGTTCGACAGCGACCCCGACCGACCTGGCACCACCTACGCGCGCGAGGGCGGGTTCGTCGAGGACATCGGGCACTTCGACGCCGACTTCTTCGGGATCTCGCCGCGCGAGGCACTGTCGATGGACCCGCAGCAGCGCCTGATGCTGGAAGTCGCCTGGGAAAGCATCGAGCGGGCCGGGATCGACCCCGAGTCCCTGCGTGGCGAACGTGTCGGCGTCTTCGGCGGCTCCGGCGGCCAGGACTACGGGGAACTGATCGCAAGCCGACCGGAGATCGCGGAAGCGTACCTGGGGACCAGCTCCACGGGCGCGGTCATCACCGGCCGTGTCTCGTACGCACTCGGCCTGGAAGGCCCTGCGGTAACGGTCGACACCGCATGCTCGTCGTCCTTGGTGGCGCTGCACCTGGCCGCCCAAGCCCTTCGGCGCAAGGAATGCACCCTCGCCCTGGCGGGTGGCGTGGCACTGATGTCCAAGCCCGAACCCTTCGTCGCCTTTGCTCGTCAGCGTGGGTTGGCGGTGGATGGTCGGTGTAAGGCGTTTGGTGATGGGGCTGATGGGACGGGGTGGGGTGAGGGTGTTGGTTTGTTGGTGTTGGAGCGGTTGTCGGATGCGGTGCGTGCGGGTCGTCGGGTGTTGGGGGTGGTGGTTGGTTCGGCGGTGAATCAGGACGGTGCGTCGAATGGGTTGACGGCGCCGAATGGTCCGTCGCAGCAGCGGGTGGTTTTGCGGGCGTTGGTGGATGCGGGGTTGGGTCCTGGTGATGTGGATGTGGTGGAGGGTCACGGTACGGGGACGAGTTTGGGTGATCCGATTGAGGCTCAGGCGTTGATCGCGACGTATGGGAAGGGGCGGGTGGAGGGTCGTCCGTTGTGGTTGGGGTCGTTGAAGTCGAATATTGGTCATGTGCAGGCCGCTGCGGGGGTGGCGGGTGTGATCAAGATGGTGATGGCGCTTCAGCGGGGTGTTTTGCCTAAGTCGTTGCATGCTGAGGTGCCGTCGCGGCATGTGGATTGGTCGGCGGGTTCGGTGCGGTTGTTGACCGAATCACGGCCGTGGGTGGTGGGTGATCGTGCTCGGCGGGCGGGGGTGTCGTCGTTTGGGGTGAGTGGGACCAACGCTCACGTCATCATCGAACAAGCCCCCGAAGCGGCTCCTGTGTCGGTGCCGGGTTCGGCGCGTGCGCCGGAATCGCTTGCCGGGGTGGTGCCGGTGGTGTTGTCGGCCAAGTCCCCGAGCGCGTTGGCCGCGCAGGCTGAACGCCTTAAGTCCGTCGTTACTGAGGACACCCGTTTGGTGGATGTCGCCTACTCGTTGGCGACGACGCGGGCGGCGTTGCCGCACCGTGCGGTGATCTTGGCCGATACCCCTGCGGTGCTGGAGCAGGGGTTGGACAGCCTGATCGCGCAGGTTCCGCATCAGGGCACCACCACCGGCAAACTCGCCCTGCTGTTCTCCGGCCAAGGGAGTCAGCGCGTTGGGATGGGCCGGGAACTGTACGAGGCGTTCCCGACCTTCGCGCAGGCCTTTGATGAGGTGCTGGCGCACTTCGACGCCTCGCTGCGTGAGGTGGCGTGGGACGACCCCGAGCGGCTCGCACAAACCGGATGGGCTCAGCCCGCGCTGTTCGCCGTCGAGGTGGCGCTGTACCGGCTACTCGAATCGTGGGGCGTGTCTCCCGACTTTGTGGCGGGGCACTCCATCGGCGAATTGGCCGCAGCGCACGTCGCGGGCGTGTGGTCGCTGCCGGACGCCGCCCGCCTGGTGGCCGCGCGCGGCCAGCTGATGCAGGCGCTGCCGCCGGGTGGCGCGATGATCGCGATCCGCGCCGCCGAGGACGAGGTACGCGCACGCCTCATCGACGGCGTGGAGATCGCCGCGATCAACGGCCCCGAAGCGGTCGTCATCTCCGGAACCGAAGACGCCGTCGTCCAGGTCGCCGGGGTCTTTGACACCACCAAGCGGCTCCAGGTCTCGCACGCCTTCCACTCGGCCCTCATGGACCCGATGCTGGCCGAGTTCGAGCAGGTCGCCACCAGCCTGACCTACGAACACCCGACCATCCCGACCCCCGAAGAATGGCGCACACCTGAGTACTGGGTGCGGCACGTGCGCGACACCGTCCGGTACCACGACACCGTCCAGACCTTGCTCGACCAAGGCGCGACGACGTTCCTGGAGGTCGGGCCCGACGCGGCCCTCACCGCCACCACGGCCGTGGACGGTGACGCGGAGCTCGTGGCCGCGCTTCGCCGCGACCGTCCGGAGCGGCACGAGCTGATGTCGGCGATCGGGCGCCTGTTCGTTCGCGGCGTCCCGTTCGACCGGGCCGCGCTGTTCGCCGGAACCGGGGCCGAGCGGGTCGATCTGCCGACCTATGCGTTCCAGCACAAGCGCTACTGGGTCGAGGCGGCGGCGTCGGGGGATCCGGCCGCCGTCGGGCTGGGGCCGGTCGAGCATCCGATGCTGGGTGCGGCGGTTCCGCTCGCCGACTCCGACGGCGTGGTGCTGACCGGTCGGCTGTCGCCGCGGTCGCATCCCTGGCTGGCCGATCACGCGGTGATGGGGACGGTGCTGCTTCCCGGCACCGGCTTCGTCGAGCTGGCCATCCGTGCCGGTGACGAGGTCGGCTGCCCGGTCATCGACGAGCTCACCATCGAGGCTCCGCTGGTGTTCCCCGAGCACGGCGGGACGGTCCTCCAGGTCATCGTCGGCCCGCCCGGACGGTCGGGCGGACGGCCCATCGCGGTCTACTCGCGGCCGGAGGACGCCGGTCAGGAGTCCTGGCTCCGCCACGCGAGCGGCACGATCGTGCCCGCGTCCGACGCGGTCCCGGACGCCGACCTCACGGTCTGGCCGCCGAAGGACGCGGTAGAGCTGCCGGTCGACGGCCTTTACCCCCGCCTGGTCGAGCAGGGCTTCCAGTACGGACCCACGTTCCAGGGCCTGCGCGCGGCGTGGCGGCGGGGCACGGAACTGTTCGGCGAGATCGTGCTGCCCGAAGCGGCGAGCGAGAACGGCGTGTTCGGGTTGCATCCCGCGCTCCTGGACGCCGCGATGCAGCCGCGCTTCCTCGACAGTGACGACGGCGGCATGGGGGAGACCTCGATCCCGTTCGCGTGGAACGGCGTCACCCTGCACGCCGCCGGGTCGTCCAAGCTGCGGGTACGGCTGTCTCCGCATGGCCAGGGCCTGCGGATGACCGTGGCCGACGGGACCGGCGCGGCGGTCATGTCGGTGGAGTCGCTGGTGGCGCGCCCCGTGTCGGCCGAGCAGCTCAGCGCGTTCCAGAACACCACGCGCGACTCGCTGTTCCGCGTCGAGTGGATCTCCGCACCGGGCACCGCCACGCCCGCCGGCCGTTGGGCGCTGCTGGGACCCGACGCGTTCGGGCTCGGCCTCCAGCCGCTGGACACCGACCTGGCCACGACGGACACGGACATCGTGGTGGCCTGCTGCGCCACCGACCCGGACCTGGACATGCCGGGCCAGATCCGCGCGGCCACCGATCACGCCCTCGAACTGCTGCGGAGCTGGCTCGCCGCGGAACGGCCATCGTCGTCACGGCTGGTGCTGGTGACGCGCGGCGCGATGTCGACGCGTCCGGGAGACGACGTGACCGCCCCCGCGCAGGCGGCCGTCTGGGGCCTGGTGCGCTCGGCGCAGGCCGAGAACCCGGAACGGTTCGTCCTCGTCGACCTGGACGAGCGGGAGGCCACGGCCGCGACGCTCGCTGGGGCCGTCGGCTCCGGCGAGTCGCAGGTCGCCGTGCGCGACGGCAAGGTCATGGTGCCCAGGCTGGCCCGCGTCACCGGACCGGCTCCGGAGCCCGCCGCTCCCTGGGACCCGGCGGGCACCGTGCTGATCACCGGCGGCACCGGCGGGCTGGGCGGCCTGATCGCCCGGCGGCTCGTGTCCGACCATCAGGTCGGGCACCTCCTGCTGACCAGCCGCCGCGGCATGGCCGCCGAGGGCGCCGACGAACTCCTCGCAGAACTGACCGAGCTGGGCGCCGACGTCCGGATCGAAGCCTGCGACGTCGGCGACCGCGAAGCGCTCGCGGCGCTGCTGGCGGGCATCGACCCCGACAGGCCGCTGAGCGGCGTCGTCCACGCGGCGGGCGTGGCCGACAACGGCGTCGTCGGCGTGCTGACACCCGAACGGATCGACGGAGTACTGCGCCCCAAGGCCGACGCGGCCTGGTACCTGCACGAACTGACGCGAGACATGGAGCTGTCGCGGTTCGTGCTGTTCTCGTCCTCGTCCAGCGTTGTGGACGGCCCGGGCCAGGGCAATTACGCGGCGGCCAACGCCTTCCTGACCGCTCTGGCACAGCACCGGCATGCCCAAGGGCTCCCCGGCCAGGCCCTGGCCTGGGGACTCTGGGGCGAGGCCCCCGGCATGGGACGGCAACTCCAGGAAGCCGACCGGCAACGCGTCAACCGCTGGGGCATGGTCGAGCTGACCACCGCCGAGGCACTGGACCTCTTCGACGACGCGACCGCCTCCGCCGAGCCCGCACTGGTGCCCGTCCACCTGGACACCGCCGCGATCCGGACCCGCGCCGACGGCGTCCCGCCCATCCTCAGCGGCCTGGTCAAACGCCAGGCCCGGCGCATCGCCGACGCCGGATCCGCGGCCGACGGCCCGGCACTGGCCCAGCGCGTGGCCGGGCTGCCGGACGCGGACCGAGACCGGGTCGTGCTGGAACTGGTCCGCGCCCACGTGGCGTCCGTGCTGGGCCACGGATCCGCCGACGCTGTCGAACCCGACCGGGCGTTCCAGGAGATGGGATTCGACTCCCTCACCGCCGTCGAGCTCCGCAACCGGCTCAAGACCACCACCGGCCTGCCCGTTCCCGCCACCGTCGTCTTCGACTACCCCAGCACCCGCGCCCTCGCCGACTTCCTGCTGGCCGAGATCTCAGGCGCCGGTCAGGACGCCGCCGCACCGCTCGTCCCGGTGCAGGTCGACGACGAACCCATCGCGATCGTCGGCATGGCCTGCCGCTACCCGGGCGGCGTCGCCAACCCAGAAGGACTGTGGCGGCTGGTCGCCGACGGCGTGGACGGCATCACCGCCGAGATCCCCGCCGACCGAGGCTGGGACGCGCGACGGCTGCTCGACCCCGAACTCAGCCGTCCCGAGACGACCTACGTCCTGGACGGCGGCTACCTCTACGACGCCGCCGAGTTCGACAGCGAACTGTTCGGCATCTCCCCACGCGACGCGCAACGGCTGGACCCCCAGCTCCGCGTTCTGCTGGAGGCGTCCTGGGAGGCATGCGAACGCGCGGGCATCGACCCGACGTCGCTGAAGGGCAGCCCGACCGGCGTCTTCGCCGGCCTGATGCACCACGACTACGTGGCCAGCGCCATCCAGGGCAGCGTGATCTCCGGACGCGTGTCCTACACGCTCGGCCTCGAAGGTCCCTCGGTCACCGTCGACACCGCCTGCTCGTCCTCGCTCGTGGCGATCCACTTCGCGGCCCAGGCGCTGCGTCAGGGCGAGTGCACGCTCGCGCTGGCCGGTGGGGTCTCGGTGATGGCGACCCCCGACATGTTCACCGAATTCAGCAAGCAGGGCGCCCTCTCGCCCGACGGCCGCTGCAAGTCCTTCGCCGCGTCGGCCGACGGCACCGGGTGGGGTGAGGGCGTCGGCGTCCTGGTCCTGGAACGGCTCTCGGACGCCCGGCGGCTCGGCCACGACGTCCTCGCCATCGTGCGCGGCAGCGCCGTCAACCAGGACGGCGCCTCCAACGGCTTCACCGCGCCGAACGGCCCGTCCCAGCAGCGCGTGATCAGGCAGGCGCTGGGCGCCGCGGGCCTGACGGGCGACCAGGTCGACGCGGTCGAGGCCCACGGCACCGGCACGAAGCTGGGCGACCCGATCGAGGCCCAGGCGCTGATCGCCACCTACGGCAAGGACCGTCCCGAGGGTCGGCCGCTCTGGCTGGGGTCATTGAAGTCGAACATCGGTCACACGCAGGCCGCCGCTGGTGTGGCGGGTGTGATCAAGATGGTCATGGCGATGCGCGCCGGGACGCTGCCGCGCACCTTGCACGTGGACGAGCCGAGCCCGCATGTGGACTGGTCAGCGGGTTCGGTGCGGTTGTTGACCGAGCCGCAACCGTGGGAGGCCAATGGCCATCCCCGACGTGCGGCCGTGTCCTCGTTCGGGCTGAGCGGCACCAACTCCCACGTGATCATCGAACAGGGACCGGCACCGGAACCGCGCCCCGAGACGGCACCACAACCGGCAAGGCCGGTGCCCTGGGTGATCTCCGGCAAGACCAAGGCCGCGTTGCGGGCCCAGGCCGAGCGGCTGGCCGCGCACGTCACCGAGCATGACCTCGATCTGGCTGATGTGGGGTTCTCGCTGGCCACGACTCGCGCTCATCTCGAACACCGCGCCGTGGTGGTGGGTGCGGATCGCGATGAGCTGGTGGCCGCGCTGCGCAGCGTCTCGGGTGGTACTGCGGTTGCGAGTCGTCTCGCGGTGGTGTTCTCAGGTCAGGGCAGCCAGCGCGTGGGTATGGGGCGTGGGTTGTATGAGGCGTTCCCGGTGTTCGCGGCGGCTTTGGATGAGGTGCTCGCGCATTTCGATGCGTCGTTGCGTGAGGTGATGTGGGGCGACGCTGATCGGCTCGGGCAGACGGGTTGGGCGCAGCCTGCGTTGTTCGCGGTGGAGGTGGCGCTGTTCCGGCTGCTGGAGTCGTGGGGCATACGCCCTGATTATCTAGCCGGGCACTCCATCGGTGAACTGGCCGCCGCGCACGTCGCCGGGGTGTGGACTTTGCCGGACGCGGCCCGGCTGGTGGCTGCTCGCGGTCGGTTGATGCAGGCGTTGCCGTCGGGTGGAGCGATGGTGGCGATCCGGGCTACCGAGGATCAGGTGCGGGAACGCCTGGTTGACGGGGTGGAGATCGCCGCGATCAACGGCCCCGAAGCAGTCGTCATCTCCGGCACCGAAGACGCCGTCGTCCAGGTCGCTGGATTCTTTGACACCACCAAGCGACTTCAGGTCTCGCACGCCTTCCACTCAGCCCTGATGGACCCGATGTTGGGCGAGTTCGAGCAGGTCGCAGCCGACCTGACCTACGAGCAGCCAAGCATGGCCGTTCCGGAAGAATGGCGCACACCTGAGTACTGGGTGCGGCATGTGCGCGACACCGTCCGGTACCACGACACCGTCCAGACCCTGCTCGACCAAGGCGTCACGACGTTCCTGGAGGTCGGGCCCGATGCGGCCCTGACCGCCACCAGCAGCACCGACTTCATCGCCACCCTGCGCCGCGACCGCGACGAACCCCGCCAACTCCTCACCGCCATTGGCCAACTCCACACACGCGGCGTCCCCGTCGACTGGGCGGGGCTGTTCACCGACGCGCAACGCGTCGACCTGCCCACCTACCCCTTCCAGAGGCAGTGGTACTGGATCAACTCGGTCACTGGGAACGCCGATGTGACCGCGGCCGGATTGGAGCCCGCGGACCATCCGCTGCTCGGTGCCGCCGTGCCCCTCGCCGACGGGGAAGGCGCCGTCCTCACCGGCAGGTTGTCGCTGGACACGCATCCTTGGCTGGCCGATCACGCCGTCATGGGCACCATCCTCCTGCCTGGCAGTGCGTTCGTGGAACTGGTGCTGCGGGCCGGTGACCAGGTCGGCTGCGCCACGATCGAAGAGCTCACCATCGAGGCGCCGCTGCTACTGCCCGAGGACGGCGACGCGACCGTTCAGATCCTGGTCAGGGCCGGTGACGAGCCGGGACGGCGCACGGTGGAGGTGTTCGCGCGCACTGGCGCTCACTCCGCGGAAGCGCCGTGGACCAGGCACGCGTCCGGCGTCCTGGGCGCGGCCGTTCGGCAGCCGGGCGAGGGGCTGCGCCAGTGGCCGCCGGTAGACGCCGAGGTCGTACCGACGGTCGACCTGTACGACCGCCTCGCCGAGCACGGCATGACCTATGGGCCCGCCTTCCAGGGCGTGCGTGCCGTCTGGCGGCGAGGTGAGGAGATCTTCGCCGAGGTCGCGCTCGCGGAGTCCGGCGAGCAGGGCGACGGATTCGGTGTCCATCCGGCACTGCTCGACGCCTCCCTCCACGCGCTCGCGCTCGCCGGGCCCGCCGAGGAGATGACGGGGCTGCTGCCGTTCACCTGGTCGGGCGTGACGGTGCACGCCGTTGGGGCGTCGGCGCTTCGCGTACGACTGAGCATGGACGGCGAGAACACCGTGGCGGTGGAGCTCGCCGACACCGGGGGAGCGCCGGTGGCGTCGGTGGAGGCGCTGGCCGTCCGCCCGGTGTCGGCCGAACAGCTCGCCGCCGCGCGAACTTCCTCCCTGGACGGCCTGCACCGGCTGGAGACCACGGCGATCAGCCTTCCGGAGCCCGTTGCGGGCCGGTGGGGTGTCGTGGACGCGGGCGGACCGCCGATCGACGTCGCGTCGGCCGGGCCGATCGAGACGGTGCCGCTCGGCCTGAGTCTCGACGCCGACGGGGACATGGACGTGATCGCCGTGAGCTGCGGTGGCGACTCCGGCGCCGCGGCCGTCCACCACGCCACCCACCGGATGCTCGCACTGCTGCAATCCTGGCTGGCCGACCCGCGATTCCTCGACACGACCCTGCTGGTCGTCACGGAAGGCGCGGCGGAACCGGTCGGCGACCTGGCCGGTGCGGCGGTGCAGGGCCTGGTGCGTTCGGCCCAGGCCGAGAATCCCGGCCGGATCATCCTGGTCGACATCGACGCGGATCCCGCGTCGGCCGCCCCGTTGGCCCGTGCCCCGGGCACAACGGAGTCCGAGCTGATCATCCGGGCCGGGGTCTGCCACGGCGTCCGCCTGGCCAGAGTCCCCGCGACCGGCGGCTCCGGCGGCAGCTTCGACCCCGGCCGGACGGTGCTCATCACCGGAGCATCCGGAACGCTCGGCCGCCTGGTGGCCCGGCATCTGGTGACCGAGCACGGCGCGCGGCACCTGGTGCTGGCCAGCCGCCGTGGCGCGAACGCCGAGCTGGTGGCCGAGCTGGCGGAGCTGGGCGCGGACGCGCGGTCGGCGGCCTGCGACGTCACCGACCGCGACGCGGTCGCCGACCTGCTGGGACGTATCGCAGCCGACGGGAGTCTGGGCGCCGTCGTGCACGCGGCCGGTGTCCTGGACGACGGCGTCCTGTCGTCGCTGAGCCCGGAACGGCTGGATCGGGTGCTGGCACCGAAGGTGGATGCCGCGTGGCATCTGCACGAGCTGACCCGCGACCTGGACCTGACGGCGTTCGTGCTGTTCTCCTCCGTCGCCGGTGTGCTGGGCGGCCCTGGGCAGGGCAACTACGCGGCGGCGAACGCGTTCCTGGACGCGCTCGCCAGACTGCGCCACGCGCAGGGCCTGCCGGCTCAGTCGCTGGCATGGGGGCCGTGGACCGTGTCGGACGGCATGGCCGACGACCTGGGAGCCGCCGACATCTCCCGGATGTCCCGGAGCGGTGTGCTGGGAATGTCCGGTCCCGAAGGCTTGGCGCTGCTGGACGCCGCGATGCGGCTGGACGAAGCCGTGCTCGTCCCGGTGAAGTTCGATCCGGTGACGCTGCGCTCCGCCGGTCCGGAACTTCCGGCCGTGCTGCGGAATCTCGGCGGACGGCCGGGCGCCCAGCGGGTGGCCGCGTCGGACTCCGGAGCCTTCACCACACGGCTGGCCGGACTGGACGAGGCCGGACGCAGAGCCGCGGTGATCGAGCTGGTGCGCTCACGCGTCGGCGCGGTGCTGGGATACGCGCCGGGCGCGGTGGTCGAACTCGACCGGGCGTTCCAGGACATGGGCTTCGACTCGCTGACCGCGGTGGAACTGCGCAACGGGCTGGCCGGAGCAACAGGTCTGCGGCTCCCCGCGACGCTCGTGTTCGACTATCCGAGCGTGCAGGACCTCGTCGAGCACCTGCTGGGCGAACTCGCCGGAAGCGGCCCGGCTGCGATCGCCACGGCGACGTCCCGGCCGGGCGTGCTGAACGACGAGCCCATCGCCGTCGTCGGTATCGGCTGCCGCTACCCGGGCGGAGTGACGTCGCCCGAGGACCTGTGGCGCCTGGTCGCCGACGGAGTGGACGCGGTGTCGCACTTCCCCACCGACCGCGGCTGGGACATCGAGGGCTTGTTCGATCCGGAGCTGTCGCGGCCCGAAACCACCTACGTACGCCACGGCGGATTCCTGTACGACGCGGCCGAGTTCGACGCGGGCTTCTTCGGAATCTCGCCACGCGAGGCGCTGGCCATGGACCCCCAGCAGCGGCTGCTCCTGGAGACGTCCTGGGAAGCACTCGAACGCGCCGGGATCGACCCGAAATCGCTGCGCGGCTCCTCGACGGGCGTGTTCGCCGGAGTGATGTACCACGACTACCTGACCGGAGCCAGTTCGGGCAGCGTCGTCTCCGGGCGCGTGTCCTACACGCTGGGCCTGGAGGGTCCGGCGATGTCGGTGGACACGGCATGCTCGTCCTCCCTGGTCGCATTGCAGCTGGCCGGGCAGGCCCTACGCCAGGGCGAGTGCTCGCTGGCTTTGGCCGGTGGTGTCACGGTGATGGCGACCCCGGAAACGTTCGTGGAGTTCAGCCGCCAGGGCGGACTCTCTCGCGACGGCCGGTGCAAATCCTTCGCCGCGTCCGCTGACGGGACCGGCTGGGGCGAGGGCGCCGGAGTTCTGGTCCTGGAACGCCTGTCGGACGCCCAACGCAACGGCCATCGAGTGTTGGCGGTCGTGCGGGCTACGGCGGTCAACCAGGACGGCGCGTCCAACGGGCTGACCGCGCCGAACGGCCCGTCGCAGCAGCGGGTCATCGCACGCGCCCTGGCCAACGCGGGCCTCACTCCCGCAGACGTGGACGTGGTGGAGGCTCACGGCACCGGCACGAAGCTGGGCGACCCGATCGAGGCGCAGGCGCTGATCGCAACGTACGGCCAGGATCGCCCCGGGGACCGCCCGCTCTGGCTCGGCTCGCTGAAGTCGAACATCGGCCACACCCAGGCCGCCGCCGGCGTCGCAGGCGTGATCAAGATGATCATGGCCCTCCAGAAGAGCGTCCTGCCCAAGACGTTGCATGCGGACGAGCCGAGCCCGCACGTGGACTGGTCGGCCGGAGCCGTGCAACTTCTGACCGAACCCCAACCGTGGGAGGCCAACGGCCATCCCCGACGTGCGGGAATCTCCTCCTTCGGGATCAGCGGGACGAACGCCCACGTCATCCTCGAAGAAGCACCCGAGACCGAGCGGGAGGCCGCCGGGTCGCAGCTTCCCGTGGTGCCGTGGGTGATCTCCGGCAAGACCGAGGCCGCGTTGCAGGCCCAGGCGCAGCAATTGGCCGCACACGTCACCGACCTTGATCCCGCCGATGTCGGGTTCTCCCTGGCCACGACTCGTGCTCATCTTGAACACCGTGCCGTGGTGGTGGGTGCGGATCGTGATGAGTTGGTGGCCGCGCTGAGCGACGTCTCCAGCGGCACTCCGGTTTCTGGCCGGCTCGCGGTGGTGTTCTCGGGTCAGGGCAGCCAGCGCGTCGGTATGGGGCGTGAGCTGTACGGGTCGTTCCCGGTGTTCGCGCGGGCTTTGGATGAGGTGCTGGCCCATTTCGATGGCTCGCTGCGTGAGGTGATGTGGAACGACTCCGACCGGCTCGCGCAGACCGGTTGGGCTCAGCCCGCGTTGTTCGCGGTCGAGGTGGCGTTGTTCCGGCTGCTGGAGTCGTGGGGCGTACGTCCTGACCACCTCGCCGGGCATTCGATCGGTGAGCTGGCCGCCGCACACGTTGCGGGCGTGTGGTCGCTGTCGGACGCGGCCCGGCTAGTGGCTGCTCGTGGCCGGTTGATGCAGGCGTTGCCGTCTGGTGGGGCGATGGTGGCGATCCGGGCTACCGAGGATGAAGTGCGTGCCCGCCTCGTCGATGGGGTGGAGATCGCCGCTGTCAACGGCCCCGAAGCGGTCGTGATCTCCGGTGTCGAGAACGCCGTGCTGAAGGTCGCCGGGTTCTTCGACACCACCAAGCGCCTTCAGGTCTCGCACGCCTTCCACTCGGCGTTGATGGACCCCATGCTGGGCGAGTTCGAGCAGGTCGCCGCCGACCTGACCTACGAACACCCGACCGTGCCGGTTCCTGAGAAATGGTGCACGCCCGGGTACTGGGTGGGACACGTCCGTGACACCGTCCGGTATCACGACAACGTCCAGACCCTGCTCGACCAAGGCGTCACGACCTTCCTGGAGGTCGGGCCCGACGCGGCCTTGACCGCCACCAGCAGCACCGGCTTCATCGCGACCCTGTGCCGCGACCGCGACGAACCCCGCCAACTCCTCACCGCTGTCAGTGAATTGCACACGCGCGGCGTAGCCATCGACTGGGCCGAGCTATTCGCCGGTGCGCGACGTGTGGACCTACCGACGTACGCGTTCGAACATCAGCGGTACTGGCTTGACTCGGTTGGCGGGAGCGCGGCTGGGCAGTTGTCCGCCGACCATCCGATGCTCGCCGCCATGGTTCCTCTCCCTGGCAGCGATGGCCTGGTGATGACGGGCCGGTTGTCGCTGGACACCCACCCCTGGCTGGCCGATCACAACGTCCTGGGCGCCACCCTGCTGCCCGGCACGGCCCTGGTCGAGTTGGTCTTGCACGCCGGTGAGCAGACAGGGTTGCCTTCGATCGACGAACTGACGCTGCACGCTCCGCTGGTGTTCGAGCCCAGCCGAGGCGTCGACATCCAGGTCGCGGTGACCGGTGAGACGGTGCAGATCCGGTCGCAGGCTCCTGACTCGTCCTGGACCTTGCACGCCAGTGGAACGCTTACCGCGCTCCTCGCCGAACCCGCTGCTATGGCGTGGCCGCCGGACCAGGCCGAGGCGATCCCGGTGGACGGCATGTATGAGCGGCTGGCCGGCCAGGGACTGGACTACGGCCCGGCCTTCCAGGGACTACGGGCCGCGTGGCGGCGCGGTGATGAACTGTTCGCCGAGATCGCCATCCCCGACCTGGACGTCACCGGATACGGCATCCACCCCGCCCTCCTGGACGCCGCCCTCCACACCGCGTCCCTTCACTCCGAAACCGACGAACTTGTCGTCCCGTTCGCCTGGAGCGGCGTCCACCTGCACGCCACCGGCGCCACGACGTTGCGCGTCCACTTGCCCGATCCGCAAACCCTGCACCTGACCGATACCACCGGCGCCGCGATCGCCACCATCACCAACCTGACGACCCGACCCATCACCACCCAGCAACTCAACAGCAGCCCGCTGTACCGGATCAGTTGGCAGCCCATCCCCAGCCCCACCACACCCGCCACCACCAACATCGCCGTCCACCACACCGCCCCCGGCACCACACCCCAAGAAGTCCGAGCAGCCACCCACCAAGCACTCCAAGTCATCCAGGACTGGCTTTCCACCGACTCACGGCTGGTATTGACCACCCGTGGTGCGGTCGCTACCGGCCCAGGCGACGTCGTTACAGACCTGGCGGGCGCTGCGGTCTGGGGTCTGGGGCGCGCGGTTCAGGCCGAGGAACCCGGCCGCCTGGTCTTGATCGACCTGGACAGCGCCGATGCCTCCCTGGAACAGGCGATCGCCAGCGGCGAGCCGCAGATCGCAGTGCGCGAGGGGGCGCTTTTCGCTCCCCAGCTCGTCCGGAGCACAGCATCGGTTGGCGGTAGGGACGCCTGGTCCGCCGATGGAACCGTGCTGATCACTGGTGGGACGGGTGGTTTGGGTGCGGTGGTCGCCCGTCACCTGGCAGATACGCATGGCGTACGGCACTTGGTGTTGGTGAGTCGTAGCGGTCCTGCCGCTCCGGGCGCGACGCGGTTGGTTGCTGAGTTGGCGGAGTTGGGTGCGGATGCGCGGGTGGTGGCGTGTGATGTGTCCGACCGCGACGCGTTGCGCGAGGTGGTCTCGGGTCTGGACGTGACCGGTGTGGTGCACGCCGCCGGGGTCTTGGACGACGGTGTGATCTCCTCGCTCACTCCCGAGCGGCTGGATCGGGTGCTGGCGCCGAAGGCGGATGCGGCCTGGCATCTGCATGAGCTGACCCGCGACATGCCGTTGTCGGCGTTTGTGTTGTTCTCCTCGGTTGCTGGTGTGCTGGGTGGCCCCGGGCAGGGTAACTACGCAGCTGCCAACTCTTTCCTGGACGCTCTGGCCCAGCACCGCCACACCCAAGGACTCCCGGCCCAGTCGTTGGCGTGGGGTCCTTGGGCTACCGATGGCATGGCCGCTGAACTCGACGACAGCGACCGCGCCCGCATGTCGCGGGGTGCGATCCGGGAGCTTCCCACCGACGAAGCCCTGGCCCTGTTCGACGCTGCCGTCCAACTCGATGAGTCCGCACTGGCTGTTCTGAAGCTGGACCAGAAGGCACTGCGCGCAGAGGGCGCCGAATTGCCGCCCCTACTGCAAGGACTGGCAGGCCCCAAGGTACGCAAGACGGCCTCGACCGGTTCCCTGGCCAAGGCCCTCTTGGAGGTCGCTGAGGCTGATCGGCTGGGTGTGGTGGTCGACCTCGTGCGTGGTCGGGTGGCTGCGGTGCTGGGTCACGGCTCGGCCGCCGCAGTGGAAGTGACACGCGCCTTCCAGGATCTAGGGTTTGACTCGCTGACCGCCGTGGAACTGCGCAACGCGCTAGCTGCGGCGACGGGCCTGCGGCTCCCCGCGACGCTGGTGTTCGACTACCCCAACATCCACGCCCTCGCCCAACACCTCCTCGCCCAGGCCCTCCACACCATCCCCACCGCCGCCCCCTCCCACGCAAGCGCCACCGACGAACCCATCGCCATCGTGGGGATGGGCTGCCGATACCCGGGCGGGGTGACCTCGCCGCAGGAGCTGTGGCGGCTGGTGGCTGACGGGGTGGACGCGGTGGCCGAGTTCCCCACCGATCGAGGTTGGGATCTGGCGCCAGGCGAGAGCGTCACCGCCCACGGTGGGTTCCTGTACGACGCCGCCGACTTCGATCCCGGCTTCTTCGGCATCTCGCCACGTGAAGCCGCGGTCATGGACCCTCAACAGCGACTGCTGCTGGAGACGTCCTGGGAAGCGCTCGAACGTGCCGGGATCGATCCGGGATCACTGCGGGGCACCTCCACCGGCGTCTTCGCCGGAGTGATGTACCACGATTATGCGGCTGGGGGCAGTCCGGGCAGCGTGGTATCGGGTCGGGTGTCCTACACGCTGGGGCTGGAAGGTCCGGCGTTGTCGGTGGACACGGCGTGCTCGTCCTCGTTGGTGGCGATGCAACTGGCTGGTCAGGCTTTGCAGCGTGGGGAGTGCTCGCTGGCTTTGGCCGGTGGTGTCACGGTGATGGCAACGCCGGACACGTTCGTGGAGTTCACTCGCCAAGGCGGCCTGTCGGCCGATGGGCGCTGTAAATCCTTCGCCGCGTCCGCTGACGGGACCGGTTGGGGAGAGGGCGCCGGGGTCCTGGTCCTGGAGCGCCTGTCGGACGCCGAACGCAACGGCCATCAGATCCTGGCCGTCATCCGAAGCACAGCAGTCAACCAAGACGGTGCCTCCAACGGGCTCACCGCACCCAATGGCCCCTCGCAGCAGCGCGTGATCGAGCGCGCGTTGTTGTCGGCGGGTCTGAAAGCCTCGGACGTCGATGTCGTGGAGGCGCACGGCACCGGCACGAAGCTGGGCGATCCGATCGAGGCGCAGGCGTTGATCGCGACCTATGGCCAGGATCGTCCTGAAGACCGGCCGTTGTGGCTGGGGTCGTTGAAGTCGAACATCGGTCACACGCAGGCCGCCGCTGGTGTGGCGGGTGTGATCAAGATGGTGATGGCGCTCCAGAAGGGTGTCCTGCCTAAGACGTTGCATGCGGACGAGCCGAGCCCGCATGTGGACTGGTCGGCCGGAGCCGTCCAACTCCTGACCCAACCACAACCGTGGGAATCCAATGGCCATCCCCGGCGCGCGGGCGTGTCCTCGTTCGGGATCAGCGGCACCAACGCCCACGTCATCCTCGAACAAGCAGCCGAAACAACCACCGAGCCGAGCCCGGAACTGCCCATGGTGCCGTGGGTGCTCTCCGCCAAGACTGAGGCGGCGTTGCAGGCCCAGGCCGCGCAGCTCGCCGCACACGTCACCGATTTCAACCCTGCCGATGTCGGGTTCTCCCTGGCCACGACCCGTGCTCATCTCGAACACCGCGCCGTGGTGGTGGGTGCGGATCGCGATGAGTTGGTGGCCGCGCTGAACGACGTCACCAGCAGCACCCCGGTGACGGGACGCTTCGCCGTGGTGTTCTCTGGCCAGGGCAGCCAGCGCGTCGGTATGGGCCGTGAGCTGTATGAGGCGTTCCCGGTGTTCGCGCAAGCTCTGGATGAGGTGCTGGCCCATTTCGATGCGTCGTTGCGTGAGGTGATGTGGGGCGACGCCGAGCGGCTAGCGCAGACCGGTTGGGCTCAGCCCGCGTTGTTCGCGGTCGAGGTGGCATTGTTCCGGCTGCTGGAATCGTGGGGCGTACGTCCTGACCACCTTGCGGGGCACTCCATCGGCGAACTAGTCGCCGCACACGTCGCGGGCGTGTGGTCGCTGCCGGACGCGGCCCGGCTGGTGGCGGCTCGCGGTCAGCTGATGCAAGCGCTGCCGTCGGGTGGGGCGATGGTCGCGATCCGCGCCACCGAAGACCAAGTACGTGCCCACCTCATCGACGGCGTTGAGATCGCCGCGATCAACGGCCCCGAAGCCGTCGTCATCTCCGGCACCGAAGACGCGGTATTGAAGGTCGCCGCGTCCCTCAACGGCACCAAACGCCTTCAGGTCTCCCATGCCTTCCACTCGGCGTTGATGGACCCGATGTTGGCCGAGTTCGAGCAGGTCGCCACCAGCCTGACCTACCAGCAACCAAGCATGGACGTCCCTGAGGAATGGCGCAGTGCGGGCTACTGGGTGCGGCACGTCCGCGACACCGTCCGCTACCACGACACCGTCCAAACCCTCCTCGACCAAGGCGTCACCACCTTCCTGGAAGTCGGGCCCGACGCGGCCCTGACCGCCACCACCGACGCCGACTTCATCGCGACCCTGCGCCGCGACCGCGACGAACCGCGCCACCTGCTCACCGCCATCGGCCAACTCCACACCCGCGGCGTCCCCATCAACTGGGCAACACTCTTCACCGGCGCACAACGAGTCGACCTGCCCACCTACCCCTTCCAACGGCAGCGGTACTGGATCGATTCGGCCGGTGGGACGGATGTCGCCAAGGCCGGGCTTGAGGTCACTGAGCACCCGCTGCTCGGGGCCGCACTGCCCCTGGCCGACACCGACGGGGCGATCCTCACCGGGCGCATCTCTCTGAGCGGGCATCCGTGGCTCGCCGACCACGTCGTCATGGGCACGACGCTGCTCCCCGGCACCGCCTTCATCGAGCTCGCCCTCCACGCGGGCTTCCAGATCGGCTGTCCCACGCTCGACGAGCTGACCCTGCACGCGCCGCTCGCGGTCGATCCGCAGCGGCACACCACCCTCCAGATCACCGTTCACGACCCTGACGAGGACGGGCGCAGGAGCATTCACATTCACTCCCGTCCCGACCAGGCGCCCCCGGACACTCCGTGGACTCGGCATGCCAGCGGCACTCTGGCCCCCGAGGTCGCGGCGGCCGGGGCGGCGGGCATGGACGTCTGGCCGCCGGAGGGGGCGACCAGCCTCGACCTGACCGGCTTCTACGACCGGCTCTTCGAGGGGGGCCTGGAGTACGGGCCGACGTTCCAGGCCATGCGCGCCGCCTGGTCGCGTGGTGAGGAGGTCTTCGCCGAGATCGTGCTTCCGGAGGCGGCGGCCTTGGACGCGGCCCGGTTCGGGTTGCACCCGGCGTTGCTCGACGCGGCGATGCACGGGAGCTTCATCGACGGGCTGCGGCACGAGGGGCCGAGGATCCCGTTCACGTGGAGTGGGGTGCGGCTGTACGCGGCCGGCGCCGCGACGCTGCGGGTGCGGATCCGCAGCACGGGCGGGGAGCTTCAGATGACCGTCGCCGATGGCGCGGGGGCTCTGGTCGCCGAGGTGGACTCGCTGGTCACCCTCCCCGCAGAGCAGCTGAGCGTGGACGACGGTTCGCGCACTCCGCTGTACCGGCTCGACTGGCTCCCGGCCGAGGTCACCGCCACGGCTTCCTACACGCTGCTGGACGTCGCCGCATCGGAGCTGGCGTCGCTCGCCGACACGTCCTCCGACGCGGTCGTGGTGTTCTGCCCGTCCGGGGAGACCGGCGAGGTTCCCGGCCGGTTCCGGGACGTGGCCAACGACGTGCTGGGACTGCTCCAGGCGTGGCTGGCCGACGAGCGGCTGGAGTCGCGGCGGCTGGTGCTGGTGACCCGTGGTGCCGTCGCCGCCGTTCCGCACGAGGACGTCACCGGCCTGGCCCAGGCCGCCGTCTGGGGCCTGGTGCGTTCCGCGCAGGCCGAGAATCCCGACCGGTTCGTGCTGGTCGATCTCGATGACCGGCCCGGGTCCGACGCGGCGCTGGCGGAGGCGATCGGGACGGGTGAGCCGCAGCTCGCCGTCCGCGACGGGCAGCCACTGGTGCCGCGGATGACCCGCGCGAGCACGGCCGACGAGACCGGACCACGATGGGACCAGGACGGAACCGTACTGATCACCGGCGGGACGGGAGGTCTGGGCCGCCTCGTCGCGCGCCATCTGGTCGCCGAGCACGGTGTGCGGCGGCTGCTCCTGACCAGCCGCCGGGGAAGCGCCGCCGACGGTGCCGCCGAGTTGGTGGCCGAGCTTGGCGGACTCGGCGCGGAGGTCGAGATCGCGGCCTGTGACGCCGGTGACCGGCACGCGCTGGCCGGGCTGCTCGCGGAACGGTCGCTGACCGCGGTGATCCACGCCGCGGGAGTCGGGGCCAACGCCCTGATCGGGGCGCAGACCCCGGAACACATCGACATCGTTTCCCGTCCCAAGGTCGACGCCGCCTGGCATCTGCACGAACTGACCCGCGACATGCCGTTGTCGGCGTTCGTGCTGTTCTCCTCGTCGTCGAGCGTGGTCGACGGACCAGGCCAGGCCAACTACGCCGCCGCCAACCAGTTCCTGACGGCACTGGCTCAGCACCGGCAAGCGCGGGGACTTCCGGCGCAGTCGCTGGCCTGGGGGCTGTGGGGCGAAGGGCACGGCATGGTGCAGCGCCTCTCGGAGGCGGACCTGCTGCGGATCCGGCGGTGGGGCATGGTCGAACTGACCGCCGAGCAGGGCCTGAAGCTGTTCGACGCCGCCATGGCGTCGGCCGAGCCCGCTCTCGTGCCGGTCAACCTCGACCTCGCCGCCGTTCAGGCCCGGGGAAGGAACGTCCCGGCCGTCCTCCGGAGCCTGGTCCGTGTCCCCGCGCGGCGGCTGGCGCGGGCGGCCGACGTCCCGGCGAGCGGCGGTCCGGGCCTGGCGGAACGGCTGGCCGACCTGTCGGGCGCCGAACGCGACCGGGCACTGCTCGACCTGGTCCGGACGCAGGTCGCGGCCGTGCTGGGCCATGGATCCGCCGACGCCATCGAGCCTGATCGGGCGTTCCAGGATCTGGGGTTCGACTCCCTGGCGGCCATCGAGATCAGGAACCGGCTGAGGTCCGGCACGGGCCTCCCGGTCCCGGCCACCGCCATCTTCGACTACCCCAGTGCCGGCGCCCTCGCCGGCTACCTCAAGGACGAACTCTTCCCTGGCGGCGACCCCGGCCAGGGCGGGGACGAAGCGAAGGTCCGCAGCATTCTGCAGTCCATTCCGTTGACCCGATTGCGCGAGGCGGGCCTGATGGACGGCCTGCTCGAACTCGCGGGGGTCGCCGACGAGTGGTCGGCGCCGGAGCGGTCCGACGACCTGGGCTCCATCGACTCGATGGACGCCGACAGCTTGATCAGCCTTGTGCTGGGCCGCTCCGACACGGACGACACGATCGAGGATGTGTGAGACAGATGGCCGAGGCCGATCAGAAGATCGTCGAAGCTCTCCGGGCGTCGGTCAGGGAGACCGAGCGCCTGCGCGACCAGACACGGAAGATGTCGGCCGCGGCCCGCGAGCCGATCGCGATCGTCGGGATGGGATCCCGCTACCCCGGCGGCGCCGTGGGCCCGGAAGGTCTGTGGCGACTGGTGGCCGACGGCGTCGATGCCGTCGGTGAGTTCCCGGACGACCGCGGCTGGAATGTGTCCAGGCTCTTCGATCCCGGGCTGTCCCGGCCGGACACCAGCTACGTCCGTGAGGGCGGCTTCCTCTACGACGCGGGAGACTTCGATCCCGGGTTCTTCGGGATCGCGCCGCGCGAGGCGCTGGTCATGGACCCGCAGCAGCGGTTGCTGCTGGAAGCTTCCTGGGAAGCGCTCGAACGTGCCGGGATCGCTCCCGGCACGTTGAAGGGCTCGGCCACCGGCGTCTGGGCCGGAGTCATGCACCACGACTACGGGATCGGCGCGGTCGGCGGCAGCATCGTCTCCGGACGGATCGCCTACACGCTCGGGCTGGAAGGCCCCGCCGTCTCGGTGGACACCGCCTGCTCGTCCTCGCTCGTCGCCCTGCACCTCGCCTGCCAGTCGCTTCGGCAGAAGGAATGCTCCCTCGCCCTCGCGGGCGGCGTCGCGGTCATGGCGACCCCCGACATGTTCGTGGAGTACAGCCGCCAGCGGGCCCTGTCCAAGGACGGACGCTGCAAGGCGTTCGCGGCGTCCGCGGACGGCGCGGGCTGGTCCGAGGGCGTCGGCATGCTCGTCCTGGAGCGGCTGTCGGACGCACGGCGCAACGGGCACCGGATCCTGGCGGTGGTGCGCGGATCCGCCGTCAACCAGGACGGCGCGTCCAACGGGCTGACCGCACCGAACGGCCCCTCACAGCAGCGCGTGATCGCCCAGGCGCTGGCGAACGCCCGGGTGTCGGCCGACCAGATCGACATCGTGGAGGCGCACGGCACGGGAACGACGCTGGGCGACCCGATCGAGGCCCAGGCGTTGATCGCCACCTACGGAAAGGATCGCGCCGCGGAGCGTCCGCTGTGGCTGGGCTCCCTGAAATCCAACATCGGCCACGCCCAGGCCGCCGCAGGTGTCGCGGGCGTGATCAAAATGACGATGGCGCTCCAGCACGGCGTCATGCCCAAGACCCTGCACGCGGACGACCCGAGCCCGCACGTGGACTGGTCGGCCGGATCGGTGCGCCTCCTGACCGAGGCACGTCCGTGGCAGGCCAACGGCCATCCGCGACGAGCGGGCATCTCCTCCTTCGGGATCAGCGGCACGAACGCGCACGTGATCCTGGAAGAAGCCCCCGAAGAGGAGCCCATCACCAAATCGGGCAACGACCTGCCCGTGGTGCCGTGGGTGCTCTCCGCCAAGACCGAGGCGGCGTTGCAGGCCCAGGCCGCGCAACTCGCCGCACATGTCACCGACCTCAACCCGGCCGACGTCGGGTTCTCCCTGGCCACCACCCGTGCTCACCTCGAACACCGCGCCGTGGTGGTGGGTGCGGATCGCGATGAGCTGGTGGCCGCGCTGAACGACGTCACCAGCAGCACTCCGGTCTCCGGCCAGCTAGCGGTGGTGTTCTCCGGCCAAGGCAGTCAACGCGTCGGCATGGGCCGCGAACTGTACGAGGCGTTCCCGGTGTTCGCGCAAGCGTTTGATGAGGTGCTGGCGCATTTCGATGCGTCGTTGCGTGAGGTGATGTGGGACGACGCTGGTCGGCTCGGGCAGACGGGTTGGGCGCAGCCTGCGCTGTTCGCGGTCGAGGTGGCGCTGTTTCGGCTGCTGGAGTCGTGGGGCGTACGTCCCGACTACCTCGCCGGACACTCCATCGGTGAACTAGCCGCCGCACACGTTGCGGGCGTGTGGTCGCTCCCGGACGCGGCCCGGCTGGTGGCGGCGCGCGGTCAGCTGATGCAGGCACTGCCGTCTGGTGGGGCGATGGTCTCGATCCGAGCCGCCGAGGATGAAGTGCGCGCCCGCCTTCTAGATGGGGTGGAAATCGCCGCCGTCAACGGCCCCGAAGCGGTCGTGATCTCTGGTGAGGAAGACGTGGTGGTGAAGGTCGCCGGGTTCTTTGACACCTCCAAGCGGCTTCAGGTCTCGCACGCCTTCCATTCGGCGTTGATGGATCCGATGTTGGGCGAGTTCGAGCAGGTCGCAGTCGACTTGACCTACGAACGTCCGACCGTGCCGGTTCCTGAGGAGTGGTGCACGCCTGGGTATTGGGTGCGGCATGCGCGCGACACCGTCCGCTACCACGACACCGTCCAGACCCTGCTCGACCAGGGTGTCACCACCTTCCTGGAGGTCGGGCCCGATGCGGCCCTGACCGCCACCACCGACGCCGGCTTCATCGCGACCCTGCGCCGTGACCGCGACGAACCGCGCCACCTGCTCACCGCGCTCGGCGAACTCCACACCCGCGGCGTGGACGTCGACTGGGCCGCACTCTTCACCGGCGCACAACGAGTCGACCTGCCCACCTACCCGTTCCAACGGCAGCGGTACTGGATCGACTCCACCACCGGCAACTCCGACGCGACCGCAGCGGGCCAGCAGTCCGCCGACCACCCCCTGCTCGCCGCCATGGTTCCCCTTCCCGGCAGCGAGGGCCTGGTCATGACCGGACGGCTCTCACTCGACGCCCACCCCTGGCTGGCCGACCACAAGGTCCACGACACGACCCTGCTCCCCGCGACCGCGCTGGTCGAGTTGGCGTTGCACGCCGGGCAGCAGACCGACCACCCCACTCTCAACGAGCTGACCCTCCACCACCCCCTCATCCTCAGCCCCCAACACGGCACCGCCATCCAAGTCAGCTTCCACCACGACCACCGCACCGTCGAAATCCACTCCCGCCCCGACCACGCTCGGGACGACGACCCCTGGACCCTGCACGCGACCGGTGAGCTGGCACCGGATGCCGGTCCGGCGGGGCCGACGGGGCTGGAGGTCTGGCCGCCGGAAGGGGGGATCGAGGTCGATCTTTCGGAGTGCTACGAAGGTTTCGCCGACCTGGGGCTGCACTATGGTCCGGCGTTCCAGGGGCTCCAGGCGGCGTGGCGGCGCGATGGAGAGCTGTTCGCCGAAGTGGCGCTGCCCGGCGAGCTGGTCGAGGACGTCGATTCGTATGGCCTTCATCCCGCGCTGATGGACGCCGCACTGCACGTCGGGGTCCTCGCGGGTGACGAACAGGACGGCGGCCCCATGGTCCCGTTCGCGTGGAGCGGCGTGCGGCTGCACGCCGCTGGCGCATCCATGCTGCGGGTCCGCTTGTCGCTCGAAGGACGCGGGCTGACGCTTGCCGACGCAACGGGTGCCGCCGTGGCAACGGTCGATTCCATGGCCGTCCGGCCGATCTCCAGTGAGCAACTCGGTGCGCTGTCCCGCGCTCGCCAGGAGTCCCTGTTCCGCATGACCTGGCCGGAGGTGCCCGTTCATGCCGCCGCCGAAACGACCTCCGACATCGTCGTGACCTCATGCGTCCCGGACTCGTCCCTGGACATCCCCGGGCAGGTCAGGGACGCGACGCATCAGATTCTGAGCCTTCTGCAGGAGTGGCTGGCCGACGACCGCTCGGCCTCGACACGGCTGATCCTGGAAACACGCAACGCGGTGGCCGTGGACCCGGAGAAGGCGGCACCCGATGTGGTGCAGGCGGCCGTCTGGGGTCTGGTGCGTTCGGCCCAGGCCGAGAACCCGGACCGGTTCGTCCTCGTGGACCTGGACGACCATCCCGAGTCGTCGGCGGTGCTGACGGCCGCCGCCAACTCGGGCGAACCGCAGATCGCCGTCCGCGATGGCCGCTTGCTGGTTCCCCGTTTGGAGCGGGTGGCTGATGTGTCGGCGGAGTCGGTGTCGTCGTGGGGTTCTGGTGCCGTGCTGATCACTGGTGGTGCCGGTGGTTTGGGTGCGGTGGTGGCCCGTCACCTAGCAGCTACGCACGGCGTACGGCGCTTGGTGCTGGTCAGTCGTAGCGGCCCTGCCGCCCCAGGCGCCACACAGCTGGTCGCCGAACTGGCGGAGCTGGGCGCCGACGCGCGGGTGGTGGCGTGTGACGTATCCGACCGCGACGCCCTGCGCGAGGTAATCACGGGCCTGGACCTCACCGGCGTGGTCCACGCCGCCGGAGTCTTGGACGACGGTGTCATCTCCTCCCTCACCCCCGAACGGCTGGATCGGGTGCTGGCGCCCAAGGCGGATGCGGCCTGGCATCTGCATGAGCTGACCCGCGACATGCCGTTGTCGGCGTTTGTGTTGTTCTCCTCGGTCGCCGGAGTGCTGGGCGGCCCAGGACAGGGCAACTACGCAGCCGCCAACTCCTTCCTGGACGCCCTGGCCCAGCACCGCCACACCCAAGGACTCCCCGCCCAATCGTTGGCATGGGGGCCCTGGGCCAGCGACGGCATGGCCGCCGACCTCGACGACAGCGACCGCGCCCGCATGTCGCGGGGTGCGATCCGGGAGCTTCCCACCGACGAAGCCCTGGCCTTGTTCGACAACGCGGCCGGTCACGTCGCCGACCCCATGCTCGCCGCCGTCAGGCTCGACCCGAAGACCCTCCGTGGCGATGCCGCCGAACTGCCGCCCGCGTTGCGGGGTCTGGCAGGCCGCACCATACGGAAGGCGTCCTCCACCGGTTCCCTGGCCAAGGCTCTCCTGGACGTGGCCGAAGGGGAGCGGCTGGGCGTCGTGGTCGAACTCGTGCGTGGCCGCGTCGCCGCGGTGCTGGGTCACGACTCGGCCGCCGCAGTGGAAGTGACACGCGCCTTCCAGGACCTGGGGTTCGACTCGCTGACCGCGGTGGAACTGCGCAACGCCCTGTCCACAACCACGGGCCTGCGGCTTCCCGCGACGCTGGTGTTCGACTACCCCAACATCCACGCCCTCGCCCAACACCTCCTCGCCGAAACCCTCCACACCATCCCCGCCACCACCGCCCCCGCCCACAGAAACGCAACCGACGAACCCATCGCCATCGTGGGAATGGGCTGCCGATACCCGGGCGGAGTCACCTCACCCCAAGACCTCTGGCGCCTGGTCGCCGACGGCGTCGACGCCGTCGCGGAGTTTCCCGCCGATCGAGGCTGGCCCAGCGATCTCTACGATCCCGAGCCCGGCACCGAGGGCAAGAGCATCACGCGTCAGGGCGGGTTCCTGTACGACGCCGCCGACTTCGATCCCGGCTTCTTCGGCATCTCCCCACGCGAGGCCGCCGTCATGGACCCCCAGCAGCGACTGCTCCTGGAAACGTCCTGGGAAGCGCTCGAACGCGCCGGAATCGACCCCAAGTCGCTGCGAGGCACCTCGACCGGCGTCTTCGCGGGGGTCATGTACCACGACTACCTCACCGGGAACGCGGGCAGCGTCGTGTCCGGGCGGGTGTCCTACACCCTGGGCCTGGAGGGGCCCGCCCTCTCGGTCGACACCGCCTGCTCCTCCTCCCTCGTCGCGCTCCAACTGGCCGGTCAGGCTCTCCGGCAGGGCGAGTGCTCGCTGGCGTTGGCGGGCGGCGTGACCGTGATGGCGACGCCGGATTCCTTCGTGGAGTTCAGCCGCCAGCGCGGGCTGGCGCCGGACGGGCGCTGCAAGTCCTTCGCCGCGTCCGCCGACGGGACCGGTTGGGGTGAAGGCGCCGGAATCCTGGTCCTGGAGCGGCTCTCGGACGCCGAACGCAACGGCCGCCGGATCCTCGCGGTCATCCGGGGGACCGCCGTCAACCAGGACGGTGCCTCCAACGGCCTCACCGCCCCCAACGGCCCGTCCCAGCAGCGCGTCATCACCCGCGCCCTGGCCAACGCCGGGCTCACCCCCGCCGACATCGACGCCGTCGAAGCCCACGGAACCGGCACCACCCTCGGCGACCCCATCGAGGCCCAGGCGCTCATCGCGACCTACGGGCAGAACCGGCCCGAGGACCGGCCGCTGTGGCTGGGTTCGCTGAAGTCCAACATCGGCCACACTCAGGCCGCCGCCGGGGTCGCGGGCGTCATCAAGGTAGTGATGGCTCTGCACCACGGAGAACTTCCCAGGACGCTGCACGCCGATCAGCCCAGCCCGCACGTCGACTGGGACGCGGGGGCGGTGCGGCTGCTCACCGACGCGCAGCCCTGGCAGGCCGATGGACGGCCGCGCCGGGCCGCGGTCTCGTCGTTCGGTTACAGCGGCACCAACGCCCACGTCATCCTCGAACAAGCTCCCGACCAGCCCCCCGAAGAAGACGCCGAACAGGGCGCGCCCGACCTGCCGACGGCGTGGCCGCTGTCCGCGCACAGCGAGACGGCGTTGCGCGATCAGGCGCGGCGGCTGCGCGATCACGTGGTGCGCTCGGGGCCGGTCGGCCTTGGCGACGTCGGGTTCACGCTGGCGACGGGACGGGCGGCGCTCGCGCACCGCGCGGTGCTGGTCGGCGGGGGGTCCGCCGAGATGCTGGACGGTCTGGCCGCGCTGGCCTCGGGGGAGAGCGGCGACGGGCTCGTCCAGGGCCGGGCGGCCGAGTCTCGCAAGGTCGTGTTCGTCTTCCCCGGCCAGGGGTCGCAGTGGGTGGGCATGGCGCTGGAGCTCATGGACTCCTCCCCGGTCTTCGCCGAGCGTCTTCGTGCCTGCGCTGAGGCGCTGGCGCCGTATACGGACTGGTCGCTGACGGAGGTCCTGCGCGCTCCGGCCGAGGAGGCACGGCTGGAGCGGGTCGACGTCGTCCAGCCCGTCCTCTGGGCGATCATGGTTTCGCTGGCGGGGCTTTGGCGCGCGTACGGGGTCGAGCCCGCGGCCGTCGTCGGGCATTCGCAGGGTGAGATCGCCGCCGCCTGCGTGGCGGGCGTGCTGACCCTCGACGAGGCCGCCAAGGTCGTCGCGCTGCGCAGCCGGGCCCTGACCGTGTTGTCGGGCGGTGGCGGGATGATGTCGATCGCGCTGTCCGCCGAGCGGGCGGGGGAGCGCATCGCTCCCTGGGGCGAGCGGCTCTCCGTGGCGACGATCAACGGGCCGAGCGCGACCGTGGTGTCGGGCGACGGCGCCGCGCTGGACGAGCTGCTGGAGCGGTGCCATGCCGACGGGGTGCGGGCGCGGCGGCTGCCGGTCGACTACGCCTCGCACTCGCCGCATGTCGAGGAGATCGAGGAGCGGCTGGCCGGGGTGCTGTCGGGGCTGGC
The DNA here is from genome assembly GCF_050946795.1 of Spirillospora sp. CA-294931. Classification (GTDB taxonomy): domain Bacteria; phylum Actinomycetota; class Actinomycetes; order Streptosporangiales; family Streptosporangiaceae; genus Spirillospora. The sequence goes on from NZ_CP192006.1 coordinate 2,587,607, forward strand.
GCCGCGGCGCTCGACCGTGGCGTTCCACTCGACGGTGACCGGCGGCGAGCTGGACACCACCGAGCTGGGCACCGCGTACTGGTACCGCAACCTGCGCGAGACCGTCCGGTTCGATCGGGCGCTCGGCGGGCTCCTGGACCGCGGGTACGACGCGTTCGTCGAGGTGAGCCCGCATCCGGTGCTGACCATGGGCGTCCAGGAGACGATCGACGCGGCCGGTGTCGACGCCGTGGTCGTCCCGACCCTGCAGCGGGACGACGGCGGTCCACGCCGGATGCTGGCCTCGCTCGGGCTGGCGCACGTCGCCGGGGTCGCCGTGGACTGGCGTGCCGTCTTCCCCGGCGACACCGGGGTTGTCGACCTGCCGACGTACGCGTTCCAGCGGCAGCGGTTCTGGATGGAGGGGCCGGGCTCCACGGGCGACCTCGCGAGCGTCGGGCAGGTCGCGGCCGGGCATCCGCTGCTCGGCGCGGCCGTGCCGCTGCCCGGTACCGAGGGCCTGGTGCTGACCGGGCGGCTGGCGCTGGACGCGCAGCCGTGGCTGGCCGACCATGTGGCGCTGAACACCGCGCTGCTGCCCGGCACCGCGTTCGTCGAGCTCGCCCTGCACGCCGGTGAGCGGATCGGCTGCCCGGTGGTGGAGGAGCTGACGCTGCGGGCGCCGCTCGTGCTGCCCGACAGCGGCGGCACGGCCGTGCAGGTCCTCGTCGGCGCGGCGGACGAGTCCGGCCGCCGGACGGTGGAGATCCATTCACGGGAGGACGGCGCCGCCGAGGACGTGCCGTGGGAGCGGCACGCCGGGGGCGTGCTGGCACCGGCGACGGGGAGCGTCGAACCGACCGGGCTGGACGTGTGGCCTCCCGCGGGCGCCGAGCCGATCGACCTGACCGGCTTCTACGCCGGGCTGCTGGAGCGAGGCTACGAGTACGGGCCGAGCTTCACCGGGCTCCAGGCGGCCTGGCGCGGCGAGGACGCGCTGTTCGCCGAGGTCGCGCTGCCCGCGGAGGCGTCCGACGAGGCCGCCGCCTACGGGCTGCATCCGGCGCTGCTCGACGCGTCCCTGCACGTGACGTTCCCGGAGGCCGACGGTGCCGGGGAAGGGCCGTGGATCCCGTTCGCCTGGAGCGGTGTGCGGCTGCACGCCGTCGGCGCCGCGCGGGTGCGGGTCCGGATCGCGCCGGTCGGGGCGGGGCTGAACGTGACCGTCGCCGACGGGACGGGCGCCCCGGTGGCGACCGTGGACTCGCTGATCCCGCGTCCGGTGTCGGCCGAGCAGCTCAACGCCGCCCGCAGGCGGCACGACGCGCTGTTCCGCGAGACCTGGTCGCCCGCTCCGCCGTCGGCCCCGCAGGCCGGATCGTGGGCGCTGCTCGGCGAGGACGCGTACGGGCTGGGCATCGCGGCGAGCCACCCCGATGTGGCGGCGCTGGCCGAGGCGATGCCCGGGACCGTGGTGGTCTGCTGCCCCTCGGACACCGGCTCACCGGTGCCGGACCAGATCAGGTCCGTGTCGTCGCGGGTGCTGGCGCTGCTTCAGGCGTGGCTGGCCGAGGAGAGGCTGGAGTCGTCGCGGCTGGTCCTGCTGACCCGGGGCGCGGTCGCGGCGGACGACGGCGAGGACATCGCCGACCTGGCGCAGGCGACGGTGTGGGGCCTGGTGCGCTCCGCGCAGGCCGAGAACCCCGGACGCGTCGTGCTGGTCGATCTCGACGACCGGCCCGGGTCGGCGGCGGCGCTGCGCTCCGCGGCCGGTTCGGGCGAACCGCAGCTGGCGATCCGGGACGGCCGGGCCCGCGTCCCGCGCCTGAACCGGCTGCCGGTCGAGCCCGCGGCGTCCGGCCCGGTGTGGGACCCCTCGGGGACCGTGCTGGTCACTGGCGGCACCGGCGGACTGGGCAGCCTGGTCGCGCGGCATCTGGTGGCCGCGCACGGCGTCCGGCGGCTGCTGCTGACCAGCCGCCGGGGGATGGCCGCCGACGGCGCCGCCGAGCTGGTGGCGGAGCTGACGGAGCTGGGCGCCGAGGCCGAGGTCGCGGCCTGCGACGTCGGCGACCGGGAGGCGCTGGCCGGACTGCTGGCCGCGCGCACCCTCACCGGGGTCGTGCACGCCGCCGGTGTCGGCGCCAACGGCGTGGTCGCGTCGCTGACGCCCGACCTGATCGACTACGTGCTGCGGCCGAAGGCGGACGCCGCCTGGTACCTGCACGAGCTGACCCGCGACATGCCGCTGACGGCGTTCGTGATGTTCTCCTCGATCTCCAGCGTCGTGGACGGGCCGGGCCAGGGCAACTACGCCGCGGCGAACCTGTTCCTCAGCGCGCTCGCCCGGCACCGGCGCGCGGCGGGCCTTCCGGCGCAGTCGCTGGCCTGGGGCCTGTGGGGGGAGGGCCACGGGATGGTCCAGCTGCTGTCGGACGCCGACCGGCAGCGGATCCGCCGGTGGGGCATGGTCGAGATGACCGCCGCCCAGGGGCTGGAGCTGTTCGACGCCGCGACCGCGTCCGCCGAGCCCGCGCTGGTGCCCGCCGTCCTGGACATCGCCGCCATCCGCGCCCGTGCCGAAGGCATCCCGGCGCTCTACGGGAGCCTGGCCGGGACGGCGGCGCGCCGCACCGCGCGGTCGGCGGCGTCCGGCGGCGGCTCCGGGCTGGCGCGGCGGCTGGCGGAGCTGCCCGAGGAGGCGCGCCCGCAGGCGATGCTCGACGCGGTCCTCGGACATGTCGCGGCCGTCCTCGGCCACGCCGACGCGGGCGCGGTCGAGCCCGACGGCGCCTTCCTGGAGATGGGGTTCGACTCGCTCACCGCCGTGGAGCTGCGGAACCGGCTCACGACCGCCGTCGGCGTGCAGATCCCCGTCACCGCGGTGTTCGACCACCCGAGCGGCCGGGCGCTGGCGGGCTACCTCCTGCGCGAGGCCGTCGCCGCGCCCGTCGCGGGGACGGACGACCGGCCGGCCCCGGCGCGGGCCCCCGACATGGTGGCCGCGATGGTCCGCGATGCCCTGGACCGGGGCATGAACGACCAGGCCACCGCGCTGCTCCAGGCCACCGCCGACCTGCGTCCGACCTTCGAGGTGACCGACGGCCCGCACCTGCGGCCCGCGCCGGTGAAGCTCGCCGAAGGCCCCGGCAGGCCCGGCCTGTTCGGCATCCCCTCCCCGGGAGCGATGGGAGGCGCGCACCAGTTCGTCCGGCTGGCCGCCGAGCTGCGGGGAGTTCGGGACATGTCCGCGATCTCGCTGCCCGGCTACGCCGAGGGCGAGAGCCTGCCCCGGACGTTCGACACCGTGGTCCAGGGGTGCGCCGAGAGCGTCCGGCAGGCCATGGGAGACCGGCCGTTCGCCCTGATGGGCTACTCGGCCGGCGGCGTGTTCGCCCACGCCGCGGCCGCCCACCTGGAGGCCACGGGCGCCGGCCCCGCGGCGCTGGTGCTGCTGGACACCTACGAGCCGCGGACCGAGGGGCTGGGCGACCTGATCACCCAGATGTTCAAGCCGATGTTCGCGCTGGAGGACCTGTTCGGCCCGTTCGACAGCGTCCGGCTCTCGGCGACCGAGTGGTACGGGCGGCTCATGGGCGACTGCGAGCTCTCGCCGATCAAGGCGCCGATCCTGTTCGTGCGGCCACGGGAATGGGTCGACGAGCAGGACCCGGAGCTGGCCGCCGGCACCTGGCGGGCGTCGTGGGACACCGCGCACACGGTCGTCGAGCTGGCGGCCGATCACTTCAGCATGATCGCCGACCATGCCGGGCAGACGGCGCGGGCGATCGAGGACTGGCTCGAATCCGGCCTATGAGGGGGTAGCCGCTACGGGGCGCGTATATCGATAGGGGATCGATAGGGGGTGTCCGGGTCTGGACAGCCTCATTGAGGTGACGCAATGGTTGCGCTCGGTCATGATCGCAAAGTTATTATCACGCAATGGGTGGCGCGATCTGTGCCGTGCGACACGGTGGTCGCTTTCTCGTCGCCGAAAAAGATGGCTCCCGATAACCTGCGCGCAACCCTGTCGGGAGTAGGGGACGGCCGGAATTGCGTGATGGAGAAATCGCCGAGCGTTATTGCACCAGCTGGCGGGGGTTTCGGGCCGTCATGTAGATCATGAAGGAAATTCACGAACCGTCGGCGGGCGGCGTGAGTGGTAAGGCGCCAGGCGAGCATCGGGGATTTTGGGGACCCCTACCTTAGACGACTTGTCCAGTAGCTGGAATTATCCGCGCTTGTGGTAGATCAATGCGCCGGGTACCTTTCTGGTAATTGGGTGGCAGCCTTCCCGCGAAGTTCCAAGGCGACGTTCACCGGCGTGAGTGGAAACGGGACAGGACCGGGGACAGACATGCTTCTTGAACGGGACGACGAACAGGCGGCTCTTGATCGCCTGCTGGCGGACAGCGCGGGCGGCAGGGGCCGGGTCGCGGTGGTGACGGGGGTAACGGGCAGCGGAAAGACGGCTTTGCTTTACCATTTCGCCGAGCGCGCGGCCGAGGCCGGCGTGACCTGGCTCAGCGCCATCGGATCACGGGCCGAGCAGGACCTGCCGCTCGGCGTCTTCAGTCAGCTTTTCCTCAACGCCTCGATCCCGGCCGAACGGGCGGCGCTGGCCGCCCAGCTCCTGGACTCGGCCGGCGTCCAGGCCGCCAACTGGTACGACACACCGCCGGGGGCGGTCGAACGCCTGCGCATCACGCAGGGTCTGTGCAACGCGGTGGTCAACCTTTCCGACACCCAGCCGGTCCTGGTCACCATCGATGACGTCCACTATGCCGACAAAGCCTCGCTCTGGCAGTTGCAGTTCTTCATCCGCCGGCTCACGTCCGCGCGCATTTTGCTGGTCCTCACCGAGGCCGATCGCGTCATCACGACCGACCCCGCGCTTGATCTCAACCTGCTGCACCATCCCCGCTGCCTGCAGATAGAACTGGCCCCGCTCTCGCCCGACGGGGTCACCGACCTGGTGCGCCGCAACCTCGACGTCCCGGACGCCGAAGCCCTCGGCGCCCGGTACCACCAGGTCAGCGGAGGCAACCCGCTTCTGGTCAACGCGATCCTCGACGACCACCGGGAGCTGCTGCGCGGACCCGGCGAACAGCGGCCGGACGCTCCCATCCCGACCGCCGGGCCCCGCCTGACCCGGTCGGTGCACACGCTCCTCGACCACGCCGGACCCGAGGTCCTCGAAGTCGCCCGGGGGCTGGCCGTGCTCGGCGACAGCTTCTTCCACACGCCCGCCGACCTGTTCGACGCCGAGCCCGGCACGGTCGGCCAGGCCCTCGACCACCTCACCGCCGTCGGGCTCCTGGAGGCCGAGCGCTTCCGGCACCCCATCGCCCGGGCCGCGGTGCTGTCGGGCATGGACCCCGAACGGCGCGACGAGATGAACCACCGCGCCGCCCGGCTCCTGCACACCGAGGGCGCCGCCCCCACCGTCATGGCGCGGCACCTCATCGCGGGCACCCCGCCCAAGGACCCCTGGGTGCTGCCGGTGCTGCGCGAGGCCGCCGAACAGGCCCTGCTCAACGACGACGCCGAACTCGCCGTCCGATGCCTCAAACCGGCGGCCGCGCTCTGCGCCGACGCGGCACAGCGCGCGCGGATCACCGCGATGCTGGCCCGCGCCGAATGGCGGATCAACCCCGCGCTCGCCGAACGCCACATCCCCGACCTGGTCGCCGCGGTCGACGCCGGCACGCTGCGGCAGTCCGAGACGCACGACCTGATCCGCCTGATGCTCTGGCACGGACGGCTCGAACCGGCCCAGGACCTGATGGCGACCTACACGGCCAGGGCGGCCGAGGGCGACGCGGAGGCCGCCGCCCGGCTGAGCATCACCCGCCACCTGGCCTGGTCCAGCTATCCGTCGTCCCAGGACGCCGCCGCGCTCGACCGCGGCGCCGCCGGCGACACCTCACTCACCTCCACGACCACCCACCTGCGGCTGCAGGCGGCGCGCCTGCTCACCAGCGTGCTCCGCGACGGCCCCGGCAAGAACACCACCCGGACGGCCGAGGGCGTGCTCCAGTCGGTCACGCTGAGCGACGACACCGCCGAGGCGGTGCACTCGATGCTCTACGCCCTGATCTACTCCGACCGGGTCGACCGGGCCGCGCACTGGAGCCAGGTGTGCCACGAGGACGCACTGGAACGTGACGTCCCCACCTGGCGCGCGATGATCGACTCCATCCGCGCCGAAGTGGCGCTCCGCCAGGGCGAGCTGCCCACGGCCGTCCGGCACGCCCGCGCCGCGCTGGAGGTGCTCCGCCCCCGCAGCTGGGGCGTCGTCGCCGGGCTCCCGCTGTCGACCCTGCTGCACGCCACCACCGAGATGGGCCGCTACGGCGAGGCCGCCGCCCTGCTCCGGCAGCCCGTCCCCGACGCGATGTTCAAGACCCGTTTCGGGCTCCACTACCTGCACGCCCGAGGCCACTACCACCTGGCGCTCGACCAGGTGCAGACCGCGCTCGGCGACTTCCTCACCTGCGGCGAGCTCATGCGCGAATGGGGCATCGACACCCCCGCGCTGGTCTCCTGGCGCACCGGCGCGGCCTCGGCCTGCCTCCGGATGGGTGATCAGGAACGTGCCACAGCCCTCATGGAGGAACAGCGCACGCTCCCCGGCGCCCGAACCCCTCGCACACGGGGGATCTCACTGCGCCTGTTCGCCGCGACCGTCGAACTCCGCCAGCGTCCCGCGCTGCTGCGCGAGGCGGTCGACCTGCTCCAGTCCGCGGGCGACGGCCTCCAGCGCGCCTACACCCTCGCCGCCCTGGCCGGAAACCTCCAGGCGCTCGGCGAGATGAGCAAGGCACGCATGATCGGCAACCTGGCGCACAGCACCGCAAGCGCCTGCCACGCCGAGCCGCTGACCCGCAAGATGCTGGCCCACGGCTCCGCCGACGACAAGGCGGACGCCATCGCCGACACGGTCGGCGCCGACGAGGGCCTGAGCGTGCTCAGCGAGGCCGAGCAGCGGGTGGCCTCCCTCGCCGCCCTCGGCTACAGCAACCGGGAGATCGCCCGGAAGATCCACATCACGACCAGCACGGTGGAGCAGCACCTCACCCGCGCCTACCGCAAGCTCAAGGTCAACGGCCGCCGTGACCTCCCCGCCCGGATGTCCCCCGAAATGTCGACCACCCCCGCCTGACGGCTTTCGCGCCACCCCAGACGACGATCGGGGCCGTCCCCCTCCAGGGACGGCCCCGATCCTCGTTCCCGACGACTACAGCTCGTTGTCGAGGATGTCGAACAGCTCGTCCGCCGTGGCCGCCGCCAGATCCCCGCCGTCGGCGCCCACCGGCACCGGCCGGTGCGCCTGCGCCCAGCCCGCCGCCAGCACCCGCAGCCGCTCGGCGATCCTGGCGTAACCGGCCTCGTCCGTCCGGACGGCCGTGAGCGCGGTGTCGAGCCTGCTCAGCTCCGCGTCCAGCGCGCGCAGGTCGGCGTCCTCGTCGACCAGCTCCGCACGCAGATGACCGGCGACCGCCACGGCGTTGGGGTAGTCGTAGATCAGCGTCGCCGCCAGCCGCACCCCGGTCACCACCCCGAGCCGGTTGCGCAGCTCCAGCGCCGCGAGCGAGTCCATTCCCAGCTCCAGGAAGCCCCGCTCGGGATCCACGTCCCGCGCCCCCGAGTGCCCGAGCACCGCGGCGACTGTGGTCCGCACCAGCTCCAGCAGCACCCGCCCGGCCTCGGCGGTCCCCAGCCCCGCCAGCCGCTCGGCCAGCGGCCGCTCCTCCGGTGCCCCGGCCGCCGCCCGAGGCAGCGACCGCGCCGCCGAGGGAACCAACCCGCGCAGCAGCGGCGGCAACGCGTCGGGACGCTCCGCGAGCGCCCGGCGGTCCAGCCGCACCGGCACCGGCACGCCCTCACCGGACGCCAGCGCCCGGTCGAACAGGGCCAGGCCCTGGTCCGCCGACAGCTCCAGGACCCCGAGCCGGCCGATGCGCCCGGCGTCGACCCCCGGGTTCTCCGCCGCCGACCCCGCCCACAACCCCCACGCCACCGACGTCGCCGCGAGCCCCTCGGCCCGGCGGTGCTCCGCCAGCGCGTCCAGGAACACGTTCGCCGCCGCGTAGTCGGCCTGCCCCGCGGCGAGGAACAGCCCGCCGACGGACGAGAACATCACGAACGCGGACAGGTCCAGGTCGCGGGTCAGCTCATGCAGATGCCACGCCGCGTCCACCTTGGGCCGCAGCACCCGGTCGACGTCCCCCGGCGCCAGCGCGCCGACGACCCCGCCGGACATGGCCCCGGCGGCGTGCACCACCCCGGTCAGCGGACGCTCCCGCGGGACCTCCGCGATGAGGCCGGCCATCGCAGCCCGATCGGTCACGTCCGCCGCGACGACCCGGACATCCGCGCCGAGCCCCGACAGCGCCGCGACCAGCTCGGCCGCCCCGGGCGCGTCCGGCCCGCGCCTGCTCACCAGCAGCAGATGCCGGACGCCGTGCGCCTCCACCAGCCGCCGCGCGACCAGACCGCCCAGCAGCCCGGTCCCACCGGTGATCAGCACCGTCCCGGCACCGTCCCACGGCGGCGCGGCGTCCCGGCCCGGCAACGCGCCGAGCCTGGGCACCAGCACCTGACCGGACCGCACGGCGACCTCGGGCTCACCCGACGCCACCGCGACCGCCGGGACGACCCCGTCGTCGACGTCGACCACGGCGAACCGTCCCGGATTCTCCGCCTCCGCCGCCCGGACGACACCCCAGACGGCCGCCTGAACCGGATCGGCCCCGCCGTCCGACGGCCCGGTCCGCACCGCCCCGCGAGTCACCAGCACCAGCCGGGCCGCACCGAACCGCTCCTCGGCCAGCCAGGCCTGGACCGCGCCGAGCGCCCAATGCACCGCCGCGTGCGCCCGCGTGGGCACATCGGCGTCCTCGCCTCCGGGGCAGTGCATGACGACCGTCTCCGGGAGCCGCACCGCGCCCGCCCCGACCGCGCCCGCGAGCGCCGCCAGGTCGGCATGATCGGCCCCCGGACCCACCGTGACGGACTCCTGCTCCGCCCCGGACGCCACCACGGGACGGACCCACTCGATCCGGTACAGGTCGCCGCCCCCGTCCGCCAGGGCACCGAGCTGCTCGGCCGACACCGGCCGCAACACCAGCGAGCCGACCGACGCCACCGGCGCGCCCGCCAGGTCCGTGATGGTCAGCGCGACCGCGTCCCGCCCCGCACTCGACATCTGCACCCGCACAGCCGACGCGCCCGCCGCGTGCAGCGCCACCTCGCTCCACAAGAACGGGACCTGGGTGTCACGCTCGGTGTCCTCCGGCCCCTCCTCGGTCAGGTAGTCGGTGACGTGCAGCACGGCGTCCAACAGCGCGGGATGCAGACCGAACCCGCCCGCGTCCGCCCCATCGGGAAGCACGACCTCGGCGTACACATCGCCGCCATGACGCCACACGGCCCGGACACCCCGGAAGCAGGGCCCGTACCCGTAGCCCTGCGCGGCCAGATGGTCGTAGAGCCGCGCCGAATCGGCGCGCACGGCCCCCTCCGGCGGCCACACGCCCGCGCCCGGGCTCGCGGCCTCGGCGGGCGCCCCCGACGCCAGGGCGCCCTTGGCGTGCAGCGTCCAGGGCTGGTCCGGCCCGATGTCCGGCCGCGAGTGGATCTCGACGGTGCGGTGACCGTCGTCGGCGGCGTGAAGCGTGAGCTGGATGGCGGTGCCCTGGTGGGCGTCGAGAGTGAGGGGGTGGTGAAGGGTCAGCTCATTGAGGGTGGGATGGCCCGTCTGCCGCCCGGCGTGCAGGGCGAGCTCGATGAAAGCGGTACCGGGGAGCAGGGTGGTGCCGTGGACACTGTGGTCGGCGAGCCAGGGGTGAGTGTTGAGGGAGAGCCGTCCGGTCATGACCAGACCGTCGCTGCCGGGAAGGGGCACCATGGCGGCGAGTAGGGGGTGGTCGGCAGTTAGCTGGCCCGCTGCGGCCGCATCGGTCCCACCGGCCGAGTCGATCCAGTACCGCTGTCGTTGGAAGGGGTAGGTGGGCAGGTCGACTCGTTGCGCGCCGGTGAAGAGTGCGGCCCAGTCGATGTCCACGCCGCGCGTGTGGAGTTCGCCGAGTGCGGTGAGGAGTTGGCGGGGTTCGTCGTGGTTGCGGCGTTGGGTGGCGATGAAGTCGGTGTGGGTGGTGGCGGTGAGGGCGGCGTCGGGTCCGACTTCCAGGAAGGTGGTGACGCCTTGGTCGAGGAGGGTTTGGACGGTGTCGTGGTAGCGGACGGTGTCGCGGACGTGCCGTACCCAGTACTCGGGTGTGCACCACTCTTCAGGGACCGGGATGGCCGGGTGTTCGTAGGTCAGCTCGGCTGCGACCTGCTCGAATTCGGCCAGCATCGGGTCCATGAGGGCTGAGTGGAAGGCGTGGGAGACATGGAGGCGTTTGGTGCCGTTGAAGGACGCGGCGACCTTCAAGACCGCGTCTTTCTCGCCGGAGATGACGATGGCTTCGGGTCCGTTGATGGCGGCGATCTCAACGCCGTCGATGAGGTGGGCGCGGACTTGGTCTTCGGTGGCGCGGATCGCGACCATCGCCCCACCCGGCGGTAGTGCTTGCATGAGTTGTCCGCGCGCTGCCACTACCCGGGCGGCGTCCGGTAGTGACCACACGCCTGCGACGTGTGCGGCGGCCAGTTCACCGATGGAGTGTCCGGCGAGGTGGTCGGGGCGTACGCCCCACGATTCCAGTAGCCGGTACAGCGCTACTTCGATGGCGAACAGGGCGGGTTGGGCCCATCCGGTCTGTGCGAGCCGGTCGGGGCCGTCCCACATCACCTCGCGCAGCGACGCATCGAAGTGCGCCAGCACCTCATCAAGGGACTGGGCGAAGACCGGGAACGCCTCGTACAACTCGCGGCCCATGCCGACGCGTTGGCTGCCTTGACCCGAGAACACCACCGCAAGCCGGCCCGTAACCGGGGTGCTGCTGGTGATGTCGTTGAGCGCGGCCAATAGCTCGTCTCGGTCCGCGCCGACGATGACGGCGCGGTGTTCGTGGTGGGCGCGGGTGGTGGCCAGGGAGAAGCCGACATCGGCGGGGTTGAGGCCGGTGGTGTGTGCGGCGAGCTGCTGTGCTTGGGCCTGCAACGCGGTCTCGGTTTTGGCGGAGAGGACCCACGGCACCATGGGCAGTTCCGGGCTCGGTTCGGGTGTCGCTTGTGGTGCTTGTTCGAGGATGACGTGGGCGTTGGTGCCGCTGATCCCGAAGGAGGAGATGCCCGCGCGCCGGGGGTGGCCGTTGGTCTCCCAGGGCTGGGGCTCAGTCAGGAGTTGGACGGCTCCGGCCGACCAGTCCACATGCGGGCTCGGCTCGTCCGCGTGCAGCGTCCTGGGTAGCGTCCCTTCGCGCATCGCCATGACCATCTTGATCACGCCCGCCACACCAGCGGCGGCCTGGGTGTGGCCGATGTTGGATTTCAGTGATCCGAGCCAGAGCGGGCGGTCGTTGGGTCTGTTTTGGCCGTAGGTGGCGATGAGTGCTTGTGCTTCGATCGGGTCGCCCAGCTTTGTGCCGGTGCCGTGCGCTTCCACTACGTCCACGTCAGAGGCGTTCAATCCCGCTGTTGCCAGGGCGCGTTCGATGACGCGTTGCTGTGAGGGGCCGTTGGGTGCGGTGAGGCCGTTGGAGGCGCCGTCTTGGTTGACCGCTGTGCTTCGGATGACGGCCAGGATCTGGTGGCCGTTGCGTTGTGCGTCCGAGAGGCGTTCCAGGACCAGGACTCCGGCGCCCTCTCCCCAGCCGGTTCCATCCGCAGAGGCGGCGAAGGATTTACAGCGTCCGTCGGCGGAGAGGCCGCCTTGGCGGGTGAACTCCACGAAGGTGTCCGGCGTCGCCATCACCGTGACCCCACCAGCCAAGGCCAGGGAGCACTCACCCTGCCGGAGAGCCTGCCCGGCCAGTTGGAGCGCGACGAGGGAGGAGGAGCAGGCGGTGTCGACCGAGAGGGCGGGTCCTTCCAGGCCGAGGGTGTAGGACACTCGGCCGGAGACGACGCTGCCCGCGCTGGCACCGGCGGGATAGTCGTGGTACATCACTCCGGCGAAGACGCCGGTTGAGGTGCCGCGCAGTGATCCCGGATCGATTCCGGCGCGTTCGAGCGCTTCCCAGGACGTCTCCAAAAGCAACCGCTGCTGTGGATCCATGACCGCGGCTTCGCGGGGGGAGATGCCGAAGAAACCGGGGTCAAAGTCAGCGGCGTCGTACAGGAAACCGCCGTGAGCGGTGACGCTGTCGCCCGGCGCCAAATCCCAACCCCGATCAGCAGGGAACTCAGCCACCGCGTCCACCCCATCAGCGACCAACCGCCACAACTCCTGCGGCGAGGTCACCCCACCCGGGTAACGACACCCCATCCCCACAATCGCGATCGGCTCATCGACGGCGCTCGTGTGGGAGGGGCCGGTAGCGGTGGAGGGGAGGGCTTGGGCGAGGAGGTGTTGGGCGAGGGCGTGGATGTTGGGGTAGTCGAACACCAGCGTCGCGGGGAGCCGCAGGCCCGTCGCCGCAGCCAGCGCGTTGCGCAACTCAACAGCGGTCAGCGAATCGAACCCCAGATCCTGAAACGCGCGCGTCGCCTCCACTGCGGCGGCCGAGTCGTGACCCAGCACCGCAGCCACCCGACCTCGCACGAGCTCGACCACAACATTCAGCCGCTCGGCCTCGGTCACTCCCTGCAGAGCAGCCTTGAAGGAGGACTCCTCGGGACTGGTCACAGCCTGACGTCGTGGCGACTGTCGCATGTGTCGCCGTAGTGCCTTGGGCTCCAGTTTCACCGGAACCAGCACCGGTTCGTCGGTCCGTCCAGCGGCATCGAGCAGTGCCAGACCTTCAGCGGGCGTCATCGCGACCAGGCCATCGCGCTTCATGCGGGCGCGGTCGGTGTCGTCGAGGTCGGCGGCCATGCCGTCGCTGGCCCAGGGCCCCCATGCCAACGATTGGGCGGGGAGTCCTTGGGTGTGGCGGTGTTGGGCCAAAGCGTCCAGGAAGGAGTTGGCGGCTGCGTAGTTGCCTTGTCCGGGGCCGCCCAGCACTCCGGCGACCGAGGAGAACAACACAAACGCCGACAGGTCGGTGTCGCGGGTCAGTTCGTGCAGGTGCCAGGCCGCATCCGCCTTGGGCGCCAGCACCCGATCCAGCCGTTCGGGGGTGAGGGAGGAGATGACACCGTCGTCCAAGACTCCGGCGGTGTGCACTACGCCGCTCAGGTCCAGGCCGGTGATCACCTCGCGCAGGGCGTCGCGGTCGGACACATCACACGCCACCACCCGCGCGTCCGCGCCCAGCTCCGCTAGCTCGGCGACCAACTGCGTGGCGCCCGCGGCGGCAGGGCCGCTGCGACTCACCAACACCAAACGGCCTACACCGTGCGCACCCGCTAGGTGACGGGCCACCAGCGCACCCAAACCGCCGGTACCACCAGTGATCAGCACGGCACCAGAACCCCACGACGACACCGACTCCGCTGACACATCAGCCACCCGCTCCAAGCGGGGAACCAGCAGTTCACCCTCGCGAATGGTTAGGCGGGGTTCTCCGGTCGCCACGGCCCGCTTGAGCAGGTCGAGCGGAACTTCGGGCTCGTCCAGTTCGACTAGGACAACCCGATCTGGGTTCTCCTCCTGAGCTGCTCGGCACAGTCCCCAGACCGCTGCCCCGGCCAGGTCCGCCGCGCGGACGGTCACCAGTAGATGTGCAGAGTCCGAGTGGAGGGCTTGGAGTGCTTGGTGGGTTGCGGTTCGGACTTGTTGGGGGGTGGTCCCGGGGGCGCTGTGGTGGATGGTGATGCCGTGGGCGAGGGGTGTGGCGGGTGTGGGGATGGGGAGCCAGGTGGTCCGGTAGAGAGGGTTGTTGTTGAGGTGTTGGGCGGTGATGGGTCGGGTGGTGAGGTTGGTGATGGTGGCGATCGGGGCGCCGGTGCTGTCGGTCAGGTGCAGGGTTTCTGGGTTGGGCAGGTGGACGCGCAACGTGGTGGCGCCGGTGGCGTGCAGGTGGACGCCGCTCCAGGAGAACGGAATCGCTAGGTCGTGACCGCTGTGGGGGTGCAGGAAGGCGGTGTGCAGGGCAGCGTCGAGGAGGGCGGGGTGGATTCCGTATCCGGTGACGTCCAGGTCGGGGATGGTGATCTCGGCGAATAGCTCGTCGCCGCGTTGCCACGCCGCCTGTAGTCCTTGGAAGGCTGGGCCGTAGTCCAGTCCCTGGTCTGCCAGCCGCTCATACACGCCGTCCACCGGGATCGCCTCGGCTTGTTCGGGCCATGCCGCGGCGGCGGGTTCGGCGGTGTGCGCGGTGAGGGTCCCGCTGGCATGCAACGTCCAGGACGAGTCGGGTGCCTGCGAGCGGATCTGGACCGTCTCACCGGTCACCGCGACCTGGATGTCGACGCCGTGGTTGGGGTCGATCACCAGTGGAGCGTGCAGCGTCAGTTCCTCGATCGAGGGCAGACCCGACTGCTCACCGGCATGCAAGGCGAGTTCGACCAGGGCAGTGCCGGGCAGCAAGGTGGCGCCGAGAACGTTGTGGTCGGCCAGCCAGGGATGGGTGTCCTGCGACAACCGGCCCGTCATCACCAGGCCATCGCTGCCGGGCAGCGGCACCATGCCGGTGAGCATGGGGTGCTCGGCGGACTGTTGCCCAGTGTGGGCAGCGTTGAGCCAAAACCGCTGATGTTCGAACGCGTAGGTGGGCAGGTCGACGCGTTGCGCGCCGGTGAAGAGTGCGGCCCAGTCGATGGGGACGCCGCGTGTGTGGAGTTGGCCGATGGTGGTGAGGAGTTGGCGGGGTTCGTTGCGGTCGCGGCGCAGGGTGGCGATGAAGTCGGCGTCGGTGGTGGCGGTCAGGGCCGCATCGGGCCCGACCTCCAAGAACGTCCTCACACCTTGGTCAAGCAGGGCTTGGACGTTGTCGTGGTAGCGGACGGTGTCGCGCACATGCCGCACCCAGTACTCGGGCGTGCACCATTCCTCAGGGACGGCCGTGCCTGGCTGCTGGTAGGTCAGTTCGGCTGCGACCTGCTCGAACTCGGCCAGCATGGGGTCCATGAGGGCCGAGTGGAAGGCGTGGGAGACCTGGAGTCGTTTGGTGGTGTCGAAGAATCCGGCGACCTGGACGACGGCGTCTTCAACTCCGGAGATGACGACGGCTTCGGGGCCGTTGATCGCGGTGATCTCGACCCCGTCAACCAGGCGTTCCCGCACCTGGTCTTCGGTGGCGCGGATCGCGACCATCACTCCGCCTGGCGGAAGTGCTTGCATCAGTTGGCCGCGCGCGGCCACCAGCCGGGCCGCGTCTGGAAGCGACCACACGCCTGCCACATGCGCGGCGGCTAGCTCACCGATGGAGTGCCCGGCGAGATGGTCGGGACGCACGCCCCACGATTCGAGAAGCCGGTACAGCGGCACCTCGACCGCGAACAGGGCGGGCTGTGCCCATCCGGTCTGCGCGAGCCGGTCGGGGTCGTGCCACATCACCTCACGCAGCGACGCGTCAAAGTGCGCCAGCACCTCGTCCAAAGCCTGCGCGAAGATCGGGAACGCCTCGTACAGCTCACGGCCCATGCCGACGCGTTGGCTGCCCTGCCCCGAGAACACCACTGCGAGACGTCCAGGAACCGGAGTACTGCTGGAGACGCTGTGCAGCGCGGCCACCAGCTCATCGCGATCGGCGCCCACCACCACGGCGCGGTGGTCGAGGTGGGCGCGGGTGGTGGCCAGGGAGAACCCGACGTCGGCGGGATCGAGGTCGGCGACGTGTGCGGCGAGTTGCTGTGCCTGGGCCTGCAACGCGGCCTCGGTCTTGCCGGAGATCACCCATGGCACGACCGGCAACGAGGAACCGGCGGACTCCACAGCTGTCTCGGGGGCCTCCTCCAAAATCACGTGCGCGTTCGTCCCGCTGATCCCGAACGAGGAGATGCCCGCGCGCCGGGGGTGGCCATTGGCCTCCCAGGGGCGGGCCTCGGTCAGCAACTGGACGGCTCCAGCCGACCAGTCCACGTGCGGGCTCGGCTCGTCCGCATGCAGCGTCTTGGGCAGCGTCCCGGCGCGCATCGCCATGACCATCTTGATCACACCGGCCACACCGGCGGCGGCCTGGGCATGGCCGATGTTCGACTTCAGCGAACCCAGCCAGAGCGGCTGGTCCTCAGAACGGTCCTGACCATAGGTCGCGATCAGCGCCTGGGCCTCGATCGGGTCGCCCAGCGTCGTGCCGGTGCCGTGGGCCTCGACGGCGTCGACGTCCGTGGTCGTGAGTCCGGCGCTGGCCAGAGCGCGTGCGATGACTCGCTGCTGTGAGGGGCCGTTCGGTGCCGTGAGCCCGTTGGACGCGCCGTCCTGGTTGACCGCCGTGCCCCGCACGACCGCCAAAACCTGGTGGCCGTTGCGGCGTGCGTCCGACAGGCGTTCCAGCAGGAGCACGCCCACGCCCTCGGACCAGCCCACGCCGTCGGCCGATGCCGAGAACGATCTGCATCGGCCGTCGGGCGAGATCGCGCGCTGGCGGCTGAACTCCACGAAGACGTCTGTGGCGGACAGGAAAGTCACGCCCCCGGCCAGAGCCAGGTCGCACTCGCCCTGGCGGAGCGCCTGTCCGGCCAGGTGCAAGGCCACCAGCGACGACGAGCAGGCCGTGTCGACGGACATCGCCGGGCCTTCCAGGCCGAGCGCGTAGGCGATCCTGCCGGACACGACGCTGGCGGCGCTGCCGTTTCCGAGGAACCCCGCGACCTCTGCCGGGACGTGGCCCAGGCGGGTGCCGTAGTCGTCGTACATCACTCCGGCGAACACGCCGGTCTGGCTGCCGTGCACGGACGTCGGGGCGATACCGGCGCGTTCGAACGCCTCCCAGGACGCCTCCAGCAGCAGCCGCTGCTGCGGGTCCATCGCCAGGGCCTCGCGCGGCGAGATCCCGAAGAGCCCGGGGTCGAAGAGCGTGCCGTCGTGCAGGAAGCCGCCCTCGCGGGTGTACGACTTGCCTTCCGTACCGGGTTCGGGGGCGTAGACCTCGTCGACGTTCCAGCCTCGGTCGGTGGGGAAGCCGGAAATGGCGTCCGTCTCCGTCAGCAGCAGCCGCCACAGGTCTTCCGGTGATCGGACTCCGCCGGGATACCGGCAGCTCATCCCGACGATCGCGATCGGCTCGTCCGACACCACGGTGACGGCGGGTGCCTGGGCGGCCGGTGCGGGGCGGACGCCGGTGAGAAGGGTGTCGAGGAAGTCGGCGACGGCGACGCAGTTCGGGTGGTCGAAGACAAGCGTGGCGGGCAGGGACAGGCCGGTGGTGGCGCGCAGCGCGTTTCGGAGCTCTACGGAGGCCAGCGAGTCGAAGCCCAGCTCGTTGAAGGCGCGGGTGGCGTCCACCGCCTCGGCGCCCTCGTGACCGAGAACCGCCGCGACATGCGTCCGCACGAGCTGGAGCAGGGTCCGTTCGCGGTCTGCGGCCGACAGCCCGGCCAGCTGTTCCGCCAGCGCCCCGCCGGTGCCGCGAGCCGACCTGGCGGCGGTGCGCCGGACGGGGCCGCGCGCAATATCGCGCAGAAGCGCCGGTACCTCGTCGGTGCGGGCGCGCAGGGCGGCGGCGTCCACCCGGATCGGCACCAGCAGTGCTTCGCCGGTGCCCTGGGCGAGATCGAGGAGGGCGAGGCCGTCGGCGGTTTCCAAGGCGGGGAGGCCCAGGCGGCTCATGCGGCGCAGATCGGCCTCGCCCAGTTCTCCGCCCAGCCCCGTGTTCTCGGCCCACAAGCCCCAGGCGAGGGAGGTCGCGGGAAGCCCTTCGGCGTGGCGGCGCTGGGCCAGGGCGTCCAGGAACACGTTCGCGGCGGCGTAGTTGGCCTGTCCAGCCGCCAGCACCAGTCCGCCCGCGGATGAGAACAGCACGAACGCCGACAGGTCCAGCTCGCGGGTCAGCTCATGCAGATGCCAGGCGGCGTCGACCTTGGGACGCAGGACCCGGTCGGTCTGCTCGGGAGTGAGCGTCTGCACCAGACCGCTGTCCGCCACCCCGGCCGCGTGGACGACCGCGGACAGCGGACGATCCGCGGGGATGTCGGCCAGCAGCCGTGCCAGCGCCGCACGGTCGGCGACGTCGCAGGCCGCCACCGTGACCGCCGCGCCCAGCTCGGTCAGTTCCGTCCGCAGCCGCGCGGCGTCGGGGGCGTCCGGGCCACGGCGGCTGGTGAGCAGCAGGTGGCGCACGCCGTGCCGCGCGACCAGGTGCCGTGCCACCAGGCCGCCCAGACCGCCCGTACCTCCCGTGATCAGTACCGTGCCCTCGGTGGGCCACGGAGCGTCGCCGTGGGCCGTCGCCGGTGCCCGGACCAGCCTCGGCACGAAGGCCCGGCCCCCGCGCACCGCCACCTCGGGCTCGCCCGAGGCCAGCGCCGGGACGACGGATTCGCCGTCGGACAGATCGCACAGGGCGAAGCGTCCCGGGTTCTCCTCCGCCGCCGCGCGCACCAGTCCCCACACCGCGGACTGCGTCAGGTCGGCGACATCCTCGTCCGGGCCGACCGCCACCGCGCCTCGCGTCACGACGACCAGCGTGGTCTCGGTGAGCCCGTCACCGGCCAGCCACTCGCTCAGCAGCCCAAGGGTCTGGTGGGTGGTCGTCCGGGTCTGTTCCGGGACGTCGATCTCCGGTCGAGCCTCGGGGATCTCGTACACGACCAGGTCAGGTGCGAGGGCACCCGAAGCGATCTCCGCAGTGAGCGCGGCGACGTCGGGATACGCCGCCGTCATACCGTCCAAGCGAAGATCCTCGGTCCCGAGGACGGCCCACCGGCCGGGCGCCGCGGACGGGACGGTCAACGGGTTCCACTGGATCTGGTGGAGCGAGTCCTGGAGCCGGTGGCCCGGCTGGACGAGCTGCCGCGCACTGACCGGCCGCGACACCAGAGTCTGGACCGACGCGACCGGCAAGCCCTCACCATCGGCGACCTTCAGCTCCGAGACCTCCGCGCCGTCGACACGCGAGATCCACATGCGCAGCTCGGTCGCGCCCGCCGCGTACAGCGACACACCGTTCCAGGCGAACGGCAGCAGCGTGGAGTCGTCCCCCTCCTCAAGGAGATCGGCATGCATGGCCGCGTCCAACAGCGCGGGATGCACCCCGAACGCGGAGCCGTCACCGGCCTCGTCCGGCAGCACGACCTCGGCGAAGATCTCGTCGCCGCGCTGCCACGCCGCTCGCAGACCCTGGAACGCGGGACCGTAGTCGTAACCCCGCTCGTCGAGCCGTTCGTACGCGCCCGCCACGTCCAGCGCGACCGCTCCGGCCGGCGGCCAGACGGTCAGGTCGAACGAGGGCTCGGCCTGCGAGCGGGAAAGGACGCCGGTGGCATGCATCGTCCAGGGCAGGTCCTGAGCATGATCGGGACGAGAGTGGATCTCGACAGTGCGCTGGCCGTCGTCCTGTGACGCGGTGACGGTGACCTGGATCGCGGTGTGGTGCTGTGGCGCGAGGGTCAGCGGGTTGTGGAGCACAAGCTCGTCGATCGTGGGGCAGCCGACCTGCTGACCGGCGTGCAATGCCAGCTCGGCCAGGGCCGTCCCGGGCACCAGGGTGGTGCCCATGACGGCGTGGTCGGCCAGCCAGGGGTGGGTGTCGAGCGAGAGTCGTCCGGTCATGACCAGACCGTCGCTGCCCGGGAGGCGCACCATGGCGGCGAGCATCGGATGCTCGGCGGACTGCTGGCCCGCAGCGGTCACATCAGTGGCGGCGTGAACGGCGTTGAGCCAGAACCGTCGATGTTCGAACGCGTAGGTGGGCAGGTCGACGCGCCGTGCGCCGGTGAAGAGTGCGGCCCAGTCGATGGGGACGCCGCGTGTGTGGAGTTGGCCGATGGTGGTGAGGAGTTGGTGGGGTTCGTTGCGGTCGCGGCGCAGGGTGGCGATGAAGTCGGCGTCGGTGGTGGCGGTCAGGGCCGCGTCGGGCCCGACTTCCAGGAAGGTTGTCGCGCCTTGGTCGAGCAAGGTTTGGATGGTGTCGTGGTACCGGACGGTGTCGCGCACGTGCCGCACCCAGTACTCAGGTGTGCACCATTCTTCCGGAACGGCCATGCTTGGCTGCTCGTAGGTCAGGTCGGCTGTGACCTGCTCGAACTCGCCCAACATCGGGTCCATCAGGGCTGAGTGGAAGGCGTGGGAGACCTGGAGTCGCTTGGTGGTGTCAAAGAACCCGGCGACCTGGACGACGGCGTCTTCAACTCCGGAGATGACGACCGCTTCGGGTCCGTTGATCGCGGCGATCTCCACCCCGTCAACCAGGCGTTCCCGTACTTGGTCTTCGGTGGCGCGGATCGCGACCATCGCCCCGCCTGGCGGAAGTGCTTGCATGAGTTGGCCGCGCGCGGCCACCAGCCGGGCCGCGTCCGCTAGTGACCACACGCCTGCGACGTGCGCGGCGGCTAGTTCGCCGATGGAGTGTCCCGCCACATAGTCGGGGGACACGCCCCACGATTCCAGCAGTCGGAACAGCGCCACCTCGACTGCGAACAGGGCGGGCTGTGCCCAACCGGTCTGTGCGAGCCGGTCGCGGCCGTCCCACATCACCTCACGCAACGACGCATCGAAATGCGGGAGCACCTCATCCAGAGCCGCCGCGAACGCCGGGAACGCCTCGTACAGCTCCCGCCCCATACCGGCGCGTTGGCTGCCCTGACCTGAGAACACCACGGCCAGACGACCCGCAACCGGCGTGCTACTGGTGACGTCGTTCAGCGCTGCCACCAGTTCATCGCGGTCGGCACCCACCACCACGGCGCGGTGTTCGAGCTGCGCGCGAGTCGTAGCCAGCGAGAACCCCACGTCAGCCAGATCGAGATCATGCTCGGTGACGTGCGCGGCCAGCCGCTCGGCCTGGCTCCGCAACGCGGCCTCGGTCTTGGCGGAGATCACCCACGGCACCACCGGCAACGACGACCCGGCAGCCTCCACGCCCGCCTGGGGAGCCTCCTCCAGAATCACGTGCGCGTTCGTCCCGCTGATCCCGAACGACGACACACCCGCACGCCGAGGATGGCCGTTGGCCTCCCACGGTTGGGCCTCGGTCAGCAACTGGACGGCTCCAGCCGACCAATCCACATGTGGGCTCGGCTCGTCCGCATGCAGGGTCCGGGGGAGCGTCCCCGCGCGCATCGCCATGACCATCTTGATCACGCCCGCCACACCGGACGCGGCCTGCGTGTGACCGATGTTCGACTTCAACGAACCCAGCCACAACGGACGGTCCTCAGAACGACCCTGCCCGTAGGTGGCGATCAGCGCCTGGGCCTCGATGGGATCGCCCAGCGTCGTGCCGGTGCCGTGCGCCTCGACCACGTCCACGTTGGACGTGCCCAGTCCCGCCGTGGCCAGCGCACGCTCGATCACGCGCTGCTGGGACGGCCCGTTCGGCGCGGTCAGCCCGTTGGACGCGCCGTCCTGGTTGACCGCCGACCCCCGCACGACGGCGAGCACGCGGTGTCCGTTGCGGCGCGCGTCCGACAGCCGCTCCAGCAGGACCATGCCCACGCCCTCGGACCAGCCCACGCCATCGGCCGACGCCGAGAACGACTTGCACCGGCCGTCCGGTGCCAGGCCCCGTTGCAGGTTGAAGTCCACGAAGGTGTCGGGCGTGGACATGACCGTGACCCCGCCTGCCAATGCCAGCGAGCAGTCGTCGCGGCGCAGTGCCTGGATGGCCCAGTGCAGGGACACCAGGGACGAGGAACACGCCGTGTCCACGGTGACGGCGGGACCCTCCAGCCCCAGGGCGTAGGCGACCCGGCCGGACACGACGCTGGCCAGTGCGCCGGTGCCGAGGTATCCGGCGACGTCCGGGGGGACGTGACCGGCGAGGCGCGTGCCCCAGTCGTGGTACATGACCCCGGCGAACACGCCGGTCTGTGAGCCCCACACCGCGAGGGGGTCGATGCCCGCGCGTTCGAGCGCCTCCCAGGACGCCTCCAGCAGCAGCCGCTGCTGCGGGTCCATCGCCAGGGCCTCGCGCGGCGAGATCCCGAAGAGTCCTGGATCGAAGTCGGCCGCCTCGTACAGGAAGCCGCCCTCGCGGGTCGCGCTCTTGCCGGGTGTCCCGGCCTCCGGGTCGTAGAGGCCGTCGAGGTCCCAGCCCCGGTCGGCGGGGAAGTCCGCGATGCCGTCGCCGCCCTCGGCCACGAGCCGCCACAGCTCCTCCGGGGAGGTCACCGCACCCGGATAGCGGCAGCTCATGCCGATGATGGCGATCGGTTCGTCGTCGGCCACCTCGGTCACGGGCAGTGCCGTGGTCGCGGACACCGTGGTGCCCAGCAGCTTGGTGCGGATGTGCCGGGCGAGCGCGCGCGGCGTCGGGTGGTCGAAGACCAGCGTCGCCGACAGCCGCAGGCCGGTCGCGGTGTTCAGCAGGTTGCGCAGTTCGATCGCCGCGAGCGAGTCGAATCCGATCTCGTTGAACGCGCGGTCGGACTCGATCGCCTTGGGGTCCTCGTGGCCGAGGACGGCGGCGACGCGCGCGCCGACCAGGTCGAGGACGGTCTGGTCGCGCTCGGCTTCGGGCAGTGCGGCGAGGCGGTGGGCGAGTTCGGTCCCGTGTCCGGTCGTGTCGCCCGGATCGGCGGCGCGGCGGCGGGGTGCGGGCACCAGCCCGCGCAGCAGGGCCGGGACGCCGTCGGCGCGGGCGCGCAACGCCACCGGGTCGACGCGCAGCGGCAGCACCACGGGACGGGGAGTCACCAGCGCGCGGTCCAGCAGGGCCAGGTTCTCGGTGACGGAGAGGGCGGCCAGCCCCTGCCGTCCGATCCGCTGCAGATCCAGGGTGCCCAGGCGGTCGCCCATTCCGCCGCCGCCGGTCCACAGTCCCCACACCAGCGACCGGGCGGTGAGGCCGTGCGCGTGCCGGTACTGCGCGAGCGCGTCCAGGAAGGTGTTGGCGGCGGCGTATCCGCCCTGGCCCGGCGCGTCCATGAGCCCTGCCGAGGAGGAGAACAGCACGAACGCCGACAGGTCGACGTCGCGGGTGAGCTCGTGCAGGTGCCACGCCGCGTCCGCCTTGGGACGCAGCACGGCGTCCAGCCGTTCGGGGGTCAGAGCGCTGATGACGCCGTCGTCCAGCACGGCCGCCGTGTGCACCAAGGCCCGCAGCGGCCGGTCGTCCGGGATCTCGCCGAGGAGTTCGGCGAGGGCGTCGCGGTCGGCCACGTCGCAGGACGCCACGCGCACCTCCGCGCCCAGCGCGGTCAGCGCGGCCGCCAGTTCGGACGCGCCTTCGGCGTCCGGGCCGCGCCGGCTGGCCAGCAGCAGGTGCCGGACGCCGTGCTCGGTGACCAGGTGGCGCGCGACCAGGGCGCCCAGCCCACCGGTCCCGCCGGTCACCAGGACGGTCCCGGCCGGGTCCCACGGCTGCCGCTCGGCGGGCTCGGCGTCGATCCGCGTCATCCGCGGAATCCACAGCCTGCCGTCCCGCAGTGCCAGCTCGGTCTCGCCCGACGCGAGCGCCCGCGGCAGCCAGCCGTCGGCCGGGCCGGAGGTGTCGGCGTCCACCAGGACGATCCGGCCGGGGTGCTCGGCCTGCGCCGACCGGGCCAGGCCCCAGAGCGCGGCACCGGCCAGGTCCGTGGCCTCCGTGTCGCTGACCGCCATGGCGCCCCGTGTCACCAGCGCCAGCCGCGACGTGGTGGAGCGGTCGTCGTCCAGCCAGGTCCGCAGGACGTCCAAGAGCCGGTGGGTGGCCGCCCGGACGCGGTCCGGCACCGTCAGCGGGTCGCCGTCCGGAGTCGCGCAGTCCACCAGGACGACATCCGCCGCGACGTTAGGCGCGGTGAACGCCTCGGAGAGATCCACCACGGCGGTCTGACCGACCGGGTCGGCGGCCGTGGAGGCGAGGGGCCGCCACTCGATCTGGTGCAGGGGCAGGGAATCCGTGCTCGTGGACGCGCTGAGCTGCTCGGCCGAGACCGGCCGCAGGGCCAGCGACTCCACGGACGCGACCGGGGCGCCGAGCGAGTCGAAGATCTCCAGGGACACGTTCTCCGCGTCCGCCGGGGAGATCCGGACGCGCACCGACGTCGCCCCCGTCGCGTGCAGGGACACGCCCGACCAGGCGAAGGGGACGAGCGTCTCGGTGCCCGCCTCGAACGCGGGCAGGAAGTCGGCGGTGTGCAGGGCGGCGTCCAGGAGCGCCGGGTGCAGCCCGAACGCCGAGGCCCCGGCCGAGTCGGGCAGCGCGACCTCGGCGAGGACACTCCCCTCGTGGAGCCAGGCCGCCCGCACCGCCTGGAACGTCGAGCCGTATTCGTACCCCTGGGCGGTCAGGTTCTCGTAGAGGTCGGCGATGTCGATCCGCTCTGCCCGCTGCGGCGGCCAGGGTGCCGCCGGTGCCGCCGGGGGTTGTTCGTCGGCGGTCAGGACGCCGGTGGCATGCCGGGTCCAGGCAGTATCGTGCGGCGCGTCGTCGGGCCGCGAATGCACCTCGACCGAGCGTCGTCCCTCGTCATCGGGGCCGCCGACCAGCACCTGCAAGGCCACGCCGCCGTTCTCGGGCACCATCAGCGGTGCCTCGATGGTGAGCTCCTCGATCACCGGGCAGCCGGTGCGCTCGGCGGCGTGCAGCGCGAGCTCCACGAACGCGGTCCCGGGCAGGGGGACCGTGCCGAGGATCCGGTGGTCGGTCAACCACGGCTGGAGTCGCGGTGACAGCCGTCCGGTGAGCACCAGCCCGCCCGAGCCGGGCAGCGGCACGGCGGCGCTCAGCAGCGGATGCTCGGTCGCCTGCTGTCCCAGCCCGGTCACGTCCCCGGCCTTGCCGGGAACGTCGAGCCAGTAGTGCTTGCGCTCGAACGCGTACGTGGGCAGGTCGACCCGTTTGGCGTCGTGCCCGGCGAACAACGCCGGCCAGTCCAGGCGGATCCCGCGCACATGCGCCTGGGCGACGGCGGACATCAGCTCGGGCTGTTCCGGACGGTCGCGCCGCAGCGTCGGGATCGCGGCGGTGCCGGTGTCGGCGGGCAGGCACCCGCGCGCCATGGCCGACAGGACGCCGTCGGGGCCGATCTCCAGGAGTGTGGTGACGTTCTCGGCTCGCAAGGTCTGGACGGTGTCGTCGAAACGGACCGTCGCGCGGACGTGCCGCACCCAGTAACCGGGGCTGCGGATCTCCTCGTCGGTCACCCTTTTGCCGGTGATGTTGGAGACCAGCGGGATGGCGGGGGAGTCGTACGTCAGCACCTGCGCGATGCGTTCGAACTCGGTGAGCATCGGTTCCATCAGCGCCGAGTGGAACGCGTGGGAGACCCGGAGCCGGGTGGTCGTGGCGAAGTTCGCGGCGATGTCCCGCACCGCGGCCTCGGGGCCGGAGATGACGGTGCTCTCGGGACCGTTGACGGCCGCGATGTCCACCTCACCGGTCAGGACGGCGCGGACCTCGTGCTCGGGAGCGTTGATGGCGGCCATGGCCCCGCCTCCGGGGAGGGCCTGCATCAGCCGTCCACGGGCGGCGACCAGCGCGGCGGCGTCCTCCAGCGACAGGATGCCCGCGGCATGCG
This sequence comes from Spirillospora sp. CA-294931, assembly GCF_050946795.1. Classification (GTDB taxonomy): domain Bacteria; phylum Actinomycetota; class Actinomycetes; order Streptosporangiales; family Streptosporangiaceae; genus Spirillospora. The sequence continues at coordinate 2,613,125 of NZ_CP192006.1, forward strand.
CGGCCGACAACTCGCCCAGCGAGTGCCCGGCGACGAAATCGGGGGACAGCCCCCAGGACTCCAGCAGCCGCCACAACGCGGTGTGGAATGCGAACAGCGCGGCTTGGGCGTAGTCGGTCCGATCCAGCAAGGCCGTCGCTTCGGGGCTCGGATCGGCCCACATGACTTCGCGCAACGGCTGGTCCAACTGGAGGTCCAGATAGCCGATGGCCTCGTCCAGGGCCTGCGCGAAGGTCGGGAACGCCTCAAACAGTTCGCGGCCCATGCCCAGGCGCTGGGTGCCTTGGCCGGAGAACAGGACGGTGAGTTTGCCGGTGGTCGTGGTGCCCTGCGTGATGCCCGGATGAGCAACCTGACCGATCAGGTTGTCCAACCCCTGCTCCAGCACGGCGGGTGTGTCGGCCAGAATCACGGCGCGGTGCGGCAACGCCGCCCGCGTCGTCGCCAACGAATACGCCACATCCACCAGGCGCGTGTCAGCGGTCAGGACGGCTTTGAGGCGTTCAGCTTGGGCGGCCAGCGCGGTCTCGGTCTTGGCCGACAACACCACCGGCACCACCCCACCAGGCGGCGCAGGGGCACGCTCGGCGTCCGGCACGGTCACCGGGGCAGGGGGCTCTTCGATGATGACGTGAGCGTTGGTCCCACTCACCCCAAACGACGACACCCCCGCCCGCCGCACACCCGTACCGGCCTCCCACGGCCGTGATTCGGTCAACAACCGCACCGAACCCGCCGACCAATCCACATGCCGCGACGGCACCTCAGCATGCAACGACCGAGGCAAAACACCCCGCTGAAGCGCCATCACCATCTTGATCACACCCGCCACCCCCGCAGCGGCCTGCACATGACCAATATTCGACTTCAACGACCCCAACCACAACGGACGACCCTCCACCCGCCCCTTCCCATACGTCGCGATCAACGCCTGAGCCTCAATCGGATCACCCAAACTCGTCCCCGTACCGTGACCCTCCACCACATCCACATCACCAGGACCCAACCCCGCATCCACCAACGCCCGCAAAACCACCCGCTGCTGCGACGGACCATTCGGCGCCGTCAACCCATTCGACGCACCGTCCTGATTCACCGCCGAACCAACCACCACCCCCAACACCCGACGACCCGCACGCACCGCATCCGACAACCGCTCCAACACCAACAAACCAACACCCTCACCCCACCCCGTCCCATCAGCCCCATCACCAAACGCCTTACACCGACCATCCACCGCCAACCCACGCTGACGAGCAAAGGCGGTGAACACTCCGGGGTTGCCCATCACGGCGACGCCGCCCGCCAGGGCGAGGGTGCAGTCGCCTCGGCGCAGGGCCTGGGCGGCCAGGTGGAGCGCCACCAGGGAGCCGGAGCAGGCGGTGTCGACGGTCATCGTGGGTCCTTCGACCCCGAGCACGTAGGCGGTGCGGCCGGACACCACGCTGGGGGAGTTGCCCGTCAGCAGGTACCCGTCGAGGCCGTCCGGCGCCTCGTGCAGCCGGACGCCGTAGTCCTGGGGTTCGGCTCCGATGTACACGCCGGCCTGGGTGCCCTTCAGGGACAGCGGGTCGATGCCGCCGTGTTCGAGCGCCTCCCAGGCGACCTCCAGCACCAGCCGCTGCTGCGGGTCCATCGCCAGCGCCTCACGTGGCGAGACGCCGAAGAAGCCGGCGTCGAAGTATCCGGCGTCGTCCAGGAAACCGGCCTCGCGGACGTAGGTCTTGCCGGGCTTGCCGGGGTCCGGGTCGTAGAGCCCTTCGACGTCCCAGCCGCGGTCGGTGGGGAACGGCGAGATGACGTGGCGTTCGTTCGCGACGAGCTCCCACAGCAGGTCCGGGGAGGTCACGCCGCCGGGGAGGCGGCAGCCGATGCCGACGATCGCGATCGGCTCGTCGTCGGCGGCCTTCTGCGGCGGCGCGGACGCCTCGGCGTGCAGGCCGAGGGCCTCGGCCTGGAGGTACTCGGCCAGGCGGCGGGGCGTCGGGTAGTCGAAGGCGAGCGTGACGGGAAGTTCCAAGCCGGTCGCGCGCACCAGCCTGGCCTGCAGGTCGATGGCGGCGAGCGAGTCGAAGCCCACCTCGCGGAACGGCTGGTCGGCGTCGATGGTGGCCGGCTCGTCGGGCTGCATCGCCCGCAGCGTCGCGGCGACCTCCGCGCAGATCAGGTCGAGCAGCACGCCGCCCTGCTCGGCGGCCGGAAGTCCCGCCAGACGGTCGGCCAGCCTCGCGTGATGAGCGAATCGGTCATCCGCCGCCGCGGCGCCGGTGATTTCAGAATCAAAATCTCTGGACCCGCTCATCGTGTACTCCGATTAGTCTCGTCCGCAGAAAAAAGTGGAGTGCCGAGGGCGTGTGAATTGCAACGCGCCCGCGCCCGGCGCACTCGACACATCGGCCCGATGCTAGTTCAGGCCGGAAGACCGCTCATACCCCTATTAACCCCTACCTGATGACGTCCCCAAGTGTCTCTGACAAGGGCTTCCTTGGTTGCGGGCAAGGGAGCCGCGCGCACCGGGAAAGGGGGGTACTAAGGGTTGTTCCGCCGCTGTGCCGTCCGTAGGTTGACGCCGTGGAGACAGGTGCTCTCCACGACTTGTTTCAGGCACGGGAGTTGATGTGTGGGACGAGCAGTTCGAAGCGCTGCTGCGAAAGTATCTGCCTTTCTTGCCGACCGATGAGCCACTGGCGCCGGACACCGGGCTGCGCGACTACGGCCTTGATTCGATCGGCACCACCGAATTGCTGGCCGCGATCGAGTCCGCGTATTCCGTGCGATTCGCCGACGACGCGCTCAACATGGAGACCTTCGCCGACCCCGGTGTGCTCTGGGCGGCGCTGGCCAAGCTGATCTGACCGGGCGGCGGTCCCGGCGATTTCCCTGACCTTTCCGTGCAGCGCGATGTCGAGCCCACAGGAACACGCATGACCCTGAATCGAGAAAGTTATGCCCCCGCGCAGGTCCGGGGCGAGTACCTGCACGAGTTCATGCTGGCCGCGGGACGGACGACGCCGGACGCCCCGGCCGTGGTCCAGCTCTCCGGCGACGGGCTCGACACCTTTTCCTTCCGCTGGCTGGAGCGGCAGGTCCACGACTACTCCGGCGCGCTGGACGAGCTGGGCATGGACGTCGGTGACCGGGTCGTCCTGGAGGCCGACACCTCCGCGCACTCGATCGCGATGTTCCTTGCCTGCTCGACGCTGGGGCTGACGTTCGTCCCGGTGAGCCCGGAGTCTCCGGCCAAGCGGCTGATGGCGATCGTCGAGGCCACCGAGCCCGCGCTGCATCTGCAGAGCGCCGAGGGCGTCCGCGACGGGATCCCCGCGACGGTCGGGACGGCCCGGTTCGGCCCCGACGGGCTGCGGGTGGAGCGGCCGCCGGTGCCCAAGGTCCGCCACCGCCGCGAGGTCGTCGACACCGACCCGGCCTACATCATCTTCACCTCCGGGACGACGGGCCGCCCCAAGGGCGTCGTCATGAGCCACCGCGGCGTGACCGCGTTCTACCGGGGGATGATGCGGCAGGGGATTGTCGACGGGAGCGATCGCGTCGCCAGCACCTCGCCGTTGCAGTTCGACTTCTCCCTGCTGGACATCGGGCTGGCGCTGGGCAGCGGCGCCGCCCTCGTCCCCGTCCCCCGGGACCGGTTGCGCTGGCCGCGCCGCTTCATGCACTTCCTCCGGGAGGCGGGCGTCACGCATGTCGACGGCGTCCCGTCGATCTGGCGTCCGGTGCTGCGGCACGAGCCCGAGCTGCTGGCCGAGCTGCCGGACCTGCGCGGCATCCTGTTCTGCGGTGAGGAATTTCCGCTGCCCGAGCTGCGCCATCTGCAGCGCCTGCGCCCCAGGACCCGCATCATCAACTGCTACGGCGCCACCGAGTCGATGGCCTGCTCGTTCACCGAGGTGCCCGATCCCATCCCGGACGACCTGCGGCGCCTGTCCATCGGGTTCGCCCACGCGGGCGCGGAGATGCTGGTCGTGGACGACGCGGGGCGGCCGATCGAGGAGCCCGGGGTGTCCGGCGAGATCTACCTGCGGAGCCCGGCGCTGTTCACCGGCTACTGGGACGATCCCGCCGCGACCCGGGAGGCGCTGGTCGCCGACCCGCTCAACCCCCGGTCGGGGCAGCTGGTGCTCCGCTCCGGGGACGTCGCCTACCGGGGCGAATTGGGCGAGCTGTACTTCTGCGGCAGGGTCGACTCGCAGGTGCAGATCCGGGGCAACCGGGTCGAGCTCGGCGAGGTGGAGCGGCGGCTGCTGGAGTTCCCGGGTGTCGCCGCGGCCGCCGCGCTGCTGCTGCCGCGCGGGGCCGACGAGCCGGTGCTGGTCGCGTTCGTCGTCATGGCGTCCGAGGCGCACGCCTTCGACAAGATGGAGCTGCGCGCGGGCTGCATGGAGACGCTGCCCGACTACATGGTCCCGCAGGACCTGCATGTCCTGAGCGAGCTGCCGATCACGGTGCACGGCAAGGTCGACCGCGCGACGCTGATCCGCCGCTTCGGGGCCGGGGCCGCATGATAGGCCGACGACTGTCGCCCAACCTGGCCCTCAACCAGCTGGTGGCGCGGCGCCGGGGCGACGGCGAGTCCATCGTCCACCTGGGGTTCGGCGAGGCGCGCCTGCCCGCCTTCCGCCCGCTGGTCGAGCGGCTGGTGGCCGGCGCCGAGCGGAGCCTGTACGGGACGGTCGCGGGCAGCACGGCCGTCCGTGAGGCCGCGGCCGGGTACTTCACCCGGCGGCGTGTGGCGGCGGCCCCCGACCAGATCGTGGTGGCGCCCGGCAGCAAGCCGCTGCTGATGGCGCTGAACATGGTCATCCCCGGTGACGTGCTGCTGCCCCGGCCGTGCTGGAACACCTACGCGCCGCAGGCGGCGTACGCGGGCAAGCGCGCCTTCGGCGTGCCGATCCCCGACGAGTGCGGCGGCGTCCCCGAACCCGCCGCGCTGCGCGAGACCGTCCGCGCGGCCCGCGCCCGCGGCCACGACCCGCGGATCGTCGTGCTCACGCTGCCCGACAACCCCACCGGGACGCTCGCCCCGCCGTCGCTGGTCCGTGAGATCTGCGCGATCGCGGAGGAGGAGGACCTCTACCTCATCTCCGACGAGATCTACCGTGACCTGCTGCACGACCCGGCCCGGCCGGTCCTGAGCCCCGCCGAGGTGGTGCCGCGGCGCACGGTGGTGACGACCGGGCTGAGCAAGAGCCTGGCCATCGGGGGGTGGCGCATCGGTGTCGCCTGCTTCCCGGACGGCGCGTGGGGCCGCGACATCCTGGCGGGCGTCACCTCGTTCGCCAGCGAGGTCTGGTCGACCCTGGCGGGGCCGATGCAGGAGGTCGCGGCCTACGCGTTCGCCGAACCGGTGGAGCTGCGCGAGCACCTGGCCGCGATCGTCAGGCTGCACGGCGCCGTGGCGCGCGAGGTGCACCGGAGCACCGTGGCGGCGGGCGCGACGTGCCGGCCGCCGACCGGCGGCTTCTACATCTACCCGGACTTCGAGCCGGTGCGCGGCGCGCTGGAGCGGCGCGGCATCACCGACTCCGACTCCTTCCAGCGGCAGCTCCTGGACGAGTTCGGGGTGGCGGTGCTGGCCGGTCACCACCTCGGCGACGACGAGGGCGCCCTGCGCTTCAAGGCCGCGACCGGCCAGCTGTACGGGGAGACCCAGGAGCAGCAGGAGCTGGCGCTGCGCGCCGAGGACCCGCTCCGGCTGCGGCACATCACCGAAACGCTGACCAGGATCGAGGAGAGCTTCGCCAAGCTCTGCCGCTGACCGGCGCGGGGCCTAGGCTCCGCGCAGCGCCTTGCGGAGGCGTTCGATCGTGGCCTCGGGCTGGTCGGTCAGGTAGAAGTGGCCGCCCGGGGCGATCTGGAGGTCGAACGCGCCGGTGGTGTGGCCCCGCCACGCCGCGGCCTCGTCCAGCGTGACCTGGGGGTCGTCGTCCCCGACGATGACGGTGACCGGGCAGCTCAGCCTCGGGGTGTCCGCGGGGAGCCGGTAGGTCTCGATCGCGCGGTAGTCGGCGCGGACGGCGGGCAGCACCATCCGGCGCAGCTCCTCGTCGGCCAGCAGCCGCGCGTCGGTCCCGCTGAGCTTGTCGAGCTCGGCCAGCAGACCCTCGTCGTCGCGCAGGTGCACGTTCTCGCTGCGATGGCACGACGGCGCGCGCCGGCCGGACGCGACCAGCACGCGGGGCGGCGTGCCGTGCCGCTCCATGCGCCGGGCGACCTCGAAGGCCACGGTCGCGCCCATGCTGTGGCCGAACAGCGCCGGGCGGTCCCCGAGCCAGGGCCGCAGGGCGTCGAAGACGGCGTCGGCCAGCGCCGGGATGTCGGCGATCGGCGGCTCGTTGCGCCGGTCCTGGCGTCCGGGGTACTGCACGGTGAGCACTTCCACGTCCGGGCTCAGCTTGGCCGACACGGGGAAATAGAACGTGGCCGACCCGCCCGCGTGCGGAAAGCACACCAGCCGCGTCACGGCCTCGGGAGCCGGATGGAAACGCCGAATCCAGGTGCCGCCGTCAACGGTCGACTCCGTCATGGCTTTTCTCCTCGGTCTCAATTGATATTCCGGCAATTGTGCGGTCGGCACCGAACCACCGCCAACCCCTAAGCTCCCCTAACGCCGGAGGGCAGGTTTAGGGGCCATCCGGGATGGCGGTCCGGTGCCGCGCCGGGAACACTGAACGGAGCCGACCGTACGATCACAGGACGAGGTGCGACGTGTCACCACCGGACATCCGTCTCCGGGTCTCCGAGCTTCACGCCGTCACGGACGCGGCCGCCCGGGGCCCGGCGGCGGGGGCGACGCGGGCCCAGCACGCCAAGGGCAAACTGACCGTCCGGGAACGGCTGGAATTGCTCTTCGACCCCGGCACGTTCCGGGAGATCGAGCAATTGCGCCGGCACAGGTCCACCGGTTTCGGGCTCGAAGACCGGCGGCCGTTCACCGACGGGGTCGTGACGGGCTGGGGCCAGGTGCTGGGACGCACCGTCTTCGCCTACGCCCATGACTTCCGCGTCTTCGGCGGCTCGCTGGGCGAGGCGCACGCCGAGAAGATCCACAAGGTCATGGACCTGGCCGAGAAGGCCGGGTCCCCGCTGGTCGGCCTGTGCGACGGCGCCGGGGCCCGCATCCAGGAGGGCGTCACCGCCCTGGCCGGATACGGCGGGATCTTCCGCCGCAACGTCCGCTCCTCGGGGGTGATCCCGCAGATCAGCGTGATGCTGGGCCCGTGCGCGGGCGGCGCGGCCTACTCGCCCGCGCTGACCGACTTCGTCTTCATGGTCCGCGACATCGCCCAGATGTACGTCACCGGCCCGGACGTCGTCCGATCGGTCACCGGCGAGGAGATCACCCACGAGGGCCTCGGCGGCGCCGGGGTGCACGGCACCCTGTCGGGCGTGGCGGCGATCGTCAGCCGGGACGAGGCCGAATGCCTGGACGAGGTGCGCCACCTGCTGTCGCTGCTGCCGTCCAACAACCGCGAGACGCCGCCCGCCGAACCCGCCGCCGACCCGGCGGACCGCACCAACGAGCCGCTGCTGGACCTGGTCCCCGCCGACCCGGGGAAGGCGTACGACATGCGCGCCGTGATCGGCGAGATCGTCGATGACGGCGACCTCTTCGAGGTGCACGCCCTGTGGGCCCCGAACATCGTCTGCGCGCTGGCCCGGCTGGACGGCCACGTCACGGGGATCGTCGCCAACCAGCCGCAGCACCGCGCCGGGGTCCTGGACATCCACGCCGCCGAGAAGGGCGCCCGCTTCGTCCAGTTCTGCGATGCCTTCAACATCCCGCTGGTGACCCTGGTGGACGTCCCCGGTTTCCTGCCCGGCAGCGACCAGGAGCACAACGGCCTCATCCGGCACGGCGCCAAGCTGCTCTACGCCTACTGCGACGCCACCGTCCCGCGCGTCCAGCTGATCCTGCGCAAGGCGTACGGCGGCGCCTACATCGTGATGGACTCGCGCTCCATCGGCGCCGACCTGTCGTTCGCCTGGCCCACCAACGAGATCGCGGTCATGGGCGCCGAGGCCGCCGCCGACGTGGTCTTCCGCCGGGAGTTGGCCGTCGCCGAGGACCCGGCCGCCACCCGCGCCCAGCGTCTCAAGGAATACCGCCAGGAGCTGATGCATCCCTACTACGCCGCCGAGCGCGGCCTGGTGGACGAGGTGATCGACCCGGCCCGCACCCGCGCCACGCTGATCGACGCGCTGGCGATGCTCCGGACCAAACACGTCCCGCTTCCCTCCCGCAAGCACGGCAACCCCCCGGCGTGAAGGAGCCGGCCATCACCGGACCGCCGACCCTGCGCGTCGTCCGCGGCGCCCCGAACGCCGAGGAACTGGCGGCGCTGACGCTCGTCCTGCTCGCCCTGGCGCGGCCTCCGGCGACCGCGGCGCCCCCGCGCACCCGCCCGGCCCTGTGGCCCGCGCCCCGGCACGGCTCGCTCCCACACGCGTGGACACCCCGTCCGGCGTAGCCGGGATCAGCCGGGGCCCGGGTGGGCCCGGTTGGTGAGGTGGGTGCGTTCGATGGGGTTGGTGGCCGCCTGGGCGGCCTGGTGGTAGGCGGCCTGGGCCTCCTCGTGGCGGCCAAGCCGCGTGAGCATCTCGGCGCGGGCCGCGGGGAGGCGGTGGTAGGAGGCGAAACGGGGGTCGGTGGAGAGGCGGTCGAGCTCGGCGAGGCCCGCTTCCGGACCGGCGACCATCGACCAGGCGACGGTCCGGCCCAGCGTCGCAACGGGGGACGGGTGCGCCTTCAGCAGGATGTCGTAGAGGGCCAGGATCTGGGGCCAGTCGGTCTCGGGCTCGGTGTGCAGGGCGGCTATCGCGGCCTGGACGGCGTAGGGCCCGGGGCCTCGGGACGCCGAGCGGCGCAGGGCCTGCTCCACCAGGGTGCGGCCCTCCTCGATCGCCCGGTGGTTCCAGCGGGAGCGGTCCTGGTCGGCCAGGAGGACCAGGGCGCCGTCGGCGTCGACGCGGGCCTCCCGGCGTGAGTCCAGCAGGAGCAGCAGGGCCAGCAGGCCCAGCGTCTCCGGCTCGTCCGGGATGAGCCTCACCAGCAGGCGGGCCAGCTCCAGCGACTGGTCGAGCAGTTCGGGACGGGTCAGCTCCGTCCCGGCGGTGCTGGTGTGGCCCTCGGTGAACAGCAGCGACACCACGGCCAGGACGGCGGGGAGACGTTCGGGGAGTTCGTGGTCGGCGGGGATGCGGTAGGGGATGCCCGCCTGGTGGATCTTCTTCTTCGCGCGGGTGAGGCGGGCCGCCATCGTCCGCTCGGCGACCAGGAACAGGCGCGCGATCTCGGGCACGTGGAGGCCGCAGACCAGGCGCAGGGTGAGGGCGACCGAGGTCTGGGGCGCCAGGGCCGGGTGGCAGCAGGTGAAGATCAGGCGGAGCCGGTCGTCGCGGAGGGAACCCGGGGGCGGCGGGTCGTCGGCGTCCGGGACGATCAGCAGCGGCAGCCTGCGCTGGATCGTCGAGCGGCGGCGGGCCCGGTCCACGGCCTTGCGCCGGGCGGCGGTGGTGATCCACGCGACGGGGTTGCGGGGCACGCCGGTGCGGCCCCAGGTGCGCAGGGCGGACTCGAACGCCTCCTGCACGGCGTCCTCCGCCTCGTCCAGGTCGCGCGTGAGGCGCGCCACCGTGGCCAGGACCTCGGCCCAGCCACGGCGGTGCGCCTCCGCGACGGCGGTCTCTACCGCGCTCACACCTCCGGCGTCTCCCAGATCGGACGGACCTCGATCGCCGAAGCCATCGGGCAGTGCCGGGCGATCTCCAGCGCCTCGTCCAGGTCGGCGGCCTCGACGATGTAGAACCCGCCGATGAACTCGGTGAGCTCGACGAACGGGCCGTCGGTCGTCACCAGGCCGTCGGGCGAGGGACGGACGGTCGTGGCCGTGTCGGTGGGGCCGAGCGCCTCCCCGGAGAACGCGGTACCGCGCTTGCCCAGGTACTCGGCGAAGGCGATGTGCTCGTCCATGGTCGCCTGGATCTCCGCCTCGGGCGCCTGCGCCCAGTCCTTGTTCTTCTCGTTGTCGATGAGCATCAGCATGTATTTCACGGTGGTGTCCTTCCCGTTTCCGAGTGTCATCTAGACGACGCAGCCGATCTTGGAGAATCAACACCCGGGACGAGTGAATCGCGCGTTGGAGCACAGGGCGGCCGTTTCTGGCCGTTTCCGCTGGTCTGGGGGGTTCTGTCTTCACTTGAGGGGGTGGGCGGCGATACGTTCCGGCGCAAGCGACCTCGGGGGATCGACCGTCGCTCCGATCTGAGGAGCCCACCGTGCCTCTTCACCTGAATACCGGCGTTCTGCGTGCCGCGACCGCGGCCGCGGCGATCGCCCTGCCCCTCTCCCTCGTCGCTCCCGCGACCGCGGCGCCCGACGAGCGGCAGAGGACGCTCCAGAGCATCACCCTCCCGAACGCCAAGCGGCATCTCACGGCGTTCCAGGCCATCTCCGACGCCAACGGGGGCACCCGGGCGTCCGGGACGCCGGGCTACGCCGCGTCCCGCGACTACGTCGCCGGGCTGCTGCGCAAGGCCGGGTACAACGTGACCGTCCAGCCATTCGCGTTCCCGTTCTTCCGGGAGAACTCGACCGGGGTGATGAACCAGATCTCGCCGGACGCCAGGACCTACACGCCCACGCCGCCGGACGGCAGCGTCGTCGGCGACTTCGCCACCATGACCTACTCGGGCTCGGGCGACGTCACCGCGACGGTCCAGGCCGTCGACCTGGTCCTGCCGCCGTCCCCGGCCCCGGGTTCGACCAGCGGGTGCGAGGCCGCCGACTTCGCGGGCTTCACGTCGGGCAACATCGCGCTGCTCCAGCGCGGCACGTGCAGCTTCGAGATCAAGGCCCAGAACGCCCAGGCCGCCGGGGCCGGTGGCGCGATCATCTTCAACGAGGGCCAGCCCGGACGCACCGACACGCTCCAGGGCACGCTCGGCAACCCGGGGCTCACGATCCCGGTGGTCGGGACGAGCTTCGCCGTCGGCGAGGACCTGGCGTCCCCGGCGGGCACGGTCGTCCGGCTGAAGACCGACACCGAGAGCGAGACCCGCACGACGTGGAACGTCCTGGCCGAGTCCAGGCACGGCGACCCGTCCAAGGTCGTGATGGCCGGTGCCCACCTCGACAGCGTCCTGCCGGGTCCGGGGATCAACGACAACGGCTCCGGCAGCGCCGCGCTGCTGGAGACGGCCGTGCACCTGGGCAAGCTGCCGGTGAAGAACAAGCTGCGCTTCGCCTGGTGGGGCGCCGAGGAGCTCGGCCTGCTGGGGTCGGAGCACTACGTCGGGAACCTGTCGGAGGCCGACCGCGCGAAGGTGGCGCTGTACCTGAACTACGACATGGTCGCCTCGCCGAACTTCGCCTACATGATCTATGACGGCGACGACTCCGACGCGACCGGCGCCCCCGCCGGCCCGCCCGGATCGGACGAGATCGAGAAGACCTTCGAGCGCTACTACGACGCGCTCAAGCTCCCGCATATCGGGACCGACTTCAGCGGACGCTCCGACTACGGCCCGTTCATCGCGGTCGGCATCCCGTCCGGCGGCCTGTTCACCGGCGCCGAGGGCATCAAGACGGCCCGGGAGGCCGAGCTGTTCGGCGGGACGGCGGGCGCGGCGTACGACGGGTGCTACCACCAGGCGTGCGACACGATCGCCAACATCGACGACAGGGCGCTGAAGGTGAACCTGGGCGCCATCGCCCACTCGGCGGTCACCTACGCGTTCAGCCGTGACCTGCCCGGTCCGGCCGTCCGCCCGGCCACGTCCGGCGCGGCCCGGCACGGCGACCACGACCACGGGGGGCTCGCCCGCTAGACCAGGAGAGGCCGCCGATGATCCCCCCGGGGATCATCGGCGGCCTCGGTCATGGGTCAGGCGGGCACCAGCGGGTCGCCCGGCAGGTGGACGGGTGCGGTGCCCTCGTCGTTGTGGCGGGCCGCCCAGGTGGTCAGCGCGGAGCGGCAGGCGTGGTCCAGGTGCCGCAGACCGCCCAGGTCAAGGGCGATCGGACGGTCCTTGGGCAGCGCCTCCAGCGCGTCGAGCATCCGCGGCAGGCGCAGGAAGGTCGCGTTGCCGATCAGGCGGACCTCGATCGGCCCCTCGCCGGGGTCGTCGACGTCCAGGTGGACGTGCGAGGTGTCCCACGCCGTCTTCACCACCGCCAGCAGCAGTCCGATCACCACGCCCTCGAACATGTTCAGGGCCACGATCGACAGCGCCGTGGCGCCGAGGATCACCGCCTCGCTGCGGTGCCCGCGCCAGAGCACCCGCAGCTCGCCCAGCGGGAGCAGCTTCCACCCGGCGTTCACCAGGACGCCCGCCAGCGCCGCGACCGGGATCAGCTCCAGCGCGGACGGCAGCAGCGCCGCGAACAGCAGCAGCCACAGCCCGTGCAGGACGCGCGACGCCTTCGTCCGCGCCCCCGCCTGGACGTTGGCGGCGCTGCGGACGATCACCGCGGTCATCGGCAGCGCCCCGAGCAGCCCGCAGACGGTGTTGCCCGCGCCCTGGGCCATCAGCTCCTTGTCGAAATGGGTGCGCGGGCCGTCGTGCATGCGGTCGACGGCCGACGCGCTGAACAGGCTCTCGGCCGAGGCGATCAGCGTGAACGCCACGACGGTTCCGATCACCCCCAGCTGGGCCAGCGCGGCCAGATCGGACGGGTCGGGCGGCCGGACGGCGTCAAGCAGCCCCGACACCTGGACGGTCTTGACGTCGAGCCCGAGCGCGAGGGCCGCGACCGTGGCCAGCGCCACCGCGGCCAGCGGGGCGGGCAGCGCCCGGACGACCGGCGGCAGGCGCCGCCAGACCGCCATGACGGCGATCGTCCCGGCGCCGAGCAGGAACGCGGTGCGGGCGGTGGAGGAGCCCGCGACGTCCGCCGCAAGACCGGGCAGCCCGGTGATCTTGGCGATGCCGTCGGCCGGCGCCGCCCCGTCGGCCATCGCGTAGAGCTGCCCGGCGATGAGGATCAGCCCGATCCCGGCGAGCATGCCCTCGACCACCGAGACCGAGATGGCCCGGAACCAGCGGCCCAGGCCGAGCGCGCCGAGCAGCAGCTGAAGGCCGCCGGTGAGCAGGACGATCACACCGAGGACGCCGAGACCGTGGGCGCGCACCGCCTCGAAGACCAGCACGGTCAGGCCCGCGGCCGGGCCGCTGACCTGGAGCCGGCTGCCGGGCAGCGCGCCGGCGACCAGCCCGCCGACGATCCCGGTGATCAGCCCGAGCTCGGCCGGGACGCCGGAGGCGACGGCGACGCCCACGCACAGGGGCAGCGCCACGAGGAAGACGACGAGCGACGCGGTGAAGTCGCGCCGGAGGGTGGGAAGGTCGAGGGCAGGCAGGGAGAGCATTCCATCCTCACGTGAGCGGGGTCGGGCAGGGCGGGGACGAGGCCGTGCGTCACAGCGGCTGGAACCGGTCGTCGAACGGGCGGTGGGCGAACACCGTCCCGGTGTGGACCTCGTAGAACCAGCCGTGCACGCCCAGGCGGCCCTCGGCCGTCCGGCGCGCGATGGCGGGGTAGGCCCGGAGCCGTTCCAGCTGGACGAGCACGTGGGCCTGGACGGCCTCGGTGAGGTCGGTCCCGGCGTGCGGCCTGAGCGGGCCGGGGTCGACCGAGCGTTCGAGCCAGCCGCGCACCGACGGGACGGCGCTCAGATCGTCGCCGCGGACCATCGCGCCGACGGCGCCGCAGTGCGAGTGGCCGCAGACCACGATGTCGGCGACCTCCAGCACCTCGACGGCGTACTCGATCGTGGCGGCCTCGGCGAACGGGTGGTCGGGGCGGTGCGGCGGGATGATGTTGCCCGCGGTGCGCAGCTCGAACAGCTCGCCGGGGCGGGCGCCGGTGAACAGCGACGGGACGACCCGCGAGTCCGAGCAGCTGATGAACAGGGCCTGCGGTGACTGCCCGGCGGCGAGGCGGTCGAGCTCCTCGCCGCGCTCGGCGGCGAGCCGGGGAAAGGCGCGGGCATGGTCGACGAATGACTGCATGGCGGAAGACCTCCTGGCGTGTGATGGAAGCCACGTCGGTGTGGTGAAAGCGGTCATGCCGTGAAATCGAGCAGGGTGAACGGCCCTCAGGGCCGGAGAAGGGCGGATCCGCGGACCCGCGCTGAGAAGGAGCCTCGCGGGCTTCTAGATGCGGAGAACCTGGAGGACGCTCGGATGGGGCGCCTCGGGGACGCGGTGCAGACCCGGCGCGACCTTTCCGGTCGTCGCGTGCACCGGCGAGCGCGAGTGGGAGGGCGCCGGCGCGAGCGGGTGGGACATCGCCACGGCCAGGGCCGGGTACCGCGCGGCGTGGACGTCCTCGTCGAGCGGGTCGTCGCTGGTGGCCGAGGACAGGCACACCTCCGCCACGGCGTGCTCGAACGAGGCGTGCGAGCCCTCGCAGCCCACCAGGAAGGCGGCCGACCAGGCCAGCGCGAGGGCCGTGAGGGCGGCCAGCGCGGCGGGGACCCTCCGGGTCCCGCGCACCGACCTGACCTGCGTCACAGCCCCATCACCTCTCGGTGGAACACCTCATGAACGCGCCGACACTGGCGAACCTACGCAGCATTCTTCCAGATTTTGTAACGCCATCGTTAACGCTCTATGACATCCAACTCGACCCGCTCTGGAGGTGTTTGCTCACTTTTCTCCACTTTTACTCACCTAAAATTGCCGGAAAGGCGGGCTCCTGCTCACCTGTCGCAAATGTGGGAAAGGTCACATGGTCAGCGGCGTGATCCCTAAGCGCAGGTGAGAGAACGAATGTGGGCACCGGGAGGGCCCTGGAGGGTGCCGGTACGAGGGCATGTGTGTGGTAATGGCGCGACTCCCGTACGTCACTGTGGTGGAAGGCGTGGCCCCACGAAGACAAACGCGTGATCCCATTCGAATGGGCATGGACAGCCGGGCCGGCCCCCCGTTCCGTTGTGGTCAATCCGCAGGGAGCCGTGGGGCGAACGGCGCCCCGGCGTGTCGCACAGGGGGGAATACGCCCGGCTGCGCGGGCTGGCCGAGGGAATGCACGAAAGGTCGGAAGGCGACGTCCAGACGGACGCGCATCACCCGCGCGGCCGGAGACTTTGTCCCGGTGGCCGGAGGGCAGGACCCCTACCGGGAGCGTTTCGTCCCGGGGCTCTACGTCGAGCTGATGTTCCGCCGCGGCCTCGCGTTCGGCTACGTGGTCGGCCGGGACGCCGAGCCCGCCGTCCTGTTCCGCCACGACCTCACGGCAAACGTCGCCTTCACCTGCCACGTCCACAACCTCGGACGGGGCGACCCGGTGCTGGCCGAGGGCAACGACTTCAGCGGCACCAACAACGCCAACATGCGCACGCCGGCCGAAGGCGCGAGCCCCCGAATGCAGGTGTTCGTCTTCCCGGGCACCGACCCCGACCGGACGAGCAACCTGGAGGCGCTGATCGTCATCCACGAGCTGGGGCACTACGTCAGCAACCGGCTGATCGGCAACGCCAACGGGCTGACCGGCGGACGGGATCGTCCCGTCCGCCCCGGGGGCGAATCCTTTCGCGGTCTCCCGGCCTCTCATGTATGTACCTGTTGGACCGATCGGGAGGTCGTCATGATCATTGGTGCCGCCGTCATCGCCGGGGCCGCGCTCCTGTGCACCTGCACCGTCGTCGCGCTGCGCAGGCGGGGACGCTCGCGTGGCTGAGACCGGCTGGCCGGACGCCCCGCTGATCGCCGCCGCGCAGGGCGGCGATCCCGAGTCGATCGCGGCCCTGGTGTCGGGGTCGCATCCGCACGTCCGGCGCTTCGCCCGCTCGCTGTGCGCCACGCCCGAGGACGCCGAGGACGCCGCGCAGGAGGCGCTGATCATCCTGTATCGCAAGATCGGGATGCTCCGCGCCTCCGGCGCCCTGGCCTCGTGGATGTTCCGGATTGTCCGCAACGAATGCCTGCGCCGCACGCGCCTGCTGCTGCGCGCCCCGGCCCCCGTCGCGGACGCGCCCCTGCCGTCCGCCGAGGACCAGGCGCTGCTCCGGCTGGAGGCCGGACGCGTCGCCGCGGCGATCGCGGCCCTGCCCGACGACCAGCGCCGCGTGCTGATCATGCGGGACGTCCAGGGGTACAGCGGCCGGCTGGTCGCCTCCGCCCTGGGCCTCAGCACCGCCGCGATGAAATCCCGGCTGCACCGCGCCCGCGCCGCGCTGCACCGCTCCCTGGAGGTTCCCGTTGACTGAGTCCAAGGGCTTCGCCAGCTCGTCCGTGCCCCGCCACCTCGCCCGGGGCGTCCTGGGCTTCGGCGCTCTGGTCGCCGCCTTCGCCCTCGTCCCCCGTTACGGCCCGATCACCCTGCTGCTGGCCCCGCTCGCCCTGCCGGCGCTGCGCGGCTGCCCGACCTGCTGGACGATCGGCCTCGTCCAGACCATCTCCCACGGGCGCGTCCGCCGCGAGTGCGCGGACGACCGCTGCGAGCTGCGCCTCGCCCCGCGCGAATAGGCGGCGGATTGCCGAAAAGTGCCATTGGCACGGATTGGCCACCGGGCGGTTCCCACTCGGGTAGAAACGCGGACCCCACCACGAGTTCGCGGCTCGAAAGGACCACCCCCCATGGTATTTCGCCGTATCGGACTGCCCGCCGCCCTGTGCGGGCTCCTGCTCGCACTCGCGCCCCCACCGGCCGGGGCGGCGGCACCCGAACCGCCCTGCACACCGTTCGGCGGCGCCACCGCCGACGAATGGGCCGGGTGCCTGAACGTCGACCTGCGCCTTTCCTCCGCCCCGGCCGTCGGGGCGCGGGCCGAGCTGGCCGTCGAGGTCCGCACCACCGCACGCCGATCGGACGTGCGCCTGGCCGTGGAGCTGCCCGCCGGGCTGGTCTGGGTCAAGGCGCCCGCCGGTCTGCGCACCGGCACCGCCGCGTCGCCGAAGCCCGTCCACGCCGGACGGGTCCACCGCGCCGAGGGTGAGAAGAGCGTTGGCCGGGACCGGCCACTACGGCTCACCGGCACCGTCAAGGCCGTCGGTGCGGGGTCCGCCGAGATCTCGGCGGTCGCCACCTCGCCCGCCGACGCGTCCACCGCGTCCGACCGCGTCTTCCTGACCGCCGGAACCGAGCGGTCCGCCCTGGGCTTCGCCGCGAAGGCCGCCAACCGGGCCGTGCCCGCGCCGGGCGGCGCCACCCGCGCCCACCCCCACCTCGCCCACAAGCCGGTCGGCCCCGCGCCCAAGCGCTCGCTGGCGACGTCCTGCGCGACGGGTTCCTGGGGCTACGTCGACCACACCGGCGCGTCCCGGGTCTCCGCGAACGCCCTGGTGACCGTCTACGACTCCGACGCCTCCGGGTCGCCCGACCGCCTGGCCGGCGGCGTCACCGGCGCCGACGGGAAGTTCCGCCTCTGCTTCGGCAACACCGACGAGGAAGGCGGCGGGCAGGACGTCTTCGTCGCCTTCGCCACCGAGAACGACCGCTGGATCGTCCGGAACGGCCGGACCAAGCGCTCCTACCGCTTCGACACCTCGGTGCGCGCCAACGTGGCCGACGGCGCCACGACCGACTTCGGGCCGAGCCGCCCGGCCGACGCCGCGCTGATGCGCGGGGTCGAGGCGTTCGACACCGTCAACACCGGATGGAACTGGACGCCCGGCACCGACTGCTGGGACGCCCGCGACACCACCTGCCGCCGCGGGCTGATCAACTGGGCGCCGGACTCCACCGACGGCACCTACTACTCGCTGCGGACCAACGACGTCCACCTCGCCGCCGAGGACCCCGACGCGCCCATCCTCGTCCTGCACGAGTTCGGGCACGCGCTCATGGACGACGTCTACGAGGACGACTTCCCGCCCGCGCCGTCCTGCAGCCCGCACTACATCCCCAGCCGGAGCTCCGAGGGCTGCGCGTGGACCGAGGGGTTCGCGACCTGGTACGGCGTCGCCGTCCTCGACGACCCCACGTTCCGCTGGCCCGAGGGCAGGTCCCTCGACCTGGAGGGCCCGACCTGGGGCACCTCGGGCTGGCAGGACGGTGACACCGTCGAAGGCCGCGTCACCGGCGCCATGATCGACCTGTACGACGACGCCAACGAGCCCGGCGACGCCTGCACCGAGAACCCGGCCGGGCCGCTGTGGAACACCTTCCTGGACCACGTGTCCGACACGTTCGGCGAGTTCTGGTCGCACCGCGCCGACGACGGACATGACGTGGGCCCGTCCGCGCTCGCCTGCCTCCACCACAACACCATCGACTACCGGTGATCGCGCATGGGCGGGCGCCTCGCGGAGCGCCCGCCCATGCTTGTACCTTGCCGATCGTGGTGAAGGCGAAGGTCGAGCAGGCATTGCGGCGTCTGGGCGTCGGCCCCGACGCGGCCACGGCCTACCTCGCGCTTCTGGAGCTGGCGCCCATCGCACCCGACGGGCTCGCCGCCGCGATCGGCCTGGACGAGCGGCGCCTCGCGGCTGCCTGCGACGAGCTGGCCGAGACCGGCCTGGCGCACACCGTCTCCGGCGCGGTCGTCCCGGTGCCGCCCGCGGCCGGTCTGGAGATCCTGCGCCGGCACCGCGCCGCCGAGCTCGACGAGTCGCGGATCGCCGTCGCGGGCGCCTTCGAGTCCTTCCGCCGAACACGACTGGAGTACGACAACGACCTGGTCGAGGTCGTCACCGGCGACGGGATCGGCCTCCGGCTGCGCCAGGCGTGGGCCAGCGCCCGAAAGCAGATCCGCCAGTTCGACTCGCCGCCCTACTTCCCGATCCCCAGCGCCACCCAGGACGCCCTCGCCACGCTCGCCCGCGGCGTCGACCAGCGCGTCATCTACTCCCGCGACTCCCTGGAGCAGCCCGGCTACATCGCCGACTGCATCGAGCCGTTCATCGAGGCCGGCGAGCAGGCCCGCGTGCTGCCGTCCGTCCCGGTCAAGCTCGTGATCATCGACGACGCCTACGCGCTGGTCTCACTGTCGATCAAGGAGGCCGACCGGCACACCACCATGCTGGTCGTCCAGCCCTCCGGCCTGCTCTCCGCGCTGACGGCCCTCTTCGAGCTCTCGTGGCACAACGCGCTGCCCTTCCACGGCAGCGCCATCCGCCCGCAGCGCCTCCTGCCCGCCGACCGCCGCCTGCTGGCGCTGCTGGCGGCCGGGGTGCCCGACGACGACATCGCCCGCGAGCTCGACGTCAGCCGCCGCACCCTGTTCCGCCGCATGGAGATCCTCATGGCCCGCCTGGGCGCCACCACCCGGTTCCAGATGGCCCTCCAGGCCCAGCGCCGAGGCTGGGTCTGATCATGACCGTTTCTTCCAAGACCCGAGAACCTCGAACCGCCATCCTCGAACCATGGACCTCTCCTCCGCACACGCGTTCATGGCCGGCCACGCCCGCGTCCTGGACCGCCGCCGCCTCGAACTGCGCCTCGGCCAAACCGACGTCACCGCCGTCCTGTCCGCCCTCGACGGCTACCGCAACCCCGACGGCGGCTACGGCTGGGGCCTGGAACCCGACCTGCGCTCCCCAGAAAGCCAGCCCGGCGGCGCCCTGCACGCCTTCGAGGTCTTCGCCGACATCGCCCCCGCCACCTCCCCACGCGCCGCCGAACTCTGCGACTGGCTCGACTCGATCACCCTGCCCGACGGCGGCCTGCCCTTCGCGCTCCCCTTGACCGTCAAGGAGGCCACGGCCCCCTGGTGGCAGGACGCCGACCCCACCGCCTCGTCCCTCCAGATCACCGCGATCACGGCCGCGGCCGCCCACCGCGTCGCCGTCCACGACCCCGCCGTCGCGAAACACCCCTGGCTGGCCCGCGCCACGAGATACAGCCTCGACACCATCGCGGCCCTCGACGAGAAGCCCTTCGCCTACGTCCTGCTCTTCGCCGTCCACCTCCTGGACGCCGTCCACGACACCCACCAGGAAGCCCCGGCCCTCCTCCGCAAAATGACAGCCCACATCCCCGCCAACGGCCGCGTCCCCGTAGCGGGCGGCACCGAAAACGAGGCCCTGCACCCCCTCGACTTCGCCCCGACCCCGACCAGCCGCCTCCGCCCCCACTTCACCCCCGAGGTCATCGCCACCGACCTCGACCGCCTGGCCTCCCTCCAGCAACCCGACGGCGGCTGGATCGTCGACTACGCCAGAATCTCCCCCTCCGGCACCCTCGACTGGCGCGGCGTCACCACCCTCAACGCCCTCCACACCCTCCACACCCTCCAGTCCAACTGAATGTCAGACCCCGCTGCGACGCTGCGGGCGTGAGCATCGCAGACGGAATCGACGCGGTCCTACTCCAGCCTCAGGTAAGCCGAGGGCAGCTGTGCCTGGTAGAACCGCTCGACGCGTTCCCCGAGTACCCGTTGGCTGAGGCCAACCGCGCGGGCTTGATCGAGTGCGTCCCGGGGTTCGCCTTCCTCGTCACGGGCCACCACGAGGGCACCGTCGGCATGACCGTCGCCGTCGCCGACCACGACCTGGGCGCCGACCTCTCCTACGACGACGTCGTCGAGGTGAGCTACTACTCGCCCACGGGCGACATCTCGATCGAGGAGAACTCGGGTGAGGCCTATGAGCTGCCCGAACTCTCCGTTGGCCCGCACCGTTTGCGGTATCACCTGCGCATGGCCGCCGACGGAAAGACGGCCGAGTCCGTCCTCCTGCAGATCTGGCCGGACGAGCCCGGCGAGTCGGCCACCCTCAAGGTCACCAGCCCTTTGGCGCGCACGTGGCTGGACCTGAGCCCGATCGCGAGCCACGCGTCAGCGTGCGCTCCTCCCGTCCAACGAACGGCCCCGCAAGAAGACGAGGCGCCCTGGCAGGGCGACACCACGCTGGAACTGACACCCCGGGTGAACTACCACCAGATGTATCTCTGCGACACCAGCTTGGAAGAAGTCCCCTGCCCTCTCCAGGATCCCAACGTGGCGGGCCTGGTGGAGAGCGTCGCCGACTTCGCGCAGCTCTCCACGGGCTTGGCGGCGGGGCCGGTGAACCTGAGGGTGACCGTCGCCCAGCGCGACCCAGGGGCGCGCATGGACGAGTACGAGGACGTCTTCGAGGTCAGCCTCTTCTCCAGCACGGGCCTCCTCACCATCGACGAATGGGAGCCAACACGCTTCCACGCTCTGCCGCCCCTCGCCGCCGGACGCGGCACCTACCGGCTCCGCTACCACGTGCGTGACTACGACGAGCTCTACGACTGCGCTTCACCGGTGCCCGTAGGGCACTATCTGCTCCAGATCTGGCCCGCTCCCGTCACGGATTCCATGATCCTCAAGGTCCCCACCGGAGGACGCGCCCGCGCGGTGGCGCCGCCTCTGCGTTCCTCGTCATCGGCCACCGACCTGCCTCTGGTGCCGCTTCCGTTCAACGGGCTCGCCGAGAGATGGAGCCGGGTCTAGGGCGTCAGGTGGTCCAGACGAGGGTGAAGTCGCCGTCGTCGTAGCCGACGGCGATGCCTTGGAGGGGGGAGGGCCAGGACTCTTCGGGGGAGAGGGCGTAGACGAGTTTGGCGGCGTGTTCGAGGGGGTCTTCGGTGGTGCCGGGGAGGGGGACGCTGTTGTTGTCGGGCCACCAGGTGGGGTCGCAGGCCCAGTCGCCCAGGTCGTCGTCGGGGTCGAAGACGTCGCAGCCCGTGACGTAGAGGTCCCAGCCGGTGTCGGTGGCGGCCAGGCCGAACCAGAGCGCCCTGATCGTGGGCGGGGCGCCCGCGGCCTGTTCGAGGAGGGCCTTCCACCAGCTCGTCAGCTTCGTTGACTCGATCAACCCTTACCGTCCCGATCTTCGTTGGTTGACGCGGTCGGCCGGGAGGGTGCGGGGGACCCGGCTCGGAACATCATCCCGTCTGGAGGCCCGGGTGAACAGATGATCGTTTCAACTGGTGGGAGAGGTTTCGGGAGTCCTCGCCGCCGCGTTCGCGGACGATGCGGGCGGGAAGTCACCGGCCAAAGGTCTTGGAACGGGGGGCTCCGGCACGGGATCTTATTGGCGGGTAGATCGCCGAGCGCGGAGGGACGGGCATGGCTGGAGACGAGGCTCCTCGGTCACGCAGGGCCCGGTTTCCCGCACCCTGGCTCGTGGGAGGGCTGACCGTCCTCATCACGGCGGTGACGATGTCGCTGGACGTGCTGACGATCTCCGACTCGGCGCGGCTGGGGGTGACCGGCGGTGTGGCGGTGCTGGCGGGGCTCGCGGCGTGGATCGCGCAGCCGTCGCTGGAGGAGGAGGGGACGCGCCCGCCGATCGAGACGACGGTCGTCCCGGCCCAGCTGCCGCCGGTGATCGCGCACTTCACGGGACGCGGCCAGTCGCTGGCCGAGCTGCGGCGGGCGTTCGCGGCCCGCTCGGACGACGAGCCGCTGGTGGTGTCGGTGCACGGACCCGCCGGGGTCGGCAAGTCGGCGCTGGCGGCCAGGTTCGCGCACGAGGCCGCCGGTGAGTTCCCCGATGGGCAGCTCTACTTCGACCTTCGCGGGGACGAGGGGTCGCGGGTCAGGCCCGAGGAGGTGCTGACCGGGTTCCTGCTGGCGCTGGGCGTGCGGCTCTCGACCGACCCGGGCGGCCTGCGGGAGCTGCAGAAGCTGTGGTGGACGTGGGCGCGCGGCCGCAGGCTGCTGGTGCTCCTCGACAACGCGCGCGACGGTGAGCAGGTGCAGGCGCTGCTGCCCCCGGCGGGCGGCTGCGCGGTGCTGGTGACGTCCCGGCAGCCGCTCTATCTGCGCAACACCTTCGACCGCAGGCTCCAGGAGTTCACCGAGTCGCACGCGGTGGAGCTGCTGGGACGGCTGGCGGGCGGGCAGCGGGTCGCGGCCGATCCGGAGGCGGCGTCGGCGATCGTGGAGCTGTGCGGACGGCTGCCGCTGGCCATCAGCATCTGCGGCGGGCGCCTGGCCGCGCGCGAGAGCTGGACGCTCCGGGAGATGGGCGACCGCCTGCGGGACGAGAGGCGGCGGCTCGACCAGCTGGAGGTCGCGCGCAACATCGACAGCAGCGTCCGGGCCAGCCTCCAGCTCAGCTACGCCGACTGCAGCCAGACGCAGCGGCGGCTGCTGCGCGCCCTTGGTCTGCTGAACACCCCCGACGTGCAGGGCTGGGTGGCGGGCGCGCTGCTGGACGTCTCGGGCCTCGAAGGCGGCGACCATCTGGAGGCGCTGGTCGACGCGCAGCTCGTCGAGTGCTCGGGCACCGACGCGACGGGGGAGATGCGGTACCGGCTGCACGACCTCGTCCGGCTCTACGCGCGGGAGCGGTCCGAGCAGCAGGACTCCGAGGCCGAGCGGCGCTCCCCGATCGAGCGGGTGCTGGACGGCTACCGGGAGCGGGCGGAGGCCGCGGCGGCCGAGCGGTGGCCGCAGGACTGGCACCGCCAGGCGGGGCCGCGCACGGCGCCCCGTCCCGGGTACACGGCCAACGACTGGCTCAGCAGCGAGCGCCTGGCGCTGCTCGCGATGGTCGACCAGGCCGCCGAGCGCGAGATGTGGGGCGTGGTCTGGAGGCTGGGACGCGCGGCGTGCTCGCTGTTCCACTCGCTGCGGATCTTCTGGCAGGAGTGGCGCGCGGTGGCCGACCTGACGCACGCGGCGGCGCTGCGGCTGGACGACGAGCGGTCGCTGGCGATCGCGTTGATGGAACGCGCGTCGGTGGAGGGCGGCCTCGGCCAGATGGACCGGGCGCAGGCCGACGCCCGCGCGGCACTGGAGATCTTCGAGCGGCTGCGCGAGACGTGGTGGCGGGCCAGGGCGCTGCGCGCGGTCGGAATGAGCCTGCGCGACGCCGGCAACATCGACGAGGGGCAGCGCTTCCTGCTGGAGGCCATCGCGGTCTTCGAGGCCGAGGGCGACCAGTGGTGGCACGCCCGCACGCAGCGCAACCTGGCCGAGCTGAGGCTCGCCCAGCGCCGCTACCAGGAGGCGCGCGAGCTGCTCGAACAGACCGTCGAGGTGTTCCACCGCAACGGCAACCGGTACTCCGAGGCGCAGTCGCTGCGGGCGCTCGGGGAGGTGCTCGCGGCCGAGGCGCGCCGGATGCGGGCCGAGGGGCGGCACCGTGACGCCGAGGTGAAGTACGGCCTGGCCGCGCCCGTCCTTGAACGCGCGGCCGAGGCGTTCCGGCTCCGGCACGAGCAGTGGGAGGAGGCCCGGTGCCTGCGGGCGGCGGGCGAGGTCGGCGACCCGCGCAACGGGTTGCGGGAGCTGAACTTCGTCCGGCAGGCCGAGCAGATGCTGGAGGGGCTGGGCGACACGTGGGGCGTCGCCCGGTCGATGATCTCCGAGGGCCGGGCGCTGGGACGGCTCGGCCGCCACGACGAGGCGGCCGCCGCGGTCGGGCGGGCGCTGGAGGCGTTCGACGAGCTCGGTGACCGCTGGTGGCAGGCCCGCAGCCGTCGGACGCTGGCCGAGGTGCTGCTGGACGCGGGCCGTCCCGAGCGGGCGCGGGGCCCGGCGGCCCAGGCCCTGGAGATCTACCGCAGCCTGGGCAACACCGCCGGGGAGACCCGCGCGCGGGACGTGCTGCGCCGGGCCGGGGGCGACGTCACCTGATCGTCTGGGCGAGGACCCGCGCCATCTCCACGACGGCCTCGCGGCGGCGCGCGACGGCCGCCTTCTCGTCGGGCTCGTCCAGCACCATGCGCCGCAGTTGCGGGGCGGCGAAGTTCCACGCGACCAGCCCCAGCACCGTGAACAGCCAGTTCTGGGCGACGTGGACGGGCTCGTCGGCTCCTTCGCCCACTCCCGCGGCGACCAGGTCGCGGACGTGGCCTCGGTACGCCTCGGTCCGCGGCTCCTCGCCCTCGATGGGGCCCTCGCCCGACTCCAGAGCCTCCCAGAGCAGCAGCCTGACCAGTTCGGGATGCTCCTGGTACCAGTCGAACAGCCGTCCGGCGGCCTCGGGCAGCGCGTCGGGCGTGAGGGCGACCGAGTGGCAGATCTCCTCCAGCTTGGCGCGGACGACGGCGCCGAACAGCTTGTCCTTGCCGCCGTAGTAGAGGTAGATCGCCTGCTTGTTGGCCCGCGCGGCCACGGCGATCCGCTCGATCCTGGCGCCCGCCAGGCCGTGCTCGGCGAACTCGGCCGTGGCGGCCTCGAAGATCCGCCGCCGGGTCGCCTCCGCGTCGTACGCCATGGATCGATTAAACCATCCGGTTGACTTCCCGGCCCGCGCCGTGCCACCGTCTAATCCAACCGGATGGTTTATTTCTGAGGAGCACGCCATGACCACGATCGCCCCCGTCCCGTCCCGTTCACCCCTGCCCCAGGCCCTCGCGGGCGGGACGGTCGTCATCGTCGGCGGCAGCTCGGGCATCGGCCTGGCCGCCGGGACGATGCTCGGCACGCTCGGCGCCCGCGTGATCCTCGTCGGCCGCGACCCGGGCCGCCTGGACGCCGCCGCCGACCGCGTCCGCGCCGCCGGGGCGGCCCCCGATTCCGTGCTCGGCCTTTCCGCCGACGGCGGCGACGAGGACGCGCTCGCCCAGGTCTTCGACAAGGCCGGAGCCGTCGACCACGTCCTGGTCACCGCGGGCGAGATGCCCGGCGTCGCCCCCGTGGACGAGCTGTCCAGGGACGTCGTCCGCTCGGGCTTCGACACCCGCGTCTGGGGTGCCCTGGCGGCCGCGCGGCTGGCGGCCGGACGCATGTCCCCGGGCGGCTCGATCACGCTGAGCTCGGGCGCCTACCTGCCGCGTCCCGTCCCCAACCTCAGCGGCGCCATGGCGGTGATCGGCGCCGTCGAGGGGATGACCCGGGCCTTGGCCGTCGAGTTCGGGCCCCGGCGGCTGCGGGTCAACACCGTCCGGTACGGCGTCGTCGACACCCCGCTCGCACGCGGCGCGATGGGTCTCGACTCCGACGAGGCGGTGGCGGCGGCGGGCGCGGGAAGCCTGCTGGGCCGCTTCGGGACGCCCGAGGAGGCCGCGTCCGCCGCCCTGTTCCTGATGGCCAACAACTACGTCACCGGGCAGGTCCTCACCATCGACGGCGGCTACACCCTGGGCTGAACCCGGACACGAGAGGGGCGGGGCCCCGACCGGGGGTTATCCGGTCGGGGCCCCGCCTGTCAGCCTTGGCCGCAGCGGTCAGCCGAGGCCGTTCTTGATGGCGGAGATCAGCTCGCCGCCGGTGGTGTCGCCGCTGAGCTCCCAGAAGAAGGAGCCGCCGAGACCCTGGTTCCTGGCGTAGGTCATCTTGCCGCCGATGGTGGACGGGGTGTCGTAGCTCCACCACTGGTCGCCGCAGTGCGCGTAGGCCGTTCCCGCGACCGTCCCGTTGGACGGGCAGCGGCCCTTGAGCACCTTGTAGTCCTCGATGCCCGCCTCGTAGGTGCCGGGCGCGGCGCCGGTGGCCGTGCCGCCGGGCTCCTTCTGCGTGACGCCCTTCCAGCCCCGCCCGTAGAACCCGATACCCAGGAGCAGCTTGTTCGCGGGAACGTTCATGGACTTGAGCTTGGCGATGGTCTGCTCGGAGTGGAACCCGGGGATCGGGATGCCGCTGTAGGAGCCGAGCGGGGAGTGCGGAGCGGTCGGGCCGTCGGCGTCCCAGGCGCCGAAGTAGTCGTAGGTCATCGGCAGGTACCAGTCGACGTACTGGGCGGCGCCGGCGTAGTCGGCCTTGTCCAGCTTGCCGTCCGTCGTGCCGTCTGCGGTGATGGCCGAGGTGACCAGGTTGCCCGAGCCGAATTTGGCGCGCAGCGCGGCCATCAGGTTGCGGTACGCGGCGGGTCCGCTGCTGTCGCAGGTCAGACCACAGGCGTTGGGGTACTCCCAGTCGATGTCGATGCCGTCGAAGACGTCCGCCCAGCGCGGGTCCTCGACCAGCTTGTGGCACGACTCGGCGAAGGCGGCGGGGTTGGCGGCGGCCTGCCCGAAGCCGCCCGACCAGGTCCAGCCGCCGAACGACCACAGCACCTTGATGTGCGGGTGCTTCTTCTTCAGCTTGCGCAGCTGGTTGAAGCTGCCGCGCAGGGAGCCGGCGTCCCAGGTGTCGGCCTGGCCGTCCACGCTCTCGCCCGCGTTGTAGAACCGGTCGTAGTCGGCGTAGGCGTCGCCGATGGTGCACTGGCCGTTCTGGACGTTGCCGAACGCGTAGTTGATGTGGGTCAGCTTCGCGGCCGAGCCGCTGGTGTCGATGTTCTTGACGTGGTAGCCGCGCTGGTAGACGCCCCACTGGGCGAAGTAGCCGATGATCTTGTCGCCGCCTGGGCCGGTCTGGCCCTCGTCGGTGGTCACGCTCACCGCGTTCGAGGCCGCGGAGGTGTTGCCCGCCGCGTCACGGGCCCTGACCGTGAAGCCGTAGGCGGTCTTGGGGGACAGGCCGGTGACGACGGCGCTGGTGCCGGTCACCGTCTCGGCCTTGGTGTCGCCGCGGTACACGTCGTACCCGGTGACGCCGACGTTGTCCGTCGAAGCGTTCCAAGCGAGCGAGACGCTGGACGAGGACTTGGCGGTCGTGCGCAGGCTCGCGGGCGCCGACGGGGCCTCGGCGTCATCGCCGGGGCCGCCGGTTCCGTCGCAGGCGCCGCCGTTGACCTTGCATCCGGCGATCCAGCCGGGGCCGCTGCCGCCGAACCCGAAGCCGACCGAGGCGTCGGGGGCGAGCGCGCCGTTCCAGCCGACGTTGGTGAAGGTGTAGTGGTTGCCCGCCACGGTCTTGGTGGCGTCCCAGGTGGAGCCGATGGACGTCCCCGCGGGCAGGTCGAACTCGACCTTCCAGCCCTGGATCGCCGCCCGGGTGCCGTTCTTGATCGTGCACTTGCCCTCGAAACCCGTCCCCCAGTCGGAGGTCTTGACGCAGGTCGCGGTGACCGTTGACGCCGCCGACGATGCCTGGGGAGCCGCGAAGACGGTCCCGGCCAGCGCGATCGTCACGGCCGAGGCGAGGCCGAGCGCCCGTCGCGAAGGTATGGACATGACTCTCCGTTCAGTCCGTCCCCCGAACCCAATGGAAGAATCATTCTTAGGAAAGTTTCCTAAGAATTGGAGCGATGGTAACCGCGCCGATGGGCCTTCACAAGGGCTTTCGGCATGCGTTCGAACGGTCCATCCGGTGGTCTGCCCGGCGGCCTGCGGACGTACGGCGACCCCCGTATGAAACTCGTTCAGGCCCCTGAGAACCATCCGGGCATGTCCAGCCGGATCGGCTCGGCGGGCGTCATGCGGCGCAGGTCGGCCTCCATGGCCCGCATCCGCTCGGCGCCCAGCTCCAGGGCCCAGCGCTCCCGGATCTGGTCGAAGATCCGCTCGGACCGCACCAGCGAGTCGACCCCGCGCTCGGTCAGCCGGACGATCTTGCGCCGGGCGTCCCGCCGGTCCGAGGTCCGCTCGACGTAGCCGAGCCGCTCCAGGGAGTCGACCGTCTTGCCCGCGGCCTGCTTGGAGACACCCAGCCGCCGCGCGAGCTCCACCGCCGTGGTGCCGTCCGGGCCGATGGCCTGGAAGACGAAGCCGTGCATGGGCCGCAGGTCGGGATGGCCCTGCCGGGCCAGCTCCTCGTGCAGCTCGTCGATGATCACCCGGAATCCCAGGAACATCCGCAGCGGCAGCTCGAACCCGGGAGCGCCGGAAAGATCACTTGACATAAAAGACAACCTCGTTGACTATATGGACAACCACGTTGACGATTCTAACCGGGAGCAGCCCAGATGACAGTCATCCGCAGCGCTGAGCGCCGTCGCACCGAGACCCCCAACGCCGTCATGACCACGCTGGCCTCGCCCACCCAGGGCGGCGCGGCGACGGCGGTGTGGCACGTCGACATGAAGCCCGGACGCGTTGGCCCGTTCCACGCCTTCGACGCCGAGACCGTGTGGACCTTCCTCGGCGGCCAGGCCACCATCGCCCTGGACGGCCGGACCTTCGACGTCGCCGCGGGCGACACCGTCGTGATGCCCGCCGACGCCCCGCGCCGGCTGACCGCGGC
Organism: Spirillospora sp. CA-294931; assembly: GCF_050946795.1. Classification (GTDB taxonomy): domain Bacteria; phylum Actinomycetota; class Actinomycetes; order Streptosporangiales; family Streptosporangiaceae; genus Spirillospora. The sequence goes on from NZ_CP192006.1 coordinate 2,642,017, forward strand.
CGACGACGGCTTCACCGCACTGGTCACCGCGCCCGCCGGGGCCAAGGTCTACAACCCCGACGAGATCACCCCAGAGGACGCCTGCGCGATGGCCCCCAAGGACGCCGAGCGCCTCATCCCCCTCTGGACCCGCTGATCCGATCCCACCGTCCCGGCCTACGTCCCCAAGTAGGCCAGGACGGCCAGGACGCGGCGGTTGTCGTCCTCGGACTGGGGGAGGCCGAGCTTGCCGAAGATGCTGTTGGTGTGCTTGCTGATGGCCTTCTCGGTGACGAACAGGGCGGACGCGATCGCCGCGTTCGAGCGGCCCTCGGCCATCAGCCCCAGCACCTCGCGCTCGCGGGGGGTCAGGGCCTGGAGCGGCTCCTCGCGGGCCCGGCGGGTGAGGAGCTGGGCCACCACGTCGGGGTCGAGCGCCGTGCCGCCGCCCGCCACCCGGCGGACCGCGTCGACGAACTGGCTCACGTCCGACACCCGGTCCTTCAGCAGGTAACCGATGCCGCCGGAGCTGTCGGACAGCAACTCGCGCGCGTAGAGCTGCTCCACGTGCTGCGAGAGCACCAGGACGGGAAGGCCCGGGATCTCCTTGCGCGCCTCCAGGGCCGCCTTCAACCCCTCGTCGGTGAAGGTCGGGGGCAGGCGCACGTCGACCACCGCGACGTCCGGACGGTGGTTGAGGAGCGCGCGCACCAGGGAGGGCCCGTTGTCGACGGCCTCGACGACCTCGAACTTGAACGCCTCCAGCAGGCGGATCAGGCCGTCCCTGAGGAGGGCGAGGTCTTCGGCGATGACAACGCGCACGGCAACTCCATGGTCACGACGGTCGGGCCCCCAGAAGGACTTGTCACCGCAATCGTCCCATCGAAGGCGGCCAGCCTGCGCTCGATGCCGCGCAGACCGCTGCCGCCGTGCGGGTCGGCACCGCCGATCCCGTCGTCGCCGACGATCATCACCAGCGCGCCGCGCCGGTGCTCGATCTGGATCCAGGCCCGCTGCGCCCCGCTGTGCTTGGCGATGTTGGCCAGCACCTCGGCGACCGCGAAGTAGCCCGCCGACTCCACCGGCGCGTCGGGACGTCCCGGCAGCTCGATCCGGACGTCGATGGGCAGCGGCACCGACAGCGCCAGCGCGCGGACCGCGCCGTCCAGCCCCCGCTCGGCCAGCACCGGCGGGTGGATGCCGCGCACCAGGTCGCGCAGCTCGGTCAGCGCCTGCCCGCTGGCCGAGCGCGCCTCGCTGAGCAGCTCCTGCGCGGCGGCCGGGTCCTGCTTCATCAGCTCCTGGGCCAGCCCGATGTTCATGCTGAGCGCCACCAGCCGCGCCTGGGCGCCGTCGTGCAGGTCGCGCTCGATGCGCCGCAGCTCGGCGGCCGAGGCGTCCACCGTCTCCGACCGCGACTCGGTCAGGACGTGGACGCGCCGGGCCAGCGCCGCACGGGTCGGGGCGAGCAGCGACTGGCAGAACAGCGCGTGGCCCTTGAGGATCGACGGCCCGCCGACGATCCCCAGCAGCATCAGCGGGATGCCCAGCGCGATGCTCCCGACGATCCCGACCGCGCCCCAGTCCTCCAGAGGCCAGAACGGGCCCCAGCCGTAGGCGGTGATCTGGCTGAGCCAGGGCACCACGACCACCCCTTCGAGCCCGTAGACCATCAGGGACGCCGGCAGCAGGCCGAGCAGCATCACCACCGGGATGTTCACGATCGACCAGAGCAGGTCGCGCCAGGTGGCCGGGTCGCCGTACAGCCACTTCAGGCGCCGCCAGGAGAGCTGCGCGGCGTCCGGCTCGGGCCGGTAGGGGGACGGGATCGCCACGCCGGACCACTCCGAGGCCCACGTGCGCTGCAACGTGGCGAACCCGCGCAGTGCCAGCAGCGCCGCCGGTGCCAGCACGAAACCGACGCCGATCGGCATCAACGCGATCGACACCACCGACAGGACGAACAGCGGGACGCCCGCCGCCAGCCCGACCGCGGCCTGGATCAGCCCGCGGAGCCCGGTGAGGAGGCCGGCACGGGTCGCCTCCCCGAGACGCTCACCAAAGTCCACCGGTCCTCCCAAGCTCGATCACGACGTGTCCCCATTTTGTCGCCCCCGTGACCTGGGGGGCAGTGGACCTAACCCCACTCGCGGCGAGAACAGGGGTGGAGGAAGCTCCACCTGACGCGACAAGCGGCCCGGATACCTGGACAATGCAACGGCGATACCCAGGGGAGAAAGCGAATCGAGACCGTGACAGCGTCCATGAGCCAGACATCCAGCGACCAGGCCGAGCCGGGCGGCGCGTCCGCCGTCCTGCCGGTCACCCAGCGGATCGCCGACGAGCTCGGCGTCAGGGAGGGCCAGGTCAGGGTAGCCGTCGACCTGCTCGACGGCGGTTCCACCGTCCCGTTCATCGCCCGCTACCGCAAGGAGGCGACCGGCGCGCTCGACGACACCCAGCTGCGCGCCCTCGAAGAGCGGCTGCGCTACCTGCGCGAGCTGGACGAGCGCCGCGCCGCGATCCTGGAGTCGATCGACTCGCAGGGCAAGCTCACCGGCGAGCTGCGTGCCCAGATCGTGGCGGCCGACTCCAAGGCGCGGCTGGAGGACATCTACCTCCCGTACAAGCCCAAGCGCCGCACCAAGGCCCAGATCGCCCGCGAGGCCGGCCTCGAGCCGCTGGCCGAGCTGCTGCTCGCCGACCCGTCCCACGAGCCGCAGGCCGCCGCCGCGCCGTACGTGGACGAGGTCAAGGGAGTCGCCGACGCGGCCGCCGCGCTGGAGGGCGCCCGCGCGATCCTCGTCGAGCGGTTCGCCGAGGACGCCGACCTCATCGGCGCCCTGCGCGAGCGGATGTGGACGCGGGGCCGCGTCATCTCCAAGGTCAGGGAGGGCAAGGAGGAGACCGGGGCCAAGTTCTCCGACTACTTCGCCTTCTCCGAGCCGTTCGCCAAGCTGCCCTCGCACCGGATCCTCGCGCTGTTCCGCGGGGAGAAGGAGGAGGTCCTCGAGCTCGACCTCGAACCCGAGGAGGGGGCGGACGACCCGTCCGCGCGCACCTCGTTCGAGGCCGAGATCGCGCGCCGCTTCGACGTCCGCGACCAGGGACGCCCGGCCGACCGCTGGCTGGGCGAGGCCGTCCGCTGGGCCTGGCGCACCCGCATCCTGGTCCACCTCGGCATCGACCTGCGCACCCGGCTGCGGCAGGAGGCCGAGGACGAGGCCGTCCGGGTGTTCGCCGCCAACCTGCGCGACCTGCTGCTGGCCGCGCCCGCGGGCACCCGCGCGACCATGGGCCTCGACCCCGGCCTGCGCACCGGTGTGAAGGTCGCGATCGTCGACGGCACCGGCAAGGTGCTGGCGACCGACACCATCTACCCGCACGAGCCCAGACGCCGGTGGGACGAGTCCATCGAGACCCTGGCCGGGCTCGCCCGCGCCCACAAGGTCGACCTGGTCGCCATCGGCAACGGCACCGCGTCCCGCGAGACCGACAAGCTGACCGCCGACCTGATCTCCCGGCACCCCGACCTGAAGCTCACCAAGATCATGGTCTCGGAGGCCGGGGCGTCGGTGTACTCGGCCTCGGCTTACGCTTCCCGCGAGCTGCCCGACCTGGACGTCTCGCTGCGCGGCGCCGTCTCGATCGCGCGCCGCCTCCAGGACCCGCTGGCCGAGCTGGTCAAGATCGACCCCAAGTCGATCGGGGTCGGCCAGTACCAGCACGACATCTCCGAGGTGAAGCTCTCCCGCTCGCTGGACGCCGTCGTCGAGGACGCGGTGAACGCGGTCGGCGTGGACGTCAACACCGCCTCGGCGCCGCTGCTGACCCGGGTCTCGGGCATCGGCGAGGGCCTGGCCGCGAGCATCGTGGCCCACCGCGACGCCAACGGCCCGTTCCGCGCGCGGACGGGGCTCAAGGAGGTCGCGCGGCTCGGTCCCAAGGCGTTCGAGCAGTGCGCGGGCTTCCTGCGCATCCCCGGGGGCGACGACCCGCTCGACGCGTCCGCCGTCCACCCCGAGGCCTACCCCGTGGTGCGCCGCATCATGGACGCCGCCAACAGCGACGTGACGGGGCTGATCGGCAACACCGCCGCGCTGCGCTCGCTGAAGCCGGCCGACTTCGTCGACGACACCTTCGGCCTCCCGACCGTCACCGACATCCTGTCGGAACTGGAGAAGCCGGGCCGCGACCCGCGTCCGGCGTTCAAGACCGCCGCGTTCAAGGAGGGCGTCGACAAGCTCGCCGACCTCCAGACCGGGATGATCCTGGAGGGCGTGGTCACCAACGTCGCGGCCTTCGGCGCGTTCGTCGACGTCGGCGTCCACCAGGACGGCCTCGTCCACATCTCGGCGATGTCGGACTCCTATGTCGAGGACCCCCGCGACGTCGTCAAGCCCGGCGACATCGTCCGGGTCAAGGTGCAGGACGTCGACCTCCAGCGCAAGCGGATCTCCCTGACGCTCCGCCTGGACGAGGAGCCCGCGCCCAAGCAGCCGCGGAACGCCGACGACCGCAAGCCCCGCCAGCCTCGCGGCGGCGGCTCCGGCAACCGCGGCAAGGGCGGCGGCCGGAACGCCGACCAGCCCAAGGGCGGCCAGTCCAAGGAGGGCCAGCCCAAGGGAGGCCAGCCCAAGGGCAACCGCAACTCGGGAGGGGGCGGCTCCGGCGCGAGCGGCGCCATGGCCGACGCCCTCAGGCGCGCGGGCCTGGACAAGGGCCTGCCCGCCAACGAAGACCGCAAGCGCCGCCGCTAACACGCCCGGCGACGCTCACCCGCTGACGCCCGTCAACCCCGCCCGGCCGAGGCCGGGCGGGAACGGGAGCCGCACCGCGTCCATCACCCACAGACGACGTCGCGCTCGGAACCGAAGGAGCAACCCGCGTGCCGCTCCTTCGCGGCCGAGGCCGAACAACGCATGTGTGCGCCGTCGCGCTGAGCGCGGCGGCGCGCTCGGAACCGGAGGGGCAACCCGCGTGCCGCTCCCGCGCGGCCGAGGTCAAACAACGCATGTGTGCGCCGCCGCGCTCGAGCGCGACGTCGCGCTCGGAGCCGGAGGAGCGACACGCGGGTCGCTCCTTCGCGGCCGAGGCCGAACACACATTTGTGCGCCGTCGCGCGGAGCGCGGCGGCGCACACATGCGTTCGCTTTAACGTTGATCGTTCTCGGTCGGGTTGCCCGAGTCGTAGTGACCGTAGGGGCCGCGGCCGAGTGGATCGCCGCGATACGGCGTGGGCGTGGGCGTTTGAGGAGGCGGGTGCGGGGCCGCGAGGGGCGGCTCGGCCAGCGGGGCCAGTGGCGCGCGCGGCCGGGGGATCCGGCTACCGAACACGTCCTGCACCGGCGGGACCGCCTCGGGCGCGGGCACCGGGCCCTCGCCGAGGGGCCGGTGCCGGGGGAACTGCGCGACGGCGAGCGCGGCGAGTGCCAGCGCGCCCATCCGCATCGCGAAGTGGGAGGTGTCGCTGGGCCACGGCTCGGCGTACATGAACGCGCCCATCACCAGCAGGTAGGACTTGGCGGCCACGGTCATCACGGCGGCGACGATCGAGACGCGGCAGCGCTGGAAGCCCGCGACCATGATGCCGAAGCCGAGCGCGGCCGCGGCGACCGTGACGTACGGGTAGGGCGTGGAGAGCACGCCCAGGCCCTGCGAGCTGGAGTCGCTCCAGCCCTTGATCGCCAGCTCGGCCGTGCCGACGGGAAAGCCCGAGCTCAGGCCGTAGGCGATGCCGGTCACCGGCCGGGCGTGCCGGCCGTCGGGACGGTGGTCGCCGAACATGTTGATCAGGAGCGGGACGACGATCGCCGGGACGACCACGACCGCCATCTTCCACGTCGGGACGTCGACCGCCTCGATCGGCGGCGGCCGCCCCACCGAGAGCGTCAGCAGCCCGACCGCCGTCCCGATCAGCGCCAGGCTCAGCCACTCGCGCGGCGTCAGCCGGTCGCCGAAGAAGATCATCGCGATCACGAGCAGGGGCAGCACCCCGGACATGAAGATGGGGACCGCGATGCCCAGCGACAGCTTGGTGAGCGCGAGGATCTGCAGGCCGAGACCGCCCAGGACCAGCGCGAGGCCCGCCAGGAAGATCCAGTTGGTGAGGATCACCCAGACCATGTGCGGGAGCCGGTTGGCGCGTACAGGCTCCATGCGGTCGGCGGCGAGCTTGAAGATCGCGAAGCCGACGTAATACAGCCCGGTCGCCGCGAAGGCCGCAACTATCCCGTTCATTCCGCTGAATTATGGTCGCGCGTGTGCGAATTGTCACTACCACGCAACACATTGGTCACATGATCCACTGCACCGGGCGGGGAGGATGGGAAGGTTCTGGGCCTTCGATGGCCTCAGACGCCGTCCGTACCCCATAGACTTGGGCGCGCGAAGGCGCGGAGCCGTATTTCGGCGTGCCCGCGCCCCCAGAGACTGACTGGCTGAGCACGCGTCGAACGCCGTCGGCCGAGACAGCGCCCGATCAAGGAGACCTACCCCAGTGAAGACCGATGTCGAGGAGCTGACCCCCACTCGGGTCAAGCTCACCGTCGAGGTTCCGTTCGACGAGCTCAAGCCGAACCTCGACAAGGCGTACAAGGAGATCTCGCAGCAGGTGCGGATCAAGGGCTTCCGGCCCGGCAAGGTTCCCGCCCCGCTGATCGACAAGTACGTCGGCCGGGGCGCGGTCCTCCAGGAGGCGGTCAACGACGCGCTTCCCGAGCTCTACGGCCGCGCCGTCGAGGAGACCGAGATCTTCGTCCTCGGCCAGCCCGACGTCGAGGTGACCGAGCTCGACGACGGCAAGCAGTTCGCCTTCACCGCCGAGGTCGACATCCGGCCCAAGTTCGAGGTGCCCGACTACGACGGCCTCGAGGTCACCGTCGACGACGCCGAGGTCACCGGCGAGCAGATCGACGAGACCATCGGCAACCTGCGCGAGCGCTTCGCCTCGCTGACCACCGCCGAGCGCCCGATCGAGGACGGCGACTTCGCCACCATCGACCTGGCCGCGGTGATCGACGGCGAGAACATCGAGGACGCCGGCACCAGCGGCTACTCCTACGAGGTCGGCAGCAAGGGCGCCGTCGAGGGCCTCGACGACGCGCTGGTCGGCCTGTCCGCCGAGGAGAGCGCGACCTTCACCAGCACGCTGGTGGGCGGCGAGCGCGCCGGCGAGGAGGCCGAGATCACGGTCACCGTGCAGAGCGTCAAGGTCAAGAACCTGCCGGAGCTGGACGACGAGTTCGCCCAGATGGCCAGCGAGTTCGACACCATCGAGGAGCTGCGCGCCGACGTCGAGACCCGGCTGGGACGCCAGGTCAAGATGCAGCAGCTCTCCGACGCGCGCGACAAGGCCCTCGAGGCCCTGCTGGAGAAGGTCGAGATCCCGCTGCCCGACAAGGTGGTCGAGGAGGAGATCAACCGTCGCAACCAGCAGCTGGAGCAGCAGCTCCAGATGTCGGGCCTGACCAAGGAGGCCTTCCTCGCCGACGAGGAGAAGACCGAGGAGCAGTTCGACTCCGACGTCGCCGACGCCGCCCGCCTGGCGGTCAAGGGCGGCTTCCTCCTCGACCAGCTCGCCGTCCAGGAGGAGCTGGGCGTCGAGAACGAGGAGCTCAGCGAGTACGTCGTCACCCAGGCGATGCAGATGGGCGTGGCCCCGCAGCAGCTCGCCGAGTACCTCACGCAGAACAACCAGCTCCCGGCGATCGTGTCCGAGGTGCTGCGCAGCAAGGCGCTCAACCTGATCGTCGAGCACGTCACGATCAAGGACGAGTCGGGCAACGAGCTCGACGTCGAGGCGATCCGGCGCGAGCTCGACGGCCAGTCCGGCGAGACCGTCGAGGTGCCCTCGGCCGACGACGCCGAGGCCGCGGCCGCCGACGAGGCGCAGGAGATCGCGGACGGCGCCGCCGACGCGGCCGACGCCGACCGCGCCGACGTCGAGCAGGCCAAAGCCGCCAACGCCGACGCCGAGGCCGAGGCCGACGCGGGCGACGCCGAGGCAAAGAAGGACGCCTGACGCGAACGTGTGGAACGCCCCGCATCCCCGGCTACCGGGGGCGCGGGGCGTTCCCCTTTGCTGGGTCTTGACCGGCGCGCGGCCGTCCGCCGGGTACGCCCCCAGCGAAAAGGCGCCCCTCCCGGCTTAAGCGGGGTCCGGGGCGCGTTAATGTCCAAGCATCCGAACCGATAAAAGGACCGGAGGAACACCGGTGAGCATGCCTCCGACTTTCGACGAGTCGTCGCGGATCCAGGCGCGGGTCGCGGAAGCGCCCCTGCTGCCTCTGGGCGACCACCTTTTCCAGCGCCTGCTGCGTGAGCGCATCGTCTTCCTCGGCCAGCAGGTCGACGACGACATCGCCAACCGCATCTGCGCCGAGCTGCTGCTGCTGTCCGCCGAGGACGGACGCCGCGACATCACCCTCTACATCAACTCGCCCGGCGGCTCCGTCACCGCCGGAATGGCGATCTACGACATCATGAAGTACGTCCCGAACGACATCGTGACGGTCGGCATGGGGCTGGCCGCCTCGATGGGGCAGTTCCTGCTCTGCGCGGGCACCGAGGGCAAGCGCTACGCCCTCCCGCACGCGCGGATCATGATGCACCAGCCGTCCGGCGGCATCGGCGGCACCGCCTCCGACATCAAGATCCAGGCCGAGCAGATGCTCTACGTGAAGAAGCAGCTCGCCGAGAAGATCGCCGAGCACACCGGCCAGTCCCTCGACCAGATCGAGAAGGACTCCGACCGCGACCGCTGGTTCACCGCCGCGGAGGCCAAGGACTACGGCCTGGTCGACCACGTGGTGCTCAGCGCGACCCAGGTGCCCTCCGAGGGCACCGTCAGCTGAGGGTCCCGGCCCGTCCACGGATCCCTCCGGAAACGCTGGCTGGAGGCGTCCCGCGGGGGACCGGGGGCGGTTCCCCCCAGAGCGACACTTACGATTCATTTCGGAGGCACACAGTGAGCGACCTGATCAGGCCGGGCCTCGGTGGCCTGAGCCGACCCGGCATCGTGGCGGGCGGCGGGCCGATGCCCGTCGACAGCCGCTACATCATTCCGTCGTTCGTCGAGCGCACCACGTACGGGGTCAAGGAGATGAACCCGTACAACAAGCTCTTCGAAGAGCGGATCATCTTCCTCGGCGTCCAGATCGACGACGCGTCGGCCAACGACGTGATGGCCCAGCTGATCACGCTGGAGTCGATCGACCCCGACCGCGACATCAGCATCTACATCAACTCGCCCGGCGGCTCGTTCACGGCCATGACGGCGATCTACGACACGATGCAGTTCGTCAAGCCGGACGTCCAGACGGTGTGCATCGGCCAGGCGGCCTCGGCCGCGGCCGTCCTGCTCGCCGCGGGCTCGCCCGGCAAGCGGGCGGCCCTGCCGAACTCGCGGATCCTGATCCACCAGCCGGCGACCGAGGGCACCTACGGCCAGTCCAGCGACATCGAGATCCAGGCCCGCGAGATCATGCGCATCCGCGACCTGCTCGAAGAGATCCTGGCCAAGCACAGTGGCAAGACTCTCGACGAGGTCCGGCACGACATCGAGCGTGACAAGATCCTCACCGCCGAGGAGGCCAAGGAGTACGGCCTCATCGATGACGTCTTCCAGAGCAGGAAGCGCAAAGCCGAGGTAGTGTCGTCCTGATGGACGACGCGTGGACGAGGGAGACCCCCAGCCCGGTCGTCATACTTCCGGGCGAGGGGCTTACCAAGTCCGTTGGAGGCGGTAACGTCGATTCCAACGTCGAGAGCCTTCGGGACGCAACCGAGCTGAGCCGCATCCTCTGAGGCGGACGGCCCCACGAAAAGGAGACAGTTGGGTGGCACGCATCGGCGACGGTGGTGACCTGCTCAAGTGCTCGTTCTGCGGGAAGAGCCAGAAGCAGGTCAAGAAGCTCATCGCGGGTCCGGGCGTGTACATCTGCGACGAGTGCATCGATCTCTGCAACGAGATCATCGAGGAGGAGCTCTCCGAGACCTCCGACCTCAAGTGGGACAGCCTGCCCAAGCCGCGGGAGATCTACGAGTTCCTCGACTCCTACGTCATCGGGCAGGAGGCGGCGAAGAAGAGCCTCTCCGTCGCCGTCTACAACCACTACAAGCGCATCCAGTCCGGTGACGGTGCGACGCGGGACGACGCGGTCGAGCTGTCCAAGTCCAACATCCTGCTGCTGGGCCCCACCGGATCGGGTAAGACGCTGCTCGCGCAGACGCTCGCCAAACTCCTCAACGTCCCGTTCGCGATCGCTGACGCGACGGCGCTGACGGAGGCGGGCTACGTCGGCGAGGATGTCGAGAACATCCTCCTGAAACTGATCCAGGCGGCCGACTACGACGTCAAGAAGGCCGAGACCGGGATCATCTACATCGACGAGGTCGACAAGATCGCTCGCAAGAGCGAGAACCCGTCGATCACGCGGGACGTCTCGGGCGAGGGCGTCCAGCAGGCCCTGCTGAAGATCCTGGAGGGCACCACCGCGAGCGTCCCGCCGCAGGGCGGCCGCAAGCATCCCCACCAGGAGTTCATCCAGATCGACACCACCAACGTGCTGTTCATCTGCGGTGGCGCCTTCGCGGGGCTCGAGAAGATCGTCGAGTCGCGGGTCGGCAAGCAGGGCATGGGCTTCGGAGCGGTGATCCGCTCCAAGGTCGACCTGGAGGAGTCCTCGGCCATGCTGGCCGACGTGATGCCCGAAGACCTGCTGAAGTTCGGCATGATCCCCGAATTCATCGGCCGGCTCCCGGTGATCACCAGCGTCCACAACCTCGACCGTGAGGCGCTGATCAACATCCTCACCGAGCCCAAGAACGCGCTGGTGCGCCAGTACCACCGCCTCTTCGAGCTCGACGGGGTCGACCTGGAGTTCTCCGGCGACGCCCTGGAGGCGATCGCCGACCAGGCCATCCTGCGGGGCACCGGTGCCCGCGGGCTGCGGGCGATCATGGAGGAGGTCCTCCTGTCGGTGATGTACGAGGTTCCGAGCCGCCAGGACGTGGCCCGGGTCGTCATCACCCGCGAGGCCGTCCTCGAACATGTGAACCCGACCCTGGTGCCGCGCGAGCGCAACAAGCGCGAACCGCGCGAGAAGTCCGCCTAGCACGATCACAGAAACGCCCCTCCTGCGGGAGGGGCGTTTCTGTTTCCCTGCGCTGGAGGCGGGGTCAGCCGCGGGTGGACTCGCCCAGGCCCGCCTCGCGGGCCATGACGATGGCCTGGGCCCGGTCGGCGACGTGCAGCTTCATGAAGATGTTGGAGACGTGGTTGCGGACCGTCTTCTGGCTGAGGAAGAGGGCGGCGGCGATCTCGGTGTTGCTGCGGCCCTGGGCGATCAGTTCCAGAACCTCCCGCTCGCGCTCGGTGAGCTGCGGGAACGCGGCCTGGCGCGGGTCGGGCATGTCGGTGAAGTAGGTCAGGACGCGGCGCGCGATCTCGGGGCCGTAGATGGCCTCGCCGGCGGCGACGGCGCGGACGGCCCGCGCGATCTCCTCGGCGCCCGACTCCTTGAGCAGGTAGCCGCGGGCGCCCGCCCGCATGGCGGCGAAGACCGAGTCGTCGTCGCGGAACATCGTCAGCACCAGGACGCCGATCCGCGGGCTGGTGCGGGTGATCGTCCGGGTGGCCTCGATGCCGTTGCCGCCGGGCATGTGCAGATCCATCACGACCACGTCCGGCTGGAGTTCGGCGGCCAGCCGGACGGCCTCGGGGCCGCACTCGGCCTCGGCGACGACCTCGATTCCCAGCGCGTGCAGCAGGCTCGTGAGACCCTGCCGGAACACCGGGTGGTCGTCGGTGATCAGGACCTTGATCGTCTCACCGCTCATGATCGGCCGCCCTCCCCGTTCCAGGCCGATCGTAGCGCCGTCCGGGCAGCGGGAGGCGGGCCGAGACGACGGTGCCGCAGCCCGCCCGCGAGGTGATCGTGCAGCTGCCGCCGACCTCGGCGGCCAGCTCGCGCATCTCGGCCATGCCGCCCGAGCCGTTGCGCCGCATCGGCTCGGGGAGGCCCACCCCGGAGTCGGCCACCATCAGATGCAGGTCATGGTCGCGGCTCAGCATCACCATGGCCGTGGACGCCCGGGCGTGCTGGCGGACGTTGGCCAGGGCCGCCTCGACGATGCGGTAGGCCGCGACCTCGACGGCGGCGGGAAGGTCGTCGGGCTCGCCGTCGAAGCGGACCTCGACCTGGGGGCAGGCCCGCTCGGCCAGCGTCCGGATCGCCGCCACCAGGCCCAGGTCGTCCAGCGAGGGGGGCCGCAGCCCGTGCGCGATCTCGCGGATCTCGCCGACGGTGGTGGCCAGCCGGTCGCGCAGGTCCGACAGCAGGGGCTCCATGCGCTCGGGCTCGCCGGACAGGGTGATGCGCGCGGCGTCCAGCGACATGGCCAGGCTGGCCAGCGTGGGGCCGAGCCCGTCGTGCAGGTCGCGGCGCAGGCGGCGGCGTTCCTCCTCGCGGGCCGTGAGGATGCGCTCGCGGGAGCGCTGCAGGTCGTCGGTGAGCCGGCGCAGGCGCGGCACGTCCGCCAGCCGCACCGCCGCGGCTCCGGCGGCGAAGGCGGCCGTCATCGCGACGGCATGCGCCACGACCGCTCGCATCCCCGATCCTCCACGCCTCGCGCGGCTTCGCACGTCGGGCACCAGCCTCCCGGTCGGAACGGCCCGGCGTCAGGTGACCGGTGTCCCGACCGGAACGGGACCGATGCCGCGCGAGGCGCGCGGGTCAGGCCTCGGTCTCCACGTCCGCGCGGACCCGCCGCATGATCGAGGCGACCTCGGAGATGCTCTTGGACGCCGTGGACGTCGAGCCCAGCGAGGAGGTGTCAGGAACCGGCGCGACCGCCCCGAAGGACGTCCCCGTCGCCCAGATGCAGACCGCGCTGGAGTAGGCGCCCGAGTTGATCGGCACGCACAGTGCCTTGCCCGGGCCGCCCGCGCTGACGTCGGTGGTGTTGGCCGACGAGCCGCGCGTCAGCCGTCCCAGCGTGTTGCCCTTCAGGAAGGTTTCGGGGTCGGAGAGATCGCCGTAGCCGCCGAAGAACATGATCTGCTCGGTGGAGCCCTTGTAGACCGCGACCTTGAAGTCGTCGAACGTCGACTTGGTCTGCCGCTCCAGCTCGCCCTTCTGGTTGACCAGCTGGGAGGTGATCGTGCTCTCGCTCGCCGAGTTGCGGGTCATGCCCGCCACGGTGGTCGGCGTGTCGATGCGGTACTTGGTGTCGTCGCCGTTGGACATGACGACCACGACCGCCACGACGATCACCAGCAGGACGACGGCGCCGCCGACCAGGGCGATCACCAGTCCGGCGCCGCCGGACTTGCGGGGCGGGGGGCCGTACGGGGACGGGCCGCCCACGGGCTGCGGGCCGTAGCCGCCGGGCTGCTGGCCGTAGCCGGGCGGGGGCGGGGGCGGCGCGCCGTAGCCGGGCGCGGGCGGGGGTTGCTGGCCGTAGCCCGGCTGCTGCCCGTACCCGGGCTGCTGGCCGTACCCCGGCTGCTGGCCGGGCTGACCGCCCTGCCCGGGCGGCGGGTTCCAGTTGCTCATCGATTTCTCCTAAGCGCCGGGCCGGCGCTGATCTGCCAGGCGGACTGGCCTGGTGGAATCAGGATAAGCGCGCCTTTGGACCTGTGTATCAGACGAAAGACGCGGACTCCGGACGAAAAAATGGATCATGGGCTGCCGGGGACGGGCCCGGACCCGGCTCACTGGTTATGACGCATGCGGGACGCCGCGCGTTCTACCGTTCCCGGCCCGTAGAATCCGGTCCCGTGACAAAGCCCAGCGAAGAGCGCGGCCAGGGCGCCGCCGACGTTGACCTGCCCACCCAGTACCAGCCGGCGGACGTCGAGGGCAGGCTCTACGAACGCTGGGTAGCCTCGGGCCTTTTCACGGCCGATCCGGCGCGTGACCCGGGACGTCCGGCCTATTCGATCGTGATCCCGCCCCCGAATGTGACCGGTTCGTTGCACATGGGGCACGCTCTCGACCACTCCATTCAAGACACCCTGATCCGCCGCCGCCGGATGCAGGGCTACGAGACGCTCTGGGTCCCCGGCATGGACCACGCGGGCATCGCCACCCAGAACGTCGTCGAGCGCGAGCTGGCCAAGGAGGGCAAGTCCCGGCACGACCTGGGCCGCGAGGCGTTCGTCGAGCGGGTCTGGAAGTGGAAGGGCGAGTCCGGCGGCCGGATCCTGGGCCAGATGCGCCGCCTGGGCGACAGCGTCGACTGGACGCGCGAGGCGTTCACCATGGACGACGACCGCGCCCGCGCCGTCCGGACGATCTTCAAGCGGCTGTTCGACGACGGGCTGATCCACCGCGCCGAGCGCATCATCAACTGGTGCCCGCGCTGCCTGACCGCGCTGTCGGACATCGAGGTCGAGCACGACGACCGCGAGGGCGAGCTGGTCTCGATCCGCTACTCCGACGAGGTCGTGGTGGCCACGACGCGGGCCGAGACGATGCTCGGCGACACCGCCGTGGCCGTCCACCCCTCCGACGAGCGGTACCGGCACCTGATCGGCACCGACATCGAGCTGCCGCTGACCGGCCGCCGCATCCCCGTCGTGGCCGACGAGCACGTCGACCCCGAGTTCGGCACCGGCGCGGTCAAGGTCACCCCGGCGCACGACCCCAACGACTTCGAGATCGGGCGCCGCCACTCGCTGCCGTCCCTGACGGTCATGGACGAGCGCGGCGTGATCACCGCGCACGGCCCGTTCGAGGGCCTGGACCGCTTCGAGGCCCGTCCGGCCGTCGTCGCGGCGCTGCGCGAGCAGGGCCTGATCGTCAAGGAGATCCGCCCCTACGAGCACTCGGTCGGCCACTGCCAGCGCTGCTCGACCGTGGTCGAGCCCCGCGTCTCGCTCCAGTGGTTCGTCAAGACCGGGCCGCTGGCCAAGGCGGCGGGCGACGCCGTCCGCGACGGCCGGGTGAAGATCCACCCGCCCGAGATGGCCGCGCGCTACTTCGAGTGGGTCGACAACATGCACGACTGGTGCATCAGCCGCCAGCTGTGGTGGGGCCACCGCATCCCGGTCTGGTACGGGCCCGAGGGCCAGACCGTCTGCCCCGGCCCGGACGAGGAGCCGCCCACCGGCTGGACGCAGGACACCGACGTCCTCGACACCTGGTTCTCCAGCGCGCTGTGGCCGTTCTCCACGCTCGGCTGGCCGGACGCCACCCCCGAACTCAAGCGGTTCTACCCGACGTCCGTCCTGGTCACCGGGTACGACATCCTGTTCTTCTGGGTCGCCCGGATGATGATGTTCGGCCTGTACGCCATGGACGACGCCGTCCCGTTCGAGACGATCGCGCTGCACGGCATGGTCCGCGACCAGCACGGCAAGAAGATGTCCAAGTCGTTCGGCAACGTCATCGACCCGCTGGACTGGATCGACCGCTACGGCGCCGACGCGACCCGCTTCACGCTGCTGCGCGGCGCCAACCCCGGCGGCGACGTCCCGGTGGCCGAAGACTGGGCGCAGGGCTCGCGCAACTTCTGCAACAAGCTCTGGAACGCCACCCGGTTCGCGATGATGAACGGCGCCCACACCCGCGGCGACCTGCCGACCGAGCTCAGCGAGGTCGACGCCTGGATCCTGTCGCGCCTGCAACGGGTCACCGCCGAGGTCGACGCCCACCTGGAGTCGTTCGACTTCGCCAAGGCGTGCGAGACGCTCTACCACTTCGCGTGGGACGAGGTCTGCGACTGGTACGTCGAGCTGTCCAAGGTCCAGTTCAACGACGGCCGCGCCGAGGCCACCCGCCGCGTCCTCGGCGAGGTCCTCGACAAGCTCCTGCGGCTGCTGCACCCGGTGATCCCGTTCGTCACCGAGGAGCTGTGGACGGCCCTGACCGGCGCCGAGACCCTGGTCACCGCCGCCTGGCCCGAAACCGACGACGCGCTGCGCGACCCCGGGGCCGAGGCCACCATCGCCTCGCTCCAGCGCATGGTCACCGAGGTCCGCCGGTTCCGCGCCGACCAGGGCCTCAAGCCGGGCCAGCGGGTCGCGGCCCGCCTCGACCTGGCGGGCTCGCCCCTCGCGCCGCACGAGGAGGGCGTGCGCACCCTGCTCCGGCTGACCGAGCCGGACGAGGGCTTCGCGGCCACCGCCTCGCTCCCGGTCGAGGGCGTCACCGTCCACCTCGACACCGCGGGCGCGATCGACGTCCTGGCCGAGCGCAAGCGCCTGGACAAGGACCTGGCCGCCGCCCGCAAGGAGGCCGACCAGGCCCGCCGCAAGCTGTCCAACGAGGCGTTCATGGCCAAGGCGCCCGAGGCCGTCGTCGCCAAGAACCGCGACCGGCTCGCCCAGTCCGAGGCCGACATCGAGCGGCTCCAGAACCAGTTGGCGGCCCTCCCGAGCGCGTGACCTGAGGCGGCGGCCGGGCGAGGCCCGGCCGCCGCCGCACGACGGCCCGTCCATGTCCGTATTAGCGCTACGATCCGTCTCAATCGTGGGCATACCGACGCTGGAGCGCAATGGCCGACTCGCCCTCTCACCCGGACGCGCCGCGGGCCGCGCCGGACGACGAGCTTGACCCTCCCCGGACCGAGGGAATCCCCTGGTGGGCCGCCGACCTGGAGGGCGAGCCCGACGCCGCGCCCGCCCGCTCGAACATCGCCGCCGCCCTGGCCGACGACGCCGACATCAAGGTCGCCCCGGCCGAGGACATCAAGGTCGCCCCGGCCCCCGAGGCCGAGCCTCCCACCACGACCCACGACTTCATGCCGCACGACACCACACCGGGCGGCGGCACCGTCCTTCCCCCGCCACCGACCGTGGTGGACCAGGTGATCAGCACAGGCCCGCTGCCCGCCGTCCCCGCCGCCCCGCCTTCCGGGGGCTGGCAGCCCGCCGTGCGCCCGCCCTCGGCCGTAGTGCGCCCCACCACCCCCAAGCTGCGCAGGCCGGTGGCCGGGCTCGTCGCGGGCCTGTCGGTCGGCATGGTCCTGCTGCTCGCGCTGGTCCTCGCCGTCGTCCTCGGCAAGCCCGACGGCCGCGCCGAGGAGGGCGGCAAGGCCACCCGCCGTGTCGTCGCCGCCCCCGTAGCCGCCGGGCTGTCCCGCGACCCGGCCGCCGCCCCCGCCGCCAGCGCCGCCTACCCGTTCATCGCCTCCGCCGTCCGCACCGGGGGCGTCGAGAAGTCCGTCACCGCCATCGCCCTCTACACCGACGGCCCCGCGCAGACCCAGAACTTCCTGTTCATGGGCGGCTCCGGCAAGCTCGGCGACCCCGCCGACCTCCTCCAGAGAACCCGCCCCAACACCCTCCTCACCGCCGCGAAGGCCAACCCCGGCCCCGGCGGCGGCCAGGCCGTCTGCGGCACCTTCGCCGTCCTGGCCGACATCCACCAGTACTGCGCCTGGGCCACCCGGTCGTCCTTCGGGCTGATCGCCTCCAACACCCCCGCCCTGACCTCGGACACCGGCGTCCTGGCCGCCCTCCTGCCCCGAATGCGCACCGACCTGGAGAAGAAGACCTAGCCGTCCGGCCGGAAGGTGCGGGTGGTGTCGGCCTTGACCAGGTCGAGGACGTGGCCGATGAAGTAGACCGTGCCCAGGGCCAGGAGGCGCCGGCCCAGGGTCGGGAGGGCTTCGGGGGTGAGGGCGGCGCTGTCGATGACCTTCCACGCGCGTGGCAGGGGGTGGTCGAAGCTGAGGCGCGCATACGGGAGGCGGACGAAGGTGGCCGGGAGGTCGCCCAGGGCGGAGATCGCGCCGTCCAGGTCCTTGTGGTCGGGGAGGCAGACCAGGACGTGGTCGATCTCGTCCCAGCGGGTCTTCGCGGTGGCCAGGGCGGCGGTGACTCCGGCGCCGTTGATGGCGGCGTCCGCGAGGAGCTCGACGTCGGTGCCGGGAAGGGTGTGCCAGGAGAGCCTTCCCGGGAGCGTGATCGATCCCATGACCTCGCGTGAGCGTCGCCCGGACGGGCGGGGGAGGCCCTCGGCGTCCAGGAGGCGGAGGGCGGCCGTCCAGCCGGTGGCGGCCGCGGCGCTGGCCAGGCCGTGGGGGAGGAGATCGGGTGGAAGGTCTTCGGGGCGGGTGTGCCCCGGGGGCAGGACGTTCAGGACGTCCGGGGTCTGCGGCGCCGACACCACGACGCGGGTCTCGCGGACGATCACGCCCGCCTTCTCGGCGGCGATCTCGGCGACGGTGCCGCCCAGCTTGCCCAGGTGCTCACCGAAGATCGGGGTGAGCGCGACGGCGTCGGCGGGGAAGAGCGAGATCTCGTCCGAGCGGCCGCCCATGCCCGCCTCCAGGACGAGGACGTCCGCGTCCACGTCCCGTGCGTGCAGGACGCCCGCGAGGGTGAACAGGCCGGTGGGCGCCAGGTAGCCGTGCTCGGGCGGCGGCAGGGTGTCCCTCTCCGCGCGCAACCGGGACGCCAGCGCGGCGAACCCGGCCTTGGTGAGGGACCGGCCATCGACGCGGACGCGCTCGCGGTCGCTGCGGTAGCCGGGGCTCGTGACCGCGCAGACGCGGAGGCCGGCGGCGGCGAGACAGGCCGAGGCGTACGTCGCGGCCGTCCCCTTGCCCTTGGAGCCGACGACCGCCAGGACGGGACGTCCCGCGCGCGCGATCCCCAGCGCCTCGGCCAGCAGCGCCGCCCGCCCGATGTCGCGCGTCTGGCCCGGACGGCGGGCGAGCCATTCCCCGTAGAAGACCTCGTCCACCGCCCCGAGGGTAGTCGGCGGCCCCGGCACCGATGCCGGGGGCCCGGGCCTCCACCAGTAGGCTGCGAAGCAGGAATTCCCCAGGCAATGGAGATTGGTGAATCGGGTGGCCGAGCCTCTGGACTACCGGGGCGCTGTAAGCGCGATCATGGGTCGCGGCGTCGAATGGGAGATCGACCCGACCCTCGATCGGGTGCGCGACGTCATGGACATCCTGGGGGAGCCGCAGCGCTCCTACCCCGTGATCCATGTCTCCGGGACCAACGGCAAGTCGAGCACCGCCCGGCTGATCGAGGCGCTGCTGCGCGAGCGCGGCCTGCGGACCGGCCTCTACACCAGCCCGGAGATGACCACGCTGCGCGAGCGCATCGCCGTGGACGGCGAGCCGATCACCGCGGAGCGCTTCACCGAGGCCTACGCCGACGTCCTGCCCTACGTGCGGATGATCGACGAGAAGCACGGCGTCCGGCTCTCGTTCTTCGAGATCCTCACCGCGATGGCGTTCGCGACCTTCGCCGACGCGCCCGTCGACGTGGCCGTGGTCGAGGTCGGGATGGGCGGGACGTGGGACGCCACGAACGTGGCCGACGGCGCCGTGGCCGTCGTGACCCCGATCGGGCTCGACCACACCGAGTACCTCGGCGACACCGTCGAGGACATCGCCGGTGAGAAGGCCGGGATCATCAAGCCGGGCGCGATCGCGGTACTGGCGCAGCAGCCGGTCGCGGCGGCCGAGGTGCTGCTGCGCCGGGTCGCCGAGACCGGGGCGGCCGCGGCGCGCGAGGGCATCGAGTTCGGCGTCCTGCACCGCGACGTGGCCTTCGGCGGCCAGCAGGTCGACATCCGGGGCCTGCACGGCACCTACGACGAGATCTTCCTGCCGCTGTTCGGCGAGCACCAGGCGAGCAACGCCGCGTGCGCGCTGGTGGCGGTCGAGGCGTTCGCCAGCGGCGCACCCACCCAGGGGACGCCCAACCTGGAGGCCGCGACGCGCGTCGCGGCGGGGGAGACCTACACCGGCGGCGACGAGGGCCAGCTCGACCCGGCGCTGGTGCGCAGCGGGTTCGCCAAGTCGGCCTCGCCCGGACGCCTGGAGGTCGTCAGGACGGGCCCGACCGTCCTGCTGGACGCCGCCCACAACCCGGCGGGCATGGCGGCCAGCGTCGCGACCATCACCGAGTCGTTCGGCTTCACCCGCCTGGTCGCGGTCTTCGCCTCGGCCGCCGACAAGGACATCGCGGGCGTCCTCGACCAGCTCGAACCGGTGGTCGAGGAGCTGGTGGTCTCGCGCAACTCCTCGCCGCGCTCGATGCCGCCCGACGAGCTCGCCGAGCTGGCCGGGGGCATCTTCGGCCCCGACCGCGTCCACGAGGTGGCCCGGCTCGACGACGCGATCGACCGCGCGATCGGCCTCGCCGAGGAAACCGGCGAGTACCGGGGCGCGGGCGTCCTGATCACCGGTTCGGTCGTCACCGTCGGCGACGCCCGCACCCTGCTGCGCGTCGACGAGTCCCGACGATGAACGCCACCAGCCGATCGAACGGCGCGTGCGGTGGCGCGGGGCGGGATGGCGCGGTGGTGAGGTCGCGTGGCGTGTGCGCCGGTGCTGAGGGGCGGGCGGGGGACGTCGTGGCGTGGCTGTGGGGCGCGAGTGTGGTGGACGTGGTGCGTTTGGGTGGGGAGGGACGGGCGTGAGTGCGGCGAGGCGGTTGCTGGCCACGGTGCTGGCGTGTGAGGCGATCGTGATCGCGTTGGCGATTCCGGTCGCGGTGACCGTGCTGGACGTCGACGGCGCGCTGGCGGGGGGCGTGTGCGGCGGGCTGGCGGTGGTCTGCCTGATCATGGCGGGGCTGCTGCGGTTCCCGTGGGGGATTCCCGTGGGCACCGGGCTTCAGGTGCTGGTGATCGCGACAGGGTTCATGGTTCCCACGATGTTCTTCCTCGGGCTGCTATTCGGGGCGCTTTGGGGAACGAGCATTTGGCTCGGTCGTAAGGTGGAGAAGGCGGAAGCGCGCTAAATTCGCGGGGACGGCCTCGTCAATTCATCCGCCAATTCGTGCCTTTGTTTCATTTCGGGCATTTCCCCTCGGTGGATGGCCGGCTCCGAAGGAGAAAGCCGTGTCCCCCGATCGTGCGGCGCATGCGGGAGCGCTCCTGCTCGCCCTGACCGCGATTCCCGCGGTCGCGCTGGTCCTCCCCGACACCAGCCTCAACGTCATGGAACCCGCCCGTGCGTCGCTCGGCCTCCAGGACGAGCAGATCCCCGGGCTGCTGCGGGCCGCCGGGCTGACCCTGCCCGCCCTGCTGCTCACCGTCCCGCTGGCGGCGGTGACGGCCCGGCGGTTCTCGCCCCGGCTGGTGCTGCTGGCGGGCCTGCTCTTCCTGGTCGCGGGCATCGGCGCCGCGCGCTACGCGGGCACCGTGCCCCTGGTGGCCGCCGCCCGCGTCGCGCAGGGCGTCGGAGCGGGCGTCGTCCTGCCCGCCACCCTGGTGCTGGTGTGGGAGCGGGGCAGCCGCGTGCTCACCGCCGTGTGGGCGGGCGCCCTGGTCGCGGCCCTGATGTTCGCGATGCCCCTCGCGCTGCACGAGGTGCCGCTGGGAGGTTCCGACTGGCACGCGGCCCTGGCGCCGTTCCCCTGGCCCGCGCTGGCCGCGGTCGGCGCCGCCCTGCTGTGCGCGGCCGTCCGGACGCGCGACTCGCTTCCCTCCCTGCGGGCCAACGAGCGCGGGCAGCTGGTGCTGCCCGCCGTCCCCGCCGCCGGGTTCGCCTTCCTGGCCGTGGTGACCACGTTCGAGTGGTCGCCGGGCGCGCAGCTCGTCGTGGCCGCCAGCGCGCTGCTCGCCCTGATCGGGCTGGCGCTGGTGGGCAGCCGGGACGCCGCCGCCGGCAGCCCGCTCGGCTGCGCGATGGTCATGATCACCGCCGGTCTGCTCACCTACCCGATGACCGGCCCGCTGGCGGGCCTCGCCTCGGCCGGAGACCGGCTGGACGGCGGCGCGGCCACGCTCTCCCTGCTGCTGCCGTTCGGCGCCGGGGCCGCCGCCGCGATGGCCGGGGCGCTGGTCACCGCGCGGATGTCGCTCCGGGCCGCGCGCGGCACCGTCCTGGCCGGGCACGGGCTGGTGATCGTCGCGGTCCTGCTGGCGCTGGCCGTCGGCGCCTCGTCCGGCCCCTGGCTGCTGATGGCGCCGCTGATCCCGCTCGGCGCCGGAGTCGGGACGGCCCTGGCCGCGTCCCTGCGCGACGCCGGAGCGGCCGCCGCCCTGTTCGGGCTGAGCCTGTGCTTCCCCGCCGTCCTGACCGGGCAGCTCCTGGTGCTCTCCCTCCAGGCGGGCCAGTGGCACCGGACGCGTCCCGACACCGCGTCCCAGCAGCTCTACGCGCTGACCGCCGGGTACCGGGTCTGGCTGGTCGCGGCGGGGGTCGTGGTCGTCCTGCTGGCGGCCGCCTGCCGCCGGATCGGCGCCGTGGTGGCGCGCGAAGCGGCCGCGTGAAAGGTGCGGGTAGGATTCGCGCGCAGTGGTGTGCGGGCCGGTCCGGGCCCGGGGCCCCGGTCTGACGCGGGGCGCGCCACCCCAATCACTTCCTGAGGAGAGAACTACTCGTGTCCGAGCGCACTCTTATCCTGGTCAAGCCCGACGGTGTCCGCCGCGGTGTCGTCGGTGAGGTCGTCTCCCGGATCGAGCGCAAGGGCCTGAAGCTCGTCGCGCTGGAACTGCGCACCCTGTCGCGCGAGACCGCCGAGTCCCACTACGCCGAGCACTCCGAGCGCCCCTTCTTCGGCGAGCTGGTCGAGTTCATCACCGGCGGCCCGCTGGTGGCGCTGGTGGCCGAGGGCCCCCGCGCGATCGAGGCGTTCCGGTCCCTGGCCGGCGCGACCGACCCGGTCGGCGCCACCCCCGGCACCATCCGCGGCGACTTCGCGCTGGAGATCGGCGAGAACATCGTGCACGGCTCCGACTCCACCGACTCGGCCGAGCGCGAGATCAAGCTCTTCTTCCCCGAGCTCGCCTGAGAAACGCCGACTCCGGCCGACACACGCGGGCCGACACACGTCGGCCCGCGTGTTTTTGCGCTAAACCGCCTTGCTTCCGGCCTGTTTCAACGCAACGCGCGCCGTTGGGGTGACTGACCCATGGCCCTCCGGCGCGTTACGATGGGCGAGCCGCTCTGCACGCCCGACAACATGAAGGGCACCCTTTCTTCATGGGTAACAAGCTGTCGTTTCTTGGCCGTGACATGGCGGTCGACCTCGGCACCGCCAACACGCTGGTGTACGTGCGAGGGCGCGGGATCGTCCTGAACGAACCCTCCGTCGTGGCGATCAACACCAACACGGGCAAGATCGTCGCGGTCGGCATCGAGGCCAAGCGGATGATCGGCCGCACGCCGGGCAACATCGTGGCGGTACGTCCGCTCAAGGACGGCGTCATCGCCGACTTCGACGTCACCGAACGGATGCTGCGCTACTTCATCCAGAAGGTCCACAAGCGCCGGCACTTCGCCAAGCCGCGCATCGTGGTCGCCGTTCCCAGCGGCATCACCGGCGTCGAGCAGCGCGCGGTGAAGGAGGCCGGCTACCAGGCCGGCGCCCGCCGCGTGTACATCATCGAGGAGCCCATGGCCGCCGCGATCGGCGCCGGGCTGCCCGTCTACGAACCCACCGGCAACATGGTCGTCGACATCGGCGGCGGCACCACCGAGGTCGCCATCATCTCCCTCGGCGGCATCGTGACCAGCCAGTCGGTCCGCGTCGGCGGCGACGAGCTCGACCAGGCCGTCATCTCCTTCTCCAAGAAGGAGTACTCGCTGATGCTCGGCGAGCGCACCGCCGAAGAGATCAAGATGGCGATCGGGTCGGCCTACCCCAACGGCAAGGACGAGGAGCCGCACGCCGAGATCCGCGGCCGCGACCTGGTCAGCGGGCTGCCCAAGACCGTGGTGATCTCCTCGGAGGAGGTCCGCCGCGCGATCGAGGAACCGGTCAACGCCATCGTCGACGCCGTCAAGACCACCCTCGACAAGTGCCCGCCCGAGCTGTCGGGCGACATCATGGACCGCGGTATCGCCCTGACCGGCGGCGGGGCGCTGCTGAAGAACCTCGACGAGCGGCTGCGGGAGGAGACCGGGATGCCGATCCACCTGGTCGACAACCCGCTCGACTCGGTCGTGCTCGGCACCGGCAAGTGCGTGGAGGACTTCGAGTCCCTCCGCCAGGTCCTGGTGCCCGAACCCCGGCACTGACCGGCGCGCCCGCACAGGACACGCAGGAAACGCAGGACACGCGATGAGCATGGAGCACAGGGGCCGGGCCCCTGAATGATTCGGGAGGTCACCGGGTGAAGGACACCCGACGTACCCGCGTGGTCCTCGGCACGCTCATCGTCGTGGCGCTCGCGCTCATCACCATCGACTACCGGGGCGGCGACAACTCGCCGCTCAGCGGGCTGCGCGACGTCGGCGCCACCGTGTTCGGCCCCGTCGAGCGCGCCTCGGCGGCGGTGGTGCGGCCGATCGGCAACACCTTCGACGCGATCACCGACGCCCCCGGCGAGCGCCGCCGCGCCGACCGGCTCGAACGCGAGAACGCCAGGCTCCGCGAGCAGGTGCGCTCCGGCCGTCTCGACCGCGACAGCGCCGCCCAGCTCGACCGGCTGCTGGGCTCGGCCGGAATGGGCGGCTACAAGATCGCGGCCGCGCATGTCATCTCGGCGGGCCAGGGCTTCGAGGACACCGTCACGATCAGCGTCGGCAGCCGCAGCGGCGTCCGTCCCGACATGACCGTGATGAGCGCCGACGGCCTGGTCGGACGCGTGACGCGGGTCGGCCCCGCCACCGCGACCGTCCTGCTGGCCACCGACGTCACCTCCTCGGTCGGGGCGCGGCTGGAGGAGACACGCGAGATCGGCATCGTCCAGGGACGCGGACGCCGCGGTCTCGGCGACGGCGGCGCGACGCCGATGCGCCTGCAACTGCTGAACGCCAGCGCCCCGATGCGTCCCGGGCAGCGCCTGGTCACGCTCGGCTCGCAGGGGGAGCGGCCGTACGTCCCCGGGGTGCCGATCGGTGTCGTCGAACGCATCGACAAGCCCGCCGGGG
Organism: Spirillospora sp. CA-294931; assembly: GCF_050946795.1. GTDB lineage: Bacteria > Actinomycetota > Actinomycetes > Streptosporangiales > Streptosporangiaceae > Spirillospora. The sequence continues at coordinate 2,666,794 of NZ_CP192006.1, forward strand.
GCCTGACCCGCACCGCCTACATCCGGCCCTTCACCCGGTTCACCAGCCTCGACATCGTCGCGGTCGTGGTGGCGCCGCCCAAGACCGACCCCCGCGACTCCGTGCTGCCCCCGAAGCCGACCCCGACCACGACGCCCACCCCGTCCCCGTCCGCGTCCCCCACGGGGAGCGGACGGCCGAGCGGGCGCCCGTCGACCACGCCGAGCTCGGAGGACTGACGTGCTGAACGTCTCGGATTCGCCGTCGCCCGCGGGCCGCAACTTCCTGGCCCTCGTGGTGATCGTCGCCGCGCTGATCCTCCAGGTCTCGGTGGCCAACCGGCTGCCGCTGCCCGGCGCGGTCACCCCCGACCTGGTGCTGCTGGCGGTCGTGGCGCTGGCCCTGGTCAGCGGCTCGCTCACCGGTCTGGTCACCGGGTTCTGCGCCGGGCTGGCCGCCGACATCATCCCGCCCGCCGACCACACCATCGGCCGGTACGCGCTGGTCTACTGCCTGATCGGCTACGTCTGCGGCATCGCCTCGGCCGAGATGGACCGGCAGACGGTAGTGCCGTTCGCGGCCGTGGCCGTCGGCGCCCTGGCCGGGACGATGCTGTACGCCGCCACCGGCATGATGCTCGGCGACCCGCGCGCCAACTGGACGGTCGTGTCCAGGATCGTCCCGCTCCAGGTCCTCTACGACGTGATCGCCAGCCCGTTCGTGGTGTGGGCGGTGCTGCGCGCCTCCCGCCGCTTCGAACGCGACGGACGGCCGTCCCGCGACCGCAACTCGGTGCCCACCGCCCGCTACCGCGCGATGTCGGGCCGGAGCGGAGGACTGTGAACTCCAGGACCCATTTCCGCCTCGTCGTGCTGTACGTGCTCGTCGCGGCGCTGCTGCTGGTCCTGATGGGGCGGTTGTGGTCGATGCAGGTCCTCGACGGCGAGCACTACCGCGAGGTCGCGGCCAACAACCGCATCCGCGACATCGTCGTCCCGGCCGTCCGGGGGACGATCCTCGACGCCAACGGCCGCCCGCTGGTGCGCAACCGCTCCGCGCTGGTGGTGTCGGTCGACCGCACGTCGCTGTCCCGTCAGAAGGACAAGGGCAAGGGCGTCCTGGAGGGGCTGGCCAAGGTCCTCGGCACCACCCGCGAGGAACTGGAGAAGAGGATCAGGCTGTGCGGGCCGAGCATCAAGCGTCCGTGCTGGCCCGGTTCCCCGTATCAGCCGATTCCCGTGGACGACCGGGTCGACCCCAAGCGCGCGCTCCAGATCATGGAGCGGCAGGAGGAGTTCCCCGGGGTCAACGCCCAGGTGCAGGCCGTGCGCGACTACCCCAGGCCGGACGGTGCCGGAGCCGTGCAGGCCCTGGGCTACCTCCAGCCGATCACGCAGGAGGAGCTCGACAAGCGCAAGGGCCTGAAGGTCACCGGCTACAGCGGCGTCGACCTGATCGGCCGCGACGGCCTGGAGGCGGTCTACGACACCTACCTGCGCGGCGAGCCCGGCTTCCGCAAGGTCCTGGTCGACAGCCAGGGACGCGTGACCGGGACGTCCAGCGAGAAGGCCCCCGTCCCGGGCGGGCTGCTGGTCACCAGCATCGACTCCAAGGTTCAGGGCGCGGCCGAGAAGGCCCTCGACAACGCCGTGAAGAACGCGCGCAAGCAGGGCCGCAAGGCCGACGCGGCCGCCGCGGTCGTCATGGACGTCACCAACGGACGGGTCGTGGCGCTGGCAAGCTCCCCGACCTACAACCCCGGCATCTGGACCGGCGGCATCTCCCAGGACGAGTACGACGGGCTCCTCGGCAAGAAGAAGGGCGAGCCGCTCATCTCCCGCGCGACCCAGGGCCAGTTCGCCCCCGCCTCGACGTTCAAGGTCGCCACGATGTCGGCCGCCGTCGCCGACGGGTACCCGTTGAACGGCACCTACAACTGCCCCGGCTCCTACAACGTCGGCAACCGGGCCTTCAAGAACTTCGAGGGCCAGGCCCACGGCTCCATGAACCTGCACCGCGCGCTCGTGGTGTCCTGCGACACGATCTTCTACAAGTTCGCCTACGAGCAGTGGCTGCGCGACGGGTCCACCAAACCCAAGAAGAACCCCAGCGACCCGATGGTCAAGATGGTGCGCAAGTGGGGGTTCGGCTCCCGCACCGGCATCGACCTTCCCAGCGAGAGCACCGGCCGCATCCCCGACCGGCAGTGGAAGCGCGACTACTGGAACACCACCAAGAAGGCCGACTGCAAGGGCGCCAAGGAGGGCTACCCCGAGGTGGCCCGCACCGACCCGACCCGCGCGGCCTACCTCAAGTCCATCGCCGCGGAGAACTGCACCGAGGGCTTCGTCTGGCGGGCCGGTGACGCCGCCAACTTGTCCATCGGCCAGGGCGACATGCTCGTCACGCCGCTCCAGCTCACCCGCGCCTACGCGGCCGTCGCCAACGGCGGCAGACTCGTCGTGCCGCGGCTCGCGCAGGCCGTCCTGAACCCGGACGGCAGCCTGGCCCGCCGCATCGAGCTGCCGCCGGCGGGCAAGCTTCCCGTCGACCCCAAGGTGCTGAAGTACATCCGGGGCGGCCTCGCCGAAGTGACCAAGAAGGGCACCGCCGCCGGGGCCTTCACCGGCTTCGACCTCAAGAAGGTCCACGTCGCCGGAAAGACCGGCACCGCCGAGGTCTACGGCAAGGACGACACGTCCTGGTTCGCCTCCTACGCCCCGGCCAAGAACCCCCGCTTCGCCGTCGTGGTCATGGTCTCCCAGGGCGGCACGGGCGCCTCGACCGCCGCGCCCGCCGTCCGCGAGATCTACGAGGCCATGTACGGGATGAAGAAGGGCCAGACACCCGCGCTCAAGGACGGCAAGCTGCCCGCCGCGCTGCCCAGGCCGCAGGAGGACGGGGCCAGCCCGTGAAGCTCGACGTGGGAACGCTCGGCGGATACCGCGAGCGCGGCACCGTCTGGACGCGCGGCGCGTCCGGGCTGCGCAGGCTCGACTGGACGCTGCTGCTGACCGTCCTGGTGCTGTCGATCATCGGTGCGCTGCTGGTGCGCTCGGCGACCTTCCAGATCCTCACCGAGCAGGGCAAGGACCCCGAGAGCTTCCTCAAGCGCCACATTCTCAACCTGGTGATCGGCGTCGCCCTCGGCGGCCTGGTCACGGTGCTCGACTACCGGCTGCTGCGCGCCTACGCGCCGATCCTGTACGGGCTGGCGTGCATCGGGCTGATGGCGGTGCTGAGCCCGCTGGGCAGCACGATCAACGGGTCGCACTCGTGGATCGTGATCGGCGGCGGCTTCCAGGTGCAGCCCTCGGAGTTCGCCAAGGTCGGCCTGGTCGTCCTGCTGGCCATGCTGCTGGGGGAGCCGCGCGACGGCGAGGTCGGGCCGGGACGCCGCGACATCCTGCTCGCGCTCGTCCTGGCCGGGGTGCCGGGCGTCCTGATCATGCTCCAGCCCGACCTCGGCACCACGCTGGTGTTCACGGCAGTGGTCCTCGGGATGCTGGCCCTGTCAGGCGCCCGCAAGCGCTGGCTGGTGGGCCTGGTCGGCGGCGGGCTGCTCACCGCGTTCGCGGTCTTCTTCTTCGGCCTTCTCAAGCCCTACCAGCTCGACCGGTTCACCGCCTTCCTCGACCCGTCCGCCGACCCCCGGGGAGCGGGCTACAACGCCCAGCAGGCCCGCATCGCGGTCGGCTCGGGCGGCTTCTCCGGCAAGGGCCTGTTCCAGGGCGAGCAGACCGGCGGGCATTTCGTCCCCGAGCAGCAGACCGACTTCATCTTCACCGTCGCGGGCGAGGAGCTCGGCTTCGTCGGCGGCGCCGTGATCGTGGTCCTGCTGGGCGTCGTCATGTGGCGCGGCCTGCGCATCGCCACCCAGGCGGCCGACCTGTTCGGCACCCTGATCGCCGCCGGGGTGGTGTGCTGGCTGGCCTTCCAGTCGTTCGAGAACATCGGCATGACCCTCGGGATCATGCCGATCACCGGCCTCCCGCTGCCCTTCGTCTCCTACGGAGGCTCGGCGACCTTCGCCAACTTCATCGCCCTCGGCCTGCTCCAGGCCGTCCATTTGCGACGGCGTCCCTTCGACTAGGGGACGGTAGGCTTGATGGTCGATCCCCATTCCACGCCATCGGAGGAATCCGCCATGCCAGTCGAATCGATCTTCCCGCGTCTGGAGCCGCTGCTCCCGCGCGTGCAGAAGCCGATTCAGTACGTCGGCGGCGAACTGAACTCCCAGATCAAGGAGTGGGACGACACCCAGGTGCGGTGGGCGCTGATGTACCCCGACGCCTACGAGGTCGGCCTGCCCAACCAGGGCGTCCAGATCCTGTACGAGATCCTCAACGAGCGCGACGGCGTCCTGGCCGAGCGCACCTACAGCGTGTGGCCCGACATGGAAGCGATCATGCGGGAGAACGGGATCCCCCAGTTCACCGTCGACGCGCACCGTCCGGTCGCCGCCTTCGACGTGTTCGGCGTGAGCTTCTCCACCGAGCTCGGCTACACCAACCTGCTGACGGCGCTCGACCTGGCCGGAATCCCCCTGGAGGCCGCCGACCGCACCGACGAGCACCCGATCGTCCTGGCGGGCGGGCACGCGGCGTTCAACCCCGAGCCCATCGCCGACTTCCTCGACGCGGCCGTGCTCGGCGACGGCGAGGAGATCGCGCTGGCGATCACCGAGGTCGTGCGCGAGTGGAAGGCCGAGGGACGTCCCGGCGGCCGCGACGAGCTGCTGATGCGCCTGGCCCGCTCCGGCGGCGTCTACGTCCCCAAGTTCTTCGACGTGACCTACCACCCCGACGGGCGCGTCCAGCGGGTCGCGCCCAACCGGCAGGGCGTCCCGTGGCGGGTCGACAAGCACACCGTCATGGACCTCGACAAGTGGCCGTACCCGAAGAAGCCGCTGGTCCCGCTGGCCGAGACCGTCCACGAGCGGTTCAGCGTCGAGATCTTCCGCGGCTGCACCCGCGGCTGCCGCTTCTGCCAGGCCGGGATGATCACCCGTCCGGTCCGGGAGCGCTCGATCACCACGATCGGCGACATGGTCGACCAGGGCCTGAAGGAGAGCGGCTTCACCGAGGTGGGCCTGCTCAGCCTGTCCAGCGCCGACCACAGCGAGATCGGCGAGGTGGCCAAGGGCCTGGCCGACCGCTACGAGGGCACCAACACCTCGCTGTCGCTGCCGTCCACCCGGGTGGACGCCTTCAACATCACCCTCGCCAACGAGTTCTCGCGCGGCGGCCGCCGCTCCGGCCTGACCTTCGCCCCCGAAGGCGGCTCCGAACGCATGCGCAAGGTGATCAACAAGATGGTCACCGAGGACGACCTCATCCGCACCGTCACCACCGCCTACGAGAACGGCTGGCGCCAGGTCAAGCTGTACTTCATGTGCGGCCTGCCGACCGAGCGCGACGAGGACGTCATGGCGATCGCCGACATGGCCAAGCGGGTCATCAAGGCGGGCCGCGAGGCGACCGGCCGCCGCGACATCCGCTGCACCGTCTCCATCGGCGGGTTCGTCCCCAAGCCGCACACCCCGTTCCAGTGGGCCGCCCAGTGCGACCACGAGACCGTCGACCGCCGCCTGCGCGCCCTCAAGGACGCGCTGCGCGGCGACAAGGAGTACGGCCGCGCCATCGGCCTGCGTTACCACGACGGCCAGCCCTCGATCGTCGAGGGCCTGCTCTCGCGCGGCGACCGCCGCGTCGGCAAGGTCATCCGCGCGGTCTGGGAGGACGGCGGCCGCTTCGACGGCTGGAGCGAGCACTTCTCCTACGAGCGCTGGACGGCCTGCGCCGACAAGGCCCTGGCCGACGAGCCGGTCGACCTCGACTGGTACACCGTCCGCGAGCGCGACGAGGTCGAGGTCCTGCCCTGGGACCACCTCGACGCGGGCCTCGACCGCGAGTGGCTCTGGCAGGACTGGCAGGACGCCGTCGACGGGACCGAGGTCGAGGACTGCCGCTGGACCCCTTGTTACGACTGCGGCGTCTGCCCCACCATGGGAACCGAGATCCAGATAGGCCCCACCGGCAAAAAGCTCCTCCCCCTCTCGGTCCTCTGAAAATCTCAAACCCTTTCCGCGCGACGCTCGAATGCCACTGCCGAACGCGTGCGGAGTTCATGACTGCGACGCCTGAATGTCGACAAAGGTTTACAGCAAAGGTCATGATAAAACGGCCGGATTAAGCCAGAAGTTGATCTGGTCGAACGCGTTGATGGCCTCTACCGTTGATCAACGGCCGCGAGGGGCGGTCGTCTTTTCATCGGGGAAGAGATCATGAGCTTTCATAGGCTAGACATTCGGCGTGGCACGACCCTGGCCGTTCTCCCGCTTGCCCTGGCGCTCGTCTCCGGATGCGGCGGTGAGTCCGACAAGAAAGACGCCAAGGGCTCCGCCGCCTCGTCGGCTCCCGCCGCGACCGTCTCGCCCGCAGCGGCCAAGAACGGCGTGGAGACGTTGCCGGCCGACCAGATCCTCGCCAAGGCGACAAAGGCGATGAAGGATTCTGGTTCCTTCCAGATCAAGGGCAAGGGGTCCGAGGGCGGCCAGGCCATGACGATGAACCTCCAGGTTCGAGGGTCGTCCGTCCTCGCCGATATCACCATGGGGAAGATGGCCCTGCGGATCATTCGCATTGGTGACGAGGTCTACATCAAGGGCGACCAGGCTTTCTACAGCAGCCTCGGCGGGGCGGAGGTGGCCAAGCTCCTCGGTGCCAAGTACATGAAGGGCTCGGTCAATGACAAGCAGTTGCGCGACATCGCCTCTCTCGCCGACCCTGACGAGTTGCTGAAGCCGGACGGGAAAGTCACCAAGGGCGAGCAGTCGCGGGTCAACGGGCGACCGGTGATCGCCCTCCTCGACGGCACGCAGGGCAAGCTCTACGTGGCCACCGAGGGAGAGCCCCACGTGCTGGCTATGGACGAGGGCGGAAACGCCGGGAACCGTATCGACGTCACCTACGACAAGACCGTGGAGATCAAGGCCCCGCCGGCCGACCAGACGATCGACGCGAGCAAGATCGGAAAGGGCGGCTGACGAGCGTCGGCGTCGTCCCGATGCGGCCCGTCGCCCTGGTCCCGGGGGTGACGGGCCGCCGCGTGTCCGGTTGGTCGCGGTCGTCGGCCGAGAGCCGCCACGAGTCTCGGGTGCGGCGATTCCGACGGAGGCGTCGAGTTTCGCCGTGGGTTCGGCTGTGTGGGGGTGTCGGGCGGACGATCGGTGTGAGTGGGGTTGGGGCGCGCGGGTGGCGGGGTCAGGTAAAGATTCGGCTGCATCTCGGTGGAGGCCGTCCGCCCTGATCCGTAGGGGCGGCGGGCGGGTCGGGGCGGGCCTGGGCGTCGCCGGGGGAGTGGCCGGGCGGACGCGGGCGGTCGCGGGGGCCGTACTCTATAGGGAGACGTTTCGACTCAGCTCGAGTAGGAAGGACGAAAGCCCTGGCTCCCATGCCGGATGGTCCAGCGCCGGCCCCCGTGGTCCAGCGCCTGCGCGTGCGCTATGCCAAGCGCGGCAGGCTGCGGTTCACGAGCCACCGCGACATTTCCCGGGCCGTGGAACGCGCCGTGCGGCGCGCCGGGATCCCTGTCGCGTTCAGCGCCGGATTCAGCCCGCACCCGAAGATCTCGTACGCGGGTGCGGCGGCGACAGGGGTGGCCAGTGAGGCCGAATACCTCGAGATCGGGCTCACCGAGCCCCGCGACCCTGCGCGGGTTCGGGCCGATCTTGACGCCGCTCTGCCGGACGGGCTCGACATCGTCGATGTCGTGACCACCGGCCAGCTCAAGACGAGCGCGCTGGCGGATCGGCTCCAGGCGTCACGGTGGCGGATACGGCTGGACGGCGTGGCGGAGAACGACGCCGCGGCGGCCGTGACCGCCTTCCTGGACGCCGACGTGATCGAGGTGGAACGCCTCACCAAGAAGGGACCGCGCCGTTTCGACGTGCGCGCCGCCGTGTCCGCCATGCGGCTGGACCGGCGCGCCGCGGAGTCGGCCGATGCCCCTTGTGCCATACTTCGAATGGTTGTTCGGCATACGACACCCGCCGTACGACCCGACGACATCCTCACCGGACTGCGACAGGTCGCCGACCTCGCGCCGCCGTCACCGCCATTGGTGACCAGGCTGGCGCAGGGGCCCCTTGACTCGGTCACCGGTGAGCTCGCGGATCCTCTGGACTCCGACCGGGAGACCGAACCGTCCGGCATCGACGCCGGGACGAGCGGTCCTGCGCGTCAGCAGACCGGAGAACCCGCGGGCGCGGATGCCGTCAGCGCTCACTCGTAGGACCGAAGCCGTGGTCGAAGCACGGAACCGGGCCGCAGGGAACGAGTAGGCGCACCCCCGACGACTTTGTCGTCGTGCCCGGGTGACCGCCCGGACGCGACGGCGCCGACGACTGACGAAGCGCTCCCGCGCGGCGCACCGCACCACCCGCCCAAAGGCGGGGAACGCGGTCGCGCCCGGGAGCCTGACGGGAGATTGCCCGCATGCTCGATAACGAAGCCGACTCGGCCCCGGCCGAAGGCACAGATACAGATATCGCCGGTAGCGACGCCCCCGGGGGCGTTCGTCCGCCGAGGCGACGCGCCAGCCGTCCGGCCGGCCCGCCGCCGGACGTGGACGACTCGCCCGCGCCGCGGGTCACGCAGCCGGCCGCTCCGATCGCGGAGCCGTTCGCCGCGCCCGTGGTGCAGGCCGCCGCGGCGGCTCCGGTGAGCCGTCCGGCCGGTCCTCCGCCCGAGGTGGACGACGACGAGCCGCCGAAGAAGGCTCCGCGCACCCGTACCCGGGCGGCCGCCAAGTCGCTGGCCGAGCCGGTCGTGCAGGCCGCCGCGGCGGCTCCGGTGAGCCGTCCGGCCGGTCCTCCGCCCGAGGTCGAGGACGACCAGCCGCCGAAGAGGACCGCGCGCACTCGGGCCGCGTCCGAGGACGACGAGGCGCCGAAGAAGACCACGCGGACCCGCGCCAAGGCGGCGGCGTCCGACGACGAGGCGCCCGCCAAGAAGACCACCCGCACGCGTACCCGGGCCGCCGCCGCCGACGATGACGAGGCGCCCGCGAAGAAGACCACGCGCACCCGTACCAGGACGGCCGCCGCGACGGTGAGCCGTCCGGCCGGTCCTCCGCCCGAGGTGGAGGACGAGCCCGCGCAGGCCCCCGAAGAGGAGGCCCCCGCGAAGCGCACCCGCACCCGGACGCGCGCCACCGCGGCCGTCCCGCCGGTTCCCGAGGTGCCCGCCGTCGCCGCCGAGGACGACGAGGACGAGGCCGCCGGAGGCGTCCCGGGTGTGACGTTCCAGCCGCCCATGGTCGTCTTCCAGCCGCCGCAGCCCACCGCCGCCCCGGTCCAGCCCAAGACGAAGAGCGAGCCGGTCAAGGCGGAGCCGGTCCAGGAGGCCGCCGAGCCCGAGGACGAGCTCGACGAGTCCGGCGCGGTGTCCGAGCACGACGAGGACGACGATTCCGACGACCGCCCGTCGCGCCGCCGCCGCCGCAGGGGCGGGCGCGGTCGTGGCCGCGGCGGCCGCGAGCTCGGCGAGGACGACGACGCCGAGGCCGCCGACGAGGCCGGGGACGAGCCCGAGCCCCAGCCCCGCAAGAGCGAGAAGCAGGACCGGCCGGCCAAGGCGGCCAAGGGCGCCAAGGCCACCAAGGCCGCGAGCGCCAAGGCCAAGGCCGAGCAGGCCGAGGACGCCGACCACGGCGACGACGATGACGACGAAGGTTCGGGCACCAGCCGCCGCCGTCGCCGCCGCAGGCGCCGTGCCGGCGGGGGCGAGGACGGCGCCGCCGTGACGCCGGACGACCCGCCCAACACCGTCGTGCACGTCCGCGACTCGCGGACCGTGGAGGACGAGGTCCAGTCCGTGCGCGGGTCGACGCGCCTCGAGGCCAAGAAGCAGCGCCGCCGCGAGGGCCGCGAGCAGGGCCGCCGCCGTCCGCCGGTGATCACCGAGGCCGAGTTCCTGGCGCGCCGCGAGGCCGTCGAGCGCGTGATGGTGGTCAGGCAGGAGGGCGACCGCACCCAGATCGCCGTCCTGGAGGACGACGTCCTGGTCGAGCACTACGTCAACCGCGCGACCCACCAGTCGTACGTGGGCAACGTCTACCTGGGCAAGGTCCAGAACGTCCTGCCCTCGATGGAGGCGGCGTTCGTCGACATCGGCAAGGGCCGCAACGCCGTGCTGTACGCGGGCGAGGTCAACTGGGACGTCGCGGGCCTGGAGGGCCAGCCGCGCCGCATCGAGTCGGCGCTGAAGTCCGGCCAGTCGGTGCTGGTGCAGGTCACCAAGGACCCGCTGGGCCACAAGGGCGCCCGGCTGACCAGCCAGGTCTCCCTGCCCGGCCGCTACCTGGTGTACGTGCCGGACGGTTCGATGACCGGCATCAGCCGCAAGCTGCCCGACAAGGAGCGCAGCCGGCTCAAGCAGATCCTCAAGAAGATCATGCCGGAGAACGCCGGGGTGATCGTCCGCACCGCCGCCGAGGGCGCCACCGAGGAGGAGCTCTCGCGTGACGTCTCCCGGCTGTCGGCCCAGTGGGAGAACATCCAGAAGAAGGTCAAGGGCGCCTCGGCGCCGTCGCTCCTTTACGGGGAGCCCGACCTGACCATCCGGGTCGTGCGCGACATCTTCAACGAAGACTTCACCAAGCTGGTCGTCGCGGGCGAGGGCGCCTGGGACACGGTCGCCGAGTACGTCGAGTACGTGGCGCCGCACCTGGCCGACCGCCTGGAGCGGTGGACCGGCGACGGCGACGTCCTGGGCGCCTACCGGATCGACGAGCAGATCGCCAAGGGGCTCGACCGCAAGGTCTGGCTGCCCAGCGGCGGCTCGCTGGTCATCGACCGCACCGAGGCGATGACCGTGATCGACGTCAACACCGGCAAGTTCACCGGCCAGGGCGGCAACCTGGAGGAGACCGTCACCAGGAACAACCTGGAGGCGGCCGAGGAGATCGTCCGCCAGCTCCGGCTGCGCGACATCGGCGGCATCGTCGTGATCGACTTCATCGACATGGTGCTGGAGAGCAACCGCGACCTGGTGCTGCGCCGCCTGGTGGAGTGCCTGTCGCGCGACCGCACCAAGCACCAGGTCGCCGAGGTCACCTCGCTCGGGCTGGTCCAGATGACCCGCAAGCGGGTCGGCCAGGGCCTCCTGGAGGCGTTCTCGGAGACCTGCGAGGCGTGCAACGGGCGCGGCATCCACGTCCACACCACGCCGGTCGACCTGAAGTCCGACAAGTCCGCCGCGTCCGGTGAGAAGGCCGGACGCCGCCGCAAGCGCAAGGGCGAGGTCGAGAAGGCCGTCGAGGACAAGCTGGCGCGGCAGGAGTCGGTCAGGTCCGACGCGGTCGACGAGGGAGACGAGCCGGTGGCCGAGGAGCCCCCGGCCGAGCGTCCCGCGCGGCGCCGCGGCCCGGCCCGCCGTCCGGCGTCGGCGCCGCCCGAGCTGGACGAGGACGAGACGCCCGCGCCCGTCACGGTCGCCGACGACATCGCCACCACCTCGGTGGCCGCGGACGAGGCCGCCGCCGACGCCGCCGAGGCGGCCGAGACGGTTGCTCCGGGCGCGCTCGACCCGGTCGAGGCCGACACCCCGGCGCTCAACGGCTCCGAGCCGGACGAGGCCGCGGCCGGTCGCCGTCGCCGCACCCGCCGCCCGCGGGCCAAGGCCGAGACGGCTCCGACCGAAGACTGACAGCGCCGAGCGCGAGCGCCTTCGGGCGCCCGCGCTCGCCGTGGTCGAGGTCGCCGAGGCCGCAGGCGGGCACGTCCCGCGGGCCGGATGGCTCCGACCGAAGACTGACGGCCGCGTGAGTGCGGGCGCCCTTCGGGCGCCCGCGCTCGCGGTGGTCGAGGTCGCCGAGGCCGCGGGCGGGCACGGCTCGTGGGCCGGACGGCTCCGACCGAAGACTGACAGCCGCGTGAGTGCGGGCGCCCTTCGGGCGCCCGCGCTCGCGGTGGTCGAGGTCGCCGAAGCCGCGGGCGGGCACGGCCCGTGGGCCGAGACGGCTCCGACCGAGACTGACAGCGCTGAGCGCGGGTGCCCCTGGGTGCCCGCGCTCACCCTGGTCGCTGGAGGGTCGGCGATCCGGTATTCTTTGGAGTCGGCGTGCTTGTGCGCGCCGTCAGGCTTGCCTCCGTTCCATGGTTCGGGGCAGCCTCCCGCCGTTCCGGAGCGATCCGGAGGGGTCCCGGGTGATCCGGCGGGAGATCGAGCAGAGAGCGCCAGGGGTCCTCTCCCGGCGTGCCGCCTTCGGTCCCGGACGGAGGTAGGTCCCCGACCGGGGGCTGGTAGATCACGCGCGGGGCCGGTTCACTCCGGAAGCGCGCGCAGACGAAGGGTTTTCCGCGGTGTACGCGATTGTCCGCGCAGGCGGCAGGCAAGAGAAGGTCGCCACCGGCGACGTTCTCACCGTCGACAAGCTGACCGGTGAGGTCGGGTCGACGGTCACGTTCCCGGCCGTTCTCGTGGTGGACGGCGACAACGTCGTCAGCGCCACGGGCGAGCTCGCCAAGTACCAGGTGACCGCCGAGATCCTCGGCGCGGTCAAGGGCCCGAAGATCAACATCATGCACTACCGGAACAAGACCGGGTACAAGCGGCGGATGGGTCACCGCCAGCCGTACACCGAGGTCAAGATCACCGGTATCAAGGCCGGGAAGTAAGGGGAGGGGCCGACTCATGGCACACAAGAAGGGCGCATCGTCCAGCCGTAACGGTCGCGACTCCAACGCCAAGCGCCTCGGCGTGAAGCGCTTCGGCGGCCAGGTCGTCAACGCCGGCGAGATCATCGTTCGCCAGCGCGGCACCCACTTCCACCCCGGCCTGAACGTCGGGCGTGGTGGGGACGACACCCTGTTCGCGCTGATCGCGGGCAAGGTGGAGTTCGGCCGTCACCGCGGGCGCAACGCGGTGAGCATCGTCCCGCCGGCGGAGTAGTCCGCCGACACAGACCTTGACGATGGGGCGGACCGCGATGGTCCGCCCCATCGTTCTGTTTCCGGCCGCAAGGCCGTTCTTCAGGAGGAATCGTGGCCGCAGGAGCCGGATCCGGCGCGCAGTTCGTCGACCGGGTGGTGCTGCACGTCGGTGCCGGCAACGGCGGCAACGGGTGCGCGTCGGTCCACCGCGAGAAGTTCAAGCCGCTGGGCGGGCCCGACGGCGCCAACGGCGGCCGCGGCGGCGACGTGATCCTGGAGGTCGACACCAACGCCGCCAGCCTGCTCGACTACCACCGCCGCCCGCACCGCAAGGCGGGCAACGGCAAGCCCGGCCAGGGTTCGCACCGCACCGGCGCCGACGGCGGCGACGTGGTGCTGCCCGTCCCCGACGGGACGGTCGTGAAGGACGCGCGCGGCGAGGTGCTGGCCGACCTGGTGGGGGAGGGCACCCGCTTCGTCGTCGCGCAGGGCGGCAAGGGCGGGCTCGGCAACGCCGCGCTGGCCACCGCCAAGCGCAAGGCGCCCGGGTTCGCGCTGCTCGGTGAGCCCGGCGAGGCGCGCGACGTGGTGCTGGAGCTCAAGAGCGTCGCCGACGTGGCGCTGGTGGGCTTCCCCAGCGCGGGCAAGTCGTCGCTGATCGCGGCGCTGTCGGCCGCCAAGCCCAAGATCGCCGACTATCCGTTCACGACGCTGGTCCCCAACCTCGGCGTGGTCAGCGCCGGTGACTCGACGTTCACCGTCGCCGACGTGCCCGGCCTCATCGAGGGTGCCAGCGAGGGCAAGGGCCTCGGCCTTGAGTTCCTGCGGCACATCGAGCGCTCGTCCACGCTCGCGCACGTCCTGGACTGCGCGACGATGGAGCCCGGACGCGACCCGGTCAGCGACTTCGAGGTGATCGAGAAGGAGCTCCAGGCCTACGACCGGGTGCTGGGCGACCGTCCGCTGTCGGACCGTCCGCGCCTGGTGGTGCTGAACAAGGTGGACGTCCCCGACGGCCGCGAGCTGGCCGAGATGGTGCGCCCGGAGTTCGAGCAGCGCGGGCTGCGGGTCTTCGAGGTGTCGGCCGCGTCCCACGAGGGCCTGCGCGAGCTGACGTTCGCGATGTCCGAGATGGTCAACGAGTACCGCGCCGCGCTGCCCGCCCCGGAGCCGACGCGCCTGGTGATCAGGCCCGTCCCGGTCGGCGGCGCCGCCGATTTCGAGATCAGGAACCAGGGCGACAACACCTACCTGATCACGGGGGAGAAGCCGGTCCGCTGGCTGCGGCAGACCGATTTCAGCAACGAGGAGGCCGTCGGTTACCTCGCCGACAGGCTCGCCCGGTTGGGTGTCGAGGAGAAGCTGGCCGCGGCGGGCGCGCAGCCGGGCGCCACGGTGCTGATCGGCACCGCCGAGGAGTCGATCGTCTTCGACTGGGAGCCGGAGGTCGTGGCCGGTGAGGCCACGTCGGGTCCGCGCGGCACCGACCGCCGCCTGGACGGCCTGCGCTGAGCCGACCCCCGACCGGAGGAACTTCATGGGCAACCGCACGGTGATCTCCAAGGCGCGGCGGATCGTGGTGAAGGCGGGGTCGTCGTCGCTGACGACCCCGAGGGGGACGATCGACGCCGACCGCATCGACGCGCTCGTGGACGTCCTGGTCGCGCGGCGCGCGGCGGGCACCGAGATCGTGTTCGTGTCGTCCGGTGCGATCGCCGCCGGGCTGGGGCCGCTGGGGCTGACCCGACGCCCGCCCGATCTGGCCACCCAGCAGGCGGCGGCCAGTGTCGGCCAGGGGCTGCTGATGGCGCGGTACACCTCGTCGTTCGCCCGGCACGGCGTGACGGTGGGTCAGGTGCTGCTGACGGCCGACGACATGATCCGCCGCGTGCACCACCGCAACGCCCAGCGGACGCTGGCGCAGCTGCTGACCATGGGCGTCCTGCCGGTGATCAACGAGAACGACACGGTCGCGACCGACGAGATCAGGTTCGGCGACAACGACCGGCTCGCGGCGCTGGTCGCCCATCTGACCAGGGCGGACGCGCTGGTCCTGCTGTCGGACGTCGACGCGCTCTACACCGGCGACCCGAGACGTCCCGGCGCGGCCCGTATCGACGAGGTCCGCTCGCCCGCCGATCTGGCGGGCATCGAGCTGGGCCGGTCGGGGCGGGTCGGCACCGGCGGGATGGTCACCAAGGTCGAGGCGGCCAGGATCGCGGGCATCCCCGTGGTGCTCACCAACGCCGCGTCCGCCGCGCACGCGCTGACGGGCGAGCCGGTGGGGACGCTGTTCCATCCGGCCGACGGGCGGCGCCTTTCGACCCGCCATCTGTGGCTTGCGCACGCGACGACGGGCCAGGGACGGGTCATGCTGGACGCGGGCGCGGTCGACGCGGTCGTCCAGCGGCGCAAGTCCCTGCTGCCCGCCGGGGTGACCGGCGTGGAGGGCGAGTTCGCGGCGGGCGACCCGGTCGACCTGTGCGGCGCGGACGGGCGCGTCGTGGGGCGCGGGCTGGTCAACTACGACTCGGGCGAGATCCCGGAGCTGATGGGCCGGTCCACCCGCTGGCTCGCCCGCGAGCTGGGCCCGGAGTACGAGCGCGAGATCATCCACCGCGACGATCTCGTGATCCTGACGAGCGAAGAAGGAGCCGGTGATGAGTGATCTTGATCGGGACCGCGAGGCCTTTCTCCGGGTCGCCGAGCGGGGGCGCGAGGCGGCCGCGGTCCTGGCGCCGCTGCCGCGTTCGGTGAAGGACGCCGCGCTGCACGCCGTGGCCGGGGCGCTGGTCGAGCGGGCGGCCGAGATCGTCAAGGCCAACGCGGGCGATGTCGCCCGCGCCCGCGAGGCGGGCATCTCCGAGTACATGATCGACCGGCTGAGCCTGGACGAGGAGCGGATCGCCGCGATCGCCGCCGCCGTGCGCAGCGTCGCCGCGCTGCCCGACCCGGTGGGGGAGACGGTGCGGGGCAGCGTGCTGCCCAACGGCCTCGACCTGCGGCAGATCCGGGTGCCGCTCGGCGTGGTCGGGATCATCTACGAGGGCCGTCCGAACGTCACCGTCGACGCCGCCGCGCTCTGCCTCAAGAGCGGCAACGTGGCGATGCTGCGCGGCTCGTCCTCGGCCTTCGACTCCAACACCGTCCTGGTCGGGATCATGCAGGACGCGCTGCGCGGCACGGGCGTCCCGGCCGACGCGGTGCAGCTGGTCCCGGGGACGTCCCGCGAGTCGGTCAAGCACCTCATGCGGGCCCGGGGGCTGGTGGACGTCCTGATCCCGCGCGGCGGGGCATCGCTGATCAACTCGGTGGTCGAGGGGTCGACCGTCCCGGTGATCGAGACCGGGGTGGGCAACTGCGCGGTGTACGTCGACGCCGCCGCCGACGTCGACCTGGCGGTCGACATCCTGGTGAACGCCAAGACGCAGCGTCCTTCGGTGTGCAACGCGGCCGAGACCGTCCTGGTGCACGCCGACATCGCCGACGCCTTCCTGCCGCGCGCGCTTGCGGCGCTGAAGGCCAAGGGTGTGACCGTCCACGGCGACGAGCGGGTCCGGGCGGCGGGCGAGGGCGTCGTCGCGGCGACCGAGGACGACTGGTACGCCGAGTACCTCTCGCTCGACCTGGCCGCCCGCGTGGTCGGCTCGCTGGACGAGGCCGTCGCGCACATCCGCCGATACGGGTCCGGGCACACCGAGGCGATCGTGACCGGTTCGCAGCCCGCCGCCAAGCGCTTCGTCGCGCTGGTCGACTCGGCCGCGGTGATGGTGAACGCCTCCACCCGCTTCACCGACGGCGAGGAGTTCGGCTTCGGCGCGGAGATCGGGATCTCCACCCAGAAGCTGCACGCGCGCGGCCCGATGGGCCTGCCGGAGCTGACGTCCACCAAGTACGTCGTCACCGGCGAAGGTCATCTCAAGTAGCGGGGCACCTGTCCGAGGGTGTCGGTGGAGTGACAATCTGGTCATTGATGTCACAACGTGAGACATGCTCTAATTCACGACTGTGACAGCAGAGATCGAACGCCGGCGCGTCCTCAAGGGCGCCGTGCTCGGCGCCGGCGCCGCCGGGCTCGCGGCGTTCCCGGCGCGCCCGGCCGCCGCGGCCCCGCGCCTGCGCGGCCCCGTCGCCGGGACGACGCTCGACCGCACCCTGGTCCTCGGTGCCCCCGGCCCCGGCGGTTACCGCGGGGTCGTCGGCGGGCCCGGCGAGCCGCATCTGCTCCGCCGCGACCTCGGCGGCGCCGCGGGTGCCCGCCGCGCGGCGGCCCGGCGCGGGCTGCTGGCCTTCGGGCACCTCACCGACGTGCACGTGATCGACACCCAGTCGCCCGCGCGGGTCGAGTTCCTCGACCGCTTCAAGGACCTGCTGGGCTTCCTGCCGTTCGAGGGCTCCTGGCGTCCCCAGGAGATCCTCAGCACCCAGGTCGCCGAGTCGATGGTGCGGGCGCTCAACCGCGTCGGCAGGGGCCCGGCCACCGGGCTCGGCCTCGCCTTCACGATCAACACCGGCGACGCCACCGACAACACCCAGTACAACGAGCTGCGCTGGATCATCGACCTGCTGGACGGCGGCCGCGTCCACCCCGACTCCGGCGACCTCACCCGGTACGAGGGCGTCCAGGACTGGGCGAACTACGACGACCGCTTCTGGCACCCCGACGGCCCGCCGCCCGGTGCCAAGCCCGACGTCGCGCTCACCGAGCACGGCTTCCCCCGGGTCAAGGGCCTGCTGGACGCCGCGCGCCGCCCGTTCCAGGCCACCGGCCTCGACAGCCCCTGGCTCGCGGTCTTCGGCAACCACGACAACCTCGTCCAGGGCACGGTGGCGCAGAACCCGCTGTTCGCCTCGCTGGCCACCGGCGGCATCAAGATCGGCGCGCCCGGGAGCGTCTTCGAGGCCGAGCGCCTGGTGCGGATGCTGACCTCGAACGACCACCGCGAGCTCGTCCGGCTCAGCAAGCGGCGGAGCGGGCTGTTCCGGCAGGTCACGCCGGACGCCGGGCGCCGCATGGTGTCGCGCGCCGAGGTCGTCCGCGAGCACTTCACCACCACCGCGTCGCCGCGCGGCCACGGGTTCACCCAGGCCAACCTGCGCGACGGCACCGCCTACTACGGCTTCGACCGGGGCGTCGTGCGCGGTCTCGTCCTCGACACCGTCAACCCCACCGGCTACTCCGACGGATCGCTCGACAAGCGGCAGTTCGCCTGGCTGGAGGCCGAGCTCAAGGCCGGAAGCCGGCACACGGGCGGCGCCCGCGACCGGCTGTTCGTCCTGTTCAGCCATCACACCATCGCGTCGATGGGCAACGGGCTCGGCGGCGGGCGCGTCCTCGGCGACGAGGTGAAGGCGCTGCTGCTGCGCTACCCGAACGTCATCCTCTGGGTCAACGGCCACACCCACCGCAACGAGGTCATCGCGCACCCGCGCGCGGGCGGCAGGGGCGGCTTCTGGGAGGTCAACACCGCCGCCCACATCGACTGGCCGCAGCAGAGCCGCGTCATCGAGCTGGCCGACAACGCCGACGGCACCCTGTCGGTCTTCACCACGATCCTCGACTCCGCCGGGCCCGACTCCTTCGGCGGCCGCACGGGCGACCCGGTGCGGCTCTCGTCGCTGTCGCGGGAGGTCGCCGCCAACGACTGGCAGGACAAGCGCGAAGGCGACCGGCGCGGTGACCCGAAGGACCGCAACGTCGAGCTGCTGATCCCGGCGCCCTTCTAGGGCCTGCCCGAAAACGCCGGTGGCGGGCCGCTCCCCCGATACGGCCCGCCACCGGCCCTCGCTCAGTTGGAGCTGGTCGGCCCGCTGTCGCCGCCACGGCGGGCGAAGCGGTCGAACACCCCGCTGGCCGCCGACGCCGCGCCCTCGGCCACGTCGCGCACCTTCCCGATGAACGGGTCGGCGCTCTGCTGCCACGACTCCCGGTAGGAGTTGGCGGCGTCCTTGACCTCGTCGGAGACCTTGGCGTTGGCGTCCTGGTCGCGGCGCGGGTAGTCGCCCGCCAGGATCCGCTCGTACTCGCCGCCGGTGGCCCACTTCTCGATCTCGGCGAAGCGCACCACCGCGTAGGGGTGGGTGTGGCGAAGCAGGTTCATCAGCTTGAGGAACCCGTCGCGGACGTCCCCGGCGGCGTCGTACTCGCGCGCCTGCGCCAGGAACGCCTCGGTGCTCATCTCGTTCAGGGCGGTGCCGCCCGCCAGCTTCATCATCGTCCGCTTGGCGGCGTCGAGGTCCTGACCCGCCAGCAGCCCCGCGCGGTCGCAGGTCAGCTCCGCCTTGCGGAACCACTCGCGCAGACCCATGATGATCGCCGCGATGCCGATGTTGCCCAGTGGCAGCCAGGCCAGGCGCGACCCGAGACGCATGAGGATCATCATCATCGTCTGGTACACGGCGTGGCCGGACAGGATGTGGCCCACCTCGTGCGCGACGACGAAGCGCAGCTCCTCCTCGTCGAGCAGCTCGATCAGGCCCGTGTTGATCACGATGAAGGGGCGGTCGGACCCGATCGCCATCGCGTTCGGGACGGGGCTCTGCGTCACGTAGAGCTCGGGAACCTCGGGCAGGTCCAGGATGTAGGACGCGTCGCGCACCATGTCGTACAGGTTGCGGAACTGGTCCTCGCCCACGCGGACGCTGCCGCCCAGGAACTCCAGCCTGATGGCCCTCTCGTTGATCAGCCCGGAGAGACGCCGCAGCACGACGTCGAACCCGGTCAGCGAGCGCAGCGCCACGAGCGCCGAACGGTCCGCCGGGTGTTCGTAGGCCCGGGAGCTGATTCCGGGGAAGCGCGTGCGTGCTCGGTCCGGTGTGTTCGATGTCATGTCCGGCATGGTAAGTCCGACGATCCGTCCGGCCCCAAGGTTCCCCGGCCCGGATCACGATATGGCTCGATTCGGCCGGACGCCCCGCGCGGCGGGGTTGCGCCGCGCGGGCGCGCGGGGGTCTACTCCTGGCATCCGGGGTCAGGCGGGGGGCGAGGAGGCGCGCATGTTCGATCCGAAGGCCGAGGCGATGTCCCGGGACGAGAGGGCCGCGCTCCAGCGGCACCGCCTGTGGGGCCTGGTCGACCGGCTGCTGGCCGCCGGCGGCGTCCAGGGGGAGCGGCTGCGCGAGGCCGGGGTGAAGGGCGGGGCGGACGTCACGCTCGCCGACCTGCACAAGCTGCCGTTCACCACCAAGCAGGACCTCTGGGACAACTACCCCTTCGGGATGCTCACCGTCCCTCGGGACCAGGTCGCCGCCGTCCACGGATCGAGCGGGACGCGGGGGAGACCCACCCTCGTCGCCTACACCAGGGCCGACCTCGACCTGTGGGCCTCGATGTGCGCGCGGTCGCTGTCCTGCGCGGGAGCCGGGCCGGGCAGCATCATCCACAACGCCTACGGCTACGGCCTGTTCACCGGGGGGATCGGCATCCACCAGGGCGCCGTCGCGCTCGGCGCCACCGTCGTGCCCATGTCCGGCGGGATGACCGAGCGGCAGGTGCGGCTGCTGACCGACCTGCGCCCCGACGTCCTGGCCTGCACGCCCGCCTACGCGCTGCGCCTGGGCGAGGCCGCCGCCGAGGCCGGGGCCGACCTCTCCTGGCTCAAGGCCGGGATCTTCGGCGCCGAACCCTGGACGGAGGAGCTGCGCGCCGCGATCGAGCGCGTCCTGCCGATCAAGGCCGTCGACATCTACGGGCTCTCGGAGGTCATCGGCCCCGGCGTCGCCACCGAATGCCTCGAACAGAACGGCCTGCACGTCAACGAGGACCACTTCGTCGTCGAGGCCGTCGACCCCGCCACCGGGACGCCCGTCGCCGACGGCGAACCCGGCGAGCTGGTGTTCACCACCCCGACCAAGCAGGCCCTCCCGCTGCTGCGCTACCGGACCGGCGACATCGCCTCCCTCACCCGCGCCGCCTGCGACTGCGGCCGCAGCCTGGTCAGGATGAGCAAGGTCACCGGACGCGCCGACGACATGCTGGTGATCCGCGGCGTCAACGTCTACCCGAGCGAGGTCGAGCGCGTCCTGCTGGGCACGGGGCTGGTCGTCCCGCACTACCAGCTCGTCGTCGACCGCAGGAAGCCCGCCACCCGCCTCCTGGTCGCCTGCGAGGCCGCCGCCGGAGGCGACCCCGCCGAGGAGCTCGCCAAGGCCCTCCAGGCCGAACTGGGGCTGGCCGCCGACGTCCACGTCCTGCCCTCCGGCACCGTCCCCCGGGTGGAGGTCGGCAAGGCCGTCCGCGTCGTCCCCTGGGAGACGGGCGAAGCGCCCCTGCCCGGACTCGCCTGAGGGGGCCGGTGCGCGGCGCCGCTTCGCGTCCTGGCTATTCTCGTCGGCATGACGCAAACGCGGCGCCTGGGGATCATGGGAGGCACCTTCGACCCCATCCACCACGGCCACCTGGTGGCCGCCAGCGAGGTCGCCCACGTGTTCTCGCTGGACGAGGTGGTGTTCGTCCCCACCGGCCTGTCCTCGCACAAGGAAGGCCAGCGGATCGCGGCCGCCGAGGACCGCTACCTCATGGCCGTCATCGCCACGGCGTCCAACCCGCGGTTCTCGGTCAGCCGGATCGACATCGAGCGCCCCGGCCCCACCTACACCGCCGACACGCTGCGCGACATGCGCGAACTCCACGGCCCCGACACCGACCTGTTCTTCATCACCGGCGCCGACGCCCTGGCGAAGATGCTCACCTGGCACGACACCGCCGAGCTCTTCGAACTGGCCCACTTCATCGGCTGCACCCGCCCCGGCCACAGCCTCACCGACCCCGGGCTCCCCAACGGCCGCGTCAGCCTGATGGAGGTCCCCGCCCTGTCGATCTCCTCAACCGAGTGCCGCGACCGCGTCCACTCCGGCGAGCCCATCTGGTACCTCGTCCCGGACGGAATCGTCCAGTACATCAACAAGCGCGGCCTCTACCTCGACCAGGCCGCCTGACCTTGGACGGAACGTCCCGCGCAGGCCATAACCTGGAAGCGCTGGGGCCACCGTCACCGGTCGGCCGTACTGGGATAATCCGGGGACCGTTCCCGCGGGCCATGAGAAGCTGGAACCGGGAACCGATCCCTACAGGGAGGACCGCGAGCACACGTGACCGCATCCGACAGGGCCGCGCAGCTGGTCCGCATCGCCGCCGAGGCCGCGGGCGACAAGCTGGCCGACGACATCCTTGCCTACGACGTCAGCGAGCAGCTGGTCATCACCGACGCCTTCGTGCTCTGCTCGGCGCCCAACGACCGCCAGGTCCGCGCCATCGTCGACGAGATCGAGAAGCGGCTCCGCGAGGAGGCCGAGGCCAAGCCCGTCCGCCGCGAGGGCGAGCGCGACGGCCGCTGGGTGCTTCTCGACTACGTGGACATCATCGTCCACATCCAGCACGAGGAGGACCGCCTCTTCTACGCGCTCGAACGGCTGTGGAAGGACTGCCCGCTGATCGAGCTGCCCGACAGCGTCAACGCCCACGCCGAGCATCGCGCCCGAGCCGTCGGGAGCCCGCGTGACTGACCGCGTCCCCGGCCGCCGCCGGGTCGTGCTGTGGCGCCACGGCCAGACCGCGTGGAACGTCGAGCGCCGCTTCCAGGGCAAGACCGACATCCCCCTGGACGACACCGGCGTCCAGCAGGCCCACAGCTCGGCCCGCCTCCTGGCCGGGCTGCGCCCCACCGCACTCCTGGCGTCCCCGCTCCAGCGCGCCGCCGACACCGCCCAGGCCCTGGCCAAGGTGACGGGCCTTCCCGTCCGCCACGACAAGGACCTCATCGAGCGCGACGGCGGCGCCTGGGAGGGCCTCACCAACCGCGAGATCCGCGACCGCTACCCCGCCGAGTACGCCCAGTGGCAACCGCCCGGCGGCGAGACCAGCGCCCAGGTGGCCAAGCGCGTCGGCGCCGCCCTCGAACGCGCCCTCGACGACCTGCCGCCCGACGGCCTGCTCGTCGTCGCGTCCCACGGCGCCGCCCTCCGCCTGGGCATGTCCCACCTCCTCGGCCTGCCCGAGGAGGTCTGGGAACGCCTCGGCGGCCTGTCCAACTGCTGCTGGTCGGTCCTGGGCGAGATGCGCGACGGCGGCTGGCGCCTCGTCGAGCACAACGCCGGCACCCTGCCCGAACCCGTCCTCAGCGACGACCGCACCGAGAACGGCACCTGACGAAACCGATTCGAGTCCAAGCCGCCGGTCCGCTAGACTGACGGCGCGCTGCGGGATGCACGTCCACGCAGCCGCACGGGGCTATGGCGCAGTTGGTAGCGCGCCTCCATGGCATGGAGGAGGTCTGGGGTTCGAATCCCCATAGCTCCACTCGGAGTTGGGAGAGGTGTGCCCGCGGAGGGCGCGGGCCTTTACTCCTCGTTATTTTGCCCGGGGGGACGACCCCCCGGAGCCCCCCGATGCGGGGGCTTTGCCCCCGCGCCCCCACCAGGGGGCTTCGCCCCCTGGACCCCCTTTTGGGGCTTTGCCCCTTGCCCCCTTTGGGCGTTCGTGTTTAGTAGCGGACGCGGTAGCGGATGTGGGTGGCTTGGGGGGTGTCGATGACCTGGATGATTTCCAGTTCGATTTCCGAGGGTAGGACGTCGAACAGGCGGTGGCCGGCGCCGAGCAGGACGGGGATGTGGTGGATCTGCACCTCGTCCAGTACTCCGGCTTCTAGCGCTTTTTGCACGGTGTAGGCGCCTCCGCGGACCTGGACGTCTCGGTCGCCGGCGGCGGACTTGGCCTGGGCCATGGCGCTGGCGATTCCGTCGTTCACGTACGTCACCAGCGGGTGGATCCAGCGGGCGGCCGGGCTGGGTGGGCGGTGGCTGGGGACGAAGATCGGGGCGCCGCCGTGGTCGCCGCCCCAGTGGTCCATGAGTTCGGCGGTGCGTCGTCCCGCGAGGATCGCGCCGGCCGCCTTCCACTCGCTTTGGAACTGCTGGACCGGGCCGGTCTGGGCGTCGGCCCATTTGTGCAGCCGTTCGCCGCCCTCGCCCCCGAGGTAGTCGTTGGGGTCGGCGACGTACCCGTCTAGGGACATCGACATGTCGAGCACTGATCTGGACATGGCTTGGTCCTTGTCTGCTTGTAACTGTGTCCTTGGAATACTGTTTACTGTAGAGACAGTTTGTGGGTGATGGCAAGCGGGGGACTGTCGCTCTTGGTTCGTCGGCTCGGTCGTAGACTGGGGCGCCGGTCTGGCTGAGGGGTGACGGGTGGTGGCGCGCAGCACTGTTGTCGACGAGGTCGCCGATCGGATCGCGTTTCAGATCGCTTCGGGGCGGTTCGAGGCGGGGGAGCGGCTGCCGTCGATTCGGAACCTGGCCGCGGAATACGGGATCAATCCCTCGACCGTTCAGCTGGTTCTGGGGCGGCTGCGGACGGCCGGGTTCGTCGAGCCGCGGCATGGGCTGGGGGCCGTGGTCTGCGATATCCACCTGTACGGCGGGATCGAGACCTGGCGCTATCTGATCCGGTTCTCGCACATGCTGCCCGATCTGACCGTCACGACCGTGCGGGACGTCCTGGACGCGCTGCGGATGTTCTACGACGGCGCGCTGCCGAGGATCGCCGCGAACCCGGCGGAGTATGACGTCGCTCCGGCGCGGCGGGCGTTGCGCCGGTTGGAGTTGCTGGTCGAGGACGAGAGTGCGGTGGCCAGTGACGTGCATAAGGCGGTGCTGCAGATTCTGCGTTCTGCGCTTTCCGTGCTGGGGGGCGGGGTGGTGATGGCGATGTTGAACTCTCTCGGGGCGATGTTGGGGGAGATTCCCGAGGTGGTGGACGCCCTTTACGCCGAGCCCGCCGAGCATGCGTGGTGGTGGGGCGAGATGCTGGCCGCTTGGGAGGCCGGTGACGCCGAGCGGGGGCGTCAGGCGCTGCTCCTTCTGGACGACTGGCACGAGCAGGCTCTGGGACGGTTGCGGGCGCGTTTGGACGTGTCCTAGGGGCGGTTTGGTTGTCAGTCCGGTGTCTATTTGTGGTGTGGTGTGTGGCACAGACTATGAGGCGTCACTCGATCACCTTGGAGAATGGTTGATGTCTCAGGCATTTCGTGGTGCCGAGTTGCGTGTGCGGATTGGGTCTTCGGGCGCCTACACCGTTCATGGGTGGCGTGCTGATGGTGCGGCGCTGACCCTGGAGGACGCGCGGGTGCCGCTTGCTTCGGGTGAGTACGCGAGTACTCGGGCTCTGGCTGCCGGGCTGCAGGCTGCGTTTCCTGGGGCGATCATCGTTATCGCTTATGGCGGGCCCGAGGAGGTGGATCTTCCCGAGCCTGTTTTGATCAGTCGGTGAGCGCTTGGATGACCAGGGGCCAGGCGGTGTGGAGTTCCTGGGTCCATTCGGGCCAGGCGTGCCAGCCGTCGCCGTAGATGTGGGCGGTGACCGGGATGCCGAGGTCTCGCAGGCGGGTGACGAAGGTCTGGTTCATGCGGCCGATGAAGATCTCGCTGAGCTGGGTGAGGCGCCACTGGGCGCCGGGTGGTGTGTGGGGGCCGTTGAGGCCGGTGGTGCCGCTGGAGACGTACAGGCCGGTGCCGCGCAGGTTGGACGCCAGGACGTAGGGGTCGTGGGCCCGCCAGTTGGCGTCGTCCAGGCCGGGCACTCCGAAGATGCGGAAGGCGTCCAGGCCGGAGCCGAGCAGGTTCGTGACGGTGAGGAACGCCTGCATGCCGTCCATCGTGAGATGGGTGGGCCCGCTGAAGGAGCCGGCGTAGCGGAACAGGCCGGGGTGGCGGGCGGCGTAGGCCATGGCGCCCTGGCCGCCGGACGAGACGCCCAGCGCGGCGCGGCGGTTTCCGGCGCGGTAGCGGGTCATGACCTGGAGGAGTTCGCTGGTATGGAAGGTTTCCCAGCGGGGGACGCCGCCCCTGCCGTGGTTCCACCAGTCGGTGTAGCTGCCGTTGTCGCCGCCCGTGGGCATGACCACCATGACGTCCTGGTCCGCTGAGAGGCGTTCGATGTCGGTCTCGCGGGTCCAGGACGTGTAGTCGTCGCGTCCGCCCTGGTAGGCGTAGACGACGGGCCAGGTTCGCGCGGCGGTGCGCGACCAGGTTCTGGGCAGGAGTATCCGGGCCTTGACCGTTGTTCCGATCGCGGACGAGTGGAACGACAGGTCGAGGGTCCGTTGGTTCAGCCAGGTCTCTGTGATGGCTTGTGCTTGGGCCGGGCTGGTGAGCAGGGGGATGGTGATGAGGAGGGCGGCGATTCGTTTCACGCGGTGTCCCTTCGGGCGAGGATCCGGTAGGCATTGCTGTGCCTGCGGGCCAGGGGATAGGTGAGCAGGTCGAGCGCGATGGCCGTGGCCATGAGGGGCGCGGCGAGCAGCAGCGTGGCGAACACCCGGGCGGACTCGGCGCGGCCGGGGCGGCGTGGCCACCAGGGACGGTCGACGTCCAGCGAGAGCCAGTTCAGGAGGGCGGCCGCCGAGGTGATGAAGTCCGGGCCCTGGTCGGCCTCGCGGTGCTGCTCGGCGACGATCCGCAGCCCGCGCAGTTCCAGGGCTGTTTTGAGGTTCTCGATCGGGATCAGGTGCAGGTGCTGGGGCGCCAGGTAGGGCACCCAGAAGCCGCGCAGGATCCGGGCGAACGGGGACGCGGGATCGGGCATCTCGATGAGCAGGTGCCCGCCAGGCGGCAGGATCTTGGCCGCGGCGTCGAGCTCCGCGAGTGGATCGGCGGTGTGCTCCAGGTAATGGAACATGCTGACGATGTCGTAGGTGCCGGTCAGGGTGGGCGCGTAGTCGAGGAACGCGCCTCGGTAGCCTCGGCCGATCCAGCCGCGTGCCGTCGCCTCGTCGATGGCCGCGCTCTGGTCCAGGCCGTCGAAGCGGGTTCCGGGCAGCTCCCGGCGGGCGGCCCGGCAGAAGTGGGCCCGGCCGGTGCCGACGTCCAGCCAGGCCCGGGGGCTGAGGTGCTCGCGGGCCAGGCGGGCGCGGGCCAGGTACCAGGTGGTGGTGGAGCTGAGGATCCGCTCGGCGAGGGCGTCGCCGAGTCCGTCGTAGACGTCCTTGTAGTAGAAGTCGAGACCCTCGGGAGTGACGCGGGGGTTCTGGAAGATGTGGCGGCATCTGGCGCAGCGTTCGAGGGTGAAGCGGCCGGGCTTGCCCTGGAGGACGTCCCGGGCGGTGACGTGGTGGCGCAGGTCGCGGGAGCCGCACCAGGGGCAGTCGTCGCGGCGGGGGCCGAGGAACCGTCCGATGCCCGCTTCGATCTGGGTGCGGTACCAGGTGCGTGCGTGTTCCCGGCGGGCGATGAGCGTGCGTTCCCAGCGGGTTCGGGGGGCGCGCAGCGTCCGCCAGATCGAGAGCGGAGTATGGATCATGCGTCCGAGCGCCACCTGGTGGAGGTCGCGGGGTGAGATGGCGGTGCCGCCGAAGACGAGGTAGGGCAGCAGGCTGTAGAGGACGGCGAGGCACGCGCCGGGCAGCGGTGCGGCGGCGATGGCCAGCACGACCAGGGTGTAGCCGGCGGCGGACGCGCCGAGGGTCTGCGGCAGCGCGAGGGTCTGCGGGATGATCAGCGCGAGCGAGCGGAGCAGGGCCCGCCGGTGGGTGGTCAGGTTCAGGGCCGAGATGGGCGCCACCACCATGTCGGCCGTGCCTGTGGAGAACCGGAGCCGGGTTGTCAGCTCGCCGAGTTCCGCGGGGTCGGGCGCCGTGGCGCCGCGTGCCTCGGCGAGGGCCCGTGGGCGCGCCAGGACGGCGTGGCACGCGCCCCGGCCCATGCCGTGGACGTCGCGGCGGTAAGCACGGAAGTCCAGATGCTTGGCCAGGTCCAGGGCCTGATCCACCGGCAGGTCGGCCGGGACCAGGTCGAGCATCCCCAGGTCGTGATCGCGGGCGTACCGGTCGGCGGCGCGGCGGACCTCTTCGGGGACGGACACGTCCTCGGCCGTGACGAGCGCGTACGGGTCGGGGGGATCGGGATCGGGGTCGGGTGACGGCGGCAGGCGGTGCAGCCCGGTCAGGCGATGCCGCAGGCGCAACGCGTTGCCGGTCATGCAGGCGGCGAGCAGGCAGATGAGCCAGACCATTGTTTTCACCTGACCTTTCCCGGGGTGGTGGTTGTTTGTTTTGGGCAGCTCGAAATTGCGGTTCGGCTGTGCGAACCGCGTCTTTGTTTTTGTGGCGGGATATGGTTGTCGGGACGTTATGGTTTCCGTTTATGAATGTCAGGGTCCTTGAAGAGGAACGGCTGAGTGACCGCCTGCGTGAATTGACGGTGCGGGCGGAGTCGGTCGGTGTGGACGCTCTGCGGATCCAGGTGCTGCTGCCCCGGGGCTGGTCCGCACGGGGCACGCGCTGCTGGCCGCTGCTGAGCCTGCATCACGGTGGGCTGGACGACTGCCGGTCCTGGACGCGCGAGACCGACGTCGAGCGGCTCAGCCGCGACGACGACGTGCTCATCGTCATCCCCGACGGCGGCAGGGCCGGTGGCTACACCGACTGGCGGCGCGGCCCGCAGTGGCAGAGATTCCACGTCCGGGAGGTGTTCGAGCTGATGCGCGACCGGTACCGGGCCTCGTCCGTGCGGGCGGTCGCGGGAGTTTCCGGCGGTGGATACGGGGCCCTGCTCAGCGCCGCGCGCAACCCGGGGACGTTCCGCTACGCGGCGGCGCTCAGCGGGCTGTGCTCGATCCGCACGCCTCTGGCCGCGGTGGGCCTGCTGGCCGCGACCGCCGTGGCGGGACGCGTCAATCCCCTGGACATGTGGGGCGTGCCCGTCCTGCACGACCGGCACTGGCGGGCCAGCGACCCGCTGCATCTGGCTCCGCGGCTGCGCGGCACCGGCCTGTACCTGTCGGCGGGGCGGACCGGTCGGCCGGGCCCCCTCGACCCGCCCGGCGCGGCCTGGAGCCCGGCCAATCTGGCCGAGCCCATCGTGCGCTCCACCGTCGGACCGTTCCTGCGCCGTCTTCGCGCGCTGGGAATTGAGCCGACCACGCATCTGTATCGGGACGGCACCCATAGCTGGCCCTACTGGAAACGCGAGCTTCACCTGGCGTGGCCTCTGCTCATGCGCTCCCTTTCTTAAGGGTTGGATCGTGAGTCATAGTCTGTGTCGTACAGTGATTCGTGTACATGTCCTTGTGCACATGTTTTCTGGTCCCCGTTACTCAAATCTGTGAGTCTCGGGCGGATTGCGCCGCGCGGGGTGGTCGGAGCGGTGGTCGGGGTGGGCTAGGCTTTCTCGTGGTCGGGCTGCCCTCGGGTGGACGACATGGGGCTATGGCGCAGTTGGTAGCGCGCCTCCATGGCATGGAGGAGGTCTGGGGTTCGAATCCCCATAGCTCCACTCGATCCCTGGGCCCAGTGTGGTCGGAGCTTTGCTCCTTCCCGCTGGGCTCTCGTCGTGTCGGCCCAGGGGGGCGACCCCCTGGAACCCCCGGGCCGCTCCGCCCTGAGATCCTTTACTGTTTCTTGACCCTTCCCCATCACCGTGTGTTCATCTTTCGCCACTGGTTGTCGCGTTTGGATGGCTTTAAGTTCCTATCGATCGTCTCGACCCCCCGAAGGAGACATCGATGGAACGTCGTTCCTTCCTGCGCGCCTCCGTGGTCGGCACCGGTGCCGTCGCGTTCTCGGGCAGCCTGTGGCAAGGGGCCGCTTCGGCGGCGCCCGCACAGCTCGCTCCCGGGCCGTACGGCGCGCTCCAGGCCGCCGACGCCAACGGCATCCAGCTGCCGTCCGGCTTCACCAGCAGCATCGTCGCCCGCTCCAGCCAGACCGTCCCCGGCACGTCCTACACCTGGCACGGAGCCCCCGATGGGGGCGCGTGCTTCGCCGACGGGACGGGCTGGATCTACGTGTCCAACTCCGAGCTCGGCAGCGGCGCGGGCGGCGTCTCGATGCTGAAGTTCAACTCCAGCGGGCAGGTGACCGCGGCCTCGCGCATCCTGTCCAACACCAGCCGCAACTGTGCGGGCGGCACGACGCCTTGGAACACGTGGTTGTCGGGCGAGGAGACCTCGACCGGGTACATGTGGGAGACCTACCCGTTCGGCGGGACGGGCGTCGCGCGTCCCGCGATGGGACGGTTCACGCACGAGGCCGCCGCGGCCGACCCGGTGCGCAAGGTCATCTACCTGACCGAGGACGTGTCCGACAGCTGCCTCTACCGCTTCATCCCGACCACGTGGGGCAACCTGTCGTCCGGGACGCTCCAGGCGCTCAAGGCCGGGACGGGCACCTCGGGCTCGTTCACCTGGGGGACCGTTAGCGACCCCGACGGATCGCCCACGGCCACCAGGAACCAGGTGTCCGGCGCCAAGAGGTTCAACGGCGGCGAAGGCTGCCACTACGCCAACGACACCCTGTGGTTCACCACCAAGGGCGACAACCGGGTGTGGCAGCTCAACCTGGCCAACAGCACCTACGAGCTGGCCTACGACGACAACCTGGTGAACCCGGGGCCCGCGCCGCTGACCGGCGTCGACAACATCACCGGGTCGAGCTCCGGTGACCTGTTCGTCGCCGAGGACGGCGGCAACATGGAGATCGCCCTGATCACGCCGGACGACAAGATCTCGGTGTTCCTGCGCATCAACGGCCAGAGCTCCTCGGAGATCACCGGGCCCGCCTTCAGCCCGGCGGGCAACCGGCTCTACTTCTCCTCGCAGCGCGGCACCTCGGGTTCGTCCTCGGGCGGCATCACCTACTGCGTGACCGGCCCGTTCAGGTCCTGAACCGCAGGACGGCCCCGACGCCCAGCTCGGCGTCGGGGCCGTTGGACGGCAGGATCACCAGCTCGCCGTCGGTGGCGGCGACGGCTCTGACCAGGGCGGCGTCGGCCCTCTCCCGCTGGGGTTCGTCGACGCCGTACTGGGTGAGCTCCTCGGGATCGGCCGCGAGATGGGTGGAGTCGGGGCCGATCCACAGCTGGGCGGGGGACTCGGGGTCCTCGTCCAGCAGGAGGCTCTCGATCTGGCCCCGGCGGGCCGCCTCGACGGTCGCGGGCAGGCCCGCGACGGCGCGCTCGCCGTTGGCCAGCTCGCGGTCGAAGCGCTCGGCGACCGCCATGACACGCTCGGCCTTCTTCAGGCTCAGCACGCGCGACAGCTCCGAGGACAGCTCGGCGCCCCGGCCCGACTCGACGGTGTGCTCGCGGACGCCCTCGGAGATCTCGTCCAGGACGGCGGTCCTGGCGCGCGGGTCGCCCGCGATGAGGACCGCCTCGGCATGGCAGCGGCGGGCGGTCCGGTCGATCTCGCGGCCGACCTTCTTGGCGTTGGCGCGCAGCCCGTTCTCGGCCAGGCGCTGGAGGTGCGACGACTCGGCGTCGCCGGCGCTCTTGGTCTTGCGGACCGGCCCCTCGTCCCCCTGGACGTCGACATGGCGGCGCCGCCCCTCGGCGTCGACGGAGTCGATCTCGCCGCCCTGCCGGTCGACCACCGCGACCACGTGCGGGTACCGCTCGCCCCGTTCGGCCAGATACGGCAGGACGTGGGGGAGCGGCGACACGCGCGCGAGCGACGCGGCGGGCGCTTCGGGCAGGCGCTCGGTATGGACGACCTCCCCGCCCGCGGCGAAGAGGATCAGCCCCTCCGAGCGGCGGAGCTCCAGCTCATGGCCGATGGCCTCGTCGATGGCCTTGAGGGTTTCGCGAGGCGCCCGCTGGGCTTCCAGGTCCGCGCGCAGCGCTCTCCAGCGCAGCTCCGCCGCCTTGGGCGCGTCCTCGGTGGTGCGGGTCAGGTCCGCGTAGACACTGGCGTAGGGGCCCGGCCGGGAATAGAGCGGTTTGAGGAAAGACAGATCCATAGGCCCGCCCTACCCGTTTCGGCCGGCTCAAACGTCTCAGTGGTTCCGCAGCGCCTTGATCAGTTGGGGTTTCGTCATGGTCGAGCGGCCGGAGATACCGATCTCCCGCGCGCGCTTGACCAGGTCCTGCTTCGACCAGTCGTCGTACGAGCCGCCCTTGCCGCCCTTACGCCCGACCTGCTTCTTGCCCTGGCTGGCGGAGGCGTTGGCGATGCGCGCCGACTTCTCCTTGCTCTCGCCCTTCTTGCGGAGCTCCTGGTAGGTCTTCTCGTCCTTGATCTGCGCTCTGGGCATGTCCGTATCCCTCCTTGTGGACTTGGCTTACCCGTGTTACGCGAGCTACACATCGATGAACGGATCGGGCAGGTGCGGCGTGGCGATCGCCCCGCCGCGCGCGCGGACCCGGGCCAGGAGCTCGGCCCGGACGGCCGAGGCCGCCGCGGTGTCGTCGTCGTAGAGGTAGGTCACCGACGGGTCGGCCAGCTGGACGGGGTGGTGCAGCAGATCCCCGGTGACCACCAGGTCGTCGTCGCCGACGATCAGCGACTGGTGGCCGGGAGTGTGGCCCGGCGTGGGCGTCAGCAGCAGGCCGGGGGCCAGGCGCGACTCGTCCTCGACGGCGTCCAGGAGCTCCGCCTCGCGCAGCGGCGCGAGCACCCGCTCGGCGATGACGGGGTCGGCCGCGTCCAGCTCCCGCCGCTGGACGAGATGGCGCGCGTTCCCGAACAGCGGCCTGCCGTCCGCCACGGCCCCGGCGGAGTGGTCGCTGTGCAGGTGCGTCAGGACGAGCACGTCGATCTCGCCGGGGGACGTGCCCGCCCGGTCGAGCGCCTCGGCGACCGCGCCGGGCACCGGCGCCCATGACGCGGCGGGGGAGTCGGCGGGCCCGAGACCCGCGTCCACCAGGACCGTCGGCCCGCCCGGCACGCGCAGCAGGTAGCAGTAGAAGTGCAGGACCCATTCGCCCTCAGGCCCGAACACCCGGGGCTCCCGCTCGCGTACCCGTTCCCACAGGTCGTCCGGGGCGCCCGGGAACAGCTCGGGAGGCGGACGCCGCAGGCTCCCGCCCATGGGGCCGACCGCGTCCAGGAGCGGGATCACCTCGATGCCGGCGACATACCGTGGTTCCAGATTCATGCCGGCAACGATCTCAGTCCCGAGGTCGGGGACAATGGGCGGGTCGGCAGAGGGGGAACGCGTGCGCATCGGCATTCTTGGGCCTCTGGAGGTCCGGGACGGGGCGGGCCGCCCGGTGGCGGTGAGCGGCTCGCGGCTGCGCGCGCTCCTGGTCAGGCTGGCGCTCGACGCGGGCCGGCCCGTCCCGGTCGGACGCCTGCTCGACGACCTCTGGGACGGCGACCCGCCCGGCGAGAACGCCCTGCAGGCCCTGGTCTCGCGGCTGCGCGCCGCCGCCGGGCGCGATCTGGTCGAGCACGGCCCCGGCGGCTACCGTCTCGCGATCCCCCCGGACGAGATCGACGCCGTCGCGTTCGAGCGCCGCGTGCTGGCCGCGCGAAACGAGACCGACCCCGCGCGCCGGGCCGCCGCCTTTCGGGAGGCCCTGGCCCTGTGGCGTGGCGCACCCCCCGAATACGCCGCGCCCCGACTGGAGGAACTGCGGCTCACCGCGATCGAAGACCGCACCGAGGCCGTCCTGGACGCCCGCGCCGACCTCGCCCCGCTCCTGCCCGAGCTGGAGGCGCTCGCGGCCGCCCACCCGTTGCGCGAGCGGCTGCGCGCCCAGTACATGCGGGCCCTGTACGCCTCCGGACGGCAGGCCGACGCGCTGCGCGTCTACGAAGAGACGCGGCAGGCCCTCGCCGCCGAGCTGGGCGTCGACCCCTCGCCCGAGCTCGCCGCCGCCCACCTGTCGATCCTTCGGCAGGACGCCCCCGCGCCGGTCCGCGCGCCCCGGCGCACCAACCTCAGCGCCCAGCTCACCAGCTTCGTGGGACGCGAGGAGGAGTCGGAACGGATCGGCGTCCTGCTGCGGGAGGCGCGGCTGGTCACGCTGGTCGGCCCCGGCGGCGCGGGCAAGACCCGCCTGTCGTCCGAGCTGACCGCGCGGCTGGTCGACGACCACCCCGACGGCGTGTGGTTCGTCCCGCTGGCCCCCGTAAGCGACGCCGTCGACGTCCCGCAGGCGGTCCTCTCCGGCCTCGACATGCCCGAACCGGTCCGCGTCGGCGACACCCGGGTCGTGGCCCGTCCGCTCGACCGGCTCATCGACGTCCTGGCCGGGAAGCGGATGATCCTCGTCCTGGACAACTGCGAGCACCTCATCGACGCCGTCGCCCGGCTGGTCGACCGCGTCCTGGCCGAGGCACCCGGGGTGCGGATCCTGGCCACCAGCCGCGAGCCCCTCGGCATCACCGGCGAGTCGCTGTGCCCCGTCCCTTCCCTGCCGCTGCCCCCGGAGGACGCCCCCGCCGAGGTGGCGCTGCGCTACGACTCGGTGCGGCTGTTCGCCGACCGGGGCTCGGCCGTCCGGCCCGGCTTCGCGGTGGACGCGACCACCGCCGCGCACGTGGTCGAGATCTGCCGCGCGCTCGACGGCATCCCCCTGGCCATCGAGCTCGCCGCCGCCCGACTGCGCTCCCTCACCCCGGCCCAGGTCGCCGGGCGCCTCGGCGACCGCTTCCGGCTGCTGGCCGCCGGAAGCCGCACCGCCCTGCCGCGCCACCGCACGCTCCGCGCCGTCGTCGACTGGAGCTGGGACCTCCTTGACGACGGCGAGCGCACCGTCCTGCGGCGCCTGTCGGTCTTCGCCGGCGGCGCCACCCCGGCCGCGGCCGCCGCCATCTGCGGCCTGCCCCCGGGGCCCTCACACGCCGACGACGTCATCGACGTGATCGCGTCCCTGGTGGAGAAGTCGCTGGTCATGGCCGACGGCGAGAACGACGTCCGGTACCGGCTGCTGGAGACCGTCCGCGTCTACGCCGCCGAGCGGCTTGACGAGGCCGGCGAGACCGGCACGGTCCGCTCGGCCCACGTCGCGTTCCTGCTCGACCTGGCCGAGCGCGCCGAACCCGAGCTGCGCGCCCGCGACCAGATCGTCTGGGCCGAACGCCTCAACGCCGAGCGCGACAACATCGCCGCCGCCTTCCGTCACGTCGTCGACACCCGCGACCTGGCTTCCGGCCTGCGCCTCTTCGCCGCCCTGGCCTGGTTCTGGCTCATGCGCGACCTGGAGGTGGAGGCGGGCGCCTGGGCCAAGGCGCTGCGCGAGATCACCGACGACCCGCCCGCGGGCCTGGAAGAGGCCGACGCCATCTGCCGCTTGTTCGCCACGCTGGTGGAGGAGATGGGCTCCCCCGAAGGGTCCACGCCCAAGAGCATGAACGCGGCACTGGACCGCGGGCTGGCCTTCGTCCCCGAGGAACCCCGCCACCCGGGTCTCGTGCTCGTCCGCCCGGCCGCCCTGCTCCTCCGGGGAGACTCGGACGGCGCCAGCGAGGGACTGCGACGCGTCATCGACCATCCCGACCCCTGGGTCGGGGCTGTCGCCCGGGTGATCCTCGGCCACATCGCGCTCAACGCCGGCGAGATCGACACCGGCCACGACCATCTGCGCGCCGCCTACGAAGGCCTCCGGACGATCGGCGACCGCTGGGGAATGATGGTCGCGCTCGGCGGCCTGATGGAGCTCGCCCTGGCACGCGGTGAGACGGCCCTGTGCGTCCGCTTCGGCGAGGAGGCGCTCGGCTACGCCACCGGCGGCGTCAGCCCCGAACAGGGGGCGGCCGTCCGCGTCCTGCTGGCCCGCGCCTACGCCGAGGACGGCGACGTCGAACGCGCCCGAAGCGAGCTCCACCGCGGCATCGCCGACGCCGAGCGCATCGGCGAGTTCCCCGACGCCGCCACCGGACTGCTGTGGCTGGCCGAGCTGGCGCGCCGCGAGGGCGACCTGGCCGCCGCCCGCCCCTCGCTCGAACGCGCCCTCGACCTCGTCCAGACCCGCAAGACCCGGCCCGACATGGTCTCGACCACCGCCATGACGTTCAGCCGCCTGGGCTCCCTCAGCGAGCAGGCGGGCGACCTCGCCGCGGCCGAAAGCTGGCACACACGCGCGCTGCGCGAGACGTCCGACGACATCTTCCTGCGCAATCCCCTCGTGGCCCTCCTACTCGAAGGCATCGCCGCCTACCACGCCGCCGTCGGCGACCACGTCCGCGCCGCCGAACTGCTCGGCACCGCCCACACCCTGCACGGCTACCGGGACGCCCTCAGCTACGACGTCCAGCGCGCCACGTCCGCCGCCGAGGCCGCCCTGGGCCCCGACGGCTTCGCGGAGGCCTACGAACGCGGCCGCAAGACCAGCCGCGACGAGGCCGTCGCCGTGAAACTCACACCCGCCGGGCATACAACCGCATAGCGATCGGGAACGTCACCGCCACGATCGCCGCCGCCCACGCCAGCGTGTACCAGACATGGTTCCCGACCGGCCCGCCCACCATCAGGGCCCGGACCGACTCGGCCAGATGCGACACCGGATTGACCTTGGCCCACGCCTCCAGCCACCCCGGCATCGTCGAGGTGTTCGGCATCAGCACGCTGCTCCCGAACGTCAGCGGCATCACCCACAGCATCGCCAGCCCCTGCACCGTGTCAGGCGAGGGCGCGAACAACCCCACGAGCACCGAGATCCACGACACCGCCAGGTAGAACACATAGGCCAGCGCGAACGCCGCCATCACCGACAGGGGATCGGTGTGGAACCGGAACCCCAGCAGCGACCCGAACGCGACCAGCATCACCATCATCATGCAGAACCGCACCGTGTCGCCCAGCACCGACCCGATCAGCGGCGCGGACCGCGCGATCGGCAGGCTCCGGAACCGGTCGAACACCCCCTTGTGGATGTCCTCGTTGAGCGCCACGCCGAGACCCATCGTCCCGAACATCGCCATCTGCGCCACCAGCCCGGGAAGCAGCTGCTGGAGATAGGCGTGCGTGCTCCCCGAGATGGCACCGCCGAACACGTACAGGAACAGCAGCAGGAACACCACCGGCATCAATGTCACGTCCAGCAGCTTCTCCGGCGAATGCCTGAGCTGGACGACGTTGCGCCACGCCAGCGTCAGCGCGTGCCGCGCCGTCCGCTGGGGACTGATCCGTCCGGGCGGTGCCTTCACCGCGATCGCCGTCATGCCATGCTCCTTTCGGGAACGGAGAACTCGGTCAGAGCCAGGAAGACCTCGTCGAGACTCGGCATCCGCAACGCCAGCTCGGACGCGGCGATCCCGACCTCCTCCAGCTCGCGGACCAGTGCCGGCAGCACGCCCGCCCCGGACGCGGGCGCCGTCACCAGCCCCGCCGCGATGTCCACCTCCGGCCGCTCACCGGTCAGCCGGGCCACGATCGCCGCGAGCTGCTCGGCCCGGTACGGCTCCTCGGCCCTGACCACCAGCGTCTGCCGTCCGGTCCTGGCCTTCAGCTCCGACGCCGTGCCCTCGGCCACGACCCGACCGTGGTCGAACACCGCGATCCGGTCGGCCAGCGCGTCGGCCTCCTCCAGATACTGCGTGGTCAGCAGCACCGTCGCACCCTCGGCCACCACACCGCGCACCGTGTCCCAGACCTCGTTGCGCGCCCTCGGGTCCAGACCCGTGGTCGGCTCGTCCAGAAAGATCACCTCGGGCCGGTTCACCAGGCTCGCCGCCAGATCGAGCCGCCGCCGCATCCCACCGGAATACGTCTTGGCCGCACGCCCCGCCGCCTCGGTCAACCGGAACCGCTCCAACAGCTCCCGGGTACGAGCCTTGGCCTCGCCCCTCCTGAAGTCGAGCAGCCGGGCGATCATCATCAGGTTCTCGGTCCCGGTCAGCTCCTCGTCCACGGATGCGTACTGCCCGGTCAACCCGATCAT
This sequence comes from Spirillospora sp. CA-294931, assembly GCF_050946795.1. Taxonomy (GTDB): domain Bacteria; phylum Actinomycetota; class Actinomycetes; order Streptosporangiales; family Streptosporangiaceae; genus Spirillospora. The sequence goes on from NZ_CP192006.1 coordinate 2,704,310, forward strand.
CGCCCGCGCCCGGACGGCATCGCGCACGACGTCGTACCCGCACACCGCCGCCCGTCCGGCGTCCGGACGCAGCAACGTCGCCAGTACCCGAACCGCCGTCGTCTTCCCCGCCCCGTTAGGCCCGAGCACCCCCAGAACAGTGCCCCGCCGCGCGGAGATGTCGACCCCGTCCAGAGCCCGGGTCTCCCCGAACCTCTTCAGAAGCCCCTCCGCCAGAATCACCTCGTCCACATCAACCCTTCCGTCGTTCGTCGAGATCGCCCCCACCTTCGCCCCCTCGCCTGACACCCCACCCACACCCGGCCTCCACCCCCTGACACCCCACTGACACGCCCCCGGGACAACCCCGCTCTGCCCACGCCCACCCCCGAAAGGCGCCCCTTGACCAGCCCAACCCCCGCCTGACACGCCCGCCCCAACCCAAAGCCCCCGCCTGGAAGAACCACCCCCTCGCCCACAAGCCGGGCCAGTTCCGGGACGGTCCCCCGAGGGCTGGACCGCTCTCCGCTGCCGTCCGGGGTGGGAGCGTCGCGTGAGCCCAGGCCCAGCCCATCGTCTCGACGCTCTTGTTCTCCCTCACTCCCCGCTTTGCTTCGCAAATGGGCCACGCGCGCCACGGTCTTGCAGACCGTCCCCGGGGGCTTGGCTGCGCCCCTCTGATCCCCCTGCGGGGGAGGTACGTCGCGTCAGTTCCAGCCGCAGCCCACCACCTCGACCACGCCCAGGACGGCAGCGCCTGGTTGCGCTTCCCGCTGCCGCCGCGAGCACGGTTCTCGGCCGAGCCGGGAGAGCCTCACAAGCGGCGCGCAGTCGGAGCCGGTCTATCGATGGAGCGTGACCCCGTTCGGGTGTGTGTTGTGGCGCCTGGGGCGGATTTGCAAGGCCCTGCCAGGCTCGCGGAGCCGACTTTGAATGGAATTCTTTGGTGACCCGGCACACGTTCCCGCGCGTGGTTGGCTGTGCTTCGAGTTCGTGGCCAGATACGCGGAGAATCAGGCGTTCTGCGGGTGTCTCTGGTGTGACCTGCGGGTTCACAAGACCTGACGCGCGGGCGACGCGCCTGATTTGACGAGGCATCGGGAGCTGCCTAATGTTCTCCATGCCCCAAGGGGATGCGGACGCCGCGAGGCGGACGCCCCAGGGGACGGCCACTCTGAAGAAAACGGTTCGAAGCTTGCTCCGACCCGATGTACTCTGGAGTGGCTAGCCCAGACGGGATGCAGGACGCCGCAAGGTGGCCGGCTCGAGGGACACCACCGAAAGATCAAACACGGGCGACTCTGGTTGCCCGCGATGACGCATGGTGGGCTGGGCAAGGTTCAGGTCCATCGATCAAGCTAGACCGGTTGACAGGAGCGAAGATCCTGGTAAGGTAGAAGGGTTGCCCCGGAGCCAGCCTCACGCAAGTGAGTGTGGGCGCGGTGGGTGTCCGTTTCTTGAGAACTCAACAGCGTGTTAAAAGCCAGTGCCTTTATAGGCCAGGGCCTTCTTTGTGAGGGTCTTGGTCGCCCCGTGGCCACTGTCCGTTTGGATGGTGGTGGGGATTTCTTTGAGGCAAGCAGCCCCTCTGTTGGAGGGGTTTGTATTGTCAGGATGTTTCACTCATAGGGTTTGGCGGGTTCCGGGTTCGCCCCCGGAGCTTGTCGTTTGGACCTTAATGGAGAGTTTGATCCTGGCTCAGGACGAACGCTGGCGGCGTGCTTAACACATGCAAGTCGAGCGGAAAGGCCCCTTCGGGGGTACTCGAGCGGCGAACGGGTGAGTAACACGTGAGCAACCTGCCCCTGACTCTGGGATAAGCCTGGGAAACTGGGTCTAATACCGGATATAACCACTGATCGCATGGTTTGGTGGTGGAAAGTTTTTCGGTTGGGGATGGGCTCGCGGCCTATCAGCTTGTTGGTGGGGTGATGGCCTACCAAGGCGACGACGGGTAACCGGCCTGAGAGGGCGACCGGTCACACTGGGACTGAGACACGGCCCAGACTCCTACGGGAGGCAGCAGTGGGGAATATTGCGCAATGGGCGGAAGCCTGACGCAGCGACGCCGCGTGGGGGATGACGGCCTTCGGGTTGTAAACCTCTTTCAGCAGGGACGAAGCTAACGTGACGGTACCTGCAGAAGAAGCGCCGGCTAACTACGTGCCAGCAGCCGCGGTAATACGTAGGGCGCAAGCGTTGTCCGGAATTATTGGGCGTAAAGAGCTCGTAGGCGGTTTGTTGCGTCCGTCGTGAAAGCCCACGGCTTAACTGTGGGTCTGCGGTGGATACGGGCAGACTAGAGGCAGGTAGGGGAGCATGGAATTCCCGGTGTAGCGGTGAAATGCGCAGATATCGGGAGGAACACCGGTGGCGAAGGCGGTGCTCTGGGCCTGTACTGACGCTGAGGAGCGAAAGCGTGGGGAGCGAACAGGATTAGATACCCTGGTAGTCCACGCCGTAAACGTTGGGCGCTAGGTGTGGGGTCCTTCCACGGATTCCGCGCCGTAGCTAACGCATTAAGCGCCCCGCCTGGGGAGTACGGCCGCAAGGCTAAAACTCAAAGGAATTGACGGGGGCCCGCACAAGCGGCGGAGCATGTTGCTTAATTCGACGCAACGCGAAGAACCTTACCAAGGCTTGACATCGCCGGAAAACCATCAGAGATGGTGGGTCCTTTTTGGGCCGGTGACAGGTGGTGCATGGCTGTCGTCAGCTCGTGTCGTGAGATGTTGGGTTAAGTCCCGCAACGAGCGCAACCCTCGTTCCATGTTGCCAGCACGTTATGGTGGGGACTCATGGGAGACCGCCGGGGTCAACTCGGAGGAAGGTGGGGATGACGTCAAGTCATCATGCCCCTTATGTCTTGGGCTGCAAACATGCTACAATGGCCGGTACAGAGGGCTGCGATACCGTAAGGTGGAGCGAATCCCTTAAAGCCGGTCTCAGTTCGGATTGGGGTCTGCAACTCGACCCCATGAAGTCGGAGTCGCTAGTAATCGCAGATCAGCAACGCTGCGGTGAATACGTTCCCGGGCCTTGTACACACCGCCCGTCACGTCACGAAAGTCGGCAACACCCGAAGCCCGTGGCCCAACCACTTGTGGGGGGAGCGGTCGAAGGTGGGGCCGGCGATTGGGACGAAGTCGTAACAAGGTAGCCGTACCGGAAGGTGCGGCTGGATCACCTCCTTTCTAAGGAGCACCAACTGGCCATCACGAACCCCGCGAGGGGTTGTGAGGGTCGGTGGCTGTCTTCGGTAGCGAATGTCTGCCGGGCAGCTGCTCATAGATGTGGAGCACTGGCTACTCAGCAAGTCTTCCTGTGTGACTTGGCTAGTACCGCCCCCTTGCGGGGGTGGGGAACGGCAAGCTTGGGCGGGAGACTGGTTGGACACGCTGTTGGGTCCTGAGGAAACGGACCCTTCAGCCCCAGATCATCACCTTTGGGTGGTGGGTTGGGGCTGGGTTGTTTCTTCTGGATTGCGGGACCAGATTCTTGCTTCTTGGTTGGGGTGAGGTTTGGTGGGCCTGCTTGTTTTTTGAGAACTACACAGTGGACGCGAGCATCTCTGATAGATCACTGCTCTTTTGAGTGGTGGTCTCTCTGCGATTTGTTTGATCGTTTTGTGTGTTCAAGTTTTTAAGGGCATACGGTGGATGCCTTGGCATCAGGAGCCGATGAAGGACGTGGGAGCCTGCGATATGCCTCGGGGAGTCGGCAACCAGACTTTGATCCGGGGATTTCCGAATGGGGAAACCTGGCACTCGTCATGGGGTGTCGCCGCCGTCTGAATGTATAGGGCGGTTGGTGGGAACGCGGGGAAGTGAAACATCTCAGTACCCGCAGGAAGAGAAAACAATTGTGATTCCGTGAGTAGTGGTGAGCGAAAGCGGAGGAGCCTAAACCGTGCGCGTGTGATACCTGGTAGGGGTTGCGTGTGCGGGGTTGTGGGACCACCTGGCTAGATCTACCAGTCTGGCAGGAAGTTATAAAGTGACGTGATAGTTGAACGGCTTGGGATGGCCGACCGTAGACGGTGAGAGTCCGGTAGACGAAATTGCGTTGCCTTTCTGGTGTGTTCCCGAGTAGCACGGGGCCCGTGAAATCCCGTGTGAATCTGCCACGACCACGTGGTAAGGCTGAATACTTCCTGATGACCGATAGCGGACCAGTACCGTGAGGGAAAGGTGAAAAGTGCCCCGGTGAGGGGTCGTGAAATAGTACCTGAAACCGTGTGCCTACAAGCCGTCAGAGCCTCCTACAAGGACACTTGTGTTTTTGTTTGGTGATGGCGTGCCTTTTGAAGAATGAGCCTGCGAGTTATGGTGTGTGGCGAGGTTAACCGGTGTCGGGTAGCCGTAGCGAAAGCGAGTCTGAATAGGGCGTTTTAGTCGCATGCTGTAGACCCGAAGCGGGGTGATCTAGCCATGGGCAGGGTGAAGCGCCGGTAAGACGGTGTGGAGGCCCGAACCCACCAGGGTTGAAAACCTGGGGGATGACCTGTGGTTAGGGGTGAAAGGCCAATCAAACTCCGTGATAGCTGGTTCTCCCCGAAATGCATTTAGGTGCAGCGTTGCGTGTTTCTTGCCGGAGGTAGAGCTACTGGATGGCTAATGGGCCCTACAAGGTTACTGACGTCAGCCAAACTCCGAATGCCGGTAAGTGAGAGCGTGGCAGTGAGACTGCGGGGGATAAGCTTCGTAGTCGAGAGGGAAACAGCCCAGATCATCGGCTAAGGCCCCTAAGCGTGTGCTAAGTGGTAAAGGATGTGGAGTTGCCGTGACAACCAGGAGGTTGGCTTAGAAGCAGCCATCCTTGAAAGAGTGCGTAATAGCTCACTGGTCAAGTGATTCCGCGCCGACAATGTAGCGGGGCTCAAGCACACCGCCGAAGCCGTGGCACTCCAACTTGTTGGGGTGGGTAGGGGAGCGTCCTGCAGCCGGTGAAGCCGCCGAGTGATCGAGTGGTGGAGGCTGTGGGAGTGAGAATGCAGGCATGAGTAGCGAATCACACGTGAGAAACGTGTGCGCCGGATGACCAAGGGTTCCTGGGGCAGGCTAATCCGCCCAGGGTAAGTCGGGACCTAAGGCGAGGCCGACAGGCGTAGTCGATGGACAACGGGTTGATATTCCCGTACCCGCTGGTATGCGCCAACGCTGAACCCTCTGATGCTAACCACCCGAACTCTGCTGTGGGTCTTCGGACCTGTGGTGGGGGGAGCGTGGGGCCCGAGGGGGTAGTAGGTGAGCGATGGGGTGACGCAGGAGGGTAGCTCAGCCCAGGCGATGGTTGTCCTGGGGTAAGCCTGTAGCCCGGTGTGTAGGTAAATCCGCACACTGTTAAGGGTGAGAGGTGATGCCGAGCCGTTTTAGGTGAAGTGAGTGATCCCATGCTGCCGAGAAAAGCCTCTAGTGAGTGTACCGGCGGCCCGTACCCCAAACCGACTCAGGTGGTCAGGTAGAGAATACCAAGGCGATCGGGTGAACTGTGGTTAAGGAACTCGGCAAATTGCCCCCGTAACTTTGGGAGAAGGGGGACCACGCCCGGTGAGCACCCTTGCGGTGGGAGCTGGGTGGGGTCGCAGAGGCCAGGGGGAAGCGACTGTTTACTAAAAACACAGGTCCGTGCGAAGTCGTAAGACGCGGTATACGGACTGACGCCTGCCCGGTGCCGGAACGTTAAGAGGACCGGTTAGACCTGTAAGGGTCGAGGCTGAGAATCTAAGCGCCGGTAAACGGCGGTGGTAACTATAACCATCCTAAGGTAGCGAAATTCCTTGTCGGGTAAGTTCCGACCTGCACGAATGGCGTAACGACTTCCCCGCTGTCTCAACCACAGGCCCGGCGAAATTGCAGTACGAGTAAAGATGCTCGTTTCGCGCAGCAGGACGGAAAGACCCCGGGACCTTCACTATAGCTTGGCATTGGCGTTTGGAGCGTCTTGTGTAGGATAGGTGGGAGACTGTGAAACTCAGACGCCAGTTTGGGTGGAGTCGTTGGTGAAATACCACTCTGGTCGTTTTGAGCGTCTAACCCGCACCCGTGGATCCGGGTGGGGGACAGTGCCTGGTGGGTAGTTTAACTGGGGCGGTTGCCTCCCAAAGAGTAACGGAGGCGCCCAAAGGTTCCCTCAGCCTGGTTGGCAATCAGGTGGCGAGTGCAAGGGCACAAGGGAGCTTGACTGTGAGACCGACAGGTCGAGCAGGTGCGAAAGCAGGGCCTAGTGATCCGGCACCGGCGTGTGGAAGCGGTGTCGCTCAACGGCTAAAAGGTACCCCGGGGATAACAGGCTGATCTTCCCCAAGAGTCCATATCGACGGGATGGTTTGGCACCTCGATGTCGGCTCGTCGCATCCTGGGGCTGGAGTAGGTCCCAAGGGTTGGGCTGTTCGCCCATTAAAGCGGCACGCGAGCTGGGTTTAGAACGTCGCGAGACAGTTCGGTCCCTATCCGCTGCGCGCGTAGGAGAATTGAGAGGGTCTGTCCCTAGTACGAGAGGACCGGGACGGACGAACCTCTGGTGTGCCAGTTGTCCCGCCAGGGGCACGGCTGGTTGGCTACGTTCGGTCGGGATAACCGCTGAAAGCATCTAAGCGGGAAGCCTTCCTCAAGATGAGTTCTCCCACCCCTTTGTGGGTGTAAGGCCCCCAAGAGACGATTGGGTTGATAGGCCAGAAATGGAAGCGCCGTGAGGTGTGGAGTTGACTGGTACTAATAGGCCGAGTGGCTTGAACACACTGAACGTTCAAACCAATCGCAGTTCTGCTGAGTGTTCGCGTCCCTGTGTGGTTCCCAGAAAACAAACGGGAACCCGATAATTGAATGTCTGAGCCCGAGTTGCTTGGACGACAAGCTTCCAACACGCCACTATTTGTGGTGGGTGTTGGGTTGGTCGTTCGGTGGTTTTGGCGAGGGGGAAACACCCGGTCCCATCCCGAACCCGGAAGTTAAGCCCTTCAGCGCCGATGGTACTGCACGGGAGACTGTGTGGGAGAGTAGGACACCGCCGGACTCATATTGCAGGAAGGCCCCGCCGTCACGGCGGGGCCTTTCTCATTTCCAGAGCCAGTAGAGCACGACGGCGCTGGCGAGCACTCCGCCCGTCCTGCCACACATGAACGACGTCGGCTCCTCCCCGATGAGGGAGAGAGCGACGTCCGCGGCGAGGACGGTGGCGGCGAGCGTGCCGAAGACTACGACGAACTTCTTCGCCGTGCCGAGGGCCTGACCAGCGAGTCGCTGGTTGATGCTCTGGGCCGCGGTCTGCGTGTCGGTTTCCACGCTCACGACGCTACGAAGCGCTGGACGGACGCGGTATCCGCCTGGTCCCACGGATGGGTGGGGTTAGACCTATTCCTATGCTGACCAGGGCAGATATGGGTTCCGGACGGTGGACCCGCCGATCGGGTCCGCCCTCTATTTCGGAATCGCCGAGCTGGTGACCAACGCGATCAAGCACACCCATGCGTCCCGGGGGCGGCCGGGGTGGAGCCGGTGAGCGGGGCGGTGGAGGGCTCGCGGGGCTGCGGCGGCATCTCGCGGTCTTTGGTGGCGGCCTGGAGATCACCAGCCCGGCCGGTGGGCCGACCTGCGTGAGGATGATGGTTCCGTGCGAATCGTTGTAGCCGAGGATCTCTACCTGCTGCGCGAAGGATGGTCCGCCTCGTCGAGGCGTACGGGCAGCAGGTGGTGGCGACGGCGGCGACCGGGCCCGAGACGCTCGAAGCCCTGCTCTCCTGGCGGTCGGACGTCGCCATCGTCGATGTCCGGATGCCGCCGACCCAGTCGGACGGGGGCCTGCGCGCGGCCCTTGATGCCCGCGCGCAGCTGCCCGGGTTGCCGATTCTGATCCTGTTGCAGCACGTCGTGGAGCTGTATGCCCGTGAACTCCTGGCCGATGGTGCCGGTGGCATCGGCTACTTCCTCAAGGAGAACGTGTTCGACGCCGATCAGTTCATCGACGCCTTGGAACGCGTCGCCGGCGGCGGCACGGCCATGGCCCCGGCTGTCATCGCCAAGCTTCTGTCGAGTGGATCATCCATTCCGTGCTCGGGCGCATGGCCGAGGGGCTGTCCAACCAGGCCATCGGCCGACGGCTGTTCCTCAGCGACAGCGCCATCAGCAAGTACACGACGTGCATGCTCGGCATCAGCGATGACGACGACGGCACCCGTCGCGTCTTGGCCGTCTTCGCTTATCTGAACGTGCCCTGAGGCACCCAGCGCGCGGTCGGCAGGTGTCTTGGACCGGTGGACGGCCTCGAAATGCCGCCGCTCAGCCGGAGAGTTCGGCGTCGACGCGTTCTCGCCAGTCGCCGTCGGCCAGTTCGGCGCCCACCAGGAGATCACGCCAGTCGGTTCGGCCGAGGGTGATGGCGGAGTTCAGGCGGGTGAGGTCGGCCGAGGCGGCGCGGAGGGCGGCCAGCTGGATGCGCTCGACCGGTGGGGAGTCGCGAGGTTCGTCCGGGAAGACGTCGGCGGTCAGCCCGGCCAGTGCGGCGCAGACCAGGTCGGTGTGGGCGGGGAAATCAGTTTCGACGCGTCGGCGCATCCGGGTGGAGATCCAGGCCATGGTGGGGCTAACCCCTTTCGAGGATCTCTAGATAGTCGGCGGCCGCGACGAGCTCGTCCTCGCTGAAGACGCGGATACCGGCGTCCTCCAGCAGTTCGGTGGTGACGCCCCGGCCGGGGACGGTGGAGCCGGAGAAGGTGCCGTCGTACACTCGTCCGCTGCCGCAGGAGGGGCTGCCCTCCTTGAGGACGGCGAGCCGGACGTCCCATCGCCGTGCGGTGTCGAGGGCCTGGCGGGCACCGCGGTGGAACGGTTCGGTGACGTCGTCGCCCGCGTCGGTCAGGATGCGGGTGCCGACGATCTCCGCGGGAGGGCGTGGAACGGGCAGCCCGCCCGAGATCTCCGGACAGACCGATACGAGGCGGCCCTCCGCGCGCCACCGGGTCCAGATCGCGTCTGCCACGGGTTTGGCGCCACCGTCATAGCGGACGGGGCTCCCCAGCAGGCAGGCGCTCACCAGGATTCGCTCCATGCCTCCAGAGTAGGGGCCCTTGCGCGGGCCCAGACCCTGACGAATAGTTGAGGGAACCCGTCCCAAGGGGAGCCCGGCATGGTCCTGCTCGGACGTCCGCTCCCGGAGGCGCCGGCACGCGAGCGGCGTCCCCGGGGCTCGGTACTCGTTACGTGGATCACGACCACCGACCACAAGGTGATCGGGTACCTGTACCTGATCACCTCGTTCACCTTCTTCCTGCTGGCCGGGCTGATGGCCATGGTCCTCAGGGCCGAGCTGGCCGAGCCGGGGCGCCAGCTCGTGAGCAACGAGCAGTTCAACCAGATGTTCACCGTGCACGGCACGGTGATGCTGCTGCTGTTCGCGACGCCGCTGTTCGTCGGCTTCGCGAACGTCATCATGCCGCTGCAGATCGGGTCGCCGGACGTGGCGTTCCCACGCCTCAACATGCTCAGCTACTGGCTGTTCCTGTTCGGCGGGCTGATCGTCTTCGCGTCCTTCATCGCGCCGGGCGGTGCCGCGAGCTTCGGCTGGACGGCCTATGCCCCGCTGACCAGCGACATCAGATCTCCGGGCGTCGGCGCCGATATGTGGATCATGGGGCTGGCGCTGTCCGGCTTCGGGACGATCCTGGGCGGCGTCAACTTCATCACCACGATCATCGGGATGCGGGCCCCGGGCATGACGATGTTCCGGATGCCGATCTTCACCTGGAACATCCTGCTGACCAGCCTGCTGGTGCTGATGGCGTTCCCGATCCTGGCCGCCGCGCTGCTGGTGCTGGAGTCCGACCGCCGGCTCGGCTCGCACGTGTTCGACGCCGAGACCGGCGGGGCGCTGCTGTGGCAGCACCTGTTCTGGTTCTTCGGCCATCCCGAGGTCTACATCATCGCGCTGCCGTTCTTCGGCATCATCACCGAGATCATTCCCGTGTTCAGCCGCAAGCCCCTGTTCGGCTATTTCGGCATGGTCGGCGCGACGATCACGATCGCGGGCCTGTCCATGGCCGTCTGGGCGCACCACATGTTCACCACCGGGCAGGTGCTGCTGCCGTTCTTCTCGTTCATGACGTTCCTGATCGCGGTGCCGACCGGTGTGAAGTTCTTCAACTGGGTCGGGACGATGTGGCGCGGCCGGCTCAGCTTCGAGACGCCCATGCTGTGGTCGATCGGCTTCCTGGTGACGTTCCTCTTCGGCGGCCTGACCGGCATCATCCTGGCGTCACCGCCGCTCGACTTCCACGTCCAGGACTCCTACTTCGTGGTCGGCCACTTCCATTACGTGGTATTCGGGACGGTCGTATTCGCGATGTTCGCGGGTTTCTATTTCTGGTGGCCGAAGATGACCGGGAAGATGCTGAACGAGACCCTCGGCAAGATCCACTTCTGGTTCCTGTTCGTCGGATTCCACACGACCTTCCTCGTTCAGCACTGGCTGGGCGCCGAGGGAATGCCCCGCCGCTACGCCGACTATCCCGAGGAGTTCGCCGGACTGAATCGCCTTTCCACCATCGGGGCGTTCATTCTCGGCGTCTCCACCTTGTTCTTCCTCTACAACGTCTACCGCACGGCCCGCCACGCCCCGCGCGTGGCCACCGACGACCCTTGGGGTTTCGGTCATTCCCTAGAGTGGGCCACGTCCTGTCCGCCACCCCGGCACAACTTCACGTCCATCCCGAAGATCCGTTCCGAAAGACCGGCATTCGACCTGCACTATCCGACTCTGGAGCACAAACAGGGGACGAATGGGTAGTGCATTGACCATGAGTGGTCATTGAATCACTTTCGACGCACGCGATAACACAGGGCCATAAGTTGACCACATGGAGCGACAGGAAGGACCGGTCCAGCGCGACTGGGCCGCATGGCACGGAGCCTATGACGACCCCCGTTCGGCGCTTTCCCGCCGCCTGAGATCCGTTCAGCAACGCGTCCGCGAGGCGCTCGACTCCGCCCCACCCGGGCCGATCCGCGTCGTGAGCACCTGTGCCGGCCAGGGCCGCGACCTGATCGGTGCCGTCAAGCGGCACCCCCGCCGCCATGACCTGGTCGGCCGTCTGGTCGAGCTCGACGAGGCCAACGTCCGGGCGGCGTCCGGGGCCGCGCGGCGCGCGGGTCTCGACGGCCTGGACGTGGTCGTCGGCGACGCGTCCCGCACCGACGCCTATGTCGGCGCGGTCCCCGCCGATCTCGTCCTGATCTGCGGTGTCTTCGGCAACATCACCGACCCTGACGTGGAACGCGCCATCTCCCTGCTGCCACAACTCTGCGCGGAGAACGCCCAGGTCATCTGGACCCGCAACCGCCAGCCCCCCGACCTCACCCCCGACCTGTGCCGCTGGTTCGAGAAGCACGGCTTCCAGAAGCGCTGGCTCTCCCCACCCGAAGAGAGGGCCTACGGCGTGGGCGCGCACCGCTACACCGGCGCCCCGATTCCTCTGGAACCAGGCGTCCGCCTCTTCACCTTCATCGGCTACGACACCCTGAGAAACGGAGCCCCCTGGCCCCAGTAGAGAGCACCCGAACGCCCGGCCCCCAAGGCCGGGCGTTCCATCGTCCGTGGCTGTGAGGTGGCCTCCCTCCGGCCGTGCGCCGCGGAGTCCGAGTCGCGGTGCAGGTCAGCGACATGTGCCCGGCATTCGGATCCCTTTCCGCGGCCTTCCTTTGGTTCCGGGCGATCAAGGTATTTCAAACGTTTGGTAAACCCCTTTTGTCCGTGGAGCGTCTTTTTGGTGAACGAAGATGATCACTGGATGGGGGCTTTAGTGCGTTTCAGCAGATCAGTGGTTGCGCTCGCGGTGGCGAGTGCCGCGATGACGTTTGGTGTGGGCACGGCACAAGCGGCGCCGCGGGCGGAGTGCCAGGAAGACAGTGTCGATTTCAACGGGGACGGCTGTGCCGACATCGTGGTCGGAGACCCGGGCGCCGCGGTGTCCGGAACGGCGCGTGCGGGACGGATCAATGTGGTCTACGGCGGTGAGGGCGACAAGGTCGCCCTGCTGTCGCAGGGACAGGCCGGTGTCGGTGACACCCCGGAGGCCGACGACGGCTTCGGCAGCGTCGTCCGGACGCTGAAGGTCAACGCCGACAAGTACACCGACCTGGTCGTGGGCGTGCCCTCGGAATCGGTCGGAACCGCCGACGACGCGGGCGCCGTCCACGTGATCTATGGGTCGGCCGCGGGGCTCGGCGGCGGCCAGGCCGCCCTGGTGCTGCGTCAGGGTGCCGGTGGCATCGCGGGCACGCCCAAGGCGGGCGACCGCTTCGGCGCGGCGCTGGGCGTCAACAGGACGACCGACCGCGACGAGGGTATGCCGTCCCCCGGCGTCGCGGTGGGCGCGCCGGGTGTGGACGTGGACGGCGCCGCGGACGCGGGAGCGGCGGGAGTCGTCCACTTCGACGGGGAGACCGGGGGAGTCGCCGAGGCCGCGATGATCACGCAGAACAGCCCCGGCATCAGCGGCGGCTCCGAGGCCGGCGACCGGTTCGGCACCGCGGTCGACGTGTACGCGGGCGGTTCCACGAACGGGGTCCGCGGCTACACCTTGGCCGTGGGCGTGCCGGGGGAGGACCTGGAGACCACGAAGGACGCGGGCATGGTGCACGTGGCCACGAGTCTGAGCAGCGACGCGCCGTTGACGCAGGAAACCGCGGGCGTGGCCGGCACCCCGGAGACCGGCGACCAGTTCGGCGCCGCCCTGTCGGCCGCGGCGTACCACGAGATCGACGGTCCGACCAGCCTCCGGCTGGCGATCGGCGTCCCCACCGAGGACATCGGTTCGGTCGCCGACGCCGGAATGGCGTATCTGTTCTTCACCGAGGACAAGGACGAGGTGCCGCTGTCACAGCGGTGGAGCGTCGACCAGGACATCGTCGGAGTGGCGGACACGGCCGAGGCGGGAGACCGGTTCGGCTCGGTGCTGGAGCTGGAGGGCGCGCGGCACGACACCGTCGGGTCGCTCCTGGTCGGTCTGCCGAACGAGGACGTCGGTGCCGCGGCCGACGCCGGTGCGGTGCACAGGTTCGACCCGATGGCCGGCGCGCCGGCCACCAACAACACCCTGATCACTCAGTCGAACTACGCCGGCAAGCCCGAGGCCGGTGACCACTTCGGTGCCGCCTTGAGCAGCCGTCCCGAAGGCAGCGAACTGGTCGGCGCCCCCGATGACGTGACCCACAGCCAGGGTGCCGCGCACGGCTTCCTCAGAGGGGTGTTCGTTCCCGGAAGCGATGGTGTCCCGGCGGGCGCCGTCCGCTTCGGTGCCGCGGTCGCCTGACCGTTCGCTGCCTCGCCGCAACCTCAGCCCCGCGTGCGAGTGCGTTACCCAGCCCGGGGGAAGCGAAGCCGAAAGGCGAGCTTCCCCCGGGCTATTTGTTAGATCCAGGGTGACGAATCACTTGGTGTCGGCGCGGAGGCGGTCGGCGGCGAACTGTGCGGCTCGGACGGCCAGGGCGGGGTTGAGGCGGACGCCTCGCCAGGCGATGCGGCCGTGGGCGGGGGCGACGATGAGGGCCTTGTTCCTGCGGACGCCGCGCAGGATGTCGACGGCCAGCTTCTCGGCTGTGTAGAGGCGGGGGGACGCCTTCTGGATCTCCTCCTTGGCGTCGCCGCTCATCGCGGTGGCGGGGAGGTCCGGGTTGACGTTGGTGAGCAGCGGAGTGTCGACGAAGCTCGGGCAGACGACGCTGACCTTGACACCGCGTCCGGCGGCCTCGGCGCGCAGGCCGAGAGACAGGCCGACGACGGCGTGCTTGGTGGCGGTGTAGGGGATTCCGGCCGGCATCGGGACCAGGCCCGCGAGGGACGCGGTGTTGACGATGTGGCCCGATCCCTGGTCGAGCATGATCGGATAGGCGGCGTGGACGCCGTGGACGACGCCCTTGAGGTTGATGTCGATCGCGCGGTTCCAGTGGTCGAGGGTGAGTTCCTCGGCCAGGCCGCCGATGGCGATGCCCGCGTTGTTGAACACCAGGTCGAGACGGCCGTGCTCGGCCTTGACGCCCTGGTAGAGGGCGATCACGGCGTCGGCGTCGGTGACGTCGAGGGCGGCGGCGGTGGCCTTGCCCCGGCCGAGGGTGTTGAGCTTGTCGGCGACGGTCCCGGCGCCGTCGGCGTTGATGTCGGTGACGACGACCGTGTCGCCTCGGGCCACCAGGGACGTGGCGATCGCCCGGCCGATGCCCGACGCGCCTCCGGTCACGATCGCGATGCTCATGGACGTCTCCGCTAATTGGATGGCCAGTTGAATTGCGCCAGTGTAAGGGGTCGGCGCGACCGTGGGTAGCGACTTGAGTGCGTGTTCCGGCGCTCGGTGTTGCGAGGCCCGGTGTTTCCGAGCCTCGGTGTTCCGAGGCTCGGTGTTCCGAGGCTCAGCCGTGGACGATCTCGAAGTCGTCCGGGTCGAGGCGGCGGGTGCGCAGCCAGTAGTTGACCGTGGAGGCGGGCCAGGCGGCGCGGTTGACGCCGTTCTCGTCCAGGTACCAGCTAGTGCAGCCTCCGGCCACCCAGACGGCGCCTTCGGATTTGCGCTGCACCCAGGCGTTGAAGCGGTCCTGGACGGTGTCGCGCACGGTGATGCGCCCGGTGCCGTCCAGCATTCTCAGGCACTGGAGAACATATCTGACCTGCGCCTCGATGATGAAGATCATCGAGTTGTGTCCGAGGCCGGAGTTGGGCCCCAGGAGCAGGAAGAAGTTGGGGAAGCCCGCGACGGTGACGCCCAGGTGGGCCTGGATGCCGTCCTTCCACGCCTCCTGGATTCGCAGCCCGCCGCGCCCGGTGATGTGGGCGTCGGCGAAGGCGTCGGTCACGTGGAAGCCGGTGCCGAAGATGATCGCGTCGACCTCGTGCTCGCGGCCGTCCCGGGTGACGATGGAACGCTCGCGGACCTCGGCGATGCCCTCGGTGGTCAGCTCCACGTTGGGACGGGTGAGCGCCGGATAGTAGTCGCTGGAGACCAGCGTCCGCTTGCAGCCCATCGTGTAGTCGGGGGTCAGCTTGCGGCGCAGCTCCTTGTCGCGCACCTGGTGGGCGAGCTGCGCCTTGGCGAGCCCGCTGGCGATCTTGAGCAGCCGGGGGTTCTTGAACCCCAGGACGAAGCTCTCCTGCATCAGGTAGATCGCGTCGCGGTAGGCCCGCTGGACGCCGGGCACGCGGCGGAACAGCCGCTGCTCGGTCCTGGTGATGCGGCGGTCGGGCTTGGGCAGGATCCACGGCGGCGTCCGCTGGAAGACCGTGAGCTTGGACGTGCGCTCGGCGATCCGCGGGATGAACTGGATCGCCGAGGCGCCCGTCCCGATGACCGCGACGCGCTTGCCGGAAAGGTCGTAGTCGTGGTCCCACTCGGCCGAGTGGAAGGTGCGCCCGGTGAAGGACGCCAGGCCCGGCAGGTCGGGCACACTCGGCTGGTGGAGCGGTCCCATCCCGGCGGCCAGGGCACGGCCCCGGACGACCTCCTCGCCCCCGTTGACCAGGACGCGCCAGGTGCCGGAGTCGTCCTCGTACTCCGCGCCGGTGACCTCGGCGCCGAAGCGGATGTGCTGGGCGAGGTCGTACTCCTCGACGAGCTCCTTGATGTAGTCGAGGATCTCCGACTGCCGGGGGAACATCCGCGACCAGTCGCGCTTGGGCGCGAACGAGTAGGAGTAGAGCAGCGACATGATGTCGCACGCGCACCCCGGGTAGGTGTTCTCGCGCCAGGTGCCGCCGACCTCGTCGGCCTTCTCCAGGATGACGAAGTCGTGCGTGCCGGACTTCTTCAGCGCGATCGCCAGCCCGAGCCCGGAGAACCCGGTGCCGACGATCACGACCGTGAAGGGGCCGCCGGGGCCCGCCGCGGGCGTCAGCATCGTCACGCGGCCTTGGCGCCGGGCTTGCGGGGCGCGTCCCAGATGCCGAACGCCTTCCAGAGCTGACGGTTGGGGAGCGTGATCAGGTCGAGCTCGGCCATCAGGTCGCGGATCTTGCCCACGCAGTCGCGGATCTGCGCGCGCGACTCCTCGGTGTCGTAGGCCTCGCGGACGACGTCCTTGGGGATGTTGAACCGCCGCACCAGCGGGCCGGGCGGCGAGAGCATGATCCGGGCCATGATGCCGAGGATGATCGGGGTGACGAGCCCGAGGATCCGCCGCCGGATCGGGTTCATGTTCGGCACCCGGTGCTTGAGGTAGTGCCGGGCGAAGGAGATGTGCCGGGCCTCCTCGGCGATGTGGATCTTCATGATCGTCTCTTCGAGCGGGTGCTTGATGTGCCCGCCCTTGAGCGACTTGCGCTGGACGAAGTCGATCGGGTCCTCGCCGCCGAGCACGAACACGAAGAACAGCTCGGTGTTGACCAGCGGGATCCAGGGGGCGACCTGCGCGACCGCGCTGAGCGACCGGGGCATCCCCTTGATCGGCATCTTGGTGCGGTTGACGAACTCCTGGAACATCATCCCGTGGTGACATTCCTCGGTCGTCTCGTGGTAGACGTACCGGAACTCCGGACGCCCGTTGGGCAGCCGGTAGGCGTAGTTGAGCAGGCCGCGCTTGAGCAGGTTCTCGAACTGCAGCCCGATCTTCATCGCGGTCGCCACCCGCCACAGCCCGATCTGCGCCTGGATCTCCGGCGGCTGCGCCTTGTACCAGTCGCTGGCCCCCAGGGGATCGGTGGCGGGCGACAGGATCCACCGCGGGTCGTTCTTGTCGACCTGGAAGTCGGGGTCGTCCCACGGGATGTCGCGGTAGGCCTCCCAGTGCTTGTCGACCGACGCCTTGTTCAGCCGGTCGATCACGCCCAGATAGGACTTCTTGTCCTTGACCTGCGCGCGGACTTCCTCGGCGAGTTCGGTGGGTGCCTGGGTCATGACTGCGCTCCCTCTGGGGTGGTGTCGTTCGTCTTCGGGTCGCCGGGGTCCGGTATGACCAGCCGCGCGATCATCTTGAACTGGGCGAGGACGGCCTCCTGGTGCCCCTCGCGGTCGTCGTCCAGCGCGTTCTGGACGGCCAGGCCGACGAACATCGCGAAGACGCCCCGCAGCATGTTCGGCACGAAGTCCTCGGGCAGGGCGTTCTGGGGGAACAGGCGTCCGAAGGTCTCGGCGATGACCTCCAGGATCCGCTCGTTGAGGTCGACGCACAGGGGACGGAGCTCGTCGTCGGTGCGCGCCGCGACGGCCAGTTCCAGCAGGGCCCGGGCGGGAGGGGCCCGGAAGACCTCCCACAGCAGGTCGAGGGCGCCCTCGACGTTGCGCCGCTCGGGCGGGAGCGTGGCGAAGGCCGAGACATAGGCCAGCCGCTGCGCCTCCAGCAGATGCTCCAGCGCCGCCGCGACCAGCAGCATCTTGGTGGGGTAGTGGTGCTGCTGCGCCCCGCGTGAGACGCCCGCGCGCCGGGCCACCTCGGTGGTGGACGTGCGCGACCAGCCGAGATCGACCAGGCACCCCATGGTGGCGTCCAGCAGCCGCGCCTGGGTCTGGGACCGGCGTTCCTCCTGGGTGCGGCGGTTCCCGCTGCCACCGGTGCGCCGCCGCCCGTGGCGTCGGCGACTACTTACTGACATGTCTTCGACGGTACGGCGCGACATACAAGCAAGCAAGCCTGCTTGTATGTTGCGCGCATCACAATTGGACACCTTGTCCAAGCGTTGACCTGCGGGAAGTCCCGTGCCTACGCCCGGTGACGTACGCCGGAGCGCCCGCGTGCACCCACCAGCGCAGCACCCATGCCTCTCCTGGCCCGACGACGCGCGGCACACCCTGGCAGGACGATCCCGGCCATGGGAAACACCGCAGAGGCAAGGAAACGAATCATGCAGGCGACGTCGGAGGAGGCGAACGGCGCCGCCCGCACCGTCCGCCTGACCAAGGAGTACGGGTCGGGTGACACGGCCGTGCGCGCGCTCGACGAGGTCAGTGTCGTCCTCCCGGCGGGCAGGTTCACCGCCGTGATGGGGCCGTCGGGGGCCGGCAAGTCCACGCTGATGCACTGCGTCGCGGGGCTGGAGTCCCCGACGTCGGGAGAGGTGTTCCTCGGGGACGCCGAGCTCGGTTCCCTCTCGGACCGGCAGCTCACCCGGCTGCGCCGGGAGAAGATCGGGTTCGTCTTCCAGGCGTTCAACCTGCTCCCGACGCTGACCGCCCGCGACAACATCCTGCTCCCGATGACCCTCGCCGGGACGACGCCCGACCAGGCGTGGCTGGAGACCGTCGTCAAGGCGCTCGGGCTCGGCGACCGCCTCTCGCACCGTCCCGCCGAGATGTCGGGCGGGCAGCAGCAGCGCGTCGCGCTCGCCCGCGCCCTGGTCACCCGGCCGCGGATCGTCTTCGCCGACGAGCCCACCGGCAACCTGGACTCGCGGACCGGGGGCGAGGTGCTGGCCATGCTCAGGGAGGCCGTGGACGACCTCGGCCAGACCGTCGCGATGGTCACCCACGATCCCGTCGCGGCCGCCGTCGCCGACTCGGTGATCTTCCTGGCGGACGGCCGGGTCGTGGACATCATGCCCGAGCCGACCGCCGACCGCGTCCTGGACCGCATGCGCGACCTGGGGAGCCACTGATGCCCGGCCTGATCTTCACCGAGCTCTGGGGACGCAAGCGGCGCCTGGTCGGCTCGCTCTTCGCCGTCTTCCTCGGCGTCGCGATGCTCACCGGGACGCTCGTCCTCGGCGACACCCTCATCAAGGGCATCGAGGGCAGCGTGTCCCGCGCCTACGCCGGCACCGACGTCACCGTCCGCAACTCCACCAGCGTCACCACCGAGCCGGGACGGCTGCGCGGCGAGATCGACGCCTCCGCCCTGGACCGCGTCCGCGCGGTCGACGGCGTCGCGCACGCCGAGCCGGTCATCCAGGGGTCGGGACAGCTGCTGGCCAAGGACGGCTCCATCCTGGAGGTCCAGGGGCCGCGCAACGCCGGGAACTGGCTGTCGGACCCCGCGCTCAACCCCTACCGCATCGACGAGGGACGCGCCCCGCGCGGACCCGACGAGGTCGTGATCAACAAGCGGTACGCCAAGGAGGGCAAGCTCGGCGTCGGCGACCGCACCGCCGTGCTGACCCCGCGCAAGGTCCCGGTGACGGTCGTCGGGATCAGCATGTTCGGCGAGGACGAGGCGTTCGGCGGGACGTCCTTCACCGCGTTCTCCCTGGAAGGCGCCCGCAAGCACATCACCCCCGACCCGAACAGGATCTCCGCGGTCGTCGTCCGGGCCAAGGACGGAGTCGGCCAGGACGCCCTGGCGGCGCGCGTGAAGCCCGTCCTCCCCGCCGGTTCCGAGGCCATCACCGGCAAGGCTCTCAGCGACGAGAGCACCGACCAGATCGGCGCCACCTTCGCCGACCGGTTCCGCGTCTTCCTCGGCGCGTTCGGTGGCGTCGCGCTGCTCGTCGCGGCGTTCAGCATCCACAACACCTTCGCCATCACGGTGGCCCAGCGCGTCCGGGAGTCGGCGCTGCTGCGGGCGCTGGGGGCGGGACGGCGCCAGGTCCTGACCATGGTCGCGGCCGAGGCGCTGCTCGTCGGCGTGATCGCCACATTGGCCGGGCTGGCCGGTGGGCTCAGCATCGCCTCCCTGCTGAAGATGGCCCTGTCGCAGATGGGCATGGGCCTGTCGTCCCAGGGGCTGGTGTTCAGCGCCCGGACGATGCTGATCGCCGTCCCCGTAGGGCTGCTCGTGACGCTGGTGTCGGCGCTCGGACCGGCGCTGAAGGCGTCCCGGGTGGCGCCGCTGGCGGCGCTGCGCGAGGTCGCGTCCGAGCCGGCCCGCTCGTCGGAGACCCGCGTGATCGTCGGCGCGGTGCTCGGCGCCGTGGCCGTGGGCGCCGTCATCGTCGGAGCCCTGAGCGAGCAGGGCGGCCTGACCAGCATGGGCGCCGTGATGACCATGGTCGTGATGGTCGTGCTCGGCCCGATCGCGGCGCGTCCGGCCGCCGCCGTCGCGGGAGGCCCCGCCGCCCGCCTGCGCGGCGTCCCCGGGATGCTGGCTCGCGACAACGCCGCCCGCAGCCCCCGTAGGACGGCTGGTGCCGCCACCGCGCTGATGATCGGCGTCGGCGTCGTCACGCTGCTGACGGTTTTCATCGGGTCGTTCCGGCTGTCGCTGGAGGACCGCGCGGCAGGGTCGTTCCACGGGCAGTTCGTGGTCAACGGCGGCTTCAGCGAGGTCGGCGGCTTCAGCCCGCGACTGGCCGAGGACATCAGCAGGCTTCCTCAGGTCAAGGACGTCGCGGGCGTCGGCATGGGCGCCGTCCGGGTCAACGGGAAGAACGCCGAGATCCGCGTCGCGGACCCGACCAGGCTCCAGCGCGTCGTCGACATGGACGTCGAGCAGGGCTCGCTGGCCGGGCCCGGCACGTTCGCCGTCTCCAAGGACGCGGCCGACGACCGCGACCTGAAGGTCGGCTCCCGCGCCTCGGTCACCTTCGCCGACGGCTCCCGGCAGGACTTCACGGTCGGGGCGATCTACAAGAACGACGACGTCGCCGGCGACTACCTGCTGCCGCGCACCGCCTGGAGCGCCCACAACCGGCAGGTCCTGGACACTCTGGCCTTCATCACCCTGAAGCCGGGCGCCTCCGAGGCCGAAGCCGACCGCGCGCTCACCGCGCTCACCACCCCATACGGGTCGCCGCCCATGGAGACCCGCGACGAATACATCACCGCCCAGACCGAGAACATGAACGGCTTCCTCGGCATCGTCTACGCGATGCTCGCCCTGGCCATCATCATCGCGCTGCTGGGCATCGCCAACACCCTCTCCCTCTCGGTGCACGAGCGCACCCGCGAGCTGGGCCTCCTGCGCGCCGTCGGCGCCACCCGCCCGCAGGTCCGCTCAATGGTCCGCTGGGAGTCGGTGATCGTCGCCCTGTTCGGCACGGCGGGCGGCCTCGGCCTGGGACTGTTCCTCGGCTGGGCCCTCAGCCTGGCCCTGGGCAACCCGTTCGCCGCACCGGCCGTCCAGCTGGTGATCATCGGCCTGATCGGCGCCCTGGCGGGCGTCCTGGCGGCGATCCGTCCGGCGCGCCGCGCCGCGCGCATGGCCGTCCTGGGGGCCATCGCCTCCCCCTGACCCCTCCGCGGCGGGCCGCCCCTCCCAGGGCGGCCCTCGCGGGGGCGGAGGTCATCGGCATCCCTGCGGGGCCGCCTCGCGGGGACGGGCGACCGCACCGGACCGCTCGTGGTGGGCCCACGCGACGAGCCCGAGCACGGCGTACGAGGCGCCCACCAGGCAGGTGGCCCACCAGCCCCAGGTCGTGTAGGCCCAGACGGAGGTGACGGCACCCAGTGCGGACCCCAGGGAGTAGAAGGCCATGTAGGCGCCGATGACGCCGCTGGCGCGGTTCGGGTGCGCCGTGGTCAGCAGGTGCTGGCTGCTGACGTGGACGGCCTGGACGGCGAAGTCCAGCAGCACGATCCCCGCGACCAGCGGCCACAGGGTCGGCTCCGTCCGGGCGATGAGCAGCCAGGACGCCGCCAGCAGCGCGAGCGACCAGCCCGTGATCGGCTGGGCGCGGCCGCCGTCGGCCCACCGTCCCGCCCGGGCGGCTCCGAGGGCCCCTGCCAGACCGGCCAGCCCGAACAGGCCGATCTCGGTGGTGCCGAACGACCAGGGTTCGGCGCCGAGCGGGAGGGCCAGCCCGCTCCAGAGAGTCCCGAAGGACGCGAAGAGGAAGAAGGTGACAAGCCCCCGGCTGAGGAACAACCGGTCCGTGGCGACCAGCCGCGCCATCGCGCCGATCGCCTGCGCGTACCGCACCCGGGACGCTCTCGGGTCCGGGCGAAGGCCCGTGCGGACGGCCACGGCGAGCACGACGCACAGCAGCGCGAGCACGAGGTAGACGGCCCGCCATCCGACCGTGTCGCCGAGAGCCCCCGCCAGAACGCGGGCCCCGAGAATCCCGATCACCACGCCCGAGGTGACCGCGCCGATATTGCGTCCGCGCTCCCCCGGCGCGGAGACGGCCGCGACATAGGCCACCGCGACCTGCACCACGACCGCGAAGAAGCCCGCGATCGCCAGCCCCGCCGCCGCGATCACGCCATTCGGGGCGAGGGCCACCGTCCCCGCACCCACGGCGACGAGCACGAGGTGCCCGGCGACGAGCCGCCGCCGGTCCACCACGTCCCCAAGCGGGACCAGCAGGACCAGGCCCGCGAAGTAGCCGAACTGCGCCGCGGCCGCCAGCCATCCCAGCGACTCGCCCGCCAGCCCCAGCTCGGCGCCCGCGGCTTCCAGCACCGGCTGGATCGCGTACACCGTGGCCACCGCCGCGGCGCACACCACGGCCAGGACGATCCGCTGGGCACGCGTGATCCCGGTCATCCCCACACCCCCAATTGGTTTTAAAATGAAACCATTGAGAGCGTAGGACATAATGGTTTCAAAGTGCAACCAAGCTTGGAGGGGCGCGATGGCCGACAGCGGACCCGGCCGCGACTGGACCGATCCCACCTGCCCGGTCGCCCGGACGATCGATCTCGTCGGCGACCGCTGGAGCCTGCTCATCGTGCGCGACGCCATGGACGGCCCGGCGTCCTTCACCGAGCTGCGCCGGCGGCTCGGCATCGCCCGCAACATCCTCAGCGACCGGCTCCGCAAGCTCGTCGACCACGGTGTCCTGAGCACCAGCCCCAGCGGCAAACGGCATGTCTATGAGCTGACCGAGTCCGGGAAGGACCTGTTCACCACCATCGTGGCGCTGAGACAGTGGGGCGAGCGCCACGCCTTCACCGACGGCGAGCCCCGCTCACGCCTGACCGATGCCGAGGGACGACCGATCGCCGAACTCCGTCCCCGGGGACAGGACGGCACCCCCCTCACCAGCGATGTGACCCACGTGGAGAGGGTCACCGCCTCGTGAGGCCGGGACGTTGTGCCGCCGCCGTCCCGGGGGCGCGATTAGGGTGAGGGCATGCAGGTCAACCAGTCGGGGAAGCTCAGCAACGTCTGTTACGACATCCGCGGGCCGGTGCTCAAGCGGGCCAAGCAACTGGAGGCCGAGGGGCAGCGGATCCTCAAGCTCCACATCGGCAACCCGGCCCCCTTCGGTTTCGAGGCCCCGCCGGAACTGCTCCAGGACATGATCCGCAACCTGCCGGACGCGCACGGCTACAGCGACTCCAAGGGGATCCTGCCCGCGCGGCGCGCGATCGTCCAGCGCTACGAGGACCAGGGCGTCACCGGCCTGGACGTCGAGGACGTCTACCTCGGCAACGGGGTGTCCGAGCTGATCGTGATGACCCTCCAGGCGCTGCTCGACGACGGCGACGAGGTGCTGATCCCCGCCCCCGACTACCCCCTGTGGACGGCGGCCGTCTCGCTGTGCGGGGGAACGCCCGTCCACTACCTGTGCGACGAGTCCGCCGACTGGGCGCCGAGCCTGGACGACATCGAGGCCAAGCTCACCGCCCGCACCCGCGCGCTCGTGCTGATCAACCCGAACAACCCCACCGGGGCCGTCTACACGCGCGAGGTGCTCCAGGGCCTGGTCGAGCTCGCCCGCCGCCGCGGCCTGATCATCTTCGCGGACGAGATCTACGACCGGATCCTGTACGACGGCGCCGAGCACGTCTCCGTCGCGTCGCTGGCCCCCGACCTGCTGTGCCTGACCTTCGGCGGGCTCTCCAAGAACTACCGCGTCGCCGGGTTCCGCTCGGGCTGGGTCGTCCTTTCGGGGCCCAAGCGGCATGCCGAGTCCTACATCGAGGGGCTCGACATCCTGGCCAACATGCGGCTGTGCCCGAACGTGCCCGGCCAGCACGCCATCCAGGCCGCGCTCGGCGGCCACCAGAGCATCCAGGACCTCGTCCTGCCCACCGGGCGGCTCGGCGAGCAGCGTGACCGCGCCTGGAAACTGCTCAACGACATCCCGGGGGTGAGCTGCGTCCGCCCCCAGGGGGCGCTCTACGTCTTCCCGCGCCTCGACCCCGAGATGTACCCGATCGAGGACGACGTCCGGTTCGCCTTCGACCTGCTGGAGCGGCAGAAGATCCTCGTCGTCCAGGGGACCGGCTTCAACTGGCCCGCCACCGACCACCTGCGCATCGTCACACTCCAGCACGCCGACGACCTCGAGGACGCCGTCGGCCGCCTGAGCGACTTCCTCCACGCTCGCCGCCGCTAGCCGCGCGGCGGATCAGGTCGCGAACCGCGGCGCGGTTCGTCCGGCCATGGCGCGACGTGGCGGCCCGGGTCAGGTCGCGGGCGGGGAATCGAGGCGGCGCAGGGCGCCGCGCACCACGTCCGGGTCGGTGGTGGCCCAGAACGGGGGCAGGGACGACTTCAGGAAGCTCCCGTAGCGGGCGGTGGCCAGGCGCGGGTCGAGGACGGCGACCACGCCGCGATCGTCCATCGAGCGCAGCAGGCGCCCGGCGCCCTGGGCGAGCAGGAGCGCGGCGTGCGTCGCGGCGACCTCCATGAAGCCGTTGCCGCCCCGGGCCGCCGTGGCGCGCTGGCGGGCGGACGCGACCGGGTCGTCCGGGCGGGGGAACGGGATCCGGTCCATGATCACCAGGCGTAGCGACGGGCCGGGGACGTCCACGCCCTGCCAGAGCGACAGGGTGCCGAACAGGCAGGTCCGCTCGTCCTCGGCGAACTGCTTGACCAGCAGGGACGTCGAGTCGTCGCCCTGGCACAGCAGCGGGTGCGACAGGTGGTCCTTGAGTTCGTCGGTGGCCTGGCGCGCGGCCCGCATCGAGGAGAACAGCCCGAGCGTGCGCCCGCCCGCCGCCTCGATCAGCTCGGTGATCTCGGTCAGATAGGCGTCGGCGAGGCCGTCCCGTCCCGGCTGGGGGAGATGGCGGGCCACATACAGGATTCCGGCCTTGGGATGGTCGAACGGCGAGCCCACATCGATGCCCGACCAGACGAGCTTGTCCTTCTCGTCCTTGGCCGGCAGCCCCCATTGGCGCGCCAGGGGCTCGAACGACCCCCCCAGTGTGAGCGTCGCCGACGTAAGGACGGTCGTGCGCTGCTCGAACAGCGCCGTGCGCAGCAGGCCGCCGACCCCGATCGGCGCCACATGCAATGTCGGGGGGCGCTTGGGACGCCCGTCCTGCACGAAGGGTTTTTCGAGCCACACCACGTCATGCCGCGCCGCTATCTCGGGCTGGAACGACTCCAACAGACGCACGGCCGTGTCATGCAACTCCTCTAGCGAGGAGCGCGCGGCCTTACGCGCGGCCATGTCGCCTGGGTCGTTGTCCTTCTTCTCTGGGCCGAGCGCCGAAATACAGCCGTGCGCCGCGTCCCGGACGACGGTCAGCGTGTTGCCCAGGGCGGGGGACAGGACGTCCATGCGGCCGTCCGGCATCTCCTCCAGCAGCAGGCTCAGGGTCTCGGCCGACTCCTTGAGCCGGTCGGCCAGCGCCTCCTCGATCAGCCGCCCGCACCGCCGCGCCGTCGTCTCCACAGCCGGTCCGCTCAGATCGCCCGTCGCCACGGACGTGACCCGGTCGACCAGCTCGTGCGCCTCGTCCACGATCACCAGATCGTGCTCGGGCAGCACCTGGAACTCCTCCAGGGCGTCGATCGCCAGCAGCGCGTGGTTGGTCACCACGATGTGCGCCTCGCCCGCCTCGGCGCGCGCCAGCTCGGCGAAGCACTCGGTGCCGTGCGGGCAGCGCGTGGCGCCCAGGCACTCCTTGGCGGTGACCGCGACCTGCCGCCACGCCTGCTCGCTCACCCCGGGGACGACCTCGTCGCGGTCGCCCGTCTTGGTCTCGTCCGCCCACTCGTTCAGGCGCTTGACCTGGCGTCCCAGCGTCGAGAGCTGCTGCGGGTCGAAAAGGCTCGGCCCCTCGTCGGCGTCGTCCGGCACCCCCGTCTGCACCCGGTGCAAGCACAGGTAGTTGCGACGCCCCTTCAAGATGGCGAACTTCGGCTCGACACCGAGCATCGGCTTCAGCGCCTCGGCCAGCCGGGGCAGGTCACGATCGACGAGCTGCCGCTGCAACGCGATCGTCGCCGTCGACACCACCACGGTGGTCTTCTTCTCGACCGCGTGCCGAAGCGCCGGAACGAGATAGGCCAGCGACTTCCCGGTGCCGGTGCCCGCCTGCGCGGCCAGATGCTCGCCCGAGGCGATGGTCTTCTCGACGGCCTCGGCCATCTCGACCTGTCCGGGGCGCTCGGCCCCCCCAATGGCCTGAACAGCGGCCGCCAACAGGGCAGCCGTGTCCGGAATCCGAGTATCGCTGTCGGTCAGCAGATCAGAGGCGGGCACGTCGGCCAACGCTACCCTCCGCGCGGCCCCGGCGCGCCCGACCCCCGTGAGTGGGATCACATGCCCGAAAGATCACAAACGCCCGCGCCGTCCACAACAATGTCAGTCCTCACTTATCGGAGCGGAGGGCCACATGTCGCAGTCGAGGGCGCTCTTCTGCCTGACCGGCGTGCTGGCCATGCTCGGCGCCGTTGTCGCAGGCCTGCTCCCGTTGCTCCCGTCCGACGCGGGAACGGTCCAGTACACCGCCACGTTCGGCCGCGCGGGCCAGGGCCTGGACACCAAGTCGGACGTCAAGGTCCGCGGCGTCGGCGTCGGCACCGTCAAGGCGGTCGAACTGGCCCCCGACGGCCGCGTCCGCGTCCGGATGCGCGTCGAAAAGGACGTCAGAATCCCGCAAAGCGCCGAGGCCAGAATCGAACCCGTCTCGATCTTCGGCCCCAAAGAAATCTCCCTCGATCTCGGCGCGTCCGGCGCCCCCTACCTGCGACCCGGCGAGACGATCACCCGCACCCGCGACGCCACCGACCCGTCCGAGACCGCCTGGCCCGCCCTCCGCGCCGCCCAGGCCGTCGACCCGCAGGACCTGACCACCCTCCTGCACACCTTCTCCCAGGGCCTGGCCGGACAGGCCCCCGCCCTCCGCCGCACGATCGCCAACAGCGGCACCGTCATCGACAGCGCCCACGCCAACCGCGCCGAACTCCGCCGCCTCCTCAAAGACCTCACCGGCCTCGGCGCCACCTTCGCCGACCGCGGCGACACCATCGTCGCCCTGAGCCGCGACGCGACTCGGCTCGGCCCCGTCCTGGACCGTTCCGACAAAATCGGCGACCTCCTCGACCAGGCCGGACGCCTCAGCTCCCAGGTCGGCGGCACCCTCGAGAACCACGGCGAGAACCTGGGCACCGTGATCGACTCGACCGGCCGCCTCACCTCAACGATCTCCGCCGACCGCCGCCACATCGTCTCCCTGATCGACTCCCTGGGCGGCCTCTTCGAGGCCCTGGCCCAGATCATCCACCAGCCCGGCCCCAAGGGCACCAAGGTCGCGTCCCTCCAGTGGCCCATCCCGCTCGACATCTGCCAGGTGATCGTCGACGCCTGCCGCTGACCACCACAATGGCCTCGTGGAAAGAGAAACGCTCACCTGGCAAATGTTCGGCGACGCCAGCCGCGCCCTAGCCCGCCAGGTACTCGACGACGGCTACCACCCCGACCTCATCCTCTCCATAGCCCGAGGCGGCCTCTTCGTAGCGGGCGCCCTCGGCTACGCCATGGACGTCAAGAACCTCCACGTCATGAACGTCGAGTTCTACACGGGCATCAACCAACGCCTAGACCTCCCCGTCATGCTCCCACCCGTCCCCAACGCCGTAGACCTCTCCGGCGCCAAAGTCCTCGTAGCCGACGACGTAGCCGACACCGGCGCCACCCTCAAACTCGTCCACGACTTCTGCGCCACCCACGTCTCCGACGTCCGCACCGCCGTCATCTACCAAAAACCCCACTCCTCCATAACCTGCGACTACGTATGGCGCCAAACCAACCTCTGGATCAACTTCCCCTGGTCCACCCACCCCCCAATAACAACCTGACCCCCCACCCCAACCCCGTGTTCGCCGCGGCCCGTCGTCCACGCGGCCCGTCGTCCACGCGGCCCGTCGTCCACGCGGCCCGTCGTCCACGCGGCCCGTCCTCCACGCGGCCCGTCCTCCACGCGGCCCGTCCTCCACGCGGCCCGTCCTCCACGCGGCCCGTCCTCCACGCGGCCCGTCCTCCACGCGGCCCGTCCTCCACGCGGCCCGTCCTCCACGCGGCCCGTCCTCCACGCGGCCCGTCCTCCACGCGGCCCGTCCTCCACGCGGCCCGTCCTCCACGCGGCCCGTCCTCCACGCGGCCCGTCCTCCACGCGGCCCGTCCTCCACGCGGCCCGTCCTCCACGCGGCCCGTCCTCCACGCGGCCCGTCCTCCACGATGCACCCACCCCCCACCCCCTCCGAATCCTCCACCCCCACCGCCTTCCCACAGCAGCGCCCACGAGGCGCCGCATCACAACCGTCCACTACGGCAGCCTTTGCTTCGTTACCCGTCCGGCCGCTAATCGCGGTTGCGAAATTCGCCGAGGCCGGACGTTTCACAGTTCGTTCAGCCACTCTGCGCTGATCAATCCAAGTTGCCTGGTCAGGACGCGATCACACAGTTATCCACAGATCTTGCTCGGGCTTTCGCGGACCGGGACCGCGCTGCGACGCTCGTTCCATGACGCTGATTATCCGAACACCCGAGGACGCCATCGCGGCCGTCCCTTACCTGCTCGGCTTTCACCCATCCGAGAGCCTTGTGGTGATCGGCTTCGACGGTCCACATTCCACATGCGCCGTCCGTTCGGACTTACCGCCGCCCGGCGTCCTCATCGGCGACCGTGTGGCCCACATGCTGCGCGACAACGGATTCCGCCGCGCTCTCCTCCTCGGTTACGGTCCCGCCGACCAGGTCACGTCCGCCGCCTCCGCCACCTGGGAGGCCCTGAACGCCGAGGGCTTGGACGTAGTCGAGGCGCTCCGCGTCACCGACGACCGCTGGTGGTCACTCACCTGCGTCGACGAAGACTGCTGCCCCTCCGAGGGCCACCCCTACGACGTCTCCGGCAGCCTCATCCCGGCCCAGGCAACCCTCGCCGGCCACGTCGCCCTCAACGGCCGCACCGAACTGACCGACTCGGTACGCCCCGTCCCCGGACACCCCTTAGAAGTCGCCACCCGCCAGGCCGAAGAACGCTTTCTGAGCTGGGCCCGCGAGGGCTTGGCCCCCGCCCGCATCCAATCTCGAATGGCTGAAGAGGGCATCCCTCTCCTCTCCACCCTCCTGTCAGCCCCGACCCCACCCTCAGACGCCGACCTGGCCTGGCTCGGCGTCCTCCTGACCAGCCTTCGCGTCCGCGACGAGGCATGGGTCCGCATAGACGAGGACGACCCCACGCCGTCCATCTCTTTCTGGCGTCACGCCCTCCGCCACCTAGAGCCCCCGTACACCCCGGCTCCAGCCTGTCTCTTGGCTTTCGCCGCCTACGTCTCAGGTGACGGCGGTCTGGCCAACGTGGCCCTAGACCGAGCCGACGAAGCCGACCCCACCTACTCCATGTCGACCCTCCTACGCCAGATCATCGCCGCCGGCATTCCCCCGACCAAGGCCAGAATCCGCATGACCCCCACTGAACTAGCCGCCGCCTACGCCGACCCCAACCCCCCGTAACCCACCAGGCCACCAAACCCACCCGGGCGCGGCCAATCGCCCCCGCCTGTTCCGCCCCGCCCCGTTCCGCCCCCGCCCTGTCCCGCTCACCCTGTCCCGCTCACCCTGTCCCGCTCACCTCCGTCCCGCCCCACGCTGTCCGCCCCACGCTGTCCGCCCCACGCTGTCCGCTCAACGCCGTGCTGCTCAACGCCGTGCTGCTCAACGCCGTGCTGCTCAACCCGTCCGCTCAAGCCCGCCGTGACCGTGATCTGGCTGGCCGGGTTTCCCACACGGAGCCCGGCCAGCCCAGCTCTCCGCAACACCCGCCTCACCGCAACTGGTCGCCGACGAGCCCGATCCGCCTATCCGACGTCCCAGGCCGCCCGCTTAGTCACGTCCCAGTCCACGCCGCCGCACCACCCGGTCGAGTGGGCAAGATCGTCCGCGACGGCGCCCATCTGAATGGCATGTGCGTCGGCTACGTCGGCCGCGGCGGCGTCGCCGACATGGAGGTGCTGGCGGGCGGGGTGATGGTCTAGCGCCGTTCCGTCCCGGACGTTTCTTAGGGGGCAAAGGACGCCAGCCCGAGAAGCCCGTGGCGGACGTTCTTGCGGAGGTCGATGCCCGTTTGGCGGTCGGTCTCGGCGGAGGTGGCCTTCGGGACGTGGCGGGGTGTGGAGGCCTCGGGCGGGCGAGTCTGGCTCGGTTGGTTGAGGGCTCTTTGGGGCGGGGGAGTTGGCTCGCGGTGGGGGAGGGGCGCCGGGTGGTGCGTGAAATGGGTGGGAAGCGCGACGGGTGGCGGATGATCTCCGGGGTTGGGGGCGGGATTATCGCGGTGAGGAAGTTTGGGACTGGTGCTTTTTGTGTGGTTGGCCTTGTCGGGATTGTTGTTCTGGGGGTCGTCTTGGGGATTGGGGTGCGTGGTGTCCGGTGAATTGGCGGTGAATGGCTCGTCGGCTGATGGGGGGTCTGTAGGGCGATTGGTGCGCCCTTATGTGGGGGCCTTTGTTGGTGTGGTGATTTTGCAGGTTGTTGGGGCCTTGGCGGGGCTGGCGCCCTTGTTGGCGGTTGTTGAGTTGGGGCGGACGCTGTTGGCGCCGGGGCCAGTTGATCACGGGCATGTCTGGATGGTTGTGGCCGTGGGTGCGGTTGGGCTGTTCGTCCGGCTGGTGTTCACGGGGGCTTCGGCTGGGGCCGGGCATGTTCTGGACGGACGGGTCCAGCTTTCGTTTCGGCGGCAGTTGGCGGTGCATTTGGGACGCGTGCCGATCGGTTGGTTCTCTCGGCGGCGCAGCGGCGAGTTGGCGAAGGTGGTGGAGCAGGACGTCAGCGCTGTGCATCCGCTTATTGCGCACATGCCCGGCGAAGCCGTCTCCGCGTTCGTGGTGCCGTTGGTTTCGCTGGTCTATTTGTTCACCGTCGACTGGCGGCTCACGTTGATCACGATGATTCCGGTGGCGCTGGCGGTCTCGTTGGTTCCCCTGATGATGACGCCGAGGCGTCAGCGGGAGCAGGTGGCGCTCGACGAGGCCATGGGACGGATTTCGAGTGCGGCTGTCGAGTTCGTCCAGGGGATCTCGGTGGTCAAGGCATACGGGGGCGGAGAGCGGGCGCATCGGAGATTCCTCACGGCCGCGGAGGAATTCACCGGGTCGTTTCTTGATTGGGTGCGCGGTCTCGCCGGGTTCGCCGCGGCGCTTTCGCTGGTCCTGTCACCGCCGTTCGTCCTGCTGGTCGTGCTGGTCGGCGGCACCGCGCTGATCACCGGTGGCGGCATGGCCCCGGCTGATCTGCTGCCCTTCCTGCTGCTGGGGCTGGGACTGACGGCTCCGGTGGCTGCGCTCGGCCATGGTTTCGACGATCTACAGGCCGCCCGGGGTGCCGTGGGACGGATTCGGGACGTGTTCGCGGTGGAGCCGCTGCCGCAATCGGCGCGGCCCGTCGTGCCTCAGGGGCACCGGGTGGAACTGCGTGGTGTCCGGTTCGGTTACGAGGCCGATCACGAGGTGTTGCGCGGGATCGATCTGGTGCTCGAGCCGGGGACGGTCACCGCGATGGTCGGGCCGTCGGGGAGCGGAAAGTCGACGCTGGTTCAGCTGCTGCCGCGCTTCTTCGACCCGACCCACGGTTCGGTCGTCCTGGGCGGCGTCGACCTGCGCGAGATCGGCAGCCAAGACCTCTCGAAAATGGTCTCCTTCGTGTTCCAGGACGTCCGGCTGCTGCGGGCGTCGGTCGCGGAGAACATCGCGCTGGCCGTGCCGCATGCCGATCTCGACGAGGTGGTCCGGGCCGCTCGGCTGGCGAACATCCACGACCGGATTCTCGAACTGCCGCGCGGATACGAGTCGGTGATCGGCGAGGACGCCGGGCTGTCGGGTGGCGAGGCGCAGCGGCTCTCGCTCGCGCGTGCGCTGCTCGCCGACGCGCCCGTCCTGGTACTGGACGAGGCGACGGCCTTCGCCGATCCGCAGACCGAACGGGCGGTGCGCGAGGCGCTGGCGACGCTGGCGGGGGAGCGGACGATCCTGGTCATCGCCCATCGGCTCGAGACCGTCGCCGATGCCGACACCGTCGTCCTGCTGGAGGACGGCGCGATCGTTGAGCGGGGCAGTCCCGGTGAACTGCTTGCGCGGGACGGGAGGTTCGCCGCGTTCTGGCGATCCCATCAGACCGCGGTCGCGGACCAGGCCGATGGTGGGAGTGAGCTGCGATGATTCGAATGCTGTTGCGTGTCCTCGGGCACGAGTACGCCCAGCCGATGCGTCGCACCGTGGCCCTGATGACGGTGACCGCGGTCGCCGAAGGTCTGTCCTACGCGCTGCTGGTTCCAGTGCTGCGAGAGCTGTTCGGGAGCAGACCCGAGGACGCCTGGCCGTGGCTGGCCGCGTTCGGGGCGGCGGTGGCGGCCTACGCGGTGCTGCGCTATCGCAGCGATCTGGCCGGATTCCACGTCGGCGCCGCGCTGCTGCGCGGGGTCTATCGAAGGTTCGGCGATCATCTGGCCCGGTTGCCACTTGGCTGGTATACCGCCGGTCGCGTCGGGGAGGTGTCGGTCCTGGCCAGCCAGGGCGTCTTGCGGGCGATGAGCGTGTCGGCGCATCTGCTGGGACCGTTCATCTCCGCCTGCGTGACTCCGCTGACGATCGTCGCGGTGATGTTCGCCTTCAACTGGCGGATGGGGCTGGCCGCGCTGGCCGCCGCGCCGGTCGTGGCGGCGATCCAGGTCTGGACGGGACGCTCGATGGCCGCCCACGACACCGAGCGCGCCAGGCGCGGCGACGAGGCGGCCGGGCGGATCATCGAGTACCTCCAGGCCCAGCCGGTGCTACGCGCCGGTGGACGCGTCGCGCAGCGCTTCGCGTTGCTCGACGACTCGTTGTCCGAGGTCGAGCGCGCCACCCGCCGTTCCACACTGTCGTCCCTGCCCGGTGTCCTGGGGCTGACGCTCACGGTGCAGGCGATGTTCACCGCGCTGCTGGTCCTGGGCGCCTACCTCGCACTTCACGGTGGCATCGGCGCGGCGGAGGTTCTGGCCATTCTGGTCCTCGCCGCCCGCTGCGCCGATCCCCTTCTGTCGCTGGCGGAAATCGGGGGCAAGCTGCGCGGCGCGCGTTTCGAGCTGGCCAGGCTGGACGCGGTGCTGCGGACCGAGCCGCTGCCACAGGCCACTGAGCCGAGCCGCCCGTCCGGCCATGCCCTGGAGTTCGAGTCGGTCCGCTTCGCACACGCCGGGCATGCGCAGGTCCACCATGACGACGTCGGCGGCCGGACGGTGATCGACGATGTGTCGCTGTCGGTCCCGGAAGGGCAACGAGTGGCCATCGTCGGGCCGTCGGGGGCGGGCAAGAGCACGCTGCTGCAGTTGCTCGCGCGGTTCTACGACGTGGACGCGGGCGCGGTCCGGGTGGGAGGCGTGGACGTCCGGTCGATCGACACCGAGGTGCTGATGGCGCAGATCGCCATCGTCTTCCAGGACGTCTATCTCTTCGACGGCACCATCGAGGAGAACGTGCGCATCGGCCGTCCCGACGCCGAGGAGGCCGAGGTGCGGGCCGCGGCGACCGCGGCCCGGCTGGACGAGGTGATCGAGCGGCTGCCCGGCGGATGGGCGACGAACGTCGGCGAGGGCGGCGCGCTGCTCTCGGGCGGTGAGCGCCAGCGGGTCTCGATCGCCCGGGCCCTGTTGAAGAACGCGCCCATCGTCCTGCTGGACGAGGTGACCTCCGCCCTCGACCCGATGAACGAGGCGGCCGTCCACGAGGGCATCGAGCGCCTGATGGCGGGCCGGACGGTCGTGATGGTCGCGCACCGGATGCGGACCGTCCGGCGCGCCGACCGCGTCGTCTTCCTGGACGCGGGACGAATCGTGGAAGAAGGCGCCCACGACGACTTGCTGAATCACGGCGGCCGCTACGCCGAGTTCTGGGAGATCTCCATGAAACCAGCACGAAGTGCATGAGCCTGTCCGCCGCCAAAGCCTGGGGTGCAGAGGCAGTTACCCGATGCGCTCTTGCCTCGCGGGCGTCCCTACCAGCCACCGACCTGCGGGCTAATCCGATGATGCGCGGACAGAAAGCAAATGACGTGCTCTGGTGGGATCAGCGGGTGGCGGTCGCTACACCGCCCGGTTCCGGGTGGTCGCACGGTTGGGGCAGTGCGCAGCGGTCCGTCCGGTTGTTGGAGGCCCCGGCCCGGACGCTTCGGCACGGCGAAACCCGGGCCGGGTGCCGCTCCCTCGCCCGGCATCCCACAGGAGTGCCGATGAGCACCTAGCCTCCTCCCCTCCTGGACCCCCTGGGACCGCCCTCCCGCCCCCCGGGCTGTGAGGCTTTCTAGCCGCCCACTTGCGAGGCCGCCATCCGGCCGCCTGGGCATGGGGCCGCTGTCGGCCCCCGGGGTGTGCGGCACCCCCTGGGGCGTGGGATCGCCGTCCGGCAGCCCGGGCGTGGGGCCGTTGTGCGGCCGCCCGGGTGTTGGGCCCGCCCTTCGGGCTACGGGGCGTGGGATTGTCGTCCGGCCGCCTGGGTGTGGGATCGCCGGCCGGCCCTCCGGCTGTGGGTCGCCGATCGGGCCCTCGGGGACGGGGGCTGCGTTCCTTCTTCTCTCCTTGCATCGACTGGACAGCAGGCTCCGCGATGCGCTGCTTATCGGGTTGGAGTGGCCTCGGTCATTGCCTCGGCCGCCGTCAATTGGCGGTCGCGGAGTTCCTGGAGGCGGAAGAGGAGAAGTAGCGGATCCAGGTCGACGCGGGAGGTCGGGGTGAGGCGTTCTGCGTCCCCTACGAGGCGACCCGCGACGCGCTGTGCTCGTGGAGCACGGAGATGTCGTTCGGGTCCGTCAGCCTGCTCGACAATTCTTAGGCGGTGGTCGGCCCTTCGACGCCTTGCGCCACCATCGAAGGGGGCGCCGAGTTGATGCGGAGGTCCGTGCGGACGTCGAGAGAATCTGATCTGTCCCGCCGGATTGTGGATGGGACGGCGTTCTTCAGCGTCCGTTTCCCTAGGACGAGACGGCTTCGCCGGGGGAGCCGGGGTCGATGCGGCGGTCCTTGTTGCGCTCGTTCCAGGCGCGCATGCGCGGGGGATAGCCGACGATCTGGACGTCGTAGACCGGGAGGCCGAGGTCGCGGGCCACCTTGCCGATGACCTGGGGTGCTCCGACCCGGCGGCGGGTCCATTCGCCGTCGTGGGCGACGGCGACCGCGGTGGTGTCGGTGGCGAAGGTCTCGGGTTCGACGTAGAACTCGACGCCCTGATGGCCGCGGGCGAAGGCGATGAGCGCCTCGATGTCGGCGTCGGTGGCCTCTCGATCGAGCCTGGTGACAGAGGAGCCACGGTTCTTACGGAGCCCGAATCGGTCCCGGAACCTCATCGTCCTGTCCCGTCGTCGGTGCGGCCCCGGAACGGCTCCGGGACTCTGCGCGAGTACGACGATAACGGTCGTCCGGCCGGGCTGGTTCCCAACACGAAGAGGCTTTCCCGGCCGTTGGCGGCCGCCGTCCGCGAAGATTCGCGTCCGAAGGGCCGGGACGGCTCGAAACTCGCGTGCCATGCGGGGGCAACGAGCGGCGCTCGCCCTTCATTGGGCGGGGACAGCGTTCGGGGCCCCTGGGGCGAGTCGGAGTGGTGCAGTGGTGGAGCGTCTAGGAAGCTGGACGCAGCACCTGGACGTCCGGCCTCACGACAGCCGACTGGAGATAGGGCGTCTCTTGGGCGTGTGGGACGCGAGTACGCGCGGTGTGTGTTACCTAAGGGAGTTGAATCGGTGCGGGAGACGGAGGGGGCGTGATGAGCGGGTTGGCCGTGGTCAGGAAGGGGGCCTCCGTGGCGGCCGGGCTGGCTCTCTGCGGGTGGCTGAGCACCCTGACGCCCGCCACGGCCACCACGGCCTCGGGGGGCGGGGGTGGACGCCTCGCGGTGACCGCCAAACCTGCCGCCAAGCCGCCCGCGGCGCCCAAATCG
Source organism: Spirillospora sp. CA-294931 (assembly GCF_050946795.1). Classification (GTDB taxonomy): domain Bacteria; phylum Actinomycetota; class Actinomycetes; order Streptosporangiales; family Streptosporangiaceae; genus Spirillospora. Next base: position 2,740,216 of record NZ_CP192006.1, read on the forward strand.
GCGCCGTCCAATCCGGCCACGCCCAATCCCGGGGCGTCCACCCCAGGGACGCCCAGCCCGGGGGGCTCCGCCCCGGGGACGGCTCAGGGGGCTGCGCCCGACTGTAGGAAGCTCAAATGCGTGGCGCTCACGTTTGACGACGGGCCGATGGCCAGCACGGCCAAGCTGCTCGACATTCTGGCCGCCGGCAAGGTCAAGGCCACGTTCTTCCTGGTCGGGCAGGCCGTGGAGGAGGCTCCCGAGCTCGTCCGGCGTGAGCACGCCGATGGGCATGAGCTGGCGAACCACAGCTACAGTCACGCCGATCTCGGGCGGTCGTCCAGCGCCAAGGTCACTTCTGAGCTGGCGCGGACGCAGGCGGCGATCAAGCGCGCCACCGGCGTTACGCCGACGTTGATGCGGCCCCCGTATGGATCGACCGACAAGCAAGTTGCGACCATCACCAAGCGGATGGGGCTGGCTCAAGTTCTGTGGACGGTCGACCCGCTCGACTGGCAGTCGCGCAATACCAAGTCCGTCGAGCGCAAGGTCGTCGGGGAAACCCGTCCCGGGTACATCGTGCTGATGCACGACATCCATCCGTCGACGGTCGCGGCCGTGCCCAGCATCCTCAAGCGGCTCGCCGCGAAGGGGTATGTGTTCGTCACGGTGTCGGAGCTCTACGGCAAGCCGCTCGCCCCCGGGAGAAAATACATCGAGCGCTGACTGATCCGAGACGTCCGTTCGTTAGCGTGGACGAATGATCAAGTTTGGTGTCAACATCCTCAACTTCGGGTCCGGGACGGGACCGGAGAGCCTCTCGGGCTGGGCCGGCTACGCCGAGGACCGCGGCTTCCACCTGGCGATGATCTCCGATCACGTGGCGGTCACCCCCGATGTGGCGACGCAGTATCCGGCGCCCTTCTACGACCCGTTCGCGACGTTGAGCTGGCTGGCCGGGCGGACGTCCAGGATCGAGCTCGGGACGACCGTCGTGATCGTCCCGTATCGCCATCCCCTCCTGACCGCCCGGATGGCGGCGAACATCGACCGCTTCAGCGGTGGGCGCTTCGTGTTCGGCATCGGGGTGAGCTGGCCCGAGCAGGAGTACGCGGCGCTCGGGGTGCCGTTCGGGCGGCGCGGCGCGATCACCGACGAGTATCTGGAAGTGATCATCGCCGCCTGGGAGAACGACGTGATCACTCACGATGGCGAGTTCGTCTCGTTCGCCGATGTGCAGACCGGGCCTCGGCCGCTCCGGCGTCCACCCGTATGGGTCGGCGGAGGCAGCCCGGCGGCGCTGCGCCGCACCGCGCGGTTCGGTGACGCCTGGCACCCGCTGAACGTCCGGCTGGACTGGTTGCGCGAGGAGGGCCTCCCGGGCCTGCGCAAGGCCGCCGACCAGGCCGGACGTCCCGTCCCCGCGTTCGCGCCCCGCCTGCCGCTCCGCCTCACGACCACGCCCCTGGACGACGACTCCCGCCTCGCCGGCCAGGGCACCCTCGACCAGATCCGCGGTGACCTTGAGGCCCTGGCCGCCCTCGGAGCCTCGTCCATCCTCTTCGACACCTACCCCGGCCCAGAGGAAGGCGTCCGCCCCCTGGAGGACGACCTCCGTATGCTCGACGCCATAGTGGAAACCGCTATCGACCTGGAGGCGGCCACCCTCCGCTGACCCACCCGGACAGCACACAGGAACTTCGGGGGAAGGTGGCTCGTCCTGGGTGTGTAGGGCGATTCAGGGGTCCCTCAGGGACTTCCCCGATGGTGAGAGGGCGGCGTGGCGCCGACGATGAGGGCATGAACACTACTGGAGACCTGCGAGTGTCGAACGCCGAGCGCGAGCCCGTCATCGAACGGCTCCAGCAGGCGTTCGCCGAGGGCCGGCTCGATCATGGCGAGTTCGACATGCGGATGCATCTGGCGATGACCGCCAAGACCCGCGGCGAGATGGCGGCGGTGCTGCACGATCTCGAACCGCTGCCGACCGAGCCGGTGAAGGCGCTGGCGGGGGAGGCTCCTACGGGGGAAGACCGGATGCTCGCGGCGGCCGCCCACGCGCTCGGGGTCCCGACGTTGTTCCTCGGGCCGCTGCTGTTGATGGTGCTGAGCGGGAAGCGGTCGGAGTACGTGCGGCGGCACGCGGCCGAGGCGGTGAACTTCCAGCTGACGATCCTGATGGTGGTGATCCTCTCGTTCGGGGTGGGGAGCATCCTGTACGCGATCACATGGATCGCCTGCGGGATCGCGGCCGTGTTCGCGCTGGCCGACCGGCCCGTCCGGTACCCGTGGACGTTGCGCCTGGTGAAATAGCCCCGCGGGCGACGGGACGCCAGATCCGGCGAGGAGTTCCTCGCGGGTCTGGCGTTTGCGCTTCCCGGGGGTGCAAGGTGTGCGCGAGGACGGTGAGGGGAAGCGTTCACTGGGTAGGGAAAGGGTGCTTGTGATGTGCCATCACGTGCGGAAATATTCCCGTCCGTCCCTGTGATCACGCTCTCGTCCGGATTGTATGGAACATACATGGGATGATCGGTTTACTTGCTGCGGGAGGGGAAGATGACGGAGCTTCTGGTCCAAGGTGATCATCAGCGGGCGGTCGAGGCTCTGCGGAGGTCGTACGACGCGATCCCTCAAGGGACGCCGATAAGGCTCGCCAAGCGGACCTCGAACCTGTTCCGGTGGAGGGACCCCTCGGACGCCCCGGGGCTGGACGTGTCCGGCTTCAACCGGGTGCTGAGCGTCGACCCCGAGACGCGCACCGCGCAGGTGCAGGGGATGGCCACCTACGAGGATCTGGTCGACGCGACGCTGCCCTACGGGCTGATGCCGACCGTGGTGCCCCAGCTGAAGACGATCACGCTGGGCGGCGCGGTGACGGGGCTCGGGATCGAGTCGACGTCGTTCCGGGACGGCCTGCCGCACGAGGCCGTGCTGGAGATGGAGGTGCTGACCGGGGACGGTCAGATCGTCGTCGCCACCCGGGAGAACGAGCACCGGGAGCTGTTCTACGGCTTCCCGAACTCCTACGGGACGCTCGGCTACGCGCTCCGGCTGAAGATCGAACTCAGGCCGGTCAAGCCGTACGTCCGGCTGCGGCACCTGCGGTTCGACGACGCCGCGGAGTGCGCGCGGGTGCTGGGCGAGATCAGCGGCAGCCGCGAGCACGACGGCGAGGCGGTCGACTTCCTGGACGGCGTGTGGTTCGGCAAGGACGAGCAGTACCTCACGCTCGGGACGTTCGCCGACACCGCGCCCTACCGGTCCGACTACACCGGCCAGGGCATCTACTACCGCTCGATCCAGCGGCGCTCGGTCGACTTCCTGACCGTCCGCGACTATCTGTGGCGGTGGGACACCGACTGGTTCTGGTGCTCGGCGGCGTTCGGCGTCCAGAACCCGGTCGTCCGCAAGATCTGGCCGGACCGTGCCAAAAGGTCCGACGTCTACCGCAAGCTGGTGGCCTACGACCGTCGCTTCCACGTGATCGCCAGGGTGGAGCGATGGCGGGGGCTGCGTCCGCGCGAGGACGTCATCCAGGACATCGAGGTCCCGGTCGAGAAGCTCCCGGAATTCATGGAGTTCTTCGGGGAGAAGGTCGGAATGTCGCCGGTGTGGCTGTGCCCGCTCCAAGCCAAGGAGCGCTGGCCGCTGTACCCGCTGGAGCCGGGACGCACCTACGTCAACGTCGGCTTCTGGGGCACGGTGCGCATTCCGCCAGGTCAGATCCCCGAGTACCACAACCGGCTGATCGAACGTAAGGTCGCGGCCCTTGACGGGCACAAGTCCCTATATTCGACAGCTTTTTACGGCAGGGACGAATTCTGGCGGTACTACGACGGGGAGACCTACAGGCGGCTCAAGGAAGAGTACGACTCGGGCTCACGTTTGCTGGATCTCTATGACAAGTGTGTGGGCGGGCGCTGACGCCCGGCTCTGAGGGGGCCCGTGGGCATGACCGGGTCCCGGTGGGCCGGAGAGACAGGAGGAGCAAGATGACGCTGGCCACGGTCTTCGAGGAAATCATGGGATCCTCGGCGCCGGTGGAGTTCGTCGCCTATGACGGATCCCGGGCGGGAGTGCGCGGGGCGGACATCCGGCTGGAGGTCCGCTCGCCCTACGCGGTGTCCTACCTTGTGCGTTCGCCGGGGCCGCTGGGCCTCGCGCGCGCGTACGTGAGCGGCGATCTGAACGTCGAAGGCGACATGTACGCGGCGCTGTCGACGATGCAGGAGGCGCTCACCGACGTGTCGCCCCGCGACAAGGCCAAGCTGCTCTCGGAGGTCGTCAAGGACCCGCTGCTGCGCGCCGCCGTGAGCAGGCGTCCGGCGCCGCCGCCCCAGGAGGCCCCGTTCAGCCGGGTCCCGTCGTGGCTGCGGCACTCCAAGAACCGCGACGCCAAGGCGATCTCGCATCACTACGACGTGTCCAACACCTTCTACGAGTGGGTGCTGGGCCCGTCCATGGCCTACACGTGCGCGTGCTACCCCGAAGAGGGCTCGACCCTTGAGGAAGCGCAGTTCCACAAGCACGACCTGGTCGCCAAGAAGATCGGCCTCCGGCCGGGGATGCGGCTGCTGGACGTCGGATGCGGCTGGGGCGGCATGGTGATGCACGCGGCCCAGGAGTACGGCGTCAAGGCGCTGGGCGTCACGCTGTCCAAGCAGCAGGCGGAGTGGGCGCAGAAGGCGATCGCCGACCGCGGCCTGTCCGACCTGGCCGAGGTCCGCCACATGGACTACCGCGACGTGGCCGAGTCCGGCTTCGACGCGGTCAGCTCCATCGGCCTGACCGAGCACATCGGCAAGGGCAACCTGCCGGCCTACTTCTCGTTCCTTTACGGGAAGCTCAAGCCGGGCGGCCGGATGCTGAACCACACCATCACCCGCGCCGACAACATCGCGCCTCCGATCAGGCAGGGCGGTTTCATCAACCGCTACGTCTTCCCGGACGGCGAGCTGGAGGGGCCGGGCTACGTCCAGTCGCAGATGAACGACGCGGGCTTCGAGATCCGCCACCAGGAGAACCTGCGCGAGCATTACGCCCGCACCCTGAAGGGGTGGTGCCGCAACCTCGACGACCACTGGGACGAGGCCGTCGCCGAGGTCGGCGAGGGCACCGCTCGCGTGTGGCGCGTCTACATGGCCGGTTGCGCGCTCGGCTTCGAGCTCAACTGGATTCAGCTGCACCAGACGCTGGGCGTGAAGCTGGACGCCAACGGCAACTCGTCCATGCCCCTGCGTCCCGACTGGGGCGTCTAGACACCACCAAGCCCGGGCCCGCGCACACCGCGCGGGCCCGGCCTCGTCCCGACCACCCGCACCATGGCCCCGGCTCCGTCATGTGCACGCGCGCTGCGGCTATGCGCAACCGCACCGCGCGGACCCGCCTTCGTGATGTGCACCGGCACCACAGACGCGCGCACCGCGCGGGCCCGGTTTTGTCGTGACGGCCCGCGCCCGGTGACTTCTGGCACGTCGTGTTTACCGCCGGGACGGGCCGGGCATCTAGCGACGTTTGAGTCCGCTCTCCGGTTTACACACTTCCGGCGAAATCTTGGATTTGTGGTGGATCTTCGGTAGCCTCGCCCGCCTGTTGATCGACGACTGCGGAGGCTACGACCGCCTATGACTTCAGACCTGACCGCGCCCGCGGAGGAGACGCCCGACGCGCACACGCCCGACGACCGGACCGTCCGCAAGGCGGTCGCCGCCTCGGCGATGGGCAACTGCATCGAGTGGTTCGACTTCGGTGTGTTCAGCGCCGGGGTGATGACCACGATCGTCGGGACGGTGTTCTTCCCGCCCGACGACGGCGGTTCGGCGGTGCTGCGGTCGTTCGCGCTGATCGCGGCGGCCTTCGTGGCGCGGCCGTTCGGCGGGATGTTCTTCGGGACGCTCGGCGACAAGCTCGGCCGCAAGACGATCCTGGCCGTGACGATCATCCTGATGTCGGGCTCGACGTTCGTGATCGGCATCCTGCCGGGCTACGACACCATCGGGATGGCGGCGCCGATCCTGCTGCTGGCCGTCCGGCTGGTCCAGGGTTTCTCCACCGGCGGCGAATACGGGGGAGCGGCGACGGTGATCGCCGAGTACGCCCCCACCCACCGGCGCGGGTTCTTCGGGAGCTTCCTGGAGTTCGGGACGCTGGTGGGCTACATCCTGGGCGCCGGTCTCGTGCTGGGCATCGACCTGATGTTGAGCCAGAGCGCCATGGAGTCGTGGGGCTGGCGGATCCCGTTCCTGATCGCGCTGCCACTGGGCCTGGTCGGGCTCTACATCCGCTCCAAGCTGGAGGACACCCCCGAGTTCCAGAAGATGGAGGAGGCCGGCACGGTGGCCCGCTCTCCGCTGAAGGAGACGCTCCTGCACAACTGGCGGATGATCCTCAACCTGATCGGCATCGTCATCCTGCTGAACGTGGCGCACTACGCGCTGCTGACGTTCATGCCGTCCTACCTCGACTCCAATCTGGAGATCGGGAGCACGACCGCGTCCCTCATCACGATCGGCGTGGAGCTGGCGATGCTCACGGTGATCATCCCGCTGGGCTCGCTCTCGGACCGGGTGGGACGCAAGCCGCTGCTCCTCACCGCCGCGGTCGGATTCATGATCGTCAGCTTCCCCTCGATCGCGCTGATGCAGACCAAGGACCCGCTGGCCATCACCGCGGGCTTCGCCATGATGGGCGGGCTCCTGGTGCTGATGCTCGCGGTGATCGGCTCCACGTTCCCCGCCATGTTCCCGACGCAGGTCCGCTACGGCGCCTTCTCGATCGGCTACAACCTGTCGACCTCGATCTTCGGCGGGACGACCGCGCTGGTGATCGAGAAGCTCATCAAGACCACCGGCAGCAACTACATCCCGGCCTACTACCTGGTCGGTGCGGCGGTCGTGGCGCTCGTCCCGATCCTGCTCCTCCCTGAGACGGCCCGCGTCCCGATCGGCAAGTGCGGTGTGCGGCCCAAGGCGGTCCCCGTCCCCGCCTAGCCCCCGAAACGCGGCGGCGCGTCCCCCTCAGGCCAGGGGCGCGCCGCCGTCCACCGCCGCCCGGACAGCGGCCTAGCGTCGGGGGAGGAACGACCCCGCACGCCCGGACTGTTCCGAGGCGAGGTCCCGGTAGTAGGCACTGGTTCGCAGCAGCTCGTCGTGGGAGCCGGTCGCGACGACGCTCCCCTCGTCCAGGACGAGGGTCCGCTCGGCGGCCCGCACGGTGGAGAACCGATGGGCGATCACCAGGACGGCGCATTCGGTGGCCACCTGGGCGATCGCGGTGTGCAGCGCGGTCTCGTTCATCGGGTCGAGCTGCGAGGTGGGCTCGTCCAGGAGAAGCAGATCGGGACGGGTGAGCAGGCTGCGGGCGATCGCGATCCGCTGGCGCTCGCCGCCCGACAGCTTGCGGCCGTGCTCCCCGACCTCGCCGTCGAGGCCGCCGGGCAACCGTGACACCAGCTCGCTGAGGTTGGCCAGCTCCACGGCCTTGCGGATCTCGCCGGGCCCGGCGCCGGGGGCGGTGTAGGTGAGGTTCTCGCGGAGCGTGCCGTAGAGCAGGGGAGCGTCCTGCTCGACGAGCCCGATCCTGGTGCGGTAACCGGCACGTTCGAGGGACCGCAGATCACGGCCGCGGAAGAGTATCTGGCCTTGGTCGGGATCGTAGAAGCGTTCGGTGAGGGCGAAGACGGTCGACTTCCCCGCCCCCGAACGGCCGACCAGCGCGAGGTGGCCGCGCGGCGGAACCTGGAACGATACCCCGCGCAGCACGGGCCGCCCCGGCTCGTAGCCGAACCACACGTCCCGGAACTCAAGGACGCCCTGCCCGCCGTTCACCGGCCTCGTCTCCGGCCTCGTCTCCGGCCTCGTCTCCGGCCTCGTCTCCGGCCTGGAACCCTGCCCCTGCCCTGGCCCTGGCCCTGGCCCTGGCCCTGGCCCTGGCCCCGGCCCCGGCCCCGAACCCGGCCCCGGCCCCGAACCCAGCACCGAACCTGGCCCCGGCCCCGAACCCGGCCCTGGCCCCTGCCCCTGCCCCGAACCCAGCGCCGGCCCCGGCCCCGAGCCCAGCACTGGCCCCAAACCCGACCCCGAGCCCGGCACCGGCGCCGGGCTCGGGGACGGGAGCGGGCGGCTCGGTCCGGCGGCCTCGCAGGGCAGGGCGAACACGGCGTTGATGCGCCGCAGCGCCCCGGTGCCCTGCTGCATGACGCTGATCGCCTCGAAGATCGAGCCGATCGGACCGGCCAGATAGAGCATGTACAGCAGGAATGCGACCAGGTCGGCGACCGAGCGCTCGCCGTCGGCGACCCGGATCCCGCCGACCAGGAGGATCACCAGGAACGAGCCGTGCACCGCCAGCTGGCTGGCCGGACCGGCCAGCGCGTTCAGCCGGGCCATCCGGACTCCGGCCGCGTAGGCCGCCCGGGACCGGGCAGCGATCCGCTCGCTCTCCCGCTCCTCGGCGAGGCTGGCCCGCACGGTGCGGATGGCGCTCAGCGCGCGTTCCAGGTCGGCGCTCATCTCGCCGGTGGCCTCCTGGACGTGCATGGACACGGCGCGCATCCGGCTCAACGCGGGCACCAGGACGAGTGTGCCGGTGACGACGAGCCCGGCGACCAGCGAGAACAGCACCGGATCCAGCCAGGCCATCACCACGACCACACCGGCCAGACCGACCGTCCCGGTCACGGCGTCGGTGAAGCCCTCGGCGATGACCCGCTGCAGCGCGGCGCTGTCCATCCCGGCGCGGGCGATCAGGTCGCCGGTCCGGAACCGGTCGTAGGCCGGCATGGACAGCCGCAGCAGATGGTCGACGAGCCTCAGCCGGATCCCGAGCACGACGCTCTCGCCCGCGCGTCCCAGGACATACCGGACGATCACCTGGACGCCGACACTGGCGATGAACAGGCCGGTCAGCAGGGCGATCTGCGACCAAGGGACGGGCCCCGTCCGCGCCGAGTCGATCACGCGCATCACGACCAGCGGCTGCGCCATGCCCAGCCCCCAGGCCACCAGAGTCAGGGCTACCCCGGTGGCGATCCAGCCGCGACTGTCACGCGCGATGCGCAGGACATCGCGCAACCCGCCGCCTTGGTCGCCTTGTGCGTCGCTGGCCCGGGCGTCCTCGTCCCAGGCGTCGTCGGCGCGTGCGTCCTCGTCCCGCGCGTTGTCGGCGCGTGCGTCCTTGCCTCGCGCGTCGCTGGCCGGTGTGCCGCCGACCTGCGCGTCGCTGACGCGTGCGCCCGCGGTCCGGACTTCGTCCACCTGTGCGTCGCTGGCCGGTGCGTCCTCGTTCCGCGCGTCGCTGGCCGGTGTGCCGCCGACCTGTGCGTCGCCGACCCGTGCGCCCGCGACCCGGGCTTCGCCCGCCTGTGCGTCGCTGGCCGGTGCGTCCTCGTTCCGCGCGTCGTCGGCTCCTGCGTCGCCGACCTGTGCGTCCGCGGCCCGGGCGGCGCCGACCTGTGCGTCTTCGGCTCGGGCGGCCTCGATCTGTGCGTCGCTGGCCGGTGTGTTCTCGGTCGGTGCGTCGTCGGACCGTGCGGCGCCGAGGTGTGTGTTCTCGGCCGGTGTGTTCTCGGGCATGTTGCGCCCATCATGTTGATGCCGAGTTCCGTGCGGGGACGCGCTGGAGGACCGTGTAGCCGAGTTGCACGTCGGGGTTGTCGTTCAGGACGGCGCCGTGCAGTTCGGTCCAGGAGTGGAAGGTGTTCCTGGGAACCGCGCTCGTGCGTGCTCGGGCGACGGTGGCCTGGGCGGGCAGCCCGAGGGCGGTCAGGTAGGTGGCCAGCGCGAACGAGCGAGGCAGGCACAGGCCGTCCGGTGTCAGCACCCGGGCCACCAGCTGGCAGTAGAAGATCTCCCGCCGGGCGAGCCGGATCGCGGTGGCGGCCGGGAGCGCGGTGTAGGCGCCGGTTCCGGGGCCGGGGGCCAGCCGTTGGAGGTGCTCGTGCGCCACGCCCCAGCCGCGTCTGCGGTAGATCCACAGGGCCCTGGCGGTGGCAGCCATCGCGTGCGCCCGGAGGGGGAGCGGGACGCGTGGCGGCGCGGTCGCGGGGTCGAGGTCGTCCAGGAAGAACTCCCAGTCGGGCGTCGTGACCGGGCCCCTCATCGCGTCCGGTCCTGTTCCGGTTCGGGTGCCAGCAGGGCGTTCTCTTCGAGCTGGACGACCAGGGCGTCGAGCCCCGACTCCAGCGTGTCGTCGGACGCGTCGATCCGCTCCCGCAGGGAGTCGATCACCTTGTCGGCGGTGTCGAACCGCAGTGCCGCCTTGAGCATGGCGGTGGCCACTCCGTTCAGGCTGAGGTACACGCCCTTGCGGGTGTCCAGGATGATCCCCGAATCGTCGGTGTCGTCGAACACGGCGTATTCAGCCAGCCGCAGCAGGGGCATGGCGCTCACCTCTTCCGGACGGAGCCTTTCGGTCGTCTTGGCCGCGCAGGAACAGTTCGGTCATCGCGGCGCAGATCAGGGTCTCGCCGTGGCTGCGCAGCAACGCGGGCTCGGCCAGCACCTCGGTCAGCCGCGCCGGGTCGACGATCCCCATCTGGACCAGGCGGGAGTCGGGCGCGCCGATCAGGTCGGCGAAGACCGGGCCGTGAGTGCGGGTGTAGGACTTGTGCGGTGAGTCCTGCCAGAGGCGTCCGTATCGGCGCCATACGGGGTCCGGGACGCGGGTGGAGAGGATGAGCCGGAGCACCGGCTTGCTGATCATCCGGCCCTGGTGGAGCAGCAGCCGGTACGCATTGGGCATGCGCGCGGTCACCCGCTGGACCTCCCTGTCGCCCAGCGGGGAGCACCGCTGGATGCCCTGCGGCCACCAGGAGGTGAGGTCCATGGTGTGGTCCTTGGCCGAGTACCGGTACTCGAAGCTGTCGTCGGGGACGCCGGGCAGCGGGACGAGGAAATCGGTCGCCCGTACGTTGTCCCCCACCGGCAGATAGTCGTCCAGCAGGGACGACCTCCGAGTAGCGCTCCGGAGGATGCGGGACAGCTCCCACCGGGAGCTGATGAGGCCCCGGCACAGTGTCACCTTCTCGCCGAGCGGCAGCTCGCCGAAAAGCGCGTCGTGGAGCCCGTAGCGCATGGGCCCGAACACCACGTCGCCGTCGGAGCCCCAGGTCAGGAACGTGATCTGGTCCTGGCCCACGCGTTCGGCGAGCTGCTCGACCCAGCGGAAGGCGAATCCGACGAAGGGGTGGGGGAAGGTCCAGTCCTCTCGGAGGTAGCCGTCTCCGAGTTCGGTCGGTACCGGCACGAAGGGGACGCCCAGATGGTCGCAGACCGTCCTGGCGTAGCCGGACTCGTCGGCGAGAGGGTCGTCGGTCACCATGTGGTAGGCGACCACGTCGGCGCCCACCTCGGTGAGGGCGGCGAGCACCGTCGTGGAGTCGAGGCCGCCGCTGAGCAGGATGCCGACCCGGCCGCATCGCGCGTACGGGCGCACGGCGTCCAGGATCCGCTCGTAGGCCAGGTCCGCGTACTCCGCCAGCGACGGGCGCCCGGGCAGTTCCAGCGGGACGATCCGGTCGAAGTCGGCGGTGGTCGTTCCCCGTTCGTCCGCGATGACGACCTGTCCGGGGAGAAGCGGCTTCAGGTCGCGGTAGACGAAGACGTCGTCGCCCCGGCAGCAGCGCCAGATCGCTTCGAGATCGAACTCCTCGGCCCCCTCGTCGAGGAGGTCGGTCGGGTCCGTCGACCACCGCAGCAGTGCTCCGTCCCGCCGGTACAGCAGCCCTTCGGGCGCGGTGGCGTTGCGGAACAGGAAGACCTTCCCGGGTGTCACCAGGCATCCGGCCAGGCGGCCGGGGATCCGGGCCAGGTCGTCGTAGCGGCCCTCCTTGAGGGCGTCGGCGATCCGCCGCGCCCACGGAACCGAGACCGGCCCGGTCACCACTCCCGAAAGCAGCAGGTATTCCTGGTCGGCCACCGGGGGCAGCGCCTTGTCGGACACGCCACCGTCGGCGTCGGCGCGCGCCCATTGCACGGCGAAGCAGGGTGTCCTCGCGGGGCGCTGCCCATAGGGCAGGCAAGTATAGGAAAGTGGTGGAACGGCGGACCCGAGGATCACTTCGCCATAACACCCCAGATAATCTCCGACCAGAACGGGGTTCAATGCGTTTTGCACGGATCCTCCCTCCTCACCGCCGGGACCGGCAGGTCCCTTCGCCTCGATGTCGTTCATGGAATTGGCCCCTCCCCGGGACGGGTCCCGGGGAGGGAGAATTCCCGGTCAGAGCACCAGGGTGCGGTGAGTCGGGTTGTCCGCGAGCAGGATGCTGCCCTTGGCGGTGAGCTCCTTCACGGTGCCCAGAACTTCGATCTTCGGGACGGTGTACGCCATCATGGCGTCCTCCTTTTTCCGATCTTGCATCCCTTTTCTCGGGATGCTCATCGATTGGCGACTATAACCACCGCCACCGAAGTGGACAAAGGAAGCAACATGTGACCCTTTGCTAGTTTCCGCTGCTCTCCGGCTGGTTGTCACCATTTGAAATGGATCGCCAGTTGGATTCGATAATGGTGACCATGAGCCGGACCAGGCAATTTCCGCAGACCGTGCCGACCGGCAAACCGATCAGAAAGCTTGCGGTTCGCTGAAGTTAGGTACATCTGGCGGTGACGAAACGCGGCACCGCGTCCTCTCAGGTCAGAGCCGCGCTGCCGTCCCCACGTCAGGCGGGGAGGAGGGCCTCGGTGAGGAGTCGCCATTGGGGCATCGCCGAGTCGCCGGGCCGGACGCCGATGACCTGGACGCCGACATGGTCGGCACCCGCGTCCAGGTGGCCGCGCAGCTTCGCGGTGATCGCGTCGAGGTCGCCCCAGAACACCAGGTCGTCGACCAGGCGGTCGCTGCCGCGTCCGCCGTCCAGGTCGGCCTCGGTGTAGCCGAGCCGGAGGAACTTGGCGATGTTGTAGGTCGAGGTGAGGTACGGGTGCAGGTGCTCGCGCGCGATCTCACGAGCCCTGGACGGGTCGCTCTCGAACAGCACCGCGTGCTCGACGCCGAGGAACGGACGGGCCCCCAATACGTCCCGCGCCTGCGCGGTGTGCTCCACGGGCACGTGGTACGTGTGGGCCCCCACCGAACGGTCGCCCGCCAGGCGGAGCATCTTCGGCCCGTACGCCGCCAGGAGTCGGCGCATCGGGGCGCGCGGGGCGGGGTTGGTGCTCTTGGCCGCGTCCATTGCGTCCAGGTAGTCGCTCATCGCCTGCAACGGCTTGGTGCCGGGACGCCGCCCGCCGAAGCCGAGGCCGAGCAGGTGGCGGTCGGGGTAGGCGTCGGCCAGGAGCAGCGCCGCGCCCTGCGTCCAACCCGGTTCCCGGGGCCAGATCCGCGCGATGCCGTTGACGACGGCCATGCGCTCGGTGGCGGCCAGCAGGAACCCCGCGTGCGTCAGGGCCTCGCGCCCGTCCCGCTCGGGGATCCAGATCGCGGGCCAGCCCAGCTCGTCCAGCTCCTGGACGGAGTCGCGGATCAGGCCCGCCGGCTGGTCCTCGAAGTCGAACGTCCAGATCCCGAAGCGCCCGAGGTCCATCCCGTCGATCGCGCCCATGGTGACTCCCCAACAGATCGAAGTATCGAAGTTTTACGATATGAGACATCGGCCAACGTACCCGACGAGGGTCTGTCAGAGCGAGCGGCCGAGGACCTCGACGAGACGGGCGATGCGTTCCTCGTCGCGGCGGTAGTGCGTCCACTTGCCCACCCGGGTGGACGTGACCAGCCCGGCGCGCTGCAACGACGCCATGTAGGCCGAGACGGTCGACTGGGCGAGCCCGGTCTTGGCCTGGATGTGGCTCACGCACACGCCGACCTCGTGCGGGTCGGCGATGGCCCGCTCGATCGGGAAGTGACGCTCGGGGTCGCGCAGCCACTGGAGCACCTGGAGGCGGACGGGGTTGGCCAGCGCCTTGAACGCGTCGAGGAGCTGCGCTGAGGTTTCCGGTGAGGGCTCGGTGTGTGTGGTCATGAGCGTGGTCACGAGTATAGATCCCCATACGGGACGGGCCGGTGGAGGCGCGGTACGGGGTGCTAGCGTCCGAAGGCATGGAGACTGGGGCGGTCAAGGCCAACGGGGTGGAGTTCGGATATCTGGCCGAAGGGCCACCGGACGGGCCGCTGGCGCTCTGCCTGCACGGCTTCCCCGACTCGGCCCACACCTGGCGCCATCTGATGCCCGAGCTGGCCGCCGACGGATACCGGGCCGTCGCCCCGTTCATGCGCGGATACGCCCCGACGGGCGTCCCCGAGGACGGCGCCTACCAGGGCGGCGCGCTCGCGGCCGACGCCGTGGCGCTGCACGAGGCCCTGGGCGGACGCGACGACGCGGTGATCATCGGCCATGACTGGGGCGCACTGGCGACCTACGGCGCGGCGGCCTTCGCGCCCGAACGGTGGCACCGCGTCGTGACGCTGGCCGTCCCGCCGGTCGCGGTGATGCTCTCGGCGTTCTTCACCTACGACCAGCTCAAGCGGTCGTTCTACATCTTCCTGTTCCAGACGCCGCTGGCCGAGGCGGCGTTCGGCCGGGCGTTCGTCGAGGGTCTGTGGCGCGACTGGTCGCCCGGCTACCAGGACGTGGACGGCGAAGTCGAACGTGTCATGGACTGCCTGGCCACCCCGGAGAACGTCGCCGCGGCCATCGGCTACTATCGCGCGATGTTCGACCCCGATCGCCACGCCCCCCGATACGCGGCCGAACAGGCCGCCGCGGGCAAGGTGGGGGAGCGTCCCGTCCTGTACCTGCACGGCCAGGACGACGGCTGCCTCGGCGCCGACGCCGTCATGCCGGACGGCGGCCCCGCGGGCGTCCTGGCGCACCTCCCGCCCGGCTCCGCCGCCGAATCGATCGCGGACGCGGGCCATTTCCTGCACCTGGAACGGCCGGACGTGGTCGCCGCGCGCATTAGGGCCTGGCTCCGGGCGTAGCGATCTTGTGACCTCGGCCGGGCACTGAGAGCCTGGCCGGACCGTGCTGACGTTCTAGGGTCGAGGTGAAGGAATGCTGAACGCCGCTGACGTGGATCTTTCCGACTGGGAGTTCTGGCGGCGCCCGCTCGACCACCGGCACGAGGCGTTCAAGGCCCTGCGCTGGGAGCCGGAGCTGGTCCACTTCGACGAGCCCGACATCGCGATCGTCCCGCAGGGGCCGGGCTTCTACGCCGTCACCCGGCACGCCGACATCGTGGAGGTCTCGCGGCGACCCCAGGACTTCTGCTCCGGACGGGGCGCGATCAGCATCGTCGACCTCCCCGGCGACATGCACGAGTACTTCGGCTCGATGATCAGCATGGACGACCCCAGGCACGCCAAGATCCGCCGGATCGTGTCCCAGGCGTTCACCCCGCGAATGATCCGCCGCCTGGAGGACAAGGTCGACCAGGTGGCGTCCGAGATCGTCGAGGACGTCGCCGCGGCGGGCGGCGGCGACTTCGTCCTGGACGTGGCCGCCCGGCTCCCGCTGAAGATCATCTGCGACATGATGGGCATCGGCGAGGAGTCGTACCGGACGGTCTTCGACGCCACCAACGTGATCCTCGGCGGCAACGACCCCGAGTTCCTGCCCGCCAACGACGGCGAGCAGATCGCGCTGGCCCTGCTCACCGCCGGGCAGACCCTCAAGGAACTGGTCGAGGACCTCGGCCGCCGCCGCCGCGCCGAGCCGTCCGACGACCTCACTTCGGCGCTGGTCAACGCCAACGTGGACGGCGAGTCCCTGACCGACCAGGAGCTCGGCTCGTTCTTCATCCTGCTGGTGGTCGCGGGCAACGAGACCACCCGCAACGCCATCGCCCACGGCCTCGACCTGCTCACCCGCCACCCCGAACAGCGCGCCCTGCTCGCCGAGGACTTCGAGGCCCACGCGCCCGCCGCCGTCGAGGAGATCGTCCGCTATGTCTCCCCGGTGATCTGGATGCGCCGCACCGCCACCCGCGACACCGTCCTCAACGACCACGAGATCAAGGAGGGCGACAAGCTGCTGCTGTACTACTGGTCGGCCAACCGCGACGAGCTGGTCTTCAAGGACTCGGGCCGCTTCGACATCACGCGCTCCCCGAACCCGCACCTGGGGTTCGGGGGACCGGGCCCGCACTTCTGCCTCGGCGCGCACCTCGCCCGGCGCGAGATCACCGTCATGTTCCGCCAATTGCTGAGCGGCCTGCCGTCCATCCAGGCGTCCGGCGCCCCCGATCGCCTGGAGTCCAGCTTCCTCAACGGGATCAAGCGCCTCCCGTACACCGTCTGACGAATGCGAGGTGAACAAGAAACGGCGAACAGGCGAGACCATCGATGATCACTCCATGTGATCGCCTAACCTCGCCATGTGATCGACGATGCGTCCGCCCAGCGTGCCAGGGGCGACCGGCTGGCGGCCGACAACGCCACCGTGCGGCTCCGCCTGGCCGCGGCGGAAACGGAGCGCGCCGAGCGCGACCGCCAGATCGAGCGCCTGACCCGCCTGCTCTACGAGGCCACCGACCGGATCGGCGACCTCGACCGCGAACGCGCCGAGCAGGCCCACCGCGCCGCCGTGGCCCGCTGGGAGGCCGAGGTCCAGAGGCACCGCCGCTGGACGCGCCTCGGCGGAGCGGTCGCCGCCCTGCGCCACCGCCCGCTCGCCCCCGCGTCCTACCGCAAACTCCGCGCGGCCCTGCGCGCCGCACTCGTGCCGCCCGAACCCGCTGAGCCCCGCGCACCGCGCCGTCCCGAGATCCGTGTCGCCGACACCGAACTCCTGGACGTCGCCGCCCTCCACTGGCCCGACGGCCCGATCGTCCGGCCGGACGTCACCGCGGCCGTGGTGGTGAGCCCCGCCATGGAACGCCTGCTGCACTTCGAGTGGCGCCAGCTCACCGGCCTCACCCCGGCCGACTGGCGCGAGGCGTTCGAATCCGAACGTCCCGACCTCCTCTTCGTCGAGTCGGGCCCCACCGACCTCCCCTTGGACGAACTGCTCGCCTGGTGCCGCGAACACGGCGTCCCCACCGTCCTCTGGCACACCGGCACGCCCCTCCCCACAGAACCCACCCCCTTCGACCACACCTTCACCACCGAGGACCACGAAGGAAGCCACCCCCTCCCTTTCGCCGCACAACCACGCGTCCACAACCCGATCCGCACCACCGGCCAGGGCCGCTACCCACTCCTCTACGAGGGCGAGTACGACGAGGCCGCCGAGCCGCTCATCGCCCCGGCTCCCCGACTAGGCGGGCACTTCTACGGGACGGGCTTCCCCTGGACATACCGGCAGCGCGTAGTCGACCCCCTGCCGGACGAGAAGTCCCTCACCGCCCGCAAGCGCTACCGGATCTTCCTGACCCCCGACACACGCCGCGCATACGAAGCCGCCGCAGCCGGCATCCCGATCATCCACACCGCCGACCGCCGTCGTCCCGGCCCCGAATTCGGACCGGTCGTCCACGACGGCAAGGACGCCACCCGCGCCCTCCGCGCCCTGCTCAACGGCCCCGAACTCCGCGACCGCCAAGCGCACCTCGCCCTGCGCGAGATCCACGAGAGTCACACCTACGGCCACCGCGTCGAGACGGTCCTGGACGCCGCCGGCCTCGGCCGCGAACGTCCCCGTCCCACCGTCTCGATGGTGCTGCCGACCTGCCGCGCCGGGCAGATCACCCAAGCCATCGAGCAGGTCGCCCGCCAACGCTGGCGCCCGCTGCAGCTCGTCCTCGTCCTGCACGGCCTCGACCTCGACCTCACGCTGGTCGAGAAGCGGGCCCGCGAGGCCGGGCTGGACGACGTCATCGTCATCGCCGCCCACCGCGACCTCACCCTCGGCGGCTGCCTCAACCTGGGCATCCGCGCCGCCGACGGCGCCTACATCGGCAAGATGGACGACGACGAGCTCTACGGCCCGCACTACGTCTCCGACCTGATCCCCGCGTTCTCCTACACCGAGGCCGGCGTCGTCGGGAAGCTGGCGCACTACGCCTACCTGGAGTCGATCGGCGCGACCCTCCTGCGCTACCCCGACCACGAACACCGCTACGTCAACGTCGTCCGCGGCGGCGCCCTCCTGGCCGAGGGCGACCTCCTGCGCACCTACCGCTTCGCCGACATCGGCCGAGGCGAGGACACCGACCTCTTCCGCCGCCTCGCCGACGACGGCGTCCGCGTCTACGCCGCCGATCGCTACTCCTTCATCACCATCCGCCACGCCGACCCGAACCGCCACACCTGGCAACCCACAGACCGCGAACTCATGTCCGAAGCCCGCCTGGCCTCCTACGGCCTCCCCAAAGAACACATCCTGTTCTAACCAGGCCCTCGCCCCACGCCCTACAAGGCCCTCGCTCCGCTCGGACACCCACAAGGCCCTCGCTAACGCTCGGACAGCCCGTTTGGGGGCTCCCGCCCCCAACCCCCAAGCCGGGGGGCTCGCCCCCCCCGGACCCCCTCCACTCGGGCCCAGCTCACGGCCAAGGAAGTATCAGGAATCCTTCTCTCGGCTGGGAATCCACCTCCGCTCCCTCACGCGGGCCAGCAGGTCGGCAAAGCTCGCGCGGGCGAGCCGTAGCTGTCCGCCGTCGCGGGCTTTGGAGTCCCGTATGCCGACAACGTCGTCGTCGAGTTCAGCTACTTCAACGCAGTCAAAGTTTCCTGAGTGGCTGGAGGCGCGCCACCCCGACGATGGACCCATGGCCCGGACGCTAACACCTGTGGCGCCCTGGCCAGCCTCGTGTCTCTTGACCGCGTGAGCACACGCCGACGAAGCTTCAGTCGAGTGCTGCATTCTGCTGCAATCCAGACGCCTCGGAGGCGATCACGTCCCTGGAGTTCGTCGGTAAGGGGAGTCGTTGTTCGGGACGGCCAAACGGAGCCTGGCCCATTTGGAACTGCGCGACTCGTACGCCGTGGACTACGAGAGCGAGCGGTACCGCGACTGGGTACGCGGTGGTCGGCCCCGGGCGCTGCCGGGCAACGACTTCTGGCTGCTTGACGACGAGCGAGTGATGTTCAACGTGTTCGACGGCTCCGGTCGGCCGAGCGCCCGTCAGCACAGCGATGACCCATCGGTGGTCGATCTCTGCGTCTCGGCCTTCGAAGCCGTGTGGAGCCGCGGAATCGACCACGATGATTACCTGGTTCGAGAAAGCTGATCGCTACACCCACACTTGAGCTGTGCGTACATCACCGTCTTCGTCGGTCCAGGCGGCCCGTCAGTCGCTCGCTGATCGACTTCGTGAGATCCGTGAGGACTTCGGTCACTCCGCCAAGTCGCTGGCGGCCGCCGCCGGATGGCATCCGACCAAGGTGTCCAAGCTGGAGCACATCGTCACGTCGCCCTCGGTGGCCGACATCCAGATCTGGTGCGAGGTCTGCGATGCCGGCGATCAGGCCGAAGATCTCATCGCGGCCGCACGAACGGTGGAGTCCGCCTATGTCGAGTGGCGGCGGATGGAACGCACCGGTATGCGCCGGGTGCAAGAGGCTGCGATTCCTCTGTATCAACGGACCGAACTGTTCCGCATCTACGAGCCCGCTCTGGTTCCAGGTTTGTTCCAGACGGCGGAGTATGCCCGTGCACTGATGAAGATGATCATCAACTTCAGTCGCATTCCCGATGACCTCGACGAGGCCGTGGCCGCGCGCATGAGCCGGCAGAAGGTGATCCGGGAGGGCGGGCACCGCTTTGCCGTGGTGCTGGAAGAACAAGTGCTGCGTTCGGCGTTCGGCGACGCGCGGATCATGGCCGGGCAACTCGGTCATCTGCTGTCGGTGATGTCGATGCCCAACGTGTCCTTGGGGATCATTCCTTCTGTCGCGCTCCGGACAACGATGTGGCCGGTGAACGGATTCTGGATCTTCGACTCCGACCGGCTGACCACCGAGATTCCGTCCGCGCAGGTGACGGTGACACAGCCCCGTGAACTGGATGTCGACATCCGAACGTTCGACGAGCTGCGCAAGATGGCGGTCTACGGCGAGCGAGCACGGTCCTTGGTCATCACTGTGCTGGAGTCGGGCGGGCCCGAGCCGGAGAACTCGGAGAAATGAGCTGCTGCATTCTCCTGCATTCTGCTCGACCGGCACCCTCACCGTGCGCCACGTTCAGGTGACACAAAGTTCACCCCGTCCCTTCCGCGTGACGGCAGAACGAAGCGGTCGCGACCCGGGAGTCACCGATGACGACAGCAGCGCAGGAAGCTCAGCGGATCCTGCTGGACCACGATTTCCCTTCGACACCGGCCGCGGTGAGCGACGCCCGCCGGGCCACCGTGCGCGCGCTCACCAGCTGGGGACTCGCCAAGGCCCAGACCGGGGACTTCGTCCTCGTGGCTTCCGACCTGGTGACGAACGCGATAGAGGCGCGCCGCCATGGCAACGTCACGCTGCGAATCCGTGCGGAGACCGTCGACCGGCTCACGGTCGAGGTTTGGGACGCAGCCTCGCAACCGCCTTGCCTCCGGTCACCGGCGCTGGACGCCGAGCAAGGCCGTGGGCTCCTCATCGTGGCCGCGCTGGCCGATCACTACGAGTGGTGTCCCGTCGAAGACGGCAAGTGGGTCTTCGCCGTGCTGAGAACACCTCAGGCCTGAAAGGGCCGCCATTCGCCGGAGCTGAACGTTCCGCCGTCCCGCACTACGCATCATGTTCTAACTCCGCCCGCGCCCCACGACGCCCGCCCACCCGCAAAGCCCTCGCTAACGCTCGGACAGCCTCATTGGAGGCTCCCGCCCCGGACCCCCTCCACTAGGTCAGGTGAGAACTGATCGAGGAGCTCGACGGCGCCCGGGTCCCAGCCGCGAACTCATGGGCTGCCCTCACGCTCCCGGGGGCGGACGCCCCCGCTCTGAGGATTCTCGCTGGCTGACGGGGATATGGGCCGTCCAGGCGGGGGTCAGTCTGGCAGGGCGTTCAGGGCCCGGTCGATGCGGTGGCTGAGGATCTCCTCGACGACCGGGCAGGTTGCGGGGTCTTCGCTGGTGCAGCTCAGGAAGTGGTCCAGGGCGTCCTTGGCCGCGCGCAGGTGTTTGATCTGCTGTTCGAGTTCGTCGGCGCGTGTGGCGAGGGTGTCTCTCCAGCGGGCGGGGTCCGGCGCTCTCATGAGCGTCGTGGTGTCGTCCAGGCTCATCATCCCGTCGAGATGCCACAGCTGCAGCAGCGCCAGCGAGCGGAGCGCCGCGCGGTCGTAGAAGCGGACTCTGGCCCGTCGGCAGGTCGGGTGCAACAGGCCGCGTTCCTCGTAGTAGCGCAGGGCCGAGACGCGGACACCGAACGCGCGGGCGACCTCAGTGATCGAGTACAGCTCGTTGCTCACCGGCGTCTCCAGGTTGCGCTCAAGTCGACTTGAGAGGCCAGCCTATGATGCATGAATCGCCAGCAGACGACCACTCATCCCATCCAGCGCCCCGCGCATCTGAGCGGCACCATCGAGCTCGGGGACCTGCGTGTGCACCGCCTCGGCTACGGCGCCATCCGGTTGACCGGTCCCGGCACCTGGGGAGACCCCTCCGACCGCGACGGTGCGATCGCGATTCTGCGTAGTGCGGTCGAGCTCGGGATGGACTTCATCGACACGGCCGAGGCCTACGGGCCGTTCACCAACGAGGAACTGATCAGGGACGCCCTGCACCCCTATGACGGCATCGTGGTCGCCACCAAGGGCGGCGGCGTCCGGCCCGGGCCAGACCAGTGGGAGGCGGTGGGCCTGCCGGAGTTCATTCGCCAGGGCGTCGAGACCAGCTTGCGCCGGCTCGGCGTGGACTGCCTGGACCTCTACCAGCTGCACCGGATCGACGCGCGGGTGCCGCTGGCCGACACCCTGGGTGCGGTCAAACAGCTGCAGGAAGCCGGGAAGATCCGTCATATCGGCCTGTCGGAGGTCGACATCGCCGACATTCAGGCGGCCCGCGAGATCGTCGACATCGTCTCCGTGCAGAACCACTACAACCTCGGGACCCGGCACTGGGACCACGTCCTGGGCCACTGCGAGCAACAGGGCATCGTCTTCATCCCCTGGGGACCGCTCGGCAGCGGAGACCTTTCCACCCTAGGCACCTTCACCCACATCGAAGGGCTCGCCGACCACACCGCTGCCCAGATCGCGCTGGCATGGCTGCTTCGACGCTCCCCGGTGATGCTCCCCATCCCGGGCACCGCGACGCCGCACCGCCTGCGGGAGAACGCGCACGCGGCCGCCATCGAGCTCAGCGACGAGCAATACCAGCGTCTGACGGAGCGGAGCGTCCCCGCATGACGGTTTCCCCTGGCAGACACCGCCGACACCGGCACGATGCCGAGCCCACGACGATGGGCCGTCCTGCTCCTATGAGGCCTTGATCATCGGTCCACGAGTTTGCCGTTGCCCTGGGGCGGGGGTGGGCCCGCCGTGTCGGGGTGGGGGTTAGCGGAGTTCGCGCTTGAGGATTTTGCCGGTGGCGGTCATGGGGAGTTCGGTGCGGAACTCGACCAGGCGGGGGTACTTGTAGGAGGCGAAGTTCTCCTTGCCCCACTCGATCAGTTCGGCCTCGGTGATCGTGGCGTCCGGGGTGCGGATGACGTAGGCCTTGACCTCTTCGCCGTGGGACTCGTGGGCGACGCCGACGACGGCGGCGAGGGAGACCTGGGGGTGGGTCATGAGGACTTCTTCGATCTCGCGCGGGTAGACGTTGAAGCCGCCGCGGATGATCATGTCCTTGGAGCGGTCGATGATGAAGTAGAAGCCGTCCTCGTCGCGGCGGGCGATGTCGCCCGTGCGGAACCAGCCGTTCTTGATCGACTCGGCGGTGGCGTCCGGGCGGCCGTAGTAGCCGCGCATGATGTTGTGGCCGCGGACGGCGATCTCGCCGGGGCCCTCGCCCTCGATCGTCTTCCACTCGTCGTCGATCAGCTTGACGTCCACGCCCCAGATCGGGGTGCCGATCGAGCCGGGCTTGGTGCCGACGTCGAGCTGGTTGAAGGCGGCGACCGGTGAGGTCTCCGAGAGGCCGTAGCCTTCGAGGATCTTGACGCCGAACTTGGCCTCGAAGCCCTTGAGGACCTCCAGCGGCAGCGACGCGCCGCCCGACACGCAGGTGTGCAGGTGGGCGGCGACGTCCTCCGGCTTGACGGTGCCCTGGTCCGACAGCAGCGCCCAGTACATCGTCGGGACGCCCGCGAAGACCGAGACCTTCTCCTTGGCCATGAGCCTGAGCGCCTCGGCGGGCTCGAACCTGGCCTGCAGGACGAGCGTGGCGCGGCGCATCATGCCCACGTTCATCACGCAGGACTGGCCGAACGCGTGGAACATCGGCAGCACGACCAGCGCGGTGTCGTGCTCGGTGCGCTGGAACATGTTGTTCGAGACGTCCGCGTTCATGAGCATGTTGGCGTGCGAGAGCTCGGCGCCCTTGGGCTGGCCGGTGGTCCCGCTGGTGTAGAGGATGACGGCGGTGTCGTCCGCGCCCGTCTGGACGGTCTCGAACGTTCCCGGACGGCCCCCGAGCGCGGGCCAGAACAGCTCGGCGCCCTCCAGGGACGTCTCGGTGGCCCCCGGGTCGGCGGTCATGAGGAACAGATGCTCGCAGCGGTCGGCGTTCTGGAACCCGGCGTGCCCCATCTCGCCGAGCGGCAGTTCGGGCGAGCCCTCGAAGACGAACAGCGCCTTGGAGTCGGAGTCTTCGAGGTGGTAGGTGATCTCGCGCGGCTTCAGCAGCACGTTGAGGGGGACGACGGCGGCCCCGGCCTTGAGGATCCCGAAGTAGACCATCGGGAAGTAGGGCAGGTTCGGACACGAGAGCGCGACCTTGTCGCCCGGCCCGATTCCGCGCGAGCTCAGCAGGTCCGCGACCTGGTTCGCGATCATGTCGATCGTCGCGTAGCTGAGCCGCATGTCGCCGAAGACCACGGCGTCCCGGTCCGGGGTCTTGCGGGCGGCGTCCTCGAGCAGAACGGAAAGGTTCAGCATGGCTCTCCTAGCGCGGGGCTGGTCACCGGTCGGTATGTTACCGACGGGTGTACCCATTGTTTCCGCTAGTCCTCGGGTTTGAAAAGGTCACGGGCCAGTTAATTAGAGCTCTGGTTGACAACGACTTCACCACGGGGAGACCCAGGGTGACCGTGTGGTCATAGTGGGTGGCGGGACCGGGGCCCGATCGGGGCGTGAACGCGGGAGACCCCGTGCACTCCGCCCGGTGGCCTGGGCGGAATGCACGGGGTGGGGGCCGGGACCTGTTCCCCAACAGCCCTCGGCCCCGCGCCGCGAGTGCGAGACCCCACCGGTGAAGCGAGGCTGGAGGCGTACCTCACCGGTGGGGCCGCCATGCCGCACTCGCACATCGCGAGCCGCTGGACCCGGACGGCTCAGGCGAACAGGACGGAGTAGCCCGGCCTGCGCTGCGGGGCCGGGGCCGCCGCGGTGGTCGCACCGCCGAAGGTGACGTCCGCGCACGAGTAGAACGCGTTCGCGGTGTCGGCGATGTCCCAGACGGCCAGGATCAGGTGGCGGCCGGACTTGGAGGGGAGCGTTCCCGGGTGGGAGACGGTGCTGGGAGGCCGCTGGCCGCCATAGGTCTTCTGGAGGAACGGCTGGCTCTCCAGGGCGGCGCGGGTCAGGGGCTGGGACGGGTTCCAGCCGTCGCGGGTGATGAAGTAGCGGAACGACGTCGTGGCGTGCACGGCCGTGAGCCGCCAGGTGAAGGTGAAGGCGCCCGCGCTGACGGATTTGGCGGGCCAGGCGCCGCCGCGCGGGTCGTCCAGCGGGGCCCAGCGGCTGTCGCCGGCGGCGCAGATGCGTCCGTCCCCGGGGCCCGACTGCGGGAATCCCTTGGGTCCCTCGACGCTCTGCGGCTCCCATTGGATCGGTCCGCAGTTCTTGACCGTGCCGTTTGCGCACAGGGAACTGCGGCTGGGCGGGTTGGTGGTGTAGCCGTGGGAGAAGGCGGGAGCCGTGATCGCCAGGGGCATCCCGACGGTGACGGCGGCCGCGATGGCCAGCGTGCTCTTTCTGGTTCGGACGGGCATGCGCGATCCTCCAGGATGGTGGGGGCGGAGGTCGGGTGGGGGCTGCAGCCTCTAATAGGAAACCTTCCTATCAGAGGGGAGTTTAGTTGCCGCCACCCCGGAGTCAAGACCCAAAGAACAACCGGCTGCCTTCGGCCTTGCCGCTGCGCTAGTCTTGAGATATGCGAGCCAGGCTGCTTCTCAGCCCACCGCGCTGACACCACTTCCGTCGGCGCGGTGACCCCTCCTGAGCGAGGGGTTCTTTCATGTCAAGGGCCTGTGCATTCCATAGCCATTCCAGGGAACCGGTGGAGTAGAGACCGTGAGCAGCGACGAGCAGTACGACCCGCGGGCGATTCAGGACAAGTGGCAGGCCCGCTGGGCGGAGCTCGACCCGTTCAAGGCCGCCTCCGAGGACGGCCGCGAGCACCGCTACGCGCTCGACATGTTCCCCTACCCGTCCGGTGACCTGCACATGGGTCACGCCGAGGCGTACTCCATCGGCGACGTCGTCGCCCGCTACTGGCTGCAGAAGGGCTACAACGTCCTGCACCCCGTCGGGTGGGACTCCTTCGGCCTGCCCGCCGAGAACGCCGCGATCAAGCGCGACTCGCACCCCGCCGAATGGACCTACGCCAACATCGAGACGCAGGCGGCCTCGTTCCGGCGCTTCGCGCCCTCGTTCGACTGGTCGCGGCGGCTGCACACCTCTGACCCCGAGTACTACCGCTGGACGCAGTGGCTGTTCCTGCGCTTCTACGAGCGCGGGCTGGCCTACCGCAAGGGCGGCCAGGTCAATTGGTGCCCCAACGACCAGACCGTCCTGGCCAACGAGCAGGTCGTCGGCGGGCACTGCGAGCGCTGCGGCGCCCTGGTCCAGAAGCGCGTCCTGACCCAGTGGTACTTCAAGATCACCGAGTATGCCGACCGGCTGCTGGACGACATGGCGCAGCTGGAGGGCAAGTGGCCCGAGCGCGTCCTGCTGATGCAGCGCAACTGGATCGGCCGCTCCACCGGCGCCGACGTCTCCTTCGTGATCGAGGGACGCGACGAGCCCGTCACCGTCTACACCACCCGTCCCGACACCCTGTACGGCGCGACCTTCATGGTGGTCGCCGCCGACGCCGCCCTGGCCGACGAGATCTGCGCCCCCGAGCAGCGCGCCGCCTTCGAGGCCTACCGCGACGAGGTCGCCCGCGAGAGCGACATCGAGCGGCTGTCGACCGAGCGCGAGAAGACCGGCGTCTTCCTGGGCCGGTACGCCGTCAACCCGGTCAACGGCGAGCGCATCCCCGTCTGGACGTCCGACTACGTCCTGGCCGAGTACGGCCATGGCGCGATCATGGCCGTCCCGGCGCACGACCAGCGCGACCTGGACTTCGCGCACAAGTTCGGCCTGCCCGTCCGCGTCGTCGTCGAGACCGGCCAGGCCGACCCGGCCGAGACCGGCGTCGCCACCGCGGGCGAGGGACGCGTCGTCAACTCCGGCCCCATCGACGGCCTGGCCAAGGCCGACGCCATCGCCCGCATCACCGAGATCCTGGAGGGCAAGGGGCTGGGCCGCGCCGCGGTCAACTTCCGCCTGCGCGACTGGCTGGTCTCGCGGCAGCGGTTCTGGGGCTGCCCGATCCCGATCATCCACTGCGAGGCGTGCGGCGAGGTCCCGGTGCCGGACGACCAGCTGCCCGTCCGCCTGCCGGACGGCCTGCGCGGCGCCGACCTGGCCCCCAAGGGCACCTCGCCGCTGGCCGCCGCCGAGTCGTGGGTGAACGTCGAGTGCCCCAAGTGCTCGGGCCCCGCGCGCCGCGACAGCGACACCATGGACACCTTCGTCGACTCGTCCTGGTACTACTTCCGCTACTGCTCGCCCGGCTACACCGACGGTCCGTTCGACGTCGAGGCCGTCCGCAAGTGGATGCCCGTCGACCAGTACACCGGCGGCGTCGAGCACGCCATCCTGCACCTGCTGTACAGCCGGTTCTTCACCAAGGTGCTGCACGACATGGGCATGGTCGACTTCACCGAGCCCTTCGACCGGATGCTGAACCAGGGCCAGGTCATCCTGGACGGCAAGGCGATGTCCAAGACGCTGGGCAACATGGTCGACCTGGGCCAGCAGATCGCCGAGCACGGCGTCGACGTCGTCCGGCTGGCGATGCTGTTCTCGGGTCCGCCCGAGGACGACATCGACTGGGCCGACGTCTCGCCGCACGGCATGGCCAAGTTCCTGTCGCGCGTCCACCGCGTCGTCGAGGACGTCGCCTCGCCCCCCGGTACCGACCCGTCCCGGGGCTCGGTCGACCTGCGCCGCGTCACCCACCGCACGCTGGCCGACGCCACGACCCTGATCGAGTCGCAGCGCTTCAACGTCGCGATCTCCCGGGTGATGGAACTGCAGAAGGCCACCCGCGCCGCCATCGACTCGGGCCCCGGCGCCGCCGACCCGGCCGTCCGCGAGGCCGCCGAGGTCATCACCGTCCTGCTGTCGCTGTTCGCCCCCTACACCGCCGAGGAGGCGTGGGAGATCCTGGGCCGCACCGCCCCCGTCGCCACCGCGGGGCTGCCCGCCGCCGACCCCGCCCTGCTGGTGCGCGAGTCGGTCACGTGCGTCGTGCAGATCGCCGGGAAGGTGCGCGACCGGCTGGAGGTCGCGCCCGACATCTCCGAGACCGACCTGGAGAGCCTGGCCCTGGCGTCACCCAAGATCGTCGAGGCGCTGGGCGGCGCCGGAATCCGGAAGATCATCGTCCGCGCCCCGAAAATCGTGAACATCGTCCCGCAGCCGTGACCGTAGCGCGCGGGACGGACACTCCGTCCCGCGCGCCACATCAAGAGGACATATCAGCTCTGTTCGGGCGAGCTTCGCCGTCCGGCGTGCCGGGTGATGCCCCGGTATGCGGGTAATGATGCTCAACCTCCCGGGTACGACCAGGCCGCCGACCTCGTCCCCGACTACCACCTTGTCCATCCCAAGACCAGGACGGCCCGCCAGCGACCACTACGGCGTCACCGCCGATCTGGACCCGGTCTGACACCCCCTTCTGCTTGGATCGGCCGCATGACGAACTGGTCCCTGCTCAGCCATGCCTACGGCAGTGCGGAAGACGTCCCCGAACTGCTTGACCAGGCGGTACCCGACCAGGACGCCCCGGTCTGGGACGACCTCTGGTCGCGCCTGTGCCACCAGGGCACCGTCTACACGGCCAGCTTCGCCGCGCTGCCCGTCCTGACGCGCAGGGCCAGCGAATGGTCCGCCGCCGACCGCCTTCCCGCACTGTTCCTGTGCGGAGCCATAGCCGCCGGCCGGGACGGCGCCGACCCCGACATCGAGACGACCGAACTGATTGAGCTGACCGAGGAATCGCTGCGGCACGCCGTCGTCTCCGGCGCCCCGAGCCCTTACGTCTCCCTGCTCCAGACCCTTCTCGCATTCGAAGGGGTGGAGGTCTGGAGCGAACACCTCGAAGGCATCCTCGACGAGGAATACGAGCTCGCCTGCCCCCATTGCGAGTCGGAGAACTACGTCGTCTTCGGGGAGCACGGATACTTCTCCACCACCGACGACATGTACATGAAGCGAAAGAACGCCAAGCGCCTCGCCCTCCACCCCGCGGCCCCCTCGGAGTTGCGCGGTATCGCCCACCGCCTCCACACCCGCGCCCTCACCGACGGATTCCCGGACATCGCCGCCACGTTCACCTACGTCTTCGGCACCGCCCACTGCGCGGAATGCGAAACCCCCTTCCAGGTGGACGAAGCGATAACCGCCCACTGGACCGCCTGACCGGGCCCCGGATAACCGCTTCGGCTCTCACCTCAGCGCGTGGATACTGGCGCGATGTACTCAGACGCCGACGCCGCCGCGCTGTACGACGTGCTCTATCCCTGGAACCCGGAAACCCGGGCCGCGAACCGTTTCTACTTCGATCTGGTGATGGCGGCGGATTCCGTCCTGGACGTCGGCTGCGGCACCGGCGCGATGCTCCACCGCGCCCGTGACCAGGGCCATCAGGGACGGCTCGTCGGCCTGGACCCCGATCGCCCTTCGCTCGACAGGGCACGACGCCGAACCGGCGTCGAATGGATCGAAGGCACCGCGGCGGACGCTCCGAGCGGAGCGGACTTCGCCCTGGCGACCATGACCGGCCACGCCTTCCAATGCCTGGTCACCGATCACGAAGTCCGCTCCTCCCTCGCCGCGATCCACGGCGCATTGCGTCCCGGCGGCCGCTTCGCCTTCGAGACCCGCCACCCGCAGGCCCGCGCCTGGGAGAAATGGAACCCGGCCAACATCTCCGACACCGTCGACGCGTCCGGCCGCGCCCTCCGAATCTGGCACCAGGTCGAGTCGGTCGTGCACGACGTGGTCACCTTCACGGAAACAACGGCCGAACCCAACGGCCCCGTCCTCCGCGTGGACCGCGCCCACCTGCGTTTCCTCGCCCCCGATTCCCTGGACGCCTTCCTCCACGAAGCAGGCTTCGAAATCGAGACCCGCCTCGGCGCCTGGGACAACACCCCCGTAACCCCGACCAGCACAGAAATCATCACGATCGCCACCCGAAACTGACCCTCCACCCCCAACGCCCCCGCACCGTCGCCACCACACCCAGCCTGGTCACCACGTGTGCCTGGCGACCTCGCGACCAATCACCCGTGCCCTCGACCAGCCCGCAATCGTCACCGTCCTCGTTGACGCACGCAGTGCATTGGAGCGCGGGGTCTTCGGCGCCGTCGACCCGCAGTGTCAGGTGACGCTGATGCGGGACGTCCCGAGCACCGATCGCCAGCGCGTCGCATCGTCCGGCCGGGCCAGGGGCGGATGCCGGGGGGCCGCGGGCACCCTTCATCCGTCACCGAGCGCGACACCACGACCTACGCGCCGCCCTTCGGGGCAGCGACGGTGGGCGGTTTCTGGGCACATCCGCGTGTTACCCACAGCGATCGGACGGCTGATACCGGGCCCAGACATGCTGAAAGCGGCCTCGGGGGCGATCCCGGGCCGCTCTCGGCACGCTTGGCGCGGACGGCTACATCTTGCGAAGCACGGCCACCACGCGTCCGAGCACCGAAGCCTCGTCCCCGGGGATGGGCTCGTAGGCGGGGTTCTGCGGCATCAGCCAGATGTGCCCGTCGCGCCGCTTGAAGGTCTTGACCGTGGCCTCGCCGTCGATCATCGCGGCCACGATGTCGCCCTGCTCGGCGACGGGCTGCTGCCGGACGACGACCCAGTCGCCGTCGGCGATCGCGGCGTCGATCATCGAGTCACCGGAGACCTTCAGCAGGAAGTGCGTTCCCTCACCGACCAGTTGCTTGGGCAGCGTGAAGACGTCCTCGACGGCCTCTTCGGCCAGGATCGGGCCACCGGCGGCGATGCGCCCGACCAGCGGTACATACGCCGGGGCGGGACGGCTGGCGGTCTCCGGACCAGCGCCGACGCCGTCGAACGACTCGTCCTCGGTGCGCACCGGAGTGGAACCGGGAACGCGAACCTCGACGGCACGCGGACGGTTGGGGTCGCGGCGCAGGTAGCCCTTGCGCTGGAGGGCCCGAAGCTGGTGCGACACGCTGGACGTGCTGGTGAGGCCGACCGCCTCGCCGATCTCACGCATCGACGGTGGGTAGCCGCGCCGCTGCACCGAATCTCGGATCACCTCCAGGACCATGCGCTGACGCTGCGTGAGACCGCTCTCGTCCATTGGGCCGTCTGGCAGCTCCCGGACCTTGCTCATCGCTCGTCGCCTCCCGGCGTTGGATCCGTCACTCCTTGTCATGGAACGTTATCGCGTCTTGGGCAGATGATCAAACAGTTGTTCGAAGAAGTCCTCGCCTTTTGTCGGTGCCGTGCGGTAGAACTTCGTACAGGCGTTCGATCGAATATCCATTCGAAGATCGACGGTCGTCGCCCGGTCGCGAGGAGGGCCGAGATGTCGGATTCACCCCCTAGGGGAGAGGCGCCGGAGCCGGGGCTCCGCCTTACACGGCGGGGTCGCGCGGTCCTGACGGGCCTCATTGCCACGATCCTTCTGATCCTGTTCTGGCTCACCGCCGGCTCGGGTGCGAGCGCCGGCGGTGAGAACGCCGAGCGCGAAAAACCCGGCCAAAAGGGGCGCTTCGCGACCACCATCGTCGAGCCACGCGAAACGCTCTGGGAGATCGCGGAGCGTAACGACCCGAAGGCCGACCCTCGCATCACCGTCCAACGCATCCGCGACCTCAACGGCCTGGGCAGCACCTCCATCGTCCAGCCAGGCCAACACCTCCGCCTGCCCGCCAAGTAGAACCACCGGCCAACCACGCCGCCCACAGCCCTCGCCTAATCCAGCCAGAGGCCGCAACGACCGAGTGCGCCCCAGCCGCGAGGCGAGCAAGCTCCCCGGCTGGACGATGAGCGAAACACGATGGCCATCGGCGCACTGCAAGGCAACCGCACCGAAGACCCGTTCCCCTCGTGACCTCACAAGCCATTCCCCGAACCCGTCCAGCAGCGCCCGATCCCGGCAGCGAGCGCTCCAACGCACTACCCGAGTGCGTCACCGCGATCCGGCGCCAGCGCGGCCGCCCACTCCCAAGAGCGCGGCTCCCCACACCGCATAACTCGTCCGGCATCAAGCCCAACGCACCGAACCCGCACACGTGGACTCCGCCGCACATGCGTCCACACCGGAGTTCACCCCTACGGGAACGGACTCGCGATGCGGGCGAGCTGCCGCAAGGTGTGCGATGCCACGCACAACGCACTCACTCACGAAACCGCGCGCCTCGCCCGCAAGGTGCGAGCCATCGCTCTCCCACGCAACACGCCACCCGGGTCGCGCGCATTCGAGGCGATTCAGCAAGGGCCTCCGCGTCCCAGGCGCGGAGTAGAAACGGGCGCGGCGCAGACGGGCGCAGGGGTGAACGGGCGCGGAGTGAAAGGTGTGGGCGATCGGGCGCGGGGCCGTCGAGGCGGGGACGCTCGGGCGTGTGGGGGTGGTCCTGGAGGGCGTGTAGGGCGGGGCGTGGGGGTGGGGCTGAGGGGCGAGGCGTGTGGGTGGGGGGTGGTGGCGGGGGTGGAGGGGTGTGACACGCCCGGGGGGAAATGCGGGAGGCTCGGTGTGATCAGGGTCTACGGGGGACGTGGGCGATCCGGGTTGCGTAGGCCCCTCGAGGCCCTTACGGTTGACCACAACATCTAGTAGTTACATGGATGTCATTAACCACAAGTTGTGTTCTTGTGGCGGATGTTTTTTGGGTGGCTTGAACCTGTCAGGGAGGTGGGACGCGTGCACTGTCCGTTCTGCCGCAACCCTGACACCAAGGTCATCGACAGCCGGTCGACCGACGACGGCGGTGCCATCCGGCGCCGGCGGTCGTGCCCGGAGTGCGGAAAGCGGTTCACCACGCAGGAGAACGTTCTGCTGATGGTGGCCAAGCGCAGCGGGGTCACCGAGCCCTTCTCGCGAGAGAAGATCATCGCCGGGGTGCGCAGGGCCTGTCAGGGCCGCCCGGTCGACGAGGATGCGCTCGCCAAGCTCGGCCAGCGGGTCGAAGAGGCGATCAGGGCGACCGGGTCCGCGGAGATCCCCTCGCACCAGATCGGCCTGTCGATCCTGGGGCCCCTCGGCGAGCTCGACGAGGTCGCGTACCTGCGATTCGCTTCGGTCTACCGGAGCTTCGAGTCGCTGGACGACTTCGCGAGAGAGATCGAGACACTGCGGAAGGCCGGCTCCTCGGGGGAGCATGCCCGACCCCGGTGAGGGGTCCGTTCCAGCAGCACACATCAGTACATCAGCACAGGTGAGACGTCTGCGGCCGGGGGATGAGCCGGCCGCTGGATTTGGTTGTTCCTGAACAGGGCCCGGCGGGAGGGCCCGAGAGGGGGAAGGTCATGACGGAGACGGTGAGCGGCTCGGCGGCTCGGCGCGGCAAGGGGGGCCGCAAGGGGCTGAAGGTCGGGCGGATCTTCACCACGCCCGGCGTGCATCCGTATGACGAGTTGCGCTGGGAACGTCGTGACGTCGTCATGACCAACTGGCGCGACGGATCGGTGAACTTCGAGCAGCGCGGGGTGGAGTTCCCCGACTTCTGGTCGCTGAACGCCGTCAACATCGTCACGTCCAAGTACTTCCGGGGCGCCGTCGGGACGCCGCAGCGCGAGTGGAGCCTCAAGCAGCTCATCGACCGCGTCGTGAAGATGTACGTCGAGACGGGCCTGGAGAACGGCTACTTCGCGTCCGAGGCCGACGCCGAGATCTTCGACCACGAGCTGACGTACGCGCTGGTCCACCAGATGTTCAGCTTCAACTCGCCGGTCTGGTTCAACGTGGGCACCAAGTCCCCGCAGCAGGTGTCGGCGTGCTTCATCCTGTCGGT
The DNA here is from genome assembly GCF_050946795.1 of Spirillospora sp. CA-294931. GTDB lineage: Bacteria > Actinomycetota > Actinomycetes > Streptosporangiales > Streptosporangiaceae > Spirillospora. The sequence goes on from NZ_CP192006.1 coordinate 2,773,483, forward strand.
CGACGACACGATGGAGTCGATCCTGGAGTGGTACAAGGAAGAGGGCGTCATCTTCAAGGGCGGTTCCGGCGCGGGGCTGAACCTGTCGCGGATCCGCTCCAGCAAGGAGCTGCTGACCTCCGGCGGGACGGCCAGCGGCCCGGTGTCGTTCATGCGCGGCGCCGACGCGTCCGCCGGGACGATCAAGTCGGGCGGCGCCACGCGGCGGGCCGCCAAGATGGTCGTGCTGGACGTCGACCACCCCGACGTGGCCGAGTTCATCGAGACCAAGTCGCGCGAGGAGAACAAGATCCGCGCCCTGCGGGACGCCGGGTTCGACATGGACCTCGGCGGCCGCGACATCGCCAGCGTCCAGTACCAGAACGCCAACAACTCGGTCCGGGTCTCCGACGAGTTCATGCGCGCGGTCGAGACCGGCGACGAGTTCGGGCTGCGCGCCCGGCTCACCGGTGACGTCGTCGAGACCGTCCAGGCCAAGGACCTGTTCCGGTTGATGGCCAAGGCGGCGTGGGAGTGCGCCGACCCGGGCATCCAGTACGACGACACGATCAACGACTGGCACACCAACCCCGAGTCGGGCCGCATCACCGCGTCCAACCCGTGCTCGGAGTACATGAGCCTCGACAACTCCTCCTGCAACCTGGCCAGCATCAACCTGCTGAAGTTCCTGAAGGACGACCTGACCTTCGACGTCGACCGGTTCGTGAAGCTCACCGAGCTGATCATCACGGCGATGGACATCTCCATCACCTTCGCCGACTTCCCGACCGAGAAGATCGCCGAGACGACCCGCGACTACCGTCAGCTGGGCATCGGGTACGCCAACCTGGGCGCGCTGCTCATGGCGACCGGCCACGCCTACGACTCCGACGGCGGACGCGCGCTCGCCGGGGTGATCACCTCGCTGATGACCGGTGTCGCCTACCGCCGCTCGGCCGAGATCGCCGGTGTCGTCGGCCCGTACGAGGGCTACGCCCGCAACGCCGAGGCGCACAAGCGCGTCATGCGCAAGCACGCCGCCGCCAACGACGAGGTCCGGACGCTCGACGCGATCGACAAGGCCATCCACACCGCCGCCACCAAGCAGTGGCAGGAATGCCTCAAGGTCGGCGAGAAGAACGGCTACCGCAACGCGCAGGCGTCGCTGCTGGCCCCGACCGGCACCATCGGCCTGATGATGGACTGCGACACCACCGGCATCGAGCCCGACCTGGCGCTGAAGAAGTTCAAGAAGCTGGTCGGCGGCGGCTCCATGGAGATCGTCAACCACACCGTCCCGCGCGCGCTGCAGAAGCTCGGCTACCAGCAGGAGCAGATCGAGGCGATCGTCGAGTACATCGCCGAGAAGAGCCACGTCGTCGACGCCCCGGGCCTGCGTCCCGAGCACTACGAGGTCTTCGACTGCGCGATGGGCGAGCGGGCGATCAGCCCGATGGGCCACGTCCGGATGATGGCGGCCGTCCAGCCGTTCCTGTCCGGCGCGATCTCCAAGACCGTCAACATGCCCGAGCAGGCCACCATCGAGGACATCGAGAAGGTCTACTACGAGGGCTGGAAGCTCGGCCTGAAGGCCCTGGCGATCTACCGCGACAACTGCAAGGTCGGCCAGCCGCTCTCGGTCCACAAGCAGGCCGACGAGCCCAAGGCCGAAGAGGCGCCCGCCGAGGTGCGTCCGGTCCGCAAGCGCCTGCCCAAGCAGCGTCCCGCCACCGTCACCCGCTTCTCGGTCGCGGGCGCCGAGGGCTACATGACGGCCTCGTCCTACCCGGACGACGGCGTCGGCGAGGTCTTCCTCAAGCTCGGCAAGCAGGGCTCCACGCTCGCCGGCGTGATGGACGCCTTCTCCATGGCGATCTCCATCAGCCTCCAGTACGGGGTGCCGCTGGAGACCTGGGTCGAGAAGTTCACCAACATGCGCTTCGAGCCCGCCGGCATGACCGACGACCCGGACATCCGGATGGCCACCTCGGTGATGGACTACATCTTCCGCCGCCTGGCCCTGGACCACCTGCCCTACGACGCGCGCGCCGAGCTCGGCATCCTCACCTCCGGGGAGCGCTCCATGCAGGCCAACGGCGAAGACCCCGCCACCCTGCACGGCGACGAGTTCGAGAACCTGGCCCAGTCGGCCGAGATCACCCGTCCGGCCGTCGAGGCCCCCAAGCCCGCCGCCGCACCGCGGGCCGAGGCCCTCGAAAGCCGCCAGGGCCGCACCGCCGACGCGCCGCTCTGCATGACCTGCGGCACCAAGATGCGCCCCGCAGGCAGCTGCTACGTCTGCGAAGGCTGCGGCTCCACCAGCGGCTGCAGCTGACCCCGAATCGAGCGGGTGCCGGTGTTCGTTCACCGGCACCCGCTCGACCCGTCTTCCGGGACGGGCTGGGACGTCGGCGCCCGCATTGCCTTACGGGTCCCGACGTTGTGGATTGCCAGGCCACTTGTTCTGATGTGCCGTGGGTCGGGAGATATGGCCCGTTCGCCAGTGTGGGTAGGGGAGGCGGGCGGCTAGGGTCTCCGGCCTTGAAGCGGGCACACGGAGGGACGAGAGAGATGTCTGCTGCTGGGCACGACACCGACGCCGATCGCATCGCCCATCCCTTCTATATGGACGCCGAGGGGATCAATCGACCTCCTGGTCCGGAGAAGCATCCCCTCTACTCCGAGTTCGCGGCGTCCGGGACGGGGGTGGTCCCGATCGTGCGGACGGTGAACGGGCGGCGGATCGAGGCCAGGCTGGTCTGCCGGTATGCCGACGTGCGCGAGGTGCTGCGTCGTCAGGACGTGTTCTCGCGTTCGGCCGCCGCGGATGCCGACGACGTCGATGTGTCGGGCACGATGCTCGGGATGGACGGCGCGGAGCACGCGCGGGTGCGGGGCATCGTCCGGGACGCGTTCTCCAGGGCGGCCGTCGCCGCGCTCGGTGAGACGCTGGAGAAGACGGCGGCGGATCGGCTGGCGACCATGCGGGCGGGACGCCGGAGCGCCGACCTGATGGCGGACTACGCGATTCCCTTCGCCCTGGACACCATCTGCGATCTCCTCGGGCTGCCCGGTGACGACCGGGCGAAGTTCCGCGGCTGGGGCGACATGTTCCTCGGCACGGCCGACCTCGCCCGGGACGAGGCGGCGGCGTCCGCTCTGCAGATGGGCGGCTACCTGTGGGAGCAGATCGAGCAGAGGCGCGCCGAACCTTCTGGTGATCTGCTCTCCCGGATCGCCGTCGAGGGGGCGGACGAGTCGCCGGACGTCCAGATCAAGCTGGCGCTGGCCCTGGTCGTGGGCGGGTGGGAGACGGCCGCGAGTTCGATCGCCCGTTTCGTCTATGTGCTGCGCACCCATCCGTATGGCGATTTCGAGACCGCTTGGGATTACCTCCTGGCGCGTCCCGAGGAGGTCGACGGCGCGTTCACCGAGCTGGAGCGGCTCTACTCGACCACGGCCGGGGACGACATGCCGCGACGGGTGATGGCGGACGTGGAGTTGCCCAGCGGCGTCCGGTTGAGCGAAGGGGACATCGTCATCCCGTCGCACGATGCCGCCAATCGCGATCCCCGGGTGTTCGACGATCCCGCCGAGATGAACCTCCGTCGTGATCCCAACGCGCATATGTCGTATGGGTTTGGCACGCATTATTGCATTGGCGCTCCTCTTGGGAGCCTGGAGATCCGGATCGCCATCCGGGCGTTGCTGCGGGAACTGCCCACATTGCGTTTGGCCGTGCCGTCCGGCGACGTCCGCTGGAAAGCGGGCCACGTCATCACGACTCCGGAGGCTCTGCCGGTCGAGTGGTGAGCCGTGGACGATCGGCCATCGATCGTGGACGGGCGAACATGTCCGTCTCTTCCGGGGGACGGTTGACTTAGTCGCATGACGAGAAATGCGAACGAGTTCCTGGTTCTGGGGGCGACGGGAAAGACCGGGCGCCGGGTGGTGCGGCGGCTGCGGGACGAGGGGCGGACGGTGCGGGCCGCATCCCGGTCCGGGGAGGTGCGGTTCGACTGGGCCGAGCCCGCGACCTGGAAAGACGCGCTGGACGGGGCTTTGAGGGTCTACCTCGTCGCCCCGGACGACCCCGCGCCGATCGGCGACTTCGTCGCGGCGGCCGTCGGCGCGGGCGTCGAGCGATTCGTGGTGCTCTCCGGGCGTGATGTGAGCGAATTCGACGGCGGTTTCGGCGCGGGGATGGTCGCGGCCGAAAAGGCCGTGCGCGATTCCGGTGTCGAGTGGACGATCATCGGCGCGAACAATTTCAATCAGAACTTCGACGAGGATCTGTGGCGGGAACCGCTGCGTTCCGGGCGCCTCGCACTGCCGATCGGTGACATGGGGGAGCCATTCGTCGACCTCGAAGATCTGGCCGATGTCGCCGTGGCACTCCTTGCCAAGGACGGCCATGCGGGGCAGAACTACGCCCTTTCCGGGCCGCGGGGACTGACCTTCGGTGAGGCTGTGGAGGTGATTTCCAAGGCGGCCGGACGTCCCATGCGATATGTGGAACTGACCCCGGCGGAGTACCGCACCGAACTGGGCGCCGAGGGTTACCCGGACGAGGCCGTCGACTCCCTCGACGCCCTGTTCGCGATCCTCCGAGCGGGCCACCTCGCCGAACCCACCGACACGGTGGAGAAGGTGCTCGGACGTCCCCCGATCGACTTCGAGACCTATGCCGCCCGTGCCGCGGCGAGCGGCGCCTGGTCCTAGCCCCGGGTGATGGAGGTGTGCAGGGTGTAGCGCTTGAAGCCGAGCGGACGGATGCCGTCGAGGCCGGCGAGCAGTTCGGGCAGGCGTCCGTTCCGGCCGGTCTCGCCGCTGATGAGCCTCTCGTGGGACGCCGCGTCCACGAACTCGGCGTAGTTGAGCATTCGGGAGCCGTCCGTGGCGATGTGGAAGTGCGAGCCGAGGCCGCCCGGGGGCAGGTCCACACCGTCGTAGGTCTCGATCAGGGTGTCGACGAGGGTGCGGGCGGCGTCGGCGTCGGCGGTCTCGAACTGGACGATCACGATCGAGCCCGGTGAGCCGTCGCCGTCGCCGCCGTCGCCGTCGAAGGCGGTGCGGTAGAGGCGGTACTCGACGGGCTCCTCGCGGGTCACGCCGGGCGCGACCTCCCCCGTGAGCGGCGTCCGCTCGGTCTCGGCGAACGCGCGGTAGGCGTCGTGGCTGGTCCAGGGTTTGTAGGCCAGCAGGGAGGTGCCGTCGTCGCTGACGTAGAGGTTCAGCGAGACCGAGCCGCGCGGCGGCGCCCCGGCGCTCCAGCCCCGGGCGATGGCCTCGGCGCCCGCGAGCTGGCGCTCGCGCGTCCCGACGTCCCACTGGTTGATCAGGACGACGCCCACGTCGTCGCGGGTGATGTCCGGGTAGGTGCTGTTCATGACCCCGAAGCTACGAACCGGACGACCGGGACGGCATCGGTCACATGACCGGTCCCTTCCCGGCGGCGACGCGCGCGCGGGCCGCCTCGATCGCGTTGATGTTGGTCTCCGCCCATTCCCGGAGCGCCGAGACCGGGCCCGCGAGACCGCGTCCGAGTTCGGTGAGGTCGTACTCCACCCGGGGCGGGACGACGGGATGCACGGTCCGCGTGACGAACCCGTCGGTCTCCAGGGCGCGCAGCGTCTGGGTGAGCATCTTCTGTGACACGCCCTCGATGCGGCGGCTCAGGTCGGTGTAGCGCATGGTGCCCTCCTCCATGAGCGCGGCCACGACCAGGACCGTCCACTTCCCGGCGATGTGGTCGATGACCTGGCGGGTCGGGCACTTGGCGGAGTAGACGTCGGCGGGGAGCCCGGACGACTCGACGAGGGTCCTCATGTCAGGAGAGTAACGCACTAATTAGTGCCCTCTTCCTAAAAGAGAGCCACTCTCCAATAGTTAGAGACATGACGAAGCAAACCTTGTCCGTCGCGGAGGCGATCCGCACGCGCCGCACGATCCGCCACTACCGGCCCGACCCGATCCCCGAGACCCTCCTGGACGAACTGCTGGACCTCGCCCTTGAGGCGCCCAGCAGCTGGAACCTCCAGGACCGCTCGATCGTCGCCGTCAGCAGCCCCGAGGGTCTCGAAGGGCTGACCTGGGCCGCCGGTGGTCAACCCCAGCCGAACGAGGCCCCTGTCGTCCTGGTCTTCGTCGCCGAGCCGCAGCTGTGGCGGGACGACAACGCCGACATCTACGACACCGCCCGCGCGTCCGGGGCGTGGAACGACGAGTTCATCACCTGGTTCGCCGGTGAGACCCGTGCCTTCCAGGAGAGCCTGGACCAGCGCGGCCTCCTCCGCGAATACGCGATCAAGGACGCCATGATCGCGGCCACCTACGTCATGCTGGCCGCCACCGAGATGGGCCTGGCCACCTCGCCCATGAACGGCTGGGACGAGTCCAAGGTCAAGAAGGTCCTCGGCATCGAGGACCGCGACGACCTCGCGATCGCCCTCATGGTCTCCGTCGGCTACTCCGACGAGGAGCGCGCCCACCCGGGACGCCGCGAACGCCACCGCAACCTCTTCTTCGACCGCTACGCCCCGTCCTCCTGAACCCCGCCCACCCCACGAGCCCGGCACCCGACCAACTGACCATCGTGCCCGCCCGGGTGGGCGCCGTGCCCGTGCACTTGAGCTCGCGGTCGTGCGGTGGCGTCGCGTCCGTCCGTCCGAGCGTCGCGCTCGTGGGTTGGGCGGCGCTTGTTCGGCTGTGTGCCGCGTTCGCCCACACGAGCTCGTACGCGTGCGCCCCGCGCCGGTCGGTAGTTTGGAGCGGACGGAGGGGGACGTGGTGAGTGATCTGGATGTGCGGCCGGCGGCGCGGGTTTGCGGGGGGCGTGAGGAGGTCGCGGCTCAGCCGGTGCGGGAGTTGCTGAAGCCTCGGGACGTGCCGCTCGGGGAGAGCAGCGTGGTGCGCAGGCTGCTGCCGACCTTGGGGCGTCGGATGGTCGGGGCCTGGTGCTTTGTCGATCACTACGGGCCGGACGACATCTCCGACGAGCCCGGCATGCAGGTCGCGCCGCATCCGCATATCGGGCTGCAGACGGTGAGCTGGCTGCACGCCGGTGAGGTGCTGCATCGCGACAGTCTGGGGAGCGCGCAGGTCGTCCGGCCCAGAGAGCTCGGTCTCATGACCGCCGGACGGGCCATCGCGCATTCGGAGCAGTCGCCCGGCGGCCACTCGGCGATCCTGCACGGCGCTCAGCTCTGGGTGGCCTTGCCGGACGCTCATCGGCACACCGACCCGGCCTTCGAGCACCACGCCGAGTTGCCGGTCGTCACCTCGGCCGGTGGGTTGAGCGCGACCGTGATCCTGGGGGAGCTGGACGGCGCGGCCTCGCCGGGCAGCACGTTCACGCCGATCATGGGGGCCGATCTCAGCCTGGCCGACGGCGTGGACGTCGCCGTCCCGGTGGAACCCGACTTCGAGTACGCGGTGCTGACGATGTCCGGGGTGACCGAGGTCGACGGTGTCCGGCTGGACCCGGGTTCGATGCTCTACCTCGGCTGTGGCCGCCGGGAACTGCCGCTACGCGCGTACGGGAACAGTGCGCTGCTGTTGCTGGGCGGTGAGCCCTTCGAAGAGAAGCTGGTCATGTGGTGGAACTTCGTCGGGCGGACGGGGGACGAGATCGCCCAGGCGCGCCGCGAATGGGCCGAGGGGGAGCGGTTCGGTGCCGTCCCGGGCTATGAGGGTCCGTCCATCCCGGCGCCCGCGCTTCCCGATCTTCCGCTGAAACCCCGTGGCCGCACACGCTAGGCGCCATGTCCGCGTGGGATCGTAATCTCCGGTCACGTCATGCCCGCCGGGGGCGAGTTTCGCTCCGCGGGGCGCGTGCCCGTAGGTTGGTCACGTTGGACGAGGAAGGGGAGCGTTCATGTCGTTGCAGAAGGGCGCCAACACACCGGTGCCGGTTCCCTCGGTACGGGTCGAGCTGGGCTGGCAAGGCGGACCTGACGCCGACGCCTCCGCGCTGATGCTCGCCGGGACGGGCAAGGTGCGGTCGGACGACGACTTCGTCTTTTACAACCAGCCGTCGCATCGCTCGGGCGCCGTCCGGTACGAGGGCAAGCAGCCCGGCGCGACCGTGCGGGACATCCTGGCGATCGAGCTGGGACGGGTCGAGCCCGACATCGAGAAGATCGTGATCGCGGCGTCCGCCGACAGCGGGACGTTCGGCCAGTTCCAGGGCCTGTACGTGCGGGTCCTGGACGCGGCCAACGGTGCCGAGGTCGCGCGGTTCGACAGCCCGAGCGCCACCACCGAGACGGCGTTCGTGCTCGGTGAGCTGTACCGCCGCCAGGGTTCGTGGAAGTTCCGCGCGGTGGGCCAGGGGTATGACACCGGCCTCGCCGGGCTGGCCACGGACTACGGCATCAGTGTCGACGACCCGGGGCAGCAGGCGCCTCCGCCGCCGCCCCAGCAGGCGGCCCCGCCGCCTCCGCAGCACTACTCGCCCCCGCCGCAGCAGCAGTACGCGCCGCCGCCACCCCCGCCGCAGCAGTACTCGCCGCCCCCGCCTCCGCCGCAGCAGTACTCGCCTCCTCCGGCGCAGTTCCCGCCGCCGGACCAGCAGTTCTCGCCCCCGCCGTCCCCGGGGCAGTACACGCCTCCGCCGCCTCCGCCCCAGCAGCAGCAGTACGCGCCTCCGCCTCCGCCACCCGGGCAGCAGATGCCGCAGCAACAGCAGCAGGGCGGCAAGATCTCGCTGACGAAGAGCTCGCCCTCGGTGTCGCTGTCCAAGCACGGCGCGACGTCCGGCAACATGCGCGTCAACCTCAACTGGACGGCCCGTGAGGGCGCGGCCAAGGGGTTCATGGGCAAGCTGCGCCGGGGCACCGACCTCGACCTCGACTTGTGCTGCCTGTGGGAGCTGAAGGACGGGCGCAAGGGCATCATCCACGCGCTCGGCGACTTCGGCGCGCTGAACCGCGCCCCCTACATCCAGCTCGACCAGGACGACCGGACCGGGACGGTCGAGACGGGCGAGAACCTGACGATCAACCTCGACCACACCGCCGAGTTCAAGCGGATCCTGGTCTTCGCCGAGATCTACGACGGCGCCGACGACTTCCGCGGGCTGTCGGCCACGGCGACGCTGTTCCCGTTGAACTCGCCCCCGATCGACATGACGATCGACGGCTGCGTCGACGCCTCGCGCGACGCCGTCCTGGCGCTCATCGAGAACGTGAACGGTGAGCTCGTGGTGCGCCGGGAGGGGCACTTCGTGCTGCCGCCCCCCGGGCGCCCGCGCTGGGGCAAGATGTCGGTCGACCAGCGGTACGGCTGGAACCTGGAGTGGGTCTCCGCGCGCGGCAAGGACTGACGCTCGGTCCTTCCGCGACGCTCAGTCCTTGAGCGAGTCCGCGAGCTTCTTGTCGCGGGCCACGCGGACGAGCGCCGACGAGAGGCGGGCGAGGTCCTTGGGCTGGACCTCGTCCGCCAGCTTGTCGGGCTTGGTGGGCAGGTCCAGCCGCTCGGCCCCCTTGAGGACGAGGTCGTCGAAGTGGGGGCGGAGCCAAGGCCAGATGGCCTGGGCCTCACGGAAGAAGATGTCGACCCCCGTGGGGCCGATGCCGGGGAACTCCTTGATCAGTTCGGCGGCGCGGTCCTTGTCGCGGTTGGATTCGATCGCGAGGCGGCGCAGGTCGCCGTTGTACTTCTCCTGGACGAGGTCGGCCATCTCGCCGAGCCGGGTGGCCGTGCTCTCGTCATACCGGACGTAGTGGCCGCGGCCCAGTGCGTCCACCCGCTGCTGCCAGGTCAGCTTGCTCATGCCGCGGGCCGTTCCCCCGCCCGCGGCGAACAGCTCCCGCGCCGCCGCCATCGCGATGTCCGACGCGATGCGGGTGCTGAGCAGGTTCGCCAGCACCAGCAGCCGGAACAGCGCTCCCGGCTGGTCCTTGAGCGTGATGTCGCTCTCCTCGGAGAACGTCTGCCCCGCCTCGTGCAGCAGCTTCTTGACGACAGTGTCCATGGCGTACCTCCCAATACCCGCGCTCTACCCCGGTGGGCTGGGATGAACTCACATGAGGCTGAGCTGACCTTCTCCGGCAAGAGGGTTGCGGTGCCTCTTCAGATGGCGCCACTGTGGCAGGTCGTCCAGATAGGACCACGAGAGCCGATGGTGCGGGGTGGGCCCGTGTTGTTCCAGGCCCTTCTGGTGGACGGGGGACGGGTAGCCCGCGCTGTCAGCGAAGCCGTACCCGGGGTGCTCGGCGTCCAGCGCCGCCATGAGCCGGTCGCGGTGCACCTTGGCCAGGACGGACGCGGCCGCGACCGTCACCGACCGCTGGTCGGCCTTGATCTCGCAGCGCACGCGCCAGCCCCCGCGGCTCCCGATGTAGTCGTGGTTGCCGTCCAGGATCACCATGTCGGGACGATCGGGGAGGGCGTCTAGGGCCCGGACGGCCGCGCGGCGCAGCGCCTCGGTCATCCCGACCTCGTCGATCTCCTCCGGGGAGGCCGACCCGATCGCGTGTCCGGCGAGCCAGCCCGGCAACAGCCCGGCGAAGGTCTCCCGGTGCGACTCGGTGAGCAGCTTGGAGTCGGTCAGGCCGATCCTGCGCTTGCTGTGCTTGCCCCGTCCAGGCAGATCGGGGGGCTCGCTCAGGTCGGTCACGGCGGCGCACACGACCACGGGACCGGCCCAGGCGCCGCGTCCCACCTCGTCCACTCCCGCGATGCGCAGCGGACCGCCGGGCTTCAATCGCGCCTGGAGTTCGTCCTCGATCGCGTAGCCCGCTATACGGGGGAGGGGCGCCGTGGCCTCAGTGCCGTCCAGGCCGGGCAGTGCCTCCGTCGGGTCGGTCAAGAGGTCTCCCAGACGAGTGCGGATGGATGACATCGATCGTAGGGGCGTGCGGGGCCCGGCCGTCCTCATACGCGCTATGCAGGCCAAACGGTGGGACCGCCCCCCGGCGACAACAGATGATCTTCATCCGCCGCGCCCGTCAGGTGTCAACGAACCGGGCGGGGGGAGTCCCGTTCGGACGGGGACTGCGCTTTACTCGCCTTGTATGGCACTGTTCGGGAGATCCCGCTCCCGCCCGGCGGTGGGCACCGCGGCGCGGGATCTTTTCGAGCGCCTGCGGTGCCGATACTTCCAGATCGTTCCCGGCCTGCGATTCCTCGGAGGGCTTGTGATCGTCGCGGGGACCGTGTCGGCCGCGGTCGCGCTGAACCTCCCGGTCGCCGCCATCGCCGCGTTCACGCTCGTCCTGCTGCTGGTGCTGCACCTGACGCTGCGGTCGCCCGCGGGGATGGCGCTGATCCTGGTGATCGTCGGCTGGCTGGGGGCGTCGGTCCCGCTGGCCCGGCTGTATCCCGAGCACCATCTGAGTCTTGAGCTGCTCCTGGGGCTGCTCGCGCTGCCGGTGGCGTTCTTCGCGCTCCGGCTCCGCGGATTCGCCCCGTGGCGGACGGCGCTGATGGCGTTGGCCGCGGCCGGGGTCGTCACGGCCGCGATCGTCCATCCCTTGCCCGACCTCCACGTCGGCCCCGCGTGGGCCGTGGCGTTCGCCGTCCTGGCCTACCGGTGGGACCAGGGGCGCAGAGCGGTGTCGGCCGAGGCCTACGAGACCGGCTGGGTGCAGGAACAGACCAAGGAGCCGTCACCCGAACCGGACCGCGAACCCGACGAGATGCTCGCGGCGGGCGTCCCGGCGTCCACCCAGACGGCCTACGAGCAGCGCGCCGCCGCCGAGACGGTGGACGAACCCGAGGAGACCCCGGAAATCTCCGTGGCCGAGGCGCTCGCCGAACTGGAGGAGATGATCGGCCTCGAACCGGTCAAGCGCCAGGTCCGCTCCATCGCCGCGTCCATCGAGGCCGCCCATCTGCGCGCCGCGGCGGGCGTCCCGACCGAGAAACCGATGCGGCACCTGGTCTTCGTCGGCCCGTCCGGCACCGGCAAGACGACCGTCGCCCGCGTCCTGGCCAAGATCTTCTACGCGTTCGGCCTGCTGCCCGAGGCCCGCGTGGTCGAGGCGCACCGTGCCGACCTGGTCGGGGAGTTCCTCGGCGCCACCGCGATCAAGACCAACCGGCTGGTCGACTCGGCGCTCGGCGGCGTCCTGTTCGTCGACGAGGCGTACGCGCTCAGCAACTCCGCCGAGGGACAACCCGACCGGTTCGGCAACGAAGCGGTCCAGACCCTGCTCAAGCGCGCCGAGGACGACCGCGACAACCTCGTGATCATCCTGGCCGGATACGAGACGCAGATGGAGGAGTTCCTCGACACCAACCCGGGGCTGGCGTCCCGCTTCGGCACCCGGGTGCATTTCCCGTCCTACCGTCCCGCCGAGCTGCTCCGGATCGCGGGCTACCACGCCGGGCTGCGCGACGACCGCTTCGACGACGAGGCCCGCGCGCGCCTCAAGGCCCGGTTCGAGGAGGTCGAGCGGCGCGGCATCGTCGACGAGCTGGGCAACGGCCGCTTCGTCCGGACGCTGACCGAGACCGCCGCGCGCGCCCGCGACGTCCGCGTCGTCGGCGACAGCGACGCCCCGTCCGCCGACGACCTGGTCACGCTGCGCGCCGTCGACATCGACACCGCGTTCGCCGAGGTCACCGAGCGGTACCGCGGCTACGCCGAGACCCCCACCCTGGACGAGGCGCTCGCCGAACTCGAGGACATGATCGGCCTGGCCCCCGTGAAGCGCCAGGTCAAGGAGATCGCCGCCCAGCTCCAGGTCGCCCGCATGCGCCAGGAGCAGGGCCTGGTCACCCGCCCCCCGACCCGGAACTTCGTCTTCACCGGCCCGCCCGGCACCGGCAAGACCACCGTCGCCCGCGTCCTCGGCCGGATCTTCGCCGCCCTCGGCATGCTCGCCCGTCCCGAAGTGATCGAGGCCCAGCGCGCCGACCTGGTCGGCGACCATCTCGGCGCCACCGCCCTCAAGACCAACAAGGTCGTCGACTCGGCGCTCGGGGGCGTCCTGTTCGTCGACGAGGCGTACGCGCTGAGCAACTCCGGCTACAGCGGCGGCGACGCCTTCGGCTCCGAGGCCGTCCAGACCCTCCTCAAGCGCGCCGAGGACGACCGCGACCGTCTCGTCGTCGTCCTGGCGGGCTATGAGGCCGACATGGACCGCTTCCTGTCGTCCAACCCGGGGCTGGCGTCCCGCTTCGACACCCGCGTCGCCTTCCCGTCCTACGGGCCGGACGAGCTCCTGCGCATCGCCCAGCTCATCGCCCACGAGAGCGGCGACCGCTGGGACGAGGAGGCCCTCGACGACCTCGCCCTGGTCTTCCAGCACGCCGTCGGCCGCGGCCGCATCGACGAGCTGGGCAACGGGCGCTTCGCCCGCACCATCTACGAGAAGGCCTGCGCCTCGCGCGCCATGAGGGCCGCCCAGCTCGGCCCGGCCGCCACCACCGCCGACCTCACCACACTGACCAGCGACGACGTCCACACCGCCTTCAAGGAACTCAACCCCCGCCTGGCCTGAGCCCTTCGGCGACCAGGGCCGGGCGGTTTTGTGGGTGGGGTGCGGTGTAATCGGATTATGGCTTCGGTTACTTGGGAGCAGGGGCTGGCCTGGCGGATGCGGCGGCAGTTCATCGACCCGGTCGGGGACGTTTCCGCCGTGGAGGTGGTTCGGCGGCTGGCGGGCGTGCAGGCGCAGGTGGGGTCGGCTGCGGCGCTGGCCATCGCGCTCCGGCAGACGTCCCCGGGGGACGGCGACGTGGCGCGTGCGCTGCTGGACGAGCGGACGCTCGTCAAGACGTGGGCCATGCGCGGGACGCTTCACCTGCTGCCCGCGGACGAAGCCGCGGCCTACCTCGCGCTCTGCGGGACGATCCGCAGCTGGGAGAAGCCGAGCTGGCAGAAGGCGTTCGGCGCGTCCCCGGACGACCTGGAGGCGATCGCCGCCGTGGTCGGGAGCGCGCTGGGCGATGGGGCGGCCCTCACCCGCGAGGAACTCGCCGCCGCGATCATGGACGAGACCGGGTCCGACCATCTCGCCGAGATCCTCGGCTCCGGCTGGGGCATGCTGTTCAAGCCGTTGGCCTGGTGGGGCGTGCTCTGCCACGGGCCGTCCCAGGGCAACCGGATCACCTTCGTGTCGCCGCGGGCGTGGCTGCCGGGGTGGCGCGGGCTGCCGCCGGTCGAGGAGGCCGTGCGGACGGTGATCCGTGGCTTCCTCGGCGCGCACGGCCCGGCCGACGCCGCGATGTTCGACAACTGGCTCATGCGCGGCACCAGCAGGAAGAAGGACGTCAAGGGCTGGTTCGCGATGCTGGAGGACGAGCTGGCGACCGTCGAGGTCGAGGGCGAGCCGATGGTGATGCTGCGCGAGCACGTGGACGAGTTGCTCGCCACCGAGCCGAGCCGGTCCCTGCGGCTGCTCGGGGCGTTCGACCAGTACGTCCTCGGCGCGGGCACCAAGGCCACCTACCTGATCCCGGCCGAGCGCCGCGCGGACGTCAGCCGCAAGGCGGGGTGGATCTCGCCCGTGATCGTCCATGAAGGACGGGTCGCCGGCGTCTGGGAACCCAAGGACGGCGACATCGCGATCACCGCTTTCGGGGAGCTTCCGCGCGATCTCGTCGCCGCGGAAACCGTCCGGTTGCGCGCGTTGCTGCCGTGAGCACGGCCGGGCTCAGCTCGGTCTGGGCGGCCACTGGGCGAGGGTGAGGTCCACCACCCGGTGCAGTTCTTCGCGGGTGGCGCCGCTGACGGCACTGACGGAGATGCCGAAGGTGACCGCCCAGATGTGCCGGGCCAGGTCGTCGGCGTTCAGGTCGGCGGGCAGGTCGCCCTCGGCTTGGGCGCGCTCGAAGCGGGCCGCCAGGGCCGTCTGGGACTGGCGGCGCCTCGACTCCATCTCCGCGCGGACCGCCTCGCCGTGCTTCCCGGCGACCAGGGCGCTGTGCACCATCGGGCAGCCCAGCGCCTCGCCGCCGTACGTCCCGGTGTCGCTGGCGCCGCGCAGCAGGCACTCGGCCACCTCGCGGGCGGTGGGCTTGGCGAAGGCCACCTTGACGTGGGCCGCGGGGCCGTCGAAGTAGCGCTCGATGGCGCGGAAGAACAGTGACTCCTTGTTGCCGTAGGCCGCGTACAGGCTCGGACGGTTGATGCCCATGGCCTCGGTGAGGTCGGAGAGCGCGGTGCCCTCGTAGCCCTGACGCCAGAAGACGTCCAGGGCGATGTCGAGGCCCTTGTCCACGTCGAACTCGCGCGGTCGTCCCGCCATCACTCCACCCCCGCTTCTTCTGTACCGATCGATATAGTACTCTCCTCATTTAATACCGATCGGTACAAAAGGAGTGGCCATGACACTGCAGGACAAGGTCGCGCTGGTGACGGGCGGATCTCGGGGCATCGGGGCGGCGACGGCGCGCGCGCTGGCCGACGCTGGGGCGGACGTCGCGATCAGCTTTGTCGCCTCGTCCGGGCTGGCCGAGGACGTCGTCCGCGACATCAAGGACAAGGGACGGCGCGCCGTGGCCCTGCGCGCCGACCAGGCCGACCGGACGCAGTCGGCCACGCTGGTCGACTCGGTCGTGCGCGAGTTCGGCAGGTTGGACATCCTGGTCAACAACGCCGGGATCATGGCCCGCGGGCAGGTGGGCGACCCCGAGAGCTCGTCCGAGGACCTCGACCGGATGTTCGCCGTCAACGTCGACGGGGTGGTCGCCACGACCCGGGCCGCCGCGCAGGTCATGGAGCAGGACGGCCGGATCATCATGCTCGGCTCGAACCTGGCCTCGCGGTCCATGTTCCCGGGTGTGGCCGACTACGCCGCGACCAAGGCCGCGCTCGTCGGCTACGCCAAGGGCGCCGCGCGTGACCTGGGTCCGCGGCGGATCACCGTCAACGTCCTGCAGTCCGGTTCGTGCGACACCGACATGAACCCGGCGGACGGCCCCAGCGCCGACCGCCAGCGCGCCACCAACGCGCTGAACCGCTACGGCCGTCCCGAGGAGATCGCCGCGGGCGTGCTCTTCCTAGCCCAGCCGACCTCGTCCTTCATCACCGGCAGCGTCCTCACCATCGACGGCGGCGCCATCGCCTGACCCCACGCGTCCCGCTCGGCCAGGGCGTCCTGGTCGGCCCGCGTGCCCCGGTCGGCTCGGTCGGCTCACGCGGCCTGGACGGCCGGCTCGCCCGCTCGCCCGCGCGTCCTGGTCGGCCCGGCGCCCTGATCGACCCGCGCGTCCCGCATGTCCTGCTCGGCCCGCGCGTGCTGCTCGGCTCGGCCCGGGCGTCTCGGTCGGCCAGGCGGCCCGGGTGGCCCGGTGGACCGCCGGCCCTCGCTGGGTCGGCGGTCCGCTGTCATTACTGACGTCCTGGATCGGCAGGTCGGACAGCCCGGTACGGAAGCGCCCGGCTTCCCATAGCCGCCCCACGAGGGAGCCCCGCGGCGTCGTTGAGCGTCGTGCCGGACGGTGCCGTCCGGCACGATCAAACCGCGAGGAGCTCGCCGCGACGTGCCTGCCCCGCGCAACGCCCCGCAGCGGATGCTCGTCGATGAGCCTTCCGACGAGAGTTGCTCTGCGGTACGCCGACACGGAGCTCCGCCGCGACGCGGTTGCCTTGGGTATGCCGACCCTCGCGCGGTGCCGCCGCATAGGGCCCGGCAGGCGGATGCTCGCGCGCCCGGCGGGGTGCCGCCGCCTTCCGGGACGCAGCACGACAAGCGCGCGCGGGATGCTGGCTGCGCGCGATGTGTGCGTCGCCGCCTAGAGGTGGAAGCGGATGTGCTGGCCTGGGCGTAGCTGGGCGGCGGTGGGGAGTTCGGTGGACGCCAGGACGGCGACCACCGGGTAGCCGCCGGTGGTGGGGTGGTCGGCGAGGAAGAGGATGGGCAGGCCGCTGGGCGGGACCTGGAGGGCGCCGACGACCATGCCCTCGCTGCCCAGCTCGCCGTCGCGGTCGCGGTCGAGCTTGGGACCGTCCAGCCGGACGCCGACGCGGTTGGACTCCGAGGTCACCTCGTAGGGCTGCGAGGTGAGGGTCGCGAGAGCCTCGGCGGTGAACCAGTCGTCGCGGGGGCCGGGCAGGATCCGCAGGACGGGTGACGCGGGCAGCGGTGCGACGGGGGCGACGTCCACCTCGATGGGGGCCAGGTCATTGCTCGGGCCTATCGGCAGACGGTCGCCCTGGGCGAGGGGGGCGGGTCCTAGGCCGGAGAGGAGGTCGGTCGAGCGGCTGCCCAGCGTCGGTTCGATCGCGATGCCGCCGCGTATGGCGAGATAGGTCCGGAGGCCCTCGGCAGGAAGGCCGACCTCGACCACGGCACCCGGGGGGACGAAGCACGGGGTGTTGGGTCCGTGGGCGCGGGCGTTTATGCGGAGCGTGGTGGGCGCGCCGGTCGCCGCGAGCCAGGTCGGACGGTCGAAGCGCAGGGTGGTTCCGCCCAGGGTGAGCTCCAGGCCCGCGGTGTTCTCCGGGTTGCCCACCAGACGGTTGGCGAGGCGAAGCGCGCGCGGGTCGGCCGCTCCGGATCGGGGGACGCCCAGGTGCGCGTGGCCGGGGCGTCCGAGGTCCTGGATCGTTGCGAGAGGCCCAGGACGCAGGACCTCGATCAACGGGCCTCCTCGGGGACGAAACGGATCCGCGTACCCGGTTGCAGGAGCGACGGCGGGTCGCGCCGGACGTCCCAGAGAGGAATCTCGGTCCTCCCCAGAAGCCGCCAGCCCCCGGGGGAGCGGGACGGGTAGATGGCCGCGTACGGTCCCGCGATCGCGACCGAGCCCGCCGGGACGGCCGTGCGCGGCGATGCCCGGCGGGAGACGTGCAGGGCCGGATCGAGGCCGGAGAGGTAGCCGAAACCGGGGGAGAAGCCCAGATAGGCGACCGTGTATGTAGGAGTGGCGTGACGCTCCACGACCTCGCCGGGAGTCAGGCCGGTGAGTTCGGCGACCTCCGCGATGTCCTCGCCGTCGTAGCGCACCCGCACCTCCAGGAGTTCGGGCGCGACCGCGTCATGATCGGGAAGCCGGAGGGACGGAAGGTGCGCGGCGAGCCGTCCGAGATCGCATGACGCCGGATCGGTGACCACTAGGACGGTGCTCTCCCCGGGGACGACATCGATGATCCCGGGGAGTGCCGCCTCCCGTATGGCCGCGTTCAGCCGGTGGGCGGTCGCGAGGTCGCCGGTCTCGACGAGCAACGCCGTGTCCCCCGAAGGCAGCACCCTCATGCGAACGGCTCCACCGTGACGGCGGCGCCGGTCAGGGCGTCCCGGACGGACCGGGCGAGCTCGACCGCGCCGGGCGTGTCGCCGTGCACGCAGATCGACCGGGCCTTCAGCGCGACCTCGGTGCCGTCAACGGCCACCACCGTCCCCTCGACGGCCATGCGGACCGCGCGGCGCGTCACCGCGTCCGGGTCGTGGACGACCGCGCCGGGCTCGCGGCGGGGTACCAGGCGCCCCTCCCGGGTGTACGCGCGGTCGGCGAAGCATTCGGCCACCACGGTCAGCCCTTCCGCCACCTCATACACGGCCGAACCAGGGAGCGTCAGGATTGGCAGGGCCGGGTCGTAGGCGCGGACTGCCTCGACTACAGCGCGCGCCTGCACCGGGTCACGCGTGATGCGGTTGTACAGGGCGCCATGCGGTTTGACGTAGGCGACGCGGCCGCCCTCGGTGCGCGCGATGCCGTCCAGTGCCGCGAGTTGATAGAGCACCTCGGCGGTGAGTTCGGGGGCGGCGACGTCCATCTCACGGCGGCCGAATCCCGCCAGATCGCGGTACGAGACCTGTGCGCCGATCGTCACGCCGCGCGCGACCGCCTCCGCGCAGACCCGCCGCATGATCAGCGGGTCGCCGGCATGGAACCCGCACGCCACGTTGGCGCTGGTGATCACCTGGAGGAGGGCCTCGTCGTCGCCGAGCCGCCAGATGCCCAGGCCCTCGCCGAGATCCGCGTTGATGTCGATGACCGCCATGCCCCCAGATCTATCACTGCCGGGAGTCAGACGGCCTCCTCGCGCAGGTCCTCGACCTCGGCGCGCGGCGCCCACGCCTGGTAGACGCCCCGGTCGAACGGTTCCAGGCCGAGGCGCTCGGCCACCGGAGCCTTGCCGCCGGTGTACTCCAGCCGCAGCCAGTCCTCGTGCTCGCCCAGCACCACGAAGGGCTCACCCCGCCACGTGCAGAACGTGTTCACGTAGGCGAGCCGGTCGACCTCAGCGGCGGGCACCACCCGCACATGCCGATCGGGGGCGACGGCGGAGAATCCCTCTGCCGGACGCGCCAGGTACAGCCGCACCTGCGCCCCGTCTGGGCTCGCCTCATAGTCAGCGCCGCGCCATCGCGCATAGAAACCGTGCCGGACGGTCATGGCCGTCCCCCCCGTATGGTCGGCCGACGGCTGCCGGACGGGCACCTCGACGATCGGCCTCGGCACCCACTGCCGCCGGTCGGCGTCGAACCCCGCGACCAGCGTCTCCCCACCGGCGCGATCGAGGACGTACAACTCCGCCCCATGGGGCAGCCGCTGGCTGTCGATCTTGAACTCGGGAACCGCCGTCCCGTCCCCGGGCGCGTAGCCAGAACCCGGGAAGGGCGCCTTCTCGATCACCCATCCACCGGGGATGATCCCCATGCTCCACTCGTCGATCCCGCCGAGCGGCTTGCGGAACAACCCCGGCTTCACCGCCGCCCACCGGATCACGTGGATCGTGTCGTCCCCGGGAGAGAAAGGCGAGTCCTGGTACACGAGCCCAAGCCCCCGCACGAGCCGGGCCGGAGTGTTCAACTCCTGAACGTCCCGGAGCCGATGCACATACCCGGCGACCCGGTCGTACCCGCCTTCCAGATAGTGCGGCACATGCTCGGCCCGCACGACCTTCTGCATCACGACCGCCTCGACCCCGAGATACGGCTCACCGGCCACGCCGTTCCCGGCCGACGTGTCAAACGCCGGAATCGCCTCGGGCACGCCCGACTCGCTCGCCCCCGGCGCCCCATACGAATCAAAAACGGGAGTCGCCTGCGACTGGCCCACGACGGGCGACGAGGAAGGGTTTGCCAGGGCGGCGGTTGGGTCGGGCACCGCGTCGAAGGAGGGGATGGCCTGGGGCTGACCCGGGCCGGGCGGCGCGGCGGGGAACGCGGGGGCGACGGGCGGCTCGGGTGCCGCGTTAAAGGCGGGCGTTGCCTCCGGCTCGTCGGCCGGGGGGCGGCCGAACTCGGGGGAGGTGTCGAAGGCGGTGTAGGACTCCTCATCCGATGCTGGCATCGACACGGCGGTCGTCGGTTCGGCGGCCGCGTCGGAGGCGGGCACCGCCTCGGACTCTTCGGGGCCGGGGGGCGAGAAGGCGGCGGGTGGTTCGGGTGCCGCGTTGAAGGCGGGCGTCGCCTTTGCCTCAGCGGCCGGGGGCTCGCTGAAGCCGGGGGAGGTGTCGAAGGCGGTGGAGGACCCCTCGCCCGATGCCGATGCCGATGCCGACGTGGCGGTGCTGGTGTCGTCCGACCAGGTGTCGAGTTTGGGCGCCACCGGAGCCTGGTTTTCGGGGGCGGTGTCCGCGAGCGGTAGCTGCTCGTGGTCGGGCTGTGTGAAGACGGGGGGAGCGCTTGGCGGCGCGACGTCCGCCGGAGGCTCAGCGCCCGGGGACGAGGCGTCGAATGTGGACGCGGTCTCTGCGATCGGGGGTGCCACGGCGACGCTGGGCGTTGCCGCCGAGTATGGGGCGGCGGCCGTGGGCGCTGCTGCTACGGGCTCGACCTCAACTGTGGGGGCGGCTGCTACGGGCTCGACATCAGCCGTGGGCGTGACGGATGCCGAGGGGACGTCGGTAGGGGTGAGGCGGCCGTTGGCGGTACGGGGTTCGGATTGCGCGGCGGGCCTGGGCTGCGGCTCGTCCTCTGTGGGGTGGAGGAGGGACTGGGCGTCCAGGTACGCGGCGCTGGGGAGGCCCGGGTTGATCGCCAGTTGCCACTGGGGGTGCGGCCAGTCGCGGGCGAGCCGGGTCAGCGTCGTGGGGCGGTGGTGGACGGCCTGGCCGCGCAGGGAGCGGTCCATGGCCTCGGGCGAGGTGAACGCCAGGACGAAGGTGCCGTCGCCGAACCGGGCCGTGGCGTACTGGTGGTCGGCCTCGGGGACGGTCGCCGGGTCGATCGGGGACGGGAGGCAGAGGGTGGCGCGCGCGAGCAGGTTCAGGTACTCGTCCTGGTCGCCGCGCTCGCGGGCGGAGGCGAGGGCGGTCTCCAGGGAGACGGGCTTGGCCGACCGGCGGGACGACCGGACGGGCTCGTCCTGCGCGTCCGGAATGGCCACGGGGATGCCGAGGCCGGGAAGGGGGAGCGGGCCACCGCCCGCGCCATTGCGACTCGCCTGATAGACCAGCTCAAGCGGAGAGGCGATGCCGTAGACGTCGCGGAACGCTCCGACCATGCGTCCGGCCAGTTCGGCGCATGACTCGGCCTGGCCGGGGGCGGGGTTTCCGGCGCGGTCGGTCATGGTGATCCGGTTCCACCAGTTCAGGTGGTCGCGGCCGTCCGGACGCTGCCAGCCCAGCGCGTCGAGCCGCCGCTCCTGGCGGGACGACAGGGCTCGGGGCAGGAAGGCACTGCCGACCGCCTCGGCGTCGGTCCGGTCGCCCGATCGCATCGCCTGCGTGTACGGCAGCCCGCCCGGCGCCTGAACGATCAGGAACGAGTGGACCGGCAGCCGCATCAACTCGATGGTCAGCCTGGTGGCGAAGTCGTTCCAGTCCAATCGGGCCCAGCCTTACTCCGCTTTCATGTTCGGTACACCGTACTCGACGGTAGCGCTCCGGCTGGGCGGTTCCCCTGGGCCGGAGCCGGTCGCTCAGTCGTTCCCCGGGGACGGGATCGCGTCCGCCCGTACGGGCGCCCAGACACCGCCGATGGTGTCGTACACGGCCACCGGAACGGCGGACTCGGACTCCTGCCCTTCACCCGTCCACTGCCACAGCCGGGTGCCGTGCGGCGGCTCGACCTTGGACGCCGGTTCGGGAGCGGGCTCACCCGGGTGCGGGGCCGCGAGGGGCTCCGGGGCTCGCTGGGCCTCGTCCAGGCGAGCGACGGCGGCGGCGTCGAGGTGGACCTCGCTGGCGAGGCCCGGGTTGATGGCCAGTTGCCAGGACGGGTCGGCGTTGCCGGGGGTGAGCTGCCCGAAGCTGGTGTGGCGCAGGCCGCTGGGGGGACGTCCCGTCGCGCGCTCCATCGCCAGCGCCGAGGTGTAGACCGTCTGGTAGGTGATCGCCCCGATCGTGACCGTGGGCGGATCGTCCAGGCCGGGCAGGACCAGGTCGGCGGTCAGCAGGAGGTCGAAGTAGGCGTTGTGGTCGCCGCGCTGGCGGGCGGCGGCCAGCCGCGGCTCCAGCTCGTCCTGCGGACCCAGCGGCACGGGCGCGGCGGCGGGCATGAGCCCCTCCGGCGGCGCGGCACGGCGCACGCGCCCGGCCCCCTCGGACGCAGCTGAGGGCGACGCGTGGGCCTCGGGACGCGCCCCGCCGCTCTCAGTCGCCGGGCCGCCGTGCGCGGTCATCTGCGGGCCGCTCGCGGGCTCTGAGACGGCGGTGGGCTGGGTGTGGGGCAGTGGCCCGCTCTCACGCGTCCGGACGTCCGCGGGCAGCGGCCCGGTGGCCAACTCGGACCGCGCCTGACCGTCGCCCGAAAGGACAGGCTGCGGCGACCCACTGGGCGCCGTACCCGCCTGCGGCGCGCCACCGGGGGTCGCGTCTGGGGGCGGCCCAACGGACGGCGGGGCGGTCTTGGTCTGGCCGTCGGACAACGCGCCCGACTGCGGCCCGCTGACGGACGGCCGGACGTGCTGGGTCTGGCCGTCGGGCAAGGGACCGGCCTGCGGCGCGCCCTCGGTGGGCGGCGCGGGGTGGCGCTGGGCGTCCGGTGTGGGGCCTGGTTGCGGTGCGCTGACGGTCGGCGGGACGGGCTGCGGCTGGTTGTCGGGCGCCGGACCGGCCTGCGGCGTGCCGTCGAACGGCGGGACGGGGCGAACCTGGCCCTCGGGCAACGGGCCCGTCTGCGGCGGGCCGACGGTCGGCTGGACGGGTTGGGACTGGCCGTCGGGCAACGCAGCGGACTGCGGTGCGCTGACGGTCGGCGGGACGGGCTGGGTCTGGCCGTCGGGCAACGGGCCTGCCTGCGGTGCGCCGTCGGTGGGTGGCGCGGCGTGGCGCTGGGCGTCCGGTGTGGAGCCCGGTTGCGGCGGGCCGACGGACGGTGGAACGGGCTGGGGCTGGCCGTCTGGCGTTGGGCCCGAGTGGGGCGGGACGGGGTTCGGCTGGCCGTCCGGGCCGGGGGCGTGGCCCCCGGGTGGGGACGGCGGGCCGGGGACGGCGTTGGGCGGCGGGAGCTGGTCGTGCGAGGCGTGGTTGTCCCGGGTGGGCGTGGCGGTTCGGGGGAGGGGCTCGGTGGCCGGGGCGGAGCGGCGCTGCTTGGTGATGCGGGCCGGGTCGGCGGACTCGATGCCGAAGTCGAGCAGTTCGATCAATCCGGTGCCGTGCCGGTGGAAGGACTCGTAGACCAGGTCGGACGGGCGGCGCACGCCCTGGACGTCGCGCAGCGCGGTGATCATGACGTCGGCCAGGCGGCCGTGGTCGTCGACGGTGGCGTAGGAGGGCAGCTCGGTCCACCAGTTACGGGGGGCGGGGTCGGCGGGCGGACGCCAGCCCGCCTCGCTCATGACCTCCTCGTCGGCGAGGGTGAGCAGGAGCGGGCCGTCCAGGAAGTTGTTGCTGACGGCCTCGGCGTACAGCCGGTCCGGCTCGCGCATCGCCTGGACGTAGTGGCGGCTCTCCTCGCGCTCGCGCACGATGAGGATGGTGTCCCTCTCGAGACCCGCCAGTTCGCGTCCCAGACACCGGGCGAACTCGGACCACTCCAACAAGATCACTCCCTACCTGCGGGGCGGCCGTCCGTCCCCCGCGCGACCGATGCCCGAGATCCCCGATGATTGTCGCCCCGGACGCCTCTGGCAAACCGGGAGTTCATCCCGAACGTGTCAAGAGATTCCCTTCACACCGACCGGCGACGGACCCTACCGGCGTCTGTGACGGGAGCGCCGCACGTTACTCCGGAGGAAGTTCGTGACGTAGAACACTCAGCGCTTCGGGGAGCTCTCCCGGGGGGACGCGGTCGAGGAGTTCAACGAGTTTGTGGAGGATCTCGTGGCGCTCCAGCCCGAGGTCCAGGAGGGCCTGGGCGGTCTCCCAGAGTTCGGGCGGGTCCCCGTTCCAGAGGCGGACGGTGAGGCGCTCGTGGGCGTCCAGGTGCTCTGGGGTCGCTCCCGGGTGCTCGAACTCCAGCATGACGCGGCGGTCGTCCGGGTCGGACGGGTCGAGCGTGGCCAGGTCGATGGCGCCGTGGCGTCCCGACATCCGGTGCGTCCCGGACAGGAACGGCAGAGCGAAGGCGCGCCGGGGGAGCGCCTCCAGATCGCCGTCGGGGAGGAGGCGGTCGACCAGGTCGCGGTCGAGGCCGAAGGCGGAGGGGTCGCGGTAAGCCTCGGCGAACTTGGCGGTGGCGTCCCAGACGGCGTCCAGCGTCGCGCGGACGCCCTCTTCGGGGAGGCCGGTGCTCTTGCCCGCCCAGCGGACCCACGATGCCAGGACGTGCGGCACGGCCTCCTGCTCGGTCGGGGAGAGCAGCACCTTGCGCGGCAGCCAGTCGAGCAGGAACATCTCGCACTTGATCGGGCTGACCCGCAGCGGGCGGCCGAAGTCGTGGGTGCAGCCGTAGTCGATGATCCGGTCGACGCAGCGGCTGGCGGCGGAGCGGTCGGAGAGGTCCTCGGCCTCGTCGGAGGCCAGGAAGCGGGCGGCGATCGTGGCGCGCCGGTCGCGGCCGTAGAAGGCGGGCTGGGGCAGGCGCCCACCCGGGGGCAGCGCGGCTATACGGGCGCGGACGAACGCGTGGTAAGAGCCGAAGTTCTCGTTCACCGGAGGGTCGAGGGCTTCGCCGGTGTATTGCAGGGCGCGTCGCAGCAGCGCGCGCGTCTCCCGGGGGTCGAGGTCCTCGAAACGCATGAGCGGATTGAGCCGGCCTTCGCGGCGGCAGTGGTCGAGGAGCTTGTCCACTTGGGACGAGACCCAGGCGTCCCGCACCATGCCCGCGGCCGCCGGGTGCCGCGTGGGGACGGGCTCGGCCTTGGTGCGGTCGACCAGGACGACTAGCGCGTGCCGTTCCTCGCCCCCGTAGGTGTAAGTGCAGACGATCGAGTCCTGGTCGCCGTAGACGTCCCGGGAGACGTAGCACGCCTCGGAGACCACGGCCCCGACACGGTCGGCCCACCCGGGACGGGCCACGCCCGCGTCCATGAGCGTGAGCGCGGCGCGCTCGGCCTTGGCGGCCTGGCGCGCCGTGCCCAAGTAGGCCATTCCGGTCAGCAGCGCCAGCGCGGCCGGGGTGCCGGCGTCGGCGGCGTAGTCGACCAGCGCCTCGCCGATGACCTCCTCGACGTCGCCGCCGTCCACCCGGTGACCCCACCAGGAACCGAGGATCTCGCTGACGATCAGCTCGGCGTCCAGCGGGCTGCGCACGGCCAGCAGCTCGCGGGCGTGCTGGAGCATGCCGTCGAAGATCGCGGAGACCTCGTCGGACGGCGGGGGGCGATCCCGTGCCGGTTCCCCGGAAGGGCGTCTACGGCTGCGGGAGCTCACATGGTCCAGTTTCTCAGATCCGGCGGCGGACATCCGCCAGGACATGAAGCCCAGACCGAAATGGGCTCGTGCCTTACGCCTCCCGGGGACGGTCAGCCGTCGCAGTGGTGTGGCTCGGGGGCACGCCGTCTCGAGGGGGGCGCGCTCTTGACCATGCCGACCAGATGCTCCCTGGCCATGCGTTCGACGAGCGCCGGGGTCGCGTCCAGGCCCAGATGCGTCATGCAGGCCTGGACGTCGGCGACACAGCGCTCGACGGTGTCGGTGGTGAGGATCATGAATTCGGCCGAAAGCCTCCGCGCCAGCAGGTCACGGGTCTCGGTCCTGTGATCGGCGAGTGTGCGCATCCGCGTCATCCTTCGCCCGGACGGACGGGGAGGAAACGCCGGGCTCGATGCTCATTCCAGCGCTTTTGCCGCAGGTGTCAAGCCCTCTCGGAGCCAGGATCGACAGGTTCGTCCGGCCGTTCCAGGCCATCCAGCCACGCGGGGTGATGACGGGCCGCCCACCCGCGTTCGACCCTTCCCGTGACCAGCCCCCGCAGCGCGCCCCGATCCCGGAAGGCGTACCAGAGATGGCCTGCCGTAACGATTGCGACCGCCAGGAACAGCCAGTCGTGAACGAAAGTGGCACCCGTCCGCCAGCGGTCCGGCCAGGGGCCGGGGAACGTCAGAATCCACCCGGTACCGAGCATCACCAGGACGGAACCGGCGGTGAAAGCCGCATTGAGTTTTTGCCCGGCGTTGAACTTCCCGACAGGTATGACACCGCGCCCGTTGACCACCGCCCGGCGATCCCGCCGCCGCAGCCACTCCCAGTCGTGCCGCCCGAACCGGTCGAACACCCGGAGGTCGGAGCGGAACGCCCGCGAGGCCAGTCCCAGCAATACGGGGACGGGCAGCGCGAAACCGGCCCAGATGTGGATGGGCTTGAAGAGGTCCCGGCGTCCCACCGCCGTGGACAGCGCCGGGACGTACAGGAGCGCGGCCGTCACGAGGCACACCAGCATCAGCACGGCCGTCAGGTGATGGATCCACCGTTCGGCCTGGGTGAACCGCAGCACCAGCCGCCCCCGGGTGCCCGGACCGTCAGGTGGGCTCATCGTCGCGCCCGTTGGAGCGTCCGACCCAGGCGTCGACGTCGTAGCCGCGGCGTTCCCAGTATCCGGAGATGACACGGTCGGTTACCTCGATGCCTTCGAGCCACTTGAGGGACTTGTAGCCGTACATGGGTGCCACGTACAGCCTTACGGGGCCGCCATGGTCGTGCGTCACGGGCCCGCCGAGCATCTCGGTCGCGACCAGGACGTCGCGGCGCCGGGCCTGGTCGAGGGTGAGCGACTCGGTGTAGGCGCCGTCGAACGACCAGATCCGTACGGCGCGGGCCCCGGGGGAGACACCCACAGCGTCCAGAAGGTCGGGCAGAGCAACGCCTGCCCAGGCGACATCGGGGACGCGCCATCCCGTGACGCATTGGAAGTCCCGGGTGATCCGGGTCTGGGGGAGCGCGGCGAGGTCGCTCAGGGTGAAGTCGCGTGGCTTGTTCACCATGCCCTTCACGGTCACGCGGTGCTCGCGCGCGCTTCGCGACGTCACACTGTCGACGACCGAGTAATAGCGAAAGCCGCCACCGGCCCCCGGGAGGACGTTGCCTATCTGGTCGACGGGTGCCAGCGCCTTGTTCACCTGCTTCTGGAGCGAACCGCCGACGACCACCCCGGCGGCCCCCAGACCGAGCATGCCGAGCACGACCCGCCGCCCGACGGGCGTGCCCGGCGCCCCCGATTCCTCCTGTTTCACGCCCTCATTCGAACACCGGCCGACGTTTCCCGCCATGAAGAAGACCCGGACGTAAGACATCCGTCAGAACTCGCCGGTTCTATCCTTGGTCCATGGCGACCACGGTTCACCTCGCGCAGCGGCCGGAGGCCGACGAGCTCCTCGGGCGCAGCCCGCTCGCCGCCCTGACCGGAATGCTCCTCGACCAGCAGATCCCGATGGAGTGGGCCTTCTCGGGTCCCCACACCATCGCCCAGCGGCTGGGGGCGGACGATCTGGACGCGCACGAGATCGCGTCCTACGACCCGGAGCGGTTCGCGGCGGTCCTGTCGGAGAAGCCGGCCGTCCACCGCTACCCGGGGTCGATGGCCAAGCGCGTCCAGCAGCTGTGCCAGCACCTCGTCGAGCACTACGACGGGGACGCCGAGGCGATCTGGCGGGGCGTCGACAGCGGGCGCGAGGTCTTCAAGCGCCTCAACGACCTCCCCGGGTTCGGCAAGCAGAAGGCACAGATCTTCCTGGCGCTGCTCGGCAAGCAGTTCGGCGTCCGGCCCGAGGGATGGCGCGAGGCTGCCGGCGACTATGGCGAGGACGGCTCGCACCGCTCGGTCGCCGACGTCACGGGACCCGAGTCCCTGGGGAAGGTCCGCGAGTTCAAGCAGGAGATGAAGGCGGCGGCGAAGGCCGCAAAAGCCGCCAAGACGGCTAAATAGGTCCCACGCGCCACTCCCGCCGACCTGGCTTTACCGTGTTTTTGCGCGAGAATGCGGCGCGTGACGGGACGGTTTCGATGCGTCCGGAACTCGCCGAAGCCGCGCGGTTGGCCCCCGGGGATCGCCCGCTCGTCGTAGCATCGCCACTTCGCCGTTCGCACGGCCTGCCTGGGCGTTACCCGGTAGGTCCGGGCCTCGGCGTCCGAATCCGAGCGAGCCGCTGGGAGCCGTGTGACTCAGATGCCCAACAGGGCTTCCGTCCACGGCGGTCCATCGGGATGATGAGAACCTGACTCCGACCGGTGTTGTGATGGAGGCGGGAGCGCTAGCCTGCTCCCATTCACTCAAAGTGATGAAAACTTACCGCGCGGTACAGGACCCCCTGGGGCGGAGGTGTGGCCGATGAGCGCCGACACATCGGTGCCGCAGCCTCGGACCACCGGGGTGAAGGGCCGGCCTATGGACGCATCCGACTCCGCGCTGTACGGCACGCTGATGGAGCGAGCGCCCGCCGGTTTCGCCTTCTTCGACACCGACCTGCGCTGTCTCCGGGCCAACGACGCTCTGGCCGAGCTTCTCGGCGTCCCGCTCGACGATCTGCTCGGGCACAGCCCATCCGAGGCGCTCCCCGACGACGTCGCCGCGGCGTTCGAGGGCGCGCTGCGCGAGGTGCTGGCCGAAGACCGCACCCTCTCCGACAACGACGTGACCGTCCACGTCACCGTCGAGCCCCCGCCCGAACCCTCCGTCCCCCAGCAGGTCATGCACGACCCCGGCCCGGCCGTGCCGCCTCCCGCGGTGCCGACCACCCCGGGTCTGCGGGTCCTGATGTGCATGTGGCTGCCCGCGCACGGCCCTGAGGGCGAGTCCCTGGGGGCGGTTCTCACGGCCCTGGACGTCACCGACCGCCGCCGCGCCGAAGAGGTCGTGCGGCGCAAGGAGCAGCGCTACCGGTCACTGGTCGAGGCCAGCTCCCAGGTGGTGTGGGTCGCGTCCCCCGAAGGCGGCGCGATCGACGACGCCCCCGAATGGCGCTCCATCACCGGGCAGACCCCCGACGACTACGCCGTGGGCGGCTGGCTGTCGGTCGTCCACCCCGAAGACCGTCCCAAGATCGAGGCGACCTGGCGCGACTGCGTCGCCGACAACCGGATCTTCGAGACCGGCTACCGCATCCGCACCAAGAGCGGCACCTACCGCCACTTCGACGTGCGCGCCGTCCCGATCTGGCAGGGCGACACCGTCATCGAGTGGGTCGGCGCCAACACCGACGTCACCGGCCAGCGCGAGGCCGAGGAGATGCGCGGCCGCCTCACCGAGCAGCTCTCGGCCGCCGCGCTGCGCACCGCGCGCCTCCAGCAGGCCACCTCGATGCTCGCCGAGGCCCTCACCGTCGCGCAGGTCGTCCAGGTGATCACCGAGGTCGGACGGTCGGCGATCGGGGCCGACTACTCCGCCGTCGCGCTGCTCGACGACGACAAGCTGCGGCTGAGCATCGTCGCGCCCGCGCCTCCCGGGGGCGATCGCGACGGCGAGACCCGGCATCCGACGCGCGACGACGACATCAAGGTCAGCGACCAGACGGTCATGTCCGTGGCGGTCCGCGAGAGCCGACCCTTCCTGGCTGAGAACCCCGCCAGCCTGCGCCTCCAGCTCGGACGCGACGAGACCGAGCTGTTCAGGCAGCACACCGAGGAACGCGCCTGGGTCGGCCTGCCGCTGCTCGCGGCGGGCGCCGCGATCGGCGCGCTGCGGTTCTCCTTCACCCGGCCACGAGAGATCACCGAAGAGGAACGGGTCTTCCTGGAAGCCCTGGCGGGCCAGTGCGCACTGGCCGTCGAGCGCGCGCTTCTGTTCGAGCGCGAGCACAAGACCGCCGAGGAACTCCAGCGCAGCCTCCTGCCCAGCGACTTGCCGCAGCTGCCCGGCATGGTGCTGGCCGCCCGCTACAACCCCGCGACCCGGCACGTCCAGGTCGGAGGCGACTGGTACGACGTGTTCCGGCTGCCCGACGACCGGCTCGCCGTCGCCGTGGGCGACGTCATGGGCAAGGGCGTGCTCGCCGCGGCCGGAATGGGACGCGTCCGCAATGCCCTGCGAGCCCTGGCCCTGAACGATCCGCGTCCCGCCGCCGTCCTGTCCGGGCTCGACCGGCTTTTCAGCGCCACCGAGGACGAGGAGCAGTTCACCACGGTCGCCTACGCGGTGATCGACCCCGAGACCGGCCGCGGCGCCTTCTCCAACGCGGGACACCCGCCGCCCCTGCTGATCTCCTTCGACACGCCCGCGCGCCTGAGCGCCCTGGAGCCCGGCACCCCGCTCGGCTGGCCCTCGCAACGGCAGCAGACAAGTTTTTCCATCGAAACAGGCAACACTGTGGTCTTCTATTCCGATGGACTTGTGGAGAATCGTAGGCGTGGGGTGGACACCGGGCTCGACGAGCTCGTCAGCATCGCGGCGGACGCCCCACCTGAGGTGGTAGGAGATCCCGAGAGACTCGTCGACTTCCTGGTCGATCGGATGCTTGCCGGGTATGAGCAAGTGGACGATGTGACCGTACTCGCCCTGCACGTCCCGCCGAAGCCCGACTGAAACCCGGTCAAACAGGACGGGAGGACGGCGTAGCACGTACGAAGGACCGCTCGGCACGCCCTAAGGTGGTGTGTTAACCGGGCAGGACTCCGATGCGGAATGCGCAGCCGTGCCAGAATGCTTGACCCTAGTAAGAGCGGGTACGCTGCGGTCCCGCACCGGGACGTCCCGCCCAGTGTGTGGTCCCACCCCGTGTGAGGCCGGGCCCGTCAGGGCACTTGGGTCAACCAAGCCACACGTTCGTTCGAGAGGTATTTGTGTCGCCTGCTAGCTCGACCTCGAAAGCGTCGGATCTGCACGAGCACGTCATCGCGCAGCTGATCGAGCGTGGACGGTCCCAGGGTTACCTCGAAGCCGACGACGTACGCCGTACGTTCGAGGAGGCCGACATCCCCGTGTCGAAGGCCTCCAGCATTCTGCGGAGCCTCAGCAAGGAGGGTGTGACCGTCATGGTGAGCGCTGCCGACTCCGCGGCGCCGAAGCGTCCGCGCAAACGCGCGACCACGCCGCCGGCGCGCAGGCCCAAGACGGCCGCCGCGGCCAAGGAGCAGCCCGACACGGTGACCGCTGTGGTCGACGACGGCGCCGATGAGACCGCGGAGGCGCCCGTGCCCTCGGCCCCGAAGAAGCCCGTCGCCAAGAAGGGCGCCGCCAAGCCGAAGAAGGCGCCGGCCAAGAAGGCCGTCGCCGCCAAGGACGAGGTCAAGGTCGACGCCAAGGCCAAGGGCGCCGACGACCCCGAGCTCGAGGACGACGTCGTCGACATCGACGCCGACCTGACCGAGCTCGAGGCCGACCTCGTCGAGCCCGAGCCCGCCGCCCTGGTGGAGGAGCCCGAAGAGGAGGCCGCGCCCGCCCCGGCGGCGGCCCCCGCGGGCAAGGCCGCCCCCGCCAAGTCCGGCGACGCTCCGGCCAAGGAGGAAGAGGCGTTCGTCCTCGGCGACGACGACGAGGACGCCCCGGCCCAGCAGATCGCCGCGGCCGGCGCCACCGCCGACCCGGTCAAGGACTACCTCAAGCAGATCGGCAAGGTCCCCCTGCTCAACGCCGAGCAGGAGGTCGAGCTCGCCAAGCGCATCGAGGCGGGCCTGTTCGCCGAGGAGCGCCTGGCGGTCGACGGCCCCACGATGTCCGAGGAAGACCTCGAAGACTTCGAGTGGATCGCCGAGGACGGCCGCCGCGCCAAGAACCACCTGCTGGAGGCCAACCTCCGCCTGGTGGTCTCGCTGGCCAAGCGCTACACCGGACGCGGCATGCTCTTCCTGGACCTCATCCAGGAGGGCAACCTCGGCCTGATCCGCGCGGTCGAGAAGTTCGACTACACCAAGGGCTACAAGTTCTCCACGTACGCCACCTGGTGGATCCGTCAGGCGATCACCCGCGCCATGGCCGACCAGGCCCGCACCATCCGCATCCCGGTGCACATGGTCGAGGTCATCAACAAGCTGGCCCGCGTCCAGCGCCAGATGCTCCAGGACCTGGGCCGCGAGCCCACCCCCGAAGAGCTGGCCAAGGAACTCGACATGACCCCCGAAAAGGTCGTCGAGGTGCAGAAGTACGGCCGCGAGCCGATCTCCCTGCACACCCCGCTGGGCGAGGACGGCGACAGCGAGTTCGGCGACCTGATCGAAGACTCCGAGGCCATCGTCCCGGCCGACGCGGTCAGCTTCACGCTCCTCCAGGAGCAGCTGCACTCGGTCCTCGACACCCTCAGCGAGCGCGAGGCCGGCGTCGTCTCCATGCGCTTCGGCCTCACCGACGGCCAGCCCAAGACCCTCGACGAGATCGGCAAGGTCTACGGCGTGACCCGCGAGCGCATCCGCCAGATCGAGTCCAAGACCATGTCCAAACTCCGCCACCCCTCCAGGTCCCAAGTCCTCCGCGACTACCTGGACTAACCGGCAACCGCGCAAGGGCCCGAGACCCCGTCTCGGGCCCAACCGCCAACCCCACACCTAACCCGCAACACCCCCAAAACCCACCACCCCCTCCACCACGCCCGCGCCGCGCCTGCGCTCTGCCCGCTTCCGCGCTCTGATGCCCGGGCCACACACGTCCACCTCGCGCCGCCGACGCCCGCGCCACGCCGCTACATCCGTCCGCGCTGCGTCTGTGCCCGCGCCCCGCCCGCTACTCGCGCGCTGCGCACTCATGCCCAGCCCGCGCGCCGTCTCCGCGCGCCGTCTCCATGCGCCGCGCGCGGCCGACGCCCGCGCCCTGCCAGTACTCCCGCTCCCGCTACCCGCCCGCTGTACGCCGCTTGTGTACTGCTTGTCCGCGCTACGCGCCGGGTGGTGCGCGCCGTCCGCGTCCATGCCGGTGTCCTGTGGCGTGTTTGGGGTGTGTTGGGTGGGGCTCACAGGGGGGCTGGGTGGGGGTGGGGGGTTGGGTAACGCAGGATTTACGTGGGTGTAGTGGGTGTTGTGTTGCTTGCTCCTAGGGTTCGGCTTTATGGGACTCGTGGAGCTTGAGCGGTCGCCGGGTGGGGTGGTGGGGCGCTCGCGTGGGGTGCGGGTGGTGGGGGCGCGGCCTTGGAGCGATCCGGTTCTTGATCAGGCGGTCACGGCCATTGGGGATCGGTATTTGCGGTTCGGGGTCTATGCGCTGGGGGAGGCGCGGGGGGACGTTGAGTTGCGGTCGTTGCGGGTGGAGGCGCTGGCCAAGGCGGCGGTGGGGCTGAGCGGGCTGATCGAGGGGTTGATCGGGGAGGATCCCGGTAATCCCGATCTTTGGCTCTGGCTGGGGCGGACGCGGGTCGAGGAGGCGTGGCGGTGCCGGCCGGACGCGCGGGCGCGGGCGGTGCAGGCGGCGGCTTACACCAGTTACGCCAGGACAATGCGGTCGGCGCGGGAGCCGTTGATGCGGGCGGCGTCGATGCGGCCGGACGACGCGGTGCCGTGGGAGGCGATGCTCTGGCTGGCGTTGGGGCTCGATCTCGATCGGGAGGAGAAGGACGCGTTGTGGGACGAGGTGTGGCGGCGTTGTCCCACGCTCTACGCGGCTCATGTGGCGCGGGTCGTCCATCTGTCGCCTCAGTGGGGCGGGCTGCCCGAGGAGATGTTCGACTTCGCGCGGGTCTCGATGGCCACGGCGGCGAAGGAGGATCCGCGGGCCGCGCTGCTGCCGCTGGCGTACTTCGAGTTCTTCGTGCAGGAACGGTCGGGGATCATCAAGGGGACGTCGTCGTGGTTCACGGCCGAGGAGATCCGGGACGTCGAGGCCGCGGCGCGGCGGTGGTTCGAGGGTGACCGGCCGCATCCGCGCACGATCGAGGCGCACAACATCTTCGGTGCCGCGTTCCATCTGGCGGACGCCCGGCGCCCGGCGCGGCAGCATCTGTCGCGGACGTATGGGCGTTCGAGCAGCCTGCCCTGGACGTATCTGGGGACGGACGAGGTCGGCCAGTACGCCAAGGCGTGCCGGCACCTGAACCTCATCGCCTCCTAGGAGTTCAGGACGATGTCCAGGTTGGTGCCGTTGAGCTCGGCGGCGTAGCCGAGGCCCGCGACGGCCTTGAGGAGCTGCTCGGGCGTGCGGGGGTCGGCGCCCGACTTGATGAGCGCGTGGGCGACCTCGCCCCGGGTGGCCTTGGCCATGTGGCTGACGACGGTGCGCTTGGGGACGCCGCCGAGGATGTGCTCGCGGAACACCCGGACGGCCACCGCGGGTGCCGGGGCCTTCCAGGCGGCCGTGTAGGGGCCCGAGCGCATGTCGACGACCAGGCGTCCGGCGGGACGGAGGATCTCCTTGAGGGCCGGGCGCCACACGGCCGCCAGACGGCCCTCGGGGGGCAGGGAGACGCCCATGGCGAGTCGGTACGGCGGGATGCGGTCGGTGAGCCGCAGAACCCCCCACAGCCCCGAGAACACCAGGATCTGGTCGGTCGCCCGGGCCGGGTCGAGCTCGTGCAGCTTGAGGTTGTCGTACAGGACGCCGGTGTAGAGCCTCGACACCGGCAGCGTCGCCGCCTCGTAGAGCGCGCGGTTGCGGGCGAGGGCCTCGTCCACCTGGCCCGCTGGGAGGGCCAGCACTTCGGGGGCGTCGTCGCGGCAGCAGACCTCGCCGAGTGCCGCCAGGACGCGCTGCCGGATCGGACCCAGCTCGGGGAAGCTCAGCCGCGCGAGGTCGAGGGGCGGCCCGTCGCCGGGCCCGGCCTTCTTCTCCGACGGCGGCAGCAGGATGAGCACGTTCCCCCCGTTTCGCATTCGAATGATGATTACTAAGAGTAGCAAAAACGTCACTATATGCAGTGACTTTCTTTTCGGCGGCTGTCCGAAAAGGTGAGCGGCGGCCACCCTGCCGGGTGCCCGCCGCTCATGGGGATTCTTTTATGTCGAGGGCTACCGCTCGTCTTGGGTGGCGGTCGCCGGGGATTCGTTGAGCCTGTCGGTCTCATCCTGAATGTCCGCCCCGTTAGAGCGGAGCGCCTCTGCGTACTTACGCCCGTGGTGGGCGCAGAAGAGAAGGTCGCCGCCGCCTACAAGGACTGCACGGACGTAGGCCTGAGCACCGCAACGGTCGCAACGGTCTGCGACGGTCAACGGCTTGGTTGGGGCAAGGGCTCCAGTCACGGCACCTTCCTCATGCTCGGGGTCGGTACTTAGGACAACATCTAACCCGACGCCGACGTTCCCAACCTGTTTCCAAGTACGCCGAGAGCAGAATGCCGCATTAAGTGACACAGGTCACATCGTCCGATAAGCGTTCACCAGGTCAGACGATTGCGGCAATCAGATGATCAAGCGTCGTCCCATCGGAAGAGGCGCGCCGCGATCACCGCGGCGACCGCCGCGACGGCCAGCAGGACCCCGATCTGGGGCAGGGCCGAGGATGGTCCGAGCCCCCGTCCCATGACGTTGAGCATCCCCTCGTTCAGGTACCTGAGGGGGAAGATGTAGGACACGGTCCGCATCCACCCGGGAGCCTCGTCCAAGGGGAAGAAGGAGCCGCCCAGAAACGCGCTGGGCAGGATCACCAGCTGTGTGAGCGTCTGCGCGGTCTCGTGGGTTCTGGCCCACGCCCCGATGATCATCCCGATCGCCAGGAACGCCAGGACGCCCGACACCAGCACCGGGACGGCCATCCACCAGGACCGCTCCAGCCTCAACCCGAAGAAGGGAAGCCGGGCCACCGCCAGGAACAGCGCCATCTGCACCAGGGCGATGCCGACGCTGACCGTCACCCGGGCGCCGAACACCGTGGGGACGGGGACGGGCGACAACCGCAACCGCCGCAGAATCCCCTTGGTGCGCCATGTCACGAGCGTCTGCGACGCCCCGAACATCGCGGCCGACGCCAGGGCCCACCCGAGCAAACCGGGGGTGAAGAATTGGATCGCCTTGAGGGAGTCGTCCTCGACCTGCCGCGCCGCGACCGTATAGGCGGGCGGACGTCCCGTCGCGGCCTGGTTGGCCGACTGGACGATCGAGTCCAGCAGCCCGCGCACCGTCCCCGACTTCACCGCGTCGGCCGCCGAGTAGTGGACGACGAGCGTCCCGCCCCGCTGCTCGACCACGGCGTCGGCCTTGCCCTTGGCCACCTTCTCCAGCGCGTCCGCGCGGTCGGCCGTTCTGGACACCTTCATGACCTCGCGCAGCTCGCCGCCCCGCGCCATCGCCCCGTCGACCACCGCGACCGGGCCGATTTCCACCACCGTGACCTTGGCGGTCGAGCTGTTCCCGAACACCCCGGAGAAGATCACCAGGAACATCAGCGGGAACACGACCGTGAGGAACAGCGCGGCTCTATCGCGGGCGAAACCCTTCCCCATCGCCCACGCCAGGCTTTTAAAGCTCTCCAGACCCCTCATGCCCGGTACTCCCGTCCCGTGAGCCCGAGGAACACGTCCTCCAGCGTCGCCCCCTGGATCCGCACGCCGTCCAGCGCGTTCCGCGCGGCCATCGCCGCCACGACTGCCGACGGGTCCCGGGTCGAGATCACCAGCGACACGCCGTCGTCGGTGGCGTCGTCCGCACCCGGGAGCGCCCTGGCCTCGCCGAGCGGGAGCGTCCCGGTGGCGACGCCGACGCGCGTCGGGGCGTCCAGGCCCCGGACGAGCGAGGCCGGCGGCCCCAGCTCCAGCACCCGGCCCGCGTCCATGATCGCGACGCGGTCGCAGAGCGCCTCGGCCTCGTCCATGTAATGCGTGGTCAGGACGATCGTCCGGCCCTCGGTGTTGACGCGGCGCAGCACGTCCCACAGGTTGCGGCGCGCCTGCGGGTCGAGGGCCGCCGTCGGCTCGTCCAGGAAGACCAACTCGGGATCGTGCACCAGCGCGCACGCGATCGACAGGCGCTGCGCCTGCCCGCCCGAGAGCTTTTCCACCTGGACGCCGGCCTTGTCGGCGAGCCCGACGTCCTCCAGCATCGCGTCGGCCCGCCGCGCGGGGACGCCGTAGAGCGAGGCGAACGTCCGCAGCTGCTCGCGGGCGGTCAGGCGTTCGAAGAACGACGACGCCTGGAGCTGGACGCCTATACGGGGGAGCAGCGCGGGATTGCGCGGCCACGGCGGCAGGCCGAGGACCGACACCTCGCCCCCGTCGGCCTCGCGCAGCCCCTCGATGATTTCGAGTGTCGTGGTCTTTCCCGCACCGTTCGGCCCGAGGATCCCGAAGAACTCGCCCTCGGCCACCTCGAACGAGACGTCGTCGACGGCGGCGACGTCCCCGTAGCGTTTCCGCAGGCCCAGCGCGCGGATCGTCTGCTTCATGGACCGGGACGCTACGGCGGCGCGCGGGTGGAGCGGATCGGCCCTCGGGTGGAAAGTCTTCGCTACTATGTTCGAACGCCGCCTCCGGGCGGCGTGCCTGACCCAGGAGAGTCGGCGAGCGGGGGTACCCTGCTGCCGAATGTCCTACCCCCGAGGAGCACCGACCCTTGACCGCCGCGACCGCCGAAGCACCCATCGAAGATCCGCACGGCTACTCAGCCCGGCACCTGTCGGTGCTCGAGGGACTCGAGGCCGTCCGGAAACGACCTGGTATGTACATCGGGTCCACCGACAGCCGGGGGCTCGCCCACTGCCTCTGGGAGATCGTCGACAACTGCGTCGACGAGGCCCTCGCCGGGCACTGCACCCACATCGACGTGGTGTTGCGGGCCGACGGCTCCTTCGAGGTGGGTGACAACGGGCGCGGCATCCCGGTCGACATCGAGCCCAAGACCAAGCTCTCGGGTGTCGAGCTGGTCATGACCCGCCTGCACGCGGGCGGCAAGTTCGGCGGCGTCTCCTACACCGCGTCCGGCGGTCTGCACGGCGTCGGCGCCTCGGTCGTCAACGCGCTGTCGGCCCGGCTCGACGTCGAGGTCGACCGCGACGGCGCGACCCACGAGATCTGCTTCAAGCGCGGCCTGCCCGGCGAGTTCGCCGAGCCCGGCCCCTCGGCCAAGTTCAAGAAGCGCTCGGGCGTCCGCAAGATCCGCAAGGTCGCGAAGAAGGTCACGGGCACCCGCGTCCGGTTCTGGCCCGACATGCAGATCTTCATCAAGGGCGCCACCGTCGACCAGGCGCTGGTGCTCGACCGGATGCGCCAGACCGCCTTCCTCATCCCCGGCCTCACCATCGACGTGCGCGACGAGCGCGGCGAGGAGGTCCTGGAGGAGTCGTTCCGCTTCGACGGC
Source organism: Spirillospora sp. CA-294931 (assembly GCF_050946795.1). Classification (GTDB taxonomy): domain Bacteria; phylum Actinomycetota; class Actinomycetes; order Streptosporangiales; family Streptosporangiaceae; genus Spirillospora. The sequence continues at coordinate 2,811,767 of NZ_CP192006.1, forward strand.
GGCATCAGCGAGTTCTGCTCCTACCTGGCCAAGGACGCCCCCGTTGTCGACGTCCTGCGCCTTCAGGGCCGGGGCCACTTCACCGAGACCGTGCCCGTCCTGGACGACCAGGGCCACCTCGTCCCCACCGACGTCGAGCGCGACCTGGAGGTCGACGTCGCGCTGCGCTGGGGCGCCGGCTACGACACCATCACCAAGTCGTTCGTCAACGTCATCGCCACCCCCAAGGGCGGCACCCACGTCCAGGGCTTCGACCGCGCGCTGGTCAAGGTGGTCAACGAGCAGCTGCGCGCCACCAAGCTGCTCAAGAACGGCGACGAGAACGTCATCAAGGAGGACGCGCTCGAAGGGCTCACGGCCGTCATCACGGTCCGGCTGCCCGAGCCGCAGTTCGAGGGCCAGACCAAGGAGATCCTCGGCACCTCCGCCGCCACCCGCATCGTCCAGCAGGTGGTGAGCCGCGAGCTCAAGTCGATCTTCGAGAATCCCGGACGCGGCCAGAAGCAGCCGCTGCGGGCCGTCCTGGAGAAGATCGTCGGTGCGGCCAAGACGCGCATCTCCGCCCGCACCCAGCGCGACAACCAGCGCCGCAAGAACGCCCTGGAGAACTCGGCCCTCCCGGCCAAGCTCGTCGACTGCCGCACCAGCGACGACCGCAGCGAGCTGTTCATCGTCGAGGGCGACTCGGCCCTCGGCACCGCCAAGCTGGCGCGCAACTCCGAGTTCCAGGCGCTGCTGCCGATCCGGGGCAAGATCCTCAACGTGCAGAAGGCGTCCGTCGCCGACATGCTCAAGAACGCCGAGTGCGCCTCGATCATCCAGGTGGTCGGCGCGGGCTCGGGCCGCACGTTCGACATCGACTCGGCCCGGTACGGCCGCATCGCGATCCTGGCCGACGCCGACGTCGACGGCGCGCACATCCGCTGCCTGCTGCTGACGCTCTTCTACAAGTACATGCGGCCGATGCTGGAGGCCGGACGCGTGTTCGCCGCCGTCCCGCCGCTGCACCGCATCGAGCTGATCAAGCCCAAGAAGGGCCAGGACAAATACATCTACACCTACACCGACGCCGAGCTCCGCAAGCGCCTGGTCGAGCTCGAGCGCAAGGGCCAGCGCTGGAAGGAGCCCATCCAGCGCTACAAGGGCCTGGGTGAGATGGACGCCGACCAGCTCGCCGAGACCACCCTCGACCCGCGCCAGCGCATGCTGCGCCGCATCCGGGTGGAGGACGCCGAAGAGGCCGCCAACGTCTTCAACCTCCTGATGGGCAGCGAGGTGGCTCCGCGCCGCGAGTTCATCACCGCCGGCGCCTCCGAGCTCGACATGGAGCGCATCGACACCTGATTCGGCCCCTCGGTTCGACCGGCCCCCAACGCCCGATCCGGCCCTCGGTTCGACCGGCCCCCACATGCCCGCTGACGCGGCGTGTGGGGGTTTTTCGCGTTCTCAGGGCCCTCCCAGAGCAGGTGATGGGTTATGTCAGAGGCGGCGATTAGTTTGAGGTGCGTCAAAGGTCTGTAGTTGTGAAGACCACGGAGAGAGGGGTTGGCGATGGACGCGAAACAGACAGTGCTCCCCAGCACTCTCGGCGAACCTCTCGACCCCAGGCCCACCCTCGCCCCGCACTTCGGGCGACATAGGGGCGGGCACCCCACCGCCTGACCGGGCTCCCGAGAACCGCGCGCGCCGCGCGCTCTTTTTGGGCTGCCCAGGGGTGGTGCCAGTGCCACCCCAGGACGGCAATCCGGGCTACCGACACGGCCCAGGTCCGACCGGCACCGTAGTGATCAACCGCAGCGAGCGAAGGAGGAGGGATGGACATGCGCGACCGGATCGACGGCCTGCTTCTGGCCTTCCCCCTCCTCGCCGTCCTGGTCGGCCCCACCCGGTTCGCGATCACGCTCGCCGGTCTGGGCGACCTGGTGGTCGCCGTCCAGCGGCGCGACCTCGGCGCCGTGGTCATCAGCATCGGATGGCTCGTCCCCTGGGGGCGACTGGCTCCACCCCGGGTTGGAGTGCGGAAAGTCCAGCTGGAGACCGATACACCGGTTTGGGCACTCGGGCTAACTTCGTCTCGTGAGGATTGGCAACAGGTGCGTCGGGCTCCAGCCGCTCCGGCTCGCCGTGATCACGGGGCTGATCGGCTGGGCGTACGTGAAGGGCCTGCTCGGGGCCGAGCCCCGGCCGAGCCCGAGCGGCGCGGGGCTCGCCGTCCTGCTGCTCAACCTGAGCACGCTGGCTCTGCTGGTGGGAAGCGTCCAGGCACTGCGCAAGTCACGCGAGCGGCTCGGCGTCGGCCTGGTGCTGGGCTCGATCGTCCTGGCCCTCGGGCTGTACGGGGCCTGGCCCGAGAACACGGTCGGGATGATCTCGTCCATGGTCGGGCTCTGGATCGCCGCGGCCCGCCTGCCCATCGTCTGGGCCGTCCTGGTCGGGTCGGCGGCGGTGACGACGGTCGCGGCGGTCGGGGAGTTCGCCCGCGGCGGCGACATCGAGTACGCCGTCATGGCGGCCTTCGCGGGCATCGTCCTCGGGGCCTCCGCCGACCGCGAGCGGCGGGTGGCCCAGGAGGCCACCCAGCAGGCCGAGGCGGCCAACGTCGTCCTGGGCGAGCGGTCGCACATGGCGCGCGAGATCCACGACATCCTGGCGCACTCGCTGTCGGCGCAGATCGTCCACCTGGAAGGGGCCAGGCTGCTGCTGTCGCGCGACGGCGACCGCGTCCAGGCCCTCGACCGGGTGGAACGCGCGCAACGACTGGCCAAGGCCGGGCTGGAGGAGACACGCCGGGCCCTGGCCACCCTGCGCGGCGAGGCACCGCCCCCCGACGCGGCCTTGGCCGAACTGGCCGAGGAGTTCCACGCCGTGACGGGACGGGCCTGCGAGGTCGACGTGACCGGCGTCCCGCGCGACCTCCCCCCACAAGCCGGGCTGGCGGTCGTCCGGACGGCCCAGGAGGCGCTGACCAACGTCCGCAAGCACGCGCCCGGAGCCCGGGTGCGCGTGTCGCTGGTGTACGCGGCCGACCGCATCGAACTCGACGTCACCGACTCCGGCGGCACCGAGCAGGGCGAGGGGCCCGAGGGCGGCGGCTACGGCCTGGTCGGCATGCGCGAACGGGCCGAGCTGATCGGTGGGACCCTGGAGACGGGGCCGAACGGAAAGGGGTTCCAGGTGTCGCTGCGGGTGCCGGTGTGAGCGGGCCGACGCGTGTCCTGGTCGTCGACGACCAGACGGTGGTGCGAGAGGGCCTGGTCCTGCTCCTCGAACTGCTACCCGGCATCGAGGTCGCCGGCTCCGCCGGCGACGGCGAGCGGGCGGTCGAACTGACCGAGCAGCTCCGTCCCGACGTGGTGCTGATGGACCTGCGGATGCCCCGCGTGGACGGGGTCGCCGCCACTCGCATGATCAAGGCGGCCCGTCCCGAGGTGGAGATCGTCGTCCTCACCACCTACGCCGACGACGAGTCGATCTTCGCCGCCCTGCGCGCCGGTGCCCGCGGCTACCTCACCAAGGACGCCGGAGCCGACGAGATCGCCCGTGCCGTCGAGGCCGTGCGCGGTGGAGCGTCCCAGCTCGACCCGGCCGTCCAGCGCCGCCTCATCGAGGCCGTCGCCGCGGCCGACGGCCCACCCCGCGGCGGCCGCCCCGACCTCCCCGACAACCTGACCCGTCGCGAGGCCGAAGTCCTCGCCCTGATCGCCCGAGGCCGCTCCAACGCCGAGATCGCCGCCGACCTGTTCATCAGCGAAGCCACCGTCAAAACCCACATCAACAACCTCTTCGCCAAGGCCAACCTCCGCGACCGAGCCCAAGCCGTCACCTACGCCTTCCGCCACAACCTGGCCACCTGACCCCGGGGATACGGCTTCGTTCAGGAGGGGGCAACGAGGCGGTCAAGCCGCATGCGCGGGTGGGGGCGGCGGATCACCATGGGTAGCGCCTCCCCGGGCGAATCCGAGAGGACGTTGGCGTGCCCAAGACCTGGATGATCGCGGACTATTTGCGTCCGCTCGCACAATGGCGGATCAACCGGGCCGAGTTCCGCGATGACGGGCGCAACGCCCGCTCCGCGATCGGTCTGATCGACGCGGCCGCGTACGTCATGCAACTGGACGACAGCGATCACGTCGTCGTCCGGATGGCCAAGGTCGGCTGCTTCGCCCTGGGGCGCTTCAACCCCGGCGAGGAGGGCGAGCAGCTCATCCGCCTGTGGCACTACGACGACCCGACCGGCACCCCTCGTGATCTTCTGGAGCGGCTGGCCGAGGCCGCCGAGCGCGGTCTCAGCGCGGAACTGCGCCGCTGCCCCGTCCCCACCTGACGGTCAGTCGTGGTCGGGCTTCCACTTGATGCCGCAGCCGAGGCTGGGCGTGTGGGGTTCGGGTACCGGATTTCCGGCGAGGACGTGGGTGACGGCGGCGCGCAGTGAGGTGCCGTCCGCGGGGACGTCGTTGCTGGGACGGGCCGCGTCGAACTCGCCCCGGTAGGCGAGGCGGCGGTCGCCGTCGAAGAGGAAGAAGTCCGGGGTGCAGGCGGCTCGGTAGGAGCGCGCCACCTCCTGCGACTCGTCGACGAGGTAGGGGAAGGCGAACCCGGCGCGTTTGGCCTGTTCGCGCAGGTGGGGGACGTCGTCGTCGGGGTAGTTGACCACGTCGTTGCTGGCGATGGCCACGGTCGTCAGGCCCTCGATGCCGGACGTCACCGAGCCGAGCGCGCTCTCGATGCGGCGCACGTACGGGCAGTGGTTGGACAGGAAGATCACCAGCAGCGCGGGGGAGCCGTCGAGGTCGCGGAGCGAGACCGTGCCGCCGTCGATCGACGGGAGCGTGAAGTCGGGGGCGGGGGAGCCGAGCGGGACCATGAACGAAGAGATCGCCATGCGTCCATTATCTCCCGGTGATTTTCGGCGGCGGAACCGGTCTACCCCTTACACCGACCGACCGGAGGTACTCCCATGGTGCATGTGAACGGCGTCGAACTCTGCGTACAGACCTTCGGCGACCCCGGCGACCCGTCGATCCTGCTGGTGGGGAACACGATGCTCACCTGGCCGGACGGAGTGTGCGGACGTCTGGCGGCGAGCGGGCGACATGTCGTCCGGTATGACCTGCGAGATACGGGACGATCGACCACCCACGATCCGGACGCTCCGGAATACACCCTGCGCGATCTCGTCGCGGACGCCGCGGGTCTGATCGACGTCCTCGGACTGGGCCGGACGAACGTCGTCGGCTTCGCCACCGGGGGCTTCATCGCCCAGTTGCTCGCGCTGGACCACCCCGGACGAGTGTCGACGCTCACGCTCATCGCCACCCGCCCGACCGCGCCGGGTCCCGCCGACCCCGATCTTCCCGAGCATTCGGCCGACGTGATGGCCCATGTGATGGGCGCTCCCCAGCCGGACTGGTCCGATCGGGCCTCCGTCGTGGCGTACATGGTCGGTATGAAGCGCCTCTTCGCGGGCTCCGAAGGCATCGATGAGGCCGACGTGGCCAGGGAGGTCGGCCGGATCTACGACCGGGCCATCGAAGGCGAGAAGGCCCAGCGCGCCAACCAGATGGCCACCGTGTTCGCCGCGCTCGACTGTGGTGAGCGGTGGCGCGAGCGGCTGGGGGAGATCGCCGTCCCGACCCTGGTCATCCATGGCGAGGAGGACCCGTTCTTCCCCGTCGGCAACGCCAGGGCCCTCGCCGCCGAGATCCCCGGCGCCGAACTCCTCATCCTTCCCAAGACGGGACAGGAACTGCCCCGCCGCCATTGGGACGTCCTATGCGAGACCCTCGTCCGCCACACCCGGTGAGCGCGCCTCGATCAGGAACCGCGTCGAGTAGGCCACGAACGGCCCCTCCTGGAGCCGTTCGTGCAGCTCGCGCAGCCTGTCGAGATGGCGCGCCACGGTGAAGCCCGGCACCATCCAGATCACCTTGCGCAGGAAGTAGATCACCGCGCCCACGTCGTGGAACTCGATCCGCAGTGACTCCGTGCGCAGGTCGACGACCCGCAGCCCGGCCGCTTCGGCGTCCGTCCTGGCGGCCTCGGGGTCGCGCCTGGCACGGACCTCGGGCGGCTGGGGCCCGAGGAAGAACTCCACCAGCTCGAACACGCTGTGCGGCCCCACTTGCTGGGAGAAGTAGGTCCCGCCGGGTGCCAGGACGCGCGCGATCTCGTCCCACCAGGTCGTCACCGGGTGGCGGCTGACCACCAGGTCGAACGTCGCGTCGGCGAAGGGGAGCGGCGGCTCGTCCGCGTCCGCGACGACGGCCACGCCGCGCGGACGCAGCAGCCGCGTGGCCTTCGCCACGTTCGGCGGCCACGCCTCGGTCGCCACCGTCAGCGGCGGCAGCCGGGGCACGCCCACCAGCACCTCGCCGCCCCCGGTCTGGACGTCCAGTGCCGCGGACGCCCGCGCCATCCGCTCAGCCATCGACCGGGCATATCCCCACGAAGGCCGCTCTTCGGTGGCGCGTCCGTCCAGCCAGGAGAAGTCCCAGCCCTCGACCGGAGCCGCCTCCGCCTCGGCCACCAGCTCTTCGAAGCTCCGTCCCATGCCCTTGATCATGACAGCGACATCACAGTCCGTTCTCGATGGCCCCCGTTTGCGTTGCCCGGCCGCGCCCGGCGCGCTAACTGTGAGCGCAGGCCGCACGCACACGAGATGGAGGACGTTTTGGCAGGTGAGAACGGGTGAGTGCTCCCTTTCCTCCGGGCTTCAGCGGGATCGACCCGATCCTTCTGGACGCCATGATCGGAGAGTTCCGCCGCACCCGCGCGGACCTCACCGGAACGCTGTCGCCCTACCGCGCGCGTCTGGGACCGCTGGGCGTCCCCCGTACGGCGCTGCGCGATGTCGAGCTGGTCTGCTCCTGGATCGACGCGCAACTCCCCATGCTGATCCGCCGCCGCGACCTGGCGATCGCCCTGGACGACTGCGGTCAGCCCGGCCTGGCCTCGGTCGACGAGTCCCTGATCCTCACACCGTCCGAAGCCCGTCGGCATGGAGCGGCGCTCGCAAAACGGTTCAAAGACGGGTCCCTCCACGAACTGCTGAACGAACTCGGGCCGCACCGCTTCGACGGCGACTACACCGCCGCCTTCTTCGCCGCCCTCGGCACGAAACTGACCCTCGGCCTTCCGTCCCGCATCGCCGAGCACGGCCGGGACGGACATGTCGGACGTCAATTGCGCGAAACGAGCCAAGCATTCGCCACCGCGGTCTCATCGGGAACGCGCGTCCCCGGGTTCGGGACGGTCGCCAGGTCACTGTTCAACCCGGACCTCTCACCGGACGACCGCAGGAACGCCGCCGCCCTGGTCTCGTCCGGCGCGTTTCCCCCCGAATGGCTGGCCTCATTGGCCCGCCTGCACGCGCTCGATCCCCTGCACCGCCAGGCCGCCGCGCGTCCCGACATGCGTGCCGCCGACCTCACGGCCACGGACTGGGAGACCGTCCGGCGAATGCTGCGAGCGCTTGCCAACAATCCAGTGGCGTCCCGCCTGGCCTTTCAGGAAATGGCGGCGGAAGAACGCGGGCTGGCGCCCGTTCTCACCACCTTCACCCGCATGGCAACGTTAGACCCTGAAACAGCGACCCAATTGGGACGCGCCTTCGCCGCCGCATCCAGCGAAAGATCCACCAACGCCGCCACTTTCGCGTTCACCGTCATTACCACCGTCCCCAAGACCACGGTCTCCGACAATATGCGCCTCCCGCTCGCACAAATAGCCGGAACCTACGCGACCGAAATCACCGAGGGCGCCAACATCGACGACCGAACCCAGGGAACGGCTTTCGGGCGCGTCCAGACCTACACTCCCGGCCTGAAACCGATGTTCAGCCTCAGCCCTCAGGACACCTACGCCTTCCTCAAAACATTCGCCGACTCGCCCACCCATATGCGTCCATTCGAACAAGGAATGAGCGACCTCACCCGCCGCCTGGGCGCCGAGGGCATCCGCCTGGAAATCGCGAAAGGCAAAGGCGACCTCCCCCACGGCACTCCCGGCCTGGAACGCGTAATGCAGGCCCTGGGCTACGTCGCGGGCCTCCAATCCCAGGCGCAGCACACCGTCCAGGGCCGCCTCGACGAACGCGACGCCAACCGCCGCGAAGACCTCGCCAAACTCCCCGGCCTCGCCTTCGACACCGGAGCCGTCTTCCTCCCCATGGCACCCATGGTCGACGAGAACCTCTGGGGTTTGGTCCGACAGGCCGCCGAGGGCCACATCAGCCGCACCAACGACACCGCCGCCGACAACACCCGAATCAGCCGCCTGGAGAGCCGAGAACTCCAACTCTCGCTTGGCCTCCAACACTCGGTCGTCCAACGCCTCCTATCGGGCGGCTACCCCCTGAAAGTCCGCCCCGCCGACTTCACCCCACCCCACCCCGACCACCCCTTCACCACCCCCCGAGGCCGCCTTCTCCCCTACGACCAACTCACCAAAGACACCAAGGCCCTCGACAACTACGTCACCTGGCTAGAAACCAACGGCCGAGGCGGCCACGACGATGATGCGTTCGGTCAGGTCGCCGTGCGGGCCTCGGGTGCCTTCGCGGGGAAACAGCATCAAGCCTCACATGAGGCCGCCAATTGGGAGGCGAACGAGAAGCAGTAGAACGTCTCTTAGTGGACCCGCAGACAATCGGTCACACCGTAAATCCCCACGACCCCCCGTGAAGAGGAGTTGATGGTGAGGTTGGTTCGTGCAGTCTTGTGGTGCACGCTAATTCTAGCGTCGCCCCCATTTGAATGGGTGAGGTCGTATTTGGCTACTTGAGTGACAAGCAGTCCTAGAAGGATTCCGGAAAGATCTGTAGGGCTTCGGTCTGTCCTGTCTCGCTTATCGCCAACTACTGCATATGTTCGCTTTGCCTTGCCGTTGGCGCAGTGAACGCTCTTGCCGCCGTGATCGATGATCTTCACGTTCCGCATGTTCCCGACACCCGGACCCGCCAGGGCGGTGATGTGCTGCTTAAGTGTCTGCTCTGCCTCGCTAACAGTGGGTTCGGCGGCCTTGTCGCCATTGCAGGCTGAGATCGCGATGGTCGCTGCGGCGATCAATGCGAGCTTGTCCGGCCGTAGCGTTGTCATTGTGACCTTCCTGAATCTAAGTCAAGCGAGGTTGGCGGCCCTGGCATTTTAGAATGCCGGTGATCGGGGGTTCTCGCTAGGGGATGGGAGGAAGTGGATGGCGACGGGGATGGTTCCTAATCCGAGGTATCGGGAGTTGGATGAGCTTCTGCGTAAGTTGGAGCGGGATGCCGATATTGTCGAGCGGGCGCTGGACAAGCCGATCAAGAGAATGGCGAGTCGGCAGGTGTGGGTGGGGGAGCGGGGTGGGGCGGCGTCGCGGTTCGAGCGTGATCTCATCGATCGGCGGCGGCAGTTGCGGGCGAGCATGCGGAAGCTGATCGCGGCGGTGGAGGACGTCAAGCGGCGCACACCGAAGGAGTGCACGGTCGTGGAGGCGTCCATCGGGGGCGTCTGAGCGGGCCGTCGTTCGGGAAGTCCAAGGGTGATCTTGCATTCGTCCATGTGCAGGACGGGATGCGCGGATGATCCTGAGGCAACTCTCGGGCTGCTAGCGGACGGCGGTGTGGTGTGCGGGTAGTGAAAAGTCTTTTGGCTCTGGTCGGCGCTCTTCCACTCGTGATCGGACTACAGACGGCGGCGAGGGCCGAGCCGGCGGCGTCGTACAACGGGTTGGCGCTGACGCCGCCCATGGGATGGAACAGCTGGAACAAGTTCCGCTGCGACGTCAACGAGGAGAAGGTCCGGGGGATCGCGGACGCCATCGTGGCCAATGGCCTGGATCGGCGCGGATACCGGACGGTCACCGTCGACGACTGCTGGATGGCGTCCACCCGGGACGCGGGCGGCAAGCTGATGGCCGACCCCGTGAAGTTCCCCAGCGGGATGAAGGCGCTGGGCGATTACCTGCACGCGCGGGGGCTGAAGTTCGGGATCTACCAGTCGCCCACGCAGGGCACCTGTCAGAAGCGGCCCGGCAGTTACGGCCACGAGGCCCAGGACGCGCGGCAGTTCGCGGCATGGGGCGTGGACTACCTCAAGTACGACTGGTGCCAGACCTCGCCCACCGAATCCCCGGACATGTGGGCCGACTTCCCCGGGTACACGCAGAAACAGCTGGCGCAGGTGCTGTTCACGCGGATGTCGAAGGAACTCGTCGCCACCGGACGGCCGATCGTCTACAGCCTGTCGGCCTGCTGCGAGAAGGTCGACTTCCCCGAATGGGCCGGGGAGGTCTCGAACCTGTGGCGGACGTCCACCGACATCAGCGACAGCTGGGCCAGCATGATGTTCAACTTCAAGCAGGCGGCCCAGTATCCGGACGCGGCGGGCCCCGGCGCCTGGAACGATCCCGACATGCTCGAAGTGGGCAACGGCGGCATGTCGGACGTCGAGTACCGCTCGCACTTCAGCCTCTGGTCGGTGCTCGCGGCGCCGCTGATCATGGGGAACGACCTGCGGACGATGTCGCCCGCGACCAAGACGATCCTGTCGAACAAGCACCTCACCCGCATCAACCAGGACTCTTTCGGCAAGCAGGCCCGGGTCGTGTCGTCCCAGGGCGGACGCTGGGTGCTCGCCAAGCAGATGCGGAACGGCGACCGCGTCGTGGCGTTGTTCAACGAGTCGTCCAGCGAGAAAAAGATCAGCACCACGGCCCAGGCCGCCGGTCTTCCGCCGTCCAGTACCTACGAGGTCCACGATCAGTGGACCGGCAGGAAGACGACCACGTCAGGCGCCCTGAGCGCCGTGGTAGCACCGCACGCGACCGCGGTCCTGCGCGTCGCGGTGGCGAGGTGAGGGGCATGGCGCCGCGGAGGCTGATTGTCGCTGCCCGGCGCCTTCGAGGTGCAGGACGTGTCGAGCGTTGCGCTGTTCCGTGTCTTGGGTGCGAGGATGCCGCCGCGCTTGAGCCTGGTGGTGCTGTGGCGTTTCGGGCGCTGGTGGTCGCCGTTCGGCGCCTTCGGGTGGGTGATCAGCGGGCTCGTGCGGTGGCGGCCCGCCTTTCGGGCGCAAGGCCAGTGGGCCAATGCGAAGGCGACGCCCGTCCCCCTGAGCGCGGTGGACGTGCCGCGCGCGAGTGTCGTCCTGCACGCGATATCGAGGTGAGGGTCATGGCGTTGCGAGTGCTGACCGCTGCTGCCCGGGGGCTGGGCACACGACGAGGGGACCGGCGGTCTGAGCGTGTCGGGCGCGCTCGTCGCTCTACGCGGTGTGGTGTGGCAGTTCGGGTGCTGAGTGCTGGGGTGCTGGCCGCGGCCGGCATCAACCTCGCGGCGGCGTCGAGTGCCGCTGCGTCCGACACTCCGGGCTCGTACACCAACTACTCCTGGTCAGGGGTTTCGGGGCTGGACGATGTCGAGTTCCCGACGACCATCACCAAGGATGCCGGGCCCGCGTCCAATATCTACTGGGCGCACCAGTTCGACTTCACACAGGGGTCCGGGGCCTACACCGGCCTCCAGTCGAACGGGCCGGGGCAGCAGCGCACCTTCCTGTTCTCGGTGTGGGACGCCACCGAGGCCAAGGTCGGGACGTCCGGAAGCTACTGCCTGGACTTCGGCGGCGAGGGCGTCGGGAAGAGCTGCCGGATCAAACACGACTGGAAGGAGGGCCACACCTTCCGGTTCCGGGTGGCGCACGAGGGCGACCGCTGGTTCGGCGTCACCGTCGTCAACGACACGCTCGGAACCTCGTTCAAGCTCGGCAGCATCCGCGCCGGGTCCACTCAGATCTCGCCCCACGGCATGGTCGACTGGACCGAGTACTTCGAGTGGAACAACCCCAAGGCGTCCTGCAATGACCAGCCCTTTTCCCAGGCGCGCTTCGGTCTGCCCAAGGGCAACAAGGGGTCCGTCACCGCGGCGGTGTCGAGTACCAAGACAAGCGTGAGTTGCTCCGACATGAGCCGGATCGACAGGGTCAGCGGCGGGACGGTCCAGTCCAACGCCATCGGCAACTCGCTGCGCGGCCCCGTCCTGGGCATCGGCGGCAAGGCCCTGGACGCCTCGTCCAACACCAGTGGCGACCCCGCGATCATCTACACGCCCACGGGCGGTGCGAACCAGGCGTTCGTCCGGGGGCGTGACGGCACCGTTCGTCCCATGAGCGGCGGCCTCTGCCTGGACGTCGAGGGCGGCGCCACCGCGAACGGCACCCCCGTCATCCTCTACACCTGCACCGCAGGCCCGAACCAGCAATGGCGTCACGAGAGCGGCCGTCTGCGCAATCCCGCGTCCGGGCGTTGTCTGGACGTCCCGAACTCGTCCACCGCCAACGGCACCCGCCTGGCGATCTGGGACTGCCACACCGCCCCGAACCAGCAATGGGCCGTCCCGCCCATCCCGTCCCCTTGAACCGCTCGAAGCCTGGTGCCTGATTTCGACTCCTGGTCGTCGGGTACCGGTTGTCTTCAGGACTGCATCAGGATTTCTTCGCCTTCGCCCTCGGGTTCTTCGAAGGTGGCGAGGTAGCGATTCAGGAGCTCGCGGGAGACGGTGACGTTGTTCGGGGTGTCGTGGCCGTTACGGATGGCCAGACGGCGCCAGAGCGTGTCGGGGTCTGCCTTCAGGTAGATCAGTCGCCATTGGCCGCCGTTGCTTTCGATCATGGTCTTGTAACGGTCGCGTGCGGCCCGGTTCCAGAAACTCATGTCCAACACGACCGGGTGCCCGGCGGCGATGAGCCGGATGAGTTCGTCTTGGATCTCTCGCTGGGCGGTGGCCTGGTGATGTTCGTGGTCGGCGGGGTCGAGCAGCGCCGCGTCGTGGCCGAGACGCCGCCAGATGATCTCATCGATCGACAAGCGCGTGTAGCCGTGAGCTTCCAAGCGGCGCGCATAGGTGGTCTTCCCTGATCCGGCGAGACCGCACATCATGACGACGACGCCAGGCTCGGGCGTTGGAACGACTGTGTCCATCGGCCTGTCCATGCGGGTGTGGGTACTCGCGAGACGCTTCGCGCTCTCCAGGCGTCATGGTAGGGCGGGCGTGCGCGTCGGGGCGTGGGGCCGGAGGGGTGCTCCGGCCCCTCCGGCTAGTCGGTTTGTTGGGACGGTGGGGTTTCTGGCGCGGGTGGGCTTATGGGGCCGCCCACCTTGGCCAGGGGGGTTTGGAGGGGATCGCCGGAGCCGTCTCGGCGGCCGAGGACGGCGGGGAGGTCGAGCGGTTTGCCGTTCTGGGCCGAGGCTCGCAGGGGTGTGGGGCCCGTGTAGGCGAGCAGGAGGGTGTCTTCGCCCTTGAGGAAGCGGTGGGAGCGGACGCCGCCGGTGGCTCGGCCCTTGGCGGGGAAGTCGGCGAAGTCGGCGATCTTGATGGCGCCGGTCTGGGTGCCGGGGAGGGCGGTGGAGCTGCCCGAGACGGTGACGACGTGGTTCTCGCGGGTGGTGTCGACGGCGCCGAACCACAGGACGCGGGCGTCGGGGGTGAGCTTCACTCCGGCCATGCCGCCGGCTGGGCGGCCCTGGGGACGGACGAGGGCGGCCTTGAAGTGCAGGAGCTGGGCGTCGGTGGTCATGAAGACCAGGTTCTGCTCTTCGGTGTCGAGCTGGACGGCGCCGACGACGCGGTCGCCGTCCTTGAGGCCGATCACCTCGAACTCGTCGCGGTTGGCGGGGTAGTCGGGGACGACGCGCTTGACGACGCCCTGTTCGGTGCCGAGGGCGAGCCCGGCGCCGGAGTCGTCGGTGGTGCCCAGGCCGACGATGGTCTCGCCGGGGTCGAGGTCGACGTACTCGGTGATCGGGGCGCCGCCCGCCAGGGACGGTGGTGTCGCCGAGGGCGGGAGGGTGGGCAGGTCGAGGACGTCCACGCGGATCATGCGTCCGGCCGAGGTGACGGCGCCGACCTGGGCGCGGACGGTGGTGCGCACCACCGAGACCAGCACGTCGTGCGGGCCGCGGGAGCCCTCGGCGGGCAGCGGGTCGGCGGAGTTGGTGCGGGCCAGCAGGCCGGTGGACGACAGCAGCACCAGGCAGGGGTCGTCGGCCATCTCCAGCGGGACGACGGCCGAGCGGGTCTGGCCCGAGGACTCCAGCAGGACGGTGCGGCGGGGCGTGGCGAACTCGGCGGCCACGTCGGACAGCTCGGACGAGACGACCTTGCGGAGCTTGGTCTCGGACTCCAGGATCGCGGTCAGCTCGGCGATCTCGCGGCGGAGCTGCTCCTTCTCCTTCTCCAGTTCGAGCCGGTCGTAGCGGGTGAGGCGGCGCAGGGGGGTGTCGAGGATGTACTGGGCCTGGATCTCCGAGAGCTCGAAGATCCGCATCAGGCGCTGCTTGGCCTGCCCGGCGTCGTCGCTCTGCCGGATGACCTGGATGACCTCGTCGATGTTGAGCAGGGCGACCAGGAGGCCGTCGACCAGGTGCAGGCGGTCTTCGCGCTTGCGGCGGCGGAAGGCGGAGCGGCGGCGGACGACCTCGATGCGGTGGTCGACGTAGACCTGGAGGAGGTCGCGCAGGCCGAGGGTGCGGGGCTGGCCGTCGACCAGCGCCACGTTGTTGATGCCGAACGTCTCTTCCATCGGGGTGAGCCGGTAGAGCTCGGCCAGCACGGCCTCGGGGTTGAAGCCGTTCTTGATCTCGATGACCAGCCGGAGGCCGACGTTGCGGTCGGTGAGGTCTTTCAGGTCGGCGATGCCGTTCAGCTTCTTGGCGTTGACCAGTTCTTTGATCTTGGCCTTGACGCGTTCGGGGCCGACGGCGTAGGGCAGTTCGGACACCACGATGCCCTTGCGGCGGGTCGTGACGTTCTCGATCGAGACCGACGCGCGGGTGCGGAAGGTGCCGCGTCCGCTCTCGTAGGCGTCGCGGATGCCCTCCAGGCCGACGATCATGCCGCCGGTGGGGAGGTCGGGGCCCGGGACGAAGCGCATGAGGTCGTCGAGCGTGGCCTCGGGGTTGTCGATCAGGTGGCGGGCGGCGGCGATCACCTCGCCGAGGTTGTGCGGCGCCATGTTGGTGGCCATGCCGACGGCGATGCCGGACGAGCCGTTCACCAGGAGGTTGGGGAACGCGGCCGGGAGGACCTCGGGTTCCATCTCCTGGCCGTCGTAGTTCGGCCGGAAGTCGACGGTGTCCTCGTCGATGGAGGCGACCATGAGCATCGCCTCGCGGGTGAGGCGCGACTCGGTGTACCGCATGGCGGCGGGGGCGTCGTCGCCGCCGAGGGAGCCGAAGTTGCCGTGGCCGTCGACCAGCGGCATCCGCATCGCCCAGGGCTGCGCGAGGCGGACCATGGCGTCGTAGATGGCGCCGTCGCCGTGGGGGTGCAGCTTGCCCATGACCTCGCCGACGACGCGGGCGCACTTGACGTGGCCCCGGTCGGGGCGCAGCCCCATCTCGTTCATCGAGTACAGGATGCGGCGCTGCACGGGCTTGAGCCCGTCGCGCGCGTCGGGAAGCGCCCGCTGGTAGATGACCGAGTAGGCGTACTCGAGGAAGCTGCCCCGCATCTCTTCGGAGACGTCGACGTCGATGATGTTCTCTTCGAAGTCGGGCGGGGGAGGGGCCTGTGATCCGCGTCGTGCCATGTGCAACATTGTTGCCGGTCCCAGGGACAGTTTGGCCACCGCATGCCCCGGCGCGCCGCGCCGGAGCCCGATTCGAGGAGGTCCCGGTGGGTTCGCCGGCGGATTTCCAGAACGAGATCTACCTCAAGGGGCTCGGGGACGTCGTCCCGGAACTTCCCACCGATCTGACGCGGCTGGAGGGGCTGGCCGAGGAGCGGCTCTCGGCGAAGGCATACGGGTACGTGGCCGGGGCGGCGGGGAGCGAGCACACCGCGCGGGCGAACCGGGAGGCGTTCGACCGGTGGCGGATCGTCCCGCGCATGCTGCGTGACGTGGGCGGATGCGATCTGGCGACCCGCGTCCTCGGCACCGACATGCCCGCGCCGGTGCTGCTGGCGCCGATCGGGGTGCAGGCGATCTTCCATCCGGACGGCGAGCTCGCGGTGGCGCGGGCGGCGGCCGGGACGGGGCTGACGACGGTGCTGAGCACGGCCGCGTCGTACGCGATGGAGGAGGTCGCGGCGGCGAACGGCGACGGCCCCCGGTGGTACCAGCTGTACTGGCCGAAAGACCGCGAGCTGGCCGCGAGCCTGATCGGACGGGCCAAGGCGGCGGGTTACACGGCGCTGGTGGTGACGCTCGACACCTTCACGCTGGCGTGGCGTCCGCGCGACCTCGACCAGGCGTACCTGCCGTTCCTGCGGGGCATCGGCGTGGCGAACTACTTCTCCGACCCGGTGTTCCAGGAGGCGGTCGGCGGCCCGGTGGACGCGTCCAACCGCGACGCCGCCCTGATGCACTGGGTGGCCAACTTCGGCGACCCGACGCTGACCTGGGACGACCTGGGCTTCCTGCGCGAGCACTGGGACGGTCCGATCGCCCTCAAGGGCATCCAGCATCCCGACGACGCGCGGCGCGCGGTCGACGCGGGCATGGACGGTGTGATCGTCTCCAATCACGGCGGACGCCAGCTCGACGGGGCCATCGCGTCCCTGGACGCGCTCCCGGGTGTGGTGGACGCCGTCGGCGACCAGGCGACGGTGCTGTTCGACAGTGGTGTCCGCACCGGCGCCGACATCGCCAAGGCCCTGGCGATCGGCGCCAAGGCGGTCCTGGTCGGCCGCCCCTACATCTACGGGCTGGCACTCGGGGGCGAGGCGGGCGTACGGCATGTCGTGCGCTGCCTGCTGGCCGAGTTGGAACTGACCGTGACCCTTTCCGGTCATGCGGGCCTGGACGGGCTCACCCGGGAGATCCTCGCGACCGGTGACATCCGTCATGGGTCGTCCGGGTGAACCTCACCGGGGGTTCCTGACGGGCGTGACTGCCCACGGCGCCGCCGCGCGGCGACCATGGGCGGTATGAACGTGGTCGAAGTACGCGGGGTGCGGGTCCGCTTCGGCGAGCGGGTGGCCGTGCGGGACGTCTCGTTCGAGGTGGCCGGGGGCGAGGTCTACGCGCTGCTCGGCGGGGTCGGGGCGGGCAAGACCACCGTGCTGGAGGTGGCGTCCGGCCTGCGGCGTCCCGAGGCCGGGGTCGTGAAGGTACGGGGCGCCGACCCCTGCGACGCGCCCGTTTCCGTGGGCTGGCGTGACGGGGGCCTGTTCCCCGGCCTGACCGTCGCGGAGGTCGTCGACACCTGGCGGCGATGGACGCTCGACCCCCTCACCCGGGACGAGGCCCTCGCGCTTGCGGGACTCCAGCCCGAAGCCAGGTTCGAAGCACTCTCCCCCGGGGAGCGCCGACTGCTCGACCTCACGCTGGCCCTGATCGGACGCTCCGACGTGCTGTTCCTGGACGAGCCGACCAGCGGCCTCGACGCGGCGTCGTCCGACCTGGTGTGGGCGATGCTGAGAAAGGCCGGGGTGACGACCGTCGTCGCCACCCGGGAGCTGGACGAGGCGTGCCGGGCCGATCGCATCGGGATCCTGGAGAAGGGCGCCCTGGTCACGGCCTGCGCGTCCGGCTTCCTCCGGGCCGCCTGAGCGCGCGTACCCTGACGGAGGTGCAGCCCAGGATTCCGCGTCCGGCGGTGATCGCCGTGGCCGTGGTCGCGATGACCATGGTGACGCTGCTCGGCCTGCTCGCGCCCGCCCTCGCGCACGAGACGTTCGAGCGGGGCGAGGCGGGACGCGCCCTCGCGGCGGTGGTGAGCGTCGCCCTCGTCCTGGGCCTCTACGCGCGGCTGCTGTGGCTCAACCTGATGCGCCGCACCACACCCGTCCACCGGTTCGGGCTGGCCGCCATCGCGGCGGTCTGCTGGGCGCTCCCGCTGATGCTGGGGGTGGAGCCGGGCTGGGGAAACGCGCTGCTCGTCCCCGCTGGGCTGATCGCGGTCGTGCTGCCCCTGCGTGAGGCCGCCGTGGTCACGGGCCTGGCGACCGTGCTGACCCCCGTATACGGGCTTGTGCTGGGGCTTCCGGCGCTGAACGTCCTGTACGAGGTGGTGGGCGTCCCCGCGGCGGCCTTCTCGGGATACGTGCAGGTGTGGCTTTTCCATGTCGTCCAGGAACTTCGAGAAGCCCGCGCGGAGCTGGCCCGCTCGGCCGTGGGGGAGGAGCGGCTGCGCTTTGCCCGCGACCTGCACGACGTCCTGGGCCACAGCCTCCAGGCGGTCGCGTTGCGGGCCGAGGTCGCCGAGCGGTTCCTGGAGCGCGACCAGGGCCGGGTCCGCAAGGAGCTCACCGAGATCCAGTCGATGGCGCGCGACTCGGTGCGCGACGTCCGCGAGATCGTCCGCGGCTACCGGGCGACCTCGCTGCGCACCGAGCTGGACGGCATCTCTGCGGTGCTGCGCGCGGCGGGCATCCGGTGCGAGCGGCCCGAGATCTCCCCGGAGCTGCCCGCCCACGTCCACGAGCCGCTCGGTTGGGTCGCCCGGGAGGCCACGACCAACGTCCTGCGGCACAGCGCGGCGACCTGGTGCATGATCACGGTCTGGGCGGACGGGGGCCGGTACTGGCTGGAGATCGCCAACGACGGCGCCGGGCGCAGGGCCCACACGGACGGCGGCACTGGCCTGGCCGGGCTGGCCGAGCGGATCGCCGCCTCGGGCGGGGAGTTCAGCGCCGGACCGGTGGGCGACGGCACGTTCCGGGTGGCGGCCGCCGTCCCCGGGGAGGGGGAAGGCGCATGATCCGCGTCCTGCTGGCCGACGACCACCTGCTGATCCGCGAGGCCCTGGTCCTGCTGCTGGAGACCGAGGACGGCCTGGAGGTCATCGCCGACGTCGGACGCGGCGACGAGGCGGTGGAGCACGCGCTCAGGCTCCGCCCGGACGTCGCCGTCCTCGACATCGACATGCCCGGCCTGGACGGTCTGGCCGCCGCCGAGCGCCTCTCCCGCGACCTGCCCGGCTGCCGGCTGGTGATCGTGACCGCGCACGGCCGTCCCGGCAACCTGCGCCGCGCGATGGCCGCCGGGGTCCGCGGCTTCCTCGGCAAGGACGCGCCTGGCTCCCGCCTGGCCCAGGTCATCCGGCAGGTGGCCGGCGGCGCCCGCTACATCGACCCGCAGCTGGCGGCCGACGCCCTGGCCGCCGAGGAATGCCCGCTGACGCCGCGCGAGCTGGAGGCCCTGCGCGCCGCCGCTGACGGCGCCCCGATCGTCCGCATCGCCCGTTCCCTGGGCCTGTCCGAGGGCACGGTCCGCAACTACCTGTCGGCCGCCGTCACCAAGCTCGGCGCCGACAACCGCCACGCCGCCGTCCAGACCGCCCGAACCCAGGGCTGGCTCTAAGCCATTACCCCGCGACTTCCGGTTAGGCCTCGGCGTAGGTCATGGGGCGTTCGAGGTCGAGGGTGGACAGGATGGAGCCGTCCTCCCCGAGGGCTTGGGCCACGGGGGCGCGGCGGGCCGCCCAGACGACCACCACGTGGCCGTGGCCGGGGACGTCGAGGGTGCGCGCGCCCAAGCGGACCTGGGTGACGCCAGCGGCGACGCGGAGGCGGGCCTGGGAGACCCACTTGGCGCCCCAGGGGAGCAGGCGGTTGGCGTTGCGGACGGTGCGGCCCGTGCCGTAGCGCTGGAGATGGCCGCCGAGCTCGGCGGCCGTGCGCCGGGTCAGCGGTTCGGAGGGGGCCGAGCCGCCTCCGCCGCCGAGTTCCAGCCACTCGCCGTCGCGCTGGTGGAACGTCCAGCCCTCGATGAAGGCGGGGACGGCGTGCTCGGCGCCCCCGCCCCGCCGTAGGAACGTGACAACGGCAATGTCGCCATCGACGTCGAGGGAGAGCGGCAGGTAGTCGCGGCCGTCCTCGAAGCCGCTCGGGGCGGGGCTGGGCATGCCCTCCCGCAGCAGTCTCCGTGCCTCCGCGTGTACCTCGTCGTCGCTCATGTTCCGGACCTCGTGATAAATGCCTACAGGGGAAAGGGCCCTGCGGGAGGGCCCTTTATGTGGGCATCACTCTAAAGGTCGGCGGCTCCTGGTTTCACCTGGTTGCGCGGGTCTTGTTTGCGCGCCTTTCCGTCACGGCCGAGTGCCCGTGCCGCCAGTGTCGCGCAAACCCCCGCCAGCGGTAGTTCCAGGCCGATGGCCAGGGCCAGGGCGAACGTCCGGTCGGTGTCCGATGTCGCGGTCGTCACATCGAACCAGGCGTCCATCAGCAGCAACGCTCCGGTAGCGGCGGCTGTCAATCCGTAACGTTGGTCTCCCCGGGTGAGGAAATAGCCGGTACTGAGCAGTCCGGTGGCGAGCATGACGTCCAGGCCGATCCAGGCGGTCGACCAATTCGCGACCTGGGTGGTGGCCGGAAGGCGCGCCGCCAGCACGCACATCCACGGGACGAGGGCCGCTCCACCGGCCATGAATCCCCATCCCATAGAGCGTGCGGGGGAGGTGTTGCGGGTCACGACGGCGACCATTGGGGCTCCTTCGATTAGGCACTCCGCCAAGCGTGGTCGAGCGGCGCGTCACCTTCAGTAACGCCGCTATCCGAATCGGGGTGGCACTGGCTTCACCCCCGGACCTGCACCAGGCCGCATGGCGGACGCCCAACTGGGGCAATACGGTTGCCGCATGGCGACCCCGACCCCGCGATGGCGGCTGGCGACGGCGCACGCTCCGTGGTCGCCGCAGGCCCGGCGCGACAGCGTCTTCGTCGCCTCCGGCGTCCCGCTGCAACTCGGCGGGTGGGCGGTGTTCGGGGCGCTGTGGGGCATGCTCCCGATCACCGACGTGGTCGCCTACGTCCTGACGGTGGTGTCGAGCCTGCTGGTCCTGCTGGTGGCGCGCCCGCTGACCTCGGCGCAGCGGCAGCGCTTCTGGGCGATGCTGGACGTCGACGTCCCGCCGCTGCCCGCCCGGCACGGGCGCCGCTGGGACCTGCTGTCAGAGCTGCGCTCGGAGGATCTGTGGCGGGCGCTGGCGTATCACATGGTCGTGGGCCCGGCCGTCGCCTGCGGCGGGGTTGCCGTCGTCCTCCTCGGGGGCGCGGGCGTCGCGTTGGCGAGCCTCTGCGCGTTCGCGTGGGCGCTGCCCTCGGACAGCTCTCTCTACCTGGTCGACCACCCCGTCCGCGTGGGTTTCCTGACGGCGCTCGGGTTGCTGATGGTCGCCGTCGTGCCCTGGATCGCGCGGGCGGTGCGCAGGCTGGACGTGCGCGCCGCCGTCCTGCTCGGGCCGAGCCGGGCCGCCGAGCTCGAACGTCGTGTGGAGGACCTGGCCGAGAAGCGCGCCCACGTGGTGGACGCCGCCGACCTCGAACGCCGCCGCATCGAGCGCGACCTGCACGACGGCGCCCAGCAGCGCCTGGTCTCGCTGGCCATGAACCTCGGGCTGGCCCGCGAGACGCTCACCGGCGTCCCCGAACCGGCCATGAAGGTGATCGTCGAGGCGCACGAGGAGGCCAAGGAGGCCCTCACCGAGCTGCGCGACCTGATCCGCGGCCTGCATCCGGCGGTGCTGGAGGACCGGGGCCTGGACGCCGCGCTGTCGGGCCTGGCCGCCCGGGTGCCGCTGGCGGTGCGGCTGCGGGTGGACGTCGAGCCGCGCGCCTCCTCGACCGTCGAGGCGGTGGCCTATTTCGTCGTCTCCGAGTCGCTGGCCAACGTCGTCAAGCACGCCCGCGCCTCGTCGGTGGACGTCACGGTCGCGCGGGACGGCGACGTGCTGCGCGTGGCCGTCCGCGACGACGGCGTGGGCGGGGCCGACCCGTCCCGGGGCACCGGCCTTACGGGGCTGGCGCGGCGGGTCGGCTCGGTGGACGGTACGTTCCGGATCACCAGCCCCGCCGGGGGTCCCACCACCGTCACCGTGGAGTTGCCGTGCGCGTTGTGATCGCCGAGGACTCGGTCCTGCTCCGGGCCGGGCTGATCAAGCTGCTGGAGACCTCGGGGTTCGAGGTTCCGGCGGCGGTCGGCGACGCGGACGCCCTGCTGGCCGCCGTCGAGGAGCACCGGCCCGACGCAGCGATCGTGGACGTCCGGATGCCGCCAGGGTTCTCCGACGAGGGCGTCAAGGCGGCGCTGATGATCCGGCGCGAGCGTCCCGGCGTCGCGGTGCTGCTGCTGTCGCAGTACGTCGAGGAGCGCTACGCCGCCGAGCTGCTCTCGGCCCACACCAGCGGGATCGGCTACCTGCTCAAGGACCGGGTCGCCGACGTCTCGGCGTTCCTGGACGCCCTGCGCCGCGTCGCGTCCGGCGGCACGGCCCTCGACCCCGAGGTGGTCTCGCAGCTGCTGCTGCGCCGCCACAGCGACCCGCTGGAACGGCTCACGCCGCGCGAGCGCGAGGTGCTCGGGCTGATGGCCGAGGGACGCTCCAACGCCGGGATCGCCGCCGCCCTGGTGGTCAGCGAGAGCGCCGTCGCCAAGCACATCAACAGCATCTTCGCCAAGCTCGACCTCCCTCACGCGGGGGCCGACCACCGCCGCGTCCTGGCGGTCCTGCGCTTCCTGGACGGGGACACGTGACCCCCGAGCCGCCCCGCCCACCCGGGAGGCGCGGGGTCTGGGTCTTCCTGGCGGCCGTCACGGCCCTGGTCACGCTGCTGCCGATCGGCCTTCAGGCGTGGGGCCGGACGCTGCACCGGACGCGGACGAGCGTCCAGGAGCACCACCGCCCCATCCGCGAGGTCCAGGTGGACGCGGGGGAGGCCGAGGTCACGATCGGGCCAGGTCCGGCCGATCGGGTGCGTGTGCACCAGACGCTCGGTTACGTGCTGAGCGATCCCCGCGTCCGGCAGAGCGTCGCGGGGGACGTCCTCATCGTGAAGTTCGAGTGCGACGATTCGGCGCTCGACCTCAACGACGAGTGCGAGGGACAGATCGACCTGCGGGTTCCTCCGGGGGTCGGAGTGCGTGCCGCCGTGTCCAGCGGGCGGATCGCCGTGCGCGACCTGCACGGCCCCCTGCGGCTCCAGGCCGCGTCGGGGCTGCTGGAGATGGCCGAGGTGCGCGGCGACGTCTGGGCCGAGGCCGACTCCGGGATGATCAAGGGGACGGGGCTGGCCTCGCCGGAGCTGACGGCCCGGGTCGACTCCGGCGCGCTCCGGCTCGCCTTCACCCGTCCGCCCCGCCGCGTGGAGGCCAAGTCCGGCAGCGGCCCGATCCGCGTCACCGTGCCGCCGGGCTCCTACTATCGGGTGGACGCGCGGTCGGAGTCGTCCGACACTCGGGTCGACACCGCCCTGCACGACCCGTCCTCGGAGCGGTACATCCGCGCGACCAGCGGATCCGGTCCGGTCAGGGTGCTGCGCGGCGACCTCGGCTGACCTGGTGAATGACGCGCGTCACGATCGGCCCCGGAGTCCCGGATGACCTGCGTCACGATCGGCCCCGCAGATTTGCGTCATCTGCGTCTGCCCGGTTAACTGATGACATGACCGCCGTGCGCCCCTGCCTTCCGTGCCGTCCGCTGACCATGCGGGCGATGGGGTGCGCGTGCCGAATGTGTGAGCGCTGAGGGCCCCCGACCGAATCTCGCGCCCCGAAGCGAGCGACCTCTCCGACCCGAGCCGCACATGAACCTCCAGAGCTTCGAGCTCCACCTGCTGAGCCACGCGCCGTACCCGCCCGGCCTCTCCTGAGACCCGGCGCCCGCCACCGCGCTCACGCACACCGCTCTGCCCTGACCGCTTAGAGCCATGGCCCCACCCCGGGCCCGGACACCCTCACGGATGATTTCCTGTGATTCAGATAGAAAAACTCAGAAAGGTCTATCGCACCCGCGGGCGCGAGGTGGCCGCCGTCGACGGCGTCGATCTCTCCGTGCGCGAGGGCGAGATCTTCGGCGTCCTGGGACGCAGCGGCGCGGGCAAGAGCACGCTGCTGCGCTGCGTGAACCTGCTGGAGCGTCCCGACGAGGGCCGCGTGGTCGTCGACGGGCGCGATCTGCTCACGCTGCCCGCCGGGCGGCTGCGCGAGGCGCGCCAGGGCATCGGCATGATCCACCAGCACTTCGGGCTGCTCTCCAGCCGGACCGTCGCGGGCAACGTGGCGTTCCCGCTGGAGGTGATGGGCGTCCCGCGTGCCGAGCGCGCCTCCCGGGTCGCCGAACTGCTCGAGCTGGTCGGCCTCACCGAGCACGCCCGTGCCTACCCGGCGCAGATCTCCGGCGGCCAGAAGCAGCGCGTCGGCATCGCCCGCGCGCTGGCCGGACGGCCCAAGGTGCTGCTCTCGGACGAGGCGACCTCGGCGCTCGACCCCGAGACGACCGCCTCCATCCTGGAACTGCTGCGCGACCTCAACCGCAGGCTCGGCCTGACCGTCCTGCTGATCACCCACGAGATGGACGTGGTCAAGCGCATCTGCGACTCGGCCGCGATCATGCGCGACGGCCGGATCACCGAGGCGGGCCCGGTGCGCGAGCTGCTGCTGCGTCCAGGCTCGGAGCTGGCGCGCGGGCTGTTCCCGCTGCCCGCGCCCGACCCGCTCCCCGGCACGACCGTCGTGGACGTCACCTTCGAGGGCGACAGCGCCGACCGGCCGTTCGTCTCCGAGCTGGCCCGCACCTACGCCATCGACGTCAACATCCTCGGCGGCGCCGTCGAGCGCGTCGGCGACGTCCGGATCGGACGGCTGCGCGTCGCGCTGCCGGGCGTCCCGGACGCCAACGCCGCCCAGCTGGCCCACCTGCGCGACGCCGGGCTGACCGTCGAGGTCCACGGCGGGGCCGCCGACCATGAGGAGATCACGCCATGACCTGGGACGAGATCTGGCCGCTGCTGTGGAAGGCCACCGGCGAGACGGTCTACATGACCGGTGTCGCGGCCCTGTTCACCGTCGTGTTCGGCCTGGCGATCGGCGTGCTGCTGATCCTGACCGACGCGGGCGGGCTGCGTCCCGCGCGGCCGGTCAACAAGGTGCTCGGCGCGGTCGTCAACGTCGGCCGCTCGCTGCCCTTCCTGATCCTGATGGTCGCGATCATCCCGTTCACCAAGCTGGTGGCCGGGACGTCCTACGGCAACTCGGCGGCGATCGTCCCGCTGACCGTCGGCGCCATCCCCTTCTACGCCCGGCTGGTCGAGGCCGCGCTGCGCGAGGTGGACCCCGGCGTGATCGCCGCCGCCCGCGCGATGGGCGCCTCGCTGCGGGAGATCGTGGTCAAGGTGCTGCTGCGCGAGGCCCGTCCCGGCCTGGTGTCGGGCCTGACGGTCACCGTGATCGCCCTGGTCGGCTACACCGCCATGGCGGGGACGGTCGGCGCCGGCGGCCTGGGCTACCTCGCCATCAGCTACGGCTACGAGCGCTTCGAGACCAAGGTCATGATCGCCACCGTCGTCGTGCTGATCGCCCTCGTCCAGCTCGTCCAGATGGCCGGAGACGTCGCCGCCCGGCGGCTCGGCCACCGCTGACCCCCACCCCACCCAGTAGAGAAAGGCACGACTCGTGCTCCGTCGAAAGTTCACCGTCGCACTCGCCTCGATCGGCCTGCTGGCCGGGCTGACCGCCTGCGGCTCCTCCGACGCCTCCAGCGACAAGGACGGCCCGCTCAAGGTCGCGGTCAACCCCGTCCCGCACGGCGACATCCTCAAGTACGTCAAGGACGAGCTCGCGGGCAAGGCCGGGCTCAAGCTGGAGATCGTCACCTTCGACGACTACGTCCAGCCCAACAGGGCGCTCAAGGAGCACCAGGTCACCGCCAACTACTTCCAGCACGTGCCGTTCATGCGCGAGTTCGAGAGCGCCCAGAAGACCAAGCTGACCTTCGTCGCGCCGGTCCACCTGGAGCCCCTGGGCGTCTACTCCCGCAAGGTCAAGGACCTCAAGTCGGTCGCGAACGGCGCCACCGTCGCGCTGTCCAACGACCCGGCCAACCAGGGCCGCGGGCTGAAGCTGCTGGCCGACAACGGCGTGATCACGCTCAAGCCGGGCGCGTCCACCTCGGCCACCGAGAAGGACATCGCCACCAACCCCAAGAACCTGAAGTTCAAGCCGCTCAAGCCCGCGCAGCTGCCCCGCTCGCTCGACGAGGTCGACCTCGCGGTGATCAACGGCAACTACGCCCTGGAGGCCGACCTGGCGCCCAACAAGGACGCCCTGGCCGCCGAGAAGCCCGACGGCAACCCGTACGCCAACGGCCTGGTCACCCTCCCCGGAGACAAGGACGACCCGCGCGTCAAGAAGCTGGCCGACCTGCTGCGCGGCCCCGAGGTCAAGAAGTTCATCCAGGACAAGTACAAGGGCTCGGTCATCTCCGCCTGACCCGCCCGACCCAAAGGCCCCTCGGTACCCCCGAGGGGCCTTTGGTTTATTCGGTCGCGGGACGCGGACCGCGATGCCTAGGTTGGCCCACGAACCGCACCGACGAAACGAGGACGTTCGTGACCCAATCCCACGAAGAGCCCGCCCTCTCCGACGCGCGCGGCCTGGCCGTCGCCATGGAGCGCATGCTCCGCCTCGCGGGAAACCGCATCGCCGACCACAACGCCGAATCACCCCTCGTGGCCCGGCTCACCGACCACATCGGGGCGCCGCTGCACGAACTCGTCCAGGTCGACCACGAGTACCGGCCGTGGGAACACGCCAGCCTCCAGCGCGGCATCGACGCCTACCTGGCCGCGCGCTCCCCGGGAGCCGAATGGTTCGGCATCTCGGGCCGCCACCGCGGTCACGAGAACATCAGCGACATGCTCAGCGGCGCCCTCCAGAACGGCGCCTACGGGCTCGGACGTCCCGACTACGGGACGGCCGCGACCGGCCCCGACACCTCGATGGAGATCGTCACACTCGGGCTCGTGGCCGCCGCCGCACCCGACGGCGCCCCCGTCGTGATCGGCGTCCGGCCCGCCGACGACTTCCACCGCACGGTCGTGGCGAGCGTCTTCGCCCGCGACCGCGCGACCGCGGCGGCCGTCCGCGACGAGATCGGCCGGCTGTGCGCCGAGCACGACGTGATGCGCGGCCAGTTCCTCAGTTTCGGATCCAGCGAGCACCACGGCAACGCGCTGGTGTCGTTCCTGCCCAGACCAGACCTGGCCGCCGCCGACGTCATCCTGCCCGACGGCCGGCTCGAAGCCGTCGAGGCGCACGTCGTCGGCATCGCCGAGCACAGCGAGCAGCTGCTGAAGGCGGGCCAGCACCTCAAACGGGGCCTGCTCCTGCACGGACCTCCCGGCACCGGCAAGACGCACACCGTCCGCTACCTGACCAGCCGCCTCACCGGCTGCACGGTCGTCCAGCTCACCGGCCCCGCCATGCAGTACCTCGACCCGGCGGTCGCGCTGGCCCGGCGCCTCCAGCCCGCCGTGGTCATCGTCGAGGACGTCGACCTGGTCGCCGAGGACCGCGACCTGTACGAGGGCAGCCAGCCGCTGCTGTTCGCCCTGCTGGACGCCATGGACGGCACCGCGGGCGACGCCGACGTGGTCTTCATGCTCACCACCAACCGCGTGGACACGCTCGAACGCGCGCTCGCCGAACGTCCCGGCCGGGTCGACCTCGCCGTCGAGATCCCGCGCCCGGACGCCGAGGGACGGCTGCGCCTGCTCCGGCTCTACGGGCGCGAGCTGCGGCTGGACGCCGACCTGACCAAGATCGCCGACCGGACCGAGGGCGTGACCGCCTCGTTCGTCAAGGAACTGGTCCGCCGGGCCGTCCTGGTGGCGCTGCGCGACGCGGCGTCCGTGGAGGTGCTCACCGACGATCACTTCGACACCGCGCTGGGTGAGATGTTCGACCCGGCCCAGTCCCTGACCCGAGGGCTTCTGGGCGCCGCCGGGAACGAGGGCTGAAATCGCGCCCGTGATGTCCGCCACGCCTGATAGGACAGGTCCCGACATTTGATCCGAAGGGGACCTCATGGGCGTGTACGAGAACTTCACCGAGTACGCCGGGCTGCCGGTGGCCGCCTTCTACGAGGAGGGTGACGGGCGCTCGGCGGCGGGCTCGGTGGCCTGGGCCGTCCGCACGATGTTCGACGAGAAGCCGTTCGACGACGTCTTCGCGAGCTTCCTCGACACCGTCGACACGAGCCAGGTCACGGCGCTGCTCATCGGGTACTGGGGCGCGTCCTATGACGAGAAGTGCGCCGACCCGGTCGCCCTGCTCGCCGCGGCGGCCGACCGGTTCCCCCGGCTGCGCTCGCTGTTCTTCGGCGACATCACCGCCGAGGAGTCGGAGATCTCCTGGATCGAGCACTCCGACATCACCCCGTTGATCTCCGCGTTCCCCGACCTCGAACGGCTCGAGGTGCGCGGCGCCCAGGGCCTGAGCTTCGACCCGTTCCGCAGCACCGCCCTGAAGGTGCTGCGGTTCGAGTCCGGCGGGCTGCCCAGCCGGGTCGTCCGGTCGGTGGCCGCCTGCGACCTGCCGAACCTCGAACAGCTCGACCTGTGGCTCGGCACCAGCGAATACGGGGGCGACTCGACCGTGGCCGACCTCGCGCCGATCCTCGGCGGCGAGCGGCTCCCCGCCCTGCGCCGCCTCGGCCTGGAGAACTCCGAGATCCAGGACGACGTCGTCGCGGCCGTCGCCGGCGCCCCGATCGTGGCACGGCTCGAAACCCTGAGCCTCGCCATGGGCGTCCTCACCGACCGCGGCGCCGAGGCACTGCTGTCCGGCCAGCCGCTCACCCATCTGACCCGGCTCGACCTGCACCACCATTTCCTGTCCGACACGATGATGGAACGCCTCCGCGCCGCCCTGCCCGGCGTCGAGGTCGACCTCGACGACCTGCAGGACCGCGACGACGACTGGCGCTTCACCGCGGTCGCCGAATGACCTTCACCGTCATCGGGGTGCCCGGCGGCCGGCGGGCCGGGCTGTTCGCCGCCGCCTGCCGGGCCGAGGGCCTGCGCGTCCCCCGCGTGATCCCCTGGGCGGACGTCCTGCGCGGCGCCGACCCCGAGCCCGACCCCGGCACGCTGCTGCGCATCGACTCGCCCGGCAAGGACCCCGAGACCGACGCGCTGCTGCGCGGCCCGGGCGAACCGTCCCGGGTCGCCGGGGGAGCGCGCTGGCACGAGAACCTCGTCCGGGCCCTTCGCCGGGTGCGGCCGGGGCCCCACCTGCTGAACGACCCGTACGAGATCGCCGTGATGTTCGACAAGCGGCGCACCCACGCGCTGCTCCGCGACGCCGGCGTCCCGGTGCCGCCCGCGCTGCCCGGCGTCCGCGACTACGCCGGGCTCCGCGCCCGGATGGCCGCGACGGGGGAGCGGCGCGTCTTCGTCAAACCGGCCCACGGCTCCTCGGCGTCCGGCGTCGTGGCGCTCCAGGTGTCCGGCGACCGGATCAAGGCCGTCACCTCCGCCGCCCGCGACGGCGAGGGCTTCCACAACTCGCTGCGCGTGCGCACCTACGAGACCGAGGCCGAGGTCGCCGCCCTGATCGACGCGCTCGGCCCCGACGGCCTGCACGTCGAACGCTGGCTGCCCAAGGCGTCCATGCACGGCCTCCCCTTCGACCTGCGCGTCGTCGTCGTGGCGGGCGAGCCCACCCACGCGGTCGTGCGCACGAGCCGGGCCCCCATGACCAACCTGCACCTCGGGGGCCGCCGGGGCGACCTCGACGCCGTCCGCCGCGCCCTGGGCGAGGACGGCTGGCGCCGCGCCCTCGACACCTGCGCCCGCGCCGCGGCCTGCTTCCCCCGAAGCCTCATGGCCGCCGTCGACCTCCTGGTCGGCGTGGGCCTGCGCCGCTTCGCCGTAGCCGAGGTCAACGCCTTCGGCGACCTCCTCCCCGGCCTCCGCGGCCTCCCCGACGGCCCCGCCCCCGGCATCGACACCTACACCGCCCAGATCCGAGCCGCCTTCACCCGAGACCGCGCCCCATGCCCCCTCTGAGCCCCAAGAGACCGCGCCCGCCTGCCCGAACCGCGCTCGCCCGCTGTCGCGGGCTACGGCCCATGCACGCCATGACGGCTGTCGCCCTCCACCGATCTCGCAGACGCGCGTTGCGTGCGTGGCGAGCGCGACCCAGTTTGTCTGGCTGCTCTGCGCCGCCATGGTCTCTGGGGGTGCTCGCTATGACGGCTGTCGCCTGCCACCGATCTCACCCACGCGCAGGGACGGATCGTGGCCGCGTTCGTTGGCTTTCGCCGCGCTGCGGCGACCTTTCCCGGGGGTTCGGTTCATGCGGGATATGAACGCCGTGGTCGGTACGCACGACCTGCTCCTCGTCACGCTCGACACGTTGCGGTACGACGTGGCCGCCGAGCTCATGGCGGCGGGCGAGACGCCGACGCTGGCCGGATTGCTGACCGGCGGACGCTGGGAACGCAGGCATACACCCGGGAGCTTCACCTATGCCGCGCATGCCGCCATGCTGGCCGGCTTCCTTCCGACGCCCGCCGCGCCGGGGCCCCATCAGCGGCTCTTCGCGGCGGCGTTTCCCGGCAGCGAGACGACGGCCGACGGCACCTGGACGTTCGACGCCGCCGATCTCCCCGCGGGCCTCGCCCGGATCGGGTACCACACCGTGTGCGTGGGCGGCGTCGGGTTCTTCAACAAGCGCACCCCGCTGGGGTCGGCGCTGCCCTCGCTGTTCGCCGAGAGCCACTGGGAGCCCGAGTTCGGCGTCACCGAACCGGCGTCGCTGGAGCACCAGATCGCGCGGATCGCCGAGGTCATCGGGCGCGAGCCCCCGGACCGGCGGCTGTTCCTCCTGCTCAACGTCGCCGCGCTGCACCAGCCCAACTGGTTCTACGGCGACGGCTCGTCCCGGGACGACTCCCGCGAGTCCCACGCCGCCGCCCTGCGCCACGTCGACACCCAGCTCGCCTCGCTGTTCGCGCTCATGCGCCGTCCGTGCTTCGTGATCGTCTGCTCCGACCACGGCACGGCCTACGGCGAGGACGGCCACACCGGGCACCGCATCGGCCACGAGGTCGTCTGGACCGTTCCCTACGGAGAGTTCGTGCTGTCATGACCAGCCCCTACGAGGGCTATGTGTACGCCTACCCGCACAAGACCGCGTACCGCCCGCTCGACCCGATGCCGTCATTGCGCGATGTCTGGCGCGACGAGGACAAGAGCACGCTCTTCCTCTACGTCCACATCCCGTTCTGCGAGATGCGCTGCGGGTTCTGCAACCTGTTCACCCGAACGGGTGCCCCCGAGGAGCTGACCAGCCGCTACCTCGACGCGCTCGCCCGCCAGGCCGACGCCGTCCAGGACGCGCTCGGCGACGCCGCCTTCGCCACGGCCGCATTCGGGGGCGGCACCCCCACCTACCTGACCGCGTCCGAGCTGGAGCGCCTGTGTGACCTGGCCGGACGCTTCGCCGACCTGTCCGCGATCCCGCTCGGCGTCGAGACGTCCCCGGCGACCGCGACCACCGACCGGCTGACCGTCCTGGCCGACCGGGGCACCACCCGCGTCTCGATCGGCGTCCAGAGCTTCCTGGACGAGGAGACTCGCGCGGCCATCCGCCCCCAGAAACGCGCCCAGGTGGAGGCCGCGCTCGACCGGATTCGCTCGGCCGGCTTCCCCGTCCTCAACCTGGACCTGATCTACGGGATCAAGGGACAGACCCCCGCCACCTGGCGGTACTCGCTTGACGCCGCCCTGGCCTGGCGGCCCGAAGAGATCTACCTCTATCCGCTGTACGTCCGCCCCAAGACCGGCCTCGCCGGCCGAGACCACGAGAGAGACGCCCAGCGCCTCGATCTGTACCGCCTCGGACGCGACCACCTGCTGGCCGAGGGCTACGAGCAGGTCTCCATGCGCATGTTCCGCCTGCCCGGCGACGCGACCGGCACCGAGTACTGCTGCCAGACC
Organism: Spirillospora sp. CA-294931; assembly: GCF_050946795.1. Taxonomy (GTDB): domain Bacteria; phylum Actinomycetota; class Actinomycetes; order Streptosporangiales; family Streptosporangiaceae; genus Spirillospora. The sequence continues at coordinate 2,843,466 of NZ_CP192006.1, forward strand.
GACGGCATGGTCGGCCTGGGCTGCGGCGCCCGCTCCTACACCACCGACCTGCACTACTCGTTCGAGTACGCCGTCGAGGCGAGCGGGGTCCGCGCGATCATCGACGACTACGTCCGGGCCCGCGACTTCGACGTCGCGCACGTCGGCTACCGCCTGGACGACGAGGACCGCCGCCGACGCCACCTCCTCCAGTCGCTGCTCCAGGCGTCCGGCCTCGACCGCGCGGCCTACAAGGACCGCTTCGGCGACGACCCCGCCGAGTACCTCGCGCCCTTCGCCGACCACGGCTGGCTGGACGAGACCGCCGACCGGATCGTCCTGACCCCCGAGGGCCTGGCCCACTCCGACGCGATCGGCCCGGCGCTCTTCTCGTCCCGCGTCCGGCGGCGCATGGACGAGTACGAGGCCCGCTGATGGAGCACCTGACGATCCTGTACCGGGGCCCGCTCGCCAGTTGCGACTACGACTGCCCGTACTGCCCTTTCGCCAAGCGCCGCGACACCCCCGACCAGCTCCGCGCCGACCGCGCCGCCCTCGCCCGTTTCACGTCCTGGATCCAAGCCCAGGACCACCCGATCTCGGTGCTGTTCACGCCCTGGGGTGAGGGCGTCGTCCGCTCCTGGTACCGCGAGGCCCTGATCCGGCTCAGCCACCTGCCCCACGTCGAACGCGTCGCGATCCAGACCAACCTCAGCCACCGCACGTCCTGGACGTCCGACGCCGACCTGTCCACCCTCGCGCTCTGGACGACCTACCACCCCGGCCAGGTCCCCCACGAGCGCTTCCTCACCAAGACCCGCGACCTCACCGCCCGCGGCGTCCGCTACAGCGTCGGCGTCGTCGGCCAGCCCGAACACCTCTCCGCCGCCCGCCGCCTGCGCACCGAACTGCCCTCCGAGGTCTACCTTTGGGTCAACGCCGCCGAGGGCCGCACCTACACCGACGCCGAAGCGGCCGACTGGACGTCCATCGACCCCCTCTTCGCCCAAAGCCGCCACCCCCACCCCAGCCGCGGCCTCCCGTGCCGCACCGGCGACAGCGTCATCTCGGTCGACGGCGATGGCACCGTCCGCCGCTGCCACTTCGTCCCCACCGTCCTGGGCAACCTGTACGACGATTCATTCCGCTCCGCCCTGACGCCCCGCCCCTGCCCCCTGGACCTTTGCGACTGCCACATCGGCTACGTCCACCTGGAGCCCCTGGGCCTCTACGACACCTTCGCCAACGGCATCCTGGAACGCATCCCCCACCTCTGACGCCACTCAGGGCGGTGTCCCTTGGGGAGGGGGGAAGAGGCCCCAAGGGACACCGCTGGGAGTGCCGGGGTGGACCGGCGTCCGGTTAGGTCTCTTTCTGGGGGACGTAGTCGGCCTCGGTCAGGCCGAAGGTCCAGGCGACGCCCTCGCGGGCGGTGCGGGTGCCGGGTGGGACGCGCAGGTAGTAGGTGCGGTAGGTGCCGTCGGGTTCGGGGGTCGAATTGATGACCTCGACCATGACCACGGGCTCGTCGCCGGGGACGGTGATGCTCCACAGCGTGCCGGTCTCGTCCTTGTGGACGGGACGGGCACCGGTCTCGGCCAGGTAGCGGTCGTAGCCGAAGATCTCCAGCATGACCCGGCGGAGTTCGGCGTTCTCCTCGGCGTCGATGCGGGCGCGGTCGAGGCCGTCCAGCGAGGACACGAAGTCGGACGGGATCGGCATGCCGCGCCAGGCGTGCAGGGCGAAGCCGTCGGGGTAGGCCATCGCGGGGCCGTCGCCGCGGTGCAGGCGGCCGGGTTCGTCGCGGTGCAGTTCGGTGGGGCGTTCGGAGACGATGACCAGGTTCTCGTAGGGCCACCACCAGCCCGCGTCGCGCGCCGCCTCGGCGAGGCCGGGCGGTAGCCGGTCGAGGTGGTCGAAGAGGGCGAGCCAGGGGGCGTCGTGCTGGCCCTGGACGGCGTCGAGCGTCGCGGCGCGCAGCAGGGATTCGGCGGCGGAGTCTTCCTCGGCCATGGATCCGATGGCCTGGCGGACGCGGGACACCAGGTCTTGGACCTGGTCCCAGAAGGTCGCGCCGGTCTTTGACCAGGCGCGGGACCATTCCTGCGGCCCGAGTTCGGCATGGGCCGCCTTGCGTGCCGCCTCCCAGGGGCGCGTCCGTACGGCGTCGCGCACGCTCTTACCCGGGGCGGGGAGTTCCGAGACCGATCGGACGAACTCGTCCAGGTGGGTGGGGTTGGCGTTCGGGCTCTCGGCGGTGGGCCGGAGGAGGTCGCGGAAGCGGCGCTTGGCGGGTGCGGGACGGTCGGTGGGCGGGTCCGGGCTCTCCTCTGGCGCGCTTGTGGAGAGGTGCTTGAAGCCCTTCAGGCCGTCCTTGGTCAGGGTCTTGGCGTGGCCTGCCAGGAGTGCGGCGGCCACGGCGCCTTGGGCCGGGGAGGGGACCCAGATGATGTGTTCGGGGGGCGTCAGACCTGCGGCGGTGTAGGCGGTGGCGATGCCCGCTTCGGCGCGGTCGCGGGCGGCGGGGCCGGTGGCGAAGGCGGTGGCCTGCCAGCTGAGGAGCAGGCTCGCGTGGTCGATGTTCATCGGTCAGTCGGCCACGACTCGGACGCTGCCCGGGACGTACTCGCGCTGCCTGACCACGCGGTACCAGCCCTTGGGGAGGGAGATCGCGGCGTGCTCCTCGTGGACGAGCCGCCCGCCCTTGGGCAGGTGCAGGTGGTCGGGGGCCATGGGGTGGGCGTCGCGGACCAGCGTGCCCTCGGCGGTGAGCGCGTGGGCGTGGCCGGTGGCCTCGCCGAGGGCGAGCACCAGGCGTCCTCGCGCGTCGCGCGGTTCGGACTTCCGGTTGCGGACGGTGTGCGGGACCGCTTCGTCCGGCACCGGCACGATGAGGATGTCTCCCTGTCGGTACATGCCGAGAAAGGTAGACGCGGCCACCGACAGTTTCAGTAGCCGCGGGTCCGGCGGGCGGCGGGACGGGCCCAGCGGCCGGAGGCGCTGAGGCCGACGCGCTGGAAGGCGCGCACGAGCTCGCCGCCGAGGTTGACGCCGGCGCCGAGGGCCAGGGCGACCGAGAGCGCGCCGATCAGGCTGAGGACGCCCGCCTCGGGGGACCCGGTGTTGACCTCGACCATTCCCCGGTAGAGGAGCGTTCCAGGCAGCAAAGGGCCGATGGCCGGGACGACATAGGGCAGCGAGGGCGCCTGGTGCCGCCGGGCGAGCATGCTCCCGAATACGCCGACGATCACCGCGGCGACGGCCGAGGCCAGGACGGGCTTGGTGTCGAATTCCAGCAGCAGGACGTAAAGGACCCAGATCAGCCCGCCGCCCAGGGCTGCCGCCGGGAGGACGTTCTTCGGGACGGCCAGCGACATCGCGAACGTGAGCGAGACCGCGGCGGCGGCCAGGACGGGGACGGGCCCCAAGGAAACCGGGGCCGTCGGCAGGTGTTTGACGTCGATCTGGACGTTCATCCGCACCGCGAGGTAGACGATCACTCCGAGCCCCGCCACGATCGCGGCGATCATGAAGAAGACCTCAAGGATGCGGGCGCCCGCGCTGACCAGGTCGCCGGTGATGCCGTCCTGGATGCTCGCCACCAGGGGGCGCCCCGGGAGGAGGGCCAGGATCGCCCCCGTGACGATGGTGGACGCGTGGGCCGGGTTGCCCATCGCGACCACGATGGCCGCGGCGGTCGCCCCGATGGCGGCGGCCACGACCAGCTGGAAGAACTCGGCGATGCCCCGGCGGGCCAGGGCGGCGGCGGTGCGGTCGCCCAGGAGGGTGGCCACGAAGGCCGTCCCGGCGACCAGTGGGCCGCCGCCGCCGAGCACACTCGCGGACGCCGCGATCAGCGCCAGCGAGATCACCAGCATCCAGGGCGGGTAGGGGCCGCGCCCGTGCTTGATCTCGCGGAGGCGCCGCTGGGCCTCGTCCAGCTCGAGCATCCCGATCTGGGCTTCCTGGACGAGCGAGTGCAGCGCGGTCAGCCGCCAGAACGCGGGTGTGCGGCGCCGGATCGACCGCGCCCCCGTGACGGGTGGCGCGCCGTTCCCCGGGTGGGCGGAGACCAGCAGGCTCGTGAGCGTGACCTGGACCTCGCAGCGGGGGAGCTCATAGGCCTGGGCGAGTCCGAGCATCGCCTCGTTGACGCGCTCGGTGGACTCGCCGCTGGCCAGCAGGAGTTCCCCGACGCGGAGCACGAGCTCGACGGCTTTGGGGTCGACGGCGTCGCCCGGCTCGTCCTCGGGCGGTTCGGGCGGCGCCCCGTCCATGAGGATCTGCCACGTTTGCCGCAGCCGTTCCGTTGCCCGCCCCATTCCCGGACGTGACCTCCCACCCCAAAGCGATTGATCTTCCTGGCAGGCTACCTTCCGGGGTTCGGGAGGCCGGAGGGCGGCTCAGCCCTTGCGGGTGGCCGACCGGACGGTGAGCATCGCGCCGCTGGCGAGGAGCCCGCCGCCCACGAACAGCCCCGCGACAAGGCCCGCCGCCGTGCTTTCGGGGAAGAGCGCGTAACACCCGCATGCCACCACTGCGCCCGCCACCAGCGGGACGAACGTCACGGGCACGGAGGTTCTGCGCATCGTGGTGTTCTTCGCCACCCGGTACAGGATCACCAGCATGGCCACGGCCTCCAGCGACATCAGGGCCAGCCGGAGATCGGTGTGGGAGACGAGCGTGAGGGTCATGGTCATCAGCAGCAGCGTCATCGGGAGCGCGGCGGAATCGCGGTTCATAGTTAGAGATCCTACCTAGATCGCGATGGTGCTTTGGTTACGGCCGTCGGTGGCAGCTGATACCAAGGACGGCATGGACGGGACCGAACTGCGAGAAGAGGCCGAGGAGTGCCTGCGCGCCCTCGCCGGCGAGCACGCGCGCCTGCGCGACGACCAGTGGACGGCGATCCACGCGCTGGCCGTCGAACGCAGGCGGGCGCTGGTCGTCCAGCGGACGGGCTGGGGCAAGTCCGCCGTCTACTTCGTGGCCACCCGCCTGCTGCGGCGGCGCGGGGCGGGCCCGACGGTCATCGTCTCGCCGCTGCTGGCCCTGATGCGCAACCAGATCGAGGCCGCCGACCGCGCCGGCATCCACGCCCGGACGATCAACTCCGCCAACGTCGGCGACTGGGACCAGGTGTTCGACGAGGTCGAGCGGGGCGAGGTCGACGTCCTGCTGGTCAGTCCCGAACGGCTCAACAACCCCGACTTCCGCGATCTGGTGCTGCCCAAGCTGGCGGCGGGCGCCGGGCTCGTCGTGGTCGACGAGGCGCACTGCATCTCCGACTGGGGCCACGACTTCCGTCCCGACTACCGGCGCCTGCGCACGCTGTTGTCCGACCTGCCCCCCGGGGTCCCCGTCCTGGCGACCACGGCCACGGCCAACGCGCGCGTCACCCAGGACGTCGCCGAGCAGCTCGCCGAAGACGACGCGCTGGTCCTGCGCGGCGCCCTCGAACGCGAGTCCCTGCACCTGGCGGTCGTGCGGCTGCCGGTGGCCGAGCAGCGCATCGCCTGGCTCGGCGAGCACCTCGACCGGCTGCCCGGCTCGGGGATCATCTACACGCTGACCGTCGCCGCCGCCCACGAGATCGCGGGCTACCTGCGCGACCGCGGCTACGAGGTCGCCGCCTATTCGGGGCAGACCGAGCCCGCCGAACGCCTCCAGGCCGAGCGCGACCTGCACGACAACAAGCTCAAGGCGCTGGTGGCCACCAGCGCCCTGGGCATGGGGTTCGACAAGCCCGACCTGGGCTTCATCGTCCATGTCGGCGCGCCGCAGTCGCCCGTGGCGTACTACCAGCAGATCGGCCGCGCCGGACGCGGCGTCGACCGCGCCGAGGTCATCCTGCTGCCCGGCCTCGAAGACCGCGACATCTGGGCCTACTTCGCCAGCCTGGCCTTCCCGCCCGAACCGATCGTCCGCACCACGCTCGACGTCCTGGCGGGGGCCGGCCGGACGCTGTCCACGAGCGCCCTCGAACCGATGGTCGACCTCGGGCGCGCGCGGCTGGAGATGATGCTCAAGGTCCTGGACGTCGACGGCGCCGTCCGCCGGGTCAAGGGCGGCTGGGTCGCCACCGGCGAAGACTGGTGGTACGACCGCGAGCGCTACGAGCGGGTGGCCGCCGAACGCTCCCGCGAGCAGCGCGCGATGCTCGACTACATTGCCACGACCGACTGCCGCGAGGAGTACCTGCGGCGCCAGCTCGACGACCCCGAGGCCAAGCCGTGCGGGCGCTGCGACAACTGCACCGGCCGCCACTGGCCCGCCGACGTCAGCGCCGAGGGCGCCGAGCAGGCCCGCGACCGGCTGCGCCGTCCCGGCGTCGACCTCACACCGCGCCGCATGTGGCCGACCGGCGTCAAGGACGACCTCGGCGTCTCCGGCCGCATCCCGGCCGGCGTGATGGCCGAGGAAGGACGCGCGCTCGGCCGCCTCACCGACATCGGCTGGGGCAACCGCCTGCGCGAACTGTTCGCCGAGGGCGCCCCCGACACCGAGATCCCCGCCGAGATGTTCGACGCTGTGGTCAAGGTGCTGGCCGCCTGGGGCTGGGAGCGGCGCCCCTCGGGCGTGGTCGCCATCGGCTCCCGCTCACGTCCCCTGCTGGTCGGCAGCCTGGCCCGCCGCATCTCCGAGATCGGCAGGCTGCCCTACCTGGGCGAACTCGTCCCAGTGGGCGAGCCGGTCCCGCGCCGCCACAACAGCGCGCAACGCCTGCAGTCAGTCTGGAACGCCCTCACCCTGCCAACCGAAACCGCCACCGCCGTAGCCGCCGCAGGCGGCCCCATCCTCCTGGTAGACGACCGCGCCGAATCCGGCTGGACGCTGACAGTAGCCGCCAAAACCCTCCGCCAAGCAGGCGCCCCCTCCGTCCTCCCCCTAGTCCTGGCCACCCCCTCCTAACCCAAGCCCACCCACCCCGACGGGCGAGGGCGTTTGTGCCTTGTCTGGGCCGAGCGCATGCGTGGCTGTGTGAGTCGGTCGTGTTTTCGGGGGACCGGGTCGGGTTCGTTTGCGGTCCGGCGGGGGCGCTGGTGTGGGGCGCTCGTGGTCGTTTGGGCTCAGACCAGGTTTGTCGAGACGACGGCGCGTTTGCCCAGGAACGTGCCCAGTTCGTCGGCGGCGGCCTGTAGTGCGGCGGTCTCGGTGGTTTCGAGTGCCCGGAACAGCGCTGCCTTGAGGACGACGTCGTCGGCCCGGGTCGTGCGTTTCCAGCGGCCGGCAACCTGCGAGTCGATCACGATGACGCCGTTGGGCAGGGGGCCGGCTGCCTCTGGTGTCAGGTCGGCAAGGTCGAGCAGGTGCTTGCTCTGCCTGTAGCCGACGATGTACTCGTCGTAGGCCTGCAGCAGTCGTACTGATGGTGACGGCGGCGGCGCGGGGGCCTCCCCCGGTGCGGACCAGTAGGTGATGCCGTCGATGTCGATGCGTTCCAGTGCGTCCCTGGCGAGAGAGAGTCCGGTGATGATGTCGGCGCGTGTGAGGCTGGACCACCACGCCAGATCCTTTGCCGTCGCCGGACCATGGCTGACGAAGAACCGGCGGACCAGTTCGGCCAGCGCCGCCTCACGCTCCAGGCTCGCCGTTGGCGGGACCCGCTCCTCCAGCAGCGCATAGGTGTGCTGCTTGCCCTGCAGCGGGCCGCTGCAGATCACCTGTTCCAGCTCGGCATGGATGAGGATGTAGCCGAGCCGGAACCCCTCGGCGATGATGCCGTGCTTGGCGAGTAACGCCGCGATTTGCTTGCGGGTCAGGTGGTTGCCGTCGGCGACGGCGTCGGCGATCAAGTTTGTGGTGCGGCGCAGCAGCGGACCGTCCAGTTCGCCTCGCCGGTAGGCGTAGCCGTTGAGCGCGTGGACCCGCGGGGCCGTCAGTTCCAGCAACCAGCGCAGGTCGGTTGGGGCCACGAAGTGCCACGTCGGGCGCAGCACATGCGTGCGCAGGATGACACCGTCGTTGAAGGCGCGATCGAGGTCCGCGTTGGTGATGCCGGGGCCGAGCCGCTGGGCAATCGCCCATTTCGCCGGAAGGTAGTCCTGCGACTGCAATCCGCCGAACCAGCCGACCACATCGGCCACGCCGGTGAACGGCCGCGTGCTGCCCAATCCGACGGCATCGATCCGGCGGTGGGCCAGCTCAAGCCCCTCCACCCTCACCGCCGCGGACTCCCGGTCAATGGTCATTCGGATTCCTCCGCCGATCAGCTCGGATCGTACTTTCGCCCACCGACAGAACTCGACGCATCCACACAGACCGGCTGGCGAGCGGTCCCCGCGCGGCTCGGCTCGCCTTCAGCGAACGGGACCAACTCTCGTTCGCCGAATCAGGCTGGGGCGGGGCTTTCGTCGGCCTCGTTTGCGAGTTTGTCGTGGACGTGATGTGGGTGAGCGTCGGGGTGGGGCGTTTGGGGTGATTGTGTGCGTGGGCGTCTGGGGCGGGGCGTTTGCGGGGGACCGGTGGGGTGTTGAGTGGCTGGGGGAGGGGAGTTCGTGTCCCATCCGGGCCAAGGGGGGCTTGGGGGGTCGCTTTTTCGGTCGGGTCGCGCCAAGATCGGGGCAGACCCTGGCGGGCGGTGGGGCCCGCCAGGGTCGTTTTCCGCGCCCGGCTCCGGCGCAGCCGGTGCCGGCGACCGGGCGGGGCTCAGAGTCGCCAGAGCGCGACGACCTGGTTCAGGGAGCTGGTGTAGATCACCCTTGTTCCCGGCCTGGCCTTGGCGTCCAGCGCGATCGAGGTGCTGATCGTCTTTCCGGGGAGCAGGTCCATCGGCGGCAGGTCGGGCTCGATGTCCAGGTAGTTGGCGTTGCCGTCGTTGGGGTCGAGCAGCTTGCCGTCGGGCGTCTTCAGCTTCAGGTACAGCGGGTTGTAGTGCACGGTGCCCTTGAGGGCCTTGAGCCGGACGTTGAACACGGTGAAGGCGCCGCTGTCGGGCGGGAAGGTCTCGTTCACCCCGGGGCCGAGCACCCGGTAGGAGTCCAGGCTGACGATCGCCTTGGAGTCGGCGTCCGGCTTGATCAGGAACTGCTTGCCGACCCGGGTGACCTGGCCGCCGTTCGGATCGGCGAGCTTCTTGGCGCCCTTCTTCAGCACCGAGGTCGGCGCGGCCTTGCCGCGCGAGCGCTTCTTGCCCTTCTTCTTGCCGGACGACGACAGGTCGCAACCGGTGACGACCAGGGCCAGGACCCCGACCAGGAGGACGGCCAGCAGCCGGGGCCGGGTTCCCTGAGTTGAATTCATTGTTCGCTTTCCTCGTGGACGTCGGGGTGCGTGCCGGGAGCGGTTCTCGCCGCGCTCGTGGGCGGCACGTCCGGAATGCCGGACGGCTCCGGGGACGAGAGGGAAGTGTTCTAGAGGTCAGGAAAGGTCGTCTACCTGTTTTCAAGAACATCTTGAGATAAGTTGAGCGGGAAATGTCATCAATTTCCGCTCAGATGGCCTTGGGGTAATTTTGCGAACCGGCCGGACCCGTGGCCGAAGGGAGTAGTACCGTCCAGTGTTCGTGTCTCCCACCAACCCTCGCCCCCTGACCCTCGACGAACTGGTCGAATGCCCGTCCGAGCTGCTGGACACCACGTTCGACCAGCTCAGGACGTTGCTGGTCGTCCATGAGACGGGCTCGGCCCTGCGCGCCGCCCGTGCGCTCGGGCGCGAGCAGTCCAGCGTCCAGAAGCAGCTCGACACGCTCAACCGCAACAGCCAGGCCGTCTGCGGCGAGGTGCTGACCCTCCGCCAGGGCCGGGGCCGCGACTTCCTGTTCACCGAGACCGGCGAGGACACCGTCCGGATGGCGCGCACCACCATCACCCGATGGCTGGACGCCATCCACTGGGGACGCCGCCGGATCGGTCGGATGATCACCGTGGGCACCACGGAGTTCACGCTGCCGATCGTCTCGCGCGCCTGGGATCTGGTCTCCGACGAGCTGCGCCGCCGCGAGGTCGAGTTCAAGGTCGTCCACGTGCGGACCAAGGACATCTGGTCGCGCCTGGAGACCAAGGAGGCCGACCTGATCTGCGGCACGATCGTCAGCACCCCCGAGGGCGACCACCGGCTGCGCGACTACGACGTCGTCGAATACGCGCGGGGACGCGCGATGCTGCTGACCAACCTGCCCGAGGAGGAACTGCCGGGCACGGGCACCGAGACCGGACGGCTGGCGCACCTGCCGCTGGTCGTCCCGTCCGCCGGGCTCGTCGCCGACTACCTGGCCACCTGGTACGGCGCGGGCTTCCGCGACCGCCTCAACATCGTGGCCGAGATCGACGACGTCCACTACGGTCTCTCGCTGCTGCGCTCGGGCTTCGTGCGCGGCTGCATGATCGTCACCGCGTCCATCGGCCGCCGCCGCGCCGGAACCGAGGCACCGGGCGAGCTGCCGCTGCGCGCGCTGGAGCTCCACGACGACCTGGAGCCCAAGGCCGAGCTGATGACCGGCGCCTTCGTCCGCAAGGCCGACCTGGCCCGCTACGACGAGGGTCACCCTCTCAACCGCCTGCCGCGAGGACGCCCGCACCTACGCCCTGACCGAACCGTCCTGCTGAACCGCCCCGCCGGGACGCGCCAACGGCGTTGGCCGGCCCGGGGGTTCGGGGTCAGTTCTTGATCTGGTTGTCGACGATGTCGAGGGAGGGGCGGGCGCCGAGGTGCTGCATGGCCTGGACGGCCAGGCGGCAGCCCGCGGTGAGGGCGTCGGCGGGCTGCTTGCCGTCGAGCCAGGGCGGGAGGAAGCCCGCGACGAAGGCGTCGCCGGCGCCGGTGCCGTCGACGATCTTCTCGATCGGCTCCGCGGCGACGGTGACGGGCTCGGGGCGGCCGTTGGTGTACCACAGGGCCCCGTCGGCGCCGGTCTTGATCACGACCTGGGGGTACCAGGCGGTGAGCACCTTGGCGGCCTGTTCGGGGGTGTCGCGGCCGGTCAGGACCTCGGCCTCGTCGGCGTTGACGCACAGCAGCCGGGCGCCCTGCGTCCACTCCAGGAAGGGCTCGGCGCCCATCCGCTTGAGCGGCGAGGACGAGCCGCCGTCGACCGAGATCGACATCTGGGCCTTGCGGGCCAGGTCGAGGGTGTGGATGGCGGCCTTGCGGGAGCCCTCGTTGATCAGGGAGTAGCCCGAGAGGTGCAGGTGGGTGCCCTGGGTGAAAAGGTCCTTGCAGCGCTCGATGTCCTCGGCCAGCAGAGCGCCGTTGGCGCCCGGGTCCGACAGCATGGTGCGGTCGCCCTTGTGGGTGACCAGGACCACACAGGTACCGGTGGGACGTTCGGAGTCCATCACCAGGCGGGCGTCGACGCCGTACCCCATGAGCTCCATGTCCCGGTTGCGGCCGGCGATGTCGGAGCCTCGGCGGCCGACGAAGGCGACCTCCACCCCTTCGAGGGCGAGCCACGACGCCACATTGGCGCCGGAACCGCCGCCATGGGTCGTCACGGCCGCCGGGGTGTCGCTGCCTTTGGCCAGGGGGTAGGCAGCCCGAGCGATGGTGTCGGACATCAAGTCGCCAACCACGACCACGCGCGTCATGGGAGTCATCACCTCGATCAACACGGCCCGCGTGAGCGGCATTCTGGGCGTTGCTCGACGGTAACAGCTCTTGACCCTCGATAAGGTCTCGAACGCGCAGCGAAACCAGAGAACACGGCTTTTCTGCTCCGGTGGGGGCCGGTCGGAGCGCAGGGCCTACGCTCGGATACGTGACCGAGGGGTATCCGGATCATTGGGAGGCCGACGTCGTCCTCACCGACGGCGGGACGGCCCACCTGCGTCCCATCCGGAGCGAGGACGCCGGGCTGCTGCGCGCCTTCTACGCCCGGCTCTCCCCCGAATCGATCTACTACCGCTTCTTCTCGCCGAGGCCGACGCTCTCGGACAAGGAGATCGCGCATCTGACGACCGTCGACCACGACCGGCGGGTCGGGCTGATCGCCACGATCGCCGGGGAGATGATCGCGGTGGTGCGCTACGACCGGCTGAAGGACCGGCCGGGCACGGCCGAGGTGGCGTTCTTGGTCGAGGACGCCCATCAGGGTCGGGGCGTGGGCGCCGTCCTGCTGGAGCACATCGCGGCGGCGGCGCGCGAGCGGGGCCTGCACCGGTTCGTGGCCAGCGTCCTGCCCGACAACCGCAGGATGACGCGGGTCTTCCGGGAGGCGGGCTACTCGGCCGAGCAGAGCTTCGAGGATGGCGTGATCGAGCTGGTCCTCGACCTGGAGCCGACCGAGACCTCGGTGGAGGTCATGGCCGCGCGCGAGCACCGGGCCGAGTCGCGTTCGATCCAGCGGCTGCTGTTCCCGCGCTCGGTGGCGGTGGTCGGGGCGAGCCGCGCGGAGCACAGCGTGGGGCAGACCGTCCTGCGGAACCTGCTCGGCGGGGATTTCACCGGCCCGGTCTACCCCGTTCACCCGACCGCGACGGCCGTGGCGGGCGTCCGGGCCTACGCGTCGGTGCTCGACATCCCGGACGACATCGACCTCGCCGTCGTCGCGGTGCGCGCGCTGGCCGTCCACGAGGTGGTCGAGCAGTGCGCGGGCAAGGGCGTGCGCGCGCTCGTGGTCGTCTCGTCCGGATTCGGCGAGACGGGGGCGGAGGGACGGGCCCGTCAGGAGGAGCTCGTCCGGCTGGCGCGGGCCTACGGGATGCGGGTCGTCGGCCCGAACTGCCTGGGCATCGCCAACACCGACGCCGACGTCCGGCTGAACGCGACGCTGGCCCCGACCATGCCTGGACGCGGCCCGGTCGGGTTCTTCTCGCAGTCGGGGGCGCTCGGCATCGCGATCCTCCAGCGGACGGCCGAGCGGGGCCTCGGCCTGTCGACCTTCGTCTCGGCGGGCAACCGGGCCGACGTGTCGGGCAACGACCTGATGCAGTACTGGGAGGAGGATCCGGCGACGCGGGCCGTCCTGCTCTATCTGGAGTCGCTGGGCAACCCGCGCAAGTTCGCGCGGCTGGCCCGGCGGCTGAGCCGCAAGAAGCCGATCGTGGCGGTCAAGAGCGGCCGCAGCACCCAGGGCGTCCCGCTGGGGCACGCCGCGCGGGCGCTCAGCCTGCCCGACCACGCGGTCAGCGCGCTGTTCGCCCAGGCCGGGGTGATCCGGGTGGAGGACCTCTCGGAGCTGTTCGACGTCGCGCAGCTGCTGGCCTATCAGCCGCTGCCCGCCGGCGACCGGATCGCGATCATCGACAACTCCGACTCGCTCGGCCTGCTGGCGCAGGACGCCGCCGTCGCGCTGGGCCTCCAGGTGCGGCCGCCGGTCGACCTCGGCCCGGGGGCGGGCGCGGAGGAGTACGAGGCCGCGCTGGCCGACGCGTTGAACGACGACGCGGTGGACGCGGTCGTGGCGCTGTTCACCCCGCCGACCATCGGCGGCTACGACGTCCGGGTCCCCGAGCGGATCCTGCGCAAGGCCGCCAGCGGCGCCAAGCCGATCGTGGCGACCTATCTCGGGCACAAGGGCATGCCGGAGGAGCTGCGGATCACCGCGCCGGACGGTTCGGCCGCCGAGGGGTCGATCCCGTCCTACCCGGCCCCCGAAGACGCCGTCCGGGCGCTGGCCTACGTGATCCGCTACGCCCAGTGGCGGCAGCGCCCGCCCGGACGCGTCCCCGACCTGCCGGACGTCGACCGCAAGCGCGCGCGGGCCCTGGTGGCGGAATGGGTGGCGGACGGCGATCCCGGCGAGGCGTCCCCCGAACAGGCCGCCGAACTGCTGGCCTGCTACGGCATCGCGGTGGACGCCACCGCCGAGGGCGGCGTCCCCACCCGCATCGTGACCAGCGAAGACCCGTCGTTCGGCGCGGTGATCTCCTTCGGCCTCGCCGACGAGACGGCCGCCCTCCTGGACGACCGCGCCTACCGCCTGACCCCGCTGACCGACGTCGAGGCCGCCGAGCTCGTCCGGGCGATCCGGACGGCGCCGCTCCTGATGGGCCACCGCGGCGCCGAGCCCGTGAATCTGGCGTCCCTGGAAGATCTGCTCCTGCGTGTGGCGCGCCTGGGCGACGACCTGCCCGAGGTCGCCCGCCTGGAGCTCAACCCCGTTCACGCGGACCCCAAGGGCGCCTCCGTGTCCCGGGTCTCGCTGCGCCTGGCGCGCCCCCTGGGGCCCCGTCCCGAACTGGGCCCCCGGCGCCTTCCCTGACCCCGGTTACTGGGCCGGAGGCGGCGTCTCGGGCTCTGGACCTGGCGGGATGGGGTCGGGGGCCGGTCCCGGCGGGATCGGGCCCGGCTGTGGCGCGGGGGGCTGGGGAGGCGGCACCAGCGGCTCGGGCTGGGGCGCCGGATCCGGCGTGGGCGGCGGGACGGGCGGCGGTCCTGGCAGCGGATCTCTGCTTTCCATGCTGACCTCGTACCCCGGGTGGGAGGGGAATGACCATGCCCCGGAAATACGGCGTTCGGAGCACGTCGTGTGCGCGGGCCGCCCCGGACAGGGCAAGATGAGGACCATGAGGGAAACCCGAGCGACTGCTCACGGGTTGCGCACGGCGATCGAGCGCAGCGGTTACTACCCGGCCCTGGTCGCGGACGCGGTCGAGTCGGCGATCGGTGACGAGAGGGTGCTGGCCTACGTCGTGCACCACGAGGCGACGTTCGACCCGGCCATGGAGGTGCGGCGGCACGTCACGGTGCTCGTCCTGTCCCCGACGCGGCTGCTGGTCTGCCACACCGACGAGCACCCGCCGGGGGAGGGCATGGCCCAGGCCCACGCGTCCACCACGACCGAGGCCGTCAAGATCGAGCGGGTCCAGTCCGTGGCGGTGACCCGGGTCGTCCCGGATCCGGCCTCGTACGTCCCCGGCGTGCCGCCCACCGAGGTCGTGCTGACCATCGGCTGGGGCGCGATCGCGCACATCGACCTCGAACCCGCCACCTGCGGCGACGAGAACTGCGAGGCCGACCACGGCTACACCGGCAGCGTGACCGCCGACGACCTGTCGCTGCGCGTCAGCGAGGCCGCCGACGGCGCCGACGCCGTGGGCCATGTGCTGGCCTTCGCCGAGGCGCTGTCGACCGCCACGGCGCGGTGACCCCGCCGCCGGTCCCGCGCTACGGCGCGGGCGCGCTGGCCGACCTGCCCGGCTCGATCCTGGCCTCGCTGGGCGTCCCCGGCGCGCGCAACGTGCTGGAGCTGCCCGCGCTGCCCCGGGTCTGCCTGCTGATCGTCGACGGTCTGGGCTGGGAGCTGCTGCGCGCCCACCCCGACGACGCGCCGTACCTGAACTCGCTGCGCGGCGGGCCGATCACGGCGGGCTTCCCCGCCACGACCGTCACCAGCCTCGGCTCGCTGGCCACCGGGCTCCCGCCCGGCGGCCACGGGCTGCTGGGCGTCCAGGTGGCGCACGAGGGGCGGCTGTTCAACTGCCTGCGCTGGCGGGACGAGACCGTCGACCCCGAGGTGTTCCAGCCCGCGCCCACCGTCTACGGGCGCGCCGCCGCCGACGGCGTCGAGGTCTCCTACGTCTCGCTGGGCATGTACGAGGGCAGCGGCCTGACCCACGCGACCAGCCGGGGCGCCACCTACGTCCCGGCCAACGGGATGGGCCAGCTCGTGGGACGCGCCGAGCACGCCCTGGCCCAGGGCGAGCGCGCGTTCGTCACCGTGTACCACGCCGACCTGGACGCCACCGGCCACCAGCGCGGCGTCCACTCCCGCGACTGGCGTCACCACCTGCGGTTCGTCGACCTGCTGGCCGAGCAGCTCACCGCCGTCCTGCCCCCGGGGACGGCGCTCTACATCACCGCCGACCACGGCATGGTCGACCCCACCGAGCGCATCGACGCCGACACCACGCCCGGCCTCCGCGACGGGGTGGCCCTGCTCGGCGGCGACGCCCGGTGCCGCTACGTCTACGCCGAACCGGGCGCCGAGGCCGACGTCCTGGCCGCCTGGGCCGAGACGCTCGGCGACCGCGCCTGGGTCTACCCGCGCGCCGAGGCCGTCGCGGCGGGCTGGTTCGGCCCGGTGACCCCCGGCCACCTGCCGCGCATCGGCGACGTCATCGCCGTGCCCCACGCCGACCTCGCCATCACCGCCTCCACCCAGGAGCCCTGGCTGGACGCCATGATCGGCATGCACGGCTCCCTGGTCCCCGCCGAACTCCTCGTCCCCCTCCTCGCGGTCACCCGCGCGTAACGGGTTTGCGGGGCTCGCAACGGGCGCCGGTCGTGAAACACGCCGTACCTGGCCAGGGGCCTAGACTGCGCAGACGTGACGAACGTTCCTCCGCCCCTCCCTAATCCGGGCGACCGGGGTCAGACTGGCGATGTGCATCCACTCATCGACGTCCCCGCACTGTCCCGGCTCCTCGATGGGCCGACGGCCCCGACCCTGCTGGACGTCCGCTGGCATCTGGCCGGCCCCCCGGGTGTGGAGTCCTACCGCCGGGGCCATCTGCCCGGGGCCGCGTTCGTCGACCTTGACAGCGACGTGGCCGGGCCACCGGGGGAGGGCGGACGCCACCCGCTGCCCCCGGCGGCCGACTTCGAGGAGGCCATGCGCCGCGCGGGCGTGTCGGCGGGCCGTCCGGTCGTGGTCTACGACGACGCCGATTCCACGGCCGCCGCGCGGCTGTGGTGGACGCTCCGCTACTTCGGCCACGGCCACGTCCGGGTGCTCGACGGCGGCCACCGCGCCTGGACCAAGGCGGGCAAGCCCGTCACCCGCGACGAACCCGAGATCAAGCCCGGTGACTTCGCCGCCAGACCCGGCGGACTGCCGATCCTCGACGCGGGCGGCGCCGCCGACCTCGCCAAGGCCGGGGTCCTGCTGGACGCCCGCGCCGCCGAGCGCTACCGGGGCGAGACCGAGCCGGTCGACCCGGTGGCCGGCCACATCCCGGGCGCCGTCAACGCCCCCACGCTCCACAACGTCGGGGTCGACGGCCGCTTCCTGCCCCCGGAGATCCTCCGCGACCGCTTCGCCAAGCTCGGCGCCACCGACGCGGTCGACGTCGGCGCCTACTGCGGCTCCGGTGTGACCGCCGCCCACGAGATCCTCGCGCTCAACCTCGCGGGCATCCCCGCGGCGCTCTACGTCGGCTCCTGGTCCCACTGGATCACCGACCCCGACAACCCGATAGCGACCGACGACTAAACGCCGAAGCACAGGAAGCCCATCGTGCCCGGCGTTCGGGGTACGGAGGCCAGAGCCCGGGCGGGGGAGAGGCCCGTGGCCAGGGCGGTGTGGAAGGCGGTCATGAAGGCCGCCGTCTCCTTGTCGTGGACGGGGGCGACGCCTGCGATCACCGTGGCAGTGCCGAGCGCCAGCAGGACGCCCGCCATGCCGAGCACGGCGTCGCCCTCCTGGGAACGGCCCAGGTCGCAGGCCGACAGGACGACCGTGTGCGGTGGAGTCGCGAGCTGTTCCAGGTCGTAGACGAGCAGGGGGCCGCCGGTCAGGCGCAGGCGGGAGAACAGGGCGCCGTCCTCGCGGAACTCGCCGTGGGCCGCGAGATGGGCGAGTGCGGCGCCGTCGAGCGCGTCCCGGACGTCCTCGGCGGCGGTAGGCGTGACCGCGTGGGGGTAGAGCGCCCGGAGTGCGTCGATCTCGTCCCCCGAATGCTCCAGGTCGGGACCCGCGACCAGGACCGTCCGGCCGGACGCGGCGGGACGGGCGCTCGCGCGCAGCCACGCGGCGGCCGAGGGGACGACCGTGACCGGGCGTCCGGCCAGCGACGGGAGCGCCGCCCAGGGCAGGGCGTGCAGCGACCCGGTCGGCGCGATCACCAGGTCGCCCTCGTCCGGGACGCGCCTGAGGAGCAGCTCGTCCAGGTATGCGGCGTTCGGTGGCGATTCGCCCCGGCGGAGCGCGAACTGGAGTTTGCGCAGTTCGTTGTCGGCCTCGGCGTACGAGCAAAGGTGGTGGCGGCGCGGTCGGTTTCCTTGGACGGTCACCGCGTGCAACTCCGGACCGACCCTGACCAGCTCGAACAGCACCCGGTCGCCGAGCGCTGCGCTCAGAGCAGGGATGCCGGGCCACGCGCTTCGACCCGGGTCCGGCGACCTGCGCAAGGTGCGGGCGCGGACCGTCGCCTCCAACGCGGCCAGGCGATCGGCGAGTGCTCGGGACGGCCGGCCCCGGGCGATCTCGGCCGTGTGCCGGGAACTGACCGACCGCAGTTCGCGCAGCGCCGCCGCCTGCTCGGGGTCCGACGGCGGCCGGACGGCGGCGGGACGGGCCACGGCGCGGCGCCGCTCCTCGGCGGTCAGCAGCTCGCGGGCCGAGCGGGCCAGCCGCAGCCCCAGCTCGGCCAGCTCGGCGCCCCGTCCCGCCGCCCTGGCCCGCAGCTCCTGCGCGCCGAAGATCTCGGCATGCTCCTCGATGATCGTCAGGCCCGACCAGATCGCGGCCTGGGCGCCGCGCCGGTCGCCGCGCGACCAGCGCTCCAGCGCGGCGGCGTGCCATGCCGAGGCCCGCAGCGCGGCCGGGCCGCGGATCGTCCGGACGGCCAGGAGATGCCCGGCCGGACGTCCCAGGGCCAGCGCCACCCGGGCGGCGATGATCCGTGCCTCGGCCGACGCCTCCGTCCAGCCGCCCCGGTCCAGGCGGTCGGCGGTGGCCACGGCGGTCCGCAGGAAGATCGGCGACCGGTCGCCGGAGGCCCAGCGGGCGCGCAGGAGCAGGTGCTCGGCCAGCAGCATCCAGCCCGTCCGCTCCTGCGCGGCGAACGCCGCCCGGGCCCGTTCGGCGGACAGGGCCGCGCGCTCGGGGTCGCCGTCGGCCAGCTCGGCATGGGCGAGCAGGAACAGCCCGTCGGCCACGTCGCACCCGTATCCGAGGGCGTCGGCGTCCCGCAGCGCGCGGGCCAGCAGTGGACGCGCCTCCCGGGGAAGTCCCGCCTGGATCAGCGCCTCGGCCTGGTCGAGGCGGCACTGGTTCAGCCGCTCCCCGGTCAGGGCCGACTCGGCGTCCTCGAAGAGCTGGAGCGCCCGGGGGACGTCCCCGCTCCGGGCCACGAGCCATGCCAGGTTGCCGCGCGCCATCGCGTTCTGGTGCGGGAGCCCGTCGCTGGCCGCGACCGCCTCTGTCAGCGCGGCCTCGGCGGGCCCGAGGCTGCCCTGGAAGGCGCGGGCCAGGCCCAGGTTGAGCAGCAGCCCCGTAAGCGTGACCGGGTCGCGCCCGTCGCGCAGCCGGGGGAGGGCCTTGGCCGCGATCGCCTCGGCTTCGGGAAGGCGCCCGGCCCGTGCCAGCGCGCACGCCTTGTTGGCCGCGAGACGCGCGGCGTCCAGGCCGTCCAGGACCTCCTCGGCCTTGGCCGCCTCGGACATGGCACCTCCCAGGTCGCCCTGGGCCGCGAGAAGACCCACGAGGTTCATCCGTACCTGCGCGGCCTCACGTCCCGTTGCCAGTTCCAAAGCGCGCTTGAGCAATGCCAAGCCCTCGGTCAGCAACCCCAGCTCCTTGGCGGCCAGCCCCGCGGCGCGAAGCCGGGTGACACTGGCCGGGCCGTCCAGCGCCCGGGTGTAGGCGGCCCCGGGGTCGACGGCCGCGAGATGCAGCAAGGACTCGCTCATACGCGCGCCCAGCTCGTGACGACCGACGTCCCGTCCGGAAGGTCGAGCACCAGGCTCATCAGCCCCGCCCTCACATACGGGAAGGCGAACTGACCGGCGGCGTCCGCGCTCGTCGTCGGCGGTTCCGCCACCGGGTCCGGATGCCTCATCCGGACGCGGGCGGGCACCGGGGGAGACAGGCGTCCGGCGATACCGCCGCCGCCGATCTCGATCTCGACCTTCACCCCTGCCCCGGTGAAGATCAGCCGCGTGGGCCCGGCACCGCGCACGCCCTCGGCGCCCACCCGCTCGCAGGTCAGATCGATCAGCGCCGCGCCGCGCAACCGCGAGCGCAGCGCCGCGCGCCCCGACGCGATCACCTCGTCCGGGACTGGGTCGAGCCGGTCGAAGGCCGCGCGGACCTGGGCCACGAGCTCGTCCTCGGTCATCGCGCGAGCCTCCGTCGCAGCGACTCCAGACACCGCGCCCGGGTCGGGCCGACGCTGCCGACGGGGATCTCCAGCGCCGCCGCCGCCTCGGCGTAGCTCGGCGCCAGCGCGAAGATCCTCAGCAGCGCCTGGCAGCGGCGGGGCAGCGAATGCAACGCCGCCGCGACCCGCCCGAGCCGCTCGCGCGCGATCACCACCCGCTCCGGGGCCTCCGACGGCGAATCGGGGACGGTGCCGAGCAGTTCGCGCCCCCGTCTGGACGCCAGGCGCAGGCTCTCGCGGCGCGCGGTGACCGTCAGCCAGCCGCCCGCCGCGCCCGGGTCGTCCAGCCCGTCGATCCGCTCGACCAGCCGCAGCCAGGCGGTCTGGACGACGTCCATCGACTCGGCGTCGTCCAGACCGTAGGACCGGGCGATCGACCACAGCAGCCCGCTGTACCGCTCGACCAGCCGTCCCCAGGCCGCGCCGTCGCCGTCCCGTGCCGCGACGATCAGCTCGGCCGTGTCGTCTTGCAGGGCCATCCGCGTCTCCTTGGAGGCCCCCCGCTGGCCACGACCCTAGAAGCCGGGGGCCCCGCGCGGAACGGGTGGTTACCGCTTCGCGTCCCGCCTGTGCTCAAGGCCTGATGATTACGCCGAGGTCGGGAAGGGTAGGCGCCGCCCCCGGGTCGAGAAGACGGTCGGCAGCCTCCACGGCGGTGACGCCATCGGACGCCGCCGCACCCGCGATCCGGCCCGCCACCGCGGGCGCGGCGAACGACGTTCCGCTCCACGTCGCGTAGCCCAGGAACTCGTCGGGATCGATCCCGTTCACCCGGGGGCGGACGCCGTCGAACCGGACGAACGCGCTGGCCACGTCCACCCCGGGGGCGCACGCGTCCACCCACCAGCCGTAGTTGGAGAACCAGGCCCGGTCGCCGCCCCGCGCGTCCAGGGCCCCGACCGCGATCACCGGCTTGAGCGCGGCGGGCCAGAACGGACGGTCGCCCGCACTGTTCCCCGCGCAGGCCACCACGACCGTACGCCGCCCCAAGGCCGCGATAGCCCGCGCCAGTACGGGGGAGGGACGGTCGTCGAACGTGAAGCACCCCAGCGAAAGGTTCACCACGTCCGCGCGCCCCCACGCGGCCAGACGCGCCAGCGCCCGGATCACGTCGATCTCGTCGCCGACCCCGTCGCTCCCGATCACCCGCTCCGCATGGATCCGCGCCGACGGCGCGTGCTGGAGCACCACCCCGGCGATGAACGTCCCGTGCCCGGCCTGCGCGTCGAGCTCGAAGTCGAGATCGGCGTCCAGCACCTCGGCCGCGTCCGGCCGCCGCTCGGCATACCAGTCCGCCCCCTCGTACCATGGGTGCGGCGCGATGCCGGTGTCGAGCACCGCCACCGTGACGTCCCGCCGGACCTCACCGTCCACCCGGGGCGCGGGCAGAGCCGCCGCAGGACGCGGCAGATCGGCGGGGCCGCTCCACCACATCGGCTGCCCGTGGACGAGATGGTTGGGTGAGACGCTCAGCCGCCGATGCCGCCCGTCCCCGCCGAGCTGCGAGGCCAGCTCGCACACGTCCACCTTCGCCGGAGTCCGCAACCGCAGCCGCGTCACCCCGTCCTCGTCGTGCCGCGAGTCGTACCACCGCCGCACCAGATCCTCCGCCACGGGCGCGTCATGCTCCGCCACCAGGATCTGGTCGCGCCGGATCAGCGCCGGACGTCCCGACAGCGGCTCCACCACCACGGCATCGCGATGCCGGGCCAGCAACCGCTCCAGCCTGGCCTCTTGATCGAACATCGGTCCTCGCTTTCACATGCGGTGACCGCTCCCGCACCCATAGTGCCCATGCGTCGCTCTACGTAATCGACACCGGACACCCCGGTCCCGCGCTGCGTCGGCGCTGGATTCCGGGCCGCGGTTCGAAGGGGGCCGTGCGCCGACCGTCTTAACAGCCACGCCGCAGTCGGGCGCGGCGTCGGCGCTGGAATCCGGGCCGGGATTTTGATGGGGCCCGGTCTAGCAGCCATGCCGCAGCCCAGGCCGGGGGCGGCGTTGGAGGCGGGCTGGGGTTTGAAGTGCGGTCGGGCGCCGGATACTGAGTAGGTGATCGGACGCGCGCACGTGGCCTGCCTGCTGTCCGGCATGCTCCCGATCCTCACGGTTCCGCGCGCGGATCTGGGGTGGCTCGCCTGGGCCGTGCTCGTCCCCGCCCTCTGGCTGATGCGGACCGCGCCCACGATCAAGGCCGCCGCCCACCGGGGCTGGTGGTTCGGAGCCGGGTACCTGCTGGCCGCCCTCTACTGGACGGTCCCGAACATCGGCCCCGGGCTGCCCCTGATCGCCCTGGTCTTCGGCGCCCTCTGGGCCGGATGGGGCGCGGCCGCCCGCTGGCTGATCCCCGACCACCCGTGGGCCGCGCTCGCGGTGTTGCCGAGCATCTGGGTGACCATCGAACTCGTCCGGTCCCTGCCCCTTCTGGGTGGCCCGTGGGGTCTTCTCGGGGCGAGCCAATGGCGCCACCCCACCATCCTCAGCCTGGCCTCGATCGGAGGCATCTGGCTGATATCTCTGGCCCTGGTCCTCGTGAACACCGCGCTGGTTATCACCTGGACGACCAGAGACTGGAAAATGGCCGCGATAATCCCAGCGGCCTTACTGACGGGCCCCGTGGCATTCGCCATGACCGACGACCCGGAATCCGAACGCGACTTTCGCGTGGCGCTCGTCCAGCCGGGAATCGTCCACAATCCCGAAATCCGGTTGGACGAAGGTGAGCGCATCACGCGCGCCCTCCCACCCGTCGATCTGATCGTCTGGGGCGAGAGCAGCATCGGCTATGACCTGAAACGGCGCACCGACCTCGTTGCCCGCCTTCGCACCACCACACCCCTCCTGGTGAACGAGGACGCCCGCGACGCCACCGGCAAGATCTCCAAGAGCGCGGTCCTGATCCGTCCCGACGGCACCCAGGACCGCTACGTCAAGACCCGCCTCGTCCCTTTCGGGGAGTACATCCCGCTGCGCTCCGGCTTCGGCTGGCTGAGCCGCATCAGCCAAGCCGCAGGTGAGGACCGCGTCCCCGGGACCGGCGCCTCCACCATGACGACCGACGACGTCACGTTCGGCCCCCTGGTCTGCTTCGAATCGACCTTCCCCGACCTGGGCCGCGCCGTCACCCGCCAGGGCGCCCAGGTGCTGGTGTACCAGTCGTCCACCTCCACCTTCCAGAACAGCTGGGCACCGCCCCAGCACGCCGCGCTCGCCGCCGTCCGCGCGGCCGAGACCGGCCGTCCCGCCGTCCAGGCCGCCCTCACCGGCGTCTCCGCCGCCTTCGACGCCCGAGGACGCCGCCTGACCTGGCTCGACACCTCCGAACGCGGCGCCGTCACCGCGAACTTGTCGGTCCCCGATGAAAATCACCGCACCCTCTACGACAAATACGGCGACTACGTCGCCTACCTGGCCTTAATGGTCACCGCGGGCACCGTCCTGGTGACCCTCCGCCGATTCGATGCTCGCTTCGCCGAACGGGATGTGGACGGTCACCCGGTGCCGTAAGAGTGGGTGCACGGCATACAAGGGTTCGGTAAACAGCGGTCGTGCGGTGGTGCGTCCCCCGCTGATGATGCACAATGAGGGACGCGGACGCCGTCTTGGTTCGTACGAGGCCGTAGGGGAAGACGAGCCTCAGTACAGATCCAGGAGGTCCGGTGACCGCACGTGGCGTTTTCTACGTCCACTCCGCGCCGCCTGCGCTGAGCCCGCACGTTGAGTGGGCCGCCGCAGGTGTCCTTGGCGTGCCCGTGTCCCTAGAGTGGGCCGACCAGGCGGCCGCCCCCGGGACGCTGCGCGCCGAGCTGCATTGGGAGGCCGGCCCGGGCACCGCCGCCGGCATCACCTCTGCCCTGCGCAACTGGAAACTGCTGCGCTTCGAGGTCACCGAAGACGCCACCCCGGGCTGCGACGGCGTCCGCTACAGCTTCACGCCCACCCTCGGCGTCTTCACCGGCGTCACGGGCGCCAATGGCGACGTGATGATCCCCGAAGACCGCCTCCGCACTGCCATGGCCAACGCCGCCGTGGGCAAGACCACGCTCGAAAACGAGTTGGACCATCTTCTGGGCACCCCCTGGGACAACGAGCTAGAACCATTCAGAAGGGCCGGCGACGGCGCCCCCGTGCGATGGCTCCACGCCGCCGTCTAGCCCCCTCCCCCCAAGGCAAAACCCTCGCTCCGCTCGGACAACCCCTTGGGGCTCCGCCCCAAACCCCAGCGGAGGCTCCGCCCCGTGCCCCCTTTGCGGCCTGGGGCCTCAGTTGTGAGGCCCCTTTTCCTTGTAGCGAAGCGCCCACATGACCTTCTCTCGCCTCATCTCGTCCGCCATCCGATTAACGCCTCAGGCGCGGACGATAACGGTGGCGACTATATGAAGATCGCTACTGTTCGCGACGTCATCACTATTCAGGACAGCAAGAATCCAGGCCCGGTTCTGGTGGTCATTCGGGCGAACTTTTGGCGGTTCGGCAGAGCGATCAGGCGTTCTGGGACTCGCGGCGTTGTGGCTGCTGGAGGCGGTGGCGGGTGACGCCGATGTCGTCGTCCTGGGCTGACATAGTGGGGGCGATGAGGCAGATCACCGTTCTCGGCAGTTGTGGCGCGTTTCCAGAGCCGGGCCGGGCATGCAGCGGGTTCGCGGTGGACTGGGACGGTTACCGCCTCGTGCTGGACCTCGGCTACGCGACGCTTCCGCGGCTGCTCGCGCATTGGCCGGACGGCGCCCTCGACGCGATCGCCATCACCCACGAACACCCGGATCACTGTGTCGACCTCCACGGACTGTTCCGGATGCGCCTATATGGCGGCGCCGGAAAGCCACGCGTGCCGTTGTACTGCCCGCCGGGTGTGCTCGACCGGCTCCAGGGCCTGGAACCCGACGTCGACCTGACCGCGGTCTTCGAGGTGCACTCCCTGCCCGGTTCCTACCGTGCAGGGCCCTTCGAGTTGACCGGCGTGTCGCTTCCGCACTTTGTTACCAATGCGGGCATCCGCCTCCAAGCCGACCGGATCGCCCTGGCCTACACCGGGGACACCGGCCCGGACCCGCTGCTGGCCGAGCTCGGCCGGGACGCCGACCTGTTCATCGTCGAAGCCACTGATCGGCCCGGCGAGACCCAGCGGCCCGCACGCAACCTGATGACGTCCGCCGAGGCCGGTTACTGGGCCCGGCGAGCGGGCGCCCGCAGGCTCATGCTCACCCACTTCTGGCCGGGCAACGATCGGGCGGCCTCGGTCGCCGCGGCGTCCGCGCAATTCGACAAGCAGGTGCTGGCAGCCGAAGAAGACCTCGCCGTCACACTCGGCGAAACCCAGCGCCGGCGCCACTGAGGCGCACGGGCGTGCGTGCGGCTACTCGTAGCGCTTGAAGATGACGCTGACGTTGTGGCCGCCGAAGCCGAAGGAGTTGTTCATGGCGGCGGCGGGGCCCTCGGGGAGTTTGCGGGGTTCGCCTCGGACGATGTCGAGGTCGACGTCGTCGTCGATGTCCTCGAGGTTGGCGGTGGGGGGGATGACGCCGTCGCGGAGCGCGAGGATGGTGAAGAGGGATTCCAGGGCTCCGGCGCCGCCGAGGAGGTGGCCGGTCATCGACTTGGTGGCGGTGACGATGACCTTGGAGCTGGCCTCGGCGCCCAGGGCGGCCTTGATGGAGGCCAGTTCGGCGACGTCGCCCGCCGGGGTCGAGGTGGCGTGGGCGTTGATGTGGGCGATGTCGGTGGCCTCGACGCCGGCGTCCTGGAGGGCGCGGCGCATGGCCTTGGCCTGGCCCGCGCCGGACGGGTCGGGCAGGACGATGTCGTAGGCGTCGCCGGAGTAGCCGCAGCCGGCGGCGATGCCGTGGATGTCGGCGCCGCGGGCGCGGGCGTGCTCCTCGGATTCGAGGATCATGACGGCGGCGCCCTCGCCCAGGACGAAGCCGTCGCGGTTCTTGTCGTAGGGGCGCGAGGCGCGGGTGGGCTCGTCGTTGCGGGTGGACATCGCCCGCATGGAGCCGAAGGAGGCCATCTGGAGCGGGTGGATGCACGCCTCGGTGCCGCCGCAGATGATGATGTCGGCGCGGCCGGCGCGGATCATGTCGATGGCGTAGCCGACGGCCTCGGCGCTGGACGCGCAGGCGCTGACCATCGCGTGCGAGCCGGCCATGGCGCCGAACTCGATGCCGACATGGCCGGACGAGCCGTTGGGCATGAGCATCGGGACGGTGAAGGGCGAGACCCGCGACCAGCCCTTCTCCAGGAAGACCTCGTAGCTGCTCAGCGCCGTGTGCAGCCCGCCGATGCCGGTGGACAGGACGACGCCGAGACGGTCGCCGTCGACGACGAAGCCCTCGGCGGGGGCGCCGGAGGCGTCGTCCTTGCCCTTCTTGACCTTGGTGGGCGGGGCGAAGCCCGCGCTCTTCCACGCCTCGTGGGCGGCGATCAGCGCGAGGGCCTGGCAGCGGTCGAGGCGGCGCAGCTGCTGCTTGGTCATGACCTCGGAGGGGTCGACCGCGAGCTGCGCGGCGAACTGCACCGGCAGCTCGTCCACGCCCTCCCATTCGAGCCTGCGCACCCCGGACTTGCCGTCGAGCAGCGCGGACCAGGTCGATGGCAGATCTCCGCCGAGAGGCGTCGTGGCGCCCATGCCGGTGACGACGACTTTGGTCTGGCTGTTGCTCATGCTGCTCCTCGCAAAACTGGGGGTGGGGACGGGCGGCGCGTCACCGCGGGCGGCGACGCGCCGCGCGGCGCCTCAGGCCTTCGACGTGAGCTTCTGGACGAAGTCGATGACGTCCTGGACGGTCTTGAGGTTGCGCAGCTCGTCGTCGGGGATCTCGACACCGAACTTGTCCTGGGCCGCCACCGCGATCTCGACCATCGACAGCGAGTCGATGTCGAGGTCGTCGATGAAGGTCTTCTCAGGAGTGACCTCGTTCTTGTCGATGCCGACGATCTCGTCGATGATCTCGGCGAGACCGTCGAGGATCTCCTTCTCGGTGGCGATGGCCATTGTTTGCTTTCTCCTTTTGGGTTGATCCAGAGTCGGGGCCGGGGACGCGCGAGCGTCTACGGGATCTGGATGACTTGGGCAGCGTAGGCCAGTCCGGCACCGAACCCGATCAGCAGGGCCGGGGCGCCGGACGGGACGTCGCCGCGTTCGATCATTCGGGAAAGAGCGAGCGGGATGGATGCTCCCGAGGTGTTGCCGGAGTGGACGATGTCCTCGGCCACGACGGCGTTGGTGGCCTTCACGGCCCGGGCGATGGCCCGGACGATGCGCAGGTTGGCCTGGTGCGGGACGACGGCGGCGAGCTCGTCGGGGGAGATCCCCGCGCGCTCGCAGGCCTGGAGGGCGACCGGGGCGATGGCGGTGGTCGCCCAGCGGAAGACCGCCTGGCCCTCCTGGCGGATGAACGAGTGCCGGTCATCGATGATGATCTTGTCGTACTGGGCGCCGTCACTGCCCCACACGACCGGGCCGACGCCCGGGGCCTCGGCGGGGCCGACGATCGCCGCGCCCGCGCCGTCGGCGAAGATGATGCAGGTCGCCCGGTCGGTCCAGTCGAGCCACTGCGACATCTTCTCCGAGCCGACGACCAGCACGTTGCGGGCCTGGCCGGTGCGGATCGCGGCGTCGGCGGCGGCGAGGGCGTAGCAGAACCCGGCGCAGGCGGCGTTGAGGTCGTAGGCGCCGGGGGCCTGGATGCCGAGCTTGTGGGCGACCTGGGCGGCGTGGTTGGGCATCGGCGACTCGGCCGAGCACGTGGCCAGGATCACCAGGTCGATGTCGTCGGTGGTGAGCCCGCTGGCGGCCAGGGCCTTGCCGCCCGCCTGGACGGCCAGCTCGACGATGCCCTCGTCGTCACCGGCGATGCGGCGCTCCTGGATGCCGACGCGGCTGCGGATCCATTCGTCGTCGGTCTCGACCATCTTCTCGATGTCGAGGTTGGTCAGGACACGCGCGGGACGGTAGTCGCCGAACGCGAGCACGCGCGAACCGGCGGTGACGGCCGGAACGCGCAGCGGGGTGGGGGTGGGGGTCATTTGCCCGCCTCGATGAGGGCGCGGGCCTTGTCGAGGTCGTCGGGGGTCTTGAGCGTCACGCGCTCGAGGTCGGGCAGCTCGCGGCGGGCCAGCCCGGCCAGCGTCCCGGCGGGCGGCAGCTCGATGATCCCGGTGACGCCCAGATCCTTCATGGTGCCCATGCAGGCGTCCCAGCGGACGGGGGCGCTGACCTGCTCGACCAGGCGGGCCAGGAAGTCGTCGCCGGTGCCGACGACGGCGCCGTCGCGGTTCTGCAGGAGCTTGGGGCCGGGGTCGGCGACGGTGATGCCGGGGGCCAGGCGCCGCAGGACGTCCACGGCGGGCGCCATGTACTCGGTGTGGAAGGCTCCGGCCACCGAGAGCGACCTCAGGCGGGCCTTGGCGGGCGGGTCCTCGGCGAACGCGGCCAGGGCCTCGACGGCCCCGGCGGCGACGATCTGCCCGGCGCCGTTGACGTTGGCGGGGGTGAGGCCGTGCTTGTCGATCGCGGCGAGGACCTCGTCGGTCTCGCCGCCGAGGACGGCGGTCATGCCGGTCTCGGTGACGGCGGCGGCCTCGGCCATCGCGCGGCCGCGCTCGCGCACCAGGACCAGCGCGGATTCTGGGGAGACGACCCCGGCGATCGCGGCGGCGGCGAGCTCGCCGACGCTGTGGCCCGCGACGACGTCCGGGACGGCGTCGCCCGGGTAGAGGACCTCGTAGGCGGCCAGCGCGGCGGAGACGAGCAGCGGCTGGGCGATGGCGGTGTCGCGGATCTCCTCGGCGTCGGCGGTCGTGCCGTAGCGGACCAGGTCGAGCCCGGTGACCGCGGACCACCAGGCCAGCCGGTCGGCGACGCCGGGTACCTCGAGCCACGGCTGCAGGAATCCGGGGGTCTGGGCGCCCTGGCCGGGCGATGCGAGGAGGATCACACGCCAAGCCTGCCCGCCGGAGGCACCCGGTGCCGATGCTGATCGGCACGAAGTTTGGTGAGGGCCCTTTGTACGACCCCTACAAGCGGCGGGGCGTCAGGGGCGGTCCGGACGGCTCGCGAACCGTCCGAGGACGAGCGCGATGCGCAACGTGAAGGCGTTGCGGCCGTCGGTGGGGGACAGGCCGGTGAGCTCACTGACGCGGCGCAGCCGGTAACGGACCGTGTTCGGATGGACGAACAGCAGCCGGGCCGTGGCCTCCAGCGAGGAGCCCTGTTCGAGGTAGGTGGTCAGGGTGTCCAGGAGCGGGGCCCCGGCCGCCATCATCGGGTTGTAGACCTCGTCGACGAGGTAGCCGCGGGCGGCGTCGTCGCCGTCGATGGCCCGCTCGGGCAGCAGCTCGGACGCCAGGACGGGACGCGGGGCGTCCGGCCAACCGGCGGCGGCGCGCAGCCCGGCCAGGGCCGCGCGGGCGGACGTGGTCGACTCGTACAGGTCGTTCACCCGGGGGCCGACCACGACCGGGCCCGGACCGCACTTGGCCGCGATCGGGCGGGCGGCCTCCAGCGGGTCGGTGTCGCCGCCGACGATCACCACGACGCGCTGCCCCTGGACACCGGCCAGCACGTCGGCGCGCGCGCGGCGCGCGGCCAGCTGCATCTGGTCGATGGTGACCTCGGGGTCCTCGCGCTCGGGCGTGTGCCCCGCGATCACGGTGACGGGCTTGGACGACCAGCCGAGCGCGGCGGCCCACGAGTGCATGCCGTCGTCGACCTCGCCGCGCAGGACGGCGTTGACCACCAGGGCTTCGAGGCGGGCGTCCCAGGCGGCGCGGGTCTCGGCGGCGCGCGCGTAGACCTGCGCGGCGCCGAAGGCGACGTCGCGCGTGTAGCGGAGGATGGCCTCGCGCAGCTGGGCCTCGCCCCCGGGGGCGGACAGCTCGTCCAGCCGGGTCTCGACCACGTCGATGATCACTCGGATCATGTCGATGGTGTGCTGGAGCTTGATCGCCCTCAGCAGCTCGCGCGGCGCGGTGCCGAAGACCTCGCCCGCGATGGCCGGACGCGACTGCTCGGCGCTCTTGAACCACTCCACGAAGGCCGCGATGCCCGCCTGGGCGACCAACCCGATCCACGAGCGCTGGTCGGGGGGCATGCGCCGGAACCAGGGAAGCTTGCGCTCCATGCTGGCCAGCGCGGCGGTGCCGAACGTGCCCATGGCCTTCTCCAGGCGCTCGGTCGTCGCCTTCCGGAGCGCGGCCTCCTCAGTGGTGTCCACCCCCCAAGGGTGCCATCACCCCGGCGAAGTGGCGCCATGGGCGGCGCGTGCACGGGCCTTCCAACCGGCCGTGACCTGGGACGGAAGCCCGGGCGCGCTGCCGGTGGGGCGGCGGGGGAGCGGGGCTTCTATCCGGCCGTGACCTGGGACGGGAGGCCGAGCGCGATGCCGGTGAGGTTGCGCAGGGACGTGGAGCCGGGCGCGAGATAGTCGCTGTGGCCGCCCGAGCCGGCGTCGAAGACGCGGGCGCCGAAGCGGCGCGAGACCGGGTCGGGGCCGAGGCCCAGGCCGAAGATGCGCACGTGGGGGACGTCCTCCATCCAGTCGGTGGAGCCGCGTCCCGCCCAGACGCGCGCCGAGCGGCTCAGCTTGGCCGCCGTCCAGGCGGTGGTGCCGGGGCTGCCGAACAGGGCGATGTCGGTGACCTTGCGCCAGGCGGGGCCGCGGCCCCGGATCGAGGCGCGGCCGCAGACCACCGAGCCGTAGCTGTGGCAGAGCAGACCCACCTCGGCCTGGCGGTTCACCCGGTGCAGGCCGGTCAGGAAGGTGCGCAGCTCGCGCGCGCCCTCGTTGGCGCGTTCGTCGGTGAGGACGTCGCTGCTGAAGGTCTTGGGGGCCGCGTAGCCGAGCCAGGCGACCACGGCCAGCTCCGGGGTGGGAGTGATCTTGTGGGCCTCGCGGTGGACCTCGCGGGCGCCGCCGCCCGGCGTCGACCAGGGCTTGTCGGCCCGGCGGTCGAAGGTGGTGAGGGTGGTGTCGGCCCCCGGGATCAGGATCGCGATGCGCTTGGCGCGGGTGATGTCGCCGATGACCTCGATGGCCTTGCCGCGTCCCCGGGGGTCGAAGTGCAGGAACCGCCGTCCCGGCTTGAGGAACGCGCCGAACGCCTTCGCGCGGTCATGGTCGCCGATCTTGTGGGCGGTGCCGAGGGCTTTCTCGATCGAGCCGCGCTCGGCCGCGAACCGCGCGTCCAGCGTGGACGGCGCCATCGACGGGGCGGGCCCCGGCGCGGCATACGGGTCGGCGTGGCCGGTGCCCGCGGTCGTCAGCAGGACGCCCGCGATGGTGACGGCGCAGGCCACGGCCCTGCGCAGCCGTCGGCGCAGGGTCGCGGGCGTGGCTTTTCGAGGCGGCGGCATGGTCCGCCTTTCTACCGGACGCCGGAGGATGCTCCGAGCATCAGGTGATCGTCGTGCGTGTTCGGACGGCGGTCACTGATGAGATGTACGGAACGGCCTTCGGGTTGGGGTCAATCTCGCGCCGGGGGCGCTCGAACCGTTTCGCCAGGGTCCAGATCGCCGCGAGCACGGCCGCGAAGACCGGCAGCCACGCCAGCCGTGCGGCGACCCAGCCGGGCTCCCCGGGGGCGGTGTGAAGGCCGGGAAGGGAACCGGCGGCCCCGCCCAGGCCGATCGTGACCGCCATCATCGCGGTCTGGTGCCAGAGGAAGATCGTCATGGCCGAGAGGTTGGCCAGCGCCACCCCGGCCCAGACCCGGGGACGCCGGACGAGCCGTCCCAGCGGTTCGCGGGCCAGCAGCGCCAGCCCGGTCTGCGCGAGGCCGAACGCGACGGCGGCCAGCGTGGGCGGGTTGAGGTTGGAGATCTCGGCACCCGGGACGCCGACCATGCTCGCCGGGTAGCCCGCGCCCGCGACCAGCGCGGCCGTGGCGGCGGCACCGCCCGCCAGCAGCCCGGCTGCGGCGCGACGCGACGCCAGTGCCCCGTTGGCCCACGCCACGCCGAGGTAGAAGGGGACGAGCCAGCCGGTCAGGAGCGTGGCCCAGCCGATCCACTCCGGGCCCCCGAGGGCGAAGCGCCCGAGGTCGATCAGCGCGGTCGCCGCGACCGGGACGGCCGCGCCCCACAGCCCCAGGCGCTTCCACATGGCCACGATCGCGGGGGTGAGCGCGGTCAGCGCCCCGTATACGGCCAGGAACCACAGCGGGCTGAGCACGAGCTTGCCCAGGCCGCGCAGCGTGTCCGGCGTGTACCCGGCCCAGATCAGACCCGCCATGGCCGCGAGCCAGACCAGCAGCAGCGCGGGGACGGGACGAAGGAGCCGCGCCGTCCGGCGCCGCGCCCAGGACCCCCACGGCTCGCCCGGACGCAGTCCCTTGGCCGCCGCGTACCCGCCGACCAGGAAGAACACCGCGAGCGTCTGGAGGACCCACGAGATCGGAGCCAGCGACGGCATCGCGGCCAGCGGGCTGGCGACCCGCAGACCGTCCCCGGTGGCGACGAACGCGGTGACCAGCCAGTGCCCGAGCACCACGCCGAGGATGGCCACCGCCCGCAGCGCGTCGACCGTCCGCTCGCGCCCCACCGGCGTAGCCGCCTCAATCCGCCCCACAAGCCCCCGCCGCGCGGAGGCCCTCTGGTCGCTGTCTGGCGGGGAGGCGGTTCTCTGGTGGGTGGTGGTTGCGGGTGAGTTCGCGGTGGTGTGGGTGGCGGTTTTGTTTCGGGCCGTGAGCGCCGGGTGGGTGTCAGGCATGGGGGACCTCCTGGTCGCGGGCCTGGGCGATCAGCGCGAGGTTGTGGAGTGAGCGCGAGCCCGGCTTGAGGTACTCGGCGTGCGTCCCCGAGCCGGCGTCGAAGCGGCGGGCGCCGAACGAGCGCGCGACCGGGTCGTCGCCCAGGCCCAGGCCGAGGAACCGGACCTTGGGGACGTACTCCGTCCAGTCGCCGTCCGAGCGGGCCGCCCAGACGCGGGCGGTGGTCTTCAGGTCGGCCGCCGACGCGGCTGGGACGCCCGGGCTCCCGTAGAGCGCGATCGCGTCCACAGGTAGGGCCCCGAGGCGGCTCGCGGTCTTGGCGCACACGACCGTCCCGTAGCTGTGGCACAGCAGCGCGACCCGGGCGCGGCCGTTGACGGTGTGCAGGCCGGTGACGAAGCGTCCGAGCTCGCGGGCGCCCCCGGTGGCGCGGCCAGGAGTCAGTACGGACGGGCTGAGCGTGGACGGTGAGGCGTAGCCCAGCCAGGCGACCACGGCGAGCCGTCCGCCCGCCTGCCGGTGCAGCGCCCGTGCGCCGCCGCCCGCCCACTTCCAGGAGTCGAAGTTGGTGAGGCGCCCGTCGGCCCCGGGGACGACGACGGCCACGCGGTCGGCCGTGGCGAGGTCGCCGAAGACCTCCACCGCCCGGCCGCCGCCGCGCGCGTCGAAGGACAGGAAGCGCCGTCCGCCGGTCAGGAACGCCGACAGCGCGCGGGACCGGTCGCCGTCGTGGACGCGGGCCGCGGTCGTCCTGGCGGCCTCGATGTCGCGGCGCACGGCGGCGTAGCGGGCGTCCAGCGGCGCGGCCGACAGGACGGGGGACGTGCGCGGGGCGTCGTAGAGCTCGGCGCGGCCGGTCGCGGCGGTCGTCGAGGCGACCGCGACGAGGGCCGCGGCGGCGGCGAGCGGGCGGCGGGTGCGCACGGCGGGTGTCCTTCCAGGTCAGTGGGTGAAGCACTGACTGGAACGCTAGGAACCGCCGGTCGTCGTGCGGATCACCCCGGGGAGCCGTCCTGCGGCGTCAACCCGGGGTATGACTCAGTCGCCCGGACGGACCAGCCCCACCTCGTAGGCGTAGACGATCGCCTGGGGACGGTCGCGCAGCGACAGCTTCATCAGGACCCGGCCGAAGTGGGTCTTGACGGTCTGCTCGGCGACCACCAGCTGGGCCGCGATCTCGGTGTTGGACAGGCCCCGCGCGACCAGCGCGAGCACCTCGGTCTCGCGCTCGGTCAGCTCGTCCAGCCGGGCGCGCGAGGGCGCGCGCGGCCCGCCGAGCCGGGAGAACTCCGAGATCAGCCGCCGGGTGATCGACGGGGACAGCAGCGCGTCGCCCGCCGCCACGACCCGGACGGCGTCGGCCAGCTCGTTCGCCGAGGCGTCCTTGAGCAGGAACCCGCTGGCGCCCGCGCGCAGCGCCTCGTACACGTAGTCGTCCAGGTCGAAGGTGGTGAGCATGAGGACCTTGGGCGGCTCGCCGCCGTCGCCGCCCAGCAGGGTGCGCGTGGCCTCCAGGCCGTCCAGGACGGGCATCCGGACGTCCATCAGCACCACGTCGGGCTTCAGCTCGGAGATGACCCGCAGGCCCTCCGCGCCGTTGACGGCCTCGCCCACGACCTCGATGTCGGGCTGGGCGTTCAGCAGGACGCCGAAGCCGGTCCTGACCATGCCCTGGTCGTCCACGATCACCACCCGGATCGTCACTGCGGCTCCTGGAGGGGGAGGGTGGCGGTCACGGCGAATCCTCCTTCTGGGGTGGGCGCGGCGGTCAGCTCGCCGCCGAGCATCGCGGCCCGCTCGCGCATGCCGACCAGCCCGTGCCCCTGCCCGGGAGGCGAGGGCGCCTTGGCGTGGCCGTCGCGGGCCGGTCCGTTGATCACGCTCATCCGCAGTATGCCGTCCGCCGGGACGATCTCGATCACCACCTTCGACCCGGGTGCGTGGCGCATGGCGTTGCTGAGCGCCTCCTGAAGGATCCGGTAGGCGGTCAGGCCCACGCCGGAGGGCAGGTCGGGCAGGTCGGGGGCCGCGCGCAGGTCGACCGTCAGCCCCGCGCCGCGCGCGTTGGCGACCAGCTCGTCCAGCCGGGCCAGGCTGGGCTGCGGGGCGGTGTCGGCGCCGTCCTCCGAGCGCAGCACGCCGAGGATCCGCCGCATCTCGGTCAGCGCGTCCAGGGCCGTGGAGCGGATCTCGGCCAGGTCGCGGCGGGTCTCGTCCGGGACGTCCTCGACCTTGTAGGGCGCGGCCTCCGCCTGGATCGCGATCATCGACATGTGGTGCGCGACGACGTCGTGCAGCTCGCGGGCGATCCGCTGCCGCTCCTTGAGCACCGCCTCGGCCTCCCGGTGCCGCCTGGCCTGCGCGGCCAGCTCGCGCCGCGAGGTCTGCCGCTGCCTGATCGCATAGCCGATCAGGAGCGGGACGAGCAGCAGCGCGGTCGCGCCGGGCGCGCTGCCGCCGTCGACCAGGAACACCCCGGCGACCGAGATGATCCCCACCCCGAGCGTGATGCGGCGGGAACAGCGCAGCGCCACCACGAACAGGCTGACCAGCGAGATCGCCGTCCCGGCTGGGAGGTAGGGCACGGTCAGCCAGTTGTGCCCGCCGGTCGCGGCCATCCCGATCACCAGCAGCCGCCAGGCCGCCAGCGGGTACCGGTCGATCAGCGCGAGCGGCAGCGTGACCAGGGCGGCCGCGAGGAGAAGGAGGTCGTTGGGGTACCCGGGGTCGCGCTTGGGCACCTCGGTGAGCAGCAGCGAGTTCGTCCCGGCCAGCAGCCCGACCGCGAGGAGCGCGGCGGCGACGTTCAGCGCCAGGCCGAACGGCAGGCGCCCGATCAGGATCCAGCGCGTCCAGCGCAGCCCGACCGGCCAGGGCCGGTTCTTGGCGGGCGGGTCGGCGGCGCCCGTCAGGCCCGCCGCCAGGATCGCCCCGAATACGCGCTCCACCCGCACCGCCCAGGCCGGACGGGTGGTCAGCTGGCTGGACATACGCCCAGGCTAGAGGGATCGGCCCGCGCGCGAATGCCACCGGGGTGCGACCCCGGGGTCATACCTGGGTACGGTCGGGGAGTGGAGCCCGTCGAAGCGCTGCGCCGTATCGCGTTCATGCTGGAGCGCGCGCACGAGCCGACCTATCGGGTGCGCGCCTTCCGCAAGGCCGCCGATCTGGTCGAGCAGACCCCGCCGGGGGAGCTCGCCGACCGCGCCCGGGACGGCACGCTCACGGCGATGTCCGGAATCGGCAAGGTCACCGCGCTGGTGATCGAGGAGGCCCTGCGCGGCGAGCGGCCCGTCTACCTGCGGCGCCTGGAGGCGACCGAGGGCGAGTCGATGGACGAGTCGGCCTCGGCCCTGCGCTCGGCGCTCAAGGGGGACCTGCACACCCACAGCGACTGGTCGGACGGCGGGTCGCCGATCGCCGAGATGGCCGAGACCGCGCGGAGCCTGGGCCACGAGTACATCGCGCTGACCGACCACTCGCCGCGCCTGACCGTCGCCAACGGGCTGTCGGCCGAGCGGCTGCGCCGCCAGCTGGACGTCGTGGCGGAGCTGAACCGCGAGCTCGCGCCCTTTCGCGTCCTCACCGGTATCGAGGTGGACATTCTGGACGACGGGTCGCTCGACCAGGATCCCGAGCTGCTCGACCGGCTGGACGTGGTGGTGGCCAGCGTCCACTCCAAGCTGCGGATGGACCGGGTCGCGATGACCGAGCGGATGGTCGCCGCGATCGCGAACCCGCGCGTGAACGTCCTCGGGCACTGCACGGGACGCATCGTGAAGGCGGGCGGCAAGCGCGGCAGGCTGCGGCCGGAGTCGGAGTTCGACGCGCGGCTGGTCTTCGACGCGTGCGTCGCCTACGACGTGGCGGTGGAGATCAACTCGCGTCCGGAGCGGCTCGACCCGCCCAAGCGGCTGCTGCGGCTGGCGGTCGAGGCGGGCTGCCGGTTCGCGATCGACTCCGACGCCCACGCGCCGGGCCAGCTCGACTGGCAGCCCTACGGCTGCGAGCGCGCCGCGCTGTGCGCCGTGGCCCCTGACCAGGTCGTCAACACGATGAGCGCCTCGGCGTTGCTCGATTGGACCAAAAGCGGGACCAAGGGCTGAGTGCCCCGCCAGAGGTCCATTTGGCGAACAGCCGGTGAACGACGGTCGGGCGGTCGTGGTGCCTTGGGTGAAATGCCCGATTGTTAGCCCGGACGTCGTCCGAGCGACGATTTTCCACCACCACACTGGCTTCTGTTCGATCCGGCGTCCGCCGGGCCATGAATGCCGTGAACGAGGTCCAGCATGTCCGAGAACTCTGCCAGCCGCTCCGCCGACCCCGACGACCACAGCTCGAACCCGTCGGGGAACGACTCGATCCAGGAGGTCATGGGGCGGCGCATTACCCGCCGCGGCCTGCTGTGGACCGGGGGCGTCGTCGGCGCCGCCGGATTCCTCGGCGCGGCCGGCGGCATGGCCGCCGGGTCGACCGAGACCCGCACGGCCGGAACCGTCGCGGCCCGGGGCAAGGGCAAGGGCCTGCTGCGCTTCAAGGCCGTCCCCGCCAGCAAGGACGACAAGATCGTCGTGCCGGAGGGCTACACCGCCCAGGTGCTGATCCCCTGGGGCACCCCGATCCGCTCCGGCGGCCCGGCGTGGAAGAAGGACGGCTCCAACACCGCCGCCGAGCAGGAACAGCAGATCGGCATGCACCACGACGGCATGCACTACTTCCCCAGCAACCGGGGCGGCGACACCGGACTGCTCGTGCTGAACCACGAGTACATCGACCCCGTCCTGCTCTACAAGGACGGCGACAAGCCCGTCACGCGCGAGAAGGTCGACAAGGCCCTGGCCGCGCACGGCGTCAGCATCGTGAAGATCTCCCGCCACAAGGACGGCTGGCGGCTCAAGGACTCGCGCTACAACCGCCGCATCACCGGCAGCACGCCGATGACGTTCTCCGGCCCGGTCAAGCCGAACCACCCGGCCCTGGCCGCCAAGGGGCGGCCCCAGGGAACCCTGAACAACTGCTCCAGCGGCCACACCCCCTGGGGCACCTACATCACCTGCGAAGAGAACTGGAACGGCCTCTTCGGCACCACCGACGCGTCCTGGAAGCCCGACGCCGAGCAGGCCCGCTACGGCGTCGACGCCAAGGGCGTCGAGCTCGACTGGCACAAGGTCGACAAGCGCTTCGACGTTGCCGAGAACCCCAAGGAGCTCAACCGGTTCGGCTGGGTCGTCGAGATCGACCCGTCCGACCCCAAGAGCACCCCGGTCAAGCGCACCGCGCTGGGCCGCATCAAGCACGAGGGCGCCACGGTCACCGAGTCCAAGGGCCGCGTGGTCGTCTACACCGGGGACGACCAGGACGGCGAGTACGTCTACAAGTTCGTCGGCAGCGAGCCCTGGCGCAAGCTGGTGCGCAAGGGCAAGAGCCCGCTGGACCACGGCACCCTCTACGTCGCCAAGTTCAGCGACGACGGCACCGGCGTCTGGCTGCCGCTGACCTTCGGCCAAGGCCCGCTCACCGCGGCCAACGGGTGGAAGGACCAGGCGGACGTCATGCTGCGCACCCGTACGGCCGCCGACGCCGTGGGCGCCACCAAGCTCGACCGTCCCGAGTGGGTCGCGGTGCACCCGAACAACCGCGACGTCTACCTCACGCTGACCAACGGCAAGGGCAACGGCGGCGCCGTCGGCCCCCGTAAGCCCAACCCCTACGGGCACATCGTCCGCTGGCGCGAGAAGGGCGCCGACCACACTGCGACGCGCTTCGAGTGGGACATCTACGCGCTCGCCGGGGACCCCAATTACGACCCCAAGGTCAAGCTGGGCCCGGACAACATCTTCGGCTCCCCGGACGGCATCGGCTTCGACCGCTCAGGCCGCCTCTGGATCCAGACCGACATCTCCAACTCGTCCCAGAACCTCGCGGAGAAGGGCTACGACAACATCGGCAACAACATGCTGCTGGCGTCCGACCCCAAGACCGGCGAGATCCGCCGCTTCCTGACCGGCCCGCGCGGCGCCGAGATCACCGGCTTCACCCT
This sequence comes from Spirillospora sp. CA-294931, assembly GCF_050946795.1. Taxonomy (GTDB): domain Bacteria; phylum Actinomycetota; class Actinomycetes; order Streptosporangiales; family Streptosporangiaceae; genus Spirillospora. The sequence goes on from NZ_CP192006.1 coordinate 2,882,178, forward strand.
CGCCCCCGACAACCGGTCGCTGTTCATCAACGTCCAGCACCCGGGCGAGGCCACCACGGCCTGGGGCAAGCCCACCCCGGAGAACCCGAGGGCCGTCAGCAACTGGCCCGACTTCGACCCGGCGGGCCGCCCCCGCGCCGCCACCGTCGTCATCCGCAAGAAGGACGGCGGCGTGATCGGCAGCTGACCGGCCGAGTGTTTCCGGCGGGACGAGAGGGGACGCCCTCCCGTCCCGCCGGGTCTTTTTCAGGGACCGTTCGCGCGGACGTCGCCTCCCGGGGGTTAGCGTCGGGGCATGGTCGAGATCACGCATCGCTTCGTCGAGTCCACCAGCGGGCTGCGCATGCACGTCGCCGAGGCGGGCGAGGGGCCGCTGGTCCTCCTCCTGCACGGCTTCCCCGAATGCTGGTACTCCTGGCGGCACCAGCTCACCGCCCTGGCCGAGGCCGGGTACCACGCCGTCGCGCCCGACCAGCGCGGCTACGCCCGCACGGGCGGGCCGTCCGAGATCGACCAGTACTCGATCCTGCACCTGATCGGCGACGCGGTGGGGCTCGTCGACGCGCTGGGAGAAGGCCCGGCCGTGGTCGCGGGCCACGACTGGGGCGCACCCGTCGCCTGGGGGACGGCCCAGCTCCGTCCCGACCTGGTCCGCGCCGTCATCGGCCTGTCGGTGCCGCACCGCCCCCGATCGTCCCGCCCACCCATCGCGGGATTCCGGCAGAAGGCGGGTGACGGCTTCTACAAGCTGTATTTCCAGCAGCCGGACGTCCCCGAGCGCGAACTCGACCGCGACCGCGCCGACACCTTCCGCCGGACGCTCTATGCCGTCTCCGGCGACGCGCCGCCCAACCCCATGATCGTCCCCGAGGGCGGCGGCTTCCTCGACTTCTGCCCGTCGCCGGACGTCCTCCCCGACTGGCTGACCGAAGACGACATCGCCGCCTACGTCACCGAATACCAGGACAGCGGCTTCACCGGCCCCCTCAACTGGTACCGCAACCTCGACCGCAACTGGGAGCTCACCGCCGCCTGGCACCGCGCCCCGATCACTCCGCCCGCCCTGTTCGTCGTCGGCGACCGCGACCCGGTCGTCGCAGGACGCCGCTCCGCCGTCGACTCCATGGGCGACTTCGTGGTGAACCTGCGCGAGACCGTCTGGCTGCCCGGCTGCGGCCACTGGACGCAGCAGGAGCGTCCCAAGGAGGTCAACGAGGCCATGATCGGCTTCCTGCGCGGACTGTCGTAGGCGGGGCGTACGGTCGCCGGGTGAACCGCACCGACCGGTTGTACGCCCTCGTCGAGGAACTGCGGGCCCGCGCGCCCCGCAGGGTCACCGCCCGCGAGCTCGCCGCGCGCTTCGAGGTGAGCTGCCGCACCATCGAGCGCGACATCGGCGCGCTCCAGCAGGGCGGCGTCCCGATCTACGCCGACGTGGGCCGCTCCGGCGGCTACACCCTCGACAAAGACCGCACGCTCCCGCCGCTCAACTTCACCCCGTCCGAGGCGGTCGCGGTGGCCGTCGCCCTCGACCGGGCCGAGGGCTCGCCCTTCGCCGCCTCAGCCCGCACCGCGCTCCAGAAGATCGTCACGGCCATGTCCGCGACCGACAGCGCGTCCGCCCGCGAACTGGCCGCCCGCATCCGCTTCCTCTCCCACCCCGAAACCGACGAGCCCCTCAACACCGACGAGGCCCCCGGCTCGACTCCACGACCCCCAACCCCACAGTCGTCCACGCCAGCGCCCCGCCGGACGCCCACGTCCGCGGTCCTGGAGGAGTCCGTCCGCGCCCGCCGCGTGGTCCGCCTCGCCTATGTCGACGCCGAGGGTGCCGCCACCGACCGCGTCGTCGAGCCCGTCGCCTTCAGCGCCACCGGCGACCGGTGGTACTTCATCGCCTGGTGCCGCCTGCGCCGCGACGTCCGCGTCTTCCGCCCCGACCGCGTCCGCCGGGCCGTCCTCCTGGACGAGATCGCCCCCGACCGCCGTCTGGAAGACCACCTGACCCAGCACAGGTTCGTCACGCGCCCGCTTGAATTCGTCTGAAAACACCGACAGGGGGCTGTCGCGCGCACCCGCGATCGTGGGATCACCACGACACGAAACGGGGAGCACTCAATGACCACACCGGCCTACGACACCGTCAACTGGTTCCAGATCGGAACCGACGACTCCGACACCGCCAAGAACTTCTACGGCGGCATGTTCGGCTGGAAGTTCACCCTCGACCCCGCCGACGGCGGCAGCTACGAGCTGATCACCTACCCCGGCTCCGAGGCCCCCGTCGGCGGAATCTCCCCGACCGACGACGCCGACAAGAACCACGCCACCTTCCTGGTCCTCGTCCGCGACACCGAGGTCGCCTGCAAACTCGCCCAGGAGCTGGGCGGCGAGGTCATCTTCCCGCCCACCACCGCCCCCAGCGGCCTGACCTTCGCCCACATCAAAGACCCCTCAGGCAACCGCTTCGGCATCTACACCCCACCCCCCGCCTAAACACCCACACCCCAAGGCCAAAAGCAACGCCTTCGCTCCGCTCAGCCAGCCCCCTTGGGGCTCCGCCCCAAACCCCGTGTGGGGGGGCTCCGCCCCCCACACCCCTTCCCGCGCCCCCAAGATCACCCAAGTCCCGCAACCGAGGCCGGAGCGATCCGCCCGGCATTGAGAGGGCGGCTCACCACGCCACCAAACCCGGCAAAGCCGTTTGGTTCGCGTGCTCAAGGCGCCGGAAGGCGGCGAGGTCAAGCCAGGCAAGGGCGAGCCCGCCGAGCCGCGGAAGATCAGGTTCATCAAGCCCAAGGGCGAGCAGCCGCCGATGTGCCTGAAGCCGAATGACAGGCCTGAGGCTCCGAAGACCCGCAAGTAGCCGGGCCGGGGAGGCACTTGCCAGAACACCGGCCCAGGGGCGAGCCCCTGGGCCGGTGTTCGATCAGCAGGGGATCGCGGCCTACACCTCCGGGATCCCGCCTCTGTTTGTTCTGGTCAGGCGTCGCCGCCGGTGTTGCTTTCGGCGGTTTGGACGCCGCCGGCGAAGGCGGTGGCGACGTCGGCGTTGAGGTTGTAGCGCTCGATCGCCTGCTGGAGGGTCTCGGGCTTGAGTTCGCCGTTGCGGACCAGGCGGGTGAGGACAGCCAGGACGATCGAGGCCGAGTCGACGTGGAAGAAGCGCCGGGCGGCGGCTCGGGTGTCGGAGAAGCCGTAGCCGTCGGTGCCCAGCGCCGTGTAGTCGCCGGGGACCCACGGGGCGATCTGGTCGGGGACGGCCCGCATGAAGTCCGAGACCGCGACGATCGGGCCGGGCAGGTTCTCCAGCGTCCGGGTGACGTAGGGGACGCGCTGCTCGGCGTCGGGGTTCAGCAGGTTGTACTCGTCGCAGGCCTGGGCCTCGCGGGTGAGCTCGTTCCACGAGGTGGCCGACCAGACGTCGGCGGCCACGCCCCATTCTTCGGCCAGCAGGCGCTGGGCCTCCAGGGCCCAGCGGCCCGCGACGCCGGAGGCCATGATCTGGGCCTTCGGGCCGCCGCCGTCGGTGGCCTCCTTGTAGCGGTACAGGCCCTTGAGGAGGCCCTCGACGTCGAGGTTCTCGGGCTCGGCGGGCTGCTGGTAGGGCTCGTTGTAGATGGTCAGGTAGTAGAAGACGTCCTCGCCCGGGTCGCCGTACATGCGGCGCAGGGCGTCCTGGGTGATGTGCGCCAGCTCGAACGCCCACGTGGGGTCGTAGTGGACGCAGGCCGGGTTGGTCGCGGCGATCAGGGGCGAGTGGCCGTCGGCGTGCTGGAGGCCCTCACCGGTGAGCGTGGTGCGTCCGGCGGTGGCTCCCAGCAGGAAGCCCCGGCCCATCTGGTCGCCCAGCGCCCACATCTGGTCGCCGGTGCGCTGGAACCCGAACATCGAGTAGAAGATGTAGATCGGGATCATGTGCTCGCCGTGGGTGGCGTAGGACGTGCCCGCGGCGATGGTGGACGCCATCGAGCCGGCCTCGCTGATGCCCTCGTGCAGCATCTGCCCCTGCTCGGACTCCTTGTACGACAGCAGCAGCTTGCGGTCGACGCCCTCGTAGGTCTGCCCGTGCGGCGAGTAGATCTTGGACGTCGGGAACAGCGAGTCCATGCCGAACGTGCGGTACTCGTCGGGGGCGATCGGGACGAACCGGGCACCGATGTTCTCGTCCTTGATCAGGTCCTTGAGCAGGCGGACGAACGCCATCGTGGTGGCGACGTTCTGCTTGCCCGAGCCCTTCTTCAGCTCGGCGTAGACCGGGTCGCCGGGCAGCTTGAGCGGCTTGGCCCGGACGATCCGCTTGGGCAGGAAGCCGCCGAGGGCCGCGCGGCGCTCGCGCATGTACTCGATCTCGTCGGAGTCTTCGCCCGGGTGGTAGTAGGGCGGCAGGTCGCCCTCCAGGTCGGAGTCCGGGATGTCGAGGTAGAGCCGGTCGCGGAACTCCTTGAGCTCGGCCTTGGTGAGCTTCTTCATCTGGTGGGTGGCGTTGCGGGCCTCGAAGTCCGAGCCCAGCGTCCAGCCCTTGATGGTGTGCGCGAGGATGACCGTCGGCTGGCCGACGTGCTCGCGGGCCGCCTTGAACGCCGCGTAGACCTTGCGGTAGTCGTGGCCGCCCCGGGAGAGCTTGCGCAGCTCGTCGTCGGAGAGGTGCTCGACCATCTTGCGCAGGCGCGGGTCGTCGCCGAAGAAGTGGTCGCGGATGTACTCGCCGGACTCGACCGTGTAGGTCTGGAACTGGCCGTCGGGGGTGGTGTTCATCTTGTTGACCAGCACGCCGTCGACGTCCTGCGCCAGCAGCGGGTCCCAGTCGCGGCCCCAGACGACCTTGATGACGTTCCAGCCCGCGCCGCGGAAGAACGACTCCAGCTCCTGGATGATCTTGCCGTTGCCGCGTACGGGACCGTCCAGCTGCTGGAGGTTGCAGTTGACCACGAAGGTGAGGTTGTCGAGCTCCTCGCGCGCGGCCAGGCCGATGGCGCCGAGCGACTCGGGCTCGCCCATCTCGCCGTCGCCCAGGAACGCCCACACGTGCGAGCGGGACGTGTCCTTGATCTTGCGGTTGTAGAGGTAGCGGTTGAAGCGCGCCTGGTAGACCGAGTCGATCGCGGTCAGGCCCATGGAGACGGTGGGGAACTCCCAGAAGTCCGGCATGAGGCGCGGGTGCGGGTAGGACGACAGCCCGCCGCCCGGGTGCGACATCTCCTGGCGGAAGCCGTCGAGCTTGCCCTGCGGCAGGCGGCCCTCGAGGAAGGCGCGGGCGTAGATGCCCGGCGCGGCGTGGCCCTGGATGAAGACCTGGTCGCCGGACTCGCCGTGGTCCTTGCCGCGGAAGAAGTGGTTGAAGCCGACCTCGTACAGGGAGGCGGCCGAGGCGTAGGTGGCGATGTGGCCGCCGACGCCGAGTTCGGGACGGTTCGCCCGCGACACCATGATCGCCGCGTTCCACCGGATGTAGGCGCGGATGCGCCGCTCGACGTGCTCGTCGCCGGGGAACCAGGGCTCGTGCTCGGGCGGGATGGAGTTGATGAAGTCCGTGCTGCGCAGGCCGGGGACGCCGACCTGCTGCTCGCGGGCCCGCTCCAGGAGCCGGAGCATCACATAGCGCGCCCGGCTGCGGCCTTCGGTCTTGATGACCGTGTCCAGCGATTCCAGCCACTCCCGGGTCTCGTCGGGATTGATGTCCGGAAGCTGGCTCGGCAGACCGTCGCTGATGATCGAATAGCGTTGACGTCCGGAAGCCACGGGGTCCCCTCTGTGCTTACCGTTCTCTGCTGGAACGACTGATCGTCGTCGTGTTCCGTGATCCATCGTCGCCGTTTGGAGCGGCTAACGCATCTCTACCAACCGGTAACCATTCTCGCCGGTCAGCGCCGGAACCGGACCCCTCACAGCCCGAATTTCGAAGGTCTCTTGGCTCTGAAGCCGTCTCGTATGAGGGTAGGTAGAGGAACGCCGTGCTCGACAGGCCGCGCCGGTGCGGTCGGCACGCGTCCTGGGGGAAAGATGCAAGCGACGATCGGAGACCGGCTGCACATCCACGGCAACACCGTGGGGCAGGCCGACAGGACTGGAGAGATCATCGAGGTCCGGGGCCCGGACGGTGCGCCGCCCTACGTCGTCCGTTTCAAGGACGGGCGCGAAAGGATGGTGTACCCGGGGCCCGACTCCGTGGTGGAGTCACCCGTCCACGAGTGAGTTCCGGGCCCGAAGATCGGGTAGACACCGACTCATGAAGAGCACGGTGGTCCAGGTGACCACGGGTACCAGGGAGGTCGTGCACGACATCACGGCCGAGTGCGAGCGCTTCGCCGCCGAGGCGGGCGGGGACGGGCTGCTGCACGTGTTCGTCCCGCACGCCACGGCCGGGGTCGCGATCCTGGAGCTGGGCGCGGGCAGCGACGACGATCTGCTGGCCGCGCTGGACGACCTGCTGCCGGCCGACGACCGGTGGCGGCACTCCCACGGCTCCAAGGGGCACGGACGGTCGCACGTCATGCCCGCCCTCATCCCGCCGTACGCGACGATCCCGGTCCTTTCCGGACGTCCCGCGCTCGGAACCTGGCAGTCGATCGCCCTGATCGACCTCAATGTGGACAATCCCGAGCGCAAGGTGCGATTGTCCTTTCTTGCGGGATGAGCGGTAATTGTTACGCTCTGTTGGTGTCCGGTGACCAAGGACCGGGAACCGGACGCCGTCACCACGGTGATCAGGGCCATGAGGCCACCAAAAGCCGCGAAGACACTTGCGCGAGGACCCCTCGCTTGTGTGGACTGTCCCGCAAACCCGTAGTGGTGTCTTCCGGCCGACAATTCCAAGTGGCGGGGCAGATACCGCTCGGACTACCAACCATGGGAGGACTTTCGTGAGCGCGACCGCGGGTCAGGCGCAGTCTGAGAGCAGCCTGGCCGAACGGCTCGGCTTCAAGCCGGACCAGGTGGTGCAGGAGATCGGCTACGACGACGACGTCGACGAGGAGCTTCGCGAATCCGTCGAGGCGGTCATCGAGGCCGAGCTGGTCGACGAGGACTACGACGATGTGGTCGATGTCGTGCTGCTGTGGTGGCGCGAAGAGGACGGCGACCTCTTCGACGGCCTCACCAATGTGATGACGCCGCTCGCCGACGGCGGCCACATCTGGCTCCTGACGCCCAAGGCGGGCCGGGACGGCCACGTGGAGCCGAGTGACATCGGGGAGGCCGCGACCACCGCCGGGCTGGCCCAGACCAAGAGCGTCAGCGCCGCGAAGGAGTGGTCGGGCACCCGGCTGGTCCCGCCGAAGGCGCACAAGTAGAGCGGTACGGGGGGTTTCCGGCCACCGGAGGCCGAATGCGAGACTGGGCCGCGGGCCCGCCGTCTCGTGTGGGCCGATGGCCTTCCCCGCCACGCGCGGGGGACGATATGTGGGAGAGGATTTGGCGGTCGAGGTAGGCGACGCGGCACCGGACTTCGAGCTGAAGGACCAGCACGGGACCCCGGTGAGGCTGTCGGACTTCCAGGGACGCAAGAACGTCGTCCTGGTGTTCTACCCCCTCGCCTTCAGCGGCGTGTGCACGGGGGAGCTCTGCGAGATCCGCGACGAGCTCCCGACGCTCGGGGGTGACGACGTCCAGGTCCTGGCCGTCTCGGTCGACTCCATGTTCGCGCTGCGGACCTGGGCCGACCAGGAGAAGTACCAGTTCCCGCTGCTGGCCGACTTCTGGCCGCACGGCGGGACCGCGCAGCGGTACGGGGTCTTCGACGAGGAGCGGGGTGTCGCCGAGCGCGGCACCTTCATCATCGACACCGAGGGCGTCGTCCGCTGGAAGGTCGTGAACGCCGTCGCCGACGCGCGCGACCTCGCCGAGTACCGCAAGGCACTCGCCGAGCTCTGAGCAGTCTGGCCGGGTGCGGCCACGCGGAGCAGCGCGGCCGCACCCGGCCACCGCACCGTTGGAGGTGTGATGCCCTGCTTCCGCTGCGGGGCGCGGCAGACCGACCCCGTCCGGGGCCCGAGCCCCTGGAAGCGCGGGGTGGTGGCCGACCGGCAGGTGCTGGTCTGCCCCGGTTGCCAGGACGGCCGCGACTGGACGGCCGACCTCGACGCCTGCGCCGCCTGCGGCTCGACCGCACTGGTCTGCCGTCTCGGCGAGATCGAGTGCCGTGATTGCGGCCACACCCGCGAGGCCACCCCCGGGGGTGATCTGGTGCCCTCTGGGGCCCAGCCCGCCGACTCCGGTCTTTCGGAGGAAGTGGCCGCCGCGCTGAACCGCGTCCTCAAGCGCGGTCCGGCGACCTGACGCCCGCCCGGAGGTCCGAAACCCACGTTTCGGGTGGTGAGGGAGGGGCATCTGGACGGGTGACGCCCGTCCGACTTGCTGCTTGACGCGGTATTTACGGCCTGCCACGCTGCGTCGCAAGCATTTGTGGAGAAAGCGGAACGGGGGAGCGCCGATGCCTTACCTGGTGTTGCGCGTGATCCATCGGCTCACGAACCGGACCTGGCGCGCGCCGGCGCTGGTGCTGGTGGCGGCCGCGGTGCTCGGCTGGGTGCTCATCGCGCTGTTCGAGAAGCCCGGGGCCGACATCAAGCAGCCGCACAACTACCTCTGGTACTTCTTCGTCAGCGGCACGACGGTCGGCTACGGTGACCTGTTCCCCGAGACCGCGGGCGGGCGGATCGGCGGCGCGATGGTGGTGGTCGCCGGGCTCACCGCGGGGCTGATGCTGTTCGCGGAGCTGACACTCTGGATGGCGAAGGGCAGGACCATGAAGGCGACGGGGCACGCTCGGTTCCATCACCGCGACCATGTCGTGATCATCGGCTATGACCGCTCGGCGCTGCGCGCGGTGGTCGAGCAGCTGCGCGCCGACCCCGAGTTCGTGAAGACCCCGGTGGTCAGCCTCTTCTGGGACGGGCAGCTCGCGGGCGAGAACCCCGACCCCGATCTCTACGACGTGGTCGCCTTCGACGACACCGCCTACGAGCGCGCGGCCATGCAGGACGCGCGGACGGTGCTGGTCTCGGCCCGCACCGACGACGAGACCGTCCGGGTCATGCTGGGCGTGTGCGCGTACCTGCGCAAGCACGACCGCCCGCGCATCCACAAGCTCGCGGGCGTCCAGGACGGCGGCCGCCGCTCGGAGATCAGCGAGGCGCTCAGCCTGATCAGCCGCGATGTCGAGCCGGTCGACATCGACGACCCCGCCGTGGTGGCCGTCGCGATCCGCAACCCCGGGGTCGGCTCGATCTACCACAACCTGGCCAGCACCCTCGACTCCGACTCGTCCCTGTACCGGGTCGACGTTCCCGACGACGCGGGCGAGTGGCTCCGGCTGGACGTGGCGATCTTCCTGCTCCAGCGCGGGAGCACCCTGCTGGCGGTCGGCGAGTCCCACCTGCCCAACGCGCGCTTCCGGCTGACGGCCCAGGAGGGCGAGACCATCAAGGGCGGCCAGTCCCTGGCCATCGTTTCCCCAGACCGTCCCGAGGTCCCCTGGCATGCGCTTCCCGCACGCCAGACCACCGCCTGAGAGACGGGGGCCGATGCGGCCCGCCGGAGCGGGCCACATCGGCCTTTGGGCCGGGAAAGGCACCTCTCGCGCCCGACGAGGTGCCCTCCCGGCCGCCCGGCCGCGCGGCCCGGGAGGGGTGTCCCGGGGCCTCCCCGCGACGACCGAGGTCGTGGCCGAGGTCAGGCCGCCTGGCGGCGGTCGGCGTCCAGCAGGTGGTAGAGCAGCAGGAGCTGCGTGATGGCCAGCGGATCGCTGGTCTCGCCGTCGCCGTACAGGCCGAGGGCGTCGGGGGCCAGGGCGGTCGGGGCGCCGAGCCGCTCCCAGATGGCCTTCTTGACGACCTGCGATTCCTCCGGTGAGACATAGCCGTGGACATGCAGGGCGTCCACGGGGCGGCCGTCGGTGTCGCGGTGGAGCCGCAGGTGCATGGCGGTCTCGCCGGACCCGGCCCCGGGCTCGGCGTCGCCGATGACCGTCCCGAGCTCGGGATGGTCGATGGTGGGGCGCAGCAGGAGCTCGGCTGAGAGGGGTGTCCCCGGCGGGTCGCTGCGGCCCGCGACGGGGGCGAAGCGGACGACGATGTCGGCCCAGCGGCGCTGGGGCCTGATGTAGGCGGCGCTCTCGGGCTCGCGCCGCTCCAGCTCGGCCCTGACCTGCTCGGGCGTGTAGCCGCGCTTGTCGCAGTCGCGGCGGACCTTCCAGGCGTGCCGGAGCCGTTCGGGCGGGTCGAGGTAGACGGTGATGTCGAAGCAGGCGCGGGCCAGCCGCGTGTGCAGCGGCAGCAGGCCCTCGACGATCACGAAGTCGCGCGGCTGGACCAGCTCGGGACGGACGAGCTCGCCCGTCGCGTGGTCGTAGACCGGCTTGAGGATGGGCTCTCCCATGGAGAGCAGTTGCAGGTGCTGCTCCATGATGTCGATGTGGTTGCAGTCGGGGTGCAGCGCCGTGAACGGCTTGCCCGCGCGCTCCCGGCGGTCATAGCGGTGGTAGTCGTCCACGCAGACCGCGGTCATGCGGTCGGCCCCCAGGCACTGCACGAGCCCCCTGGTCAGTGTCGTCTTGCCCGCCGCGCTGTCCCCGGCGATGGCGAGCATGACGGGGCGGCGTCCCGAGCCGCGCGCCCGGAGCATATGCACGATCCGATGGGGCACCTGGGGTCCTCCGTCCGGCGGCGTTCTGTCGTCTCACGGACCGTAGAACGGCGGTGTGAGCGGTTCGTCCCCCAATCAGGTGAGTCGGGGGGTGAATTGTCCGGAAGCCTGGCGCCGTCGGTGCTACTGGTCGGTAGCTTCCGGTTGTTATCGTGCCGGAATGAGCGCCCCCGTACGTGTCGTCCTGGTGGACGACCACGAGATGATCCTCGCCGGCCTCCAGGCGATGCTGGCCGGTTTCGCGGGGCGCGTGCGCGTCGTGGGGCAGGCGGGGACGGCCGAGGACGCCACCCGCCTGGTCACCACGCTGCGTCCGGACGTCGTCCTGCTCGACGTGCGGCTCGGCCCCGAAAGCGGGCTCGACCTGTGCCGGGCCCTGACCGGCCGGGTGCCGGAGTCGCGGGTGGTGTTCCTGTCGGTGTACGACGACGAGCAGTACGTCTTCGAGGCCCTGCGCGCCGGGGCGGGCGGTTACCTGCTCAAGCGGGTGGACGGGGCCGAGCTCGTCCGGCGCCTGGAGGAGGTCACCCAGGGCGAGACCGTGGTCGACCCGACGCTGGCCGGGCGGATGGCGGTCACGGCGGCGCGGCTCACCCGCGGCGAGTTCTGGCCCGGCGCCAACCGCGGGCTCACCCAGCGCGAGAGCGAGGTGCTGTCGCTGCTGGTCGGCGGCCTGTCGAACAAGGCGATCGCGGCCCGGCTCGTGCTGAGCGAGGAGACGGTCAAGAGCCATCTGCGGGCGCTGTACCGCAAGCTGGAGGTGACCGACCGCTCGGCGGCGATCGCCATCGCGCTGCGCGAGGGCCTGTTCCGGTGACCCCGCTCGAACTGCTGGCCGGACACGGCCACGACCTGCTGGTCCGGGTGGTGTCGGTCGCCTGCTCCGAGCGCGAGCTGCCCGGGATGGCCGACGACCTGGCCGGGCTGGTCGTCCGCTCGGCCAAGGCGCTGACCTTCTGCGACGTCTACGTCCTGGACGAGGACGAGCGCGCGCTGGAAGGGAGCGGCGGGCCGTCCGTCCCGCTGGGGGAGGGCGACATCGGGTGGGTCGCCGCGCACGGCCGGGCCAGGACGCACCCCGACGGGCGCGGCGTGGCGATCCCCGTCCACGCGGGCCGCGCGACGGTCGCGGTGGTGGACGTGCGCGCCGCCGGGCGCTGCCTGGACGAGGACGTCGCGCTGGCCACGGCCCTGGGCGAGCTGTTCGCGCCCGTCCTGAGCTCGTGCCGGGCGCTGCGCGGCGCGCAGGAGCGCGAGCACGCGGCCGAGCGGTTCGCCGAGCGCGCCGTCGAGGCCCAGGAGGCCGAGCGCTCGCGGCTGAGCCGCGAGATCCACGACGGGATCGCCCAGCGCCTGGCCAGCCTGGGCTTCCACCTGTCGGCGGCGCAGGGCGCGCTGCCCGACCACCATCCCGAGGCGGCCGGGCAGATCGTCCTGGCCCGCGAGCTGTGCGACCTGGCCGCCGCCGAGACCCGCGCGGCGATCGGGGGGCTGCGCCCGCCCGTCCTGGACGACCTGGGCCTGCCCGCCGCCCTGGCGACGCTGGCCCGCGAGGCGGGCGGCAGGCACCGCTCGATCGACGTGACCGTGACCGTGGCCGGCGAGCTGGACGGCGCCCTGCCCGACCACGTCCAGACGGCGCTGTACCGCATCGCCCAGGAGGCGGTCGGCAACGCGCTGCGGCACGCGGAGGCGTCCTGCGTCGACCTGCTGCTGGAGCACGGCGGCGACCGGGTCCGCCTGACGGTGGTGGACGACGGCATCGGGTTCTCGGTCCGCGACGTCCTGGCGCCCCGGGGACGCACGGGCCGCCGTCCCGACTCCTACGGGCTGCGCGGCATGACCGAGCGCGCCGAGCTGCTCGGCGGCCGGGTCACCGTCACCAGCCGTCCCGGCGGCGGCACCACGGTCGAGGCCGTCATCCCCCGTCCTCCGGGCCGCTAGACGGCCTCGTCGGACAGCACCCGGAACGTCAGGCCCGCCTTGACGAGCCGGGCGATCAGGGCGTCGCCCATGGCCTGGGCGGTGGTGACCTGGCCCGCCGTCGCGGGCAGGTCGTCGCCCGCCAGGCACAGGGCCGACTCGGCCAGCATCTTGGCGGTCTCGTCGTAGCCCGCGTCGCCGCCCGCGACCTCGGTGACCACCCGGCGGCCACCCCCCTCGCCCACGAACTTGACGCTGAACCAGTGCTCGGCGCGGCGCTCGGGGGACGGGCCGTCGCCGGGCTTGCGCAGCCGCAGCAGCAGCGAGCGGGTGGGCGGGAGCTGGGCGAGCGCGATCGTGCCGAGCAGCCCGCCCGCCATGCCGACGGCGGTGGCCAGGCGCCTGACCGCGACGAAGTGCCCGTAGGTGAAGTCGGGTCCGTAGCGGTCGAGCGCGGCGGCCGAGCGGACGACGATCTGCGGGTCGATCGACTGCATGGGCAGCGTCCAGCCCTTGCCGAGGGCCGCGCGGGGCGTGGGGCGCTGGGAGATCCGCACGCGCCGCCCCTCGGGACGCGGCTCGATCCGCCTGCGCTCGCGCTCGGCGCGGATCATGCCCGGGACGTCGGAGAAGATGCCGACGGCCGAGTGCAGCGTCCCGCCGGAGATGTCGCCCTTGGCGCGCACGAAGCCCTCGACGTGCAGGGGGACGTCCTCGGGGAGCCGCTTGACGGTGTAGTAGGCGCCCAGGTCGTGCGGGACGGAGTCGAACCCGCACGCGTGGACGATCCGGGCGCCGCTGCGCACGGCCTCCTCGTGGTGGAGCACGTACATCCGGTTCACGAACGTGGGCTCGCCGGTGAGGTCGACGTAGTCGGTCCCGGCGCGGGCGCAGGCCGCGACCAGGGGCTCGCCGTGCTCGGCGTACGGGCCGACCGTGGTGATCACGACCCGGGCGGCCTCGGCCACGGCCCGCAGCGAGGGCGCGTCGGTGGTGTCGGCGTGCAGGAGCGGCAGGTCCTTGCAGGCCGGATCGATCGCGGCGAGCCGTTCGCGCACGGCCTCCAGCTTGGCCGGGTTGCGTCCCGCCAGGGCCCAGCGGGTGCCGGGGGGCGCGTGCGCGGCGAGGTACTCGGCGGTCAGGGCGCCGGTGAACCCGGTGGCGCCGAACAGGACGAGGTCGTAGGAGCGATCGCTGGTCATGGAGAGCCCTTCGGAGACCGGTCTGCCGAATCCGATTCTGTCAGCCAGCCGGGCGCGGCGAGCAGGTGGGCGACGAACAGGCGCGTCGTGGGGGTCGGGACGGCGCCCCCGACGGCGTGCCACGGGCGGCTCATCGGGGTCCCGGGGGCGTCGATGATCTCCAGACGGCCGTCGGCCAGATGGGCGCCGACCGCGTCCCGCGAGACCAGCGCGACCCCGAGCCCCTCGGCGGCGCCCGCGACCACGGCGCCGTTAGAGCCCAGGACCAGCCGGGGCGGCGCGACGTTGCGTCCGGCCAGGTAGGTCTCGGCGGTCACGCGCGTCCCCGAGCCGGGCTCGCGCATCACCCACGGCGTCGTGTCCAGCGCGAAGCCCTCGGCCTGCTCGGGGGAGCCGACGATCACCAGTCCGTTGGGACGGCGGGCCAGCACGGTCGCCGGGGCCCCCGGGGGAGGACGCCCCGCCAGGACGAGATCGGCCGAGTGGTCGGCCAGGCTCGTCCAGACCTGGCGGCTCGGGCCGACCTCCAGGGTGAGGTCCACCTCGGGCCAGCGGCGCCGGAAGCCCGCCAGCAGCGACGGCAGGATCTGGTCGGCGGCGGTGGTCACGGCGGCGAGCCGCAGCGGCCCCCGGGCCGGGTCGGCCGCGCCCCGGGCGGCGGCGCGTCCCTGTTCGAGCAGGCCGAGCACCTGGCGGGCGTAGGTGGCGTAGGCCGTCCCGGCGGGGGTCAGCCGTACGCCGCGGCCCTCCCGCTCGACCAGCGGAAGCCCCAGCTCGCGGGACAGGGCGGTGACGGCGGCCGACACCGCCGACTCGGTGACGTAGAGCCGCCGGGCGGCCGAGCGTACCGACCCGGTGTCGGCCAGGGCGACGAACGAGCGCAGTCTGGATTCAGTCATCACTTGATGGTCGGCTGGAAATCCTTGATGGACATCGCAAGTATCGCCGGGGGAGGCTCGGGCTGTCCACGGACACACCTGACCCGGGCCGCGGTGCGTCGTCCCGCCCCCTGGCAAGCCGTCCCTTCTAGGGGCGGCGCGCCGCGGCCCGTCGAATCGGAGGAGCGGACGATGAGCGCGGGCAGATGGTCGGCGGGCGTGATCCCCTACGCCGAGATGGGCTACTGGCGGCCGGACTACACGCCGAAGGACAGCGACATCCTCGCCGCCTTCCGGATCACGCCGCAGCCCGGCGTGCCGCCGGAGGAGGCGGGCGCGGCGGTCGCGGGCGAGTCGTCCACGGCCACCTGGACGGTGGTGTGGACCGACCGCCTCACGTCCTACGAGAACTACCAGGCCAAGTGCTACCGGGTGGAGCCCGTCCCAGGGCAGGAGGGGCAGTTCATTGCGTACATCGCCTACGACCTCGATTTGTTCGAGGAAGGGTCGATCGCGAACCTGACGTCGTCGATCATCGGCAACGTCTTCGGGTTCAAGGCGCTCAAGGCGCTGCGCCTGGAGGACATGCGGATCCCGGCCCACTACGTCAAGACGTTCCAGGGCCCCGCGCACGGCATCGTGATGGAGCGCGAGTACCTCGGCAAGTTCGGCCGCCCGCTGCTCGGCGCGACCGTCAAGCCCAAGCTCGGCCTGTCGGCCCGCAACTACGGACGCGTCGTCTACGAGGCCCTGCGCGGCGGTCTCGACTTCACCAAGGACGACGAGAACATCAACTCCCAGCCGTTCATGCGCTGGCGCGACCGCTTCCTGTACTGCATGGAGGGCGTCAACAAGGCCCAGGCCGCCACGGGCGAGGTCAAAGGCCACTACCTCAACGTCACCGCCGGGACGATGGAGGACATGTACGAGCGGTCCGAGTTCGCCCGCGACC
Source organism: Spirillospora sp. CA-294931 (assembly GCF_050946795.1). GTDB lineage: Bacteria > Actinomycetota > Actinomycetes > Streptosporangiales > Streptosporangiaceae > Spirillospora. The sequence continues at coordinate 2,897,777 of NZ_CP192006.1, forward strand.
TCGGCACCGTCGTCATCATGATCGACCTGACGATCGGCTACACCGCGATCCAGTCGATGGCCAAGTGGGCGCGGGCCAACGGCGTCCTGCTGCACCTGCACCGCGCCGGGCACTCCACCTACACGCGGCAGAAGAACCACGGCGTCAGCTTCCGCGTCATCGCCAAGTGGATGCGGCTGGCGGGCGTCGACCACATCCACGCCGGGACGGTCGTCGGCAAGCTGGAGGGCGACCCGGCCAGCGTCGCCGGGTTCTACGACACCCTCCGCCTCGACAAGATCGCCGCCGACCCGGCCAAGGGCCTGTACTTCGACCAGGAGTGGGCCTCGCTCCCCGGGGTGATGCCGGTGGCGTCCGGGGGCATCCACGCCGGGCAGATGCACCAGCTCCTCGACCACCTCGGCGAGGACGTCATCCTCCAGTTCGGCGGCGGGACGATCGGCCACCCGATGGGCATCGCCGCCGGGGCCACCGCCAACCGCGTCGCGCTGGAGGCGATGATCAAGGCGCGGAACGAGGGCCGCGACTTCCGCAAGGAGGGCCCCGACCTCCTGCGCGCCGCCGCCAAGCGCAGCCGCGAGCTCGACGTCGCCCTGTCCACCTGGGGCGACATCACCTTCACCTACGAGTCCACCGACACCCCCGACGTCGTCGAGACACCTGTGAGCCTCTGATGCGGATCACCCAGGGAACCTTCTCCCACCTCCCCGACCTGACCGACGAGGAGATCGCCGCCCAGGTCGCCTACGCGCTGGAGCAGGGCTGGTCCTGCTCGATCGAGTTCACCGACGACCCGCACCCGCGCAACTCCTACTGGGAGATGTGGGGCCTGCCGATGTTCGACCTCGCCGACCCGGCCGGAGCCCTGCTCGAAGTGAACGAGTGCAGGCGCGCCTACCCCGACCAGTACATCCGGTTCAACGCCTACGACGCCCGCTACGGGCGCCAGACCACCGCGTTGTCGTTCATCGTCCAGCGTCCCGCCCACGAGCCCGGGTTCCGGCTGGACCGCGAGGAGACCAGCGACCGGCGCGTCCGCGTGCGGATGCACCCGTATGCGCTGGACCGTCCCCAGGGCGAACGGTACGGCCAGCGATGAGCGAACGGCTCGGGTTCGGGATGCGTCCCGTCCAGAACGGCTCCCCGGCGGCGGCCCCATCCGCTGAAGCCGCCGCCGGGGAGTCCCGTCCGGCGGACGCGGCCGAGCCCCTCCCCCCGGACGCCCGCGTCGACCTCGCCCGCGAGCGGGCGGAATCTCGGGTGGACGACGTGCTCGCCTCGCTCGACACCGAGCTGGTCGGGCTGGCCCCGGTCAAGACCAGGATCAGGGAGATCGCCGCCCTGCTCCTGGTCGACCGGGTCAGGTCCCGGTTCGGCATCGACTCCGCCCGGCCCAACCTGCACATGTGCTTCACCGGCAGCCCCGGCACGGGCAAGACCACCGTCGCCGGACGCCTGGCCGAGCTGCTGCACACCCTCGGCTACGTCCGGCGCGGCCACCTGGTCTCGGTCACCCGCGACGACCTGGTCGGCCAGTACGTCGGGCACACCGCGCCCAAGACCAAGGAGGTGCTCAAGCGGGCGATGGGCGGCGTCCTGTTCATCGACGAGGCCTACTACCTGTACCGGGCCGAGAACGAGCGCGACTACGGCCAGGAGGCCATCGAGATCCTCCTCCAGGTCATGGAGAACCAGCGGGACGACCTGGTCGTCGTCCTGGCGGGCTACAAGGACCGGATGGACTCCTTCTTCGCGTCCAATCCCGGCATGAGCTCGCGCATCGCCCACCACATCGACTTCCCCGACTACGCCACCGGGGAACTGGAGGCCATCGGCCACCTGATGATGGAACGCGAGGGCTACACGCTCGCCGACGACGCCGTCCCGGTGTTCCGCGACTACCTCGACCTGCGCCGCGACCAGCCGCGCTTCGCCAACGCCCGCTCGGTCCGCAACGCCATCGACCGGGCCCGCCTGCGGCACGCCAACCGCCTGGTCGCGGCCCGCACGGAGGTGACCCGGGACGACCTGACCACGCTGCGTCCCGAGGACTTCCTGTCCAGCCGGGTCTTCGCACTGCGACGGTGATCACATCGGAACGCGGGATGGACGCCCCCATGTCCTAATGTTGGAGAGACCAACCGGAGATGTGGGGGAGACGTTGCGAAACCCTGAGGACCTGTACGAGCTCGACACCGACCTGCCGGAGCTGTCCGGCCCGGTGCTGCTGCACAGCCTCGACGGCTTCGTGGACGCCGGGTCCACGGGGCAGCTCGTGCGCGAGCACCTGCTCGACTCCCTCGAGCACCGCGTGGTCGCCCGGTTCGACGTCGACTCCCTCATCGACTACCGCGCCCGCCGCCCGATGATGACCTACGACCGCGACCACTGGGCGTCCTACGACGCGCCGGAGCTGGCCGTCCACCTGCTCCGCGACGAGGTCGGCTCGCCCTTCCTCATGCTGGCCGGGCCCGAGCCCGACCGCCTGTGGGAGGGCTTCACCGCCGCCGTCCGGCACGTGATCACGCGCCTCAACGTGAGCCTGACCCTCGGCGTCCACGGCATCCCGATGGGCGTGCCGCACACCCGTCCGGTCGGGCTCACCCCGCGCGCCACGCGTCCGGAGCTGGTCACCCGGGGGTCCTGGTTCGACAAGGTCCAGGTCCCCGGCAGCGCCGCCGCGCTGCTGGAGCTGCGCCTGGGCGAATCGGGCCACGACGCCATGGGCTTCGCCGTCCACGTCCCGCACTACCTGGCCCAGTCGGAGTACCCGGCCGCCGCCGTGGCCGCCCTGGAGGCCCTGATCGACGCCACCGGCCTGGCCCTGCCGACCTCCGCCCTCCGCGAGGCCGCCGCCAAGACCGACGCCGAGATCGCCGAGCAGGTCACCGGCAACGAAGAGGTCGAGAAGGTCGTCCGAGCCCTGGAGCAGCAGTACGACGCCTTCGCCGGAGCCACCGAACGCGAGAACCTCCTGGCCGAAGACCAGGACATGCCCACCGCCGAAGAGATCGGCGCCCAGTTCGAACGCTTCCTCGCCGAACAGGACCCCGACCAGTAGGACGGTTACGGGCTCCTGGTGCTCTGGTAGGTGATGCGGACCGTTCCCGTGGTCGGTTCGAGCTGGTGTTCGCGTCGCCGTTGACCATGAGGATGACCGAGGTGACGGCGGCGAAGAACTGGGACACGAGCACGCCGGTGAGCACGACGCACGCGACTCCCAGATCAGGGCGTCCAGCAGCTTCGGCGACGGCGGGCTCGGGGCGATCGCGTCCAATCCGATGTGCCGCAGGACCGTGGAGACGACATCGAGCGCGCCGATGTTCGCGGTGCCGAACAGGCTCGCCGCGACGATCGACACGAGCAAGGCCGCCGTGGCCAGGGCGAACAGGCCGATCGACGCGGCTCGTCCCCGCCGCTTGGTCCCCGGCCGGAGACCCTTGACCTGCTTCGCGGACGCGACCCGCGTGGCCACGGAGCCGCTCAACGAGGCCCTCGGCGAGCCCGTTGGCGAGCGCGGGGACGGCGTAGGCACTGCGTCACCTTCTTGCCGCAGTTCCGCAGGGTCAGCGGGTACTGGGTCTTTCCCTCGCCGGCCGACACCGGCCCCGCTCCGACGTCGTCCGCCCCGCCGCCGCAATCGGTCAGGACTGCTCGGCCGGGCGTTCCAGGCCGCTGGCACGGGCGACCTCCTGTTGCCGCTGGTGGGGATCGGGCTGCTCCAGGTGGTCCGCGTCGGTGCCGTCGTGGCGCGCGACACGTGGGCGCCGCGGGTGTCGGACGGGTGAAGGAAGCGGTCCGCGAGCGGCTCACGGGCAGGCGCAGCGGTTGCGGACCGGCGATCTCCAGTCGACCGTCGTCGACTCGGTGGAGTTGCTCGGACGGCTCGTGCCCGCCGTCTACGCCTCGGTGCGCGGTGCCTACCTCGCGGCCGCCTACGTGGTCACGGTCAACCCCGCGGTCGGCGGGATCGTCCTGCTGTGCGCCCTGCTGGTTCCGGGGCACGGTAGATCCGGCGGCGCGGCGACCGGCACCACGGCCGCGAACGGCCTGGGCGCCTGGCACGCCTCGACCGGATCGATCACGGTCGCCGGACTCTTCACGGTCCTCGTGCTCACCCGGGAGACCTTCCGGCCGACGCAGGACCTGGATGCCGCCCACCACGCGGCCTACTCCGCGATTCCCGCGCGTTACTCAAGAGCGCACCGGAGCCCAAGGCCCCTACGCCGGCCCCTTGGCCTCCCAGCTCGGCGAAATCGAACGCGGACGACGACAGCCGCCCTCGACCCGGTGACACCGGCTAGGTCAGTCCGTGATCCCTCGGAGCCACTCGGATCATCCGAGGTCGAGGTCGCCGTTCTTGATCTGGCGTGTCAGGGTGCGCCAGTTGGCCGGGCTCAGCGCCAGCCTCGCTCCCTTTGCGTTCTTCGAGTCGCGCACCTCGATGCTTCCGGCCAAGCTCGCGACTTCGACGCAGTCACCCCCATGCGGGCCGCTACCGCTCGCCTTGCGCCACACAGTCATCCTTGAGTCTCCAATGCTTCCCCCCACCCATCCCTTGGATGGGCACCATGCCCGGATCGTGCTCCCGTACGCCCCCAAAGGCAAGGCCCTTGCCGCACTTGGAACGGCCTTATGGCGCTCGTCGCCGTTCGCGGTGTTTCGTGAGTTGCCGCTCTGCTCAGCGGACGCGACCGATGCGGTTCTGCCGGGTGTGACGCTCGACGGCGTTTTTCGCGCAGGGGACGCCAAAGGCGGCGATGGCCATGTCAGGCCGGAGTACTGGAGGGTGATGGGTGATCCCACTGCCGGCTGATGTGGAGCATTGGGGCGGGGCGTGATGATCCATGGAGTTCGTTGTCTCTCGAAGGGATCTTCATGTCCGCTCCGGTGGCTTTGCCGCGATCTGAGGGAGTTCCGGGTCGTGCTCTCGCCTTGTTGAGCTTGGTGGCCGTGATGTTGGTCGGGGCCTTTGTGGTGGCTCCGCGCGTGCTGGCGGGTGGTGGGTTCGCGGGTCAGGGTGAACTCGTTGAGGCGCTGCGTGTGGCGTTCGTCGGGTACTGGCGTACCGGGGGTGGGGAGCTGTCCCCGGAGTTGGCGAGCGTGTCCGATTACTGGTTCCGGTACCACGTGGCCAAGGGTGTGATCGCCGCGATCTTGCTGGGGGTGCTCGTCGTTCTTGGGGCTCTGGTTTGGCGGGCCCATCTGAGGGCCGACGCTCTCGGAGCGGGGAAGAGGGCCGCTCTTGCGTCGGGTGGTGTGGTCGTCACTGGGCTGGCGGTGTTCGCGCTGGTGGTCGTCATGGCCAACATTCAGGGCGCGGTCGCGCCCTACTCTTCGCTGCTGCCGATGCTGACGGACGGGGCGACCGACGCGGAGGTCACCGGCACCCTTGACCAGGTGCGGCAGGGGTTGGCCGCTTCGGCCGCGGGCGGGGAGACCACCCCGGCCCTTGAAGTGATGATCAGCGACTTCGCCCGCTACCACGCGGTGATGGCCGTGATCGCCGGGGTGGCGGCGGCCGGTCTTATCGCGTTCAGCGTGGTTCTGTGGAAGGCGTTCGCGGGACGGGCCGGTAGGGCCAGGCGGCTGCTGGGGTCGTTCGGCGTCCTGTCGGTGCTGCTGGCGCTGGTCATGGTCGTTGTCGCCGTGGCGAACGCGACCACCGCGGCCGATCCGGAGCCGGCGCTGGCGGCGTTCTTCGCCGGCGGCTGGTGAGCGCGATGCCCGGCGACTCGGCTGGGCTCGCGGAGCTTGTCGCCGCGACGACGCGGTCCTTCATTGTGGGGTTTGGGTGTTGAGCCAGGTGGTGGCCCGGCGTTTGGAGGCGCGGGAGAGCCAGGCGTCCTGGACGATCTCCTTCAGTTCTTCACGGGTGAGTTCGGCGATGCGGCTCGCTTGGAGCAGGACGGACGGGTGGCCGTTGAAGTGGGGGGTGGTGAAGAACGGGGTTGACTCGTCGCGGATCAGGGCCTGTTTGTCCTCGTCGGAGGCGACCCAGAAGACGATCACGTCTTGGAGGCGTTCGCCGGTTTCGGGGTCGAGCGCGTCCGGGCGGGGGTTGCGGAAGAAGACGAAGGACTTTCCGCCCACCTGGTAGACCGGGTTGTCGGCGGTGCCCGGGTAGACGGTGACGTGGGGCATGGCCAGGGCGAGTTCGTGGACGTCCTCGACTCGGGCGGGGCGGCTGGTGTCGTCGGGCATGGCCTCAGCTGGGTTCCTGGATGCGCAGGAGGTTGCCCGCGGGGTCGCGGACGGCGAAGTCGCGCACGCCGTAGGGTTGGTCGATGGGCTCCTGGACGATCTCGGCGCCGGCGGCCTCCAGCTTGGCGAACGTGCCGTCGACGTCGGGGGTGGAGAAGACGATGCCCGCGTAGGTGCCCTTGGCCATCATCTCGGCGATCAGCCGGCGCTCGTCCTCGGTCACGCCGGGGTCGCAGATCGGGGGCTGCAGGACGATCGAGGTGCGGGGCTGGTCGGCGGGGCCCACGGTGATCCAGCGCATCCCCTCGTAGCCGACGTCGTTGCGGACCTCGAAGCCGAGGACGTCCCGGTAGAAGGCCAGCGCGGCGTCCGGGTCGTCGTGGGGCAGGAAACTGGCGTGAATGTTGATGTCCATGCAGGTCAGGCTAGCCGGGCCGGTGCGGTTTGTGCTTCTCGATTCCTGACCGGCCTGGTCACCTGCTTCGACACGCAGGACGGCATCCCCTCCGTCGCCCCGGTGGCCTTCTGGCGGTAGACGCTGGGCGGGACGCCGACCAGTTCGGTGAAGCGGGTGCTGAAGGTGCCCAGCGAGGAGCAGCCGACTGCGAAGCAGACGTCGGTGACGCTGAGGTCGCCGCGGCGCAACAGGGCCATCGCGCGCTCGATGCGCCGCGTCATCAGGTAGCCGTAGGGGGCCTCGCCGTACGCCTGGCGGAACTGGCGGCTGAGGTGCCCTGCCGACATGTTGACGCCCCGGGCGAGCGCCTCGACGTCGAGGGGCTGCGCGTATTCGCGGTCGATCCGGTCGCGGACGCGTCGCAGCAGCGCGAGGTCGCGCAGGTGCTGCGCCGGGTCGGTTCTGCTTCCCACCTGGGGAATTGTGCCATATCGCGGTGTCCGCGCTCAGGGGAGATCTTCGGGGCGCACGCGCAGTTTGGCGGCGATGCGAGCCAGGGCCTGCTGGTCGGCGGCGGTGAGCGGGTCCAGGACGAACCGCCGCACCGCGCGCACGTGGGTGGGCGCGGCGGCGACGACCACCTCGTAGCCGGTGTCGGTGAGGGCGGCGAGGGTGTAGCGGCCGTCTTCGGGGTCGGGTGAGCGCTCCACCCAGCCGCGCTGTTCGAAGCGTTTGACGACGTTGGACAGGCGTGACAGGGAGCCGTTGGCCAGGTAGGCCAGTTCGCTCATCCGCAGGCGGCGGTCCGGTGCCTCGGAGATGTGGCTGAGCGTCATGTACTCGAAGAGGGTCAGGCCGTGCTCCTGCTGGAGCGGTGACTCCAGCCGTCCCGGCAGCAGGAGGGCGAGGGACGCCACGCCGGTCCACGCCTCCTTTTCGGCGGGGTTCAGCCACAGGGTCTCTTCGGGGACGTCCCCGCTCGGGGTGGAGGTGGCGGCCATGGTGGCACCCTACCGAGCCGCAATGACTTTACGCGTGAAGTGAATCGGTGCTACGTTCACTTCATGCGTGAAGTTAACTCGAAGGAGATCACCATGGCTGAGCCGGAGTTCTTCGCCACGCCCGGGTACGGCGACAGGCAGCTGGCCGACATGCACTACAACCAGGCGGTTCGCCTCGGTGACCGGGTCGAGACCTCGGGCCAGGGAGGCTGGGACGACGACTGGAACTTCCCCGAGACCCTTGAGGACGAGATCGTCCAAGCGCTGGACAACATCGAGCGGACCCTCGCCCCGGCGGGCGCCACGTGGCGTGACGTGATCTCCGTGGACTCGTACCACGTCGTCGATTCCAGCGGTCTTATCGAGGAGGCCCACAGTCGCGTCATGGTCGAGCAGCTGCGCGAGCGCATGGGCGACCGCGCGCCCATCTGGACCGCGATCGGCGTCCCGGCCCTCGCCGACCCGAAGATGCGCATCGAGGTCCGCGTCGCAGCCGTCACCGGCTGACCGGGAGCACGGCCGGCGCCCCCCTGGCCTTATCTGCGATTCGTCAGGGGAGGTTCCAGACCTCTGGGAGGCCCTTGGTGGCGCCCTCGGCGGTGTAGTCGTGCACGACGTCGAGGTAGCCGGACATCCGGGCCTGCCAGGCGATGTTGACGGGGAGGTCTTCCAGGGCGGCGATGAGGGACGGGTAGTCGTCGCAGTCGATGACGTGGAAGAGGTCCAGGCCGCTGCGCCAGATGGTCCAGGCGTGGGCTCCGGCGGCGCGGATGGCCCGGGTGAGTTCTTCGGGGACCTCGCGGTGGGCCTGTTCGTAGGCCGCTTCGGTGCCCGGCTTGAGGCGGGTGTGCAGGGCGACGCGCATCAGGCCTCGTCCTCCTCGGCCTGGGTGCGGGCCCAGCCCTCGACGGCGCCGATGTGGACGGCGGCGGCGATGCGGGCGGCCTCGGGGTCGCGGTCGGCCAGGGCGCGGTAGATGGCCTCGTGCTCGCGGAACGTCCGGGCGAAGACGTTCTCCTCCTGGTAGCCGCGCCAGACGCGGGCGCGGAACGTGCGGTTGTTGAGGCCGCCGAGGATCGCCGACAGGACGGGGTTGCCCGCCGCCTCGGTGATCAGCCGGTGGAACTCCATGTCGTGGCCGACGATCTCCTCGGACGTGGTGCCGCGCTCCATGGCGCGCATCTCGGCGCGCAGGAGGGCCAGGCCGTCCTCGGTGATGCGCGCGGCGGCGGTCGAGGCCGCGGCGGGTTCGAGGATCTTGCGGACCTGCACCAGGTGCAGCAGGGTCTGGCCGCGCGAGATCTCCGCGACCGCGCCGAAGGTCTCCAGCAGGTCGCTGGGCTCCAGCTGGGTCACGTAGACGCCCGCGCCGTGGCGGGCCTCCAGGACGCCGAGGACGGTCAGCGCCCGGATGGCCTCCCGCATGGAGCTGCGCGACAGCCCGAGCTCGGCCGCCAGGTCGCGCTCGGTCGGCAGGCGCTGGCCCGGGACGAGCTCGCCCGAGGCCAGCTTGGCCTTGATCTGCTCGATCGCCCGCTCGGTCACGGTCGTCCTGGGCGTGGTCTCTTCGGTCACCCCGATGTCTCCTTTGGTCTGACCAATTAGGGCTAAGTCACAAATAGGTTACAGGGTATTGCCAGCCCACGGGGGTGAAGTGGTCTGATGACTCTATAAGAGATCCGATCACTTGCTCGGATCGGTCCGTGATCGAGGGGGAACGACCCGGTGAAGCTAGTGCGCGTGGGACCCGAGGGCGGTGAGCGGCCCGCGGTTCTGGCTGATGATGGCACGCCGCTCGACCTGTCGGGAATCACCTCCGACATCGACGGGGCCTTCCTGGCGGACGGTCTGGGACGTGCCCGCCGCGCGCTGGAGGCCGGGGACCTGCCCGCCCTCGCGGCCGGACGGGTCGGACCACCGCTGGCGCGTCCCGGCAAGATCGTGTGCATCGGCCTCAACTTCCGCGACCACGCCGAGGAGACCGGCGCCGAGCCCCCGGCCGAGCCGGTGGTGTTCATGAAGGCGCCCAACACGGTCGTGGGGCCGGACGACGGGGTCCGCATCCCGCGCGACAGCGTCAAGACCGACTACGAGGTGGAGCTGGCGGTCGTCCTGGGCGGGCGGGCCCGGTACCTGGAGTCGCCAGAGGCCGCCCGAGAGCTGATCGCCGGATACGCGATCAGCAACGACGTGTCGGAGCGCGAGTTCCAGCTGGAGCGGGGCGGCACGTGGGACAAGGGGAAGTCCTGCGAGACGTTCAATCCGTTCGGGCCCTGGCTGGTGACCGCCGAGGAGGTCTCCGATCCGCAGGATCTCTCGCTGCGGCTGTGGGTGAACGGGGAGCTCCGGCAGGACGGCACCACCAAGAACATGATCTTCGGGGTCGACCATCTGGTCTGGTACCTGAGCCGGTTCATGGTTCTGGAGCCGGGCGATGTGATCAACACCGGGACCCCGGCCGGTGTCGCGCTGGGACGGCCGGGCGAGCCCTACCTGCGGCCGGGCGACGTGGTCGAGGTCGAGATCGACGGGCTCGGACGGCAGCGGCAGGTGGTCTCGTGAAGGTCGCGTCCCTGGTGGTCCATGACGTCCGGTTCCCGACCTCGCGGGAGCTGGACGGGTCCGACGCGATGAACCCCGACCCCGACTACTCGGCGGCCTACGTGGTGCTGCGCACCGATGGGGGCGCCGAGGGGCACGGGTTCTGCTTCACCATCGGGCGCGGCAACGAGGTCTGCGTCGCGGCGATCAGGGCGTTCGCGCCGCTGGTCGAGGGCCGCGAGCTCGACCTGGCCGACCTGGGGGAGTTCTCCCGGCGGCTGCTGCACGACTCGCAGCTGCGGTGGCTCGGGCCGGAGAAGGGGGCCGTCCACATGGCCGCGGCCGCGATCATCAACGCGGCGTTCGACCTGGCCGGGAAGGACGCGGGGCTCCCGGTGTGGCGGCTGCTGGGCGAGATGCCGCCCGAGCAGATCGTCGACCTGGCCGACTGGCGCTACCTGACCGACGCGCTCACGCCCGCGCGCGCTCTGGAGATCCTCAAGGAGGCCGTCCCGGGACGGGAGAAGCGCACCGCCGAACTGCTGGAGACCGGCTACCCGGCCTACACCACCACCCCCGGGTGGCTCGGCTACACCGACGACAAGCTGGTGCGTCTCGCCCGCGAGGCCGTCGCCGAGGGCTTCACCCAGATCAAGCTCAAGGTGGGCGCCGACCTGGACGAGGACGTGCGGCGCCTGCGCCTGGCCCGCGAGGCGGTCGGGCCGGACATCCGGATCGCGGTCGACGCCAACCAGCGCTGGGACGTCGCCCCCGCCATCGAGTGGATGGCGGCGCTCAAGCCGTACGACCCCTACTGGATCGAGGAGCCCACCAGCCCGGACGACGTGCTGGGGCACGCCGCGATCCGCCGGGGCGTGGCACCGGTCAAGGTCGCCACCGGGGAGCACATCGCCAACCGGGTGATGGTCAAGCAGATGCTCCAGGCGGGCGCGATCGACGTTCTGCAACTGGACGCCTGCCGCGTCGCGGGCGTGACCGAGAACGTGGCGATCCTGCTGCTGGCGGCGGCCTTCGGCGTGCCGGTCTGCCCGCACGCGGGCGGCGTGGGTCTGTGCGAGGCCGTCCAGCACCTGTCGATGTTCGACCTGGTCGCGGTGAGCGCGAGCGCCGCGGACCGGGTGATCGAGTACGTCGACCACCTGCACGAGCACTTCGTCGACCCGGTGCGCGTCACCGGCGGGCGCTACGCCGCGCCCACCGCGCCCGGCATGTCCACGCAGATGAAGGCCGCGAGTCTGGCCGCCTACGCCCACCCGCACGGTGAGGTCTGGAGGAAGTAATGGAGTTCGACGGAATCAGGGCGCTGGTGACCGGCGGCGCGTCGGGCATCGGCCTGGCGACCGCGCGGCTGCTGGCCGAGCGCGGCGCGTCGGTGGCCTGCCTGGATCTGGACGCCGCACCCGAGCCCTTCCACGCGGTCAAGGCCGACGTCACCGACGACGCCTCGGTCCGCGCGGCGGTCCAGGACGCCGCCGGACGGCTCGGCGGCCTGGACGTCCTGGTGAACAACGCCGGGATCGGCGCCCAGGGCACCGTGGAGGACAACGACGACGACGAGTGGCGGCGGGTCTTCGACGTCAACGTCCTCGGCATCGTGCGGGTCTCCCGGGCGGCGCTGCCCCATCTGCGCAGGTCGGGCAGTGCGGCGATCGTGAACACCTGCTCGATCGCCGCCACGGCGGGTCTCCCGGAGCGGGCCCTGTACTCGGCGACCAAGGGGGCCGTACAGTCGCTCACCCTGGCGATGGCCGCGGACCATCTGCGCGAAGGCATCCGGGTGACCTGCGTGAACCCCGGAACGGCCGACACTCCGTGGATCGATCGCCTGCTGGAGCGGGCCGACGATCCCGAGGCCGAGCGGGTGGCGCTCAACGCCCGCCAGCCCAGCGGGCGGCTGGTCGCACCGGAGGAGGTCGCCGCGGCGATCGCCTACCTGGCCAGCCCGCTCGCGGCCGCCACGACCGGCACCGCCCTGGCGGTCGACGGCGGAATGCAGGGACTGCGCCCGCGGCCCCGTCCCTGATCCCACCCCATCCGAGGAGAAGGCAATGATGATCAGTATGAAGATCGTGACCGGGGCCGCCGCCGCGCTGACCGCCGTCCTGCTGGCGGGCTGCGGCAGCACGTCCGACTCCGGCGGGGGAGCCGCCCCGGCCGGGGACGGCAAAGGAGGCAAGGTGGGCGTGGACCTGCCGCTGCTGACCTCGCCGTTCTGGCAGGCGTACAACAACTACGTGCCGCGGATGGCCAAGAAGGAGGGCGTGGACGCCCTTCCCACGGTCAACTCCAACTCCGACCCGACGCAGCAGATCACCGACATCAACAACCTGCTGAACCAGAACGTCCGGGGCCTGGTCGTGGCGCCGCTCGACAGCGCCGCGATCGTCGCGGGGCTCAACCAGGCCGAGCGCAAGGGCGTCCCGGTGGTGGCGGTGGACGTCGCGCCCGACAAGGGCAAGGTCGCGATGGTGGTGCGGGCCGACAACCGGGCCTACGGCGAGAAGGCGTGCGAGTACCTCGGCAAGACCGTCAAGGAGGGCAAGGTCGTCCAGATCCAGGGCGATCTGGCCTCGGTGAACGGACGCGAGCGCTCCGAGGCGTTCCGGACGTGCGTCAAGACCAAGTACCCCAAGGTCAAGGTGCTGGAGATCCCGGCCGAGTGGAAGTCGGAGAAGGCCGCGTCCGGGCTGGACAGCCTGCTGAACGCCAACCCCGATCTCAAGGGCATCTACATGCAGGCCGGCGGGGTCTACCTGGCCCCGACGCTCCAGGCGCTCAAGAGCAAGAAGATGCTGCACAAGGCGGGCGACCCCAAGCACATCGCGATCGTCTCCAACGACGGCATCCCGCAGGAGTTCGCGGCGATCCGCGCCGGGGAGATCGACGCGACCGTCTCGCAGCCCGCCGACGCCTATGCGCAGTGGGGCATGTACTACATCAAGGCCGCGATGGCCGGGAAGACGTTCCAGCCGGGGAAGACCGATCACGGCAGTGAGATCGTCAAGCTTCCCAGCGGCATCCTGGAGGACCAGCTCCCCGCTCCGCTGGTCACCAAGGACAACGTCGACGACAAGTCGCTGTGGGGGAACACGGTGGGCAAATGACCGAGGCGGAGAGCGGCGTCCCGCTGGCCGAGGCGCGCGGGGTGAGCAAGCGCTTCGGTTCGACGGTGGCGCTGGCCGACGCCCGGCTGCGGGTCATGCCGGGCGAGTCGCACGCGCTGGTGGGACGCAACGGCGCGGGCAAGTCCACGCTGGTCAACGTCCTGACCGGGATCTTCCCGCCGGACGCGGGCGAGGTGCGCTTCGACGGCGAGCCCGCGCCCTCGCCCGGCGACCGCGACGGCTGGCGCGCCCGGGCCGCCTGCGTCTACCAGAAGTCGACGATCATCCCCGAGCTGACCGTCGCCGAGAACCTGTTCATCAACCGGCAGCCCGGCTCGCGCGGCGTCATCGGGTGGAAGCGGATGCGCCGCGAGGCCGCCGACCTGCTGGCGGCCTGGGACGTCGGCGTCGACCCGTCGGCCGAGGCGGGCGACCTCAGCGTCCAGGACCGCCAGTTCGTCGAGATCGCCCGCGCGCTCTCGTTCGGCGCGCGGTTCATCATCCTGGACGAGCCGACCGCCCATCTCGACAACGCCGAGATCGAGCGGCTGTTCACCCGGATGCGCGGCCTTCAGGAGTCGGGGGTGACGTTCCTTTTCATCTCCCACCACCTCCAGGAGGTCTACGAGGTCTGCCAGACCGTCACGGTCTTCCGCGACGCCCGCTGGATCGCCACCGAGCCGGTGTCCGGGCTGCCGCGCGACGCGCTGGTCGAGGCGATGACCGGCGAGGCGGCCGAGCTGGGCCGCAGCACCGGCCATCGCGAGCCGGTGACCTCGCAGGTCAGGCTGGAGGTGACCGGTCTTTCGGACGGGGCCTTCCAGGACGTGAGCCTGCGGGTGCGGCGCGGCGAGGTCATCGGGCTGGCCGGGTCCAGCGCCAGCGGCAAGGTCGAGCTGGCCGAGACCCTGGTCGGCCTGCGCAGGCCGAGGGCGGGCCGGGCGACGCTGGACGGGACGCCGGTGCCCTTCGGCGACGTCCGCCGGGCCGTCCGGGCGGGCATCGGGTTCGTCCCGCGCGACCGGCACCGCCAGGGCCTGGTCCCCGAGCTGTCGGTGGGCGAGAACGCCACCATGGCCATCGCCGGGCGGCTCGGCCCGTACGGCGTGGTCGCGCCCAAGCGGCTGCGCGCGGCGGCGAACGGGTCCATCGCCGACCTCGACATCAAGACCTGGGGGCCCGAGCAGCCGGTGAACGGGCTGTCGGGCGGCAACCAGCAGAAGGTCGTCATGGCCAGGGCGCTGGCCGTCGAGCCCCGGCTGCTGGTCCTGATCAACCCCACCGCCGGGGTCGACGTGAAATCCAAGGAGGCGCTGCTCGGCGTGGTCGACCAGATCCGCCAGCGCGGCACCTCCGTGATCATCATCTCCGACGAGCTGGACGACCTGCGGCCCTGCGACCGGGTCCTGGTCTTCTTCCACGGGCGCGTCACCGCCGAGCACGCGGCGGGCTGGAACGACCACGAGCTGGTCGCCTCGATCGAGGGGGTCTCCCAATGACCGACACCATGGCCAAGCCCCTGGCCAGGGCCGAGCGGCCCGCCGCCGCGGCCGCGGCGCTGCGCAGGCTGCGCGAGTTCGCCCTCGTCCCGGCGCTGGTCGCGCTGGTGGTGCTGGGCGCGGTGGTCAACGACAGCTTCCTGACCGAGCGCAACATCATCAGCATCCTGGGCGCCTCGGCCGCGCTGGCGCTGGTCGTGCTGGCCGAGTCGCTGATCCTGATCACCGGGAAGATCGACCTGTCGCTGGAGTCGACGGTCGGGATCGCGCCCGGCCTGGGCGCCCTGCTGGTGATCCCGGCGGCGTCGGCCGGGTTCGGCACCGAGCTGCCCACGTTCGCCGGCATCCTGGCGATCTTCGTGGTGGGCGGGCTGATCGGGGCCTTCAACGGCTTCCTGTCGGTCAAGCTCCGGCTGAACGCCTTCATCGTGTCGCTGGCCATGCTCATCGTCCTGCGCGGCCTGCTGACCGGCGCGACCGAGGGCAAGACGCTGTTCGACATGCCCGAGCCGTTCTTCTCCATCGCGACCACGACGTTCCTGAAGCTGCCGATGTCGGTCTGGCTGGCGGCGGTCGCGTTCGGCGTGGCCGGGTTCTTCCTGCGCTACCACCGCATGGGCCGGGCGCTCTACGCGATCGGCGGCAACGCCGAGGCGGCCCGCGCGGCGGGAATCCGGGTCGAGCGGGTGACCTGGGCCGTCTACACGATCGCGGGCGTGCTAGCCGCGGCGGCGGGGCTGTGCCTCACCGGGTACGTCGGCGCCATCAACGCCAACCAGGGCCAGAACATGATCTTCACGGTGATGGCGGCGGCCGTGATCGGCGGGATCTCGATGAACGGCGGCAAGGGCACGATGACCGGGGCGATCACCGGTGTGCTGCTGCTCGGCGTGGTCGACAACCTGCTGACGCTCGCCCAGGTCGCCTCCTTCTGGAAGCAGGCCATCTACGGCGGGATCATCCTGGTCGCCCTGGTCATCTCCCGCGTGACGTCGGGGCGGGCGCAGGAGTGATGACCTCGCTGAAGGTGGACGAGGCCCGGCGGCTCGGGCGATCGGACGTGAGCGTCAGCGCGCTGGCGTTCGGCGCCGCGCCCATCGCCGGGCTCTACACGCCCCTGCCCGCGGCGGTGGGGGAGCGGACCGCGCGGATGGCGCTGGCCCGGGGGATGACCTACGTCGACACCGCTCCCCATTACGGGGCGGGGACGTCGGAGACGCGGCTCGGCGCCGTCCTCGCGGGCGTTCCCCGCGACTCGTTCACGATCTCCACCAAGGTCGGGCGGCTGCTGCGCCCCCGGCAGCCGTACGAGTCGCCGGACGACGCGGGCTTCCCCGGCGAGCCCCCGCTCAAGCGCGAGTGGGACTTCGGAGCCGACGGGATCCGCCGGTCGCTGGAGGGCTCGCTGGAGCGGCTCGGCCTGGACCGGGTCGACATCGTCTACCTGCACGACCCCGACGACCACGAGGAGCAGGTGTACGCCGAGGCGTACCCGGCCCTGGCCGACCTGCGCGACCAGGGCGTCATCGGGGCGATCGGCGCCGGGATGAACCAGTCGGCGATGCTCGCGCGGTTCGTCCGGCGGCTCGATCTGGACGCGGTGCTGTGCGCGGGCCGCTACACGCTGCTGGACCACTCGGCGCTGGCCGGCCTGCTGCCCGCCTGCGCCGAGCGCGGCACCTCGGTGGTGATCGGCGGCGTCTACAACTCCGGCCTGCTCGCGGGCGGGACGACGTTCGACTACGCCCCCGCCCCGGCCGAGGTCCGCGACCGGGTGACGCGGCTGCGGCGGGTCTGCCGGGCGCACGGCGTGCCATTGCGCGCCGCCGCGCTGCGCTTCCCGTTCGGCCACCCGGCCGTGGCGAGCGTGCTGCCCGGCTGCCGCACCCCCGACGAGGTCGAGGACAACGCCGCGATGTTCGAGCGGGACGTCCCGGCGGCCCTGTGGTCCGACCTCCTGGACGCGGGCCTGCTGCCCGCCGGAACCCCGGTGCCCGAATGACGAGGACAGGGATGTTCGACGCTCACCACCACCTCTGGGACACCTCCGTCCGCGACTACGCCTGGATGGACGGCCCGTGGGCCGACCCGCTGCGCGGCCGGTTCGACGTCGGGCGCTACCGGGACGAGGCCGCGCCCGACGGGTCGATCGCCGTCCAGGCCCTGCACAGCGAGGACGAGACGCGCGAGCTGCTGGCGGCGGGCGCCCCGGTGGCCGGGGTCGTCGGCTGGACCGACCTCACCGCGCCCGGTGTGGCCGACGCCCTGGCGGCCCTGCCGGACGGCCTGGTCGGCATCCGGCACCAGGTCCAGGACGAGCCCGACCCGGGCTGGCTGCTGCGCGACGACGTCCGCCGTGGCCTGCGCGCCGTGGGGGAGGCGGGCCTGGTCTACGACCTGCTGGTGCGGCCGCCGCAGGCGGACGCGGCGCTCGACACCGTCCGCGCCCTGCCTGGTGTCATGTTCGTCCTCGACCACGCGGGCAAGCCCGACATCGCGGGCGGCGCCTGGGACCCGTGGGCGGGCTGGATCACCGCGCTGGCCGCGCTGCCGAACGTCACCGTCAAGCTGTCCGGCCTGGTCACCGAGGCCGCGCCCGGCTGGCGGGACGGCGACGTCCTGCCCTACGCGCGGCACGTGCTGGACGCGTTCGGCCCGTCCCGGCTGATGTACGGTTCGGACTGGCCGGTCTGCACGCTGGCCGCCGCCCACGCTCGGGTCGCCGCGCTCGCCCAGAGCGCCGTCGCGGGGCTGTCACCGCACGAGCGCGACCAGGTCTTCGGCGGCACGGCCCGCCGCGTCTACGGCATCGAGGGGTGAGGGTGCGCGTCGCTCTCTTCGTGACCTGCGTCAACGACACGCTGTTCCCCGGCACCGGCCGCGCCACGGCCCGGCTGCTGGAGCGGCTGGGCTGCGCGGTGGAGTTCCCGCCCGCGCAGACCTGCTGCGGGCAGATGCACTTCAACACCGGCTACCGCGACGGCGCCGAGCCGCTGGCCCGGCGGTTCGCCGAGGTGTTCGGCGGCTACGACGCCGTGGTCGTCCCGTCCGGGTCGTGCGCGGCGATGGTGCGCGAGTGGTACCCCACGCTCGGCGTGGAGCCGCCGACCGGGGTCTACGAGCTGTCGGAGTTCCTGGTGGACGTGCTGGAGGTGGTCGATGTCGGCGCGTACTTCCCGCACACGGTCACCTACCACCCGACCTGCCACTCGCTGCGGTCGCTGCGCGTCGGGTCGCGGCCCGAGCGGCTGCTGTCGGCGGTGCGCGGGCTCGAACTGCGCCCGCTGGGCGAGGCCGAGGAGTGCTGCGGCTTCGGCGGGACGTTCTCGGTGAAGAACCCGGCGGTCTCGGCGGCCATGTGCGCCGACAAGGTCGGCCACGTGCTGGCCACCGGCGCCGAGGTGCTGTGCGCCGCCGACAACTCCTGCCTGATGCACATCGGCGGGACGATGCGGCGCCAGCGTGCCGGGGTGCGCGTGCTGCACCTGGCCCAGATCCTGGAGGCGACCGGATGAGCGGCACGTTCGTCGGGATGCCCGCCTTCCCCCGGGCGGCCGCCATGGCGGTCGGCGACTCCCAGCTCCGGCACAACCTGCACAAGGCCACCCGCACCATCCGGGGCAAGAGGGCCGCCATGGTGGCCGAGCAGCCCGACTGGGACGAGCTGCGCGAGGCCGGAGCGGCCATCAAGGACAGGGTGCTGCGGCGCCTGGACGTCTACCTGGAACAGCTCGAAGAGAACGTCGTCGCGGCGGGCGGGCACGTGCACTGGGCCGCCGACGCCGCCGAGGCCAACCGGATCGTCACCGACCTCGTCCGCGCCACCGGCGAGACCGAGGTCGTCAAGGTCAAGTCGATGGCCACCCAGGAGATCGGGCTCAACGAGGCGCTGGCCGAGTCGGGGATCACGGCCTACGAGACCGATCTGGCCGAGCTGATCGTCCAGCTGGGCGACGACCGTCCCTCGCACATCCTGGTCCCGGCCATCCACCGCAACCGGGCCGAGATCCGCGAGATCTTCCGCCGCTCGATGTCGGAGTGGGGGCGTCCGGCCCCCGAGGAGCTGTCCGACGACCCCGCCGAGCTGGCCGAGGCGGCCCGCCTGCACCTGCGTGAGCGGTTCCTGGCGGCCAAGGTCGGCGTCTCGGGCGCCAACTTCGCGGTCGCCGAGACCGGGACGCTGGTCGTGCTGGAGTCCGAGGGCAACGGCCGGATGTGCCTGACCCTGCCCGAGACGCTCATCTCGGTGGTGGGCATCGAGAAGGTCGTGCCGACCTGGCGCGACCTGGAGGTCTTCCTCCAGACGCTGCCGCGCTCCTCGACCGGCGAGCGGATGAACCCCTACACCTCCACCTGGACGGGCTCGGCCGAGGGCCAGGACTTCCATCTGGTCCTGCTCGACAACGGCCGCACCGACGTCCTGGCCGACGAGGTGGGACGGCAAGCGCTGCGCTGCATCCGCTGCTCGGCCTGCCTGAACGTCTGCCCCGTCTACGAGCGGGCCGGAGGCCACGCCTACGGCTCGGTCTACCCGGGCCCGATCGGGGCGATCCTGACCCCACAGCTGCGCGGCCTCTCGTCCCCGTTGGACGAGTCTCTCCCGTATGCCTCGACGTTGTGCGGCGCCTGCTACGACGTCTGCCCGGTGGCGATCAACATCCCGGAGGTCCTGCTCGACCTGCGCGCCAAGGTCGTCCGGGGCGGCGGCCACCGGGCCGAGCGCCTGACCATGGCCGCCGCGGCCCGCGTCCTCGGCTCGCCCGCCCTGCTCGCGGCCGCCCAGCGGACGGCGGGCCGCTTCCGCCGCCTGACTCCCCGCCGCCTCCCCGGGCCCCTGGCCGCCTGGACCGACACCCGCGACATCCCCGCGCCCCCGCCCGAATCGTTCCGGCAGTGGTGGGAGAGGAACCGATGAGCTCGCGCGACCTCGTCCTGGCCCGCGTCCGCGCCGCCCTCGCCGGAGTGACCGACGACGAGGTGGAGGTTCCCCGCGACTACCAGGTGTCACGGACGGGCGGCGACCTGGTCGAGCTGCTGGTCGACCGGCTGCTCGACTACGGCGCGGTCGTCCACCGGGGCGGCCCGGTCGCCGCGCGGCTGGACGGCTGGGGCGTGGTCGCGGTTCCGCCCGGCCTTCCGGCCGAATGGGTCGAGGGCATCCCGACGGCGCGGGAGCCGCTGACACCCGCCGCGCTCGACGCCCTCGACGGCGTCGTCACCGGCTGCGCCGTCGCGATCGCCGAGACCGGCACCCTGGTTCTGGACGCCTCGGCGGGGCAGGGCCGCCGCGCTCTGACGCTCGTCCCCGACCGCCACCTGTGCGTCGTGCGGTCGGACCAGATCGTCCGGACGGTGCCCGAGGCGCTCGGCCGCCTCGACCCGGCGCGCCCGCTGACCTGGATCAGCGGCCCGTCGGCCACCAGCGACATCGAGCTCGACCGGGTCGAGGGCGTCCACGGCCCCCGCACCCTGGAGGTCGTCCTCCTCGGTTAGGCGACGCTCCCGGGCACCGGGTCGCGCGCCGCGCGAAGCCAGCCCGAGGAGAGGCACCCGGCCGCCACGACCCCGGCCGCGGCACACAGGGCGATGGCGGCTCCAGGGCCCAGCTGGTCGGCGATGTAGCCCCCGGCCAGGATCCCGATGCCCTGGGAGGCGAGCAGGCCGCCGGATCCCAGACCGATGGCCTGCCCGCGCTCGGACACCGGCACGAGCCGCACGAACAGGGGCTGGACCACCGACATGTAGCAGGAAAGCAGACCCGTCAAGGCGAGCAGCGTCAACGCCGTCGCGAGGCCGGGCCGGGCCAGGAACACGACCAGGGGCAGGCCGCACGCGATGGCCAGCGGGGTGAGAAGGCGGACGCGCCATGCCGGGGCGACGCAACGGATGATCAGGAACGTGCCCAGGGCGGCGGCGATCGGGTCGGCCGCCATCAGGAAGCCCACCGCCGTCGTGCCCGCCCCGATCTGGTCCGCGTAGGGCGCGGCCAGCGCCTCGGGCACGACGAAGAAGCCGTAGAGCCAGCTGAGCGCCATCAGGTAGCGCAGGCGCCGGTCGGTCCAGACGAGCCGGGCCGAACGGCGCGCGGATCCGATCAGCGAGGCGCGCACGGCGCCGGTGGAGACGGCGGGCCGCCACTCCAGCACGGCCCGGAGGACGACGGCGGAGAGCGCGAAGGTCGCGGCGTTCACCGCGAACGCCCGGTGGGGCCCGAACGCCGCCACGAGCGCGCCGCCCGCCCCGAAGCCCGCGAGCTGGACGGCCTGCTGGCTCATGTTCATGATGCCCAGGCCCACCGGGTAGCGGTCGCCCGGAAGGATCGCGGGCAGCGTGGCCAGGCGCGCGGCGTTCGACGGCGCGCTGATCAGGACCGTGATGACGACGAGCGCCGCGGTCCAGGGCAGCGGCGTGCCGGGCACGGCCATCAGCAGCCCGGCCCCGGCGCGGAGCGCGTCGCCGGTGACCAGGACCGTCCGCAGCGGATGCCGGTCGGCCAGGCCCGACAGCAGCGGGCCGCCCACCAGCGCCGGAACGAACGTCAGCGCGTAGGCGGCGGCCGTCGTGGAATGCGACCCGGTCCGGGTGAACACCAGCACGGCCAGGGCCACGCGGGCCAGCTGGTCGCCCGCCAGCGAGACCGAGTAGCAGAGCCACAGCGTGCGGAACTCGCGCACCGCCAGAACTTCGGAGACCGTCGCCCGAGGTTCGCTTTCACCGCTCATCCCGCGCCCTCTCCGACCCGTTCCCGTGCTCGCGATCGATTCCCGCTCGCAAAAGATGCTCGGCCGTGAATTCGGCCGAGCATCCCGTCTCCTGTCACCGAAGACGATCTCACCAGTCGCGGCTGCTCATGGGGACCTCCTCTCGCCCACGCGGGGGAAACGCCCTAGGTGGATCAGTACTCGCGGTTACGCATTTCCTCACCTCCATCCGGCGGCCGTCAATAAAGGCAATCGTCAATGCCGGTTCGGTCAAGACTGGCAGGGCGGATGATCATGTGGCAATCGTCAATCAATGCAAAGAGCGGAGCCGTCGATAGCCGTTGGTTATCGACGGCGGTCCCCGGGTTGCGTGGGTCGGGGGAGGTTTGTTATGCATGAGTCATGCATGACAGGCGCAGGACCGCGAACCTGCTGGGCGCGACCGCCCTGGCCGTGCACGACCTGGCCATGGCCGGGGCCACCGGCGTCGCCGGGGTGAGCGCGAGCGGCGCGGCGGCGCTGGTCGTCCTGTCGGCCTCGCCCGAGGTGGGCGTCACCGAGCTGGGCCGCCGGGTGGGGCTCAGCCAGTCCGCCGCCGCCCGGATGCTCGACTCCCTGGAGTCCAGGGGCCTGGTGGCGCGGCGCCCCGGGCAGGGCCGGTCGGTGGCGGTCACGCTCACCCCGGCCGGACGCCGGACGGCCGCCGAGCTGCTCGCGGCGCGCGGCGCTCCGCTGGCCGACCTCGTGGACACGCTGGACGACGACCAGCACGAGGCGCTCGCGGAACTGCTGGCCACGCTGCTGGCCCGCCTCTACGGCGAGGTCGGCAGCGCCGAGCTGCTGTGCCGCCTGTGCGACCGCGGCGCCTGCACCCGGGACGCCGTCTGCCCGGTCGGCCAGGCCGAGCGGGAGGGGGCACCCTGACATGGGCGCGCTGCTGGCGCTCGCCTCGGCGGTGGCCTACGGGCTGGCCGACGTCGCGGGCGGCCTGCTGTCGCGCCGGGCGAACTTCGCCGCCGTCGCCCTGGCCGGGCAACTGGGCGGGCTGGTGCTGGCGCTGCTGCTCGTCCCGGTGCTGCCCGCGTCCGGACTGGGGGCCGCCGACCTGGCCTGGGGCGCGCTGTCGGGCGTCGGCACCGGCCTTGGCATGCTCTACCTCTACAAAGGGCTGAGCCGGGGCGCCATGAGCGTGGTCGTGCCGGTGAGCGCGGTGGGAGGGGTGGCCCTGCCCGTCGTGGTGGGCGTGGCCTTCCTGGGCGACCGTCCCACTCTTCTGGCCTCGGCCGGAATCGGCTTCGCCGTCCCGGCGCTGTGGCTGGTCTCGCGCACCGGCGAGGGGTCCGCGTCGGCCCCGGCCGCGCTCGACGGGCTGATCGCCGGGGCGGGCATCGCGCTCCAGTACCTCGCGCTGGCGCAGGCGGGACCCGAGGCGGGCGTGTGGCCGGTCGTCGCCGGACGCGTGGGCGCCGCCGTCACCGTCCTGCCCCTGGCCGCCACGGCCGCGCGCCCAGGGCTCAAGGACACGCTCGCCGCCGCCGGGACGGGCGGCCTCGCCGCCCTGGCACTGGTCTTCTACATGGCGGCGGCCCGGCAACAACTCCTGGTGATCGCCGTCGTCCTGGCGTCCCTCTACCCCGTGATCCCGGTGCTGCTCGGCCTGACCGCGCTGCGGGAACGCCTGTCCAGGGCGCAGGCCCTCGGGCTCGCCGGGGCGGCCGCCGCGATCGGGCTGCTCACGCTCGGTTGACCGTCACCACGTGTACCGGCCGTCTCAGTGGGCAGTCCCGCGTCATGATGACCTTCACCGTTCCAACGCCGCAGCCCCAGCCGCCCGGCCCGCATCCGCCGTCACCGATGCCCGAGCCGCTGCCGCCGCAACCCGAGCCCCAGCCGCCGGGCCCCGTCCCGGTGCCGGACCCCGGCCCCGAACCCCAGCCCGAACCCGCCTGAGGGGGACGCCATGACCGAACGCGATCCGCGCCTGGGCATCGAGGACCCCGAGGCCGACACCCTCGACCAGCACCGCGAGGCCGGCACCGAGCCCGTCGACGACGAGCCCGCCGCGCTTGGCCTGGACGCCGACGAGGCCGACGCCGCCGAGCAGCGCCGCGCCGTCGAGACCGGCGAGGAGGACTACCGCCCGTCCTGACGGGCGATCAGGACGGGGCAGGCGGCGTGGTGGACGAGGGCCGAGGTCACCGCGCCCAGGGCCATGAGGTGGCGGTGGCCGCCCTCGTCGTGCGTGCCGACGACCACCAGGGAAGCCCGCGCGGACGCCTCGATGAGGGCGTCACGGGCCGGGGCGGTGACCACCTGCGTGACGGCCTCGACGCCCGGGTGGGCGTGGCGCAGGGCGTCCAGGAGTTGCCGGGGCGCCTCGCGGGTTGTGGGCCCTGAGGCGGCGTGGAGGACGCGCAGGGGCGCGCCGTGCAGCGACGCCTCGGCGAAGCCGGCCTCCAGCTGGACGCGCCCGTCGCCGTCGCCGAGGCCGACGATGATCTCGTCCGTCGCCGGACGGGCGGAACCGGCCCTGACCAGCACCACGGGACTCGGAGCATGGCCCGCCACCTGCTGGGCGGACGAGCCCAGCAACAGCCCGGCGAACCCGCCGTGCCCCCGGTTGCCGACCACGACCAGGTCCGCCCCGGCGGCCTGCCGGATGAGCGCCGCCGGAGCGCTCTCGGTGGAAAGCTCCCCGGTGACCTCGACGCCGGTGACCTTGGCCTCCGCCTCGGCCAGGAGGACCCGGCCCGCCTCCCACGCCTCGGTCTCGCGCGGGTCGATCGGGACGTCGACCAGCGGCCATGGGACGGCGTGCAGCAGCCGCAGCGGCACCCCGCGCGCGGCGGCCTCACGGGCCGCCCAGTCGAGCGCCGCGTCGCTCGGCCCGGAGCCGTCCACACCCACCAGAACGCCCATGCCGGGTGCTCTACCCGGGCGAGGGGAAGCCATTCGGCCGGGAGGTAGGGCGGCCGAATCGGGGGTAGGCGAGCCTCCGAGCCGGAAAAAGGGGAGGAGCCATGGCAACGACGACGGTCGGCGATTACCTGCTGGCCCGCCTGCGCGAGTGGGGGGTCGACACGGTCTTCGGGTACCCGGGGGACGGCATCAACGGGCTGCTGGCGTCCTGGGGGCGCGCGGGCGACCGGCCGAGGTTCGTCCAGGCCAGGCACGAGGAGATGAGCGCCTTCGAGGCGGTCGGGTACGCCAAGTTCACCGGACGCCTCGGTGTGTGCGCCGCGACCTCGGGGCCGGGGGCGATCCACCTGCTGAACGGGCTGTACGACGCCAAGCTCGACCACGTCCCGGTGGTGGCGATCGTCGGCCAGACCAACCGGAGCGCGATGGGCGGCTCCTACCAGCAGGAAGTGGACCTGCTGTCGCTCTACAAGGACGTGGCCAGCGACTATGTGCAGACGGTCACGGTGCCCGAGCAGCTGCCCAACGTGCTGGACCGGGCGATCCGCGTCGCGATGGCCGAGCGGGCCCCGACCGCGCTGATCATCCCCGCCGACGTCCAGGAGCTGGAGTACACGCCGCCCGGCCACGAGTTCAAGATGGTGCCGTCCAGCCTGGGCGTCGACTGGCCCGAGATCGCGCCGGACGGAGCGGCGATCCGCAAGGCGGCCGAGGTGCTGAACGCGGGGAGCAAGGTCGCGATCCTGGCCGGGGCGGGGGCGCGCGGCGCGCGCGAGGAGCTCATGCGGGTGGCCGACCTGCTGGGCGCGGGCGTGGCCAAGGCCCTGCTCGGCAAGGACGTCCTGCCGGACGACCTGCCGTACGTGACCGGCTCCATCGGGCTGCTGGGCACCCGGCCGAGTTACGAGCTGATGCAGGGGTGCGACACGCTGCTCACCGTCGGTTCCAGCTTCCCCTACACCCAGTTCATGCCGGAGCTGGACCAGGCGCGGGCCGTGCAGATCGACTTCGATCCCAAGATGATCGGGATGCGCTATCCCTACGAGGTCAACCTCGTCGGGGACGCCGCGTCCACGCTGCGGGCGCTGATCCCGCTGCTGGAGCGCAAGCCGGACCGGTCCTGGCGCGAGGACGTCGAGGCCGGGGTGGAGCGGTGGTGGGAGACCGTGCGGATGGAGGCGATGGTCGAGGCCGACCCGATCAACCCGATGCGGCTGTTCCACGAGCTGTCCGCGCGGCTGCCCGGTGACGCGATCGTCACCGCCGACTCGGGCTCGGCCGCCAACTGGTACGCCCGCAACCTGCGGTTCCACGGCGACGTGCGGGGCTCGCTCTCGGGCACGCTGGCCACGATGGGGCCGGGCGTCCCGTACGGGATCGGCGCCAAGTTCGGCCTCCCGGACCGGCCCGTGATCGCGTTCGTCGGCGACGGCGCCATGCAGATGAACGGGCTGGCCGAACTCCTGACGATCAAGCACTACTGGCAGGAGTGGATCGACCCCCGGCTGATCGTGGCGGTCCTGCACAACAACGACCTCAACCAGGTCACCTGGGAGATGCGCGCGATGCAGGGCGCGCCCAAGTTCCCCCAGTCGCAGGTGCTGCCCGAGATGGACTACGCCGCGTTCGCCGCGAGCATCGGGCTCCAGGCGATCTCCGTGGAGAAGCCGGAGCAGATCGGCCCCGCCTGGGACCGGGCGCTGAGCGCGGACGTGCCCACGCTGCTGGACGTGCGCTGCGATCCCGACGTCCCGCCGATCCCGCCGCACGCGACGTTCGAGCAGGTCAAGGCCACCGCCGAGTCGCTGGTCAAGGGCGACGAGGACCGCTGGGGCGTGCTCAAGGAGGGCGTCAAGACCAAGATGCAGGAGTTCCTGCCCCACCGCGAGAAGTAAGGACCTCCGTCAGGAGCTCGGCCAGATGGACGGGGCGGGCCCGGGTGCCCGCCTCGATCTGGGTCCGGCAGGAGAAGCCGTCCGCCAGGACGCGGGTGCCCTCCGGCGCTGCGCGGACGGCGGGCCACAGCCCCAGCTCGGCGGCGCCGACGGACACCTCGTGGTGACCGCGCTCGAAGCCGAAGTTGCTCGCCAGGCCGCAGCAGCCGACGTCGAGCACCTCGGTGCGGACGCCCACGCGGTCCAGGAGCGCCGTGTCGGCGTCGAAGCCCCAGATCGCGTGCTGGTGGCAGTGCGGCTGGGCGATAGCGCTGATCCCGGCCCCGCGGAGCGGCGCGGCGGGGTAGCCCGTCCGGATCAGCGCTAGGTGGTCGTCGCGCAGCGCGCGCATCGACCGGTAGATCTCGGCGGCCCGGCCCCCGGCGGCCAGGATCCGCGCGTACTCGGCGTCGGAGGTCGGGCCCACCCACATCCGCGTGCCGTCGTAGTGAGGACCTCCAGCCGCAGGACCGAGTCGGCCATCTTCCCGTATGCCTGCGCCGCGGCCCCGCACGAGTTGTTGCCGATCATCCCGCCAATCGTGCACGTGTCGTGCGTGGCGGGCTTGGGCCCCACCATCAGGCCGCGCCCGGCGAGCTCGGCGTTCAGGTCGTCCAGGCACGCGCCCGGCTCGACCAGCGCGCGGTCGCCGTCCACCCGCAGCAGGCGACGGCAGTGCTCGGACCAGTCGATGACCACGCCCTCGTTGCAGCACTGCCCGGCCAGGCTGGTCCCGCCGCCGCGCGAGAGGACCGGGACGCCGTGCCGCCGGCAGACCGCGACCGCCTCGGCCCCCGCCTCCACGCTCCGGGGGACCACCACCCCGATCGGCGTCTGCCGGTAGTTGGAGGAGTCGTGGGAGTACGCGGCGAGCGACCCCGCGTCGAAGCGCACTTCGCCGTCCACGGCCGCACTGAGGTCCCGTTCGAGCGACATGCCGCTCGCCTACCCCCACCCAAGCCACTCACGCCTACCCACCCCCGAGCGGTGCCGCGCGCTCGGGTCCGGCCGCGCCGGGCCGTGGTCGCGTTCGGGCGAGTGCCGCCTGCCCGCGCTCGGCTGTCGGCGCGTGGTCGCGTTCGGGCGAGTGGCGCGTGGGCGCGTGCGTTCGGCGGCGTCTGCCCGCGCCGGGCTGTTCACGCTTACCCACGCCCGCGCGGGTGGTGGGTGCTCGTGTTCGGCGGAGGGTGCCCGCGCCGGGCCGGTCACGCCTTTCCGCGACGTGGGTGGCGGACGGGGCGCGGGTGAGGACGGGCCTTTTCCGGGTAGGCCCGAGCGCATGCGGGAGTTCCAGCAGGTCGTCGTGGTGACCGGGGCCAGCGCGGGGGTGGGGCGCGCCACGGCGCGGGCGTTCGCCTCGCGCGGCGCCGCCCTCGGGCTGATCGCCCGGGGGTCGGCCGGGCTGGAGGCCGCCGCCGCCGAGATCGAGGCGGCCGGGGGCCGGGCCCTGGTCCTCCCGGTGGACGTGGCCGACCCCGACCAGGTCGAGGCGGCGGCCGAGCGGGCCGAGCGTGAGCTGGGGCCGATCGATGTTTGGGTGAACAACGCCTTTGTTGGGGTATTTGCCCCGTTCTGGGACGTCGGGCCCGACGAGTTCCGCCGGGTCACCGAGGTGACCTACCTCGGCGTGGTCAACGGCACCCGGGCCGCGCTGGCGCGCATGCGCCCCCGCGACCGCGGAGTGATCGTCCAGGCCGGTTCGGCGCTGGCCTACCGGGGCATCCCGCTCCAGTCCGCCTACTGCGGCGCCAAGCACGCGATCGTCGGGTTCACCGAGTCGCTGCGCACCGAGCTGCTGCACGACGGAAGCGGGGTCAAGGTCACGATGGTGCAGCTTCCCGCCCTGAACACCCCGCAGTTCGACTGGGTCCTGTCGCGGCTGCCGGACCGGCCGCGGCCCGTCCCGCCGATCTACCAGCCCGAGGTCGCCGGGGAGGCCGTGGTCCGCGCCGCCCTGCGGCCGGGACGCCGCGAGCGCTGGATCGGCGCCTCGACGGCCGCGACGCTGGCCGCCCAGAGGCTGGCACCCGGCCTGCTCGACCGCTACCTCGGCCGGACCGGCTTCGCCGCGCAGCTGACCGGCGAGGCCCGGACGAACGGACGGCACAATCTCTGGGAGCCCCGCGACGCCGACCGGGACCGGGGAGCGCGTGGACGTTTCGGCGACGAGGCCCGGTCGCGCAGCTTGCTGCCGCTGGTGCGTCCCGAAGGCGGCCTGATCCGCCGGACGACCGAGGTCGCCGGACGGCGCATGGTCAGCTGGCACGCGTCCCCGTCACGCTCGGCGCCCCGGGTGGTGTGCGTCCACGGCGCCGGGGTGTCGAGCCGCGAGCTTCTGCCGCTTGTCGCGGAACTGGGGACGCACGTGCACGCCTCCGTGGTCGACCTGCCCGGCTTCGGGCGCAGCGACAAGCCGTCCCGGCCCCCGGACCTGGCGGGGCTCGCCGGAGCGCTCGCCGGATGGCTGGAGGCCGCCGATCTGGCGCCCGCGTGCCTGCTGGGCTCCTCGTTCGGATGCCAGCTCGCCGTCGAGGTCGCCGTCCGCCGTCCGGAGCTGGTCGGCGCGCTGGTCCTGGTGGGCCCGACCATCGACGCGGAGTCGCGGACCTGGCCGAGGCTGATACTGCGCTGGCTGCGCACCTCCGTGCGCGAGGCCCCCGGTATGGCTCCGCTGAACGTCGCCGACTACCGCGACGCGGGCCCGCGCCGGACGCTGGCCGCGTTCCGCGCGGCGATGGACGACCGGCCGGAGGACAAGCTGCCCCGCGTCCAGGTCCCCACGCTGATCGTCCGGGGCGAGCACGACCGGATGGTGCCGCCCGCGTGGGCCGAGCACCTCACCCGCCTGCTGCCCGACGGGCGGCTGGCGACCGTGGACGGCGCCGCCCACATGGTCCCGTTCCGTAGACCGGGGGCGATGGCGTCCCTGGTCACCGGCTTTCTCGGGGTGCCCGATGTGGTGGGCTAGGCCGAACCCGAAGCACGAGGTCGCCGCGTTCGACTCCGCGACCGCGATGCTCCGCGCGCTGTCGCGGTTCCTGCGGGGACAGGACGTCCCGCTCCTCGGCGAGCTGCCGCCCGGGGCGGAGCCGGTCATGTCGGCGGTCATGGGGGCGGCCAACCGGCTTCCCCGGCGCCTGGCGGAGAAGGCGTACGCGGCCAGCGGGTGGACCGAGGCGATGCCCGTCCGTCGGCTCGGCGAGGTCTCGTCGGACGCCCTGGCCGAATGGATCACCGGGCACTACCCGCGCCGCCGCCACCCGGTGATCTTCATCGGCTCGACGGGCGGCGCGCTCACGCATCTGGCCGCCGCCCTCGACGCGCCCTGGCTCCCGCAGACCCTGCTGCTGCCGGTCCGCCGCCGCGGCGGGCATCCCGACGAGCCGCTGGCGGCGCTGGAGCACGGCCGTCCGGCCGCCGAGGCGCTGCTGGCGGGCAACCCCGACCTCGTCCTGCACCAGATGCACGACGCCAACCAGGACCGGCTGATGGTCGCCGGGATGTCCTACTTCCGGGTCAAATGGACGCGGCTCCCGCCCGCCTACCGCCGCTTCATCAAGGACCACCTGGCCCCGGACGGCACCGTGGTGATCGCCGAATGCGGGCAGACCTGGCCCACCACCCGGGTCGGAGAGCGCCACGTCTTCCAGCACGGCGGATACGGGAGCCTCGACCCCGAGGAGATCCAGCACGGCAGCCCCCGGGTAGCCGAGTACCTGGCCCGCTACGGCTCGCCCTACCGGAAGTGGGACGGCCCAGAGCCCGACGGGGAGAGCCCCGAAGCCGAGTGGGGCTTCGAACCCGCGCTGCTCGGCGACCTGCTCGACCTCGCGCACCGCACCGTCCGGCTGCGCTACGACGCCCCGCAGGACCTGAGCCCGGCCGTGGCCGACCTGTACCGGGCCTGGTACCGGCGGCGCGGGCTGCCCGCCGACCGGCTGCTGGCCGAGTGCTTCGTGGTGATGGAGCCCCACTGGTGCCTGCGGACCGGCTCGGTGCCGTACTGGTCGGTGTTCAACACCGAGCCCGCCCGCCGGGGCCTGCTCTCCTACCTCGACGAAGTCGACAAGACCGACCCGTATGACGAGATCCGCCTGATGCTCTTCTCGCACGGCGTCGAGTCGGCCGGGCTCGCCTCGATCGACGACTGGCGCGAACCGCTGGAGCGCGCCCGCAGGATCGGCACCTTCACCGGCGTCGACACCCGCGCCTACCCCCGCGACTTCGCCTGCCTGGCCCGCGCCCACCGCGAGCTGGCCCAGGTGCGCGACCTGTTCCCGATGCCCTCCCCGCTGCCGCTCGCGGACGCCGAAGAGCACTTCACCGGCCGCGATGACCTCGACTGGACACCGCAATGAGAGATCAGGAGGAGCCATGCCCGTGCCATCGGCGCAAAGCCAGCCGTACCCCGGCCAGACGGGGGAGATGGACCCCGAACCCCGCGACGAGATGCGCGACTACCCCGGCAGAGACCTTCTCGCGGGCAAGCGCGCGCTGGTGACCGGCGGCGACTCCGGCATCGGCCGGGCCGTCGCGGTCGCGTTCGCCAAGGAGGGCGCGGACGTCGCCATCAGCTACCTCAGCGAGGACGCCGACGCCCGCCACACCGCCAAGCTCGTCGAGCAGGAGGGGCGCAGGTGCCTCACCATCGGCGGCGACCACTACGACGAGCGCCACAGCAGGGACGTGGTCGCGCGGGCCGCCGCCGAGCTCGGCGGCATCGACGTGCTCGTCCTGCACCACGGAACCCAGGACCCGGTCCAGGACGTCCGCGAGATCGACACCGACCATCTGGAGCGCACCTTCCACGTGAACGTGCACAGCCTGTTCTGGATCGTCCAGGAGACCCTCGACCACATGCCCGACGGCGGCGCGATCGTCGTCACCGGCTCGATCAACGGCCTGCGCGGCAACAAGACGCTCATCGACTACTCCGCCAGCAAGGCCGCCGCGATGAACTTCGCCCAGTCGATGGCGCAGGTCCTGATGGACCGCCGCATCCGCGTCAACTGCGTCGCGCCCGGCCCGGTCTGGACGCCGCTGATCCCGGCCACCTTCGACGCCGACCGCGTCGAGGGCTTCGGCGAGCAGTCGCCCATGGGCCGCGCCGCCCAGCCCGACGAGATCGCGCCGTCCTACGTCTTCTTCGCCAGCGACCGGCTCTCGTCGTATTACACCGGCCAGACGCTCGTCCCGGCGGGCGGCGAGATCCACCCGGGGTGACGGAGGGAACCACCCACCCCACGCGTAACGTCGGACCATCGTTTCCCCCCGACGAAGGACACACGCGTGCACCCCGCCGAGACCACAACCGAACCACCCGCCAACGAGTCCAGCGCCTACGGCTGCCTCTCCTGGTCCCTGGTGCTCCACGCCATGGGCGTGGTGCTGGCCCTGTCACTCGACAACTGGGTGGTGATGGCCTACGTCCCCACGCTCATCGGAACGATCCTGATGGCTCTCCTGTACGGCTGGGGGAAGCTCCCCCCGGACTCGCCGCAGCGAGCCCGCGCCGTCCGCAGCGCGAACGTCCTGATCGGCTACGGCGCCGTTGTCACCCTCGCGGTCCTGGTGTCGGAGGCCACCGGTGACGGGGAGATCATCTGGTTCGCCTACCTGTGCCTGGCCCCCGTCTTCGCCGGAATCGGCGCCCGCGCCTCACTCCTGGGGATCGACCAGATGATCGCCCGGCCGGTGGCCCGCGTTCTGGTCATCGCCGTCCCGCCGCTCCTGGCACTGGGAGCGCCTTTGTCCAGTGCCCGCGGACAGTCTCTGGAGATCACTCTCCTGGTCTCGCTCACCGGCGTGGTGCTGCTGGCCCTCAGCCTGTTCTGCGCTTTCCAGGCGCACGTCGTCCTCCGTGCCGCCCTCGTGGCCCTGGCGGCCACCCTGGTCCTGGCCAACCTGAACTTCGGCGCGCACGCCTGGCTTGAGGCCGCCGGTGACGACCCCCAGGCCTGCCGCCACCTCAGGACGCAGCTGCTCGGGGACGGCCGTAAGTACAGCGACCGCACCATCGCGACCCACACCTACCGTTGCGGGGGCCGCGACGTGGAGTACCGCCGCGACTCTGGCGTGGCCAAGCCCCCGGGTGACGTCCTCGTGGCCGACCGCACCGGCGTCTCGGAGGTGGCCCTCACGCCCGGCGAGGTTCCCGGCAACCGGGGCGTGCTCTGGACGGTGAACCTCGCCGCCGTCCTGCTCGCCCTCCTCGCCGTCACCCTCGTCCCCGGGCGGCGGCGGGAGGGCTGAGGATCACTCGTGGCCGCTGATCGGGTGCGGGCGGTACGGGGCCTCCAGCCGGGCGACCTCCTTGTCGGTCAGCGAAAGCTCCGTCGCCGCGGCGGCGTCGTCGATGTGCTTGAGCGAGGTCGCGCCCACGATGGGCGCGGTCACGCCCGGCCGGCTCATCAGCCACGCCAGCGCGACCTGGGCGGGCGGCACCTCGCGCTCGGCCGCGACGGCCTTGACGACGTCCACCACGTCGAAGTCGGCGTCCACGTACAGGTCGTCGGCGAGCTTGTCGCTGCCCGAGCGGACGGTGTTGCGCGCCCCCGCGCGGTCGCGGTTCCCGGCCAGGATTCCCCGGGCGAGCGGGCTCCAGGGGATCATTCCCACGCCCTGGTCGAGGCAGAGCGGGACCATCTCGCGCTCCTCCTCGCGGTAGACGAGGTTGTAGTGGTTCTGCATCGAGACGAACCGGCTCCAGCCGTTGGTCTCGGCGGTGTGCTGCGCCTTGGCGAACTGCCAGGCGAACATGCTGGACGCCCCGATGTAGCGGGCCTTGCCCGCCTTGACCACGTCGTGCAGCGCCTCCATGGTCTCCTCGATGGGCGTCTCGTAGTCCCATCGGTGGATCTGGTAGAGATCGACGTAGTCGGTGCCCAGACGGCGCAGCGACGCGTCGATCGAGTCCATGATGTGCGTGCGCGAGAGCCCGTGGTCGTTGGCGCCCGAGCCCATCGGGAAGTAGACCTTGGTCGCCAGCACGTAGTCCTCGCGCCGGGGGAACAGCTCCCGCAGCAGGTTCCCGGTGATCTCCTCGCTCCGGCCCACCGAGTACATGTCGGCGGTGTCGAAGAACGTCACCCCGGCGTCCACGGCCCGCCTGACGATCGGCTCGGCCTTGTCCTGGGGCAGGAACCACTCCCGTTGCGCGGGGTCGCCGTAGCTCATCATCCCCAGGCACACCCGCGAGACCCGCGTTCCCGTCGTCCCCAGCCGCACATGCTCCATGAAGATCCTCCTCAGTAGATGATCAGTCTCCTCCCCATGTCGCACATCGGGCATCCCGTTTTCCCGGGAGGGAGTCAGCCCGGCAGGCCCACGAGCCGCGCGCTGCCGGCCCAGAGCGCCCGCGCCCGTTCGTCGTCGCGCGCCAGTTCCGACGGATCGGGCCAGGTGAGCCGTCCGCGCCGCAGGGCGGCATGGGTGCGTCCGTCCGGGGGAGCGGCGAGGCCGAGGGCCAGATCGGCCAGGGCGTTCCCGGCCGCGGGACGGGTGTTGACGTCGTCCTTGAACCTGCGCAGGGGCCACGACAGCACCCGATTGCCCATCAGCGACCAGGCGAACCGCAGAGGGGCCGCCAGGTTCTGGGCCAGCCCCGTCCCGAACACCTGCCCCGGGTCGTAGGCGACCGCGGTGAGGGATGTCTCGGACAGGGACCGGGCGGTGAGGATCGCGCACAGCTTGGACGCCGTGTACGCGTGCTCGCCCGCCTTGCGCGGACGCGCGTCGAGACCGGGATCGCGCTCCGGGTGGGCCAGCAGTTCCGCGTCGGCGTGACGGGGCGTCGCCAGCGGGGCGCCGGTGGCGGGGTCGTGCGTGCCGCTGGTGGTGAGCACGACGACGGCGCCGTCGGCCAGGACGGGCCGCAGCAGGCGCAGCAGCAGGTAGTGCGCGAGGTGGTTGACGCCGAACGTCGTCTCGAAGCCGTCGGCGGTCCGGCCCGCGACATCGGGGCGGATCACACCGGCGTTCAGCACCAGCGCGTCGACGGGAGCGCCGTCGAGGCGCTCGCGGACCGCCGCCGCGAACTCGCGCACCGCGTCGAGCCCGGTCAGGTCGAGGGGGATCGCACCGCCGCCGGGGTCCGGGCGGCGTGCTCCCAGGATCAGCCGGACGCCGTTCCGCCTCAGCCGGTCCGCGGCGATCGTCCCGAATCCCGATGTGCCGCCGGTCATCACCATCGTCGCCACGCCGCCACCTCGGAAGCCGTCGGGCCGGGACCTCCCAAGCCTAACGCGGTGAGGCGAACCCGGTCGGGCACCGGAAGGCGGGCCGTCGCCTGGGGGATTCGGGACGGCCCGCCGGATCGAAGGGTCAGCGGACGGTGAAGGTGTAGGTCCCGGTGCCGGACTTGCCGGCGCCGTCGGTCGCGGTGATGGTGACGGTGTAACTACCGGGGTTGAAGGGCGCGAACACGCTCATCTCCGAGGCGCCGCCGGAGCGGACGGTCTGCGGGAAGAACATGGGGTTCATGGTCAGACCGGGGGCGGAACCGCTGAGCTTGATGGAGCCCGAGCCGTCGGTCACGGTGACCTTTGTCTTGAGAACCCCGCCGGTGCCGGTTTCACCCGAGGTGGGCGACACCGTGACCTTCGGGCCCCCGGGCTGGGGGTCCTCGCCGACCGCGAGGGTGTAGTCGGCGGTCTTGGCGCCGGACGCTCCCTTGGCGGTGATGGTGATCTTGTGGCTGCCCTCGGGGGTGGTCCCGGAGGTCTCGAAGGTCAGCTTGGCGGAGTCGCCGGACCTGATGGCGTCCGGCTGGAAGACGGCCTTGGTGCCGGCGGGCAGGCCACCGGCCGACAACTGCAGGTCTTCGGGGCCCTGGTCACCGGCCTGGCTGGTGAGGGTGGTGGAGATGTACTTCCCGGGGTCGACCTTGCCGGAGTTGGGCGTCAGGCCGACGGTGAACTTGCCGTCACCGGGGTCGGGGTCGCCGCCGATCTCCTTCTTGGCCCAGTCGCCCATCTCGTTGGTCAGGCGCGCCATGATGCTGTAGCGGTCGCAGCCGGAGGCGCCCCAGGAGACGACGCCGACGATGACGCCGTCCACGGTGTAGGGTCCGCCGCTGTCACCCGAGCAGGTCGCGACGCGGCCGTCGTTGTAGCCGATGCAGACCATGACGTCGGGGTTCACCCGGACGTTGAAGACCTGGCAGTCGTTGGCGTCGTTGACCGGCAGCGTGGCCTTGTAGAGGACGCCGGACGACCCGCCGGAGCTGGTCTTGCCGTAGCCGAGCGCGACACCGGACTTGCCGGGCTGGGTCAGGGCGCTGTCCCCGGACCCGGCGACCTTGGCCCACTGGCTCTGCGGGACGGGAAGGTCGTCCTCGGTCGTGATGACCGCGACGTCATAGCCCTGCTGCCAGCTGTTGGGGCCGGTGTACTTGGGATGCGCCTTGTACGAGGCGACCTTGGTCTTGAAGGTCTCGTCGCCCGCGGTGTTGAGGTCGTCGTCGCCGTAGATGTAGCTCTTGGCGCCGCCGACGTCGATCATGCAGTGGGCGGCGGTGATGATCTTGCGCTTGCCGACGACCGAGGCGGTGCAGGACTGGCCCTGCGGTCCGCCGCCGCCGGCGCGGATGCCCGCGATGACCGACGGGTTCTCTTTGACGGTGGTCCTGGTTCCGTTGACGACCTTGGTCGTCGGGCCGTCGCCCGGCTTGAGCTGGTCGGTCGGGGTGGCCGCGATGGCCTTCTTCTGGACGGGGTCCGCCTCGGCGGACACGGCACTGACCATTGGCAGCACCATTGCGGCCGCGGCCAAGGCCACGCTCGCGATGATTCGGGGGTATCGCATCGGTTCCTGCCTTTGCTTCACGGGGGACGTCCTCAGAAGTCGATCGACCAGCCGGTGAGCTTGCCGGTGTCGTAGCGGAGCACGTCCTCGATCTGGAGCTTCCAGGTGCCGTTGGCGGTCTCGCCGGAGGCGTCCACGGTGAAGGTCTTGTGGATGCCGCCGGACTCGCCGACGCCACCGGCCTTCTTGAGCTCGTGAGCCTTGCCGCTGGGCCCGATGAGGTCGATCTTCAGGTCACGGGTGAAGGTGTGGTCGATGTCGACCTTCACCGGCAGCGAGGCCGAGGCCTTGCCGTCGCACTTGTCCTGGACGATCGAGCTGGTCACCGGGGCGAGGCCGGAGGCCGGGCCGGGGATCTCCAGGTCCTCGTCGTTGGTCCTGGTCCCGCAGGTGGGCGTGGTGCCGCCGATGTAGCCGACATAGAGCACCTTGTTCGGCGAGCCGGCGCCCGGGTCGGTCATCAGCCCGGACGCGTTGGCGACCATGTCGTCGCGGATCTGCTGCGGCGTGGAGGTCGGCTTGGCTTGGAGCGCCAGCGCGGCCGCGCCCGCGACATGCGGCGACGCCATCGACGTCCCGCTGCCGGTCCGGTAGCCGCCGGTGTGGTCGGCCGAGTAGATGTTGCCGCCGGGTGCGAACAGGTCGACGCACCGGCCGTAGTTGCCGCTGCGGCCGCCGCCCTGGTTCATGTGCCCGACGGTGATCACCTCGGGCACCCGGCCCGGGCTGAAGTTGCACGCGTCGCCGCCGTTGTTGCCCGCGGCGATCGCGACGACGAAGCCCTTGGCGACCATCGCCCTGGCCTGCTCGTCGCCGACGCCGACGGAGTCCATGATCAGGCTGAGGTTGACCACGCCGGGCGTCTTGCCGTTCTTGGCCACCCACTCCATCGCGCTGACCGTCGCCGAGTCGGGCCCCGAGCCACCGCAGCCCAGCGAGCGCAGCGCGACGACCCGGGCCTTCTTGGCCACGCCGACGGTCTTGCCCGCGATCGTCCCGGCCACGTGGGTGCCGTGCCAGAAGCAGTCGGCGGCGTCGGCGTCGTTGTCGACGAAGTCCCAGCCGTAGCTCGCCCGGTTCTCGAACTCCTGGTGGTCCTTCTTGACCCCGGAGTCGATCACGTAGGCGGTGACGTTGTCGGCGGTGTTCGGATAGGTGTACTTCTTGTCCAGGCTGTGGGTCTTCTGGTCGATCTGGTCCAGCCCCCACGATGGAGGGTTGGGCTGCTCACCGGCCGCGCGCGTCGTCCCGTCCTCGTAGACGGCCTTCACCGCGGGATCGGCGGCCAGCCGCCGCGCCTGCCGCTCGGTCATCTTCCGGGCCGCGTAACCGTTGAATGTGACGGAATAGGTGCTGGTGACCTCGCCGCCATAACTCTCGGCCAGGTCGGCGGCCGCCTGCCGCGCGCCGGGCTTCAGTACCACGATGTACTGCCCGGCGAAGTGCTGCTTGGCCTGGACGACGTTGCCTTCCGGCTCGGCCGCCGAAGCGGCGCCACCCATCATTCCCGCGGCGACGGCGACGGCGATTCCCGCCGCGACGATCGGCGTCCTACGCATTTGCGTTCTCCTCGCCGGTCAGGACGAACTGCGCCTCGCAGCGGCAAAACGCCATGGGTGGACCGCCCGTCGGGCCCGGCGGCGGATTCGGTGTGGCCATCCGCCCGGCGGACGCGGCACACAACGGTCTGGTCTTGCGCATCGGGATACTCCGTCTCCCCGCGTCGGACGGCGTCGAGCCGGCCGAAGGAGCGGCCTCAGGTGGGATAGGGAACGGGGAGCCGCTCGGCGTTCACTCTCCGCCCCGGCCACATGCCGAACAACCGTGGTTAGGCCGCGACGCTTACGGGACTATTCGAACCGCCCTTGTGTCGATTGCACTAAGGACGAGGGATTCCCCTGATGCGCCAACAACACCGCTTATGCATTGCCGATATATAACACCCAGTAGTGCGCTTCGACTAACACACCAAGATATTCGTTTCAACCCGGGTGCAAATAAAAATCGCATTTCCTGACGCCGTCCCTTGCCGTTGAGGCGGTACAGGAGCCAGATCAGGTAGGGCGCTCCCAGGGCGGTGGTGACGATGCCCGCCGGGACGGCGAAGGGCAGCACCACGCGGGTGACCAGGTCGGCGGCGACGATCAGGCAGGCGCCGTACACCGCCGAGGCGAGCAGCGGCGGACGGGACCCTCCGGTCAGCCGCAGGGCGACCTGCGGCACCACGAAGGCGACGAAGTCCAGCGAGCCGCCCGCGGTCGGCGCGAACCTCCCGGGAGAGCTCTCGACGAGCAGGCCAAGAGCGGCCAGCGTCCGCACCAGCCGCGACATCGCCTGCGGCTCCGCGTCACACCTCTCCGCCATCTCCTCGGCCGTGGATTCTCTGTCACCGAACCCGTCCATCACCCCGAGCCGCGTCGCGGTCGCGACGACCTGCGCGGCCATGGCCCCGGACACCATCCAGAGCAACTCGCTCCGCACCCGCGAGGCCTCCTGCGCGTCCCGGACGGGCCCGGCAGCCCTTCCGCCGACTCTAGGCGCGCCCGACCCGAAAGCCAATGAATGTCATTATCAAGCT
The DNA here is from genome assembly GCF_050946795.1 of Spirillospora sp. CA-294931. Lineage (GTDB taxonomy): Bacteria > Actinomycetota > Actinomycetes > Streptosporangiales > Streptosporangiaceae > Spirillospora. The sequence continues at coordinate 2,936,480 of NZ_CP192006.1, forward strand.
CGACGGACGAGAGAAGCGGGTCATCGCCCGGTCGGGTTCGAGCGCTCGTCCAAGCGCCGCTGAAGCGCTTCGATCTTCGCCACGTTCTCGCGGGAACCCTCCACCTCGTCCTGATGGATGGAGCCGGCACCCCGGTTCCACGGTTGCCCGATCTCCCATTCGTCAAGGCGCAGCTGGGCGACGGCGTGCTGGTGCAGGACCGCGAGGAGGGAGCCGCCGGCGGACGCGATGAACAGTTCCGCGTCCCCTTCGGCCGGGTCCCCCGGGACACTGACCACGGTGCTCCGGCCGGCGGCGAGCTCGCTCAGGCGGTAACAGTGGATCAGGTCGCCATGGGGCAACGACCGCCAGGCCCTCTCACGGTGGTCCCACCGCGCGTCGCCGTCCAGTGCGACAAGCGGGACGAGGTCGGGGTCCCAGGCGAAGATCCGCCGTTCATCGGCCCACGTCATCGACGTCGGCCGGATCATGGGACCACCCCGTTCGAGCGGGACGGTCAAGTCCCACGGCAGTGTGGTCGCACGCCCGGGCACCACGCCGTCCGGGTCCGCTTCGGCGATGACGAAGAACTCCTCCGGGAACGGGACGCCGTAGCATTCGGAGAGCACCTCGCGCGGGTTCTTCCCGGTGGAGTACAGCGCCCACGCCAGCCGCGCCATCGACGAGTAGTCACCGCGAGACGCCCGGCTTCGCAGCCGGGTCACCGTGCGTCCTGGCGCCGGTGCGGTGAACGGGGCCGTCGGTTCGGAGCGGGTCACGCCCGGCGCTCCGGCCGGGAGCAGCGTCCCGGCGAGGTTCAGCGCGGCGCGGTGCGCGGGGAGCGTGTCGACGCCGGTGTGCTCCGGGGCGAGGCGCCGCAGCGCCTCCAGCCTGTCGACGACGGTCGCGTGGTAGTCACGCAGCACCGCCGCCAGTGAGGGGCCGAGCCGTTCGACCTGTCCTTCGTCGTCGAGCCGATCGATGCCGAAGACCGTCGGCTCGCCGCGGGCGAGCTCGGTGAGCCGGTAACACAGCACGAGGCCGCCGTACTCGGTGCGGGGGTCGCGGAGCGGCAGCACGGGTATCAGCCGCCGGTCGCGTTCGAGGACGGCTTGGTTCGCGTAGGCGTCACGGCTGGAGCCGTCCGCCGGCACCGGGCCGCCCCGGTCGGCGGGAAGGGCGAGCCGCCACACGTGGCAGCGCTGGTCCTCGGGCCGGTGCCCGGGCAGGGGCAGCCGGTCGGCGAGCGCGAAGAACTCGTCCGGGAACGGGACGCCGTAGCATTCGGCGAGCACCTCGCGCGGGTTCTTCCCGGTGGAGTACAGCGCCCACGCCAGCCGCGCCATCGACGGGTAGTCGCCGCGAGACGCCCGGCCCCGCAGCCGGTCGACGTCTTCGCCGGTGGGCCGGGCGCGACGCTCGACCGGTGCGCCGGCCGGGCACGGGGCGCCCCGCTCGGCGCAGACGTCGACCCCGCCCGCGTTGAGCAGCCGGCCGATGAGGTCCTCGACCGATTCGCGGGCGAGCCATCCCGCGTGCTCCAGTTCTCCTTTGCGGGCGGCGGCGGCGTGCAACGCCGTGCGCCCCTGCACGTCGACGGCGTTGACGTCCACACCCGCGGCGAGCAACCGGGCAAGGAGCAACTCGTGGTCGAGATGGGGCAGCAGGTGCAGCAGCGTCTGGCCGGAGCGGTCACGCACCAGCGGGTCGGCACCGGCGTCGAGGAGCGCGCACACGCCGGCGGTGTCGCGGTGAAACGCCCGCTCCATCAGCTCCCGGCCGCCATCACGCGGCACCGCCGCCCTGGGGGCGGACGGCCCCTCGACACGGGGCGACCGCGCCGGGAACAGCGCCTGGGCGACCGCCGGGTGCAGCTCGTCCGGCCCGACGAGACCGAACCGCAGCAGGTCGAGATCGATCGGATGGCGGTACTCGGGGGCGGTGAGCAGACGGGACTCCCCGACCCCGGCACTGCGCCGGCGTGCCGTGACCCGGTCACCCGGACCGAACGCCAGTTCGATGTCGGTGCCGGCCTGGCCCTCGTCGCGGCACTCGACCCAGATCGTCGGGACCGGAGGTGGGCGCCGCCGCACCAGGCCGGGAGCGAAGACGCCTTCGTCGAGCACCCGCCTGGCGTCGGCCACCAGGCGCTCGGCGGCGACCCAGGGGCGCTGCCGCCAGACGTTCCGTTGCCCGTCGGCGAGCGTGATCCCGCACGCGGCGAGGGCCTCGCCGACGCGGCCCTCGTCCCAGAGCAGGGTCAGCCACTCGGTCATGGCGACCGGATCCTCCGGGGGCGGCCCGATGGGGATGCTCTCCAGGAGGCGGCCGCCGGTGTCGTGGAACGGAATCCGGTCCGGCCCGCCGCCGCAGAGATCGCGCAGCTCGCCGGTGTATCGGGCGTCCCAGTAGGCCTGTGGCAGGTGGTACACCGATTGTGTGCGGTCCGGCAGCTCCGCCATCCACTCCGGCCGGCACTGCGCCCACAACCGCAGACGGTCCGGCTGGTTCCTGACCTTGATGACCAGGAGGTTCACGCCGCCGCCGTCCGGGTACCGGCGCAACAGTCCGAAACCGATGGGCGTGCCAGGCCCGTCCAGCCCCCGAGGAATGTTCCAGCGCAGCAAGTCCGGTGCGACGTGATGCAGGTCGTCGACGATCCGATCGGCCGACTCGCGTCCGCACACCCGCGTGATCTCGGTGACATCGACGTCCAGGTCGACCCGGGCGGCGGCGCAGGCACCGGCCGGATCACCGGCGAGCCGCCGCGCGGTGGCCGCCTCGATCATCTCGGCCGGAACGTCGCCCGGACGCGTCCGCCGGTACATCTCCAGCACGTCTCGTCGCCTGCCCCGCACAGTCGCCACGCGCCAGACGCTAACAGCGCCCCAAGCCACGCGGCGGGGCGAAGCCCCGCACGGGGGGCCGGGGGTCGCCCTTCCGGCCCGCGCCGCCACCGGCCCCGCACGCGGAGAGCAGCGGAAGCACCGAGGTCACCAGGGCCAGGAAGGCGGGCCGCCCCGCGTGGTAGTTCGGCATCGAAGGTCCCGCTCCTAATTTAGGGATGCCTAACCTAATGAAAATGACCGACGGTCAGTCAAGCCCGACCGCGTACTTTTCGCTTCGCGGTCGAGGGGGCGGAACGGGTACGCTTCTCGGGCGCCAGGGCCTCTGTCCTGGCCGCGGGCGCGTAGCTCAGGGGTAGAGCTCTCGGCTTACAACCGAGCGGTCGGCGGTTCGAAACCGTCCGCGCCCACGAGCCGGCCCACGGTGCTCGACGAGCTTCGCTCGTCTCGCCGTGGGCCGCTGTGCTTACCCGGGGGGCGACCCCCGGGCCCCCGCTTGGCGTGTGACCGGTCTCTCTTGTGTTGTTCGGGCAGGTCAGGGTCGGTTTAACATGGCGTTCACATACGGGCAACAGGTCCGAAATGCCGAATTGTCACGCTCGTCAGGGCCGAACACGTGGCCGGAATGACGAGGGGATCGACGTTGAGCTACAAGGCCGAGTACATCTGGATCGACGGCACCGAGCCCACGGCGCGGCTGCGGTCCAAGACCAAGGTCCTTCCGGACGGCGCCGCGCTGCCGGACTGGGGCTTCGACGGCTCCAGCACCAACCAGGCGCCGGGTGACAACTCGGACTGCGTGCTCAAGCCGGTGTTCTCCTGTCCCGACCCGGTGCGCGGCGGCGACCACAAGCTGGTGCTGTGCGAGGTCTACCTCGTGGACGGCACCCCGCACCCGACCAACAACCGGGCCAGGCTGCTGCCGGTCGCCGAGCGGTTCGCCGTGCAGGACTCGTGGTTCGGCATCGAGCAGGAGTACACCTTCTTCCAGGCCGGACGTCCGCTGGGCTTCCCCGAGACCGGCTTCCCCGCCCCGCAGGGCCCGTACTACTGCGGCGTCGGCGCGGACGAGGTGTTCGGCCGCGAGATCGTCGAGAAGCACATGGACGCCTGCATCGAGGCGGGCCTGGCGGTCTCGGGCATCAACGCCGAGGTCATGCCCGGCCAGTGGGAGTTCCAGATCGGCCCGGCCGGCCCGGTCGAGGTGGCCGACCACCTGTGGATCGCCCGGTGGCTGCTGTACCGCATCGCCGAGGACTTCAACGTCGCGGCGACCCTCGACCCCAAGCCCGCCAAGGGCGACTGGAACGGCGCGGGCGCGCACACCAACTTCTCGACCAAGGCCATGCGCGAGGGCTACGACGCGATCATCACCGCCTGCGAGGCGCTGGGCGGCGAGGGCAAGGTCGCCGAGCACATCGAGGGCTACGGCCACGGCATCGCCGACCGGCTGACCGGCGAGCACGAGACCGCCCCGTTCGACGTCTACACCTACGGCGTCTCCGACCGCGGCGCCTCGGTGCGCATCCCGTGGCAGGTCGAGGTCGACAAGCAGGGTTACATCGAGGACCGCCGTCCCAACGCCAACTGCGACCCGTACAACGTGACCCGGCTGCTGGTCGGCACGTGCTGCGCGGCGCTGGAGAAGGCCGGACAGGTCTAGGCCCCACGGGCACGAGGGGACCCTGGAGCGGGGCGCTACCAGGGTCCCTTCGTCATGTCCGGGGGCGCAAAATCGCGACAAACTGTTGAATCAGGGGGAGTCCCCCCGAACCGGGCCGGGTAGCACAGTGAACGTCCGGACCGGGGGGAGGGGACATGCCCGAGACGCCGTTCGAGCCTTTCTACGGGAGGCGCGGGGACGTGCGTCCCTGGCAGCGGTCCTTCCGGTGCAGCTCCGCGCGCGTCCGGCAGCCCGCGCCGATGGCGCGCTACCGCGAATTCGTCGAGCTGCACGAGTCGCTGTCGGCGAGCCCCGAGGTGACCACGCGGCGGATCTGGCTGCGCGGGATGGGCACCGCGGCCCTGGCCGTGAGCGTGGCGGTGGCGGGGATCCTGATCGGACGGGCGGTGGCCGGTCCCGGGGTGCCGGTGATCCTGCCGTCCAGCGCCGGGACGGGCGACGCCGTCTTCACCTACGCGGTGTGCTCCGGCGCGGCCACGGTGCAGGCGACCGCGCTGCTGCACGTGCTGACCGCGGTGGCCGAGAGACCGGTGCGCGCCTTCGTCTCCATCGCGATGGCCGCCCTGGCCGTGGCCACGCTGCTGCCGCTGACGCTCGCGGTGCCCGCCGGGCCCGCGCTGGTCACCGCGGCGGTGCATCTGGCGGGCGGGGCGGCGATCGTGCTGCCCCTGGCCCGCGTCGCCGCCCCTACGGGACGACTGTGACGGGCCACCGGCCCGCCCGGACCAGCCTGACCGCCACCGAGCCGATCAGCTTGTGGCCCGCCTGCGCGGACGCGCCGACCACGACGGCGTCGGCCCGGTGCTCGTCGGCCACCCGCGACAGGGCCGCGACGGCGTCGCCCTGCTCGGTGATCAGCTCGTAGGCGACCCCGTCGCGCTCGCCCACCTGTGCGAGCTGCGCGCGCAGCTCGTCCACGACCTGCTGGTCGGCCTCGCGCATCACGGCGGCGCCGCCGGGCGCCATGGTGGTGATGGACGCGACCGAGGCCACGTGCACCACCAGCAGCCGCGCGCCGCTGCGCCGGGCCAGGCCCCACGCGTAGGCGGCGGCGTGCAGCGAGGTCTCGGTGCCGTCCACCCCGACGACGATCACCCGCGGGCCGTCGGTTCCCAGCTCGAACACGCCGTCGGACGTCATGCGTCCAGATTAGGGCGCCGGGTCACGCGCGGGTGAGGCGGGCCACGAGATCGTGGAGGCTCACCGACCCGGCCGACAGGGCCGCGTACAGGTCGTCGACCCCGGGGTGCCCGAGGGCCCGCGCGACGGCCAGGGACTCGCCGCGCGCCTCGGCGGCCAGCAGGTCCACCCGGCAGTGGGCCAGGGCGCGGGCCAGGCGGCGCCGTCCGGCCGCGGCGGCCTCCTCGGCGCGGCGGTGCGCCAGCCGCCGCCGGATGCGGACGCGGGCCTGGGCGGTGACGGTGAACCGCAGCCAGTCCTCCGACGGGGTCGCGGCGGGGTCGGTGAGGATTTCCACGACGTTGCCGCCGCGCAGCACGGCCGACAGCGGCGCGAGCCGCCCGTTGACCACGGCGCCGACGCTCCGGTCGCCGGTCGCCGGCGACAGCGCGTAGGCGAAGTCGAGCGCGGTGGCCCCGGCGGGCAGGGTGACGATCTCGCCCGCCGGGGTGAGGGCGGCCACGGTGCCCGAGGCCAGGTCGGCGCGGAGGCTGTCGAGGAACTCGGCGGACGGCGCGTCGGACTGCCAGGCCAGCAACCGGCTCAGCCAGGCCAGGTCGCGCCGTCCGGTGACGGCGGCGGCCGCGCCGCCGGACGCGTCGCGGATGTGGGCGACGATGCCCTCCTCGGCCATCGGGTGCATCCCCCGGCTCCGGATGATCACGTCGAGGAGGTCGCCGTCCGGGCTGATCACGCGGGTGTGCAGCGACCGGTACATGTTGTATTTGGGCAGGGCGATGTAGTCCTTGACCCGGCCGGGAATCGGGTGCAGCGCCGCGTGGACGGCCCCTAGTGCGATGTAGCAGTCCTGCTCGGCGCCGTCGACCAGCAGCAGGAGCCGCGCCACGTGGTTGGGCCGCAGGCCCGTGAGGTCGCCGCCGAGCTCGCGGTGGACGGCGTGCAGGTGGCGGGGACGCACCTGGACGCGTCCGGTCACGCCGTGCTCGACCAGGGCGTCGCGCAGGCGGCGCAGCGGCGGGCCGAAGGCCGCGTCGGCGTCCCGCAGCGCCGCCCGGACGGCCCGCGCGGTGGCGGCGTGCGCCGCCGGAGCCCGTGCGGCGAAGCACAGGTCGTCCATCTCGCGCTTGAGGACGCGCAGGCCCAGCCGCTCGGCGAACGGCACGAGCAGTTCCTGCGACGCCTGGGCGTAGCGGGCCCGTTTGTGCTCGGGCTGGAACCGCAGCGTGCGCAGGTTGTGCAGCCGGTCGGCCAGCTTGATCACCAGCACCCGCAGATCGGCGGCCGCCGCCAGGACGATCTTGCGCAGGGTCTCGGCCTCGGCGCGCTCGCCCCAGCGCTCGCCGTCGAGCTTGGTGACCCCGTCCACCAGGACGGCCACCTCCGCGCCGAAGTCGGCGCGGACCTCGCCGAGGGTGTACGGGGTGTCCTCCACGGTGTCGTGCAGCAGCGCGGCGACCAGCGTGGTGGTGTCCAGCCCCATCTCGGCCAGGATCGTGGCCACGGCGAGCGGATGGGTGATGTAGGGGGCGCCGGACTTGCGGAGCTGCCCCCGGTGGAGCCGTTCGGCCACCGCGTACCCCCGCAGGAGGGCGCTCAGGTCGAGGGCCGGGTAGGCGGACCGGTGCGCGGCGAGGAGGGGCGCGACCGCCGAACACGCCTCGTTCATCCCGCACCTGCCTGGCGCCTGACCTGTAGCACGACCGCTACGGGCTGTAATTGGCATTATGCGCGATGTCTCCGGAGGCCCGCGAGCGGGGGCCGTATCCGGCGGTGACCGGGACCGGACGCCGGGGGTGTGCGGGGCGCCGTCCGGGCGAATTAACACGACCTTCATGGGCGTGTGATATCCGTCTCAGGGACTCCGGTGTATAACGGCATTATGGGAGCTCGGCCGGTCGGTGCCGAAAAGCATCATCGGGCGGCCGTCGAATGGAGATGGACAATGGGAAAATGATCCCCTCTCCCCGGAGCCTGCGCGCCGCCGCCTCGAACGTCGCGAGCAAACTGCTCGACGGGCACGTCGCCGACCTGCGTCCGACGCCCGCCGAGGCCATCGGGAGCTCGGTCCACCGGTACCGGTCGCTGCGGGGGGTGGTCCCCGCGGGCCCGCCGGTGCTGCTGGTGCCCTCGCCGGCGGCACCGGCGCGCTGCTTCGATCTGCGCCGGGGGTGCAGCCTGGCCGAGCACGTGGTGAACGCCGGACGCCTGTCCTACCTGCTCGATCACGAGACGCCCGGGCACGCCGAACCCGGCCCGTGGGTCGGTGACGTGCTGCCGGAGGCGGTGCGGGCGGTCAGCCGCGACACCGGCGGTCAGCCCGTGCAACTGGTCGGCTGGTGCCTGGGCGGGATCGGCTCGCTGCTGGCGGCGGCCGACGACCCGGCGCTGCCCGTCGCCTCGGTGGCGGCGATCGCCCCGCCGCAGCGCGAGGCGGTATTCGGGAAAGTGGCGCGACCGATGGCGCGGCGCGCGTCCGAGCTCGTCGGTATCGACAAGTACCTGCTCCGCCCCGGCACAATGCTGGCCAATCTCGACGACCGCGAATTTCTCGCGCAGGCTGAGGCTCTGGATCATTTCAACGACCTGATGCCGGCCAATCCGGGCCACGCGCTCCGGCACTTTTACGCGCGGCTGCCGCGCGAGGCCCTCTCGGACGCGCTCGACCGGGTCAGGGTGCCGGTCCTGGCCATCGCCGGACGCGGCGACGGGCTCGCGCCCGTGACCGCCGTCGAGCCGCTGACCCGGCTGCTGGAGAACGCGCCCGAGGTGCGGTTCGAGGCCGTGCCGGGCGGTCATCTCGGCGTGCTCACCGGCCGGACGGCCCGCGCGACGACCTGGGCGCACCTGGACCGCTGGCTCGACGAGGGCACCCGGACGCACGGCATCAGGCCCTCGCGCCGCGAGGCCGCCGTCTCCCTCTGATCATCCGGCCGCCCGGGGTTTTCGTTGCGTCAAGGGAACCCCCAGGGAAGCTCTGGACACCCGGTATCACCGCGCCTTTGGGTGTGTCGCCTGAGTAATCAAGGCGTCGCCATACGTAGTGTGGCGCAGCGTTGTGAGCGGCGGACGTCGAAGGGCAGTAGATGGCGACGGGTAGGGCCCAGGTTCCCGGAGGGCGGGAGGAGACGCGCGCGGCGCCCGATCCTCTGGCCGTAGAGGTGATCGGGATCGGGCCGTTCGGCCGTCCCGCGCCCCATCTCGCGCTCGCGGTGGTCCGCGCGGGCGGGCTCGGGGTGCTCGACCTCGGCACCGACCGCGCGTGCGGCCTGGCCGCGCTGGCCGACGTCGGCCGCTGGATGCGGGGAGGCCCAACCGGGCAGGGCTCGCTCGGCGTGCGGATCCCGGCCGGATGCGGCGTCGGGCCCGAAGAGCTTCCGGACGCCGCCGGGACGGTCGTGGTCGACGCCGCCGCGATGCTCGGGGATGGTCCGGTCGACGCGCCCGCCTACGCGCGGGGACGCCGGTTGCTGGTCGAGGTCGTCGACCCCGAAGAGGCGGCGGCCGCGTCGCGCCTGTGCGGCGGCCTGCCGCACGGCTTCATCGCGCGCGGCTGCGAGTCGGGCGGGCGGGTCGGCGAGCTGACCACGTTCGTGCTCCTCCAGCGCATGCTCGCCGACCCCCGGGTGGACGTCCCGGTGTGGGCGGCGGGCGGTATCGGGCCGCACACCGCCGCCGCGGCGGTCGCGGGCGGCGCCCGGGGCGTGGTGCTCGACGTCCAGCTCTCGCTCGTGCGGGAGATGGACCTGCCCGCCGACGTGACCGCCGCGCTGGCCGCCATGGACGGCAGCGAGACCCGCGTCGTGCGGGGCCACCGCGTCTACACGCGTCCCGACCTGCCCGAACCCGACCTGGACGGCCTCGACCTCGCCGGGGTCAACCGGCGGCTCGGCGCCACCGGGCTGCGCTCCAGGCCGCTGCCGGTCGGGCAGGACGGCCCGGCCGCCCGCGCCCTGGCCGAGCGGCACAAGACGGCGGGCGGCGTCGTCCAGGCGGTCCGCGACGCGATCGGCGCGCACCTGCGCGCCGCCGTCCGGGCCGAGCCGCTGGCGCCCGTCGATCGGCCGGGCGCTCCGGTGGTCCGCGACCACCCGGTGGTGCAGGGCCCGATGACGCGGGTCAGCGACCGCGCGGCCTTCGCGGCGGCGGTCGCCCAGGAGGGCGGCCTGCCGTTCCTCGCCCCGGCCCTGATGCGCGGCGAGGCCATGCGGGCGCTGCTGACCGAGACCGCCGACCGGCTGGGCGAGCGCCCGTGGGGCGTGGGCGTGCTGGGCTTCGCCCCGCCCGAGCTGCGCGCGGAGCAGCTGGCGGTGCTGCGGGAGGTCAGGCCGCCGTACGCGCTGATCGCGGGCGGCCGCCCGTCGCAGGCGCGGCCGCTGGAGGACGCCGGAATCGCGACCTACCTGCACGTGCCGTCGCCGGGGCTGCTCGAACAGTTCCTGGCCGACGGAGCCCGCAGGTTCGTGTTCGAGGGACGCGAGTGCGGCGGCCATGTCGGCCCGAGGGCGTCCTTCCCTCTCTGGGACGCGCAGGTCGCGCTGCTCACGGAGTTCGCCGAGCGGAACCCGGCCGAGGAACTGTCGGTGTTCTTCGCGGGCGGGATTCACGACGAGCGGTCCGCCGCGATGGTCGCCGCACTGGCGGGCCCGCTGGCCGAGCGGGGCGCCGACGTCCGCGTCCTGATGGGCACGGCCTACCTGTTCACCTGCGAGGCCGTCGCGGCCGAGGCGATCCTCCCCGGGTTCCAGCGCGCCGCCGTCGAGTGCGACGAAACCGCGCTGCTGGAGACGTCCCCGGGCCATTCCACCCGGTGTGCGCGGACCCCGTATGTACAGACGTTCGAGGACGCCCGGCGCGAGCTGGAGGAGTCCGGGACGCCCCGCGAGGAGGCGTGGCAGCGGCTGGAGGAGCTGAACCTGGGCCGCCTGCGCATCGCCAGCAAGGGCCTGACCCGGCAGGACGCGGGCGACGAGGGTCTGCGGCCGCTCGACGACCGCGAGCAGCGCGCCGAGGGCCTCTACATGATCGGCCAGGTCGCGGCGCTGCGGTCGGCGCCCACGCGCATCGCCGACCTGCACGAGCAGGTCAGCGCGGGCGCCACGCGGTTCCTGGCCGCCCGCGCGGCCGAGCTGGGCCTGACCCGGGAGCAGGAGCGCTCCGGGAAGGACACAGCCGCCCCCGTGGACGTGGCCATCGTCGGGATCGGCTGCGTCTTCCCCGGGGCACGCGACGCCGACGGGTTCTGGGCCAACGTCGTGCGCGGCATCGACGCCGTCACCGAGGTCCCCGCCGAACGCTGGGACCCGGAGCTCTACTACGACCCGGCCGCGCGGCGTACGGGGGACAAGACCCCGTCCAAGTGGGGCGGGTTCCTGCCCGACGTCCCCTTCGACACCCTGGCCTACGGCATCCCGCCCAACTCCCTGGGCAGCATCGAGCCGACCCAGCTTCTCGCGCTGGAGGTCGCCGGACGGGCCCTGAAGGACGCCGGATACGACGACCGGCCCTTCGACCGCTCCCGCACGTCGGTGTTCTTCGGCGCCGAGTCGGGCACCGACCTGGGCGCCGCCTACAGCGCGCGGGCCATCCTGCCCCAGTACTACGGCCAGGTGCCGCCGGGCCTGGACGAGCAACTCCCCAGGCTCACCGAAGACTCCTTCCCCGGGGTGCTCACCAACGTGATCGCCGGACGGGTCGCCGACCGGCTCGACCTGGGCGGCGCCAACTACACCGTGGACGCGGCGTGCGCGGCGTCGCTGGCCGCGCTCGACGCGGCCTGCAAGGACCTGGCGTCGCGAAGCAGCGACCTGGTGCTGTGCGGCGGCGCCGACCTGCACAACGGCATCCACGACTACCTGCTGTTCTCCTCGGTGGGCGCGCTGTCGCCGCACGGGCGGTGCGCCACCTTCGACGCGGACGCCGACGGCATCGCGATCGGCGAGGGCGTGGCGTGCGTGGCGCTCAAGCGGCTCGCCGACGCCGAGCGGGACGGCGACCGGATCTACGCCGTGGTCAAGGCCGTCGCGGGGTCCAGCGACGGCCGCTCGCTCGGGCTGACCGCGCCGCGCGCTGAGGGCCAGCGGCTCGCGCTCGAACGCGCCTACGAGCGGGCGGGCGTGTCCCCGGCCGAGGTCGGGCTGGTCGAGGCGCACGGCACCGGGACCGAGGTCGGCGACCGCACCGAGCTGGCCGTGCTCACCGAGACCTTCACCGCCGCCGGAGCGCGCCCGGCGAGCATCACGCTTGGATCGGTGAAGTCCCAGATCGGGCACACCAAGTGCGCCTCGGGCCTGGCCGGGCTGATCAAGACCGCGTACGCGCTGCACACCGGCGTCCTGCCGGGCACGCTGCACCTGGACCGGCCCAACCGGGCCTGGGACGCCGCCACGAGCCCGTTCGCGTTCGGCCGGGCCGCGCGTCCCTGGGCCGCCGCGCCGGGGGAGCGCGTCGCGGGGATCAGCGGTTTCGGGTTCGGCGGCACCAACTTCCACGCCGTGCTCACCGGGTACGACGGGGTGCCCGAGCCGGTGTCCGGGCTGGCCGAGTGGCCCGCCGAGTTGTTCCTCATCCGGGGCGCGGGCCGCGCGGCCGCCCGTGCCGAGATCGACCGGCTCGCGGCGCTGCTCGCCGCCGGGCGTCCCCGCCTGCGCGACCTGGCCAGGACCTTCGCGTCGGGCCAGGGCCCGGTGCGCGTGGCGCTGGTGGCCCGCGACCTGGACGACCTGGCCGCCAAGCTCGCCGCCGCCCGCGAGTTCCGCGCCGTCCCCGGGGTCTTCGTCGCCCCGCAGGGGAAGGCGGAGACGGGCCAGGTCGCGTTCCTGTACCCGGGGCAGGGAAGTCAGCGGACCTGCATGCTGGCCGACCTGTTCGTGGCCTTCCCCCGGTTGCAGCGGCTCCTGAGGCTGGCCGGCGGACGCTACGCCGACGCGATGTTCCCGCCCACCGCGTTCGACGCCGAGAGCGCCGCACGGCAGCGCGCGGCGCTCACCGACACCCGCGTCGCCCAGCCCGCGCTCGGCATCGCCGGTCTGGCCGTCCACCGGCTGCTCACCGAGCTGGGCGTGCGGCCCGACCTGGCCGCCGGGCACAGCTACGGCGAGCTGGTGGCGCTGTGCGCGGCCGGTGTCTTCGGCGAGGACGACCTGCTGGCGCTGAGCGCCGCGCGGGCCGGGGCCATCCTCACCGCCGCGCGCGCGAGCGGGGACGACCCCGGCGCGATGGCGGCCGTCACCGCGTCCCTGGACGAGGTGCGGTCGGCGCTGGCCGGGATCTCCGAGGTCGTGATCGCCAACCACAACGCGCCGCGCCAGGTGGTGATCTCCGGGTCGTCCGCCGGGCTCGGCCGGGCGCTGGCCGTGCTGGAGGCGCGCGGCCTCAGGGCCACGTCCCTGCCGGTCGCCTGCGCGTTCCACAGCCCGCTGGTCGCGGGCGCGTCGGCCGCGCTCCGGTCCGAGCTGGCCGGGCGCGACCTGCGCTCGCCCGCCTTCCCCGTCTGGTCCAACACCACCGCGGGGCCCTACGACACCGAACCGGCCGAGCTCGGCGGCACGCTGGCCGGCCAGGTCGGCGCGCCGGTCAGGTTCGTCGAGCAGATCGAGGCCATGTACGCCGCCGGTGCCCGCGTGTTCGTGGAGGCGGGCCCCGGGCGGGTGCTGACCGGGCTGGTCGGGGAGATCCTCGGCGAGCGCCCGCACACCGCCGTGGCCTGCGACGTCCCCGGGGAGGACGGCCTGGAGCGCCTTCTGCTGGCCCTGGCCGAGCTCGCGGCGGCGGGCGTCGCGGTCGACCCGCTGCCGCTGCTGGCGGGGCGCGACGCCCGCGAGGTGACGCGGCCCGCCCGTCCCGAACCCGGCTGGGTCGTCAACGGGCATCTCGTCCGCACGGCCGACGGAGGCCACCCGGCCAACGCCCTGCGTCCCGCCGAGCGGGTCGCCTCGCCCACAGGAGGAGACATCGGCAACGCAGAGCGCGAGGCGGCGGTTCTGGAGTACCTGCGCACCAGCCGCGAGCTGCTGGCCGCCCAGCGCGACGTCGTCCTGGCCTACCTCGGCACGTCCGCCCCGCCTCCGGTGGCGGAGCCGCCCCGGGTGTCGGTGCCGCGGCAGGCGGTCCCGGCCGAGATCGTCGCGCCGGAACCCGCCGCACCACCGGGACCCGCCGAGGTCCGCGCGGCCGTGCTCGACGTGATCGCGGGCCGGACGGGCTACCCCGAGCCGATGCTGGGCGACGACCTCGACCTGGAGGCCGACCTGTCGATCGACTCCATCAAGCGCACCGAGATCATCGGGGAGCTGGCCGGACGGCTGGGGCTGGCCGGACCAGGGACTCGCCCGGACGAGGCCGTGGTCGAGCGGCTCGCCCGGATCAAGACGATCGGCGGCATCGTGGCCTGGGTCGGCGAGCACCTGGGCGGTGCCGAGCGCGACCCCGACGGAGTGTTCCGCTCGGCCGTCCCGGCGCCCGCCGAGGCTCCCGCGCAGGAGACCGTCGCGGGGGTCGCGCCGACGCGGCTCGTGGTCCGCCTGGCCGACCTGCCCCCGGCGCCCGCGCCCGAGCCGGGCGGCGGACGCTTCGCGGGCAAGCGCTTCGTGATCGTCGACGACGGCCGGGGCATCGCGCTCGAACTGGCCGACCTGCTCGAACGGGAGGGCGCCCAGGTCAGGACGCCGCTGGAGGTCGACAGTCCCTGCGACGGGCTCGTCCACCTGGGCGCGCTGCGTCCCGGCGCGGGCCCGGTGCTCCCGGGCGCCTACGCCGGGATCAGGCAGGCCCTGCTCGGGGGCCTCCGGTGGCTGGTGCTGGCGGGCGCGTCCGGCGGGACGTTCGGGCACCGGCTCGACTCCGGCGACCCGGTCTCCGGCGCGGGCCTGTGCGGCCTGGCCCGCACGCTCGCTCAGGAGTACCCCGAGGTGCAGGTCCGCGCGGTCGACCTCGACACCAAGCAGGGACCCCGCGCGGTCGCCCCGAAACTGCTGGCCGAGCTCCTGGACGCGAACGCGCCCGTCGAGGTCGGCCACGAGGGCGAGGCCCGCCGGACCCTGACGGTCGTCCCGGCCGAGGCCGCCACCCGCAACGGCGCGGGCTCGCGGCTCGACTTCGGCGCCGACGGGGTCGTGCTGCTCACCGGCGGCGCGCGGGGCATCACCGCCCGGGCCGCGCGGGAACTGGCCCGCACCACCGGCTGCCACATCGAGCTGATCGGCCGCACCGACCCGGGGGACGACCCGGCGCCCGCGGCGGGCGCCGCCGAGCTGCGCCGGACGCTCGCCGAGCGCGGCGGGCGCGGGCCCGCCGAGATCGAGGCGGAGGTCCGGCGCGTCCTGGCCGGACGCGAGGTCCGCGCCACCCTCGACGCGCTGCGCGGCACCGCCGCCTCTGTCCGCTACCACCCGGCCGACGTCCTCGACCCGGGTGCCGTCGAGGCCGTGGTCCAGGACGTCTACGCCCGCCACGGCCGTCTCGACGGCGTGGTGCACGGCGCGGGACGGGTCGAGGACCGCCTGGTCCACGACAAGGAGCCGGGCTCGTTCGAGCGGGTCTACCGCACCAAGGTGGACGGCGCCCGGGCGCTGGCCGCCGCCGTCCGTCCCGACCTCGGCTTCTTCGTGGTCTTCGGCAGCGTCTCGGGCGTCTACGGCAACCGGGGCCAGGCCGACTACGCCGCCGCCAACGAGGCGTGCGACACCCTCGCCCGCCTGTGGCGCCGCGACCTTTCCGGCCGAGTCCTGGTGGCCGACTGGGGCCCCTGGGCGGGCGGCGGCATGGTCTCGCCCGAGCTGGCCCGCGAGTACGAGCGCCGCGGCGTCGCGCTGCTGGATCCGGACGCCGCCGTCGCGGCTTTGCTCGACGAGATCGCCTACGGCGACGAGACCCAGGTCGTGTTCACCGGGACCCGCCCGTGAGCGCGGAGCCCATCGCGATAGTCGGCATGGGAGCGGTGTTCCCCGGGGCCGGGACGGCGGGCGCGTTCTGGCGGAACATCCGTGCGGGCGTCGACGCGATCGGGGAGGTGCCCCCGGACCGCTGGGACCCGGCGGTGTTCTACGACCCCGAGGCCTACGAGAAGGCCCCGCAGAGCGACCGGTTCTACTGCCGCCGGGGCGGTTTCGTCGACGATCTGGCGACCTTCGACCCGGGCCGCTTCGGGATCATGCCCGCCGCCGTGGCCGGAATGGAACCCGACCAGCTGCTCGCGCTGCGCGTCGCCGCCGAGGCGATCGCCGACGCGGGCGGCGAGGACGCGCTGCCCGACCGGTCGCGGATCGGGGTCGTGGTCGGGCGGGGCGGCTACCTCACCCCGGGCGTGGCCCGCTTCGACCAGCGGGTCCGCACCGCCCACCAGCTCACCGGCGTGCTGGCCGAGCTGGTGCCCGGCCTGCCCGAGGCCAAGCTGGACGAGGTCCGCCGCGCGTTCCGCGCGCGGCTCGGCCCGGACGGGCCGGACGCCTCGGCGGGCCTGGTGCCCAGCTTCGCGGCCGCGCGCATCGCCAACCGGTTCGACCTGGGCGGCCCGGCCTACACGCTGGACGCCGCCTGCGCCTCGTCGCTGCTGGCCGTCGAGCACGCCGTCCGGGCCCTGCGCTCGGGCGAGTGCGACGCCATGCTGGCCGGCGCCGTCCACCACACCCACCACGTGACGCTCTGGAGCGTGTTCAGCCAGCTCCGGGCGCTGAGCCGCAGCGAGACCATCCGCCCGTTCGACCGGGGCGCCGACGGGACGCTGCTGTCGGAGGGCACCGGGATCGTCCTGCTCAAGCGGCTGCGGGACGCCGAGGACGCGGGCGACCGGGTGCACGCGGTGATCCGCGGCGTCGGCTCGTCCAGCGACGGCCGCGCGGGCGGCATCATGAGCCCGATGGTCGACGGGCAGGTGCGCGCCGTCGAGCGGGCCTGGGCCGACGCGGGCCTCGACCCCGCCGCGCCCGGCGCCGCCGGGCTGGTCGAGGCGCACGGCACCGCGACGCCGGCCGGGGACGAGGCCGAGCTGGCCACGCTCCGGCGCGTGTTCGGGACCGGTGGTCCGCCGCTCGCGCTCGGCACGGTCAAGTCCATGATCGGGCACGCCATGCCCGCCGCCGGGATGGCCGGGCTGATCAAGGCGGCGTGCGCGCTGCGCGACGGCGTCCTGCCCCCGACCCTGCACATCGAGGAGCCGCATCCCGCGCTGGACGGCACGCGGCTGCGTCCCGTCCGGGAGGCGGCCTCCTGGGACCGCCCGGACGGCGGGCCCCGGCGCGCCGTGGTCAACGCGTTCGGCTTCGGGGGCGTCAACGCCCACCTCGTCCTGGAGGAGCCGCCCGCCCACGCCGAGCCGCGCCGGGTCGCCGTGCTCGGCCACGCCGACGACGAGGCCGTGCTCCGCCTCGCCGCCGCCACGGTGGAGGAACTCGCCGCGCTGCTGGCCGCCCCCGACCGCGAACTGCTCGCCCGCACCGCCGAGCCCCCCGATCTGCCCTGCCGGGTCGCGATCGTCGCGCCGTCCCCGCGCAAGCTCGACCTAGCACGGGCCGTCGTGGCGCGCGGCACGCCCTGGCGCGGGCGCAGCGACCTGTGGTTCACCACCCGGCCGCTGCTGGCGGAGGGCGCGCGGCTGGCGTTCCTGTTCCCGGGCTTCGAGCCCGCGTTCGAACCCCGCGTGGACGACGTCGCCGACCGGTTCGGGCTCGGTCGTCCCGTCCTGACGGGCCGCGCCGACCTGCTGGGACACGCGTCCGACGTGGTGGCGGTCGGGCGGCTGCTGGTGGACGCGCTGGCCCGCCTCGGCGTGGAGCCCGACCTCGCGGCGGGCCACAGCCTCGGCGAGTGGACCGCGATGATCGCCACCGGGATGTACGGGGTCGACGAGGTCGCCGCGTTCACCGCCGCGCTCGACCGCGACGGCGTCCAGGCGCCCGACGTGGTCTACGCGGCGCTGGGCTGCGGCGCCGACCGGGCCCACGAGGCCATCGGGTCGCGCCACGAGGTCGTGGTCAGCCATGACAACTGCCCGCACCAGTCGGTGGTCTGCGGGCCGCCGGACGCGGTGCGCGCGATCCTGCGGCGCCTGGCCGAGGAGGGCGTGCTCGGCAGCGAGCTGCCGTTCCGCAGCGGCTTCCACACCCCGATGGCCGAGGTTTACATGGAGTCGCTGCACCGCTCGTTCGAGGCCCTGCCGATCCGGACGCCGCGCGTCCCGCTCTGGTCGGCCACGACGGCCGCGCCGTTCCCGTCCGAGCCGGACGCGGTGCGCGCGCTGGTCACCCGGCACCTGCTGGAGCCGGTGCGGTTCAGCGAACTGGTCGAGGAGCTCTACGACACCGGCGGCGTCCGGGTGTTCGTGCAGGTCGGACCGGGCAGCCTGACCGGGTTCGTCGGCGACAGGCTCGGCACCCGCGACCATCTGGCGATGGCGGTGAACGTCCCCAAGCGCGACGGCATGGCGCAGCTGCGCCGCGTCGTGGCCGCGCTGTGGGCTGAGGGATACGGCGCGACGCCGCAGGAGCCGCCGTCGCCGGGAGGCATGCGGCTGGACCTGGGGTCGCCGCTGGTCCGGCTCGGCGGGACGGTGCGGCTGGAGCCGGTCGGCCGGGCGCGGCCCTCGCTGCCGCGCACCGACCCGGTGATGGCGGAGCTGGACGCCCTGATGAACGACGCGGCGGCGAGCGCGCACACCGTCCTGTCGGCGCTGGAGTCCGGGCCGCCGCACCGCCCGGCCGGGCGCGCCGAGCCGCCGGTGACCGAGCTGACCACGTCCCGGACCTTCTCGCTGGACTCCATGCCCTACCTCGCCGACCACTGCGTGATCCCGCAGCGTGCCGACTGGCCCGAGATGTCGGACCGGTTCCCGGTCGTCCCGCTGACCACGCTGCTCGAGGTCATGGCCGAGGCCGCGCGGGAGCTGTTCCCCGACCTGGTGGTCGTGGGCTTCGAGGACGTCCGGGCGATGCGCTGGGTGGTGGCCGCGCCGCCCACGACCGCCGACATCAACGCGCGCGCGCTCGACCGTCCCCGACGGGACGAGCCCCGCCGGGTCCGCGTCGCCATCGAGGGCCACACCGACGGCACCGTCCTGCTGGCCGAGCGCTACCCGGCCCCGCCGCCGCGCGACCGCGCGCCGCTCCAGGACGAGGGCCCGGCCGTGGTGACCGCCGACCGGTTCTACTCCGAGCGGTGGATGTTCCACGGCCCCCTCTTCCAGGGCGTCACGGAGATCACCGCGCTCGCCGAGGACGGCGCCCGCGCCGAGCTGGCCTCGCTGCCGACACCCGGGGCGCTCATGGACAGCGCGGGCCAGCTGTGCGGCCACTGGATCCAGGTGCACGGCGAGAAGGACCAGACCGTGTTCCCCACCGGCATCGAGCGCGTCTCCTGGTTCGGCCCGCTGCCTCCGCCCGGTGAACGCCTCGACCTCACCGTCCGGAACCGGGAGGTCTCCGCCACCACCATCAGGTGCGACGTCGAGCTGGCGCGCGCCGACGGCTCGGTCTGGGGCCGCGTGGACGGCTGGACGACCCACCGCTTCTACACCGACGAGTCCGTGTGGCGGATGAAGTTCGCGCCGCAGCACCACGGGATCGGCGAGCCGCGGCCCGGCGGCTGGATCCTGGCCAGGCGCCGCTGGGACGGAAGCGCCTCGCGCGACCTGCTGATGCGCCAGTACCTGGGCGCCGCCGAGCGCGAGGAGTACCGCGCGCTCGGCCCCAAGGCCCGGGGGCCCTGGCTGCTGGGACGGATCGCCGCCAAGGACGCCGTCCGGAACTGGCTGTGGGACCGGGGGCACGGCGAGGTCTTCCCGGCCGAGGTCGCCGTGCGCAACGGCGCCTCGGGCCGTCCGGAGGTGACGGGGCCGTTCGCGACCGTGCTGTCGCTGTCGATCGCGCACACCGGCGAGCTGGCGGTCGCGCTCGTCCGCCCGGCGGGCGCGCCCGGCGAGACCGGGGCGGGCATCGACATCGAGGCGATCGCGGGCCGAGACGCCGTCTTGGAGGACGTGGCGTTCACCGACCGTGAGAAGGAACTACTGGAACGCCTCCCGGGGGACCGGGCCACGGCGCTCACGCGCCTGTGGACCGCCAAGGAGGCCGCGGCCAAGGCCGCCGGGACCGGCCTTCGGGGGCGCCCCCGGGACTTCGAGGTGACCGAGGACGGTCCCGACCGCCTGGTGGTGACGTCCGGGGGGACGGTCACGCGGGTGGAGTCCCAGACGACGGAGGGACACGTCGTGACCTGGACGGTCGCGGCGCACGACAGCGAGCGCATGGGGGAGAGCGGAGCATGACACGCCAAGGCGAGATCCTCGCGGAGGTCGTCGGGATGATCGTCGACGTGGTCGGCGAGGACTTCCTGCTGGACGTCGAGGTGGGGCCGGAGACCACCTTCAACGACGACCTCGCACTGGAGAGCATCGAGTTCGTGGCGCTGGCCGAGCGGCTGCGCGCGCACTACGGCGACGGCGTCGACATCGCCGGGTTCATCGCCGGCATGGACCTCGACCAGATCATGACGATGACCGTCGGCGACCTGGTCGCGCACATCGAGGCGCGGCCGGTCCCGGCCGGCGCCCGCTGACGCGGGCGGCGGAGGACGCGCATGCCTGAGGTGACCGCACGCGGGACCCGCTTCCACGTGCAGACGATGGAACCGCACGGGGACGTCCCCGACCCGCCCGTGGTGGTGTTCGTCCACGGGCTGGTCCTGGACAACCTGTCCAGCTTCTACTACACGCTCGCCGGGCCGGTGGCGGCCGCGGGAGCCCGAGCCGTGCTGTACGACCTGCGCGGCCACGGCCTGTCCGAGCGGACGCCGTCCGGGTACGGCACGGCCGACTCGGTCGCCGACCTGTTCGCGGTCCTGGACGCGCTGGGCGAGACCGCGCCGGTGCACCTGGTCGCCAACAGCTACGGCGGCGTCATCGCGCTGAACGCGGCGCTGGCACGGCCCGCGCGGGTCGCCGGGCTGGTGCTGATCGAGTCGTACGGCCCGTCCGAGCGGCCCGGCGAATGGAGCGAGGGTCTGCTCAACACCGTCGGCAAGTCGGCGCTGGTGCTGGAGTACGAGCGCCTGGCCGACCAGCTGCTGGCGATCGGGTGGCGGCAGCGTGGCCGCCAGGCCAGGACCGCCGACGCGCTGATCAACGGCACCGGCCTGATCGACGACCTGGCCGCCGCCGAACCGGTCGGGCCCGCCGCCCTGGCCACGCTGACCTGCCCGGTGCTGGCCGTATACGGGGAGCGCTCGGACGTGATCTCGGCCGGGCGGATGCTGCTGCACAGCGTCCCCGATTGCACCCTGCACGTCATGTCCGGCCACGCGCACACCGTGCTGCGCGAGGGCACGGCGGAACTGCTCGACGTCATGCTGCCCTGGCTGTCCCACCACGCGGGCACCAAGGTCCCCGTAGGAGGTTCCCTGTGAGCGCGCGACGAGGACGAGTCAGTGTCCCCTCCCTGTTCGGGACGCCGCCCGAGGCCGCGCCCCGGGAGGACGGGCCGCGCGAGGGCCGCCGTTTCCTGTTCGCGGTGCCGCCGCTGGCCGGTCACATCAACCCGACCGTCGCGGTCGCGGCCGAGCTGACCCGGCGCGGTCACAAGGTCGCCTGGGTCGGGCACCGCGCCGTATTGGAGAAGCGGCTGCGGCACGGCTCGACGATCTTCAGTGCGGAGGACGAGGAGTTCGCCGCGCGGCTGGAGGCGGCGCACCGCGAGTGGCTGGCGCTGCGCGGCCCGGCCGCCCTGCGGTTCCTGTGGGAGGAGTTCATCGTCCCGCTCGGGCACGCGATGATGCCGGGCGTCCAGAACGCGCTCGACCGGTTCCATCCCGACGTGGTGGTCAGCGACCAGCAGGTGCTGGCCGCCCCGGTGGCGGCCCGGCTGCGCGGGCTGCCCTGGGCGACCTCGGCGACCACCTCGGCCGAGTTCACCCGGCCGCTGGCGGACCTGCCGCTGGTCGAGGAGTGGGTGCGCGAGCAGATCGGCGACTTCCAGCTCGACCACGGCATCGAGGATCTGCTCGACCTGCGCTTCTCCGACCACCTGGTGCTGGTCTTCTCCTCCGGGGCGCTGGTCGGTGACACCTCGGTCTTCCCCGACCACATCGCGTTCGTGGGCCCGGCGCTGGGTCGTCCGCCCGGTGGCGACTTCCCGTGGGAGTGGCTCGACTCGGGCAGCCCCAACGTGCTGGTCTCCCTCGGGACCCTCAACGGGCCCGCCGGGGAGCGGTTCTTCCGGGTCGCGGCCGAGGCCGTCGCCGACCTGGACGTGCGGGCCGTCTTCGTCGCGCCGTCCGGCACGCTCGCGGCCCCGCCGCCGAACGTGCTGGTCCGCGAGAGCGTCCCGCAGCAGCGGCTCATGGAGCGGATGGCGGCGGTGGTGTCGCACGGCGGGCACAACACCGTCTGCGAGGCGCTCGCGCACGGCGTCCCGCTGGTGGTGGCGCCGATCCGCGACGACCAGCCGGTGATCGCCCGCCAGGTGGAACGGGCCGGCGCCGGGGCCGTGGTGCGGTTCGGCCGCGTCCGGACCGAGGAACTGCGGGGCGCGCTGACGTCCGTCCTGACGGAGGAGCGCTATCGGGAGGCGGCGGGACGGGTCCGCGACTCCTTCACCGCCGCCGGAGGGGCGGCGCGGGCGGCCGAGCGGCTGGAGAAGCTGACGTGATCGAGTTTCCGCTGCTGGTCGGGGCCTGCCTGGTGGCCGACGCGGTGCGGCTGCGCCTGCGGCTCGGCGGGCTCGGCCGGGTCGAGGTAGGGGAGCGGACCGGCGAGCCGCTGCGCTGGGACGCCGACCCCGGGGACGGGACGCCCTACGGCCTGGTCACGGCTGAGGGCGCGGTGCTCTCGACGCAGATCCGCCGGGCGGCCGTGGCCCACGCGCGCGACCGGGGGCTCCAGGTCCTCGACCTGGTCCCGATGGACCTGCCGGTGGAGCGGGCGCTCGACCTGGCCCGCGGTTTCGACCCGAAGAAGTACCGGGACGACCCGGTCGCCCTGGGACGCGGCGCCGGGTTCGCCACGTTCGCCGACCACGAGCTGCTGGAGCGCGCGGGAGTCCCGTCCGGCGCCATGGACCTCGGCGAGTTCGCCGCCGTCACCGTGCGGCTGCGGCAGTACGCCGGGGCACGCCGGAGGGTTCCGGCCTTGCAGGGCGCGCCGGGCGCTGTCCCCCTCGCGGAACCCGAGGGGTACGCCGCCGACCTGGCGATCGTCCCGTGCCACACCACGCCGAGCGCCTCGGCGTTCCGGGGGAGGCGCGCGTGGCTGCGAGGGCTCGGGATCCCGCTGCTGCCCACGCTGGCGGTCTCCATGCTGGTGTACGCGCTGGTCCTGCTCACCTTGGCCACGAACCTCGGCTGGGGGCTGGTGACGGTGGCCGCTTACTGCGCCGTCCCGTATGTGGTCTTCGCCGGGACGCCGCTGTCGCCCCGCGATCTGCACCGGGCCTCGCTGCTGCGGCTCGTCCACGTCCCGTGGAGCTGGTGGCGGGCCCTGGCCGACCCGCCGTCGGCCTGGGAGCGGCGCTGGGCGCGGCGCGAGGACGAGGCGCGCGCGCACTACGAGGCCGAACTGGCCAAAGGCACCAAGCGTTTCCAGGGGATACGGCGCGAGGACTGCCCGTGGTGCGGGTCGCCGGGCATCTCCAGGCACGTCCGCAGCCGCGACATGATCCAGGCCAAGCCGGGCCGTTTCGTGCTGGAACGCTGCGGGGACTGCGGCCACGTCTTCCAGAACCCGCGCCTGACCGACGAGGGGCTGGCCTTCTACTACCGCGACGTCTACGACGGCCTGGGCGCCGAGGCGAGCGAGCGCGGCTTCTCAATGCAGGACGGCTTCTACCGCGCGCGCGTGAACATGGTGGCGTCCCGCCTGTCCCCGCGCACCTGGCTGGACGTCGGGACGGGCCACGGACACTTCTGCCGCACCGCGCAGGCCGTCCTGCCGGACACCGCGTTCGACGGGCTGGACATGGGCGCGGGCGTCCAGGAGGGCGAGCGGCGCGGTTGGCTCAGGCACGCCTACCAGGGCGTGTTCATCGAGAAGGCGGCCGAACTCGCGGGGAAGTACGACGTCGTCAGCATGCACCACTACCTGGAGCACACCGTCGACCCCCGCGCCGAGCTGGACGCGGCCGCCCGGGTGCTCGGGCCCGGCGGGCACCTGCTGATCGAGGTGCCCGACCCCGAGAGCCGCCTCGGCCGCTTCTTCGGCCGCCTCTGGGTGCCGTGGCTCCAGCCGGAGCACCTGAACCTGATCCCGATCGGGAACCTCGAACGCGATCTCGCCTCGCGCGGGCTGCGCGTCGTCGCCCGCGAGCGGCGGGAGGCCCATCAGCGCTACGACACCGTGTTCGCGGTGCTCATCGCGACCCAGGTGTTCGGACCCTCGCCCAAACGGCCCTGGGCCGAACGTCCGCCCGGCCCGGGCGCCTGGCTGCGACGTGCGGCCGTCCTCACCCTGGCGGCGCCCGCGCTGGTCGTGGCCGCCCTGGCCGACAAACTGCTGGTGCCGCTGATCCCCGGGACGAGCAACGCCTACCGGATCCTGGCCAGGAAGGACGAGCCGTGACCCGCGTCCCCGACCTGGCCGCGCCACCGGAGATCAGGCTGACCGAGAACGTCTACGAGCTGGTCTTCGGCGGGGCGCCGTCCGTCGTCCGCCGGGCCCCCGGCGCGCTGGTGCTGCTCACCTCGCCGGACGGCCCGTCGCTCACCGTCGCGCTGCGCTGGGGCGCGACGGTCGCGCTCGGGCCCACCGGCGACGGGTCGGCCGACCTGTACTCGATGAACCACCACACCCAGCGGTTCGTCACCGGTCCGGGGGCGCCGGTCGTCCCGCCCCCGCCCTGGGCGCGGGTGCCGGTCGAGGCGCTGCTCGGCACGCCCCGCCCCGGCGCGCGGATGGTCGTCAACCGCGACCTGCCCGCCGAGATGGGCCTGCTGGACGGCGCCGAGACCTTCGTGGCGGTGACGCACGGCGTCCGCGACCTGTACGGGCACGGGGTGGGCGAGGCACTGGACGACGACCCGTCGCGGCTGACCGTCCGGCACGCCCGCGAGGCCGAGGCGCTGCTGGTGTACGGGCGCGACGTCCGGCACGTCCCGTGCGACCTGGCGTCCCTGGGCCTCCGCCTGCTGATCATGGACGTCGGCGCCGTCGCCGCCCCGCCACCCGAACCGGGCGGCGACCTGGCAGCCCGCGCCGCCTCCGCGCTGAGCAAGGGCCGGACGGCCGACCTGGGCGCCCTCCTCACCGAGGGTCACGTCCGAGGCGAGCCGACCCTGGACGTCGCCCTCGACGTCGCCCGCGCCGCCGGAGCCCACGGCGGCCTGATCGTCGGCCGTTGCGCGATAGCCCTGACCCCGATGACCGCCGTCCCCCGAATCCGAGCCGAGGTGACCGCCCGCCTGAAACGCCTGACCAAACGCCCACCCCGCTTCCTCACCGCCGTCCCCGAGGGCCAGTACGTCTAGCGACGATCTACAGACGTGGAGTGAAGGGGCGGCGGTAGTCGGGGTCGTCAGGGCTTTCTTGGCCGCGCAGGGCGGTCTCGACCAGGTCGATGGCCTGGAGGAGGACGACCAGGCGTCCGCCCTCGCGGCGGTAGGTGTCGAGCACGGCCTCCACGCCGTGCGGGGGGACGGTGTCGCCGAGCTCGACGCGGGCGGTGCGGAAGCCCTCGCGGGCGGCCTCCACGGAGGCGTTCACGTGGTGCCTGGCCATTCTGGCCAGGGCGATCGGGTAGCGGCGAAGCACACCGTAGCGGCGGTACTCGGGAGGCACGAGTTCCAGGAGCCAGGCCAGGGCCGTGTCCTCGAAGCGCTCGGTGTCCGGCGGATGGACCTGTTTGGGCCAGCCGGGCGGCGTGTACGTGCTCACACGCTCACGATACCCCGACGTTCGAACACATATTCGACCTAAAACGGACTACTGGCCGTCCTGGTCGGACGAGGCCCGGCGGATGCGGATCTTGCCGGAGGCCAGGTCGTCGCGGCCGGAGTCGCCCGCCACCTGGTGGTCGTCCTGGCGGCGCACCTTGGCGGCCTCCTGCTCCTCCATCTTGATCTTCTTGGACCCCTCGAACGCCGAGGCGAGGTCTTCGAACATCCCGCCGCCGAAACCGGCGCCGGTCTCGCCGTCGCCCCGGATCGCGCCCATCAGGGACGTCTTGCCCGTGCCCTCTTGGGGCCACTCCACCGGTTCGTGCTCGGCGGGCTTGGACTGGTGTCCCATCGCGCGCCCCTTGACGCGCTTGCGACGGCGGAAGGGTGACTTCACGTGATCGAATCCTTTACCTGCGTCCCGCGGGGCCGGGAGACCGACACACTCTTCAACGCCGCGGGCGCACCCGTTGATCCCGCCTGGCGGCACGCGTTCGGCCGGCCGGCGTCCGGCGGAGGCGACAGTGCCTCCAGTGCTTCTCTCACGGCGAGTACGATCTCTCGGTGGACGTGCCCGGCGCAGCCGCCGGAGGGCCACACAATAGCCGGTGTCGCGCCGTACCAGTGGCTCCGCGCAGGCCGCCCGAGCCGGTAGCCTGCGGGACGTGCGTCTATCCCATGTCACCGCGGCCCTGGAAGAGTTCTATCCGCCGTCCTGGGCCGAGTCGTGGGACGCCGTCGGCCTGGTCTGCGGCGACCCCGCCGCCGAGATCCGCCGGGTGCTGTTCGCCGTCGACCCCGTCACCGCCGTCGTGGACGAGGCGCTGGAGTGGGGCGCCGACCTGATCGTCACCCACCACCCGCTGCTGCTGCGCCCCGTGACCAGCGTGGCCGCCACGACGCCCAAGGGCCGCACGATCCACCGGCTGATCTCCGCGGGGGTCGCGCTCTACACCGCCCACACCAACGCCGACGTCGCCGACCCGGGCGTCTCCGACGCGCTCGCCCGCGCGGTCGGGCTGACCGGCGCGCTGCGTCCGATGGTCCCGCACGCCGACGACCCCGCTCGGGGCCTGGGCCGCATCGGGGAGCTGGCCGAGCCCCTGACCCTGCGCGACTTCACGGCCCGGGCGGCCGCCGGGCTCCCCGCCACGGCCTGGGGCGTCCGGGCCTCGGGCGATCCCGGCCGTCCCGTCCGGACGGTCGCGGTCTGCGGCGGGGCGGGCGACTCGCTGCTCGACACCGCGCGCGCCGCGGGCGTCGACGTCTACCTCACCGCCGACCTGCGCCATCACCCCGCGTCGGAGTTCGCCGAGCACGGCGGCCCGGCGCTGGTCGACGCCGCGCACTGGGCGACCGAATGGCCCTGGCTGGCCGACGCGGAACGACGCCTGACCGGCGCCGCCGCCACCCTTGAGACCCGGGTCTCCACGCACGTCACCGACGCGTGGCGCCTGCACGACGAAGGAGCAAAGTGAAAGCCGCACCCCACGCCCAGCAACGCCTGATCGACCTCCAGGAGCTCGACTCCTCGCTCGACCGGCTGGCCCACCGGCGCCGCACCCTGCCCGAGCTCGCCGAGATCGAACGGCTCGAGGCCCGGGTCAGCGAGCTGCGCGACGCCATCGTCGGCGCCGAGACCGAGGTCGGCGATCTGGACCGGGAGCAGAAGAAGGCCGAGCAGGACGTCGACCAGGTGCGCGCGCGGGCCGAGCGGGACCAGAAGCGCCTCGACTCCGGCCAGGTCACCTCCGCCAAGGACCTCAGCGGCCTCCAGGCCGAGATCGAGTCGCTGAGCCGCCGCCAGTCCGATCTGGAGGAGGTCGTCCTGGAGATCATGGAGCGCCGCGAGGAGGCCGACGGCCGCGTCGCGAGCCTGCGCTCGGAGCAGGCCACCGCCCAGGAGGAGCTCGGCGCCGTCGTCGCCCGCCGCGACGCCGCCCACCGCGAGATCGACGAGGAGAGCGGCACCACCAGCGCCGCCCGCACCGCCGTCGCCAAGGACGTCCCGGACGACCTGCTGGCCCTCTACGAGAAGCTGCGCGGCCAGTTCGGCGGCGTCGGCGCCGCCAAGCTCTACCGGGGCGCCTGCCAGGGCTGCCACCTGGCGCTCAACACCGTCGATGTCAACCGCATCCGCGCCGCCGCCGAGGACGAGGTCATCCGCTGCGAGGAATGCCGCCGCGTCCTGGTCCGCACCCCCGAATCGGGCCTGTGAGCCGCAAGCTGACGGTCGAGGCCGACGGCGGTTCCCGGGGCAACCCCGGGCCCGCCGGATACGGGGCCCTGGTGCGGGACGCGCTGACCGGCGAGGTGCTGGCGGAGGCGGCCGAGTCGATCGGCCACGCCACCAACAACGTCGCCGAGTACCGGGGCCTGATCGCGGGCCTGCGCGCCGCCGCCGCGATCGACCCGGCGGCGCGGGTCGAGGCCCGGATGGACTCCAAGCTCGTCGTCGAGCAGATGTCGGGCCGCTGGAAGATCAAACACCCGGACATGATCCCCCTCGCCCTCGAAGCCCGCGAGGCCGCCGAGGCCCTCGGCCAGGTCACCTACACCTGGATCCCGCGCAAGAGCAACGCCCACGCCGACCGCCTGGCCAACGAGGCCATGGACGCCGCCGCGCGCGGCGAACACTGGGTCCGCGCCGAGGAGAAGCCGGCCGCGCCCGTCTGGTCGGCCGCGACCCTGCGTCCCACCACCACGCTCCTCCTGCGCCACGGCGAGACCCCGCTCTCGATCGACAAGCGCTTCGCCGGAACCGGCGACTTCCCCCTCACCGAGACCGGCGCCGCGCAGGCCCGCGCCGCCGCCGAGGCCCTCAAGGACCGCGGCCTGGACGCGATCGTCACCTCGCCCCTGAGCCGCTGCCGCGACACCGCCGCCGCGGTCGCCGACGCCACCGGCGCCGAGATCCGCGCCGAGGAGGGCTTCCGCGAGACCGCCTTCGGCGAGTGGGAGGGCCTGACCTTCAAGGAAGCCGGTGAACGCTGGCCCGCCGAGATGAAGGCGTGGCTGGCCGACCCCGCCGCGGCCCCGCCCGGCGGCGAGAGCTTCACCGCGACCGCCCGCCGCGTCCGCACCGCCCTGGACAAGCTCAAGGTCCGCTACCGGCACCGCACCGTCCTGGTGGTCTCCCACGTCACCCCGATCAAGCTCCTGGTGACCGACGCGCTCGGCGCGCCCCTGTCCGCGCTCTACCGGATGCAGCTGGACGTGGCGTCCCTGTCCCGCGTCGACTGGTACGACGACGGCCCGGCGTCCCTGCGCTCGTTCAACGACACCCACCACCTCCCGACCCGATATCCTTGACCCACGGCGGACGAGCCGGCCGGGCGGCCGCGTCGGGGCTCACGGGCCCCGCCGAGGAAGGTCCGGGCTCCACAGAGCAGGGTGGTCGGTAACGCCGACCCGGGGTGACCCGCGGGACAGTGCCACAGAAAGCAGACCGCCACCGGTCCGCCGGTGGTAAGGGTGAAACGGTGAGGTAAGAGCTCACCAGCGCCCACGGTGACGTGGGCGGCTAGGTAAACCCCACCTGGAGCAAGGTCAAGAAGGACGGCCGACAGGCCGTCCGCGCAGGCGCCCGAGGGCTGCTCGCCCAAGCCTGCGGGTAGACCGCTGGAGGCCGCCGGCAACGGCGGCCCGAGATGGATGGCCGCCACTCGCCGCAAGGCGAGCACAAAACCCGGCCTACAGGCCGACTCGTCCGCCCTCCTCTCCAGCGGCGGTGTCGGCTCCGCCTCTCTCCGATCAACGTGTGTCAGGTCGTCTGCCCTACGTGCTCGATTAGTTACTCTAAGTAGTTGATTGTTGCTGTCCGTAGTTGGGAGAGGTGGGGCATGACGATAGCGATCGTCGCGGTGCTGGCTGTGGCGCTGGTGGCCGGGGTGGGCGTGAATCTGTGGTGGCGCAAGCGTGCCGGGAGGACCGACTCCGAGGGGTGTGCGTCGCCCAGGGATCTGCTGGGGCCGGTGCTGACCTTGGCCGTGCTGGTGCTGGCCTTCGTGCTGGTGCAGGCGTCCGGCTCGTTCAGTGCCGCGAGGGACGCCGCCGGGAACGAGGCCGACGCGATCGACCATCTGTACGAGACCGCCGCCTATACCGCGCCGCCGCAGCGCCAGCGGATCCAGGCGGACATGGTGTGTTACAGCCGCGCGGTGATCAACCACGAGTGGGACATGGACGACGGCAAGCTCTCCTCGGTCCCCAGCGTGTGGTCCACCGACGTGCGGGGCGCGTTCGGCGAGGTGGTCAAGGGCGCCGGCGCGGCGTTCGGGATGCTGGTGGCGGCCGACAAGACGCGCGCCGTCGAACGGCGCAAGCGCACCGACGAGTCGGCCGCCAAGACGCCCAAGGCCGTCTACTGGCTGGTCCTGCTCGCCCTGGTGACCGCCCTGGTCGGGTTCGCGCTGCAGATCCCGGCCACGCGCAACATCGCGCAGATCGCCACCATGGTCGCCGTCACCACGCTGCTCGCCCTGGTCCTGCTATTGATCCGCGATCTGGAGCAGCCGTTCACCGGGCTGGTCACGGTCAAGACCGACCCCGTGGCGCAGATCGCCGGCCAGCTCAGCCGTGACTTCACCGCCACGTATCCCGGCGTGCGCCTGCCGTGCGACGCGACCGGACGGCGTGTCTGATCGCTGGTCCGCCGCGGAGAAAGCGCGGCCCTGGTGGCCGGTTCTCCGTTGACTGTGTTCCGCTCTCGCCGTAAACGTGCCGGATGTGGGCGGTAGTTGGGGGTTTAGGGGTGAGATTTCCGGGATTTGCGCGGGGTTTGGGGAAATTTGTTGTGCAACTTCCGGACTTCGGGTCACACGACACAAAGGATCGGATTCGGCGCGCTTAACGTCAAAGTACGGCCGATCCCTTGGGGGAGATCGGCGGTGACGGCGGGGCCCCCGAAAGCCCCGCAGAGAGGAGCGCCGATGTTCATCGTGCTGGCGGCGGTGGCCGGGCTCGTCGTGTTGATGGGGCTGATGATCTACCTGGCGGACTTCGCGCGGGCGAGCCGCCGCGACTCATTGTTCCTTCCGGCCTCCAGCCGGGGCACCCGGCGGGCGCGCCGGGTGGCGGGAATCTACGTCCGAGGCGGGGAACTCCCCCCGGCCGCGCGGACACGTGGCGACGACGAACTGGTCGGCAGCTGACCGACCGGAGACAGAGCGGGCCGCCCCTTCCACGGGGCGGCCCGTTGGTGTTTTCGGACCTCAGGTGAGCGCCTTGGCGTCGTCGTCCGGCGCCTCGTCCGGGACGGGGACGAAGTTCTCCGCCCCCCGGTCGAGGATGCGGACCTCGGCGCTCTCCAGGTCGAGGTAGAGGCCGACGAGTTCGAGCTTGCCCGCGTCGACGCGGTTGCGGAGCCAGGGGTAGGTGAGCAGGTTGTCGAGCTGCTGCATCACGTTGATCTGGCAGAGCCGGGCCAGGGGCGACTGGTCGGCGTCCGGCTCGGCGGCCAGGTAGCGGGCCAGGCTGTGGTTGCCGTGCTTGAGCCAGCGGGACAGGGACGGGAGGTGGTCGACCTCCGTGCCGCCCGCGAGCAGGGCCGCCATCGCGCCGCAGTTGGAGTGGCCGCAGACGGTGATCGTGCGGATGTCGAGGACGTTGGTGGCGTACTCGACGGTCGCGGCGACCGAGTCGTCCGGGGTGCGCGAGCCGTAGCGCGGGATCATGTTCCCGACGTTCCTGTTGATGAACAGGTCGCCCGGGCCGCTGGCGGTGATGATGTTGGGCACCACACGCGAGTCGACGCAGGTGATGAACAGATGCTCGGGCTTCTGCTCGAACGCCAGCTCGGCCATGATCGGGCGGACGAGCCGGGCGGTGCGCCCGTGGTACTCGCGCACGCCCGCCAGGAGCAGCGCGCTGGGCGACACGTCCGGGGCGTCGAGCTCGGGAGGGTCGGAACGCCGTCGGCGGTTGCCCCACGGGGCCCACCAGCGGGCCTGTGGGGACGACTTTCGCGGAGGCGACATATCACCGGTCACAGCTCTTTCATACCAAGTCTCGTGAACTTCATCTATGTCGACCCTCCCGCCAAGCCGCTCGTGGGCGATCCGCCAGGCGTGGATGGCGTCGAAGGCGGCATGGTCCATGAAGTCCACATTGAGGTCCAGGTCGACCCGGGAGCCGGGCGGGATCTGCTGGAGAACCGAGGTGACCTTGGGGACGCCGAGGAACGTCAGGGTGCCCTCGACGATCACGTGCCAGCGCGTCCCGGGGCAGGTCGCGTCCTCCTCGACGCGGACGCCGAGCCGCGTCAGGCGGCGCAGGGCCAGGACGGCCGCCACGCCGATGCCCAGCAGCACGCCCTCGCCGAGCCCGAGCAGGACGACGCCGATCATGGTGGCGAAGTAGGCGGGCGCCTCGCGGTGGTTGCGCAGCTCCCGCACATGGGCGGTGTCGACCATCCGGGCGCCGAGGGCGACCAGCAGCGCCGCCAGCGCGGCCAGCGGCACCTGCTCGATCACCGGGCCGCACGACAGGGCCAGCACCAGCACCCAGACGCCGTGCAGGACGGTGGAGCGCCGCGTCCTGGCCCCGGCCTCGACGTTGGCGGTGCTGCGCACGACGACGCCCGCGACCGGGAGACCGCCCAGCAGCCCCGACACGGTGTTGGCGGCGCCCTGGCCGAGCAGTTCGCGGTCGAGGTCGGCGCGCGGGACGCCCTGGGGCCGCTTGCGGTCGATGGCCACGCTGCACAGCAGCGACTCGACGGCGGCGACCACCGCGATCGAGACGACCGCCCCGACCACCTCGGGCAGGGGGCCGCGAGGGAGGGTGGGGAGCCGCCAGTCGGCCAGCAGCGTGTCGGGCAGGTCGACGCGCGGGACGTCCCAGCCCAGCAGCCAGGCCGTCAGCGTGGCCAGCGCGATCGCGGGCAGCGGGCCGGGCACCCAGCGCAGCGCGGCGGCGTACCCGTGGCGGTGCTTGGGCACCTTGGTCCACAGCAGCAGCACCGCCATGGCCATCAGGCCGATGATCGTCGCGTGCGAGTGCGAGGTCATGATCTGGCCCGGCAGCTCCAGCAGGTTGCTGAGCGCCGAGTGCTGGGGGCTGCCGCCGAGCAGGATGTGCAGCTGGGCCAGGACGAGCACGACGCCCACCCCGGCGAGCATCCCGTGCACGACGGCGGGGGAGACCGCGAGCGCCGTCCGGGCGACGCGGCACGCCCCGAGCGCGAGCTGGAGCAGTCCGCCGAGCGCGGTGATCACGCAGGTGGCGCGCCAGCCGTAGGTCTGGATCAGATCGGCGACGATCACCGTCAGCCCGGCGGCCGGGCCGCTCACCTGGAGGGGTGAGCCGCCGAGCAGTCCGGCCACGATGCCGCCGACGATGGCCGCGATCAGTCCCGCGGCGATCGGCGCCCCCGAAGCCACCGCGATGCCCAGCGACAGCGGGATCGCGACGAGGAAGACGACGAACGAGGCCGGGAGGTCGTGGCGCAGGGTGGAGACGTTGGGTGGCTTGGTGATCACGTAGCGTATCGAACCATGATCCGCGCCCCGGCGCGGTGAGGACACGGAACGGGCCGATGACCTCCGTTGGCGGAGGTCACCGGCCCGTTCGCGGCGGCGCGGTCAGCGCCGGTAGTCGCGGTGACTCTCCCAGTCGTCCTGCTGCCGGTTGGAGTCGGTGTTGTAGGTGCCATACGGGGCGGGGTTCTCGCCCGTCGGCGTCTGCGGGTAGCCGGGCTGGGAGTCGCCGAAGTACCCGGGCGTGTACGCCTGGGTGGCCCCCGGGTCGCCGTAACCGGACGTGGACTCGGTGCTCAGCGGGTCGGAGCCGCCGTTGTAGCTGCTGCCGCTGAAGTCGCCGTAGCGCCCGGGCTCGCCGCCGCCCTGGTCGCTCCCGTAGGACGGGGTCGGGGCCGGGTAGGACGAGTCGCGCCCGCCGCCCAGCGGGTCGTCGTAACGGGGCGAGGAGTCGCCATACGGGGACGAGGGGTAGCCCTCGGACTGGCTCGGCGTCCCGTAGCCGCCGGTGTTCGAGGAGAACCCGCCGGTCGGCCCCTCGGAGGAGGAGGCGCCCTGGGTGTTCCAGGGGCCGGTGTTCCCCAGGGACGAGGTGCCCAGCGGATCGTTCAGCGGGTCGCTGAGCGCGCCGCCGCCGTAGGAGGACTCGGAGCCCCCGCCGCTGCCGGACGAGCGCTGGCGGTCGTTCTGGATGCGCTGGAGCAGCTCGTCCACGGTGGGGAGCTTGTGGTTGTCGGTGTCGTTCGGCGCGCCGCCGAACCCTCCGGCGGCGGCCGCGGGCTGCGCGGGCTGGGCCGGGGGAGCGGGCGGCGGGGTCGGGTGCGAGGTGGCGAGGCTGTCGCCGAAGCCGCGGCCCGGGGACGGTTCCTCGGCGCGGCCGAGCGGCAGGCCCAGCGGGTCGGACGGGACGTCCAGCGGCGATGCCTGCTGCGGGACGACGCCGGACGCGGCCGCGGGTTCGGGCAGGCCGTACGGCGAGGACGGCTCGGCGCCCCCGTAGGACGGCTGGTCCTGCGTCCCGTAGGGGGACGGGTCGGCCGTGCCATAAGGAGACTGCTGGTCGCCGCCGCCATACGACGGCTGCTCGCCGCCATACGACGGCTGCTCGGACGCGTACGACGGCTGTTCTGTCCCGTATGCGGGCTGCTCGGATCCGTATGCGGGCTGGTCGCCGCCATAGGAAGGCTGGTCGGAACCGTAGGACGGTTGCTCGGAGCCATAGCCCGGCTGGTCGTGCACCGGGTAGGGCTGCTGGTCCTGCCCGCCGTAGGACGGCTGCTCGGGCTGTCCATACGGGGACTGGTCGCCGGGGCCGTACTGGTTCTGGGCGTGCGCGCTGACGGCGTCCGCGCCGATCGGGTCGCTGATGGTCGCGCTGGGGTCGCCGCCACCGAACGCGGGACCACCCGCGGGGAACGAGGGCGGCGGCGGGGGAACGGCGTGGGGCCCGGTGTTGGCGCGCCCGCCCTGGCCCCCGGCGACCTGACCGCGCGGGTCGGGGGCGCCCATGGAGACCGGCTGGGTGAGGCCCTGGTGCTCGGGAGGCAGCTGCTGCTGCTCGGCGACGGCGTTCAGCGGGTCGGCCGAGGGTTCGGCCTCCTCGCCCGGCTTGTCGTGCTGCCAGGGGAACTTGGGCTTGTCGAAGGTGATCGTCGCCCAGTAGTCGTCGTCCTCCATCTCGTCGCTGGCCTGCCCGGACGGGACGGGCGGCGGCGGGGAGGCGGGGGCGGCGGGAGCCGGCGCGGCCAGGGGGCCGCCTGCGACGCGGCGGTCGGGGGCCTGGTCGTACCCCTGGTCGTAGTTGCCCTGGTCGTAGCTCTGGTCATAACCCTGGTCGTAGCCCTGCTGCTGGTCGTACGCCGGGTCGTAGTTCTGGTCGGGGCCCTGCGCGTAGGCGCCGTTGTCGTAGCCGGTGCCGTACTCCTCGTGCGCGGGTTCTTCCTGAGGGGCGGCGCGGCGGCCGCGCTTGGGCTGCTCGTCGGCCATCCAGTCGTCGTCGTCCTCACCGGCGGCCCGGGCGCGTACGCCGAGGATCACCAGGACGAGCACCAGGGCCACGACCACGATCAGGCCGAAGACCACGATGTAAGAAGTCATGCCACCACCCAATGCCTTGGCCCGGCCAGAGTTTTCAGCGCGGCCCGCGGCTTCGTCCCGTTCGCCGCCAGTGGCCTGGCCCAGACGGATCTAGTCCGATTGTGACCGACCGCTATGACCGTTGTCACACCTTTCGCGCACATCTACCCTCACACGGCGCGCACCGAACGGCCAAGTCGGCCGGCCCGTACGCCCCTGTCCACTCCCGTCCCACGAGGGACTCGGGAGACCTCGCGCTCCGCAGCCTCAGGGTCAACGCGAACTCTTGCTTCCGAAGTTCCCGGTGACGCGGCCACGGCCGATCGTGTGCTTGGCGATGGCCGCCAGGGAATCCCTCAGCTTGGCCCCGTTCGCGAACGGGGCGCCGGCGTTCAGCGCGTAGATGGTGAACCGGAACCGGTGCCGTTCGCCCTTCGGCGGACACGGCGGTTTGTAGCCCACCTGCTTGCCCGTGTTGAGACCTTGGACCCATGTCCTGTCGAGCTTGGTCCCCTCGACGAGCTGGTTGACGTTCTCGCCGATTCCGGCGATCACCCAGTGGACGTAGGCGCCGTTGTCGGCGTCAGGGTCGTCCACCACGATCGCGTAGGACTTGGTGCCCGAGGGCGTGCCCGACCAGTAGAGGTTCGGGGTCTTGCCCTCTCCGCCAGGGTACGTCGCACAGCCGAGTCGTGTGGGCAAGTCACGGCCATCGCGGAACCCGGGGATGGTCACGGTGAACCACTCCGCCAGTTCCGCGCTCTTGTTCTGCGGCGCCCCGATGAAGCCGCAGCCGCTCAGGGCCGCCCCGGCCAGGGCCAGGGCGCTCGCGGCGGCCAGGGTCGAACGCCGGTGTTGACTCATCATCGCTACGCTCCCGAGCGAGATCGTACGCCGTGCTCGGCCGGATTCCCTTCATCTCGGCGTCGCGCGCACCTCGCCGGCGGCGCCCCCTTCCTCGTCGGCCCCAACCTTAGGGGTTCCGCGCGGGTGGAACGGGTCTTTTCTCCTGTGGGGCGACGGCGCTCCCGAAGAATGCCGCTGTGATGTTCATCATGCGGTGTTCGGCGCTGGATGTCCGATATTGAGCGGGTGCTACGCGAAGAAGTGATGAAGTTCACGCCTTCGTAACGGTCCACATTGTCCAATTGGAAAGTTTCGGTGTTCTTTCGCAGCTCTTGGTTGGAGTTGGGAGGGGGTGATGGGGTAGCTTGTGAATGTCTTCACAAGCCGACCAGGATCATAGGAGGCCGCAATGGCCAGGACCGCCGAGGACACTCCAGGCGCTCCCCACATCCTCATCGTGGGTGGCGGCTATGTGGGCATGTACACCGCTCTGCGCCTGCAGAAGAAGCTCAAGGGGGAGCTCAAGCGGGGTGAGGTCAAGGTCACGATCGTCGACCCCAACTCGTACATGACGTACCAGCCGTTCCTCCCCGAGGCCGCCGCGGGCAACATCTCCCCGCGCCACGTCGTCGTGCCCCTGCGCCGGGTGCTTCCCAAGTGCACCGTGCGCAAGGCCCGCGTCACCGAGCTGAACCATGACGAGGGCTGGGCGATCGTCCAGCCGCTGGCCGGTCCGCCGGAGCGGATCACCTACGACTACCTGGTGATGGCCGCTGGAGCGGTCCCGAGGATCCTCCCGATCCCCGGCCTGGCCGAGAACGGCATCAGCCTCAAGACCGTCGGCGAGGCCATCCACCTGCGCAACCACGTCCTGGAGCAGCTGGAGATCGCCGAGTCGACCAACGACGAGGAGATCCGCCGCAAGGCGCTGACCTTCGTCTTCGTCGGCGGCGGCTTCGCCGGCGTCGAGGCGGTGGCCGAGCTCGAGGACATGACGCGCGACGCGACCCGCTACATGCGCAAGGTCAACCCCCAGGACCTGCGGTTCGTCCTGGTCGAGGCGGCCGACCGCATCCTGCCCGAGGTCGGGCCCGACATGGGCAAGTGGACGGCCGAGCAGCTGCGCGGGCGCGGCATCGACGTGAAGATGAAGACCTTCCTGGAGTCGGCCGTCGACGGCCGGATCGAGCTGTCGGACGGCAGCGACTTCTACGCCGGAACCCTGGTCTGGAACGCGGGCGTCAAGCCGTCCCCGGTGGTCAAGCAGGCGAGCCTGCCCCTGGACGACCGCGGCCGCGTCAAGGGCACCGAGTACCTCACGGTCGAGGGCATGGTGCGGGCCTTCACCGCCGGCGACAACGCCGCCATCCCCGACCTCACCACCGAGGGCGAGTTCTGCCCGCCCAACGCCCAGCACGCGGTGCGCCAGGCCAAGCTGCTCGGCGACAACATCGTCCGGTCGCTGCGCGGCAAGACGCTCAAGCCCTACGTCCACGGCAACCTCGGCGCCGTCGCCGGGCTCGGCCTGCACAAGGGCGTGGCCAACCCGATGGGCTTCAAGCTCAAGGGCTGGCCCGCGTGGTTCTTCCACCGCACCTACCACGGCGCGATGGTCCCGACCTTCAACCGCAAGGCCCGCGTCCTGGCCGACTGGACGCTCGCGCTGTTCTTCAAGCGCGAGACGGTCTCGCTGGCCACGGTCGAGCAGCCGCGCGCCGAGTTCCAGCTCGCCGCGCTCGAGGACACCAAGCAGAAGGAGAACGCGGCCTGACGCGTCCTCCCACTTCTCGAAGGGCCCCGGCTTTCCGCCGGGGCCTTTCCCGTTGATCGGTGAGAGAGAATCGAGGGGTGCGAATCGGGATTCTCGGCGCGCTGGAGGTGGTGGACGACGGGCGCCACGTTCAGATCGGGGGCGCGCGGCTGCGGGCGCTGCTGACCCTGCTGGCCCTGGAGGCGGGACGGGCCGTCCCCGCCGAACGCCTGATCGACGACCTGTGGGAGGACCGGGCCCCCGCCGCGGCGCCGAACGCGCTCCAGGCGCTGGTCTCGCGGCTGCGCGCCCTGATCGGCCGCGATCTGGTCGAGTCGCGTTCGGGCTCGTACCGGCTGACGGTGCCGCGCACGTCGGTCGACGCCCACGACTTCGAGGAGCGGGTGCGCCGCGCCCGCGAGTGCGACGACCCGCTGGCCCGGTCGGCCCGCCTGCGCGAGGCGCTGGGCCTGTGGCGCGGTCCCGCCCTCGCGGACGCGGCCGGGCTGCCCTTCGCCGGCGGGCCCGCCGCCCGGCTTGAGGCCGTCCGGCGCGACGCGCTGGAGGAGCGCGTCGACGCCGACCTGGCACTCGGACGGCACGCCGACCTGATCCCCGAGCTGCGCGCCCTCGCCGCGGCCGACCCCCTGCGCGAGCCGTTGCGCGGACGCCTGATGCGCGCGCTTTACGGGGCGGGACGCCAGGCCGAGGCCCTGGCCGAATACGAGTCGCTCAAGAACGACCTCGCCGAGGCGCTGGGCGTCGACCCCTCACCCGAGCTCGAGGACGTCCACCTGGCCCTGCTGCGCCAGGATCCCGCCCTGACCCCGGCCGGGCGGGGGCGCGG
This sequence comes from Spirillospora sp. CA-294931, assembly GCF_050946795.1. GTDB lineage: Bacteria > Actinomycetota > Actinomycetes > Streptosporangiales > Streptosporangiaceae > Spirillospora. Next base: position 2,974,974 of record NZ_CP192006.1, read on the forward strand.
CAACCTGCGGGCGCGGCTGACCAGCTTCATCGGACGCGACGACGACCTGGCGAGCATCGCCAAGCTGCTCAAGCAGGAGCGGCTGGTGACGCTGACCGGCCCGGGCGGCGCGGGCAAGACCCGGCTGGCCCTGGAAGCGGGCGAGCGGCTCGCCGAACAAGCGCCGGACGGGGTCTGGCTCGTCCAGCTCGCGCCGGTGTCGGACGCCGCCGACGTGCCGCTGGCCGTGCTGACCGCCCTGGGCCTGCGCGAGACCAAGGTGGCCACCCGGGTCGGCGCCGCGGAGAACCCCGACCCTCTGGACCGGCTCGCGGCGGCGCTCGCCGGTCGCCGCCCGCTGATCCTGCTCGACAACTGCGAGCATCTGATCGACGCGGCCGCCGCCACGGCCGACCGCGTGCTGGCCGAATGCCCCGGGGTGCGGATCCTGGCGACCAGCCGCGAGCCGCTGGGCATCACCGGCGAGACGCTCTGGCCGGTTGGCCCGCTGCGCCCGCCGCCGCCCAGGGCCGGGGCGGTCGAGGCGATGGCCTCGCCCGCCGTCCGGCTGTTGGCCGACCGCGCCGCCGCGGTGTCGCCGGGCTTCACGGTGAACGACGAGAACGCCGGGCACGTGGTCGGCATCTGCCGCGCCCTGGACGGCATGCCGCTGGCGATCGAGCTGGCCGCCGCCCGGCTGCGCGCCATGACCCCCGGACAGGTCGCCGAGCGGCTGGGCGACCGGTTCCGCCTGCTCACGGCGGGCAGCCGGACGGCCCTCCCGCGCCACCAGACGCTCCGCGCCGTCGTCGAGTGGAGCTGGGACCTGCTGGACGCGAGCGAGAAGCTCGTCCTGCGGCGCCTGGCGGTCTTCTCCGGCGGCGCCACCCCGGCGGCCGCCGAGGCCGTCTGCGGCCGCGACGTCCTGGACGAGCTGACCGCCCTGGTCGACAAGTCGCTGGTCATCGCCGCCGACACCGGCTCGGGCCCCCGCTACCGGCTGCTGGAGACCATCCGCGCCTACGGCATGGAACGCCTGGCGGAAGCGGGGGAGGAGGACGAGGCGTGGCGCGCGCACGCCCTGCATTTCCTGGCCCTGGCCGAGGAGGCCGAGCCGCACCTGTACCGCCACGAGCAGCTCGAATGGCTCGCGCGGCTCACCGCCGAGCACGACAACCTGCACGCGGCGCTGCGCTGCGCGATCGGCCGTGCCGACACGCCGCTGGCCACCCGGCTGTGCGCCGCGCTCGGCTGGTACTGGTTCATCGGCGGCCGCACCAGCGAGGGCATCGAGCTGGTCAACGAGGTGCTCGACCTGCCCGACCTGCCCTTCGACGAGACGGCCGCGCTCGTGCTGGCCCTCGGCGTGTCGACGACCTTCGCCGACTCGCCGGGGACGGCGGCCAAGAACGAGAGCAGGGCGCGGCGCGTCCAGGAGATCTGCGCGTCGCTTCCCGGCGGGCCGCGCCACCCGATGCTGCGCGTCACCGGCGCCCTGATGGAGATGCACACGCTCGGCTGGAACGAGGGGATCGTCGACCGGGTCGTCCCCCTACTGGACGACCAGGACCCCTGGACGCGCGGGTTCGGCTACTTCCTGCACGGTCAGATCCGCATGGACTTCGGGCACAACGAGGACCTGAACCGCGACTTCTCCCAGGCCCTGGCCGCCTTCCGCGAGGCGGGCGACCGCTGGGGGCTGTCGTTCACCCTGATGAGCCAGGCCGATCTGCTGGCCCGCGACGGCGAGCACCGCGCCGCGATCCCGCTGTTCGAAGAGGCGCTGGCGCTCTCGACGGCGCTGGACGCGGGCAAGGAGATGAGCCTGCGCGTCAAGACCAGGCTGGCGACCGAGCTGGCGATGCTCGGGGACGACGCCCGGGCCGACGCCCTGCTGGCCGAGGCCCTCCGCGACGCCGAGCTCTCGGGCTCGCACGACTCCCTCGGCGTCGTCCACTCCACGCTCGGGGCGCTGGCACGCCGCCGCGGATGTCCCGAGGCGGCCGCCCGCTCCTTCGAGATCGCCGAGCGGAGCATGGAGGCGGGGCAGACCCCGCGCCAGTTCCGCGCCCTGGGCCTGGCCACCCGCGCCCTGCTCGACCTCGACCACGGTGACCGCGAGGCCTGCGCGGCCCGCCTCGCCCGCGCGATCGCCGACGCCGTCGCGGTGTTCGACCATCCCGCCCTCGCCTACGTCCTGAGCGCCCACGCCGCCCTCGCCCTGCACGACCACGACGCCGTCCGCGCCGCCGAACTCCTCGGCACCGCCCACGCCCTGCGCGGCACGCACGACCTCTCCCAGCCCGACCTCATCGACATCGAGCACGCCACCCGCCAGTCCCTGGGCGAACCCTCCTTCACCCAAGCCTTCAACCGAGGCCAGACCAAAACCTTCACCGACGTCCTCACCGACTTCTCCCTAGACCCCCCACACGGCCTCATCCCCTAACCACAACCCCCCGCGCTCCTCGCATCTCCGTGCGCACGATCCGCTCAACCCCGAGCCGAATGCCTTTCGCTGGGCCTGCGGCGAGGACGGGTTGAGACCGTTGTCGATGACTTCGCCTGGCGCCAGGCGATCTGGCCTTCTGGTTCGGACCCGCCGCGTTCATCAAGGGCGCGCAAGCGCGCCGATCGCTGGGCTTTGGGCGAGAGGCTGGCGGGGCGTACGGGGGACTTGTTGCTGGCCGTGGAAGCGGGTGTTTTGGTTCGGGGACGGGAGAGGGCCCGCTGACTGGTGTCGGCGGGCCCTCGTGGTGGTGCTTCGGGTCAGGCGCGGGCCTTGAAGGCGCGCAGGGAGAGCGGGGCGAAGACCGCGGCGATGCCGACGCCCCAGAGCAGGGCGATCAGGGCGTGGTCGAGGACGGGGCCGCCGACCAGGAGGCCGCGCATCGCCTCGACCAGGTGGGTCACCGGGCTGTTGTCCATCAGCCAGGCGACCGGGCCGGGGATGCCGTCGGTCGACTTGATGAAGGCCGTGCTGAGGAAGCTCAGCGGGAAGATCACCACAAAGCCGAAGATCTGCACCTTCTCGGGCTCGTTGACCTTCATCGCGATGTAGACCGAGGTCCACGAGAACAGCACGGCGAAGGTCAGCAGCAGGACGAACGCCACCAGCAGGGCCAGGACGTCGGTCTTGAGCCGGAACCCGATGGCGAAGCCCACCGAGAGCAGGATGATCATCGACCAGGCCTGCTTGGCGGTGTCGGCGATGATCCGGCCGATCAGCGGGGCGCTGCGGGCGATCGGCAGGCTGCGGAACCGGTCGAAGACGCCCTTGGTGATGTCGGTGTTGAGGCCGAACCCCGTGGTCATGCCCGCGAACAGGGCGTTCTGGGCGATGATGCCGGGGATGACGATCGGCAGGTAGCGCTCGACGCTGCCTTCCATCGCCGGACCGAACACGTAGGCGAACAGCAGCACGAACATGATCGGCTGGATCGACAGGTCGAGCAGTTCCATCGGGTTGTGTTTGATCTGCACGAGGTTTCGCCAGGCGAGCGTGGCGATGTTGCGTGCGGTGGTGCCGGGGGAGACCCTCTTGGAGATGGTCTGCGGCGCCAGGGCGGCCGTGGTCATGCCGAGGCTCCTTCCTTCTTGGCGGCCTTGGCGAGCTCGTCGGCCTCGGCGTCGATGTCGTCGGTGTGGTGCCCGGTGAGGGCGAAGAAGACCTCGTCCATGCTGGACTTGCGCAGTGACAGCGTGCCGACGGTGACCCCGGCCTCGTCGAGGCGGCGGACGACCGCGGGCATCAGCGCCGGGTCGGTGAGCGGCGCGGCCACCAACCCGTCGCGGACCTCGGGCGTGGCCTCGGTCAGCTCGCCCACGATGCGCGACACCGTCACGGTGTCGGCCTCGTTGATCGGCTGGACCTCGAGGATCTGGCCGCCGACCTGGGCCTTGAGCTCGTCGGAGGTGCCGTGCGCGATGGCCTGGCCGCGGTCGATGACGATGATGTCGTCGGCCAGCTGGTCGGCCTCCTCCAGGTACTGGGTGGTGAGCAGGACGGTGACGCCGCCGTCGGTCAGGCCGCGGACGATGTCCCACAGGCCGTTGCGGCTGCGCGGGTCGAGACCCGTGGTGGGCTCGTCGAGGAACAGGATCTGCGGGCGCCCGACCAGGCTCGCGGCCAGGTCGAGACGGCGCCGCATGCCGCCGGAGTAGGTCTTGGCGGCGCGCTCGGCGGCGTCGACCAGCTGGAAGCTCTCCAGCAGTTCGGCGGCCCTGGCCCTGGCGTCGCGGCGCGACAGCCCGAGCAGCCGCCCGATCAGCAGCAGGTTCTCGGTGCCGGTCAGCATCTCGTCGACACCGGCGTACTGGCCGGTGAGCCCGATCAGCTGGCGCACCTGGTGGGCCTGCTTGACCACGTCGTACCCGCCGACCTCGGCGCGGCCCTCGGTCGGCTCGATCAGGGTGGCCAGAATGCGGGTGGCGGTGGTCTTGCCCGCCCCGTTGGGGCCGAGCACTCCCAGGACGGTGCCGGGCTGTGCGGTGAACGAGACGCCGGCCAGCGCCTGGGTTTCACCGAAGCGCTTCACCAGGCCCTCGGCCTGGATGGCGTAAGTCATGTGATCTCCTCAGGAACTCAGATGCCGGACTTCTCGCGGCCCTGAACGTAGCGACCTGCCAACTTATGTGTTGTCCGGTGAGCACGCATCCGGTTTTTCGTGCCGCGGTTCAGCGGCGTCCCAACAGACTCGCACGGGGGTCTGACAAAACGCTGATACGAGGACCGCGCGAGGGTGAACGTCCTCCTGAGTCCCCATGGCCCCGCTGTCAGCATTGGACGAAATGGGAACTTTCAAACCCTTGACGGGAGATCCGCCCGTCTCTGACCGGCCCCGATGCCGTGCCGCGCTCCGCTGAGCCCGGGGCTCCGGGGACGTCTCACCGCGTGCCCGGCTGACACGGCGGGGCCTACCGGGGCGGTGCGGAGTGGGCGATTCGACGTCTTGGCCGGACGCGGTCGGGGGAGATGTTCACCCAGGTCCTGGGCGGATTGCCGGTGACGGTCCGCTGGCGCGGGACCAGGGCGATCTAGACTTGGGCGCGTGACGGCGGTGCGGCGCACCCAGCGGGCCGACGGCGGGGAGCCGCACCGGCCTCGGTTGCGGCCGCCCGCCCACCGGGTCTCGCCGCGCGCGATCGCGCATTGGGCCATCGAATACCTGCTGTTCTCCGGTCTGGCCTTCGGTCTCACCTGGGGCGTCGCGGAGTGGATCGACGCGTCCGACTGGTCGGGGATTCCGGGCTGGCTCTCGAATCGGGCCTGGTGGCTGCCGACCGTGATGGGGGCGGCCGGGGTCTTCCTGGTGACCGTCGCCCCCGTGTGGCGCTATCGCGTCCACCGGTGGGAGGTCAGCTCCGACGTCGTCTATACGCGTACGGGATGGTTCAGCCGCGAATGGCTGCTGGTGCCCGTGAGCCGGATCCAGACGGTCGACACCAAGCAGGGGTGGCTCGAACGGATGCTCCAGCTGGCGACGATCGAGGTCAACACCGCCTCCCATACGGGGTCGTCGGAGGTCTCGGGGCTGCCCGTCGACGTGGCCACCCGCCTGGCCGAGCAACTGGCCCACCGCGCCCACGACCTGCGGGACGACGCCACGTGACCGCGCGGGCGCAGCGTCTGCACCCGCTGACGTTCGTCGTCGGCGCCACCAAGGAACTGATCGCGCTGCTGGCCGCGGGCGTGACCGGGCTGGTGGTCGGCGGTCTGAGCACGGCGTTCTACTTCACGCTGATCGGCCTGGCCTTCGGTCTGGTGTTCCACATCGCCACCTGGGTCACCTTCACCTACACGGTGTACGACGACCGGATCGAGCTGCGGCGCTCGCTGATCGGCCGGTCGGTGAAGACCATCCCGCGCGAACGCATTCGGGGCGTCGACATCAGCGTCACCCTTCCGCACCGGGCGCTGGGCCTGGCGATCCTGCACGTCGACGCGGGCGCGGACGGCGGCGAGGGCGAGCTGAACGCCGTCTCGCGCCAGGAGGCCGACCGGCTGCGCGGCGTCCTGCTCAGCCGGGTGACCACCCTCGACAAGGACGAGAAACCGCCGCCGCGCGAGGTTCTGGCCAGGATGGTGCCGCGCTGGTACGTCTACGCGCCGCTCAGCGGGGCCTACCTGCTCACGCCGTTCGCGCTGGCGGGCAGCCTCCTCGGCACTCTCTACAACCTCGGCGACGATCTGGGGCTGATCACCCACAAGCGCATGGAGCGGCTCGGGCACGAGGCGGTCGGCCTCCCCACGGCCGTCGTCATCGCGCTGGCGATCACGTTCCTGGTCGCGATGCCGGTGATGTCGGTGATCGTGTTCACGCTGTTCAACTGGAACTTCACCGTCTACGAGCGCGACGGCTCGGTCGTGGCCGAACGGGGGCTGGTCACGCGGCGCAGCGTCTCGCTGGAGCGCCGCCGCGTCCGGGGCGTGGAGCTGGCCGACAACCCGTTCGAGCGGATGGCCGGGGTGATCCGCCTGGGCGCACTGGTGACCGGGCTGAGCGACGCGGCGCATCGCGGCCGCCTGCTGCCCGCCGCCCCGCTGGCCGTGGCGGCCGAGCTCGGCGGACGCGTCCTCGGCCCGGCCGACCTTCGCGCGCCCGGCGTGCCCGGGCCGCTGAGGCCGCACCCTCCGGCCGCGCGCAAACGCCGGGTGGCCAGGGCGATCGCCCCGCCGCTCGGAGTGGCGGCGATCGCCCTCGCGGCGCGCCAGCCCTGGGTGGCCTCGGTGTGCGTGGTGGTCGCGGTGCTGGCGATCCCGCTCGGGCTCGACCGCTACCGCCAGCTCGGCCACGCGTCCGACGGCCGCCGCCTGACCGTGCGGTCGGGCTCGCTGCGCCGCCGCCAGGCCGTCATCGAGCACGACGCGGTCGTCGCCTGGCGGATCCGCCGGACGCTCTTCCAGCGCCGTCTCGGCCTGGCCACCCTCTTCGCCGCCGTGGGCGCGGGCGAAGGCGGTTACCCCGCCGTCGACATGGCCGAGGACGAGGCCATCGCCTTCGCCGCCCGGATCACCCCGTTGTGGGTGACGCCCTTCCTGGAGCGGCCCCCGCCACCGGAGACCGAGGTCATTCCGGGCGGCGAGCGCCGAACATGATCTCGTCCCAGGACGGGACGGACGCGCGCTTGCCCTTGGACTTGCGCCGGTTGCGCGCGGGTCGCTGCGCCGGGGTCTCGGCGGCGGCCGCCGCGGCCGCGGGCGGCGCGCTCGGCTTGTCGACCGGTGCGGGCATGGCCGGACGGCCCGTGGCCTTCTTCTTGGCGGCCGGGCGGTTCGGCTCCCGGTGCGGTGGACGCTGAGGCTTCGGCGCGGCGGGCTCGGGCGCCTCCTCGGCCTCCTCGACGACCTCGTCCACGGGCTCGGGTTCCGGCTCGGGTTCCGGTTCCGGGGTGGGCTCGGGGACGACCTCGTCCACGGGCTCCGGCTCCGGCTCGGGTTCGGGTTCCGGGGTCGGCTCCGGAGCGGGGGCCGCCTCGGCGACGGGTTCCGGCTCCGGCTCGGGCTCCGGCTCGGCTTCTTCGAATTCGTCCTCGACCTCGACCTCGGGCTCCTCGACGTCCCGCACGGGCTCGGGCTCCGGCGCCGCGACGGGCGCGGGGGGCTCGGGCTCCTCGGCGGGAGCGAGTTCCTCGACGATCGGCTCGGGCTCGGGTTCGGGTTCCGGACGCGGCGGCGGTGCGGGACGTTCTGGTTCCTGAACCTTGGGCGCGGGCGGCAGCGCGGCAGCGGGAGCCGGGGCCGCAGGACGGGCGGGCAGGGGCTGGGGCTGGGGACGCGGGTCGACGATGCGGCCGCGCTCGACGATGTACTCGCGCGGTTCGGCGCGCGACGGGCGCAGCGGTTCGGCCACCCGGGCGACGGGCGGCTCGCTCTCGCGCGGCGGGGCGTCGGAGACGACCTTCATGGACGGACGGCGCGGAACCAGCGGCGTGACGGTGTCGCCGAGGGCGTCGTCCTCCCACTCGACGGCGGTCAGGCGCGCGGCGATCTCGTCCAGCGGCGACACATGGCGGCGGCGCGGGTCGAAGACCCATTCGGCGGCGTGCGGGCGGCCGTTGTCGAAGAAGGCCAGGCGCACCCGCCAGGTGCTGTCCTCGGACTTCCAGGAGTCCCATTCGACCTCGTCGAGGTCGACGCCGCCGCGGCCCAGACGCTCCTCGACGGTCTCGCCCAGCGGCGGGCCCGGCGAGGTATCCCCGGGACGCCGGACGGCGACGCGCTGCGCCTGCTGGGCCATGTACTCGCGTTCCTGCAGGACCGGGCCCTCGAACCAGCGGACCCGTTCGACCGGGATGCCGGCGGACTCGGCGATCTCCTCCGCGGTCTCACCGGACCGGATGCGAGCCTGGATCTCCTTGGGGCGCAAGGGACTCTCCACTTCGATCTCGAACTGGCCGAGGCGGGAGAAATGTCCACGGACCGCAGCGCGCAGCCGGTCGTCGACGGGCAGGGTGAACCGGGTGCCTCGGCCCGCGGTGGCCAGGACGAGGTACGTTCCGTCCTCGCTGACCGCGACGAGTCGCAGCTCCTGCATGCGTGTCCTTCCTGCCTGTCTTGACGGCACGGAGGGCGCCGGAAACTCCCGGTCGGTCGTGAGCCCGCCTCACTCGTGCTCACGCCGGCCGATCGTCCGATGCCCGCCGAGGGCGCATGCGTGCCCTTCCCCCGGGTTCCCGAGTCTCTCTTTCGGACACACCTGCTGCCAGCACCGTACCCGGCATGTCCGAACATCGCCGCTCTCGAAGCCCTCTTCACGAGGCAGAAGAGGGCACCTGACCAAGCTTGCCCGTGCTGGGCTCCGCCTGGGGTCCGCCTTCCGGATTCTTGTGGATCCTTTTCCACACTGTGCCTGTCACGGTAGGCCGCTCCGGGTACTCGATCACTCTCTCGTCCCGGTTACTGTCGTTACGGGCGATATGTCAGCGACCGGATGGGGGATTCGGGGATGCGGCGAAAGCTGCCTGATGTCAGCACGACCCAGCTCGTCGCCAGCGGGCTCGCGACGGCGGGGGCCGCCGTCGGCGCGTCCTACCTGGGGGTTTACGGGACGATCATCGGCGCCGCCTTCATGAGCGTGGTGTCGACCGCGGGGGCGGCGATCGGCCAGCACTATCTCGACCAGGGCAAGGAACAGATCAGGACGCGGGCGCACCCCGCGTTCCGCCCGGACGACCCCGACCCGACCCGCACGGTGGTCTGGCCGTCCGATCCCAACGCCACGCGGATCGACCCGTCCCCGGCCGAGACGGTCGCGGACGAGGTGATCGTGAACGCGACGAGGAACACAGTGGACAAGGGCGCGGCGTGGCGGAGCACCGTCGAGTGGGCCCGGCGGCGCTGGGTCGTCCTCGCGGTCTCCTCGGCGGCGATCTTCGCGCTCGTGATGGGCGGCATCAGCCTCATCGAGCTCGGCACCGGTGCCCCGATCGGCAAGAACGGCGACAAGGGCCTGACGGTGACGAAGGTCTTCGGCGGCGAGGGCGGCGGGCACAAGCGCACGCCCACCCCGACCCCGTCCGGCGACCGTTCGCACGAGCCCGAGAAGACGCCCGCGACCGGGACGCCCAAGGCGACGCCCACCGAAACCGGGGGGACGCCCCGAACCACGCCCCCGACCACGCCGTCGCAGGAGCGCCCGACCGACGAGCCCACCGTCCCGCCGACCACGACGAAGCCCGCGCCGACGTCCACCCCGACCCCCGGGAAGACCACCGAGGGCGGCCAGGACGCCGGCCAGCGGGACGCGCCCCGCGACTGACCCGTCAGTCGCCGAAGACCTGGCGGGTGTAGGGGTTGGCGAAGCGGCGGTCGGGGTCGAGCGAGTCGCGCAGCGCCTGGGCGTCCTTGAAGCGCGGATAGACGGTCTCCAGGTAGGAGGCGTCCCGGGTGTGGAGCTTGCCCCAGTGGGGACGGCCGTCCACCGCGGTCATCAGCTCCTCGACGCCGCGGAAGTAGGCGTCGTGGGGATCGCGGTGGAAGACGTGGACGGCGATGAAGGCCGTGCGGCGCCCGTGCGCCATCGAGAGCCAGGCGTCCTCCTCGGGCAGCAGCCGCACCTCGATCGGGAAGCTGACCCGCCAGTCGCGCCGGTCGAACAGGGCGCGCAGCTCGCGGAGCGTCGGGACCAGCTCCTCGCGCGGGACGGCGTACTCCTGCTCCTTGAACCGGACGGTGCGCGGGCTGGTGAACACCTTGTGGGAGGTGTCGCTGTAGGTGCGCGCGCTCAGCGCCTTGGACGACAGCGCGTTGACCTTCGGCGTGATCGCGGGGACCCGGTGGGTCACCTCGTTGACCGCGTTGAAGAACGTGTTGGACAGGAACCGGTCGTCCACCCAGTGCCGCACGCGCGACAGCGGCCGGGGGGACGCGACCCGGTTGTTGCGCTTGATCAGGCATCCGTCGGTGTGCGGGAACCAGTAGAACTCGAAGTGCTCGTTGGCGGCGTCGAACTCGTCCACGCGGCCGAGCACCTCGTCCCACCCCATCGGCTGCTCGCGCGCCTGAAGGACGAAGGCGGGGACGGTGCGCCAGGTGATGGCCGTGACGACGCCGAAGGCGCCCAGCCCGGCGCGGGCGGCGTCGAACAGGTCGGGACGCTCGTCGCGCGAGCAGGTGACGACGGTGCCGTCGGCCAGCACCAGCTCCATCGCCTCGACCTGGGAGGCCAGCCCGGCGGCGTCGCGGCCGGTGCCGTGGGTGGCGGTCTGGAGCGCGCCCGCGACGGTCTGCTCCTGGATGTCGCCCATGTTGGCCAGCGCCAGCCCGTGCACCTCCAGCATCCGGTTGAGGGCGTGCAGGGGAAGTCCGGCCTCGACCGTGACCAGCCCGCTGGCCGTGTCGACCGACCGGACGGCGGTGAGGCGGTCGGGGCGCAGCAGCACGTCCTCGGCGACCGCCGCGCCGGTGAAGGAGTGGCCGGCGCCGGTCATGCGGACGGTGAGACCGTCGGCGGCGGCCGTGCGGACGGCCGCGGCCACCGCGGCGGTGGTGGAGGGGGCGACGACGCTACGGGGCGTGGCCCGCTGGTTCCCTGCCCAGTTCCGCCACTTTCGGGCGTTCGCGGGTGACATGGCGCGACTCTACTCGCCGATCGTTCATGAGGAAAGTTCACGTTTTCTGAGCGCCCGCATTCCGGACACCCCGATGAGCGCGGCCAGCACCGCGGCGCCCAGCGGGACGAGGAACGCGGCCTTGGCCCCGTATGCGTCCACCACCCGTCCGGACACCGACGCCCCCAGCGCGAGCCCCAAGCCCACCGACGTCGACACCGTGGCCAGGCCCTCCGTGAGCTGGTGCGGCGGGGTGAACCGTTCCACCAGCCCGTAGCCGGGGATGATCGTCGGCGAGATCGCGAGCCCAGAGAAGAACACCACGAACATCATCAGGTAAAGGTGGTCGATCAGCACCGGCGGGACGAGCACGACCGTCAGCAGGAGCAGCCCGACCTGGAACCGCTTCTCCATGGGGCTGCGCCAGCGCCGCGCCCCGTACCAGAGCGCGGCCACGCCGCTGCCCAGCGCGTAGCAGCCGAGCAGCACGCCCGCCATCGCCTTGTGGCCCTCCTCCTCGGCGAAGGCCACGCCGCTGACGTCGATGGCACCGAAGACCGTGCCCAGCATCAGGAAGACCGGAGTCATGACCCGGATCGAGGGATTGCCGAGCACCGACGTCCCCTTCACGCCCGGCTCCCGGGGGCGCGGCGGCGGTTCGGTGTCGCGCTGGGCCGCCAGGGCCAGGCAGCCCACGAGCGTGCAGGCCGCCGCCACCGCCAGCCCCGCCGCCGGGTGGACGACCGTCGCCAGCGCCGTGACGATCATCGGTCCGGTGATGAAGATCATCTCGTCCACCACCGACTCGAACGAGAACGCCGTGTGCAGCCGGGCCGGATGCTCGCGCAGCGCGTACGACCACCGGGCCCGGATCCAGGCGCCCAGCGACACCTGGGTCAGCCCCGCCGACGCGGCGGCCGGGAAGAGCGTCCACGTGGGCAGCTCCAGCTCGGCGAACAGGATGAACACCGTGAAGCTGGCGGCGTTGGCGATCACGACCGGGATCAGCACCCTGCGCTGGCCGTAGCGGTCGGCGAAACGGGCGTTCAGCGGGGCTCCCACCGCGTAGGACACCGAGAGCGTCGCGGCCACCGCTCCGGCGATGCCGTACGATCCGGTGACCGCGGACACCAGTAGGACGATGCCGATCCCCACCATGGACATCGACATGCGGCCCACGAAACCCGCGGCCACGAAGGGCCGGGCGCCGGGAACGCCGAACAGCTCCCGGTACGGACTGGGCAACGGGCTCCCCCCACCCCCGGGAGACGGTCTCGTCCCGGCGCATACGTCGATGTCAGGTCCATGATCACGTTACCCGGGCGAAACAACTGCAAAGACGTGTAACCGATCGTTGTGACACTCGTTGGGAATGGTTGTGGCTCCTTCATCACCTCCGCGTTCCGGCCCCGGCACGCCGCCAGGCTCCGGGGGGCCGGGTCTGAGGCCGTCCCCCGAACCGGCGCGGCCGTCCCAGGGCGGGAAGAAGCCCCGTAAGACCGCCCCTGGCAGGTCCCCGCGCGGCCCCCGGCTCAGAGCCCTCGTGACGGCGATCGCCGTCCTTCTGGTGGGAAGCCTGGCCGGAGGCGCATACGGGGCCATGACCACCGAAAAGGACGACGAGAAGCGGTCGTCCTCCAAGGGCCCGCAGGGTGAGCCGACCGGCTTCCCCGGGGGGCCCGTCACCACCGTCACTGACGGCGGCCAGGTCGCGCCGCTGCGCCGCATCGTCCAGCCGGACGTGCTCGCCGTCGCCGGCCGCCCCCTCGGCCAGGCCCAGATCGCCAAGCTGGCCAAGGCGCGCAAGATCAGGGACGTGATCCCGGTCGCGGGCGGGGCCATCCAGCTCCAGGGGCGCCAGATCAACGCGCTGGCGGTCGACCCTTCCTCGTTCCGGTCCTGGACGCCGCCCGGCACCGCCAAGCGCACCGAGCTGTGGTCGGGCCTGGCCGCCCACCAGTTCGTGGTCTCCACCTCGGCCGCCGAGCAGCTCCAGCTCAACCGGGGCACGCAGTACCCGGTCGTGGGCCGGACGATGCCCAACCTGGTGATGGGCGGCGCCGGCGCGCTCGGCCTGCCGGGCATCGACATGCTCGTCAGCCGCAAGGCCGGAACCGACATCGGGCTCGTCCCCAACATCGCCGTGCTGGTCAACGCGCCCGGCGTCGACCCGGCCAAGCTCGCCTCGGCCGTCCGCAAGACCCTCGGGGGCGGCGCCAACGTGGTGAACCTGCACGAGAGCAAGTACCGCCAGCCGTCCGACGGCGGCGGCCGTCCGGGCAGCTACCTCGACCTCTACAAGCAGGCCGCCACCAGCTGCCCCGGCCTGTCCTGGACGGTCCTGGCGGCGATCGGCCAGGTCGAGAGCGACCACGGGCGCAACGCGGGCCGCTCCAGCGCGGGCGCCCTCGGGCCGATGCAGTTCATGCCCGCGACGTGGAAGGCATACGGAGTGGACGGCGACGGCGACGGCAAGGCCGACATCATGAACCCCTTCGACGCCGTCCCGGGGGCCGCCAAGTACCTGTGCGCCAACGGCGCGGGCAAGGGCGGCCAGAGCCTCTACCGGGCCGTGTGGCACTACAACCACGCCGACTGGTACGTCCAGAAGGTCCTGAACCTGGCCAAGGCGTACGCCGCGCGCTTCGCCTGACCCGGCAGGGGGGCGCCCCCGCACCGGGCATCGCGCCACGGCTGGTTGGATGGAGTCATGACGTCGTACGACGCATTGCTCCTGATCTCCTTCGGCGGTCCGGAGGGGCCGGAGGACGTGATCCCGTTCCTCCGCAACGTCACCCGAGGGCGCGACATCCCCCGCGAGCGGCTCGAACAGGTGGGGGAGCACTACCACCTGTTCGGCGGGGTCAGCCCGATCAACCAGCAGTGCCGCGACCTGAAGGCGGCCATCGAGGCCGACTTCGCCGCCCACGGCCTCGACCTGCCGGTGTACTGGGGCAACCGGAACTGGACCCCGTATCTGGCCGACACCGTCCGGCAGATGAAGGCCGACGGCGTCCGCCGCGCCGCCGCCTTCGTCACCTCCGCCTACAACGGCTACTCCACCAGCGAGCAGTACATCGAGGACATCGCCCGAGCGCGCGCGGAGGTCGGCGACGCCCCGGAGATCGACAAACTGCCCGTCTACTGCGAGCGGCCGGGGTTCGTCGAGCCCTTCGTCGACGCCGCCCGCGAGGCCCTGGCCGGGCTGCCCGGCGACGCGCGCCTGGTCTTCACCGCGCACAGCGTCCCACTGGCCCAGCCCGGACGCGCGACGTACGCGGCCGAACTCGAACGGGTCGCCCGGACCGTGGCCGAGCGGGCCGCACCCGGGACGCCGTGGGCGCTGGTCTACCAGAGCCGCAGCGGGCCGCCGAGCCAGCCGTGGCTGGAGCCCGACGTCCTCGACCACCTGGCGGAGCTGGACGAGAACGGCGTCACGGGGGTGGCCGTCGTCCCGATCGGGTTCGTCTCCGATCACATGGAGGTCAAGTACGACCTCGACCACGAGGCCGCGCGCCGGGCGGCCAAGCTCGGGATCGCGTTCGCGCGGGCGGCCACGCCCAGCACCGATCCCCGCTTCGTCGCGCTGGCACGGGAACTGATCGCCGAACGGTCCGCCGGCTGAGCGGCCCGCCAAGGGGGGAACCAGAGTGAGCCTGGCCGAGGAACTGCTGGAGCTGGCCGTCGCCACCGCGCGCGAGGCGGGGCGGATGCTGGTCGACAAAAGGCCCATCGGGGGGCCGGACGTCGTGCAGACCAAGTCGAGCCCGACCGACGTGGTCACCCAGATGGACCGGGCCGCCGAGCGGATGATCATCGAGCGGATCCGGGAGGCGCGCCCCGACGACGGGTTCCTCGGCGAGGAGGGCGGCACCCACGACGGCGCCAGCGAGGTCCGCTGGGTGATCGACCCGATCGACGGCACCGTCAACTACCTGTACGACCTGCCCGACTGGGCCGTCAGCATCGCCGCCGAGGTCGACGGCGTCGCGGTCGCCGGAGCGGTGGAGATGCCGCGCCGGGGCGAGACCTACACCGCCGCGCGCGGCGGCGGCGCCCTGCTGCACACCGCCACCGGCACCCGCGAGCTGCGCTGCAACGCCGATGTGCCGCTGTCCAAGGCGCTGGTGGCCACGGGCTTCGGGTATTCGGCCGACCGCCGGGCCCACCAGGCCAGGGTGCTGACCGGTGTCCTCCCGGCCGTCCGCGACATCCGGCGCGGGGGATCGTGCTGCGTCGACCTGTGCTCGCTGGCGGCCGGACGCGTCGACGCCTACTTCGAGCGCGGCGTCCAGGCCTGGGACATCGCCGCGGGCGCCCTCATCGTCCACGAGGCCGGCGGCCGCGTCGAGGGCCTCAACGGCGCCCCCGCCAGCCCCGAACTGGCCATGGCCGCGGGCCCGGGAACCTTCGAGGCCGTCCACGCCCTCCTGGCACCCCTCGACCCGGCCCGAGACTGACACGTTTCGCAACGACCTCGACCGTCTAGAAACGTCAGCCCCAGCCCGCGCGCGATTGCGTTAACTAATCGGGGGAAGCGAAGCCGGAGGCGAGCTTCCCCCGATTAGATCGCGAAGCGATGCAGCAATCGCAAAATCCCGGTCACCGGAGCGAGCCGCTAGGCGAGCGCAGGTGGGCCGGGATTTCAATCAACACAGGGTGGCTCTACTCCGATGTCGTGGTTCGCCGCGATCCGGCGCAGTTCCTTGATCTCCTCCTGGCGGATGTCTGCCAGGTAGGTGTCATTTTCTGAATGGGCGTGACGCAACGACGCGTAAGCGTCGTCGAGCCGCTGCTGGATCATGCGTGACAACTCGCCCATGGGCCTCCTCCCGGATCAGGCCGTCCCTACCCAGACCTAGGCTGAGGGTAAACCTGTCCCGCCGCGGCTTTTCGCGGCGCTTCACCGATAGTTCATCGACGCATCCTGAGCAGGGGTTTACGAGCGTCTTACGGGCGTCGTGCCATACCTGGAAGCCGGGAGTTAGGGGAAACCGTGCGGGTTCTGGTCGTGGAGGACGAGCGCGTTCTCGCCGACGCCATCGCCACCGGTCTGCGGCGCGAGGCGCTGGCCGTCGACGTCGCCTACGACGGGGCGGGGGCGCTGGAGCGGGCGGGCGTGAACGAGTACGACGTGGTCGTGCTCGACCGCGACCTGCCCAAGATCCACGGGGACGAGGTCTGCCGCCATCTGGTGAGCCGCCGCTACCCGGCGCGGATCATCATGCTGACGGCGGCGGGGGAGCTGGGCGACAAGGTGGAGGGCCTGTCGATCGGCGCCGACGACTACCTGGCCAAGCCGTTCGCGTTCGCCGAGCTGATCGCGCGGGTGCGGGCGCTCGGCCGCCGCGCCGCCGCGCCGCTGCCGCCGGTGCTGGAGCGCGCGGGCATCACGCTCGACCCGGCGCGCCGGGTGGTGATGCGCGACGGACGGCCCGTCGAGCTCACCCGCAAGGAGTTCGCGGTGCTGGAGGTCCTGCTCAGCGCGGACGGCACCGTGGTCAGCTCCGAGCACCTGCTGGAGAAGGCGTGGGACGAGCACATCGACCCGTTCACCAACGTGGTCCGGGTGACGATGATGACGCTGCGCAAGAAGCTGGGCGAGCCGCCGGTGATCGAGACGGTGCCGGGAGTGGGGTACCGGCTGTGACACCCGATCCCGCCAAGGAGGCGCCCGTCCAGGGCGAGAAGGGCGACCAGGCCCAGGGGAAGGCCGCGCCGCCGCCCTACCCGCACGTGCACGCCAGCCGCATCACGCAGCCGACCGCGCTCCCGGGCGCGGCCGCCCGGCCGCAGGACGGCTCGTCCCTTCTCAGCGACCTCAAGGCGCTGCCCAGCCGCCTGAGCGTGCGCCTGCGGCTCACGCTGCTGTACGGGCTGCTGTTCTTCCTGGCCGGGGCGCTGCTGCTGTTCATCATGTACGTGCTGGTCGCGAACATCATGAGCGAGATCAACTTCATCGGCTACAACATGACCCCCGAGCAGGCCGAGCAGGCCAGGCAGCGGTTCATCGACCTGGTCCTGCGGCATCTGGTCGGGCGCTCGCTGCTGGCGCTGCTGGGCGTGGGCATCATCGCCCTGGTGCTCGGGTACTTCGTGGCCGACCGCGCGCTCAGCCCCTTGCAGAAGGTGACCACCACGGCCCGCCGCCTGTCCGAGAGCACCCTGCACGAGCGCATCGCGCTTGAGGGCCCGGACGACGAGATCAAGGAGCTGGCCGACACCTTCGACGCGATGCTGGAGCGGCTGGGCCAGGCGTTCGACTCCCAGCGCCGGTTCGTGGCCAACGCCTCGCACGAGCTGAGAACGCCCCTGGCGATCAACCGGACGCTGCTCGAGGTGGCGCTGGGCGACCCGGAGGTGTCCGACGACCTGCGGACGGTCGGCAAGACGCTGCTGGCCACCAACGCCCGCCACGAGCGGCTCATCGAGGGCCTGCTGCTCCTGGCCCGCAGCGAGCGCGAGCTGACCGCCCGCACCCAGGTCGACCTGGCCGAGGTGGCCTCGACCGTCCTGGAGACCTCCGGCCGCCGCGACCACGAGAACGACGTCACCATCCATCCGGAGCTGACCTCGGGCGGCGCGCTGGGCGACCCGGTGCTGCTGGAGCACCTGGTCTCCAACCTGGTCGAGAACGCGATCAAGCACAACGACGACGGCGGCGAGGTCTGGATCAGGACCGGCGTGCTGGACGGCTACGCCACCGTCCAGGTCGAGAACAGCGGGCCGCTGGTGCCGGCCTACGAGGTCGAGCGGCTGTTCGAGCCGTTCCGGCGGCTGAACGCCGACCGGGTCGAGTCGGCCAAGGGCGCCGGGCTCGGGCTGTCGATCGTCCGCTCGGTCGTGCGGGCCCATCGGGGCACTGTCTACGCCACCCCGCGTACGGGGGGCGGCCTCATCATCACCGTCCGGCTCCCGTTGGGCTGAGCCCCCGGGAGCCGGGACGCTACTTCAACGCGGCCGTGGCGAGCGTGGGGTCGCCGTCGTAGTCCTGCGTCAGCCCGACGAACCTGTCCGAGCGCCGCACGGCGGCCACCCCGTTGATCACGGGGATCATCGCCATCTCGCCGAGCGCCACGCCCTCGGCGTCGCGCAGGAGCTTGGCGCGCGCGGCGGCGTCGGAGGTCTTGGCGGCCTGGGCTAGCAGCTCGTCGAAGCGCGCGTTGCGCCAGCCCGAGTAATTGGTGAGGTTGTTCTCCCGGGTCGCGGCCTGCTCGCCGCCCAGCAGCGAGTACAGCAGGTTGTGGGCGGACGGATAGTCGGGGAGCCAGCCCAGGGTGACCAGGCCCTCGGCGTCCTTGGCCGTGATGGTCTGGGTGAAGTCCTTGACCTCGACCAGCTTCACCTCGACCTTCCACCCCAGGTTGTCGGCCAGTTGCTGCTTCACCAGCTCGCCCAGGGGGAGGGTGGACGGTGAGTTGCGCAGGTAGAGGCGGACGACCGTGCCCGCCTTCAGCCCGGCCTGGGCCGCCAGCTGCTTGGCCTTGGCCGGATCGGGGCCCTGGCAGGGCGCGCACCGCGAATCGGGGGCGAAACCCGCGATCGTGGAGGGGACGATGCCCGAGGCGACCGGCGACAGCCCGCCGTTGACCCGGCTGCTGATCGCCCTGCGGTCGAGGGCGTAGGAGACCGCGAGCCGGCCCTCCTTCGACTTCATCGGCCCGCGCGCCACCAGCGGGAGCAGGTAGGTCATCGTGTGGGACGGCTTGGAGGTCAGCCCGCGCGAGCCCTGCGCCGAGGCGGCGGACGCGCTGGTGAGCACCGTCCAGTCGAACTCCTTGCCGTCGAAGCCCGCACGGGCCCGCGCCGGGTCGTCGACCAGATGGACGTTCACCTTGTCGAGCTTGGCCTTGCCCAGCGCCCAGGCGTCGTTGCGTTCGAGCAGGACGGCGTTGCCCTTGGCGTACTTGGTGACCTTGAACGGGCCGTTCCCGATCGGGTGGTTGTTGTAGGCGAGGTTGTTGTGCTTGCCCGCGTCGGGCGGGACGGGAGCCAGCACGGGATCGGCGGCGATCTTGTCGAACTCGCAGTTGGGCTTGGTGAGATCGACGGAGAACGTGGAGTCGTCGACGACCTTCAGGCCCGCCAGCGCGGGGGCCCGGCCGCTCTCGACGTCCGGGTAGCCCTTCACGGTGTTGAGCAGGAGCTGGGCGGACCCGGCGGGCACCTGGGCCGCGCGGTTCCAGCCGTCGACGAACGAGGCCGCGCGCACCGGCTGCCCGTTGCTGAACTCCGTGCCGGTCTTGAGCTTGACCGTCCAACGGGTGCACCCGAGGTCGGCGGTCAGGGAGGTCGCCAGGCGGTTGCGGACCGTTCCCGACTTGTCGATCTCGGTCAGCCCGGTGAACAGGTGCTTGGCCAGCAGGCGCTTGGTGCCGTATCCCGCGTCGGAGGAGGAGATGCCCGTGGTGTCGTCGAAGGTGTTCAGCGCCAGGCTCATCTGGCCGCCCGTGCGTCCCGTGGGGGAGGAGCGGGTGGTGGGCTTGCCGTCCCCGGTGGCGTTGAACGCGATCGCGGTGCCGATCATGATCAGCACCACCAGCGCGGCGCTGCCCCCGCCCACCAGCAGGCCGATCCCGCGTTTGCCGGGCTTGCGCGGGCCGCCGACCGGGCCCGTCGGGGCGTTCTGCCAGCCCTGGTTCGCCGGGCCCGCGTGATGCGCGGCGGGCGCCCACGGGGTCGGCGGCGGGTTCGTGGCGGCGAGCCGCGGGTCCGGCTGCGGGACGGGGGCGGGGTCCCGCCGCGGCGCCGGAGGCGGCGCGGCCAGGCGCAGCTCGGTCGTGGACGCCGCCGCCGCGCCCTGGTTGAGCACCTCGGCGCCCGCGGCGGCCGCGCCGCCCGCCGAGCCGGGAAGGCTGCCCGCCAGGCTCAGCAGGTGAACCAGGACCTGATGGGACGACGGGCGGTGGGCCGCGTCCTTGTTCAGGCAGTAGGCGACCAGCCCGCGCAGCGGCTCGGCCATCGTGCCCAGCTCGGGCGGCAGGTTGAGGATGCGGTGCATGACCGCGGGGATGGTGTCGCTGCCGAAGGCGGGCTTGCCCGTGGCGGCGTACGCCATCGTCGCGGCCCAGGCCCAGACGTCGGCGGCCGGGCCTACGGCGGCGCCCGAGATCTGCTCGGGCGCCATGTACGCGGGCGTGCCGACGGCCGTGCTGGACAGCGTGCCGGTGGCGTCCAGGGCCCGCGCGATGCCGAAGTCGATCACGCGGGGGCCGTCGTCGGCCAGCAGCACGTTGCCGGGTTTGAAGTCGCGGTGCACGACCCCGGCCTGGTGGATGGCCGCCAGCGCGGTCATCGTCCCGATGGCGAGCCGGTCGAGCTCGGGCCCCTCGCGCGGGCCCTCGCCCGCCAGGACCTCGGCGAGGGAGGGCCCCTCGATGTACTCGCTGACGATGTAGGGCCGGTCGCCCTGCACGTCGGAGTCGAGGATGCGCGCCGTGCAGAACGGCGAGACCCGCTGCGCCACCGCCACCTCGGCCGCGAACCGCGCCCGCGCCTTGGCGTCGCCGCTGAAGCGCGCGTGCAGCAGCTTCACCGCGACGCGCCGTTCGGCCTCGTCCTCGCCGAGGAAGACCGAGCCCTGGCCGCCCTCGCCCAGGAGCCCGGTCAGCCGGTAGGGGCCCAGGTGGCCGGGATCACCCGCGCGGAGCGGAGTGATCTCCGGCCGGGTCACGACTTGAACACCGTGCCGGACGCGTCCGCCGAGGCGGCCGTCCGGGTCTGGCGCCACTCCCAGCGCAGCATGGTTGAGCCCACCGGGGTGAAGGTGAGGTAACCGGCGGCGCAGTCACGCTGGCTCGACGACGACGGCACCTCGGAGTACTCCAGCTTGGTGCTCTGGGTACCGGACAGGTAGGTCAGCTTCGTCATGCAGGTGGGCGAGCT
The DNA here is from genome assembly GCF_050946795.1 of Spirillospora sp. CA-294931. Classification (GTDB taxonomy): domain Bacteria; phylum Actinomycetota; class Actinomycetes; order Streptosporangiales; family Streptosporangiaceae; genus Spirillospora. The sequence continues at coordinate 2,995,890 of NZ_CP192006.1, forward strand.
CGTGTAGTAGTAGAACGCGCTGCCGCCGCCGCTGTAGAAGTAGAAGTTGGCCCTGAAGCTGCGGTCGGCGGGGTCCTTGACGTTCGGCTGGGTGCCGGTGCCGCGGTAGGACCCGATGAGCGCGTTGGACGTGGAGCCGGGGATCGGCGTGCTCGGCGTGTAGGTGTACGAGGGCGTGTACGTGGGCCGGACGTAGCTGGGATCGTCGTCATCGGCCACGGCCACGATGACCACGAAGACGATGATCACGATGATCGCCACCACGAAGCAGCCGACGCCCGCGATGATCGCGCCGTTGGCGCCGCCACCGCTCTGCCGCCCGTGCGGCGGAGGCGGCATCATCGGCGGCCCCATGCCCGGCCCCTGCATGCCGGGGCCCTGCGGACCCTGAGGCCCCGGGGGCGGAGGCATGCCGCCCTGGTACATCGGCATCGGGGGCGGGGTGATCGGCTGCGGCGGGGGCGTGTTGGGCCCGCCCATCGGGGGCGGCCCCTGGTTCATCGCCATCGGCGGCGGCGTGATCGGCTGCGGCGGCGGCGTGTTGTGCGGCGCCGGCGGGACGCGCGGCGGCGCCGGCATCTGGGCGGCGATCCGCGTGCCCTGGTTCAGCAGGTCTTCCTGGCCCGCCATCGGGTTGGACGGCGCGGCGCCGACATGGCCGAGCAGGTTCAGCAGCAGCTGGGCGGCCGGCGGGCGCAGGCCCGCGTCCTTGGACAGGCAGCGCCCGATCAGGTCGCGCAGCGGCCCGGCGGGCAGCGCCGACAGGTCCGGCTCCTCGTTGAGGATCCGGTTGATGATCACCGGGAGGGTCTCGGCCTCGAACGGCGACCGCCCGGTGGCGGCGAAGACCATGGCCGCGCCCCAGGCGAAGATGTCGACCGCCGGGGTCAGCGGCGCGCCGGTCAGCTGCTCGGGGGCCAGGTAGCCGGGGGTTCCGACGACCATGCCGGTCGCGGTGACCGCGCTCTCCTGCGAGTTGACCGTCCGGGCGATGCCGAAGTCGACCACGCGGGGGCCGTCGGAGGCCAGCATGACGTTGTTGGGCTTGAAGTCGCGGTGGACGATGCCGGCCTCGTGGATGGCCGCGAGCGCGGTCACGGTGCCGATCGCCAGCCGTTCGAGCTCGGCGTGGCCGAGCGGGCCGTTGTGCGCGACCACGTCGTGCAGCGACGGGCCATCGATGAACTCGCTGACCACGTACGGCTGGTCGCCGTGCAGGTCGGCCTCCAGCACGCGCGCGGTACAGAAGGGCTCGACCTTCTGGGCCGCGTTCACCTCACGGGTGAACCGGGCCCTGGCCGCGGGGTCGCTGGCCATCTGGGCGTGCAGCAGCTTGACGGCGGCGTACCCGCCGTCCGGTCCCCTGCCCAGGAACACCGCGCCCTGACCGCCCGCGCCCAGCCGTCCGACGATCTCGTACTGACCCAGCGCCCGCGGATCGCCTGGCTCCAGCGGAGCGGCATCCGGCATCTGATCCTCCAGTGACCGCGGTGAAAGACCGCGTGTTGTTCGGCAGCCTCACGAAGGGTGCGCACCCGGCCACAGCCGGTCAGCCCCTCCGAAGGGGCCCGCCCCCATTCCTCAGGCGGGCACGATATCGCGTTAGTTCTGACGTTTCACCGAAGGTTATGGTTCATCTCCTCCAGCGAGCGAACGAGGGAAGACCCGGTTGCGGCCACCCCGCGGCGGGGTTGCGGACCGGTTGCGGGCGGGTCGGCGCACACAACCCCTCTGGGCCCGATATGATCCCGCCGCCGCGGGGTGCCCGGCATGGGCCTCCCGCACGTGATCGAGGTCGTGACATTCAACCAGGTATGTGACATACAGCACACGGCCGCGGGTAGGTGCGGGTGATCGGTGTCACTGGTGGGGTCTGTCGCGCCTTGTGTGGCGTACGCCACCGCCCGTGACAGAATTTCCCGCCCGGATCGGGCACAAGAACGGCCCCCCGTGCGTTAGATCCGCGCGACGGGGCGCATAAAGCACTGAGGGGGATGGAGATAGAAGATGGCGACGGACTACGACAGCCCACGCAAGACAGATGACGACCTGAGCGAGGACAGCCTCCAGGAACTTCAGGCCCGCCGGGCCGACAAGGCCGCGAGCATCATCGACGAGGACCTTGACGCCGGCGAGGTCGCCGAGCTGCCGGGCGCCGACCTGTCCAACGAGGAGCTCACCTTCCGGGTGGTCCCCCGTCAGGCCGACGAGTTCACCTGCAGCCGGTGCTTCCTGGTGCACCACCGCAGCCAGCTGGCATCGGAGAAGAACGGCAGGCTGATCTGCCGCGAGTGCGCGGCCTGACGGCCTGACCGGGAGCGATCGGTGACAGGAGAAGAACTCGGACGCGACGAGGAGAACACCGCGGTAGCCGGGCCCGTCGACGCCGACGGCTCCGCCGAGATCGGCGAGCTGATCGGTCGTCTGTCGGGCGATGACGACCTCGACCGCGAGACCCGCGGCCGCCTGCTGGGGCGCCTGGCCCGTCTGCTCGGCCAGAGCGCGCGCAAGGCGGGCGCCGCGGGTGTCGCGCGCGGAAAATGGCTGACCGACCTTCTGGTCGCGGCGGCCCCGCACATCCCGATCCGTGACCTCGAGACCCTCCGGGCCCATCATCACGGCCTGATCGGCGAGGAACTCGCCGACAGCGTCGTCCGCGTGGCCAGCAACGGCACGACCGCCGTGGGCGCCGCCGGTGGCGCCCTGGCGGCGGTCGAGTTCGTCGCGCCCCCGCTGCTGCTCACCGCCCCGGCCCAGCTCGCCGCCGAGACGCTCGTGATCGCCGCGATCGAGGTCAAGATGATCGCCGAGCTGCACGCGGTCTACCAGGTGCGGGTCGACGGCACCGGCACCGCGCGCGGCGCCGCGTTCCTGACGTCCTGGGCCAGGCAGCGAGGCGTCAACCCGCTGGAGAGCGGATCGCTGACCAGCGCGCTCGGATCCGCCGCCAAGTCGGCCCTGCGCAAGCGCCTGCTCAAGACCCTCGGCCGCAGCATGTCCACGATGGGACCGTTCCTCACCGGCGCGGCCGCCGGGGCCGCGCTCAACCGGGCCGCCACCAAGAAGCTGGCCGAACACGTCCGCAAAGACCTGCGCGGCGGCGCCGACCCGATCAAGCCGCTCCCAGGCGGATACCCCTCAGTAGGCCCGGCCGACAAACCCTGAAGCCCCGCCGGACTCAGCCGAACTTGAGCTCACCCGCGACACCGTCGCGGCCACTGAGCCACATCCCCAGCGCCTCACGCGTCCCATGTACCTCAGGCCCACGTCCGACGGGGCGGAGCCCGTCGGTGGGCACCAGCCGGTGCCGCACGTTCCGCCGGTTCAGCCACGTGCTGAGCTGGAACCCCTCGAAGAAGATCGCCGTCGCGACCGCGTCGGGGACCAGCCGCGTGCGCCCGAGCCCGCGCACGATGTCCTGGTGGTGCACGCCGAGGTCGCCCAGCAGGATTCCGGCGCCCATCCGGCTGGTGAGGCTCGGGTTCGCGGCCCAGTGCCGGGCCCACTCCATCAGCCGCGCGCGCGAGACGCGGCGCGCCCGGTCGGCCTGCGCCTGGTTGGCGGCGTTGATGCGGTGCCCGTAGGGCAGGTACGAGCCGACCAGGTAATCCAGCCCCACCACATGGCCCAGGACGTCGCGCGGCGCCCACCCGGAGCACAGCGTGGCACCGGCGTCGAACTCCTCGTCCGTCAGCCCCTCGACCGTGTCGAGCAGACGATGACGCTCGGCGATCAGCTCGCCCGTGAAGCCCATCGTGGCCGGTCCCTTCGCAGAGTTCAGGAACCGGCCACGATACTCAGCCACACCGGAGGTCCATTGCTGGACCCCCCGTCCAATGGTGCGCTCGCCTAAACCTCGGCCTTGAAGTGCGAGGGCAGCTCGCCGGTCCCCTTGGCCCACTGGCGCGCGGCGGCGCGGGTGGCCAGCAACCGGGCCACCTCCATGCCGACGCCCATGATCACGGCCCACCCGATCGCCTCGCTCAGCGCGACCTCCGGTGACTCGGGGTTGGTCGGCGGCTCCTTGCCGGTGCTCTTCTTCCACGCCAGCGTGATCGCCTTCTTGGCGATGAACCCGCCGGCGAAGGCCGCGGCGCCGGCCGTGACGCGCCAGCCGAGATCGCCCTTGTCCGCCATCGTTTCCTCCAGTCGTCCGGCTGACCACGACGCTACCGTGCTGCTTGTGGGGGGACGACCCCCCACGCCCCCCGGCGGTCCGTGTCGCCCTCCACTCCGCTGGCGCTCCGTTCCGGGTGCCACGGACCTTGGCGGGGGCTCCGCGCCCCCGCGCCCCGCGCCAGGGGCTCTGCCCCTGGACCCCGTTTAATGCGCGTGTGGTGCGGCCGGTTGTTAATAGCATTGCTTCATGACTTCGCAGCCACGTACTCCCGACGTTCCTCCCAAGCCCTCACTGGACGGCTTGGAGGACAAGTGGGTACGCCGCTGGGAGGACGAGGGGACCTACCGGTTCGACCGCGGCCGGGAGCGTGGTGAGGTTTTCTCGATCGATACGCCGCCGCCTACGGTCAGCGGGTCGCTGCATGTCGGGCATGTGTTCTCGTATACCCACACCGATGCCGTCGCGCGGTACCGGAGGATGCGGGGGCAGGAGGTCTTCTACCCGATGGGGTGGGACGACAACGGGCTGCCGACCGAGCGGCGGGTGCAGAACTACTTCGGCGTCCGGTGCGATCCGTCCCTGCCGTACGATCCTGAGTTCGAGCCGCTCGCAGAGCCTGCTCCCCACGCAAGTGGGGGTGGCCCGCGGCAGCTGCCGGTCAGCCGGCGGAACTTCATCGAGCTCTGCGAGCGGCTCACGGCCGTGGACGAGAAGGCGTTCGAGGAGATGTGGCGGCGGGTCGGCCTGTCGGTCGACTGGAACCACCTCTACACCACGATTGGTGAGGTCTCCCGGGCCGCGTCGCAGCGGGCGTTCCTGCGGAATCTGGCGCGGGGGGAGACGTATCTTTCCGAGGCGCCGACCTTGTGGGACGTCACGTTCCGGACGGCCGTGGCACAGGCGGAGCTGGAGGATCGGGAGCATCCCGGGGCCTTCTACAAGATTCGCTTTCACGGGAGCGACGGGCCGGTCCACATCGAGACGACCCGGCCTGAGCTGCTGCCCGCGTGTGTCGCGCTGGTGGCGCATCCTGAGGACGAGCGGTATCGGGGGCTGTTCGGGACGACGGTCCGCACGCCGCTGTTCGGGGTCGAGGTCCCGGTGCTCGCGCATCGGCTGGCCGAGCCGGACAAGGGCACCGGCATCGCGATGATCTGCACGTTCGGCGACGTCACCGACGTCACGTGGTGGCGCGAGCTTGATCTGCCCACCCGGGCGGTCGTCGGTTGGGACGGGCGGCTGGCCGCCGAGGCGCCGCAGGGGGTTCCGGCCGACGTTTACGGGGAGCTGGCGGGCAAGACCGTCTTCTCGGCCAAGGAGCGCGTGGTCGAGCTGCTGCGCGAGTCGGGCGACCTGGACGGCGAGCCCCGCAAGGTCACCCGGGCGGTCAAGTTCTACGAGAAGGGGTCCAAGCCCCTGGAGATCGTCACGACCCGGCAGTGGTACCTGCGCAACGGCGGCCGCGACGCGGCGCTGCGCGAGAGGCTGCTGGAGCGCGGGCGTGAGCTGGCGTGGCACCCGCCGTACATGCGGGCCAGGTACGAGAACTGGGTCGAGGGCCTCAACGGCGACTGGCTGATCTCGCGGCAGCGGTTCTTCGGGGTGCCGATCCCGGTCTGGTACCGGCTGGACGCCTCGGGCGAGCCGGTCTACGACGAGCCGATCGTCCCGCCGGAGCCGGCGCTGCCGGTCGACCCGTCGTCCGACGTCCCGCCCGGTTACAGCGAGGACCAGCGGGGCAAGCCCGAGGGGTTCACCGGCGACCCCGACGTGATGGACACCTGGGCGACCTCGTCGCTGACCCCGCAGATCGCCGGCGGCTGGGAGCGCGACGCCGACCTGTTCGCGCGGGTCTTCCCGTTCGACCTGCGCCCGCAGGGTCACGACATCATCCGCACCTGGCTGTTCTCGACGGTCGTCCGCTCCCACCTGGAGCACGGGTCGCTGCCGTGGACCGACACCGCGCTGTCCGGGTGGATCCTCGACCCCGACCGCAAGAAGATGTCCAAGTCCAAGGGCAACGTCGTCACGCCGATCGGGCTGCTGACCGAGTACGGGTCCGACGCCGTCCGGTACTGGGCGGCCAACGGGCGTCCGGGCACCGACACCGCCTTCGACACCGGGCAGATCAAGGTCGGGCGGCGGCTGGCCATCAAGATCCTCAACGCCTCGAAGTTCGTCCTGGGGCTGGGGGACGTGGCGTCGGACGCGCCGGTCACCGAGCCGCTCGACCGCTCGATGCTGGCGGCCCTGTCGGCCGTCGTCGCCGACGCCACCGAGGCGTTCGAGGGCTACGACTACACACGCGCTCTCGAACGGACCGAGCGCTTCTTCTGGGAGTTCTGCGACGACTACCTGGAGCTGGTCAAGGCGCGTGCATACGGGGAGGGAGCCGAGGCGGCCTCGGCGCGTGCCGCGCTGCGCACGGCGCTGTCGGCCCTGCTCCGGCTGTTCGCGCCGATCCTGCCGTTCGTCACCGAGGAGGTCTGGTCCTGGTGGCGGGAGGGCTCGGTGCACCGGGCGCCCTGGCCGGGGCCGATCGCGGGGGAGGGCGACCCCGCCGTCCTGGCGTCCACGGCCGAGGCGCTCCGGCAGATCCGCAAGGCCAAGTCCGAGGCCAGGGCGTCGATGCGCGCCGATGTCGAGCGCGCCACGGTCCGGGGCGGGACGGCCCGCATCGCCGGGCCCGACCTGATCGCCGCGGGCCGGATCGCCGACCTGGTGCTGGAGGACGCCGCCGACGGTCTCACGGTCGAGGTGACGCTCGCGCCGACCGGCTGAATCCCGGGGCCGGTCCCCTTTATCCTGCTCGGAATGATCACGTTGGGGGTGCGTCAGTGGCGGAGGTCGTGCGGGTCGCTCGTGACCTGGTGAACGCGGGCGACAGGGAGGGCGCGCTGCGCGAGCTGCGCGCCGCCCACGGCGGATCCGAGCTGGTGGCCGAGTTCGCGGTCGCGGCGCTGGGCTCGGAGTTCGGCCGCGCGATGGAGCTGATGGGGCGCTTCGGCGCGGACGAGCACCGGGCGGCGGGCAGTCTCGGGCTGCGGATCTACCACGCGCATTCCGACGCCGACGACCCGATCGCCGCCCAGGTGACGCTGGAGCTGGTCATGGACCACTCGCCGCCGCCGATCGCGGCGGCGGCGATGGTCTCGCGGGCGGCGCACTTCGCCCGGTCGGGGGCCGACGACCGCGCCGAGGCGCTGTGGCTGCGGGCGATGGAGATCGGCGACGCCAAGGCGATCGCCGTGGCCGGGTACAACCTGGGCGCGTGGCGGGAGAACCGCGGGGACGAGTGGGAGGGCGACCGGCGCGACACCGAGGGCGCGATCGCCGCCTACCGCCGGGTCCTGGAGGCGGGAAGCGGCCTGCCCATCGCGGGCGCCGGGATGCGGCTGGGCCGGTTGCTGGAGGAGCGCGGCGACACCGAGGGCGCCGACCGGGCCTACGCGCGGGCGTACGAGGTGGACGACGACGGCGACTCGGCGATCGAGCTGATGCGGACGCTGCTCGGCGACCTGTCCGACGACGAGGTCGCGGCGGCGGTCGACCTGGCGATGCGGATGGTCGCCGAGGGGCCGTGGCCGGAGGCGACGGCGTTCGCCTGCAACCTGGTCGGGATGGCGGCCAAGGACGCGGGCGACCTGGCCGAGGCCGAGGCGTGGTTGCGCCGTGCGGTGGAGATGGACCGCGAGATCTCCGCGTTCGCCGCCGACGCGCTGGCCGAGGTGCGCGACCGCGCTTGACGGCGGGCGGCCCGTCCGACCATATTGGATAACAAGTCCAATATGGCGAGTCGCGGGGAGCGGGGATGGGCGAGCTCGACGAGAGGCACCCGGTCATCACGCCGAGGCGGGTCAAGTTCGACTGGGACGACACCCCGCTGCACTGGATCCCCGGCGAGCCGGTGGCCACGCATTTCATCAACGTCCTGCATCTGCTGCTGCCCGCGGGCGAGCGATGGTTCGTCCACGTGTACAAGCAGGCGCTGCCCCTGATCCGCGACGACGAGCGCCTCCTCAAGGAGGTCAAGGGCTTCATGGGGCAGGAGGCCGTGCACGCCTACTCGCACCAGGGCGTCCTCGACCGGCAGATGCGCGCCAACGGGCTCGATCCCCGGCCGCTGACCCTGCGGATCGAGTGGCTGTTCACCCACCTGCTCGGCGACCGTCCGCCGATCCCGCTGTCGCGGCGGGAGTGGATGAAGGTCAGGGTCGGGATCATCGCCGGGATCGAGCACTACACGGCCGTGCTGGGGCAGTGGGTGCTGGACGCCCGCGAGCTGGACGAGGCCGGCGCCGACCCCACGATGATGGACCTGCTGCGCTGGCACGGCGCCGAGGAGGTCGAGCACCGCTCGGTGGCCTTCGACGTGTACCAGCGCATCACGGGCCGGTACTGGACGCGCTTCATCTCCTTCTTCCTCGGCGTGCTGGCGATGCCGCTGGCGGTCTATCTCGGCGCGGTCTTCCTGTGCCGGGCCGACCCGACGCTCTCGGGGGTGCGGCCGAGGATCCGCGACTACCGGCGCGCGGTGCGGCGGGGCCTGTTCCCGAGCAACCGGTTCATGGTCGCGGCCGCGCGGTCGTATCTGCGGCGCGACTACCACCCGTCGGGGGAGTGCTCCACACAGAAGGCGCTGGACTACCTGGCGACGTCCCCGGCGGCGCTGGCGGCGGGGTACGAGCCTCGCTAGAACGGGATTCTGTTTCGGGCGGCCGCCTGCTAGCGTAAGTGGTCACTGATCTCCCGCGTCCCCGAGGAGCCGCCCCGTGACGGACCCGCAGGAGTACTCGCGCCGGGCCTCGGCCTGGCTGGAGGCGAACGCCCGCGACCTGCCGCGCGATGCGGGCCTCGCGGCGTCCCGGGCCTTCATGGCCCGCCTCCACGACGCCGGCTACTCCGGCATCACCTGGCCCGCCGAATACGGGGGCCAGGGCCTCACCGCCGCCGAGGAACGGGCCTTCCAGCAGGCCGCCCGGGGCTTCGCCCTCCCGATCGGGGTCTTCGGCATCGGCCTCGGCATGTGCGGGCCCACGCTGCTGTCCATCGGCACCGAGGAGCACAAGCGCCGCTACATCGAGCCGTTGCTGCGCGGCGAGGAGATCTGGTGCCAGATGTTCTCCGAGCCCGGCGCGGGATCGGACGTGGCCTCGCTCCAGACCCGGGCGGTCCGCGACGGCGACGCCTGGGTGGTCAACGGCCAGAAGGTCTGGACGTCGGTCGCCCGCCAGGCCGACCTCGGGCTGCTCATCGCCCGGACGGACGTCGACCTGCCCAAGCACCGCGGCATCACGATGTTCATCATCGACATGCACGACCCGGGCGTGACCGTCCGGCCGCTGCGCGACATGACGGGCGAGTCGCACTTCAACGAGGTCTTCTTCGACGACGTCCGGGTGCCCGCCGACCGGATCGTCGGCGAGGTGAACGAGGGCTGGTCCGCCGCCGTCACCACGCTGCTGCACGAGCGCGTCTCCATCGGGACGGGCGCCGCGCGCACCGAGCGTCCGGCCTCGTTCGCGGCCCTGGCGGCCGCCGCCCGCGGGCGCGGGCTGCTCGCCGACCCGGCCGTGCGCGACCTCCTAGTGGACCTCTACCTCAGGGAACGGGCGTTCGACCTGTTCAACGCCCGGCTCTCCCAGGAGATCAAGGCCGGGATCCAGCCCGGCGCCCGGGGCTCGGTCGCCAAGCTCCTGCTCTCGGACCTGACGCTGGCGGGCGCGGACGCGGCCACCGAGATCCTCGGCCCCGAGACCGTCGCCTACGACGACGACGGCACGATCGCCGCCGCCCTCTCCTGGGCACCCGGGATGGCGCTCGGCGGCGGCACCAGCGAGATCATGCGCAACATCATCGGTGACCGCGTCCTCGGGCTGCCCCGCGAGCCGCAGGTCGACCGCGCGATCCCCTTTCGCGACCTGAAGGTCGGCACCCAGGCCGAGGAGGCCGGCCGGTGAAGCTGATCCGCACCGACGAGCAGAAGGACCTCGCGGCGTCCGTCCGGGCCCTGCTGGCCGGCACCGCGCCGATGGCGCGCGTGCGCGAGATCGCCGAGTCGGACGAGTCCCACGACGCGGCGGTCTGGACGCGCCTGACCGGCGGGATGGGGCTGGCGGGGCTCGCCGTCCCCGAAGACCGCGGCGGCTCGGGCGCCGGGCACGCCGAGGTCGCCGTCGTCATGGAGGAGCTGGGGGCCGCGCTGACGCCCGTCCCGTACCTGGCCTCGGCCGTCCTGGCGGCGAACGTGCTGCTGGACGCCGAGGAGACCGCCGAGGACCTGCTGCCGGGCGTCGCCGACGGCACCACGGTCGCGACGTTCGCCGTCCCGATCGCGGGCGACCCCCGGCCCGAGGCGCGGGGCGGCGCGCTCACCGGGACGGCGCCGCGCGTCCTCGCCGGAGCGGACGCCGGGCTGATCCTCGTCACGGCCGCCACGGACGAGGGCGCGGGCCTGTTCGCGGTGGACGGCGCCGCGCCCGGCCTCACCCGCACCCCGCTGACGACCCTCGACCTCACCCGTCCCCAGGCCACGCTGACCTTCGACGCCACGCCCGCCCGCTGGATCGGCCCCGCGACGGCGGCCGGGCGGGCGCTCGACCTGGCCGCGGTGGCGCTGGCCGCCGAGCAGCTCGGCGGCCTGCGGCGCTGCCTGGACGCCATCGTCGGCTACGCCAAGCTCCGCGTGCAGTTCGGCCGCTATGTCGGCTCGTTCCAGGGCGTCAAGCACCGGCTGGCCGACATGCACTGCGTGCTGGAACAGGCCGAGTCGGTCGTCCGGTACGCCGCCTGGACCGCCGACGAGAGCCCGGACGAGCTCCCCGTCGCCGCCGCCCTCGCCCAGTCGTACCTGGGCCGCGCCTACTTCCAGGTCGCCAGGGACCACCTGCTCCTGCACGGCGGCATCGGGTTCACCTGGGAGCACGACGCGCACCTGTACTACAAGCGCGCCAAGAGCGCCGAGCTCCTCCTCGGACCCCCACGCCACCATCGCGCCCGCCTGGCCGACCGTCTCGGACTGATGCCCTAGGGCGTGTCCGGTGGATCTTCGATCGGCTGCGCGACGCCCAGGCACGCACCTGGACGCCGCTCGCGGCGAACAAGATCCACCGGACACGCCCTAGTAGGTGTACGGGAGGTGCTTGATCCCGTTGATGAAGTTCGAGTAGAGGTAGTCGGGCTCGGCCGTCGCGCGGATGCCGGGGAAGCGGGTGAGCAGCTCGCGGAACATCACGGTGATCTCGCTTCGGGCCAGGTTGGCGCCCATGCAGAAGTGCGGGCCCGGCCCCCCGAACCCGACGTGCGGGTTCGGGGAGCGGGTGATGTCGAAGGTGTCGGGGTTCTCGAACACCGCCGCGTCGCGGTTGGCCGAGTTGTAGAACAGCAGCACCTTGTCGCCGGTCTGGTAACGGTGGCCGTTCATGACGTGGGGCCGGGTCACCGTCCGCCGGAACTGGATCACCGGGGTGGCCATCCGGACGATCTCCTCGACCGCCCCGGGGATGTGCGCCTCGAAGTCCGACAGCAGCAGCTCGCGCTGGGCCGGGTTGTCGGTGAGCAGCTTGAGGCCGTGCGCGATCGCGTTGCGGGTGGTCTCGTTGCCCGCGACCACCAGCAGGATGAAGAACGAGCCGATCTCCTGGTCGGTGAGCGACTCGCCGTCCACGTTCGCGGTCACCAGCGCCGAGACCAGGTCGTCGCCGGGCTCGCGGCGGCGGCGCCTGGCCAGCTTCATCGCCAGGTGGTTGAGCTCGTACCCGGCCGTCATGGCCTTCAGCAGGCCGTACAGGACGCCGGTGCGGGTGATCCCGTCGCGCGCGAACTCGTGGCCGCCGGTGTACTCGGAGTCGCCGATCCCCAGGATGATGTTGGTGCGGTCGTAGACCATCCGGTGGTCGCTCGCGGCGATGCCCATCATGTCGCAGATGACCCGGACGGGCAGTCGCGCCGCGACCTGCGTGACGAAGTCGCCCGGCCCCTCGGCCGCGACGTCCTCGACGATGCGGACGGCGGTCGCCTGGAGGTCGGTCTGGAGCTTGGCCAGCACCCTCGGGGTGAACGCGCGCGAGACGATCCGCCGGATCTTGGCGTGCCGGGGATCGTCCATGTTGATCATCGAGCCGAAGTAGCGGGCCATGTAGCCGGGCAGGTCGGCGATGCTGTTGGAGCACGGCTCGCTGCTGAAGACCTCGGGGGTGCGGCTGGCCTCGACCACGTCGGCGTGCCGGGCCAGCGCGTAGTAGCCGCGCCCCTCCTTGATGAACGGCAGCTTGAGCTCGTGGAAGAAGGCCGGGTGGTCGAGCTCCCGCAGCGCGGCGAACGCCGTCAGGCGCTCGCCCGGCGGGCGGGCCCAGAACAGCAGGTCCGACAGGTCGACGGTCGGTTCGAGCGCCGTGGTCACCGGGGAGCCCCTCTCCGCGCCTTGCCAGAATTCCGTTCGGTTTCCATCGAAACCACCCGTACCGGAGGCGTCAAGGCCGCTCCCGCGATTTGTCCCATACCTGGAGCGCATTTGTCCATGAGCTGGACGCCTGGGGGAAATGGTGCCGTCCGCGGGCCGTTGGTACGTTCACGGCGCGCCCCACCCCCCGTCTGAGGAGATCCCCTCCATGAAACGGCTCCTCGCCCTCGTGGCGATCGTCGCGGCCCTGGTGGCCGTCCCCGGCCCGCCCGCGAGCGCCGCGCCCGACGGCACGCTCACGCTCGCGTCCACCACCGTCAAGGCCGGCGACCCGATCCAGATCACCTACTCCACGCCCCGGCCCGACGCCGCCAACTGGCTCGGCCTCTACACCGACCCAGGCAACGGGCCGGTGAACCAGGAGTACGTGGGGCCGTCCCTGAAGTGGGTCTACGCGGGCAAGGGCGACGGCACCGCCACGCTGCCGACCACCGGGCTCTCGGCCGGGCCGCACATCGTCTACTTCCTGGCCAAGGACGGCTACGAGTGGCTGGCGCAGCCCGTCAAACTGACGATCACCGACGGCAGCGCGCTGCGGTTCGTCACCGGGAGCGTCCCGCTCCGCAACGCCCGCGCCGGTGCCGCCTACCAGGCCACGATCGGCGGGCTCGCGCGCGGCGGACGTCCCGGCTACACCTTCCGCAAGGTCAGCGGCGCCGCGTGGGTCACGGTCGCCGCCGACGGCCGCGTCGGCGGCACCCCGCCCGCGAACTCCGGCGCCGTGACCGACCAGATCACCGCCGAGGTCACCGACACCGCGGGCAAGCGCGCCACCACGGGCGTGCGCGTCCCCGTCCGTCCCACCGGGACGGCCTACGTCCCGACGCTGAAGGTGCTGAGCTTCAACCTCTGGCACGGCGGCTCCCGGGTGACCAACGGACGCGAGAAGCAGTTGCGGTTCCTGCTCGACCAGAACGTGGACGCCGTCGGGCTCCAAGAGCAGAGCAGCACCTCGGCCAGGGAACTGGCCACCGCCCTCGGCTGGGACTACTTCGACGGCGGCTACTCGCTCGGCATCATCAGCCGCTACCCGATCGCCGCGCGCGGCGCCCACCCTTCGCAGAGCGGCCTGGCGGGCCTCAACGCCCGCATCCGGGTGGACGACACCGGCGACCGCCAGATCTCCCTGTGGAACATGCACCTCGGCTACAACCCCTACGGGCCGTACGACATGTGCTTCGGCAAGATGAACGAGCAGCAGCTGCTCGCCCGCGAGGAGCAGTCGGGCCGCACCCCGCAGATCAAGAACATCCTGAAGGCGATGGCGGGCGACATCGCGAACCGCGAGACCACGCCCGTCCTGCTCACCGGCGACACCAACGCCCCCTCGCACCGCGACTACACCGCCGCGACGGCGTCCCGGCACTGCGGCTACGCGAGCTTCCCCTGGCCCACCTCGGTGCTCCCCGAGCAGGCCGGACTGGTCGACTCCTACCGCGTCGCCCACCCCGACCCGGCCCGCCACCCGGGTGACACCTGGTCGCCGATCTTCCCGACGTTCACCGGGGGCTACGGCTACGACTCCCACAAGGGCGAGCCCGAGCCGCAGGACCGCATCGACGTCGTCCGCTACGCCGGAAACCTCACCGTCACCTCGTCCACCGCCCTTGTGACCGGCACCCCGCGCCCCGACCCCGACCACGAGAACAACGAGTGGACCTCCGACCACCGAGCCGTCCTCACCACCTTCCGCCTCACCTGACACCGTGACGGGGTGCCGGGCCACCGGCCCGGCACCGCGTCACCTCGCCTGTTTTGCCCGCGCCGCCCGGAACACGGCCCGCTTCTCCGCGACCGCCGCCGGGTCGGCCGGGCCGTTCTCCGCTTCGATGGCGGCGATCAGCTCGGCGAGCCGGTCGCGCTCGTCCTGCCGAGTACGCTCCGCGCCTCCGGTCATGCTTCGCCTCCTTCCTCAGGCGGTCGCGGGACGCTGGAGGATCGTGCGTTCGAGGGCCGTCCAGGTGGTCGTGGTGAGGAGGTAGAGCGCGGCGGCCAACGGGACGAAGGCGGCGAAGGCGACCGTGGCGAAGGGCAGCAGCCGGACGAACGGCTTCAGGGGGCCCTCGACGGTCAGGCGGCGTGACGTCCACCAGGCGACGGTGGCCAGGAGGGCGAGCAGGACGAGGAAGACCAGGGCGGGGCCGGAGAACAGGCCCGCGCCGAGCACCCCGATCAGGTTCTGGCCCAGCGGGGCGCCGAAGAGGGTGTGGGCCAGCAGGAGGTTCGGGTGACCGGCCACCGAGGCCGAGACGAACAGGCGGTACATGACGAAGAAGAACGGGAGCTGGGCCAGGGACGGCAGGCAGCCCGCCATCGGGGAGGCGCCCTCGGACGCGTAGAGGTCGGCCAGCTCCCGGCGGAGGCGCTCGGGGTTCTTGGCGTGCCTGGCGTGCAGCGCCCGCATCTTGGGCATGAGGGCGGCGCGGGCCCGCTCGCCGCGTGCCTGCGCGACGGCGAGGGGGCTCAGCAGGAGCCGGACGGCCACCGTGAAGACGATGATCGCCCCGGCCGTGGCGAGACCGCCGGCGACCGGCTCCAGGGTGGAGGCCAGCGCCGAGACCAGATCGTGGGCGGCGGACACGGGAGTATCGATGAGGAACATGGGCCCTTCCGGGAGAGAGGAGAGATCGGGTGGCGTGGGCCGCTCAGGCGGCCGGGATCTCCGCTCCCGGGGCCCGCGGACGGGGGCGTCCGTCCGCGTCGGGGTCGCGTTGGGGCAGGAAGGCCGTGCGCAGGGTCCGCTCGCGCAGGGTCGTCCTCACCTGGGCGGGCGTCGTGGCGAAGCCGGGAAGGGCCGGGACGGCGGCCAGGCACAGCAGGCCCGCGACGGTGAGCGCGGTCAGGGCCAGCACGGCGCCCTGGCCGGAGGTGAGGTCGGCGACGCCGAGCAGCCGCGCCAGGGCGGCGAACAGCGTCGCGAGGACCGTCACGCCTCTACGACGGCCCGGCGTCCCGGGAGGTTCCCGGCGGAACGACGGGTGAACTTCGGGGAAGCGGGTTCGGGTCGGGAGGGGCATCGCGCGGGGGCGGGTAGGGTCGCGGCGTGGAGGGCCGGACTCGCCTGGTGCGCCGGGCTGCGGCCCTGCCGGACGGCCCCTCGGTACGGTGACGGGGCCGGTCCGGTGACCCTAGCGTGAGGTGAATCCCGTGAGTGAGAAGGTCGACGTCCTCATCGAGCGGCTCGACGCCGAGCTGCCCCTGCCGTCCTACGCCCACGCGGGCGACGCGGGGGCCGACCTGGTGACCGCCGTGGACGTCGAACTGCCCCCGGGAGAGCGCGCCGTGGTGCCTACGGGGGTGGCGATCGCCCTGCCGGAGGGCTACGCGGCCTTCATTCACCCCCGTTCGGGTTTGGGCGCTAAGTTGGGGGTGACCATCGTCAACGCACCCGGTACGGTCGATGCCGGCTATCGGGGTGAGATCAAGGTGACCCTGCTGAACACCGACCCCCGCACCACCGTCCGGCTGCGGCGGGGCGACCGCGTCGCGCAGATGGTGGTCCAGCGGGTGGCGCAGGCGGTCTTCCACGAGGTCACCAGGCTTCCCGGCTCGGCCCGGGGTACCGACGGATTCGGCTCCACGGGCGGGTTCGCGGATAATGAGCACAGTGAAGAAGGAGTGTGAGTCGTGGCTTTTGGACGTCGCCGGCAGGCAGATGAGCCCGCCACCGAGCCCGAGCTGACCGACGAGGCCGAGGCGGTGGACGAGGCCCCCGAGGAGGCCGAGGAGGAAGCCGCGGCCCCGGCCGAGGGCGGCCCCTGGGACTCCGAGGACTCCTTCCCCGAGCTCCAGCGGCTCGACTTCGGTTCCCTCCAGGTGCCGGTGGCGCCCGGGCTGGGCTTCCAGGTCAACTTCGAGGCCACCGAGGTCGACGACGAGGGCAACCCCCTCGACGGGCGCCCCGTGGCGGTGCTGGTGCAGTACGAGGAGAGCGCCATGCAGCTCCAGGTGTTCGCCGCGCCCAAGCGCAGCGGCATCTGGGAGGACGTGCGGCGTGAGACGGCCAAGGACATCACGGAGGAGGCCGGGGGCCAGACCCAGGAGGGCGACGGGCCGTTCGGCCCCGAGCTGCTGGCGATGATCCCCGCCGCGCTGACCGAGGAGGTCCTCGCGGAGATGCCGCAGGACGTCCGCGAGTCGATCCCCGCCGAGTTCATCGAGCAGGGCTGGGCCCCGCAGATCATCCGGTTCATCGGCGTTGACGGCCCCCGCTGGTTCCTCCAGGCCGTGGTGCAGGGCGCCGCGATCGAGGACGAGGAGCAGTGGCAGGTCCTCGAGGACGTCCTGCGCGGCGTGGTGATCGTCCGCGGCGACGCCCCCATGCCCCCGCGCGACCTGCTGGAGCTCCAGGTGCCCAAGGAGTTCAGCGAGGCCGCCGAGGACGAGGACGAGGAGAACGTCGAGACGTTCAACCCGTTCGAGCGCGGCCCCGAGATCACCGAGGTCCGCTGACCCCAGACGCACGGAAACCCGCCGCCCGAACCGCGGCGGGTTTCCGCTTTCCACGGGTCAACGCCCGCGCGGTCGAACCGTGCCCGGCCGACCGAGAAGACGCGAGACGCGGCGGGTTTCTGCTTTCCGCGGGTTCACGGTCGGCCGAGGAGCCGCGGGAACCGCCGGAGACGCGCCGCGATTCCGGCGCGTGTCAGAGTTCGATGAGCTCGAAGGCCATGGCGTGCTCGACGCCCGCGGCCGCGCCGGTGCGGCGGGCCAGGCCGCCGAGGAAGTCCTCGGGGTCGAAGTCGGCGCCCAGGTTGTCGAAGTAGACGCGGTGGGCCTTCAGGGAGGCGATCCCGGCCGCCAGGTGGCCGGTGACGTCCACGTAGTGGGTGTTCCTGGGCGAGCCGGCGAACAGGGCGAAGCGGACGCCCTGCCAGGGCTCGGTGCCGAGGTCGCGGAACACCCAGCGGTTGGCGGCGTCGCGGACGGCGTCGGCCACGGCCAGGCCGAGGACGCGGTGGTCGGCCATGTTGAAGCCCGCGTCGCCCTCGAAGGTCTCGCGGAAGTTGAGCGAGATCACCACCTCGGGACGGTGCCGCCTGATCACGGCGGCCAGCTCGCGGCGGAGCGGGAGGCCGTACTCCAGCGTCCCGTCGGGCAGGTCGAGGAACTCCACGTTCTCCACCCCGACGGCGCGCGCGGCCTCCACCTGCTCGACGCTGCGCAGGGCGCGCACCTTGTCGGGGTCCATCGAGTCGATCCCGGCCTCGCCCCGGGTGGCCAGGACCTGCGTCACGGTCTTGCCCTGGGACGTCCACTTGGCGACGGCCGTCGACGCGCCGTACTCCAGATCGTCGGGGTGGGCCACGATCGCCAGCGCCCGTTCCCAGTCCTCAGGTACCGGTTCCATGCCCTCATTGTGTCCGATCTTGTTAGGGGCGCGTGAGGGATCCCGCGTCGCGCGTATGGGACGCGTAGGGAAGACGGCCGTCCGGCCGGCCGCGTGCCTACCGTGAGCCCGTCCGATGGTTCACGGAAGGAATGGCCTGGTGAGCGAGTTGTTAATCGTCCCGGTGCGGGTGTGCGGGGGCGCGGCCGTCCTGCGGACGGGGCGCCTGGACTCCGGCGGCGAGCGGTGCGGGATCGCCTTCACGGCGCGGGACCGGCTGCGCGCCGTCCTGGGCCCGGAGCAGCCCTGGATCGAGATGGCCGAGCCGGCGCTGCGGTCGACGCTGCGGCAGATGGGGATCGGACGGATCCGGGTCGACCCGATGCTGGTCTCCCCGAGGCCCCTGATGCCCGCCCTGAGCGCATGAGGACCGTCGCGCCGGAGCGCGCGGTGTGGCCCTCGGGGACGCGTCCAAGCCTGGACGGCGACGTCGCGGTCGGCGGCGTGGGCCTCGCGGCCCTGGCCGGACGGTTCGGCACGCCCGTCCACGTGGTGGACGAGGCCGACGTCCGGCTCCGCTGCCGGGCGTTCCGCGGCGCCTTCCGGCACGGCGAGGTCGCCTACGCGGGCAAGGCGTTCCTGTGCCGGGCGATGGCGTCGTGGGTGGAGGAGGAGAAGCTGTCCCTGGACGTGTGCTCGGCGGGGGAGCTGGCCGTGGCGCGGGCCTCGCGGTTCCCGGCCGAGCGGATCCTGATGCACGGCAACGCCAAGACCCCCGAGGATCTCGGGGCCGCCCTGTCATACGGGGGCGGACGGATCAGGATCGTCGTGGACGCGTTCCAGGAGATCGCCAGGCTCGGCGCGCTGGCCGACCGCGCGCTGCGTCCCCGGATGCTGGTGCGGGTCACGCCCGGCGTGGACGGCGGCACCCACAAGTCGATCTCCACCGGCACCGACGACCAGCAGTTCGGGTTCTCGCTGGCCTCCGGCGCCGCCGCCGAGGCGGTCCGCCGGGCGCTGGCGCAGCGCCGCCTCGACCTGCGCGGCCTGCACTGCCACATCGGGTCGCAGATCACCGACCCGGCCGCGTTCGAGGAGGCCGCGCGGCGGATGGTCGGCCTGCTGGCCGCGATCCGCGAGGAACACGGCGTCACGCTCCCGCAACTTGACCTGGGCGGCGGGTTCGGCGTGCCGTACGAGGGCGGCGAGCGCGCCCTCGACCCGGCCGAGCTGGCCTCCCGCCTGAACCGGGCCGTCGCGGACGCCTGCGCGCTGCACCGGCTGCCCGTCCCGAGGATCACGATCGAGCCCGGACGCTCGATCGTGGCCCGCGCGGGGGTCACCGTCTATCGGGTGGTGAGCGTCAAGCACGGCCTGGCCGGGAGCCTGACGGTCGCCGTCAACGGTGGCATGAGCGACAACCCCCGTCCGAGCCTGTACGGGGCCCGCTACACGGTGCGGATGATCGGCCGCAGGGCCCCGGGCGGCGAGCGCCGCGCCACGGTCGTGGGGCGCCACTGCGAGGCGGGCGACGTCCTGGTGCGCGAGGCGTCCCTGCCCGCCGACCTGCGTCCCGGCGACCTCCTCGCCGTGCCCTGCACGGGCGCCTACCACCACTCGATGGCGTCCAACTACAACCTCGTCCGCCGCCCTCCCGTGGTCGCCGTCCGCGACGGCCGCGCCCGCCTGCTGGTCCGCCGCGAGACCGAAGAGGACCTCCTCCGCCGCGATCTCGGGTGAGCGCCGTCAGGGCGGTGTTAAGGCGGGAGGCGGGGGCGCTAAGAAGGCGTCAAGGAGGGCCGGGATGGCTGCTATCAGGCGTTTTACTCCATGAGCGCCCTGAACGGGGTGCTTGTCCAGACAGAGGAAGTTCCATCCATGAGCGACATCGCTTTCGTGTTGCTGACCGTGACGGTCTTCGCCCTGCTCGGCCTGCTGGTGAAGGGCGTGGAGAAGCTGTGACCGCGCAGAACGCCGTCGGCCTGGTCCTGGCCGCGGGTCTGATCGGCTTCCTGATCGCCGCCCTCTTGTTCCCGGAGCGCTTCTAGATGAGTACGACCGTCGCGGGGATCATCTTCATCGGGTCCCTCGTGCTCGCCCTGGCCGTGGTCTACCGGCCCCTGGGCGATTACATGTACCGCGTCTACAGCGGTGACAGGCACGCTCGCCTCGAGCGTGTGATCTACCGGCTGATCGGGGTGAAGCCGGAGGCCGAGCAGACCTGGGGCGCCTACGCGCGCGGCGTGCTGGCGTTCTCAGTGGTCGGCGTCCTGCTCCTGTACGGGTTCCAGCGCGTGCAGGACCGGCTGCTGCTCTCGCTCGGCCGCGACCCGGTGAAGCCGGACCAGGCGTGGAACACCGCCGTCAGCTTCGTCACCAACACCAACTGGCAGTCGTACTCGGGCGAGTCGACCATGGGCCACCTGGTGCAGATGGCCGGGCTGGCGGTGCAGAACTTCGTGTCGGCCGCGGTCGGCATGTGCGTGGCGATCGCGCTGGTGCGCGGGTTCGCCCGCGGGAAGACCGATCGGCTGGGGAACTTCTGGGTCGACCTGACCCGGGGGACGGTCCGCGTCCTGCTGCCGATCGCCTTCGTGGGCGCGATCGTGCTGGTCGCCGGGGGTGTGATCCAGAACTTCGGGGACGGGCACACCGTCACCACGCTGGTCGGCGGCGAGCAGCGGATCACCGGCGGTCCGGTGGCGAGCCAGGAGGTCATCAAGGAGCTCGGCACCAACGGCGGCGGGTTCTACAACACCAACTCCGCCCACCCGTTCGAGAACGCCTCCACCTGGACGAACTGGCTGGAGATCTTCCTGATCCTGGCGATCCCGTTCGCGCTGTGCCGGACGTTCGGCCGGATGGTCGGGCAGAACCGGCAGGGCCACGCGATCGCCGCCGTGATGGCGACCATCGCGATCGTGAGCATCGCGCTGGTCAACGCCTTCCAGCTGATGCACCACGGGACCGTTCCCACGGCCGTCGGCGCGTCGATGGAGGGCGTCGAGACCCGGTTCGGGGTGGCGAACTCCGCGACGTTCGCGGGGGCGACCACGCTGACCTCGACCGGGGCCGTGAACTCCTTCCACGACTCCTACACCAGCCTCGGCGGCATGGTCACGATGTTCACCATGATGCTCGGCGAGGTCGCGCCGGGCGGTGTCGGCGCCGGGCTGTACGGGATGCTCGTGCTCGCCGTGATCACGGTCTTCGTCGCCGGGCTGATGGTCGGCCGCACCCCCGAGTACCTCGGCAAGAAGATCGGCACCCGCGAGATCAAGTTCGCGGCAATGTACTTCCTGATCACGCCGATCCTGGTGCTCACCGGGACCGCCGCCGCGATCGCGACCGAGAGCGGCAGGGCGGGCATGCTCAACGGGGGCGCGCACGGTCTCAGCGAGATCATGTACGCGTTCACCTCGGCGTCCAACAACAACGGGTCGGCCTTCGCGGGCCTGACGGTCAACACCGTCTGGTACGACACCGCGCTCGGCCTGTGTATGGCGTTCGGCCGCTTCCTGCCGATCGTCTTCGTCCTCGCGCTGGCCGGGTCGCTGGCCCGTCAGGGGCGGACCCCGGCGTCGGAGGGCACGCTCCCCACGCACCGGCCGCAGTTCGTCGGCCTGGTCGTCGGCGTGACCGTCGTCCTGGTCGCGCTCACCTTCCTCCCGGCGCTCGCGCTCGGACCGTTGGCCGAAGGAATCCACTGATGGCAACCCAGACTCTCGACGCGCCGAGCTCGGCGCCCCGACCTCCCTCATCCGGCGGCGGCAAGGTCCGCGGCGGCCTGCTCGACCCCGCGCAGCTGGTCAGATCGCTGCCGGACGCCGTCCGCAAGCTCGATCCGCGCACCCTGTGGCGCAACCCGGTGATGCTGATCGTCGAGATCGGCGCGCTGTGGACTACCGTCCTGGCCGCGCTCGCCCCGTCGGTCTTCGCCTGGCTGATCGTGGTCTGGCTCTGGCTGACGGTCGTCTTCGCCAACCTGGCCGAGGCCGTGGCCGAAGGGCGCGGCAAGGCGCAGGCCGACTCGCTGCGCAGGGCCAGGACCGACGCCACGGCCCGCCGCCTGACCGGCTGGACGCCCGGACGCACCGACGCCGCCGAGGCGCAGGTCGGCGCCCCCGACCTGCGCCAGGGCGACCATGTGGTGGTCGAGGCGGGCCAGATCATCCCCGGGGACGGCGACGTCGTCGAGGGCATCGCCAGCGTGGACGAGTCGGCGATCACGGGGGAGTCGGCCCCGGTCATCCGCGAGTCGGGCGGCGACCGGTCGGCGGTCACCGGCGGGACCAGGGTGCTGTCCGACCGCATCGTCGTGAAGATCACCCAGCGTCCCGGCGAGTCGTTCATCGACCGGATGATCGCGCTGGTCGAGGGGTCGAGCAGGCAGAAGACGCCCAACGAGATCGCGCTGAACATCCTGCTGGCCGCGCTGACGGTCGTCTTCCTGCTGGCGGTCGCCACCCTCCAGCCGATGGCGATCTACTCCAAGGGCTACAACCCGGGCGTGGCCGACTCCCTCGCGCTCGACGCGAACGGCGTCACCGGCGTCGTCCTGGTGTCGCTGCTGGTGTGCCTGATCCCGACCACCATCGGGGCGCTGCTGTCGGCGATCGGCATCGCGGGGATGGACCGGCTCGTCCAGCGCAACGTGCTGGCGATGAGCGGCCGCGCGGTCGAGGCCGCGGGCGACGTCGACACTCTGCTGCTCGACAAGACCGGCACGATCACGCTCGGGAACCGGCAGGCGGCCGAGTTCCTGCCGGTGGACGGCGTGAGCGAGGACGACCTGGCCGACGCGGCCCAGTTGTCGAGCCTCGCCGACGAGACCCCCGAGGGCCGTTCCGTCGTGGTCTTCGCCAAACAGCGCTATGGCCTGCGCGAACGCACCCCCGGGGAGCTCACGCACGCCACCTGGGTGCCGTTCACGGCGCAGACCCGCATGTCCGGCGTCGACGTGGACGGGCGGCTCCTGCGCAAGGGAGCGGCGGCGGCCGTGGCGGACTGGGTCCGCGAGCGCGGCGGGACCGTCCCGGCCTCGCTCGGCGCGCTGGTCGACGGGGTCTCGGCCTCGGGCGGCACGCCGCTGGTGGTCGGCGAGGAGGTGGCCGGCGCGACCCGCGTGCTGGGCGTCATCCACCTCAAGGACGTCGTCAAGGAGGGCATGCGGGAACGGTTCGACGAGATGCGCCGGATGGGCATCAGGACCGTGATGATCACCGGGGACAACCCGCTGACGGCCAAGGCGATCGCGGACGAGGCCGGAGTGGACGACTTCCTGGCCGAGGCCAGGCCCGAGGACAAGCTGGCCCTGATCAGGAAGGAGCAGGACGGCGGCCGCCTGGTCGCGATGACCGGGGACGGCACCAACGACGCGCCCGCGCTGGCCCAGGCCGACGTCGGGGTCGCGATGAACACCGGAACCTCGGCCGCCAAGGAGGCCGGGAACATGGTCGACCTGGACTCCGACCCCACCAAGCTCATCGAGATCGTCGAGATCGGCAAGCAGCTGCTCATCACGCGCGGCGCGCTGACGACCTTCTCGATCGCCAACGACATCGCCAAGTACTTCGCGATCATCCCGGCGCTGTTCGTGGGGCTGTTCCCCGGCCTGGACGCGCTCAACGTCATGCGCCTGCACAGCCCGCAGTCGGCGATCCTGTCGGCGGTCGTCTTCAACGCGCTGGTCATCGTCGCGCTGATACCGCTGGCCCTGCGCGGCGTGAAGTACACGCCCGGCGGCGCGTCCGACCTGCTGACGCGCAACCTCTGCGTCTACGGGCTGGGCGGGATCGCCGCCCCGTTCGCCGGCATCAAGCTCATCGACCTGATCGTCCAGTTCCTCCCGGGGATGTCCTGACATGCGTATGCCCACCTGGATCCGGCAGCACCTTGCGGCGCTGCGCGCGCTGCTCGTCTTCACCCTGCTGCTCGGCGTCATCTATCCGCTGGCGGTGTTCGCCGCCGGACGCGTCCCCGGTCTGGACGACCGGGCCGACGGCTCGTTCATCGAGGTGAAGGGCAGGCGAGTCGGCAGCGAGCTGATCGGCCAGTCCTTCACCGGCAAGGACGGCGCCCCGCTGCGCCGATACTTCCAGAGCCGGCCGTCCAGCGCGGGCGACGGCTACGACCCCACCTCGACCTCGGCGAGCAACCTCGGTCCCGAGAACATCGTCGACGGGGACGAACCGAGCCTGCTCACCCAGGTCTGCGCGCGCAGCAAGGCCGTGGGCGAACTCGAAGGAGTGGACGGCTCGCGCCCCTACTGCACCAAGGGCGGGGCCGGCGCGGTGCTCGCGGTGTTCGGCGCCCGGACCAAGGACGGCGTCGTCCCGCACCCGACCCGGGTGGTCAGCCTGAACGAGCGACAGGGCACAGTGAAGGCCCCCTTCGTCACCACCTACAAGGGCACACGGGTCGAGCCGGCCCGGAAGGGCGAGGACTACGCCGCGGGGCTGGTCGTCCCGATCAGGGGCGACGCCCCGGCCAGGCCCGCCGTCCCGGCCGACGCCGTCACCGCGAGCGGCAGCGGCCTTGACCCGGACATCTCCCCCGAATACGCGCGGCTCCAGGTCGCGCGGGTCGCCCGCGCGCGGGGGCTGGCCCCGGCGGTGGTGGAGCGGCTGGTGAAGGACGCCACGATGGGCCGGGGCCTGGGCTTCATGGGCGAGCGGCGGGTCAACGTCCTGCGGCTCAACGCGGCCCTGGACGAGCGATGACGCGCGTCCTGGTCGTGGACGACTCGCCGCAGATCCTGGCGACGCTGCGGCTCAACCTGCGGGCCCGCGACTACGAGGTCGCGGTCGCGCGGGACGGCGCCCTGGCCCTCGCCCGGGCCGCCGGATGGCATCCCGACCTGGTCCTCCTGGATCTCGGGCTGCCCGACCTGGACGGGGTCGAGGTGATCAGGGGCCTGCGGGCCTGGAGCACGGTCCCGATCATCGTGCTGTCCGGCCGCGCGGAGAGCGACGACAAGGTCCAGGCGCTGGACGCGGGCGCCGACGACTACCTGACCAAGCCGTTCGGCGTGGACGAGCTGCTGGCCCGGATGCGCGCGATCACCCGCAGGGCCCCGGCGGACGGCGCCGACCCGGAGGTCGCCCTCGGGCCGTGGACCGTCGACCTGGCCCGCAAGACCGTGACGGGCGAGGGCGGCCGCGCGGTCCACCTCACGCCGACCGAGTGGGCGATCCTGGAGCTGCTGGTGCGCGACCCGGGACGGCTGATCGCGCAGCGCCGGATCCTGGCCGAGGTCTGGGGGCCCGCCCATCTCCAGGAGACCCACTACCTTCGGGTCTATCTGGCCTCGCTGCGGCGCAAGCTCGAGGACGACCCGTCCAGCCCGCGCCATCTGATCACCGAACCCGGCATGGGCTACCGGTTCGAGCCGTGAGGGCCGGGAGATTCCGCGCGGTCCGCAGAGGGCATCTCACATCCGGGGAGGCGATCACCGTGGGGGCACGGGGCACGCTGCGCGTCTACCTCGGCGCGGCGCCCGGGGTGGGCAAGACCTACGCCATGCTGGCCGAGGCCCGCCGCCGCTGCGAGCGCGGCACCGACGTGGTCGCCGGGTTCGTGGAGACGCACGGCCGGGCCAGGACGGCCGAGCTGCTGGACGGCCTGGAGGTCGTGCCGCGCAGGACGCTGGAGTACCGCGACGCGGCCTTCACCGAGTTGGACGTGGCCGCGGTGATCGCCCGGCGCCCGATGGTGGCGCTGGTCGACGAGCTCGCGCACACCAACGTCCCCGGGTCGCGCCACGAGAAGCGCTGGCAGGACATCGAGGAGATCCTCGACGCGGGCATCGACGTGATCTCGACCGTGAACGTCCAGCACCTGGAGTCGCTCAACGACGTCGTGGAGCGGATCACCGGCGTCGCGCAGCGCGAGACCGTGCCGGACGCGGTGGTGCGGCGGGCCGAGCAGATCGAGCTGGTCGACATGACGCCGGAGGCGCTGCGGCGCCGGATGGCGCACGGCAACGTCTACGCCCCCGAGAAGGTCGACGCGGCGCTGGCCAACTACTTCCGGGTCGGCAACCTGACCGCGCTGCGCGAGCTGGCGCTGATCTGGCTGGCCGACCGGGTGGACGAGGGGCTGGCCCGCTACCGCGACCAGCACGGCATCACCCGCCCGTGGGAGGCGCGGGAGCGGATCGTCGTGGCGCTGACCGGCGGGCCCGAGGGCGAGACGCTGATCAGGCGGGCGGCGCGGATCGCCGCCCGGGCCGGGCACGCCGACCTGCTGGCCGTCCACGCGACCCGGAGCGACGGCCTGGCCGACGGCGGGTCCGGCCGGGCGCTGGCGCGCCAGCGGGCCCTGGTCGAGGATCTGGGCGGCACCTACCACCAGGTCGTCGGCGACGACGTCCCCTCGGCGCTGCTGGAGTTCGCCCGCGGGGTGAACGCGACCCAGGTCGTGCTGGGGTCGAGCCGCCGCCGCGGCTGGCAGTTCGTGTTCGGGCCCGGGGTGGGCGCCACGGTGGCGCGCGAGTCCGGCGACATCGACGTCCATCTGGTGACGCACGAGCACGTCGGCAAGGGGCGGGGCCCGGTGCGCGAGGCGGGGAGCCCGCTGAGCGTACGGCGCCGGGTGTACGGGTGGCTGCTGGCGCTGGTCGGGCCGCTGGTCCTGGCGGCGGTGCTCGGCCTTCCCGATCTCGGCCTCAACACCGACCTGCTGCTCTTCCTGGCCTGGACGGTGGTGGTCGCGCTGGTCGGCGGCCGGTGGCCCGCGATGGCGGCGGCCGTGGCCGGGTTCCTGCTGCTCAACTGGTACTTCACCCCGCCGGTGCACACGCTCACCATCGCCGAGCCGGAGAACGCGCTGGCCCTGGCGGTCTTCGTGGCGGTCGCGGTGGCCGTCTCGTCGGTGGTCGACCTGGCCGCCCGCCGCACCCGGGAGGCGGCCCGCAGCGCCGCAGAGGCGCAGACCCTCAGCCTGCTTGCCACGAGCGTGCTGCGGGGGGAGAAGGCGCTTCCCGCGCTGCTGGAGCGGGTGCGCGAGACGTTCGGCGTGCGGTCGGTCTCGCTGCTGGAACGCTCCGGCGACGGCTGGACGGTCGTCGGGTCCACCGGCCCCGAGCCGCCGGGCAGCCCGGACGGCGCCGAGGTCGAGGCCGGGGCGGGGGAGGACCGCGTCCTGGCCCTGTGCGGGCGGGTGCTGCCCGCCGCCGACCGCCGGGTGCTCTCGGCGTTCGCCTCGCAGGCCGAGGCGGTGCTGGAGTGGCGGCGGATGGCCGAGGAGGCCGCGCGCGCCCGGCGCCTGGAGGAGGGCAACAAGATCCGCACCGCGCTGCTGGCGGCCGTCTCCCACGACCTGCGCACCCCGCTGGCCTCGATCAAGGCGTCGGTCAGCGGGCTGCGCGCGACCGACGTGGACTTCGACCCCGAGGACGAGGCCGAACTGCTGGCCTCCATCGAGGAATCGGCCGACCGGCTGGACGGCCTGATCGGCAACCTCCTGGACATGAGCCGCCTGCAAACGGGGGTGGTGACACCGCTGCTGCGGCCGGTGCCGGTCGAGGAGGTGCTGCCCCCGGCGCTGGCCGGCGTCCCGGACGGCCGCGTACGGGTCGAGGTTCCCGAGGGCCTGGCGGAGGTGCTGGCCGACGTGGGGCTGCTGGAGCGCGCCCTGGCCAACGTGGTGGAGAACGCCGTCCGTCACAGCGGGGAACCGGTCCTGGTGACCGCCAGCGAGCTTCCCCCGGGGCAGGAACCGGGTCGCGTGGAGGTCCGCGTCGTCGATCGAGGGCCCGGCGTGCCCGACAATGTGAAAGACCGGATGTTCGCACCGTTCCAACGGCTCGGCGACGCGCCCCGGGGCGACGGCGTCGGGCTCGGGCTGGCGGTGGCCCGGGGGTTCACCGAGGCCATGGGCGGGACGCTGCATCCGGAGGACACACCCGGGGGAGGGCTGACCATGGTCTTCGGCCTGCCACCGGCCGACCGGGAGGGGCACAGGTGACGCGAGTCCTCGTCGTCGACGACGAGCCGCAGATCGTCCGCGCGCTGCGGATCAACCTCAGGGCGCGCGGCTACGAGGTCGACACCGCCCCGGACGGGCGCTCGGCGCTCGACCTGGCGGCCCGGCACCACCCGGACGTGATCCTGCTCGACCTCGGCCTGCCCGACCTGGAGGGCACCGAGGTCATCACCGGGCTGCGCGGCTGGCTGAGCGTGCCGATCATCGTGCTGTCGGCGCGGCACGCCTCGGCCGAGAAGGTCGCGGCGCTCGACGTCGGCGCCGACGACTACGTGACCAAGCCGTTCGGCATGGACGAGCTGCTGGCCCGGCTGCGCGCGGCCGTCCGGCGCTCGGCGCCCGCCCGGGAGGAGGCGGTGGTGCGCACCGACGCCTTCACCGTCGACCTGGCGGCCAAGAAGGTGAGCCGCGACGGCGCCGACGTGCGGCTGACCCCGACCGAGTGGCACATCCTTGAGGTGCTGGTCCGCGAGTCGGGCCGGCTGGTGGGCCAGAAGCAGCTGCTGCGCGAGGTCTGGGGGCCCTCCTACGAGAAGGAGACCAACTACCTGCGCGTTTATCTGGCGCAATTGCGGCGCAAGCTCGAACCCGATCCCGCGCACCCCCGCCATCTCATCACCGAGCCGGGGATGGGCTATCGCTTTGAAGCATGACCAGATTTTTAAGGTCATCTGACTTGACGTTAAAACACGTGCAGGGCTCCCGGTGGGGTGGGAGCCCTGCGTGTTCTGGGGGTTGAGGCCGTTACCGCTTCAGGGTCGCGCCCTGAGCCTGGAGGGCCTCGTCCAGCGGCTGGAAGAACGACTGGAAGCCGGACGTGCAGCTGCCGCGGGTGCCGCCGGAGGTGATCCCGATGGCGGTGCTGCCGCTCTGGAGCGAGCCGCCGCTGTCACCGGGCTGGACGCAGGCGGTGGTCTCGATCATCTGCCGGACGGCCCCCTCGGCGTAGTTCACCGTGCGGTCGTAGCCGCGGATCGTGCCGGAGGTCGTGCCGGTCGTGGAGCCCTTCTTCTGGATCGAGGAGCCGACCGGCGGACGGCCGACCTGGGTGAGCTGGGCGTTGCTGGTCGTCACCGAGCCGGTCACCCGGATCGTCCCGTAGTCGTCGCCGGGGAACCTGCTGAGCACGCGGTTGCCGATGGTCTGGCCGCCCGCGGCCGTCCAGGTGGAGCCGATGTTGGTGCAGTGCCCGGCGGTCATCAGGTAGGTCGTCCCGCCCGCGACGCCGAAGGCCGACGTCGAGCAGCGCGAGCCGCCGGTGTAGATCGCGTCACCGGGGACGAGCACCAGGCGCGGCGCCGCGGCCACGCGCTGGATCCGCACGTTGTCGCTGACGGAACGGGCGCGCTTCACGAACGCGGCGGTGGCGGCGTCGTTGTCGCCCTTGGGCACGCTGACGACGGTCGAGTTGGAGATGACGTCGACGCCCCAGGACAGCCCGGCCGTGGCCGCGGTGCCCGCGAACCGGTCGAGCGAGGACTTGGAGGCGTTCAGGGAGCGCAGGCTGTCGTCGACCACGCGGGCCTTGGCCCCGGCGGCCTCGACCTGCTGGACGGCGGCGGGGCTGGTCACGTTGACCACGAGCGTCCCGGCGCCGTCGACATAGGCGCCCGCGTTCTGGTCGCCGAGCCGGTCGGCCAGCTGGGCGGCCAGCGTGTTCTGGGAGAACTCGACCTGCTTGACGACGGGAGCGGACGGCGCCTGCGCCGCCGCCGGGATCGCGGCGAACGCGGGGAACGACATCACGGCCGCGGCACCCAGTGCGGGCAGGGCCAGACGCCTCAGGGGGGAGCGACGGTTCATTGTGACCACCTTTCACCGCCGGTCACCTGTAGGTGGCGGCGGCCTCTCGGGGTGATGGCGGGTCGCCCGCTCGCGCTGACACGTTGGGTAGGGTCCACACGAAGCGGACGTTCACATGCGAGAAAAGTACGTTGATCAGCTGTCAGAAACTAGTTTTCAGAGCATGACTGAAATTTAAGAGTTTCTCGGTTTTGCCCTTGCGGTCATTGAAATGACCAGGAGCCGGAGGGGACGGCGCCGGTTCGCCCGAACGGCAATGAGAGGCCGCCGCTCCAAGCAACGGCCTCTCGCGCTCGGAGAGGCGTTCGCCGACCCTCAGGTGGCGGGCCGCAACTTAGCCTGCCGCACCCCCAATCTTGGTGAGCGAGGCGAGGTCTGGGTGTGAGCGGTTGTGCGGGGTGTGGTGGGCGCGCATACTGGGTGAGTACTCACTCAGAGGGGGAGCGATGCGGGTGGCGGCGGGTCTGGGGCTTGGGGCGGTGGTGCTCGGGGGGTTGCGGGCGTTCTGGACGGACGGTCGGCCCGTCGAGCGTGTTTGCTACGTGATCGGCGTGGTGCTCATGGTGTCCGGGGTGTTCCATCTCGGGGTCTTCGCGGTGGACGGCGGCCCGTGGGAGGGGCCGGTGTCGTGGCGCAAGGCCGTCACCTTCGGGCTGTCGTTCGGGCTGACGCTGGTCACCATCGCCTGGGTCGCCACGTTCGTCCGGCTGGGCGACCGGGCCAGGAACGTGATCCTCGGTGTGCTCGCGGCCGCCTGTGCCGAGGAGACCGCGCTGGCCACGCTCCAGTCGTGGCGGCACGTCCCGTCGCACTTCAACATGGAGACCTCGGTCGACACCGCGATCGCCCGCATGCTGGCCGTGGGCGGCGGGCTGCTCATCGTCACGCTCGTGGCCCTGACCGTGGCGGCGTTCCGCGACACGCCCGAGACGGAGCCGAGCATGCGGCTGGCCGTCCGGGTCGGCTTCGTCGCGCTGATGGGCGCGCTGCTGTCGGGGGCCGCGATGATCGCCAGGGGCGTGGTCGAGGAGGCCACGGGCCATCAGGAGGCGGCGTATCACGTGGCGGGGGCGCTGAAGCCCGCGCACGCGGTGACGATGCACGCGATCCTCGTCCTGCCGGCGCTGGCCTGGCTGCTGACGTTCACCGGCCTGCCCGAGGCGCGCCGCACCCGCGTCGTCGCCCTGGCCTGCTGGGCCTACGCGGCCGCCGCGCCGGCCGTCATCGCGGTCTCGGCCGCCCGGTTCGCCGCCGCGTAGTCTGAGCGCGTGGAAGATCGCGGGCCCTGGCGGGCGCTGATGCCGGGGGTCATCGAGGCCGCCGAGCGGTCGGAGCCGGCGACCGAGCCCGAGCCCGGCCTGGTGCCCGTGCGCGATCCCGGCGACGTCTCCGATCCGGGCACCGCCGACCGTCCCGGGTCCGAGGCCGACGAGATCGGCGAGGCCGCGCGGGCCGCGCCTCCCGGGGTGGCGCACTCCAGCGCGGTCATGGCCATCGGGACGATCTTCTCCCGCGCCACCGGCTTCCTGCGGACCGTGGCGATCGGCGCCGCCCTGGGCGGCGCCGCGCTCGGCAACGCGCAGCAGACCGCCGAGGCCGTCCCCTACACCGTCTACCAGCTGCTCCTGGGCGGGATGCTCGCCAGCGTCTTCGTCCCCTTCCTGGTCAAGCGCCGCAGGCAGGACGGCGACGGGGGAGACGCGGCCGAGCAGCGGCTGTTCACCGCCGTCGTCGCCGCGCTCGGCGTCCTGACCGTCGCCGCCGTGCTGGCGGCCGACTGGCTGGTCACCCTGTACGCGCGGTCGTACGACGGACGCCAGCGCGAGGTCGCGGTGCTGCTGACCCGGCTGCTGCTCCCACAGATCTTCTTCATCGGCGTCAGCGGCGTGGCCAGCTCGCTGCTCAACGTCCGGCACCGGTTCGGCGCGCCGATGTGGGCGCCGGTCGTCAACAACCTGGTCACCATCGGGGCCGCACTGCTGTTCCTGTGGATCGCCGGACGGGGCCGGACGGTCGACACCGTCACCGACGGCCAGCTCGTGCTGATCGGCGCCGGGTCCGCCGCCGGGACGGTGCTCCAGGGCGTGATCCTGGCCTGGATGCTGTGGTCGGCGGGCTTCCGCTGGCGGCCCCGGCTCGACCTGCGCGGCTCGGGGTTCGGCGAGGCCGCGCGGGCGGCGGTCTGGATGCTGGTCTACATCGTGATCGCCCAGCTCTGCGTGCTGGTGACGCTGAACGTGGTGAACCGGGCGTCCCGCGAGGCGGACGGGAGCGGGCTGGTCGTCTACAACATGGCGCTGGTGGTCTTCCAGCTCCCGTACGCGATCATCGCGGTCTCGGTGATCACGGCGCTGCTGCCGCGGATGAGCGAGCACGTCGCCGACGGCCGCCGCGACCTGGTGCGGGCCGACTTCTCCCGGGGGCTGTGGCTGGCGTCCGCGCTGCTGGTGCCCTTGTCGGTGGGGATGCTCGTGTTCGCCGTCCCCGGGGCCACGGCGTTCTTCTCTTACGGGAGCATGAGCGTGGAGTCGGCCCGGCGCATCGGGCTCGTCCTCATGGTCTTCGCGGTCATGCTCATCCCGTTCACCCTGCACCAGTTGCTGATGCGGGTGTTCTACGCGCTCGGCGACACCCGGACCCCGGGGCTGATCGCCATACCGGCGGGGATCGCCCAGGCGGGGACGGCCCTGGCTCTGCTCGCGCTCGTCCCGGCGCACCGGGTCGTGATCTGGCTCCCGCTGTCGTACGGGCTGTTCTACATCGTGGGCGCGATCGGCGCCTCGCTGGTGCTGCGGCGCAGGCTGGGCGGCATGGACGGGCGGCGGATCACGCGGACGCTCGTCCGGCTGTACGCGGCCGCGCTGCCCGGCCTCGCCCTGGCCGCCGCGGTGGTGTGGGCCTTCGACCGGATGCCGGGCGACCGGCTCCCCGGGCTGCTGGCCATTGTCGTCGGCGGTGCCGGGGGAGGCGTGCTGTTCCTGCTCGCGGCCCGGCTGCTGAAGATCGCCGAGCTGGGCTACTTCACCGGCCTGGCCCGCGCGCGGCTCGCCCGCCGTCCCCGAGCCGGACGGGCTTGACCGGCTTCTTCAGCGCGCTGCCCGCCAGCCACCGGCTCCAGGGAAGCTGCCAGTGCCCCCATCCGTTCTGCCACTCCAGCGGCCGGTCGGTGCCGACGACGGTGATCACGTCGCCGCGCAGCGTCTGGCCGTAGAACCACGCCGCGAACGAGGGCGGCGCGTTGACGCAGCCGTGGCTGACGTTGCGGCGTCCCTGGTCCTTCACCGACCACGGCGCGGAATGGACGTACTCCCCGCTGGCGGAGATCTGGACGGCGTGGTGCACCTTGAGCTTGTAGTAGTCGGGGTGCTTGGGGTCGGTGACCCCCATCCACGCGGACGTCATCACCACCGGGTCGCCCCTGCCCATGGCGAGATGGACCCCGCTGGTGGTGGTGTAGGCCCGCCTGCCGCCCTTGCCCGCGCTGATGCCCGCCGAACGGACCACGGCGCCGTTCACCCGGACGGTCATGCGGTGGCTGCGGGCGTCCACCACGCTGATCCGGGACGCCCCCACCCGGAACGCGCTGACGTGACCGGCCGCGCCGTAGACCCCGGGCGCGGAGCGCACCCCGGCGGTGTGGGCGACCAGGGTCACGCGCTGCCCAGCGGGCCAGTACCGGCGCGTCCTGAACACCACCTGCCGGTCGTTCACCCAGTTCCAGGCCCCGGTGACCGGACGCGACATGCGCAGTTCGAGGGATCGTTCCACGGCCGCCTGGTCGGCGATCGCCCGATCGAAGGTCACGGTCAGCGGCATCCCGACGCCGACGACCTCGCCCGGCGTGGGCGTCACGTCGGCCACGGCGAAGGTCGCGGCGGGCTTGAGCGTCCTGAACCGGGACGTCGCCAGCGTGCGGTCGCCGTCCGGGCCGGTGCCCATGGTGGTGATCGTGTAGGGCGTGCCGGGCCGCAGCGACCAGTGGGAGCGCCAGGTGCGCCGGTCGGCCGAGAGCCGTCCCGCCGCGCTCGCCCCGCCGCCGCGGACCACGACCCGGTCGAGGACGCCGCGCAGCGCGGTGACGACGACCGGCTTGTCGGGCCTGACCTCGCGGGCGCCGTCGGCGGGCAGGATCCTGATCGCCGCGTCCGGCGGGGGAGCGGTCGGGGACGCGGGCCCGGACGAGGGCGCGGCGCCGCGGGCGTCGCCGCCACCGCCGCAGGCCGCGAGGCCGAGGATCAGGGTGCCCGCCACCGCTCCGGGCCCGGTGGCCCGCCCGCGTGCTCTTTTCATATGCCCTGCCCCGTATTGCGCTTTAGTTCCCTCCGTAAGCGAATGCGTGCGGAGGGTGATGGCCCTGGCAAAATAGACCTTGATCGCGATGTGCGTGACCCACTCGACGAAAATCCGATGGTTCTCGTCCATGCCCGGTCGCCTCCGGGAGGTCCGGATGCCGGAGTGATGCCATAGAGTTCGAAATATGGACGAGGTGCCAGCCAGTACTCCTCCGGAGACCGACGAAGCCTCCGAGTCCCAGCGCGGGCGCGGCGGTCTGCGGCGCTTCCTGCGCCGCATGGCCTCCAGCAAGGAGGAACTGGAAGCCGAGGAGCTCCAGAAGACCACCGGCGAAGAGGGCGCGACGCCGATCACCCAGTGCGCGACGCGCAAGCGGGCATGTGTCGCCGGTACGCTACGGACCGTGACTCTGCGACCCCGAGGCGGCGCTCCGGCCCTGGAGGCCGAGCTCTACGACGGCACCGACGTGATCAACCTGGTCTGGCTGGGCCGGCGCCGCATCGCCGGCATCGACCCGGGACGGCGCCTGCGCGCCGAGGGCCTGGTGAGCCTCCAGGACGGCCGCAAGGTGATGTTCAACCCGCGCTACGAGCTGCGAGGGGGCGCGTGAGCGCCCGGCCGGAGTCCGGCGAGGCCACCGAGCCCAAGACCGCGCCCGAGACCGCCAAGGCGAGCCCGGCACCCGAATCCGCCACGGCGAGCGAGCCCGTCACGGAGAGTTCAGCGCGCGAGTCAGCCACGGCGGGTTCGGCGCGCGAGTCCGCCAAGCGGAGCTCGGCGACGGAGACCGCCCCGGCGGGTTCGGCGTCCGAGTCCGCCGCGGCGGGTTCGACGGCCGAAGCCGATACGGCGGGTTCGGCGGGCGAGGTCGCTACGGCGGGGTCGGCGCATGACACGGTCGAGGCGGCCGTGCGGGCGCAGCTGGCCAAGGCCCTGGGCGGGGTGCGCGGCATGATCGAGGCCGCCGTCCCCACGATCGGGTTCACGCTCACCTACGTCCTTTCGAAGGACGTCAAGCTCGCCGCCGGGGTCGGCGTGGGCGTGGCGGTCCTGCTGCTCGTGCTGCGCATCGCGCAGCGGTCCAACCCGCAGTTCGTCCTCAACAGCCTCTTCGGCATCGGCATCGCGGCCTTCTTCGCGCTCCAGTCCGGCAAGGCCGAGAACGGGTTCCTGCCCGGCATCATCCTCAACGCCGCCTACGGCGCCGGGATGATCCTCTCGATCGTCGTCCGCTGGCCCGTGGTGGGCTTCCTGGTCGGCTCGGTGACCGGCGACCCGACCGCCTGGCGCTCGGACCCCGGCATCGTCAAGCTCTGCTCCCGCCTGACCTGGCTGCTGGTGCTGCCCTGCGTCCTGCGGGTGGCGGTCCAGCTCCCGATCTTCCTCATCGACGGCGACCAGAGCGGGCTGCTGGGCACCGCCAAGATCGTCATGGGCTGGCCCATCCAGGTCGCCGCCCTGGCGGCCATGGCCTGGTTGCTGGCCCGGGGCCGTACCCCCCTCGCGCGCGGCGCCGCCCCACCTGTCTCGACCTGACATGGCGCGGGCCGTCCTCCCGTAAGGAAGGACGGCCCTTGCCGCTTTCGTCAGTGGTCGCCGAGCAGTTCGGCCAGCTCGTCCTCGACGTCCTGGCTGGCCACGAACATCAGCTCGTCGCCGGGCTCCAGGGTGTCGTCGCCGGTCGGCACCAGCACCCGGCCCTCGCGCAGGATCGCCACCAGGGCGGTGTCGCGGGGCCAGGCGACCGAGCCGACGCGCTGGCCGCCCAGCGGCGCGTCCTCGGGCAGGGTCAGCTCGACCAGGTTGGCCTCGCCCTGCCGGAACGTCATCAGCCGCACCAGGTCGCCGACGCTGACGGCCTCCTCCACCAGGGCCGACAACAGGCGCGGGGTGGACACGGCCACGTCCACGCCCCACGACTCGTTGAACAGCCACTCGTTCTTGGGGTGGTTGATGCGCGCGACCACCCGGGGGACCCCGTACTCGGTCTTGGCCAGCAGCGAGACCACCAGATTGACCTTGTCGTCCCCGGACGAGGCCACCACGACCTGGCAGCGCTCCAGCGCGGCGTCGTCCAGCGAGGCGATCTCGCAGGCGTCGGCCAGCAGCCATTCGGCCCGGGGGACCATCTCCACCTTGATGGCCTTGGGGCTCTTGTCGATCAGGAGCACCTCGTGGCCGTTCTCCAGCAGTTCCTGGGCGATGGAGCGGCCCACGGCACCGGCCCCCGCGATCGCGACCCGCATCAGGACTCCCCCTCGTTCCGCGTCGCGACCGCCTGGTGGACGCGTTCGAGATCATCCGAGCGGCCCATGATGTGCACCACGTCGCCGTCCTGGATCACCGTGTCGGGTTCGGGGACGAGCGCCTCGCCCATCCGCGACAGGAACGCCACCCGGGTCGAGGCCGCCTCCTCCAGGCCCACGACCTTGCTGCCGACCCAGGCCCGTCCGGTCTCCAGCTCGGCCAGCACCACCTCGCCCGTCGGGTCGCGCCACAACGGCTCGGCCCCCTCGGGCAGCAGGCGCCGCAGGATCTGGTCGGCCGTCCACCGGACCGTGGCCACCGTGGGGATGCCCAGGCGCTGGTAGACCTCCGCGCGGCGGGGGTCGTAGATGCGGGCCACGACGTTGTCGACGCCGAACGTCTCGCGCGCCACGCGGGCGGAGATGATGTTGGAGTTGTCGCCGCTGCTCACCGCCACGAACGCGGAGGCCTGCTCGATGCCCGCCTCGGCGATGACGTCGCGGTCGAACCCGAACCCGGTGATGCGGCGTCCCTTGAACCCGCTCCGCAGCCGGCGGAAGGCCTCGGGATTCTGGTCGATGATGGCCACCGAATGGCCTTTGTCCTCAAGGATGTGGGCGAGCGTCGACCCGACGCGCCCGCATCCCATGATCACGATATGCACGGCCGTTCCTTCTCCGGTCCCCGGGGTCTCGCTGCGATGATCCAAACAGGGCAGCAAACCTACACATCAGCCCTGCTGATAACTACCCACCCGCCTTACGCTCCAGCCGCGGCGATGGTTCCGACGGCGCGAAGGCGATGTCACCCAGGATGTCGCACGGCGTTCACCGGAC
Source organism: Spirillospora sp. CA-294931 (assembly GCF_050946795.1). GTDB lineage: Bacteria > Actinomycetota > Actinomycetes > Streptosporangiales > Streptosporangiaceae > Spirillospora. The sequence goes on from NZ_CP192006.1 coordinate 3,032,966, forward strand.
GTGCGGCGCGCCATGGGGCGGGGTGTAAATAGGCCGTCAACGCCAAGGGCTAGAGTCTCGTCCCGTGTCAAAGGTTCCGGACCTAGTGAAACGCCTCCTGGTCGGGCGGGCGTTGCGGAGCACCCAGTTGCACGAGCAACTGCTCCCCAAGCGCATCGCCCTGCCGATCTTCGCCAGCGACCCCCTGTCCTCGGTGGCCTACGCACCGCAGGAACTGCTCATGATGCTGGCGGTCGCGGGCGTCTCGTTCTACACCTACGGTCCGTGGATCGCGGTGGCGATCGTGCTGCTCATGGCCGTCGTCGTCGCCTCCTACCGGCAGAACGTGCACGCCTACCCCAGCGGCGGCGGCGACTACGAGGTCGCCATGGTCAACCTCGGGCCCAACGCCGGGCTCACGGTGGCCAGCGCCCTCATGGTCGACTACGTGCTCACCGTGGCGGTGTCGGTGTCGTCGGGCGTGGAGAACATCGGCTCCGCCGTCCCGTGGATCGGGCAGAACCAGGTGCTCACCGCCGTCGCGATCATCGTGCTGCTGACCGTGATGAACCTGCGCGGCGTCCGGGAGTCGGGCTCGATCTTCGCCGTCCCGACCTACGGCTTCGTCGTCGGCGTCCTCGGCATGGTCCTCTACGGCCTGTTCAAGCTGGGCGTGCTGGGGGACGACCTGGTCGCCCCCACCGCCGATCTGGAGATCAAGGCCGAGCAGCACGACCTGGCCGGATTCGCCGTCCTGTTCCTGCTGTTGCGCGCGTTCTCCTCCGGCTGTGCCGCGCTCACCGGCGTGGAGGCGATCAGCAACGGCGTCCCGGCGTTCCAGCGGCCCAAGAGCCGCAACGCGGCCACGACCCTGCTGATGATGGGCCTGATCGCCGTCACGATGTTCTGCGGCGTGATCGCGCTGGCGCTGAACGCCGACGTCCGCGTCGCCGAGAACCCCGCCGCCGATCTGCTGCGCGACGGCAAACCGGTCGGCGAGGGGTACGTCCAGGAGCCGATCCTCACCCAGGTCGCCTCCGCGGTCTTCGGCGACGGCTCGCTGCCGTTCCTCTACATCGCCGGGGTCACCGCGCTGATCCTCTTCCTGGCCGCAAACACCGCCTACAACGGTTTCCCGGTGCTCGGCTCGATCCTGGCCCGCGACGGCTACCTGCCGCGGCAACTGCACACCCGGGGCGACCGGCTGGCCTTCAGCAACGGGATCATCATCCTGGCGGCGATGGCCGCGCTGCTGGTCTACGCCTTCCAGGCCGAGGTCACCAAGCTGATCCAGCTCTACATCGTCGGCGTGTTCGTGTCGTTCACCCTCAGCCAGATCGGCATGGTCAGGCACTGGAACCGGCATCTGGCCACCGAGGCGGACCCGGCGGCGCGCCGCCACATGCAACGCTCCAGGATCATCAACGCGATCGGCGGCTCGACCACCGGGTTCGTCCTGGTCGTCGTCCTGATCACCAAGTTCACCCACGGCGCCTACATCGTCTGCATCGCGATGCCGCTGATCTTCCTGCTGATGAAGGGGATCAAGCGGCACTACGACCGGGTGGCCGCCGAGCTGGTCCCGACCGGCGAGGACGTGGCCCTGCCCGCCCGCAACCACGCCATCGTGCTGGTCTCCAAGATCCACAAGCCGACCCTGCGCGCCGTGGCCTACGCCCGCGCGACCCGGCCGTCCACGCTGGAGGCGGTCACGGTCGCCGTCGACTCCGAGGAGTCCGGACGGCTCCAGCGCGACTGGGACGCGCTCGACCTGCCGGTGCCGCTGAAGATCCTCGACTCGCCGTATCGGGAGGTCACCCGTCCCGTCCTGGACTACGTCAAGGGCGTGCGCCGCAAGAGCCCGCGCGACGTGGTGACGGTCTTCCTCCCCGAATACGTCGTCGGCCACTGGTGGGAGCATCTGCTCCACAACCAGAGCGCCCTGCGCCTCAAGGGCCGCCTGCTGTTCCAGGCGGGCGTCATGGTCACCAGCGTCCCGTGGCAGCTGGCCTCGTCCGACCGGCTCAAGGGCCGACCCGAGCCGGTCGGCCCCGGCGCCGTCCGCCGCCCCTATGCCGACCGCCCCGACCAGGACGGAGCGCCCCAGGCTGGCGGTATCGTTTCGGAGCGTGACTGATCTAGGACCCGACGACGAACTCCTCGACCTCCAGGTCGGCAACGTGGCCAACGGCGGCTTCTGCGTCGCCAGGCACGAGGGCCGGGTGGTGTTCGTCCGCCATGCCCTCCCCGGCGAACGGGTCCGCGCCCGCGTCACCGACCGCACCAAGAACTTCTACCGGGCCGACGCCGTCGAGATCCTCGAACCCTCCGGCGACCGCGTCCAGCCGCCCTGCCCGTTCGCCGGGCCCGGCCGCTGCGGCGGCTGCGACTGGCAGCACGCGAGCCTGTCCGCCCAGCGCCGCCTCAAGGCCCAGGTCGTCGAGGAGCAGCTCCAGCGCCTGGCGGGCATCGAACGCGCCGTCACCGTCGAGGAGATCCCGCACGAGGGCATGCCCGGCCTCGGCTGGCGCACCCGCGTCCAGTTCGCCGCCGAGGACGGCGTGATCGGCCTGCGCCGCCACCGCTCGCACGACATCGAGCCCGTCGACGCGTGCATGATCGCGCACCCCGGCGTCGAGGTGATGGGCATCGAGCACAAGAAGTGGCCGGGCGCCACCTCCGTCGAGGGCATCGTGTCCGACACCACCGGCGACCGCCTGGTCGTCCTCAAGGGCCGCCGCAAGACCCGAGTGCCCCGCCTGGACGTCCCCGTCCGCCTCCTGCGCGGCCGCTCCGAGCCTGGCAGCACCATCCCCTACGTCCGCGAAGAGGTGTCGGGCCGCCTCTTCCAGGTGAGCGGCAGCGGCTTCTGGCAGGTCCACCCGGGAGCCGCCCAGCTGCTCTCCGACGCCGTCGTCGAGGCCCTCGACCCCAAACCGGGCGAGATCGCCGTCGACCTCTACAGCGGCGTGGGCCTGTTCACCGCCGCCCTCGCCACAAAAGTAGGCCCCGACGGCCTCGTCGTCGGCGTGGAGTCCGACGCCCAGGCCGTCCGCGACGCCAAGTTCAACACGCGCGACCTCCCCCAGGTCGCCATCGAACGCGGCCCCGTCGAAGAGGTCATCGCCGACCTGGAGTTCGGCCGCGCCGACGCCTCGTCCCGCACCCAGAACAAACGCGGCGGCAAACACCAGGGCGGCGCCCGCGTCAAGGGCGCCTCCGTGGTCGTCCTCGACCCACCCCGCGCCGGCGCCGGCCGCGACGTAGTCAACCGCATAGCCGCCCTGGCCGAACGCAAGATCGCCTACGTCTCCTGCGACCCCGCCACCCTCGCCCGAGACCTGTCCTACTTCAGCGAAAAGGGCTGGACCCTAGAGTCCTTCCGAGCCTTCGACGCCTTCCCCATGACCCAACACGTAGAGTGCCTAGCCATCCTGATCAAGGGCTAGTCGACCGGGATGGTGTAGGTGATCTCGTACCGGTCGACCGGCACGACGATGTCGGCCGTCTCGACCGGCACCCGCACGCCCGCGTACGTCCGCTGGATCACCAGGACGATCGCCCCGAGCGGCTCGGCCAGGGCCTCGGCCTCAGCACTGAGGATCGGCCGCGCCCGTCATGACCTCCTCGGCCGCCGCGACGCCGAGGCCGATCGCCGTCCATGGTGTCAGTGAGCAGAGCCTTCGTCCGCGACAAGCTCGACGGCTCGCTCGGGGGAGACGACGCCGAGCGGGGACGCCAGAGTAGGTTCACGGTCACCGTGACGATGTGCGGCGGATGGGCGCGCATCGTCGTGACCGACGCGATTGGACGCGGCGCACGCCTAGACGACGATGAGGAGTACGGCCGTGGCCTGCTTCTCGTCGAGTCGTCCGGCGTCAAGATCGGCCACGACGTCGGGGGCGGCCACCGCCTCAGTGTGCGGCTAGCCGCGCGGCGCCTTCGCCGGTGAGGTGATCCAGGCCCGCGTCGCGGCCTGACAGCAGGAGCAGCAGGGAGGCGATGGGGCCCTCGATCGGGGCGCCCTCGCCCGCCGTCCACTCCACATCGGTTGCCGTCAGGCGGTAGCCCGCCAGGCGTTTGCGGGCGTGGAAGGGGAAGCCCATTCGCCAGGTCTGTTCGGCGGAGTAGCGGGCGGCGTCCAGCGGCATCGCGCGGTCGAGGCCGAGCGGGACGCAGATGTCCTGGCCGTGGACCAGGACGTCCATCATCGCGTAGCCGAGCTTCTGCCCCGGGGCCAGATGCCGGGAGCCCACGACCGTGCGCAGCTCGGCCACGATTTCGTCCCGGGGACGCCTGGCCTCGCGGATGGCGGTGTCGGCGACCATCCGGTCGAAGTTCCCCCGCGCCCGAACAACCTCGACCAGCACCCGCCCGAGCCCGGTACGCGCGCCCAGGCTCAGGTGCGCGCCGACCTCACGAACGCTCCACTCCTCGCAGAGCGACTGACACGCCCACTGCTCGTCGCTCAGACCCTCGAACAGCTCGGCCAGCTCAGACCGCTGGGTGTCGATCACCCGCCACATCTCCGCCGGCTCCATGGACGCCCCCATGTAGGATTAGTCAGCCTCTCTGTCTAAATTAATCAGAGTCTCTGACCATCGTCAAGGAGTCACGTGGCCGACGAGATGAACCTCGGCGTCCTGCTCTTCATCCCCTACCGGGCCATGGAGAACCGGGTGTTCGCTGCCCTCGCCGAGGCCGGGCACGACGACATCACCCCCGCCCAGGGCAAGCTCCTGCAACGCATCAACGACAACGGCTCCCGACTCGTCGAACTCGCCGAGTCCGCCCAGGTGACCAAACAAACCGCCGGCTACCTCGTCGACCAGCTCGAACGTGCGGGCTACGTAGAACGCACCCCCGACCCCTCCGACGCCCGAGCCCGCCTCATCTGCCCAACCGACCGCGCCCTCTCCCTGCGCCCCCTGGCCACCCAAACCACCGCCGAGGTAGTGGCCGAATGGGAAGCCCACCTAGGCCCCGACCGCCTGGCAGAACTACGCGAAATCCTGACCAAACTCCGCGAGATCACTGATCCCTATCTGGACTCGACCTGAGGGTTGCGGTTGCGGATGGGGGTGGTGAGGGCTGCCAGGGCGGTGAGGACGCAGGCGGCGCCTGCTACCAGGCAGGCGTTCATGACGCCGAAGCGGGCGGCGGCGCCGGTGAGGAGGGCCACGCCGAGGGGGCCGAGGGTGTTGTGGATCGTCCAGAAGGCGGATGTGACGCGTCCCAGCAGGTGGTCGGGGGTCACCTCTTGGCGGAACGACATGGAGCAGATGCCCGCTACGCCCGTGCAGAAGAGTTGGGTGGTGGCGACTACGCCGACCACGATTGCGCCCTTGGCCAGGCCGAGTGAGGCGATCGCCAGGCCGCACAGTGCCCAGGCGCCGATCCAGCAGGCGCCGAAGCCGAGACGTCTGCGGGCGGACGTCACCAGGGTGGCCGCCAGCAGCGAGCCCAGGGTGGCGGCTGCCAGGACGTAGCCCACGACGCGGTCGGAGCGTTCCAGGTCGTGTTTGAGGTAGTAGATGATCAGGTCGGTCAGCCCGAATGTGATGAAGATCAGTAGCGACAGAAGGACCGTGAGCGAGCGCAGTACCGGGTGGTCCCAGAGGAACTTGGCTCCGGCTAGGAAGTCGCGTCCAAGACTGGGGCGGGTGGGGTGCTCGGACGCGCGCAGTTTGATCAGTACCAGTCCGGCGGCTGACAGGGCGAAGGTGGCCGAGTCGACGGCGATGGCCATGGCGGGGCCGAGCAGGCTCGACATCAGTCCCGCCAGGAGCGGCCCGCCGACGCCTGCTACGGCGTAGGCGGCGGTCAGGTGGCCGTTGGCCTGCATGATCTGCTTTTGCGGCACCAGGTTCGGCACCACGGTGACGTAGGTGACCTGGAACTGCATGGCGAAGACGGCGGCCAGCGGGACGATGACGTACAGCAGCCACACCTGGGGCGAGAACAGCCAGACCAGGGGGATCAGGCCGTAGAGCGCGCAGCGGGCCAGGTCGCACCCGATCAGGAGCGCCCGGCGGTTCACTCGGTCGGTTACGTAGCCGGCGAAGATCCCGGTGACGATCGAGGCGAGCCCGACCATCGCGGTGACCAGGCCCATCTGGACCAGAGAGCCGGTCTCCTTCAACACCAGGAGCGGGACGGCCACGAACGAGAACGAGTCGCCGAGCGCCGAGAGGCTCTGGGCTGACAGGAAGATCCGGAAGTCCCGGTTCCTCCACAGTGAGGTGTCGGAGGGCAAGACCTTCTCCAGGCGGGAACCAAGATCATATTTCCCGGTTTCAGCGCTCGCCACTTGTTATCCGTTCCCGGAAACGCGACCGGCCCGCCCTCTTTCGAGGACGGGCCGGCCTGCCGGACGAGCTTCCCCACTCGCCGACCACCTCATGCTAGAGGTCGCTGAGTGGTTTTCGCACGTTTGTTCGGATGTTCGCTACTCCCGCGTGTAGATGACCCACGCGTCGTCCAGGAGTCGGCAGTGCTCCTGCCAGCCATGGCGCTTGTAGAGGCGTTCGGCGGGAGAGTCAGCGAGCGTGGCCAACCAGGCGCGCGGCCATGGGTCGGCCAGGGCGAGCAGGCGTCCGCCCAGGCCCTGGCCTCGAGCGTCGGGGGAGACCATGAGTTCGACGAACTCGAACGCGCCACGGGTGAGGGCGTGGGCCTGCTCGGTGCCGAGCCTGGCGACCAGCTTGTCGTAGATCTCGCGTCCGGCCAGCGGCGGAGTCGGCCACCCGTAGGCCAAGCCGATCAGTGTGCCCTCGGGATCGCGTGCGGCAAGCGCGGTGAAGCCCGGACGGCCTGCGGCATCGGCTAGCCGGTCGCTTGACTGGGCCAGCTTCTCTTCTGGCTCGTTCCAGGGCGGCTCGGCGAAGCAACTCCGGTAGAGCGGCTCGATCTCGCTGCTCAACGCAAGCGTCTCCGATGCGTTCAGAGGCTCGATTGACGGACTCAACGGCTCTCCTCCCTCTTGTTGCAACCATATTGCATTAGGAGAAGTCGACTCCGAGGTCCTGAAATGCCTCGCTACCCCAGTAACGCAGTTGGGGTTTGAGGTGGATGATCCGCTCGAACCTGTGGAGCGTTGAGATGCGCCAGTCTCGCGGAAGGCGGCGGGAATCGGCGGCAAGCTGACGCAGTACCAGGTTCAGGGCGGACGGTGCTGCCTCGGCCGGAACGAATTGGAGGATGTCAATACACAGCTCGTAGGCCCTGATCAGGGCGTCCACCTCGACGTCTGGCCGGCCCGACTGTATCCAGAGTTCGTGTAGGGCTCGCGTGATGGACACGAGGCCACCATTCGGCCGATGGGAGAAGGTGGCGCTGTCGACGCCGATGTCCTCCAGGGCTTCGAGCGAGTGGAAGAGCGTGTCCTGTGTGACGTCGCAGAGGAATGAGCCGGCGATGCGCACTAGTTCCAGTTCGGAAAACCGGACGTACGCGCTCCTCGGATCCCTCTGCGCACCCATGACCCATTCCAGATCGACGTTGAGAACCGGGCGCCAGGAGCGGTCGACCATGAGCCTGATCTCGCGCTCGCCATCGCCCGTCCAGGTGCGGTCGAGCCGAAGGAGTTCGATCAACCCCGTCCAGCCGTCGTCGGAGAACTGGGAGTGCCAGAACTGGGCATGTCGGCGCCATGCCCGCACAGGGGATTCCGCTTGGGGGAAGAGTTCGGCGCCGGTGAGCTCGCCTCGGACCAGCGTGGTCAGCAACAGGAGGTTGACCGAGTAGGCGGCGTATCGGCCCGTGACGGGCACGGAGTTGGGCGCGTAGGTGGCGGCGTCGAGCCGGGCATCGAGGGAGCCCTGGAAGAGGGTGAGCAGTTGATCGCCCAGAAGTCGACGATCGTCGTTTTCGATACGGCCGATCTGCTGTTCCAGGAAGTCCATCACCGGCTCCCTGGCGCACAGGGGCGCGAAGGATATGAGGGTGCGGAGGAAGCCGTCATCGACGGGTTGCCGTCGCATTCGTCCAGTCCCGAGCCTGGCGAGCGCGACGAGTTCATTCATCGCCTGGCACGTGAGCCGCGCCACCAGGAACTCGCCGAAGGTGGCATGGAGGAACTCGTACGTGCTCAGCTGCGACTCGTGCCGAACCGCACGCGCTTGATGGACGAAAAAGAACCGTCCGATCAGCCTCTGGCCCCGGGTGAGCGGCGCGCGGAACCCGGCATCCGATACCGAAAGCTCTTCTGGAGTGAGCGCGGCGAGGTCAGTGCTCAACTCGTCCTCGGTGACCCACTGACGCCCGCGGTTGAACATGGCGAGCGCGGCGATCGATAGACGCAGCAACTCGTGCTCGACCGCTTCGGTGAACTCCCGACGGTCGAGACCGCCACGCGACTTGGCCACCTCGCGCTCGGCGAACCGGGTGAGAAGACGCTCGTAGAGCTGGGCGAGGTCCAGAGAACCGGCGTCGCACTGGAGGTCGTTGCCATCGGCGTCGTAAATGGCGAGCATCATCAGCAGGAGCGGCTGGGACGCGAGGTCGCGGTACCGCAGAACGGTCTCCAGCGGAATCGGACGAAGGCCGCGTCGTCCCAGTTCAGAGATGTTGGTGCGGTTCCAGATGTCGAGCCACTTCTCGGTCTGGGCGTCGGTGAACGGCTCCAGCCGGACGATCCAGAGCCCTCGCGCCGGGATGCGCGCCCGGTTGGCGACGGCCGTGCGGCTGGTGACGATGACGGCGACGGGACGACCTTGCCCCGCCTCGCGTTCCTGGAAGTCGACGATCCGCTCCAGGTAGTCGGACTGGCTCACTCCGGTCGCCTGGAGCAACTCGTCGAAACCGTCCAGGATGACGACGGGCAGCGCGTCGCCTGTGGTGCGTGACAGCTCTGGCCACGGGATGTTCTCGCCCGTGGCGGCGCGCACGGCGAATTCGATCTGCGACTGGAGATCGGTGTCGGCGGGCGTCTCGCGCAGGACGACCCGGACGGCCATGAAGTCGGACGCGGGCAGGCGCGCCGCCAGAACCTGGGTGAGCACCGATTTGCCCGAGCCCGGTTGGCCCAGCACCAGGAGCGGGACCTCGGTGGCGCGCGGCATCGTCAGATAGCCGAGAAGGAACAGCTGGAGATCGGGCATTTGACGTCGTCCCTGCCAGATGCTCTCGTCGTTGAGGCCGTGGTCGCCAGGACGCAGCTGGTACCCGGGGTTCACGTAGGCGTCGGCCAGCGTAGGGACTTGCAGCCCCTCGGGCAGGTCACCGGTGTTGGCGACCGGACGCTCCATCTGGCGCCGGTAATGGCGGGCGAGTCCGGTGCGGCGGTCGTCGGGCTCGCGGCCGATCGCCATGCGCTCCAGGGCCGCGTGGAGCCCGGCGAAGCCCGTCGCCAACCGCCGCACCTCGTCCCGCGTGGCCTCGTGGTCGGCCCGGTCCATCCAGAACGCGACCTCGGGGAAGTCGGTCGCGAGCTGGCGGAAATGTTCGTCGAAGCGGCGGACGGCGGCGTTCGTTACCTCGGTTCGGAGGACGATCGCCAGACGGTCCCGCGCGGTCTCGTCCAGGCGGTCCCAGATCTCCAAACCTTCGATGAAGCGCAGCAGATCGGCGGCGATGATCTCGTAGCGGGTGCTCCACCGTCGCCTGCCCAGCCCGTAGCCGGGGATAGGCAGGATGTCAGTCCGATACTGGCTTCCCGTGAAGCCTTCCACCAGATCGGCCAGCCCCACCGAGCCGCCGCCCTGGCCGCCGGCGAGTGCGAGCTGGTCCGCGCGGCTGAGCTTCAGGTCCTTGATCGCCGGGGGCAGGTCGGCTTCGGTGACGGCCTCGAAGAACGCGGCGAAGAACAGTACGTGGAACGCCGCGTTGAGGCGTTCGGTGCGGTCGAAGCGGCTCAACCCGCGCATGCGGTCTGTCAGGCCGCCGACCAACTCGTGGCTGAGCTTCGCCAGTTCGCCCTTGGCGTCGAAGAGGCTGACGGCCAGTTCGCTGCCGCCGCCGGTGGCGGCGAGCAGGAGGCCGCCGGTCAGGCGGTCCAGCGCCGCCACCACGCGGCTTTCGCGTCCGCCGAGGATCTTGACCGCGTCGGCGTAGCTCAGCGATGAGGGCACGGGCGCTCCTGGGCGATGCGGCGGTTGAGATTTGCGCCCAATCGTCCCGGACGTCGCGCGGGTCGTCCCCGAGATGGCGGATCAGGGGCTCAGGAAGATGGCCACGAGTGCTACGGCGGCGGAGGCCGCTGCGGCGAGCATTGAGAGGGTGGCCACCGTGTGGCGGAAGCGGTTGTCCAGATGGCCTCGCGTGACCTGCTCACGTTCGGCGGTGGCCAGGCGGTCGGCGAGTTCGTCGATCACGCGGGCCTGTTCGACGACCTGGCGCTCCTGGAGTTCGTTGCGCTGGAAGAGCAGCGCGAGACGTCCCTCCATGCCGGCCATGCCGACGTCGATGTCGCGGCGCAGTTCCGAAAGCGCCAGTTCAAGGGTGATCGGTCCTTCCTCGGTCACGTCGACTCCTTTGTCATGTGGGTCCGTGCGGGCGGCCCACCTACCCAGAATAGGTACGTTCCAGTAATTCTTCAAGGATTAACTAGTAACCTCAGGTAAGTAGCCCGAAGGAAATATTCGACTTACGGTTACTGGATGTTCCTTAATGTTTCCGTCATGCTGAAGACATGGCTGGAGAGCTGGATCGGGAGCGGGCCGCCAAGTACGTGGTGGCGCGGCGGGGGTCTCTCGGCCTGACTCAGGAGCAGCTCGCCGAGCGGGCCGGGGTCACGGTCAAGACGATCTACAACCTGGAGTCGGGGGAGCGGTGGCCGCAGGCTCGCACTCGTGGGTCCATTGAGCTGGCATTGCAGTGGCGTGCCGGTGACCTCGCGCGCATCGCGGAGGGACGCGAGCCCGCGGCGGCCCCGCAGCAGCCCGAGCTCTCGCTCGTCCTGCGTGAGCTGGAGGAGCTCAACGCCTACTTCGCCGACCTCCAGGCCGATCCCGGCGACAAGCGGCGGATGGCCCTGGCGTTCCTGCGCGCCCTCTACGGCGAACCGGACGGCCGATGAGAATTGTCGCAGTCTGAAACATTTCCGGGTCTGACCGGTTGTTGCCCTGTTGACAGCAGGGCAGACTAGGTTTGCCGGTCCAGGTCAGGAGCCCCCAGCTCCCTTCGTGAAGGAGCCCAGTGATGCGCACAGGACGCCTCGCGGCCTGTGTCCGGTGGGTCATCACCGCCGCGGCGGTCCTCGCGGGGGCCGCCGCGGTGATCACCCTTCTTGGTGGCCGTCCCGTCGTCGCCGTCCTGCTGGCCAACGCCGCCATCATCGGCGTCGGTGCACGTGTGGTGCGCGACATCCGTGAACAGCAACGCCGCATCCTTCTCCAGTTGGAGATCCAGACCCGCGTCCTGCACGCCGCCGCCCGCCTGGCCGCCGCCGAACGTCAGGACGACAAGCGCTCCTGACGACGCTCGAATCGGGCGATGGAGCGGTAGTCGCCGAACGCGGGGATCGGTTCCCAGTTGGCGTCCACGAGGACGCCGGTGTGTTCGATGGTTTCCTGTGAACGTTCCAGCTTGTTCTTGACGGCTCGCTTCACGAATCCGTCCTCGCGGTAGCACACGGTCTCGTGGGTGGAGGAGTCGGAAAGGCGCAGGCCCGGCTCGTCGTTCGGGTACGTCCAGATGTGGGCGCGGGCCAGGAAAAGGTTCTCGTGGGCCTTCTTGATGAAGGTGTACTCGACCGCCTTGCGGCCGGGGTCGTCGAGAAACGTCACCACGACGACGCCGGTCTTGCGCACCAGCGTGACCAGGGTCGGGGACGCCGCCCCGGGCCTGGACGGCATGATCGCCGTGTACTCCTCGCCGGTGTCGTCGCGCGTTTGTGCCTCGGCCTCGGTCAACGGCTCCCCGGGGACGCCGTCCGCGTAATTCCACTTGAAGCAGTAATCGACCATGTCTCCGTGCCCTGCGGTTCCTGGATGGTCAGTTGAGCCGCCATTGGCCGTAGTCGGGGGTCGTGGCGCGGTTGTGGTCGACCGGGGCGTCGGCGATTCTCTGTTCGTTGGAGTATTGCTGGATGTGGGCGCGGGGGTCCCATTGGCCGCTTGACCAGGCGTAGGTCTGCCAGGACCAGATGGCCTTGCCGTCGTCCAGGGTTCGTTTGGTGGGGCCGTACCCCGCGTAGAGGCCGACGCGCCGGCGGCCGATGACGCTGGCGGCACCGTCCAGGTAGGAGTTGATCGTCGGCTGCTGGGCGGACGTGGCGTCGAAGTCGACCGCGAAGTAGATGGGACGGTCGGCGGGCATGCCCAGGGCCTGGGCCTGGAGGGCGGCCTCGTGCGCGTCGGAGACGCCGCCCGCGCGGCCGGTCAGGGCGCGGTCGGCCGCCGACTCCCAGACGACGATCAGCCAGAGGCCGGCGGCGGAGAGCTCCTCGGCCTCGGCGCGGGTGAGGTTCTTGCCCGTGGTGTCGTCGGAGAGATAGCGGCAGACGAACTGGACGCCCGCCTTCTTGAGCGCTTCGGCGCCGGGGCGCCCCCACGAGTAGTCGACGCCGAACACCGCCATGTCAGCTCCAGGGTCGCGGAACATTGCGGAGCCGATTCAACCGGTTACACCCGGTTGGTCGCAGGGGAACGCGGATCTCCGTATTCGTCCCGGTCGACGGAGTCGGGCGCGGCCGGGGCGGACGGTGCCCGAATCGGCGGCGGGACGGGCCGTCCGGCGAGGTTTGCCAAAGGTTGACGGCGCTTCCGGACCGGCGCGCTGGCCTCCGGTCACGGACCCGGCTAAAAACGTGTTGATCAAGATATCTTGCCAGGTCAACGGGGTCCAGAATGATTGAGAAGGTGCGCTTCAGCGCGCGGGGAATGGCCGTGCTGACGGCCGTTCCTCTGCTCGGTATCGTCCCCCTCCTCGCGGCGTCCGAGGTCGCGTCCGCCGACGGGCCGGTCCAGGTCCGCAACAAGAAGCACCACAAGCCGTCCCATGGAAGAAAGAAGAAGAAGCACGCGCGTGCCGCCCAGCTCGTGATCAGCACGGGGGCGCCCAAGGCCCAGGTCGTGCCGGGACGCACTTACAGCTGGCCGTACGCGGTGACCAACAAGGGTCCGGTCAAGGCGGGGCCCGCGGTCTTCACGGCGTCGCTGCCCAAGGCACTGGAGTTCGTCTCCGGCCAGCAGAACTGCTCGTACGCCGGGGGCGGCATGGTGTGCCACCTCGGTCCGCTGAAGCCCGGGCAGACGATCGCGGGCGTCATGACCGCGAAGGTCTCCGGCACCGCTGCGCCGCGTGAGGCGATCACCAGCACCGGCACGGTGACCTGGGCTCGCTCCCGGGTGACCCGCGCCTTCCCGAGGGTGGACGTCGCCGAGACGGCCGACCTGGGGATCACGAAGAAGGCGCCCTCGGTGATCCGTCCGGGCGAGGGGCTGCCGTACGAGGTGACGGTCAGCAACGCGGGGCCGTCGACGGCGACGGGCGTGGTGATGGAGACGACCGTCCCGGCGGAGATCGTCGAGAACGACACGTCCTGCACCCAGCGGGGACGGACCTTCATCTGCACGCTGGACACGCTGGCCAAGGGCGCGCAGAAGACGATCCGCACCAAGGTCAAGCCGGGCATGTCCGTGCGCGCGGGCACGGTGCTGGAGTCCCCGTCCAGCGTCCGGACCGAGACCACCGAGCTCAACCTCGCCAACAACCAGGCCAGCACGCGGACCAAGGTCGTGCGTCCCGGCTCGGTGACGTCGTCGGGACGTCCGGCCAGGCCGCACACATCGCAGACGTCGCGCGGGTCGTCCAGCGTCTGCACGGGCTACGACGTGAGCACGAGCCGAGGGCCCCGGCAGGGCTCCACCGATGATCAGAGTTCCGCTCCGCGCGAAGGCACCAGGCCCGACCAGAACACCAGGCCCGACAACGGGACGACGCCGGATCAGAACACCAGGCCCGACCAGAACGGCAAGCCTGACAACGGCTCGAAGCCCGACCAGAACTCCAAGCCCGACAACGGGACCAAGCCGGATCAGAACTCCAAGCCCGACAGCGGCTCCAAGCCTGACCAGAACTCCAAGCCCGACAACGGGACCAAGCCTGACCAGAACACCAAGCCCGACAACGGGACCAAGCCTGACCAGAACACCAAGCCCGACAACGGGACCAAGCCCGACCGGAACACCCGGCCCGACCAGGTGACGACGTCCGGTGAGGGTGGGAAGCCACGTGTCGGCAACAACGGGGGGCGGGCCTGCGGGGAGACGTCCGCTTCCAGCCCGGCGGGAGGGCCCTCGGTGGCTCCGACCAGGGCGATGAAGGAGCTTCCCCGGACGGGGGCCGAGACCGGGCTGATGCTCGATGTCTCGCTCGGCCTTGTCGGGGCAGGGCTGATCCTGCACCGGCTCGGCCGGACGCGCCGCCGTCAGGACTGACTCGAAGGCAATACCGCGCGGGCCCCTGCTCACTCAGCAGGGGCCCGCGCCGCGTTTCGCGGGCACCCGCCAGTGGTGCGTCATGGTCGACTTCGCCGTCACGCCCAGGAGAGCCAGGACGCTGGTGCAGTTGTGCTCTCCTCCAGCGTCCAGTTCCCGGACGGCCGCCACCCGCACGGGGTGGCTCGCGAGCCAGATCCCCCAGAAGGGCACCAACACATGTCCACTTCATTCGCGCCGCAGGGTGTTCGTGCTCGCGCTCGCCCTCTACGCCGTCTCCTCGCTGGCGGGCGGGCTGGCCGGCGATCCCGGCCTCATCATCGCCGCCCGTGCCGTCCAGGGCGTCGGCGGCGCGCTGCTGCTGCCGTCCACGCTCTCGCTGATCAACACGCTCTTCGCCGAGGGTCCCCAGCGGAACCGGGCGCTCGCGGTCTGGGGCGGCGCCGGGGCCAGCGGTTTGACGCTCGGCGCGCTGCTCGGCGGGGTGCTCACCGAGAACTTCGGCTGGCCCGCGGTCTTCTTCGTCAACGTCCCCCTCGCCGGGTTCGTCGCACTGGCCGCCCTGTTCGTCATTCCGCGTGACCCGGCCCAAGGGGGTGCGCCGGAAGTTCGACCTCCCGGGTGCGCTCAGCGTCACCGCCGGGTCCACCCTGCTGGTCTTCGGCCTCGTCGAAGGACCCGAACTGGGCTGGGACGCCCCGCTGGTGCTCGGCGCGCTCGCGTGCTGCCCTACTTCCTGACGGTCCTGATGCAGACCGTGCACGGTTACAGTGCCCTGCAGACCGCATCGTCTGGACGGCGATGTGGATCGCCTCCGCCACCGGCACCCCGGACCACGAGCAGGGCGTCGCCAACGGCATCGCCTCCACCACCCTGAACATCGGCAACGCCATCGGGCTCGCGGTGTTCACCGTCATCGCCGACATCGGCACCGAAGGCAGGTCCGGCACGGCGTTGCGCGCCGCGACCGCCGACGGCGAGTTCCTGGTGGTGCTGCTGACCTCGGCCGGGATGATCGCCGGGCTGCTGGTGACGCTCACGTTGCGACGCCGCCCGGACGCCGCGCCGACCCTCCGCGAGCCCGAGAGCGAGGAGACCCTCGCCGCCAATCGATGAGCCCGCCCGTTCGCCGGGGCCGTGCCGGGCGGGCCCCGGCGTTCCGGCGGGACGCGGCGCGTACGAGGATGGGGGGCATGCGCCTTCGGATCTTCACCGAGCCCCAGCAAGGGGCGAACTACGAGACCCTGCTCGCGGTCGCCAAGGCCACCGAGGACCTGGGCTTCGACGCGTTCTACCGCTCGGACCACTACCTCAAGTTGGGCGAGGTCTCGGGCGAGCCCGGCCCGTCGGACGCGTGGATCACGCTGGCCGGTCTCGCCCGCGAGACGAGCCGGATCAGGCTCGGCACGCTGATGACCGCCGCGACGTTCCGGCTGCCGGGGCCGCTGGCCATCGCGGTCGCGCAGGTCGACCAGATGAGCGGTGGACGGGTCGATCTCGGCATCGGCACCGGGTGGTTCGAGCAGGAGCACACCGCCTACGGCATCCCGTTCCCGAGCCTGGGCGAGCGCTTCGAGCGGCTGGAGGAGCAGCTGGAGATCATCACGGGCCTGTGGCGGACGCCGTCAGGCGCGACCTTCACCTACGACGGCCACTACTACACGCTGGCCGACTCGCCCGCGCTGCCCAAGCCCGTCCGCCCGGAGGGTCCGCCCATCCTGATCGGCGGCTTCGGCGCCAAGCGCACCCCGCGCCTGGCCGCGCTGTACGCCGACGAGTACAACGTCCCGTTCCACGGCCCGGACGACACCTCCGCCGCGTTCGAGCGGGTCCGCGCGGCCGCCGGGGCGGCGGGCCGGACCCGTCCCCTCGTCTACTCGGCGGCGCAGGTCGTGTGCTGCGGCCGGGACGAGGCCGAGATCGCCCGCCGTGCCGGCGCGATCGGGCGCAAGGTCGAGGAGCTGCGCGAGAACGGTCTGGCGGGCACGCCCCAGGAGCTGGTCGACAAGATCGGCAGGTTCGCCGCGCTGGGGGCCGAGACCCTCTACTTCCAGGTTCTCGACCCGCACGATCTCGACCACCTGGAGCTTCTCGCCACCGAGGTCATGGCCAAGCTCTAGGAGGTCGGGGGGAGTTTCGCGCCGCCGAGCGTCACGGCCTCGCGGTAGCCGGGCTCGTGGCGGCGCAGCAGGTCGGGGTTGGTCCCCTTGGCGCCGACCAGGGCCATGGTGAGGCTCTGCAGCGCGAGCGCTCCGCCCAGGAGCCGGACGACGGTGTCCGGGAGGTCGGTCGCGGGCAGCGTCAGACGGTTCGCCGGGGCGTCGACGCGGGAGCCGAGCGCCTCGGTGACGATCAACGTCGCCTTGATGCCGATGCGGTCGGCGGCCCGCAGAAGGCGCTCGGCGGTGGCCGCGGCGTCGCGGGGACGCGGGCCGCCGGTGCACAGCACGGCCAGGCCGCTGGCCTCGTCGTGGCCGACCATGTGCCCGTGCAGGAAGTCCTCGACCCCGAAGACGGCGGACGGGATCCAGGCGGCCTCCGCGACATCGAGGGCGAGCTCGCGCGCGGCGGGTTCGTCGGCCAGGCAGCCGACGCTGACGAAGCGCTCGATGTGCGCCATCGCGCGGCCGATCTCCAGCGCGTCGATGCGCAGGTGCAGCAGCCCGGTCAGGTAGCCGGTGATGGCCTCGGCGGCCAGGGGGCGTCCCTTGTAGCGCGCCGCGATCTGCAGGCCCGCCGCGATGGGAGTGCTGTAGCCGATGGTGTGGCAGTAGCTGGCGTCGCGCACGGGCAGGCGCAGGACGGTGTCGGCGAGGACGTGTGACGCCGTGCCGTCGGCCGCGGTGATGAGCGCCGTGAGCGCTCCGTTGGCGCGGGCCGCGGTGAGGGCGCCGACGGTCGAGGCGGAGCGTCCGCCGTGCGAGACGGCGATGCAGAGGCCGCCCCCGCGCGGCGCGCGGGCCTGGTCCTCCGACGCCCGGTACTCGGCTCGTGTGTTGGTCGGGTCGCCCAGGGCGTCGTTGAGGGCGACGGCGACGCCGCGGGCGGCGTGGCCCGCGGTGCCGGTGCCGGTGACCACGATCGGCTCGCCCGCGTCGATCGTGCCGTGCAGCAGGTCGGCGACCTCGTCCGCCGCCGCGTCGACGGCGGTGATCGTCTCGGCGACGGCCGCCGGCTGGAGGTCGATCATGTCGTCCATCACCCACGGAGGGCTCGTCCGCAGTTCGGGGTGGACCGCCGGGTCGTACCAGCCGGGAGCGCCGTGCGAAGTTTCCCTTGTGCTCATGGTTCCTCTTTTGTAGTATTACAAAGCCATGAATGCACTGATACAGTATCTCCAGGGGTGCGGGACGGCAAGGGACGTCAGCATGGGGATCGAGCGGGCGATCCATGAGGGGCACCTGCGTCCCGGCGAGGCACTGCCGACGATCCGGGCGCTGGCCGGGCAGCTGGGCGTCAACACCGCGACCGTCGCCAACGCCTACCGGCAGCTCCAGGCGCGCGGGCTGACCTACGGCGACCGCCGCCGCGGCACGCGGGTCAACGGCACGCCCGCCGCCTTCGGCCCGCCGCCGGGGCACACCGGCGGGCTCATCGACCTGGCCTCGGGGAACGTCGACCCCGCGCTCCTGCCGGATCTGGGCTCGGCCCTCGCGCACCGGTACCAGGGGACGACGTCCTACACCGCCGTGACGCTGCTGCCCCGGCTGCACGAGGTCGCGTCCGGCCAGTTCCGGGCGGACGGCATCGCCACCGGACGGCTGGCGGCGGTCAGCGGCGCGCTCGACGGCATCGAGCGCATCCTGAACGCCCACGTGAACGCGGGGGACCGGATCGCCCTGGAGGAGCCCTGCTTCTCCAGGACCCTCGACCTGGTCCGCTCCATGAACCTGACGGCCGAGCCCGTGGCCTGCGACCAGGAAGGACCACTGCCCGAGAGCCTGGCCCAGGCGCTCCGGCGGGGCGCGCGGGGCCTGATCGTCACACCCCGGGCGCAGAACCCCACGGGGTCCGCGCTGACGGCGGAGCGGGCCGAGCGGATCAAGGACGTCCTCGGGGAGCACCCGGGGACGCTTCTGATCGAGGACGACCACGCGGCCCTCGTCGTCGACCAGCCCGCGATCACCCTCACCGGGGGCTGGACGGGCCCATGGGCCGTGATCCGCTCGTACGCCAAGGCGCTGGGGCCCGACCTGCGCGTGGCCGTCGTCACCGGCGACGAGACCACGATCTCCCGGGTGGAGTGGAGACAGCGGCTGGGGATCGGCTGGGTCAGCCACATCCTCCAGGGAGCGGTCGCGGACCTGCTCGTCCAGCCCCCGGTCCAGCGGTTGCTCGACCGTGCCCGCCGCGTCTACTCCGAGCGCCGCGCGTTCGTGATCGAGACGCTGGCCGAGGCCGGAGTGACCGCCCACGGCCGCTCCGGCTTCAACGTGTGGGTGCCGGTGCGCCACGAGTCCGACACGGTGCTCGCCCTTCGCGAGCACGGATACGCGGTCCTGGCCGGGGAGCGCTTCAGGCTCGGCGGCCCTCCCGCGATCCGCGTCACCACGGCCGCGCTCCCCACCCAGGACGCGGCGCGGTTCACCGAGGCCCTGCGATCGGTGCTGGCCGCGACGCCCGGCACCGGCGCCACGACGTGACCGTTCAGTCCGCGGGGCGCGCCTGCTTGGGGAGCAGGTAGGTCAGGGCGAAGACGAGGGCCAGCATCGCCAGTTCCAGCCAGAGCGTCGCCTTGACGGCGGTGGTGAAGGTGGCCGCGGTGGCGTGGTCGGTGATCAGGCCGAAGAAGACGGTGCCCAGGACGGCCGCGCCCAGCGCGCTGCCCAGTTGCTGGACGGCGGTGAGCGTGCCCCCGGCGGAACCGGTCTCCTCGGGGTCGACGCCCGCCAGGACGATGTCGAAGTAGGGCGCCATGACCAGGCCCATGCCGAATCCCGTGAGGATCAGGGACGGCAGGAGCTGCCAGGGCCCGACGGGGGAGCCGGACAGCTCCAGTGTGAGCGCGAGGGTCGTCACCCCGGCGCCCATCACCAGGGCGCCGCCGTGGATGACCTTGCGGCCGAAGCGGGCCAGGGCCTGGGCCGCGACGAAGCCGAGCACGATCCCGATCGACCACGGGATCTGGGTCAGGCCCGCCTTGAACGCCGAGTAGTGCAGGCCCAGTTGCAGGTAGAGGGTGAGGACGAGGCCGAGCCCGGCGACGCCCGCGAACATCACCAGCCCGAGGACGAGGCCGCCGCTGAAGGCGCGCTTGGCGAACAGGCTCGGGACGATGAGCGGTGAGCCGCCCGCGCGGTGCTTGCGCACCTCGAAGCGCCCGAACATCACCAGGACCGCGACGGCGGCGGCCATCATCACGAACGTCCAGGCGGGCCAGCCGAGCTCGCGGCCCTGGACGATCGGGTACACCAGCAGCCCGGCTCCGGCGGCGGCCAGCAGGGCGCCGGTCAGGTCGAGCCGGTCGCGGTTCTCGGCGCGGCCTTCGGGCAGGTACCGCAGGCCCGCCAGGATGGTGGCGATCCCGAGCGGCAGGTTGATCAGGAAGATCATCCGCCAGCCGGTGCCGAAGAGGTCGGCCTTGACCAGCCAGCCCGCCAGGACGGGGCCGCCGACCGACGACAGGCCCATGATGGGGCCGAAGAGGCCGAAGGCGGCGCCCATCTCCTTGGGCGGGAACATCTGCTTGATCATGCCGATGCCCTGCGGCAGCATCAGCGCGCCGAACAGGCCCTGCACGACGCGGGAGCCGACGAGCATCCCGGGGCTGACGGCGATGCCGCACAGCAGGGAACCGGCCGTGAACCCGGCGGCGCCGATGAGGAAGACGCGGCGGCGGCCGTAGAGGTCGCCGAGGCGTCCGCCGGTCATGAGGCCGATGGCCATCGCCAGCGTGTACCCGGCGGCGAGCCACTGGATGGTGGTGGCCGAGCCGCCGATGTCGGCGCGGATGCTGGGGGCGGCGATGTTGGTGATCAGGGCGTCCAGCATGTCCATGATCTCGCCCGCCAGGATGACCAGCAGGGCGACCCACCGCCATCGGAACGGCTGGACGGACGGCGGCGAGGCGGAGGAGGCGAGGGTCTCGGTCACAGGGGGTCCCCGATTCGAAGAACAGTGTTCGTTGGCTACGAACACTGTTCTAAGTGGGAACGGTGTTCGTGTCAAGTACGATGTTCGCAGGCCGAGGAGTGGAGGACCGGTTGGACGCCGACCTGGAGATGCCGACCCCGCCCGGACGCAGGCCCCGCAAGAGCGGCTCGCCCCGCACGCCGCTCTCGCAGGATCTGATCGTTTCGGCGGCCATCCGGGTGCTGGACGCCGACGGGCTCGACGCGGTCAGCATGCGGCGCGTCGCGCAGGAACTGGAGACCGGGCCCGCCTCGCTCTACGCCCACGTCTCCAACAAGGAGGAGCTCCTGGAGCTGATGCTCGACCGCATCGCCGGCGAGGTGCGGCTGCCCGAACCCGACCCGGAGCGCTGGCGCGAGCAGGTCAAGGAGGTCTGCCGCGACGCGCGCCGCGTCTGGCGCGCCCACGCCGACATCGCGCGGGCCTCGCTGGGCCTCATCCCCACGGCCCCGAACCTGCTGCGGATCGCCGAGTGCCAGCTGGCCCTCATGCGCGCGGGCGGCGTCCCGTCCCAGGTCGCCGCGTTCGCCGTCGACACCCTCGGGATGTTCGTCGACTCCGACACCATCGAGGACTCGGTCTACGTCGCCAGACTCGCCGAAGGCGAGACCCCCGAGGAGTACTGGACGAAGCGGGTCACCCAGATCCGCGACTACTACGGCGCCCTGCCCCCGTCCCGCTTCCCCCACATCCGCGCGATGGCGGACGAGCTGACCCAGGGCGGCGGCGACGAGCGCTTCGAGTTCGGTCTCGACATCCTCGTGCGGGGCATCGCCTCCTACGCCGAGCCGCCGCCCCAGGGCGTCGCGCCGCCGATCGAAGATCCGCCGGACCCGCGCTAGGAGGCGAAGGTCCTCGCGAAGGCGGCGTGGCGCGGAGAGCCCTTGGCGGTGTCCCACACGGCGAAGACGATGTGCTCGAAGCGGCCCTCGAAGTCGCCGCCGGGCGCGATGTGGGCGGCGAACGCCTCGGCCACCTCGGCCGGGTCGTTGCGGAAGACGCCGCAGCCCCAGGCCCCGAGGACCAGGCGCCGGTGGCCGTGCGCGTGCGCGACCGCGTAGACGCGGTGGGCGCGGCGGCGCAGGACGTCCGGGATCTCCCGGGCCTTCTCCGGGTCGCGGATCGCGCCCCGGTTGGGCGCCGGGGACGTGAGGAACGCGACCTGGTAGGGCCGGTCGAGCAGGCGTCCCGAGTCGTCCCGGAAGACCGGGACGCCGGGCGAGTAGATCATGTGGTCGCTGTAGAGCAGGTCGCCCTGGGCGCGGTGGAAGTCGTAGAACTCCCGCGCCGCCAGCAGCGAGGTGTAGAGCCCGGACGAGCGCGCCAGCCCCTCCTCCTGGGCGTGCGCCCCGTTGAGGAATCCGCCTCCGGGGTTCTTGGCCGAGGCGAAGTTGAGCGCGAGCGGCTCCCCGTCGCCGTCGCACAGCCGGTGCGCGGCCGCCAGGGTCGTCTCGTCGGTGACCTCGACCCGCGTCCCGCCGCCGGGCCCGGCCGGGACGGGCAGCGGCTCGTCCGGCCGGTGCAGCACGGTCCCCCGCACACACGCCTCGAGGGCGGAGGAGAGATCGACGGTGCCGTAGTGCCCGCGCTCAAGGATGGCCGCGGTCTCCTGGGCGATCGCGCGGCGAGGATGTCTGCTCATATCGATCACCAGTCTGACGACCCCCACCCCGCCACCGCCACCGGATAACCCATTGGGTTCCAGGTGCGGGGACCCCCAGACTTGAACGGTGCTACTCACGATCTCCACCACGCTGTCCCCCGCCACCGACCTCGGTTTCCTCCTCCACAAGCATCCCGACCGGGTGCAGGTGTTCGAGCAGGCGTTCGGGACGGCGCATGTCTTCTACCCCGACGCGGACGAGGACCGCTGCACGGTCGCGCTGCTGCTCGACGTCGACCCGATCAGGCTGGTGCGCACCCGGGGCAAGAACACGCCGGACTTCTCCCTCGGCCAGTACGTCAACGACCGGTCGTACGCGGCGTCGTCGCTGCTGGCGTCGGCGATGGCGGCGGTCTTCCGCACGGCGATGCGGGGACGGTGCGAGGCGCGTCCCGAGCTGCCGGGGCGGCCGATGCCGCTGGAGATCACGCTGCCCGCGCTGCCGTGCCGGGGCGGGGCCGCGGCCGCGGAGCGGTACTTCGCGCCGCTCGGGTGGGACGTGCGAGCGGTGCCCGTCCCGCTCGACCCGGGGTTCGCCGAGTGGGGCGACTCGCGGTACGTGACGCTGACGCTCACCGGCGAGCTGCGGCTGGCCGACGCGCTGAACCAGCTCTATGTGCTGCTGCCGGTGCTGGACGACTCCAAGCACTACTGGCTCGCCCCGGACGAGGTCGACAAGCTGATCCGCGCGGGGGAGGGCTGGCTGGCGGCCCACCCGGAGCGGGACTCGATCACCCGCCGGTACCTGGCCAACCGGCGCGCGCTGGTGCGCGCCGCGCTGGGTCGCCTGGCCGACGCCGACGACAGCCCCGAGGACGAGCTCTACCGCGAGCAGCTGGAAGAGGAGCGGCCGGAGTCGGCGTCGGTGCCGCTGGCCGAGCGGCGCGTCCAGGCCGTGCTCGACGTCCTGCGGGACGAGCGCGCCCCCCGGGTGATCGACCTCGGCTGCGGCAGCGGCACGCTGGTCGCCCGGCTCAAGGACGACCCGTACTTCGAGCGGATCCACGGCACCGACGTCTCGGACCGCGCGATCGCCATCGCGACCCGGCGCGCGGCGGCCGGCGACGCGCGCGTCGAGGTCTTCCAGGGCGCGCTGACCTACGCCGACGAGCGCTTCCGCGGCCACGACGCGGCCGTGCTGATGGAGGTCGTCGAGCACATCGACCCGCCGCGGCTCCCGGCCGTGGAGAAGGTCGTCTTCGGCGACGCGCGTCCCCGGGTGGTGCTGGTGACCACGCCGAACGTCGAGCACAACGTGCGCTACGAGGGGCTGGCACCGGGCGCGATGCGGCATCCCGACCACCGCTTCGAGTGGACGCGCGCCGAGTTCGCCGCGTGGGCCGAGCGGGTCGCGGCGGCCCACGGATACCAGGTCAGGTACGTGCCGGTCGGGGACGACGACGCCGAGGTGGGCGCCCCGACCCAGATGGGCGTGTTCACGCTGCGGGAGGCCGTGTGATGACTGAGCTGAGGCTGCCCGAGATGGGCCTGGTTGTACTGGTGGGCGTGTCCGGTTCGGGCAAGTCGCACTTCGCGCGCAAGCACTTCAAGCCGAGCCAGGTGGTGTCCTCGGACGCCTGCCGGGCGATGGTCTCCGACGACGAGAACGACCAGTCGGCCACCGGCGACGCGTTCGACCTGCTGCACTACATCGTCGGCAAGCGGCTGCGGCGCGGGCTGCTGACCGTGGTGGACGCGACGAACGTCCAGCAGCAGGCGCGGCAGTCGCTGCTGCGGCTGGCCAAGGACCACGACGTGCTGGCGATGGCGATCGTGCTTGACGTGCCCGAGCGCGTCGCGGTCGAGCGCAACGCGGCCCGTCCCGACCGCGACCTGCCCGACCATGTCGTGCCCCGGCAGCGCCGCGAGCTGCGCCGCGGCCTGCGCGCGCTGGGACGCGAGTTCAAGCGCTCCTACGTCATTACGGGTGTCGAGGAGATCGAGGCCGCCACCGTCACCTACGAGAAGGCGTGGAACGACCGGCGCGAGCTGGCCGGGCCGTTCGACGTGATCGGCGACGTGCACGGCTGCCGCGCCGAGCTGGAGGACCTGCTGGGCGAACTCGGCTACGAGATCGAGCGCGACGCGGAGGGGCGTCCCGAGGGCGCCAACCACCCGGGTGGCCGGACGGCGGTGTTCGTCGGCGACCTGGTCGACCGGGGACCCGACTCGCCGGGCGTGCTGCGTCTGGTCATGGGGATGGTCGCGGCCGGGAACGCGCTGTGCGTGTCGGGCAACCACGAGGCCAAGCTGGTCCGGGCGCTCCAGGGGCGCAAGGTCCGGGTCGCGCACGGGCTGGCCGAGTCGCTGGAGCAGCTGGCCGCCGAGCCGGAGGAGTTCCGCGCGGACGCCGTCGGGTTCATGGACGGCCTGGTCAGCCACTACGTGCTGGACGGCGGCCGTCTGGTGGTGGCGCACGCCGGGCTCAAGGAGGACTACCACGGCCGGTCGTCCGGCCGGGTCCGCTCGTTCGCGCTGTACGGCGACACCACGGGGGAGACCGACGAGTACGGGCTGCCGGTGCGGTACCCGTGGGCGCGCGACTACCGGGGCACGGCGATGGTCGTCTACGGCCACACCCCGGTGCCGGAGGCCGAGTGGATCAACAACACGATCTGCCTCGACACCGGCGTGGTCTTCGGCGGGAAGCTGACCGCGCTGCGCTATCCCGAGCGCGAGCTGCACTCCGTCCCGGCGCGCCAGGTCTGGTACGAGCCGGTGCGCCCGCTGGTCGCCGCACCGGGTGGCCACCGCGAGACCGACGTGCTGAAGATCGAGGACGTGCTCGGCAACGAGGGGGTGGAGACCCGGCTGATGGGACGGGTCTCGGTGCGGCACGAGAACGCGGTCGCGGCGCTGGAGGTGATGAGCCGGTTCGCGATCGATCCGCGCTGGCTGGTCTACCTGCCGCCGACGATGGCCCCGGCCGCGACCTCGTCCCTGCCCGGGTATCTGGAGCACCCGGCCGAGGCGCTGGCGGCGTACCGCGACATGGGCCTCGACCGGGTCGTGTGCGAGGAGAAGCACATGGGGTCGCGCGCCGTGGCCGTGGTGTGCCGGGACGCCGGGGTCGCGTCCGCGCGGTTCGGCGTGGACGACGGCGCGTCCGGCGCGGTCTTCACCCGGACGGGACGGGCGTTCTTCCGCGACCCGGCCCGCACCGCCGAGGTGCTGGAGCGGCTGCGGACGGCGATCGGCGCCGCCGGGCTCTGGGACGCGCTGGAGACCGGCTGGCTGGTGCTGGACGGCGAGCTGCTGCCCTGGTCGGCCAAGGCAATGGAGCTGATCAGGACGCAGTACGCCGCGACCGGCGCCGCCGCCCGCGCGGCGCTGCCGGTGGCCTCGGACGTCCTGGCCCGCGCGGCCGGGCGCGGCCTGCCCGTCGACGCGCTGCGCGCGCACATCGGCCGCCGCGAGGCCAACGCGGCCCTGTTCCGCGACGCCTACGCCCGCTACTGCTGGCAGGTCGACGGCCTGGACGGCATCAGGTTCGCCCCGTTCCAGATCCTGGCGGGGGAGGGCCGGGCGTGGGGGTCGCTCCGGGAGCACACCTGGCACATGGAGACCCTCGGCGCGCTGGTGGCGGCCGACCCGTCCGGGCTGCTGCTCGGGACGGAGTCGCACGTGGTCGAGCTGGGCTCGGAGGCGTCGGTGGCGGCCGTGACCAAGTGGTGGCAGGAGCACACCGAGGCCGGCGGCGAGGGCATGGTCGTCAAGCCGCTCGGGCCGGTGCCCGAGGGCCGCAAGGTCCAGCCGGGCATCAAGTGCCGGGGCCGGGAGTATCTGCGGATCATCTACGGCCCCGACTACACCGAGCCGGAGAACCTCGACCGGCTGCGCGGGCGCTCGCTGGGGCGCAAGCGTTCGCTGGCGATGCGCGAGCACGCGCTGGGCGAGGAGGCGCTGACCCGGCTGACGGGCGGTGAGCCGCTCTGGCGGGTCCACCAGGCGGTGTTCGCGGTCCTGGCGCTCGAATCGGAGCCCGTCGACCCGCGTCTCTGAGCAAGAGGGTCTTGTCCATCGCCGTCTCCCAGGCTTAAAGTCATCCAACCAATTGACTTAGGGAGACGGCGATGCGGCAGCTCTCATTGGTTTTGGTCCTTCTGGTCACCATAGTCATCAGACCTCTTGCGGTTCCGGTGGCCGCTGAGGAACCGCCCGGCACCCCGTCGGTCGTGCCCAGGCCCGCCGAGTGGAACGCGCTCGGCGGCGCCGTCGCCCTCACCCCGCGCTCGCGGATCGTGGTCGACGCCGCATCGGGACCGCTGACGGCGACGCCGTCCGGACGCCGGGAGCTGCCCGGCCCCGCCCGGCAGACCGTCCGGCAGCTCGCCCGTGAGCTTCGCGACGACATCCGGCGGGTCACCGGCCTCGACCCCCGCGTCACCGGCGGGAAGGCCGCCCCCGGCGACATCCGCCTGGCCCTGACCGACGACCGCGCGCTCGGCGCGGAGGGCTACCGGTTCGACAGCTCCGGCGTCATCGCCATCGAGGCCGCCTCGACCCACGGCCTGTACTACGGCACCCGCACCCTGCTCCAGACGCTGCGCGCCGACCCCCGCCACCGCGACGTCCCCCGGGCGCGCAGCACCGACCGTCCCACCCAGCGCGTCCGGATGGTCCACCTGGACGCCAGCCGCAAGTTCTGGCAGGTCGGCTACCTGGAGAACCTGATCCGCAGGATGGGGGACCTCAAGCTCAACACGCTCTTCCTGCACCTGTCCGACGCCGAGGGCTTCCGGCTCAACAGCCCGAAGTTCCCCGGTCTGGCCGACCCGGCGAGCAGCTACGACCGCGCCGACATCGAGCGGCTCAAGGCCCTGGCCGCGCGGCAGCACGTCCAGCTGATGCCCGGCATCGACGTCCCCGGCCACGCGACCGTGCTCAGCGAGGCGTTCGGCATCGGGTTCGGGACGGGCCCGAACCCCTGCACCGACGCGCAGACCCACTCCCACCTCACACCCGACTGGACGCTCGACATCACCGACCCCCGCACCACCCGGGTGACCCAGAAGATCGTCGGTGAGTTCGCCCGCTGGTTCGACGCGCCGCTGTTCAGCATCGGCGCCGACGAGCTGCCCGGCCAGCTGGCCCAGTGCGACCGGGTCAAGCGCGCGCTGGCCGCCGACCCCGACGTCAGCACGCTGGGCGACCTGGTCAAGCGCTACATCAACGCGCTGGACGGCGTCGTCCGCGCCCAGGGCAAGCGCACCGCCGTCTACAACGGCTCGGAGCACATGCCCGCCCCGCAGCAGAGGCTCGACCCCTCGGTGGTCTTCCTGACCTGGGAGGGCACCGGCACCGAGCCGGTCATCCCGGGCCACGACGAGATCGCGATCGGCAAGTTCTACGTGACGCCGAACAACTACCACAACCTCTATCCGGACGAGGCGTGGATGCACGGCACTTGGACGCCGAGCACGGCCCCGGACATGCTCGGCTCGGGCCTGGCGAACTGGGCCGACTACAAGTACTGGTCGCGGGACGGTTACTTCGAGCGGCACATGGCCGGGCCCCGCGCCCTCATGGCCGACCGCTCCTGGAACGGCACGCCCGCGCCCGGCACGCTCGACGCCTTCCGCGCGCTGACGGCGAAGATCGGCGACCCGCCCGGCGTCCTTCCCGGCACGGCGCCGCCCCGCGTGGACGACGGCAGGCCCAGCCACCACTGGACGTTCGACCAGGCGTCCTACCCCAAGGGCTGGACCTACGCCAGCCGCCCGCCCAACACGCTGATGGCCGAGGACGTCGCGGGCGACCTGCCCGGCACGACCTACATCATCAACAACCCGGCGCTGGTCGAGGGCGGGGTGCGCGGCCAGGCGTTCCGGTTCGACCACGACCGCGACGGCGTGGGCTTCGGCGGCCTCGACCTCACCGAGCCCTGGACCGCGTCCGCATGGGTGAGGCTCACCGCCCGCACCCCGGACGCGGTGCTGCTCAGTTCCAAGGCGGGCGCGCTCAAGCTCCAGCAGTACGGCACCGGCAAGGTCGGGCTGACCCGGTACGGGGTCGCCGACCACAGTTTCGACTACACGCTCCCGCTCGACCGCTGGGTGCGGCTGACCTGGGTGACCGAGCCCGGACGCACCACCCTGTACGCCGACGGCGAGCGGGTGGGCGCCGTCGGCGCGTCGATCCCGCTGCCGCTGCGCTCGGTCGGCACCCCGAGCGCGAGCCTGCGCGGCGACCTCGACGAGCTCGTCACCTGGGACGAGCCCCTCTCCGCCGACCAGGTCCGCACCGACTTCGCCCGCTACAACCGCTGATCCGCAGGGAACCGCAGGAAGAGGAGTCAATGAGACGCACCCCGAAGGCGGTGGCCGCCGCGACGGTGGCCGCCACCCTGATCGTCTCGCCCGTCGCCAACGCCGAGCCGCCGTCCACCCCCGATTACCAGCCCACCGTCGAGTCCCTCAACAGCCACCCCACCCCCGCGTGGTTCAAGGACGACAAGTTCGGCATCTTCATCCACTGGGGCGCCTACTCGGTGCCCGCCTGGGGCCCGCGCGGCAGCTACGCCGAGTGGTACTGGAACTACATGAACAGCGCGGGCAGCGCGACGAACGAGCACCACGCGGAGAAATACGGGAAGGACGCCGCCTACGACGCGTTCATCGGCCAGTGGAAGGCCGAGAGGTTCGACCCCGACGACTGGGTGAAGCTCTTCAGGGACGCGGGCGCCAAGTACTTCGTGTTGACCTCCAAGCACCACGAGGGCCTCTCGCTGTTCGACAGCGAGGTCAGCGGGCGCGACACCACCGATCTCGGCCCCAGGCGCGACCTGGTCGGCGACCTGTTCAAGGCCGCCCGCAAGGAACCCGGGATGCGCGCCGGGCTCTACTACTCCCTCTACGAGTGGTTCAACCCGAGCTACACCGGCAAGCCCGTGAAGAACCCCTACACCGGCGCGACCGTGCCCTACACCGGGCTTCCCGACGTCAAGGACTACGTCGGCGACTACATGGCGCCGCAGATGCGGGAGATCGTCAAGCGGTACGACCCCGACGTCCTGTGGTGCGACGGGCAGTGGGAGAAGCCCGCCTCGTACTGGAAGACCGCGCCGGTGCTGGCCGAGTACTACAACCAGGCCAAGAACCGGCCGAACCCCAAGGACGTCGTCGTCAACAACCGCTGCAAGATCCAGAGCGGGAACCTCGACAGCCCCGAACTGGACTTCCAGACCCCCGAATACACCGTCAAGGAGGACATCGACCCCGACAAGTGGGAGGCCAGCCGGGGCATCGCCCACTCCTACGGCTACAACCAGAACGAGCCCGACGAGGACCATCTGACCGCCGACCAGCTGATCGACTCGCTGGCCGACATCGTCAGCAAGAACGGGAACCTGCTGCTGGACATCGGCCCCAAGGCCGACGGCACCGTCCCGGACATCCAGCGGCGGCGGCTGCTCGACATCGGCGCCTGGCTGAAGATCAACGGCGAGGCGATCTACGGGACGACCTACTGGCACCACGCCGAGGAGCCCACCGGGGACGACGACGTCCGCTACACCGTCAAGGACGGCACCCTCTACGCGACCGCGCTGAAGTGGCCGGGGGAGAAGCTGACGCTGGGCCGTGACGTTCCCGCCGGGCGCGGCACCAAGATCACGCTGCTCGGCTCCGACGGCCGTGACCTGGGCTGGAGCCGCGACTCGGCCGGACGGGTCGTCGTCACCACCCCGTCCCAGGGCGAAACCGCCACCCGGAGCAAGAACGCCTACGTCTTCAAGATCAGCACCCCGGGCGTCAACAACCTCATCCGCACCCGCACCGAACTGCCCGGCGAGGTCGCCCCCGGCCGGTCCGCCGACGGGACGATCACCGCGACCAACACGGGCCGCACCCCGTCCGCCCCGACCCGGGTGGACCTGAAGGCCCCCAAGGGCTGGACGGTCACCCCGGCGTCCACGCGCCTCCCGGCGCTCAAGCCGGGCGCCGACGCGCGGCTCGCGCTGAAGGTCACGCCCCCGGTGGGCACGCCGCGCGGCACCTATCCGCTGGACATCACGCTGAAGACGGGACGGCAGACCTCAACGACCAGCGTCACGATCACGGTCGTCCCGGAGAACCTCGCCCAGGGCAAGAACGCCACGCAGAAGAGCACCGGCTACGACGCCCCGGCCGCGCGGGCCGTGGACGGCAGGACCGACGGGAGCTTCGGCAACGGGTCGGTGTCGCACACCGCCGAACCGGAGAAGCAGGCGTGGTGGCAGGTCGACCTCGGCAGGTCCGAAGAGCTGGGCACGGTCGACGTCTGGAACCGCACCGACTGCTGCTCGGACCGGCTCCAGGACTACTGGGTGCTGACCTCCGAGCAGCCCATCACGGCCGACGGGCTGGAGGAGGCCAAGGCGACGCCGGGCGTCACGGCCGTCCACGTGGCGGCCAAGGCCGGACATCCCTCGGTGGTGACGCTCCCTCCGGGGACGAAGGGGCGCCACGTCCGCGTGCAGCTGGCGTCGGGCACCGCCCCGCTGACCCTGGCTGAGGTCCAGGTACGGGGCCGCTGACCCGAGCCGTCGCACTCCACCCCACCCCCAGCCCGTCGGGTTGGGGGTGGAGTGGGCCGATCAGGTCGTGAAGAGCATGTGGAACACGCCGCCGTGGTGCGGGCGGTGGTGTCCGTGGTGATGGTGGTGAACCGCGGGCGCGGCGGGGGCGCCCCAGGCGGGCGCGGCCGGGGTCGCGGGCGGCGGAGCGGCCCGGTAGGTGGCCTCCATCCGGCTCAGCGCCTCGAGCTCGCCGTAGTCGAGGAAGATTCCTCGGCAGCTGTCACATTGCTCGATGTGAACGCCATTGCGGGTGTAGGTCCGCATGACGGCATGACATTTAGGGCAGTGCATTGCCTTGTCGTCCTTCCGGTATGGATCCCCAGGTAGAGGCTAAATGTAGGGCAGCCCGAGCGCCAGTCAGGCCAGGTCCCCCGTACTGGAGATTCTTCGGCACGTGTCGATCAGGGCGGTTTCGGCCCCGTCGAGGCGCCGATTCGCCTCCTGTGCGGATTTGACGCACGTGGCGGCGATCTGGATCGCCAAAATTCGGGCGGGTTCGTCCAGGCCCGTCCAGAGCGCGTCGCCCTCGGGGGCGGCCGGGCCGCCGAAGGCCCGGTAGGCCACCAGGAAACGCGCCCAGTCGTCGGGGTGCAGCACCCCCGCCAGGTACAGCGCGGCGGGCCTGGCCAGGTCCCAGGCCGGGTCGCCGACGCCGAGGTCCTCCACGTCGATCAGCCGCCAGGTGCCGCCGGAGCGGACCATCTGGCCCAGATGCCAGTCGCCGTGGACGACGCGTCCCTCGCGCACGGGCGGCTGTTCGGCCTCGCCCCTGATCCAGGCGGGCAGCGTCGCGAAGGCCGCGCGGACCGCGTCGGCCTCGGGCCCGCCGCCCAGCTCGCCCACCAGCCGGGCGACGCGCGCCGGACGCCCCCAGGGCGGAGTGCCCGCCGGGACGGGCGCCTGGTGGAGCAGGGCCAGCAGGCGGCCCGCGTCCTCCCAGGGCGGGTCGTCCGGGCTGACCGGCTCCCCGTATGGCCAGACGGTCACCACGCGGCCGTCCACCCGCAGCGGCGGGCCCAGGGGCGCCAGCAGCAGGCGCGGCAGCGCGGCCGCCACCTCCAGCCGGGCGGCGAGCCGGGGGCCGCCGTCGCGGTCGGCCTGGTGGGCCTTGACGACCACGTCCCCGGCCCTGATCACCAGGACGCCGTGGCGGTCGTAGAGAATGCCCGGCTCGCGTACCTCGGCACCGGCGCGGGCCAGTGCGATCTCGGCGAGCCGGGCATAGAGCCCGGGGTCGGTGGCAGCGATTCGCACCCCGCCAGTCAACCATCAGGCGTCAGCGGTCGAAGATCTCCAACTCCCAGAGCGAGTAGCCGTAGATCGTCCCCCGCCTCGTCCCGTACATCCGGACCCAGCGGGCATCGCGGGGCGCGAACTCGACCACGTCGATCTGGCCGTCACCGTTGGTCCTGGTGTGGACGGTCGTCCACACGCCGCCCCCGGTCGAGGTCTGGATCTTGTAGTCGCGGCCGTAGGCGGCCTCCCAGCGCAGCAGGGTGTAGCCGACCTTGCGGACCGAGCCGAGGTCCACCTCGATCCACTGCGGGTCCCAGCGGGCGCTGGACCAGCGGGTGCCGGTGAGGCCGTCCACGGCCTTGGGCCCCTCGGTGCCGGTCTTCTCCACGGTGGAGACCTTGACCGGCCGCTTGAGCGCCAGGTTGGTCTTGAGCCGGTAGGTCGCGGTGAGCTGGACGTCGCTCTCGGCCGCCGTCACATTGTGCGTCGCTGCGCCGCCGTCGGACCAGCCCGCGAACTCGTAGGCCCGGTTGCCGAGCAGCTGCGTCCGGGTGGGCGCGGAGACCGAGACCGCCGACCCGGCGATGACCGTGCCGGTGAACGGGGCGGCCTTGGTGGTCTCCAGCAGCGTCAGCGGCACGCCCGGCGGGTCGCTCGCCAGCGTGACCGTGCTGGTCCTGGGATGCAGCTCGACGCTCTTGGTGTCGGTCAGCCCGTCGGAGTCGGTCACGGTGAGCCGCAGCTCGATCCAGGACGGGTACTCGTGGTCGGGCGCGGTGAACTCGCCGCTCGTGCCGTTCTGCCCGCTGATGGTGTGGGTGTGGCAGCTGCTCGGGCAGTGATGCATGATCGTCTGCCAGCTCAGCGAGTCGCCCGCCAGCGCCCCGTCCTCGCCGTCGTCGGCCCGCCCGGAGAAGGCGATCCGGTCGCCGACCTTCCAGGTCGTCCCGGCCGACGGGCTCTCGATCGTCGCCACGGGCGGTGTGGAGCCCGCGGTGACGACGGTCGTGGCCGTGTCCGCGGCCCCGCGCGTGTCGGTGACCCTCAACCCGACGGTGTGCCGTCCCCGGGTCTGGAAGGTGGCGCTGACCTGGCCGTCGGTCGAGTCGTCGTACGCGCCGTCGCCGTCGAGGTCCCAGGCGTAGGCGAGCGGGACGTTGCCGTCGGCGTCGCTGGAGGTGGTGCCGTCGAAGGCCACCGTCAGCGGGAGCGGGCCGCTGGTCACGTCCGTCCTGATCGCCGCGACGGGCGGGTTGTTGGCGCCGTTGTAGACGTAGCGGACGATCCGCCCGCCCGCGATGTCGACGGCGAAGATGTCACCGCCGGGCCCGGCCTTGAGCTCGACGACGGAGCCCGAGGCCGACGCGAAGGTCTCGATCTTGGTGTTGTCGGGCAGCCCGTCGGCGCCGGGCTTCATCGCCCAGACGCACTTGCGGGCGTAGTCGGTGAAGAACAGGGCGTTGCGGTACTGCGCCGGGTACACCGTCCCGGCGTAGAACGACAGTCCGCTGATCGAGGAACTGCCGGTGCCGCAGTTCTCCCCGGCGACGATCTTGTTCGCGTGGTTGTAGGCGTAGCGCGGCGAGATCGCGCTGTTCTCGGTGTAGAGGTTCTCGCAGATGGTGAGGTCGGCGGCGTCGTACCCGGGGGTGCGGCCACCGCTCTCCTTGCACGGCCAGCCGAAGTTGCGCACCTCGGTGGTCGGCGACCACACCCGGTTGATCTCCTCCCAGGTCGTGTAGCCGACATCGCCGACCCACGCCTCATTGGTGCCGGGACGCATCGTGAACCGGTAGGGGTTGCGCAGGCCGTAGGCCACGATCCGGCGGGCGTTCTCGTCACCGGTGGCCGTCGGGTTGCCCGCGGCGGCCAGGCCGGTGTCGGGGTCGAGGCGCGCGATCGTCCCGTCCAGCGTGGTCGGGTCGGCCGGGGTGCGCCGGTCCTGCGAGCGCAGCGCGCCGCCCTCGGCAGCCGGGGCCGCCAGCGGCGTCCCGGCGGGCTTGGGCGGGTCGCCGCAGGCGTTGTCCTTCTGCCCGTAGTCGGCGTAGCCGAAGCTGGCGCCGTCGCCGCCGCTGGCGTAGAGCATCCCGTCCTTGCCGAAGGCCAGCGCGCCGACCGAGTGGCTGGAGAACTGCTGGCAGTAGTCCTCCAGCAGGACCTGCTCGGAGACGGGCCCGGCGGCGCGGGCCTGCACCGCCGGCGTCAGGACGGAGACCCGCCCCGCGACCACGCACCCGAAGTTGTTGGCGCCGGGCGGGTCGGGACAGTTGTCGTTGGTCCCGTCGGCGGAGGGCCACTTGGGGAACGAGCCGCCCATGACCCCGTTGTAGGTGTAGCTGACGTAGAGGCGGGGGTCGGCGGGGAAGTTCGGATGCAGGGCCATGCCCAGCAGGCCCCGGTCCCACCCGTTGAACGTCTGCGGCCGCAGGTCGGCGTACACCGTCGCGGTGGTGTCGGCGAACGAGTCGAAGACCTTGACGATCCCGCTCTTCTCCGCGACGAACACGCGGCCGTCGGGCGAGAACCCCACGCTCGTCGGCATCGTGAGCCCCGTGAAGACGGTCTTCTCCTGGAAGTTGGCCGGCAGCACCGCCGCGGCCGCCGCCGCCCGGGTCCCGGCGCTGCCGGGCACGACGAGCAGGGAGGCGACGAGCACCGGCGCCAGGAGGATGGTGAGAAGGGATCGGCCGCGAGCGGATCCCGTGATGCGTACGTCCACGGACGAATCCCTTTCTGAGCCCCGTACGGAGCGATGCGAAATGCAGCTCCAAACCGGACGATGAACCCTTTTCGCGGTGAATGCTTGCTTTGGACCGAACGTGGCCGCTTTGTCAGCCGGTTCCGGTCAGCGGGTCAACCGATGGGACCCGCCGCGCGACGCGGACCAGGCGTTTCTTCTCGCAACCGCTGCCTCAGGACCTTGCCGAGGATGTTGCGGGGGAGGTCCGTGCGAGGCCTGAACTCCGCCGGCACCTTGTAGTGCGAGAGGTACTTCTCGCAGTGGCGGCGCAGCTCGTCCGCCGAGAACGGGTAGGCCGGATGCTCGACGACATAGGCGATCACGCGCTCCCCGCGGCGCTTGTCGGGCTCGCCGATCACCGCGCAGCCGTGCACGGCCGGGTGACGGCGCAGCACCTCCTCGACCTCGGTGGGGAACACGCTGAAGCCGTTGACCTTGATCATGTCGCGCTGCCGCTCCAGGATCGTCACGAAGCCGCCCGGGCTCATCTCCGCGATGTCGCCGGTGCGCAGCCAGCCCTTCGACAGCACCTGCGCGGTCGCCAGCGGCGCCTTCCAGTAGCCCGCGAACACCTGCGGGCCGCGCACCACCAGCTCGCCCGCCTCGCCCGGCGGCAGCACGCGGGTCGGCTCGTCCTGGTCGACGATCACCGCCTCGCTGCCGGGCAGCGGTACCCCGACGGTGATGTTGCGGGCGTCCGGCCCGATGGGGTTGGCGGTGACGGCCGGGGACGCCTCGGTCAGCCCGTAGCACTGGATCAGCCGGTTCCCGCCCAGCGCCTCCAGCCGGACGGCCGTCGGCTGGTCCAGCGCCCCCGCCCCGGAGATCAGCACGCGCAGCGAGCGCAGGTCGGCACGGCGCAGCCGGGGATGGTCGAGCACCTGCTCGTACAGCGTCGGGACGCCGGGGAACATGGTCGGCCGGTGCCGCCGCAGCGCCCTGATCACCTGCACGCCGTCGAAACGGGGGAGGAGCACCACCGCCCCGGCCTTCATGACCGGCGCGATCAGGCAGCTCATCAGGCCGAACGAGTGGAAGATCGGCAGCACCGCCAGCGTCACCTCGCGGCCGTCGCGGCACCCGACGTCCCAGGCGTGCTGCTGGGTCGCGTTGGCGACCAGGTTGCGATGGGTGAGCATCACGCCCTTGGGACGTCCCTCGGTGCCCCCGGTATAGACGATGGCAGCCAGGTTCTTGGCCGGGTCGACCCGGTAGGGCCGGACGCGCCGCTGGGGCGGCGCCAGCAGCGAGGCGAAGGCCGTCACCCGGGGGTCGGACGCCGGGACGTCCGCCGTCAGCGAGGCCCGGAGCCGCCGGGTCTGGTGCAGCGGCAACCGCAGGGCCAGCCGCTTGAGCAGCGGGAGATGATCGATCACCGAGGTGACGATCAGCCGGTCGGCCGGGAGGCCCGTGGCCCTGACCGTCGCGTACGAGCGGTCCAGCGTCACCACCACGCGCGCCTCGCAGTCGGCGAGCTGGTGCCGCATCTCCTCCTCGGTGTAGAGCGGGTTGTGCGGCACCGCGATCGCGCCCCGGCGCACCACACCGAAGAACGCGATCACCATCTGCGGGCAGTTGGGCAGCACCAGCGCGACCCGGTCGCCCGGCTGGACGCCGAGCCGGTGCAGCCCCGCCGCGAAGCGACCGGCCGCGTCCCGCAGCGCCCGGTACGACATCCGCCGCCCGAAGTAGATCAGGGCCGTCCGGTTCGGGTGGCGCCGCGCGGCGTCGTCCAGCAGCCTGGTGACCGAGATGTCGGGGATCTCCGGGTCGGCGGGCACCCCGTCCGGATACCACCGCAGCCACGGTTGCGGGACTCCCGAAGACGGCCACATATCCGGGGATTCAATCACTTACGGGGCGTGGTTGTGGAGCCTCTAAAGTGGCGCCATGAGCCACGATCCCGCGATCCGCCGGCTGTCGTCCCGGGTGGTCTACGAGAACCGCTGGATGACGGTGCGCGAGGACGAGATCGAGCGTCTTGACGGCTCGCGCGGCATCTACGGGGTCGTCGACAAGACCGACTTCGCGCTCGTGATCCCCGCCGAGAACGGCGGCTTCCACCTGGTCGAGGAGTACCGCTACCCGATCGGACGGCGCGCCTGGGGCTTCCCGCAGGGCTCGTTCCCCGCGGGCCGCACCGGCACCCCCGAAGAGCTGGCCCGCCACGAACTGGCCGAGGAGACCGGGTTCCGCGCCGGGACGATGACCCCGCTGGGCTACCTGCACTGCGCCCAGGGCACCAGCGGCCAGGGCTTCCACGCCTACCTGGCCACCGGCCTCAAGCCCGGCGAGCACGCCCGCGAGGTCGAGGAGCAGGACATGCGCCAGCGCTTCGTCACCCGCGCCGAGTTCCGGGCGTTGATCCGCGACGGCTCCATCACCGACGACTCCACCGTCGCCGCCTACACGCTGCTGGCACTTTACGAAGAATCCTGACTCGCTCTGGCCCGTCGTCTTGTGAACCGTTGACGGCACGGGAGAGGATCCCGTTGGCAATCTCCAACGGACGGGGTGTGGTTCATGCGGAACTGGCGCAAGAGGATGGCGGTCGTCACCGCGTTCACGACGGTCATCGGTTCGGGTCTGGCGGTTCCGGCGCACGCCGAGCCGCGCGGCCTGCGGCTCACCAGGCTCCTGGGCGAGCAGCGGCTGCCGCTCAAGCTCCAGTTCCAGGGCACGACCTTCGGCGGCGTATCGGGTATCGACCGCGACCCGCGCACCGGGACCTGGTACCTGATCTCCGACGACCGGTGGCGGTACAACCCCGCCCGCTTCTACACCGGACGCCTCGACATCCACCCCCGCACCGGCTCGTTCAGCGGCATCCGACTCACCGGAGTCAAGACGCTGCTGCGCCCGAACGGGACCCCTTACCCCGGCTTCGGCCAGCCCGAATCCGCCGACCCCGAGACCATCAGGTTCGACCCGCGCACCCGGGGGCTGCTCTGGGCCCACGAGGGCGACCGCTCCGACGAGACCCACCCGGGCATCCCCCTCTCGGACGTCTTCGTCCGCCGGATCACCCCCCAGGGACGCCACGTAGGCGAGCTGCCGCTGCCCGGCAACGTCCGCCTCACCGACGAGCACAAGGGCCCCCGCCGCAACTTCGGCTTCGAGGGCCTGACCATCGCGCCCCACTCGATCGCCGCCGTCATCGAAGGACCCCGCTACGAGGACGGCGAGCAGCCCACCGTCCACCGCGGCGCCCCCGCCCGCATTACCGTCTGGGACCGCGCGGGCCGCCGCGTCCGCGCCCAGTACGCCTACCAGATCGACAAGCTCCCGGCCGCGCCGATCCCGCCGACCGGCGCCACCGACACCGGCGTCTCGGAGATCCTCGCCATCGACGACCACCGCTACCTCGCCCTCGAACGCTCCTGGCTGGAGGGCGTGAACTACAAGGTCAAGCTGTACGAGTTCGACCTGCGCGGCGCCACCAACGTCCTGTCCCGCGACAGCCTGAAGCAGGGCCGGTACCGTCCCGTCCGCAAGCGCCTGATCCGCGACCTCAGCACCATCACGCCCACCCAGAACCTGGAGGCCATGGCCTGGGGGCCGCGACTGGCCACCGGCGAGCGCACCCTGGTGATCGCCTCGGACGACAACTTCGACAGCCGGGAGATCACCCAATTCCTGGCGTTCGGAGTCCGCGGCCGCTGACACTGGGGGCATGAAGATCGTCACCCTGGCCGAGCGTCCCGACCTCGCCTCGGCCGTCGCCTCCCCGGAGTTCGACGCCTGGCCGCGGTTCCTCAACCACGACCAGAGCACCAAGGGCCTGTGGCGCCGCCTCCTGGACGAGCAGCCGGAATACCAACTCGCGCTGCTCGACGACGACCGCCCCATCGCCCTGGCATCGTCCGCCCCGTTCCACTGGGACGGGGCGGACGACCTGCCCACCCGCGGCGTCGACCACGTCGCCGAGACCTGCTTCTCCGGCCACGCCCCCAACGCCGCCTCCGCCATCTGGATCGTCGTCTCCCGCGACCGCCTGGGCACCGGCCTCAGCCGCGTCATGGTCGAGGCCATGCGCGACACCGCCGCGAACCACGGCCTCCCGGCCCTCTACGCCCCCGTCCGCCCCACCTGGAAACCCCGCTACCCCCTGACCCCGATGGCGGAGTACATCACCTGGCGCAAGGGCGACCTCCCCTTCGACCCCTGGCTCCGCGTCCACGCCCGCCTGGGCGGCACGATGCTCAACGTCTGCGACGAGTCAATGCTGGTCACCGGCACCACCGCCGAATGGGAAGAGTGGACCGACCTCCCCATGCCGTCCGACGGCCGCTACATCGTCCCCGGGGGCCTCGTCCCCGTAGAAGTAGAGAACGGCCAAGGCCGCTACGCCGAACCCAACATCTGGGTCAAACACACCACGAAGCCATGATCACCGACACCTACCTCGCCACCGCCGAGTCGGCCCTGCTCATCCTCGACGACCCCGCCGTGGCCACCAACTGGGACCACCGCAGCGCCCTGGAGGGCTTCACCGTAGGCGGCCTCGCCGAACACCTCGCCGCCCAGATCCACCTGGTCACCGGCCGCCTGGAGACCTCCACCGACCAGCCCCCGATCACCGTCGACGACCACTACGCCCGCGCCCCCTGGGTCAACGCCGACCTGGACGCCGAGGCCAACATCGCCATCCGCGCCCGCTCCGAAGCCGAGGCCCCCGAAGGCCCGGAGTCCCTCGCCCAAAGAACCCGAGCCACCGTAGAAGCCCTCCGCACCACCCTCCCGGCAGAGCCCGAAGACCGTCCCGTATGGCTCCCCTGGGTCGGCTGGTCCCTGACCCTGGGCGACTTCCTCATCACCCGAATGCTGGAACTGGCCGTCCACTCCGACGACCTCGCCTACAGCGTCGCCGCCGAGACCCCACCCCTCCCCACCCAAGCCACCGAGACCGTGACCGCCCTCCTCACCCGCCTGGCCATAAAACGCCACGGCCCCACCGCCGTCCTCCGCGCCCTAACCCGCACCGAACGCGCCCCCACCACCATCGCCGCCATCTGACCAACTCAGGCCAAAACTCGAAGTAATGATCACTGTAAGTACTTATTCGAAGCCTGATAGTGATCAAGCGGTGCTGGTTTCGGCTACGAACAGTGACGATCGGCAACTGATTGCCCTGAGGGCATATCTGGCCAATCACTAAAGACGCACTGGTCACCGGGCAGGAGTACCTTTGTTCGAGTGATCTGGGTCACGTTTTTGCCGTCTTCTCCGCCGAGATTCCTCACGTTACGCTTACGCCGTTTTTATCTGGCTTAACCGTGAGTGGGGTCGTCTGTGAATGGTCGGCGTCGGCTTGGTTGTTCGAGTCCGCTGTTCGAGCGGGCGCTGCGCGCGCGTGCCGTCGCGGTCGTCGTAGCGGGTTCGCTGGCGCTCTCGATGGCCGCGGTGCCGTCCGTGGCCGCCGCCCCCTCACTGTCGGAGACGGCCCCCGAACCCTCGCCCGATGTCGCGGCGTCGATCAAGGCGAGGCAGACCGGTGAGCCGGTCGAGGTCGCCGGGCAGACGACGGAGACGACGAAGCTGAGCGCGATGCCGGACGGGCAGTTCGCGCTGGAGACCTCGCCGGTCCCGGTCCGGGTCAAGCGCGACGGGGTCTTCCGCGACGCCGACCTCACCCTGGAACGCGGCACCAATGGAGCCCTCGCGTCACGCGCGTCCGTGAACGGCGTCTCCTTCGGCCCCGGCGGCGACGACGTGCTCGCGACGATGACCAAGGAAGGTAAGTCCCTCACGCTCACCTGGCCGGGCGCGAAACTCCCGGCGCCGGTCGTCAGCGAGTCGAGCGCCACCTACGTCAACGCGGGCGGAACCGGCATCGACCTCGTGGTGCGGTCGATGCCGACCGGATGGAGCCACGCCGTCGTCGTCCGCACGCCCGAGGCAGCGCGCAACACCGACCTGACCAAGATCGAGTTCGGTGTGCGGGGCTCGGGTGTGCAGTTGAAGGAACTGGCCGGAAGCCGTCTGGCAGCCGTCGATGACGCCGGCAAGGTGGTGTTCGCCGCTCCCGAACCCCTGATGTGGGAGGGCGACACCGCCGGCGACCAGACGTCCACGCTGAAGACCGAGCCCGACTCGGTCGCCGCGGGCCCGGCCCCGCGGGCGGCGGTGAAGCCGATGGCGGTCGAGGTGGAGTCGGGAACGCTTTCCCTGACCCCGGATCCGACGCTGCTGAAGGCGGCCGAGACCAAGTTCCCGATCGTGCTGGACCCGTCCTGGCAGACCTGGAACATGGGCCGCGAGGCCGACGGTGACGGCGAAGGCGACAAGGGCGCGGGCTGGGCGTACGTCGACCGCTCCTTCCCCAACGAGACCTACTGGAAGTCCGACCGGCTTCCCACGGGACGCGAGGTCGAGGACGGCACCGACAAGCGGTCGTTCATCCGGATGGACGCCTCGCTGCTGCACAAGTGGGCGGGCGGAACGCACGTCAAGGTGCACTCCGTGGACGTCACGTTCGACACGCTCCACGCCTGGTCGTGCACGCCCCGGGACGTTCGCCTGTTCAATACCGGCCACGTTTACCACACGACCACCTGGAACTCGCGTCCCGAAGGCGTCATCCCCGACGGTTCAGGCTGGGGCACGAGCTGGTTGTCGACCGCATCGGTGAAGGTGGGCCGTCCCGACTGCGGCGACGCCAACACGGCGAACGACGTGAAGTTCACCGGCGCGAACCTGACACGGCTGATGCAGTGGGCCACCGATCACAAGTGGGACATCTTCACCCTCGGCCTCTATCCCGACGAGAACTACGACGACACCCACACCTGGAAGGTGATGGACGTCGACCCGCGCATGGTCGTGAAGTTCTCCCGGACGCCGAACGCCCCCAAGGACGTCCACCTGACCAACGGGGGGACGACCAAGTACCCGTGCGCGAGCGGCAGTGCGCGTCCCTGGGTCGGGCCGTCCCGGGACAGGACCGCGCGGGCGTTGATCAGCGACTTCGACGGCGACAACGAGGGCGGAGCGCAGGGGCAGCCGCTGCGGGCCGAATACGAGATCGCGCCGTCGGGCAAACCGGCGGAGAGCTGGCTCAAGTACGTCCCGGCCGGTGGCGGGTATCAGAAGGCGGAGCCTGACGGATACCTCCACGCTGGTCACACGATCCTCAAGGGCGACGACGCGCCGACCTCGCCCGACGGCGGCACGACCTGGGCGTGGCGAGTACGAGGCCAGGACGACACGGCCCTGTCCGGCCCTTGGTCGCAGTGGTGCGAGTACACCGTCGACGCCAAACGGCCGAACCAGCCGGGAGTGAGCTCGTCGGAGTATCCCGAGGGAAAGACGTCCGGCTACGACTCGGAGGCACGCAAGTACCTCCCGGGGGCCTTCGCCCTGACACCCGGTGGCTCGGGTGACGTGGTGAAGTTCCACTACAAGTTCTCGGACGGCACCACGGGGACGAAGGCTGTGGCGCTGGGAGCCTCGGCGAGCGTTTCCTGGATGCCGAAGCGCTTCGGGTGGCAGTGGGTCGAGGTCACCTCCTTCGACCGCGCCGGAAACCCCAGCGTGACCAGGAAGTACGAGTTCGGCGTCGAGCAGCCCCCGCGCGACGCCGGCTGGTCGATGGACGAGACCAGCGGAAACGTCGCCCACGCCGTCGGCAGCAGCGGCGCCGCCAACCCCAACGCGAACATGACGTTCGCCGGGGGAGCGGTGATGGGCCAGCCGGGCAACCTCGGTACGGCGGTAACCGCCGACAGGTCGGTACGGCTGAACGGGTCGGGTCAGTACGGCGAGGTTCCTCCGGGAACATCGCCAGACGGCAAGCCGGTTCCCCTGGTCGACACCAGCAAGCGGTTCATGTTCTCGACCTGGGTGAAGCTCGCCTCCACCAGCGGCGACCAGGTCGCCGTCAGCCAGGCGGCGGCCGACGGCAGCGTGTTCGAACTGGGCTGGCTCAGCGGCCGATGGACACTGCGGCACCGCAAGGCGGACGGGACGGTCATTGCGACCGTGATTCGCGACATGGCACAAGCGGG
Organism: Spirillospora sp. CA-294931; assembly: GCF_050946795.1. Taxonomy (GTDB): domain Bacteria; phylum Actinomycetota; class Actinomycetes; order Streptosporangiales; family Streptosporangiaceae; genus Spirillospora. The sequence continues at coordinate 3,075,660 of NZ_CP192006.1, forward strand.
GGACGGCACGCCTTGGACGTCCCATTGGGTGTCGTTGATGGGCGGCTATGACCCACTGAAGAACGAGATCTGGCTGCGCACCCAGGCCGAAGGCAAATCCCAAGCCTGCCTCCCGGATCGTCCATGGGTCTGCACCACCAAGTGGGTCATGACACCGGAGGTCAGAACGACGCCGGTTTCGTGGACCGCTTCGCCGGGGGCCGGAGCGCTCCTGTTCGGCGGCACGTTCACCGGAGGCGGCCGGACGTCGTACTGGAACGGTTGGCTGGACGACTCGCAACTTTGGCCGCTGGCACACCCCGACGAGTCGGTACTCAACGTCATCTATGGCGAATCCGTTCAGGATCGCGAGTTCGCCGGCAAGACGCAACGACTGGTCAACGTGAACTCGGGCCACTGCCTTGACGTGGCAGGCTCCTCCACGGCCAACCAGGCCAACGTCATCCAGTGGACCTGCAACGCTGGCCCTGCCCAGGATTGGCGTTTCACCGACAGCGGTGACGGCTACTACACGTTGACGAACCCGAACAGCGGAAAATGCCTGGATGTCGATGCCACCGACGGGTCAGGTACCTCTGATGGCCGCAACGTGTGGCAGGACGAGTGCAATCAGAACCCAGGGCAGCTGTGGAAACCGGAGAAGAAGGCCAACGGGCACTGGCTCGTCTCCAAACGCAGTGGCAAGTGCCTCGCTGTCGGCGGCGCGGTCGAAAATCCCGGCGGAGACGTCATCCAATGGTCGTGTGGCGACCCGCTGTGGCCCGAGCAACTCTGGAGCATCACTGGCCAGAAGCAGCACGAGCTTGACGGAATCACTTACCGGGTTCTGGGGGCGGCGAGCGGGAAATGCCTCGAGACCGGCGGGGGCCAGACCGGTGACGGCGTCGACGTCATGCAGTGGGCGTGCAACAACGGTGCTTGGCAGGACTGGAAGTTCGTCCACCAAGGCAACGGCTTCTACACGCTCATCAACGTCCACACTCTGAGCGACCCCAAGACGGCCAAGTGTCTGGAAGTCGCGGGTGGAACCGCGACAGCGGGTGCGAAGGTATGGCAGAAGCTCTGCGAACCAGGCGCCGCGCATCAAAGTTGGAAAGTCGCCTCGATAAACGAGGACGGCAGATACGGATATCGCCTCATCGCCCAACACAGCGAGATGGTCCTCCAGCCCAAGGACGGCTCTGCGGCCGACGGGGCACTGATGATCCAGGACACTCCGCAGGAACCGGCCCCCCAGCACCAGGTCTGGAAGCTGGGATGTCTGCCCGACCAGACATGGCGGTGCCCGGAATAGGTACCGGATCTGTTCCTCTCTGCTCGACCAACAGCTTTTCGACTTGCGTGTGACCTCTTGAGTGGATGTGAGACATCAGTGAGCGGTGTGCTGCGAGTGCTCGGCAAAGCACGAGCAACGGTCGTGCTGGTCGCGTTGATGACCTCGTTGGCCCTGCTGGCCGGCGTGGTCGGCGAGGCCGCGGCGGCCGTCCGGCCGAAGCTGTCCGAGGACGGTGAGAAGCGACGTCCGAAGACGCAGCAGACCACTCGCGTCAAGGGGCGCACGCTGAAGGCCGCGCAGGAGAAGTTGCCAGGCCAGGCCGGCACACCTGTTGGGAAGGAACGACCCAAGCCGGTGTGGCCGGAAGCGGCAGAGGCTACGGCAGACCTTTCTCACATCAAGCCGTCGGCTCGTTCGGCTGCGCCCTGGGTGCAGGCGGGGAAACTGCCTGTTTGGCTGACGGAGTCCGCCGCGAGGCCGGGAGAGAGGACGGCTCCTTCGGCTGTGCCGCCGCGAGTCCGAGTGCGGCTTGCCGAGCACAAGACGGCCAAGCAGGCGCGCACTGACGGGCTGATGCTGGCGTTGTCGGCGGAGAGGGACGGTCGGGCCAAGGTCGGGGTCAACTATTCAGACTTCGCATCCGCTCATGGTGGTGACTGGGCGTCCCGACTAAGGCTGGTGAAGTTGCCGGCCTGCGCGCTGACCACGCCGACGAAGACGGAGTGCCAGAAGAGCACGCCTCTGCCGACGGTCAATGACCCGAAGCGGGCCACTCTCGCGGCCGACGTGGATGTGGCCGCCAACGGTGCGCGCAGTGCCGATGCCTCACTGACCATCCTGGCCATTCAGGCGGGAAGCTCGGGCGCGGGCGGCGACTGGGGCGCGACGAACCTGTCGCCCGCGTCGACCTGGAGCGCGGGGAGCAACACCGGTGAGTTCTCCTGGTCGTACCCGGTGCGGATGCCTCCTGTGCCCGGCAACCTGCTTCCCCAGGTCACGATCGGTTACAACTCCGGGGCGGTGGACGGCAAAACCGCGGCCGACAACTCGCAGGCGTCCTGGCTGGGCGACGGTTTCGACTATTGGCCGGGCTTCGTTGAGCGCAAGTACAAGCCGTGCATGGATGACGGGCGGGTCTCCGGGGACCTGTGCTGGGGACGTCAGAACGCCGTCCTCTCGCTGAACGGCCGGTCGACGGAGCTGCTCTACGACTCGGGCACGAAGACCTGGCGTCCCCGAAATGACGACGGGTCCACGGTCGAGCGGCTCACCGGTGCGTCCAATGGGGACGACGACGGCGAGTGGTGGCGGGTCACCACTCTCGAAGGCGTCCAGTACATCTTCGGCAAGGACCGTCCCGATGACTGGTCGTCGGGCAAGGACGAGACGAACTCGGCCTGGACGGTGCCGGTCTTCGGCGACGATTCCGGCGAGCCCTGCCACAAGGACGCATTCAAGGACGCCTGGTGCAACCAGGCATGGCGCTGGAATCTCGACCATGTGATCGACCCGCACAAGAACACGATCACTTACTTCTACGGCAAGGAAACCAACAACTACACCCGCGTTGAGCAGACGTCCGGTGGCACCAAGTACGTCTCCGGCGGTCACCTCACCCGTATCGACTACGGCCAGCGTCAGGGTTCCACCTTCGCGAGCAAGCCGACGGCCCGCGTCAGGTTCGGCCTGGCGGACCGGACCGACATCCCCGACGACCAGATCTGCAAGGACGGCGAGACCTGCGGCTTCAAGCGGGTGTCGCCGACGTTCTTCGACCGCAAGCGCCTGACGAAGATCACCACAAAGCTGCGCAACGATCAGACGGCGGCCGTCGAGGACCCGGGCTACGACCTCGTCGATGTCTACGACTTCGGCCAGACGTACCAGAACGGTGCCCTCTGGCTCCACACCATCGACCAGACCGGTAAGTACGGGACCGACGCCAAGGCTTCGACGGTCACTCTGACCGGCCAACTGATGCCGAACCGGGTCGTCACCGGCCGGAGCGGCACCGGGGTCGACGCACTGCCCGGATACGAACGTCCCCGGTTGGTCGGAGTGAGCAACGGCACCGGGTCGACCACCACGGTCGGATACTCCGACCCCTACGTCACTCCCACTCCACCGGCTGAATGCATCTACTCGGCCGGCAACATGCCCGATCCCAAGTCGAATCCCAAGCGGTGCTTCCCGGTCAAATGGCAGGACCCCAACGGCAAGATCGTCGACGACTGGTACCACAAGTACGTCGCCAGCTACATCATCGAGTCCGACGCGACCGGACAGTCCCGCTCCAAGATCACTGACTACACCTACCTGGGCGGCGCCGCCTGGCGCTACGCCGAGGACGACGGGCTGACCAAGGACAAGTGGCGCCACTGGTCGCAGTGGCGGGGCTACAGCAAGGTGAGGACCGTCGCGGGTGACGGGCAGAACGGCGAGGCCCAGTCGCGCACCGAGACGACCTACGCCCGAGGGATGGACGGGAACTACCAGGGCAAGGGCGTGACGCCGGACAGCGTCTCGATCAACGACTCCAAGAAGCTCCTCGGCACCGCGGGGATCAAGGACACCGACACACTCGCGGGTGCGGTGATCGAGTCCCGCACGTTCAACGGCGCGTTCACCGACGAGGCCGAGACAAGCGCGACGGTTTCGCTGCCGAAGTGGGTCAGCACGGTGTCCCGCACCTTCCGGGACACCAACTCCGACGATGACATCACCGTTCACGGCGGCTGGGTCAAGCCGACCTGGACCAAGGCGCGCAGCCGCAAGGCCGACGGGAACGATCGGTACACCGAGACGTACTACGACTACGACGATCTCGGACGGGCCATCGCCGTTGATGACGAGGGCGACCCCGCCACGGCGAACGACGACACGTGCAGCCGCACCGTTTTCCCCAGTGGCGCCGCCACCGGTGTCGTGATCAGGACGCTGCCGATCCGCGCCCTTTCGGTCTCGGTCGACTGTGACAACGAGACCAGCCACGAGCCAAACCTGGCCGCCGGAGACATGATCTCCGACATCAAGACGATCTATGACAGTGGTTCCTACGGCGACTACCCGACGCTAGGAAACGACCGCCAGATCGAGACAGTCAAAGGCGTCGCCGACGGCAGGTCCACGATGGCCGTCACCACTACCAACGTCCACGACAGGTATGGCCGCGTAACCTCGACCACCCAGCCGGGCGACCCGTCCACGACTGCCGATGACCGCACCACTACCTCGACTTACAACGATGCCCCTGAGGGCTGGCTCAAGTCGTCGCTGGTGAAGTTGCCGCCGGTGAACATGAACGGCACGTCGACCTCGCTCACCACCACGACCGAGTTCAATCCGGCGCGGGGCGTCCCGACCAGAGTGGTCGACCCCAACGGTCGCGATACCGACGCGGAGTACGACGGTCTTGGCCGGATCATCCGCGCATGGTCACCGGACAACTACCGGGAGGGAAGTCCGGATCGGCCTTCGACGACCTACACCTATGCCTTCCCTGCCGATGGCAACCCGGTGTCCATCACCACCAAGACGCTGCGGAAAGCCGATCCGGTCACGTACGACACGTCGGTAGAGATCATGGATGGCCTGCTGCGTCCCAGGCAGACGCAAGTGGAGGCCCCTGGCGGCGGACGCATGGTGTCCGATACCAAGTACGACAGCCGAGGCCTGGTGTTCAAGGCCAACGCCCCGTACCTGATGTCCGGGGCTCCGTCCGGAGTACTGACCAGCGCGGACGACAACCAGATCCCATCGCAGACCATCAGCACCTATGACGGCCTGGGCAGGCCGCTCACCGCCACCCTCTACAACAAGTCCACGAAGAAGTGGACCTCCAGCAACCAGTACCAGGGCGAACGCAGTATCGCGATTCCCCCTGCCGGGGCGATGCCGACCATGAGCATCACTGATGCCCGTGGCCGGGTCGTGGAGTCGCGCCAGTACAAGGGCACGGACCTGTCGGGCGCCTACGTCGCCTCGACCAACTCCTTCGACGCGGCGGGCCGCCCGCACGAAGCACGTGACGCCGCGGGCAACGTGTGGAAGACGAATTATGACGTCCAGGGCCGCCCCGTTACCTCAAGTGACCCCGACAAGGGCACCTCGTCCGTCACCTATGACCATTTCGATCAGGTCGCCACTACCAAGGACGCCCGCGGCACGACGCTGACTCACTCTTACGACAAGCTCGGCCGGCCCATTGAGGTCAAGAACGGCGCGTCGCCACTGACCTCCTACACCTATGACACCGTCCCCTACGCCAAGGGGCTACCTGCCACCGCCACCCGCCATATCGGAGCGGACAGGTATGTCAGTGCGGTAACCGGCTATGACGCGCTTTACCGTGCCATGGGTTCGTCCATCACCATTCCGTCGTCGGAAGGCGCCCTCGCGGGCACCTATTCCACGAACCAGGATTACAACTTCGACGGCACACCTGCGTCCACCGACTACCCGGCCGTCGGGGGCAGTACCGGACTACCGGAAGAGACCGTCAAGACCCACTACAATGCCGACGGCCTCCCTGACTGGACCAATGGACTCGCCACCTATGTCGCCGGCACTAAATACGACTCTCATGGTGAGGTAACCCAGCTCGAATCGGCGGCGGTGGACAACCAGTTCATCTGGCAGACCTTTGATCGGGACGAAGCCACCCAGCGGCTGACCCGGGCCACCGTCAAGCGCCAGACTTCGCCCGCGACATACGACGTCGAGACCAAGTACGGCTACACACCTTCCGGCTCGCTCAACTCGATCCGTACGAACACCGTCGGGAAATTGCCCGACCAGCAATGCTTCACCTACGACTACGCACAACGCCTCACCCAGGCGTGGAGCACCAACGCCACCGACTGCCCCACCGCACCGGCCGCCGACTCGGTCGGCGGCCCGGCCCCCTACTGGACGTCCTACGAATACGACGCCAACGGCGAGAAGACAGGAAACCGCACCAAAGAAGTTCAACACGCTTTCACCGGCGGCCCGGCAACCGACAAGACCCGTACCTACACCTACCCGGCGGCGCTCGGCGACAGCGGAACCAACAGCCCGCACGGGCTGAAGAGCGTCACCGAGACCGAGGGCACCAGCACTCGTACCGACCTCTACACCTACGACCAGGCTGGGAATACCACCACCCGTCCAGGCCAGAAACTGACCTGGGACGCCGAAGGCCATCTGGCCAAGGTCAGCGACACCTCCGACAAGGAGCTGGCCAGCTTCATCTATGACGCCGGCGGCAACCGTCTCATCCGCAAAGACAGCACCGGCAAGACCCTCTACCTGCCCAGCCAGGAACTCAAGCTCTCCACCAACGGAAACCTCAGCGCGGTCCGTTACTACAGCCACGGTGGCGACACCGTCGCCTACCGAACCGGCCGATCCACCGACTCGGTCCAGTTCCTTACACCCGACTACCAGGGCAGTCCCAGCACCACCATTAACGCCGCCGACCAGAACACCTGGAGTCTGCGCCGTTTCGGCCCGTTCGGCAACGAACGCAGCAACGCGATCGGCATCTGGCCGACCGTCATGGACAAGGGCTACGTAGGCGGAACCAAGGACGCCAGCACGGGCCTGACCCACCTGGGCGCCCGAGAATACGACCCGTCCATCGGCCGCTTCATCAGCGTCGACCCCATCTTCGCCGGCGGCGACCCCCAAACCTGGAACGGCTTCGCCTACGCCGCCAACAACCCCGTTGGCAACAGCGACCCTGACGGTCTCCAGTGCCGCTACATGGACGGCATGGTCACCTGCACCGGCGGCGCCAGCGGCCATCCCGACGAGGGCAAGCGCATCAGCGGCACCTCGACCTACAACGGCCCCTCAACCACCGTAGGCGAGGCCGGATACCGTCCCCCGCCCACACCCCCAGCGCCGCCGCCCTGCACCAGCTGGACTTGCAAGTTCAAGAAAAAGGCAGGCGGCTTCGTCAAGAAGCACGCCGCCACGATCGCTGCCACAGCAGTCGGCGTCGGCTGCGGCGTAGCCGTCGGCTGGACAGGCGTAGGTGCAGTCGGCTGCGCCGCAGCGGCAGGAGCCGTCTACGGCGCCGTCAACTATGCCCAGCACACTCCCCAAGACCAATGGAAGGCCGGCGGCTTCCTCACAGCCTCAGCCAAGGGCGCAGCGATAGGCGTAGTCACCCATATCGGTGGCGGCCTGGCTCTCAAGGCAGCCGCCCCCATCGTCAAACGCGTAGCCCCCAAGATAGCCAGCAAGATCCAGGGCTCCGGCGCCCCACGCTCTGGCTCCAAGGCGCCCCCCGCCAAGGCCAAAGCAGCCCCAGCCTCTTCGAAGAAGACCACCTCCGCCGCAGGGGGCGGTTGCAAGGGCAACAGCTTCGTCCCCGGCACGGCCGTTCTCATGGCCAACGGCGCGCCCAAGCCGATCGACAAGATCAAGGTCGGCGACAAGGTCCTGGCCACCGACCCTCAAACCGGTAAGACCAGCCCCCAAACGGTCCTCACCACCTACAGCAGCACCGGAACAAAGGCCCTCGTCCAGGTAACCGTTGACACTGACGGCAAACAGGGCACCAAAACCGGCAAAGTCGTCGCCACCGACGACCACCCCTTCTACCTCCCCACCACCAACCAGTGGGTTGACGCCGGTCAGCTCAAACCGGGCATGTGGCTCCGCACCAGCGCTGGAGCTTACGTTCAGGTTGCCGCCACCAAAACCTGGACCAAGTACACCCGCGCTCATAACCTCAGTGTCGACACAGCTCGCACCTACTATGTGCTCGCAGACAGAACACCGGCGCTCGTTCATAACTGCAACCAACTTGCCCAACGTGCGTCCGAGATTCACTCTGCGGCCGGTAGCCCAAGGGCGATGCAGCACACCACGGTGGCAGTAGTCCGCGCTGAGACGCCCCAAGGAGTGGTCGACGTTGTCGCGGGAAGCGGCCGTGGGCTAAACCGAGCACAAGAGGGGATGTTGCGTCAGGGGGAGATCGCAGCCGAGAATATTCCCGACACCCATGCAGAACAGAACGCGCTGCTCTTTATTAACTCGATGGGTTGGAACCCTATAGCGGGTGCAGCCTCGCGTAGTGTGTGTAGTGAGACCTGCGCACCCTTGATCAGGGCCACGGGTGGGAGGATCACCGGCACAGTCTATCCACGAGAAAGTGGAACGAAGGTTAGGACATTTGAATGGTAGTGGTGGATGAAGCTCTCACCCACTTTCTCCAAAATACAGGAGAGAGGGCACACGTGCTCTTCGCAGCGAGCTGCGTCGAGCGAGGTGCAAGCGTGTTCTTCCTGGCTATAGCAGCTGATGATGCCCGTGCGGGTGATTTGGATACATATCTAGATCTCCTTGAGAGGCTGTGGCGCGGGCCGGAAGTTTCAGATGAAGAGCACATTGTATTTCAGGAGCAGCTCGACGGATTTCCTGAAATGCAGGGAGAGGAGGAACCTCCGGGCATCCTGGCGTTCGCATACGACGCCGTGGCTGCCATGTATTACGCCTATGCATATTTGGTATCTGGCGATCTGTCAAATATCACCTATTGTTCCAATCATATGCTCAATTCGGCTGGCTATATTGATGACGCTACAAAAGGCCACACAAGTCGATATGACGAAGAAATCGCTGCACAGTTGGCTGATGTCGACGCACTATCCAAAGACTTGATGACGATTGACCTTGCTCTTATTAGAGATCGGTCACGTGCCGCTTCGCGAGATCGAATGGAGTCCCTCAGAGAGGTCTTTCAATAGTTGTGGTCACTCCAGTTATATGCAGCGGTGAGTGTGAGATGACCGCGATGAGAGTACTGTGAGAAGAAAAACAACTTACGATGCCCTGAGAGAGGTCCGGCGGCCAGGTTATAGAAATTGCCTCCGCTGAGGCGATCTGTGACCTGATCTCTGATTCCGGCGTTGTGCATGGTTGAAGAATAGGCCGAGCAGGAACTCAAGAGAAGCGGACTCGGTCACCCGAGCCACTTTCGATTGTGGGAGGTAGTTCGTGGTCGATCGGCGTGGTTTCGGTCGGGCTCTGGTGGCCGTGGCTTCAGGTGGGTTGATGATGTCGATGGTTGCGGTGTCGGCGCGGGCGGAGCTCGTCGCTGAGAATCCGACCTACCCGAAGCGGATCGCTGGGTGGTCGATGGATGAGACCAGCGGACGATTCGCGCGGGCAATGGCCAACACTGAGACGGCTAATCCCGCTGCGAACATCAAGCTCTATCGGGGGGTGGTCCTCGGGGAGCCGGGCAATCTGGGGCCGTCGACTGATTATGACCGGGCGCTGCGGTTCAACGGGGACGGGCAGTATGGGGTGGTCAAGCCCGTGGAGGGGGCGGATGGTCGGCTGGTTCCCATAGTGGACACCAGCAAGGCGTTCATGTTCTCAACCTGGGTGAAGCTTGCGTCCACGAGTGGGGAGCAGGTTGCCGTCAGTCAGAGGGCGGCGGACGGCACCGTGTTCGAGATGGGCTGGTTCGGTGACGGGTGGAAGCTGCGGCACCGTAAGGCCGACGGGACCGTCCTGGCCAGTGTGTCGCGGGATATGGCGCAGGCGCCTAACGGGACGCCTTGGACGGAGCATTGGGTTTCGTTGATGGGGGGTTATGACCCGGTCGCGAACGAAATCTGGCTACGTTCCCAGGCCGAAGGGTCGTACCAGCAGTGTGTTCCCAATCAACCGTGGAACTGCCAGACCAAGTGGATCATGCCGTCGGAGATCAAGGCGGTGCCGGTCTCGTGGACGGCGGCGCCGGGGGTTGGGGCTCTGTTGTTCGGTGGGACGTTCACGAGTAGTGGTCGTGGGTCCTACTGGAATGGGTGGATCGACGACTCGCAGTTGTGGCCCATCACTCGACAGGACGAGTCTCTCCTGTACGTCATTTGTCACGAGAGTGTGCCTAAGGCGCCGGGTTCTGATGAGTAAGGCGTTAGGTGCGGCGCATTCGGGTGCGGAGGCCGCGGCGGATTAGGGGGCCTGCGTCGTCCAGGAGGGCGGCGATGGTCGTGAGTTGTTCCAGGGCTGACAGGGCTCGGGCGGAGCCCTGTTGGTCGACGCCCTCGTAGAGTTCCAGGCCGATGAAGGAGGCTGCCACGCCTCGGGCCAGGCCGCCGACGTCGATGAACTCGGCGAGGGGGGAGTCGGTGAGGATTCGGGTTAGGACGTTTTCTAGCTCGGCTACCCAGAGGTCGAGGCAGGCGGCGCTGGCTGAGGCGATCTTGGGGTCCGTTTGAGCGCCGGCCAGCATTTGGGCCAGGATCACCAGGTTTCCGGTGGCTTGTTCGTTGGTGTGCAGGTCGCGGCTGAGGTCGAGTAGCTCGCGCAGCGAGGTCACCGCGGCGAAGCGTTCCTGGTAGTAGGCGACCTGGTCTTGTGAGGACTGGAGGCAGGCCGCGGCCAGGAGGTCGTGGACGCTGCCGAAGTGGTAGAAGACCAGTGCTTGGTTGACGCCTGCGGTCGTGGCGATCGTTCGGGCGGAGGTGCCTGCGATGCCGTGTGTGCGCAGGGTTGTCAACGCGCCCTCGATCAGCTTGGCCCGAGTGTCGCCGCCCAATGTCTCCCCCGCGCCCGATGCCGTCACAGGCGCTGCTCGCGCCGGGACCTTACGTTAGCGCGCCGTCCTGCTGGAAGGCGTGCGCCGTCTCTTGAGCGGTTGCTTAAATTCGAGTAGTCTCCGACTTAAGCGACCGCTCAAGGTGGAGGTTTGACGTGTTCTCGATGGGTGTGGGGCGGAAGGGCGGGGGTGTCAGGGCCGCGTCAGTCGTGGTGGCTGTCGGGCTCGTGGTGATGAGTGGTTGCAGTGTCGACTTCGGGCTGCGTGCGGAGGACGCGGGGGCCGGACGGGCCTCGGCTCCTTCGTCCGAGATCTCTGCTTCGAGCGGCCTTGAGTCGTTGTCGGCGGAGGAGGTCTTGAAGAAGGCCGTCGCCACCTCGTCCGAAGCCACATCGCTGCTGGTCACGGGCTGGGTTGTGAAAAAGAGCGGTGCGGCGGCTTACGTCGACCTCAAGTTCACCCAGCAGGGCGGTATGGGGATAGTGAGAACCGGCGGCAAAGGTGAGCTCGATTTTGTCCGCGTCGGCCAGACCGGGTACTACCGGGGGAACCGCCAATTTTGGGAAGGCTTCATGGGAACCCGAGTCAAGATATATGAGGACAGATATCTCAAATTGACGGGCCGCGAGAATCTCATGCTGGCGCCGGTGATGGAGATGGTCGAGATCCGATCGTTCATATCGCTGATCACCGAATCACTTGGTCCGCTCACCTTGGGGCCGCCGCAGGAGCTCTTCGGGCAGAGCGCCCTCACCCTGAAGTGCGCGGACAAGAAGGGAGAGGTGCACGTCTCGAAGGAAGGGGCGCCTCGCATCATGAAGGTCGGCAATGGCTGGGACGATTCCGTCTATCTTGCGTACGGTGCGCCGGTGACCGTTACTCTGCCGCCCGAGAACAAGATTTTCGCGCCAAAGATCCGCGAGGTCCCCGCTGAAGAGTTGACGCGGGGCGGTGTGTCAGAGGTCGTGCCGACCGGAGCGGATCCGGCTCACCAAGGCTGAGAACGCTCCCGAGTCCAGAGTGAGCTTGGGGCCTTCGGGGTCCTTGGAGTCTCGTACGGCCACCGCGTCGGCCAGACTCGCCAACTCCACGCAGTCCTGGCCGCCCTGGCCGCTGTGGCTGCTCTTGCGCCAGACCGCTGCCGCGAGTTCAACGCAGGAGTCCCCACCCTGTGCGCTGCGCTCGCTCTTGCGCCATTGCATCGAGGCCGTGTCCAGCACCGTCATCGAAGATCCTCCAGGGCACGCATAAGCATCTTGTTGGTCTCGGCGCGGGAAAGTGCCTCGCCCATGACCATATTGAACCGTACACCGGCGTCTCGAACGACGTCTGTGTCGTCGATCAGGTGACTGAAGCCGGGGCCTTCCTGATAGAAGAGCTCACTTCCGTCGCGGAGTGTGAGCATCAGGAAGAGGCCATCGAGGCCGGCGTAGGTCACGACGTCGAATGGGACGATCCGAACCTGAACAGCCAGAGAGTCATGGAAGCTCGCCAAGAACTGGAGTTGTTCACGCATCACTCTTGGGCCTCCGATGGGGCGATGGAGCACCGCTTCGTCGAGAACGAAAAGTGCTTCGGGGGCGTCCTTCTGCTTAAGAGTCTTTTGTCTTTCCATGCGGGCTGCGACCCGGTCCTCTACTGGATCGGATGACCGCCAGGTGCTGATGACGCCACGCGCGTAGTCCTCGGTTTGGAGCAGCCCGGGGACGATTTGTGGGTTGAAGGAGCGAATGCACGAGGCTTGTGCTTCGACCGCTAGGTATTCGGCGAAACCGGGGAGAAGGATACGGCGGTGTTTGTCCTTCTTAACAGCCTTCCAATGGCGGAGGAACTTGCCGTCGGTCTTGAACTGGGTGTCGAGGTCGATGGCGAACTGTTCGGATGGGGCACGTTTGCCTAGTTCGACCTGGCTGATCCATTGGGCGGTGTAGCCCATGGAGGCACCGAGCTGGTTGAGGGAGAGTTCGGCCTGGGTGCGGTGGTGGCGTAGTTCGGCGCCGAAGTGGAGGACCAGGGCGCTGGGCTCGCGATCGTTGTCGGGCTGGGGCATGGGACGTCTCTCGGTTGACGTGGGGGGCGGGCTGCTTGACGCCTCGTTGTCGGCTGTTTGTGGCCGAGAGTAATGCTGTCGCTACAAGATTGGGAGTCAATCCGAAAGAATCTTGAGGATGGGTGGCGATGGGCTCCATGGTGGCGCGGGTGCGGCGGCAGAATCCTTTCATCTTCACGTTGGCGCTCAGGGCGCAGGACGCGGCTGTGGTGCTGGCGAGGGATCTGGTTGCGATGGCGTTCGACGAGTGGGAGTTGGCGGAGATCTCGTATGACGGGCGCATTGTGATTAGTGAGCTGGTCACCAATGCGGTGCGGGCTTGTAAACCGGATGGGGACATTACGGTGCGGGTGTATCTGGAGGAAGGTGATCCGGTTCTTGAGGTGTGGGACGAGAGTCCGTTGTTGCCTGAGTTTCAGGTGGCTGGGGTGGACGATATTCGGGGGCGGGGGCTATTTATCGTTCGCTCGCTGGTGAAGGATCTCGTCGTTCTTCGGGTTAGTGGTGCGCCTGGGAAGGTTGTGCGGGCAGTTATGTCTAGGTGAGCCAGGACGGGACGATCTGAGCCAGTTCCTTTGGGTCGGACGTGGTTCGGATTGTGGTGATGCGGCCGTTGGCGACGGTGAAGGCCATCAGGGCGAGGGGACGGCCGTTGGTGGTGATGAGGACGCCGGGCTGGCCGTTGACCAGGGCGGGGTGGGCCTTGGTGTTCGGGCGGGCGCCGAAGGTGGCCTGGGTGGCGACCTTGTCGGCGCCTCGGATGACGGCCTCGCCCGCGTGCAGTTCGACCTCGGGGGCGAGGACGGCGAGCAGGCCGGCGAGGTCGCCCTGGCCTGCGGCGGCCAGGAAGGCGTCGACGATGCCGCGGGCCGCCGAGTCGGTGGTGGGCGTGCCGAGGCGGATGCGTCCTCGGGCCCGGCTGGCGAGCATCTTGGTGGCGGCGGTGCTCCGGCCGAGGACGGCCGCGATCGTGTCGAACGGCATCGCGAAGACGTCGTGCAGCACGAACGAGACCCGTTCCGCCGGGGTGAGGGCGTCCATGACCACATAGAGGGCGAGGCCGACCGAGTCGGCGAGGACGGCCTCGGCTTCGGGGTCGGGGCCCGAGGTGGTCCAAAGGTCGGGTTCCAGCGGTTGCTCGCCGCGCGTGTGGCGGCGGCGGAGGAGGTCCAGGCAGATCCGTCCGGTCACTGTGGTGAGCCAGCCGCGCAGGTCCTCGATGTCCTCACCGCCGGTGCGGGCCAGGCGGAGCCATGCCTCCTGGACGGCGTCGTCGGCGTCGGCGGGGGAGCCGAGCACCCGGGACGCGATCGCGTGCAGGTAGGGGCGATGGGTCTCGAAGCCGGTGGCCAGGTCGTTCGGTTCGGTCACGGTGCTCCCGGGTGTGGCGGTTGTCCCTAGCAGGACGCGTCGTGCGCGGAAAAGGTAACGGCGTTACCTTTCGCCACTCTGGTTCGTCGTGGTGCCGTCAAGATCCGAAATCAGGAGGAACGATGGCAGCGCGTATCAAGGACCTGTCGAACCAGCCCGACATCAGCAAGGGCATCCAGGAGATCTACAAGGCGGTCGGCGCCGGTGGCGTCCCGCAGGAGACGCTGGAGCTGGTCCACCTGCGGGCCAGCCAGATCAACGGCTGCAGCGCCTGCACCGATGCCGGGGCCACGAGTGCGGCCAAGGCCGGTGTCAGCGTCGAGAAGCTGCACACCGTGGCCGCCTGGCACGAGGACCCGCGTTTCGACGACGCCGAGCGGGCCGCGCTGGCGCTCACCGAGGCCATGACCCGGCTCGCCGACCGGCCGGGCGCGGTCACCGACGAGATCTGGGCCGAGGCCGCCCGGCACTACGACGAGCGGCAGCTCGGGGCGCTGGTGCTGATGGTGTCGATCACTAATTTCTTCAACCGGATCAACACCACGTTCAAGGTGCCCGCCGGGGTTCGCTGGAGCTGAGCCCACGGAGGGGGACCGCCGGGTCCCCCTCCGCCGGTGCTCGTCAGCAGGTCCGTTCGAGGCTCTGGGTGCGGCAGACGCCCTTCGGGGGCTTCTGGCCCGGGCCCAGTTCTCCTGGTGGGATCGGCTTGGGTGGCATCGGGACGGGCTTGCCCTTGTTGGGACAGTCCTTCAGCGAGCGGATCTTGCCGTCCAGGCCGTCGATGTAGTCGCGGCGGCCGTTCTTCCACTTGGACGGGTTGTTGCGGTGGGCCAGATGGCCCTTGTACTTGGCGGAGTTCCGGTCGACGACGATGAACACGTACGGCTTGGAGTTGGACGCCGTCCGGTGGCAGATGCCGACCTTGTCCTTCGGTTTCGCCGCGGCGTCGGCGGCGCCCATCAGCGTGAGCCCGGTCGCCAGGCCGAGTGCGGCGGCCGCGAGGCGGTGAACCCTGATTCCCATGACATCCCCCTGTGCTCTGGGTGACGAACTGATTACTTCACGTAGTATCACGTGGCTTTTCGTGATCAGTCGTCGAGGTCCAGGGTGAAGCCGTGGGCAGCGAGTTCGCTGAGGAACGTCGCCGGGTCGGCCACCTGGTCGAGGTGCCGGACGCCGGACGGGAGTTCGGGGAGGCGGAGCGTCACCAGCGCCGCGGTGAGGCCGGTGGCGCGGCTCTGACGGCGTCCGGCGAACGAGGCCGTGCCCTGGCGGTCGGACGCGGTCACGGCGAAGTCGTCGCCGCCGAGATGGATCTTGGTGAGGGCGGTCAGGAGGGCGTCGCGGACCCTGGGATTGCGCAGCAGGCGGGTGGCGGTGGGGCGGCGGGCTGCCGCGAGCAGTGCGGTCGTCATACGGGAGTCGAGGCAGAGGCCGGTGCTCACGCGCTTGATGCCGAGCGTTTCGGGGAGCGTGTACTGGTCGGAGAAGGGGAACCGGTGGACGGTGCGGATCCCGTATGGGGCGGGGAAGGACGCGCGCCATGAGCCGTCCAGCATGCCCAGGCCGTCCAGTGTCCAGCGGACGGCCTCGGGGCCGTGCCGCTCGCCCGAGCCGAGCAGCGCGGCGATGCGGATCTCGTCCGGGGCCGACCGGTCGGCGCGGTGGCGGGCCAGCAGGTTCGTCACGCCCGGCACCAGGCCGACGCTGAGGACGGCCGTCGCGTTCCGTTCCTCGGCCAGGCCGTGCAGCTTGGCGATCTCGGCGAGCAGGGTGTGCGAGGCGGAGACGTCCACGTAGTGCACGCCCCGTTCCAGGCAGGTCCGTGCCACTCCGGCGTCGGGGGGCTCGGTGCACATGAGGGCCGCGTCGGTGCCCTCAAGGGCTTGGGCCAGGTCGGTTTCGTTTGTGACGTCCACGCGAAGCGGGGTGGTCCCGGGGACGGGGTCCGCCTTGGACGGGGAGCGCCCGGCCACCACGATCTCCGTCCCGGGCGACCAGCGGGCCAGCGCCTCGGCGGCCTCGCGTCCCACGGCTCCGTAACCGCCGAAGACGACGATCCGCTGCATCTGCCCGGCCTTCCCATCATGGTTGCTCCGCCGCGCCCCCACCCTAGGACTCGCACTGGGTGCGGGTCATCGTCGCCCGGGGCGGCTGGCCGGGCGGCAGGACGAGCCGGTAGCAGACCTCCGCCGTGCCGGACGCCTTGTCCTGCGGGCCGTACGCGGCGGCGCTGCGGAAGACGACGTTGACGCCCGAACCGGCGGCGGCGTTCGAGATCACCTGGAGGCCGGGCAGGCGCCGCGCGACCGACTCGACCTCGCCGCTGTCGGGCGCCCGGCGGGCGGCCAGCGCGGTCACGGCGTCCCGGAACCGGTCGGCCTGGAACTCGGCCTCCTGGAGCGCTCCGGTGCGGTCGCGGACGGGCTCGCTCCGCGTGTTCTGGAACCGCAGGAGCACCGTGCCCGCCACGATCAGGACGAGCACGGCGACGGCGGCGACGGCCGCGTTTCGGTGCCTCACTCCGTTCTTATACACCCGTATCGACTGGTCAGAGGCGGCCCGTTCCGGCCACGCGCGCTCCGGGCGGCGGCGGCTTTCATCAACGCCCCCTTAAGCGCGGCATAAACGGCTGTCGCGGGCGGGGGCGGGGTGCCAGGTTTCCTGATGTGGCACTGCGAACCGGCAAGAACAGCGAACCGTACAGCCCCGGCGTGCCGGGGGACGCGGTGCGCCCGGTGACCGTCGCCCGGGCCTTCCGGGCACTGCCCTCGGCGCACCGCGAGATCCTGACCGAGACGGTCTTCCGCGAGCGGTCGGTCAACGAGGCGGCCGTCCGGCTCGGCCTCTCGGTGGACGAGGTGAAGGCCAGGGTGTACCACGCCCTGCGCGCCCTCAGGGTGGCCCTGGACACCCCCGAGCCCGGCCGCTGAGATCGCGGACGATCGCGCGGAAACTGGCGGTCAGGGGGCCGTCGGCGTCCCAGGCCAGGGCCACGCGCAGCGGCTCGACGTCGGTCAGGGGGAGCCAGGTCAGGTCTGGACGCGTGTAGTACCGCGCCATGCTGGACGGCGCGAAGCAGATGGCGACGCCCTCGGCCACCTGTTCCAGCATCTCCTCGATGTTGTCGTTGGTCGGGCCCCAGTTGGGGGACGAGCCGTCCGGCCGGGGGTTGACGGCCCACCAGTCGACCCAGGCGCGGGGCGCGCGCTCGGTCCACATGAGCGGCTCGTCCTTGACGTCCAGGATCGAGAGTTCGCCGCGGCCCGCGAGGCGGTGCCCCGTCGGCAGGCCCACGACGCGGGGCTCGGTGTGGACGATCTCCGACTCCAGGCCGGTGAGGTCGGCGGGGAGCCACACGAACGCCACGTCCACCCGGCCTTCGCGCAGGGCCGCGGCCTCGCCGCCCCAGTCGAAGCGCTTGGGCTCCACCCGGACGCCGGGGTGGCGGCGGCCGAACTCGGCGCGGGCGCGGGTGGTCAGGTCGCCCGCTCCGGTCGCCTCGAAGCCGACCCGCAGGACGCCGGTCTCCGCGCGGCGGTGCCGGTCGGCGGCCGCCGTGACGCGGTCGGCCTGGCGGACGGCGCGGCGGGCCTCGGCGATCACGTCACGGCCCGCCGGGGTAGGGGAGACGCCGCCCGCGTGGCGGTCGAAGAGCCGCACGCGCAGCTCGGACTCAAGCTTCTTGAGCGCGTAGGAGAGGGCGGGCTGGCTCACGTAGAGGGTCTCGGCCGCGCGTCCCAGATTGCCCTCGTCGGCGATCGCGACGAGATAGCGCAGCTGCCGCAGCTCCATGCCGGGATCATAAGCGCTCTTTATCGAGCGAGTGATCCTTTCACTTGGACGTCCGGCGTCCCGTGTCCGCAGACTGAGCGGCATGGAGAACACCACTGAAGCGGCGGGCCGGGTCTGGTTGATCACGGGGGCGTCGTCGGGATTCGGGCGGGCGATCGCGCGGGCCGCGCTGGCCGCCGGCGACACGGTCGTGGCCACGGCCCGCAGGCCCGAGGCGCTGGACGACCTGGTGGCCGCCCACCCCGGCCGCGTGTCGGCCGTCCGGCTGGACGTCACCGACCAGGGCGGGATCGCCGACGTCGTGGCCGACGCCCTGCTGTGGCACGGGCGGATCGACGTGCTGGTCAACAACGCGGGCCGCAGCCAGATCGGCGCGGTGGAGGAGACCACCGACCGCGAGCTGCGCGACCTGATGGACCTGCACCTGTTCGGGCCCGCCGCGCTGACCAGGGCCGTCCTGCCGCACATGCGCAAGCGGGGGACGGGCGCGATCGTGCAGATGAGCAGCATGGGCGGCCAGCTGTCGTTCGCCGGGTTCGGCGCGTACTCGGCGAGCAAGGCGGCGCTCGAAGGGATGTCGGAGGCGCTGGCGCAGGAGGTCGCCCCGTATGGGATCAAGGTGCTGATCGTCGAGCCGGGCGCGTTCCGCACCAGCCTGTTCGGCGGCGCCCTCTACAAGTCGGCCGCCCTGGACGCCTACGCCGGCACGGTCGGGCCCACGCGGACGATGGCGGAGACGTCCGACGGCAGGCAGCCGGGCGACCCGGAGAAGGCCGCCGCCGCGATCCTCGCGGCGCTGGAGGCCGAGGAGACCCCGCTCCGCCTTCCGCTCGGCGACGACGCCGTCGACGCGCTGGTCGCGCACGCCGACGCGCTGCGCAAGGAACTCCTGGAATGGGAGCCCGTCGCCCGCGCCACCGCGTTCGACGAATAAAAGGCTTGCCGTAACGGAACCCGGATGGCACAGTAGGCGTCATACCGAACGAGACCGAGAGGGGCGAGAAAATGCATCACCACCGAATGCGAAGCCACTCCGGTCTCGGGAGCCGCCGTCGAGCGTGAACACCGCGTTCTGACGCCGACCGCCCCCGGACCTTTGGTCTGCGGGCGGTTTCTGTTTTCCCGGAGGGTTGGCCGAGCGGTAAGGCATCGGCTTGCTAAGCCGTGGTCAGGGGTCACCCTGCGCGAGTTCGAATCTCGCACCCTCCGCTCCGGGCGGGAAGGGACGCTGGTGCGTTCGACGGTCTCATAAGCCGTTCCAGGTGGGTTCGATTCCCGCTCCCGCTACGCAATTCCACAATTGAATATTCTCGTCTCCGTGGCGCAGCGGAAAGCGCACCAGGTTGCGGACCTGGGGGCCGCAGGTTCGATTCCTGCCGGAGACACGGCGTTCGTGGTGTAGTGGTCTGCACATCAGGTTGTGGCCCTGAAGGTCCTCGGTTCGATCCCGGGCGATCGCCCTCTCACAGCAGGCGCGCGACGGCCTTCAGGTCGGCGACGAGCGCGGCGTACGCGTCGTCGCGGTCCTTGGAGCGCAGCACCGACGACGGGTGCACGGTCGCGACCACCCGGCCGAAGTCCGGGCTGTCGACCGGCTCGCCCCGCTGCTTGGTGACCCGGAAATCCGGGCCCACCAGCGCCTTGGCGGCGGTCGCGCCCAGCGCCACGACCACGTCCGGGTCGATGACGGCCAGCTCGGCCACCAGCCAGGGGCGGCACGCCTTCACCTCGGTGGCTCCGGGCTTCTCATGGATGCGGCGCTTGCCGCCCTCCGGCCGGGTGAACTTGAAGTGCTTCACGGCGTTGGTCACGTAGGCGTCGCCGCGCTCGATGCCCGCCTCGTCCAGGGCCTTGTCCAGCAGCCGTCCGGCCGGGCCGACGAAGGGCGCGCCCTTGCGGTCCTCCTGGTCGCCGGGCTGCTCGCCGACCAGCACGACCCGTGCGCCCGCCGCTCCCTCGCCGAAGACAGTCTGCGTGGCGTCCTTGTAGAGCGAGCATCCTCGGCAGTCCGCCGCGGCCTTCCTCAGCCCGGACAGGCCGGCGCCCTCCGGGACGTACTCTTCCGCTCCGCCCATGCCGTCGGCCTACCCCCAGGAGCCGGTTTACTCCTCCGCGCCGGCCTCGCGCGGTCCGGGCCGCCGGCCGCGTGGGTGATCGCGGCGTCCCGGCCGGGCGCTCACCGGGGTGAGGGGCGGGCCTCGATCGCGCGGTGCACGGCCACCATGTCCTCGGCGCCGAAACCGGCGGCGTCGGTCTCGCGGAACAGTTCGCGGCAGACGTCCATCAGCGGCGCCGGGATGCCCGCCGCCCGCGCCGCCTCGACGACCAGATCGGCGTTCTTGAACACGTCGAAGATGGCGGCCTCCACGCTGAAGTCGCCGGTCAGAAGCTTGCCCGCCTTCCGGGTCGAGACCCGGCTGGCCATGGGGCCCGCGTCGACGATGTCCACGAACAGCGCCGGGTCGAGGCCATGGCGGTCGGCGAAGTGGTACGCCTCGGTCAGGCCCGTCACCATCGTGATGAGGAAGGTGTTGACGGCGAGCTTCATCAGCAGGGCGCCGGGAACCGGGCCGCAGTCGACGCTCCGGGAGCACAGCGGCGCCAGCACCGGCCGCACCCGCTCGACGTCGCCGGGGTCGCCCGCCAGCATCACCACCAGGTCGCCGGTCTCGGCGGGGCCGCGGGAGCCCGACACCGGCGCCTCGACGTAGCGGCCCCCGGCCGCGGTGATGTCGGCGCGCAGCCGGTCGGAGTACGGCGGCGACACCGTCCCCATATGGACGATGGTCCGGTCGCGGACCCGGTCGGCGAAGGCGTCGCCGTGGCGGTCGAGCACGGTGTCCACGGACGCCTCCGTGGCGAGCATCAGGATCACCGTGTCGGCACAGGCGAACAGGTCGGCGGGGCTGTCGGCGACCTTGGCGCCGAGGTCCCGCAACGTGTCGGTCTTGGCCGGGGTGCGGTTCCACACGACGAGATCGGTTCCCGCCCGCGCGAGGTTGCTCGCCATGGGCAGCCCCATGACGCCCAGCCCGGCGAATCCCACGACGGTGTTCTCGGTTTGCATCGGCGCTCCTTTGCGACCGGCGGACCACGATACTATGACAGTCGTCCGAGTATCGGTATGGGAAGGTGCGCGGTTCTTTTGGGCAAGCGGACCGACAGCAGGGACCGGACCGTCGCGGCCGCCGAGCGGCTGTTCCGCGCGCGGGGAGTCGCGGGCACCGGCCTGCGTGAGGTGGTGGACGCGGCGGGCACCGCGCGCGGGGGGCTCGGTCACCACTTCCCCGGCGGCAAGGAGGAACTGGTCACCGAGGTCGTCCAGCGCACCGGCGCCAGGATCGCCGAGCTGCTGGGGGCCCTGCGGGACGTGCGGCCGCCGCCCGCTCCCGCCGACGTGGTCCGCGCCGTGGTCGGGCTGTGGCGCGAGGAACTGCGCCGTACCGATTACGCCCTGGGCTGCCCGCTGGCGGCCTGCGTGGTGGACGGCGCGGTCGAGCACCCCGGCGTGCGCGCGGCGGTCGCCGCCGCGCTGGACAGCTGGGAGGAGCCGCTGGCCGTCCTGCTGGACGGGGCGCCGCGGACGCCCGGCCGCGGGGTCGCCGTCGCCCTGCTCTGCGCGCTCGAAGGGGCGGTCGTCATCGCCAGGGCCCGCCGCGACCTCACGCCGCTGGACGACGTGGAGCGGGTCTTCGCCGACGTCGTGGACTAACCGTCCTCGGCCGGGACGACGACGAGCTCGCCGGTCTGCTCGGCGATGGCCGTGCGGGCCTGCTCGTCCAGGCCGGTGTCGGTCACGAAGACGTCCACGCGGTCGAGCGGGGCGAAGGCGGCCAGGCCGACCATGCCCCACTTGGTGTGGTCGGCCAGCACGACGACGCGCCGGGCGGCGGCGATGAAGGTGGTGTTGGTCTGGGCCTCGGCGAGGTTGGGGCTGGTCAGGCCCGCCTCCGGGGTGATGCCGTGGCAGCCGAGGAACAGCAGGTCGACGTGCAGGCCGGCGATGGTGCGGTCGGCGACCGGGCCGACCAGGACGTCCGACGGGGTCCGGGTGCCGCCGGTGAGGATCACCGTGGCGGCCGGGCCGGGACGGTGCAGGACGTCGGCGGCGGGCAGCGAGTTGGTGACCGCCGTCAGGTTCGGGATGTCGGCCAGATGGCGGGCCAGGGCGTGGACGGTCGTCCCGCCGCCCAGCCCGACGACGGCGCCGGGGGAGACCAGCCGCGCCGCGTGCGCCGCGATGGCGGCCTTGGCCGACATGGCGCGGTCGGACTTGGCGGTGAACCCGGGCTCGAACGCGGCGGCGCCTCCGGGGACGACGGCGCCGCCGTGGACCTTCTCGGCCAGCCCCTGCCGCGCCAGGTGCTCCAGATCGCGCCGGACGGTCATGTCGGAGACGCCCAGCCGGGGCACCAGGTCGGCCACCCGCACGGCGCCGCCGCGCGACAGCTCCTCCAGGATCAGCGCGTGACGCTGCGGCGCGAGCAGCGAGCGGGTCTCATCGGCCATGCGGCAAGAGTAGAACGCAAATCAACGGAATCCGACATCGGACCTGGTCGTGAAAGTCGTTCATGGTTATGTTCGGGGGTGGGGAACTGCCATCCACCATCGACCTCTTTGTGGAGGCGGATGATGCACCGCAACCCGTCCAGAACGCTCGTGCTCGGCGTGACCGCCGCGCTCGCGCTCACCACCGGTGGCGCGGCCGTGGCCGCCGACCGGCCGGTGCGCGACCGGGTCGACCGGCTGCTGGCGCGGATGACCCTGGACGAGAAGCTCGGCCAGATGACCCAGGCCGAGCGGCAGGCCGTGACCGCCGACGACATCACCCGGTACCGGCTCGGCTCGCTGCTGTCGGGCGGCGGGTCGGCGCCCTCGCCGAACACGCCCGAGTCGTGGGCCGACATGACCGACGGCTTCCAGCGGGCGGCGCTGGCCACGCCGAACAAGATCCCGCTCATCTACGGCGTGGACGCCGTCCACGGCCACAACAACGTCGTCAACGCCACGATCTTCCCGCACAACATCGGCCTGGGCGCCACCCGCGACCCCGGGCTGGTGCGCGGGATCGGGCGCGCCACCGCCGAGGAGGTGACCGGCACCGGCCCCGACTGGACGTTCGCGCCCTGCCTGTGCGTGGCGCGCAACGACCGCTGGGGCCGCACCTACGAGTCCTTCGGCGAGGTGCCCGAGCTGGCCTCGGCGATGGCGTCGATCGTCACCGGCTTCCAGGGCGAGAGGCTGAACGGCCGCGCGTCGATCCTGGCCACCGCCAAGCACTACGTCGGCGACGGCGGGACGACCGGCGGCGACGACCAGGGCGACGTCGACCTGTCCGAGGCCGAGCTGCGGAAGATCCATCTGCCGCCGTTCCGGGCGGCCGTCCGCAGGGGCGTCGGCTCGGTGATGATCTCCTACAGCTCGTGGAAGGGCGTCAAGGCGCACGGCCACAAGTACCTGATCACCGACATTCTCAAGAAGGAGCTGCGCTTCTCCGGCCTGGTGGTCTCCGACTGGAACGGCATCGACCAGATCGACGGCAAGCCCGGCTTCACCGCCGAGGAGGTCCGCACCTCGATCAACGCGGGCATCGACATGGTGATGGTGCCGCACGAGTGGAAGCGGTTCATCGACACCCTGCGGGCCGAGGTCCAGGCCGGACGGGTGCCGATGAAGCGGATCGACGACGCCAACCGGCGCATCCTCACCAAGAAGATCGAGCTCGGTCTGTTCGAGCGGCCGTTCGCCGACCGCTCCTACCTGAAGACCGTCGGGTCCGCCGAGCACCGGGCGCTGGCCCGCCGGGCGGTCGCCCGGTCGCAGGTCCTGCTGAAGAACGACCGGGACGTCCTGCCCCTGGCCCGCGACGGCAAGCTGTTCGTGGCCGGGAAGAACGCCGACGACATCGGCAACCAGAGCGGCGGCTGGACGATCACCTGGCAGGGCGCGTCCGGCGCCACCACGCGCGGCACCACGATCCTGGACGGCATCAGGCAGACCGCCGCCCCGGGCTCGACGGTCACCTACAGCAAGGACGGCACCGGCATCGACTCCTCGTACAAGGCCGCCGTCGCGGTCGTGGGCGAGAAGCCGTACGCCGAGTTCGAGGGCGACCGTCCCGGGGCGATGGGCCTGGACGCCGACGACCTGGGCACCATCGAGCGGCTGCGGGCGTCGGGCGTCCCGGTCGTGGTGGTGCTGGTCTCGGGCCGTCCGCTCGACATCGCCGCCGAGCTGCCCAAGTGGAACGGCCTGGTGGCGTCCTGGCTGCCGGGCACCGAGGGACGCGGCGTGGCCGACGTCCTGTTCGGCGTGTCCAGGCCGACCGGGAAGCTCCCGGTGACCTGGATGCGCTCGGCCGAACAGCAGCCCATCAACCGCGGGGACGGCCAGACCCCGCTGTTCCCGTATGGCTATGGCCTGACCTACCGGAGGTAGCCGAAAACGTCGTCGACCGGGCTCGGCTTGACCCCGAAGGTCTCCTGGATCCGGGTCGAGTCCACGACGAACGACCGGTGTGACATGTGCTCGGTCTCCCAGAGCTCGTTCCAGAACGGGTCCGCGAGACCGAGCATCGTCAGCTCGCGGTCGGCCATCGTCTCCAGCCTCGGCGCGGGCGCGCCGGTGACCGCCGCCAGCCGGGACGCCAGGTCGCGGACGGAGACGTTGGCCACCGGGGCGTGCCAGGCCCGTCCCCACGAGCGCTCGTCGCCCGCCACCGCCACCAGCGCCTCGGCGGTGTCGCCGATGGCGGAGAAGCCGTGCGGGGTGTCCAGGTTCGCCGGGACCAGCGCGAGCCTGCCCGCCAGCACGTTCGGCTGCACCAGGAAGGAGAACAGCGAGAACGCGCCCTCGCCGTAGAACTGGCCGGCCCGCACCTCGGTGACGCGCACGCGGCCCGCGTCGTGGGCCTCCTTCGCCTCCCGCCACATCCGCGCTCGCACCTCGCCCTTGGGGCCGGTGGCCGCCAGCGGGTGGTCCTCGGTCAGGGGCCCGTCGACCGGGCCGTAGCCGTAGAGGTTGCCGAGCATCACGTAGTCCGCGCCGCCGCGCTCGGCCGCCGCGAGGATCGAGGCGAACAGCGGCGGGACGGTCTGCGGCCACGTGTGGTACGGCGGCATCGCCGCGTTGAACAGGGTCGCCGCGCCCCGCGTGAGCTCGGCCAGGCCGTCGGTGTCGCCCGCGTCGAGCGCGATCCGCTCGACCAGCGGGTGCTCGGGGCCACCGCCGCCGCGCGTCACCATCCGCACCCTCTCGCCCCGCCCGGCCAGCAGCCGGGCGGTGGCGGCGGCCGTTCCTCCGGCACCCACGATCACATGAAAGGTCATTGTCGGTTCCTTAGCGTCGTGCCCCCGGGAACATCCGGTCACCGGGAGCGTTGGACCCAACAGTGCCGCCCGCGCGGGAAACCGTTCAGGGGTCCGCTCGCCAACCTTCCGGAGGTTCCGGCCATGCACCGCATCGCCGTCGTGGTGGTGTCGCCCGTGATGACGGCCGACGTCGCGATCCCGCACATGGTCTTCGGCGCGCTGCCCGGCGGCTACGAGTTGCGGCTGTGCGCGGCCGAGCCCGGGTCGGCCGAGGCGGTCGACGGTCCCGACGTCCCGGTGCCGCACGGCCTGGAGGCCGTCGCGGACGCCGACTCGGTGATCGTGGTGGGCAGCGGCGGCCGCGAGGGCGTCGAGGAGTCCGTCCTGGCCGCGGTCAGGGCCGCCCACGCCGAGGGCAAGCGGGTGGCGTCGATCTGCACCGGAGCCTTCGTCCTGGCCGAGGCGGGCCTGCTGGACGGGCGGCGCGCGACCACCCACTGGGCCCTGACCGGCGAGCTGGCCCGCCGCTTCCCGGCGATCGCCGTGGCCGAGGAGGTGCTGTTCGTCGAGGACGGCCGGGTCGTGACCTCGGCCGGGGCCGCGGCGGGGATCGAGCTGTGCCTGCACCTGGTCCGGGCCGACCACGGCGCGGACGCCGCCGCCGAGGTCGGCCGCCGGGCCCTGGTGGCGCCGCCGCGTCCCGCCGCGCAGCCACAGGTCGTCCGGGCGGAGGAGCCCGGCGCGCTCGCCGCCACCCGTGCCTGGGCGCTGGAACGCCTCGACGCGCCCCTCTCCCTCGCCGACCTGGCCGCGCACGCCCGGGTCAGCCCCCGGACGCTGACCCGCCGCTTCCACGCCGAGACGGGCCAGAGCCCGCTCCAGTGGTTGCTGTGCCAGCGGGTCGAGCACGCCCGCGAGCTGCTGGAGACCACGGACCTGCCGATGGGCCAGGTGGCCCACCGCAGCGGGCTCGGCACCGCCGACTCGCTGCGCCAGCACCTCCTGCGCCGGGTGGGCCTCACCCCGCGCGACTACCGTCAGCGCGCGAAGACCCCCAGCGCGTCGTAGGCGTGCCAGGAGCCGGTCTTCTTGTCGATGGTGAGCACGTTCTCGCCCGTCTTCAGCGCCGCCTTGGGCAGGGCCAGCTCCACATAGGACGGCTTGAGCGGCGTCCCCGGGAGCGTGGCGTCTCCTTCGAGACTGCCCCGGGTGCCGCCGTTCTCCAGCTTCACCTCCCGTACGGGAGTGCCGTTGATCGCCAGGGACGCCGCCCCGGGGTTGGACGCGTGCGTGTCGATGAGCCAGATCGCCAGCCAGACGTCGGTCTCCGGCACCGCGTCCAGCGCGAAGCGGAACGCGGCGCGGCTCGGTTTGTTACCCGCCCACGTGTCGGCGGGGCCCGGCTGGATGTACGCCCAGTCCCTCGACGCCTCGCTCGTGCCGAAGGTGAAGTCCACGCCCCCGGGGAACCTGGCGGTGTACTGCGCGTACCCGGCGGGAGCCAGCGCCAGCTCCAGGCTCTTGTGGTCGAACGTCCCGACCGTGGCCAGCGGCCTGCCGGAGACGGTGACCGACTCGGTGCTGTGCCCGGCGATCTCCGGCGACGGGCGGCTGCGGCGCCCGGCGGCGTCGACCACCACGATCCGGTAGTACCAGTCCTGCCGGGCGCCGCCCATGCGGTCGTGGGCGAACGACGCGTAGACGGTCTTGCCGATGAGGGTCGCGGGGCCGATCGCGAAGCCCCGCGTGCGCGCGCCGTAGATCGCGTAATGGTCGACCAGCGGCCGGTACGCCTCGCCCTCCCAGGCGAGCCGGACGCGCCCGATCTCGCCCGTGGCGCGCACGTCGTGGACGGGACGCGGCCCGGCCAGGCCAAGGGCCGTGCGGCGGGTGACGTTCATGCTCATCAGGCCTCTCGGTTCAGGCCGGGACGCCCGGCTTCGGTGACGAACCGCGCGGCGGTCGAGACGGGAGCGCCGGGACGGCTCACATAGGGGACGGTCTTGAACTCGGAGGTCAGGCTCGACGGCGTCAGGCGGCAGCTCACGTAGCCGCGCCGGGCGTTGTAGAACTTGACGTGCGGGTTGGCCAGCCAGAGCCGGCCGGTCGCGTCGGTCTCGGCCCCGTCGCCGTCCGAGCCGATCGAGCCCGTCACCAGCTCGGTGCCGATCGCGGCCGAGCCCGGGTCCTTCCAGTCGGCCTTGAGCTCGGCGGCCACATGACGGTGGATGTCGCCGGACAGCGCGACCGGGTTGGCGATCCCGTGGCGGCGGAACGCGTCCCAGAGGCGGTCGCGGTTGGCGGGGAAGCCGTCCCACATGTCGTTGCTGTAGAGCTCCCCGGGGCCGGTGTCACGGTCGATCTGGGCCATGACGACGCCGGTGCCGAGCAGGTTCCATGTCGCTTGGGAGCGGCGCAGCCCGTCGTAGAGCCACCTCTCCTGCCGCTCGCCGAGGATCGTCCGCTTGGGGTCGTGCCTCTCGGGGGAGTTGTCGATGACCAGCCCGGCCGGGTAGGTGTCGCGGAACTGCCGGTTGTCGAGCATGTCGATCTGCGCCAGGCGGCCCCAGCGGTGCCGCTGGTACAGCGCGATGTCGGGCCCGTCGGGAAGCGACACGGTGCGCAGCGGCAGGTTCTCGTAGAACGCGCGGTAGGCCACCGCCCTGCGGCGCAGGAAGTCCTTGGGCGGAATGCCGGTCTCGGACCACTCGTCCGCGTGGTTGTTCTGCACCTCGTGGTCGTCGGTGGTGAACACCCACGGCGCGTTCGCGTGCGCGGCCTGGAGGTTCGGATCCGACTTGAACAGGGCGTACCGGAGGCGGTGCTGCTCCAGTGTGGTGATCTCCACCGCGTGCTCGGGACCGGGAAGCGGGGTTCCGCCGCGCCACATGTTCGTCTTGGTGATGCCGTACTCGTAGATGTAGTCGCCGAGGAACAGGACCAGGTCGAGGTCCTCCTTGGCCATGTGCTCGTACGCGGTGAAGTGGCCGTGGTACCAGGCCGCGCAGGACGCGGTGGCGAACCGCAGCTCGGCGGCCCGGTCGCCGGGCGCGGGCGCGGTCCGGGTCCGTCCGGCCGGGCTCAGCTCGCCGCCCGCGCGGAAGCGGTAGAAGTACTCGCGGCCGGGACGCAGGCCGTGCACCTCGGCGTGGACCGAGTGCGCCAGCTCGGGCGTGGCCAGCGCCTGGCCGCGCCGGGCGATCCGGCGGAACCCGGCGTCCTCGGCCACCTCGTACCGGACGGTGTACGGCCGCGGCGGCATGCCGCCGTGGCCGTCGGGGGCGAGCGGGTCCGGTGCGAGGCGCGTCCACAGGACGAACCCGTCCGGCAGGGGCGAGCCCGACGCGACCCCGAGCGTGAACGGGTCGGCCGGGACCCTTCCCCCGACGTTCTCCTCGGCGGCGGCGTGGCCGGTGCCGAGGGTCAGGGCGGCGGCGCCGACGCCGGTCATCGCGAGGAAGGACCGGCGTCCTGGCAGGGGAGAACTCATACGTGGCACTCCAACAGGGGGAAGAGAACTACTTGAGTCCGCCGGAGGTCAGCCCGGCGACGATGCGGCGCTGGAAGAGCAGCACCACGGCGACCAGCGGCACGGTGACGACCACCCCGGCCGCCATCTGGGTCCCGAACGGCTGGTCGTAGCCGTGCTGCCCGGTGAACTGGGCGACGATCACGTTGGCGGTCTTCATCCGCTGGTCGTTGACCATGCTCACCGCGATCAGGTACTCGTTCCACGCCACCACGAACGTGATGATCGCGGTGGTGAACACCCCGGGCGCGGCCAGCGGCAGGACGACCTTGCGGAACGCCTGCCCGGCCGTGCAGCCGTCGGTCATCGCGGCCTGCTCCAGCTCGAACGGCAGCCGCCGGAAGAACGCGGTCAGGTTCCACACGGCCAGCGGCAGCGCGAACGACAGGTTCGGCACCACCATGGCCTGGTAGGTGTTGATCCAGCCGAGGTCGGTGAACAGCCGCAGCAGCGGGACGATCAGCAGGCTGCCCGGGAACATCGAGGTGGAGATCACCAGCGCCAGCACCAGCCGCTTGAAGCGGAACCGCAGCCGCGCCAGCGCGTACGCCGCGCTCACCCCGATGACCAGCGTCAGCGCCGTGGTCGTCCCGGCCACCAGAACGCTGTTGCCCAGGGCGCGCAGGAACCCGTTGCCCGGCTGGAACACCGCCCGGTAGTTCTCCAGCGAGAACGGGTCGGGCAGCGGCGACTTGTCGAGGATGTCGCCGGTCGGGCGCAGGCTGGAGACGACCATCCAGTAGAACGGCGCCAGGCAGAACACCACCACGAGCACCAGCGGCGCGACGCGTCTCATCACCGCTCGTCCTTTCCGATGATGTCGGCGCCGAGCAGCCGCACGAAGACGAACGCGGCCAGGGCGATGTAGAGGAAGAGCAGGCTGGCGGTGGCGGCGGCCGGGCCGTAGCGCAGGTTCATTGCGTCGTCCCAGGCCAGCTGGGACAGCGTCTCCACCGACGGTTTGCGGGTGCCGACGAGCACCTGCGGCAGGTCGAACATCCGCAGCGAGTCCATCATCCGGAACATCACCGCGACCAGCAGCGTGGGCTTCACCAGCGGGAGTGTGATGTGGACGAGGCGGTCCCAGGCTCCGGCGCCGTCCACGCGGGCGGCCTCGTACACCTCGTCGGGGATGAGCTGGAGCCCGGCCAGCACCAGCAGCGCCACGAACGGCGCGGTCTTCCACGTGTCGGCAACGATCACCGCGAGCTTGGCGGCGCCGCCGTCGGCCGTCCAGAGGATCTCGCGGCCGAGCACCGCGTTGGCGACGCCGTCCGCCGAGAAGATCCACCGCCACAGCAGCGCGGAGATCGCGGTCGGGATCGCCCACGGGACCAGCACGCTGGCGCGGAACAGGGCCCGGCCCCGGAAGGCCCGCTGCATGAGCAACGCCATGGCCAGGCCGACGAGAGTCTCGATCACGACCGTGGTGGCGGTGAAGAACGTCGTGTTCCACAGGGCCGTCAGGAACCGGTCGCCGGTCAGCAGCGCGGTGTAGTTGGACACCCCGCTGAACCGCTCGGCCTGGACGACCAGGCCGTCGGCGTCCAGCTCCTCGCTGGTGCGGTGCAGCGAGTCCCACACCGCCACCACGATCGGGAACGCGATGACGAGCGCGAGCACCGCGAACGTCGGGGACAGCAGGGCGGCGGCGAGCCGTCCGTCCCCGTGCTTGACCCGCCTCGGGCCGGGCCCCTCGTGGCCTGCGGGAGCGGGCCCGGCCGGAGGCGGTACCGACGCTGCGGCAGGATGGCTGCCGAGGTCGGTGGTCTGGGGGCGCATCGCGCTAGTCGGCCAGCCCGGACAGGGCGACCTGGAGGTCGGCCGACGCCTGGTCCACCGACTTGCGCCCGGTCACCGCGGCGGTGACCTGGTCCTGGACGGCGGCGCTGACCTGGCTGTACTTGACCGCGACCGGACGCGGCCTGGCCGTCTCCAGGCTCTTCTTCAGCACCGGCAGGTACGGGTACAGCTTGATCATCGCGGGGTCGTCGTAGAGGGCGCCGCGCGAGAGCGGGAACGACTGCTCGCGGCCGTACTCCCGCTGGACGTCCAGGCTCACGATGTAGGCGATGAAGTCGCGCGCGCTGGCCTGGTGCTTGGAGAAGGCCGACACCGCCAGGTTGTTGCCGCCGAGCGTCCCGGAGCCGGGGCCGTCCTTCCCGGGGAGCGGCGCCACGTCGAACTTGCCGTTGACCTTGGACGAGCCGTCCTTGGCGGACGCGAGCGCGTACACGTAGGCCCAGTTGCGGTGGAAGACCAGCTTGCCGTCCTGGAACGCGCGGCGGCTCTCCTCCTCCTTCAGCGTCACGCCCTTGGAGGGGATGAGGCCCTGCTTGAAACCGTCCACCAGGAACTGGAGCCCGGCCTTGGCCTGGGCGGTGTTCACCTGCGGCTTGCCCGCGGCGTCGAACACCTGGCCCCCGGCCGACTGCACGGCCTCGGAGTAGTTGACGGTCAGGCCCTCGTACTTGTCGTACTGGCCCGCGTAGCAGTCGGCGCCCTTGCCCTGGGAGGTCTTCTTCACCTTGTCGCAGGCGTCGCGCAATGCGGCCCAAGTCGTCGGCGGCTCCTTCACCCCCGCCGCCGACAGCAGGTCCTTGCGGTAGTACAGGATGCCGGTGCCGGTCAGCCACGGCGCGGCGTAGAGCTTGCCCCGGTACTTGCCCGTCTCCAGGGCAGCCGGTACGAACGTTCCCGGGGCAAGCTTGTCTTCGGGGAGGGGCAGCACCCAGCGGCGGGCGGCGAACTCGGCCGTCCACACCGCGTCCAGCCGGATCACGTCGTAGGCGCTGGACTTGATCTGCGCGTTCTGGACGAGCTGCTGCCGCGTCTGGTCGCCGTCCTCGGGCAGCTCGACCAGCCGGACCTTCTCGTTCGGGTGCTGGGCGTTCCAGCGGCCGACCAGCTTCTGGATCGTCCCGCTGAGATCCTTGCCGGTGGCGAACGTGATGGGGCCGCGCCCCTGGTTCGTCGCCGCCGGGGTCTTCTTCTCCGACCCGCCGCACCCGGCCAGTCCGAGCGCCAGGACGACGGCGGCGCCGCCCCACAGAATCCTCGTCGTCATGGGCTCGCCGTACCTTTCGCGGGGGAGGTGGGGGACGGGTCGACGGACACGACCGTCCCGGTGAGGCGCGCCCGCTCGGCCGCCCAGACCACGCGGTGCGAGGCCAGGCTCTGCCGTCCGTCGGAGCTGAGCGGCGCCGGGTCGCCGGCGGCCAGCGCCGCGACGAACGCGTCGGCCAGGGCGTCGTCGGCGGCGTCGTGGCGCCCGTCGGGGGAGGTCTCGCCCCCGGTGGCGTCGATGGTCTCGGCCTCGCCGGTGACGAAGTCGCGCACCGTGAGCCGGGCGCCGTCCCCTTCGACGCAGCCCGCGGTCCCGAAGATCCGGGTCTGCCGCTGCGCGTAGGGGGAGAACGCGGTCATCGTGAAGGTCGCGGTCGCGCCCGAGGGGAACTCCATGTTCACCACCTGGTGGTCGACCACGTCGTTGTCGCACGCGTAGACGCAGCGCCCGTAGGGGCCGGTGCGCAGCGCGTCGAGCACGCCGTCCTCGGTGAAGTCGCGCGTGACCGCGCTCAGCGGCCACGCCTCGCGCTCGGGGTCGCCGACGCACGACAGGTACAGGCGGGGGGCCGAGTAGGCGCAGCCCGGCTCCACCGCGCAGTCCAGGCAGCGGGCCGCCGCGCCGTCGGGACGGTTCTCCGGGCGGAAGTGCGACAGCCGCCCGAACGAGCCGACCCGGGCGGGAACCTCGCCCATCACATGGATGATCCAGTCGATGTCGTGGACGGACTTGGTCATGAGCATCGGGCCCGACTCGTCCTCGCGGCGCCAGTTGCCGCGCACGTAGGAGTGGGCCTGGTGCCACCACCCCACGGGCTCCAGATGCTGGACCGAGACGGGCGTCCCGATCCGGCCCGCCGCGATGATCTCCCTGATCGCGCGGGTGTAGGGCGTATAACGGAGCACGTGACAGACGGCGAGCATGGTCCCGGCGCGCTCGGCGGCCGCGACCACGCGCTCGGCGTCGGCCTCGCGGGTGGCCATCGGCTTCTCCAGCAGGACGTGGTAGCCGAGCCCGGCGAGCCGCACCGCGGGCTCGGCGTGGTCGGCGTCCTGTGTGGCGATGATGACGCCGTCGGCCAGCCGTCCCGCCAGCGCGAGCGCCCGCCAGTCGGAGAAGACCCGCTCCGGCGGCAGGTCGTGCTCCCAGGCGAAGCGCTCGCGGCGCACGGGGTCCGGCTCGGCCACCGCCACGATCCGTCCCCGCCCCGTGGCGCGCACGCGCCGGGCGTAGGTGGACCCGCGCAGACCGGCGCCCGCGACGGCGACGGTCGGCCCTCCGGACTCCATCCCGTTCACCCTCCTGACCTGGTGCTCTATTTACGAAAGGAGATTTCGTAAGTATGTTGGCAATAATGTCGTCGGTCCGGCCGAGCCCTGTCAAGAGGTGACGTGTCCGAAATTTCCCTGCACGGGGGCGACCCCTCCGTGCTGCGCCGCCTCAACGCGGCCGCCACGCTGCGCGCCCTGCGCGGCGGCGGCGAGCCGACCCTCAGCGAGCTGGCCGGTCAGGTCGGCCTGTCCCGTCCCACCACCGAGGGCGTCCTGGCCGAGCTGGCCGAGCGCGGCCTGGTGGCCGAGGTCCCGCCCCGCTCCGGCACCGGCCTGGGCCGTCCGGCCCGGCGCTACCGGTTCTGCTCCGAGGCCGGATACGCGCTGGGCATCGACGTGGACGCCCACTGGGTCCAGGTCTTCGCCGCCGACCTCGACGGCCGTGTCGCCGGGTCGCACCGCGTCGACCTCGGCGTCGGCTGGGAGCCGCCCGAGCGCCTGGCCGCCGTGCGCGGCGCCGTGAAGACCTGCCTGTCCAGGGCCGGTGTCGAGCGCTCGGCCCTGTGGGCGGTCGGCGCCGGGACGCCGGGCGTGGTCGACCTCGACGGGACCGTGCGGTTCTGCACGGTCGTCCCCGGCTGGCAGGGGCTCAACCTGGGGCGCGAGCTCGGCCGCTCGTTCGGCTGCCCCGTCTACGTCGAGAACGACGCCAACCTCGCGGCCATGGCCGAGCGCTGGCGCGGCGCCGCGCGCGACGTGGACGACGTCCTGTGCGTCC
Organism: Spirillospora sp. CA-294931; assembly: GCF_050946795.1. Classification (GTDB taxonomy): domain Bacteria; phylum Actinomycetota; class Actinomycetes; order Streptosporangiales; family Streptosporangiaceae; genus Spirillospora. The sequence goes on from NZ_CP192006.1 coordinate 3,109,648, forward strand.
TGGCCGGGCTCCACACCGGGACGGGCGCCCTCATCGGCGGACGCCTGCACCGCGGCCGCTGGGGCGGCGCGGGCGAGGTCGGAATGCTGCCCGAGCTGGGCCTGCGCGACACCATGGCCGCGCTGACCGGCACCCCGCCGCCGCCCGCCGACGGCGGGCCCGAGGGCGTGCTGGCCGCCGCCCGGCGCGACGACCCCGAGGCCGTCGCGCTGGTCGAGCGGCTGGCCGCGCGGATGTCGCGCGGCATCGCGGCCATGGCCCTCGCCCTGGACCCCGAGGTGATCGTGGTCGGCGGCCCGCTCACCCGCGCGGGCGACCGCCTGGTGGACGAGCTGCGGCGGCGCGTCCTGCCGCTGTGCCTGGGCCCGGTGCGGCTGGAGGCGTCGGCGCTCGGCGAGGAGGCCGTCGGGATCGGCGCCGTCCGGCTGGCCCTGGACCGCATCGACGAGAACCTCTTCAGGGTCGACTGAAGACCGGCGGGCGGCCTCTACAAGACTCGACAAAATCGCACAAGAATCGTTGACGGGTCCGGGACGCGGATCTACTGTCCGGGCATAGGTCCACGGGCGGCAGGGGGCGTCCCGCGACGCGTTGAGGAGATGCGATGCCCCGCCGTGCCCAAGCCCTGCTCATCGCGGCGCTCATGGCCGTGAGCCCGCTCCCCGGACGCGCCTCCGCCTCGGCGGCCCCGCCGCCCGACGTCTACACCTACCTCGACGATCCCCAGAAGGTCGCCGAAGGACAGGAACCGGCCCACGCGCCGCTGCGGCCCACGCAGAATCGCTGGTCGCGCTCACTGGACGGCGAATGGCGCCTGAAGATGGCCAAAACCCCAGGTGAGGTGCCTTCGGGCTTCTACCGCGACGGGTACGACACTTCCGGCTGGCCGCGCGCCAAGGTTCCGCACACCTGGCAGAGCGACCGGCTCGACCACCCGATGTTCCGCAACATCCCCACCGAGGTCTGGCCGGACGACCCGCCCAGGACCCCGCGCGACATCAACCCCACCGGCGCCTACGTCAAGAAGCTCGACGTCCCCGAAGACTGGGGCGACCGGCGCACGTTCCTGCGCTTCGAGGGCGTCACCAGCGCGTACCTCGTCTGGGTGAACGGCCGCTACGCGGGCTACGACCAGGGCGGGTACACCCCGGCCGAATTCGACATCAGCGAACTCGTCCGCACGGGCTCCAACACCGTCGCCGTCCAGGTCCACCGCTGGAGCGCGGGCTCGTACCTGGAGGACGTCGACCAGTGGCGCTACAGCGGGATCTTCCGCTCGGTCTGGGCCTACTCCACGCCCGCGACCTACCTGCGCGACGCCACCGTCACCACCGACCTGGACGCGTCCTACCGGAACGCCACGCTGACCGCCGCCCTCACGCTGGCCAGCAAGAACGGCCCCAAGGGCGAGCACACCGTCAGGGCCGTGCTCCGCGACCCCGGCGGCAGGCGGGTCGCGGCGTTCTCCGGCAAGACCGACGTCACCGGTGCCACGGCGGCCCTGAAACTGTCGGCGCCCGTGCGCGACCCGGCCAAATGGTCGGACGAGACCCCCGCTCTCCACCGGCTGGAGCTCGCGCTGCTGGACCCGTCCGGCCGGGTCGTCCAGACCACCGGCGAGAACGTCGGCTTCCGCGAGATCGAGATCCGTGACCGGCGGCTGCTGGTCAACGGCAGACGGATCCTGATCAAGGGCGTCAACCGGGCCGAGACCGATCCCGACACCGGACGGCACCAGACCCGCGAGCGGCAGGAGACCGACGTCGCGCTGATGAAGCGGCTCAACATCAACGCCGTCCGCACCTCGCACTACCCGTCCGACCCCTACCTGTACGAGCTGGCCGACCGGCACGGGCTCTGGATCGACGACGAGGTCGACATCGAGACCCACAACCTGGAGGACTGCACGCGGCCGCCCGGGCCCCGGGACTGCCTGGCCGACCGTCCCGAATGGCAGAAGGCGTTCCAGGACCGCTTCGAGGCGATGGTGGCCCGCGACAAGAACCACCCGAGCGTCTTCCTGTGGGACACCGGGAACGAGGCGGGCCTGGGCGCGGCCCACCACACGATGGCCGCGTGGGCCAAGGCGAACGACCCGACCCGTCCCCTCTACCACCAGTCGAACGTCCCCGACGGCGACGCCCCGTTCGCCCACGTCTGGGGCCCGCGCTACCCGACGCCCAAGGGGCTCGAAGGCCAGGCCGCCCGGACGACCAAGCCGATCATCATGGGCGAGTACGCGCACGCGATGGGCAACAGCCTCGGCAACTTCCGCGAGTTCTGGGAGGTCGTCCGCAAGTACCCGCAGGTGCAGGGCGGCTTCATCTGGGACTGGGCCGAGGGCAACATGCGCCACCCGCTGATCACCACGCCCGACTCGTCCCCCAGCAAGATCAAGACATGGCTCCAGGGCATGCCCGAGACCGTGCCGGGCCATCGCGGCAAGGCCCTGTACCTCTCCGGCCTGGACGACTTCGTCGAGGTCTACCGCGACCGCCGCCTCGACCTCACCGGCACGTCCCTCACCCTCGACTCCTGGGTGAAGCCCGCCCGGCTCTGGACGGGCGACTTCACCATCCTCACCAAGGGCGACCACCAGTACGGGCTGAAGATGTCCGACGAGAACACCCTGGAGTTCTTCGTCCACAGCGGCACCTGGCGGACGGTCCGCGCACCCGTCCCGGCGAACTGGCACGACGGCTGGCACCGCGTGACCGGCACCTACGACGGCACCGCCCTGCGCCTTTACGTGGACGGGCGCGAGTCCGCCGCGATCCCGTTCACGGGCGCCATCGACGGATCGTCCTTCGACGTCAACGTCGGCCGCAACTCCGAGACCATGCAGGACCAGCTCAAGGGCCGCATGGCCCACGGGAGCGTCGACGAGGTCCGCGTCTACCCCCGGGCGCTCACGGCCGCCGAGCTGGGAGCGAACGCCGATCCCAAGAAGGACGCCGTCCTGGCCCTGGACTTCGACGGTTTCACCGAGAAGGGCACGTTCCTCTCCAACGGGGAGAGCCTGTCGGGGGTCGACGGCCTGGTCGGCACCGACCGCTACCTCCAGCCGGAGCTGGCGCAGCTGGCGTGGGTGCACTCGCCGATCCGCGTGACCCGCGACGGCGACGCTCTGACCGTCGCGAGCGAGCGCGCCTTCGCGGGCACCGGCGACCTGGAGCTGCGCTGGCGGCACACCGAGGGCGCCAGGACGCTCGCCTCGGGCCGGAGCGCGCTGGACGTCGCGCCCGGCGCCACGGCGACGGTTCGGCTTCCAAGTCTGCCGCCCAGCGGCAACGAACGCTGGCTGACCGCCGACGTCGTGCTCAGGCGCGACACCTGGTTCGGCAGGGCCGGGCACGTGGTGGGCTTCGGGCAGTTTTCCTCGGGCGGCAAGGCCGTACCCGGGGTGCGCGAGCCGTCCTCCTCCGCCAAGCCGTCGGTGACCCAGGACACCGAGCAGGTCGTCGTCACCGGCCGCGACTTCCGCTACGTCTTCGACCGGTCCGAGGGCACGCTGACCTCGATGCGCCACAAGGGCGCCGAGCTGCTGCGCAAGGGCCCCGAGCTGGACGTGTGGCGCGCCCCCATCAGCAACGAGACCTACACCTGGGGACGCGCCGAGGGCGAGGACTGGCGCCGGGCGGGCCTGGACCGCCTGCGGACGGCGCCCGGCCCGATCACGGTCACGCCGGGGGACAAGGTGACCGTCCAGATCCCGTCCCGGGTCTCCGGACGGGCCGACGCCTGGTTCGACCAGACGCTCACCTACGTCGTCGACGGCGGCGGCCAGATCGACCTCACCCACAAGGTCAGCCCCCAGGGCAAGATACGGTCGCTGCCCTATCTGGCCCGCGTCGGGCACACCCTCAAGGCGCCCGCGTCGTTCCAGCGGTTCGCCTGGTACGGGCGCGGCCCGGTCGAGAACTACAACGACCGCAAGGACGGCACGCCCATGGGCGTCTGGAGGTCGTCGGTCGACCGGCAGTACGTCGACTACTACCGGCCGCAGGACCACGGCAACCACGACGACGTCCGCTGGGCCATGCTGACCGACGGGAAGAAGGCGGGCCTGCTGGTCGGCGGCGACCTGGAGGTCGGCGTCACCGCCTACGACGACCTCGACCGCGCGCTCTACCCGTTCGCCCGCGTCCGGAACCCGGGCTGGAACACCCTGCACGTCGACCACGCCGTCACCGGCGTCGGCGACACGCCGAACCCGGTTCGTCCCGAATACCAGGTGCGTTCCGACCGCGACTACACCTACACGACCGTCCTGCGTCCGGTGACGCCCGAGGAGGCGGCGAACCAGACTCCCTAGCCGCCGGTCAGGCGCCGGAAGAGCACATCGGCCCGGTCGGTACCGCCGGTACCGGGATGGATCTCGAAGACGCCGCTGTGGATCGGGCTGATGATCTGCGGCGCCACCATGACCTTGCCGTCGATGACCATGGCGATCTGGCTGGCCGGTGAGGAGGCGTTGCGCTGGTACTCCGACTGCGCCTGGGTGGTCAGCTCGCCGAAGCGCTTGCCGTCCGCCGACCGCAGCCGCACCGAGAGCACCGGCAGGGTCTGGCCGGAGTTCTCGCCGGGCCCGGACACCTTGAGGTCGTCGACCTCGCTGACGGTGAAGCCCGGGCCGAGGACGAAGCATTCGGCGCCGGTGGCGTCCGGTGTCTGCCCGGACTTGCACGGGGCCTTGCCCAGCGACCGCACGGGCTGGAGGGACAGCGGCGTCTTGAGCTTGCCCGAGTGTTTCAGCGCGCCGCTCTCGGACTCGGGCCACACCGCGTAGGCGACCCCGGCCGTCAGCGCCAGTACCAGCACGGCCGCTCCGGCCAGGATCGCGTAGAGGGCGGTGCGCGAGCGCGGCGGAGGCGGCGGCTGGGGGATCGCCCACAGGTCCGCGTGGCCCGGAGCCGCCGGGGCGGTCGGGATGCCCGGGGGCGCCGGTTCGGGACGGGGGATCGTGGACGGGTGGGGGTCGCCCAGCAGGAGCGCCATGATCTCCTCCGCGCCGGGACGAAGCGCGGGGTCCTTGGCCATGCAGCGCGCCAGCAGCGCGGCCAGCGGCTGCGGGACGCCGGACAGGTCGGGCTCGCCGCTGGTGATCCGGTGCATCACCTCGGGGATCGTCGTGCCCGCGAACGGCGCCCGTCCCGTGGCGGCGAAGGTCAGCGTGGCCGCCCAGGCGAAGATGTCGGCGGGCGGGCCGATCCGGCCCCCGGTGATCTGCTCGGGGGCCATGTACGCGGGCGTCCCCACGACCCCGCTCGCGGTGGCCGACTTCGCGCCGCCCTCCAGCACCCGCGAGATCCCGAAGTCGATGACCCTCGGGCCGTCCGGCCCCATCAGCACGTTGGCCGGCTTGAAGTCGCGGTGCACGACCCCGGCGCGGTGGATGGCGGCCAGCGCCGTGGCCGTGGCGACGGCCAGCCGGTCCAGATCGGTGCCCGTGCGGGGGCCCTGCCCGGTCACGACGTCCTTCAGCGGCGGCCCGGGAACGTACTCGCTGGCGATGTAGGGCCGGTCGCCGTCGATGTCGGCGGCCAGCACCTGGGCCGTGCAGAAGCCCGCGATCCGCTCGATCACCGCCAGCTCGCGCGCGAACCGCTCGCGCATCTCGGGATCGGCGGCGAGCTGCACCCGCAGCACCTTGACCGCGGCCCGCCCGCCGGACTCGTCGCGGCCGAGATAGACCACCCCCTGCCCGCCCTCGCCCAGCCGCCCCTCCAGGCGGTAGCCGCCCACCGATTCCGGATCGTCGGAGCGCAGCGGCGGGACGTCGGTCATGCATCCTCCAAGGGGCGAAATCCCGTCAGTTCTACCCTGATCGGCATTCCACCGCCACCGCCACCGTCGCTCAGCCCACGGGACGCGTCTCCAACACCTCCTGGACGTCGTACTCCTGAATCCAGGAGGCGTCCTCGACCGTCGCCGCCAGGCCGGACGAGTCCCGGCGACCTTCGGCGCGCAGGCGCATCGAGCCTCCGCCGCGCGACCCGAGCTGCACCCGGGTTGTGTGCGGCCGTCGCACGGCCTCGTACGCCGCGACCCCCGCCGGGCCGGGGTCGCGAGCCAGGCAGAAGGCGAGGGCGACGGCGTCCTCGATCGCCTGACCGGCGCCCTGCCCATGGTGCGGGAGCATCGGATGCGCGGCGTCGCCGAGCAGCGTGACCCGTCCGCTGCTCCATCGTGGCAGTGGGTCACGGTCGTAGAGCGCCCATCGCCGGGTCTCGGTCACGGCATCGACGATGGCCTTCACATCGGGGTTCCAGCCCTCGAAGGCGGCGGCGAGGTCGGCCGGATCTCCGGGACTGCTCCACGACTCCAGATCCCAGTCGTGGCCGGGGACGATGCCGACGAACGTGAGGCGCCCCCGGCCCACCGGATAGCACAGCATCCGCGGTCCCGGGCCGGGCCAGACGACCATGGTCTCGGCGGGAAGGCCGGGGACCCGGCGGGCCTCGACCAGGCCCCTGAACGCGCTGGCCCCGGAGAAGACACGCGCGTCCGGTCCGGCGATGGCGCGGCGCACCACCGAATGGACGCCGTCGGCTCCCACGAGCAGGTCCGCCGCCGCCCGGCCGCCCTCGGCGAACTCCAGCAGGATCTGATCCCCGGCGTGGGTGAAGCCGGTGAGGCGGCGGTTCAGACGCACGCTGTCCGCCGGCACCTGATCGGCGAGGACGCGATGCAGATCCGCGCGATGAATCGTGTGGTACGGGGCGCCGAACCGCCGCTCCCAGGAGGCCCCCATCGGCTGGCGCGCCAGGATCCGGCCGCCGCTCCAGTCGCGTACCTCCAGCGCGTCCGGTCGCACGCCGGACTCGGCCAGCGGACCCGCCAGACCCCAGCGCCGCAGGATCCGGCCGCCGTTGCAGCCCAGGTGCAGCCCCACCCCGGTCTCACGGAGCTCCGCCGCCTGTTCGTAGACGTCCACCCGGAAGCCGGCGCGGGACAACGCGGTCGCCGCGGCCAGACCTCCGATACCGGCACCGACGACGGCCACCCGCGGAGTCGAGAACACCATGGCCGTCACCGTAGGAAGCCCGCCGGCCCGGGTTCCTGGGAGCCGGGTCCCGGCCAGGTCCCTCCCGCGTTTGCGGTGCCCGGCATCGGGACCCGGCCGGGACCCGATGCCCGTGAGCCCGGGACGGCGGGCGGCCTACGTTGGGCCGGAAGATCACCGCGGACGACGGGGAGGCGAGCGCGTATGCGCACGGGGGTATGGCTGGTGGGCGCCCGGGGTTCGGTGGCGGTCACCACCGTGTTGGGGGCCGCGGCGATACGGGCGGGGCTCGCTCCTCCGGTCGGCTGCGTCAGCGCGCTCGAACCGTTTCGTTCCGTCGCTCTCCCCGATTGGCCGGACCTCGTTTTCGGCGGGCATGACGTCGTCGGAACGAGCCTCCTCAAGCGCGCCGAGCAACTCGCCGGAGCGGGCGTCGTGCCGCACGGGCTTCCGGAACTGCTTCGCGACGACCTGGACGCCGCCGAGGCCGAGATCCGCACCGGGATCGACGGTGCCGGAGACGTCCCCGAGGGCGCGGCCGTCGAAGCGCTCGCCACCGATCTCGTCGCGTTCCGCCGCCGGTTCGACCTGGACACCCTCGTGGTCATCAACGTCTCCACGACCGAGGCGCCCGCGAACCCGCACCCCGCGCACGCGTCACCGGCCGCGCTGCGCGAGGCGCTCGACTCCGCCGCCGGGCCGGTCCTGCCGTCCAGTTCGCGCTACGCCTGTGCCGCGTTTCTCGCGGGCTGCCCGTTCGTCGACTTCACCCCGTCGGCAGGGACACGGCTGCCCGCGATCGAGGGGCTGGCCGCCGAACGGCGGCTGCCCTACGCGGGCAACGACGGAAAGACCGGGGAGACGCTGGTCAAGTCGGCGCTGACGCCGATGTTCGCGCACCGGGCGCTGAAGGTCGGCAGCTGGTCGAGCACGAACCTGCTGGGCGGCGGTGACGGAGCCGCCCTCGCCGACCCCGCCCGGGCCGCCAGCAAGGCCAGGAGCAAGGGCCTGGTCCTGGAGAGCGGCCTCGGATACAAGGCGGACGGCGGCGTGCACATCCACCACGTTCCCGAGCTGGGCGAGTGGAAGACGGCCTGGGATCACATCACCTTCCAGGGCTTCCTCGGGGCGCGCATGACCATGCAGTTCACCTGGCAGGGCTGCGACTCGGCGCTCGCCGCGCCGCTGGTGCTGGATCTGGCCCGGTTCATGGCGCTCGCGCACCGCGCCGGTGTCGCCGGCCCGGTCGCGGAGCTGGCCTTCTTCTTCAAGGACCCGGTCGGGACGACCGAGCACGGACTCGACCCGCAGTTCCGGCGCCTGGTCCGCTGGGCACAGTCGTTGCGGGCTTCCGCGTGAGCCCGCGTCCGGGCGATCTGGCCCGTCTTGTCCGCGCGCCCGCCGCGCTGACCGTTCCCGGTGATGTGATCGCCGGGGCCGCGGCCGCCGGTGGGTCCGGGCCACGGGTCCTGGGCACGGCCGCCTCGTCGGTCTGCCTCTACTGGGCGGGCATGGCGCTGAACGACTACGCCGACCGCGAGAGGGACGCCGTCGAACGACCCGAGCGGCCCATCCCGTCCGGGGCCGTCGCGCCAGGCGCCGCCCTCGCCGCCGCCACCGGGCTCACCGCGGCGGGACTCGGCCTGGCCGCGGCGGGGGCGGGCCGCCGAGGACTGACCTTCGCACTGGCGCTCGCGGGCTCCGTCTGGGCGTACGACCTGGTCTTGAAGCCCACTCCGGCCGGGCCCTCGGGGATGGCACTGGCACGGGCGCTCAACGTGCTTTCGGGCGCGGCCCACGGCCGGATCCGCGCGGCCGCTCCCGCGGCGGCGGCGATCGGGGCGCACACCGCGGTCACGACCTGGCTGAGCCGATACGAGGTGCGGGGTGCCTCGGCCGCACCACCGGCGGCGGCGCTCGGCGCGACCGCCGTCATCGGGGCCGCTGTCGCGTCCCCTTTGTGGAACCGCCCAACCGCGGGGCGGCTCCCCTCGGTCCTCGCGGCGGGCTACGCGGGGGCCTGTGGCCAGGCTCAGATCGCCGCGGCGGCCGACCCCTCGGCCCGGAACGTGCGGCGGGCGGTGGCGGCCGGAATCCACGGGCTGATGCCGCTCCAGGCCGCTCTCACCGCGACGGCCGGAGCACCGGTCGCCGCGGTGTCGATCGCGATGGCGTTCCCGGTGGCCTGGCGAACCGGCAAGAGATTGTCACCGACATGACCGCGCTGAACTTCGCCTACGGCACCAGCGGGTTCGGTGACCACTCTCTCGACGAGACCCTGGAAGTGCTGGCGGGGCTCGGCTACCAAGGCGTCGGCCTGACGCTCGACCGGCGTCATCTCGACCCGTACGCCGATGACCTGCCGCGCCGGCTGGCCGGGCTCCGCGGCCGCCTTGACGCGCTGGGGCTGGACGTCGTCATCGAGACGGGCGGGCGCTACCTGCTGGATCCGTGGCGCAAGCACCAGCCGACCCTGTTGTCGGACCAGGGTGCGGACCTGCGGGCCGACCTGCTCGTGCGGGCGATCCGGATCGCCGCGGAACTGGGCGCGCCGGCGGTCTCGACCTGGAGCGGCACGGCACCGCCCGGGCTGTCGGCGCGGGCGGCGCTCGATCGGCTGGCGGCCGGTTGCGCATCCGTGATCGAGGTGGCCGCGGACCACGGCGTCCGGTTGGGCTTCGAGCCGGAACCCGGCATGTTCGTCGACACCCTCGACCGCTTCGACGAGCTGGACCGGCTCCTGGGTTCACCCGAGCCGTTCGGGCTCACCCTGGACATCGGGCACTGCCGGTGCCTGGAACCCCAGCCGGTATCCGACTGCGTACGGCGGGCCGCGCCACGGCTGGTGCACGTCCAGATCGAGGACATGCACCGCGGCGCGCACGAACATCTGGAGTTCGGTGACGGCGACATCGATTTCCCCCCGGTGCTGGACGCTCTGGCCCGGGTCGCCTACACCGGCCAGGTCACCGTCGAGCTGCCGCGCCACAGCCATGCGGCCCCCGAGGTCGCCCGTCGTTGCCTGCGCTTCCTGCGCGCCACCTGCGACGCCGAGAACGGCCCGCTGCCGGAGCCGTCCCGATGACGGAGGTGGACGCGCTGCGCAGACGCCTCGCCGCGGTGCTGCCCCAGCACGCGGCGCGCTGGCTGGAGGAGGCCAGGGAGGCGGTCCGCGCGGAAGAGCCGGCCATCGACCTCCTTTTCCCGGCCGTCGGCCGGCGATGCGGGCGTCGCCCCCTGCCGGGAGGACCCGGCGGCTGGTCGATCGACGACGCGGCCCGGGTCCTGTTGCTGGACACGCTGCCGTCCGGCCGCGTCGGCGTGCTCTCGCGGCTCTACCGTCACGGCGACGCGGCCGAACGGCGGGGCGTGCTGCGGGCGCTGGGGCCGCTGGACGAGGCGGACGGACTCGGTCCGGGCGCCGTGCCCCTCGTCGAGGACGCGATCCGCACGAACGACACCCGGCTGATCGGCGCGGCCCTGCACGGCGGCTACGCGGCCCGCCACCTCGACGCCGCCGCGTTCCGCCAGGCCGTGCTCAAATGCGTGTTCACCGGGATCCCGCTCGGCGAGGTGACCGGCCTGGCCGACCGCGCCGAGCCGGAGCTCGGCCGCATGCTCGCCGACCATGTCCGCGAGCGGCTCGCCGCCGGTCGCGAGATCCCGGCGGACCTCTGGCCCGTCCTTGATGCCACCGGAGTGCCGAGACCCACCTGGGGAGAGCCGACCTGATGCGTATCTTCGACCCGCACATCCACATGAGCTCCCGGACCACCGACGACTACGAGGCGATGGCCGCCGCCGGCGTCCGGGCCCTGGTCGAGCCGGCGTTCTGGCTGGGTCAGCCGCGCACGTCCGCGGGCGCCTTCGTCGACTACTTCGACGGGCTCCTGGGGTGGGAGCCCTACCGCGCCGCGCAGTTCGGCATCGCGCACCACTGCGCGATCGCGCTGAACCCCAAGGAGGCCAACGACCCGCGGCTCACCGAGGTGCTCGACGTGCTGCCCCGCTACCTGGCCAAGGACCGGGTGGTCGCGGTCGGCGAGGTCGGCTACGACGCGATGACCGCCGCCGAGGACGCGGCGTTCGGACGGCAGCTGGAACTCGCCGCCGGGCACGAACTGCCGGTGCTGGTGCACACCCCGCACCGGGACAAGGCGGCCGGCACGCGGCGGAGCCTCGATGTGGTGAAGGAGTCCGGGCTCGCCCCCGGCCGCGTCCTCATCGACCACCTCAACGAGCCGACGGTGGCGATGGTCGCCGACAGCGGCTGCTGGATGGGCTTCTCCATCTACCCGGACACCAAGATGAGCGCGGAGCGCATGGTCGCGATCCTGCGGGAGTTCGGCACCGCCCGGCTCCTGGTGAACTCCGCCGCCGACTGGGGACGCAGTGACCCGCTGGCGACCCGCCGTACCGGCGAGGCCATGCTCGCCGCCGGTTTCGGCACGCGCGACGTCGAGACGGTGCTCTGGGACAACCCTGTGACGTTCTACGGGCAGAGCGGCCGTCTTGAGCTGGCCGGGCCGGACGGGGAGGCGGGCTGCGACGGGAAGGGCACGGCTCTGGTCGCTCCAGCGGGCGACTCCATCAGGCGCGGCGGAGAGTGAGCCGATGCGGTTCCGGCACCCCGATGGCACCAGGGTCCATCTCGCCTACTGCACGAACGTCCATCCGGCCGAGCAACTGGACGGCGTCATGGCGCAGCTGTCCCGCTTCACCGCCCCCATCCGGCGGCGCCTGGGCGCCGATCGCCTCGGAGTCGGGCTGTGGCTGGCCCGCGGGGTGCAACGCGAGCTGCTCGCCGCTCCGCGGGCGGTGCACCGGCTGCGCGGCGAGCTCGACCGGCTCGGCCTGGAGGTGGTCACGCTCAATGCCTTTCCCTACTCGGGGTTCCAGGCGGCCACGGTCAAGAAGTCGGTCTACCGGCCGGACTGGACCGAGCCGGAACGCCTCGACTACACCCTCGGCTGTGCGCGGGTCCTGAGCGAACTGCTCCCCGACGACGTCGCCCGGGGCAGCGTCTCCACCCTCCCGATCGCCTGGCGGGCGCCGTGGACGGCGAAGCGCGCCGCCCTGGCCAGCCGGAACCTGGACTCCCTCGCCGCCGGGCTCGCCGCCCTTGAGGCCGAGACGGGGCGCACGGTGCGGGTCGGTCTGGAGCCGGAGCCCGGCTGTGTCCTGGAGCGCGTCGCACAGGCCCCGGCCCTGCTGGCGGGGCTGGACACCGAGCGGATCGGCGTCTGCGTCGACGCCTGCCATCTCGCCGTCGGTTTCGAGGACCCGGTGGCCGCCTGCGCCCGGCTGGCCAAGGCCGGCCTGCCGGTCGTCAAGGCACAGGCGTCCTGCGCGGTGCGAGCCGACCTGCCCGCCGACCCCGAGCAGCGCGCCGCGCTCACCCGTCTCGCCGAGCCGCGCTTCCTGCACCAGACCCGGGAGGCCCCGGTGCCGCCCGCCGTCGTCCCCACCGGTGCCGACGACCTGCCCGAGGCGCTCGGCGGCGGGCTGCCGGGCGCCGGGCCTTGGCGGGTCCACTACCACGTCCCCCTGCACTCCGGACTTCCCGCGCCGCTCCGGGCCACCGTCCCGGAACTCCTCGGCACGCTCGCGACGCTTGTGGGCGGACCATCGGCGCGGACGGACCACATCGAGGTCGAGACCTATACCTGGCCCGTTCTGCGCGGCTCACCCACCGACGCCGACCTGATCGAGGGGATCGCCGCGGAGCTCGCCTGGACCCGCGCCACGCTGATCTCCGCGGGACTCAAGGAGGAGATCCGATGAAGCGGCTGCTCGTGCTCGACGTGGTCGGCCTCACGCCCCGGCTGCTCCGGCACATGCCGGGCCTCTCCGCCGTCCGGGCGGCGGGGTTCGGCGCCGAGCTCGGCACCGTGCTGCCCGCCGTGACCTGCTCCGCACAGTCCACCCTGCTCACCGGGGTCTCCCCGGCGGAGCACGGTGTGGTCGGCAACGGCTGGTACTTCCGCGAGCTCGGCGAGGTGCTGCTGTGGCGGCAGCACAACCGCCTGGTCGGCGGCGAGAAGATCTGGGAGGCGGCCCGCCGCCGGCACCCCGGTTACACGGTGGCGAACATCTGCTGGTGGTACGCGATGGGCGCGGACGTCGACTGGACCGTCACCCCACGCCCCATCTACTACGCCGACGGCCGCAAGGAACCCGACTGCTACACACATCCACCGGGCCTGCACGACGAACTGACCGGCCAGTTCGGGGATTTCCCGCTGTTCCGGTTCTGGGGCCCGGCCGCGGACATCACCTCCTCGCGGTGGATCGTCGCGGCGGCCCGGCACGTGTTCCGCGTCCACCGGCCCGATCTCAGCCTCGTCTACCTTCCGCACCTCGACTACGACCTCCAGCGGTACGGCCCGGACGGCCCGCGCGCCGCGCGGGCCGCTCGCGAGCTCGACGCCGCGGTCACCCCGCTGCTCGACGACGCCCGCAGGGAGGACGCGACCGTGGTCGTGCTCAGCGAGTACGGCATCACCCCGGTCGAGCGGCCGGTGCACCTCAACCGGGTGCTGCGCCGCGCCGGGCTGCTCGACGTGCACACCCAGGACGGCATGGAATACCTCGCCCCCTGGACGTCCCGGGCGTTCGCGGTCGCCGATCACCAGCTCGCGCACATCTACGTCCGGGACTCCGCCGACCTGCCGCGGGTGGCGGAGCTGCTCGCGGGAACCGGCGGGGTGGCCGAGGTCCTCGACGAGACGGGCAAGAAGGAACACGGGCTCGATCACCCACGCTCCGGTGAGCTCGTGGCGGTCGCGGCTCCCGAGTCCTGGTTCACCTACTACTACTGGCTCGACGACGCCCGGGCACCGGACCTCGCCAGGATGGTGGACATCCATCGCAAGCCGGGCTACGACCCGGCGGAACTGCTCTTCGACCACACCGACCCGCTGGTCAAGGCGCGCGCCGCGCTCGCGCTCATCCGCAAGAGGCTCGGGCTGCGCTACACGATGAACGTCGTGTCGCTGGATCCCACCCGGGTGCGAGGCAGCCACGGCCGCCTGCCAGGCCGTCCCGAGGATGGTCCCGTACTGCTGTGCTCCGATCCCGGCCTGGCCCGCGGTGCCCTCGCCGCCACGGAGGTCAAGGACCTGCTGCTCGACCTGGCGTTCGCTCGCGGAGCATGCGCGTCATGAGGTCGATCTCGTCCCGCTGACCGGTGACCATCGTCCGGGCGAGCCGCCGCACCTCCGGCCAGGAAGCGCCCGCGAGTGCGTGCCCGGCCACGTGCTCGGCCATGAGCACCCCGCCGCGGTGATGCTCGATCGTGAGCCGCAGGAAGAGGATGTCGGCCTCCCCGGCGGCGGCCGTGGCCAGCCGTCGCAGCTGTTCTCGGGACGCCATCCCCGGCATGAGGATGCCCGCCCGCCGATCCGCCTCGCTCGGCGGGGGCATGCGCATCCAGGCCATCGGCGGCCGGCTGGACGTCGGGGTGCGGCCCCAGAGCGCCAGCCAGCCCAGCATCATCCCCCGCTGGGCGGCCTGGGCGTTGGCGATGTCGTAGGCGAGCAGGCGCACGTCGGCGGAGGCGCTGCGGTCGCGGAGCAGGAGCGCCATCTCCACGGCCTGCTGATGGTGAACGGACATGTCCCGGGCGAAGCCGACCTCGGCGGAGTCCTCGCCGGGGGCGGCGAGCCCGCTCGGGACCGTCCGGGCGGGCAGGTGGAGCGCGGCGACGGCGGGCAGGACGAGTGCCAGCACGGCCGCCAGGCCGATCAGCAGCGTCCGCCGGGCGGCCGCGCTCATGGCTCGGCTCGGCCGCCGGTCACGGGCCCGCCGGGCTCCTGCGCCTGCGGCCCGGAGGTGTAGAGGCCGAGGAAGCGGTCCACGCTCGGATCCGTGGCGGAGGTCACGCTCAGCTGGTGCCCCCAGGCGGTGAGCACGAAGGCGCCGGTCTGCCCCGGGTTCGGGCTCATGAACCGGTACGGCACGCCGTGAACCTTCGCCTCGAAGGTCGCGATCTCGGCGGCCGTCGCCCCCTTGCCATAAGTCACCCACACCGCGCCGTGCTCCAGCGAATGCACGGCGTGCTCGGGACGCAGCGGCCGTTCGTAGACGTCGCCGCCGGCGTTCTGCCAGACCGGGTCGTGGACGCCGCCCACCGGTGGATTCGGGTTCGCCGGATAGCGGACACCGCCGGTTCGATGACCGCGGGCCTGGTTCGGATAGACCCGTTCGCCGGGCACGTTGGCCTTGTCCGGGTCGGGTCCTCGCGGCCGCTGCGCGGACCCGCCGCCGGGGCCGCCGCCGTCCTGGGCCGCGTTCACGGCCCAGCCCGCCACGGCCAGGCCCGCCGTCGCCATGAGCGCGATGGCGCCCACCACCAGCCGCCGCTCGCGACGGGCCCGGCGCGCCTCGCCTCGCCGCAGTACCGCCAGCCGTTCGCGCCGTGCGAGGTCGGGATCGCCGCCGTCCGGGCCGGAGGAGGCGGGACGGCCCTGGTGTCCGGGGCTCTGTCGCTGGGTCATGGCATCCCGAACCTAGGCGGTCCCGGGTCCCGGGTTCCTGGGAGCGACGACCCGCCCGAGCCCCGATTCCGCTCAGGCCGGGACCGCCCCGGCCGAAGCCGGGACCCGAATGGGCCCGGACACCCATGAGCCCAGGACCGGGGGGCTCCTAGGTTGAGGGCGTCCAGTGAGGCGGAACACCGCTGGCCGGCCCGGCTGTCCCCGCCCGACACGACAAGTGCTCGACAAGAAATGTGAGGAACCGATGGTGACCAAGGAAGGCGCCTACGAGGCGCCCGCGCTGATCGAGATCGGCGACTTCGCCGAGCTGACCCTCGGCCTGAACTCCGGCTGCCCGGTCGACTGGTACTGGTGGGCCTACGTCTGCTGATCGACCCGACCGGCACCAGCCGTTCAGGCACCGGTACGGGGACCTTCGGGCCCCCGTACCTCCGGCGGTGGCGAACCTCGCGATCCTCGCCGGGTTCGCCACCGTCGCTCGTCCTGGCCCCCGGCCAGACACGGACCTGAGGAGACATGGACTTTCTCACCCTCCCGGACAGCCCGGCCAGTGACACGATCCTCGATCGCCTTTCCGGCCGGGCGGGCACTCGACTCGTCCCGCATGCCTCGGGACGCCCATGGCTCGTGGGCGACTGGGCGGACGAACACTTCACGCTGATCATCGCGGGGACCCGGCGCCTGGCGCTCATCGGCCGGACCCGGATCGACCCCGTGGCCGCCGAGCGGATCCTGGATCGGGCACGATCCCCGCACGCCCTCGACGAGGTGGCCCGTACCCTTCCGGGCGCCTTCCACCTGCTGGCCTCGTTCGACGGCCGGACCCGCAGCCAGGGCACGATCTCGACCGCACGGCAGATCTGGTGGGCCACGACGGACGGCGTGACGGTCGCCGCCGCCGACCCAGGCCCGCTGCTGGCGCTCACCGAGCCGCGGCTCGACCCGGAGACGCTGGCCCTGCGGCTGATGACACCGGTGGCCCCGTGGCCGCTGTCCCAGCGTTCGGTGTGGACCGGCGTGGCACAGCTGCCCTCCGGCCACTGGCTGCACGTCTCCCCGGACGGCACCGGGCGCCCCGTGCGCTGGTGGCGGCCGCCGCCGGCCGTGCTGACGTTGCCCGAGGCCGCCGCCTCGCTCCGGACGGCGCTGACCGAGGCGGTCGCGGTCCGCGCGGCGGGAGCGCGCACGATGAGCGCCGATCTGTCGGGAGGCATGGACTCCACCGGCCTGTGCTTCCTGGCGGCGGCGGAGGGAGCCGACCTGCTCACCTACCACTGGCAGCCGCTGGACCCGGCCAACGACGACTCCGAATGGGCCGAGCGGGCGGCGGGGTTGATGCCGGGCGTCCGGCACGCCGTCATCGCACCGGACGACGCTCCCAGCTGGTTCGCCTCCCGTCCCGGCGACGGCCGCACACGTGACGACGTGGAGGGCCCGCCTTCCTGGAGCCGTAACCGGGCCCACATGGAACAGCTGGCACAGGTCGCCGCCGCCGAAGGGTCCTCGGTGCATCTCATCGGCCTCGGTGGCGACGAGCTGTTCGGGGCCGTACCGGGATATCTGTGGTCCCTGGTGCGCAGGCATCCGCTCAGGGGACTGCGGGCGGTCCGCCGGCACCGGACCATGGGCCGCTGGCGGCTCGGCTCCACCGTTCGCGGGCTCGCCGACCGCACCGGCTTCGCGGCTTCGCTGGCCGCCTCCGCCGACGGCCTGACCGGTGACCCCGCGGGCCCCTTCGAGGCGCCGCGCGGATGGCGTGGCGACCTTCGCATGCCCCCGTGGGCCACCGGACAGGCCGTCGACACCGCACGGAGGCTGCTGCGCGCCGCCGCTGCCGGCGGGACGCGTCCACTGGACCCCGACCGGTACAGGCACCAGATCCTGGAGAGCGTCCTGATGAGCGGAAGCGCCATCCGCCAGTTGAGACGCGCGCTCGCCCCCTCCGGGGTCGACTGGGAGGCTCCGTACCTGGACGACCGGGTCATCGAGGCGGCCCTGTCGGTTCGGATCGGCGACCGCGCGGCGTGGGGCCGGTACAAGCCGGTCCTCACGACCGCCCTGCGGGGCGCCGTGCCCGACGAGATCCTGGGCCGGCGAAGCAAGGGCGAGTTCAGCGCCGAGGTCTACGCCGGGCTGGAGACCAACCGGCACGCGCTGCTGGAGCTCTGTGACGACCTGCGGCTGGGCGAGCTGGGACTGGTGGACCCCGAGACACTGCGGGGCGGGCTGCTCGCCCCGGGGCCCGAGACCCGGCACCTGACCCCGTTCGAAAACACCCTGGCCTGCGAGAACTGGCTGCGCTCCGCCCGCGCCGCGCGGGCCACGATCCCGGCAGGAGAATCGCGATGACCCTCGCCCTCCCCCCTGACGTCACGGCGACCGACAGCGACGACGGCCTGGTGCTCCTCGACCAGCGCGCCGGCCGCTACTGGCAACTCAACCGGACCGGGGCCGCCACGCTGCGGCTGCTCCTCGACGGGCACTCGGCCGAACAGGCGGCCGCACTGCTCACCCGGGGACGTCCCGAGTTCACCGAACGCGCCCGTCGCGACGTGGAGTCGCTGCTGGCAAAGCTGACCGAGGCCCGGCTGGTGGTGACGTCATGAGCATGCCGGTCACCTCCGAACACGCCGTGCGGCTGCCGTGGCACCGGCACCTCACCGCGCGCGGCGCCGCCGGCTTCTCCCGGCTCCTGATCATGCTCCCGCCGCGGCGGCTGCGCCAGGTGCTGAACGTGCTCAGCCGCGGCTCCCGTCCGGCCACCGCCGCCGAGGCGCTGAGCGCGCGGCGGGCGGTCGTCTCGGTGAGCGGCCGCTGCGCCGGTCAGGGCTGCCTGCAGCGATCCGTGGCCGCCGTCCTGCTGTGCCGGCTGCACGGCTCCTGGCCGGACTGGTGCACCGGTTTCCGCACCCGCCCGTTCCGCGCCCACGCCTGGGTCGAGGCGGAAGGCGCCGCCGTCGGCGAGACCGACGACACGACGCTGTTCCACACCGTGATCAGTGTGCGGCGCGCCTCGCGGGAGCGGACATGAACACCGGCGACCGCCGGACGTCCGCGAGCAGCCTCGCCGAGGGCGGCCTCGCGGTCGTGGCCCGGGGACTGCGCAAGGTCTACGGCGCCCGCGAGGCCGTGGTCGATCTGGACCTGACCGTCCCGACCGGGGAGATATTCGGCTTCCTCGGGCCCAACGGGGCGGGCAAGAGCACCACCATCGGCATGCTCACCACACTGCTGCGGCCCAGCGCGGGCCGGGCCGTCGTCGCCGGCCACGACGTGCTCGACGAGCCCGGCGAGGTCAGGCGCCGCATCGGCCTGGTCTTCCAGGAAACGACGCTGGACGCCGACCTGACCGCGGCGGAGAACCTGCGCTTCCACGCGGACCTGTTCGGCCTCCCGCGCCGGCGGGCGCGGGAGACGATCGCCGCGATGCTCGATCTGGTGGACCTGACCGAGCGCCGGAACTCACCGGTGCGGACCTTCTCCGGCGGGATGCGGCGCCGGCTGGAGATGGCACGGGGACTGCTGCACACCCCGCGAGTGCTGTTCCTGGACGAGCCCACGACCGGACTCGACCCGCAGACCCGCGCCTCCATCTGGGAGTACCTGCACCGGATGCGGCGGGAGCAGGGGATCACCATCTTCCTCACGACCCACCACCTGGAGGAGGCCGAGCACTGCGACCGGATCGCCATCATCGACCATGGCGACGTGGTCGCGTCGGGTTCCCCCGCCCGGCTGCGCGCGATCGTGGGCGACGACCTGGTGGCGCTGCGCACCGGTGACGACGCGAAGGCGGCGCTGGCGGTGCGCGAGCGATTCGGCCTCGACGCGTCGGCGGACCCGGACGGCGTCCGGCTCAGGGTGGGCGACGGGGCCGCGTTCGTGCCCCGGCTCTGCGCCGGACTCGGTGTCCCGGTGCACTCGGTGACGGTCACCCCGCCGTCGCTGGACGACGTTTTCCTGCACTACACCGGCCGGACCATCCGGGAGGCCGACGCTCCGGCGCGGCCCGCCGTCCCGGGACCGAGGAGGTAGAAGGTGGTACGCACCGACGTTCCCCCGCAATTGACGCCGCCCCCACGGGTCGAGGCGCCGCTGCGCCGCCGCGACCGGATCGCCCTGGATCTGCGGGCCGTCCGGGTCCTCTGGCAACGCGAGGTGATCAGGCTCGGCCGCAGCCCGCTGCGGATCGGCATGGGTCTGCTGACCCCGCTGATGTTCCTCCTCATCCTCGGCACGGGCCTGTCCTCGGCGGCGGGCACGACCGCCGACGGTTTCAAGGATTTCCGCACGTTTCTCTTCCCCGGGGTCCTGCTGATGGCCGTGCAGGCCCCGGCGATGGCCGTCGGCACGTCCATCGTCTGGGACAGGCAGGCCGGATTCCTGCGCCAGATGCTCGTCGCACCCGTGCGCCGCGGCGCGCTCCTGGTGGGGATCGCCCTGGGCGGGGCCACGACCGGCGCGGCGTACGGCGCGCTCGTCCTGGCCGTCGCCGGAGTGGCGGGCATCCGGTATGACCTTCGGCTGGTGCTGGTGCTGGTGGAACTGGCGGTCACGGCGCTGACGTTCACCGCCGTGGCGGTCTGCTGCGCCGTGTGCATCAAGCGGATCGAGAGCTTCCAGGTCGTCGTGAGCCTCTCGATGATGCCGCTGCTGTTCCTGTCCGGGGCGATGTTCCCGGCCGGCGGCCTGCCCGGATGGCTCGGCGGGGCGGTGCTGGCCAACCCGCTGACCTACGCGGTCGACGCGATCCGTCGTACCCTCCCCGGCGGCGGACCCGACCTGGAAGGGAGGGCGTCCGGGCCGCAGTGGTGGGGATGGACGCCCCCGGTCGCTCTGGAACTCGGCCTGATCGTGCTGATGGCGCTCACCGCCCTGGCCGTGGCCGCCCATCGGTTCTCCCGGACCGGGTGACGGCTCCCGCGCACGGAACACACTCGGCGTAGGCCCGGTGACCGTTCACCCGGGCCTACGCCGACGCCATCATCGGTGGCTCAGATTCCCGGAGACTCCATGCCCGCGGGGTAGGGGAAGGACTGGAAGTCGATGTCGAGCCGTTCCGGACCGCGGCGCAGCCAGGTCCGGGCCAGCCGCCGCACCGTCGAGCGAGGCAACGGCGGGTTGGGGTGCTCCTCGCTCGGCTTGGCGACCGTCTGCACGGCCCACGCGAAGCCGTTGAGGGGAGCGATCTCCCGCCAGCGTGACGCGTCGAGGCCGAGGAACATCATCGCCCGCAGGTAGACATGCCAGACGTGGTAGCCGCGCGGCGGCCGGCCGTCCATCGTGTGCACGCTCCTGTGCCGGGGGTCGTAGAGGACGCCCTGGCCGAAGTCGGCGAACGCCGCCGCGAGCCGGTGCCCGCCCCGCGGATAGACGGCGTCGAAGACCTCCGCCTGGACCTCGGCCAGCACGCTCAGGGGCTGTCTGATCGGGGTCACGAACTCGGTGAAGTTGCTCGGATAGGCGCTCTCCTTCACCATCCGCTGCCAGGCGTCGACCAGGCCACGCTCCGCCCCACCGGCCATGTAGTTCTGAATCGCCACGAAGGCCGCCATCACTTCGGGTGGCCGGTGGTGGAGCGTGACCTCGTCCAACTGGTACCAGAGCTCGTTGGCGCGCCGGTCGCCGGACATGCCGGGGACCGGTGGCAGCTCGCCGCCTTGCGGGGCACGGGGCACCTGCCGGGACTCCGGTGTCGCGGCGGCCGCCGGGGCGGCCGCCGCGACACCCAGCATTCCCAGCCCGGCCGCCGCGGCGGCCCCGGCCGACGACCGCAGCAAACGCCGCCTGTCCAGATCCTTCGAGTCCATCGGTCTCCTCAGGACAGCCAGGCCGGGTCGGGAAAGGAATCGAAGGCCGTGTCCACCTGGTCGGGCGAGCGACGGCGCCAGGTCCGGATCAGCCGTTCGCCGATCCGCCTGTCGAGCGGTGGGTTCACCCGGTCCAGCCGCGGCTTGAGAATGGACTGGGTCTCCCAGCCCGCGCCCATCAATCGATCGACCCGGCTCCACCGCTCCTCGTCGATGTTCTGAAGCGTCATTCCCCGGTTGATGGCATGCCAGAAGTGCCAGCCCTTGGTCGGCTCGCCGTTCGGCCCGCCGTTCATCATGTGGATCTCGTTGGGGTGCGGCATCCGAGGGTCGTAAAGGGTGCCCTCGCCCATGTGGACCAGGGCCCAGGCGAGGCCGTGGAGATTGTGCCGGTAGTACCGGTCGTACAGCTCCAGTTGCAGCCGGGATACGAATGCGTAGGCGTCCCTGGCCGGCGTCACATAGGGCATGAACGCCTCCGGATAGGTGCCTTCCTTTCGAGTCCGGGCATAGTGCTGCAGCAGTTCGTCCGCGGAGCCGCCCGCCGCGGTGATCATCGCCTGGAAGGCGTCCCTGATCTCCTGCGTGATCTGGTGCGCGAAGCGAATCTCGTAGTCGTGCCAGAGCTCGTTGGCACGCCGGTCGCCGCGCATTCCCGGGACATCGGGGAATGACGGCGGAGGTTTGCCGGCGGGCGCCGCCGTGGCCCGCGTCGGCGCCATGACCGCCAGGCCGGTCGCGCCGGCGACCGCCGCGGTCAGCCCGGTGGTCAGCACCCCTCTGCGGCTCATCGTGGACATGTGGACGCTCCTGTGTGATCGAGGTCTGGGCCCGCTCACCGTAAGGAGCTCCGCGTCCCGAGTTCCTGAGGGTGCGGTCCCTCTTCTGTCCCGAATGATCCGGCTCTCAGCGACCTCTCAGGTGCGACGGGGCAAGCTGGAGGGAACATCGGTGGGAGACCGCCGGCGTGACGGGTCGGCGGACTGGTCGGGACGGGCGGAGGCGTGGCCGGAGTGCGTGCGCTGGTGATCGACGACGAGCGGCGGATGGCGGCCGCGATCCGGCGCGGCCTGGAAGCCGAGGGCTTCTCGGTCGAGCTGGCCTTCGACGGCGAGGACGGGTTGCACCTGGCCCGCGAGGGCACCTTCGACGTGGTCATTCTCGACATCATGTTGCCGAAGGTCAGCGGCTACGAGGTGTGCCGGCGGATGCGCGAGGCGGAGATCTGGGTCCCCATTCTCATGCTCTCCGCCAAGGACGGCGAGTACGACCAGGCCGACGGCCTCGACCTCGGCGCCGACGACTACCTGACCAAGCCGTTCTCCTTCGTGGTCCTGGTCGCGCGGGTACGGGCACTGCTGCGCCGCGCCGCGGTTCCGCGCCCGGCGGTCCTGCGGGCCGGGGATCTGCTGCTGGACCCGGCCCGGCGCGAGGCGAGCCGGGCCGGTACCCCGCTGTCGCTGACGCCGAGAGAGTTCGCACTGCTGGAGTTCCTCATGCGGCGCCCCGGCGAGGTCGTCTCCAAGCCGGAGATCCTGCGGCATGTCTGGGACGCCCACTACGACGGCGACCCCAACGTGGTCGAGGTGTACGTCGGATACCTCCGCCGGAAGATCGACACGCCGTTCGGCCGGGGCGCGCTGCAGACGATCCGCGGGATGGGTTACCGGTTGGCCGGCGATGGCGGCTAGAGCCGTGCTCGGCTGGTGGCGGCGGCGCGAACTGCGCGCCCGGCTGACCCTGGTGACGGTGCTGGCCCTGGCGGGGGCGCTCGGCCTGGGCGGCCTGTGGGCCGTCCGGACCACCGAACGGGCGGTGCTGTCCGGCGCGGAGCACACCGCGCGCCAGCGTGCCGAATCGATCGAGCCGCTGGTGGGCCGGAACCGCGAGGCCCCGGCCCGCCCCGGCCCGGCCCGGCCCGTTCCGCGCCCGCTGCCCGGAGTGGCCGGCCAGCCCGTGCAGATCCTGGACGACGCCGGGCGGCTGGTGGGGGCGTCCGCCGACGCCGATGACCTGGCGATCCTGCTCGACGCCGACGACACGCGGCGGGCCCGCGACGGAGCGGTGTTCACCGTGGAGACCAAGGCCGGCACTCTCATGGTGGTCGGCGCCGCCGCCCGGGATCCCGGTGGCCGCCGGGTGACCGTGCTGGCCGCCGTCCCGCTGAGCGATACGCTCCGCACCCTGCGGGCGATGCGGGCCTGGGTGCTGGTCGGCGTGCCGCTCGTCATCCTGTTGCTGGCGGCCACCGTCTGGGCGGTCGTCGGCTTCACGCTGCGCCCCGTCACCGCTCTGCGGCGGGGCGCGCAGGAGATCGCCACCAGCGCGACCGATCGGCGGCTGCCCGTCCCCGCCACCCGCGACGAGATCCACGAGCTGTCGCTGACCCTCAACGACATGCTCGACCGGCTCGCGGCGGCCGGCGCCCGGCAGCGCGCCTTCACGGCCGACGCGGCGCACGAGCTGCGCAGCCCGCTGGCCAGCCTGCAAACCCAGCTTGAGGTGGCGCTCGCCCATCCCACCGGGCAGCACTGGCGAGAGACCGTACGGGACGTCCTGACCGACGTGCAGCGGCTGTCGAGACTGGCGGAGACACTGCTCGCGCTGGCCCGGCTGGACGGAACCGCGCCCGCCGGGCCCGGCGACGCGGGCCCGGCCGACCTGAGCACGATCGCGGTCGCCGTCGCCGAGCGCTTCGAGCGCGCCCGGGTGCCGGTCCGCGTCGACGCGCCCACCGTCGTGACGGCCCGCGCCGCCCCGCACGACCTTGACGGGGTGCTGACGAATCTGGTGGCCAACGCTGTGCGGCATGCCGCGAGCCGGGTGGACATCGCCGTCCGGGTCGAGCGGGGCCTGGCGGTCCTCACGGTGGCCGATGACGGCCCTGGCGTCCCCGTGGCGGACCGGCGGCGCGTCTTCGAACGATTCACCCGGCTCGACGCCGCGCGTGACCGTGACGGCGGTGGTGCCGGTCTCGGGCTGGCCATCGTCGCCGAAACGGTGGAGCGCCTCCACGGCGAGGTCACGCTGGCGAACGCCAGACCCGCACACGCCACGTCCGGACCGGGGCTGCTGGCCACCGTTCGCATTCCGGCCGCCCCCTGAGAAGGCTCTCAGCCTCCCTCAGCGTCGTCACAGTGCCCATGCCCGAGGCTGTGCGTGTTGGTCCCGGGCAGACCCGGGACGCGAGAGGAGATCATGGCAACCCGAGGTGCCGGAACGGTGGCGGCGGCAGCGCTCGCCGCCCTCGTCATGACCGGCTGCGGGGGCTCGGACGGGAAGAACGACGAGGTGGCGTCGGCGGGCGGCAAGAGTCCCACCGGCGGCACGGCGTCCTCTCCCGTCGCCGCTCCCACCGATCCCAATGACCAGATGCTGCAGTTCGTCCGTTGCCTGCGGCAGAACGGCGTCAACGCGGCCGACCCGAAACCGGGCGACGACATCGCCAAGCTCGGGTTCCCGCCCGGCACCGACCGGGGCACTGTGGAGCGCGCGCAGCAGGCCTGCCGGCAGTACGCGCCGCAGAACAGCGCCGGGCGGCGCTCGGACCCCAAGGTCCGGGACCAGCTGGTGAAGTTCGCCGCCTGCATGCGTGGCGAAGGAGTCAACGTGGCGGACCCGCCGGTCAACGGCCCGGTGGACATGAGCGGGGTCGACCGCAAGTCTCCGCAGTACGCCAAGGCCCTGCAGAAGTGCTCCAAGCTGCTCCCGGAGCAGGGCACGCCGTGAGATTTCCCCCTTCCCGACGCACGGCCGCGGTGGCCGCCGCCGTCGCGCTGACCACGGCGTCCGGAGCGGTGCTCGCCGCGGGCGGGTCCGGCGGATCGGAACCGTCGCCCTCTGGGGCGACCGGCCCCGACGCCACCACCCGGGTCACCCAGGGAGATCTCATCGACACCAAGACCGTGACCGGGACCCTCGGCTACGGCGCGGAACAGACCCTGACCAACGGAGCCTCGGGGACGGTCACCTGGACCCGGCCCGACGGAGTCGCCGTCGGGCGGGGCCAGGTCCTCTACCGGGTCGACAACCGTCCGGTGACGCTGATGTACGGCTCCGTTCCGATCTATCGCGAGCTGTCGGCCGGTGTGGACGACGGTCCCGACGTCAGGCAGCTTGAGCGGAACCTGCGGGCGCTGGGCTACGGCGATGACCTGACGGTCGACCGGCATTTCGACGCCGCCACCGCGGCGGCCGTCAGCGACTGGCAGGACGACTGCGGCCTGCCCGAGACCGGGAGCGTCGACGCCGCCCAGGTCGTCTTCGCTCCCGGCGCGGTGCGGATCACCGACACCAAGGTGACCAAGGGCGGGAAGGCCAGACCCGGGTCCGCCGGGCTCACCGTGACCGGGACCGACCGCCGGGTGGAGGTCGACCTGGACACCACCGACCAGCAGTTCGCCCGCAAGGGCGCGAAGGTGACCGTGGGGCTGCCCGGCGGCGCCAGGGTCGACGGGCGTCTGGTCGCGGTCGGAACCGTGGCCAGGACCAAGGGCGAGCCGGACGACCAGGGCACGGTCGACGCCACGATCAAGATCGAGATCGCGCTCAGCGATCCGGGCCGGGTCCGGACGCTCGACCGCGCGCCGGTGAGCGTGGATCTGGAGAGCGAACGGCATCGCAACGTCCTGTCGGTGCCCGTCGAGGTGCTGCTGGCCCTGCGCGAAGGCGGGTTCGGCGTGCAGCTCGTCGAGGGCGGCACCGCACGGATCGTCGCCGTCCGGCTCGGGCTGTTCGCCCGGGGCAGAGTCGAGATCTCCGCGCCCGGGCTGCGCGCCGGCTCGGTGGTGGGGGTGCCGGCGAAATGACGTCCCGGCGGGCATCGGCGGTACCGGACGTGGCGCCCCCGCGACCGGTGCCGGGCGGGGCGGGGGACGCGCCCGTCGTGCGGCTCGACCACGTCACCAAGCGCTACCCCGGCGGGGTGACCGCCCTGAACGGGGTCTCGCTGCGCGTCCGGGACGGCGAGCTCGTGGCCATCGTCGGACCGTCCGGCTCCGGCAAGTCGACCCTCCTGCACCTGATCGGCACGCTCGACCGGCCGAGCACCGGCACCGTGACGATCGCCGGTCAGGGAGTCGGCGAGCTGAGCGACGGGCGGCTGTCGGCACTGCGCGCCCGAGTCATCGGCTTCGTCTTCCAGCAGTTCCATCTCACAGACGGGTTCAGTGCCCTGGACAACGTGGCGGAAGGACTCCTCTACACCGGTGCGCCGCTCGGCGAACGCCGCGATCGCGCCACCGCCGCCCTCGAACGCGTCGGCCTCGGGCACCGCCTCGGGCACCGCCCCGGCGGCCTCTCCGGTGGGGAGCGCCAGCGGGTGGCGATCGCCAGGGCGGTCGTGGGCGAGCCCCGGCTGCTGCTCGCCGACGAGCCGACGGGGAATCTCGACTCCGAATCTGGGGCCGGGATCCTCCGGTTGCTGCGGGAACTCCACGCGGCCGGGACCACCGTTCTGATCATCACCCATGACGACGAGGTCGCCGCCGCGGCCCCGCGCCGGTTGCGCATCCGCGACGGGAAGGTCGTCGCGGACGAGCGGGCGGCACGACCGGGGGGCGACGTCCGATGAATCTCACCCCCGCCCGCCTCAGCCCGCGCGACACCCTGCGCACGGGCGCCACCGGCCTGCGCACGCGGCGACTGCGCGCGGCGCTGTCGGCGCTGGGGATCGCGATCGGCATCGCGACCATCGTCGTCGTCGTGGGAGTCTCCGAATCCAACAAGGCGGACCTGCTGGCGCAGCTCGACCGGCTCGGTACCAACATGCTGACCGTCACTCCGGGCAGCACCCTGACCGGGAAGGACGCCAGGCTCCCAGAGACCGCGGTCGAGATGACCCGCCGGATCGGGCCGGTACAGACCGCGTCGGCCGTGGGGCGCCTGGACGCGTCCGTCCGCCGCACCGACAAGATCCCCGCGGCGGAGACCGGGGGCGTGGGCGTGAGCGCCACCACCGGCGACCTGGCCAGGACCTTGCAGGTCACCGTCGAGCGTGGAACTTGGCTCAACACGGCGACGGCCCGCTATCCGACGGTCGTCGTGGGGTCGGTGGCGGCCCGCCGTCTGGGGGTCGCCGAACCGGGGGCACAGCTGTGGATCCGGGACCGGTGGTTCACCGTGGTCGGCGTCCTCGGCGCGGCCCCGCTGGCCCCCGAGATCGAACGCTCCGTCCTGGTCGGCTGGGACGCCGCCAAGACCTATCTCGGTTTCGACGGCTCCCCGACGACCATCTACGAACGTTCCGCTCCCGAGGCGGTGGGCGCCGTGCGCGGTGTGCTCGCCCGGACCGTCAACCCCGAGAACCCCGAGGAGGTCGAGGTGAGCCGGCCCTCCGACGCGCTCGCCGCCCGTGCCGCGGCGGCCGGCACGTTCACCGACCTCTTCCTGGGCCTGGGCGCCGTGGCCCTGATCGTGGGCGGGGTGGGCGTGGCCAACACGATGGTGATCTCGGTGTTGGAGCGGCGCCGGGAGATCGGCCTGCGCCGGTCTCTGGGGGCCACCCGGGGCCAGATACGCACCCAGTTCCTCACTGAGTCGCTGTTGCTGGCGGGGCTGGGAGGAACGGTCGGCTGCCTGCTCGGAGCGGCCACCTCGGCCGGTTACGCCGTCGCGAGCGAGTTGCCGATCGCCCTGCCCGCCTGGGTGTTCGGCGCGGCGCTGGCGGCCGCGCTCCTCATCGGCTCGCTCGCGGGGCTGTACCCGGCGGTGCGGGCCGCGCGGGTGCCGCCGACCGTCGCCCTGGCCACGATATGAAATCACCGACCGCGAGGGAGACTTGACCGAACACATCATCATGTGAATGTCAATAACTATGTCAATAAGCAACGTCTACTTTTGTCTAAGGAGATTTATATTGACGCTAATCCAAATGTCCAGATCTGGCCAATGCAAATGATCACACCAAATGATGGAGTATAAATTACAATGAACATTACTAGTAGGCATTCCCTGGGTCAGGGGGTGCCGTAGCCTTTCATTGGGTTGATTGGACGGGGGCTCCGTGTCACAACTCGCCGATACCACGAAGCTGGATGGGGCGGCGCGCCCACGATGGCACAGTGAGAACATTCGCGTGTTCCTGGTGGACGAGCACGAATTGTTTCGAGCCGGCCTCCGCGCCGCGCTGGACGAAAGTGACACCCTCGATTTCGCGGGGGAGGCGGCGACCGGGGCGGAGGCGGAGGACGCGCTTTCCTTCCTCACACCGGCCGCCGATGTCGTGCTGCTCGACCTGGAAAGGTCGGACGACCGGGGGGTCGACGCGCTGCGCGGAATCGCATCGGGCACCGAGCCGCCTCCCGGCGTCCTGGTGGTCTCCGCGGCGGAGGACGACGACCTGGTGGTGGCCGCGCTGCGCGCCGGCGCCCGCGGCTACATGCTCAAGAGCTCCTCGCAGCGGGAGCTGAGATGGGCGGTGCACATCGTGGCGGGCGGCGGCGCCGTGTTCAGCCCCGAGATCGCGGCGCGGCTCGGGGCGTACTTCTCCGCCGTCCACGAGCTACCGAGCCGGGCCGCGTTCCCCGAGCTGACCAACCGCCAGCGGGAGATCCTCGACCTGATCGCCCGGGGCTACGACAACCGGCGCATCGCCCGCGAGCTGGTGCTGGCGGAGAAGACCGTCCGCAACCACATCTCCCAGCTCTTCACCAAGCTGCAGGTCGCCGACCGCACCGCGGCGGCGGTGCGCGCCAAGGACGCCGGACTCGGCCTGTGAACCGCCGCCGCACGGTCAGAGCGGCGAGGTGAAGGTCCAGCCCTCCGCCAGGAGGGCGTCGGTCGCGCGCACAGAGGTTTCCAGCCTTTTCGCGGGCGGGCCGGTGACGGTGATGTGGGGGAGGGCGCGGCGCCGGAGTTCTTCGGCGAAGCGGGCGGCCATCGACGCGCGGATACGCTCGCCGTCGCGCCAGCCGTCCTGTTCGAAGGGGACGCCCGCCGGGTCGGTCAGGATCCACAGGTCGTGGTCGGCGGCCTCGGGGACGGTCATCGGGGAGCCCAGGTAGCGCTCGTGCCACAGCGTGGTCGCGAAGGCGTCGGTGTCGCAGACCAGCAGCGGCGAGGTCGTCCGCGCGGCGGCGTCCTCCAGGGCCAGCTGCCGTTCGGCGATCGTGGTGAACTCCGCGGAACGCCAGGTGAGGTCGTCCAGCCAGAGGGTCGCGTCGCCGGTGTCGCGCCGCGCCCCGGCGAGCTTCTCCTGGCAGTAGACGCGGCCGTATTCGGGGACCCACCGTGTCGCCGCCCAGACGCCGCCGCGCGTCCGGTAGTGGGCGGCCAGGTCGCGCGCGAGCGTGGTGGTGCCCGTCGACTCCGCGCCCACCACCACGACGCGGCGGGCCAGATAGGCGCGGACGGGCGGGGCCAGCCAGTGCCAGTTGGCGACGGGGTCGTCCCGGACGGCCGTGCCGCTCACCGGGAACGCCTCCCGGGGCGGATCGACCGGGACGTGGGTCGCGCCGAAGCGGCGGGCCAGCTCGGCGCCGTAGGGCTCGCTGCTGAACACGGCGGTCACGGGAGGGGCGCCGAAGTGCGCCAGACCCTCGCGGAACGCCGCGACGTGCGCGGCCCAGACCGCGTCGGAGTCGTAGTCGATCTCGTTGTCGTCCACCACCGGGACGATGTCGACGTGCGGCTGCGGATGCGCCTCGCGCAGCCAGGCGGCGCGCAGCGCCAGCGGGACGCTCTCGACCGACGAGGCGGCGACGGCCACCGACAGCCGCTCGCACGCCCGCGCCGCGGTGTCGATGAGGTGATGATGGCCCGCGTGCGGCGGGTAGAACTTGCCGATCACCAGGCCGTGGCGGTGGAGCGTCATGCCGCGACGGGGGCCGGGTCGAGCCGGGCGGCGTGGTCGCGGCGCCAGGCCGCCAGCCCCGCGACGCACAGGCTGAGGAACACCAGGTACAGGACGCTGGTGAGCTTGAGGTCCTTGTACCAGTACAGCGGGATGTAGACCAGGTCTGCCGTGATCCAGATCCACCACGACTCCAGCAGTTTGCGGGACTGCCCGTAGATCGCCATCAGCGACAGCGCGGTGGTGAGCGCGTCCCAGAACGGGACGTCGGAGTCGGTCCAGACCGAGAGCGTCCAGGTCAGCAGCGCCGTCGCGGCGGCGCCCGCGGCGATGAGCACGGCCCACTCGCCGCGCCCGGTGCGCGTGACGGGCAGGCTGTCACGGCCCGTGCCGCCGTACAGCCACTGCCACCAGCCGTACGCCTGGAGCCCGATGTAGACGATCTGCAGGCCCGCGTCGGCGTAGAGGCCGCCGTCCAGGAAGACCAGCCCGAGCAGGATCACGTTCGCGATCCCGATCGGCCAGTTGAGGATGTTCTGCCGGACGACCAGCCACACGTTGACCGCGCCGGTGACGAAACCCAGCAGCTCGGCCCAGGTGGTGGGGACCTCGCCGAGATGGAAGGCGGGCTCCAGCAGGGGGCCCAGCAGATCGTGCAGAGTCATGTCGGCTCCAGGGCTGTTAAATCGTCAGCGGGACGATAACAGGCGATCGTCCGAACTTGCGGGCCCCTCCCGGCGTCCACGATCAGTGAGTACCCAGGGATTGGGAGAGTGCCGTGCGGCAAGAAGCGAACGACCGGGCCTGGCTGACGATGGCGGTGTGGGTCGCCGTGGTGCCGTTCGCGGCGTGGGCCGTGCTGCGCTGGACGGGCTGGGAGCCACTCTTCCGCTGGGGGCAGCTGGTGGCCTTCACCCCGTATGTCGTGGGCGCGGGGGTGCTCGTCCCGCTGGTGGCGCTGGTGCTGCGCTGCTGGTGGGCCGCCGGGGTCGCGGCGATGGTCGCGGTCTCGCTGGTCTGGGCCGTCCTGCCGCGCGCCCTGCCGGACGGCAACCCCGGCGTGGACGGGCCCGTCCTGCGGGTGGCCGCCGCGAACCTGCTCAAGGGCGAGGCCGAGATCGCCGACGTCCTGAAGCTCGTGAGGGAGACCAAGACCGACGTCCTGGCGCTGCAGGAACTCACTCCGGGGGCCGAGACCGCCCTGCACAAGGCGGGGCTGAAGGGGCTGCTGCCCCACGCGGTGGTGCTGGCCGAGCCGGGAGTCACCGGATCGGCGGTCTACTCGCGCCACCCGCTGCGGGCCAAGCCCGTGATCAAGGTGGGGTTCGCCCAGGCCCGGGTCGAGGTGAACGTGCCCGGGGCCCCGCCGGTCGAGGTCGTCTCGGTGCACCCCTGCGCGCCCTCGACGGCGTCCATGGCCGACTGCTGGCGCGACGGCCTGCGCGCCCTGCCGCGCGCCGAGCGCGGCGGCCCGGTCCGCGTCCTGGCGGGGGACTTCAACGCCACCCTCGACCACGGGCTGATGCGCGACCTGCTGGACAGCGGCTACCGCGACGCCGCCGACGTGATGGGCGAGGGCCTGCGCACCACGTGGCCCAACCTCGGCTCCCACGCCAGCCGGACGCCGCCGACCACGCTCGACCACGTGCTGGCCGACGGCCGCGTCGCCGTCCAGTCCTTCGGCGTCCGCGCGATCCGCGGCACCGACCACCGCGCGGTCTTCGCCACCCTCCGCCTGCCCTGATCACGGGCTCAGCCCAGCGCCAGCCCGAGCGGGAGCGCCACGACGGTGGCGGACGTGCCGATCGGCATCACCGCGGACGCGGGAGACGGTCGCGCAGCAGGCCAGCGCGTCGGCGACATGAGCCCCGCACTCCCCGCCGGGCCGCGCGCCGGGACAGCGGCGATCCCACTCGGCCCGCGCGACGCGCAGAGCCTCGCGCCGGTCGCCGTAATCGGCCTCGACCAGCGCGCTCCCCAGGTCGGCGTTGACCCCGTTCGCCCTGGCGAGCCGAGCCCACGCGCCCGCGCCCCCAATCACCGCACCCCCAACCCCAACGCCCTCGCTCCGCTCGGACAGCCTCATTGGGGCTTCGCCCCAAACCCCGGTGGGGGCTCCGCCCCCACGCCACCTCCACTCAAATAGGCGCATCGATACGGCGAGGCTCTGGTCTCCCGCCGCAGCCCCGAGGCGGGTCAATCGCTATGAAGTCGTGCGGAGTTGCTCCAACTCGCGTCGGCGCTGGCTGATCAAAGCCCTGGCTTTGTTGCCGTAGACCGCTTGGGACTGCAATGACCGGAACGTTCGGATCATGAATGCCACATCTTGGGGCTCTACCGTACGAATGCGTCCTGCAAATGTCGAGGTGCGGGCCATTGAGTCATCAAAAATGTAGAACCCTTCCCCTGGGAAGATCTTCCTCGTGACATTCGGAGGAATGATCCCAAAGGAGACGCTGGGAAGGCTGGTCACGGTGTCGAGAAAATCAAGCTGCTCCAACAATGAGTCGACGCCGCCCATGATGGCCGCGAGGGCGCCATTTTCAATGACGAATGAGTATCGGTGCTCGGAAGAATAGAGCAATTCTTGGCGCTCAAGCCGGGCTTCGACCGCTGTATCGATATCATCAGTCAGTCCGAACATTGACGCGTTTACTTCCATCACTGCCCGAACGTATGAGGGACTCTGTAGGATGCCAGGCGGGCAGATCGACTCATAGGCTCGGATAAGCTTCGTAGCTTTGTAAAGTGGTGTGCCTCTTGCTTGTAGCCGTTTCTGTCCACCTCTCAGTGAGTGGCGGTACAACTCCCACATTTGAGCGATATCGCGAACCGTGGCTATCAGCTCCGGTATCTGCTCCTCGGAGTGGCAGGCGATACACCAGGCTCTGATGTCATCTTCTGTTGCGTTCTGGCGGCCATGCTCGATTTTGCTGACCTTGGTGAAGTGCCAATTGTTCAGAGCGGCAAGCTTTCTGCCTGAGAGCCGGGCGTCCTTGCGGATGTTCCTGAGTCTGTCACCAAACGCTGTCCTTGCAGCTTGGACCTGCTCGGTCACTGCCGGACCGGTTGATAGTCGTGGTGTTGGATCGACACGGCCCAGGCTGCTTCAAAAGCATTGCGGCAAAACTGGACGACTTCCGGTTCTGTGAATAGCTGACGCTCAACAACATTGCCGTCGCCGCCAAAAATCCCAAACACGACCGCATCATCGTCAAAAAGCCAGAAATCGTTTCCCGGAAGTGGAATCGTAGACACCAGTCTGCGGGGAACCCAGCGGATATCCTCCCCGGCATCGAGGTTGGGCTGGGTGATGCTGTAGGCCCACATTTGATATTCTGTGAGCGGCTCGGAAACTACACAAGCGCGGCGGTATCGTTTTCCCTTAGCTACGTCCTTCTGTACTCGGCTGCACCATGGTTTGAGCCATTCGAGGTCGTCAGGTTCGCCGGTTTTCCAGCGTTCGACCTTCTCAAGATCTCCAGTATCGTAGAAATCTCGCATTTCCAAGTGAAGTGCTTCTCTTTTGAAGGTCTCAAAGAGCCTTCTTCGGTCTTGTGCAGCAATTGATTTCACAGTTCACCCTTCATGTGCATTTGGATCAACAGTCGCACAAGGCCGTCAGGGATTTCAAGATACGTTTCATTTCTCGCAAGATTCCTCAGTTGACTGCGGAGGCCGGGATCTGCCAAGTGCCACCCTTGGACAACCCATGTGCCCTGATCTGTCCGATAAAACGCCGGGCAATCATCATCGGTTCGAGAGGCTGGGTCCTTGCAAATGAAGGTCAAGTTCATGGCAATTCTCCCTTGCGAGGGGCACTGGGTCGCTTGGCTATAGCGTCCAACCGGGTCGTGGCGGCCGTCAAGGGCGTTGCTCAAAGTTGCTCAAGGTTGGGATTGTCGCAGAATTTCGATCTCATCCGTCCTCGGCTGTTTGTTCGGCGGTGGTGATGTAGGCGGCGAGGGTGTTGCGGGATTGGGTGAGTTTGGTCAGTTGGTCGTCCAGGCGGGTTAGGCGTGAGCGCATTGCGGTGAGGAGGTCGGGGCAGCCGCGGAGGTGGGGGGCCTCGCCGGTGACGCAGGGGAGGAGGTAGGCGATGTCTTCGGAGGACAGGCCGGCTCCTAGGAGGTGGCGGATCTGTTTTACGCGTAGGACGGCGTTCTCGTTGTAGTCGCGGTAGCCGTTGGCGCGGCGGGTCGCCTCCAGGAGGCCCTGGGCCTCGTAGTAGCGCAGTTGGTGGGCGTTGACGCCCGTGCGGTGACTCAGTTCACCGATCCGCATCGAAACCTCGCTTGACCTTCACACCGGTATCAACGTTGACGATGCTGCCATGAACAACAAAGCCGAAACACCTGTGACGGTCATCGGGCTCGGGCTGATGGGGCAGGCGCTCGCCGGGGCGTTGCTGGAAGCCGGGCATCCGACGATCGTGTGGAACCGGACGGTCTCGAAGGCCGAGCGGTTGGTGGCCCGGGGCGCGCGGTTGGCGTCTTCGGTCGGGGAGGCGCTTGGGGCCGGGGCGCTGGTGATTGTTTGTGTTGCCGATTACCGGGCGATGCGCGAGGTGGTTGGTGCGAATGATGTTGAGGGTGTGGTGCTGGTCAATCTGACCTCGGGGGATTCGGGGGAGGCTCGGGAGGCCGCTCGGTGGGCTGAGGGGCGGGGTGCCCGCTACCTGGACGGGGCCATCATGGCGGTCCCTCCGGCGATCGGGACGGCGGAGGCGGTGCTTTTGCATTGTGGGTCGCGGTCTGACTTTGAGGCGCATGAGGCGACGCTTGGTGTGCTTGGCACCGTCGTCTATCTCGGGGAGGACCATGGGCTGGCTTCGCTGTATGACGGGGCCGGCCTTGTCATGATGTGGAGTGTTCTGAATGCCTGGCTTCAGGGCACCGCCATGCTCAGGACGGCCGGCGTCGACGCCGTGACTTATGCGCCGTTTGCTCGACAGATCGCCTTGGTGGTGGCGGAATGGCTGCCCGGGTATGCCGAGCAGGTCGATGCCGGGTCTTTTCCGGCTGAGGTGTCGGCGCTGGAGACCGATGTGCGGGCGATGGCCCACCTGATCGAGGAGAGCGAGGCGGTGGGCGTCAACGCCGAACTGCCGAAGCTGATCAAGGCGATGGCCGATCGTTCGATCGCCGCCGGACATGGGGCGGAGCAGTATCCCGTGCTGATTGAGGAGTTCGGCAAACCGTGATGACGAAGGCCTGTGGGCGGGGGGATTCCCCCCGCCCGTGGCTCTTTGTCAGGCGACGATGAGGAGCGGGTTTTGCAGGAGTTCGGCTAGGCGGGCCAGGAACTTGGCGCCTACGGCGCCGTCGATGGCTCGGTGGTCGAAGGAGGCGGTGATCGAGAGGCGCTTGCCCGGGACTACGGCGCCGTCGCGGACGACTGGTTCGTCGCGGACCGCGCCCACGGCGAGGATCGCGGATTCCGGGGGGTTGATGACCGCGGAGAAGGAGCCGACGCCGAACATGCCCAGGTTGCTGACGCTGAACGTGCCGCCGCTCATTTCCTGCGCGCCGAGTTTGCCGTCGCGGGCCTTGGCGGCCAGCTCGCGGGTCTCGGCGCCGATCTGCGAGACGCCCTTGCGGTCGGCGTCGCGGATGACCGGGACCAGGAGGCCGCCGTCCACCGCGACCGCCACGCCTACGTTGACGCGGCGGTGGATCAGGAGGTTCTCCTCGGTGAAGGAGACGTTGATCTCGGGGTGTTCGCGCAGGGCGGTGGCGCAGGCCTTGACGATCAGGTCGTTCACGCTGATCTTGGCCGGGTCGAGCGCCTGGTTGAGCGTGGCGCGGAAGGCGAGCAGGGGCTCGGCGTCGACGTCGCGCGACAGGTAGAAGTGCGGTGCGGTGCGCTTGCTCTCGGTGAGGCGCTTGGCGGCGACCTTGCGGAACCGGGTGAGCGGGACCAGTTCGGTTTCGTCGTCCGGGGGCGTTTGCGCCGGAGGCGTTTGTGCTTGTGCCGGAGGTGTCTGCGGCGGTGCGGCTGGGGCGGGTCCGGTGGCGCGGATGGCGGCTTCGATGTCGGCGCGGACGATGCGTCCGCCCGGTCCGCTGCCGTTGAGCGTGCTCAGGTCGAGGCCGTGGTCGCGGGCCAGTCGGCGGGCCAGGGGGGAGGACGGGGGACGTGAGCCGTTCGGGCGTGGCGTGGGGGCCGGGGCGGGTGGCTTCTCTGCCTCCGTCGGCTTCTCCGTCTCTGCCGGCTTCGTGGTCGGTGTGGGGGTGGAGCCTGTGGGGGCGATTACCGCGATGGGGGCGCCGATGGCTGCGGTCTCGCCTTCGGGGACGAGGATTTCCTGGAGGACTCCGGCCTCGTAGGCCTCGTACTCCATGACGGCCTTGTCGGTCTCGATGTCGACGATGACGTCGCCCACCGCGATCGGGTCGCCCGGCTTCTTCTGCCACGCGCTGACCACGCCCTCCTCCATGGTGTCGGAGAGCCGGGGCATGAGGATCTCGGTCATCGGGTGGCCTCCAGGGGCGCGCGGCCGGTCGCGCGGAGGGTGGCGCGGACGGCGGTGAGGAGGGACTCGGCCGACGGGAGGGCGGCCGACTCCAGGGACTTGGCGTAGGGGAGGGGCACCTCGGCCATCGCGACCCGGCGGACCGGGGCGTCGAGCCAGTCGAAGGCGCCCTCCTGGATGGTGGCGGCGATCTCGGCGCCGATGCCGTAGGTGAGCCAGTCGTCCTCGGCGACGACGGCGCTGCCGGTCTTGCGTACCGAGGCCACGACGGTCTCGCGGTCGAGGGGACGCAGGCTGCGCAGGTCGACCACCTCGGCCGATATGCCCTCGGCGGCGAGGGTCTCGGCGACCTGGGTGGCGACCTGGGCCATCCGGGAGTAGCCGATGATCGTGATGTCGGTGCCCGGACGGGTGACGGCCGCGCGGCCGATCTCGGCGGGCTCCATGTCGGCGGGCTCGGCGGGGAGTTCGCCCTTGGCGTTGTAGAGCGCCAGGTTCTCCAGGAACAGCACCGGGTCGTCGTCGCGGATCGCGGCCTTGAGCATCGAGGAGGCCTCGGCGGGCGTGCTGGGGGCGACGACCTTGAGGCCGGGGATGAACGAGTAGAACAGCTCGACGTTCTGCGAGTGGGTGGCGCCGAGTTGCTGGCCGCCGCCCCCGGGAGTGCGGATGACCATCGGGACGCTGGCCTGGCCGCCGAACATCCCGTAGATCTTGGCGGCGTGGTTGACGATCTGGTCCAGCGCGAGGAGCGAGAAGTTGATCGTCATGATCTCCACGACGGGACGGAGCCCGAGCATCGCGGCGCCGATCGCGGCGCCGACGAAGCCCTCCTCGGCGATCGGGGTGTCGCGGACGCGCTTGGGCCCGAACTCCTTGAGCAGCCCCTCGGTGATCTTGTAGGAGCCCTCGAAGATCCCGATCTCCTCGCCCATGAGGAAGACGTTCTCGTCGCGGATCAGTTCGGCCCGCAGGGTGTCCCTGAGGGCCTGGCGGTACGTCATCGTGACCATTGGTTCGGGCCTCCTCAGGAGGTGAAGACGGGGTCGGCGGGCAGGCGGCGGCCCTCGCCCGGGACGGGGGTGGCGTAGGTGTAGTCGAACAGCGTCGACACGTCGGGCGCGGGGCTGGCGTCGGCGAACGCGGCGGCCTCCTCGACCTCGGCGCGCACCTCGTCCTCGATGGTCTGGAGCGTCTCGGCGGTCAGCGTGCCGGCCTTCTCCAGCTCGGCGGCGAAGCGGGCGACCGGGTCCTCCGAGAGCAGCGCCTCCTTCTCGTCCTTGGAGCGGTACCGGGCCGGGTCGACGACCGAGTGGCCCTTGAGCCGGGGGCTGATCGTCTCCAGCAGGTACGGGCGGCTCTTGCTCCGGGCGTGCTCGACGGCGGTGACGGCGGCCTCGCGGACGGCGACCACGTCGGTGCCGTCCACCCGGGCGCTGTCCATGCGGTAGGCCGCGCCGCGCTTGTACAGCTCGGGCTCGGACGAGGACTGCTCGACCGTCGTCCCCATCCCGAGACCGTTGTTGATCACGACGAACACCACGGGAAGGTTCCACAGCGCGGCGATGTTGAGCGACTCGTGGAACGCGCCGATCGCGGCCGTCCCGTCGCCCATGTGGCACATGACGACCTCGTCGCCGCCCTTGTAGTCGACGGCCAGCGCCGCGCCGGTGGCCAGCGGGAGCTGGCCGCCGATGATGCCGTAGCCGCCGAGCAGGCGGGCCTCGGCGTCGAACATGTGCATCGACCCGCCCCAGCCCTTCGACACGCCGGTCGAGCGGCCGTACAGCTCGGCCATCACGCGGCGCGGCTCGATGCCCTTGGCGATCGCGTAGCCGTGCTCGCGGTAGTTGGTGAACAGGTAGTCGGTGGGCCGCAGGGCGCTCATCAGCCCGACGACCGTGGCCTCCTCGCCCAGGTTCAGATGGCAGTACCCGCCGATCTTCGCCTCGGTGTAGGCGCGGGCGGTGCGTTCCTCGAAACGGCGGATCAGCAGCATCTGCCGGTAATAGGAGACCAGCGTCTCGGCGTCCGCCGCGGGCTTGGGCGTGGTCGGCCGCTTGCGCGACCGGGCCGGTGCGGCCTTGGTGGTCTGAGCCATGGGGCTACTGCCTCCGTCCAGGGGACGTGCCGCAGGATCGCCGCGGCACCACCGATCATCATTGATTAATGATCGATCATATGGCGTACGTCACGAGCATAGCGCCCCCCTCGGCCGGTCGCGCGCCCTCTACCATGGGCTTCGTGAATTCGACGCCCACCGCTCCTCTTCTGCGCACCGGCCTGGCCGACCAGATCCGCGAGTTCATCGTGGACGGCATCAGCTCGGGACGCTGGGAGCCGGGCGAGCGGATCGTCGAGCGGCGCATCGCCGCCGAGCTCGGGGTGAGCCAGGGGCCCGTCCGCGAGGCCCTGCGCCAGCTGGAGGCCCAGCGCCTGATCGAGTCGCTGCCCAACCGGGGCGCGCGGGTCAGGGACTTCACCGAGGAGGACCTCGGCGAGATCTTCCCGGTCCGCGCCGGGCTGGAGCGCACCGCCGTCGAGCTGGCGCTGCCCCGCCTGGCCGGGTGCGCCGACGCCCTCGAAAGCGCCAACCGCGAGCTCCAGCGCGCCGCCGAGAGCGGCGACCTGGCCGCCCAGATGCGGCTGAGCATCGTCTTCCACCGCCACGTGGTCGAGACCGCGGGCAACCGCCTGCTGATGTCGGTGTGGGAGTCGCTCGGCATCGAGCTGTGGACGACGCTCTCGCTGCGCGTCCACCGCACCGAGATCTACTCCAAGTCGGCCGAGCACGCCGAGCTGATCGCCGCGTTCCGCCGCCAGGACCCCGACGCGGCCCGCATGCTGCACGACCACGTCATGAACTACGCGCCGTAAACGAAATCCCGTCCCGCTGCGCGACCGTGATTTCGCGATTGCCGCATCGCTTCGCGATCGCGCGCGGGGCCAGGGTCAGAGCTTTCGGGTGCTCTCGCGCAGGATGATCTCGGCGGGGACGTGCTCGGTGGCGGCGTCGTCGGCCAGGGCCAGCTCCAGGACGCGCTCGCCCATCCAGGTCAGGGGGAGGCGGACGGTGGTCAGGGCCGGGACGAGGTCGCGCAGGGTGGCGATGTCGTCGAAGCCCGCGACCGAGAGCTCGTCCGGGACGGCCACGCCGCGTTCGCGGAAGGCGGCCAGGGCGCCGACGGCCATCACGTCGTTGACGGCGAAGACGCAGGTGAGGTCGTCCGTTCCGGCGTTCAGGAGGTCGAGGGCGGCGGTGTGGCCGCCGTCGCGGTCGAAGCCGCCGGGCACCAGGCGCGGGGCGGGCAGCGCGAGCTCGTCCAGGGCCCGGGTGAAGCCCTCCGTGCGGTCGACGCCCGTGATCAGGTCGGCCGGGCCGGTCAGGACGGCGAAGTGCCGGTGGCCGAGGTCCGCCAGCGCGCGGGCGAGGGCGGCCGCGCCCTCCCGGTTGCCGGGGGCGACGGTCACGGCGCCGAGGAGGTCCTGCCCGACGCAGGCGACGCGGCCGCCCGAGGCGCGGTAGCGGTCGAGCTCGGCGCGCAGCCGCCGGGTGGCCCCGGCGTCGGTCGTCCGCGAGCCCGCCAGGACGATCGCGCGGGAGCGCTGGGCCCGCAGGGTGGCGACGAGCTCGACCTCGCGCTCGGGGTCGCGGCGCGTGGTGCCGACCATGACCGTCAGCCCGTGGCGCTCGGCGGCGCGGATGGCGCCCTCGGCCATCGTGGCGAAGTAGGGGTCGTCGAGGGTGTGCACGACCAGGCCGACCACGTTGCTCGAGCCCCGGGCCAGGGCCTGGGCGGCGACGTTGGCCTCGTAGCCGAGCTCGGCCGCCGCGCGCTCGACTTTCTCGCGCAGCGGGGCCCCGACCCGCCGGGTGCTGCCGTTCAGCACGCGGGAGGCGGTGGCGAGGGAGACCCCGGCCTTCCTGGCCACGTCCTCAAGTGTGCTCACGGCTCTGCATGCTGCCGCAACGCCGTTGGGCCCCTCAAGGGCCCTGGGTCACTGTTCCAGGCGGCGGTAGGCCTCGCCGAGCTGCTCCTGGGCGGTGTCGAGATAGTCGCGCAGCTCGCGTTCGGCGCCTTCGGTGTCGCCGCGTTCGAGCAGGTCGGCGATGGTGCGGTTGCGGCGCAGGTACGGGCCGTGGAACTCGCGGCGGGGGCCCATCGCGTGGAATACCAGCCGCAGCTCGGCCAGGATGCGCTCCATCATGTCGTCCACCCGGGGGCTGTCGCACAGCGCGGCGAGGGCCCGGTGGAAGCGGATGTCGGCGGTGGCCACGTCGCGCCAGCGGTCGGCCTCGGCGGCGCGCTCGCCCTCGGCGACGGCGGCGGACACCCGCGCGATGGCCTCGGGGCCGGCCTCGGCCGCGCCGCGCACGCCCTCGCACTCCAGGATGCGGCGCACCCGGTAGACGTCGTTGAGGTCGGTGGCGGTCAGCCTGCGGACGAAGACGCCCCGGTTGAACTCGTGGACGACGAGCCCCTCCTGCGCCAGCAGGCGGAATGCCTCGCGGGTGGTGTTGCGCGACACCCCGGCCGCTTCGCTCAGCGGGCCCTCGCGCAACCGCTCCCCGGGGACGAGTTCCCCGTCGGTGATCTGCTCGCGCAGCAGCCGGGCGATGCGGGCGGCCGTGCTGGACCCGCCGATGTCGTCCCGCGACGCCGCGATCCTGGCCATGGAGCCCTCGGCCGCCGTCGCCATCGCAGGTCCTCCTCGGGGGGTGGGTATGAGTGCCCCCTCAGCCTAACGCGCCTCACGTTGAAATCATCAACATGGGTATTGCTGAATTGTTGAACAATCCGTACGGTGTGGGAAACCCCACCTCCGTCAAAGGGGCCGCCATGAAGGACAGCATCCGCCTTGACGACAAGCCCGAGGCGCCCTCGCCCGCCTCGCGTCGCGGCGCGCTGATCGGCGCCATGTTCCTGATGGCCACCAGCGCCATCGGACCCGGGTTCATCACCCAGACCACCGTGTTCACCGCCGAGCTCGGCGCCGCGTTCGCGTTCGCGATCCTGGTGTCGGTCCTGGTCGACCTGGCGATCCAGCTCAACGTCTGGCGCGTGGTCGGCGTCTCGGGCCGCCGCGCCCAGGACCTGGGCAACTCCGTCCTGCCCGGCGCCGGCTACGCGCTGGCCGGGCTGGACGTCTTCGGCGGCATCATCTTCAACATCGGCAACGTGGCCGGATGCGCCCTGGGCCTCAACGCGCTGTTCGGCCTCGACTTCAAGATCGGCGGGACGCTCTCGGCCCTGCTCGCCGTGGCGGTCTTCCTGATCAGGCGCGCCGGGGTCGCGATGGACCGGATCGTGGTCGTGCTCGGCGCCGCGATGATCCTGCTGACCCTCTACGTCGCGATCATCTCCGGACCACCGGTCGGCGACGCGCTCGTCCAGACCGTGGCCCCCGACGAGGTCAGGTTCCTGGTGATCACCACCCTGATCGGCGGGACGGTCGGCGGCTACATCGTCTACGCGGGGGCCCACCGCATGATCGAGTCGGGCCTGACCGGGCCGGAGAACGTCCGGGGCATCACCCGCAGCTCGATCACCGGAATCCTGATCACCGGGCTGATGCGGGTCCTGCTGTTCCTGGCCGTGCTCGGCGTGGTGGCCGGAGGCGTCCAGCTGGCCAAGGCCAACCCGGCGCCCTCGGCGTTCGAGCACGCGGCGGGCGAGGCCGGGCTGCGCATGTTCGGCCTGATCATGTGGGCGGCGGCCATCACCTCGGTGATCGGGGCCTCCTACACCTCGGTCTCGTTCCTGGTGTCGTTCTCGCCCTGGATCGAGCGCAACCGCAACCGGCTCGTCGTCGCCTTCATCGCGCTGTCGACGGCCATCTACCTGGCCCTGGGCAAGACCCCCGTGACCCTGCTCATCCTCGCCGGGGCCTTCAACGGGCTGATCCTTCCCGTCGGGCTCGGCATCCTGCTCTGGGTGGCGGCCCGCAGGCGCGACCTTCTCGGCGGCTACCGGTACCCCCGGTGGCTGCTGTGGATCGGCGCGGCGGCCTGGGTACTGACCCTGTATCTGGGCTGGAACTCCCTCACCGGAATGGCCGACCTCTGGGACTGACACATGACCTCCATCGACCCCTGCCTCCTTGCCCCCGGCCAGGCGCGCGCCCTCTTCCGCGAGGGCCTGGCGGTGCCCACGGCCGGATGGTGCACCGGCTGGACGCAGGCCAACCTGATCGCCGTGCCCCGCGAGCACGCCTACGACTTCCTGCTGTTCGCGCAGCGCAACCCCAAGCCCTGCCCGGTCCTCGACGTCACCGAGCCCGGCGGGACGGCCGCGACGATCTTCGACGGCGACCTGCGCACCGACCTGCCCGGCTACGTCGTCTACGAGCACGGCGAGCCCGTCGCGCGGGTCGCCGACGCCACCGAGTACTGGCGCGACGACCTGGTCGCGTTCCTCATCGGGTGCAGCTTCACCTTCGAGGGGGCGCTGCTTGAGGCGGGCGTCCCCGTCCGGCACATCGAGCAGGGACGCAACGTGCCCATGTACCGGACGGGACGCCGGTGCAGACGCGCGGGCGCGATCGGCGGACCGCTGGTGGTCTCGATGCGCCCCGTCCCGGCCGAGCAGGTCGCCGACGCCGTGCGGATCACCGCGCGCTACCCGTCCGTGCACGGCGCCCCGGTGCACGTGGGCGACCCGGCCGAGCTCGGCATCGACGACCTCGACGCGCCCGACTTCGGCGACCCGGTCGAGGTCCGGCTGGGCGAGGTGCCGGTGTTCTGGGCCTGCGGCGTGACGCCCCAGGCGGCCGTCATGGCGTCCCGGCCCAAGTTCGCCATCGGCCACGCCCCCGGGCACATGGCGATCACCGACGCCCGTGACTCGGCCTACCTGGTCTAGCGGGCGACCGGGTCGACGCGGCGGCCGGTGCTGTCGAAGAACAGCACGCGGGGCAGGTCGATCTCCATGTGCATCACCAGCCCCTTCCTCCAGCCGGTGCCCGAATGCAGCCGC
This sequence comes from Spirillospora sp. CA-294931, assembly GCF_050946795.1. Taxonomy (GTDB): domain Bacteria; phylum Actinomycetota; class Actinomycetes; order Streptosporangiales; family Streptosporangiaceae; genus Spirillospora. The sequence continues at coordinate 3,153,205 of NZ_CP192006.1, forward strand.
ACCACCAGGTCGGTCCGGCGGTGGGAGCCGACATGGTCGGTCGGGGGAGGAGCGGGTGGACGCCGCCGAAGCAGCGACCTGAGCCGTCCCTGGACGGGCTGCTCCTGCGCCACGACCGTCTCCGGACGCTCCTCCAGGTCGACCATCGGGACGCCCGACTCGACATAGGCCAGCCACTCGTGCCCGTGGTACTCCAGCGCCCGGACCGTGCCGGAGATCGTCGAGGGCTCCGAGCGCGGCATCAGCCCGTCGGCCCGCACGCCCACGATGACCGGCTCGCCGTGGCGGCGGGCCAGGAACTCCGCGCGCGGATCGGTCCACGGCACGAACAGCTCGTGCCCGCCGAGCCCGACGATGACGCCGTTGTCGCGCGAGTAGGGCGTCCCGGCGATCAGGTTGATCTGCGGCGCTCCCAGGAAGGCGGCCACGAACGCGGTGCCCGGGTCGTCGTAGACCTGGGACGGCGTCCCGAGGTCCTCCAGCCGCCCGCCGCGCATCACCGCGATGCGGTCGGCCAGGGTGAGCGCCTCGACCTGGTCGTGGGTGACGTAGACGGTCGTGACGCCCAGTCCGCGGATCAGCGAGCCGATCTCCAGCCGCAGGTCGGTGCGGAGCGCCGCGTCGAGGTTGGACAGCGGCTCGTCCATCAGGAAGACCGAGGGCTCGCGGATGATCGCCCGGCCCATCGCCACGCGCTGGCGCTGCCCGCCCGAGAGCGTGCCGGGACGGCGTCCCAGCGTCTCGTCGATGCGCAGGGCGCGCGAGAGCTCGATGACCTTCTCGCGGATGTCCTCGGCCCGCTCGCCCGCGAGCTGGAGCGGGAAGGACAGGTTCCCCTGGATGTCCAGGTGCGGGTACAGCGCGCCGCTCTGGAACACCATCGCCACGTTCCGGTCGCGGGGCACCAGGTCGTTGGCGTGGCGGTCGCCCAAATGGAGATCGCCGGAAGTGATCTCCTCCAGCCCGGCGATCATTCGCAGCACCGTCGACTTCCCGCAGCCGGACGGGCCCAGAAGCACCAGCAACTCGCCGTCCCTGATCTCCAAATCAAGATCATTGACCGCGCGGACTCCCCCTGGGTAGACCTTGCTCACCGAGTCAAGGGAGACCGCAGCCATAAGCACCTACACGTGGTCGCTCGAGGACGGCGTGCCGTCCTCTCCAGTTAAGGATTCGTAAAGTAGACAGGGGCGGTTCGCCCATTGTCCACCTACTTGGCGATCTAGCGATATGGCAGCGTCTACTGGGATTTAAGCTTTATGGCCCGAAATCGAGGTCGCGGACGCACAGGGCGGCCTGAACCCGATTGCCCACGTCCAGCGTGGCCAGGATGCGGCTCACGTGGGCTTTGACCGTGCTCTCGCGCATGCCCAGGGCCGCGGCGATCTCGGCGTTGGTGTCACCGACCGCCAGGCGCCGCAGAACGTCGCGCTCGCGCGGAGTGAGGCGGCCGAGGCGCGCTCGGGCCGCGTCCGCCCGCGGCCCGGCGCCGCGGTGGAACCGGTCGATCAACCGGCGGGCCGCGGCGGGGTGGAGCATGGCCTGGCCGTTCGCCACCACCCGGACGGCCCGGATGATCTCGGCCGGATCGGTGTCTTTGAGCAGGAAGCCGGCAGCTCCGGCTTCGATCGCCTGGTAGACGTACTCGTCCAGGTCGAAGGTGGTCAGGGCGATCACCTGAGCGGGACTGGGGAGCGCGCGTAGCCGCCGGGTCGCGGCGATACCGTCCATCCCGGGCATTCGCACGTCCATCAGCACGACGTCGATCCGGTGCCGGGTGGCCGCGTCAACGGCCTCGAGCCCGTCGCGGGCCTGGGCGACGACGGTGATGCCGGGCTCGTCCAGGAGGTCGGCCAGTCCGAGCCGCACGAGGGCGTCATCGTCGACGATCATCGTGCGGATCATGGGTTCGGGTCCCGTCGCCGTTGGGGGCGCCGCCGGTGTGGGGAAGGCACGCGGTGAGGTGCCAGCCGACGGTGTCGTCCGAACCGTACTCGATCGTGCCGCGCAGCGCGTGCACCCGTTCGGTCAGGCCGATCAGCCCGTACCCTCCGCCGGACTCGCGCTCGCGGCGGGCGACCGGCGGGTCGTTCTCCACGCGCACCGTGGTCATCGTCGGTTCGTACCGCACGCGCACGCGCGCGACGGCCGGGTGGGCGTGCTTGCGGACGTTGGTGAGCCCTTCCTGGACCAGCCGGTGCACGGCGAGGTGGTGGCTGGCCGGAGCCCCGCCGGGGTCGCCGTCGATGACGGCGTCGACGACCTGACCGGCGGCGCGCGCCTCCTCGAACAGGGCCGGCAGCTCCGCCGCGCCGGACGGCGCGAGGGCGGCGTCCGGCCCCGCCGGGTTCCGCAGCGCGCCGAGCAGCTCGCGCAGATCGTCCAACGCGCTGGTCGAGGTGCCGCGCAGCAGGTCGATCCGGTCGGCCACCTGCGGCGGAAGGGTCACCGCGCGTCGTTGCAGCGCACCGGTGTGCAGCGCCAGCACGCTGAGCCTGTGCCCGAGGACGTCGTGCATCTCAGCGGCGATCCGGGCGCGTTCGGCCATCCGGGCATGCTCGGCGCGCAGCTCGCGTTCGGTGCCCAGCCGCTCGATCTGCTCCGCCATGGCGACCATCAGCCGGCGGCGTCCGCCGGCCCACATGCCGAGCGCCAACGGCAGCACCAGGAGGAGGAACGGACCGGGGTCGCGGGGCGCCCACAGGCTGTAGGCCGGTTCCATGAGCTGGTTCCCGGCGACCGCCGCGGCCGCGGCGCCCAGGCAGGCGGCCACCCGGCCCGCCGACGCCAGATGGAAGATCATGACGACCAGCGGCAGCGCGGCACCGAGCGCGCCCGCCGCGGTCACCGCGCCCGCGGCTGCCGGGAGCGGCCACCGATGCCGGCCCAGGAGCGCGAGACCGGCCGCGGCGGCGAGGACCATCGCGGGGACGACCAGGAATCCTCCCCTGGCCCAAGTCTCCTGCACCGACATGACGCACACCACGAGTGTCAGCAGCAGGTCGTCCCACGAGGGCCATCCGCGCCGCACGCCTGCCTGCCACATGGGGGCGATCCTAGGGAACAACCCCGCCGCGGCACCCTCGACCGGTGGCGGTCGTCACCCGCTACTTTCGTTGGTGTACGGCGGCGACGAACGGCCGATCGACCGGCTTCCGCAGGTCCTTAGCGTGAAAGCCATGACGAAACCTCAGGAGAACGGACGTCCGCTCCGGCGCTGGTGGACGGTCCGCGCGGCGGCGATGGTCTCGGTCGCGGCCCTCGCGACGACGTCGATGCCGAGCGCCACGGCGAGCGGGTCCGCGCCGTCCACCGGCGCGTGCCGCAAGCCGACCGTAGCGCTCGTGCACGGGGCGTTCACCGACGCCGGCAGTTGGCACGGCGTGATCGGCGACCTGCAGCGCCACGGCTACCAGGTCGTCGCCCCCGCCAACCCGCTGCGCGGGCTGGCGGCTGACTCCACCTATGTCGCGAACGTGGTGCGCGGTATCAAGGGACCGGTCGTCCTGGCCGGTCACTCGTACGGCGGCGCGGTCATCACCAACGCCGCCCGCATGGCGGGCAACGTCAGCGGACTGGTCTACGTCGCCGGTTTCGCTCCGGACGAGGGCGAGAGCGCGAGCGACATCGACCGGCGCTACCCGGCCACGCCGCTCAAGAAGAGCATCGTGCCCCTGCCCCACCCGGACGGCACCGTGGACCTGTCCATCGCGCCGGAGAAGTTCCCCGGCGTCTTCGCCGCGGGCGTCCCCCGGCGCAAGGCCGCCCAGATGGCCGCGGCGCAACGGCCGATCGCCGTGGCCGCCGTCGAGGGCCGGTCCGGCCGACCGGCCTGGAAGGCGCTGCCCAGCTGGTTCCTCATCCCCACCGAGGACCAGGCGCTGCACCCCGACGCGCAGGCCGACATGGCCGAGCGGGCCGCGGCCCGGCGGACCGTGCGGATCAAGGCCGGCCACGCGGTTCCGGTCAGCCATCCCGGCAAGGTCGCCGACCTCGTCCAGGCCGCGGCCCGAGGAACCTGCGCCGGCTGAACCGACGGAACCGGAAGGCCGCTCTCGATGCTCGGGAGCGGCCGTTTCGTTCGCCCATATTCGCTTTGTGGCCGGTGCCCTGGTGCGCGAAGCTCGTCCCCATGGACGAACTGGGCGAGCGGCTGGTCCGCGACCACACCGTGCTGTCGGTCGTGGTCGGCTCCCGCGCCTACGGGCTCGCGACCCCCGGCAGCGACACCGACCGGCGCGGCGTGTTCGCCGCCCCCGCCCCGCTGTACTGGGGATTCGACAAGCCGCCCACCCACGTGGACGGCCCGCTCGACGAGCAGTTCTCCTGGGAGCTCGAACGCTTCTGCGGGCTGGCCCTCGACGCCAACCCGACCATCCTTGAGTGCCTCTGGTCGCCCCTGGTCGAGCGGGTCACCCCGGTCGGACGCGAGCTTCTGGACGCACGCGGGGCGTTCCTGTCGCGCCGCGCCCACCGGACCTTCCTGGGCTACGCCGACGCCCAGTTCCGGAAGGTGGAGGGCGATCTGCGCAACCACGGGGAGCCTCGCTGGAAGCATGTGATGCACATGCTGCGGCTGCTGGCCTGCGGGCGCCACCTGCTCGACCACGGCGAGCCTCTGGTGGACGTCGGTGGCCTGCGCGACCGGCTGCTGGCCGTCCGGCGGGGCGAGGTGGGGTGGGACGAGATCCGGTCCTGGCGCTCGGAGCTGTCGGCCGGGATGGACGAGGCCGGCGACCGCAGTCCGCTGCCCGCCGAGCCCGACCGAGCCCGCGTGGAGTCCCTGCTGATCTCGGTGCGGCGAAGAAGCCTGGAGTGGTGAGAAGCCCGGTACGCGCCACGCGGGCGGTGCGGGGGGAGCGGACGAGGAGCGCCGCGGCGAACATGGCGGCGGCGAGCAGGCCCGCGGCGACCAGGCCGTCCAGCCAGTAGTGGTTGGCGGTGACCACCACGACGAACACCGTCAGCGGGGCGTGCAGCGCCACGACCCAGCGCCACCGGCTCCGCGACACCCGCACCACCGCGATCGCGACCAGCAGGGCCCAGCCCACGTGCAGGGACGGCATCGCGGCGTACTGGTTGGCGATCCCGTCGGCCGCCGCCGGGTAGGCCGAGGGCCCCACCGTCAGCATCGTGTCGGTCATCCCGAGCCCGGCCAGCCTCGGCGGGGCCAGCGGGAACAGCATGTGCACCGCCATCCCGGCCGCCGTCAGCAGGACCAGTTCCGTCCGTATCCGGCGGTAGTGCGCGCGGTGCCGGGCGTAGAGCCAGATCAGCAGCAGCGCGGTCCCGGGGAAATGGACGCCGACGTAGTAGAGGTTGGCGAGGAAGGCCGTCTGGTCCCAGCCGAGCACCAGGCCCTGGAGCGCCTTCTCGTCCGGCAGGCCCATCGCCCGCTCGGCGTCCCACAGCCAGGACGCGTTGGCCATCGCCGCGCCGACCCCGCTCTCGACGAGCGTCCGTCCCCACTTGTAGGCGGCGAACAGCACGAGCAGCAGCGACACCTCGGTCAGCAGCGGCCGGAAGGCGGCCGCCCGTGCGGCCACCGCCCGTCCTGGCCGGGAAATCTGAATCGCCTGGTTCGCCATGCCGTCCTCCGTCTCAGCCGTTGATCACAGCTTTTCGGTGAACGGCGGCCGGGACATTGGGCCTGGCCCGTGTCTTCGGGGAGGCTGGGCCCAACGCGAAGGGTGGGGCTAGCCCCACCCTCACGGCCGGGCGTCGATCGCGGCCGGGGCGAGCACGTGGTCGATCACCATCGTGGCGCAGCCGGTGAGGCCCGCGGTGTCGCCCAGCCGGCTGGGCTCGACCCGCAGCCGCCGGGTCGCCAGGGCGGTGGAGCGCCGGTAGACGGCCTCGCGGACGCCCGCGACCAGCGGTTCGTCGGCGCGCGCCAGGTCGCCGCCCAGCACCACCACGGCGGGGTTGAGCAGGTTGACCGCGATCGCGATCACCTCGCCGATCCGGCGGCCCGCCTCGCGGACCAGCGCGACCGTCGGCTCGTGGCCCGCGCGGGCCAGCGCGGTGAGCGCGGGCAGGTCGGGGGAGCCGGAGCGGGCCAGCAGCGCGGCGCCGCCCGCGACCGCCTCCACGCAGCCGAGGTTGCCGCACCCGCACCGCACGCCGCCCCCGTCGGAGACCGGGGTGTGACCGATCTCCCCGGCAGCGCCGAGCGCGCCGCGCTGGATCCGGCCGCCCGCGATCACCCCGGCGCCGACCCCGGTGGACGCCTTCACGAACAGCAGGTCGCCGACCTCGCCCGAGTAGTGCGCGCGGTACTCGCCCAGCGCGGCGACGTTCACGTCGTTGTCGACGAAGGCCGGGACGCCGAAGCGCTCCGCGATCGGGGGACGGACGTCGAGCCCGTCCCAGCGGGCGGCGGCGAACTCGACCGGGCCGGGGACGCCGAGCCCCGCGCCCCTGACCGAGCCGGGGTCGAGCCCGGCCGCCTTCAGCAGCCCGGCCCAGTGGTCGAGCAGGCGGGGCAGGCCGTCGCCGGGGTCGACGTCGGCCAGCGCGAGCACCGATCCGGCCAGGTCGCAGACGGCGGCCTGGCCGCGCGACTGCCCGAGGTTGGCCACCAGCACGGCGCCGCCCGCCGCGTTGAACTCCAGCCGCGCGGGCGGGCGGCCGCCCGTGGACGGCCCGTCGGCCCGCTCGACCACCAGCCCGCGCTCGACCAGCTCGCTCACCCGCAGCGCCACGGCCGGACGGGACAGGCCCGTGAGCCGTCCCAGCTCGGCGCGGGTCGCGACCCCCTCCTCGCGGATCAGCCTGAGGACGTCACCGCTGGTCGACGGGGTTCTAGGCATCCCGCTAGTGAAGCACGCGCCACTTCGGTATGTCGACTTGTCTCAAGGGTCGAGACTTTTGCAGGAATTCTTTCTAAAGTCTGTTGTCCGGATTGCGTATGCCGGGTTAGGTTCGCCGACGTGAGCCATCCCCTCCATCCCGTCGTGGCACGGGTCACCGAGCGCCTCGCCGAGCGGTCCGCCGGACGACGCGCGTCCTACCTGGCGCGCGTCCGCGACGCCCGGGCCGCGGGCCCCGCCCGCGCCGCGCTGGGCTGCGCCAACCTCGCCCACGGGTTCGCCGCGTGCGGGCCCGCCGACAAGCTCAGGCTGCGCGGCGGCGTGACGCCCAACATCGCGATCGTCTCCGCCTACAACGACATGCTCTCGGCCCACCAGCCGCTCAAGGACTACCCGGACCTGCTCAAGGCGGCGATCTCCGAGGCCGGGGGCACCGCGCAGTTCGCCGGGGGAGTGCCCGCCATGTGCGACGGCATCACCCAGGGACGCGCGGGCATGGAGCTGTCCCTGTTCAGCCGGGACGTCGTCGCCATGGCCTCGGCCGTCGCGCTCTCGCACGACATGTTCGACGGCGCGCTGATGCTCGGGGTCTGCGACAAGATCGTCCCCGGGCTGGTGATCGGCGCGCTGTCGTTCGGCCATCTGCCGGTGATCCTCGTCCCAGCCGGGCCGATGGCCTCGGGCCTGCCCAACGCCGAGAAGGCCCGCGTCCGCAAGCGCTTCGCGACGGGCGAGGCCGGGCGCGAGGAGCTGCTGGCCGCCGAGTCGGCGTCCTACCACTCCCCGGGGACCTGCACGTTCTACGGCACCGCCAACTCCAACCAGATGCTCATGGAGGTCATGGGCCTGCACCTGCCCGGGGCGAGCTTCGTCCCGCCCGGCACGCCGCTGCGCGCGGCGCTGACCGCCGAGGCCGGACGGCGCGTGCTCGGGCTGACCGAGGGCGTCGGCGAGATCCTCGACGAGCGCGCGTTCGTCAACGGCGTCGTCGCGCTGCTGGCCACCGGCGGCTCCACCAACCACACCCTCCACCTGGTCGCGATGGCCGCCGCCGCCGGGATCGAGCTGACCTGGGACGACTTCGACGAGCTCTCCGCGGTCACCCCGACGCTCACCCGGCTCTACCCCAACGGCACCGCCGACGTGAACCACTTCCACGCCGCGGGCGGCACCGCCTTCCTGATCGGCGAGCTGCTGGACGCGGGCCTCCTGCACGAGGACGCCCGCACGGTGGCGGGCACCCTCTCCGCCTACCGCGAGGCCCCCGAAATCACCGCCGACGGCCTGACTTGGAAGCCGGGACGCGCCGAGTCGGGCGCCCCCGACGTCCTGCGCCCGGTGGCCGACCCGTTCGACGCCCACGGCGGTCTGCACACCGTGCGCGGCAACCTCGGCCGCGCCGTGGTCAAGGTCTCGGCCGTCGCCGAGGAGCACCGCTCCATCGAGGCGCCCGCGCGGGTCTTCGCCTCCCAGGCCGAGCTCCAGGACGCCTTCGCCGCGGGCGACCTCGACCGCGACGTCGTGGCCGTCGTCCGCTACCAGGGGCCCCGCGCCAACGGCATGCCCGAGCTGCACCGGCTCACCCCGCCGCTCTCGGTGCTCCAGGACCGGGGCCACCGCGTCGCCCTGGTCACCGACGGGCGCATGTCCGGAGCGTCCGGCACCGTCCCGGCCGCGATCCACGCCTCCCCGGAGGCCGCGTCGGGCGGACCGCTCGCCCGCGTCCGCGACGGCGACGTCATCCGCCTCGACACCACCAAGGGCCTGCTGGAGGTCCTGGTCCCCGACGCCGAGTTCGCCGCCCGCGAGCCGACCGGCTCCGCCCCCGACGACGCCGAGTGGTCGGGCACCGGCCGCGAACTCTTCCACGCCTTCCGAAACGCCGTCGGCCCCGCCGAACGCGGCGCCGGAGTCTTCGGATGAACGCCCGCCCCACGATGCCCGCCGTGCGCAGCGCTGTCGGCCTGGTCGGGTGTGGCGTGGGGGTGTTGGGATGAGCGCCCGCCTCGCGATGCGTGCCGAGCGTGGCAGCGTGCGCGTTCTGTCATGTGTGTGTGGTGGCGCCGTCGGCCTGGTCGGGTGTGGCGTGGGGGTGTTGGGATGAGCGTGTGTCTGGTGGCGGATGTGGGCGGGACCAACGCCCGGTTCGCGCTGGTGGACGAGCCGGGGGCCGCGCCGCGGCGCGTGCGGACGCTGGCCACCCGGGAGCACGCGGGGCTGGCGGAGGCCGCCGCCGCTTACCTGCGGCACCACGCCGCCGACGTCCGGGTGGACGCCGCGTGCCTGGCGGTGGCCGGGCCCGTGGGAGGCGGCCGGTTCCACCTGACCAACGCCGGATGGGCGCGGGACTCCGCGGAGCGCGTTCGCGATCGGCTGGGCCTGCCGCGGCTCGAAGTGATCAACGACTTCGCCGCGCTGGCCTGGGCGCTTCCCCTGCTGGCTCCGGAGGATCTGATGCCTCTGGGCGGGCCGGTGCCGTCCCCCGACGGGAGCGCGCCGCTGGCGGTGCTGGGGCCGGGGACGGGGCTCGGCGTCGCCGGGCTGGTGCCCGCCGCCGACGGCGGCTGGATCCCGATCTCCGGCGAGGGCGGCCATGTGGACCTGCCCGCCGGGACCGAGCGCGAGATCGAGGTCATGCGGCTGCTGCGCGCCGAGCGCGGCGCCGCCGGAGCCGAGTCGCTGCTGTCCGGCGAGGGGCTGGCGCGCATCCACCGGCTGCTCGCGCTGATCCACGGCGTCCCGCCGGTGCCACTGGGGCCGGGCGAGATCTGCGCCCGCCGCGACGACCCCGTCTGCGCGGAGGCCGTGGCGATGTTCTGCGCGCTGCTCGGCGCGTTCGCCGGGAACGTCGCGCTCACGCTCGGCGCGTGGGGCGGCGTCTACCTGGGCGGCGGCATCCTCCCGCGCATCGCCGGGGACCTGGCCCGCAGCGACTTCCGTCGTAGGTTCGAGGACAAGCCGCCCATCGAGGGCTACGTCCGTCCCGTTCCCACCGCCCTGATCGTCCACGACCGCCCCGGCCTGCTCGGCGCCTCCGCGCGCCTGGCCGCCCGAACCCTGGAGCCCGCATGAACGCCGAAGCCCTGATGGACCTGGCACCGGTCGTCCCCGTGGTCGTCCTGCACGACCCCGACGCGGCCGTCCCGCTGGCCCGCGCCCTGGTGTCCGGTGGGTTGCCGGTCATCGAGATCACGCTGCGCACCCCGGCCGGGCTGGAGTCGATCCTGCGCATCGCCCGGGAGGTGCCGGACGCCGTCGTCGGCGCGGGCACCGTCGTCCGCCCGGCCGACGCCGAGCGCGCCGTCTCGGCCGGTGCCCGCTTCCTGGTCAGCCCCGGGTGCACCCCCGCCCTCCGCGAGGCCATGACGGGCACGAGCCTGCCCTTCCTCCCCGGGGTCGCCACCGCGTCCGAGGCGATGGCGCTGCTGGAGCACGGCGTCACCGCGATGAAGTTCTTCCCCGCCGAGGCCGCGGGCGGCAGGACCGCGCTGAAGGCGATAGCCGGGCCCCTGCCCGGGGTCCGCTTCTGCCCCACCGGCGGCGTCACCCTCCAGAGCGCCGCCGACTATCTGGCGCTCCCGAATGTCGGCTGCGTCGGCGGTACCTGGCTGACTCCCACCGATGCCGTGGAGCGGGGCGACTGGGACCGGATCAAGGGCCTGGCGGCCGAGGCGAGCGCGCTCAGGGCCTGATGTCACGTTCTCGGCGCCCTCGCCGTCTCCAGGACATGAACGCGACCAAGGAGACCCCGATGCCGAGCCTGACCATCGAGACGCTGACCGAGCAGCCGGTCGTCGCGCTCACCACGTTCAAGCGGGACGGGACGCCGGTGAGCACCCCGGTCCACGTGGTGGTGCGCGACGGCCGCGCCTACTTCCGCACCTACGACAAGGCGTGGAAGGTCAAGCGCCTCCGGAACGACCCCCGCGTGACCGTCGCGCCCAGCACGTTCAAGGGCGAGCCCACCGGGGACGCCGTCCCCGGCCGCGCCCGGCAGATCACCGCCGCCGAGGCCAGGCCGCTCAAGCGCATGCTGGCCCGCAAGCACCCCTTCATGCAGGGCGTCCTGGTGCCGATCTTCCACAGGGCCAAGCGCTACACGACCCTCTACTACGAGCTCACCCTCGACGAGGACTAGGCGCACCGCGGGCAGCGCCCGCCGCCGGCGGCCAGCCTCCGGCCGTCGGCACCGTAGGGGACCAGGTCCATCCGTAGCCGCCCGCAGGCGCAGCGGCTCCACACGACGACGCCTTCGCTGGTGGTGTGCTTGGACAGCATCCGATTCGACTGAGTCATGCGACCAGTCTCAGCCCGGACGATCGTTGGCGTCTATTTCACGTTTCCACCTGGTTATGTGTACGTCGGCTACATGGTCGGATCAGGCGATGGCGTGGAGGATTTTCGTCCGGGCGGCCTGGTGGGCGGGCCAGGCGGCCGCCACCACGCCGATCAGCCCGGCCCCCAGCAGGTAGAGCGCCAGGCGCCCGTAGGGGATGGCCAGGACGTCCAGCCCCTGGTCGGAGGCCATCGCGTTCTGGACGGCGACCCCGGACAGCAGCCCGATGCCCAGGCCCAGCACCGCGCCGAGCACCGAGACGATGACGGCCTCGTAGCGGATCATCCGGCGCAGCTCGCGGCGCTCCATGCCGACAGCGCGCAGCAGGCCGATCTCCCGGGTGCGCTCGATCACCGACAGCGCCAGCGTGTTGACGATGCCGAGCGCCGCCACGATCACCGAGAGCGCCAGCAGGGCCAGGACGATCTGGAGCAGCATGTCGATCTGCGCGCCCGCCTCGTCCTTGACCTCCGCGCGGTCCTGGAGCTTGAGGTTCGGCCACGGGGCCAGCGCCGACTCCAGGGCGGCGCGGGAGGTCCCGGGCGCCACCGTCAGCTCGACGCGGTCGAGGGTCGTCCCGGGGTCGTTCGCCCGGTACCCGGCCGCGTTGATGATCATGGTGGGGACGGTCGGGACGATCGTCTCGACATCGGCGTAGACGCCGGCGATCCGGAAGGTGGCGCGAGCCCCGTCCTGGTAGCGGCCGGGGACCGAGCCGCCGACCGTCCAGCCGTTGGACGCCGCCGTGGTGCGGCTGACCAGCAGTTCGTCGCCCTTGATATTTGCGGTCCCCGCCTCGACCTTCAGGCGGAAGTGGGCGGCGAGGTCGCGCGGCGCCCCGGCGGTGGCGGAGTGGACGGTGCCGCCCAGCGCGAACCGGGCCGTGCGGATCGGGACCGCAGTCCGGACGCCCTCGGCCCTGGAGACGGCGTCGAGCGCCTTCGGGCCGACGGGGGAGACCGCGCTGCGGCCGGTGACGAGGTAGTCGGCGGTCAGGCCCGCGTCCAGCTGGCGCTCCACCGAGGCGGCCATGGACGCGTTGATGACCGACACCGTGGCCACCAGCGCCATCCCCACCGTCAGGGCCGACGCGGCGGCGGCCGTCTGGCGCGGGTTGCGGCGGGCGTTGCGGCGGCCGATGCGTCCCGGCATCCCGCCGAAGCGCGCGAACGGCGCGCCGAGCAGGCCCGCCAGCGGACGGCTGAGCACCGGGCCGAGGACCGTGACGCCCGCGAAGAACGCGAGCGCGCCGCCTCCCGCGAGAGTGAGGGCCGTCCGGCCGGACGCGGCGACGCCCGCGATCATCGCGGCCGATCCGGCCACGGCGATCACGGCTCCGGCGACGGCGCGGATCCGGAGCGAGCGCGCCGGGACGGCGACCTCGTCGCGCAGCGCGGCCACCGGCGGGACGCGCGAGGCCCGCCGCGCGGGAACGAACGCGGCGGCGAGCGTCACCAGCACGCCGACGGCGTAGGTCGAGACGACCGCCGAGAGCGGGTAGACCGGCTCGCCGAACGGCAGCTCGTCCCCGGCGACGACCGACATCAGCTCGGCCAGCCCGAGCGCCAGCCCGGCGCCCGCCACGAGCCCGAGCGTCGCCCCCGCGAACCCGACGCCCGCCGCCTCGCCGAGCACCGAGCGGGTGACCTGCCCCCGCGAGGCGCCGACCGCGCGCAGCAGCGCCAGCTCGCGGGTCCGCCGCGCGACCAGCATCGCGAACGTGTTGAAGATCAGGAACGAGCCGACGAACACCGCGATCACCGCGAAGACCAGCAGGAACATCCGCAGCGCCGCGAAGACCTCGCGCAGCGGCTCGGCCAGCTCGTCGATCGCCTTCGCGCCGGTGACCGCCTCGTACCCGGCGGGCAGCGCGGCCGCCACCGACTCGCGCAGCCGCTCCTGGGAGACGCCGTCCTCGGCGTGGACGGAGATCCGCTCGAACGTGCCGGGACGTTCCATCAGCAGGCGGTTCGCCGTGCCGGGCTCGAACGCCACGATCGACATCATGTCGGCGAGCGTGGAGGCGCCGTACTGGAACACGCCCACGAGCGTGAACGTCCGGGTGCCGTCGCTCAGCGCCACGGTGACCCGGTCACCGACGCGGTGCCCCGCCTCCTTCGCGATGTTCTCGCCGAGTGCGATCTCACCCGCGTTCCCGGGAGGTCTTCCGGACCTGAGCCGCATCAGGGACAGGTCGGGATCGGCGCTCCAGGCGGCGCCGGTCTGCGGCTCGGGCCCGACGATCCGGCCCTTCCCGTCGATCACGGCCGCGAAGCCCGACACGGCGCCGTCGGCCTTGGCCACGCCGTCCGCCCGTCGCACGGCGGGCAGCACCGACGCCGGGACCGTCCGTTCCGACGCCCGGGCGCCGAGCCCGTCGTCGAACGCCTTGACCGGCCTGACCACGACGTCGGTGCCCCGGCCGAGATCGGCGAAGGCATGGTCGAACGTGCGCTCCAGCGTGGCGGAGAAGATCAGCGTGCCCGCGACGAAGGCGGTCCCGGCGATCACCGCGACCGTCGACAGCACGAGCCTGGTGCGGTGCGCGGCCAGCCCGCGCAGGACGAGTTTCACCATCATGGGGCCGATTCCAGCCCCCGAGCGCGGTCGGGCGGCAGGGCGGAACGGAGGGTCCGCGCGGCCCGGGACACGACTTTCGTAGGGTGGCGGCCGCCGTCCGGCTGCGTACCGTTGTGCTGTGCCCCGCCTGCCCCGGAACGGACTCGCCCTCGCCACCGACGCCATGGTGCTGATCCTCGCGCTCGGCGCCGCCTTCGCCATGGTGACCGAACGCGGCACGATCGTGCGGCCCTACGGCGGCGCGACCCTCGTCGTCGCGTTGGCGCTGGCGCTCACGCTGCTCTGGCGGCGGCGCGCCCCGATCACGGTGGCGTGGGTGAACGCGGTCCCGGCGGCCGTCGTCCTGCTGGTCGAGCTGGCCTCGCCCGGCGTGTTCCTGCGCCAGAGCGGCGACATCAGCGTCGACCCGCTGCTGTTCTGGCCGCCGGGCGCGCCGCTGGTCGCCTACGCCGCCATCTCGTTCGGCCGCTCGCCCTGGGCGCGGTGGATACCGGTCGTGCTGCTGGCCCTGGTGGCCGCGCTCATCGGCGAGGCGCTGCCCGAGACCGCCACCAGGGAGGTCGTCGGGCAGGACTCCGACACCGGCGAGGCGCTGGTCTTCCGCAGCGTCGTCCTGATCGTCATCGGGGCGCTGCTCGGGCTGTACGTCGCGGCCCGCCGCCGCGTCGTCGAAGGGCTGCGCGAGCGGACCGAGCGGGCCGAGCGCGAGCGGCACCTGCTGGCCGAGCAGGCCAGGATCGCGGAGCGCGCCCGGCTCGCCGCCGAGATGCACGACGTGGTGGCCCACCGGGTGACGCTGATGGTCCTTCAGGCGGGCGCGCTCCGGGTGCGGGCACCGGACGAGGCCACCCGGGCGTCCGCCGAGGAGCTGCGCGGCACCGGCTGCCAGGCCCTGGAGGAGCTGCGCGACGTGATCGGGCTGCTGCGCCGCGAGGTCGACGGCGGCGACGGCGAGGAACCGGCGGGGCCGCTGCCCGACCTGTCCACGCTCATCGACGAGTCGGCCTCGGTGGGCGTCCCGGTGGAGCTGGCCGAGCGGGGCGACCCGCCGCTGGCGTCCCCGGTGGTGGGACGCACCGCGTACCGGATCGTCCAGGAGGCGCTGACCAACGTTCGCAAGCACGCGCCCGGCGCCCGGGTGAACGTCGACGTCCGCTACCGCGCCGACGGCGTGCGGCTCACCGTCCGCAACTCGGCGGGCACGGGCGAGGCCGACGCCACGCTGGCGCTGAGCGGTTCGGGCACGGGCCTGGCCGGGCTGCGCGAGCGGGTCGAGCTGATCGGCGGTACCTTCGCCTCGGGGCCGTCGCCCGGCGGAGGGTTCAGCGTCGAGGCGTCGCTGCCCGCCTTCGTGCCCACGGCAGATCCGGACTCGGCCGATCAGGCCGCCGGGGGGCGTGGGGGGTCGTCCCCCCACCCCGGACAGGAGCCCGCACCATGACCGTCCGCGTCCTGCTGGTCGACGACGAGCCGATGGTCTGCGCGCATCTGCGCACGATCCTCGGCGAGGCCGACGACCTGGAGGTGGTCGGCGAGGCCCACGACGGCGCCGCGGCCGTCGAGGCGTCGCTGCGGTACCGTCCCGACGTCGTGCTCATGGACCTGCGGATGCCCGGGGTGGACGGCCTGACGGCGATCGAGCGCATCGCCCGGCGCCCGTCGGCGCCCGCGGTGGTGGCGCTGACCACCTTCGACGCCGACCACTACGTGCTGCGCGCTCTGCGGGCCGGGGCGGCGGGCTTCCTGCTGAAGTCGACCCCGCCCGAAGACCTGGTCGAGCTGGTCAGGGTCGCGGCCGACGGCCACACCGTGATGTCCGCCGCCGCGACGCGGCGCCTGCTGGCCTCGGCCGAGCGCCGCGAGTCGGGACGCGACCAGGCCCGCGCCCTGGTCGAGGGGCTCACCGACCGCGAGGCCGAGGTGCTGACCTGCCTGGGCGAGGGCCTTTCCAACGCGGGCATCGCCGCGCGGCTGTGCCTCAGCGAGGCCACCGTCAAGGGTTACGTCTCGCGCGTGCTGGACAAGCTCCAGTGCGCGAACCGCACCCAGGCGGGCCTGATCGCGTACGAGGCCGGTCTCGGGCCGACTACTCTCCCTCCGGGAGGTGGCTGATGGGCCCGATCGTTTTCCTGAGCGTCTGCTTCTGCGTCGCCGTGCCGCTCTACATGGTGCGGCGCCGCCGCCGGATCGAGGCGGCCAGGGTGCTGGAGGAGGAGCGCGCGAACGGGCTGCCCGGCGACGACGCGCCGGTGCTGAGGGCGCGGCAGAGCGAGTACGGCGTGATGCTCACCGTCGTCGCCTCGTTCTCCTACACCGTCTACCTGGTCATGCAGAAGTACGGCTGACGCGCCCTACCGTCCGGCGGCCAGGGCACGCGCGACGCTCTCGGCCACCTGGACGGCGTCGGCCACGCACCCGTAATCGACGTGCTCGGGCAGGTCGGTCGGCAGGTGGTAGTGGGGGATGAGCCGGTCGCCGTCCACCGACACCACGCAGGCGGTCGGGTAGCCGTGGCGCCGCGGGACGACCCCGTCGGTGCTGCTGCGCGAGCGCAGCCCGCGCAGCACGGCGACGCCCTGCTCGGCGGCGCACCGCGCCACCAGGTCGCCGAACGCCGCGTCGTAGGGCTCCATGCGCAGCGGCCCCTCGCCGTCCAGCAGCACCAGGTTCCCCGAGCCGACCGTGTCGAGGTTGAGGAACCAGGTGCGGTCGCGCGCCAGGTCGGGGAAGTGGCGGCGCGCGAATCCCCGCACGCCCTCCTGCAGCGCCTCCTCGGCCCCGGCGGAGAAGAGGATCACCCGCAGGCCCTGCGGGGGACGGCGCTTGAACGACTCGGCCAGCGCGACCAGCGCGGCCACGCCGCTGAGGTTGTCGTTGGCCCCCGGCACCGCGCGCCGCGCGGCGATGTCGATCATCGCGGCCGTGGTCAGCGCGCCGACCGCGACGCCGGCGCGGCGCAGCGAGGGACGTCCCGCCGCGCTGCCCAGCGCGACCAGCGCGGGCCCGGCGACCACCGGCCACCACATCGGCGGGTTCTCGGTCATCCGCTCGGCGACCTCGGGAAAGCGCCGCACGAGCCGGCGCGGCAGCGTCTGGTCGAAGACGGCCCCGGACGGCGCGGCGTCGTGATGCGCCATGACCACCAGCGTGCGGCGCGCGGCGGTGTCGCCGAGCTCGGCCACCACGTTGCAGGCCGTCCGGCGTCGGCTCAGCACCTTGCGGGCCAGCTGGCGTCCGTAGGAGATCTCGTCGACCAGCGCGGCCGTCGCCACCGCGCCCGCGACGGCCCCGAACGCGCGCCAGCGTCCCCCGGCCAGGCCCGCCGCGGTGGCCAGGCCGGTCAGCGCGCCGACCGGCCTGGCGTAGGACCCGTAGGCGGGCACCTCCTCGACCGAGGCCGCGGCGCCCAGCGCGCGCAGCCGGTCGGCGACCAGATGCGCGGCCTCGCGCTCGCCGGGCGAGCACGGGGCCCGCTCGATCACCGCCAGCCGCTCCACGGTGGCGCGCAGCGCCGTCTCGTCGGGCCGGGCGACCGGTGCGACCGGATGCAGGAAACCCTCGGAGGCCATGGGGGAACGCTGTCACGAACCCGAGCGCGGGTCCATGAGCGGTGCGCGATCACGCCGGTTCGGGGCGTGGCCGCGCACCGGTCTCAGCGGGCCCGTCGGAGCCGCGCGGCCACGAACACCGCCCGGACGACCCAGAACAGCAGCGCGACCTGGAGGACCGTGAAGAACGCGGCCCCCGCCCCCGCGGTGAACGCCACCAGGAAGAACAGCCCGACCAGCAGCGGGAACACCGGGAAGCGGGGCCCCCGGCCCCACGCGGGGTGGTGCCGGTGGCCCCAGTCCATGTGGTGGTTGCGCGCATACGGGTGCGCGCCCTTGGGGTCGAGTTCGGCGATCCCGCTCGGCCCCGGCAGATCGCGGACGATCTCGCGCAGATCCCCTCGGGTCTTGGACGTCAGCGCCGCGTTCAGGCGCTCGTCCAGCTCGTCGCGCGTCAGCCGGCCGGCGGCGTAGTGGTCGTGCAGCGCGGAGGTCAGCGCCTCGCGCTCGGCGTCGCCGACGCGGATCTCGTCGGGGCGAGTCATCCTCACTCCTCGGGTTCGGCCGTCGTCGGCGCGTCGTCGTCGGCCAGGACCTGGTACAGGCGGCGCCGGGTGTCGGCCAGGATCTCGGTGGCGCGGCCCATCTGGTCGGGCGACCCGGCCTGGACGATCTGCATGATGGCCGCGCCGGTCTGCGCCGCCTGCTTGAACAGGTCGGGGACGCCCTCGCCGAACTCGGGCCGCATCCGCTCCCACGGGTCGGCCAGCTCGTCGGCGTGCGCCTCGACATGGGCGCGGCCCTCGTCGGTGAGGTGGAAGGTCTTGCGCCCGCCGTCCTCCTCGCCCCGGATCAGGCCCTCGTCGGCCAGCTGCTGGAGCGCCGGGTAGACGGCGCCCGGGCTGGGCTTCCAGGCCCCTCGGCTGCGCTCGTTGATCTCCTGGATGATCTGGTAGCCGTTGCGCGGCTCCTCGGCGAGCAGGGCGAGGATCGCCGAGCGGACGTTGCCCTTGGGCGCCCTCGGGCCGCGTCCCGGGTGGCCCTTGGCCCACGGCGGACGTCCCCAGGGCCCGGGCGGGCCGGGCATCGGCCCGCCCGGGCCGCCCCCGAAGAGCCAGCCGAACGGGTTGTCGTGACGTGAGCGCGGTCCGCACTGGTCCTGCTTCATGGCCTTGGCCGCGAGTGCGGCGGCGCCGAGCGCCCACCGCAGATCAGAGTTCGCGTGCATGTTCTCCCACCTATTCCAAGATCTCTCTTAGATCCTTCGCGATACGACAACGATATATCGAGAACGGGTCGTTGAGCCAGAAGGTTCCCGGGGTTTCAGGTACCTTGATGTCGAGATACATTGGAGATAGCTTGACGTCGAGAGAAATCCGCCGGAAGTTAGGGCGCCCTGAGTTCTGAGCGGGGTCTTGACTACGGCAGGATTCGTAGGGGATAGCACCGGCCGTCGGCCGTTGAGGAAGACGAATAAGCACGCCGCGCAGCCGTGCTCCGGACCGGGCGCGCGGTGGCAACCGAGGAGGAGTCCGTGTCCGCGAACAGCTTCGGCAGCCGTAACACGCTGCAGGTGGGCGACAAGTCGTACGAGATTTATCGGCTGGACGCCGTCGAGGGCTCGGCCCGTCTCCCGTACAGCCTCAAGGTGCTGCTGGAGAACCTGCTGCGCACCGAGGACGGCGCGAACGTCACCGCCGACCACATCCGGGCCCTGGCCGGCTGGGACGCCAACGCCCAGCCCAGCAAGGAGATCCAGTTCACCCCGGCCCGCGTGATCATGCAGGACTTCACCGGCGTGCCCTGCGTGGTCGACCTGGCCACCATGCGCGAGGCCGTGCGCGACCTCGGCGGCGACCCGGCCAAGATCAACCCGCTGGCGCCCGCCGAGATGGTCATCGACCACTCGGTCATCGTCGACTACTTCGGCTCGCCGGACGCCTTCGAGCGCAACGTCCGCGTCGAGTACGAGCGCAACAAGGAGCGCTACCAGTTCCTGCGCTGGGGCCAGACCGCCTTCGACGAGTTCAAGGTCGTCCCGCCGGGCACCGGCATCGTCCACCAGGTGAACATCGAGCACCTGGCCCGCGTCGTGTTCGACCGCGACGGCGTCGCCTACCCCGACACCTGCGTCGGCACCGACTCGCACACCACGATGGAGAACGGCATCGGGGTGCTCGGCTGGGGCGTCGGCGGCATCGAGGCCGAGGCCGCCATGCTCGGCCAGCCCATCTCCATGCTGATCCCGCGCGTGGTCGGCTTCAAGCTGACCGGCGAGCTGCACCCCGGCACCACCGCCACCGACCTGGTGCTGACCATCACCGAGATGCTGCGCAAGCACGGCGTCGTCGGCAAGTTCGTCGAGTTCTACGGCGAGGGCGTGCACGCGCTGCCGCTGGCCAACCGCGCCACCATCGGCAACATGAGCCCCGAGTTCGGCTCCACCGCCGCGATGTTCCCCATCGACGACGAGACCCTGACCTACCTGCGCCTCACCGGGCGCAGCGAGGAGCAGATCGCCCTGGTCGAGGCGTACGCCAAGGAGCAGGGCATGTGGCTCGACCCCAGCGTCGAGCCCGAGTTCTCCGAGTACATGGAGCTCGACCTGGCCACGGTCGTCCCGTCGCTGGCCGGCCCCAAGCGCCCGCAGGACCGCATCTCGGTCTCGGCCGCCAAGGACACCTGGCGCCGCGACGTCCAGAACTACGTCAAGCAGCACGACGAGTCCGGCATCGAGAGCTTCCCGGCCTCGGACTCCCCGGCCGAGAGCCCCAACGGCGACCGCCCGCACTGCCCGACCCAGGTCAAGCTGGAGGACGGCACGGAGTTCACCATCGACCACGGCGTCGTCGCGGTCGCGGCCATCACCTCCTGCACCAACACCTCCAACCCGTACGTCATGGTCGGCGCCGGGATGCTGGCCAAGAAGGCCGTCGAGAAGGGCCTCACCCGCAAGCCGTGGGTGAAGACCTCCCTGGCCCCCGGCTCCCAGGCCGTCACCGACTACCTCGAGCGCGCGGGCCTCACCCCGTACCTCGACAAGATCGGCTACAACCTGGTCGGCTACGGCTGCACCACCTGCATCGGCAACACCGGCCCGCTCCAGCCCGAGATCTCCAAGGCGATCAACGACAACGACCTGGCCGTCACCGCCGTCCTGTCGGGCAACCGCAACTTCGAGGGCCGCATCAGCCCCGACGTGAAGATGAACTACCTGGCCTCGCCGCCGCTGGTGATCGCCTACGCGCTCGCGGGCACGATGGACATCGACATCCTCAACGACCCCATCGGCGAGGGCGCCGACGGCCAGCCGGTGTACCTCAAGGACATCTGGCCCGCGCCGGAGGAGGTCGCCGAGATCGTCACCTCGTCCATCGGCCAGGAGATGTTCACCTCCAACTACGCCGACGTGTTCAAGGGCGACGACCGCTGGCGCGGCCTCGACATCCCCACCGGCAACACCTTCGAGTGGGACCCCGACTCCACCTACGTCCGCAAGGCCCCCTACTTCGAGGGCATGGCCATGGAGCCCGCGCCGGTCACCGACGTGCACGGCGCCCGCGTCCTGGTCAAGCTGGGCGACTCGGTCACCACCGACCACGTCTCCCCGGCCGGTTCCATCAAGGTCGGCACGCCCGCCGCGCAGTACCTGGAGGCCAACGGCGTCGCGATCAAGGACTTCAACTCCTACGGCTCGCGCCGGGGCAACCACGAGGTCATGATCCGCGGCACCTTCGCCAACATCCGGCTGCGCAACCAGCTCCTGGACGACGTCGAGGGCGGCTACACCCGCGACTTCACCCAGGAGGGCGCGCCCCAGTCGTTCATCTACGACGCCGCGCAGAACTACGCCGCCCAGGGCACCCCGCTGGTCGTCCTGGCGGGCAAGGAGTACGGCTCGGGCTCGTCCCGCGACTGGGCCGCCAAGGGCACCGCGCTGCTGGGCGTCCGCGCGGTCATCGCCGAGTCGTACGAGCGCATCCACCGCTCGAACCTCATCGGCATGGGCGTGCTCCCGCTCCAGTTCACCGAGGGCGAGAGCGCCGCGTCGCTCGGCCTCACCGGCACCGAGACCTTCGAGATCACCGGGGTCGAGGCGATGAACGGCGGCGACGTCCCCCGCGAGGTCACCGTCAAGGCCGACGGCAAGGAGTTCAAGGCCGTCGTCCGCATCGACACCCCGGGTGAGGCGGACTACTACCGCAACGGCGGCATCATGCAGTACGTCCTGCGCAACCTGCTCCGCAAGTAGGACCACAAGAGAAACGGGCCGCCTCCACGAGGCGGCCCGTTCTCGCGTCTCAGCCCACCTCGACGGCCATCCGCAGCCCGAACCCGATGAACGCCACCCCCGTCACCCGCTGAAGCCACCGCTTCACCTCGGGCCGCGCGAGAGCCCGCCGCGCCGCCCCCGCCAGGAACACCACGAACCCGAACCACACGAGCCCCTGGACGGCGTGGATCAGCGCGAACAGCAGGCTCGTCCAGAACATCGACGCGCCGTCCGGCACGAACTGCGGCAGCAGGCTCATGTAGAACACCCCGATCTTGGGGTTCACCAGGTTCGTCACGAACCCGGTGCGCATCGCCCGCGACACCTCGGCCTCGCCCTCGTCGTCGCGCTTGGTCCCGAAGAGGGCCCGCGCCCCCAGCCACAGCAGGTAGCAGGCTCCGACCACCCGCAGCACGTCGAACGCCATCGGCGAGGCCGCCATCAAGGCCGTCAACCCGGCTGCACTGGCCACCGCCCACGTCAGGCACCCCGCCACCACCCCGAGCCCCGCGAGATACCCCGTCCGGCGCCCACCCGACACCGTCGACCGCACCACCAGCATCGTGTCGAGCCCGGGCGTCACAGTGACAAGCGCGGCCATAACCCCAAAAGCCAAACAAGCCATAACCATGCCGAACATAATCCCACGCACGACACGCCACTCCTGGAGCAACCACCACGCTCGCTCAGAAGCGGGTCATCACGCCCGGATCGAACAACACCGAGAACCGCTTGTCAGCGTCCACGTCCACTTCCAGAGCAGTCCCGGCCGACACCGAGTGCGGAAGGCGATAGGTGCTGGCGCCGTCCGCCATGGCCATGACCTGCACCTTGGGGTGAGGCGTGTACTCGGCGATCCAGTACTGCGGAATGCCGAGCGCGGCGTACTCCTTGAGTTTGCCCACCCGGTCGCTGCGCTCGCTTCCGCTTCCGGGGGAGATCACCTCGACCACGAGAAGCACCTCGCGTCCGGGAATGGTCACCGGGTCGCGGTCGACGATGGCGGCGCGGGCCACGTCCGTCGGGATCACGAAGACGTCCGGCTTGCGAATGCCCGCCGGCGTGCTGATCTCCCACTCGCCGCCCCCGGCGACGAACGCGTCCGCGTCGCTCTCGCGAATGGCCGCCTGGACGACATCCTGGATCTGCTTCGCGGCCCAGTTGTGCGGGGCACTGGGGGACAATTCGATCAGCCATCCGTCCTCGAGCTCCAGGCCCTTGCCGTCGTCTTCGCGCGCATGAAGGTCTTCGACCGTGTAAGGCCCGAAGCCGCCATGATCGTGCGTTGACGCGACGCTCACGGTCCTGCTCCCATCGTCGGATGAACGTGATGCCACGTTACCCGCTGGCCCCGATCGGACTCAGCGTAGCCAGGCGAACACGAGTCCGAGGAGCGAACGGGTTGTTTGTTCGCGGGGCCTGGTCCGCCCGGGGCGGTGAGGACAGGGGCGTCACCGGGGCCGGGCGGACCAGGGGTTTCGGGAAGGAGCGTCAGCAGGACGAGATGACGAAGCTTTCGGCGGGCACGCGGACGTACATGTCGCCTCGGTAGAAGGCGTCCTCGAACATGCAGACATAGCCGACGGGGCAGGTCTGGGCGGCCGCCGGAGCGGCCTGCACGCCGACGCCGAGCGTGGCCATGGCGGCTGTCGCGAGCAGGGCGCGACGAATGCGCATTTCTGCTCTTGGCGACTCTGGCGGCGCCCGCCACGTCGCATCCGGCCTTGTTGAGGAAGACCTGCTGGGTGTCCACCCAGGTGCCGAGGGCGGTGACCGGCTCCGCGCGGGGAGAGGGCTGGCCGGCGTTGGCGGGGGCGGCGAGGCCGAGCGCGCCGACGAGTGCCGTCGCGGTGATCAGCGTTCGCGTCATCGTTCTTCGCATGATGGGACTCCTTCCTTGTTTCCGCTGGTCGGGCGGTGACGGAGAGCGTGACACGTCAGGTCCGCCTGATGGCAAGGCCGGATCTGCATGACGGACATGCGCAGAACGCATGACCCGGCGGCTCCGCAAAGGCGCCACAATGGTGGCCATGGGAAAGGCGGATGATGCGAAGGCCCTCTAAAGAGGAACTGGAGGCCGCTCGGGGGCGCGTGGTCGAGGACGTGCTGCCGGACGCCGGTGGGTTGCGGGTTCTGTTCTGTGGGATCAATCCGGGGTTGTATTCGGGGGCTACGGGGCGGCATTTCGCTCGGCCGGGGAATCGGTTCTGGCCTGCTCTGCATCGGGCGGGGTTCACCGAGCGGGTGCTGTCGCCTGGGGAGCAGGGGTTGTTGCCTTCGTATGGGCTCGGGATCACGAACTTGGTGGCCCGGGTGACGGCTCGGGCCGACGAGCTGACGCTGGACGAGCTGCGCGATGGCGGGCGAAGGCTCGTTGGTCTTGTGGAGCGGTTTGAGCCTGGGTATCTGGCGGTGGCGGGGGTGACCGCTTATCGGACGGCGTTCGGGCGGCCTCGGGCTCAGATCGGGGAGTCTGAGGAGACGATCGGGGGCGCGCGGGTGTGGGTGCTGCCCAATCCGAGCGGGTTGAACGCGAGCTGGCAGCTCGACCGGATCGCCGGTGAGTTCGCGCGGCTGCGGGAGGCGGCCTTCTAGCGGGGCGTGCTAGCGGGGCGTGACGGGGGCGAGCATCGTCCGTACCTCGGTGACGAGGGTCGGCTTGGGCTCCCAGAGGCCGGGACGGCCGAGGGCGACGATGGGGCGGGGGAGGGGCTTGACCTCCGTGAGGCGCCAGTGGTGGGCCTCGGGCTCGGCCCAGGGGCCGCAGTCGCAGGTGCCGTCCAGGACGGAGGAGGAGCACACGTCGTCGAGATGGGCGACGGCGATGACGGCGCCGATGGTCGCCAGGGGGTCGCCGGGGTTCCATCCGGCGGCCTGGATGAGCGGGGAGTCGCAGGCGCCGAGGTCGACGCGCATCGAGGCGTAGATCAGGATCGGGCCGCGATAGGCCGTCGGCAGGCTCTGGTTGGAGACGGTCTTGCCGCCCATCGCGATCGCGAAAGCCCAGGGCTGCTGAACACTGATCGCCTGCACGCGGTCACCTCCCGTGGCCACCATCCTGCACCGGACCGTCCGGCGCTTGCTGCCCGGTTCGGAGTGGAGTATCCGGTTCCGCCCGGGTGTCTGTGCCCGCACGCCAGGCAACCGTGGCCCGAGGGTCAGCTCGTATCCTTGGCGATGCGGTAAAGATTATCCATTCAAATCAGTCAGATAGTGATTTCTCACATTTTGCCCTCAAAGGCAAATCGGCGCGACGGCTCAGGGCTGGACGAGACGGGTGTAGGCGATCACGTTGTCGCGGTAGCGGCCGGTGGCCGGGTCGACGGCTCCACCACAGGTGACCAGGCGCAACGCGGCGTGGTCGATGTCCTCGGCGTAGATCTTCTCGGCGGGAAAGGACGTCTTGGGGACGCGCTCGATCCTTTCGACGGCGAAGGTGGCGGTGCGGCCGTCCTGACGGGTCACCAAGATTCGGTCGCCCCTGACCAGGCTTTTGAGACCGTAGAAAACGGCGGGACGATGGTCCGCGTCGAGATGGCCGATGATCACCGAGGGGCCGCCCTCGCCGGGTGTCGGGCCCTCCTCCCACCAGCCCGCCAGGTTCGGGCGGCTGAGCGGTGGCTCCTCGATGGTGCCGTCGGGCTTGAGCCCGAGCCGGGTCACGGGCGCGGACACCTTCAGCTTCGGTATCTGGATCAGTGCGGGCTCGGCGCGGGGGAGGGGCGCGGCGAACCGCACCTGGGCCCACCTCGCCTCACCGGGCGTGCTCATGGGGGGTTCGCCGGTGGCTCGTCCGCCGCAGGCGGTCAGGGAGAGGAGCGCGGCCACCGCGACCGTCGCCGCGCGCACGGTCAGGTCGTCCTCCTGCGGCGGTGCAGGAGGAAGCCGCCCAGCGCGGCGCCCGCGATCACGACGCCCGAGCCCGGCCTCGCCCACGGGCCCTCGCCGGTCTGCGGCGCGCCCTTGGGGACGCGCGGGACGCCGTCGCCGACACCGTGGTGTCCGGGCCTGGTGTGGTAGGTCACCGCGCCATGGCCCGCACAGGTGATCTTGATGGTGACGATCGCGGGGAGGGCCGCCTTCATCCGGCCCGTGCCCTCGAAGACCTCGCCGTCCCGCTCGAACTCCGGCGTGGACCTGAACGCCGAGGACGTCGCGGTCACCTCGGTGGGGCAGGTCACCTTCATGCCGAGCCTGCTGCCGGGCTCGACGGTGCGGCGCGACAACTCGACGTCGTCGTGACCGAACCTGAACGCCGGGCCGCCGGGCTCGGACGGACCCGGGGTCTCCTCGGGCCCGCTTTCCGGACGCGTGGTGAGCGTGAACCTGCGCAGGCCGCTTTCGTTGACGCACTCGAAGCTCGTGCTGTAGTCGCGGCCCGCCCGCAGCCCGGGCCTGGTGCCGCCGATGGCCGTCCACTCGTGCTGGCCGACGTCGGTGAAGGAGGCCGGCTCGCCCGCCGCGAAGATCTCGTTCGGGCGGCCCGCCCGGGGCTCGGTCACGCAGCCGGTGACGGTGAGGGTGAGGTTCTCGCCCGGGGTGAACGGGACGGGCCCCGCGGTGATCGTCGGCTGTCCGGGCACCGTCGCGCGCCCGTCCACGGGGACGGGAGGCGGCTCGGCCGCCGCGGGCGCGGCCAGGCCCAGCACGGCCAGGCCGGTCGCGGCGGTGAGGCGGGTGATGCCCATCTGGCTCCTCCTTCGGCCGCCCCCATCGGGCGGGGAAGGCGGCACTCCAGAGTTTGGCGCGTCCGAGCGGAAGGACGTGGCGGTTGACGTCAACGCGAGGGCTAATTTAGGGAAGGATCAGCCCTTGAGCGCGCCCGCCATGAGCCCGCGCATGAAGAACCGCCCGAGCAGCAGGTAGACCAGCAGCGTCGGCAGCGACGCCAGCAGCGCCGAGGCCATCTGCTGGTTGTACTGGACGGCCACCGCCCCCGACCCCGCGGTGTTGTTGAGCATCACCGTGACGGGCCAGCTGTCGGGCGCCCCGAGGAACACCGCGAACAGGAAGTCGTTCCACAACGAGGTGAACTGCCAGATCAGCGTCACCGCGAACGCGGGGCCCGACACCGGCAGGACGATCGAGGCGTAGGTGCGCAGCATCCCCGCGCCGTCCACCCGGGCCGCCTCGATCAGCTCGTCCGGGATCGTGACGTAGTAGTTCCGGAAGATCAGCGTGCAGATCGGGATGCCGTACACCACGTGCGCGAGCACCAGCCCCCGGATGGTGCCGACCAGTTCCATGTCGGTCAGCATCCCGGCCAGGGGGATCATCACGGCCTGGTACGGGATGAACATGCCGAACAGGAACAGCGTGAACACCACGTCCGAGCCGGGGAAGCGCCACTTGCTCAGCACGAAGCCGTTCAGCGAGCCGAGCACCGCCGCGATCAGCGACCCGGAGACGGCGATCTTGACGCTGTTCTCCAGGCCGGGACGCAGCGTCTCCCAGGCCGCGCTCCACCCCTGGGTGCTCCAGGTCTCGGGCAGGCTCCAGGCGTTGCTCGGGTCGGCCTCGGCCAGCGGCTTGAAGCTGGTGACCACCAGCACGTACACCGGGATCAGGAAGACCAGCACGAACGCCAGCAGCACCGCGAAGCGCAGCACCCGCAGACCCTTGGGCCCGAAGATCGCCCGGCCCTTGCCCACGGACGTTCCGACCGCGCTCACTTGCCACCACGCTCCGCCCGTACCGACCAGACCAGATAGGGGATGACCAGCACCGCCACCGCGAGCAGCAGGTACGTGGCGATGGTGGCGCCGTTGGCCGGGTCGTGCCGGTCGAACACCTCCACGTACGTCGCGATCGCGGGGACATAGGTGATGATCTGCTTGCCCGCGATCGCCATGATCAGGTCGAACACCTTCAGCGAGATGTGCCCGAGGATGATCAGCGCGGACAGCGTCACCGGCCGCAGCTGCGGGAACACCACGTAGCGGTAGACCTTCCACTCCGAGGCGCCGTCCACCCGGGCGGCCTCGCGCAGGTCTTCGGGGACGCCGCGGAACCCGGCCAGGTACAGCGCCATCACATAACCCGACATCTGCCAGATCGCGGGCAGCGCCATCGCGGCCATGCCGAAGTCGGGGTTCTGCCACCAGTCGTTGGCCAGGCCGTCCAGCCCGATCTTGCCGAACAGCTGGTTCAGGCCCACGGCCCGTTCGGGCGGCGCGGGGTTCATCAGCCAGCGCCACACGACGCCGCTGGCGATGAACGAGATCGCCATCGGGAACAGGTAGATCATCCGGAACCCGGCCTCGCCCTTGACCCCCTTGTCCATCAGGAAGGCCAGGAAGGCGCCGAGCATCAGCGCCCCGAGGACGAAGACCACGGTGAACAGCAGCGCGTTCTCGACCGCGCCGGGCCAGCTCGGGCTGTCCCACAGGTCGACGAAGTTCTTGCCCTTGTCGAACTTGAACTCCGAGACCTCGTCGTGCTTGCCGCTGACGGCCTCGCGCGTGTTCCAGAAGATCAGCCCGTAGACGAACAGGCCGATCGCCACGATCGACGGCGAGACCAGCAGGAGACCCGGCAGCCAGTTCCTGACGCGGGCCGGTGCGAACCGGCGTTTCACCCGGGCGCTCTCCAATCGTCCTCGATACGGCCGCCGGTCACCGGCGGCCGCGGCGGACCGGCCCGCCCAAGACCGGCCCGCCGCGGTTCAGGCCAGGGTCACGAGCCGCTGTTCTCGGCGGCCGTGCTCAACGCGCTCTGCAGCTTGCCGACGTCCTTGTTCTGGAGGAAGAGGCCCACCGCGGTGTCGATGTCGGTGTGCCACTTCTTGTTGGCGTTCACGCCGTGCCAGAACGAGCCCGCCAGCTTCACGCCGGGCTTGTTCCACTCGTTGAACGCGTACTCCAGGTAGCCCTTGTAGAGGCTCTTGTCCGCGTCCTTGCGGGCGGGGATGGAGCCCTTCTTGGGGTTGAAGAGGTCTTGCCCCTCCTTGCTGGACGCCTCCTTCAGCCATGCCAGCGCGCCGCCCTTGTGGGGAGCGCCCTTGGGAAGCGTGAAGGAGTCGGACAGCCACATGTACGTGCCGTCCGTCCCGGGGGAGGCGGCGTACTTGAAGTCTTCGTCCAGCTTCTTGCCGAGGCCGTTGGGCGCCGCGCCGGTGAAGTAGCCGTAGGCCCAGTCGCCCATGATGTTGAAGGCGGCCTTGCCGTCGACGACCGCCTTGGCCGCGCCCTGCCAGTCGGTGGACGCCGCTTCGACCGTCGTGTACTTCATGATCTCGGCGAAGTCGGTCAGCGCCTTGGTGACGGCCGGGCCGCTCCAGTCGGCGCCGGGCTTCCACAGCGCGTTGTAGGCGTCGGTGCCCAGATCGCCGAGCAGGACGCTCTCCAGCAGGTGGTCGGCGGTCCACTGGGCGCCCAGCGAGAGCGGCACCTTCTTGGTCTTGTCCTTGACCGCCTTCAGCGCCGTGATGAACTCGGCCACCGACTTGGGCGGGCCGGACAGCCCCGCCTCCTGGACGATCTTGGGGTTGTACCAGAGCACGTTGGACCGGTGGATGTTCACCGGCACCGAGTAGATCTTCCCGTTGTAGGTGATCTGCTCCAGAAGCTGCGCCGGGTACGCCGCCCTGAGGTTGTTCTCCTGGTAGAAGGAGTCGAGCGGCTCGATCTGCCCGGCCTTGATGTAGTCGAGCAGCTCCGCGCCCGCGTGCCCCTGGAAGGAGTCCGGCGGCTTGCGGTTCTGCAAGCGGCTGGCCAGCACCGCCTGCGCCTGGGTGCCCGAGCCGCCGGCGATGGCGGCGTTGGTGAACTTGGTACCCGGGTTCTTCTTCTCGAAGTCGGCCTTCATGGCGGCCAGCCCGTCGGCCTCGCCGGGTCCGGTCCACCAGGAGAAGACCTCGACCTCGGACTTGTCGCCGCTGGTGTCCTTGTCGTCTCCGCCGCCGCAGCCGGACACGGCCAGCATGCCGCTGACCGCCACCGCGGCAATCGCTTTCCACCGTCCGCGCATCGCGCCCGTCCCTTCGGTCACACCGCGAGAAACAAGCGTCCGTTCGGAGGTCCTTGATCGTCAACCGCTCCGGAGGAAACGAGATCCATCAGTTACCGGCAAAAACACACATAGAACGCCAAGGCCCGAAACTCCTGACCCCGCGGAGCCGGAATTCGCGCCGCGCGGTCACCAGCGCAGGGCGGGAGGAAGGGCGTCGGTTCCGGCGTCCGGCCAGGTCAGCGGGTCTCCGAGGGGGGCCAGCTCGGCCAGCTGGAGCCGGTACCACGGGGACGATTCCGGCAGCTCCATCAGTTCGAGGCACCGCTCCCAGGCCCACCACTGGGCATGCTCGACCTCGTCCGGATTGGGGCGAACCTCGATCTCGGACGTGAACGCGCGCACGACCGGACACCGCTCGAACTCCACCGTCCCGTCCGACGCCGTGGCGCGGTACCGGAACTCGGGCAGGACGGGTGTGAGCGAGGTCGCCGAGACGCCGAGCTCGTCCTCCAGACGGCGCAGGACGGCCCCTCGCAACCCCTCGCCCGGCCCCGGGTGGCCGCAGCAGCTCCCCGTCCACACGCCCGGGAAGGTCTTCTTGCCCAGCGCGCGCTGCGTGATCAGCACCCGGCCCTCGGGATCGACCAGATAGCAGGAGAACGCCAGGTGGTAGGGGGTGTCGCCATGGTGGCTCTCGGCCTTCGGCGCGGTTCCCACGGCGTGGTCCGCCTCGTCGAGCAGCACGATCTCCTCGATGCCCATGCCTAGTTTCTACCTCAGTCCCTCGGGTCGACGGTCACGCGGCGTGCGTGCGACGTCACCGATGGGATCACGGCCCTGGTCCGGGCGCACGTCGCCTCAAGGTGACGAGGCCGGAACCCCCGAGGAAGGCGTCCGATAGTCCGGCCCGACGGATTCTCAACTGTCTGTAAACTCGGAACGGCCCGACGACCAGGGGTGTACGACCGCCCTGCTGGAGGAGTTGACACGCGTGAGCCTGCTTGAGTCGATCACGGGTCCGGGGGACCTGAAGCGACTGGACGCCGCGCAGTTGCCCCGTCTCGCCGAGGAGATCCGAGAGTTCCTCGTCGACGCCGTCTCCAAGACCGGCGGCCATCTCGGCCCCAACCTCGGCGTGGTCGAGCTGACCATCGCCCTGCACCGGGTCTTCGACTCGCCGCAGGACAAGATCCTCTGGGACACCGGCCACCAGGCGTACGTCCATAAGCTGCTCACCGGCCGGCACGACTTCAGCCTGCTCAAGCGGCGCGGCGGCATCTCCGGCTACCCGAGCCAGGACGAGTCCGACCACGACGTCATCGAGAACTCGCACGCCTCCACCGCCCTGTCCTACGCCGACGGGCTGGCCAAGGCGTTCGAGCTGAACGGCGAGGGCGACCGCGTCGTGGTGCCCGTGGTGGGCGACGGCGCGCTGACCGGCGGCATGTGCTGGGAGGCGCTCAACAACATCGCCGACGGCGAGCGCCGCCGCGTGATCATCGTGGTCAACGACAACGGCCGCTCGTACTCCCCGACGATCGGCGGCCTGGCCAGCCACCTGGCCGACCTGCGGGTCGCCCCGGGCTACGAGCGCGCCCTCGACCTGATCAAGAAGACCGTCCCGCGCGCGCCCGTCGTCGGCGGCGCGGCCTACGAGACCCTGCACGGCATCAAGAAGGGCCTCAAGGACGTCCTGCAGCCGCAGGCGATGTTCGAGGACCTCGGGCTGAAGTACGTCGGCCCCATCGACGGCCACGACGAGCAGGCCGTCGAGCACGCGCTGCGCAAGGCGCACGCCTTCGGCGGGCCGGTGATCGTCCACTGCATCACCCAGAAGGGCTGCGGCTACTCGCCCGCCGAGAACGACGACGAGGAGCAGTTCCACTCGCCCGGCCCCTACGACCGCGAGACCGGCGTCCAGAAGCCCAAGGGCCGCATCTGGACCAACGTGTTCTCCGAGGAGATGGTCGAGCTCGGCGCGCAGCGTCCCGACATCGTCGCCATCACGGCCGCGATGCTGCACCCGGTGGGCCTGGCCGGGTTCGCCGCCGCCTACCCCGACCGCACCTACGACGTCGGCATCGCCGAGCAGCACGCCGTCACCTCGGCGGCCGGGCTGGCCCTGGGCGGGATGCACCCCGTCGTCGCGATCTACGCCACGTTCCTCAACCGCGCGTTCGACCAGGTCCTGATGGACGTCGCCCTGCACCGCCAGGCGGTCACGTTCGTCCTCGACCGGGCCGGGGTGACCGGCGACGACGGCCCCAGCCACAACGGCATGTGGGACCTGTCGATCCTCCAGCTCGTGCCCGGCATGCGCATCGCGGTCCCGCGCGACGGCGCCCGCGTCCGCGAGCTGCTGCGCGAGTGCGTGGCGGTCAAGGACGGCCCCACCGCGCTGCGCTTCCCCAAGGGCGCGGTCGCCGACGACCTCGCGGCCATCGACACCGTCGGGGGGCTGGACGTCCTGGCCCGCCACGACGGCGCCAACGGCGCCCGCGTCCTGCTGGTGGCCGCCGGCTCGATGGCCGCCCCGGCCGTCGCCGCCGCCGAGCTCATCGCGGCCCAGGGCATCGGCGTCACGGTCGTCGACCCGCGCTGGGTCAAGCCCCTCGACCCGGCACTGGTCGACCTGGCCGCCCAGCACTCGCTGGTCGCCGTCGTCGAGGACAACGGCCGGGTCGGCGCCGTCGGCGACGCCGTGGCGCGCTTCCTGCGCGACTCCGAGGTCGACGTCCCCGTCCGCACCTTCGGCATCCCGCAGGTCTTCCTCGACCACGCCAAGCGCGACCTGATCCTCGCCGACATCGGCCTGACCCCCCAGGGCCTGGCACGCGACATCACCGAGTCCGTCGCCCGCGCCACCTCCGGCCAGCGCCGCGAGCCCGCCACCTCCGACTGACCGCGCTCAGACGCCCTCGGCGTCGAGGAGCTGCCAGAAGTGGGTGATCGACGCCGAGGACGAGCCCAGGTCGCGGCCCGAGTAGGTCCAGCGGCCGCGCAGGCGCCAAGGGCGGCCGGCGCCGTCCTGGACGAAGACCTGGAGCGGGAAGCACGCGTCGTGGGCCCGGATGACGCCCGAGGTGTCCACGGTGGCGTTCAGGTCGGGCTCGCCCTCGCAGCGCACGCCCATGACCTGCGTGCCGCCGTCCTGGCGCAGGAGCCCCTGCGTCAGGTCGTAGACGAGCACGGACACGTAGTCCGGGCCGAGCCAGCGCAGATCTGGCAGGGCACCGGGTGGGGGGAATCCGAACAGTTCTGGACCACCGGTCACACGCGCACCGTAGCGCTCCGTGAAGGGTTGCGTCACGAATTCTTCGCGGCATGTTTCGCTCGGCCGGTGCTTTGCCGCGATACGACCGGAAGGCCGATCGGATCGGCGCCGCGGCGGGTCAGGGATGCCGGCAGGCGGAGATCATCGCCTCCCAGCGGGCCAGCTTCACCCGCTCGCCGCGGTCGAGCGACGCGGCCAGCGCGACCTCTGCGGCGTCGAGGCGGAGCCAGTCGTCGTAGGTGACCACGGGCAGCCCGCGCGATTCGAGCAGCTCCTCGATCTTGCGGGTGGGCCGCCGGTCGCCGGGCGAGACATCGGCCAGCAGATTGCGGACGGTCTCGGCGGCGTCGGACTTGTTGGTGCCGACCACCCCGGTCGGGCCGCGCTTGATCCAGCCCGCGACGTACTCGCGCGGCACCTGCTCACCCGACGCGGACAGGATGCGCCCGCCCTCGTTCGGGACGACGTAGGCGCGCTCGTCGAACGGGATGCCCGCGAGCGCCACGCTCTGGTACCCGACCGAGCGCAGCACCAGCCCGACGGGCAGCGACTCGAACTCGCCGGTTCCGGTGACGCGGCCGTTCTCGTCCAGCCGGGTGCGCTCGACGCGCAGCTCCTCGACCCGTCCCTCGCCGCGGATCTCGACCGGGGCGCGCCAGAAGCGGATGTCGATGCGGCGGGGACGGTCGTCGGCCGGGGGCTGGGTCCAGCCGTTCATCACCTTGACGTTGCCGCGCACCAGGCGGTCGTTCTCGGCGGCCTCGGCGCTGGCCGGGTCGAGCTCCATGTCCTCGGGACGGACGTGGACGGCCACGCCCGGCAGCTCGCCGAGCTCGCGCAGCTCCTTGGTGGTGAACTTGGCCTGGGCCGGTCCGCGGCGCCCGAGCATGTGGACGCGCTTCACCCGGCTCTGGGAGAGCGCGTCCAGCACGTGCTCGGGGACGTCGGTCTGCCGCAGTTCCTCGGAGGTCTTGGCCAGCACGCGCACCACGTCCACGGCGACGTTGCCGACGCCGATGACGGCGACCTCCTCGGCCGACAGGTCGAAGGTGTGGTCGGCGGCGTCGGGGTGGCCGCAGTACCAGTTGACGAAGTCGGTGGCGGCGATGCTGCCGGGCAGGTCCTCGCCGGGGATGCCCAGATGCCGGTCGACCATCGCGCCGGTGGAGTAGATCACCGCGTCGTAGCAGTCGAGCAGGTCGTCGCGCGTCATGTCGCGGCCCAGCTCGACGCAGCCGAAGAAGCGGACCGCCGGGTCTTCCAGGACCTTCTGGAGGTACCGGGCGATCGACTTGATCGACTTGTGGTCCGGCGCGACGCCGTAGCGGACGAGCCCGTAGGGCGTGGGCAGCCGGTCGAAGACGTCCACCCGGACGTTCCCCTCGGCCTGCTTGACCAGGGCCTCGGCCGCGTACAGGCCCGCGGGCCCCGATCCGACGACTGCGACGAGCAGCGGAGCTGTCATGCGGGCCATTGTTCCTGGGGCCGGACGGAAATCACAGGGTGACGCAGATCACGCCTTGAGGCCTTTCTTGAGGCGGCTGTGGCTCCTGCCGTAGGCGAGGTAGACCAGCACGCCGATGCCCATCCAGGCCAGGAACCGGTACCAGGTCTCCAGGGGCAGGTTCATCATCACGAACAGGCAGGCCAGCACCGACAGGATCGGGGTGAGCGGCATCAGCGGGGTGCGGAACGCGCGCGGCAGGTCGGGACGGGTGCGGCGCAGCACCATCACGCCGATCGAGACCACCAGGAACGCGAACAGCGTGCCGATGTTGACCAGCTCGGCCAGCTTGGCCAGCGGGATGAACCCCGCCAGGCACGCCACGATCGCGCCCATCATGATCGTGCTGCGGTAGGGCGTCCCGAACCGGGGGTGGACGGCGGCGAGCCAGGCGGGCAGCAGGCCGTCCCGGCTCATGGAGAAGAACACCCGGCTCTGACCCAGCAGCAGGATCAGCACGACGGTCGTCAGGCCCGCGACCGCGCCGAAGCTGATGACGGTGGCGAACCCCGGATGCCCGACGGCCTTGAACGCGTCGGCGAGCGGCGCCGCCTCGCTGAGCTCGGTGTAGTTCTGCATGCCGACCACCACCAGCGACACCGCCGCGTACAGCAGCGCGGTGATGATCAGGGAGCCGATGAGCCCGATCGGCAGGTCGCGCTGCGGGTCGCGCGCCTCCTCGGCGGCGGTGGCGACGATGTCGAAACCGATGTACGCAAAAAATACGATCGAGATCGCGGCGAAGATGCCGAGCCAGCCGAAGCTGACCGGGGTGATGCCGAACAGCACCTGCATGAGCGGGGCCGCCGCGCCCTCGACCTCGGGCGTGGACTTCTGCGGCGGGATGAACGGCGTGTAGTTGTCGCCCTTGATGAAGAACAGGCCCGCGATGATGACCAGGAACACCACGGCCAGCTTGATCGTGAGCACCACGGCGTTCACCCGCGAGGAGACCTTGACGCCCGCGACCAGCAGCGCGGTCACCGCCAGCACCAGGACGATCGCCGGGATGTTCACCACGCCGCCCTCCTCCCCGGGCGGATGGGAGATCTCGGCGGGCAGCGTGATGCCTCCCGAGTCGAGCAGCGAGGCCAGGTACCCCGACCAGCCGACCGAGACCACGGCGGCGCCCAGCGCCAGCTCAAGGATGAGGTCCCAGCCGATGATCCAGGCGGGGAGCTCGCCGAGCGTGGCGTAGGAGAAGGTGTAGGCCGAGCCCGCCACCGGGACGGTGGAGGAGAACTCGGCGTAGCACAGGGCCGCCAAGCCGCAGACCACGGCCGCGAGGATGAACGACAGGGCGACGGCCGGGCCCGCCTTGTCCTTGGCGACCTGGCCGGTCAGGACGAAGATCCCGGTGCCGATCACGACCCCGACGCCGAAGACGGTCAGGTCGAGGGCGGAGAGATCGCGCCGGAGCCGGTGCTCGGGCGCCTCGGTGTCGCGGATCGACTGCTCGACGGACTTGGTGCGGAACAGGCTCACCCACCCATGATCACCTTTTCCGGGCGCCCGAAACCTGCGTCCCGCCGGGAGATCCGTAATGCGCGAAAGAGGCGTCCCGGACGGGCTCCGGGACGCCTCCGCGCGAGCTGTTCCTACTCGGCGACCGAGGCGACGCCCGGGTCGAGGAAGCGCGCGCCGGTGACCTTCTCGGCCACCCCGCTGCGGTCCAGGTACGGGGTGATGCCGCCCAGGTGGAAGGGCCAGCCCGCGCCCAGGAGCATGCACAGGTCGATGTCCTGCGCGGCCGCGACCACGCCCTCGTCCAGCATGATCCGGATCTCCTCGGCCAGCGCCTTGAGCGCCCGCTCCAGCACCTGCTCCTCGGTGGACGGGCTGGTGCCGCCGGAGAAGATCTCCACGGCCTCGGGGTCGAGGGTGAAGTCCGGGGCGTAGACGCCGGTCTTGCCCGCCGCCACGAACTTGGCGAACTTCTCCGACAGCGGGAAGCGGTCGGGGAACGCCCCGTTCAGCGTCTCGTTGACGTGCAGCGCGATCGCCGGGCCGACCAGGCCCATCAGGACGAACGGCGGCATCGGCAGGCCCAGCGGCGCGGCGGCGCGCTCGGCCACCTCGATCGGGGTGCCCTCCTCGACCGTCTGGATGATCTCGGCCATCAGGCGCAGCAGGATGCGGTTGACCACGAACGCCGGGGCGTCCTTGACCAGCACGCACGACTTCTTCAGCGCCTTGCCCGCCGCGAACGCGGTGGCCAGCGCCGCGTCGTCGGTCCGCTCGCCGCGCACGATCTCCAGCAGCGGCAGCACCGCCACCGGGTTGAAGAAGTGGAAGCCCACGACCCGCTCGGGGTGCTTGAGCCTGGCCGCCATCTCCGAAACCGACAGCGAGGAGGTGTTGGTCGCCAGGACGCACTCGGGGGAGACGTGCTGCTCCAGCTCGGCGAACACCTTCTGCTTGACGCCCATCTCCTCGAAGACGGCCTCGATCACGAAGTCGGCGTCGGCGAACGCGTCCTTGGTGAGCGAGCCGCTGATCAGCGACTTGAGGCGGTTGGCCTTGTCGGGGGAGACGCGCCCCTTGCCCAGCAGTTTGTCGATCTCGCCGTGCGCGTACGCGACGCCCTTGTCCAGGCGGGCCTGGTCGAGGTCGGTCAGCACCACCGGCACCTCGAGGCGCCGCGCGAACAGCAGCGCGAGCTGCCCGGCCATCAGGCCCGCGCCGACGACGCCGACCTTGGTGACCGGACGCGCCAGCGCCTTGTCCGGAGCCCCGGCGGGACGCTTGGCGCGCTTCTGGGTCAGGTCGAACGCGTACAGCCCGGCACGCAGCTCGTCGCTCATGATGAGGTCGGCCAGCGCCTCGTCCTCGGCGGCGAAGCCCTCGTCGCGGGTGCGGTCCTTGGCCGCCGCGACCAGGTCGAGCGCGCGGACGTAGGACGGCGCCGCGCCGTGCAGCTTGCCGTCGACGGCCCAGCGGGCGAGCCCGACCGCGTCGTCCCAGGCCTTGCCCGTGTCGACGGCGGGCCGCTCGACCCTGATCTCGCCGTTGAGGACGCGGGCCGTCCAGGCCAGCGACTCCTCGAGGAAGTCGGCCGAGTCGAAGATCGCGTCCGCGATGCCCAGCTCGTAGGCCGCCCGGCCCTTGAGCATCCGGTTCTGCGCGAGCGGGTTGTCGATGACGACCTTGAGGGCCTTCTCGGCGCCGATCAGGCGGGGGAGCAGGTACGTCCCGCCCCACCCGGGGACCAGCCCGAGGAACGTCTCGGGCAGTGCCAGCGCGGGCACCCCGGCGGAGATCGTCCGGTAGGTGCAGTGCAGGCCGATCTCGACGCCGCCGCCCATCGCCGCGCCGTTGATGAAGGCGAACGACGGGACGGCCAGCTCGCCGAGGCGGCGGAACACGTCGTGGCCGAGCTTCCCGATGGCCAGCGCGTCCTCGCGCCCGCCGACCTGCGGCACGCCCTTGAGGTCGGCGCCGACGGCGAAGATGAACGGCTTGCCGGTGACGCCGACGGCCGCGAGGTCGTCGCGCGCGGCCACGGAGTCGATCGCCGCGTTCAGCTCGGTCAGCCCGCCCGGCCCGAAGGTGTTCGGCTTGGTGTGGTCGAAGCCGTTGTCGAGCGTGATCAGCGCGAGCGTCCCGGCACCCCCGGGGAGCGCCACGTCGCGGACGTGCGCGTGGGTGATGACCTCGTCGAAGCTCTCAGCGGTCACTTGGTGCCCTCCCAGTTCACGTTCTCCCAGAGGACGGTTCCGCCCATGCCCATGCCGACGCACATCGTGGTCAGGCCGTACCGGACGTCCGCGCGCTCCTCGAAGTGGTGCGCCAGCTGGGTCATCAGCCGGACGCCGGACGAGGCCAGCGGGTGGCCGAGCGCGATCGCGCCGCCCCACGGGTTCACCCGGGCGTCGTCGTCGGCGATCTTGAAGTGCTCCAGGAACGCCAGCACCTGGACGGCGAACGCCTCGTTGATCTCGATGAGGCCGATGTCGTCCATGGTCAGCGAGTTGCGGGCCAGCAGCTTCTCGGTGGCCGGGACGGGACCGACGCCCATGACCTCGGGCTCGACCCCGGCGAAGGAGAAGTCGACCAGCCGCATGCGCGGGGTCAGGCCCAGCTCGCGGGCGACGTCCTCGGCGGCGATCAGGCAGGCGGTGGCGCCGTCGTTGAGCCCGGCGGCGTTGCCCGCGGTGACCTTGCCCGCGACCCGGAAGGGAGTCTTGAGCTTGGCCAGGTCGTCCAGCGTGGTGCCGGGGCGGGGCGGCTCGTCCTCGGTGGCCAGGCCCCAGCCCTTGTCGGCCGAGCGGATCGCGGTGGCCACCAGGTCGGGCTGGATCTTGCCCGCCGCGTAGGCGGCGGCGACCTTCTGCTGGCTGCGCACGGCGTAGGCGTCGGTGCGCTCCTTGGTGATCTGCGGGAACCGGTCGTGCAGGTTCTCGGCGGTCGAGCCCATCACCAGCGCGGACGGGTCGACGAGCTTGTCGGCCAGGAAGCGCGGGTTGGGGTCGACGCCCTCGCCCATCGGGTGGCGTCCCATGTGCTCCACGCCGCCCGCGATGGCGACGTCGTAGGAGCCGAAGGAGATGCCCGCGCCGGTGGTGGTCACGGCCGTCATCGCGCCCGCGCACATGCGGTCGAGCGCGAACCCGGGGACGCTCTTGGGCAGCCCGGCCAGCACGGCGGCCGAGCGGCCGATGGTCAGCCCCTGGTCGCCGGTCTGGGTGGTGGCGGCGATGGCGACCTCGTCCACCCGCTCGGGCGGGAGGGACGGGTTGCGGCGCAACAGCTCGCGGATCGCGCGGACGATCATGTCGTCGGCGCGGGTCTCCGCGTACAGGCCCTTGGGGCCCGCCTTGCCGAACGGCGTGCGTACGCCGTCGACGAACACGACGTCGCGTGCGGTACGAGGCACGGGGTCGTCCTCCCTCTGGGTGGTCGTTTCAGCGGCGATGCTACTCGCTGGTAACCGGTAATTCTACTAGTCAGTAACCACTGACACGCAGTTGACGCGCCTGTGCTCTTGTTCTGTTACTGAACGGTAGGTAGCGTGGCGGCAAATCACCGAGGAGGCAGCGGTGGTGCACGCGAGACCCACGTACCGTCCGGGACTGCGACGCCGGATCGGCCATGTGCGCGATCTCACCGTGCTGTGCCTGAACACCGGCCTGCTGTTCGCCGGCGGCCCCGCCCGCACCCTGCGCCAATTCGGTGCCATCCGCCGCTGGGGCACCACCCTGGCGGGTCTCGCCGTCTCCGGGGCCGCGCGCAGCCCGCACCGCACGGCTCTGATCGACGACCGCGGCCCGCTCACCTTCGCCGAGCTCGACGACCGCTCGTCCCGCCTGGCCGCCGGACTTCCGCTCCACGGCCCGCGCCCCCGGGTGGGCATCCTGTGCCGCAACCACCGCGGGATCGTCGAGACCCTGGTCGCGTGCAGCAAGCGCGGCGTGGAGGCCGTCCTGCTCAACACCGGGTTCGGCGCCGGACAGCTCCGCGCCGTGCTCGGCGAACTGCGGCCCGACGTCCTGATCGCCGACGGCGAGTTCGCCGCCGTCCTGGCGGAGATCCCCCTCTCCCTGCGCCGCACGGTCGTCTGGGCCGACGACCCGCCCTCGCCGTCCGACCCCACGCTCGACCGCATCGTCACCAGCACCCCCGCGCCGCGCCTCGACCCGCCACAGGTCCAGGGGCGCATCGTCGTGCTCAGCTCCGGCACCACCGGCCGCCCCAAGGGCGCCCGCCGCCCGCCGCGTCCCGGACTGTGGCCGCTGGCCTCGATGACGTCCCGCATCCCGCTGCGCTCCCGCCACACGATGATCATCGAGGCGCCGCTCTTCCACACGTGGGGCTATGCCGCGCTCCAGATGGCCTGGGCCCTGCGCGCGCCGATCGTCCTGCACCGCCGCTTCGACCCCGAGACGACCCTGCGCGCCATCGCCGCCCACCGCGAGACGGCCCTGTTCGCCGTCCCGATCATGGCCCAGCGCATCATGGACCTGCCCGAGGAGCTGCGCGCCCGCCACGACGCCTCCGGCCTGCGCCTCACCGTCCTCAGCGGCGCCGCTCTTCCCGGGACGCTCGCCACCCGTTTCATGGACGCCTTCGGCGACCACCTCTACAACGTGTACGGCTCCACCGAGGCGTCATGGGTCTCCATCGCCACACCCCGCGACCTGCGCCTGGACCCCCGCACCGCCGGACGTCCGCCCCGCAACACCGCGCTGGCCATCCTGGACGACGACGGCCGCCCCGTGGGCCGATCCACCATCGGCCAGATCTTCGCCGCCAACGAGCTGCTGTTCGAGGGCTACACCGGCGGCGACCCCATGGAGGTCCGCGGCGGCCTGCTGGCCACCGGCGACCTCGGCCACATCGACCGCCGCGGCCTGCTCTTCGTCGACGGCCGCCGCGACGGCATGGTCGTTTCCGGGGGCGAGAACGTCGTTCCCCGCGATGTCGAGGACGCCCTGCTCCGCCTTCCCGAGATCCACGAGGTCGCCGTCGTCGGCGTCCCCGACGACGAGTGGGGCCAGCGCCTGGCCGCCTACATCGTCCCCGCGCCGGGCGCCCGCGTGGATCCCGCCCAGATCCGCGCCCACATCCACCACCAGGTGGCCCGCTACGCCGTCCCCCGTGACATCCACGTCATGGCCGAGCTGCCCCGGAACGCCACGGGCAAGATCGTCCACCGCTGGCTGACCACCGTTCCCGCCCCCGCGCGTCCCGAGGGCCAGGTCTCCTGGCCGCAGCCCCCGCCCTGGCCCCTTCCACAGCGATCCCTCGGCTAGGAAAACGAAAGTGCGCCGGGCGGTGGATGCCCGGCGCACGGTTCGTCAGGCCCTAGCCGACGCGGATGGAGCTGGCGACGTTGGCGAACCCGTTGACCGACAGGTTGCCGCGAGCGCCCGAGCCCCAGTGGTCGTTCTCACCGGAGTAGTTGTAGCCGGTGTAGATGAGGGCGCCGGCGCCCGCACGGTTCCAGATGGACTCGGCGGTGTTGTCCATGGACTGGCCGCGCAGGTCAGGGGACCCGTAGCGGAAGTAGGCCATCGAGCCGGAGCCGTTGGCCCCGGAGAAGAGGCAGGCGTGGCCCGAGGGGCAGCGGTCGTAGCCGACGGCGGCGTTGGCGGTCGCGGGGAGCGCGACGGTGGCCGTGGCGACGGCGGCGGCGATGCCGACCGTGCCGAGGATGCGGGACTTGAGCTTCATGGTTTCCCTCCGATACGTGCGACGAACGGTATGGACGAATTGCCATACAACGTCGTTCAAAGCCATAAGAGCTGATCTTCCGGAAAGTCACGCGCGACTCGGCAGAAAAATATGCAATGCGACGACCTGCGGTCAAGCACTTGAACGCGTTCAATTCTCATTGCTACGAATGGCTGACTCTTAGCGATCATGACCAAAAGTCAGACCCGTGTAGTTTTCCGTCTGGAAAGCGAAAACTCCCCCGTTGTTAACATGGGTAACTGCGTGAAATTGGAAACAGATAACGAAGCAGACCACATCGCCGCCGCCGGGTCGCTCTGGCCAGGGTTCGGCGCGGGGGTGCATGATTGGCTCGGGCCGAAGATGACCTGATCAGGGGGAGGTGCGCCCGTCACCATGCCGGTGCCACGGCCAGTGCGCGACCGCTGCCGGGAGTTCCTGGGGATCGAGGGGGAGATCCGGTACATATTTCCGGCGATGGCGTACGGGGGAGGGGCCGGGTTCCTGTTCGTCATCACCGACGACGAGATCTCCGTGCTCTCCACCGGCTCGCTGAGCAGGACCAAGCCCAAGAGCGTCTGGGGGAGCCGGCCGCGGGGCACGCGGATCGGGCCCGTCGAGACGGGCACGGGGGCGTCGTTCGAGTTCAGCGGGACGCTGTTCGAGGTGGACGACGAGTACGTCCCCGTGGTGAACGCGGCCGACGCCGAGATCTTCTATCGGGACAGCCTGCCGCGCGACCCGTTGCCCGACCTCTAGGACGCCGTCCCGGCGGGGCGCGGGCACGGCGCCGTCACAGGGACGAGAGGGGCGCTCAGAGGTCGCCCTTGGTCTCCAGCCGTCCGAACGCCTTGGCCAGAGGCGTGGCGACCAGGCCCACCTGCCAGGCGCGGGCGCCCAGGGCCGACAGGGCCGCGCCGATGGTCTCGGGCGTCGGCTCGGCCGGGGGCGCCCAGGCCAGCCGCCGGACGGAATCGGGCTGCAGCAGGTTCTCGGTGGGCATGGAGTGCTCGTCGGCCAGGGCCGCCACGGCCGCCTTGGCGGCGGTCAGGCGCTTGGCCGCCTCGGGGTCGCGCTCCGCCCAGCGGTGCGCGGGCGGCGGGCCGTCGCCGGGAAGGTTGGCCTCGGGAAGGCCGCGGTCGGGAAGGGCGCGGGCACGCGAGACCGCGCGCAGCCAGGCCGACTGGTGCCGTCGCGCGCCCCGATTGCGCATGGCGGGGAGGGCCTGGAGCTCGGCCGGGGTCTTGGGCGGATTCAGCGCCAGCTCGACGATGGCGGTGTCCTGCAGGACGCGTCCCGGCGACAGGTCGCGCTCCTGCGCGATGGCGTCGCGCGCCTCCCACACCTCCCGGACGATCGCCAGCGCGCGCCGGTTGCGGACGCGGTGGATGCCGGACGTCCGGCGCCACGGGTCGGGACGCGGCGCCTTGGGCGGCGTGGTCAGGATCGCGGCGAACTCCTCCATCGCCCAGTCGAGCTTGCCCGCCTCGGTCAGCTCGGCGTGCAGCGCGTCGCGCAGCTCGACCAGCAGCTCGACGTCCAGCGCGGCGTAGCGCAGCCAGTCGTCGGGCAGCGGACGGGTCGACCAGTCGGCGGCCGAGTGCCCCTTCTCCAGCAGGAACCCCAGGACGTTCTCGACCATCGAGCCGAGCCCGACCCTCGGGTACCCCAGCAGCCGCCCGGCCAGCTCGGTGTCGAACAGCCGGCGCGGGACCAGGCCGACCTCGGCCAGGCAGGGGAGGTCCTGGTTGGCCGCGTGCAGCACCATCTCGGTGTCGGCCAGGATCTCGTCGAGCCCGGACAGGTCGGGGCAGGCGATCGGGTCGATCAGCGCGCTGCCCGCGCCCTCGCGGCGCAGCTGGATCAGGTAGGCGCGCTGGCCGTACCGGTAGCCGGACGCGCGCTCGGCGTCGACGGCGACCGGACCCTCACCGGCCGCGAAAGCGGCGATGACGCGTTCCAAACCCTCGGCGTCCATGACCACGGAGGGCACGCCCTCGCGCGGCTCCAGCAAGGGCACGGCGGCCGTCTCGGCCGCCCCTTCGGTGCCGTCGGACTGAACGGGCTCGGATTCGGACGCTGTGCTAACCACGCCCCCTACCGTACGACTCTCAGGCCGACGCGCTGCCGGGGCGGTCCGGCAGGGCGCTGACTCCGGTGGGCGGCAGCCCCGCCGTGGTGCACATGACCTCGCACCACGCCGCCACGTGGGGGGCCAGATCGTCGCCGGTCGGCGACCACGAGGCGCGCAGTTCGAGCTCGGTGGTGGACGGATCGCCGGCCTTGTCGCCGAAGCTCTCCGAGACCGCCCGGGTGATCGTGCCCGACACGCCCGCGTACCCGGCGGGCTCCAGCGCCTCCAGCAGCCAGCTCCACGCGACCGAGCCGATCAGC
The DNA here is from genome assembly GCF_050946795.1 of Spirillospora sp. CA-294931. GTDB lineage: Bacteria > Actinomycetota > Actinomycetes > Streptosporangiales > Streptosporangiaceae > Spirillospora. The sequence continues at coordinate 3,197,049 of NZ_CP192006.1, forward strand.
TCGTCGGCGGCGATCTCGGGTTCGAGGTCGGCGCGGATGTAGGCCACGATCCGGAAGCCGCCCGTCCAGCCCTCGCGCCCCTCGGGGTCGTACAGGACGATCAGGCGGCCCATCGCCACCTCGGTGTCGTCGTCGCCGGCGCCGGGACGGTAGACGCTTCCCGACATCGCCACCGCGTGGGGGGCGAGCCGCTGGGGGGCGGGCATGTCCTCCAGGTCGAGTTCGGGGCGCGGCTGCGGGCCGTCCAGGATCGCGCGCAGCGTGTCGACGGCCTTCTGGAACGGCTCGGGCGTCATGGGCGGCCCGGCCGGGGTGCGGACATGGACCGGCGCGCCGAGGGCGTGCGCCGGCTGGAGCCGGGGCAGCGCCACGGGGGGCGGAGGCGGGGATGCAGACACAGCACAGGTTTCGTTTCGAGAGCCGGGCCGGTCAGGCGACGGCCCGCGTGGAGCGGGACCGGCCCGAGGCGAAGGAGTCGGCGGCCGCGGGGCGCGGCACGGCGAAGGCGGGAACGCCCGCCGGGAGTCCGATCAGGACGGCGGACCCGCACTCGGCGCAGACGCGCTCGGGGCAGTCGGGGCCGTGTCCGTCCAGACAGGGCGGCTGCTCGAAGTGGCGATCGTCGCCGCAGGTGGAGCAGTACAAGGGGGACCTCCCTCGGCTGAGACACCGATCACGTTCGCACGAGCCGGGGACAGAATGCGGGACTTCGCTCGGCGTGTCCGAACTTCGTCTGTCACGGAGCCGCAGGGTCTGGCGACTCAGCGCCGGTTTCACACCGGTGCGGTGCCCGCGGTGAGTCCATGGGACGATCGGGGGCGTGGTTGCTGACGTCGCTGATTCCCAAGATGCCGCCGGGCCGGCCGAGAGCCCCTTCCTGAGGGCGTGCCGGAGGCTTCCGGTACCGCACACGCCGGTGTGGTTCATGCGCCAGGCGGGCCGCTCGCTGCCCGAATACCTGAAGCTGCGCGAGGGCGTGCCGATGCTGGAGTCGTGCCGCCGGCCGGACATGATCGTCGAGATCACGATGCAGCCGGTGCGGCGCTACGCCGTCGACGCGGCGATCTTCTTCAGCGACATCATGGTCCCGCTCAAGGCCATCGGGGTCGACCTCGACATCAAGCCCGGCGTGGGCCCGGTGATCGCCGACCCGATCCGCGACGCCCAGGGCGCGACCCGGCTGCGCGAGCTCACCCCGGACGACGTCCCGTATGTCACCGAGGCCGTCGGCGGCCTGGTGTCGGAGCTGGGGAGCACCCCGCTGATCGGGTTCGCGGGCGGGCCGTTCACGCTGGCGTCGTACCTGATCGAGGGCGGGCCCTCCAAGAACCACGACCACACCAAGGCGATGATGTACGGTGCCCCCGACCTGTGGGCGAACCTGATGGAGCGGCTGGCCGACCTCACCATCGCCTTCCTGAAGATCCAGGTCGCGGCCGGGGCGAGCGCCGTCCAGGTCTTCGACTCCTGGGTCGGCGCGGTGGCCCCGGAGGACTACCGCGCCTCGGTGCTGCCCCACACGAGCCGGATCTTCGCCGAGATCGAGGCCCTGGGCGTCCCGCGCATCCACTTCGGCGTCGGGACGGGCGAGCTGCTCGGGCTGATGGGCGAGGCGGGCGCGGACGTGGTCGGCGTCGACTGGCGCGTCCCGCTGGACGAGGCCGTCGGGCGGGTCGAGGCCGGCAAGGCGCTGCAGGGCAACCTCGACCCGGCCCTGCTGTTCGCCCCGTGGGAGGTCGTCGAGCGGCGGGCCCGCGACGTCCTCACCCGGGGCCGGACGGCCGAGGGGCACATCTTCAACCTCGGCCACGGCGTGCTGCCGTCCACCGACCCCGACGTCCTGGCCCGCCTCACCGACCTCGTCCACGAGGTGTCCGCCGCCTCCTAGACGGGCGGCGGCGGGCCCTCGGCCTTGCCCGCCGGTTCGGGGACGCGTTCCGGCTCGGGCTCGGCACGGGACGCGTCGCCGTTGCGGACGCGGTGTTTGATCGCCAGCGCGGGCAGGACGATCACTCCGGCCGTGATGGCGAACGGGAGGATCACGCCGAGGAACATCCCGGCGCCCGACACGAACGCGGTGAAGGCGTCCCAGCCGGTGCGCAGGCCGCCGGTGAGCCCGCCGGGCTCGTCCTTCTTCTTCGCGGCCACGGGCGCGGTCGCGGGCTTCGGCGGCGCCTCGATCGTCACGGTGACGGTGGCGAAGGCGGTGCTGTTCTTGAGCGAGCGCTGCCGGGCCTGGAGCGCCTCCAGATCGGACTGGCGGGTCTCGATCTCCTCCTCCAGGTCGACGATCTCGTTGATCCGCTCCGCGCGCTCCAGGAGCTTGCGGAACGACTCCAGGCTCTTGTGGGCCGACCGCACCCGGCTGTCGACGTCGGCGATCTGCTCGGTGACGTCCTCGGCGTCCTGGGTGAGCGCGAGCTTGGTGCCCAGCTGCCCGGTCAGCTGCTCCAGCACCGCCGCGTACCGGTCGGAGGGGATCTTGAACGCGATGGTCGCGGCCGCCGGGTGGCTGGTGGCCTGCTCGTTGTCGACGAAGCCGCCCGCGGCCGCCACCAGCTGCTTGCCCTTGGCGGAGGCGGCGTCGACGTCGTCCGCGCGCACGCGCAGGCTCGACTTGTAGATCACGGCGCGCTGGGTCGCGGCGGTCTGCTGTTTGACCTTGGCGTTCCTGGCGTTCCCGCCGCCCCGGTCGGACGGGGAGGACGCGGAGGGTGCCGGCTTCCGGGTTCCTTCGGCCGAGCGGGCCGAGGAGCCGGACGACTCGTCGGTGCCCCCGGCGCACCCGGCGAGCACGGCGGCGAGGAAGACGGCGATCGCCGCGTAGACGACGTTTCTGCCTGCTCTGACGATCAGCATGGACATGGGACGGTGTGGCGCGCGTCACCCGTTCCGCCGGGCCGGTCGCGGTTAGGGCACGATGCGGCGGCGTCGCGGTCACGGCCCCTGGGACGGGAAGCCCACCCGATGACGCGGAGCGTCCGGCATCTGGAATCGTGGGTGTCATGACCACCTCGCATGTCGTCGTCGTCGGGGGCGGCATCGCCGGCCTGACGGCCGCGCGCGCGCTCGCCCGCGGCGGCGCGCGGGTGACCGTCCTTGAGGGCTCGCCCGCGATCGGCGGGAAGCTCCGGGTCAGCGAGATCGCCGGGCTGCCGGTCGACGAGGGGGCCGAGGCCATGCTGGCCCGCCGTCCCGAGGGCCTGGAACTGGTCCGCGACCTCGGCCGCTCCGGCGACCTCGTCAACCCGGGGACGACCTCGTCGGCGATCTACAGCCATGGCGCGCTCCGGAAGCTGCCCTCGGGGCAGGTCATGGGCGTCCCGTCCGATCTGAGGGCGCTGGCGTCCTCGCAGGTCCTGTCCCCGGCCGGGCTGGCCCGGGTGCCGCTCGACCTCGTCCTGCCCGAAACTCCCCGGGGAAGCGACGTCTCGGTCGCCGACTTCATCGGCGCGCGCATGGGACGCGAGGTCGTCGACCGTCTCGTCGAGCCGCTGCTGGGGGGTGTGTACGCGGGACGGGCCGAGGAGCTCTCGTTCGACGCCACGCTGCCCGCCGTGGCCGCCGCCGCCCGCACCCACCGCTCGCTCGTCTCGGCCGTACGGGGGATCAGGGAAGCGGCCCCCGCGTCCCCTGGGCCGATCTTCGCCTCGCTCCCGGGGGGCCTGGGCACGCTGCCGCAGCTCGTCGCGGACGACATCGCGGCCGCCGGCGGCACCGTTCGCACCGGGGCCATGGTCCGCGAGCTGCGCCGCCGTCCGGGCGGCTGGCGTCTCACCCTCGGGTCGGCCCACGCCCCCGAGACCCTCGACGCCGACGCCGTGGTGATCGCGGTCCCGGCCGCCCCGGCCGCGCGGCTGCTGGCCGACGACGTCCCGGCCGCGTCCCGCGAGCTGGCCCGCATCGAGTACGCGAGCATGGCCATCGTCACGCTCGCCTACGCCGCGACGGCGTTCCGGCGCCTGCCGCGCGGCAGCGGCTACCTGGTCCCCGCCGTGGAGGGACGCGAGATCAAGGCCGTCACCTTCAGCTCGGTGAAGTGGCCCCACCTGCGCGACGTCGACCCCGGGATCATCGCGGTGCGCTGCTCCATCGGGCGGTTCGGCGAGGAGCACACCCTCCAGAGGCCCGACGAGGACCTCAAGGCGGCCGCCCTGACCGAGCTGGCCACCACCTGCGGCGTCTCGGAGCTGCCTCTGGAGAGCCGCGTCACCCGGTGGGGCGGCGGCCTGCCGCAGTACAACGTGGGGCACGCCGATCGGGTGGCCCGCATTCACGCGGCCGTGGCGGGGCAGCCCGGCCTGGCCGTGGCGGGGGCGGCCTATGACGGACTCGGCATCCCGGCCTGCATCGCGACGGCGCGCGCCGCCGCGACCCGGGTGCTGGACCACCTTGCGCATCGGGGAGAATCGGACCATGGCAGCGACGGACAAGCCCAAGGCCAGGGATCTCAACCAGGTGATCCGCTACACGATGTGGTCGGTCTTCCGGGTGAAGAGCCCCGGTGAGACCGGCGAGCGGGACGCCGCCGAGGTGCAGGACCTGCTCGACCAGGCGGCCGAGAAGGACGTGACCACGCGCGGCGTGTACGACGTGGCGGGCCTGCGCGCCGACGCCGACTACATGTTCTGGTGGCACGCCCCGTCCGCCGAGGCGCTCCAGGAGGTCTACTCCCGGTTCCGCCGCACGGCCGTCGGCCGCGCCAGCGAGCCGGTGTGGTCGCAGATGGCCCTGCACCGCCCCGCCGAGTTCAACAAGAGCCACATCCCGGCCTTCCTCGCCGACGAGGAGGCCCGCGCCTACGTGTGCGTCTACCCGTTCGTCCGGTCCTACGACTGGTACCTGCTGGAGGACGACGAGCGCCGCGCCATGCTCGCCGAGCACGGCAAGATGGCGCGCGGGTACCCCGACGTCCGGGCCAACACCGTCTCCTCGTTCGCGCTCGGCGACTACGAGTGGATGCTGGCCTTCGAGGCCGACGAGCTGCACCGCATCGTCGACCTCATGCGTCACCTGCGCGGCTCCAGGGCCCGCCTCTACGTGCGCGAGGAGGTGCCCTTCTACACCGGGCGCCGCAAGGCCGTCGCGGAGCTCGTCGCCGACCTCCCCTGACGCGCGACACCCGTCCCGGGTTGTCCGTTCGGGGCCATTCTTCGGGCAATGTGCCAGTAAAGTGCTGGACGTGACCAAGCCCCCCGCCCCGCATGGCCGCGGCCGCCATGCCAAGCCCCCGTCGGAGTTCTCGGTCCGCTGGAACAGGATGCTCGGCGGGCCGGGCCGGCGCAGGCTGATCGTGGTCGGCACCGGAACCGCCTCGGTCGCGCTGATCGCCTCCGCCGCCGTCGCGGGGGTCTCCGCGATCGGCGGGCCCTCGGAGCGGCCGCGCTCCGCCGTCGCCGTCCAGGCGTCCAAGCCGTCGGCCAAGCACTCGGCCGCCGCGCTGGAGACGCAGGCGAAGGTGGACGCCGACGACCCGGACGCCGTGCCCGACGCCGTCCCCTACCTCCAGCGCAAGGACACCGGCCGCAAGGTCGCCGGGCACGTCAAGGACGTCCGCCGCAGCGGAGACTTCCTGCGCGTCTACACCGACCTGGAGGAGGGCGACGAGAACTCCGAGCCCGCCGTCTCCCTGTGCGAGTGGACGACCCAGTTCCTCAAGGACGCGGGCGACTCGGCCCCCCGCGTCTTCATCCACGGCAAGAGCGAGGGCAACGGCGAGGTCGTCCTGGCCAACAAGCAGAGTGACGACGACGACTGCGAGGTAGGCGAGACCCGCTGAGCCCTATTCGGCGGGCTCCAGCGTCAGGCTGACGCTGTTGATGCAGTAGCGCTGGTCGGTCGGGGTGGGGTAGCCCTCGCCCTCGAACACGTGGCCGAGGTGCGAGTCGCAGGCCGCGCAGCGCACCTCGGTGCGGACCATCCCCATCGTCCGGTCCTCGATCAGGGTGACCGCGCTGGAGCCCGACGGCTCGAAGAACGAGGGCCAGCCGCAGTGCGACTCGAACTTGGCGTCCGAGCGGAACAACTCGGTTCCGCAGGCGCGGCAGCGGTAGACGCCCGTGGTCTTGGTGTCGGTGTACTCGCCGGTGAAGGGCCGCTCGGTGCCGGCCTCGCGGAGCACCCGGTACTCCTCGGGCGACAGCTCGGCCCGCCACTCCTCGTCACTCTTGACGATCTTCTCCATGGCTTCGACGGTACCTCGCGGACCGGGGGCGTCGCCCGGCGGTGTCCGACCTGTGGGTTACCGTGCCAGCATGGCCTCGCCGTTCATCGAGATCCCGGTAGGGGATCGCCTCGTCAAGGTGACCAATCCCGACAAGGTGTACTTCCCTGAGCACGGCTACACCAAGCGTCAGGTGGTGGAGTACTACATCGCCGTGGGGGAGGGCATCCTGCGTGCGACGCGCGATCGTCCCACCACGCTCGAACGCTGGCCGTCCGGGGTCTTCGAAGGGGCCCGCCTGGCCACCCGCGACAACCCCAGGGGAGCCGACGCCTTCTACCAGAAGCGCATTCCCAAGGGCGCGCCCGACTGGGTGCCGTCCGCCCGCATCGACTTCCCCAGCGGGCGCTCGGCCGACGAGGTCACGCCGTCGGAGGAGGCCGTGATCGCCTGGGCCGCCAACCTCGGCACCCTCACCTTCCACCCGTGGCCCGTGCGCTCCGGCGACGTCGACCACCCCGACGAGCTGCGCATCGACTTCGACCCGCAGCCCGGCACCGACTTCGCCGACGCCGTCGGTGTCGCGCTCGGCCCGGCCCGCGAGCTGCTCGACGAGCTCGGCCACACCGGCTTCGTCAAGACCTCCGGCAAGGGCGGGGTGCACATCTACGTCCGCATCGAGCCGCGCTGGACGTTCACCGAGGTCCGCCGGGCCGCGCTGGCCTTCGGCCGCGAGGTCGAGCGCCGCGCGCCCGAACTGGTCACCACCAAATGGTGGAAGGAGGAGCGCGGCGAGCAGGTGTTCATCGACTACAACCAGAACGCCCGCGACCGCACCATCGCCTCGGCCTACAGCATCAGGCCGCTGCCGCACGCGCCGGTCTCGGCCCCCGTGACCTGGGACGAGCTGCCCGACGTCACCCCCGAGGACTTCACGATCGTCACGATGCCCGACCGCTTCGCCAAGATCGGCGACCTGCACTCGGCCATCGACGAGAAGTCCTTCTCGCTCGACCGCCTGCTGGAGATGGCCGATCGCGACGAGCACGACCACGGCCTGGGCGACATGCCCTATCCGCCCAACTACCCCAAGATGCCGGGCGAGCCCAAGCGCGTCCAGCCGAGCAAGGACACCGACCTCAAAGACTGAACGTCCACCTGGGACTTTCGGGCGCGCAAATGCCTCCGCCCCAAAGCAAAGGGCGGTGTCCCGAGGCTCCGCCTCGGAACACCGCCCTGGTGGCCGTGGCCCGTCCGTGGGATGGGCGGTAAAGCGGCGCGGTGTGGTGCGAGGCGGAACCCCGCGCTGGTGGCTGGGGCCTGTCCGTGGGGTTGGGCGGTAAAGCGGCGTGTTGTGGCGGGAGGCGGAACCCCGCGCTGGTGGCTGGGGCCCGTCCGTGGGGTTGGGGCGGGATGCAGCGTGGGTGTGGTGCGGGGCGGAACCCCGCGCTGGTGGCTGGGGCCTGTCCGTGGGGTTGGGCGGTAAAGCGAACGTGGTGTGGCGGGAGGCCGGGGCCTCGCGCCACACCACGCTCAGGTCGTGCCTGGGATCAGTGGAACTGCTTGGGCTGGACGGGGAGGTCGGCGGTGGCCGGGCCCTGCCAGACGGAGCGGGACTGCGGGGTGATCAGGGTGGACGCCTCGCGGTCCCCGAGAACCACGGGGACGGACACCGAGCTGCCCGCCAGGTCGACCGTGATCTGGGCGCCGGTGGGCTTCTCGGTGTTGTAGTCGGCGTCGGTGCCGGCCAGGATCAGGCCCACCCGGTGACCCTTCTTGAGGACGTAGTCCTGGCTGAGGGCCTGCCAGCGGACGTTGTAGTACTTGCCCGGGGTGACCGGCGCGGGGGTGCTGAGCGAGCCGCGGTTCTGGACGTCCAGCCAGCCCCGGCCGACGACGTTCACCGCGGACTTGATCGTCCGGGTGCGGGTCTGCTTGTAGCAGGCGTCGTCGGTGGGCGTGCTCTCGCCGTGGCAGCTCTCGGTGGCGAGGGTCTCGATGCCCGAGCCCGCGCCGAGGTAGTTGATCCGGGTGTCCTCGCCGTAGTCGACCAGCAGGACGGTCAGGTTGGACGTGGGCTTGTCCAGCTTGGCCTTGAGCGTGGCGGCCGGGGTGCCGGACAGGCGCGCGTCGCGGGGCGTCGGGGCCGAGACGTAGGCCAGGCGGTGGGGCTTGGCGGTGGTCGGGTCGGTGACCAGCTCCGACTCGGAGTAGCCGTCGCCATTGGGGCCGGGGGCGTCGGTGTAGGACGCGGTTCCGCTGCCGGGCTTCCCGCCGAGCGAGCCGTCCTGGCCGGGACGCAGGGTCAGCTTCCTGGTGCCGGGCGCGGGCCAGTTCGCCTGGGAGACCCACTGGTCGGGGCCGGTCTCGACGTCCGCCCTCGGCTCCTTGAGCGCATCATTCTTGATCTTGTGCAGCTCGTGGTCGAACCACTTGTGCAGGGTCGCCACCCAGAGCTCGCGGCGGGTGTCGAACGGGTCGACATGGCCGCGCTGCGACAGCCAGACCTTGCGGGTCACGCCGCGCTTGGCCAGGCCCTCCCACCACTTGGAGAAGTGGTCGGTCTTGACGTTGAGGTCGTTGACGCCGTGGAAGGCGAACACGCTGGCCCGCACGTCGCCGACCTCGCCGAAGCCGCCGTCGCGGTAGTTGCGCTGGTGCCAGTAGGGCGTGTAGTTGCCGGTGGCGTCGTCCTCGCCCTTGTCGTGCTCGGCGCGGACGGCCGCGCACTTGGCGGGCGGGTCGGTGTCGACGAGCCTGGCCAGGTAGGGCTGCTCGTCGTCCCAGTACTTGACGCCGTTGGAGCGGCTGTAGTCGTACCAGCTGCTGATCGCCGAGATGGGGACGATGGTCTCCAGGCCCTTGACGCCCGTGGAGGCCACGCCGTTGGCCAGGGTGCCGTCCCACGACTTGCCGATCATGCCGGTGCGGCCGGTCGACCAGGACGCCTCGACCGGCGAGCCGTCGGCCTTGAACGCCTTGGCGCGGCCGTTCAGCCAATCGATGACCGACTTGGTGCCGAGCACGTCGGACTCGCCGACGCCCGGGCAGCCGTCGGACTTGTTGCTGCCGACGGCGTCCACGGCCAGGAACGCGTACCCGCGCGGGACGAAGTAGTTGTCGTAGTAGAGCGGGAACTTCACCGGGTTGCCCGCGGCGTCGTAGGTCTTCTTCTCGGCTTCGTTGCCGCGGCCCACGTTGTCGTAATAGGGGCTGGCGTCCATCACGACCGGGACCTTCAGGCCGTTGCCCGACTCCTTGGGCCGGATGATGTCCACGTTGACCCGGTCGCGCTTGCCGTCGCGGTCGGAGTCGAGGGACGTCTCGACGTACACATGCTCGCGGATCGCGTCCTTGTAGGAGAAGACCGGCTGGGTGACGCCGTCCTTGACCACGATCTTGGGCTTGGCGGCGCCCGCGTCGGCCACGCCGCCCACGCCGACCAGCGCCGTGGCGGCGGCGACGGCGATGGCCGCGCCTTGCCGGGTCCGTCTCAGGGATCGCCTGGGCAACCCGCACCTCCGGGGTCCGTTTTGAGTTGATCTCTCCGGAGCCACACATTCCTCGTCCGGAGGCTCCAGGTAAAGATCGGTGCCGGAGGAACTCTGGCCGGGTTTGGTCACAAGTTGCCGTTGCGCATCGGGGTCCGCTTTGGCCGTGAATGTACTGGTCCGTACAGTAGTCATGTGCAGATCAGCCCCATGCGACCCGAGCACGCCGCCGAAGTGCTCGCGATCTACCAGGCCGGGATCGACGGCGGCAACGCCACCTTCGAGACCCGGGTGCCGACCTGGGAGGCCTTCACCTCCGGCAAGCTGGCCGACCACCGGTTCGTGGCCGCCGACGCCGAGCGCGTCCTCGGCTGGGCCGCGCTCTCGCCCAGCTCTCCGCGTCCCTGCTACGCCGGGGTGGCCGAGGTCTCCCTCTACATCCACCCCGGCGCGCAGGGACGCGGCGTCGGCCGGGCCCTGCTCGGCACGCTGATCGACTCCAGCGAGCGCGGCGGGTTCTGGACCCTGGAGGCCGGGATCTTCCCCGAGAACGTCGCCAGCCTCCACCTGCACCGCAGCCTGGGCTTCCGCGAGATCGGCGTCCGCCGCCGCGTGGCCCGCCACCATCACGCGGGCGTGTCCCGCTGGCGCGACGTCGTCTCCTTGGAACGCCGGACCGACCTCGACGCCTGATCCGTCGGCCGAAGCGGCGGGCCAGGGCCGGAAGGGGGGTCCAGGGGGCGGAGCCCCTTGGCGGGGGCGCGGGGGCGGAGCCCCTGCCCCGGTGGGTGGCGCCCCCCGAAGCGAAGCGAGGACGGCGCCACCCACCGGGCGGGGGTCTGAGGGGGGTCGCCCCCCTCATCGATACAGTCAGATCTCGATCAGGCCGGACTTCTCCCGGGTGTAGGCGAGCACGGAGTCGTGGCCGTAGCCGCTGTCCTTGGTGCCCTCCAGCGGGAACATGACCTTGCGGAAGGTGTTGACCCAGACCGTCCCGGCCTCCAGGTTGCGGAACATGCGGTGGGCGGTGCCGAGGTCGCGGGTCCACACGCCCGCGGCGAGGCCATACGGGGAGTCGTTCGCGATGGCCAGGGCCTCGTCCTCGGTGTCGAAGGGCAGGACGACCGCGACCGGGCCGAAGATCTCCTCCTGGCAGATGCGCAGCGCGTTGTCGGCGGTGGCGAACAGCGTGGGCTCGACCCAGTAGCCGCCCGAGAAGCCCTCGGGCGCCGCGTCCGGGCCGGAGCGTCCGCCGAAGACCAGCTCGGCGCCCTCCTTGGCGCCGAGCTCCAGGTAGGACGTGACGCGCTCGAACTGCTCGCGGGAGACCACCGGGCCCATGGTGGTCTCGTCCGAGAACGGGTCGCCGAGCCTGATCCCGGCGGCGATCGCCGTCATGCGCTCGATCATCTCCTCGTACACCGGGCGCTGGACCAGGACGCGCGAGCCGCCGTAGCAGATCTGCCCGGCGTTGGCGGTGAAGATCGCCTGCGTGGTGACGCCGGGCGCGGCGCGGTCGAGGTCGGCGTCGGCGAAGACGATGTTGGGCGACTTCCCGCCCAGCTCCAGGGCCAGCGGCTTGAGCGAGTCGGCGGACGCCCGCGTGATGATCTTGGCGGTGTCCACCGAGCCGGTGAGGCTGATCTTGTCGATGCCCGGGTGCCGGACGAGCGGATCGCCGACCTCCTCGCCGAGCCCGGCCACGATGTTCAGGGCGCCGGGCGGCAGCACCTCGCGCAGCAGCTCGCCCACCCGCAGGGACGAGACCGACGCCTGCTCGGCGGGTTTGATGATCACCGTGTTCCCGGCGGCCAGGGCGAAGGCGGCCTTGGCCGAGAGGGTGGAGATGGGGGAGTTCCACGGGATGATGCCGAGCGTCACCCCGTATGGCTCGCGGCGGGTGAGGCCGAGGCTCGTGGGACCGAAGTCGACCGTCCGGCCCTTGACCGCGTCGGCGGCCTCGGCGGCCGCGTTGTTCCACAGGTGGGTCATGCCGGGCAGGTCGCGTCCGGCGGTCTCGCCGATGATCCGGCCGTTGTCGCGCGTCTCCAGCTCGGCCAGCTCCCTGGCGTGCCCGGCGAAGATCTTGGCGACCTTGCGCAGGTGGTGGGCGCGCGCCGCCGCCGGGAGACCCGACCAGGCGGGGAAGGCCGCGCGGGCGGCGGCCACGGCAGCCGCCGCGTCGGCCGCCCCGCTTCGCGGAACGCGCGCCCAGACCTCACCGGTGGCCGGATCGACCGAGTCGAGCGTGCGCCCGGACGCGGCGGGCCGCGACTCCCCGCCGATCAGGTTGGAGTACTCCGCCATCGCCGTCCCTTCGCCCGAACCGGAAAACAAGCGTACGCTTGTTCAAGTTGCGAGGGGAACCCCGTTCAGCCGAGCGAGGAGAGCATCGCGGGCAGATCGCCGTCATGGACGACGGTCAGCCTCCGGGTGGCGCGGGTGATCGCGACGTAGAGGTCCTGCCCGCCGCGCGGCGACTCCCCGACGATCCCGGCGGGGTCCACCACGATCACCGCGTCGAACTCCAGGCCCTTGGCCTCCTCCGTGGTGAGCACCACGACCAGGGAGTCGAGGGCCTCGGGCGTCGCGCCCGCCTCGACGCCGGGCAGGACCGTCAGGACCTCGGCGTGCCGGGCGCCCGACGAGACGATCGCCAGCCTTCCCTCACCGACCCCGTCGGGGTCGATCTCCGCGCGCTCCTCGGCGACCAGCGCGGGCAGGCCGGCCACCGGCAGCCGGAGCGCGCGCGGGGGCGGCCCGTCGTCGCGGACCGGCTCGGGCGGCGTCTGGTCGGGCGCCACGGCGGCCAGCACCTCGGACGCCACCTTCATGATCGCGGCGGGCGTCCGGTAGTTGACCATCAGACGCTGCTCGCGCCAGCGCCCCGCGACATAGCGGTCGAGCATCTGCCCCCAGGACGCGGCGCCCGCCGGGCTGCCGGTCTGGGCGATGTCGCCCACCACCGTGAGGGACCGGGTGGGGACGCGGCGCATCACCACGCGCCAGGCCATCTCCGACAGCTCCTGCGCCTCGTCGACGATCACATGCCCGTACGCCCACTCGCGGTCGGCCGCGGCCCGCTGCGCCGTGGTCAGGACCGGGCCCGCGTCGCGGTTGCGCTCGGCGAGCTCGCGGGCCTCCACCAGCGCCTCGTCGATCCCGGCCGACTCCAGCACCTCGCGGGCGTACTGCTCCTCGGCCCGGCGCTCAAGCCGCTCGGCCCGGCTCCGCGCGCGCTTGGCGGGGTCGTCGACGCCCAGCCACTCGGCGGCCTCGTCGAGCAGCGGGACGTCCGAGACCGTCCACGGCTCGCCGGGGGAGCGGCGCAGCAGGCCGCGCTCGACCGGGGAGATCCCGGCCGCGTCCGCCGCCCGCCCGAGCGCCTCGGGGTCGGCGAACAGCTCGGTGAGCAGCGTCTGCGGGCTCAGCTCCGGCCACAGCGCGTCGATCACCCGCCGGACGGCCGGGTCCTGCCAGAGGGTCTCCTTGGTGAGCCGCAGGTCGGTGTCGTCCATGAGCGGGCCGTCCTCGGCCTCGTCCATCAGCTCCTGGAGCCAGTCGGGCATCCCGCCGTCGCGGACGAGCTGCTCCAGCGGCTCGTCCATCATCCGCTCGTACTGCTCGGCCCGGTCGACGGCCAGCGCCTCCAGCAGCTCGTGGACGAACAGGCGCCGCTGGACGTTGTGCGGCGCGCGCAGGGCACGGGCCTTGTCGCGGGCGCGCAGGCACGCCTCCGGGCTCACCCGCAGCGTCAGGTTCTCGATCTCGATCTCCAGGCCCTCCTCGGGGGCGCGCTGGCGATCGAGCACCGCCGCCTCGACCAGCGCCGCCATTCGCAGATCGCCCTTGACGACGGCGACCTCCGGGATGTCGGACGCCGTGGCCCGCGTCCCCGGGTACAGCTCGCCCACGGTCGCCAGCGCGACGTCCGTCTCGCCCAGACCGGGAAGCACCTGCTCGATGTAGCGCAGGAACGTCACGTTCGGGCCCACCACCAGCACGCCCCTGCGCTCCAGCACGTCGCGGTGCGTGTAGAGCAGGTACGCGGCGCGGTGCAGGGCCGCGACGGTCTTCCCCGTCCCCGGCCCGCCCTGGACGACCAGCACCCCCGGGAGCCCGGAGCGGATCACCTGGTCCTGCTCCTCCTGGATGGTCGCGACCACGTCGGTCATCCGGCCCGTCCGGCCCTGGCGCAGCGTCGCCAGCAGGGCCGCCTCGCCGACGATCGTGCTCCGGTCGGCCTCGCCGAGCCCGTCGAGGTCGAAGACCTCGTCGTCGAGGCGGGCCACGGCGCGCTCGCGAAGGTGCAGGTGGCGGCGGCGCGCGAGCGTTCCCGGCGCGCTCGCGGTGGCGGTGTAGAACGGCCGGGCCGCCGTGGCCCGCCAGTCGATCAGCATCGGCTCGTGGTGCTCGTCGCGCAGCCCGATGCGGCCGATGTAGAACGTCTCGCCGGGGACGCCGTCCTCCTGCCGGTGGTCGACGCGGCCGAAGCACAACGCGCGCTCGACGGCGTTCAGCCGGGCCAGGGCCCGCGCCGCCTCCTCGGTCACCACCGCCTGCTCGACCTGTGCCTGGAGCCGGGACCCGCCGCCCGCCACCGGAGCCGAGCGCAGCGCGGCCTCAGCGGCGGCGCGCTCGGTGTCAAGCCTGGCGTAAACCCGGGAGACGACCTCCTGCTCGGCTCGGAGCGCGGCCCGCAGGACGCGGTCACCTTCGGCGTTCAGGGGGTTGACGTGCCCGGCTTGACTGTGTCCCATGCCTTTGATACGCTCCTCAACATAGGATCGGTGTTCTGTGGGCCCAAATTCGGGCGCAGATCAGCTTAGCACGCTTTCCCGTGCCTCGTGCCGTTCAGGTTCTCCGGAACTTGAATGGCTTTTTCCGTTTTGTAGGCCAATGTCGTAGTCGAACGATTCTGTTGAACGAGGCGTCATCTGCGGGGAAGGTCGTGTCCATCGGCCTTCGTGAGGCTTTCCGGCGATCGCTACCGGACCCTCATGAAAGGCCCCCCATGGCCGAGGACTCTCGCGGGCTCGACCGCCGGTCGTTCCTAGTCACCACCGGGCTGACCGCCGCCGTCACGCTCCCCGTCGCAGGTACCGCACAGGCCGCGACCTCGCGGCGCGGGCCTGGAACGCTTCCCTCCGACCCGTTCACGCTCGGCGTCGCCTCCGGCGATCCCGACCACGACGGTTTCGTCCTGTGGACCCGCCTGGCCCCGCGCCCCCTCGCCGAGGACGGCCTGGGCGGCATGCCCGCCTCGACGTTCCCGGTGCGCTGGGAGCTGGCCTCCGACGCCCGCTTCCGCCGGATCGTCCGGCGCGGCACCGTCACCGCCCGCCCCGAGTCGGCCCACAGCGTCCATGTCGAGCTGAACGGGCTCGGCGACGGCCGCGAGTTCTGGTACCGCTTCCGCGTCGGCGACCATGTCTCGCCCGTGGGCCGCACCCGCACCACGCCCCGTCCCGACTCCTTCGGCCCGGCGCTGGTGATGGGCTTCGCGTCCTGCTCGCAGTTCGAGCACGGCTACTTCACCGCCTACCGCCGCCTCGCCGAGGAGCACCCGGACCTCATCCTGCACCTGGGCGACTACCAGTACGAGTACAAGAAGGGCGTCTACAACAGCCCGGGCGGCAACGTCCGCGACCACGAGGGCCCCGAGACCGTCTCGCTGGCGACCTACCGGCAGCGCCACGCCCAGTACAAGTCCGACACCGACCTCCAGGCCGCGCACCAGGCCGCCCCGTGGCTGGTGGTCTTCGACGACCACGAGGTCGAGAACAACTGGGCCGACGAGGTGCCGGAGAACAACTCCGACACCCCCGAGCACGCCGCGTTCATGAAGCGCCGCGCCGCCGCGTTCAAGGCCTACTACGAGAACATGCCGCTGCGCCGCTCGTCGGTGCCGTCCGGGCCCGACATCCAGATCTACCGGCGGATCCGCTGGGGCCGGCTGGCCAACTTCCACATGCTCGACACCCGCCAGTTCCGCTCCGACCAGGCCTGCGGCGACGGCACCAAGGAGTGCGCCGCCGCCTCCGACCCGGCGCGCTCGATCACCGGCGCCGCCCAGGAGAAGTGGCTGCTGGACGGCTTCCGGCGCTCGGCCGCCCGCTGGGACGTCCTCGGCCAGCAGGTCTTCTTCGCCCAGCGCGACGTGGACGCCGGGCCGATCAAGCGCACCAGCATGGACTCCTGGGACGGCTACGTCGCCTCGCGGGACCGCATCACCAAGGGCTGGGTGGACGCCAAGCTGCGCAACGCGGTCGTGCTGACCGGTGACGTCCACGCCCACTGGGCCAGCGACCTCAAGCTGAACTACGACGACCCGTCGTCCAGGACGGTGGGCTCGGAGCTGGTCTGCAGCTCCATCACCAGCGGCGGCGACGGCGCGGACTCCAACCCCGCCGACCACCCCTATCTGAAGATCAACAGGCATCTGCGCTTCTACAACAACCAGCGCGGCTACGTCCTGACCCGGATCGGCAAGGACGAGATGAAGGTCGACTTCAAGACCCTCGCGTCGGTGCGCACCAGGGGCGCGGCGGTCTCCACCAAGGCGTCCTTCGTCATCCAGGACCGGGTCCCCGGGCTCAAGCAGACCTACCTGCGTCCGGTGAACTCGACGCTGGGCACCCGCTCGCGGCGCGACGTCATCCAGGACACCATCGACGCCGAGACCCGGCGTCCGTGACCGGCCGGCCCCGGGCGCCCGCCGCGGCGTCCGGGGCCGGGCCGCTCACCGGACGGGGTTGCCGAAGATGTCGTCGAGGTCGTAGGCCACCGGAACCTCAAGCTGCTCGTAGGTGCACGACTCGGGCGTGCGGTCGGTGCGCCAGCGGCGGAACCGCGCCGTGTGGCGGATGCGGTCGCCCTCCATGCCCTCGTAGGCGACCTCGACGACCAGTTCGGGGCGCAGCGCGAGCCAGGTGAGGTCCTTCTTGCCGCTCCAGCGCGAGACCGCGCCCGGCATGCGGTCGGCGGTGGCGTCGGTCTGCCGGGCCCAGCCCTCCCAGGGATGGCCCGTGTAGTCCTCCATGCGGTAGGGCTGGAGCTCCTCGACGAGCTCGGCGCGGCGCTTCATCGTGAACGAGGCCGCAACGCCCACATGCTGGAGATGGCCCTCGTCGTTGTAGAGCCCGAGCAGGAGCGAGCCGACGATCGGGCCAGACTTGTGCCAGCGGAACCCCGCGACCACGCAGTCGGCCGTCCGCTCGTGCTTGACTTTGAACAGGACCCGCTTGTCGGGCTGGTAGGGGATGTCGAGCGGCTTGGCGATCACGCCGTCGAGCCCCGCGCCCTCGAACTCGTCGAACCAGCGCAGCGCCAGCTCGTAGGAGCCGGACGCCGGCGTGACGTGGATCGGCGCCTTCGCGGTCGCCAGGGCCTCGACCAGGCGCCGCCGCCGCTCGCCCAGCGGCACCTCCATCAGCGACTCCTCGCCCAGGGCCAGCAGATCGAACGCCACGAACGACGCCGGGGTCTGCTCGGCGAGCAGGTTCACCCGGGACGCGGCCGGATGGATGCGCTGCTGGAGCATGTCGAAGTCGAGCCGCGTGCCGTGGCGCATCACGATCTCGCCGTCGAGCACGCACCGCTCGGGCAGCTCGCGCCGCACGGCCTCGACCAGCTCGGGGAAGTACCGGGTCAGCGGCTTCTCACCCCGGCTGGACAGCTCCACCTCGTCGCCGTCGCGGAAGATGACGCAGCGGAAGCCGTCCCACTTCGGCTCGTACAGCATGTCGCCCTTGGGCATGGTCTTGACCGCCTTGGCCAGCATGGGCGAGAGCGGCAGACTGATCGGCAGGTCCATGCCCTAATGATGCGCCTCCCCTCCGACATCCCGCACCGCCGCCCCCTACGATCGGTTCATGATCGAGCCAGTGGATTCGTCCTGGTTGTGGGATCGCGTCGTGCGTCCCACGCGTTCGGAAGGGGTTCTCCCCGACGATTCGCGACGGCGGTTCCGCGAGACGCGGCTCGTCGACTGCGGAGGATGCAGGGGCACCGGCTCGACCGGGAGCTATTCGGGGATGGACAACGAATGGAGCGAGGGCTGGACGTGCCCCGACTGCGCCTGCGAGGGCAAGGTCGCCGAGGAGACCCCGGTCGTCGAGCGGCTGCCGTCGGCCGAGGCCGCTCTTGGGTCCGATCCCGAAGGAGTTCTGAGGGCCGAGGCCGCCGCGCGAGATTGCGCCGAGGCCATGGAGCCGTGGGGTGCGGGTCCCGTCCCTGAAAAGGTGATCTGGCGGGTCGGGGGCCCGCTGTCCCAGCCCATGCGCGCGGCCATGCCGCACGAGGCGGGAAGCCACATCCGCAAGCTGCTCTTCCACGCGTGGGGGTACCGAGGCCGTAGCGACTACGGGCCCGGGCTCAGCGAGAGCCTGCGGAGGCCGGGAATGTTCCTCAGCCGGGCGTTCTGGCACGCCCAGCTCGACTGGCTCTGGCGCCTCGCCGCCGGCGAAGGGCACGTCATCCCCGCCTCGTACCAGTACGTCGGTGAGCACCGCCCGCCGGAGCGGGTCGTGGGGTTGACCCTGGGCGACCTGCCGAACCCGTTCGCGCCCGCCGTGGACCTGTGGGCCACCGGGTACGTGCTGGACAAGATCGAACCCGCCGGAATCCGGCTGATCGCCCCCTACTAGCCTGCGAATATGCGCCGACTGCTGCCCGAGCCCGCCGAGGACGTCGACCCGTACCACGAGTACGCCGACGCCCCCGGGGTGCGGATCGGCATGGTGATGAGCCTGGACGGCTCGGTCACCGACGCCGAGGGCTGGTCGGACGGGCTGGGCGGCGAGGCCGACTTCCGGGTCTTCCGCACGCTGCGCGCCCTCGCCGACGCGATCGTCGTCGGCGCCGCCACCGTCCGGACCGGACGCCTGGGCCCCGCGCGGCTGCGGACCTCGTTGCGCGAGCGGCGCGGCGGGCCGCCCGCCCCGATCGTGGTGGTGAGCCGCTCGCTCGACCTGGACTGGACGCTGCCGCTGTTCACCGAAGCGGAGACGCCCACGCTGGTGGTCACCTCGCGCTCGGCCCCGCTGGAGTCGGCGCCCGTCCCGCTGATCGCCGTGGGCGACGACGAGGTCGACCTGCCCGCCGCCGTCCGCGCGCTCGCGGACATGGGCCTCACCCGGCTGCTGTGCGAGGGCGGCCCGGCCCTGGCGACGGCCTTCGTCCGCGCGGGGGCGGCCGACGAGCTCTGCCTCAACATCGCGCCCACCCTGATGGGGGCCGCCCACCGCACACCGCTGGTGGGCGTGCTGGACGGGCCGTGCGACGCGCGGCTGACGGCGCTGTACGAGGACGAGGGCGTCCTGTTCGCCCGCTACTCCTTGCGCAGGTAGCGCAGGAACAGGAAGTCGTCGTCCTCCAGCACGCCGCCGAGCCGCAGGTCGGCGGGCTCGGGCAGGCGGACGCCGTTCAGCACGCGCTGGGCGGCGCCCGCGGCCAGCCTCGGGCTCAGGGTCAGGCACAGCTCGTCGAGCAGCCCGGCCGCGGCGATCTGGGCCAGGACGATCGGCCCGCCCTCGCACAGCAGCCGGGTGTGGCCGCGCTCCTCCAGCGCGAGCAGGGCGACGGCGAAGTCGACCGCGTCCTGCCCGGCGACGACCACCTCCGCGTGCTCGCGCGCCGCGCGCATCCGCTCCGGGTCGGCCGCCTCGCAGGTCAGCAGCAGCGTGGGCGTGCCCGCCTCGGTGAAGATCGGCGCCTGGAAGTCCAGCGCGAGATCGCGCGAGACCACCGCCATCGCCGGAGCGGCGGGCCGTCCCTCCCGCAGGCCCTCGGGCCAGCCGGAACCCGGCCGGGCGGGGCCGTAGCCCTCGGCGCGGACCGTCCCGGCGCCGACGATCACCACGTCGGCCAGGCCGCGCAGCAGGGAGAACAGCCGCTGGTCGGCCGGGCCCGCGAGCCCGCCGCTGCGTCCCTCCCACACGGCGGCGCCGTCGGCGCTGGACACCATGTTGGCGCGCAGCCAGCGGCGTCCCGGCGGGTAGGCGTACTCGTCGGCGAGATCGACCGCGCTCGCGGCCGGTGAAAGGCGTCGCATCCCCGCCAAGGTAGTGCACCCGATCCGGTCCCGGTGTGACGGTCTGTGTTGCGAAATGCACGATTCGCCACTCTCGGAGGAAAATAATGGAGAGACTGTGCTCGGGGAGGAAAAAGCTTCACCGAAGGGAGTGGGGGTGGGGTTCGCTGCGTTCGTCGCATGGATGCTCACGGCCACGGCCGGGGCCTATCTGCTGGTGAAATGGCTGGCGAACGGGGGAAGGGGCACCAAGGTCACGCGGTTCCCCATGCTGGTGGTGATCGGCCATCCGCTCGCCGCCGTGCTGGGGCTGGCGATCTTCGTGCTGTACCTGATCACCGGTCGGGGCTGGGCCGCCTGGGCGGCCTTCGGCGCGCTGCTCGTGGTGGTCTTCCAGGGGTTCGTCCTGCTCACCCGCTGGCAGGTCGGCCGGGGCGGCCGCCATGCCCGCGACGCCGAACAGCCCTACCCGGCCCGGGCGATGGTCCTGCACGGCGTCGTCGCGGCGGCCACGTTCGTCCTGGTCTTCCTCACCGCCCTGCGAACCGGACGCTTCTAACTCGCGCCGCTCAACCACGCGCGCGATTGCGTCAACTAACCGGGGGAAGCGAAGCCGGAGGCGAGCTTCCCCCGGTTAGATCGCGAAGCGATGCAGCAATCGCAAAATCACGGTCACCGAAGCGAGCCGCCAGGCGAGCGCAGGTGGGCCGCCAGGCGAGCGCAGGTGGGCCGGGATTTCTTTAAACACAGCGAAGGACGATGAGGGAGCGGCTGGGGACGGGGATGCGGTCGAGGGCCTTGAGGCGTTCGCGGTCGCCGAAGCCCTGCGGGTCGGCGGTGTCGAGGGCGAACTCCCAGCGCTCGCCGTGGTCGGGGCCGGGCAGCGCGAACTCCATCTCCTCGGAGTGGGCGTTGATCAGCAGCAGGAACGAGTCGTCGGTGACGCGGCGGCCGCGCGGGTCGGGTTCGCTGATGGCCTCGCCGTTGAGGAAGACGGTCAGCGACTTGGCGAACCCGGCGTTCCAGTCGTCGTCGTCCATGGTCTCGCCCGCGGGCGTCAGCCAGTCGATGTCACCGGTGCCCTTGAAGAAACGGCGGCGGCGGAACACCGGGTGGTCGCTGCGCAGCCGCGACAGGATCCGGACGAACTCCAGCATGCCCTCGTCGGTGTTCTCCCAGTCGACCCAGGCGATCTCGTTGTCCTGGCAGTAGGCGTTGTTGTTGCCGTCCTGGGTGCGTCCGAGCTCGTCGCCGTGGGAGAGCATCGGCACGCCCTGGGACAGGAACAGCGTGGCCAGGAAGTTGCGGCGCTGGCGGGCGCGCAGGTCGAGGATGCCGGGATCGGACGTCGTCCCCTCGGCGCCGCAGTTCCACGAGCGGTTGTCGTCGGTGCCGTCGCGGTTGGACTCGCCGTTGTCGTCGTTGTGCTTGCCGTTGTAGGAGACCAGGTCGCTCAGCGTGAACCCGTCGTGGCAGGTCACGAAGTTGATCGAGGCGAACGGGCGGCGGGCGCTGTGCTCGTACAGGTCGGAGGAGCCGGTGAGCCGCGAGGCGAACTCGGGCATCGTGGCGGGCTCGCCGCGCCAGTAGTCGCGGACGGTGTCGCGGTACTTGCCGTTCCACTCCGACCACAGCGGCGGGAAGTTGCCGACCTGGTAGCCGCCCTCGCCGACGTCCCACGGCTCGGCGATCAGCTTGACCTGGGAGACCACCGGGTCCTGCTGCACCAGGTCGAAGAAGGCCGAGAGCCGGTCGACGTCGTGCAGCTCGCGGGCCAGCGCGGAGGCCAGGTCGAAGCGGAAGCCGTCGACGTGCATCTCCAGGATCCAGTAGCGGAGCGAGTCCATGATCAGCTGCAACGGGTGCGGGTTGCGGACGTTGAAGGAGTTGCCGCAGCCGGTGTAGTCGAGGTAGTAGCGCTCGTCGTCGTCGCTGATGCGGTAGTACGAGGCGTTGTCGATGCCGCGGAACGACAGCGTCGGCCCGAGGTGGTCGCCCTCGGCGGTGTGGTTGTAGACGACGTCGAGGATCACCTCGATGCCCGCCTCGTGCAGGGCGCGCACCATCGCCTTGAACTCCTGCACCTGCTCGCCCAGCTGCCCGGTGGAGCTGTAGGCGTTGTGCGGCGCGAGGAAGTTGATCGTGTTGTAGCCCCAGTAGTTGGACAGCCCCCGCGCGACCAGCGCGTGCTCGGCCACCGACTGGTGCACCGGCATCAGCTCGACGGCCGTCACCCCGAGGTCGAGCAGATGGTCGATCATCACGGGATGGCCCAGGCCGGCGTACGTGCCGCGCTGCTCCTCGGGGATGCCGGGATGCAGCCGGGTCAGGCCCTTGACGTGGGCCTCGTAGATCAGGCTCTCGTGGTACGGGACGCGCGGCGGCCGGTCGTCGCCCCAGTCGAAGAACGGGTTGATCACCACGTTCTTCGGCATGTAGGGCGCGCTGTCGTCGTCGTTGAAGGCGTCCGGGTCGGCGAACCGGTAGGAGAACAGCGAGCCGTGCCACTCGACCTCGCCGTCGACGGCCTTGCCGTACGGGTCGAGCAGGAGCTTGGACGGGTTGCAGCGGTGGCCCTCGGCCGGCTCGTAGGGGCCGTGCACGCGGTAGCCGTACCGCTGGCCGGGCCCGACGCCCGGCAGGTACCCGTGCCACACGAACCCGTCGACCTCGGGCAGGTCGACGCTGGACTCGACGCCCTCGTCGTCGAAAAGGCACAGCTCCACCCGGTGGGCCACCTCGGAGAACAGGGTGAAGTTCGTCCCGGTTCCGTCCCAGGTCGCGCCGAGCGGGTACGCCGCACCGGGCCAGACCTCCTGCATCTCCACTCCTCCGGCTCGGCGGGGCGAGCTTAGCGATTGTCTCTTACCCCGTGTAGCCGTCGCATGTGCATGTGGAGATCAATCCATTGCCGGGAGCGACGAAATCAGCCCAAACCGCCGTGGTCCCGGCGCGGCGGGTGACGCCCCAGCGCAGCGCCAGGGCCTCGACGACGTGCAGCCCGCGGCCGTTCTCGCCGCGCTCGTCCGGCTCCCGCAGCCGGGGGAAGCCGCCCGAGCCGTCGTCGGCGACCTCCAGCCTGAGCAGGCCCTCACCCGCCAGGAAGCGGACCGTCACCTGGCCGCCCTCGCCCGACCGCGAGTGGCGCAGCGCGTTGGTGACCAGCTCGCTGACCACCACCGTGATCTCGAACAGGCCGGGGAAGGCCGGGCCGAGCAGCTCGCGGGCGCGCCGCCGCGCGGCGCGCACCGAGGGCTCCGCGGCCGGGAACCGCAGCGTTCGCAGGGCGGTCAGCGGAACGACGTCGTCCAGACCGGTCGCCATACCGGCTCCTCTCGCCGTCGCGGGCCTCCCGACACGGTCGGCCCCCATCGGGAAGTACGTCCGCGCTCCCGCGAACCGCCGTGTCCGCGGGCGACTTTCCGGACGTCAGGGCGCGCGCCAGACGACCTCCCCGTCGGCGCGCCCGGCGGTCGCGTACAACCCGAGGGCGCGCTACGGCGGCGGGCGCCTTCTTCGGCGGGAAGTTCGTGCGTGTTGTCGTGATTCGCCGTGTCGGGGGGACTTTCCGGACGTCAGGGCCTGCGGCGGGCGGTCTCGCCGTCGGCGCGCTCGGCGGTCGCGTACAACCCGAGCGCGCGCTACGGCGGCGGCCGGTGCGTTCTTCGGCGGAAGGTCGTGCGTGTTCTCGTGAATTTGCCGGGTTTGGGGGTGGCTTCGGCTCTCAGGGCGCACGCCAGACGATCTCGCCGTCGGTGCGCTCGGCGGTCGGGAACAGCCCGAGCGCGTGTGCCACGGCGGCGGACGGCGCGTTCTCCGGGTGGATGTTCGCGGTGATCTCGGCGACCCCGTTGCGCCGCAGCCACGCCAGCATCGCGGCGGCGGCCTCGGTGGCGAAGCCGAACCCCTGGTAGGGCATGCCGACCACCCAGGCGACCGAGCCGCGCAGGCCGCCGGCGCCTGGCCCGACGGTGGCCTGGACCGTCCCGACGGCCCGCCCGTCGCGGACCCGCCGGACGATCCAGTTCAGCCAGCACTCCTGGTGGAACGGCTCCGGCCCGGCGGCGAGCCGGGCGTAGCGGTCGCGCAGCTCGGACGGGGAGAGCGGTTCGCCGCCGATGTAGTCGTGCAGGCGCGGGTCGGCCAGGACCCCGGCCATCTCGGCGGCGTGCTCGACCGCGAGCGGCTCCAGCGCGAGCCTCGCGGTGCCGATGGTCTCGGCGATCGGTCCGAACATCCGCCGACCCTATGCCAGCCGCCGGCTCCAGACGCT
Source organism: Spirillospora sp. CA-294931 (assembly GCF_050946795.1). Taxonomy (GTDB): domain Bacteria; phylum Actinomycetota; class Actinomycetes; order Streptosporangiales; family Streptosporangiaceae; genus Spirillospora. The sequence goes on from NZ_CP192006.1 coordinate 3,221,009, forward strand.
GTCGGGGTGCTGGCGCGGGTGCAGCCAGAGCCAGGGCTGCGAGCGGCGGAACGGCAGGCCGGTGCCGGGCTGCCAGGGGAACAGGCCGTCCTCGTTGGGCCAGGCGACCTGGAGGAACGGCGGCGGGTTGGTCCGGTAGAACGCGTGGGCCCCGGGGAAGGCCGTGCGGTGCCAGGGGGCCTGGACGGTCCGGAAGGCCGCCTCGCGTCCCCGGATCACCTCGGGCCGCCGGTCGCCGTCGGCGTGCGGCTCGCCGCCCGCGGCCTGCCCGCCGAGCGCGTTGAGGATCTCCTCGATCTCGTAGACGTCGCCGCCGAACATGCCGAGCTCGGGGGAGCGGTGGCTGTGCCACAGGCCGAGCGTGTAGGCCCATCCGGGCGTCGGGCCGTCGGGCTGCTCCAGCACGACGCTCCACCCGTACTGCGTGACGTGCACGATCGTCCGCAGCTCGAAGTTGTCGAGACGGTCGCGGTCGCCATAGTCGTGACAGATGATGCACTGGCACTCGGAGGGACCGTCGGACACGCCCTTCAGCTTACGATCTCCGGGCGCCGCCGAGTCCCCCGGCACCCCTCGTTCTCGGGGCGCTTCCCGAACCTGGTCGAGCATCGCTCCCGAACCTCCCAGACCGCAGCCGCGATCACAGGGTAGGCCGAACCCGGCATCCGCACCCTCGGATCGTCCACGTTCGCGGGTCTCGGCTTGGGAACGGCGTGCGGGAGGCGCGATCGGGCGTCGATCGGACCGCTAGGACGGCGCGGGACCGTTCGTGGACACGCTCCACGAGGTGAAGGGACGGTCCATGGTCAGCCGGAGAAACGTGATCAAGGTCGGGGTGGCAGGGGGAGTGGCGTCGCTCGTGCCGACCGGCGTCGCGCTGATCAGCAAGGAGAACGCCGCCGCCAAGGTCGAGCCGTTCCAGACGCCGCTCACGCTGCCGCAGGTCGCGCGGCCCCGCCTGCAGACGGCCACGACGGACTACTACGAGATGACGCTGCGCCAGGCCGAGGCCGAGATCCTCCCCGGGTTCAAGACGACCGTCATGGGTTACGACGGTCGCTTCCCCGGCCCGACGATCCGGGCCCGCACCGGGCGCCAGGTCGTCATCAGGCACACCAACGGCCTCGACCACGAGGCGGCCGTCCACCTGCACGGCGGCCATGTGGCGCCCAAGGACGACGGCCAGCCGATGGACGGCATCGCGCCGGGCGAGTCGCGGATCTACACCTACCCGAACCGCCAGCTCGCGTCGACGCTCTGGTACCACGACCACGCCCACCACATGGAGGCCGAGATGGTCTTCAAGGGACTGTCGGGGACCTACCTGCTGGAGGACCCCGCCGAGCGGTCGCTGCGGCTGCCGTCCGGCCGGTACGACGTGCCGATCATGCTGCGCGACGCCCGGTTCGACGACAAGGGCCAGTTCCTCTACGAGATGGACGACTTCAGGTACCGCAACACCCAGCTGGTCAACGGCAAGGTGCAGCCGTACTTCGAGGTCGCGGCGCGCAAGTACCGGCTGCGCTTCATCAACGGGTCCAACGAGCGGTACTACCTGCTCAAGCTCGACAACGACGGCGAGATGATCCAGATCGCCTCGGACGGCGGGCTGCTGCCCGAGCCGGTCCCGGCCTCCAGCGTCAACCTGTCGCCGGGCGAGCGGGTCGACGTGGTGATCGACTTCTCGCTCTACCCGCTGGGCACGAAGATCATCCTGAAGAACGCCGACGGCGACTCCGAGCTGCTGCGCGACGTGATGCGCTTCGACGTCGTCCGCGACGCTCCCGACGAGAGCCGGGTCCCGGCCCGGCTGCGCAAGATGCGCGGGCTGGGCCGCGCCGAGGTCGCGCGCGAGCGCACGGTCACGATGTCGCTGGACATGCAGGCCAGGGCCTTCGTGATCGACGGCAAGGTCTTCGACCCGAACCGGATCGACATGCAGGTCAAGCGCGGCGACGTCGAGGTCTGGACGGTGCACAACAAGGACACCCAGCCCTCGATCCCGCACAACATGCACCTGCACGGGCTGCACTTCGAGGTGCTGTCGCGCAACGGCCGTCCGGTCGGCGGGCACGAGGCGGGCTGGAAGGACACCGTGGCCGTGCCGATCGGCGGCAGCGTGCAGATCCGGCTGCGGTACGACCAGTACCTGGGCAAGTACCTCTACCACTGCCACCTGATCGACCACTCCTCGATGGGCATGATGGCCCAGCTGGAGGTCGTCCGGTAGTGACGCGAACGAGAGCGGGTCGAGACCGGGGCTTCCGGCTCGACCCGCTCTGACGTTGGGGACGGTGTGGGTGCTTCCTAGTTCTGTTCGGCCAGGTGGCGCGAGAGCGCGCCGATCGTCGGGAAGTCGAAGAAGTACACCGCCTTGACCCGGAGGCCGAACGCGGCCTCCAGGCGCTTGGCGACGTTGACGGCTCCCAGGGAGTCCAGGCCGAGGTCCTGGAAGCTGTCGTCGGGGTCGATGAGGTCGTGCGCGGGACGCTCGGCCTCCAAAGCCACCTCGCGGGCCAGGAACTCCTGGATCTCCGCCTCGTCGGGGCGTCCGGTGGTCACGGTCATGGCCGCTCTCCTTGTCTCGCCTTGCCGGAACTGCTCGTCAGCGGGGCGCACGGACGACGAGCGCCGAGTTGAACCCGCCGTAGCCGCGGGCCACCACCAGGGCGTTGCGGATCGTCCCGTGCCGGGCCTGGCCGACCAGGTCGATCGGGTGCTCGTCGCCGCATCGGGCGCCGACGGTGGGCGGGATGACGCCGTCGCGGATCGACAGCAGCGCCGTGGCCACGTCGAGGGCCGCGCCGGAGTACATCCGCCCGGTCATGGTCTTGGGCGCGGTGACCGGCACGGCGCGCGGGCCGAAGACCTCGGCCAGCGCCGCGGACTCGATCCGGTCGAGCGCGGGCACCCCGGCGGCGTCGGCGAACACCACGTCGATGTCGGCGGGGAGCGTCCCGGCGTCGTCGAGGGCCTGCTCGATCGCCCGGCGCAGCGCGGGCGGACGGCCCGTCTCCGGCGCCGGGTCGAACGAGGCGGCGTGCCCGGCGATCTCGCCGTACCGGTGCGGGGCGCCCCGCCCGTCGGCGTAGGCGGCGTCCTCGACGATGAGCATCGCACCGCCCTCGCCCGGGACGTAGCCGGTCGCGTCCGCGTCGAACGGCAGGTAGGCGCGGGCGCCGTCCTCGGCCGGGCTGAGCATCCCGTTGCTGAGCTGGGCGGTCAGCCCATAGGGGCACAGCGAGGCGTCGGTGCCGCCGGTGACGATCAGCCGGGAGTCGCCCCGGATCAGCCGCCTGGCCTGCGCGACGGCGTCCAGCGCCCCGGCCTGCTCGGCGGCGATGACACCGCACGGCCCGCGCATGCCGTGCCGGATCGAGATCTGGCCGGTGGTGGCGGCGTAGAACCAGGCGATCGACTGGTAGGCGCCGACCCACGAGGGGCCCTTGCTCCACAGCCGCTCGATCTCCTGCTGCCCGAACTCGGTGCCGCCCGAGGAGCTCGCGGTCACCACGGCGGCGGTGTACTCGGGCAGGTCCGCCGGGACGACGGCGGCGTCCTCCAGGGCCATGTCGGCCGCGGCCAGCCCCATGTGGGTCCAGTGGTCGGTCTGCGAGACCAGCCGGCTCGGGACGTGGTCGGCGCTGTCGAAGCCCTCCACCTGCCCGGCGTGCCGCACCGGGTAGCCGGAGGCGTCGAAGCGGGTGATGGGCCGGATGCCGGTCTCGCCCCGGAGGGTCGCCGACCAGTAGTCCTCGGTGCCCAGCCCGTTCGGTGCTACCACCCCGATGCCGGTCACCACGGCCGTGCCTGTCGCCTGGACGGTGGCGCTGCTCATGGTTGTGCCTCTCGTGTCAAAGCGCCCGCGAGGGTACGGACGGTCCGTTCCTGCCAGCCGCGCTGGAACGCGCGGCGATAGAGCCCGGGCCCGTGCCGGGCGAGGGCGGCGCGCAGCCGGTACTCGGTGCCCGGGACCGACACCGGGCGTCCGGCCTCGGCGGCGCGCAGCGCCTCGCGCACCACGACGTCCGCGTCGAGGACGGGCCCCATCCGCCCGCGATGGCTCCCGCGCGCGTCGCGTCCCGCGGTGCGGGTCGCGCCCGGGCAGACGGCCGTCACGTGCACGCCGAGCGGGCTCACCTCGGCGTGCACGGCCTGGCTGAAGCAGGTGACGAACGCCTTGGACGCCGCGTAGGTCGCGCCGCCGGGCGCGGGCGCGAACGCGGCCACCGAGGAGATGTTCAGCACGATCCCGTCCCGGCGCCGGACCATCCCGGGCAGCGCGGCCCGGGTGAGCCGGACGAGGGGGAGCACGTTGAGCGCGATCTTGTCCTCCTCGCCCAGGGCGTCCAGCAGGGCCAGCGGCCCGACCGCGCCGAGCGCCCCGGCGCCGTTGACCAGCAGGCCGACGGGGCGCTCGTCGTCGTCCAGCCGCTCCTCGACGAGCGCGCGCCGCGCCGCGTCGGTGAGGTCGGCCGCGATGACCTCGACGTGGACGCCGTGGCCGGCCGTCAGCTCGCGCCCGATCTCGGTCAGCCGGTCGCCCCGGCGCGCCACCAGGACCAGGTCGCGGCCGCGGGCGGCCAGCTCGCGGGCGAACGCCTCGCCCAGCCCGCTGGACGCGCCCGTCACCAGGGCCGTGCTCATCGCGGCTCCCTCAGCCCACGCCGACGGGGCTGCGCCGGGCCTGGTGGGCCAGGTCCTCCAGCCGCGCGACGATGTCGGCGGGGTCGGCTTGCCGGGCGTTCTCCCCGGCCAGCCGCACCGCGGCCTGCTTGTACGACGGCTGCCCCAGCAGATCGGACACCAGGGTGCGGATCCGCTCGGGCGTGGCGTCCCAGGCCCGCACCGACACGCCCGCCCCGGCCGCGGTGATCTGCCGCGCGGTCAGCACGGTGTCGCCGACCGAGGAGAGCAGCAGCTGCGGGACGCCGTAGGACGCCGTGGTGAGCAGCGTGCCCGCGCCGCCGTGGTGGACGACCGCGTCGCAGGTGGGGAGCATCAGGTGCAGCGGCATGTCCTCGACGAGCCGGACGTTGCCCGGCAGCTCGCCGAGCAGCTCGCGCTGGTCGGAGAACACCCCCGCCAGCACCTCGACGTCCAGTTCGGCGATCGCGCGGATCGCGTCCTGGACGAAGTTCATGTTCCCCAGCAGCGTGGCGACCATCGTTCCGAGGCTGATGAACACCCGCGGCCTGGCCGGGCGCGCCGACAGCCAGTCCGGCACGACGGCCGAGCCGTTGTAGGGGACGAACCGCATCCGCAGCCGGTTCACCGCGCCGCCGTCGTCCACCTGGAGACTGGGCGGGCAGGGGTCGAGCGTCAGGTCGCCGAACGGGTCCTCGCCCGCCAGGCCGATCCGCCCGAACAGCTCCTCCACCTGCGCGCGCTCGTCCTCGCGGCGCGTGAAGGTGTAGTCGGGACCGGGCAGCACGCGCACGGCCGGGACGCCGAGCGTCCGCGCCGCCTTCAGCGCGGCGTACATGCGGGGCTCGTACAGGACGAGGTCGGGCTCCCACGCCTCGCAGAAGCGCGCGACGTCGTCGAGCATCTCGACGGCGCCGGTCGCGAACATCGAGAACGCGCGGGCGGACCGCTCGCGCTCGTGCTCGCGCTCGTCGGTCCCCTCCTCGGGGCGGAGGCTGAAGCCCTTCCATGCCGCCCCCGGGTTCAGCTCGGACCCGACGGTCGACAGCGGCAGCCCGGAGCGCAGCACCGCGCCCTCGATGCCGGGGGCGCTGATGATCCGTACCTCGTGGCCCGCCGACCGCAGCGCCCAGGCGACGGGCACCTGGGAGAAGAAATGCGACGGCGTCGGCCAGCTCGCTTGCAGGACGCGCACTGGTTCACCTCCAGATCGAGGGGCCGCGGCGGACGCCGGGCCCCGGGGAGTTGCTGGCTGGCCGGACTAGCGAAGCTCGATCACGCGGTGCATGCCCTCTTCGGCGATCTTCCGGGCCGTCTCGGGATTGCGGTAGAACGACAGGACGCTGTAGCGGCCCTTGGGGAAGTCGAACTGCAGGATGGCCTTGCGGCCGGGCGACATGGCCATCAGACCGCCGACCTGGGTGAGCAGCGGGTTGGGCGGGTTCTGGCCGTTGTGCACGGCGTCGAAGTAGTCCTGGACGGTCCGGTCGGTGGTGGTGGGCGCGACGCCGCAGAACACCGCCTCCTGGGGCTGCGCGGACTCGTTGACGACCAGGTACGAGCCGCGCGCCTTCATCACCGGCGGGGTGATGAAGCGGCTGCGCCCGCCGCGCTTGACCATGCGGATCACGCCATCGACGCGCGGGGGCCGCGCGTGCTGGTAGGGCTCGGTGACCTTGAGCTGCTGGACGTGCTCGCCCTCGATGCCGTAGTAGGTGTCGGGCTGCAGGTTCAGCGTGACCGACAACGGGCTGGTGTCGCGGAAGACGCCGGTGCCGCCGAAGAACTCGACGTCGCGGTAGAGGGCGACCAGCGCGGGCTTGGCCACGTTCGGGTCCGGGGAGGTGCTCTCCCAGAACAGCTTCATGGCCTGCTCGAAGGTGATCCCGTTGCGGGTGGCGCCCAGGCCCATGAAGCGGCCTGCGGTGTCGGGGGTGTCGACCTTCAGGGTGACCAGCCCGGCCGGACGCGGGTTCGGCCCGGGGAAGCTGTAGCCCTCGGGCGTGAGCGTGATGGGCAGGACCGGCGGGCAGGGCAGGCGCCGTCCGGTGGTCGTGGCGGCCGCGGCGGGGCTCAGCCCGGTCACCGCGGGGGCGGCGACGGCGGCGCCGCCGAGCAGCGCCGCGCCCAGGGCGCGCCGCCGCGTGAGGCCCTGGCCGGACGACGAGGGGTTCGTGGACATGGGGACTCTCCTTGTCAGATGTTCATCAGCAGGTGCGGAGCGGTCGATCGGCATTTGATGAGCTGGTAGGCCTCGTAGTAGGCCCGCTCGTCGGCCTCGTGGACCTGGGCCTGCCGGGCCCACCACTGGCCCCGCGCGAGCAGGGCCTCCTCCTTCATGTACGGCTTGCCGGCCTCGGACTCGTACTGCGCGACGGCGACGAGCTTCTTGGCCATGTACTCGGTGACGTCCACGAAGAAGTTGGGGGAGAAGCCGGAGTTGAGCACCGGCGGCTCGCCCTGGAGGATCAGCTGGGGCGTCACCGCCCGCTTGGCGAGCGTGGTGGCCACCAGGCCGGTGGCCTGGTGGTCCTGGTGGTCGTCGAGCGGGAGGGCGCTGGTGTGGTGGGTGATGACCACCGAAGGTCCCAGCTCGCGCATGTGCCGCTCGATCTTGGCGTAGGTGGGGCCGGCGACCCGCACCTCGCCGTCGGGCAGGTCCTCGATGGTGATGGTCGCGCCGATCACCGACGCGGCCGACGCGGCCTCCTGGACGCGGTCCTGGGGGCGCGGCACCGAGCTGTTGGACCCGTTGGTCATCGTGACGATGTGGACGTCGTAGCCCGCGTCGCGGAAACCGGACAGGGTGCCGCCGCAGGCCAGCTCCGCGTCGTCGGGATGGGCGAACACCGCGAGCACACAGGGGATTGCCATGACCGATCCGTCCTATCCGTCCCGGCTCGGGTCCGTGTCGTCCCGCAGGGCGCGGGCGGTCAGCGCCGCCCGGCTCTCGGGCATGGTCGACTCGACCCAGCCGTCGATGTGTTCCTGGCGGATGCGCGTGAGGGCCAGCGACCCCGGGGGGACGTCCCTGGTCAGCAGCGATCCGGCCGCGGTGAACGCGCCGCCGCCGATGTCGATCGGCGCGACCAGGATGGTGCCCGCGCCGATCATGACGTCGTCGCCGACGGTGGTCTCGTGCGTCTTCACCCCGTCGAAGTTGACGGTCCCGGAGAAGCCGGAGATGTTGCTGCGCGCGCCGATCGTGATGTCGCCCAGGTAGGCGAAGTGCGGCACCGAGGACTCGTCCCCGATCGTGGACGCCTTGATGTGGACGTGCGAGCCCATGATCACGCCGCGTCCCGACGCCGTGCCGCCGCGCAGGTAGGAGTAGGGGCCCACGTTGTTCTCGGGCCCGATCCGGACGAACTCGCACGTGGAGCTGCGCACCCGGGAGCGGGCGCCGACGCGCGTGCCGACCAGGGTGGTGTCGGGGCCGATGGTGCAGCCCGCGCCGATGGTCGTCCCGGCCGACAGCTCGGTGTTGCGCAGGATCGTCACGCCGGAGGTCAGGACCACGTCCACGTCGATCCAGGTGGTGGCCGGGTCGGCCACGGTGACGCCCTCGCTCATCCAGCGGCGCAGCACGCGGTCGCGCATCAGCCGTCCGGCCTCGGCCAGGGAGAGCTGGTCGGTGACCGCCAGCGACTCCTCCGGCCCGGTCGCCAGCGAGGCGACGGGCGCGCCCGCCGCCTCGAGGAACTTCACGACCTCGGTCATGACCTCCTCGACCTCGGCGCCGTCGGCGGCCGGGTCGGCCGAGCGCAGCGCCCCGGCCAGCTGGGCGGTGTCGAAGGCCCACGCGGGCCCGGACCGGACCGCCGCGTACCGGCCCTCGCTCAGCGACCGGGTCAGGTGGGCCACGCTCTCCCGGGCGAGCAGCGGGGTGTCGGAGCGGACGACGACGGTGACGGACCCGTCCTCGGCGTCCTGTGCCAGCGCGGCGCGCAGCGCGTGGCCCGCGCCGCCCTGCCGGAAGGTCGCGTCCCCGGCGCCGGGCAGCTCCCGCACGTGCGCGGTCACCTCGTCGTCCGCGCCGACCACCGTGAGGCGGGTCGCCGCGGCGCCCGCCGCGTTGAGGACATGGTGGATCAGGGACCGTCCGGCGAGGCCGGTCAGGGGCCCCGGCCCGTTGCGTGCTGGAGCGCGGCAGAACAGGACTGTCCGCGCGGTTGGTGGTCGGCTCATGCGCGCCCCTCTTCCCCTCGCATCGCGCTGTCGTCGCGACTGTGACGAGAGTGGTCAAGGCGCCTGGTGCCCCGATCGAGGACACCTCGACCGGGGCGGCGGGCACGAGCCAGGGCGGCTGGAGCCGCGCTGGGCGACGGCTCCAACGGCGGGGAGGGCGGCTCAGGTCAGCTCGTAGTTGGCCATCATCGCCATGTCCTCGTGTTCGAGGTTGTGGCAGTGCAGGACGTACCGTCCCGGCGTCCCGGTGAACTTGACCAGCACCTCGGCGCGCTCGCCCTGGCGGAGGTTGATGGTGTCCTTCCAGCCGCCGTCGTAGGGTCCGGGCTTCTTCTTGCGCCTGGACAGGATCTGGAAGTGCCCGAGGTGCAGGTGGACGGGATGCGTGGTGGCGCTCGAGCGGAACTCCCAGATCTCGGTGGTGCCGAGCTTGGGCCGGGCGAGGACGGTGTCGCGGTCGAACGGCTTGCCGTTGATCGTCCATCCCCGGGTGCCGTGGAACCGGCCGCGCTTGAACTCGAACTTGCGCCGGGTGACGGCCTTGTCGGGGTCGAGCGCCTCGACGGTGGAGAGCCGCCGCGGAACGGTGCTGTCGTCGCGCTCCTTGCGGACGACCCGGAACTGCATGATCCGGGACGTGCCGCCGCTGCCGAACTTGTTGACGAGCGTGACCCGGGAGCCGACCGGGTAGCGCGAGAAGTCGACGACGACGTCGAAGCGCTCGGCCGGTGCCATCTCCAGCGCCGGGAGCGTCACGGGGGCGGCGAGCAGGCCGCAGTCGCTGCCGACCTGGACGAACCCGCCGCCGCCCGGGGGCTGCGGGTCGAGCTGGAGCCGGTAGACGCGGGCGTTGGAGGCGTTGAGCAGGCGCAGGCGGTAGCGGGTGGCCGCGACTTCGAGGAAGGGCCAGGCGGCGCCGTTCACCAGGATCGTGTCGCCGAGGACACCGTCCATGTAGTCCTCCTTGACCCCGGGCTCCTTGGTCAGCGAGGGGTCGCGGGCGGGGTACATGAGCGCGCCGCCCTCGCTGAACGAGCGGTCCACGATCATCAGCGGGACGTCCTTGGCGCCCTTGGGCAGGGGCAGCGCGTCCTCCTCGTCGTCGCGGACGAGGTGGAACCCCGCCAGGCCGAGGTAGACCTGCGGGCCGGTGAAGTCCATCCGGTGGTCGTGGTACCAGAGCGTGGCCGCGCGCTGCTCCAGGGGATAGGTGTGGTCCTTGGTGCCCCGGGCGGTGCTCCTGGGGGCCATGGCGCGGTGGCCGGACCCGGAGTGGTGCGTCGCGACGGCGCCGCGGCCGTTCTGGGGGAGCAGCAGGTCGAGCGGGTACCCGTCGCTGCCGGACGGCGTGACGCCGCCGTGCAGGTGGGTGGAGGTGGGGCAGGGCAGCTCGTTGCGGTGGGTCACCACGATGCGGCGGCCGCTGCGGCTCTCGATGGTCGGGCCCGGGAAGATCCCGTTGTAGCCGAGGATCTCGGTCGAGTGGCCCGGGATGAGCTCGACCCGGGCCTTCTTCTGGGTGATGACGAAGTGGTCGACGCCGCCTTCGGTGCGGTCGGGCGTGAGCACGGGCGGGATGGGCAGCGGCACCTGGAACGGTTTCGGGAGTCTGGCCTTGCTCTTGACGACCCGGCCGCCGGTGCCGTCGGGGTCGCCGTCGCCCCCGCCTCCCGTGTCGCCTTCGTCCCCGCCGCCGAGCTGCTCGGCGCCGCCGCACGAATAGAGCCCGAGCGAACCGACGGCGCCGGCCCCTCCGGCGAGGATGAGGAACTGCCTGCGTGACTGGGTCATCGTCTCTCCCTCGGGCCATGGAGCCGGGGCTCGACCGGCGCCCTACTTGTAGTCCATCTACATGTAGGTAGCCTAAACCGCTTGCCGGAAACGCTCGACGAATAGTCCGAAGCGTGGCGTTTTCGGTTTCGGTCTCGATCCGGATGGGCGATGATGGGACCGGAGCTTGTGGCGCGGCGTGGGCGCAGCGCGCCGGAGTCGGCGGGTAGGGCCACGCGGCGGTGGAGGTGGCATGGTCAGCTCGGAGGTGCACGCTGGGCAGAGCGCCCGCGGCGGCGAGCCGCAGGCGGTCGACCAGTACCTCAAAGCCATGCGCCGCACCCTGCGCGGTCCCGGTGGCGCCAAGTCCGACATCCTCAAGGAGCTGCGCGACGGCCTGGAGGACATGGTCGAGGCGTACGAGGAGTCCGGGCTCGAACGCCAGGAGGCCGAGCGCGAGGTCATCGCCGAGTTCGGCACCGTCGGCGAGCTGGCCCCCGAGCTCCAGGCCGAGCTGACCTACGCGCAGGGCCGGCGGACCGGCTGGCTCTTGTCGTTCCTCATCATCCTGCAGGCGTTGATCGCCCAGTTCGTCTGGCAGCAGGACCCCAAGGCGGCCTGGCCCGAGTTCAACCCGGGCGACGGATACCTGCTGTTGGCCTCCTCGCTGGACTGGTTCCAGTACGGCTCGCTGGCGGTCGGGGCGATCTCCATCGTCGCGTTCGGTTGGGGCGGCCGCCGGGCTCCGGTGCGTCCCGCGATGGTCTGGGCCATCGGGCTGTTCGCCGTGATCGTGCTGGTGCTCAAGAGCGTGGCCGCCTTCCTGCTGGTCGCGCTGGTCCCGGGCATGCTGGAGAAGAGCATGGACGCCGCGGGCATCGCGCAGCAGCTGATCGTCTGGGTCATCCCCACCTGCTACGTGATCGGCTCGGCCTGGTGCTGCCTGCGGCTGATGCCGCTCAGGTCCCCGCTGAAGTCGCGCTGACCGGCGGGATCTCACGCTCGTTCCACCTTCGATCACCTCTGGGTGTTGCCCGCGCACGTCCCTATGTGTAGCTTCTCTACATGTAGGGCGTCTTGGTATTATGCCCAAGGAGATCCGCTGGAATGACAACCACATCGCTGTGGGGCCGTCGGATGCGCGCACCCGTGCCGGTGCTCGCCCTGACCGCCCTCCTCGTGCTCGCGGCCGTCACCGTGCTGACCGCCGCCGCGTCCCCGGCCACCGGCCAGAAACGGGGAGACTGGCCCGGCTGGAACCACGACCCGTCGGGGAGCAGGCACAACCCCGACGAACGCCGGATCAACCCGAAGACGGTGAACAACCTCAAGCTCAAATGGTCCTTCGCCTTCGAGAACCACACGGGCGCCGTCGCGAGCCAGCCCGCCGTCGTGGGCGACGACCTCTACGTCGGCGGCCCCGACTCGCGCTTCTACGCGTTGAACGCCGACACCGGCGCGACCAAGTGGGTCTTCGACCTGCGGCCGTACGCCGGCGAGGTGGCGCCCCCCTCGGGCCAGCTCTTCCAGAAGAACCCGGTGCGCGACGGGCCCACCGTCGCCGGTGACAAGGTGTTCTTCGGCGACTCGCGCGGCAACATCTTCGCCGTGAACCGGCACACCGGGAAGATCGCCTGGATGACCGAGATCGACAAGCACCCCAACGCGCTGATCACGGGCTCGCCGACCTACCGGGCCGGGAAGATCTACGTCGGGGTGTCCAGCTACGAGTACAGCGTCGCGGGCGACGACGCCTACCCGTGCTGCACGTTCAGCGGCAAGATGGTCGCCCTGGACGCGAAGTCCGGCAAGATCGACTGGACGTACCGCACCGTCCCCGAGGCCAAGCGCGACGGCACCTGGCCGGGCGGCACGCCCAAGTACACCTCGTCCGGCGGCTCGGTCTGGTCGACCCCCGCGATCGACTCCGCCACCCGCACGCTCTACCTCGGTTCCGGCAACAACTACAGCGGGACCGAGGGACGCTCGGACTCGGTGGTCGCGCTCGACCTCGACACCGGGAAGGAGCGCTGGGCGCGCCAGATGTCGCACCCCGACACCTGGACCGTCCGCTGCCTGATCCCGCGTCCGACGGGCGGCTCCTGCCCCGGCCTGGACGACGAGCTCAAGGACGAGATGGACCACGACGTCGGCACCCCGCTGCTGTTCCGCAGCAAGGGCCGGACGCTCGTGGGCGCGACCCAGAAGTCGGGCGTCTACCACGTGCTCGACGCCCGCACCGGGCAGATCGTCTGGCAGACCCAGCTGTCGGTCCCGGCGCACAACCAGCCGTGGCGCGGCATCGAGTGGGGCGCGAGCTACGACGGCCACCAGCTGTACGTGGCGACCTGGCGCGCCGACCCCGGCACGCTGTTCGCGCTCGACCCGGCCACCGGCGCCATCAAGTGGAAGGCGCCGCTGCCCACCGACGGCTGCCAGACCGGCGGCGCGGCGAACCCGCCGCCGATCGAGGGGCCGAGCGACCCCGTCCGCTGCATCATGGGCAACGCCTCGGCCGTCACCACCACCCCCGGGCTGGTCTACGAGGGCGGTGAGGACGGCAAGATGCGCATCTACTCCGCCAAGACCGGCGAGACGCTGTGGACCTACGACGCCGTGCGCAGGTACAAGGGCGTCAACGGCCGCGACGGCGTCGGAGGCTCCATCTCCGGCAACGGCGGCGCGGTCGTCGCGAACGGGCGGCTGTTCTTCAACGCCGGTTACCAGCTCACCATGGGCATCCCCGGGCAGATGCTGCTGGCCTTCGAGCCGTAGCCCCGGGGAAAGGGGTGAGCCCGGTCTTCCCCCGGGACCGGTCTCACCGCAACGAGGCCCCTCGCGCGCCGCACACCGTCAGGCGCGCGAGGGGCCTTCGCGTTGCCCTCCATCGGGGCTCCAGTCCCGTGCCAGCACCTCGGCCGATGCTGGTCCCGCAACGTTCGTGACGAGTGCGGAGGTGGACTTTGGGAATGACCGGCAAGCGCGTCCTTGTCACCGGCGGGACCAAGGGCATCGGGCGCGCCTCGGTGCGCGCCTTCGTGCGCGCCGGAGCCCGCGTGGTGACCTGCTATCACCAGGACGACAAGGCCGCGGACGCGCTCGTCGAGGCGTGCTCCGGCGGTCCGGGGCCCGTGCCCCGGGTCGTCCGGGCGGACGTCACCGACCCCAAGGACGTCAAGCGGCTGACCGAGGAGTGCACCAGCGCGCTCGGCGGCCTGGACGTCCTGGTCAACAACGCCGGCGTGGACGGCAACACCGCCATCGCCGACATGGAGCTCGCCGAGTGGGAGCGGGTGCTGACGCTCGACGTCACCGCCTTCTACCTGGTCGCCCAGGCGGCGGTGCCGCTGATGGCGTCCGGCGGCTCGGTGGTCAACATCGGCGCGTCCAGCGCGCTGCGCGGCCGTCCCGGGGCCGCGCACCACGGCGCCGCCAAGGCGGCGGTCATCGGGCTGACCCAGTCCCTGGCCAAGGAGCTGGGCCCGCGCGACATCCGGGTCAACACCGTGGCGCCCGGCCTGATCGAAGACCCCGACGACCCGCACCTTCCCGTGCCCGTGCTCGACCGCGTGCGGGCGATGGCCTCGCTCCGGCGGCTGGCCGGGCCCGAGGACGTGGCGGGCGCCGTGCTCTTCCTGGCGGGCGACGACTCCCGGAGCGTCACCGGGAGCACCCTCAACGTAGATGGAGGAATGTGATGCCGTACGCAGCGATCACCTACCGGGTCAAGCCCGGCCACGAGGACGAGATCGCCAAGATCTTCGCCGAGTTCCAGCGGGTGGACACCCCCGACCTCAAGGACGAGGACGGCCAGACCGTCGGACGGCTGCTCGGCACGGGCGTCTTCGTCAAGGACGACGTCATGGTGCGGGTCATCCACTACGAGGGCGACTTCATCGCCATCGCCCGCAAGATGGCCGTCCAGCCCGGCGTGCACGAGATCGAGGACCGCCTGGCGCCGTTCCTGGCCGAGGAGCGCGACACCAGCACGCCCGAGGCGTTCGGCGCGTTCTTCCGCGACGCGCTGATGCGCTCGGTCTCGCAGCTGTCCGTCGAGACCCACCCGGCCTGAGAGGACGCGATGTCCACCGAAGCGAGCACGAGCAAACGGGTCGTCGCGGTCGTCGGCCTCGGCGGCATGGGCGGTGGCGTCGCCCACCGGCTGGTCGCCGCCGGTCATGACGTGGTGGTGTTCAACCGCACCAAGGAGAAGGCCGCCCCGCTGGTCGAGGCGGGCGCGCGCCTGGCCGACTCGGCCGCCGACGCCGCCGCCGAGGCGGACGTCGCCGTGGTCAGCCTCAGCGACGAGGAAGCGGTCGAGAAGGTCGTCTTCGGCGAGATGGCCACGCGGCTGCGGCCCGGCACGACCCTCATCGAGATGTCCACGCTCTCGCCGTCCTACACCGTGGAGGCCGCGCGGCGGCTGGCCGAGCTCGGCGTGCGCCGGGTCGAGGCGTGCCTGATCGGCAACCCGCAGATGGCCAAGTCGGGCGATCTGCGGGTGTTCGCCGCCGGGGTCGAGGAGGACGTGGACGGCGTCCGCGACCTGCTCGGCGCGCTGGGCCGCCAGGGAATGCTCTACCTCGGCGACACCGGGCGCGCCAGCGCGCTCAAGCTCTCGTTCAACCTGCTGCTCGGCGTGATGACGGCGGGCCTGGGCGAGGCCGTCACGCTCGCCGAGCAGGCGGGCATCCCTCGGGAGATGTTCCTGACCGCCGTCCAGAAGAGCGGCTGGCGGTCGCCGGTGCTGAACTTCCGCGCGGAGTTCATGCGGACGCGGACCTACCGCCCCGCGGGATTCCGCACGCAGCTCATGGCCAAGGACATGCGGCTGGCGGCGGAGGAGGCCCGGCGGGGCGGCGGCTCGCTGCCGCTCACCGAGGAGGCCGCGCGGCGGTTCGCCGCGGTGGTCGCGGGCGACGGCGGCGACAAGGACGCCGCCGTGATCGTCGAGCTGAGAGAGACCGCGGAGGTGAGGCCATGACCACCGCACCGGCGGAGCGCACCCGGGTCGAACCGGAGTGGCTGCGCTGCGCCTCGTGCGCCGAGTTCATCTACGGCGCCCGGTACGAGCGGCAGATGAACGTCTGCCCGTCGTGCGGCGTGCACGGGCGGCTGGACTCCGGCCGCCGGGCCGAGCAGCTGATGGACCCGGGCTCGATCCGGATGCTGCCCGCGCCGCGGGCGGTGGACGACCCGCTCGGGTTCACCGGCAACGGCTCGACCTACGCCGCCGACCTCGACCGGACCCGTGCGCGCAGCGGGCTCGACGAGGCCGTGGTGTGCCTGCGGGGCGAGATCCACGGACGTCCCGTCATCGCCGCGATCATGGACTTCCGGTTCTTCGGCGGGAGCATGGGCTCCGGCGTGGGGGAGCGGATCACCTCGGCGATGGAGATGGCGCTGCTGGAGCGCGTCCCGCTGCTGCTGGTCACCGCCTCCGGCGGGGCCCGCATGCAGGAGGGCGCGCTGTCGCTGATGCAGATGGCCAAGACCTCCCAGGCCATGGCCGCGCTCGACGAGGCCGGGATCCTCACCGTCACGCTGGTGACCGACCCGACCTACGGCGGGGTCGCGGCGTCGTTCGCGACGCTGAGCGATGTCGTCCTGGCCGAGCCGGGGGCCCGGATGGGCTTCGCGGGACCCCGGGTGATCGAGCAGACGATCCGGGAGCGGCTGCCCAAGGGGTTCCAGACGGCGGAGTTCCTGCTGGCCGAGGGCCTGATCGACGGGGTCGTCCCGCGTCCGCTGCTGCGCGGCGCCCTGGCCCGCCTCCTGGGCGCGCAGGACGCCTCCGGCGCGTGGGAGAAGACGAAGGCGGAGCTGTTCCGCGAGCCCGACGAGGTTCCCGCCGGGGACCCCTGGGAGGCGGTCCAGCTCGCCCGCAACGTCGACCGGCCCACGACGCTCGACTACGCCGGGTACCTGCTGGAGGACTTCCAGGAGCTGCGCGGCGACCGGATGTCGGGCGACTGCGCGGCGGTCGTGGGCGGGCTCGGACGGCTCGACGGGCACCAGGTGATGCTCATCGGGCACGAGAAGGGCCACACCACGCGCGACCGGGCCGCCCGCAACTTCGGGATGGCCACGCCCGCGGGCTACCGCAAGACGGCCCGGCTGATGCGGATGGCGGCCAAGCTCGGCGTCCCGATCGTCACGCTGATCGACACCCCGGGCGCCTTCCCGGGGCTGGAGGCTGAGCAGCGCGGCCAGGCGGCCGCGATCGCCGAGAACCTGCGGCTGATGTCGGGGCTCCAGGTGCCGATCGTCGCGGTCGTCACCGGTGAGGGCGGCAGCGGCGGCGCGCTCGCGCTCGGCGTCGCCGACCGGGTGCTGGCGCTGCGCAACGCCGTCTACTCGGTGATCAGCCCGGAGGGCTGCGCGTCGATCCTGTGGAAGGACGCGGCGGCGGCTCCCGAGGCCGCCGCGGCGCTGCGCCTGTCGGCCGGTGAGCTGCTGCGGCACCGGATCGTGGACGCGGTCGTCCCCGAGCCGGAGGGCGGCGCGCACACCGATCCGGCCGCCGCGGCGGACCTGCTGCGCGGCGCGCTGCTGGCCACGCTCGGCGAGCTGGCCGGACGCGACACCCATCACCTGGTGATGGACCGCCGCGACCGTTTCCGCCGCTACGGAACCTGACAGCGGCGCCCCGCGCGGTTCCCCGGCTCACTCGGCCCACGGCCGAGCGAGCCGGGGAACCGCGCGTTTTCCCGTTCACAGGGTTCTGGGATGTGCGGGCCGGGATGTGCGAAAGGGGCCGCGGTCATCGCTTCGGCGATGACCGCGGCCCCTTTCGCGCGGGGTGGGATGGTTCAGGGGCGGGCGGAGGTGCGCAGGAAGAAGATGTCCTGCTTGTTGTCGGGGTCGGAGTTGGTGGCGGGGTAGGCCGACAGGAACGCGCCGGGGACGTGCGTGAGCGCGTAGTACCCGCCGAGGTAGGGGCCGCCCCACTGGGTGGCCCGTTCCATGTCGAACGAGCCGGCCAGGTGCCGCTCGCGCCAGAAACGGCCGTTCCGCGAGGTGATCATCCAGAGGTCGGTGGGGGTGCCGGCCGCCGGGGTGTTGCGCCGGAAGTCGTAGTAGGTGATCGCGACCGTGCCGTTCCCGGCGACGTCGACCGCCGGCAGGAACGCCTGGCCGTTGCCGCCCGGGGCGCTGTCCGGCGTCTTGTTGATCTTCACGGGACGGGTCCAGGTGCGGCCGCCGTCCACCGACGTGGAGTGGCCCACGGCGCTCTTGCTGCGCGACAGGCCGTTCTCCGCCCACACCACGTGCACGGCGCCCGTGCGCGCGTCCACGGCGATGTCGGGGATGATCCCCGGCTGCGGGACGGGCTTGGTGGCGTCGTCGGGCAGCGAGGGCGCGTTGAGCTTGTGCTCGCGGATGGTGACGGCCTTGGACCAGGTGGCGCCGCCGTCGGTCGAGCGGACCACGCGCACCCGCTCGGCCAGGTCCTCCGGCGGCATCGGCGGCCCGCCGATCGGGAACTCGTTCTCCACGAACACGTTGACCAGCGTCCCGTTGGGCAGGACGACGATCTGGTTGCCCAGCGTGGCCTGGTGCGCGCGCTCGGGGTGGTGGATCGAGATCGGCTTGTCCCAGGTGCGGCCGCCGTCCCGGCTGCGCGCCATCATCGCGTCGTGCCGGTCGGTGGCGATCTCGCGGCGGTTCCACACCGCGAAGACCTGGCGCGGGTCGCGCGGGTGGGCGGTGATGGTCGGCTTGTCGTTCCAGGCCTTGGAACCCTCGTCGATGATCGCCTGGACCGGGGCGCCCCAGGTCGCGCCGCCGTCGGTCGACTTGGAGACCAGCACCGCCGAGTTCCCCGGCCAGCTGAAGGACGACGCGGTGGCGTACAGGTCGCCGTTGGGCGCGAACGTCACCCAGGGGCCGCCCGAGCGGTTGTAGGGGCCGTCGGTGCACAGCGTGAACCCGGGAAGGATCGCGCGCTTCCAGGTCTGGCCGCCGTCACGGCTGACGCCCGCGATGATCCCGCGGGCGTTGCCGTAGCTGCGCCGGTCCTGCTGCCAGATGCTCACCAGGTGGCGCGGGTCGCGCGGGTTGGCCACGAGCCACGGTTCCACCTCCGTGTTGGGGTCGATCTGGTCGTCGCCGTGGTCGGCGGTGCAGGACGTGAACGGCGTCGGTCCCGTGATCGCGTCCCCGCCGGACCCTGCGGCGGTCGCCGAGGCTCCCGACAGCAGGGTCACCAGGGCGGTCGCCGACACGGTGCCGAGCGCGGTCAGGGGCAGAGAGGTCCGTCTCATGGCTCCTCCGGAGTGGTGGTGTGGGGTCCCGGTCACGATGGGCCCGCCCGCTCGCGATGATCTGGTGCGCCGGTCGACCGGCGCGCTCGAACGCCGCGAGCGCGCCCGCTCCAGCACTGCTCGACCCGCGTCCAGCACCTCTCCAGCCGGTCGCGAACCGGCGCGCCGACCATGAAGCGTCCCGAGAGACGCGAGCACAGCCGGGTGTCGGCCCGCAGGTGGAGCCGTCCCTGGGAGAGGAGACGCAGTGGTGCACCGGACCTTGATCGTCGCGCGGATGGAACCGGCCAACGCCGAGGCGGTGGGGAAGATCTTCGCGGATTCCGACGCGAGCGAGCTGCCCCACATGATCGGCGTTTCCCGCAGGACGCTGTTCCGCTTCCACGACCTGTACTTCCACCTCGTCGAGGCCGACGAGGACATCACCCCGAACCTCTACAAGGCGCGCAGCCACCCGCTCTACGACGACATCAACACCCGGCTGGCCGAGCAGGTCCGCCCGTACGACCCGAACTGGAAGGAACCCAAGGACGCCATGGCCATTCCCTTCTACCAGTGGGAGGCGTGACCGATGACCGAGAGCCTTACCGAGAAGCACGCGACCGCACGCAAGTTCGCCCGCGCCGACGCCTTCGTGAACCGCCGCCGCGGCGGCGACATCCGCGTCGTGCTCAGCCCCAAGACGGTCCAGTCGACCTCCGGCTTCATGGGCGACCTCACGCTCCAGCCCGGCGAGTTCGTCTCCGAGCACTACCACCCCTACTCCGAGGAGTACCTCTACGTCGTCCGCGGCAGCCTGCACGTGCGGGTCAACGGCGACGAGGAGCTCACGGTCGGCGAGGGCGAGGGCGTCTGGATCCCCATGGAGGCCCGGCACCGGGTCTCCAACCCCGGTGACGTCGAGACCTTCGCCGTCTTCCACCTGTCGCCGCTCGCGCCGCGTCCCGAGCTGGGCCACGTCGACTGCGAGGAGCTGCCCGCGGCGGACGCCCCGCATCCGGAGGTGGGTGGATGAGCGGGCCGGGAGGCGATCGCCGGGTCGTCATCACCGGCATCGGCGTGGTGGCCCCCGGGGGCATCGGCCAGAAGGCGTTCTGGGGGATGCTGACCGACGGTCGCACCGCGACCCGCGGCATCACCCTGTTCGACCCGACCGGTTTCCGCTCCCGGATCGCCGCCGAGTGCGACTTCGACCCCGCCGCCGAAGGTCTCACCCCGCAGGAGGTCCGCCGCATGGATCGCTCCTCCCAGTTCGGCGTCGTCGCCGCGCGGGAGGCGATGGCCGACAGCGGGCTGGAGCTTGAGGACCTGCGTCCCGAGCGGCTGGGCGTCAGCATCGGCAGCGCCGTCGGGGCCACCATGGGCCTGGAGGAGGAGTACGTCGTCCTCAGCGACGGCGGCCGCAACTGGAACGTCGACTGGAAGTACGGCGTCCCGCAGCTCTACGGCTACATGGCGCCCAGCACGATCGCGGCCGAGGTCGCCCGCTCGTGCGGCGCCGAGGGCCCGGTGGCGCTGATCTCCACCGGCTGCACCGCGGGACTGGACGCCGTCGGTCACGGCACCCAGCTGCTGCGCGAGAGGGCCGCCGACATCGTCGTCGCCGGCGCCACCGACGCCCCGATCTCGCCGATCACCTCCGCGTGCTTCGACGCGATCAAGGCGACCTCGCCGCGCAACGAGGACCCCGAGCACGCGTCCCGACCGTTCGACCGGGACCGCAACGGGTTCGTGCTGGGCGAGGGGTCGGCGGTGCTGATCCTGGAGGAGCGCGAGTCCGCGCGCCGCCGCGGCGCGCACATCTACGCCGAGATCGCGGGCTTCGCCAGCCGCAGCAACGCCTTCCACATGACCGGCCTCAAGCCCGACGGCCGGGAGATGGCCGAGGCCGTCCGGGTGGCGATGCGGCAGGCGCGGCTCGGCCCCGACGCGATCGACTACATCAACGCGCACGGGTCCGGAACCAAGCAGAACGACCGGCACGAGACCGCGGCGTTCAAGCGCAGCCTCGGCGGCCGGGCCTACGAGGTGCCGGTCAGCTCGATCAAGTCGATGATCGGCCACTCGCTGGGCGCCATCGGCTCGATCGAGGTCGCCGCCTGCGCGCTGGCGCTGGAGCACCAGACGGTGCCGCCCACCGCCAACCTGCACACCCGCGACCCCGAGTGCGACCTGGACTACGTGCCGCTCACCGCCCGCGAGCAGCGCCTCGGCTCCGTGCTGAGCGTCGGCAGCGGGTTCGGCGGCTTCCAGTCCGCGATGGTGCTCAGCCGCGACGCGGCCTGAGCGAAGGATCACAAAGCAGTTGGAGGGAGAGGACATGGCGCAGTTCACGCTCGACGACGTCCGGCGCCTCATCCGTGCTTGCGCGGGTGAGAGCGGCGCGGACCTCGACGGCGACATCGGCGGGCTGAGCTTCGAGGAGCTCGGCTACGACTCGCTGGCCGTGCTGGAGATGGCGGCCCGGGTGCAGCAGGAGTTCGGCGTTCCCATGCCGGACGAGGCCGTCGACCACATGAAGACGCCCGGCGAGGCCGTCGGCTACATCAGCGGCCGCCTCACCGCGGCCTGACCGCCGTCCCGGCACGACCCGACCCGATCCACGAGAGAGGTGGCCCGAGCATGACGAACGAGACCGTGGGACACACCGACAACGCCATCAAGATCGACGCCCCGCTCGACCTGGTCTGGGAGATGACCAACGACATCGAGTCGTGGCCGCTGCTGTTCAGCGAGTACTCCCTGGCCGAGATCCTCAAGGAGGAGAACGGCACCATCACCTTCCGGCTCGCGCTGCACCCGGACGAGAACGGCAAGGTGTGGAGCTGGGTCTCCGAGCGGACCCCCGACCCGGCCACGCACACCGTGCGCTCGCGCCGGGTGGAGACCGGGGTGTTCGAGTTCATGAACCTCTTCTGGGAGTACACCCAGGAGGACGACGGCGTGGTGATGCGCTGGGTGCAGGACTTCCGCATGAAGCCCGACGCCCCCATCGACGACGCCGCGATGACCGCCCGGCTCAACCACAACACCAAAATCCAGATGGACCGGATCAAGGGACTGGTCGAGGAGGCCGCGGCGGCCGGGCGCCGCGGTCTGGACCCGGCCGCCACGGCGTGAGCGGCGATGACCGGGTTCCTCACCGCTCTCGCGCTGCTCGGCAACGGTCTCACCGCCGGGATCATGCTCTCGACCGTCATGGGGATCGTCCCGCTGACGGCGGTCCAGACCTATGACCGCTATGTCGAGACGATCCAGTTCCTGTGGCCCAGGTACGACCCGTTCATGCCGATCACGCATGTGCTGACCGTCGTCCTGGACCTGGTCCTGGTGTTCCTGGCCCCCGAGCCCGAGGCGCGGGCCCTGTTCGGCGTCGCCGGTGTCGTGCTGGTCGTCGTCATGGCCATCTCCGTGATCAAGAACGTGCCGATCAACCGGTACGTGATGTCGCTCGACCCCGCCACCGTGCCGGACGCGTGGGAGACCAAGGACCCCCGCCGCAGCTGGCGCAACTGGAACCTGCTGCGCACCTCGCTGGCGCTCGGCGGGCTGGTCGTGAACGCCGCGGGCGCCGCGGTGCTGATGTGACCCCACCTCCGCCACCAACGCTTTCCGGAAGAGGAAGAACATGATCGATCTCAATGGCAAGAAGGTCGTCGTCACCGGCGGCACCCGCGGCATCGGCCGGGCCATCGTGCTCTCGCTGGCCGGCGCCGGGGCCGACGTCATCACCTGCGCGCGCGGCGACGGCGAGGCCGCGCAGTCGCTCGCGCGGGAGCTGAAGGAGCTCGGCGGCGACCACCACGTGCTCAAGGCCGACGTGGGCGAGCCCGAGGACATCCGGCGCCTGGCCGAGGAGGCCCGCACCCGCTTCGGGCGCGTGGACGTGGTCGTGCACAACGCCGGCGTGATCAGCCACATCCCGTTCGAGGAGCTGCCCCTGGAGGAGTGGAACCGGGTCCTCGGGACCAACCTGACCTCCGCGTACACGCTGCTCCAGTCGATGCTGCCGCTGCTGCCCGAGGGCGCATCGGTCATCAACATCGGCTCGCGGGTGGCCACGATCGGCATCCCGATGCGCGCCCACTACACCGCGTCCAAGGCGGGCCTGATCGGGTTCACCCGCTCGGCGGCCAAGGAGTTCGGCTCGCGCCGGCTGCGCATCAACGTCGTCGCTCCGGGCCCGATCGAGACCGAGGCCGACGTCCCGGCCGCGGTCCGCGAGCGCTACGAGCGCATGATCCCGCTCGGCCGGCTGGGCCGCTCGGAGGAGATCGCGGGCGCGGTGCTGTTCCTGGCCAGCGACCTGTCGAGCTTTGTCAACGGCGAGACCATCCACGTGGACGGAGGAATCTGATGAGCGGGAACGACACGACGGCTTTCCGGGTGACGCTGCGGATGAACATCCACCCGGGCATGGAGCGCGAGTTCGAGGAGACCTGGTACCGGGTGGGCAAGGCGATCGTCGACCACCCCGCCAACCTCGGCCACTGGCTGTCGCGCGACAACGACGACGCCAGCGTCTACTACGTCGTCAGCGACTGGGTGGACGAGCGCCGGTTCCGCGAGTTCGAGTCCAGCGACGACCACCTGGAGCACCGCTCCAAGCTGCACCCCTACCGCTCGAGCGGGACGATGAGCACGATGAACGTCGTCTACGCGATGGCCGGGGCCGCGATGGCCGGCGCCGCGGCGGGCGGCAACGGGCACTGATGAGCAGGCTGCGAGTGCTGCTTTACGCGACCGCCCCGGAGCAGGACCCCGGGGCGGTCGCTCGCGCGTACCACGAGATCAGCGCGGCGCTGGCCGGCACCCCCGGGCTGCTGGGCAACGAGCTGCTGAGCTCCACGCTGGAACCGGGCCACTTCATCGTGATGAGCGAGTGGGAGAGCCCGGAGGCGTTCAAGACCTGGGAGCAGGGGGCCGCCCACAAGGGCACCACCGCGCCGCTCCGGCCGTTCCAGGACGGGCGACGGGGCTCTCCCTTCGGCATCTACGACGTCACCGCTTCGTACTGACACCAAGAAAGCGGCCGGAGCCCTCGGGCTCCGGCCGCTTCTTCGTGCGGTGCGCGGTTACTTGGAGGCGGCGCGGTGGAACAGGCGGACGGCCAGCGGCAGGAACACCACCGCGAGCCCCGTGTACCAGGCCAGCCCCATGAGGATCGGCTCGGTCGCGTCGCCGTAGTCGAAGAACAGCGCCCGCATCGCGTCCACCGTCGCGGTGACGGGACTGTGGTCGGCCCACACGCGCAGCCAGCCGGGCAGCTTGTCCAGCGGGACGAACGCGCTGCTCATGAAGATCAGCGGCATCATCCAGACCGTGGCGGCCATCTGGGCCGCCTCGGGCGTGCGCGCGGCCAGCCCGATCACCGCGCCGAGGCACGAGAACGCGAAGCCGAACATCAGCAGCAGCGCCAGGCCGCCGAGGATCTCCAGCGGGCCCGAGGTGAAGCGGAAGCCGACCAGGTGCCCGGCCGACGCCAGCGCGACGATGACCGCGAGGTTGCGGACGCCGTCGGCGACCATCCGTCCGGCCAGCACCGCCGACGGCGACATCGGCAGGGACCGGTAGCGGTCGATGAAGCCGCCGCGCAGGTCGTCGGCCAGCCCGACCGAGGTCGCGGCCCCGGCGAAGGCCATCGTCTGCACGAACGTGCCGGGGACCATGAACGCCTCGTAGCTCAGTCCCCCCGACACCTGGATCGCGCCGCCGAACACCGAGGCGAACAGCAGCATGAAGACCACCGGCTGGATGGCCGAGAAGAACAGCAGCTGGGGCACGCGGCGGATGTGCAGCAGATGGCGCTGCATCACCACCCATCCGTCGTGCAGCACCCAGCCCGTGGTGGTGGCGGCGGGCATCATCGTGTCGGCTCCTGTTCCTTCACGCGGTCGGGGCCCGCCGAGGTCAGCGTCAGGAAGACCTCGTCGAGCGTGGGACGGCGCAGCGACATTCCCCGCGCGCGCACCCCGGACTGGGCGACGCCGGCCGACACCTCGGCCAGCGCCCGCACCCCGTCGCGGACCGGCGCGGTCAGCGTCCTGGTGGACTCCTCGACCTCGATCCGGTCCTCGACCTCCAGGGCGCCCTTGAGCACAGCCTCGGCCAGGACGACGTCCTCGGCCCCGGCCACCACCAGCTCCAGATGCTCGTCGCCGACCCGCGCCTTGAGCTCGTCGGGCGTGCCCTGGGCCACGGCCTCGCCGCGGTCGACGATGAGGATGTCGTCGGCCAGCGCGTCGGCCTCCTCCAGGTACTGGGTGGTCAGCAGCAGCGTCGCGCCGTCGGCGACCAGGCCCCTGACCGCGTCCCACACGTCCATGCGCGCCCTGGGGTCCAGGCCCGTGGTCGGCTCGTCCATGAAGATGACTCGAGGCCGGGTGGTCAGGCTCGCGGCCAGGTCCAGCCGGCGTCGCATGCCGCCCGAGTAGCCCTTCACGACCCGGTCGGCCGCCTCGGTCAGATGGAACTGCTCCAGCAGCTCGGCGGCCCTGGCGCGGGCGGCCGCGGCGCGCAGCCGGTACAGCCGCCCGAACAGGACCAGGTTCTCGCGTCCGGTCAGGTTCTCGTCGACCGCCGCGTACTGGCCCGAAAGCCCGATCGAGCGCCGCACGGCGTCGGCTTCGCGGACGACGTCGTGACCGGCGACCCGCGCCCGGCCGCCGTCGGGCCGCAGCAGCGTCGCCAGGATGCGCACGGCCGTGGTCTTTCCCGCGCCGTTCGGCCCGAGCAGGCCCAGGACGGTCCCGGCGGGCACGGCCAGGTCGAGCCCGCCCAGCGCCGTCGCGCCCCCGTACCTCTTGACCAGGCCCTCGGCCTCGATGGCGTTAGCCTCCATGGTGCACCGTCCTCAGCTCGCGAACATCTGGTCGACCAGCCCGGTGGTGTGCTCGGCCTTCTGGAACAGCGGGTGCGCCAGCACCTCGCGCAGGAAGCCGGTCGTCGTCCTGACCTGGGCGCTGTCCACCACCAGCTCCTCCAGCGCCCGGTCCATCCGGGCGATGGCCTGGGCCCGGTCGGGCGCCCACACGATCACCTTGGCCAGCAGGGAGTCGTAGTCGGCGGTGATCCGGGCGCCCGAGCCCGCGTGGCTGTCCACCCGGACGAACGGCCCGCCCGGCGGGACGAACGCGTCGATCAGGCCGGGCGTCGGGAGGAACCCGCGCGCGGGGTCCTCGGCGTTGATGCGGCACTCGATGGACGAGCCGCGCAGCACGATGTCGTCCTGGCGGACCGAGAGCCGCCCGCCCGAGGCCGCCACCAGCTGCTCGCGCACCAGGTCGATGCCCGTGACCATCTCGGTCACCGGGTGCTCCACCTGGATCCGGCTGTTGACCTCCAGGAAGTAGAAGCGGCCGTCCTGGTCGACGACGAACTCGAACGTCCCGGCGCCGACATAGCCCGCCTCGCGCGCCACCTTGGCGGCCAGCAGCCCGACCCGGTCGACCTCGTGGGCCGAGACCGACGGCGGCGGGCTCTCCTCGATCAGCTTCTGCCGGCGCCGCTGCACCGAGCAGTCGCGGGCGCCGAGGTAGACCGCGTTGCCGTGGCCGTCGGCCAGGATCTGCAGTTCGATGTGGCGCGCGGTCTCCAGGTACTTCTCGACGTACACGCGCGAGTCGCCGAACAGGCTCTGCGCCGTCCGCCTGGTCTCGGCGTGGGCGCGGGTGAAGTCGCGCGGGTCGTGCACGATCGTCATGCCGCGCCCGCCCCCGCCCGCGGACGCCTTGATGATGACGGGGTAGCCGATCTTCTCGGCGGTCCGCGCCAGGTCGGCGGGGGCGTCCTGCGCCGGGTCGCTGCCCGGCAGGACGTCCAGGCCGATGTCGGCGACGAAGCGGCGGGCCCGCATCTTGTCGCCGAGCAGCGCGATCACCTCGGCCGAGGGGCCGACGAACGTCAGCCCCTCGGCCGCGCAGATCTCGGCGAAGTCGGGGTCCTCGGACAGGAACCCGTAGCCGGGGTGGACGGCCTCGGCGCCGGACTGGAGAGCGGCGCTCACGATGGCCGCCGCGTTGTTGTAGCTGTGCCGCGCGGCCGCCGGGCCGATCTGGACCGAGGCGTCGGCGTACCTGACCGGGGCCGAGTCACGGTCGGCCGTCGAGTGCGCGACGACCGTCCGGATTCCCAGCTCGCGGCAGGTGCGCGCGACGCGCAGCGCGATCTCCCCGCGATTGGCGATGAGTATGGTCTTGAACATCGGCATCCAATCGTCAGTCGCCGTCGACGGCCGCGGAGTCGGGTTCGAGGAGCAGCAGGGGCTGCCCGTACTCCACCGGTGTGGCGTCCTCGACGAGGATCTCCGCGACGACGCCGCCCTCGTCGGCCTCGATCGGGTTCATCAGCTTCATCGCCTCGAGGATCCCGACCTGCTGGCCGGGCTCGACATGGTCGCCGACCTCCACGAACGGTTTGGCGCCGGGTTCGGGGGAGCGGTAGAACACCCCGACCGCCGGGGCCGGGAGCGTGGCCCTGCCGTCGGCCGCCGCCTCGGGCTCCGCCGCCGACTGGACCGGCGCGGTGATGACCGCCGGGCCCGCCGGCGCGTGGCTCTGCTCCACGCCCCACTCGATCTCGACCGTCATGTCGTCGTGCTGGATCTTCATTCGCTTGACGGGCGCGGTGGTGGCGGCCTCCAGCTGCTTGGCGCGCCGCACCACCGCGTCCAGCAGCGGCTCTGGACCGGACACCGGATCGCTCATCTGTCGTTCTCCCGTCTGATCTGCTCTTC
This sequence comes from Spirillospora sp. CA-294931, assembly GCF_050946795.1. Taxonomy (GTDB): domain Bacteria; phylum Actinomycetota; class Actinomycetes; order Streptosporangiales; family Streptosporangiaceae; genus Spirillospora. The sequence goes on from NZ_CP192006.1 coordinate 3,248,615, forward strand.
CAGCTCCAGGAAGAGTCGTCTTTCGTTGTGGGGCAGCTCCGAGAGCGGAGTGACCGTGTCCGGCTCCGGCGGGGGGTCGCCCGGACGATGCGCCTCCCGGTCGCCCGGACCCGCCTCGCCGTCTCTCGCCGCGCGCAGCGCGGCCTGGATCTCGGGCCGGGTCCACGCGCTGGACCCGACGTACATCAGGCCGACGCGGATGTGCCGCATCAGCTTCCGCAGCATCGTCGCCGCGGGGTTCATGCCGTTCATGTCACGCATGCGGGTCCTCCGGGGGTGATCGCCCAACGAGGAGGGTCGCGCGACGGGCTATCCGGCCGGTCGAGATCCGCTCGACGACTCTGGCCGGACGATCGAAGCGGTCTCGGCGGCCCGGTCGAGCCAGGCGCTTGCCGTCCACCAGCCTTCGGGTGCAGCTTCTAGGAGGCGGCCCGCGACCGGCGGGCTCTGGTGGACAGATAGATGCCCTACATGTAGCGTAACTAGGTGTCGTCCCCGGGCGGACGGAACAGAGTAGAGGGGCGTAACTCAAATGGCGTTGGATCTGGCTCGTCTACAGTTCGCTGTAACGACCAGCCTGCATTTCCTCTTCGTGATCCTGACGCTGGGCCTCGGTCCGCTCGTCGCCATCATGGAGACCAGGTTCGCGCTCACGGGTAAAGCGGTCTTCGAGCGGATGACGAGATTCTGGGGACAGATCTACGTCATCAACTACGCGCTCGGGATCATCGTCGGGCTCGTGCTGGAATTCCAGTTCGGAATGAACTGGAGCGGCCTCACGCACTTCGCCGGCGGTGTCTTCGGCACCTCGCTGGCGATGGAGACGCTCGTCGCCTTCTTCGTCGAGTCGACGTTCCTCGGCATCTGGATCTTCGGCTGGGGCCGGATGCCCAAGCTGCTGCACGCCGCGGTGTTCTGGGTCGTGGTCCTGACGGCCTATGTCTCGGTGTTCTGGATCATGGTGTCCAACGGCTTCCTGCAGAACCCCGTCGGCCACGTCAAGAAGGGCGACAAGCTGGAGCTGGTCGACCTCGGCGCGCTGCTGAGCAACGACGCCGCGATCACCGCCGTCCAGCACATCGTCCCCGTCGTGCTGGCCACCGGCGGCATGTTCGTCGCGGGCGTCAGCGCCTGGCACTTCCGCCACAAGACCGAGGACGTGGAGTTCTTCCGCCGCTCGATGCGGCTCGGCCTCGTCGTCGCGGGCGTCGCCGGCTTCTTCGTCGCCGCCACCGGCTACACCCAGCTCGACTCCGTCGAGAAACTCCAGCCGATGAAGTTCGCCCTGATCTGGGGAGAGGACAGCGGCAAGGGGCTGGGCCTGGACGAGCTCCAGGCGGCGGCCGTCGCGCAGTTCGGCCCCGGCGAGTACAGACCGCCCGGCTGGGTCGGGCCCACCTTCAAGGTCATGACCTACACCGGGTCCATGCTGTTCGAGTACTTCTTCTGGGTCCCGTTCGTCCTCATGATCAAGAACTGGGTGGAGCGGCGCCGGTTCCTGCTGCGGATCATGGTCTGGCTGATCCCGATCCCGTTCATCGCCTCCATCGCGGGCTGGCTCGTCCGCGAGGTCGGCCGCCAGCCCTGGCTCGTCTACGGGCAGCTCAAGGTCGAGGACGCCGCCTCGCCGGGCATCGGCACCGGCACGATCCTGGTCTCGTTCATCCTGTTCACCACCGTGTTCGCCGTCCTCGCCGTCGTCGACTACCTGCTCATCGCGCGGGTCGCCAGGTCCGGGCCCGACGGGGTGATGCTCGGCTCCCGGCTGGGCGCCGCCGAACCCGCCACCACGGCCGCCGACGAACTGCCCCTGCGGCTCTAGCCCGGGCGAGAGGGAAATCTGATGGATCTGCTGTGGCTGCTGGTCGTCGGGCTGCTGTTCGCCGGCTGGTTCGCGCTCGACGGCTTCAACATCGGCGTCGGGCTGGCGCTGCCCTTCGTGACCGAGCCGGGCATGGAGCGCCGCGCCGCCATCACCGCGGTCGGCCCCTTCCTGCTGTTCAACGAGGTCTGGCTGGTGGCGACCGCCGGTGTCCTGGCGGGCACGTTCCCGCTCATGGAGGGCGAGCTGCTGTCCGGCCTCTATCCCGTCCTGGTGGTGCTGCTGGTCTCCTGGGCCGTGCGCGACGCGGGCTTCTGGTTCCGCAGCCGCCAGGAGTCGGTGAAGTGGCGCGCCTTCTGGGACCGGGCCATCTTCGCGGGCAGCCTCGGGCTCGCCCTGACCGCCGGGCTCGTCATCGGCAACCTGGTGGGCGGCCTGCCCGGTGAGCCCGAGGGCATCGGCGTCCTGGACCCGCTGGCCCTGGCCTGCGCCGCCGTGGTCGTCGGGCTGTTCGCCCTGCACGGCGCGGTCTTCCTCGGGCTGCGCATGCCCCGCGAGAACGGCGAGCGGATCGCCGCGCTGGCCGCCCGGCTCCCGCTGCCGATCCTGGGCGCCGCCGCGCTCACCGTCGTGCTGGCCTTCGTCCTGGGCGACCTGGCCCGGCCCTGGTACGCGCTGACGCTCGCCGTCGCCGGCCTGGCGGCCGTCGCCCTGGCGGGACGCCTGCTGGCCGCCGGGCGGCACGGGCAGGCGTTCGTCTGCACCGGCGTCGCGGCGGTCGTCCCGGTGTTCGCCGTCGGCGCCGGGCTCGCCCCGCGCCTGCTGGACGGCGCCGCCACCCAGGAGACGCTGGAGAAGTTCGCCACGATGGCGCTGCCCGTCCTGCCCGTGCTGCTGCTCGTCCAGGTCTGGATGTGGTGGTACTTCAGGCACCGGGTCGGCAAGGACACCGTGGCGTTCTTCTGAGCCGCCGACCACCATGCGACCCGAGGAACGCCGACTGCTCCGGGAACTCCCCGGAGCCCGCCGCCACCTGATCTGGACGGCGCTCACCGCACTGGCGACCGCCGTCCTGATCGTGGCCCAGGCGGACCTGCTGGCGGGCGTGCTCGCCGACGGCGTCCTGCACCGCCCGCCGCCCGGCGAGCTGGCCGTGCCGCTGCTGCTGTTCGCCGCCGTCCTGGCGGCGCGCGGGCTGCTCGCCCGCCTGCACCAGGCCGCCGCGCACCGGGCCGCCGCCCGGCTGAAACGGACGCTGCGCGCCCGCGTCCTGCGGCGGGCCCGCGACCTGGGACCCGGCTGGCTGGCCGGACGGCGCGCGGGCGAGCTGAGCACGGCGCTCGGCCGCGGCCTCGACGCGCTGGACCCCTACCTCACCGGATACCTCCCGCAGCTGTACGTGGCGGCCTTCGTCCCGCTGGCGGTGCTGATCCGCCTCGCGGGCGCCGACCTGGCCTCGACGCTGATCGTGCTGGTCACGCTCCCGCTCGTCCCGCTGTTCGGCATCCTGGTCGGCCTCCAGACCCGGTCGGCCGCCGAGCGCCAGTGGAGCCTGCTGGCCCGCCTGGGCGGCCACTTCCTCGACGTCGTGCGCGGGCTGCCGACCCTGCGCGCCTTCGGCCGCGCCGAGGCCCAGGTCGACGTCGTCCGCGAGGCCGCCGAGGCGCACCGCTCGGCCACCATGCGCGTCCTGCGGGTGGCGTTCCTGTCGGCGTTCGTCCTGGAGCTGGTCGCGACGTTCTCGGTGGCGCTGATCGCGGTGCCGATCGGGCTGCGGCTCCTGGACGGCCGGATGACGCTGGAGACCGGCCTGTTCGTCCTCATCCTGGCCCCCGAGGCGTACGTCCCGCTGCGGGCCGTGGGCACCCGCTTCCACGAGGCGGTCGAGGGACTGGCCGGCGCCCGCCGCCTGCTCCAGGTGCTCGACACGCCCGTCCCCGAACAGGGCCCGCGCCTCCACCACGCCCCGTCCGGCCCGCCCCGCGTCCGGCTGGACGAGGTCACCCTCCGCCACGAAGGCCGCGACGTCCCCGCGCTCGACGCGGTCACGCTCGACATCGCCCCGGGGGAGCGCGTCGCGCTCGTCGGCGCCAGCGGGGCCGGAAAGAGCAGCGTGCTGACGCTGCTGCTCGGCCTCGCCGTCCCGTCGGGCGGCGTCATCCGCGTCGGCGACCATGACCTGTCCACGCTCGACCTGGCCGCCTGGCGCCGCCGGATCGCCTGGATGCCCCAGCGCCCGCACCTGTTCGCCGGGACGGTCGCCGACAACATCCGCCTCGGCAGCCCCGACGCCACCGACGCCGACGTCCGCGCCGCGGCCGTCGCGGCCCGCGCGGACGCCTTCGTCGGCGAGGTCCCCGGCGGCTACGACGCTGTGATCGGCGAGCGCGGCGCCGGCCTGTCCGGCGGCCAGCGCCAGCGCGTCGCCCTGGCCCGGGTCTTCCTGCGCTGCCGCACCGGCGAGGTCTCCCTGCTGCTGCTCGACGAGCCGGGCGCCCATCTCGACCAGGAGAGCGAGGCCGCGCTCCTGACCGCCGTCCACGACCTGACCCCGGGCCGCACCGTCATCATGGTCGCCCACCGCCCCGCCACCCTCGCCCACGTCGACCGCACCGTCCACCTGGCCCACGGCCGCCTGACCCACGCTCCCGAGCCCCTGCTGACCGGGGGCGCGGCATGAGCGCGCCGACGCTGCGCCCCGCCGAGATGCGCCGTCCGGCCGCGCCCGATGCTCGTGGCCGCGTGAGCGCGACCGCCGCGCGGGCGTTCCTCACCGGAGGCGAGGCATGAGCGCCACGGGTGCGAGGGTGCTCATCGCCGGGATGCGGCGTCCGACGGCGCCTGGTGTTCGCGGTCGCGTGAGCGCGGCCGGTGCGCGGGCGTTCCTCACCGGAGGCGCGGCATGAGCGCGACGTTGGTGCGGTTCGGGGGGCTGGTCGGGGGTGCGGCGCCTCGGCTCGTGGTGGGGGCGCTGGCGCGGGCCGTGGCGGAGCTGTCGGCGCTGGGGCTGATGGCGACGGCGGCGTGGCTGATCGCGCGGGCGGCGCAGCGGCCGCCGATCGAGGCGCTGAGCCTGGCGATCGTGTCGGTGCGGGCGTTCGCGCTGAGCCGGGGCGTGTTCCGGTATCTGGAGCGGCTGATCTCGCACGACGCGGCGCTCGGCGCGCTGGCGCGGCTGCGGCCGAGAATGTTCTCCTCGCTGGTGCCGCAGGCGCCGGGCGGGGCGCGGACGCCGCGAGGCGGCGAGTCGCTGAACCGGATGGTCTCCGACGCGGAGGCCATCCAGGATCTGGTGGTCAGGTGCGCCGTCCCCTACCTGGTGGGAGCGATCGTCTCCGCCGTGGCGGTGGGGCTGTCGGCCGCGATCCTTCCCGTGGCGGGGCTGATCCTCGCCGCGGGGCTGCTGGTCTGCGGCGGGCTGGTGCCCGTCGTGGCCGCCGCCCGGTCGCGCCGGGCGGCACGGGCCATGGCGCCGGTGCGCGACCGGCTGGCCGTGCGGCAGCTCGACCTGCTGCACGGCGGCGCCGATCTGGAGGCGTTCGGCGCCGCCGACGGCGCGCTGGAGGCCGCGGACCGCACCGCCGCCGAGCTGGAGGACCTGGAGCGCCGGGCCGCCCGGATCGCGGCGTGGTCGGCCGGGGCCGGGTTCGTCCTGCAGGGGGTCACGGCCGCCGCGGTGACCGCCGTGGCGCTGCGGGCGGGCGCCGCCGGGACGATCGACAGCGTGCTGGTCGCGGTGCTGGCGCTGGTCGCGCTGACCTCGTTCGAGGCGGTCGCGCCGCTGCCCGCCGCCGCCCAGCGGCTGGTGGAGATCGGCGGGTCGGCCAAGCGGGTGCTGGCCGTGCTGGACCTTCCGGTGCCCGCGCGCGCCGAGCCCGCCGACCCGCCGGACGGGCCGCCCGTGGTGCGGATGCGCGACGTCCGCGTCCGGTACGAGGGACGCACCGCGCCCGCGCTCGACGGCGTCTCGCTGTGCCTGTCACCCGGCCGCCGGACCGTTCTGGTCGGGGCCAGCGGATCGGGCAAGTCCACGCTGCTGGCGGTGCTGCTGCGGTTCGTCGAGCCCGAGGCCGGGGAGGTCACGCTCGGGGGGACGGAACTGCGCCGGTTCGAGGACGCCGAGCTGCGGCGCCGGATCTCCGCGGTCACCCAGGACGCCCATGTCTTCCACGTGACGCTCCGCGAGAACCTGCTGCTCGCCCGGCCCGAGGCGACCACGGCCGAGCTGCGCGCCGCCTGCGCGGCGGCGGGGCTGCTGGAGTGGATCGACTCGCTGCCCGACGGGCTGGAGACGATGGCGGGCGAGGACGGCGCGCGGATGTCGGGCGGCCAGCGCCGGCGGCTGACCCTGGCCCGCGCCCTGCTGGCCGACCCGCCGGTGCTGCTGCTCGACGAGCCGACCGAGGGCCTGGACCCCGAGGCCGCCGACGCGCTCATGGACGACGTGCTCGCGGCGACCGAGGGGCGCACGACGCTGCTGGTGACCCACCGGCTCGACGGGCTCGCCGCCGCCGACGAGGTGCTCGTGCTGGAGGCGGGACGGATCGTGCAACAAGGCGCGCCCGCCGAGCTGGCGAGCGCGCCTGGACGCTACAGGGAACTGAACGAGGCGTGGCCGGTGCGAAGCTGAATCAGGCGCGATCGGTCTGGGTCGAGCCCAGTACGGCGCCAATGGTGGAAGTGAATTTCTGCCAGGCGCTCCGTTCGTCCTCGAGCGCCTTCTTACCCGCCCTCGTGAGCTGGTAGGTGCGCCGCTTGCGGCCGCCCACAATGCTCCAGGAACTCTTCAGATAGCCGACGCGCTCAAGACGGCGCAGTGCCGGATAGAGCGTTCCGGTCGGCAGCTCGATGGAGCCGTCACTGAGCCGGCTCAGCTCTTCCATGATCGCGTATCCGTGCAGCGCCTCGTCTTCGAGGACGGCCAGGACCAGGGCTTCGAGGTGCCCGCGTAGCTCGTCCGGCTTCATGTCGCCAGTCTACATGCTGAAGGTGAAGTTGTCTCATCCCCGTTGTCCGGAGTAGGCCGAGATTTTTCTCCGGGATGGGCGCCTTCGAGGCTTACTGAAGTTCGCTGATATTGCAACTCTTGTCAATCCTTGGTGTCAGTTGTAAGAGTCGACCGGAGACGGTGACTTCCGATGTACCGGCCGTGTTCGAGCACACACCGAATGGCGGCATCCGGCCAGGAAGAGGCCCCTCTAGTCGGGCTCTAGGCGGGACGGATAATCTGGCGTTTCTGATCGTTCCATTGTGCGATAACCGAAACGCGGGCACTCGATTCCGGCCGTTCCATGGCCGGGGCGGGCCCCGTCCCCGTCCTGCCTCTCAGCCTCGAAGGAGGACTCCGATGCACGCCACGACCGACGGTCCGCCCACACGGACCGACGGGCGCAGGGCCCCGCGCGCCGGCCGCGCGCCCCGCCGAAGCCGCGCACCCGTCGCGGGCGGTTCAACGGCCGCCCCTCCAGGGCGCCATCGGGAGGTGAGGCCATGATCGCCGGCGCCGCCGTCGCGATCGTCGGCATGGCCTGCCGTTTTCCCGGGGCGCCCGGCAAGGAGGAGTTCTGGGATCTGGTGGTCAGGGGGCAGGACGCCATCGGCCCCGTGCCCGAATCGCGCTGGCCGGTGGACGACTTCTACTCCTCCGGCGGTGAACCCGGCACGATCAACACCCGGATGGGTGGCTTCATCCACGACCTCGACCGGTTCGACAACGAGCTGTTCGGAATTCCCGAGGACGAGGCAGCGGCGATGGATCCGCAGCAGCGCCTTCTCCTGGAGTGCGCGTGGCACACGGTGGAGGACGCCGGTCTCGACCCGGCCGCGCTGGCGGGCACCCGCACCGGCGTCTACGTGGGAGTGACGGGCAACGACTGGCTCTGGGAGTGGGCGGCGTCGGGCCGTCCGGCCGACTTCGCCGCGCGCCAGGGCGGCGGCATGGGCCATCACCTGATGGCCAACCGCCTGTCCCACCAGCTCGACCTGCGCGGCCCGAGCGTCGCGGTCGACACCGAGTCGTCGGCCTCGCTGGTGGCGGTGCATCTGGCCGCCACCGCCGTGGCGCAGCGCGAGTGCGACTACGCGCTGGCGGCCGGGGTGAACGTCATCCTGTCGCCGGCCGGGGGGATCTACCAGACGCAGGCCGGCCTGTCCGCCCCGAGCGGGCGGCCCCGGCCGTTCAGCGCGCTGGCCGAGGGCAGCGTCCGGGGGGAGGGCGTCGGCATGGTCGTGCTGCGGCGCCTGGACAGCGCGCTGGTCGACGGCCAGCCCGTCTACGCGGTGATCAGGGGGAGCGCGGTCGGTCACCACGGACGGGGCGAGGGGCTGACCGTGCCGGGCTGGCGCCAGCAGCAAGAGACGATCATGGCGGCCTACGAGCGCGCGGGGGTCACGCCGGCGGAGATCGCGTTCGTCGAGGCCAACGGCACCGGGGCGCCGCTCGGCGACGCCGCCGAGGCCGCGGCGCTGGGGGCCGTCCACGGTGTTCCCCGGGGGGAGCCGTGCGCCATCGGGTCGGTCAAGGGCAACCTCGGCCACCTGGAGGGCGCGGCGGGGATCGCCTCCCTGATCAAGACGGCGCTCGCGCTGCACCACCGGGTGGTGCCGCCGAGCCTGTACGGCGTCCCGGAAGATCCACGGCACCGTCTGGGGGAGAACGGGCTGCGGCTGCTCGACCGGCTGCTGCGGCTGCCGGGGGACGACGAGGTCGTGGCGGGCGTCGGCGCCATGGGGACGACCGGGACCATCGCGCATGTCGTGCTCGGCATGGTCCGGCCGGTGCACGGGCTCACGCCGCCCCCGGGGCAGGGAGCGGGCGTGTTCACGCTGTCGGCCCCCGACCACGGCGGGCTGCGGCGCAACCTCGCGGCACAGGCGACGTACCTGGAGGGGTGCCGCGACGACGAACTGGGGGCCATCTGCTTCACCAGCAACAAGGTCAAGGGGTCGCTGCGGCACCGGTTCGTCGCGCCCGCCGACTCGATGGACGAACTGGTCGGCCTGCTGCGCGAGGCCGTCCTCGACACCACGCTCCTCGGAGCGCTCACGGGGGACGAACAAGGGGGGCACCGCTTCGGCCTGCTGCTGCCGGGCGCCGAGGCCTGGCCGGCGGGAACGCCGACCGGCGTCGCGGAGGGACCCGAACCGTTCCGGGCCTTCCTCGACGAGGCGGCGCAGGAGGCGCGCGTCGCCGAGAACTGCCTGGACCTGTACGACCACCAGGTCGGCGGCTGGACGAGCGGCGCCGGGGGCGTCGCGCTGTTCTGCATCGAGTACGCGCTGGGCAAGGCGCTGCAGGCGCTGCGCCTGACCCCCGCGTTCGTCGCGGGCCGGGGCGTCGGCGCGCTGGCCGCGTCCTGCCTGGCCGGGGCGGTCTCGCTGAGCGAGGCGCTGCGGTCGCTGGTCGGCCTGGCGCCGCAGAGTCCACCGCAGCCGCCGCGGATCCCGGTCCTGGTGGCCGGGGACGGCGACGACGAGGGCGAGTGGTTCATGCCGTCCGGCCACACCGGCGAGCCCCAGGGCGGCGCCGGTTATCTCGTCAGGGTCGGCCCCGCGGACGCCTTCGCCGCGCGGGTCGAGCGGGGGCTGCGCCAGGACGGCGCCGTCCCCCGGGTCCTGGCGGTGGGGACCGACGCGGGCGCCGACCTGCTCAGGCTCGTCGCCGACCTGTCCCGCGAGGGCTTCGACGTGGACTGGGAGGCGGTGTACGCCCTGGAGCACCGGGTCGTGCACCGCCTGGCCCCGTACGCGTTCGCACGGACCGAGTTCCCCGTCCGAGCGGGGAAGCGGTCCTGAGCCACCGAGCACAGACAGCAAGCACAGCACATCCGACCGAGAGGAGTGAGCATGCGGCTTTACCTGATGCGCGCCGGCACCATGCGGGCGACCGGCGGACCCGTTCCCGCCTACCTGATCCGGCACGACGACGGCGACGTCCTCATCGACACGGGGTACGCGCGGTCGCGGGCCGGGGCGTACGCCGACGAGCCCAAGGAGCCCATCCAGCTGGAGCGCGGCGAGGACGTCGTGAGCCAGCTGGAGGGCCTGGGCGTCGACCCCGCCGGGATCAAGGACGTGATCGTCTCCCATTTCGACCCGGACCACGCGGGCAACCTCGACGCGTTCCCCCAGGCGACGTTCTGGGTGCAGCGCGAGCACTACGAGTGCGCGCGGTCGGGCGACGTCCCCCGGCTGGAGCGCTTCAAGAAGCTCTGGGACTTCCCGGAGGAGCGATTCGGCCTGATCGACGGCGACCACGAGTTCCGGCCCGGGATCGAGCTCGTCGAGTCGGGCGGGCACATCCCCGGCCACCAGTCGGTGCTGCTGCGGCCGGACGGCGCGGCGCCGCTGCTGCTCGCGGTGGACGCCGTGCCGACCGCCGCCGACCTGGTGGCCGACGAGCGCGCCATCTACCCGTTCGACGTGGACGAGGCCAGGGTGAGGGAGTCGACGCGCAAGCTGGCCGAGCTGGCCCGGCGCGAGGGCGCCCGGATCATCCACGGCCATGACCCCGAGCAGTGGAAGTCCCTCCCGCTCGCCCCCGAGCCGTATCCGCTGTGACCGATCGATCGGGGGCCGCGGCCCGCGCCGCGGCCCCCGATCTCACCAGGTGACGGGCAGCGAGCGCGGTCCCCGGATCATGCCCTCCTTGCGCCAGTCCAGATCCTCGAAGGGGATCGCCAGTCGGAGGCCGGGCAGCCGGGCCAGCAGCGTCGCGAAGGCGATCTGCAACTCCGCGCGGGCGAGCTGGGCGCCCAGGCAGCGGTGGATGCCGTGGCCGAAGGCGATGTGCGGGTTCGGGCTGCGGCCCAGGTCCAGGACGTCCGGATCGGTGAAGATCTCGGGGTCGCGGTCGGCGGAGACGATCGCGGGCAGCACGCCCTCGCCCGCCCGGATCGGGGTGCCCGCCAGCTCGGTGTCGCCGAGCGCGACGCGGATCGTCCCGCCGCTCACCGAGATCGGGGTGAACCGCAGCAGCTCCTCCACCGCCGAGGGCAGCAGGCCGGGGTCGTCCTGGAGCCGCCGGAGCTGCTCGGGGTGGCGCAGCAGCACCACGGTCGCGCACGCGATCTCGTTGGCCACCGTCTCGAACCCGGCCACCAGCAGCGTCACCCCGAGGACGATCAGGTCCTCGTCGTCGAGCCTGTCCTGCGGCGGCATGGTGACCAGCGAGCTGAACAGGTCGTCGCCGGGCGCCGCGCGCCGCCACTCGACGAGGTCGGCGAAGTACGCCTTCAGCCTGGCCCCGCCGCGCTCGATGCGCTCCCTGGACTGCCCGAGGTAGTCCTCGGCCCACGCGCGGAACCGCCACCGGTCGCCCTCGGGGATGCCGAGCAACTCGCTGATGACGGCGATCGGGAGCGGGCGCGCGAACGCCTCCACCAGGTCGGCGGGCCGCCCGCCCTTCACCATCGCGTCCAGCAGGTCCTCGGCGAGCCGGGTGATGCCCGGCCGCATCCGCTCGACGCGCGCGCTGGTGAACGCGTGGAGCACCAGGCGCCTGACCCGGGTGTGCTCCGGCGGGTCCAGGACGGTGATCGAGCGGGTCTCCAGGGCGGCGGCGCGCAGGCGGGGCGCGCCGGGCGCGGTCGCGGCGGCGCGGCTGAAGGTGTTGTCGGCGAAGAGGGCGCGGTTGTCGCGGTAGCCGGTCACCAGCCAGGCGTGGTCGCCGCTCGGCAACCGCACCCGGGCGACCGGGCACTCGCGGCGCAGCCGCTCGTATTCGGGGGCGGGTTCTAGGGGCTCGGGCGTGGCAGGCGGGAACACCTGCTCCGGAGCCTCGATATCGGGACGCTCGATCGTCATGGTCTTCCTCCGCAGCCGTCCGGGCGGGGCACCGCCAGACGGCCCGGCGGCCCATGCGCGCATCCTGCGCCGAGCGCGTCACGTGCCGGTCGAACGCCGCTGGTGGCGCAGGTGGCGGGGCCGCGCGGGGGGCCGATCCCGGTCCAGCGCGCGTCGAGCGCCGGTGGACGGCCTGCGGCGAGCATGCGGGGAAACGGCGCCGGGCCGCGGCGCCCTCGGCGGGAGGGACTCGCATGCTTCCAGAGAGAACACCGGTCCTGGTGGTGGGTGCCGGTCCGGTCGGCCTGTCGACGGCCGCGTTCCTGGGCTGGCACGGGATCGAATCGGTGGTGGTCGAGAAGCACGCGGGGCTGTCGCCGCACCCGCGCGCCCGGGGGATCACCCCCCGGTCGATGGAACTGCTGCGCGTGCTCGGCCTGGAGTCGCGGATCCGCGCCGCGGACTCGGCCCGCGAGCTGGCGGGCAACGACGGCATCGTGGTGGCCGAGACCCTGGCCGGACGGCAGCTCGGCGAGATGAGCCAGCCCTACTTCATGTTCGGCTCGCCGAACTGGACCGAGCTGAGCCCCACCGACTGGTGCATGTGCCACCAGGACGAGCTGGAGCCGATCCTGCGCGACCGCGCCCGCGAGCTGGGCGCCGACGTCCACTTCGGGGCCGAGTGCCTGGCGGTCGAGCCGGACGGCGACGGGGTGACCGCGGTGGTGCGCGGCGCCGACGGGGTCGAGCGGCGCGTGCGCGCGGGCTACCTGGTGGCGGCGGACGGCGCGGGCAGCCCGATCCGGGAGCGGCTCGGCATCGGCACCTCGGGACCGGGTCGCGTCGGCCATTTCCTGAACATCCAGTTCGAGGCGGACCTGGCCGCGACGCTGGGCGACCGCCGCTTCATCATGGCCTACATCGCCGGGGCGGGCGTGCGCTGCGCGCTGCTGCCGGTGAACAACACCGACCGGTGGATGCTGCACGTGATGTGTGAGCCCGAGGAGCTGCTCGGGTTCACCGAGGAGCGCTGCGCGGAGCTGGTGCGCGCGGCCGCCGGGGTCCCGGACCTGGAGGTGCGGATCAAGAACGCGCTGCCGTGGGAGTCGGCCGGGCGCGTGGCCGACCGGCTGCGCGACGGCCGCGTCTTCCTGGTCGGGGACGCCGCGCACGTGATGCCGCCCAGCGGCGCCTTCGGCTCCAACACCGGTATCCAGGACGCCCACAACCTGGCGTGGAAACTGGCCGCGGTGCTGCGCGGCCAGGCAGGTGACGCGCTGCTGGACACCTACGAGGCCGAGCGGCGCCCGGTGGCCGAGCAGACCGTGCGCCAGGCGGTGCTGCGCTCCAAGGACCGTCCCGGTGCCAAGCGCGACGGGCAGGACGGGGTCGATCCGGAGATCGTCGCCGACCCCGTCGTGGTGCTCGGCTACCGCTACCGGTCGTCGGCCGTGATCGCCGAGTCCGGGCCGGACGACGGCGCGGTGTGGGCGCCCGGCGCCGCGGGCCTGCCCGGAACCCGGGCCCCGCACGTCGCGATGGCCGGCGGCTCGACGATCGACCTGGTGCGCCGCCGCTTCGTCCTGTTCGCGGGGCCCGATGCGGGTCCGGCCTGGACGGAGGCGGGCGAAGCCGCATCGGGCGAGCTGGGCGTCGGCATCGAGACCGCCGTGGTCGGCGACGGCTCCGCCGAGGGGCCCGGCCGCGTCCACGACCTGGAGGGCCGCTGGGCCGAGGCATTCGGGGTGGAGCGGGACGGGGCGGTGCTGGTGCGTCCCGACGGGTTCGTCGCCTGGCGGTCGCGCTCACTCCCGGCCGACCCCGGCGGCGAGCTCCGGACCGCGCTGGCCGGGGTGCTCGGCCGCGTCGCGCTCCTGGCGGAAGGGGCCTGACCGTGCCGGAGGTGTCGATTTCCAGGACCGCCGTCACCGCCACGACCCCGATCCGTGTGATCGTCTATCTGCGGGAGCCGGAGGGCGAGCGCGGCGCCGTCGACGCCGCGTACGCCCGGGCCCGCGAGCTGCTGGACGGCACGCCCGGCCTGCTGGGCGACCTGCTGCTGCGGTCGGTGACCGACCCGCGCAGCCTCACCCTGGTCATGGAATGGGAGACACGGCGGGCCTATTCCGCCTGGGAGCGGCTGCACCGCGAGCGCGGCCACCGCTCCCCAATGCGCGCCTACCAGGACCGCGACCGTCCCGGCGGGCACTACGAGGTCTACGCGGTGGCCGGCGGCCGTGTTTACTGAAATCTCGGCCCACCTGCGCTCGCCTGGCGGCTCGCTTCGGTGACCGTGATTTGGCGATTGCTGCATCGCTTCGCGATCTAATCGGGGGAAGCTCGCCTTCGGCTTCGCTTCCCCCGGTTAGTTAACGCAATCGCGCGCGGGGTTGCGGTCCTTGCGGGCTGCCCTAGCCGCCGAGTGAGAGCGTCTCTCGGAGGACCGCGGTCAGGACCTTTTCCGGTCGGGTCGCGGGTTCCGGGGAGCGCCAGGCGACGAAACCGTCCGAGCGGACCAGGACCGCCCCGGCCGGGCCGATCCCGTAAGCCTCGGCGAACCGGCCGTCCGGTTCGCCGAGCGCGTTCGCGGAGTCGCCGCCCACGGCATGGGCGGTGATCGTCCCCGCCAGGCCCGCCGCCGCGCGGTCCAGTGCCGTCACCCAGGCGCCGCCCTCGGGTCCGGCCAGCAGGACCGGGCCCCGGCCGAACAGGTCCAGGACGGACAGCGTCCGCCCGTCCCGCTCGATCCGGACATGCGGCGCCCGGCTTCCCGGCTGGCCGGACAGCTCGCTCGGCAGGAGCGGGCTCAGGCTCCGCGAGCCGTCCGGCGTTCCGCCGTCCTCGCAGAGCACGGCCGACGAGCGGTAGGTGTAGCCGAAGACGACCGAGTCGTACTCGGCGGGCGTGGCGTCCGGGCTGAGCGGGACGTCGCGCCCGGTGCGGTCGCGCGTCTGGAACAGCGCCTGCTCCATGGTGAAGCGGGCGACCGGACGGCGCTCGGCGTCATAGGAGTCCAGCAGCGCCGGGCTCGCCTGGCCCTGGATCACGGCGGCGAGCTTGCCCGCCAGGTTGTGGGCGTCGGCGATGCCGGTGCTGGCCCCGAACGCGCCGGTCGGGGGGAACACGTGGGCGGCGTCCCCGGCGAAGAAGACCGGCCCCTCGCGGAACCGGTCGGTGACCTTGGCCTCGACCTCGTAGGTCAGCACGGTGGTGCCGTCGCCGAGCTGCGGGACGATCTCGACCTCGGCGTCCGGCACGCCGATCGCCGCCCGGGCCATCCGGGCGCAGCGCTCGGGTGTGAAGTCGCCCAGGGTCTCGCCCGAATCCGGGTCGAACGGGATGCCCAGCACCCAGCGGCCCGCCCCGTCATGGGGCAGCAGCACCGTGCCGGGACGGGGCTCGTCGAAGTGGCCGACGCCGAGGTTGCGGCCGCGCATCGGGCCGGTGAGGTCGGCGGTGAACACGAAGTTCACCGAGGTGCCGAGCACTCCCGGGCCGTGCGCGCCGACCTGGAGGTGCCGCCGCACCATGCTGCGGTGGCCGTCGGCGGCCACGACGTAGTCCGCGCGGATCGCGCGGGCGCCGTGACCGTCCTCGATCTTCGCTAGAACGCCGCCCTCGCCCGCCGGTTCGAACGAGGTCAGCGTGGTCGAGAACCGGATGTCGGCGCCGAGGCCCTCGGCGTGGGCGCGCAGCAGCACCTCCAGCCGGTCCTGGTCGATCGGCGCCCAGGGGCACGGCGAGACGTCGGTCGCGCCGTCGGCCGACCTCGGCGGCGTCATCGGGGTCCGGCCGGTCTCCGGGGCCGCCAGCGAGGGGGCCCGGATGATCTGCGAGTGCTCGTCGTAGACGCGGGACGTGTTCGCCAGGATCGTCGCCTCGAGCCCGACCCCGCGCAGCAGCTCGACCGAGCGCGGGTTGATCGCCCTCGCGCGCGGGTGGAGCAGGGTGCCGGGACGGCGCTCGACCACGACGGGCCGTACTCCGTGCCACGCCAGAAAGGTGGCTGTGGACAGGCCCACCAGTCCACCGCCGACGATCAGGACAGGGGTGTGTTCCTCCACCATGGTCTTCCTCGATGCAGGGGATATGCCGTGGACAGGGTCTGTGCGGGGTGGGTCTGTGCGAATCGGCCAGGGCGGCTCCCCGAAGCATCGCCGGAACCGCTGGCACCCCGGTCGAGGGCCGTGCGCGGCGCGGTGGGGCCGGTTCCAGCGTCCTTCGAAGGCGCGGCGAGGCCCCCGTGGTGACCTTGCGTCTGCACTGGCGGGCGGCGGCGGAGCCGGCCGATGACGCGTCGGGAGTGGACACGTGCGAGGGACAGCCGAGACGGACGTTCTCATCATCGGCGCGGGCCCGGTCGGGATGACCGCGGCGGCCGTGCTGGCCGAGTACGGGGTGCGCTGCCGGATCGTCGACCGGCGCCCCGGCCCGGCCACCGGTACGCGCTGCACCAACCTTTGGCCCGCGACCCTGGACGCGATGGCGTTCATGGGCCTGGACGTCGGAGCCCTGGTCGAGGGCTCGCAGCCGATGCGCCACAAGGTCTTCCATCTGGGCGAGAGCTCCTTCAGCTCGGACCTCACCGAGTACGGCGCGGTCTCGCCGGTCCCGCTGATCCAGAGCCAGGACGTCGTCGACGGGATGCTGCGCGACCGGCTCGCCGGGCTCGGCGTCAAGCCCGAGTACGGGATCGAGGCGACTCGGGTGCGCGCGGACGCCGACGGCGTCACCGTCGACCTCGTCCCGGCGGGGGATTCCGGCGCGGTCGAGCACGTGCGGGCGGGCTGGCTGGTGGCCGCGCTCGGCGCCGACGGCGGCACCGAGGAGCTGCTGGGCGTCCGCCGGGTCGTGCGCGAGTTCCCCGGCGTGCGCGTCCTGCACGCCGACGCGCGGCTCCGCGACCGCGAGGGCATCGGCCCCGACGAGGAGCACATCCATCTCGTCGCCGCGCGCAGCGCCGGCTTCGTGCCGATGCCGGACGGGAGCCACCGGCTGTTCATGGTGGCGCCGCACGACGGGGGCCCGCCCCCGAGCGCGGCCGAGGTGGTCGCGGCCGTCGCCGAGGTCAGCGGCCGCGACCTGGTCCCCGAGACGCCCGGCTGCCCGTGGCAGGTGCTGCCGGTCAGCCGGATCGCCGAGACGTTCCGGATGGGCCGCGTCCTGCTGGTCGGCGGCTCGGCCACGGCGCTCCCGCTCACGGTGCACGGCATGAACAACGGGATGCAGGACGCCGTCAACCTCGCGTGGAAGCTCGGCATGGTCGTGCGCGGGACGGGCGACGAGCGCCTGCTGGATTCCTACACCGTCGAGCGGCGCAGGATCGCGCGCGGGCTGCTGGAGGTGACCGAGAAGGTGCTCGCCCTGGGGACGCGGGAGGACTCCGAGGCGACGCACGCGCCCCGGTTCAAGCAGGGCAAGGTCGACATGTGCACCCAGCCGACCGTCACCTACCGGGAGAGCCCGCTCTCCGACGACCACGGGCGCCCCGAGGGACCGCGCGCGGGCGACCCGATGCCGGGGCTGTACGACCCGTCAGGCGGGGACCGGCCGCGCTGCACCGAGTGGACGCTGCTCGTCCCCGAGACCTGTGCGGGAGGGCCGGTGCCGCACGCCGAGCTGCGCGCGCTGGCGAACGAGCACCGGGCGCTGCGGTTGCGCGTCACGGCGCCGGGCCCGGCCGTGCACCTCGTCCGGCCGGACGGGTTCGTCGGGTTCCGCGGCCCGGCGACCGCGACGATCGCGCTCCGTGATTATGTGGCCCGCTTTCTGCGCTGATTGAAACTCGAACTGTTCGGTCCCTGACGCGGCTTGGAAAAGGCTCTCCGGCCCCGTCGCGGGCTAGGGCGCCCCTGGTAAGGCGAATCTCATTCGCCTTACCAGGGGCGCCCTTTGCCGTGCCATCCGCGCTGACCTGGGCATTCGCCGGTCACGTAGCGTTGCCTGACTGCGTGTCCATAACCTGGGCGGCACATCCCTGTACCGCTTGGCAATGCTTTGGCAAAGTAACATTCCTGTAACATTAAAAGGGACTAACGGGCTGTCAATTCCCCATTCTTTGGTTTGTGAGGATGTGGTCAGAGTTAGTCGATCATCGGTCCAACAGTGGAAGGAAACGCACCGTCACCCTCGCGGTGACGTGCGGTCATGGTGACGTCACGAACCAGTCAGGGGAACGCAGGGCTGTGTTCAGGGGCGACAGTATGTAGTCTGTCTATACGGGAGGCCACGATTCGTGTACTCCTGCCAATGGCCGAAGGCGGTCTAGACCTGGCTCTCACACTAATGTCTAATGTGTCTCTGGTAGTTCATATTGGGGCAATCGCTTACAGAGGGGGCGGTATGCGTTCAGTGAATACCCGACCACGTAAGGTAATACCAAAGTGGAACAGGTGGCGGGCGAATAACTTGAATTGCCACGCCGGTACCTGCGGAAACCGGGACGGAGGAAAGGAATGAGATTCACCGTCCTGGGTCCGCTCGAGGTACAGGGCGACGCAGGCGACGTCACCCCTTCCGCACCCAAGGTCCGCGAAGTCCTGGCGCTTCTGCTCCTGCACCACGGCCACATCGTCCAGAGCAGGACGCTCATTGACGAGTTGTGGGGAGAAGCCCCGCCCCCCAGCGCGCTGGCCACTCTTCAGACCTACATCTACAAGCTCAGGAAGGTCCTCGCCGCGGGCGCTCCGGCCGAGACGCTGCGGACCAAGGCCTACGGATACGTCCTGACCGTGTCGCCCGAAGACCTCGACTACTGCCGCTTCGAGCGGCTGCTGAGCGAGGGAAAGGCGGCCTACGAGAACCAGGAGCTGGAGCGCGCCGCTTCGGTGCTGGGGCAGGCGCTGTCGCTCTGGCGCGGCACGGCCCTCGCCGACGTGGACACCGGCCCGGTGCTCCTGGCGGAGGTCACCCGGCTGGAGGAGTGCCGGCTGCGCGCGCTGGAGATGCGCATCGACGCCGACCTCAAGCTCGGACGTCACCAGGAGCTCATCAGCGAACTGCGGATGCTGACCTCCACCCACCCGCTGCACGAGGTCTTCCACGCCAAGCTGATGCTGGCGCTGCAGGGCGCGGGCCGCCGCTCGGAGGCACTGGACGTCTACCAGCGCCTGCGGAGCATGCTCGTGGAGGACCTGGGGCTGGAGCCCTCGGCCTCGCTGGTGCGGCTGCACCAGTCGCTGCTGTCGTCGGACTGGGCTCACGAACCGCTGCCGTCCAACGCCGTCGTGCTCTCCGAGGAGCGCGCGCGGCGGGCGGCGGTGCTCCCGCTCCCGAACGGGAACGCCAAGCTCCCCGCTCCTTCCGCCGAGACCCGTCCCGTGGTGGCCCTGGGGGCCGGTCAGGCGCCCGCACGGCCCGCCGCGAGCGGCGACGTCCCCCCCGTCCCCGCCCCGGCTCCGGCCCCGGAGCGGTCGGCACCGGGCCGTCTGGCGCCCGCGCAGCTGCCTCCCGACATCGAGGACTTCACCGGCCGCGAGGAGGTCATCGACTGGCTGTCGGACTATCTCCTGTCCGGTGACGAGCGCAAGTCCGTCCGGGCCGCCGCGATCGTGGGCATGGCCGGGGTCGGCAAGACCGCGCTGGCGGTGCACCTGGCGCACCGGGTCAGGCAGAGCTTCCCCGACGGGCAGCTCTTCGCCGAGCTCGGCGGCCTGTCCGACGAGCCGGGGCGCTCGGCCGACGTGCTCCAGCAGTTCCTGCGGGCGGCCGGCTTCGCGCCCGACGACATCGCGGACTCCATCGACGAGCGGGCCAAGCAGTTCCGCACGTGGGCCGCCGGTCGCCGGCTCCTGGTGGTGCTGGACGACGCCGTGTCGTCCATGCAGGTCACCCGGCTCATCCCGGGCTCGGCCGAGGCCGCGGTCATCATCACCAGCCGCTCGCACGGGCTGCCCTCGTCGGCGACCGTCACGCTCGACGTCCTCGACCCCGAGGACGGGACGACGCTGCTGGCCAGGATGGTCGGGCCGTGGCGGGTTGAGATGGAACGATCCTCGGCCGAGCGGATCGTGGAGATGTGCGGGATGGTCCCGCTCGCCCTGCGCGCCGCCGGGATGCGCCTGGCGGCCAGCCCGTCCTGGCCGCTGGAGAAGTTCGCCGACGAGCTCGCCGACCCGGGCAACCGGCTCAACGCGCTGCGCATCGGCGATCTGGACCTGCGCGCCGTCTACGACGCCAGCTTCCGGCGCGTCGGCGAGCGCGAGAAGTCCATCTTCCAGCTGCTGGCCCTGCTGCCCGCGGAGGCCTTCACGGCGTCCAGGGCGGCCGATCTGCTGGGCTGTGACCTGGCCTCGGCGGAGGCGGTGCTCGGCAGGCTGGTGGAGAACCATCTGGTCAAGGTGGAGCGGCGCGACCCGTCGGGGCTGCTGCACTACGCGTTCCCCGAGCTCGGGCGGATCTACGCCCGGGAGCGGCTGGAGCAGCTGATCGCCGGTGACGGCGCGCCCCGTCCGGTGACCCAGGGGCCGCACGACGCTCCCCGGGGGATTCCGGTCGCTCGTGGCCATGTCCTGCCGGTGGGGCAGGCACCGGCGCTCACGCCGGTCACGGCCGAGGGAGCGCGCACCGCGAGGGAGGCGTGATGTAGGCCGGGACGCCGCCCGGCGGAGACCAGGCATCGGGGTTACCCGCGACCCCGGTGCCCGATCGGCCGGACCGGACGGGCTCGCAGGTGCGAACTCCCGCCGCCAAAGCCCCGGAGGGCTTCAGCGGCGGGACTTTTGTTCTCCGGACCGGGCCGGGCTAGGTCCGGTCCTTGAAGAGCTGGGAGATGCACCGCATCGTGCTCTTCTGGAAGGTGGCCACGAAGCCCTCGACCGTGTCGGTGTCGCGGGGGCTGGCCAGGTAGGGCTTGAGCTTGCGCTCGATCTCGCGGACGCCGGGCTGCGCGGCCATGAAGCGGGCCACGTCCTCCAGCTCGCCCTGGTACTCGATGAAGCGGACCATGGTGTCGTCCTGGATGAACAGCGCCGTGCCGAGGACGCGGCCGACCTCGGCCCCCGAGGCGTCGCGCACCGCGGGGTTGCGCACGCGCTTGAAGTCGGAGAAGACGTCGGCGATCTGGTCCTCGCAGCCGGGCTTGATGTCATAGGTGATCGCGGCGAAGGGCATGGGTCACTCCAGATGTGGACGGGTCTCGGTCAGCTGCTCAGCCGGACGGGCAGCGCGGCCAGGCCGCGGATGATGAGGTTGTCGCGGTAGGTCAGCTCGTCGGTGGCCAGCTCCAGGCGCGCCGCGCGCCGCGCCAGGGTGGCGAAGGCGATGGCGCCCTCCATCCGGGCCAGCGGGGCGCCCAGGCAGAAGTGGATGCCGCCGTCGAAGGCGAGGTGGCGGTTCTCCTTGCGGCCCAGGTCGAGCCGCTCGGGGTCGGCGAAGGCCGCCGGGTCGCGGTTGGCCGCCCCCCGCATGATGACCACCTGCTCGCCCGCGGCGATGGCCTGGCCGCCGACCTCGGCGTCCTCCAGCGCGGTGCGGCGCGACATCTGTGTGGGCGGGTCGAAGCGCAGCAGCTCCTCCACGGCCGAGTCGGCCAGGGACGGGTCGGCGCGCAGCCGCTCGCGTTCCTCGGGGTGCCGGATCAGCGCCAGCAGGCCGTTGCCCAGCAGGTCCATGGTGGTCTCGTGGCCCGCGACGTACAGGAGGATGCAGGTCGTGAGCAGCTCGGGCTCGGTCAGCCGCTCGCCGTCCTGGTGGACGGTGACCAGGCTGGTGAGCAGGTCGTCGGCCGGTCTGACGCGGCGCTCGGCGGCCAGGCCGCGGAAGTAGTCGTCGAACCGGGTGAAGGCGTCGTCGCGCCGGGCCAGCTCCTCGGGGGTGTGCTGGAAGTCGGGGTCGACGCTGCGGGCGACCACGTGCGACAGGTCCCGGATGGCGTCGCGGTCGGCCGCGGGCACCCCCAGCAGCTCGCTGATCACGGTGACCGGCAGCGGGTAGGCGACGGCGTCCATGAAGTCGACCTCGCCCGCGTCGATCACGCGGTCGAGCATCTCGTCGGTGAGCTCCTGGATCCGGCCCGCCAGACGGCTCACGGTGCGCGGGGTGAACGCCTTGTTGACCAGCGAGCGCAGCCGGGTGTGCTCGGGCGGGTCGAGCAGGATGAAGGGCCGGGCGCGTCCCTCGACGGGCTTGCGGAAGGTGTTCTCGCGCAGCAGGCTGGCCGACCCGTGGCCGAACCGCGCGTCGCGCAGCACGGCGGTGCAGTCCTCCCAGCGGCTCAGCAGCCAGTGGCCCAGCGGCGTGCGGTAGATCGGCGCCTGCTCGCGCAGCCGCTGGTAGTAGGGGTAGGGGTCGGCGCGGTAGGCCGGGTCGAACGGGTTGAAGTCGATCCCGGTTCGCGTTTCGGTCATCGGTGGCTCCTAGAGGGTTCTCACAGCAGGCTGACCGCGACGCTGTTGACCCCGAGCGCCGAGATGGCCAGGGCCGTGCGCAGCAGGTGCCAGGAGCGCCACAGGGGACGGGGGTCCCGCCAGTCGGCGGGCATGGAGTCCTCGCGCACCTCGCGCATCTGCTTGTTGATCGGGACGTTGCACAGGTGGGACACCACCGAGACGCCGAGCAGCAGGACGGCCGCGCCCAGGAACAGCCAGCGGGCCGGTTCCGAGACGGCGAACACCAGGACGACGTCGAGCAGCACCGAGCTCAGCACGATGATCGGCATCGTGGGATCCCAGTTCCGGCCCAGCAGCTTGTGCGTGTAGATGTAGCGGTCCGGTGGCATGGCCATCAGCGCGGGCACGGTGCTGAGCGCCACCGCGAACAGCACCCCCGCGATCAGGCCGCTGCCGATCAGCACCGTGGTGCCCAGCATTCCGGTCATCGATCGCCTCCCAGCGGGCGAGAGCTCGTCCCCGGCGGCGCCGGGGCTGGTCACCGAGCATCCTGCGCGGGTCTGCTGGAGGAGGGCTGGCGGATCGGTCGTGCGTAGTATTGTGTGGCTACATGTAGGTGGCCATGTCATTCAAGCGAGGTGGGATCATGACGCATGATCGAGGCCCGGCGCGTTCCGGGGTGCCCGCCGTCCCGGTCCACTGGGGCGCGCTGGCGGTGCTCGCGGCGGCCGCGCTCACCGCGACCGAATGGCTGGTCTCCTGGGCGACCGAGGACGGGCGGCCCGCGCCGTTTGCGCTGGGCGTCGCGCTGATGCTGGCGCTGGCCGCCTTCCTGGTCACGCAACGCGGGCCCGCCGGGCGCATCGCCGCCACGGTCATCCTGGCGTTCGGGCTGTTGCGCGCGCTGGACGCCGTCGGCGACAAGGCGGTGGTCGTCCAGCTGCTGGCGTTCGCCGAGATCGGTCTCGGCGCCCTGGCGCTGACCGTGATCTGGGTCGCCGCGACCCGGGACTGATCAGCGCCGGGCGCCGCCGGGCTTCCCGGCACCGCCGGTCTTCCCGGCGCCCCGCGCCCCGCGGACGGAAGCGCGGTAGACGAACGAGTCGCTTCCGGCGCCGGCGTTCTTGACCAGGTGGTGGTCGGGGGAGAGCGAGCAGGCCGGGTCGGTGCGGGCCGCGTCGCCGGTGAGCGCGTAGGCCTGGCAGCGGCAGCCGCCGAAGTCCAGATCGCGGCGCGAGCAGCTCGCGCAGGTGTCGTTCATCCATCCGGTGCCCCGGTAGGCGTCGAACGCCGGGGAGCCGTGCCAGATGTCCGCGAGCGAGGCGTCCCTGACGTTCGGGAACGTCAGGTGCTCCATCACGTAGGCCCCGGGGCAGGGCAGCACCGTCCCGTCGGGCGCGACGGTCAGCGACACCGCGCCCCAGCCGCCCATGCAGGGCTTGGGGACGCCGGTGAAGTAGTCCGGGAGCACCCAGATGATCTCGATCCGGCCGTCGAGCCGCTCGCGCCACCGCGCGACGGACTCCTCCGCGCGGGCCAGCTGCTCGCGGTCGGGGAGCAGGGCGCGCAGGTTGCGCAGGGCCCAGCCCTGGTACTGGGCGTTGGCCAGCTCGATGCGCTGGACGCCCCAGGACACCCCCAGCTCGATGATGGCGTCGACGGCGTCCAGGTTGCGCCGGTGCAGGACCACGTTGAGGCCCAGCGCGAGGCCCGACTCGCGGACGAGCCCGGCGGCGCGGCCCTTGGCCTCGAACGCCCGGGTGCCCGCGATCAGGTCGGATTCCGCCGGGGAGGCGTGCTGCACCGACAGCTGGACGCAGTCCAGCCCGGCCGCGACGAGCTCGGCGAGCCGTTCGGGGCCCAGGCCGAGCCCGCTGGTGACCAGCTGGGAGTAGATGCCCGCGTCGCGGGTGGCCGCGACGATCTCCGCCAGGTCGCGGCGCCGCAGCGGCTCGCCGCCCGACAGATGGGTGGACAGCACGCCCAGCCCGGCTGCCTCGCGCATCACGCGCCCCCACTCCTCGGCCGTGAGCTCGTCGGTCCGGCCGATCAGCTCCAGCGGGTTGGAGCAGTAGGGGCAGTGCAGGGGACAGTCGTGGGTCAGCTCGGCGAGCAGCGCCCAGGGGAGCCCGGCCTCGGTCATCGGACCCAGCCCTCCCGGCGGACCTGCCCGAGGAATTCGGGGACGTCACGTGCCAGCGGCGCGTCCGGGAAGTCGCGGCCGAGCCGGTCGATGATGTCGGTGACGGTCCGCTCGCCGTCGCACGCGCCGAGGATCGTGGCGGCGGTCGGCGACAGGACCACCACCCGCTCGGGCATGACCAGCAGGTCGGCGTCGCGCACCGCGTCGTGCCGCAGCCGGACCGAGGGGGCCAGCGCGGGTCGCCAGGGCGCGGTCATCGCGCGTCGTCCCGCGCCGAGGCGTGCTCGACGGCGTCCAGCAGCGCGCCGAGCAGGTCGCACTTGAAGGCCAGCGCGGCGACGGCGTCCTCCTGGTCGCGCCGGGTCTCGGCCCAGCCGACGACCAGGTCGAGGGCCTCGGCGCCGTCGCGTGTGCCCTGCGGCACTCGGGCGCGGAAGTACTCCAGGCCCTCGGGCTCGATCCAGCGGTAGTGCTTCTCGAAGGCGTCGATGCGGGTGCGCATCAGGTCGGGCGCGAACATCTCGGTCAGCGAGGAGGCCACGGCCTCCTGGAGCGGGCGCAGCCACACGAAGTTGACGTAGCCCTCCACCGCCAGGCGCACGCCGGGCAGGACGCCCTCGCCCGACAGCAGCAGCGAGCGGTCCAGGCCCGCCGCCTCGCCCAGCCGCAGCCACCGTTCGATCCCGCCTTCGCCGGGCCGGTCGCCGTCGTGGTCGCGGATCCGCCGCATCCAGCTCCGGCGCAGCTCGGGGGTGTCGAGGCGGGACAGGATGAGCGCGTCCTTGACCGGGATGTGCCGCTGGTAGTGGAACCGGTTGAGGATCCAGCGCCGCAGCTCCTCCCGGGTCAGGGTGCCCTCGTGCATGCGCAGGTTGAAGGAGTGGCGGTGGTGGTAGCGCTCGGCCGCGACGGCGCGGAGCCGGTCGACGAACTCCTCGCGCGACCAGGGCGTGCTCGCGCGGCCGGTCTCGGCCGCGAGCGGGGTGGCGGTCATCTGCCTTCCTTTCCAGGCTGCGGGGCGGGTCGGTGCCGGTGGTCAGAGGGTGATGACTGAGCCCTCTTGGGCGACTTCGAGCCCCAGTTCGGCCAGCGCGCGGTGCTGCGGCGCGCCGGGGTCGACCAGGGGGTTGGTGTTGTTCAGGTGGGTGTACAGGACGCGGCCCGGCACCTTGGCCAGCGACTCGGCCGTGCCCTCGGGCCCGTGGATCGGCAGGTGGCCCATCTCGGTGGCGGTCCTGGCGGAGATCCCGGTGGTGCGCGGCTCCTGGTCGTCCCAGAAGGTGCCGTCGATGATCACGCAGGCCGCGTCCGCCACGGCGTCGCGGAGGTTCTCGGGCCAGGTGCCCAGCGCGGGGGCGTAGACGGCCGTGCCGCCGGTCTCCAGGTCGGTCAGGCGCAGCGCGACCACCCAGCCGCCGTCGGGCGGGTCGTCGGCGGCGTACCGGGGCCGCTTGGACGACACCCGGATGCCCTCGGCCTCGATCGTCCCCAGCCGGACCGCGCCGCCCTCGGGCAGGTCGGTCCAGGTGAGGTCGGTGTAGGGCCGGAGCGTGTGGCCGAGCGCGAGCCGGTCGCGCAGCGCCGACCGGACGGCGGGCGTGGCGCACACGTCCACCGCGTCGGCCTCGCGCAGCCGCGCGATGCCCAGCGTGTGGTCGAGTTCGGCGTCGGTGAGGATCACCCCGGCGAGCGGGGTGGCGCGCCGCTCGGGGCCCGGCCACAGGTCGGGCTCGGCCTCGATCTGCTCCCCGATGTCGGGCGTGGCGTTCACGATGTACCAGCGTCCCGGCGCCGCGCGCACCGCCAGCGAGGCGTGGCGGCGGCGCCGTTCGGGGAACCGGCGTGCGCCGGCGCAGCCGGCGCACGCGCAGTTCCACTGCGGGACGCCGCCGCCCGCGGCGGTTCCCAGAATCCGCAGTTCCACGGCGGCGTCCTCTCGTCAGCGGGTGGCGAACAGGTAGGCGCTGAGTTCCAGCGACGTGTCGACGATCGTGTACTCCGGCTTGGTCCATTCGGTCATGTGGGCACCGGCCTTTCCTGAGGGATTGTGTGCCGACTCCAGTATTGGTGCGCCATGCGTTTTCGTCAATGGCTCTTTTTGTGTAATTATATGCATGCCTGAAACGCGTGCGTAAATTCCAGGAAAGAGGAATTCCTTGGTCGGGGCTCCTCGGTCCTGTCGGGTCGGCGGGCAGGTCAGGGACGGTCGGTCACCCCGAGCCAGTAGGGGGTGTGCTGGAAGGGGTAGGTGGGCAGGTCGGTGGTGTTCCCGGCGGTGAGGGGCGTCCAGACGACGCGGGTCGCCGTCGCGGTGTGGATCCGGGCGAGTTCGGTGACGAACCGGCGCTGGTCGGCGGCGGGCTCGACGAAATGCATCGGACCGCCTTCCCCGAGATGGACGAGAAGCGCGTTGAGATCGCCGGTGCGCCGGGGATTCTCGCGCCAGTAATCGGCGTCCAGCGTGATCGTGTCGAGCGGTTCACGGGCGGCGGACGAATAGAAGGCGATTTTTGCCGGTTCGGGGTTCAGGCCGTCCAGGGAATGGGTGCCCTCCAGGTGCAGGGCGAGGACCTTCGCGGCGTCGTCCAGCGTGAGGATCCCGGCCGCGTGCGCGGCGGCGAGCTCTCCCGGGCCGTCGCCGACGACCGCGTGCGGGCGCACGCCGTGGGCCTTCCAGAGCTCGGCCAGGGAGACCATGACCGCGAAGTCGCGGGCCGGTCCCCGGAGTTCGAAGGCGTCCGCACAGGCTCGGTACTTGTCCAGGAAGGGCGCCGCGTCGGGGAGGGCCATACGGGGAAGTCGCGCGGGGAAGACGAAGGCGAGCCTCGCGCGGGCCGGTGTGCCGGTGACCAGGCCGGGGCACGCCTCGCCCGATGCCAGGGCGCGCAGTGCCACGAGCGCGTCCTCGCGCGTCTCGCCGACGACGACCGCGCGGTGCGGGAACGTGGCGCGCGTCGTGGCCAGCGACCGGGCCAGGTCGCCCAGCTCGAGCTCGGGCCGGGCGTCCAGATGGTCGCGCAGGTCGCGCGCCAGGGCGCTCAGCGCGCCCGCCGACCTGGCCGAGATGAGCAGCGGGTAGAGACCGGGGCGCTCCGGGTGCTCCTCGTCCGGGCGGGACGCGGGCGGCTGCTCGATGATGACGTGGGCGTTGGTGCCGCTCAGCCCGAACGCGGACACGGCGCCCCGGCGCGGCCGTCCCGGCTCCGGCCAGGGCGTGGCCTCGGTGAGCAGCCTGACCGCCTCCGGGCTCCAGTCGACCTGGTCGGTGGGCTCGGCGGCGTGCAGGGTCGGCGGCAGCGTGCCGTGCCGCATCGCCATGATCAGCTTGGTCAGCCCGGCGACGCCCGCGGCGGCCTGGGTGTGGCCGATGTTCGACTTGACCGAACCCAGCAGCAGCGGCCGGTCACGATCACGGCCATAGACCGCCATCAGCGCGTTCGCCTCGATCGGGTCGCCCAGCCTGGTCGCGGTGCCGTGACCGTCGACCGCGTCCACGTCGGCGGGGCCGAGCCCGGCGTCGGCCAGCGCCGCGCGGATCACGCGCTGCTGCGCGGGCCCGTTGGGCGCGGTGAGGCCGTTGCTGGCGCCGTCCTGGTTGACGGCCGTCCCCCGGATCACCGCGAGGACGGGATGCCCGTTGCGCTCGGCGTCCGAGAGCCGTTCCAGCAGGAACACGCCCGCGCCCTCGCCCCATCCGGTCCCGTCGGCCGACGAGGAGTACGCCCGGCAGCGCCCGTCGGGCGACAGGCTCTCCTGGCGGCCGAACTCCACGAACAGCGTCGGGGTCGCGATGACCGTGGCGCCGCCCGCGAGGGCCAGCTCGCACTCGCCGTCGCGCAGCGACCGCGCCGCCAGGTGCAGCGCGACCAGCGACGACGAGCAGGCCGTGTCGATCGTGATCGCCGGGCCCTCCAGGCCGAGCGCGAAGGCGACCCGCCCGGACGCGACGCTGGAGGTGTTGCCGGTCAGCAGATGACCGCCCAGGTCGTCGTCGCCGGTGTCGTGGCGCAGGTACGAGCGCGCGCCGTAGTCGTTGTGCATGACCCCGGCGAACACGCCGGTGCGGCTCCCGCGCAGCGACGCCGGGTCGATGCGCGCCCGCTCGATCGCCTCCCAGGACGTTTCCAGCAGCAGCCGCTGCTGGGGGTCCATGGCGAGGGCCTCCCGGTCGCCGATCTTGAAGAACGCGGGATCGAAGCCGGACGCGTCGTCCAGGAATCCGCCCCGCGCCGTCGCGAGCGGCTCGTCCAGCTCCCAGCCCCGGTCGGCGGGGAAGTCGGTGATGGCGTCGGTCCCCGAGGCCACCAGATCCCAGAGCTGCTCGGGAGTGGTGACGCCCCCGGGGAAGCGGCAGCCGATACCGACGATCGCGATCGGGTCGTCGGCGGGCCTCGGCGCGGTCTCCGCGGTGGCCTCCTCCGCGTCGTCGCCGAGGAGGTGGGCGGCCAGGGCGTCCGGGGTCGGGTGGTCGAACACCAGGCTCGCGGGGAGCCTGCGCCCGGTGGCCGAGGCCAGGCGGTTGCGCAGCTCGACCCCGGTGAGGGAGTCGAAGCCCAGCTCGGTGAACGAGTCCTCAGGATCGATCGCGCCCGCGTCCCGGTGCCCCAGGACGACGGCCACGCTCTCCCGGACGAGGTCGAGCGCCGCCTGCCGCCCCTCGAGACGCGCCGGGCGCTCGGCCGACGCGCTCGCGACCGCGCGCCGCGCCGGGACGCGCACCAGCCCGGTCAGCGGCCTCGGGAGCGTGCCCGCCTCGGCCTGGGCACGCAGCGCGGCCGGGTCCCACCGCACCGGGACGACGGCCGGACGCCCGTCGCGCAGCGCCGCGTCGAACAGCGCCAGGCCCTCGGCCGACGACAGCGGCGCGACCCCCGAACGGCTCACCCGTGCCAGGTCGGACGCGTCCAGCCCGCCGGTCATCGCGCTGGTCTCGGCCCACAGGCCCCAGGCCAGCGAGGTCGCGGGCCGGCCCTCGGCGTGCCGATGCCGGGCCAGCGCGTCCAGGAAGGCGTTGGCGGCGGCGTAGTTGCCCTGCCCGGGGGTGCCGAGCACGCCCGCCAGCGAGGAGTACAGGACGAACGCGCGCAGGGGGAGATCGCGGGTCAGCTCGTGCAGGTTCCACGCGGCCGTCGCCTTCGCCTGGAAGACCGTCGCGACGCGCTCGGGGGTGAGGGACGCGACGATGCCGTCGTCCAGCACCCCGGCCGCGTGGACGACCACGCTCAGCGGATGCTCCGCTGGAATCGAGCCCAGCAACCCCGCCAGGGCCGCCCGGTCGGCGGCGTCACACGCGGCGATCGTCACCTCGGCGCCGAGCCCGGCCAGCTCGTCCCGCAGCGCCGCCGCGCCTTCGGCCCGCAAACCCCGGCGTCCCGCGAGCACGAGATGCCTCACCCCATGCCGCTCGACCAGGTGCCGCGCGACGAGCGAACCGAGCGCCCCGGTCCCACCCGTGATCAACGCCGTCCCCCCGTCCGCGACGGTGGTGGCGTCGGTGGGCGTGTTCGCGCGGACGAGGCGGGGGACGTGGGGGCGGCCGTCGCGCAGCGCGATCCTCGGCTCGTCCAGGGCGAGGGCGGCGGCGACCGCCGCCCGCGAGGCGCCGGTGCCATCGAGGTCGAGGAGGCGGATGCGGCCCGGGTTCTCCGCCTGGGCCGAGGCGATCAGGCCCCAGGCGGCGGCGGTGTCCAGGGCGGGGGTCTCTTCGTCCGTCGTGGCCACGGCCCCGGTCGTCACGAAGACCAGGGGGGCGTCACCGGCGAGGCGCTCGTGCAGCAGCGCCAGCGCGCGGTTGGTGGTCGTCAGGGCGGCGTCCGGGCCCTCTGAGGCGAGGACGACGGTTTCCGGCGCGGGTCCCTCGGGTCGTCCGAGGGGGACGGGCGTCCACTCCAGCCGGAAGAGCGAGTCGCGCCGCTCGGCGCTGAACGGGCGCACGGCCAGGGACTCGACGGTCGCGACCGCGCCCCCGCGCCCGTCGGCGAGGTGGATCGCCAGCGTTCCGTCCCCGCCGGGCGAGATCCGGGCGCGCAGCGCGGTGGCGCCGGCGGCGTGCAGCGTCACCCCGCCCCACGCATACGGGACGCGCAGGCCGGTGTCCTCCCCGGCCGCCGCGTGCAGGACCGCGTCGAGCAGCGCGGGTTGCAGACCATGGCCGGACGCGCCGTCCACCGGACCGGCCTCGGCGAAGAGGTCGTCCCCGAGCCGCCAGGCCGCGCGCAGGCCCTGGAAGGACGGGCCGTAGTCGATGCCCAGATCGCTCAGCCGCGCGTAGATATCGGACACGTCGAGAGGTTCGGCCGCTGCGGGTGGCCAGGCGCCATCGAGCCCGTCGGCGGTCTGCGGTGGCGGTTCGGCGAGCATTCCGGTGGCGTGCCGCGTCCAGCTCACCCCGTCGCCGGGACGCGCGTGCACGGCGACCGGGCGCTCGCCCGCCTCGTCCGGGGGGCCGACGGTGACCTGCACCTGGACGCTCTCACCCGGCGGGACCGGGAGCGGCTCCTCCAGCGTCAGCTCCCGCACGTGCGGCGTCCCGGCGCGCTCGCCCGCGTGCAGGGCCATGTCGACGAAGGCCGTCCCGGGAAGCAGCGCGGTGCCGTGCACGACATGGTCGGCCAGCCAGGGGGCGCTCCGCGGCGAGACCAGCCCCGTCAGCAGCAGCCCGTCGTCCTCGGCCCGCTCGATCACCGCGCCGAGCAGCGGGTGCCCGGTGGGGGCGAGACCGGCCGCCGACACGTCCCCGGTCGCGGCCGGGGCGTCGATCCAGTAGCGCTTCCGCTGGAACGGGTAGGTCGGCAGGTCGGCCAGGCGGCCGGGCAGGACGGTGCTCCAGTCGACGTTCGCTCCCGCGACGTGCGCCTTGGCGACGCCGTCGAGCAGGGCCTGGCCGGACGGCCGACGCGGGCTCTGCAGCGCGATGACCGCTGCCTTCTCCGCGCCGAGCGTCTGCTGGGCGGGCGGGGTGAGCGCCGGGGTGGGGCTGATTTCGAGGTAGCGGGTGACGTCGTTGGCGTGGAGGGTTTCGATGCCTTGTTGGAAGTGGACGGTTCCGCGTAGGTGGTCGGCCCAGTAGTCGGGGGTGATCGCCTCGTGGGGTCGTCCGGTGAGGTTGGAGATGAGGGGAATCCGCGGCGCGTGGTGCGCGATAGGGGCGATCGCCTCCCGGAACCGGTCGAGGATCGGGTCCATGTGCGGAGAGTGGAAGGCGTGGCTCACCTGGAGCCGGTGAGTGCGGCGTCCCCGCTCCTCGAAGTGGCGGGCGACGGCCTCGGTGTCGCCGGAGATGACCAGGGAGGTGGGGCTGTTGACGGCGGCGATGGTGGTCTCGCCGTTCAGATGCGGTTCGACCTCTTCGGGGGTGGCCTGGACGGCGGTCATGGTGCCGCCGGCCGGTGCGGCCTGCATGAGCCGGGCTCGGACCGTGATGAGCTTCGCGGCGTCGGGGAGGGTGAGCACTCCGGCGATGTGGGCGGCGGTGATCTCGCCGATGGAGTGGCCGATGAGGTAGTCGGGGACGAGTCCCCAGGATTCGAGCAGCCGGTAGAGCGCGGTCTGGTAGGCGAACAGCGCGGGCTGGGTGTGCTCGGTCCGGGCGAGGAGATGGTCGGGGTCCTCGAACATGAGGGTCTTGATCGGCTGTTCGAGGTGGCCGGCGACCTCGTCGAGCGCGGCGGCGAAGACCGGGTGGGCCTCGTAGAGGTCGCGTCCCATTCCGGGGTGCTGGCTGCCCTGGCCGGAGAACATGAACGCGGTCAGCCCGGGGAGCGCCGGTTCGCCGTGGGTGAGGGCGAGGAGGGCGGCGCGACGTTCCTCGGGGGTGCCGGTGATCGCGGCGCGGCGCTGGAAGTGGGATCGGTGGTTGGCGAGGGTGTGGGCGATGTCGCCGGGGTCGGTGTCGGTGATCCCGGCGAGTTGCGCGGCTTGGGCGCGCAGGGCTTCGTCGGTTTTGGCGGACAGCAGCCAGGGCCCGGACGGCTGGTTCTGCGTGGGCGGCGTCTCTTCAACGGGAGGCTGCTGGAGGATGACGTGGGCGTTGGTGCCGCTGATTCCGAAGGAGGAGACGGCGGCGCGGCGCGGGCGGTCTCCCTCCGGCCAGGGGGTGTTCCGCGTCAGCAGCCGGACGGCGCCGGTCTCCCAGTCGATGTGCGGGCTGGGCCGGTCGGCGTGGAGGGTGCGGGGGAGGATGCCGTTGCGCAGGGCCAGGGTCATCTTGATGATTCCGGCGATGCCCGCGGCGGCCTGGGTGTGGCCGATGTTGGATTTGATCGAGCCGAGCCAGAGCGGGTGTTCGCGGTCCTGGCCGTAGGTGGCGAGCAGGGCGTGGGCCTCGATGGGGTCGCCGAGCGTCGTCCCGGTGCCGTGGCCTTCGACGGCGTCGATGTCGGACGGCTCCAGCCGCGCGGCGTCGAGCGCCTGGCGGATCACCCGCCGCTGGGCCGAGCCGTTGGGAGCGGTCAGCCGGCTGCTGGCGCCGTCCTGGTTGACGGCGCTCCCGGCGATCACCGCGAGGATCGGGTGGCCGTTGCGCCGCGCGTCCGAGAGCCGCTCCAGCAGCAGGACGCCGACGCCCTCGGCCCAGCCCGTCCCGTCCGCGTCGGCGGAGTACGCCTTGCAGCGGCCGTCGGGGGACAGTCCGCGCTGCCGGGAGAACTCCACGAAGGTGCCCGGGTCGGCCATGACCGTGACGCCGCCCGCCAGCGCCAGCTCGCACTCGCCGTTGCGCAGCGCCTGACCGGCGAGGTGGACGGCGACCAGCGAGGACGAGCAGGCGGTGTCGACGGTGACGGCCGGGCCTTCGAGACCGAGCGTGAACGCGACCCGGCCCGAGGCGATGCTGCCCGCGCTCCCGCTGGTCAGGAAGCCCTCGTACTCCTTGGGCACCGGGCGCAGGCGGGACGCGTAGTCGTCGTACATCACGCCGGTGAAGACGCCCGTGCGGGAGCCGCGCAGCGTCGCGGGGTCGATCCCGGCGCGTTCGAGCGCCTCCCACGAGGTCTCCAGCAGCAGCCGCTGCTGCGGGTCGACGGTCATGGCCTCGCGCGGGCTGATCCCGAAGAACGCGGCGTCGAACTCGGCGGCGTCGTGCAGGAAGCCGCCGTGCCGGGCGTAGGTGGTGCCGGGGACGTCCGGGTCGGGGTCGTACAGGCCCTCGACGTCCCAGCCCCGGTCGGACGGGAACTCGGTGATCGCGTCGGTGCCGGACACGACCAGGTCCCACAGTTCCTCGGGTGTGCCCGCACCGCCCGGGTAGCGGCAGCTCATCGCGACGATCGCGAGGGGCTCGCGGGAGGCGGACTCGGCCTGCCTGAGCCGCTCGCGGGTCACCTGGAGGTCGGCCGTGACCCGCCTGAGGTAGTCGCGGAGCTTCTCCTCGTTCGCCATGTGCTGTCGCTCTCCTCTGGGATGGGTGGCTCAGGAGCCGCCCAGCTCCTTGTCGATGAGGTCGAAGATCTCGTCGTCGGTCGCGTCCTCCAGCGCGGCGGCCGGGTTCCGCTCGTCCGCGCCGCCGACCGTGGTCAGCAGGTCGCGCAGGCGGTCGGCGAACCGGGACCGGGTGTCGTCGTCGAGCACGCCCGCCAGCTCGTCCTCCAGGCGCTCCAGCGTCGCCATGGCGTCGGGTGCGCCACCGGCCTCGACGCCGGCGGTCTCGCGCAGGTGCCGGGCCAGGGCGGACGGGGTCGGGTGGTCGAACAGCAGCGTGGACGGGAGCCGCTGCCCGAGCGCGGCGCCGAGCCGGTTGCGCAGCTCGACGGCCGTGAGCGAGTCGAAGCCCATGTCCATGAACCCCTGGTCGACCTCGACGGCGGCCGCCGTCGCGTGCCCGAGGGCCACCGCCGCCTCGGTGCGCACCAGGTCGAGCACGATCCGGTCCTGCTCGGGCCCGGAGCGGCCGGACAGCCGGGCGGCCAGGTCGCCCCCGGTGTCGCGCCGGGCCGGGGCCGTCCGGACCAGGCCGCGCAGCAGCGGCGGCAGCGAGTCCCGTGCCGCCAGCTCGCGCAGCACGGCCAGGTCGAGCCGGGCCGGGACGACCGACGGACGGTCCAGGCCGAGCGCCGCGTCCAGCAGCGCCAGGCCCTCGCCGGAGGAGAGCGGGGCGACGCCCGAGCGGGCCATCCGGGCGCGGTCGGCCTCGTCCAGCTCCTCGGCCATGCCGCCGGACTGCTCCCACAGCCCCCACGCCAGGGACACCGCCGGGAGGCCGGTGGCGCGGCGGTGGTGCGCGAGCGCGTCGAGGAAGGTGTTGGCGGCGGCGTAGTTGCCCTGCCCGGCGTTGCCGAGCACGCCCGCCAGCGACGAGTAGAGGACGAACGCGTCGAGGTCCAGATCCGCCGTGAGACGGTGCAGGTTCCACGCGGCGTCCACCTTGGGACGCAGCGCGGCCGCCAGCCGATCGGGGGTCAGCGAGCCGAGCACGCCGTCGTCCAGGACGCCCGCCGTGTGCACCACGCCGGTGAGCCGGTGGTCGGACGGGATGTCCCCGATGACCCGGGCGAGCGCGTCGCGGTCGGCCGCGTCGCACGCGACGACCCGCACCCGCGCGCCGTGCTCCTGGAGCTCGGCGGCCAGCTCGGCCGCGCCGGGCGCCGCCGGCCCCCTGCGTCCGGTGAGGACCAGATGCCGGACGCCGTGCCGGGTGACCAGGTGCCGCGCGACCAGCGCGCCGAGCGATCCGGTGCCCCCGGTCACCAGGACGGTGCCCTCGGGGTCGAAGGTGACCGGCGCCGGGTCGTCGGCGCCCACCCGCGCGAGCCTGGGCGCGTACGCCCGGCCCTCGCGCAGGGCGAGCTGGGGCTCGCCGGTGGCCAGCGCCGCCCCGATCGCCTCCTGGGACGCGGGCGTGCCGTCGGTGTCGAGCAGCACGAACCGTCCCGGGTTCTCGGTCTGCGCGGTGCGGACCAGGCCCCAGAGCGCGGAGGCGACCAGGTCGGGGGCCGTCCGCTCGTCGGCGGCCGCGATCGCCCCCCGGGTGAGGATCACCAGGCGGGGCCCGTCGCCGGGCCAATCCTGGAGCAGCGCCAGCGTCGTGGACG
Source organism: Spirillospora sp. CA-294931 (assembly GCF_050946795.1). Taxonomy (GTDB): domain Bacteria; phylum Actinomycetota; class Actinomycetes; order Streptosporangiales; family Streptosporangiaceae; genus Spirillospora. Next base: position 3,283,718 of record NZ_CP192006.1, read on the forward strand.
TGAGGGCGTGGACCTCGGAGTCGATGTCCCCGCCACCGCCGTCGGCGGCCGCCACGACGAAGTCCGCCGGGTCCTCCCCGAGCATCGCCCACGCCACCGGAGCGGACGTGGTGGGCACCGGGGCCCACTCGACGGCGAAGAGCGCGTTGCGGTGCGTCCCCAGACCGGCGGTGAGCGGCCGGGTGGCCAGCGACTCGGCCGCCGCCACGACCCGTCCGTCCGCGTCGGCGGCGACGATCTCGATGCCGTCGTCCGCGCCCAGGACCAGCCGGACGCGCAGCGCGTCCGCGCCGCCACCCGGGATCGTGACGCCGCTCCACGAGAACGGCAGCCTGACCGTCCCCTTGTGCGCCGCCATCGGGTGCAGGGCCGCGTCCAGCAGCGCGGGGTGCAGCGCGTACCCGTCGGACGCCTGCTCGGCGGGCAGCCGCACCTCGGCGTACACCGTGTCGCCGATCCGCCAGGCCGCCTCCAGCCCGCGGAACGCCGGGCCGTAGCCCAGGCCGCGCTCGGCCAGCTCGCCGTAGAGCCCGGCCGTGTCGAGCGGCTCGGTCCCGGGCGGCGGCCAGGTGCCGGTCAGGTCGGCCGGGGCCGGGACGGCGGGGGCGGCGTCGCCCAGCACCCCGGACGCGTGCCGCACCCACGGGGCGGACTCGTCCGTCCTGGCGTGGACGGTGATGTCGCGCCGCCCGTCCTCGCCCGCGCCCGACACCGCGACCTGGAGCCGCACCTCGCCGTGCTCGGGCAGGACGAGCGGGTTCTCCAGGGTCAGCTCCTCGACCCGCCCGGACCCGGCCCACGCGGCCAGGTCCAGGAACGCCGTCCCGGGGAACACCACGGCGTCCCCGACGGTGTGGTCGGCGAGCCAGCCCCGCGCCGCCACGCGGCCGGTCAGCACCCGGCCGTCGCCGCCCGCCAGGTCGAGGGCCGAGGTGAGCAGCGGGTGCCCGATGGTCGTCTCGGCGCGCGGCGCGGCGGGCGCGAGCCAGTAGCGGGAGTGCTGGAAGGCGTAGGTCGGCAGCGCGACGGGGCGCGCGCCGGGGAAGACGGCGGCCCAGTCCGGGACGGCATCGGACGCGACGGCCTGGGCGAGAGCTAGGGCGTAGGACTCTCGTTCGGGCCGATCGCGGCGGAGCGTCGCGGACCAGGCCGCCGAGCCTGCGGCCTCACCGGGGAGGCATTCGGGGGCGAGCGCGGTGAGCACCGCGTCCGGGCCCAGTTCGATGAAGGTCGTGACGCCTTCCTCGTGCAGGGTGCGCACGCCGTCGTGGAACCGCACGGCCTCGCGGACGTGCCGGACCCAGTAGGACGGGGAGGCCAGGTCCTCGTCGGCGGCGACCCCGCCGGTGAGGTTGGAGATCACCGGGATGGCGGGTGCCCGGTACGTCAGCCGCGCGGCGACCCGCTCGAACTCCTCCAGCATCCCGTCCATGTGCGGGGAGTGGAACGCGTGGCTGACCCGCAGCCGCCGCGTCCTGCCGCCGGTGCCCTCCCAGGCGGCGGCGACCGCGAGCACGGCGTCCTCGTCGCCGGACACCACGGTGGAGGCCGGGCCGTTGACCGTCGCGACCACGGCCCGCCCGTCGCCGGGGAGCAGCGCGCGGACGGCGGCCTCCGGCGCCTCCAGCGAGACCATCGCGCCGCCGGACGGCTGGGCCTGCATGAGCCGCCCGCGCGCCGCGACCAGCTCGGCGGCGTCCGGCAGGGACAGCACGCCCGCCGCGTGGGCGGCGGCCAGTTCCCCGATGGAGTGGCCGATCAGGAAGTCGGGCCGGACGCCGTGGTGCTCGGCCAGCCGGAACAGCGCGACCTCGACCGCGAACAGCGCGGCCTGGGTGTAGACGGTCTGGTCGAGGAGGCCGCCGGAGTCCTCGAACACGACCTCGGCCAGCGGGTGCTCCAGGTGCGGGTCGAGGTGGGCGGCGACCTCGTCGAAGGCGGCGGCGAAGACCTCGGAGGCGGCGTGCAGTTCCCGGCCCATGCCCGCGCGCTGCGCGCCCTGGCCGGTGAACATGAACGCGGTCTTGCCCGCCCGGCCACCCGGGACGACGGCGGGGGAGGGGCGGCCGTCGGCGAGCGCGCCGAGCGCGTCGAGCAGCGCCTCGCGGTCCGCGGCGACGGCGACCGCTCGCCGGTCGAGCGCGGGACGGGTCGTCCCCAGCGAGAAGCCGATGTCGGCCGGGCTCGCGCCGGGGTCCTCCAGGAGGTGACGGCGCAGCCGCCCGGCCTGCGCGCGCAGCGCGTCGTCGTCGCGCGCCGAGACCAGGAAGGGCATCGGGAACGGGGACCCGGCCCCGGCGGGCGCGTCGGCGGGCTCGTCGTCCGGGACGTGTTCGAGGATGACGTGGGCGTTGGTGCCGCTGATGCCGAACGACGAGACCGCCGTCCGGCGGGGCCGCCCGGTCTCCGGCCACGCGGTCTCCTCGGTCAGCAGCGCCATCGCGCCCGAGGCCCAGTCCACGTGCGGGGTCGGCTCGTCGGCGTGCAGGGTCCTGGGCAGGACGCCGTGCCGCATCGCCAGCACGGCCTTGATGACCCCGGCGACCCCGGCGGCGGCCTGCGCGTGCCCGATGTTCGACTTGAGCGAGCCGAGCAGCAGCGGCCGCTCGCGGTCGCGCCCGTAGGTGGCCATCAGGGCCTGCGCCTCGATCGGGTCGCCGAGCGAGGTCCCGGTGCCGTGCGCCTCGACGGCGTCCACCTCGCCCGCCGCCAGCCCCGCCGCGGCCAGCGCCTGGCGGATGACCCGCTGCTGCGAGGGGCCGTTCGGCGCGGTCAGCCCGTTGCTGGCGCCGTCCTGGTTGACGGCCGAGCCGCGCACGACCGCCAGCACCCGGTGCCCGTTGCGGCGGGCGTCCGACAGGCGCTCGACCACCAGCACGCCGACGCCCTCGGCCCAGGCGGCGCCGTCGGCCGAGGCGGAGAACGCCTTGCAGCGGCCGTCGGGCGACAGCCCGCGCTGGCGGCTGAACTCCACGAACAGCTCGGGCGTGGCCATCACCGTCACGCCGCCCGCCAGCGCCAGGTCGCACTCGCCGTTGCGCAGCGACTGCGCGGCCAGGTGCAGCGCGACCAGCGAGGACGAGCAGGCCGTGTCCACGGTGATGGCGGGGCCTTCGAGGCCGAGCGCGTAGGCGACCCGGCCGGAGGCGACGCTGCCGGTGTTGCCGGTGGCCAGGTAGCCCTCCAGCTCGTCGTGCGCGCCGCCGGGCCGCGAGTCGTACCCGCTCTTCATCAGGCCCGCGAACACCCCGGTCATCGAGCCGTGCAGGCCGAGCGGGTCGATCCCGGAGCGCTCGACGGCCTCCCACGCGACCTCCAGCAGCAGCCGCTGCTGCGGGTCGGCGGCCAGCGCCTCGCGCGGGCTCATCCCGAAGAACGCCGGGTCGAAGCCGGTGGCCCCGGCCAGGAACCCGCCGCGCCGCGTGTAGGACTTGCCGGGACGATCCGGGTCGGGGTCGTAGAGGTCCTCGACGTCCCAGCCCCGGTCGGACGGGAAGTCGCCGGTGGCGTCCACGCCGTCGGCGACCAGCCGCCACAGGTCATCGGGCGAGTCCACCCCGCCGGGGTAGCGGCAGGCCATGCCCACGATCACGATCGGGTCGCCGTCGGCCGCGACCGGCGCGGCGACCGCCGCTTCGGGGGCCGCGCCCAGCAGCTCCGCGCCGAGGAACGCGGCCAGCGCCGACGGGGTCGGGTGGTCGAACACCACGGTCGCGGGCAGCCGGAGCCCGGTCGCGGCGCCGAGCCGGTTGCGCAGCTCGACCGAGGTCAGCGAGTCGAAGCCCAGCTCGGTGAACGCCCGGTCGGGGGCGACCGCGTCCGTCCCCGAGTGGCCGAGGATCCCGGCCACCTGGGCGCGGACGATCCCGGCCAGCTCCTCGGCGGCCTTCTCGGGCGGCAGGCCCGCCAGCCGCCCGGCCAGTCCGCCGTCCTCGGCGGGCGCGGCCGTGACGGCGGCGGCCCGCCGGATCGGCGCGCGGACCAGGCCGCGCAGCAGCGGCGGCACCTCCGGGGCGTTCCTGGGCGCGACCGCGTCCAGGCGGAACGGGACCAGCACCGCGTCGCCGTGCCCGAGCGCGGCGTCGAACAGTTCCAGGCCGCGTCCGGCGCTCATCGGCGCGACGCCGGCGCGGGCCAGCCGCGCCAGGTCGGCCGCGCTCAGATGCCCGGTCATCTCGCTGGACTGCTCCCACAGGCCCCAGGCCAGCGACGTCGCGGGCAGTCCGCGCGCGCGGCGCCGCGCGGCCAGGCCGTCGAGGAAGGCGTTGGCCGCCGCGTAGGCGCCCTGCCCCGCCGTGCCGACCGTCCCGGCGATCGAGGAGAACAGCACGAACGCGGCGAGGTCGAGGCCCGCCGTCAGCTCGTCGAGGATCGCGGCGGCGTCCGCCTTGACCCGCAGGACGGCGGCGGCGCGCTCGGCGGTCTGGCCGGTCACCGGCGCGTCGTCCAGGACGCCCGCCGCGTGCACGACGGCCCTCAGCGGGTGCTCGTCCGGGATGTCGGCCAGGACCCGCGCCACCGAGTCGCGGTCGGCCGCGTCGCAGGCCGCCAGCGTCACCTCGGCGCCGAGCCCGCGCAGCTCCTCGGCCAGCTCGCCCGCGCCGGGCGCCGCCGCCCCGCGCCTGCTGGCCAGCACCAGCCGCGTGACGCCGTGCACGGTCACCAGGTGCCGGGCGAGCAGGACGCCGAGCGTGCCGGTGCCGCCCGTGATCAGCACGGTGCCGTCCAGCGAGAGACGTTCGGCGGCCTGGGGCGCTCGGGTCAGGCGCGGGACGAAGGGCGCGCCGTCGCGCAGCGCCACCTGCGGCTCGGCCGTCGTGGCGCTCGAGCGCAGGTTCCGTTCCGAAGCCTCGGAGCCGTCCAGGTCGACCAGGCCGAACCGTCCCGGGTGCTCGGTCTGCGCGACACGGACCAGCCCCCAGACCGCCGCCTGGCCGAGATCGGTGACCTCGTCGCCCGGCCGCGCCGCGACGGCGCCCCGCGTCACGACGACCAGCCTCGGGCCGTCCTCGGCCAGCCGGCCCTGGAGCAGCGCCAGCGCCCCGGCGACCGCCTCGTCCGCCGGGAGGCCGGGCGCCAGTTCCGCGAACTCGGTCTCGGCGGTCTCCTCGTCGAGGGCGGGCCCGGCGGTCCAGTCGACCCGGAACAGGGCGCCCTCGGCGCCGCCCGCCCGTTGCGCGAGCGCCGCCACGTCCACCGGCCGCAGGGTCAGAGCGCCGACCGACGCGACGGCGTTCCCGGCCTGGTCGGCCACGGCCAGCGCGACGCCGTCGCGGCCCTCGGGCGTCAGCCGCACCCGCAGCGCGCCCGCGCCCGCGGAGTGCAGGGACGCCTCCGACCAGGAGAAGGGCAGCAGGCCCTCCGCGCGGTCGCCGAGCAGCCCGAGGACGATCGGGTGCAGCGCCGCGTCGAGCAGCGCCGGGTGCAGGCCGAACTCCGGTGCCTCGATGTCGTCGGCCGCGATCTCGGCGAAGACCTCGCCGCCGCGCCGCCAGGCCGCCCGCAGGCCCCGGAACGACGGGCCGTAGCCGTACCCGGCGGCGTCCAGCCGCTCGTACGCGCCGTCCAGGTCGATCGGGTCCGCCCCGGGCGGCGGCCACGCGCCCTGGTCGGACCACGCGGCCGGGAGCTCGCCCGGCGCGACGGTCCCGGAGGCGTGCCGCGTCCAGGGCTCGTCCGCGCCCGCCCGGGAGTGGACGGTCACCGGCCGCCGCCCGCCGTCTCCGGGCTCGCCGACGGCGACCTGGATCCGGACGGACGACTCGGCGCCCAGCGCCAGCGGCGCCTCCAGCGTCAGGTCCTCGACCCGGTCGCAGCCGACCTCGCGCGCCGCGTGCAGCACCGACTCCAGGAACGCGGTCCCCGGCAGCAGCACGGTCCCGCCGACGGAGTGGTCGGCGAGCCAGGGGCTCGTGGCGTGCGAGACCAGCCCGCTGAACAGGCGCTCGTCGCGTCCCGCCGGGGCGAGCGCGGCCCCCAGCAGCGGGTGGCCCGAGGCGTCCAGCCCCGCCGCGCCGACGTCGCCCGCCGACTCGGCCGGGGCGTCCAGCCAGTACCGCTCGCGCTGGAAGGCGTAGGTCGGCAGGTCGACCCGGCGGCCGCCGGGCAGCGCCCTGGCCCAGTCGACCGGCACGCCGAGCGTGAACGCCTCGGAGACCGAGCCGAGGAACCGGTCCAGCCCGCCCTCGTCGCGGCGCAGCGAGCCGAGAGTGATCGCGTCCGGGTGCCCGGCGGCGTCGATGCTCTCCTGCACTCCGACCGTCAGCACCGGGTGCGGGCTGGCCTCGATGAACGCGCCGTGCCCGGAGTCGAGCAGCGCCCGGGTCGTGTCCGCGAACCGCACCGGCTCGCGCAGGTTGCGGTACCAGTAGACGGCGCCCAGCGCGGAGCCCTCCATCGGGGCGGCCGTGACGGAGGAGTAGAACGGGATCTCGGCGCGGCGCGGCTGGACCGGCGACAGCAGGTCCAGGATGTCGTCGCGGACGGCCTCCACATGCGGGGAGTGGGAGGCGTAGTCCACCGGCACCAGCCGGAACCTGACCCCCTCCGCCTCGCAGGCGGCGCCGAACGCCTCCAGCGCCTCGGGATCGCCCGAGATCACCGTCGAGCCGGAGCCGTTGACCGCCGCGACGGCGAGCCGTCCGGCCCAGCGCTCGGCCAGCCGTTCCTCCACCGTCGCGGCGGGCAGTGCCACCGAGGCCATGCCGCCCGTCCCGGCGAGCCTGCCCAGCGCCTGGCTGCGCAGCGCGACGATCATGGCGGCGTCCGCCAGGGACAGGGCGCCCGCCACATGCGCGGCGGCGATCTCGCCCTGCGAGTGGCCGACGACGGCGGCGGGCTCGACACCGTAGGAGCGCCACAGCCCGGCCAGCGAGACCATGACGGCGAACAGCGCGGGCTGGACGACGTCCACGGCCTCCAGCGCCCGCTCGTCGCCGAGGATCTCCGTCAGCGACCACGGCACGTGGGGGGCGAGCGCGTCGCCCGCCTCCCGCAGCCGCGCGGCGAACGCCGGGGACTGCGCCGCGAGGTCGAGCGCCATGCCGGTCCACTGCGAGCCCTGGCCGGGGAAGACGAACACGGTCCTGCCGACCTCGCCCGCCACGCGCAGCGGCGGCTCGGGCTCGCCGGTCGCCAGCGCGTCCAGGCCGCGCAGCAGCTCGGCGCGCTCGCCGCCGAGGATCACCGCGCGGTGCTCCATGGCCGCGCGGCCGGTCGCCAGGGTGTACCCGACGTCCACCGGGGACAGATCTCCCACCCGCGCTGTCAGCCGCGCCGCCTGCTCCCGTAGGGCACCCTCGCTACGAGCCGAGACCACCCACGGGACGACCGCGGGCGAGTCCGCCTTCGCGGTGGCGTCGCCCTCGGCGGGCCCCCGGCCGCTCGGGCGCGCCGCGTTCTCGCGGAGCGCGGCGTCGCCGCCGGCGGAGACGACCCGCGCGGACGGGGCCACCTCCGGGGCGGCGGGGTCCTCGGCTGGGGGTTGCTCGATGATGACGTGGGCGTTGGTGCCGCTGACGCCGAAGGAGGACACGGCGGCGCGGCGGGGACGGTCGTTCTCGGGCCATGTGGTCGGCTCGGTCAGGAGCCTGACGGCCCCGGCGTCCCAGTCGACGTGCGGGGTGGGCTCGTCGACGTGCAGGGTGCGCGGCAGCGTGCCGTGCCGCATCGCCATGATCATCTTGATGATCCCGGCGGCGCCCGCCGCGGCCTGGGTGTGCCCGATGTTGGACTTGATCGACCCGAGCCAGAGCGGCCGGTCGCCGTCGCGGTCGCTGCCGTAGGTGGACATCAGCGCCTGGGCCTCGATCGGGTCGCCCAGCCGGGTGCCGGTGCCGTGCGCCTCGACGGCGTCGACCCCGGTGGGCTCCAGCCCCGCCTGGGCGAGCGCCTGCCGGATCACCCGCTCCTGCGCGGGCCCGCTCGGCGCGGTCAGGCCGTTGCTGGCGCCGTCCTGGTTGACGGCCGTCCCCCGGACGACCGCCAGCACCGGGTGGCCGTTGCGGCGCGCGTCCGAGAGCCGCTCCAGCAGCAGGACGCCCGCGCCCTCGCCCCAGCCCGTCCCGGCGGCGTCGGACGAGAACGCCCGGCACCGCCCGTCGGGCGACAGGCCGCGCTGGCGGCTGAACTCGATGAACGTCGCCGGGGTGGACATCACGGTGGCGCCGCCCGCCACCGCCATCGAGCACTCGCCGTTGCGCAGGGCCTGCGCGGCCAAGTGCACCGCGACCAGCGACGACGAGCACGCCGTGTCGACCGTGACGGCCGGTCCCTGCAACCCGTACAGGTAGGAGATCCGGCCGGACGCCACGCTGCCCCGGCTCCCGTTCCCCAGGTAGCCCTCCAGGTTCTGCGGCGCCTGCCGCACCCGGGAGCCGTAGTCGTAGTACATGATCCCGGTGAAGACCCCGGTCGGGCTGCCGCGCAGGCTCGACGGGTCGATGCCCGCCCGCTCCATGGCCTCCCACACCGTCTCCAGCAGCAGCCGCTGCTGCGGGTCCATCGCCAGCGCCTCGCGCGGGCTGATCCCGAAGAAGGCCGGGTCGAAGCCGTCGGCGTCGTAGAGGAAGCCGCCGCCGCGCGCGTAGGTCGTCCCGGCGTGGTCGGGGTCCGGGTCGAACAGCGACGCCAGGTCCCAGCCCCGGTCGGACGGGAACTCGCCGATCGCGTCCGTGCCGGTCGCGACCAGGTTCCACAGGTCCTCGGGCGTGGTGATCCCGCCGGGGTAGCGGCACGCCATGCCCACGATCACGATCGGGTCGTCCGCGTCGGCGGCGCGCACCGGCGCCGCGGCGACCGTCGCCCGCTCCGCCTCGGGCAGCGCCCGGCCGCGCAGATACTCGACCAGTTCCTCCGGCGTCGGGTGGTCGAACACCAGCGTGGCGGGCAGCCGGAGCCCGGTGGCGGTGATCAGCCGGTTGCGCAGCTCGACCGAGGTCAGCGAGTCAAAGCCCAGCTCCTTGAACGCGCGGCCCAGCCCGATCGACTCTGGCGACGCGTGCCCGAGCACGGCCGCGACCTGGGAGCGGACCAGATCGAGCACGGCGTGCTCGCGCTCGGACTCCGGCAGCCCGGCCAAGCGCTCGCCCCAGCCCGAGCCGCCGCCCGTTCCGGCGGTCGCGGCGCGCCGCACGGGCGCGCCGACCAGGCCGCGGAACAGGGCGGGCGCCCGCTCGCCCTGGTCGCGCACGCCCGCCAGGTCGAGCCTGGCGGGCAGCGCGAAGGGCGCGTCCAGGGTCAGCGCCGTGTCGAACAGCGCGAGGCCGAGTTCGGCGGGCAGCGGCAGCACGCCGCCGCGCCGCATCCGCTCGACGTCGCGGTCGTCCAGCGTCGAGGCCATGCCGCCGTCCTGCTCCCACAGGCCCCACGCCAGCGAGATCGCGGGCATGCCGCTCGCGTGGCGGTGCCGGGCCAGGGCGTCCAGGAAGGCGTTGGCGGCGGTGTAGCTGGCCTGCCCCGGGTTGCCGAGCGTCGCGGTCACCGACGAGAACAACACGAACGCGGCGAGGTCGGCGTCGCGGGTCAGCTCGTGCAGGTTCCAGGCGGCGTCCGCCTTGGGCCGCAGCACCGCGTCCAGCCGCTCGGGGGTCAGCGCGCCGAGCACCCCGTCGTCGAGCGTGCCCGCCGCGTGGATCACGGCGGTCAGCGGGTGCTCGGCCGGGATCGCCGCCAGTGTCCGGGCCAGCGCGTCGCGGTCGGCCGCGTCGCAGGCCGCGATCGTCACCTCGGCGCCGTGCGCGCGCAGCGCCGCCTCGATCTCCCCGGCCCCGTCCGCGCCGGGTCCGCGCCTGCTCGTCAGCAGCAGCCGACGGACGCCGTGCCGGGTCACCAGCCGCTCGGCGATCAGACGGCCGAGCGACCCGGTGCCGCCCGTGATGAGAACCGTCCCCTCGGGGTCCAGGGCACGGGCCTCGGTGGCGGGGGCGGGCAGGTTGCGGGTGAGCCTCGGCGCGAGCGCCGATCCCGCGCGCAGGGCCAGCTGCGGTTCGCCCGTGGCGAGCGCGGCGGCGACGGTGTCGCGAGCGGGCTCGTCCTCGTCCAGGTCGAGCAGGAGCAGCCGTCCCGGGTTCTCCGCCTGCGCGGTCCGCACCAGGCCCCAGACCGGCGACTCGGCGAGACCGGGCACGTCGTCCCCGGCCCCGGTCGCGACGGCGCCGCGCGTGACCACGGCCAGCCGGGACGTGGCCAGTTCGTCGTCGGCCAGGAAGTCCTGGACGGCGCGCAGCGCCTCCCGCGCCGCGATGTGCGCGCGCTCGGCGACGGTCCCCTCGGTGGGACGGGGGACCGGGAACACCACCACATCGGGGTCGCGCTCCTCGGCCGGGCCCGTCGGCACGGCCTTCCACTCGACGCCGAACAGCGCCTCGTGCCGGACCGGGACGGCGAGCCGGTCCGCCGAGACCGCCCTCAGGTCGAGCCGCTCGACCGAGACCACCGGGTCCCCGGCCGGATCGGTCATGGTCAGCGACACCGCGTCGGCACCGTCGAACCGGACGCGCACCCGCAGGTCCGTCGCGCCGGTCGCGTGCCGGGCGACGCCCGTCCAGGCGAACGGGAGCCGGGGAGCGGCCGCGTCGCCGCCGTCGGCCAGGACCGCGAGATGCAGCGCGGCGTCGAGCAGGGCCGGGTGGACGCCGAACGCCCCGGCGTCGTCGCGCAGGTCCGGCGTCAGGGCGATCTCGGCGAACCGCTCGTCGCCGCTGCGCCACGCGGCCCGCACGCCCTGGAAGGCGGGGCCGTAGGCGTAGCCCTGTGCCGCGAGCCGCTCGTAGAGGTCCGCCAGGTCGACGGGCTCGGCGTCGTCGGGCAGCCAGCCCGCGCCGGGGGCAGCGGGGGCGGCGGGCGCCGACAGGTGGCCGGAGGCGTGGCGCGTCCAGACCGCGTCGGGGTCCCCGGAGGTCCGCGAATGGACGGCCACCGGGCGCCGCCCGGCTCCGTCCACGGCGCCGATCGAGAGCTGGAGCTGGACCGCGCCGGTCGCGGGCAGCGCGAGGGGCGACTCCAGCGTCAGCTCGTCCACCCGGCCCGCGCCGATCCGCTCGCCCGCGTGCAGGGCCATGTCGACGAAGGCGGTCCCGGGGAGCAGCACCGTGCCCGCGATGACATGGTCGGCCAGCCAGGGATGGGAGTCGAGCGACAGGCGCCCGGTGAAGACCGAGGTGTCCTGGTCGGCCAGCGGCATCGAGGCGCCCAGGAACGCGTGGTCGCCCTTGGCCAGCCCGAGCGCGTCCGGGTCCTCGCTCGTCGCGGAGCCGATCCAGTAACGCTGCCGCTGGAACGGGTAGGTCGGCAGGTCGACCAGGCGGCCGGGCAGGACGGTGCTCCAGTCGACGTCGGCACCGGCGACATGCGCCTTGGCCACGGCTCCCAGGAGTGTCTCCGTCTGGGACCCGTCCCGCCGCTGCGCCGGGATGACCGCCGCCTCGGCCTCGCCGAGCGTCTCGTGGACGGGCGGGGTGAGCGCCGGGGCGGGGCTGATTTCGAGGTAGCGGGTGACGTCGTTGGCGTGGAGGGTCTCGATTCCCTGCTGGAAGCGGACGGTTCCGCGCAGGTGGTCGGCCCAGTAGTCGGGGGTGATCGCCTCGTGGGGTCGTCCGGTGAGGTTGGAGATGAGGGGGATGCGGGGCGGGTGGTGCGCGATGTGCGCGATCGCCTCACGGAACCGGTCGAGGATCGGGTCCATGTCGGGGGAGTGGAAGGCGTGGCTGACGTCCAGCCGCCGGGTCTTGCGCCCCCGCTCCTCGAAGTGGCGGGCGACGGCCTCGTCGCCGGAGATGACCAGGGAGGTGGGGCTGTTGATCGCGGCGATGGAGATGTCGGCGTCGATTTCCTCGGGGGTGGCCTGGATCGCGGTCATGGCGCCGCCCGCGGGGGCCGCCTGCATGAGGCGGGCCCGGACGGTGACCAGCTCGGCGGCGTCGGGCAGCGAGAGAATCCCGGCGACGTGCGCGGCGGTGATCTCGCCGATGGAGTGCCCGATGAGGTAGTCGGGGGCGAGGCCCCAGGATTCCAGGAGCCGGTAGAGCGCGGTCTGGTAGGCGAAGAGCACGGGCTGGGTGTGCTCGGTCCGGGCCAGAGCCTCGTCGGTGCCCTCGAACATGAGGGTCTTGACGGGCAGTTCGAAGTGGCCGGTGACCTCGTCGAGTGCGGCGGCGAAGACCGGGTGGGCCTCGTAGAGGTCGCGTCCCATTCCGGGGTGCTGGCTGCCCTGGCCCGAGAACATGAAGGCCGTGCGCCCGGGGAGCGGCGATTCGCCCTGGACGAGAGACGCGAGCGCGGCGTCCCGGTCCGCGCCGAGGATCACGGCGCGGCGCTGGAAGTGGGATCGGTGGTTGGCGAGGGTGTGGGCGATGTCGCCGGGGTCGGCGTCGGTGATCGCGGCGAGTCGCCTGGCCTGGGCCCGCAGGGCCTCGTCGGTCTTGGCGGACAGCAGCCAGGGTCCGGACGGGCGGTTCTGCGTGGGTGGTGCCTCTTGGGCGGGAGGCTGCTGGAGGATGACGTGGGCGTTGGTGCCGCTGATCCCGAAGGAGGAGACGGCGGCGCGGCGCGGGCGCTCGGTCTCGGGCCACGGAGTGTTGTCGGTGAGAAGCCGGACGGCGCCGGTCTCCCAGTCGACGCGCGGGCTGGGCTCGTCGGCGTGCAGGGTGCGGGGCAGCAGGCCATTGCGCAGGGCCAGGGTCATCTTGATGATCCCGGCGATGCCCGCCGCCGCCTGGGTGTGGCCGATGTTGGATTTGATCGAGCCGAGCCAGAGCGGGTTTTCGCGGTCCTGGCCGTAGGTGGCGAGCAGGGCCTGAGCCTCGATGGGGTCGCCCAAGGTCGTTCCCGTGCCGTGGCCTTCGACGGCGTCGATATCGGACGGCTCCAGCCCGGCCGTGGCGAGGGCCTGGCGGATGACGCGCTGCTGCGACGGCCCGTTGGGGGCGGTGAGGCCGTTGCTGGCGCCGTCCTGGTTGATGGCACTCCCGGCGATCACCGCGAGGATCGGGTGGCCGTTGCGCCGCGCGTCCGACAGCCGCTCCAGCAGAAGCACGCCCGCGCCCTCGGCCCAGCCCGTCCCGTCCGCGCCGGCCGAGTAGGGCTTGCAGCGGCCGTCGGGGGACAGGCCGCGCTGGCGGGCGAACTCCACGAACATCCCGGGCGTCGCCATGACGGTGACGCCGCCCGCCAGCGCCAGCTCGCACTCGCCGCCGCGCAGCGACTGGGCCGCCAGATGGATCGCGACCAGCGAGGACGAGCAGGCGGTGTCCACGGTGACGGCCGGGCCTTCGAGACCGAGCGCGTAGGCGACCCGGCCCGAGATCACGCTCGGGGTGCTGCCGGTCAGCATGTATCCGGCCACGCCCTCGCGCTGGTCGTGCAGGCGGGGGCCGTACTCCATCGTGGTGGCGCCGACGAAGGCTCCGGTGAGGCTGCCGCGCAGCGTCGCGGGGTCGATCCCGGCGCGTTCGAGCGCCTCCCACGAGGTCTCCAGCAGCAACCGCTGCTGCGGGTCCATCGCGGCGGCCTCGCGCGGGCTGATCTCGAAGAACTCGGGGTCGAAGCGGTCGGCGCCGTCGACGAACCCGCCGTGGCGCGTGTAGGTGGCCTCGATGGGCAGGTCCCAGCCCCGGTCGGTGGGGAACTCGGTGATCGCGTCGGTGCCCGACACGACCAGGTCCCAGAGCGCGGCCGGGTCGGTGACGCCGCCCGGGTAGCGGCAGCCGATGCCCACGATGGCGATCGGCTCGTCGGCGGCATGGCGGGGCGATGGGGACCCGGCCGGGGTCTCCTCACCCAGAAGCTCGGTCGTCAGGCGCTGGACCAGCGCGGCCGGGGTCGGGTGGTCGTAGACCAGGGTGTCGGGCAGGCTCACCCCCGCCGCCTCGGCGAGGCGGGTGCTCAGCTCGACGGCGAGCATCGAGTCCAGGCCCAGGTCCTTGAAGGGGCGGCCGGGGACGATCTCGTCGTGGCCGAGCACCAGCGCGACCTGGCCGAGCACCAGTTCCAGCAGCAGCCGCTCGCGTTCGCTCGGCGACGCGTCCGCCAGCCGCGCCCCGAATCCGGTGGGCACGGCGGGCGCGGGCTGCTCGGGGGCGTCGTCGAGCCAGTAGGCCCGGTGCTCGAACGCGTACGTGGGCAGGCCGACCCGCCGCACGCCCCGTCCCGAAAGCACCGTCTCCCAGTCGACCGGGACCCCGGCGACGTGGGCCTGGGCCAGTCCCCGGACGAGCGTTCCGGTCTCCGGGCGGTTCCGGCGCGCGAGCGGGATCGCGGCGGCGCCCGCCCCCGCCGAGGAGCGGACCGCCGGGGTGAGGACGGCGTCCGGGCCGAGCTCGACGAACGCGGTGGTCCCGGCCTCGGCGAGCGTGCGCAGGCCGTCGTGGAAACGCACCGCCCCGCGCAGGTGCCGCACCCAGTAGTCCGGCGAGCGCAGCTCCTCCTCGGTGGCGGTCCGGCCGGTGACGTTGGAGATCACCGGGATCGCGGGCGGGTGGTAGTCCAGGTTCGCGGCGAACGCGCGGAACTCCTCCAGGACCGAGTCCATGTGGTGCGAGTGGAACGCGTGGCTGACGCGCAGCACGGTGGTCTTGCGTCCCTGCGCGCGCCACTCCTCGCCGAGCGCGAGCACGGCCTCGCGGTCGCCGGAGACGACCGTGGCCGCGGGGCCGTTGACGGCGGCGATCCCGACGTCCGCGCGGCCGTCCAGCAGCGCCGCGACCTCGTCCTCCGAGGCCCGGACCGACAGCATCGCGCCCCCGGCGGGCGCGGACTGCATGAGCCGCCCGCGCTCGGTCACCAGCGCGCACGCGTCCTCCAGCGACAGGACGCCGCTGACGTGGGCGGCGGCCAGCTCCCCGATCGAGTGGCCGATGAGGTGGCCGGGCCGGACGCCCCAGCCCTCAAGCAGCCGGTAGAGCGCGACTTCGAACGCGAACAGGGCGGTCTGCGTGACGGCCGTCTGGTTCAGGGGTTCCGCGTCCTCGGCGAACATCAGGTCCTTGAGCCCGGGGTCGAGATGGGCGAGGACCTCGTCGAGCGCCGCGGCGAATGCGGGGACGGTCTCGTACAGGTCCTGGCCCATCCCGGCGCGCTGCGAGCCCTGCCCGGAGAACAGGAACGCCGTGGTGCCCGGGACGGTCCTGCCCTGGACGACGTCGGCCGCGGCCTCGCCTCGGGCCAGGGCGTCCAGCCCGGCCAGCAGCCCGTCGCGGTCGGTGCCGACGATCGCCGCGCGGTGCTCGAAGGCCGTCCGGGTGGTGGCCAGCGCGACGGCGACCTCGTGGGCCCCGGCCTCCTCGTCAGCCGAGAGCCGGTCGCGCAGGCGGGCGGCCTGGGCGCGCAGGGCGGGCTCGGTCCTGGCGGACACCAGCCACGGCGTGGACGGGGGCGGCGCGGCCCGTTCGACCGAGGGCACGGCGGGCGGCTCGCCCAGGACGAGATGGCAGTTGGTGCCGCCCATGCCGAACGAGCTGACGCCCGCGACCAGCGGCGCGTCCCCGTCCGGCCACGGCTCCAGGGACGTCTGGACGCGCAGCCGCAGGTCGTCCAGCGGGATGGCCGGGTTGGGCGTCGCGAAGTTCAGGCTCGGGGCCAGCAGCCGGTGCCGGATGCTCAGCACGGCCTTGAGCAGGCCGACGATGCCCGCCGCACCCTCCAGATGCCCGACGTTGGTCTTGGCCGAGCCGACCCGCAGCGGCCGGTCGGCCGGGCGTCCCGCGCCCAGGGCCGCGCCGAGCGCGGCGGCCTCGACCGGGTCGCCGCGCCGGGTGCCGGTGCCGTGCAGCTCGACGTACTGCACGTCCTGCGGGCGCACGCCCGCCCTGGCACAGGCGCGGCGCAGCACGTCCTCCTGCGCCTCGGCGCTCGGCACGGTCAGGCCCGAGGCGGGCCCGTCGTTGTTCAGCGCGCCGCCGAGGATCACGCACAGGACCGGGTCGCCGTCGGCGAGGGCGCGCTCCAGCGGCTTGAGGACGACCGCGCCGCCGCCCTCACCGCGCACGTACCCGTTGGCGCGGGCGTCGAAGGTGAAGCACTCGCCGTCGGGCGACAGCCCGCCGAACCGCCGGGTGATCAGGGCGCTCTCGGCGAGGATGTTGAGGTTGACGCCGCCGGCGACCGCCAGGTCCGACTCGCCCGAGCGCAGGCTCTCCGCCGCCATGTGCACCGCGACCAGCCCGGACGACTGCGCGGCGTCCAGCGACATGCTCGGCCCGCGCAGGCCCAGCGAGTACGAGATCCGGTTGGCGATCATGCTCCGGGAGACCCCGGTGATCGTGTGCGCGCCGATGGCGTCCGGGCCCTTACGGTGGGTCAGCGCGGCGTAGTCGTCCCAGATCGACCCGACGAACACGCCGGTCCTGCCGCCGCGCAGCGTCGCCGGGATGATCCCCGCGTCCTCCAGCGCCTCCCAGCTCAGCTCCAGCATGAGCCGCTGCTGCGGGTCCATGCCCGCGGCCTCGCGCGGGGAGATGCCGAAGAAGGCCGGGTCGAACAGGTCGATCCGGTCCAGGAACGCCCCGCGCCGGGGCGCGCCCTCGACCTCCCAGCGTCCTTCGGGCACCTCGGTGACGGCGCTGCGGCCTTCGCGCAGCAGCCGCCAGAAGGCGTCCGGGTCCGGGGCCATCGGGAGGCGGCACGCGACCCCGATGATCGCGATCGCGCCCTCGTCCCGCACCGATTCGGTCCTGTTACCCCTCATGGCCCGGCACCTCTCACGGCTGTGGACGGTGTTGCTCCATCGCGGGCCACCCTGCTGAGGTGCGCTGGAGAGATCCTCGGACCTCGCTGTAGAGCCCGGTTCGGGCGGTCGCCCCGGTCTCCAGCGGGCGTCGAAGAGGGCCGGTCACTGTGTCCGCAAGGCTCGTGACCGGCTGGAGGACGGATAGATGACCACAAGCGAACCGACGACCCGGCCCCTCGCGGCCCCCGAGGGCCGGGCGTCCGCCAAGCCGCCGGGACGGTCGCGGTGGTTCACGACGCTGTTCCTCACCGACGTCTGGGAGCGGTTCAGCTTCTACGGGATGCAGGCGATCCTCGTCCTGTACGCGGCCGCGCCCCAGAGCGAGGGCGGCCTGGGCCTCCCCAAGGCCACGGCGGCCGCCATGTTCGGCATCTACATGGCGACGATCTTCATGCTCGCGCTGCCGGGCGGCTGGCTCGGCGACCGGGTGCTCGGCGAACGCCGCGCCGTCATGTACGGCGGGATCACCATCGCCGCCGGTCACTACTGCATGGCGCTGCCGGTGAAGGGCTGCACCTATCTCGGGCTGCTGCTGATCGGCGTGGGCACCGGCGTGCTCAAGCCGAACATGAGCGGGCTGCTGACCCGCTTCTACGGGCGCGGCGAGTCGGTGCAGCGGGAGGCGAGCTTCTCGGTCTTCTACATGAGCGTCCAGGTCAGCGCACTGCTCGCGCCGCTGGTCACCGGCTATCTGGGCGAGCGGGTCAGCTGGCACGCCGGGTTCATGGCCGCCGGGGTCGGGATGACGTTCGGGGTGATCCAGTTCGCGGCCGGGGCGCGCCACTTCGGCGACGTGGGCGCGGCGCCCGGCCGTCCGGCCTCGCGGGCCGAACTCTGGTCGGCGGGGCGCAAGCCGCTGGCCTGCCTGGCGGTGGCCGGGGTGCTGTTCGGCGCCGACCTCGCCGCGGGCACGTTCCAGATCGAGCACGTCCTGGCGGGCCTCGGCCTGGTCGCCTTCGTGGTGCCGTTCATCGGGTACGCCTCACTGCGCCGCCACCCCGACCTGGACGCGGAGGCACGGACCCGACTCGGCGCCTACACGTGGCTGCTGCTGGCCGCCGCGCTGTTCTGGATGGGCGTCGGGCAGGCCGGGTCGCTGCTCAACCTGTTCGCCAAGAACTCCACCGACCGGGGCGTGTCGGGGTTCGTCATCCCGGCGGCCTGGTTCCAGTCGGCGATCCCGCTCTTCATCCTGATGACCGCCCCGCTGTTCGCCGTCCTGTGGCTGCGTCTGGGGCCGCGCGCGTCGGTCCGGCTCAAGTTCACGGTGGGTCTCGGCTTCGCCGGGGCCGGGTTCCTGATCATGGCCGCCGCGGCCGCCGCGGCGGCGGACGGCCACAAGGTCTCGCCCCTGTGGCTCGTCGCCGTCTTCCTGATGCTGGCCTGCGGGGAGATCACCCTCGGGCCGGTCGGCATCGCCGCGGCGGCCGACGCCGCACCGCCCGCGTTCCGCGGCCGGGTCATCGGCCTGTGGTGGCTGTTCTGCGCGCTCGGCGTCGCGGTCGGCAGCCGCGTCGTCCTGCTCACCAAGGTGCTGCCCGACAGCGTCTACTACCTCCTCGTCGGCGTCCTGGCCGCAGCGGGAGCCGCGGCGCTGGCCGTCTGGGGGCGCCGCATCGGCCGGATCATGGCCTACGACACCCACAGCCGCTGATCCTCGACTCCACATCGAGGCTCGGTCGTGTCTAGCGGGGCAGCTCGCGCAGGTACTTGGCGAAGCCCTCCAGGCCGTCGATGTTGCGGGGGCTGCTGATCGCCTCGTTGTAGTTGAGCACGTAGAACCGGTTCTTCACGACGGCGGGCACCTTGGCCGTCGCCGGGTTCTCCTTCAGGAACTTGATCTTGTCCTTGGCGGGCTTGTCGCCGTAGTCGAGGATGATGACGACCTCGGGCGCTGCCTTGACGACCGCCTCCCAGCCGACCTCGGTCCAGCGGGCGTCCAGGTTCCCGAAGATGTTCCGGCCGCCGGAGAAGCGGATGATGTCGTTGGGCGGCACCTGGCTGCCCGCCGAGAACGGCTTGTCGGTGCCGCTGTCATAGAGGAAGACCGGGACGGGCTCGCCCTTGGGGGCCTGGGCCTTCACCGCGTCCACCCGCTTGCGGTATCCGGCGACCAGGGCGCGGGCCCGGTCCTCGACGCCGAAGATCTGCCCCAGGCGTTCCAGGTCGGTGAACAGGCCCTCGAAGGGCGTCACCCGCAGCGGGTGACCGGGATAGTTGAAGCACGACTCGGAGTGCATGAAGCTCTGGATCTTCAGCCCGTCCAGGATCGCGGGCGTGATCCCGCGCCGGTCGCTGAACCCCGAGTTCCACCCCGCGACGACGAAGTCGGCCTTGGCCTTGACCACCAGCTCGCGGTTCAGCAGGTCGGAGCTCAGGAACGTGGTCTTGGCGTACTCGGCCGCCCAGGGCGACTGCTTGACGGGCGGGTTGGCCGGGGGCAGCACGTAGCCGTGCACATGCTTGGTCAGCCCGAGCGAGAACATCTTGTCGGCGCTGCCGCCCTCGTACACGACGGCCCGCTGGGGCGTGGTGTACTCGACCTCCTGCCCGCACCTGTTGACCTTCACCTTCTTCGCGTCGGCGGCCCCTTCGACCTCGGCCCCGCACCCCGCCAGAAGGGACGCGGCCAGAAGGGGGACGGCGGAGACGGTGATTCGGCGTAGCGCGATCACGCTGGTGTTCCTTTCATCGCGGTCAGTGCGTACAGGACCTGGGGCGCGTCGGTGAGCGGGTGGGGGACGACGCTCGCGTCCACCCCGAAGACGGTGCTCACCAGCTCCTCGGTCAGGACCTCTCCGGGGGTTCCGGAGGCCACCAGCGACCCGCGGTGCAGCACCGCGAGCCGGTCGCACGCGGCGGCGGCGAGGTTGAGGTCGTGCAGCGTCACCAGCGCGGCGACGTCGCCGCCCCTGAGCATCGACAGCAGGCCGACCTGGTGACGCAGGTCCAGATGGTTGGTCGGCTCGTCCAGCACCAGAAGGCGGGGCTCCTGCACCAGGGCGCGGGCGACGAGCACGCGCTGCCGCTCGCCGCCCGACAGCGACAGCACGCCGCGCCCGGCCAGATGCAGGACGTCCAGGCGCTCCATCGCGCGGCGGCACAGCTCGCGTTCGCGCGCGCTGAGCGGCTGGTTGCCGCGCAGGTGCGGGGTCCGCCCGAGCGCGACGATCTCCTCGACGGTGAAGTCGAGGTCGGCGCCGCCCTCCTGGGTGAGTGCCGCGATCTTCCGGGCGCTCTCGCGTCCCGACAGCGCGGACAGCTCGCGATCGCCGACCCACACGGTGCCGCCGGTGGGCTTCAGCGCGCGGTACACGCAGCGCAGCGCCGTGGTCTTGCCCGAGCCGTTGGGGCCGACCACGCCGACGACCTGGCCGGGACCGACGTCCAGGGTCAGGGCGCGCAGCAGGTCGTGGCCCCCGAGGGAGACCGACACCTCGTCCAGACGCAGTTCCATGTCAGCGGCCGCCGAAAAGATAGCCCCTGCGGCGCAGGAGGACGATGAACACCGGGACGCCCACCAGCGCCGTGATCGCGCCGAGGGGGAGCTCGCGGGGCGCGACCAGCGTGCGGGCGGCCACGTCCACCCAGACCATGAAGATCGCTCCGGTCAGGGGCGCGACGGTCAGCACCCGGGCGTGCCCCGCGCCGACCCAGATCCGCACCAGATGCGGCATCACCAGCCCGACGAAGCCGATCGCGCCGCTGACGGCGACCATCGCGCCGGTCACCAGCGAGGTGAGCACGAACAGCCCGCGGCGCAGCCGCTCGCTCTGGACGCCGAGGCTCGCGGACGTCTCGTCGCCCAGCGCCATGACGTCCAGGCTGCGGCCCATCCGGCGCAGGACGACCACGCACGCGCCGGTCGCGGCGGCGACCACGGGCAGCGAGCCCCAGTTGGCCGCGCCGAACCCGCCCATCGACCAGAACAGCACGGTGCTGGTCGCCTCGCCGTCGGGCGCGAAGTACACGATCACGCTCATCAGCGCCTGGAACCCGAAGGCCATCGCCACGCCGGTCAGGACGAGCCGCAGCGGCGTGGCGCCTCCGGACGCCAGATAGACCAGGACGGAGGCGACCAGCGCCCCGAGGAACGCCCCCGCCGAGACGGCGTAGACGCCCAGGGCCGACAGCGCCCCCGAGACGCCGACCAGGACGGCGCCGGTCGAGGCCCCCGAAGAGACCCCGAGGACGAACGGGTCGGCCAGCGCGTTGCGGACCATGGCCTGGATCGCCACGCCGACCGCGCTCAGCCCGGCGCCGACGACGGCGGCCAGCAGCACGCGCGGCGCGCGGACCTGCCAGATGATCTGGTAGGTCGTCACGTCCTCGGCGGCGACGCGCCCGCCGGTGATCGCCGCCCACAGGTACCGGACGGTCTCCGGCGGCGACACCGCCGCCTGGCCGATGCCGATCGCCATCAGGATCGAGACCAGCAGCGCGGCGCCGAGCATTGCGACGAGCAGCAGCGAGGTCGTGCGGGAACCGGCTCGGGCCAGGCCCGGCCCAGGTCCGGCTTCGGTGAGCGTGGTCATGAGGCCCTCCCGAAACGGCGGGCGCCCGGGGCGAGGGCCGCCGCCGCGGGCGCGAGGAAGCAGACGGCCGCGCAGGCGCCGAGCACCGGGCCCGTCCCGAACGCGGCCATGGCCGGGGCGATGAGGGCGAGCCCGAGCGGTGCCAGGCCGTAGGAGAGCAGGAAGTCCAGGGACGAGACGCGGGCGAGCTTGTCCGGTTCGACCTCCCGCTGCGTGGCGGTGAACCACGGCACGTTGAACAGTTCGATGCCGACGCCGGTGACGACGTAGGCCGCGACCACCACGATCGGGTGCACCGGCAGCAGCAGGCTGAGCGGCGCGAACCCGTACAGGGCGAGCCCGGCCAGCGCCGCCCACCCCTGGGCGCGCGGCCGCCAGCGCGCGATGACCAGCGCGCCCAGCAGCGCCCCGACGATGTAGGCGGTGGCGGCCCCGGCCAGCACGGCCTCGCCGCCGTGGCGGTCGCGGCTGACCAGCGGGAGCGCCACCCCGGTCGCGGAGTAGCCGGTGGCGATCACGGCGGTGAGCGCGCCGAGACCGGCCAGGAACCACGGGTGGCGCCGCGCCTCCCGGACGCCCTCGGCGAACTCGGCGAGGAACCCGGGACGCGCCCCCTCGGGCCGGGGTGCCGAAGATCCTGACGGAGGGGCGAGCGCGGCCAGCAGCCAGAGCGCGCCGATGCCGAGCAGCAGGGCGCGGGCGTCCAGGAACGCCGCCAGGAGCGCGGTCAGCGCGGGCCCGACGAGGGTGGTGACGCGGACGGCCAGCGTCATGGCGGCGTTGGCCTGCTGGCGCCGCTCCTCGTCGACCACCTCGGAGGTCAGCGCCTGGAAGGCGGGACGGCACGCGCCCTGCCCGGCCCCGGCGAGCACGGCCGCGGCCGCCATCAGCGGCACCGAGCGCCCGAGCCCGAGCGCGAGCAGCGGTGTCGCGGCGGTGGCGGTGAGCCCGGCCCACACCACGACCGTCCGGCGCGAGAGCCGGTCGGCGATCACACCGCCGACGGGAACGGCGGCCAGGAACCCGACCGTGCGCGCCGCGAGCACCAGCCCGAGCGCCCCGGCCGAGAGGGAACGTTCCAGCACGGCGAGGCCGAGCACGAACGGCAGGGCCCAGGTCGCCAGCCCGGACGCCGTCGTCCCCGTCCAGAGCCGCAGGAACGCGGCGTCGCGCAGCACGGAGGGCCGCCGCGGCACCGTCCGCACGGCGTCCACGGATGATCCTGACGTCACGTTCCCCCGCTTCCCGCTCCAACCTGGCAATGAAAACTATTATCATTACTTAAGGGGGGATGTCACCACGGCGACCCAGGGCACGGTCGGGGGAGGGACGCTGTTTGAGCGGCCGTAACTCGGATATCGGAGCGTGGAGAGGCGAACGCGACAGATCCCACAGATCACGGAGGCGTTCCGATGGGGGACAAGAGCGACAAGCACGGCTCGCGGCTCGATGACGAGCTGGCCAAGGAGACCCAGGGGCTTACCCGGGGGACCGGGCCCAGCCACGCGGAGGAGTGGAAGGAGCCCGAGCCCGTCGGCACCGACACCGGACGCGACCCGACCGCCGGGTACTCGGCGCAGGAGGGGACGCCGCAGGGGATGACCCCGCGTGACGTCGAGGACCGCAGCGCCATGGCCAGGGTCCTGGCGGGCGCCGACTACCCGGCCGACCCCGGGGCGCTGGCCCGTCACGCGGCCGGCCAGGGCGCGCCGGACGTCGCCGTGGCGGCCCTGGAGAACCTGCCCAGGCGCACCTACGGCGATTTCGCCGAGGTCGCCGACGGCCTCGGCATCGGCCACGAGGAACAGCGCTTCTAGGAGTGCCCGAGCGCGTCACCGCCCTGACGACCTGGACCCGGAACCGGTTGGCGGAGGTGGGCCGGGCCGCGCGCCTGGCCGCCTCCGCGCCCGGCCGGGAACGGGACCTGTTCACCCAGGCCATGAAGGGCGCGCTGGCCGCCGTCGTCGCGTGGGCGAACCGTCCGGGGGCGACCTGGTGCCCAGGCTGCTGGAGACCGGGCTCGGCACGGCCGTCGGCGTGGTGGTCAACGCCGTCGTCCTGCCCCCGGTGCGGCGGCCGTGGTCCGCGCCTACCGTCGCGAGCGCCTCGGCGAGGCCGGGGGAGACCTCGCCGAGGCGGTCGAGGCGGCGGGCGAGCGGGCGCGGGAACTCCACGAGCGGACCCGCACCGCCGAGTTCCGCCGCGACGGGTGGCTCATCCACGGCTCGCTGCTCATCGAGGTCGACCGCCTGCTGGCGGGCCTCGGCGACCGCGCCTGACGGCTCAGCCGCGCGGCTCGCGGGTCGTGCGGCGGGCCTGGTCGATGGCGCGGACGAGCTCGTCCTTGGTCATCTTGGAGCGGCCCTCGATGCCGAGCCCCTTGGCGACCTCGTACAGGTGCTTCTTGGTGGCGCCTGCGTCCACGGGCTCGGGCGCCTCTTCGGGACTGGTGCGCGGCTTCGGGGCGCGCGAGGGCGGTCCGGGTTTCCGGCGGTCGCCGACCTTCTGGATGCCGCGCCTGAGCGCGCCGAGAGCGGTACGGTGCGCCCGCATGTCGGTGTCCTTTCGTCGTCGTTCAGGGGCGTGCGGGTTCCCGGGCCGGGCGGACGGCCAGCTCGCCGACCTCGGAGCCCGAGGGCTGCGCGAGCGCGAAGGCCACCGAGTCGGCGACGTCCTCGTGCCGGTACGGCCCCGCGTCCCCGGGCACCAGCGTCGTGACGCCGATCCGGCCCGACAGCTCCCGCGCGAGCGCCCGGCTGAAACCGATCACGCCGCCGTCGGCGGCGCACCGGGCCGTGGCGTCGGCCGTCCCGTGCAGCCCGTGGGTGCAGGCGCACGTGACGATGCGGCCGTTGGGCTGGTGCTCCAGGTAGTGCAGGCAGGCGCGCACCACCGCGGCCGTCCCGAGCAGGTTGACCTGGACGACCCGCTCCCAGTCCCGCGCCGGGACCGCGTCCAGCGGCCCGGACGCGTCGATCCCGGCCGCGGTGACCACCGCGTTCAGCCCGCCCGCCCCGCGCGCCAGCGTGTGCGCGCCGCGCTCGGCGCACGTCCGGTCGGCCAGGTCGGCCTGGACGAAGCGCACGTCGTCCTCGGGCGGGTCGTGGTCGAGGACCAGCGGCGTGCCGCCGTCCTCGGCGACGCGGCGGGCGATCGCCGCGCCCAGCCCGGACGCTCCACCGGTGATCAGGACCTTCATGACGCGGTTCCTTTCGGTATCGACGGCAGCGGCGCGGTCGTGCGCTCTTCCAGGAAGGGCAGGCGGACGACCTCGCCGCCGTAGGAGTGGACGGTCTCGGCTTCGGGCGGCGGCACCGCGGCGTACTCCTCGCCCTTGACCCACACGTCGGGGCGGAGCCTGCGCAGCACCGGCTCGGGATGGTCCTCGTCGATGACGAGCGCGGCGTCGACGTCGTGCAGCGCGCGCAGCACCCGGACGCGGTCGGCGGCGGGCGCGACCCGCCCGTGCGGGCCCAGGCGCCGCCGCACCGAGGCGTCGGAGTCGACGCACACGACCAGGCAGTCGCCCAGCCGCCTGGCCTCGTGCAGGAGGTTGACATGACCCGCGTGCAGCAGGTCGAACAGGCCGCCGACGGCCACGACGGTGCCGCGCGAGCGGCGGGTCCGCTCGACGGCGTCCCAGGCGTCCAGCGCGGGGTCCGGCTCGTGGGAGGGCGCGGCACCGGTCAGCCGGGCCGCGACCGCCGGCGCGGCGCCCGCGCCGACGAAGTCGGCGGCCTGCCGGACGCCCTGGTTCACCGCGTCCACCAGGTAGCCGCCCTCGGCCAGCACGTGCAGGACGCCCGCCGCGAAGCTGTCGCCGGCGCCGCACGAGTCCAGCGGCGCCGAGGCGGGCGCCGCCGGGGACAGCAGCGGGGTGCCCCACTCGCGACAGAGCAGGGCGCCGCTCTCGCCGAGCGTCACCACCACGCCGCCCACCTCAAGCTCGCGGGCCAGCTGGCGGCCGCGCCGCCCGGCGGCGGCCAGCCGGGGCTCGCCGGGCTCGGCGCCCTCCTCGGCGAGCGCGGCCAGCTCGTCCTCGTTCGGGGTGAGCAGCCGCGTCCCGGGGACGGGCGTCTCGCCGTCCGGATCCGGGTCCCAGACGATCGGCACCTCTATGGGCACCTGGCCGAGGAGGTCGCGGACGGCGGAGTGCCGGGTGACGCCGCGGCCCTGGTCGGACACCAGGATCGCCCCGGCGCCGGTGATGGCGTCGACGACCTCCCGGGGGACGGGGCCCTGGCCCGCCAGGCCCTCGCCGACGTTCAGCCGGGCCAGGATCTGGCCCTCGGCTCCGATGCGCAGCTTGCAGGGCGTCTCCCCGCGCAGGGGGAACGCCACGACCCGCAGATGGGCCTCCAGCATCGCCCGCAGGCGCCGTCCGGGCTCGTCGTCGGCGAGCGCCGTCACCAGCACCACGTCGCCGCCGCCCGCCGCGGCCAGCAGCGCCGCGAGCCCGGCACCGCCCGGACGGGAGTGCTCGGCGGGATGCTCGACCACCGGGACGGGCGCGTGCGGGCTCGGCCGCCCGAAGCTGCCCGCGATGTCGACGTCGAGGAGCGTGTCCCCCAGAACGACGAGCGGCGCGGTCGTCATGCTCCCTCCTCGCGGGGGGACGTCCCCCCGCACCCTCCGGCGGGAGCCGCGTTCATTCCTTCGCTTCGCTCAGTCATGCCGCCTCCTCGCGGGGGGACGACCCCCCGCACCCCCCGGCAAGTGCCGCGATCATTCCTTCGCTTCTCAGTCATGCCGCCACACTCCCGGCGCCGGCGTAGACGGCGAGGGTGTCGCCGGCGACGCGGTCCCAGGAGTAGCGCGAGCGGGCCCGCGCGGCTCCGGCCGCCGCCATGCCCGCGCGGCGGACGGGGTCGTCGAGCAGGTCGCGGATGCGGCGCGCGGTCTCCGGCGGGTCGCGGGGCGGGACGTGCACGCCCGTGACACCGCCGACCACGGTGTCGAGGTGGCCGCCGACGCCCGAGGCGACCACGGGGACGCCGCACGCCATGGCCTCCAGCGGGACCATGCCGAACGGCTCGTCCCACGGGAGCGCGACGGCGAGGTCGGCCGAGCGCAGCAGTCCGGGGACCTCGTCGTGCCCGATCCGGCCGAGGAAGGTGACGCGGTCGTCCACGCCCGCCTCGCGCGCCGTGCGCCGCAGGCCCTCGGCGCCCGCGCCCAGGCCGCCCGCGACGACCAGCTCGGTGTCGGGGACGCCGGCCAGCGCCTCGATGGCGGTGGCGGCGCCCTTGCTCTCGGCCCGGCGGGCCAGGACGACCAGCCGGTGGGCCGCGCGTCCCTGCCCGCGCGCGGGGCCCTCGGGCCGGAACAGGTCCAGGTCGACGCCGTAGGGCACGACCGCGACATGACGTCCGGCCACGCCCTGCTCGGCCAGCTCGGCCAGCTCCTTCTCGCAGGTCGCGATGATCGCGTCGGAGATCTGCAGGACCAGCCGCTCCAGCCGGTTCCGCGCGGGCCGTCCCGGATAGGTCTGCACGACGGGCACGCGGGCGTGTCCGGTCCGCCCGACCAGGCGGGACGCCTGGAGCGCCGCGAGCCCGGACATCCACGAGTGCGCGTGGGCGACGTCCGGCGGGTCGTGCGCCCACCGCCGCGCCAGCAGGTCGCCGAACTCGGGGACCCAGGGCGGAAGCTCCACCTCGGGAAGCGGGCACTCCGGTCCCGCCCGCACCCGCTCGACCCGCACACCGGGCCCGGGATGGTCGAGATCGGGAGGTCCGGGCGCGTCCCGCCGGGCGTGCACGGTCACTTCGTGCCCCTGCCGCCCGAGCTCGGCGGCAAGCTCCGCCGCCGCCGTGTCCCGTTCGGGATGCCGGGGCAGCATGGCGATCTTCATGGGTTCACCTCCGTGAGCGGGGCGCGCGGGCGCGATGTCTTCTGGTGGGCGGCGCGGCGCAGCTCGGCGAGCCGTTCTCCGCCGGCGATGCGCTCGACGGCCGCGACGACCTGGTGCGGGTCGGCCGAGGCGGCGCTGGGCACGCCGTGCGGGGCCCAGCGGGCCGCCGGGACGGCGGCCGCGAACAGGGAGACGACCGGGGTGCCCACCGCCGCCGCCAGATGGGCGGGGCCGGTGTTGCCCGCCACCAGCGCGCGTGCCCTGGCGAGCACGGAGGCGAGCATGGGAAGCGTGGTCCGGCCGCCGAGGTCGAGGCCGGTGTCACCGGCGACGTACGCGGTCAGGTCCTTCTCGTCCCGGTCGCCGGTCACCACGACGCGGTGCCCGGCCGCCGCCAGCAGGCGGACGGCCTCGGCGCAGCGCTCGGGTGGCCAGGCCGCCTCGGACTCCGAGGCCGCCGGGTGGACGACGACATGGCCGGGCGCTCCCACCAGCGGGCCGAGCTGGGGGAGCGGGCGCTTGATCCGCAGCCGGGTGTCGGCCGGGGCGGGGAATCCCGCCGCGGCCGCGAGCGCGAGCAGCCGCTCGGGCTCGGGCAGCGCGGGGTCGGGACGGTGCCGCAGGTCGAGCAGCGACCCGGGACGGTCCTCGGTGATCGCGCCGATCCAGGGCACGCCCGCCATGCGCAGCAGCAACGCCAGCGGGAGCGGCGACTGCCAGGACGCGGTGAGGATCAGCGCGCGGTCGAAGCCGCGCAGCGCGGGCACCAGCAGGTCGATGTCGGCCCGGTCGACGGGCTCGGGGTCGATCCACGGGGCGCTGCACTCGATCACATGCCCGGCTCCCGGGAGCAGTTCGGCCGCGGGGCGTCCGCGCGGCCCGCACAGCATGACGACCTCGTCGGCGACGGCCGCGACCGCGCGGACGGCCGGACCGGAGACCAGGACGCCTCCCAGGCCGTCGAGCCGCGCGACGAGCGCCCTCATCGCGCTGATCCTCCGGTCGCTGGGGGGCCGCCGGGCCCGCACGCCTGGCGCACGAGGCCGGCGGCCGGTTCTGGGGTCGCGGACAAGCGCATGCGAAAGCTCCGAATCGCCATGGGGCATTAATGACTTCGGATGCCTGCGTCCTAGGCATCCGCCCGGCGGATTCGCCGCGGTGCGAATCGCCTACATGTGATTCGACTACCCCGCGGATCGGCTTTAAACAATTGACCTCGGATGAGCCGCGCGAAAGGCGTGCGCTCAGTGGTCCGGATGGGCGTCCTGGTCGATGACCGGGACGACCCGGGTGACGCCCGCGATGCTGCACACGCGGCGCACCAGCCCGGTGGCCGGGAGCCTGAGAGAGAGCGACGTGCCGAGCTCCCGGGCGCGCAGATGCGTGCGCAGGATGATGTTCACGCCGCTTGAGCCGCAGAAGCGGCAGGACATCAGATCGATGACCAGGTCGTCCACGCCCTCCTCCAGAAGGCGCAGCGAGCGGGCCTGGATCTCGTCCTCGTTGGCGATGTCGACTTCGGCCGGGAAATGGAGCACCGCGGCCGAGCCGGTCCGGTCGATTCTCGCGCTGGACGTTTCGGTCGGCATCGTTACCTCACCCACGGGAGATCGATGGGCGGGCCACGCTTAATGGACCCCGCGCCCGGCTCGCGGGGTGAGCGGACGCACCCTCAGCATGTGCCGCCACCCGTCCGGGAGTCAACCCGTGGTTTCTCCATCATGTGATTAAAGCCGAACCGGATCCCCGGTGAATCGACCGCTTCCCGCGGCGCCGCGATCCGCCCGACGGAGGCCGCGACGTTTGCGCCGAACATCGGGGGTATGCGTGCCGCGTGTGGTTGATGAGACCGCCGGGGGTCTACCGGCCCCAGGCCGACACGTTCCTTCTGTCCGAGGCACTGCGCCGGACGGGCACCCTGCCCGGAGCGCGTGTGCTGGACGTCTGCACGGGCACCGGGGCGGTGGCCGTCGCGGCGGCGCGGAACGGCGCCCGCAGAGTGACCGCGATCGACGTCTCCGGGCGGGCGGTCCTGGCCGCGCGGACGAACGCCAGGCTCCACGGCCTGCCCGTCCGGGTGCTCAGGGGCGATCTCCTCGCCCCCGTTGCCGGTGAGGTCTTCGACGTGATCGTCGCCAACCCGCCCTACGTGCTCGGTGAGGGCGCCGCCCCGGGTCGGCACGCGAGCGCGCGGGCGTGGAACGGGGGCACGGACGGCCGGGCGGTCCTGGACCGCCTGTGCGCCCTCGCCCCGCGTCATCTGGCTCCCGGGGGCATCATGCTCATGGTGCACTCCGCGCTGTGCGGCGCGGGGAAGACCGTGCGGACGCTTCGCGACCAGGGCCTGAACGCCACCGTGGTCGCGCGCGCGAGGGAGCCGTTCGGCCCGGTCATGCGGGCCAGGGCGGCCGCTCTGGAGGAAGGCGCGCTCATCGAGCGTGGCCAGCGCCACGAGGATCTGGTGGTGATCCGTGCCGAGCGCTCCTGAGCCGCGCGCGGTCCCGCGTCCCGGGGAACGCCGGAGGGTCGTGATGCCCGAGGGCGCCGGACCCCTGCTGGTGGAGGGGCCCGTCGAGATCGTCATGCCGGACGGCACCCGGGTCGTCTCCGACCGGTTCCTGGTGGCGCTGTGCGTCTGCCGCCGCAGCCGCCGCCAGCCGTTCTGCGACACCAGCCACCGCCGCAAGGCGCGGCCGGTCACGGCAGGGGAGCCCTGAGCGAGCACAGGCCGTCGCGCCAGCGTCCCAGCAGATGCTCGCCCAGCCGATCCTCCAAGAACTCGGTGGCCCGGATGCCCAGGACGACGTCGCCCGCCAGGCCGGGCTCCCGCCGCAGCAGGTCGCCGATCACGTCCCGCCGCAGCACCTGCTCGTGGACGGCGTCCGCCTCGATGTGCTCGGTGTAGAACAGGGTGGCGTCCGGCGCGTAGCCCATCCTGTCCATCGCCTCGGCCATCCGCCGGGCGCTCGGCGCCGTGGTGATCTCGGCGGCGGCGAAGTGGCCGACCAGGGCGCCCCGAAGCGCGCGGTGGAGCCCGAACAGCGACATCATGTTCACCGTGGCCAGCGTGACGGCCGGGGCCAGCTCCAAATAGGCGCCGTATCGGTCGTCCAGGCCGAGCACGCGCAGCAGGTCGGCGAACAACCGGGAGTGCATCATCTCGGGGCGTCCGCCGCCGAACTCGTCGAACTCGACCGCGACCAGCGCGGCCTTGGCCGTGCCGCGCAACCGGGGGATCGCCCAGGCGTGCGGGTCGGCCTCCTTCAGATGGTAGATCGAGCGGTGCGCCGCGTACTCGCGCAGCCGGCGGCGGTCGCCGTCGTCGCGGAGATGGTGGGAGACGCCGTGCGCGTCCGCGGGCTCCGCCAGGAGCGCGTCGAGCGCGCCGGCGACGTCGTCGTCCTCGCCCACTCCCTCGCGCAGGACCGCGAGGAAGGCCCGTTCCATCGTGGCGCGAAGGGCCAGCAGACCCGGGTTCCACTCCCACGCGGGGTCCACGCCGTCGAATCCCTGGTAGTGCAGCTCGTAACAGCAGTACAGCGCGAGCTGGAGATCCTCGCCGAGCGCGTCGCCCGAGGGGCCGGCGGCGGGCGGCGGCTCCTTGGCCGGGCTCTGCCGGAGGGTCTCCAGGATCACCTCGGAGAGGGGGCCGCGCGGCGTGGGCAGCGGCGGCCCGGCTAGGGGGTGGGACATCTCGGCTCCGTCGTCTGCTCGATCAGCATGGCGATCACCGCGCCGGGGCCGGTGGCGGCGGCACGGCGCTGGCGGGCGGTGCCGGTGCCCGCGCGTTCCAGCCAGGCCACGGCCGTCCGGACGGTGTCCAGGTCGCCCGCCTCCTCCAGGGCCGGGCGGACATGGTCGACGAGGGCCCGCACACGCCGTGCGGCGGTGTAGGTCCCGCGGCCCTCCGGATCGATGGCGGGCCCATCGAGGCCGTAACGGGCGGCCGACCAGAGGGCGGCCGCGCAGAACTGGTCGTCGGCCTTCCCGGCCTCGCGGCCCGCCGCCAGGTCGTCGAGCGCCGTGCGGACCAGCGCCCTGGTCAGCGCGGCCTGCAGGACGGCCTCACCCGGGGTGCCCACGCTGTCGGCGGCCCGCACCTCCACGGTCGGGAAGCGGGGCGACGGCCGGGCCAGCCAGAAGGTCATCCCGGGATCGGCCAGGACGCCGCAGTCGACGAGCCGGTCGAGGCGGGCGTCGTAGTCGGCGGCCGAGGCCGTCCAGGGCGGCGTTCCCGCGCCGGGGAACCGGGCCTGCTCGATGATCCGCCAGCTCGCGTAGCCGGTGTCGCGCCCCCGATGGAAGGGCGAGTTCGCCGCGAGGGCGACGAGCATCGGGAGCCAGGGCCGCAGATGGTTGACCACGGCGACCCCCGCCTCGCGGTCCGGCACCCCGACGTGGACGTGGCAGCCGCAGGTCTCGTAGTCCCGCACGGTCCCGGCGTGCGTCGCGGTGATGAGCGCGAACCGTTCGCCCGGGGTGATCTCGGGTGCGGGGCCGGGCCTGACCGGCGTGCCGGACGCCGACAGCCGCAACCCCTCGTCGCGGGCGGCCGCGTCCAGACGGCGGCGCCCCTCCTCGATCTGCCCGCGCAGCGTGCCGAGGTCGGAGCAGACGCCGGTGACGGCCTCGACCTGGCTGAGCAGAAGCTCGGAGTGGAAGGCCCCGGCGGGACGGTCCCCGGCCCGCGCGAGCACCGACGCCGCCCCCGGACGCGTCTCGCCGGAAACCGGGTCGACCAGGTGGAACTCCTCCTCCACCCCGACCGTGGGAGCCGGACGTCGGGTCACGGAGACTCGCCGGGGTCGTCGACCTCGACCGGGTCGAGCGGGCGGGTGGCCGGGCCGTGGCGGACCGTTCCGTCCAGGCCGAAACGGGAGCCGTGGCAGGGGCAGTCCCAGGTCCGCTCGGCGTCGTTGAACGCCACCAGGCAGCCCAGGTGGGTGCACACGGCCGACACCGCCGAGAGCCCGCCCTGGTCGTCGCGGTAGGCGGCCACGGGACGGCGCCCGACATGGGTGACCGTGGCCTCGCCGCGTCCGAGGGCGGCGATCCGGTCGCCGGGCACGAGCGTCCTGGCGTAGTCGGCCACGTAGTGCAGCCCGGTGCGGGCGCCGAGCCGCACCAGGCCGGGCGCCGACTGCCGCACCGAGAGGCGTCCCGGGTCGTACAGGGGCGCCCACGGGTTCTCCTCGCCCTTGATCAGGTCGGCGAGCAGCAGCCCGGCGACCGTCCCGTTCGTCATGCCCCACAGGCCGAACCCGGTGGCGACCCAGAGGTGCCGGGCCAGCGGGTGGTAGCGGCCGATGTAGGGGAGCCGGTCCACGGGTTTGTTGTCCTGTGTGGCCCACTGGTGGCTGTAGGGGCCGACGCCGAGCCGGTCGGCGCCCCACCCGGCCAGCCGCGCGAACCTCGACTCCACGTCGCGTTTCTCGCCGGGGTGGTAGCCCTCGCCGCCGAGCAGCAGCGTCTCGCCGCCGTCCGGCCCCGGCGTGGTCCGGAAGGAATGGCCCGTGTCGGCGGAGATGTACATGCCGCCGGGGACCTTCTCCGAATCGGCGGGCGCGGCCATCAGCAGCGAGCGCCGCGGTTCGAGGCGGGCGAAGTAGGCGCCCCGGTCGAAGATCGGGTAGTGCGTCGCCACCACGACGTCGCGGGCGCGCACGCTTCCGGCCGTGGTGCGCACCAGCGGGCCGCCGGTGAGGTTGAGGCCGGTGGCGCGGACGTCCTCGACGATCTGCCCGCCGAGGTCGACGAGCTCGCGGGCCAGCGCGAGCAGCCAGCGGCGCGGGTGGAACTGCGCCTGGCCGGTGAACCTGACCGCCCCCGCGACGGGGAACGGCAACCCGGGGTCGGCCACGAACTCGGCGGGCAGCCCGAGGCCCGCGGCGGCCTCCGCCTCGGCCTCGAGCTCGTCTCTGTAGGCGGGGTCCTCGGCGTAGACGTGGGCCGGACGGCGCCGGAAGTCGCAGTCGGCGTCCAGCTCGTCCACCCGGTCGGCGATCCAGGCCAGCGCGGCCTCCTGGCTCGCGCCGTACAGGGCGGCGCGCTCGCTCCCGAACCGCCGCACGAGGTCGGCGTAGATGAGGTTGTGCTGGGAGGTGACCTTCGCGGTGGTGTGGCCGCTGACCCCTTCGGCGATCCGGGCGGCCTCCACCACGACGACCGACCGTCCCGCGCGGGCCAGCAGGAAGGCTGTGGTCAGCCCCGCGATGCCGCCGCCGAGCACGACCACGTCGGCCTCGGCGGGCAGCAGGCTGCGGGCGACGCCCGCCGACCCGGCCGCGTCGTCGACCCAGTACGAGAGCTTTCTCTGGGGCCGCTCGTCCATGGTCATGTCCCTCCCCGCGCGATCAACCCGTCACCTGCCCGAGGAGGGCCCGGCTAATCGGGCGCCGATCGTTTCCGCAGTACGGAGCGTGTTCCACCCGGGAAACCAGGGGTAGAAGATGTTCATGACGCGTCGCATGGCGCGGTGCATGGCGGCCGCCGCGCTTCTCGGAGCCGCCGCCACGGGGTGCTCGGCCTCCGACGAGGAGGACGCGGTCCGCGCGGCGGCCGAGGCGCTGTTCGGCGCCGTCCGGGCGGGCGACGGGGCGCGGGCGTGCGCGAGCCTGGTGCCGCGTGCCGTCGAGGGGCTGGAGTCGCCCGAGGCGCCGTGCCGGGAGCAGGTGCTCAAGGTGGGGCTGGAAGGCGGCCCCGTCGGGCGGGTCGAGGTGTGGAGCGGCCAGGCGCGGGCCCGCGCCGGATCCGACACGGTCTTCCTCGTCCGCTGGGGCGACGGCTGGCGGGTGACGGCGGCCGGATGCGAGAGGAAGCCGGGGGAGCCCTATGACTGCGAAGTGGACGCCTGAGCCATGAAGGCGATGTTCGTCGTGACGCTCGGCGTGATCGTCGTCGGGCTGGCCTACTTCGCCGCCATCGGCCTCCTGCACCGATGACCCGGACGGGGGGAGGGAGGCGAGGTGAAGAGGTTCCTGAAGCACAACGGGCTGACGCTGTTCTTCCTGGCGGCCCTCGTGCTGGCGCTGATCGGCCAGGCGCTCACCGGCCTGGAGGTCTACAACGACCGGCAGGTCGTCCAGGGCGGGCCGCGCGTCGGCCTGCTCGACTACCTGACCAGCTCGGAGTTCGCCGTCGACGTCACCGAGAACTGGCAGTCGGAGTACCTGCAGTTCTTCCTGTACATCTTCGTGACGGTGTGGCTGGTGCAGCGCGGGTCGCCGGAGTCGAAGAAGCCCGGCGAGGAGGGCACCGAGTCCGACCGCGAGCAGCACACCGGGCGCCACGCCCGCGCCTCCTCGCCCGAGGCGGTCCGCTCCGGCGGCCTGCGCGAGCTGGTGTTCTCCCGCTCGCTCGGCCTGGTGATGGCCACGATCTTCGTGCTGTCCT
This sequence comes from Spirillospora sp. CA-294931, assembly GCF_050946795.1. Lineage (GTDB taxonomy): Bacteria > Actinomycetota > Actinomycetes > Streptosporangiales > Streptosporangiaceae > Spirillospora. The sequence continues at coordinate 3,318,222 of NZ_CP192006.1, forward strand.
GGCTGATCCAGTCGCTGACCGGCTGGGTGGCGCACAACGCCGAGCGCCTCGGCGACCACCAGGACACCCTGTCCTGGTTCGGCTACCTCGCCTCGGCGGAGTTCTGGAACCGGACGCTGCAGAACTGGCAGTCGGAGTTCCTCGCCGTCGCCTCGATGGCCGCGTTCTCGATCTACCTGCGGCAGCGGGGATCGCCGGAGTCCAAGCCCGTGGGGTCGTCCCACGACGCCACCGGGGTCGAGGGCTGAGGGCGGCTACTCGCGGTCGTGGTCGCGCACGTCGCTGAGCTCGTCCTCGTCGAACGTGCGGGTGTCGCGGGGGACGACATAGGGCTCGCGGTCCTCGGGGTGGCCGCCCACGATCGCGCGGCCCCGTTCGAGTTCGGCGTTGAACTCGGCGCCCAGCAGGATCGCGACGTTGGTCACCCAGAGCCAGACCAGGAAGACGATCAGCCCGGCCAGGCTGCCGTAGGTCTTGTTGTAGGACCCGAAGTTGGCCACGTAGAAGGCGAACCCGGCCGAGGCGGCGAGCCAGACGAGCATCGCCAGGACGCCGCCAGGGCTCACCCAGCGGAACCCGTGCCTGGCGTTGGGCGAGGCCCAGTACAGCAGCGCGAACAGGAGGCTGACCACCAGCAGCAGGACGGGCCACTTGGCGATGTTCCACGCGGTGACGGCCGCCGACTCCAGCCCGAGCAGGTCGCCGGCCTTGCGCGCCAGCGGTCCCGAGACCACCACGGCGATGGCCGAGACGGCCAGCAGCACCAGGGTCGCCACCGTCAGCGCCACCCGGAGGGGCAGCGTCTTCCACAGCGGCCGCCCCTCGGGGATGTCGTAGACGACGTTGGACGCCCGCATGAACGCGCCGACATAGCCGGACGCCGACCAGAACGCGGCCGCCAGACCGAGCAGCGCCACGAGCCCGGCGCCGCCCCTGCCGCGCTGGAGCTCGGTCAGCGCGTTGACCAGCACGTCCTTGACCGACCCCGGCGCCGTCTTGCCCACGTTGTCGATGAGGTCCTGGCTGACCGAGGTCCCGGCCAGCCCCACGAGGGAGACGATCACCAGCATCGCCGGGAAGATCGACAGCACGCTGTAGTAGGTGAGCGCGGCGGCCCAGTCGCCGAGGCCGTCGTCCATGTACTCCTTGACGGTGCGCTTGAGCGCGCCCCACCAGGAGCCCGCCGGCAGGCCGGCGGGGGTGTCGGGCGTGGCCTCGGACGTGCCTTCGGAGGTGCTCGCGGACGTGGCGTCGCCGGTCCTGGCGTGCCTGCTCATGATCGTCTCCCTCGGGGGTCAGGAGCGCCGGGCGGCCCGGTCAGTCGTCGCCCGGCCAGCGGCCCGTCGCCTTGCGGACGCCGTGGGCGCCCGCGCGCTGGGTGGCCGCCTTCACCAGCCCGAAGATCGCGCCCTGCGCCGCGGCCGCGACCAGCACCTGCCCCCAGGTGTAGTCGCGGTCGTCGGCGTCAGGGGCGTCGTCCTGGCCGGCGACCCGCTTCCAGATCTGCTTGAACACCGCCCCGGCCAGCACGCCGCCGAGGACGCTGAAGGCCAGGGACAGCAGCTTGTAGATCGCCGTCATCGTGGCCTCACACGCCGCCGTCGGCGTCCTTCGTGCGGGACGCCTTTCTGCGGCGCGCCATCCCGAGGACGAGCAGGGCGACGGCGGCGGCCGTCGCGGCCTTGGCCTGGGTCCCCGACGGGGAGGCCGAGGCCGGGGCGCGCTTGGCCGCGGCCTGCTTGGCGGTCATCGCCGCGGCCTGGCTCTTGGCGGCGGCCTGCTTGGCGCCGGTCGCCGCGACCTGGCCCTTGGCCGCCATCTGGCCGCCCGTGCTCGCCGTCACGCGTCCGGCCTTCTGGGCGAAGCCGAGCATCCGGTCCCAGCGGGACCGCCTGCGGGCCGCCAGGCGGCGCCGGACGACCACCGCGACCGGCACGCCGACGGCCGTCGCGGCGGCGGCCACGGCGGCGCCGCGCTTGGCGGCGGGCGGGAGGTCGGCCGGGGCCGTCGCGGTCTGCTTGGCCTGGTCGGTCACGCGGCGGGCGGTGGCCTGCGCCTGGTGCCCGGTGTGCCCGGCCTTGGCGCGCGCCGCGTGCAGCTTGTCCTGGGCCGTGGTCGTGATCTGGCTCTTCACTTGTTCCGCCTTCTCCTTGGCGCGGGCCTTGGCGTCGGCCTTGGCGGCGAGGGCCGCCACGGTGTCGCCGAGTTCCTCGCGTCTGTGGCTGATCTCTTCGCGCAGTTCCTGGGTGGTGGCACCCTCGGAGCTCGGGGCGTGGCCCGGCTCGTGTCCGGTGGCACCGGGTCCGGTGGTGGTCATCGGTGTGCTCTCCCCTTGATCTCGGTGAGGTCGCGCTTGGCGGATTCGATCGCCTGCTCCGGCATCGGGGGCGCGGCCTGGCGGACCTGCTTGCGGCCCACCATCGCCATCACCCCGGCGATCGCGAGCAGCACCAGGCCGATGATGAGGGCCGAGGCCCAGACGGGAAGGGCCAGCGCCAGGGCCGCGATGGCCGCGGCCAGCAGGGCGCCGACGCCGTACAGCGCCACGATCCCGGCGCCGCCGAACAGCCCGGCTCCCTTGCCCGCGTGCCTGCCCTTGTCCTTGACCTCGGCGACGGCCAGGCGCATCTCGGCGCGCACCAGCTCGGAGATCTGCTGCGACGCCTGCTTGACCAGGTCGCCCGTGCCCGGCTCGACCGCGTCCGGCGCAGGCGCCTCGACGCGGTGCCCCACCGACGGCTGCACCGTACTCATCACGCTCAACTCCCCTGCCATCTGATCGCCTTCGGCTCTCGCCGGCGTTCGAATGAAACCTTGCATGGCCGTTCCCCGTGTCACCGGCCTAAACCCCTGGGTGATCGGCCGGTGCCCTTCTCGCGTCCCCACCGGGGATAGGGCGTGCTTTCGCGGGTAAAGCGCGGCTATGCGAATCGGTGTTCTCGACGTCGGATCGAACTCCGCGCATTTGAAAGTGATGGACGTGCACCCGGGCCGCCCCCTCGTGGGGGTCGCGACGGTGAAGCACCCGACCCGCCTGGCCGAGGCCATCGCCCGGGACGGGACGGTGGCCGAGCGGGCGGTGTGCCGTCTGGCCGCCGCGGTGCGGGAGGCCGTCGCCGCGGCCGAGGACCAGGGAGTGGACGAGCTCGTCGCGTTCGCCACCTCCGCGGTCCGCGACGCCGCGAACCGCGAGGCGATCCTGACCCGGGTGGAGGCGGCGACGGGAGTCCGGCTGAAGTTCCTGACCGGGCCCGACGAGGCGCGGCTGACCTTCCTGGCGGCGCGCTCCTGGTACGGGTGGTCGGCCGGGCGGCTGCTGCTCGCCGACATCGGCGGCGGCTCGCTGGAGGTCGCCTACGGTGACGGAGAGGAACCCGCCCTGGCGCTGTCGCTCCCGCTGGGCGCCGGACGGCTGACCCGCGAGCTGCTGCCCGACGACCCGCCCCGGCGCAAGCACGTCCGCAGGCTGCGCGCCCGGGTCCGGGAGGAGCTGGGCGAGGCCATGGCCGGTGTGGCGGCGGAACTGGACGGGCGGCCGCCGCTGCGTCCGGTGGCCACGTCCAAGACGTTCACCCAGCTGGCCCGGCTGACCGGGGCGCCCCGGTACAAGGAGGGGCCCTATGTCCGCCGGACGCTGGAGCTGGAGCGGCTGCGCGAGCAGATCCCCGTGCTGAGCAGGCTGGACCGGCTGTCGCGGGCCAAGCTGCGCGGCGTCTCGCGGCCCCGCGCCCACCAGATCCTCGCGGGCGCGGTCGTCGCCGAGTCGCTGATGACCGTCCTGCGGCTCGAACGGCTGGACATCTGTCCCTGGGCGCTGCGCGAGGGCATCGTCACCCGGCATCTCCAGGCGATGACCGCCTCGGCTCTGGAGGCCGGGACGCTCGGCTCCGTGGCATGATCGCGAGATGTCCTACGACGACGTCGAGGCCGAGCTGGCAAGGCATCCGAGGATCTCCGAGTGCGCGGTCCTGCGGATTCCCACCGCGCCCGGAAAGGACGCGCTGGTCGCCTATGTCGTGACGGGACGGCCCATCGACGCCGCGGAGATCCGCGAGTTCCTGGCGGCGCCCCGGGTGCCCCCGGGTCGGAGCCGTCGGGGGCGACACCGCCGATCATCTCCGTTCCGCTCCACCCGAGCAGCGCGGCGACGTCCTTCGCCCATGTGTCCTCGACGGGTTCCGGCAGGACGACCAGCGCCGGGTCGCGCGCGCAGAACGCGGCCAGGCAGGAGTAGTGGTCGGGGCCGCGCACACCGCCGCCGAACTGCCCGTTGAACTCGGCGACGTTGCCGACCACGACCGCGCCGCCCGTGCTCCAGGCCCGCGACCAGGCCGGTTCGGGCGGCACCGGCCAGGCGTCCAGCACGGGGAGCCGTCCCCGCGTCTCCCCGCCCCGGCGCTCGGCGCCCATCGCGCGGTAGAAGCCCTCGGCATGGGGGTCGGACTCGATGGTCAGGCGGTGGAACCCGAGCCGCGCGGCCTCGTCCAGCACGTGCCGGTACAGGAGCCGTCCGGTGCCGGTGCCGATCTCCTCGGGCTCGACGAACAGCATCCCGAGCCCGCCGTGCGGCGGTTCGCCCTCCAGCGTGGCCAGGCCGACGACCCGGCCGTCCCGTTCGGCCGCGACGGTGCGCCGCGTGGCTACGCCGTCCGGTGGCAGCGTGAGCTCGCCGCGACAGGCTTCGAGGAAGGCGCGGTCATAGCCCCAGTGGGCCTTGGACCGCAGGGCGAGGGCGCTCAGGAACCCGGCCTCGTCCGGCCTGGCCGGCCGCAGCCGCACCGCTCCGCCCATGCCGGGATGATCTCACGGCGGGCACCGCGCGCTCAGACCAGGAACAGGGGCAGGCCGTGCTCGCCGCGTAGGGCGCCGACGAGGCGGCGGGTCCGCCGCCGCCGCAGCGACGGACGGCGGACGAAGACCCAGCGGGGCGGGCTGTGCTCGGCGAGCGCGGCGACCCGGGGGACCGGGTCGCCGGTGCACGGCACCAGCGTCCAGCGGACGCCGAACGGCTCCATCAACGTGCAGAGCCGGCTGAACAGCTCAAGCTCGATCTCGCCGTCGAACCAGCGGGCGGCGGCGGACGGGTCGAAGCAGACCGCCCAGGGCGGCTCGATCAGCAGCGCCACCGTGACCGTGTCGCCGGTGAGGGACGCCAGCCGCGCCGCCGCCACGGCCGCGCGCAGATCCAGCTCGGTCACGGCGATCAAATGGCCGGCACTCGGGCCGGCCGGCCATTCCGCCCCGCTTTCCTGAAAGGGCTGTCGAGTCACCATGCGGTTCGCTCCCGGTACCGGCCAATGCCTCCTTTGAATGTAGGAACCGGAAAGCGAACCGTCTCCCGGCGCGGGGAGGGGAATTCCTCTCCCCCGGAAAGGGGAGCGCTCATCCTCGCGGGGGAGCGGAATGCGCGGCTAGACGAGACCGTTCTCGTACGCGTAGATCACTATTTGCACGCGGTCGCGGACGCCGAGCTTCTGGTAGAGGTGCTGGACATGGGATTTCACCGTGCTGGCCCGCAGCGTGAGGATCGCGGCCATCTCCTCGTTGGTGTGCCCGCGCACCAGGAGCTTGAAGACGTCGCGCTCGCGGTCGGTGAGGCCGTCCAGCGCGCCCGCCGTACCGGCCGCCAGCACCGGCCTGCGTGAGAACTCCGAGATCAGCCGCCGGGTGACCGACGGCGACAGCAGGGCCTCGCCCGAGGTGACCTCCTTGACCGCCTCGATCAGCCGCCGGGTCGGGGTGTCCTTGAGGATGAAGCCGCTGGCCCCGATGCGCAGCGCCTCGAACAGGTAGTCGTCCTGGTCGAACATGGTCAGGATGATGACCTTGGTCTTGCGGTACAGGTCGTCGCCGCAGATCTGGCGGGTCGCGTCGAGCCCGTTCATGCGGGGCATGTTGATGTCCATCAGGACGATGTCGGGCAGGTGGGCCCGCACCCCCCGGACGGCCTCGGCCCCGTCGGACGCCTCGCCCACGGCCACGATCTCGGGCACGCCCTCGAAGGTGGCCTTCAGCCCGTCCCTGACCAGCGGCTGGTCGTCCGCGATCAGGATGCGGATCGGATCCATGTCACATCCCCGTCATTGTCGTCGGCATCGGCGATGGTGGCGGCGGGCGCCGCGGGCGCCGTCTCCACCTCGTCCAGGGGAATGCGGGCCCGTACCAGGAAGCCGCCCCCCGGAGGCACCCCGTACTCGAAGGTCCCGCTGACCTGCGCGACGCGTTCGCGCAGGCCGATCAGTCCGTAACTGCCCGGCCGCCGCGGGGACAGCGGCCTGATGTCGGTCAGGCGGACGTCGCAGGAGGCGACGGTGCCGTTGCTGACGCAAAGGGTGAGGTTCTCCTCACCGAAGCTGACCGCGACCTGGATCGGACCGGAGCCGTGCTTGACGGCGTTGGTCAGGCTCTCCTGGACGATCCGGAGCGCCGCGTTGCGCCGGACGGCGGGCAGGTGCCCGTCGCGCTCGGCGTTGTCGACCGTCATGCCGAACTCGGTGTCCGGCAGGTGGATGCCCAGGTCGGCGATCGCCAGGTGCAGCGGTCCCACCGGTGCCGGGGCGACCGGCGGCGCGCCCTGGCGGAGCTCGCCGATCAGCTGGCGGACCTCGCCCATTGTTGAGTGGACGGCCTCGTCGATGGCGTCGGCGACGGCCTGCGCCTGCGGCGCGATTCCCGGGAGGCGGCGGGCGTTCATCGCGATGACGACGAGCCCGTGCCCCACCGTGTCGTGCAGTTCTCGGGAGATGCGGCGGCGTTCGTTTCGCAACGCCCCCAGAATGTGGCGCGAATCACGCCTGCGACGGGCCAGTGAAAACCCGAGGACGCCGATCGCACCGACGATTACCCCCAGTGCGAAATTTTCCCCCATGCCTGGATCCCAGGAAATGTGAAAAATCTTCAGAGATGTCACTTCCCCCCCCAAGGGAGCGCTCAAGGTCGAAAGATTCTCTTGGTTGCGCGAGGCGGGGGAGCGCGCGCAGTGGGGCCCTCTCTGGGACCCCACGCGAAAGACTATTGACGCGGTAAAACCTTTGCAAGCGTTTTCTGAGTTAATTCTATGAAACGCTGATGGTTATCTCGCGTCGTGTGAGTGGTCGTTCTCAATGAGTCACGTAAGGAAGGATACGGTGTAGAGTCAGGGGTCGGATACCATTTAGACGCTGGCCACGATTGGCCATTGTGGGGCGCCTTACACCTGCTCGTCATCCACGGTCGGGAACTCTCCGAGCGGAAGCACCACGCGGACGCACGCGCCCGAATCGGGCTCCGAACGCATCGAGACCTGGCCACCGTGGGCCTCCACGACCGCCGCGACGATGGAAAGCCCGAGGCCCGCGCCGCCGTTGTCCTTGCCCCGGGTCGAGCCGGCCCTGAAGAACCGTTCGAAGGCGCGGTCGACATCGGATTCCGAAAGTCCCGGTCCTTCGTCGGCCACTTCGAGCACGGCCCGGTCCGGCCCCGCGGTCAGCCGCACGGTGGCCGCCGTCCCCGGCGGTGTGTGCTGCCGCACGTTCGCCAGCAGATTCACCACGACCTGCCGGAGCCGGTCGGAATCGCCGGTGACGACCAGCGGGCCCTCGCCCTCCAGCTCCAGCGGCCTGGCGGGGTCGACCGCCCGGGCGTCGGCGACCGTCTCCGCGGCGATCACCGCCAGGTCGACGGGCCGGCGCTCCAGCGGGCGGCCCTGGTCGAGCCGGGCCAGGAGCAGCAGCTCGTCGACCAGCACGCCCATGCGCTCGGCCTCGGACTCGATGCGCGCCATCGCCTTGCCCAGGTCCTCGGGCCTGGACGCCGCGCCGCGCCGGAACAGCTCGGCGTAACCGCGCACGGTGGCCACCGGCGTCCGCAGCTCGTGCGAGGCGTCGGCCACGAACCGCCGCAGCTTGTTCTCGGCCGCCATCCGCTCGCGGAACGCGGCCTCGATCTGGCCGAGCATGTCGTTGAGCGCCTTGCCGAGCCGTCCGACCTCGGTTCGCGGGTCGACGGTGTCGACCCGCTGGGCCAGGTCGCCCGCGCCGATGGCGCCCGCCTTGTCGGCGATCGCCTCCAGCGGGCGCAGCCCGCGCTTGACCGCGGTGCCCGCGAGCATCGCCACACCGATCAGCGCCGCCAGGCCGAAGACGGTCAGGGAACCGACCACGCGCGGGACGACGTCGCCCGACGGCGGTGTCCGGATCGCGATGATCAGGAAGCGGTTCCCATCGGGGAGCCAGGCGGTGCGGATGCTGAAGCTGGAACTCTCGCCGTCGCCGTCCAGGCGCCAGAAGCGCTCGCCGTCGGGGTTGCCGCGGCTCACCCGTCCCGGCCTGGGCCGCGAGTCCAGCGAGGGCGCCGCCCCGTACTGGACGGTCTGCAGGACGCGGTCGTCGGCGGAGCGGATCTGGAAGAAGGACGGGATGCCGCCGCTGACGGCCTGCGAGCGCCACAGGGCGTTCACGTCGTCGGGCGGCGCCGCGGCCGTGACCAGCCCCTTGTCGCCGATGACCTCGGCCGCCTGGCGGCCGATCTGCGACAGGGTCCGGTCGTGCGACTGCGACTGCCAGTCGCGCAGCGCGGCGAAGGTGGAGATGCCCGAGAGCACCAGCGCCAGCGCCGCCAGCACCACCGAAGTGATCATCAGTCGCCTGCGCAGTGACACCGTCGCCCCCGTCCTGGTCGGCCCGTATCGCCCCGCGGTGTCCACGATGCCAGGTCTCAGTTTGACTCCACCATCTTCTGGGGAGTTGAGCGAACTCTTAGAAAACGCTGTGAGGCGCTTAGAGAATGCTGTGGATCACAATTCTCTGCGACTTCTAAGAACGCCCGCATATCGACTGAAGACGACTCCGGTGCACTTGAGTGCATGGAAACACTCTCTGGTTTCGTGCTACGGCACAAGTTGCTCGTGGCCATGCTCTGGCTCGCGGCCACGGCCGCCGGGGCGTTCGCGGTCACCCAGGTCCAGGACCGTCTCGCCGAGGGCTTCGCGCCACCCGGCTCGGCGGCGCGGGACGCCAACCAGGCGATCGCCGATATCTACCGCACCGGCGGCGAGGCGACCCCCGCCGTCCCGGTGATCACCCTGCCCGCCGGGCAGACCGTTGATTCCCCCGGGGTCAAGGAGACGCTCGCCAAGGCGTTCCAGTCCGCCGGGCAGAAGGCCGGCGCCCGCGTGGTGTCTTACGGGGACACCGGCGACAAGCGCTTTGTCGGCTCGGACGGCCGCACGACGTTCGGCCTGGCGTTCGCCCGGTTGCCCGCGGGGCCGGAGGCCGACGAGCCGCCGGACGTGAGCAAGCCGCTGGCCGCCGCCCTCCAGGCTGAGCTGCCCGGCAGCACGGTCCGGGTCACCGGCCTGGAGCTGCTCGGCGAGGGCGAGGGACGCGGCGGCGTCAGCGTGCTGACCGAGACCCTCGTCGGCGGGCTCGGGGCGCTGCTGGTGCTGGCGTTCGTGTTCGGTTCGTTCCTGGCCTTCATCCCTCTGATCATCGCGATCGTGTCGATCCTCGGCTCGTTCCTGGTCGTCTACGGGCTCACCAGTATCACCGAGATCAACTTCATGGTGCAGTTCGTGGTCGCGCTGATCGGGCTGGGCATCGCGATCGACTACTCGCTGCTGCTGGTCACCCGGTGGCGCGAGGAGCGCGCGAAGGGGTACTCGGGCGAGGAGGCGGTCCACCGGGCCATGGCCACGGCCGGGCGCTCGGTGGTGTTCAGCGGCGTGGCCGTGACGATCGGCCTGATCGCCATGCTCGTCCTGCCCGTCCCGTTCCTGCGCAGCGTCGCCTACGGCGGAATGATCATCCCGACGGTCAGCGTGCTGGCCACCCTCACCCTTCTCCCGCTGCTGCTCGCGACCGTCGGCAGCCGGATGGACTGGCCCCGGATCCGCAAGGACAAGGGCGCCAGCCGCGCCTGGACGGCCTGGACCCGCGGCGTCATCCGCTTCCGGGTCCCGGCGGCCCTGGCGGCCGGCGGCATCCTGGTCGCGCTCGCGCTGACCTCGCTCAACATCAACCTCGGCGAGGCCGGGAGCCAGGCGCTGGCCAAGTCGGGCCCCGCGTACCAGGGCCTGGCCGACATGAAGCGGACCGGCGTCCCCAGCGGGACGCTCACCCCGATCGACGTGCTCGTGCGTCCGGGCACCGACCCGCAGCAGGTGGCGAGCAAGCTCGCCCAGGTCGAGGGCGTGCGCACGGCGGTCGCCCCGGCGGGCGCCGACTGGAGGCAGGGCGGGACGGCGCTGGTCACGGCGATCCCGATCGACGAGGGCGGCACGGTCGCCGGCAAGGACACCGTCAAGCGCATCCGCGAGGCCGTCCCCGCCGGTACCCAGGTCGGCAGCGACACCGCCAACGACATCGACTTCATCGAGCAGGTCTACGGCGCGTTCCCGCTGATGCTCGTGCTGATCTCGCTGCTCACCTTCGTGCTGCTGGCCAGGGCGTTCCGCTCGATCGTCCTGCCGCTGAAGGCGGTGCTGCTGAACCTGCTGTCGCTGGCGGCGGTGCTCGGATCGATCGTGCTGATCTGGCAGCAGGGCCACGGCAGCGACGCGATCTGGGGCATCTCGGCGACCGGCGCGATCGGCTCGTTCGTCCCCGCGCTGATCTTCGCCTTCCTGTACGGGCTGTCGATGGACTACGAGGTGTTCATCCTGGCCCGCATCCGGGAGGAGTACGACCGGACCGGCGACACCCGCGAGGCCGTCGTCGAGGGGCTCGGCCGCACCGGGCGCCTGGTCACCAGCGCGGCGCTGATCCTCTGCCTGGCCTTCGCCTCGATGGCCGCGGCGCCGATCACCGAGATCAAGATCTTCGCGACCGGGCTCGGCCTGGGCATCCTGCTGGACGCCACGCTGATCCGCGGCATCCTGGTGCCCGCGCTGATCTCGATGTTCGGCCGCTGGAACTGGTGGCTCCCCGGCTGGGCCGCCACCGTCCTGCGGGTCAAGCCCTCCGAGCCGGCGGCGAAGCTGCCGGAACCCGAGCTCAAGCCGGTCGGCTGAGCGCGGCTCACACCCCGCGGAAGAAGACCCCGGCCGTCCCCACCAGGGACGCACCGGGGTCTTCGCCGTCGGTGTCCACGTGGGTGCGGCGCGGCTCCTCGGGGAACGGCTGGGTTTCCGAGGTGGGAGCCCGCCACCCAAGCGAGAAGCCCCGGCCTCCCTTCCAAGGGGCCGGGGCTTCTCGCCGGGGTCAGCGGGCTTCTTTGGGGAGGCGCAGGACGTAGCCGACCCGGGGGACGGTGTGGATCAGGGCGGGGGGCACCGCGTCGACCTTGCGGCGCAGGTAGCTGACATAGGTCTGCACGACGCCGTCGTTGCCGCCGTGGTCGTAGTCCCAAACGTGGTCGAGGATCTGCCGCTTGGTGAGCACGCGGCCGGAGTTCACCACCAGGTAGCGCAGCAGCTTGAACTCGGTCGGGGTGAGCTCCACCGGCTCGCCGTGCCGCCGCACCTCGTAGGCGTCCTCGTCGATCTCCAGATCGGCGAAGCTGAGCACGGCCTGCTCGGTGCCGATGCTGAGCGTCCGGCGCAGCACGGCCCTGATCCTGGCGACCAGCTCCTCCAGGCTGAACGGCTTGGTGACGTAGTCGTCGCCGCCCACCGTCAACCCCGCGATCTTGTCTTCGGTGGCGTCCCGCGCGGTGAGGAAGACCACCGGGGCGTCGTAGCCCGCCCTGCGCAGGCGCTGACAGGTGTCGAGCCCCGACCCGTCGGGCAGCATGACGTCCAGCACGATGAGGTCCGGCCTGAAGTCGCTGACCTGCGTGACCGCTTCGGCGCAGGTCCCCGCGACCTGGGAGACATACCCCTCATACCGCAGGGCCGTTGCCACGAGATCGGCAAGGTAGGGCTCGTCGTCGACAACCAGGATGCGTAGCTCGGGCTTATCCATTCCCTCAGTGTGGACCGCCGGGCTTGGAAAGGGCACAGAGATCCCTGTGAGGCCCGTCCGACCGGCGTGGACGCCCTCTCGGGATCCTCCGCGCGGGCGGTGTGACCGCCGAGCGGGGGAGCCGCCTTCCCCGCCGTCCGGAGGAAGACGCCCCAGGTCGGCGGCCCGTAGCGTCCGAGACGACCCGACGGAAGGGGACGCATCGTGGAATCCGGCTTCATCCTGAACGGCCGTCATGTCCTGGTGACCGGCGGCTCGCGCGGCATCGGACGGGCCATCGTGCTCGCGCTGGCCCACGCGGGCGCCAAAGTGACCGCATGCCATGCCAATCCGAGCACGGCCGTCGACGAGCTGGCCAAGGAACTGGCCGACCTCGGCGCCGAGCACCTGCTCGTCCAGACCGACGTCGCGGTGCCCGCGCAGGTCGACGCGCTGGTCCAGCGGGCGGTCGACCGGTTCGGCCCGCTGCACGGCATCGTCAACAACGCCGGTGTCGTCAGCCACCGGACCATCGAGGACCTGGAGCCCGACGAGTGGAACCGGGTCCTGAACGTCAACCTCACCGGCATGTACCTCACCATCCGCGCCGCGCTCGACTCGCTGGTGCCCGGCGCCTCGATCGTCAACGTCGGGTCCGCCGTCGCGTCCCGCGGGATGCCGGGACGGGTGCACTACACCGCCGCCAAGTCGGGCGTCACCGGCCTCACCCGCTCGCTGTGCAAGGAGCTCGGGCCGCGCGGCATCCGCGTGAACGCGGTGGCGCCCGGGCTGGTGGAGACCGACCAGATGAGCGGCGTCCCGCAGGCCGCCCGCGACCGCTACACCGGCATGATCGGGCTCGCCCGCATCGCCGACCCCGGCGAGCTGGCCGGGCCGGTGATGTTCCTGCTGAGCGAGGCCGCCGGCTATGTCAACGGCGCCACCCTGAACGTGGACGGGGGCATCTGATGATCCGCGCCACCCTGCGGATGCGGGTGCGGCCGGGCGCGGAGGACGCCTTCGAGCGCGCCTGGGACAAGGTCGCCGAGGCGACCGCCCGCAGCCCGCACAACCTGCGCCAGGCGCTGCTGCGCGAGCCCGGCGACAGCGTCTACGTCATCACCAGCGACTGGGCCACCCTGGCCGCCTTCAGGGACTTCGAGCAGAGCCCCGAGCAGGACCGCCTCACGGCGCGCCTCCGGGAGCTGCGCGAGTCCGCCGAAATGACCGTGAACCAGATCGTCCAGCATGTCGACGCCCGCACCGCGGGAGAGGAGAACACGAAATGACCGTGCGCGTGATGGTGCTCGCGACCGTGAAGAACGAGGACTCGACGGCCTTCGAGAGCGCCTACTCCAAGGTGGCCGCGACCGTCGCCGGGACCCCCGGCCACGTCCGCGACGAGCTGCTGCGGGACGAGACCCGCGACGGCGGCTACATCCTGCTCAGCGAGTGGGAGAGCCGCGAGCTGTTCCTGGCCTGGGAGGACGCCCCCGTCCACCGCGAGGCGACCACGCCGATGCGCCCCTACTGGGCCGGACGCGTCGAGCGCCACATCTACCCGCTGCGCGCGACCGCCGAGGGCGTCCGCGCATGACGACCGGCATCGGTGCGGCCGCCGTCGTCGGGGGCGGCATCGGCGGGCTCACCGCCGGTGTCGCCCTGCGGCGGGCGGGCGTGGACGTCACCGTCCACGAGCGCGCCGCCGACCTGAGCCGGATCCAGAGCGGCGGCGGCCTCATGCTCTGGCACAACGCGGTCCGCGCGCTGCGCCACCTCGGCCTGGAGGACCGGCTCACCGCCATCGGCCACCCCATCCACACCCAGGAGTTCCGGTCGTGGCGGGGGCGCCGCCTGGCCAGCTGGCCCGTCGGGAAGCTGACCGAGCGGCTCGGCGTCGGCGTGTTCGCCGTCAGCCGCCCGGAACTGCACCGGATGCTGGTCGGGGCCGTCGGGGAGGACCTGCGGCTGGGCGCGCGCTGCGACGGCGTCACGTTCGAGGACAAGGGCGCCACCGCGCGGATCGGCGGGGACGAGTTGCGTCCCGACCTGCTGGTCGGCGCGGACGGTCTCCGCTCGGCCGTGCGGGCCGCGCTGATGCCCTACGAGCCGCCGCCCCGCTATGTCGGTTACACGGCCTGGCAGGGCGTCGTCCCTGACCCGGGCGTCGAGCCCGGGGTGTTCGTCAACATCTGGGGCCGGGGCCGCCGCTTCGTCTACTACCCGCTGGCCGACGGCCTCGTCTACTGGGACGCGATCACCAGCGACAAGGTCGCCCGGCGCATGGACTCGCTCGGACGATCCGGCGGGGAGATCGTCCGGGAGCAGTTCTCCGGCTGGCCGCATCCGGTGCCGGCGCTGATCGACGCGACGCCGCCGGAGGACATCACGCCCATCTCCATCTTCGACCGCGACCCCGTCCCGCGCTGGAGCACCGACTCGGTGACCCTGCTGGGCGACGCCGCGCACCCGATGGCCTTCAACCTCGGCCAGGGCGGCTGCCAGTCCATCGAGGACGCGCTGGTGCTGGCCGAGTGCGTCACGGAGGCCAATTCCGTCAGCGGCTCCGTCAAAGACGCGCTGGCCGCCTACGAGCGGCGGCGGCTGGCCCGCACCACCACCATCGTCCGGCGGTCCCGCACGATCGGCTCGCTCAGCCGGTGGGACCACCCCGTCTCGTGCGAGTTCCGCGAGATCTTCATGCGGCTGACCTTCGAGCGGGTCGTCTACCGCAAGAGCTTCGACCTGATCACCGACACCGATTTCTGAACCGCCCTGAGAGGGGTCCACGATGCTGGTGAACACCCTGTCGCTGCTGGTGCTCGTCGGCAGCGGCACCGTGGCGGGCACCCTGTTCGCCGTCGCGCGGGCCGTCGTCCCGACCATGGTGGCGCTGCCGGGCAACCGCTACGTCCAGGTGCACCAGCTCCTGGACCGCCGGTTCGACCCGCTGCTGCCCTGGGTGACCCGGGTGACGATGGCGACGGCGCTGGTGCTGGCCTTCCTGTCCGTCTCCACCACCTCCCGCGTCCTGATCGGCGCGGGCCTCGCCATGTCGGTGATGCTCGCGGTGATCTCCGACACCCGCAACGTGCCCATCAACAAGCGGATCGCCGACTGGGACCCGGAGAACGCCCCGGCCGAGTGGGACGAGCTGCGCGGCCGCTGGTGCCGCGCCAACACCGTCCGCACCGTGTTCGCGCTGGGCGCGTTCGTCAGCTACTCGCTCGCGGCGATGCTCGTCTGACTGTGCCGCGAACCCGATACCGCCACTGTGAAAGGACCAGGACGATGGAACGTCACGCCATCATGTTCAAAATCAAGCCGGGCTCCCAGGACAAGGTCGCCGAGCTGCTGGCCGGCTACGCGCCGCCGGAGTGGACGGCCCCGGACGGCACGAAGCTGCTCAACACCTCGATCTTCATGAAGGACGACCTGGTCGTCCGGATGATCGAGATCGAGGGCAGCCTGCCGGGCCTGATGCAGCACCTGGCCGCGCAGCCCACCATCCAGCGGGTCGAGCGCGAGATCTCCGAGCACCTGGTGGAGGAGCGCGACGCCAGCAGTCCCGAGGGCGCCCGCGACTTCTTCATCCGCGCCCTCATGCGCCACGTCACCACCCGCAGGGCCGACTTCTCCGACGAGGAGGCCACCGCATGATGATCGACGTCCACGGCCATCTGGCCGCGGCGGGCGCCGGGGGTCTCGGCCCGCCCAGCCTCTTCGACCCCGAAGGGTCGATCGAGGCCAAGCGGGAGCAGGGCATCGACCTCACCGTCATCGGGAGTCCCTGCGGCGCCGGGTCCATGCTCCCCGGCGCCGCCGCCGAGAACTACGCCCAGCCCGTCGACAAGGTCCGCGCCTACAACGAGGCCATCGGGGACCTGGTCACCAAGTTCCCCGACGCGCTGCGCGCCTACGCCTACCTGAACCCGTTCGGCGGCGACGCGATGCTCCGGCAGGCCGCCGACCTGATGGCCGACCCGAGGTTCGTCGGCCTCATCGTCAACTCCAGCGTGAACGGCCGGTACCTCAGCGACCCCGGCGCGGGGGACTTCTTCGCCCTGGCCGCCGAGCTCGAGGCGCCGGTGCTGGTCCACCCGCCCGCCGAGCCCGTCGGGACGCTCAACATGGGGGGCCACATCGGGCTGGTCGAGCACCTGGTCCGGCCGTGCGACGTCACCGCGGGCATCGCGGCGATCGTGTGCGCGGGCTGGCTGGAGCGCCACCCCGGGCTCCGCCTCATCGCCGCCGGGGGAGGGGGTGGGCTCGCCCACCTTCCCGAGAAGCTCGACGTCGCCATGCGTCCCTGGCCGGGGCAGCCCCCGTCCGGCCCGCACGGCTCCCCGGGGACGGCGAGCCCCAGCGAGTCGCTCAAGCGCGTGTACGTCGACACCTCCTTCCCCAGCGCCGCCCAGGTGCGCGCGAACCTGGCCACGTTCACCGCCGGCCGGATGCTCATCGGCACGGACGCGCCCCCGCTGATGGACCAGATCAAGCCCATCACCGAGATCCTCCAATCCGAGCTCACCGGCCCCGGCGAGTTCGAGAGCGTCGCCTGGCGCAACGCCGCCGACCTCTTCGGCATCACGGTCCCGGTGTGGGGGGACGACCCCTCGCACCCCCCGGCGGCCGGATCGGCCGAGACCGTCCCGGCGGCCTGAGCCCCTCCAGCGACCGCCGGCCGCGCCAGTCCCCCACGTGCGCGGTCGGCGGTCCTTCGCATGCCCGCCGACCTGCGGCGGGCCGCGCGTCCTGTCCCCTTCCTTAGGGGGTTCTGGGAGTCCCCCATGAGGCGGAGGCTCCCCCTGCCAGGGGGAGCGCGAGGTTCATTACGGCGGTGGGAGACGGGGCGGGGCGCGGCTCCTAGCGTGAATTCCGAAATCGAAGGGAGATTTCCCATGACCGAACGGACTCTCATCGTCGCCCGCATGCGGCCGGGATCGGCGGCCGAGGTCGCCGAGCTGTTCGCCGCGTCCGACGGGGCGGAGCTGCCCCGGGCACTCGGTGTGACCCGTCGCGATCTGTACCTGTACCACGACCTGTACTTCCACTACGTCGAGTTCGACGGGTCCGCGTCCGACGCGATGGCCGGCGCGGGCGAGCGCGAGGACTTCCAGCGGCTGTGCCGCGACCTCGACCCGCACATCACCCCGTACGACCCGAAGACCTGGGCGAGCCCGGCCGACGCCAGGGCCAAGCCCTTCTACCACTGGACGGGTGAGGCGCGATGACCGTGCTCGACACGCGCGGCGCCGCCGGAGCGGCGGGGCAGGACGCGGCCGACGACAAGTGGACGCACTGCAAGAGCTGCGGCGCGACCGTCTACATCCCGCGGCTGGTGCGCAACCAGCACGTGTGCCCCGAGTGCGAGCACCACCACCGCATCGGCGCCGACGAGCGCATCAGGACCCTCGTCGACGAGGGCTCGTTCCTGCCGTCCGAGCCCGTGCGCGGCTCGGACCCGCTCGGCTTCACCGACATCCGCCCGTACCGGGAGCGGCTCGTCAAGGCGCGGGCCCGCACCGGCAAGCCGGACGCCATGCCCTACGGCTCGGCGACGATCGGCGGCCACCCCGTGATGGTCGCGGTGATGGACTTCGGGTTCCTGGGCGGCAGCATGGGGTCGGCCGTGGGCGAGACGCTGGCCCGCGCCTGCGAGGAGGCCATCGCGCGCTCCTGGCCGCTGGTCTTCGTCACCGCCTCGGGCGGCGCGCGGATGCAGGAGGGCACGCTCTCGCTGATGCAGATGGCCAAGACCGCCCAGGCGCTGGAGCGCATGCGCGAGGTCGGGCTGCTGTCGGTCGGCGTGCTCACCGACCCGACCTTCGGCGGTGTCACCGCGTCGTTCGCGACGCTGGCCGACGTGCTGATCGCCGAGCGCGGCGCGCTGATCGGCTTCGCCGGTCCCCGGGTGATCGCCTCGGCGACCCGCGAGACGCTGCCCGCCGGGTTCCAGACGGCCGAGTACCTCAAGAACCAGGGGATGATCGACCGGGTCGAGACCCGTGAGGGCGTCCGGCCGCTCATCGCGCGGCTGCTGACCCTGTACGCGGGCCCGCGCCGTCCCGGCGAGGCCGGGGCCGGGGCACCCGTCGTGCGGGACGTGGCCGAGCTGGGAACGCTCAAGGCGACCGGGCGCAGCGCCTGGGAGACCGTCCGGCTGGCCCGCGACATCCAGCGCCCCACGACGCTGGACTACATCTGGCACATGTGCGGCGACTTCATCGAGCTGCACGGCGACCGGCACCACGGCGACGACCCCGCGGTCGTCGGCGGGATCGGCGTGATCGACGGCGTCAGCGTGATGGTCATCGGCCAGCAGAAGGGCCACGACACCAAGGAACTGGTCGCCCGCAACTTCGGGATGCCCGAGCCCGAGGGCTACCGCAAGGCGCTGCGCCTGATGCGCCTGGCCGAGACCCTCGGCCTGCCGGTGGTCACCTTCGTCGACACCCAGGGCGCCGCCCCGGGCATCGGCGCCGAGGAGCGCGGCCAGGCGTGGGCGATCTCCGAGTGCATCGCCGGGATGTCGGGGCTCGGCGTCCCGATCGTGTCTACGGTGACCGGCGAGGGCGGCAGCGGCGGCGCGCTCGCGCTGGCCGTGGCCGACACCGTGCTGATGCTGGAGAACTCCTGCTACTCGGTCATCAGCCCCGAGAGCTGCTCCACCATCCTGCACGGCGAGCCGTCCAAGGGGCCCGACATGGCCGAGGCCCTGCGCATCACCGCGCCCGAGCTGCTGCGGCTCGGCGTGATCGACGGGATCGTGCGCGAGCCCGACGGGGGAACGCAGGCGGCGCCCGCACGGGCCGCCGCCGCCGTGAAGGGGGCCGTCCTGGGCGCGCTGGCCGAGCTGGGCGCCCTGGACGCCGACGAGCTGCGGGACCGCAGGTACGCCAGGTTCCGCCGGATGGGAGTCGTTGAGGATGTCTGAGCAACCGACCGAAACCGAGTCCAGCGAGTCCGAGCACGAGTCGCTCCGGCTGCTGCGCGAGGAGGTCAGCCATCTGGTCAAGACCGTGCCGGGGCCGGTCTCCAGCGTCTCGGCCCGGCTGGGCGACGTCGCCCTGGAGGTGACCTGGGCGCACGCCCTGGCCGAGCCCGCGCCCGTCGCGGCGGCCACCGTGCAGGCCGCGGTCGTCCAGGCGGCGGCCGAGGTCCCGGTCGTCGAGGCGCCGGCCGACCCGAACGTCAAGGACGTCGCCGCGCCGCTGGTGGGCACGTTCTACGTGGCCCCCGAGCCGGGCGCGCCCCCGTTCGTCCAGGAGGGCGACCGGGTCGAGGCCGGGCAGACCATCGGGATCGTCGAGGCGATGAAGCTGATGAACCCGGTCGTCACCGAGTGGGCGGGCGAGGTCGTCGCGGTGCTGCCGGGCAACGCCGAGCCCATCGAGTTCGGCCAGACCCTCGTGCGGGTCCGGGTGGAGACGCCGTGAGCCGCCCGATCGGCACCGTGCTGATCGCCAACCGCGGGGAGATCGCGCTGCGGATCGCGCGCACCTGCCGGGAGATGGGCATCCGCACGGTCGCCGTCCACTCCACGCCGGACCGCGACTCCCAGGTCGTCAGGTACGCCGACGAGACGGTGCACATCGGCCCGGCGCCGTCCCGCCGCAGCTACCTGTACGTGCCCAGCCTCATCGAGGCCGCGCTGCGCACCGGCGCCGACGCCATCCACCCCGGGTACGGCTTCCTGTCGGAGGACCCCGACTTCGCGCAGGTCTGCGCCGAGAACGGGATCACCTTCATCGGGCCCAGGCCCGAGGTGATGGAGCAGGTCGGCGACAAGGCCCGGGTCCGCACGCTGATGGGCAGGGCGGGCCTGCCGCTGCTGCCCGGCAGCGACGGCGGCGTCCCCACCCTCGCCGACGCCGAGGAGATCGGCGCCGAGATCGGCTACCCGGTCATCGTGAAGGCCGCGGCGGGCGGCGGCGGGCGCGGCATCGAGATCGCCCGCGACCGCGCCGAGCTGCAGGACGTCTACCGCCGCACGACCGCGCTGGCCCGCCGGCTGTTCGGCAACGGCGAGGTCTACCTGGAGCGGTACCTGCCCGCCGCCCGGCACGTCGAGGTGCAGCTGCTGTGCGACGAGCACGGGACGGCCCTGCACCTGGGCGAGCGCGACTGCTCGATGCAGCGCCGCAACCAGAAGCTGATCGAGGAGGCGCCCTCGCCGCTGCTGCCCGAGCGGCTGCGCGCCGAGCTGGGCGAGCACGCCACCGCCGGTGCCCGCGCCGTCGGCTACACCGGCGCCGGGACGATGGAGTTCCTGGTCGACCCCGAGGGGTCGGTCACCTTCATGGAGATCAACGGGCGGATCCAGGTCGAGCACCCGGTCACCGAGATGATGACCGGCGTCGACCTGATCCGCGAGCAGATCCGGGTCGCGGGCGGGGCTCCGCTCGGCTTCGCCCAGGAGGACGTGCGGTTCCACGGCGCGGCCCTGGAGTGCCGCGTCAACGCCGAGGACCCGGACTTCAACTTCCGTCCCACGCCCGGTCGGCTCGCGGTCTTCCGCCCGCCCGGCGGGCCCGGGGTGCGCGTCGACTCGGGGTTCGCCCAGGGCGACGCCGTGCCGCCCGACTACGACTCGCTCGTGGCCAAGCTCATCGTCTGGGCCCCGTCCAGGGACGAGGCCATCGAAAAGGCGCTACGCGGTCTGGATGAATTTCAGGTGTCCGGTCCCGGTGTCGCCACGACCATTCCCCTTCTGAAAAGGCTGTTGCGGGAGCCCGCCTTTGTCTCCGGGGCGCACACCACCCGTTTCGTCGACCAGATCATGGCCGACCAGAAGCCGACGACCTGGGCGGCCTGACCGCGCGGCGGTCCCGCCCCTCCTCCGCGCGGTGGAGAACAGCGCCATCGGGGGACGTGGACATTCCCCATTCCGGCGGAAGACGGACACCAATTCACACACATATCTTTTTCAGTGACAGAGACATTGGATAGGAGCTCGGTAATGGTCGGAGACATCATCAGCGACGAGGTCATCAAGGAACTGCTGTTCGCCGTCGGGCTGGACCGCTCGGCCGGGGCCGAGGCGTTCGGCCGCTCGTTCGAGGACCTGGACCTGGACTCGCTGGCCCGGATGGAGATCGCCACCCGGATCCAGGACCGCTACGACGTCGACGTGGAGGAGGAGCTCACCGCCGAGGAGACCCCGGCGGGGCTCAAGGACATGGTCACCAGCCGGCTCACCACCGCGCGCGCCTGAGGAGACGACAGACATGATCGGTCACACCTACAACCACGTCGACATCGACGCCTCCGTCCCTTTCGTCTTCGCCCAGACCAACGACGTGCGCGGCTGGCCCGACCTGTTCTCCGAGTACTCCAAGGCCGAGGTCCTGGAGGAGGGCGAGAACTCGATCACCTTCCGCCTCACCATGCACCCGGACGAGCAGGGCCGCGAGTGGTCCTGGGTCTCGACCCGAGTGTGGGACCCCGAGACCTTCACCGTCCGCTCGCGCCGGGTCGAGAAGGGCCCGTTCGAGTTCATGAACATCACCTGGACCTTCGAGGCCCTGGCCGACGACCGGACCCGGATGCGCTGGACCCAGGACTTCGAGATGAAGGACGGCGCGCCGCTGGACACCGCCGGGATGACCGAGCGGATCAACGTCAACACCGGCATTCAGATGAAGCTCATCAAGGACAAGGTCGAGCAGCGGCGCCGGACGGTCGTCGGGTTCCACGACGTGCCGTCCAACGGAAAGCGCGGCGGTGACCTGCGGACGATGGTCTCGCCGGCCAACGTCGGCTCGACCTCGGGATTCTGCGGCGCCGTCCGGCTGGCGCCCGGCGAGAAGGTCACCGAGCACTACCACCCGTACTCCGAGGAGTACCTGTACGTGGCCTCCGGCGAG
The DNA here is from genome assembly GCF_050946795.1 of Spirillospora sp. CA-294931. GTDB lineage: Bacteria > Actinomycetota > Actinomycetes > Streptosporangiales > Streptosporangiaceae > Spirillospora. The sequence continues at coordinate 3,339,949 of NZ_CP192006.1, forward strand.
CTGCGGGTCGAGCTGGACGGCGAGCCGCTGGCCGTCGGCACCGACCAGGCCCTGCTCATCCCGCGCAACACCCGGCACCGCCTGCTGAACACCGGCGACGCCGAGGTGCTGGCGGTCTTCCAGCTCAGCCCGCTGGCCCCCCGGCCCGAGCTGGGCCACGTGGACACCGAGCCCTACCCCGAGGAGGTGTGATGCGACGCGTCGTGGTGACCGGGATCGGAGTCGTCGCCCCCGGCGGCCCGTCCCGCGAGGAGTTCTGGCAGCGCATCGTGGACGGCAAGCCCGCGATCCGCCGCGTCACGGCGTTCGAGCCCACCGGCTACCGGTCGCAGATCGCCGCCGAGGTCGACTTCAACCCCGTCAGGTACGGCCTGACGCCGCGCGAGACCCGCCGGATGGACCGCTTCGTCCAGATGGCGGTGGCCTGCGCGGACGAGGCGATCTCCGACTCCGGGCTCGGCCCGGCGGCCGGCGGCGCGGGCCTGCTGTCCGGGCACGAGCGGACCGGGGTCTCGCTCGGCTCGGCGGTGGGCGCGACGATCACGCTGGAGGACGAGTACGTCGTGGCCAGCGACCACGGCCGCGACTGGGCCGTGGACCACCAGCACGGGATGCCCTTCCTCTACCAGGCGCTGGTGCCCTCCAGCGCCGCGACCGAGCTGGCCGTCCGGTACGGCGCACACGGCCCGGCGTCGGTGGTCTCCACCGGCTGCACCTCCGGGATCGACGCGCTCGGCCAGGCCCTCCAGCTCATCCAGGACGGCGAGGCCGACGTGATGATCGCGGGCGCGTCCGACGCCCCGATCTCGCCGATCACCGTGGCGTGCTTCGACGCGATCCGCGCGACCACGCCGATGAACGGCGACCCCGAGCAGGCGTCCCGCCCGTTCGACAACGAGCGCAAGGGCTTCGTCCTCGGCGAGGGCGCGGCCGTGCTGGTCCTGGAGGAGCTGGAGCACGCCAGGGCCCGCGGCGCCGAGATCTACTGCGAGGTCAGCGGCTACGCGGCCCGCGCCAACGGGTTCCACATGACGGGTCTGCGGCCCGACGGGTACGAGCTGGGCGAGGCCATTTCCGACGCGATGAACCAGGCCAGGCTCGACCCGTCCGACCTGGGCTACATCAGCGCCCACGGGTCGGGAACCAAGCAGAACGACAAGCACGAGACCGCCGCCTACAAGCGGGCGCTCGGCGAGGCCGCGCGCGACGTCCCGATCAGCTCGATCAAGTCGGTGATCGGGCACTCGCTCGGCGCCATCGGCTCGATCGAGATGGCGGCCTGCGCGCTGGTCATCGACCGCGGGGTGGCGCCGCCCACCGCCAACCTGCACACGCCCGACCCCGACTGCGACCTGGACTACACGCCGCTGGTGGCGCGGGACGTCACGGCCGACCACGTCCTGTCGGCCGGCAGCGGGTTCGGCGGGTTCCAGTCGGCGATGGTGTTCTCGCGGCTCGGGGCGGGCGCATGAGCCGCCGCACCGTCATCACCGGGCTCGGCGTCGTCGCGCCCACCGGCATCGGCGCCGTCGAGCACTGGGAGACCACGCTCGCCGGCACCGCCCGCATCGCGCCGCTGGACGGCGAGGACGCCGCCAGGCTGCCGATCCGGGTCGCGGGACGCGTCGAGGGCTTCGACAAGAGCGAGTTCGTCGAGAGCCGGCTGGCCGTCCAGACCGACCACTGGACGTGGATGGCCCTGGCCGCCACCGAGCTGGCGCTGGTCGACGCGGCCCTGGACCCGAGCCGGGAGGACCCGTTCGCGCTGTCGGTCGTCACCGCCAGCGCGTCCGGCGGCAACGCGTTCGGGCAGAAGGAGATTCAGGCGCTGTGGCGGGACGGTCCGCGCAACGTCAGCGCCTACCAGTCGATCGGCTGGTTCTACGCCGCCAGCAGCGGCCAGATCTCCATCAAGCACCAGCTCAAGGGCGCCTGCGGGGTGCTGGTCGCCGACGCGGCGGGCGCGGTGGACGCGCTGGCCTCGGCGGCGCGGCAGATCCGCCGCGGGCTGTCGGCCGTCGTCACCGGCGGCACCGAGGCGCCGCTGTCCCCGTACGCGCTGGCCTGCCAGTCGCGCCTGGACACCCTCAACGCCGAGGCGGACCCGGCGCTGGCGTACCGGCCGTTCGCGGCGGGCGCGGCCGGGTTCGTGCCCGGCGAGGGCGGCGCGGTCATCATCGCCGAGGAGCTGGAGCACGCCAGGGAGCGCGGCGCTCCGCAGATCTACGCCGAGGTCGCGGGCTGCGCGTCCACGCACGACGCCTACCACGTCATGGACGCGGCGCCGGGCCACACCCAGCTCGCCGCGGCCATGCGGCAGGCGCTGGACCGGGCGGGCCTGGCCCCCGCGGACGTCTCGGTGGTCTTCGCCGACGGCGCGGGCGACGCCGAGCGCGACCGGCTGGAGATCGCGGCGCTGCACGAGGTCTTCGGCGACCGGCGCGTCCCGGTCACCGTGCCCAAGACGATGACCGGCCGCCTGTGCTCCGGCGGCGCGGCGCTCGACGTGGCCTCGGCCGCCCTGGCGCTGTCGGGCGGCGTGATCCCGCCCACGGTCAACGTGGGGCCGATCGAGGAGCTCGACCTGGTGACGTCCGCGCGCCGGGTGCCGGACCTGTCCGCGGCCCTGGTCGTGGCCCGGGGGACGGGCGGATTCAACGCCGCCGCCGTGCTGACCCTGCCCCCCGACCAGCCGTCCTGACCACGCCGTCCAGACGGCAGAGGAGATGCGATGAGAGCCAAGACGATCGGGGCGGGGCTGCTGGCGGTGCTGGCGGCCTCGGCCGTCCAGCCCGCCGCGCCCGTCCGGGCCGACGAGGGCCCCGCCCATGTGGAGGGGACGCTGGCCAGCGGCGCGACGTACGTCATGGACGTCCCCGCCGGCTGGAACGGTACCGTGCTGCTCTACAGCCACGGGTACGTGACCCAGGGACAGCCGAACCCCGCGCGAGCCGCCTCGAACGACGCCGTTCGCGACGCCGCGCTGGCCCAGGGCTACGCCCTGATCGGCTCGTCGTACGCCAAGACGGGGTGGGCGGTGGGCGAGGCCGTCCCCGACCAGTTGGCCACGCTGGCCGAGTTCACCCGCAGGTTCGGCGCCGCCCGCAAGAAGATCGCGTGGGGGACCTCGTACGGCGGGCTGATCACCACGGCGCTGGCCGAGCGGCACGGGCGGACCTTCGACGGGACGCTGGCGATGTGCGGGCTCCAGCAGGGCGGCATCGCCCACTTCAACGCGCTGCTGGACACCACCTTCGCGGTGAAGACGCTGATCGGCGGGCTCGACGACGTCCCGCTGACCGGCGTCCCCGACCAGGCGACGGCCACCCAGTGGGCGGGCCGGGTCACCGCGGCGCTCAAGCAGGCGCAGGAGACGCCCGAGGGACGGGCGCGGATCGCGCTGGCCGCCTCGCTGTACAACCTGCCGTCGTGGCCGGGGCCGATGGTCCCCGAGCCCGCGCCCGACGACTACGAGACCTGGGAGGTCAACCAGGCCCGCCACATGGTGGGCCCGTTCTTCAACGTGGCCTACACCTGGCGCGCCGAGATCGAGGCCCGCACCGGCGGCAACGTCTCGTGGAACACCGGCGTCGACTACCGTGCGCTGGTCGAGAAGTCCTCGGACCGGGCCGAGGTGCACGCCCTGTACGCCAAGGCGGGCCTGTCGCTGGACGGCGACCTGGGCAGGCTCAAGGACGCCCAGCGCGTGAAGCCGAGCCTGCTGCCCGCCGCCAACCTGGCCAAGACCAGCATGTTCACCGGTGATCTGAAGCGGCCGATGCTGACCGTGCACACCACCGGCGACGGCGTCGTCCCGATCCAGGCCCAGACCACCTACCGCAACCTGGTGCGGGCGGCCGGGGACGACGGGCTGCTGGCCCGCGCCTACGTCCGTAAGGCCGGGCACTGCTCGTTCGGCACCGGCGAGGTGCTGGCCGCGGTCAAGACCCTGGAGGCGCGGATCGACGGCGGGACCTGGACGATCGACCCGGCCTCGCTCAACGACCTGGCCGGACGGCTCGACCCGGCGGTGCCGCCGAAGTTCACCGGCGCCGACCCCGGCCCGTACCTGCGCCCCTTCGATGTCCGCGGGGGCTCCTGACCGGAGGCGAACACCATGCATCTGACCATCTTCGGGGCCACGGGCGCGGTCGGCGGCGAGCTCGTCCGCCAGGCCGTGGACGCCGGCCACGACGTGACCGCCGTGGTGCGGCGGCCCACGCCCGCCCTCACCGGCGGCGGCCGCCTCACCGTGGCCACGGCCGACCTGACCGACCCGGCCTCGCTCGTCCCCATGATCGACGGCTGTGACGCGGTGCTGTCGGCGATCGGCTCGCCCGGCCGCGCGGTCTCCACCTCGCGGACGGACACCGCCGAGAAGATCATCGAGGCGATGGCCAAGGCGTCCGCGCGGCGGCTGATCGTGGTGAGCGCGAGCGCCGCCTTCACCGAGGAGGACGACGGCCCGGTGGCGCACTTCCTGGTCAAGCCGCTGGTGCGGAAGATCCTGAAGGGCCCGTTCAGCGACGCCCGCGCCATGGAGGCCGTGGTCCGCGAGAGCGGTCTGGACTGGACGATCATGCGGCCGCCGCGCCTCACCGACGGGCGGCTGACCCGCGACTACCGGATCGGCGTCGACCGCGGGCTCCGCGGCGGCTATCGGGTGGCCCGCGCCGACCTGGCCGACTGCATGCTCGGACTGATCGACGATCCCGACTTCCTCCACTGCACGGTGACCCCGGGCTACTGACCAGGGCCGCCCCTTGCGGCCCCTCCGCGCGACCCGCATCCTCACACCCGGGATGCGGGTCGCCTCGGTAGGCTTACCGATAATTTCGGTAGGGAAGGTTGGCTATGCGCGTCGAGCAGCTGGAGTACCTCAGGGCCGTCACCCGACTCGGGTCCCTGCGCCGCGCGGCCGAGGACCTGCACCTCTCGCAGCCCGCGCTGAGCGAGACCGTCCGCAACCTCGAGCGCGAGCTCGGCGTTGACCTGCTGGAGCGCCGCAGGTCGGGGGCCCGGATCAGCGCGGTCGGCCGCGAGCTGCTCCCGCACATCGAGAGCGTCCTGGAAGCGGTGGACCGGCTGCGCGAGGCGGCGGGCGAGCAGCATCGTGCCACCCGGACGCTCCGGGTGGGGACGGCGAACACCGCCACGGTGCCGCTGCTCGTCCCGGCCATCGGGGAGTTCCGCCGGGCGCATCCGGCGACCCAGGTGGAGGTCGTCGGCGCCCGGCAGGCGGGCATCCACCGCGCCCTGAGGGAGGGCGGCCTGGACCTCGGCCTGGTGAACCACCTGCGCGGCGACGACCCGCCGCCCGAGTTCGAGACCACCGAACTGCTGGCGGGACGGGCCGTGGCCTGCGTCCGGCCGGACGGCCCGTTGGCCGCACTGGCCTCGGTCGGCCCGGACGACCTGCTGCGCGAGCCCCTGATCGCGATGCGGTCCGGATATCTCATGCACCGGTTCGCGCATCGCTTCCTGGGCGGCGGGACGCCGTCCTTCTCCTACTCCGCCGACGGTGCCGAGATGGGCAAGCTGATGGTCGCCGAGGGGCTCGGCGTGACGGTGCTGCCCGACTTCAGCGTCGCGGGCGACCCGCTGGAACGTGCCGGGCTCATCACCTTCCGCCCGCTGGAGCCGCGCGGCGCCGACGTCCTGCTGGTGCTCCAGCGCCGCCGGTCGGCCTCGGTTCCGCAGCCGGTACGCGACCTGCACCGCCTGTTCGTCCGGACGGCCCGCGCCTACCGGGCGGCGGGTGAAAGGGATTCCCTGTCACCCGCTCGCGGATGACGAAGGACCGGGCCCTGGCGTCCGGCGATCCGTCGACTAGGATCTCCTATATTCAGACCGGAATTACATGAAATACCGAAGGGCTCCGCGATGTCCTCGATCCTCGTGCTGTCCGGCAGTCCCTCCCCGCTCTCGCGCACCGCCGCGCTGAGCGCCCACCTGGCGTCCCGCCTGCGCGATCGGGGCCACGACGTCGGCTCGGTCGCCGTCCGCGAGCTGCCCCCGGCCGAACTGCTGGCGGGCGACGCGTCCGACCCCCGCCTCGCCGAGGTCGTCCGCGCGATCGCCGCGGCCGATGGGCTCATCGTTGCCTCGCCCGTCTACAAGGCCGCCTACAGCGGCCTGCTGAAGACGCTCCTCGACCTGCTCCCGCAGTTCGCGCTGGCCGGGAAGGTCGTGCTGCCGATCCTGACCGGCGGCACCCCCGCCCACGTCCTGGCCGTCGACTACGCCCTGCGGCCCGTGCTGGCGGCGCTGGGCGCCGGGCACGTGGTGCAGGGCCGGTTCGTCCTGGACCGGCACATCGAGCTCGTCCCCGGCGGCGTCCGGCTGGACCCCGCCGCCCGGGAACCCCTGTACCCGGTCGTCGACGCCTTCTCCGAGGCGCTGACGGCACGCCGACCCCTCGCACCCGTCCGCTGAAGGAGCCCGCGATGACTCTGACGTTCCACTGGTTCCTGCCGACCTACGGCGACAGCCGCCACCTGGTGGGAGGCGGCCACGGCACCGACGTCACCACGGCCGGTCGCGACCGGCCCGCCTCGATCGGCTACCTGGCCCAGATCGCCCGCGCGGCCGAGGACCTCGGCTTCGCCGGGGCGCTCACCCCGACCGGCGCCTGGTGCGAGGACGCCTGGCTCACCACCGCGATGGTGGCCCGCGAGACCGAGCGGCTGAAGTTCCTGGTCGCCTTCCGGCCCGGGCTGGTCTCGCCCACCCTCGCCGCCCAGATGGCCGCCACCTTCCAGCGGCACTCGGACGGACGGCTGCTGCTGAACGTGGTCACCGGCGGCGAGGACGCCGAGCAACGCGCCTACGGCGATGTCCTGGACAAGGAGCAGCGCTACGCCCGCACCGACGAGTTCCTCACGGTGACGCGGGCCCTCTGGCGCGGCGAGCGGGTCGACCTCGAAGGACGCCACATCCGGGTGGCCGGGGCGTCCCTCACACGGCTTCCCGACCCCGTCCCGCGCGTGTACTTCGGCGGGTCGTCGCCCGCCGCCGGCCGGGTCGCGGCGCGGCACGCCGACGTCTACCTCACCTGGGGCGAGCCGCCCGGCCAGGTCGCCGAGAAGATCGCCTGGATCCGCCGCGAGTCCGCCGCGACCGGGCGGGCGCCGCGCTTCGGCATCCGCCTGCACGTGATCAGCCGTGACACCGCCGAGCAGGCGTGGGCCGAGGCCGAGCGGCTGCTGGCCGCCCTGGACCCCGATGTCATCGCCGCCGTCCAGAAGGGCTTGGCCCGCAGCGGCTCGGAGGGGCAGCGGCGGATGCTGGACCTGCACGGCGGGCGCACCGACGCCCTGGAGGTGGCGCCGAACCTGTGGGCCGGGGTCGGCCTGGTCAGGGGAGGGGCCGGGACGGCGCTGGTCGGCAGCCACACCGAGGTCGCCGACCGCATCGAGGAGTACCACGCCCTGGGCATCGACGAGTTCGTCCTGTCGGGCCACCCGCACCTGGAGGAGGCCTACTGGTTCGGCGAGGGCGTCCTGCCCGTGCTCCAGGCCCGGGGCCTGTGGCGCCACCCCGGCGCGCCCGAGCCCGTCCCGGCGAGCGTCCCCTTCGCCGCCCTGGAGCCCGCGCGCTGATCATGGAGGGAGAGCCCCACCCGGCGTCCTGGTGCTGGCCGTAGTGCTCCGCCGGTCACGCGGCTCGGAGGATGGACGCCATGTCCTTGAGAACACGCCGCACCCTCCCTTTCGTCCTCGTCCCCGCCGTCGCGGGAGCCCTGGCCGCGGCTCCCGCGCGGGCGGACGCCGGGCCCGTGACCGGGGCCATCGACCGCCATGCCAGGCCTCTGCTGTCGACCGGGCCCGGGGGTTCCTCGCACGACCTGCGCGCGCTGGGGCGGATGCTCGACGGCGCCGCCGTGGTCGGGCTCGGCGAGGCCACCCACAACTCCCGCGAGTTCTTCACCATGAAGAACCGGGTGTTCCAGTACCTGGTCAGGGAGAAGGGCTTCCGGGCGTTCAGCCAGGAGGTGCACATCGCGGCCGGTCTGCGCATCGACGACTACGTGGTGCGCGGCAAGGGCGACATCCGCCGCATCATGAACGAGGAGTTCCAGGGCGGCACCCGGCTGTGGAAGACCCGCGAGTACCTCGCCCTCTTCGAATGGATGCGCTCCTACAACGCGCGGCACAAGGCCAAGCTCCGCTATGTCGGCAACGACGTCGACTACCCCGGCGAGGAGCTGTTCGCCCGCGTCGAGAAGGACGTCCGCGCCCACCATCCCGACCTGCTCCCGGCGCTGGCCGAGGGCTACCGGGGTCTCCGTCCCACCACGGACATGGAGACCTGGATGAAGGACTACCCGGGCAAGCCCCTGGCCGAGCGCAGGGCCCTGGCCGGACGCGCCGACGGCGTCGTCGCCCTCCTGCGCGCCCGGGGCGCGGACGCGACGACGGTGCGCTACGCGTCCTTCGTCGCCCAGGTCGCCCGGCTGTACTCCTACGACATGGCCGACCGCGACGAGCTGCTCAAGGCCGTCCAGCACCGCGAGCGGGCGATGGCCGACAACACGGTCTGGTGGAACGGCCGCACCGGCGGGCGCACCCTGCTGTCGGCGCACAACGGCCACGTCGCCTACGGCAACTCCCGTCCGGAGTACCCGTACCGCATCCAGGGCGACCTGATCAGGGAGCGGATCGGCCGCCGCTACGTCGCGATCGGCTTCAGCTTCGGCCGGGGCGGGCTCAACGCCTTCGACCCCGAGACCGGGGTGCTGCGGCCCGTCACCGTCGGCCCGCCCGAGAAGGGGAGCAACGAGGAGACCCTCGACCGCTCGCGGCACCGCGACTACCTGCTCGACATGCGCACCGCGCCGCCGGTCCTGCGCGACTGGCTCGCCCGGACGCGGCCGACCCGCGACATCGGTTCCGACTACCCCGACGAGCTGCGCCCGGTCGCGCTCGGCACGTTCTACGACGTGCTGATCCACCTGCACCGGATCAGCCCGGCGTCGCTCCTGTGACCCGGGCCGCCGCCCACGTGGCGCGCAGCAGCTCGTACTCGACCTCTCCGAGCTCGGTGCCGTCGATGGGGTCGTCGAACTCCAGGTAGAAGGTCCGGACATAGGTCAGCCCCGCCTTCTCCATCACGCGGCGGGACGCGGTGTTGACCGCCATGGTCTCGGCGTAGACGCGCTTCACGCCGAGGTCGGCGAACCCCTTGTCGATGATCGCGCGGGAGCCCTCGGTGGCCAGGCCGCGCCCCCAGAACTCCCGGCGGAGCCGGTAGCCGAGCTCGACCTCCTCGGCGGCGCCCGAGGACGGCGGGCGCAGCGCGAACCAGCCGGCGAACGCGCCGGTGGACCGGTCGTGCGCGGCCCACCGGCCCACCGGGCCGCGCTCGTACTCCGCCAGGAGCGCCGGGAGCGTCTCGTCCCGGATCTCCTCCAGCGGAGTCGGGTCGCCCCCTGAGATGTAGGCCATCACCTCGGGGTCGGAGTCGAGCAGGACGAGCGCGTCCACGTCCTCCTCGGTGAACCGGCGCAGCACGAGCCGGGGGGTCTCCAGAAAGATGATCATGAGCGAATTCTCCGGGGACGCCGCACTGCCGTCGAACGATTATTCGCCGCGGTCGAGCGCGGCGGCCTCGCGGCGTATCGCCTCGACCGCGGCGCGGTCGCCGGCCAGGCCGGTCAGGGCGAAGTCGACGATCTCCGCCGCGCTCACGGCGATCTCGGGCAGGGCCATCGCGTCGAACAGCGCCAGCACCATCCGGGCCCCGCTCAGCGGATCCATCGGGCGCAGGTCGCCCTCGGCCTGCCCCCGCTCGATCAGCTCGGCCGCCACCCGCTCCAGCCGGTCCATCAGGGCGCGCTCGTCGGCGAAGCGGTCGTGCCCCAGCTCGGGCGTGGTGAGGATCGACACCAGCACGTACGGGGACTCCTGGAGATGCTCCAGCGAGGCGGTGAGCCACCGGCACAGCTGCGCCGAGGCGCGTCCCGGCCGGCCGGTCAGCTGCGCCGCCAGCTCGATCGGACGGCCGACCCCCAGCCTGACCAGTGAGGACAGGATGTCGTCCTTGGAGGAGAAGTGCTTGTAGAGCGCGGGCTGCGCGACGCCCACGGCGGCGGCGATGTCGCGGGTCGAGGTGGCCGAGTAGCCGTGCACCGCGAACAGCCGTGCCGCGGTGCGGAGAATGCGCTCGGCCGACGGCGACGGTTTCGCGCCGCCGGTGACCCTTCCCGCTGCCATGGGCGCCAAGCCTAGTCCAGCCCGTGCGGCGCGCCCGTCATCAGAACTCGGTCCCGGCACGGATCTTGTCCTGGACGGCCTTGAACTCCGGGGAGTTCAGCAGCGGCGTGAGCCGCATGGCCTTGACCATGCTGCCGCTGAACTTGGTGCGGCCCTGCGCGTAGGCGTCGTCGTCCGACAGTTCCCCCTTCTCGATGAGCACGCTGTCGGCGTAGGTCATCGTGACGGTGAAGTCGGCCCCCTCGCGCAGGCCCTGCGCGACCTCGGTGAGCCGCCCGTTCTCCAGGACCCAGTGGTAGTGGACGTCCTCGCCGTCCGGCGTCTCGGTCAGCACGTACTGGAGCACGGCGGTGGAGCCGGACCGCTCGGGCAGGCCATCGGCCGCCTCCACGACGTGGGCCATCCATTCGGGCGTGAGGTATTTCGGCATCGCTGTTGGTCCTCTCGGTCGTTCGGTCAGGCGCGGTGCAGGACGTGCAGGTCGGTGAAGCCCTCCAGGCCCCAGCGGCCGTGCTCGGCCCCGACACCGCTCCACTTGATCCCGCCGAGCGGCTCCTGCGGGCCGACCATGGCGAAGTGGGTGTTGACATAGGTGGTGCCGGCCTCCAGGCGCAGCGCCACCCGTTCGGCCCGGTCGGCGTCGGCTCCCCAGACCGACGCCGTCAGGCCGAAGGTGGTGTCGTTCGCGCGGGCGACGGCCTCGTCCACGTCCCGGTAGGAAAGGACGGGCAGCACCGGCCCGAACTGCTCCTCGGCGACGACCGGGGCGTCGTCCGGCGCCCCGGTGAGGATCGTCGGGGCGTGGAAGTACCCCTCCCGATCGAGGGCGCGCCCGCCGGTGACGGCGCGCGCCCCCCGGCCCAGGGCGTCCTCGACCAGGCCCCGGACCCGCTCGAACTGCTCCCGCGTGGTGAGCGGGCCGAGCGTGGTGCCCGCCTCGGCGCCGTCTCCGGCCCGCAGGGCCTCGGCCCCTTCGGCCAGCGCCACCACGAACGCGTCGTACCGGTGCTCGGGGACGTACAGCCGCTTGATCGCGGTGCACACCTGTCCGCAGTTGACGAACGCGTTCTCGATGACCGCGTCGGCCACCGTGGCCAGGTCGGCGTCGTCCAGGACGATCGAGGCGTCGTTGCCGCCGAGTTCCAGCGTGACCCGCTTGAGGTCGGCGCCCGCGGCCGCCGCGACCCGCTTGCCGGTGGCCACCGACCCGGTGAGGCTGATCTTCCTCGGGATCGGGTGGGACGCCATCGCCGCGCCGAGTCCGTCGCCCCCGCTGACGACGTTCAGCACGCCGGGCGGGAACGAGCCGCGCAGCAGCTCGCCCATCCGCAGCGTCGCCATCGGCGTGTGCGGCGAGGGCTTGAGCACCAGGGTGTTGCCGGTGAGCAGCGCGGGCGCGATCTTCCAGGACGCCAGCGCCAGCGGGAAGTTCCACGGCGTGATCGCGGCGACCACGCCGATCGGGCGGCGCAGCACCTCCACCCGCGCGTCCCCGTCCCGGTGGATCACCTCGGCCGGGATCTCGGTGTCGGCGTGGTGCTCCAGCCAGATCGCCATCGCGAAGACCTCGTGGGCCGCCTCGGTGACCGGCTTGCCCTGCTCGGCGGTGATCAGCCCGGCCAGCTCGGACACGTGCTCCTGGAGCACCGAGGCGGCGCGCCGCAGGCAGGCCCGCCGCGCCTCGGCGTCGGACCGCCATTCGGGGAAGGCGTCCCGCGCGGCCTCCATCGCCTCGTTCAGCCGTTCGGGCGGGCATTCGGGAGCGGAGGCGAACGGCTTGCCCGTGGCCGGGTTGACGACGTCGAAGACGGTGTCGGCGGTCACGGCGCGGCCGCCGATCGTCATCGTGCTCACAGCTTGCCCGGCCAGTCGGCGTCCTCGCTGAGCAGGGCCTTGGTCAGGGTGCGGTAGAAGATCATCACACCGGGCTGCTCCTTGGGGCTGAGGTGCCCGCGCTCGGCGAAGCGCGAGCCGAGCGTGCGCTGGACGCGCTCCAGGCCCCGCTGGTCCTCGATGTTGATGGCCGCCGCGGCGGCGGTGTTCTCCTCTCTGAGCGCCTCGGGGTCGGCGCCCTCGGCCATCGCCGCCGGCATCAGCACCCCGAACCTGACCAGGGTCCTGTCGATGGACTGGGGGATGAAGGTCACCCAGACCGCCTGGTCGCCGAAGGTGATGAGGCCCCCGCTGGGGAACTGGAGCAGCGCGGTGGCGTTGGCCCGCTGCTCCTCGGTGAGCGGCAGGGTCTCGGGGGGCAGCGTCTGGGCGAACGGGAAGCGGCCGTGGGTCAGCCAGGGGGACACCTGGTTGAGCCACATGTCGTTCCGGCCCGGCATGAACGGGTCGAGCGTGTTCGGGTGCAGGCCGATGACGTGGTAGTTCTCGGTGCCGTTCTCGTAGGCCAGCTTCCAGTTGGCGTCCCAGTCCTCGGTCCAGGACGCGACCTGCACCATCTCCTCGAACTTCCAGTTGGCCAGCTCGCCCGCCACCAGGTCCAGGTGCGCCGCGTACGACTCGGCGTCGCGGTCGAGGTTGACGTAGACCAGCCCCTTCCACTCCTCGACGGCGAACTCGGGGAGCCGGCAGGTCTTCGGGTCGAAGTCGGGGTTGCCCTTCATGAAGGTCGCCCCCGCGAGCCGCCCGTCCAGCCGGTACTTCCACAGGTGGTAGGGGCAGGTGAAGGATTCGGCGTTGCCGCTGGTGTCGGACTCCACGACCGGCATCAGCCGGTGCCGGCAGACCGGCGACATGGCGTGCAGGACGCCGTCCTCGTCCCGCGTGATCAGGACGGGCTCGCCCGCGATCGACAGCGACACGTAGTCGCCGGTGGCGGCCAGCTGGTCGGCGTGGGCCACCAGGACCCACGACCGGCCCCAGACCTTCACGCGTTCCAGCTCGTACAGGCCGGGGTCGGTGAAGGCGCGCGGCGGGAGGCTGAGCCAGGGAGGTTCGTCGTCCAGGTAGGGACGCATCTCGGCCAGGATCTCGTCGGTGGTGGTCGCCTGGGTGGTCCTGGTACTCATCTCGGCTCCTCGGGTTCGGACGGGTTATCAATCGATAACCACTCATCTGAGGTTATCACTCGATAACCGGTTGTCAAGATTCACGGCCGGGCGCGACCCGGTCGGCCAGGTAGCGCTGGAACTGCCAGACGCCGCGCTCCAGGTCGGAGAAGCGGCCGCGGTGCGCGGTCCGGGACGCCAGCCCCCGCTGCACGCCCTGGAGCGCGACGATGTCCTCGCTCTGGATCTGGCCGGTGATGGACCGGCCGCCCTCGACGAGCTCCGCGAAGTCCTGGACCTCGGTGGACCCGGGCGGCACGATCAGCCGGAGTTCGGCGCTGTGTGACTGGGGTCCGGTCGGCACCCAGCGGAACCAGGTGGCCGAGTCGGGGCTGACGGCGATCGCGAACAGCGGGAACACGACCACGGCGAGCATCCCCGAGCGCTGCTCGGGCGTCAGGCCCGGCCAGGACGGCAGCATCGTCGGCATGATCGGGTAGCCGTCCACCTCGGACTCGGCGAACTCGCGGGCGACCGGCATCAGCCCCGTGAACCAGATGCCGTCGCTCTCGTGGGCCTGGAAGCGCTGCGCGGGCAGCACCGGCTGGAGGCTCTCGGCGTGGGTGCCGAGATGGTGGTAGCTCTCGACGCCGTTCTCGACCGCGACCTTCCAGTTGGCCCCGATCTCCTCCCAGCCCATCGTGTCGGCGGTCACCCAGGTGCTGAAGTCGTAGGCGCCCAGCCGCTTCTCCAGCCCGGCGAGCCTCGGGGCGAGCGGCTCGGCGCCGGGGTCGAGGTTGACGAAGACGAACCCCTGCCACACCTCGAGGCCGTACTTGGGCAGGTGGCAGTCCCTGCGCTCGAAGTCGACCTTGCCCATCAGCGGCGCCCCGGCCAGGCGTCCGGCGTACTGGCCGTCCAGCCGGTAGACCCAGGTGTGGTACGGGCAGGTCAGGCGCGGGACGTTGCCCTCGCGCGGCGCGGTCTCCGGCGGCAGCAGATCCATGAACCGGTGCCGGCACACGCGCGAGAGCGCGTGCAGGTCGCCGTGCTCGTCGCGGGTGATGACGATCGGCTCGCCGAACAGCTCCACGGCCAGGTAGTCGCCCGTCCGGGGAAGCTGGTCGACCCGCCCGACGCACTGCCACTCGCGGCGGAACACGCGCTCGACCTCCAGCGCGTAGAACTCCGGGGACGTGTAGGCCGCCGGCGGCAGGGTCTCGCCGCGCTCCAGCGGCAGGTTCGCGACCCGGCACACCTCGTCCACGATCGACCCGACGTTCTGGATCATCGATGCTCCTTGGGAAGTTGCAAATTTCCCGCGTATTAGCGGGCTTCGATGAACCTAACGCGTGTCCAGAGTGAGGCGTTCCGGCAGGGCGCGCCCGAACGATGAACGCCGTGGCAGGATGGCCGGGTGGACGGACGAGGGGGCGCGACCGGGCGGATCGCGATCGACGATCTCGACCGGCGGCTGATCGAGCTGCTGTGCGCCGACGGGCGCGCGGCGCTGACCGGGCTCGGCCGCGCGGTCGGGCTCTCGGCGGACGCCGTCCGCGAGCGGCTCAAGCGGCTGGAGGGCAACGGCGTGCTGCGGGTGCTGGGCAGCGTCGACCCGGCCGCGCTCGGCTACCACGCCTTCGGGCTGAGCCTGCTGCGCGTCAACGGCCCGGTGGCGCCCGTCGCCGCCGCCCTGGCCGAGGTGCCCGAGATCGACTTCGTGGTCTGCGTCGGCGGCCGGGGCGACCTGCTGGCCGAGGTGGTCGCGCGCGACGCCGGGCACCTGTTCGAGCTGCTGGACGAGCACGTCCGCGCCCATCCGGCCGTGGTGTCCTGCGAGACGTTCCGCTACCTGGGCATCGGCAAGTGGCAGCCGGGCGGCGGCTTCGGCCCGCAGCGGGTGCCGGGCCCCGGCGACGCCGCCGCGCTCGACGCCCACGACCGGGCCATCATCGGCGCGCTGAGCCGCGACGGCCGGCTGTCCTACCGCGAGCTGGCCGAGCGCACCGGCGTGCCGTACTCCATCGCCCGCCGCCGCAGCATCAGGCTGCTGGAGAGCGGCACCGTCACCGTCGTGACCGTGGTGAACCGGATGGCGTCCGGCGAGCGCGTCCAGGCGGCGGTCGGCGTGCGCGCCTCAGGGCCGCTCGACCGGGTGCTGGACGAGGTGCGCCGCATCGACGAGGTCGAGGTCGCGGTCGCCACGACCGGCCGCTACGACCTGCTGCTCGATGTCGCGTGCCCGTCCGAGCGTGCCCTGACCGGGCTGGTCACCGACCGCCTGCGCACCCTTCCCGGTGTGACCGCCACCGAGGCGCTGGAGTATCTGAAGATCTTCAAGCTCCCGGTCAACTGGGCGATCCCCGCCCACTAGCGGAACCTTCTAGCGGGCGGCGGCGCGCAGCACCAGGCCGAAGGCCCCGGGGGCGCGGCGGCCGGGCTCCTCCAGGACGGGGACGCGCGAGCCGAGGAAGTAGCGGCGCCGGACCACCAGGCCGTCGTCGCCCAGGCTCCCGGCGGTGAAGAGGCAGAGCCAGCCCCAGGCCAGCATCGACAGCCCGCTGCCGAGCACGTACACGCCGGACGCGATGGTCTCCGACAGGCTCAGGGCGTAGGCGGTCAGCGGCCAGGCGACGCCGAACGCGCTCCAGTACAGCGCGTCCTTGACGACCTCGCGCTTGAGCCGCGCGGAGGTGGGCGGGGGGCCGGGCGGGCCGGACGAGGGTTCGAGCACCACCCAGCGGCGCGGGCGCAGGAGCGGTGCCCGGTACCGCACCATCCGCCAGCCGAGCCCGGTCGCGATCATGCTGGCGGCGACCACGCCCGCGTACCACGCGTCGGGGTAGCCGATGATCGCGCCGGGCCAGCCCGCGGTCACCCAGACCGCCCCCGAGGCCGTCCAGGCGAAGCCCTCCCACCGCATCAGCCGCGCCCGGGTCACCGGACGGGCCCCGGCGGCCCGCGCCTCCGCCACCGAGATCGGAGGAGGGGGCGCGGGCATAGTCAGAAACAAGGGATGTCCCATAGACGCGAGCCAAACACACGCCGATGGTCTTTTGCAAGCGTTATATGCAGACTACTGTCTATATACCAGTGTTGTTAGCGCGGCCGACGGGCAACCAGCGCGTGGACGGTTCCGTCGGTGGTCAGGGCGAAGACCCGGTCGCCGCTGACCGACAGCGCCGAGGTGACGCCGCCGCCGAGGTCGTACTCGGCGAGCCTGGCACCCGTCCGGCGGTCGAGCGCGAGCAGGCGGCCGTCCCAGGTCCCGGCGTAGACGACGGTTCCGGTCGCGACCGCGTGCATCGCGGGCGAGCCCTTGCGCACGACGTCGCAGCCCTCGGGGCTTTCGCCCGGCGGGTAGCCGACGGGGGTCTCCCAGACGGGCTTCGCCGGGTCCAGGGCCTTGAGGTCGAACGCGCGGACGACGCCGTCCCGGCTCGCGACGTAGGCGTGGTCGTCGCGAACAGCGGGGCTGGTGATCGGGGGCGGTCCCGGCTCGCAGGGGGTGTTCTCCGGGGGCTTGTCGCCCTCGATCTTGGCGTGCCATACCGTTTTGCCGTCCAGGTCGTGACCGTAGACGCCGCCCAGTGTGGCCGACACGAGCCGGGTCGGGCCGGCGGCGGTGAGCGCGGGGGAGGAATGGGTGAACAGATGGCCTCCCGTAGGGGTGGTCCAGGTGCGGGTGCAGGTGGTCAGGTCGACGGCGATCAGGGACTGGCTGGACCCGGAATGCAGGTAGGCGGTCGTCGAGCCGGGGTCGCGGACGGCCGAGCTGTGGAACTGGCCCCATCCGACGGGAGCGGAGAACCCGCCGCCCAGCGCGTCGCCCGTCGCCGCGTCGCGGCAGATGATCCGGTCCCACTCCTGGTAGAGGGCCACGGGCCGCTTCGGGAGGTCGAACACGCTGACCGGGCCGCCCGCGCGGCCGTAGCGGCGGACCGTGGCGCCCTGGCGTTCCTCGCGCTCGATCCGCTGCCAGACGATTCGGCCCCGGCGGGCGTCCAGGGCGTAGACCCGGCCGACGCCGGTGGTCAGGTAGACGCGCCCGCCGTGGACGGTGGGCGCCGAGTCGGCGTCCCCGTCGAGGTAGGTGCGCCAGGTCTCGCGTCCGGTCCTGGCGTCGTAGGCCAGGACCATGCTGTAGGGCGAGGCGAGCGCGCGTGAGGTCACGATGACCTGCCCGCCGACCACGGCGGAGCCGTTGAGGCTGAAGTTCTCGCCCGTGTCGGCGGTCCAGCGCAGGTCGAGCGTGGCGCCCGGGTCGTCACCGGCCGAGGAGTCGCCCCGCTCGCCGCCGCCCGGACGCGGCCAGTCGCGCCCGTCGCGCGCGGCGCCGAGCCGGTGCCGCCGCTCGACGCGGAAGGAGGTGCGGACGCCGCGCCAGGCCGCGCGGTCGGTGCCGGTCACGGCCAGTTCGGCGGTGTAGGCGCCCGGCGGCAGCGGCCGGACCGCGCCGGTGGCGCGGGTCCACGAGGTGCGCCTGGCGGGGCAGCGCTCGGCGGCGTAGCAGTTCTGGACCCCGGCCCTGGCGGTGCCGCGTCCGAACGGCAGCCGCCCGGTGCGCGCCACGGCCCGTCCACGCGCGTCGCGGACGGTCAGCGTCGCGGTCGCGGGGGTGCGCCCGGCGTCCTCGGCGAACGCCTCGACCCTGACGGGCGCGCCCGTGGGGTGGACGCTCCCGTTGCTCGGGCTCGGCAGCGCGGTGTCGGTGTTGATCCCGAACTGCCGGTGCACGCCCTTGACGTATCCGGTGTCCCTGCCGCTGATCTCGGTGAAGTCCAGCAGCTTGTACCCCAGCCGGGCGCCGTCGATCCCGTAGGTCGTGCCCATGTTGCTGACCTCGACCGACCGGGGGAACGCCCCGCGCCGGAACTCGGCCTGCTGGTTGTGCCCGGAGGCGAACATGCGGACGTCGTAGCGGGCCAGCTCGTCCATGATCGGCTGGATCGCCCTGCCCGGCCCCCACTGCGTGAACAGCGAGCGGTGCGCGTAGACCATGACCTGCTTGCCCTTGGCGCCGCGCCGGAGGTCCTCGCGGAGCCACTCCAACTGCGGGACGAGGCTGGAGGTGTCGTAGTTGTTCTCCAGCACCACGTGGTGGCGGCCGTTGCGGTCGAAGCTGTACCACTCCGGCCCCAGGTTGCGGCGCCAGGTCTCCATGTTCGCCGCGTACCCCTGCGCGTCCGCGCCCGGCGCGCCCGCGTCGTGGTTGCCCATGACCGGGTAGAACGGCATGCCGAGCCGCCCGGCGGCCAGGCCCTCGCGCAGCAGGTCGTACCCGCCCTGGCGGCGCGGCGCCGCCGCGTAGTCGGTCACGGTCAGGTCGCCGGTGGCGATCGCGACCGTGGCGCCCGAGCGTCCCATCGCCTCGACCTGCGCCTTCCACCGCTGCCGCGTCGCGGCGGCCGAGGCGTCGCTGCGGTTGTCGGTCTCGCTGTCGGACGGCATCAGCCAGGTCTCGCGCGGGTCCGCGGCGCGCCGGTCGGGCACCAGCGCGAAGTCGGCGCCGGTCGCCCCGTTCTCGGGGACGCGCACGAAGTGGCGCGGCACGTAGTCCTCGCGCAGCGCGGGCGTGTGCCCGTCCGGCGAGACGACCTGCACCAGGTCGGTGCCGCGCCGCGCCGGGTCCATGGCCAGCTCGTAGGAACCGTCGGCTCCCGTCGTGGCCCACGCCTGCCCGTCGGTCACCGACACGCCGCCCAGGCCCCGCTCGCCCGGGTCGCGGCGGCCGTCGCCGTCGACGTCGCGGAACACCGTCCCCTGGACGGTGACGGTGTCCGGCGCGGCCCCGGCCTGGGCGGGGGTGAGAAAGGGCAGCGGCAGCAGGAGCAGCATGAGCCCCAGCGCCGATCGCCCATTGGGTTTGATCATGGGACGGACCGTAGGAGACCGGGATGAACGCCGTACGACACGCTCCTGAACGCTCTTTCGCCTGATCACCCCGCCTTTTCGTCCGCCTTTACCGCGTCGCGAATTGAATGGCGCGCATGGACGAATTGACCGGAGAAACCGATGAGACCGAGGAAGGGGGCCCGAGCCGCCGGGCGTTCCTGGCGTCCGGGGCCGGGGTGGCCGGGTCAGCGGCGCTCGGCGCGGCGGCGCCCGCGCAGGCGGCTCCGGTGCCCACGCCGCCGCCCGAGACGCTGCCGCTGACGATGACCGTCAACGGGCGGCGGCGGTCCCTGCGACTCGACCCCCGGACCAGCCTGCTCGACGCGCTCCGCGAGGAACTCGGGCTCACCGGGCCGAAGAAGGGCTGCGACCAGGGGGCATGCGGCGCCTGCACCGTCCTGGTGGAAGGGCGGCGCGTCCTGTCGTGTCTCACCTTCGCCCAGATGTTCCAGGACGCCGAGGTCACCACGGTCGAGGGGCTCGCCGACGGCGACCGCCCGCACCCGGTGCAGCGGGCGTTCGTCGACCACGACGGGATGCAGTGCGGCTTCTGCACCTCGGGCCAGGTCACCTCCGCCGTCGGCCTGCTGGAGACCGAGAACCCGCGACCCTCCCGTGAGGAGATCAAGGAACTGATGAGCGGCAACCTGTGCCGGTGCGCGGCCTACCCCAACATCATCGCCGCCGTCGAGGCGGCCTCCCGCACGATGAGGGGGCGCTAGCGATGCCGCCCTTCCACTACACCCGGGCCACGCGGGTCTCGGAGGCGCTGCGCGTCCTGGCCGAGGACCGGGACGCGGCCTTCGTCGCGGGCGGCACCGACCTGGTCACGCTGGTCCGCGACGGGATCGCCGCGCCGAGCCACCTGGTCGACCTCAACGGGCTCGGCCTGGACCGGGTCGAGTGGCAGCGCGGCGGGGGAGTGCGCATCGGCGCGCTGTGCCGCAACGCGGTCGACGACTCCCGGCTGCGCCGCGCGTACCCGGTGCTGGCGCAGGCTTTGCGCTCGGGCGCGTCCGCGCAGATCCGCAACCGCGCCACCTTCGGCGGCAACCTGCTCCAGCAGACCCGCTGCCCCTACTACCGGCTGCCGGAGTTCGCCTGCAACCGGCGGCGGCCCGGCTCGGGCTGCTCGGCCGCCGAGGGCGACGGCCATCTCCAGGCGATCTTCGGCGCGAGCCCGCACTGCGTCGCCGTGCACCCGTCCGACATGGCCGTGGCACTCCAGGCGCTGGACGCGGTGATCCTCACCGAGCGCCCGGGCGAGCGCCGCCGTATTCCGGTCGACCGCTTCTTCCGGCTGCCGGGCACCACGCCGCACCTCGGGACGGAGCTGGCCCGGGGCGAGCTGGTCACCGGCGTCGAGCTGCCCGCCGCCCCGTTCGCGCGGAACTCGCGCTACGTCAAGTTCCGCGAGCGGACGTCCTACGCCTTCGCCCTGGTCTCGGCCGCGGTCGCGGTCGAGCTGCGCGGGGGCGAGGTCAGATCGGCCCGGATCGCGCTGGGCGGCGTCGCGGCCAAGCCCTGGCGCTCGCCGGAGGCCGAGCGGGCGCTGGTCGGGCGGCCGCTGGACGAGAGGTCCATCGCGGCGGCGGGCGAGGCGGCCGCCGCGGGCGCCCGGCCGCGCAGGGACAACGGTTACAAGGTCGAACTGGTCAGGCGCGTCGTCCGCCGGGCCCTGACGGAGCTGGAGTGAGCGGTGGCCATCGGAGAGTCCGTCAAGCGGATCGAGGCCGGGGACAAGGTCAGCGGCAGGGCCGGGTACACCGGCGACGTCCGGCTCGACGGGACGGCCTTCGCCGTGCTGGTCGGCAGTGAGATCGCGGCGGGCCGGATCAGGGGGATCGACACCCGTCGCGCCGAGCGGGCGCCCGGCGTCCTGGCGGTGATCACCCATCGGAACCGGCCCGAATGGTCCAAACTGCCGCCGACGCCGTACACGGCCGAGGGGCGGCTGCCGCTGCTCGACGACCGGATCCACTACGCGGGCCAGTACATCGCCGTGGTCGTGGCCGAGACCCGCGCGCAGGCCGCGCACGCCGCCGCGCTGCTGGAGGTCGACTACCGGCGCGAGCCCTCGGTCCCGACGCTCGACGCCGCCCTGCCCAACGCCTACGTCGCGCGCGAGGGCGGCCACATCCGCTTCCCGCCCGAGTACCGGCGCGGCGACCCCGACCGCGCGCTGGCGGACGCGCCCGTCCGGCTCGACCTGGAGTACCGGACGGCCACGCTCAGCCACGCGCCGATGGAGCCGTCGTCCACGCTGGCCCGATGGGACGGCGACCGGCTGACGGTCTACGACTCGACACAGGCCGTCCACCTGCATCGCGGGCTGGTCGCGACCGCCTTCGGGCTGCCCGAGGAGAACGTCCGCATGATCTCCTCGCTGGTCGGTGGCGGCTTCGGCAACAAGTCGTTCATGTGGCCGCACGTCCTGCTGGCTCCGATGGCGGCGCGGGTCGTCCGGCGGCCCGTGCACGTGACGATCACACGGCGGCAGGTGTTCGCGGCGACCGGGCACATGGCCGCGACCGTCCAGACGGTGCGGATCGGCGCCGACCGGACCGGACGGCTGCGCGCGATCGTCCACGACAGCACCAACCAGACCTCGTTCGTCGACGACCGCCAGGAGGGCGCGCCCGGCAACACCCCGCAGGTCTACGCCGTCCCTCACGTCTACACGCGGATCAAGGTGGCGAAGGTCAACACCGGAACCTCGGGCGCCATGCGGACCCCGGGTGACAGCGCCGGGGCGTTCGCCATCGAGTCCGCGCTGGACGAGCTGGCCTACCGCGTCGGCGTCGACCCCGTGGAGCTGCGGCGCCGCAACCACGCGGACCGCGACCCCCTCACGGGCCGGCCCTGGAGCGGCAAGCAGCTGCTGGCCTGCTACGAGCGGGCCGCCGCGCGGTTCGGCTGGGACCGGCGCGACCCCGAGCCGCGCTCGATGGCCTCGGGCGACGACCTGGTCGGCTACGGCATGGCGGGCGGCCAGCGCACCGAGCACCAGCGGCCCGCCCGCGCCGCCGTCGACCTGACCGACGACGGGACGGCCCGCGTGCGCAGCGGGGTGGTGGAGATCGGCGGCGGCACGCTGACCACGCTGACGCAGGTCGCGGCCCGGGGGCTCGGGTTGGACGCCTCGGCCGTCACCATCGACCATGGCGACACCGGCCTGCCCCCGGGTCCGCCGACGTTCGGGTCGATGATGTCCGGCAGCGGCGCCTCGGCCGTCCATCTGGCCGCGCTGGACGCCCGCCGCGCCGCCGTCGACCTCGCCGTGCGCGACCGCCGCTCGCCCCTGCACGGCGCCGACCCCGAGGACGTCGTCGCCCGCGACGGCGGCCTCCACCTGCGCGACGACCCCGACCGCGGCGAGACCTACCGTGCCCTGCTGCGCCGCAACCGGGTCAGCTCCCTGCGCGGCGACGGCGACTTCCGCCCGGCGGGCGAGCACGGGACCCACGCGATGGCCACCTTCGGCGCCCACTTCACCGAGGTGCGCATCGACCGCACGCTGCCGAGGGTGCGCGTCGTCCGGCATGTGGCGGCCTTCGCGATCGGGCGGGTGCTCAACCCCAGGACCGCGCGCAACCAGGCCCAGGGCGGGATCATCATGCGGATGGGCGCGGCGCTCATGGAGAACCAGCGTCCCGACCCGGTCTCGGGCCGCTTCCTCGCCCCGGCCCTGACCGACTACCACGTGCCCGTGGCGGCCGACATCGGCGACATCGAGGTCATCTTCGTCGAGGAGCCCGACACCGCCGCCAACCCGGTCGGCTCCAAGGGGCTGGGGGAGATCTCCGCGATCGGGATCTGCGCCTCCATCGCCAACGCCGTGTACCACGCCACCGGCAGACGCGTCAGGTCGCTGCCCATCACCCCGGACAAGCTACTCTGAGCCCATCAATCGATTGATTGGGAGGCCATGTCGAGTCTGGTGCGGATCAGGCGCGCCGCCGTCCGGCTGTTCGCCGCGAACGGCTTCGCCGCCACGGGCATCCGCGAGATCGCGCGCGAGGCCGGGCTGAACTCCGCGACGCTCTACCACTACGCCGGAAACAAGGAGGCGCTGCTCACGGAGGTGATGCGGACCTGCCTGGAGGAACTGCTGCGGGCCGGACGTGCGGCCCTTGATCCCCCTGCCGACCCGCCCGTCCAGCTGGTACGGCTCGTGCGCGCGCACGTCGCCGCGCAGGCCGTCAACCCGCTCACCGCGCGGGTGACCGACCGCGAGGTCCGCGCGCTCGGCGGCGCCAACCACGCGCTCGTCATGAGCCTGCGCGACGACTACGAGTCGCTGTTCCGGCAGGTCCTGGAGCGCGGCGTGCGCACCGGGGTCTTCCACGTCACCGACGTGGGGATCGCGCGGCTGGCGCTGCTGGAGATGTGCAACGGCGTGGCCAACTGGTACCGGCCCGGCGGACGGCTGGACGTCCCCGAACTCCAGGACCGCTTCGCCGAACTCGCGTGCGCGCTCGTCGGGGCGCGTCCGGTGGCGGCGCACGGCCCCGAGGCCGCCGCCCTCAGGCTCGACTCCGAACCGCTCGAACCACTCGACCCCGCGGAGGTCACGCCATGACCGTCGTCGACGCCCGCGTGCGGCTGCCGCAGCACCTGCGCGGGAACGCCGAGTACCGCGTCCCGGCCCGGCAGAGCGAGAGCTACGACCGCGTCCTCGGCCTCACCGGCAAGATGAACGCGGGCACGCTGCCCGCCCTGCTGGCGGCCATGGACGCCGAGGGCGTCGGGCACGCGGTCATGCACGCCGAGACCGAGGGCGGCGAGGCCGCGCCGGCGCTCAACGAGGCGGTGGCGCGGGTCGTCGCCGAGCACCCCGGCCGCTTCTCGGGCGTCGGGACCG
This sequence comes from Spirillospora sp. CA-294931, assembly GCF_050946795.1. Lineage (GTDB taxonomy): Bacteria > Actinomycetota > Actinomycetes > Streptosporangiales > Streptosporangiaceae > Spirillospora. The sequence goes on from NZ_CP192006.1 coordinate 3,363,921, forward strand.
TCGACCTGGACGCCCCGCGCCCCACCCGCGCCGCGCGCCAGACCGCCGACGTCCACGCGGCGGGCCTGCTCGGAGTCGCGCTCCAGCCCGCCTTCTTCGGCCTCGACATCGACGACCGCCTGCTGTACCCGGTCTACTCCCGCGCGGAGGAGCTCGGGCTGGTCGTCGCCGTGCACACCGGCGTCACCTACTCGCGGATGCACCCGATGCGGCACGAGCGTCCCGAACTGCTCGACCAGGTCGCCTGCGACTTCCCCGACCTGAAGATCGTCGCCAGCCATGCCGGGTGGCCCTGGGTCACCGAGTTCTGCGCGGTGGCGCGCCGCCACCCGACCGTCCACCTGGAGTTCGGCGGCCTCGCGCCCAAATACGTGGCCAAACCCGGCACCGGATGGGACGCCCTGTTCGGCATGATGCCGAACGTCCTGCGCGACCAGGTGCTCTACGGCAGCGACTGGCCCGTGATCGAACCCGCCCGCGCCCTTTCCGAATGGCGCGCCTCCGGCCTTCCCGCCGACGCGCTCGACGCCCTTTTCGCGGGCAACGCCCGCCGCCTTTTCGCAATTCCGGACGAGAAATGAGCCTTGCCGCGCTTCTCGCGTCCCAGGCGCGCCGCAGTCCCGATCGGGTTCTCCTGCGCACCGCGACGGGCGATCTCGGCTACGCCGAGGCGCACCTCCAGGCGGGCCGCCACGCCGCCGCGCTCGCCGCGCACGGCGTCCGGACGGGCGAGCCCGTGGCCGTCCTCATGCGCAACGGCACCGGCGCCGTGCTCACCTGGTTCGGCGTCGCCCGGCTCGGCGCGATCCACGTGCCGCTCAACACCGCGCTGATCGGGGCCGGGCTCGTCCACGCCCTCCGGGTCTCCGGAGCCCGGGTCGCGGTGGCCGACGCCGCGTCGCTGCCCCCGCTCATGGACGTCATCGACGACCTTGACCTGACCGTCCTGGTGCACGGGGGAGAGGTGCCCCCGGGGCCCCGCTTCGCCGCGTTCGTTCCCGCCGACGGGCCGCCCGTCCCGGAGCCCGCTCCCGACGACCTCGACACCGCCATGATGCTGTTCACCTCGGGCACGACGGGGGTCTCCAAGGCGTGCGAGCTGTCCCACCGGTACGTCGTCCGCCAGGCCGCCCTCCACGCCGAGAACCTGGGTTTCACCGGTGACGACGTCCTGTACTGCCCGTTCCCCCTCTTCCACCTGGACGCCACCACCCTGACCGTCGTGGCGGCCATGACCGTCGGCGCCACCGCCGCGATCGGCGCCCGGTTCAGCGCGTCCGGGTTCTGGGACGAGGTCCGGCGCTTCGACGCCACCGTCATCAACTTCATGGGCGCGACCCTGACGATCCTTTGGAAGCGGCCGCCCTCCAGAGACCGCGACCATCGCGTGCGCCTGGCCTGGGGAGTGCCGATGCCCGAATGGAAGGCGGGCTGGGAGGAGCGGTTCGGCGTCCCGCTCGTCGAGGTCTACGGGCTCACCGACGGCGGCGTCGTCGCCTACGACCCGCTGGGCGTGCCCAAGCGTCCCGGCTCGTGCGGCCGGGTGATCCCCGAATACGAGGTCGCTATCGGCGACCCCGACGGCGACCTCCTGCCGCCCGGCACGACCGGCGAGATCCTCATCCGCCCCCGCGAACCGGGCCTGGTCATGAACGGCTACCGCGGGATGCCCGAGGCCACCGCCGAGGCGTTCCGCGACGGCCGCCTGCGCACCGGCGACCTCGGCCGCCTCGACGAGGACGGCCACCTGTACTTCGTCGGCCGCGCCAAGGACGCCATCCGCCGCCGGGGCGAGAACATCTCCGCCTTCGAGGTCGAGCAGACCGTCGAGAGCCACCCGTCCGTCCTGGAGGCCGCGGCCTTCGGCGTCCCGAGCGAGCTGACCGAGGAGGATGTCAAGGTCTGCGTCGTCCTGCGCCCCGGCGCCGAGCTGACCGCCCGGGAGTTGCTCGCCCACTGCGCCGCCACGTCCGCCGCCCACATGGTCCCCCGCTACGTCGAGTTCCTCGACGCGCTCCCCAAGACCCCCACCCAGAAGGTCGAGAAGTTCCGCCTCCGCCAGCCGGGCGTCACGCCCGGCACCTACGACGCGGAGAGTCCGGAAGCGGCCACCCCGTGGCCGGGCTGATCAAGGCTCTGGAACGTTTCCCTTCAAAGAGAAGGGGGCCCGCATGCGGCGACTGCTCGCGCTCGTCTCGCTGGTCTGCGCCGCGCTCGCGGGCTGCGGCGGCGAGGAAGGCTCGTCCATCCTCGACAAGGACACGCTGGTCGCGGGCGTCCGGCCGGACCTGCCCGGCCTCGGCGTGCGACGCCCCGACGGCGGCTTCGAGGGCCTGGACGTCGACGTCGCGCGCTACCTCGCCGGGCGCATGGGCAAGCGCGTGCGCTTCGTCCCCGCCCTGGCCGCCGACCGCGAGCGCCTCCTGCTCGACCGCGAGGTCGACCTGGTGCCGACGTTCTGGGTCGACCCCGAATGGAAGCTCCGCCTGGCGTTCGCGGGCCCCTACTACCTGTCCTACCAGGACATCCTCGTCAGGACCGGCGAGCGCGGCGTCCGCGGCGTCCACGACCTGAAGGGCCGCCGCATCTGCGCCGTCTCCGGCGCGGGCGCCGCCGACCAGGTCATCAAGGAACGCCGCGTCCCCGCCGTCCCGGTCGCCGCCACCGGCTACGACCAGTGCATGACCATGCTCGAATCGGGCCGCGTCGACGCCATCACCACCAACGACACCATCCTGGCGGGCCTGAGGCTGCGCCGCCCCGCCGGCGTCCGCCTGCTCAACGCCCGCTTCGGCGAGCGCCGCACCGGCATCGGCATCCGCCGCGGCGACCCGTCCGGCTGCGAGGCCCTCAACAAGGCCATCACCCACCTCTACCAGGACGGCACCATGACCCGCCTCATGCGCAAATGGTTCACCGGCAGCGGCCTCCCCCTCACCGACGTGGACGTCCCCGAATTCGAAGGCTGCCTCTGACCGTCACAGGGCCTTGAGGAAGGCGGCCGCTAGAGGGGCGGCGGCTTCGGCGCCGGTGCCGCCGCCTTCGACGATGACGGCGAAGGCGATGTCCTCGCGGTAGCCGATGAACCAGGCGTGGGTGGGAGGTTCGTCGCCCGAGCCGTACTCGGCGGTGCCGGTCTTGCCCGCGGTGCCGGGCGGGAAGGTGACGTTGGACGCGGTGCCCTCGCTCACCACGGCGGGCATGAGGGTGTGGAGCGCGTTCTTGACGGCCGGTTCGAGCCGGTGGGGCGGCTCGGGGCGGCGGCCTCGGGTGTCGAGGGCCTGGGCGGCGGTGGCCGGGTCGACCAGGCGGGGGGAGTGCCAGGTGCCGCTCGCGGCCGCGGCGGCGACGCCCGCCATGTTGAGGGGGCTGGTCAGGACCTCGCCCTGGCCGAAGGACGCGGACGCGAACGCGGTGGCGTCCTTGACGGCGGGGAACCCGGCGCGGACGGCGGGCAGGCCCGCGACGACCGGCGCGTTGAAGCCGAACTGGGCCGCGACCTCGGTGAGGCGCTTCACGCCCAGCCGGTCGACCGCCAGGCGGGCGAAGGTGGTGTTGCACGAGTGCGCGAACGCCTCCCGGAACGGGATCGTGCCGAAGTCCTCGCGCTTGTAGTTCTTGAACTCGCGGCCGCCGACGTTGGTGGTGGCGGGGCAGGGAACCCGGCTGGACGCGTCCAGCCCGCCCGCCACCAGCGCGGCGGCGGTCACGACCTTGAACGTCGAGCCCGGCGGGTAGCGGCCCATGAGGGCCCGGTTGTAGCCGCCCGGCTTGTTGGCCACGGCCAGCACCTCGCCGGTGGACGCGCGCAGCGCGACGAGGGAGGCGGGCTTGTCCGCCGCGGTGAGCGCGCGGCCCGCCGCCCTCTGGACGGACGGGTCGATCGTGGTGCGCAGGGGACTGCCCTCCTTGCCGCCGAAGCGGCTCAGGGTCTTGGCGGCTTGGCCGTCCGCGCCGACGATCTGGACGGCCATCGCCGGTGTGCCCGCCAGCCGCCTCTCGTATTGGCGCTGGAGGCCGTCCTGCCCGGCGGGGTCGCCCGCGCGGTAGGGGGCGCCGAGCTTCCCGGCGGCCTCGGCCGACGCGGGGCCCACGGGGCCGACCAGCTGCTGGACCGAGCCCGACGGCGACGAGCCGATGTCGGTGCCCTTCGCGTCCTGGACGGCGGCACGGGACGGCCAGGCGCGGGACGCCCTGAGCCGCTGTCCTTCCTGGAGCGACGGGTGCAGCAGCTGGGGCGACCACACCACGCGCCACTCGCCGTCCTTCCTGGTGAACGGCATGACGCCGTCGTAGGTCCAGGCGTGGTCGCCCGCGAGCGTGAGCCGGGCGGTATAGGCGCCGCCCGCCTCGTCGCCCTCGGGCTTCCCGGACGAGGTCAGCTCGTATCGCTGGGCGCTCACACCGAGGTCGGCCCGCATCCGGGTGACACGGGTCTCGAAGTCGGCGGGCGGCGCGTCGGTCAGGGCGCGCATGGCGGCGGCGTCGCCGCGCGTCCAGGCGGCGGTGAACAGGCGGCCGGTCTCGCGCGGCCCCTCGTCGCCGCGCAGGGCCCAGACCGCTCCGGCCGCGACGAGCGCGGCGGCGGCGACGGCGGCCACCAGGATGATCACGCGGGTTCGGCTCATGGTCAGACAGGACACCATCCCGGCAGGCCGGAAGTCCAAGATTGATATCGGTTTTACAGTGATATGAAGATTGCTATCATTCCTGCTCGTGAACCTTGTGGGCCACCTGAGCTGCTTCGTGGTCGTGGCCGAGGAGTTGCACTTCGGCCGCGCGGCGGAGCGGCTCGGCATGGCCCAGCCGCCGCTCAGCCAGCGGATCCAGCGGCTGGAGAAGGAGCTCGGAGTGCGGCTGTTCGACCGGTCGAGCCGCCGGGTGGAGCTGACCGCACCCGGGCGGATGCTTCTGGACGAGGCCCGTGACATCCTCGCGCGGGTGGATCGCGTCTACTCGATCGCCGACCGCTCCCGGCTCGGCGAGCTCGGCACGCTGCGCGCGGGCCTGCCCGCCGGCCTCGGCGGCTCCGTGGTCGCGGCGCTCATCGCGGCCTTCCGCGAGCGCCGTCCCGACCTGCGGCTCGACCTGCGCGAGACCGGCACGGCCGAGCAGGTCAGGGCGCTGGCCGACGGCGCGCTCGACGTCGGCGTCGTCCGCCACCCGTGCGACGCCCGCGACCTGGAGCTCGGCCCGCTGCTGGGACAGCCGGTCGGCGTGCTGCTCCCCGCGTACGCGCCGCTGGCGGCGTCCCCCGAGGTGCACCTGGCCGACCTCGCGGGCCACGACCTGGTGGCGTTCCCCCGCGAGGAGGCACCCGGCATGTACGACGAGCTGCTGGCCGTCTGCCGCCGTCACGGCTACGACCCGCCGGGCGTCCACGAAGCCAGGAACCCGCAGTTCGCGCTCGGGCTGGTGCTCGCCGGATCGGCCGTCGCGCTGGCGCCGCGCGCCGAGGACGGCGCCGTGGCCTGGCGCCCGCTGCTCGGTGAGCCGCTGACCTGGCGCACCTCCACCGCGTGGCGGCGCGGCGGCGAGCCCGCCCGCGAGCGCGCCGTCGCCGACTTCACCGCCGTGGCCACCGCCGTGCTGCGCGACGAGGCGGGCATGACCGCCGTCGCCGAGAGCCGCGCCCGCCGCGTCCTGCCCCGCCCCGCGTCCGGATTCCTGGCATGACCCCCCGCGACGTGCTGGAGGCGCGGTTGCGGGCCGCGTTTCGTGATGCCGGGGTCACCGGGCATCTGCACGCCGCCGACATCGACACCGGACGCGAGGTCGGGCTCGGCGCCGACGAGCCCGTGGTGCTCGCGTCGGTCTACAAGGTGCCGCTGCTGGTGGCGTTCCACCGGCAGGCCGCGGCCGGGCACCTCGACCCGACCGAACAGGTCACGCTTCCGGCGGGCGACCGCAGCGCGGGCCCGACCGGGGTGTCGGCGCTGCTGGACGAGGTCCGGATGTCGCTGCGCGACCTGGCCTTCATGATGATCACGGTCAGCGACAACAGCTCGGCCGACCATCTGCTCGACCGGGTGGGCCTCGACGAGGTCAACCGCACCGCCGCCGAGTTCGGGCTCAAGCACACCCATGTCGACAGCAACGGCCGCGACCTGCACGCGTCCCTGCTGGCCGACGGCGGCGCCGAGACGATGGGCGAGCTGTGGTCGCGGCTGCACGAGCCCGGGGTGCTGGGCCGCCTGCGCGCCCTCGACCCCGCCCGCACCAGCCGCAGCACGCCGCGCGAGATGACCCGGCTGCTCGGCCTGATCTGGCGGGACGAGGCCGCGCCCCCGGACGGCTGCGCCGCGATGCGGCGGCTGTTCGGGCACCAGGTGTGGCCGCACCGGCTCTCGTCCGGGTTCCCCTTCGACGACGTGCTGGTCAGCGGGAAGACCGGGACGCTGCCCACGATCCGCAACGAGGTCGGCGTGGTCGAGTACCCCGACGGCGGCCGCTACGCCGTGGCGGTGTTCACCCGCTCGTCGCTGCCGATCGCCTCGCTCCCGCGCGCCGACGCCGTGATCGGCACGGCCGCCCGGACGGCCGTGGAGGCGCTGCGCGCGCGGTGACCGGTCAGCGCTCGGCGGCCAGCCGGACGCCCAGCCCGACGAAGATCCCGCCGGTGGCGACGTCGATGCGGCGCCTGACGTCGCGCCGCCGCCGCAGCCAGCCGCCGATGCGCCCGGCCATCACGCCGATGGTGCCGTCCACCAGGAACTCCAGCACGACCAGGATGGCGCCGAGGATCGCGAACTGGAGCCACACGTGCCCGAGCGAGGGATTCACGAACTGGGGGAGGAAGGCGATGGTGAACGTCACCATCTTGGGGTTGAGCAGGTTGGTCACCAGCCCGTTGAGGTAGGCGCGGCGGTCGCTCATCCCGCCGGTCGTGTCCTCGTCCTGGACCTCGTGGCGCTTGCGGATCATCTGCACGCCCAGGTAGATCAGGTAGGCGGCGCCCACGACGCGCACGACGGTGAAGGCGGTCGGCACCGCCGCGAACAGGGCGGCGAGCCCGGCGGCGGCGACCGCGATGTGGACGGCCACGCTGGTCGCGACCCCGGCCGTGGCCAGCAGCCCGGCGCGCGGGCCGCCGCGCATCCCGCACCCGAGGACGAACAGCATGTCGGGACCGGGAGTGATCATCGCGACCATCGAGGTGAGGACGAACGCGATGAGAAGCTGCTGGTCGATCGGCATGCGATGATCGTTTCACGCGGCGGCGCGTCCGGTAACCCCCTCTCGTCGTCTTCGGCGGCCCGGACGCCTGCGAGAATCGGAGCGCCATGAATCCACACGAGATCGCCGAGCGCTACCTGGCCGCGCTGGAGACCGCCGACCTTCCGGCCGTCCTCGCGCTCTGCACCCCGGACGCCGTCGTCCACTCGCCCCTGTACGGCCCGCAGCCCGCCGCCGAGTTCTACCCCGCCCTGTTCGCCGACACCGGGCGCGCCCGGCTGGAGCTGCGCGGCGTGACCTCGGGCGACACGGTCGAGGGCAGGCCGATGGTCACCATCTGGTTCACCTTCGAGTGGACGCTGCCCTCGGGCGCCCCCGCCGACTTCGAGTGCGTGGACGTCCTGGAGCTGGCCGCCGACGGCCGCGTCGCCGCGCTGCGCATCATCTACGACACCGTCAACGTACGCCCCGCCTTCGAGGCCGAGAAGGGCGAGGGCGCCTCGTGGCGTCCCACGATGCCGCGACGCTGACGGTTCTCCTTCCCCGGCCCCTGCCATGTCCGTTCGCGCTCGCCTGATCGGCGGTGACCTGGTAGACCTGGCTTGGAAGGAGCACCCGTTGGAGGGCGCGTGTGACGCACCGAGACAGGCCGCCCGGCGAGAGGGCCGGCGGCGCCGCGGAGGTCCCCGGCCATGTCGCCGAGGCCGCCGAGCGCGCGCTGGGCGCCGCGGTGTCGCTCTGGAACCGGGCGGGGCAGCAGCTGCCGGCCTCGCTCTCGCCGATCCAGCTCCAGACCATCGAGATCATCGCGCGCAACGACGGCATCAACCTGGGCGGCCTGGCCGCCGAGCTGGACGCCATCCCGTCCTCGGCCAGCCGGTTGTGCGACCGGATGGAGGCCGCCGGGCTGATCGTCCGCGAGAGCGCCCCGGCGGACCGCCGCGAGGTCGTGCTGCGCCTCAGCGACGAGGGCCTGCGGCTGTTCACCGAGCTGTCCCGGCGCCGCCAGGAGGCGGTGGCGCGGGTCCTGGCCGAGATGACACCGGGCTCGCGCCGCCGCCTGATCGACGCCCTGGCGGAGTTCGGGCGCCTCTGCGAGGAGCCGGACGTCCCCGGCTCCCGCTCCCTCGACAGCCGCTCCGCCTGAGCGCGGCCCTACGGAGGTGAGGCGGGATGACGCAGCGAGCGGTGCCCGCCGAGATCGAGCGCGTCCTGCGCGCCACGCCCGCGCACACCCTGCCCGAGGCGCTGGAGGAGGAGATCAGGGCCCGGCTCCCCGAGGTGACCGGGGTGCGGCTGCTGCTGGCCGACTACAACCTCAAGACCCTGGTCTCGCCCGGTGAGGGCGAGGGCGACGAGCCGATCCGGGTGCGGGGCACCCATGCCGGACGGGCGTTCGCCTCGCGCCGTCCGGTCTCCCGGCGCGTCGTCGTCGACGCGGACGGGCCCGCCTCGGAGATCTTCGTCCCGGTCACGGCGCGCGGCGAGCGCCTCGGCGTGCTCCAGGCGGTCACCACCGCGCGCGAACCGGAGCGGCTCGAGGGCGTCCTGGCCGAGATCGCCGAGGTCACCGGCTACGCGCTGAAGGTCGCCTGGAACCACACCGACCGCTACGAGCGGGCCCGGCGCGGGCGCAGGCTCACCCTGGCCGCCGAGCTGCAATGGCAGCTTCTCCCCGGGCAGGGCTGCGCGGGGGAGGAGTTCAGCCTGGCCGGGCATCTGGAGCCCGCCTACTCCGTCGGGGGCGACAACTTCGACTGGTCCACCGAGCGCGACCACGTCGTCCTGTCGGTGACCAACGGGTCGGGCACCGGAATCCAGGCGGCGCTGCTCACCGCCCTGACCGTGAGCGCGCTGCGCAACGCCCGCCGCACCGGGGCCGACCTGAGCGAGCAGGCCGCGCTGGCCGGTGACATGGTGCACGCCCGGTACGGCGGCGAGCAGTTCACCGAGACCCTGGTGATGCGGATCGACCGGGCCGGCGGGCTGGTCACGGCGGTCGACGCCGGGTCGCCCCGCATCCTGCGGATGCGCGGGGCCAAGGTCACGCCGATCGAGCTCGATCACCAGCTGCCGCTGGGGATGTTCGCCGACGCCTCCTACGAGGTCCAGGAGTTCCGCGTCGAGCCCGGCGACCGTCTCGTCATCGTCAGCGACGGCGTCTACTCCGCGGCCGACCCGTCGGGCGGCGACTTCGGCGGGTTGCTGCTGGAGCAGGCGGTCCGCAGGACGCGCATGCAGGACGCCGCCGAGGTCCCGCTGTCGATCATCGACGCGCTCATGGACTTTCACCAGGCCCGGGATCTGGCCGACGACGCGGTCGTGCTGTGCCTGGACTGGCTCTGAGCGCCTCGTCGAGCGTGGAGTAGATCTGCGGGTGCTCGTCCAGGCTGGCGACGTCCAGCAACCGGCCCATCGAGGTCGCCCCGATCACGGCGAACGACCGGCCGCGCTCGCGGGCGCCGCGCTGGGCGGCGAGCATCAGCCGCAGCCCGGCCGAGTCCATGAAGCCCACGTCGGTGAGGTCGAGCAGGACGTCGCCCTCGGCGCCGTCCACGGCCGCCGCGAGCTCCGCGGCGGTCCCGTCGACCGTCCCCACGCGCAGCTCGCCGGCGAGGGTGACGACGGTGGCGGAGCCGGCCGTCCGGACGGTCAGGCTCAGCGCGTTCCCGGGGTCTTCGCTCACGTCGATCTCCAGGCGGGGAAGGGGCCGGCGCAGTAGTTGCCGGATGGCAATTAAATGCTCGGTCGGACCCTACACCGGCCGGGGGCTCCTGTCGCGCGGACGCCGCGCCCGGCCACCGTTCGTGGGCTGACGTTCATGATCTACGCGGACGTCCCGTTCACCGGCGCGGTCCGCCGCACCGTCGAGGAGCACTGGAAGGCCCATGCGCGGCCCGGCCCCCGCCCGGTGCGGGCGTTCGCCGAGCACGGGCTTTTTCGGGGCCGATGAGAGCGGCTCCCAGCCCGCCGGGCTCGACGACGCGGCCCTCGGCCGGTGGCCGGCGGAGTTCCACCGCGCCAATTCCCGGCGGCACCCGCTGCACGGCGACTTCTACGCGGGCAACACGCTCGCCGAGGGCGGCGTGCTGACCGCCGTGCCGGATTGGACGAGTCGTTCGCGGGCGCCCCGGAACTGGAACTCGCCGGCGCCGCGATCGAATGGGGAGACGACGAGCCGCGGCGCGCCCGGCAGTTCGCCGGCGCCTATCTCGGCGCGGGCGGCGCCTCGGGTGATCTGGGCGAGGAGGCGCTCGCCCAGTTGATCCGGCACAAGTCGCGGCGCGAGGCCGCCTATTTCGCGCTGCCGGCCGCCCGTGGCGTGGAGCATGACGCCGGTGACATCGAATACCACCGGCGCCGGGTGGCGCTCTTCCATCGCCTCAAGCCCTGACGCCTCCCTAAAGGCGGGAGGGGACGTCCGCACGATCGCCACAGCTCGACGGCCCCTTTTCGGGTGTTCAGGGACAAACGCTCCCGGGATTCCGTGGCCGTGTCATGGTCGACGTTTCTCGAAGATCGGCCCCCGGTCAAAACCGGCGGTACCAGAACGTTCACGCCGCTCGCCTCCGAAGAAGTTCCCGAGGTAACTCGACCGCGCGCGATCGCCTACTATTATCAAAAGCAGAAAGCGAACGAGAGGGGTGGCAGCTCATGGCTCAGAAGGTCGAAGTCCTGCTGGTCGATGATCTGGACGGTGGCACGGCGGAGGAGACCGTGTCGTTCTCGCTTGACGGGCGGGCGTACGAGATCGATTTGAGCGGCAAGAACGCCGCCAAGCTGCGCGAGGCCGTCGCGCCGTACCTGGCCAGCGCCCGCCGGGCACGCGGAGCGGGGCGCAAGCCCGCCGCCCGCGCGGCCGGCAACCGCGAGCGCAGCGCCGAAATCCGCGCCTGGGCCAAGCAGGCGGGCATCCAGGTCAACGAGCGCGGGCGCATCCCCGCGAACGTGATCCAGAAGTACGAGGCGGCGCACTAGGCGCGCCCGGCGGCCGCTTGCGACGAACGCCACTTATGAAAGATCTCCTGGCAATGGCAAGCGGTGAAAACACGTGAAAACCCGCTCGCGCTTCAGCGCAGGAGTTTGTCGGGCGTGAGCGGGAGATCGCGGATACGCAGCCCCGTCGCGTGATAGACGGCGTTGACCACGGCCGCGGCCGCGCCGACGATGCCGATCTCGCCGATACCGCGCGCCCCCATCGGATTCGCATGGGGGTCGTGCTCGTCCAGCCAGACGGCCTCGATCTCACCGGCATCGGCATTCGCGGCGATGTGGTAGGCGGCGAGGTCGTGGTTCACCACATGGCCGAAGCGCGGGTCGGGCACCGACTCCTCGTGCAGCGCCATCGAAAGGCCCATCGTCATCCCGCCGATGAACTGCGAGCGCGCGGTGCGCGGATTGATGATCCGGCCGGCCGAGAACACGCCGAGCATCCGCGGCACCCGGATCTCGCCGGTGTTCTCCTCCACCAGGACTCCGGCGAATTGGGCACCGAAAGAGTGCAGCGCGAACCCGTCCGCACCGGGGTTTTCCGGAACGGTCCCGGTGAACTCCTCGCCCGCCCGGGGATCGGTCCCGTATCGGTCGCGAAAGCCCCGCGCGGCCCCGACGACCGCCGATCCCCACGAGCTCAGCCCGGACGATCCGCCCGCGACGGTCGCGACGGGCAGATCGGTGTCGCCGATGCGCAGGCGGACGTCGCCCACCGGCACGTCGAGCGCGTCGGCGGCGATCTGGGTCAGGGCGGTCCAGGTCCCGGTGCCGAGATCGGCGGCGCCGATGTCCACCTCGTAACGGCCGTCCGGGCCGAAGCGGACCGTCGCGTGGTTGCCCGGGTTGGAGAGCCGGGGGTAGGTGGCGGCGGCCACCCCCATACCGACGAGCCAGTCGCCGCGGCGGCGCGCCCGGGGCTCGGGGTCGCGTTCCGCCCAGCCGAAGCGGCGGGCGCCCTCGCGCAGGCACTCCAGCACCTTGCGCCCGCCCCACGGCTTGCCCGAGTCCGGGTCGCGCTCGGGTTCGTTGCGGGCGCGCAGCTCGATCGGGTCGAGCCCGCACGCGACGGCCAGCTCGTCCATCGCGACCTCGGCGGCGTACATGCCGGGGGCCTCGCCGGGGGCGCGCATCCAGTACGGCGGCGGGACGTCCAGGGCCGCCAGCCGGTGCCCGGTGCGGCGGTTCGGCGCGGCGTACATCATGCGCGAGGCCGTCGCGGTCTGCTCGGCGAACTCCGCCAGCCTGGAGGTCTGCTCGACGACCTCGTGCGCGATCGCGGTCAGCCGCCCGTCCCGGCCCGCGCCGAGCCGGACGCGCTGGACGGTCGGCGTCCGGTAGCCGACGACCGCGAACATCTCCCGCCGCGTCAGCGCCAGCTTGACCGTGCGTCCCCGCGCGGCCATCGCCGCGAGCCCGGCCAGCACGTTGTGCGCGTGCGGGGTGCCCTTGCTGCCGAACCCGCCGCCGACATGGTGCGAGACGACCCTGATCCGCCCGGGGTCCAGACCGAACACCGGCGCCAGCTTCGACCGGACGGTGTGCACGCCCTGTGTCGAGTCGAACAGGGTCAGGACGCCGTCCCAGCGGGCCGCGCAGGCGTGCGGCTCCATCGGGTTGTTGTGCTCCATCGGCGTGGAGTAGATCTGGTCGACCACCACGTCCGCGTCCGCCAGCGCCCGGTCGACGTCGCCCTCGTCGCTGGTGGCGGGCGCGCCGCCGTTGACCTTCTCGGGCGTGTAGAGGTCGTCGCGGCCGGTGCTCAGCGCGCAGTCGTGCGGCCAGGTCTCGTAGGCCACCTCCACCAGGTCCGCGGCGTGCGCGGCGACCTCGGGCGTCTCGGCCAGGACGGCCGCGACGAACTGGCCCCGGAACCGCACCTGGTCCGACTGGAGCACCCACAGCTCGGCGTCGTCGTCGGAGTCGAGCCGGGGCGCGTTGGCGTGGGTGAGCACGGCGGCGACCCCGTCCAGCGCCTCGGCGCGCGCGGCGTCCACGGACGTGACGCGCCCCCGGGCGACGGTGGCCGAGATCGGGTGGACGTAGAGCGGGTTCTCGATCTCCTGCTCACCGGCGTAGCGGGCCCGGCCGGTCACCTTGGCCTCGCCGTCCAGGCGCTCCATCGGGACGCCCGTCGCCTGCGGCCTCATCGCGTCTCCTCCCGGGTCAGGCCGCGCAGCACGCTCACGAGGACGTTGCGCGCCATCGGCACCTTGTAGGCGTTGTGGGCCAGCGGCCTGGCGGCCGCGAGCTCGGCGTCGGCCGCCGCCCGGAACGCCGCCTCGTCGGCGGCGGACGCGCCCCGCAGCGCCTCCTCCGTCCGGTGGGCCCGCCAGGGCCGGTGGGCGACACCGCCGAACACCACGCGTGACGCGGTGATCACCCCGTCCCGCACCTCGACCGCCGCCGCCACCGAGACCAGGGCGAACGCGAACGAGGCGCGGTCGCGGACCTTGCGGTAGGCCGACCGCGCGGCCATCGGCAGATCGGGCAGGTCGACGGCCGTGATGAGCTCGCCATGGGCCAGCACGGTGTCGCGGTCGGGCGCGTCGCCGGGCGCCCGGTACAGATCGGCGACCGGCAGCGCGCGCTCGCCCGCGGGCCCGAGGATCCGGACCTCGGCGTCCACGGCGGTCAGCGCGACCGCCATGTCGGAGGGGTGCACGGCCACACAGTGCTCGGACGCGCCCAGGATCGCGTGGTCGCGGTTGTGCCCCTCCAGGGCCGAGCAGCCCGCGCCGGGCGTGCGCTTGTTGCACGGCGTGGTGACGTCCCGGAAATAGGGGCAGCGCGTCCGCTGGAGCAGGTTGCCGCCGGTCGTGGCGACGTTGCGCAGCTGTCCCGAGGCGCCCGCCAGCAGCGCCGAGGCCAGGACGGGATAGCGCTCCCTGATCAGCGGATGCGCCGCGACGTCGCTGTTGCGCGCCGTGGCGCCGACGCGGACGCCGCCGCCGGGCCGCGGCTCGATCCGGTCCAGGGCCAGCCGCGTGACGTCCACCAGCAGGTCGGGACGCTCGACGCCGAGCTTGAGATGGTCGACCAGGTTGGTGCCCGCGCCCAGGAACATCGCGCCGGGCCGTGCGGCGACCGTCGCGACCGCCCGCCCGGGATCGTCGGCGCGCTCGTACTCGAACGGGTTCACCGGCCCGCCTCCCTGACGGCGGCCACGATGTTCGGGTAGGCGCCGCAGCGGCACAGGTTGCCGCTCATCCGCTCGCGGATCTCGGCGTCGTCCAGCTCGGGCGGGGTGCCGGGCTCGGTCACCGCGCTGGGCCACCCGGCCTTGAGCTCCTCCAGCGTCCCGGCCGCCGAGCAGATCTGGCCCGGCGTGCAGTAGCCGCACTGGAGGGCGTCCCGGTCGAGGAAGGCGCGCTGGACGGGATGCAGCCCGCCCGGCGGCGCGAGCCCGGCGGCGGTGGTGACCTCCGAGCCGTCGCAGGCCACCGCCAGCGCGAGGCAGGACAGGGCCCGGCGCCCGTCCAGCAGCACCGTGCACGTGCCGCACTGGCCGTGGTCGCAGCCCTTCTTGGGCGCGGTCACCCCGAGCCTCTCGCGCAGGGCGTCCAGCAGCGTCGTCCGGGTGTCGACGGTCGGCGAGCGCCGCTCGCCGTCCACCCGCAGTTCGATTCGGGCGTCCATCTCCGGGACCTCTCGTGCCGGCGGCGATTCGGACGAGAGGCGGCCTACCCGCCGCGAGGGCGGGCATCCGGAACCTTCCCAATCCTTGACCCGGCCCCGATCCCTCGAAGTCGGAGAAAGGTCACGGGGCTGGCAAACACAGGCGTTTGTTTGGTGGCTAGGGTTGTCGCGTGAACCCTCCGTGGCGGGTCGGCGACGTGGTCGCCGGCCAGTATGAGGTGACCCGCGTGCACGAGCACGGCGGGATGGGCCTGGTCTACCGGGTCCGCCACCTGGCCTGGGAGACCGACCTCGCGCTGAAGCGGCCGCGCCCCGAGATGTTCGCGAGCCCGGCCGACCGGGACCGGTTCGCCGCCGAGGCCGAGACGTGGGTGTCGCTGGGGCTCCATCCCCACCTGTGCAGCTGCCACTACGTGCGCTTGCTCGACGGCGTCCCGTGCGTCTTCGCCGAGTACGTACCCGGGGGCAGCCTGGCCGAGTGGATCGACGACGGCCGGCTGTACGAGGGAGGGCCGGACGAGGCGGCCCGGCGCGTCCTCGACCTGGCGCTCCAGATCGCCTGGGGGCTGCGGCACGCGCACGACCGGGGCATCGTCCATCAGGACGTCAAGCCCGCCAACGTCCTGCTCGACCACGACGGCACGGCCAAGGTGACCGACTTCGGGCTGGCCCGGGCGCGGGCCGTGGCCGCCGTCCCGCCCGTCGTGGGCGACGGGACCGTCAGCCTCCGGGTGTCCAACGGCGGGCTCACCCCGGCGTACGCCTCGCCCGAGCAGGCCGGGGGCGGCGCGCTGGGACGCCGCACCGACGTCTACAGCTTCGCGGTGTCGGTCCTGGAGATGTTCACCGGCGGCAGGATGTGGCTGGTCGGCCCCGCCGCCGGGGAGGCGCTGGCCGCCTACCGCGCGGAGGGCCCCGTCCGGACGGGGCCGCCCCCGATGCCGGACGGCCTGGCCGCCCTGCTGGAGCGCTGCCTGCGCGACGACCCCGCCCGCAGGCCCGAGTCGATGGCCGAGGTCATCGCCGCGCTGACCGCCGTCTACGGCGCGACGGCGGGCGGCGACCCGCGTCCCGAACCGGTGGCGGCCGAGCTGCGCGCCGACGAGCTCAACAACCGCGCGCTGTCGCTGCTCGACCTCGGCCGTCCCGGCGAGGCCGAGCGGGCCTTCGCCCAGGCGCTGGCCGCCGATCCCCGGCATCTGGAGGCGACCTACAACACCGGGCTCCGGCGCTGGCGGCAGGGCGCGATCTCCGACGAGGACCTGGTCGCCGAGCTGGAGACCGTCCGCGCCGACACCGGCGACCGCTGGCAGGCCCGGCACCTGCTCGCCCAGATCCACCTCGAACGCGGCGACGACGGCTCGGCCGCCGCCCTGCTCGACGGCATCGAGAGCGAGCGGCCCGGCGAGCCGGAGATCCGGGAGACGCTCCGGGCCGTCCGTCCGGGCCGGACCGCCGCGGCTCCCGCCTACTCCGGCGACCGGCCCCTGTCGCCGCTGCCCGTCCGGCTCGCCGCCGACGCGCGGGTCGCGGTCACCGGGGAGTACCGGGGCGCGGTCCGGGTGTGGGACCTGCGCGACGGGCGGTGCCGGCTGGCGCTCGACGGGCACGAGGGCGCGGTGCACGCCGTGGACGTCACCCCCGACGGGCGTTTCGCAGCCTCGGCCGGGGCCGACGGCACCATCGCGTTCTGGGACCTGACCGAGGGACGCCGGGTGGGCTCGGCCCCGGCGAAGGCGGGCACCGTGCGGCTGACCCCCGACGGACGCCGCGCGCTGTGGGCGCTGCCGGACGGCGGGATCCAGCTGTGGGACATCGGGGCGGGACGGGCCGCCGCCGCGCTCGGCGGCCACAGCGCGGGAGCCGAGCGGATCGAGGTCGGCCCCGGCGGCCACCGCGCCCTGTCCAGCGGCTGGGACCGGGAGGGCGCGACCGTCCGGCTCTGGAACCTGGAGGACGGGACCTGCCTGCGGGTCCTGACCGGGCACGGGCCGTCGGTGACGGCCATGTGCTTCGCCCGCGACGGCGCGACCGCCGTCATCGCGGGCCGCAAGCGGGCGCCCGTGCTGTGGGACCTCGGCAGCGGCCGGCGGATCCGCTCGCTGACCGGCGGGGGAGCGGACTACCTCTCGCTCAGCGCCGACGCGCGGTTCCTGCTCGCGGGCGACGACTTCGCCGGCACGGTGCGGCTCTGGGACCTGGACACCGGATGCTGCCTGCGCACCCACCGGGGCGAGCGGGGACGCGTGAACGCGGTCCTGCTGGCCGCCGACGGCCGGTCCGGGCTCGCGGTCAGCGCCGACGAGGACGCCCTCGTCCGGACCTGGGAGCTCGCACCGCCCGGTGACCACCCCGCCGCCCCGCGCCTGGCGCGCCCGCGCCCGCACACCGAGCTGACCCGGCTCGGGCGGCGGGTCGCCGCGATGGTCGCCGAGGCCGAACGGGAGCTGGCCGCCGGGCGCTTGGCGGCGGCGCTCGGCCTGCTCGAACGGGCCCGGACCACCCCGGGGCACGAGCGGGCGCCGCGTGTCCTGGCGGCCTGGCGGGAGCTGGGCCGCCGCGCGACCCGGACCGGGCTGCGGGCGGCGTGGTCGCCGGGAACCCTGGCCGGGCACGCCGATCAGACGAGGGCGGTCGACGTGTCCGGCGACGGACGGGTCGCGGTCTCGGCCGGGGACCGCGCCGCGATCGCGGTGTGGGACGTCGAGTCGGGCACCCGCACCGCCGAGCTGCGGGGGCACCGGAGCGAGGTGCGGTCGGTGTGCCTGAGCCCCGACGGGACGCGGGTGCTGTCGGCGGGCCGGGACGGCGTCGTCCGGCACTGGCGGGCCGACACCGGCGCGTGCCTGCGCGTCCTGCCGGTGAACCACCGTCCCTCGCTGCCGGCACCGGTCAGGTTCACCGCCGACGGGCGGACGGCCGTGGTCGGCGGGGGCGACGGCACCGTCCGGCTCTGGGACCTGGACACCGGCGGGGAAGCGCGCGTGCTGACCGGCCACGACGGCGCGGTGAACGCGTTGTGGGTCGAGGGCGGGCTCCTCGCGTCCGGCGGGGCCGACGGGACCGTGCGCCTCTGGGACCTGGCGACCGGCCGCGGCGGGCACGTCTTCGAAGGCCATACCGGCGGCGTCCAGTCGGTCTGCGTCAGCGCCGGAGGCGCGCGCGTCGTGTCGAGCGGCGGGGACTACGACTGGAGCATCCGCGTCTGGGACGCGACCACGGGCGAGCAGGTGCGGGAGGTGATCGCCCGTCCGGGCTCGCACACGGTCCGCATGACCGGCGACGGCCGCTTCGTGGTGTCGGCCGGGCACCACGCCTTCGCGCGCGTCTGGGACGCCGCGACCGGCGAGTGCGTCCGCACGCTCGGCGGCCATGAGAAGGGCACCTCGTGCCTGGCGCTGACGCCCGACGGGCGGCGGGCGCTGACCGGCGAGCCCGGCGGGACGCTGCGGACCTGGGAGCTCGACTGGGAGCTGTCGGAGTGATCGATCCGTTGACGAGCAGGGAGCGTGCATGACGACCGACACCGAGCGGGCCGGGACGACCGGGACCGAGGAGCTGGCGCTGGACATCGCCCGCGACCTGGTCATCGCCGGGCCGCCCTGCTGGCAGCGGATGGAGGCGGCGTTCGCCCTGACCGCCACCGCCGAGTCCGCCCGGGTCGTCTTCACCGACCGCGGCCGGGAGGTGCGGACCGTGCCGTCCCGGAGCGTGCTGGCCGCCGTCCGCGAGCACCGCGCGCTCTCGGCCGGCGAACCCTGGTGGCGGCTGACCTTCGACCTGAAGAACACCGGCGAGCTGGAGGTCGTCGCCGACCACGGCGAGGAGCGGTTCCCCGACGACCAGCTGTTCCCTCCCGAGATCTACCTGACCGACCTGGAGGCGCACCCGCGCGGGCGGCTGCCGGTGTGGCTGGCCGCCCATGTCCACCACCGCGACCGGCAGGTCCGCACGCCGCAGCGGGCCGCCGCCGCCGCGCGCGAGGACCGTGCGAACGGGGTGCTGCCGGTGCTCAGCCAGCGCGACTTCCCCGACTTCCCGCACATGTGGGCGCGCTGGGCGACGATCTCGGCCGCCTTCGTGGCCTGCGGGTCGACCTGGGGCCCGAGGGTCGGCCCGGCCTTCGGCTGGTTCGAGGGCGCGGCCCGCAGCGGTTCCACGCTGTACACGCTGCCCGGCGGCCGCGCGGTGCTGTCGGGCGGCGAGTGGGACGCCCCCGCCCTCGACGCCGCCTACAACGGGGGCGCCGAGCTGCCCGCCCTCTACGCCGGAGCGCCCGACTGGGTGACCGACCAGGTGCTCAACCCCCGCGCCGCCCGGGGGATGCTCTCGTTCTGTTACTGGTGGGAGGGCGGCCGCTGGTATCGGGGCGAGTCGCCCACCTCCGACAAGTGCGAGCGCTCGGTGCCCGGCGTCTGGACGGCCGGCACCGTGACCGACATGGTCGCCGGGCTGATCGCCGAGCATCCGGCCGACGAGCACCGTTCGGCGGCCACGGCGCTGCTCGCGGCCGCCGAGGCGGGCACCGTCACCGGCGACGTCCTGGCCCATGCCTTCGGCGACGACGGCCGCTACGACATCGACG
Source organism: Spirillospora sp. CA-294931 (assembly GCF_050946795.1). Taxonomy (GTDB): domain Bacteria; phylum Actinomycetota; class Actinomycetes; order Streptosporangiales; family Streptosporangiaceae; genus Spirillospora. Next base: position 3,383,311 of record NZ_CP192006.1, read on the forward strand.
GCGCGCTCCACCAGTTCTCGCTGGCCGGGCTGACGGCGGCGGTGCCCGAGCAGATGCCCGAGGAGGACGCGATCGCCCGCGTCCGGCAGTACATCCTCGGCCGCGGCCTGGACACCACCGGCTACCCGCTGTCGGAGCTCACGGCCGACCGGTTCAGCGTCGGCTGGATGGTCTTCGTCCCGGTCCGGCCCGGCGAGATCGCGATCGGCCGCGCGCTGTTCTACATCGCCGACGACGGGGTGCTGGAGCAGTCGTCGTCCTCGGTGGCGCCCTCGCGGTTCATCGCCGAGTTCGAGCGCCGCTACCACGAGCGCCAGGGGGCGTAGGGCTACTCCTCCCCGGCGGGACGGTAGTCGAGCACGACCGCGCCGGAGTTGAAGGCCGTCGTGGTCGCCAGCGTCCACGAGGCCGCCGGGCCGCCCTCGCGGAACAGGCGCTTGCCCGCGCCGACGCTCACCGGGTACACCCACAGCTTGAGCTCGTCGACCAGCCCGAGCTCGATCAGCGAGGTGACCAGCTCGCCGCTGCCGTAGATCAGGATGTTCTGCTCGTGCGACTGCTTGATCTTCGCGACGGCCTCCGCGAGGTCGCCCTCCACCACGGTGGAGTTGTTCCACTCGGCCTTGTCCAGCGACCGGGACACCACGTACTTGGGCAGCGTGTTCATCCGCAGCGCGAACTCGCCCTCGGCCTTCTCCATGTGCGGCCAGCTCGCCGCGAAGGTCTCGTAGGTCGCCCGGCCCAGCAGCAGCGCCCCGCTGGTGTAGAGCAGACCGTCGGCGTACTCGGAATGCTGCTCGTTCCAGAACTTCAGCGACCACTTCTCCGGCGCCTCCATGACGCCGTCCATCGACACGTACACGAGAGCAACGACCTTGCCCATGACGGACTCCTTCGGTTAACGAGACGGTTCCGTCTCGATGCCCTCACTGTGCCCCGGACCGCTTACGGGATCTTTACGGCGACAGGACGCGCTTGTGGTAGCTCGCGATGTCGCGCACCTCCACCGTGACCTGCGTGTTCAGCGCGGACCCGGGCTTGAGGTGCTCGCACAGCGTCGCCAGCGCCAGCTCGCCGAGCCGGGCCTTGGTCTCGGCGTCCCGTCCCGGCAGGACCGCCAGGTCGACGTGCACCATCGCCTCACCGGCGCCCCCGTCCCCGATCACCGCCTCCCCGATGGGATGGAAACGCGTCTTGTAATCCCCCAAGGCACTCCCGATCAGCGCGACGGCAGCGGGATGCAGCGCCAACGCGAACCCCCTGCGATCGAAGGTGTCGCCCAGAGCGACGGAATACTCAACAGTGATCTGCGGCATCCCACCATTATCCAGATCGCCAGGCCCCGCCATCCCTCCCGAGCGCCCCCAACCGGGTGCGGGGGCGGGGCGGGTCAGAAGCGGAACAGTGAGCGGGTGAGTTTGCCCTTCTCGGCGCGGAAGGCGCAGGCGATCCGCCGGTTGCCGGTCTCCCAGCCGTGCTCGCTGGCGACCGAGTACTCCAGGACGACGTCGGAGCGCACCTGGTCGCGGTACTTCTCCGCGGCGCGCGGTTCTTTCCGGCGTCGAAGCAGAGGCCGTCGAGGGGCGTACGCCGGTCAGCGGCCGCGGATGAGGAGGCGGAGGAGGATGCGGGGGCGCTTGCGGTGGAAGGCGGCGCGGTCGTTGGTCTGGGGGAAGGGCTCGTCCGGGACGGGGACGCCGAGGAAGGCGCAGAGGGGGCCCCAGCCCTCGGCCGTGTCGAAGACCAGGAGGCGGTCGGGCGGGATGGTGGCCTTGACCTCGGTGATGTGGCGTTCGAAGACCGTGATGACGTGGTCGCGGTCATCGATGCGGCCGTCGAAGATCCGGTTCATGACGGTCGCGCGGGACATCCGGGGGTAGAGGGCGAAGTCGGGGGAGCGGCGCTTGACCAACTGGCGGATCACGCGGCGGTGGAGCGGGAGGCGGCGGCGTTCGGCGAGGGCGCGGGCGAAGATGGTCGTGGTGGCGCTGTCGTACCACTTCGCGGGGTCGCGGACGGTGAGGATCACCTTGGCCTCGGGGTAGTGGTCGGCCAGTTCGCGCCAGTAGGACGCGGCGGGCCAGTCGGTGGTCGAGTGGTATCCGGCGAAGACCTCGTCCCAGTCGGGGGCGCCGCCCTCGCCGATCTCCAGCCACCGGCGGACCCGGGAGGGGTCCGCTATGACCTCGGACATGTGGTAGCAGGGGCCGAGTCCCAGCGTTTCCAGCGCCGCTTTCAGCGATGCCGTTCCGGTCCGGCCGAAGCCCGCGCCGATCACCTTCACGTCTGATCCGTTTCTGATCCGCGCCGTCTAGGTTGTGGGGCGACAAGCCGGTTGTACGCCGGTATGCCCCGCCCTGGCAATCGTTGAGGTGCGACATGAGCGATCTCGCTTTCCCCGAATCGGTGCTCGACGCGCTGAGCCGCGAGCCCGGCCGGGTGGTGTTCGAGCAGGGCGGACGGAGCGTCACGCGGGACGAGCTGCTGGCGATGATCTGGCGCTGGGCGGGCGGGTTGCGGGAGGCCGGTCTGGGGCCGGGACGGGGGCTGGCCATCCGCGCCGGGGTCTCGCCGGAGGCGTTCGCCGTGCAGATCGCCGCGCATGTGGTGGGGTGCCGGGTGGTCGGGATCCGGCCGGGTTATTCGGAGGGGCAGCTGGCCCATGTGCTCGGGATGGGCGTGGACGCCCTGGTCGTGGATCGTGCCGGTGAGGGGTTCGGGAGGGTGCCCGTCCTGTCGCTGGACGCTCCTCCTGGCGCGCGTTCGGCGCGGGAGGTGACGGCCCGTCCCGAGGACGTCGCGGCGCTGAACTTCACCAGCGGCAGCACGGGGAACCCGAAGGGGTGCGCGATCACCTACCGCGCGCTGGGCGAGCACTGGTCGTGGCAGCCGCGTGTGTGGTCGCCGGTCGCGCGGGAGCTCGCCGGGGCGTTCGAGCGCTACCTGGTGTTCGGGACGCTGGCCAGCATGGTCGTCATGGAATTCCTGGCGCTGTGCGTGCTGGGGGAGGGGACGGCGGTGATCCCCGAAGACGACGGGCGCCCGCTGTTCCCGTATGCGGTCGAGCGCTACGGGATCACCGGTTCCATCATCACCGTGCCCCGGCTGTGCCTGATGCTCGACCTGCTGCGGGACGAATCCGCCGATGTGAGCAGCCTGCGCGGGCTGATGGTCTCCGGCTCGCCGCTCAGCCCGGACCGGCTGGCGCAGGCGCTGGAGCGGCTCGGCCCGGTGGTCTACCAGGGCTACGGCCAGACCGAGGCGGGCAGCGTCTCGATGCTCACGCCCGCCGACCTCCAGGGCGGCCCCGCGCGCCTGCTCGGCTCGGTCGGGCGGCCGCATCCGGACGTGGAGATCAGCGTCCGGGACGGGGAGATCTACCTGCGCAGCCCGTACCTGATGGCGGGTTACTGGGGGGACGAGGCGGAGACCGGGGAGGTCCTGCGGGACGGCTGGCTGCGCACGCGCGACCTGGGCCACGTGGACGAGGACGGCTTCCTCTACCTCACCGGCCGCGCCCGCGACGTGGTCATGGTGAACGCGATGGTGGTCTACGCGGGCCCGATCGAGCGCGTCCTGGCCGATCACCCCGACGTCATGGAGGCGTACGTCGTGGGCGCGCCGGACGAGCGGACGGGCGAGGCCGTGCACGCGTTCGTCGTCCCGGCCCGCGGGCGGGAACCGGACCGCGCGGCGCTGCGCGCGCTGGTCCGGACGGAGCTCGGCGCCGACAGCGTGCCGAGCACGATCACCGCCGTCTCCGGGGTGCCGGTCGCGGCCGGCGGCAAGCCGGACAAGGCCGCGCTGCTTTCTGATCGTTCTCTGAGGATCGCCCGCCAGCATTGAGGTTGTCGGTTCAACCACATCGCTGCCACGGAGGCGACCGTGCCGCACAAGACCCTGGACTACCTGGTGATCGGTGCCGGTCCGGCCGGGCTTCAACTGGGGTACTTCCTCAGCCGGGCGGGGCGCAGCCATCTGATCCTCGAGGCGGGCCCCACACCGGGGACGTTCTTCCGGACCTTCCCGCGCCACCGCACGCTGATCTCGATCAACAAGAGGCACACCGGCTGGGACGATCCCGAGCTCAACCTGCGGATGGACTGGAACTCGCTGCTCAGCGACGACCCCGGCCTGCTGTTCACGCGCTACAGCGACCGGTACTTCCCGGCCGCCGACGACATGGTCCGCTATCTCGCCGACTTCGCCCGCGCCTGCGAGCTGCCGGTCGTCTGCGACGCGCGGGCCGTCCAGGTGACCCGGGACGAGGCGGACGGCCCGTTCCGGGTGACCGACCAGCACGGGCGCGAGTACGAGGCCCGCCGGGTGGTCGTGGCGACCGGGCCGTCCCGCCCGAACACGCCCCCGATCGCGGGCATCGAGACGGCCGAGGACTACGGCACCGCGTCCACCGATCCGGCCGACTACACCGGCCTCAGGGTGCTCATCATCGGCAAGGGCAACTCGGCCTTCGAGACGGCCGACAACCTGGTCGAGACCGCCGCGGTCATCCATGTCGCCGGGCCGAACTCGATCCGGATGGCCTGGCGCACCCACTTCGTCGGGCATCTGCGCGCCGTCAACAACAACTTCCTGGACACCTACCAGCTCAAGTCGCAGAACGCGATCCTGGACGGCGACGTCCGGCGCGTCGACCGCCAGGCGGACGGCTCGTACCTGGTGACGGTCGCCTTCGCCCGCGCCGACGAGGTCACCAAGGACATCCCCTACGACCGGGTGATCGTGTGCACCGGCTTCCGGTTCGACGACTCGATCTTCGCGCCCGGCTGCCGCCCGGGGCTGACGATCTCGGACCGGTTCCCCGCGCTGACGCCCGCGTACGAGTCGGTGGACGTCCCCGACCTGTACTTCGCCGGGACGATCACCCAGTCCCGCGACTTCAAGCGCGGCACCAGCGGGTTCATCCACGGCTTCCGCTACGGCGTCCGGGCGCTGCACCGCATCGTCGAGAACCGGTACCACGGCGCCGAGTGGCCGTCCCGCGAGCTGGCGGCGACCCCGGAGGCGCTCGCGGCGGCGGTGATCGAGCGGGTCAACCGCACCTCCGCGCTGTGGCAGCAGTTCGGGCTGCTGGGCGACGTCGTCGTCCCGGACGGGCGGGGCGCGGCGCGCTACCTGGAGGAGCTGCCCGTCGACCTCGACCCGCCGCTCCCGCACGAGGCCGGGAGCTTCGCGGTCACGCTGGAGTACGGGCCGGAGCACGACCAGGTCGATCCGTTCGACATCGGGGTCGGCCGGATCCGGCAGAGCGACGCCGCGCGGGCCGCCGAGGGCCACTATCTGCACCCGGTGGTCCGGTACCGCCCGCCGGGGGGCGGGCCACCCGTCGTCCACCACGTCACCGAGAACCTCGAGAACGAGTGGACCTCGCGGGAGGTTCACCTCGAACCGCTGCGCGCCTTCTTCGCCCGCCATGTTCAGCCTGCGTGAGGCCGAGGCGCTGGCCCGCGAGCGGCTCGACCCGGCGCACTACGACTACTTCGCCGGGGGCGCCGGCGACGAGGTCACGCTGCGGGCCAACGAGACCGCGTTCGGACGGCTGGCGCTGCTGCCGCGCGTGCTGCGCGGGGCCGGGCGGGCCCGGCCGGAGATCACGCTGCTGGGCGGCCGCCTGGCCCTGCCGGTGCTGGTCGCGCCGACCGCGTTCCACCGGCTGGCCGATCCCGAGGGCGAGCGCGCCACGGCGCGGGCGGCCGCCTCGGCCGGGACGATCATGATCGTGAGCATGGCGTCGACGGTCGCCGTCGAGGACGTGGCCGCCGCCGCTCCCGGCGCGGCCCTGTGGTTCCAGCTCTACCTCCAGCCCGACCTGGCGTTCACCGCGTCGATCGTGCGGCGCGCGGAGAAGTCGGGCTGCCGGGCGCTGGTCGTCACGGCCGACTCGCCCGCGCGGGGGCGGCGCGAGCGCGAGCTGCGCCACGGCTTCGACGACCTGCCGGACGGCCTGTGCTGCGAGAACCTGCGCGACGGCGACGGGAGGGTCCGGCCGATCGTCATGTCGCCCGAGCTGACCTGGGAGCATCTCGGCCTGCTCCGCGAGATGACCGCGCTGCCGATCGTCCTCAAGGGCGTCCTGCACCCGGCCGACGCGCGGACGGCGGTCGGGCACGGGGTCGCGGCGCTGATGGTCTCCAACCACGGCGGGCGGCAGCTCGACACCGTCCCGGCCGCCGTCGAGGCCCTGCCGGAGGTCGTGGCCGCCGTCGGCGGCGCCGTGCCCGTGCTGCTCGACGGGGGCGTGCGGCGCGGGACCGACGTGCTGAAGGCGCTGGCCCTGGGGGCGGACGCGGTCGCCGTCGGCCGTCCGGTGATCTGGGGGCTGGCGGCCGACGGCGAGCGCGGGGCCGCGCGCGTGCTGGAGATCCTGCGCGCCGAGGTCGAGGAGTCGCTGACGCTGTGCGGCTGCGGGTCCGTCCGCGACCTCGATCCGGGGATGGTGCGGCGATCATGCTGATCGTGGCGCTGGCGGTCGTCGCCGTCGCCGTGTCCTCGCCGTGGTGGCTGCCCGGCCGGGTCGTGGCGCTGCGGGTGCGCCTGTTCGCCCGGCTCAACGGGGACGCGGCCATTCCCGTCCCCGGCGACCTGGTCGGGGTGGAGCGGTTCAAGGAGCTCTACTCCCATCCGGCGGCCGGGGGCCGGAGCGAGGGCGCGGCGCTCTCGGACCTGTTCTGGTACTGGCTGTCGCCGGGGCCCGAAATCCATCAAGAGCACATCGAGGCGGGCGGGCGCTACGACGCCGTGGCCCGGGCCACGCGCGGCTTCCTCGCCGTCCCGCGCCGGGAGGCCGAGGAACTCGCCCGCCGCTGTGTCGCCGCCCAGGTGGGGGTGGCTGGGGGCATGCGCGCGGGCGGGGGCCTGGTGCGGTTGCGCGATCTGATGATGCCTATCTGGGCGGCGTTCTACTACGAGCTGGTGTTCGGCCGTCCCTGCCCGCCGGAGGCGCGCGAGTTGATCGTGGCCAACGCCGACGACGTCGCCTCCGCGCTCACCTGCTGCGGGCTGCGGCATCTGAAGCTGCGCCTGCGGCTGACCGCGTATCTCTCCGAGCGGCTCGGCGAGGTGCGCCGCCCCCTTCCCGAGGGCCTGTCACCCGAGGAGCAGGCGCTCTACCTCCACGGCGCGTTCTTCACCACGGCCGTCGTCCAGACCTCGGAGGCCATGGCCCACCTGCTGCTGGAGTTCGCCCGGCGCCCCGACCTCCAGGACCGGGCGCGCGCCGACGAGGACGACCGCTTCCTCGACCAGATGATGGCCGAGACGCACCGGCTCTATCCGCTGTTCGGCATCGCCCACCGCATCACCACCGCCGACATCGACCTCGGCGACGGCGTCGAGATCCCCGCGGGGTCGGTGCTGTGCTTCAACTATCCCGAGTTCCACCGCGCGGGCTTCGCCGACCCCGGCCGGTTCGATCCCGGCCGCTGGTCGGAGCGGCAGGGGAGCCGGGACGCGAACCACATCCCGTTCGGCGTCGCCGCCAACCGGCCCTGCCCGGCCATGCGGCTCGCCCCGATCGTCATGCGCGCGGCGGCCCGCGAGATCCTGCGCCGTTACGCGCTGGCCTCGTCCGCCACGCACACCCGGTCCCTGCCCAACCGGGGGCCGTGCCTGCTCATCCCACGCGACGGCCGCACGTCCGCCGCCCGGCCGATCCTGGTGTTCGTCCGGCTGCGCGACCGGTTCGAGGACGTCTGGCGCAGCCTCGTCCAGCTCGTTCTCGGGACCGCGATGGTCCTGGACTCGCGGCGGCTGCGCCTGTGCGAGCACCACTTCTCAGGAGCGGAGACCTCCGATGCCCTCACTCGCCCTGACCGCCGCGGCTGACCCCAACCTCGACCTGGTCCTGAAGGTCCTGCCCGCCCTGGTGGTCATCCTGCTGGCCGCGGGGATCTGCGGTCGCCTGGCCCTGATGGTGATGCAGCCGCGCGTCCTCGGCGAGATGGTCGCGGGCGTGCTGCTCGGCCCCACGCTGTTCGGGCAGCTGTTCCCGGAGGCGCAGAAGGCGGTCTTCCCCGCCGAGGTCAGGCCGATCCTGTACGTGCTGAGCACGATCGGGCTGACCCTCTACATGTTCCTCGTCGGCGCCGGGCTCGATCACAGCGCGCGCGTGCCGGGCGAGGAGAAGCGGGCCGGGCTGCTGGCGCTGTCGGGCATCGTCCCGTCGATGACCCTCGGCGTCGTCGCCGGGCTGCTCCTTTGGAACACGCTGTCGCGTCCCGAGGTGAGCCGCCTGGAGTTCGCCTTCTTCGTCGGGGGCGCGCTGTCGCTGACGGCCTTTCCCATGCTGGCGAGGATCCTGTACGAGCGCGGGCTGGAGAACACCGCGCTGGGACGGCTGTCGCTGATGGCCGCCGCCGTCGACGACGCGCTCGCCTGGTGCCTGCTGGCGGTGCTGTCGGCGGTGCACCTGGGCTCGGGCCTGGACGAGGCGGCGCGGACCATCGTCCTCACCGCGCTGTTCGCGGCACTGATGCTCGTCGTCGTCCGCCGGGCGCTGCGGCCGCTGGGCGCCGAGTTCGCCCGGACCCGCGAGCTGGGGCCGTCGGCGATGTACGTCGTGGTCCTGGTGGCGCTCACGGCGGGCTGGCTGACCGACTGGATCGGCGTCTACTCGGTGTTCGGCGGCTTCCTGGCCGGGCTGGCCATGCCGCGCGACCCCGCGTTCCGCGCGGCCCTGCACGGGCGGATGATGAGCGTGGTCTCGACCCTGCTGCTGCCGGTCTTCTTCACCTTCTCCGGCCTCAACACCCATCTGGACGGCATCACGGGCGGCACCATGCTGCTGGCGTTCGCCCTCATCATGCTCGCGGGCTTCAGCGGGAAGTACTTCGGCTGCGCGCTGGCGATGCGGGGGCTGCGCTTCTCCTGGCGGGAGTCGTACGCCGTGGGCGCGCTCATGAACGCGCGCGGGCTGATGATCCTCATCTTCATCAACATCGGCCTGGCCCAGGGCATGATCACGCAGGAGCTGTTCGCGATGCTGGTGCTCGTCGCCATCATCACCACGGGCGCCGCGCTGCCGCTGTACAAGCTGGCCCTGCCGGACCGCATCGAACGCGCCGAGGTGGTCGCGCCCGAACCCGACGTGTCAATCGCCGGAACGGTTCAATGACCTTCCGAACTGACCACATTTGCCCTAAGTCTGGCGGTCTGTCGGGGGCGGTGCGACCGTTGACCCGTGGCCGAGACATCGGGACCCGCCGACCGGCGACTACTGATCGTTGAGGACGATCGCGAGCTGGGACGGATGCTGGCCGAACTCTTCACCGAGCAGCGGTACACCGTCGACCTCGCCCTGGACGGGCAGCGCGGCCTGCACCTGGGACTGACGCGGGCCTACGCCGCGATGGTCGTCGACCGGGGGCTCCCCGTCCTGGACGGGGTCGAGCTGGTCCGGCGGCTGCGCCTGCGCGGGGTGACCGTCCCGGTGCTGGTGCTCAGCGCCTTCGGCACGGTCGACGACCGGATCTCCGGTCTCGACGCGGGCGCCGAGGACTACCTGGTCAAGCCGTTCGACATCGGCGAGCTGCTGGCCAGGGTCCGGGCGCTGCACCGCCGCAACCTCGACCAGGCCCTGCTGCTGCCGCTCGGCGCGGGCTGGCTCGACTCGGAGGGGCAGGTCGTCCGGCTGCCGACCGGCGAGGACGTGACCCTGTCCGGGCAGGAGTGCCGCCTGCTGCGCACGCTGGCCGTCCGGCCCCGGCACGTCCACACCCGCGACTCCCTGCGGCGCGGGGTGTTCGAGGGGGCCCAGGCCGAGTCGATCGTCGACACCTACGTCTACTACCTGCGCGGCAAGCTGGGCCCGGACGTCGTGCGCACCGTACGGGGCGTCGGCTACCGCGTGGGCGAGCTGTGATCGGGCCGAGGGACACCGACCGGCACCTCGTCCGGCGGGCCCGGCGCGCGGTCGCCGCGCAGATCGCCGGGACGATCTCCCTCGTCCTCGTCCTCGGCGGGATCCTGGTCTACGCCGTCGCGGCGGGCGGGCAGGAGCCGCCCGCGACGGCCGGGCGGGCCGAGATCGGCGGACGGCCGCACTTCGTCCGCGCTCCGGACGATGTCACGGTCCAGGCGGGGCACGACCTCCAGCGCCGGGACGAGCAGCGGCGGCGGCTCCTGTACGCGCTGGGCATCGCGGAGCTGGCGGGACTGCTGGGCGCGCTGCTGGCCGGCCAGGTCTTCGCGCGGCGCGCGATCGCCCCCTTGGGGGCGGCGCTCGAACAGCGGCGGAGGTTCGTGGCCGACGCCGCCCACGAGCTGCGCGCGCCGCTGACGCGGCAGCACACCCGAGCCCAGCTGATCGCCCACCGGCTGCGGCAGGGGACCGCCACCGCCGACGAGGTCGACCGGCTGGTCGCCGGGACCCGCCAGTTCGGGGAAGTGGTCGACGACCTGTTGCGGTCGGCGCGGTTCGGTCACACGCGCGGCCCGGGCGGTCCCGTCGATCTGGCCGCCCTGGCCGAAGAGGCGGCGCGGGAGGACCTCCCGCGCGCCGCGGCGCGCGGTGTGACCATCGAGGTCCGGCGCGAGGGCCGGGGGCCCCATGTCGTCTCCGGCGCGGAGTCCGCCCTGCGCCGGGTGATCGCCACGCTTCTCGACAACGCGCTGCGCCACACCGGCCGTCATGTCCGCCTGACGGTGACCGGTGGCCCCATGGTGGCGCTCACCGTCCAGGACGACGGCTCCGGCCTGGAAGCCCCGAACCCCGATCGCCTCTTCACCCGGTTCGCCGGCAGCCCCAGGGGCACGGGCCTGGGCCTGGCCTTGGCGCGGGAGGTGGCCAGCGCCCATGGCGGCACCCTGACCGCCGCGAGCTCCGGCGGCGCGATCTTCACCCTGCACCTCCCCGCGGCGACGGCGCCGCGACCGCCGAGGAGATTTCTCGTCCCGCTTCCCCGGACGCGTCGATGACGACGCCGCTGAGCGGGGCCAGGACGCCGTTGGACCACGCTTCCCCGGCCTCGCCGGACGTGGCGAGCAGCAGAGACCGGTCGTCGCCGGGCAGCGGGGAGAGGTCGAGAGGCCGATCCGCCTTGGCGAAGTTGAGGACGACCAGCGAACGCTCGGCGCCGTCCGTGCGGAGGTAGGCGATCACGTCCCGCGGGGCGTCGAGGAACGCCTGGTCCCCGGCGCGCAGGGAGGGCCGGGCCCGTCGCAGTTCCAGGAGCCCGCGATAGAGGCCGAGCATGGAGTTCTCGTCCTGGAGCTCGGCGGCGACGTTGAGCCGCTCGGCGGTGGCGCCGATGGGCAGCCATGGTTCGCCGGTGGTGAATCCGGCGCCCGGACCGGCCGTGGACGGGGGAGCCCACGGCATCGGCGTGCGCTGGGGGTCGCGCCCGTTGCGGTCGTCGCCGGCTCCGGGCGGCAGCTCGGTGTCGGGCAGGCCCAGTTCTTCGCCCTGGTAGAGGAAGGGCGTGCCGCGCAGGGTGAGCAGCAGCATGGCGGCGAGGCGTCCCCGGGCCTGGCGGGTGGTCTCGTCGTCCCCGGGCGCCGCCCAGCGGCTCACGATCCGGGGTTCGTCGTGGTTGTTGAAGAACCAGGCGGGCCAGACGTCCGGGCCGGCCGGCTCGAGGAACTCCTCGACGGTCCGCCTGATCGCGGCGGCGTCGAAGGGCGCCCTGGCGAACACGAAGTTGTGGGCGAGGTGCAGCTCGCCGGGAGCGAGGTAGGGCAGGATCCGGCGCTGGTCGAACTCCCAGACCTCGCCGACCGCGACGGCGCCGGGGTACTCGTCCACGACCGCCCGCACCTCGCGCAGGTAGTCGTGGAGTACCGGCCAGTCCTGCTGGCGCAGCGGGCGTCCCTCGAGGTTGTCGCGGTACGCGGGGTCCTTGCCCAGGCGGTTGATCGAGTCGAGCCGGACGCCGTCGACGCCCCGGTCGAGCCAGAAGCGCAGGACGTCGAGCTGCGCCTCCCGGACCGCGGGGTTGGACCAGTCGAGGTCGGGCTGCTGGGGCAGATGCGAGTGCAGGTACCACTGCGCGGTGCCCGGATGCCACGTCCAGCTGGAACTGTTCGGCGGGAATCCGGCGCGCCAGTTGTTCGGCGGGCCGCCCTCGGGGGACCCGTCGCGCCAGACGTAGAAGCCGCGCTTGGCGGCGCCGCGGGAGGCCGCCGCGTCGAGGAACCACGGGTGCCGGTCGCTGGTGTGCGACAGCACGATGTCCACCAGGACGCGCAGGCCTCGCGCGTGCGCGGCGGCGATGAGCGCGTCCGCGTCGGCGCCGGTCCCGAAGATCGGGTCGACGGCGGTGTGGTCGCTGATGTCGTAGCCGTGGTCGAGCATCGGCGACCGGAAGAACGGCGAGATCCACACGGCGTCCACGCCGAGGGAGCGGAGGTGGGCGAGCCGCTCGGCGATTCCGGGCAGATCGCCGATCCCGTCGCCGTCGGTGTCGGCGAAGCTGCGCGGATAGATCTGGTAGAAGACGGCGTCCTGCCACCAGGGACGGGCGTGTGTCATTGGGCTCCTCTACATCGGGAGTGGCTGGGGTCGTTGGTTGTCGGGGCATCGGCGGGCCGGTGCCGGGAGAAGACGGCGGACCGGCGGACGACGCCGGCACCGGCCAGCCCACAGGCCGCCGCGACGGCCACCGCCACCGGCAGGACGCCGTGGTCGAGGCAGACGCCCCCGATCGCGGCCCCGGCGGCGATGCCGAGCTGGAACGCGACGATGTAGACCGCGGAGGCGAGGTCGGGCCGGTCGGCGGCGGTGCGCAGGACGGCGGCCTGGAGCACCACGGCCAGCCCACCGGCGGGCACGGCCCACAGCACGACGGCCGCTCCCGCGACGAGACCGGCGCCCGGCCCGGCGGCCAGCAGAACGAGCATGCACGCGGCCAGGCCGCCGGTCACCACCAGCGCGGTGGCCCGCGGATGATCGTCCACCCGGTGGCCGATCACGATCAGGCCGAGCAGGCCCGCCGCCCCGTGCGCCAGCAGCAGGCCCGACGTCGCGGGGCCGGTGAGACGGACATAGTTGGCGATGATCACCGTGATGTAGGCGAACGCCGCGAAATGCCCGGTCACCACGATCATGGTGAGCAGGTGGACCGGGGCCAGGGACCGGTCGGTCACGACGCGCCGGATCGGTGTGAGTTCCCGCCGCGCCGCCCGCGGCTCGGCCGGTTGCGGGTCGACCGTGACACGGATCATCACCGCCGCCAGCGCCGCCCCGGCGGCCATCGTGAGCACGGCCGGCCGCCAGCCGATCGTCGCGCCCAGCCACGCGCTCAGCGGAAGCCCGAAGAGAAAGGCGAGCGCGTTGCCGGCGAACACCACCGCCGTGGCCCGCCCGACCCGCCCCGGCTCGAGCAGGCGCGCGGCCATGGGGGCGACGACCGACCAGAACACCCCGTGCCCGACGGCCGAGATCAGCCGGGCCGCCACGGCGACGCCGTAGTCCGGCGCGACGGCCAGCAGCGCGTTGGACACCGCGATCGCCGCCACCGTGACCAGGGCGGTCGTCCGGCGATCCCAGCGTGCCGCCAGCGCGACCAGCGGCACCACCGTGACCGCGACGACCGCGGCGTACCCGGTGACCAGCAGGCCGATGGCCGGATCGGGCACGCCGAAGCCCGCCGCCAGCTCGGGCAGCAGCGCGACGGGAAGGTTCTCCGACGTCACGGACACGAAGCAGGCGGCGCTCAGCGTTCCCAGCGCCACGCTCGTCCTGGAGAGCATTGTGTAACGATACACAGCTAGGATCGCCGCATGTCCAGCCCCGGGTCCGCACGCGTCACCATGGCTCAGGTGGCACGCCGCTGCGGCGTCTCCCTGATGACGGTGTCGTACTGCTACAACCAGCCCGACCGGGTCGCGCCGGACACGCTGCGGCGCGTCCGGGAGGCGGCCGCCGAACTGGGCTACCGAGGCCCGGACCCGACCGCGCGGTCCCTGCGCCGCCGCCACAACGACGCGATCGGCGTCGTGCTCGGCGAGCATCTCGCCTACGCCTTCGAGGACCCGCAGGCCCGCCGCTTCCTGGCCGGCGTCGCCGAGGTCTGCCGCGAGCGCGGCGTCGGGCTGAACCTCATTCCGACCACCGGCCAGGACGGGGACGTCGACCGCGTGAAGTCGGCCTCGGTCGACGGCTACATCGTCTGGACCACCGTCGACTCCGACCCCGTGCTCGCCGTGGTGACCGGGCTCGCCAAGCCCGTCGCCGTCCACGGTGGCCCGGCCGTCCCCGGCGCCCGGGTGGTCACCATCGACAACCGCGGCTCCGCCCGCGCGCTGGCCGCGCGCGCGTTCTCCGGGGCCCGTCGCCCGGCCGTGCTCAGCTTCCCCTTCGGCCGCGACCACCGTCCGCGCCTGGAGACCGGGCCCGACCCCGAAAGCGCCGAGTTCCCGGTCACCCGCGAACGCCTGCTCGGCATCTACGACCACTGCCGCGACGCGGGCCTGGACCCGCGCCGCCTGCCCGTTGCCGTCGCGGCCCGCAACGACCGCGCCGGCGCCGCCGCCCTGGCCGACCGGCTCCTGGACGCCGACGCGGTGATCGCCATGAGCGACCAGCTGGCCTTCGCCGTCCTCGACGCCGCCCGCCGCCGGGGGCTCGACGTCCCCGGGGAACTCGCGGTGGCCGGTTGGGACGACGACCCCGACGCGGCCCGGGCGGGCCTCACCACGATCACCCAGTCACTCCACGACCAGGGCCGCACCTGCGCCCTGATCGCCCTCGGCGATCGCACCCCGCCTCCCCGGCCGGAATGGACCACCACCGTGCGAACGACCACAAGACCAATGCCCTGACCCGCGCCAGTAGCATGCCGCCCATGACTGACGATTCGGGCAGCTGGGACGAGCGACGTCTGATCGAGAACGGCTTCGAGCGGATCCACGCCGAGCTGGACCGGTACGACGGTCCCTGGAAGGGGCTCGCGGACGTGAACGGCGTCCCCCACTACTTCAACAGAATGGGCCCGGATGCCCTGGACGACCCCTACGCGGTCTGGCCCGCGAGCCGGGAGGCGGTCGACATGGAAAGGGAGCAGTGGGCGATCTTCATCAGAGAACTGGACGGCGAGAAAACCGAGGCGGACGCCTCCCGCCACAAGGAACTCGAATCGCTCCTGGAGCCGCACCGCGAGACGCCCGCCGACGCGCGGCGGCTCATGGCCGAATGGCGCTTTGACGACCGCGACGAGCGTTACGACTACGACGGCATCGACCAATGGGTCCGCTGGCGCCCCGTCGAGTGAGATCGGCCGGGATCGGGTGGTTCTGGCCGGAATAGAGCGGAACCCCGCGCAGTTGGCGATCTTGAACGGCGTCGGACCGGCCGGTCGGATGCCCCCCTTGATCGGAGTTGACCATGGCGGAGCCGGTGACGTCACCGTTCATCGAGGCCCCACCCGCCGTCCGGGCCGCGGCGTTCGCGGACCTGGCGGCGAACGGGCCCGTCCAGCGCGTCACGTTGTTCACCGGTGTCCCGGTCTGGCTGATCACCGGCTACGCCGAGGCCCGCGAGGCGCTCGCCCACCCGGACGTGATCAAGGGCAAGGGCGGTGACGGCCCGCACCGCGACTCGGTCCCGGCCGAGCTGGCCGCCGCGATGGACCATCACCTGCTGGGCGCCGACCCGCCCGACCACACCCGGCTGCGCAAGCTGGTGTCCGCCGCGTTCACCCGGCGGCGGATCGAGGGCCTGGAGCCGGAGATCCGCCGCATCGTCGACCGTCTGCTCGACGACGTCGCGGCCGCGGGCGCGAATGGCGCACCGGTCGACCTGGTGGAGGCGTTCGGCTACCCCCTCCCGCTGACCGTGATCAGTGAGCTGCTCGGGGTGCCCGCCGACCGCAGGGGCGACTTCCAGGAGTGGACGATGATCGCCATCAACGGCTCGGTCCACCCCGCCGAGACCTACGTGGCCGCCGCGAGCGCGCTGGTCGGCTACGTGCGCGAACTGATCGCCGACAAGCGGGACGCCCCGTCCGACGACCTCATCTCGGCCCTGGTCGCGGCCCGCCAGGACGGCGACCGGCTGTCGGAGAACGAGCTGACCTCGATGGTCTTCCTGTTGCTGGTCGCCGGGTACGAGACCACGGCCCATCTGATCTGCGGCGGCGTCCAGGCCCTGCTGAGCCATCCCGACCAGCTCGACCTGGTCCGCGCGGACCCCGGCCTGCTGCCCGCCGCCGTCGAGGAACTGCTGCGTTTCAACGGCCCGGCGCAGGTGGCCATCCCGTCGCGGACCGCCGCGCCGGTGCGGATCGGCGGCGTCACCATCCCCGAGGGCGAGGTGGTGGTGGCCGCGCTCCTGCCCGCCAACCACGACTCCCGCCGGTTCCCCACCCCCGACAGCGTCGACGTCACCCGGTCGCAGAACTCGCACCTGGCCTTCGGGCACGGCATCCACCACTGCCTCGGCGCGCCCCTGGCCCGCCTGGAGGCCAGGATCGCCATCGGCGCGCTCATCGAACGCTTCCCCGAGCTCCGGCTGGCCGTGCCCGCCGACGAGCTCACCGTGCGCGCCAGCATGCTGATCAACGGGCTGACCGCCCTGCCCGTCGCCGTGACCTGACCGCCGTCAGCGGGACGGACGGCGCCGTCCCACGGCGGGCGCGAGGTTGACCGCCGCGACGATGATCCAGACCAGGAAGACGAGCGCGGTCTCGTGGTTGTCGAGGGTCAGGCCGATCACCCCGGTGGCCAGCAGCCCGCCCAGCATCGAGGCGAACACCACCTCGGCCGGCGTCCCCTCGCGCGCGGGCTCGGCGGCCTCGGCCAGGCGCGCGCCGACCTGGGCGTCCACCCGGGCCTCGATCGCGTGGTCGAGGCGTTCGAGGAACGACTCGACGATCTCGGGCTCGAAGTCGGGCCCGAGCTCCCGCCGTGCCGCCACGGCGGCGCGCAGGTCGTCCGCGGCATCCTCCACGGATCAAGACTGACAGCCGCCGGCGGGACCGGCCAGACACCGCCCTGACCGGATCAAGCCAATGCGCGTCACGCGTCCTTGGCCCGGCGGGCGCGCATCGCGCGGAGCTTGTGGCGGTTGCCGCAGCGCTCCATCGCGCACCAGCGCCGCGCGCCGGGACGCGACAGGTCGACGAACACCAGCGGGCAGTTGTCGCTCGCGCACTCGCGGATGCGCCCGGCGAAGGGCCCCGACAGCAGGTCGACCATCTCCCGGGCGATGGTCGACAGCGCCCGCGCCGCCCGCACCGGCGCGGCCCAGGCCGCGGACGTGCCGTCGGCGTCCAGTTCGGGGGCCAGGGGCGCCGCCGCGGCTGCCCGGTTGATGGTCGCCACCGAGCCGGGAGAGAGGGGACGACCCGCCGCCCGGGCGTGCGCGGCGTCCCAGATCGCCTGCCTGAGGGTCTTGGCGGCGGCCAGCTCCCGGGCGGTCACCGGGACCGTCACGACCGCGTCCAACGGGGGCTCGGCCAGCCATGCGCCCAGGTCGGCAGGCTCGTGCAGGGACTCGAACACCGCGTAGACGCCCTCGCCGCCGGTGTGCGCGAAGTCCAGGCAGACGGCACCGGCGTCGAACACGAACGACCCTCCCTTGGGGTCGTGCAGCACCCGCCCGGTTGTGTTCCCTCGCATGTAACCACTATAACTGGTGTCATTCGTCCAAGGAGGCAGATCATGGGAATCCGGCACATCAACCCCGAGGGGCTCCATCGCAGCCCGGCGTTCAGCCAGGCCGTCGTGGTCGAGCGCCCGACGAAGACGATCTACATCGGCGGCCAGAACGGCGTCGACGCCGCGGGAAAGGTGGTCGGCCCGACGGTGGGGGAGCAGTCCGAGCAGGTGTTCCGCAACCTCGCGACCATCCTGGAGAGCGAGGGGGCGACGCTGGCGAACATCGTGCACTGGACCATCGCCGTGGTGGACGGCCAGAGCTTCGACGAGGGCGTGGCCGCCTTCCAGCGGGTGTGGAACCGGGACGACCCGCCACCCGCCATCACCGTCCATGTCGTCGCGGGCCTGAACCCCGGCTGCCTCGTCGAGATCGACGCCGTCGCCGTGGTGTGAGTCACCCGCTGCCCTTCGCCAGTTCGGCCACGGTGCGGAGGCGAAGCTTCTCCAGGGTCGAGGACTGCCGCCGGGCGCCGGCGATCAGCTCGTCCAGGCGCCCGGCGTCCAGGCGGTCGTCATGGACGGCCAGTTCCCGCAGCGTCAGCCATCCCGCGATCTTGCCCTCCACGCCCAGCCGCAGCATCTCCAGCTCCAGCAGCTCGCTCAGCGGCGAACGGCGCACGACTCGTCCGTTGAACTTCAGCCGTCCCGCCTTCTCCGCCGCCCAGGCCGCGTACACCTTGTAGCGGCGCACCGGGACCTCCAGCGCCGCCATCATGTCCAGCAGCGCCTCGCGGTCCTCGCGCAGCTCGCTCACGAACGGCTTCAGCGCGGGGTGGGACGCGGCGGCCCGGCGCGTCAGCTCCAGCCCGCCGGTGGCGCCCGCCAGGTGATCGTTGAGATAGATCCCCAGCAGGCCAACGGTGGTGTTCGGCACGCCCGTCCTCCCCATGTCGCGTTCTCCTGGACGTCTCCTGCCCCAAGAGCGACCGCCTATGTCCCGGCCATTTGAAACGATCGTTACCAATGCCTTAGGGTGGGCTCCATGTCACGCGCACGGGAGTTCGATGGCGAGCAGGTGCTCGACGCCGCCATGGAGGCCTTCTGGGCGCGCGGGTACGCGGCCACGTCCGCGCAGAACCTGGTGGACAGCACCGGATTGGGGCGTAGCAGCTTGTACAACGCCTTCGCCGGCAAGCATCAGCTCTACGAACTGGCCCTGCGCCGGTATCTGGAGCGCAACACCGAGGCCGACATCGCGCTGCTGGACGAGCCGGGATCGGTCAAGGAGCACATCCGCGAGCTGATGCTCGCCGTGGTCGACGCCGAGCTCGGCGACTGCCGGGGCTGCCTGGCCGTCAACGCCGCGATCGAGCTGGCCGGCAAGGACGAGGCGGTCACCGTCCTGGTGCGGCGCATCTTCGCCCGAGTCGAGGAGGCGCTGACCGCGGCCCTGGAGCGCGGGCAGCGCGACTGCGAGATCACGCGCGAGCGCAGCGCGGGAGCCCTGGCGCGGTTCGTCCTCAACGCCATCTACGGTCTGCGCGTGCTCGGCAAGACCGCGACCGACCGGCAGGACCTGGTGGACATCGTCGACACCACGGTGGACGCCCTGTGAGCCGGCCCGCGGTTTTTATTTGCCCTCATTTTCGAACGATCGTTACAGATGGAGGTCGTCATGTCCCTGTCAGGACGAACACTGCTGGTCACCGGCGCGAGCCAGGGGATCGGTCTGGCCATCGCCACGAGCGCGGCCGCCCAGGGCGCCCGGGTGGCCGGGGTGGCCCGCACGATCAGCCCGGCCCTCGAGGCCATCGGCGCGCACCCGATCGCGGCGGACCTGTCCACCCCCGAAGCCCCCGCCGAAGCGGTGGCCCAGGCCCTCGACCACCTCGGCGGCCTCGACATACTGATCAACAACGTGGGCGCCTTCGACGCCCGGCTGGACGGCTTCGGCGCGATCACCGACGCCCAGTGGCAGCACACCTTCGAGGTCAACTTCTTCTCCGCCGTACGTGCGATCCGCGCCGCCCTGCCGTCCCTCCTGGAACGCCGGGGCGCGATCGTGAACGTCTCCTCGATCCGCGGCCGCTTCCCCCAGCCCGCCACCGCCGACTACGGGGCGTCCAAGGCCGCGCTCACCAACCTGAGCAAGGCCCTGGCCGAGGAACTCGGCCCGCGCGGCGTCCGCGTCAACACCGTCTCCCCGGGCCCGACCCGCACTCCGGCCTGGGAGAGCGAGCACGGCATCGGAGCCACCCTGGCGGCGGCGAACGGCAGCACCGTCGCCGACTTCCTGTCCGCCTTCCCGGCCAAGGCCGGCTTCAACACCGGCCGCCTGACCGAACCCGACGAGGTGGCCGCCCTCGTCCTCTTCCTCGCCTCCGGCCAGGCCCGCAACATCAACGGCGCCGACCACATCATCGACGGCGGCCAATCCAAAACCGCCTGACCGCGGGGCTAGCGGGTGGTGCACACCCAGGCGATCCAGCGTCCGCCGCCCGCGTTGGAGATCGCGTCTCGCTGGGCCGCGGCGCGGGTGGAGCCGTTGCCGCCCCAGTACTTGTTGGTCCTGGAGTTGAACGCGACCGCGCCGCAGCCGTTCACGAAGGTCGTCAGGACCTTGCAGCCGGAGGTGGGGCATTCGTTCAGCGCCCGCCGCCGGGCGTCGGCGGCGGAGTCGTAGTCCCAGGCCTTGCCGACGGCGCCGTTGCGTCCTACGGCGATGGCGCCGTAGTTCTGCTCCGGGGGCGTGTAGGTGCTCTCCGGAGTGGTCGGCGTCGTCGTGGGCGGAGTGTAGGTCGGCGGGTTGTAGGTGGGCGGGCTGAAGCTCGGGGGCGTCGGGTAGTCAAGCGTGGGCGACGCGGCGATCGTCCTGCGCCGGGGTTCGTCGTCGTCGCTCGCCAGCAGGAACACGGCGCCGCCGCCGATCAGCAGCACGAAGGCCGCGATGATCACGAAGATGATGATCGGCGCGTTGTTGTTCGGCGGCCGCGGGCCGCCGGGCGGTCCCCAGCCCGGCGGGCCGGGCGGCATCGGAGGGCCGGGCGGCCCGGCCGGAGGGCCGTAGCCGGGTGGCGGTTGTGGGGGTTGCACTGTGCACCGGTCTTCGCGAGGCGTCGATTCTCAAGAGATCATAGCGATTCCCCAGCAAAGAGCAGTAGTGACCGCCGTTACTCCTGGCCGAACTTCCGATCGTGCGGCAACGGAGATCACGTAGTGCTCGTGAGTGATTGCGCTGGGTGATTCCACGGTGGGTGTTCCGCCCGTGAACTTGAGCCGCAACCGGGAGTCGAACCCGGTATTCCAGATTGGAAGTCTGGCGCCTCACCACTTCGGCATTTGCGACGTTTTCGGATTTCTCCGTTGCTCCTAGATTGGCGGTGAGGGGGCTCCGGGACAACTGGTTTTCGTCGCCCGCCTGGTGGACCAGCGCGCCGCGACGTCCGCCATGCCCGCGGCGATCAGGCCCGCGAAGAGACTGAGGCGGCGGGCGCGGGCGACCCGTCCGCCCAGGTAGGCGCCGCCTCCACGTCGGCGAGGCCACCCGCGTGAAGCGGATCCTGGCCGAGCTCGACCTCCGCGACCGGATCCAGGCGGTTCGACCGCGGCCTCGTCCGTCCTCGCGGCTAGGGGACCTTTGGGGTCGCCCGGTCGATGATGGGTGCGAGGTCCATGCCGATGGGGAGGGTGCCGTAGGCGTGGCCCCAGTCGCCGACCAGGCGGGTGACGCAGAAGGCCTCGGCCGTGCCGGGGTGGCCGTGCCTCACGAGCAGGGACGCCTGGAGGGCGAGGGCCATGCGTTCGGCGATGCGGCGGGCCTGGTGCTCGATGTTGGCGACGTCGGTCAGGGTGTCCTTGAGGTCGCGCACGGCGGCGTCGAGGCGCGGTTCGGCGCCGGTGGTGCGGTCGAGCTCGGCGAAGAAGGCGTCGAGGGTCTGGGGCTCCTTGGCCATCGCGCGCAGGGAGTCCAGGGCCGAGACGTTGCCGCTGCCCTCCCAGATGGAGTTGAGGGGGGATTCGCGGAAGAGGCGGGGCATGCCGGACTCTTCGACGTAGCCGTTGCCGCCGAGGCATTCGAGGGTCTCGGCGGCGTGGGCGGGCCAGCGTTTGCAGATCCAGTACTTGGCGACGGCCAGGGCGAGGCGTTTGAAGGACGACTCGGGCTCGGAGCCGCGGACGGAGCGGTCGGTGGCTCCGGCGAGGCGGAGCATGAGCGCGGTGGCGGCCTCGGACTCGATGGCCAGGTCGGCCAGGACGTTGCGCATCAGCGGCTGGTCGATCAGGGGCCTGCCGAACGCCGTGCGGTGGGCGGCGTGGTGGGCGGCGGCGACGAGGCCCTGGCGCATCCCGGCGGCGGCGCCGATGACGCAGTCGAGGCGGGTCAGGTTGACCATCTCGATGATGGTCCGGACGCCGCGTCCCTCGTCACCGACGCGGTGCGCGACGGCGTGCTCGTACTCGATCTCGGACGAGGCGTTGGAGCGGTTGCCGAGCTTGTCCTTCAGCCGCATGAGGCGCAGGGCGTTGCGGGTGCCGTCGGGCAGGACGCGGGGGACCAGGAAGCAGGTCAGCCCGCCCGGCGCCTGGGCGAGGGTGAGGAACAGGTCGCACATGGGGGCGCTGGTGAACCACTTGTGGCCGACCAGGGTGTAGGTGCCGTCAGGCCGCGGCGTGGCCTCGGTGGTGTTGGCCCGGACGTCGCTGCCGCCCTGCTTCTCGGTCATCGACATGCCCGCGAGCAGGGCGGTCTTGGTCGCGGGGGCGCGCAGGCCGGGGTCGTAGGCCGTCGCGGCGAGGAGGGGCTCGTAGGCCGCGGCCAGGTCGGGGTCGAGGCGCAGGGCGGGGACGGCGGCGTAGGTCATCGAGATGGGGCAGCCGTGCCCGGCGTCGACGCGCCAGGCGTAGAACTTGGCGGCGCGGGCCACGTGGGCGCCCGCGCGGTCGTCGGCCCAGGGCGCGCCGTGCAGGCCGTGGGTGACGGCGACGTTCATCAGCTCGTGCCAGGCCGGGTGGAACTCCACCTCGTCCACGCGGTGGCCGTAGCGGTCGTGGGTGCGCAGGACGGGAGGGTTCTCGTTGGCCAGGCGTCCCCACTCCTGGGCCCGCTCGGTGCCCGCCAGGCGGCCGAGCTCGTGCACCTCGTCGGCGGCCCAGCCCGCGCCCTCGCGTTCGAGCCCGTCGAGCAGGACGGCGTCGTCGGCGAGATCGTGCCCGGCGAGCGGCGGGACCTGGTTGAAAACCTCGTGGGTCGGCACGGCTGTCTCCCAACGCGTTCTGGCTGTCGCCGCAGGATACTGAACGTCGTTCTGGTACCTTCGGGGCGGCCCGCGGCCGGGCGTCCTCCTGAAGTGCGGGGGCGATCTCGTCCGCACGGCGGATTGTCTGTCGAGCGTGAGGGCATACTTTCGAAATCATGAGTCAGCCCACCCCGCAGCGGCCGTCGCACGATTCGCCGACGGTCGCGCCCGAGTCCGTCCGCGCCTCCGACGCCGAGCGCGAGGCCGTGGTCGAGCGGTTGCGGGTCGCCTCGGTGGAGGGGCGGCTGACCTTCGAGGAGCTGACCGAGCGGACCGAGGCCGCCTATCTCGCCACGACCCACGGCGACCTGGAGAAGATCACCGCCGACCTGCCCGGGATGGGCGCGCCGGGCGCGGTTCCGGCGCCGCTCCAGGTGCAGCGGCGCTTCACCGCCATCATGGGCGACTGCAAGGAACGCATCCAGGGACGCGTCGACGCCGAGCTCGAACTGCTGTCGGTGATGGGCGACATCGTCCTCGACCTGCGCGGCGCGCAGGTGCCCACCGGCGAGGTGAGCGTGGTCGCCACCGCGGTGATGGGCGATGTGAAGGTGATCGTCCCCGACGGCGTGGCCGTCGAGCTGAGCGGCTACGCGGTGATGGGCGACCGCAAGGTGCTGGTGCGCGAGGCCAACGCGGGCCTTCGGGTGCCGGTGGTGCGGGTGCGGGCGCACGCGATCATGGGCGATGTCCGGATCGTGGACGACGAGCACCACGCGCCGGTGCGCCGGGCCCTGGCGGGCTGGTGGGGCGACCGCAAGGCCCGGCGCGGCAAGTGAGGCTCAGCCCGCGTTCCTGAGGCCGGACGCCGTGCGCGCGCCCAGCCAGGCGGTGTAGACGGCCGCGCCGACCAGCCCGGCCTTGCGGGTCTTCTCGGCGCTGATCGCCAGCCCGAGCACCAGCTCGGTGGCGCCGTTGCGCTTGATCCACGCCCGCGTGTCCTGGGGGAACGGCAGGCTGGAGATCGGCTCGAACGCCTTGGGGACGGCGAAGTGCGCGGCGCCGGTGGCGGCCAGGGCGATCCCGGCGGTGCGAAGAAGGGCCATGGGGTTTCCTTTCAGCGGGCGATGAACTCGTAGTCGTCCAGGTCGAAGGTGCGGCTGCGCCGCCATACGTGCAGGCCCGACTGGGGACGCACGTAAGGCGAGTCGCCGTGCCGGTCGAAGTAGTAGCTGTTGGACCGGGAGCAGCTCGGCTGGGCCAGGATGGTGCCCTTCATGCGGCGCCGCATCTCCGCCGTGAACGCGTCGTGCGGGCCCCGCCTGACCGTCATGCGGACGGCGCCGCGGCGGCGCGCCTCGCCGAGGCAGCGCACGATGTGGGTCGCGCCCGCCTCGATGATGGAGAACCACGAGGCGCCGGTGACGGTGTAGGGCCCGTTCATGAGCCAGAAGTTGGGCGCCTCGGGAGAGGCCAGGCCCTCGTAGGTCTGGTAGCGGTGCTCGTCCCAGTGGGCGCCGAGCTCGACGCCGCCCCTCCCGGTGACGGGGAACGCGGGCATCGCGCCGATCTCCAGCGTCCTGAAACCGGTGGCCAGCACGATCGTGTCGGCGGCGCGCTCGCGCCCGTCGGCGGTCCGGACGCCCTTCTCGGTGACGCGCTCGATCCCGGCCGTCACCAGTTCGACGTCGGGCCGCGTGAACGTGCGGAAGTAGCGGTTGGAGAACGAGGGCCGCTTGCACCCGAACCCGTAGCGGGGTGTGAGCTCGCGCCGCAGCGCGCGGTCGGGGACCTGGTGGCGCAGGTGGGCGCGGCACAGCGCCTCGGTGATCCGGACGAGGAACGGCACCTTGCTGTAGTGGACGATCCCCAGCACCATGATCACCTCGGACGCCGCCGTGGTGATGAGGCGCAGCAGCGACTGGAGAGGCGGCACCAGCCGGAACGCCAGCCGGACGCCCACCGGGATCCGGAAGTCGATCTTGGGCAGCACCCAGATGGGCGTCCGCTGGTACACGTCCAGGTGCCCGGCCCGGCCGGCCAGCTCGGGGATCACCTGGAGCCCGGACGCCCCGGTGCCGATCACGGCGACGCGCTCGCCGGTGACGTCGTGGCCGTGGTCCCAGCGCGCCGTGTGCACGACCTTCCCCGTATAGCCGTCGAGCCCGGGGATGTCGGGCGCCTTGGGCTGGTCGAGCGGCCCGACGGCGCAGATCAGGAAGCGGGCGGTGAGCTCGCCGCCGCCGGTGTGGACGCGCCACACGTCGTGGGCCTCGTCGAAGACGGCCCGCTCCACCTGGGTGCCCAGCCGGAGGTGTGGTCTGAGGCGGTACTTGTCGGCGCAGTGCTCGGCATAGGCGCGCACTTCCTGGCCGGGGGCGAACGCGCGCGTCCAGTTCGGGTTGGGCTCGAAGGAGTAGCTGTAGGTCGTGGACGGGATGTCGACGGCCACACCCGGGTAGGTGTTGTGCCGCCACACGCCGCCGACGCTCGGGGCCGCGTCCAGGATCACGAAGTCGCGGGCCCCCTTCTCGCGGAGCCGGATGCCCACGCACAGCCCGGAGAACCCGGCGCCGACGATGATCACCTCATGGTCGGGCCGCACGGCTCCTCCTCCCGGCCTGCTCCAGCACGCGCCGGTCGTGGTCGCCGCGCGTGCCGAAGGTCGTCCGGTAGGCGCGGTCGCCCGCCAGGAGCCGCCTGGCGGCCCGCAGGGCCCGCTCGGGCACCAGCGCGAGGCCCGGCTGGGTCACGCCGAGCCAGGCCGGCACGGGGTACTCGGCGCGCCGCGAGACGCAGCTGCGCACGATCGCCTCGGCGATCCGCTCGGGCTCGACGGTGGGCAGCCCGCCGCCGAGCCGGACGCCCTCGGTCAGCCCGGTGCGGACGGCGGACGGCAGCACGGCGCTGACCGTGACGCCCGTCCCGGCGACCTCCTCGCGCACGGCGGCGGAGAGCCCGACGGCGGCGTACTTGCTGGCGTTGTAGACCGCCATGCCCGCGATGGGCAGCTTGCCCGCCATCGACGCGACGTTCACGACATGGCCGCGCCCGCGCTCGATCATCCCGGGAAGCGCGAGCCGCATGCCGTGGACCAGCCCCATGACGTTGACGTCGAGGGTCGTGGCGCTGACGGCGTCGGGCTCGTCCAGGAACGGCCCGAGCGGCATGATCCCGGCGTTGTTCACCAGGATGTCGACCGGCCCCGCGCGGTCCCGCGCGGCGGCCAGGAACGCGGCGTAGGAGGCGCGGTCGGCGACGTCGACCGTGAGGCCGTGGACGCCGAGCTCGGCGGCCGTCGCGGCGGCCGCCCCGCCGTCCAGGTCGCCGAGGCAGACGACGGCTCCGCGCCGCGCGAACGCGGCGGCGGTGGCGCGGCCGATTCCCCGGGCACCGCCGGTGACGACCACGACCGCGCCGGGCCGTGCAACGGGTGGGTCGGGCATGGCGAACCTCCGGGTCCATCGAGATACCGAAGGTATTTGGCAATCGGACGGAAAGTCAATAGCGGCCACGAGCTGCGAGATACCGTCAGTATCTGGATTACGATGGGATTCATGGCACGACTGACCCGGGCCGAAAGCCAGGCGCGCACCCGCGAGCTGCTGATCGCGACGGCGCGCCGGCTGTTCCTGCGTGACGGATATCACGCGACCTCGCTGGAGAAGGTCGCCGAGGCGGCCGGGTTCTCCAAGGGCGCGGTCTACTCCAACTTCGGCACCAAGGACGAGCTCTGCCAGACCGTCATCGACGCGGTGCGGGCCGAGCGCGTCCAGGCGGTCCTCGACCTGTTCGTGGACGAGGGCCCGGCCGGCGACCGGCTGGCGGTGTTCGAGGCATGGGCCGAGCGCACGATCGGCGACGAGGGCTGGACGCTCCTGGAGGCCGAGTTCGCGATCCACGCCACCCGCCGCGACCCGGAACTGCGCGACCGGATCGCGGCGGGCGGGCGCACGTGGTCGGCGGCCCTGCGCGCCGTGGTCGAGGACGAGGCGCGCCGGCTGGGGGTGACGCCGCCGATGCCCCCGGCCGAACTCGCCGACGCGTTCCTCAGCCTGGGCGTCGGCCTGGGCCTGCGCCGGGCCGTCGACCCGGCCCTGTCGGCCCGGGCCCTCACCGACGTCATCCGCCTGCTTCTGGTGGAGGCGCCCGCCCGTTAGACGGCGGCGGCGGACACGGTCTGGGCCAGGGCCTCCTCGTAGCGGTGCACGACCAGGTCGGCCACCTCGGGAGCCGCCCCGAGGACGGGCGAGACGGCCGTGGCCCCGGCGGCGAGCGACTCCCGGCGCACCTTGTCGGCGAAGTACCCGGGGGCCAGGAAGTAGGACGCCACCACGACGCGGGGCGCGCCCGCGTCGTGCAGGGCGGCCACCGCCTCGGCGGGAGTGGGCCGCGACGCCGACGCGTAGGCCGGGACGACGCCCCACCAGCCGCGCGTGCGCCATCGCCTGGCCAGGTTCCAGATCGTGGCGTTGGCCGACGCGTCGCTGGACCCCGCCGACACCAGCACGACTGCCGTCTCCGGGTCGCCGATCGCCACGTCCGCCTCGGCCATCCTGCGTTCCAGGGCCGACAGCAGCAGCGGGTGCGGACCCAGCGTCGCGGCCGTGCTCACGTTCAGGCGCGGATGCCGCCTGCGGACCTGCGCCAGCACCCCGGGGATGTCGGTCTTGCTATGGAAGGCCGCCGTGAGCAGCAGCGGCGCCACGACGATGGGCCCCGGCGCGGCGGCCAGGCCGTCCAGCACGCTGACGGGGGCCGGTGGCGCGTGGTCGAGGAACGAGGCGTGCACCGGGACGTCCGGGCGGCGGGCCCGGACGGCGGCGAGGAGCTCCGCGACGGTCGCGGCGGCGCGGGGGTCTCTGCTCCCGTGCGCCACCGCCACCATCGGCGGATTCAGAGGTGAATGCCGCATTCCGTCTTGCCCATCCCGGCCCAGCGGCCGCTGCGCGGGTCGTCCCCGGGTGCGACGGGTTGCGTGCAGGGCTCGCAGCCGATCGACGGGTAGCCGTCGTAGTGCAGCGGGTTCACCAGCACGCCGTTGTCGGACATGTAGTCGTCGATCTGCTCCTGCGTCCAGTCGAGGATCGGGTTGACCTTGACCATGCCGCGCTTGCGGTCCCACTCGACGACGCGGCGCTCGCGGCGGCTGCTGGTCTCGTCCCGGCGGATGCCGCTGAACCAGGCCATGTAGCCCTCCAGCGCGCGCCCAAGGGGCTCGACCTTGCGCAGGTGGCAGCACAGGTCGGGGTTGCGTCCGTTCAGGCGCGGCCCCAGCGCGGCCTCCTGCTCCTCCACCGTCCTGGACGGCGTCACATTGATCACGTTGACCGGGTAGACGGCCTCCACCGCGTCGCGGGTGCCGATGGTCTCGGCGAAGTGGTAGCCGGTGTCGACGAACAGCACGTCGATGCCGGGCTTGACCTTCGACACCAGATGGATCAGCGCCGCGTCCGACATCGAGGAGGTCAGGCAGATCCGGTCGCCGAACGTGGCGGCCGCCCACCGGACGACCTCCAGGGTCGAGGCGCCCTCCAAGGCGTGCGCGGCCGACTCGACGATGTCTTCGAGGTCGAGGGTCGGTCTGTCGGTCTCCAGAAGCGTCACTGGGGGATCTCCTTGCGCGGGGCTCCAACACCGAGGAACTTCAACTTGAAGGAACGGACGCAGTCATGGCAGAACCACGTCCCTTCCTCCTCTCGCGGTTCGAGGCGCTCCTCGCCGCAGTACGGGCAGTAGAACGGGGCCGCTCTTTCTGACATTCCGGGCCACCCGTTATTTGAGGTCGGCGTCGTCGGCGCGACCGACCCAGGCGGCGAAGCTCTCGCCGTCCGCGCGCTGCTCGTCGTACTTGCGCACGACGCGCTCCACGTAGTCGGTCAGCCCCGCCGAGGTGGTCTTCAGCCCGCGCACCTTCTTGCCGAAGGACGCGCCGACCTGGCCGCCGAGGTGGATCTGGAACCCCTCCACCTGGTCGCCGTTCTCGTCCACCACCAGCTGGCCCTTGAGCCCGATGTCGGCGACCTGGATGCGGGCGCAGGCGTTCGGGCACCCGTTGACGTTGATCGTCAGCGGCTGCTCGAAGTCGGGAAGCCGCTTCTCCAGGTCGTCGATGAGGTCCATGGCGCGCTGCTTGGTCTCGACGATCGCCAGCTTGCAGTACTCGATGCCCGTGCACGCCATGGTCTGCCGCCGGAACGTCGACGGGTTGACCTGGAGGTCGTGCTCGTCCAGCGCGGCCGCCAGGGCCTCGGTGTTGGCCGCGGGGACGTCCAGGATGACCATCTTCTGCTCGGCGGTCGTCCGCACCCGCCCCGAGCCGTAGCGCTCGGCGAGGTCGGCGATCGTGCCCAGCAGCTGGCCGTTGACGCGGCCGACCTTCGGCGCGAACCCGACGTAGAAGTTCCCGTCCTTCTGCGGGTGGACGCCCACGTGGTCACGACGGGGGAGCGGGGCGGCCGGGTCGGGGCCGTCGGGCAGCGCGTACCCGAGGTACTCCTTCTCCAGCACCTCGCGGAACTTCTGCGGGCCCCAGTCGTTCATCAGGAACTTGATCCGGGCGCGGTGCCGCAGCCGGCGGTACCCGTAGTCCCGGAAGATCGAGATGATGCCCTTCCAGACCTCGTGCGCCTGCTCGGGCCGGACGAACACGCCCAGGCTCTTGGCGAACATCGGGTTGGTCGACAGCCCGCCGCCGACGAACGGCTGGTACCCCACCTGGCCCTCGTCGTTCACCACGCCCACGAACGCCACGTCGTTGATCTCGTGGACGGTGCAGTGCGCGGTGCAGCCGCTCAGCGCCGACTTGAACTTGCGCGGCAGGTTGGAGAACTCGGCCGTGCCGATGTAGCGCTCGTGGATCTCGTGGATCTGCGGCGTCGCGTCGATCACCTCGTCCTCGGCGATCCCGGCCAGCGGACAGCCGATGATCACGCGGGGGGTGTCGCCGCACGCCTCC
Organism: Spirillospora sp. CA-294931; assembly: GCF_050946795.1. Lineage (GTDB taxonomy): Bacteria > Actinomycetota > Actinomycetes > Streptosporangiales > Streptosporangiaceae > Spirillospora. The sequence continues at coordinate 3,413,059 of NZ_CP192006.1, forward strand.
ATCGTCGACAGGCCCACCGACTCCAGCGCGTCCCAGATCGCGGGCACGTCCTCGATCGCGATCCAGTGGTACTGGACGTTCTGCCGGTCGGTGATGTCGGCGGTGCCGCGCGCGTACTTCACGGAGATGTCGGACACGACGCGCAGCTGCTCGGCCGACAGCTGACCGCCGTCGATCCGCACCCGCAGCATGAAGTAGCGGTCGTCGAGCTCCTCGTCGGGCAGCGATCCGGTCTTGCCGCCGTCGATCCCGGGCTTGCGCTGGGTGTAGAGCCCGAACCAGCGGAATCGGCCCCGCAGGTCGGCGGGGTCGATGGAGTCGAAACCCGCCTTGGAGTAGACGTCGACGATGCGACGGCGGACGTTGAGCCCGTCGTCGTTCTTCTTGTTCTCTTCGTTCTTGTTGAGCGGTTCGCGATAGCCGAGGGCCCACTGGCCCTCTCCTCGCTTGCGCTTGGTCGCAGGTGGCACGGCGCGCGTCCTCATCCAGGTCTGGGTGGAGGACGCGTGGCGCAGCGGCAGTCGTGTCAGGCCGGCTCGACGCTGAGCGGGAAAAAGAAAAAATGACGCCGGTGCACCACGCGCCCGGAAAGATCAAAGGGGCGTGGTAGGGGCGTCACAGACAGATCGCGCTGCGGACGCGCAGGAAGTCCACGTGCCGGCGCATTACCAGCAACGGATCCGCAGCAGTCATGCCTAGACTCTGACATGCGGTTCCACGGGATGTCCAGTTGCGTCCGGCATGCGGACGGGTGAGAAGAGTCATCCCTGCCGCCTCCAGTTCACCCGGGGCTCGGCCGGGGGCGCCTCGTCCTTCCCCCGAGCGGGACGCTCGTTGGGGGCGGAGGACGCCTGATGCTGGCAGTCGCACCACGACCCGCCACGACATTCGTCGTGGTGGCGCTCGCGGCACGATGGGCAGATCATGTCTCCATTGTCGCCGATGGACGTGGATGCGCGCGCCGCGGGTTCCCCGTTCGCGCCGATCATGGGGCCACCGAGCGGAGGCGAGGCCATGAAACGCGTTCGCGGTCCATGGCGTCAGAACGGGTATGAGAGCGGGGTCATGGCTGTGCGGCCTCGCACGGGAGCACGACGCGCCGGAGGATGGGCTGAAGTGGGCGTTCGGACAGGTTCCGCGTGGGTGACGCTCTACGGTGGGGCGGTGTGACCACCGTCTCCGGTGCCGCGGGCGTCGCGGGAAACCCGGCCGAGGACGACTCGGGCGCCGGGCCGGCCGGCCACGCCTCGTGGCGGCGGCGGGTGCTGACGATCGTGTGGGGCCTGGTCAAGGACACCGCGATCGCGGCGTTCCGCTACCGGGTCACGGGGCTGGCCGCCGAGGCGGCCTTCTTCGCGCTGCTGTCGCTGCCGCCGCTGGTGATCGGGCTGATCGGCACGATGGGCCACTTCCGCGGCGCGCTGGGCGTCGAGACGGTCGCCGACATCCGCTCCTGGCTGATCACCCAGGCCCAGACGGTGCTGACCGGCCCCGCGGTCGACTCGGTGGTCGTCCCGCTGATCGACGACGTGATCAAGGGCGGGAGCCCCGACATCGTCTCGGTGAGCTTCCTGATCTCGCTGTGGGCCGGGTCGCGGGCCACCAATGTCTACGTCGACACGATCACGATCGCCTACGGGCTCTCGGGCATCCGCGGCGTCATCAGGACGCGGCTGCGGGCGTTCTTCCTCTACCTGGTCGGCCTGCTGGTGATGCTGATCCTCATCCCGCTCCTGGTGGCGGGGCCGACGCTGGTGCGGCGCGCGCTGCCCGAGAGCGCGGGCGTCCTCCCGCTGTTCTACTGGCCCGTGGTGGTGACGCTGTCGATCATGTTCCTGGCGATGCTCTACCACATGAGCGTCCCGGTGCGAACGGCCTGGTGGCGCGAGATCCCCGGCGCGGTCGTCGCGCTGCTGATCTGGATCGTCGGCAGCCTGGCGCTCCGGCTCTACCTGGCCACCTCGCTGGCCGGGGTCTCGGTGTACGGCTCGCTGGCCGCCTCGATCGCCGTCCTGGCGTGGCTCTACGTCGCCGCGCTCGCGGTGCTGATCGGCGCCGCGCTGAACGCGGAGATCGACCGGCGGTGGCCCAGCGCGGGCACCGCGCGGGCCAGGGCGATCCGTGAGGCCGCGCAGGGCTCGGCCCCGGACCCCGACGAAGTGCCCGATACCGGATCGGATGGTAAAAACTCCCCTTCATAAACCTCGAATCCGGGCAAACATGTCGTAGCCTCACCTCTCATGACCCCCCGTGAAGAGCCCGGGCGGCTGCGCACCGTCACCGGCACCGTCGAGGCTTCCGCCATCACCGGAACGGTGCTGTCCCACGAGCACCTCCAGCTCGACCTGCGCTGGCCCGCCCGTCCGGCCCTGGTGGGCTCCGACGCGCGCCGCTGGGTGGACGAGGAGAAGCCCGTCACCGGCGATCTCGCGGCGCTGCGCACCGGACACGACCTCGGCCTGGTCATCGACCTGACCTGCACGGGGATGGGCCGCAACGCCGCCGCGCTGGCGCGGATCAGCGCCGGGTCCAAGGTCGCGGTGGTCGCGGGCACCGGCTACTTCACCGAGCCCTTCCACCCCGACCACATCCGCGGCGCCGACGAGGACTCCCTGACCGAGCGCCTGCTGGCCGAGATCGGCTTCGGCCTGGACGGCACCAGCGCGCTCCCCGGCGTCATCGGCGAGATCGGCACCTGGGGCGAGATCCCCACCGAGGCCGAGGAGCGCTGCCTGCGCGCCGCCGCCCGCGCGGCCGTCCACTCCGGGCTCTCGGTGGCCACCTACGGACGTCCCGGGCTGAGCCTGCTGGAGATCCTCACCGGCGCGGGCCTGGCGGCGTCCCGCGTCGCGGTCGGCCAGCAGGACCTGGTGGACGACCCCGCCGCGCACCGCAAGATCGCCGAGTCGGGCGCCTACGTCTCGTTCGGGACGCTGGTGCTGGCCGGAGACGGCGCCGAGGCCCTCGACCGCCGCGTCCGGAGCGTCCTGGAGCTGATCGAGGGCGGCCACGCCGGGCGCGTCCTGCTCAGCTCGGGCGTGTCCCGCATGACCCAGGTCAGCCGCTACGGCGGCCACGGCCACGCGCACCTCTTCGACGTCTTCGTCCCGGCCCTGCGCGCCGCCGGGGCCGACAAGGCCGTCCTGCGCCGCATCCTGCGCGACAACCCGCTCAACTGGCTGACGGGGGCCTGACCCGCCCGCGCCGCCGCGATTCCGAGGAGCATGGCGGGGCGTGAGTGGGTAGGTAGGCGGTGAGCCTTGAAGGGGGTTCACCGATGACGTCCGTCCGGCTCCCCTTCGCCGACCGCGCGGAGGCGGGGCGCGTGCTCGCCGAGCGGCTGCTCCCGCTGGGTCTGGACGACCCGGTGGTGCTCGCGCTGCCGCGTGGCGGAGTGCCCGTGGGCTACGAGATCGCCAGGCGCCTGGGCGCGACGGCACTCGACGTCCTGGTCACCCGCAAGATCGGCTACCCGCCCCAGCCGGAGCTCGGCGTGGGGGCCGTGGCCGAGGGCGGCGCCCCGGTGTTCGACGGCGACCTGATGCGCCGCCTGTCCGTGCGCGAGGACGACCTGAGCGCCACCGTGGCGGCCGAACGCGACGAGCTGGACCGTCGGGTCCGGGTCTACCGGGGCGAGCGGCCCCTGCCCGTCCTGGCGGGCCGCGCCGTGATCGTCGTGGACGACGGCCTGGCCACCGGCGGCACCGCGCGCGCCGCGCTGCGAGCCGTACGCGACCGCGGCCCCGCCCGACTGGTACTCGCGGTCCCCGTAGGAGCCGCCGAAACGGTCGACGCCCTACGGGACGAGGCCGACGCCCTGGTAGTACCCGTCGCGCCGCGCTCGTTCCGGGCGGTGGGCAACTGGTACGAGGACTTCGCCCAGCTCACCGACGCCGACGTCATCGCCTGGCTCGACCGCGCGGGAGTCGGACGGTGACCGGGATGACCGTCGTGACGCACGGCTGCGGTGGCGGTGCGGGCGTGGTGGTGACCGGGGTGGCTGTGGGTGGCGTATGTCCGACCGGCGACCTTGCGCACGGCTGTGGTGGCGGTGCGGGCGTCGGCGCTTTCGTGATCGATTGGGCGGGTGGCGGGGAGGACGGGCGGTGACGGGGGTTTTGGTGCCCGCGGGCGACGTGCGGCTGGCGGGGGATCTGGGCGGGCCCGCCGACGCGCGCGGGGTGATCGTCTTCGCGCATGGCAGCGGGAGCGGGCGGCACAGCCCCCGCAACCGCGAGGTCGCGGCGGCCCTCAACGCGCAAGGCTACGGGACGCTGCTGTTCGACCTGCTCACGGCCGAGGAGGAGCGCGAGGACCGTGCCACGGCCCGGCTGCGCTTCGACGTGCCGCTGCTGGCCGGACGGCTGACTCGGGTGGTGGCGTGGGTCCGCTCGGAGGAGTCGAGCGTCTCCGGCCGTCCGGTGGGGCTGTTCGGCGCCAGCACGGGCGCCGCGGCGGCGCTGGTGGCGGCCGCGGCGTCCCCGGACGACGTCGGCGCCGTCGTGTCGCGCGGCGGGCGTCCCGACCTGGCGGCGGAGGCGCTGGGCTCGGTGACCGCGCCGACGCTGCTGATCGTGGGCGGCCGCGATCTCGACGTCCTGACGCTGAACGAGCGCGCCCTGGCCCGGATGGACGCCGGGGCGGGCCACCGGCTGACGGTGGTGCCGTGCGCCGGTCACCTGTTCGAGGAACCCGGAGCGCTACGGGAGGTCACCCAGCGGTCGCTGGAATGGTTCGGCGCTAATTTGCAGAAATAGGCCACGGCCCGGTCGTTGATGTTGTATTGGCGTGATCACGGCGGAGCATTCCCGAACTCCGCTGTGACGTACACGTGACGCATATGTGACAAATGATCGAGGGCCGGAAACCGATTGCGGGCACGCAAACGGCCCCGCCGGAGCGGGGCCGTTTGCGGTGGTGCTTTGGTGGCGTGCCGGGGTGCGCGAGGGCAGAAGGCGACTAGGCGGCGTTCGCGCGACGCATCCGGCGGCGACGCTCGGAGGCGCGCTCATCCTCGTTCAGACCGCCCCACGTGCCGTACTTCTCGGGCCTGGACACCGCGTAGTCCAGGCATTCCGTGCGGACCGGGCAGCCCATGCAGATCTGCTTGGCCTTGCGCTCTCGGATCTCGCGCTCGGGCTGACGCTCGCCGTCGGGGCCGAAGAAGAGCACGAGGTCTTCCCCCCGGCACGCCGCGGCGTCCTGCCAGCCCCAGCTGGGACGAGGGAGGTTTGCCTGCCGACGTACCTGAGCCATGGAACACCCACCTTGGTTGGTTTTGAGCAATTTCGGGACATGGACGCCCGCCGTGCTTCAGACATGCGTCAGAAGCGCCGAAAGGTCCAACGTCTAAAGTTGCCGCTCTGTTCCCCGCCCGGTCGTCCGGGAGACTGGGGCCGCTTGCGGCAGGGAGACCCTCGAATGGGGCCTCCGAGAGATTACACGAGGGCCGCCTCGTTGAGAAGGGTGAGCTCGCTAACAATGTATGTTTCGAGGTTCTCCCCGCAGTCCGGGCCGCACTCGGCGGCCTGGACGGCGTTGTTGATGATCACTTTGTAACGGTTCCCGCGAGCGGTGACAACCGCTTCGTACGGAGAGGTGCCGGTGACCGATTCGACGCGGACGCCGCCGATCGCCAGAACCCCCGTATGGGCGCGCACAAAGTGCTCGGCGGCCTGCGCGGGTTCGGGGAGACCCGCGCGACCCCGGAAGCGGTCCAGGGTCACCTCGTCCCGCAGGTAGGCCTCCACGGCCGTGATTGCCTCGGTGGATCCGAGGTCCCCGTAGTAGAGCCCGTGGGGGAGACACACCAGGTTGGCTGCGTAGCGGTCACCGCCAACGTGCGTTGTTTCCCAGACAAAGCCATCGAAACGCGACGCGAGATCGCGGGCGAGGGGGGCTCCCGTCCTGGCGCAGCAGGCGTTGCGGCGCCCGTGGGTGCAGACCAGCAGCACAGGGTCCGTGACCTGGTCTCCCAGCCCCGGGCTCTCTCCCTTGGCCAGGGCCGCGAGATCGAGCGCGGCCAGCTCGGCGGGGTCGGAGAGTTCCCGGCCCTCCATCCAGACCGCGTCGCCCTGCGAGAATCCCGCGTACACCTGGACGGGAGGGGTGGCGCGCCTGCGGCGCGTCCGGCGGATGAGCTGGGGGCGCACTCCCGCGGCCTGGGCGGCGCGCACGGCGTCGGCTACCGGGGACGGGCCCGCGAGCTGCTCCACGCGCTCGGGCCAGGGGCCGGGGTGCTCGATCAGCAGCCAGGCGCGGGCCTTGGTCGTCGCGCTCGCCAGGCAGGGCCGCTCGCCGGAGTGACTCCCCGGACAGTGATCGCAGCCATTACCGCGCGTCAAGATCGGACCCCCGTTGCCAATGCCGTCCTCAGTCGTGCCTCATTAGGTTAGGGTAACCTAATTATATCCTCCCCGTCCGGGTCAAGTGACACTCCTCATACCCCAGATTGATCTTGGGTCACGCGTGTGCGGGGGACGGGAAGCAGGCCAGCGCGGCGGGCAGCGCCGCCTCGCGATCCCGCCCCACCAGGCCGATCCGGGTGCGGCGGTCCAGCAGGTCGGCGGCGTCCAGGGCCCCTTCGTGCCGCACCGCCCACGCCAGCTCGGCGCCCACGACGGGCAGCCCCGGCACCACCGGTTCCAGCAGCGAGGCGTCGTCGCGCGCCAGGGCGGCCACCAGCGGCGCCTCGGTCCCGTACCGCTGGACGAGGCGGCGCGGCGCGTCCAGGGCCTCCAGGCGGGCCGCGGGGGCCGCGCCGACCAGGGGGAGCCGCGCGGTGCGGCTCGGGCCCGCGTCCAGGCGCCCGGCGGTCACCAGCGCGTCGACGGCGTCCTGCGCCATGCGCCGGTAGGTGGTCAGCTTGCCGCCCACGATCGTCACGATCCCGTCACCCGAAGTCAGGACGGTGTGGCGCCGGGAGATGTCGGCGGTCTCGCCCCCGCCGGTGTCGAGCAGGGGGCGCAGCCCGGCGAACGCGCCGGCGACCTCGTCCCGCCGGACGGGCAGGTCGAGCGCCGAGTCGAGGATGTCGAGCAGGAAGCCGATCTCGCCCTCGGTGGGTTCGGGCACGTCCGGGATCGGGCCGTCGGCGGGCTCGTCGGTCAGCCCTACGTAGACGCGGCCGTCGCCCTGGGGGATCACCAGGATGTACCGGGCCGACGCACCCGGGACGGGCACGTGCATCCCGGCGGTGAGCCCGCGCAGGCTCTCGGCTCGCAGCACCAGGTGCGTCCCCCGGGAGGGACGCAGGTTCACGCCTTCGACCAGGCCGCCCGCCCACACCCCGGCCGCGTTGACGACCGCGCGGGCGCGCACGGTGTGCTCGGCCCCCGTCAGCTCGTCGCGGACCAGGGCGCCGTCGCCCCCGACAGAAAGCGCCCGGCAACGGGTGATGATCTTCGCGCCGTGGGCGGCGGCGGTGCGGGCGAGCGCGGTGACCAGGCGCGCGTCGTCGGCGAGCTGGCCGTCCCACGACAGCAGCCCGCCGCGCAGGCCGTAGGGGCGCAGGGCGGGGGCCATCCGGGCCGTCTCGACCGCCGACAGGCGGCGGGGCCCGGGGAGGATCGAGCGCGGGGTGCGCGCCGCCGCCCGCAGGGCGTCCCCGGCGTGCAGGCCCGACCGGATGATCGCGGCCTGGGCGCGCGAGACCATCGGGGTCAGCGGCAGGACGAACGGGAGCGCGCGCACCAGATGCGGGGCCGTGCGGCACATCAGGACGCCGCGCTCGACCGCGCTCTCGTAGGCCACGTCCACCTGCCCTGAGGCGAGGTAGCGCAGGCCCCCGTGGATCAGCTTGGAGCTCCAGCGGGAGGTTCCGAACGCCAGGTCGTGGGCGTCGATCGCCGTTACCGAGAGCCCCCGGGAGGCGGCGTCGAGCGCGACCCCGGCGCCGGTCGCGCCGAGACCGACGACAAGGACGTCCACGACCTCGCCGGACAACCCGGCCAGCTCCCGGGTGCGCCGGGCGGCGTTGAGTGATGATCGGACGGGGGTCACGGCGCGCCGGTCCTCTCCGGAAGGCGGGGAAGCTCGTTTGTGGGTGTGGCGGGGTCGGGTGCCGGGGGGTTCGGGGCCTTGCCGGGCGGCTTTCGGGGTGCCGGGTCAGGGGTCAGTGGCGATCGGGTGGGGGTCATGGCGCGAGGGTCCTTTCCAGGATGCGGCGCAGCTCGGCGTCGAACGCGGCGGACGACAGCTCCGGGTCGGACGCGTCGGTCATGGTCGCGGCGGACAGCGTGAACGCCTGGACGACCAGCAGCAGCGCGCGCGCCTGCCGGACGGGGTGGTCGGCGCGGATCGTGCCGTCGGCGTGACCGGCCCGCAGCGCCTCCTCGAAGAACTCCAGGATCGCCTCCTGGCTGGCGCCGCGCCGTTCGAGCACATAGGGCAGCAGCAATTCGGGGTCGACGTCGAGGATCTTGCGCATCAGGGCGTGCTCGCGGAACGCCCGCGCCCCCGCGACCAGCCCGTCCACCAGCCGCGCGCGGACGGGACGCCCGTCCATCGCCGGGTGGGCCGCGGCGGCGGTCGCGATCCACTCGCGGGTCATCAGGTCGCCGACCAGCGAGCGCACGTCCGGCCAGCGGCGGTAGATCGTCATCCGTGACACGCCCGCGCGCCGCGCGACGTCGGTCAGGGTCGTCCGGCGGACGCCGACGGCCAGCACGCAGTCGCGCGCGGCGTCGAGCACGGTGTCCTCGGCGGTCTTGTTGTGACGAATCGACGTCATGTGTCACAGTGTATACACAGGAGCTTGACCAGCACAGAGAAGCACCAGGAGGCGCGGTGGAGACTCCGGACATGCTGTGGAGCGGGTGGGGCGACCCCGCCAAGGCAGCCCCGTTGCCCGAGGGCGCCGCCGGGCTGCTGCGCGATCTGCTCGGCGTCCGGACGTCCGACGCCGCGCCCGCCGAGCTGAGCGAGATCGCGGTGCCCGCTCCCCGCCTCGGCGCCGAGGCGCTGGCCGCGCTCGCGGAGGCGGCGGGCGGCACCGCGCACGTGCGGACCGGCGCCGAGGCGCGGATCCGGCACACCCGCGGCAAGTCGACCCCCGACCTGCTGCGCGTCCGCGCCGGGGAGGTCTCCGACGCGCCGGACGCCGTCGTCCTGCCCGGCTCGCACGGCGAGGTCGCCGCGGTGCTCGCGGCCTGCGCGGCGCGGCGGATCGCGGTCGTCCCGTTCGGCGGCGGCACCTCGGTCGTCGGCGGGCTGCGCCCCGAGGGCGCCGCCGCCTTCACCGGCGTGGTCGCCCTCGACCTGCGCCGTCTCGACGCGCTGGTGTCGGTCGACCCCGTCTCGCGGACGGCCGTCCTCCAGCCCGGGCTCCGGGGGCCCCGGGCGGAGGCGCTGCTCAACGAGCACGGCTTCACGCTCGGGCACTTCCCGCAGTCGTACGAGTGGGCGACGGTCGGCGGGTTCGCCGCCGCGCGCTCCAGCGGCCAGGCCTCGGCCGGGTACGGCCGGTTCGACGACATGGTCGTCGGCCTGACCGTCGCCACGCCCGAGGGGGACCTCGACCTCGGCCGCGCCCCCAGGTCGGCGGCCGGGCCCGATCTGCGCCACCTCGTACTCGGCTCCGAGGGGGCCTTCGGTGTGATCACCTCGGTGACCGTGCGGGTCCGTCCCGTGCCGCCGTCGTCGGCGTACGAGGGCTGGCGGTTCCCCGATTTCGAGCGGGGCGTCGCCGCCATGCGGCGCCTGGCCCAGGACGGCCCGCTGCCGGTCGTCCTGCGGCTCTCAGACGAGACTGAGACCATGGTCGGCCTGGCCGACCCGGGGGCCGTCGGCGGTGACCTGCCGAGCGACCCCGGGTGCCTGATGGTGCTGGGCTTCGAGGGCGAGATCGACCCGAGGGCGCGGGCCGTCCTGCGGGACGCGGGCGGCGAGCCGCTGGGGGCCGAGCCGGGGGAGAAGTGGGAGCACGGCCGGTTCAACGCCCCCTACCTGCGCGACGCGCTCCTGGACGCCGGTGCCTTCGCCGAGACGCTGGAGACCGCGACGTTCTGGTCCGGCGTCCCCGACCTCTACCGGGCCGTGAAGAACGCGCTCATCGAGACGCTGGCAGGGTCGGGCACCCCGCCGCTGGTCATGTGCCATGTGTCGCACGTCTACGCGGCGGGTGCCTCGCTCTACTTCACCGTGGTCTCGGCCCAGGGAGAGGACGCCCTCGCCCATTGGGAGAAGGCCAAGCACGCCGCCAACGACGCGATCATCGCGGCGGGCGGGACGATCAGCCATCATCACGGTGTGGGCACCGACCACCGCGACTGGTACGCCCGGGAGATCGGGCCGCTGGGCGCCGGGGTGCTCCGGGCGGTCAAGGACCGCCTCGACCCGTCCGGAATCCTCAACCCGGGCGTCCTTGTTCCGCCCGTCCCCCAGGAGTGACCGTGGCGCGAACGTTCACCGCCGTCGTCAACCCCGCCGCGGGCGGGTCGGCCTCGGCCGCCACCCTCATCCCCCTCGCCAGGACGCTGCGCGAGGCGGGCGCCGAGGTCGTCGTCGAGTACAGCCGCGGCTTGGAGCACGCCCGCGCCCTGGCGCGAGCCGCCGCCGACGCGGGGCACGTGGTGCTCGGGGTCGGGGGCGACGGCATGGTCGGCTGCGTCGGGGGCGCGCTGGCGGGCACCGAGGCCGTGTTCGGCATCGTCCCGGCCGGGCGCGGCAACGACTTCGCGCGGCAGCTCGGCATCCCGCGCGAGACCGGCGAACTGGCCCGCCTGCTGCTGGAGGGCGAGGCGCGGGCCGTCGACGCGATCGACGCCAACGGCCTGACCGTGCTCGGCAGCGTCTACGCGGGCGTGGACGCCGTCGCCAACGACAACGCCAACAAGACGCGCCTGCTGCGCGGCTCGGCCGCCTACTACGTCGGAGCGCTGCGCGCCGTCGCCGCCTGGCGCCCCGCCGCCTACCGGGTGACGGTCGACGGCGAGGAGCACCGCTTCGCGGGGTACACGGTGATCGCCGCGAACTCCGGCTGGTACGGATTCGGACGCCATGTCGCCCCCGACGCCCGGGTGGACGACGGCCTGCTCGACGTCGTCGTCATCAAGCACGGGCCCAAGACCCGGTTCTTCCAGGTGATGCGCGAGCTTTCGGACGGGAGCCATGTCGGCCGTCCCGAGGTCGAGGTGCTGCGGGGACGGGAGGTCCGCATCGAGCTTGAGACCCCGGGCCGGACGCTTCCGTATGGGGCCGACGGCGAGCTTCCGGGCGTCCTCCCGGTCACCGCGACGGTCCGGCCGGGTGCACTCAGAGTGATCGTTCCCTGACGCAAATCTTGGGGTGGGCGTTTGGGGCGGTTTACGCTTGCATTACGGGCGTCCGGATACTGTTCCATTAGTCCCGTTTAGGGGCTTTCGGGTCGCCGGTGGCGGGGATCATGAGAGGCGCGCGCATTCGCTCGCCGTTCTGGGGGGACTCATGATCACCACTGGCGCCCTGAACGTGGTGGCGCCGGCGTCGGCGGGGGCGATGCCGGCGCCCGTTCATTCGCGCCCCCGACAGCGGCGTTACAGCCGCCGCGGCCCGCCGGGCCCTTGCCTCCCGGCCGCGAAGGGTGGTAGCGCCTAGGGTGGTGCGGGTGCGCACCGTGCTGAACGTCATCTGGCTCGTCCTGGCGGGTTTCTGGCTCGCGATCGGCTACCTGGTGGCCGGGGTCATCTGCTGCGTCCTGATCATCACGATCCCCTTCGGGATCGCCTCCTTCCGGATCGCCGTCTTCGCGCTGTGGCCCTTCGGGAACACGGTGGTGCGGCGCGACGACGCCGGGGCCGCCTCGGCGGTCGGCAACGTCATCTGGCTCGTCGTCGCCGGTTGGTGGCTGGCGCTCGGCCACCTGTTCACCGGCGCGGTGCTCTGCGTCACGATCATCGGCATCCCGTTCGGGATCGCCAACTTCAAACTCATCCCCGTCTCGCTGCTGCCCCTCGGCCGGGAGATCGTCCCCGTCGACGACAAGCGCGTCTTCGGCGTCCAGTAGGCCCTCGCGGCGCGCCCGCCGCACCGTCCCAGGTCTCGGGTGTGCATCGGCCGTGCATGGAACTCCCCTTTGGGCCCTCCCGCATCTACCATCCCAACCAAGTTCTTGGTCGGATGGCCGCAAGCGGCCAGTGCAGCGTCCCGTCGCCACGGCGTGAAGCCGGGACACTGCCCGCAGTGATCTTCTGGTGGAGGTGATCGTGACAACCGAGTCCCCAGGGCCCGCGCCCGGCGACGGGCTGGACAGCGCGGCCTATACGCACATGAGCGAGTCGCCGGAGTTCCAGCGGCTCAAGGCGGCCTTCCGCCGCTTCGTCTTCCCGATGACGGTGGCCTTTCTCGCCTGGTACCTGCTCTACGTGGTGCTCTCGGCCTATGCCCGCGACTTCATGGGCACCAAGGTGGTCGGCGAGATCAACGTCGCGCTGGTGTTCGGGCTCCTCCAGTTCGCCTCCACATTCCTGATCGCCTGGGCCTACGAGCGATACGCGCGGCGCACGCTGGAGCCCCTCGCGGCCCAGGTCATCGACACCGCGGTGACGCCCGGCACGGGCGGCGAAACCGGGGAGGCGGGCAAGTGAACACGGTCCTGGCGTCCCCCGTTCTGGCGGCGTCCGACGAGAACGAGCACCGGGCGATCTCGCTGGTGCTGTTCGCCGTCTTCGTCGCCGTCACGCTCTACATCACGATCCGCGCGAGCAAGCAGAACAAGACCGCCGCCGACTACTACGCCGGCGGACGCGGCTTCTCCCCGCTGCAGAACGGCCTGGCCATCGGCGGCGACTACATGTCGGCGGCCTCCTTCCTCGGCATCGCGGGCATGTTCGCGCTGTCCGGCTACGACGGGTTCCTGTACTCCATCGGGTTCCTGGTCGCGTGGCTGGTCGCGCTGCTGCTGGTCGCCGAGCTGCTGCGCAACTCCGGCCGGTTCACCATGGCCGACGTCCTGGCGTTCCGGATGCGGCAGCGGCCGGTGCGGGCCGCGGCGGGCATCTCCACGATCGTGGTGTCGATCTTCTACCTGCTCGCCCAGATGGTCGGCGCGGGCGCGCTGGTCTCGCTGCTGCTCGGCGCCGAGGGCGAAGCCGCCAAGATCTGGACGATCGTCGTGGTCGGCGCGCTGATGATCTTCTATGTGACCGTCGGCGGCATGAAGGGCACGACCTGGGTCCAGATCGTCAAGGCCGTCCTGCTCATGAGCGGCGCCCTGGTGATGACGGTCTGGGTGCTGTCCAAGTACAGCTTCAACCTGTCGACGCTGCTCGGCGCCGCCGCCGACGCCAGCGGCAAGGGCGACGCGTTCCTCCAGCCGGGCCTGAAGTACGGCGCCACCGACATCTGGTCCAAGCTCGACCTGCTGTCGCTGGGCCTGGCCCTGGTGCTGGGCACCGCGGGCCTGCCGCACATCCTGATCCGCTTCTACACGGTGCCCAACTCCCGGGCGGCCCGCACCTCGGTCAACTGGGCCATCGGCATCATCGGCGCGTTCTACCTGATGACCCTGGTCATCGGGTTCGGCGCGGCGGCGCTGGTCGGCGGCAAGGCGATCGCGGCGCAGGACAAGGGCGGCAACACCGCCGCACCGATGCTGGCCGAGGAACTCGGCGGCGGCGCGGGCTCGACCGGAGGCGCGATCTTCCTCGCGGTGATCGCGGCGGTGGCGTTCGCGACGATCCTGGCGGTGGTCGCGGGGCTCACGCTGGCCTCGTCGTCCTCCTTCGCGCACGACATCTTCGCCAACGTCATCCGGCGCGGGAAGGCCAGCGAGCGCGACGAGGTGAAGATGGCGCGCCTGTCGGCCATCGGCATCGGCGCGATCGCGATCGTCCTGTCGATCTTCGCCCGCGGGCTGAACGTGGCGTTCCTGGTGGCGCTGGCGTTCGCGGTCGCGGCCTCGGCGAACCTGCCCACGCTGCTGTTCTCGCTGTTCTGGAAGCGGTTCAACACCATGGGCGCCGTGGCGGGCATCTACGGCGGCCTCGTCTCCGCCGTGGCCATGGTGCTGGTCAGCCCGGTCTGCTGGGGCGGCAAGTCCGACACCATCCCCAAGGGGAACCCGGACGCGCTGTTCAGCGAGACCATCGTGGCGCCGGTGGCGCTGCAGAACCCCGGGCTGGTGTCGATCCCGCTCGGCTTCCTGTGCGCCTATCTCGGCACCGTCCTGTCCAAGGATCGGGACGGCGCGAAATTCGCCGAACTGGAGGTCAGGGCGCTCACCGGAAAGGGCGCGCACTAGCGGCTTGACGCAAGGATCGCCTCCGGTGAAGGGTTGACGCAAAAACCCCCCGGAGGTGATCCTTGCGCGCTGAGGACGCGGTCGCGCCCGAGCAGCAGGACAACTCGCGCAAGTCGGAGGCCGGAGCGGGCTGGGAGTGCGCCAAGCCCGGAACCTTCCCCGACCTGATGCCCTCGCGCGTCCCCAGCTTCTCCTGGCGCCGCCCCACGGTCCTGTGGAGCTCGCGCAACGATGTCATCGCCCGGCTCTTCGGGGACCCGTCCAACGGGATCCGCCGCCGGTGCGTCGCGGCTCTCGCCGATCGGGGCACCCGCGCGGCGTTCACCATCCCGCTCCAGCGCGAGGCGTTCTCGTTCCTGCTGATGGGCGACACCGGCGAGGGCGACCAGTCGCAGTACGCGGTGGTGCCGCCCGCGATGCGGGTGGGCGAGGACACCGACTTCATGGTCGTGGCCAGCGACGTCGTCTACCCCACGGGGACCGCCGAAGACTACGAGGCCAAGTTCTTCCGTCCCTACAAGGACTACGCCGGGCCCATCTACGCCGTCCCGGGCAACCACGACTGGTACGACGGGCTCCGCGGCTTCCTGCGCGTCTTCTGCGACCTCGACATGGACTGCGCGCCCGACCCGTGGCGCGGCCCGCTCGCCTTCATCCCCCGATTGCTGTGGCGCGGTTCGGGTGAGGTGGACGAGAAGGCCCTGGCCGAGGCGCGGGCCAAGTACCGGGGCGCCCCCGGGCAGCGCGCCACGCAACCCGGGCCGTACTGGACGATCGACACCCCGGTCCTGCGCATCGTCGGCATCGACACCGGCATCACCGGCGGCATCGACCGCGACCAGGGCGCGTGGCTGCGCGAGATGTCGGCGGGTCCCAAGCCCAAGCTGCTGGTCACCGGCAAGCCCCTGTACGTCGACGACCACCACCGGCCCGGGGCGATCGAGGGCGGCGGGACGGTCGACGAGATCGTCAAGGACCCGGCGCACAACTACGTGGCCGCGATCGGCGGCGACATCCACAACTACCAGCGCTATCCCGTCAAAGTGGGCGACCGCACGATCCAGTACCTGGTCTCGGGCGGAGGCGGCGCGTTCATGCACGCCACCCACACCATCCCCAAGTCCCATGTGGTGGACGAGGACGACTTCCGCTGCTACCCCCTGCGCGGCGACTCCCTCTCCCGCTACAGCAAGCTCTACGGCCAGGTCTTCCGGCTGCCCAAGCTCTTCGAGCTGACCCCCGAAGAGGCGACGGTCGCGATCCGCCACCGCCTGAACATCAAGACCGGCCGCAAGTACGGGGCCAAGGGGGAGACCGCACCGGACGACGGCACGCCGCGCGTCCCGTCTCGCCGCGCGCGCTTCGTGGCGTCCCTGCTGGGCGTCCCGCGCGAGAAGCAACGCAGCACCCGCTACTCGCGCCTGCCCGTCCGCAAGGTGACCCAGCGGTTCCGCTCGGAGATGGCCGACTGGGACCGCCCCCCGTTCTTCAAGAACTTCCTCCGGCTCGACGTGAGCGAGTCCGAGCTGCGCATCCGGTGCTACGCCGCCACGGGCTGCGGTGACCACGAACTCCGACCGCCGTGTGAGGACGAGGTCAGAATCCCGCTCCGCCACGCATGAAAATAGGTCCAAATCTGAAAAAGTCGCAGGATAGGCCGATGTTCTTCGGTATGTCGTACGACAGGAACCTCAGACTCCCGTAGGGTCGGGGCTCACCACGGATGACCGAAGCAGCCGGACGGTCGGCCGAAACATGACCGCGTCCACAGGAGTCAAAAGCATGAGCTACCCCCAGCAGGGCCAGGGCCAGCCCTACCAGCAGCCCCAGCAACAACAGCAGCAGCAGTACCAGGGCGGCTACGCCCCGGCCCACAAGCAGCAGCAGCCACAGCAGGTCGCGGCCGCCGCCGGCTACAACATGAAGCGCCGCAACCCCATCGGCGTGTGGCTCGGCCTGCCGATCATCACGCTCGGCATCTACGGGCTCGTCTGGTTCTTCAAGGTCCACAACGAGCTCTACTCCTACGACCGCCGCACCGGCGACGCCGCGACCAACGCGCTCCTGTCGCTGATCTTCGGCTTCATCACCCTCGGCATCTGGCCGCTGGTCATGTACATCAAGCTGGCCGGCCGCATCGCCCAGGCCCAGCGCGCCGCCGGCCTGCCCGCCACCTGCAGCGGCGGCCTCGGCTTCTTCCTGGGCATCATCGGCTTCGGCACGCTCTACTACCAGCTCCAGCTGAACAAGGTCGTCGACCGCTACGGCGACACCCCCGCCGGCCAGCAGGTCTCCCTGGTCGCGTAACAAAGCAGCACCACCGGAACCCCTTCGCCTTCCCTGACGCGGAGGGGTTCCGCCGTCCCTGAACGGGACCGGCCGTGCCGGGCGCGGATTGTCGGTGGCGAGCGCCACAATGCGATGGTGCGAGTCGCGGTGTCCGAGGGAGCCGGTGGCGGGGGCGTGGTGCGGCCCCTCGCCGAAGACGGCACGCCCTCCGGTCCCGCCGTCGAGGTGGACGATCTGGTGGCGGAGATCGGTGAGCGCGAGCGCGACGGCGCGCCTCGGTGGGTCTGGCCGTCCACCGCGCGGCTGGCACCCCGATTGCTGGCGGCGGGCGTCCGGGTGGCCCGTTGCCACGACCTCGAACTGGTCGAGAGCCTGCTGCTCGGCCATGCCGGCCGGTACGGCGAGCCCCGGTCGGTGGCCGCCGCGTGGGCGCGGCTGCGGGGCGAACCCGTGCCGGACGACCCTCTCCCCGGCGCGACGGTCTCGGCGCAGGCGTCGCTGTTCGGCGACGAGGCGCCGGTGGGCGATGACATCGAGCGGGTCGTGGCCGTCCACGCCGAGCAGCAGCGCGGCATCGCCAAGCTCCACGGGTTCGCCCTGCTCACCGCGGCCGAGTCGGCGGGTGCGCTCGTCGCGGCCGAGATGACGCACGCCGGGCTGCCCTGGTCGGCCGAGCGGCATGACGCGCTGCTCACCGAGATGCTGGGGCCGCGTCCCTCGGGCGGGCTGCGGCCGCGACGGCTCCAGGAACTGGCCGACCGCATCAGCGACGCGTTCGGCGGGCGCGGGCACGTCAACCCCGACTCGCCCGCCCAGATCCAGAAGGCGTTCGCGAGCGCGGGGCTGCCGGTCAACTCCACCCGTGCCCACGTGCTCAAGTCCGTCGACCATCCCGCCGTCCCGGTACTGCTGGAGTACAAGGAACTGTCCCGCCTGCACACCGCGCACGGCTGGTCCTGGCTCGACACCTGGGTCGCGGACGGACGGTTCAGGCCCGAGTACGTCGTCGGCGGCGTGGTGTCGGGACGCTGGGCGACCAACGGGGGCGGCGCCCTCCAGATCCCGCGCGTCCTCCGCAAGGCCGTCGTCGCCGACCCCGGGTGGACGCTGGTGGTCGCCGACGCCGCCCAGCTCGAACCCCGCGTGCTCGCCGCGCTGGCCGGAGACCGCGCGTTCGCCGAGGCCGCCGCGCACGGCGACCTCTACAGCGCGCTCGCGGGAGCGTTCGGCGACCGCGACGACGCACGCGAGAAGGCCAAGATCGCGTTGCTGTCCGCGATGTACGGCGGGGGCACGGGCGAGGCCGTCCAGTTGCTGTCGGTGCTGCGAACCCGGTTCCCCGACGCGTTCGAGTACGTCGAGTCCGCGGCCCGGGCGGGGGAGCGCGGCCACCTGGTCAGATCTCTGCTCGGACGCACGTGCCCGCCGCCCTCCGCGGGCTGGCGCGAGCTGACCATCGCGGGCGAGGAGACCGCCGCCCAGGCCCTGCGCAGCCGGGGCCGATTCACGCGCAACTTCGTCGTCCAGGCCACCGCGGCCGACTGGGCGCTGGTCCTGCTGGCCTCGCTCCGCCGCCGCCTCGCCGCGATGGGCCCGCCCGAGCTGGTGTTCTTCCAGCACGACGAGGTGGTCGTGCACGCGCCGTGCGAGCAGGCCGACGAGGTCGTCGCCGCCGTGCACGACGCCGCGCGCGAGGCGGCGCGGCTCCTTTTCGGGGCAACCCGCGTCCTGTTCCCTATGGAGACCGCCGTCGTCGACACCTACGCCGACGCCAAATGACCCGGAAAGGATGACCGTCATGGACTTCAAGCTCGAAGTGGTGCCCATGCCCGTGGCCGACCTCGACCGCGCCAAGCACTTCTACGCCGACCAGGTCGGCTTCGCCGTCGACCTCGACCACCGGGTGGACGACAAGACGCGCCTCATCCAGCTCACCCCGCCCGGCTCCGGCTGCTCGATCTTCCTCGGCTCCGGAACGGACGCCGAACCGGGCAGCATCAAGCGCCTCCAGCTGGTCGTCGACGACGTCGAAGCCGCCCGCGAACTGCTGGCCGGCCGGGGCGTCGACATCAGCACCATCCAGCACCTGGAAGACGGCGTCTGGCTGGAGGGCAAGGGCGGCCGCTGGAACTCCTTCGCCTTCTTCAAGGACCCCGACGGCAACACCTGGACCCTCCAGGAGCGCCCCACGGAAGGCTGACCCCCCGTCCAGTCCAGCCTCTCCGCCCCCGGATCACACCACCCAAGCCCGCACCGCCTCGCACAGTGCAAGCCCCTGGGGCCCTGCCTCGTGCGGGTCTCTGCGCTCCAGGTGGTTCCGTGTCCCGCGCGCGTTCCTGCTCCATGCGGCCCGGTCCCACGCTGGCCCACGCCGTGCGCGTCCCTGCTCCATGGTGGGCGGTCCTGCGCCACGTTCGTCCTGGCGTGCGTGTTCCCGCTCCGTGCTGGGTCCCTGCCCGGGGCGTGTTTCGTTCCATGCGCGCCCTGCCGACGCAAGTCCCATGCCCCGCGCGCGTTCCCGCTCTATGCGGGCCCTGACTGCGCAGGTCCGTGCCCCATGCGCGTCCGTGCGCGTCTTTTGATAGGCGCGCGGATCTGCCCGGCCAGGTGTTTTCCGCGTGGCGGGCGCTGGGGGAGGCGGGTGGGTGTTTGGGTCAGGTGAGTTGTTTGGTGGCGCCGCCGCGGACGAGGCGGCCTACCTCGGCGCGGAGTTTGACGAACTCCGGGAGGCCGCGGGTCTCGATCTGGTCACGTTCGGCGGGGAGGCCGACGGGGAGGTCGGCGTGGATGCCGGTGGGGGAGCGGCGCAGGACGACGACGCGGTCGCCGACGTAGACGCTCTCGTCGATGTCGTGGGTGACCAGCAGGATGGTCATGCCGCCCTTGCGGTGGACGCCCAGCAGCAGGTCTTCGAGGTCCTCGCGGGTCTGGGCGTCGACGGAGCCGAAGGGCTCGTCCATCAGGAGCAGGGACGGGCGGTAGGCCAGGGCCCGGGCGATCGAGACGCGCTGCTGCATGCCGCCCGACAGCTGCCAGGGGTACTTGCGGGACGCGTCGGCCAGGCCGACGGAGTCGAGGGCCTCCAGGGCGGCGGCGCGGCGCTCGGCCTTGCCCTTGCCGTGGCGGCGCAGGGGCAGCGCCACGTTGTCGCGGACGGTCAGCCACGGGAACAGCGAGCGGCTGTAGTCCTGGAAGACCACGGCGAGGTCGTCGGGGACGCCGTCGACGGGCTTGCCGTTGAGGACGACCGTGCCGCCGCTCGGACGGATCAGGCCCGAGATGCAGCGGAGCAGGGTCGACTTCCCGCAGCCGGAGGGGCCGACGATGCTGAGCAGCTCGCCGTCCTGGACGGTGAGGTCCAGTCGGTCGATGGCCACATGCCCGTCGGGATAGGTGTGGGTGAGACCGGCGATCTCCAGCACGGGAAGGACGCTCCAGGTTGCGGGGAACAGGCGTTGGAAGATCTCTCCCAACGGTCGTGGAGCATACCTCAGCCCCCGGGTCTATGCCCTAAAACCAGCGTGTTCGCTGACAAATCTGAACATCCGTGAACAATCCGTGACATACATATATCCTGCATCACAAGTCAACACCTGTCGGATCCTTCGGGTTGGCTCCGAAGGTGGCTCTGTGTTGCAATGTTCGGCGCTCGCCTGCTGTGGCGCAGGTGGCGCGAAACGCAGCGAATCGCATTCGGGGTCACCGTGCGCCGCGAGTGGTCAACCCATTGAGAGGTAGCGGAGGGCAGTGCGCACAGCCGAAGGGGCCGAGATGGCCCCGCAGTCCCCCCAGAGAACGCCGTCGGCCAGCAACGACGCCCCGAGCAGAGGCTCTCGCGGAGGGCGCCTGCGGCTGCGCAACTGGCGTGTGCCCACACGTCTGTTCGCCGTCATCGCCATCCCGACCGTCGTCGCCGGCCTCCTGGCGGGCACGCGGGTGTGGACCTCCGTCGACAACGCCGAGGACTACCGGCGCACCGGGAACCTGGCTACGCTGGGTAACCATCTGAGTGAGTTTTCCCACGCGCTGGAGAACGAGCGCGACGCGATGGCCGAGCGCGCGGCAGGCGGCAAGGCCGCCGTCGGCTCCGAGGTGATCAAGACCAGGCAGGGCGAGACCGACAAGGCCGCGGCGGCGGTGCGGCGGTCGATCCGAAGCGTCGACGCCAACGCGTCCGAGCAGCTCACCCTGGCCGTCAGCAACATCACCAACCGGGTCGAAGACCTTCCCGCGCTGCGCGCGCTGGCCGAGCGGGTCGCGCCCGGCGCGGTCGTGGACAAGTACACCGAGTCACTGTCCGATGTCTTCGACTACCACGTGGTGGTCGCCTATGGCACGCCCGACCCCGAAATCGCGCGGCGGCTGCTGACCCTGCTCTCGCTGACCCGCGCCAAGGAGGCCGCCTCCCGGGAGCGCGCGCTGATCGTCACGGCCCTGTGGCAGGGGCGCTTCGAGCCCGCCGACCTGACCAGGACGCAGGACGCGCGCTCGCAGATGAGCAGCCAGCTGGACGCCTTCCGCGCCTCGGCCACCGGCGCCGAGAACCAGGTGTTCGACGACACCGTGACCGGTCCCGAGCTCGACCGCGCCGAGTTCACCCGCGCCCAGGCGCTCGCCCTGGCCACCGGGAACCCGCAGTTGCGGGTCCGGCCGCTCGACTCGTCGATGGCGGCCGAGTGGAACAAGAACACCAGCACCCGTGTCGACACCATGCGCAAGGTGGAGACCCGGCTGGCCTCCCAGCTCGACGACCAGACCCGCGCCCTGAAGACCGACGCGCGCAACGACGCCATCCGCGACGCGGTGCTGCTGTTCATCGTCCTGCTCATCGTGCTGATCACGGTGATCATCGTGGCCCGCTCGCTGGTGCGGCCGCTGCGCCGCCTGCAGGGCGGCGCCCTGGAGATCGCCGGTTCCCGGCTGCCCGGCCTGGTCGACCGGCTGCGCGACCCGGAGGCCGCCGCGGGCGGCATCGAGGTCGAGCCGATCGACATCGACTCCACCGACGAGATCGGCCAGGTGGCGCGGGCGTTCGACGAGGTCCACCGCGAAGCGGTCCGGCTGGCGGCCGACGAGGCCGTCCTGCGAGGCAACATCAACGCGATGTTCGTCAACCTTTCGCGCCGCAGCCAGTCGCTCATCGAGCGCCAGCTGCGCCTCATCGAGGAGCTGGAGCAGAGCGAGCGCGACGAGGAGCAGCTGGCCAACCTGTTCCGCCTGGACCACCTGGCCACCCGCATGCGCCGCAACTGCGAGAACCTCCTGGTCCTCGGCGGTCAGGAGCAGGTGCGCCGGTGGAACCAGGCCGTGCCGCTGATCGACGTCGTCCGCGCCTCGCTGTCGGAGGTCGAGCAGTACGAGCGGGTCTCGCTGCGCGTGCAGGGCGACATGACCGTCGCCGGTCCCGTCGTCAACGACCTCGTGCACCTGCTGGCCGAGCTGGTGGAGAACGCCACCGTCTTCTCGGCCGAGCACACCAAGGTCACCGTGTCGGGCCAGCTGCTGTCCGGCGGCGGCGCGATGCTGCAGATCACCGACAACGGCGTGGGGATGTCCCCCGAGGAGCTGGAGCAGGCCAACTGGCGCCTGGCCAACCCGCCCGTCATCGACTTCTCGGCCGCCCGCCGCATGGGCCTGTTCGTGGTCGGCCGCCTGGCGGTCAGGCACGGCGTCCGCGTCGAGCTGCGCGCCGCCCAGGGCGGCGGGCTCACCGCGTTCGTGGTGCTGCCGGACGCCGTGGTCACGGCGTCCCAGGGCGGCGGCGTCGGTTCTCGGGGGTTCGGCGGACGCGAGGTCGAGGCCCCGATGGGCGGCGTCCCCGTCCAGACCCGGGCCCTCACCGCGCCGGCGCCCGAGCAACCGGGACCCGCCGAGAGCGGCGCCTACCATCGCCATGGCGTGCCCGACCGGCCGGAGCCCGCTTACGGGGGGACGGGTGCCTACGCCACCGGCGCGGGTACCGATGCCTACCCGGCGACCGGGCCGTCCGACCCGTACCCGCCGGGCAGTGGGACCTACCCGGCGAACGACCCGTATCCGGCGCCTGGCGTCCCGGGTGACACCAGCCCGCACCGGGCCGTGCCGCAGTGGGGCGACCAGGAGGGCTGGGGCAACCGGGAGAACGGGACGGCCCCGCCCGAGCACCGCCCCACCACCGGGCCCCTGCCCGTCTTCGGCGGCGAGAGCGGCGCGCACCCGATCTTCGGCGGGACCGGCCCCCAGCCGGGCTTCGGCGACGTCAACCGGCAGCCCCCGCAGGACGACACCACGGGTCCCCTGCCCGCCATCAGCGGCTCGCCCTACGACACGCGCCCGCCCGAGCAGCCGCCGCGCCACGTGCCCCCGGCCGACGACGGCCAGTCGGGCCTGCCGCAGCGTCGCCCGGGCGAGCACCTGCCCGGCCGGACGTCCGACGGCCCACCGGTCGACCTCTTCCAGCCCAACGGCATGACCGGGACGACCCAGGACCTCCCGCCGCAGGTCTCCGGCGCGCAGCCGGTGGTGCCCGAGGCGCAGCCGGCCGTCCGCGACACCACGGGCCCGATCCGCGCGGTGAGCTGGGACGCCGCGCCCGGCAGCCCCGAAGAGACGTACGTGGAACCGCTCAACCGGGCACCGGCCGAGCCGCCGGCGCCGCCGAGGGAGCGGCCCGCGCAGGCACCGCCGCCACCAGGACGGCCGCCCGCGCGATCCCCCATCTTCGACGCCATGCAGTCGGAGTGGTTCCAGCGCAGGACCGAGCACTCGCCGACGGAGGACCCCGTGAAGGGATGGGACTCGCCCGCCGACGCAGGATTCCGAGCCGCCGAGGCGGTGAAGGCACCCGTGTCCGAGGAACGCACGCCCGTGGGCCTGCCCAAGCGCGTGCCCGGAACCAACCGGGTGCCCGGTGCCGTCAGATCCCAGTCCACCCCAGAACGGCCGGCGGCGCGCCCCCAGGCGGCGCCGGTCCAGCAGGAGACGGGGCAGGAGCAGGCGCCGGGCCAGAGCCAGTCGGCCGACGTCGTCCGCAACCGTTTCGCGAGCCTCCAGCGAGGCGTCCACCGCGGCCGCAGCGCACTTCGCGGCGATGCCGGATCGACCGGCGATTCACGTGAGAGTCCGTCGCAGGGCGACGGCGAGACGGGAGGCACCCGGTGAGCGGGCAGGATCTCAACTGGTTGGTGACGAACTTCGCGGACAGGGTCCCGAAGGTCGCGCACGCCGTCGTGGTCTCCTCGGACGGACTGCCGATGGCGTACTCGGCGGGGTTCCCGCCGGAAAGGGCCGACCAGCTCTCGGCCATCGCGTCGGGTCTGATGAGCCTCACCCAGGGCGCGGCGAAGATCTTCGACGCGGGCGGCGTGAGCCAGACCGTCGTGGAGATGGACCGCGGGCTGCTGTTCGTGATGTCGATCGCCAACGGCTCGGTCTTCGCCGTCCTCGCGGCGCCCGACTGTGACCTCGGTCTGGTCGCCTACGAGATGACGCTCCTGGTCGAGCGGGTGGGACGGGTGCTGACCCCGGCCCTGCGAGGCGGTGGCGAGCCGCAGCAGGAACCGCCGTTCGGCGGCCCCTCCGTGCCGGAGATGGGCGCGGGACCCGCCCGCTATTGATCGTGATGGATTCTGACGGAGGTCGGCGACATGGATCGAGGCAGTCCCTTCGGTGCCGGTCCGGGCGGTCCACCGTGGCACGGTGACCCGTCCCGCGGGCGGTCCGCGCCGGAGGAGCCCGATTCCAGCTCGCTGGTGCGCCCCTACGCCGTCACCGGCGGGCGCACCAAGCCGCGCTACGATCTGGCGATCGAGGCCCTGGTCACGGCGGCCCCCTACCCGCCGCGCGACGTGGCCATGCTCACCCCGGAGTACCGGGCGATCATGGATCTGTGCCGTTCGGCCCGGTCGGTCGCCGAGGTGTCCGCGCTGCTGCGCCTCCCGCTCGGGGTCGCCCGGGTGCTGGTCGCCGACATGGCCCTCGAGGGCCTGCTGCGCCTGCACCAGTCGCAACCCTCCGGCTCCAACCCGGACCTCAGCCTGCTAGAAAGGGTTCTCAGTGGCCTTCGGAACCTCTGACCAGGGACCGCCCCCCTCGGACACCGAGCTGACCTCGGTCAAGATCGTGGTCGGTGGCGGGTTCGGGGTCGGCAAGACGACCTTCGTGGGGTCGGTCTCGGAGATCATGCCGCTCACCACCGAGGCGGTGATGACGGCGGCCAGCGCCGAGGTCGACGACCTGTCGGCGGTGCCCGACAAGACCACCACCACGGTCGCGATGGACTTCGGCCGTGTCTCGCTCGACAAGGGACTGATCCTCTACCTGTTCGGCACCCCCGGGCAGCACCGGTTCTGGTTCATGTGGGACGACCTGGTCCGCGGCGCGATCGGCGCCGTCGTCCTGGTCGACACCCGGCGCCTGGAGGACTGCTTCGCCGCCGTCGACTACTTCGAGGAGCTGGGCCTGCCCTTCGTCGTGGGCGTCAACGGCTTCAACGGCGACTTCCCCTACGCCATGGAGGACATCCGCGAGGCGCTGTCGATCAGCGCGCACGTGCCGATCCTGCCCTGTGACGCCCGCACCCGCGATTCCACCAAGCAGGTGCTGATCTCGCTGGTGCAGCACGCCATGGCCATGCAGGCGTCGGGGCCCAAGCCGCCGTCGTCCGGGCGTTCGTCCGCGCCGCAGTCCCCGCCCGCCTCCTCCGGCGGCCCGCTCGGGACGGCCTCGCCCAGCTGGACGTAGGCCCCGGGGGAGCGTGACCGCTTTCACTCCCCGTGGTTGTTTCCTACGGTCGCGTAGGGATTCATGCACGATGCATCATTAATCCACGTGATCGACAGTGGACGTGTTGCAGGGGTTGCGATGAGCGAGATGGGGCAGATCCGTACCTACGTCGCGATCGGTGACAGCTTCACGGAGGGGATGAACGACCCCGTCCCCGGCGAGCCCGACCGGTACCGCGGCTGGGCCGACCGGCTGGCCGAACGCCTCGCCCAGCACGGCCCCGGCCTGCGGTACGCCAACCTCGCGGTCCGGGGCAGGCTGCTGCGGCAGATCGCCGACGACCAGGTGCCCAGGGCCGTGGAGCTGCGTCCCGACCTGGTGACGCTCTGCGCCGGGGGCAACGACATGCTCCGTCCCGGCGCCGACCCCGACGCGCTGGCCGTCGTGTTCGACGAGGCGGTGCGCAGGCTCCGCGCCACCGGCGCCCGGGTGGTGATCTTCACCGGGTTCGACCCGCGCGGCCTGCGCACCGGCCACCGCATCCGCGGCAAGGCCGCCACCTTCAACATGCACCTGCGCGCCATCGCCGACCGGCGCGGCTGCACGGTCGTCGACCTGTGGTCCACCACCGCGTTCTACGACGCCCGCGCCTGGTACGAGGACCGCATCCACCTGTCGTCCGAGGGGCACCGCAGGATGGCGCTGCTGGTGGGCGAGGTGCTCGGCTTCTCCGACGGGGAGAGCTGGCGCGACCCGTGGCCGCCCGCCGAGACGGCCGACTGGCTGACGATGCGCCGCGAGGACCTGCACTGGGCGCGCGCCTACCTGCTGCCCTGGATCGGACGGCGCGCCACCGGCCGCTCCTCCGGCGACGGACGCGGCCCCAAGCGCCCGACCGCCCTGCCGTTGTGAAACACCGGTACTCCTGCCCCCCAGCCGTCAACCCGTAGGGTGCTGGCCATGAGCTCACCCCGGTTGCCGGAACACCTCGAGCTGCTGCTGACCGAGGAACCCGTCCTCGACGTGTACGCCTACGGGCCCTGGCGGGTGCCGCCGGGGCTCTACGAGGAGCTGCGCGAACGGACGCTCGCGTTCAACCGCGATCCGCGCGCGGTGGTGCTGACCCGCCAGCTCAGCGACTTCTACGGGCCGGAGACATCGGCCGCCGGGGCCGAGCAGTGGTCGCTGCTGACCTTTCTCCTGGGCGCCTCGGCGCTGCGCGCCGGCAGCCGCGGCGACGTCGACTACGAGCTGCTCGGCGACTTCCTGGCCACCCCCGAGCCGCCCGTCCGCGACCCCCTGGCCTGGTTCACCCAGGGCGGACGGTGGCGTCCGCCCGGGCTCTGGCTCCCCGAACCCGCCGGCGACGACCGCGAGCGCCGCGTGGTCATGTACGAGCTGGCCCGCGCCGGGCTGGAGGTCTTCGAGGGCCTGGAGCCGCTGGAGACCCGGCGCCGCGCGGCGCTGGAGATCTTCGACCGCCGCGCGGCCGACCCGGAGCTGCGCGAGCTCGACCTGTCCGCGCCGCAGGACCGGCTGGAAGCGGTCTGGAACGCCGACCTCCCCGACGAGACCGTCGCGGCGCTGCCCGAGCTGGCCGGGCCCATCGCCTATCTCGGCTGGGTGTGCTCCGGCCTGACCGCCGCTCACGAGCGGCTGGCCGGAACCGTCCCGGGTGGCGACACGCTGGACGTCGCGCTGGCCCGCCTCCTGCTCGCGGCCGAGGCCACCGCGGTGCCCGCCGAGCTCGCCGTCGCCGTCGGCACCGCCCGCTACGAGGCGGTGTCGGACCGGCTGGCGGCCCTGCGCGCCGACTTCGCCGCCGAGGTGTGGCAGGTCGAGCTGCGCGCCTGGCTGAGCCGCGGCCTGGTCGCGGGCGAGGCCGACGCGTGCCGCGCCTGGCTCGACATGGCCGTCCGGCTGACCGGCGCCGTCCAGGGCCTGCCCGAGGCCGCCACCAGCCCGCGGTGCAAGGTGCCCGTCCGCGCCTTCCAGCTCGACGTCCGCCGGATCTTCGCCGCGCGCCGGGTCGTCAACGCGCTCTCGACCACGTTCGCCGCCACGGCCGGGCCGGCCACCGAGCCCGACACCGTCCCCACCGAGGCCGCCCGGGTCACGGTCGGCGACGCGCTGGTCGGCCAGCCCGAACTCGTCCGCGCCGTCGAGGACGCGCTCGCCGCGCGGGCGGCGGGGGAGCGGCCCGTCCGGCTGCTCGTCGCGGGCGGCGAGGGCACCGGCAAGGGCACCTCGGCCGAGCTGCTGGAGTCGCGGCTGGTCGAGCTGGGCGCGATCCGCGAGGCGCTCTGGATCTCCGACCAGGTCTTCGCCGCGCTGAGCGTGAGCGACGCCGTCCTGTGGCTCCAGGCCCGGGTCCGCGAGTGCCTGGACGCCCGGCTCCTGCTGGTCGTCGACGACCTCGAACGCCTGGCCGGGTACGAGCGCTGCGGCGCCGCCGCCGTCGAGGAGCTGCGCCGCCTCATGGCCCGCAACCCGGCACTGGACGTCGTCGCGCTCTGCCGTCCCGGCGGCGACCGGCGGCTGTTCGACCTCAACCCCGCCCTGGTGGGCTCGTTCGAGGTCTCCCGCACCCGCGAGTTCGGCGAGGACGACTTCGCCGAGCTGTTCCGCCGCGCCGCCGCCGCGCGCGGCGCCGCCGTCTCCCGCGAGGTCGCCCGCGCCGCCGGGGTGCTGCTCGGCCGCACCCCGCCGCTGCTGAACCTGCGCGGCGCCCGGCTGGTGGAGCATCTGGCCGCGCGGGCCGCCGCCACGGCGGGCCCGGGCGCCGAGATCACCGAGGACGACCTGCCGCAGCGCCTGATCGCCGGGCGCGGCACCGACACCGACCCGCTGGCCGAGCTGGCCGCCAGCGCGGGCATCGAGCCGGTCAAGCGCGAGATCGACGCGCTGGTGGCCGAGGCCAAGGCCGCCCACCTGCGCCGCGAGGCGGGCATGGCCGTCGCCGGACGTCCCCGCCACCTGGTCTTCACCGGCAACCCGGGCACCGGCAAGGGCCGCGTCGCGGGTCTCCTCGGCCGCATCTACGCCGATCTCGGCACGCTCTCGTCCGGCCATCTGGTGGAGGTCGACCGCGCCGACCTGCTCGGCGAGTTCACCAGCGAGAGCGCGCTGAAGGTGCGCCGCGCGGTCGAGCGCGCCCTCGGCGGCGTGCTGCTGGTCCGCGACGCCCACGCGTTCGCCTCGGCCGAGGCCGCGCGGGGCCGGGAACTGGTCGACGTGCTGCTCAGCGCCGTCCAGTCGCACCCCGACGACCTCGTGGTCGTGCTGACCGGCCCCGAGGCCGAGATGAACGGTCTGCTCAAGTCGCACGCCGAGCTGGCCGCGCACTTCCCGAGAACCGTCCGCTTCCCCGACCTCACCGACGACGAGCTGGCCAAGGTCTTCGCCGCCAAGGCCGCCGACGCCGGGTTCTCCCTCGCCCCCGGCGTCCTGGACAAGGCCCGCGGGCTGGCGGCCACCGCACGCCGCGACCGCGGCTTCACCAACGCCCGCCTCATGGTCAACCTGCTCGACCGCGCGATCTCCATGCAGGGACGCCGCGTCCTGGAGGACGGCGTCGTCGACGAGACCGAGTCGCTCGACCAGCTGCTGCTCGACGACGTCCCCGACGCGCTGGCCCCCGGGCCCGCCGAGGTCACCGGCGACCCGCTGTCGGAGATCGAGCGCCTCATCGGCCTGGACTCCATCAAGCAGGAGGTCGGACGCCTGGTCGCCGAGCAGCGCGCCGAGCAGCTGCGCCGCGCCGCGGGCATCCCGCTGGGCGCGCCGACCCGCCACATGGTGTTCACCGGCAACCCCGGGACGGCCAAAACCACCATCGCCCGCCTGATCGCCGCCGTCTACACCCAGCTCGGCCTGCTCTCGTCCGGCCATCTGGTCGAGGTCACCCGCGCCGACCTGGTCGCCGAGTACATCGGCCAGACCGCCCACAAGGTCCGCGCGGCGGTCGACCGCGCGCTGGGCGGCGTCCTGTTCATCGACGAGGCGTACTCGCTCACCGGAGCCGGCGGCGACCACCGCGACTTCGGGCACGAGGCCGTCGCCGAGCTGCTGACGCTCATGGAGCAGCACCGCGCCGACCTGGTCGTCATCGTCGCCGGGTACGACGCCGAGATGGAACGCTTCCTCGGCTCCAACCCGGGCATCGCCTCGCGGTTCCCCAAGGTGCTGCGCTTCCCCGACTACTCCGACGACGAGCTGGTGGCCGTCTTCGAGCACATGGCCGCCGAGGCGGGGTTCGTCCCCGGTGACGGCGTCCTGGCCGCCCTGCGCCGCCGCCTCGCCGCCGAACCCCGGGGCGCGTCCTTCGGCAACGCCCGGCTGATCCGCAACCTGCTGGACGCCGCCATCTCGCGCCAGGCCCAGCGCCTCACCGAGAAGGACGCCCCCGAGCTCTCCCCGGACCAGGTCCGCCTCCTGCACCCCGACGACCTCCCGCCGAGCCCGACCCCGGAGGCCACGCCCCCCGGCCAGTACATCTAGCCGGGACGGTACGCGGTGGCCTGAAGGGTGTAGAGGTCGGCGTAGAGGCCGTTGAGGGACATCAGACGGGCGTGGTCGCCCTCCTCGATGACCTTGCCCCGGTCGAGGACGTAGATGCGGTCGGCATGGCGGACGCTGGCCAGGCGATGGGTGATCAGCAGGACGGTGCGGCCGTCGGCGTGGGTGCGGATGCGTTCGAACAGGTGGTGCTCGGCGCGGGCGTCGAGGGCGGCCGTGGGCTCGTCGCAGATCAGCAGGGGCGCGTCGCGGTAGAAGCCGCGGGCGACGGCCAGGCGCTGCCACTGCCCGCCGGACAGCTCGGCGCCGCCCTCGAAGCGGCGGTCGAGCAGGGTGTCGTAGCCGCGGGTCAGGCCGGAGACGACCTCCTCGGCGCCGGAGTCGCGGGCGGCGGCCAGCACCTCGGCCTCCACGTCGGGACGGCCCATCGTGATGTTCTGCCGCGCGGTCATCGGCCAGTGGGTGTACTCCTGCGCGATGACGGCGACGCGGTTCCACAGGTCGTCCGGCGGGACCTCGCGGAGCAGGACGCCGTCCCAGCGGACGTCGCCGCCCTCGGGGTCGTAGAGGCCCGCGATGATCTTGGCGAGGGTGGTCTTGCCCGAGCCGTTCTCGCCGACCAGCGCGACGACCTCGCCCCGGTGCAGCTCCAGGGAGATGCCGTTGAGCGACGGCTTGTCGGACCCCGGGTAGGTGAAGGTGACGTCCTCGACGTTGATCGTGTCGAAGTCGTCGGGGAGCCGCGCGGGCCGTCCGGCCCGGGGGGACGCCCGCGACTCGGCCTCGGCGCAGAAGGTCAGGAAGTCGCCGAAGTACAGGCCCTCCTCGTAACACTGGTTGACCGCGAACACCAGGTTGGCCAGGGACGTCTGCCCCGCGCGGATCGCCAGCACGGCGGTGCCCGCCACGGCCAGCGGCACGGCGCCCTTCCACAACATGAGGCCCAGGGCGACGTAGACGCCCGCGGCCGCCAGGCCCTGCAGGACGTCGCCGGTCACCCGGGCCATGGTCTGGCGGCGGGCGAGGTCGAGCTCGACGCCGCGCTGGTAGGCGGCGAAGCGGTCGTACTCGCCGAGCAGGAAGCCGCGCATGGTGAACGATCGGACCTCGGCGGCATGGCGGCGGTCGGCCATGAGGTCGGACAGGATCCACTTGCGGCGGGCGACGCCGACCAGCGTCAGCTCGGTGAGGTAGCGCATGCGGGCCGTCCGGACCGACGCCCACCCCTCGGGGAGCGCGGTGAGGATCAGCAACGGGAGGAGCAGTGGGTGCAGGACGCCGAGCGTCCCGGCCGCGGCGGTCAGGCCGACGGTTCCGGTCAGGACGTTGACCGCGTGCTGGACGACCCTCGGCGCCGACATCATGCCGCGTCCCTGGGCGCGCTTGAGCTCGTCCAGGAAGTCGGAGTCGTCGAGCGCGGCCAGCTCGACGGCCGTGGTGAGCTCGTACAGGCGCAGCTCGACCAGCCGCTCGACCTGGGGGTCCAGGCGCGCCTGGGCCCAGCCCGCCCCCGCCAGCAGCCCCGCGCGCAGGGCGGCCGCGCCCGCGACCAGGGCCAGCGACGGCAGCGCCGACCGGACGCGTTCGGGGGTCGGGCCCGCGCTGAACAGGGCGGTGAGCACGCCCGTGGTGGCCAGCAGGCCGAACGCGGTGAAGAAGCCCGCCAGCAGGTTGAGCACGATCGTCACGGTGGTGTCGGCCGGGCTCGCCCGCCACGCCAGCCCCGCCGACCTCGCGATCACCGACGGGAGCCGCCGCGCCATCGTGCCCATACCGGTCTCGGCGAGCTCCCCGGTGCGCGCCGTCCAGAGATGCACGGTGAGCTCGGGGAACGCGGGCTCCTGCTGTCGCTTCTTGCGGCGTCGCCTGCTCTTGGAGGAGAAACCCATCCGCCGCCCTCTCGCCGTACGTAAGTACCAGAGAGTGTGCATCGCGAGTAGGACAGAATCCGTGCCCTCCATCACATGGAGTGGTGACCGGGCACCGCCGCGAATCGGGCCCAAGACGGACGCGGAGGCCCGTTCGGTTGCCCTAGTGTCTACGGCATGACCGGCCGTCCCGGGGGCAAGGGACACACTGAGAGGAAAGCGACGTGTCACGCAGAGGGCCCGAATCCGGCCCGGAGGGATACTCGTACGCGTACGAGGGCGATCAGCTCCGCGGCGGCGACCAACTCGCCGGCGGCGGGTACGACTACGGCGACGACGACCCCCGCTACCGGGAGACCCACCCCCAAGACCCGTACGACGACGCCCCCCGACGCCGCAGGCCGCGCCGACGCCGTTGGCCCTACGTGGTCGCCGCGCTGATCCTGGTGCCCCTGATCGTGATCGTGGGCGGCTACTTCTACCTCGACTCGCGGCTCAAGCGCGAGGCGGTGCTGGAGGACTACGCGGGACGGGTCGCCGACACCCCCGGAACCAACTGGCTGATCGTCGGGTCCGACAGCCGCGAGGGGCTCTCCAAGCAGCAGCGCAAGGATTACGCCACCGGCAAGGCCGCCGGGCGCCGCACCGACTCGATGATGCTGCTGCACTACGGCGAGGGCACCACCACGCTGGTCAGCCTGCCGCGCGACTCCTACGTCCCGATCCCCGGGCACGGGTCCAACAAGCTGAACGCCGCGTTCGCCTTCGGCGGCCCCAAGCTGCTGGTGCAGACCGTCGAGAAGGCCACCAAGCTGCGCATCGACCACTACGCCGAGATCGGCTTCGGCGGCTTCGTCGGGGTCGTGGACGCCATCGGCGGCGTCGACATCTGCGTCAAGCAGAAGATGCAGGACCCCAAGGCCGGGCTCGACCTCAAGCCGGGCTGCCAGACCCTGACGGGCGGCGAGGCCCTCGGATACGTCAGGACGCGCAAGTCGGCCCGCGCCGACCTCGACCGGGTCGACCACCAGCGCCAGTTCTTCGGTGCCCTGATGAAGAAGGCCGGCAGCCCCGGCGTCTTCCTCAACCCGTTCAAGAGCATCCCGCTCGCCATGAACGCGACCGGCAACTTCACCGTCGACACCGACGACCACCTGATCGACCTGGTCCGGATGATGTGGGCCATGAAGGGCGTCAGCGGTGGCAACGGCGTCACCACGGCGGTGCCGATCGGGGGCGCGGGCTCCTCGTCGTCCGCCGGGGCCTACCTCACGTGGGACAAGGCCAAGTCGGGCAAGCTCTTCGATGCCCTGAGGAACGACGAGAAGGTCCCCGACGAAGCCATTACCAAGTAGGGACGTGTGAGGTACGGGTCCGCGGTTACAGTCGGGAGCATGTCCGAAGACACCGCGGACCTGTCGTCCAAGGAACTCCACGACCGGGCCATGGCGCTGGCCAGGAAGCGCCGCGACCTCTCCTTCGTCTGGGAGGTCCTGAAGGCGATCCCGGCCGCCGAGGCCACGCTCGGCAACCTCGACCGCGCCAAGTTCGACCTCCTGCACGGCCTGTCGCTGCTGGAGGAGTTCACCCACGCCGGCGAGGGCGAGCTGGCCGACGCCCTGCGTCCCCTCTACATCGACTATCTCTCCCGCCACGCTTAGGTACACCCGGCGCGGCGTGACTCAGACTTTGTGTCGTCTTGATCTCGCTTGGCCGTGTCCGGGGAATCACTCTCTGTGGAAAACCAACTACAGAGGGTGGGGGCATGAACAAGAAACATCTCAAGATCGGCGCGATCGCGTTCGTCGCCTGGTACGTGATCAGCAGGCCCCAAGGGGCCGCCAACCTGGTGAACCAGGCCTTGGGCGGGCTCGGCACCGCCGCCGAGTCGCTGTCACAGTTCGTGAGCGCCATCCCTTGACGCGATGGCCGCCGGCCCCGTACCTCTGATGGGTGCGGGGCTCTTTCGTATGCCGCCATCAAGCGCTTGCCTCGCCGTCACAGTAAAATCGCGCTTTGCGGGCTGAAGCAGCTGGGCACAATTGAAACGGGTCAGTGTGTCGCTGCGCTACAACCAGGGACGGCGTTTCGGATGAAGAAGAACCTCCGCTATGTTGCAATCGCCTTCGTCATCTTCTACTTGCTCAGTTCACCCCAGGACGCGGCGGACGTCGTCAACAACGCCTTCACCCAGCTGGGCAAGGCGGGCACCCAGGTGGCGGACTTCGTGAACGCCTTGGGCAAGTGAGGCTCATGGGGCCCTGACGACCTAGGATCGGCCCCATGTCCATCTATGAGGTAGAGATCGACGGTCTGCGGGGCGGCTCCGCCGACCTCGGACAGTACGAGGGCAAGGCCGTACTCGTCGTGAACGTGGCGTCCAAGTGCGGTCTCACCCCCCAGTACGCGGGGCTCGAACGTCTCCAGGAGCGGTACGCCGCTCGTGGCTTCACCGTGCTCGGCGTCCCCTGCAACCAGTTCATGGGTCAGGAGCCGGGGACCTCCGAGGAGATCGCGGAGTTCTGCTCGGCCACTTACGGCGTGACGTTCCCGCTGACCGAGAAGATCGACGTCAACGGCGAGGCCCGCCACCCCCTGTACCAGGGCCTGGTCGACACCCCGGACGCCGAGGGCCACACGGGCGACATCCGCTGGAACTTCGAGAAGTTCCTCATCGCCCCCAACGGCACCGTCACGGCCCGCTTCGCCCCCCAAACCGAGCCCGAGTCCCCCGAGCTCATCACCACGATCGAGAAAACCCTCCCCACCTAACCCCCGCCACCCACAAACCGGCCGCGGTGCGCCACGCATGCCGCGCCACGCGCGAACCGCGAGCTTCCGCACCCCATACGCGGCCCGCGTGCCGCGCTACCCGCGTGCCGCGCTACCCGCGTGCCGCGCTCCGCGCGCAACCGGCCGCCGTACGTCATTCGCGGCCGTTGCGCGCCATGCACGCCTACGGGCCGCGCCACGCACGGGCCGTAGCGTGGCGCGGCCCGTGCGTGGCGCCCGAGTGGGCGCATCACACGCACCGGGCGTGGTGCGCCACGCATGTCGCGCCATGCGCGAACCGCGGGCTTCGTGCTCCACACGTGGGCCCGGTGTCGCGCTTCGCGCGAGACCGGGCCGCTGTGCGTCATGCGCCGCCTGGGTATCGCGTAACGCGCGGGCCGGCTTGTTGCGTGGTGCGTGCCGCCCGGGGACGCCCTGCGTGCGGGGCGCGGGTTGAGGCGGTGGTTGGGGTGCCAGGTTGCGGGCGGGCACGGAATCGCGTCATGGGGATTTGGTCGAGTCATGGCGTGGTGCCGGTCACAGGTCGTTGCTGCTATTTGACGACGGGTCTAGTTTGGGGTTCGAGATAGTACGCGGACGCATCCGGCGGAGGCACCTCATGGGCGGTTGGACGGCGAAGGACATCCCCGACCTGACGGGTAAGCGGGCGATCGTCACCGGCGCGAACAGTGGCATCGGGTACTACGCGGCGCTGGAACTCGCGCGGCACGGGGCGTCGGTCGTCCTGGCCTGCCGCAGTCCGGAGCGCGGGCGGGAGGCCCTCGACCGCCTCAAGCGGGCCGTGTCGGACGGCGACGTCGAGCTCGACGTCCTCGACCTGGCCGACCTGGCGTCGGTGCGCGCGTTCGGGGAGCGGCACGCGGGACGTCCGCTCGACATCCTCGTCAACAACGCCGGGGTCATGGCGCTGCCCCGGCGCGCCACGGCCGACGGCTTCGAGATGCAGTTCGGCACCAACCACCTGGGCCACTTCGCGCTGACGGCGCTGCTGCTCCCCGCCCTGCGCGCCGCCTCCGCGCCGCGTGTCGTCACCCTGACCAGCGGTTTTGCCTGGGCCGGACGGTTCGCCTTCGACGACCTTCAGGGCGAGCGCCGCTACCGCAAGTGGGGCGCGTACGCCCAGTCCAAGCTCGCCAACCTCGTGTTCGCCAAGGAGTTGGCGCGCCGCTTCCCCGAGATCACGAGCGTGGCCGCTCACCCCGGGTACGCCGCGACCAACCTCCAACAGACTGGCCCCCGTATGCAGGAGAGCAAGGTCCTGGAGCGCGGCGCGGGTCTCCTCAACCTCGCGGGGCAGTCCGCCGCGATGGGTGCTCTGCCCACCCTCCGTGCGGCGACGGACCCGGACGTCGAGAGCGGCACGTGCTACGGTCCGCGCCTTCTCCAGTACCGGGGCGCCCCCGTCAAGGTCATGACGCCGCCTCTGGCGTCCAAGCCCGAACCGGCGGCGCGCCTCTGGCAGGCCTCCGAGTCGCTCACGGGCGTCCACTACGAGACCGCCGCCACGTCCTGACCGACGCACGGCGGTCCGGCTTCGAGGTCATCGCGCGTTTGATGCGAGGCGACCGTTCGTGCGGGTTTTAGGCGTGTTGGGTCGGGGTGAAGTGGGTGGGGTCCCAGTCGAGGGTGGGGGGCAGGTGGCCCTCCAGGGTGAGGAGCCAGCGTTTGACCTCGATGCCCGAGCCGCCGCTGTAGCCGCCCAGGCCGTTTGACGCGACGACGCGGTGGCAGGGGACGATGAGGGGGATCGGGTTGCTGCCCATGACCTGGCCGATCGCCTGGGCCGGGACGGCGGCGCCGCTGCGGTCGCCCAGTTCGCCGTAGGTGAGGACGGCGCCGTAGCCGACCGTTTCGTAGAGCGTGGTCAGCACCTGCTGCTGGAGGCGCGAGGTCAGGCGCCAGTCGATGGGCAGGTCGAACTCCTTGAGGCCCCCGGCGAAGTAGTCCGCCACGCGGGCGAGGACGGGTTCGAGGCGGTGTGGGTCGTCCACGACGGGGAGTGCGATGGTCTTGGCCGCGCGTTCGCGGACGGCGGGCGTGTCGTGGAAGGTGAACCATGCCACGCCGGTCTCCGTCACCCCGGCCAGCAGCCTGCCGAGTGCCGTGTCGATCCCGCCAAAGGCGAGCGTCTCGCTCATCGTCCCTCCAGTGCTAGTCCCTCCATCAAACACCGCCGGGGGCCGAAAGGTTGCGATCTTTCAGGCGAGTTGTCCCGGGAAGAGGAGGGCGAGTTCGTGGGGGTATCCGGCGATGAGGCGGAGTTCGTCGTCGGTCAGCGGACGTCCCGTCATCGCGTTGCAGAGCTGGACGAGGGTGAACGCGAGGTCCTCGTCCGCCGGGACGATCTCCAGCGCGTCCATGACGTGGCGGAACCCGGCCTTGCCGCCGTATTCGCCGGTGAGGACGACGCGGCCCTCGCGGGCGTGGTGGTCCTGGGGGAAGGGGCCGAGCGTGGCCTCGTCGTAGAGCTCGTAGTTGCCGTGGTCCTTGAGCGCGCCGTCGGCGTGGATGCCTGACTCGTGCGCGAAGGCGTTGAGGCCAACGCCGACCTGGTTGTAGGGGAGCGGCTGGCCGAACGCGTAGCCGGCCCAGAGGGAGAAGCGCCGCGCCCAGGAGAGGTCGATCGGGTCCCCGATCTCGGCGTCCAGGCCGAAACCGTGCCGGAAAGCCAGGACGCACGAGAGCAGGTCGGCGTTGCCCGCGCGTTCGCCGATGCCGTTGACGCAGGTGTTGATCCAGGCGTCCTGCCCGGCCTCCAGGTCGCCGAGCGCGCCCGAGATCGAGTTGGCCACGGCCAGGCCGAGGTCGTTGTGGCAGTGGGTCTCGACGGGCATCCCGACGGCGGCGGCGAGCGTGGCGAACCGTTCGCGGACGCGGTCGGGGGTGTCGCCGCCGATCGTGTCGCAGTATCGGACGCGGTCGGCCCCCGCCTCCTTGGCCGCGAGCGCGAACTCGGTGAGGAAGGCGTCGTCGGTGCGCGAGCCGTCCTCGGCGTTGACGCCCACGGTCCGCGCCCCGGCCCTTTTGGCGGCGCGGACGGCCGCGGTCATCTCCCGGACGATCGCCGCGCGGTCCAGACGGCCGCGGAACTTGTTGGCGATCATGTAGTCGGACGTCGAGATCGACAGGTTGTAGTGCGCCAGCCCGAGGGGGAGCGCCTTCTCGACGTCCTGCGTCACGCCCCGGCACCAGCCCGACAGGCGGAGGCCGCCGAACGCCCCGGCCTGCGCCAGCGCTACTTGGGCGCGGACATACGGGGTCTCGTGGAACAGGAACGGGAAGCCGATCTCCGACTGCGCCACCCCGAGGCGGCCCAGATAGAAGTTGACCATCGTCTTGCCGAACTTGGACAGCCCGGTCCGGGCCGTCTGGACGCCGTCGCGGTTGGTGACGTCCAGGAAGTGAATCTGTGGCATGCGCTCAGATTGACACCGGGATTCATATGTATCAATATTGATCAAAATCAACTATCAGGGATGTGAATGGCCGAGAACGACCTGGCGGGGGAGTGGATCGACGCGGCGGCCGCCGCCGAGCGGCTCGGTGTGAAGTCGGCCACCCTGTACGCCTACGTGAGCCGAGGCGTCCTGCGCCGCCGCCGCGCGCCCGACGGGCGGCGGAGCCTCTTCGACGCCGCCCAGGTGGAGGAGCTGGCCCGCAAGGGGAAGCCGCGCCGTCCGCCCGGCCCGGGTGACCTCGCGATCGAGTCGGCGATCACGGCGCTCGGGCCGGACCGCCCGTACTACCGGGGCCGGGACGCGCTGGAACTCGCCGTGGCCCACTCCTTCGAGGAGGTGGCCGGGTGGCTGTGGACGGGTGAGCTCGACGCGGGCGAGGGATGGCGTCCGTCCGAGGAGGGCCTGGCGGCGGCGCGGGCCGCCCAGCTGGGCCTTCCCGGCGGGCTGCCCCCGATCGACCGGCTCCAGCTGATCGCCGCCGCGCTCGCGGCGACCGACCCCCGCAGGTTCCGGCTCGACCCCGAAGGCGTGGTCGACACCGGGCGGGCCCTGGTCGGCGGCCTCGTCGACGCACTCGGGCCGCCCCGCGAGGGCTCGATGGCCGAGAGGTTGTGGGCGAGCCTGTGCCCCCGTCCCGTCCACCCGGGGCTGCTGCGGGCGATGGAGGCCGCGATGGTCCTGCTGGCCGATCATGAGCTGGCGGCCTCGACCCTGGCCGCCCGTGTCGGCGCGTCCGTCCGGGCCGACCCGTATGCCGTCGTCGCCACCGGCCTGGGCGTCGCCAGCGGGCCGCTGCACGGCGGCGCGTCCTACGCGGCCGAGCGGCTGCTGGCGGAGATCGGCGACCCGTCGCGCGCGGCGGGCGCGATGGGGGAGCGGCTTCGGCGGGGCGAGCGCGTCCCGGGCTTCGGCCACCCGGTCTACAAGGCGGGCGACGCGCGCGCCACCTGCCTGTTCGACCTGGTCAGGGCCGCGTCACCGGACACCCTTGGCGTCGTGGACG
This sequence comes from Spirillospora sp. CA-294931, assembly GCF_050946795.1. Lineage (GTDB taxonomy): Bacteria > Actinomycetota > Actinomycetes > Streptosporangiales > Streptosporangiaceae > Spirillospora. The sequence continues at coordinate 3,451,909 of NZ_CP192006.1, forward strand.
CCGTCCTGGCCGAGGCGCGGCGCCACCGCCTCCCCGCACCCAACGTCGACTTCGCCCTGGCCGCCCTGACCACGTCCGCCGGAATGCCGCCCGGCTCCGGCGAGGCGATCTTCGCCATCGCCCGCACGTCCGGATGGCTGGCCCACGCTCTGGAGGAGTACGCCCGGCGCGACCCCCTGCGTCCCCGCGCCGTCTACACCGGCCCCCCGCCACCACGACGGCGGTGAGCCGAACGGCTGCATGATCCGCAGCTTCCCGCCGCCCTGGAGCTTGCTCAGTTCGGCGGCCGTCTACCTGACCTTCCGCCTGCTGGACGCCCCGCCGCTCCGGGAAGCGCTGGCGCGCTTACCGGGGGGTCATGGCCCTGTCGCCCCGTGCCTCCCGGCCGGACGTCAGGTCGGCTGGTTCTCGGCGGGCTCGGGTTGCTGGGTGCGGACGTCGATGTTCTGGACGGTGGACGTCCACCTGAACTCGGTGTTGCCGACGTAGTGGTCGTAGGTGGCCCAGTTGTAGCGATGGGCCGTGGGCCAGGGGTCGCCCCAGAAGACGAGCTTCTTCTCCGCGTCGTAGCCGAAGATGACCTGGGCGTGGCCGCCGCCCTCCGGCCACTGGACGTTGCTCAGCACGGGACGTCCCGCGTCGATCTCCGCGCGCAGGTCGTCGAAGGACAGGCTCGACGGCAGGCGCCGCGACCGCATGCCGAGCACCGGGAACGGGGCGGCCTCCGCGCCGAGCGTCACGGGCTCGTCCGGGCACGCCTGTTCCAGCTCGGCGCTGCTCAACGGGACGTGGCGGGCGAGGTTGCACCACTGGTTCTGGGTGAGGTGCTTGCCGTGGAGTTCGGCGATCGATGTGCCGCTCGCGGCCCAGGACCACCCGTCGCGCTCCTGCGTCCGCATGTTGATCTTGAGCATTCGGGCCGTGCGGGACGCGGGCATGCCGTCCGACGAACCGGGCTCCTCCTGCGCGGTCTCGTGGGGCAACAGGGGATGCTGCGAGTGCTCCCGGGGAGCGCCCGGCCCCACTCCGGTGAGGGCGCCGGTCAGTTTGAGGTGCAGGCCCTGGTTGAAGACGTCCAGGTGGGCCCAGTTGTAGCGCTTGGCCGTGGGCCAGGGGTCGCCCCAGTAGACCCAGCCCTGGCGGGTGTTGTAGCCGTGGACGACGAACACGTGGCGGGTGCCGCCCGGCCCCTCGGCCTCGGCGATGACGGGACGTCCCGCGTCGATCTCCTCGCGCAGGCGCGCGGCGTCCAGCGGACCCTCGCGCAGGGTGCCGCCCTCGACGCCGACGGACCGCAGGGCCTTGCGCACGGCCCGCAGATCGGCGTCCACGGCGGGGCACGCGCTGTCGGTGCGACGTCCCAGTCCGGCGTTGCAGAGGTGGTTCTGGCCGAGCCGTTTCCCGTAGTAGCGCGCGACCGTCGAGGCCGCGGCGGCCCAGTCCCAGCGGACCCTGTGCTGGCGTTCCTGGTAGATGCGCAGGACGCGCGACTGCGCGCGGTCCTCGGCCGGGGCATCGGCCCAGACGGCGCGGCCGTAGCGTGCGGGATCGGGCTCGTCCGCCCCGGCCGGACCCCCGGTGACCAGGGCGCCCGTCAGCGCGAGCACCGCCGCGAGAACCTTGATGATCTTCATGGGACGACAATACGTATCCAGATGATCACTCGGCGCACCGCCACGCGCGTCAACCTCCGGGTCCGTGCGCGGCGCGGCGGGGCTGGCGGTACTCTCGATGGCGTGCGAAGGTTCCTCACCCCCGGCTGGCTCGGGCTCCACGCGACCGCGGTCGTGCTCTGCGTGGCCTTCCTCGGGTTCGGGTGGTGGCAGTTCGATCGGGCCCAGGCGGGCAACGACCGCAGCTGGGCCTACACGTTCGAGTGGCCGATCTTCGCCCTCTTCGTGGTCGCGATGTGGGTCAAGATGATCCGCGACGAGCTGAGCGACGACCCGTCCGCCAAGGCGCCCCAGGTGATCGAGGAGCCCGCCGAGGCCGAGGTCAAGCGCGAGATGATCCGCCGCCACGAGGAGGAGGACCCCGCGCTGGCGGCCTACAACCGCTACCTCGCGCGGCTGAACTCCGAGACCCACCGCCGCGACTGACCCCGCCGCGCCGACCGACCAAGGGATTCGAACTGTGGAAACGGCCATCAACCGGTATCGCGTCATGGCGATCGTCGTCGGCGTGATGCTGCTGATGGTGGTGTTCGTCGGCATGCCGATCCGCTACATCGGCGACAACGGCACCCCCTCCGCGATCATCTCGCCGATCCACGGCTTCCTCTACATCGTCTATCTCGCGCTCGCCTACGACCTGTGGCGCAAGACGGGCTGGCCGCTCAAGCAGATGGCGCTGATGGTCTCCGCCGGGCTGGTCCCGTTCCTGGCCTTCTTCATCGAGCGCAAGATCGTCGCCGAGGCCCGGGCCCTGCCCGCCCGCGCCTGACCTCTCCGAACGGCTGGACGCCGAACCCGCGCACCCCTACGTTTGACCGAGTCAAACAATCACGGTGGAGGGTGTTCATGGACGAGGTCGCCACGGTCAGGTCGTTCAACCGCTTCTACACCGGCGTCATCGGTGTGCTCGGCGACGGCCTGCTGAAGACCCCGTACTCGCTCACCGAGGCACGGGTGATCTTCGAACTGGCCCAGCGCCAGGACACCGAGGTCCTCGCCCTGCGCCGCACCCTCGGCCTGGACCCCGGCTACCTCAGCCGGATGCTCGCCCGCTTCGAGTCCGACGCCCTGGTCGAGCGCGAACGTTCGCCCGACGACGCCCGGCGCCAGATCGTCCGGCTCACCGGCCGGGGCCGCGAGGTCTTCGCCACGCTCGACGAGCGCTCCGCCACCGAGATCCGCGACCTGCTGGCCGGACTCCCCGGCGAGGCCCGCACACGGCTGCTGGCGTCCATGCGCACCATCCAGGACGTGCTCGGCGACCGCCCCGCCCCGCACCCCGAGCCGCGCGGCGAGCGTTCCGCCGCGGGCTCGGAGTTGCGCGGCGAGCGTTCCGCCGCGGGCTCGGAGTTGCGCGGCGAGCGTTCCGCCGCGGGCTCGGAGTTGCGCGGCGACCGTTCCGCCGCGGGCTCGGAGTTGCGCGGCGACCGTTCCGCCCCCGGCCCGGAGTTGCGTGATGAGCGTTCCGCCGCGGGCCCGGAGTTGTGCGAAGACCGTCCTGGCGCGGGCTCGGAGTTGCGTGGCGAGCGTTCCGCCGCGGGCCTGGAGTTGCGCGGCGAGCGTTCCGCCGCGCGCCCCGAGTTGCGCGGCGAGCGTTCCGTCGCGGGTCTGGAGTTGTGCGAAGACCGTCCCGGCGGGGGCTTGGAGTTGCGCGGTCTGCGTCCCGGTGACCTGGGCTGGGTCGTCCAGCGCAACGGCGTCCTGTACGACCGCGAATGTGGCTGGGACCGCACCTATGAGGCCCTGGTCGCCCGCGTGGCCGCCGACTATGCCGCGAACCACGACCCGTCCCGCGAGGACGCCTGGATCGCCGAGCGGAACGGCGAGCCCGTGGGCTGCGTCTTCTGCGTCCGCAAGACGGACCGCACCGCCCAGCTGCGCCTCCTGCACGTCGAGCCCGAGGCGCGGGGCCTGGGAATCGGCGCGGCCCTCATCGACGCCTGCCTGGCGTTCGCGGAGAAGGCGGGTTACGAGGACGTCGTGCTCTGGACCACCGCGCTTCAGAAGCCGGCCCACCGCCTCTACGAACGGGCGGGCTTCCGGCTGGAGACAGAGGAAGATCCCGTCCACCGGTTCGGGGACGAGATCAACGGCCAGATCTGGCGCAAAGCCTTCTGAGAAACGGCCATGGCCCGCGGAACGCTTTCCACGGGCCAGGCGCGCATCGTCACGGGCGTCCGGGACGGGGGTCGGGACGAAACCGGTCGCCCGCGTTCATCGGCTACCGCCGAACCGGGTCGGTGCTGACGCTCCCTCCCTTCGCCGAAAGGGGAAGGGCCGGGCCGATGGCGTTGCTCGAGGACACCACCGGCCCGGCGGAGAAGGACGCCGGGGCCATGGGGGCGTAGGGCCCCGGCGTCCCGGTCGGCCGAGGGCCCGAGGTGTGTCCCGCCGCGCGGGAACGCCCTCGATCGTCCGGAAGCATGCACCCCTCCCCTTCGGTGTCCTAACTCAGAGTCACGATCTCGTTGCGGTAAGTACCCGCGCCCCATGTCCGTGTAAACCCAGGTCAACGAGATTTCGACGCCTCGATCATGAACGGGTCACGGGACCCCATGACAGATCGTCACCATTCCCCAGTAAGAAGACGCGGCTCAGCGGCGCGCCGCCAGGGGTGCGGCCTCCGACGCGTCCGCGGCCGCCGGACGGGTCAGCCGGTGCGCGAGTTCGGACAGGACGAGCGCGACCACCGACAGCCCGGCGGCGTAGAGGGCCAGACGGGCGGCGCCCGACCAGCTGATGCCGAGGGCCCCCAGAACGCCCGACAGCGAGATCGCCAGATAGAGGATCGCCGCGTTCAGGGACACCAGAACCGACGCCGAGGCCGGGTCGAGCGCGATCAGCCGCGTCTGCTGCGGGGTCGTGATGGCGTAGGCCGTGAACCCGTATGCGACCGCCATCGGCAACGCCAGGGCATACGAGCCCGTGGTCAGCGGCACCACCAGGAGGGCACCGGTCAGGAGCACGAGTGCGCCGCTCACCACCGCGCGTCCGCCGAAACGATCGGCCAGGACGCCCGCCGCGTAGTTCGCCGCCGTCCCTGCCACCCCGAATGCGAACAGCAGGACCGCGAGCCGGTTGCCGTCCCCGTCCGTCGCGGGTTCGAAGACGGCCGCGACATACGTGTAGGGGATGTACACGGCCGTGAATCCCACCAACGTCGTCGCCATCAGGGCCAGCGCCCGGCGATCGCGCAGAGGAGTCAGGCGTTCGCGCAGCCCCTCCGGCGCGGGCGCAGCGACATTACGAGGGACCAGCAACGCGACCCCCGCCGCGCCCACCACCGCCAACGCCACGAGGAACCAGACCGTCGACCGCCACCCGAAAGCGCCGCCCAAGGCGGTGCCGATCGGTGCCCCCAATGCCGTCGCCGCCGTGAACCCGGTCGTGACCGTGGCGATCGCGCGTCCCCGCCGGTCGGCCGCAACCATCGACGCCGCGGTCACCGCCGCCGCCGGGACGAACAGCCCCGCGCCCGCGGCCGCCACCATCTGCGCCCCCACCAGCAGGACGAACGACGGCGCCAGCGCGGTCGCGACGTTCCCCGCCAGGTAGACGCCCAGCGCGACCAGCAGGATCCGGCGCCGGGGCCAGGCCGCCGTCAGCGTGTTCAGCACCGGCGCCAGCACCGCGCAGACCAGCGCGAACGCGGTCACCACCTGCCCGGCCGCCGCCACCGACACCTCGAACGACCGGCTCAGTTCGGGCAGCACCCCGGCCAGGACGAACTCGTCCGTCCCGACCGCGAACACCCCCACGCCCAGCGCCGGAACACCCCAACGAGCACTCATGCCGCCTCCAGGAATCCGCGCGACCGGACCAAGAGGGAACCGATCGGTACCATCTCATGACGGTACCGATCGGTTCCGTTGCCGGTCAAGATCGGATAGCCTGGCCGCATGCCGACCCACGCCCGCGAGCGACTCGTCCGGGCCGCCGAGGAGCTCTTCTACACCGAGGGCATCCACGCGGTCGGCGTCGAACGCCTGCTGTCGGCCTCGGGCGTGGGACGGGCGTCCTTCTACCGCCATTTCGCGGGCAAGGACGACCTGGTCGCCACCGTCCTGCGCGAACGCGACGCGTCCTGGCGGCAGGCCCTGGCCGAGGAGGTCGCCGCGCGCGGCAACGGCCCGCTCGACGTCTTCGACGTGATGGCGGGCCGCTACCAGTCCGGCGACTTCCACGGCTGCTCGTTCATCAACGCCATGGCCGAGATCGGCGACCGCGACCACACCGTCTACGCCATGGCCAACGAGCACAAGCGCGCGGTCGCGGACTACTTCAAGGAACTCCTGCGAATCCCCGGCCCCGAAGGCGAGGAGCTGGCCCAGAGCCTCGTGCTCCTCCTGGACGGCGCCACCGTCACCGCCCTGCGTGACCGCTCACCCGAGCCGGCCCTCCGCGCCAAGGCGATGGCCGCCCTCCTCCTGCGGGAGCACGCTGAGAATCAGTGACGCAGCAGCGTCAGTCCGGTCCGCTCGCCGGAGACCCAGAGGCGCGCCCGGCCGCCGATCGGGAACGTCACCATCGGGGTCGTGTGCCCCACATCGACGTTCGCCAGGACCGGCAGCCCCGCCAGCCCCGGCTGGATTCCCACGATGTGCTCCAGCAGTTCCCGCGTCATACCGCTGGCCTTCTGGAAACGTCCGATCACGACTCCGAGAATTCCGGTCGCGTCGGGTGTCTGGAGCAGCGAGGCCAGGTTCCGCGCGAACGTCGCGGGATGCGACTCGAAATCGTCCTCGACGACCAGGACGGTGCCGTCCAGTGAGGGCATGAAAGGCGTTCCCTGGAGCAGATTCAGCGTGCCGAGATTTCCGCCGACGATCCGTCCCTCCGCCTCGCCCTCCTGGAGCTCCCACCACCCCTCGTTCGGCATCAGCTCACGGGCGTCCTGATCGAGAAACCAGAGGTCGTCGCTCCAATGCCCGGCCGAGGCCAGCTCCAGCGGGGCGTCGCCGAACATCACCGACGCGAACCAGCCCAGGGTCTCCTCGAAGTGGTCGCGCATCCCGAACGTCGCCCAGTGCGGCCCGGAATAGGTCACCAGCCCGGCCCGGGCCAGCATCGCGTTCTGCAGGGCGGTGATATCGGAGAATCCGCAGAAGACCTTCGGATGGGAACCGATCAGCTCCCAATCCAGAAACGGCAGCAACTCGTTGCAGTTGTGCCCGCCGAGCACGGTGAGGATCGCCGCGACCGAAGGATCGGCGAAGGCCTCGTGCAGATCGGCGACCCGCGACTCCACGCTGGACGAGCCGCGAATGTCACGCTCGTCGACATGCCGTCCATACGAAAGCACAAGCCCCAGCTCGTCGAACCGGGCCCGGATGAGCTTCGTATGGTCGTGCTCCATCACCACGGCCCGCGACAGGGCGGGGGCGACCACCCGCACGCCGTCCCCGGCCCGCAGCTTCCGAGGGAAGACCACACCCATGCCCGAACTCTAGAGGAAGTCGGCTTTGTGGGTGCGGGCCCATTCCGCGAACGTATGGGCGGGCTGCCCGGTCACTTGGTGAACGATGTCAGAGGTCTCCGCGGGCACCCCGTTGGCGGAGGCCCAATGGTTCAGGACGGCGTCCACCACCACCGGAGGCAGGCTCCTGGACATGTCCTCACGGGCCTCATCGGGAGTGATCTGCTCGAAGACGATGTCGCGGCCCAGGGCGTCCGCGATCTGGCCGACCTGCGTCCGCAGTGACAGCGACTCGGGGCCATGGACGGTGTACGCCTTCCCCTCATGACCCGGCTTCGTCAGAGCCGTGACGGCGATATCGGCGATGTCCTTCTCATGGATCGGAGCGGTCCGGGCCTCGGGATAAGCGCCCCTGACCAGGCCCTCTTCGCGGATCGAATCCGCCCACCACCAGCGGCAGTTCCCGGCGAACGCCCCGGGCCGGACGAACGTCCAGGCAATGCCCGAACGCTCGATGGCCAGCTCGACGGCACGGTGCTGCCGTGCGATGAACGAATCCTCGGCCCCCGGGTGGACGATGGCCTCGGACGACAGCAGCACCACATGCTCCACCCCGGCGGCCTTGGCCGCCTCGGCGAAACCCTCGGCCCCCTCGGCCTTGGCATAAAGAAAGACCTTCCGGGCGCCGTCCAAAGCACCGGGCAGCGTCTCGGGCCGCTCCAGATCGGCGGCCACGAAATCGCCCGTCCGGGGATTCCGGCTCGTCAGCCGCACCGTCTCCCCGGCCTGGCGCAGACCGGCGGCGACATGCCGTCCCACGTTCCCCTGGGCGCCGAACACCACCGCGACCATCAGCCCACCACATTCGTGTTGTGCAGGGCACTGATCCACCAGCGCCCGTCCCGCCGGGACGCGACCACGGTGCCGTGGTTGGCGAACTCACGCTCCGGCGTGGCCATCTCCTGCCGGATGTGCAGCACCGCCTCGTCCGGCCCGAGCATCGTCGCGCTCAGCACCGACTGACGCATCGTCCACGTCGACACGACCTCCGCCAGACGGGCCGTGTGATAGGCGAACAGTTCGTCCCATCCCCGGATGATCCGGCCATCGGGCACGACCACCACGGCGTCCGCCGCGAACGGACGATCGAGCACGGCGGCCTCCTTGCGGTTGAAACCCTCCGCCAGCTCCGCGACCAGCTCACGAAGCTCCTTCAAATCCCCTTCACCAGGAATCTCACGCACACTCGGCCGGACGCTCATGGTCTTCTCCTCAACGCGACGCCCACCGCCGCACACCACAAACGCTAGAAGCGCCCCAAAGCCCCCCGCATCAGTCGAGTGACTGGCCCCCCGACGCCCGAATCTCCCAAGACGCCCCATCAACGACCACGGCCTGATCATCCTCAAGCGAGACAAACCGCGCCGGATCCTGCCGATCATGCCGTTCGGCGTTCCCGCGTCCACGATGCGGCAGCACCGTGAACGGAACCAGCCCCAGTCCCGCCGTGGAGGCGACCCGCCCCGGATCCTCGGCGTCCGCGAAGAAGCCAAGATCAGGCCCAGCCAACGCAGCCCCAGCGGAAACACCCACGTCGACCGTCCTCCCACGACGAACGGCCTCGGCGACAACCCGATCGAAACCAGTACGCCGCACATGCTCCAACAGAAAGATCGCGTAACCCCCGGTCACGAACACCAGATCGCACGACCGGAGAACACGCTCGACCTCAACCCGATCAGCGCACTCCAGATCAAGCCGCTCAACGACCATCCCCTGCCTGACCAGCAAACGCTCAGCCCCCTCCACAAAGGGCGCCGACGCCATCGGTTTGGACGCGGTGGGCACGAGAATCGCTCGCCCGGGCACCACGGGCAGCGACGCGAGCCAGCCCGGCAGAGCCCCCAACCCAGCCGACCCAAGAAACAACCGTTGGCGCATTGCGCGTCCTCCATCAGCCCCGATACAGATCTACGGACCACGATCATCACGCGGTATGGAGGCGGCATTGAAGCGCATAGGCATCATCGGGGTGGGCGAGATCGGCCGGGCCATCGTGACCGGCCTGTACCGCGACGAGTCGCCAGAGGTCTTCCTCTCTCCCCGGGGAGCCAGCACGGTCGCGGAGCTGTCCTCGCGCTATCCGGGAGTGCACGTCTGCGCCGACAACCAGGAGGTGGTGGACCGCTCCGAAATAGTGATCATCGCCGTCCGCCGCCAGGACCGGCACGAGGCGCTCACCGGGGTGCGGGTGGACGCCGACAAGATCGTGGTCAACGTGATGTCCGGCGTCGGCACCGACGACCTGCGCCGCACCCTGGCCACCACCGCCCCGCTGATCAGAGCCATCCCCCTGCCCGCCGTCCGCGAACGCCGCGCCGTCACGGTGACGTGCCCGTCCCACTCAGTAGTAGACGCCCTTTTCGAGCACCTTGGCGGAGCACTCCCGGTCGCGGACGAGACGGCCTTCGACGTCTACTCCGCCCTCACGGGAACGCTGACCACCCACTACTCGTACCTCGCCACGCTCACGTCCTGGGCCGGTGACCACGGCATCCCAGCCGAAGAAGCGGACCGCTACATCCGCAGCCTCTTCCAGAACGTCGGCCGCGCCCTGGACGACGACACCCGGACCCTGCACCAACTGGCCGCCGACCACGAAACCCCGAAGGGCAACAACGAACGCATCCGCACCACCTGGTTCACCCCCTCCAACGCCGAGGCCCTGACCAAGGCCCTCAACGACCTCCTCACCACCCTCAAGCAGTGACCACAACCCAGGCAGCCCGGGAATTCCGCTAGCGGCTGTCCACGACCGCCAGGGCGCCCGCCCGCCACCGGCTAACCGGGAGGGTGATCGCTGAGAGCGAACGGGGGGAGGAAACAAAAGCGTGCTCCGTTTTCTTGAGTGTGTATGACTCAACTTGTTGGGTCGACTCTAGAGACTGGGAGCTGAGCATGAGCGAGACCCTGACGTTGCCGGTGTTGCCCCTGGACGACGGGGCCGTTCTGCCGGGGATGGTCGTGCCGCTGGATCTGTCGGAGAGCGGGGAGGTGCGGGCGGCCATCGAGGCGGCTCGGGTGGCGTCGGCGGGGAAGCCGCGGGTGCTGCTGGTGCCGCGGTTGAACGGGCAGTACGCCGCCGTGGGGACGCTGGGCGTCGTCGAGCAGGAGGGGCGGTTGCCCGGGGGTGAGCCCGGGGCCGTGGTGCGCGGTGTTTCGCGGGTGCGGATCGGGACCGGGACGACCGGGCCCGGGGCGGCGCTGTGGGTCGAGGGGACCGAGATCCAGCCGCCGCCGCCGAGCGGGCGGGCTCACGAGCTGGCCAAGGAGTACAAGGGGCTGGTGAGCGCGATCCTGCAGAAGCGGGGCGCGTGGCAGGTCGTGGACGTGGTGCAGCAGATCGACGATCCGTCGACGCTGGCCGACAACGCCGGGTACGCGCCGTACCTGTCGGACGAGCAGAAGATCGAGGTCCTGGAGACCGCCGATGTGGTGGAGCGGCTGAACCTGGTGATCGGGTGGGCCCGCGACCATCTGGCCGAGCTGGACGTGGCGGAGACGATCCGCAAGGACGTCCAGGAGGGCATGGAGAAGACGCAGCGCGAGTTCCTGCTGCGGCAGCAGCTGGAGGCCGTCCGCAAGGAGCTGGCCGAGCTGAACGGCGACCCGGCCGACGAGGAGGACGACTACCGGGCGCGGATCGAGGCCGCCGACCTGCCGGAGAAGGTGCGCGAGGCCGCGCTCAAGGAGGTCGACAAGCTGGAGCGGTCGTCGGACGCCTCGCCCGAGGGCGGCTGGATCCGGACGTGGCTCGACACGGTTCTGGACATCCCGTGGAACACCCGGACGGAGGACTCCTATGACATCGGGGGCGCCCGGGAGATCCTGGACGCCGACCACGCGGGTCTCGACGATGTGAAGGAGCGCATCATCGAGTACCTGGCCGTGCGCAAGCGGCGCGCGGATCGGGGTCTCGGGGTCGTCGGGGGACGGCGCAGCGGCGCGGTCCTGGCGCTGACGGGGCCGCCCGGGGTCGGCAAGACCTCGCTGGGCGAGTCGGTGGCGCGGGCGATGGGACGCGAGTTCGTCCGGGTCGCGCTCGGCGGCGTCCGGGACGAGGCGGAGATCCGGGGCCACCGGCGGACGTACGTGGGGGCGCTGCCCGGACGGATCGTGCGGGCCGTCAGGGAGGCGGGGTCGATGAACCCGGTCGTCCTGCTGGACGAGGTCGACAAGGTGGGGGCCGACTACCGGGGCGACCCGACGGCGGCGCTGCTGGAGGTCCTGGACCCCGAGCAGAACCACACGTTCCGCGACCACTACCTGGAGGTCGAGCTCGATCTGAGCGACGTGCTGTTCCTGGCCACGGCGAACGTGGTCGAGGCGATCCCGGGGCCGCTGCTGGACCGGATGGAGCTGGTGCAGCTCGACGGCTACACCGAGCACGAGAAGGTCACCATCGCCCGCGACCACCTGCTGCCCCGGCAGCTAGACAAGGCCGGGCTGGAGGCGAGCGAGGTCTCCTTCGAGGACGACGCGCTGCGGCTCCTGGCGGCGGAGTACACGCGGGAGGCGGGCGTCCGGTCGCTGGACCGGTCGATCGCCCGGGTGCTGCGCAAGGTCGCGGCCAACGTGGCGCTGGAGAAGGCGGAGCTCCCGGTCGCGGTCGGCGTGGACAACCTGAAGGACTACCTGGGACGGCCGAGGTTCACGCCGGAGGTCGAGCTGAGCAAGTCCGAGCGGCGCACCGGGGTCCCGGGTGTGGCGACGGGGCTGGCGGTCACCGGGGCCGGGGGTGACGTGCTCTACATCGAGGCGTCGCTGGCCGACAAGGAGACCGGCGACACCGGGGTGACGCTCACCGGGCAGCTCGGCGACGTGATGAAGGAGTCGGCCAGGATCGCGCTCAGCTACCTGCGCTCGCGCGGGGCGGAGCTGGAGCTTCCGGTCGGCGATCTGAAGGAGCGCGGCGTGCACGTCCACGTGCCGGCGGGCGCGGTCCCGAAGGACGGCCCGAGCGCGGGCATCACGATGACCACGGCGCTGGCCTCGCTGCTGTCGGGACGTCCGGTCAGGTCGGACGTGGCGATGACCGGTGAGGTGTCGCTGACCGGCAAGGTCCTGCCGATCGGCGGGCTGAAGCAGAAGCTGCTGGCGGCCAGCCGGCTCGGCATCACCACGGCGGTCGTGCCCAAGCGCAACGAGCCCGACCTGGAGGACGTGCCGGCCGAGGTGCTGGAGAAGCTGACGGTGTTCGCGGTCAGCGACGTCCGCGAGGTGCTGGAGATCGCTCTGGAGCCGGCGACGACGCCGGTGTCGGTCTAGAAAGTCGAGGACGCCCGTGCCGAGCCCCCCAAAGGCCGGCACGGGCGTCCTCCGGGTCGCCGCACGCCGGCCTACCGGCGGCGACCACTGGCGACTTCCGTAAGTATTTTGCGCCCGATCTGCCCCGAATGGGAAGGGTTACCGCAATTCTCTCAAGGACTGAGACGGAAGACGCGCAGGCGCCGGTCGACTCTTTCCTGGTAGCGGGCGTAGACCGGCCAGACCTCCAGGAGGCGTGGCCAGATCGCGTCACGTTCGGCGTCGGTGAGGCGGCGGGCGGTGACCGGCGTCGTCCGTCCCCGGAAGGTGACCTCGGCGCCGGGGTTCCTGAGCAGGTTGCCCGTCCAGGCCGGGTGCTTCTCGCGGCCGAAGTTGGAGCCGACGACGATCCACGAGCCGTCCGGTTCGGGCATGCAGGCCAGCGGTGTGGTGCGGGGGAGCCCGCTGACGGCGCCGGTGGTCGTCAGCACCAGGCTCGGGACGAGGGCCTGGCCGAGCATCACGCGTCCCCGGGTCAGCCGGAACAGCGCCCGGTCCAGGGGCGGGACGAGCTTGGGCCCGACCTTGGAGAACAGCGGCGAGCCGGAGATCCGCTGGAACAGCGGGCCCGCCGTGCGCTGGAGGAACGTCGGGGAAGGTCCTGCGGGGGCCAGCCGACCGGCCCGGCGGGACGGCAGGTGCCCGGTCTCGGCCAGCCAGCGCAGCGTGTCGGCGAGGGTCTCGGCGGCGGGGCGCGGGGTGAGGCCGAGGGCCTCGCGGGCGGGACGGTCGTCGGTCGGGACGAGCCCGACCATGAACTCGGCGGCGTCGCGGGTCAGCGGGAAGTCGAAGGGCCGGACGCTCTTGGCCAGGTCGAGCGCCGACCCGAGCCCGAGCATGACGGCGTCCGGCACGCGGAAGCGGCGGCATCTGACACCGGTCAGGTCGTCGCAGAGGTCGGCGTACTCGGGCCACGTCAGGTAGTGGCCGCCCATAAGCCAGCGTTTCCCGGTGTGGCGGCCGTCGATCACTCGGGCCAGGGCCTCGGCCAGGTCGCGGACGTCGATGACCGTGACCCCGCCGCCGGGCAGCGGCCAGACGGATTTGAGCGCGGCGGCCAGCCCTTCCATCAGGGCGTCCAGGTTCGGCTGGTGCGGGCCGCAGACGCCTCCCGGGTACACGATCGTGACGGGCGCGCCGCTGTCCTGGAGGTCGCGCACGTAGCACTCGGCCGCGACCTTGGAGCGGCCGTAGTCGTTGCGCGGCGCGGCCAGCGGCGTCCCGGCGGTGATCACGGGCGCTCCGGGCGGGACGAAGACGGCCACGGTGGAGATGTGCACGACCGGGCTGAGCCCGTGGGCGACGGCGGCGCCGACCACGTTGCGGGTGCCGGTGAGGTTGGCCTGGGTCCCGGCCTGGTGCGTGACGCCGATCGCGGCGGCGGCGTGGATGGCGGCGTCACAGCCGTCCAGGCCGCGCTCGACGCCGGCCGGGTGCAGCATGTCGCCCTCGACCAGGTCGACGTCCCCGGCCGCGACGCCGATGGTCTCCAGGGCCCGGACGGCCCGCGCGGGATCGCGCACCAGAGCCCGCGGGACGTGCCCGGCCTCCAGCAGGGCGCGGACGGCATAGGACCCGACAAATCCGGACGCACCGGTAAGGAAGACCCGCATGCGAGGAAACTACTGCTCAGCGGGCTGATCGGGCCAGGACCGCCTCGGCGGCCGGGATCGTGCCGTCGCCGCCGCGTCGCCCTGGAAGAACGCAGCCGCTGCCTGCCGGGACGAGTATGGCGCGCCGCCCTGCCCCTACTCCGAGGCGGTGAGGACGGTTCGGGCGCGGTAGGCGACGTCCGGGTTCGGGTGGGCGCGCAGCGCGCGGAGCAGTTCGCGCCACTCCCGGTCCCAGCCCGCGCGCCTGCCGTGCAGTTCGGTCAGGACGCACGCGAACAGGCCCCCGCCCAGGTCGCCGCGCGCGGCCAAGCGGGTCGCGTGCGGCAGAACCACCTCGGGCGCGGGCAGGCTCGATTCGCTCCAGCGACCCGCACCCTGGGTCCCGGCCACCCAGTCGAGGGCCGGGTAACCGAGCGGGCGGTCGGCCAGCCCGTCCAGGACGGTCGCGGCGCCGTCGTCCCACCGCAGCGTCGCGGCGGTCAGCCAGGCGTCCAGGGGCTCGGGCAAACGGCCGGAGAACGCCCGTACGGCGGCGGAGTCCCGATCCCAGGACAGCTGTTCGGCGAGCGCCTTGAGCCGCTGGTACGAGGGCAGGTCGCGTTCGGCCCCGGCGTTGTCGCGCGCCGGAGACGCGGCCAACCTCTCCGCCGCGTCCACGAGCGCCTCGACGCCGATGCCCTGGCGTGCGCACGCGACCAGCGCGCTCAGCGCGGTACGCCAGCTCGCGGTCTCCTCAAGGTCGGTGACCAGGCCCGCGAGGAACGGCGCGATCGCGGGCGACCACGGGGCCCAGGCGGGCAGCGCCGTCAGAGCCTGCTCGCGTGTCTCGATGTCCTCCGACCCCGCGACGCGCAGGACGAGCGCGGCGTACCGAGCGGGCTCCTCGATCTCGAAGGGCTGGGCGCCCAGCACGGCGGAGGCGATGCCGGGCTCGGCGCGGGCGGCCTCGGTCAGGATGCGTTCGGCGGTCGGGTGGTGCAGGTGGGGGCGTAGGGCTGAGGCGATGGCGGCGCGGACGTCGCGGTGCTGGTCGGGGTTGTCCCAGGCGGTGGCGATGATGTTGATGGCGTTGGGGACGTGTTCGCGGAGCAGGATGCGCAGGGCTTCTTTGCGGGCGGTGATCTTGCCGTCGGTGAGTACGGGGGTCAGGGCTTGGGCCAGTGCGGAGGGGCGGACGAACCGGACCGCGCGGCTGGCGGCGTACATCGCGACGTGCGCGTCGTCGGAGGCCGCCTCGTCCAGGAGGAGGGGCAGGACGTCCTGCGGGGTGGCGATCCACGGCGCGGCGGTCAGCGCCGACCGCCGCACCAGCACGGCGGTCGCATCCGCCTGCCGTGGCGGCAGGTACGGGCGCAGCTGGTCGAGCCCGACGCCCGGTACCTCCCCGATGGCCCGAACGGCCGCGGCGCGGTCGGCGATCGGACGCTCACCGTCCCCGGCCACCCGATGGAGAAGGGCGAGGTAATCGCCGCGCTGCCGCGCCGTCCAGCGGCGCATCCAGGCGCGGGCGGGCTCGGGCACGTGGACCACGCCGGGATTCCAGAACCGGCCCGCGAGCCGACCCCCGCCGAGGACGAGGTGCAGCAGGTCGGTGCGCTCGCGGGCGATCACGGCGAAGACCGGGGCGAGGGTCGCGGCCGAGGGGTCCTCGGACACCAGCCGTCCGGCCCGATCGGCGCGGGTGCGCGGCGGCGCGAGCCAGAGTTCGATCACCCTCCTGGTCACGTCGCCGTCCGGGGCAGACAGCGCGGCCTCTTCCAGTTCCCGCTGGAGTTCCGCGACGCCGTGCGCCCGGCGCCCCAGCGCCTCGGCTAGCTGGACGGTCAGGACATGATCGCCCCGGTGGCGAGCCCCGGCCAGACAGGGCGCGAGCCAGTCCACCGGCCGGTGCTCATCACCGTGCCATGGCACCAGGTCGAGCGTGTTCTCGGGCAGTTCGCCGTCCCTCGCGGCGATCTTCCGCAGGATCTCCAGGCCGACCGTCATCATCACGGGGTCGCCCAGCGCGGCGCCCCGTTCGCAGACGGTCGTGGCCAGCAGGGACAGGCTCTCCCGCGTCTCCCACGAGCAGTCGCGCGCCTGGAGCGCGTCCTCGGCGATCCGTTCGAGGTACGGGCCGTGCTCGGGACACAGCGCCCGGGCCGGGACGCCCGCCAGCGCGGTGATCGCCTGATGCCTGGCCTTGTCGTGCTCGTTGCGGAGCCGTCCCAGCGACTCCAGCAGGCGCGTGATCACCTGGGGGTCGCGCTCGCGTCCGGCACAGTCGATCAGCAGGCCGTAACCACGGACGCGGTCTTTGGGGTTCTGCCGCCGGGTGACCTCCGTCAGAACGGGAGCGGCCTCGTCGTAGGGGAGGAACGCCCAGGCCTCCAGGGTCTTCCGGGGCGAGTCGGCCACGCGCCGCAATCCGAGCATCCGGCGGGCCTCGCGGTGCTGGACGGCCCGGGGGAGGAGCGACAGCAACTCGCCGGGGATCTCCAGGGTGGCGCGGTCGATCCCGGTCATCGCGCTGTCGAAGACCCGCTCTCTGCGGCCCGGCGGGATCTGGGCGAGCAGCGGTTCGAGCGTGGTGGAGTCGTTCCCGACGGCACGCGCGACCTGGGCGGCCGCGTCGTCGCCGAGCGCGGCGGTGGGGAAGCGACGGGTGGTGATCAGCTCGGGCAGCCACCGCCCCTGCCCGCTCGCCAGCAGGAGCGCCAGCATCCGGCGGGGCTCGGCGGCGAGCAGCGCGCCGAGGCTGGTGTGCAGGCCCGCCGGCAGGGCCGCGTCCATCCAACGCCGTGCCCAGCGATGGATCGAACCCTCCGGTTCCGCCAGCAGGCCCGCGACCGCCCAATACCGTTCCAGAAGGCCGACCACGCGCGTCGGGTCGTGCGAGACCGCGATCGCGACACCGGGCCACATCCGCTTCAGCCAGATCGCCACCTCGCGTTCGGGCAGCTCGGCCAGGAAGCTCTCGGCATGGTCGAGGACGACGTCCGGGTGGGCGCGCCCGAGGGACTTCCAGTTGGGCACCAGCCGCGCCACACGCGGGAGCCACTCCCGCACGACCCGCTCGCGGCAGACCGGGAGCAGGGCCGCGGCCTCGCCCGGCCCCCAACGCTCGGCCACCGGGCCGACCAGCCGTTCGGCCACGTCGGTCCGGCGCCACCGGCGCAGACCCGCATACGCCGCCGACCGGACGGCCGAGGGCGCCTCGGCCACCACGGCCGCGAAGACCACGGCCTCGACGCCGAACCTGGCCGCGAGCCCCATCGCCCGGGCCGCGAGCTCCGCGTCCGGGTCGCGCATCGCCCGGACCACATGCTCGCGGTGCCGCGCCGTGGCCGCCAGGAACAGGGCGGTCGAGCGCTCGTAGTACCCGCCGCGGCCCAGATCGTCCAGCAGCCCGTCGAGATGGGGCGAGTCACGCAGGTCCGCGAGCCGGCGGCACCGCTCGCCGAAGGGCAGCGGCTCGATCTCGTCCAGCAGGTTCGTCGCGCGCATCCCTCATCTGACGCGCGGCGAGGGCGGAAGGTTGCCGCGCGCCCGCCTACTCCAAGGCGGTGAGGACGGTTCGGGCGCGGTAGGCGACGTCCGGGTTCGGGTGGGCGCGCAGCGCGCGGAGCAGTTCGCGCCACTCCCGGTCCCAGCCCGCGCGCTCGCCGTGGAGTTCGGTCAGGACGCAGGCGAACAGGCCGCCCGCCAGGTCGCCGCGCGCGGCCAGGCGGGTCGCGTGCGGGTGGACGTCCTCGGGGTCGGGCAGTGACCAGTCGTCGAGGTAGTCGGAGTTGAGGGCGTCGGCGACGCGCTCGGTGGCCAGGACGCCGCCGAGGGGACGGTCGGCCAGCGCGTCCAGGGCGGCCGCGGCGTCGTCGTCCCACCGCAGCGTGGCGGCGGTCAGCCAGGCGTCCAGGGGCTCGGGCAGGCGGCCGGACAGCGCCCGCAGGGCGGGACGCGCCCGGTCGCCCGTCGCGTTCAGGGCGGCCTGGGCGAGGGCGTCGGCGAGGCGTTCGAGCCGCTGGAGCGCGGGCAGGTCGCGTTCGGGCTCGGCGTCCTCGCGGGGCGGGGACGCGGCGAGCCGGGACGCGGCGTCCGCCAGCACGCCGGTGCCGACGCCGTGGACCGCGCACCCGATCAGCGCGGTCAGCGCGGTCTCCCAGCTCGCGGTCTCGTCGAGATTGGTGACCAGGCCCGCGAGGAACGGCGCGATCGCGGGCGACCACGAGGCCCACACCGGAAGCTCCCACAGGGCCGCGTCGCGGGTCTGGACGTCGTCGGACCCGGCCACGCGCAGCACGAGCGCGGCGTAGCGGGCCGGATCGTCGAACTCCAGGGGCCGGGAGCCGAGGAGCTGCCGCGCGATGCCGGGTTCCGCGCGGGCGGCCTCGGTCAGGATGCGTTCGGCGGTCGGGTCGTGGAGGTGGGGGCGTAGGGCTGAGGCGATGGCGGCGCGGACGTCGCGGTGCTGGCTGGGTTCGTCCCAGGCGGCGGCGATGATGTTCATCGCGTTGGGGACGTGTTCGCGCAGCAGGATGCGCAGGGCTTCTTTGCGGGCGGTGATCTTGCCGTCGGTGAGCACCGGGGCCAGGGCTTCGGCCAGTGCCGAGGGGCGGACGAACCGGACCGCGCGGCTGGCGGCGTACATCGCGACGTGCGCGTCGTCGGAGGCCGCCTCGTCCAGGAGGAGGGGCAGGACGTCCTGCGGGGTGGCGATCCACGGCGCGGCGGTCAGGGCCGTCCGGCGCAGCAGGACGGCGTCCTCGCCGGAGCGGCGCGAGCGCAGGAACGGGCGCAGCTCCTCGAACCCGGCGCCCGGCACCTGGCCGATGGCCCGCACGGCGTCGGCCCGGACGGCGAGCGTCTGCCCGGCGTCCTCGGCCAGCAGCTGGAGCAGGGCGATGTAGTCGCCGCGCTGCCGGGCCGTCCAGCGGCGCATCCAGACGCGCTCGGGGCTGGGCACGTAGACCACGTCGCGCTTCCAGAACCGGCCCGCGGGCGGTTGGCCGTCCAGGACCAGGTGCAGCAGGTCGGTGCGCTCGCGGGCGATCACCGCGAAGACCTGGTGCCGCGTGGCGACCGAGGGGTCCTTGGCGACCAGGCGTCCCACGCGCTCCGCGCGGGTGCGCGGCGGGGCGAGCCAGTATCCGGTCGCCGTGGTGATCACGCCGTCGTCGCGGGCGGACAGGGCGGCCTCCTCCAGCCCCTTCTGGATCTCCTCCACGTCGTGCGCCCGGCGGCCCAGCCCCCGGGCCAGCAGGAACGTCAGCCGGTAGTCGTTGCGCCGCCGCGCCTTGGCGAGGTACGGCGCGAGCCGGGCCACCAGTTCGTGCTCCTGGCCGCGTCTCAGCACCGTGGCCAGGCGGCCCGTGGTGAGCGAGCCCCAGGTCCCCGCGAGCTTCTGGATGATCTCCAGGCCCATCACCAGCATCCCGGGGTCGCCGAGCACGGCGCCCTCCCGGCAGACGGACGTCGCCAGCGCGGACAGCTCCTGCCGGGTGCTCCACGAGCAGTCGCGGGCCTTGATCGCGTCGTCGGCGATCCGTTCGAGACGGGGCCCGTGCTCGGGGCGCAGCGACCCGTCCGGGACGCGGGCCAGCGCGGCGATCGCGGGCATCCTGACCGGGTCCTGCTCGTTGCGGAGACGTCCGAGCGAGTCCAGCAGCCGGGTGATCACCCGGGGGTCGCGCTCGCGCCCGGCGCAGTCGATCAGCAGGCGGTAGCCCAGGGCGCGGTCGTCGGCGTCCTGCCGCCCGGTGACCTCCGCGAGGACGGGCGCGGCCTCGTCATAGGGGAGGAAGGCCAGGACTTCCAGGGACCGGCGGGGCGACTCGGCCACCCGGCGCAGCCCGAGCATCCGGCGCGCCTCGCGGTGCCGGGCCGCTCGGGGCAGGACGTCGAGGAGCGCGTCGTCGAACTCCAGCACGGTGCGGTCGACCCCGGTCATCGCGAGCTCGAAGACCCGTTCGCGGCGTCCGGGCGGGAACGCGCTGAGCAGCAGCCGGAGCATGCCGGAGTCGTTCCCGGTGGCGCGGGCGACCCGGGTGAGGTCATCGTCGCCGAGCGCGGTGACGCGGTCGCGGACGCCGCGGGCCCCCAGCAGTGAGCGCAGCGTCCGCTCGTGGCCGGGCGTGAGCAGGAGGGCGAGCATCCGGCCGGGCTCGGCGTCGAGCAGCGTGCCGACCAGGGGGTGCAGGTCGAACGGGAGGCCCGTGATCGTCCAGTGGCGCTCCAGCAGGCCGACCACGCGCGACGGCTCGTGCCGGGCGGCGGCCGCGATGCCCGGTCCGTGCCGTCCCAGCCACATCTGCTTCTGTGCGTCGGGCAGCTCGGCCAGGACGCTCTCGGCATGGTCGAGCATGACGCCCGGATGGGCGTGGCCGAAGGACTTCCAGTTGCGGACCAGCCGGGCCATGCGCGCGAGCCGCTCCCGAGCGACCCGCTCGCCGCAGACCGGGAGCAGCGTCACCGTCTCCTCGGCCGGGCCGATCAGCCGCTCGGCCACGTCGGCCCGGCGCCACCGGTGGACGCCCTCGTACGCCGCCGCCCGGACGGCCGAGGGCGCGTCGGCCAGCACGGCCTCGAAGACCTCGGGCGCGACGCCGAACTTGGCCGCCTGTCCCATCGCCTGCGCCGCCAGCTCCGCGTCGGGGTCGCGCATCGCCCGCGCCAGGTGCTCGCGGTGCCGTGCGGCGGCCGCGATGAACAGCGCGATCGAACGCTCGTAGTGCGCGCCGCCGCCCAGCTCGTCCAGCAGGCGGTCGAGATCGGGCGAGTCGCGCAGGTCGGCCAGGCGGCGGCACCGCTCCCCGAAGGGCAGCGGTTCGATCTCCTTGAGCAGTTTCTTCGCGCGCATCCTCAGCCCATGCATCCCGGTGGAAGTAGTCGATCATCTGACGCGCCGCGGACCCGGAAGGTTGGGGTCAGTCCTCCGGCGGGCGGGACGCGGTGATCTGCTCGGCGAGCATCCGGACGCGGGGCTCGTGCTCGTCGTAGCCGACCACGACCGGGGGCTCGTTGTAGGGCATGGTGTCCGACGTGCGGCGCAACTTGACGTACTGCCCGCAGGCGTCGATCGCGTAGGGCTCCATGTCGTCCTGGAGCGCGCCGATCACCGTGATCCCGTGCGTCTCGCCGATCTTGCGGAACAGCGCGACGGCCTCCTTGCGGTGCTCCTTGCCGAGGTTGCGGCCCAGCTCGTCCAGGACCAGGCACAGCCGCCCGCCGCCCGAGCTGGCCAGCGCGGCCGCGCAGACCAGCTTGACCGCCTTCTCGTCCATCAGCGCGGTGTTGGCGCGGCGGTTGTAGGGGACGTACCGCTGCCCGTCCGAGCGCCGCCACTTGGGGGTGACGCGCCAGCGCCACTCCTGCTCGGGGTCGCCCGGCTGCTCGGGCGTGGGGAACTCCAGCGTCGCGCCATAGCCGCCGTAGGCGACGTCGAGCTTCTCGAACTCCTCGGCGACGCGCTGGAGCCGGGCCCGGATCGCGGCCGTCAGCGCCGTGCGGTGCGCCTCGGCGGCACCGGCCGACTCCTCGGCGCCCTTCTGCGCCTTCTCCAGGTCGGCGCGGCGGCCCGAGAGCTGCACCTCGATCTGGCGCCGCTGGTGGCGCTCGTAGTCCTCCTGCTGGCGCAGGAACGTCTCCAGCGCCTTGACCAGGCGCGGGAACGTGGCGCGCTCGCGGTCGGTGCGGCGGCCCTCGCCCTCGGACCGCTCGCGCAGCAGGAACCGCATCTCCTCGGGCATGTCCTCCGAACCGCCCGCCTCGCCTTCGGGGAAGACTCGGCGCAGCGCCTCGGTCAGATGCTTCTCGGCGGTGTGCCACCACTCGTCGGGCGTCCAGGTGCGCTCGTCCTGGTCGAGCGCCGCCAGCCACTCGGCCGCGCCCTCGCGGGAGCCGCCCCACTCCTTCTCCAGTTCGGTCAGGGCCAGCCCGGCACGGCGGTCGGCCAGCTCGGCCGCCCTGGCCCTGACCTGGTCGCGCTCGCGCTCGTGCGCCTCGCGGCGCCCGCGCAGCCGGTCGACCTCCAGCGCGCGGGTGTCGGCCTTGGCCTGCAACCGGCGCAGCGTCTGCTCGGCCGAACCCAGCCGCGGGCCCAGCTTGGCCTCGCTGCCCGCCAGCTCCTCCAGCCGCTCGCGCAGCTCGGCCGTCCGCTCCCGGACGCGGTCGAGCTCGGCCGCCGCCTCGGCCCCGGCGAGCCGCCGCCCGGCCAGCGCGACGTCCGCCGCGGCGTCGGCCGTGCGCCGCTCGGCCCCGGTCACCGCCTCGCGGGCCGTCTCCAGCGCGGCCCGCGCGGCCTGGACGCGCGCGACCCGTCCCGTCACCGGCTCGGGGAAGCCGCCCACGACGATCACGCCCCCGAGCTCGCCCGACTCGACGGCGGCGAAGAACGTCGCGAGCGGGAGCCCGCACCGCACGCCCTCGGGGTGACCGTCGAGCGGGTCGCCGTCCGGGGCCAGCGCGCCGTCCGCCGGGACGATCATCGACCCGGGAAGCTCGCGCAGCGCGCCGGACGCGGCGTCCAGATCGCCGGGCCCGACCACGACGGCCTCGCGGAAGGGCCACAGCGCCGCCTCCCAGCGGTCGCGCACGTCCTCGGCCAGCTCGACCGCGTCCAGCAGCCCGACCGCCGCGACCCCGGCGGAGGTCAGCGCGTGGATCTGGGCGGGCGCGCTGCTCGCCCCGGCCTCGGCGGCGGCCAGGTCGCGCTCGGCCCGCGCGACCGCACCCTTGGCCATCCCGAGCTCCTGCTGCGCCTCGTCGCGCCGGGCCTCGGTCTCGGCCAGCTCGCGCCGCGCGGTCTCGCGGTCGCGCCCGTCGGCCTCGCGCCGCCGGTCCTCCAGTGCCGAGACGCGGCGCCGCAGCTCCTCCATCCGGTTGCGGGCCACGGCCTTGTCGGCGCCCAGCTTGTCGGCCTGCCCCTTCAGGTCGGCCAGCGCGGCGCCCGCCTCGGCCAGCTTCTCGTCCAGGGCGCCGCCGGTGAGCTGCTCGACCTCCTTGACGGCCGCGGCGACGGCGGCGGCCAGGCCCTCGTTCTCGGCGTGCAGCCGCTCCTGCTCGGCGGCGTGCGCGGCGTCGGCCTCGGCGGCGTCGACCAGCAGCCTGGCCTGGCGCGTCCGCCAGTGGCGCAGCGCCGCCGCCACCTCGTCGCGGGCCCGGTCGCGCCGGTCGAACGCCTTCAGCAGCGAGGCGGCCTCGGTCTCCCACTCGGCCAGCCGCTCGCGGGCCTCGGCGGCCTTGGCGCGCTCGCGGTGCTCCTCGGCGCGCGACTTGCGCTCGGCCTCCAGCTCGCGGTCCAGTCCGGTGAGCGCGGCGATCGCGCTGAAGATCCGCTCCGGGCTGATCTCGTTCAGCGGCTGCGACAGCAGGTTGGTGGCGACCTTCGATCGCACCGAGGTGGACAGGAACGACACGCAGCGCACCTGACCGCCGTACAGGACGCGTCCCAGGTCCTTGGCGACCAGGTCGCGGCGGCCCGCGCTGCGCGGCAGCGTGTGCCACAGCCGGTCGGACGCCTCCACCCGCTCGGCCTCCGAGGGCGCCGAGGCCAGGTACACCCCCGAGCGCCAGCGGATCTCCAGGTGCGGCGCGTCGACGTTCACCCGCAGCCAGACCGTCACCGCGTCCTCGCCGGTGCCGTCCTGATGGTCGAAGACCCCGATGATGTAGCCGTGGTCGGCGCTGGACCACTGGTTCTCGCCCTGCGCGGCCAGTTCGGCGTTGAACAGCAGCTCGGCCACCGCCCGCGCGCCCGAGGCGAAGCGCCACTGCTCGTCGCCCAGCAGCGCGGTGATCGCGGCGATGAACGACGACTTCCCGGCGCCGTTGGAGTCCTTGGGACCCTGCCCGGCCACCACGATCAGCGTCCCGGGGACGGTCGGCACCGGATGGGTCGACAGCCGCGAGATGTTGACCGCCTGGACGGCCACGAGCGTCCGGTCGCCGACGACGTTCTCGGAGTCGCCGCCCATACGGGGCGCGGGACCCGGCACCAGAGGTTCGAGAACGGCCGTCATGTGGTCTCCCCAGTGTCGTGCGAACGGCTGCGGCGGCGCGCGCGGATCGCCGCCGCGAGCGGTGAGTCGGGACCGGCGGCCAGGATCAGCTGCTCCTGGAGGCGGCGGCGCGCCCCGCCGGTCAGCCGGTGGAACTGCGGGCCAGGGACGAACCCGCCCGCCTCCTCGGCGGCGGCCTTGACCTGCGCCACCAGCCCGGCCGTGCGCAGCCGCCGCAGCGCGGACTCCAGCTCGCCGATCGGCAGCTGCGACCGGCGGCGCAGCTCCTCCAGCGGCGTCGGGTGCGGCGACTGCCAGGTGTCGTCGGCCAGCAGCCCGGCGGCGCGCGGGATCGCCACCGAGTGGATCAGCACCAGCACCAGGACGGCGCGGTCGCCCGCGGGCAGCACGCAGGACGGGTCGGCGCCCAGTTCGGCGGCGACGTCGTCGCGGTAGCCCGAGGTCCACTCCTTGGCGCCCGACCGCACCAGCGTGCGCCCGCCCAGGCCCAGCATCCCCTCCAGCGTGCGCCGCAGCGCGGGCTCGCGCAGGGCGGGGAACCGCACCTCCGGGACGGGCTCGGCGGCGTGCTCGACCGCCATGAACGCGGCCACCAGCTCGGCGCGGCGCTTCTCGTCGTACGAGCGCAGCAGCGGCTCGAAGATCTCATTCATCGCCGGCCCCCGGTTCGGGGAGGCGGCGCAGGAGGTCGCGCAGCGACGCCAGCGACTCCTCGGCCCACAGCGCGACCCTGGGACCGGGACGCACCGTCCCCGCCTCCTCGTCGAGCAGCAGCCAGCCCGTGTCGGCCAGCCGCCGCAGCTCGCCGGTCGCCCAGCGCCGGGCCAGCTCGGGATCGCCGCGCGACATGCCCCCGTAAACCGAGAGGACGTCGCCGACCGAGGCCCGCTCGCCCGGCCACGGCGCGTCGTCCAGCCGGGTCCAGCAGCAGCGCAGCGCCGCCGCCAGCACCCGGCGCGCCTGCCCGGGACGGTCCAGCGGCATCGGCGCGGTCTCGTACTCCTCCAGCACCGCCGGCGTGGCGCCGTCCGGCCAGACGGGCAGGAGCCAGACCCGCTCGTCGTCGGACGCGGCCGCCATCCCGGCCGGGACCGGCGCCGACACCGGGATCGACGGCGTGCCCAGCACCCGCGCCCGCGCCCTGGCCAGCACGCCCGGCTCGACGTCGCCGCTCACGCGCCGGTCCTCTCGAACACGCCGGGGGAGACCCAGGTCGGGGAGCCGCCGGGCCGGGCGGCCAGGCCGTCCGACCAGACCAGCCGATAGGGCAGCTCGGGATGCAGATGCACCGACGACAGGTCGGCCAGCAGCCGCCTGGCCGTCACCCAGTCGTGGTCGATGACCTCCTCGACCGCGACCCGGTCGCGGCCGCGCAGCACGTGCTCGGCGACCTCGCGCAGCCGCTCGACGGCCGTGGCGTCGGTCCCGGTGTCGTCCGACAGGCCCGGGTCGGGCACCGAAGGGCGCGGCGGCGCGGGACGGGGCGGCGTCGCGCGCGGGCCGTCCTCGACGGCGGTCACCACCGCCGACGGCTCGTGCCAGGGCGCCGCCGCGTCGAAGACGAAACCGTCGAGCACGGCCGCCAGCTCGTCGCGCGAGGCCGTCCGGGCGAAGGTGCGCCAGGTCTCCGGCGGCAGCAGCGTCAGGTTGCGGGTCGTGCCCGCCGAGTCCGACAGGCGCGCCGCCGCCCGCCGCGACGCGTCGCCGTAGGCGTAGATGGCCGCGCGCAGGTCGGTGCAGGTGCGGTCGAGCTCGGGCCAGCGCCGCAGGATCGCCCCGTGCAGCCGCTCGGCGCGCAGCAGCAGTTCTTCGGTGCCCCACAGCTTGGGCGCCTGCTCGCGCAGCTCCTCGATCGTCCCGTTGGTCAGCGTGAGCAGCTCCACGCTCCACAGCCGGAACGCCCGGGCCAGGCCGTCGGCGCCGTCGCGGGCCTGGCCCGGCGTCATCCGGGGGTCGGCCACGTTCAGCTGCTCCAGCGCCAGCAGCCGGTGCATCTCGCTCTGCCCGCCGTCCAGCATCATCCGCCGGACGAACATCAGCCCGACCACGCTGGTGAACGAGGCCCGGTACCGCAGCTGGTTGGGCTTGGGGAACACCTCGCGGACCGCGCCCAGGCCCTTCAGCACCCGCAGCCGGTTCTCGAAGACCTCGGCGGGGTAGCCCCGGCAGACATAGCGCATCTGCTCGCGGCTCAGCCCCTCCTCGCCCGCGTCGGCGAACGCCGCCAGCAGCGTCTCGGCGACGTCGACCAGCTCGGGGTCGTCGACCACCGCGCCGCTGTCGCGGGCCAGCGCGGCGAACATCTGCCGGTAGACGCCCAGCACCGCCTCGCCGACCAGCACGTCGTCGAAGCTGGCCGAGCCTGCGCCGGTAGGGTCGATCGCGTTGCCGGTGGTGGGGGACACGGCGAACTACGGTACGGCCACCCGGGCCGCAACGTGGAATCGGCGCCCGGGACGCGGCAAAGGCCCGGGAGATACTTCACCCGGCGGAAACCATGACGGTCCACATACCGCGATGGCACACTCACAGGGACGACACGGGATGCACGGGCCTGACAATCGAACCTAGTGGGCGCATGACATCGGTGAACTCTGCTGCGAAGACCAACCTGCCCGTCGAGCCCAACGCCTTCGTCGGCCGCGAGCGCGACGTGGCCGACCTGCGCCGTCTGCTTTCGAACA
Source organism: Spirillospora sp. CA-294931 (assembly GCF_050946795.1). Classification (GTDB taxonomy): domain Bacteria; phylum Actinomycetota; class Actinomycetes; order Streptosporangiales; family Streptosporangiaceae; genus Spirillospora. Next base: position 3,478,657 of record NZ_CP192006.1, read on the forward strand.
TGCGCGCCGTCACCCTGTGCGGGGCCGGCGGCATCGGCAAGACCCGGCTGGCCGTGCACAGCTCGCACGAGCTGCTTCCCGACTACGCCGACGGTGTGTGGCTGATCGAGCTGGCCGACGTCCCGTCCGACGGTCCTCCCGAGCCGGTGGCCAGGCGCGTGGCCGCCGTGCTCGGCATCGCCGAGGAGGACGGCCGTCCCCTGGCCGACATCATCGCCGACGCCCTGCGCTCGCGCGCGACGCTGCTGGTGCTCGACAACTGCGAGCACCTGGTCGCCGAGTGCGCCGCGCTCACCGAGCTGCTGCTGGCCCGCTGCCCCCTGCTGCGGGTGCTGGCGACCAGCCGCGAACCGCTGCGGATGGCGGGCGAGTGCGTCTGGCGCGTCCCGCCGCTCGACCCGGCCGACGCGGCGCGCCTGTTCGTGGCGCGGGCGCGGTCCGTCCGGCCCGACTTCACGGTGACCGGCGCGGTCGAGGAGGTCACGCGGGCGCTGGACGGCGTCCCGCTGGCCTTGGAGCTGGCCGCCGCCCGGGTCAGGGTGCTGTCGGTCGAGCAGATCGCCGACCGGCTCGCCGACCGGTTCCGGCTGCTCAGCGCGGGCGACCGGACGGCGCCGCTGCGCCAGCGCACGCTGCGCGCCGCGATCGACTGGAGCCACGAGCTGCTGTCGGACGACGAGCGCCGGCTGCTGCGGCGCCTGTCGGTGTTCTCCGGCTGGACGATGGGCCAGGCCGAGCGCGTCTGCGCCGACCGCGACCTGCCGCCCGGCGAGATCCTCGATCTGTTGACCGCGCTGGTCGACAAGTCGCTGGTCGTCGTCGGCGGCGAGGTCGCGGGCGAGACCCGGTTCCGGATGCTGGAGAGCATCCGGCAGTACGCGGCCGAGCGGCTGTCGGTGGCGGGCGAGTCCGACCCGGTCAGGAGCCGGCTGCGCGAGGCGGTGCTGGAGGCCGCCGAGCGCGACGGCGAGATCGCGATCGCTGAGCGGCCCGGCACGTGGGCCGAGCGGGTGGCCCTGTTCCGCCGCTACGACGCCGAGCTCGGCAACGTGCGCGCCGTGCTGTCCTGGTCGCTCGACCGGGGCGACGCCGAGGAGGGGCTTCGGGTCTGCACCGCGCTGCGCACGTACTGGATCGTGCGCGGCCGGGTCGCCGAGTGGTCGGAGTGGACCGACCGGTTCCTGGCCCGCGCCGGGCACCTGCCCGACCTGGTCAGGGGCGCCGCGCTGGCGGGCCGCGCCCAGCTCGCCGTCGGCGGCCGCGAGTTCGCGCTCGCGGGCGAGTTCGCCGAGGCCGCGCTGGACGCCTGCCGCAAGGCGGGCGACGACTTCATGGCCGCCTGCGCGCTGGTGTCGCTGGCCGAGTCGCACACCCGGGCGGGACGCGCCGAGGAGGCCGACGCCTGCCTGGACGAGGTCGACGCGCTGGCCCGCGAGCCCGGCCAGGAGTGGAATCGGGCCTACTCGCGTATCGCCCGGGGCTACCTGCGGATGCGCGAGGGGCGCCTGCGCGAGGCCAAGGAGACCCTGGAGGCGGGGCTGGCGACGATGCGCGAGATCGGCCAGCTGTGGGGCGCCGCCCACGCGCTCATCGGGCTCGGGCGGCTGGGCGAGCTGCGCGGCGACGCCGCGGCCGCGCGGGCCCACTACTCCGAGGCGCTGCCGGTGCTGGAGGAGATCGGCGCCCGTCCCGACCTGGCCAGGGCGCTTGCGGGGCTCGGCCGGGTCGCGCTGGAGCGCGACGACCTGCGCGAGGCCAGGGCGTCGCTCACCGCGTCGCTGCGGCTCAGCCGCTCCACCGGCGTCCGGATCGACGTGGCGCGCGCCCTGGAGACCTTCGCCGAGCTGGTGTGCCGTGAGGACGACCCGCGCCGCGCCGTCGTGCTGGCCGCGGCCGCCTCGGCGGTCAGGGACGCCACCGGCCGCCACTCGGGCACCGGCGCCCGGATGGAGCGCACCCTCAAGCCGATCCGCAGGCGCCTGGGCGACCCGGCCGTGGCGCAGCTGTGGGGGGAGGGCCGGGCGACCTCGCTCGACGACGCCGTGACGTTCGCGCTCGACCCGCCCGCCGCGTCCGACGTCCCCGCGCCGCGCGAGCCCTCGGGCCCGGCCGCGCCCGTGACGCCGCCGAGCACGCTGACCGCGCGCGAGGTGGAGATCGCCCGGCTGGTCGCGCGCGGGCTGAGCAACCGGGGCATCGCCGAGGAGCTGGTGATCAGCCCGGCCACGGTCGCGCGGCACGTCACCAACATCCTCACCAAGCTGGGCTTCGGCTCCCGGGCGCAGGTCGCCGCCTGGGCCGTGGAGAACCTTCCGGAGGACGACCCGAGCCCGCCGTAGCCGCCGGCCGTCCACATGTGTACGCACCCGCGATTATTCACGCGGGGTCGAATACGCATCCGGCTGCACACTACGGCGCATGTGCGGGCGGCGACGGCGTCCTAACGTTCAGGCATGATCCCCATAGGACCCGGACCGGTCGGCACGGCTCCGCCGATGACGGTGACCCAGGCGGTCTTCGGGACCGTCGGCGCCGATCCCGAACGGAACGGGCGCCCGGCGGTGGTCGACGCCACCACCGGACGGGGCTACACCTACGCCGAACTCGGCGAGGCCGTCGGATCGGCCGCGGCCGGGCTGGCCCGCGAGGGCGTCGGCCCCGGAACGGTCGTCGCGCTGCACATCCCCGACAGCCCCGAGTACGTCATCGCCCTGCACGCCGTCATGGCGGCGGGCGCCGTCGCGCTGCCGCTGCGCGCCACGCTCCCCGGCACCGAGCTCACCCGCCTGCTGGCCGAGGCCGGGGCCCGGATGCTCATCACGTGGCCCGTGGTCCTGGACGTGGCGCAGGAGGCGGCCAAGGGCGCGGGCGTCGACCGGGTCGTGTGCTTCGGCGACGAGCCCGACGTCGAACCGTTCTCGTCCCTGCTGGCCGGGGGAGCCGCCCCCGATATCGGGCTCGACCCGCAGTCGGCCACGGCGCTGCTGGCGTGCACGCGGGGGTCGTCCGGCCCGGCCAGGCTCGTCCCGCTCTCCCACGCCGAGGTCGCCTCGGCCCTGATACGCGCCGCCGAGGCGGGGCTGCTCGGGCCGTCCGACACCGCGCTGACCGCCGTGTCGTCCGCCGATGTGCTCGGGATGAACGGGCTGCTCAACGCGGCGCTGCGGCTGGGCGCCACGGTCGTCACCTGCGCCTCGGCCGGACGCCACGACCTGCTGCGCGCCCTCCAGGACCACCGGGTGACCGCCGCGCTGCTCGCCCCCCGCCTGGTGGAGACGCTGGCCTACGACCGGGCCGTCCCGCGCTACCGGCTGCGGTCGCTGCGCACGATCGTCTCCACCGGCGGTCCGCTCCGGGCCGAGGCGGCCCGCGCCTGCGCCGCCCGGATCGGCTGCCCCGTCCGGCAGGCGTACGGCCTGGCCGAGGCCGCGGGCCTCACCCATGTGAACCTGCGCGCCGCCGAGGAGGGCACGCTCGACTCGGTCGGCCGCGGCCTGTCGGGCCTGTCCTGGCGCGTGATCGACATCGCGCGCGGCACCGACCAGCCCGCCTACCAGGGCGGCGAGCTGTGCGTGCGGCTCCCGGCCGGCGCCGACGCCGCGCCCGGCCACATCCGGTGGCTGCCCACCGGCGACTCCGCCTTCGCCGACGAGCACGGGCGCGTCTACATCCTCGGCCGTCTCGACTCGGCCGCCCCGGAGCCGCCCGCCGAGCCCGACGCCGTCCTGTCGGCGCACCCGGCGGTCAGCGAGGCGGTGCTGGTGCCCGTCCCCGACGCCGAGCTGGGCCTGGCGCCGCACGCGTTCGCCGTGCTGGCCGAGCCGGCCGACGCCGCCGAGCTGCTGGACTACATCAACGGCCACGCGCGCCCGTTCGCCGGTGTGCTGGCCGTCCACGTCGTCGACATGATCCCCCGCTCGCCCAGCGGGCGGGTGCTGCGCCGCGCCCTGCTGGAGCGGGCCGGGCTGGGGTCTTGAGCTACACATCCGGCTACACACTTCTGCGGATGTGGCGCCGGGTCCGCGCGGCGTACCGTCGGCGCATGTTCGACGGAGACCTCGGCCACTCGGCCGTTTCCGACACCACGGTGACCCGGGCCGTCGTCGCCTCGGTCCAGGAGGGCGCCGTCCGGCGCGGCGAGCGCGCCGCGCTGGTGGACGGCGGGCGCGAGCTCGCCTTCTCCACCTTCGCCGCCGTGGTGCCGGCCGCCGCCGCGGGCCTGGGCAGGCACGGCGTGCTGCCGGGGGACGTCGGCGCCATCCACCTGTCCGGCGTGTGCGACCTGGCGCTGGCCCTGCACGCCGTGACGGCGGTCGGCGCCGTCCCCGCACCGCTGCCCAGGGGCGCCCCGGTGGACGAGCTGTCACGCATGATGAGCGAGAGCGGCGCCCGCTTCCTGCTGACCGGCGGCGCGCAGGCGGCCGCGTCGCTGGCGGCGGTGGAGCGCTCGTACGTCCGGCAGGTCTTCGCGTTCGGCGACCTGCCGGGCGCGACCCCGTTCGCCCGGCTGGTGGAGGGCGGCCCCGCCCGTCCGCCCGAGCCAGGCCACACGGTCGACCCGCTCAACGACCTGGCCCTGCGGCTGTGGGAACCGCCCGCCGAGATCACCCATGCCGACCGGCTGGCCGACCTGTACCGGCTCGGCGGGCTGGCGGGCATCGGCGAGGGCGACGTGCTGGCCTGCGCGCCCGGCGACTGCTCGCCGCTCACCGCGATCGGGCTGATGGACCTGTGCCTCACCCAGGGCGCGACCTTCGTCGGCGTCGCCGACTCCGGCGTGCCCGCCCTGCTGGAGAGCGTCCGCGCGCACGGCGCGACCATGGCGGTCGTGACGCCGGACGCGCTGCGCGCGCTCGCCTACGACCACCCCGCCCTCGACGGGCCCCGGGTACGCCTGCTGGTGACCGGCGTGCCCGACCCCGAAGTCGTCCAAGCCTGCCGGACCCGCCACGGGTGGACGGTCGCCGCCCTGATCTGAGCTGTTCGGGCCGGGCTGACGGGTCACGCGGGACGGGGGATCGCCTTGTGCTCCAGGTAGGCGGTCAGGCCCTCGGGCCCCAGCTCGCGGCCCAGGCCACTGTCCTTGTACCCGCCGAACGGGGTGTTCGGGTCGAGCACGTACAGGTTGACGCCGCAGCTGCCGGTCCTGATGCGCCGGGCCACCTCGACGCCGTGCGCGACGTCGGCCGTCCACACCGAGCCGCCGAGGCCGTAGTCGCTGTCGTTGGCGATGCGGACGGCGTCGTCCTCGCCGTCGTAGGGGATCAGCGCCAGCACCGGGCCGAAGATCTCCTCGCGGGCGATCCGCATCTTGTTCGACACGTCGCCGAACAGGGTGGGCGCCACGTACCAGCCCCGGTCGTGCGGGCGGTCGAGGCCGCCGGTGAGGAGCGTGGCGCCCTCGTCCCGGCCGATCCGGATGTAGCCCTCCACCCGCTCGCGCTGCCGCCGCGCCGCCATCGGCCCGATCTCGGTGCCGTAGTCGGCGGGGTCGCCCACGACCAGATCGCCCACCATCGCCGCCAGGGCGCCGGCGACCTCGTCGTAGCGCGAGCGCGGCGCCAGGATCCGGGTCTGCGCGGCGCACGCCTCGCCGTTGTTCATCAGCGCGGCCATCTTCAGGCCCTCGACGGTCGCGGCCAGGTCGGCGTCCTCCAGGATGATGGCCGCGGACTTGCCGCCCAGCTCCAGCGTCACGGGCCGCAGCCGTTGCCCGCAGACCGCGCCGATGCTGCGTCCGGCGGCGGTCGAGCCGGTGAAGGCGACCTTGTCGACGCCCGGGTGCGCGACCAGGTACGCCCCCGCCTCGCGTCCGGCGGGGACGATGTTGAGCACGCCGTCCGGCAGGCCCGCCTCGCGCGCCCACTCGGCCAGCAGGTAGGCGTCCAGCGGCGCCTCGGGGGAGGGTTTGGCCACGACCGTGCAGCCCGCGACGAGCGCGGGCGCCAGCTTCAGCATGAGCGTGAACTGCGGGACGTTCCACGGGTAGATCGCGGCGACGACCCCGATCGGCTCCCGGGTGACGGTGACCGGGCCGAGCATCCCCGCCCGCTCGTCCTCCCAGGTGAACGACGCGGCCAGGTCGACGTAGTACTGGAGCACCATCTGCGGCAGCGCGGCCTGCCCGAAGATCGAGAACAGGATGGGCGAGCCCATCTCCTCGGTGACCAGGTCGGCCATCGACTGCTGCCGCTCGGCGTAGATCGCCGACAGCCGGCCGAGCACCTCGGCGCGCTCGGCGGGGGTCATCCTCGGCCAGGGGCCGCCGTCGAACGCCCGGCGCGCGGCGTCGACGGCGGCGTCCATGTCGGCCTCGGTACCGTCCGGCACCCGCCCGACGACCTCCTCGGTGTGGGGTGACACGACCTCGATCGTCCCGGTCCCGGCCGGGTCCGCCCACTGGCCGCCGATGAAGAGCCGGTCGTGCTCGCGCATGCCGCAGTCCCCGCAATCTTGACCGAATGCTTGCTTGGTCACCCAGCATCGCCGGACCCGCGCCGCTTGGCAAGGGCCTCAGCCCAGCAGATGCGCGTTGGGCCGCCGGGCCCGCTCGGCGAGCCCGGGCAGTTCCACGAGCTCGACGCCATGACTTCGCAGCAGCTCGGCGCCCCGTCCCTCGACGAACAGCGAGGGCTCGCGCCAGGCGAACACCACCCGCCCGATCCCGGCCGCGACGATCAGCTCCGAGCACGTTCTGGGCCGCGACGCGCGCTCCCCGCACGGTTCCAGCGAGCTGTAGAGAGTCGCCCCCGCCAGCCCGTCCCGATCCGCCAGCCCGGCGAGCGCCGCCTCCTCGGCATGGTCGAGCGGATCGTCGCGCCGTGAGAACCCCCGCGCCAGCTCCCGGCCGTCCGCGTCCACGATCACCGCCCCCACCGAGAACGCCGTCCGCGACGGCGGGCACTCCAGCGCCAGATCACACGCCAGCCCCAGCCACCGCGCGTCATCCACGAGCGCCTCCCGAACGATCGCGCCGCCACCCACCGGTGCGAACGAGCCCGGCCCGCTCACACGCCGACCACCGTGCGTCATCCGGGCGCGCTCGCGGACGCCGGGCCTCAGCCACGGGTGCCGACGGCCACGTAGCGCAGGAGGGCCAGGTCGCCGATGCGGGTGAGCTCGGCCAGGCGCATGGGGTGGGACGGCGATTGGGGGAAGACGCCCGAGCCCACGAAGCGGGGGGCCGAGGGGTCGCCGATGAGGAAGGGGGCCACGACGAGCTGGAGCTCGTCGGCCAGGCCCTCGGCCAGGAAGCGGGTGTGCATCCCGCCCCCGCCCTCGACCATCAGCCGCCGGACACCCCGGGCGGCCAGATCGCCCAGGACCGTGGGGAGCGTGACCGGGTCGCCCGCGTCGATCACCTCGGCGCGGCCGTCCAGCCGGACGGCCAGTTCGGGGGCGGTGCCCGAGCCGGTGTAGACGAGCTTGGGCGACTCGCCGGTGGTGAAGAAGCGGGCGTCGGGGTCGAGGACCCCGCCCGCGGTGAGCGTCACCTTCGTCAGGTCGGGCGGCAGGCCCCGGGCGGCGCGCTGCTCGCGGCGCGTGGGCGAGCGGATGAGCAGCTTGGGGTCGTCCTGCCGGACGGTGCCCGCGCCGACCAGGATGGCGTCGCAGCCCGCGCGCACGCTGTCGACGCGGTCGAAGTCGGCGGGGGTGGACAGCCGCAGTCGCTCGCCACCGGTGTCGTCGATGTATCCGTCGACCGACATCGCGCAGCTCAGAAGCACATAGGGTCGCACAGGGCCACCTTAAGTGACCGGTGTGGCGTCGTTGTCGCGGTCCATCGCCGACAGGACGTCCGCCAGGCCCTCCTCGGGGTCGAACGGCGCGGGCTCCGACAGCGCCTCGTAGCCCTTGCGGACGTGCGCGTGCACCGCCACGGCCGTGCGCAGCCAGCCCGCCGCCTCGTCCAGCCGTCCCTGCCCGCGCAGCGACAGGCCCATCCAGTACGCCGCCTCGTGCAGCTGCTCCTGCTCCTCGCGGCCCGCCCACGCCAGCCGCAGCAGCGGCTCGGCCTCGGTGTGCGCTCCGCGCCGCACCATGCTGCGCCCGGCCAGCCACCCGGCCTGCGCGACACCGTGGTAGGCCGCCAGCGCCCACATGCGCTCGGCCTCCTGGGGGTCGCCGGACGCCTCCGAGCGGCGTCCCGCCCACCAGGCGGCGTCGCCGTGGCCGAGCCTGGCGGCGCGCCGCAGCCACGCCCCGGCGCGGAAGTCGTCGTCCATCTCCAGGTACAGGCGGCCGACCCGCTCGATCAGCGCCACGTCGGCCGGGTCGGCGAACGCGGCGGCGTAGGCGCGCTCGTAGGCGGCCTCGGCCGACGGCAGGAAGCGGTGGATCACATGGCGGGACAGGGCCTCGCCCAGGTCGTAGAGCATCTCGCCGAGCTCCACCTCGGCGCCCGCCGCCCCGGCCCGGGATGCCACCAGGTACCAGTGCGCGGCCTCCGGCAGTGCCCGCGCGATCCTCAGCAGCCGGGCCAGCTCCAGCGCGGCCACCGTGCTGCCCGCCTGGGCGGCGGCGCGCAGGCCCGGCAGGCGCAGGTCGTCGGCCGGGTCCAGCGCGTTGTCGGGGACGCGGCGCAGCTCGTCCACGCGGTCCAGGGCGCTCTCGACGTCGTTGCCGCCGTCGCCCGGCCGCTCGCGGTAGGACGCGAACCAGCGCTCGGCCTCGTCCAGGCGCCGCTGGCGCAGCATCAGCGCCGCGAGGTTCCACTGCGAGCCCGGGTCGTTCAGGCCCGCGCCCACGCGCAGCCAGCGCTCGGCCTCGTCCAGATGGCCGCGCTCGCGATGGAGCACCCCCAGGACGTACGGTGCCGCCGACCGGGTCGGGAAGCGCTCGGCCACCGACTCCAGCAGGCGGCGGGCCTCGTCCCACAGCTCCAGCTTGTCGAGCAGCAGCGCCTTCCACACCAGCGGCTGGTCGTTGCCGGTGATCTGGGCGGCCTGGTCGTAGAGCGCGAGCGCGCCGTCCAGCAGCCACGGGTAGTCGCGGAAGACCGCGGTGTCCTCGTCGAGGTCGTGGATGACGTCGAGCGCCTCGTAGGGGTCACGGGTGCCGGCGGCCTCGTCGACGCGCCGGGCGCGGTCGCGCAGGTCGTCCTGGAGCTCCTCGATCCGGTCGAGCGCGTGGCCCGCCACCGCGTCGCCCCGCCGCCGGGCCTCCAGCAGGAGCTCGGCGGCCTCCTCGCGCATCCCGCGCCGGGCCAGCAGCAGCGCGCCGTTGGTCGTGGCGTGCAGGTCGCCCAGCGCCGCGCCCTTCTCGTACCACTGGGACGCCTCGGCCAGCATGCCCGCCTTCTCCAGCAGCCGCGCGAGCCCGAACGCGCACTCGCCGTCCTCGTCGGCGGCGGCGCGGTACCAGCGCTCGGCCCGCTCGTAGGCGCCCCGGTCGCGCATGGTGACCGCCAGGGTGCGCGCGGCGAACGCGTCGCCCTCCAGAGCGGCGGCCTCCAGCCACGGGAGCGCGCCGTCGACGTCGCCTTCGGCCAGCAGCCGCCTGGCGTACTCGACGCCCGCTTGGGGATCGCCCGATTCGGCGGCGCCGCGCAGGTCGGCGGCGGTCTGCCGCCACGCACCGGAGAGCGATTCGAGGTCTTCTCTGGGCATTTGGCCATAGTTAACCAGAGATGATCTGGGGCATGTCGGCGTTTCTGCGCCGGATGTGACGGTGCCCGTGCCTAGGGTGGCGGCGACATGCGACTTCTCCACACCTCCGACTGGCATCTGGGCAGGTCGTTCCATCGCGAAGACCTCCTGCGCGCCCAGGCCGACTTCGTCGACCACCTGGTCGAGACCGTGCGTGCGGAGCGGGTCGACTGCGTGCTTGTCTCGGGCGACGTCTACGACCGCGCGCTGCCCGCCGTCGACGCGGTCCGGCTGTGCAACGAGGCGCTCGAGCGGCTCGGCGCGCTGACCCGGGTGGTGCTCATCGCGGGCAACCACGACTCGGCCCGCCGCCTGGGCTTCGGCTCGGGGCTCATGGACGCCTCCGGCGTGCACCTGCGCACCGACCCGGCCAGGGTCGGGGAGCCGGTCATCGTCGGCGACGCCGCGATCTACGGCATCCCCTACCTGGAGCCCGAGCTCGTCCGCCACCCCTGGGACCTCCCCGAACGCAGCCACGCCGCCGCGCTCACCGAGGCCGTCCGGCGGGTCCGCGCCGACCACGCCGCGCGCGCCGGGCTGCGCTCGGTCGTGCTGGCCCACGCGTTCGTCAGCGGCGGCGAGGCCAGCGACAGCGAGCGCGACATCTCCGTGGGCGGCGCCGTCCACGTCCCGGCGTCGGTCTTCGAGGGCATCGACTACGTGGCGCTCGGGCACCTGCACGGGCGCCAGCGCATGACCGACCGCGTCCGCTACTCGGGGTCGCCGCTGGCCTACTCGTTCTCCGAGGAGCGGCACCTCAAGGGCTCCTGGCTGGTCGACCTGCGCGACGGCGCGCTGTCCGCCGAGTTCGTCGAGGCTCCCGTCCCGCGCCGGCTGGGACGGATCCGGGGACGCCTGGACGACCTGCTCGACGACCCGGCGCTGGACAGGCACGAGAGCAGCTGGCTCCAGGTGACGCTGACCGACGCGCGGCGCCCGGACGGGGCCATGGAGCGCGTGCGCCGCCGCTTCCCCCACGCGCTGGTCCTCGGCTTCGAGCCCGAAGACGGGCACGGCCGCCAGACCCGGTCCTGGTCCGAGCGGGTCCGCGAGCGGGGCGAGCTCGACATCGCGGGCGACTTCGTCGCCGAGGTCTCCGGGGCCGGGGCGGACGAGGCCGAGCGCGCGCTGCTGCACCAGGCGTTCGAGGCGTGCCGCCAGAAGGAGGCCCTGGCATGAGGCTGCACCGGCTCACCGTCACCGCGTTCGGCCCCTTCTCCGGCACCGAGGAGATCGACTTCGACGCGCTCTCGGACGCCGGGCTGTTCCTGATCCAGGGCCCGACGGGCGCGGGCAAGACCAGCGTCCTGGACGCGGTGTGCTTCGCCCTCTACGGCCAGGTGCCCGGCGTCCGCAACGCCGTCAAGGGGCTGCGCAGCGACCACGCGCGCCCGGAGACCGGGCCCGAGGTGACGCTGGAGGCGACCGTCCGGGGCCGCCGCCTGCGCGTGACCCGCTCGCCCGCCTGGGAGCGCCCCAAGAAGCGCGGCACCGGCACGACCACCGAGCAGGCCCGGGTCGTCCTGGAGGAGTTCGAGCACGGCGCCTGGGTCGGCCTGTCCACCCGGCTGGACGAGGCGGGCGATCTGATCGGCCGCCTGCTGGGCATGACCGCCGCCCAGTTCACCCAGGTGGCGATGCTGCCCCAGGGCGAGTTCGCGAGCTTCCTGCGCGCGGGTGCCGACGAGCGCCGCAAGGTGCTGGAGCGGCTGTTCGCCACCGAGGTCTTCACCCAGGTCGAGAAGTGGCTCGCCGACCGCCGCGCCGCGACCCGCCGCGAGGCGGGCGACCTGCGCGACGCCGCGGGGGCCGTGGCCGGGCGGGTGGCCGAGACCACCGGCGCCGCCGTCCCGGAGATCAGCGAGGACGCGCCCGACTCCGTCGCCGTCCTGCCCGCCTGGGCCGCCGAGCTGGCCGGGCAGCACGCCGCGATCGACGAGGCCGCCGCCGCCCGGCGCGCCGAGGCCGGGGAGGCGCTCGCCGCCGCCCGCGCCGCCCTGGAGACCGGACGGTCCCTCGCCCGGCTCCAGGCCCGCCGCCAGGACGCCCTGCACCGCCGCGAGGCGCTGCGCGCCCGCGCGGACGAGCGCTCCGACCTGGCCGCCCGCCTCGACGCCGCCGCCCGCGCCGACCGGGTCGTCCCGCTGATCCGGGCCGTCGAGGAACGCGCAGCCCGCGCCCGCCAGGCCCAGCGCTGGGCCGAGGAGACGCGCTCGCGCGTGGGCCCGCTCGTCCCGCCGGGCGCCTCGGAGGACGTGCTGGCCAAGTCCGAGCGCTCCCGGCGCGACGAGATCGCGAACCTGGCGTCCCGGCGCGGCACCGCCGCGCGGCTGCGCGCGCTGGAGGCCGAACGCGAGACGCTCGCCCGCGAGGCCGGGCGCCTGGACCCCGAAGAGGCGCGTGTCGCGGCCGCTCTCGACGAGCTGCCCGCCCGCGTCGCCGAGCTGCGCGGTCACCTGGAGTCGGCGCGGCTCGCCGCCGCGGGCCGCTCGGGCGCCGAGTCCGACGTCCAGGACGCCGCCCGCCGCCTCGCCGCCGCCGAGCGCCGCGAGGTCGTCACCCGCGGCCTGGCCGACGCCGAGGACGCGCTGCGCCAGGCGGTCGACGACGCCCAGCAGGCCCGCGACCGCTTCCAGGAGCTGCGGCAGGCCCGCCTCGAAGGCATGGCCGCCGCCCTGGCCGAAGACCTGGAGCCCGGCGAGCCCTGCCGGGTCTGCGGCTCGCCCGAGCACCCCACGCCCGCCGCGTCCCTCGGCCTGATCCCCGGTGACGACGACGAGGACCGGGCCGCCGCCGACTACGACCGCGCCCAGAGCGACCGCGAGGACGCCGCCGGACGCGTCGAGTCGCTGCGCGCCGAGCGCGACGCGGCCCTGGAGACCGCCGGGGAGGAGCCGGTGTCCGCGCTCGCCGCCGCGCTGTCCGCCGCCGAGAGGGCCCTGGCCGACCTCGACGGCGCCGCCGCCGAGGCCGAGCGCCACGAGCAGGAGCTGGGCCGCGCCGAGCTCGACCACGAGCGGCACCGTTCCCGCCACGACGAGATCACCCGCGCCCTCACCGAGATCCGCGCGCGCGACGGCGAGCTGGCCGCCGAGCGCGACCGGCTCCGCGCCGAGCTCGACGAGGCCCGTGGCGACGACCCCAGCCTGGAGGCCCGGGTCGACCGCCTGGCCCGCGAGGCCGACGCGCTGGCCGAGGCGCTGGAGGCGCTGCGCGAGTCCGGACGCGCCGCCGAGGAGCTGGCCGCCGCCCGCGCGAGCGCCGCCGCAGCGGCCGCCGCCGAGGGGTTCCGCACCCCCGACGAGGTGTCGGGGGCCGCGCTCGACGACGAGGACCAGGCCCGGCTGCGCGACCGCGCCCGCCGGTTCGAGGACGAGGAGGCCGCGCTCCGCTCGATCCTCACCGACCCCGAGGTGACGGCGGCGGCCGCCGAGCCGCCGCCCGACCTGCCCGCCCTCGAATCCGCGCTGGCCGCCGCCGACCACGCGCACACCCGCTCGGCCTCCGCGTCCGACCGGGCCCGGCACCGCCGCACCCGCCTCGCCGAGCTGCGCGCCGACCTGGCCGCCGCCCTGAGCGCCTGGCGTCCCGCCGCCGAGCGCCACACCGTCGCCGCCCGCCTGGCGGGCCTGGCCTCGGGACAGTCGCCCGACAACCGGCTCAGCATGCGCCTGTCGGCCTACGTGCTGGCGGCGCGCCTGGAGCAGGTCGTCGCGGCGGCCAACGAACGCCTGGCCCGCATGTCGGCGGGCCGCTACGCCCTGCTGCACACCACCGACAAGGCGGCGGGCGACCGCCGGGGCGGCAGCGGCGGTCTCGGCCTGCGCGTGGTCGACGCCTGGACCGGCCAGGAGCGCGACCCCGTCACCCTGTCCGGGGGCGAGTCCTTCATCACCTCGCTGGCCCTGGCCCTCGGGCTGGCCGACGTCGTCACCGCCGAGGCGGGCGGCACCGAGATCAACACCCTCTTCGTCGACGAGGGGTTCGGCACCCTCGACGAAGAGACCCTCGACGAGGTCATGGACGTCCTGGACGCCCTGCGCGACGGCGGTCGCGCCGTCGGCATCGTCAGCCACGTGGCCGAGCTGCGCACCCGCATCCCCGCCCAGCTCCGCCTGACCAAGCACCGCACCGGCTCCAGGGTCACCGTCACCGCGTAAATCCCCGGTTTGTCAGTGGAATGCCGGATGCCGGGCGGCGCGCCGGTGCGGATACTGGGCGCATGGCGAACGGGGGCCCGCCGGTCGGGCGCGAGATCGAGCTGGCCGGGCTGGACGAGCTGGTCGACGGGGTCGCGGTGGGGCGCGGGGGCGTCCTGCTGGTGCGGGGCGAGGCCGGCATCGGAAAGACCCGGCTGCTGGGCGAGGCGGCCCGGCGCGCCCGGGTGGGCGGGCTGGTCGTCCTGACGGGGCGGGCGGTCGAGGGCGGGGGCGCCTACCGTCCGCTGGCCGAGGCGCTCGCGGGGCGGCCCCTTCCGGACGCCGAGCCGCTGCGGCCCTACCGCGCCGCGCTGGGACGGCTGTCCCCCGAGTGGGCGGGGGAGCCGTCGCCTTCGAACGTCGATCCCGTGGTCGTGCTGGGCCAGGGGCTGGTGCGGCTGCTGGGAATCCTCGGCGGGTCGCGCGGGTGCCTGCTGATCCTGGAGGACCTGCACTGGGCGGACGCCGACACGCTCGCCGTCCTGGAGTATCTCAGCGGAGCCCTGCTCGGCTCCTCGGTGCTCGTCGCCGCCTCGGCGCGCGACGAGGGCGGTCACGCCCCCGTGCTCGACCGCATCGGGAGGCGGCCCGAGGTCGCGCTGATGGGTCTGGGACGGCTGAGCCCCGCCGAGACGATCGAGCTGGCGGAGAGGTGCGCGCCCTCGCTTCCCGGGCGCGTGCGGCGCGCGGTGGTGGAGAAGTCGGATGGATTGCCCTTCCTGGTCGAGGAACTGGTCGCCGACGGGGTGGCGGGCGGTGTTCCGCCGACGTTCGCCGGGATGGTCGAGGTGCGGCTGCGGGCGCTGGGGCCGCGCAGGCGCCGGGTCGTGGAGGCCGCCGCCGTGCTCGGCGAGCCGGATTGGACGCTGCTCGGCGCGGTGACCGGGCTCGCCGAGGACGCGGTGCACGGCGCGCTGCGGGCGGCGCAGCCCCGGCTCGTGGTGCCGGAGGGGCGCGGGCTGCGATGGCGGCACGCGCTGACGCGGGAGGCCGTGCTCGCGGCGATCCCGCCCGCCGAGCGCGCCGCGCTGGCCCGGCGCGCGGGCGAGGCGCTGCTGGGACGCGACGAGGTCCGGGCGGCCGAGCTGCTGCGCGCCGCCGGGGACGGCGACCGCGCCGCGGAGATCTTCCTGCGGCTGGCCGCGCGGGATCTCGATCGGGGGGCGCCTCGTGACGCCCGGGCGAAGCTGGAGCGGGCGGGGGACGGCGCGGGGGCCGCCGTCGAGCGCGTCCGGCTGCTGACGCTCCTGGGCGAGGCCGACGCCGCCCTCGCGGCGGGGACCGCGGCGCTGGCCGTCGCCGTCGGTGACGATCACGCACGGCTCTGCCTGCGGCTGGCCGACGCGGCCGTCCTGCTGGGCCACTGGGACGAGGCCGAACGCTATCTGGAGCGCGCGGGCCGTCCGCGGGACCCGCGAGCACTGGTGCTGGCGGCCGACGCGGCCTTCGGCCCCGGCGACCTGGAACGGGCGGAGCTGCTGGCCTCGGCGGCCGTCGAGCGGGCCGAGCACGCCGGAGACGCCGAGGCGCTGTGCCGGGCGCTGATCGTGCGGGGGCGGTGCGCGCTGCGCCGCGACTTCGCGGCCTCACGCGCCTTCTACCGGCGGGCCGCGCGGCACGCCGCCGAGCACGGGCTGCGTCCCTGGCGCGTCACGGCGCTGCTCGGGCTGGCGTTCGTCGAGCTCGACGACGGGCCCTGCTCCCCGGCCCTGGACGAGGCCCGCGCGCTGGCACTGGAGACCGGGCAGCTGGCCGAGGTCGTCCACGCCGACCTTCTCCAGATCGAGCGCCGCTACACCGCCGAGGGGCCGCGCGCCGCCGCGGCCCTGGCCGAGGAGACCGCCGAGCTGGCCGGGCGGCTGGGCCTGCCGGGCCACCAGGTCGTCGCCGAGCTGTTCATCGCCTTCGCCCGGGCCGTGAGGGGCGAGGTCGAGGGGGCGTCGGCCGCGCTGGACGCCGCGCGGAGCCGTCCGGCGGCGCCGGTGGAGATCGAGGCGATGGCCCACGCCGTGTGGGGCCTCCGCGAGCTGATGGACCACGACCTCGCCGCCGCCGACCGGTGCTACGACGCGGCGATGCGGATCCTGGAGGGCCGCCACGAGACCGTCATGGTCGCCGAATGGGGGCTCTGGGCGCTGATCAGGTCGGTCCTGGGGGACGACGGCGCCCGCGAGACCCTGCGGGGGTCCAGCGAGGTGTTCCGGCGCGTCAACCGGGGCGCGCTGCACTACGCCGACGCGGTCGCGGCCGGGCGCGAGGGACGTCCCGAGGCGGCCGCGCTCTTCGCGGCCGGAGACCGGGCGCTGGTCCACCATCCGTGGTGGCGGCGCCTGTGCCGCCTCCTGGCGCTGGAGGCGGCGGTGACCTGCGGCTGGGGCGACCCGGTGCCCGAGCTCCGGGCCGACCTGGCCGCCTACGAGCGCACGGGCGAGGAGGCGTTCGCCCGCACCGCGCGCGACCTGCTCCGCCGGGCCGGGGCGCCGGCCCGGCGGGGACGCGGCCTGACCTCGGTGCCTCCCGAGCTGCGCGCGGCGGGCGTCACCAGCCGCGAGATGGACGTGCTGACGCTGGTCGGCGAGGGCCTGACCGACCGGCAGGTCGCCGAGCGGCTGTTCCTCTCCCCGCGCACGGTCGAGACCCACGTGGCCAGCCTGCTGGCCAAGACGGGCGCGGCCGGTCGCGCGCAGCTGCGGGCTCAGAGCTTGCCGAAGCAGGGCGCGTCGAGCTTGTAGCCCATCGCGGTGGGACCGGTGAACGCCTCCTTGACGACCTTCACGCCGGTGGGCTGGGTCTCGTCGGGCTTGGCGATGAGCGTGGTGCGGACGGCGCCCGCGTTGGAGTCGCCCTTGAAGTTGCCCGCGCCGGACGGCAGCGTCCCCTCGTAGTCGACGCGGTCGATCTGCTTGACGGCCGTGAGCAGCCCGTCGCGGGTGAGGTCCTTGTTCGCCGCCGCCTTCTGCAGCGCGGCCTTGAGCGGATAGGACCACACCCAACCGGCGGTGTAGCCGTCGTTGGGGTCGACCTTGCCGATGGCCTCGCGCATCGCCTTGTGGCCCGCCGTCTCGGACTGGAACGGCGACCACGGCGCCGACTGGAGGTACTGCGCCTTGATCGCGGGCGCCGCCGGGCTCTTGAGCAGGCCCTTGTTCCAGCTCGGGCTGGTGCCGATGTAGCGGCCCTTGAAGCCGCGCGCCGCGGCCTGCCCGATGACGGTGCCGGCGTCGACCGGGCCCGTGGTCAGGACGACCAGGTCGGGCTTGCCCTTGACGATGGCGTCCACGGCCCTGCCCTGGTTGTCCTGGCCCTGCGGCGTCTCGACGGCGGAGAACTTCAGCTTCTGCGCCGTCGCGGCCGCCTTGGCCCCGGCGGCCGCGTCGGCGCCGTAGTCACCGGCGTAGTGGACGGCCATGACGCTCTTGGGCGCGCTCGTCTGGACGGCGTAGTCGACCGCGTTCATCGACTCGACGCAGTAGTTGGCGCCCGACTCCAGGATGACGTCCTCGAAGTTCCACGCCGAGGTCCACGACGCCGGGGTGGCCACGACCTTGCTGCTCTTCATGTCGCGGATGATCGCGGCCGTCGTCGGCGACCCGAGCGTCTGCGCCAGCGCCAGCACCTTGCCCTTGATCTCCTGGTAGACCTGGTTGTGGGTCTCGGGGTTGTACTTGTTGTCGCGGATGTACTTGGTGACGTCGATGTCGTAGCCGCCGATGCCGCCCTGCTGGTTGACCCGCTTCCAGAACGCCTTCTGCGCGTCGGTGATCGGGACGGCCAGGGCCTTGAACGGCCCGACGGTCAGGTCGGAGATGATCCCGAGATAGATGCATCCGTTCTTCTTGTTCACCGCGTTCGGGCAGGCGTCCTCGGTGACGCCGGGCGCCTTGGCGTCCTCGTCGCCCCGGAACACCCCGCAGCCGCCGAGCACGAGCGTTGCCGCGACCGCCGCCGCGCCGATCCTTTTGTTCATCGTGGCTCCCTAAGGGCTCAATGCGAGAAGGGCCAGGCCTTCCAGTAGTTGCGGACCCGGGTCCAGATCCCGAACAGGCCGCGGGGCTCCAGGACGAGGAAGACGATGATGAGCAGCCCGTACAGGACCGTCTCGACCTGGAAGACGTTCGGGGTCTGTTTGGACTCCGAGCTGACGAACGGGAGCACCCCGGGAAGCTCCCGGGTCAGGCGGGGCAGCAGCGTGACGAACATCGCGCCCATGATCGAGCCGGAGATCGTGGCGGCGCCGCCGATCAGGATCATCGCGATGAACTGCACCGACAGCAGCAGGTTGAACGAGCCGGGGTCGAAGAAGCCCGTCACCGTGTACATCAGCGCGCCCGCGACGCCCGCGTAGAACGAGGAGATCGCGAACGCCAGCAGCTTCACCCGGCGCGGGTCGACCCCGATGATGGCGGCGGCGAGGTCGCGGTCGCGGACGGCCGCGAACGCCCGCCCGATCCGCGAGCGCACCAGGTTGCGGGCCAGGACGGCGAACACCACGAGCAGGACGAGCATCAGCAAGTAGAGCTTCTGCTCCTTGCTGTACACGCCCGCCTCGTCCAGCCGGACCCCGAACAACTCGGGAACGGCGGCGGGGCGCCCCACGCCGGGGCCGCCGGTCAGCTCGTCCCACTCCTTGAAGACGTGCTCGCCGAGGAAGACCAGCCCGAGCGTCACGATCGCCAGGTACAGGCCGCGCAGCCGCGTGGCCAGCGGCGCGACGATCACGCCCGCGACCGCCGCCGCCAGGCCCGCCGCGAGCAGCCACACCGGCAGGAACGTGACGCCGAGGCCGATGACCTTCCCGTCCGGGTCGCCCGACAGCGCCGCCGCCGTGTACGCGCCGATCGCCAGGAAGAACGCGTGGCCGAGGGAGATCTGCCCGGCGTACCCGGTGACGAGGTTGAGCCCGATGGCGCCGATCGAGGCGACCATCCCGACCGCGAGCAGCTGCAGGATGTCGTCGGCGAGCATGAACGGCGCCAGCGCGGCGACCGTCAGCAGCGCGGCGAGCCATCGCCGCTTGGCGCCGGTGTCGAGCAGGGCCATGTCCTGCTTGTAGGAGGTGTAGAGCAGCGGCCTGCCGCGCGGCCTGGTGCCGGTGATCACACGCGTTCCACCTCCGGCGTCCCGAACAGCCCGTACGGTCTGACCAGCAGGACCAGCAGCATCAGGACGTAGGGCGAGACCACGGCGAAGTTCTGGCCCAGCCAGGGCGCGAGATCGGCCTGGTAGGTGCCCACCAGCGACTCCGCCAGCCCGACCGCGAGCCCGCCCGCGACCGCCCCGCCCAGCGAGTCGAGCCCGCCCAGGATGATCGCGGGCAGCGCCTTGAGCGCGATGATCCACAGGTTCTGGTCGACGCTGGCGCCGGTTCCGGCGAGCACGCCCGCGATGGCCGCCAGGCCCCCGGCCATCGCCCACGACACCGCGAACACCGCCCCCACCGACACGCCCTGCGCGAGCGCCGTCTCCTGGTCGTAGGCCGCCGCCCGCATCGCCAGACCGAAGCGGGCGTAGCGGAAGAACGCCGCCAGCGCCGCGACCATGACCGCCGCCGTCAGCGCCATCGCCAGATATCGCTGCTGGACGGGCACCCCGAGGATTCCCACGGTCTCCAGCCCCCACGGGTCGCCGACCTGCCGGACGTCCAGCCCGATGAACCCGTTCACCACGACCCGGATCACGATGTCGAGCCCCAGCGTGATGATCGCGACCGCGAACACCGGCTTGCCGATCATCGGCCGCACCGCCACCCGCTCGACCCCGAGCGCCAGCAGCGCCACCGCCACGGCCGCCAGCGGCACCGCCGCGTAGAACCCCACGTCGGCGGCCAGATACGTGACCAGCACGGCCCCCGCCAGCATGAACGCCGGCTGCGCGAAGCTGATCACCCGCGTCGACTTGTAGATGATCACAAACCCCAGCGCCAGCAACGCGTAGATCGACCCGTTCCCCACCCCCCGAGCCACGCTCTGCCAAAACTCAGTCATTCCGGCCTCCGTAGAGCGCGTCGATCAGGGGGGCGAAGGTGCGTTCGACGGCGGGGCGCTTGACCTTCTGGGTGGCGGTGAGCTCGCCGTCCTCGTGGTCGAGCTCCTTGGGCAGGAGGCGGAAGTCCTTGATCTGCTCGGGCCGGGCCAGGCCGTCGTTGACGCGGTCGACGATCTCCTGGACCAGGGCGCGGACCTCCTCGCGCTCGGACAGGTCGCGGTAGGTGGTGTACGGGACGCGGCGCGCGGTGGCCCACTCGCCGACCGTGTCGGGCTCGATGCCGATCAGCGCGGTCAGATAGGGGCGGCGGTCGCCGATCACGATGGCCTCCTTCACGAACGGGGAGACCTTGAGCTCGTTCTCGATCAGGGGCGCGGCCACGTTCTTGCCGCCCGAGGTGATGATGAGCTCCTTGGCGCGGCCCGTGATGCGCAGGTGGCCGCCCTCCCAGGCGCCCAGGTCGCCGGTGCGCAGCCAGCCGCCGGCATCGACGACGCGGCGGGTGGCGTCCTCGTCGCGCCAGTACCCGGCGAAGACGCCCGGATGGCGGGTGAGGATCTCGCCGGTGTCCTCGTCCAGCCGGACCTCGCACCCCGGGTGGGGCTCGCCGACCGTGCCGAGCGCGACCCGGCCCGGGCGGTTGGCCGTCGCGACCGCGGTGTTCTCGGTCATGCCGTACACCTCGTGCATCGGGACGCCGATGCCCATGAAGAACTTCAGCACCTCGGGCGCGATCGGCGCGGCCCCCGAGGCGGCGTAGCGGACGCGGCGCATCCCGATCCGCTCGCGCAGCGCGCGGTAGCAGAACACCCAGCCCACCGCGTACAGCAGCCGCGTGGCCGGGGTCGGGCGGCCGCCGGTGCGCACGAGGGTCGCGCCGATCCGGTCGGCGAGCCGCAGCCAGAACCGGGCCGTCCAGCGCTTGACCGGGGTGGCCGAGCCGAGCCGGATCTCCACCCCGGCCAGCACCTTCTCCCAGATGCGCGGGACGCCGAACAGGATCGTCGGCTGGACCTCGCGCAGGTTGGCCGGGACGGTCTCGATCGACTCGGCGAAGTTGACCTGGACGCCGCCCGCCGCGTTGAACCAGACCGTGAAGACGCGCTCGGCCACATGGCACAGCGGCAGGTAGGACAGGATCAGGTCGCGCGGCCGCGGCGGCGGGTCGGTGAAGCCGCCCTCCTCGACCAGCGTCCGCACCGCGAACTCCACGTTGGCGACGGTCAGCATCGCGCCCTTGGGCGGGCCGGTCGTCCCGGAGGTGTAGACGAGCGCCATGACGTCGTCGGCGCGCGCGGCTTCCATCCGCTCCTCGACGGCGCCGGGGAACTCCTCACGGTGGCGCCGCCCCAGCTCGCACAGCTCGTCCCACGACATCAGCAGCGGGTCGGTGTAGACGCCCTCGATGCCGCGCGGCTCGACGTACACGACGCGTTCGAGCTCGGGCAGCTCGGCCGCGACCGCCAGGGCCTTGTCGACCTGCTCCTGGTCCTCGGCGATGAGGATCTTCGAGCCCGAGTGGCGCAGCAGGTAGGCCACCTCCGACGCCGGATTGGTCGGGTACAGGCCCATCGTCGTCCCGCGCACGGCCACCGTGGCCAGGTCGGCGTAGAGCCATTCGGGACGGTTCTCGGCGTGCACCGCGACCCGGTCGCCCGGCGCGACGCCCAGCGCCAGCAGCGCGTGCGCCACGGTCAGGACGGTGTCCCAGTACCCGGCCCAGGTGACCTCCTGCCAGATGCCGAGGTCCTTCTCGCGCATCGCGACCCGTTTCGGCACGGCCGCCGCGCGGTCGCGGACGCGGGTGACGATGGTGGTGGCCGTCGCGGCCTTGGTCGCCGTGTCCGTCATGGTCCCGCCTCCCCGAGATAGGCCCGGATGACGTCGGGGTGCGCGCGGATGTCGGACGGTGTCCCGAGCGCGATCGGGACGCCGAAGTCGACGACCAGCACCCGGTCGGCCAGATCCATGACCAGGCCCATGTCGTGCTCGACGAGGATCATCGCGATGCCGAGCTCGTCGCGGATGTCGAGGATGTACCGGGCCATGTCCTCGGTCTCCTCCAGGTTCATCCCGGCGACGGGTTCGTCCAGCAGGAGCAGGCGCGGCTCCATGGCCAGCGCCCGGCCGAGCTCGACCCGCTTCTGGACGCCGTATGGCAGCAGCCCGACGGTGTGGCGGCGCCACCGCGCCAGCTCCAGGAAGTCGATGATGTCCTCGACCGCCGCGCGCGCCTCCAGCTCCGCCCGCCGGGCCCGGCCCAGCCAGGCCATCGCGGCCAGGGCCCCGTAGCGGGTGCGCTGATGGCGCCCCAGCATCAGGTTGTCCAGGACGGTGAGCCCCGAGAACAGCTCGACGTTCTGGAACGTGCGGGCGACGCCCAGCCCGGCGATCTCGTGCGGGCGCCGTCCCAGCAGGTCGCGGCCCTGGAACCGGACGCGGCCCGACTGCGGCCGGTACACGCCGGAGATCACGTTGAAGATCGAGGTCTTGCCCGCGCCGTTGGGGCCGATGACCGCCAGCAGCTCGCGGTCGCCCACGCCGAACGAGACGCCGTCGATCGCCGCGACCCCGGCGAAGGACAGCCGCACGTCCGACAGTTCCAGGATCGGGGTCACGAGAGCCACCGCTTCCGCCGCCGGTAGTGCTTGACGTCGCGGAACGAGCGGGCCGCGCCCTCGGCGCCGAGACCCAGGTAGAACTCGCGGATGTCGTCGTCGCTGAGCAGCTCGCGCGCCGGGCGGTCCATGACGATCCGGCCGGTCTCCAGCACGTAGCCGTGCGCGGCGATCTCCAGCGCCATCGTGGCGTTCTGCTCGACCAGCAGCACCGTGGTGCCCTGCCGGTTGATCTCCACGATGATGTCGCGGATCTGCTCCACCAGCCGGGGCGCCAGGCCGAGGCTGGGCTCGTCCAGCAGGAGCAGCCGGGGCTCGGACATCAGCGCGCGGCCGACCGCCAGCATCTGCTGCTCGCCGCCCGACAGGTAGCCCGCCGTCCGCGACCGCCGCTCCTTGATCACCGGGAACAGCCCGTAGACCCGGTCCAGGCCCTCGGCCAGCCGGGAGGGCGCGGTGTGCCCGCCCAGCCGCAGGTTCTCCTCGACGGTCAGCTCGGCGAAGATCCGCCGTCCCTCCATGACCTGCCGGACGCCCCGGCGGACCACTCGGGTCGGGCCCAGCCGGTGGATCGGCTCGCCGTCCAGCAGGATCCGGCCCTTGGTGATCTCGCCGTCGTGCACGTCGAGGAGCCCGGAGATCGCGCGCAGCAACGTGGTCTTCCCGGCGCCGTTGGCGCCGAGGAGCGCGACGATCTCCCCGTCCGGCACTTCGAGGCTGACGCCCCGCAGGACCAGGATGACCTCGTGGTAGACGACCTCGAGATTCCGCACACTCAGCATGAGCGCCGCCCGTTTGGAGGAACGTGACCCGGCTCGGTGTGAGGAGTGTGACCTAGGTCTCAGAGTCTGACAAGGCCGTTTTTCTATCCATTTATGACCGACAGGTTGGGACGGGATATCAGGGCGAGATGTACCCCAAGATCACATTGTGGACGTGATGGCTCTTGTGGTCGCCCCGGAACTCGACCTCGTAGGTGTGCGTGCCGACATGGATCGCGATCGACCCGGTGGAGAAGTACGACCCGGCCCACGACTTGTTGCTCAGCACGCTGACCGAGGTGATCTTCGAGTAGGGGACGCTGGTGATCGCCACCTTCTTGCCCACGAACGACTTGTCCTGCACGATCACCCGGCGGTTGGTCAGCCCGATGAAGCCCGTCCCCGCGCCGATCGCGTCGTACACCGCGATGATCTGCTCGCCCGGGAGCAGCCCGCTCTCGATCTGCTTGAGCTGGCCGCCCCTGTCGTGCGGAATTCCGTTCCCCATGTGCGTCCTCTCGTCCCGGCGTCATCCTCTTCGACGAGATCGCGGCCCCGTCCGTTCCCGGCCGCGGGCCTGACCCGGCACCCCCGAACCGTCTCCGGGCGGGTCGGGTGGACGCGCCCGGACCCGTCCGTCGTAAATTGTTTTCATCAGGGGCGTGGGGGTGGTCGACATGACGAGTCTCCTGGTCATGGTCGGTGCCGGGGTGGCGCTGACGGCGGGATGGCCGCTGCTGAACGCCGTCCTGCCCGACACCGAGCGGCTGCGCGCCGGAAGCACGCTCACGCTGAGCCCCGGCGCCGTCGCGGGCGACGGGGACGCCCCCAAGTCCGCCCGTTTCACCGTCGGACGGGGCTGGACGATGAGCCGCTCGGAGAGCAACCCCCGCAACGGCTACCGGCTGCGGCACGGCACCGTCGAGCTCGCCGTCGCCTATCTGATGCCGCCCCGCGCGGCGCGCGCGCACCAGTTCTGGTCCGGGCTCAGGGAGACCGTGAAGATCGCCGACGCCGGGGCCCGCCTCGGGCGGCCGAACCCGGTCACCAACGCCCGCGGCACGTCCGGCGTCACCGGCACGCTCGACCACGCCGGCCGGACGGGACGCGCGTCGATCTTCCCGAGCCGCGCGGGCGACTACGCCGTCGAGATCCAGATCCTCGGCCCGCCCGGCGCCCGCCGCGGCGACCGGGCCGAGGCCGAGCGCGTGGCCGGCACGCTCACGCTGCCATGACCGGCCCGGCGGCGGCGCGCACGGTCTCCGTCCTGACCTGCCTCTTCGGCCTGGCCGTGCTGGCGTACGCGTTCCGCGGCGCGATCCGCGTCTTCCCCGGAGCCGCCGCCCTGGCCGCGGTGCTCCAGGTGCTCGCGGGCGGGCTCGGGTTCGTGCTCATCCGGCGGTTCCGGCCCGTCCGCAGGCCGCCCGGGCGGGCGTCCGTGGCCTGCCTGGCCTGGGGCGCGACGGCCGCCATCGGCTGCGCCCTGCTGGCCAACGAGGGGCTCCTGGGCGTCTGGGCCAAGACCGCCGGGGTCCGCTTCGCCTCCGACTGGGCCGCCGCGCTCTCCGCGCCGGTCAACGAGGAGATCCTCAAGGTCATCGGGGTGGGCCTGCTCGTCCTCGCGGCCCCCGCCACGACCCGGGGGCCGCTGGACGGACTGGTCTACGGCGCCCTCACCGGCCTGGGCTTCCAGGTCGTGGAGAACTTCACCTACGCCCTCAACCAGATCGTCCAGAGCGGCGCCACCGCGCCCCACCTGGCCGTCATGCAGAGCTTCTTCGTCCGGGTCGGGCTCACCGCGCTGGGCTCCCACTGGGCGATGTCCGCCGTCGCCGGAACCGCCGTCGGGTTCCTGGCGGCCCGGGGAACCCGGGGGATCCCGCAGGCGGTCGCGCTGCTGGCCGCCGCCCTGGCCATGCACGCGTTCTTCGACGCTCCGCTGCTGGTGTTCCCCGCCGGGTTCCTGGTGAAGGTCGCGATCGACTTCGCGGTGGTGGCGGTGCTCTTCCTCGCGCTGCGGCGCGGCTACCTCGACCGGGCCCGCCGCGTCCTGGCCGCCGACGTCGCCGCGGGCGAGGTCACCCCGCACGAGGCGATGTCGCTGCTCAAACGCCGCGCCCGCCGCCTCGCCCTGAACCGCACCCCGCAGGTCCTGCGCGCGGCCGCCGAGCGCCGCCAGCGCGACCTGCTGGACGCCGTCGACCGCCGCGCCGCCGACCCGATGGCCCTCGCCAAAGCGCGCCATCCGAGTTCCCAGCCGGGGTAGCTACAGGCGGTTGTGGGCGCCGGGCGTGTGGCCGTAGGCGCCGCGGAAGACGTCGATGAAGGCGCTGGTCGAGGACCAGCCGCAGCGGCGCGCCACCGACGTCACCGAGGTGCCGTCCGCCAGCATCCGCAGGGCGTGGTACAGGCGCAACTGGGTGCGCCACTGGGGGAAGGTCATGCCGAGTTCGGTGCGGAACAGGCGGCTCAGCGTGCGCTCGCCCACATGTGCCTCGGCGGCCAGCTCGGCGAGGGTCCGCGGGTCGGCGGGCGCGGCGTGCAGGATCGCGCAGATCGCGGCCAGGCGCGGGTCGGTGGGGGAGGGCAGCTGGACGGGCTGCCGCGGCGACGCGTGCAACTGGTCGAGCAGGACGGCCCGCAGGCGGCGGCGCTCGGCGCCCGTGTCCTCGGGGTCGCGGGTGTAGGCCAGGATCAGCTCGCGCAGCAGCGGGCTCACGGTCAGGACGGCCGGGTGGTCGAGCCTGAGCGGGTTGTCGCCGGTGGGCAGGCCCACCAGCCGCAGGTCGATGTCGCCGTGGGCGCGGTGCGCGTGGACGGTTCCGGCCGGGACCCAGATCGCCCGGGTGCCGGGCGCGAACCAGGTGCCCGCGTCGGTCGTGACCGCCAGGACGCCCGAGCCCGCGTACACGATCTGGTGGTCGTCATGCCGATGGGCGTCGATCTCCTCGCCCGCGGACAGCACCTGCGCGCGGGTCGGAGCCTCGGGAGTATGGCGGATATCCGGCATCTCTTGGCATATTATCGGAAGCGCGCCGCCGCTCCCGCGCGTGACCATCGGAGGGTGTCGAGAAAACCCATCACGCTCCTCGCCCTGGGGCACGCCTGCGTGGACGTCTACCAGGGCGCCGTGGCCGCGCTGGTGCCCTACTTCGTCTCCGAGCGCGCCTACGCCTACGCCGCCGCCTCCGGGATCGTGCTGGCCGCGTCCATCCTCTCCTCGGTGGCCCAGCCGCTGTTCGGCGCCTTCACCGACCGGTGGGCGATGCCCTGGCTCCTGCCGGTCAGCACGCTGACGGCCGGTGCCGGGGTCGCGCTCGCGGGCGTCGCGGGCTCCTACCCGCTGACCCTGGTGGTCGTCGCCGTCTCCGGGATCGGGGTGGCCGCCTTCCACCCCGAATCGGCCCGCGCCGCCCGCGTCGCGAGCGGGGGCAGCCACATCGGGATGGGCTGGTACTCCCTCGGCGGCAATCTGGGCTTCGCGACCGCGCCCCTCCTGGTCGCGGCCGTCATCGCCACCGGGGGCCTGCGCGCCTCCCCGCTCCTGGCCGTCCCGGCGGTGGTGGGCGCCGCCCTGTGCGTGGCCGCCCTGCGCGCCGTCCGCGTCCCCGCCACCGGCGCGTCCCCGTCGGGTGGCCCACCGGGACGCGACGACTGGCGGTCCTTCCTGACGATGTCCGGGGCGATCGTCTGCCGCTCGATCGTCTTCGTCGGCCTGAGCGCCTTCGTCTCCCTGTACGCGCGCCAGCGCACCGGCGGCGGCGACGCGGCGGGCACCGCCGCGCTGTTCGTCCTCTACCTCGGCGGCGCCGTCGGCACCGTCGCCGGAGGACGCCTGGCCACCCGCTACGGCCGCGTCGCCGTGGTGCGCTGGTCGTACGCGCTGGCCGCGTTCGCGGTCGCCGGGGTCGTCTTCGTCCCCGGGCCCCCGCTGTACCTGTTCGTCGCGCTGACCTCGGCGGGGCTGTACGTGCCGTTCTCCCTGCACATCACCCTCGGCCAGGACTACCTGCCCGGACGCGTCGGCACCGCCAGCGGCGTCACCCTGGGCCTCACGGTCAGCGTCGGGGGACTCGCGAGCCCCCTCATCGGCGCCACCGCCGACGCCACGTCCCTCCAGACGGCCCTCGCGCCGCTCATCGCCCTGCCCGCCCTCGGCTGGCTCCTGCTCCGCCGCCTCCAGGAACCCGAGATCCCCGCGGCGCTCATCATCCCGGTCGCCGAGGACGCTCCCGGCCTTCACGCCAAGTGATGAACGTCCCTGGCCTGGTCAGAGGTAGAGGCCGGTGCCGTGTTCGGGGCGTTCGCTGGCGATGGCGTGCAGGTCGCGTTCGCGCATGACCAGGTAGTTCTCGCCCTGGATCTCGACTTCGAGCTGGTCGCCGGGGTGGAACAGGACGCGGTCGCCGACCTTGACGGTGCGGACGTGGTGGCCGACGCCGCAGACCTCGCCCCAGGCCAAGCGGTTGGACGCGTCCACCGTCGCGGGGATGACGATGCCGCCGGTAC
Organism: Spirillospora sp. CA-294931; assembly: GCF_050946795.1. GTDB lineage: Bacteria > Actinomycetota > Actinomycetes > Streptosporangiales > Streptosporangiaceae > Spirillospora. The sequence goes on from NZ_CP192006.1 coordinate 3,506,376, forward strand.
TGCGGCGCTCGCCCGTCTCCTTCTCGACCTTGATCATGACGCGGTCGTGGAGCATCTGGACTTCGAACTTCGGCGCGGACACGCTGGGAGTTTAGCCCTCCCGTGCGGGCAGGGCCGACCAGGCGCCCTCGATGATCTCGGTCAGCGAGGAACGTTCCGGGCGCCAACCGAGGTCGCGGCGGATCGCGGCGGAGTCGGAGACCAGGACGGGCGGCTCGGGCTGCGGGGGCTTGTGGAGGGCCGGGACCGGACGGCCGGTGACGGCCCGGACGGCGTCCACGACCTGGGCCACCGAGGCTCCGGTGCCGCTTCCGACGTTGTAGATCCGCTCCTCGCCGGGTGAGGCCGCGTCCAGGGCCCGGACGTAGGCGGTGGCCAGGTCGTCGACGTGGAGGTACTCGCGGACGGCCGCGCCGTCGCCGTTGATCTCCAGGTGGGGCGCCCGTCCGGCGGCCACGGCGAGGGCCTTGGGGATCAGCCGGGTGCGGTCGGGGTCGCCGCGGCCGTCGACCGAGCCCGCGACGTTGAAGGTCCGCAGGACGACGGCGCCGATCGCGCCGGTGCGGGCGCGGAAGCGGACCAGCTGCTCGGCGGCCAGCTTGGACGCGCCGTAGGGGTTGCCGGGCGCGGGCGGTTCGTCCTCGGGGATGGGCTGGCGCTCCGGCGTCCCGTAGACGGCGGCCGTGGAGCCGTAGACGACCCGCTCGCCGCCGCGCAGGGCGCGCAGGAGGTTGACGGTGCCCTGGACGTTGGTCGCGTAGAAGCCCAGCGGGTCGGCGAACGACTCGCGGACGCGGGTCAGGGCCGCCAGGTGGCACACGGCGTCGTAGGTCCCGAGCGCCACGGGGCCGAGCAGGTCGGCCACGACCGGCCGGACGCGGGGCGGCAGCGCCGCCTCGGGCCCGCGGACCAGGCCGTCGACCTCGTGGCCCGCGGCGACCAGGCGCCGCCCGACCGCGTACCCGACATAGCCCGCCGCACCCGTCACCAGTACCCGCATCGCCCCAGTCTGTCAGTCGTACTTGCGGCCCGTCCGGGACGAGAGCCGTGCGGCCAGCTTGCGGGGGACGACCCTGCTCAGGCCGACGATGGCCTTGTACTGCGCCCCGGGGACGCTGACCTGGACCCCGCGCTGGAGATCGCGCAGGCCCGCCGTGACGACGGCGTCCTGGTCGAGCCACATGAAATCGGGGATGCCCGATGTGTCCATGTTGGCCCGCTCGTGGAACTCGGTGTGGACGAATCCGGGGCACAGGGCCATGACGCGCACCTTGCCGCCGGAGCGGCCCGCGATGTCCTGCGCCACGCCCTGGCTGAAGCTCACCACCCAGGCCTTGGAGGCGCCGTAGGTGCCGCGCGCGGTGAACGCGGCGACGGAGGCGACGTTGACGACCCCGCCCCGGCCGCGCTCGATCATCGCCGGCAGGGCGGCGTGGGTGAGGCGGAGCACCGCCTCGCAGTGCACCCGGAGCATCGCCAGCTCGTCGGTGACGGGGACCTGGAGGAACGTGCCCTTGTTGCCGAACCCGGCGTTGTTGACCAGCAGGTCGACCCCCGCGCGCAGGCGCTCCTCGGCGGCGGCCAGGCCCGCGTCGGACGCCAGGTCGGCGACCAGCGTCTCGGCCCGGATCCCGTAGGAGTCGCCCAGCTCGCGGGCGGCCCGTTCCAGGCGCTCGCCGTCGCGGGCGAGCAGGACGAGGTCGAACCCGTCGGAGGCGAGACGGCGGGCGAACGCGGCACCGATACCCGCGGTGGCTCCGGTGATGAGTGCAGTCGGCATAGAGCCCGATTCTAGGATGAGGCCGCGCCCGCGCCGGGGCGCCGCGCGCGGACGTCGAAGTCGCGCGGGTCGGGACGGCGCGTGGCGCGCCGGTAGGCGAAGGTGAAGCCGGGCCAGTTGTTGACGACCTTGCCGTCGGCGTTCATGTACCAGCTGTCGCAGCCCGCGCTCCACACCGTCGTGCGCAGGCGCTCGCGCATCTCGCGGCCGAACGCGTCCTGGACGTCCGGGCGCACGTCCATCCAGTCGAGGTCGCGCTCGCGCAGGGCCCGGACGCATCCCAGCACGTAGCGGAACTGCGATTCGAGCATGTAGATGATGCTGTTGTGACCGAGGTTGGTGTAGGGCCCGTACAGCAGGAACAGGTTCGGGAACCCGCTGACCGTGATCCCCAGGTGCGCCTCGGCCCCGTCCCGCCACGCCTCGTTCAGCTCCCGCCCGCCCCGGCCGGTGATCTTCATGGGCGCCAGGAAGTCGGTGGTCTGGAACCCGGTGGCGTACACGATGACGTCGGCCTCGTGGGTCCCGCCCGCCGTGCGGACGCCGGACCGCTCGACGCCGGTGACCGGCTCGGTGACCAGCCGGACGTCCGGCCGGGCGAGCGCCGGGTAGTAGTCGTCGGAGATCAGGATGCGCTTGCAGCCCATGGGGTAGCGGGGCGTCACCGCCTCGCGCAGCGCCGGATCGGGGATGCGGCGCAGATTCCGCCGGAACCGCCTCTCCAGCAGGTTCATCAGCCGGGGGTACTTCACGAACCCGAGCGCACGCGCCTCGTACCGCGCGTAGGTCAGGCCCCGGCTCAGCCTCTGGGCCGCGGGGACGGCCGTCAGCAGCGCCTTCTCCCAGCGGCGGTAGGGCCGGTCCGGCTTGGAGATCACGTAGGGGGCCGAGCGCTGGAAGACCACCAGGCTCTCCGCCCGCCCGGCGAGCTCCGGGATGATCTGGACGGCGCTGGCGCCGGTGCCGATCACCGCGACCCGCTTGCCCGTCAGGTCGACGTCGTGATCCCAGCGCGCGGAGTGGAACCAGGGCCCGGCGAAGGCGTCGCGCCCGTCGAGCCGGGGGAGGCGGGGACGGTTGAGCTGCCCGCAGGCCGAGATCAGCACCCGCGACTCCAGGTCGCCGTCGGTGGTGCCGATCCGCCACAGGGCCGCCTCCTCGTCGAAGCGGGCCTCGGTGACCTCGGTGCCGAAGCGCAGGTGCGGCAGCACACCGTGTTCGCGCGCGCAGTGCCACAGGTAGTCGAGGATCTCCGCTTGCGGCGGGAACCGGCGGGTCCAGCCCGTCCCGCGCTCGAACGAGAACGAGTACAGGTGCGAGGGGACGTCGCAGGCCGCGCCCGGATAGGTGTTGTCGCGCCAGGTGCCGCCCAGGCTCCCGGCCTTCTCCAGGACGACGATGTCATCGATCCCGGCCTGCTTGAGCCGGATCGCCATTCCGATCCCGCCGAAGCCGCCTCCGATGATCACGACGCTGTGAGCCATGGCCGTCCCGAACCTCGTTCTGATGCGGACTCCCCGAGCGTAGGCGGCCGGGAGCCCGCTGAACAGACGGGGACTACGTCCGTGTCGCTGGGGTTTGGGCGGGGCGGAAGGGACGGGGGCCCGGGGTCATGACGGCCTCCCCTCGTCCGGGTGGTCGTCGAAGTGGGCGTCCTGCGCGGTGAGGTCCCAGTAGGCCCAGACGCACTTTCCGCCGTGGCTGGAGGGGTAGTAGCCCCAGTCGGTGGAGCAGTCGGCCACGAGCAGCAGCCCCCGGCCGTTCTCGGTGAGTTCGTCCGGCGGCTCGGCGCCCGTGGGGCGCGGCGGGAGGCGCGAGGCGTCCCAGATCTCGCAGAGCAGCCGGGTGTGGGTCAGGCGCAGGTGAAGGACGAGATGGCCCGTTCCCGCCTGCGCGTGGGACACCGCGTTGGTGATCAGTTCGGAGACGACCAGCGTGACGTCGTCGATCACCTCCGGAACGCCCCAGCCGTCCAGGCGGCCGGCGGTGAACCGGCGGGCCAGGGCGACCGCGCTCGGCAACGCGGGGAGGCGGAGCCGGTCCGAGAGGGTGTCGGGCTGCTCGGTCGGCGTCCGAGGCGGAGGAGGCATGGCTGTGGGTTGGTGCGGGAGCACGAGCATGGGGTGGCTCCAGGTGAAGAGGTGGACGATTTCCCACTCTCCGTGGCCGGAAGGCTCCGCACTACGCGGCCAAGCAACAAAAATCTGAGCTTTTTGGTACTTGAAGCGTGGTCTGGAGCGTTCCAGGTCACCGGACCGCCGCCGGGAACCGCAGTTCACACCTCCAAGTCGACGGGGACGAACTGGCCCTGCTCGGGGCCCTCTAATCTGGGCGGACGGCGAACGGGGGAGGACGATGTCGGCGACGCGGCTGCTGGTCCTGGGCGGGGTCCGGGCCTTCGGGCGTGCCCACGGCTACGAGATCCGCAGGGAACTGCTCTCCTGGGGCTCGGACGAGTGGGCCAACGTGAACCCCGGCTCGATCTACCACGCGCTCAGGCAGCTCGCCAAGGAAGGGCTGCTGCTCGCCCACGAGGTCGAGGAGAGCGACGCCGGGCCGCCGCGCGCCGACTACGAGATCACCGAGGCGGGCGAGCGGGAGTTCCTCCGGCTGCTCAGGGACGCCCTGGGCACGGTCGACACCCGGCGTCCCGAGCTGCTCTCGGCGGCCCTGGGCTTCCTGACCGAGCTGTCCAGGGACGAGGCGATCGTCCTTCTGGACCGGCGTCTGGAGGGACTGGCCGGGTGGCGCGCGTCGGTCACGCCCCACCTGGCCGAGGCCGAGGGCCACCACCTCGGCGAGCTGCTCGGCTGGTGGGCCTACTCCGCCGATGCCGCCGCCGAGTGGACCCGGGGGCTGATCGAGCGTCTGCGGGGCGGCGCCTACACGATGGCGGGGGAGAAGCCGTCAGGCGAGGCAGGCCAGGGCGGAGCGTAGGCCGCGGTCCAGGGGGTGGTCGGCGGGGAGACGGTCGGTGGTGGCCTCCACGAAGTCGGCGCCCGAAAGCTCGGCCGCCGTCCCGCCGCCGGTGACGCGGTACCCCCCGGGAATCGCCTCGACCTCGACCGGAGCGTCCTGCTCGGCCAGGACGAAGATCCCGACACGGGCGCGCCAGTCGGTGCGTCCCGGCTCCTCGCCCGGCTCGACCGGCACCGCGACGTCGTCGGCGTGGGTCGCGTACTCCGAGGCGTAGTGGAAGGTCTGCGGGCCCACCCGGTAGGCCCCGACCATGGTCGCCAGCGCGGCGTCCGGCCCCCGCTCCCGCATGCGCCGCCGCGTTTCGCCGTTCTCGTGCCGCCACTCCGCCAGGACGTCGGCGACGGGAAGGTCGCGCCGGGCGTCCACGCACCACCCGTTGAACTCGCCGAGATCCTTGACGCCCTCCTTCTCCAGCCGGGCGAACAGGACGTCGAGCTCGTCGTCCAGGCACGCGTGGTTGTAGAGCTCCTCACCGGCCAGATGGGCGAGCACGTCGCGCACCCGCCAGCCCTCGCAGCGGGACGGGTGGTTCCAGTCGGGGTCGGTCAGGCGGGCGAAGTAGGCGTCGAGCCGCGCGGCCTCGGCGTCGAGGAGGTCGAAGGGGTTCAGCCCTTCCAGCACGTCGGATTCCATGGGGCCAGCCTGCCCGATACCGGGCGCTTGTGAACCGGGACGACCGGGTAAAAGTGTCACATGAGCGCGGGTTTCGGGAGCGCGCCGGAGGCCACGATGCGCGGAACGTTGCTCGGCGGAGTGTTCGCGGCCGTCCTGGCGGCGACCGGATGCGCCGGGGGCACCGAGAGCATGGAGACCCCGGGCAAGACGCTGGCGCCCGCGTCGTCCGGCCGGGCGATGGTGATGACCGGGCGGACGGCCGGGGGCACGGCCCTGGTCGACGGCATGGGCAAGGCGCTCTACCTGTTCGAGAAGGAGGGCCGGGGACGCCCGCTGTGCGACGGCGACTGCGCGGCGATGTGGCCGCCCTTCGTCATCAGCGGGACGCCGAAGGCCGACGGTGAGGCCCGCGGCGACCTGCTCGGCAGCGTCACCCGTGCCGACGGCACCGAGCAGGTCACCTACGCGGGCCACCCGCTCTACACCTACGTCAAGGACGTCTCGCCGGGCGACGCGGGAGGCCGGGACCTCTTCGACCACGGCGCGGAGTGGTACCTGCTGGACGCCTCCGGCGCGCGGATCCGGCGCTGAGAAAACCCCTCGGGCCCGCCGTTAGCATGATGATCATGACTCGTGCGCGCGCCTTCGGGCTTCCCCTGCCCGGCACTCCCGGACCGGCCAACGCGATCACCGACGTTCCCGGCGTGGAGGTCGGCTACACGACCCTGATCGAGGGCGACGACGTCCGGACGGGGGTCACGGCCCTGCTGCCGCGCGGCCGCACGGGCTTCACCTCGGCCTGCGCCGCCGGGATGTACTCGCTGAACGGCAACGGCGAGATGACCGGGGCGCACTGGATCGCCGAGACCGGGGCGCTCGCGATGCCCGTCCTGATCACCAGCACGCACTCGGTCGGCGCGTGCCACCAGGGCGTCATCGAGTGGGCGCTGCGCGAGCGGGCCGACGAGGCGCGCGACTGGATGCTGCCCGTCGTCGCCGAGACCTGGGACGGCTACCTCCACGACATCGACCGCCAGCACATCGGGCCCGAGCACGCGATCGCCGCCGTCGACGCGGCACGGGGCGGCCCGGTCGCCGAGGGGTCGGCCGGCGGCGGCACCGGCATGAACAGCTTCGGATTCAAGGCCGGGAGCGGGACGGCGTCCCAGGTCGTGGAATAAGGGGACGACACCTACACCGTGGGCGCCTTCGTCCAGGCGAACTTCGGGGCCCGGGAGCACCTCACGGTGTGCGGGGTGCCCGTCGGCGCCGACCTCACCGACGACAACCCCATGCGCGACACCGACTGGCTCGGGCTGGAGGGCGCGGGCTCGATCATCGTGATCGTCGGCACCGACGCCCCGCTGCTGCCCGCCCAGAGCACCGCGCTGGCCCGCCGGGTCCCGATCGCGCTCGGCCGCACCGGCGGCTACGGGCACCACTCGTCCGGCGACATCTTCCTCGCCTTCTCCACGGGCAACCCCGGCTCGCTCAACCATGGCCTGGAACGGAAGGCGGGCCGCTACGACACGCTGCGCTTCGTCCCGTGGAACGAGATCGACCCGTTCTACGACGCCACCGTCCACGCGGTCGAGGAGGCGATCTACAACGCCCTGCTCGCGGGCGAGACGATGGTGGGACGCCGGGGGCACCGCTCCCCGGGCCTCCCCAAGGACCGGCTGCGGGAACTGCTCACCGCCCGCGGCGTGCTCTGACCGCCCGGATCACGTGTCGACGAACGTGTTCGGCACGATGACGCGCAGAGCGTTGCCCATCAGCCGGATCGTCACCGGCGTCAGGCCGCGGATCTCGCCGTCCACATCGGCCCGCAGCGGCCGGTCGGTGGTGATCCGCACCTCGGTGCAGGTCATGAAGGCGTCCTCGTCCAGCGAGCGCCACGGCCCGGTCAGCACGTGCCGGGCGGTCGCCGAGGCCAGCCGCAGCCGCCGCTGGTCGCCCAGCCGGTAGACCGCCAGCAGCCGGTCGTCCGGGCTGGCGTCGCGGGCGATGCGCTGCCCGCTGTGGTGCGCGCCGTTGGCCACGTTGAGCTGGTGGGTGGCCAGCTCGTAGGTGTGGTCGCCGATCGTGATCGTCGCCCGGAACGCCTCGTGCCCGGCCAGCAGCCGCGCGGCGGTCACCGCGTAGGCCGAGCGGCCCAGCACGCGCTTGAGCCCGTGCGGCACCCTCCCGGCCACGTCGACCGACAGCCCGAGGCTCACCATGTTGGCGAAGATGTGCTTGTGGCTCTCGCCCGCGCCGTCTTCGGGGGTGCCCTCGAACCAGCCCAGGTCGACGTCGGCGACCTTGCCGTCGCGCAGCACCCCGACCGCGCCCTTCAGGTCGAGGGGCAGCTCCAGGCTGCGCGCGAAGTTGTTGGTCGTGCCCAGCGGCAGGACGCCGAGCGCGATGTCGCGGTGCGCGAGATGCCCCACGGCCTCGGCCACCGTGCCGTCGCCGCCCCCGACCACCACCAGATCGGGCTCGGGCTCCAGGACGTCGGCGAACACCGCGCCCAGCCGGCCGGGATCGGTGACCGGCACGACGCGGGCGAAGTCGAACCCGGCGGCGTCCAGCAGCTCGCGGGCCTGGTCGAACAGCCGCCGCCCGCGCCGCGAGCGCGCGTTGACCATCAGGACCGCCCGGCCGTGCGCGCGGATCGCCGCCTGGAGTTCGGGCTTGCTCCGCATCTCGGCCTCCATCCGCGTCACCCTACCGGCCCCGGCGGGCCCCAATCGCGATCGAATATTGTATAAACCGGTAACAAGGAGTTAAGTCGAGGCCCTTCCCGGGGATATTTCCAGAAACAAAACAACGGAAAGTCCGGGGCGATGACATGTGGCGTAGCGGCCTGCTCGGAGTGGGATTCATTGCGGGAATGACCGGCGTAATGGCGACCATTGCGCCCGGCGGGCGCCCGGCGGCGCCGACACCCGACGCGGACGGCGGCGCCACCGTCGTCAGCGAGCGCCGCCGCGGTCCCCGCATCCTCGACCTGGCCGTACGCTCGCCCGCTCTGGGCGGGATAGCGCAGGTCCGGCTGCTGCTCCCGCCCGGCTGGTCGGCCGATTCGACGCGCACCTGGCCGGTGCTGTGGCTGCTGCACGGCGCGGGCGGCGGCGCCGGCCACGAGTCGTGGACCGCCGCGGGCGACGCCGAGCGCCTGACCGCCGGATTGGACGTCATCGTCGTCATGCCGGACGCCGGAAGGGCCGCCAATTACTCCGACTGGTGGAATTGTGGCCGCGGCGGCACACCGAAGTGGGAAACCTTCCATCTCGCCGAACTGCGGCAGATCCTCGAACGGCGATACGGCGCGGGAACGGCGCGGGCCATCGCCGGCTGCGGAATGGGGGGCATGGGCGCCGTCGCGTACGCGGCCCGGCACCGGGGGTTGTTCCGCGCCGCCGCTTCGTTCAGCGGGCCGCTCAACCTCCTGCACCGGGACACCGCGCGCCTGGACGTCCCCGACCTGGTGGAGCTGGCGGTCGCCGTCGGACGTCCGGGCGCCGACTGGAAGGGCCTGTGGGGCGACCCGGTCGGGCAGCGCGTGGTGTGGCGTCACCACAACCCGTTCGACCTGGCCGACCGGCTGGCCGGGGTCCGCCTGTACGTCAGCGCGGGGGACGGGACGCCCGGCCCCCTCGACCCGTCGCCCGGCACCGGCCCGGACGCCGTCGAGGCGCTCGCGCAGACGGTGGCGCGGCAGTTCAGCGGGAAGCTCAGGAAGCTGGGCGTCCCCGCGTCCACCCACTTCTACAAGGGCACCCACGCGTGGCCGTACTGGCGCCGCGAGCTGCGCGCGGCCCTGCCGACCCTGCTGGCCGAGATCACCTGACCGCCGCGCTCAGTGGCAGCGGGCGTCCCCGCCGACGTGCTCGTGCCCGTCGTCCTGCTCGGACACATGGCGCGGGCCGTGCGGGTCTTCGCAGTGGAACTCGTCGTCGACGTGGTCGACCTCAAGTGTCGTGTGGGTGATCCCGTACGAGCTGCGCAGCAGCGCCTGGAGATCGCGCCGGACGGCGTGGCAGTCGCTCTTGGGCTCCACCATCACATGCGCCGACATCGCCGGGTAGCCGGAGCTGACCTCCCAGACGTGCAGGTCGTGGACCTCCTCCACGCAGGGGCGCTCGGCCAGCCGCGTCCCCAGCTCCGACGGGTCGATCCCCGAGGGCGCCGCCTCCATGAGCACCCGGCCCGCGTCGCGCAACAGCCCGTAGCCCGCCTTCAGCATCAGCGCGGCCACGACCAGCGAGGCGATCGCGTCGGCCTCGGCGAACCCGGTCGTCCACACCACCAGGCCCGCGATCATCGTGGAGATGAACGCGTAGAGGTCGTTCAGGACGTGCTGGAACGCGCCCTCGACGTTGAGGCTGTCCCGGTTGGCCTTGCTCATCAGCCAGGTCGCCACCAGGTTGATCCCGACGCCCGACAGCGAGGTCCAGAACACCAGGGCGCCGTTGACGTCCGGCGGGTCGATCATCCGCCCGACGCCCTCGTAGACGAAGTAGATCGTGAGCAGGATCAGCGTCAGCCCGTTGAGCTGGGCCGAGAGGATCTCGGCCCGGCGCAGCCCGTAGGTGAAGCCGCCCTTGGGCGGCCGCGCGGCGATGCGCATCGCCACCAGCGCCAGGAAGATCGCGAACGCGTCGGTCATCATGTGCGCCGCGTCGGAGATCAGCGCCAGCGACTGGGCGATCAGGCCGATCACGACCTCGACCGACATGTAGACCAGGATCAGCGCCAGCGCGCCGCCGAGATACCGGCGGTCGGACCCGGCGGAGACGGCGTGCCCGTGGCCGTGCCCGTGGTCACTCACCGCCGTCCCCCTGGTGGCCGACGTGGACCAGGGCGAGGTCGAGCAGCATCCGCACGTGGGCGTCGTCCAGCCGGTAGTAGGCCATGCGCCCGGCCCTGCGGACCCGCACCACGCGGTTGGCGCGCAGCAGCCGCAGCGCGTGCGACACCGCCGACTCGCTGTTGCCGCACGCCGCCGCGATGTCGCAGACGCACATCTCGCCGCCCTCCAGGAGCGCGGTGAGAACCCGCAGGCGGCCCGGGTCCGACAGCAGGCCGAAGACCTGGGCCAGCTCGGCGATCGCCTCCCCGTCCGGCATCGAGGCCGTGACCAGGGCGACCTTGTCCGGATCGACGACCCGGACCGCGCAGGTGACGTCTGAAGTAGTGCTCATATGAGCAAATATAGCCTACGAGATCGGCGGCGTCTCCGAGGGGCCCTCCACCGGCGCCATCGAGATGTCGGGTTCCGGCGTCGGCTCCGGTGCCACGCCGGTCGGCTCAACGGTCGGCTCGGTCGTGGGCGTCGGCGTCGGCTCCATCGTCCCGCCCGGCCCCTCGGACGGACCGGTCGAGGGGTCGGCCGAGGTCGAACCGCTCGGACCCGGCGACACCGCGTCGGGCGGCGGGCTCGTGGGCGGCCCGTCCGACTCGCCCGTCGTCGACAGCGGCCGGTTGAACCCGATCTCGGCCTCCGGATCCACCAGCACAAAGGCGACCACCGTGCTCCGCTTCTCGACCTTGGTCACCTTCTTCTTGGAGAATCCGGGCCAGCTCGACCCCTTGTACTTCCCCTTCCCCGTCGAGATCTTTTTCTCCGGCGCCGTCAGCGGGTTTCCGCAATTGCACTTCACCACGGGAACGCCGTATTCGTTGATCAGAACTCCGATGCCCCGCTGGAGCACCGCCGCGCCACGCGTCGGCTTGCCCTTCTTGTACCCGTGGTTCACCACCAGAGTGTCCGTTCTCAGCAGCACCGGCGTCAGCTTGGAGACGAACCGCGGGATCTCATCCGCCGCGATCTTGTGAACCCCCGCCCACGCCTTGGCCTTGGCCGGATTCGCCCGCAGGAAGCTCACGATCTTGGCGGGATCGCAGCTCGCCGCGCGGCGCGTCCCGCCGTAGAGGCCGGGCGCGTCCCCGCTCGCCGTCCCGCCCGAATGCGCCCGAGGCGCCACGTCCTCCCGGTCGACGTTCGACATCAACGTATAAGGGTCGGGTCCCGGCGACCCCACCGTCAGCCTCGTGATCGTTTCTCCCGCGCCACCGCAACCCACCGCCGTCCCCAGCACGAGCGGCACAACGAGAACCCCGCTCCCGAGAATTCGGGAATTGATCTTAGGCATTTCTCCGCCTCCCCCTCAGGGCCACCGAACCTATACTCTTTGATGCAGCCGCACCGTGGTTCGTTGTGGGGCAAAACGTGGGCTATTTCGTTATCGGGGGAGGCGCGGATGGCGGCCCCGCTACCGCTCGGCACCGCCGATCCGGCACGCCTGGGCGAATACGAGATCCTCGGCCGCCTCGGCACCGGCGGCCAGGGCGCCGTCTACCTCGGCCGCAAGGACCCCGATCCCACCCGCGTGGCCATCAAGCTCCTGCACACCCGGCTCCTGGGCAGCCCCGACGCCCGCGCCCGCTTCGTCCGCGAGCTCGCCCTCCTCCAGCGCGTGGCCGGTTTCTGCACCGCCCAGATGCTGGAGGCCGACCTGGACGGCGACCGCCCTTACATCGTCAGCGAGTACGTCCCGGGGCCCTCCCTGCGCGAACTCGTCGAGAACTCAGGCCCCCGCACGGGCGCCGACCTCGACCGCCTGGCCATCGGCTCGGTCACCGCCCTCACCGCCATCCACCGCGCGGGCATCGTCCACCGCGACTTCAAGCCGCAGAACGTCCTGATGGGCCCCGACGGCCCCCGCGTGATCGACTTCGGCATCGCCCGCGCCCTGGACTCGGGATCCACCCTCACCAGCCAGGTGATCGGCACCCCCGCCTACATGGCCCCCGAACAGTTCGCCGCCGCCATGATCGGCCCGTCCGCCGACCTGTTCGCCTGGGCCGCCACCCTGCTCTACGCGGCCACCGGCCGCGACCCCTTCGCGGGCGGCCCGCTCCCCGCCGTCATGTACCGCGTCATGAACGAGACCCCCGATCTCTCACCCCTCCCCGCCGCCCTGGCCGAGGTCGCCGCAGCCTGCCTCTCCAAAGACCCCGCCGACCGCCCCACCTCCGAACAGGCCCTCCTCTGGCTTCTGGGCGACCGCACCCGCCCCAGCAAGCCCCCCACCCCAGAACAAGTCCCCTCCACAAACCCCGACCAAAGCCCCCCGCCCGAGCAACCCTTCGTACCGCCCCAACCGCCCTTCGGAGCCCAAACTCTCCCCGGCCCACCACCGTTCGGATCGGCTCCACCACCCGTCGCCCCGGGACCCGCCTGGCAACCCGAACCGAGGCGCTACCGCAGGCTGCCCCGCTCCATCGCCGTGATCACCGGCCTCTCCCTGGCCGCGCTGCTGGCCGCCCTGGACGTCGCGGCGCTGGCCGTCCTCATCGCCGACCCGAGCCTGAGCGACGGAAAGCGCGGCGGCCTGCTGCCCGTGGTGGCCTCCTCGTTCGCCGTCCTGGCCGTCGTCACCCTCGTCGCCGTCATCCTGGCCTGGCGCGGCAGCCGCGCCGCCGCCTGGACGATCATGGCCGCCCGCGTCCTGCGGGTCGTCCTGTGGGGCGGCTGGGCCCTGCTCGTCACCGTCCAGCCCGCCCCCTTCGCCCTCCACACCGTCCTCACGGCCCTGGTCGTCCTCCTCCTGGCCCGAGGCCTAACCCGCCCGCCCTGACCCCCGACCCCAAGCGCCACGCCCGCCCCGAACCCCCGCCAGCGCAACACGCGGCCCAACACGTCCAGCCCGCCCCGCTTTGCCCCACGGACGCCACCGCCCGCACCGGCCCCACGCCCAGTGGGATGCGCCGCCCGACACGTCCAGCCCGCGCCAAGCCGGGTTCGCGGGTGTGGTGGTCGTTCTCGTCGCCGGGATGAGGGGGGTGGGTGATCAGTTGTTGCGTTCGGCCCAGGTTCGGAGGTCTCGGCGTTCGACGGCGGCGGCCATGAGGTTGGGGAAGGCGTCGGGAGTGCAGGCGAAGGCGGGGACGCCCATGGCAGCCAGGGCCGCGGCGTTCTCGTGGTCGTAGGCGGGCGCGCCCTCGTCCGACAGGGCCAGCAGGACGATGACCTGGACGCCCGCGGCGGTCATCGTCGCGACGCGCTGGAGCATCTCCTCGCGGGAGCCGCCCTCGTACAGGTCGCTGACCAGGACGAAGATGGTGTCGTTCGGGCGGGTGACCAGGGTCTGGCCGTAGGCGAGGGCGCGGTTGATGTCGGTGCCGCCGCCGAGCTGGGTGCCGAACAGCAGCTCGACGGGGTCGTGGAGCTGGTCGGTGAGGTCGACGACGGCGGTGTCGAAGACGACCAGGGACGTCCGCAGCGAGCGCATCGAGGCCAGGACGGCCCCGAACACGCTGGCGTACACCACCGACGCCGCCATCGAACCGCTCTGGTCGACGCACAGCACGACGTCGCGCTTCACCGACTGCTGGCGCCGCCCGTAGCCGATCATGCGCTCCGGGACGAGCGTCCGGTGCTCCGGCAGGTAGTTGCGGAGGTTGGCGTGGATCGTCCGGTTCCAGTCGACGTCGGCGAGGCGGCGCGGCCGCAGGACGCGGGACGAGCGGTCCAGCGCCCCGCCGATCGCCGAGCGGGTCCGCTGCGCGAGGCGTTTCTCCAGGTCGCGGACGACCGTGCGGACCACCGCGCGGGCCGATTCGCGGGCGCGGTCGGGCATCACCTTGTTGAGCGCGAGCAGCGTGCCGACCAGGTGGACGTCGGGCTCGACCGCGTCGAGCATCTCCGGCTCCATCAGCAGGCGGGTGAGGTTGAGGCGCTCGATCGCGTCCTTCTGCATCACCTGGACGACGGTCGAGGGGAAATACGCGCGGATGTCGCCCAGCCATCGCGCCACGCTGGGTGCCGAGTCGCCCAGACCGGCGCTGCGCCGTCCAGGCTTGGGCCGTCCCTCCTCGGGGGATCCGCCGTAGAGCTTCTCCAGCGCGCCGTCCATGCGGGCGTCGCCGCCCTCAAGCCCGACCCCGGTGCCCTCGGCTCCCTCGCCGCCGAGTACCAGCCGCCATCGCCGCAGCCGCTCGGCGCTCTCGGTGCTCATGCTCGAGCCCCTCCCGTTGTGTGGTCGCCGGGTGTTGGTCTCCTCCGGCCGAGGCCGATCAGCGTGGCGTTACCACTGGCGGGTGTCGGGGTGTCGGGGTGGCGGTCGCGGCCCATGCTTGCGTTGTGGTGGTCGGGTGTCGTCCGGCCGGGGGTGGTCGGCGTGGTGGTTTCTCTGGCGGGGGCCGGGGTGTCGGGGTGGCGGTCGCCGCTCATGCTCGGGCCCTTTCCGTGGTGCGGTCGTCGGGTGCCCAGCCGAGGATTTGGAGGGCGGTCAGGGCGGCGGGGGTGGCTCTGGCCGGGTCTTCGGAGTCGGGACGGGCGGCGGGGGCCGGCTGGTCCAGGCGGCGGACCCGGTCGCCCAGCGTGCGGCGTTCGGCGGCGGCGTAGGCGGAGAAGGTGCGGCGCAGCAGGGGCAGGACGTCGGTGAAGGACGCGGGGGGCAGGGCGGCGATCCAGGCGTCGACCAGGCGCAGGAGCTGGTCGTCGTGGATCAGGACGAGGCCGCCGCCCGACAGGAAGCCCTCGACCCAGGCGGCCGCGCGGTCGGGCGGGGAGCCGACGGAGACGGCGCGGGCCATGCGGGCGGGGACGTCGTCGAGACGGCCCGCGTCGTGCAGGAGGCGGGTGAGGCGGCCCTCGATCAGGCCGTGCAGGCCGTCGCGGTCGACCAGGGCCGCCAGGGTGGCGCGCCAGCGGTCCCGGTGGCCGGGGTCGGCGAGCAGCGCCAGCGCGCTGTGGACGGCGTCGACGCGGGTCAGCAGCTCGCGGGCCGCGTCGTCGTCCAGGCCGGGCGCGGCGGGCGGCAGGCCCACGCAGACCCGGACGACCAGGCCGTCGACGACCGCCTGGAGCGGGCCGGTGGCGGTGCCGCGGACGTCGCCGTAGCGCAGGGCGCGGACCAGGGGCGGCAGCGCGGACATCAGATGCGCGACGTCGGTGTCGACGGCCGCGCGGTCGGACAGGGCGCCCATCACGGTCGGGAGCGCGTCGCCGAGATCGGCCAGCAGGCAGCGCTCGGCGACCGACGTCAGGTCGGCCAGCGCCGTCGCCTCGGTGGCCATCGCCTCGGCGCGGGCGGACGCGGCGGCGTGGACGGTGGTGCCCCAGGCACCGGCCTCGATCAGCTCGACGTCGAACTCGGGGCGCCACACGAGCGTCCAGGTCTCGCGGAAGGTGCCCTTGGAGCGGCTCTCGGCGGGCGTGCCCCAGTCGACGTCGAGGAGCCGCAGGCGGTGCAGCAGGCGGCTGCGGTCGAGGTCGATGGGCCTGCGCAGGTCGAGGTCGTGCTCCTTGTCGAGCGCGGACGGCTTGAGCCGCAGCCGGCGCTGCTCGGCCTGGAGGTCGCGCTGGAGCGGGACCATCGGGGTCTTCTCGGGGACGGAGCCGAGGCGCTCGCCGACGACCAGGCGGCGCTGGATCAGCTCGACGGGCAGCTCGGCGCCCTCGCACAGGACGGCCCGGGTGGCCTCGGTGACCTCGTCCAGGCCCGCGAGGGGACGCCCGCGCAGGGCGGCCAGTGCCCCGGCCAGGCGGACCGCCTCGATGACATGTGCGGAGGAGACGTGCAGGTCTTCCTCGCGCAGGACGCGCGCGGCACTGGTCAGCCATCGCTCGATCGGACGATCGGGGGCCGTGAACAGGTGGTGGTACCAGCCCGGGGAGCGCACGCCCGCGCCGTAGCCGGAGCGGTCGGCCAGACGGCCGTGCGTCCAGGGGACCCATGTCATGGCGACCTTGGCCTTGGGCAGGCCGCGCAGGGTCTGGTCGTCCTGTGTGGCGGGGACCTTGGCCAGCAGGGCCGGGACGTGCCAGGCCCCGCAGACGACGGCCACCCGCTCGTGGCCCTCCTTGAGGGTGCGGCGCAGCGTCCGGCGCATGTGGGCCTCGCGCTGCTCCTCGCGGCGGGACGGGCTCTCCCCGGCGAGCTGGTCGCGGAGCTCGGTCATGGCCTCGGCGATGGCGGTGAAGGGGGTCGGGTCGTCGGGGGCGGCGCCGCGGTGCTCGACGACGTCGTCCCACCAGCGTTCGGTGTCGTCGTAGCCCGCGGCGCGGGCCAGCCGGCCGAGCGGGTCGAGGCGGACGCCCTCCTCAGGGGGCTCCTCCTCGGCCGCCGGGATCAGCTGGTGGGCGGCCGGGAGGTCGCAGAACCGGGCCGGGATTCCGGCCGCGAGGGCGTGCCTGATCGCCTGCCACTCGGGGCTGAACTCGGCGAAGGGCCAGAACGCGGCCCGGCGTCCGGCCTGGTCGAGGCCGGGGGAGTAGGCCAGCAGGGCGACGGGCGGGACCATGCCGGGGTCGGCGGCCAGCTCGACCAGTGGGTCGGCCTCGGGCGGCCCCTCGATCAGCACGGCGTCCGGCCGGAACTCCGCCAGGGCGCGCCGCACCGCGCGGGCCGAGCCGGGGCCGTGGTGGCGGATCCCGTAGACCTCGACCTGACTCACGACACCTCCCGGCAGGCCCGGTAGAAGTCACGCCATTCGGGACGCTCGCGGACGACCGTTTCGAGGTACTCCTGCCACACGACGCGGTCGGACACGGGGTCCTGCACCACGGCGCCGACGATGCCGCCCGCGACGTCGGCGGAGCGCAGGACGCCGTCGCCGAAGTGCGCGGCCAGCGCGAGGCCGCTGGTGACCACCGAGATGGCCTCGGCCGTGCTGAGCGTCCCGCTGGGGGACTTGAGCTTGGTGCGGCCGTCGCCGGTGACGCCGCCGCGCAGCTCGCGGAAGACGGTGACCACGCGGCGGATCTCCTCCAGCCCCGCGGGGCTCTCGGGCAGTTCGAGCGAGGCGCCGATCTGGTCGACGCGGCGGGCGACGATGTCGACCTCGTCGTCGACGGACTCGGGCAGCGGGAGGACGACGGTGTTGAACCGGCGGCGCAGGGCGCTGGACAGCTCGTTGACGCCGCGGTCGCGGTCGTTGGCCGTGGCGATGACGGTGAAGCCCTTGACCGCCTGGACCTCGGTGTTCAGCTCGGGGACGGGCAGCGTCTTCTCGGACAGGATGGTGATCAGCGCGTCCTGGACGTCGCTGGGCATGCGGGTCAGCTCCTCGACGCGGGCGACGGCGCCGGTGCGCATCGCGCGCATGAGGGGGCTCTCGACCAGGGCCTTCTCGGACGGCCCCTCGGCCAGCAGCCGCGCGTAGTTCCACCCGTAGCGGATCGCCTCTTCGGCCGTGCCCGCCGTGCCCTGGACCAGCAGGGTGGAGTCGCCGCTGACGGCCGCGGCCAGATGCTCGGAGACCCACGTCTTGGCGGTGCCGGGGACGCCCAGGAGCAGCAGCGCCCGATCGGTGGCGAGCGTGGCCACCGCGACCTCCATCAGGCGGCGGGGGCCCACGTACTTGGGGCTGATCTCCGAGCCCCCGGGAAGCTCGCCTCCGAGCAGGTAGGTGGTGACCGCCCACGGCGACAGCTTCCACCCGGGCGGACGCGGCCGGTCGTCGTGCTCGGCCAGCAGGGCCAGCTCGTCGGCGTACTGCTGTTCGGCGTGCGGACGCAGGACGGCGTCGGTGGTCACTGGATCTCCTCGGGTTCTGTCAGTTCGGCCAGCATCTCGGCGCGGAAGCGCAGGGTCTCGGTGAGTTCGGAGAGGGCGCGGGCGACGACGCCGCCGGTGGCCGCCTCGAGGCCGTGCCCGCGGGCCAGCTCGTCGAGCCGGGGCACCGCGCGCGGCTCGAGCCGCTGGTCGGCCAGGCGGCACAGCTGGATCAGCGTGTGCTCGCTGCGGTAGGAGTAGCGCTCGGCGGCGCTCGCCAGTCCGGCGACCACGGTGTCGGCCAGCTCGCCCGTCCAGGGGCCGGGGATGCGTTCGAGGACGCCGAGCAGGTCGGGCTGGCCCTCGACCCACCGCACCAGCGCGGCGGCCGCCGCGTCCCGCTCGCCCTCGGGCAGGACGGGCAGCAGGTCGGCCAGCGCCTCGGGCTCGTCGACCATCACCCCGCCCTTGAGCAGGGCCCGCGCCCAGGAGGCGTCGCGCTGCCGCAGCGCGGCCCGCGCCCACCCGATGTGGACGTCACGCGCGGCGCGGTTATCGCCGTCGCCCCCGACCGGCAGGCACACGATCTCCATCGGCGGGAGAGCCAGCAGATCGGTCCAGGTCGACAACGGCGTGCGGGCGAGGATCTCGCGCAGCCACGCCGCCTTGGTGCCGACCGGGCCGCCGGACCGCCCCCCGGGCGTGAACGAGCCGCTGGGATGGAACGGAACCCCGTCGCGCGCCAGGTCGTCGTCGTGGGCGCGGGGCGGCTCCACCATGATCCAGGTCTGCTCGCGCATGCGGACCGTCCGGACCTCCGGACGCAGGCACGCCCGGGCCCGCACCGCCATCCGCTCCCCGTATGCCGAGCCGGGCAGCCGGGCGAGCAGATCGGAGGCGAGCTGCCGGACGTCCTTGCCCCGGTCTTCGAGCGCTGACTCCAGGAACTCCTCGTCGTCGCGCGAGAGATTGTGCTCGAACGTCGCCAGGAACGCCGCCCGATCGGGGGCGGGCTCCTTGGCCCAGGTCGACCCCAGGACCTCGCGCGCCTCCGCCGGTTCGCCGCCCCGCAACCGGGTCAGGTACGCCACCCGCTGGTTGCGCGTGCCGGTCTCCCACACGTTCTCGCCACCCGGGTCGTCGCCCGCGCCGACCAGATACGCCCAGTCGGTGTTCTGCAGCGCCAGCCAGACCCCGCGCCGCCCCCCGGCCTTGGCGATCGGACGCCGCAAAACACGATCGCTACGCCCCTTCTCCAACAGCTCAGGCAAGAGACGCGCGGGCACCCGGTAGCCCAGCCCGGCGGCCGCGTCGAGCCATTCGGGCAGCACCCGCAACTGCTCGCCGGACAGGATGCGCGCCAGCCGATGCGCCGCCGCCGCCGGAACGGCCGGCGCGTCCTCCGAAGGCGCGGGCGCGATCGGGGTGACGGGATCGGCCGAGACGGGCGCCAGCCCCGCCCGCCGCCGCACGGCCAGCAACGCCGCCTGGTCGAGCAGCCGCCCGGCCGCGTCGCCGACGTCCCCGGGCGCCTCGGGCAGCACCGGAGCGTCCCGACGCTCGGTGCCCAGCAACGCCGCGGTGACATGCTCATCCCACGAACTCATCGCGCACACCCCCGATCGTGCTCGTTCACGACAGTCATAGGTCCACCACGCCCTCGCCGTCCCCCAACACGTCTCGACCGAGCACCCGCCCCGCCGCATCCCCGGGCGCCTGGGGGCAACGCCGGGGCGCCCCGGTAAGCCGGCAGCGCGGTGGTGACGCGTTCGTCCCACAAACTCATCTCGTGCCCCCGAGCGTGGTCGTTCCCGACAGTCAAAGAATCTCCATGCCCGCGTCGTGCCCCCAGCACGGCTTGGCCGAGCACCCGCCCCGCAGCGTCGCCGGGTGCCCCGGCCAGCACCCGGGCGTCCCGGCGCTCGGTGCTCAGCGGCGTTGCGGTGACGTGGTCATCCCAGGTGCTCATCGCGTGCACCCTGTGTGGTCGTTTGGACGTTCAAAGGATCACCCGGCCGGACGTGTCGGGCGGTGCGTTGGCTCCTCGGGGGACTGGTGTGGGCTGCCTTGTGTTGTTCGGCGTGGTCACAGGATCACCATGCCCTCGTTGTGGTGCCAGGCGGCGAGGGCGCGGAGGCCCTGGGGGGTCCATTCGCCGGAGACGGTGACGGGCTCGCCGCCGGAGACCGCGAGGAGGCGCCAGGGGTCGGCGGCGCGTAGTGGGAGCGCGTGCCCCTTGGCGTCGATGACGTGCAGTTCGCCCGTGGCGGTTCTGGCGGGGCGGACGTCGGTCAGGACGGCGGGCCAGCGGCCCAGCCACGGGTCGTCGGCCAGGGCCGCCGCGTGCTCGTCGAGAAGGCCAGCGATCGTGGTGCCGGGCGGGTGTGCGGGTTCGGCCGGGCCGTGACGTTCGGCGAGGAGGGCGCGCAGGGGGCGTGCCCCCGGGTAGAAGGCCAAGTCGGCGTCGACGGCCGTTCCCACGACCAGGGACGCCTCCAGGGGACGTCCCGGTGCGGCGAACGACAGCACCAGGGCGGGACGCCCGGTCTCGGCGCCCCGGAGCCAGACACGGCGGATGGTGAGCTGGTCGGCCGCCGTGTCGCGGCTGCCCGTGACGCACCAGCGGTCGCGGACGCGCTCGCCCTCGGCCAGGACCTCTTCTTGCGGAACGGTGAAGCCGACCCGGGTGCGCACGGTCTCGCGCAGCGGCGCGGGCAGTTCGTCGCGCCGCTGGTAGGCCCGCACCAGCAGCCTGAGCAGCGCGTACTCCTCCAGCAGGCGGTCGGGCCAGCCGGGACGGCGCGGGACGCCCGCCAGGCCGCGCACCTGCCCGGCCAGGCCACCGGCCTGGGCGTCGACCAGGCGCCGGGCGGCGTCGTCCCACAGCCGGTAGGGCGCCTTCTCGGCCTGGGCGAGCCCGTGCGTCACCTGGTCGCGCAGCCACTGGTCGAGCTCGGCGACGCCGTCGTCGACCCGGGCCTCGCGCCGTTCGGCGGTCTTGGGGTCGCGCGCCTTGGCGGCCCGGTGCTCCTGGCGTTCGTGGGCCTTGTCGGCGCGCTCGCGCCGCTGCTCGATCCACTCGGCGACCCACCCGGGACGCGCGCCGTGCGGCACCGCGCCCTCGCTCCACAGCAGGAGCAGCCCGAGCGCGTGCTTGCAGGGGAACTTCCTGCTCGGGCAGGTGCAGCGGAAGGCGGGCTCGGTCAGGTCGACGCCCGTGCGGTAGACGCTCTTGCCGCTGCCCGCGCACTCGCCCCAAAGGGCCTCGTCATCGCCGCCCGTGCCGCCCCATCTGCCGGGCTTGGCGATGCCCACCGCCGCCTTGGCCGAGGCAGGGTCGGGCGCCAGCCCGAGCACCTGCTGCCGGTCCCATCGATCGCTCACATTGTCGAAACTATCGACAGGGTCGGACATTCACCCGTCAATGAGTGACGAAACCCGGCTCAGCGTCGTCGGCGGTTGCGGCCCTGGGTCGGGCGGCTGCGGTGACGGGTCCGGCGGGTGCGGGCCTTGCGCTTGCGGTGGTACTTGGCGCGGTCGAGTCGCAATGGGTCCATGAACCATCGTGGCTCCGGACCCGTGACTTGACGAGGCCCTGACCGCAAACGGCCCGGGTCACATGTCGGGGACCATGAGCAGGGCGCCGCCCGCCAGGGATCCCAGCGCGACCACGGCGAACAGGCCGACCCAGGCCAGGCCGGGGACGCCGGTCAGGTGCGCCAGCTGGTCGGCGTCGGACGAGGGGGCCATGCGGCGCGCGCGCATGCGCTGGAGCTCGATGACCGGACGGGCGGCCGCCAGCAGAAGGAACCAGGCGGCCAGATAGGCGAAGGCGCCCTGGACTTTCGGGGTGCCGAGCCAGGAGACACCGAAGATGATCGCGCCCGTGACGATGATCGAGAGCGCGCCGTAGGCGTTGCGGATCATGATGAGCATCGCCGCCAGCAGGGCCAGCGAGAACCAGAGCATGAGCGTGATGCGACCGGCGGCCAGCAGGGCCGCGAACAGCAGCCCGAGCAGCGGGGGAGCCAGGTACCCGGCCATCGCCGTGAACACCATGCCGGGGCCGTGCGGCTTGCCGCGCGAGACCGTGACGCCCGAGGTGTCGGAGTGCAGCTTGATGCCGTCCAGCTTGCGGCCCGTGAGCAGCGCGACCAGGGCGTGGCCGCCCTCGTGCGCGATGGTGACGACCCCGCGCGCGATGTGCCAGGACGGGGCGTAGGCGACGGTGCCGAGCGCGAGGAAGGCGACCAGCCCCACCAGCCACCACGGAGGGTCGGGCTGGGCACCAGTCAGCCTGTTCCACATGTCGGCGATGCTTGCGATTTCCACGTCCACCTCGAAGTCGTCGATCGAGCAGCCCAACAGTAGGACGTTCCGGACGGCCTTCGCGTTCGGACCGGGCCAATCGGAGCGGGAGGCCCCTGCGCGCCGGGGTTTGCGCGGTTTCCCTGATGGGGCGAGGGGGCGTCGGCTATGTTATGGGCTCCGTGCGCATAAAATGCCCTTCGCGCTGACCTTTATTGATTCGCTCGGCGCATCGGCTTCATTCGTGAACGCGATCGAACACCGGGGCGACGCTCGTGCGGCGGGGGGTGACGGAGATGGCCGGAAAACCGGGAAAGAGACCGGACCTGTCCGGTCTGTTCCGTCGTGACCGCCTCACCGGCCAGATCGCCTTCGGTCTCGCCGGAGTCCTGATCGTCGGCGCCATCGTCTACGGCGTCGGGATGGCCAGCGCCACCTATCGGCTTTCGGACGTCGGCGCCTGGCTGAGCGCGACCGGACGGGGCTTCGTCGTGCACGCCAACGGCCTGGCGGGCAAGGTCGACGGCAAGGCCGAGCTGCCCCAGCGGGTGCGCGGCCACCGCATCAAGATCGTCCAGGACGGCTCCACCGTCCTGCTCGTCGACCAGGACACCGGCGTGGTCAGCCGCATCGACCCGTCCCAGCTCAAGGTCGACCAGAGCCGGGCGCTCGGCGGAATCGGCCTCCAGGTCGTCGCCGGGGCGGGCGCGGCGTACACGGTCGACCCGGCCAAGGGCACCGTGCAGATGATCGACCCGGTGAACCTCGCGGCCATCGGGGCGCCCGCGCGGCTGACGGCGCCGCTCGGCCAGGCCGGGATGGACTCCCGGGGCACGCTCTGGGTCCCCGAGCCGCAGACTGGGCGCCTCGTCCCGTTCCTGGGCGGACGCCAGGGCACGCCGAACCAGGTCGGGGCCGCGGGCGACCAGCTCGCCCTCACCATCGCCGCCGGGATCCCGGTCGTCACCGACAGCACGGCCGCGACCGCCGTGATCGTCCGGCCGGAGGGCACCCAGAAGATCAACCTCACCCCGGCGGCGCGGTCCGGCGTCAAGGTCCCGGCCGTCACCGACGGCCAGGTCGTCCCGATCCTCGGCGCCGACGGCGCGCTGTCGCTGCTGCACACCGGCGTCGGCTCGGTCGACTCGGTCGCGCTGCCCGTGCCCCGCCACCGCTTCGAGGCGCCGAACATCCTCGGCTCCCGCGTCTACCTGCCCGACCGCACCACGGGACGCCTCCTGATCTACAACTCCGCCTCGGGCGGCTGGGAACGTCCCGTCCAGGCGGCACGGCCCGGCGGCGAGATCGAGGTGACCGTCCGCGACCACATCCTCTGGGTGAACGACCCCGGGGGCGCCACCGCGCTCGCGTTCGACGCGGGCGGCGCGGTCAAGCAGATCAAGAAGTACGAGGACAAGGTTCCCGGGGGCCGGCGGCGTCCGCTGCCCGTCCAGCCCCAGCCCGGCGACGAGCCGGGCGGCCAGAAGCCCCGGAACAACGACGGCAGGGGCGGCGACCGCCCGAAGCCGCAGAAGCCCTCACCACAGCCTCCGCCCAAGAAGGACCCGGTCGCTTCCGACTCCCCGGGCATCCCGACGACGCGCGTCGTCAAGAACGGGACGGTCGCGGTGTCGTTCACCCCGAGCGCCCCGCGCGCGGGCACGTCCGCCCCGACCGGCTACGTGCTGTGGGGCGCGAACGACGCCCCGATGGCCTCGGCCACGCCCGCCAAGATCGCCCCCAACGGGCCCGCCTACCGCTTCACGGCCTCCGGTCTCGCCTGCGGCCCCACCCACACCTTCCGGGTCGCCGCCGAATACAAGGACAAGAACGGCAGGGCCGCCTACCAGCCGTCCGGCGCCGTCCAGAGCCTGGCCTGCACCGCCCCGGGCGCGCCGAGAAACCTGAAGGCGGCCCCCGTCAACCACGGCGCCGACCTGAACTGGGACGCCCCGCCCAACGCCGACGGCGTCACCTACACGGTCAGCTGGCCCGGCGGCTCCAAGGACGTCACGGGCACCACCACCAAGGTGACCGGCCTGGCCAACAACGCCACCCACCGGCTCACCGTGACGGCCAAGAACGGCGCCGGAGCCGCCCCCGCCGACACCAGCGTCAACCTCGCCTACCCGGCCAAGCAGTTCAACAACCAGAACAACAACGAGACCAACACGATCATCCGCCCCGGCCCCAGACGATCCGGCGAGACCGGCAAGATCCCCCAGAACGAGATCATCTCGATGACGGTGGTCTGCCAGATCACCGGCGAGAGCTACACCGACACCCAGAGCAACACCTCCAGCACGACCTGGAACCGGGTGCAGACCAAGTACGGCAACGGCTACCTCAACGACACCCTGGTGGCGACGCCCAAGGGCGCGATGCCCGCGGGCGGCCTCTTCGAATGCGAGAACGAGACCCAGTGACGGAGAATCAGGCAGGGACGGACGCCGACGGTCTGGCCGGGCGGTTCGCGCAGACGTTCGCGGCGCTGGCGGCGAGCATCGAGCGGATCGTGCGGGGCAAGCGCGACAAGGTCGAGCTCGCGCTGCTCTGCCTGCTCAGCGAGGGGCACCTGCTGGTCGAGGACGTCCCCGGTGTCGGCAAGACGACGCTGGCCAGGGCACTCTCGGGCACGGTCGACGCCAAGTGGACGCGGATCCAGTTCACCCCCGACCTGCTGCCGAGCGACATCACCGGCGTGTCGATCTTCAACCAGGGGACGAGCGCGTTCGAGTTCCACTCCGGCCCGATCTTCGCCAACCTCGTGGTGGCCGACGAGATCAACCGGGGGTCGCCCAAGACGCAGTCGGCGTTGCTGGAGGTCATGGAGGAGCGGCGGGTGACCGTCGAGGGCACGCCGCACCCGGTGCCCCGCCCCTTCATGGTCATCGCGACGCAGAACCCCGTCGACATGGACGGCACGTACCCGCTGCCCGAGGCCCAGCTCGACCGGTTCCTGATGCGGATCTCGATGGGCTACCCCGACCACAGGTCCGAGGTCGCGGTGCTGGCCGGGACGCCCACGGGCGCGATGCTCGACCAGATGCCGCCGGTCATCGGCCGCGACGACGTCGCCGGAATGATCGACTTCGCCGGGCGGCTCCACGTGGCGCCGCCGCTGTACGACTACGTGGTGAACGTGGTGGCGGCGACCCGCGTCCACCCCGAGCTCCGGCTGGGCGCCAGCCCCCGGGCGAGCCTGGCGCTGCTGCGCGCCGCCCGGGTGCGCGCCGCCGCGGCGGGACGGACGTTCCTCATCCCCGAGGACGTCAAGGCGCTGGCGGTTCCCGTCATCGCGCACCGGCTGATCGTCACGCCCGACGCCGAGCTGCGCGGGCGCACCGGCGCCGACGTCGTCGGCGAGGTGCTCTCCACCGTGCCGACCCCGCAGGCCGCCGCCGGGGTGTGACGTGCTGACGCCGCTCGGCTGGGGGATCGGCCTCGTCTCGGTGCCGCTGTACGCGGCGGCGTGGTGGCTCGGCTACCCCGAACCCGCCGTGCTCGCGCTCGCGGGCGGCGCCGCCGTCGCGGCCGCGGCGCTCTGGACGCTGCCACGGCCCAGGCTGGAGGTCCGCCGCGAGATCGCCCCGGCCAAGGTGGAGCGGGGCGAGCCCGCCGTGGCCGTCCTGCACGTCACCAACTCCGGACGCGGCGTGCGCGGCCTGACCGCCCACGACGCGGCCGGGACGGCCGAGATCACGGTCGAGGTGCCCCGGCTGCGTCCCGGCGGGAAGCGCAGCGTCACCTACCGCCTCCCGACCGACCGGCGCGGGGAGATCGCCGTGGGACCGCTGCGCCTGGTCCGTTCCGACCCGATGCGCCTGGCGTCCCGGGTGCGCGAGTACGGTGCCCCCGAGACGCTGCTCGTCCGCCCCAGAACGGTCCCGCTCGAACTGCTGGCGTCCGGCCGGGCCTACCACCTGGACGGCCCGACCAGCGACAGGTCGCCCGCCGGGACGACCACGTTCCACGCGCTGCGCGAGTACGTGATCGGCGACGAGATGCGCCACATCCACTGGAAGTCCTCGGCCCGCACCGGGACGCTGATGGTGCGCCAGCTCGTGGACGCCAGCCTGCCGACCACCACGGTCGTGCTGGACGCGCGTCCCGGCTCCTGGCGCGACCCCGACGACTTCGAGCTGGCCGTGGACGCGGCCGCCTCGGTCGCGGTCGGCGCCGCGGCGGCGAGCTTCCCCGTCCGCGTCCTCACCGGCGGCGGCCCGGTCGCCGACACCCGGGGAGGGCCCGACGACAGAGAGGTCCTGCTCGACCGCCTGACCGCCGTCACCGCCGAGGACGCTCCCCGCGCCACGGTCGACATCGTCCGCCGCACCCCGGCGGGCGGCTCCCTGGTCGTGATCGGCCAGGACGTCGACGACCTCGGCCGTATCGCCGCCGTCCGGAGCCGTTTCGACCGCGTCGTGGTGCTCCGCGTCCGCCCCGGCACCCCCGCCACGACCCCGCCCGGTCTCGCCCTGCTCGATCTGACCGACCTCGACACCCTCGCCGCCGCCTGGCCCCGCCTCGCCCGCGGCGCCGGGAGAGCCCGATGAACTCGCGTTTGCTTGCGCTTCCCGTTACGGCCTGTTTGGCGTTCGTGGGCGGGTTGGCGTTTCACCGGGTCTTCGGGTTCTCGCCGGTGGTTCCGGTGGCGGCCGTCGCGGCGGTCGTTCCCACGGTGCTGTGCGCGCTGCTGTCCGCGCCCCGTAAGGGCAAGGAGCGGCCTTGGCCGCTGTGGATCTCCGTGGTCGCGACCGTCGTGGTCTGGGTGGGGACGGTCGCGGTGACCGTGCTGCGTCCGGCCCTGTCGGACGGGACGCTGCCGCAGGCGATGCGCACGGGCGTGCTCAGCTCGTGGAAGTCGATCCTCACGACGCTGCTGCCCGCCCCGGCCAAGCCCGAGTTCCTGGTGCTCGTGCACGTCGTGGTCTGGCTGGCGGCGTTCGCCTCGGCCGAGCTGGCGCTGCGGACGGGGTTGCGGGCGATG
This sequence comes from Spirillospora sp. CA-294931, assembly GCF_050946795.1. Taxonomy (GTDB): domain Bacteria; phylum Actinomycetota; class Actinomycetes; order Streptosporangiales; family Streptosporangiaceae; genus Spirillospora. The sequence goes on from NZ_CP192006.1 coordinate 3,533,539, forward strand.
CCCGCCGTCCCCGCGCTCGCCGCGTTCGGGGTGGCCCTCGTTCTCGGGGTGGACGGGCCCGGCTCCACCGTCCCGCTCGCCGCGGCGGCGGTCGTGCTCATCGCGGTGCTGATGCTGCTGCGCTCCGGGACGGCCGGGGCGCGGGCGGTGCTGCTGGGCGTGCCCGTCGCGGGCGTCCTCGGCGCCCTCGCGCTGCTGACCGGGCCGTTCGTGCCAATCAGCGCCGATCCCTACGACCCCCGTGAACAGGTCGAGGCGCCCGCGCCGCAGCGGCGCGACAGCGTCAGCCCGCTCGACCGGGTCGGCGGGTGGCTGCTCAGCCCCGACCAGGTGATGTTCAGCGTGCGGGCCGCCAGGCCCGAGGTGTGGCGGCTGGCCGTGCTGGACGACTTCAACGGCGTGACCTGGACGTCCACGGCCCGCTTCGTCCCCACGGGGAGCCGCGTCCCGTTGGAGCAGGACGAGGGCGGGCGCCGTCCGGTCGAGCAGACCTTCACCATCCGCGAGCTGCCCGGTGTCTGGGCGCCCGCCGCCGACCGTCCCCGCGATGTCGACGGCCTCGGCGTCGTTGTCGATCCGGGCAGCGGCGCGCTCGCGGCCGCGCGGCCGCTGCGTCCCGGCCAGTCGTACCGGGTGCTCTCGCAGGTCAGGGACACCAAGGGGCTCGCCGACGCGCTCGCGGACGCCGAAGCCGCCCGGGACCCCGAGGCGCGGGCGGCGCTGAAGCTGCCCTGGGGGCCGGGCGCGGCCAAGGCCCCGGTGCAGCTCGCGGAGTTCCAGCGCTTCGCCGAAGGCGCCACCCGGGGCGCGCTGTCACCCGTCCAGAAGGCCGCGAAGCTCGCCGCCTACCTCAAGACCTACGCCAAGTTCGACGTCTCGGCCCCGCCCGGGCACAGCTACCGGCAGCTCGACTACTTCCTGAGCGAGGGGAGGCGCGGCACCCCCGAGCACTTCGCCACGGCGTTCGCGGTGCTCGGCCGGTCCGTTGGCCTCCCGACCCGCGTCATGGTCGGCTTCGAGGGCGGGCGCACGACCGGCGCGGGCACGGAGGTCAGGTCGGGCGACGTGATGGTGTGGCCCGAGGTGAAGTTCGACAGGGTGGGCTGGGTCCCGTTCAACCCGCTGCCGGACGGCGCCCAGCGCTCCAAGGGCTCGGACTCGGTCGCGGTGGGGGAGACCCAGCAGAAGCTCGAACAGCTCCAGAAGAACGCGGCCTCGCAGCAGCGCGGGTCGGGCCCCGGCAAGGTCCCCGAGACCAGGAAGCCCGCCCCGGCGCCCGAGAAGGACACCTCGCTGCCCGCGTGGGTGCTTCCCGTGGCCCTCGCCGTCCTGCTGGTCGCGATGTACCTGGCCGCCGTGCTCCTGGCGCCCGCCCTGCGACGGCGGCGGCGGCGCGGCGGCCCGCCGTCCGCCCGGATCGCGGGCGCCTGGCACCAGACCCTCGACCACCTGTCGGACGTCGGGCTCTCCACCGCGCGCACCCTCACCGCGCACGAGGTCGCCCGCTTCGGCGGCACGACGCTCGGCGACGGCGCGATGGCGCATCTCGGGCCGCTGGCCGACCTGGTGAACCGCTCCCGGTTCTCCGAGGTGCCCCCCGAATCGCGGGCGGCCGACCAGGCGTGGGAGCACAGCGACCGGCTGGGACGCCTCGTCACCGCCAAGAAGGGCCGCCTGCGCCGCCTGGGACGCCGCCTGCACCCCCGCTCGCTACGAGCCCGCCACCGCTGACGGATCCACGATCCCCCGGGGAGGGCACCAGCTGGTGTGGAGCTCGTCATAGGGCCATCCGGCCGTGACGGCCCCGGCCGCGTAGGCGCTCTGCAGGAAGTCGAGCACCGTGTCGCGCGGATCTCCGGACGCCAGCACCTCGCTCCAGTCGAGGCGCGCCTGGTGCGTCGTCCCGGCCGGGGCCCAGAACGCTCCGTCCGGGCTCAGCGGACGCTTGACCAGGTCGCCGGGCTCGGGGTGGGTGTAGGAGTAGAACGCGGGCTCGGGGCTGGACGGGTCGCCCGCCCACCACCCCGCGCTGATGACCTCGTGGCTGTAGGCCTCGCTCTCGACCGGCCCGGCGCCCTCGCGCACGGGCGCGGGACGTCCGGAGAACCGCGCCGTCGCCAGGTCGAAGCTGTGCCAGTACAGCTGCACCGGGCTGCTCTTGCCGCAGAACCAGCTCTGGAACTCCCGCAGGGTCCCGTCCGCCCATTCCAGCGCGCGCCGGAACTCCTCCACCCGCTCGGGGTCGTAGGACGCGTGCTCGGTGTCCTCCGCGAACGGCGTGGTCATCGGCACGCCGAAGGGCTCGGCCTTGATCTCGACGGAGATCCCCAGGTCGCGCAGCAGCGCGAGCAGGGTGCGGTAGAACTCCGCCACCGACAGGCCGTCCCGCAGCGGGATCGTCTTCTCGGCGCCGGCCGTCCGCACGACGAGACGGTGCCCGGCCAGGTCGAACGCGATGGAGAAGCTCGTTCCCCCGCTCGTCATCCGCCCGGTCGCGAACCCGCTCTCGGTGACGTGCAGGGTGGTGTGCCACCAGTGGTTGCGCGGCGCGGTCGTCCCCAGCTGGATCTTCCCGACGATCTGGGTCCAGAGGTGCAGGGTGTCCTTGGTCTGCGACCACGAGGCCCACGGAAGGCCCGGGAGTGTGTGTTCCATGAGGGGCTCCTACCCACGCGACCGATGAGTTCCGCATGCGGAGCGGGTCGATACCCGGAGACGAGAGGAAAGGCGGAGATCATGACCGACGACCACGAGAGCGACCTCCCGCGCGCGATGGGCAAACCGGCGCTCCGAGCGCTGGCCGAGGCCGGCTACCTGCGGCTCGACCAGCTCGCGGGGGTCGACGACAAGGAACTGCTGAGCATCCACGGTGTCGGGCCCAAGGCCGTCAGAGTGCTCCGGGAGGCTCTTGAAGATCGCGGTCGTTAGGCTTGCGGCATGACCGTCCGTGCCGTTCGCCTCCCCGAAACCGCCGACCTCGACCGGGCCTGGCGCCGGGTCGGCGCCGTCCTCGCGCCCACACCGGTGCTCCCCACCGCGCTGGCGCCGGACGCGCTGCTCAAGCTGGAGACGTTCCAGCCCACGGGGTCGTTCAAGGTCAGGGGCGCGCTGGCCGCCGTGGCCGCGCTCCCGCCCGGCGAGGCCGCGGTGACCGCGAGCGCCGGCAACCACGGGCTGGCGATGGCGTTCGCGGCGTCGCGGACGGGCGCCGAGGTCACAGTCGTGGTCTCGACCCGGGCCTCGGCCGCCAAGGTCGCCAAGATCGAGTCGTACCCGGTGACGCTGGTGCGGCACGGGACCGGCTACGAGGACGCCGAGGAGCACGCGCTCGGCCTGCCCGGCCACTTCGTGTCGCCCTACAACGACCCGGACGTGATCGCCGGGCAGGCCACGCTCGGCCGCGAGCTCGACCGCCAGGTGGACGGGCCGCTCACGGTGGTCGTCCCGGTCGGAGGCGGCGGGCTCGCCGCGGGCCTGTCGCTGTGGGCGCGCGAGCGCGGCGACGTGCGGATCGTCGGCGTGGAGTCGGCGGCCTCCCTGGCCGTCTCGGCCGCCGTCCGGGCGGGCGCGGTCACCGAGGTCGAGGTCGGTCCGACGATCGCCGACGGGCTGTCGGGCAACCTCGAACCCGGCAGCGTGACCCCCGAGCTGCTGCGCGGCCACGCGGAGCTCGTCTCGGTCACCGACGCGGAGATCCACACCGCGCTGCGCCGGCTGTTCGGCGAGCACGGGCTGGTCGCGGAGGGCGCCGGCGCGTGCGGGCTGGCCGCCGTCCTGGCGGGCAAGGTGGACGTCCGCGGCCGCCTCGTGGTGGTGCTGTCGGGACGCAACGTCACCGTGCCGACGTACACCGGAGCGCTGTCCGCCGCCGAATAGGCCCGGATTCCCCCGTGAACTGGTGCGGAACGGGCTAATGTTGCCCTTCGTCGGTAACGGGGGGAAGGGTGACGGCGTGAGCGGGCGGCTGCGCGGGACGGTCCGGGCGGTCTTCCGCCGTGACCGGGTGACCGGTCAGATCGCGATCGGGCTGGTCGGCGTGCTGGTCGTGTCGGCCGTGGTCTACGGCGTGGGCGTCGCGAGCGCCCGCTACGAGCTCTCCGACGTGGGCGCCTGGCTGGGCGCCCCGCGCAAGGGACAGGTCGTCCACGCCAACGGGCCCGCCGCCAAGGTCGACGGCAAGGCCGAGCTCCCCGCGTCCTTCCGGGGCCACCGCATCAAGATCGTGCAGGACGGCGCCACCGTGCTGATCGTCGACCTCGACACCGGGGTCGTCAGCCGTATCGACCCCTCGCAGCTCAGCGTGGACCGGAGCCGGACGCTCGGCGGCGCCGGGCTCCAGGTCGTCGCGGGCGCGGGCCGGGCCTATGTCGTCGACTCGGTCAAGGGCCGGGTCCAGCAGATCGACCCCGTCCACCTGACGCCGACGGGACAGGCCCATACGTTCGCGCCGCCGCTCGGGCAGGCGGGCGTCGACGCCAAGGGGACACTCTGGGTGCCCGCGCCGCAGACCGGACGGCTGCTGGCGTTCGCGGGCGGCCGCGCGCTCCCGCCGGTCCAGGTCGGGCGTCCCGGCGCCCGGCTCGAACTGTCGATGGCCGCCGGGGAACCGGTCGTCATCGACGCCACCGCGGGCACCGCGACCGTCGTGCGGGCGTCCGGCGGGCCGCTGCGGATCACGCTGCCCTCGACCGTCCGCGACGCGGCGGGCGGCGCCGGGGTCTTCGTGCCGCCGCGCACCGAGGCCAGGACCGTCCCGGTCCTGGTGTCCGGCACCGGCTCGCTGCTGCTGCTCGACACCGGGACGGGACGCCACACCAGCACCCGCCTCAGCGTGCCCGGCCACCGCTACGCCGCGCCGCAGATCCTCGGCGCCAAGGTCTACATCCCCGACCAGACCGCCGGGACGCTGCTGGTCTACGACTCGGCCACCGGCCGCTTCGACCCGCCGGTCACCGTCACCGGACGCCGCTCCACCCTGGAGGTGTTCGTCAAGGACGGCCTGCTCTGGGCGCACGACCCGGACGACGACCGGGCCGTGGTCGTCGACCGCCAGGGCGTGCGCAGGCCGATCGAGAAGTACGAGGACAAGGTGCCCGGCGGCGGGCGCCGCAGCTCGCTGCCCACCCCTCGGGAGCAGGGGCCCGACCCCCGGCCCGGCCCCACACGGGAGACCGAGCGGCCGCCCGCGTCCTCGCCGCCGCCGCGTCCCGGCGAGCCGCAGGCGCCGTCGAACCTGACCGTGACCCCGGGTGCGGGCACGATGCGCGTCGACTTCCAGCCCTCGGCGGGAGGGCAGCCCACCGGGTACGTCCTGAAGGACGCGCCGGGCGGGCTGACGGTGTCACCGGCCCGGCTGGCGCCCGGCGCGGGCGCGTTCACCTTCACCGCGCGCGGCGGCGACTGCGCCCGCGAGTACCGGTTCCGCGTGGCCGTCCAGTACCGGGACGCGCGGGGCCGCGCGGCCGAGAAGGTCTCCGCGCCGAGCGATCCCGTGCGTCCGTGCGTCCCGCCCGGGGCGCCGCGCGACGTGAAGGCCGACGCGACCGCTTCGGGCGCGAAGGTCTCGTGGACGCCGCCCGCCGGGGAGGCCCCGTCGAGCTACCGGGTGTCCTGGACCGGGCCCGCCTCGGGCGCCCAGGACGTGGCGTCCGGAACCTCGGTGACCATCGGGAGCGTCGCGACCAACGGCTCCTACTCCTTCACCGTGAGCGCCGCCAACGCGGCGGGCGCGGGCAACGGGACGGCGCTGAACGCCCAGCTCACCGGCCCGGCCGCGTCCTTCCTGGTGGAACGCAACGGCAAATCCGACGGCTACGTGCGGGCCAGGGCCGACCACAACAGCGCCAAAGTCGCCACAATGCAGGACAACAACGGCCAGAGCGTTTCCGTGCATTGCCAGGAAAAGGGCACCTTCTACACTCACCCGAACGATTCCAACCTCGCCGGTGACATGTATACCAAGATCACCTTCAATGGCAAGCAGGGCTATGTCATTGCCTATCTGGTCAATACGCCCGGAGACTGGAAGACCTACGCGGGCCTGCCGGTGTGGCGCTGCGCGTGAGCCTCAGGCGCTGATCAATTCTTCTTCTTGCCCTTGCCCGCGGCCGCCCGGACGCACACCCGCTGCGACCACGAGACGTCGGCGGCCGCGTCCTGGTTGAGGCGCAGCAGGGCGCCGACGCGGAAGCAGTAGGGCCGCTTGGGGTCGAGCTGGGGCACGGCGGCCGACTTGGCCCCCTGGCCCGCCGGTATGGTCTGCGCCGACCCGGCGGGCAGCGGCTGGACGAGGATCGTCAGCCTCCGCGCGGACTCGGGAAGACCCCAGGTGAGGGCGGCCCGCGTCCCGACCCGCCTGGCCCGGACGTTGAAGGGCCGGGTGGCCTTGAACTGCTCCTCGGGGATCGGCTCCTGGGCCGTCTTGCCCGCCGAGGCGGGGGACGTCGGGACGGTCGAGGTCTTCTTCGCCGGTTCGTCGCCGCCCGCGAGCGCGAGCGCGCCGACGCCCAGGCCGAGACCGCCGACCAGCGCGACCGCCGCGGCGACGACCAGGCCACGGCGCGGGCCGTCCCCGTCGGCGGCGCCGGGCGCGGTGGCGGGCTCGCCGCCGCCGTGGGTCGCGGGCCAGTCGGGCGCCTTCTCCACCTGCGGCAGCGCGGCCCGCGGATGCGCGGCCGGGCTGTCGGCGCGATCCTGGACGGTGAACGACGCCCCGGGCCGCCAGGGGGAAAGGCCCGCCGGAGCTGCCTCGTCGGGGGCCACGGTGGACCCCGGGGTGGTCGGCGTCCCCTCGGACGGCGACCCGCCGATCGGGTGCGGACCGGTCGACCTGGGGAAGACGCTGGAACCGGAGCTGTGCGCCAGGTCGGTGATCGGCAGCCCCAGGTCGCTCTGGATCTGCTGGAGCCGGTGCGCGAACTCCAGCGCCGAGGCGAACCGCTGCTCGGGCTTCTTGGCCATCGCGCGGCCGATGGCCTCGGCGACCGGGCGCGGCAGGTCGTTGCGGGGGATCGGCGGGGGAGGGTCGTTCAGGATGCGCAGCATCAGCAGCGCGATGCCCTCGCCCTTGGGGCCCTTGAAGGCGGGCTGCCCCGCGAGCAGTTGGTAGAGGGTCGAGCCGAGCGAGTATATGTCGGCGCCGACACCCGGGGGCTTGCCCTCCAGGACCTCGGGGGAGGCGTGGTGCGGGGTGAACGCCTGCGTGTGGGTCGCGTCGAAGGAGTCGACCAGCCGGGCGATGCCGAAGTCGCCCAGGGCGGGCTCCCCGTATCGCGAGACCAGGATGTTCTGGGGCTTGACGTCGCGATGCAGGACGTCGGTCTCGTGCGTGGCGGCCAGGGCGCTGGCCATCTTCACGCCGATTCGCAGCACCTCGGCGATCGGGAGCGGGCCCTCGACGCGCAGCCGGTCGGTGAGCGCGCCCTGCTCGAAGTACTCCATCGCGATGTAGGGACGGCCCGAGCGCGTCGTGCCCGTGTCGAGCACCGTCACGATGTTGGGATGGCCGGACAGCCGTCCGGTGATCTTGCTCTCCCGCTGGAACCGCCGCATCTCCACCTCGTCGACCGTGCTGATCGACAGGACCTTCAGCGCGACCATGCGGTCGAGGCGCTCCTGATGGGCCCGGTAGACGACGCTGAACCCGCCCTCGCCGACCCGTTCGAGCACCCGATAGCCGGGCACGTCCTCGGTCATGGGCTGACGGGTCCTTCGTGATGGAGGGGAGCTGGCGGTCCCCAGAGTAGTACGGGGACGAAACGGACGAGGTCACGTCGCCGGAGCGGGCCCAGCCGCCGCCTCCGGCACCCCGGCGCGGAAATAGCGGGAGAAAGCGGCCCGCCCGGTTAATCGTTCTCCCAATTGGGCGCCCGCTGCGGCCGCTTCTGCCTAACCTCTGGTCCGCGAAACAGGAACGGGTCTTGGGGAGTCGAATCGGTGTCGGAGGACTGGGAGACGAATGGCGCGGACGGCGCCCGCTATTGCGATCTCGTCAGGCTGGCGTATTTCGTGCTGCCCGGAAACGGGCGGCGAATGTACCGGCTGGCGATGGCGCGGCGGATCGCCGAGGGTGCGTGCATACGCCGCACCCGCGGTGCCGAGGCGCGCAGCCGCACCCGGGTGCTGCGCCGGGCCATGCGTCCGCCGCGCCGCCTCCAGATCGGCCTCGGGCCGTGGCTGCGCGCGCTGCCCGTCCGGCTCCCCGACCGGTCGGTGACCGGTGCTCTGTCGCGCCTTGAGCCGGAGGTCCGGGTCGCCTACGCGCTGCGGCGCGTCGAGGGCCTTCCCCGATACGCGGTCCGCGACCAGCTGGCCGCCCTGCGGATCCGGGACCCGTGGGCGGTGATCAAGGAAGCCGAGGCCGTCCGCGTCCACGCCCCCGAGGGCCCGGACGGCCCGTTCGCGCCCGAGTTCATGGTCCCGGTCCGCCGCCGCTCGCCGGTCCCGGTCGCCGCCGCGGCCGCGTTGACCCTGTCCCTGGTCGGGACGCTGGTGGTCACCGAGAGCGGCGCCTCCTTCTTCGGCATCGGACGTCCCGCCGCGGCTCACAACCTGCGGCTGGTCGCCGCGGCGCCCGACGCCTGGACCCGGGGAGCCCGCACCCTGGACGCCTGGCCCGCGCGCGGCGCGCTGGCCGGGGACAAGACGTTCACCCGGCGGGCCCTGGACGCCTGGGCGGGACGCGGCGTCCCGGTCGAGCGGGGCCGCGCCGGGACGGCCCAGCTGCTGTTCGCCGGACGGGTCGACGGCGTCGCGGTCGCGCTGTTGCGCCACGGTGACCGCGTCGCCCGCTACGCCCGCGTCCGGGGCCGCGACCAGGTGGAGACGTTCGTGGCGGGCGGCGACCCGTCGGCCCCGATCGGCGTGGGCGGCGGCCGCTACCTCCTCTCGCCCTGGGACACCGAGGTCGCTACCCCCGGTGCCGCCCGCCGGGTGGCCGTGCGCGACGGCGTGACCGAGCCGGTCGAGGCGGGGACGCGATGCGGGCGCGGCCCGCTGCTGGAGGTGACCGGGCCCGAAGGGACGCGCACGGTCGGCGACCTGGGCGGGCGCCGCCCGGTGGTGCTGGTTCACCGTTCGCCCTCGCACCGTCCGGTGCCCAAGGAGAAGCCCCCGGGGCGGCTGAAGTCGTCCGGCCTGGGGATCTGGGACCGCCTGGCCTGCCTGCTCCCGCAGCCCGCGCGCCCGGTGGCCGAGGCCGCCGCCTGGGAGTTCTGGTCCGGGAGGCTGCCAGAGAAGGGCGGGACGGGACGCTGGGTCTGCACCGGCATGATGTTCGCGGGCGGCGGCACGGCGGCCCAGGGGGCGCTGCTGGCCGAGCGGTCCACGGCCACCGGCTGGTGCGACGAGAGCCGTCCGGTCAGCGGCACCTGGTGGCAGGCCCCCTCGGGCGACTGGCACTACCTCGCCGCGGCCGCGCGCGGGTTCGCCCCGCACGCCGAGGGCCTGCCCGAGCCGGGGAAGGTCAGGCGGGGGCTGCTGCTGGCGCCCGCGCCCGACCCGAAGACCCGCCCGGACCTGCCGGTGACCCTCACGGCCCGCCCCGCCTGACCGGCGTCAGCATCCCCTTACTACGATCGGGCACACTAACGTGTACCGAACGCCGTTCTGCCGTGGAAGGGGCCGACATGGGCCAGGGGCCGCTGTCCGGAGTCCGAGTGATCGAGCTGGCGGGGATCGGGCCCGGCCCGTTCGCCGCGATGCTCCTGGCCGACCTGGGCGCCGAGGTGATCCGGGTCGACCGGGCCTCGGGAGCGATGCCGGGCGGGCCGCTGCGCGGCGGCACCGACTTCACCAACCGGGGCAAGCGCTCCATCGCGGTCGACCTCAAGAGCGAGGCGGGACGCGAGCTCGTCCTGCGGATGGCCGAGCGGTCCGACGTCCTGCTGGAGGGGTTCCGCCCCGGCGTGACCGAGCGGCTCGGGCTCGGCCCCGACGACGTCCTGGCCCGCAACCCCAAGCTGGTCTACGGCCGGATGACGGGCTGGGGCCAGGAGGGCGGGCTCGCGCAGAGCGCCGGGCACGACATCGGCTACATCGCCGTCACCGGCGCCCTGCACGCGATCGGCCGGGCCGGCGGCCCGCCGCAGGTCCCGATGAACCTGCTGGGCGACTTCGCGGGCGGCAGCATGTACCTGGTCGTCGGCGTCCTCGCGGCGCTGCTGGAGGTCAGGGGCGGCGGCGCGGGCCAGGTCGTCGACGCCGCCATCGTGGACGGCACCGCGCACCTGACGACGTTCATCCACGCCTTCCTGGCGGGCGGCATGTGGGACGACAGGCGCGGCTCCAACCTGCTCGACACCGGCGCCCCCTGGTACGACGTCTACGAGACCGCCGACGGGCGGCACGTCGCCGTCGGCGCCCTGGAGCCGCAGTTCTACGCCGAGTTCCTGCGCGTCCTCGGCCTCGACAAGGCCGACCTGCCCGAGCGGGGCGACACCGCGTCCTGGCCCGCGCTGCGCGAGCAGTTCGCCGCCGCCTTCAAGACCCGCACCCGGGACGAATGGGCCGCGCTCTTCCTCCCGGGTGACTCCTGCGTGGCGCCCGTCCTGTCGCTGGAGGAGGCCGCCCGCCACCCCTACAACACCGAGCGCGGGGTCTTCGTCGAGCGCGGCGGCCACCTCCAGCCCGCCCCCGCCCCCCGTTTCTCCCGCTCCACCACCGAGACCGAGGGCCTGCCCTGCCTGCCCGGCGCCCAGACCCGCGAGATCCTCGACTCCCTGGGCTTCACCGACGCCGACGACCTGATCGCCTCAGGAGCCGTCGTCCAGGCGTGACCGGCGCGCGGTCACCACTGGGGGAGGGCGTGGTAGCGGCGGCCCGCGTAGACCAGCGGCCCTCCTTCGGCGGACGGCAGGTGGGTGTGGGTCACGGTGGCGATGACCAGCGCGTGATCGGCGACGAGCGTCTGCTCGGTCATCAGGCAGTCCAGGGCCGCCAGGCCGCCCGCCAGCACCGGCGCCCCGCCGGGGGAGGGGTGCCAGTCGAGCCCGTCGAACTCCTCCTCGCCCGGTCGGCGGCGCTTGGTGAAGCGGTCGGCGAGCGGCCGCTGGCCCGCGGACAGGATGTTCACGGTGAACCGGCCCGCCTGTTCCAGGATGCCGTGGGTGCGGCCGTTCCGGGCGAGGACGACCAGCAGGGTGGGCGGGTCCAGCGACACCGACAGCAGGGCGTTGACGGTCATCCCGTGGGGTCCGTCGGGGCTCCGCATGGTGATCACGGCGACGCCGGACGCCCAGTGGCGCATCACGTCCCGGAACGCGTCCGCGCTCACCACGCGGGCTCCAGCGGCGCGGCGGCCGACAGGGCCGGGAAGTGCGGCACGACCTCCTCGCCGAGCTGCGCCACCACCTCGGCCGCCGGGCGCCGCCCGTGCTGGACGCCGAGGGCGCCGTGGTTGACGCCCTCGTCCCGCCAGCGGTTCAGGAGTTCGAGCAGCCCCTGCGAGCCGGTGCGCAGCACGAAGCCGCCGCGCAGCGGCGTGGGCGGGTGCGCCGGGTCCTCGGTGAGGTCGATCCACTCGTTGGTGACGACCGGACGGAACTCCCGCCCGGGCACCAGTTCACGCCACTTGGCGATCTTCCGGCCGAGGGCGCGGGGCCCGTCCGCGGTCGCGGTGGCACCCGGGTAGATGAGCCAGCCGTCGGCGTGCTCGGCGATCCACTCGGGCGACTGCTGTGACGACCCGGTGACCAGCAGCGGAACGCGTCCGTGCGTCGGTTTGGGCAGGAGGTCCACGCCTCCGCCCGGCCTCGGCTCCAGCAGCCCGCGGAAGGCGTCGACCGTCTCCCGGTAGCGGGCGCCGCGCGTCTCGAAGTCGACGCCGTAGGCGGGGAACTCCACCGGGCGGTCGCCCGAGGCGATGCCGAGCACCAGGCGCCCGCCGCTGAGATGGTCCAGGGAGGCGGCCTGCTTGGCCAGGTCGATGGGGTGGCGCAGGGTGAAGATGACGCTGCCCGCCGCGAGCGAGATCCGCGAGGTGCGCGCCGCGAGCCAGGTCAGCGCCGACCAGGGGTCGTACACCTGGCCCACGTCGCCGAAGTCGGGATCGGCGAGGGGGACGTCCCGCACCCAGGCCCCCGCGAAGCCGGACCGCTCGGCCTCCTCCACCACGGCGCTCTGACCGCGCATCGCGGCCATGTCGCCCGGATACGGCCACAGCGGCAGGAACAGCCCCACCGTCAGCTTGCCGGGGGCGAACATGCGCCCGTACCCGGGGTGCCCCGCCCATGAAGCCGCTGAATCCACCATCCGTGCCCCTTTTCTGGTTGGAACGTTCGATCCAGAGCCTAGCAAGATTGGTATGAACGTTCCAACCAGTAGTCTGGGCCCATGGGAGCCGAACGCTCGCTCGCCGAGAGCGACACCCGCGACCGCATCGTCCAGGCCGCCGCGGCGCTGCTGCAGCGCCAGGGGTACGAGGGCGCCTCGGTCAAACCCATCGCCCGGGCGGCCGGAGCGTCGGTGAGCTCGGTCTACCACTTCTTCCCCGGCGGCAAGGAGCAGCTCGCCATCGAGGCGATGCGCTACGGGGCGGAGGACTTCAGCCGGATACTCGAGCGGGGCCTGGCGTCCAGCCCCGACCCCGCCAGGGCCGTCGCGGCCTGCGCCCTTCTTCAGGCGGGCACGCTCAGGGAATCGGACTGGAGCGACGGCTGCCCCATCGCCGTCACCGCGCTGGAGACCGTCGGCCGCGTCCCCGGCATCCAGCAGGCCGCCATCGAGGCCCTGGCCCATTGGCAGGGCATGGTCGCGGCCAAGCTGGAGAGCTGCGGCATGGCACCGCCCACGGCCCGGGCCCTGGCCGGGACGGTCATCGCGATCCTGGAGGGCGCCGAGCTGCTGAGCCGCGTCACCGGCGACGACACCCCGCTCAACGACGCCGCCGTTCATCTCGAGCGGCTCGTCCGGGCCTCTTCGGACTGAGGTGCCGCTCCGTCTCGGCTAGAGGCCGAGGCGCTTGGCGATGATCTCGTTCATGATCTCGGTGGTGCCGCCGCCGATGCCGAGGAGGCGGGCGTCGCGGTAGTGGCGCTCGACCTCCGACTCGCGCATGTAGCCCATGCCGCCGTGCAGCTGGACGGCCTCGTTCACCGCGTGCTCGACCGCCGCCACCGCCGTGTTCTTGGCGTAGGCCGTCTCGGTCAGCACGTCCTCGCCCGCGACGTACCGCTCGGCCACCGTCCGGGTGTAGGCGCGGGCCACGTCCACCTGGCGGGCCATCTCGGCGATCTTGTGCCGGACCAGCTGCCGGGACGCCAGCGGCCGCCCGAACGTCTCGCGCGCCCGCACCCACTCCATCGTCAGGTCGAGGCAGCGCTGCGCGGTCGCGTACGCCTGCACGGCCAGCGAGAGGCGCTCGGTCACGAAGTTCTCCACGATCTGCAGGAACCCGGTGCCCTCGGCGCCCACCAGGTTCGCCGCCGGGACGCGGGCGTCGGCGAACGACAGCTCGGCGGTGTCGGAGCACTGCCAGCCCATCTTGCGCAGGGAGCGCGAGACCGTGAACCCGGGCGTCCCGCGCTCGATCACCAGCATCGAGATGCCCTCGTAGCCGGGGCCGCCGGTGCGCACCGCCGTCGTCACGAAGTCGGCGCGGACGCCCGAGGTGATGTAGAGCTTGGCTCCGTTGACGACGTAGGAGTCGCCGTCCCTGACGGCCGTGGTGCGCAGGCCCGCCACGTCCGAGCCGGTGTCGGGCTCGGTCACGCCGAGCGCGCCGATCAGGTCGCCGGCCAGCGTGGGCCGGGCGAACCGGTCGATCAGGCCCTGGTCGCCGGAGGCGATGATGTGCGGCAGCGCGATCCCGTGGGTGAACAGCGAGGCCAGCAGGCCCCCGGAGCCGCCCGCGAGCAGGATCTCCTCCGCGACGATCAGCCCGTCGTACAGCTCGCCGCCCGCACCGCCCGCCTTCTCGGGGAAGCCCGCGCCGAGCAGGCCGGTCTCCGCCGCCTTGCGGTGCAGCTCGCGCGGCAGTTCACCGGCGTCCTCCCACTCCGGCAGGAACGGGACGATCTCCCGGGTGGTGAACTCGCGGACCAGCTTGCGCAGCGCCCGGCGTTCGGGGGTGTTCCACGGACTCATCGACGGCTCCTCCAGCGCACTAGAACTGGATTCGGAATCTAGCAGGCGCCGGGCCGGGACCTTTCGCCGGTCTCGCGATTTCACCGACACTCCACGTGTCCGTCTGGTTACCTGGAGATGTCGGTCGGCACGTCGGGGGAGGGCGATGCACGCGTCACCGCGCCGCAGGCCGAGGCCTGCGCGGATCTGGACGGCCCTGGCCGTCGCCGTCGCCGCGGCGGTCACCGTCGCGGCACTGCAACTCAACGACGGCTCCTGCGCCGCCGCCGCCGACCCCCGCGCGGGCGACGGCACAGCCCTGTACCACCGCGACTGGACGACCGTCCAGTGCTCGACCGGCCCGCTGCCGCCCGGCGGCGACTACGTGTCGGTCTCGACCACGGAGTTCGAGGGCTCCGCGCTGTGCGGAGCCTCGCTCGACATCACCGGCCCCGAGGGCCGGGTGCGGGCGCTGGTGGTCGACCGCTGCCGCGCCTGCGGCCCCGGGCGGCTCGACCTGAGCGAGCGGGCCTTCGCCCGGGTCGCCGGGGGCACCTCGCGCGGCGTCGCGCCCGTCAGCTACCGCCTGGTGCGCGACCCCGAACCCGCGTCCCGGCTGGCGTTCCGGGTGAAGCACACCTCGACCCGGGAGTGGCTCGCGCTCCTGGTCACCGGCCACGGCAACCCGCTTTCGCGCGTCGAGCTGCGCCGCGCCGACGGCTGGCGTCCGCTCCGGCGCGGCCCGGACAACCTCTGGTCCATCACCGCGCCCGGCCCGGGCCCGTACCGGGTCCGCGTCACCGACCGCCACGGCAACAGCGCCCAGGTGGCGAACCTGAGGCTCGCCCCCGGCGCCGCCCAGACCACCAGGCAGCGCCTCTACACCACCAGCGCGGCCGCCGGGCCGACCGCCGTCACACCGTCGGCCGGCCCGGTCGAGACCACCCGGCCGGTGGCGCGCTGCCCCTAGGCCGTGCTCGCCTTGGCCACGGCCTCGGCCCACAGGACCAGGGCGTCGTCGATCTGCGTCTCGTCGACCACCAGCGGCGGGATCATGCGCACGGTGTTGCCGAAGGCGCCGCAGGTGAGCAGGAGCAGCCCGCGCTCGGCGGACTCGCGGTGGGCGCGGACCGCCCTCTCGGGGTCGGGGTCGCCCTCGGGGGTGACGAACTCGCTGGCCTGCATCAGCCCCAGCCCGCGCACGTCACCGATACCCGGGTGGTCGGCCGCGACCTCGCGCAGCCCCGCGTGCAGGCGCGCGCCCATCGCGGCCGCGTTGGCGACCAGGCCCTCGTCCCGGATGACGTCCAGGGTCGCCAGCGCCGCCGCGCAGGCGACGGCGTTGCCGCCGTAGGTGCCGCCCTGCGAGCCCGGCCAGCCCTTCTCCATCAGCGACGCCGGGGCCGCGATCGCCGACAGCGGGAAGCCGCTGGCCAGCCCCTTGGCCATCACGATGACGTCCGGGGTGACGTCGTGGTGCTGGTGGCCCCAGAAGCGGCCCGTCCGGCCGAAGCCGGTCTGCACCTCGTCCACGATCAGCAGGATGCCGTGGTGGTCGGCCCGCTCGCGCAGCCCCGCCAGGAACCCGGGCGGCGCCGGGATGTAGCCGCCCTCGCCCAGCATCGGCTCGACCAGGAACGCGGCGGTGTCGCGCGGCGAGGTGACCGTGGCCAGGACGTAGTCGAGCTCGCGCAGCGCGAAGGCCGTCGCCTCCTCCTCGCTCCACCCGTACCGGTAGGCCTGCGGGAACGGCGCGACCACGGCGCCGGGCATCATCGGGCCGATGCCCGAGCGGAACTTCAGCCCGGCGGTGGTGAGTGCCGCCGCGCCCATCGTGCGGCCGTGGAAGGACCCGTGGAAGACCACGAGGTTCTGGCGCCCGGTGGCCTGGCGTGCCAGCCGGACGGACGCCTCGATCGCCTCGGAACCGCTGTTGAGGTAGAACAGCGAGTCCAGTCCCTCGGGGAGGACCTCGCCCAGGCGCTCGGTCAGGTTCAGCATCGGGCGGTGCATCACGGTCGTGTACTGGCCGTGGATGAGCCTGCCCACCTGCTCCCGCGCCGCCTCGACGACGCGCGGGTGGCAGTGGCCGGTGTTGGTGACCCCGATCCCGGCGGTGAAGTCGAGATGGCGGCGGCCGTCCTCGTCGTAGAGGTAGACACCCTCGCCGCGCTCGGCGAGGACGGGCGTGGCCTGCTTGAGCAGGGGCGACAGCTGCGCCATGCGTCCTCCAGGGAAGATTGTCGACAATCTACAACCATGCCAGCACGCGCGGGGCCCCGGTGTCCAGCCCCGCGCGCGTCAGTCTTCTCCAGCCCCTTCTCCCGAGGCCTCCCCGGCGGGTTCGCGGAGACGCACGATGGAGTCGGTCATGTGCTCCTCGATCAGGCGCAGCAGCCGCTCCTCCTCGCCGTCGGCGATGGCGTCGACCAGGCGGCGGTGCTCCTCGACCAGCTCCTCGGGCTCGGGATAGGTGTCCTGCAGCGCGTTGAGGCACATCCGGGTCTCGACCAGCAGGGTCTGCGCCATCCGTTCCAGCCGGGCGCTGCCCGACGCGCTCACCAGCACCTGGTGGAACTCCTGGTCGGCGTCGCTCATCGCGACCCGGTCGCGGGCGCGCGCCGCCTCGACCAGCGCGTCCAGCGCCTCGGTCAGCCGGACGACCGCCTCGCCGCGGTTGCGCGCCATGATCAGCTCGCAGGCGCCGCGCTCGATCGCCAGCCGGGTCAGGTAGACGTCCTCGACGTCGCTCTCGTCCAAGGTGATCACGAATAGCCCGCGGTGCGGCTCGCTGTGCAGCAGACCCTCCTGCACCAGTCGCTGCATGGCCTCGCGCAGCGGGCCCCGGCTGATCCCCAGCCGGGCCGCCAGCTCCGCCTCGCCGAGCTGCGCGCCCGGTTCCAGCGACCCGTACAGGATCGCCGAGCGCAGCTCGTCGGAGACGATCTCGACCGTCGACTTGCGCGGGACGGGCTCCAGTTCTCCCAATCGGCCCATACCAGGGCCCCTTCCTTCATCGTCCTCCCGGGGCCGATGCGGGCTCCGGGGCCTTCTCCGTCGCGAAGAGTGTGCCGAGCCCGGGCGTCGGCCGCCACGCGCCCGCGAGGCGCAGCCCCTCCCAGACGCTCACCTGGTTGGCCGTCAGGACGGGCTTGCCCAGCCGTTCCTCCAGCTCGTCCAGCCAGGCCACGGTGTGCAGCGCGGTGTCGGGGACCAGGACGGCCTCGGCGTCCGGATGGTCGTTGGCGGCCACGAAGTCCAGCACCTCGGCGCGGCCCAGCGTCCCGACCTCGGCGGCGGTGATGATGCCGCGGCACGACAGCGCCACCACCTCGACCCCGGCGTGGCCGAGGAACGACACGAAGCACTCGGCGACGTCGGCGGGGTAGGTCGCGGCGATCGCGACCCGGCGCAGCCCGAGCTGCCGGGCCGCGTTGACGAACGCGAACGAGGTGGACGAGGCCGCGACGCCCGCCGCCTCGCGCACACCGGCCACCTGCTCGGCCGCCCCGTCCCAGCCGAACACGAAGCTGCCGCTGGTGCAGGCCCAGACCGCCGCGCTCACGCCCTGCGCGCGCAGCTCGCGGGCGCCGTCGGCGAGCACGTCGGGGCCGCCCACGTCCAGCAGGGCGTCCACCCGGTGGGCGTCCTCGCGCATGAGCGTGTGCACCACGGGCAGGCGGACGCCGCCGCCGAGCATCCGTTCGATCTGGGGGTAGTCGTCCTCGGCGCTGTAACCCGGGTAGAGGAATCCGACGCTCGGTTCCACAAATGCCTCCGTATCGGTGAGGGTCAGGCGGCGGTCGGGCGGGTGAGCTGGACGAGGGCCTGGTCGGCTCCGGCGGCCGCCCAGCCCATGCGGCGCAGCGCCGAGCACATGGTGACCTGGTTGGCGGTCAGGACCGGCTTGCCCAGCATCCGTTCGAGGGGCGCGATGATGTCGTAGGTCGGCACGTTGGTGCAGCTGATGAAGACCGCCTCGGCGTCGGGACGGTCGACGGCCGAGACCGCGTTGACGATCTCGGCGTACCCCACCTTCCAGATGTGGCTGAGCAGCCCCATCCCGACCGAGGCCACGACGCCGATGCCGTGCTCGGACAGGAACGAGACCAGCCGGTCGGTGACGCTGTCGATGTAGGGCGTGACCACGGCGATCCTGCTCGCGCCGAGCAGGTCGAGCGACTCCACCAGGGCGCCCGAGGACGTCGTGGCGGCGGGCGCGCCCGCCCGCAGGATCACGTCGGTCAGCGACCGCTCGCCCTCGGCGCCCCGGATGAAGCTGCCCGAGGTGCAGGCGTAGGCCACCACCAGCGGCTCGGGGGCGAGCACGTCGCGGGTGGCCTGGCGGACGATGGAGTGGTCGGAGAGGGCCGAGGCCATCTCGACGGTGACCGGCACCGGGACGTAGGGGAGCCGGGTCATGAAGAGCGACACGTCGTCGGGCGTCCAGCGCCACATCTCGCGGTCGAGGGCGAAGTCGAACGGGGCCACCACGCCGATGCCGTGCTGGGTGGTGAGCTCCGGTCCCGCGACCAGCAGAGGATCGAATGCCATCCCGTCCGCCGCTACCGCTCGTGCCGGCGGTAGACCAGGCGCTCGCCCACGCCGCCCGAGCGCCACACGTCGTTGCACGCCTCGGCCATCTGATCCAGTCCCTCGGTGATGGTGGCGTAGACGTTGCCCGGGACCCAGCCCACGTCGCCGTTGAGCAGCAGGTTGTTGCGGCCGTAGAAGATGGCCAGGTCGATCACGCCGGGCAGCGCGTCGATCCCCTTCTCCTCCTTGAAGGACCGGTCGAGCATCCCGCCGGAGAAGGAGAAGTAGACCACGTCGCCGGGGATCGGCGTCACGGTCGGGTTCTCCAGGCCCACCTCCTGGTCGGCGAAGCGCTCGACCATCGTGTAGACCTCGTTGCGGGCGTACTTGGCGTGATAGGCGTCTCCGCCGAGCGGGAGAGCGTTCCAGACCGCCTCGCAGGTGCGGGGCGCGTCCTTCTCCAGCAGTTCGGCCACGCAGGAGACGCCTCTGCGCTCCAGTGTGATCGTGATGAGCTTCGGCATGCCGGACCTCCCCGGGCACAGGGGTGGGCGAGAGCGTCGCACACCCGAGAGGACTCTTGCGTTAGAGCGCCTTGGGATCCGTCCTGGCCTGGGAGCGGTTGCGACGGTCTTGCAGCACGTGATCAGCGCGACTACCTGGTTGTTTACCCGAGCTGATTGTTGACAATCCTACGAAGCGTTCCTAGCGTGTCAATGCCTCACCAGTTGCGGTCCTGTTAACTCACCGATGCGGAGAGCGAAGTATGGACTCAGCGCGGCTCGCACCTGGCCGCCGGCCCCGCGTCGTGGTACTGAGGGCCGACGATCCGCCACCCGGAACCGCGGCCCTCGAACGCCTCGCGGACGCCCGCTACGTCAGGGCCTCCGAGCTCAAGGCCGCCCTCCCCGGCGCCGACGCGCTGCTCATGTGGGACTTCTGGTCCACCGCCCTGGCGGACGCCTGGCCGGATGCGGACGGTCCCGCCTGGGTGCACATCGTCAGCGCGGGGGTCGACCGCCTGCTGTTCCCCGGGCTGGTCGAGTCGGACACGGTCGTCACCAACGCGCGCGGGGTCTTCGACGAGCCGATCGCCGAGTACGTCCTCGGGCTGGTCCTGTGCTTCGCCAAGGACCTGCACACCACCCTCCGGCTCCAGGGCGAGCGCGTCTGGCGGCACCGCGAGACCGAGCGGCTGGCCGGGTCCCGCGCCCTGGTCGTGGGCACGGGCCCGATCGGCCGCGCGATCGGCCGCCGCCTGTCCGCCGCGGGCCTGCGGGTGAGCGGCCTGGGCCGCACTGCCCGCGACGGCGACCCCGACCTCGGGACGGTCCACGCCTCCGCCGACCTGCACGCGCTGCTGCCCGAGGCCGACTACGTCGTCCTGGCGGCGCCGCTCACCGACGTCACTCGGGGCATGATCGACGGTCCGGCCCTCGCCCGGATGCGTCCGGGAGCCCGCCTGATCAACGTCGGCCGGGGCCCGCTCGTGGTGCAGGACGACCTGACCGCCGCGCTCAAGGCCGGAGAGATCGCGGGCGCCGCGCTCGACGTGTTCGTGGACGAGCCGCTCCCGCCCTCCTCGCCGCTGTGGGACCTCCCGAACGTGATCGTCTCGCCGCACATGTCGGGCGACGTGATCGGCTGGCGCGACGAGCTGATGGCCCTGTTCACCGACAACCTCGACCGGTTCGTCTCCGGGCGGCCGCTGCGCAACGTGGTCGACAAACGGCTCGGCTACGTCACCGGGACCAAAGAGAACTAGAGGAGGCAGGGATGGCGACCGACCCCGCGGACCTGACCGCGACCGAGCTGCTGGCGGGCTACCGGGCCGGGCGGCTGTCCCCGGTCGAGGCCACCGAGGCGGTGCTGGCCCGCATCGAGCGCGACGACCCGCGCCTGAACGCCTACTGCCTGGTAGACCCCGAACGCGCGCTCGCCGCCGCCCGCGCCTCGCGGGAGCGCTGGCGCGGGGGCGCGCCGCTCGGGCTGCTCGACGGCGTCCCGGTCTCGATCAAGGACGTCCTGCTCACCCGGGGCTGGCCGACGCTGCGCGGCTCCCGGACGGTCGCGCCGGACGGGCCGTGGACCGAGGACGGCCCGTCGGTCGCCCGCCTGCGCGAGCACGGCGCGGTGCTGGTCGGCAAGACCACCACGCCCGAGTTCGGCTGGAAGGGCGTCACCGACAACCCTCTCACCGGCATCACGCGCAACCCCTGGAACCCGGCGCTCACGGCGGGCGGCTCCAGCGGCGGCGCGGCGGCGGCGGTGGCCGCCGGGATGGCGCCGCTGTCGATCGGCACCGACGGCGGCGGCTCGGTCCGCATCCCCGCCTCGTTCACCGGGCTGTTCACGATCAAGCCGACGTACGGGCGCATCGCGCACCACCCGGCCAGCCCGTTCGGCACCCTGGCGCACCTCGGCCCGATCACCTGGAGCGTGGACGACTCCGCGCTGCTGCTCGACGTGGTCAGCGGCTTCGACTCCCGCGACTGGTCGGCCCTGCCGCCGCCCGCGACCCCGTACTACGGGCGCCCGCCCCTCGACCTGGCCGGAGTCCGCGTCGCCTACAGCCCCGACCTCGGGCACGTCACCGTCGACCCGGAGGTCGCGGCGCTGGCCGAGGCCGCCGCCGAGGTCTTCGCCGAGCTGGGCGCCAAGGTCGAGCGGGTCGACCCGGGGTTCGACGACCCCGTCGAGGCGTTCGAGACCCTGTGGTTCGCGGGCGCCGCCAAGGTCGTGGAGTCGCTGGACGAGGACGCGCTGGCCCTGCTCGACCCGGGGCTCCGCCAAGCCTGCGAGCAGGGCGCCGCCCACTCGGCGAGCGACTACCTCGCCGCCACCGCCCGCCGGATGGACCTCGGCCGGATCATGGGCCGCTTCCACGAGGAGCACGACCTGCTGCTCACCCCGACCCTGCCGATCCCGGCGTTCGAGGCGGGCCGCGAGACCCCCGAGGGCTCGTCCTCCCGGCGCTGGACGGGCTGGACCCCCTTCACCTACCCGTTCAACATGACCCAGCAGCCCGCCGCGAGCGTCCCCTGCGGCTTCACCCGAGCGGGCCTGCCCGTGGGCCTCCAGGTCGTCGGCGCCCGCCACGAGGACGCCCTGGTGCTGGACGCCTGCCGCGCGTTCGAGGAGGCCCGTCCCTGGAAGCACCACCGTCCCGTCCCGGCCTGAAAAAGATTCCGGGCACCTGTCGATTTCGCGGGACGCCGTTTGTCGCTTCAGTAGAGGGCCGCGAAGGACGGCCCCGCGAAGAGGACGGAGACGGCACCGTGAACAAACCCATCGAGGTGCACTGGGAAGCCGAGATCGCGGGCACGCCCGAGCAGGTCTGGGACGCGATCACCAGACGGGCCGCGGCCTGGGTCTGGGAGATCGAGTACGAGCCGCGCGAGGGCGGCTCCGAGCGCGGCCTGACCGAGGGCGGCGGCACGGTCACCGTGTGGGAGCCGTTCCGCCACTTCGTCACGACGTCGCTGGACGGCACCAACCGGCTCGACTTCGCGCTCGAACCCCGGGGCACCGGCACGTACCTGCGCTACCGGCACAACGGCGTCCTCGACGCGGACAACTACGCCACCGAGGACGACGCGTGCCGCCGGCACACCGCGTTCTACAACCACTCGCTGCGCGAGTACGTCGAGCACTTCGCCGGACGCGAACCCGTCTACCTGGAGGCCCACGCGCCCGAGAGCTCGGCCGCGGGCGGCCTGGCGCGCGTCCGCGCGGCCCTCGGCGTGCCCGAGGACGCCGAGGTCGGGGACAAGGTCAGCCTCAACCCCGAGGGGGTCGAGGCGATCGAGGGCGTCATAGACTTCGTGGAGCCCGCGTTCCTCGGCATCCGCACCGCCGACTGCTTCTACCGGCTGTACGGCCGCGACGCGTGGGGCTGGCCCGTCGGCTTCGCCCGCCACCACTTCGGCGGCGGCGGACCGCTCGCCGGACAGGAGGCGTGGGCCGCGTGGCTCAACGGAATCTTCACCGAGGCGGTGGCGTGATGGCCCAGTACGCGGTTCTCATCTACGAGCAGGTCCCGCCGGACGAGCTCCCGCCCGAGATCATGGACGGCCACATGAGCCTCCCCGAGCGGATCGCCGCCAAGGGCGGCCGGGTGGTGGCCGGGCTCGCCCTGGAACGCAACGAGACGGCCACCGCGATCCGCGGCGACCTGATCACCGACGGCCCGTTCATCGAGACCAAGGAGGTGCTCGGCGGGCTCTACATCCTGGAGGCGCGCGACCTCGACCACGCCCTGGCCCTGGCGCGGATGACCCCGATCGTCGACGGCGGCGTCGAGGTCAGGCCGATGCTCGACTTCCAGGTGGTGGAGGAGAGCTGAGCGGCGCCCGGGACGCCGTCGCCGAGCTGCACCGTCGCGAGTGGGCCTTCGTGCTCGCCGCGACGGTCCGGGTGACGCGCGACCTCGACGCGGCCGAGGAGGCCGTCCAGGACGCCTACGTCCAGGCACTGAAGACCTGGGAGCGCGACGGCGTCCCCCAGCGGCCGGGCGCCTGGCTGACCACGGTCGCGCGGCGCACCGCCCTGAACTCGATGCGCCGCGGCCGGACGCTGGAGGCCAAGCTCCCGCTGCTGGTGGAGCCCGAACCGGCCGCGGCCGAGCCCGGGGAGATCCCCGACGACCGGCTCCGACTGATCCTCACCTGCTGCCATCCCGCGCTGGCCGGCGAGGCGCAGGTGGCGCTCACGCTGCGGCTGGTGTGCGGCGTGCCGACGCCCGACATCGCCCGCGCGTTCCTGGTGAGCGAGCCCACGATGGCCGCCCGGATCACCCGGGCCAAGAAGAAGATCACCGCGGCCCGCATCCCCTACGCCGTCCCGTCGGCCGACGAGCTGCCCGGCCGGGTGGACGCGATGCTGACCGTGATCCACCTGCTGTACGCCACCGGGCACACCGCGCACACCGGCGGCGACCTGGTGGTCGACGAGCTCACCGACCGGGCGCTCGACCTGGCCCGGATGGTGCGCCTGCTGCTCCCGTCCGACCGCGAGGCCGCCGGGCTGCTGGCGCTGTTGCTCGTCCACCAGGCCCGCCGGGCGACCCGCACCGACGCGCGGGGGCGGCTGCTGCGCCTCGAGGAGCAGGACCGCTCGGCCTGGGACCCCGAGCTGATCGCCGAGGCCGACCGGCTGGTGGTCGCCGCTCTCGGCTCCGGGCCGCCCGGCCGGTTCTCGCTCCAGGCCGCGATCGCCGCCCTGCACGCCCAGGCGCCCAGCTACGACGCGACCGACTGGCCGCAGATCCGCACCCTGTACGACGCGCTGCTGCGCGTGTGGCCCTCGCCCGTCGTCGCGCTCAACCGCGCGGTCGCGGTGGCGATGGTCGACGGGCCCGAGGCGGCGCTGGCCGAGGTCGAGCGGCTGGAGGCGGACGGGCGCCTGGCCGGGTACCGGTACCTGCCCGCCACCAAGGCCGACCTGCTGCGCAGGCTGGGCCGCCACGAGGAGGCGGCGGGCGCCTACCGGGAGGCGCTGGCACTGAGCGGCAACACCACCGAGCAGGAGTTCCTGGCCGAGCGGATCAGGGGGTCGGAGCCTGGGCGCCCCAGTCCCACATGGCCTGGAGAACCGGGCCGAGGCGGCGGCCCCACGGCGTGAGCCCGTAGTGCACGCGCGGCGGCCAGCCCGCCTCGCGGCGGCGGTCGAGCACCCCGGCCCCGGTCAGCTGCGCCAGCCGTTCCGACAGCACCTTGTCCGACAGGTCGGGCAGCGCCGCGCTCAGCTCGGTGAACGTGCGGTCGCCCCGGAGCAGCTCGCGGACGACCAGCGTCGTCCAGCGGCCCCGCAGCGCCGCCAGCGTGATCTCCACCGGACAGGACGCGCTGGGCGCGGCGACCCCGGCGCGCGGGTCGTCGGGCAGGCCCGGCTCGGCGGCGTGGCCGACCGTTTGGTGAGTCACGAGGGCGCCTCCTAGCGTCGGCCACGTCCGGCCCTTCGAAAGGATACGCACGATGACCCTTGCCACCCGTCCCGAAGATGTGCCCGCGGTGTTCGCGGAGCGGTTCAACAGCGGCGACCCCCGGGCCCTCGCCGAGGTCTACGAGAGCACGGCGGTCTTCGTCCCAGAGTCGGGGGAGGCGGTGTCGGGACGGGACCTCGACGAGGCCAACGCCGCGTTCCAGGGCCTGGGAATCCCGATCGCGGTGCGGCCCCGGCACGTCCACGCGGCCGGTGACCTGGCCCTGCTGATCGTCGACTGGCTCATCGACGGGACCGGCCGGGACGGGCGGCCCGTGCGGATCGAGGGCACCGCCACCGACGTCGCGCGGCGCGGCGCCGACGGCTTCTGGCGCTACGCGATCGACAGCCCCTTCGGCACCGGCGCGCCGACCCCCTGAGCCCAGGTCCCGGAGCGCGCCGCCGAACTGCCGGCGGTCATGGTGCCGACCGCCGCCGCGCCCCGTGGGCAGGCCGCACGACGAGGCCGAGGGCTCCGGCCCGGCCTCGCTGCTCAGGTGGGCGCGGAGTCGCCCTTCTTCTTCTTGCGGTTCTTGCGCTTGATCCCGACGCCGCCCCAGAACGCCAGGCCGGTGATGACCACGCGCGGCGCGCCGGGCGGCGCGGCGGCGGAGGGGACGTCGTTGAAGCCGCCCATGACCCCGATGCCCCGCACGTCCACCGCGATGTCGTCGGGGACGATGATCTCGATGCCGCCCATGATGGCCCAGGCCCTGATCCTGACCTCCTGGGCGGCGAAGGTCGCCTCGCGCAGGTCGACCGTGCCGCCGCCCCAGAACGCGAAGGCGGTGAACTCCGCCGGGACCTTCCAGACGCCCCGGCGGTTGAACCCGCTCAGCACCGCGATGCCGGTGGTGCGGACGGGGGCGTCGCCGCCGACCAGGCCGCTGGGGGCGGCCACGGGCGCCGCGCCCTGGGTCGCCGGGAGGTCGCGGACCACGGGTTCGAGCTCGGCGTAGGTCTTGGCCGTGTAGACGGTGTTGAGCCGCTCGTCGAGCTCGTCGAGGCCGATGCGTCCCTCTCCCGCGGCGTCCCGCAGGATCTGGGCGACCCGGTCGCGGTCGGTGTCGGACGCCCGCATCTGCGGCGGACCCGAAGGTTCCGCGCGCTCGGGGAGGTTCGTCATGAAGCGAAGCCTAGGGCACCTCAAGCCGGACGACGATGGACTTGGAGGTGGGGGTGTTGCTGATCTCGGCGGTGCTGTCGAGCGGCACCAGGACGTTGGTCTCGGGGAAGTAGGCGGCGGCGCACCCGGCGGCGGTCGGGTAGGCGACGACCCGGAAGCCCGGGGCGCGCCGCTCGCGCCCGTCGGACCACTCCGAGACCAGGTCGACCAGGGTGCCGTCGGCCAGCCCGAGCGCCGCGAGGTCGCCGGGGTTGACGAACACGACGCGGCGGCCCGCCTTGATGCCCCGGTAGCGGTCGTCCAGGCCGTAGATGGTGGTGTTGTACTGGTCGTGGCTGCGGACGGTCTGGAGCAGCAGCCGCCCCTCGGGGACCCGCAGCACCTCCAGCTCGTTCACCGAGAAGTTGGCCTTGCCGCTGGCCGTGGGGAAGCGGCGGCCGTCGCGCGGCGCGTGGGGAAGCGTGAACCCGCCCGGCTCGCGGACGCGGGCGTTGTAGTTCTCGAAGCCGGGCACCACCCGCGACACGTGGTCGCGGATCACGTCGTGGTCGCGCGCCATCGCGGCCCAGTCGATCGCGTCGCCGTCCAGCGTCGCCTCGGCCAGGGCGCACACGATCGCGACCTCGGACTTCAGATCGGGCGAGGCGGGCGCGAGCCGCCCGCGCGAGGCGTGCACCATGCCCATCGAGTCCTCGACCGAGACGAACCCGCCGCCGTCGCGCTCGGTGCGCCCGAGGGTCGGCAGGATCAGCGCCAGCTCGCCGGTCACGGCGTGCGAGCGGTTGAGCTTGGTGGAGACGTGCGCGGTGAGGCGGCAGCGCCGCATGGCCGCCTCGGTCACGGCCGAGTCGGGCGTCGCGCGGACGAAGTTGCCGCCCATCCCGAGGAACACCCGCGCCGTGCCGTCGCGCATCGCGCGGATCGCGCCGACGGTGTCGAGACCGTGCTCGCGCGGCGGCTCGAAGGAGAACTCCGCCGCCAGCGCGTCCAGGAAGGCGGGCGCGGGCTTCTCGTAGATGCCCATGGTGCGGTCGCCCTGGACGTTGGAGTGGCCGCGCACCGGGCACACCCCCGCGCCGGGACGGCCGATGTTGCCGCGCAGCAGCAGGAAGTTGACCACCTCGCGGATGGTCGGCACCGAGTTGCGGTGCTGGGTCAGGCCCATCGCCCAGCAGACGATGATCCGGTCGGCGGCCACGACGTCGGCCAGGACGGCGTCGATCTCCTCGCGGGCCAGGCCGGTGGCCTCCAGGACGTCCGGCCAGCTCAGCTCGCGGACATGCTTCTCGAAGGCCGCGAACCCGGCGGTGTGGGCGTCGAGGAACGCGTGGTCGACCGCGTCCCGCTCCACCAGCAGCCGGTTGAGCGCCTGGAACAGCGCCAGATCGCCGTTCAGCCTGATCTGCAGGAACCGGTCGGCCAGCGCCGTCCCGCCGCCGACCACGCCCGAGACGCGCTGGGGGTTCTTGAAGCGCATCAGCCCGGCCTCGGGCAGCGGGTTGACCGCCACGATCCGGGCGCCGGACCGCTTGGCGGCCTCCAGGGCCGAGAGCATCCGCGGATGGTTGGTGCCGGGGTTCTGCCCCACCACGAAGATCAGGTCGGCCTGGTGCAGGTCGTCCAGGAGCACCGAGCCCTTGCCGACGCCGATCGTCTCGTTCAGCGCCGAGCCCGACGACTCGTGGCACATGTTGCTGCAGTCGGGCAGGTTGTTGGTGCCGAACGCGCGGGCGAACAGCTGGTAGGCGAACGCGGCCTCGTTGCTGGTGCGGCCCGAGGTGTAGAACAGGGCCTCGTCCGGGCTCGCCAGCGCCCTGAGCTCGGTGGCCAGCAGCGCGAACGCCTCGTCCCAGGAGACCGGCTCGTAGCGGTCCGCGCCCGCGCGCTTGATCATCGGCTCGGTCAGCCGGCCCTGCTGCCCCAGCCAGTGGTCGCTGCGCCCGGCCAGCTCGGAGATCGGGTGCCGGGCGAAGAAGTCGCGCGTCACGCGGCGGGTGGTCGCCTCCTCGGCGACGGCCTTGGCGCCGTTCTCGCAGAACTCGGCGATGTGGCGCTTGTCCTCCTCGGGCCACGCGCAGCCGGGGCAGTCGAACCCCTGCTTCTGGTTGACCCGCAGGAGGGTCAGCGCGGTCCGCTTGACGCCCATCTGGTCGTAGGACTGCTTGAGCGCGGCCGTGACCCCGGGGACCCCCGCCGCCCAGTCTTTGGGAGGCGACACCTTCATGTTCTCGTCGCCGGTGTCGTCGTTCGGCGCCTTACGGGACTTCATCGTCCGCACCCTCCAGCCAGGTGAATCTCTTCTCCACTCTGGCACACCGCCTCGGTCAGGCGCCCCGCGACCGCAGGCTGGACCAGGCGGCGATCTGCGCCCGCGAGGCGACGCGGAGCTTGGTCATGATGTGCTCGATATGGGAGTCGACCGTGCGCTTGGCGATGCCGAGCGCGTCGGCGATCTCGCGGTTGGTCAGGCCCCGGGCGACGAGCCGCGCGACCTCGTTCTCCCTCGGGGTGAGCGGGCCCGGGTCGTCGTCGGCGGCGCCCTCGGGCCGGGGGTCGGCGCCCCGGGCGATCGCGACGGTCGCGTCCACGCTCAGCGCCTGGCCGTGCTCGCTCAGCCCCGCGTAGGCGTCCGGCGCCAGGCCCTTGCGGCACTCCTCGCGCAGGCCCTCCAAGATCACCAGATAGAACGGGCCGAGCTGGACGGGGGCGCCGAGCGTCCGCCACAGCGCCTGGGTGGAGTTGAGCAGCACCGCGCCCCGCACCAGGTCGCCGCTCGACACCGCGATGGCCCCGAGCAGGTCGAGGCAGATCGTGATGCCGAACAGGTCGCCGAAGTCCTCCTTGGTGCGCAGCGCCGCCAGGACGTCGTCGCGGGCGGGGTCGAGGTCGCCGCGCAGCCAGTACGCGGCGGCGCGCACGTAGAGGGTGAACGACTGCGTCCACAGGTCGCCGTGCTCGCGGGAGACCTTCAGGCCCTCCTCGCACACCTCCAGCGCCCGGTCGGGCTCGCCGCCGAAGGCGTGGACGGACGCCAGCAGCATGTCGTTGCCCAGCGCGTACGGGGTGCGGTAGCCGATCTCGTTGTAGGCGGCGCGGGCCCGCTCGTGCAGTTCGGCGGCGCCCGCCAGGTCTTCGGCGTACAGGGCCATGCGCCCCGCGGTCTGCAGGATGTGGGCGTGCAGGTCGGCGTCGCCGTGCCGGTCGGCCAGCTCGCGGGCCTCGTCCAGCAGCGGCCGGGCGGCGGCCTGGTCGCCCTGGAGGTTGGCGAACATGGCGGCGGCGTGGCAGGCCCAGCCGCGCTCGGGGGTGGCGTCGGGGCAGGCGTCCAGCGCCCGCCCGTACCAGAGCCGGGCCTCGCCGAGCAGGCCCAGCGCCATCCAGTAGCTCTGGAGCTCGACGGCCAGCTCAAGGGCCGCGGGCTCGTCACCCGGGGACGACAGCGCGTGGTCGAGCGCGACGCGCAGGTTGGCGCTCTCGCCGCGCAGCCGCCGCGTCAGCGGGATCTGCCGCTCGCCCACCGCGTCGCGCATCGAGTCCGAGGCCAGGGCGAAGTAGTGCTCGCGGTGGCGCAGCCGCAGCTCGTGCTCCTCGCCGAGGTCGCCGAGCCGCTCGGCCCCGTATTCGCGGATGGTGTCGAGCATCCGGTAGCGGCGGCCGTCGTCCTCGCGGAGCACGATCGACTTCTCGACCAGCCGGCCGAGCACGTCGAGCAGGTCGGTGTCCCGCGCGTCGCGGGCGCGGCTCTGCTGGAGGTGTTCGGCGGCCTCCAGGCCGAACGAGCCGGGGAACACCGACAGGCGCGCCCACAGCAGGCGCTCGGCCGGGGTGCACAGCTCGTGGCTCCACTCGACGGTGGCGCGCAGGGTCTGGTGGCGGTCGCGGTTGGAGCGGGCCGTGCCCAGCAGCCGGAAGCGGTCGCCGAGCCGCCGGTCGACCTGCTCGACCGACATGACCCGCAGCCGGACCGCGGCCAGTTCGATCGCCAGCGGGAGGCCGTCGAGGCGGCGGCAGAGCCGCGCCACCACCTGCCGGTTCTCGGGGTCGAGCGCGAACCCCGGCACCATCGCCTCGGCGCGGTCGGCGAACAGCCGGATCGAGTCGCACTCGGTCTCGTCCTCCGCCCCGCCGGGCTCGGGCGGCGCCGGGGTGTCGAGCGGCGGGACGATGAGGATGTGCTCGCCCATCACGTCGAGCGGCTCGCGGCTGGTGGCCAGGATGCACAGCCGCGGCGCGGCGCGCAGCAGCACCTCGGCGAGCATCGCGCAGGCCTCGACCAGGTGCTCGCAGGTGTCGAGCACCAGCAGCAGGTGCCGTTCGGCCAGCCGTTCGGCCAGCAGCGCCACCGGGTCGCCCGCCGAGCGGTCGGGCAGGTCGAGCGCGTCGGCGACCGAGCGCGCCAGCAGGTCGGGCTTGCGCAGCGAGGACAGCTCGATGAAACGCGCGCCGTCGGCGTAGCGTCCCCGGACCGCCCCGGCGGCGCGCAGCGCCAGCCGGCTCTTGCCCACGCCGCCCACCCCGCAGAGCGTCACCAGCCGGGACCGGTCGAGCGCGCGCTCGATCTCGGCCAGCTCGCGACGGCGCCCGATGAAGCGGGTCATCTCGGCCGGAAGGTCCGACCGCCGTTCCACCCCTGGGTCGATCATGGCCGCCCTGATCGTCGGCTTCGGAGGGACGCCCATCGTAGCTTCCCGCGCACGGGCCGTGACAGGAGGAAAGGTATTTTCGGTCTACTTCTACTGCGGCGGCCCTTCGGCGAGGCGGATCGGCGTCGTGGTCCGCCGTCCCTGATCGTCGGCCCAGGTGATCTGGACGGTGTCGCCGGGGTGTTGCGCGAGCAGGAGATCGGTGAGCGTGCCGGGGGAGTCGACCGGACGCCCGTCGACGGCGACGATCGTGGTCTTGGGGCGCAGCCCGGCGGCCTCGGCGGGCGTTCCGGGGAGCGTCTCGGAGATGAACGCGCCCGACGACCCGGGCGCCGTCCGCACCTGCACGCCGAGCATCGCGGTGGGTCCGATGTGCACCGATGCCGACGCCTCGCCGCGCTGGATCTGCCGGGCGATCCCCATCGCGCGGTCGACGGGGATGGCGTAGCCGCGGTTCCCGCCCTGGCGCTTCATCGTGAACCCGGCCGACGCGGCGGTGTTGACGCCGATCACCTTCCCGGCCGAGTTGAGCAGCGGACCGCCCGAGTCGCCGGGACGGATCGGCGCGTCGGTCTCGATCAGGCCGTAGAGCCGCTCGCTGCTGCCGTCGCTCTGGTCGGTGGCGTCGATCGTCTGGTCGAGCGAGAGGACCCGCCCGGTGACCACCTTCGGCCGTCCCCGGTCGGCCTTGCCGTTGGAGTTGCCGACGGCGGTGACGGGTTCGCCGATCCGGACCCGCTCACCGCTCCCCAAGGCCGCGACTTTCAGCGGTCCCGCGCCCTTGAGCCTGATCACCGCAAGGTCGCCCGCGGTGTCGTAGCCGACGACCTCGGCCGGGTAGGTGCGCCGGTTGTCGGTGTCGGTGCCCTCGATCCTGGTGGCGCCCTGGATGACATGGTTGTTGGTGAGCACCAGACCGGAGGCGTCCAGCACGATGCCGGTGCCCGCGGACGAGACCATCCGGTAGCCCTGCTCGGTGTTGATCGCCACGACTCCCGGGCGCCTGCCGCTGGGCTTGCCGAACGTCGGCGCCGCCTCCGGCGCGGCCCGCGGGGCGCGCTCGCGCTCGTCCAGCATCGGGCGCCCGACGACGAGGCCGAGGACCACGGCGACGGCGGCGAGCAGCGCCAGGACGGCGCCCGCGGCGCCGGGACCGCGGCGTTCCGGTTGCTCGTTCACCTCGCGTGCCCTCCAGCCGTCGGGATGCCCGAACCGAGCGGGCCCACACCTCTCATTTCGCGGTGGTGAAATACCTCTTCGGATTCTGGACGAGCATCTGGTCGATCTGCGCCTCGGTCACGCCCTTCTCCAGCAGCGCCGGCAGGACGTCGTCGCTGATGTGCCGGAAGTTCCAGTTGGGCAGCAGCGGGCGCAGCGCCTCGGGATCGGGGCCGAACCAGTCGATGTAGCAGCTGGTGTCGTGGCTGAGCACCATCCGGTCGGCGTAGCCGCGCTCGCACAGCGCCGCGACGGTGGCGACCCGCTCGGGCGTCGGGTTGGCCACGTCCAGGCCGAAGCGGTCCATGCCGAGGATGGCCCCGCTGTCGGCCAGCTCCATCAGGTAGTCGAGGTCGTTGGAGTCGCCCGCGTGGCCGATGACGACCTTGGACAGATCGACGCCCTCCTTGCCGAGGATCTCCACCACCCGGCGGCCCGAGTGGTTCGCGCTGGCGGTGTGCACGGTGACCGGGGCACCGGTCTCGCGGTGGGCGGCCGCGACGGCGCGCAGGATGCGCTCGATCCCCGGGGTGAAGCCCGGCTCGTCCACCGCGCATTTGAGGAAGGCCGCCCGGACGCCGGTGTCGCCGATGCCCTCGGTGAGGTCGCGGACGAAGTCCCTGACCATCGGCTCGGGTCCGTCCAGGATCGTGCCGGGGCCCCGGTGCATGTACTGGAAGGGCAGGTCGTTGTAGGTGTAGATCCCGGTCGCCACGATGATCGCGAGCCCCGGCACCTCGCGCGCGACCCGCTGGATCCGGGGGATGTGGCGGCCCAGGCCCCACACCGTGGGGTCGGCGATGGCGGTGATGCCGCGCGCGGTCAGCTCCCGGAGCTGGACGGCGGCGTCCTCGACCCGCTCGTCCTCGTCCCACCACGCGCCCGCCCCGTGGTTCTGCACATGCTCGGCGGACAGCACGAACACGTGCTCGTGCATGAGGGTCCGGCCGAGCGCGGCGACGTCGACCGGGCCTGCGACGGTCTCGACAGCGGGCATGGGATCTCCTCGATATACTGACCGGTAGGTCACCAGCAAACTATGGCGCCCCCCACCCCCAGTCAATGCCCCGCGCCACCCGGCACAATGCCGCTCTGTATATGAATTGAACGACAATTGTCATTGTCAATCCTCTGGCCTTTGTCATTCGGCCTGGTGCAGGATCAATTTACCCGCATTCATGTCGGCACCACAATTGAAGCTGGAGGAATGTTTATGAGGACTGTTCGTGTGGCCGTCACGGTCACCCTGGGCGCGCTGTCCGTGGCCGTGTGCGCGATTCCCGCGCAGGCGGACGAGGGCACCCGCGTGACGACCGCGTCCGAGCCGGGCCAGACGTCCCCGGAGTGGTGGGGTTACCACCGGGATCGCGAACTCGCCCCGGACGACCGTGAACTCGGTACGGACGGCACCCGGGTCACCGCGGACGACGGCGGACTCGCCCCGGACGATCGTGAGCTCGGTACGGACGATCGTGAGCTCGGCACCGACGGCACCCGGGTCACCGGAGGGTGAGGATCGACGCGAGGGCATGACGGCGGCCGGTCCGGCGCCTTTCCCCTGCGTTTCCGTCCATTCGAGGGGAATGGCGCCTCCCTTATCGTAGGCCCAGGGTGATCGCGGAGCCGCGGGGCAGGACGGTGCCGGGGGCCGGATCCTGGGACGTCACGACGGCTCCGGGCTTCCGGACGACGATCCGGAGCCCCAGGGCCGACGCGGCGCCGCGTGCCTGGGCCTCGGTCACCCCGGCCAGGTACGGAACGGGCACCCGGCCGCCGGTGACCGAGCCGCCGCGCCCGGCCGAGACGTACAGCGTGACGCGGTCGCCCGCCCGGACCGGCGTCCCGGCGGCCGGGTAGGTGCGCACGACGAGCCCGGCGGGACGCGACGACGGCACCCGGATGATCGTTCCGAGCGGGACGCGCGCCGCCGCGAGGCGGGCGGCGGCCGTCATCGACGGAAGCCCCGCCAGCCGGGGGACCGAGGCCGGGCCGCCGGGGAACGCGGTCGTCCCGGCCTCGGCGTCAGAGCCGCGGCCCGCCGCGCCCGTACCGCCGCCCACCAGGAGCGTCAGGCCGAGGACGGCCGCCGCGAGCACGCTGCCCACACCGGCGAGCAGGACCGTCGAGCGCCGTGTCATCTCACCGGCGAGCGCTTGCCGTACGGGCATCTGATGCCCCCATCGTCAGGGCGGGGTGTCGATCCCTCTCGTGCGTTGGGACGCTTGCTTCTGGTACGGAGTTCACTGTCCGGGGGGTTCACGTCACCGACCGTCGCTCGTAGGCTGCGGGCAGAGCCGCCGGAAGGAGCGCCATGCCCGCCGAGTCAGCGAGCCCCCGGTCCGAGGCGTCCGGCTGCCCCCTGGGCCCGCCCGCGTTCGCCGCGCGGCACGCCGGGGCGGCGCTGGCCCCGATCACCCTTCCCAGCGGTGACCGTGTCAGGGCCGTCGCCCGCCACGAGGACATCCGGCTGGTCATGTCGCACTCGGCGGCCAGCCGCGACCTGCGCTACGAGGGCGCGCCGCGCCTCACCGTGGGGCTGAGCATCGAGAGCGACCCGTCGGCGCTGCTCAACATGGACGCGCCCGAGCACACCAGGCTGCGCCGCATCCTGTCCGGCACGTTCACGCCCCGGCGGATCGAGACATGGCGCCCCCGCGTCCGGGAGATCGCGGTCGAGCTGGCCGACGGCCTGGACGAGCGGTGCGAGCTGGTCGAGGACTTCGCCTTCCCGCTGCCGAGCCGCGTCATCTGCGAGCTGCTGGGCGTGCCGGAGGAGGACTTCCCCCGGTTCCGGCACTGGACCGAACGCTTCCTGTCGGCCTCGGACGCCTCCGCCGACGACCGGATCACCGCCGTCACCGAGTTCACCGGCTACGCGGCCGAGCTGGTCGCCGCGCACCGCGCCGCGCCGTCCGGCGACCTCATCGACGTCCTGGTCGCCGCCCGCGACCAGGACGACAGGCTGAGCGAGCCGGAGCTGGTCAGGCTGGTCTTCGGGCTGATCCTGGCCGGGCACGAGACCACCGCGGGCCAGATCTCCCGGGGGGTGCTGCGGCTGCTCGACCACCCCGAGCACTGGGAGTCGCTGGTGGCCGACCCCGGCCTGGTCGCGGCGGCGGTCGAGGAGACGCTGCGCTACGAGGGGCCGGGCGGCGAGGGGATGCTGCGCCGCATGACCGAGAAGGTCGAGCTGAGCGAGGGCACGATCGAGGCGGGCGAGGCCGTCCTGCTCCTGCTGGGCGCGGGCAACTTCGACCCCGCCGCCTATCCCGAGCCCGAGCGGTTCGACGTGGGCCGCTTCGCCGACGGCACCGCGGCGGCCCATCTGGGCTTCGGCCACGGCCCGCACTACTGCCTGGGCGCCAACCTGGCCCGGATGGAGCTCCAGGAGGCGTTCAGGGCGCTGGTCACCCGGGTGCCGGGGCTGCGCCTGGCCGTCCCGCCGGACGAGGTCGCCTGGCTGGCCGACGCCCTGATCCACCGCCCGATCGCCCTGCCGATGCGCGTTCAGTAGACCCGCCATCGTCCGGTCGCCGTGGCGATGCGGGTCAGTAGGGCAGGCGCTGCGCGGCGATGACGATGGCGATGGTCAGCGACGAGAGCGTGGCGGCGGAGGTCGCGGCCAGCACGGCCCAGCGTCCGGCCTGGTAGCCCAGCGGGACGCGGCCCGCGCCGCGCCCCCGCACCGGCCACGGGGCCCGCAGGGGCGCCGTGCCGGGCACCTCG
The DNA here is from genome assembly GCF_050946795.1 of Spirillospora sp. CA-294931. GTDB lineage: Bacteria > Actinomycetota > Actinomycetes > Streptosporangiales > Streptosporangiaceae > Spirillospora. The sequence continues at coordinate 3,568,831 of NZ_CP192006.1, forward strand.
TGGTCGGCGGCCGGGCGGTCGGCGGTGGGCGACCCGTTCACCGGCAGGCCCGAGACCCAGCCGAGCAGGTCGGCCACGTCGCCGGGGGCGGTCTCCAGCCCGGAGCCGAAGTAGCGGACCCGGCCCGCGAGCTGGTCGAGCGTGCGGACGGTGTTGCCGAGGCCGACCTCGTCCAGCCAGCGCCGCAGGTCGGGGTCGTCGGCCAGCGAGCGGCCGATCTCGGTGCGTTCCAGCAGGTCGGTCTTGGTGACCACGACCGCCACCCGCTTCTGCCGTCCCCGGTCGGGACGCGAGCGCAGCTCGTTCAGCACCCGTTGCAGGGTGTCGGACGGGTCCTCGTCCGACGAGGCCGCCGCCTGGTCGACCCGCGAGCGCTCCTCGCCCGTCAGGGCACGGCGGACCGGCGGCAGCGCGAACGGGTCGACGATGAACACCAGCGCCTCGCCGTGGTCGAGATAGCGCAGCGACTCCACCTCGGTGGCGCCGGTGTAGTGCTCGCCCGCCGGGTCGAACAGGTACAGGATCCGGCGGGCGCGGCCCGGCAGCTCGACGTCGACCATGGTGGCCAGCGGCAGCTCGGGCCCGGTCTTGGCGAGCCGCCCGCCGCGCTGGAACTCGCGGATGGCGCCCGCGTACGCCTGGGCGTGGCGCTGCTCGACGAAGGCCAGGCTGCCCTGGACGGACCGGGCCCGCGCGTGCAGGGCCCGGATGCCGAGCACCATGAACGTGGTCTTGCCCGCGGCGGGGCCGCCGACGAACGGCAGCGGCTCGACCCGGACGCGGCCGATCCGCTCGGGCAGGCGGCCGTCGCAGTGCGGGCAGTGGGCCGGGAGCCGGAAACGGCCCAGCGGCACCGTGGTGGGAAGGCGGGCGCCGCAGCCGCACACATGGCGGAACGCTCCCGACGGGCTCGGCATGAGCCGGGGGTGCTTCGCCCCGCACCCCGGGCACGCGTAGACGGGCAGAGCGAACTTCTCGTAGCAGGACGGGTGCGGGCAGGTCTGCAGGATGCGGGCGCGGGCCATGAACACGCGCTCGACCGCGGCCAGCACCAGCACGCAGACCAGCCATCCGGCCAGCCCGACCGCCGCGACCAGCCCGTACAGGACGGTGATGCCGAGGCCGAGCACGGCGGCGGGCAGCGCGGCGGCGGCGATGCCCGCGCAGACCGCCAGCCAGAGCGGGAAGGCGAAGAACCCCCACACCCCGCCCAGCAGCGTCCGGGTCAGCCGGACGACGGTCGCCGAGCCGGTCTTCCAGACCTGCGGCGCCACCGTGCGGGTGATCGTCCACCAGTCGAGCCAGACCTGCGAGATCAGGTAGTGGCGGTAGGAGACCTCGGGTTCGGCAACCGGGGACGGGCCCTTGAGCGTGGTGGGGGCGAGCGTCCGGTAGGCGTGCAGGTAGTAGAGGCCGAGGGCCGCCAGGGTGGCGGCGGCCAGCGTGACCGGGAACAGGATCGGGAACACGATGACGAACCCGGCCCACATGACGGCGAGCCACGCGACGACGAGAACGACCATGACCAGCGGATGCACGGCTACTCGCCCCCGGCCAGGAGGTCCTTGAGCGCGGCGCGCAGCTCGGGCTCGCCCGACAGGTGGGAGTCGAGCTGCCGGGCGGAGATCCAGCGGCCCGCCGCCGCCCGCGCCCAGGTCTCCAGCGCCGGTTCGGTGACGCCGAGCACCCGCAGGCGCAGCACCACCTCGACCAGCTCGTTGCGCTGGGCGACCTCCGCGCCGCGCAGCGACGAGCGCCCGGCGCGGGCCCGGCCGGGCAGCGCGGCGGTCCACAGCCCGCCGAGCCTGGCCCGGACGGCGGTGCTGGCCGCCGCCAGGAGCGCCGCGCGGAAACGCGGGTCGCGCCGGGACAGGCGCGCCGCGACGTGGTCGAACGCGCGGTCGACCAGCCGCTCGGTCCGGCCCCGCGCGATGGTCTCCAGGGCCTTGGCCGCGATGCCGGGCTTCTCGGCGGCCACCGCGTCGTGCAGGGCCCGGACGGCGGCCGCGTCGAGCGCGGCGCCGGTCTCGGGGAGTTTCCGCAGGACCCGGGCCGCCAGCCGCAGGGTCTCGGGGGCGTCGGGCGCGAGGGCGAACGCCCGGGGCGGCTGGGCGAGCAGCGCGGGCCGGGACGGCAGGGCGGCGGCGTGCGCGTCGATGAGTTCGAGGCATTCGGCGGCGGTCGGCGCCGCCTTCCACACCTCGTCCAGGGCGCGGTCGGTGCCGGGCCCGCCGCGCGCGAGGAGCTCGGCCGTCACCGCGAGCCTGCGTCCCCGGTCGCGGCGGCCGGTGGAGGCGAGCACCGCCACCGCCACGGCGGGCTCCAGACGTCCGGCGTGCTCGGCGAGGACGTCGCAGGCGGCGTCGGTCAGCGCCGAGGCGTCGGTGAGCGCCGGGACGACCCCGTCGAGCACCGCGTCGCGGACCAGGTCGGGGCAGCCGGATAGGGCCTGCGGGAGACGTCCGGCGTCGCGCGGGACGTGCCGCGCCGCGGCCGCCGCGATCTCCCGCGGCCCGACCTCGGCCCCGGCCCGGACGGCGACCGTGGCGACGCGGGCGACCTCGGCCAGGTCGGGCGCCGCCGCCAGCGCCCCGGCGATCGCCGAGCCCAGCGCGTCCGGCGCGGCGCCGTCGAGCAGACCGCGCGGCAGGGCGTCGCGCAGCGCCGGGTCGGCCAGGGCCAGCCCGGTGGCGCGGACGGCGCACTGCCGGGCCACGCGCTCGGCGCCCGCGGCACGGGCCCAGCCGTGCACGGCCATCGCCAGCTCGAAGCCCATGGACGGCACCCCGGCGACCAGATCGCGCCAGACCCACTCGGGGATCGCCGTGCCGTGCCGGGTGAGCAGCCCGGCGGCGTCGGCCTCCTCCTCCGCCGTCACCGGCGCCTCGCCCCGGCACAGCCGCAGCAGCGTCGCCGCCCGCTCCAGCACGGGACGGTCGAGGGGCGCTCCGTCGAGCAGGGCCAGCTCGCCCAGGGCGTCCAGCCCGGCGAAGTCGAAGTCGCGCCAGCAGGCGGCCACCGTGCGCGCGAACCGGCTCGGCTCGCCGTCCGGTTCGCTCGAAGCCGGACCGGCCAGGTGGAACGCGCGCGAGGCGTGCTGCGGTGTGCTCGCCCAGACGTCGGGGGTCGTGCCGACCAGGCGCTGGCCCGCCGACTCGGGGTCGGCGCTGTAGGTCACGAACGACAGCCGGGCCGCCGCCGCGACGGGCAGCGAGTACGACACCACCGCGATCCAGCGGGCGATCAGCTCGACGTCCCCGGCCACGAGCACGACCCGGCCGTGGCCCCGGGCGAGCACCCCGGCGACGGCGTCGACCACTCGCTCCAGCAGCGGGTGGGCGCCCTCGGCCGCCAGCCAGCCCGCCAGGGCCTCGGGGTCGGCGGCCGTCCCCGGCACCAGCTCGTCCAGCTCGGGAAGATCGGGGGAGTCGGCGGGCCGGTCGGTCCACAGTGGGGCGCGCCACAGCTCGGCGGGACGCAGGCCCTCCAGCTCGTCCTGGTCGGCCACCACCGCGTGGGCGAAGAAGTTGCCGTACCTGCCGGAGTAGTCGCGGCCGAGGTACCGGCAGCGCAGCAGCAGCGGACGCCCGCCGACCCGGTCGTAGAGCAGCGTGACCGGGAACCGGTCGAGCTCGCCCGCGTCCGGCGAGAGCGGCGCCCCGGGCGGCGGCCGGTACGACAGGTACGGCGTGACGCCCGCCCTGGCGCCCTCGGGCAGGCCGGGGGTCTCGGCGACGAACTGGAACCCCGCGCGCCCGGTCGGGCCGCGCTGGGCCGAGGTGTAGTGCAGCTGCCAGGCCACGGTGTCACGACCCTCCGGCCCGTGTTCCGTCCAGCATTCCGAAACGGTGCAGGAGCCACAGGAGGGGGTCTTCGGCCCGATGGGGGCGCACCCCGCCGGGGCCGACCCGGCCGTCCTCGGGCGGCCCGCCGAGCGCCGAGACGCCGAACAGCGCGTACTCGGAGTACTGCTGTCCGAGGTAGGTGTCGAGCTGGCCCGCCTGCCACTCGTGCAGCAGGGCGCGGACCTGGGCGTCGACGGCGTCCCTGTCGTCCAGGTCCAGGACGCCCGCGCCGCCGCGCGAGCGGTGCAGCGCCGACTGCCGCAGCATCTCGGGACGCAGCACGTCGATCTTGGTGAGGGCCACCGCCACCGGCACGGGCAGCCGGTCGCCCGGCCGGGTCCCGTGCCGCTGCCGCAGGGCCTCGGTCACCCGGGCGATGATGTTGATCGGCTCGCTGTCGGGATCGTCGCCCGCCACCGGCGGCGTCCCGGCGGCCGCGCCGGGCAGCTCCAGCGGGTCGACCAGGAAGATCACGGCATCGGCCGCCTCCAGGTACCGCAGGTGCAGGTCGCGGACCTCGCGGCTGCGCAGGTCTTCGCCCGCGGTGTCGAACAGGACCAGCGCCAGCGACTCGTTGCGCTCCTTGGCGAACCGGGCCCTGCGGGTGCGGGTCAGCAGGTACACCAGGGGCTCGCGCGGGCTGGTGGCGGCGCTGGCCGTGGTGGGCAGCAGCCGCCGCTCCTCCAGCAGCGGACGCGCGAAGTCGCGCTTGTACCGCTCGATCGTCCGGTCGTCGCAGGCGACCAGGGACGCGTCCAGCTCGGTGCCGACCCGGTTCATCAGCTCGTGCAGCAGCACCGCGATGTAGGTGCTCTTGCCCGCGTTCTTGGCGCCGACCAGCGCGACGATGCGCCCGGGGGAGTCGCAGTAGGCCGAGGGCAGCGGGTTGTGGCACTCCGGGCAGACCCGGCTGCCGGTCGACTGCCCGCACGCGGGGCAGTCGGCGCGGCCCTTGCGCCCCGGCGCCCGGAACACCGGCGGCAGCGAGGCGCCCGCCGTCGACCCCAGGTACTCGGCGAGCTTGTCGTCCAGCACCGGCGCGCACCCCGGACGCCGCCCCGCCTGCCCGCGGCAGCGGAACGGGATCCGCTGCGGGGAGACGCCGGCGAAACAGTAGGGACATGTGATGCCCTGCCGGGCACGTCCCCCGGGGAGCGGCACACGAGATGCCAGGGACATAGACGCTTCCTATCTCGTGCTGCGCAGGTGGCGGACGGGGGGATCGCTCAGGTCGATGACATCATCTTCGGCGAAGCAGCGCAGCCAGTAGGGCCCGGACGCCCCGGGGGCGTCCAGCGTGACCTCGCCCGGCACGGGCACCTGCTCCCACGTCCCGACGGTCTCGCCGTCGCCCGGGCGGTGCGGCATGACGCGTCCCGGGCGCAGCACCAGCGACAGCCGCGCCACGCGCAGCGGGCGCGCGGAGGTCAGCCGGATCGTCAGCGACCGGCGCCACGGCGGGCCGGTGCGTTCCAGCGCGTAGTGGACGACCGTCCGCGCCGCGACCTCGGCGGTCACCGACGGTCCGGTGACGCGGGAACCGCCCACGGTGCCGGTCGCAGCGACCGACACCTCGACCGCCTCGTCTTCGGGGACGGTCAGGCGCACGCCCCCGGCCGCGTCGTAGGCGGCGCGGGTCACGATGTCGTGGTGACCGTCCCGGTAGGACAGCCGGACCTCGGCGACGTCCGGCGGCCAGTCGAACCCGACGTGGACCTGGTCGCCGCGCCGCTCGGCCAGCAGCCGCCGGGGGGGCGGCAGGTTCACGTGCCGGTGGTGCGCGCCGATCGCGGCGGTTCCCTCGGACACGGAGATCGCCAGCAGCCAGCCGCTCGCGCCGGGCCGGACCGACAGGCCGTCGGCGCCCGCCGTCCCGGTCAGGCGCCGCGTCGCGCGGCGCACCTCCTCGACCGGGACGAGCGCGCTGCGCGGCCACGGCGGCGGCCCCTCGGCCAGCACCAGCTCGACCGTGCCGGTGCGCGGCGGTGCGAAGCGCACCCGCAGCAGGCCCGGGTCGGACGGGTCGGGCTCGGCGGCCAGCTCGAAGACGGGGTCCGGGGGAGCGGCGGGGGTCACCGACGCCCGCACCCCGGGGGTGACGACCTCGCGGCCGTCCGGGTCGAGGTAGACGGCCGAGATCCGGTAGTGGTGGGTCGTCCCGTTGGGGACGCGCTCCTGGAAGCCCTCGCGCCCGGCGGGCACGGCCAGCCCGTCGCGGACGACCGACACCCGCGCGGCCTCCGCCGGGCACTGCCAGCGCCCGGTGACCACGCCGTCGCCGGGCAGGAGCTCGATCTCGCGGGGCTCGGGCCGCACGGTCACCGGCCCGGCCACGGCGGGCGGGGCGGCGCCCTCGCCGCGCAGCGCGACCACGCCGTAGAACAGGGGCACGTTCACCGGGGGATGGTCGTCACGCGGGCCCGCCAGGGGCGACCCGTCCGCGGCGCCCCGGGGCGGCCGTCCCTCGCGCCGCACGATCCGGTAGATCACCTCGCCCGCCGTGGACGGCGACGCGGTCCACGAGAGCCGCACGCTGGTGTCGTCGACGTCGGCGCGCAGCGACGGCACCCGGCGGGGCGGCAGCCTGCGCTGGTGGTCCTCGGCGCCGGGCAGGTCGCGGACGAGCCGCAGCGCGTCGGCGAGCAGCAGCCACGCCCGGTCGGGATCGGGCTCGGCCGCCGCCGTCTCGCGCAGCCGCACCGCCGTGTCGACGCGGTGCCGCGCCTCGGCCGCCAGCGCCTCGGCCTCCTCGTCGGGCTCGGCGCCGCTTTCGGCCGCCGCGCCCGCGGCCTCGGCGGCCGCGTAGACCTCGCCCGCGTCGAGCAGGGCGCGCAGCCGTCCGGCCGTGCCGCCGCCCGGGCCGCTCTCGCGCAGCACGGCGAAGACCAGCCGCCGCGCGTCGTCCTGGTCGATGCCGAGATCCTCGAGCGCGTGCCGCAGCAGGGCGCGCTCGGAGGCGCGCTGCCGCAGCCGCTCGCGCAACCGCTCCACCAGGTCGAACGTGATCAGCTCGGCGAGGTAGCGGGCGTCGCCTTCGGGTGCGGAGCGCAGCGCGACAAGGATCGTGTCGGCGTGCGTGGTGCTGGTGTCGCGGCTGCGCCGCGCCCACTCCGAAGCCGTCGCGGCCACCGTCGCCTGGTCGAGCCGGAGGGGGCCCTTGGCGCCCGGCGCCGCGAACTCCGGCACCACGCGCAGCGGGCCGCGCAGCCTCCCGCCGAACAGGAAGTCGGCCAGATGCCTGCGGCCGAGCACGTCCAGCGACTCGCGGACCTTGCGGTAGGCCGGGTAGGGCGCCGCCGTCGGCAGCGGGTCGGGCTCGCGGATCTCGATGCGATCGCCCGCGGCCAGGTCGGCCAGCTCGCGGCCCGGCACCCCGCCCGTCCGCGCGATGCCCTCGACCTCGGCGGGCGTCACCATCCGCAGCATCCCCGCCGCGTCGGCCAGCCTTGCCCGCGCCTGCGCCACCCGCTCGCGGGCCCGCTCGCCCGCGCCGCGCAGCCGCTCGGTCAGCGGGCGCAGATCACCGCGCTCGGCGGCGGAGAAGACCGGCGCGAGCTCGCGGTGCTCGGCCTCCAGCCGGTCGATCAGCTTGCGGTACTTCAGCTGCCCCCTGGCCCGCCGCCAGCACTGCCTGACCTGCTTGACCTGCTCGGCCACCGACGCCGCCGTGAACGGCTCGCGCAGGGCGTACCGGGCGCGCAGGTCTTCGGGCGGCTGGTCTCCCGCCGCGCGCGCGGGCTCCAGGACCTCCCTCTGGTAGGCGGCGTCGTCGAATTTCATTGCCTCGCTCCGCCCGGCGGGCCGGGCCCGTTACTCAGCTCACCTGGACGCGGGAGAGGGCCTTGCGGGACCTCTCGACCTCCTCCTCGGACATGCCGCCGACGTCGACCTTCAGCTCCAGGCGCTCGCCCGTCTCCTTCTCCACGGCCGTGACGTTGAGCAGGCCCGAGGAGTCGAGCGCGAACGTCACCTCGATCGGCCAGCCGGCCTTCTTGCCCGGCGGCACCCGGATCTCGCCGGTCGCGATCTCGGTGTTGTCGACCGGCTCGGCCGACTCGACACTGCCCGCCTGCTCCATCACCCGGATGTCGGCGGAGGTCTGGTCGTCGTAGACGGTGAAGAAGTCCTCGGTCTTGGCCGCCGGGAGGTCGTCGTTGGCATGCACCAGGTGCGCGACGTGCTCGGCGCCGCTGTCGCGGTCGATGACCACGATGCCGAACGCGTGCGAGGCGACCGTCCTGATCTGCCGCGCCGCGATCTGGCGCCGCTGGTCGGTCGACAGGCCCGCGCGGCTGGCCATCTCCTCGGCCTGCTCGGTGGACCCCTCGCGCACCAGGCGCCGGTAGGTCTCCTCGAACGCGTACAGGGCCGCGCCCTTGGCCACGGCCAGGTCGGGGTCCTGAAGGCGCGGCGACAGGCCCAGCTCGGTCTCCAGCCGCGAGGCCACCACCGGCATCTTGGTCGACCCGCCCACCAGCACCAGGTCGTCGTAGTCGTCGATGCCCTTGTCGGCGGCGGTGGCCAGCGTCCGGCCGGTGATCTCGACCGTCCGGTCGAGCAGGTCCTTGGTCAGCTCCTCCAGCTTCTCGCGGGTCACCTCGATCGCCGCGACCCGCCCGCCGTGCATCACCCGGACGGTGTGCGAGGTGCGGGTGGTGAGGGACTTCTTGGCGTCCTCGGCGTCGCGGCGCAGCTGCTGCTCGGTCTGCTTGTCGTCCAGCGGGTCGCCGCCGTCGGGGTGCTCGGCCCGGAACCGCTCGGCCAGGTACTCCACCAGCCTGGCGTCCCAGTCGGCGCCGCCGAGCTCGTGGTCGCCGTCGGTGCAGATCACCTCGATGTGCCCGCCGCGCAGCGCGATCACGGTGGTGTCGAACGTGCCGCCGCCCAGGTCGTAGACCAGGATCGTCCGGTCCGACTCGGGATTGAGCACGCCGTAGGTGATCGCGGCGGCGATCGGCTCGGACACGATGTCGATGACGTTCAGCCCGGCGATGCGTCCCGCCTTGCGGGTGGCGTCGCGCTCGGCCGCCCCGAAGTAGGCCGGGACGGTCACCACCACGTCGCGGGCGTCCTCGCCGGTGGTGGTGCGCGCGTCGGTCGCCAGCTTCAGCAGGATGAAGGCCGACAGCTCCTCGGGCGTGTAGTCGAACCCGTGGATGTGCCGCGACACCTCGCGTCCCATGTCGCGCTTGATCAGGCTCACCACATGGTCGGGCGAAAGGACGGCGGTGTCCTTGGCCGTGGCGCCCACGATGACGTTGTCGCCGCTCTCGAAGTAGACGACCGACGGGGTGGTGTCGGTGCCCTCGATGTTGCGCAGGACCGTGGGACGTCCCACATCGTCGATCGAGGCAATGCAGGAGTAGGTGGTTCCCAGGTCGATCCCGTAGACAGCCATGTCCCTCTCATCACCTTCACTCATCGCCGACCGGGTGCCGGGCCGGGGCGCGATGCTCCTCATCCGACGGTCGCCTCATGGTCTCGCTCCGCCCGGGTTCGCGCACCTCGGATGCCGCACCGGGTCCCTTTTCCGCCGCTTTGGCCACGCAGACCTCCGCCTTGCGCACCACGCGCCCCTCGCGTTCGAAGCCCTCGGCGAGCACCGAGACCACGGTGCCCGCGAGCGCGGGGTCGTCGACCTCCTCCACCAGGACGGGCCGGTGCCGCGCGGCGTCGTAGGGCTCGCCGGGCTCGACGGCGAACCGCTCGACGCCGGTGCGCGCCAGCGCGTCGGCGACCTCGTCGGCGAACCAGGACAGCAGCGCGGCCGGATCGGCGTCCGCGGGCTTGCGCGCCTGGCGCCGCGCCTGGTCGTGCAGGCGGTACAGCGCGTTGCGGACCGGCTCGAACATCGCCTGGAGCTCACCGCGCCGCAGCCGCTGGTTCTCCTCGTGCAGCCGGTCGATGACCGCCTCGCGGTGCCCGGCCCGGTCGTGCTCGTCCTTGACCTGGGCCGCGAGCTCGCCCAGCGCGGCCAGCACCTCGTCCTTCCAGACGGGCCGCCGGGCGGCCGCCTCGGCGACCGTGGCCCCGGCGGTCTCGGCATGACGGGTGGGAGGCTCCGCCGTCTCCTCTGAGTCGGTGGAGCCTTCGCTGACTGGTCGCTCCTGGGCGCTCGACACGTGCAGTAACCCTAACGGCCCCTTCACACAGGGCATAGTCCCGCTTGACCCTCGCGGGTCGATCCTTTGACCTGCCAGTCTCCCGGCCGCGGGCGACTTCTCGGCGCCGACACGCGCGGGTAACACGAAGGAAACGGGGACGGCCCAGCCTGGGAGGACCGTTCGACGACTGGAGGTGGCCATGTTGCTGCGGATCCGGGTACGCCTGCCCGACCGTCCGGGGTCGCTGGGCGCGGTGGCGCGCGTGCTGGGAGCGGCGGGCGCGGACGTCGTCCAGATGACCGTGCTGGAACGTGACAGCGGGCGGGCGCTCGACGACTTCACCGTCGCCTGGCCCGCCGGCGCGGGCATCGAGCGGCTCTGCGACGGGCTCGGCTCGGCGCCCGGCGTCGAGATCGTCGGCGTCTGGCCGACGGTCGAGCCGCAGGGCGCGTTTCCCGACGCCGCGCTGGTCGGCCAGCTGGCCGCCGACCCCGAGCGCGGCCCGGCCACGCTCGCCGACGCGCTGCCCGGCCTGCTCAGCGCCGACTGGGCGGGCCTGGCCGAGGTCGGGCCCGGCCGCTCCATCCTCGTGCTGTCCAGCCCGGGGCCGGTCGCGCGCGAGCTGCCGGACCTGAACCCCCAGCGCCCGCGCGCCTTCACCGCCCCCGACGGGACGCAGTACGCGCTGTGCCCGATGGAGGGCCTGGTCGACGGGGCCCGCGTCCTGGTCGTCGCGCGCAACGGCGCCCCGCCCTTCCACCGCACCGAGGTGTTCCGCCTGGCCCAGCTCGCCGGCGCCGCCGAGGTCGTTCTCGGTGTTCGCGCGGCCACGGTGAGGTGATCTGGCACACAGTGCTCACATCGTTACAGAGAGGTAACCTATTGGCCGTCTCCGGTAAGTAGGTTTTTGGTCATCGCCCTCTGGTGCGGCGGCGCGGTCGCACCAGAGGGCGATTTCTCTGCCAGGCTGGCCCCGTGCCCAGGCTTCCCTCCGAACTCGCGCGCGAGCGCCTGATGACGGTCCCGATCGTCCGGCTGGCGACCGTCGGCGAGGACGCACGCCCCCACTTGGTGCCGGTGACGTTCACCGTCCACCGGGGCACCGTCTACACCGCCGTCGACCACAAGCCCAAGAGCACCCGCGACCTGCGGCGCCTGGCCAACATCCGCGCCAACCCCCGCGTCGCCCTGCTGGCCGACCACTACGAGGACGACTGGTCGCGCCTGTGGTGGGTCCGCGTGGACGGCCACGCGCAGATCCTCCAGACCCCCGCCGACCTCGAACTCCCCGTCCGCCTCCTGACCGAGCGCTACCCCGCCTACCGCGCCCAGCCACCCGAGGGCCCCGCCATAGCCATCACCATCGAGTCCTGGACGGGCTGGTCCGCCACCTAGTCCCAGGCGGCGCCGATGCGTGCCAGCCGGTCGGTGTACTCGATGCGGGAGACCCATTCGGCGGGCCAGGCGGACAGACCGCGGTGGGCTCCGGCGAACGCTCCGGCCAGGCAGGCGATGGAGTCGGAGTCGCCGGAACTGGCCGCGCCCCGGCGGATCGCCGCCACCGGGTCGTCCGGGAAGAGCAGGAAGCACAGCAGGCCGGTGGCCAGGGCCTCCTCGGCGATCCAGCCGCCGCCGGTGGCCAGGCACGGGTCCGCCTCGCGGTCGGGCCTGGCCAGGGCCGCGTCCAGCCGGTCGAGGGCGGCCAGGCACTCGTCCCAGCCGCGCGAGATGAACCCGGACGGGTCGTCGACCCCGGGACGCTGCCAGAGGGTGCCCAGCCAGCGCTCGTGGTAGATGCCGCGCTGCGAGCGGCAGCGCTCGCGCAGCGCGCCCGGCAGTGCGGACGGGGCCGTCCCCTCGCGCAGCCACCAGGTGGCGAACGCGGTCAGCTCGCTGGCCGCCAGCGCGGTCGGGTGCCCGTGGGTGAGGGCGGCCTGCAACTGGGACGCGCCCGCGCGCTGCTCGTCGGTCAGGCTCGGGGCCAGTCCCAGGGGAGTCACCCGCATGTTGGCGCCGCAGCCTTTGGAGTCGTGCTGCGTCGCCTCGGTCCAGTGCTTCCCGGCCTGGAGACCGTGGCAGGCGCGCAGGCAGGTGTTGCCCGGCGCTCGGTTGTTGTCCGGGCTGTTGAGCCACTCGACGAACAGGCGGCGCCACACCGGTGTCACCGTGACCGGCGTGACCGGGGGATGGCCCAGGGCTTCGAGCAGTCCCTCGGCGACGGCGATCGCCATCTGGGTGTCGTCGGTGACCAGAGCCGGGTCGCCGGAGATCGCGTGCGGCCCGTCGCCGAAGCGCTGCCGGATCTGTTCCATGTCGAGGAACTCCGTCGGCGCTCCCAGCGCGTCCCCGTATGCCAGTCCGAAAATGCTCCCGCTCGCTCTGTCCATCAGCTCATCATGCCCGCCAGGCGGGCGCGGTGGAGGGCGGGGGGACCGAACAGCTCCTGGGACGATTTGGCCCGCTTGAAGTACAGGTGGGCATCGTGCTCCCAGGTGAAGCCGATGCCGCCGTGGATCTGGATGTTCTCGGCCGCGCAGAAGAAGTAGGCGTCCGAGCAGAACGCCTGGGCCAGCGGTGCCGCCCAGGGAGCGGCCGAGAGGTCGGACGCCGCGCGCAGCACCACCGAACGCGCCGACTCCACCTGCACGAACATGTCGGCGCACTTGTGCTTGATGGCTTGGAATCCGCCGATCGGACGTCCGAACTGGTGCCTGACCTTGGCGTACTCGACCGCCATCTCCAGGACCCGCTGCGCGCCGCCGAGCTGCTCCGCCGCCAGGCAGACCATCCCGACCTCCAGCGCCCGCCGCACCGCGTCCGCGTCGCCGATCCGCCGCGCCGGAGCGCCGTCGAACTCCAGGTGGGCCAGCCGCCGGGTCTGGTCGAGCGTCGTCAGCCGGATCCGGCGGACCCCGGCCCCCTCCACGGCGTAGAGGGCCGGCTCGTCCCCGTCGAGCGCGACGACCAGCAGGACGTCCGCGAGGTGCCCGTCGAGCACGTAGTTCTTCGTCCCGCGCAGGCGGGTCCCCCCGAGCATGCCGACCGCGCCGAGATCCCAGGCGCCGCCCTCGTCCCAGGCGAGCGTCACCAGCGCGGACCCGTCCTGGACGCGCGAAGCCAGCTCTTCTTCTCCGCAGGCCCGGAGAGCGGCCAGGCCCATGACGGTGGACAGGAAAGGCGCGCACACGAGCGCCCGGCCCATCTCCTCGAACACCACGGCCAGCTCCGGCAGCTCCAGCTCCAGCAGGCCCATGCCGGCCATCCGCCGCCACATCCCGGGGTCGTGGCCGTCCGCCGAGACCATCAGCCGCCGGACCTCGTCCGCGGCCGACCGCTCCTCGAAGAACCGCCGCAGGACCCCGGCGAACTCCCGCCGCTCGTCGTCCATCCGCCACCCCAACCAGACGCTTGCTTGGTAGGCACTCTAGGGCATCACGGCGCCCAGTCGTGCGGGCCGAGCGTGAAGCCGCGCGGGGTCGAGTGGAGGTGGTTGGCGGAGATCAGGTGGCTCAGCGCGGCCCAGAGGTCCTCTTCGGGACGGTCGACGAGGTTCTTGAGCGTGTCGATGTCGGCCGCGCCGCCTCCCTTGTCGATCTCGGCGACCGCCTCGTAGACGACGAGCTCGAAGTCGGACAGTTCCTGGACGTCGCCGCGTTCTTCCTTCCCGTCCTTCATGCCAGGAGGCGTTCCCCGGATCGGGCGAGTTAGCCGTACCGCTTGAGCTCGTGGAAGAAGCCGGGAACGGTGTGGAGCCCCCCGGAGGCGGCCACACGGTCGTGGACGTAGCGCGCGACCGCGAGGTCGAGGACGCCCAGGCCGAAGGGGGAGAAGACGGTCGGGCGGTCGGCGGGCGGCTCGATCGCCCCGGTGAGGACGTCGTACAGCGTCCCGGCGACGAAGTCGCGGTGGCCGGCCTTCTGCTCGGCCAGATGCGGGGAGGTGTTCGCCTTCATGCAGTGCTCGACGTCGTCCACGACGTTGAACGACGACAGGATGATCTCGGGGGAGAGGTCGCGCAGCGAAACGTGCAGGACCAGCGGGTTGTGCGAGAACCAGGCCGGATCGTGGACATGGGGCTCGCCCGCCACGGTGGCGAAGACGATCAGGTCGCTGGAGCGGATCAGCTCCTCGGCGGTGTCGTGGACGGTGACCGGCCCCTTCTCGGTGCGCTCCAGATAGCCCCTGAACCCCTCGGCGTGCTCGGGGATCAGGTCGTGGACGTGCAGCTCGTCGAAGGCGAAGCCGTTGCCCGCGAGGTAGGTGTGGACGTAGCGCGCGATCAGGCCGACGCCCACGAAGCCGACGCGGCGGCCCCGCCCGGCGGCCAGGCGGGTCGCGGCCAGCGCCGCGGACGCCGCGGTGCGGGCCGCGCTGATGATCGAGCTTTCCAGGCAGGCGAAGGGGTAGCCGGTCTCGGTGTCGTTGAGGATCAGGACGGCCGAGGCGCGCGGGAGGCCCCCGGCGACGTTCTCGGGGAAGCTGGAGATCCACTTGATGCCGTGCACGTCCACCTCGCCCTTGGCGGAGGCGGGCAGGGCGATGATCCGGGACGAGGGGCGGTCGGGGAACCGCAGGAAGTAGGAGTCGGGGTTGACGGTCCCGCCCTCGCCGTGCAGCCGGTAGGCGGCCTCGATCATGGCGGTGACCTGCTCCTCGCGCCCGGTGATCGCCTCGTGCACCTGGGCGCCGGAGATCACGGAAAAGGAGGGCGGCTGCGTCATTCTCATTACTCCGTCTGATCGCGTGGGATGGGTCAGACGCCGAGGGCGTCCGCGCTCGGCAGCCCGAGCTCGCCGAGGAGCCCGGCGAAGTTGTCGCCGAGCCAGCCCTCGTCGTAGATCGAGTCGAGATAGCGCTCACCGAGGTCGGGGGCGATGGCCACGGCGACCGGCGACCCGCCGGGGTACCGCTCGGCCAGCCAGCGGGCGGCGCCCGAGACCACGGTGCCGGTGGAGCCGCCGAACAGGAAGCCGCGCGCGGCCAGCCGGTGGACGGCGCGGATCGTGTCGCTCTCGGGCACGTGGACGACGTCGTCGATGAACGACTCGTCCACCAGCTCGGGACGGCTGCTGGTGCCCAGGCCGGGGACCATGCGCCGCTCGGGGATGCCGCCGAAGGTCACCGACCCGACGGCGTCGACGGCCACGATGGTGACCGGGCGGCCGTGCTCGCGGAAGTACCGGGCGCAGCCCATCAGCGTGCCGGTGGTGCCCGCGCCGACGAACAGGACGTCCAGGTCGGGGAACCACCGGTCGATGGCGGGGGCCGTGCCCCGGTAGTGCGCCATCCAGTTGTTGGGGTTGGCGTACTGGTTGAGCCAGACGTGGGGCCCGGGGCCGTCGCACAGCTCGCGGACGTACCGGATGCGGCTGTCGAGGTAGCCGCCGTTGGCGTCCTTGCGGGTGATCACCCTGACCTCGGCGCCCAGCGCGCGCATGACCCGCATGGACGCGGGGTTGCAGCGGGGGTCGGTGACGCAGATGAACCGGTGGCCCCGGTCGGCGGCGATGATGCTCAGCGCGATGCCGAGGTTGCCCGAGGAGGACTCGACGATGATCGAGTCGGGCGTGAGCAGCCCGTCGCGCTCGGCCGCCTCGACCATCTCGGCCGCCGCCTTGAGCTTCACCGAGCCCGCGAAGTTGAAGCCCTCGCACTTGAGGTAGAGCGGGCGGTCGATGACCGGCCCCAGGTCGACGTAGAGATCATCGACATTGAACTGCTGGGGCGAGCTGATTATCGGCACGTTGCCACCCTTGGATGAATGACAATTGTCGGTCGGTGGTCCCGGTTCGTTTCCCGCGCCGAAAGCCCGGATTTCAATTCTGGTCGTTCCCTCGTCGTCCCCCGGATTGTCGCCGTCCATCCTTCATTGGACCCTGGCGGAGCATCACCGTACCTTCCGTCTCGACGGACTCGCAACCCCCCACTTACCCGGCGGTAGCCGGGAAAGCGATTATTGCGTGTGGCGCACTGGGGCGGAGTCCGACATAAGCTGTGCGCCCCGGCTTGATATGGCGATAACAATGGAGAACTCCTAGCTCACGGAGAGTCAAGATGAATGGTGTCGAATTGGTCGTTGATCGACTACTCACCGTGACGGAGCTGCCGGAGCTCGCCGTGCCCCCCGCGGAGCTGGAGCGGGCCCGGGAACTGGCCGCCCGGTACGGCATGACGCGCGAGCGGGCCGTGGATCTCGACGATCCGGTCATCGCCCGCGTCGAGCGCTTCGCCGCCGAGCGGGACCGTCCCGCCGTGACCGACCGGTTCCGGACGCTCACCTACGGCGAGCTGGCCGCCGAGGCGCGCCGGCTCGCGTCGCTGCTGGAGCGCTCGGGCGTCGGTCCGGGCACGGTGGTCGGCGTGGGCGGGGAGCGCCAGGCGTCGGTGATCGCGGCGTTCCTGGCGATCGAGCTGGTCGGGGCGCTGTACGTCCCCGCCGACGAGACCTGGCCCGCGGCCCGGGTCAGGGACGTGCTGGCGCAGGCCGGGGCCGGGGTCCTGCTCGTCGTGGACGAGGGCGACCCCGCGCCCGCGCTCGTGGAGGGCGCGGCCGAGGCGGGGTGCGCGATCGTCCGGGCGTGCGACGCCGCCGCCGAGCGGCCCTGGACGGGCGCGGCCCGCCTGGAGTCGCTCGACCAGCCCCGGTACGTCCTGTTCACCTCCGGCTCGACGGGACGTCCCAAGGGCGCCGTGGTCGAGCACCGGGGGATGGTCAACCACCTCTGGGCGAAGATCGTCGATCTGGGCCTGACCGGCGCGGACGTGGTGGCGCAGACCGCGCCGCTGGGCTTTGACATCTCGGTGTGGCAGATGCTGTGCCCGCTGCTGCTCGGCGGCCGGGTGGAGGTGATCGGCGACGAGGTCGGCCACGACCCGGTGGCGTTCGCGCGGGCCGTGGACCAGCGGGGCATCACGATCGTCGAGCTGGTCCCCACCATGGTCAGGCATCTGCTGGACGACCTGGCCGGCGCGCCCGAGGGCCCCCTGGGCGGGCTGCGCTGGATGATCGCGACGGGGGAGGAGCTGCCCGCCGAGCTGTCGCGCCGCTGGCTGGCGGCCATGCCGCACGCGGGGCTGCTCAACGCCTACGGGCCCACCGAATGCTCCGACGACGTCACCCACCACACCGTGGTCGAGGGCGACCTGGAGCTGCTCCGGCTGCCCATCGGGACGCCGATCGTCAACAGCCGCCTCTACGTGCTCAGCCAGGACGACGAGGGCGCCTGGAGCGCCTGTGACGTGGGGGAAACGGGAGAGCTGTTCGTCGGTGGCGTGTGCGTCGGGCGCGGCTACCTGGGCAATCACGAGCGCACCCGGGAGGCGTTCTACCGCGACCCGTTCCAGGAGTCCCCGACCGGCAGGCTCTACCGGACGGGCGACGCCGTCCGCCTGCTGGGCCCCGGGGTCGCGGGCGAAGCCGCTCGGACAGGGACCCCCACCCTCCAGTACCTCGGACGGGTGGACCGGCAGGTCAAGATCGCCGGGGTCCGGATGGAGCTGGGTGAGATCGAGGCGGTGCTCCAGCGGCACCCCGGCGTGGGCGCCGCCGCGGTGGTGGTTCACGAATTCGCCCCCGTGTCCAGTGACTCTGCGTGATCATCATGGCCGATTCCGGTTGTCAACCGTTGTCACATCCTGAGCGTCCGGCACCGTCGACCGGCCCGGCGATTTGTCACGCTCGTGAGTAATTTTGCGGCACAAGTTCTGCATGTGGGGGGATTGCGGGGCATGTGACGGGCTGGTTAACTGTGCCTCCGCTACTCCTGAGTAGCCAACAGGGTCGAGGGCGTGATCAACCCGGACCGGAAGGTGACGGCTTCGACGGGGATTGTCCCCGCCGCGCATTGGGGAGCGTATGCGGGTGACGCTATCCGGCAGGAACTCGGGAAAAGGGGAGCGGACGACTCGATGGTGCGTTCTCGCCAATTCGGAAAGCGCCGCCGTCTGATGTCGTCCATCGAGTACGTCCCTCTTTCCGCGGCGCAGCGGAGCGTCTGGTACGCGCAGCAACTGGCGCCGCGGACGCCGATTCACATCGCGCAGTACATTGAGATCGAGGGAATGGTCGACCATGAACTGCTCGACCGGGTCGCGCGAATGGCCTCGCACGAGGGCGTCGCCCTGCACGCCCGGCTGGTCGAGCGCGACGGGACCGTCCTGCAGGCACTGCCCGCCGACTCCGCCGCGGCGACCGCGACCATCCCGCTGGTCGACCTGACGGGCGAGGACGACCCGCGCGCCGCCGCCGACGCGTGGATGCGCGCGCGCATGGCCGAGCCGCTGCCGCTGGACGGCGAGCGCCTGTACGTCGTCGCGCTGCTGCGCCTCGCGCCCGACCTGCACCGCTGGTTCCTGCGTGCGCACCACATCCTTCAGGACGGCTACAGCGGTTCGCTGGTCAGCCGCCGCGCCGCCGAGCTCTACACGCTGCTGGCCGGGGGCGGGGAGTACGTGCCGGCCGAGCGTGGCTCCTACCGCGCGCTGCTGGCGGAAGAGGCCGCCTACCGCGAGTCGGAGAAGTACGAGCGCGACCGCGCCTACTGGAACGAGCGGTTCGCCGACCGTCCGGCGGCGGTCAGCCTCACCGAGGGCATGGCCGAACCCGTCTCCGACTACCTCATCCGGGTCGCGACCGTCCCGCCGGAGGAGTCCGCGGAGCTGGCCGCCGGGGCCCGGCGGCTGCGCACCGCCACGCAGGGTCTGGCGCTGGCCGCCACCGCCGCCTACCTGGCACGGATGACCGGCACCGAGGACGTGATCCTCGGCCTGGCCGTCTCCGGGCGCACCTCGCGGCTGGCGATGGAGACCCCGGCGATGCTGTCGACGATCCTGCCGCTGCGCGTCACCGTCCGCCCGGACATGACCGTGGACGAGCTCGTCCGCGCCGTGACCCGGGCCTCGGCACGGGCGCTGCGGCACCAGCGGTACCGCCGCGAGGACCTGATGCGCGACCTGCGGCTGCTCGGCGAGCGCCGCCGCCTGCACGGCCCCGTCATCAACATCATGGCCTTCGACTACCGGCTGGACTTCGCGGGCCTGCCCGCCCGGATGCACGCCCTCACCATCGGCCCGGTCGACGACCTGGCGATCAACATCTACGACAACCTCGACGGCGCCGGGCTGCGCGTCGACTTCGAGGCCCACCCCGAGCTCTACACCGAGGACGAGATCGCCCGGCACCAGGACCGGTACCTGCGCTTCCTGGGCGCGCTGGCCGCCGCCGACCCGTCGGCCCCGCTGCACTCGGTGGAGATCCTCGGCGCGGACGAGCGCGCCCTGGTGCTGGAGGAGTGGAACGGCGCCGCGCTGCCCGTCCCGCGCGCCACCGCGCCCGTGCTGTTCGAGGAGCGGGCCGCGCGGACGCCGGACGCCGAGGCCGTGCTGGCCGGGCCCGTCCGGCTGACCTACGCCGAGCTGAACGAGCGCGCCAACCGGCTGGCCCGGCACCTGGCCGGGCTCGGCGTCGGCCCCGAAGACTTCGTCGCGCTGGCGCTGCCCCGCGACCACCGCCTGGTCGTCGCCGCCATGGCGGTCCTGAAGGCGGGCGCCGCCTACCAGCCCGTCGACCCGGACTATCCGCCGGACCGCGTCGCCTACATGCTCCACGACGCCGCGCCCGCGTACGTCCTCACCGTCTCCGGCGTCGGCGTGCCGGGCCCGACCCCGCGCATCGACCTGGACGCGCTCGACCTGTCCTCCCTCGACGGCCGCGACCTCACCGACGCCGAGCGCGTGCGGCCGCTGCTGCCGTCCAACGCCGCCTACGTCATCTACACCTCCGGCTCGACCGGGCGGCCCAAGGGCGTGGTCACCACCCACGCCGCCCTGTCCGCCTTCATGGCCGCCGCGCGCGACTTCTACGGCGAGGACAGCCTGCGGCGGGTCCTGTTCGCCGGTTCGCTGAACTTCGACGTGTCGGTGGTCGAGTGGCTGATCCCGCTCACCACCGGCGGGCGGATCGACATCGCCCGCGACCTGCTGGAGGTCGCCGAGCGCGGCGGCTGGAAGGGGACGATGATCTGCGGCGTCCCGTCGGCCATGGCGGTGCTGCTGCGCGGCGGCGACCCGCGGCTGGACGTCGGGGACCTGTCGCTCGGCGGCGAGGCGCTGCCGCCCGCGCTGGTCCAGGACGCCCGTCGGCTGGCGCCCGGCGCCCGGATCACCAACATCTACGGCCCGACGGAGACGACCGTCTTCGTCACCGGCTGGCACGACGACGGGAACGCCGCCGGGGTCGCCCCGATCGGGCGGCCGCTCGCCAACGTCCGCGCCTATGTCCTGGACGCCGCGCTCAAGCCCGTCGCGCCCGGCGTGACCGGCGAGCTCTACGTCTCCACAGACGGCCTGGCCCGCGGCTACCTCCGGCGGCCCGCGCTCACGGCGGAACGGTTCGTCGCCGACCCGTTCGGCGCGCCGGGACGGCGGATGTACCGCACCGGCGACCTGGTCCGCTGGAACGCGTCCGGGCAGCTGGAGTACCTGGGCCGCGCCGACCACCAGGTCAAGGTCCGCGGTTTCCGCATCGAGCTCGGTGAGATCGAGGAGGCGCTGGCCGGGCATCCGGACGTGGCGCACTGCGCGGTCGTGGCCCGCCCCGACGCCGCCGGGGACACCGCCCTGGTCGCTTACGTGGTCGGTGACGCCGATCCCCGGTCGCTCCGCGAACTCGTCGCGCGCACGCTCCCCGAATACATGATCCCGGCCGCGTTCGTCGCCCTCTCCGAGTTGCCGCTCACCCCCAGCGGCAAACTCGACCGCGCCGCCCTGCCCGCACCCGACTTCGCGGCGGCCGTCTCCGGCCGGGCGCCGCGCGACGCCCGCGAGGAGATCCTCTGCGGGATCTTCGCCGAGGTCCTCGGCCTGGACCGGGTCGGCGTCGACGACGACTTCTTCGCCCTGGGCGGCGACTCGCTCAAGGCCACCCGGGTGGTGTCGCGGGCCCGGACCGCGCTGGACGCCGAGCTGCCGATCCGGGCCCTGTTCGAGGCGCCGTCGGTGGCCCGGCTCGCCGAGCACCTGGCCGCGTCCGCCGAAGGGGCGCGTCCCGCCCTGGCGCCCGCCGCGCGTCCCGACCGGCCGCCGCTGTCCCACGCCCAGGAACGGCTCTGGTTCCTCAACCGCTTCGAGGGCCCGACCGCGACCTACAACATGCCGATCCCGCTGCGGATCACCGGGGACCTGGACGTGGACGCGATGCGCGCCGCGCTCGCGGACGTCGCGACCCGGCACGAGTCGCTGCGCACCGTCGTCGGCGAGGCCGACGGCGAGCCGTTCCAGCGGATCCTGGACGCCGCCGCCCCCGAGCTCACCGTCGCCGACGCCGACGGCGCCGACCTGCGCGGCGCACTGTTCGCCGACGCCACCCGAGGCTTCGACCTGGCCCGGGACCTTCCGCTGCGCGCCCACCTGTACCGCCTCGGCGCGGACGAGCACGTCCTGCTGCTGGTCCTGCACCACATCGCCGGGGACGGCTGGTCGCTCGCGCCGCTGGCCAGGGACGTCATCGCCGCCTACCTCGCCCGGCGCGAGGGCGGCGCCCCCGAATGGACGCCGCCGCCCGTCCAGTACGCCGACTACGCGATCTGGCAGCGCGACCTGCTCGGTGACGAGAACGACGCCGCGAGCCTGGCCGCCCGGCAGTTGTCCTTCTGGAAGGACGCCCTGGCCGGGCTTCCCGACCAGGTCACCTTCCCGGCCGACCGGCCGAGACCCGAACGCGCGTCCTACCGGGGCGGCCAGGTCGGCTTCGAGGTGCCCGGCGAGACGTTCCGGGCCCTGACCGCGCTGGCGCGCGAGCACCAGGTCAGCGTGTTCATGGTGCTGCGCGCCGCGCTCGCCGCGCTGATGTCGCGCCTGGGCGCGGGCACCGACGTCCCGATCGGCTCCCCGATCGCGGGCCGGACGGACGAGGCACTCGACGACCTGGTCGGCGTCTTCGTCAACACGCTGGTGCTGCGGACCGACACCTCCGGCAACCCGGACTTCGCCGCGCTGCTGGCCCGGGTCCGGGAGGGCGACCTGGCCGCCCACGCCCACCAGGACGTCCCCTTCGAGCGGATCGTCGACGCGGTCAACCCCGCCCGCTCCCTGGCCAGGCACCCGCTGTTCCAGGTCATGCTCACCTACCAGAACAACCCCGAGCCGTCGGTGGAGCTGCCCGGCCTGACCGTCGCTGTCGAACCCGTGGACGCCGGGGTCGCCAAGTTCGATCTGGAGTTCCTGCTGGAGGAGCGCCCCGAGGGCCTGGCCGGGACGATCGAGTACTCCCTCGACCTGTACGACCGCGCCAGCGCCGAGCGCTTCGCCGAGTGGTACGGCCGGGTCCTGGCGGCCGTCGCCGCCGACCCGTCGGTCACCCTCGCCGGGCTGGACCTGCCCGGCGCCGAGGAGTTCCGCCGCGAGCGCGCCGCGCCCGCCGTCAAGCGCCTGGTCGCCTACGTCGTCGCCGCGCCCGGCCAGACGCTCGACCCCGAGGAACTGCGCGCCCACGTCCGCGGGAACCTGCCCGAGTCGATGGTCCCCTCGGCCGTCGTCGTGCTGGACGCGATGCCGCTCACCCCCAACGGCAAGATCGACACCAAGGCCCTGCCCAAGCCGGACCTGGCCGCCGCCGTTCCCGCCACGCCCTACCGGGCCCCGCGCGACGAGCGCGAGGCGGCCGTCGCCGACGTGCTGGCCGACCTCCTCGGCGTCGAGCGGGTCGGCATCGACGACGACTTCTTCGCGCTCGGCGGCAACTCGCTCATCGCCATGCGGGTCGTCGCCCGGGTCCGCCGCGTCCTGTCCGCCGAGCTGCCGGTCCGGGCGCTGTTCGAGGCGCCGACGGTCGCCCGTCTCGTCGAGCGCCTCGGCGGCCCCGCCGAGCGGCCCGCGCTGGAACGGCCGGACGAGCGTCCCGCCCTCGTCCCGCCGTCGTACGCGCAGCAGCGGCTGTGGTTCCTCAACCGCTTCGAGGGCCCCTCGGCCACCTACAACCTCCCGATCGCGCTGCGCGTGCGCGGCGAACTCGACCCCGCCTCGCTCCAGACGGCGCTCGGCGACCTCGTCGAGCGGCACGAGTCGCTGCGGACCGTCCTGCCCGACCACGGCGGCGTCCCGCGCCAGCTCGTGCTCGACCCGGCCGCCGCCCGTCCCGAACTCCAGCTCACCGAGACCACCCCCGCCGAACTGCCCGCGCGGCTCGGCGCCGCCGCCGGATACGCCTTCGACATCTCGGCCGAACCGCCGCTGCGCGCCCATCTCTTCCGGATCGCGCCCGCCGAGCACGTGGCGCTCCTCCTCCTGCACCATGTCGCCGGTGACGGCTGGTCACTGGCACCGCTGGCCCGCGACCTCATCACGGCCTACGCCGCACGAGCCGGGGGAGAGGCCCCCGATTGGGCGCCGTTGCCGGTGCAGTACGCGGATTACACGTTGTGGCAGCGGGAGCTGCTGGGGTCGGAGGACGATCCGGAGTCGCTGGTCGCGCGGCAGATCGCCTTCTGGAAGGGCGCTCTCGCCGGGCTCCCCGACGAGCTGGCGCTGCCCACGGATCGCCCGCGTCCCGCCGAGGCGTCCCACCGGGGCGCCACCGCCCGCTTCCGGCTCGGCGCGAACGTGCACGCCGCGCTGCTCGCCCTCGCCGCCGAGACCGGCGCCAGCCCCTTCATGGTCGCCCAGGCCGCCTTCGCGGCGTTGCTCACGCGGTTGGGGGCGGGCACGGACGTGCCGATCGGTTCGCCGATCGCGGGCCGGACGGACGAGGCCCTCGATGACCTGGTCGGCATGTTCGTCAACATGCTCGTCTTCCGCACCGACACCTCGGGCGACCCGACGTTCCGGGACCTGCTCGCGCGCGTCAAGGAGACCGACCTGGCGGCCTACGCGCACCAGGACGTCCCGTTCGAGCGGCTCGTCGAGGTGCTCAACCCGCCGCGCCACCTGGGCCGCCACCCCCTCTTCCAGGTCGGGCTGACGTTCCAGAACAACCCCGAGGCACGGCTGGACCTCCCCGGGTTCACCGCCGAGGCAGAGCCGCTGAACGCCGGGGTCGCCCGCTTCGACCTGCTCATGGTCCTCACCGAGCGCGCCGGAGGGCTGGACGGCGAGCTGGAGTACGCGCTCGACCTCTACGACCCGGCCACCGCCGAACGCCTGGTCGCCCGCTTCGAACGCCTGCTGACCGCCCTGCTCGCCGACCCCGGCGCCCGGATCGGCGAACTCGACATCCTCGACCCCGGCGAGCGCCACACCCTCCTCACCGAATGGCCGGGCGGCGACCCCGTCCCCGTGGAGCGCGCCACGATTCCGGCGTTGTTCGAGGCGCAGGCGGCGTCGCGTCCGGACGCGGTGGCGGTGCGTTTCGAGGGCCGGTCGCTGACGTATGGGGAGTTGAACGCGTCGGCGAACCGTCTGGCCCGGCGTCTGGTGCGTGAGGGCGTGGGCACTGAGGATCTGGTGGCGTTGAAGTTCGAGCGCTCGCCGGACCTCGTCGTCGCGATCCTTGCCACGCTCAAGGCGGGCGCCGCCTACGTGCCGATCGATCCGGACTATCCGGCCGATCGGATCGCGTCCATGGTGCGGGACGCGCGCCCGGTCCTCACCCTCACCGACATCGAAGCCGACGGCGACGACTCCAACCTCGGCCTGCCGATCTCCCCGGATCACGCGGCCTACGTCATCTACACCTCGGGCTCGACCGGCCACCCCAAGGGCGTCGTCGTCCCGCACCAGAACGTGGTGCGGTTGCTGCGTTCGACCGAGCGGTGGTTCGACTTCGGCCCGGACGATGTGTGGACGCTGTTCCACTCCTACGCCTTCGACTTCACCGTGTGGGAGCTGTGGGGCTCCCTCCTCTACGGCGGCCGTCTCGTCGTCGTCCCCTACCTCACCTCGCGCTCGCCCGAAGATTTCGCCGAGTTGCTGGTCGCGGAGAAGGTGACGGTTCTCAATCAGACGCCGTCGGCGTTCTACCAGCTGATGGGCCAGGACTTCGACGGGGACCTGCGATACGTCATCTTCGGCGGCGAGGCCCTGGAGCCGAGCCGTCTGGACGCCTGGTTCGAGCGGCACCCCGAACCGGCGCTGGTGAACATGTACGGGATCACGGAAACGACCGTGCACGTCACCCACCTCGTCCTCGACCGGGCCACGGCACCGGGCGGCGCCATCGGCGTCGGCATCCCCGACCTGAAGGTCTACGTCCTCGACGACCGTCTCCAGCCCGTGCCGCAGGGCGTCCCCGGCGAGCTGTACGTCGCGGGCGCGGGGTTGGCGCGCGGCTACCTCAACCGTCCGGCGCTCACATCCGAACGCTTCGTCGCCGACCCGTACGGCGATCCCGGAACGCGGATGTACCGCACCGGTGACCTGGGCCGATGGCTGAGCGACGGTCGCCTGGAGT
This sequence comes from Spirillospora sp. CA-294931, assembly GCF_050946795.1. Classification (GTDB taxonomy): domain Bacteria; phylum Actinomycetota; class Actinomycetes; order Streptosporangiales; family Streptosporangiaceae; genus Spirillospora. The sequence goes on from NZ_CP192006.1 coordinate 3,594,162, forward strand.
ACCTGGGCCGTTCCGATCAGCAGGTCCAGCTTCGCGGGTTCCGGATCGAGCTGGGCGAGATCGAGGCCGTCCTGGCCCGTCACGTCTCTGATGCCGCGGTGATCGTCCGCGACGAGCGGCTCATCGCGTACGTGGTCGGTGACTCCACCGACCTGCGACGACTGGCGGCCCAAAAACTTCCCACCCACATGGTCCCGGCGGCGGTGGTCGAACTGGACGCGCTGCCCCTGACCGTCAACGGGAAGCTCGACCGCAAGGCACTGCCCGACCCCGATTTCTCCGCCAAGGTCTCCGACCGCGCCCCCGCCACCCCGCACGAGGAGACTCTCGCGGGCCTGTTCGCCGAGGTGCTCGGCCTGGAACGAGTGGGAACCGACGACGGGTTCTTCGACCTGGGCGGCGACTCGATCATCGCGATCCAGCTCGTGTCCCGCACCCGCCAGTCCGGGCTGGTGATCACGCCGCGCGACGTCTTCCAGCACCAGACCGTCCAGGAACTCGCCGCCATCGCCCGCCCCGTCAGCCACGACGACCAGATCGAGACCGAGGCACCCGGGACGGGCATCGGACCCGTCCCGGTGACCCCGATCGTGGCGTGGCTGCGCGACCGGGTGAACGGGGACGCCGACCTCATCGCCGGGTTCCACCAGTCGATCCTGCTGCGCACCCCGCCCGGTGTCGGGCTCGACCGGCTCACGGCGGCGTTCCAGCGGGTGATCGACCATCACGACCTGCTCCGCCTCCGCCTGGACGTGGACGGCGACGCCTGGCAGCCGGTCGTGCGGCCCGCGGCGTCCGCAGAGCCGCTGGTCACTCGGATCGATGTCGCGGGCCTGGACACCGACAAGGTCCGCGAGGTCCTGGACGAGCAGGCCGCCGCGGCCCGCGACCGGCTCGACCCCCGCGAGGGCGTGACGGCACAGCTGGTCTGGCTGGACGCGGGCGAGGAGCAGGGCCGGTTGTTGGTGATGCTGCACCACCTGGTCGTGGACGGGGTGTCCTGGCGGATCCTGCTGCCCGACCTGGTCACGGCCTGGGCCGGGGAGGACCTCGCGCCGGTCGGCACCTCGTTCCGCCGCTGGGCGCAGCGCCTGACGACCATCGACCGCTCCGCCGAGCTCGACACCTGGCTCGACATCGTGGACGGGCCCGAGCAGCGGCTGGCCGGACGGGCCCTGGACCCGCGCGTCGACATCGCCGCCCGCACCCGGTCCCTCACCCTCGACCTGCCGCCGGACGTGACCGGGCCGCTGCTCACCGAAGTGCCCGCCGCGTTCCACGGCCGTGTCAACGACGTCCTGCTCACCGGCCTCACGCTCGCGGTCGCGCGGTGGCGCGCCCAGCACGGCGGACGGGGGACCGGCGTGCTGATCGACCTTGAGGGGCACGGCCGCGAGGACGTCTTCCCGGGAGCGGACGTGTCGCGGACGGTCGGCTGGTTCACCTCGATCCACCCCGTGCGCCTCGACGCCGGACCGGTGGGCTGGAGCGAGATCGTGGCGGGCGGCCCGGCCGCGGGCGCCGCGCTCAAGCGGGTGAAGGAGCAGTTGCGCGCGATCCCCGACAACGGGATCGGGTACGGCCTGCTGCGCGACGACGAGGAGCTGGCGGGGTACGCCCCCGCGCAGATCGCGTTCAACTACCTGGGCCGGGTGGCGACCGGCGGCGAGGACGACCACTGGGGCCTGGCGCCCGAGGAGCCGCCGCCGGGCGAGGACCCGCAGATGCCGGTGGCGCACGCGCTGGAGGTCAACGCGGTCACCCGCGACCTGCCCGGCGGCCCCGTGCTCGGCGTCACCTGGACGTGGCCCGGCGGGCTGCTGGACCGCGAGTCGGTCCGCGAGCTGGCCGAGGGCTGGTTCACGGCGCTGCGCGGCCTGGCCGCCCATGTCTCCGGCGGGACGGCCGGTGGCTTCACCCCCTCCGACCTCCTGGTCGACCTCGACCAGGGGGAGATCGACCGGCTGCAGAGCGCGTGGAGGACCGACGAGTGAACCGGGGGGACCTCGAGGACATCCTGCCGCTGTCGCCCCTTCAGCAGGGCTTCTTCTTCCACGCGCTGTTCGACTCCGGCGGCAACGACGTCTACACGGCCCAGATCGTCCTGGACCTCCAGGGCCCGCTGGACACGACGGCGCTGCGGGAGGCGGCCGCCACGCTGCTGCGCCGCCACTCCAACCTGCGCGCCGCGTTCTGGCACGAGGGCCTCTCCAAGCCGGTGCAGGTCATCCCGCGCAAGGTGCAGCTGCCCTGGGAGGAACGGGACGCGACCGAGGCGGAGGCCGGCGCGATCGTCGAGCGCGAGCGGGCGCGCGGATTCGACCTCACCTCCCCGCCGCTGCTGCGGTTCGTTCTGATCAGGCTGGGGGACGAGCGGTTCCGGCTGGTGCTGACCAACCACCACATCCTCCTGGACGGCTGGTCGACGCCGATCCTGGCGACCGAGCTGTTCCTGCTCTACGTCCAGGGCGGCCACGACGCCGGGTTCCCCCGCGTCACCCCGTACAAGAACTACCTGGCCTGGCTCGCCGGGCAGGACCACGCGGCGGCGCGGGACGCCTGGCGCCGCGCCCTCTCCGGCCTGGAGGGGCCGAGCCTGGTCGCGCCGCGCGCGGCCGATCGGCCGCCGGTCCCGCCCGAACGCGCGATCACCGACCTCGACGAGCGCCTGACCGGGAAGCTCACCCGTGCCGCCCGACGACACGGCGTCACCGTCGGGACGGCCCTTCAGGGCGCGTGGGGGCTGGTGCTGGGCCGGATGCTCGGAACCGGCGACGTGGTGTTCGGCGCGACGGTCTCCGGGCGTCCCGCCGAGCTGCCCGGCGTCGAGCAGATGATCGGCCTGTTCATCAACACGCTGCCGGTCCGGGTGCGCTGCCGTCCCGGCGAGACGCTCGGGGCGATCATGGAGCGGCTCCAGGACGAGCAGGCCGAGCTGCTCCCGCACCACCATCTGGGCCTCACCGAGATCCACAAGCTCGCGGGGGCCGGGCGGCTGTTCGACACCATGACCGTGCTGGAGAACTACCCCTTCGACCCGGCGTCGATGGACGGGCCGCTGAACGGCGTTCGGATCACCGGCGCCGACGCGCACGACGCCACCCACTTCCCGCTGTCGTTCGTCGCGGTGCCGGGGGACCGGCTCTCGCTGCGGTTGCACTTCCGTCCCGACGTCTACGAGCGGGACGTCGCCGAGGCGCTGCTGGAGCGCGTCCGCCGGTTCCTGGAGGCGTTCGCCGAGGACTCCGGGCAGCTCGCGGGCGCGGTGCGGCTCGGCGGTGAGCCCGCGTCCCCGGAGACCGTCGAGGTCCCGTCGGGGACGCTGCCCGACCTGTTCGAGGCCCGTGCCGCCCGCACCCCCGGTGAGATCGCCCTGGTCTGCGGCGAGGAGACGCTGACCTACGCCGAGCTCAACGCGCGTGCCAACCGCCTCGCCCACGACCTGATCGCGCGCGGCATCGGCCCCGAGGACCGCGTCGCCCTGGTCCTGCCCCGCACTCCGGAGATCGTCGTGGCGATCCTCGGCGTGCTCAAGGCGGGCGCCGCCTACGTGCCGATCGACCCCGAATACCCCGCCGACCGCGTCGCGTCCATGCTGGACGACAGCCGCCTGGCCGCCGTCCTGCGCGAAGGGGACACCGCGCCCGGGGGACGACCCGCGCACGACCCCGCGCGACGGGCGCTCCGCCCGGAGAACGCCGCCTACGTGATCTACACCTCGGGTTCCACGGGCCGACCCAAGGGCGTGACCGTGCCGCACGCGGGCGTGCTCAACTACTACGCCGCGCACCGCCGGTCCTTCTTCGAACCCGCGGTCGCGGCGGCGGGCGGCCGCCGGATGCGCTTCGCCCACCTGGCGTCGTTCTCGTTCGACACCTCGTGGATGGGCCTGCTCTGGATGATCGACGGCCATGAGCTGCACCTGATCGACGACGCCACCCGCCGCGACGTCGAGGCGTACGCCGCCCAGGTCGCCGCGGCCCGGATCGACCTGGTCAACACCACACCGTCGCACGTCCGGTCGCTGCTGGAGGCCGGGCTGCTCGCCGAGGACGGGCGGCACCGCCCGTCCCAGCTGCTGCTGGGCGGCGAGGCGATCGGCGAGGCCCTCTGGGACGAGCTGCGCGCGCTGCGCGGCGTGACCGTCCGCAACTTCTACGGCCCCACCGAGTCGACCATCGACACCATGAACCAGGTCGTCGGCGACGCGGAACGTCCCGGCATCGGCGCGCCCTATCCCGGGACCGGCGCCCGCGTGCTCGACTCCGCGCTCCAGCCCGTGCCGCCCGGCGTCCCCGGTGAGCTGTACCTGTCCGGCGTCCAGCTCGCGCGCGGCTACCTCGACCGGCCCGCGCTCACCGCCGAGCGCTTCGTCGCCGACCCCCGCGGCGGGCCGGGCGAGCGCATGTACCGTACCGGCGACCTGGCCGCGTGGCGGCCCGACGGCACCCTGACCTACCTGGGACGCGCCGACGACCAGGTGAAGATCCGCGGCTACCGTGTCGAGCCCGGCGAGGTCGAGTCCGTCATCGCCGCCTTCGACGGTGTCACCGCCGCCGCCGTGGTGGTCCGCGACGGGCGCCTGGCCGCCTACGTCGCGGGCGCGGTGGACGTCGCCGCCCTCCGCGCGCACACCGCCGCGCGCCTGCCCGACTACATGGTGCCGACGTTCACCGTCCTTCCCGCGCTGCCGCTCACGGTCAACGGCAAGCTCGACCGGGCCGCGCTGCCCGCCCCGCGCGCCGCCGCCACGGTCGGCCGCGCGCCCCGCTCGCCGCGCGAGGAGATCCTGTGCGGCCTGTTCGCCGAGGTCCTGGACCTGCCCGGCGTCGGTGTCGACGAGGGGTTCTTCGCCCTCGGCGGCGACTCGCTCTCCGCCACCCGGCTGGTCGGCCGGATCCGCGCCGCGCTGGGTGTCGAGCTGCCCGTCCGCGCGCTGTTCGAGGCCCCGACCGTCGCGGGCCTGGCCGGACGGCTCACCGAGGCGTCCGGCGAGGTGCGTCCAGCGCTCACCCGGGTCGTGCCGCGTCCCGACGCCGTCCCGCTGTCGCCCGCCCAGCAGCGGTTGTGGTTCCTCAACCGCTTCGAGGGACGACCGGACACCTTCACGATGCCGGTCGCGCTGCGCCTGAACGGCGCCCTCGACCCCGAAGCGCTCCAGGCCGCGCTCGGCGACGTCGTCGAGCGGCACGAGTCGCTGCGGACGATCTTCCCCGACACCGCGGGGACCGCCCGGCAGCTCGTCCTCGACCCCGCCACCGCCCGGCCCCGCCTCACGACCGCCGAGGTCCGCGAGCCCGAGCTGCCCGCCGCGCTCGCCGCCGCCGCGGGCGAGGGCTTCGATCTGTCGGTCGAGCCTCCGCTGCGCGCCCGGCTGTTCTCCCTGCCGGACGACGGCCACGTGCTGATGCTCGTCCTGCACCACATCGCCGGTGACGGCTGGTCCATGGCGCCGCTGGCCCGCGACGTGATCCTCGCCTACGCGGCCCGCGCCGAAGGCCGCGCCCCCGATTGGGCGCCGTTGCCGGTGCAGTACGCGGATTACACGTTGTGGCAGCGGGAGCTGCTGGGGTCGGAGGACGATCCGGAGTCGCTGGTGGCGCGTCAGATCGCCTTCTGGAAGGACGCTCTCGCCGGGCTTCCCGAAGAGCTGGCGTTGCCGACGGACCGTCCGCGTCCCGCCGGGTCGAGCTACCGGGGCGGGACCGTCCCGTTCGAGCTGGACGCCGACCTGACCTCCGGCCTCAAGACGATCGCCCGCGAGACCGGCGCCAGCCTCTTCATGGTCGCCCAGGCGGCCTACGCCGCGCTGCTGACGCGACTGGGGGCGGGCACGGACGTGCCGATCGGTTCGCCGATCGCGGGCCGGACGGACGAGGCCCTGGACGATCTGATCGGCATGTTCGTCAACATGCTCGTCCTGCGCACCGACACCTCGGGCGACCCGACGTTCCGGGACCTGGTGGCACGGGTGAAGGAGACGGACCTGGCGGCGTACGCGCACCAGGACGTCCCGTTCGAGCGGCTCGTCGAGGTGCTCAACCCGGCCCGGTCGATGGCGCGGCACCCCCTCTTCCAGGTCGCCCTCTCCTTCCAGAACACCCCCGAGGCGCACCTGGAGCTCGACGGCCTCACCGGCGGCGCCGAGGACCTCCCCGCCACGACCGCCAAGTACGACCTCTCCCTCTACCTCCAGGAACGCGACGGCCGGATCGAGGGCGCCCTCGAATACGCCCGCGACCTCTTCGACCCGGCCACCGCCGCGTCGATCGCGGCCCGCTTCGAACGGCTCGTCCGCGAGCTGGTCACCGCGCCCGACGCCCCCGTCGGCACCGCCGACATCCTCGACCGCGCCGAGCGCCGCACGATCCTGCGCAGCTGGGCGGGCGGCAAGGCCGATCCGGTGGAGCGCGCCACGATTCCGGCGTTGTTCGAGGCGCAGGCGGGTTCGCGTCCGGACGCGGTGGCGGTGTGTTTCGAGGGGCGGTCGTTGACGTATGGGGAGTTGAACGCGTCGGCGAATCGTCTGGCCCGGCGTCTGGTGCGTGAGGGCGTGGGCACTGAGGATCTGGTGGCGTTGAAGTTCGAGCGCTCGCCCGATCTGGTGATCGCGATCCTGGCGACGCTCAAGGCGGGCGCGGCGTATGTCCCGATCGACCCGGACTATCCGGCCGATCGGATCGCGTCGATGCTGGAGGACGCGCGTCCGGTGGTGACGCTCACCGACGTCGAAGCCGACGGCGACGACTCCAACCTCGGCTTGCCGATCTTCCCGGATCACGCGGCTTACGTCATTTACACCTCGGGCTCGACCGGCCGTCCCAAGGGCGTGGTGGTTCCGCACCAGAACGTGGTGCGGTTGCTGCGTTCGACCGAGCGTTGGTTCGACTTCGGCCCGGATGACGTGTGGACGTTGTTCCACTCCTACGCCTTCGACTTCACCGTGTGGGAGCTGTGGGGCTCGCTCCTCTACGGCGGCCGCCTGGTCGTCGTCCCCTACCTCACCTCGCGCTCGCCCGAAGATTTCGCCGAGTTGCTGGTCGCGGAGAAGGTGACGGTTCTCAATCAGACGCCGTCGGCGTTCTACCAGCTGATGGGCCAGGACTTCGAGGGTGACCTGCGTTATGTGATCTTCGGCGGTGAGGCCCTGGAGCCGAGCCGTCTGGAGCCCTGGTTCGAGCGGCATCCCGAACCGGCGCTGGTGAACATGTACGGGATCACCGAGACGACCGTGCATGTCTCGCATCTCGCCATCGAACGTGAACAGGCGCCCGGCAGCCTCATCGGTGTCGGCATCCCCGACCTGCGCGTCTATGTGCTGGACGATCGCCTTCAGCCGGTGCCGCCCGGCGTTCGCGGGGAGCTGTACGTCGCGGGCGCGGGGCTGGCGCGTGGTTACCTCAACCGCTCGGGACTCACCTCTGAGCGTTTCGTGGCCGACCCGTTCGGCGAGCCGGGCACGCGGATGTACCGCACCGGCGATGTGGGCCGGTGGTTGAGTGACGGCCGTCTGGAGTATCTGGGTCGTTCTGACCAGCAGGTGCAGTTGCGCGGGTTCCGGATCGAGCTGGGTGAGATCGAGGCCGTCCTGGCCCGTCACGTCTCCGATGCCGCCGTGATCGTCCGCGACGAGCGGCTCATCGCCTACGTGGTCGGTGACTCCACGGACCTGCGGCGGTTGGCGGCCCAAAAACTTCCCGCCCACATGGTCCCGGCGGCGGTGGTCGAACTCGACGCGCTGCCCCTGACCGTCAACGGCAAGCTCGACCGCAAGACACTGCCCGACCCCGGCGTCTCGGCCAAGGTCTCCGACCGCGCCCCCAGTACTCCCTACGAGGAGGTGCTGGCGGGCTTGTTCGCCGAGGTGCTCAGCCTGGAACGAGTGGGAACCGACGACGGGTTCTTCGACCTGGGCGGTGACTCGATCATCGCGATCCAGCTCGTGTCCCGCACCCGGCAGTCCGGGCTGGTGATCACGCCGCGCGATGTCTTCCAGCACCAGACCGTCCAGGAACTCGCCGCCATCGCCCGGCCCGTCGAAGACCAGATCGCGACCGAACCGCCCGGAACGGGCATCGGACCCGTCCCCGCGACGCCGATCATGCGGTGGTTTCAGGAGCTGGACGGCCCGACGCACGACTACAGCCAGCGGATGATGCTGCGCGTCCCGCCCGGCCTCGGGGCCGACCGGCTCACGGCCGCGTTCCAGCGGGTGATCGACCACCACGACCTGCTCCGCCTGCGCCGCGACGGCGACGCGTTCGAAGTGGCCGAGCCCGGGACGGTCGACGCGCCCGCCCTGGTCCGGCGGGTCGATGTCGCCGATGGTGACCTGGACGCCGCCATCGCCGCGCACGCGGGCCTTTCCGGCGGCGACCTGGCGCGGCTCGTCTGGTTCGACGCGGGACCGGAGCGTCCCGGACGGCTCCTGCTGACCCTGCACCACCTGCTCGTGGACGGCGTTTCGTGGCGGATCCTGCTGCCCGACCTGGTCACGGCCTGGGCCGGGGGAGACCTCGCGCCGGTCGGCACCTCGTTCCGCCGCTGGGCGCAGCGCCTGGTCGCCGAGGCGTCCGACCCCGCCCGCGCCGCCGCCGAGCTGCCGCTGTGGGAGGACGTCCTCGCCACCCCCGACCCGATGCTGGGCCGCCGCGCGCTCGACCCCGCGACCGACACCTTCGGCACGGCCCGTCAGCTGACCGTCGCGCTGCCCCCGGAGGTGACCGGGCCGCTGCTCACCGACGTGCCCGCCGCGTTCCACGGCCGCGTCAACGACGTGCTGCTCACCGCGCTGGCGATCGCGGTCGCCGGGTGGCGGGGCGGCGACCGGACCGCCGTGCTGGTCGATCTGGAGGGCCACGGCCGCGAGGAGATCGTGCCCGGCGTGGACCTCACCCGGACGGTCGGCTGGTTCACCTCGATCTTCCCGGTCCGGCTGGACGCGGGCGAGGTCGATCCGTCCGATCCGCAGGAGGTCGGCACGGCGCTGAAGAAGGTCAAGGAGCAGCTCCGCGAGATCCCCGACAACGGCATCGGGTACGGGCTGCTGCGCCATCTCAACCCGGCCACCCGGGAGCGGCTCGCGAGACGCCCGCATCCGCAGGTCGCGTTCAACTACCTGGGCCGGGCCCCGGCAGCCGAGGACGGCGACTGGTCGCCCGCCGAGTCGGACGCGCTCGGCACCGGCCAGAACGACGCCCTCGCCCTCGTGCACGCCGTCGAGGTCAACGCCCACACCCGTGACCTGCCGGACGGCCCGGAGCTTCGCGCCACCTGGACCTGGGCGTCCGGGCTGTTCACCGAGGAACGGGTCGGCGACCTGGCCGAGCGCTGGTCGGCGGTGCTGCGGATGCTGGCCTCGGGCGGCGCGGGCGGCGGCTTCACCCCGTCCGACCTGGACCTGGTGGAGATCGGACAGGACGAGCTCGACGAGCTGGCCGCCGAGCTGGACGGCGAGGAGGAGCTCGGATGAAGCAGTCGCAGCTGGAGGACGTCCTGCCGCTGTCGCCGTTGCAGCAGGGACTGTTCTTCCACGCGCTCCACGACACCGACGACGACGTCTACACCGCGCAGATCGTGCTCGACCTGCGCGGGCGGCTGGACACCGGGGCGCTGCGCGCCGCGGCGGCGACGCTGCTGCGCCGCCACGCCAACCTGCGGGCCGGGTTCCGGCAGCGCAAGGAGGGCACGCCGGTGCAGGTCGTGCACCGCGAGGTCCGGCTCCCCTGGGAGGAGATCGACCTGGCTGGCCGCCTGGACGCCGAGGCCGAGGCGCGCGCGGTCGCCGCCCGCGAGCGGGCCCGGCCGTTCGACCCGGCGCGGCCGCCGCTGCTGCGCTTCGTGCTGATCCGGCTCGCCGGCGACCTGCACCGCCTGGTGTTCACCAACCACCACCTCCTGCTGGACGGCTGGTCGACGCCCGTCCTGCAGACCGAGCTCTTCGCCCTGTATCTGGCCGGGGGCGACGACACCGGGCTGCCCCGCGTCACCCCGTACAAGAGCTACCTGGCCTGGCTCGCCCGGCAGGACCGCGCCGCCGCCGAGCGCGCCTGGGCGGCGGCGCTGGACGGCGTCGACGAACCCACGCTGGTCGGTCCACCGGCGGCCGCGACCGCCGCCACGGCCGTCGTGCGCCGGGAGCTGGACGCCGCGCTGACGTCCGCGCTGACGGCCCGCGCCCGCGCGCAGGGCGTCACGCTGAACACCGTCGTGCAGCTCGCGTGGGCGCTGCTCCTCGGCCGCCGCACCGGACGAGCCGATGTCGTGTTCGGCGCCGCCGTCTCCGGCCGCCCGCCCGAGCTGCCCGGTGTCGAGCGGATGATCGGCCTGTTCATCAACACGATCCCGATCAGGGTGCGGCTGCGCCCCGGGGACACCGTCGCGGACGCCTTGGCCCGCCTCCAGCGCGAACAGGCCGACCTGCTGGCGCACCACCATCTCGGCCTGACCGACATCCAGCGGCTCACCCCGGCGGCGACGCTCTTCGACACCATCACGGTCCTGGAGAACTACCCGTTCGACCCCGACGCCGCCGCGACCGACCTCGGCGGGCTCACCGTCCGGGGCGTCGGCGGGCACGACGCCACGCACTACCCGCTCACGTTCGCGGCGGTGCCGGGGGAGCGGCTCTCCCTGCGCGTCGACCACCGCACCGACCTGTTCTCCGGTGACGAGGCCGGGGCGCTCGCGGACGACCTCGTCCGGATCCTCACCGACCTGGCCCACCGGCCGGACGCCCCGCTCGCCGCGATCGGCCCGCCCGCCCCCGCCGGGCACCGGCAGGGACGCGCGACCGGCCGGGAGCCCGGCACGATCACCGGCCGGTTCGCCCGCCAGCCTCCGGACGCCGTCGCCGTCACGGCGGGCGGGGAGCCGATGACCTACGCCGAGCTGGACGCGCGGGCCAACCGTCTGGCGCACCGGCTCATCGGGCTGGGCGTGGGCCGCGAGACGCCCGTCGCCCTGCTGATGGAGCGGTCCGCCGAGACGGTCGTGGCCACCCTCGCCGTGCTCAAGGCGGGCGGCGCGTACGCGCCGATCCACCACACCTACCCGTCCGAGCGGATCGCCTGGGCGATCACCGAGGTCGCGGCGCCCGTCCTGCTGACCGACACCGCGACGGCCGACCGGGTCGCGGGCCTGGAGACCGCCGCGCGCGTGCTGGTCGTGGACGACGACCCCGAGACCGCCGCCCGCCCGGCACACGACCCCGGTGTCGCCGTCCATCCCGAACAGCCGGCCTGCGTCCTGTTCACCTCCGGGTCCACGGGCCTGCCGAAGGGCGTGCTGGTGCGCCATCGCGACGTCGTCGACCTGGCCACCGACACCCTCCTGCGGGACGGCGCCCACCGGCGCGTCCTGGTCCACTCGGCGCACGCGTTCGACGCCTCGCTCTACGAGATCTGGACGCCGCTGCTGTGCGGCGGGACGGCGGTCGTCGTGCCGCCCGGCCGCCTGGACGGCCGCGACCTCGAACGGGTCATCACCGGCGAGGCCGTGACCGGCGCGTTCCTCACCACGACCCTCTTCAACCTGATGGCCGAGGAGCGCCCCCAGGCCTTCGCCGAGCTCCGCGCCGTCCTCACCGGGGGCGAGGCGGGCTCGGTCGCGGCGATGCGGCGGGTGCTGCGCGCGTGCCCGGACACCGAGGTCGTCCACGTGTACGGGCCGACCGAGACCACCACCTTCGCCACCCGCGCCGGGATGCGCGAGCGGCTGGCCGACCCCGCCGAGAGCACCCCGGTGCTGGGCGCGCCCCTGGACGACATGGCCGTGCACGTCCTGGACGAGGCGCTGCGTCCGGTGCCTCCCGGCGTAATCGGCGAGGCGTACATCGCCGGAGCCGGGGTCGGGCGCGGCTACCACGCCCGCCCCGCCCTGACCGCGGGACGCTACGTCGCCAATCCTTACGGGGCGCCGGGCGACCGGATGTACCGAACCGGCGACCTGGTCCGCCGCCGCGCCGACGGCGCGCTGGAGTACGTCGACCGGGCCGACCTCCAGGTCAAGATCCGGGGCTTCCGGATCGAGCCGGGCGAGATCGAGGCCGTTCTGGCCGCGCACCCGGCCGTCGCCAACGTCGCCGTGACCGCGCGCGAGGACGTCCCCGGCGCGAAGCGGCTCGTCGCGTACGTTGTCCCGGCCGCCAGGACACCGCGCCTGGAGGAGGAACTCCGCGCCCACGCGGCTGAGCGGCTCCCCGGGTACATGGTGCCCTCGGCCGTCGTCCTGCTCGAAACCCTGCCCCTGGGCCCCACGGGGAAGCTCGACCGGCATGCCCTGCCCGCCCCCGACTGGGCGGGTGCCGCCGCGGGCCGCGAGCCCCGCACCCCGGCCGAGGACATCCTGTGCACGGCGTTCGCGCGGGTGCTCGGGCTGGACCGGGTCGGCGCCGACGCCGGGTTCTTCGACCTCGGCGGCGACAGCGTCGCGGCGCTCAAGGTCGTGACGCTGGCCCGCCGGGCCGGGCTGGAGATCACGCCCCGCGAGCTGTTCACCCACCAGACCCCCGAGGCCCTCGCCCGCCGCGACGACCCGGGCGGCGCACCCGGGCTTGAGGTGCTGCTGCCGATCCGCACGACGGGTTCGCGGCCGCCGGTCTTCTTCGTCCACCCGGCGGGCGGCCTGGCGTGGAGCTACTTCCAGTTCCAGCGGCACCTCGGCCCGGACCAGCCCGTCTACGGGCTCCAGGCGCACGCGTTCACCAGCGAGGAACTGCCCGCGACGGTCGAGGCGACCGCGGCGGCCTACCTGGAGCACGTCAGGGCCGTCCAGCCGGACGGGCCCTACCATCTGGCGGGCTGGTCGCTCGGCGGGCTCATCGCCTACGAGATGGCCCGCTCGCTGCGCGCCGAGGGCGAAAACGTCGCCCTGCTCGCGCTCATCGACGCCTACCACGGCCAGAACCTGGAGCCGGAGAAGCGGGAGATCCTGCCCGAGCTGCTGGAGTCGATCGGCATCGACGCCGCCATGGTCGCGCCCGGCGGGAACCCCGACCTGGAACAGATCATGGCGGTGCTGGCCGAGCGCGGCGACTCGCTGGCCACCCTCGGCGAGGACGACCTGGTCAACGTCTACCGCAACTACGAGCACGGGCTGCGGCTGGCCGAGGCGTACCGTCCCGGGCCCTACCAGGGCGACATCGTCTTCTTCAGCGCCGTGCGCGGGCGCACCGGCGCCTCGCCCGTCCCGCACACCACCTGGGGCCCGCTGGTGGACGGCCGGATCGAGGAGTACCCCCTCGACGTCGACCACCACCTGCTCCTCGAACCCGCCCCGGCCGCCGAGATGGGCGCCGTCCTGGCCGCCAGGCTCGGCAAGCTCCACCCGCTCAGGAAGGAACCGCGATGACCAACCCCTTCGAGGACGCCGACGCCACCTATCTCGTGCTCGTCAACGCCGAGGGCCAGCACTCGCTGTGGCCGTCGTTCGCCGGCGTCCCGTCCGGCTGGGACGTCGCCAAGACCGAGGACACCCGGCAGGCGTGCCTGGACTTCGTCGAGGAGAACTGGACGGACCTGCGGCCCGCGAGCCTCGTCGAGGCGATGGGTGGCTGACCGGGAGATCCCGGGCGTCACCGAATGGGTCATGGAGATGCTCGACCCCGCCGATCTGCGGCCCGCGCCGCCGCCGGACGTCGAGATGACCTTCACCCTGGCCCGGGTGGCGTCCGCGGACGTCAACCGCGCCCTCTACGCCGCCGTGGGCGCCCGCGTCTGCTGGACCGACCGGTTCCCCTGGACGTTCGGCCAATGGCGCGCGTGGGTCGAGCGGCCCGAGCTGGGCACCTGGCTCGTGACCGCCGAGGGGACGGTCGCCGGGTTCTTCGAGATCGAGGCCCAGCCCGGCGGCGACACCGAGATCCACCTGGTCGGCCTCACACCGGAGTTCGTCGGCCGCGGCTACGGCGGCCACCTGGTGGAGCAGTGCGTCCGGCGGGCCTGGCAGCGTGACCGCCTCTGGGCCGGGCACACCGGCCCGGCCACGCGCGTGTGGTTGCGCACCAGCACGCTCGATCATCCCAACGCCCTGGCCAACTACCGCCGCCGCGGCTTCAAGGTCGCCGAGGAGACGACGTTCACCAAGCGCGTCCCCGACCCCCGGCTGGCCCCGTGGCCGCTTCCGCGCGATCCGAGGCTTACGATGAGGCCGACGAAGGAGGCCTCATGAGTTGGTTCCGGTGCGTCGAGACCCGTCCCTGGGCCTCGATGCGTCTTTTCTGCCTGCCGCACGCGGGAGGTTCCGCGGTCTTCTTCCGGACGTGGGCCAAGGAGACCGGCCCCGCGGTCGAGGTGCACGCGGTGCAGTACCCGGGCCGCGCCGACCGGATGGGCGAGGCGCTGATCCCCGACCCCGAGCGGATGGCGCGGCTGATCGCCGGCGCGATGGCGCCGCTGACCGACCGGCCCTTCGCGATCTTCGGGCACAGCATGGGCGCGCTGCTGGCCTACGAGGTCGCGCGGCTGCTCCAGGAACGTGACAGCGCCCCCGCGCACCTGTTCGTCTCGGGCACGCGGGCGCCGGACGACCGCGACGACGATCCGGTCTCCACCTACGACGACGACGGTGTGGTCGCCGAGATGCTCAAGCTCGGCGGCACCGACGGCGAGGCGATGGCCAACCCCGAGCTGCGCGAGCTCGTCCTGCCCTACGTCCGTAACGACTTCAAGCTGGTCGAGGACTACCGCCACCGCGAGGAGCCCCGCCTGCGGGTGCCGATGACGATGATCGTCGGCGATGCCGACGACGACGTCACCCCCGAGCAGGCCGCGGGCTGGGGCGCGCACACCGACGGCGGCTTCGCGCTGCGGACGCTGCCGGGCGACCACTTCTACCTCGTCCCGAACCAGTCGGCGGTCATCGCCGAGATCCTGCGGACCCTCGACATCCCCGCCGCCCAGTAGGGCGGTCGCCGCAAGGGGGCGGGCCCCTCCCCGCCGCGCCCGAGAGTGACACGGCGGAAAGGGGCCCGTACAAGGGGGGAGAACCGTTGTTGTCTATCCTTCAGATCCCGAAGATCAGTAGATCTCCAGGCCACCCGCGGCCAGGGCCTCGCCCACCGGGTTGAAGAAGGTCTCGCCGCCGCTGGTGCAGTTGCCGCTGCCACCGGAGGTGAGCCCGAGGGCCTTGTCCTCGGCGTAGAGGGAACCGCCGCTGTCGCCCGGCTCGGCGCAGACGGTGGTCTGGATCAGGCCGTCGACCTGCCCCTCCTGGTAGTTCACGGTCTGGTCGAGGGCGGTGACCTCACCCTCGTGGACACCGGTGGTGCTGCCGCTGCGGGTCACCTTCTGACCCACGGTGGCATCGGCGGCGCCGGTGATGTCGACCTCGCCGTCCTTGCCCTTCACCGCGCCCTTGGTGTCCTCGGGGGCCGCGTCGTACTTCACGACGGCGTAGTCCTCACCGGGGAACTTGCTGACGGTGGCGGTGCCGAGCTTCTTGGTCTTGCCCTGGTCGGCGAACCAGGTCTTGCCCGCCAGTTCGGTGCAGTGCCCGGCGGTGACGAAGAAGTACTCTTCTCCCTTCTTGGCGTTGAACCCGAGCGAGCAGCGGCCGGACGGGGCGGCGTAGATCGCCTCGCCGCCGAGCGTGAACAGCTTGTACCGACCGGGCACCTTCTTGGTGGTGACGGCCGAGCCGAACTGCTTGAGCTGCTTGTTCACCTTCGCCAGTTTGGCGCCGGTGACCGAGCTGTCGAACGACACCACGACCGTGTTGGTCTTGGGGTTCACCGCGTACGCGGTGCCGGTCGTGGTGACCTTCTTCTGCAGCGCCTTGTGGATCTTGTTCAGGTCCTGGCCACTGCGCTTGACGAGCTTGGGCTGGGCGCCCGCCGCCCGGACTGACTGCGCGGCCGACGAGTCGGTCACGTTGACCACCAGCTTGCCGGACTCGTCGATGAACGAGCCCGCCGTGCGGGCCGCGCCGAGCTCGGCGGCCAGCGATTTGGCGGTCTTCGCCTGGGCCGAGACGGCCGAGGACGTGGTTCCGGCGGGAGCGGCGTTGACCTCGTTGCTCCCGGCCGACGCGTACGCGGCCGTCGCGACCAGGGCGGTCGCGGCGAGACCGGTGCCCGCCGTGATGGCGGTGACGCGGGTGTGGCGGATCTTCACTGTGCCTCCAGTGGGGGTTGGGCGCACCCGAATGGCGCGCCGGAGGTCACCGACACTCTGGAAGATCAGGACAGTCGGGCGAAAGGGGAGAAAATGCCGAAGATCCCTCGCATCCTTGGCACTATGGGTGGGAGATGGACCCGACGTTTCGGGGAGGATCAACCCTTTGGACGTACCAACATTGGCCACATTCGGCAGGTCATGTCGGTATCCTCCTGATTTCCAGCGCCCTTCCAAAGCCGTCCTTGGCCGCTTCCCGGCCGCGTCGTAGGGTCGAGGACGGCGGGGGCCGGCAGAAAGGTTCGCGGACCCGCCGCCACCCGGACGCCCCGCCGGGGAGGCGCCATGGGCGTCGAGATCAGGGTCGAGGGCCTCAGGAAGTCGTTCGGCCGGCAGGTCATCTGGGAGGACGTCAGCCTCACGATCCCGGCCGGGGAGATCTCCGCGCTGCTGGGGCCGTCCGGCACCGGGAAGTCGGTCTTCCTCAAGAACCTGGTGGGCCTGCTGCGCCCGGACGCGGGCCACGTGTACGTCGACGGCGACGACGTCCCGCACCTGCGCGAGCACGACCTGTACGAGATGCGCCGCAAGTTCGGCGTGCTCTTCCAGGACGGGGCCCTGTTCGGCTCCATGAACCTCTACGACAACATCGCCTTCCCTCTGCGCGAGCACACCAAGATGCGCGAGACCGCGATCCGCGCGGTCGTGCTGGAGAAGATGGAGATGGTCGGGCTCACCGGCGCCGAGGAGAAGCTGCCCGGCCAGATCTCCGGCGGGATGCGCAAGCGCGCCGGGCTGGCCCGCGCCCTGGTCCTGGACCCCGAGGTGATCCTCGCCGACGAGCCCGACTCGGGGCTCGACCCCGTCCGCACCGCCTACCTCAACCAGCTGTTCGTCGACCTCAACGCCGAGCTCGGCGCCACGTTCCTGATCGTCACCCACGACATCGGCACCGCCCGCGTCCTGCCCGACAACCTCGGCCTGCTCTTCCGCCGCGGCCTGGTGATGTTCGGGCCGCGCGAGATGATCCTGTCCAGCACCCACCCGGCGGTGAACCAGTTCTTCAACGCCCGCCGCCAGGGCCCAATCGGCATGGCCGAGGAGAAGGACCAGGCCGACCTGGCGAACGAGGGCCCGGCCCCGAAGGCCATGCCCGCCCCCATCCTTCCCCAGCTGATGCCCACCGACGGCCGCGTCCGCCCCACCATGCGCCGCCCGGGCGCGTGGCTGAGCGAGCACCGCGTCACCCCGCCCCCGGGGTCCTTCGTAGACGACCAAGGCCGCGACTGGCTCAAGGAGTGGGACCGCCTCGCGGGCTCAGGCCGCCGCCCCCAGTGACGGACGGGCGTCCGCGGCGCCATGCGTGATCGAGCGCGGGTGGCGTCGCGTCGCTGGGCTGTGTGGCCGGGGCCGCGTCTGTCTCGGAGTGGGACGGGCTGGCGCGCATGGGCCGCCGCCCCCAGTGGCGGACGGGTGTCCGCCGCGCTATGCGTGGTTGAGCGCGGGTGGCGTCGCGTTGCTGGGCTGTGTGGCCGGGTCGCGTCTGTCTCGGAGTGGGACCACCTCGCGGGCTCGGGCCGCCGCCCCCAGTGACGGACGGGTGTCCGCCGCGCCAGAGGTGGTCGGGGTGGTGGTGGAACGCGGATGGCGTCGCGGCGCTGGGTTCTTCGGTGGCGGCCGGGGCCGCGACCGGTTCAGGGAGTGAGATCGGTTCGCGGGCTCGGGCCGCCACCCTCAATGATGGGCGGGTGATCGACGAGAGGCCGTCCCTGACGACCGTCGCCCGCGAATGGGGGCGGATCGGCTGTGTCGGCTTCGGCGGGCCGCCCGCCCACATCGCGCTGCTGCGCCGCCTGTGCGTGAAGGACCGGCGCTGGATGACGCCCGGCGACTTCGAGGACGGCATCGCCGCCACCAACCTGCTGCCGGGCCCCGCCTCCACCCAGCTGGCGATCTTCTGCGCCTGGCGGCTGCGGGGCCCGGCGGGCGCGGTCGTGGGCGGGCTCTGCTTCATCGTCCCCGGGCTGGTGCTGATCCTCGCGCTCGCGGCCCTGTTCCTGTCCGGGCAGGCGCCCCTGTGGATCCGGGGCGCCGCGGCCGGTGCGGGGTCGGCGGTCGCGGCCGTCGCGCTGCACGCCGCCGCCGATCTGGTCCCGGCGAGCCGCGAGCGGGCGCGGAGCCGCGCCCGCTGGTACTTCTACGTCCTGGCCGGGGGAGTGGCCACGGTCGCGCTCGGGCCCTACCTGGTGCTGGTCCTGCTGGCCTGCGGCCTGGTCGAGGTCGCGGTCAGGGGACGGTCGCTGCCCGCCCGCGCGCGGGCCGTCCCGCTGCTGCTCGGCACCCCGGCGTTGGGTGGCCTGGGGGCGCTGGGCTGGGTCGCCTTCAAGGTCGGTGCCTTGTCCTACGGCGGCGGCTTCGTGATCATTCCGCTGATGCAGGCCGAGTCCGTGGATCGGTATCACTGGATGACGTCCGGCGAGTTCACCACGGCCGTCGCCCTCGGCCAGATCACCCCCGGCCCCGTCGTGCAGACCGTGGCCGTCGTCGGCTACGCCGCGGCGGGCCTGCTTGGCGGTCTGCTGGCAGCGGCGGTCGCGTTCGGGCCCTCGTTCGTCCTGGTGCTGCTGGGTGCCCCGCGCTTCGACCGGCTGCGCGAGAGCCGCACCGTCCAGGCGTTCCTCGACGGCGCGGGCCCGGCCGTCATCGGCGCCATCGGAGGCTCGGCCGTCATGCTGACGCTGACCCTTGACCATCCTTGGCAGTTCGCCGTCCTCGCGCTGGCCGCCCTGTGGCTGGTGGTCATGCGCCGGGGCGTCGTCCAGACCCTCCTGGGCGCCGCCGCCCTGGGCGTCCTGGCCGCCTTCGCGGGCCTCCCGGTCGGCGGGTGACGGAGAATGGGGCGGTGACGTTGCTGCTGAACCGCTCCACGCTTGAGGGTCTGCTCGACCCGGTGGAGTGCCTGGACGCGCTGCGCCGGGGGTTCACCGCCGAGGAGGTGGACGTCCAGGCCCGGCGGGTGGTGGCGTCCCTTCCCGGGCCGGGGACGGCGACGGCGCTCATCCCGGGCGTCATCGACGGCGTCCCCGCCTACACGGTCAAGGTCAACGCCAAGTTCCCCACGCGGCGCCCGGCGCTGCGCGGCGTCATCTGCCTGCACGACCTGGAGACCGGCGAGCTGCTGGCCGTGCTCGACTCGGCCACCGTCACCGCGTGGCGGACGGGGCTTGCCGCCGCGCTCGGCACCCACGCCCTGGCGCGCCGCGAGGCCGTCACCGTCGCGGTGATCGGCGCCGGGGCGCAGTCCGAGCTGGTGATGCGCGGGCTGGCCGAGCTGCGGCAGGTGCACGGCCTCACGGTCTGCGACCTGGACACCGGACGCGCCACCGACTTCGCCGAGCGGCACGGCGAACGCCTGGGCACGCCCGCGGCGGTGGCGGCCGACCCGCGCGCGGCGGTGCGGGACGCCGCGATCGTGATCGTGGCGACCTGGGCGCGCCGTCCGATCCTGCACGCCGCCGACATCGCCCAGGGCGCCCAGGTGACCTCGCTCGGGGCCGACGAGCCCGGCAAGACCGAGCTCTCGGCCGACCTGCTCCAGGGCGCCCGCGTCGTGGTCGACGACGTCGCGCTCGCGGTCGAGATGGGCGTGCTGGCCGGGGCCGGGATGGACGTCGCGCAGGCCGCCGGGACGCTGCGCGACCTGCTGAACGGCGAGGTCCCCGGAAGGGTGCGCGAGGGCGAGCTCACCGTCTACGCGCCCGTGGGCCTGCCCTGGCAGGACCTCGCGGTCGGGTGGACCGCCTACCGGGCGGCCCTGGAGGCGGGGGCGGGGACGTCGTTCGACTTCCTCGGCTGACCCCGCCCCCGCCCCGCGGCTAGCGCGCTGTCCGCGTCCTGCTGGAGGTGAGGTGCCACCCCGCGCAGTCCGGGCACCGATAGGCGCGGGCCTCCATCTTGTCTCGGTCGGGTCTGCCCTGGCGCTGGATCGTGGCCAGCGCCAGGGTGGCGGCGATCCGGTCCTTGAACCGGACCTTGCCGCTCGGGCAGCGGGTGCGGGGCCTGTGCGGCCGGCCTCGACGACGGGGCATCGCGGGACCACCTCCGGCGCGTAGGTGCTGTCTCCGGTGTACCCCAGGTTGAAGAAGATGTCCCGTGGTTACGGTCAGTTGGCCAGCAAGCAACGCCTTGCAACGCCTGAATGGAATTGCGCGGGGTCTCAGCCGCCCTCGCGGTGCGCGAGTGCGGCGGCCTGCGTCCGGCTGTGCACGCCGAGTTTGCCCAGGATGTTGGACACATGGACGCTGGCGGTCTTCGGCGAGATGAACAGCGCCGCCGCGATCTCGCGGTTGTTGCGGCCCTCGGCCACCAGCCTGAGCACCTCGCGCTCGCGGACGGTCAGGGCCGCCAGCGGGCCCGACCCGTTGCCGGACGGGCGCGGCGCGGCCGAGGCGAGCCGGGCGCGGGCGCCCAGGTCCTTCAGCGCGCGCAGCAGCGGGAGCGCGCCCAGGCTCTCGGCCCGGGCGACGGCCGCCCGCCACTCGGCGGACGCCTCCTCGCGCTCGCCCCGTTCGGCCAGCGCCTCGGCCAGCCGCCAGCGCGACCGCGCCACCTCGTAGTCGAAGCCGTAGTCGAACGCGTCGACGACCCGGCGCCACGCGTCGGGGTCGTGCTCGCCGTGCGCGCGCAGCAGCTCGGCCTCGGCGCGGGCCAGCCAGGCGCGCCCCTCAAGACCGAGCCAGGCCCGGGGCTGCCCGGCGGGCGTCAGCGTCGCGCTGCCGCGCGCGACGAGGATCAGCTCGTCGGCGGCGCGCACCGAGGCCGCGGCTCCCGCCGCGTCACCGGCCGCCCGGGCCCGCGCGGCGCGGTCGGCGTGCGCCCACAGCCCGGTGGCCGCGATCCTGATGCCGCCGACGTCGTTGGGCGCGAGCGTGGCCATGGCGCCCTCCAGATGCTCCACCGCCCGATCGAGGTCGCCGTTCCACAGCGCGTGCTCGGTGGCCAGTCCCCGGGCGATGTAGTCGAGCAGGCCGTCGCCCGCCCACAGCGGCTCGATCCAGCGCAGGCGCTCGGCGACGGTGGCGTCGCCCTGGGCGACCTCCACGAACAGCGCGTAGGCCGACAGCTGGGCCTCGGAGGTGCGCACCACCTGGACGGCGAAGTCGTCGGCCAGCCGCCGGGCCTGCACCCAGTCGCTGCCGGTGTAGTGGATCAGGTACTGGAGGCAGCGCATCGTCGTCCCGGCGCCGCTCCACTCCAGGCCGCGGTCCTTGGTGAGCCGGACGCCCTCGTCGGCCGCCACCGAGGCGCCCGCCAGATCGCCCCGGTCGAACTTGGTGCGGGCGTAGTGGAACGCCGCGCGCAGCGCGACCGAGTGGTTGCCGTCCTTGATGGCCAGGTCGCGGGCCTTGGCGAAGACCTCGGCGACGTCGGAGGCGGCCTCCCGCCGCTCCCGGTAGATGCCCAGCGTGACCTGCGCGCTGGCCTCGGCGTCGGCGGCCCCGGCGGCGCGGGAGGCCGCGATCGCCTCCTCGGCCAGCGCGGGCATCTCCTCGCCCGGGTCGCTGACGAACAGCGTCCTGGCGTAGGTGGCCAGGGCGGCCGCCCGCTCGACGGTCGGCGGGTCGGGCCGCAGCATCGCCACGGCCTCGCGCGCGATGTTCTGCGCCTCCTCGTCGCAGTCGATCTCCTGGAGGTAGGACGCCAGATGCTCGCGGATCTTGACGCCCAGCCGGACGTCGTCGGGGTCGGCGGCCTTCAGCAGCCGCCGCAGCCGGTGGACCGCGCGCCTGACCTCGCCCGCCCGGCCCAGCGCCCGGACGGCGTGCAGGGCCAGCGAGATCCGGTCGGTGCCGGCCGCCTCGGCGGCGTCCGGCACCGCCTCCCACAGCTCCAGCGCCTGGTCGTAGTGCTCGGCCGCCTCGGCGGGCGCCCCCAGCCGGTCGGCGTCGCGGCCCGCTCGGACGGACGCGGCGAACGCCGTCGGCAGGTCGTGGGCGGCCAGGCTGTGGTAGGCCAGCTCGGCCGGGGAGCCGCCGTCCGACAGCAGGGCCGCGAACGCCGCGTGCAGCCGCGTCCGCTCGCCCGGCAGCAGGTCGGTGTAGACGGCCTCGCGCAGCAGCGCGTGGCGGAAGGTGTAACCGACGCCGCCGTCGGGGACCAGCAGCTGGTGCGAGACGATCTCGCGCAGCGCCGCGCCGACCGTCTCCTGGTCGAGCCACGAGACGCGGCGGACCTTCTCGTCGTTGACCCGCCGCCCGGCCACGGCCGCCACCCGGACGACCTCGGCCGCGTCCTCCGAGAGCTGCTCGACCCGGGCCAGCAGCAGGTCGGCCAGCCCCGAGGGCAGCTGGTCGGCGCCGCCCGCGGGGGCCGTGAACAGCTCGCCGGCGTAGAACGGGTTGCCCTCCGAGCGCTGGTGGACGTGCTCGATCTCCTCGGCGGTGGGCGGATCGCCCCCGGCGGCCAGCGCGGCCAGGTACTCGGCGGTCTCGCCGGGACGGAACGGCCGCACGTCGACCGAGGACACGTTGGGCAGCCGCAGCAGCTCGGCGACCACCGGCCGCAGCGGATGGCGGCGGTGCAGGTCGTCGGCGCGGTAGGTGCCGACCAGGCAGACCCGTTCGCGCTGCAGGACGCGGCTCAGGAACGTCAGCAGATGGCGGGTCGAGCGGTCGGCCCAGTGCAGGTCTTCCAGGACCAGCAGGACGGGCCGGGCGCGTCCCAGCTCGCCCAGCAGGCCCAGCGTGGCGCCGAAGAGCTGCTGCTGGCCGAGCTCGCCCGCGCCTTCGGGCTCGCCCGCGCCGCCGCCGTCGGGCAGCAGGCGGCCGAGGACGGGACGGGCCTCGACGGCCGCGCGCAGCTCGGCGGTCTCGGGCGATTCGCGGCGGACGGCGGTCCACAGGGCGTCGGCGAGGGGCAGGTAGGCCATGCTCTCGCCCAGCTCGGCGCACTGGCCGGTCAGGATCGTGCAGCCGCGCTCGCGGGCGGCCAGCACCAGCGCGTTGACCAGGTGGCTCTTGCCGACCCCGGCGTCACCGCTCACCAGGACCACCCCGGGCCGCTCGGCGGCGGCCCGGTCGAGGGCTCCGACGAGCGCGCCGAGCTCGGCCGCCCGGCCGATCAGTGTTCCTCGAGCTCCGCCACCCACCATGCCGCAAAGTATTTCACCTGCGAGGGATCTATCGGACACACCGTGGCGACCGCGCGATGGATCGTTCCTTTCGGCACCGGAAAACGCCGCGACCCCCGGCCCTGGGGAGGGCCGGGGGTCGTTTCGGGTGGCGGGACTCACATGGTCAGGGCCTCGGCGAGCTCGTCGTCCGGGCCCGTCTCGGGCTCGGGCTCCGGCTCGGGCTTGGGGACCAGCCGCTCGTAGGCGCGCAGGTGCTCGGCGGCGATCCGGTTCCAGCCGTAGCGGGAGCTGGCCCGGTCGGCGGCCGCGATCGAGTACCCGTGCAGCGTGGTCTCCTCCGACAGCAGGCGGCGGATCGCCCGTCCGGCCGGGACGGGCCGTCCGGCCGGGACGTGCAGGCCGGTGATCTGGTCCAGGACGCTGTCGGCGGCGCCGCCCCTGGGCGTGGCCACGACCGGAACGCCGCAGGCCATGGCCTCCAGCGGAACCAGCGGCGAGGGCCGGTCCGGCGACAGGCTCAGCACCAGGCGCGCCGTCCGCAGCAGGCGGGGGAGCGACTTGCGCGGCATCCGGCCGAGGAAGATCACCCGATCGGAGACGTGCAGCTCCTTGGCCAGCAGGCTCAGCCGGTGGACGGCCGGGTCGTTCTCGACGCCGTCGCGGTCGGGGCCGCCCGCCACCGCGAGCTCGGCGTCGGGGACCTCGGCCAGGGCGCGGATCGCCGTCGCGACGCCGCCGTCTTCCAGATCGCGGCTCACCGTGACCAGCCGATCGCGTTCGCCGCGCGGCATCGCGGGCCCCACCTGGCAGAACTGCTCGGTGTCGACGCCGTAGGGGATGACCGAGATCTTCTTGCGCGGGACGCCCATCCGCACCAGCGCCTCGGCCTCGTCCTGGCAGGCCGTCACGATCACGCGCGCTCCGGCGGCGATGGCCTTCTCCATGCGGGCCCGCGCGGGGTGGGCCGGGCGTCCGGCGCGCAGCTCGATCGTGGCGAGCCCGTGCGGGGTGAAGGCGAAGGGCAGGTCCATCTCGCGGGCGACGGCGCAGGCGGCGAGCCCGCCGATCCACCCGTGGGCGTGCACGACGTCGGGACGCCCCGCGCCGCTCCAGCGGCGACGGAGCCCGTCCGCCAGGTCCCTGACGTGGTCGAGCAGCGCCTCGTCCTCCAGCGGGCGTGCCGGGCCGGCCTCCAGGGTCTGGAGGGTCGCGCCCGGGCCGAGCCGCCCCCGAGTGCGCGCCGCACCGTCCTGGCGGCGCGCGTAGAGGGTGACCTGGCTGCCGTCCTCGTCCTCGGTGGCCTCACGGGCCAGGGCGGGCGAGAGTTCGCGCAGGTGGATCGATTGCGTGTGCTCGTCGTCGGGGCCGGAGGCGGAGACGAGCGCGATGGTCAGGGTGCGTTGCATGATGAGACCTCCGGGTCGGCACGACATAACCTGGAGGTATCTGCGTCTTAGACACCCACTCGGTGAATCTTCTTTCCGTCGGCGGGTCATCCCAAACATTTCGCCCAAACGCGGAACCGTGAGCCACGCCACACCGTCCCAGGTCTATGAGTTCTCTGCGCAGAAACCCCGCACTCGGATGCGCCGCCGCCACCGTGGTGGCCGGTTCGCTCCTGGCCGCCTGCGGAGACTCCGAGGCGCCCACGGCGAGCCTGGTCAAGGGGACGGTGAAGACCGTCCCGGCCGGTGACCCCCGCCCGTACGCGCGTGGCGACGCCGCCTTCGGACTCGCCGTCCTGTCGGCCTGGTGCCGCAAGGACCCGGGCAAGAACGTGGTCTTTTCGCCCAGCAGCCTGTCCAGCGGCCTCGGCATGGTCAGGTTCGCCGCGCGCGGCGAGACCGCCGCCGCGATGACCCGCACGCTCCGCCAGCCCGGCGGCGACCCCCTGGCCGGGCTCCGCGCGCGCAACCAGGCGTTCAGGAGCGCCAACGGCCCGGACGTCACGCTCAAGACCACCGACCAGGTCTGGTCCAACAAGACCTGGCGGCCCAACGCCGCCTACCTCGACCAGGTCGCCACGGCCTACGACGCCGGGCTGAACCTCGTCGACTTCGAGAAGGACCCCGAAGGCGCGCGCAAGACCATCAACGCCGACATCAAGAAGGCCACCGGCGGCCACATCGCCGACCTGCTGCCCGAGGGGTCGGTGAAGAAGGACATCGGCTGGGTCCTCACCGACGCGGTCTACCTGAAGGCCAAGTGGGAGAGCGCGTTCAAACGCTCCGACACCCAGAACCGCCCGTTCACCACCTCGTCCGGCACGAAGATCACCACACCGACGATGAGCCGCGACGGCGGCGACCTGCGCTACGCCCGCGCGGGCGGCTGGACGGCGGTCGACATGCCCTACCAGGGCCGCCGCATCAGCATGACCGCGCTGCTCCCCGAGCCCGGCGCCCGCGGCTGCCCCGCCCTCGACGCCGCCACCCTCGACAAGGTCACCGGGGCGCTCACCCCGTCCGCCGTCCAGATCTCCATGCCCAAGGTGAAGCTGCGCTCCAAGGCCGACATGAAGCCGATGCTCGCCGATCTCGGCATGGGCACCGCGTTCTCCGACAAGGCCGACCTGACCGGGCTGTCGCCCAAGGCGGGCAAGCTCGCCTTCGTCCACCACGCCGCGACCCTGCTCGTCGACGAGAAGGGCACCGAGGCGGCCGCCGCCACCGGAAGCGGCGTGGAGGTCACCTCCGCCCCGCCGCCCGCCGGCACGAAGGTCGTGTTCGACCGCCCCTACCTCCTGCTCGTCCGCGACACCCGCACCGGCGAGCCCCTGTTCCTCGCCCGCGTCGCCGACCCGTCCAAGTCCTGATCTCCCGCGATACTGGGGGCCATGGACGCGGTCTGGTACGTGGCCTACGGATCGAACCTCTACCGCGAGCGGTTCGCCTGCTACCTGGCGGGCGGCCGCCCCGCGGGCGGCGCGCGGCACTACACGGGCTGCCGTGACCCCAGCCCGGCCCGCGCCGAACGTCGTGTCACGCTGCCCGGCGGCATCTACTTCGCCCTGACCTCCCTCACCTGGGGAGGCGGCATGGCCTTCTACGACCCCACCCTGCCCGGCCGGGCCGCCGCCCGCGCCTACCTGGTCACCCGCGCCCAGTTCTGCGACATCGTCTCCCAGGAGATGCGCCGCGAGACCGGCGCCGACCCCGACCTCACCGAGGTCCTGACCACCAGCCGCCAGACCCTCGGCCCCGGCCGCTACGAGACGATCATCAAGGTCGGCGACCGCGACGGCCACCCGATGCTCACCTTCACCTCCCCCCACGGCACCGCCGACGCCGACCTCAACGCCCCCACCGCCCCCTACCTGACGATGCTCGGCCACGGCCTGCGCGAGTCCCACGGCTGGCCCCCACCCCAAGCCGCCGCCTACCTGAGCACCCGCCCCGGCGCCCAAGGCACCTGGACCACCCCCCAAATAACCACCCTCCTCACCTGACCCAGGTCGCCGAGCCGAAGCACGGGACACGTGGGATTCGCGAAGGTGCGCACGGCGCAGAGTCAGTGCGGCCGTTCGCGACGCGCGGCCGTGCGGGGGAGCGGGGCCAAGGAATGCGTGCTCGCGGCGGAGCCGCGAGCGCGCATTCCTTGTCGTTGCTGGGTTGGGTGGGTGTGAGGGGGGTCTCGGGTGGGAGGGGTTACCGGTGGGTTGGGGGCGGGATAGCTTCGGGGGATGAAGGTCGGTGAAGTGGTCGAGGACTTCGCGCTGCCCGATGAGACGGGGGAGACGCGCACGCTGGGCGGGCTGCTGGAGAAGGGGCCCGTGGTGCTGTTCTTCTACCCCGGGGCCATGACTCCCGTGTGCACCGCCGAGGCGTGCCATTTCCGTGACGTGTCGGCCGAGCTGGCGGAGCTGGGAGCGCACCCGGTGGGGATCAGCGCCGACGCGGTCGGCAAGCAGAAGGAGTTCTCCGACAAGCACGGGTTCGGGTACCCGCTGCTGTCGGACGAGGACGGCAGGGTGCGCGACGCGTTCGGCGTGAAGCGCGGGCTGGCGCTGGCGCCGACCAAGCGGCAGACGTTCGTGATCGACACCGACCGGCGCGTCCTGGCGGTGATCAAGAGCGAGGTCCGCGCGAACGTGCACGCGGACCGTGCCCTGGAGGCGCTGCGCCGGCGTTCGTGAGCGCCGTCAGCCCGGCAGCACCGGAAGGGTGATCGCGGACGGGCGCGCCGGGTCGTGGAAGATCTCCTGCGCGGCGGTGACCATCGTGGTGGCCGTGCCGATCGGCTCGCCCGTGCCGGTGTTGCGGGCCACCCTCGGGTAGGCGCCGCTGCACACCTGGACGCGGACGCGGTGCCCCGCGCGGAAGCGGTGCCCGGCGGGCCACAGCTCCACGGCCACCCGGCGGACGCCGTCCTCGTCGGCGGCGGGCTCGCCGGGGACGAGCCGCCGCATGCCCTCGCACAGGTTGAGCGACTCGCCGTCCGGGCCGACGTCGCAGAGCCGGACGACGAAGTCGGTGTGCTCGCGGTCGGAGCGGACGTACAGGTCGGCCGTCACCGGGCCGATGATCTCAAGATCGGCGTCGAGGACGTCGGAGGTGAAGGTCAGGACGTCGCGGCGCTGCTCCAGCTTGCGCTGGTCGGTGACCGGACGCTGCCCGCCGAGCAGGCTGGGCCCGCCCAGGAACGGGGTGGGGTGCGCCGGGTCGTACCGGTAGGTGTCGGGCGCGGACTCCGGCGGGACGCCGGTCGCGAGCCCGCCGCCGGGCCGCAGGTGCCAGCGCTGCTCACCGATTCCCGGGACGGGCCACTCGGGGAACTCGCGCCACTCGTCCGCGCCGGTGACGTGGACGCGGACGGGCTGCTCGCGCAGGCCGCCCGGGTCGTCGAGCAGGTGGGCGCGGAACCAGGCGACGGCCTCGCCGACCGAGCCGCGCATCATCCGGGCGTCGGCGTGGGTCCAGGGGCCGATGGTGAGGTAGGGGCGGCGCCCGGCCGCGCGCAGCGCCGCGTAGTCCTTGAGCTGCCAGGGCAGGAAGATGTCGTACCAGCCGCCGGTCATGTTGACCGGGGCGGTGACGTCGGCGACGGTGGCGCCGAAGTCGCGGCGGTCCCAGAACGGGGTGTCGCGGCCGTTGGCCAGGACATCCTGGAAGAACCGCTGCTGCGCGCCGGTCGCCAGGACGTCCAGCTCGCCCAGGGGCTTGCCCGACAGGGCCGCGCGCCGCGCCCGGCGCGGCGACATGATGCCGGTGGTGATGCCCGAGAGCGGGTGCTTCATCCGGGCGGTGACGTCGATCCAGGTGAGCATGGCCTCCAGCGCGAAGCCGCCGCCGAAGTTGACCGCGTCGCGGAACGAGGACGCCGTGACCTGCATCGACAGCGCCTTGAGCTCGGGCCCGGCCTCGGCGGCGACCGCCCACTGGACGTAGCCGAGGTAGCTGGGGCCGTGCATGGCGAACGTGCCGCCGAACCAGGGCTGCTCCTTGAGCCACTTGATCGTGGCCAGGCCGTCCTCGCGCTCGTCGAGCGGCTCGAAGACGCCACCGGAGCCGAACCCGCCGCGCACGCTCTGCACCACGGCCTGGAACCCGTGGGACGCGAACGCCTGCCCGCACATCAGCCCGAACGGCCCGCGCCGCCCGTAGGGCGACCGGACCAGGATGACCGGCGGACGGTCGAGCCCGACCGGGGCGTAGTGGTCGGCCAGCAGCGTCACGTTCTCGTCGTCGCCCCCGGCCGCAGGGACCGGGACCTCCAGGTCGCGGACGACCTTGACGGCGTGGGGGCCGTTCGTCAGACCCAGCGCCGTGACCCCCAGACGGCGCGCCCTCGCGAGATCTACCACCTGATCGATCGTAAACGCCCGGTCGGACGTTCACACCGGGACGCTCCGTGGCCTTGGCCACGCGCGGTCGGCCGGTTCACTACGATCAGGGCGTATCCGGATAGGTGCCGCAATCACCGCATCGACGCGCGCGGCACCGGAGGGAGAGATTCACGCCATGCCTGATCATCTGGGCTGGGGCGAGGTGACCGCGGCGGTCGCCGTGCTGGCGGCCGCGCTCGCGGTCGCGGTGCTGCTGCGCTTCCTGGCCGGACGGCTGACCCGCCGCGCCGGCGACACCACGTGGGCCTGGGACGACCTGGCCGCGCGGCTGCTGCGCGACCTGGCCTTCCCGATGGCCGTCCTGGGCGGCGCCTGGCTGGCCGCGCCGATCCTGGAGCTGGACGACCAGGCGATCCGCTACACCAACCGGGTGATCACCGCGCTGGTGATCGTCGTGGTGTCGCTGGCGCTGGCCCGGCTGATCGCGGGGATCGTCTCGGAGGTCACGCTGGCCCGGCAGGGCGTGGCGGCCAACGTCACGATCTTCGCCAACATCACCCGCGTGCTGGTCCTGGGCATCGGGATACTGGTGATGCTGCAGAGCATCGGCGTCACCATCACCCCGCTTCTGGGCGCCCTGGGCGTCGGCGGCCTGGCGGTGGCGCTCGCCCTCCAGGACACTCTGGCCAACCTGTTCGCGGGCGTGCACGTGCTGGCGTCCAAGACGATCGAGCCGGGCGACTACATCAAGCTGTCCAGCGGCCAGCAGGGCTACGTCGTCGACATAAACTGGCGCAACACCTCGATCCGGACGCTCTCGGACAACATCGAGGTGATCCCGAACGCGCGGTTCTCCGACACGATCCTGACGAACTACCACCGTCCGGCCCAGGACATGTCGCTGCTGCTCCAGGCGAGCGTCGCCTACGACAGCGACCTGGACCAGGTGGAGAAGGTCGTCACCGAGGTCGGCCAGGAGGTCATGAACGAGGTCGAGGGCGGGGTGAAGGAGACCGAGGTGCTGGTGCGCTTCCACACCTTCTCCGACTCCAGCATCGACTTCACCGTCATCCTGCGCACCAGCGAGTTCGGCGAGCAGTTCCGGATCAAGCACGAGTTCGTGAAGCGGCTGCACCGGCGCTTCCTCCTGGAGGGCATCGAGATCCCGTTCCCGATGCGGAAGGTCATCATCGCCGGTCAGAACGGCGGCGCCCCGGACCTGGGCGTCGTGAAGTGATCCGGGGCGCCGGTCAGGGGCGGCTCAGCCGATGAAGCGGACGTCGGGGTGCGCGGGGGAGGGCCCGTCGAGCGGGCGGCCGGGACGCCCCCGCAGGCTCC
This sequence comes from Spirillospora sp. CA-294931, assembly GCF_050946795.1. Taxonomy (GTDB): domain Bacteria; phylum Actinomycetota; class Actinomycetes; order Streptosporangiales; family Streptosporangiaceae; genus Spirillospora. The sequence goes on from NZ_CP192006.1 coordinate 3,624,529, forward strand.
GGTCGAAGAACGCGGTCACATAGGCGTTCACCGACCGCGCTGCGCGCCCGGGGACGTCGATCGTCCCGATGAAGGCGGCGCGCTGGGCGGCCGGGATGTCGAGCTTCTCGTCGAGTTCGGGCAGCACCGTCTGGAGGTCGGTGTAGGAGTAGTGCCCGCCCTCGGGCAGGTTGAGGTCGCGTTTGAACCCGGTGGAGCGGTCCCAGAACGATCCCCACGAGGGGTTGGTGAGATGCGTCTGCGGCTTGCCGCCGATGGCCGCGCCCATCAGCATGAACGGCCGCGCGAGCCCTTCCCCGGCGACCTGGACGAACTCCTTGTCGGAGTAGGCCATCGTGCCGTCCATGTCGATTCCGGAGTCCACCCGCCGGTCGAGGCGCATGGTCTCGGCGGCCTGGATGCCTCCGGCGGAGTGCCCCGCCATCCCCACCCGGGTCAGGTCGAGCGTGCGGCCGAGGCCGCGGGGAAGGTGCCGCCCCTCGGCGTCGGGGTTGGCGCCCGCGCGCAGGGCGTCCAGCCGGTCGAGGATGAACCGCGTGTCCTGGACGCGCGTGGCGAGGGCTTTCTTGAGCCGCTCGGGCCCCTGCGGCGGCAGCCGCTGCCCCTCTACGCGCCCCCCGGGGAACTCCACAGGCGTCGTCTCGAAAGTGTGGTCCATCGTCACGACCACGTAGCCCTGGCTGACGAGGTTCTCCGCCAACCCGGTGCCAAGCGCGCGCGGCACACCGAACCCGGGGGAGTAGAGCACGACGGGACGCGGCCCCCGGCGCGCGTCGGCCGCAACACCCTCGCCCGCGTGGGTGCGGGCGCCCGCCCAGTCGACCTGCCCCGGCTTGAAGATCCCGAGCGCTCCCGCCGCGTCGATGGCCCGCGCGGCGGCGGGACGCAGGTACGGCGCGCGTGGTCCGCCCTGGTCGCGGGCCGGATACCAGACGCTGATCATCAGCTCCCGCCGCTTGCCCGCGACCCAGGGGTCCTCACGCGCGGCGTCGACCAGATGCAGTTCGGTGGTGCCGATCGCCTGGGGTCCGGACGGCCGTGGCAGGCCGAAGCCCACGGGCGACGACGTCGCGTCCCGGCTCACCGCCTCCCGGGTGGCATCGGCTCCGCAGGCCGAGAGCGGAAGCGCGGCGGCGAGCACGAGGGCGCCGCTTAGTCGAAGGGTGGATCGCATACGCCAACCCTGGCGCCCGGCGATCTCGCCCCGACATGCCCGATCGCCGTCCCCGACCCCTGACCTTCGACAAGGTTCCGGGGCCCGCGCGTCGGTTCAGAGTGTGACGACCGGCATCAGGACGCCGTCCACGACGGACGCCGGTCGCGCGTCAGAGGCGAGGGTGTCGCGGAAACACACCGGTCTCGGCGGGCGCGCTCGTGGCGGCCCTCGTCACACAGCGGGGCCGTCCGGGCTAGGACGGCCAGCAGCCTCGGGCGTCGATCTTCAGGACGAGCGCCGCGATGTTCCAGGCGTCGTCCACCCCGCTGTGGTGGCGTCCCTCCAGGGGCATGCCCGCGTGCCGGAGCGCCCCGGCCATGCCCAGCTTGCGGGGGAGATCGTGGGCCTCGGAGTAGGTCGCCTTGGCGTTGGTGTGCCTGCGCCCGAAGGGATAGGGGACGCCGCTCGCCGCGCACTGCCGCTCGAACTGCTTGCGGTCGTAGTCGCCCCAGCTCGCCCAGGCGCGGGTGTGCGCGCGGTGCTCGGCCTCCAGCAGCGCGCACGCCTCGCCGAACGTGACGCCGGTGTCGACCTCGTCCTGGGTGAGCCCGGTCAGCTCGGTGCAGAACTCGCTCACCACCGAGCGCTCCGGACGGACCAGCACGCGGTGCCGCTCCACCCGCTCGCGCTCGGCGAGGTCGACGACGCACAGCCCGATCTCGATGATCTCGCTGACCATGCCGTCGGGCGTGCGCCCGTCCCAGCACGTGGCCTCGACGTCCACGACGTTGAGGTACCGCCCCCGCTCTTCCATGCCGAGCAAGCTACCGAGCCCGGCCGTCGCGCCACGACCGATTTTCCGCTGTCTGACGCGTCACAATTAAGTTGTGCACAACTAAATAGTGCTAGGTTGAAATCACGCCACCAACGAGGAGGAACCATGACCGCGCACTACACCGCCGTCGCCACCGCCGACGGCCGCGACGGCCGGGCCGTCAGCTCCGACGGCCGGATCGACCTCGCCGTGGCCGTCCCCCGGGAGATGGGCGGCAGCGGCGAGGGCACCAACCCCGAGCAGCTCTTCGCCGCCGGATACGCGGCCTGCTTCTCCAGCGCGCTGACGGCCGTGGCACGCGCGTCCCGCCAGGACGTCAAGGACGTCGCCGTCACCGCCGAGGTCGGCATCGGCGGCGACCTGGAGAACGGGTTCGGCCTCAGCGTCGTCCTGCGCGTCGAACTGCCCGACGAGCTCCAGGGCGAGACCGGACGCGAACTGGTCGGCAGGGCCCATCAGGTCTGCCCGTATTCCAACGCGACGCGCGGCAACATTCCGGTGGAGCTCGTCATAGAGTGACCTCCATGTCTTACCCGGAAGCCACCTACCTGGGCGAAAAAGGCGAGGTCAGCGCCACCCTCAGGCGGTCGTCCGCCGAGCCCGACCTGCTTATCGGGCCCGACGGCCTCGGCGTGCGCGTGCACTACCTCGCCACGACCCACTCCACCAACGGCCAGTTCGGCATGTACCGCTGGGAGTTCGGCCCCTTCGCCACCGGCCCCGAGCCCCATTTCCACCGGACGATGTCCGAGTCGTTCTACATCCTCGCGGGCACCGTCAACCTCTACGACGGCGAGACCTGGGCGAAGGCCACCGCGGGCGACTACCTCTTCGTCCCGGAAGGCGGCGTCCACGCGTTCCGGAACGAGGAGGGCGAACCCGCCTCGATGCTGCTGCACTTCGCCCCCGGCGCGCCCCGGGAGGCGTACTTCGAGGAGCTGGCCGACAACATCGCGCAGGGCAAGCAGCTCACCGAGGAGGAGACACTCGATCTTTATCGCCGTCACGACCAGTACCGCGCTTGACCCGCGCGGCCCGTGCTCGTCTGGCCGACACCGCCGCGACGAGCGCGACGGCGGCGAACCCCGCCGCCACCAGGCCGGGGCCGAGGTCGTCCAGGAAACCCGTGACCGCACCCTGCACCCGTGTGGCGGCGTCCACCACCGGGTCGTCGGCCTCTCGTCCCGCGTAGACACGCAACTCGTACCAGCCGTAATAGACGACGTACATCCCGGCGAGGAACAGCAGGACCCCGCTGGCCCGCGACACGTGCGGCAGCACCCGCCGCAGCCGCGCGACCGCCGCGCCCCGCGCCAGCGCCACCATCATCGACAGCAGCCCCACGACCAGGCCCATCCCCACCCCGTAGGCCGCGAACGCGAGCACACCCTCGGCCAGGCCACCGCCCGACACGATCCCCGTGACGGCCAGGAACGGCGCGATCGTGCACGACAGCGAGGCCACCGCGTAGGACGCCCCGTACCCGTAGAGCGCGACCAGCGAGCCGTCCGCGCCGCCCACGCCGAGACGGGGAAGCCTGACCAGCAGCTCGCGCCCGGACACCAGCCAGATCCCCAGCCCGAGCAGCCCCACCCCGATCACGATCGTGACCCACGGCAGATGCTCCTGCACCGAGGTCGCCGCCACCGCGACGACGCCCCCGAAGACCCCGAACACCGTGACGAACCCGCCGGTCATCGCCGCCGACAGCCGCAGCGCCCGCCACACCCCGCCCGAGCCCGGCTCGGCGACCAGCAGCGCCAGATAGGTCGGCAGCAGCGCGAAGCCGCAGGGGTTGAACGCCGCCACCAGCCCCGCCGCCAGCGCGAGTGAGACCGTCTCCACCGCTCAGCCCACCAGCGCGCGGACGCGCCGCTCGACCCCGTCCTCGTCCAGCGGGCCCGAGACCCGCTCGGACGAGCCGTCGGCCTTCATGAACACATACGACGACTGCGAGGTCACCTTGAAGTGCTTGTAGAGCGCCCCGGTGCGATCGTCGAGCTGCGTCAGACCACCGGTCCCCGTCCGCTCGACGAACCCGCGCATGCGGTCCTTGCTCTTGTCCAGGCCCGCGATCCCGACGAAGGCGACCTCGCCCTTGTGCTTCCCGGCCGCCTTCGCCACCGCCGGGCCCTCGGAGACGCACTTGGGACACCACGGCGCCCAGAACCAGAACACCGCCGGCTTCCCCGCCAGACTCGTCCCGGAGAACGACGCGCCGCTCAGAGTCGTCCCGCTGAACCGCAACTTCTCAGGCGCCGCCTCCGGCGCCCCCGAGGACGTGCCCGGCGCCGCCGCCCCCGAGGACGTGGCCGGAGCCGCCTCGCCGTCATCGCCGGACCCCCCGCACCCCGCCAGCGCCACGATCGCGACCACAGTCAAGCAAAGCCATCTCATGCGTTCAGGCTAGAGACAACGGCGCCAGGAAGTTCTTACGAACCGGTGACCTCAGCCGGCGGCGGCCGCCTCGGCCAGCTCCGCCCTGACCACCTTGCGCACCGCCGCCGGGGCGGGCCCCGACCGCGCCGTCAGCTCCGCGATGCGTCGCTTGTGCCGCCGCCGGTCGCCCCTCGGCAGGACGGTGTTGATCTGGCCCGCCGCCGCCAGCGCGACCGTCGCCGCGTCGTAACTGTTCACATGAGCGACGGGCTTGCCCCTGAGCGCCGACGACGCCCCGCCCCACAGGTTCTTCACCACCCGCGCATCGCGCACCGTGACCCGCGCCCGGGGGAACAGCCCCAGCACCTTATGGCGCTCGACCCTGATCCACCCGCCCTTCTCCAGCTCGTCCTGCACCGTCCGCACCATGGCACCGCTGCCCTTGCGGACCCAGTGCTGCCACGATCGGGGCCGCGACGCCGCGATCTGCGCCAACACCCCGTAGGGATCTTCCCCGGGGGTGTCGGGCTTGGGCTTCTTACGCTCGTCGATCAGCCGTCCGTCCAGGTAGAGCTCGGTCAGCGCCGCTGCCCGCAGCACATACCCCAGCCGCCCCCCGTACTTCCTCATGCGCCGCTTCTCCAGGTCGTACGCCAGCAGGTACATCCTGGCCGGCAGGGAGTCCGGAACCTCGACCATGACCTATTCCTCGGTCTCGTCCTTGGGTGGCCGCCCGGGGCGCCGCATCCGCTGCGCGGCCCCGGGCATCCGCCCGGCCTCGGTGAGCGCCTGCCGCAGCAGGAACTCGATCTGGGCATTGGTACTGCGCAGCTCGTCGCCCGCCCACCTGGCCAGTGCATCATGGACGGCCGGATCGAGCCGCAGCAGGACCCTCTTGCGCTCGGTCACTGGTAGAGAGTGCCGGTGTTGACCACCGGCTGTGCGTCCCGGTCAGCGCACAGCACGACCAGCAGGTTGCTGACCATCGCCGCCTTGCGCTCCTCGTCGAGGTCCACGACGTCCTGCTCCACGAGCTTCTCCAGGGCGAGCTGCACCATGCCCACCGCCCCCTCCACGATCCGCTGCCGCGCCGCCACCACCGCGCCCGCCTGCTGCCGCCGCAGCATCGCCTGCGCGATCTCCGGCGCGTACGCGATGCTCGTGATCCGCGACTCCACGATCGTGACCCCGGCCGCCTCCACCCGTTCGGCCAGCTCCGACGACAGCTTCGCGGTGATCTCGTCGGCATTGTCGCGCAGCGACGTCCGGTCGTGCGCGTCATAGGGGAAGCTCCCCGCGATGTGCCGCACCGCCGCCTCGGTCTGGAACGCCACGAACTCCACGAAGTCGTCCACCGCGAACACGGCCCGCGCCGTGTCCTCCACCTGCCACACCACCACGGCCGAGATCTCGATCGGGTTCCCGTCCAGATCGTTGACCTTCGCCAGCCCGGTCTCGTGGTTCCGGATCCGCGTCGAGATCCGCCGCCGCATCGTGATCGGGTTCACCCACCGCAACCCGTCCGTCCGCACCGTCCCGCTGTACCGCCCCAGCACCTGCAGCACCCGAGCCTCATTGGGCGCCACCGCCGTGAGCCCCGCCGCCAAGACAAGCCCCCCGACCACCAGCAGAATCCCCAGGACGAGCAGCACCACACTCTCCGCCGCCACCGCCCCCACCACCATGGCGGCCCCACCGACCACGAGCACCACACTCGCCCCCAGCATCGGCCACCCGGCCACATCCCGCGCGCCCCGCTCCTCAACCCCGACCCGAACCATCCCAACCTGCCCCATGCCCGTCCCTCATCTCCTCGCCGATGTCACCAAACTATCAAAGTGATATCACATTTCCTAGCCGAGTCAGTCCTTGGCGGGGACGAGGGGGTCGGGGATTACTTTGGGGACGGTGCGGAGGGTGTAGAGGGAGGCGAGGGCTATGAGGGCGGCGAAGGCGGCGCTGAGGAAGAGGGCGGCGTGCATGCCGTCGACGAAGGCTTCGCGGGCGGCGGTGGTGAGGTGGGCGGCGGCTTCGGGTGGGAGGGCGGCGGTGGCCTGGAGGGCGGAGGCCAGGGAGTCGCGGGCCTGGGGCGGGGAGTCGGCGGGGAGGGTGAGGCTGTCGCGGTAGACGGCGTTCAGGACGCTGCCGAGCACGGCCATGCCGAGGGCGCCGCCGAGTTCGTTGGACGTCTCGGAGAGCGCGGACGCGGCGCCCGCCCGGTTCTGGGGGACCGAGGCCAGGACGGTGTCGGCCGTGACCGTCATCGCCAGGCCCATGCCGAGCCCGCTCATCAGCATCGGGACCAGGAGCGCCGGGTAGTCGGGCTGGACGCCCGCCTGGAGGAACAGGGCGAACGCGACGGCGGCGACGCCGAGCCCGGCGGTGACGGCGCGGGCGCGGCCGATGACGGAGATCATTGGGGGAGCCAGGACGGCGCCGCCGACCATCGCGGCCAGCGCACCCGGGAGGCCGGCCAGGCCCGCCTTCAGCGGCGACCACCCGAGGACGAGCTGGAAGTACATCGAGAAGATCAGCGACTGCGCCACCAGCGCGAACATCGCGAACATGTTGGTGCTGACGGCCCCGGCGAACGCGGGACGGCGGAAGAGCCGGACGTCGACCAGCGGGTCGTCCAGCCGGATCTGGCGGCGGACGAACAGCGCCATGGTCAGGACGCCCACCAGCGCGGCGACGGCGACGCGGCCCTGGGTGACGCCGCCGTCGGCGGCTTCCTTGATCGCGTAGACGGGCCCGAGGACGCCCGCCGCCGACAGGGGCAGGCTGAGCAGGTCGATCCGTCCCGGCTGGAGGTTGCGCGACTCGGGCAGGACGGCGAAGCCCGCGATCACCGCCACCGTCATGATCGGCACATTGATCATGAAGACGGAGCCCCACCAGAAGTGGTCGAGCAGCGCGCCGCCGAGCACCGGCCCGAGCCCGACCGAGAGCCCCCCGATGCCGAAGAACACCCCGACGGCCATCGTCCGCTCCTTGGGGTCGGTGAACACCCGGCGGACCAGCGCGAGCCCGGACGGCATCAGCGCGGCCCCCGCCACGCCCAGCAGCGCCCGGGACGCGATCAGCAGCTCGGCCGTCGGGGCGTACGCGGTGATCGCGGACGCGACCGCGAACATGGCGGCCCCGCCCAGCAGCATCCGCTTGTGGCCGATCCGGTCGCCGATGCCGCCCATGGTGATCAGCAGCGCGGCCAGCGCGAAACCGTAGGCGTCGGCGATCCACAGGATCTGGGTCGCGGACGGGTCCAGGTCAGCGCTCAGCTGCGGGACGGCGAGGTTCAGCGCCGTCATGTCGATGGGCGGCACCATTCCCATCAGGGCCCCGATTGCGAACGTGCCCCATTTGCGTGCGTTGGAGACCGGCGTGTTGTCCATGGACGGCAGCGTGCGCGCCCTCTCTGACCGCAGGCGCACCAAACGCTGTCAGCCCAGGGCGAAGGCCAGGGCGTCCTCGCGGTTCATGGACGAGCCGCGCTCGCAGGCGACGGTGAAGGCGTCCTCACCGAGGACGTCCCGCGCCTCGGCGGCGACCTTGGAGCAGGCGTTGCGCGGTTGCCCGCCCACACCGAGCAGGGTCGCGGCCAACTCCGCCTCGCCTTCGGCCAGGGCCACCGCGGCCAGACCCTCCAGTGCCTCGGACGCCGCGAGGAACAGCGGCTGCTCCTTGGCCGACTCCAGGCTTGTCCGGAAACGGGCACGCGCACCCGGGAGGTCTCCCTGCTCCAGCGCGATCCAGCCAAGGCCGATCTGGGCGCGCTCGGTCGCCTCCCCGTCCCAGCCCCAGTTCGCCTCGGGATGGGACAGGACCTCGTCGTACAACGCGATGGCGGCCGCGGTGTCGCCGCCGAGGCGCGCCACGTCGGCGAGCCCGAGCCGGGTGGCCCTGACCTTCAGCGGTGCTCCGGACCACGTCGCGTACTTGGCCGCCAGCTCGTAGTCGGACCGGGCGCCGTCGAGGTCGCCGAGCCGTGCCCGGACCTCCGCCCGCCGTGCCAGCAGGTCGGCCTCGTCCTCCTTGGCCCCCAGCTGCCCGGCCAGGTCGAGGGCGGCCTCCAGCAGTTCGAGCGAGCGTCGCTGGTCGCCCGCCATCTCGGCGAGCTGCGCCTGCCCGTCCAGCGTGTTCGCGGTGCCCCAGCGGTCGCCCAGCGCGCGGAAACCCGCGACCGCCTCCTCGAACACCGGCGCGGCCTCGTCCAGGTCTCCCGCGAACAGGCATTGGTAGGCGTAGCTGAACTGGTCGAGCGCGCGCAGCCACGGATCGGTCCCGAGTATGAACCTCCGCCGCCGCTCGGCCACGTCGTCCACGGTCGGGATCGGGTTGATCATCGCCCAGAGCACCAGCGCGCTGGGACGCCGGGGCGGGCCCTGCATCGCGTCCATGACCGACGCCGCCGCGGCCCGGAACGGCTCGGCCTCCGCGTCCCGCAGCGTGCCGGCCACGATCGCGTTGACGACGCAGCTCACGAACTCCTCGTCCAGCCCCTCCGGCGGGACGGGACCGATGACCCGCAGCAGATCGGCCGCCGGACCCCCGAGCTCGCTGCGCACGCCGCGCAGCCACCCATACCACGACACCGCCGACATCAGCCGGACGCCCGTCAGCGGCTCCCCGCGGACGGTCCAGCGCAACGCCGACTGGATGTTCGCGTGCTCGGCCGCCAGCCGGGCCATCCAGGCGAGCTGGTCGGCCTTCCGCAGATGCCCGTCGGCCTCCTCGACGAGATCAAGGAAGTACGCCGCGTGCCTATGCCGCAGCTCCTCCTCCTCACCGGCCTCCAGGAGCCGCTCGGCGCCGAACGCCCGGACCGTCTCCAGCATCCGGTAGCGCCCGTCATCGGCGTGGACGAGCGACTTGTCGATCAGGCCCGCCAGCAGATCGTCGACCTCGAACGCCGGGAGCCCGCAGACCCGCTCCGCCGCGTCCTGGGTCGCGCCTCCGGAGAACACGGTCAGCCGCCGCACCAGCAGCCGCTCGGCCTCGTCGAGCAGATCCCAGCTCCACTCCACGACCGCCCGCAGCGTCTGGTGCCGGGGAGCCGCCGTCCGGTCGCCCCGCGAGAGCAACCGGAACCGATCGTCCAGCCGCCGCGCGACCTCCTCGACGGTCAGGGAACGGAGCCGTGCGGCTGCCAATTCAATGGCCAAAGGAAGCCCGTCCAAGGCCCCGCAAATGCGCAGCACATCCGCGACATTCTCGGCGTCCACCGCAAACCCGGGCCGCACCGAAACGGCCCGATCGGCGAACAACCGCACCGCCGGAAAGCCAAGCACCTCGGCCGTCCCGACCCCCTCCGGCGGGACGGAAAGCGGCGGCAACGGCCGCAGAACCTCCCCCGTAATCCCCAGCGCCTCCCGGCTGGTCGCCAGAACCCGCAATCCAGGACACCCGGAAAGCAGCCGCTGCGTGATCCGGGCCGCCTTGTCCACAAGATGCTCGCAGTTATCAAGAATAAGCAGCAATTCCCGCCCGGCCAACGCGGCCAGCAACCGCGCGATCGCGCTCAATTGCCGCGAGGTCTCCTTCAATCCATGCTCACGCAGCCCCAGGGCGTTCAACAGAACCTGCGGAATTTCCGCGCCATCGCCCACCGGGGCCAGATCGACGAAACAGACCTGCCCTTCCTCCCGCTGCCCCGCCTCGACCGCCAGCCGCGTCTTCCCGGCTCCGCCCGGCCCCAGCAAAGTGACCAGCCGCGCCTCCGTCAACAGCTTCCCGACCTGCCGGAGTTCCTCCTCCCGCCCCACGAAACTGGTGAGCTGAGCAGGCAAATTGGACGGAACTACTTCCCGGACACCCAGCGACGCGTCCCCCCGGAGGATCGCCAGATGCACCTCGGCGAGCTCGGCCGAGGGATCCGCCCCCAGCTCCTCCGCGAGCAGCCCCCGAGCGTCCTCAAAAACCCGCAGCGCCTCCGCCTGCCGCCCAGATCCATAAAGTCCCCGCATCAGCAACCCCACAGCCCGCTCCCGCAAAGGCTGCTCGGCCACCAATTCCCGAACCAAAGGCAGAGCACCAGCAAATTCACCCAGCGAAAACTCAGCCTCAGCCAGATCCTCCACGGCCGAAGCCCTCAACTCCTCCAACCGCCGAGCCTGCCCCTCGACAAAGGGCGCCGAAATATCGGCCAGCGGCGCCCCACGCCAAAGCCCCAGCCCTTCCCGCAGAGCGGAGGCCGCGGCCGCGAAATCCGACACCCCCAGAGCGGCCCGCCCCTGCCCCGCAAGCCCCTCGAACCGCAGGACATCGACCTCCTCCCGTCCCGCCACCAGCCGGTACCCGGCCGCCGTCCCCTCGACCAGCGAGCCGTCCCCGAGCGCCCGCCGCAACCGCGAGACCTGCGACTGAAGCGCGTTGGCACTGGGCGCGTCCTCCCCGTAAAGCCCATCGATCAGCCGCTCAACCCCCACCACCCGCCCCGCGTCCAGGCACAGCATGGCCAGCAGCCCCCGCACCAGCGGCCCGCCCAGCACGACCCGCTCGTCCCCACGCCATGCCTCGACCGTCCCCAACAACCCAAACCGCATCCCCCGATTGTCCCGCACCCACCCCCACCCCGCCCCCGCCGAGCCCGCCCCACTTCACCAAAATGCTCGTTATATCCCGCCAAGATAGAAATGCCTGGCTACTCGCAAGTGTTTTCCATTTCGAGACGAATCACCCGTCACCCCTCGCTCTTTGAGGCGCGTCTCTAAAATCAAAGGCCCGCAAATGGAGGCGACCACATGGCTCCGACCGTCACCCTGGAGATCACCGAAGACAACGCGGATCAGCTCCGCCTGGACCTCCTCGGCCGTCAACTCCTCAAAGAACTCCGCAGGCTCGGCCTCAACGCCGAAAGACCCCGCACCCAGGCCCCCCACGGAAAGCCGATCACCGTCGGCACCCTCCTCGTGGCGATGACCGGCATCCCCGCCACCCACTCACTGGCGAACGCCGTCCTCGCCTGGCTCGCCCCCCGTAAGGGCCGGGTGAAGGTCGCCTGTGACGGGAGCACCATCGAGGTCTCTACCCCCACCCCCGCCGAACGCGAACGCCTGACCGAATGGCTCCTGACCCACACCCACCCCCGCCCGAGCAACCGCTGACGTCGGCGCACCGCGAGGGTTCAGCCCCTGGTGACCAAGGTCGCGAGGTATGCCTGGGTTTCGGGGTCGGTGGAGTAGAGGACGGTGCCGACCATGCCTCGGGTGAGCAGGACCTTGTAGGTGTTGCGGATCAGCCGGTCGGCCTGCTCGGCGGTCACGGTCTTCGGACGCAGCGCCGGGTCGCGGCTCGCTGTGCGGTCGGTGACGAGGCGGCCGTCGCGGTAGAGGAGGTCGGGGCCGAGGATGACGCCGTTCCAGTCGTACTCGAAGCCCTGCGCGGTGTAAACGCAGCCGACCTGACCGGCGCCGCCCTCGTCGGTGGCCCACAGTTCGCTCGGGGGCGCGTCGCCGACCGAACGGTCGCCCTTGACGTTCCAGGGACGGGCCCACTGCCCGATCGTCACGTCGGAGACGAGCGCGTGGGGACGGCCCATATGGTCTTTCAGGGGCTCGCTCCACGTCCAGCAGAAGCCCGCCGTCATCCGCGCCGAGCGCCCGTCCGCGCGGTGTCCCGCGAGGACGGCTTCGAGGTCGTAGGGCGAGTCGGCCATCGTGACGTCGAACCGGTCGTCGCCCGTCCAGCCTGCGGGCGCCCCGCCGTCCAGGCCGAGGAGCCGCAGCACCCACTCCTCGTAGGCGCGGCTGCCGCCGCAGCGGAACTGCTCGTCCAGCGAGACGGCGATGACGTCCAGGCCCTTGGTGCGCGCGTGGTCGCGGATCTGGTCGAGCGTGCCCATCTCGCCCGGCCGGACGACCTGGTGCTCGTCGAGCAGGAAGACCGGCACGCGCGCCGCGTCGATCAGCTCGTCGACCTGCGGCCGCCCGGTGCGCAGCCGCGCGGCGGTGTACCGGTTGGCCGAGACCTCCCGGATCCGGTGCGCCTCGTCGCAGATGAGCACGTCGAGTTCGTTCTTCCCGGCGTCCATGAAGTTGTTGAAGTACTTGAACAGCGCCTTGGTGTTGCCCGAGCCCTTGGCCACGTAGCGGCGCATCGTCTGGGTGAACGACCTGGACCCCGTCGCGTGCAGCACCGCGTGCTTCTGCCGGGACAGCTCGCCCAGGAGCGAGAGGGCGATGACGCTCTTGCCGCTCCCGGGGCCTCCGGTGATGACGACGACGGTCTTGAGGTCCTGGCGGCGCGCCTTGTCGACGGCGTGCAAGACGAGCTCGTAGGCGAGGCGCTGCTCGGCCAGCAGCGTGAACTGCTCCCGGTGCTTGATCTCGTCGGCCGCGTGCTTGAGCAGTTGTTTGGACGGCCGCACCTGGCTGGACAGCAGCCGGTCGGCCGCCGCCGCGCCCGGGGCCGGGGCGAACCGGTCGCGCAGGTATTCGACGAACGCGCCCCTGGTGGTCTGGGTGAACAACCGGGTGCGGTCGTCCTCGACGATGTCGAACAGGTCGGCGACGTCCTTGCGCTCGGCGTTGTGCAGGTACGCCACCGCGTGCAGCGCGTCCGGGTGGCCGGCCAGGACGGTGAGGAAGTCGAGGATGTAGTCGCTGTAGCCCTTGGCCTGCAAGGACGGGTGCAGCTTCGGTCTGCCCGTCATGTTGTGGACCAGGACGCGGCGGGCGTCCTCGTCCCACACCTCGACATGGCTCCACTGCTTCAGCTCGACCACGACGTACGCGTCGCCGCCCGTCCGGCGGTCGACCCCGGCCAGCACCACGTCGGCCCGCTTGCTGGTCAGCGGCAGCTGGTACTCGATCAGCATTTCGATCTGGTCGAGACCGGCCTCCACCAGATCGTGCGCGACGATCGGGAGGCTGCGGTCCCACGCGCGCCGCTCGGACTCGGAGACCGACAGGTTCGCGGACATCTTCAGATGTTCGGCCAGAACCTCGCTGAGCTTGCGTTCGACCGGAGAAAGCAAGGCTTGCGCGGTGCGACGGAAGACCGTCACGGAACCAACCCCCAGGCAGCACGAAGATCTCGTGCGGTATGGGGGTCTCTCCGCGATCAGTCGATCGGCGGAAGCCCGTCGGGCCGCATCTCTTGGTGGGGAAGACTATCGGCGATCACTGACAGGACGGGTCATGCGAGCGGTGGCGCCTTGCGGGCGGAGCCGCGGTACGCCTCGGCGTCGTAGCGCCGCTCGTTGTCAGCGATCTTGTCATGGGCGGCCTGGAGCAGGTCGACGCCGAGCACGTCGGCCAGGCGCGTCAGGTACAGGAAAATGTCCGCGAGCTCGGCTCGCACCCGGGCGCCCGCTTCGGGGTCTGCCATCACCGACGCGGACTCCTTCGGTGTGAGCCACTGCAACTCGGCCACCAGCTCGCCCACCTCGCCTGACAGGGCCATCGCCAGGTTCTTGGGTGTGTGGAACTGCTCCCAGTCCCGTTGGACGGCGAACGTCCGAAGGCGCTCCGCGAGGTCCCCGTAGGCATGCATTCCGCCAGGTTAGACCCGTCGGCCGCACGTCCACGTTCGAGGCGCGGGACGGGGACGAAGCCGGAGTCCGTCAGACGGTGGACCGGGATTCGACGGAAAAATGATCTGTTGGGCGGTATTTGGAGGCTTTCGTGGGGGGACGTCCGGGTACATCGAGGGTGAAACAACTGGATACGTCGGCTCGGAGTGGTGGTGCGGGGATCTGGTCCGCGGGTGATCGCTGTTTGTGTGCTCGCATTTCTTCTCTGTTCTTTTGGATGTGCTCCCCGGGGATCTACGGGTGAGTTGCACTATGTGGCGTTGGGGGACTCTTACTCGTCCGGTACGGGGGCGGGGGAGTATGACCGGGCCGCGGGCAGGTGCAAGAGGAGCGCCAAGGCGTATCCGAGGTTGTGGGCGACGGCGCGGAGGGTGGATTCCTTCCAGTTCGTGGCGTGTTCGGGGGCCAGGACGACGGACGTGATCAATCGGCAACTGAGTGCGCTGAACGCTCGGACGACTCTGGTCACGGTGACGGCCGGGGGTAACGACGCCAGGTTCGGCCGGACGATGGAGACGTGCGTTCTGCGGTCGGCGGCCGAATGCGGGAAGGCCGTCGGGGCCGCGGAGCGCTATGTGGCGACGGTGTTGCCGGGACGGCTCGCGGCTCTCTACGCCGCCATCAGGAAGAAGGCGCCGCGGGCTCGGGTCGTGGTGCTCGGGTATCCGCGGCTCTACACGGGTGCGGCGCGGTGCTCGGCGCTTGCGCGGACGCGGCGGGTCGCGCTGAACCGGGCGGCGGACGCGCTGACGGCGGGCGTCGGCCGGGCGGCGGCGAATGCGGGTTTTGATTTCGCTGATGTTCGGGATGAGTTCGCCGGGCACGAGTTGTGCTCGGGAGACGGCTGGCTCAGGGCGGTTTCTTATCCGGTAGGCGACTCTTTCCATCCGACGTCCCTGGGTCAGAGGCGGGGTTACCTGGTCGCATTGAGAACGGTCGGACGGGGCCTGCCGGACCTGCGGTGACGCGATGAGTGGACCGTTCCGGATGCTGGGCTGCGGCGATGCCGCCGCGAAGGTTCCAGCAACATCAGATGTTCACAAACTTGTCCCCGATATTCGCAAGGTTCGGTGGTTGCCCGGTTGGCGATTTCTGTCACAGTGATCTTGTAATTGTCGGGACCTCCCCTCGGGTGGCGGCATCTTTCAAGCCGTTCGTCAAGTGCTGAAACGGCTTTGTTCGGGTGGCCTCATTTCCGGGTTCGGGCGGCGCGGCACCACTGGACACTGCGGAGTGATGATGCGAGTAACCCGGGCCCGTACTCTCGCCCTTGGCACGATTGCCGCCGTCGCCTCTTCTATCGCCCTTGCCGCTCCCGCCTCTGCGGCTGACGTCAACTACGTCGCGCTCGGCGACTCCTACGCCTCGGGCGTCGGTGCCGGTCCCTATGACTCGGCGAGCGGAGACTGCAGGCGCAGCAACAACGCCTATCCCAAGCTGTGGGCGGCCAGCCACACCACGGCGTCGTTCAAGTTCGTGGCCTGTTCGGGCGCGACCACCGTGGACGTCAAGAACTCCCAGCTCAGCGCGCTGAGCTCGAACACCACCCTGGTGAGCGTGACCGCGGGCGGCAACGACGCCGGGTTCGCCCGGACGATGGAGACCTGCGTCCTGAGGTCGACGACGGACTGCAAGAACGCCGCCGCGGCCGCCGAGACGTTCATGCGCGACCGGCTCCCCGGGCTCCTCGACTCGATGTACTCGGCGATCAAGCAGAAGTCGCCCTCGGCCCGCGTCGTCGCGCTCGGCTACCCGCGCCTGTACAAGATCGTCTCGTTCTGCGTCGGCATCGGCAACGAGAAGCGCACCGCGCTCAACCAGGCCGCCGACACGCTGTCCGCCACGATCGGCAAGGCCGCCGCCAACGCCGGGGTCACCTACTCCGACGTCCGGGACGAGTTCGCCGGTCACGAGCTGTGCTCCGGGCACGACTGGCTCAACGCGGTGACGATCCCGATCAACGACTCCTACCACCCGACGGCGCTGGGCCACCGGTCCGGGTACCTGCCGGCGCTCAACGGCTCCACGAGCCGGGTGGCTCTGGCCAGGTCCGGCCGCTGACACCTGGAGCGGTAGGTTGGCCGGGTCGGTTGCCGATCGCTTGAGGGGCCGCTGTGCGCGATCTCGAGGCGCTGGTCTGGCGCAGGTTCGGGCACCTTCGGGTGTACGTGAGGCGTGGCGAGAGCAACGTCGGCTGGTACGACGTCCGCTCCGGGGAGCATGAGCTCGGCGCCCCGGAGGCGGCCGACGACTTCTGGGACGTCGTCCGCGACGAATGCGAACGTCTGGGAGAGGCGCTACCTCGTATCGAGGTGGCGCCTCTTCCGCATACGGGGGAGTCGCAGGTCTCGCTGGAGAAAGAGGGTGACCTGGCCCAGAACCGTCCAGGCGAAGCGGCCGCGGCCCACGCGAAGGCCCTCCGCCGCCAGAAGCCCGTGCGATCCGCCCTGGAATTGATGGTCGGCGCCAAGACCGAGGCCCGCGCCTTCGCTGTCGGGGCGAGCGGGGAACGGTATCTGGGCAAACGCCTCGACAAGTGGGCCCGCCGGGGCGGGTGGCACGTCCTGCACTCGGTCCCGGTCGGGACGAAGGGCGCCGACATCGACCATGTGCTGATCGGGCCGTTCGGCGTGGTGACCGTGAACACCAAGACCACCCGGGGAAGCGTGTGGGTGGGAGGAGAGGGCCTGGTCGTGAACGGGGCCGACGTCCCCTATGTGCGCAACTCCAGGCATGAGGCCCAGCGCACCCGGGAGCTGCTGGCGGTGGCATGCGGACGCCATGTGCCGGTGCTGTCGGCGATCGTCTTCGTGGGGGCGGAGGAGTTCACCGTCCGCGGCGGCGGGCCGAAGGACGTCGCCGTCCTGTCCGATGCCAAGGCGCTGCGCAAGTGGCTTCGGCGGCGGGGAACCGTGCTGCCCCCCGACCAGGTGTCGAGGGTCTACGAGTCGGCCCGCCGCCCGGGGACCTGGCGGCGCTGAGGGGCCGGTCAGCAGCACCTGCTGGTGCCGCCGCCGTCCTCCTCGCTGTCAGGCGATGCTTCCAGCTCGAGGTACTCGTCCTCGGGCCACAGATTGTCAGCCAGGAAGGCGAGGTATTCCTCGTCTCCCGGTTCGAGCTCCGCCGTCATCGACTCCGGGTACTCGCCAGCTCCCGCCGCGGCGGGGGCGGTGGGCGTGCTGACGGGCGCGGAAGGCATGGGACGGAGCAGGCGCGGCAGGTTCAGGGCGAACAGACCGGCCAGGCAGGCGAGGACGAAGGCCGTAACCACCAGATCCCTTCCGGGCATTGAGAGCGTATGTAAGGAGTAAAGCCCTTGAACGCTACTAGACGGATGAATCGGACGGGAGAGCGACATGCCGGTTGTGCGGGAGAGTGATGCCGCGGAGTTTCCCCGGGTTTGAATCGCGGGCCCTCCTCGTGGGCGCCCGAGAGGCTCCCGCGCTGGTCACAGCGCCACGCGCCGGAGAACTGGCCGCGTCCTGACGGCGCCGCACACCCGAAGGCGGGGCACCTCTGATCCTCCGTTGAAGGGGGCGGGGAGAGGTCACGATGGGTTAGACGACCGGAGTGACCCGAGTGTTCGCAGGTTTCCCCAGGGATTCGAGGCCAGTTCGGGCCCTGGCCACCGAGGCTCGTGGGCGGTGCGAGAGAAATGTCAGAGGCGGCCGATAGCGTCCAAGACAACGGGACGCAACCCCCGTCGAAGGAAGAAGGCATCGAGATGAACGACTCAGATCTCGCCCAGGTGCTGTTCACCACGCCGCTCCAGGCGTCCGACCACCCCTCGGACGAACGCATCGAATCGGCCATCCACGACCACCTGACCACCTACGGCGCCCGCGCCTGCGCCGCCCGCGTAGCCCAGGAGGCAGGCGACCACCCCGAGGCCTACGCCGCCCGAATGCGCTGGGCCCTGGCCACCGTGACCCGCCTCCACCCCCAGCACACCTACCTGGCCGCCTAACCCCCGCGGCTCTCCGGAAACAGCGCCCAGACGAGCCCCACCCCACCCAGGCCGTCCCCACCGGGCGCCTCCCACCCCCTCGCCGCCCGCCCCACGCCCGGCCTCCGAGCCACGCCGAGGCCGAGCCCCCACCACCCGCTCAGCCCCAGCGCCGCTCCGCCTCACCCGCCCAGCGCTTGCCCCCGCCTCGCACCACCCCGCCTCGCACCACCCCGCCTCGCACCACCCCGCCTCGCACCACCCCGCGTCGTGCCGCCCCGCCTCGTGCGTGCCGCGCCGTCCCGCGCCGTGCCACCTCGCGCCGTGCCGTGCCGCGCCGTGCCGTGCCGTGCCGCCTCGCGCCGTGCCGTGCCGCCTCGCGCCGTGCCGTGCCGCCTCGCGCCGTGCCGTGCCGCCTCGCGCCGTGCCGTGCCGCCTCGCGCCGTGCCGTGCCGCCTCGCGCCGTGCCGTGCCGCCTCGCGCCGTGCCGTGCGGCCTCGCGCCGTGCCGTGCGGCCTCGCGCCGTGCCGTGCGGCCTCGCGCCGTGCCGTGCGGCCTCGCGCCGCGCCGTGCGGCCTCGCGCCGCGCCGTGCGGCCTCGCGCCGCGCCGTGCGGCCTCGCGCCGCGCCGTGCGGCCTCGCGCCGCGCCGTGCGGCCTCGCGCCGCGCCGTGCGGCCTCGCGCCGCGCCATGCCGCCTCGCGCCGCGCCATGCCGCCTCACGACGCGCCGGGCCGCCCTGCGCCCCGCCCCCCGCCCCGCCCCGCCCCGCGCCTTGCCTTGCGCCGCGCCTCGTCCGCGTCTCGGCCCGGCTTACCCGCACCGCGCCAGTACTTGGCAGGCCGCGGCGCAGGCCGGGTCGCCTTCAGCGCGCCATACACAGGTGCAGGGCGCCTTCAGTGCGTCCGCATAGGTACAGGGCGCTCCCGGCCTTGGGCCGTCTTTCTCGCGCGCTCGTTTGTCCGAGGTTCTGCAATGCCTCGGGCGCTGCGCCACTTGATGCCTCGCGTCTGCGGACGTGTCCTGGGGGGCTCGCCTCCATTGGCCGGGCGTTCGATGTGTCTGAACCTGCCTTGGAGATGTTTCGTCTTAGATCACGACATGCCCCCCACCAGCGTCAGCCCGCACTGGCGCCCTGGAGCCTTGATGAGCAACTGGTCCCCGACTCCCGATTCTGCGAGCCGACCTCCCGGCCAGCCTCCGATGGACGTCCCCCTCCCGGTTCCGTCCCCGCACGGGCCTCCACCCAGCCACAGGCACCGCCCCAAGTTGGTGATCGGGTTGGTCGCCGGAGGCGTCGCCATCTTCGTCGCCCAAGTGATCGTCGGCGGCGTCCTTTCGGAGTGGCTGGGCGTGGACGAGGAGAATTTCCGGATCGAGATTCCCGACAGGGCCGCGGGTATGACCCTCTCGAAGTCCGACAGGCGTGCCGCCGACTTCCTCAAGGGTGGCAAGGCCGACCTCGAGAAGAGCGCCGAATCCAAGTTGAAGACCCTCAAGGCCGGTGTCTACAAGGGGAAGAACTCCAAGGGACACGACGTCGCGGTCCTGTTCTACGGCGGCCACGGGAAGATAGCTGACGGTTACCTTCGAATCACGGTGCGGGACGACGGTTCCAAGATCCCGGAGTCGGAGATCAAGAAGGTCGCCGCGGGCTGGGCGGGAGAAGGGGCCTGTTCGCCGGTCAGCGCCTCCAATGTGGTGTGCACGTGGACGACCGAGACCTCGTTCGGAACCGTATGGCCGATCGAGAACCCCGAGGCCGTGGTCGGTCCCACTACGCCGCACACCACTGTCAAGGAAGCCGCCGAGCTGATGCGCAAGTTCCGCGAGGACGTTGAGAAGGATGCCTGAGAACCGAAGGTGAGGCGGCCCCTGGCCAGGGCGTTCGGGATTGGGTGGCGGCGGCCGGAGTGGACGGGGGCGTGGTTTCTGCGGAAGGTTTGGGGGTGGGCGGCGGATGAAGGGGCCCACGGGCCCGGGGGAGTGACGCGAGCATGAGCGATCGGCCCACGACGACCTTCTGCCGGATCTGCGAGCCGCTCTGCGGGCTTGAGGTCACCGTGGGGGACGAGGGGATGCGGATCCGTCCGGATCGGCGGCACCCGCTGTCGAAGGGGTTCGCCTGCCCCAAGGGCATCGCGATGAACGAGGTCCAGGAGGACCCCGACCGCGTGCTCCGCCCGCTGCGGCGGCGCGCGGACGGCGAGTTCGACGAGGTGAGCTGGGACGAGGCGATGCGCGACATCGCCACTCGGCTGGGACGCGTGCCGCGCGACGCCATCGGGTGGTACCTCGGCAACCCGGGCACGTTCTCCTACAGCCATCCCCTCTGGCTCAGCGGATTCATGGCGGCGCTCGGCTCGCCTCACCTGTACTCGGCCGGTTCGCAGGACGTCAACAACCGGTTCGCGGCCAGCGCGCTGCTGTACGGGTCGCCCCTGCTCGTCCCGATCCCGGATCTCAGACGGACCGAGCTCCTGGTCATGATCGGCGCGAACCCGCTGGTCTCGCACGGCAGCCTCATTTCCGCGCCGAGGATCAGGGACGATCTCAACGCGATCACGCGGCGCGGCGGCCGCGTGATCGTCGTCGATCCACGCCGGACGGAGACCGCCCGCCAGTACGAACACCTCCCCGTGACGCCCGACGGCGACGCCTGGCTGCTCCTCGCACTGCTGCACGTGATCTTCGCGGAGGGCCTGGCGGACGACCGCGCCTGCGCCCGCCAGGCCACCGGAGTCGAAACCCTCCGGACGCTGGCAAGCGAGTTCGCGCCGGAGCGGGTCGCGCCGCGGTGCGGCGTCCCGGCGGACGGCGTCCGGCGGCTGGCCCGCGATCTCGCCGCGGCCAAACGTGCCGTCGTCTACGGCCGGACGGGCTCCTGCCTGGGACGTTACGCGACGCTGACCGCGTTCCTCATCGACGCCGTGACTCTCGTGACCGGCAACCTCGACCGTCCCGGTGGCGCGATCTTCGGCCGTTCGGCCATCCGGCTGGAGGAGATCCTGCACCTGTCGGGTCTCGCGACGTATGGCCGGACGCGTTCGCGTGTGGGCGGCTACCCCGACGTCCTGGGCACCTTCCCGGCCGGGGTCATGGCCGAGGAGATCCGGACGCCCGGACGCGGGCGGCTCCGCGCGCTCATCGTCTCGGCGGGCAATCCGATCCTGTCCGTCCCGGGGGCCGCCTCGCTGGACGAGGCGTTCGACCATCTCGACCTGCTGGTGTGCATCGACCTGTACGTCACCGATACGGGACGCAAGGCCGACTACGTCCTGCCCGCGACGACGTTCCTGGAGCGCGAAGACTTTCCCTTGGCCTTCCTCCAGAACCACCTGACCCCGTTCGTGAACTGGACCGAGGCGGTCGTCCCGCCGCGCGGCGAGGCCCGGCAGGAGTGGAAGATCATCGAGGACCTCGCCCGTCACATGAGGCTGGGCCTCGGCGCCTTTCCGCTTCAGCGCCTCGCGCACCGCCTGGGGCTACGTCCGACACCCCGGTTCGTGATGGACGCCCTGCTTCGAACGGGCCCATACGGGGACTGGTTCGGCCTGCGGCGCGGCGGCCTGAGCATCAGCAAACTGCGCAAACACCCGCATGGCATCGTCCTAGGGGGTCACCACCGCACCGGCACGCTGCTCAAGCGGATCCAGCACAAGGACAAGCGCGTCCATCTGGCGCCCCCGGAGATCCGCAGGGAGATCGAACGCCTGGACGCCGGGCCCGAGCCGTCCCCCGAATACCCGCTGCGCCTGATCGGCATGCGCGAACTCCGGTCGCACAACTCCTGGATGCACAACGCCCCCGCCCTCATGCGCGGCAAGCGCACCCACACGGCCCGTGTCAGCCCCAAGGACGCGGCCGTGTACGGCCTGGCGGACGGCATGCGCTGCCGTATCTCGTCTCCTCACGGCTCCGTAGAGCTCCCCGTGACCGTCACCGACGAGATGACCCCGGGGGCGATCGCCGTCCCCCATGGCTGGGGTCATACGGGGACCTGGCGCATCGCCAACGCCGCCGGAGGAGCGAACGTGAACCTCCTGGCGTCCCCCGCTCCCGACGACCTGGAGCCCCTGGCAGGCATGGCCCACCTCAACGGCATCCCGGTCGCGATCACACCCCTGGCCTCGTCCGACATCCGTAATTGACCCGCCATTGACGTTCACGCCACGTCCGAAACCCCACAAGGCGGGGGAGCCGTCCGCTGCCGATCAGCCTGACCGAGCGCGGGCCGATGACGAATCGGGAAGGACATGGCGAGGCGGATGACGCCGCCGGGCGTCCAGCGTGGGCGACGCGCAGCCGAGGCGTAGGGTGGCCAAGGGCATGGCGAGCGAATGATCCCGCTGGGCGTCCAGCGTGGGCGATGCGCAGCCGAGGGCGTCGGGTGGGGGAGTGACGCGGGGCGTCCTGCGCTCATGTGGACGCGGGCATGCCGTGTGGTGGACGAGGCGCGGTGCGGGAGTCCGGCCTCATAGGGGCGGACGGTGACCCAGCGGCGCGGAGCCATGTGGCCGGGCGCAGGGGCGTACGCGCGCTCAAGGGCGGGGCGAGGATCGGGCGTTCGGCAGGGGAGCGGGGGCCAGATCAGGCCACGGCTGGACGGTGGGGGGCGATGACCTGGCCGTCGGGGAGGAGTTCACCCGTGTCCTCGAAGACGACGATGCCGTTGCACAGGAGGCTCCAGCCCTGTTCGGGGTGGGCGGCCACGGAGCGGGCGGCTTCGCGGTCCCGGTCGTCGGCCCTCGGGCAGGGCGGTTGGTGGGCACACGGCGAGACAGTCACGGCTTCCTCCACGAGAGTCCCTGAATATGGGACATAGTGAATCATGAGCCGCCATGTCCTAAATAGGCAAGTAGATGGGGAATTCTTTACTTTTCCGAGTCTGGAAAGTGATCAGCGGCGAAGGTCGTCGTCGGCCTCGTCCCCGTGGTCGACGTCGAGCGCCACGACCGAAGTGCAGCCGGTGCAGATCCATTCGGCTATCACCGCTTCGGAGTTGATTCCATGCGCACGGTAAGGGTGATTCACTCGGCGCCGGTGCATTCCGTGGCCGCAGGACGAGTGCAGAAGGCGGCCGCACGTGGGGCACGGCCAGACGTCCTCGCGCTGGAGCCGGCACTGGGGGCACAAGGGTGTCCCGTGGAGGTCCGGCGCCTCGATCGTCGCCAGTTCGACCTTCCAGTCCTGCTCCAGGTCAAGGTACTCGTCAGCGGGCCAGTGGTGATCCGCGAGCCAGGCGAGGTACTCCTCGGCCCCCGGTTCGAGGACGGCGGTCAAGGATTCGGGGTGGGCGTTCGTGGCAGGGATTTCCTGCGTGGGGCGTCCGGGTCCGCGCCGCGCGGCGGCCAGCAGGGTGAGCAGGCCGAGGAGCACGGAGGCGGCCAGACCTGTCGCCGTGGCCATCGTCGGTTCCTTTCATGATCTTGTCGCGGGTGTGCGCGATCATGAATTCGCTTCACAAAACGCTGCGAACGCTACAAGAAAGGTTGTAAACGGAAAAGTCGATCAGAAAAGAATCTTGGTGAGATCTCGGACTGAGACGTGTCCGTAACCCTCCCGCGGTGGTGTCCGCAGCCCGCCGCCTGGACAATCGGGCGGACGACGTCGAGGGAGGCCGCCGTGGCCGGAGTGGGACTCCACTTGCTCGCCCGAGGAGCCAGGACGGCCCTCGCCGGGCCCGTGGCGGTGCTGAACGCCGTGACCACGCTGGCCGAGGCGGCGGCCGCGATCCCGCGGCTGGCGGCCTCGCTGGACCGCCTGGCCGAGGTCGGGGCCAGCCTGGAGTCGCTCGCCGAGGCCGCGCCCTCGCTCGCCCGCATCGGGGACGCCGCTCGTGAGGTCGGCCGTCTGGCCGACACCGCCGAGGCGCTGCCCCGGGTAGCAGAAGACCTCGAACGCCTGGCCGCCGTGGCCCCGGCCCTCGAACATCTGGCCGAGGCGGTCGAAGACCTGCGCGGCCTCAGCCGTGTCGTCCCGGCCCTGGAAGAGGTCGGCCCCGCCGTCGGCCCCCTGCGCGACACCCTGCAGAGCCTGACCCCGTTGGCCGAGACCGTCGCGCAGATGAGCATCGCCATCGAAACCCTGAACGCCACCGTCAGCCCACTCCAGGGCACCGCCGAACGCCTGGGCCGCTTCGTCGACCGCCTCCCCCAATCCCGCCGCCCGCCCCGCCGCCCCGGCTCCAACCCCGCCTGATCCACCACCGGCCGCAGGGGTTCCCTTAGGGTGCTTTTCGCTCTGGGTTGGTCTCATCGGGTCTGACGCGCCGGAGGTTCCGGGCGGAGGTACGGAGGGACGACAGAGCATGGGAATCAGCCGACGTATCAAGATGTCCATCGCCGTCGCCGGGATGGCCGGGGTGGCGGGGCTGGCCAGCGGCGGGGCGGCGGTGGCGGAGCCGGAGCCGGGCGCGGAGCCGCGGTTGCACATCGTCAGCACCAATGACGTGAACGCGGCGAAGTCGGCCGAGGACTGCCCCGATGGGAAGCAGGCGGCGGATCCGCGATGAGCGCGGCGGAGAGCGAGCTCGCCGAGCGGGCCCTCTTCGAGATGAAGAGGATCATCGTCGGCCAGGACCGCATGATCGAGCGGCTGCTCGTGGCGGTCCTGGCCGGCGGGCACTGCCTGCTGGAGGGTGTGCCGGGCGTGGCCAAGACGCTCGCGGCCGAGACGCTGGCGACGGTCGCCGGTGGAACGTTCAATCGGGTGCAGTTCACGCCCGACCTGGTGCCGTCGGACGTGGTGGGCACGCGGATCTACCGGCCCTCGACCGAGGACTTCGACATCGAGCTCGGCCCGGTCATGGCCAACGTGCTGCTGGCCGACGAGATCAACCGGGCGCCCGCCAAGGTGCAGTCGGCGCTGCTGGAGGTGATGGCCGAGCGGCAGGTCAGCATCGGCGGGCGGACGTTCGCGGTGCCGGACCCGTTCCTGGTGCTGGCCACGCAGAACCCGATCGAGTCCGAGGGCGTGTACCAGCTGCCCGAGGCGCAGCGCGACCGGTTCCTGCTGAAGGTCGATGTCGGGTATCCGACGGAGGCCGAGGAGCTGGCGGTGCTCTACCGGATGAGCGTCGATCCGCCCGCCGCGAGGGCCGTGCTGGACGCGCAGGCGCTGGTCGGGTTGCGGCGGGCGGCGGAGCGGGTGTTCGTCCATGACGAGATCGCGCGGTACGCGGTGCGGCTTGTCGCGGCCACCCGGGATCCGATCGGCCACGGTGTCGCGGATCTCGCGCGGCTCATCGCATACGGGGCGGGGCCGCGGGCGACGCTGGGGCTGGTGGCGGCGGCGCGGGGGCTGGCGCTGTTGCGCGGGCGCGACTACGTCCTGCCCGCCGATGTGCGGGATCTGGCGGTGGACGTGATCGCGCACCGGCTCGTCCTGTCGTTCGACGCGCTGGCGGACGGGACGGACGGCCGCGCGATCGCGGGACGGGTCGTCTCGGCCGTCGAGGCGCCCAGGATCGCGCCCCACCAGGACGACGAGGAAGCCGAGGGGGCCGGCATGGCTCTGCGGAGGGCGGGGTGATGATCCTGCCCGGTGCCCCCGAGGAGGCTCTGCGGCGGCTCGAGCTGACGATCGTGCGGCGGCTCGACGGGTTGTTGCAGGGCGATCATCTGGGGCTGCTTCCCGGGCCCGGGAGCGAGGCGGCCGAGGGGCGGGAGTACCGGCCGGGCGACGACGTCCGGACGATGGACTGGAACCTCACCGCCCGGACGGCCGTGCCGCATGTGCGCGACCGCGTCGCCGACCGCGAGCTGGAGACGTGGGCGCTGGTCGACGCCACCGCGAGCATGGACTTCGGGACGGCCGAGATGGAGAAGCGCGATCTGGCGCTGTGCGCGGTCGCTGCCGTGGCGTTCCTGACCGAGCGGACGGGCAACCGGCTGGGCGCGCAGATCCTGTGCGGCGGCGGCCTGCGTCATGTCCCGGCGCGTACGGGGCGTCCGCACATGCTGGCGTTGCTGCGCGCGCTGTTCGAGGTGCCGCGAGCCACGCCCGACGGGCCCGGTGCCCCGTCGCTGGGGGACGCCGCCGACCTCATGACGCGCACCACGTCCGGGCGCGGGCTGGCGGTGGTGGTGTCGGACTTCCTCGAACCCGTCGAGAGCTGGGAACGCTCCTTGCGGCTTCTGGGACGCAGACACCAGCTCCTGGCCGTCGAGGTGGTCGATCCGCGCGAGCTGACCCTGCCGGACGTGGGCCTGCTGACCGTCGTCGATCCCGAGACCGGGCGCCGGGGTGAGATCTCCACGGCCGGACGCGGGCTGCGGGAGCGCTATGCCGCGGCGGCGGCCGAGCAGCGCGCGCAGGTCGCGGCGGCGCTCCGCCGGGCGGGCGCGGCGCGGCTCCGGCTGCGGACGGACGGCGACTGGGTCCGTGACGTCGCCGAGCATGTGGTCGCCCAGCGGCGCTTGGCGCTGGCCCCGGGAGGCGGGGCATGAGTTTCCTGGCGCCGACGCGGCTTCTTCTGTTGCTGGTCCTGCTCGTCTTGATCGGGACCTACGTGGTGGTGCAGGTGCGGCGCGGGAAGTACGCGGTGCGCTTCACGAACCTGGCGCTGCTGGAACGGGTGGCGCCGCTGCGGCCCGGGTGGCGGCGGCACCTGCCCGCTGGGGTGTTCCTGCTCATGCTGGGGGTGTTCGTGACCGGGTTCGCGCGTCCGGCGGCGGACGTCCGGGTGCCGCGCGAGCAGGCGACGATCATGCTGGCGGTGGACGTGTCGACGTCCATGCGCGCCGACGACGTCCGGCCGGACCGGCTGTCGGCGGCGAAGCGGGCCGCGCGGGCGTTCCTGGACGGCGTGCCCGAGCGCTTCAACGTGGGCCTGGTGTCGTTCTCGGGGACCGCGACGGTGGCGGTGGCGCCGACCACCGACCGGCGGGCCATGCGGGCGGGCCTCGACCGCCTCTCGCTGGGGCCGCGGACCGCGATCGGCGAGGGCGTGATCGCGTCCGTCCAGGCCATCGCCGACTTCGGCGCCCAGTACGGCCAGGCCGCTCCACCCGGACGGGTCGTGCTGCTGTCGGACGGCGCCAACACGGCCGGACGCAGTCCCCAGCAGGCGGTGGAACGCGCCACCGCGGCCCGCGTGCCGGTCTCGACGATCGCCTACGGGACGTCCGACGGCGTGATCTACCAGGACGGCTCGCCGATCGCCGTCCCGGTGGACGGGCCCGCGCTGGAACGGCTGGCGCAGGCCACCGGAGGCCGGTTCTACGAGGCCGCGACCGGGTCCGAGCTGCGCCGGGTCTACCACGACATCGGCAGCAGCGTCGGCTACCGCGTCGAGCGGCGCGAGGTGTGGGCCTGGTTCGTCGCGGCCGGGCTGGTCCTGGCCTGCGCGACCTCTGCGGCCTCGCTGCGCTGGTTCGCGCGCCTGCCTTGAAGCACGAAGGAGAAGACATGAGACCGACCATCTACGGGCTGGGGGAGCCGCGCGGACCCGACTTCAGGCCCGCCCCGCCGCCCCCGGCCTGGCCGCCGCCCGCCGAGCCCGCGCCGACGACCCCGTACGCGGCGACGGCGCGGCAGGGATGGGGACGTCCCGTCGGGGTCGTCGCGCTGCTGCTGGCGGCGATGCTCGCCGGGGCGGCGGGCGGACGGCTGGCCGACGCCGAGCCCGCGCCGCCGCGGCAGTCGACCGCGGGCCCGGTCAGCGGCCCGGGCGACCTCAGCGACATCGCGGCGCGCGTCCAGCCGAGCGTGGTGTCGATCGAGGTCCGCTCCGGCTCGGGCCGGGGGACCGGCTCGGGGTTCGTGTTCGACCGCTCCGGCCACGTGCTCACCAACGCGCATGTCGTGGACGGCGGCGGCGACATCGGCGTCGTCCTGTCCGACCGGCGCCGCCTGGACGCCGAGCTGGTCGGCGCCGACCACGCCCAGGACCTGGCCGTGCTGAAGATCGACGCGTCCGACGGGCCCGCGCCCCTGGCCTTCGGCCGCTCGGCCGACGTGCGGGTCGGCGATCCGGTGCTGGCGCTGGGCTCGCCGCTGGGGCTGGCCGGGACCGTCACCGGCGGCATCGTCAGCGCGCTCAGCCGCGAGGTGCGGCTCGGCGATCGGGGGAGCCGGCCCGCTCTGCAGACCGACGCGTCCATCAACCCGGGCAATTCGGGCGGGCCGCTGGTCAACACGCGCGGCGAGGTCATCGGGGTCAACACGGCCATCGCCACCCTCGGCGGCGGGGGAGGGGGCGGCGGGTCCATCGGCATCGGGTTCGCGATCCCGGTGGACCGGGCCGTGGACGGAGCCCAGCGGATCATCCGCTGAGCGCATATCGTCGGGAATCGCGAGAAAGGCGGCAGAGGCGATGCGGTTGCTGGTGGTGGAGGACGAGGAAGACCTGGTCGAGGCGCTCAAGTACGGGCTGGTCCGCGCCGACTACGCCGTCGACGTGGCCGGCGACATCGCGTCGGCGTCGCAGAAGCTCTACGCGGCGTCCTACGACCTGATGATCCTCGACCTCAACCTGCCCGACGGCGACGGCTTCGACCTGTGCCGCTCGGTGCGCCGGGGCGAGCTGGACGGCGAGAGCGACGCCGGGCTGCGCATCCTCATGCTGACCGCCCGCGACCGCCTGGCCGACCGGGTCCGCGGCCTGGACGAGGGCGCCGACGACTACCTGGTCAAGCCGTTCGCCTTCCCCGAGCTGCTGGCCCGCGTCCGCGCCCTGCTGCGCCGCGAGTCCGGCGGCGGGACGTCGGTCTGGACGGTCGGCGACCTCCACCTCGACACCGGCCGCCACGAGGTGTTCCGCGGGACGCGCCCGGTGCAGCTCACGCCCAAGGAGTTCGCGGTGCTGCGGTACCTGATGAGCCGTCCCGGGCAGGTCGTCTCGTCCGAGGACCTGCTGGAGCACGTCTGGGACGAGAACGCCGACCCCTTCACCAACACCGTCCGGGTCACGCTCGGGACCCTGCGCCGCAAGCTCTCGGTCGACGACGAGGAGCAGCTCATCGAGACCCTCGTCCGACGCGGCTACCGCCTGCGGGAGGGCGCACCGGCATGATCTTCCCGCGCCTTCCCTCGTTCGCCCAGTCGATCCGGTTCCGGCTGACGGTCATGTACTCGACGCTGCTGTTCGCGCTGTGCGCGGTGGTCACCATCGGGGTCTACCTCGCCGTGACCGAGAGCGCCGACGCCGAGCCGATCACCAAGACCTACGACGCCGAGAAGACCGTCCAGCGCCCCGACGGCCGCAGCGAGCAGCTCCAGTTCGAGGTCGTGAAGGTCCAGCAGGTCGAGCGGGCCGTCAACTACGAGACCCAGCGGGCGATCAAGAAGTACTCGGCCGGCATCCTCGGCGGGATGTTCGTGGTGAGCCTCGGCCTGGGCTGGGTGCTGTCGGGCCGCGCGCTCAAGCCCGTCCGGGCGATCGCCCGCGCCGCCGAGGAGATCCAGGCGACCGACCTGTCGCGCCGGATCCGGCTGGACGGCCCGCGCGACGAGCTGCGCTACCTCGCCGACACCGTCGACAGCATGCTCGACCGGCTGGACGGCGCCTTCCAGGCCCAGCGGCAGCTGATCGACGACGCCTCGCACGAACTGCGCAGCCCGCTGGCGATCATCCGGGCCAACGTCGACACCGTGCTGTCGGCCCCCGACGCCCCCGCTGAGGACCGCGCGCGGGCCGTCCAGGTCGTCGACCGCGCCACCACCCGGATGACGCGCCTGGTGGAGGACCTGCTGGCCACCGCCCGCCGCTCCGCGCCCGCGTTCCAGGACACCGACGTCGACCTGGCCATGGTCGCCCGCGAGGCGGCCGAGGAGTTCGACCCGCTCGCCGCCGGGCGCGGTCTCGGCCTCGACCGCCGGCTGCGTCCCGGCCTGACGGTCATCGGCGACCACGACGCGCTGCGCCGCGCGGTGGGCAACCTGCTGTCCAACGCCGTCCGGCTGGCCCCGGCGGGCACGGACATCACCGTCGCCGCCGGACGCGCGGACGGCTGGCAGTACGTCGCCGTCCGCGACTCCGGACCGGGCATCCGCCACGACGACCAGGCCCGCGTGTTCGACCGCTTCTGGCGCGGCACCGAGACCCGCCGCTCCCGCGAACCGCGCACGGGCCTCGGGCTCGCGATCGTCCGGCACATCGTGGAGGCGCACGGCGGCCACGTCCGCCTGCACTCCGAACCCGACGTCGGCAGCACCTTCGTCCTGTGGTTCCCGGCCTCCGCCGACGGCGCCGCCGAATCCACCCCACCCGACCTCGACCCCCTGACCCCCGCCCCACTCCCGCCCCGCCAGGCCTGACCCCCTGACCCCCGCCCCGCCAGGCCTGACCCTCTGACCGCCGCCCTGACCTCCGCCCCGCCAGGCCTGACGCCCTGACCGCCGCCCCGCACCCCGCCCCGCCAGGCCTGCCCCTCTGACCGCCGCCCCGCACCCAGCCGCGCGAGGCCTGACGCCCTGCCCCCCGCCCCGCCCCGCCCCGCCAGGCCTGACCCTCTGACGGCTGCCCCGCACCCGGCCCCGCCAGGCCTGACGCCCTGCCCCCCGCCCCGCACTCCGCCCCGCCAGGCTTGGCCCTCTGACCGGCGCCGAACGCCGTGGCCGCTCCGTCCCGCCGGACGTGATCTCCCGACGGTCGCGCGGCGCGTGGCCGCTTCGCCGGGGTGATCTCCTGACCGCCGCCGAGCGGTAGGCGGCGTGTCATCCGGCGGACACGGGCCCGTCATGCCGGGATGAGGTGATGGCGGTGAACCGCCGCAGCCGGAGGGCACGCATGCGCGAGCAGACCTTCCCGTACGACCCCGACGTCCTCGCCGGGTTCCCGGGAGCCCGTTCCTACGAGCACGACGGCGAGCACATCACGTACCTGGCCGAGCGGGGCGGGAAGCCGTACTTGATCCGCGTCCCGCGTACCCCGGGTGCCCCGGTCACCGTCCTGTCGTTCGACGACGAGTTCGACCGCGCCACCCATCTGGCCTCCCGGCCCAAGCTCGTCTCGGATCCCGTTCCGCGCCAGGCCCCCGAGCCCGTCACCTCCTGAGAAGGCGGCACCGCACCCGGGGGGTGTGGTTTTCCGCAGGGAGGGTCGGCGGTGCGCTCCATGGTCGCGGGAGCCGCTGATTTCTAGCGTTCAACGCATGATCCAGATGATGCGTGCGGCGGCGAGTTCGGAGCCCGTGGGTGGGATAGCGGGATGGGCGACGGACCTCATGGAACGGCTGGGCGCCCCCGGGGCGGGCCTGGC
Organism: Spirillospora sp. CA-294931; assembly: GCF_050946795.1. Lineage (GTDB taxonomy): Bacteria > Actinomycetota > Actinomycetes > Streptosporangiales > Streptosporangiaceae > Spirillospora. The sequence goes on from NZ_CP192006.1 coordinate 3,655,579, forward strand.
GATCGCGTTGGAGAACCTCTTCCCGCCTCTGCCCAGTGAGGTGATCCTTCCGCTGGCGGGGTTCACGGCCGCGCAGGGCGACATGAACCTGATCGCGGCCCTGGTGTGGACGACCATCGGCTCGGTCGTCGGGGCGCTCGCGCTCTACGGGATCGGCGCGCTGATCGGCCGCGACCGGGTGCGGGCGCTGGTGGCCAGGCTCCCGCTGGTCAAGGTCGCCGACCTCGACCGGACGGAGGCGTGGTTCGCCAAGCACGGCGACAAGGCCGTGTTCTTCGGGCGGATGATCCCGATCTTCCGGAGCCTGATCTCGGTTCCGGCGGGCGTCGAGCGGATGCCGATGGTCCGGTTCCTGGTGCTGACGGCGCTCGGGAGCGCCCTGTGGAACACCGCCTTCGTGATGGCCGGGTACGGGCTGGGCGACAATTGGCACCAGGTCGAGCAGTACGTCGGCGTCTACTCCAAGGGCGTGCTGGCGGCGGCGGTCCTGGCGGCCGCGGTGTTCCTGGTCCTGCGTATCGTGAAGGCGCGCAGGACGTCCGAGCCCGAGTCGCAGCCGCGGCCCTACGCCATGCAGGGCCATGACCAGCAGGGACGTCACCGCAGGCAGGACTTCGGTTACAACGGGCAGGACTTCGAACGTGATCGCATCGGGTGACGGCCTGGCCTCCCGACTGGTGAGGGCGGCGGCCGGGCTGGGCCTGGGCGCCGTCTCCGCCGGCGTCGAGCTGGTGCTGCTCCTGGTCGCCGCGCCGCTGATGGCGTTCTCGCTGGTCTTCTCGCGCGGGCGCACCGCCGTGCCGCGCGTCGTGGGCGCGGGCGCGATGCGGATCACCGCCCTGGAGCGGCGCCGCCTGGCGGTGTTCCACGGGCACGAGGAGAACGCCGGGTACGGGCCGCTGCGGGCGGTGGCCTACCTGGTCCTGCGCATCCCGGTCGGGCTGCTCGGCGGCATGATCCTTCTCCTGCTCGCATACGGGGCGACCGCGGGCCTTCTGCTCGCGGTGAGCTGGGCCATCGGCGACTACCTGGACGACATCGAACCGCAGGGCCTGATCATCGCCTACACGCTGGCGCTGGGCATGACGCTGCTGTTCCTGGCGATCCAGGGCCTGATCGGAGTCGTCGCGCTGGAGCGGCGGGTGGCCCGGCGCTGCCTGGGCCCCAACCCCCTGGAGGAATACGAGCGCCGCATCGCCCAGCTCTCGGTCACCCGCGCCGAGGTCGTCGAGGCCGTGGACGACGAGCGCCGCCGGATCGAGCGCGACCTGCACGACGGCGTCCAGCAGCGCCTGGTCGCGCTCGGGATGCTCATCGGGCGCGCCCGCAGGACGGGCAGCTCCGAGCTGCTCCGGCAGGCCCACGAGGAGTCGCGGCGGGCCCTGGAGGAGCTTCGCGAGGTCGCCTGGCGGGTCTACCCGGCGGCGCTGGACGGCGAGGGCCTGCGCACCGCGCTGGAGACGGTGGCCGAGCGGTCCGCGATCCCGGTGAACATCTGGTTCGACATGGCCGAGCGGCCCCCGCACGCCGTGGAGACGGCCGCCTACTTCGTGGTCTGCGAGGCCGTCACCAACGCGGCCAAGCATTCGGGAGCCGCCCGGGTGGACGTCCGGGTCTCCGGGGACGGGACAATGATCAACGTGCGCATCGAGGACGACGGTAAGGGCGGGGCCGACCCCGCGGGCGGCGGGCTGGCCGGGCTCGCGCGCCGGGTCGCGGCGCTCGACGGCGCGTTCAGCGTGCTCAGCCCGCCCGGCGGGCCAACGGTGATCGAGGCGGGCCTGCCGTGCGGTTGATGATCGCGGAAGACTCCACGCTCCTGCGCGAGGGCCTGGTCCGGCTGCTGGCCGAGGAGGGGCACGAGGTCCTGGCGGCGGTCGGCGACGGCGACGCGCTGCTCGCGGCGGTCGAGGCGGGGCCCGTCCCCGACGTGGTCGTGGTCGACGTCCGGATGCCGCCGACCCACACCGACGAGGGCCTGCGCGCCGCCCTGGAGATCCGCCGCGAGCACCCGGGCGTCGGCGTCCTGGTCCTGTCGCAGTACGTCGAGAAGCGCTACGCCACCGAGCTGATCACCGCCGACGCCACCGGGGTCGGCTACCTGCTCAAGGACCGCGTGGCCCAGGTGGACGAGTTCCTCGACGCCCTCGACCGCGTCGGCGCGCGCGGCGCCGCCTTCGACCCCGAGGTCGTTCGCCAGTTGCTGGTGCGCAGCTCGCACACCGACCCGTTGAGCCGCCTGACCACCCGCGAGCGCGACGTCCTCGACCACATGGCCCAGGGCCACACCAACGCCAGCGTCGCCCGGCACCTGCACGTCTCGCAGAGCGCGGTGGAGAAGCACGTCAACGCGATCTTCGACAAGCTGGACCTCTCCCACACGGACGGATACAGCCGCCGGGTCCTGGCCGTTCTGCGGTACCTGGACTCGTGACCGCCGATTCGCGTGGAACGGCACGCTGATACCGATAAGGTCGGCGCCGTGAGTTCGCCATCCCCCGCGCCCTACGGGCCCCCGCACAAGACGCCGGACGCGCCCGGAGTCCCGTCCGACCTCGGCCGTCCCTGGCACGTGGCCGCCGCCGTCGTCCTGTTCGCGGCGCTCTGGACCGCCGTCATGGCCTACGCCGCCGTGCAGGACGGCGAGGGCTTCACCAAGCCCAGCAGCATCGCCTACGGCGTCTTCTGGACCGTCGTCATCGGCCTGTGGCTCTGGCGCGTCTGGCGGGGCGGGCCGATGGCGATCGGGCGGATGGTGCAGCTCTGCTACGCCATCGGGGCGCTCGGCCTGGGCTTCACGATCTACATGACCTACACCTTCTCCGACCTCTTCGAGGACGACGACTGGACGAGAGGCCTGCCCGGCGCCGGGTTCTCCCTGTGCCTGCTGCTGATCGCCTTCCTGCTGAGCCGCCGTCCCGTCCGGGAGTGGTCCCAGACCCGCCGACCGGCCCCGCGCCGCTGATCCGGGAAATCTCCGGGATTTCCCCGCCGGGGCGATGAGTTCCGGATCGGGCTCCGGTCTACCCCTTCGACCAGCCCAACGGAACGAAGGAAGAGTCCCGTGACCGCTCAGCAGCCCGTCCCCCAAGCCCCCGCCAGCGGCCGCGGCCGCTCCGCCGAGATCGCCGTCTGGACGGCCCAGATCGTCCTGGGCCTGTTCATGATCGTCGCTTCGGGCCTGCCCAAGCTCTACGGCCAGGCCACGGCCGTCGAACTCTTCGACGACATCGGCTGGGGCGACTGGTTCCGCTACTTCACCGGCGTGGTCGAGATCGCCGGCGGCGTCGGCCTGCTGATCCCCCGCCTGGCCGCCCCCGCCGCCGTCGGCCTCATCGGCGTCATGATCGGCGCCGTCATCACCAACGTCGCGTTGGACACCCCCGCCTGGACGCTGCTCCCGATCGTCTACGCGGCCCTCTTGGTGGTCATCGCGCGCCGCCGCTGGAGCCAGGCCACCCCGCTTCTCCGCTTCGGCCGCTGAACCGGCCCGCCCCACGCCCGACCCGGGTGGACACGTTCCACGGGGGCGGGCGTGGCATTGTTGGGTGGCGACGGAGGGAGAACCAACGATGGTCGGGATTCTGGAGTGGGGCCCCGCGCAGGCACGGCCCGAGCTGCTCGCCGCGCCCGTGGCGCGGGCGGTCGGCGAGGTGGCCGGGGCGGAGGCCGCCGCGATCGATCCGGACCTGGCCGACACGGCCGCGTTCTGCGAGCGCTACGAGGTGCCGCTGGAGATCAGCGCCAACTGCGTGGTCGTGGCCGCCAAGCGAGGCGGCGAGGTCGGCTACGCCGCGTGCATGGTGCTCGCCACCGGACGGGCCGACGTGAACGGCGTCGTCCGCAGGCACCTCGGCGCCCGCAAGGCCTCGTTCGCGCCCATGGCGGAGGCGACGTCCCTGACCGGAATGGAATACGGGGGCATCACCCCGGTCGGGCTGCCCGCCGACTGGCCGATCCTGGTGGACGAGGCCGTCGCCGCCGCCCCGCTCGTGGTGGTCGGCAGCGGGCTGCGGAGATCGAAACTCCTGCTCCCCGGCAAGGCCGTCGCGGCGCTGCCCGGCGCCGAGGTCGTCGCCCTGGCCCGGTGACCGCGCCGCTCAGCGCCCTGGACGACCCGGGCTGGCGTCCGCTTCCGCCCGACGCGGCCCGGCTTCTGCGCGACCTCGGCGCTCCGCCGCGCCTGGCCGCCCACCTCAGGGTCGTCCACGACGCCGCCTGCGAACTGCTCGCCTGGACGGCCGCCCGCTACCCCGCCGCCGAGGTCGACGCCGACGCCGTCGCGTTCGGCGCCGCCGTTCACGACATCGGCAAGGTGCTCTACCCCGCCGAACTGTCGTCCCCCGGGAACGAGCACGAGCCCGCGGGGGAGAGGCTGCTGCGCGACCGAGGCGTCGACGCGCGGCTCGCCCGCTTCGCCCGCACGCACGCCGCCTGGGACGACGACGGCCTCGCCCTCGACGACCTGCTCGTCGCGCTGGCCGACAAGGTCTGGAAGGCCAAACGCGTCCCCGACCTCGAACGCCGCGTCGTCACCGTGCTGTCGGCCGCGTCCGGCGAGCCCGAGTGGGAGACCTTCCTGGCCCTGGACGACGCCCTCACCCGCATCGCCGGCGACGCCGACGCCCGCCTGGCCTTCCAGTCCGCCTACCCCGTGGGTCACTCGTAGCTGATCATCCCCTCGGGCATCCCGGTCAGCTCGATGGAGGTCCAGATCGGGCGCCAGCCGTCGAGCTCGTGGTACCGGCGCAGCTCGCCGATGCCGCTCAGCCAGCCCATCCACGCGCCGTAGGGCGGGTCGGACGCGTCGAAGCCGCTCTGCGTGAACGTCAGACGGGTCCTGCCCTCGGAGCCCTCCAGCTCCCAGCTCGCCACGGTGCCGTCGTCCCACCGGAGGGAGACCCGGCTCCCGGGGACGAGGTCGACGATCTTCAGGGGCGGCTCGGGGTGGTCGGCGCCTCCCATGGCGAAGTCGCCGCCGATCCGCGGATCGATCTCGACGCTCACGCCGAACCAGCGCGCGAAGGCGGCCGGGTCCATGATCGAGTCGTAGACCGCGCGGGGCGAGGCGTCGATCATGACCTCCTCGCGCATGACGGGCGAGGTGAAGTCGCAGCGCGGCGTCGTCGGGCGTCCCTCCAGATGGTCGGCGAGGTTGGCCAGGGCCAGCGCCCAGAAGGTCGCGACCAGGGCCCGGCTGCCCTTGGCGTCGAACATCTCGTCCCAGGACGGGAGGCCGCTCTGGGCGAGCGTGACGATCGTCGTTTCGGGGGTCTCCTCCTCCAGCGCGAGCTCGACCGTGGTCTCCTCGCCGTCGAGCGTCCAGCCGAAGCGCAGCGTCGTGTCGTCGAGACGCAGCAGGGTCTGGCGCGCCCGGTCGCCCTCCGGGATGGACGGCCCCCAGAACGCGTACCGATGCGGTGGGTCGACCTCGGCGTGCTCGGCGAGCCAGGCGCGCAGCGACCCGGGGTCGGTCAGGGCGTGGTGGACGGCCTTGAGCGGTGCTCCGGCGCGCATCCGGAGCCTCATCGGTTCGGTCATGGCGGTGCTTCCTCCTTGCCGGGGGACGGCGCGGGCCGCGGGTAGCAGGCCAGGGCCAGCTTGAACGCGTCGCCTTCGGCGCCCCCGTATCGGGTGAAGAGGTCCTGCAGCGTGTCGCGCAGGTCGTCCAGGAACGCCTGGCGCTGCTCGGGCCGGACGCGGATCTCGCCCGAGACGGCGACGGACGGCAGTTCGGGCGCGCCCGGGTCGAGCGCGGCGACCTCCTCCTGGACCTCCTCCATGAGGTCGAGGAGGCGGCCGAGGCTCAGCTCGTCGCGCGCCCGGCGCAGGCCGCCGATCCGGCCGACCAGGCGGGGCGACAGCCAGTACGAGCGGGCGCTCGCCTGGTAGACGCCCTCGTTGATCCCGCGCACGCGGCGCTCGGCGACCTGGGTGGCCAGGCCCGCGTCGACCAGGCGTTTGACGTGGTAGTAGACCCGCTGCTGGGTCTGGCCCAGCCGCTGGGCGACCTCGGTGCACGACGCGGGCTCGGCGAGCTGCCGCAGCACCTCGATGCGCGGCGGCTTGAGCAGGGCCTCGGCCTGCTCGAGCTCCTCCAGATACAGGACGTCTCTCATTGCAAAAACTAGTTTGTATGTAAAAAGAGATTTGGTCAATGCTCGGGCGGATAGCGGACCCCGCCTTGGGCGTGGGCCTCCGCCAGGAGCGCCGCGTTGGCGTCCCGCATCTCGCCCGCTGTCCGGCACCCGGGGGACGCGGTGCGCAGCAGGCTGAACAGGACGGGCTCCGCCGGGGCCCGCAGGCGCGGGACGTGCCCGACGCGCAGGGCCTTGATCATGACGAGGCCGCTGAGGCCGATGTCCTCGGGGCCCATCGCGGCCAGCGTTCCGCCGATCAGCTTCGCGGCCCGGTCACCGGGCAGCAGGACCATCTCCCACGGGTGCGGGCGCTCCCACTCGCCGAGTCTGATCAGCTCGTCCACGTCGGGACGCATCCGGTCGGCGAACTCCAGGAAGGGCAGCTCCTCGACGTCCGTGCTCCCGGGGACCGGACGCTCGCCGTCGTACAGGACGGCCTTCGCCTCGAACCGCCATCCGCCGTCCGCGAGAGGCTTGGCTTGGCCGGAGACGTGGTCGGCGCGGATCTCGCGCTGGGCCGCGAGCAGCCCCTCGGCGTCCCCGAATGCGAGCTTGCAGGCCAGCACCCGGCGCGGTGCCGGGACGAGCCGCAGCGCCGCCCGGACGATCACCCCGTGCCGTCCCTGACCCGCCCGAACGGCGTCGAACAGTTCCCGGCGGCGCTCGGGCGAGCACGTCACGATCGCGCCGTCTCCGGTCACCACGTCGAGTTCGAGCACGTTGTCGGCCTGCGTCCCGTGCACGTGCGACGTCCCGCCGATGCCGCCCGCCGAGATCGACCCCCCGACCGAGATGTCGAGCAGGTCGGTCAGCACGGGAGGCATCCACCCTCGCGAAAGCGTGGCCTCCAGGACGTCCCGCCACGTCGCCCCCGCCCCGACGGAGGCCACCCCGGTCGCTTCGACGGATATCTCGCGGACGGCGCGCAGGTCGAGGCTGGCGCCGGTGGTGAGCGACTGGCCCTGGGTCGAGTGGCCGGTGCCCCGGGGGACGGGAATGGTGGGCGCGGTGCGGACGGCGTCGGCCACCTCGGCGGCCGATCGGGGGCGCAGGACGCGGGCGGGGGTGCGCTCGACGGTTCCGCCGAAGTCGCGCATGCGGCCTACCTTTCGCGGAGGCGGGCCGCCACCCGCGCCAGGATGTCGCCGAGCTGGTCGAGGTCGGCGGGGGACAGGACGTTGATCAGGTTCTCGCGGACGAGGCGGCGGTGCCCGGGGCGGACCCTGTCCACGGCGGCGGCGCCCGCGTCGGTGAGCTCCGCCCAGACCGCGCGCCGGTCGCTGTCGCAGGCCGTCCGGCGGACCAGGCCGGCGCGCTCCAGCTGTTTGACCTGGTAGGTGAGGCGGCTCTTGGAGACGGCCGCACCGCGGGCCAGGTCGGACATGCGCAGCCTGTGTCCCTCGGCCAGGTGCAGCGTCACCAGCACCTCGAACTCGGCGTGCGAGAGATCGCCGTCGGATTTGAGCTGCCGCTGGATCTGCTCCTCCAGCAGATGCGAGGCCTCCAGGAACGCCTGCCAGGCGCGCAGTTCGCGAGGGGTCAGAGGCCCGGTTTCGGTCATGACCCGAAGTCTAGTTTATTTCAATTTTAACTAACTCCGCGTAGCGTCCTATATCGTTCAGATTTGAACATCCAGCCCCCACCACCACTGGAGACCTCGCATGAATCCCGCCCAACGCATCCCGGCTCTCGGTGATGCCGGACTGCTGATCGGCCGTCTGGCCCTCGGCGCCATCTTCATCGCGCACGGCTGGCAGAAGTTCGACGACGTCGGCCACGCCGCCGTCACCAAGAACTTCGAGGCCATGGACATCCCGCTGGCGTCCCTCTCGGCGTACTTCGCCACCTGGGTCGAGCTCGTCGGCGGCATCGCGCTCATCCTCGGCGTCCTGGTCCCGGTCGCCGGCGCCCTGCTGGCCTTCAACATGGCCGGCGCGTTCTGGTTCGCCCACTCCGACAACGGCCTCTGGCTCGACAAGGGCGGCTACGAGTACGTCCTGGCCCTCGGCGCCACCGCGCTGCTGCTCGCGCTGATCGGCGGGGGCCGCTTCTCCGTCGACGCCCTGGTCTGGGGACGGCGGGAAACGCCCGAACGGAGCACCGTCGCCGCCTGACCCGGCCGCCGTGCTTTCATGGCGGCATGCATGACAGCGTGCTCGCCGAGTACGCGGGGCTCCAGGCCAGGCTCGCGGATCCGTCCGTCCTGCGCGATTTCGCCCTGGCCCGGCGGCTCCGGCGGTGCCTGGCGGCCCTCGAACCGCTGCGCGAGCACGCCGTCCGGCTGAAAACGCTGCGCGAGGACCTCGCCGACGCCCGCGAGCTGGCCTCGGCCGACCCCACATGGGCGGCCGAGGCCGAGCGGCTCGCGGCCGAGACCTCCGACATCGAGGCCGAGCTGTCCGGGGGCCTCGCGTGGCGCGACCCCTACGACCCGTATGACGTGATCCTCCGCGTCCACGCCCAGGCCGACGACGAGGCGACCACCTTCGTCACCGCCCTCACGCGCAAATACCGCCGCTACTGCGAACGGCGCGGCTGGACGTGCGAGGCCATCGACGGCCACTCCGCCGACGGTCCGCAGTGGATGGTGACGATGGCCGTCACGGCGGGGGAGGACGGCCCCGGCGCCTGGTCCCGGCTCAAGGCGGAGAACGGCCTGCACACCGCCCGCCTGCGCGCCGCGGGGGAGGACCGGCTGATGACCGCCGCCGTCCGCGTGACCGTGCTCCCCGACGTCCACGGCGAGGACGTCGCGCTGGACGCCGCCGACCTGACCTTCCACCTCGTCTGCACCCGCAGGCCCGGGGCGCCGACCAGCCTCCTGGTCGGCCACGAGCCGACGGGCGTGGAGGCCTGGGGCGTCGCGCCCCACCCCCACGAGGCCAAGGAGCGCGGGCTGCGCACCGTCCGCGCCTTCGTGGCCGCCGCGGCCATCGGCATCGGCGAGCCCGCGCACCAGTACGTCAACCGCGGCGCCGAACGCGTCCGGCACTACGACCTGCTGCGGGAGCGCCGCGATTGACCTGCGGTGTCACCATCGCTGTCACCGTCCCCGAGCATCCCTTCCGTCACCGGATACCGCCGGTTAACACCACGGTGCCAAGATGTTCCCGATGACCGTTTCTGGGCATGGTGATCATCTAGGTTCCTGGAAGGGCAGGTCTCTCGTGACAACCGGAAGTGAGTTCGTCGTGGTGGCCAACCGGCTGCCTGTCGATCGGGTCATCGACGAGGCGGGGAAGGCGGCCTGGCGGCGCAGTCCCGGCGGCCTCGTCAGCGCGATCGCACCGGTCATGCGGCGGCGTGAGGGCACGTGGGTCGGATGGGCCGGCGCCGCCGACGAGGCGCTCGAACCCTTCGAAGAGGACGGCATGCACCTGGTGCCGGTGACCCAGTCCTCCGAGGACGTCGAGCTGTACTACGAAGGGTTCTCCAACGCCACCCTGTGGCCGCTCTACCACGATGTCGTCGCGCCTCCCGTATACGACCGCGCGATGTGGGACGCCTACGTCCGCGTCAACGAGAGGTTCGCCGAGGCCACCGCCAAGGTCGCGGGCGAGGGCGCCATCGTCTGGATCCAGGACTACCAGCTGCAGCTCGTCCCGGCGCTGCTGCGCAAGATGCGCCCGGACGTGCGCATCGGTTTCTTCCTGCACATCCCGTTCCCCCCGCTGGAACTGTTCTGGCAGCTCCCGTGGCGGCGGCAGATCCTCGAAGGGCTCCTGGGCGCCGACCTGGTCGGATTCCAGCTGCCGGGCGCGGCGCAGAACTTCGTACGGCTGTGCCGCCGTCTGCTGGACGCCCGTTACGTGAAGCAGGACGTCCACTGGGACGACCGCGTCATCAGGGCGCGGGCCTTCCCGATCTCGGTCGACGTCGGCGAGCTCCAGGAACTGGTCGCCCGTCCCGAGGTGCGCGCCCGCGCCGAGGAACTGCGGACCGACCTCGGCGACGCCACGATCCTGCTCGGCGTCGACCGGCTCGACTACACCAAGGGCATCACGCAGCGCCTGGAGGCATTCGGGGAACTGTTCACCGACGGGTACCTCAAGCCCGGGCAGGCGGCGTTCGTGCAGATCGCCACGCCCAGCCGCGAGCGCGTCGAGCAGTACCAGCTCCTGCGCGAGCAGATCGAGCAGCAGGTCGGACGCATCAACGGCGAGCACGGTGAGATCGGGTTCCCCGTGGTGCACTACATGCACAACTCCTACGCCCGCGACGAACTCGCGGCCCTGTACCTGGCCGCGGACGTGATGGTCGTGACCCCGTTGCGCGACGGCATGAACCTGGTCGCCAAGGAGTACGTGGCCTGCCGCGACGACCTGCGCGGCGCCCTGGTCCTCAGCGAGTTCGCCGGTGCCGCCGCCGAACTGAAGCGGGCGTTCCAGGTCAACCCGTACGACATCGACGGGCTCAAGGACACCCTGCGCGCCGCCCTCAACGCCAGCCCCGCGGACCAGGCCCGCCGGATGCGCGCCATGCGCAGGCGGGTCCTGGAGCACGATGTCGACCGCTGGGCGCTCGACTTCCTCAGCTCGCTGGAACAGCCCGCCTGAGCCGCAGGTCGAAGGCCGCCCAGACGGCCTTGCCCCCGGTTCCCAGCGGGGCCCAGCCCCACGAGTCGCTCACAGCGCTCACGACCAGCAGCCCCCGACCCCCCTCGCCGAACCGCGAAGGCTCTTGCGCGACCGGCTCCGGCGGAGAACCGCCGGGGTCGGTCACGACGACCACGAGCCGTCGCGGGTGCCCCAGTAGGACGAGTTGGATCGGGTGTGCCGGCATGGGCTGCGGCATGTCCCGCAGGCCGTGCCGCAAAGCGTTGGTCACCAGCTCGGAGATGGTGACCGCCACATCATCGGCGGGTCCGCCCAGCTCCCACTCCTTGAGAGTGGCGTGGGCGAAGTCACGCGCGGTCTTCGGCGCGGTCGGCTCGGCGGGCAGCACGCGCCGCGCCGTCCTCGGTGTTCCCGAGGGCGGCGTCGGCCAGAGCCCGGCGAGTCCCGGCGTCGGCGTGGGCACGACGGACACCGCGGCCGGCGCGGTGTCCGCCACGGCCGCGGGCCGCGCGTCCACCCATGTCGGGTGGTCCACGACGACCGCGTGACGCTGCTCCCGCCGTGCGCGGGCGGCGGCGCGAGCCGCTACGTCGTCTGCCTGGTCAACGATCATTGTCAAACCCCATCGGCGCTCGAATAGGTCAGGGGCGAGCGTTCGCTATCTTGCTCCCCAAGTCGTGCAGATGCAAGACCGTCTGCAAGAACGGATGCACGTGCATCTCGTACCATGGTGTTGGGGTGGGGCGAGATCGCGACCTCCCAGTAGGGAGGCGGAACGCCTTAAAGGGGGCAAAGATGGACGGCACGGAGCTGTCGGACGTCTGGCGACACGACCTTGTCTGGCAGAAGAGCCGCCGTAGCAATCCGAGCGGGAACTGCGTCGAGATGGCCGAACTCCCCTCCGGAGAGATCGCGGTTCGTAACTCCCGGTATCCGGACGGCCCGATCCTCGTCTACACGCGGGAGGAGGTCGAGGCCTTCGTCGGAGGCGCCAAGGACGGCGACTTCGACCACATGCTCGTCTGAAAGCCCGGTAAGACCCCGCTGAGCCCGTCCCCCAAGGCGGGCTCAGACCGGGCCTCTGACCAGCAGAGCCATCACCCTCCGCGAACCCCCCGCACGTGCACGCGACCCCCAACGAAGCCCAGCCGAGGCCACACCCGCGCCGACCCAGGTCAGCGCCCCGCCGACCCCGGGCGGACACCGTCCCCAAGGTGTCACCAACTGCTCTCCCAACTGCTGGCAGCCCGTTCAGTGACACTTGTGAAAACCCCAGGCGGCCAAGGTGTCACCACCCCGAACCGCCCCAGTCAAGGCCGCCTCCTTGTCAAGAACCAAGTCGGCCCGCCCGCCAAGTCCCCCCACAAGCCCCTGAGAAGCTCCAGGAAGCCCCACCCCCGCCCCAAGTCCCCAAACCCCACCCCGCCCCCTTTCAAAGCCCTGTGAGTTCGCTCAACCCTCCCTGAGCCCCCAAGCTCCCCACCCCACTGGCCCCACCCACCCCCACAACCCCACTGGTCTCCTTCTCACCGCCAGAGCGAACGCTGGTGCTCATTTGGGCGGAGCGGGCTTGCGTTGGCTTTGGCTTGGGCCGGGTCGTGGGTGAGGGGTGGGTGGGCTGCTTCTGGGGATGCGAAACGCCCCGGTCGGTGGGTCCGGCCGGGGCGTTCTGGTCGTGCGTGTTGGGGCTAGTGCATGGGCATGGGGGTGTCGGCCGCCGGGGTGGCGGGCTTGCGGCGGGGGAGGAGGAAGGCCGGGATGAACGCCAGGAGGAGGAGGGCGGTCGCCCACAGGAAGGTGTTCTGGTAGGCCTCGGCCATGGGGCCGGCGATCTTGATCCGGACGGCGTCCGGGATCTTGCCGCCCTCGGGGGCCGCGCCGCCGCTCTCGCCCAGCTTGGACGTGAGCTGGTTGGCCAGCAGGACCGCGATCATCGCGGTACCGATGGACGCGGAGACCTGCTGGATGATGTTCAGCATGGTGCTCGCGCGGGGCACCTCGTCGTGGGCCAGGGTCTGGATGGCCGCCGCCATGGTCGGCATCATCGTCATACCCATGCCCATGCCCATGACGAACAGCGCCAGGCCGAGGGTCCAGTAGGACGTGTCGGCCTCCAGGAGGCCGGCGTAGGCGCCCGTGGACAGGACGACGACCACCATTCCGGTCAGGACGACGCGTCCCGGGCCCATCTTGTCGGTGATCTTGCCGCCGACCGGCATGGTCAGCATCGCGCCGAGGCCCTGCGGGGCCAGCAGGAGGCCGGCCGAGAGCGCGCTCTCGCCGCGCACCGTCTGGTAGTAGAGCGGCATGAGGAGCATGGCGCCCATGAAGGCCGCCATGAACAGCATCATCGTGCCCGAGGCCGCGGCGACGGACTTGCGCTTGAGCAGCCGCAGGTCGATCAGCGGGTTCTTGGCGGTCAGCGCGCGGAACACGAACGCCAGCGTCAGCGCGAGACCGGCGAGCGTCGGGATCAGCGCCTCGAGCTCGGTGAAGTCGCGCAGCTCGGCGCCCTTGGCCAGGCCGTAGATCAGGGACGCGAGACCGGGCGACAGCAGGAGCAGCCCGAGGATGTCGAGCCGTTCGGCCGGCTGCGGGGTGTCGCGCTTGAGGATCTTGGCGGCCAGGAACAGCGCGACGATGCCGATCGGCAGGTTGATGAAGAAGATCCAGCGCCAGGACACGTCGTCGACCAGGTAGCCGCCGAGGATCGGCCCGAGGATGGGGCCGAGCAGCATCGGCACGCCGACGACGCTCATGACCTGGCCGACCCGCTGCGGGCCCGCGGCATGCGTCAGGATCGTCATGCCCGCGGGCATGATCATGCCGCCGCCGAGCCCCTGGAGGACGCGGAAGGCGATCAGCGACTCGGCCGACCAGGCGAGCCCGGCCAGCATCGAGCCGGCCACGAACAGGCCGATCGAGATCATGTAGAGGCGCTTGGTGCCGAATCGGGCCGAGGCCCATCCGGTGATCGGGATCACGGTGGCCAGGGCAAGGGTGTAGCCGGTGGCCACCCACTGGATCGTCGCCAGCGGAGTCTTGAACTCCCTGGACAGATCGTTGATCGCGACGTTGACGACCGTCACGTCCAGGATGGACATGATGGCGCCGAGCACGACGACCATGGCCGCCGCCCATACGCCGCGATCAAGGCCTCCGCCGGAGTCGGCCGACTCCGGGTGGCCTGCCGCGGTCTTTGGAGACGCGGGAGCGGTCACTGTAAGTCATCCAATCGTCAGGCCCGGGCATGGGCGAATCAGGAGTGTTCAGCGGGGTGGGATGCTCTGCCGCAGCAAAATACTGCAGAGACTGACACTTTCGCGAACGATTAAACTCGGGTGGGTCCCGGAGTATTCCTGGGGCCTCTGACATTTTCGGTTCGACGTCCCTCCACGCTCGGACCTCAATGGCACTCGAGGTCAAGCGGATGTGGCGAACGTCTCTGACGCAGGGGCAGACCAGGGGATCGCCCGGAACTCATCGGCCCGGCCGGGTGGCGAGGGTCACATCGAGCGCGCGCGCCGACGCCGTCCAGGACGGTTCTCGTCCTGGACGGCGTGAGAAGGCGCGATCGGGGGGCTACGAGGCGGGGAGGCCCAGGGCGCGGGCGATGAGCATGCGCTGGACCTCGGACGTTCCCTCGCCGACTTCGAGGATCTTGGCGTCGCGGTAGAAGCGGCCGACGGCGTACTCGTTCATGAAGCCGTAGCCGCCGAAGATCTGGGTGGCCTCGCGGGCGTTGTCCATGGCCGCGTTGGACGCGACCAGCTTGGCGATGGACGCCTGCTTCTTGAAGGGCTCGCCCTTGAGCATCCGGGCGGCGGCGTCGTAGTAGGCCAGGCGGGCGGTGTGGGCGCGGATCTCCATGTCGGCGACCTTGAACTGGATGGCCTGGTAGCGGCCGATCTCCTTGCCGAACGCCTCGCGCTCGCGGACATAGCGGAGGCACTCGTCCACGCAGCCCTGGGCGAGCCCGACGGACAGGGCGGCGATGGCGATGCGCCCCTCGTCCAGGATGCGCAGGAACTGGGCGTAGCCGCGGCCGCGCTCGCCGACGAGGTTGGCCGCCGGGACGCGGACGTCGTCGAAGGACAGCTCGCGGGTGTCGGAGGCCGACCAGCCGACCTTGGAGTACTTCTTGCCGACGGTGAAGCCCGGGGTGCCGTTCGGGACGATGATCGTGGAGATCTCGCGCTCGCCGGTGAGGGCGGTGACGGTGGTGAACGCGGTGATGTCGGTGCCGGAGTTGGTGATGAACGACTTCGAGCCGTTGATCACCCAGTGGTCGCCGTCCAGGCGGGCGGTGGTGCGCATGCCCCCGGGGACGTCGGAGCCGCCGCCCGGCTCGGTGAGGCCGAACGCCGCCAGCCGCTCGCCCGAGGCGAGCCGGGGCAGCCACTCGGCCTTCTGCTCCTCGGAGCCGAACCGGAAGATCGGCATGGCGCCGAGGGAGACGCCCGCCTCCAGGGTGATGGCCACGGACGAGTCGACGCGGGCGAGCTCCTCCAGGGCCAGGCAGAGCGCGAAGTAGTCGCCCCCCATACCGCCGTGCTCTTCGGGGAAGGGCAGGCCGAACAGGCCCATCTTGCCCATGCCGGAGACGATCTCGTAGGGGAACTCGCCCCGCTCGTAGAGGTCGCCGATGACGGGGGCCACGGTCTCGCGGGCGAAGCGCTCGACGGTGCTCCGCAGTTCCTCCTGCTCGTCGGTGAGCGTGAAGTCGATCATTGTTGCTCCGTTTCCGGGGACAGGGCCTGGACGACGCGGGAGGGGCTCGGGCGTCCCAGGTGGGCGGCCATCCAGCGGCTGGTCTCGATGAGTGGGGTGAGGTCGACGCCGGTCTCGACGCCGAGGCCGTCGAGCATCCAGACGAGGTCTTCGGTGGCGAGGTTGCCGGTGGCGCTCTCGGCGTAGGGGCAGCCGCCGATGCCGCCCGCGGACGCGTCGACGGTGGTGACGCCCGCCTGGAGGGCGGCCAGGGTGTTGGACAGGGCCTGTCCGTAGGTGTCGTGGAAGTGGACGGCGAGGAGCTCGGTGCCCACGCCCGCCTTGACCAGCGCGTCGATCAGCGCGGTGACCTGGCCGGGGGTGCCGACGCCGATGGTGTCGCCGAGGCTGAGCTGCGAGCAGCCCATCTCCATCATGCGGGTGGCGACCGAGACGACCTGCTCGATCGGGACGTCGCCCTCCCACGGGTCGCCGCAGACCATCGAGACGTAGGCGCGCACCCAGAGCCCCTGGGAGCGGGCCCTCTCGACGACCGGCGCGAACATGGCCAGGGACTCGTCGACGGTGCGGTTGAGGTTGCGCCGGGCGAAGGTCTCGGTGGCGCTGCCGAAGATGGCGATCTCGGTGGCGCCGTTGGCCAGTGCGCGGTCGAGGCCGCGCTCGTTGGGCACCAGGACGGGGTAGCGCAGCTCGGGCGAGCGCGGCAGGACGTCCAGGAGCTCCTCGGCGTCGGCGAGCTGCGGGATCCACTTGGGGTGGACGAAGCTGGTGGTCTCGATCGTCCGCAGCCCGGCGGCGGCCAGGCGGGTGACGAACTCGGCCTTGACCGCGGCGGGGACGATCGTGTCTTCGTTCTGGAGCCCGTCCCGGGGGCCGACCTCGTAGATCGTCACCCGTTCCGGAAGCCCGGGAAGCCGAACCCGCATCCTCACCCCTCCTCGATCACGGCGAGCACCGCGTCGAGCGCCACCTGGGCGCCCGCGCGGGCCGGGAGCTGTGCCACGACCCCGGCGATCGGGGCGGTGACGGTGTGCTCCATCTTCATGGCCTCGACGACCACCAGCGGCTGGCCCTCGGTGACGGTGTCGCCCTCGGCGACCTTGACCGCCAGGACGGTGCCGGGCATCGGGCTGCGCAGCACGCCGTCCCCGGCCACGGCCGCGCCGCCGCCGCTCTCGGCGCGCACGTGCTCGGTCAGGGCCCAGGTGCGGCCCTCGCGTCCGAGCCACAGCGTGTCGCCGTCGCGCGCGGCGGCGAACGAGAGCGTCCGCCCGGCGTAGGTCAGCCGGAGGGTGGACCCGTCGCGGCGAAGCGAGGCGTCCACCGGGTCGGCGTCCGCGACGGCCACCCGGGCGGACGGCGCGCGTCCCTGGACGCGGACCTCGACGGGCTCGCCGCCCGACGGGGTGATGATCCAGGGCGTCCAGGCGGGGGCGCCGGGACGCCAGCCGTCCGGGATGGCCCAGGGGTCGGGGTCGCCGGTCTCCAGGGCGTCCATGCGTTCCAGCGCGGCGGCGGCCAGGGCCTCCCCGGGGACGGGTGCCGCCGGGGTGAGCGCGTCCAGATGCCGCTCGACCAGGCCCGTGTCGAGACGGCCCTCGGCCACCTCGGGGTGGGCGAGAAGCGCGCGCAGGAACGCCACGTTGGTGGGGACGCCGAGCAGCGTGTAGTCGGCGAGGGCCCGGTCGAGCCGCGCGAGGGCCTCGGCGCGGGTGGCGCCCCACACGATGACCTTGGCGAGCATGGGGTCGTAGGAGCCGCCGATCTCCGTCCCCTCGGCGAGGCCGGAGTCGACGCGGACGTGCTCCCCGGACGGCTCCGACAGCGCCAGCACCGAGCCGCCGGTCGGCAGGAAGCCGCGTGCCGGGTCCTCGGCGTAGACGCGCGCCTCGACCGAGTGGCCGGTGAGCGCGACGTCGTCCTGGCCGAACGGGAGCGGCTCGCCCGCCGCCACGCGCAGCTGGAGTTCGACCAGGTCGAGGCCGGTGACCAGCTCGGTGACGGGGTGCTCGACCTGGAGGCGGGTGTTCATCTCCATGAAGAAGAACTCGCCGGGACGGTCGGCCGACACGATGTACTCGACGGTACCGGCACCCGAGTAGCCGACGGCCTTGGCGGCGGCGACGGCCGCGGCGCCCATGCGCTCGCGCGCGGCGGCGTCCAGCAGCGGCGACGGCGCCTCCTCGATGATCTTCTGGTGGCGGCGCTGGAGGCTGCACTCGCGCTCGCCCAGGTGCACGGCGTTGCCGTGCCCGTCGGCGAAGACCTGGATCTCGATGTGCCGGGGGTTCTCCACGAACCGCTCGGCCAGCAGCGTGTCGTCGCCGAACGACGAGCGGGCCTCGCGGCGGGCCGAGGCGATCGCGTCCGGCAGCTCCGACGCCTCGCGGACCAGCCGCATCCCCTTGCCGCCGCCGCCCGCCGAGGGCTTGATCAGGACGGGGAGGCCGACCTCCAGCGCGGCGGCCGCCAGCTCGTCGTCGGTGAGGCCGGGTTCGTTGCGCCCGGGGACGACCGGCACCCCGGCCGCCGCCACGGTCTGCTTGGCGCGGATCTTGTCGCCCATCGCCTCGATCGCGGACGCGGGCGGCCCCACGAAGACCAGCCCCGCGTCGGCGCAAGCGCGCGCGAACGCGGTGTTCTCCGCCAGGAACCCGTACCCGGGGTGGACGGCCTGCGCGCCCGTCACGTGGGCGGCCTCGATCACCGCGTCGATGTCGAGGTAGGACGGGACGCGGACGGCCTCGTCCGCCGCGCGCGCGTGCGGGGAGGCGTCGTCGGCGGCGGTGTGGACGGCCACCGACCGGACGCCGAGCCGCCGCAGGGTCGCGAAGACCCGCACCGCGATCTCGCCGCGGTTGGCGACCAGGACGCTGTCGAACATCATCGTTCCCTCACATCCGGAAGACGCCGTAGCCGACCGGCTCCAGCGGTGCGTTGGCGGCCACCGACAGGCCCAGGCCCAGCACGCGGCGGGTGTCGAGCGGGTCGATCACGCCGTCGTCCCAGAGCCGCGCCGTGGAGTAGTAGGGGTTGCCCTGGTGCTCGTACTGCTCGCGGATCGGCGCCTTGAACGCCTCCTCGTCCTCGGCCGACCACGCGTCGCCGAGCTGGTCGCGCCGGACGGTGGACAGGACGCTGGCGGCCTGCTCGCCGCCCATGACCGAGATGCGGGCGTTCGGCCACATCCACAGGAAGCGGGGCGAGTAGGCCCGTCCGCACATGGCGTAGTTGCCGGCCCCGAAAGAGCCGCCGATGACGACCGTGAACTTGGGCACCCGGGCGCACGAGACGGCGGTGACCATCTTGGCGCCGTTCTTGGCGATGCCGCCCGCCTCGTACTCGCGCCCGACCATGAAGCCGGTGATGTTCTGCAGGAACACCAGCGGGATGCTGCGCTTGTCGCACAGCTCGATGAAGTGCGCGCCCTTCAGCGCCGACTCGCTGAACAGGATGCCGTTGTTGGCGATGATCCCCACCGGGTGGCCGTGGATGCGGGCGAAGCCGGTGACCAGCGTGGTGCCGTACTCGGACTTGAACTCGCTGAAGCGGCTGCCGTCCACGATCCGGGCGATGACCTCGCGCACGTCATACGGGGTGCGCGAGTCGGGCGGGACGACCCCGTACAGCTCGGACGGGTCGACGGCGGGCTCGCGTGAGGGCTCCAGGTCCCAGGGGCGCGGCTCGCGCGGGCCGAGCGTGGCGACGATGTCGCGGACGATGCGCAGCGCGTCGGCGTCGTCCTCGGCCAGGTGGTCGGTGACGCCGGACACGCGCGAGTGCAGCTCGCCCCCGCCGAGCTCCTCGGCGGTGACGACCTCGCCGGTGGCGGCCTTCACCAGCGGCGGGCCGCCGAGGAAGATCGTCCCCTGGTTGCGGACGATCACCGCCTCGTCGCTCATCGCCGGGACGTACGCGCCGCCCGCCGTGCACGAGCCGAGCACCGCCGCGATCTGCGGGATGCCGCGCGCCGAGAGCGTGGCCTGGTTGTAGAAGATGCGCCCGAAGTGCTCGCGATCGGGGAACACATCGTCCTGCCGGGGCAGGAAGGCGCCGCCGGAGTCGACCAGGTACACGCAGGGGAGCCGGTTGTGGAGCGCCACCTCCTGCGCCCGCAGGTGCTTCTTGACCGTGATCGGGTAGTAGGTGCCGCCCTTGACCGTGGCGTCGTTGGCCACGACGACGCACTCGCGTCCGGAGACGCGGCCGATGCCCGTGATGATCCCGGCGCCGGGGGCCTCGTCGTCGTACATGCCGGTCGCGGCCAGCGGCGAGAGCTCCAGGAACGGCGAGCCGGGGTCGAGCAGCGTGTCGACCCGGTCGCGGGGGAGCAGCTTGCCGCGGGCGACGTGCCGCTCGCGGGAGCGCTCGGGCCCGCCGCGCCCGGCCCGGTCGACCCGGTCGCGCAGCTCGGCGGCCAGCCCGGCGTTGTGGGCCGCGCCGTCCTTGAACGCCTCGCTCGCGGGGTCCGCGCGCGTCCCCAGCTCAGGTCCGGTCATGGGCCTTCCCTTGTTAATGGTCGTTAACAACGACGATGTTAATGCTCGTTAACATCCCTCGTCTACACTATCCATCATGACCGAGGCGCTGGGCGTGTCCCCCCGCAGGGCGGAGATCCTGGCCGCCGCCGCCGAGCTGTTCGCGCGACGCGGCTTCCACGGGGTGTCCATCGGCGACCTCGGGCGCGCCGTCGGCCTTACGGGGCCCGCGCTGTACCGGCATTTTCGCGGCAAGGAGGCCGTCCTGGCCGAGATGCTGCTCGACATCAGCGAGCGGCTGCTGGCCGAGGGCGTCCGCCGCGCCGGGGACGCCGACCCCGCCGGGGCCCTCGACGCCCTGCTGCGCTGGCACATCGCGTTCTCCCTGGACAACCCGGCACTGATCACCGTGCACGAGCGCGAGCTCGACAACGTCCCGCAGCCGCAGCGGCACGCCGTCCGGCGCATCCAGCGCGCCTACGTCGAGGAGTGGGTCCGGGTCGTGCGGCGCCTGCGCCCGGACGAACCCGAGGAGCGCGTCCGCGCCGCCGTCCACGCCTGCTTCGGCCTGCTGAACTCCACCCCGCGCAGCGCCGCCGGCCTCGACCGCGAGGCCATGGCCGACCTCCTGCGCTCCATGGCCCGCGCCGCCCTCGTCGGAGCGCCGCATAAGTGTTGACTTACGTCCGCCGGTGCGGGTCTGATGGAGAGATCCGTTCTGGGGAGGACGTATGGACGTCGAAGGGGCCGTTTTCTACGAGATCGCTTCGGGGGACCCCGGGCGGGTGGCGTTCGCCGGTGCGGGGGAGCGGGTTACGTATGGGCAGGTTCATGACGAGGTGAACCGCCTCACCCGGGCGCTGCGGCGGCTGGGGCTGGGCGTGGGCGACACCGTGGCGACCCTGCTGGGGAACCGGCGCGAGTTCCTGACCGTCCTGCTGGCCGGGGCCCAGGCCGGGTTCTACATCGTCCCGGTGAGCCGCCATCTCAAGGCTCCGGAGATCGCCTACATCCTGGCCGACAGCGCGGCGAAGGTCCTGGTCACCGAACACGCGTACGCGGGGGAGGCGACGGCGGCGGCAGACGAGGCGGGGCTGGCGCGGGACGTCCGCGTGTCCGTGGACGCGGCCGACGGCTACGTCGGGCTGGACGCGCTGCTTTCCGGCGAGTCACCCCAACCGCCGGACGGGCGCGTCATGGGCACGCTCATGCTCTACACCTCCGGGACGACGGGCAGACCCAAGGGAGTTCGCAGGCCCCTGGTGGAGATCTCCCCCGAATTGCTGTTCACATTGCTGCTGAAGAGCGTCGGCGGCAACCTCGGCCTCGAACCCGGGGACGAGGTCCATCTTGCCGTGGGGCCGCTGTATCACTCGGCACCGTGCGTCCACGCGCTGATGGCGCTCAACCTCGGCCACACGGTGGTGGTGAGCGAGCACTTCGACCCCGAACAGACCCTGGATCTGATCGAACGGCACCGCGTGACCAACACCTTCATGGTGCCGACGATGTTCCACCGGATGCTCGCCCTCCCCAAAGAAACACGCGACCGCTACGATCTGTCGTCGCTGCGCCAGGTGTTCCACAGCGCGGCCCCGGTCCCCGTGGACACCAAGCGGCGGATGCTCGACTGGTGGGGGCCGGTCATCCACGAGTACTACGGCTCCACCGAGAGCGGCCCCGTGGTGGTCGCGGGCCCGCGCGAGTGGCTCCGGCACCCGGGGACGGTCGGCCGCGCCGTCCCCGGCCACGACGTCAAGATCTTCGACGAGTCGGGCACCGAACTGCCCCCGGGTGAGCCGGGCATGATCTACGTGCGCGGGCACACGCCGTTCGAGTACCACGGCGACCCGGGCAAGACCGCGCGGTCGATGCTCGGCGAGTACTACACGCCCGGCGACATCGGCCACCTGGACGAGGACGGCTGGCTCTACATGAGCGACCGCCGCACCGACCTCATCATCTCGGGCGGGGTGAACATCTATCCCGCCGAGGTCGAATCGGTGCTGCTCCAGCATCCGGCCGTCGCCGACGTGGCGGTCATCGGCGTCCAGGACGACGAATGGGGCCAGAAGGTCGTCGCGCTCGTCGAACCCGTCCCGGACGCCGTCCCCGGGGACGCCCTCGCCGACGAGATCCTCGCCCACTGCGAGAGCAGACTCGCACGGCTCAAACACCCCCGGGAGCTGGAGTTCCGCACGTCCCTGCCACGAACTCCCGCGGGCAAGCTGAGCCGGGGACGCGTCCGCGACGCGTACCTCCGCGAGAAGGGCGGCTGATCCGTCGAACGCCCCCCGGGGCGCGTGCGTACAACCGCACATGACGGACCAGAAAGTCGCTCCTGTGAACGGCGCCCCGACCATCCAACGCCCGCCCCAGGATCCGACCCCCGCCCCCGGGTGGTCCACCACGCCCGAGCAGGCCGGCCCCACCACCCCCGGTCGCGACACCACACCAGCACAGAACGCAGCCCCCGATCGCCCCCACGCGTCCGCCCGCCCCAACACCCCTGGTCGCGACGTCGCACCGGCACTGGGCGCAGCTCCCGAGTGGTCCGCTGCCCCCGGGCGGGATGTTGCGTCGGCGCCTGGCCCAGCGCCTGAGGGCGCCATCGTGTCCGAGCGGGCTGCCGCACCCGAGTGGGACGTTGCGGTGGCGCAGGGGGCGGCGGCCGCGCGGGGTGGCGTGTCGGGGTGGGACGTCGCGTCCGGTGGGGCGGTCGGTGATGCGGTTGCGGTGTGGCCGTGTGCCAACTGCGGGAGGCCGGTGCCGCAGCCGGTTCGGGGGGCGAGGACGATTCGCTACTGCGCCGGGGACGAGGGCGGCTGTGCGTTGGAGGCTCGGGAGCGCCGCGAGCGCGGTCGTGACGCCCCGGGGCTGACCGGGCAGGTCGCGGGCGCGTGGGAGATGGTCGAGCGGCTGGAGGGCATGGCCGAGCGGCTCGCGGGGGCGCTCGCCGCCGAGCTCAGCGTCGCGGGCGTGGAGCGGCGTGTGGCCGACGTACGTGCCGAGGCCGCGGGGCACATCGCCGTCGCCCAGGAGGAGCGCGACATTTCCCAGCAGCAGGCGGAGTCGGCCTGGCGCGAGGTGGCCTCGGCCAGAGCGCGCGCGGAGGCCGCCGAAAAGGACGCGGACGGTGCTCGTGCCGAGGCCGACCGGGCGGTCGCCGAGCGCGACGCCGCCCGTGAGGAGTGCCGTGAGGCCAAGGAGACGGCCGAGCGGGCCGCAGCCGCGCGGATGGCCGCCGAGACCGAGCGCGACCGCGTGAACGAGCGTGAGGGCGAGCTGCTGGCCGCTCTGGAGTCGGCCCGGGCCGAGCTGGTCACGCTGCACGCGCGGCTGTCGGAGTCCGAGACGATCATGGAGGGGCAGCGGATCGAGTCGGCCGCGGCCCGCCGCGCCGCCGACGACCTGCGCACGGCGACCCGCGAGGCCGAGACCCGGCGGGGCCAGGCCCTCGCCGAGCGCGACCAGATCCAGGCCAGGCTGCACGAGGTCGAGCGGCGCGACTGGGAGCTCGTCCGCGTGGTTGAGGAACTGCGCTCGGCCACCCGGGCGCTGACCGGCGAGCGGGACGCCGCCCGCGCGGAGGCCGAGCGCGCCCGCCACCGTGTCGACACGCTGATCCGGCGGGCCGACGGCCGCCGTCCGGACGGGAACGCCCCGCACGAGCCGCGTCGCGGCGTCCCCGAGAGCGACGAGGAGCCCAAGACCGGGGTGCACAACCTCAACGGCGTCCATTTGCCGCACGCCGGATGACCATCCCCCGCCCCCGCACCCGAATCAGAGGAGGTGAGGTCTCACATTCTGTAGCACTGGCCCCGTATACCGGCCGTCGTCCCGCACCGGGGTGGACGGCGGCCGGTGCTAGTGCTTTCGGGGGCGTTCCAGGGAAAGCAGGGGACGGTCGCCGGGCCCCGGTGTCACGCGCACCCGGGCCTCGAAGTGTTCGGCCAGGGCCGACTCCGTCAGGACCTCGGTGGGTGTTCCCGCTGCGGCCACGCGTCCCCGCGCCAGCAGGACGAGCGCGTCGGCGTACTGGCCGGCCAGGGTGAGGTCGTGGATCGTGGTCATCACGGTCAGTTCGTCGGCGAGGCGGAGCTGGTCGATGAGCTCCATGACCTGCTGCTGGTGGCCGATGTCGAGGGCGCTGGTCGGCTCGTCCAGCAGCAGCACCGAGGTCTGCTGCGCCAGGGCGCGGGCGATGACGGCGCGCTGCCGTTCGCCGCCCGACAGATGGTCGAGCGGCCGGGACGCCAGCCCGGTCAGGTCGAGCCGTTCGAGTACCTCCGCCGCCACCGACCGGTCGTGGGCGCTCTCCCGTCCCAGATGCGGGATGTAGGGGGAGCGGCCCAGCAGCGTGTAGTCGAAGACCGTCATGCCTGGGGGCAGGTTGGGAATCTGTGGGGCGTAGGCGACCAGGCGTGCCCGCTGGCGGGGTTTGAGCGCGCGCGGGTCAGTACCCGCGACCGTCACCTCTCCCTCGCCGGGACGCAGGCCGAGGATCGCGCGCAGAAGAGTCGACTTCCCCGCCCCGTTAGGCCCGATGACCGCCGTCCAGGATCCGGCGGGGACGTTCAGGGTGACGCCCTTGAGGACGGGACGTCCGTCCAGCGCCACGTCCAGCTCGCGCACGGCTATGCCGATCACGTGTCCACCTGCCTTCGGGTGGCGCGCAGTACCGCCACGAAGAACGGCCCCCCGACGAAGGCCGTCACCACGCCGAGCGGCATCTCCCCGGGGGCGACGACCGTCCGGGCGAACAGGTCGGCCAGTTCCAGGAAGGCGGCCCCACCCAGCAGCGACAGGGGCAGGACGACCCGGTAGGAGCCGCCCGCCAGCCGCCGCACCACGTGCGGGACGACGATCCCGACGAAGCCGATCAGCCCGCTGACCGCGACCGCGCTGGCCGTGGCGAGCGACGCCGCGACGATCACGATCAGGCGGACCCGGGCCGCCGACAGGCCGAGCGAGGACGCCTCCTCCTCGCCGACGCTGAGGACGTCCAGCAGGCGCCCGTGCAGCAGCAGGAGCACCGACGACCCGATCGCATACGGGGCGACCATGGCGAGCTGGTCCCAGTCGGCCGAGCCGACACCGCCGAGGATCCAGGAGAAGATGCGCTGGAGCTCCTCGGCTTTGGCCTGTTGCAGGAAGGTCTGGACGGCCGCGAGGAAGTTCGACACCGCCACACCGGCGAGGACCAGCGTTGCCGCGCCGGGGCCGTTCCCCCGTCCGGCCATGCTCCCCAGGCTGTAGGCGAGGAACACACCGGCTATGGCACCGACGAACGCGGCCAGGGGCACGGCGTAGCCCGGTTCGCCCGGCACCAACACGATGACGAGCGTCGCCCCCACCCCGGCTCCGGCGGCGGCGCCGAGCAGATAGGGATCGGCCAGCGGGTTACGGAAAACGCCCTGGTACCCCGCCCCGGCCAAGGCGAGCAGCCCGCCGACCATGGCGGCCATGAGCACGCGCGGCATCCGCAGCTCGAACAGCACATTCCGTTCGAGGGGGCTGAGACCTGACTCGACGTGGACGAACGGCACCCGGTCGAGAAGTTCCTTCAGGACGCCCGAAACGGGGAGGTCGGCCGCGCCCACCAGCAGCCCGGCCACCAGCGTCGCCGCGAGCAGGGCGAGCGCGGCGGCCAGGGGCAGCGGGCGCAGCCGCGCGGGTCGCGCGTCCTTCACGGGGTCAGGCCGACGCCTTCTGCGCGGCGTCCCCGATGGCCTTGGCGAACTCGGGCAGGCGCGGGCCCCACCGGGACGCGACGTCGTCGTCCAGCTCGATCACGCCTCCGCCCTTGACCGCGCCGAGCCCCTGCCACCCGGGACGCTTGGCGACGGTCGCCGCCGTCTGGCTCGCGATCTTGGTGTCGGCCAGGAAGATCAGGTCGGGGTCGCTCTTGACCAGGTACTCGCGCGACAGCTGCGGATACCCGCCGGCGGCCTTCTCGGCCTTGTCGGCGATGTTCTCCATCCCGAACAGGCCGTAGACCTGGCCGATGAACGTCTTGGACGTCACCGTGTGCAGCTGGGAATCGAGCTCGTGGTAGTAGCTGAGCTTCTTGCCCTTGGCGGCCGCGACGGTCTGCTGGATCCTGGTCCGCATGTCGTCGGTGAGCTTCTTGGCCTCGGCGACGTGCCCGGTGGCCAGCCCGAGGTCGGTGATCTCGTCGTAGGCGTCGTCGAGCTTGGTGGCGGCAGGCTCGAGCAGCACCGGGATCTTCACCTTCTGCAGCGACTTGACGATGCCGTCCATGTCGTCGGAGAGCACGACCAGGTCGGGCTTGTACCCGATGATCGCCTCGGCGTTCGGCTTGAACCCCGAGAGCTTGGTCTTGGGCGCCTGCGCCGGGTGGTTGGAGTACTCGTCGGCCGCGACGACCTGCTTGCCGGCGCCGATCGCGAACAGCGTCTCGGTGTGGGTCGGGGACAGCGACACGATCCGCTTGGGGGTCGCGGGGACGGTGACGGCGCCGTTGGCCGCCTGGACGGTGACCGCCTTGCCCGCGTCCGCGGGTTTGTCGTCGTCCGAACCGCCGCATCCGGCCGCCAGCGTCATTACCGCGATGACCGCGCCCAGAGCACGTACGGGTCTCAAGAGAGCCTCCATGGCTTACGGGAAGGCAGGACCCGGTCATGACGGGTCGCCCTTCCACGAGGTCGAGAATCGTCGGCGCGCGGGAGGCGACCTGGCTCAGCCCTCGGACGGGGCACACAGTTGCGGGACAGCGCCGGATTCACACCGGACTTCGCTCCACGACGCGCGTGAACTGCAACGTTATCAGTGGATTTTCGCGCCGGTGGATTCGGTCAGGCCCGCAGCGACTTGAGGAACACCCGGGTGCGCACGGCGTCCTCCCCGGGGGTGAACTCGCCCGCCACGAAGTCGGTGACGCCCGCGGCGTCCAGTTCCTCGATCTTCGCGCGGACGGTGTCCTCGTCGCCGATCAGGGCGAGGTCGGCGGGCCCGACGGCGCCCTCACGGTCCATCATGGCCCGATAGGACGGGAGCGTCCCGTAGACCTTGAAGACCTCCGCCGCGCGCGCTCTGGTGCCTTCGATGTCGCTGGTGACGCACACAGGCAGCACGCAGACCACCCGGGGAGCGGGACGTCCCGCGTCCTTGGCGGCGGTCGTGATGGCGGGGACGATGTGGTCGCGGACCGTCGCGGGCCCCGTCATCCACAGCGCCGTACCGTCCGCCCGCTCACCGGCCAGCTTCAGCATCTTGGGCCCCAGCGCGGCCAGGACGACCGGGACGCGCCCTTCGTTGGGAACGGTCAGCCCCACCTGCGCCTTGACGGTCTCGCCCGCGAACGAGGCGGGCTTGCCGTCCAGCAGGGGGAGGAGCACCGACAGGTACTCGTCCATGTGGCGCAGGGGACGGCCGTAGTCGTAGCCGAACATGTCCTCTATGACGACCTTGTGGGACAGCCCGATGCCCAACGTGAGCCGGTTCTGCCCAAGGGCGAGCGCGGTCGTGCGGGCCTGCTGCGCCATCGTCACCGGGTGGCGCGGATACGTCGGGACCACGGCCGTGCCCAGCTCGACGTCCGGCACCTGCGACCCGGCCACGGCCAGCGCGGTCAGCGCGTCCAGGCCGAAGATGTTCGACATCCACACCGAGTCGAGGCCGTCGTCGGCGACGCGCCGCACGTCGTCGGTGAGCTTCCCGAGCGCGTTCGGGCCGCTCCGCTCGCTCAACGTCACACCGATCCGCACGGTGACCTCCTGGGTTGCATGACCGTATCCATCGATTCTGGCATGCCGCCGCTCAGGGCTCGCGCACCGGGTCGCCGACCGCGCGGTCGCGTCCCTCGGCGAAGAACGCGTGCACCGCCGTCGTCCCGGGGAGCAGCCGCAAGGGGCGCGCCGCTCCGAAGGGGGCGTTCCAGAACACGCCCAGACGAGGCCGGTAGGGCCCAACGTACGCATAGGGCTCGGACAGGTAGGCGTCGCCTGGCGAGACCCCGTAGTTGACCTCGTCGAGGACGATCGCCACGTCGAAGTGCTCGGGCCACAACACGGGCTCGCTCCCGGGTGCCAGCCGCCGCAATGCCTCGTCCCCGCGGACGAAGCATTGCGCGAGGTGCTCGGCGGCCTCGGCGTCCACGTCCAGGACCTCGTCCGGGTCCACGCCGCTGCCGTCCCCGTATAGGCCCTCCGGGGGCCCGACCTCCGCCTCGACTGCCGCCCCCAGCTCGCGGCAAGACGTGCCGTTCAGCGGGATGACCCGTTCCCCGGCGACGAGCTCGCTCCCCACCACGCGCAACCGAGGCTCGGTCACCGTCGCGAAACCGCCCTGCACGACCCCGAGCCGGATCGACCCGCTCCGCCGGTGCTGCGGCCCCGCGAAAACCAGTTCGGCCACTCCGTGCAGGGCTCGTCGCGTCCCGATGAGATCCATGGTCACACCGTCTCCCATCCACCCCGGCCCCGTCGAGACCGGGCGGGATCAGGCGTGTTCGACCCTGATGCGGCGCGCCGCGAGGGCGGCGACCAGACGTCCGGTGGCGGGAAGCTCCAACCGTGTCCACCCGCATGCGCGCGCTCGATATTGACTGATAATCAATCAACATCGACGCTAATGGCCTCCCTCCACGACGTCAATCGTCTTAGGCTCACACCATGGTGACCCGCACGAAGGCCAGGCCCGACCGCCGCGCCCTGCTCGTCCAGGCGGCGGCGGAGCTGTTCGCCGAGCGTCCCTACGACGAGGTCACCACCACCCAGATCGCCAAGCGCGCGGGTGTGGCCTACGGCCTGATAGCCCACCATTTCACCAACAAGCGCGGCCTCTACCTCGCGACCATCCACGCCATAGCCGAACGCATGCGCGCCCTGCACGAGGCCCCGGCCGAAGGCGACACACCCTCACAGCAACTGCGGTGGGCCATCGGGCGCCACATCGCCCACATGGAGGACAACGCCGCCCGTTTTCTCTCCCTTATGCGCGGAGGCAACGGCTCCGACCCCGACGTCCGCGCCGTCATCGACGACCTGCGCTGGCAGGGCGCACGCCGCCTCCTGACGGCGCTCGGCGTGGGCGAGGACGTGCGTCCCGTCCTGCGCACGGCCATGCGCGGCTGGGTCGGCTACCTGGACGAGGTCGTCATCGACCACCTGCGCCACCGCGACGTCCCCCGGGACGACCTCGTCGAACTGTGCGCCACCACACTCGTGACCGCCCTGCGCACCGCCCACGCCCTCGACCCCCACGCGGGCATCGACACGGATCTCCTCAGCTGATGGCCCCCGAACCGCTGACCCTCTACACCAGCGACGGCGTCCGCATAGACGCGGGACACAGCCCCGGCCAGGACGACCTGTGTTTCGTCGTGGCGCACGGCTTCACCTGCTCCTGGCGCCAGCCCATGCTCCGCAGGATCTCCCGCGTCCTCAACCTCTACGGGGGCGTGATCGGCCTGGACATGCGCGGCCACGGCCGTTCGGGAGGCCGCTCCACCGTGGGCGACCGCGAGGTGCTCGACGTGGACGCCGCCGTACGGGAGGCCCGCCAGCTCGGCTACCAACGCGTCGCGGTCACAGGCTTCTCCATGGGCGGCGCCGTCGCCCTCCGCCACGCGGCCCTGCACGGGGGCGTGGACGCGGTCGTCTCCGTCAGCGCCCCGGCCCGCTGGTACTACCGCGACACGGTCCCCATGCGCCGCGTCCACTGGGCCATCGAACGCCGCGTAGGCCGGATGGCCGTCCGGCTGGCCAGAGGAACCCGCATCGCCCCTGACGGATGGCATCCCGTCCCCATGGCCCCTCACGAGCTCGTCGGGCGAATAGCACCCGTCCCGCTCCTCCTGGTCCACGGCGACGCCGACCCGTTCCTCCCACTCGAACACGCGCACCAGCTATACGAGGCCGCCCAAGCCCCGCGCGAACTCTGGGTAGAGCCCGGCTTCGGCCACGCCGAAGTAGCCGCGACGCCCCAGCTCATCAAACGCCTGGCGACCTGGACTAGGGCTCGATAACCCGATCGTCCATATGCGCCCCGTAAAACGCGACCTGGCGGGCCATCAGCTCACGCATGGACGTCCCCCGAGGAACCCCATACACCGTCTGAGGAAAATCAAGCCCCCGCTGCACCTCCCACAGTTCCTCATGCCGATCGGGTGAATAGAATTCCGCCGGATCCCCCACAGCGATCCACCCGATAGGCAAAACAGCCCCACCCACAACCCGCGAATTCACATGCACCACACTGTTGATCCGAAGCTCGGCCCGCCTCTCAACCACAGCCCCAGGAAAAACAGAGACCCCTGTAGCGACGAACACTTCGTCCCCAATAGCCGCCCCATTGACATGCGCATGCGGCCCCACCAATACAGCATCCCCCAAAACGGCCGGCCCAGACCCCCGCCCCCGAACCAGGGCATTCTCCATAACAACCACATCGTCCCCGACCCGCACCTCTCCGTCCTCCGCCGTCAGCACGGCCCCATGCAAAACCCGAACCCGCTCGCCCAAACGCACGGCCCCACACAGAACCGCCGAAGGCGCCACATAAGCCGATTCCGGAACAAATGGCCGCGCGCCCCGATGCTCCACCAGCACAACACCCTCCAAAGCAAGTTATCCACAGATTTCGAAGCCGCTTTCCTTGAGCCCGCCCGCAAGCCACGCTCGAAGGATGAGAGCGGTCACCTGGAAACGCGCGGACAACGGCCTGATCTTCCCGGCCGCCCCCGGCGTCTACATCGCACCCGGCCAGAACACACCCCTGGCCGCCCGAGCCTCCATGCTCAGCACCCTCCTCCCCGAAGACGTCGTGGTCGCCCGCCGAACCGCCGCCTGGATCTGGGGCCTGGACGTCCTGCCCCCGGGCACCAAAGAGGCTCAATGGCCCGTAGACGTCATCACCGACCCCATCGACCCCACCCACATCGTCACCCAGTCCGGCGTCCGCGTCACCACCCTCACTCGTACCGCCCTCGACTGCACCCGCTGGCTCCCACGCCTGGAAGCCCTGGCCGCCCTCGACCAGTTCCTCCGCCGCGACGTAGACCTGACCGAACTCAAATCCATGGCCCAAGCCCTCCAGGGCCAACCCAACGCCGCCCGCCTCCTCACCCTCCTCCGCCTGGGCGACCCGGGAGCCGCCTCCCCAGCCGAAAGCTGGACCCGCCTCATCGTCATGGACGCCGGCTTCCCCCGCCCCCAAACCCAAATCCCCGTCCCCGGCCCCCACAACGCCAACCTCTACGTAGACCTCGGCTACACCAAATACCGAGTGGGCATCGAATACGACGGCGAACAACACCACACCGGCCAAGCGGCCCGCACCCGAGACCACCACCGCCGCCGCTGGCTAGCCACCGAAAAAGGCTGGGAAATCATCCCCCTGACCAAAGAATTCCTCTACACCCCCAAGCCCTACCTAGCAGCCCTCCTCACGACCCTACAAACCCGAGGCTGGACCCCCACCACCCCCCAACTAACCAAACTAACCACCCACCTATCCCGTTAACCGGCTCTTCACAGACGGGGGTGTAGCCGCGGCCTGAATCCGCCGGTTTCGAGCAGTGATCTGGCGATGTAGTTGGTTAGGTTGCGGAAGCCCAGGGCGGAGCCGCGCAGGTGCTCGAGCCGTCCGTTGATCGCCTCGGTGGGTCCGTTGCTGGTGCCGGGCCGGTCGAAGCAGGCCAGCACGTCGACCGCGCGCTTCTTCAGGGGCCGCCCCAGCGTGATGACCTCGACCAGAGCACGTGGGACGTCCTGGCCGATCGACTCGATCAGCTTGACCGTGAGTCCACGGCCACGACGCCGGTCGGGTTCGCGGTAGGCGGCGATCATCCGCTGGTAGATGCCCCAGGTCGCTTCGACTTCGACGTGCGCGCCGTCGGCAAAGAGGGCAGCGAACCGGTCCTTCTGTTTGTCGGTGAGCAGGTCGGCTCCGGTGTGCAGGGTGCGTCGCGCCGAGTACACCGAGTCGTCCTTGCGGCCACGGTGACTGTGGATGGCTTGCTGGACTCGGTGGCGGCACTCAGCGAGGGCGTCATCGGCCAACCGCGCAACGTGGAAGGCGTCCGTCACGGTCCCGGCGTCGGGCAACTCCTCGACGGTGGCGGTCTTGAAGCCGGTGAACCCGTCCATCGCCACGACCTCGACCGCGGCGCGCCAGGCGTCCTCTCGTTCGGCCAGCCAGGACTTGAACGCATGCTTGGAGCGGCCCTCGAGCATGTCCAGGAGCCTGGCGGGTCCGGTGCCGTCGCGGACGGGGGCGAGGTCGATGATCACGGTGACGTACGTATCGGCGCACGACGACCTCCAGTGTCGTTGGCCGCAGCGGAGCGGCTCGTGCGCCAACGGGCGGACCACGGTGTCACATGGGCGTCCCCCGGCCCCGCAGTGGTGACACCACTGGTCCGGCTCTACGATCCGGCAGACCAAGACAGCGCGGTCGGGTTTCAGCCGCTGACCAGACGGCCTCCAGGCCGAGCTCGTCAAGGCCGCAGAACGTGGTCAGGTCAGCGCAAGAGAGGATGGCGTCGTGCACGCGAAGGCCGTCTGGATGAGTACCGTGAGATCCGCTGAAATCTCGACTCCTACTCGGGGCCGACGCGATCCCTTCCGGCTGTGGCGATCACGAGATCTTCTCCTCCGATAGGGCTGAGGCCATCGTGCCGGTGGGCGAAGTAGCGTTCGTGCAGGTCGGTGGAGGTCATGACGTTGACGTCCGCGAACCCAGCTTCGCGGGCAAGATCGGCGGCCTGGTCAGGTGTCAACAGGCTCAGCCAGGGATGCCCGGAGGCGGCGGCGCCCTTCGTCGCGCCTTCTAGGATGGAGCGCACCTCGGACGGTGCCATCTCGATCGGCCGTGAGTAGCTGAACACCATGATGGAACCCGCTGCCAGCGAAGCGGTCTGACGTAGCGTTGTCGAGATCGCCTCCGCTGTGAGGTACATGGTCACACCGAGCATCGAGACGACGGTCGGCTCCGTTGGATCCAGCCCGGCCTCGACGGCTTTGGCGAGCCATGACTCACCGGCTTCGAAGTCAACGGGCACCAGGCGCAGCCGCGCCGGGTCAAGCAGCCCGAGCTGAACGAGCCGGTCCCGCTTCCAGGCTTGGGTGGCGGGCGCATCGATCTCGAAGACGCGCACGGGGCCCTTGTGTCGCTGAGCGAAAGTGTCGAGGCCGGCGCCAAGGAGGACGTACTGGCATGCACCAGAGGTGCTGAGAGTGTCCTCGGCGGCCCGGCTTCGGGCGATGATCGAGGCGCGGTTGGCCCGCGTCCGCACTGGTTCCATGTCAGGACGTGCCCGCCATGTCTCGCCGACTCCCGCGACTTCCAACCCGAGCAGGTCATCAAGGATGTGCGGCGGGTCGTCCACCAGCACGTGTAGGCCTCGCCACAGCGCCGTGCGAACCGCAGTGGAATCAGGTTTCTCGGACACGAGACCCTAGGCCTGGTCCGCGATGTGGTCGCTCAGCGGCGCCTGGAGTCCCCACACCCGTCCGTCGGGATCGCGCAGAGTGGTCATCGCAGTTCCGAAGTGCGTCCGCTCGAACGGTCCGTCGACGGCGAGGTCCCTCAGTTGCTGCTCGACAGCTTCGGCATCAGCGACCTTCAGCACCAGCTGCAGACCCGGAGCACGATCCTCGGGAATCTCGGCGATGAACACCGGCGGCCCCACCTTGCTGCGCAGTTGGCCGGACTGATGATCAGTCTCGAACTCCAGCTCGTACCCCAACGCCTGGAAGAACCGGGCCGCCTTGCCCCAGTTGTGCGTCTCCAGAAACAGAGCCTCAATGCCCTCGCTCACCATGTCAGTTCTTCTTCCTCTCACTGGATCCGGGTCGTGAGGCGTCCGCTTGGTCCAGATAGGCCGCCAGAGACTCAGCCACGATCGAGCTCAGCGACCGCTCCGACTCCACTGCGTGGTGCTTGACGCGCTTGATCAGCTCTACCGGCAGATACACGTTGAACTGCTTGACCTCATCCGCGCTCACCTTGGTGATGCTAGCACTCTAGGTTTCTAGCAGCCAGACCACCAGTCCGAGGACCGCCACGACGGGGTAAACGGCCCAGCACCCGACGCGTCGGCCCATACCGGCAGTCCGTTGAAGTGGCAGCTCGATCACCTCGCTCGGCCGCATGTCGCCCACTCCAACACCGGCATCAGGCGACACGGCCCGGGCTGTTGGTTCAACAGCGTCGACGAGCCTTCGAAGGGCTCGCCGCTTCTTTAGGCCGCCGACAACAACACGCGCGGACCAGCGCTACACCCTCAACTGCGAAGAGCCCGAGCCTGAGTTCGTGGTCGGTCTTGGAAGCGACCACCACACTGCCGTTTCGCCCCCAGCCTGCCGCGCCGCCCGGAGTCCAACCTGCCCCGCCCCGCAGCGCCCGCTACCTGACCGTAGGAGCGACCACCACGTCGCGGTTTCGTCACCAGCCATCGGCGCTGCCCGAAGTCCAACCTGCTTTCGCCACGCAACGCCCGCTGCCCAGCCCCTCTTGCAACCACCTCACCGCCATTCCGTCACCATCCATCCACGGCCCCGCGAGCCGAACCTGCTTTCGCCCTGTCACGCCGACGCAGCGTGCCCCTCAATGACTCGGACTCAGCATCCAAGGCCCGCCACCTCACCCACACGCCGAAGCCGCGCGGTGTCCCGTCTTTGTGGTGTTCACGCACCGGTGGTGCCGAGTGGATGCGGTGTTCACACGTCTGCGCTGTCCGTCTCACCAACGGCATGTACTGCTCAGCCGCTGTCAGGGTTGTGGGGCGAGAGGGAGTGGGTCCTTCTGTGGTTTTTTTGATCGTGGGGTTTTCAACTTTGGGGTGTTTGAATACGTTTAAACGATCTTCGCGGGGATCGAAATTTCAGGATCGGGGGCGGGGCGGTCGGGGTTTGAGCTGTGGCTTCGAGGGCTCTTCGACCCTTGTTTGTGGCGGGCGAGGCGGGCGGTCTCGGTTGGAGTGAAATACGATTTCGAATTCCAGGTTCAGGTCGCGATCTACACGGCTCTGCCGGAGTGATGCCCCGTGAAACGCACCCGCCGTCTGATTCTGTTGAGTACCACTGTCGCCCTGTCGCTGGTATCTGGCCCCATGGTCGCGGCCTCGCCAACGTCGGACGGCCTGGCCGTCGAGGTTGGCGCGGCGGCTGAACCCTTCTGCTACGGAGAACCCTCGACCCCGGGGGCCGACATCGCTGATCTCAAGGCGCGTTTCCGGCCCTCGAACTGGATGTCGACCTTGCAGGAGATGTACCGGCGGCGGTGGCCCAGCGGAGAGAAGCTGGCCATCGCGCAAGCGGGCGACAAGTACTGGGAACAGTTCGTGGACACCCGGAGCTTTGAGGCATTCGCCGAGTCGATGATGGTGGCGATCCACGAGGAAACCCACATGTGGGACCTGGATCCGTCCCGGACCAGGTGGGACGTGCACACCGCGGCCTGGATCAACGCCTCACAGCAGGCGACCACCGTCCCGCTGCACGGCGGCTTTCCTCGCCGAGAGATCCTGCCGCTGATCACCGACAAGTTCAGCGAGAGCATGGACCGCATCTACCTGCGGGACCCGCAGCAGGGCGGCTACCGGACGCAGGGCGTGCTGGCGGAGCTGAACGCCGGGCTGATGGGACTGCCTGCGGCCACGGTGGTGCAGGAGTACATCAAGGGGGTCGGGGCCAGCAACTCGCGAGATATCGCTGCCACGAACCTTCGCTACCTGCTTCTTTACCTGCGTGTGGCCAAGGACCGCTACCCCGCCTACTGGGCCAAGATCAAGAATGAGCCCAAGCTGCGCGAGCTCGCCTTGATCCAGTTCCTGCGCACGGCCTACTGGCTGGAGAAGTCCGCGCCCTACGCGGGCAAGCTCGGCAGTCCCGACGCTGACCGGATCACCGCGACGAACTACGCTCCGGCGAACATCTCCATAATTGAGGAGTTCACCGGCGCTACCGTTCGCCGCGACACTGACAAGCATTGCACCGTCTGAGATTCCCTGGCTCGCAGGGACGAAGGTGGAGCGTCGAACTTCCTGCTATTGGCGTGGCTGCCACGAGGCGGGAGGGGACTTAGCGGGTCCTGAGTATTTCTACTCAGGACTGTGGCTTTGGGGCGCCGCAGACTTGGCGCCATGACGACATCGACGGTGGTCAAACCCGCGGGTTTGACGGCGTTCTTCATCCAGGCGGCGATCTCGTTCGCCGTGTCGAGTACTGCGGTCGGCCTCGGCATCATCTACCTCCCCGTCAGTCCCTGGGTGCGGGGTTCCTCGCGCTTGGGCTGTTGTACGTGATCACGTCGACCTTCACGCTCGCCAAATGCGTCCGGGACAAGCAGGAGTCGCAGGCGATCACCAGCCGCGTGGACCAGGCACGTCTCGACAAGCTCCTTGCGGAGCACGACCTGTATGCGACGCCCCCGCTGTGATCGTGACGGCCTGCCACGCCCCCCTGACCGAACACGCCTCGCGATGAGCTGTCGGCGACCACCCTGATGCAAGCGATTCGGCAACCCTTGTTTGGCTCGATCCCGCCCCTCGCCTTCCTCGCTGGAGGCGTTGGGGTGGGGTGAAGGTGCGTGGTGATTGGTCGTGTGGGGCGGGCTTGTGGGCTTTGTGGTGTCCCGGCCGCGTCGATCTCGGCACCCGCGTCCTGCTGGAGGAAGCGGGCGGGGAGGGGGTGGGGTGGTTCTGAGGGGTGGGGTCTTGGACTTTTGGGGGAGGGGGGCTAGGTCTTCGGGGGTGGTTTTGGGGGTGGGGGTCGGTCGTTGGGGGGAATGTTTGCCAAGGGGCTTTGCAAAGGGGCTTTGCGGAATTTAGGGTTCGGGGCATGACACAGCCACGGGCGGAGGAGATCACCGATCCGCAGCAGGTGCGGCTTCTGGCGCATCCGTTGCGGCAGCGGATCGCCGAGATGATGCGGCGGGGGCCCGTCTCGTCGACGACGCTGGCGCGGGCGCTGGGTGAGAGCACCGGCTCGACGAGTTATCACCTGCGGCAGATGGCCAAGTACGGGTTCATCGAAGAGGTGCCCGAGCTGTCGCGGGGACGGGAGCGGTGGTGGCGGACGGTTGCCGCCGATCGGCGGATACCGCGCTACAGCGAGCAGAGTCCCGAGATGCGGGAGGCCGTCGACGAGGTCACGCGGCTGGAGTACGCCAACGAGCTGGAGTTGCTCGGGCGGTTCCAGCGTGAGCGGGACGACCTGGGCCCGTGGGCGGACGCGCTGCTGTTCTCCTACGCGACGGTCACGCTGACGCTGGACGAGCTGCGCCCCTTCTTCGAGGAGTACATCGCGCTGCTGTACCGGTACAAGCGTCCCGAGGGGGAGGTCCCCGAGGGCGCCCGGACGCTGCATGCCCGGTTCATGGCTTTCCCCGAGATAAGTGAGGAGGCCGGAGAGTAAGGCCCGGACCGCCGAGTTGCCGCTCGGCGGCCCGGACGGGTGGAAGCCCCGTATCACCACGCCATCGGCGTGTTTCTGCGAGACACGAACCCTCCACGGAAAGGAGAGCACCTCGTGCTGCTCTCACGCAAACTCCCTTGGGCGATCCTGTTGCTCTGGATCGCGATAACGGTGCTGGCCGTACCGCTGGCAGGCAAGTTGCCGGACGCGGTGAAGGGCGGCTCGGTGTCGGAACTGCCGCGCGGCGCCGACTCCACGAAGGTCGAGGGGCTGACGCCGCGGTTCCCCGGCGGTGAGGTGGCGCCGGCCATCGTGGCCTATGTGCGGGACGCCGGGATCACGCCGTCCGATCGGGCGAAGGCGGAGGCCGACCGGCGGGCGCTCGCGCCGATCGCCGTGGGACCCATCCCTCCGGTGGTGCTGTCGGACGACCGGCGCGCGCTGATGGTGAAGGTCCCGCTGTCGGGCGAGGACGAGCTGTCGGAGAACGCGGCGAAGGTCCGCGACCAGATGGAGAAGGACGTGCCCCCGGGGCTCGAGGCCAGGCTGACCGGTCGGGCGGGGGCCGCGCTGGACGTCGGTGACGCGTTCGAGTCCGTCGACAAGGTGCTGCTGATCGTCACGATCCTGCTGGTCGCGGGCGTGCTGCTGATGACGTACCGGAGTCCGGTGCTGTGGCTGATGCCGCTGGTGAACGCGGCGATCTCGCTCCAGGTGACGGGTGCGGTGGTGTACCTGCTGGCCGAGCACGCCGGGTTGTACGTGGCGGACGGGATGGCGAGCATCCTCAACGCGCTGGTGTTCGGGATCACGACGGACTACGCGCTGCTGCTGCTCGCCCGGTACCGCGAGGAGCTGCGGCGTCACGAGGACCGGTACGAGGCGATGCGGGTGGCGCTGCGGCGGGCGGTCGCGCCGGTGGTGGCGTCCGCGGCGACGGTGAGCCTGGGGCTGCTGTGCCTGCTGGCGGCGGACATGGGGTTCAACTACGCGCTCGGGCCGGTCGGCGCGATCGGGGTGGTGGGCGGGCTCGTGGTCGTCATGTCGCTGCTGCCGGCGATGCTGGTGCTGCTCGGACGGTGGATCTTCTGGCCGCGGGTGCCGAGGTTCGGCGACGTGGTTTCCGAGGGCGGCGGTGTCTGGGGCCGGATCGGACGCGGTGTCGGCGCCCGTCCCCGCCTGGTGTGGGTCGGTGGCTGCCTGGTGCTGGGCGCGCTGGCGGCGGGCGCGCTGGGGATCAACACCGGGCTCGACCGCGAGCACTTCCTCACCAGCACGCCCAGCTCGGCCGTCGGTGAGCGGCTGCTCAAGCAGCACTTCCCGGGTGGGCAGAGCAATCCGATCCAGGTCGTGTCGGACGCGTCGGCGTCGGGACGGGCGGCCGCGGCCGTCCGGCAGGTTCCGGGTGTCGCCCGGGTCGAGTCGCCGCAGGCGTCGGTCGACGGCCGTCTGGCCAGGACCGATGTGGTCCTGGCCGCCGCGCCCGACAGCGCGGAGGCCGAGCGGGCGGTGCGGGACGTGCGAAAAGCGCTGCGCGATGTCCCGGGTGCGCTCGTGGGCGCGGGGACGGCGAGCGAGCTCGATCTGGCCGAGGCGCAGGCCCATGACCGCGAGGTGGTGATCCCGCTGGTCCTGGGCGTGGTGTTCCTGACGCTGATCGTGCTGCTGCGCGCGATCGTCGCACCGGTGCTGGTGATGGCCACGGTCGTGGCGTCCTACTTCGCGGCGCTCGGCGCGGGCTGGTTGCTGTTCAAGCACGTGTTCGGGTTCCCGGCGCTGGACACGCAGGTGGCGCTGATGGGCTTCCTGTTCATGGTGGCGCTCGGCGTCGACTACAACCTGTTCCTGGTCTCCCGTGTCCGCGAGGAGGTGATGCGGTCCGATCACCGCACGGGGGTGCTGAAGGGGCTCGCCGTCACGGGCGGGGTGATTTCCAGCGCGGGGCTGGTGCTGGCGGCCACGTTCGGGGTCCTCGGGGTCATGCCGGTCACGTTCATGGTGCAGATCGGCGTACTGGTGGCGCTCGGGGTGCTGCTCGACACCTTCCTCGTCCGCTCGATCGTGGTCCCGGCCCTGGCGCTGGACGTCGGGTCGCGCTTCTGGTGGCCCGCGCGGCTGCCGGAACCCGCACGGGCCCAGGCCGAGGACAGGGTGGCCGCCCACCAGGCATGACGGGTCCGCCCGGTCCGCGCCCACGCGCGGGCCGGGCGGTATCGTCCCCCGGGTGGGATACCAACGGCGGCCCTACACGGGACCTGACGACCTTCGCCGGATGCAGGCCCTGGCGGAGCGCGTCCGGACCGACGACTCCCGGTGGCACGCCGGGGAGCTCGCGTGGATGCGGTACCAGCATCTCGGCCGCGAGCCGGAGTGGCGGACCTCCCTCTGGCAGGACGGGGACGTCGTCGTCGGCTGGGCCTGGGCGAGGGCCGCCGGTGAGCTGGACCTCCAGATCGACCCGGCCCATCCGCGGCTAGCGGGGGAGATCCTGCGCTGGTTCGACCGGGTCGCCGGCGGTGCGTGCCGCGAGATCAGCGTGGGGGAGCGGGACAAGGCCCTGGTCGAGGCGTTGCGCGCGCACGGCTACCGGGAGCAGAGGTCCGGACCGTTCTTCGTGCATCTCGCCCGTGGTCTCGACGATCTGCCCGAACCCGTCGTCCCGGACGGCTACGTCCTGCGCCCGGTCCGCGGCGAGGAGGACGCCGACGCCCGGGCCGCCGTCCATCGGGCCGCGTTCTCCCTGCCGGGCCTCCCGCCGTCGCGGGTGAACGGCCAGAGCTACCGCCGGGTCATGGACGCCTGGCCCTACCGGACGGATCTCGACTGGCTCGTCGAGGCCCCCGACGGGACGCCGGTGTCGTTCTGCCTGCTCTGGCTGGACGCGGCGAACCGCGACGTCCAGCTCGAACCCGTCGGCACCGCCCCGGGCCACCGCAGGCGCGGCCTGGCGAGCGCCGCGATCCTGGGAGCGCTCCACGCGGCGCGGGACCTCGGCGCCGAGACCGCGCGGGTCTGCGCCCGGGGCGACGACGCCCATCCGTCGGCGCGGGCGACCTATCAGTCCCTCGGCTTCGAGCGCTTCGCCCGCAACCTCACGTTCGTGAAGTGATCACCGGTCGTAGTTCAGGTACGAATGGACGCCGTGGCCGGTGTCGATCATGAAGCAGGTCTGCCGGAGCCAGTCGCCCTCGGTCGTGATCGTCTGGAACAGGAGCCCGGCCGCGCGGCCGAAGGTCGCGACGCCGGTGATCCGGTATTCCCCGAGCCCGTGCTCCAGCAGGGACGCGTGATGCTCCTCGAGGTTCCCGGCGATCTCGGCGCTGATCGTCGCGAGCGCCTCGTCCCGTGAGCCGTGCCGCTCCGGGTCCGAGACCCCGTAGGTGCCGTTCTTCACCGCGAGGAGGCGGGCGTTCGCCGCGGCGACCGGCTCGACGCCCTTCATGACCGCGCGGACGACCGAGTCGACCGCGGCGTAGGGATCGGGCCCCGTCGCCAGCAGGCGCTCGGAATCGGGATCGGGGGCCAGCCAGGGCGAATGCCCGGCCGCCGACACGTAGGCCAGCCGCGATTCGAAGGCGGGGAATCCATTGGAGCAGGGAAGG
The DNA here is from genome assembly GCF_050946795.1 of Spirillospora sp. CA-294931. GTDB lineage: Bacteria > Actinomycetota > Actinomycetes > Streptosporangiales > Streptosporangiaceae > Spirillospora. The sequence goes on from NZ_CP192006.1 coordinate 3,696,470, forward strand.
CACGAACGCGCCTTGACCTCGCCGTGGACGTCCCGGAACGTGCGGTAGGTCGCCCCGAATTCGCCGGGCCTACCGCAGAAGTCGCACGGCTCCGGGGCCGCACCCGGCGCACGCCGCTTGAAGGGCCACATGGCGCGGCAGCCTACTGCGCCCCTCCCGGGACGGGTCCCGAACGGAAGCCAATGGCAGACTGGAGCGGTGGAACGGTTGTCGGGGGCGTCCGAGACGGCGGACTGGGAGGCGTTCATCTCGGGTCCTCGTCTGGGCGGCCTGGTGGTGGAGTACGGGAACTACCGGGAACGGGCGTCCCGGCCGGTGGTCCGGCGCGAGGTGGCGCGTCCCGAGGTCGTCGTCGTCTTCGAGCTGGACGATCCGCTGACGGTCGCGGGGCGGGAGTTCGTCTCCTTCGCGTCCGGCATCGTCGCCGGGGCCACCAAGACGGCGCACGGCGGGCGGCAGGTGTGCGTCGAGGTGAGGCTGACGCCGCTGGGCGCCTACCGGCTGTTCGGCGTTCCCATGGAGAGCCTGACCGGGCAGGCCGTCGATCTCGAACTGCTCTGGCCCCGGGCGCGCGAGGTGCGGGAGCGGCTGGCCGCGGCCGTCTCCAGCCAGGACAGGTTCGCGCTGCTCGACCGGGAGCTGGGCCGGGCGCTGGATCGGGGACCCGAGCCCGATCGGGTGGTCGAACATGTGTGGCGCGAGCTCGTCCGCACCCGGGGAGACGTCAGCCTCGGCGCGCTGGTCCAGGAATCCGGCGCCGATCGGGGGCGCCTGGCCAAACGGTTCCGCGTCCAGGTGGGGGCGACGCCGAAGGCCGCCGCGAAGGCGATGCGTTTCCACCGGGCGGTCGAGCTGCTCGCCCGTGACGGCGACCTGGCCTCGATCGCGGCCGTCTGCGGCTACTACGACCAGGCCCACCTGAACCGCGACTTCCGCGTCCTGGCCGGATGCTCCCCGACCCGGCTCCTCGGTGCCAGGCTCCACGACCTGCCCGGCACGGCCTGGGAGTCCTAGGGCGCGACATTCTTCCAAGACGGCGGCGCGGTGCCGGTTCTAGCGTCGGTGGATGGATTCTAAAACGGGGACGGTCGTCAGGGCGGCCGGAGACGACGATGTCGAGGCGCTCGCCGGGGTGCTCGGCCGGGCCTTCCACGACGATCCGGTCACGGCGTGGATCCTGCCGGACGCCGAGCGGCGCCGCCGCAGGCTGCCCGCCGTCTACGCGATGCAGTTGCGCGGAGTGTTCCTGCCCCTGGGGGCCACGGACGTCGCCGTCCGCGACGGGGAGATCAAGGCCGGGGCGCTGTGGAGCCCGCCGAACCGGTGGAAGGTCCCGATCTCGGCGCAGCTGCGGATGCTGCCCAGGGCGCTGCGCCTGGCCGGGCCGGGGTTCGGCAGGCTGGTGGCCGTCACGTCGGCGATGGAGCGGGCGCATCCGGACGAGCCGCACTGGCATCTGGCCGAGTTCGGCACCGACCCCGACGCCCAGGGAACGGGCCTCGGACGGACGCTCCTGGAGTCGCGTCTGGAGCGGTTCGACTCGGCCGGGGAGGCCGCCTACCTGGAGTCGCTCGACTTCAACGTCCCGCTCTACGAGCGCTTCGGCTTCACCGTCACGCGCGAGGTCAAGATCAAGAACGGCGCGGTCTTCTCCTGCATGTGGCGGGCGCCCTCCTGAGAGGCCTTGCCGAACATTGTTCTGTTGCTACAGAATAATGTTCTGTGAGAGACAGGATCCTGCGGGCGGCGCTGGAGCTGTTCGGACGGGACGGGGTGTCGGCGACGACGCTGAGCCGGCTGCGCGAGGCGAGCGGGGTCAGCGTCGGCGCGTTCTACCACCACTTCGCCGGCAAGGAGCAGGTGGCCGAGGCGCTCTTCGTGGAGTGCGTCGAGCACTACCAGGCCGGGTTCGTCGCCGAACTGCGGCGGCACCCCGGTGCGGCCGAGGGCGTGCCGGGCATCGTGGCCTTCCATGTGCGGTGGTGTCGGGACAACCCGGAGCGGGCGCGGCTGCTGTTCACCGAGCGGCCCCCCGCCCGGGTGGACGGGCCGAACCGGACGTTCTTCGCCGAGGTCATGGCGTGGTGGCGGCTCCAGGTCCACCACGGCGCGCTGCCCGAGCTCGACCTGGTCATGGTGGTCGTGCTCTGGCTCGGCCCGGCGCAGGAGCTGTGCCGGCTGTGGCTGAACGGCGAGGTGCCCGAACCGGACGACGCGCGGATCCGCAGGCTGGGCGAGGCCGCGCTGCGGTCGCTGGGAGGAGAGACGACATGATCGTTGACGCGTGGATGCAGCACGGGACGGTCCGGTTCATGGGCCACGAGATGCTCGATTCGCTCTGGCGGTGGATCGGGCAGGACCCGCCCAAGGAGGAGGTGCCGGTCGCGGCCACGGTCGCGGCGCTGGACGCCGGGGGAGTGGACGTCGGCCTGATCAGCGCCTGGTACGGGCCCGAGGGCGACCTGGTGAGCAACGACGAGGTGGCCTCGTTCGTCCGGGACGGCGGCGGCCGGCTGGCCGGTGTCGCCTCGGTCGACCTGCGCAAGCCGATGCAGGCGGTGCGCGAGCTGCGGCGGTGCGTGAACGAGCTGGGGTTCAAGGGGCTGCGGATCGTGCCGTGGCTGTGGGAGGCGCCGCCGACCGACCGGCGCTACTACCCGCTGTACGCCGAGTGCGTGGAGCTGGGCGTGCCGTTCTGCACGCAGGTCGGGCACACCGGGCCGCTGCGGCCCAGCGAGGTCGGGCGGCCGATCCCCTACATCGACCAGGTGGCGCTCGACTTCCCCGAGCTGGTGATCGTGGGCGGCCATATCGGCTACCCGTGGACGGAGGAGATGGTGGCGGTCTGCCGCAAGCATCCCAACGTCTACATCGACACCTCGGCCTACACCGTCCGGCGCTACCCGCCCGAGCTGGTGCGGTACATGGCGCAGGACCGGCACCACAAGGTCATGTTCGGCACCAACTATCCGATGATCGCGCCGGAGCGCGCGCTGACCGGGCTGGACGAGCTGGGCCTGAGCGACGCCGCCCGGGACGCCTTCCTCGCGGGCAACGCGCTCCGAGTTTTTGATCTACAACGTAAAGGCGACGGCCGGTAGTTCTGGAGGCGGCACGGCCCGTTCTTCCCCGCGCCCGGCGCCCGGGCCTATCTGGCCGATCTGCCGGGCGCCGAGCCGCACCTGTTCGAGACGGGTCACTTCGCTTTGGGGGAGAGCCTCGCGGAGATCGCCCCGCTGATCGCCGACTTCCTGGAGTGGGGTGGATCGACCGAGGGGTTGTAGGCGGGGGACGGCGACTTGAGCGAGGTTCTGGCAGCCAGCAGCCCTACGGGCACGGGGGCCCAGAAGGTGACGACCCGGAACAGCAGCACTGCCTGGACGGCCGAGCCCGCGCCGATGCCGAGCGCGGCGAGCGATCCGACCAGGGCGGCCTCGGTGGAGCCGACGCCTCCCGGGGAGGGGAGCGCGGCGCCCGCGGCGGCGCCGACCATGTAGGCGGCCAGGAGCGGGAGGACGTCCCCGGCCCCGGCGGGGCCGGGGACGGCCAGCACGCTGAGCGCGAAGGCCACGGCCATGATGAGGGTGGTGGCGGCGGAGGCGCCGATGGTGATGGCCAGGTCGCCGGGGCGGCGGCAGAGGTCGGCCGTTCCGCTGATGGCGCGTTCCATCAGGGTGGAGCGCAGCGCGCGGCGTCCCCACAGCAGCCCGGCGGGGAGCAGGATGCCGATGCCGATGAGGACGGGGAGCATCGGGACCGAGTCGAGCGCGTGCCCGGCCTGGGTGCCCATGGCGTCGAGCATGCGGCCGTCCTGGCCGATGGCGATGACGGCGGTGATCAGCAGCAGGTCGGCGGGGATTCCGGCCAGCTGCATGACGCCGACGGCGACGGCGGCGTTGGCCAGCGGCATGCCGTGGCAGACCAGGTAGCGGGTGTTGACCGCGACGGCGCCCAGGCCGCTGGGGGTGACGCGGTTGGCGGCCGCCGCGGTGAACTGCGACAGCGTGGTGGCCAGCAGGGGCAGGGGACGTCCTGCGGCGCCGCGCAGGGTGATCGCGGCGAAGACGTAGTGCAGGACGGACAGGGCCAGGAGCGCGGGGAGGAACTCCCAGCGCACGTCGCGGAAGGCGGTGCCCGCCGCGCGGAAGGGAGCGGTGCCGTAGACGAGCAGGACCGTCCCCGCGAGGGCGGCGAGCACGAATCCGGCCAGGGCCCAGCGGGTCCAGGGTGACCGTCGGGCGGAGGCTGGGGGCAGGGGGTTGGGGATGTTCACCGCGGCGTCGCCGCCTAGGGAAGGGAACCCGGCGGGCGCCGCACGTTCAGCGCCGTCGGCGATTGTCTCCACACCTTATTTGTCGGCTTCTTGCTTGAAGGTTATGCAACCAGCTGATTCCCGATGGACGAACAGCCGGCACAGCTTGGGGGAGGAGTGAGAGGTGAGTGTCTCTCGGGCCACGGATGGCTTCCGTGAGGTTTTGCCGGAGGTGTCTCCCGGGTCCCCGCCGGTCAGGTTACGTGCGGGTTCGGGGTGGATGAGCCGTCGGGCGGCGGACGGTCGCGATCGTCGCGGGTGCGGCCGTCAGGCGGCGGGGCGGTAGCGGTCGTCGCGGGTGTGGGAGCCGATGTAGCGCAGGGTGTTGCGGAGCGTCCAGTGGTTGAGACGGGTCGGGAGGATCCGGTAGCCCTGGCGGCTGGCGAGCGCGATGGCGGCGAAGCCGACCTGGTCGGCGGCGTTCCAGGGGACGTCGAAGCGCTGCCGGACGATCTGGGGGAGGCAGCCGAAGGTCACCAGGCGCAGGGGGCGCTCGGCGACCAGGCGTCCGGCGCGTTCCAGGGCGGCGCCGCCGACGGGCATGAGGGAGATGGTCTCCGAGCCGTTCCTGGCGATGTCGAGGGCGCGGGCGGCGGCGGGGGTGAGCTCCAGCTCCTTGGCGCAGATGTGCCAGAACCGCGACTGGAAGGTGGCGTAGTCGGGCGGGACGGGGCGCATGCTGACGCCGTAGCGGGAGTACCAGGTGACGGTCTCGGCGTAGAGGGTCTCGTGGTCTTCGGCGGTGAGCGTCCTGGGGTGGAAGAGCTCGGCGGCCTTGAAGATCTCCCAGGTGAAGGTGGCGTGGGCCCACCAGAAGGTGTCGGGTTCCAGGGCGTGGTAGCGGCGGCCGTGCTCGTCGGCGCCGCCGATGCCGCGGTGCAGGTCGCGGATCTCGTGGCCGCGGCGCTGGGCGTCGGGGGTCAGGATGGTCGCCCAGATTCGCGGGACGGAGCGGTAGATGCGGTCGAAGGGGGCGTCGAAGAACGCCGAGTGCTCGGCCACGCCCGCGCCGATGCCCGGGTGCAGGAGCTGCAGGAGCCCGGCGGCGGCCCCGGGCATCAGGGAGCGCAGGTCGCCTGCGTACTTCCAGAGCAGTGAGTCCGGCCCCAGGGGGGCGGTCGGGACGGGCATCGGCGTCTCCCGTGGTGGCGGTCACCGTCCCCGTCATGATGAGACATGAGCCAGAATTTGTCTAATGTCCGAGTTCGGCTCTGATGGCGGCCGCGAAGGCGTCGACGTCGTCCTCGGTGGTGTCGAACGCGCACATCCAGCGGACCTCGCCGGTGGTCTGGTTCCAGACGTGGAACGCGTACCGCTTGGCCAGGCGCTCGGCGGCGTCCGGCGGGACGATCGCGAAGACGGCGTTGGCCTGCACGGGCCGGGTGAGCTCGACCTCGGGCAGCGCGTCGGCGAGACGGCGGGCCATGGCGTTGGCGTGCCGGGCGTTGCGCAGCCACAGGTCGCCGTCCAGCAGCGCGGCCAGCTGGGCGGAGACGAACCGCATCTTGGACGCCAGCTGCATGCCGGCCTTGCGCAGGTACAGGACGCCGCGCGCGGCCTCGGGGGACAGGACGACGATGGCCTCGCCGAGCATGAGGCCGTTCTTGGTGCCGCCGAGCGACAGGACGTCCACGCCCGCGTCGGTGGTGATCGCCCGCAGCGGGACGTCGAGCGCGGCGGCGGCGTTGGCCAGGCGCGAGCCGTCCATGTGCAGGAGCATGCCGCGCTCGTGGGCGAAGGCGGCCAGCGCGGCGATCTCGCCGGGGGTGTAGACCGTCCCGGCCTCGGTGGTCTGGGCAATGGTGATCACTTTGGGCTGGGCGTGGTGCGGGACGCCGAAGCCGCGGGCGTAGGGCGCGACCAGGTCGGGCGTCAGCTTGCCGTCGGGCGCGGGCACCGGGACGACCTTGAGCCCGGCGACCTTCTCGGGCGCGCCGCACTCGTCGAGGTGGACGTGGGCGGTCTCGGCGCAGAGCACCGAGCTCCACGGGTCGGTCATCGACTGGAGGCCGACGACGTTGGCGCCGGTGCCGTTGAAGACCGGGAAGGTCTCGGCGTGCTCACCGAAGTGGCGGGCGACGATCCGGCGCAGCCGGGCGGTGTGGACGTCGTCGCCGTAGGCGGGCTGGTGGCCGTGGTTGGCCGCCGCGATGGCGTCGAGGATCTCGGGATGGACGCCGGCGTGGTTGTCGCTGGCGAATCCGTGGCGGACGGCGGCCCCGGGGTCAGGGAGCGGAGAGGTCAAGGCGCGTTCCGTTCAGCTCGGCGGCGGGGCGGTCCCACAGGCCCGCGATGGTGGCGGCCAGGTCGTCGACGTGGGTGAGACCGGCGAAGGGGGCGTCAGGGCGCTCGCGGCGCATCGCGTCGGTGAGCAGGGCCCGGACGACGAGGATCGCGGCGGCGGCGTCCGAGCCGGTGTAGGAGTCGGCCAGTGCCAGCGTCCAGGCTTCGGAGGCGGCCTTGGCGGTCGCGTAGGCCGCCACGCCCTGGGTTGGGTGCTGGGCGGCGAGCTGGGAGACGATCGCGAAGCGTCCGGCGGGCGCGGCGCGCAGGTGCGCGTGGAAGGCCAGCGTGGTGTGCTGGACGGTGCGGATCAGCAGGTCGTGCAGGACGGCCCAGTCGGCCAGGTCGGTGGCGGCGAAGGTCTTGCCGCCGCGCCATCCGCCGACGAGGTGGATCAGCCCGTCCACCCGGCCGTGCGCGGCGGCGGTCGCGTCCGCGAAGGCCCGGGTGGCGCCGGCGTCGAGGAGGTCGACGGCGGCGGGTGTGATCAGCTCGTCGTCCCAGTCGCCGGGGTTGCGGGCCGCCGCGATCACGCGGGTGCCCGAGGCGGCCAGCCGGTGGGCGACCGCGCGTCCGGCGGGGCCGGTCGCGCCGGCCACCACGACGACACGGCCGGGGTTCTGCGTTGGTGTCATGGGCCCATTCTTACCGGGCCCGTGATCACACGGCCTCGGTGCCGCTCAGGTGGCCGCCCTTGACGCGCTTGGGGCCGTGGCCGTGCCGCTCGCGGGCGGCCTCGACATGCCGGTCGTCGGCCAGCGCGACGGGACCCGGGACGCGGGTGCGCAGGGTGTCGACGTCGTCGCCGAGGCGGGCCATGTCGGCCTGGAGTTCGCGCCACAGTCCCGAGCGTTGCTCCATCTGGAGCAGGCGGGTGCGCAGTTCGGCGAGGCGGTGGTCGAGGGCGTCGAGGCTGGTGCGGTTGGCGGCGGTCTCCTTGCCGATGCGGACCTGCCCGGTGGCGAGCATGGTCAGGTCGCGCTCGGTGTCGTCCATCCGCTCGTCGATGCGTGGCAGCAGCCGGTCGTTGAGCTGGTTCACCAGCGAGGCCAGCTCGGCGCGCAGCTCGCGCACCTCGGCGTCGCGGGTCCGCAGGGTCTGCTCCAGGACGGCGATGCGCTGGTGCAGGGCGGGCAGCACGGCCTCCAGCTCGGCGATCCTGCCCTGGCCGTCCAACCGGGCGAGCAGGCCGAGGCCCGCGCGCATCGGGCGTTCCGCCTCGGCGGCGACGCGGCGGACGAGACCAGAGAACAGGGTCATGACGCTCCTTTGAGCAGGTGTGTGGGGATGCCTCCTAACTCTAGGCGAACTCCGGCAAAACGGTTCAGGTTCTTTACGTGTACTTGGGCACACCGCAGGTGCCCGGCCGCCATCGGTCAGCCGAGCGTGGCCTCCCGGTCGCGCCGGGCGGCCCGGCGGGACGGCGGCGGAGCCGGTTCGGCGCACACGCACAGGCCATGCCGGACGATCTTGCCCGCGCGTTCGGCGGTGTAGTCGGCCCGGCTCTCGGCCGGACGGACGCGCTTACAGGTCAAGCAGAGCACGAGTCCCTCCCCACCGGCGCGGTGACCGGCCGGCCCGCCCGCCGTCCCTGGTGCATCCCCCCCGGAGGCACTGGGGACGGCGGGACCCCTCTGGGCCGGCCGCGCGCCGGTTGAGCCGACACGGTAGAAGGCGGAACGTTGCAAACACGTTGCGACCAAGCGGTCACGATAAGTGGCTGACCGGAAGTCACGGGTTGTGGTGAATCGGTTGCGCCGCACCGGGTTCCCGACGATCCTCAATGCGATCGAACCAACCATCACCTGGGGCATCCGATGGGGAACGACTCCACCACGCGGGCCCTCGCGCGGGGCCACGAGGCGGCCCATTCCGGCCACGAGGCGGGGCCGGTGATCCGGCCCCTGATCGCCGAGTCATGGCGGCGCTCCCGGGAGGCCGGGGCCGACCCCGGGGTCCGCTCGGCACCGCTGGTCTACGACGCCGACGTCGTGGCCGACGTTCGCGCCGCGCACCCGCTCGACCCGCACCTGCCGATGCTGCGCGACCTGCTGCGCAACGTCGCCGACGAGGCCGAGTACCTGATGGTGATCACCGATGCCGAGGGGCACGCGCTGTGGAGCGACGGCCCGCCGCGGGTGCGGCGGCAGGCCGACGGCATCGGGCTGCTGGAGGGCTTCTGCTGGTCCGAGGGCGCGGTCGGCACCAACGGCATCGGCACCGCGCTGGCCGAGGGCCGTCCGGAGTTCGTCTACGCCGCCGAGCATCTGGCGCCCGTCCTGCACGGCTGGTCGTGCGCCGGGGCGCCGATCACCGACCCCGACACCGGCAGCGTGATCGCGTGCGTGGACGTCAGCGCCACCGTCGACGCCCTGCACCCCGCCACGGTCGCGCTGGTCGCCGCCGCGGCCCGGCTGGCCGAGGCGCATCTCGACCTGGAGATGCGCCGCAGGGACGAGCGGCTGCGCGAGCGCTACCTGCGCCGCCAGGGCGCCCCCGGCGTGCTGGTCACCTCCACCGGCCGCGTCGTCGGCGGCGACCCGGGCATGTGGAACGGGCGGCGGCTGCCCGTCCCGGTGCCCGGCCAGCGCCTGACGCTGCCCGACGGCCGCGCGGCCGTCGCCGAGCCGATCGGCGAGGCGTTCCTGCTGCGCCCCTCCGGCGACGGCGGCGGCTCCGCCCCGGCCGGACGGCCGCTGCTCTCGCTGTCGATGCTCGGCTCCGACCAGCCCAGGGCGCTGCTGGACGGAGCGCCCGTGCCGCTGTCGCTGCGGCACGCGGAGATCCTGGCGCTGCTGGCCACGCATCCCGGCGGGCTCAGCGGCGACCGGCTGTCGTGGCACCTGTACGGCGAGGACGGCAGCCCGGGCACGGTCCGCGCCGAGATCCACCGCCTGCGCGGTCAGCTGGGCGGCGTAGTCCGCGCCAAGCCCTACCGGCTCGACTGCCAGATCGACGCCGACTTCCTCACCGTCGCGCGGCTGCTGGACGACGGCGACGTCGCCGCCGCGGCCCGCCTGTGCCGCGGCGAGCTGCTGCCCCGCTCCGACGCCCCCGGCATCCGGGCCGAACGCGACGAGCTGGCCGTCCGGATGCGCCGCCAGGTGCTCGACCGGGGCGGCATCGACTCGCTGTGGGCCTTCGCGCAGACCGAGCCCGGCCGGGTCGACCTGGAGGTCCTCCAGCGTTTGGACGCCGTCCTGCCGCGCACCGACCCCCGCCGGGCCGCCGTGGCCCTGCGCGGCGACCGCCTGCTCGACCCGGAGTGAGGACCCCCGGGCCGGTCGTGGTCACAGATGGGCGGAGTCGTTGAAGGAGATGGGACGCAGCGCGGCGCCGTCGTGGCGCCACCGGGAGACCGAGCAGTTGTCGATCGGAGCCTTCTCGATCTCCATGACCTCGGACTCCGACAGCCGTTCGACCAAGTAGCGGGTCATCACCACGATCGCGTCGTGGGCCACGACCAGGACGCGCCCGCCGGGCGCGTCGGCCTCCAGATCGCGGTAGAACGAGCGCAGGCGCAGCGCCAGGTCGGTCCACGCCTCACCGCCCGGGGGACGGTAGTAGAACTTGCCCAGCCGCCTCATACGGGACGCCTCGTCGGGGAACCGTGCCTTCACCCCGCGCGGCGTCAGGCCCTCCAGGACTCCCTGGTCGCGGTCGCGCAGCCGCTCGTCCACGCGCAGCTCGGTCTCGCCGGGCACCTGCGCGAGGGCGATCCGCGCGGTGTCGAGGGTGCGCAGGAAGGGGGAGGCGACCACCAGCGTGGGCCGCTGGTCTTCGGGAAGCGCGGCCAGCCAGCGCCCGAGCGTGGCGGCCTGCCCGCGCCCGGTCTCCGACAGGGGGACGTCCGCGTCGCGCTCGGCCACACCGGACTCCTCGGCGTCGGTGCCCAGGACCTCCCGGTAGGCGACGTTCGCGGTGCTCTCACCGTGCCGGACCAGGTTCAGCCACTGCAATGCGTCCACCCTCGTCATGATCCCACGTCGATTCCGTGCCGGGTCCGAGAACTCCATCACGCCGTCCGGGAGACAAGGGGTGTTCACCCGAACGCGTCCCTCGAAAGGATCCGCCACGTGCTCCGACCATCGGTCCTGCCATGACGGCCGCGCACGCGGAGACATCCGCGGGCGGAGCGCTGTCCGACGCCGAGGTCGTCCGGCAGTCACTGGACGACCCCGAGCGGTTCGCCGAGCTCTTCGACCGGCATCACCGCCGCATCCACGCCTACGTCGCGCGGCGCCTGGGCACCCAGGCCGCCGACGACATCGTGGCCGAGACCTTCCTGGCGGCCTTCCGCCGCCGCGCGTCCTACGACCTGGACCGGCCGCTGGCGCGTCCCTGGCTTTACGGGATCGCCACCACCCTGATCGCGCGGCACCGCCGCGCCGAGGAGCGCCACTACCGGGCGCTCCAGCGCACCGGCGCCGACCCCCTGCCCGAGCCGATGGCCGACGCGGTGATCACCCGCGTCGTCGCCGAGAGCCACGAGCGCGTCCTGGGCGGCGCGCTGGCGGGGCTGGCGCGCGGCGACCGCGACGTCCTGCTCCTGGTGGCCTGGGGCGGGCTGACCTACGAGGAGGTCGCCCAGGCCCTGGAGGTGCCGGTCGGCACCGTCCGGTCGCGCCTGCACCGCGCCCGGCGCAGGGTCCGCGCCGCGCTCGGCGACACCGACCCGCTGGCGAGCACGGAGGAGACCGACGATGAATGACCTGGACATGCTCAAGGACCTGCGCGCCTCGACCCCGGAGATCACCCGGGCGGCCTCGGCCGCCGCGCGGAACCGCCTGATGACCGAGATGACGGCGCCCTCGGCGCCCGCGCGCCTGGACTTCCTGCGTGGACGGATGGCCGCCCGCGTCGTGCTCGCCGGAGCCATGGGCGTCGCCCTCGCCGGGGGGATCGCCGTGGTGCAGCTGTCCGGCGACCCGGACCGCTCCGTCCTGCCGGGCGGCGCGGTCGCCGACGCCGCCGTCCTCGGCGACCGCGCCGCCCGCGCCGCCGAGGGCGCGCCCTACACCGAGCCGCGTCCCCACCAGTGGATCTACATCAAGGCCCGGAACGCCGGGCCCAAAGGCGACACGAACACCTGGTGGCTCGGCGTGGATCCCGCCAGGACGACCACGACCGAGCGCTGGTTGCGGGTCGACGGCCATCGGTCGGTGGTCGGCTCCCAGACCTGGACGTCGTCGGACGCGGCGGACACGCACCTGCTGATCAAGCGCCTGCCGACCGATCCGGACGCCCTGCTGCGGGTTCTTCCCGGGCTCAAGAACTCCTTGCCGCCGGTGGACGCGCCGGCCGGGCAGTCCTTCGCGCGGATGGCCTTCGGTGGCCGGGGCGTTCTCTCGGTCGCCGCCGAACTGTTCCAGCGGCCGCTGCCGCCCAAGCTGCGGGCGGCGCTGTTCCGGGCGCTGCCGCGCGTCCCCGGCGTCACGCTCCAGCGGAACGTCAAGGACGCGGCGGGCCGTGCGGGCCTGGCCTTCGCCACCTCGCCCAACGGGTGGAGCCGGGAGATGATCATCCTGGATCCTCGGACGTACCGGATCCTCGGGACGTACTCCTACGCCACGCGCGACAAGCGATTCTCAGGCGGGGACGTCACACGGAAGGGCACCGTCCTGTGGCTGACCGCCGAGCAGGAGACGCGCGTCGTCGACAAGCCGGGGGAGCGGCGCTGAGCGGTCCCGGGCGGGCACGGCACCCGCCCGGCGAAGTTCTACAGCGCGTAGTAGTCTTTGCCGTCTATGACGAGCGCGCTGGCCACTGTGATCATCGTGGTGTCCCTGCTGGGCGGCGGCTACAGCCTGGTGTGGGCCTATATCGACCGTCCGATGAACCGGGGGCACCTGGTCGCGCTCGGGCTGGTCGAGGCGCTGCTGCTGGTCCAGGCGGTGCTGGGGGTCATGAAGGTCGCCGACGACCAGGGCCCCAAGGAACCGGCCACCTTCCTCGGCTACCTGATCGGCATCCTGCTCATCCCGGCCGCGGGCGCCGCGTGGGGGCTGGTGGAGCGGTCGCGCTGGGGCCCGGGCGTCGCGGCCGTCGCGTTCCTGTCGGTCGCCGCGATGATCGTCCGGATGAACCAGATCTGGGAGGGCACCGTTGTCTGAACAGGTCGCGACGCGCAGCGGCCCCGGCCGGATGCTGGTCGCGGTGTACGCGATCTTCGCGCTGGCGGCCGGGTCGCGCGCCACGCTGCAGATCGCGACGAAGTTCTCCGAGGCGCGCTTCGCCTACGCGCTGTCGGCGTTCGCGGCGGTCGTCTACGTCCTGGCGACGGTGGCGCTGGCGATGGGCGGGCGCACCTCGCGGCGGGTGGCCGTCGGGGCCTGCTCGTTCGAGCTGGCCGGGGTGCTGGTCGTGGGCGCGCTGAGCCTGGCCGACCCGGACGCCTTCCCCGACGCGACGGTCTGGTCGGAGTTCGGCCGCGGCTACGGCTTCATTCCACTGGTGCTGCCCGTCATCGGCCTCTACTGGCTGCGCCGCACGGCGAAGCCCAAGGGCTGAGAGCAGCCCGAGCGGGGACGGACCCGTTTGGGGGGTCGTCGGCCATTTACGGGCGTCCCCGCCGGACAGCTCAGGCGGCCTCCATGGTGCGGCCTCCGATGGGGAGCGCGTGCACCGCGGCGCGGGTCACCGTCTCCACCTCTTCGGGCGTGAGCTGGATCTTGGGGTTGCGGCTGATCCAGCGCAGCAGCTTGTAGGGACGGGCGAAGGCGATGCCGTCCGCGGTGAAGGGCGCCGAGGTCATCAGCTTGCCGCCGTGCACGGCCAGCACGGGGATGACCTTGACCGGGACCTCGGCGCGCTCGGTCAGCAGCTGCGTGGCGGTCACTGCCGCGCCGGTCAGGCTGGACACCAGCCTGGACTGGGTGCGGCCGTCGATGAACAGCTTGCCGCCGTACTCGGAGATCTCGGCCTCGGGGTGCCAGGCCTCGTTGTGGATCAGCCAGACGCCACCGGGGCCGATCATGAGCTGGTCGACCTCGCCGTGGCCGGGGATGGTCCGCGAGTGCAGGACGCGGTGGCCGCGGCGCTCCATCGTCCGGCGCAGGATCCTGGCCATGCGCTCGTCGCCGCGCAGCCCGCGGCGCCAGACGCTGGACGCGTGGTATCCGCGCCAGTGGAAGTAGGTGTCCAGGGCCGCAACGACCAGGCCCATCGCGATTCCGAAAACGGCGTTCACGGCGGCGCCGCACAACACGATCGTCAGCACCACGAAAATTGCACGGGTCCGCAATCGGCCTTTTCGGCCCCGCTGCCAGAGTTCCTCATAGACGGCCTGCGGGGTGCCGCCCGTGAACGCGACCCTGTCACGGAGATAGATGGAGCTGCCGAACATGACCTGAACCTCCTGCACCTGCGGGGATGTCCACAATAATGGAGAAGCCCCGCTTTTAGGCGGCCGGGGTCATAGGTGAGGTAAGTCGGCCCGAACGGCGACATCCAAAGAAAGGTACATTGCCTGGACGGGGAGGTCCTTCAGTGCCCCTTGCACCTTCTTGACTAGGGCTTTAGCGGATTCAAGAAATGCGCAGTGCAACTTTCACCGAAAGCATCACCGCACATTTGTATTGTGGTGTGAATCACATCGCCGGGTGCTCGGCGCCGTCCCGTGCCGTCACACTGGTGCGATGCGCCCTCTCCCGGAACTGCCGGTCAGTCACGCGCTGCCCGCCCTGCGCCGCGCGCTGGACGAGCGCGGCGTGGCCGTGCTGGCGGCGCCCCCGGGGACGGGCAAGACCACGCTCGTCCCGCTCGCGCTGGCGGGGGACGGCGGCGGCAAGATCGTCGTGCTGGAGCCCCGGCGGCTGGCCGCGCGGGCCGCGGCCCGCCGGATGGCCTGGCTGCTGGGGGAGCCGGTCGGGCGGAGCGTCGGCGTCACCGTCCGGGGCGAGCACCGGCCCGGGTCGCGCGTCGAGGTCGTCACCACCGGCGTCCTGCTCCAGCGCCTCCAGGACGACCAGGAGCTCGCCGACGTCGGCACCGTGATCCTCGACGAGTGCCACGAGCGGCACCTGGACGCCGACACCGCGCTGGCGTTCCTGCTCGACGTCCGGGCGGCGCTGCGTCCCGACCTGCGCCTGGTCGCGGCCTCGGCGACCGCCGACACCGGCTCGTGGGCGCGACTGCTGGGCGGGGACGACGGCCCGGCACCCGTGGTCGAGACCGAGGCTGCCCTGCACCCGGTCGAGGTCGTGTGGGCTCCTCCCGCGCGCGCTTTGCCACCGCACGGGACGAGGGTCGATCCGGCGCTGCTCTCCCATGTGGCGGCCACCCTCCGGCGCGCGCTGGGCGAGCGGGACGGCGACGTCCTGTGCTTCCTGCCCGGCGTCGGCGAGATCGCCCGCGTCGCCGGGATGCTCGGCGGCGTGGACGCCGACGTGCTCCAGGTCCACGGCCAGGCGGCGGCCCGGGTCCAGGACGCCGTGCTGGCGGCGGGGGAGCGCCGCCGCGTCGTGCTGGCGACCTCGGTGGCCGAGTCGAGCCTGACCGTCCCCGGGGTGCGGATCGTGGTCGACGCGGGCCTGGCGCGCGAGCCTCGCACCGACCACGCGCGCGGGCTGGGCGCGCTCACCACCGTCCGGGTCTCGCGCGCCGCCGCCGACCAGCGCGCCGGGCGCGCGGGCCGCGAGGCGCCCGGAACCGTCTACCGGTGCTGGAGCGAGGGCGAGCACGAGCGGCTGGCGGCGCGTCCCCGCCCCGAGATCGAGCTGGCCGACCTCACCGGGTTCGCGCTGCGGATCGCCTGCTGGGGCGAGCCCGACGCGTCCGGCCTGGCCCTGCCCGACCCGCCGCCCGGCGCGGCGCTCGCCGCCGCCCGCGCCACGCTGCGCGCGATCGGCGCCGTCGACGGCGACGGCCGCGCCACCGGCCGGGGCCGCGCGCTGGCCCGCGTCGGCGTCCATCCCCGGCTGGCCCGCGCCCTGCTGGACGGCGCGCCGCGCGTGGGCAGGCGCACCGCCGCGCAGGTGGTGGCCCTGCTCTCCGAGCCGCCGCCCCCGGGCGCGTCCGACGACCTGACCGCCGTGTGGCGGTCGCTGCGCCGCGGTGGGCCGCCCGGCGACGCGCACGCCGCGCGCTGGCGCGACGAGGCCCGCCGCCTGGAGGACGCCCTGAAGGGCGCCAAGGCCGGGACGCCCGTCCACGACGACGCCGCGGCGGGCACCGTGGTCGCGCTGGCCTTCCCCGAACGGGTGGCGCGGGCCAGGCCGGGCGGCGGCTACCTGATGGCCTCGGGCACCGGCGCGGAGACCTCCGGCGGCTCCGCGCTGGCCGGGGCCCGCGCGCCGTGGCTGGCCGTCGCGGTCGCCGACCGTCCCGCCGGGTCGGCCTCGGCGCGCGTCCGGCAGGCCGTGGTGATCGACGAGGACGTCGCGCGCTTCGCCGCCGCGCCGATGCGGGCCGGGGCCGAGGAGGTGCGATGGCGCGACGGCGACATCGTGGCCCGCCGGGTCGACCGGCTCGGCGCCATCGAGTTGTCCTCGCGCCCGCTGGCCGACCCCGACCCCGAGGCGGTGCGGGCCGCCCTCATGGACGGCCTGCGCGCCGAGGGCGTCGGCCTGTTCACCTGGACGGCGGGCGCCGTCGCCCTGCGCGAGCGCCTGGCGTTCTGCCGCCGCGCGCTCGGCGAGCCGTGGCCCGCCGTCGACGACGCCGCGCTGGTGTCCCACGCCGCCGCCTGGCTCGCGGGCGCCCGCCGCCGCTCCGACCTGGCCCGCGTCGACGTCGCGTCCGCCCTGCGCGGCCTGCTTCCCTGGGAGTGCGCCGCCCGGCTGGACGAGATGGCGCCCGAACGCGTCCAGGTGCCCTCCGGCGCGCGCGTCCGCGTCGACTACTCCGGCGACCAGCCCGTGCTCGCGGTCAAGCTGCAATGGCTGTTCGGCTGGGACGACGCCCCGCGCCTGGCGGGCGGCCGCGTCCCCCTGCTGATCCATCTGCTGTCACCGGCCGGACGCCCCGCCGCCGTCACCGCCGACCTGGCCTCCTTCTGGCGCGGCGGCTACAAGGCCGTCCGCGCCGAACTGCGCGGCCGCTACCCCAAGCACCCCTGGCCCGAAGATCCGACGACCGTCAGCCCCGGCGGGAGTCGATGAGGACCGCCAGGCCGTCCAGGACGCGGGCCAGGCCGAACTCGAAGGCGTGCTCGGGGGCCACGGCCGCGTTGTGCTCCTGGCCCGCGGCGGTGCCGACGCGTTCGCCCAGCGGGTAGCGGCCGGGTTCGATCACCTTGTCCAGCAGCGGCGCCGTGGTCTCCCACCAGGTCGCGTCGTCGATGCCGGTGCGGCGCTCGGCCTGGGCCAGATCGACCGAGATCCGGGCGAAGCTGGCGGCGAACCCGGTGACCAGGGTGAGCGTGGCGTCCATCTCGATGTCGGTGAGGCCGACGCCCTCGACGGCGCCCAGCTCGCGCTCGTACTTGTCCAACAGGTTGGGGCCCATCGGGGGACGGCCGGTGGCGATCTCCAGCATCCACGGGTGGCGGTGGTACAGCGCCCAGTGCTCGCGGGCGATGTGTTCGAGCCCGCGCCGCCAGCCGTCGTCCTCGCACGGGGCGAGCTCCCCGTAGGCGCGGTCGAGCATGACGTCGATCAGCTCGGCCTTGCCGGGGACGTAGGTGTAGATCGACATGGGCGCGACGCCGAGCCGGTCGGCGATGCGGCGCATCGACAGCGCGCCCAGGCCCTCGGCGTCGGCGATTGCGATGGCCGCGGCGACGACGTCCGCCACGGTCAGCTTGGGCCTGGGGCCGCGCCGGGGGCGCTCCTGGAGGTCCCAGAGCAGCTCCAGGCTGCGTTTGGGGTCGCCGCTCCCGCTGTACTCGGTCGTCACCCGATCATCCTCGCAGAAATCTCGTACGCCTTACGGGATGAAATTCCGTAGGGCGTACGTTATTATCTCGTCCGCTTACTCCGTACAGCGTACAAAATAGGGAGGGTGAGATGAGCGTGCACGAACCCGCGGTCGTCGCCGAGGGACTGCGCAAGCGGTACGGCGACACCGAGGCCCTCGCGGGGATCGACCTGACCGTGCCCTCCGGGACCGTCCACGGCCTGCTCGGTCCCAACGGGGCGGGCAAGACCACGGCCGTCCGGATCCTCACCACGCTGACCCGCCCCGACGGCGGCACCGCGCGGGTCGCCGGGCACGACGTCGTCCGGGACGCCACCCGGGTGCGGACGAAGATCGGCCTGGTCGGCCAGCACGCGGCGGTCGACGAGGTGCTCGGCGGCCGGCAGAACCTGGTGATGTTCGGGCGGCTCTACCATCTGGGCCCGCGCCTGGCCCGGCGCAGGGCCGACGAGCTGCTGGAGACCTTCCGGCTCACCGACGCGGCGTCCCGCCCCGCCGGGAAGTACTCCGGCGGGATGCGGCGGCGCCTCGACCTGGCCGCCGGCATGATCCTCGCGCCGCCCGTGCTCTTCCTGGACGAGCCGACCACCGGCCTGGACCCGCGCAGCCGCATCGAGGTCTGGGAGGCCGTGCGCACCCTGGTCGGCGGCGGCACGACCGTCCTGCTCACCACTCAGTACCTCGACGAGGCCGACCGGCTCGCCGACACGATCTCGGTGATCGACCACGGCCGGGTCATCGCCGGGGGAACGCCCGACGAGCTCAAGTCCGCGCTGGACGGCGACCGTCTCGACGTGGTCGTGACCGACCCCGCCACCCTGGCCGCCGCCGCGGGCGTCCTGACCCGCATCGCCGGGCGTCCCGCCGACCTGGACGCGGCCGCCGCCCGCGTCAGCGTCCCGGTGACCGACCGGGTCGGCGCCCTGACCACGGCCGTGCGGGAGCTGGCGGAGGCGGGCATCGCGGTCGCCGACATCGGCCTGCGCCGTCCCACCCTGGACGAGGTCTTCCTGCACCTGACCGACAAGGAGGCACTGGTATGACGATCCCGGTTCCCGAGCAGCGGGGGCGGCTGCGCTGGGCCGTCGCCGACGGCTGGACGATCACGCTGCGCGCCCTGGCCCACTGGGCGCGCCAGCCCGACCAGGTCGTCATCGGCCTGATGTTCCCCGTGCTGATGGTCCTGATGATGGGCTACCTGTTCGGCGGGCAGATGCAGGTGCCGGGCGGCGGCGGATACCGCGAGTTCATCATGCCCGGCATGTTCGCGATGACCATGATCTTCGGCATCGAGGCCACGTTCACCGCCGTGGCCGCCGACGCGACCAAGGGCGTCACCGACCGGTTCCGCTCGATGCCGATGGCGCCGTCGGCGGTCGTGGCCGGGCGGGGCGCCGCCGACATGCTGCACTCGGCGGCCGGGCTCGCCATCATGGTCGTGTGCGGGCTGCTGGTCGGCTGGCGTTGGCACGAGGGCCCCGCCAAGGCCCTGGCCGCCGTGGGCCTGCTCCTGCTGCTGCGCTTCGCGGTGCTGTGGATGGGCGTCTACCTCGGGCTGGTCGCCAACGGACCGGAGTCGGTCATGGCCGTGCAGACCCTGGTGTGGCCGTTCAGCTTCCTGTCCAGCGCCCTGGTCGCGCCCAGCACCATGCCGGACTGGCTCGGCGCCGCCGCCGAGTGGAACCCGATGTCGGCCACCGTCACCGCCTGCCGCGACCTGTTCGGCGACCCCTCGACCTCGAGCGGCTCCTGGGCCGCCGAGCACAGCCTGCTGCTGGCGATCGTGTGGCCGCTGCTGATCGTCGCGGTGTTCTTCCCGCTGTCGGTGCGGCGCTACCAGACGATGAACCGGTGATCAGCGGCCGGTGAGGACGTCCACGCGGTGCCGGGCCAGCGCGAGCGCGGGGTAGCACTCCTCGGGGAGCGTCGGCGCCCCCTCCAGGGCGGCGCGCAGGCGCTCCCCGACGGCCCCGGCGTCGTAGGGCTGGACGACGCACAGCTCGGCCTGCATCGCCTGGCGCGCGGCGGTCATCAGCGCCGGGACGTCGCCCACCACCACGATCTCGCTCGGCGCGTCGCCGTAGCTCAGCCGCACCGCCAGGGCGTGCAGGGACGAGCCGTCCTGGTAACGGAACTCGCACACCAGGCGGTCACCGTCCAGCGGGCCCTCCTGGATCAGCCACACCTGGCTCACCGAGACCCGGCCCAGGGCCGGGGCCCAGGGCGCGTCCACCGCGTCCCCCGCGGCGCGGCGGGCGATGCCGCGCAGCTCGCGCGGCCCCATCGCGGCCAGCGCCCGCAGGAACAGGCGCCCGCCGGGCGTCCCGGCGTCCCGCAGGCTGGTGATCAGGTCGCCGAGCGCGGCACGGCGGCCCTCGGCGTGCGGCGCCGTCGACTCCAGCGCGCCGAGCTGGGCCGACGTCCAGAGCTCGGCCTGGAGCGCTCCGTTCAGGTCGGGCAGTTCGGCGGACTGCCGCACGAAAGCCTCGTACACCTCGTGCAGGCCGGGCAGCATCAGCCGGGGGGCGTCCGGTCGGGTGGAACTCACCGTCCCAGGCTAGGGGACCCGTGCCGGTCGTATGCCGAGAGGGGGCTCGGTGGGACCGGCACGGGCGCTCAGGTCGGGAGGGTCAGCAGCGTGCGGTCGTCGCCGATGGCGCGGACCTCGAACCGGACGATCTCCGCCGGGCGCAGCGCGGTGGCGCCCTGGATCGCCAGCGGTGCGGGGGAGCCGGGCTGCCCGTAGCCCTTGGCCGGGACCGACCAGCCCGCCACGGCGTGCGGCCGGCCCTTGCGGTCGATCGCGACCAGCTGGCACTCCAGCGGCCCGCGCACCCGGCTCAGCTCCAGGCCGACGCGGCTGCCCCACGCCTTGGGCTCCATCCCGACCGTCCCGGCGACGCCGGTGCCCGGGTCGTCGCCGCTCACGCGGTGGGCGGCCTTGACGCCCGCTTCGGGACCGGTCCGCGACCCCACGCCCGGCGGGTCGGCCCGGTCGGCGGCCAGCGTGAACCCGGCCCCCGCCGCGCCGCACATCAGCACGATCCCGGCGGCCGCGCCGAGCATCGCCCGCGCCGTCCTGCGGCGCCGGTCGATCGCGGCCCTGCGGCTCAGCAGGCTCGTCACCACCGTCGGGTCGGGGACGGGCGGCGTCCCGGTGTCCTCGTGGATCGGCGGCAGCCCGTCCAGCGTGGCGGCCAGGCCCCGCAGGGCACCCAGCTCCCGATGGCAGTCGGGACACGCCGCCAGGTGGTGCTCGAACGCCCGCCGGTCCGGCTCTTCGAGGAGCCCGAGGGCGTAGGCCCCCACGTCGGTGTGCTGGATGGCCGCGCTCATGGCGTCACGCCTTTCTCCTCCAGGGCTACGCGAAGCGCCCGGAGCGCGTAGTAGACCCGGGACTTCACCGTGCCGACGGGGATGCCCAGTGCCCTGGACGCCTCGTTGACCGACCGGTCCCGGAAGAAGGTCTCGTTCAAGATCTCGCGGTGCGCGGGGGACAGCGACAGCAGCGCCTCCGACACCACCACCGAGCGCAACAGGTCGTCCATCCCATCGGGGGCGCGCAGGTTCTCCAGCGGCCCCTCGCCCGCCTCCTGCGGCCGCGCGTTCTTGCGCCGCTGGTCGTCGATCACGATCCGCCGGGCCACCGTGGCCAGCCACGGCAGCAGCGAGGCCGCGTTCTCGTCCAGCTGGTGCGCGCTGCGCCAGGCGCGGATCATCGTCTCCTGCACCACGTCCTCGGCCCAGTGGCGGTCGCCGCCGGTCAGGCGGAGCACGAACGACAGCAGCGGCCGCCCGTACACGCGGTAGAGCTCGGTGACGATCACCTGGTCGTCGACGTCGTCGTCGGGACGCGGGCCGCGGAACCAGCTCCACGGCCCGGCCGCCGCGGCGGCGCGCGCCCGCTCGCGGGAGGCGGGCACGGCGGTGGGGGATCGGTGCGCCATCGGATACTCCCGGCTAGTCGGGGTTCGAGGGGTTCTGGCCGCCGCGGGTGCCCGGGACGACGTCGGGGAGCAGGCCCCGAGGCGCCCGCGCCCGGGTGCCGCGCGGGGTGGTGGCGAACCACGACCCGCTCGCGGACTGCCCCCGGACGTCGCCGGGCGCGGTGTCCCTGGCGTAGCGGTACATGGGCCATCCGGCGATGGTGAGCTGCGACGTCCCGTCGGGGCGGGCGACCCGGCCGACCAGGGCGCGGCGCACACCGGTCACCTTCAGCCCCGGCTTCCAGCGGACCGGCGGCCACAGCTGGATGCAGCCCGCCAGGCACCGCACGGACGGAGGGCGCGGGACGTCCCGGTCGTAGCGGTAGAGGGTGCGGCCCGCGTTGTCGACGACGATGGCGCCGAGCTGGCCGTTGTCGGCGACGCGGACGCTGGTCACGCCGACCGCGACCCCGTTGGCGGGCGCGGCCGTCGGCGCGGGACCCGGCGGCGGAGCCGGGGCCGGCTCCCGGCCCAGCAGGCCGCGCACGTCGCACCCGGCCAGGACGGCCACCGCCGCCGCGAGCGCGACGGGCAGGGCGCGCCGCCGTCCGTCCATCGCCGTCCTCCCGCCGCTCACCCGGTGCCGTGTCGGTCGGAAGTACGCCGGGTGGGGCGGCTGGGGTTCAACGGGACGCGAACTCGCCCTGTTCGCCCGGCTTATTCCAGAAGGTCCCTAACTTGTTCGCCAGGTATTGCTTACCGGTGAGCCCGGACGGTGCCCGGCGTCCGTCCAAGTGCACGCAAGCGCTCGTCACACGACAACGGAGGAGGCGCACCCGGCTCGACGCGGTGGTCCTTACAAGGCGACTTCTCTCCAAGAGTGGAGCGAAGAGGGCGGCAGGGTCCTGTTCGCGCGAAGGACCGAGAGGCGATCGGGAGTGAACGAGAACGAGCAACTGATCTACCGGCTGCTGCTGGCCGTCGACATCCAGGCCTACAGCCTGCGGCGCACCCGCGAGCAGCTCCTCGCCCAGCGGCAGCTGGCCGAGGCCCTCGACAAGGCGGCCGCGGGCGCGGGCCTGGACCGCAACCGCTGGGCCAAACAGGTCGGCGGCGACGGCGAGATGGCCACGCTGCCCGAGGACGTCGACCCCGCCGACGTCGCGGGCGACTTCGTCATCGGGCTCAGCGACGAGCTTCGCGCCATCAACGCGGCCTCGTCCCCGCGGCTGCGGGTGCGGCTCTCGCTGCACCACGGCACGCTGACCGCGGGGCCGTTCGGCCCGGCGGGCGACGCGCCGATCGTGGTGCAGCGGCTGCTGGACTCCACGCCGCTGCGGCGGCTGCTGATCGACGACACCGAGCGCGACGTGGCGTTCGTGGTGTCGGACACGCTCTACGAGGACGTCGTGCGCACGGGGTTCTGCGCGCTGCAACCCAGCGCGTTCCAGCGCATCAAGGTCAAGGCCAAGGGAGCGGTGTTCCGCGGCCACATCTTCGTGGGCGGGGCCCAGGCGGGTGACGAGGGAAGCGCAGCCCATAGGGGCGGGCCGGGACACCGGCCCGCCCCGGGCGCGCGCCTGTACGAGTTCCCCGTGCCGGTGCCGTGCGAGGCCTGATCGTCGGGATACCGTTCCGCCAGGACCAAAACGGGGAAGGCGGGACGATGGCGGACGAGACGGCGTTGGCGAAGCTGCTGGGCGAGCGCGATCTGGGGGTGCTGGCCACCCTGAAACGCGACGGCAGGCCCCAGATGTCGAACGTCAACTACCACTACGACGCGGCCAGGCGGCTCATCCGGATATCGATCACCGGCGACCGCGCCAAGGCCCGCAACCTGGCCCGCGACCCGCGCGCCAGCCTGCACGTCACCACCCCCGACGGTTCGGCGTACGTCGTCGCCGAGGGCACCGCCGAGCTGTCCGCGATCGCCGCCGACCCGCACGACGCGGCCGTCGAGCAGCTGATCGCGGTCTTCCGCGACATCAAGGGCGAGCACCCCGACTGGGACGACTACCGCCGCGCGATGGTCGCCGATCGCCGCCGGCTGCTCGGCCTGCGGGTCGAGCGCCTGTACGGGATGGCCTGAGGCGGTCATGCCCGAGATCACCACGCACGACGGCACCTGGACCTTCGACGGTGAGGTCCTCAGGATCGTCCCCGGCCACGACCGGTCGGTGCACAAGCTGCGCAAGGCGCTGGGCGAGATCGCCGTCCCCCTCCAGGCGGTGGCGGGCGTCGCGTTCGAACCCGGGCGCAAGGGCGGCCGGCTGCGCCTGCGCCTGCGGGCGGGCGCCGACCCCTTCAGCCAGGCCGTCGCGGGCGGCCTCCCCGGCGGCGCCGACCCCTACCGGCTGGACGTCGGCGCCGACCGCACGGGCGTCGCCGAGTTCTTCGTCGAGGACGTGCGCAACAACCTGATCGTCTGGGAGGTGCCGGACGGCCCGTGCGACAAGTACCTGCTGCCCGGCCCGCCCGCCCCGATCACCGCGCAGGCGGGCGACGGCCAGGCCAGCTTCGACGGGGAGCGCGTCCGCCTGGAGTGGAACTGGCTGGCCTCCGACGGCAAGCGCCGCGCGGGCCCCCAGGAGTTCGCGCTGCGCGAGCTGGTCGGCGTCGAGTGGACGCCCCAGTCCGGCATGGGCTACGGCTCCCTGCGCTTCCGTCTGCGCGACGACAGTCCCCAGCCCCCCGCAGAGGAGGACCCGCACGCGCTGGCCTGGGGCATCCAGAAGGAGGGCGGCCTCACCACCCTGCTGGCCGCCGCCGTCACGGCCCGCCTGCCCCACCCCTCGGCGCCGCCCCCGGCCGAGCTGACCGCCCCCGCCGCGGCGCGGGCCGACGACCCCGACACCGTCCTGCGGCGCCTGCGCGAGCTGGGCGACCTGCACCGCGACGGCATCCTGACCGACGAGGAGTTCACCGCCGCCAAGCGGGCCCTGCTCCCCAAGCTCCACTCCGACCCGCCGCCGTCCGGCTGAGATCAGGCGCGGGTGGCGGCCAGGAGACGGTCGTCGCCCCGCTGCCAGAGCGTGGTGATCTCGGTGAAGCCGGTGGTGCGCAGGGCGTTGACATGGCTGGAGAGCAGGTAGCTCTCGTTGCTGTCGTGGGCGGCGGCGACATCGTCGCGCTCGGTCTTGAGCGGGCCGAGGTGGGGGTCGGCGGCCACCGCCTCCCACCACTGGGCCCAGTCCTCGGGCAGGTCGCCGCCGAAACGGCGCCGGGTGGCGTGGGCGCGCAGGTCGACCTCCAGCTTGCCCAGGGCGGGCGCCTGGTCGGCGACCGACATGTGGTCGCCGTTGAGGAACAGGGCGCCCGGTCGCATGGCGCCCGCCAGCTCGCCGTAGGCGACGCCCAGCTCGTCGTCGGACAGCCAGTGCAGCGCGGTGGTGCTGACCGCCGCGTCCACGGGACGGTCCAGACCCAGGGACGCGGCCCAGCCGGGCGAGCGCAGGTCCAGGTCGGCGAACTCCAGGCCCTTGCGCTCGCCGTAGGCGGCGCGGCCGAGCGTCATCAGCAGCGGGTCGGTGTCGATGGCCACCACCGTCGCGCCCGGGACGCGGTCGAGCAGGCGGGCGGCCAGCGAGCCGGGCCCGCAGCCCAGGTCCAGGATCAGCGGGTCGGGCTTGGCGACGAAGAGCTCGACCGCGTCGATGAGGGCGGTGAAGCGCTCCTCGCGCTCGGGCATGTAGCCCTCCTGCTGGCGGTCCCATCGGGCCATCCAGGCCTCGGCGACATCTCGGGTGAGCGCGGTCACGGTTCCTCCTGTAACTGCCGTATAAGCTGTTGCCAGTCACAAGCTAGATCGAAAGCGGGTAACTGGTCAAGTGAACTTCAACAGTCACTCAGATGCCGTGGTGGCGCTGGCGGTCGAGCTGGTGAACACGCTGACCGAGGGGGAGCGGCGCGGCCGCTCCTACCGGCCGCCCGACGACCTGGAGCCCGCGGTGAACCGGGTGCTGGGCTCGCTCACCCGGCGCCCCCGCTTCACCGCCGACCAGGCGCCGGAGATGACCCGGGTGGCGTGGGAGCTGCGCGCGGTGTTCGAGGCGGTCGCCGCGGGCGATCTGGACGCCGCCGCCACCCGGGTCAACCGGATGCTGGACGAGACCGAGGCCAGGCCGAGGCTGGAACGCCATGACGGCGAGCCCTGGCACCTGCACTTCCACGGCAAGGGCGGCACGGTCGCGGCCGAATGGGCCGGTCCCTGCGCCACCGGCCTGGCAGTCGTGCTCGGCGGAGAGTGGTACGACCGGCTCGGCGTGTGCACGGCGGCGCACTGCGACCGCGTCTACGTGGACGGGTCGCGCAACGGCACGCGGCGCTTCTGCTCGACCGCGTGCCAGAACCGGGTGAAGACGGCCGCCTTCCGGGCCCGCGCCCGCGCCTGAGACGGCGGGCCCGGAAGGCGGCGGGAGGGATCAGGGCGCGTTGACGAGCCCGACCGGCGGGACCTTCACCGTGCGGGCCCCGGGCTTGCCGCCCAGGACGACCTTGCGCAGCGACACGTTGTTCTTGGTCGTGCTCTCGTGCAGCCTGCGGTCCGGGTTGGCGATGACCTGGATGTGGTAGACGCCGTTGGGCAGCGTGGTGATGTCGAACGACTGCCCGGGCCTGTGCTGCTCGTAGGTGTCGCCCGAGCCGACGTCCAGGACCTCGCGGACCGACAGCGACGAAAGGTCGCCGCAGGCGGTCTCCAGATCGGTGTTACCCGGCTTCCAGTTGGCGTTCTTGACCGTCTGGTCGATCGCGTCGGTGTTGGCCAGGCAGAACGCCTCCTTCTGGCTCCGGACGACCTCCTTGCCGTCCGCGCGCAGCAGCCGGTAGCTGGCGAAGTCCTTGAAGTGCCAGTGCATGTGGCCGTGGCGCGGGTCCCACTCCATCGAACCGGTCTTGACGTAGCCGACCTGCTTGCCCTTGCCGTCGAAGAAGTACTGGTAGGCGTCCATCAGGCCCTGCTTGACGCGGAATCCGTCCACGACGAGCGTGGAGGGCCCGGCGTTCCACACGTTGGCGCTGAAGGCGAGGTAGTCGCGCTTGGGCGGCGCGGCGGCGTGCGGGTCCTCGCCGTGGTTGATCTCGATGCCCCAGGCGGGCAGCGACCGCAGGTCGGGCTTGGGCCCCTTGGGGACCTGGCCCTTGCCCGCGGGCCTGGGTCCGGCCTTGAGCGCCGACGCGGCCGAGCGCTTGCGTCCGTGGTCCTTCACCGTCTTGACGGTGACGGCGATCTTCTTCGCCGCGCCCGGGATGCCGAGCGCCTTCTGGAAGGCCGGGGTCACCCCGACGGTCGCGGTGTACTTGCCGTCGGCGAGCTTCACCGGCGGTGCGGTCTTGCCGTAGCTGGTCACGCTGGTGGCCCAGCCGCGCTGGACGCCCCAGACCGACCCGAGCGTCCACGGGTTGTCCGAGCAGCTGACGGGATAGGCCGAGGTGGGCGGCGCCCCCGCCTCGGCGCGGGCCGGCGACTGCGTCGGGCACACGTCCTGGACGCGGTCCACGACCTTCTTGCCCTTGGCGTCGGTGAGCGTGACGCGCAGGAACCCGGAGAACCCGGAGAAGTCCTTGACCAGGCCCTTCGGCAGCGGCTTGAGGGTGGTCTTTCCGCCCTGGCGGACGACCTGGTGGGCGACGACCGGGTGACGGTAGGACGCGCGCTTGACCCGGACCTCGAACGGCGCGTTCCGGGCACCGAGGTAGACCCCGAGGTCGAGGTTGACCGAGGGGTCCTCGTCGGACTTCTCCAGGACCACCTGCGAGGTGGCCGCCCGCAGGTTCAGGACGGGCTTGGCCGGTGCGGCCTGGGCGACGTGCACGCCGCCGGACGCCAGGACGCACATGGCCGCCGTGACGACGGCGGCCGGGCGGATCAGGTGAGAACGACTGCTCTTGATGACAGCCTCCCTGGTAGACGCCGCGCGCTGTGGCGCGGGCGCTGATGGGGCGGGGTTGATCACCTGTATTGACGTCTTGGACCATGCGAGAAGTTGTCATTTACCCGAAAAAACCGACCAATTCCGGTGATCGCAATCAAAAAGAGACCGGAGCGAAGCCACCCCGCAGTTGCTTCGCTCCGGTCGTTCGTGGTGCCCCGCGGCCTCAGCCGAGGTCGGGGCCGTAGACCTCCCACAGCTCGCCGGCGAAGAACCGGCCGAAGGCCACCAGGGCCGCCGCCCCGCTCGGGCCCGTGGTGCGGAAGGTGGTGAGCTGGCGCGCGAAGTCGGTGAGCTGGATGTGCAGCACTCCGGCGGCCAGCACCTTGGCGTTGGGGTCGTCCTGGTCGGGGACGTGACCCTCCATGATGTGGACGTACAGCGTCGAGGTGTCCGGCCAGATCCGCGTCGGCGGGCCGTGCAGGACGTTCTTCTCCCCGACGAGCGTGCGCGGGCGGCCCTCGCCGTCCATGTAGAACAGCCGGTACTTCATCAGGCGGCGCTCGTCCTGCCCCGTCGGCGCGAACAGGTTGAACCGGCCGTCCTGCACCGGGCGGCGCTCGCCCCGGCCGTGCGACTCGATCCAGCCCTCGGCCCGCGCGGTGTGCTCGGGCTCGGCCAGGAACCGGTCCACGTCCTCGGCGGTGATGGTGAGCCGGAACGACAGGCGCTCGCGCTTGTCGCTCAGCTCGCCCGCGCGGGGGTCCGTCGCGCCATAGGTGACGAACCCCTTCATCTCCTCGGTGAACGACAGTGACGTACGGCCGGACTGCGAGACCATCGTGTTCTCCATTGCCTCGTCGTCCCCCGTCCACCGTCCGTACGTCGTGTCGCTCACCGGCTCGTCCTGCGAGCCGGTCCCCCCGACCGGCCCGGCCCCCGTGGACGAGCCCCCCGTACCGCGATCGGCGGACTCCAGAAGTCGCGTGGACATCCTGTCCGCCATCGCGGCGATCGTGAGCGAGGGATTCGGGCCCACCGGCCCCGGCATCGCCGCCCCGTCGGCGATGTAGAGGCCGGGGAACCCGAAAACCTCGCCGAAGGCGTCGCAGACGCCCTCTCCTGGGTGGTGGCCCATCGGGCTGCCACCCAGGGGGTGAACCGTGATGATGCGCTTGCGGAACCACATCGGGTTGTCGGCGTAGTCGGCGCCGAGAACATCCGCGAGGCCCTGCATCGTCCGGCGCATGCGGTCGAAAAGGTCCACGCTGCTCTTCGTGGACCACTCCGCCGACAGGCGCCCACCCCGGTTCAGGGACAGGACGCCGTCGGCGGTGTCGCGGCCCATGCCCAGCAGCGGCAGCGAGCTGACCGACAGCGCGCCGTCGCCGATCAGTTCGGCCACCTCGGCCGACATGTTGGTGTCGGGCGCGTCCTTGAAGAAATTGGTGAACTGCCCCCACAGGAACTTCACCGCGCGTTCGATCTGCTCGGACATGTCCAGCGCGGGGATCATCCAGTCGACGAAGCCGGGGTAGCCGCCGTCCTGGATGTAGGCGCCGCGGCCGTCGCCCGACCCGTCCAGCGAGTCGGCCAGCCGGATCGCGCTGGTGATGGTCGGGCCCCGGCTGCCGTCCAGCGGCCGGACCCGGTTGCGGTCCTTGGCCTTGAGCAGGAACGTCAGCAGGTCCCCGTTGCCGCAGAAGCGCGTGCCCAGCGCGTCGCTCAGCCCCGGGAAGTGCTTGCGCGACTTCAGCAGCAGGTGCGTGGTGCCGTACGTGCCCGCCGCCAGGACGAGCCGCTTGCACGCGATCGTGTGGATGTACGGCTTCTTGATCTTGACTCCGGGCTCGTGCCGGACGTAGTCGACCTCGTAGCCGCCCCCGTGCAGGGGTCGGATCGCGTGGACGTCGTGCAGCGTGCGAAGGTCGGCGCCCTGGTGCGCGGCGGCCGACAGGTAGGTGTGGTCGAGGCTGTTCTTGGAGCCGTCGTTGCACCCGATGTAGCACTCGCCGCACAGCTTGCAGGTGCGGCGCCGGACGCCGTGGACGTTGCCGTAGCCGGCATCGACGATCGGCAGGCTCAGCCCGGGCGCGGCGCCGCGCTCGGGCGCGAAGGCGATCGCGAGCGGCGGCAGGCTGTAGTCGAGGCCGAGCTCGGCCGCGGCGTCCTGCATCGCGTGGGCTTTGGGCGTGTCGTCGTAGGGCGCGCGGTCCAGCGGGTACGGCGTCGGGTCGATCATCTTCTCGACCGCGTCGTAGTGCGGGTCGAGGTCCTCGCGGGTGATCGGCCAGTACGAGTGGCCGCCGCCGGGCAGCTCCTCGTGGACGAACCACCGCTCGTCCTTGCGCAGCAGCACGTTGGCGTAGATCAGCGAGCCGCCGCCGAGCCCCGAGGACACGACCGAGTCGCAGCCCTTGAAGCTCCACACGTCGTACATGCCATAGAGGTTGGCGGCCGGGTCCCAGAAGGCGCGCCCCATCTCGGCGGGGGAGCGGGGGAAGCTTCCCGGGGGGTACGGCTGGCCGCGTTCGAGCAGCACCACGGACTGCCCGGCCTCGGCGAGCCGGTAGGCGGCGACCGAGCCGCCGAATCCCGAGCCGACGACGACGGCGTCGACCTGCTCCATATGACGCTCCTGCTCCTTCATAGTCCCGACCGTTTCCGTCTCAGCCGCTGTGCCGTTTGAGGAAGTCGACGATGCGGGGGAAGACGTCCACGTGGGCGTTCTTTCCGATCAATGGGTCGAGGTGCCCGTAGCCGGGCAGCGCCGCCAGCTCGTGGCGGCCGGGCGCGGCCTTCTCCAGAATCCGGTGGAACACGATGTTGGAGTCGGTGAACACCCGGTTGCGCTCGGGCGCGAGCAGCAGCAGCGGCGTCTCGACGTCGCCCGCGTTCTCCAGGTAGTCGTCCGGCAGGCTCGCGTGGCCGGTGTTCTTGGGGTCGTACTTCACCGCGTTCCCGGCCTCGACCATCCGGCGCACGTGCCGGTAGTAGTGCAGCCCCGACGCGCCGCAGATGTCGGCGACGCGCCGGTGCGTCACCGGCAGCAGGTTCTCGTGCTCGTACATCGCGGGCCTGCCCGCGCCCCATTGGAAGCTCTGCAGGTGGCAGGCGGGCTCGCCGCACTCGTTGTGGAACAGCGAGACCGCCTTGGACACCATCCAGCCGCGGGTGAGGAAGGGCGCCCGGCCGAACCTGGGGTCGATGTGGGGCAGGCCCACCACGTACTCCAGGAACGCCGGGCCGAGGGACAGCTTGAGCTTGGAGAACCGCGGCACCCTCGGCGTCAGCGAGACGCTGTTGCACGTGAGGCTGGCGATGTCGTCCACCGCCCCCGCGAACAGGCTCATCGTGAACGACACCGATCCCAGGCAGTGCGCGATGACGTGGATGCGCCGGCCCCCGATTTGGCGGCGCAGCACCTTCAACGCGGCTGGGAAGTCGTACAGTGCGATGTCGTCCATCGTGAAGCGATGGGCCTCGGTGTCGTAGGGGTAGCGGCCGCTCATGCGGAAGTCGAGCGCCCACACGTCGGTGTAGCCCTCGTCCAGCAGGTGGCTGGTGAGGTTGCGGTGCTCGGGCATCATGAAGACGTCGCTGGCCGAGGTCAGTCCGTGCACCAGGAGGACGACGTCGTCGCTCTCGGCGCGCAGGAAACGGGTGAGCTCCAGCCCCAGCCCGTCCTCGGTGGCGAAGGGATACACGGTCACGTCGGCATCGTTGACCCCGTCGAGTGTGAACCTCGCGATCGTCCGTTCCATGTCCATCGTCCTCCGTTTTGTGCCCCAGATGATGATGCTGCTCCCCGGGTTCGCCGGGCATCGTGGGAAACCCTGACAAATGCTTTGGCCCCGCTGGCGATTGAACCCGGCGGATCCGGGTAGGCGTACGTCTCCTCTGAGATGACCCGCGGGGCGCGGATGTTCTCCGGTGTGTCGGCACCGGCATGATGGAGCGTTCCACCTCGCCCTGGTCAGGCCCCCGAGGGGAGGAGGGTTCAGTCCTGCGAGGAAGATCGGGCCTCGGGGCCGCCGCGGTTGAGGGCGCCCACGACGCCGACGCGCGAGGTGACGCCGAGCTTGGTGAAGATGTGCGACAGGTGGGTCTCGACCGTGCGGACGCTCACGAACAGCCGCTCGGCGATCTGCGAGTTGGTGCAGCCCTCGACGACCAGCATGGCCACCTCGTGCTCGCGCTTGGACAGCCCGCCGGGCCCGGCGCCCCGGCCGCCCTGGCTCGGCACCCGGACGCCCAGGCGCCGCTGCTCGCGGACGACGTGGAGGTGCAGGGTGCGGGCCCCGGACTCCTGGAACATCTCGCTGGCCGCCTTCAGATGCTCGCGCGCGGCCTTGCGGTCGCCCGCCTCGGCGCGGGCGGCGCCCGCCCGCAGCCGGGCCCGCCCGGCGTCCAGGCGCAGCCCGTCGGCCTCGAAGCTCGCCGCGGCCTCCTCGGCCTCCCGGGCGGCGGCCTCCGGCTCGCCGTGCTGCAGGACGTGGGCGTTGGCCAGCCGCGAGAGGGCGGTGAAGGAGTCGAGCCCCGGGACGAGGTAGCGGCGCGAGCGGTCGGCCCACTGGCGGGCGGCGTCGAGATCGCCGCGCCCGGCCTCGACCCCGGCCATGATCTCGCAGCACGACAGCAGAGTCCGGTTGTCCAGCGGCATCGTCAGGACCAGAGCGACCGCCTCGGACCCCTCGTCCAGCCGGCCGCCGCCGATCAGGGCCATCGCGCGGGCGTACCCGGCCATCGAGCCCCACCACTCGTCGACGCCCGCGCCCAGCTGGAGCGCCTCGTCGGCGCGGCGCAGCGCGGTCTCCTCGTCGCCCGTCCACCCGGCGATCAGGCTCTGCTGGGTGAGGGCGAACACCAGGTGCTGGCCCGAGCTGAGCAGCCGGGCCTCCTCGACGGCCTCCTCGGCGGCCGCGGCCGCCTCCGGCAGCCGGCCGAGCATCGCGTAGGCGCGGGCCATGCCCGCCAGCAGCGTCGGCACCACGTACATCTGGCCGGTGTCGCGCGACACCGTCACCGCGCGCTGGAACCGGTCGGCCGCGCTGCGGAACCGGCCCATCATCGTCTCGGCCCAGCACAGCCAGGCGATGGCGTCCATCCACTCGGCCAGATGCTCGTCGGGCGCGGCCTTGACCAGCCGGTCGGCCGCCTCGGTGTAGCGCACCGCCTCCTCGACGCGTCCGGCGGCGAAGGCGGGCATCGGGCGCAGCGAGGCGACCGCGACCTTCAGGCTCGGGTCCCAGTCCTCGGAGCTGTCGGGCATGAGGTCCAGGACGGCCTGGGCGGCGCGGAAGTCGATGCGCATCATCCGCTCGGCGATCAGCCGCATCCGCAGCGGGACGGCGGCGGGCGAGCGCGGGTCGGGCATGCGGCGCAGCTCGTCCAGGAGCAGGGCCCTGGCCTCGTGCGGGCGGTCGAGCTGGCGCTCCATCAGCGCGGCGAACCGGGCGGCGCGGGCGCGGCGGTCGTAGTCGTCGGGCGGCAGCAGCTTGAGCAGGGTCCTGGCGGTCTCGCGGCCCTCGGCCAGGTGGCCGCCGACGGACTGGACCTGCGCCAGCTCCAGCATCAGCTCCAGCCGGGACGGGAGCCGGTCGTCGCCCTCGGACTTGACGGCGAGGTTCTCGGGCATCAGGCGCAGCGCGGCCTTGAGCCAGTGCGCCGCGGTCGTGGGCGCCTGGGTCGCGAACGCGCGGGCCGCCTCGACCAGCGTCGTGATCGCGGCCGGGTCGCCGATGCGGCCCGAGCGCTCGACATGGCGGGCCCGGGTCGCCGCGGGCGCCCCGATCTCGGCCAGGTAGACCGCGATCCGGCCGTGCGCGGCCAGCCGCCATCCGGCCGCCGCCGACCCGTAGGCCGCGTGCCTGACCAGGGGGTGGCGGAACCGGAACCGCTCGGCGGTGGGCCGGACGATGTCGCGCGCGACCAGCTCGTCCAGGGCGGTCAGCGCGACGTCCTCGGGAACCTCGGCGGACACGGCCGCCAGCACGGGCGCGAACTCGTCGGCCGCCACGGCCGCGCCCTGCGCGATCAGCAGCGCGGTGGGGGACAGGCCGCTCAGCTCCAGTTGGAGCGCGGCCCGCACGGCGGGCGGCAGGTCGCCCTCCTGGTGCCCGGCGGCCGGCGGCTCCTCGCTGCGCGCCAGCGCCTCCAGGTAGAAGGGGTTGCCGCCGCTGGCCCGGTACAGCTCGCGGAGGCGGGTCCCGCTGACCCGCGGGCCGAGCAGCTGCGCGACCTCGGCCTCGGTGAGCGGGCCGACCGTGATCCGCTGACCGCCGGCGTGCTGGAGGGAGGTCTGCACCAGTCCGTCCAGCCGCGGCGACGCCTGCGCGGGACGGTAGGCGACCGCGATCAGGACGCGGCCGCGCGGCGGATGCCGGGCCAGATGGTCCAGCAGCTCGATCGTGGCGTCGTCGGCCCAGTGCAGGTCGTCCAGGATCAGCACCAGCCCGGACGGTGCGGCCAGCTCCTCCAGCAGGCGGCGGACCGCGCGGTAGAGCTGGTAGCGGGCGACCGGCGTCGCGGCGGCCCCGGAGGTCAGCGACTCGGCGCCCAGCGGCGGCCCGTCGGCCAGGGACGGGAACACGGTGCCCAGCAGGCCGAGCGACTTGGCGCCGAGGTCGGGGAGATCCTCCTCCAGGCGGTCGTCCAACGCGTCGACCACGGCGCCGAAGGGCATCTCCTGCTCGAACTCGGCGGCGCGGCCCGACAGCGCGGGCAGCTTGCGCTCGGTGGCGGCCGCCGCCAGCTCGCCGAGCAGGCGGGTCTTGCCCGCGCCGGGCTCGCCGACCAGCGCCAGGAAGCGGAACGCGCCCTCCGCCGTGGCGTCGAGCGCGGTGTCGAGCAGCCGGAGGACCTCGCGCCGCCCGACCAGCGGGACATCGTGCCCCGTGGTCCCGTGGCGCTGGTCCGTACGACCCTCCATGTCACACCCCAACAGAGACAGGCGGTCGATACGCCGTGATTGTTCATCCTTGTCGCGCTTTGCGAGATTAGCCGGAGGCCACTGTACCGATGAGCCGGGGGGTGGGGCGGGGGACACGGCCCCGCCCGGGCCGCCGACCGGCACGGATCAGTGAATCCGCCACCGTCATCCAGTTGCTATCAAGCGCCGTCAGGACCGGGGTGTCAACCATTAGCGGATAAACGTTCCGTAGTCGTCACCGATCGCTGAGCGCCATAATCCCGCGTCCCGTGCCGCCGAGCGCGCCCCTGGGGCGCGACAGGACCTGCGCGGACCTGCTGGGCGCCAGGGTGACGTTCTTGAGTATCGGGCGTTCCGGACGGGCCTGAACCGGCGCAAGGGAGACGCCCCTGAGTACTTCCGTGAGGACGGTCCGCAACTCCAGCATCGCCAGCTGCGCCCCCGCGCAGTAGCGGCGGCCGCCGCCGAACGGGATCCAGGCCTTGTTCGCCCGTGCGGCGTCCTCGCCGAGGAACCGCTCCGGGCGGAACTCCTCGGGGTCGGGGTAGACGTCCGGGTCGGAAAGGATCAGCGGGATCGCCGCCGAGACGTACCAGCCCGCCGGGATGGCGTAGCCGCCGATCGAGATCGGCTCGTCCAGCGTCCGGGGCGCTCCGAGGACGATCGGCCGGGCCCGCAGCGCCTCCTTGACGACCGCGCCCAGGTAGGGGCCCTCGCCGCCGTCGGCGAGCTCGTCGCGGAGGGTGGCCAGGGCCCTGGGGGAACGCACCAGGCGCTCGAACGTCCAGGCCAGGGCCGTGGCCGTGGTCTCGTGCCCGGCCTGGAGCAGCGTCATCAACTCGTCGCGCAGCTCCTGGTCGGTCAATGGCGCGCCGGTGTCGTCGCGCGCCGCGACCAACTGGGACAGCACGTCCATGGCCGAGGGGTCGGGGTTCGCCCGGCGCCGCGCGATCTCGTCGTAGAGGATGGCGTCCACCGCGTCCCTGACCCGCACGTAGCGGGTCGTGGGCAGGGCCCCGGCCTTGAGCAGGAGCGGCGAGGTGGTCGCGCGGTCGCGGACCTTGGGCGGCAGCCGCAGCAGCGCCGCCGAGCCGCCGAGCTCCACCAGCCGGGGGAGCAGGCCGCGCAGGCTGCGCAGCCGCTCGGCGTCGGTGATGCCGAACACCACCCGCATGATCACCTCAAGGGTGATCCGCTCCATCCGGGGCCGCAGCGCGAACGGGCGTCCCGTGGGCCAGGTCGCCACCTCCTCGGCCGCGATCTCGGCGATCGTCTCCTTCCAGCGGGCCACCGCCCGGCCGTGCAGCGGCGGGCTGATCAGCTTGCGGTGCCGCCACCAGGGCTCGCGGTCCAGGCAGAGCAGGGACTCCTCGCCCACCAGCGGGCCCACGAAGTTGCGCCTGATGTCGCCCGCGCGGCCCGCCCCCGAGTCGGTCGCGAAGACATGCTCGGCCAGGTCGGCCGTGGCCACGCAGACCTCGGGCGGCAGCCCGGGGAAGCGGACCTGGAAGACGGGCCCGAAGCGGCGGCGTCCCGCCTCGTAGAACCCTCTCGGGTTCGCGATGAGCCAGGCGACCTGGGCTGCCGGTGGCAGACGGAAACCGGGGGGAGCGGTCATCGGAACTCCTGCGGGGTAGGTGACGAACCGGCCCGGGGGAGCGGCCGCGCGTCGTCGCTCGGTTTCCGGCCGCAGGGGATCGTCACTTCCGATGCTGCGGGATCTTGCCCTCGGTCAGCATCGTGGTAAACCCCGACATTCGCGGGTTCAGTCGTTCAGGCGGGCCCAGGAGCGCCGCGGCGAGTCGGCGATCCGGCTGAGCGCCACCAGCGCGGTGTGGGGCCGCTCGGCGCCGTCGCCGCGCAGGCCGCGCATGAACGCCACCTGTTCCAGCGTGGGCGGCCCGACCGCGAGGCTGCGCCGGGTCGCGGCCGCCGCCCCCGCCTGGCCGGTGCGCACCAGGTAGGCCGCCGACATCGTCCCGGTGCGTCCCACGCCCGCGCCGCAGTGCACGAACACCGGACCCTTCGCGCCGTGGACCGCGGCCATGAACCGC
The DNA here is from genome assembly GCF_050946795.1 of Spirillospora sp. CA-294931. GTDB lineage: Bacteria > Actinomycetota > Actinomycetes > Streptosporangiales > Streptosporangiaceae > Spirillospora. The sequence continues at coordinate 3,732,703 of NZ_CP192006.1, forward strand.
GAGACCTGCTCGGCCGTCGGCGCCTGGCCGTCGCGCATCGGGATGCGCACCACCGCCAGGCCCGCCCGGCCCGGCAGCTCGCGCACGGACGACGGCAGGTCTTCGGCCCGCAGGTCGACGACGGTCCGGACGCCCAGCCCGGCCAGGTTGCGGTACCCCTCGGGATCGGGCGCGGCGCCGCGCCACAGGTGGGAGTCGACCTGGGCGAAGTTGTGCACACCGGGCACCGAGGGCCAGCCCGGACGGCCGCGCTCGGCGGACGCGCGCGCCGATTCGCTCATCAGCAGGACGGCGACGCTCACCGCCGCCCACGTCAGGATGTAACCGGTGACGGTCCCGAGCAGGACCCGGCCAAGAGTGCGCCGCCTCGGCAGGCGCGGCCTTCGCAACCGCATCCGGCGAGAATATCCGCGCCCCGGCGTGCTCACGCCGGGGACGGCGTCTCCGACGTTCGGGCCCGCCGATCCTGGGCATGACCGGGGTCAGCAGTAGTCAGAACGCGCGCCGCGACCGGGGGGACGCAACCGATGACCGTTTCCGATGTCACGCTCAACAACGGGATCACCATGCCGCGACTCGGTTTCGGCGTCTGGCAGATCCCCGACGACGAGGCCGAGCGCGCGGTGCGGACCGCCATCGAGGCGGGCTACCGCAGCATCGACACCGCCGCCGTCTACGAGAACGAGGCGGGGACGGGGCGCGGCCTAAAGGCCGCCGGGGTGCCCCGCGAGGAACTGTTCGTCACCACCAAGCTCTGGAACGACGACCAGGGTTACGACCGGGCCCTGCGCGCCTTCGACGCCAGCATGGAGCGGCTCGGCCTCGACGTGCTGGACCTGTACCTGATCCACTGGCCGCTGCCCGGCCACGGCAGGTACCTCGGCACCTGGCGCGCCCTGGAGAAGCTCCAGGCCGACGGCCGGGTGCGCGCCATCGGCGTCTCGAACTTCACCGCCGAGACCCTCCAGCGGCTGATCGACGAATCGGGCACCGTCCCCGCGGTCAACCAGATCGAGCTGCATCCCTACTTCCAGCAGAACGCGATGCGCGCCCTGCACGCCGACCACGGAATCCACACCGAGGCGTGGAGCCCCCTGGGCCAGGGACGCGGCCTGCTGGAGGACCCGGCTCTCGCCGAGATCGCCGCGCGCCACGACCGCACCCCGGCGCAGGTCGTGCTGCGCTGGCACCTCCAGCTCGGGAACGTGGTGATCCCCAAGTCGGTCACGCCGTCGCGGATCGCCGAGAACCTCGACGTGTTCGGCTTCGAGCTGTCGGAGGCCGACATGACCGCGATCGGCGGGATGGACGCGGGCACGCGCCTTGGTCCCGACCCCGACACGATGGGTTGACCAAGCTTCACCCCGTGGTCATCTCGCCGGTGACCGGGGGTTCCGGGCGCCGGAGACCGTGCGGGTGTGAGCATCCCCCCGCGCACCAGGCTCCAGGCGGCCCGACGACCGGCCGCGATCCTTCTCCTCGTCGTCGTCCCGGGGGCCTCGTCCCCGTGGCACCCGCTGACCTCGTCGGCCTCGATCACCCTGACGCCCGCCTCTTCCACCCAGACCGCAGTTCCCACCGTCGCGGCGGCGGCGTGCCGGGGCTCGTCCGCCTCGGACTACAACGGCGACGGCACCGCCGACCTCGCGGCCGGGGCGCCGTACGCCACCGTGGGCGGCGCCCACCGCGCCGGGTCCGTGGCCGTCAGGTACGGCGGCGGCCCCGCGACCCGGCTCACCCAGCAGGGCGGCGCCGAGCGCGGCGACGGCTTCGGCGCCGCGCTGGCCTCGGGCGACTTCGACGGTGACCGCTGCGCCGACCTGGCGGTCGGCGTCCCCGAAGAGTTCGCCGGGAACCGCGTCCCGGGGGCCGAGGGGCACGGCGCCGTCCAGATCTACCTGGGGTCACGGCAGGGCCTGCGGGCCGGTCCGCTGCTGAACGTCCGCGCGCTCGGCCGGGCCTACGCCACCGACCGGTTCGGCGCCGCGCTGGCGGCGGCCGACCTGGACCGCGACGGCGACGCCGAGCTGGCCGTCGGCGCCCCCGGCCTCAAGGGCGGCGGTGGCGTGGCGGTCTTCGGCCTGCGCGGACGCGGCCTGCGCCCCGGGCCCCTCATGCAGCAGGGCACCCGCTGGGTCGGCCAGAACCCAGCCGAGACCGACGGGTTCGGGACCGTGCTGACCACGGGCGACTTCGACGGCGACCGGCGGCCCGAGATCGCCGTCGGGGCACCCAACGACGGGCCCAAAGGCGAGGGCTCGGTGACGATCCTCGACCCCCTCGCCGGCAAGGCCGACTACATCTCCCAGTCCGAGCCGGGCGTCGGCGGCACGCCCGAGCGCCTGGACGGCTTCGGCACCGCGCTGGCCACCGCCGACTTCGACGGCGACCGCCGCGCCGACCTGGCCGTCGGCGTGCCCGGCGAGGACGGCGGCGGCAAGGCCGCCGTCGGCTACACCCAGGGCGCCGTGCAGATCCTGCGCGGGCCCCTGATGCGCCAGTCCGGGCCCACCTGGACCGGACGCTGGAAGCCGCGCCACTACGACCGCTTCGGCGCCGCCCTCGCCGCCGGAGACCTGACCGCCGACGGCCGTCCCGACCTGGCCGTCGGCGCCCCCGGGCGCAGCGCCGTCAACGTCCTGCGCGGCGCGAGCGGCGGCCTGACCGGCACCAAGGCCCTGACCTACGTCTCGCCCTTCGGGTCCGTGGGTCAGTTCGGCTGGTCCCTGGCCATCCGTCACCGGGGCAAGCGCGGTGACCTGTTCATCGGCGCCCCCGGCGCCCACACCTACGCCGGAGCCGTCACCCAGGCCGCCACGCCCCTCGACCTGGCCGCCCGCGGCCTCACCGGCTACTCCCTCGGCTGACCCCCGGCGGGTCAGCGGGGGTCGAAGGTGCGGGCGCCGTCGGGGACGGTGAAGGTCGCGGCGGTGGCGGCGGGCGCGCCCCTGCGGGTGATGTAGGGGACGGTGCGGAACTCGGCGCGCAGCGCGTCGGGGGCGGCGCGGCAGAAGATGTAGCCGCGGCGCTGGTCGATGAAGGTGACGTGCGGGTTCTCGGCGCGGACCAGCTGGCCGCCCACCGGGTCGCTGTAGCCGTCGCCGTCGCTGGAGATCGAGGTGGCGACCAGCTCGACGCCCGCGCGCGGGGAGCCGGGGTCGTCGAAGTCGGTGCGCAGCTCGTTGGCGTGGGCGACATGGACGTCGCCGGTCAGCACCACGGGGTTGCGGGTGGCGGCCAGGCCGCGCAGGACGCGGTCGCGCTCGGCGGTGTAGCCGTCCCAGCCGTCCAGCGCCATCTCGGCGCCCGGGCCGAGCCGGTGGTCGCGCTGGGCGAGGAAGATCTGCTGGGCCAGCACGTTCCAGCGGGCGCGCGAGCCGCGCAGCCCGGCGTCCAGCCAGCGCAGCTGCCCGGCGCCCAGCAGCACGCGCCGCGCGTCCAGGCGGGCGTCGCAGCCGACGCGGACGCCGTCCTCGCAGGGCTGGTCGTCGCGGTACTGGCGGGTGTCGAGGATGTGGAACGCGGCCAGGTCGCCCCAGGTCACCTGACGGGTCAGCCGGAGCTCGCCGTTCGGGCGCAGCGCCGACGCGCGCAGCGGCATGTGCTCGTAGTAGGCGCGGATCGCGGCCTTCTTGCGGGCGGGGAAGCCGGGGACCTTGGTGCCGGGGGTCGTCCCCGCCCAGTTGTTCTCGACCTCGTGGTCGTCCCAGGTGACGGCCCACGGCGCCGCCGCGTGGGCGGCCTGGAGGTCGGGGTCGGTCTTGTACTGGGCGTGGCGCAGCCTGTAGTCGGCCAGCGACGCGCACTTGCCGCCGACATGGCGGCGGATGATCGGCTGGGCCTGCGGCTTGTCGCCCGCCGAGTCCTCGTAGAAGTAGTCGCCCAGGTGGACGATGAGGTCCGGGTGCTGCTCGGCCATGCGCCGGTAGGCGGTGAAGTAGCCGTGCTCGTAGTACGCGCAGGACGCGGCCGCGAAGGTCATGGACGGCGCCGCCCCGGGCGCCGGGGTCGTCAGGCTCCGTCCGGCGGGGGACAGGTGGCCCTGGGCGCGGAAGCGGTAGAAGTACTCCGCGCCCGGCCGCAGCCCGGTCACCTCGACGTGGACCGAGTGGGCGGACGCGTGGCGGGCGCGGACGCGGCCCGACCTGACCACGCGGGCGAACGCGCGGTCCTCGGCGACCTGCCATTCGACGTCGGTGTCGGCCGAGCCCATGCCGCCGTGACCGTCGGCGGCCAGGGGGCGGGGAGCCAGGCGGGTCCAGATCACGAAGCCGTCGGGGGCCGGGTCGCCGGAGGCGACGCCCAGCGTGAAGGGGTCGGCGGCCCGCCGCCGCAGGGCCGGGAGGGCGCCCGCCGGGACGAGGCCCGCCAGGCCCGTGGTGGCCAGGAACGTTCTGCGTGAGGTGTCCACGGCACCAGTGGACGGGACGAGGTTGATCCCGGCGGAAGCCGCAGAAGACCGCGAGCGCAACGCGGGGTGAAGGGCCGTGTCGGGTCAGTGCTTGGCGCCGACCCCGACCAGCCCGGCGAAGCGGCGCCCGCCCGGCTCGCCGCCCTTGGTGAGCCACTCGGTGGGCCCCACCAGGCCCGGCGGCAGGAGTTCGAACCCGTCGAAGAACCGCAGGATCTGGGCGCGCGGGCGGGCGCCGAGCCGGGCGTTGGCGCCCGAGTAGATCTGCTCGGTCTTGGCCATCTCCCCGGGGAAGGCGTCCGAGGCCAGATGGGACAGGATCAACCGGCTGCCCGGAGCCATCGCGTCGCGGACGCGCGTCACGGCGGCGGTGGCCTCCGCGTCGCCGACGAAGTGCAGCACCGACACGCACAGCACGGCCACCGGCTCGGTGAGATCGAGCAGGGAGCGCACGGCCGGGTCGCCCAGGATCTCCTCCGGGCGCCTCAGGTCGCCCTCGACGAAACCGACCTGGCCGACCCCGCCGAGCAGGGCCCGGCCGTGCACGCAGACCATGGGGTCGTTGTCGACGTAGACGACCCGGGCGTCCGGGCGCGCGCGCAGCGCCACGTCGTGGACGTTGTCCTGGGTCGGGAGGCCGGACCCGAGGTCGAGGAACTGCCGGACGCCCGCCGCGGCGGCGGCGCTCACGGCCGTCCCGAGGAACAGCCGGTTGAGCCGGACGCCCTCGATGACGCGGCCCTCGGAGATCTCGACGACCCGCTCGGCGGCCACCCGGTCGGGCTCGAAGTTGTCCTTGCCGCCCAGCCAGTAGTCGTACATCCGGGCGACGTTGGGGGTGGTGGCGTCCACACCGCCGTCGGCGTCGGTCACGCTCGCCCATGTTCCCCGGCGCGGACGGGCACGGCAACCGATTCGCCCGTAATGCCCGTTCACCGGGTTGACCGGGAAGGTTGTCCGGTCCGTCACCGGACATCCGCTGGCCCGGGTACCCGGGGCTCGGTACGGTCCGGGCGGTGCGATGATCCACCCGGCGAGGGACGCCGGGCGGGTCACGCCGGGAAAGGAGCCGAGATGGCCGCAGGAGGAACCAGGAGCCGCGCGAAGGTCGCCGCGCTGGCGGCGACCGCCGTGCTGCTGCCCGTGCTGGCGGTGGTGGGCCCCGCGGACGCGGCGCCCGGCAAGGACAGGGCCCGCGGGCCGATCGTGCTCGGGCACCGGGGCGCCTCCGGCTACCGTCCCGAGCACACCGTCGCCGCCTACGAGCTGGCGGTGAAGCTGGGCGCCGACTACATCGAGCCCGACCTGGTCCCCACCAAGGACGGCCAGCTGGTCGCGCGGCACGAGAACGAGATCGGCGGGACGACCGACGTCGCCGCCCGTCCCGAGTTCGCCGCCCGCAAGGCCACCAAGACCATCGACGGCAAGGCGGTGACCGGCTGGTTCACCGAGGACTTCACGCTCGCCGAGCTGCGCACGCTGCGCGCCGCCGAGCGGCTGCCCGCCACCCGCCAGCACAACACGCTCTACAACGGCCGCTACCAGATCGCCACGCTGCAGGAGGTCATCGACCTCGCCAAGCGCCTGAGCCGCGTGCACGACCGGCGCATCGGGATCGTCCCCGAGACCAAGCACCCCACCTACTTCCGCTCGATCGGCCTGCCCCTGGAGGACCGGCTGATCACCGCGCTGCGGCGCAACGGGCTCGACACCCGCGACGGCCGGGCCATCGTCCAGTCGTTCGAGCCGACCAGCCTGCGCCTGCTGGACAAGGGCCTCAAGGTGCCGGTGCTCCAAGCGCTGTCGGCGTCCGGCGCCCCGTATGACACCGTCGCCAACGGCCAGGGCCCGACCTTCGCCGAGATGGTCAAGCCCGCCGGGCTCAAGGAGATCGCGACCTACGCCGACTGGATCGGCCCGGAGAAGAACCTGGTCATCCCGCGCAAGGCCGACGGCACCCTCGGCGTCCCCACCACGCTGGTGAAGGACGCCCACGCCGCGCGCCTGAAGGTGGCCCCCTACACCTTCCGCAACGAGAACGAGTTCCTGCCCGCCGACCTGCGCAACGGCACGGTCAAGAGCGACTACGGGCAGGCCCTCAAGGAGTACGAGCTGTACTACAAGACCGGCATCGACGCCGTGTTCAGCGACAACAGCGACACCGCCGTCGTCGCCCGCGAGGAGCTTCACGGCGACAAGGGCTGACCCTCGTCACCGCCGGTGGGCGGGCCGCCTCGACGCGGCCCGCCCTTTCGCGTTGTCGCAGGTCAGTGCGTAGCCGCTGCGATCACGGAGCGTAATGTCGACGGTATGGAAGATCGGGGGCGCTGGGCGGGGCCCGGCGGATTACGTGTCGTCGGGGTGCGGCTCACGGGCTCGCACCGGGTCTGGGCGGACCATCTGGGGGTGCCGCAGGACGCGGGGTCGGCGTTCCTGGTCACCGACCGGGGCGCGCTGGTGGGGCCCGGGTACGTGACCTCCGTGGATGCGCTGGCGGAGCTGGTGGACCTGGCCGAGCTGCGAGGCGGCTGAGAGACTCGGCCACGGCCGCCCGCTCCGCCGAAGGGAAGGAATCGTCCATGCAGCACGAGGTCGTCGTGGTCGGATCGGTCAACGCGGACCTGGTCGTCGGCGTCCAGCGGCGTCCCGAGCCGGGGGAGACCGTCCTCGGCTCCGACCTGTCCACCTTTCCGGGGGGCAAGGGCGCCAACCAGGCCGTGGCCGCCGCCAGGCTGGGCGGCCGCGTGGGCATCCTGGCCAGGATCGGGGACGACGGTCACGGCGACCTGCTGAAGAACGCGCTGAGCAGGGCGGGCGTCGACCTCGGCCATCTGATCCTGACACCCGGGCCGAGCGGTGTGGCGCTGATCACCGTCGGGCCGGACGGCGACAACAGCATCATCGTCTCGCCCGGCGCGAACGGGCGGCTCGAACCCACCGACGTCGAGCGGGCGGGGACGCTGATCGCCGGGGCGGGCGTGGTCTCGTTCCAGCTGGAGATCCCGCCCGCGACCGTGGCGGCCGCCGCGCTGGCGGCCGAGCGGGCCGGGGCGCGCGTCGTGCTGAACCTGTCGCCGCCCGCGCCGGTGCCCGGCGAGCTGCTCGCGCTGTGCGACCCGCTCGTGGTCAACGAGCACGAGGCCGCGTTCCTGCTCGGCGACCGGGACGACCCCGAGACGATGGCCCGGGGCCTGCTGGCCCTGGGACCCCGGTCGGTGGTGGTCACCCTGGGCGCCGAAGGCGCGCTGGCGGCCGACGGCTCGGGCGTCACGGCCGTGCCGTCCCCGAAGGCCGATCCGGTCGACACCACGGGCGCGGGCGACGCCTTCACCGCGGCGCTCTGCCTGCGCCTGGCCAGGGGGGACACCCTCGTCGAGGCCGCCGGATACGCCGCCAGGGTCGGGGCCGCCGCCGTCCGCGGGCAGGGAGCCCAGAGCTCCTACCCGACCCCCGACGAGGTCTAGGCGGGACGCATTTCGGCCAGGGCCTCGGCCACGTCGCGGACATCGGTGCCGAGGTCGAACGCGCTGAGCAGGTGCAGGTCGTCCCCGGTCTCGATCTCCAGAAGGCGGGTGTTGGAGAGCAGCCTCCGGCGCTCGTCCACCCGGATCGTGGTCACCTCGTCCCACGGGATGCGGCGATGCCCCGCGAAGCCCGCCACCACGGTCAGGCCCTCGTCGTCGGCCGCGAGCCGGACCGGGACCAGCAGGTCGCGCAGCGCGAGCGCGCCCAGGCCGAGCACCGCGGCCGCCGCCAGCAGCACGAACGGCCGGTCATCGGTGGTGCCCACGGCCAGGACGGCGACCGCGACGGCGGCCGCGCCCTTCAGGGCGGTCTGGGCCCGGGGGACCGTCCACTGCGTTCTCACGAGCCCCACCGTAGCCGTGACATGGGGTGACATCCGGGTAAAGCATGATCCAACTGATTCCGGCGCGCGGAGGTTCGGTAGCGTCATGGCCATGCGACTCGGCGTGCTGGACGTGGGCTCGAACACGGTTCATCTGCTGCTGGTGGACGCCCACAGGGGGGCACGCCCCCTTCCGGCCTTCTCCCACAAGGCGGATCTGCGGCTCGCCGCGCATCTGGACGAGGACGACAAGCTGTCGGAGGAGGGCGAGCGACTGCTGCGGGCCTTCGTCGAGGACGCCCTCCAGATCGCCGAGGACAAGGGCGCCGAGACCCTCGTGGCGTTCGCCACCTCGGCGGTCCGCGAGGCCGTCAACGGCGAGGAGGTCCTGGAGCGTCTGCGCGAGGGCACCCAGGTCGACATCCAGGCCCTGTCGGGGGCCGACGAGGCGCGGCTGACGTTCCTGGCCGTGCGGCGCTGGTTCGGCTGGTCCTCGGGGCGGCTGCTGGTGGTCGACATCGGCGGCGGCTCGCTGGAGATCGCGACCGGGCTGGACGAGGACCCGGACGTGGCGATCTCGCTGCCCCTGGGCGCGGGCCGTCTCACCCGCGACTGGTTCGCCGCCGACCCGCCGTCGGCGGAGGAGACCCGCAAGCTCAGGCGCCATGTGCGCGCCGAGATCGCCCGGCACGCGGGCGAGATCGTCCGGTTCGGCAAGCCCGACCACGCCGTGGCCACGTCCAAGACCTTCAAGCAGCTCGCCCGCATCGCCGGCGCCGCCCCCTCCTCCGAGGGCCCCTACGCCAAACGGGTGCTGCGCGGCGACGACCTCACCGAGTGGGCCGACAAGCTCCCCCGGATGACCGGCGTGGAACGCGCCGAGCTTCCCGGCGTCTCCGAGCGCCGCGGACCCCAGCTGGCCGCCGGTGCCATCGTCGCCGACGCCGCCATGGACCTCTTCGGTCTCCGTCAGATGGAGGTCTGCCCCTGGGCCCTGCGCGAGGGCGTCATCCTCCGCCGCCTCGACATGATCACCGGGTGACGCCCGGCCCGCCGGTCAACGGCCGCTGAAGCGTCCGCCGAGGGCGACGGGCCGTCCGGCCAGGACGTCGGAGACGGTCGCGAAGGTGTAGCCCTGGGCCGACAGGCGGTCCAGGATCCTCGGGACGGCCTCGACGGTGGTCTTGTGGATGTCGTGCATGAGGATCACCGCGCCGGGGTGCGCGCCGGAGACGGCGCGCTCGGCGACCACCGTCGAGTCGCGGTCGCGCCAGTCGTTGGTGTCGACGTTCCAGAGGGCCTGCACGAGCCCCAGCGACTTGGCGACCTCCGCGACCGTCTTGTTCGCGGCCCCGTATGGCGGGCGCAGGAGCACCGGAGCGCGGCCGGTGGTCGTCCGGACGATCTCCTGCGTGTGCTGCACCTGCTGGTTGACCTGGAGTGCCGGCAGGCGGCTCAGATCGCGGTGGTCCTGGGTGTGGTTGCCGATCTCGTGGCCCTCGGACACCTCGCGCCGCAGCAGGTCGGGGTGGGCGTCGGCGTTGTTGCCGACGACGAAGAACGTGGCGCGGGCCCGGCGCTGGGCCAGCAGGTCCAGCAGGCGGCCGGTGTAGGGGCCGGGACCGTCGTCGAAGGTCAGCGCGACGCACTTGGCCTTCGCGCAGTCGACCTTCGGCGCCCCGGCGGCCGCGGAGGGCGAGGACGCCGGGCTCTTGGGCACGGTGCCCAGGCTCAGCCTCGGCTTGGCGGCAAGCGAGGCGTCGCGGGCGCGGCGGCCGAAGTCCGACAGCATCCCCTCGTAGGTGCCCCGGGCCAGGACGGTCGCGACCCGTCCCGCCGCGCCCGGCGCGATGGCGTAGTCGCTGAACTCGGCCACCAGGTCGCCGTCCACGTTGAAGGCCAGCGAGGAGAACGTCTTGGGATCGGCGGTGACCTGCCCGGGGTTGGCCTGCGTCCCGAGACGTCCCCGGACGAGCTCGGCCAGGCGGCGCAGGCCCTCGGTCCCGTTGAGCAGCTGAGCCGACGACAGGACGGTGCCCGTCCGGCCGTCGTACCAGAGGGTGCGGCGGGCCTCGCCGCCGTTGGCGCCCATGAACGTGGACGTCGTCAGCCGCACGCCCACCACGTCGCGGTCGGCCGCCGCCAGCGACCACTGGATGTTGAGCTCGGGAATCGCGTGCGGTGCCCTGGGCGCCTTGGCGGTGTCGGCCAGGAACGGCTCGATCTCGTCGTTCTCCGACCTGGCCAGCGCCTCGGTCAGCGCGGGAGCCCCGGGGATCTTCGGGTAGCCGGTGAAGAGGCGGCGCCGGTCGTTCTGCTCGCTGCGGGTCGCGGTGCTCAGCCCGGGGACGGCGTCGAGCGTGACCTCCCGGATCGCCGAGCTGTCGGCGACCTGCCGTCCCTGGCGGTCGGAACCGCCCCCGAAGCATCCGGCCAGCGCGCACGAGGCGGCCAGCGCCGCCGCGGCGTGCGGGAGCCATCGGCGACGTCTGCCCGCGAACAAAGCACCCCCAGTGACCCGTCGTTCATCGCTTGACGGTTGGCCAGCGTATGTCGGTGTCTGCCGAGAAATGCCGGATTGTGTCCGTGTGGGCGGAGTTTTGCCGGGGTCCGAGGGGAACTTGGCACGACATTGACCAAGCCCGGTCTCGTGCCGGACCCTCGTGCCTCTGGCCGTAACGCCTCGCACTCTGCCAAGGTGAAAGCGATGGGTCCGCCCGCCGCCGGAGGGGCGGCGATCGGGTGCGACCCCGGGCGATGGAGGGGATCGCCGATGGAGAGCCGCGCCGCCGGGCCAGGGCGGGAACTGGGGCCGGACGACCCGACACGGGTCGGCCCCTACGAGATCGACGCCAAGATCGGCGAAGGCGGCATGGGCGCCGTCTACCTCGGCCGCGACGCCGAGGGCCGCCGCGTCGCGGTGAAGGTCGTCCGGCCCGAGCTCGCCGACGACCGCGCGTTCCTGGCCCGCTTCCAGGACGAGGCCCGCAACGCCGAGCGCGTCGCGTCCTTCTGCACCGCCCAGGTCCTCGACCACGGCACCGACCTGGGCCTGGCCTACCTGGTGACCGAGTACATCGACGGCCCCTCACTGCTGGAGCACATCTCCGAGCACGGCCCGCTGCAGCCCGGCATGCTGCACGGCGTGGCCGTCGGCGTCGCCGCCGCCCTGGTGGCCATCCACGCCTCCGGGCTGGTGCACCGCGACCTCAAGCCCAGCAACGTCCTGCTCTCGATCACCGGCCCCCGGGTGATCGACTTCGGGATCGCCCGCGCGCTCGACATGGCCTCGTCCCACACCAAGACCGGCCAGCTCGTCGGCACCCCCGGCTACATCGCGCCCGAGCAGGTCCTCACCCAGCAGGTCACCCCCGCCGTCGACATCTTCGCCTGGGGCTGCCTGCTCGCCTACGCCGCCAACGGCCGCAACCCGTTCGGCCAGGGTTCCTTCCAGATCATGATGGGCCGCGCCATCCATGCCGAGCCCGAGCTCGGGGCGCTGACCGAACCGCTGGCGAGCCTGGCCCGCGCCGCCCTCAGCAAGGCGCCCGAACAGCGTCCGACCTCCCGTGACCTGCTGCTCAACCTGGTCGGCGGCGGCGCCTCCGAATCGGCCGTCACGACGTCCCTCGGCGAGTCCTGGCTGCCCCCGCCCCTCCCGGACGTCAACGGTGCCCCGGAGAGCGCCCCCGACCGTCCCGGCGCCGCCTTCGGCCAGCCGGGACCGCCGCCACCGTTCAAGCCCGACACCGAGCACGGCCAGCCGGGGCCTCCGCCGCCCCTCGACCCGGCGACGGCCGACCGCCCGGCCACCGATCCCGGCCGGTCACCCGCCGGAACGGGCGACCGCCCGAACACCGGCTCCGGTCAGCCGTCCGCCCCGCCCGTGGCGGCGGCCGGGTTCGCCCAGCAGCCCGAACGTCCGGAGGCGGGGTTCGCCCAGGCGCCCGCGCCGCCCGCCGGACCGTCCGAACGTCCAGGGGCGGAGTTCGCTCACCCATCGGCGCCGCCCGCCGGGCCGTCCGAACGTCCGCCCGGCGGGTTCGGTCAGCCGCCCGCGGGGGCGGGGCATCCGGGGCGGGAGATGCCGGGGGATCGGTCGTCGTTGCCGCCGCCGGGGCCGCCTCCCGTGGTGGTGTCGCCGGGCGGCGGCGCCAAGCGCCGCAAGACCGGGCTGGTCCTCGCGGCGGCGGCCGTGGCCGCGGTGGCGATCGCGGGCGGCGGTTACCTGGTGACGATGCTCGGCGACGACGAGGGCGACCCCAAGGCCGGGAAGGTGTCGCCGAGCGGTTCGGCCGAGTCCCTCACTCCGCCGACCGATCCGATGCTCGTGCGCCTCGACACCAAGACCGGGTGGCCCAACCCGTGCCACGCCGACATCGGGCGCTACACGCCGGGCGGGGCCGTGACCACGCTGGTGAGCGGCGGCAAGTGCGACATGCTCCCCGAGTACTCGCGGGACAAGAGCAAGATCGCCTTCACCCGGCGGGACGGCTCCCGGCACGAGGCGTGGGTGATGAACGCCGACGGCGGCGGTCAGCGCCGGGTCGGCGAGATCGCGGGCGGTCGGGTCACCTGGTCCAGGGACGGCAACTCATTGATCGCGATCGGCGCTGTGAACGGAGTCGGGGAGATCTTCCAGTACCCGATGGACGGAGGCCGGCCCAAGCAGCTGACCACCGACCACTCCGCCAAGGACGACCCGATGGTGTCGTTCTCGACGGGACTCCTGGCGTTCTGGACCAGGCGGGACGGGGTGGAGACCATCTACACGATGGACCCGGGCAACCCGTCCGCGCCCTGGAAGAAGGTGACCGGCGACGGCGTGCGCGCGGTCGATCCCGAGTGGTCGCCCGACGGCAAGACGATCGCCTACACGCGCGGGCGGTCCGGGGACGCCGAGATCTGGACGATCGAGGCCGACGGCACCGGCGCCCGGAAGCTGACCTCGGGGGACGAGCACGACATGGACCCCGCGTGGTCACCGGACGGGAAGTGGATCTGCTACGTCCGGGGCGACGTGCGCAAGCCGACGCTGCGGGTGATCCGCGCCGACGGCCGGGGCGACCGGCCGTTCGGACCCAAGTCCGGGACGGTCGGCCACCCCAACTGGACGTGACGATGGGCGGGGCCGCACGGCCCCGCCCATCACCGGGTCAGCTCACGGCCGCCGCGAACACGTGCAGGGGCGAGCTCGAAGGCAACCGGACCGCGCGCACCTCCTTGCCCGGGTCGAGGGCGATCGCGCCGCTGTAGACGCGGTAGTCGACGGTCGGGTACTGGTTCGCACCGTCGGCGGTGTTCTTGCCCTTGACCGAGAACGCGATCTTCGCGTCGCCGGTCGCGGTGCAGCACCAGTTGGGGAAGGTGACCTTGCCGGTGCCGGTGGTGCCGTCGGCGTAGTAGACGGTCACCGTCCCGCCCGCTCCGCCGCCCGCGGTCGCGGTGCCGAGCAGGCCCAGCCGCGCGCCCTTGCCGGACACGGCGACGACCTGGTCGCGTCCGGTGGCGTTGTCGGGCTTGCCGCCGGACGCCGAGACGGGCCAGGTGTAGGTCGTCCCGTCGGCCTTGACCTCGCCGCCCGGCGTGACACCGGCGGCGGCCAGGGCCTGCTTGGAGAAGCTGGAACCGCTGCCGTCCAGGTTCCCGGCCTTGGTGTCGGCGTTGTCGGACACGCCGGTGTTGTCGAAGGCCGAGGCCAGGGACGCGTAGGCGACCTTCACCGACGCGGCCGAACTGGCCCGCTGCGGGCCGTGCGCCTCGTAGTCGGCCGTGGCGTGGAGCGTGGCCTGTCCCGGTTTGGCGTCCGCCGGGACCGTCACCTTGACGGTGCCGGACGCGGTCTCCCCGGAACGCACCTTCGCCAGCGTCGTGCCCTGCGCGGCGGGCCAGCCCTGCGGGAGGGCGAGGCCGAGCTTGACGCCGTTGAGCGTCCGGCCGGTCCGGTTGGTGAAGGAGACCTTCACGTCCTCGGACGTGCCGGGCAGGACGAACGGCGGCGTCACGACCGAGGTCGAGGCGTACTGGTCGCTGGGCGTGCGCCCGCCCACGGCCGAGGTGCCGTTCAGCGTGACCGTCCGGCTCTCGCCGACCGGGACCTGCGGCGTCGTGACGGTCACGACGCCCTTGTCATAGGTCCAGCCGGTGATCTCCTTGCCGTCGATGGCGACGGTGGACGGCTTGGTGCCGGTGTGCACGGTCAGCTGGTACGGCCGCGCGGTCGGCTTGCCCTCGTAGTCGCCGGTCAGCTTGCCGATCTCGACCTTGACCTGGCCGCCGCCCTGCTTGGGCGCGTCGACCTCGAAGTGCTGGCGGCCGTAGGCGCCCTGCTGGAACCCGCGGGTGACGCCGTCGTCGGCGTACAGGTCGAACGACGAGCGCCCGGACGGGTAGACGTCCAGCGTGATCGGGTCGCCGGGCTTCTGCTCGTGGGCGTTGTTGATGCCCGCCTTGTTCATCGGGACGACCGCTCCGGCCCGCACGAACAGCGGCAGCCGGTCGAGCGGGGCGTGGTAGCCGTTGAGCGTGCGGCCGCCGTCGTGGACCTGGCCGGTCCAGTAGTCGATCCAGCGGCCCTCGGGCAGGTAGATGCCGTCGCGGGTCTCACCGGAGGTGTAGACGGGGGCCACCAGGAAGTCGCGTCCGGCCAGGAACTCGTCCTTGGCGCCCTCCTCCCAGGTGCGGGCGTCGGTCGGGTACTCCATGACCAGCGGACGGTTGATCGGCGCGCCCGTTCGGTGCGCCTCGGCGGCGTAGGTGTACAGGTAGGGCAGCAGCCGCTCGCGCAGCTTGAGGTAGTTACGGTTGATGGAGGTGGACGGCTCGCCGCGCCGCCAGGGCTGCTTGTCCTTGGACGCCCAGCCCGACATCGACATCAGGACCGGGTTGAACACCTTCCACTGGAGGTCGCGGACGTACGACTCGTCCGACCCGCCGAAGATCCCGTCGATGTCGCCGGTGCTGTAGGCGATGCCCGACAGCCCGCTGCCCGCGATCGCGGGGATCTGCCACTTGATGGAGTCCAGGCTGCCCGAGTGGTCGCCGGTCCACTGGACGGCGCAGCGCTGCGTGCCGGACCAGCCCGCGACCGTCCAGGCGAAGCCGCGCGCCGAGGAGTACTTCTCGATGCCGCCGTGGGCCTCCTCGCAGCCGCTCAGCGCCTTGCGGTAGCCGGCGCCGATCCAGGCGACGTCGAGCTTGCGGACGCGGACGCCCGCCTTGCCGACCTCGGCCTCCTGGTTGGGCAGGCCGTTCTCGGTCCACAGGCCCATCTGCTGGCCGCGCTCGCGCAGGCCCGCGCCGGTTTCGGGTAGCTCGACATAGCCGCAGCCGTAGCCGTCGTTGACGAGCATCCAGCCGTTGGGCATGTCGTTGTCGCGGTACGCCTGCGCCACCTTGATCGCGTCGGGGGTGCGCATCTTGCCGGGCGTCGGCTTGTGCTGCGAGGTGGGGCTTGAGGTGTTGTAGCAGTCGGCGTCGCCCATCTCCATGCCGTAGATCGGGGGCATGAAGGGACGGCCGGTCAGCTCGGTGTAGCGGTCGATGGGGGTCTTGAGGTCGCTGGCCTTGGGCGCGACGAAGTAGTAGGCGTCGAAGCGCTGCTCCTGCTGGGTCGTGGCCACCGGGTCCTTGAAGGAGTAGGAGCCCTTGCTGAAGGTGTTGCGGAAGACGCCGTAGCCCGCGGTGGTCTGGTAGAAGGGCGCCGGGTTGGGGTGGCCGCCCTCCTTGTCCCAGACGCCGTCGGGGAAGATCCCGATGGTCTGGTCGCGGTGGTTGAGCCGTCCCAGCTGCATGCCGCCGCCGAAGAACTGCTCGCGCTCGCCGCGCCGGAGCGTCTGCGTGGTGCCGGTGGAGCTCCAGGTGAGCGGCTTGGCCTCGTCGAAGACCAGGCTGCCGTCGGCGCGGTGCGCGCTGAACAGCGGGGTCTTCTTGGTGACCTTCACCGACACCTTGCCGGTGCTGAACTCGTACCGGTCGCCCGCGCCGTCCAGCTTGACCGGCGGCGGCGTGTAGTCCTTCTTGGCCACGATGTTGGCCGACGGGTCGCCGGGCTTGCCCGGAGGGGTGTTGGCCGGGTCGGTGAAGTTTCCATCGGGGGCGAGCCAGAGCCGGAACGCGTCGTCGCGGAGGAAGACCAGGCGGACCTTGGCCTTGCCCGCGTCCAGCGTGAAGGTGCCGTTGCCCTCGTCCTTGACTCCCGTGATCTCGCCGAGCGTGTCCCCGTCGGCCTGGGCCGCCGGGGCGGTGAACGGTACGGCCAAGCCCGTCAAGAGCAGACCCACCGCCAGCGGATGCGCGAATCTGCGCATAGAACCGTCCTTTCGCGCGCATTTGAGCGTCAGTGGGATCTAACGCCAGGCTCGCGGTGCTGTCACGCCCCCGGGTGGTCACGATTGGGTCGCGAGTTCGTTCGGGCACGCATGGAACGAGGCCCCGTCCGTTCGCGGACGGGGCCTCGCGGCGTTCCGGGCGGCTAGCGGGAGGCGGGTTCGGTCTCGTCCTTGGCCGCGCCGCCGGAGAGCGACCCGGTCTTCTCGTGGGCCAGGGCGCTGGGCCACCACATGCGCGGACCCAGATCGAGGTTGAGCGCCGTGACGAGCACCGACCGGACGATGAAGGTGTCGAGCAGGACGCCGAACGCGACCGCGAAGCCGAGCTCGGTGACGAAGACCATCGGCAGCGAGCCGAGCGCCGCGAACGTCCCGGCCAGCACGGCGCCCGCCGAGGTGATCACCCCGCCGGTGGCCGAGAGCCCGATCAGCGCGCCGCGCCGCGTCCCGTGCCGCTTGGCCTCCTCATGGACGCGCGTCATCAGGAAGATGTTGTAGTCGGTGCCCAGCGCGACCAGGAACACGAACGTCCACAACGGGAACGACGGGTCGGCTCCGGCGAAGTCGAAGACGTGGTTGAACACCAGCGCGCTCACGCCGAGCGCCGCCGCGAACGACAGCACCACCGTCGCCACGAGCAGCAACGGAGCCAGGATCGACCGCAGCAGCACCGCGAGGATCGCGAGGATCACCACCAGCACGATCGGGATGACCACGCCCTGGTCGCGCCGGGACGCGTCGTTGATGTCGAGCGTGACGGCCGCCGCCCCGCCGAGCTTGGCGTCGGCCCCCGGGACCGCGTGGACGGCGTCGCGCGCCCGTTCGACGATGTCGAAGCCCGCCTTGCTGTCGGGCGGTTCGTTGAGCGTCCCCTCGAAGTAGACCCGCCCGTCGACCGCCTTCCCGACCGGCGTCACATCGGTGACCTTCGGGACGCCGCCCAGCGCCCGCTGGACGGCCTGTGCCTGCGCGGCGTTGGCCACGACCTGGACCGGGGCGCCCGATCCGGCGGGGAAGTGCTTGACCATGACCTCCTCACCCGTGACCGAGTCGGGCTTGCCCGAGCTGAAGGAGTCCTTCTGGGCGAGGTAGTCGACCTTGAGGCCGAACAGCCCGAACGCCAGCGCGCCCAGCACCACGGCGGTGGTGATCCAGGTGACGCGGGCGCGCGGCGCGATGAGCCCGCCGACCCTGGCCCACATGCCGCGCTCGCTCGGCTCCTGCGACCCGAAGTGCGGCTTGACCGGCCAGAACATCCACCGTCCGCAGATGACCAGCAGCGCGGGCAGCAGCGTGAGCATCGCGGCCAGGCCGACGGCCACGCCGATCGCCATCACCGGGCCCATGCTCTTGGTGGAGTTGAGCGCGGCGACCAGCAGGCACAGCATGCTCAGTGCCACGGTGGACCCGCTGGCGATGATCGCGGGCCCGGCCCGGTGCAGCGCGACGGCCATCGCGGTGTGCCGGTCCTCGTGACGGCGCAGCTCCTCGCGGTAGCGGGCGATGAGCAGCAGCGCGTAGTCGGTGCCCGCGCCGAAGACCAGGACCGTCAGGATGAACGCCGCCTGCCCGTTCACCGTCAGCCCGGCGTTCTCGGCCAGCAGGTAGATCAGCGCCTGGGAGCCCTGGAGCGCGGCGAACACGCAGATCAGCGGGACGAGCCACAGGATCGGGCTCCGATAGGTGATCAGCAGGATGGCGATCACGATGGCGGCGGTGATCAGCAGCAGGGTGGCGTCGAAGCCGGAGAACACGTTGCTGAAGTCGCCGCCGTACCCGGCGGGCCCGGTCACGTGCCCTTCCAGGCCGTTGCCCCCGTTCTGGACGACCTCGCGGAAGTCCTTCACGGCCGGGCCGAGCAGTTCCCAGCCCTCGTCCCCGGCCTTGACGTTGACGATGGTCTGCAGGGCCTGGCCGTCCTTGGCGGGCGTGGGGCCCTGCACGCTCTGGACGATGTCGCGCGGCGGGTCGCTGCCCGAAGGGTCGCCGGTCATCGCGTCGAGGCGTTTGGCGTCGGCCGCGGCCTTGTCCTTGTCGGCCTGGGTGATCGGAGCGCCGTCGCGGTGGTAGACCACCACGGCGGGGAAGGTGTCGGTCGGCACGAACTTCTCGGCCAGCTCGACGACCTGCGTCGATTCGGCGTCGCCGGGGAGCCAGGCGGACGCCTCGTTCTCCTGCGCGTCGGTCAGCTTGGCGGCCAGGGGAAAGGCGGCGGCGAAGATCACCAGCCAGAGGGCCACCACGACCCATTTGCTGCGTCGTCCGCAGGGAATCGAGGAGATCCGGTTTCCTTCGTCCATGAGAAACCCCCTGGTTCGGTCACCCGCCCTCCACTGCTACGTGATCGCTCCCGTGCGGTCAAGACATATCGCGTCATTTCTCGGACGAGTAAAAAGGACATTAACGGCGATGACGCAGGTCAGGCCGGGTGCGGCCGGATCCGGACACTCTACGCTCAGTGAAAGTTGCGCGCACGTACCCGACCTGGTAACGGCAGCCTCCGGAGCCGGGTCGCCCGCACGTTGGTGACCCCGTCCGCCCGCTCCAGCCGCCCGTTCACCAGCAGGGCCTGCGAATCGACGGCCAGCCCGCGATGACGCTCGAACACCGGAGGCGGGCAGGCCACGTTGATGATCCCGGTCTCGTCCTCCAGCGTCATGAAGACCATCCCGCCCGCCGTCGGCGGCCGCTGCCGATGGGTGACCAGCCCGGCCACCACCACGTTGGTCTCGCCCGGCACCTCCCCGAGCCTGGCCGACGTCAGCGCGCCCAGCTCGTCCAGCGCCTCCCGGACATGCGCCATCGGGTGCGTGTGCGCCACACCGGTCGCCCAGAGGTCGGCCAGAGTCTCCTCGACCGGCGTCATCGCGGGCAGCGCCGGGGCCGAGGCCCCCGGGGCGACGCCCTCCAGCTGACCCGGACCCGACCCCGCCAGCGCGCCCGCCGCCCACAGCGCCTCACGCCGCGACAGCGGCGGCGACCCCTCGCGCACTCCGACGCTCGCGAACGCCCCCGCGGTGGCGAGCGACTCCAGGGCCGCCGCCGACAGCGGCACCCGGCGCGCCAGATCCTCCATGCTCGTGTAGGGACGTCCGGCCGCGATCGCCGCGACCGTGTCCTCGCCCAGATTGCGGATACCGGTGAAACCCAGCCGGATCGCGGGCTGCGGCTCCGACGGCGCGTGCGGATGATCCGACGTCACCGGCACGGGCTCCTCCAGCGTCGGGTGCGCGTCGCTGGCGTTGATGTCGACGCCCCTGACCTCGACCCCGTGGTGCCGCGCGTCCTCCAGCAGCGACTGCGTGGAGTAGAAGCCCATCGGCTGGTTGCGGACGAGCGACGCGGTGAACGCCGCCGGGTGGTGCCTCTTCAGATACGCGCTGGCGTAGACCAGGTGCGCGAAGCTCTGCGCGTGCGACTCGGGGAAGCCGAACCCGGTGAAACCGAGGATCTTCTCGTAGACGTCCTCGGCGATGTCGGCCGGGATCCCGCGCTCGGCCATGCCGTCCAGCAGGCGCGTCCTCAGCCGCTCCACCCGCTCGGGCGCGCGCTTGGCGCCCATCGCCTGCCGCAGCTCGTCCGACTCGGCCGGGGTGAAGCCCGCGCAGTCGACGGCCAGCTGCATCATCTGCTCCTGGAAGAGCGGCACACCCAGCGTCCGCGACAGCGCCTGCTCCATCAGCGGATGCGGGCACGCCGGAGACTCCAGGCCCTTCCGCCGCCGCAGATACGGGTGGACGGAACCGCCCTGGATAGGCCCGGGACGGATCAGCGCCACCTCCACCACCAGGTCATAGAACGCACGCGGCCGCAGCCGGGGGAGCGTCGCCATCTGCGCCCGCGACTCCACCTGGAACACCCCGACCGTGTCGGCGTCGCACAGCATCTCGTACACGGCCTCGTCCTCGGGCGGGACCGACTGCAGGTCGTACCGGACGCCGTGGTGCTCGGCCACCAGGTCGAAGCAGTCGTGCAGCGCCGCCAGCATCCCCAGCCCGAGCAGGTCGAACTTCACCAGGCCCGCCGTCGCGCAGTCGTCCTTGTCCCACTGGAGCACGCTGCGCCCCGGCATCCGCGCCCACTCGATCGGGCAGATCTCGCCCACCGGACGGTCGGCGATCACCATGCCCCCCGAGTGGATGCCCAGATGCCGGGGCAGCCTGAGCATCCGCGCGGCGAGCCCGGTCACGGCGCCGGGGATCTCGGCCTCGGTGCCCACCGGATCACGCGGATCGACCCCCTTCGACCACGCGTCCTGCTGCCCGGGGGAGAAGCCCAGCGCCCTGGCCGCGTCCCGCACCGCCATCCGCGGCCGGTAAGTGATCACGTTCGCGACCTGCGCCGTGCACTGCCGCCCGTACTTGTCGTAGACGTACTGGATGATCTCCTCCCGCCGCCGGTGCTCGATGTCGAGATCGATGTCGGGCGGCCCGTCCCGCCCCGGCGACAGGAACCGCTCGAACAGCAGCCCGTGCCGGACGGCGTCCACCCCGGTGATGCCCAGCGCGTAACACACCGCCGAGTTGGCCGCCGAACCCCGTCCCTGGCACAGGATGTTCCGCTCCCGGCACGCCTCGACGATGTCGTGCACGATCAGGAAGTACCCGGGGAAACGCAGCCCCTCGATCACCTCGAGCTCACGGTCGATCTGGGCGTACGCGCCGTGCACCCGCTCGTCGTCCCGGGGGCCGTACCGCTTCAGCGCCCCCTCGGCCACCAGCTTCCGCAGGTGCTCCGCCTCGTCGGGCACCGGCCAGTCCGGCAGCCGGGGCGCCATCACCGCGAAGTCGAACGCGCACTCCCGCCCCAGCTCGACCGTCCGCTCCCGCACCCCCGGGAACCGCGCCAGCCGCGCCTCCATCTCCGCCCCGCTGCGCACATGCGCGGTGCCCGATGCCGGAAGCCAGCCGACCATCTCGTCCAGGCTCCGCCGCGCCCGCACCGCCGCCATCGCCTGGGCGAGCCTGGCGTCCGCCCCCGGGGACGCGAAATGCACGTTGTTGGACGCCACCACCCCCACCCCGACCCGTCCGGCCAGCTCGAACAGCGCGTCGTTGCGCGGATCGTCGTCCGGCTGGTCATGGTCGATCAACTCCACGAAGACATTGGCGTCGCCGAACATCGACGCCAGCCTCCGCAGCTCCTTCTCGGGATCGGAGGCCGACCGGACATGCCCTTTCCTGCACCCGGTAAGGACCGCCCAGTGCCCGTCATGCGCCCCCGCCAGAGCCTCCAGGTCATAGACCGGCCGCCCCTTCTCCCCGCCCGCGAGCTGTGCCTCGGTGATCGCCGCGCACAACCGCGCGTATCCCTCCGGGTCCCGCGCCAGAACCAGCAGATGCCGTCCCGCCGGATCGGGCTCCCCCGTCTGAGGCCCCGGCAGCCCCAGACTCAGCTCGGCACCGAAAATCGTCCGGACTCCCAGCTCCCGCGCCGCCTGCGAGAACTGCACCACCCCGTACATCCCGTCGTGGTCGGTGATGGCCATCGCCTCCACTCCCAACCGCGCGGCCTCCTCCGCCAGGGCCCCCGGTGAGCTGGCCCCGTCCAGGAAACTGAACGACGAATGGCAATGCAGCTCGGCCCAGGGAACGCCACCCCGCTCACGAACGACCTCCTGCCGCTCGGCCTCCCGCTCCGGCGGGGCGCCGCTTCCGCCGCCCCACGACAGCCGCCTCTCGAACTCCCGCCAGGAAACGGGCGGATTACTCCACCCCACGACGCCCCCTCCGCTCAGTCATAGGTGGCCTCCACATGCCAGTCGCCGCCCTCGACCGCCAGCAGATACGCGCGGCCCTCCTCGGTGACCACCTGGAACCGCGCCCGGCGACGCGCGTGGGCGGGATCCCACCACCGCTCGGTGGCGGGCCAGGGACCGGTCCACGACATCACCCCGACCTCGCGGCCCCCCACCGCGAGCCGCGCCGGAGGCGCCGAGACGGCACAGCGCGACGAGACCACCACAGGAGCCCCGTCGGCGCTCCTGACCTCGGCGTCCAGAGGCCGGGGCGGCACCGCTCCGGGCGCGGGAGCCGGGACCCGTCCGGGCCAGGGCCCGTCCGGCAGCCCCTCGGGCAGGACGTCGCCCACCGGGACCTTCGCGATCTGCTCCGCCGGGCCCAGCCCGCCCGTGGGGACCGGACGCGTGATCGCGCGATGCCCCAGCAGGGTCTGGATCCGCTCGACGGCCCGCGCGACACGCTCGGACACCGCCGACTGCCCCCAGAGAGACTCCTGCCGTCCCACGTCGGGAACGAGCTGGTCAGGAGCCAGTTCCAGCCACGTGACCCCGCCCCACACGGCAGCGTCGTCGCCCTGCCACGCCGACAGCTGCCACCGCACCCGCTCGGCCAGCGCCACCGACGACAGCGCCCCGTCATGCCGCCACAGCCGCCGCAGCACATGACCGTCCGCGAACCCCACCTCGACCGACACCCGGACACACGTGAACCCGCCCGCCGCGAGCCCCTCGTGCAACTGCCCGGCGACCTTCTTCGCCGCGAAGACGACCTGCTCCGCCCGCTCGGCCGGAGGATCGAACTCCTCCCTGAGCGTCAGATCGGCCGCTCCCGCCGAGGCGGCCACCGGCCGGGGCTCCTCCCCGCGCGCCAGCCGATGCGCGAGTGCCCCGTCCGCGCCGAACCGTCCGGCCACATGCCCGCCCGGCAACGCCGCGAACTGCCCGAGCGTCCGCACCCCGAGCCGTCCGAGCAGGTCCGCGAGCTCGGGACGCTCCAGCACGGCCAGCGGATAGGGCGCAAGAAACCTCGCCGAGGACCCGTCCGGCACCACGACCCCACCCGACGCCCGCGCGGCCAGCTCCGCCGCGAACAGCCCGTCCGCCACCCCCACCCCGCAGTCGAACCCGGCCTCCACCACCACGTCCTGCATCAGGACCCGCAGAGACTCCTCGCCGCCGTAGAAACGAGCCGCGCCCCGAGCCGGAACCGCGCACATCCCCGGCCGCACCACCTCCACCTTGGGCGTCAGCCCGGCGACCGCCCCGACGACGTCCTCGAACAACCGCCCTTCGGCATCGACGTCCCGCTCCCGCACCACCAGCTCAGGACACCGCCGCTGCGCGTCCCGGAGCCGCTGCCCCCGCCGGACCCCCTCGGCCCGAGCCGCCGCCGTACACGCCACCACCTGCCCCCGCACCACCACGACCCCGCTCACGGCCGCCTCGATCCCCACCGCCGTGGCGGGCCAGTCCGGACACCACACGACCAGCACCCGGCTCACGCGATCTCCTCGTCGACCAGTTCGAGAGGGGTGCGTCGCTGGGAGACCTCGTCCAGCGCCACGCGGCCGTCGGGTGCCGGCAGCCAGACCCAGGCGGCCCGCTTCGGACCGTTGCCCTCGGCGGTCACCCTGGCGCGTCGTCCCTGGAGACGACCGTGCCCGTCCGCGAGGCCATGCCAGCTGGACTCGCCCACGCTCAGCCGGAGCCTGGTGCCCGGCCACGCGAACGGGCCCGCGAGCGCCATCACGCAGCCGTGCTTGCGCGCCAGCGCGGAGATCCGCCGGACCGCGGCGGACCCGGGCCGCTCGGGCGGTCTCAGCAGGACGAGATCGACGGCCTCCACCAGGGCCGCGACGACGTCCGGCCAGCGCTCGCCGGGGTCGTCCACCAAAAGGAGCCGTTCGGCCGACGCTCCCATCCCGATGGCGGCCGACACCCCGAACTCCGGGACGCCCACGATCGCGCTCCACCCCTCGTCCTCGCTCATCACCCCGGCCACAAGAGCGGCCCCCAAAGAACCCGCGCCCTCGCCCTCCACACCGACGACGGACCCGGGGCGGAGACCACCGCCGGGGATCACCCCGCGCAGCGCCGGGAGAACCCGGACCAGGTCTCGCGGCGCCGAACCGGCCCTCAGCCCGTCCAGCGCCACGTCCGCCACGCCGCCCTCCCTCCTGATCTCTTACAATGTCGAACACAAGTTCGACCAATGTCAAGTTATCGCAGGTCAACCAAAGGAGAACGCGGGGGGCTCACATCTGCCGCATCCCCATACAGGCGCCCGATCGGCGGCTTTGCGCCCGAGCCGAACCCCCATATCCTTCGGCCATGGCGAACGATGTGCGGACGGTCGAGTGGACCGGAGATGCGCTCCGGCTCATCGACCAGACGCTGCTCCCGGGACGGCTCGAATTCATCGACGTCCGGGACGTCGCGACACTGATCGACGCGATCGCCCGGCTCGCCGTGCGCGGGGCCCCCGCCCTGGGCGTGACGGGAGCGTTCGGCGTGGCCGTCGCCCTGAGCGAGGCCGCCCGCGAAGGCTGGGACGACACCCGAACGGACAAGGCGATCGCCCGGATCCGCCACGCGCGCCCAACGGCGGTGAACCTGGCCTGGGGCGTCGACCGCGTGCTCCCCCTCGTCCCGAAAGGCCTCGAGGCGGTGGTAGCCGAGGCCCAAGCGATCCTGGACGAGGACGTCCGGGCCAACCACTCCATCGGCGCCCACGGCACCGCCTGGCTACGCCAGCGAACCGGGCGCCGCCTCCGCGTCCTCACCCACTGCAACGCCGGAGCCCTCGCCACCGCCGGATGGGGAACGGCCCTCGGCGTCGTCCGCCAACTCCACGCCGAGAACCTGGTCGAGATGGTCTACGTGGACGAGACGCGCCCGCTGCTCCAGGGCTCACGCCTCACCGCCTGGGAACTGGACCAGGCGGGCATCCCCTACCGCGTCCAGGTGGACGGCGCCGCGGCGAGCACGATCATGCGCGGCCTCGTCGACGTCGCCATCATCGGCGCGGACCGCATCGCCGCCAACGGCGACACCGCCAACAAGATCGGCTCACTGGCCGTCGCCCTGGCCTGCGCCGACCGGAATGTGCCATTCATGGTCGCCGCCCCCTGGAGCACGATCGACCTCCGAACCCCGTCCGGCGACACCATCCAGATCGAGGAACGCGACCCCGACGAGATCCTGACCTGGAACGGCGCCCCCGTAGCCCCCAAGGGAGCCCAAGCCTTCAACCCGGCCTTCGACGTCACCCCCGCCCGCCTGGTGACGGCCTTGGCCACCGAGACCGGTGTGCTGGAAGTCTCGGCGGGTACAACCCCGTCCGCCACCCAACCGCCCCACCCCCCAAAGCCATAACCCACCCGGAGCAACCGCCCCTGTCAATCACTCCGCAAAACACCACCTCAACCACCCCACGTGTCCCCACCCCGACTCGCCAACACCCCAGACGGCCAATCAACGCGCCCCCGCCCCACCCTTGGCGGCCCGATCCAAACGCGAATGACCCCCTCGATCGGCCACCCCAGAAGCGCGCCACCCAACGACGCCAACCACACGACGCACCCTGCCCACCACACACCACGCGTCCCCCACACCCCCGCCCCCGGCATTCCCCCGGCCACACCGCACCCCGGGCACACCGCACCCCGGCCACACCGCACCCCGGCCGCACCGCCCCGGCCGCACCGCACCCCGGCCGCACCGCACCCCGGCCGCACCGCACCCCGGCCGCACCGCCCCGGCCGCACCGCACCTCGGGCACGCCGCACCCCGGCCGCACCGCACCCCGGCCACGCCGCACCCCGGCCGCACCACCCCCCGGGCACACCACCCCCCGGGCACACCGCACCTCGGGCACGCCGCACCCCGGCCGCACCACCCCCCGGGCACACCACCCCCCGGGCACACCGCATCCCGGCCGCACCACCCCCCGGGCACACCACCCCCCGGGCACACCGCATCCCGGCCACGCCGCACCCCGGGCACACCGCACCCCGGGCACACCGCACCCCGGGCACACCGCACCCCGGGCACACCGCACCCCGGCCGCACCGCACCCCGGCCACACCACCCCCCGGGCACACCGCACCCCGGGCACACCACCCCGGGCACACCGCACCCCGGGCACACCGCACCCCGGGCACACCGCACCCCGGCCGCACCGCACCCCGGGCACACCGCACCCCGGGCACACCGCACCCCGGGCACACCGCACCCCGGGCACACCGCACCCCGGGCACACCGCACCCCGGCCGCACCGCACCCCGGGCACACCGCACCCCGGGCACACCGCACCCCGGGCACACCGCACCCCGGGCACCCAACGCGTCACGCGTTCTGCACGTCACGCGTTCTACGCCCACCCCGCGCATTCGCACCCTGCGCACGCATTCGCACCTCGCGCATTCGCACCCCGCGACGGAGCATCCGAACCACGACCGCCGACAGAAGCGGCTGCTTCTTTCTAGGGATTGATGACTCAACCGACCCGCAGGCGAGCACTCGATGCGTCAATCGCACCACCCCTCCCTCACCCGGGAACACTCCGCCACGCCCCGAGCGCAGCCCACCCTCTCCAACAGGCCCAGCACCCCACATCCCCGCACGTCACGCGGCCTGCGCATCACGCGTACCGCGCCCACGTCCCACGGCGGCGGCCCGCGATCTGTCAGCAGCGCGGCCCTCGTCCCGCATCGCATGGTCGCCGACGGGCAGGCACGGCGCACAGGCACAGAGCCAGGCCCTCAAGCCGGAACGTTTTGGCGGCAGTGGAACGCCGCCGCACACCCTGCCCGGCGTCCTCCACCTCCTCCAGGACAGGAGCTCAGATGGCACTGACCGTCGCGGTCACCGGACCCACCGGAGAGATCGGCACGTCCGTGGTGCAAGCCTTGGAGCAGGACGATCGCGTCGATCGCGTTGTCGGCATGGCGCGGCGTCCCTTCGACCCCGACTCCCGGGGCTGGCGCAAGACCGAGTACAGGCAGGGCGACATCCTTGACCGCCCAGCGGTCGAGCGGCTTGTGGCGGACGCCGATGTCGTCGTCCATCTCGCCTATGTGATTCTGGGCAGCCGTGAGTTGAGCGAGCGCGTCAACCTCGCGGGCACCCGCAATGTTTTCGAGGCCACGACCGCGGCCGAACGTCCCGGCCGCCTTGTTTACACCTCCTCCGTCGCGGCCTATGGCTATCACGGCGACAATCCCGTCCCTCTGACCGAGGACGTGCCCCCGCGCGGGTCGTCCGAGCACTACTACTCGGCGCAGAAGGCCGCATGCGAGGCATTGCTCGCCGAGACGACCAGTGGGCTGGACGTCTTCGTCCTGCGTCCGTGCATCGTGGCCGGCCCAGAGGCCACGGTCCTCCTTCGCAATCTGCCCTGGGAGCAGGCCGCCCCGTACGTCCCGGCATTTCTCCGCCGAGTCCTCGGCGCCGTCCCTGGGCTACGGCCGGTTCTGCCCGACCCCGGCCTGCACTTCCAGTTGGTCCACCACGACGACGTCGCGACCGCCGTCACCATGGCCGTCACCAGCGATGCCCCACCCGGCGCTTACAACCTGGCCGCCGATGGCGAAATCACCATGAGCGACTTCGCCGAGGCGATCGGCGCCTACGCCGTCCCCGTCCCGAGTGGCGTTGTGGACCTCACCGCCGTACTCGTCGACCGCATGCCCTACCGCCCGGCGAAGGCCGAATGGATCCACGTCGCGCGTCACCCCGTCCTCATGGACACCAGCAAAGCCCGCACAACCCTCGGCTGGACGCCTCAGCACTCGGCCCACGAAACCCTCAACGCCATGGTCAAAGCCACCCGCTCCTAGCTGTTGGGGTGGGGTGTTGAGAGGGGGTGGGGCGACTGGTGGGGAGGACTTTTAGGTGGTGGTGAAGGCGTAGATGGTGGTTGAGGTGAAGGTTTGGGTGGGGTGGAGGGTTGTTGAGGGGAAGGTTGGCTGGTTGGGAGAGTCGGGGAAGTGTTGGGTTTCCAGGCAGAAGGCGTCGCCTTGGCGGTAGGTGCGGCCGCTGGTGCCGGTGAGGGTGCCGTCCAGGAAGTTGGCCGTGTAGAGCTGGACGCCGGGTTCGGTGGTGCTGACTCGCATGACGCGGCCGGTGCGGGGGTCGGTTACTTGGGCGGCGGGGGTCAGGGCGCCGGGTTTGCGTTGGTTGAGGACGTAGTTGTGGTCGTAGCCGTGGCCGATGAGGAGCTGCGGGTGGTTGTCGCGGATGCGTTCGCCGATGGTGTGGGGGCGGGTGAAGTCGAACGGGGTGCCTCGGACGGGGGCCAGGGGGCCCAGCGGGATCGAGGTCTCGTCTACGGGGGTGTAGCGGTCGGCGTTGATCTCCATGCGGTGGTCGTAGGCGTCGCCGGAGCCTTCGCCCGCGAGGTTGAAATAGGAGTGGTTGGTCAGGTTGACCACGGTGGTCTTGTCGGTTTTGGCCTGGTAGGCGATGCGTAGCTCGTTGGTTTTGGTGAGGGTGTAGGTGACGGTGGTCTGGAGGGTGCCGGGGTAGTTCTCTTCACCGTCGGCGCTGGTGTAGGTGAGGCGCAGGCCTACCGTGTCTTTGTCTCGGACGGGCTCGGCCTTCCAGAGCTTCTTGTCGAAGCCCTTGAGGCCGCCGTGGAGGCTGTTGGGGCCGTTGTTGACGGGGAGTTGGTAGGTCTTGCCTTCCAGGGTGAAGCGGCCCTTGGCGATGCGGTTGGCGTAGCGGCCGATGATGGCGCCGAAGTAGGGGCCGCCGTTCTTGTCGACGTAGTCCTTCAGGGTGGCGAAGCCGAGGACGACGTTGCCCGGGCGGCCTTTGCGGTCGGGGACGTCGAGGGTCTGGACGATGCCGCCGTAGGTCAGGATGCGGGCGCGCATTCCCTGGCCGTTGCTCAGTGTGTAGCGGTCGACCTTGGTGCCGTCGGTGAGCGTTCCGAAGACGTCCTTGGTAATGGCGCCTTGGGCGTGGGCGGGAGTGGCGATCATCGCGGATCCGAGCACCGCCGTTCCGATGAGGGAGATGACACGTTTCATGTGCGTGCGGCGCCGGGGTGGGCGCCCCTCCTTTCCTATCAACCGACGTCACGCCTGTGACGCGCGGGTCGGACGGTACGTCGAGATGATCAGAACGTCCAGGGGTGGTTCCTCATCCGGTCAGTTGGGACGGCCCTTCTCGTAGGTGGTGAGGCCACGGGCCAGGCCGAGGGGGACGAGGAGGAGTTCCACGATCAGGGCTTTCCAGGCGTAGTAGGTGTTGACCGCTCTTGTGGGATACAGGAACGGGATGTTGGCCAGGACGCGGAGGAACGAGAGTTTTCGGCGGTGCGCCGCGTAGAGCAGTGGGGGAGTGAGGAAGAGCAGTTCGGTGGCGGCCCACCAGGTGAGGGTGAGCTGGGGCGGGTGGTGCCAGGCGAGGGTGGCGATGATCGGGGTGGCCCACCAGAGGGGCGCCAGGAGGATCTCCACGATCGCCAGCGCGACCCAGAGGGCGAGCATTGGTTTGCGCCGGACGAGGGGGCGCAGGTGGAGGCGCACGTTCTGGAAGAAGCCCGCCATCCAGCGCCACACCTGTCTGCGCAGGTAGGTGAGAGTCTCGGGATCGGCCGCCCAGGCGACGGCGTCGCCGACGTAGCGGGCCTTGAGGCCGGCGATCTGCGCGGACCAGGTGAAGTCCATGTCTTCGACGATGGTGCGTTCGGGGAAGCCGCCGGTGGCGGTCAGGACGTCGCGGCGGAACATCGAGCAGCAGCCCGAGCAGACCATGGGGCTCGCGGCCCCGGCCTGGATCGGGCGGTGCCAGTGGAAGCCGAAGAGGTACTCGATGGAGCGTCCGCGTCCCATGGGGTTCGGGTGAAGCGGGTCTG
The DNA here is from genome assembly GCF_050946795.1 of Spirillospora sp. CA-294931. Classification (GTDB taxonomy): domain Bacteria; phylum Actinomycetota; class Actinomycetes; order Streptosporangiales; family Streptosporangiaceae; genus Spirillospora. The sequence continues at coordinate 3,762,895 of NZ_CP192006.1, forward strand.
GACGTTGCCGGACGCGATGGCCACCTCGGGGTCGTCGAAGGCGGGCTTCAGGCGGGCGATGTAGTCGGGGGCGAGGACGGTGTCGGCGTCCACGGCGAGGACGAGGTCGGTCGTGATGTGGGGGAGGGCGTAATTCTGGGCCTTGGCCTTGCTGCCCAGGTTCCGGGGCGGGCGTAAGACGGTGACGTTGTGGGCGCGGGCCACCTCGCCGGTGCGGTCGGTGGACGCGTCGTCCACGACGATGATCTCGTCGGGAGGGACGGTCTGGGCCTGGAGCGAGGCGAGTGTGGCGGGCAGGCCGTGCTCTTCGTTGTGGGCGGGGACGATGGCGGTGAGCGTCACTTGGTGCCTCGCATTTTCTGGATCGCGCGGAAGGCGCCGGTGGTCAGCCAGACGACGCCGTAGACGAGCGTGGTGAATCCGATTCCGGGGGTCATTTCCGCTCCCTTTTCGAAGGCCGGGCGGCCATCGTGGCGTGGTCGGGCGGGCCGGATCCAGCGCCGCGTAAATCTGTGGATAACTTCGTTCCGTCGGTGGTGTCCGTCATGATTTGTCCGTGAACGAGCCGGTGGTTTTGGAGGCCGTCCTCGAGCGGATCACGTACGCGAACGAGGACACCGGGTACACGGTGGCCCGGGTGGCGACCGAGCGGACGGGGCCCGACCTGCTGACCGTCGTGGGTGCGCTGCTGGGCGCGCAGGCGGGTGAGAGCCTGCGCCTGGTCGGGCGGTGGCGGTCGCACCCCAAGTACGGCAAGCAGTTCGAGGTCGAGTCGTATTCGACGGTGCTGCCCGCGACGGTGCAGGGAATCCGGCGCTACCTCGGCTCGGGGATGATCAAGGGGATCGGTCCGGTGATGGCCGACCGGATGGTCACGCATTTCGGCACGGGCATCCTCGAGATCATCGACGAGGAGCCCGAGCGGCTGATCGAGGTGCGCGGTCTGGGCAAGAAGCGCACCAAGCGCATCGCGGACGCCTGGGAGGAGCAGAAGGCCATCAAGGAGGTGATGGTCTTCCTGCAGGGCGTGGGGGTGTCCACGTCACTTGCCGTGCGCATCTACAAGCAATACGGGGACGCGTCGGTCGACACCGTGCGGCGGGAGCCGTACCGGCTGGCGGCGGACGTGTGGGGCATTGGGTTCAAGACCGCCGACACCATCGCTCAGGCGGTCGGCATCCCGTATGACAGTCCCGAGCGCATCAAGGCGGGGCTTCAGTACACGTTGTCGGAGGCCGCCGATGACGGGCACTGCTTCCTGCCCGAGCCCAACCTGGTGACGTCCGCGGAGAAGATCCTGGGGGTGTCGCGGGAGCTCATCGGTCCGGCGCTCGATGAGTTGGTTCGTGATGAGGGTGTGGTGAGGGAGCGGGTTCCGGGGGCCGAGGTCAGTGTTCCGGCCGTATATCTGGTGCCGTTTCATCGGGCCGAGGTGTCTCTGGCTCGGGGGTTGCTGGGGCTTCTGCGGTCCGGGCAAGACAGGCTCAAGGCATTTCAGGACGTCGATTGGGAACGCGCGCTCGGGTGGCTCAAGGGACGGACCGGTGTGGAGCTGGCGGCCGAGCAGGAGGAGGCGGTCAGGCTCGCGCTGACCTCGAAGGTCGCGGTGCTGACGGGCGGGCCGGGCTGTGGGAAGAGCTTCACGGTGCGGTCCATCGTGGAGCTGGCGGCGGTGAAGGGGGCGAAGATCGTCCTGGTGGCGCCGACGGGACGGGCGGCCAAGCGGCTGGCCGAGCTGACGGGTCACGAGGCGGCCACGGTGCACCGGCTGCTGCAATTGCAGCCGGGGGGCGATGCCAAGTTCGACCGCGACGACCCGCTGGACGCCGATCTCGTCGTGGTGGACGAGAGCTCGATGGTCGATCTGATCCTGGCGAACAAGCTGGTCAAGGCGGTGCCCCCGGGAGCGCACCTGCTGCTGGTGGGGGACGTTGACCAGCTTCCTTCGGTCGGGGCGGGGGAGGTGCTGGCCGATCTGCTCGCGGCGGAGACCATTCCCCGGGTGCGGCTGACGAAGATCTTCCGGCAGGCGCAGGAGTCGGGGATCGTGGTCAACGCGCACCGGGTGAACGGTGGGGAGCACCCCAAGACGCAGGGATACCCCGACTTCTTCCTGTTCCCGTGCGACGAGCCCGAGGAGACGGCCGCGCTGACGGTGGACGTGGTGGCCAACCGTGTCCCGCGCAAGTTCGGGTTCGACCCCGGGCGGGACGTCCAGGTGCTCACGCCGATGCATCGGGGGCATGCGGGCGCGGGGGCGATCAACGGGCTGCTTCAGGAGGCGCTGACCCCCCACCAGGAGGGACGTCCGGAGCGCCGTTACGGGGGCCGCGTCTACCGGGTGGGAGACAAGGTCACGCAGTTGCGCAACAACTACGACAAGGGCGAGGCCGGGGTGTTCAACGGCACCGTGGGTGTCGTCACGGCGGTGTCGCTGGAGGAGCACACGCTGACCGTCCGCACCGATGAGGACGAGAGCATCGATTACGGGTTCGACGAACTGGACGAGCTGACCCACGCCTACGCCATCACCATCCACCGCTCCCAGGGGAGCGAGTACCCGGTGGTGGTGATCCCGCTGACGATGAGCTCGTGGATGATGCTGCGGCGCAACCTGCTCTACACGGCAATCACTCGGGCCAAGAAGCTGGTCGTCCTGGTGGGGGCGCGGCGTGCGCTGGCGGCGGCGGTCAGGACGGCCGGGGCGGGACGCCGTCACACCGCTCTCGATCACCGCATCATGATCGACGATCACTAACCGTGATGATATCGTTACGCGTCTTGCAGTAACGGGAATCCGGGGGATCCGCGGCCAGATGGTGCGAACGGTAATGCTGACCGGGGCTTCCGGTGTCGTAGGTTCGGCGGTCGCGGAAGCGCTCGCGCGAGACTTCAGGGTGGTCGCCCTTACGGGGAGGCGTCCTGTGGCGGGCTATGAGCAAGTCACCGCCGATCTGACCGCGCTCCGGCTCGGGTTGCGGCGGGAGACCTACGCCGGGCTCGCCGAGCGTGCCGACCTGGTCGTCCACGCGGCGGGCAATGTCGACTACGCCACCGATCCGTCGGGCCTGCGCGCGGTGAACATCGGCGGGACGGCCGAGATGATCGCCTTCGCCGAAGCGGCCGGTTGCCCGCTGCTGTACGTGTCCACCGCCTTCACCGGGCGGCGGGCGGAGGTGGCCGCGCATGAGGAGCGTACGGGGGGCTCGTCCCCGGCCCGGCCCTCACGGTACCTGGCGTCCAAGGTCGAGGCGGACGCGCTGGTGCGGCGTTGCGCCAGGCCCGCGGTGATCGTCCGGCCGTCGGCGGTGATGGGCGACTCGTCCGGCGGCTTCGCCCCGGCGCGGCAGAACGCGCACGCGGTGCTGGCCGCGGTGGCCGGCGGCAACCTGCCCGCGGTGTTCTTCCGTCCCGAGCAGCGCGTCGACATGGTCCCCCGCGACCTGCTGGCGGAGGCGGTGGCGCGGCTGGCCCGCGACGCAGTGGAAGGACGTCCGCTGCCCGAGGAGTTCTGGGCCACCGCGGGGCCGTCGGCGCTGACGTGCGCGGAGATCGTCCGGGCGATCGGCGCGACCGTCCGGGCCCGGGGTGGCACGTTCCAAACGCCCGCCTTCCTGGACCCGTTCACGACCTCGCCCGACGACTTCCCGGGCTGGGACGCGCTCCCCAGGCCGTTCCGGCGCGCCGTCGGCAACATGTACGCGGGGGCGCTCCCGCTCGGGCGCGGCGAGTGCTTCCCGACCTCGATGGAGATCGGCCCGGACGACGCGCGCGCGTTCCTGGCCAACGACCTGGCGTTCGTCCTGGCCCGGCCCAGGAAGCCGGTGAGCCTGGCCGGAGAGCGACGATCGTGAACCCGCGAGATCCGGATCGCCGCCGGATCGCCGAGCTTCTTCCCTTCGACCCGTTCTCGCAGGACTTCCTGGCCGACCCCGCCCCCCACTACCGCCGCATGCACGCGCGCGGGCCCGTGGGGCGCACGGCGTCCGGAACCGTCTACGTCAACGGGCACCCCGAATGCTCGGCGGTACTGCGCGACCCGAACTTCCGTGTGGGCGGACTCCGCGAGTTCACCACCGACCGCAAGAGGATGGCCGAACGCGCGCAGGCGGCGTCCATCCTCTACATGAACGCGCCCCGGCACACCCGTATCCGCAGGCAGATCGCGGGGGCCTTCACACCACGCGCGATCGGGCGGCTGCGCGAGCGCGTCCACCACCATGTCGATCGGCTGCTGACACCGCTGTCGGGCACCGTCGACCTGATGGAGGCGTTCGCGTTCCCGCTGCCGCTGGCCCTGGTCAGCGAGCTGCTGGGCGTCCCGGCCTCGGACGCCCCGGCCTTCCGCGCCTGGACGGCCCCGCTCGCGCGCGGCCTGGACCCCGACGCCCTCCTCGACGCGAGCGAGATCGCCGCCTACGACGCCGCGCGCCACGAGGCGGCCGCGTACTTCGCCGACCTCGCCGGACATCGCCGCCGGCACCCGGTGGACGACCTGGTCAGCGCGCTGGCGCGAAGCCCGGACCTCTCCGAGCGGGAGCTCGCGAGCCTGTGCACCCTCGTCCTCGCGGCCGGGTACGAGACGGTCGCCAACCTGATCGGGCACGGCCTGGTCGCGCTGCTCCGCGCCCCGGCGCAGCTGGACGAGCTCAGGAACGACCCGTCGCTGGCGGCGTCCGCCACCGATGAGCTGCTCCGTCGAGATGGAACGGTCCAAGCAACCGTGCGCGTGGCCCGCACGCCCACCGAGATCGGGGGAGTGCCCCTGGTCCGGGGCGAGCCGGTGATCCTGCTGTTCGCGGCGGCGGGCCACGACCCGCGCGTGTTCCCCGAACCCGATCGGCTCGACCTACGCCGCCCACCTGGGCGGCACCTGGCCTTTGGACTCGGCCCGCATTTCTGCGTGGGCGCGTCCCTGGCACGCCTCGAGGCCGAGACCGCCTTCCCGGCCCTGGTGCGCCGCCGTCCCGAACTGGCCGGACCCGTCCACTACAGAGAGGGCTTCGTCCTGCGCGGCCTGACCCGCCTGCCCGTCCACTTCCCCGCCCCGCTCCACGTCCCCGCCCCACGCAGAATGGCCAGCGCCGCCCCGAGCACCCTCTGAGCGCACGGGTCAGTCGGACGCGTAGCGCTCTATGGCCTGGATGAAGATTTCCTCGGCCAGTTGGTAGACCTCTTCGACTTCTTCGGGGGTGCCGGAGAAGCGGCCGTGGGCCTCGGAGGCGGCCATGCCCAGGCCGACGGTGTCGAGGAGGCGCTGGAGGGGCGGGACGATCGCCTCGGGGACTCCGGCGGCGCGGAGCATGTCCTGGACGGCGGCGCGGGGGCGGCGCGCCTCGTCGGTGACGGTGGGCCGGGTGAACATCAGCAGGAAGAGCTCGGGGTGGCGGCGGGCCACCTGGCGGATGGCGGCCGCGAAGGCGCGCATCCGGTCCTGCCAGGGCAGGTCGGGACGGTCGGCGGGCATCTCGGCCATCATGCGCTCGACCAGGCCGTCCAGGAGGCCCTGCTTGCCGTCGACGTAGCGGTACAGGGCCATCGGGGTGACGTCGAGGCGGTCGGCGACCGCGCGCATGCTGACGGCGTCGAGGCCGCCGCGCTCGGCCAGCGCCATGGTCACGTCGAGCACCTCGTCGCGGCTGAGCCCCCGGGTTCCGCGTCCGCGTGTCTTCACTCGCCACAGACTAGTTGATTCGGAGGTTAATATACGGCGTAGATATACGGCGTAGACAAGGGAGGCCGGTCATGTCCCGGGGTTGGACGCTCGGGGTCGCTTCGGTGGCCGGTTACCTGCTCGTCCTCGATCTGATCGGGGTCAATGTCGCGCTGCCCGATATGCGGCGTGACCTGGGAGCCTCGCTGGCGCAGGTGCAGTGGGCGGTGGACGCCTACGCGGTCGCGCTGGCCGCGCTGCTCCTGACGGCGGGCGCCCTGGCCGACCGGGTGGGACGGCGCCGGGTCTTCCTCGGTGGGCTGGCGGTGTTCACGGTGGCCTCGCCCGCGTGCGCGCTGGCGTCGTCCGCGCTCGCGCTGGACCTGTTCCGGGTCGTCCAGGGGGCCGGGGCGGCGCTGCTGTACGGCGCGACGGCGCCGCTGGTGGCCGCGGCCTATCCGGCGGGACGCGAGCGCAACCGCGCCCTGGGCGTGTTCGCGGCCGCGTCCGGCGCCGCCATCGCCACCGGCCCGCTGGTGTGCGGTGCGCTGACCGGCGCGGCGGGCTGGCGGGCGATCTTCTTCCTCAACGTTCCGCTCGGCCTGGCGGCGCTGGTCGTGGGCGCCCGGACGCTTCGGGAGTCCCGCGATCCGGATCCGAGGCCGCTCGATCTCGCCGCCACCGCCTACCTCGGGGCCGGTCTCGCGGCGCTCATGTGGGCGTTGATCGAAGGGCCGCAGGCGGGCTGGGGCTCGCCGCTGGTGCTGGGGCCGCTGGTCGTCGCGGGCGTGGCGTTCGCCGGGCTGAGGCGGGCGCGCTCGCCCATGCTCGACCTGTCGCTGCTCCGCGACCGGCTGTACGCGGCCAACGTCGCGGCCGCGTTCGCGGGCCATGCGGCGGGGGCGGGGTCGCTGGCCTATCTCGGCCTGTTCGTCCAGGGGCCGATGGGCGCGAGCCCCGCCGAGGCGGGTGCCTGGTTCCTGGCCTTCAGCCTGCCCGCGCTGGGAGTGCCGCTCCTGCTGGCCCGCGCCGCGCACCGGTTCTCCCCGGTGGGCCTGGTCGCGGCGGGTCCGCTGCTTCTCGCCGTCTCCTGCGCGCTGATGGCGGCCGCGCACGGCACGCACGAATGGGCGGCGCTGGTGCCCGGCCTGGTGGTCGGGGGCCTCGCCTCGGGTGTCGGCAACCTGGTCGCGGGCCAGATCGCGCTGGCCGCCGCCCCGGCGGAGCGCGCGGGCGTCGCCGCCGGGATCACCAACACGGCCAAGCAGCTCGGGATCGCCGTGGGGGTGGCGGTTCTCGGCATCCCCTACGGCCTGCGCGGGGTGGGCGCGATGCTGGTCGTCGCGGCGGCCATCGCGGTCGCCGGTGCGCTGCCCTCGCTGGCGGCCGTCAGCCGTCGAGACGGTCGGCCAGGGCCTCCAGGACCCCGGCCAGCCGGGCGCGCAGTTCCGGGGAGCGGACGGTGCCGTCCGCGTCCAGATCCGGACGGGTGACCGGGACGCGGGCGCACGCCGTCTCGACGATCTCCGCACCGGCGTAGCCGAGCACCTTGCGCAGGGAGTCGTGGGCGTCGGCCCCGCCGGTGGGGGCAGCCGGGGAGGCCACGTTGATCCAGGCCACCGGACGGCCGTACATCTCGCCGCCGCCGACCGTCCAGTCGAGCAGGTTCTTGAACGAGCCCGGCAGGCCGCCCGCGTATTCGGGAGTGCAGATCAGCACGGCGCCCGCCGCCCCGATCGCCGAGCGCAGGGTCGCGACGGCCGGGTGCAGCGGTTCGGTGTCGTCGTCGGGGTTGAAGTGCGGGAGCGCGCCCATCCCCGTGAACAGCTCGGGCAGCGTCCGGGACGAGGCCCCGTCCCGGACGGCGAGCAGGGCCGCCTCGTTGGTCGACCCGGCGCGCAGGCTTCCGCAGACCAGGAGAATCCGGTGCTTTTCCATGATCAGCAACGTACCGTCAGGTCTTCAGCGTCAGGCGGTCGAGGCGGGGGCCCGCGAAGGCGTCGGAGGCGACCCCGCGCAACCGCTCGGACCAGACCAGGTGGTCGTGGGCGCTCCACAGCGGCATCGCGGGCATGTCGCGCAGCAGGGCGGTCTCGGCCAGGCGCGCGGAGGTGACGGCCTCGTCGGGGACGGCCGTCTCCTCGGACCGGGTGACCAGATCGGAGGTGTAGCCGTCCTCGAAGCCCGTCCCGGCCGCGAGGATCGGCGCGAGGGCCGCCACCTGCGCCGGGTAGGGGACCTGCGAGTGCAGGACGAACGGCCCGTCGACCTTGCGGTCGGCGAGCGCCTTCTCCAGTTCGGCGGCCGTCACGGCCTTCGGGCGGACGTCGAGCCTGAGCCCCTTGCGCAGCTGCTCGGCGACGGCCTTGACCCACGCGTCGTCCCCGGCGCCCCTGACGTGCCAGAGCGTGAGCGGCCCCGCGAGCCCGCCCGCGTCGGTGAGCGCGGCGGACGCGGCGCGCGGGTCGTGGACGCACAACCGGCACTGCCCCTCACGGTGCCCGGGCAGGACCCCCGGCGGGACGAGCGCGTTGGCGGGCGTGGCCTGGTGCCCGAGGGGTCCCTCGGTCACCGCGCGCCGGTCGAGGGCCATCGACAGCGCCTGCCGCAGGGACGGCCCGGCCAGCCGCTTCTCCCAGGACGGGAAGGCCAGGTAGGTCATCGAGCGCCCCGGGACCGTCAGATGCCGGCCGGGGAAGTCGGACTCCATCGCCCCGTGCCGGTTCGGCGGGACGGACGTGGCCAGGTCGAGGTCACCGGACTCGACGGCCCGGTACTGCGCGGCGGCGTCCGGCATCGCCTTCACCACGACCGTGCGGCCGCCGGGGCGTTCCAGCACGGTCTCGCGCGCGTCGCGCGAGATGACCCGCAGCGGGCCGTTGCCGATCGGGCGGCGGTCGAAGGCGCGCCAGTCGCGCGAGCGGAGCACCGACTCGGGCAGGGGGAGGAACGCCGGGTCGCCGAGCAGCGCGGGGAACCCGTTGAGCGGGCGGTCGAGGGTGACCTCCAGGGTCAGGTCGCTCCGGACCGTGACCCCGGCCATGCCGTCGCGTCCCGCCTTGGCGCCCTTGACACGCGCGACGTCGGTGAACAGGCGCGCGCCCGGCCAGCTCTCGCGCAGCGCGGCCGTCCAGGCCCCGGCGAAGGACGCGGCGGTGACGGGGGAGCCGTCGTGGAACCGCCCGCCCTCGCGCAGCTTGATCATCCAGGTTCGGCGGTCCTGGCTCGTGACGGACTCGGCCGCGGCGTTGGAGGTGGCACCGGTCGCCGGGTCGTGGGTCACCAGGCCCGTCCAGACGGCCCCGGCGATCATGCGGCCGGAGGCGTCGCGGACGGCGCCGGGGACCAGCGAGGCCGGGGCGGGCGCGCCCACGGAGATCCGCGGATCGGCCGGGTCGCTCCACGCCCGCATGGCCACCACGGGCGCCACCAGCATGACCACGCCACCGGTGACCAGGGCTGCGGTGCGGGTGGCACTCTTCAACGGGCACTCCGGGAGAGATGGAGGACGGCGACGCCGGTGAGCGTACGGCACCCGGGGCGGCGGGAAAAGACGCGGAATTCCGGCGGCATCTTGATCTTCATCGGGGCGGCGTTCACACTGGGCAGCCAAGATCAGCTCTATGGGGAGGCCCAGAGTGCCCCGTCAGACCCTTCCCGCGCGCCGCCTGCTCCAGGGCGCCGCCGCGGCCGCCACCGCGATCGCACTCACCGCCGGGACGGCCTGGGCCTGCCCACCCGAACCGGAGAACCGTGCGGGCCTGACCGCCGAGGAGGGCCGCGACCTCGGCGCCCACTCCTCCCACGGCCGCCGCGCCGAGCCCGCCTCCGCCGCCCGCTCGGACGCGATCAAGGGCGTCGAGCGCGTCGGGGGCGTCACGCTCCCCGAGGCCACCTCGCTGATGTTCATGGACTACGGCAAGGGTCGCCACAAGCGCTCCATCCTGTACGCGGTGGGCAAGTTCGGGCTGAAGGCGTTCGACATCACCGCCGACCCGCGCGTCCCCAAGCTCGTGGGCAGCTTCGACCTCCCCGGCTACTGGCAGGGCGAGGACAGCAACATCGACCACAAGCGCAAGATCATCTATCTGTCCCGGGACCCGCGCGCGTTCGGCGGCATCCCGCAGACCGGTGACTCCGGCGTGTACGTGATCGACGCGTCCCGGCCCGAGAGCCTGCGGAAGATCACCTACATCTCCGTCCCGGCCGGGCACACCGCCTCGTGCGTCAACGACTGCCAGTACCTGTGGAGCGCCGGGCCCGCCAAGGCCGACTGGATGCCCGCCGACTGGGGCGGCCGCCCGGTCTACGTGACCGACGTCCGCGACCCGGCCAGGCCGAAGGTCTCCAAGACCCCGATCGACACGGCGCGCAACGACGGCAAGACCGACTACACGCACGACATCCAGGTCGACGCGAGCGGCATCGCGTGGGCGTCGGGACGCGGTGGTGTGCGCGGCTACCACACGCGCGGCTGGCACTACGACCCCGTGGCCAAGAAGTTCCGCAAGGCGACCGCGTTCGACCCCGTCCCGTATGCGGGCGGCGGCATCGACGAGGCGATGACCAACTCCTCGTTCATGCACAACAGCTTCCGCGCTGTGGGACGCACCGCGAACCAGGCCGCCGACCCGCGCAAGTGGGGCAACGGCCAGCTGCTCTACATCACCGAGGAGACCTTCAAGGACGGCTGCGCCAACGACGGCCTGCTCGTCATCGCCTCGCTGAAGGGCTCCCACGACGGCCAGGGCTGGCGCTCCACACCGGAGAAGAAGTTCCGCCTGCGCACGGTGTCGACCTGGAGCGTGGCGGGCCAGGAGGGCAGCGACCCGGCGGAGGTCGAGTGCTCGGCCCACTACTTCGACGTGCGCGACGGCGTGCTCGTGCAGTCGTTCTACTTCCAGGGCACCCGGTTCCTGGACGTCCGCGACCCCACCAACATCAAGCAGGTCGCCTACTTCCGTCCGGCCGAGACCTCGTCCTACCAGCCGTACTGGCACGGCGACTATGTGTACGTCGCCGATCACAAGCGCGGCATCGACGTGCTCAAGCCGACCTTCCGCTGACCGTTACGGGCCATTTGTCCAAATCTTTGGCCGGGTCCACCCCGCCTGGGGTGGGCCTGGGGCAGCAGCCCACACCTGGAGCACCCGAAGTTTGTGAGTGATCGCCAATGGAGTGGTGAGCCGGGCGTGTCCACACTTGCCTGGTCGGTCATCGGCTCGACTTGGAGGCGGAATGTTCTCGCGGAAGCCCACCAAACGCACCCTCTCGGGTGCATCAGTGGCGGCCGCGGCCGTCGCCCTGACGGCCGGGACGGCCTGGGCCTGCCCGCCCGATCCCGGCAACCAGAGCTCCGCCACGGCCCGCACCACCGGTGAGGGACGCGACCTCGGCGCCCACGCCGGGCACGGCCCGCGCGAGGTCGGCAAGACCTCGGCCAAGGTCTCCGACGCCGTCAAGGGCGTGGAGAAGGTCGGCAACGTCCCCGACGCCAAGGAGGCCACCTCCCTGGTGTTCATGGACTACGGCAAGGGCCGCGACAAGCGCACGATCATGTACGTCAGCGGGCGGTTCGGCCTCAAGGCCTACGACGTCACCGCCGACCCCCGCGCACCCAAGCTGGTGGGCACCTTCGACCTCCCCGGCTTCTGGCAGGGCGAGGACACCGAGGCCGACCACAAGCGCAAGATCATCTACCTGTCCCGCGACCCGCGCGCGTTCGGCGGCAACACCGACACCGGCGAGTCCGGCGTCTACGTCGTCGACGTCTCCAAGCCGGAGACGCTGCGGCAGATCACCTACTTCAAGGTCCCGGCAGGGCACACGACGTCCTGTATCAACGACTGCCAGTACCTCTGGACGGGCGGCCCCGCCAAGGCGAGCTGGATGCCCGCCGACTGGGGCGGACGTCCCGTATGGGTGACCGACGTCCGCAACCCGGCCAAGCCCAAGGTGTTCGACGACCCGATCGACACCGGCCGCAACGACGGCAAGACCGACTACACCCACGACATCCAGGTCGACGCGAGCGGCATCGCGTGGGCGTCGGGACGCGGTGGTGTGCGCGGCTACCACACGCGCGGCTGGCACTACGACCCCGTGGCCAAGAAGTTCCGCAAGGCGACCGCGTTCGACCCCGTCCCGTATGCGGGCGGCGGCATCGACGAGGCCACCTCGAACTCCTCGTTCATGCACAACAGCTACCGCGCGGTCGGCCGCACCGCGAACCAGGGCCCGGACGCGCGCAAGTGGGGCCGGGGCGGCGTCCTCATCGTCACCGAGGAGACCTTCAACGACGGCTGCGCCAACGACGGCCTGCTCGTCATCGCCTCGCTGAAGGGCTCCTACCGGGGCGAGGGCTGGCGCTCCACCCCCGACAACAAGTTCCGCCTGCGCACGCTGGGAACCTGGGGCGTCGCGGGCCAGGAGGGCAGCAGGCCCGACACCGACGACTGCTCGGCCCACTACTTCACGGTCAAGGACGGCGTCCTCGCCCAGTCGTTCTACTCCCAGGGCACCCGGTTCATCGACGTCCGCGACCCCACGAACCCCCGGCAGATCGCGTACTTCCGTCCGGACAACGCCCGCGCCTGGGCCGCGTACTACCACGGCAAGTACGTCTACATCGCCGACCACGCCCGGGGGATCGACGTCCTGCGCACCACCTACCGCTGACCGTCCTTCACCCAGGTCACGGCCGCGCCCGGGGTGCTGACTCCACACCGGGCGCGGTGGTAGCGTCCGCCGAAGATGATCACGTGGGCCGTGCGGGGACGGTCCCGTGCCGACCCTTGGAGGCATCCCGGTGAAGCCTTGCCTGAAGTACGGCCTTGTCCCGGCCCTCGCGGCCGCGTCCCTCACCGCGGGGGCGCTGGCCGCCCCGGCCCACGCCGCGCCGCCCGCCCTTACCGCCGCGCCCGGCGCCGCCGTCCAGGACGGCGCCCGGCTGCACACCAACGCCGAGCTGGCCCGCGCCCTGCGCACGATCGAGAAGGCGAGCAACGGGCGCGTCCAGGTCCGCAGCGTGGGCGAGAGCAACGAAGGACGCCCGCTCTGGCTGGCCACGCTCGGCACCGGACCCAAGCGCGTCATGTACGTGACCCAGCAGCACGGCGACGAGCCGCTGGGCACCGAGTCGGCGATCCACACGCTGCGCACGCTCGGGCTCGGCGGCGGCAAGGACGTCAGGGAGCTGCGCAAGAAGATCACGCTGGCCGTCCTGGTGCGGGCCAACCCGGACGGGCACGAGCGCCAGTGGCGCTACAACTACGCCCCCGACGCCAAGCCCGAGTACGGCGAGCCCGGCAAGGGCTACGACATCAACCGCTACCACAATCCGGACATGAAGCCCGAGGACAACCCGGCCACCGAGGCCGGCGTCATCCAGCGCGCCTACGCCGCGTTCCGGCCGTCGATCATGGTCGACTACCACATGCAGGGCCGGTACGCCTTCCCGCCGCCGGACGGCCGCGAGATCACCACGTCCATCATGTGGCCGACCAACGCCAAGGTCCCCGCCGCGGCGCTGCGGAGCTCCAAGCAGGTCGCCGTCCGTGTGAACGAGGCGTTCACCAAGGCGGGCGCCGTCGTGTCGCAGTACCCGGGCGGCGAGTACGAGGGCATCGCGCGCAACGCCTACGGCATCCGCGGCAGCGCCTCGCTGCTGGTCGAGCTGAGCGCCCTGCCGCCCGAGCGGGAGCGGTTCCAGATCCGCACCGCGCACAAGTCGATGGTCGACCTCGCTCTGGCCGCCGGACAGGGGAAGCTGGACGGCATCGACCCCGCCGCCGCCGACAGGATCCCGCCGCGCGGGCCCGCCCTCCCCTCCGGCGAGCGGCACGACCACGCCGACTGACGACCCGCCGTCGGCGCCGACGGCGTGCACAGCACCGTGCGTCATGCGCTGACCCCGCCGTTCCCCGGCGGGTCGGCGGGCCGGTGGATGATCCACCTGGACGCGTTCCCGTCGGCGCGACACCGTGCGTCACGCGCTGAACCCGCTGTTCCCCGGTGGGTCGGCGGTCCGGTCGATGATGCCGACCGGGCGCGTTCCCGTCGGCGCGGCACCGTGCGTCGCCCGCTGGGCCTGCCGTTCCCCGGCGGGTCAGCGGTCCGGTCGACGATCCACCCGGACGCGTTCCCGTCGGCGCGGCGGCGTGCGTCATGCGCTGGGCCTGCCGTTCTCCGGTGGGTCGGCGGTCCGGTCGGTGATGCCGGCCGGGTGCGTTCCCCGAGGGCACCGGCGGCTCAGCCGGTGCCCTCGGGCGTTCTGGGGGTTCGGCGGCGGGCGCGGAAGGCGGCGACGTTGGTGCGGTTGGCGCACGCCTCGGAGCAGAAGCGGCGGCGACCCGCCCGCGAGGTGTCGGCGTAGACGCGGTCGCACCCCTCGGCGGCGCACGTTCCCGTCCGGCCGAGGCCGTGCTGGACGACCAGCTCCGACAGCTGCATGAGCGTGCTGGCCCGGAAGCGGTGGGGGAGCCGCGCCGTGGGCGGCGCGAAGTGCAGATGCAGGCCGTGCGGGTCGTGGTCGGCCAGGTGCGGGTGCATCGGGAGCTCCAGCATCAGCTCGTTGAGCAGCGAGACCGCCGTCTCCAGCTCGGCCGCGTCGAAGAACTCGCGCAGCGTCCTGCCCCAGCGCCGCAGCGGCTCGGCGTCGCGCTCCTCGAACTCGTGCCAGAAGAAGCCGTTGACGCGCAGGATCTCGCGCAGGGCCGCGAACGAGGCGTCGCCCTCGACGGTGGTGACGGCGTTGACCAGGTCGACGGCGGCCGCGACGCCCTGGCTCTTGTATCCCGTGATCTGCATTGCCTCGACTCCCGCACGCGTGCCATGCTGTAATCGTCTTAATAGTTACAAGTATTACAGGCTCCGGTCGACGACGGGATTCACGGTGGACGATTGCCCCGGCTGCGGATGGCCCCAAGGGGAGGTCTACGAGGTGCTCTCGCGGCACCTCATCTCCGAGGGCGTGGTCACCTACACCCGCTGCGCCTGCGGCGTGGTGCAGGTGCGCGTCCAGCCGTTCGAACCCGCCGCGCCGGTCAGTGGCGCCAGCGCGTCGCCTCGGTGACCTCCTCCGGCGACGCGCCCTCGAACAGCGCGATCTCGCCGCGCCGCACGGTCGCGATCGTGTCCACCACCGCCTCGCCCAACGTCTGGTTCAGCACCGGATCGCGCTCGAAGGCCGCCAGCGCCTCGCCCAGGCTGGACGGCAGCGCCACGATGCCCCGCCCGGCGCGCTCCTCGGCGGGGACGGCGTCGGGGCCGACGTCGACCGGCTCGGGCAGGACGAGTTCGGCCGAGACGCCCATGCGCCCCGTCGCGAGAAGGGCCGCGAGCGCCAGGTAGGGATTGGCCGCGGCGTCGAAGCACTTGACCTCCAGGTTCGCCGCCTCCGCCCGGCAACCGAGCGGGCCGGTGATGAACCGCAGCGCGGCCTCGCGGTTCTCCAGGCCCCAGCACGCGAACGCGCCCGCCCAATGGGACGGGACCAGCCGCAGGTAGCTGGCGACCGAGGGCGCGCCGACCGCGAGCAGCGCGGGCAGGCTTTCCAGGATCCCGGCCGTGAACGCCTCGCCGTCGGCCGTCATGCCGAACGGCCCCTCACCCGAGGCCATCGCGTTGACCGGGCCCTCGACGTCGTCGTCGTTCCACAGGCTCAGGTGCACGTGCCCGCCGTTGCCGACCGAGTCCGCCAGCACCTTGGGCGAGAACGAGGCGACCATGCCGTGCTCGAAGGAGACCGCCCGGATCGTCTCCCTGACCAGGACGGAGGTGTCGGCCGCGGCGACCGGGTCCTGCGCGGCCACCGAAAGCTCGTACTGGCCGGGCGCGTATTCGGGATGGATCTGCATCACCTCCACGCCCGTCGCCGCCAGCGCCTTGAGCAGGTCGCGCAGATAGCCCGCCAGCTCGCTGATCCGCGTCATGCCGTAGGCCGGGCCTCCGGCGGCGGGCGCGAAGTCCTCGCCCTCGCCGTCCGAAAGCACCCACTCCACCTCGAACGCGGCGCGCACCGACCAGCCCAGCGCGGCCAGCAGCGCGACCTCGCGGCGCAGCAGCCACCGGGCGTCCAGCGGGTGCGGCGCGCCCTCCTGGTCGACGCGGTCGGCCGGGGCCCACGCCCAGCCCGGCATCGCCGCCAGCGGGACGAGCCGGTCGAGGTCGGGGTGCAGCCGCAGATCGCCCATCGGCCCGCCCGCGAACCGTCCCGTGACGATCGAGTCGTCGAGCAGGAACGCGTCGAACACCGGCGACATCCCCACGCCCCACGCGGCGGCATGCTCCAGCCGCGCCACCGGCACCGCCTTGGTGCGGGTGATCCCGCTGGTGTCGACGTAGGTCAGCGCCACCGCCTCGACGTCCTTGGCGGCCAGGCCCGGCACCAGGGCGGCGGCGCGCTCGCCGAGCGCGGCGCGTTCCCGTCCGGAAAGGACCCTGTCGTATGAGGCAACTTCCACGGAGACGCTCCCCGGTCGCGAGAAGATGGAGGGGCGTCCATCGTAGGAGCGCGGGACGAGCGAAGGGGGGACACCATGCTGGAGCGGCTGGAGTCGCTGCCACTGGTCGACCACCACTGCCACGGCGTCGTCCGCCGCGACCTCGACCGCGCCGAGTTCGAGGAGATGCTCACCGTGGCGTCCACAGTCGGCCCCCTCGGCGGCACGGCCTTCGACTCGCGGATCGGCTTCGCCGTCCGCCGCCACTGCGCCCCCGTCCTCGGCCTGCCCGCCCACGCCGAGCCCGACGACTATCTCGCGCGCCGCGCCGAGCTGGGAGCGGGCGAGGTCAACCGGCGGTTCCTGACCGCCGCCGGGCTTGAAGCACTGTGCGTCGACACCGGGTTCACACCCGAGCCCCTGCTGGAACCGGCCGAGCTGGGGACGCTCGCCGGAGCCCGGCCGCACGAGATCCTCCGGCTGGAACGCCTGGCCGAGGACGTGGTCGCGGACGGCACCGGCGCGGCCGCGTTCGCCGACGAGGTGCGCACGAGGCTGGCGGCACGGGCGCCCGGCGTCGTGGGCTGCAAGTCGATCGCCGCCTACCGGGCCGGGCTCGACCTCGCGGGGGAGCGGCCCGCCGCGGCCGAGGTCGAAGCGGCGGCGGGACGCCTGCTGCGCGAGGCCGACCGGTCCATGGCCGGACGCGACGCCCCGCCCCGGGTGAACGACGAGACGCTGCACCGCTTCCTGATCTGGACGGCCGTCGACGCCGGGCTGCCCGTGCAGTTCCACGTGGGATACGGCGACGCCGACGCCGACCTGCGGCGCGGCGACCCGCTGCTGCTCACCGGACTGCTGCGCGAGCTGGCGCCGACCGGCGTCCCGGTCCTGCTGCTGCACAACTACCCCTTCCACCGCCACGCGGGCTACCTGGCCCAGGTCTTCCCGAACGTCTTCGTGGACGTCGGGCTCGCCGTGCACAACGTCGGCGACCGGGCCTCGGCGCTGGTCGGCGAGCTGCTGGAGCTGGCGCCGTTCGGGAAGGTGCTCTACTCCTCCGACGCGTTCGGCCTGGCCGAGCTCTACCACCTGGGCGCCGCGCTGTTCCGGCGCGGGCTCGCGCGCGTCCTGGCCGAGGGCGTCGGCGACGACGCCTGGACGCCGCGCGACGCCCTGCGCGTCGCCGGGCTCGTCGCCTCGGGAAACGCGCACCGCGCCTACCGGCTGGGGCCATCGCGGTGATCGCCGCTACCCTCGAAACGTGACGGCATCAAGGGAACGTCTCGTGGTCATCGGCGGCGACGCGGCCGGGATGAGCGCCGCCTCCCAGGCCCGGCGGCGCCTGGACGGCGACCGGCTGGAGATCCTCGCCTTCGAGCGCGGCACGGCGACGTCGTACTCCGCCTGCGGGATCCCCTACTACATCGGCGGCGACGTCGGCGACCCCGACGCGCTCATCACCCGCACGCCAGAGGTGTTCCGGCGCGACCACGACATCGACGTCCGGACCCGGCACGAGGTGACCGAGATCGACCTCGACCGGGGCGCCGTGCGCGTGCGCGACCTGGAGCGGGCCGCCGAGCGCTGGGAGTCCTACGACCGGCTGATGATCGCCACCGGAGCCGTCCCGACCCGGCCCGACCTTCCCGGCTCGGACGCCGAGGGCATCCACGGCGTCCAGGTGCTGGACGACGGCCTGGCCATCCGCCGCGACCTCGACCGGGCCAAGCCCCGCACGGCCGTGGTGGTGGGCGGCGGCTACATCGGGCTGGAGATGGCCGAGGCGCTGGTGAAGGCCGGGCTCGAGGTCAGCCTGGTCGACGGCGCGCCCCAGCCGATGCGCACCCTCGACCCCGACATGGGCGAGCTGGTCGCCGGGGCGTTGCGCGGCGTCGGTGTCGCCCTCTACCTGGGCGAGCAGGCCGAGGGGTTCGAGACCTCCGGCGGACGCGTCATCGCCGTGCGGACGTCCGAGCGGGTGCTCCCCGCCGACGTCGTGATCCTCGGTCTCGGCGTCCGGCCGAACTCCGGGCTCGCCGAGGCGGCGGGCGTCGAGATCGGATCGACCGGCGGCATCGTCACCGACCGCCGGATGCGCACCCGCGCCGAGGGCGTGTGGGCGGCGGGCGACTGCGTCCAGACACGCCATCTGGTCTCGGGCGAGCCGGTCGCGATCGCGCTCGGCACCCACGCCAACAAGCAGGGACGCGTGGCGGGCATCAACCTAGGCGGCGGGTACGCGACGTTCCCCGGCGTGGTGGGCACCGCCGTGTCCAAGATCTGCAAGGTCGAGGTGGCGCGCACCGGCCTGAACGAGCGCGAGGCGGCCGCCGCCGGGTTCGACTCGTTCTCCGTGGTGGTCGAGTCGACCACCCGGGCGGGTTACTACCCGGGCACCACCTCGATGAAGACCAAGCTCATCGCCGAACGGCGCAGCGGGCGGCTGCTCGGCGCCCAGATCGTGGGCGAGGAGAACGCGGCCAAGCGCATCGACGGCCTGGCCATCGCCCTGTGGAACGGCATGACCGTCGAGCAGATGACCGCGCT
Organism: Spirillospora sp. CA-294931; assembly: GCF_050946795.1. Lineage (GTDB taxonomy): Bacteria > Actinomycetota > Actinomycetes > Streptosporangiales > Streptosporangiaceae > Spirillospora. The sequence continues at coordinate 3,781,540 of NZ_CP192006.1, forward strand.
CGACCTCGGCTACGCCCCGCCCTTCTCCCCGGTCTGGGACCCGATCCTCATCGCCGCCCGCAAGGCCACCGAACAGGCCGAGAGGGACGCCGGTTAGGGCCGTCCGCGCCAGTCGCAGCCCAGGCTCTTGACGCCGTGGAAGAACGGTGACACCAGCAGCCCGGGACGTCCGGTCGCGCGGATGCCCGGCAGGCGGGAGAACAGCTCGGTGAAGGCCGCCGCGAGCTCGCGGCGGGCCAGGTGCGCGCCCAGGCAGTGGTGCGGGCCGGGCCCGCCGAACCCCAGGTGCGGGTTGGGGGAGCGGGTGATGTCGAACTCCTCGGGCCGGTCGAACACGGCCTCGTCGCGGTTGGCGGACCGGTAGAAGAGCATGACCCGGTCGCCGCGCCGCAGCGCGGTGCCGCGCAGCTCGTGGTCCCGCCGGAGCGTGCGGCGCATGACCAGGACGGGGCTGGCCAGCCGGACGACCTCCTCCACCGCGCCGCCGACGCGCCCGTCCAGGTCGGACAGGAGCCGCGCGCGCTGGCCCGGGTGGTCGGTGAACAGCCGCAGGCCGTGCGCGAGCGCGTTGCCGGTGGTCTCGGTGCCCGCCACGAGCAGCAGGACGAAGAACGAGCCGAGCTCGCGCGAGCTGAGCCGGTCGCCGTCGTCGTTGCGGCGCACCAGCACCGAGGCCAGGTCGTCGCGCGGTTCGGCCGCCCGCTCGCGGCCCAGCGCGATGCCGAAGCGGTACAGGCTCCGGCTCGCGCGCATCGCCCGGTGGAACGACGACAGCGCCCGCGCGCGACCGCAGCCCTCGGGCAGCCCGCCGAGCTCGGGATCCGACAGGCCGATCATCGTCTGGACCATCAGCCTCAGCCGCTCGTGGTGCTCGCGCGGGATTCCCATCATGTCGCCGATGACCCGGACGGGCAGCCGCGCGGCCAGCGGCTCCACGAAGTCGCCCGGCCCCCGGGCGACCAGCTCGTCCACCTGCTCGCGCGCCGCCAGGCGGACGCCGTCGTCGATCCGGGCCAGCACCCGGGGGCTGAAGGCGCGCGACACGACCCGGCGGATCCGGGTGTGGCGGGGCGCGTCCATGTCGATGAGCATCGAGCCCACATAGGCGGCGGCCTGAGCGGGGATCTCGGGGACCACCGCGCAGGGCGCACTTCCGAAGACCGCCGCGTCGCGGCTCGCCGCCGCGACGTCGGCGTGCCGGACGAGCGCGTGGTAGCCCGCGCCGCGCGGCAGGAACGGGAACTTCGCCTCGGGGAAGAAGACCGGGGCGTCGCGCGTCCGCAGCCGCGCGAACAGCGCGTCCCAGCCCTCGGGGTCCCGGTGCCGCAACCAGGGGTCGGTGAGGTCGAGCGCCGACGGGGACAGGTCGCGAAGATCGGCCATCGTGCGCACCTCTCGGAACCGCTGATCGCATTCGGTGCGCACATCGTCGCACTCCGCGTTCCTTATGACCACTCCTGAACGTATTCGAACGGCTACACTGCGGTAGGTGGCCGAGCATGCTGGGACGGGCGGGTGAACCTCACTTTCGAAGGCCGGCTCGAAGGCCGGGCGGGCCGGCTGCCCGCGGAGCCGACCACCTTCGTCGGACGGGCCGAAGAGCTCGCCCTCATCCGCTCCACCCTGCGGTCCGCGCGCCTGGTGACGCTGGTCGGCCCCGGCGGCGTCGGCAAGACCAGGCTCGCGGTGCGCGCCGCCTGCGCGGCACGCGGCGCGCACGACGGCGTCCGCTTCGTCGACGTCTCGCGCGTCGCCGACGTCGAACTGCTCCCGCACGCGGTGGCGGCGGCGCTGCACCTGCCCGACCAGCCGGAGGACGACCCCCTCGACGCGCTGACCGGCTACCTGGCGTCCCGCCGCACCCTGCTGGTCCTGGACAACTGCGAGCACCTGGTCGACGCCTGCGCGATCATGACCGGGGTGCTGCTGCGCGCCGCGCCGGACCTGCGGGTGCTGGCCACCAGCCGCGAGGCGCTCAACATGATCGGCGAGCATGTCGTGCCGGTCGCGCCCTTCGCGGCGCCCCGCGATCCCGAGCGCGGGGGCTGGGACGCGATCCACCTGTTCGCCGACCGGGCGGCCGCCGCCGTCCCCGGATTCCGCGTCGACGCGGCCAACCGGCGCGCCGTCGCCGACCTGTGCCACCGCCTGGAGGGCATGCCGCTCGCCATCGAGCTGGCCGCCGTCCGGCTGCGCGCGATGTCGCTCGACCGGCTGCTGACCGGTCTCGACGACCGGTTCCGCCTGCTCGGCCCCGCCCGCACCGGCAACGGACGGCACGTCACGCTGGCGGCCGCCGTCGAGTGGAGCCACGACCTGTGCGCGCCCGCCGAGCGCCGCCTGTGGGAGCGGCTGTCGGTGTTCGCGGGCGACTTCGACCTCAAGGCCGCCGAGTACGTCGGGGGCGGCGACGGCGCCGACGTCCTGGAGACGCTGTCCCGGCTCATCGACAAGTCGATCGTCCTGAAGGAGCCCGGCGGCGAGCGCTACCGCATGCTCGACACGCTCGCGCGGTTCGGGCTCGACCGTCTGCGCGAGTCCGGACGGGAGGCCGAGACCCGGCGCCGCCACCGCGACTGGTTCCTACGGCTGACCGACCGGTTCGGCGAGCTGGTGGTCTCCGAGGCGCAGTACCTGTGGCTGCACCGGATGCGCGCCGACCACGCCAACCTGTGCCGGGCCATGGAGTTCGGCCTCACCACCCCGGGTGAGCAGGAGTCGGCGCTGCGGATGTCCGGCACGATCTGCGTCTACTGGGTCACCAACGGCATGTCGGGCGAGGGCCGCCACTGGATCGGCCGCGCGCTGGCCGTCACCGCCGGGGCCACCCGGCTCCGCGCCGAGGCGCTGTGGACGATCGCCACGCTCATCATGGTCAGGGGCGCCGACCTGGACGCGGCCCGTCCCGCCGTCGGGGAACTCCGCGAGATCGCCGGGCATCTCGGCGCGCCCGACGTGCTGGCCTGGGCCGACGGGCTCGAAGGACAGCTGGCCCTGTTCTCCAGCGACGCGCCCGCGGCCATCGCGCTGCTCGAACGCGCCGTCGGCGTCCTGCGCGAGCACCCGGCCCGCGCCATCCTGCTCCAGACCTATCCGCTGCTGGCCTCGGCGCACGTCATGGCGGGCGACCTCGACCGCGCCCTCGCCGTCTGTGAGGAGGGCCACGCGCTCGGCCTGCGGCTCGGCGAGCGCTGGATCAGCTCCTACTGCGTGTTCATGCGCGGGCTGGCCCGCTGGATGCGGGGCGACGTCGCCGGGGCGATCAGCGACTCCCGCACCTGCCTGCGGCTCCAGGCGGGCACCCACGACCAGGTCGGCGCGGCCTTCCTCATCGACTCGCTGGCCTGGTACGCGATGGCCGAGGGCTCGGCCGCCCGCGCGGCCCTGCTGTGGGGCGCGGCCAAGACCGTGTGGGACGCCGTCAGCCGTCCCCACCTCGGCGTCCGCGGGTTCCTGGTGCTGCGCGAGCAGTGCGAGGCCGCGGCGCGGGAGGCGCTCGGCGACGCCGACTTCGACGCCATCGCCGCCGAGGGCGCGGGCCGCCCCTTCGAGACCGTGATCGCCGAGGAGATCTCCGAGCCGCGCGAACCCGTCGCCCGCCCGCCGGATCGCGACCCCCGCTGGGACCCGCTCACCCGGCGCGAGGCCGAGGTCGCGCGGCTGGTCGCCGGGGGCCTGTCCAACCGCGAGATCGCCGACGGGCTCGCCATCGCCCGCCGCACCGTCGAGACCCATGTCGAGCACATCATGGCCAAGCTCGGCATCCACTCGCGGACCCTGGTCGCGCTGTGGGTATCCGAGCGGCATTCGTCCGACTGATCCCGTACGGTGTGGCGGCATGAGCGATCTTGCGCTGCCCCGCGTGCTGGTCGACCCGCCGTGGGAGGTCGAGGAGCGGGCCGCCCGGGCGGCCTCCGCCGAGCGTGTCGAAGACACCACCGTCCTGCCCGGCCTGGAGCCGCCGGACGAGCGGGTCGTGGTGTGGGCGCCGGGCGAGCGCGCCGAATGGGCCGCCTCCCGCAAGGCCCCCAAGCGCCCCGGCACCTGGTGGGCCGAGACACTTCAGCGCCACCTCGACGGTGGGCTCTACGTCTTCACCCAGGCCGAGCTGTTCGCGCACGCACCCGATGAGCTCGTCCGTCCGCACATCGCCGCGTGGCGGCCCAGCTTCAGCTCCGACGCGGCCTATGTCCTCAAGCCGGTCGTGGCGCGGTTCGAGGCCGAGGCGCGCGAGACCGCTCTGGCGGTGGCCAGGGGCAACGCCTACGGTTCCGGCGAGGCGCTGCTGCCCTTCCTCGACGCCGAGACCGCCCGGCTGCACGCCGACTGGCTGGCCCGGCTCAAGTCGGCGCAGCGGGTCGCCCGCGCCTGGTTCGCCCGGCACGGCCTGGCCGCCGTCCCGTTCCTGGTCCCGGACGCCCTCGGCAAGCGGCGCCCGGCGCGCCGCGCCGCCGTGGCGGCCCTGTGGGCCGTCGCTGACGACCACGGGGCCGCGAAGGTGGTCGAGGCCGCCCGCGTCCACGGGAGCGAAGCCGCCGACGCGATCGCCCGCGCCTTCGCGGCCACCCCGCCGCCCGGGGCACCCGTGCCCAAGCCCGTCAGGCCGCCGAAGATCCCCTGGCTCGACCTGGACCGGCTGCCCGCGCTGACCCTGCGCGACGGCGGCACCGTGCCGCCGCCCGCGGCCGCTAACCTCGTCGGGCTGCTGGCGCTCGACCGCCTCGCCGACGCCGAGCCGGCCGTCGCCGCCTGCACCCCCGAGTCCCTGGCCGGGTTCGGCTGGGCCCTGTTCGAGGCCTGGCGCGACGCGGGCGAACCCTCGCGCAACCTGTGGGTGGTCGACCAGCTCGGACTGCTCGGCGACGACCGCGCGGCGCGGCTGCTCATGCCGGTCGTCCGCGAATGGCCCGGTCAGAACGGCCACCTCCGCGCGGTGCGCGGGCTGAAGGCGCTCGTCGCGATCGGCACCGACGAGGCCGTCGCGCAGCTGAGCGCGATCGCGAACCGGGCCAAGTTCCGCGGCCTGCGCGAGGAGGCCGCGAGCATGCTCCAGGAGGTGGCCGAGCGGCGCGGGCTGAGCGCCGAGCAGCTCGCCGACCGGCTCGTCCCCGACTTCGGCCTCGACCCGAGCGGCTCGCTGACCCTCGACTACGGGCCGCGCCGGTTCGCCGTGACGTTCGACGAGCGGCTCGTCCCGGTGGTGCGGGACGCGTCGGGCAAGATTCGCAAGAGCCTCCCCAAACCGGGGGCCAAGGACGACCCGGAGCTGGCCCCGGCCGCCCACGCGCGGTTCGCCGCGCTCAAGAAGGACGTGCGCGGCGTGGCCGCCGACCAGATCCGGCGCCTGGAGGTGGCCGCGATGCTCGACGGGCGGCTCTGGAGCGCCGCCGAGTTCCACGAGTTCGTCGTCGGCCACCCCCTGATGCGGCACCTCGCCCGGCGGCTGGTGTGGTGGAACGACCGCGAGGACGAGCCCACCGCGTTCCGGGTCGCCGAGGACGGCACGTTCGCCGACGTCGACGACGAGCCGTACGCCCTGCCGGACGACGCCCTGGTCGGCGTCCCGCACCCGCTGGAGCTCGGCGGCGCCCTCGGGGCCTGGGTCGAGATCTTCGCCGACTACGAGATCCTCCAGCCGTTCCCGCAGCTCGGCCGTCCCGTCCACGCGCTGACCTCCGACGAGGCCGGGAGCGACCGGCTGGCCAGGTTCGAGGGCGTCACCGTCCCGACGGGCAAGGTGCTCGGCCTGACCCGGCGCCGCTGGACGCGCGGCGTCCCCGAAGACGGCGGCGTCGAGTGGACGATCCTGCACGAGCTCGGCGACGGCGTCACCGTGGTGATCGATCTCGACCCCGGCATCGCCGTCGGCAACGTCGACCTCTTCCCCGAGCAGACCCTGCGCAAGGTCCGGATCGAAGGTGTCGAGGGGTTCGGCGCGATCCATCCGGTCGTCGCGTCCGAGCTCGTCTCCGACCTGACGGACGTCACGCGCCAATGATCGTTGTGCCCCGGCGCCGCGCGGTGCCCGCGGTCTAAGCTCTCTCAAAACCGACACAGGAGGTCTGGGTGCCCGCTCAGGACGAGACTCCGGCCCCTCCCGGCATCGACGTCACCAATCCGAGCATCGCGCGCGCCTACGACGCCGTGCTCGGCGGCAAGGACAACTACGCGCCCGACCGCGCGGTCGCCGACGAGCTGATGAAGGTCATGCCGGAGATACGCGAGCTGGCCTGGGACAACCGGGCCCTCCTCGGTCGCGGCGTGCGCTACCTGGCGCGCGAGGCGGGCGTCCGGCAGTTCATCGACCTCGGCTCGGGCCTGCCCACCGTGGAGAACACCCACCAGGTGGCGCAGAGCGAGGCGGTCGACGCGCGGGTGGTCTACGTCGACAACGACCCGATCGTGCTGGCGCACGGCCGCGCCATCCTGGCCGAGAACGACCGGACGGCGGTCGTCTCGGCCGATCTGCGCGACCCCGAAGGCGTGCTGGGCCACGACCGGGTCCGCGACCTGATCGACCTGTCCGAGCCGGTGGCCGTCCTGCTGGTCGGCATGCTGCACCACCTGCACGACGACGAGGGCCCCAAGCGCATCGTCGAGGCCTACATGGACGCCGTCCCCTCGGGCAGCCACCTGTTCCTCACGCACTTCTGCCGGTCGGGGCCCGACGCCGAGGCGCTGGAGAAGACCTTCCTCCACTTCCTCGGGACGGGCCGCTTCCGTACCCGCGACGAGGTCGCCGAGTACCTCGACGGGCTCGACCTGGTCGACCCGGGCCTGGTCTACCTGCCGGAATGGCGCCCGGACAAGCCGGTCGAGTACCCGCTGTCGGTCCGCGAGCGCCTCATGATCGGCGCCATCGGCCGCAAGCCCTGACCACGACGATCACGCGCCCAGGCTGGAGACCTCCAGGCCGGGACGCGCCGCTCCCCGGCCGAGGAGCTCGGCGGCGAGGGCCCGCACCCGCTCGCGGATCTCGTCGCGGATCAGCCGGACCGCCTCGACGGGGTGGCCCGCGGGGTCGCCGAGGCCCCAGGCGAGGTACCGCTTGCCGGGGAAGACCGGACAGTCGTCGCCGCGGCCCATGGTGATCACCAGATCGGACGCCTGGACCGCGTCCGCCGTGAGCAGCTTGGGGATCTCGCGGCGGATGTCGATGCCCTCCTCGGCCATCGCCTCGGCGACCACGGGGTTAACCCGGAACGCGGGCGCCGAACCGGCGGAGCGGACCTCGACGGCGTCGCCCGCCAGATGGGCGAGATAGGCGGCGGCCATCTGCGAGCGTCCGGTGTTGTGGACGCAGACGAACAGCACGCTGGGCTTCTTGGACGTCACGGACACCTCGGGGCGGTCGGCGCTGGTGACATCTGGGACGCTCCACGCGCCCCTCCGGTTGGCCGGGGACGCTCTCAGACCCGCGAGAACCACGTGACGCGGGTGCCGTTGTCGAACGCCCGCGTCCGGGTGGGGGAGAAGAGGGTGGGGCGGAATTCCCCGGACATCGCGGGTACTCCCGTCCCCGCGACGACCGGGTAGCTCTTGACGATCAGCTCGTCGATCTCCGGGAGCAGCGCCGCCGCCAGCCGGCCGCCCCCGGCCAGCCAGATGTCCATCCCCGTGTCCTCGGCCTTGAGCGCGCGGACGGTGGCCAGGGCGTCGGTCACCAGCTCCACCGACGGGTCCGCGATCTCGCCGAGGGTGGTCGAGACGACGTACTGGCGCATGTGGCCGTAGGGGCTGCTCAGACCGGCGGCGAGCGCGGGCTCGTAGGTGCCCCGGCCCATCACGAGCGTGTCGAACGCCTGGTTGGGGGCGTCGACTCTGAGGCCGAAGTGCGGGCGGACATGGCCGGGCAGCGTCTCGGGGTAGTCGGCGGTCATCCACGCGACCATGTCCTCGCCGAGCGGGTAGAAGTCGATCCGGTCGTCCGGCCCCGCGATGTAGCCGTCGAGGGAGACGCCGACGTAGTAGACGAGCTTTCGCATGCAGACGCTCCGTGTGTAGTACTATGAGTGAAGTGGTTTGAAGTTAGTACTACAACTGAAGTGGTGTCAAGTGCGGAAGAACCCTGAACGTCGCGCGGCGCTGATCGACGCCGCCATCGAGGTCCTGGCCCGAGAGGGCGCGCGCGGGCTGACCTTCCGCGCCGTCGACGCGGAGGCCGGGGTGCCCACCGGCACCGCGACCAACTACTTCGCCAGCCGCGACGAGCTGTTCACCCAGGCCGGCGGGCGCATCTACGAGCGGCTGCGGCCGGACGACCCGACCATGGCCAAGGTGACCGAGGGCCCGCACGACCGCGAGACGCTCACCGAGCTGATGCACGAGCTGGTCACCCGCGTCACGGCCTTCCGCACCGGCTACCTGGCCCTGCTGGAGCTGCGCCTGGAGGCGACCCGGCGTCCCGAGCTGCGCGCGGTGCTGACCGAACGCGTCCGCGCCGACGTCGACTTCAACGTCGGCAACCATCTCGACTCCGGCATGCCCGGCGACGCGACCGCCGTCAAGCTGCTCTACCTGGCCCTCAACTGGCTCATCGTGGACCGGCTCACGCTCCCCGACCTCTTCACCGACCGGGAGCTGCACGACCTCGTCACGGCCGCCGTCGACAGGGTCGTCACCGGCTGACGCCGGTGTGATCATTTTCGCGACGGCGAATGATCCGGATCCGGGGCGCTCTGTCCGAGGGCTCCTCTACCTTTGGGCACCATGAACGACGTGCTCCCCCCGCTGCCCGACGAAGACGCCCTGGTCATCCCGGACGCCTGGCGGCGTCACCTCCACCCCAGGCGCGGCGGCGTCCCCGGGCCCGCCATCAAGGTCGGCAGGACGGCGTCCACGAAGGTTCGGAAGAAGGTCGAGGCCGCGGCCCCGGCCATCGCGTCCGTGCTGACGCTGGCGGCGGGCGACCCCGAGCTGGCCGAGGCCCTGCGGCGGCACCACGAGGGCGAGTCCGACCCGGTGGGCGCGGCGGCGCTCGCGGTCGTCGTCTCGATGGCCGCGCATGAGGACCTGGCGACCTTCGTGGACGCGTGGATCGCCGACCACGGGGCGGTGTTCGCCGCGCGCGCGATGGTCGAGGTGCACACGCTGCGCACCGTCCGCGAGCCCGGGGGCGACTGGAAAGGCACCTCGGTCGGCGTCCAGCGCCGGGAAGACCATCTCGTGGGTGCGCCCAGGAGCGACCTGGCCACCCGGGTCCGGGCCGTGCTCGCCGCCGCCGACGACGCGACGTACCGCGAGGCGGAGGCGCGGCTGGCCGAGCTGCGCGGCTCCGACATCGGCAGGTTGCTCTCGCTCTACCTCATCCCCACCCGGCAGGACTGGGTGGACGAGTTCCTCGCCGATCCCCCCGACATGGGACGCGCGGGCCGGCCGTTCCGGCTGGTGAGCTGCTCGCTGAGCGCACCCGAGCAGCTCGAAACGACCTTCCGCTTCGACCACGGGAACGCGATCGACGTCCTGGCCACGATGGCCGAGGGGCTCGGCGCGGCGCTGCTGCCCCTGGTCGTGCGCGCGCTCGACGACCGCTACCGCGACGCGGCCGAGACCAGGACGCTGCTGGAGGTGGCCGCCGTCCTGCCGTCGGACGAGGCGTTCCAGGCGCTGCTCGACCGGCACGACGAGAAGTACGCCATCCCCGCGCTGCGCGCCGCCATGCACCGGTTCCCGGTGCGGGCGCTTCGGCTGCTGGCCCCGGCGGCCCAGGGGACGACCAAGGCCGCCGCGACCGCCGCCGACCTGCTGGAGACGCACGTCCTGGCCAAACCCGAGCTGGTCGCCCGGGTTCTGCCCGAGCTTCCCGACGACGTGCGGGCGGCGGTCGAGAAGGTCCGCGCGGCCAATGTGCGGGTGCCCGACGCGCCGTCCGAGGCCGTCCCCGAAGTGCTGCTCGCGCCCCCGTGGGAGCGACCCGACCGGGAGATCGTCGTCGAGGGCCTCACGCCGCCCGAGGGCGGCGACCTGGTCTGGGCCGACGGCGAGCGGCAGAGGTGGGCCGAGTCCGGCACGGGCCAGAGCTGGCATCTGACCGAACCCGAAGACGGCTGGGGAGAACTGGTCTCCAAGTTCGAATCGGGGGACCTCAGCTTTCTGAAGGCCTCGGGCCTGCTGGCGGTCGGGCCGGCGGAGCTGGTGCGGCCGCTGTTCCCGGCGTGGGAGGCCAAGGCGCGTAAGAACCGTAGTTACACCCCGTGGACCAGGCCGCTGGTCGCCCGCTACGGCCGGGACATGCTCGCGATGGCCGTCCAGGGTGTCAAGGAGGACCCCGACCGCAGCGGCGAGGTGCTGGCCCCGTTCCCCGATGCCGAGGCGGCCGTGGTGATGGCCGGGTGCCTGTCGCGCCCGAGGGCGTCCGGTCACGCGACGCGCTGGCTCGCACGGCACGGGCTCGGCGCCGTGGTGATGCTGGTCCCGGCCGCGCTGGGCAAGCCGGGCAAGCGGCGCCGCGACACCGAGGCGGCGTTGCGGCGCCTGGCCGAGCGGCACGGCGCCGACGCGGTCGTCGCGGCCGCGCGCCACCACGGCGACCAGGCCGCGGACGCGGTCGCGGCCCTGCTGAGCCAGAGCAGGCTCGACCAGTCGGCCGCGGAGGTCCCCAAGCCCGGCGCCTGGGCCGATCCGGCGCTGCTCCCGCAGGTGCTGCTGCGCGACCGCGAGCGCGCGCTTCCCGCCGAGGCGACCGCCACCCTGCTGATCCTGCTGGCCGCCGCCGCGCCGCTGCTGGCCGAGGGCGAGCGCGACATCGCCGAGCTCGACGCGGTCGAGCAGGCGTGCGACCCGGCGTCCCTGGCTGAGTTCGCCTGGGCGGCGTTCCGGCGCTGGGACGAGTTCGGCGCGCCGTCCAAGGACGGCTGGGCGCTGACCGCGCTGGGCCGGTTCGGCGACGACGACACCGTCCGCCGCCTCACTCCGCTGATCCGGGCCTGGCCCGGGGAGGGCGGGCACAAGCGGGCCGTGAACGGCCTGGACGTGCTGGCCGCGATCGGCTCCGACGTGGCGTTGATGCACCTGCACGGCATCGCGCAGAAGGTGAAGTTCAAGGGCCTCCAGTCGGAGGCGAGCCTCAGGATCAGGGAGATCGCCAAGGCACGCGGGCTCACCGCCGCGCAGCTCGCCGACCGTCTCGTCCCCACGTTCGGGCTCGACGCGTCCGGCGGCATGACCCTCGACTACGGGCCGCGCCGGTTCACCGTCGTGTTCGACGAGCAGCTCAGGCCCCAGGTGCTCGACGAGTCCGGCAAACCGCGCAAGAGCCTGCCCAAGCCGGGCGCCAAGGACGACCCGGAGCTGGCCCCGGCGGCGCACAAGACGTTCACCGCGCTGAAGAAGGACGTCAAGACGGTCGCCGCCGGCCAGATCCGGCGGCTGGAGGAGGCGATGGTGTACGGGCGGCGCTGGACGCCCGAGGAGTTCCAGGCCTTCTTCGTCGGCCATCCGCTGATGCGGCACCTGGCCCGCCGCCTGGTCTGGCTTGCGGAGACCGGCGCCGAGACCACCGCCTTCCGCGTCGCCGAGGACGCCACGCTGGCCGACGCCGCCGACGACGCCCTGACGCTCGACGCCACCGCCCGGGTCGGCATCGCCCACCCGGTGACCCTGGCGGGCTCCGTCGGAGCCTGGGCCGAGGTGTTCGCCGACTACGAGATCCTGCAGCCGTTCCCCCAACTGGGCAGGCCGGTGTACCGGCTGACCCCCGAAGAGGCCGCCTCCGGGCACCTCGCGCGGTTCGCGGGCGTCACCGTGCCGTGGAACAAGATGCTCGCGCTCACGGCCCGAGGCTGGGACCGCGGCGCCCCGCAGGGCGGCGGCAACGAGATGTGGATGTCGCGCGGCGCCGGGTCCGGGCTCTACGTCCAGCTCGACCTCGACCCGGGCTTCGCGGTCGGGATCGTGGACGACCGTCCGACGCAGACCTGCAAACGGGTGTGGATCACCAAGGAGCTGACCGACTGGATGCGCACCGAGAACATCAGCCGCACCTTCGGCGAGCTCGACGAGGTGACGGCGTCGGAGGTCCTCGCCGATCTCACCGACCTGGCCGACGCGGCCGTCTGATCCGCCGAGAAGCGACCGGAAGCGACGATGACCAACGACACCGAAGAGACGCTGCAGCGGCCCCCCGCCGAGGTGCGGTTCGCCGCCGAGCTCGACCGGCTGCGCGAGACCGACACCGGCCCCCGCCCGCCCGGGTGGGCGCTGAGCCTGGAGGCAGCCCGCCGCTTCGTCGTGGGCGACCAGAGCGCCGGGATCGCGCGCAAGTTCGTCGGCGACCCCTCGCTGATCGACCGCGCCCTGGTCACCCTGGCCACCAGCCGCGGCCTGATGCTCGTCGGCGAGCCGGGCACCGCCAAGTCGCTGCTGTCGGAGCTGATCGCCGCCGCGGTCAGCGGCGACTCGACGCTGACCATCCAGGGCGGCGCCGCGACCACCGAAGACCAGATCAAGTACTCCTGGAACTACGCGCTGCTGGTCTCCGAGGGGCCCTCCACCCGGTCGCTGGTGCCCGCGCCGCTGCTGCACGGCATGGCGGGCGGCAAGCTCGTGCGGTTCGAGGAGATCACCCGCTGCCCGCTGGAAGTCCAGGACTCGCTGCTGTCGCCGCTGTCGGACCGCGTGCTGGCCGTCCCCGAGCTCACCGGCGCCGACGCCATGGTGTTCGCCCGCGAGGGCTTCAACATCATCGCGACCGCCAACACCCGCGACCGGGGCGTCAACGAGATGAGCGCCGCCCTCAAGCGCCGGTTCAACTTCGAGACCGTGTTCCCCATCGCCGACTTCGCCACCGAGCTCGACCTGGTGGAGTCCGAGGCGACCCGGCTGCTGGAGCGATCCGGCGTCGGCGTCCCGCCCCGCCGCGACGTGCTGGAGGTGCTGGTCACCACCTTCCGCGAGCTGCGCACCGGCACGACGTCCGACGGCCAGTCCATGGAGCGGCTCACGACCGTGATGAGCACCGCCGAGGCCGTGTCGGTCGCGCACGCGGTCGGCATCCGCGGCTGGTTCCTGCGCGGCGAGGCGGGCACGGCCGCCGACATCGTCGAGAGCCTGGCCGGGACGGCCGCCAAGGACAGCCCCGACGACCTGGCCCGGCTGCGCAGGTACGTCGAGCAGCAGGCGCGCCGCCGCGACGGCGCGCAGTGGAAGGCACTGCACGCCGCCCGCGACCTGCTGCCGGGCTGATGGCCGTCACCTTCGTCGGCGTCCGGCACCACAGCCCCGCCTGCGCCCGGCTCGTCCGCCGCGCGATCCGCGAGCTGGCGCCCGCCTACGTGCTGGTGGAGGGCCCGGCCGACTTCAGCCCCCGGCTGGACGAGCTGCTCCTCGGCCACGAGCTCCCGGTCGCGATCTTCAGCCACTACCGGGACGAGAGCCGCGTCCACGCGTCCTGGTCGCCGTTCTGCGCCTACTCGCCCGAGTGGGTCGCGGTCACCGAGGGCCGCGCCGCCGGGGCCGACGTGCGCTTCATCGACCTGCCCGCCTGGCACCCGGCCTTCGCGCATCGCCGCAACCGCTACGCCGACGCCGACGAGCGCTACGCCGAGGCCACCGCCCGCCTTTGCCGCGAGTTCGCCGTCGACAACACCGACACCCTCTGGGACCACCTCTTCGAAGCCGAACCCTCCCGAGAAGACGTTCCCCCATCGCCCGGCCCGGCCGAGACCGAGCCCCTGCGGGGGGACGACCCCCTGTCGGCCGGCCCGGCCGAGATCGAGCCGACGCGGGAGGATGGCTCGCCACGCCCGCCGTCGGCCGGACCGGCCGAGTTCGGGGCGGATGATGGGCTGGCTGAGCGGCTGGACGCCTACTTTGACCTGGTCCGGGGGGAGTCGGCGGCCGGGGCCGATGACGCCGAGCGTGAGGCGTACATGGCGCGGTGGATTCGCGCGGCGGTGGCCAGGGCGGGTGACCGTCCCGTCCTGGTCGTGACCGGTGGGTTCCATACGCCCGCGCTGCGGGCGATGCTCGCGGCCGGGCCTGGGGGTGACGAACCGGACGGCTGGCCCGAGGTCCCCGCGCCGCCCGAGGACGCAACCGGCGGCTCCTATCTGGTGCCCTACTCCTTCAAGCGGCTCGACTCCTTCACCGGCTACCAGTCCGGCATGCCGTCGCCGGAGTACTACCAGCGGCTCTGGGAGAGCGGGCCCGAGCGGGCCGCGGGGGCGCTCACCGAGATCGTGGTCACCAGGTTGCGCGAGCGCCGCCAGGTCGTCTCCACCGCCGACCTCATCGCCGCCCGCACCCTGACCGACGGGCTGGCCCGGCTGCGCGGCCACCGCACCCCGTCGCGCACCGACCTGCTCGACGGCCTGGTCGCCGCGCTGGTCACCGACGACCTCGACCAGCCGCTGCCCTGGACGACCCGCGGCCCGCTGGCGCCCGGGGCGCATCCGGCGGTCGTGGAGATGGTCGCCGCGCTCGCCGGGCGACGCGTCGGCAGGCTCAAGCCGGGCACGCCCGCGCCGCCGCTCCTGCACGACGTCGTCGCCGAGCTGGAACGGCTCAAGCTCGACCACGAGGGCGAGGTCACGATCGCGCTGGCTCGCGGCCTGACCCGCAGCCGCGCCCTGCACCGGATGCGGGTGCTGAACATCCCGGGCGTCACCCGCCTGTCGGGGCCGTCCACCGGCACCGACCCGGTGACCGAGGAACGCTGGGACCTGCGGCCCGGCGACGACCGCACGCCCGCGCTGATCGAGGCGGGCGCGTACGGCGCGACCCTGCTGGACGCGGCGCTGGCCGTCCTGGAGGAGCGGACCGCCGCCGCGGGCACGGACGTCGCGGCGCTGGCGTCCGTCCTGTTCGACGCGGTCCTGTGCGGCTGCACCGACCTGTCGGGACGGGTGGCGGGCACGCTCGCGGCGGGCCTGGCCGGGGCGGGCGACCTGGGCGAGCTCGGCCGCGTCCTCGGCACCGTGCTCGGCCTCTGGCGCCACGACGGCGTGCTGGGCACCGCGGGCAGCCCCCTGTTCGCCACCGTCATCGAGGGCTGCGTGACCCGGGTCATGTGGCTGGCCGAGGGCATCAGGGGCGGGCCCGCCCCGGCCGACCTGCCCCGGCTGGCCGCCATGGCGGCGCTGCGCGACGCGCTGCTGCACGCCGCCGAGCCGCTCGGTCTCGACCGCTCCGCCGCGCTGGCGCTGGCCGGGCGGATCGGCGCCAACACCGGCGCCCCGCCCGACCTGCGCGGCGCGGCCTTCGGACTGGCCTGGTCGCTGGGCGCCGGCACCGACCCCGCCAGGGCGGCGCGCGGCGCGGCCGGGCCGCGCACCCTGGGCGACTGGCTCGCCGGGGTGTTCGCGCTGGCCCGCGACGAGGTCCTGTCCGACGAGCGGATGCTCGCGGTGCTGGACGAGCTGGTCGCCGGGTTGGCCGAGACCGACTTCCTGGTCGCGCTGCCCGCGCTGCGCCAGGCCTTCGAGTTCTTCCCGCCGCGCGAGCGCGAGCGGATCGCGCAGGGGCTGCTCGACCGGCGCGGGATGAAGGGCTCGGCGCGGGCGTTCCTGCGCACCGCCGCCGATCCGATGGTGATCGCCGAGGCGTCGGAACTGGAGGAGCGGGTGACCGGGCTGCTGACCGCCGAGGGCCTGCTCCCGTGGAAGGAGCCCGCATGACGGCGTCCGATCTCGAACGGTGGCGGCTCATCCTGGGGACGCCCGCCGAACGCCGCACCGGCGGGCTCTCCGGCGAGGCCGCGGGACGCGACCGGGCGCTCGACTGGCTCTACGGGCGCGACTCCGACCTGGAGCGGCGCGGCGTGCGCCGGGGCGGCGCGCGGGGGCCCGGCGCTGAGCCGGGCCGGGGCGGTGCGGGCAGCGGCGACGGTGACGGCGGCGGAGGGCAGGGCGGCGGCAGGGGAGACGGCTCCAGCTCGGACAGGACCGGCGGCAGCGGGCCCTCGGTCCTGACGACCCTCGACTGGCTCGACGAGGTGCACCGGCTGTTCCCGAAGGAGACCATCGAGCGTCTCGAACGCGACGCGGTCGAACGCTACGAGATCCACGAGGTGGTCACCGACCCCGCGGTATTGGAGCGCATCGAGCCCAACGCCACGCTGCTGCGGGCCGTGCTGCGCACCAAGCACCTGATGAACCCCGAGGTGCTGGTGCTGGCCCGGCGGATCGTCGAGGCCGTCGTCCGCGAGCTGATGGAGCGGCTGGCCACCGAGGTGCGGCGGGCGTTCCACGGCACCAGGTCGCGCCGCCCGAGCCGCTTCAAGCAGGCCCGCGACTTCGACTTCCACGGCACGATCCGCGCCAACCTCGCCCACTACCGGCCGGAGGAGAAGCGCGTCTACATCGAGCACCCCAGGTTCGTGTCCCGCACGCGCAAGCGGATGGACACCTGGCAGCTCGTCCTGCTGGTCGACCAGTCGGGGTCGATGGCCGGCTCGGTCATCCACTCCGCCGTCACGGCGGCGTGCCTGTGGGGCCTGCCCGGCCTGAAGACCCACCTGGTCGCGTTCGACACCAGCGTCGTCGACCTCACCGCCGACGTCACCGACCCGGTGGAGCTGCTGATGAAGGTGCAGCTGGGCGGCGGCACCGACATCGGCATGGCCGTCGACTACGCCGCCGGGCTGGTCGAGAACCCGCGCCGGACGATCGTGGCCGTCATCAGCGACTTCTACGAGGGCGGCGACCCCCACCGCTTGGTCCGCTCCGTCCGGCGGATGGCCGAGCAGGGCACGCGGGTGCTCGCGCTGGCCGCGCTCGACGAGGACGCCAACCCCGACTACGACCGCGCCATGGCCCAGCGCCTGGCCGACGCCGGAGCCCACGTGGGGGCGATGACGCCCGGGCAGCTCGCCGCCTTCGTCGCCGAACGGATCGGCCGATGACCCGCGCCGACCTGCTGGCCCTGACGCCCGACGGCCTGGCGGCCCTCGCCAACCGCGGGCTGGTCAAGCGCGCCACCAAGGAGCTCGACGCGGGCGCCGCGCCCGACCTGGCCGTGGACGGCGACGGCGCCGTCCGCGCGGCCTTCGGCGACGGGGCGCGGAGCGTCCTGCCCGCCGGGGCGGGCCTGGAGGCGGCGTCCTGCACCTGCGCGGCCACCGGCGTCTGCCGCCACCTGATCGGGACGGTGCTGGCCTACCAGCGCCAGTCCGGACCCGGCGACGGCCCCGGCGAGGACGAGGCCGTCGACTGGTCTCCCGGGACGTTCGACGACGAGGCCCTGGCCCGGGTCCTGGGTGAGCGGGCGCTGGCGGGGGCGCGGCGGACGCTGCGCACCGGGTACGCGGCCCGCGTCCACCGCCCCTCGGCGGGCGACCCGGTCGCCTCGGTCGACCTGCCGACCTGCTCGGTCCGGTTCCTGGTGCCCGGCGAGCTCGGCTACGTGCACACCGACGCCGCCGACGCCGTCCGCGGCGAGGTCGTCGTGCTGGCCGTCTGGGCGTTCCGCGAGGCCGACCGGGCCCAGCCGGGAGAACCGGACGTCCGCGTCGACGTCGGGGGCGGCGCGCCGGGCTCGGCCGCCGGGTCGGGCGTCGAGCCCGCCCTCGGCCTGGTCGAGCAGGTGCTGCTCGACGGGGCGATGCACGCGGGCCCCGTGCTCGGCACCGCCCTGCGCGGCGCGGCCGGTGACCTGGCGGGGCGGTCCCTGCACTGGCCCGCCGCCGCGCTCGGCGACCTGGCCCGCCAGCTCGACGCCTACCGCGACCGCGACGCCGCCTACGAGCCCGCGCTCATGGCGGCGCTGGTCGCCGAGGTCCACGCCCGCCACCGTGCGGGCCTGCACAGCGGCGGCAGCCCCCGCTCCCAGGTGCTCGGGACCAACGAGAGCGCCGAGACGCCGCTGCGGCGCGTCCGGCTGACCGCGCTCGGCTGCCGCGTCGGCGGCACCGCGCTGTCGCGCACCGCCGAGGTCTACCTCGCCCACGCCGCCACCGGGGTCGTCCTGGTGCTGCGGCGCTCCTGGGAGGCGACCGAGGAGGCGCCGCTGCCCGGGCACGAACTGGCCGGACGCCGCCTCGGGGGCGCGCCGCTGAGGGCGCTGGCCGCCGCCAACGTCGTGTCCGAGACCGCGCACCGCAGCGCCAGCCGCGTGCTGCGCCTGGGCGCCGCCCGCGTGGCCAAGACGACCGTCACCCCGCTCGGCACGGCCTGGAACGACCTGCCCGGCACGCTGCTGGTGCGCGATCTGAAGGCCCTCGACCTGGCGATGGCGGCTCTCCCGCCGCGCCTGGTCCGGCCCAGGATCGAGGCCGAGTTCGTCCGGGTCGTCGAGATCGGCGCGGTGCGCGGTGTGGGCTACGACCCCGGCGCGCAGCGCCTGGAGGCCACGGTCGTCGACACGGCGGGCACGAAGGCCACCGTCTCGGCCACGCACAGCCCCCACGCGCCCGGCGCTCTGGACCTTCTGGCGTCCCTGCTGGACGGCGCGCCGAGAATGATCAGCGGCACCGTCCGCCGGGCGGGCGGCGGGCTGGTGATCGACCCGATCGCGGTGCACACCGGCGACACCACCCATGTGCTCGACCTCGCGCCCGGCGACGGCGCCGGAACGCTGGAAACCCGAGCCACGGCGCCGTCCGACCCCCTCGGCCGCGCGCTCGACACGGCCCTGGAGGCGTGCGCCGAGGCCGCGCACCGGGGGCTGCGCCACGTCCCGCCGGGCGTGCGGGCCCGCGTCGCGGCCGCCGCCGACGGCCTGCACACCACGGGGCTGCGCGCCGCCGCCGATCTGGTGCGGACGTTCGTCACCGCCTTCGACACCGACGACGAGGCCCGGCGCTGCACCGCATGGGTGGACGCCTACCTGCGCCTTCACACCACGGCCGAGCTCCGCTGAGGCTTTGCGTCACGCAACACAGCCGTCAACGGCCGGGACACGCCACAATCGACGGTATGTCGAACGTCTCCCTCTGGACCACGGTGATCACCGCGTTCGGCGTCCTGGCGGGTGTGCTGGTCACGCAGCTCAGCGCCGCCCGCCAGGAAGAGCGCAAGCGCACGGCCGAGACCTTCGACCGGCGCACCCAGGCCTACGCCGAGCTGGCCGGGAGCGTCCGGCAGCTCCGCACCCAGCTGGAGGTCGTGGCCAAGCGCTACTGGCGCGACATGGACGTCCAGGTCGGCGTGGTCCTCGAACTCTCCCGCAACGTCGGCGCCCACGCGTCCATGGCGGCCGTCCTGTCCTCCGGCGCGGTCTCCGAGGCCGCCCGGGCACTGGCCGCCGAGGCCGAACGCGTCACCGTCGGCATGGCCCGCGAGGCGACCCTCGGGCATGTGCCGGGCGGCGTCGGCGGCGAGGGCGGCTATGTCGGCGGCGAGTTCGGCGCCGTCCCCGACCTGTCGGAGCTGGAGCGCCGTCTGGAGGAGTTCCACACGGCGGTCTCGTCGGACGAGGCCTACCTCCCCGTCCCGATCAACAGCCGCCCCGGGCGCCGCTGGCCGAGAAGACGCGGTTGAAGCGGGGGCTAGACGCCGGTGCCGCCGAGGAGCCCGCGGGCGGTCACGAGCTGGTGCGGCGGCAGCGGCGGATCGTTGGCGGCCGCGGCGCGCCCGGCCAGGTCGGCCGCCGTGCCCGGTTCGCCGCGCAGCTCGGCGACCAGGGCCGCGTACAGCAGCGCCGGTCCGTTGCCGGGAGCCTCGGCCAGGGCCGTCCCGATCTCCTCGCCCGCGTCGCCCGGACGGTCGAGGGTCGCCAGCGCGAGGGCGCGTGCCGCCCTGGCGGCGGGCGGCCGCCGGCGCACCCGGTCGAGATCGCGCAGCGCGTCCTGCGCCCGGCCCTGCGAGGCCAGGATCTCGCCCCGGTCGATCAGCGCCTCGGGCGTGTCGCCGTCGGTGGCCAGCACGTGCGAGAGCACCGCGATGGCGCCGTGGGCGTCGCCGAGCTCCCACAGCGACTCGGCCAGCGCGGTCCGGACGGTGAGGTCGCCCGGGATGCGGGCCGCCGCCGCGGTGAGGTCGTCCGCCGCCCCGGCCCGGTCGCCCCGGGCCAGCCGCGAGCGTCCGATCGCGGCCAGCAGCCGTCCGACGGCCTCGGTGTCGCCCCGCGCCTCGAACAGCTCGGCGGCGACGCGGTAGCGGGCCTCGGCGGCCGGGCCGTCGCCCCGCTCGCGGGCCACGTTGCCCAGCACCGTCTCGGCCTCGGCCCTGACACGCAGGTCGGTGTCGGCGCCGGCATGGGCGGCGTCGGACGCGTGGTGCTCGGCGCGGACGAGGTCGCCGCGCGCCTCGGCCCGCTCGGCGGCCCGGAGACTGCCGGACGCCCCGACCTCGGGCAGCGGCGGATCGCCGGATCCGCGGATCGGCCCGGCCAGCCGAGGATGCCGCAGCCGGTACCGCGGGCCGTCGGGTTCGCGTTCACAGGTCAGCAGGTGCCCGTCCTCCAGGGCGCGGGCCACCGCGTCGTCGATGCCGGTGTCCCTGCGCGCGGCGGCGCCATTCACCACGGTCTCCAGCCAGCCGCGCAGGCGGGCGGCGGAGGTGCCCTGCTCCCAGGCCACGCGCGCCAGCGTCCGTTCGACGAACGCGGTCAGCGCCCGCTCGGCACCGGGATGGATCCGCACCTGGTCGAGCCCGACGACCTGGGCCGCGGCCGGCAGCGCGTCCCACAGGGCCCGGGCCGCCGCCTGGAGCAGCGCGGGCTCGACGGTCTCGGTGGCCGCGCGCAGGTCGTCGACCAGCCGCCGGGCCGCGCCCGCGGCGAACGACCGGCCGGAGGCGGTCAGCGGCCCGTCGAGGGCCTCGCCCGCGGCGGACGGCGACAGCGCCCGCAGCTGGAAGCGCGCCGAGTCGCCGCCGCCGAGCCGCTCCTCGAACGGGAGCAGGTCGGGCAGGTGGCTCTGCCGGACCGACAACAGCAGGCGCAGGCAGCGGTGCTCGTCGAGCGTGTCGGCCAGCTCGTCGATGAACCCGGTCAGCCGTCCCCGGTCGCGCCGCCGGTCGTCGCGGAACAGCTCCTCGGCCTGGTCGATGACGGCCAGCACCGGCACGGGACGGGCCAGCTCGTCGGTGCGCGCTCGCCTGCGCCGCAGGAAGTCGTGCAGGGACGAGCCCGCCAGCCGGCTGACCGGCTCGGCCGCCGACCAGGAGGCCAGCAGCGCCAGGGTGAACGGGTTGTGGGCGGGCAGCGCCGCCGTCGGGAACGCCGATTCGCGCGAGACCCGTCCCACCGGGAGGACGTCCACCCGGGACGACCCGAGCCGAGGGATGACGCCCGCCTGGAGCAGCGAGGTGCGTCCCGCGCCGGACGGTCCGTACAGGATGGTCAGGCGGTGCCGGTGCCAGAGCCCGGCGACCTCGCCGGTCTCGGCGGAACGGCCGAAGAAACGGTCGGCCTCGCCGCCGGTGAAGGGGCGGTCGCCGATGAAGGGAGAGGGGCCGAGCGCCCGGGCCTCCAGAGCCTTGACCGTCATGGAGCCGTTCCGGCCTGGCCGTGGAACCTCGCCGGGCGAGGTGGCCGCATCGTGATCACCTGTTCTGGGTGGCTCGGTTCCTGGTCGCGGTCGGGGAGGATTCAGACGGCCGACTGGCCGCCGCCGGTGAGGGCCTCGTCGGCGCCGGTGGGGCCGAGGGCCTGACGCAGCGCGTGAGCGAGACTGCTCTGGTCGGCCTCGTCCAGATCGCCCAGGCTGAGGCCGGAGAGCTCGATGAGACACTCGCCCGGAGCCGCCTGGTCGTCCGCGTCCACGTTCTCACGCATGGGCGCTCCTTGTCGTCGTCTCGCCGTTCACCCGCAGGGAACATGCCCGCGACCGCCGGTCCGGGAACCTGGCCGTCACGAGCAGGGTGTCCTACCGCCCAGGAACGAACACATCCCTAGAGATACATCCCGGCCGGGCCGCCTGTCACGTGTTTGTGATCTTTGGATTGGAAAGTCGGCGGGACCGGCCCGGGCTACGAAATGATGGCGCTGGAAGAGCGCCGAATTGTGCGTACAAATACGCACTACGGAGAAGTCCCGGGGCTGCGCCCCGGGCATTGGACGCGCTTAGGATGGAACGCACCGAACGGCGGCGTACGATGGCGGAGGCGGGCAGTGATTGAATCCGGGACGTCGGAAACGGCGAGGAACACCGGTCGCGTCCCGAGGGTGTGGGGCAAGGTCCCGCCTCGCAACAGGAATTTCACCGGCCGCGAGGAGCTGTTCGAACGGCTGCGCCAGGGAATCACCTCCGGTCACACCACAGCGGTGCTTCCGCAGGCCCTCCATGGAATCGGCGGCGTCGGCAAGACCCAGATGGCGATCGAGTACGCATACCGTTTCCAGTCCGACTATGACGTCGTCTGGTGGATCTCCGCCGACCAGATCTCGCTGATCACCCCCGCGCTGGCCGCGCTGGCCGAGCCGCTCGGCCTCGACTCCCCCATGACCACCGGCGTGGAGGAGGCCGCCTCGGCCGTCCGTGACGCGCTGCGCAGGGGCGACCCCTACAACCGCTGGCTGCTGATCTTCGACAACGCCGACCGTCCGGAGGAGCTGCGCCCGCTGTTGCCGTCCGGTCCCGGCCAGATCCTGATCACCTCGCGCAACCAGGGGTGGAAGGAACTGGTCGACACGGTCGCGGTCGACGTGTTCGACCGCGAGGAGAGCGTGCAGTTCCTCAGCCGCCGCGCGCCCGGGGCGATCGCCCGGCTGGACGCCCTCCGGCTCGCCGAGAACCTGGGCGACCTCCCGCTCGCCCTCGAACAGGCCGGGGCGCTCCAGGCCGAGACCGGCATGGACACCGACGAGTACCTCGAACTGCTCAAGCGGCAGCCGATCGAGCTGCTGTCGCAGCCGCCGACCGCCGAGTACCCCGCCTCGATGACGGCCGCCTGGCAGCTGTCGGTGAGCAAGCTCCAGGAGCAGCTCCCCGAGGCGGTCACGCTGCTGCGCGTGTGCGCGTTCTTCGGCCCCGAACCGATCCCGCTCGATGTGTTCCGGCGCGGCGTCGTCGGCGACGAGTCGCCGCTGAGCGGCATCCTGTCCGACCCGATCCGGCGCACGCAGGCGATCCGGATGCTGGGCCGTTTCGCGCTGGGCCGCATCGACTCCACCAGCCGGACGATCCAGGTGCACCGGCTCGTCCAGACCATGCTGCGCAAGGTTCTGCCCGACGACCAGCAGGCCGCGTTCCGGCACGACGTGCACCGGCTCCTGGCCGGGGCCGCCCCGCCCGATCCGTCCGACGACGACAAGTGGCCCAGGTTCGCCGAGCTGGTGGCGCACATCGAGCCGGCGGGCGTCTCCGACTGCCACCAGCCCGACGTGCGGCGCTTCGCCAGCAACATGGGCCGGTATTTGCTCAACGTCGGCGACATCTCCGCGGCCGCGGGGCTGCTCGAACGCCTGCTGGAGCGCTGGGAGGCCGAGGTCGACCCCGACGACCCCTGGACGCCCGGCGGGCGCGAGATCCTGGTGGCCCGGCGCCAGCTCGCCAACGTCCTGCGCGGCCAAGGAAGGTTCGAGGCCAGCTACGACCTCGCCCGCAAGACGCTCGCCCAGGCGCAGGAGGTCCTCGGGCCCGACGACCCCGAGACGCTCAGGCACCTGAACGGGTTCGGCATCGACCTGCGCGCCAGGGGGCACTTCGCCGAGGCGCTCCGGCACGACCAGGAGGCCCGCGAGCTGCACGCCCGCGTGTTCGGTGAGGATCACCCCCTCACGCTCAGCACCATGCACAACGTGGCGCTCGACTACGGCGTCAACAGCCAGTACCAGAGTGCCCGCGAGTGGCACCGGCGCGCGTTCATGCTGCAGAGCGAGGCCAGCGAGGGCGTCAACCGCAGCAACGTGCTCAGCTCGTGGAACGGGCTGGCGCGGGCCGTCCGGCTGTGCGGCGAGTTCTCCGAGGCCCGGTTCCTGGGCGAGGACGCCTATGACTTCGGCCGCCAGGAGCTGGGCGCCGAGCATCTGCGCACCATGCGCACGGGCCGCGACCTGTCGGTCTCGATGCGCCGGGGCGGCGCCGTCGACGAGGCGCTCGACCTGGTCAGGGAGATCTTCGGCAAGTTCGAGCGGCTGTACGGCCTGGAGACGCCCGAGTCGCTGGAGACGGCGATGAGCCTGGTGCACTCGCTGCGGGTCACCGGCGCGGTCGACCAGGCCTGCGAGCTGGCCGAGAGCATGGTGCCGCGCTACCCGAAGATGTACGGGGCGGACCATCCGTTCAGCCATTGCTTCCGTGGGCAACCTCGCGGTGCTGCGCAGGGTGCGCGGCGACATCGAGGGGGCACGGTCCCTGAACGAGAGCGCGCTCGCCTCGCTCCACGCGGCCCTGGGCAAAGACCACCACTATCCGCTGTTCGTGGCCGCCAACCTCGCCAGCGATCTGAACGCCCTGGGCGAGATCTCCGCCGCCCGCGAGCTCGGCACCGACACCCTGGCCCGCATGGAGGCCGTGCTCGGGCCCGAGCATCCGACGACGCTCGCCTGCGCCGCCAACCTGGTGCTCGACCTGCGCGCCGACGGCGCCGGCGACGAGGCCGACACCCTGCTCGCCCGGACGATGCGCGTCTACGTCGTCCGCGTGGGCCAGGACCACCCCGACATCAAGGCCATCGACCAGGGCCTGCGCCTCGACTTCGACTTCGACCCGCCCCCGCTCTGACCCACCCCGCTCTGACCCACCCCGCTCTGACCCGCCCCCGCGTTGGCTTGCCCTCGCGTTGGGGTTGCCTCTGCGTTGGGGCTTGCCCCCTCGCGTTGGGCTTGCCCCCGCGTTGGCTCGGCCTTGTGTTGACGCGCTCCCGCTCTGACCCGATCCCGCTCTGACCCGCTCGGGCGGCGACCCGCCCCCCGCTCTGATTCGCCGCCGCTCTGATCTGCTCTCGCGTTGGCCCGCTCCCGCTCTGATCGGCTTCCGCTTTGATTCGTCGGCGGGTGGCGGGGGTCAGCGGGCTCCGTGCACGCGGCGCCGCCACTGGGCCTGGTGTCGGGCGGCGTCGCGCTCGGCACGGCGGCGGGCGGCCGCGGGGACGGGCTCGTCCGACCAGGCGAGCAGGGTCTCGCGCATGCCGAGGGTGAACTCGCGGCCCTGCCGGGTCAGGCGGCCGCTGTCCAGGAGCGTCCGGGTGGCCTGGGCGCCCGCGGCTCTCCAGCGGGCGAAGCCGGCATGGGCGCGGACGGCCGAGGCGCCGTCCTCCACATGGCGCTGCCTGCGCCAGAACCCGGCGATGCCGAGGTGGGCGTAGGCGCCGTGCAGCAGGCCGCCCAGCGGCCGGGGGTCGTCGCGCCAGGGCGCGTAGAACAGCTCGTCGCCGCCCGGCCCGGCCAGGTCGATCAGCTCGACCGCGCCCATCAGCGCCACCAGCTTGGCGTGCTGGACCTCGTGGGCGAGCGTGACGGCCAGCGAGACGGGGTCGGGCGGCGCGGAGATCGCCGCCGACCCGAACGCGGCCGGCGAGGTCGCGCTCCAGGGCTCGTCCGACCGGTCCGGCAGCGGGGTGATGACCGTGATCGTGGCCCGGATCTCGTCGGCGCAGGTCCAGTGGTGGCGGGCGAGCAGGTGCCATGCCTGCGCCAGCGTCGACCGCCACCGGGCCAGGTCGGCGTCGTCCAGGCGCGCGGCGGGGACGACGCCCGGCACGCGGAACGGGTCGACGTCG
The DNA here is from genome assembly GCF_050946795.1 of Spirillospora sp. CA-294931. Lineage (GTDB taxonomy): Bacteria > Actinomycetota > Actinomycetes > Streptosporangiales > Streptosporangiaceae > Spirillospora. Next base: position 3,807,081 of record NZ_CP192006.1, read on the forward strand.
TCCAGCAGGAAGGACGGACCGGCGGTCGGCAGCGGGCGCAGCCCGTGCCAGCCGGGTGCGGGCGCCCCGGAGGCGCGGGGGATCCTGACGTGCGCGCCGCCGCCTCTCAGGTCCGTGCCGCGCTCGGTCTGGCGCAGCACGGCCGGGCCCTCGGGCAGGTCGGCGCTTCCGAGGGAGGGGAGTGTCACCGTGCCGTCGATGGCCGGTACCTCGATCGCGCACGGGACGCCCGCCCGGACCGCGACGGCCGCCGCGACCGATGCCAGCGCGGCGGGCTCGGCGGCGCGGCGCGGCGTCCCGGGGAGTTCGAGGCCGCCGTTCAACCGGTCGAGGGTGCTGCGCGCCCAGGCGCCGACGGAAGGATGCCGCAGCACGGCCCCGGCCGCCTCGGGGTGGGCCTTCTGGAGGTCCCTGATCAGCTCGAAGGCGAAGCGCGCCCGCGCGGCCTGGGGATGGGCGCGTGCCCGGGCGGTGTGCTGGACGCCCCACAGCAGCAGCGCGTGGGTGCCGTGCCGGCTCGCCACCAGCCGCTCGACGGTCGCCGGGCCGCCGGATCCGGCGGCGAGCGCGGCGAGCTCGTGCCGCGTCAGCCGCATCGCGCCACCGCCAGCTCCCGGATGTCACGGACCATCCGGGCGCGGACATGGCCGATCAGCCGGAACAGGTCGGGCCCGTAGACCGAGGGGTTGGCGAACCCCTGGCCCGACCGGTAGCGGTGGGCGTACAGCCCCGCGCCGCAGACCTCGCGCACCGGGCACGCGAGGCATTCGGGAGCCAGGGCGCGCACCCCGATCTGCCGGGCGGCGATCGAGGGGAGCAGCAGCGCGGCGTCGAGCGAGTCGCGGGACACGTGCAGCCCGGTGGCGGGGGCGCCCTCGTAGGCCGACTTCAGGACGTCCGACTGCTCGATGCTCCCGTCGGTCTCGATCACGACCGTGCCCGTGGGGCCGAGCCCGAGGCCCTCGGCCCTCGCGCGGCGGCCGAGGAGCAGCCGCATGACGTCGTCGAACACGCGGACGCGGGTCTCGCGCTCGGGGGCGTCGTACCAGCGGTCGAAGATCGCGATCAGCCAGTCGGCATACGGGGTCGCGGGAGAGCCCGGCTCCCGTCCCGGGGGAGGGGTGTCCCAGTTGCCGTGGGGGAGCAGGAAGTCCAGGGCGGGCGGCTTCCATTCGAGCAGTGCCCGGTAGGTGTCCAGCGGGTCGTTGCGCAGGTCGACCGTGCAGAGCAGGCCGCCGAACCGGTGCCGGAACCGCGGTCCGGTCAACCGTTCCAGGGCGGCCCGGACGGCCGCGTGGCTGCCCCGTCCGCCCGGTCCGCGCCGGTGCCGGTCGTGCGCGGCGGCGTCGCCGTCGAGGCTGACGCCGATCCGGACGCCGAGCTCGTCCAGCAGGGTGAGGGCGGCCTCGTCCAGCCGGACGGCGTTGGTCTGGAGGCTCACCTCCACCCGGGTCGGCGGCCGGACCGCCCGCCGGACGGCGGTGACGGCGTGGGCGAGGGTCGCCGCGCCCGCCAGCAGGGGCTCGCCGCCGTGCAGGACGATCCGCACCGAGGGGAGCCGGTGCCGGGCGGCGTGCTGGGCGACGCGGGCGGCGACGTGGTCGATGACGTCCGGGCTCATCCGGCGGGGCCGGGTGCGCCAGGTCTGGTCCGGCATCTCGTACATGTAGCAGTAGTCGCAGGCGAGGTCGCACCGGCTGTGGACCTTGAGGAGGAACTCGTGGAACGGCGTCGGCCGCCAGCCGCTCTCGGAGAGCGCTTTCACGTCGAGATCGTCGGGCCATTCCCCTTTCGGGCCCGATTCCATGGTGCCGAGACCTACCGCCACGTTCTTTTGACCTCCGCATGCGAACTCTGCGCAAATCCGTGCAGTCGTCTGGCCGTTCCCACTAATCTGCGCACGAACGAAGATCATCAAACTATGTCAAATGGAACTAACAAGTACATAGACGGACGGAAGGACTTTGGCGCGTCATCCCGCGGCCGTCGTCACGGTGAAGAGGCCGATTTTCTCGCGGCGGCTGGTCACGGTGGTGAATCCCGCGTCCCTGGCCCACTCCTCGGTTTCCTCGACGGCATGGCAGCGCATCACCCACGGGTCGCCGTCGCGGTTGGGCAGGACGTTGGCGATGAACTCCAGCTGCGGGTGCCGGGTCTGGGTGGTGAAGACCAGCGCACCGCCCGGCGCGAGCAGACCGCGCAGGCGCTCCATCGACGCCCGGACGGTCTTCTCGTCCAGGATCAGCTCGTAGAGCCCCGAGACGACGATGAGGTCGGGCGGCCCGAAGGCGGGCGGCTCGGGGTCGAACGCGTCGCCCGGCTCGTAGGCGATGTTCAGCAGGTCGCGCCGGGCGGCCATGGCCTCGCCGCGGCGCAGCCCCTCGGGGTCGAGGTCCCGGCACAGGGCCCGGTGGGCGTGGTACGAGGTGTCCTCGTCCAGCAGGTCCTGGAGGTAGCGGCCGGGGCCCGCGGCCACGTCGAGGAGCCTGACGGGACGGCCGCGCAGGTCCATCTCCTCCCGCAGGACGTCCTTGAGCAGGTCGCGGCGGGCGCGGATCGCCCGCCAGCCGACCGCGTTCAGGTAGACGCGGTCGATCAGCCGGCCGACGCCGAGGTGCCCGTGGGCGCGGTTCTCGTAGACGTAGTCGAGCATGGTGCCGCTGTCGAAGCCGTGCCGGTATCCGATGCGGACGCCCTGGGAAGCGCGTCCCGCGGTGCGCAGGAGCAGCCGCATGGCGCTCCACTTGGCCGTGGTGAGCATGGTTCTCCTTGGGACAGGTGGCCGACCGCGCGGCGCGCGGCCTGGAGATCGTGGACGGACTCGCCGAAGCGGACCAGGACGCGGCCGCGGCGCGGGCGCCCGTGGACGGCCAGCAGCTCGCGCGTCCCCGAGAGCCCGGCCGGGACCAGCGGGACGCCCGCGAGGTCGGCCAGCCGGGCCGCGCCCGAATGGAACGGGCCCACCGTGCCGTCGCGCGAGCGGGTCCCCTCGGGAAAGACGATGACGGCGCGGCCCCGGGCCAGGAGCCCGGTCGCCCCGGCGAGGTCGCCGAAGCCGCCCCGGCCGCGCCGGACGGGGAAGCCCGACACCAGCGCCCGGCACACCGCCGAGCGCAGGCGGCCCGCGAACCAGTAGTCCGCGGCGGCGGCGACCGCCGGGCGGCGCCGCGCCGGGACGGCCGCCAGCAGCGCGGCGGTGTCGGCGTGCGAGCAGTGGTTGGCGACGATCACACAGGGGCCGTCCGGCCGGGGTCCCTCGACCTCGATGCCCCCGGCGAGCCGGAACGCGGCGCGCCAGCCGAGCCTGCGCAGCAGCGCGGCGATCATGACAGCACCACCGCCACCGCCAGCGCGACCAGCAGCGAGTCGACGCGGTCGAGCAGGCCGCCGAACCCCGGGAGCCAGGACCCGGCGTCCTTGACCCCGGCGCCGCGCTTGAGCATCGACTCCAGCAGGTCGCCCAGCGGCGCCCCGGCGGCCACCGCGATCACCGTGGCCGGGGTGGCCGCGCCGAACAGCAGCAGGATCGCCACGCCTCCGGCGGCGCCGCCGACCACGCCTCCCCAGCGCTTGGCGGGGCTCAGCGGCGACAGCGCGGGGCCGCGCAGCAGCTTGCCGCCGCACCAGGCCGACACGTCCGCGACCGCGATAGCGGCGCACAGCGGCAGCGCCAGGTCGCCCAGCAGCACCAGACCGCTCAGCGGCGCCAGCCAGACCACGCCGAACGCCGTGCCCCGCGCGCGGTTCGCGCCGCCCTCGGCGTCCCCGGTCAGCACGGGGACCAGGACGACGGCGAGCAGCGACGCCAGCAGCAGGCGGGTGAGCTGCTCCGGGGCCAGCCAGGCGGTGACGGGGAACGCGGCCAGGGCCGTCGCCATGACGGCCAGGTCGGTCCGGCGCAGCCCGGCCAGGCGGGCGTACTCGGCCGCGGCGACCAGTCCCGCGCCCGCCGCCAGCGCGGCGGCGCCGGGAGCCCCGAGCCAGAACGCGCCCCCGACCAGCGGGACGATCACCAGCCAGCTCAGCCAGCGCTCGACCAGCTCGCGGCGGCCCGAGCGCCAGACGGCCACGCCGCTGACGGCGAAGGCTCCGGCCAGGTAGGGGAGGGACTCGGTCACAGCGACCTCCGGATCCGCGCGAGCCGGACGGCGGCGGTGAGCACCGACCCGGCCGCGATGACGGCGAGCAGGGGGGACGCCCAGCCGGTGAAGGCGATCAGCGCGAGCAGCAGGCACCGCTCCGTCTTGCCGGCGGGCCCGCCCTGCGGCCGGGGGCCGCCGGCCGCCGCTCCGGCCAGCGAGGCCCAGGACGGCAGCGTCGCGGCGAGCGCGGCGGAGGCGACCAGCCAGGCCGGGGCCAGCGCGAGGCAGCCCGCCAGGACGGCCAGCTCGGCGACGCGGTCGCCGAGCTCGTTGACCACCGAGCCCCACGGCGAGGTGCGGCCCGTCTCGCGGGCCAGCGCGCCGTCGAGGTTGGCGCACGCCAGGCGCGCGGCCAGCAGCAGGGCGACCAGGACACCGGCGAGGGGCCCCGGCCGGACGAGGGCGAGCGCGGCTCCGGCGGCGGCCCCGGCCGCGACGCCGGCCGCGGTGACCGCGTCGGGGGAGACACGGCGCCGCGCGAGCGTGGCCCGCACGCCGCCGAGACGCGCGGCGTACCAGGGCTTGAGCGCGTACAGTCCGTCCATGCCGCAAGGGTCGCCCGCGGCGAAGGCCGCGCCTATCCGTCGGCCTACTCAGTTGCCCATGAGTACTCAGGCGTGGCAGGACAGGGGCTTGCCTCCGTTGAAGGTGACCATGTCGGTCATCGCGGCCAGCAGGTCGATCTGGGCGCCCGGCTCGGCGCCGTCCAGTTCGGCGTAGGCGCGGTGGAGGTTGCCCACGATCCGCTCGCCGTCGCTGAGCTCGGCGTACGGGCCGAGGTCGGTCTCGGTGGCCAGCTCCAGCGGTGTGAGCCCGGCGGCCCTGCCGTGCGCGGCGGTCTCCTGGACGAACCTCAGGTAGCCCAGCACCCGGTCGATCACCTCGGGGCCGCAGACCGGCCCGTGGCCCGGGACGATCGTCGCGGCGCCCAGCGGCCTGACGGTCTCCTCCAGCACCGAGATCGCCCCGGCGATCGAGCCCTGGACCAGGAACGGCGTGCCGCCGTTGAACAGCAGATCGCCGCAGAACAGCACGCCGCGGTCGGGGATCCAGACGACGGAGTCGTTGGTGGTGTGCGCGGGGCTGCCCACGTACCGCACCTCGCAGCGCAGGTCGTCCACCCAGAGCGTGACGCCCTCGCGGTAGGTCAGGAACGGCGGTTCCAGCTCGACCTCGCCCCAGTCGACCTCGGTCCAGATCGGCGCGGAGAAGGGCTTTCCCCAGGCGAGGGCGCCCTCCCGGGTGCCCTCGTGGCCGACGACCGTGGCCCCGGCGAACAGGTAGTTGCCGAAGGTGTGGTCGCCGTGGTGGTGGGTGTTGACGAGCGTGCGCACGGGACGGTCGGTGACCGAGGCGATCGCGTGGAGGTAGGCCCGGGTCCGCCGCTCGGTGGAGCAGGAGTCGACGCTGATCACGCCGCGGGCGCCGACGAGGAACCCGGTGTTGTTGATCCACCAGGTACCGTCGGGTTGCACATAGGCGAAGACGCCTTCCGCGACCTCCTCCAAACGAGGTGGTCCCGGCATGGTGACGTCCCTGGCGATGCTGCTCATCGGGCCTCCGCGCGATTCATGATCGGAGGCAGGGTACTCCCTGGCCGGTCACGGGACCCTGATGCCCGCTCACAATCTGAGCGCGCGTACTCATCAGTATGAGACAACTCTTGACGTATGAGTGCTAACAGAGTGCTAATTGGGTCAGGGGAGACTTACGGTTCGGTACGTCGCTCAATCGGGGGGACGGCGAAAGGAGCCTAGATGTCGTCGTCCGCTCGTCTCGTCGAGCTCAGGCTCTCGGTGCGGGGCATCGACGAGCTGATTCCCGAGCTGCGCAAGCGCGTGCCCGGGATCGCCCGTGAGGCCACCATCCAGATCGAGCGGGACCTGCCCGACTACGCCCGCTCGCACGACGCCCGCTACGCGGAGGTGCTGGCGTGGTCGGTCGAGTGGTCCATCGGGCATTTCGTCGATCTCATGGGCACTCCCGACCTGTCCTCGGAGGACATCCTGGCGCACTTTCGCCGGGTGGGGGTCGGTGAGGCGCGCGAGGGCCGGAGCCTGGAGCCGATCCAGGCCGCCTTCCGGATCGGCGCCGGGGTGGCGGTCCGGCGGCTCACCGAAGAGTCCGAACTGCTCAACACCAGCGTCACCTCCACCACCATCGCCCAGGTGGCGCAGGCGGTGTTCTCCTACCTCGACCGCCTGATCGACTCGGCCGCCGAGGGGCACGCCGAGACCAGCGCCCAGGTCGCGGGCGAGCTCCAGCTGAGGCGCCGCCGCCTGCTGGACGCCCTGGTCGACCCCGAGCAGCCCCGGGGCAAGCTGCGGAGCCTGGCCGCCGACGCCGACTGGCCGATGCCCGCGGCCGTCGCGGCGGTGGCGCTGCGCGAGCGTCGCGGCGACAGCGCCCCGCGTCCCAGCCTGGCACCCGACATCCTGGTCGGGCTGCACCTGGACGAGCCGTGCCTGATCGTCCCCGACCCCGAGGGTCCCGGACGGCGCAGGACGCTGGAGGCGGGTCTCAAGGGCTGGACGGCCGCGATCGGTCCCGCCGTGGCTCCGGCCGAGACCGCGACCTCGCTGATCCTGGCCCGGCAGGCCCTCGACCTGGTGCGCGAGGGGGTCGTCCCGGGCCGCAGACCGGTGGTGGTCACCGAGCATCTCCCGATCATGATCATGAGCCGGGCGCCCGACCTGGCCGGCATCCTCATCGAGCGCAAGCTGGGGCCCCTGCTGGCCTCGCGCCCCACCACGCGGGGCAGGCTGGCCGAGACCTTCCTGAGCTCCATCGAGTGCGGGTTCAACGCCACCGAGGTCGCGACGCGGCTCCACGTGCACGCCCAGACCATCCGCTACCGCATCCGGCAGCTGGAGGCGATGTTCGGCGAATCCCTCTACGACCCGGCCCAGCGGCTGGAGTTCCACCTGGCGCTGCGCGCCTGGCTCACCTCGCCCGGCGCCGGGCACGACCAGGTCCACCAGGCCGCGCCGCCGGGGCCCCGCGTCCCCGGCCCGGAGCGGCCGGTTCGCTAGCATGAGTGCCATGACCTGCAGCGACGCACAGGCCGAACGGATCGTCGTGGTCGCCACGCAGCTGTTCGCCGAGCTCGGGTTCGACGGCTCCTCGCTCGGCCTGATCGCCGAGGCGGCCGGGGTCGGCACCGCCGCGATCAACGAGCGCTTCGGCGGCAAGAACGAGCTGTACCGCGCCGTGATGCTGCGCGCGCACCAGGCCGAGCGGGCCGCGTTGGCCGAGGCGGCCGCCGCCTTCACCCCGACGCGCCGGGGCCTGGGCGACCTCATCGACGCCTACCTCGACTACTACGCCGCGAACCCGGCGCTGGTCTCGCTCTGGCTGCACCGCAGGATGGGCGACGCGACCGACATCGCCGAGATGGAGGAGCTCTACGTCCGCCCGGGGTTCACCAAGCTGGCCGCCGCGCTGAGCGAGGTCGCGCCCGGCGACGTCGACATCGACTTCGTCCTGTGGACGATCCCCTGGATGGTGTCGGGCTTCCTGAGCAGCGGCGTGATGCGCAGCGCGCAGAGCGACCACGTCGAGAACACCGGGCCCGACCCGCACGACCTGGCCGAGTTCCGCCGCTACCTGCACCAGGTGATCGAGCGGATGCTCCCCCTGCCCGACTGAGGGCCCGTCCCCCCTTGAAGGCGGGACGGGCCGCTGTCACGTCAGTCCCGGTCGCGCAGCGGACCGAAGAAGGCCCGCAGTTCGGCGGCGACCTGGTCGGGCTCCTCGTGCGCCATGAAGTGCCCGCCGCGTCCGGGCGTGCTCCAGTGGCGCAGGTCGGAGTAGATCCGCTCGGCCAGGCTCCTCGGGAAGTGCGCGGTCATCGGCTCATGGCTGAGCGTCACGGCCGCGGGCACCGCGATCGGCGGCACCGGCCGGTTCTTCCCGTAGTCGTAGTACTGCCGGAACGAGGTCCCGATGGTGCCGGTGGCCCAGTACAGGGTCGCCACCGTCAGCAACGTGTCGCGGTCCCACTTGGACTCCAGGTCGTCGCCGCAGTCGGTCCAGTCGCGGTACTTGTCGGCGATCCACGCCAGGAGCCCGGACGGCGAGTCGTTCAGTGCCGCCGCGATCGTGTCGGGACGCGTGCACATGATCTCGCTGTACCCCAGGTCGGTCTCGTCGTAGGCGGCGAGATGGTCGAGGTAGGCCTGCTCCTCGGGCGTGGCGGGACGCTCGGAGAAGTCGGTCGTGACCACCGCCGAGGTCACGTGGACGCCCGCGACCTCGCCGGGGAAGAGCCCGCCGAGCCACTGGGTCACGCCGCCGCCGATGTCGCCGCCGAACGCGCCGAACCGCCGGTATCCGAGCGTCCGGGTCATGAGCGAGTGCCAGATCTCGGCGACGCCGCGGCGGGTGAACGGCCCGTCGGGCAGCTCGGAGAACAGGAAGCCGGGCAGGGACGGGACGACGACGTCGAAGGCGTCGGCGGGGTCGCCGCCGTGGCTCGCGGGGTCGGCGAGCCGCTCGGCGGCCTTGAGCATCTCCACGAAGCTGCTGGGCCAGCCGTGGGTCATCACCAGCGGCAGCGGCGCGGGAGCGCCCCCGGGACGCCGACCGCGCAGATGGACGAAGTGGACCTGCCGCCCGCCGACCTGCGCGACGAAGTGCGGGTAGGCGTTGAGCGCGGTCTCGGCCGCGCGCCAGTCGTAGCCGTCGGCCCAGTAGGCGACGAGCTCGCGCAGATAGGCGGGGTCGACCCCCGCCGCCCAGAACGCGGAGTCGGACGCGGTGGTGAACCGGGTCCGGCGCAGCCGCTCGCGCAGGTCGTCGAGAACGGCATCGGGAACGGAGATCTGAAAAGGCTGTGCGGTCATGGTTCCTAACCAGGGAAGAGTGCTTTGCTACGGCACTCCCCGGCGCGGATCAGAGGGACGCGCGCTCCGGGAGTGCCCGGTCGGACTTGCTCGCGATGCTCGCGGTCATCGGGCTCACCTCCTCGGGCCGTCGTCGCACCACCGTACACCCCCATGATCACGTTGGTGGAACCTGGCGCCCGAGGGCGCGGGCTCGGCCGCTCCCTGGCCCGCGCGGCCCGCCATCTCGCGCCCGGACCGCTCTGGGCCCAGATCGCCCCGGGCAACGCCGCCAGCGTCCGCTGCTTCCTCGCCGCCGGGTTCGAGGCCGTGGGCGCCGAGGTCCTGCTGGTCGGCTGAGCGAGCGCCCCCGTCCGGCGGCGGTCAGGCCGACGCCGACCAGCACGACGGCCATGCCCGCGATGACGCGCGGGCCCAGCTGCTCGTCCAGGACGACCGCGCCCAGCACCACCGAGACCACCGGCAGCAGGCAGCCGACCGTCGCGGCGGATGGCGGTGCTGGAGAAGGAGGCTCGTCCGCGAGGGCCGCAACCCGGTGCCGGTCAGGGCGATCTACGCCGCCACCCGCGACACGTCCCCGGCACACCCGCCCCTGCGCGGCCTGCTGGCCGCCCTGGAGGCCGCCGCCGGGGCCGTGGCGCCGACGGCCTAGATCGTGGCGGTGTCGATCACGAAGCGGTAGCGGACGTCGCTGGCCAGGATCCGCTCGTACGCCTGGTTGATCTCCTCGGCGCGGATCACCTCGATCTCGGCGCCCAGGCCGTGCTCGGCGCAGAAGTCGAGCATCTCCTGGGTCTCGGCGATGCCGCCGATCGCCGACCCGGCCAGCGACCTGCGGCCGAGCATGAGCGAGAACAGGTTGAGCGAGACCGGGTCCTCGGGCGCCCCGACGTTCACCAGCGCGCCGTCGGTCTTGAGCAGCTCGAGGTAGGCGTCGAAGTCCAGCGGTGCCGACACCGTCGACAACAGGAGGTCGAAGGAGCCCTTCAGCTCCTGGAACGTGGCCGGGTCACTGGTCGCGCGGTAGCGGTCGGCGCCCAGGCGCAGGCCGTCGTCCTTCTTGCGCAGCGACTGGCTGAGCACGGTCACCTCGGCGCCCATCGCGTGCGCGATCTTGACGGCCATGTGGCCGAGACCGCCCATGCCGAGCACGGCGACCCTGCTGCCGGGACCGGCATTCCAGTGCCGCAGCGGCGAGTACACGGTGATTCCGGCGCACAGCAGCGGGGCGGCGGCGTCCAGCGGCAGCGAGTCGGGAATGCGGACGACATAGTTCTCGTCGACCACGATCGCGGTGGAGTAGCCGCCGTAGGTGGGCTCGCCGCTCCGGTCCAGGGCGTTGTAGGTGCCGGTCATCCCCTGGACGCAGTACTGCTCCAGGCCCCGCTCGCAGTACTCGCACTCGCGGCACGAGTCGACGAAGCAGCCGACGCCGACCCGGTCGCCCACGGCGTATCGGGTGACCCCGGAGCCGACCTCGGCGACGATCCCGGCGATCTCGTGGCCCGGCACCATCGGGAAGATCGCCTCGCCCCAGCCCTCCCGGGCCTGGTGGATGTCGGAGTGGCAGATGCCCGCGAACCGGATGTCGATCCGGACGTCGGACGCGCCGACCGGGCGGCGCTCGATCGTGGTGCGCTCCAGCGGGGCCTTGGCGCTGGAGGCGGCGTAAGCGGCAACGGTGCTCATGCGGAAGGGTCTCCTCAGGACGTGCTCCTCGTGCCCGGCTGCTCGTCCCACCGGGTCACGAACCGAGCCTGCCTCGCGGCGGCGGGCCCTCCCAGGTCTCTGTTCTGCCTACGTCCAGCGGTCCTACCACTGGCAGTGCCAGTCTCATGTGCCTATGACCGGGGATAATGTGCTCCATGACCGAGCAGAACTGGGAGAGCCCCCTCGCCGGGCCGCCGCCGGCGGAACCGCCGCTCGACTGGCGTGCCGAGCTCAGCGAGTTCCTGCGCACCCGCCGCGCACGGCTCAAGCCCGAGGACGTGGGCCTGCCCCAGTTCGGCCGTCACCGCCGGGTGCCGGGCCTGCGGCGCGAGGAGCTGGCCCAGCTCGCCGGGGTCTCGGTGGCCTACTACACCCGGCTTGAGCAGGGCAAGGGCCGCAACGTCTCGACCGAGGTGCTGGACGCGATCTCGCGCGCGCTGAGGCTGAGCGCGGCCGAGCACGCCCACCTCACCCATCTGGCCAAGCCGAAGCGCCACGGCAGGAGGGCCTCCGGCCGTCCCCAGCAGGTGCGCCAGGCCATGCGGGAACTGCTGGACGCGCTGGACGGCGTCCCGGCCTACGTGACCGGCAGGCGGACCGACATCCTGGCCTGGAACCGGATGGCCGTCTCCCTCTTCGGCAACTGGCACGAGCTCCCGCCGGACGAGCGCAACTGGGCGCGGCTGGTGTTCCTGCGCCCCGAGTACCGCGAGCTTTTCGTCGACTGGGAGTCCAAGGCGGCCGACGTCGTGGGCTTCCTGCGCATGGACGCGGGCTGCCATGCCGACGATCCCCGGCTGTCGGCGCTGGTGGGCGAGCTGTCGGTCAAGAACGAGGAGTTCCGCGGGCTGTGGGCCCGGCACGACGTCCGGGAGAAGAGCCACGGCGTCAAGCATCTGCGCCATCCGCTCGTGGGTGAGCTGACGCTGTCCTTCGAGTCCTTCAAGCTCCCCGGCGACCTCGACCAGTCGCTGATCACCTACCATGCCGAACCCGGCTCGCCGTCGGCCGAGGGGCTGCGCCTGCTCGGCAGCTGGGGGGCCGACGCCGTCCGCGCCGGGGCCGAACCGGGCCGCGCCGCGCGGTAACCCCGCCTCGCCTGCGGCTTCTGGTTAAGGTGAACCGGTGTCCGACTCCTCACCCCGCAGGCTGCCCCGAGGACGACACGCCCTGCCCCGCGAGGAGGCCCGTCGTCTCCAGCGGCTGCGCCTGTGCGGCGCGATGGCCGAGGTGATGTCGGAGAAGGGCTATGTCGCCACGTCCGTCGAGGACGTCCTCAAACGCGCGGTCGTGTCACGGCAGAGCTTCTACCAGCTGTTCGACTCCAAGTTCGACTGCTTCATGTCGTCCTTCGAGCGGGCCTCGGAGCTGCTGCTGGAGCGGCTGATTCCCATCGCCGGGTTCGGTTCCGAGCCCGCTCAGACCGAGGGCGCCGAACCGCTGGAGCGGTTCGAGCGCGCCTTCACCGCCTACCTCGAGGCGCTGGCGTCCGAGTGGTCCTACACCCGGCTGTTCCTGGTCGAGGTCTACGCGGCCGGGCCCGACGCGGTCCGGCGCAGGACCGACGTCCAGTCCTGGCTCGCCGACGCGCTCGCCGACCTGCTCGGAGCGCGCAGCGAGGAGGGCCGGTTCGCGTGCCGGACGGTCGTCGCGGCCACCAGCGCCATGGTGACCGCGCCGGTCGCCCGCAACGACCGCGAGGGCCTGCTGGCCGTCGGCCCGCCCCTGATAGCCCATGTGCGGAGGCTGTGGGCCGCCGGTGTCCTGACCTGACCGTGGGCGGTCTCAGTTCGTCCGGGCCAGGGCGCGGATGAGGGCGAGGGCGTCGCGGACGTGGTGTTCGCGGGTGCGGTGGCTGGTGGGGTTGAGGCGGAGGTAGAAGCGGCCGTCGACCCGGGTGCTGGACAGGAAGATCCGGCCCGTCGCGTTGATGCGCTCCAGCAGCCGCTGGCCAGCGGCGTCCCCCGAATGCAGGCGGAACGGGACGACGGTCAGGTCGGGTTCCCAGGGAAGGTCGAAGAGGGGATCGGCCGACAGTTCCCGGTGGACGAGCGCGGCGAGGTCGAGCTTCTCGTCGAGCGCGTCCCGGAAGGCCGCGACGCCGTGCAGGTGGAGGGGCAGCCACATCCGCAGCCCGCGGAACTCGTGGGTGAGTTCGGGGCCGAGGTGGCCGAAGTCGGGGAGTCCCTCCACGCCCTGGAGGTCCTGGAGGTAGTCGCCGAAGCCGGTGTGGGCGGCGGCGAGCGTGCGTCCGTCGCGCACCAGCAGGACGCCCGTGCCGTACTGGAGGAACAGGCTCTTGTGCGGGTCCAGGACGAGCGAGTCGGCATGCTCGACGCCCGCGAGCCGTGCGCGGCCCCGGGAGGTGAGCTGGAAGCCGCCACCGTAGGCCGCGTCCACATGGAACCAGAGCCCCTCGTCGCGGGCGACCCCGGCGAGGGCGGTCAGGGGGTCGACCGTCCCGGTGCTGGTCGTCCCGGCGGTGCCGACCATGAGGAACGGGCGGAGGCCCGCGGCCCGGTCGGCGGCGATCAGCTCGGCGGCGGCGCCGGGGTCCATGCGCAGGCCCTCGGCCGGGACGACCCGCACCCGGTCGGCCGCCAGCCCGGAGATCCGGGCGGCCTTGGCGACGCAGTAGTGGGTGTGCTCGGTGACGTAGAGGGTGCCCTCGTGGAAGTCGTCGCCCAGGCGGTCGTGGCGCGCGGCGACCAGGGCGGCCAGCGTCGCCGTGGAGCCGCCGGTGGTGGTCAGCCCGGCCGAGCCGGGCGGCAGCGCGAACCGGTCGCAGAGCCAGCGCAGCACGCCGTGTTCCATCGCCACCAGCGCGGGGGCCAGCTCGGCGACGGAAGTGAAGCGGTTGTGGACCTGGGCGATCAGCTCGCCGAGCGCCGAGGACATGAGCCCGCCCGCCGGGAAGTAGGCGAGGTAGCCGGGTCCGGCGGTGTCGACGCCCTCGGCCGCGGCCGCCTTGACGTCGGTCAGCAGCGAGGCGAGGTCTCCGGGGTGGTCCGGGGGCGGGCGCAGCATGGCGCGCGTGACGCGGCCGTCGCCGTAGGCGCTGGCCGGTTCCCGCTCCACCCCGGCGATCAGCTCCGTGGCCAGCCGCATCATCGTTTCGAGCGCCGGGCCGTCCGGCTCCAGGTCGCGCATGGTTCTCCCTAGGTCGTCTTGCCGGGAGACGCTAGGGAGACGCGCGGCCGGACGCTTGTACGATCTTGCCCGGCCGCTGGTAGGCGCCGGGCGGGACGCCGACCAGGCGGCGGAAGTGCCGGGTCAGATGGGCCTGGTCGAAGAAGCCGACCTCCGGGGCCACCTCGGCGGGCGGCATCCCGTCCCGCAGCAGCCGGCGGGCCGCGCGGACGCGCTGCTGGATCAGGAACGCGTGCGGCGGCAGCCCGTAGGCCGCGCGGAAGGCGCGCACCAGCGTGAAGGGCGCGACACCGACCTGGGCGGCCAGCTCCTGGAGGCCGGGCGGGTCGGTCAGGCGTTCGCGCAGGACCTCGCGGGCCTGGGCGGTGAATCCGCCTCCCGGCACCGGTGCCACCGGTTCGGGCGCGTCGCCGTGGGCCCGCAGCAGGTGGCGCAGGGCCGAGCGCAGCAGCGTCTCGGCGGTGAGCGGATCCTCGGTCTCGGCGGCGGCGTGCGCGGTGAGCACCAGGGCCGCCGCCTCGCGGTCGTGCACGAGCCGCTGGCGAAAGCGCGGCGTGCCCGGCCCTCCGGCGATGTCGGCCATCACCCGGGCCGACGGATACAGGACGCGGTAGGCCCAGCCGTTCGCGTCCGAGGCCACCCCGGTATGGACGACCTCGGGCTCGATCAGCACCAGGCCGCCGGGCCCGACCCGTTCGACGCCCTCGCGGAACCAGATCTCCTCGGCGCCCGACAGGACGACGCCGATCGCGAAGGTCTCGTGCCCGTGCCGCGCGAACGCGTGCCGGTGGTAGTGGGCGCGCATCAGCTCCAGACCGCCCATCGCGCGCAGCCGCCACAGGCGGGAGCGGTTCGCCTCCATCCGCCGACGATATGCGAGGTCAGCTCCGGGCGGCCGGTCTCCTGACGCGGGTGCGCCCGGTGGGGTGGCGGGCCGGGGGCGCCGGATCCGCGATCGGCGAGGGGTCCGACACCATCAGGGTCTCGGCCTGGTACCGGCTGAGCGTCACCGCGTGGTCGCCCGCGCTCAGCCGCACCTCGTCGCCCGGCAGCGGCGTCAGCGACACCGGGGCTCCCGGGTGCATCCCGGCCGTGTGCAGGGTGCGCAGGAACTGGGCGTCGTCCTGGACGCGGTCGCTGATCCGGCTGATCACGGCCGTGGTCTGCCCGGCCAGCACGGCCTGGCCCGCCGGGCGCGACGGGCGCGGCTCGTCCCGCCGGGGCTCACCGGGCGGCCACAGCCCGTCCAGGCCGGGGATGGGGTTGCCGTACGGGCAGAGGGTGGGGCGTCCGCACAGCTCGAAGATCCGCCGCTCGACCTTCTCGGAGAGCACATGCTCCCAGCGGCAGGCCTCGGCATGGACGCGCGGCCATTCCAGCCCGATCTCGCGGTGCAGCAGCACCTCGGCGAGGCGGTGCTTGCGCAGGACGCCGACGGCCTGGGCGCGTCCCGGTTCGGAGAGCGCGACCCTGCCGTCGCCGCGCAGCAGCACGAGCCCGTCGCGTTCCATCCGGGAAATGGTCTGGCTGACCGTCGACGCCTTGCGGCCCAGCCGGTCGGCTATTCGGGCGCGCAACGGGACGACGTCGTCCTCGTTCAATTCCAGGATGGCCTTCAAATGCATCTCGGTGGCGTCGATGAGTCCGTGAGCGGTCACGATTCGAGGGTCCCGTCTCAACCCGAGTTGAGGTCAAGCGCGGTCATCCCGGAATACGGACCCGATTGCGACAGGAGAGACCGATGTCCGCCCGAAAGTGCGGGCATCGGTCCAGACTGCGTTCCTGCTCGCAGGTCAGCAGGTGGGTGAGGTATTCCTGGGCGCCGCGCAGTTGCCGGATGCTGTTCTCGATCGTGGCGAGCCTCGCCTTGACGGCGGTGCGCCATTCGAGTGCGGGCGCGCGGCCTTCCACGATCAGTTTTATCTCGTCCAGGGACATCAGCCCGTTCTCCTGGCAGAGTCTGATGAGGGCGATGCGATAGACGAGATCGTCGTCGTAATAGCGGCGGCCCGAGCGCCGGTGTGGCTTTATCAGGCCGCGTCGTTCCCAGTAGTGCAGGGTCGACACCGGCAGGTCGAAACGGTCGGCGACGGCCCCGATCGGGATCAGGTCCTCCACTCCATCACTCAAGCCGATTTTGTCTCATTAGGCAAGGCTAACCTAACTTCGATCTTCGGTGGGTGGGTTCGGAGCACCGATCGGACACCGTCTAGCCTGGAGCGGTGGTGCTCGCATCACTCGGCGAACCCACCGGCCAGGGCTGGCTCCAGGCCGGTGAGCTGGGCCTTGCCCTGGTGCTCTCGGCCGCGATCGGCCTGGAGCGCGAGGTCCGGCAAAAGAGCGCTGGCCTGCGCACCCACACCCTGGTCGGCTTCGCGTCCGCGCTGTTCATGCTGGACGCGGCGTCCTGCGCCGGGTGCTGACGCTGTGCACCGATCGGCGCTTCCTCGTCGGCGAGCTCTCGGTCGAGCAGGAGGACGACGATCGCGACGCCCGCACCGTCCGGGTCTGGCTGACGGTGCAGGGGAGCGGATCGGTGAGCGATCTGACCGCCGAGCTCGCCGAGATCGACGGGGTGCTCCTGGTGTCCGGCGACGACGCCAACACGCCGCGTCCCTAGGCCGTGGCCGTTTAGCGGCCTTCATCGGGGTAGGGCCGCAGACGAGAAACGAAGAGGAGAGGACACCGCATGAGCACGATCACCGAGTCCGTGGACGTCGCCGTTCCGGTGCGGACCGCCTATAACCAGTGGACGCAGTTCGAGTCCTTCCCCCACTTCATGGAGGGGGTCGAGTCGGTCACCCAGCACGGGGACACGATGACCCACTGGAAGATCAAGATCGGCGGGGTCGAGCGCGAGTTCGACGCGCGGATCGTCGAGCAGCACCCGGACGAGCGGGTGGCCTGGGAGTCGGTGGCCGGTCCCAAGCACGCCGGTGTGGTCACCTTCCACCGGCTGGACGAGACCCACAGCCGGGTCACCCTCCAGATGGAGACCGACCCCGAGGGCCTGGCCGAGTCCGCGGCCGACGCCGTCGGCCTGCTGAAGCGCCGCGCCAAGGGCGACCTGGGCCGCTTCAGCGACTTCATCGAGTCCCGGGGCGGCGAGAGCGGCGCCTGGCGCGGCGACGTCCCCGCCCCGCACGACCGCTGACCACCGAGCGGTGAGGGCCGGGTCAACGACGACCCGGCCCTCCCTTCTTGCCACGGAACCAGTGCGAACGCGTCCGGGTGGGTCAACCGATCGGTGGACGCCGGGTTCAACCGGATGAGGCTGTCGCCGGAATCTCCGGCTTGACCAGCATTGACGCCATGATGAACCTTCCTGTTCGCATGGCCCGGTGGAGCGCCGGGCACCCCTGGCGGGCGATCGCCGGGTGGTTCCTGTTCGTGGCGCTGTGCCTGGGGATCGGGCTGGCGGTGGGCGGCAGATCGGCCTCGACCGAGGACTTCCGGATCGGCGAGGCCGGACGCGCGGAGGCCATCGCGGCCGAGGGCGGGCTGGAGCAGCGTCCCGTCGAGCGGGTGCTGGTCTCGGCCGGGCCGGGTGCCGGGCGCCTGGACCCGGCGGCCGCCGACCGTGCCGCCCGCGACGTCGCGGAACGCATGAAGCGGCTGCCCGAGGTGCTGGCGGTCAGCGGGCCGGTCCGCGCGTCCGGAGGAACGGCGGTCCGGGTCGACGTGACGCTGCGCGGCGCCGAGCTCGACGGCAAGAAGCACGTCGGCCCCCTGCGGGCGCAGACCGCCGAGGTCCAGGCGGCGCATCCCGGGCTGCGCGTCGAGGAGACCGGCAGCCCGTCGATCAGCAAGGGCGTGGAGAAGCTGCGGGGCGAGGACCTGTCGCGCACCGAGGCCATCGCGCTGCCGGTCACGCTGGTCACGCTGCTGGTCGTCTTCGGCTCGGTGGTGCTGGCCCTGGTGCCGGTGCTGCTGGCGATCTCGTCGATCGTCGCGTCCATCGGACTGTCGATGCTGGCCTCGCATCTCTTCCCCGACAACGGCATCGGCGCCAACATCATCCTGCTGATCGGCATGGCGGTCGGCGTCGACTACACCCTCTTCTACCTCAAGCGCGAGCGCGAGGAGCGGGCCCGCTCCGCCGGGCGGCTCGGCTCGCGGGCCGTGGTCGAGCTGGCCGCCGCCACCTCCGGGCGCGCCGTCGTGGTCTCCGGGATCGCGGTCGCGGTGTCCAGCGCGACGCTCTACCTCGCCGACGACGTCATCTTCTCCTCGATCGCCACCGCCGCGATCGTCGTCACCCTGGTCGCGGTGATCAGTTCGCTGACCGTCCTGCCCGCGCTGCTGGCCGTGCTGGGCGAGCGGTCCGAGCGCCGCAGGGCCAGGCGCGGCAAGGCCGGGCGCACGCGGCGGACGGGCCCCGGGCCGGTCACCGCCGCCCTGCTGCGCGGCACCGCGCGGCGGCCCGGGCTCACGCTGGCCGCTGGGGTGCTCGCCATGATCGCCCTGGCCGCCCCGCTGCTCGGCCTGAACCTGACCGACATGGGACGCGAGACCCATCCCCGCGCCATTCCCGCTATGCAGACCTACGACCGGCTCACCGCGGCGTTCCCGGAGCTCAAGTCCATGCACCAGGTCGTCGTCCGGGCCGAGCCGGGCCGCGAGGACGCGGCGGCGGGCGCGCTGCGCGAACTGGCCGTCCGCGCGAAGGCCGACCCGCGCGTCGCGGGCGCCGCCGAGCCGCGCGTCTCGCGCGACGGGCGGATCAGCCTGCTGGAGCTGGCGGTCCCGCACCACGTCGGCGACGACGCGGCCCTGTCGTCCCTGCGCGACCTGCGCCGGGAGCATCTCCCGGCCACGCTCGGACGGCTGGACGGCGTCGAGACGGCGGTCACCGGCGACGTCGCCCGCCATGCCGACTACCCCGAGCACCAGAAGCGCAAGCTGCCGCTGATCATCGGTGCCCTGCTGCTGGCGACGTTCGGCATGACGGTGTGGGCGTTCCGCTCGGTGGTCCTCGGCCTGGTGGGCATGGCGCTGAACCTGCTGTCGGCCGCCGCCTCGCTCGGCCTGCTGGTCCTGGTCTTCCAGGGGCACTGGGCCGAGGGACCGCTCGACTTCACCTCCACCGGCTCGATCGGCTCGCGGGTGCCGCTGCTCCTGCTGGTGATCCTGTTCGGCCTGTCGATGGACTACCAGGTCTTCGTGATCAGCCGGATCCGCGAGGCCGCCCTTCGCGGCGTGCCCACCCGCCAGGCCGTCCTGGACGGCATCGGCGGGTCGGCGGGCGTGGTGACCAGCGCCGCCTTCGTGATGGTGACCGTGTTCGCCAGCTTCGTCCCGCTGCACATCATGGAGATGAAGCAGATGGGCTTCGCCCTCGCGGCGGCGGTCCTGCTCGACGCCTTCGTCATCCGCGTGGTGATCCTTCCCTCGCTCATGCTGCTGCTCGGCGAGGCGAACTGGTGGCCGTCGCGGGGCGTGCGCCGGGCCCGGGAGACCGCGCCCGAGGCTCCCGCGATGGAAAAAGTAGGCTGACGATCATGTTTCCACGGCCGCGCGCCGACGATCGGCCCCCGATGCGGACCCTGCACCGCTGGTACGCCGTCCTCTGGGTGCTCGGGGGCCTGTGCCCGCCGATCATCGCGGTGCTGGACCGCCCGGACGGGACCAAGTACGGGTCGTCGGCGCTGATGGCCGTGATCGCCCTCTCCTATGCCGCCGCGGCGGCGTCCCCGGGGAACCGCGTCCTGCGCGAGTATGTCTTCCCGAGCGTGCTCGTCGCCGGTGTCGGGGGCATGGCCGCCCTGCTGGAGGGCGGCGCCGCCCTCTACGTGGTGTCGCTGCCGCTCTTCTGGATCTTCGCCCCGGGGCCTCGCCCCGCGATCGCCTACGGCCTCGCCGGTGCGGCGGCCACGATCGCGGGCGGTGTCGTCGGCAGCGGCTCCGTCCGCACCGGGAACGCCCTCGCCACCCTCATCGGCTGCGCGGCGGGGGTCCTGCTGGGGCTCTGGGCGTACCGGGTCGTCCGGCTGAGCGGCGAGCGCGCCCGCCGTCTCGGCACGGAACTCGACCGGGCCCAGCGGGAGCTGGCCGAGGCCCACCAGCGGCAGGGCGCCGCGGACGAGCGCGAGCGGCTCGCGCGGGAGATCCACGACACCCTCGCCCAGGGCCTGGCGTCCATCGTCGTGCTGGCCGAGGCCGCCCGCTCCGGCCTGGAGACCGACCCCGGGCGCAGCGCCCGGCAGCTGCTGTCGATCGAGCGCACCGCGCGCGAGAACCTGGCCGAGGCGCGGGTCCTGGTCGGCGCGGCGCCCCAGAACGCGGCGCCGGGGTCTCTCGCCCGCACGCTGCGCCGGACCCTGGACCGATTCGCCGAGGACACCGGCCTCGCGGTCACCGCCGACCTGCCCGACCTCGACTGCGACCGGCACACCCGCATCGCGCTGCTGCGCTGCACGCAGGAGTCGCTGGCCAACGTCCGCAAGCACGCCGCCGCCACGGCCGTGAGCGTCGTCCTGGCGAGGCACCCGCACGGCGTGGAGCTCGAGATCACCGACGACGGGCGGGGCTTCCGGGTCGACGGCCCGCGCGGGTTCGGCCTGGACGGGATGCGCCGCCGGCTGGCCGAGCTCGGCGGCGAGCTGACCGTGACCAGCGCGCCCGGCGAGGGCACCAGAATCCTCGCCATGATCCCCGAGAACGGGCAGGTGTGACATGACCGAGGCTCGGCTGCGCGTCCTCATCGCCGACGACCACACGGTGATGCGCGCGGGCGTCGTGGCGCTGCTGGCGTCCGAGCCCTCGATCGCCATCGTCGGCGAGGCGGGCGACGGGCGTGAGGCCGTCGAGCTGGCCGAGAGCCTGGCGCCCGACGTCGCGCTGCTCGACCTGAGGATGCCCGTCATGGACGGCGTGGACGCCACGGCCCGGATCGTCGCGGGCCGGTCGGGGACCCGCGTGCTGATCCTCACCACCTACGACACCGACACCGAGATCGAGCGCGCAGTCGAGGCCGGGGCCATCGGCTACCTGCTCAAGGACGCGACCCGCGAGCAGCTCGTCGACGCCCTGCACGCCGCGTCCCGGGGCGAGACCGTCCTGGCCCCGCGCGTCGCCGAGCGGCTGGTCGCCCGGATGCGCCGGCCCGCTCCGGTGGCGCTCACCGCTCGCGAGGAGGACGTCCTGACGGCGGTGGCCGACGGCCTGTCCAACGCCGAGATCGCCCGCCGCCTGACCATCGGCGAGGCCACCGTCAAGACGCACCTGCTGCGCGTCTTCGCCAAACTCGACGCCAACGACCGCACCCACGCCGTCGTCCTGGCACTCGAACAGGGCCTCATCACCCGCCCGTCCCACGACCGCTGAGGATTGTCGTCGTTAAATTCTGTAGGGCGTCGAAAACATTGACGGCTCCGGGCGGGACCCGCAGGATCACATTTGCTCCACCCCCACCGAATCACGGAGAACAAATGAAACGCCCCCACCTGCGTTCGTTCCGTTTTGCCCCCGTGGCGGTCGTCGTGGCCGCCCCTCTCGCGCTGGCGGCCGTGCCCGCCGACGCCGCCCCCGCCGCGCCGCTGACGCTCGCCGCCGCCGGACAGGGCATCGACGGGCAGTACATCGTCACGCTGAAGGACGGCGTCTCGGTCGGCGGCCTGATCTCCAAGAGCCGGGTCAGCACGCTGCACCGCTATGACAAGGCGATCAACGGCTTCGCCGCGCGGCTCTCGTCCGCGCAGGTCGCCAAGTTGCGCACCACCCCGGGTGTCAAGGCGATTGAGCAGGACGGCATCGCCCGGGCCACCGAGACCCAGTCCAACCCGCCGTCCTGGGGCCTGGACCGCATCGACCAGGCGCGCCTGCCGCTGTCGTCCAGCTACACCTACAACGGCAATGGCGCGGGCGTTAACGCCTACATCATCGACACCGGGCTCGCGGCCTCCCATTCCGACTTCGGCGGCCGGGCCAGGAACGTGTACGACTCCCAGGGCGGCAACGGGAACGACTGCAACGGTCACGGCACCCACGTCGCCGGAACCGTCGGCGGCGCGAAGCACGGCGTGGCCAAGGCCGTCAAGCTGCACGGCGTCCGCGTCCTGAACTGCCAGGCCACGGGCGCCTGGTCGGCCATCATCGCGGGCATCGACTGGGTGGCCAACAACCACGTGAAGCCCGCGGTCGCCAACCTGTCGATCGGGGGCGGACGGTCCAGCTCCGTCGACTCGGCGACCAACAACCTGGCGAGCAAGGGCGTGTTCGTGGCGGTCGCCGCCGGCAACGACAACAGGAACGCCTGCGACTACTCGCCCGCCGCCGCGGCCAACGCCACCACGGTCGCCTCCAGCACCAAGACCGACGCGAAGTCGTCCTTCAGCAACTACGGATCCTGCGTGGAGCTGTACGCGCCCGGTTCGGCCATCACCTCGACGTGGCTGAACGGCGGCACCAACACCATCAACGGCACCTCGATGGCCACCCCGCACGTCGCGGGCGTCGCGGCCCTGTACAAGGCCGCCAAGGGCGACGCCTCGTTCTCGACGATCCGCAGCTGGCTGACTTCCACCGCCACCAGCGGCGTGATCACCGGCAACCCCTCCGGCACCCCCAACAAGCTGCTCTACACCGGCGGCCTGTAGCCCCCGAAAGCCCGAGCCCCGCGAGGTCGCAGCCACGGCCTCGCGGGGCTCGCCCCTTCCCTCAGTCCCACTCCCAGCGGATGCCGTGCGTGCCCGGACGCAGGTCCGGCTCGGCCAGATGGACCATGTCCCAGCTGGTCACCCGCAGTTCCTGGACGTCGCTCGCCGGGGTCGAGAGGTTGGGCTGCCAGATCCGGTAGACGCGGGCCGGCAGCGCGGCCGGGTCGAACCGCACCTGGAGCACGTACTCGCGCAGGGGCACCTGGAACCAGCGCTGCCAGAAGGTCGTGGGCGGCCCGGCCTCGGCGTAGCCGAACTCGTACTCGACCACGCAGGTCTCGCCCCGCTCCAGCGGCCGCTCGAACAGCAGCTCCATCGCCGTCAGGCCCGCCTCGGGGTCGCTGCGGCGCCGTCCCGTCCGGCAGTAGGAGGAGCGGTGGCGGTCGGGCAGCAGGCCCATCTCGGCGTGGTGCAGGGCGATGTGCCGATCGGCGCCGTCCTCCAGCGCGCGGAACACGATCCGCGTGTGCACCGCGCGCTCGGTCCGGTCGGGGCCGACCTCGAAGCGCTCGTGGCAGCTCAGCCATTCGAGCCGCTCGTCCGCCGGACCCTCGATCTCGGCCAGCAGCCGTCCGACACCGTCGTGGGCGGAGGTGAGCTGGTCATAGGGCAGCACGTCGGGGAGGGCCCGGCCCCAGCGCCCCCGGGGGCGGGGCGGCCCGAGCCGCGCGACCAGCGAGGCGCCCGGCAGGCCGAGGATCTCCTCCAGGGCGCGGACGGCCTCCAGTGACCGCGTGCCCTCCGGCCGGCACTGCCCGCGCTGCCAGTTGCTCAGGCTGGCGAGGCTGACCCGGATGCCGCGCTCGGCGAGGCGATCGTGCAGGCGCTCCAGGCTGAGCCCGCGCGTTCGGATCGCCGTCCGCAGCGCCTCATCGAACGAATGCTCCCGCAGCACGGGTGAAACGGCGCTCGGTGCCATCGACGGGATCCTCCTGAAAGGCAGGGAGCGAACTGAACGATCGCCCCCCCGCAGTGAGCCCAAAATTACCGTAAGTCAGGACATTGGGGAGGAAAACCGTCAACTTGCAGGTAACTTCCATGTCAAGGTTTCTTGGAACGGTTCGTCGTCCGGTGCGCTCGTCCGGGGCGCGGTGGAGTCCCTCGGAGATTGATCATCCGCATGGAACAATCGGGTTTTCCGGCCGAGCGGTGGAGGCGACGATGAACGAGCTTGACCATGAGAAAGAGTTCGAGCTGGCCTGGAACGACCCGTCCAACACCCGGTACGAGCTGCCGCCCATCGACATCAACGCGGTGCTGGAGGAGCGCTACGAACCGGACGAACCGCTGATCTTCACCCGGACGCTGCTCTGGGACCTGGAGGTGCGCAAGGCCCGCCGCCCCGACGTGTTCATCCCCAACGTCGTCGCCGAGGGCAGCGCGGACTCCTGGGGCGGCGACGAGGTGTTCGTCCGCCGCTCGGACCAGCGCCTCTGGCTCGCGCCGGAGGAGCGGGGGCTCATCCTGGAGCAGACCTCCTTCGACCACGCGCGGCAGACGGTCACCTTCATCGGCGCCGCCGAACTTCCCGGCCCCGGCGGCGAGAACCTGGTGGCGACGACCAAGCAGCCGATCTTCCATGTCGAGCACGGCGTGGCCGGTGAGGAGCCGCGGCCGCTCAACACCTGGCGCATCGTCCACCTCACCGACGCGCCCGACCCCCGCGTCACCGCGGTCTTCGACGGGATCGCGGCGAACCCCTGGCTGCCGCTCTACGTCGAGATCTACATCCGCGACGTGCTCGGCATCGGCCTCACCCGCCGCGAGTGACGGCGGCGCGCTGGGCGTCCAGCCAGCGGTAGGTGGTCAGGATGTTGAGTTTGTGCAGCGAGTGGACGAGGGCCCGGAACGACTCCGGGGCGTGGGGGAGCGGCTCGATTCCCCATTTGGGGAGGGTCTCGTACATCTCCTCGACGGGGGTGCCCGCCTCCTTGCCCCGGTTCACCTCGGCGGCGAGATGCTCCAGGTAGGAGATCCAGGCTGAGATTCCGGGTTCCGCCGAACCCAGGTGGCCGTGGCCCGGGACCAGCGTCTCGACGTCCATCAGCGCCCGCATGGCGCGCAGGCTGCGGGCGTAGGTGACCGGGTCGCCGATGAGGGCCATCGGGGTCACACCGGCGGGCAGCACGAAGTTGCCGGTGAAGGCCACCCTGGCCGAGGGCACGTGGACGACGGTGTCACCGGCCCCGTTGCCCGGGCCCGGGTGCCACAGCCGGACGACCCGTCCGCCGAGGTCGATCTCGCAGAAGCGGTCGAACACCACGTCCGGCCTGCGCCAGGTGCGCACCTCGTCCAGCGAGGCGTCGCCGTACATGCTCTCGGCGCGCAGGCGCTTCTCCCTGGCCAGGTCGGTCATGGCTGCCTTGTTGGCGCGCGAGGAGAACAGGGTGACGTCCTCCCCGAAGGCCGTGTTCCCGAACGTGTGGTCACCGTGGTAGGTCGTGTTGACCAGGTACCTGATCGGCTTGTCGGTGAGGCTCGCCACGACGTCCTGGATGTGCCGCCCGATGCCGGGCGTGATGCCCGCGTCGACGACCAGCGCCGCCTTCTCGCCGACGATGAGGCCGTTGTTGTCCTTCGGCACCTCGTTGGCCATCAGGGCGTAGACGCCCTCGGCCAGCTGCCGCGGGCGCAACTCCAGACCGTCGGGGCTGAGGTTGGGGGCGACGAAGCCCGCCGGACGTTCGTCGAGCTCGTGCGGAACCATCATCGGTTGCTCCCGTCGGTGAGGGTCACGCGCAGGAAGAACCGCACGTGGTCGTCGACCAGCCGCCGCGCGGCGGCCAGGTCCTCGTCGGTCGCGCCGGCGTGCAGGTGCAGCAGCCTCGGGACCTGGAGCGGCGCGAAGAGCTCCCAGACAAGCTGCCGGGGCGGCACGTCGGCCCGGACGCGTCCGTCGTCCTGCCACCGCGCGAACGGTTCCTGGAGCCGGTCGCGCGCCGCCTCGATCGCCGAGGCCAGCACCGCGAGGCCGCCGCCGTCGCGCAGCAGGACGTCGACGAACCGCCGGGCCCGGGGCGCGGACCAGGCGTCCACGGCCCGCCCGGCCAGTTCGGGGACGCCGTCCCGGGGCCCCGCCTCGACCAGCGCGTCCACGTCCACGCGCAGGTGCTCGAACGAGGCCGGGCCCGCCTCGGTGAGCAGCGCGTCGTGGATCGCCTGCTTCCCGGCGAAGTGGCCGTAGATCGCGCTGTCGCGAACGCCGACCACGGCCGCGATCTGCCGCACGGTGGTCGCCGCGAACCCCTGGCGCGCGAACAGGTCCAGGGCCGCGTCCAGGAGCAGGTCGCGCGTGGCCGCCCCCTCGCTCTTGCGCGGCCGTCCCGGCCCTCGCGCGGTCTCGCTCATGGCTCAAATTTAGTGAGCGCTCACTAAGTTTGTCAAACCAAAAGACGCCCAGGAAAAGGCAAAGGTCTCTTTGTTGCGATGGCGGGGCTCTGGTACGCCTTTTTGCCGTCAATTGTTGATCGCTATGTGAAATATGTTCCTGGGTGGCGGGTTGTGCTCGGAGGGCAGGGTATGCCGATTCATGGATCCGGACGCTCTGTGCGTTTACGGCTACCGGTGGTGGTGCGGTCAAAGGGGTGCAAACTTCTCTTCGCAGGAAAGGGCCATGAGGGTGAACCGCCGCAGTGCAAGTACGAGTCGAGGCAGCGATACCTACGTGACGACCCGGGAGGTGGTGGTCACCCGCCTGACCGCGCGGTTCTCCTGCCTCTCGGCCGAGGCCGTGCGGCGCTGCGTCGACGATCTCTGCTCCTGCTGCAGCCATCTCGGCGAGTCGCCGGACGCCGCCGTGATCGAGCGGCTGGCGGTCTCGCGGCTCACCGGTGTGGTCAAGGGATGCCCCCCGGACGATCTTCCCGCCGCTCCGCGCCGCGCGTCGGCCCTGTCATGAGGCGGCCCAGGACGCCGACGCTCCAGATCGGGGCCCAGCGGGACTTCATCGTGCTCGCGCCCCGTTCCGAGCTGACCTGGAACAACTACGCGCAGCTCAGGCAGTCGCTCTGCGAGGGCCTGGTCACGGCCGACCGGCGGTGCCGCACCGGAGTGGTGGTCGACCTGTCCGGGGCGACCCTGCCGGACACCTCCGGGCTGTGGCTGCTCGCCCGGACCAGCACGCGTGCGGGACTGCTCGGACTGCTGCTCCGCGTCGTCGTCCCCGCGCGGGACACCGGGCTGCGCGAGACGCTGCGCGCGATCGGGCTCGACGGGCTCGTCCAGGTGTACGCCCGGCTCGGCGACGCGCTGGAGCCTCCCGTCTCCCCGGTCGCGCGGGTGCGCGCGACCGCTCCGGTCCGGGACGCCGCCGATGTGCTGGACGCCATCCGCGACCTGCGCGGGAACGGCGCCGGTCCGCCGCTCGACCCGCCGCCGTCCGACTTAAGGATCGCCATGGCCACCCGGCCCGACGACCAGCACACGCAGCTGACCGTGCGCGGCGTCCTGGACCACGTCACGCTCGGCCACCTGGGGGCCAGGCTCACCTCGCTGGTCGACAGGAACCTCCACCATCTCGTGGTGCGCCTGCACCGCGAGCTGAAGGTGCAGGTCAACCCGCTGCCGGTGCTCCTTGGCATCCGGTGGCGCGTCGCCGCCCAGGGCGGATGCCTGTCGCTGCCGCTGCTGCCCGACCGGCTCCGGCTCACGGTCGACCGCGAGGGGCTGGCCTCGGCCTTCCGCTCCTGCCAGCCGTCCCGCGGGCTGCCAGGCGCGGCGCTCGTCCCGAGCCTGGACGTCAGCGCGGCCCTGGTCGACGCGGGCCCGTGACCGGTCAGCGCCGCTCGTAGAGGCTGAGGACCAGCCGCCGGACCTGGCGGCGCTCGACCAGGACGTACGGGCCGACCGCCTGGGCGCGGGCGGCGATCTTCCCCTCGTCCTGAGGCGTGGCGGGGCCCTTGTGGCCCAGGCCGCCGAGCAGCCACACCCGGCGGAACGGCCTCAGCCGGGCCCTGAGTTCGTGGTCCGGGACGGGGACGCCGTCGATGGTGGCCGAGACGCGCGGGGACCGGGCCATGCCGACGTCCCGCAGGCGCGAGAACGCGGCCGGGTACGCCATGGACATGCTGCGGCCGAAGCCTTCGAGGTAGACCACGGCGTCGCCCGGTTCGACCAGCGCGCCCAGGGTTCGCTCGGTGCCGCGCAGGTCGTCCAGATGACCCCGGGGATGCCGGACGGCCGCGTGCGACGGCGCCGCGACCGCCACGACGGCGACCAGCACGGCGGCCTGGACCGGGAACCGGAACCGGGCCAGCCCGGCACCGCCGAGCAGCGCCGCGGCGGGCAGGCAGAACAGGATGTACCGCACGTTGTACAGCGGATGCACCAGCGAGAACGAGAGCAGCACGACCGGTGGGAGCAGCAGCCACGGGACCGCCAGCGCCACCACCGGCGCGGTGCCCCAGGAGCGCACCAGCAGCGCGATCGGGATGAGCAGCCCCAGCGAGCCGGTCAGCGCCATCAGGGCCTCTTCGGCCTCGGTCGGTCCGGGAGCGCGCATCCAGGCGATCGCGACCCGCTGGGTGCTGGCCAGCAGCGCCAGGGGAGCGACGGCGGCCCCGGCCGCGGCCACCGCCGCGAGCCAGCGGAGCCACAGCGCCCGGCCGCGCACGAGCAGGCTCGTCCCGTGCGCCGCGACCAGCAGCAGCGCGAGCAGGTGCGCGATCCCCAGCAGGGCGATCATCGCCCCGTACACGGCGAACCACCGCCACGAACCGGACTCCGTCGCGACCACCAGCACGAGGGTCGCCAGCACCGCGATGGCCATCACCAGCGCGTAGGACCGGGCGTCCTGTCCCGCCCGCGAGAACATCGGCGCGGCTACGCAGAGCAGCCCGGCGAGCACCCCGGCCCGCGCCGAGGCGAGCCGCGCGCCGATCGCGGCGACGCCCCCCGCCGTCACCGCCCCGGCGATCGCCGAGGGCAGCCGCAGCACCCACTCGGCGGTGCCGAAGGCGGAGATGAGCGGATGCATCAGCAGGTAGTACAGCCCGTGGACGGCGTCGACGTTGCCGAGCAGGCGCAGGATGTCACCGACGGGACGCCGGGCGACCGAGACCGTCGCGGCCTCGTCCCGCCACAGCGACGGCGTGCCGAGCCCGGTCAGCAGGACCGCGAGCGCGACCCCGGCGGGGGCCAGCCAGACCCATCGGGACGCGGGCTCCGGATACGCGCCGCGAACGAGCACTCTGGCGTGCCGGGTGGATTCGCCGGTTCTGGCCACCATCGTCTGCGGCTCCCCCGAGCTCGACTCGATTGGTCCTCGCGCCGCGCCGCGTGGAGGCGGCCGAGACGAGCCATGATCCGTTCGCCGGGATTCTGGCACGGGGGGCGGACGTCCGGCCGTGATGTCATGAAATTCAGACAGAAGCGCGAAAAATGAGGAGGCAGTGCCGCGACGCGTTTCCCTAAGGTGGCCTCATGACCAACGAGCAGGCGCCGAGCGTGCGCGTGGACAGCTGGATCTGGTCGGTGCGGCTGAGCAAGACCCGCTCCCTGGCCTCGGGCGCCTGCCGGGGCGGCCATGTCCGGGTGAACGGGCGGTCGGTCAAGCCCTCGCACGCGGTCCGGGTCGGCGACGAGGTCAGGGTCCGCCAGGAGGGCTGGGAGCGCGTCGTGATCGTCTCCAGGCTCGTCACCAAGCGGGTCGGCGCCCCGGTGGCCGCCGAGTGCTACGTCGACAAGAGCCCTCCGCCGCCCCCGCGCGAGCAGTTGATCCCCGTCGCGCTGCGCGAGCGCGGCGCGGGCCGTCCGACCAAGCGCGAGCGCCGCAGCATCGACAGGCTCTTCGGCCGCGCCGAAGGCTGAGGCCCGCGCCCGCATACGCGGTGCATGTGGTATCCCCGGCGGATCGAGGCGGCCATGTCGGCCGCGTCCGATCCGTGGGACGCCGCGACGGCGGGCATGGACGCCTTCCTCGACGTGTGCGCCGAGCCGGACTACCGGGAGATCGTCCTGCTCCAGGGGCCGATCGCGCTGGGCCGGCGACGCCGGCGCGAGCTCGACCGGCGCCATCTGGGCCACCTGCTGGTGTCCGCCACGCGGTCGCTGGTGGACGGCGGTCTCGTCCAGGACCATCCCGGCGGCCTGCTCGCCGCCGCGATCTACGGGAGCCGCACCGAGCTCTCACTGGCCGTCGCCGACTCCGACGCCCCAGAGACCGATCGCGCCGACGCCGCCCGCCTGGCCCGCGGCCTTCTCGCGGGCCTGGCCCCGTAAGGACAGGAGCCCCATTTGTCCGAGCGGGACGGCATACTTGGCGCGTGATCGATGAGGTTCAGCGGACGAATCTTCGTGAGCACCTGAGGCTGCTGCTCGCGCTGGGGGAGGACGACTTCGACGGCGTCGTCCGGGGCGGTGTGGAGTACCTGCGCGGCACCGCCGACGAGGCCGAGGTGGCGGAGCTGGCGCGGGAGTTCGCCGTCGAGGAGTTCGCGGGCTATCTGGCCGAGCAGGAGACCTGGCCCGAGGTGCTGGAGTCGGATCGGGTCCTGCGCGCGTTCCGCGACCTCGACCTCGCGGGAATCGTGGCCAGGGCCGACTACGCGTGCTGCCAGAACTGCGGCATCGCCGAGATCGGCGGCCAGGTGCCCGCCGACGAGCACGACGCCTACCGCGGCTACGCGTTCTGCCACCGGCAGGACATGGCCGGCGCCGTGACCGGCGACGGCCTCTACCTGGCCTTCGGAATCTTCACCGACGCCGACCCTCCGGCCGAGCAGGCCGCCATCGGCGCGGAGGTGGCCGCGGCGCTGCGCGACCGCGGCCTGGAGGTGACCTGGAACGGCGACACCGGCGCGCGGATCGAGGTCCCGCTCACCTGGCGGCGGCCGCGCTTCGGGCCGTTCGCCGCCTGGCCGGACGGGCCCGAGGCGTCCTCCTCCGGGCCCCTTCTGGGCTCCTACTGCGACTACCGGCGCGGCCGCCACATCGACGAGTCCGTGCCGATGTCGCTGGCCGAGGCCAAGGCCGTCCTGCTGGAGCTGACGCCCCGGGAGAACAACTTCGCCGTCTTCGAGGGCGAGTCGGGCGAGGTCGTCCAGGTGTTCTGGGAGAAGGGCCGGCGGCTGTGGCTGGAATCGCCCGACCCGGAGAGCCGCTCGTCCCGGGGACGCCATGTCACCCCGGACGAGGCCGACGACGTGGTGACCGTCCTCGCCCGGGAGGGCCGCGCCGACCTCGAACGCCTGGGCGACCTGCGGGACGTGCCTTGGGAGGGCTGACCGGGTCTTACCCGGCGAGAGCCGAGTCGTAGGCGGCCTGCATCCGTTCCATGGCGGTGGGCCCGTCCGGCGCGGGCCGCCTGCGCGCCCGCGGGCCGAGATGGGTCTCGCGCAGCTCGTCCATGAAGGCCTCCCACAGCGGCGGGCCGCCCTCGGCGAGCACCCGCGTGCGGGCGGCGGGGCCGTCGTCCACCGGGAGATGCCGCACGCCCCAGGTGCTGAGCTGGGCGAAGACGGGCACCAGCTCGATCGCCGGCTCGGTCAGGCTGTAGGTGACCTTCTGCTTGTGCGAGGGATTCCCGGCCTTGGTCAGCAGCCCGTGCTCGACCAGCAGCGCGAGCCGGTCGGCCAGGATGTTCGACGAGATCCCCTCGGGCCCGGCCAGCAGTTCGCGGAAGTGCCGTGCCCCGGTGAAGATCACGTCGCGCAGGACCAGCAGGGTCCAGCGGTCGCCGAAGATCTCCAGCGACAGGTTGACCGGGCATCCCGACCGCATGCTCTTGCGCACCGCACTCTCCTTCGTACCGGTTGCAGATTAGCACCGGTTGTTTCTAGGGTAGGAACCCACACTGGTTGCAAAGCAAGAGCAGTCCGAGGAGGCGCAGATGGTGTCCGAGAACCTGCCCGACGTGGTGTCGCGCGAGGAGTGGCTCGCCGCCCGCAAGGAACTGCTGGTGAAGGAGAAAGAGCTCACCAAGGCCCGCGACCGGCTGAACGCCGACCGGCGCCGGCTGCCGATGGTCCGGGTCGACAAGCCGTACGTGTTCGAGGGCCCGGACGGCCCGGTGGGCCTCATCGACCTGTTCGAGGGCCGCCGCCAGCTGGTCATGCACCACTTCATGTGGACGTTCGACGTGGACGCCGAAGGGAACGAGCGGCCCGGCGACAGCACCTGTCCCAACTGCGCGGCCAGCGCGGACGGCATCTCCCAGCTCTCGCAGCTGCACGCCAGGAACACCACGCTCGTCGCGGTGTCGCGCGGGCCGTACGACAAGATCGCCGCCTACCGCGAGCGGATGGGGTGGACCTTCCCCTGGTACTCCTCGGCCGGAAGCGACTTCAACTACGACTTCCACGCCACCTTGAACAGCCGGGTCGCCCCGGTGCTGTTCAACTACCGCACCGAGGCCGAGCTCGCGGCGGCGGGCACCCCGTGGGAGGACGACGAGGAGGGCGGCGAATGGCCGGGCATCAGCGCCTTCCTCCGCGTTGACGACGCGGTCTACCACACCTACTCCACCTTCGGGCGCGGGATCGAGTTCTCCTGGGCGGGCAGCCCCTACCTCGACCTCACCGCGCTGGGCCGCCAGGAGGAATGGGAGGAGCCCAAGGGTCGCGCGACCCCGCTCGGCCTCCAGGCCGGGGGCCCCTCCGTCCGCTTCCCGGACGAGTACGACGCCTGAGTGCCGGCCGTCACACCTCCGGCCGCCGCTCCGGGGGTTGCGCTCAACTCGGGTTGAGTTAGGAGGGTTGCGTTCTGCCTCGCCACCGCTCAGAGGTGGCGGGCTCCAGGAGGTGGAACGTGACACAAGCGTGGACGGCGACCGGAGCCGCCAGGGCGCTGCGGGACGGGACGGCGACCAGCGTCGGGCTCACCAAGGCGGCCCTCGCCGCGGCCGACGAGGCCGACCGGCGGCTCGGAATCTACCTGGCGCGCTTCGACGAGCGGGCGCTGGAGGCGGCCGAGCGCGCGGACGAGGAACTGGCGCGCGGCATCGATCGCGGGCCGCTGCACGGGATCCCGATCGGCGTCAAGGACACCATCGCGGCGGCCGACGGTCCCACCACCGGGCAGAGCCTGGTCCTGGACCCGGCCTGGGGAGCCGGACGCGACGCCACCGTGGTGGCGCGGCTGCGCGCGGGCGGCGCGGTCGTCACCGGGAAGACGACGGCGATGGAGTTCGGCTGCGGGCTGCCGGACGCGGCCAAGCCCTTCCCGTTCCCGCGCAACCCCTGGCAGCCCGAGCTGTGGGCCGGGGGATCCAGCTCGGGCACCGCGAGCGGCGTCGCGGCGGGGACGTTCCTGGCGGGGCTCGGCAGCGACACCGGCGGCAGCATCCGGATGCCCGCCGCGTTCTGCGGGGTGAGCGGGCTGATGCCGACGTTCGGGCGGGTGCCCGAGGCGGGCTGCCTGCCGCTCGGGTACAGCCTCGACCGGGTCGGCCCGCTGGCCCGCTCCGCTCGGGACTGCTCGGCCGTGCTGTCGGTGATCGCGGACGTCCCGTACACCGAGCCCCGGTTCGACGGGGACCTGAGTGGGATGCGGGTCGGGGTCGTCCGGGAGCACCACTTCCCCGAGGACGGCGACCCGGCGCTGCCGGAGGCGTTCGACACGGCCGTGTCGGTCCTCGCCGGTCTGGGCGCCACACCGGTCGACGTGACGCTCCCGTACTGGTGGGAGCTGATCGCCTCGATGTTCGTGACCGCGACCAGCGAGGGCCTGGCCTTCCACGGCGCCGACCTGCCGCGCCGCTGGGACGACTACTTCACGGCCTCGCGCGGGCTGCTGGCGATGGGCGCCCTGGTGTCGGGCGCCGAGTACGTCCAGGCGCAACGGGTGCGGCGGGTCGCGCAGGAGGCGGTGGACGCGCTGTTCGGCGAGGTGGACGTGATCGTGTGCCCCACCGCGTCCGTCGGGGCGCCACCGTTCGGCGACCTCGCGAACGCGGCGGGCCACCAGGACAACGCGGGCCTGTTCGCGAAGATCTACACGCCGTACTGGAACCCGCTGGCCAACCCGGTGCTCGCGGTCCCGATGGGCTTCACCGCGTCGGGACTGCCGCTGTCGATGCAGATCGCGGGCCCGGTCTGGGGGGAGGCGGCCGTTCTCGGCGTCGGCGACGCGTACCAGCGGCGCACCGGCTGGCACTCGCGCGTCCCCGTCCCGGCCCGGACGGACGCCCGGCACGACGGACGGCCACGCCCGCCGGAGCGCGAGGACCCGGCGGTCACCGCGCGGGTGCGGACCCTGCTGGACGCCGCCCGGCTTCCGGCGGACGAGCGGGAGATCGCCGGGCTGTCGGCGTCCTACGCCGCGACCCGCCCGGTGGTGGACGGGCTGTTCGACATCCCGGCCGCCCGTCACGCCCGGCCCGTGCTGACCCGCCACGTGCCCGACCCGGAGGTGTCCGCGTGAGCGGCCAGGTCGCCATGGCGGCGCCGCCCGCCGATCCGGCCGTCCGGCGCCGCGAGCGGCTGGTGATGGCGCTGGCCTGCGCGGGGGCGTTCGTCGTCATCCTGGACGCCACGATCGTGTCGGTGGCGCTGCCCGACATCCGGGGCGCGCTCGGTTTCTCACCGGCCACGCTGCCCTGGGTGGTCAACGCCTACACCCTCGCGTTCGCGGGCCTGCTGCTGCTCGGCGGCCGGTGCGCGGACGTGTTCGGCCGCCGGACGATGCTGCTGGCCGGGATGGCCATCTTCACGGTCGCCCGGCTGGCCTGCGGTCTGGCCGTCACCCCGGAGATGCTGCTGGTCGCCAGGGCGGTGCAGGGCGCGGGCGGCGCGCTGCTGATGCCGGTGACGCTGTCGCTGCTGACCGCGACGTTCACCGATCCGGCCAGGCGGGCGCGGATGCTCGGCACCTGGAGCGCGGTCGGCGCGGCCGGTGCCGCGTCCGGTCCGGTGCTCGGCGGCGTGCTGATCCAGGGGGCGGGCTGGCGGTGGGTGTTCTTCGTGACCGTCCCCCTCGGGATGCTCATCATGATCGTCGCCGCGCGCGAGCTGCCCCGGCAGGAGACGGCGGGGCCGCGTCCCCGCCTGGACCTGGTGGGCGCCGCGCTGGCCACCGCCGGGCTGGCCGGAGTGGTGTACGGCGTGATGCGGGCCGGTGTCGCGGGCTGGGCGAGCCCGGAGGTCGTCGGCTCGCTGGCCGGGGGCGCGGTGCTGCTGGGCGTCCTCCTGCCGCACCAGGCGCGATGGGCCGGGGACCCGCTCGTGGCGCTGGGGATCTTCCGGCTGCGCGCGGTGAGCAGCGGCAACGTGGTGATGTTCCTGCACGGCCTGGGCTTCTTCGCCAGCCCGATCCTGCTGTCGCTCTACCTTCAGGACGTGCACCACTGGTCGCCCCTGCGGGCCGGTCTCGGGTACCTGCCGGTCGGCATCGCGATGTTCGCCGGGGCCCAGGCCGCCGGGCCGCTGACCGTGCGGCTGGGGGCGCGCCGCGCGACCGTGGCGTGCTGCCTGGCGGGCGCGGCCGGGTTCGTCGGCGTGGCGGCGTTCCTCGGCGTGGACGGCTCCTACGTGCTGACCGTGGTGGTCGCGGGCGGCCTGTTCGGGTTCGGGACGGCCGCGGCGTTCACCCCGATCACGGTGGCGGCGACCAGCGGCGTCCCCGCCGGGCAGAACGGGCTGGCCGCGGGCGTGCTCAACACCGTCCGGCAGACCAGCGGCGCGGTGGGGCTCGCCGTCCTCAGCACGGCCTCGGCCGCGGCCGCGAGCGGCTGGGCCGCCGCGCATCCCGGCGGGGGCGGCCGGGACGCCCCGGCCGCGCTGGCGCACGGCCACACCGTCGCCTTCCTCGTCTCCGCCGGGTGCGTGGCCGCCGCCGCTCTCGTGGCGGCCCTGACGATGCCCGCTGACGCGAACCGGTGAGCGTGCCCCGCGGGGGGGCGCGCGCACCGGTGCCCGGTCAGCCGAGGCTCACCAGGAGGTCGTAGACGAAGTAGGCGTCGACGCGTTCGTCGCCGTGGCGGTATCTCCGGAAGGTTCGGTTCTCCCGGCCGCCCCGGTCGAGTTTCTCGATCGGGGGGCCGAGGAACGCCTCGGCCTCGGGGAGCAGCACGTTCCAGGGACGGAGTTCGGCCAGCGATCGCATCGGCCGCGCCTCCCTGCGGACGAAGCGCCGGTCGGTGACGAACCTGGCGTCGTCCGCCGTGACCGCGAACCACAGGTCGGGCCAGAGCGGGAGGCCGAACCAGAAGACATTGCCCGGAATGGGGAGCGGGCTCCCCAGGACCGCCGACAGCTCGCCGACCTTCGGCAGGCCCCGGTCGAGCCACGCCTCCAGCTTCGCTTTCGCCGCCACCTGCGCGCGCTGATCGTTGTAGGGGGCGGGCAGGGACGTCTCGGGTCCGCCGGGCCCCACCGAGCGCAGCGCCGACACCAGGTACAGCTGGAACTCCTCGACGGACGCGTCGGGCGCCGTCGCGGCGTCGGGGTCGACGTAGGCCCGGCAGGCACCGCACCACCATTCCTCGGCCATCGGCATGCAGCCGCCGAGATGGACCTCGCCGCGTTGCGCGGCCTCGTGCAGCTCGGGCCCCGGAAGCCCATAGGCGATGGGCACCAGCGTCCTGTCGCACCGCGCGCACTTGGGGCTCATGACGTCCTCCTCAACGTTGCCGCGCGAGCATTGTGGCGCGTTTTCAGCGCGGCCGCGTCCAGCTCTCGGCCAGGGCGACGAGGTCGTCGAGGGCCGCCTCGGCCCGCTCCCGGTCGCCGGTGGTCAGGTAGTCGGTCTGCAGGCCCGCGTAGGCGGCGTTGAGCAGGGTGGCGCGGCGGTGGGCGGCATCGGCGGGGACGCCGTGGGCGCGCAGGACCCCGGCGACGAAGTCGGCCCGGTCGCTGAGCATCTTCGGGACGTAGGGGCCGGAGAGGCGCCCGGCCGCCGCCAGCCCCTCGATCTCGTGCAGGAGCCGGACCAGCCGAAGGTCCTCGGCCAGGTGCCATTCCCAGGACGCGCGGATGATCTCGCCCAAGCCGGGGCGGCCCGTCAGACCGGCGCGGCCCGTCCCGTCGGACAGGGCGTTCAGGCGGCCGCGCTGCACCTGGTCGAGGTGGCCGAGCACGGCGGTGACCAGCTCGTCCTTGGTGGCGAAGTGGTGGGTGAGCACGTAGGTGCTGTGCCCGAGGGCCTTGGCCAGGGGACGCAGGGAGAGCCCGGCGATCCCGTGCTCGGCCAGGTACTCGACGATCGCGTCGAGCAGGTCGGCCCGGCGCTGCGGGTCGCGAGGTCGGGCCACGTCGGTTCTCCCGGGGTCGGCTGCGGTCCACCTTATTCACATGACGGTCGTTATGCTAATCTGCGCCGCCATGATGATCCATGAATCCACGACGCGGGTGCGCGGGCTTGACCTGGCCTACACCGACTCCGGCGGCGACGGCGTGCCCGTCCTGGCGCTGCACGGCCACTTCGGCAGGGCCAGGGCGTTCGCCGCGCTGGCCGCCGCGCTGGCGCCCCGGTACCGCGTGATCGCCCTGGAGCAGCGCGGCCACGGGCACAGCGACGACGACGGAGACTTCTCCCCGGACGCCTATCTGGCCGACGCCGCAGCGTTCGTGCGCCGCCTCGGTCTCGGGCCGGTGGTCGTCCTCGGTCACTCGATGGGCGGGGTGGTCGCCTTCCGGCTCGCCGGCCGGCATCCGGACCTGGTCGGCGCGCTGGTCGTCGAGGAGGCGGGCGCGCTCAACCGGAGCCCGGAGGTGCCCCACCCGGTCCTGGACGTGCGGGCCTGGCCGCGCCGCGCCGCCACCCTGGCCGACCTGCGCCGCCAGGTCGAGAGCAGGGGCGTTCCCGACGCCGGGTACTTCCTGGAGAGCGCCGTGGAACACCCCGACGGCTGGGGGTTCCTGTTCGACCACGACGCCATGGTGGCCTCGCAGCGGGCGCTGATCGGCGACTGGTGGCCCGACTGGCTCGCCTCGTCCTGCCCGGCCCTGCTGGTGCACGGCCTGGACAGCTTCGTCCTGCCGACGGCGATGGCCAGGGAGATGGCGGCGCGGCGTCCGGGCACCACGCTGCGCGAGTTCCCGGGGTGCGGTCACTGGGTCCACGACGACGACCCGGCGGGCTTCGCGCGGGTCGTGCGCGACTTCCTCGGCACCGCAGTTGCCAATGAGGCGTAGTTGCATGTGACTTGCAAGAGAGGTGAGGGGCGCGTTAGCGTCCTCGCGTGAGTGGCGCTTCGCGTGGTTTGTTGAGGTTTGTCGTGGCCATGGCCACGGTGGGGACGATGTCGGTGGCGGCGTGCGCCGCACCCGACAGCCGGTCGGGTGACGGCGGTCTCGTCCTCGCCGACCCCTTCGAGGACGAGTCGCTGCACCCCCTGATGGGGTTCGCCGAGGACGGCAAGGGCAAGCTCTTCGACGGGCTCGTGACGCACGACGCGCAGCGGCGGCCGCGGCCGGCGCTGGCCTCGGCCGTGCCCGTGCCGTCCAAGGACGGCATGACCTGGACGGCGCGGCTGCGCGGCGGCGTGAGCTTCCACGACGGGTCGTCGTTCGGGCCCGAGGACGTGGTCGCGACCTACCGGACGCTGCTCGATCCCAAGGCGGCGTCCCCGGTGGCCTCGTCCTACCGGATGCTGGAGAGCGTCCGCCAGACCGGTCCCGACGCCGTGGAGTTCCGGCTTCGGCACCCGTATGCGCCGTTCGCGCACAAACTGGTGCTGGGCATCGTCCCGTCCGAGGCGCTGACCGGCGGCAAGGTCGCCTCGTCGCCGTTCAACGGCCGTCCCGTAGGCACCGGGCCCTACCGGTTCGCCGAGTGGCGGCGCGGCGAGCGGCTGGTGCTGACCGCCAACGAGCGGTACTGGGGCGGCAGCCCGCGGGTCAAGCGGGTCACGGTGCTGTTCGTCCCCGACGACAACACCCGGGCGCAGCGGATGCGGCGCGGCGACTTCGACGGCACGGTGCTGCCGCCCGCGCTGGCCGGCACCTTCAAGGGCGCGGACGGGATGACCGTGCGCGGCCACGACACCGCCGACTACCGCGGCGTGATGCTGCCGCAGAAGCATCCGGTGACCGGCGACCCGGCGATCCGCAAAGCGCTGAACCTGGCGGTCGACCGGGCCGGGATGATCCGCGCGCTGCTGGCCGGGCGCGGCAAGCCCGCCTTCGGGCCCGTCCCGCAAGTGCTGGGCGAGTTCGCCGACCCGGGCGCGGTCCTGCGGCACGACCCCGCCGAGGCCGGGCGCGTCCTGGACGCGGCGGGCTGGCGGTCCGGCGGCGGCGGGACGCGGGCGCGCGACGGCAAGCCCGCGCGGTTCACGCTCATGTACCCGGCCGAGGACACCGTCCGCAAGGCGCTGGCCGGGGGATTCGCCTCCGACGCGGGCAAGGTCGGCGTGAAGGTGGACCTGGTCGGGCTGGGCTGGGACGCGATCGAGCCGCGCATGGCCCGGGACGCCCTGGTCATGGGAGGCGGCACCCCGCTGGACCCCGACCTGGTGGCCTACGGGCTGCTGCACTCCTCGCAGGCCGAGGACGGCTTCAACAACCCGGGCTCCTACCGCGACGCCACCGTGGACGCCGAGCTGGACAAGGGCCGCCGCGCCACCGACCCGGCCGCCCGGGCGCGGGCGTACCGGGCCGTGCAACGACGGCTGATCGAGAACCCGCCGTGGGTGTTCCTGGTCTTCCTGGAGCACACCTACGTGGTGCGCGGAGAGCAGGCGGCCTACGAACCGGTCGTCGACCCGCACGTGCACGGCGTCCTGTCGTGGGGGCCGTGGTGGAACCTCGAGAAGTGGTCGTCTCGGTGAGGCGGCCCGCTCCCCGCGACGGGCGGCTGCGGCTGGCCGGGCGCGTGCTGCTCCGGCGCCTGCTGGTGGCGGTCCCGCTGCTGCTGGTGGTGTCGGGCGTGGTCTTCCTGCTCGGCGCGGCCTCGCCGTTCGACCCCGTCTACCAGTACTACGGCACGCGGATCTTCACCGCGGCCGAGGCCGACGTCGCGCGCACCCGCGCCGAGCTCGGGCTGGACGACTCGGTCTGGCACCAGTACGGCGACTGGCTGGGCGGCGTGCTCGGCGGAGACTGGGGCACCAGCCGCAGCTTCGGCCAGCCGGTGGCGGACGTGGTGGCCGAGCGGCTGCCCTGGACGCTGCTGCTGGCGGGCACCGGCCTGACCCTGGCGGTGCTCATCGCGCTGGCGCTCGGCGTCGTCTCGGCCTGGCGGCAGGGCGGCTGGATCGACCGGCTCACCGTGTCCCTCGCGCACGCCCTGGAGGGCGTGCCGACCTTCCTGCTCGGCCTGGGCGCGATCGCGGTCTTCGCGGTCGCGATGCCGCTGCTGCCCGCCGGGGGAGTCAGCGACGCCGCGGGCGGCACCGGGGCGGCCTCCACCGTGCGCCACCTGGCCCTGCCCGCGCTGGTCCTGGCGATCGCGCAGCTGCCCTGGCTGATCCTGACCCTGCGGCAGCAGCTGCTGGTCGGTCTCGCCGACGACCACGTGACCTCGGCGCGCTCGCGCGGCCTGCCCGAACGCACCGTCGTGGTGCGCCACGGCCTGCCGGTGGCGCTGCTGCCGTTCGTCACCACCGTCGGCACCCGGCTCCCCGAACTGGTCACCGGGGTGGTGCTGGTCGAGGAGGTGTTCTCCTGGCCCGGCGTGGCCGGGGCCATGGTCAAGGCCGGGCTGAACGTCGACTTCCCGCTGCTGGTCGCCCTGACCCTGCTGGCGACCACCGCCGTCCTGGCCGGGAACCTGTGCGCCGACCTGGCCGTCCTGCTCATCGACCCGAGAGCGTCCGCCGATGGATGAGGCCATGAAAGACCAGACATCCCCGCTGGAGAAGTGGCGGCCCGCGGGCCGTCGGCGTCCGGGCGGCCCGGCCCGGCCCCGCGCCGCCGCGTCCGCCCGGGTGCGCGTGGTGGCCGCGGCGGCCGTGCTGGTGCCGCTGATCGGCGCCATCGTGCTGCTGCCGATGCTGACCGGGGACGGGGCGTCGGGCACGGTCGACTACGACGCCGTCCGGCAGGCGCCCGGGCTCGGCCACCCGTTCGGCACCGACGACGCCGGGCGCGACATCCTGACCCGCACGGCCGAGGGCGCCCGCGTGTCGCTGATCGTCGCCGTCACCTGCGCCCTGGTCGCGACGGTGATCGGCACCCTGGTCGGCGCCGCCTCGGGAGCCGCGGGCGGCATCGTGGACGCGATCGTCATGCGGCTGGTGGACGGGGTCAACGCCGTCCCCCACCTCCTGCTGGGCATCCTCATCGTGGCGCTGTACCGGGGGTCGCTGGTCGCGGTCATCGCCTCCATCTCCCTGACCCACTGGACGACCGTGGCCCGCATCGTCCGGGCCGAGGTGCTGTCGCTGCGCTCGCGCCCCTACATCGACGCGGCGATCTCGGGCGGCGCCTCCCGGCTCACCGTGCTCACCCGTCACCTGCTGCCCGCGGTCGCGCCGCAGTCGGCGCTGGCGGCGGTGCTGCTGCTGCCGCACGCGGTCTGGCACGAGACCGCGCTGAGCTTCCTCGGCCTCGGCCTGCCGCCGCACCTGCCCAGCCTGGGCACCATGGTCGCCGACAGCCGCGACGACGTCCTGCTCGGCGCCTGGTGGACGATCGCCGCCCCCGTCGGCGTGCTGGTCGCGGCCACGCTGGCGGTGGCGGGCCTGGCGGGCTGGTGGCGCGACCGGATCGTCCCCCAGCGGCGCTCGGAGCTGGCCCTGTGACCGGGCCGCTGCTGAGCACCCGCGACCTGTCGGTCCGGTTCCGGCTGCGCGACTCCGTCGTCCAGGCCGTCACCGACGTGTCGTTCGAGCTGCGGCCCGGGCGGCTGCTCGTCCTGGTCGGCGAGAGCGGCTGCGGCAAGAGCGTCCTGGCGTCGGCCCTGCTCGGGCTGCTGCCCGGCAACGCCGAGATCCGCGGCGGCGTCTGGCTGCACACCGGCGCCGAGCCGCTGGAGCTCACCACGGCGCCCGAGCGGGTGCTCGCCGGCCGGGTGCGCGGACGCCGCGTCGCGCTCGTCCCGCAGTCGGCCGCCACCGCCCTGACGCCCGTCCGGACGGTCCGGAGCCAGCTGGCCGAGACGCTGCGCGAGTTGCGTCCCGACCTGGCCGACCGGCGCGGCGAGTGCGACCGCCTCGCCGAGCGCGTCGGTCTGGACCCGCTGGCCCTGGATCGCTACCCGCACGAGCTGTCCGGCGGGATGGCGCAGCGCGCGGTGCTGGCCTTCGCGCTGTCCGCCGACCCCGACGTCATCCTCGCCGACGAGCCCACCTCCGGTCTGGACCGCCCGCTGGTCGACCGGACCGTGGACGCCCTGCGCGACCTGGCCGACGACGGCCGCGCGGTCCTGCTCATCACCCACGACATCGCCGCCGCCGAACGCGCCGCCACCGACGTCGCGGTCATGTACGCCTCCAGGATCGTCGAACAGGGGCCGGCCGCCGACGTCTTCGGCGACCCGTGGCACCCCTACACCCAGGGCCTGCTCGCCGCCACGCCCGCGCGCGGCCTGCGACCCCTGCCGGGCCACCCGCCCAACCTGTCCGACCTGCCGTCCGGCTGCGCCTTCCGGCCCCGCTGCCCCCGGCGCGACACCTGCCACGACGACCCGGCGCTGGTGGACCTGCCGGACGGCCGCGCCCTGGCCTGCGCACGACCCGAGGCGAAGTGAGACCGCCATGCTGAGCGCCACCGACCTGGTCGCCGGTTACCGGCGCGGACCCGACGTCCTGAACGGCGTCTCCCTCACCCTGGAACCGGGCCGCGTCATCGGCGTCCAGGGCCCCAGCGGCTGCGGGAAGTCCACGCTCATCCGCGTGCTGGCGCTGCTGCACCGCCCGCGCGCCGGTCGGCTGAGCCTGGACGGCGAGACCGTCCGGCACGTCCGCTACGCCGCCCCCGCCGAGCAGCGCCGCCGCGTCGGCGTCCTCTTCCAGCACCCGCGGGCCGCCGCCGACCCCCGCCACACCCTGGGGCGGATCATCGCGGCCCACGCCCCGCCGGACGCGGACGCCGACCGGCTGGCCGACCTGGTCGGCCTCACCCCGGACCTGCTGGGCCGCAAGCCCCACGAGGTGAGCGACGGCCAGCTCCAGCGCGCGTGCCTGGCCCGCACCCTGGGCGCCGACCCCCGCTACCTGCTCTGCGACGAGATGACCGCCATGCTGGACGCCTCCAGCGCGGC
This sequence comes from Spirillospora sp. CA-294931, assembly GCF_050946795.1. Classification (GTDB taxonomy): domain Bacteria; phylum Actinomycetota; class Actinomycetes; order Streptosporangiales; family Streptosporangiaceae; genus Spirillospora. The sequence continues at coordinate 3,849,663 of NZ_CP192006.1, forward strand.
CACCCTCCTCCAGCTGATCGGCACCCAGGTCAAGGAGAATCAGCGGGCCGCCCTGATGGTCAGCCACGACCCGGCGCTGCTGGACGCGGTCTGCGACGAGACCCTCCAGTGGGACGAGCTGAGCTTCGCCAAGCACTGAGCCCGGGATCACGTGTTCGGTGAGACGCCGAGCGCCGCGAGGAAGGCCGCGGCGGCGGGGGAGGGCTGAAAGCGGCTCCAGACCAGGTGCTCCACCCGGGCGGGGGCGTCGCTGACCCGGACGGTGGGCAGGTCGGGGAGGGCGGGCACGAAGGCCGCGGGCAGCATTCCGATCCCGAGGCCCTGCCGGATCAGGTGGGCCATGAAGTCGGGCGCCGACACCTCGAAGGCGACCTCGCGCCGCACCCCGGCCGCCGCGAACGCGTCGTCCGACTGGATCCGTCCGGCCGAGCCCGCGGGGAAGTCGACGAACGGTTCGTCCGCCAGGCGGCGCAGGTCCACCCGGTCCATGCCCGCCAGCGGGTGGCCGGGCGCCACCACGGCGACCAGTTCACCGTGCGCCAGCTCGGTGCCCCGGACCCCCTTGGGCCGCTGGCCCAGGGGCAGCCCGAGGAAGGCGACGTCCAGGGTGCCCTGCCGGACCCGCTCGACCAGCTCCTCGCTCGCGCCCGAGCGCAGGCTGATGTGGACCTTGCGGTGCCGCAGATGGAACTCCTTCAGCGCGGTGGGCAGGTCGATCGCGCCGACCGTGGGGATCGCGCCGATGGCGAGCCGGCCGCGGATCTCCCCGGCGGCGGCCGCCACCTCGGCCCGGGCCCGCTCGGCGGCGTCCAGGGCCTGGCGGGCCGCGGGCAGGAACGCCTCGCCCGCCGGGGTCAGCCGGACGCGGCGGCTGGTGCGTTCGAACAGCTTGGCGCCCAGCTCGCGTTCCAGCCGGGCGATCTGATGGCTCAGCGCGGACTGGACGACCCGGCACTGCTCGGCGGCACGGGTGAAGTTGCTCGTCTCGGCGACGGCGACGACGTAACGCATCTGCTGGAGTTCCACAGATCAATCGTGATGCACGATCGCTGCGATGACAAACATGTGTTGGACTCATTGATCGCTTATCGCCCAGGCTGGACGCATGACGACGAGACACCCCCGGGACGGCGGCCTTCCGCAAGGTCTGCTCCTGCTCATGTCGGTGGCGACCGGCCTGGCCGTCGCGGGCAACTACTTCGCCCAGCCGCTGCTCGACCTGATCGGCCGGGAACTCGGGCTCAGCCCCGCGCTGGCGGCGCTGCTGGTGACGGCCGCGCAGGCCGGGTACGCGCTGGGCCTGATCCTGCTGGTGCCGCTCGGCGACCTGGTGGAGCGGCGGCGGCTGGCCGTGGCCCTCTACGCGGCGACCGCGCTGTTCCTGCTGGTCTCGGCCACCGCGGTCAACGGCACGATGCTGCTGGCCGGGACGGCGCTGACCGCGCTGACCTCGGTCGGAGCGCAGGTCGTGGTCCCGTTCGCGGCGACGCTGGCCGCCCCGGCCGAGCGCGGCAAGGTGGTCGGCACCGTGATGACCGGGCTGATGATGGGCCTGCTGCTGGCGCGCACCGCGTCCGGCGCGCTGTCGGAGCTGGGCGGCTGGCGGACGGTCTACTGGGTGAACGCGGTCCTGATGGCGCTGATGGCCGTCGCGCTGCGCGTCTTCCTGCCCCGGCTCGGCGGCGAGGGACGGCGCATGTCCTACCCGGGCCTGCTGCGCTCGACGGTGGCGATGCTCCGGCACGAGCCGCTGCTGCGGTGGCGGGCGGGCATCGCCGCCCTGAGCCTGGCCTCGTTCAGCGTGCTGTGGACGGCGCTGACCCTGCTGCTGGTGCGGCCGCCCTACGGCTGGTCGGAGTCGGCCATCGGCCTGTTCGGGCTGGTCGGCGTCGCGGGCGCGCTGACCGCCATGGTGGCGGGACGGCTCGCCGATCGCGGGCACGTCCAGATCATCACCGGCGCGGGGACGCTGCTGCTGGTCGTCTCCTGGCTCGCCGTCGCCGCCGGATCGCGCTCCCTGGCCTGGCTGCTGGTCGGCGTGATCGCGCTGGACCTGGCGCACCAGGCGGTGCTCAACAGCAACCAGAACGTCGTCTACGCGCTGCGGCCCGAGGCCCGCAACCGGATCAACTCCGCCTTCATGACCTCGTTCTTCGTCGGCGGCGCGGTGGGCTCCGCGCTGACCTCGGTGGTCTGGGCGCACGCGGGCTGGACCGGCGTGTGCGTGCTGGGCGCCGTCTTCTCCGCCGGGACCTTCGTCCTGTGGGTTCTGGAGCGCGTCTCCGTCCACCGGACGGCCGGAAGGCCCTCGAATACCCCGGCCGCCGACCGGACCCCGGCCACCTCCGCCCACTGACTCCAGGGAACCGAAGCATGCGCACCGTACTGATCACCGGAGCCACCGGAACCGTGTCCAGCGCGCTGATGGACGCGCTGGACGGCACCGGGCCGCACCTCCGCGCCCTCGTCCGCGACGCGGCCACGGCGACCGGCCTCCACAAGCGGGGCGCCGAGGTCGTCGTCGGGGACCTCGACGACGCCCGGTCGCTGCCGCCCGCGTTCGAGGGCGTCCAGGATGTCTGGCTGCTCACGCCGAACGGCCCGCGCGCCCCGGAGCACGGCATGAACGCCATGTGGGCCGCGCGCCGGGCGGGCGTGGAGCGCGTCGTGCGGCTGTCGGTCGTCGGCGCCGCCCACGACGCGCCGAACCGCAGCGGCCGGCTGCACGCGCTCTCCGACCGGGAGGCCGAACACTGCGGGATGCGCTGGACGATCCTGCGCCCCCACTGGTTCATGCAGAACCTGCTCAACGAGGCGGGCGACATCGCGTCCACCGGCGCGTTCTCGCTGAACATGGGCTCCGCGCGGATCGGGATGATCGACGCCCGCGACATCGCCGAATGCGCCGCCCGCGTGCTGCTGGACGACCCCGGCCGCCACCACGGCGAGACCTACACCCTGACCGGCCCGCGCTCGCTGACCTTCGACGAGGTCGCCGACCAGCTGGGCCGCGTGCTCGGCAGGCCCGTCACCCATGTACCGGTCAGCGACGACGCCAAGCGCAAGACGCTGCTCGGCTACGGCGTCCCAGCCTGGATCATCGACATGCTGGAGGAGTACGCGCGGGCCTACGACTCCGGCTGGGGCGACTTCACCACCCGCACGGTCGCCGACCTCCTCGGGCGCCCGCCGCGCGGCATCGCCGACTTCGCCCGCGACCACGCCGCGGCCTTCACCCCGTCCGGGGACTGAGAGCCGCCAGGTCCCAGTCGAGGTCCCAGAGCCGGACGGCGCCCTCGTGGCCGGTGAGGACGCGGCGGGCGCCGGAGGTGAACGGCGCCGTCCTGCCCCGCAGGGAGGCGCGGGGCAGGAGCCGCACGCGCGTCCCGGTGCCGAGATCCCACACCCCCACCTGGTCGCTCAGCGTGCGGATGAGCGCGAGCCGGCCGTCGTCGCTGATCGCTCCCGAGATCAGCGGGCTGAACTCGCCCGGAAGGACGCGCAGGCACTCGCCGGAGTCCAGGTCCCACAGGCGGCATCCGTCGCCCGCGCCGCCCGACAGCATCCGCCGCGCGGTCGCGTTCAGCACCACATAGGCGGAGTCGCGCCTGGGATGCAGGCTCATCCGCAGCCGTCCGGTCCGCAGGTCCCAGATCCGCCCGGCTCCGTCCACGGCCAGGGGCAGGGCGCCCGCGGCGTCGATGTGGACCGAGACGACGTCCTGGCCGCGGCGCCTGCGCACGTCCCCGCGCCACCGGAAGTTCGGGTCGCCCGGGTCGGGATCGTCGTCGGGCGGCGTGAAGACGCGCAGGCAGCGGCCGGTGCCCAGATCCCAGAACCGTGCCGCGCGCGGGCCCCGGGAGACGGCGTACCGGCCGCCGCCGACCGCGATCGTGCGCAGGTCCCCGTCGAGCCGGTCGAGGTTCGGGCGGACCGCGCCCGTGTCCAGGTCCCAGACCCGGACGAGGCCGTCCTCGTCCCCCGCCACCACCAGGTTCGCGCCGGGGACGAGGACGACGTCGTCCACCGAAGGCCCGCCCGCCGCCGAGGGCGAGGGCCTGCGGTCCCAGGGCGGACGCCGCACGGAAACGCAGTTCGCGTCGGCGATCCGGCCGGAGCCCAGCAGGTCGAGCAGCGCCGCGGCCTCGGGGTCGTCCGGCCCGGCCCGGTCCAGGAGCGCGAGCGCGGACGTCCGGTCGCCGCGCTCCAGATGCACCTGGGCCAGCAGCGGCCCGGCGGCGCCCGCGCGCTCTCCCGATCCCGCCCGCTCGATCGCGGCGACGAGGTCCTCGTCGGAGATCTCGCCGCGCCGCCACCGGATCAGCCCGGCGTTGTAGGCCGCCTCCAGGTGCCCCGGGTCGGCCCGCAGCGCGGCGGTGAGCTCGGCCTCCGCGTCGGCCGGACGGCCGAGGTCGAGCAGCGACAGCGCCCGGTTGTTGTGCTCGTCGGCCCGCAGGTCGGACGCCACCGGCCGCGTCCTGGGGTAGGCGACGCCGGTCAGCGCCGCGTAGATCCCGGTCAGCTCGTCGGCGACCTCGGCCATCGAGGCGGGCCGCGCGGCCGGGTCCTCGCGCAGGCAGCGGCCGAGCAGCCGGGCCACGACGCGCGGCAGCGCGGGCAGCCCCGGTTCGTCCGGCCCCTCCTCGCGCCACAGCTCCAGCGCCTCGGCGGCGGCGGGCCCGAACATCCAGCTCACCCCGCCGGTGAACATCTCCAGCACCGACACCGCGAAGCTGAACACGTCGGTGCGGCGGCCCAGCCGTTCACCGGCGAGCTGCTCCGGCGAGGCGTACGCGCGAGTCAGCCCGCCGGACGTCACCAGCACGCTGGCGCCGGACCCGGCCGCGGCCAGGGTGGTGCCCGGCCCGGCGGTGCCCGCCCGCGCGAGGCCGAAGTCGGTGACCTTGGCGGTGCCGTCGCGGTCGACCAGCACGTTGTGGGGCTTCACGTCCTGGTGCACCAGCCCCTTGGCGTGCGAATGCTCCAGGCCCCACGCGGTCTGGATCGCCAGGTCGAGGACGCGGGCGAGCACCCGCTCCGGGTCGCCTCGGTACAGCGCACGCCCGGCGATGAGGTCGTGCAGGCTCCCGCCGTGGACGTACTCGGCGAACACGCGCGGGATCCCGCCGAGCGTCCGGACGTACTCGCAGGCGCAGACGTTGGGATGCAGTCCCAACGCCACCCACGCCTCGGCCTCGGCGACGAACCGGCGGCGGTCGGCCTCGTCGCGGATCAGCTCGGGCCGGGGCGACTTGACCGCCAGATCGGTTCCCCACTCCAGCTGCCTGACCCGGTAGACCAGGCCCATCCCGCCGCTGTCGTGGACGTGCCCGACCTCGTACCTGCCGTCGATGACGTCGCCGACCCGCCACACCGGCGGGGCCTGGCCGGCCTCGTAGCGCACGGGTCAGCGGCGTCCCTGGGCCCGGGTCGTCCCCCGGAACTGCGGCAGCGCGGCGAACCCCGGGTCGACCCTGGCCGTCCGCGCGGTGTGCTTGATCTGGGCGCGCAGCAGGCTCAGCGGATGCTCGGGGAAGAGCTCGTCCCACGCCTCGTCGTCGCTGCGCAGGTAGGGCAGGCGGCTGTGGAACTCGGGGGCGTAGGGGTGCTTGTCGCGCTGGCCGAAGTTCTGCAGCTTCACCGCGACGACCGCCTCGCGGGCCCCGGTGATGCCGCCCTCGCGGGCGATGAACTGCATCCGGACGGTCTCGGTCGTCTTGGCCACGAAGATCGTCGCGCTGAAGATCAGCCCGCGCTCGCGCTGCGCGTCGGGCACCTTGAACAGCTGGACCATCCCCATCGTCCCGCCGACCGAGATGGGGTCGGCCTCGATGAGGCACCCGGCCTCGCCGTAGTCGCACGCCAGCTTGTGGCGCGCCTGGTCGAGGTCGTCCAGCCAGTAGGGCTCGGTGAGCGCCCGGCCGTCCTCCGTCAGCGACACGATCATGCCCGTCTTCGGGTCGACCCAGCCGTCGCGGTCGGTCGCCTGGAGTCCCGTGGTGTCCAGCCTGATCGGCCGGTAGGGCAGCGCCGTGATGCCCTCATACCGTTTGGCCATGGGGAGCAGCCTTTAAAGAACAGCTTTGTTTGTCAATCCGGGCCGCACGGCTAGAACCTGCCCTCGCGCAGCGGCCGGAGCTTGGCGGCCAGGGCCGATGAGGACGGCCCGTACGCGATCACGTCGGCGCTGCTGACCTGGTGCGCCCGGTCCGGGCACACCAGCGTCGTGCCCTTGACGTCGAAGGTGGTGACGAACCGGCCGGTCCTGGACTCGTACACCTCGAAGTGATGCGTCGCCGGAACGACCGGAATGGTGCTCGGCCCCGCGCCGCCGAGCACGGTGAACTTGCAGGTCGCGATGCGCCGCTTCCCGGTCGCCGTGGCGGTGTGGCACAGCACCAGCGCCGCCGCGGTCGACTTGTAGCCCTCGCGGGGCCCGGGCCTCCAGCCGTCCGGCAGCAGCGTCTGCGCGGTGAGCGCGTCGTCCTCGCGAGGGTAGGCGGTGACGGTGGCCGGCCCGTGGTAGGCGCCGTTGAACCAGTCCTCGACGAACAGGTTGAGGCCGTTCCTGCGGTACGCCGCGGCCTGGGTGCTGAAGTCGGTCGATCCCTTGCACGCCCGATTGCGCTGCCAACCCTGCTCCGGCGTCCCGCCGGTGGGCGAGCCGCTCACCGAGGGGCGAGGGCCGTCTCCGGTTCCCCCCGCGCTCGGCGTGCCCGAGCCCGAGCACGCGGTCACCGGCCAGAGCGGCACCAGAACGGCGACGACGGCCGCACGCCGCTTCGACGACCATCCGGGTATCACCATCGCGAACCCCTCACAGAGACGGCGGTGTCGATGGGCGGGCACCTCCAGGAGACAGAGCCGCCCCGAGGCTACCGGGATCTCACGGACGGATCGCGCCGGGCCTCGGGTTCAGCCCGTCGCGCGGCGGTGGGAACGGACATGGGTGGCCGGGTGCCGGGGGTGGAGGCGGGCGCTGATGTGGCTCGCGGTGCGGCTGAGGGCGTCGGTCATCGGGCGCAGGCGCTGCGTCGGCTCGACGAGCGCGCAGACCGCGGCGACCGTCTTGCCGCCCGAGCCCCGGACGGGCACCGCGATGCAGCAGACCCCCGGCACGACCTCCTCCATGTCGATCGCGACGCCCCGGTCGCGGATCGCGGCGGCCTGGCGCGCCCACCCGGACGGCGCGGAGTGCAGTGGCGCGGCGGCCGTCGAGCCCGCGACGAGCACCTTGCCCGCGGCCGTCGTCCAGGAGAAGGACGAGCCGGGACGCAACGGGACCACGGCGTCGAGGTCGCCCGCCACCGCCCCGGCGATGAGCGCGCGCCCCTGGGCCAGGACGGTGATGCCCACCGACGCGCCCGTGGCCGTGGCCAGGCCGCGCATCGGCTCACGGGCGGCTCCGCGCAACCCGGGATGCGGCTGCCATTCCTGGCCGAGCTGGAACAGGCGCGGGCCGATCCGGTAGGCCGCCCCGGCGCGCTCCAGGGCACCCAACTGCACGAGTTGCTCGAGCAGTCGGTGCGCCGTCGCCTTCGGCAGCCCGCTGGCGGCCGCCAGCGCCGTCAGCCCCGCGCTGCCCGACCGCTCGACGGCCTCGAGCAGCCCGAAGGCTCCTTCGAGGACCCCGCGTCCGCGCGTGCTGTCCGTCGTCCCGTCAATCGGCATCTTCCACCCCCGTGGACCATCGCTGTCATCAGCCTTTCCGCGGGGTGTCTCACATGCCTTTCATGCGCGTCTCACGGTCTCCCGGCTCCACCGCCCACCGCTGTCTCACCGGGCAGGGGGGCCCAGCGGGACGTGGACGGCGAACCGATCGCCGTGACGAGCGCGCCAGGTCGAGCGGGGGGCTCGGCCTGTCTCGCAGGAGTTTAACTCAAAACCGGCGCTTTCACACAGTTGTTTTGTGTCGTTGACGGTCTTTCTTGGTGTTCGCTCGCGCCTTTGCGCAAATTGCAGCCAAAGATCGTTCGGGCCCACGCCCACGCGCCCTGGGCCACGCGTTCTTCCTGCTGGCGGGCGAGCGGTTCGGGCTCCGGCCGGCCCCGGCCACGGCCGCGCCCGGCTGACGGTCCTCGCATTGGCCCGCCCGAATGGACGCATTGATCATTAGCCCGCTTTCTCGGTGCCCGGTGCCATGATCGTCGGTGAAACGGATTCGTCCCCCGAATCGGATGACTCGGGGGACGAAGTCCACGGCGGTTCTCAGCAGGGGGAGGCGGCGTGGACCTCCTTGGTCAGCGCGGTGAGCCTGGCCGCCGCGTCGGTCGAGGGAACGCCGACGGGGTGCAGGGTCAGCACCACGATGATCTTTCGGTCGCCCTCGCAGACGGTGCCGCTGGAGTGCAGCGCCCCGCTGGTGAGGTCGATGCCGTCGAGCTCGGCCGTCCGCCCGGTCGACGGTGCGCAGCTGCCTCCGGGCGGGATGTTGTGGAAGCCCGACCACCCCTGCTTCACGGCCCAGGGCCTGGGCACGGCGCGGGGGATGCCGAAGAACTGGTTCCAGCCGTCGGCGGCGCACTCCTGGGCCTGGTGCAGGTTGCCCATGATGAAGTCGCGGTACCTGGGGTCGGCCTTCTCCAGCAGATAGCGGTACACGCTGACGGTGTCCGCCGCGCTGATCGCGGTGTAGCCCCACATGCCGGGACGCTCCGGCGGCGCGGTGTCGCGCAGCCCGATCCGCGCCACCATCCGCTCGACGATCCGCGTCGACCCGCCGCGCGACCACAGCGTGCTGGCGGCCGCGTCGTCGCTGGCGCGCAGCATCGGCTGGAGCAGCGCGAGATCGGCGGGCGGGACGTTCCCGCCGCCGGTGTACAGGTAGTCGAGCGCGATCAGGATCTTCACCAGCGACGCCGACCGGTAGCGCTCGCGCTCGCGGCTCGCGGTGACGGCGCCCGTGCGGCGGTCGTAGGTCATGAAGGAGGCCGTCATGGCGGTCGGGATCGGCGGGCACTGGGCCAGCCGCGAGTCGCCGGGATCGTTCTCGGTGTTCAGTTCGGAGGCGGGGACGAACCCGAACCCGCGCCGGGACGGATCGCCGACCACGCGATCTCCTTGGGTGTAGTACCAGACGTCGTTGCCCCCGGCGTGCCGCTCGCCGCGCGTCCAGCACAGGAACCAGCTCTCGGTGGTCTCCAGGACCGCGGACCGGCCCGATCCCGTCGAAGCCCGGGCGTAGAGCGGCGCTCCGGACCGGTTTCCGCAGACCGCGTCCTCGGTGAACCTCTTTCCGAAGAGCCCGCCGTCATGGCTGACCCCTGTCCGGTGCTGACAGACCTCCGCTCGAACCCCGGTGGCGACGACCGGCACCAGCACCGCCCCGGTCATCACCGCCAGCAAGCCGCCTGCGACCCTGCCTCGTATGCGCATGGCCACGAGACTCGCAACCGGCCCCGGCAAGATCAATGTCAGATTCCCCCAATTCCCCGGGGCCTTTTGAGCCATAAATCAATGTGTACGCATTACCTCTTGTGATCCGACCCCTGATCACTTAGGGCAGGGCACGCCCCAGTCCGCCGAGGTGAGGCCGTGGCGGTGGGCGTAGATCGTGGCCTGGACGCGCGAGCTGACCAGGAGCTTGCCGAGAATGCGGTTGACGTGCAGCTTCACGGTGCCCTCGCTGATGCCGAGGTCCCGGGCGATGGCGCGGTTGGCCATTCCCCGGGCGAGATGGCAGAGCACTTCGCGTTCGCGGGGCGTGAGGACGTGCGGTGCGGGCGCGGGGGCCGGGCCGGGGGAGAGTTCGGCGAAGCGGTGGATCAGTCGGCGGGTGATGTGCGGGTCGATGAACCCCCGGCCGCTCGCGACATGCCGCACGGACTGGGTGAACAGGTCGGGGTCGCTGCTCTTGAGGACGTAGCCGACGGCTCCCGCGCGCAGGGCCGCGTACAGGTGCTCGGCGTCGTCGGTGGCGGCCAGCGCGATGACGGCGGGACGACCGTCCTCCGGCAGGCGGGCGAGCCTGCCGATGACGGACACGTTCGCGTCCGGGGACGCTCCCAGGTCGATCAGCACGACGTCCGGGCGCAGCAGCCGGGAGGCGGCCACCGCCTGGTCGCCGCCCGCCGCCTCGGCGACGTCGAGGTCGGGTTCGGCCTGGAGATGATGGCGCAGCCCGGTGCGGACCAGCGGTTCACCGTCGGCGATCAGGACTTTGGTCGTCACGCGTCCACCGTGTCATCGCTGGTCAGGGCCGGCGAGTGGCAGAACTGCCGGGGTTCGCACGCTTTCTGCCATACAGTGGCGGTATGGGAACCGGTTCGGTCGCGGTGGCGGTCGTGGACGACATGCCGATCTTCGAGCTGGGCATCGCCTGCGAGGTGTTCGGCACCGCGCGGCCCGAGCTGGCCGACCCGTGGTACGAGATGCGGCTGTGCGCCGCCCGTCCGGGGGCCACCCGGACCGAGTCGGGCTTCCTGGTCGACACCGGGTACGACCTCGGCGATCTGGCCGGCGCGGACACCGTGATCGTTCCGGCGATCTCCGATTCCCAGGTGCGCTCCGGCGCCGCGATGCGGCCCGACCTCGTCGAGGCGGTCCGCCGGGCGTCCGACGCCGGGGCGCGGATGGTCTCGCTGTGCAGCGGCGCCTTCGTGCTGGCCGCCGCCGGGCTGCTGGACGGACGGCGGACCGCGGCCCACTGGCTGTACGCCGACGCGCTGGCCAAGCGGCATCCGCAGGTCAAGGTCGACGCCGATGTGCTCTACGTCGACGACGGCGACGTGCTCACCAGCGCGGGCTGCGCCGCGGGCGTCGACCTGTGCCTGCACCTGCTCCGCCGCGATCTGGGCGCCCAGGTCGCCAACCAGGTGGCCCGCCGCATGGTGATGCCCGCGCACCGCCCGGGCGGGCAGGCCCAGTACGTCGACCTGCCGGTGCCCCAGACCGACGTCGACAGCCTGGGCCCGACCCTGGAGTGGGCCGCCGCCCGGCTCGACCAGCCGCTGACCGTGCGCGACCTGGCCGGGCACGCGGGCCTGAGCGCGCGGACGTTCGTCCGGCGCTTCGGCGCGGCCATGGGCATGACCCCGATGCGCTGGCTGCTCGACCAGCGCCTGCTGCGCGCGCGGGCGCTGCTGGAGACGACCGATCTGCCCGTCGACCGGGTCGGCGAGCGCAGCGGCCTGGGCTCGGCGGCCAACCTGCGCCGGCACTTCGCCCACAGCCTCGGGGTGACGCCCACCGCCTACCGGCGTGCCTTCCGCGGGCGCTGACGACGGCCCGCCTACAACCAAAGGTATGCGGCACCTTCGCCGTCGCGGAGGATGTGCCCGGCGGCCGGATGCCCCACCGTGGACGGAACACCACGAGGGAAGGCACACGATCATGGCATCCGAGAACGCGGTCCTGGAGATCCGGACCTACCGGCTCCACGCGGGCACCAGAGACCGGTTCGACGCTCTGTTCCGCGAGTTCGCCGTCCCGCTCATGCGCGAGCACGGCATCACCGTCGTCGACTGCGGGCCCTCGCTGGTCGACGAGCCGGACGAGCCGGGGGAGGGCTACTACCTCATCCGCTCCTTCGCCTCGCTGGACGAGCGCGCCGCGCGCGAGGCCGCCTTCTACGGCAGCGACGCGTGGCGCCTGGAGCACCGCGACGGCGTGGTCGCGCTCATCCAGGGCGACCACCACACCGTCGTCCTGACGTCGGACCGGGTCGCCTGCCGCGACGAGGACGCCAGGCTGGTGCCATGACCGGCCGGACGACGCCGGGAGCGTTCCAAGCCGATCCCGCCGACCGCGCGAGGCTGTTCGACCTGCTCTCCAGCCTGATCCAGGGACACATCGACGGGGTCGGCGACCTGCCGGCGACTCCTGACGTCACCCCGGGGGAACTGCGCCGCCATCTGAGCGGCTACGACTTCGCCGCGCCGCTGGAGCCGGACGCGGTGCTGACCGAGACGGCGGCGATGCTGCGCCGCTGGACCGTCCACACCACGCATCCCGGCTACTTCGGCCTGTTCAATCCCAACCCCGCGCTGATGGGCGTCCTCGGCGAGTCCCTGACGGCGGCGTTCAACCCGCAGCTCGCGGCGTGGTCGCACGCGCCCGCCGCCGTCGAGATCGAGCGCCATGTGCTGCGCTTCCTCGGGGAGCGGCTGGGCTGGTCCGGCGAGGAGTCCACCGGCCACTTCACCTCGGGCGGCGCCGAGGCCAACCTCACCGGGACGCTGCTCGCCCTCACCCGGGCGTTCCCGCGCCTGGCCGAGGACGGCGTCCGGGGCCTGTCCGGCAGGCCGGTGTTCTACGCCAGCGCGGAGAGCCATCTGGCCTGGCTCAAGATCGCCCACATGTGCGGGCTGGGGCGCGACGCCGTCCGGCTCGTCCCGGTCCTGCCCGACCTGCGGATGGACCACCGCGCCGCCGCCGAGCTGATCCGCCGCGACCGTCGCGACGGCCATCTGCCGTTCCTGCTGGTGGGCACCTCCGGAACCACCAGCGCGGGCACCCTCGACCCGCTGCCCGAGCTCGCGGCGCTGGCCGCCGCGGAGGACCTCTGGTTCCATGTCGACGCGGCCTGGGCGGGCGCCGTCGCGCTCTCGGACCGGCTGCGGCCCGTGCTGGACGGCATCGAGCGGGCCGACTCGGTCACGCTGGACGCCCACAAATGGCTCGCCATGCCGATGGGCGCGGGCACCCTCCTGACCCGGCACCTCGGCGCGCTCCGCGACACCTTCCGGGTGGCCACCGCGTACATGCCGCCGGACACGCCCGACGCCGAGGACCCGTACACGACCACGGCCCAGTGGTCCCGCCGGGCCATCGGCCTGAAGCTGTTCATGACCCTGGCCACCGCCGGACGCACCGGCTACGCGGAGATGATCGAACACCAGACCGCGCTGGGGGAGGAGCTGCGCGAACGGCTCGCCGCCGCGGGTTGGACCATCACCAACGCCACCCCGCTCCCGCTGGTCTGCTTCACCGACGTGCCGGACGCTCATCCCGACAAGGCCGCGGAGCACGTGCGCGGGGTCGCCGACCGGGTCACCGCGAGCGGCCGGTCCTGGATCTCCGCCACCCGCCTGGCCGGACGCCCCTCCCTCAGGGCGTGCGTCACCAACTTCGCCACCACCGAATCCGACCTCCGGACGCTGCTCGCCGTCCTCGGCCCGCCGGACCCCGCCTTCCAGGGCTGAGCCACCCGGCGTCGAGCCCCCGTCTTGGCAGGTGCAGGACCTGCGAAAGGCGGGGGCCTCACTCGTCCTCCGCCTCCCACCTCAGCAGGTCGCCCGGCTGGCACTCCAGCACCTCGCAGAGCGCGGCGAGCGTGGTGAACCGCACCGCCTTGGCGCGGCCGTTCTTCAGGACCGCCAGGTTGGCGGGGGTGATCCCGACGCGCTCGGCGAGCTCGCCCACCGACAGCTTGCGCTTGGCCAGCATCACGTCGATGTCGACCACGATGGGCATCAGATCACCTCGTCGAGCTCGGCCCGCATCCGCGCCGCCTCGAGTTCGCGCGCGACGGCCTGGGCGAGCAGCATCCGCAGCACGAGCACCAGGAGCGCGACCCCCAGCACCGCCACCCCGACCCCGCCCAGCAGCAGGACGATGCCCGGCGCGACGGCCTCGCCCGGCGCCAGCAGGACCCCGAGCGCGAACACCAGGGCGGCGCCCGCCACGATCGCGCCGATGACGATGTGCACGTACCGGAACGCGCCGTCGGAGAACACCGTCCCGCGCCGGACCATCGTCACCAGGCGCCACACGCAGACCAGGATCACCTGGCAGGACGCGATCCCCAGGACCACGACGACCAGGTAGGGGGCCGGGGGATAGGCCAGATCGCCGCCCAGCTCCTCCAGGTCGATCGCCAGCAGCCGCACCATCACCGTCTGGACGAACAACGACCCGGCGAGCAGCATCACCAGCACACCCCGCAGCGCCAGCACGGTCAGATTACCCATCGCGCATCACCCGTCCTCCCATCGAATCACGATACAAATCTATCGACATTCGATAGCCATTGGCAATGCCCAGTCGTTCTCGTGGGCCGCTCAACCTGGCGGCGATGTGGAGGCTCCCCGTCGTGTTCGTGTGCGAGAACAACCTCTACATGGAGTACACGGCGATCGCGGACGTGACCGCCGTCGCCCGTCCCGCCGCCGACCGCGCCGCCGCCTACGGGCTGGAGCCGATCACGGTGGACGGCAACGACGCCGACGCCGTGCACGCCGTCGCCCCGACCGCGCCCGATCGCGGAGATCATGTTCAGCGACTTCTACGCCGTGTGCTGGGACATCGTGGTCAACGAGATCGCCAAGTCCCGGTACATGACCAACGGCCAGGTCGCCTTCCCCCTGGTCATCAAGTCGGGGAACGGCGGCGGCCTGCGGTTCGGCACCCAGCACTCCCAGGCGATCGAGAACTGGGCGATGGCCGTCCCGGGCCTGAAGGTGGTGGCGCCGTCCACGCCCGAGGACGCGATGGGGCTGATGGCGGCGGCCGTACGCCGCCGTGCCGACGCCCTGGACGCGGTCGAGGCGGCGTCGCGCGCGCTGCCCGGCTGGTCGTCCACCGCCCCGCGACCCGGTCGGAGATCCTGCGCCGCGCCTCCGATGTCGGGACCGGCCGATCCTCAGGCCGGTTCGAGGACGAAGACCGGGATTTGGCGTTCGGTCCGGCGCTGGTACTCGGCGAAGTCGGGGTAGGCCTCTACCGCTCGGTGCCACCAGAGTTCCTTCTCGTCTCCGGACAGCTCGCGCGCCCGGTACTGGCGGGTGATTGTGCCGTCTTGGATGGCGACGAACGGTTCGGTGACCAGGCTGGCGTACCAGTGCGGGTTGGTCGGTTCGCCGCCCTTGGACGCCACGACCGCGTAGCGGTGCCCGTGTTTGACCCGCATCACCGGGGTCTTGCGGAGTTTGCCGGTCTTGGCGCCCCGGTAGGTCATCAGCACGACGGGCAGCCCGGCGATGGTGACGCCGTCCGTGGTGCCGGTCTGGATGATCTGCTCGACGTGTTCGCGGACCCAGTCCAGCGTGCTGGGTTCGTGGTCGCCGGTCAGGTCTGGGCGGCGGGTGGGGCGGCGCGGGCGTCTGGTGTCCACGTTGCCGGTCAGGACGGCCAGGATGCCGGGTAGTTCGGCCACTGTCTCGGTGGGCAGCCCGGCCACCGATTCCTCGGCCAGGGCGCACCACAGTTCCTTGACCTGGTCGGCCAGGGCCTTGCCGCTGCTGGTGAGTTCGACGAGGCTGGCGCGCCGGTCGGTCGGTGCGGGAGCGCGCCGCACGTGGCCCGCGGCCTCCAGTTTGCGCAGCATGATCGTGATGCTGGGTGGCTCGCAGCCGAGCGCTTCGCTGAGCTCGGCCTGGATCATCGGCCCGGTCCGGGCGAGTTCGAGCAGCAGCACCTCCTGGCCGGGGTGCAGCCCGAGCGGGGCCAGCAGCGCCGCGGCCCTGGCCCGGTGGCGCAGGCTCAGCAGCCGGACGGCCTGGTTGAGGGCATCGGCCTGTTCGAAGTCCACAAAACTCTCCTCGGCGGTTAGTTATGGGCATAATGTTATGCAGATAACTAACTGAAGGCAACCTGGCCCTGATCGCCCCCCGGCCCGACAATGGTTCACCATGACCACGGAACGCGGCACCGACCGGATCACCTCCTTCGAACGCGACGGGCTGGTGTTCGACGTCGTCGACCAGGGGCCGCTCGACGCGGACATCGTGGTGCTCCTGCACGGGTTCCCGCAGACGGCGCGGTCCTGGGAGCGGCTCGCGCCCCTCCTGCACGCCTCGGGGTACCGCACACTGGCGCCCGACCAGCGCGGCTACTCGCGCGGGGCCCGGCCGCGCGGCCGGTTCGCCTACCGCCTGTCCGAACTCGTCGCGGACGTCCTCGCGCTCGTCGAGGCGGCCGGACCCGGCGGCCGCAAGGTGCACGTCATCGGGCACGACTGGGGCGCGGCGGTCGCCTGGACGCTCGCCGCCACCCGGCCGGACGTGGTGGCCACCCTGACGGCGCTGTCGGTCCCGCATCCCGCCGCGTTCACGCGGGCGCTCCTCACCAGCCGCCAGTTCCTGATGTCCTGGTACATGTACTTCTTCCAGCTGCCCTGGCTGCCCGAGCTGTCCCTGCGTCAGCTCGACAGGCGCGCCAGGGCCCGCGTCGTCGCCGGGCTGGCGGTGCGCGGCCAGGACGAGGCCGGCGCCCTCCGCGACGTTGACTTCCTGATGACCTCGGGCGCGCTCACGCCCGCCCTCAACTGGTACCGGGCCATGCCCTTCAACCCGCCGGGACGGCTGGCCGCGGTCACCGTCCCGACGCTGTACGTCCACAGCGACGAGGACCCCGCGCTGTCCCGCAAGGGCGCCGAACTCACGCGCAGGTTCGTGACCGGCCCGTACACCTTCCACACGCTGCCCGGCATCGGGCACTGGATCCCAGAACAGGCCCCCGACGAGGTGGCCGAACTCCTCCGCGTCCACCTCGCGCGATGAGGCGCGCGGATCAGATGAGCGCGGCGAGTTCGCGCCACTCGGAGATCGGCGCGGTGGCCCGGTCGGCGGTGAGCACCTGGAGGCAGACGTGGTCGGCGCCCGCGTCGAAGTGGGCGCGCACCCGTTCGGCGATGGCGTCGAGCGCCGTGGGCCCGCCTCCCGCCACCAGCGCGTCCACCACGCGGTCGGCCGGAGCGCCGGACAGCTCGTCCTCGGTGTAGCCGAAACGCATCATGTCCTTGACGTGGGCGCCGCCGAGCGCGAGGTACTTGGCGACGTGTGCCGTCGCCAGGTCGCGGGCCGCGCCGGGGTCGGGGTCGAGCACGACCGCCTGCTCGACGGCCAGCAGCGCGTCGGCGCCGAGCCGGGCGCGGGCGTCTTCGGTGTGGGCGACCGGCACGAGGTAGGGAAGCGCGCCGCCGGTTCTCGCCCCGGCCAGGTCCAGCATCTTCGGCCCGAGCGCGCCCAGCACCCGGGGGCTGGGGACGGCCGGTGGCGGGCTCTGCAGGGGCACCGCGTCCATCGCGTCGAGATAGGAGCCCATCGTCGCGACCGCACGCCCGCCGGACGGGACGCGATGCCCCAGATGCATCAGGGGCCCGTCATTGACGCGATGCCCGCCGAGCCCGAGGACGAACCGGCCGGGATGGGCCTCGGCGAGGGAGCGTTCCGCGGCGGCCATCGCGATCGGATCGCGGAAGAAGATGTTGGCGATCCCGGTGCCGATCACCAGGCGGTCCGTCGCGCCCAGCAGCAGCCCGGCCTGGATCAGCACGTTGCGGCCGAACTCCTCGCCGACCCACAGGGCGCCGTAGCCGAGCTCCTCGATCTCGGCCGCCAGCTCGCGTACCCGCGTGGCGGGCTGCGCGTCCATCGCCAGGGTCCAGACGCCGAGACGGCCTGCTTCTGCCTTCATTCGTCCTCCTATAGAGTGAGTGCCTCTCACCTTACGATAGTGAGAGGCACTCACCTTGTCGAGGAGGTCCCGTGCCCGAGCCCAGAGGGATGCGCGCCGACGCGCGCCAGAACCGCGAGCGGCTGCTCAGGGTCGCGGACGCGGCCTTCCGCCGGGAGGGCGTGCGGGCCTCGCTGGCGGAGATCGCGCGGACCTGCGGGATCGCCATCGGCACCCTCTACAAGCACTTCCCGACCCGCGACGCCCTTCTGCAGGCCCTGATCCATGACCAGGTCACGAGCCTGCGGGAGAGCGCGGAACGGCTCGCCGGGTCCGGCGCGCCGGGCGAGGCGCTCATCGAGTGGCTCCAGGAGTTCGGCCGGTGCGCCTCGGCCTACCAGGGCCTCGCGGAGTCGATCCTGGCCGCCGCCGCGGCCGAGGAGTCCGACCTGCACTCCAGCGTCGTGAGCATGCGCGCCGCCGCCGCCGTGCTGCTGGCCGAGGCGCAGGACGGCGGCGCCATCCGGCCCGACGTCGGTCCCGCCGAGGTGTTCGCCCTGGCCTGCGGGGCGGGGACGGTGAGCCCGTACGCACCCGCCGATCCCGATCGCCTCCTGCGCCTCGTCGTCGAGGGCCTCGCGCGCCGGTGACGGACGGCCCTCGCCGCCGCTACACCGGCAGGCAGGGCGGGCCGAGGTCGGTGCCGGTTCGGTGGAGGTGCTCGATCATGGCCGCCGCCGCGGGCAGCCGGTACTCGCCCGCCGGGGTGGCGGCCGCCACCGTCCGGGTCAGGGACGGCTCGTTCAGCGGCCGCACGACCAGGCCGGACGGCGTCGCCGGGAGCGTGAGCGACGGGGCGAGGGCGACCCCGAGCCCGGCCGCGACCAGGCCCCGGACCGTCATCTGGTCGTCGGTGCGGAAGGCGATCCGGGGTTCGAAGCCCGCCGCCCGGCAGGCGCGGGGAAGGACGTCGATCGTGGAGCCGTGATGGACGCCCTGGATCCAGCGGTCGCCGGCGAGATCGGTGAGCCGGAGACGGTCCCGGTCGGCCAGGGGGTGATCGGGCGGCAGCGCGACAAGCAGCGGATCGACCAGCAGCGGGGTGAGCTCCACGTTCGCCGGGACCTCCAGGGGCACCACCGGGAACTCGTAGACCAGGGCCAGGTCCAGTTCGTGGACGGCGACGGCGGCCATGGCCTCGTCCCGGTCCATCTCGGTCAGGTCGACCTCGACGTCCGGGAACCGCTGCTGGAACGCGCTCACCGCCCGGGGCAGCAGTGTGGCGTTGGCCGTGGTGAAGGACCCGACCCGCAGCCGGCCGCCCGCACCGTCGGCGATGGCGGCCAGGGACGTCTCGGCCGCGCGCAGCTCGGCGAAGATCACCTCCGCGTGCCGCACCAGGGCCCGTCCCGCCTCGGTCAGCCGGACGCCCCGGGCATGCCGGACGAGGAGCTGGGCGCCCGCCTCCCGTTCGAGGACGGCGATCTGCTGGGAGACGGCGGAGATCGTGAACGAGAGGGACGCCGCGGCCCGGGTCAGGGAGCCGGACCGGGCCACTTCCCGAAGCACGCGGAGCCGCGTCACGTCGAGCATGCCGAAATACTAGAACCCGCCGGCCCGGCCTGAACGGCTCCGCCATCGCGCCCGCGTCATGGCCAGAGCGGAGGTGTCCGGGGTGCCCGCTCCAGTTCCCGCCAGTCGTCGCGTACGGGGGAGAACACCTCGACGACCACCGCGCCCTCGGCACCGGCGCGGGCCTCGTGCGGCACCCCGGCGAGGATCCGCCACATGCCGCCGGGGCCGAGCTCGCGCGTCTCCTGGCCCACCGTGAAATCCAGCGCCCCCTTCAGGCACAGGCCGACCTGTTCGTTCTCGTGCCGATGTTCGGGCACGAGCCCGCCGGGCGGCAGCTCCACGACCGCCATCGTGATCGACTCGCTCTGGATCACCCGCGCGACGACGTCCCGCCAGATCCGCAGCGGCCGGAGGGAGCCGAGGTCGGTCAGGTCCGGTTCGCTCATCTCGCCGCCTTCGTCCCGTAGACCGGTGTCGTCCATTCGTGATGCCGGTCGCCGTCCCGGCGGATGATCGCCCGCAGCTCCCGCTGGAGCGCGAGCGTGGCCTGACCCGGCTGCCCGCTCCCTACGGGACGGCCGTCCACCTCGACGATCGGAGCGACGAGCGCGGCCGTGCCGCAGAGCAGGGCCTCGTCGCACGCGTAAAGCTCGGAGCGGTGGATCCGGCGCTGGACGACGGTGACGCCCAGGTCCTCGGCCAGCAGGTCCATCACCTGCCGCCGGGTGATCCCCTCCAGGATGTCGTCACTGGCGGGCGGCGTGGCCCATTCGTCCCCGGAACGCACCAGGACGTTCGCCGTGGTCGCCTCCGCCACATGGCCGTCGGAGGTCAGCAGCAGGGCCTCGTCGAACCCCTTCCTGACCGCCTCCGTCTTGGCCAGCGCCGGGCCGACATAGGTCCCGATCACCTTGGCGCGGTTGGGCACGGCGACGTCCGGGCCGCGCCGCCAGGTGCTCACCATGCACCGGACGCCGCGCGGATCGATGTAGTCGCCGGGCATCGGGGTGGCCGGAATACACAGCCGGGCCCCCGCGTCGTGCATCCGGACCGCGAGCTGTTCGCCGGCGAGCAGCAGCAGGGGACGGACGTAGGCGTCGGCCCGCACCCGGTTGCGGCGCAGCAGCTCGCCGGTCACGGCCTCCAGTTCGGTGGCACGGTAGGGAAGCTCCAAGCCGAGGATCCGTGCCGAGCGGTCCATCCGCTCGAAGTGCGCCCGCGCCTCCAGCAGGAAGAGTTCCCGCCGCTGCTCGTTCCACGTCGCCCGGATTCCCTCGAAGGTCCCCGTCCCGTACGAGACGACATTCGCCAGGACGCTGAGCCGCGCGCGTTCCGACGGAACGAACTCGTCGTCGACGAACACCCATTCGTAGGGCTCGCCGAACGCGATGCCGCCGGGGGCCTCTTGTTGTTGAGTCAACGCTCTGGCCTCGCCTTCCTCAAGAAGCGGGTGAGACCAGAACGCTAAGTTCCGAACCTACTTAAGCACAATCGAAACCTCCTTAAGGAAGGCTTCGGTACTACTGCAAGGTTTCCAGGGGGCTTCACCAGGGACTCCTTGTCCGGGGGACCGCGGGTTCGTCCTCGGATCGTCCGATCCGAGGACGAACCCGCCTCTACAACTGTAGAGGTGCCCGGCGGGCGGCCATCACGCGGGGGCGGCTCGGGGTCAGGCCCAGCGCAGGATGGTGTCGGGAGTCAGGGAGGCCATGCTCCACAGGACGTTGGTGCGGTCCTGCGCGTCGTCGTCCTTGCTGTCCACGGCGTGGATGAGGGAGTTGTCGAACAGGTAGACGTCGCCCGGGGCGACGGGGACGGTCAGCGACGCGACTCCGTCCAGGGACTCCAGGGGGTAGCCGACCCCGTCGTCCTGGAGGCCCAGGGCGCGCCGGGTGGCGCTGTCGGGGGAGAGGTTCCAGACGCGCAGGCCGCCGCCCGGGCCGTTGGAGAGACAGGCCACCACGTTGCAGAAGCGGACGGCCCGCTGGATCTCGAAGCCCGCCAGGCCCTCCTGCCGCAGGACGGTGTGGTCTTCGTGCGGGGCGACGACGAAGGCGCCGCTGTTCTGCCACGAGCGCATCTTGAAGGGCGGGGAGGTCCGGCCCCGATGCGCGGCGAGCCGCAGAGTGACGCCCTCGGCGGCCAGGTGGGCGGTGTAGTCGTCCATCAGGGCGGGGGGATGCGTTCGCGCCCCCGCGAACAGGGCGTCGATATGGCGTCCGTTGGCGGCGGCGGAGGTCAGGTAGTCGTCCAGGCGGGCTCCGGCGATGGGGGTGCCCACGAAACCGCGGCCGTGCGCGGGCAGCCCGTCCCGGCGCCCGCGCAGGATGGGGCTCGACCAGAAGTTGCCGACGATCCGCCGGCAGCTGTCGCCGTCCAGAACGCCGCGGAAGATCGCCCCGGCGTGGACGCCGTGCAGCACCTCGGTCCAGACCCGCCAGTCGATCCCGTCGCGCTCCACGAAGCGGAACGCCTCGGGCGACCGCGAGCCACCGCGCAGGATGACCATGGATCTCTCCCGGGTGTCAGTAGACGATGCTGAGCGCCGTGTCCACGCTGCCGTGCACCTTGCGGGAGCGTTCGTGCATGACCATCACCGCGATCAGCCCTTCGGGGCCGTAGTAGCCGCTCAGCTTGGTGTGCGCGGTCATGCTGATCTCCTCGCCGCGGCGGGTCAGCGCCGTCACCGGGTCCACGTGGCGGCACGCCCGCTGGACGACCCAGTGGTGGCCCTCGGCGTGGTCGGCCAGGATCCGGTCGAACATCCTTCGGCACGCCGCCGCGCTCAGGCTGCCGCTGTGGTAGACGGCCCGGCTGCCCCAGTTCAGCGTCGGATGGGCGCTGCCGAACTTGAAGTAGTACGACCGCTTTCCGGCGCCCATCGCGCAGTACTCGTCGAGGCCGGCCCACTCGCCGTCGGCCAGGGGGAACCCGTCCGGGGTGATGATGGCGGTGTAGGGGAACAGAGCCCTGGACTCGTCGGGGTAGTAGTCGCGGGTGCGGTCCCAGAACGGCCACGCCATGACCACTTTGGCGTCGTACAGCGGGGTCGGCGGGTGGTCGAAACGCAGCGCCCCCTGATCGCAGGCGTCCATCCACTGGTCGAAGAAGCCGTTGTAGCGCAGGTCGTAGAACTCGTGGGCGCGCACGAGCGTGCAGTCGCGCCAGCCGACCACGTCGCGGTCCCAGCCGAAGTGCCGGACGCCGTGCTCGCGCAGCCGCTGGACGAAGTAGTGCACCCCGTGCGGGCGCGAGGCGTTGTTCACCAGGTGGTGCACGACCGGTTCGGCGCCGAGGCTCCCGCGCATCTGCGCGGCCACCCGCTCGCTCAGCGACGCGGAGGGCCGGGACGGCGCGCCGAAGTGCTCGGGGAAGCGCCGGTAGACGTCGCGGACCTGCTCGGCCATCTCCCAGCCGCAGCCCGGCGACTGGAGTTCCACGATCGAGCCGGGGCCCGCCTCGTCGGTGCGGAAGAACATCGGCGGCGCGAGCTGGCGTTCGGTCAGCTTCAGATGGAAGTCGCGGCCCCGGCAGGGCGGCTGGCCGCGCAGCAGGGTGTCGGCGATCGCCGGGTCGGCCTCGCCGCGCACGCTGGCCAGGAGCAGGTCGCGGCTGATGGTCAGGTAGCGGAGCAGCGCGGCGTGGCGATCCTGATAACCGCGCAGCGCCTCGGGGGACATCGGGTAGGGCCGGGTGGACAGCAGGTTGGTGAACCCGACGTCGGCCCGGGTGCGGTCGGCGATGTCGGCGTCGATGGAGCGGTACCACGGGTGTTCGCTACTCATGCGGTGTCCTCGTCGCGGAGGCCGTACAGCGCCGCGCAGTTGTCGTGGACGAGCCGGCGCCGGTCCTCCCCGGGCAGGTCGGCGAGGGCGGTGTCGATGACCTCGCGGGAGTGCGGCCAGGTGCCCTCGTAGTGGGGGTAGTCGCTGCCCCACATGAAGTTCGCGGACCCGAGGATGCGGGTGGTGAGGACGCCGACGTCGTCCTCGCTGAAGGTGGCGCTGACCTGGCGGCGGAAATACTCGCTCGGGCGCATCGTCAGCGGCGTCGGGATGACGGCACCGAGTTTCTCGTGAATGCGGTCCGCGTGCAGCAAATGGTAGGCGATCCAGCCGATGTCGTTCTCGGCCAGCACGACGCGCAGTTCCGGGAAACGTTCGAGCACGCCGGAGAAGATCAGATCGGTGAGCGTGTGCTGGAGTTCCTCCGGGTAGCACATATTGCGCTGCACGCGTTCCAGCGGTGTGTCGTACTCGAAGACCTTCGGGCTGTCGCGATAGCCGGTGAGGCAGTGCATCGCGACCGGAACGCCCATTTCCTGCGCGGCGGCCCAGAAGAAGTCGTTGGACGTCCCGCTGAAGGCCGCCTCCTCGGGCGCGGAGGCCCAGACGGTCGCGCCGCGCAGGCCGAGGTCCCGGCAGCGCGCCAGCTCGGCGGCGGCCTCGCGGGCGTCCCACAGGGAGATCAGCGCGCAGCCGACCAGCCGGTCGGGCGCGTGCCCGGCGAAGTCGGCCAGCCAGTCGTTGTAGACGCGGAAGCAGTCGCGCTGGAAGGCGGCGTCCTTCAGCCAGAACAGCGACATCGCCAGGCTGGGGAACAGCACCTCGGCCGAGACGCCGTCGCGGTCCATGTCGGCCAGCCGCGGGCCGGGACGGTTGCCGCCCGGCCGGGCCGCCTCAAGCCCGACATGACGCTCGCCGGCGAACTGCTCGGGCGTCCGGTCGACCGCGTAGTAGGAGTTGATCAGCGCGGGCTGGAGCCCGTCGCAGGCGAAGTACCACCCCTCGCGGTCGGGGTCGTAGAAGATCCGGGGGACCCGGTCGCCGTAGGTCTGGGCCAGCTCGCCGGTCCACAGATCGGGCGGCTCGATGACATGGGAATCGGCGGAAACAACGGGGAGAATCATTTCGCACGCCCTATCCGGAGAAGTGGACACCTCTTTTTAGGGAATGCCGAAAATGCAATACGGTGCATTCTCGACAGGTGTTCGGTAATAGTGGCAGGGTGAGGTTAACTCGTAATCGAAGAGCAATCAAGACATGGACCAGATGCCCATTCGGGGGTAGGCTGGAATGCCGTTCACCGGGAGTTCCGCAGGGGATGAGGCAATGGCTCCACAGCGAACCGACCTGCTGCTCGTCAACGCGTCCAATTATCCGGCGGTACCGGTTTACCCCTATGCGTTCGTGCAGCTTTCGGCGATGGCGGCGCGGCACGGGATCGGCACCGCGCGCCTGGACCTGCTCGGCGTCGCCCGCGAGGAGTGGCCGCGCGCGCTGCGCGCCGCCCTGGACCGCGCCGCGCCCCGCGTGGTCGGCGTGCACCTGCGGCAGGCCGACTCCATCTTCATCTGGAACTACGTCGAGCGCGCGCTGCCCGGCGCGCCGCCGGTCAACCGGCTCAGCTACTGGCCGGTGGACGACACCGAGCACCTGGTCCGGCTGCTGCGCGAGGCCACCGACGCGCCGATCATGATCGGCGGGTTCGGGTTCACCACGCACGCCCGCGCCGTGGTCGAGCGGCTGGCGCCCGACTTCGGCGTGACCGGCGAGCCGGACGCCGTCCTGGCGGGACTCGACGCCGTCCTGGAGCGCCGGGATCTGGACCGCGTCCCCAACCTGGTGCACCGCCGTGGTGACGGCTTCGTCTTCAACGAGCGCGTGTTCTATCCCCCGCCCGCCCACACCGAGTACGACGAGACGATCCTCGCCGACCTCGCCGCCTTCTACGGCGAGCGGAGCCTGTCCGGCCCCGACGCCCCGCACGTGCCCGTCGAGCTGATGCGCGGCTGCCCGCACCGCTGCTACTTCTGCACCGAGCCGACGGTGAAGGGCCGCCGGCACCGCGTCCGCGACCTCGACGTGGTGATGCGCGACGTCGGGTTCCTGGCCGACCGCGAGGTCGCCCGCGTCTGGCTGGTCTGCTCGGAGATCAACATCGGCGGCAACGCGCTGCTGCTGGAGATGGCCGGCCGGTTCGAGCAACTCAACCACGGCCGGGCACGCCCCGTCGCCTGGTCGGCCTACCTGCTGCCCAACCCCGCGCTCACCCGGGAGCAGATCCGGTACCTGCTGGAGGCGCGGTTCGAGCCGGGCTGGAACCAGTTCACCTCCTACCACGACCCCAACCTGAAGAAGACCCGCGTCCCGTACCGGACCCGGCACGCGCTCGCGGCACAGCTCGACTGGGTCCGCGAGGAGCGCCGGTACCGGCACGACCACGGCCTGCCCGAGCGCCCCGCGCGCCTGGACATGTTCCTCGGCAACTCCTACAGCGACGCCGAGACCGTCGCCGAGACGCTGCGCGTCGCCGACGAGGCCGGCGTCGCCCGCCACTTCGAGGACGCCCTGATCACCCGCGCCACCCGCGTGTTCGACCTCGGCCAGGGAATGATCGGCGACGCCGGGGACTCGGCGTTCTCCGTGGGCCCGGGAGGCAGGCTCGACGGCGTCGACCTGCTGTACCCCACCTTCAGCTACCCGGAAGCCCTGGTGCGCGAGCTCGGCGACGAGGAGGCGGTGGACGTGTTCTTCGCCCATGTCGAGGCCACCTACCTGTCGACCGCGCACCAGGCGCGGCTCGACTGGACGGAGTTCCTGCGCGCCCACGGCCGTCCCGCGCCGGAGGGCGCCGACGCCCACGCCCACCTCGTCGACCTCGTCGCCGCCGAGATCGACCAGGTGCGCGCCGCGTTCGCCGCGATCGGCCTGGAGGGGTACTGGGACGCCCGCGACACCTGGTCGTCCTACCGGGTCTACCGCGCGCTGGCGCCCGGCCACGCCTCGGCCGAGGCGCTGCTGGACGACCTCGCGCGCCGGACCGGGCACCGGGACGGCTCCGTCCCGGTGCTCGCGGTCCGCGCGTGCCTGTACGCCCACAACGTCGTCCTTCGCCCGGACTACGCGCGCCTGCTGTTGAGGTAGCGTCCCGACGACCCCGACCGCCGCACGTCCAGGGTCACGCAGTGGAAGGAGCCCCCGAAGCTGTAGACGTGGCGGAAGTCCACCGGCACGCACCGGAAGCCCCAGTCGGTCAGCATCTCTATCAGCGGCTCCTCGTGGCTCTCCACCACCACCGTCTCGGGGTCCAGGGACAGGACGTTCATGCTCACCCACGGGCTGCACAGGTACATGGGCCAGTCCCGGGGGAGCGCGGGCGGGGGAGCGGCCCGGATGTCCCACCCGTCGAACAGCTCGTGGCCGACGAACCGGTCGGGGTTGACCAGCAGCCTGCGGGGGGCCAGCGGCACGATGGTGGCGTCGATGTGCATCGCGCCGGGATCGTCCACCGGGATCGTGGTCACCCGGAACTCCGGGCCCAGCGCACGCGCCAGCCAGTTGATCCCGAACGCGTTGGTGACATGGCTGCGCTGGGCCAGGATGTCGTCCCCGAAACGGACGAAGTCGGCGGCGTCGAAGACCGGCTCGAACTCCCCGACGGCCCACTGGCCGCCGCCGTCCCACAGCTGCTCGGTGAGCAGGGGGCGCGGGCCGGGCAGCCAGCGGGCCCCGCGCCGGAAGTAGTCCTTGAGCAGGGGACGGAACGCCTCCACCTCGTGCTGGCGGCAGCGCCACGACATCGGCGCCTCGACCATGACGTCCCCGGCCACCAGCAGGACGTCGCGGGGCATGCCCGCGTACAGGCCGCCGGGAGACGACCAGCCGGGCGCGGCGAAGGGACGCCCGTGCGCGACGGCGTCGGGGCGCACGACCCGCACGCCCTCGTCCCGCAGGACCTCGGCCAGCCCGTCCAGCTCGGCCTCGGCGGCCTCCACCAGCCACGGCGGGAACGGGTGCCCGCCCGTCTCCTGGAACAACCGCCGGGACGCGGCCGGCACGACCGGCTCCATCGAGTCCTGCCAGGAGGGCAGCACCGCGCCCGACAGCCCTCCAACGATCACCTCTTCGAGCGGATCCCACTCGGTGTAGGAACACACGGCCGGTACGTCCGCGCCGGACGGCGCGGCCGGGGGAGCACCGGTCGTGGTGAGACGGTCGGCGGACAGGGTCACGGCAGCCTCCTCGTTGGTGGAACGGGCTCAGGCGCTCGCCAGCCCGCCCGCCGTCTCACCGCCGTCGATCACCAGGCACTGCCCGGTGATGAAGGCGGCCTCGGGCGCGGCGAGATAGGCGACGAGCGCGGCGATCTCGGCGGGGTCGCCCAACCGGCGCAGCGGGAGCGCGGCGGAGCGTTCGGCGATCATCTGCTCGGTGTATTCGGCCCGCTGCATCGGGGTGAGCACGTAGCCGGGGCACACGGCGTTGACCCGGACGTCCGGGGCCAGCTCCAGCGCCATGGTCTTGGTGAGCTCGATCAGCCCGGCCTTGCTGACGTTGTAGGCGGCGTACCCGGGCATCCCGACCATGCCGCTGACCGAGGCGGTGTTGACGATCACGCCGCTGCGCCGCTCGGCCATCCGCGCCGCCGCCTGCTGCGCGACCAGGAACGCGCCGGTCAGGTTGACCTCCAGGATCCGCCGCCACAGGTCGGCCCCCGTGTCCAGGAACGCCCGGCGCTCGCTGACGCCCGCGTTGTTGCACAGCACGTCGATCCCGTCCCAGGCATCGTCCAGGACGGCGAAGGCCGATCGGACCTGATGGCCGTCGGCGACATCGGCGTGCATTGCGAGCTCCGCCATCGCGCCGATCCGGGCCAGGGCCGTCCGGTCGTTGTCGAGCACCGCCACCCGGGCGCCCTCGGCGGCGAACCTGCGCGCGATGGCCGCCCCGATGCCGGACGCGCCGCCGGTGACCAGCACCGTCCGTCCGGGCATCTCAGGTGCTCGGGTCGTTGTCACGGGAGAAGTCCCGCCAGCGCAGGGCGTCGTACAGGCGTCGTCCGGTCGAGGGCGGGCTGAAGAAGAACCGCGTCCGCTCCTCGCGGCGCAGCAGGCCGTGGACGGCGAAGTCCCTGGCGGTGCTCAGCCAGTAGGGCGGGCCCAGCAGCGCCAGCAGCCGGAGGTACTCCCGCGTGCGCTGCGGCTCGCCGAACCAGTGGTTGAGCGAGACCGACGGGGTGAGCGACCGGATGTCGTGCCAGCATCCGCGCGGGATGTAGAGCACGTCGCCCGGCTCCATCAGCACGCCCTGGAACGGGGCGGAGCGCAGCCGGGGGAACCTCTCCAGATCGGGGGCCGCCAGGTCGATCCGGCTGTTGACCAGGTTCCCGGTGAACGGGTAGGCCGCGCGGCTGGCCCGCCACGGCAGCAGCGTGACGCGTTTGGTGCCGTGGAGCTGGCAGAACAGGTTGTCCTTGAGGTCGGAGTGCAGCATCGACCGGGTGCCCGCCGAGCCGATCCACAGGCGGGTGTCGGTGCCGTGGCCGTCCGGTGGCGGGAGGCCGCCGACGGACGTCGCGGCCTCGCCGAGCAGTTCGTGGCTGCGCTGGTAGGCGAGGTAGCAGGGCGCGTCGGAGGAGACCATGAGGTCGAGGAAGTCGGCCAGGGCCATGCGGCGCTCGTACTGCCGCTGCTCCCGGGGGAACAGGACGCCGCTGCGCGGCAGGCCGACCAGCGCCGTCACCTCCCGGTCCCCGTGCCGGCGCCGCAGCCTGCCGGGGGTCCACTCCGCGCGGACGGGCCAGCTCTCCGCCAGCCCCCGGAAGACCCGTGGCCCGCCGCGCCCGATGATCTCGCGGCGCAGCTCCGGCTCGTCCTGTCCTTCGGCGACCGGCCGCACGGCGATGCCCGCCGCGCGCATCGTCTCCCAGAGCGAGGCCCGGGTCACGGGCGCGGCCGGACGGCGGGGGGACCGGGACGTACTTTCATGCTGCCGACCTTTCGAAGACGATCAACAACCGGCAGCGTATACAGCACGATCGGTATATTTAAATGAGAACCATAAAGCCGGACACGCAGAGTAGTGCGTAATGCGGTGACCGATATTAAGTGAGCGGAGAGGGCTACTTCCCTGCCGTCCATAATGCGTCATGCGGCCCGTCCCCAAGGGGCTCCGCCTATTCATTTGTGAAAATGCGGCCTCACGCGCGATTTGTCGGTGACGCCCGCCTGGTTTTTCGCGGTGTCAGAGCCCGGCATCACAATAAACGTCGGCGCCACCCGCCGGAAACCGACAATAAAGAGGGGCCTCAGCTGAGATGCACTTCGGGCACGTATCTCAGCCACCGGCCCCCGGCGCGCCGGAAATCCCGCTCCCTCGCCACGATCTCGTCACCGTGCTCCCAGGCGAACAGCAGGGCGTGGGACGGATACGGGCGGGAGAACTCATCCAGCGGCCGCACCGGAATATGCGTGCCCGGCGTGAGCCGGCCCACCTTGGACGGCGTCGCGTCGCAGATGAAGGGCACCAGATCGGGGCCGATGGCGCAGAAGTTCAGCAGGGTGGCGCTCCTGACGGTGGCGCCGTAGCCGACCGCCGGGGTGCCGCCGCGGCGCAACCGCGTGAGCCCGTCGACCAGCTCGTCGCAGATCCGCATCGTCCTGTCGCGGAACGCCCGCAGGGTCGGCTCGGCGGTCAGCTCCCGGGACCGCTCCTCGGCCAGCAGCTCCGCGACTGCTCCGGACGGCCGCCGGGCACCCGCCCGCGCCAGGGTGTAGCGCATCTCGCCACCGCGGAACGGCACGCGCTTGACGTCCACCAGCTCCAGCCCGAACCGGCTCGCGGCCGCGCCGACGGAATGGGCCGAGAACAGGTAGAAGTGCTCGTCGAAGATCTGGTCGAAGGCCGTGTTGGCCACGATGTCGCCGAGGTAGACGTCCTCGAAGACGAACACGCCACCGGGGGCGAGCAGCGCGTCCACACCGCGCAGGATCGAGGCGAGGTAGGGGATGTGCGAGATGACGTTCGCCGAGTAGATCACGTCGGCGGGCCCCTCCTCGGCGGCCACCCGCCCGGCCGTCCGCTCCTCGAAGAACTCCTGCCGCACCCGGACGCCCGCCTCGCGCGCCTTCACGGCGACCCCGCCCGACGGCTCGAACCCCAGGTGCCGGACGCCCGCGCGCGCGACCGTCCCGAGCATGACCCCGTCGTTGCAGCCGATCTCCACGACGAAGGGGTCGGGCCCGGTGCGCAGCAGCTCGTCGGCCACCCCCGCGAAGTACCGGGCCATGACCGGCCACTGCGAGGACGCGAACGGATAGTCGTCATGGAAGATCTCCTCGCGCGGCACGGCCTCGGTCAGCTGCACCATCGCGCAGGTGCCGCACTGGCCCGCGGCCAGCCGGAAGAAGACCTCCGGCGAAGTGTCGGACGGCTCGCGGAACCGCTGGGATATCGGCTGCCGTCCCAGATCGAGAAATTCCTCCACAAGTCCGCCGCATACCTGGCAGGTGGCCGTCCGCGTCACGTTCGCCTCCTCGGGTGATACCCCCGGAACGAATCAAGGAATGGCCGAGTCTAGCCGCCCGGGCCCGTGTGATTTCGCTTACCGAACGGGTAGGGATTTCTGCGTTCCGCTGATCCGGCGACCGACGTACGATGTGCGTTCCGATCCCTTGATCGAAATATGTACATGGCCTTCGAACCCTCGGCGGAACCCATGATCGTTTCACAAAACGCGCCTTTCGACGTCCCATTCCGCCGTATCCGCGTCGCGCCCGTGACGGGCCACATCGGCGCCGAGATCACCGGCGCCGACCTCGCCCCCGAAACCGTGGCCGAAATACGCGCCGCGCTGCTCACCCACAAAGTCCTGTTCCTGCGCGGCCAGCACCTCGACCACGCCGAGCACCTCGCGCTGGCCCGCGCCCTCGGCGAACCGACCCGCCGCCGGGGCGACAAGCACGGCGTCCATCCCGAGGGGTTCCCCGAGATCCTGTCGATCGACCCGGACGTCGACGACACCCGCCACGGCCGCGACTTCGAGGAGCGCTACCGCCGCAAGCAACTGAGGGCCGACTCCGGCTGGCACGCCGACCTGGCCTTCGCGGTCAACCCCCCGTCCATCTCCATCCTGCGCGCCCAATCGGTTCCGCCCTACGGGGGCGACACCCACTGGACCAACCTCGTCGCGGCCTACGACGGCCTTTCGTCCCCCCTCCGGACCCTGGCCGACGGCCTGCGCGCCGAACACGCGGCCTTCGCCGGCGTCCAGATGCTCCACTCCGACCCCGATGACGCCGCCGCCCTCCGCAAACACCACGACGACGCGCTGGTCTCCGTCCACCCCCTCGTCCGCGTCCACCCCGAAACCGGCGAGAAGGTCCTGTTCACCCCGCCCGCCTCCATCACCCGCATCCTCGAACTCACCCCCGCCGAAGGCCGCCACCTCCTGAACCTGTTCTTCGAACACGCCACCCGCCCCGAATACACCGTCCGCTTCCACTGGTCCCCCGGCGACATCGCCATCTGGGACAACCGAGCCACGGCCCACCTCCCCCCAGTCGACATGTCCCAGGTCCCCCACCGCAGATCGATGTACCGGATCTCCCTCTTGGGCGACCGCCCCGTAGGCCCGGACGGCTACACCTCCCACCCGATAGCCGGCACCCCTCTGGCCCCGATCCCTCCCCGCTGAGAGAGCCAATCGGCAGCCTGCTTTTTGTTTGACAGCCCGCCGCGCGCGCAGTGGAATCGGATTATTCTGTATGTGAATTCGCGCCATTCGGTGGCCAGGTCACGCTAGGGTCCTCGGTCATGGGGCACATAAAAGGATGGCGATCCATCGCGTTCACGGGGCCATTCCCATAAACCTCTGGCCTGGTCCGGTCAGGTGTCGTGCTGAGCGCGGCGAGGGCGTTTGCTCGTCTGCTTTGGGTGGGTATTTACGTGTTTCTCCCTCTGGCTCCTGGGCAGGCAGATGACACGCGGATCGTGTGATCGCGGACGACCCCCCACGCATGCCAACGAGCTGACCGGGTCGAGCGCCGACGCTGTGGTGCAGGCCCGGGACGTCACGGGCGGCATCCACATCCATACGGGTGCCTCGGTCGCGTCGCCGAGACAACTTCCCGAAGCGGTGCGCCTGGTGAACAGGGCGGACGAGCTGGAGGTCCTCGATCGGCTCGGCGGAGGCGGCGGGTCCGGGACGATCGTCGTGAGCGGGCCGCCGGGCATCGGCAAGAGCGCCATGGCGCTGCGCTGGGCCCATGACAAGGCGGACTCCTTCACCGACGGCCAGCTCTATGCCGATCTTCAGGGCCACGCCGCCGCTCCGCCCGCCCTGCCGGGGGAGGTGCTGGCGGGCTTCATCCGAGGGCTCGGCGTCCCGTCCGAGCGCATTCCCGCGGCGCTGGAGGAGCGCGCCGCCCTCTATCGGACGCTGTCGGCCGACAGACGCCTGCTGGTCGTGCTGGACGACGCGTATTCGGCGGCACAGGTGGCCCCGCTTCTCCCCGGTGCCGCCGGCAGCGTCGCCGTGGTGACGAGCCGCTGGAGGCTGGCGGGCCTGGTGGCGCGCGGTGCGCACGGGCTCCAGTTGGAGCCGCTCGACAGCGCCGCGGCCCTGGATCTGCTCGGCGGCATGCTGGGTCTGGAGCGCCTCGATTCGAACCGTGCGGACGTGGGCGATCTCGCGGAGCTGTGCGCGGGATCCCCGCTCGCGCTGACCCTGGTGGCGGCCAGGCTCGCGACCCGGCCGAACAGGCCGTTCGCGGAAATGGTCCGGGCGCTCACCGACGAGAGGCAGCGCCTTTCGATGCTGGCCGTGAGGGACGCACACGAGGTGGTGACGGTGAGGGCGGCTCTGGCTGTGTCCTACGAGCGGCTTCCAGGAACGGCCCAGCGAATGTACCGCCTGCTCGGGCTGTACCCGGGGGTGACGTTCGGAGCCCATGCCGCCGCCGCTTTGACGGCGACCGAGGTCCCGCAGGCGACCGAGGCCATCGAACTCCTGGCGGATTCGAACCTTCTGGACGACGCGCCGGGTGGCCGCTTCCGGTTGCACGCGCTGGTCCGGTTGCATGCCAGGGAACTGGCCGATGAGCTCGAACCGGCGCGGGAGCGCGACGAGGCCGTCCGGCGGCTGGGGGAGTGGCACCTGCGTGCGGTCCGGGCCGCGAGCGACGCGGTGGCCCCGTACCGAAGGCTGGCGGAACTGCCGAGCGTCGCGGGAATACCGCCATCTCCCGTCTTCGACACCCCCAGACAGGGGCTGGACTGGCTCGACGAAGAGTTCGTCAATCTGCGGGCCATCGCGAAACAGGCACTGGACTTCGGCTACGTGCGCCAGTGCTGGATGCTGGTCGATGGGGCGTGGCCCCTCTTCCCGCATCGCGGCCACCATGCCGAGCGCCTGGCCTTCGATCGGATCGGGCTGGAGGCGGCGCGCCTCGACCGGCACCGGGAAGCCGAGGCGAAGATGCTCAATCGCACCGGCCTCGCGCTGCGGGTGATGGGCCGGCTGGACGAGGCGGCCACGGATTTCAACGCGGCACTGGCATTGTGGCGTGAGGAGGGCAACGACTCCCGGATCGCGAGCGCCAGCCGCAGGCTCGGCCTTCTCGAACGCGACCGAGGGGACCTGGATTCCGCACTCGCCCATTACACCGTGGCGGTCGAGTCCTATCGGGCGCACAGTGAGCCGCGGCGAGTCGCTCGCGCACTGTGCGATCTGGGCGCGGTCCTGATAGCGGCCAGGCGCACTCCCGATGCGGTCGAGGCCCTCACCGAGGCCGGACGGCTGCTGGACGCCGAGCAGGATCCCCACAACCAGGCCAGGGTCCTGGTCCTGCTGAGCCGGGCCCGGACACAGGAAGGTGAACTGGCGGCCGCCGCAGACCTGGCCACCCGGGGACTTGAGCGAATGCGCGAGATCGGATCGGCCACGGGCGAGGCCGACGCGCTGATCGCCCTCAGCGAGCTGGACGCGCTGGCCGGCCGGCAGGAGGACGCCGACCAGCGGCGCGCGCGAGCACGGCAGATCCTGGCCGGCATGGGAACACCGGCCAGGATCATCAACGCGAGGCTGGCCGAGCTCGACCCGCCGCGGTGATCAGCTCGACCATCGGCCCACCGTGGTCGGGGGCGGCGCGCACACGCGCCGCGCCTCCAGCTCCTGGCTCGACAGGGAGACCGAGGCCGGCAGCCGGTGGCCGATCTTCCACCCGGCGTGCAGGACGCCGGACTGGATCGCCGCGATCGGGTCCGCTCCCTGAAGCCGGGTCGCGAGGAAGGTCGCGAAGAGCGCGTCGCCCGCCCCCGAGGTGTTGACGATCTCGCCGGCCGGCGCGGCGGCCACCCGCACCAGGAGCCCCTCGCGCAGGCCGAGCAGCGCCCCGTCCGCGCCCATTCCCACTCCCACGATCCGGCAGCGGGGGTAACGCCGGAAAACGGCGCCCACCCAGTCCGAAGGGCTGGCCAGCCGTTCATGGCTGCAGAACACGATCTCGGCGCGCTCCAACCAGGGCCGGTTGTAGTCGCCGTCCAGGTCGGAGATGAGATGGACGTCGACCGCGATCGGGATCCCGAGCTCGTCGGCCGGTCCGAGGAGCGGCCGGACGAACTTGGCGTTGGTCAGGACGAGAAGATCCGCAGCCTGGGCCCGGTCGCGCAGGACGTTGAACGGATAGCTGACCTTGTTGACCGGGGTCAGGTGCGGAAGCCCCATGCGTTGACCCTCCGGCCCCACCAGGACCAGGCCCAGCGACGACGCCGCGGTCTCGACCACGCCCGCGCCCAGCAGGCCCAGCCCGCCGAGCTCCCAGCGGATCGCGGCGCCCGCGGCGTCGTCGCCGACGAGCGTGCACAACTCCACATCGTTGCCCAGCGCGGACTGGACCCGAGCCACGTGGCAGGCGGCACCCGCGACGCCGACGTTGGCCCATCGATGGGTGGCGGTCGGCGCGTAGCGAAGGGGAAACCCCTCCAGGCCCAGGGCCATGTACAGGCTGGCGGCTCCGGCCACGACCACCTTGGGGCTCACGAGGCCACTCCCTTCACAGCCGCGCCAGGGGAAAGGGTGATCTCGACCCGACCGGCCACCTCCAGGCCGGTGGCCGGGCCGTCATCCGACAGCGCCCCGAAGATGACGACCGCGTCCGTGAGCGCCTCAAGCTCCAGCTCATCCGACAGCCACCCGTAGAGGAACGACCCGAAGATCGCCGGCCAGGACTCCAACGGTTCGAGCGTGCCGGAGCAGAGGACAGTGCGGCCGTCGCGCAGGGCGGCCCGGCATCCGCCGGACTCGGTTCCCACCGCGAGCGCACAGCCCGGATAGTGATCGAGCACGCGCCGGAGCCGAGCCTCCGGCGCGCAGGACGGACGGGTGGCGCGGCCGACCAGTACGTCGGCGACCTCGCGGCGATACCGGTCGCCGAAGTCGTCGAAGCGCGCCACGACGTGCGTGTCGGCCCCCGAATGCGGCGCGGTGCGGGCGGACCAGCGCGTCATCACCATCAGCAGGGGCGCCCGCAGCGGGCCGCTTCGAGGGATGACGAGTACGGCCATGGACTCGTGCGCGGAACGCCGAGGGCGAACGTCCCCTCGCGTGAGGTGGAGCCTGGTCTCCAGCATGGACAGGCGGGTGAGGACGAAGTCATCGTTCACGGTGGCCTCCCTGTTCCTTGATGAGAAACGGCGGGACTACGGGCAGGGTGGCGGGCACCGTCGCCGGCTGGTGAAGGCCCAGCATCCGGTACATCAGGCGCCGCATCCGACGGTTGAAGCGCCCCGGTTCGGAGGTCACGCGCTCGGCCACGGCGCGGTAGCGTCCGCGTTCGAAGTCGGCGAGGGTCCGGGAGACCTGGCGGCGCAGCGAGCCGCGCGTGCCGATCCGCGGCGCGAGATCCCCGAGCCGCGCGGCCGGGGAGCGCGGGTGGACCTCGCTGGACGTGAAGGTCCCCAGCAGCACCGGAACGCCGATCGCCGCCCCGTAGACGGTGGTCGATCCGTGGTCACCGATCACGATGTCGGCCGCCGTGAGCACCCCTCGCCAGTCCGCCTCGGGCGGGACCAGGCTCAGCCCGCGGCGAAGGCAGCCGGCCAGCCAGGTCTTCACCTGCCAGGAGCCGTAGCCGAACCACACGTTGGGATGGAGCAGCGTCACGACCTGGAACTCGTCGTCGGGCAGCTCGGTGAGCAGCCGGGGCCACAGGTCCGAGCGCCGGCCGAGCAGCGAGTGCGGGCCCCAGGTCGAGGCGACGACGACCAGTTTGCGGCCGTCGCCCGCCCCCAGGGCCATCTGGTACAGGGGGCGGCGGTCCAGGCTGACGACCATCCGGTCGTAGCACGGATCGCCGATGACCTCGGCGGCGGGCAGGGCCTCCGGGCACGAGCGGGCCAGCACGCCGACCTCGGCCTGATGGGGCAGGACGACGGCCTCCGGTACGAGCGCGCCGTCGTGCAGCAGGCGCTGGGCGTCCAGGCCGTACACCATCCGGCTGCCGACCGCCCGCCCGCGCCCCCGCGCGACGAGCTTGGCGTGACCGACACCGTGCGGCATGACGATCAGCGGAGCGCGCACGCGATGGATCGCGCCCAGGCTCGCCGCCACCGCCAGATCGAACTCCAGGTGCGTGGCCTGTTCCCAGGAGATCTGCAGTGCGCCGATCCCGAGGAGAAAGTCCTGGACCCCGTTTCCGTGGTCGTCGGGCGCCTGGGTGAAGACCACCTGAACGCGCATGTCGTTCTCCAGCAGCCGGACGGCCTCGAGAAGGCGCTGCCCGGACGTGACGGTGTGGACCAGGGCCAGCACCGTCTTGCATTCGCCCCGCGTCACCTGGCGGTCGGCGTCGAATCCGGTCGGAACCCGGCGCCATTCGCTTTCTGACATCGGCTTTCGTAGCCCCCTTTGGTCCGGCCCCGCGGCCGAACGAAGAATGCGACCCCGCATCAATCATGGGAAGCCGGGCTTGCGGCGAACCTTGCGGCGGCCCTTGCGGAAATCTTGCCGTGGTGACATGGGCCCCGGCCCATCCTGGCCAAGGAACAGGTGTCTTACTCCTAGACCTATTGCCTTGACAATGCGAAGATTTCGGCGTCAACGCGTCCACTGCAATGGTGCATCACGGGAGCACGGATGGAGTTCCGCCTGCTCGGCCCGGTGGAACTGTGGGCGCGCGGACAACGGCAGAATCTGGGCTGGGCCAAGGAGAGGTGCGTCCTGGCCGTCCTGCTGATGTCGCCCGGCCGTCCGATCCCCGTGGAGATCCTGATTTCAAAGGTCTGGGGCGGTGACCCTCCGGAACAGGCCCGGGACGGACTGTACAGCCAGATCGCACGGCTCCGCGGGCGGCTTCACCATCAGGAAGGCGCACGGCTCACCTACCACGCCGGCGCCTATCTCCTGGAGACCGATCCCGAGCGCGTCGACTATCACCGATTCAAGCGAATTCGCACGCAGGCCCTGACCGCCCGCGACGGAGGAGACCCGGAGGAAGCCGTCCGGTTGCTGGGCGAGGCCGTTCGGCTGTGGCGCGACAAACCGCTCGGCGGCGTCCGCGGCGATTGGGCCGCCCAGACCAGGCGGAACATGGAGGTGGAGTTGCTCGGCTGCGCTCTGGAGCGCATCGAACTCCAACTCGGGCAGGGCCGCAACGGCGATCTCATTCCCGAACTGAATGATCTTGTGGCCCGGTTTCCCCTGGACGAGAAGCCGGTCGAGCTGCTGATGCTGACATTGCAGAGGAACGGCCGGTCAAGCGAAGCGCTGTTGGCATTCGAGCAGGTCAGACAACGGCTGGACGCGGAGCTCGGAGCGCCGCCCAGCCCCCGGCTGCGCGAGATTCATCAGGGAATACTTCTCGGCGAGCCCGGATCGGTCCCGCCCGCCCGCCGTGTCAAACCGGAAGCGCCCCCTAATGACCTCCCTCGGGACGTCCGCACCTTTACCGGGCGCGCGCGGGAACTCGAATGGTTGACCGCGATGGTGGAAGGGCGTGAGGGGGCGGTCTGCGTTCTGGCCGTGAACGGCATGCCCGGCGTCGGCAAGACGGCGCTGGCGGTTCACCTGGCGCACCGGCTCACGGACCGGTACCCCGATGGACAGATCTTCCTCGATCTCCACGGGCACGACGCCGAGCGGGACCCGATCGATCCGACGTCCGCGCTGGGCAGGGTCCTGCGAGCGCTCCGCGTTCCCGACTCCCGGATCCCGGGCGACCTGGACGGCAGGGCGGCCCTCTGGCGGGCCGAGCTCTCCCATCGCAAGGTGCTCCTCGTCCTCGACAACGCCCTCGGCAATGATCAGATCCGGCATCTGCTCCCCGGCACGCCCGGGTGCCTGGTCGTGGTCACAAGCCGGCGGATGCTCTCCGGCGTCGACGACTCCCAACCCCTGCCCCTGGACGTGCTCGCCCCCTCCGAGGCGGCCGACCTGCTGGTGCGGATCGTCGGTTCACGCCGGGGCGCCGGCGACGTCGACATCCGCGCGGTCGCCGACCTCTGCGGGCATCTGCCGCTCGCCGTCCAGCTGGCCGGCAGCCGCCTTCGGCACCGTGCGGCCTGGAGCTTCGCCGACCTGGCCGCGCGCCTGGGCGAAGGTCGCGACCGGCTCAAGGAGATCCGCGCGGAGGACAGGTGCCTCACCGCCGCGTTCGACCTGTCGCTCCAGGGCCTGGACGCGCGGCAACGGACCGCCTTCATCGCGCTGTCGCTGCACCCGGGTGCCGACTTCGGGGTGGGCGACGCCGCGGCGCTGCTCGGAGAAGGGCGGGACGTCGCCGAGTCGCTGCTCGACGACCTTCACGACCACCATCTGGTGGCCGAACCGCGGCGGGGACGCTACCGGTTTCACGACCTGATCGGGGAGTTCGCGGAGCAGCTCGTCGATCGGGAACCGGGGTTCGACCGCGGGCCCGCGATCGACCGCCTGCTGGCCCACCACCTCGCCGCCGCCGACCAGGCGGACCGGCTCCTGTTCCCGCAACGCTCCCGGATAGAGGTCACCGCCGACCAGACCGAGGCCCCAGAGTTCACAACGGGGGAGGACGCCCGGGCCTGGCTGAGCGAAGAGCTGGACAACCTCGTCCACGCGGCCAGGTACGCGGCGGAGCACGAGAGAGCCTGGCACTGCGCCATGCTCGCCCACGTCCTGGTCGAGTACCTGGAGTCGTCGGGACACTGGCGTGAGGCGGCCAGGCTCCATGAAAGCGCGGTAGAGGCATGGCTGGCCCTGGGCAAGGACGACCAGGCCGCACGCGCCCTGGCCGACCTGAGCAAGGTCCGCTGGCGCGCGGGGGAGCACGAGGCGGCCCTCGACTGCGCCAACCGTGCACTGGCGATCCAGCGCGAGCGCGATGACCGCGCGGAGATCGGCGCCCTGTACGACCAGATCGGACTGATCCACTGGCACCGCTCGGAGTTCGACGTCGCGTTCGGCTATTACGCCCAGGCACGCCCGATCTACCAGGAGATCGGGAACCGAAAAGGCCTGGCCGAAGTGGCCAATCATTCCGGAATAGCCCTGTGGCACCTCGGCCGCTACGCCGAGGGCGTCGCACAAATGCAGGAGGCCCTGAACCTGTACGCGGAGGTCGGCAACCTCCGCGGCCAGCAGATGGCACTCAACAACCTCGGCTATATCGAACTCAGCCAGGGAAACCACGACGTGGCTCTGGACTATTACCAGCGAGCGGCCGAGATCGTGGAGATGAATCGACAGCACCGAGCCGTCTGGCTCAACAACGTGGCGACCGTCCACGAGCGAGCCGGCCGCTTGGAGGCGGCCTTCGAGGGATACCGAGAGGCCCTGGCCATCTACCGCGAAATCGGAGACCGCCGCGGCGAAATGGATTCCCTCATCAACGTCGGCGCCTGCTATGTGGCAATGGGCCGAGACGCCGAAAGCCTCATACACTTCCAAAAAGGCCTCAACAGCGCCCGCGAACTAGGCGAAAAATACGAGGAATGCCGCGCACTGCGAAGCATAGGCGAAGCACACCACCGGATGGGCCGCCCCGGACTCGCCCTGGAGCAACTGGAGGAGAGCCTCGCCGTGGCCCGTTCCATAGGAGCCACCTACCTCGAGGCGCAAGCCCTGGACGGCCTGGGCAGGCTCCTCACCCAAACACGCGGCATAGCCCAAGCCGAACCCTACAACAGACAGGCTCTGGAGCTCTACGAGTACCTGGGCGCCATTGAAGCGGACTCAGTCCGCAGCCGCCTCATGGAGACCGACGGCACATCCGGCATCGACGTCTGAAACCCCCATAATCCCCTAATCAAGGGGAATCTCTGACAACTTCCACAGAAATCTCTCGTGTCTATCGATGTGCCAACTTTCCCTGGTAGCGTTTGGGTGTCGGAACACACGGACCTCGAGGGTGTTGAACTTGAGGTGGCATGGAGGGAACGTTTCAAGTCTTATGAAGCACGTCGTCAAATACGCTGCCGTCCTAGTATTGGGGTGGCTGATGTTTATGACCATGGCCCCCGCCTCGGAGTCTGCCAAAGCCGAGGTAAGCCATAGTACAGCTGCCTAAGGCTATGGTCGCGAGGATCGGCGGGCTGGAGCAGCCCGCCGATCCTTTTGCCGTCTTTGCTTGAGCGCCGTCGCGTGCGGGTTCTTCTTCGTTCGGGTGACCATGACGAGGGTGAAGGTCGGCGCGCTTCGGCCTCAATGCGGGCCGGGGGCGGGTCAGGCGTTGGGGGCTTGGCGTTTTAGGAACGCGTCGACGATGTCGTGGACGAAATCGCTGGTGATCTCGCGGTTGCCGAGCAGGCGGCGGAAGAACAGCGGGCCGATCAGCTGATCGGCGGCCGAGTCGACGTTGAGGTCGCGGGGCAGGTCGCCGCGGGCCTTGGCCGCTTCGAGCAGGCCGCGCATGCCCGCGATGCCCGTGTCGTACATCGTCTCCTTGACGCGGCTGAACGTCGGGTCGACGCCCGAGCGTTCGATGAAGGCACGCATGGCTCGCTCGGACGCGGGCTGGTGGAGCAGGTTCCGTCCGTGTTCGAGCAGGTTCAACAGGTCTGTGCGCAGCTCGCCGGTCGGTTCCGGGCGGGCGGCGATCGACACCTCGGTGATCGCGTCCTGGAGCATCGCGGCGGCGTCCGGCCAGTGCCGGTACAGCGTGGTGCGCCCGACGCCGCTGCGTTCGGCGACCGTGACATGGGTGACGCCGGGTAGTCCCCGCTCGACCAGCAGTTCC
This sequence comes from Spirillospora sp. CA-294931, assembly GCF_050946795.1. Classification (GTDB taxonomy): domain Bacteria; phylum Actinomycetota; class Actinomycetes; order Streptosporangiales; family Streptosporangiaceae; genus Spirillospora. Next base: position 3,890,560 of record NZ_CP192006.1, read on the forward strand.
CGTGCGGCGGCCAGTGCGGCGGCGCGGCTGCGCACGGTCCGTGGGTCGGGACCACGGCTGGGAGCGGACATCGAACTCCAGGACGGTGCGTGGGCTGGGACTCGCGACCAGTCTGCCATGACCGGGGGGCGCTGGGGTCCGTCGAATCCGTGTGGGGGCTGGTGGTGGGTGGTTCTGGGACAGATTGCCCTTGGGTTTTGGGACAATTTGCACCGGAGTTAGTTTTGGGGCATTCTGTTCCACAGTTGGGGCGGGGGTTGACCGCCCCGCGTGCCTGAGGAGTGGTCATGACTGAACTGCCCACCGATATCCATCGCGCCTCTGGCGCTCCACCCGGGAGTGATCGCGGGCCGGGGGGCCGTAAGGGGCTCGCCCTGGCGGTGATCGCGGTCGCTCAGCTGATGGTGGTCCTGGACGTCTCGATCGTGAACGTGGCGTTGCCGTCCATCCAGGGCGCGCTGGGTTTCTCGATGACCAACCTGGAATGGGTCGTCAACGCCTACGCCCTCGCCTTCGGCGGGCTGCTGCTGTTGGGCGGACGAGTGGTCGACATGTTCGGCCAGCGCCGGATGCTGGTGGTCGGCCTCGCCCTGCTGACCCTGGCCTCGTTGCTGGGAGGCATGGCCACCAACCAGGGATGGCTGATCGCGGCGCGCGCGGTGCAGGGAGTGTCCGGCGCCCTGGTCGCGCCGGCCGCGCTGGCGCTGGTCGCCGGCACGTTCTCCGAAGGTGCCGAGCGCAACAAGGCCATGGGCGTCTATGCCGCCATGGGCGGTGCGGGAGGCGCCCTCGGCAACGTGCTCGGCGGGGTCTTCACCGAGGCGCTGAGCTGGCGCTGGGTGCTGTTCGTCAACGTCCCCATCGGGGTGCTGCTGATCGTGGCGGCCGCGAGGGCGTTCCCGGCCGGGACGACCACGACGCGCGGCGGGCTCGACCTGCCCGGTGCCCTCACCGCCACGGGCGGCATGTCGCTGATCGTGTACGGCTTCATCCACGCCGCCACCGACAGCTGGGGCAGCGCCGGAACCGTCGCCCCGCTGGCCATCGGGGGAGCCCTGCTGGTGGCCTTCATCACGATCGAGGCCCGCACCCGGTCGCCGTTGATGCCGCTGGGCCTGTTCAAGAGCCGCAACCGTTCCGGCGCGGTCTTCATCATGCTCGCCCTCGGGGTCTCCTCGATCGGCCTGTTCTACTTCCTGACCCTGTACATGCAGATCGTGCTCGGGTTCAGCGCGGTGCGCACCGGGTTCGGATTCCTCCCCTTCGCGGTGGGCGCGGCGATCTTCGCCACGGTCAGCAGTCATCTGGTGAGCCGGATCGGTCCGCGCGTCCTGCTGACGGCGGGCACCGCGATGGGCGCCGGTGCCATGTTCTGGTTCTCGCGGCTCAGCGCCGAGGGCGGCTACACCGTCGACCTGCTGGGACCGATGGTGCTGGCCGGAAGCGCCCTGGGGCTGTGCTTCGTGCCGCTGACGCTGGCCGCGGTGTCCGGGGTGCGGAAGGAGGACGCCGGGGTGCCCGCGGCGCTCCTCAACGCGGGACAGCAGGTCGGCGGGGCCCTGGGCCTGGCGCTTCTCGGCACCCTGGCCACCACCGCGACCGAGGACAAGATCTCGGACAGGCTGGGCGCGGCGGCCGCGGACCAGGCCGGCTCGCACGGGCCGGGAGACGCCGCCGCGATGCCGCCCGAGGTGCGCGAGGTCGTGTTCGACGCGCTCACCCACGGGTACTCGCTCGCGTTCGTCATCGCGGGATGCGTCCTGGCAGGCGCCGTGGTGGTCGCGCTGGCGGTCATCCGGGTCTCCTCGCGCGACGCCGCAAACGTCGAGGCCGCCGCGCTCATGTAACCCGGTCGATCCAGATGCTCATGACCAACGTAGGGAGAAACAACACATGTCCACACCCATCGGAGTCGGTGGCCTTTCCACCCGGCACATGGGGCCGATGCCACGCCTGTTCGGGTTGATGAAGGCGACCGCGACGTTCCTGGCCGTCGCGATCCTGCTGCAGGGATTCTCCGCCGGGCGGCTCTTGGCGGGGGAGGAGGACGGCCGCAAGGCGCACGAGGCCCTCGCCCTCGTCATCGTCGTCGCGCTGCTCGTGCAGATCGTCGCCGCGATCGTGGTGCTGCGCGGCGGCGGGCCCAAGGGGTTCCTGGTCACCGGGCTGGTGCTGCTGGCGCTGACCGTCGCGCAGGTGGCACTCGGGCAGAACGGAGAGATCGCCGCGCACGTCCCGCTGGGCGTCGCGGTGTCCTGCGCCGTGGCCATCCTGGCCTACAAGGCGTGGACGTGGCGGCCCGCCCAGCGCTGAACCCTTCCGACGAACCGGTTTTCCCCTCGTATCCCGAAAGGACTCGTCCATGTTCAAGGACCGCTTCTTCCTGCTGGACGCGGGCGCCTCACGGCCCACCCGTGTGCTTCTCCCGCCGTCGATGAGCGTCAAGGCCGGGACCGAAGACACCGAAGGACGCTTCTCCCTGATGGAGAACAACGGCGACGGTGACATCCCCGCCCACGTTCACGACACCTTCGACGAACTCGTGTACGTCGTCGAAGGCGATCTCGGGATCGAGTTCGACGGGACGACCCACCACCTCACCCCCGGCATGGTGGCTCTGGTGCCGCGCGGGGTCACGCACGCCATGCGGAACCTCGGGCCGGAGGGCTCCGCCGTGCACGCCCTCCAGCTGTCCGCCCCGGGGGGCTGGGAACGGTACATCGAGGACCTGTGCGAGGCGGGCGCGGCCGACGACCTGATGCTCCCCGACGGCAGCTGCGACCTGAAGAAGGTCAATGAGATCGGCAGGCCCTACGGCATGCGTTATCACCTCGGGGAGGGAGATCCCGCCGAGTGGGGCGACAAGGGCCGGTTCTACGTCCTGCGTCAGGGGGAGGCGAGGCCGGGACGGATCGAGGTGCCGCCCGCGTTCGGAACCAAGGCGCGGACCGAGGACACCGACGGCCTGATCTCCCTGCTGGAGGTGACCGTGGCCCAGCCGGTCCCGCGCCACACGCACCACGTCGCCGACGAATGCGTCTATGTGCTGGACGGCGATTTGGAGATCGACTTCGACGACGTGACCCATCGAGTCGGCGCGGGGCAGTTCGTGCTGCTGCCGCACGGGGTCCCGCACGCGATCCGGCCGGGCTCCAACCCGCCGCCGAAGGTCGTCCAGATCTCCTCGCCCGGAGGCTGGGAATGCGTGGTGGAGACCCTCATCGAGCACCGCGCCGAGGTCAGCCGGGACGGACGCTTCGACCCGGCCGCCCTCAACCGCCACACGCGCAGGTACCACGTCGTCTACGACGAGACCGAGTGACGGTTCGCCGATCTAGCGCATGAGGCGGCGGAGCGCCGACATGGCCTGGTCGATGCCATGGGGCGTGATGTTGCCGTAGCCGAGGACCAGCGAGCGTGCCGGTACGGCGGGGGTCAGCCGGTAGCGGGTGATGGAGTCGAAGGCGATCCCCGCCACGGCCGCCTCCTGGACGAGGAGGTCGGGATCGTGCTCGTCGGGCAGGGTCGCGCAGGTCTGCACTCCCGCCGCGATCCCGGACAGAAGCGGGGGACGTCGTGGCGGGAGACCGCGTCCTGGAGTGCCTCCCGGTGACTCTTGTAGCGGATGCGGCTCTGGCGGACGTGCCGGTCATAGGCACCGCAGGTGATCAGCTCGCCGAGGGCGAGCTGGTCGAGCGTCGCGGAGCCGTGGTCGGTCAGGAACTTGCAGGAGACGAGCCGTTCCATCAGCGCGAGCGGGCTGACGATCCAGCCCAGGCGCAGTGTCGGGGCGAGCGCCTTGCTCGTCGATCCCAGGTAGACCACGGTGTCGGGCGCGAGCCCCTGGAGCGAGCCGACCGCCCGGCGGTCGAAGCGGAACTCGCCGTCGTAGTCGTCCTCGAGCACCAGGGCGCCGGTCCGGCTCGCCCAGGCGAGCAGCGCCTCGCGGCGGTGCGGCGCCAGCACCGCACCGGTGGGGAACTGGTGCGCTGGAGTGGTGAGGACGGCGTCCACCCGACGAGCAAGGCCGCGCGCCGGCCGGGAAGGGACCTTCCGCATGACCCCACCAACCGCCGAGATCCCCGACGGAGCAGGGCGTCCGCTCGACCCGCGCACCATCCGCAGCCGCCAGGCGGCACTGGCGGCGGTCCGCGAACTGCTCACCGAATCGGGTCTGCCCGGGGTGACCCATGTCACCGTCGCCGCACGCAGCGGGGTCGGGCGCTCCACCCTCTACCGGCACTGGCCCGACGTCCCGTCGATGGTCTCGGAGGCGCTCGCCCAGGTCCGGGTCGCCGCGACCCCCGTCCCCACCGGCCACCTGCGCACCGACCTGGTCAACCTGCTCAACGGCACCCGCATGGTGCTGCACCACCCCGCGTCCGAACGCGCGATGCGGGCCCTGATCGAACGCTCCGGCATCGACCCGGCCTACACCGAGCTGAAAAGGCAGCTGCACCGCTCCGGCGCCGCCGTCATCGAGGAGTTCCTGAACGCCGGCATCGCACGCGGCGATCTGTCCGCCGACCTGGACCTCGACCTGGCCGTGGCCCAGCTGGCCGGACCGGTCTTCTACGACCGCCTGCTCGCCGACCGCGACGTCCCACCCGCCACCGTCGAGAAGATCGTCGACGCCTGGCTGACGCTCTACGCCCCGCAAGAGAGCCCCAGCCACGGCCGGCCCTCCCGCTAGATCGCTCCGCGCCAGAAGTCGCGCGAGCTCCACGGTCAGGCGGGGCAGGTTCTGGCGAGGAGCCGGCTGAGCTGGTGCTGGTGCCGTGCTGTCGCTCTCTCGATGCACTCCAGGACGGCGGTGACGGCGGGATCGCGGCCCTGGGCGGTGACGGCCACCGCTACCTTGCGCACCGGGGCGTCGTCACGGTGGAGTTCGCGGATCACCAGGTCGCTTCGCGTGCCGGTGGCGGCCAGCCCGGGAATGAGCGCGATGCCGTGACCGGCGGCGACGAATCCCTGCTTGCCCATCCAGCCGCCGCAGCGCACACCGATCCTGGCGGTGAACCCGGAGCGCTCACAGGCCGCCAGCAACACCTCGGCCGCCTGCGGATAGTCCTCCACCCACACATCGTCGGCCAGTTCCACCAGCGGGATCTGGCGGCGGTCGGCGAACCGATGCGAGCTCGGCATCGCGAGCAGCAGGGGATCGTCGAGCAACGCGATCACTTCTACGTCGCCGCTCCCCGTCTGGGGCAGCGGGTGATAGTCGGTCACCACCGCGACGTCCAGGCTGCCGCGGTGCAGTGCGTCCAGCAGCCCCTCGCTGGTGCCCTCGGTGACTGTGAGGTCCAGGCCCGCCGCGGCGTGCCGAAGTTCGGTCATCGCCTGCGGCAACAGGGTCACGTTGGCGGTGGGCACCCCGCCGAGCCGCAACTCACCGGTGTCGAGGCGGCGCAGGGCCGCCAACTGTTCGGTGGCGGTCGTGACGCCGTCGAGGATGTGCCTGGCGTGCCTGAGCAGCGCCTCCCCGGCACGGGTGAGCCGCACGCCTCGGGCCTGCCGCTGGAGCAGCGGCAGCCGCATCTCCCGTTCCAGGGCCGCGATGTGCCGCGAGACGGCCGACTGGGTGTACCCGAGCCGTTGCGCCGCCGCGCTGAGCGAGCCCTGGCGTGCCACCTCGTCGAACGACTCGAGCTGCCGAAGATCCACACGCTGAGGGTATGCGAACTCCGCAGAGCTCCCCCCGGATACTTTCGCTGGTGGCATGGGCGGTCCGCCCCTCACAATTCACGTGACGCGAGCCGCGCGACGTCCTGTTGCCGCGCGACGACCCTGAGGGAGTGAAGACCCGTGGAGGAGAGCATCTCCGAGACGTTGCCCCCGATCGTCCTCGTGACGTCGGACGATGGCGAGATCATCGATTACAACGACGGCGATGTCTCGGTCGTCCTGGCATCGGGAGAGGGGACGGGCGGTGCCTTCTCCGTGGTGGAGCACCGTCTGGGACCCAAGGCCCTGGGGCCGCCGCTGCATCGTCACCAGCGACTCTGCGACAGCTTCTACGTGCTCGAAGGCACGGTCACCTTCCGCGTCGAGGACAGGACGGTTGAGGGCAACCCCGGCGCGTACGTCTGTTTCCCGCCCGGGGTCGCCCACACCTTCCGCAACGACAGCGATCAGCCGGTCAGAGTGCTCAACATCAACGCCCCCGGCGGCTGGGACCGCGTCCTGCGCGACGTGGCGGCGGCCAGCCGGACGGGAGCCGTCGGCCCCGCCGAGACCGGACGCATCGCGGCACGCTACGACATGATCGTCCTGGAGTAGAACCCTGGAAGCGCCGTACCTGGTCAGGTGGGGAGCGGATCCTCGCCGAGCGTCCGAACCCCGTTGGCAGAGGAACGCCGCACCGCGTCAAAGCCCTCCTTGAGCATGTGCTTCTCGTAGTCCCGCACGACGTCGGCGAGCGGGGCGCCGGGTGCGGCCTGGGCCAGCGAGGCGGCGAGCGCGGCCGCGTCGCGGAGCGCCATGTTCGCTCCGGCGCCGGCCGCCGGGCTCATCGCGTGGACGGCATCGCCGAGCAGGGTGACGTTGGAGCTCGCCCACGGAGGTACGGGGACGCTACTGCGCACCGTGACCGGATAGAGCGTCGAGGCGTCCCATTCGGCGACGATGCGCCGCAGCAGGGGATGCCATGCGGCGATCTGCCCGCGGACGACGTCGCGCAGCCGCTCACCGGGTGCCGTGCGCAATTCCTCATCGCCCAGGCCCAGCAGCTCACGCCGCCGCCCGAACATGACCGCGAGACTGTCGTGTGCTGATCCCAGATCCACCTGGGGGGCCAGCCGGGCCGCGGCCGCGCTCGGCCGTTCCCGATACTCGACCGGAGCGATGCCGAGGAATCGCTGGCCGGGCCCGACGACGGAGTTGAAGACGCTGAACATCGCGCGCGGCAGCTCCGCGCGCAGTCGCGGTGTCAGCGGAACCCGCCCGTAGATCAACCGGGCACCGGAGTCGACCACCCGGGCGTGCGGGAGGCGCTGCGCGCGGATCCGCGAGCCGATGCCGTCAGCGGCCACCAGCAACGTGCCCCGCGCGGTGCGGCCGTCGGCGAAACGGGCCGTGACCACGGCGCGGTCGACCTCGTAGCCCACGCAATGCCGGCCGAACTCCACGACGCCGTCCAGGCCCTCCAGCAGTACCCGGTGCAGCGCGCGCCGGTCGATGACGACGTGGGCCGGCATGATGCGGTCGAGGTCCTGGTCAGGGGCCAGATCCTCGTCCAGGTCGAACACCCCGGTCGGACGCAACTGGTCGTCGAAGCCGCTGACCCGTGCGGGCGGACGCCCGGCCATGGACCCGATGAGCGCGAACAGGTCGGGCGGCAGGTTGGCGGCCAATGCCCTCCGGCCTGCCGCGTTGATGTGCAGACGGTGTCCCTGAGCGCGCACTGCCGGGGAGGCGTCCCGCTCATAGACGGCGACGCCGATCCCCGCGCGGCGCAGGCCCTGCGCCAGGCAAAGACCACCCAGCCCTGCGCCGATCACCAGCACATGGGGATCGGCAGGCCGCTGGGCGCGGACGATGGACGGCGGACGCGAAGAATCGGGAATCACGCAGGCCTCGCAGAGAGTCGATGACGACTCTCACCTCCCTGCCGCGGCGCGGCGGGAACCAGCTAGCGAGGCCGAAGCCCACGAGGACTCCGCGAGCCCTCCGGTGAGAAGACCCGTCAAGCGTAGACCCCAAGCCCGGGCTCCGCACTCGCCGGGAGCCCCGCCCCACACCGCGACAGGCGTCCACCCTGCGCAGCGCCTAGGCCATTCGAGAGCCGCCCCGTACGCTGAGCTCCATGATCACCGATAAGGACTTGAACTATCTCCGGCGTTGTGTGGAGTTGGCCGGTGAGGCGCTGGCCGATGGTGACGACCCGTTCGGGTCGGTGCTGGCCTCCGCCGACGGCGAATTTCTGGCCGAGGGGCGCAATCGGGAGACCACCTTGGGCGACCCGACCGCGCATCCGGAGTTCGAGCTGTCCCGCTGGGCCGGGCTCAATCTGTCGGTGGACGAGCGTGCGGGGGCGACCCTGTACACCTCGGGCGAGCATTGCCCGATGTGCTCGGCGGCCCAGGGCTGGTGCGGCGTGGGCCGCGTGGTCTACGTGGCTTCGTCGGCGCAGCTGGTCGGCTGGCTGGACGAGATGGGCGCCTCGCCCGCTCCCGTCCGTCCGATCGCGATCCAGGACATCGCCCCGGGGATCACGGTGGAGGGCCCGGCACCGGAACTGGAGGAGCGAATCCACGAACTGCACCGCCAGAACTACGCCAAACGAAACCGCACTCGCTGACCCGCTCGCCTGGTCGGCCCGAGGGTCGGGTCAGGAAAAGGGCGGGGGGCCGTTTCCGACCAGCGTGATGACGTCGGACCAGGTCGCCGAACCGCCGAGGGTGACCTGGGCCTCCCGGCCGTCGGGAAGCCTCAGCGTCCGGTCGTGATCGCCGGCGGCATCGAAGTCGTCGATGGTCGCGGTCCCGGACCACTCCCGCTGCTTCGACCGCAGGTCGACGTAGACCTCGACCTCGGCTCCGTCACTGGCGATCAGGGTGGCGGGCCCCCGGTAGCGGCTCACGCCCGGCTCGTCTCGTCGGGACCGGCCTGGAATGTGTTCATGAAGACGCACCCTAGCGTCCAGGTCAGACGTTCTCGGCGGCCCAGGAAGCCCGGGCGCGACAGCCGGTCCCCAGGGCGTGCGGTTCCAGGGCGGTCAGGGCGCCTGGTGTGCGAGCGTCCGGCGGAGTTCGCCGGTGTCGACACCCAGGGTGGTGAGCAGCGTGTCGCACGGGTCGCCGGGATCGGCAAGCAGCGCGCCCAGCAGGTGGGTGGTCCCGGTGGACGGGTCCTTGCGCGCGTTCGCGCTCAGGCGTGCGCGCGTCAATGCCTGCTCGGCGCCATCGCTCAGCTTGAGCGGGACGGGGGAGCCCGGCTCGGTCTGGTCCGCCGGGATCAGTTCGGTGGCGGCGTCGAGGGCGGTGGGCAGCGTGACCCCTCGGGCGCGCAGCGACTCGGCGCCGGTGTTGTTCCGCTCCAGCCCGTCGCGGAGCCGGAGGCCGGCGCTGGTGAGCTGGTCGTCCAGCGCGAGGACGGCGAGCAGCAGGTGGACGGTGGTCACGGTCGAATGCCCGAGCCGGACCGCCCCGCGCCTGGCCTCCTGGCGCACCGTGAGGACGATCGGCGAGCCGAAGCCGCCACTGGAGAGAGCCCTGGCGAGGCCGCCCCAGAGCTTCCCGCGTTCCTGGTCGAGCATGCCCAGATTGCGCAGGCCCTCGATGGCGTCCGAGTGGGGTGTGCCGTCCTGGTGCGCGCTCGGGTGCTCGGCGAGCCTGGCGACGAGTTCGTCCCGGTCCAGGCGCTGTTCGAGCAGTGCCTCACACGCTCGGTTGCCCGGATCGTGCAGGAGTCCCATGAGCAGGTGGGTGGCGTTCGTCCGGGAGACGCCGCGTTCGTGAGCGTGCGGGAACGCCTGCCGGATCGCGGCGGCCAGGGCGCCGGTCGGCAGGAGCGGCGAGGGCTGCTCACCGTCCGGGCGCTGCTTCTGCCGCGCCAGCCACTCCGCCTCGCGCAGCAGCGCCACGACCGCGGGGTCGCCTGCGGACGCCGTGTCGTCGGCCCGCTCCTCGCTGAGCCATCGCACTTCGTCCTTGGCCGCGATGACCCCCATCAGCGAACCGCTGACGCGCACGCCGGGAGCCAGCACCTCGCTCGCCGCGGAACCGCCCTTGAGAAGCGCGAAGAGCAGGTGCTCGGTTCCCACGGTGGGACGGTCGAGCCGGATGGCCCGCCTGAACGCGCCGACCAGCGCCTCCACCACCTCGCGGGAGACTCCGGCGATCGGTACCGGCCGCATGCCGATCCCTTCCTTCCATGGACGGGACATGGTGTCGTCCCTTCGTCTGATCACTGAGACGCAGCCTAGGATCGCGACCCGTGCCGAGGCGGGTGCCGGACGGCCCGAACTCTTGGCCGATCGGCCATCATGTGCGAGCGGATCGGCGATCTCCGGCATCGCGTTGTGACAATGATCGGGTCAATGAGCCGAAGGTGAGGTGGCCGCAGATTCTCCCGTCGGCCGAAAGGATTCGCCCGGCCCTCGTCCGCGAAGTGCGGGAGGCGCGGGACGCCCTGCGCTCCGCCCCGCGCGGCGTGGTGGCCCGCGAGCTGGCGTTCTTCCTCGTGGTGCTCGCCATTGGATTCGTCCAGCTCTGGCTTTCGCCGCCGTCGCCCGGGCGCGTGGCCGCCATCGTGGCGAGCGCGTGCTGGGCGGCCCTGCTCGTCCCCGCCCGCAGGCGGTGGCCCGCCGCGACGATGCTGGCCACGGCACCGGTGTTCGCCGGCGGCAACATCGGGGCACTGGTGTTCCTGCCCGCCGTCACGTTTTCGGCGGCGCGGCGTATCCGTCCCGCCAGGCGCCTGTGGACGACGGTGCTCCTGACCGCGGCCGCCGACGCGCTCCTCCAGTTGGCGGCCGAGATCAACGAGCCGCACGGATTCGGCGAGCTGTTCGCCGGCTACGCGGTGAGCGTCGTGCTGCTCCTGCTGCTTCCGGCGCTGACCGGCGGCCTGCTGGGACGCCGCCGGCCGCTGGTCCGGGTCCTGCGCGAACGCAACGACTACCTGGAGCGGGCGCAAGTGCTCACCGGGGAGAAGGCGCGCATGAAGGAACGCGCACGCATCGCCGCCGAGATGCACGACCTGCTCGGCCACCGGCTCAGCCTGATCTCCATGCACGCCGGAGCGCTGGAACTCACCACCGCCGACAAGGCCCCGGAACTGAGCGGCCAGGCCGAGCTTCTGCGCACCACGGCCGCGACCGCGATGACCGAACTGCGCGAGATCCTGGAGGTTCTCCGCGACACCATGGACACCGCACCCGGTGCCGTCGGCGAGCGCACCGGGACCCGGGCCGATGTGGCCGATCTCGTGGACGGTTCCCGCCGCGCCGGAATCGACGTCGACCTGGCGTGGTCGGGTGCGGACCTCGACTCGGCGGATTCGCGGACGCGTCACGCCGTGCACCGCGTCGTGCGGGAAGGCCTGACCAACGTGCACAAGCACGCCCCGGCCGCCCGCACCAGGGTCGAGGTGACCGGCGGGGCCGACCGCGTCCGCGTCTGCGTGACCAACGGCCCGGTGCGGGGCGCGGCCCCTCGTCTCCCCGGCACCCGCCAGGGACTCGTCGGCCTGGAGGAACGGGTCGCTCTGCTCCGCGGCGCCTTCACCGCCGGACCCACACCCGAAGGCGGATTCCACGTCATGGCCGTCCTCCCTCCCCACCCGCCCGTGCCCGCGTCCGCGCCCGCCGACCTCGGGACGCTCCGGGACGAGCCCGAGCGTCCCGCGCCGCTCGACGCCGAGGTGCTCACGCTGCCCCGAGTCCTGGGCGCGGGGTGCCTGGGGCTGCTGGCGACCGTCCCGGTCGCCGCCGGAACGGCGATTCTGATCATCGCGTGGGTTCTAGAATGATCCGGTGATCCGGACCCTCATCGCCGACGACGAGAAGCTCATGCGCGCCGGTATCCGCCTCATCCTGGATCACGCCGACGACATCGAGGTCGTGGCCGAGGCACCGGACGGCCCGTCCGCCGTCCGCGCCTGCCACGAGCACGAGATCGACGTCGCCCTGCTGGACGTCCACATGCCCGGCGGCGACGGCCTCACCGCCGTCGCGGAGATCGCCCGCCTTTCCCCGCGGACCAACATCGCGATGCTCACCGCCTTCGGCGACGACCACAACGTCGCCGAGGCGCTCCGAGCCGGCGCCATCGGCTTCCTGCTCAAGGACACCGGGCCCACCGAGCTCATCCGAGCCGTCCGCGTCGCCGCCACCGGCGAGTCGATCCTGTCGCCCCAGATCACCCGCCGCCTGATCGAACGCCACCTCCTGGCCGACGACGGCGGCGCCGAGGCGGCGAAGAACCGGATCAGGCAGCTCACCGACACCGAACGCGACGTGCTCCGCCTGGTCTCCGCCGGCTTGTCGAACGCCGACATCGCCCAGCGCCTCTACATGGCCACAGGCACCGCCAAGGCCCACATCAGCCGCATCCTCACCAAACTCGACTGCGCCAACCGCGTCCAGGCCGCCATCCTCGCCCACGAGTCGGGCCTGCTAACGGACCCCTGAGCCGCCGCCGATCGCGGCCGAGAGCGCCTCGTGCACGGTCGGCTCAGGGTGGGGAACCGCCGACGGGGAGCGCCAGGTGACGAAGCCGTCCGGCCGGATCAGCATGGCCCCGCTCGGGCTCAACCCCAGGGCGGGCAGGGCGCGTTCTTCGGGGTCCGTCAGGTCATCGCCCAGCTGGAACGCGTGCAGCGGCACCCCGAGGCGGGACGCCGCCGCGCGGGCCCGTGGGACCCAGGGTTTCCCTTCGGGGCCGGCGATCAGCACGAAGGCATCGGAGGCCAGCTCGACAGTGGAGACCTTGGCGCCGTCGCGCTTCAGCCACACGTGCGGGACGCGCGTTCCCGGCCTGCCGTCGAGCCGGAGCCCGCGCTCCAGCACCTCGCCGGGACGATCCCCGTTCGCGTCCGGCGAAGGGTAGCGGTAGCCGGTACCGACGATCGCGAAGTCGCGCAGGTCCGGGTGCCCGCGTTCGCCTCGCCGCCGTACCTGCTGCCGCAGCAGAGCCTGGTCGGCGGTGGCCATCGCCACGGGACGGCGTTCGGACTCGTAGGTGTCCAGCAGTTCCTCGCCCGCCCAGCCGTCCAGCACACCGGCGAGCTTCCAGGCCAGATTATGGGCGTCCTGCACGCCGACGTTGGCTCCCAGCCCGCCCGTCGGAGGCTGCACATGACAGGCGTCACCGACGAGGAAGACCCGCCCGCGGCGGTAACGGTCCGCCACCTGGTGGGCCAGGCGCCACCGGGTCGCGCTCTGGACCCTGACCGGCAGACGCGGCTCTCCCAGTGCCGACCGCAGCACTTCCTCGCACTCGTCGGGGGAGGGGCCGATGCCGGAATGGCGGGCGGGGTCGACGAACAGGTGGAACACCCACCGGGAGGCATCGAGCCGGAACAGCAGGCCCGGAGTCCCGCCCGACAGGTAGCAGATCAGGAACCTGTGATCGCCGATCAACGGGTCGACATCGGCCTCGAACTCCATGGCGAGCACGGAGCCGAGCCGGCCGTGACCGCTCCAGCCGATGCCCAGCGTGTCGCGGATCGTCCCGGCCGCGCCGTCAGCGGCGATCATGTACCGTGCCCGCACCTCGAGACGCTCGCCGTCGCCCTGTTTCACGATGGCGCGCACCTCGTCCGGGTGCTGCCGGAAGTCCAGAACCTCGGCCCCGAAGCGCAGCCCGGCGCCGGAGCGACGGGCCGATTCCACCATCAACGGTTCCAGCTGGTGCTGGCCGCACCACGCCGGGTCGGCCGGCCCCGTCGCCGCCAGGTCGCCGTTCTGCTCCAGGACCCGCGCCGTGCCGTCGCCGACCTGCGACAGCCGCCGCGCGCCCAGCACGCGTTGCGGCAGCATTCCCTGGCTCCAGCCCGTCTCCCGCCAGCGTTCCCCGGCCACGATCCGCAGTCCCCTCGCGCGGATCTGTGGCTCCAGGCCGACGTTCAGGAAGAGTTCCATCGTGCGGGAGGTGATTCCGGAGGCGCGGGGCACCTCGCTGGTGCCCGCGTTGCGCTCGACCAGCAGGCAGCGCACGCCCTGGCGGCCGAGGAACAGAGCCGATGCGAGCCCGCACAGCCCGCCGCCCACGATCAGCACGGGTGTCCGCACCGTCTTCACCGCTGCCCTCCTTTCACGGTGCTCACGATCAACGCCGCGTTGAACCCGCCGTGGCCGCGTGCGATCACGAGCGCGTGTTCGACGTGGGCCGGTCTCGGGTGTCCGGTGACCAGATCGAGGTTGTACGCCGATGGCAGATCAGGCTCGTAGGGCACGGCGGGGATGACGCCGTGACGCATGATCAACAGAGCGCAGGCGACGTCCAGCGCCGCGCCTCCGGCGTACAGGCGTCCGGTCAGGGCTTTGGGCGCGGCGACCGGGACGCCCCGATGCCCGAACACCTCGGCGATGGCCCCGGCTTCGGCGGCGTCCAGATCGGGGCGGCCGCCCGCGTCGGCGAGGACCACGCCGATCCGCTCCGGCGCGAGGCCGGCGTCGTCCAGCGCGCCCGAGATCGCCCGGCTCAACGCGCCCGGACGCGACGAGCCGGGCGGTGGGTCGAAGGACGCCGCATACCCGGTGATCGCGCCGTACGCACGCTCGAAGGCCGCGTCGGCGCGCTCAAGGACGAACATCGCTCCGCCTTCGCCCGGGACGTGGCCGCCGGCCGCGCGGTCGAACGGGAGGTAGGCCCTGGCGGGGTCGCTCTCGGTGCTGAGCAGCCCGGACGCGATCTGCCCGGCCAGGCCCCACGGGCACAGCGGCGCCTCCATGGCCCCGGCGACCGCCACGCGCAGGGTCTCGTTGCGCAGCAGGCGCCGGGCGTGACCGAGGGCGTCCAGCCCACCGGCCTGCTCGCTCACCAGCACGCTGCCGTGGCCGCGCAGCCCGTGCCGGATCGAGATCTGGCCCGTGTTGACGGCGTAGAACCAGGCGAAGGACTGGTAGGCGCTGACCGCCTGGGGCCCCTGGCTCCACGACTTCTGCAGCTCGCGCTGACCGAACTCGAACCCGCCGAAGGCCAGCGAGGTGACCACGCCGACGTCGTAAGGGTCGAACGTCCCCACGTCCATGCCCGCGTCGTCCAGCGCGCCCTGCGTGGCCGCCAGCGCGAACCAGGTGACGGGGTCCGACTGCGGCAGCAGCCGGGCGGGTACCCGATCTTCGGGACGGAAGCCGGTCACTTCGCCGCCGACCTTCACCGGGTAGCGCGCGGCGTCGAAACGGGTGAACGGCCTTAGCCCGCTTTCGCCCGCCACCGTCGCCTCCCAGTAGGCCGGCGCGCCCAGGCCGTTCGGCGCGACGACGTCCAGGCCGGTGATCAGGCAGTGCGTGCTCAACGTGCCCTGCCCTCGGGATCGGTCAGCACGGCCGCGCTCTGGAAACCGCCGAAGCCGCTCCCGACGCACAGCGCCGCCGGCACGCGCCTGTCGCGGGCCTGGTTCGGCACATAGTCGAGATCGCACCGGGGATCGCGACGGTCCAGGTTCGCCGTCGGCGGCAGCGCGCCGTGCTCGATGGCCAGCGCGCAGGCGGCCAGCTCGATCGACCCGACCGAGCCGAGCGCGTGCCCGATCGCGGCCTTGATCGAGCTCACCGGAACCTCATAGGCCCCGCGGCCCAGACCCCGCTTGAGCGCCGCGGTCTCGTGCGCGTCATTCTGCTGGGTTCCCGAGCCGTGGGCGCTGACGTACCCCAGGCCGGACGCTCCGAGCTCCGCCTCGCGCATCGCACTGGTGATCGCCTCGCCCAGCTCGCGCCCTTCCTTGTGCAGCCCGGTCATATGGAAGGCGTTGCACCGGGTCGCGAACCCGGCCAGCTCGGCATAGACGTGCGCGCCGCGCCGCTTGGCGTGCTCGAACTCCTCCAGGACGAGAATCGCCGCCCCTTCCCCCAGCACGAAGCCGTCACGATCCGCGTCGAAGGGGCGGCAGGCGCGCGCGGGGTCCTCGTTGTTGGGCGAGGTGGCCCGGATGGCGTCGAAGCAGGCGGAGGTGATCGGCGAGATGGGCGCGTCGGAGGCGCCGGTGACGACCACGTCCGCCGAGCCCTCCCTGACCAGCTCGAGCGCGTGGCCGACGGCCTCCACGCCCGACGTGCAGCCGGTCGAGACCACGATGACGGGGCCCTCGGCCCCCGTCCGCCACGCGACCTCGCGGGCCAGCGGCGTGGGGACGACATAGTCGTAGAGCCACGGGACCGCGCGTCCGGGATCGACCAGCCAGTGCCGGCCGCGGTCACTGGCGGCGGCGTACTGGTTGTCGAGCCCGATCGTGGCGCCGACCGCCGTGCCCACGCTCACGGCGACCCGCTCGGCGGGCACACCGGCATCGGGCAGCCCGCTGTCCTTCAGCGCCTCGCTCAGTGCGAACACCGCGAACTGGACCATCCGATCGAGCTCGCGCGCCTCCGCGGGCGCCAGGCCCGCCGCGGCGGGGTCCCAGTCGATCTCGGCCGCGATCCGGGACCGGAAGCCCGAGGCGTCGAACAGCGTGATCGGCCGCGTCGCGGTGCGTCCGGACAGGACGAAGTCCCAGAACCCCTCCCGCCCGCGCCCGCCGGGAGCGCACACCCCGATACCCGTGATCGCCGCTCGCCTCATCGCCGACCACCCACGGCCGGAGGCGCCTGGTCGGGAAACGGCACCGGTTCGGCGTCCACATGCCCGAGCTCCGGGCTCGGTGCCAGCGGGCCGATGCCGAAGACCACCAGCGCCTCGGCGTCCCCCACGTTCTCGATGCGATGCTCGGCGTCACGAGCCACGAAGACGGCCTCGCCGCGCCGGGCCCGCACCGCCTCACCGTCGATCCGCACCACGATGTCGCCCGCCGCGACGTATAAGAACTCCTCCGAGTACGGATGCCGGTGCGCGGCCATGAACTCGCCGGGCGCCAGCGTCAGGGTGCCCAGGAAGCCCGCGGTCGCCCGCACCGTGGCCGGGGTGAGCAGGGCGCGGACCTCGCCGCCCATCCTCCTGCTGGCCGCCACCCCGGCGGGCGAGACCACCGGCGGGCTCATTCGCGTCCCGCCTTCCAGTGGTAGAACTCCTGCGCCCGGGCGTTGTGCACCCCGCGCCGCCCCTCCACGTACGGCGAGACGTACCGGTTGACCTCGTCGACGATGGTGAACGCCGGGTCCTTGTGCTTCTCCTGGATCCGGGTCGCCAGGTCGCCCTCCAGATCGTCCGGCGCCTCGACGAGATGGAAGTAGAGACCGTTGTAGTGAAAGAGCGTCCGGGCGACGACTCCGACCTCGCCGGGCTGCGGCCCCTTGTCATGCTCGGCGAAGGCGCGGGCCACATGCCCCGCGTCGGCCGGCTCCATCCTCATCACGAGAAGTGCTCGCTGCATCATGCCCCCTACGATCGGACCGCGGCCGCGGCCTCCACCTTGTCCTTGATGACCGCCATCTGCTGCCGCGACGTCCGATCGATGCGCTCGACCGCGCTCCCCAGATCGAACGGCGCCTCGGGCCGCACGTCGAACGCCTGACGCCAGCGCAGCTCCGTCCCCGGCCCCCGTTCGGCGTAGTCCCACCTGATCTGCATGAAGGTGAACGGCCCCGGCTCGACGCGATAGGCCGTGGCCCTGCGCGACGCCAGGTCGCTCCTGCGCTCGCTCACCCAGCTCCACACCGACCCGTCCTCGTCGGGCACGGTGGTCAGCCGGAAGCGGACCGTGTCGTCCCGCTCCCCGAGAACCTCGACGGCGGCGTACTCGGTGAACAGATCGGGCCACCCCCGCACATCGTTGGTGAGCCGCCACACCACATCGAACGGCGCGTCGATGGAGACCGTGTTGTCCGTCTTCCCAGCCGACACCGAAGAGATCAGCTCGAGCACCCGCTCAGAACTGAGCTCGACCACCGGTGCCGGCAGCGCCACGCCATACCGTTGACCGACGATGGCCTCCAGCTCCAGCGCGGCCACGGAGTCAACCCCCAGATCCGCTAAGGAAGTACCCCAGCCCTCCTTGCCGACCTCGACTCCCAGGTTCTCGACGAGGATCCTCTCCAGCTCCGGCCGCAGCCCGTCCTCCCACATCCCGGTTCCTTTCGCTCGTTTCTGGCCGAATACCCCGACCGTAACGCTACGAAGCGGAACAACCACCCACAGTAGCTAGATCCTTCGTCAAACGCTCTGTACCGACCCCAAGCCCAAGCCACACAAGACGCCGCACCACGGTGGGTTGTCCGACACTCCACCCACGATCAGGGCATGAGCGACGACGCGATTGCGTACTACAGCAGGGTGCTGGACGAACACGGGTTGTCCGCGGCGGCGTGCTGGACGGTCATCGAGCCGATCGGTGGGCCGTTCACGATGGGAACCATCGCTGAACGGCTCGGTGGCGAGGCCGCCGAGATCGAGGTGTTGCCCTGGAGCGCAGCGTACGACGCACCTGCTGGTCTCGTTCGAGGGGTCTGGCTCCAGACCAGCGACAAGGTATCGACATCTGCGCGCTGGATGAGGAACTGGACCCTCTGTACGCGGCGTTGTGGCTCGCGTCCTCTACCGCCTTCCAGTCCTTCACGCGTGACCTGGTGGAGGTGCTGGTCGACGTGGGGGAGTTCTCCGCCGAGCCAGAGATCCCACCGATCCTGGAACACCTTGCCAAAGGAATCCCAATGGGAGACCAGCGCTACCAGGTGTTGCAGCAGCTTGCCCGACGGTTCGTGACTGGTGACTTAGGAAGGATGTGCGTCGCAGCTCGGCCAGATCTATCCCGCCGTCGTGACGTGTCCGGGCCAGATCTGCACGAGATGGTTCTCCATCGAGGCGGTCGTGGTGACGGCGAGCCGTACCCGGTAAATGACATGTGGCCAGATGTGGGTGGTCAGCGTCGCCACATGTTCGTGCTGACCCCCGGGTACCACGCACACGAGCTCCGGGTGCGGGTAGCTGGTCCACTGCTGGCTGGTTTCGGCGACTGTTCCCCCGGTGGGCGCCTCGGGCGCCGTCGGCAGGACGTGAAGGTCGAGATCAACTTCTCGTGCCTGCGTCGTGATGAGGAGGGCCGCCCCGTCGAAGGTGCCACCGAGCCGTGTCGCGCGGGGGTTGTCGTGGGCAGGCATGGTGTCGACGGCGACGTGTTTCCCACGCCATGCGGGTTGACGCAGTACATAGCCCGTGGCGCCGCCGAGGCCGAACCGCAGCCTCGTGTGCTGCGGTGGCCCGGGGTCGTGCGCCGGAAGTTGTATCTGATCAAGGATGGCGTCACGCGTTTGCAGGCATGCGTCGGCTTCTTCGGGTTCACCGGTGCTCAAGAGGGCGAGCGCGGTCCGGTCCATTTCGGCAAGTGCAACGTCCCATTGCCGGTCGGTCAGTGCTACGTGGATCTGTGACAGGGCCTCGTCGTGCCAGCCGATGGCTTCCTGGATGGCCAGACCGTCAGCCGCGATGCCGCGTGGGTCGCCCCGCTGGGGTTCGACGGCGATCGCGGAATGCATGTGCTGGGTGATTGTGTTGGCGTGCGCGCTGGTGAGCGTTACACGCGAAAGTTCGGGAGGCATGGTGATCCTCAGTGAGTTGGGTGCGCGGAGCGCGGCCTGGGTACCCGCTCCACAGGAGCGGGCACCCTGGCGTCGGTATGTTTAGCGGGCTAGTACTGGTCGCATTGTTTCACCGTGGGGATCTTGTCCTTGGGCGGATCGTTGAGCACCCATATCCAGTACGGATCGCCAGGGACGTACTTTCCGCCCTCGTCGTAGGACGGCAGGATCCGGTTCGGCTTGTAGAGGGCGTTCTCCAGAGCATTGCCATGTGCGGAGTTCTGCGGTCCGGGCAGGAACGCACACGAACGACGCAGGCTCGTGGTGCCCCCTTCCTCACTGGAGGCGTAGGGGTACTCGTCGCATGACAGGCCGAGCGAAGACGCCTTCTGCTGGAAGGCCGGGGTGCACACTTTCCTGCGGTTATCCTCGATTTTGTACGGATCGATCCGGTGCAGCGGGTTGCCGTAGTTCACGTGGCCGTAGTGCTTGAGGTTGTCGCGTACCTCGATGGCGTACAAGTTGTGCTTGACCACCTCTCGATACTCCCCATATTTCGGATCAGGGTTCGTATAGTCCATGGAGAAGGTCCCGGCGGCCGCGTTACCCATGTAGAACACACAACCGTGACCGCCGATGTAGGTCTCCTTGTCGCAGCGGACGTTGAACGGGTCGTTCAACGGATTGGCAACGTCGTCGCCCGGCCACCCGTGATCGGTGTTGAGAGTCAAGATGACCGTCGGGTTGGTGTACCGGATATTGCCGTCGCCGGGGATCGAGGTCGGCAGTTCGTAGTAGGTGTAGGTATTGGGGAAGATTCTCTTCTTCTGCGGGTCGGGCTTCTCGCACTGGTTTTGCGGGCACACCAGGGAGGCCACGAAATGCGGTGCCGCCTGGAACAGGTCAGGCGCCATGTCGGTCGCGGTCACGCCCACCTGCATCAGCCAGGTATGGTTCTTCGCGCTCAGTGTCGCCCACACGTCGTAGCGGACGATGGCACCCACCGCGCCGGTCTCCTCGTTCACGAGCCGCCCCGTGTCTTCATAACAGGCGTGGAAGCGGTCGTCCGCACGCCGCCGGGTCACCGGTGCCCGGGGGCCAGTGGTTGTGTTTTGGGCGCCGTGTCCCTTGAGCCAAGGCTCCACAGCCCGCTGGCCAACGAGGTGGACCAGTGCTTGTAGATGGTCGCCTTGCTCACGCCGGAGCGGGCGCTGACGGCATCGACCGTCGCCGCCGGCAGCCCGCCCTCGGCCAGCAGCTGGGTAGCGGCGCGCAGCACCGCCTCGCGCACCCGACGGCTGCGGAGGGTGAGAGCCTTGTCAGCCGGCATCGTCGTAGGCCGTCGCCACGGCGACCTCGCGCCACTGCCCGAGCTCGGTCTTGACCTGGTGGAGTTTGGCCTCGACGCGGGCGACGCAGTCGGCACCCAGCTGAAGCCGGAGCGGCGGATCGCCGGCCCCGGCGATGGAGACGATCGCGGCGGCCGCCTTCGCCGGATCACCGGCCTGGGCGTGGTTGTTCTTGGTCCGCCAGACCCGGGTCTGACCGGCGGTCTGCGCGTAGTCCTCGATCACCTGCTCGGTCGTGCGCAGTGAGGAGTCGTCGAGGAAGTCGGTGCGGAAGACGCCGGGCTCGATGATGATCACTTCGATGCCCAGCGGGGCGAGCTCGACGCGCATCGCCTCGCTCATGCCCTCCACCGCGAACTTGGTTGAACCGTAGACGCCCCACCCCTGGCCGGAGGTGAACCCGCCCACCGAGGTGATGTTCAAGACCCGCCCGGACCGCTGGCGGCGCATCACCGGCAGTACGGCCCGGGTCACCGCCAGCAGGCCGAACACGTTGACGTCGTAGATGGCTCGGACCTCGGCGTCGGATGCCTCCTCCACCGCTCCCAGCAGCCCCCGGCCAGCATTGTTGACCAGCACGTCGATACGGCCGAACGCCTCCACCCCGGCGGCCACGGCCTGTTGGACGGCGGCCTGGTCTGTGACATCCAGGTTCACGGCCAGCAACCGATCACCGGCGTCGGTGAGTTCGGCCTTGACCTGTTCGGCGTTGCGTGCGGTGGCGATCACCGCATCCCCCTCGGCCAGAGCCTTGCGTGCGATCTCCAGACCGAACCCACGCGAGGCACCCGTGATGAACCAGATACTCATGGACACCCTCCACACCTGAACTGAACGTTCAGTTCACTTGATGAGTTCGTTCCCGCCACTGGCCCCCGACAATGAAGGACCGCCCGCGCCGGGCACCTGGGCGCCACCCCTGCCGTCACCGCGATCCTTGAACTCCGGGCGGCCGAGGCCCACACCAACGATCAGTCGACAACACAGGTCCGACGGGCCACCGACGCGGCCTTCGCCACCACGGCGACACCGCATCGTCCTCGGGGCCGCCGGACTGTGCTACCGGACGGACGAAGCCCAAGCACATGCCCAGGCCGGGTACCGCTACCTCCGGCTCGGCGACCACAGCCGCGCCCGCGGCCACCTCCGCCACGGCCTGGCCCTGCAAGACGCCACCTACTCCCGCGAGGGCGCACTACGGCACGTCCTGCTCGCCACCACCTACCTGCAGCAGGACCACTGTCAACAGATGTGACACTAACCCCGGTTCGCCGTACCGCTCCTACTCGCGGGCCCAGTTCAGCCTGGCTTGTCCATCATGCAGACGATCCAGCGGCCGTTTGTCCCGAGCCCGGCGGGGCTATCCGCTCAGGCCGCGCAGTTGTGAAAGGCCTCGATGCGCCAGGCGCCGTCCCGCCGAGACAGCACCCAGGTCTCCAGCGTCTGGCTCGCGGGGTCCGGCTCAGCCTCACCGGACGGCACCACGGCCCCCTTGCTGAACACCAGGGCGGCGTCGGTGCCGACGAACCGGACGTTCTGTACCTCATGGACGCCCTTCGACCCTTTGAGTTCACCGGCGAAGACGGTCGCCATGGTGGCGCGGATCGCCTCGCGGTCGGGCAGGTACGCCCCTGGCAGGATCGCCGTGGCTGCCTCGGCGTACGGCGACACGAACGCGTCCGCGTCGTTGGCGGCCCACGCGGCGTAGACCTCATCCAGCACCGCGAGCACCTGACGTTCATCGGTCATGATGATCCCCTTCCGTTCTCGGGACGTGCCCTTCACCCATGCAGACCACCGTCCGCCCGGAAAGGAATCGCTCGCGCGAGACTCTCAGAAACGCTCGAGTGCGGGACGGTGCTGATCAGTGTGTGCGGCGGGGTGGGGCGAGGATGCCGGTGATTTCGGCGACGGCTTCGCTGCCGGGACGGGTGTAGCGCATGGCCGTGCGGGGTTCTTGTGCCGGGTCTTGGCCATGATGAGCTGGAGCGGGACCTTCTGCTCGCCGAGGTGGGTAGCGGCGCAGTGGCGGAGCTGGTGGGGGTCCAGGCCGGTGTGGCGCTCCATGAGGCGCGGACACGGTCGTAGCCGAGGCGGGGCCGTCCGGTGTGCGGGCAGATGTGCTCGGGCCCGGGGCGGCCGAGTGCTGGGGCGAAGAGCAAGAAGCGCTGGTTCGCCAGCACAACTGGGTCGACCCGCATGCCGGGGATGTGTCGTTTGGTGAGTTTGCTGAGCGTTGGATGTCGGTGAACCGGTTCGCGATCAATACCGAGGCGAAGTACCGCTCTCATCTGCGGTGTCATCTGTTGCCGCAGGGGGAGGACTGGCCGCTGGGCGCCATCTTCCATGACCACTCGGAGGTCCAGGGATGGGTCAACGAGTTGCATGAGGATCTGGCGGAGTGGACCGTGGCGTCAGTGTTCGCCACGTTCTCCACGATCATGAATGTGGCGGTCCGCGCGCGGAAGATTCCGGCCAAGCGGGTGTTCACCGGTGCCCGTGGCGGTGAGTTGCGGCGGAGCAACTTCACCCGGCGGTTCTGGCGGCCGGCCTGGGACGGCGATCCCACCAACCTCGACCACCCCCTTCCGCCGATCCTGGCGGGGTTCACCTTCCATGAGGGGCGGCACTTGCATCGCACCTGGCTGGCTGACGACAGCCTTCCCGACGCCGCCCAGGCGGCGCGCCTGGGACACAAGCTCCCGGGCATGGCCAACATCTACGAACACGTCACCGAAGAAGCCAAGCAGCGAGTCCTGGCAGCATTGCAAGCTCGTTGGGAGGACTCTGTCAGGCAGCTGAGCGACGACGAGTTGCGGCATCTGCTGCTGGTCGTGCCAGCAGATCTCCGGCCAAGTATTACTCAGCGTGACTGAAGGCAGTGACGTGGGAGACGCGCGGTAGCGCTCGGGAGGCGATGATCTCCCGGATTTCTCCCATGGAGATCGGAAAGCCCCGGCCCCGGGTGTGGGGCAGGGGCTTGACCTGCGTGAACTTTGGTGGGCGATACTGGGATTGAACCAGTGACTTCTGCCGTGTCAAGGTAATCCACGCTCACGCGTGACCTGCGGCGTAAGGTATCTGTGCAGCTCACACGGCTCTCCCGAGGTCCGTTCAGCGCCGTTCAGAGACCTTGGACGCCAAGATGATCTCCCACTCCTCTCCGGATCTTGGAGAAGGGGGTAGGGCATGTCGTCACGCTCAGTGATCCGTCGGGCCCACGGTTCGGTACCGAATGTCAAACGGCCGCCCGCTGTTCGGTTCGTTGCGTTGCCAGGTGTGAGCTGCACCGGGTTTGGTGAAGTCCTTCAAGCCAGCGTGATCTTGGCTGGCAGGGGAGGAGAATCATCGCGATGGCAGCACCACGCAAATACCCCCAAGAGCTCCGGGATCGAGCTGTTCGGCTGGCCTTGGAGTCCGATAGGCCGATCGCGCAGATCGCTGCGGATCTGGGCATCCACCGCGAGGCGTTGCGGACCTGGGTGCGCCAGGCCCAGGCCGATACGGGTCAGCGGCCTGAGCAGTTGACCTCGGCTGAGCGTGACGAGCTCAAGCGGCTGCGCAAGGAGAACAATGAGCTCAAGCGCGCCAACGAGATCCTCAAAGCGGCCAGTGCGCTTTTCGCCGCCGAGCTCGGCCAGCCCCGGACGAAGTAGTCGTGGTGGTCGACCACCTTCGTGACCGCTTCGGGGTCGAGCCGGTATGCCAGGTCCTGGGCCTGTGCCCGGGCACCTACTACGGCCGCAAACGCCGGCCGCCCTCTGCCCGAGCGCAGCGGGACGCGGTGCTGATTGAGCAGATCACCGACGTGTATGAGGCCAACTACGGCGTCTATGGCGCCCGCCGCGTTCACAAGCAGTTGCAACGCCAAGGCGTTCAGGTGGCGCGCTGCACGGTGGAACGGCTGATGCGCCAGCACGACCTGGAAGGCGTGCGCCGCGGCAGCAAGAGGCGCACCACGGTCGTTGACACCTCGGCGCCGCGGCCACCAGACCTGGTCAACCGCCACTTCACCGCGAACCGGCCAGATCAGCTGTGGCTGGCCGACATCACCTACGTCCGAACCTGGGAGGGGTGGGTGTATATGGCGTTCGTGCTGGACGCCTACTCGCGTCGCATCGTCGGCTGGCAACTGGCCGATCATCTACGCACCGACCTGCCCTTGGACGCGCTGGAGATGGCCATGTGGCAGCGCGACCGCGACCGTCCACCGAGTCGGCAGCGACCAGAGCGCGGCAGCTTGATCCATCATTCAGACCGTGGCTGTCAATACACCAGCTTCCGCTACGCCACCCACCTGGCCGACCTCGGCGTGATGGCCTCGGTCGGATCGGTCGCCGATTCGTATGACAACGCGATGGCCGAAGCGTTGAACGGCACGTTCAAGGCAGAGTTGATCCACCGCCAAACCTGGCGCACTCGCGACCAGGTCGAATGCGCCATCGTCGAATGGATCGGCTGGTACAACCACCGCCGCCTCCACAGCTCGATCGGCAACGTGCCACCGACCGAATACGAGGCCAACCACTACCGTTCTATCAACACACCAGCGCCAACCGGCGCCAGGTAGACCGGACTTCACCAAACCCGGTGCAGCTCAGTGCCCTGAGATCTATGCGCAGGTTCGTGTTCTCTGCGAGGCAGCAGAAGCGACGCTCGACCCCTGTCACGGATCACCTCCGCTCGCGCGGAGAGAACCGCGTGACGGCTCACAGAAGAAGAGGTGGGGCGACTGATGTGCCCTGAGTTCCTGCTGGCCAACCCGCTGGGCGGACGCCCGCCCCAGAACGGCGGCGAGTTCGTCTTCGGCGACCCCGACCTGGGGCGCGCGCATCCCCAGACCACCACGTCCGGCACCCTTACGGCACCGCCCGGAACCGGCTGCATCCCCGGCTGACTTGTCACTCGGCCTGGGGACACCTGCCTGGCCCGCTACCGGTCATCTCCGGGACAGTGATCCGCCTCCACGTCGAGCACCTGCCCACCGGTGGCGCACCGAGCCGATCTGGCCGTGTTGGTCCGGGACGGACGCCACCGAGCACGATGTCGACCGGCTCTCGAAGCGCGTTCCTTCGCCGCTTCGATTTGGAGCACACTTCCGCTTACTGAGCAGACGCTGGGCTGGAGCAGCCCTCGCCTGTGCTCCTCGGCGACCGCCGACCGCTGGACCTGGCTGATCCTGGCCGCCCACGCCCAACCGCGCCTGCCACGTGGACTGGCCACCATCTGCGGTGGGTTTCGGAACTAGCGCACGAAGCCGGCCCGTCCCGCCGTGCTCCCAAACCCTCCCGCCCTGGCCTCGAGGCGTGACCAACCGTCGGCGCACCGGACAGCAGGAGGCCGGCCGGGTCCTGGCCACCGGCGAAGCCTACGCACACCAAGCCCACCACAAGAAGGGGGCCAAGCCCCGAAGCCAATTCCGAACCGACTACCCGCAGCAACAACAGGCCTATGAACACGCAGGTCAGTACGCAACCGGGCCGATCGTCACTCACGAGCACCTAGCACTCCTGGAGCGAGCGAATTTTCGGTGGGTTAGGAGGCGACTGGGGGTCTGGGATAGATCACAAGCGGCCGTTCCGCAGTGAGTAAAGCTTTCGCTGAGATCGTGGACGGGCCGTTCCCCCGCAGCGCCCACGTAGGTCACCGAGAAGCCGATCGAGCAGGGTTCGCCGCCGGGCACGCCTGGAAATCGATTTTATTCATCAGCGACTGTTCTGTAACGAGGGGGCAAGTTCCCGGCGCTGGTAAGACGAGGGCTTTCCCGGGTTCGGATTGGGTCTGCGATTTCTATTCTTTGGGTTGTCTCCGTCCTGCGCGTGCATTCTTGCCGCGCTTCAGAAGTGGAGGACCCCCATGAACGTTGCGAGGAGACGTATCTCCTCATCGGCGGCCGCGGCACTCGCCGCGGTCGTGGTCGCGGCGCTGCTGCCCGGCATCGGCTCGGCAGCCGAACCGGAAGGCACGGTGATCGCGGCCCGCGCACCCATCCCGGGCAGTTATCTGGTCAAACTCAAAGACTCGCGTTCAGTGGGTCAGACCGCCTCTGACCTCACGCGAGCCCATGGCGGCCAGCTCAAGTCCGTCTACACCGCCGCCGGCAACGGGTTCTTGGTGCGCGGGCTGGACGAGACCAAGGCACGCCGGCTGGCCGGCCACACCGCGGTGGCGGCTGTGTATCAGGAGGGCACGGCGCGGCTGGCGCAGGACGACGCCACCTGGGGCCTTGACCGGCTCGACCAGAAGAACCTGCCGCTGGACAAGAAGTACAACCCACCCAACTCCGCTTCCTCGGCCACCGCCTATGTGATGGACGGGGGCGTCCGCAAAACCCACACCGAGTTCGAGGGCCGCGCCAGCGTCGGCGGGGACTTCACCGACAGCGAGCCAGGTGATGGCAGCGACTGCAACGGGCACGGCACTCATGTCGCGGGCACCGTAGGCGGCAAGGTCTACGGGGTCGCCAAAAAGGTCAAGGTGGTCGCCCTGCGGACCTTTGGCTGCGGTTCGAGCGCCCCGGACTCCTGGGCCATGGACGCGCTGGAGTGGCTCGGACGCAACGGCGTCAAGCCCGCGGTGGTGAACATGAGTCTGACCTTCGACACCGCCGACTTCGCTGCCGACATGATCCGGAACCTGACCGGCCAGGGACTGGTGTTCGTGGCGGCCGCGGGCAACAGCAACGCCGACGCGTGCGGCTACGGCCCCGCCAAGCTGCCCGAGGTGATCACGGTCGGCAACACTGAGCGCAACGACCGCCGTAACTCGATGTCCAACTACGGCGGGTGCGTCGATGTGTTCGCCCCCGGGACCTACATCGACGCTGCCTCGCACAGCAGCGATACCGGTATTACCCAAAAGACCGGCACCTCGATGGCCGCTCCGCACGTCGCGGGCGCGGTGGCGGTGTGGCTGCACGCCAACCCCGGCGCGACCGCCAAGCAGGCCCACGACGCGATCGTCAACGCCGCGACCCAGGACGTGGTCCAGAACCCCGGCGCCGGATCACCGAACAAGCTGCTGAACGTCCAGTTCGGCCCGGGCGACCCCGGGCCCGGCGGTCCCGCGGCCAAGTTCACCGCCAGTTGCGCCACCACGGCTCCGTCCTGTGCGTTCGACGGGTCCGCCTCCACCGGGGCGACGTCCTACCGCTGGGACTTCGGCGACGGCGGCACGGGGGACGGCGTGAAGTACAAGCACAATTACGCCAAGGCCGGCACCTACAAGGTCAAACTGACCGTCACCGACAGCGCGGGCAAGAGCAACTCCACCGAGCAGGAGGTCACCGCGGGCAAGCCAGGCGGCCCCAACCAGGCGCCGACCGCCAGCTTCAGCGCGCAGTGCTGGTCGGGCCAGTGCACCTTCGACGCCAGCGGTTCCAAGGACCCCGACGGCGCCATCGCGTCCTACCAGTGGAACTTCGGCGACGGCGGCACCGGCAGCGACCGGGTCGCCAAGCATTCCTACCCGAACAAGACCGGCGACTACATCAGCAGGCTCACCGTCACCGACAGCGGCGGCCTGAGCGCCGTGACCCAACGCAAGATCGTCTGCTGGTCGGGCCCCTCCTCGCCCATGTGCTTCGCCGACAGCGCCGCATCATCGTCGGCCGAGCCCTACGCCCGCGGCGGCACCGACACCACCACCGCCGAGTACCCCTGGGCAGTAGCGATTCTGCGCCCCGGCAGCTCCCATCCGCAGAAGCTGAACTGCGGCGGCGCACTGGTCCGCCCCAACAAGATCATCACCGCCGCGCACTGCGTGGACAACAGCGCCGACACCTGGCAGTCCAAAACCATCGTGTTCGGCCGCGATGACCTCAAGGACACCTCCCAGGGCACCACCGCCAAGCCGATCAAGCGGTGGATCGACCCCGGCTACACACCGGGCAAACTCGACGGCAGCGACGTCGCCGTCCTGACACTGGACAAGAACCTCGGCACCCAGACCCTGAAAGTCGCCCTGAGCGAGGACAACGGCGTCATCGACAAACCCGGCACCGACACCACCATGCTTACCTACGGCAACACCGATGGCGGCACGGGCTACCAGTCGCATCTGCAAAAGGCCAAATTCCCCATTATCGACGGGAAGACCTGTAAGGATGTCGGCTTCACCTTCAACCCGCAAAACCAGCTCTGCCACGGCCCGCACAAGGGCGAGGTCGGCAGTTGTCGAGGCGACAGCGGCTCGCCCTATGTGGCCGGAAACTCGATCGGCACCTACAGGCTCGTCGGCGTCCACTCATCCGGTGACTCCCAATGCCAGGGGCCCGGTATCTCCACCAGAATCACCAAGTACTCCGACGCGATCCTCGCCGAACTCGGCCCCGAAACCCCCGGTGGCAAGGAATTCACCAACGACACCGACATGACCGTTCCCGATCTGGACCAGAACGGAGTCACCAGCACGATCGAGGTCAGCGGGCAAAGCGGTAACGCCCCCGCCACTCTCAAAGCGGCGGTGTCGGTGAAACACACCTACCGCGGTGATCTCCACATCGACCTGATCGCTCCCAGCGGCAAGCGCTATGCCCTGCGCCCCGCCAACGGCGGCGACAGCGCGGCGAACCTGACCGAAACCTACACCGTCAACGCTTCAGGCGAACCAGCCAACGGCCCCTGGAAGCTTCTTGTCCGGGACATCTTCCATCGGGACCAAGGCACACTCGACTCCTGGAAACTGACCTTCTGAAGCCCCAGGGGCAATGACCCAGGGCCGTCCTGCAGACGGCCGAGAGCCGAACGACGGAGTCCCGTCTGAGCATAAGCTCAGACGGGACTCCGTCATTCGGCGCTGCGGAAGCCAAAACACAGTGCACGAGGACCGTCGCCAGCGCCGGGCCGTCGCGAAAGCGCGGGGAACGCCAGTGGCCTCGCATGTCAGCAGGATCTGGCCACCGGACGGACGCCGGTTTCCACGTCCTTCAGACCCGCACACCGCGCGCGTCGGTGAACGTTGATCGTCGACCACGCGAGCGCGGGACCCGGCCGAATCGGCCTGCAACTCGGCGGCGCACGCCACCCGTCCACCCCGGCGCGACTGACCACCGCTCGACTCACAGGCCCCGGTGCCTGCTGCTCCAGGAACTCGTTGTCAGCGCCGAACATACGGGGACACGGCTCAGCGTCCTGGCCTTGGCCAGGCGACTCGGCATGAGCAACACCATCTTCCGCCGCTGCTGACCGCCACGCTGCCGATCATGACGAGCTGCGCTATCCACGCCTGCCGCCGGGAAAACGGCGCCAACGTCCTGTCGGGGCTGGCCGTAGGAAGCCGCTCCCGCCGCGGCCCATTGGCGACGTAGTCGCCGGCTGACGTGGGAGGGGCTGACCACGGGCAGGATCACTCTGCCGCGTCGGCTGGCGCATCCGGGTGTTCGGTTCGGCTGCTGCGCACGCTGCTGGACGAGCCGCTGCTGAGTGCCCAGCCTCTCAGGCTGTCTTCGAGGGCGTTCGTCCGTCACCACCGCGACCGCCGCTGCCGGCGCCACTGAAGGGCTGGGCCGCGCCGTCCTGGTGGAATCATCAGGTCCTTGCGGATGTCCTCCATCCCCTCGCTGGCGGCCTTGCGACGCAGCGCGATGTGGGCAAGTCGGCGGTCATCGTCGGGCGGCGGCCGCTATGTTGCCCTTCCGCGCTGCGGCTTTCAGGCCCTCCATGGTTGCCGCGCGGATGCCCTCGCGTTCGGTCTCGGCCATCGCGGCGAAGAACGCGAACGGCATCCGGCCCGGCCGGACGGGTCGTAGGCTCTTGCGAGCGGTCCGGCGAGCATCTCCCAGACCAGGCCGTGTGCGGTGAGGTCGTCGGCCAGCAGCGAGCTCGGCGGCGCCCCGGCCCAGGCGCTTCATCGGAATTTTCTCGGAGAAGACCTTCTGGCGCGGACTGCCAAGCCGGGTGAGCGTGTCCAGCTGCGAAGGGCCGCCGGTGGGGCGGCGGCCCTTCGGTTGGCCGGGGATGGGGTGTGGCCTCATCCCCGGCCATGCGTTATTGCTGTGGTGTAGCAGGGGTGTTCTCTAGGGTCACCATGAGTTCCAGACGGTGACTCGGAAGGTGGTGGAGGCGCTC
Source organism: Spirillospora sp. CA-294931 (assembly GCF_050946795.1). Lineage (GTDB taxonomy): Bacteria > Actinomycetota > Actinomycetes > Streptosporangiales > Streptosporangiaceae > Spirillospora. Next base: position 3,921,090 of record NZ_CP192006.1, read on the forward strand.
TTGCTGGCCTTGTCCGTCACGGTCGCGGTGGCGTTCGTCGTGCCCCACCTGGTCGGTGTGCCGGTGATCCGGCCGGTCGCGGTGTCGATGGTCAGGCCGGCGGGCAGTGCGGTAGCCGTCCAGCGGTACGGGGTGGCGCCGCCGGTGGCCGTCAGCTGCAACTGGAACGGGCGGCCGACGTAGGCGGTCTGTGCTCCGGGGTCGGTCACCGACGGGGCGCCGCCGGTCCCGGTGATCGTCCAAGTGAAGGAGGCGGAGCCGGTGCGGTTGCGGGAGTCGGTCGCTGTGACGGTCACGCGGCTCGATCCGGCGGTGGAGGGCGTGCCGGTGATCGTCCCGGTGGATCGGTCGATGGAGAGCCCGGCGGGCAGGCCGGTCGCGGTCCAGGTGTAGGGGGCCGTCCCGCCCGACACGCGGTTCTCCAGGCGCGCTGCGGTGCCGACCTGCCCGGTCTGGTCGCCGGGTGCGGTGACGGTGAGGTCGCCGGGCTGCCCGGAGCCGGTGACCAGGGCCACCCGCCACTTGGATGCGGCCTCGTTGACCGGCTGCCCGATCGTCGTCGGTCCGGGCTGCCCGCAGCCGGCGCCGCCGCCGGAGTGCAGGCCGACGGCCTTGGCGTCGTCCTTGGGCCCGGTGACGTAGGAGCCGCCCGAGTCGCCCCCGGCCGAGCAGGCGTTGGTCACGAACAGCCCCTCGATGATCACGTTGCCGTAGTCGATGGTCTGGTTGACTCGCGTGACCGTGCCGCAGCGGAGCTTGGTGGTGCCGCCGGAGCGGCAGATCGACATGCCCACGGTCGGCTCGGCCGATCCGGTGACGGTGATGTCGCCCTGGCCCCAGCCGGACACGGTCGATGTCAGCCGCCAGGCCGGCTCGGTGACGTCGACCAGGCCGAAGTCGCCTTCGCGCGCGTTGACGCTGTGATTGCCGCCGGTGTTGGAGGTGCCGAGCCGTGTGCCGTCCCTGCCGTAGGCGGGCTGGTTGGCGTCGTTGGTGCAGTGCCCTGCGGTCAGCATGTGGCGCTGACCGCCCGAGCCCGTGGCCGCGAAGCCGATCGAGCACGAAGACTCCGACCCGGGCTTCCAGTACTCGCCGCCGATCACGTCCCCGCCCTGCTGGCGGAACACCGTGTCGGAGCGGTCCATGGTGACGGCGGGAGAGATCGCGCGCAGCCGGGCTTCGAAGGACGGAGCGACGGCGGAGGTCACCCGGACGAGCACTCGGTCGCCCATAGGATCGACGCCGAATCCGGTGACACCGGTGACACCGTCGCCGACGAGCCGCGAGACCGCGGCGGCGGCCCGGGACAGGACCGCCGGGCCGTGGGTCACCCGGCGTGGTTCGGCTCCCAGCGCTTCGACGGTGCGCGCGTTGGCCTCGTCGGTGACCGGCACGACCAGTTTGCCCTTCGCGGCGTCGAACCACGAGCCGGCCGGGCCGACCGCGGGCCGCAGGGCCTGGACGGCCCGCCGGGCGCGCGCCTCGTCCGTCCAGCGGCGCCGGACCTGGTCGGCGCGCAACCCGAGGTCGCGCTGCATCGCCTGGAGGATCGGATCGGCTGCGGGCGGTGGGCTCGCCTGCGCGTGCGCCGCCGGGAGCGCGGCGATCAGCAGTGCGGCGGCCGTGCCCGTCGAACACAGCAGCCGTGCGTACCTGTTCATCGCTGGGCCTTTCACGGTGGTGGGGGATTTGCGATGCGAGAACGGTAGGTGCGCGACAACAAACCCGAAAAGGGAGGAACCCCTTGTGTCAGCCGCCCGAGTCGGCCCGGTCGGCGGCCGGGGGAGGGACGGTGTCCGTGACGGGAACGTGGAGGGCCGCGATGAGCTGCGTCCGGGAGCGGACGCCGCGTTTGCGGTAGATCCGGGTCAGCGTCGCCTCGACCGTCTTTACGCTCAGTGCCAGCGCGACGGCGATCTCCCGGTTGCTGGCGCCCCGGCTGACCAGCTCGGCCACCCGTTTCTCGCTCGCGGTGAGCACGTCCACGCTGGGCGCGCCCGCGAGTTGGGCGGGTTCGAGTCGGGCGGCGGCCTCGCCGGTGAGCTGGAGCCACGGCCGGGCGCGGGCGGCGTTGAACACCTCGTACGCCCTGGCCACGAAGGCGCGGGCCTCGGCCATGCGGCGCCGTCGCCGCGCGATCTGGGCCTGGGCGAGCAGCACGCGTCCCTGTTCGAGCGGCAGGCTGAGCGAGCCGAACCGTTCGGCCGCGCGGGCCAGCGTCGCGGCGGCCTCCGCCAGATCGCCGCCACCGGCCGCGCAAAGCCGGCCTTCGGCGTGGTCGAGCGAGGCCCGCACTCCGGTGCGGCCCAGCCGCCGGGCGATCGGCCGCACCTCGTCCAGCAGGTCCCGCGCTTGCCCCGGGCGTCCGGTGAGCGCCAGCGCGATCACCAGGTCACCGTGCCACCGCAGCAGCGACGGGTCGACGACGCCGGCCGCGCGTTCCAGCTCGCGCACCCGGCCCAGGTTCTGGACGGCCGCGTCCACGTCTCCGGCGAGCAGCTCGATCGTGCCGAGCACGTGCAGGTTGCGTGCGAGAAAGAGCATGTCCTGCTCCTCCTCGGACGTCGCGGCCCCGTCCACGGCATGCCGGCGAGCCAGCGCGAGGTCGCCGCCCGCCGCCTCGGTGACGGCCAGGCTGTACCAGGCCGGTCCCGGCGACAGGCCCGCCGACTCGGTCAGCTCCATCGCGCGCGCCGCGTACGACGACGCCTTCGCGCAGTAGCCCGAACGGACCTCGACCTCGGCCAGGCCGCGCAGCACGTCGATGATGCCCTCGGCGTCCCCAGTCCGTTCGGCAACCGGCAGCAGATTCAGCAGGACGCCCCGGGCGTCGCCGAGCCGGTCGTCGAACAGCGCGTGCCGGGCCGCCAGGAAGCGGGCCGAGTCGTTCACCGCCCCGGTGCCCCCGGGCCCCAACGCCAGCGCGTCGGCGAGCGACCGTTCGGCGTCCGGATGACCGGTGATCCGCTCGACCCGCGCCCGCATGGTGAGCGCCGCCGCGAGCAGCGCACGGTCGCCGGCGGCGGCCGCCAGTTCGCACGCCCGGCCGGCCTCGACCCTGGCCTGGCCGGGATCTCCCTCCGTGAGGTTCGCGCGCACCGCCAGCCGGACGTGGACCTCGGCCCGTAGCGCGGGATCGCCGCCGGCGTCGGCCAGGGCCCGCGCGAGCGTGTCGGCGTGGCCCGCGAGCGACTGCCCGGCCGTGCGGATGACCGCCAGCCGGGCGCGAGCGCGTTCGGCGGGCGTGCCCATCGTGTCCAGCAGCGCCTCACCGCGCCGAACCAGATCGGCGCGTCCCGCAGCCGCCGCGTCGGTGGTCGCCGAGACGATCGTCGCGCCGTCGGCCCCGCCCGGCGTGTGCTCGGCCGCCAGCAGCCCGAGCTCCGCCGCGCCCGCGCGATCGCCCGCGGCGCGCGCCACGGCGGCGGCCGCCGCCAGCTCACGGGCCAGATCGGCGTCCGGTCCCGGATCGGCCAGCGCACGATGGCGGACGCGGTCGGCGGCATCGCCGGCCGCCTCGGCCAGCGCCCGGTGAGCGGCGGCCCGGCGGCTCCAGCCCGCCTCCTCGATCACCGCGTCGGCGATGGCCGTCCCGGTGAACCCGAGCGTGCCGTCCACCGTCACCAGGCCCGCCGCGATCGCGGGCCGCACCGCCACGTCGGCGTTCCGCCACCCGGCCCGGCGCAGCAGCGTGAGCGTCGGCCGCCGCGCCAGCGCCATCGGCAGCAACACGTCCCTGGTCGCGGCCGGAAGTTCCTCCAGCCGCGCGGCGATCAGCGACCGGACGCGACGCGCGTCGCGGGCCGCCGCCAGCGCCTTGCCCGCCTCCAGCGTCCACAGGGGAAACCCGCCGCCCGCAAGGTGCGCCGCACCGGCCAGCCTGCGGGGAAGACCGTGCGCAGCGAGCAGCGACGCCACCTCCTCGACCGGCAGCGGCGCCACGTCCAGCACGGTCCACCCGCCGCCGAGCCGCTCAGTGATCGGCGGCCCGAGGGGCGTCCGCTCGGCGATCACACAACCGACCCGGTCACCGGCCCGCCGCAACGCGTAGGCCACCGCGTTCACGCTGGCCGGGTCCAGCCACTGGACGTCGTCGATCACCAGCAACGCGCCCGCCTCGCACAGTGCACCCGTCAGCCCGAACCGGACGGCCAGCGGATCCGCGCCCCCGACCCCATGCCGCCTCACCGCCTCGGCCGCCGCGCGCTGCGGCTCAGGCAGAGCGTCCAGACAACCGTCCGGAAGGACGTCGAGGATCTCGGCGACCACCGCCAAGTCGAGACCCTCATCAGCGCGGGCGGCGGCCACCCGGACCACCGTCTCCGGGCGGTCGTGGACGAGCCGATCCAGCACCGCGCTCTTGCCGACACCCGGCGGGCCACGTAACACCACCCGCTCACCCGCGCCCAGCGCCTTCCCAGCCGCGGCTAGCAGCACGGAATGCCCCACAAGCATGTTCGGATCGTAAGCAGAACTCCCCAAACGAGACAGAGGGAAATCCCTAGCGCCTGACGAGGACACCTTGCCGACCACCAGCAGCGACCGGCCCATGATGGCGGTGGAAGCGGCTCTTGATCGGTGTCGCGGAAATGAACCATTCCTGCGAGCGGCGGATCCCGCACAAGGACGTCCACGCGCGGGTCACTCGTCCATCATGCACACCACCCAGCGGCCGCTCACAGTGGCCTGGAATTCCACCCTGACAGGGAGTAGGGAAGTACCCAGCCGGTGAGGCTGTCGTTGCTCGTTTCCCCTAGTCCAGTCCTTCCCTGGCTCGGCCCCGTCCGCGTCCCGGACCGAGAGGGTTGGCCGGACCAAGCCCTCTGGCCGCTGGGCCACGGTCTGCTTGACCTGCATGTACGAACGATCAAATACCCGGCGCCTTGCGTAGAACGGAACCAGCCGGGTGTCAGTCGGTAGACCAGCGGCCCTCTTGCCTCCAGCGGCCCCAGCGTTCCATGCTGCGTCATGAGTCTGATGCATCTTGGCCTGCCGGTCCGTGACGTGCAGCGCAGCCGGCGGTTCTACGAGACCTACTTCGACTTCGACCCCGCCACCGCGCGATTGAGCGACGGCACGATCACCATCCGCAACGCCGACGGCTTGACTCTCGCCTTCCACGGCGGCCGGGACATCGGGCCGCCGCCTGCCTTCCTCCACTTCGGCTTCCAGCTCTTCGCGCCCGAGGAGGTGAAGGACCTGCTCACCCGGATGCGGGCGGACGGAGTGGACATCATCAAGCAGTATGAAGATGCGGGCTACGTCTCGTTTACCTGCACAGACCCGGACGGCCACCGGATCGAAGCGTACTGGGAGGTCTCGGGGGCCCTGACGGGCTTTTAAGGGCCTGTCTCCCCGTGGTGCCTGGCCGCCTCGGTGGGTTGAGGGCCAGGTGCTCGGCGATGAACAGGTAGACGACCTCGGATGGTGGCGGACCAGGCAGGGGGGCATCAGGGTCGCCGCCGCCGGGCTCGTTGGTCGGAGCTGATCTCACAACGGCCGGGACAGTACGACCCGATCGACAAGTCCTTCCCGGTACGGCGCCCCTTGCGGGAAGCAGGCAGTCAGCTCCAGGAAGCGCCGCGTCCCAAGAGCCCGGCAGGCAAACGCACGATCTGACCCGCAGTGTTGGGTATCTGTGCAGGTCACGCGGCTCTCTTGAGGTCGGTTCAGCGCCGTTCAGAGACGTTGGACGCCAAGATGATCTCCCATTCCTCTCCAGATCTTGGAGAAGGGGGCTCGCTGGATCGTCAGGCTCAGTGAACCGACGGTCCTCTTGGCGCGGCACCGCATGCCGCACAGAGCCTCACTCTGTTCGTTGTGTTGCAAGATGCCCTGAGACCTGTGCGCAGGTTCGTGTCCTCTGCGAGGCACCAAAACAAGGAACACCTCCACACCACGATTGGTGAGGCGTGGCCGGCATCCCGCGAGGTCATTCTGGAAGTTCGTTGCCCGCTGCGCGCAGCAAGGGACCGCTTCCGCGTGGGGGAAGACACCGGGACGCGGGGCTGGCAGTAGACCGTTCCTGCTGGAACGACGCCCACCTGCTCGGGTGCCCGCCGCCGCACTGCGTCGCGGTCAAGGACTCCGGGCCTGGCATCCGCGCCAAGGAGGCGCAGGTACGTGGACGGGTTCGACGGCGATGAGGCTGTGGACGGTGCCAGGCGGCCAGGCTCTGGTCCGCCGATGGCGGCGTAGGTCTCCAGCGCTTTGGCGGGCCGCCCGGTCGACACCTGGATGCCGACGGCCTGGGCCTGCACGGTGGCGGGCCCGAACGCGGTTCCGTTGACCGACACGTCCTGGCCCATCCGGGCGGCGACCGCGTGTCCCTGCGAGAGCAGGTCATCGGCCAGCGCGACGTTGCCATCGCGGGCGGCGACCACCGCCGCGAACGTGACGTGCCATCCGTAGGTGGCCAGCAGCGGCAGGTCCCGATCGCCGTAGCGGGGCTCGATCATCCGGTAGGACCGCTCGGCGGTCGCCGACGCCTGATCCAGCCGGGCATCGCGCAGGTAGATCCAGGACCGTCCCGAGGCGACCATCGCGGCGCGCACGCCGGCGCCGAACTGGTTGGCGACGTAGGACGTGATGCGCCCGGCCCTACGGGACACCTTGCCAGCCTGAACACGCCTGCCTGAGATGCCCCATGATCAACATCAACCAGAGGACGCTTCCCCGCCTCGACGAGATCGAGACCGACCTGCTGGCCCGCCGGGTCCGAGCCGAAGCCGAGGGCTGGCTCGGCGAGATCGAAGGCATCGACCTCACCATCACCTTCCTCCGCTAATAAGCGGGACCAGACCCGCCGACTCGCCAAGGTCGCGCCGCTCAACCTTGGCATGCCAGGCGTGCCTCGACATGACGGGGTTGAGGAACCCAGGAACAGTAAGTTCTCGCCAATAACGATCTTGGATGAGGCAGGCGTTTGAACGTTCGCTTTGTGACGTGTTGGTCGTTCAGGGTTGGCGATCTGCTGCCCGGTGGCCGAGCCCTCCCCGTTTTCGGGCTGGCCGCCGGGTGGGTTCGGGTGAGCCGGGATTGGGTGGGTGCGGACTTTTACCCGCAAGGTGCGGGGGCTCGGCGTCAAGATGGCGATCATGGGTAGGGGCAGAGGCTGGTGGCCGTGGCTGGCGATCCTGGCGGCCGTGGCCGGGGTGCTGGTGCTGGGCTGGTGGAGCTTCGACCCGGTTTTCGACAGGGGCAAGGCAGGGCTGGGGGACGCGGCCGACCGCGCGCAGTTGACCGGGCTCGTTCTGGCCGCCGCAGTGGCCCTGGTCGGCACGGTGCGGTGGGCCCGGCAGCGCTCCGGCCAGCTTGGCGCCGCAGCACCGGCGGCGCACACCCTGGCGGAGGCTAAGGAGTTGCTGGCCGAGCTGGTGGACCAGCAGTGGAAGCAGGAGGCGCGGCTGCGGTCGCTGGACGACCCCGACCCGATCCCGGTGCGGTGGCGGACCCCGGAGGCGGCCGAGTTGATGGACCATGCCATCAACATCGATCCCTCCGCCGGACCCGCCGGTGGGCCGGCCCGGTTGTGGTGGACGGCCTCCAGCGCCGACATCGGCGCACTGGCCGACCGGTTCCGCCGCACCCGACGGCGCCGGCTGGTGATCCTGGGCGGACCGGGCACCGGCAAGACCACCCTGGCGCTGCAACTGCTGCTGCACCTGCTGGCCACCCGCACCGCTGATGAGCCGGTCCCGGTTCTGCTGCCGGTGGCCGGCTGGGACACCCGACGCCACCCCCGCCTGCAGGACTGGATCGCCGACCGGCTCGCCAGCGACTATCCGGCGCTGCGCTCACCCGAGCTGGGTGCCGAGGTGGCGCGGGCCCTGGCCGGGCGCGGGCACATCCTGCCGGTCCTGGACGGGCTGGACGAGCTGCCCCCGCCCGCCCAGACCGCGGTGATCACCGCGCTGAACCGGTCCCTAGGCGGGGACGACCAGCTCATTCTGACCAGCCGCACCACCGAGTTCACCGCCGCGGTCACCATGGCCGGGGACGTGATCACCTCCGCCGCCGTACTGGAACCCCGTCCCCTGACCCCCGTGGCCGCCGCCGACCACCTCACCCACTGCCTGCCCCCCAACCCCGGACCGGCCTGGCGACAGGCCCTCAACACCCTGCGCACCACACCCCCAGCTGGCCAGAACCCGCCCGGCACGGCGGCGAGCGGGCCGGGTGCGGCGCTGGCCGGCGTGGCCGCCACCCCGCTGGGACTGTGGCTGCTGCGCACCGTCTACACCGCCCCCGGCGCCGACCCCGCCGAGCTGACCGACCCCGTACGCTTCCCCACCCCCGCCGCACTGCAGGCGCATCTCTTCGACCGGCTCATCGACGCCGTGATCGCCACCCGCGACCCCAGCGGCAACCGCGCCGACCCCTTCCGGCCACGCCGCCGCCACGACCCCGACAAGGTGCGGCAATGGCTGGGTCACCTCGCCCACCACCTCAGCGGCCAGGGAACCCGCGACTTCGCCTGGTGGCGGCTGGCCGCCACCACTCACGCCGTCACCCGCACCACCGCATTCACCCTCGCGCTGCTCACCACCCTCATGGGCGGGCTCGCGGGCGGGCTCGCGCTCGGGCTCGTGTTCGGGTTCGCAAAAGGGCTCGTGACCGGGTTCGCGGGCGGGCTCATAGAGGGGTTCATGTCCGGGCTCGTGTTCGGGCTCGTGTTCGGGCTCATGGTCGGGTTCTCAGCAAGGTCCTGGGAGCAGGACTCACCCGGGTACGCCGACCTGCGCATCCGCCAACGCTCGACCGAACTCGTGCGCAAGCTCGCGACCGGGTTCGCGACCATGTTCGCGAGCGGGTTCACGCGCGGGTTCGCGAGTGGATTCGTGCTCGGGCTCGCGGACGGGCCCGCGGACGGGCTCGCGAGTGTGCTCTTGACCGGGCTCGTGGTCGGGCTCGTCCCCGGGTTCGTACTCGGGCTCGCGTTCGTGCTCGCGGGCGGGCTCACAAAATGGGCGGAGACACCGGCCCAGCTCTCCCGCGCCACGACACCGATAGGGAGCTGGCGCGCCGACCGAACCGTGAATCTCCTCCGTATCAGCGTCTTCGGCCTCGTCAGCGGGCTCCTGATCGGGCTCGTGTTCGGGCTCGCGTCCGGACTCGCGGACGGGCTTGCGAGCGGGCTTGCGTTCGGACTCGGGGTGGGGCTCGCCAGCGGCGCGGGCAACGCGACCGGGGCCCATCGGGCCTGGCTGGCATACCTGGTCGCCACCTGGCGGCTGGACCGGGCTGGCCTGCTGCCACGCCGGCTGATGCCGTTCCTGGATGACTGCCACCGCCTCGGACTCCTCCGCGCGGTAGGGCCCATCTACCAGATCCGCCACGCCGAACTCCACGACCACCTAGCCGCAACCCACCCGCCCCCGCGCAACACCGGCCGAAGCCACCACCCCACCTGACCGGCAACACCAACACCGCCCACGCCCAAGACCGTGGGACGGCACAGCCGGAAGGCCCGACGGGCCGCCGCCCCCCCCGCGGCACTGATAGCGCAGCCGACCGTCCAGAAAGATCCGAGCCCGATAGCACGCCACTAGTCGTTCGGCTGCCGGCACCAGACCCGCACAAGATCAAACAGCGAAACTACTGTTCCTGGTTCAACCCCGATGACCATGCCCCACCGAGCAGGCCAACACGGAGCGTGCTTGACAAAGTGCAGAGAAGCTCCAGGAACAGGAAGAACGTCTTCAGCGCCTGCGCCCGCGACAACCGCCTGCCCTTCGCCGTGCTCCGCAGCACCTTTTCGAAGTACGCATCGGCGTCGGCGGGCTCCGTTTCCCATAACCGACGCCCGAACCAGGCCCGCACCTGCTCCAGATGCACCACATCCGAGGAGATCGTCCCGTCGGACAGCCCGGCCGCCCGTGCCAGTACGAACCCCGACAGAACGTCGGTCTCCAGCGCCTCCAGATCCTCCGCCCTCGCCGGAGCCCGCGCGACCCGCAGATCCTTCACCGCCGCCAGCGCTAACCCTGGCCCCCTCGCCTTCACTCCCGCCGCACGAAGAACACGAAGAACGATGACCTTCAGGATTTCCGAGGTCCCTTCACATACCAGAACCGGTATAGATCCAAGGAGAAGACCCAGGTCCAGGGACTACAGGGGTGCCGCTAAGAACCGTGTCATGAGCCCCAAACGAGCCCCGAGGTAGCGGATTCAATACGGCCAGGGGCTGGTGAGCCGGGCGGAGCGGCGTGGTTAGTTGCCGGGTGTCCTCTGCTGTTGAGCAGCTGTGATGCGAGTGGCGTACACCCGGTAGGCCTTGCGTTCGGCCGACCCGGCGCCCTCGCGACGGGGATGGCGTTCGCCGAGGACTACCAGGTCCTGGGCAACAAGCGCGCGCGGGTCCGCCAGCTCGGCAACGCGGTCACCCCGCCCGCCGCCCCCGGCTGCTGTGCCCCTCGGAGGGGCGTGGCTACGTCGTGCTGGATGATCGGTCCCCTCCTGAACGAGACGGTCGACGTCACCACCGCCCTGCCCGTCATCGCCGTCCTTGTCTGCGTGGCCCTCACCCAGCGCACTCGGGTCACCTGAGCCCCCGCCCCACCCGTGCCCCAAGCCCAAGCCCCCGTCCCCTGAACCAGGCGCGTCGCGTCCGCGTCCGATCTTGGGAAACACCGACCCCGAGCCCGCGAGGACGTGGCCCCCATGACGGAACCGGATGACCCCCCGCGGAAAGCCCCTGACGGTACCGATCATCGTCACCCTGATCTCCGGGGCGTTCCTGGCGGCACTCGTGTGGATGGTGGGGACCGTCGTCTACACCTCGGCAGGCGGGGGCCGGACAGGCCGGGTGAACGTGACCGAGTGCGAGCATAGGGGCAAAGGGTCCTATTACGACGACTGCCGGGGTGACCTCACCCTGGACGGCGGCGGGCGGCCGCGGGCTCATGTCGAGGTCGACGGCCTGAGCGTCGACGACGAGGGCCGACGCGTCTCGGTGCGCGTGACGCCCGACGGGAGGGTGTACGCCTCGGGCGGCTGGTACGTCGCCCAGACCCTGTGCTTGCTGTTCCTGCCGGGGCTCTTCTTCGTGGCAGGGGCCGGGACGCTGGTGGCGCGGATCGTGGAGGGGCCGCCGAAGCGCCCGGAGTTCCTGGACGCCGGGCCGGAACCGCGCGAGGTGAAGAGCCGGTACCTGCCCGAGGAGTGAGAGAGTCGGGCGTTGGATTGCGGCACGAGACGCCGTTCAGCGGTCGCAGGGGTGGGCAGCAGGCCGAGTGCAGCGCCTGGCCGTGCTCGCCGACGCGGCGTTCGCGCCCTACGAGCAGGACACCACCGGCTGAGTGTCCTGTGCGACAACCCGCCCGGAGGGGTCCTGAACTTGTGGTTGGTGTGGTGGGAGCGGTGGCGCCGGGGATAACCCTGGCGTGGGCGGTGCTGGGAAGTGCGTGGTGTGTCGGCGCCGGCTGCCTGAGGGCGTGACGGCTCGGTGGAAGTACTGTTCGCCAGCGTGCGGGATGCGGGCGTATCGAGCGCGGAGGACTTGCGGCGCCACCAATTCATGGTGGCGATGCTGGCATCCGCCCGGCCCGGGACGGGCCGTCTTCTGTCGATCTCGGCGTTACTGGGAGGCGGGCGCCTGCCCAGTCTGCGCCTGCCCGCCGAGCGGCAGGCGCTTGGCCACATCCAGCCGCACCTCGCCGTAGGGCTGGACGTGCTGCCAGAACAAGGGTCAGGCCGCGTCGGTCGGCGGGCTTGAGCAGCTTGGCCCACTCAGAGTCGGCCAGGACGTCTTGCGGCATCAGGATGTTGATGTAGACGAGAGCGGCCTGCAGGATGCGCAGGCACAGGACGGTCATCTCCAGTTCTTCGCGCCGGTTGGTGGCGATGTCGCCGCCCTTGCCGTAGATGTGAGGTGCCCCGGGTTTCGTTCTGACGCTGTTGGACGCCTACACCGGCGCCCGGTGGTCGGAACTGATCTCGCAGCGGCCGGGTCTCTACGACCGGGCAGCGAGGCGATTCCCGATCCGGCGCCCGATCCGCGAGGCCGGCGGCCAGATCGAGGAGGCTCTGCGTCCCAAGAGCAAGGCCGGCAGGCGCTGGATCGAGTTGCCGTTCTTCCTAGCGGTCCTCTACGAAGTACTCGTCGACAGCTGCCGATACCGGCGTGTGTTCACTGGCGCCCGGGGTGCGGTGCTGCGGCGCAGAGAACCTGGCTGGCCGCTGATCTGATCCCCGAGGTTGCCCGCGGAGCACGGCTGGGTCACAAGGTGTCAGGCATCGGTCACGTCTACGGGCACGTCACCGCCGAAATGGTGCGGCGCGTGCTGGAGACCTTGCAGGCCCGCTGGGAGCTCTCGGTCAGCCAGCTGGCAGCGGCCGAACGCCGCGAGCTGCTCATGATTGTTCCACTGGAGCTCCGCGAGGCGCTTACCCAGGGTGACTTCGATCTGGGGGAGTAGGGGAGCGCGGTAGCGCTCAGACCTGGATGATCTCCAGAATCTCGCCACTCAACAGCAGAAGGCCCCGTCCCTTGATCGGGGAACGAGGCCCTGGCCTGCGGGAATTCTGGTGGGCGATACTGGGATTGAACCAGTGACTTCTACCGTGTCAAGGTAGCGCTCTCCCACTGAGCTAATCGCCCGTGCTTTGAGGTGGAGACGGGATTTGAACCCGTGTACACGGCTTTGCAGGCCGTTGCCTCGCCTCTCGGCCACTCCACCAGAGGGAGGCCTTCCGCAAGGCCCCTCAGAGCGGAAGACGGGATTTGAACCCGCGACCCTCACCTTGGCAAGGTGATGCTCTACCCCTGAGCCACTTCCGCTTGCCCCCAGGTTTCCCTGGGGTGCGTGGACAACTGTAGCGGAATCTGGGAGTGGTTGCGCACTCCGCCCTCCTGGAGCGGACGACGGGATTCGAACCCGCGACCCTCACCTTGGCAAGGTGATGCTCTACCAACTGAGCCACGTCCGCGACACTCTGAGTTTACCCGACGGTCTCGCGGACGGCCTCGTCGTGCAGGGAGTTCCAGAAGGAGAGCTCCTCGTCCATCTCCAGGTGGGCGATGCGGCCCCAGAACTCGCGGTCCTCGGCTTCGTGGGCGGCGGCCAGGGAGAGGGCGGGCATGATCGTGGTGCCGGCCTCGGCGGCGTCCAGGTCGGCGGTGGTGACCTCGACGGGCAGTTCGACCGGGGCGGTGGCGGGGCGGTGGTGCTTGCCGCGCTTGCGGACGCGGATGGGCGCGGCGCTGGGGGCCTTGGCGGCCTTGCCGACGGCGAGGGCGGCGGTGCCGCACAGGACGAGGGCCAGCAGGCCGCCCAGGAGCATCTCCTGGGCCGGGACGATCGACTCGGGGTGTTCCTTGGCGTCGGTTTCCTGGGCCTTGGCGATGTTGGGCGTGGCGGCGGTGAGGTTCTCGACCTTGGGTGGGGGAGCGGCGTGTTTGGGGGTGTACTTCTGCTCGACCTCGACCTTGCCCGGGTAGCCGAACCCGACGATGGAGTCCATGTCGCGGGTCTTGCGCATGAGCTTGTAGCCGTCGGCGTTGGCCTCGATGGTGTGGACGGTCTTGCCGTCGACCTTCTCGACGAGGCCGACGTGGTCGATCTGGTCGATGTCCTTGGAGCCGGACCAGTCGAAGAACACCACGGCGCCGGGGGTGGGCTCGTCGCCGAAGGCGTCGTGCTCGTCGAACCACTTGGCGTGGGCGGGGGTGGCGGCGAACTGGCCGGCCTGCTCTTCGACTCCGGCCTTGTCGGCGGCCCAGGCGAGGAACATGTCGCACCAGGGGGCCGTCTTGAAGTAGGGGTTGTGGTCGCCGTCGATGTTCTTGGCGTACCAGTCGCCGAACTTGGTGTAGCCGTCGCCCTTCTCGGTGTAGCCGAGTTCGTCGCGGGCGATTTCGAGCAGCTTGCCGCCGATCGGGTCCAAGGAAGCTCCCCCGTCTACCTGGTCGGACGGGTGGTCCGTTCCAAGGTCACGTTCCGGTCTCGGTGGAATCTAGCCGAGGTAAAAACGCGAGGCAAGTGGTTCCGGATGTACCGGTCTAAACGGACTACGTCAGGAATAGCCCCTCGGGAGGACCGTGACGGGGCACGGGGCGGCCCGCAGAACCTTGAGCGATACCTCGCCGACGAAGACCCGGTGGGCGGTCGCGTCCTCGCTGCTCGCGCAGACCAGGATCTCGCCGTCGGGCCACTCGGCCCTGCTCAGGGCCTCGGCGACGTCGTCGCCCTCGGCCAGCTCGGCGGTGACCGATTCGGGGGCGATGCCGGAATCGGTGGCGAGCCGGATCGCCAGCGCGAGGTCGTCGCGCAGGCGGTCGTCGTCGACGTCGCCGATGGCCAGGGTGAGCAGGCGCAGCGGGACGTCCAGCTTGAGCGCGGCGAGCGCGGCGCGGACGACGGCCTCGTCCACCTGGGGGCGCCGCACGTACGCGACCGTGATGCGGTGCAGTCGTTCGGGCGGCTCGTATCCGGACGGCGTGAGCATCACGGCCTCGGTGGCGCTGTGCAGCAGGTTGTCGGCGGTGGAGCCGATGCCGACGCGGCCCTTCGCGCCCCCGGCGGGCGAGCCGATGACGATCAGGTCGGCGCCGGTCTTGCTGGCCAGTACCGACAGGCCCCGGCCCGAGCCTCGGCTCTCCTGGGTGGCGAACTCGGCCCCGGGTGCGTCGGCCTGTTCCAGGATGGTCTCCGACTCCGCCGCGGCCCCCGGGCGGTCGGGCGCGTGGACGTTGCCGACCGTGAGGCCGCCCCCGGTCAGCGCGACGATCGCCCGCGCGAACGCGAGCGCCTCCCTGCCGCCCGCGTCGTTGACGAATCCGGCCAGAACGTGTTCCCCGATCATGGGGCCATCATCCCCGATCGGAGGTGGGGTCATGCGCGTCCCGCCGGGTTAGGGAGAGGAGGTCGCGTGCGGGGCCCGCCGGGCGTTGTCCGGCCGGCCAGATCGCGTGCAGCGGACGCCTGAGGTCGAGTTCGGGCACCGGGACGGTGACCAGGCGCCCGCTGGCCAGTTCCTCGGTGACGGCCAGCTCGCTGACGACGACGGGACCCGCGCCCGAGATGGCGGCCGCCTTGAGCGCCGTGGTGGAGGCCAGTTGGAGCAGGGGAGGCGCCGTCCCGCCGGACGCGGCCAGGGCGCGGTCGAGGATCTCGCGGGTGCCCGAGCCCTGCTCGCGCAGGATCAGCGGGGTGGACGCGAGTTCGTCGGCGGTGACCGCCGAGCGGCGGGCCCAGGCGTGCCGCGGCGCGACGACCACGACGAGGCGGTCGGTGGCCACGACCGTCCCGCTGAGCCCGGCGGGCTTCCTGGCGCCCTCGACGAAGCCGAGGTCGGCCTCGCCGCCGCGGACCTGCTCGGCGACGTCGGTGGAGTTGGCGGTGCGCAGGGTCACCGCGGTGCCGGGCCTGGCCTCGCGCAGCGCGACGAGCCAGCCGGGCATGAGGTACTCGGCGACGGTCAGGCTGGCCACGACGCGCAGGCGCCCGTCGCGCTCCTCGCGCAGGGCGCCGAGGCCGGCGTCGAGGGCGTGGGCCGCGCCGATCACCTGCTGCGCCCACTCGGCGACCAGCGCGCCGGCCTCGGTGGGCCGCGACCCGCGCGGCGAGCGCTCCAGGAGCGCCACGCCGATCTGCCGCTCCATCGACCTGATGCGCGCGCTGGCGGCAGGCTGGGTGACGCCGAGCTCGGCGGCCGCGCGGCCCACGCTGCCCAGGCGGACGACCGCCAGGAGCAGCTCCAGGGCGCCCAGGTCGGGGACGCGGTGCGCGAGGGCCATGAGACCAGTCTATGACCACTCATAAGGCGCGGTTATGGGCGCATAGGGCGATGACCTCTAGTGAGCCGGACGCGGGATGCGCACGCTGGGATCATGACCGCCACCCTCGCGCCGCCCCTGGCCCTGAGCTCGAGCGCCTTCCGCCATCTCGGGCCCAACTGGTACGCGGCGGTGATGGGGACGGCGATCGTGGCGAACGGCGCGAACGCCCTGCCCTTGGGCGTCCCGGGCCTGCACGCGTTCGCGGTGGCGGTCTGGGCGCTGTCGTTCGCGCTGCTGGCCGCCCTGGTCGCGGCGCGCGCCGTCCACCTGGTCCGGCATCGCGACGTCGCGCGTCCCCAGCTGCTGGACGACCCGGCCACGGCGGTCTTCTACGGCTGCCCGCCGATGGCGCTGCTGGCCGTCGGCTACGGGACGCTCGTCCTCGGCCGGGACGTCATCGGTACGCGCGCTGCGGTCGTCGTCGACCTGGCCCTGTGGACCTCGGGCACCGTCTACGCCCTGGCGGCGGCGTTCGGCGTCCCGTACCTGATGCTCACCCGGTACAAGATCAAGGCGGGGAGCGCGAACCCCACGTGGCTGCTGCCGATCGTGGCGCCCATGGTCGCGGCGGCGCTGGGCCCCGCTCTGATCCCGCATCTGCCCCCGGGGCAACTACGCCCCACCCTCCTGTTCGCGTGTTACGGGATGTTCGGGCTCAGCCTGCTGGCGACCCTCGTCGTCCTGCCGGGGATCTGGACGCGCCTCGTCCACGACGGGCTGGCCCCCGTGACCCTCACGCCGACCCTGTTTCTCGTGCTCGGCCCCCTCGGCCAGTCGACGACGGCCGTGAACCAGATCGCGGACGCCGCCGGTGTGGCCGCGCCGCAATACGCGGCGGCCATGCGGGCGTTCGCGCTGCTATACGGGGTGCCGGTCATGGGGTTCGCCCTGCTGTGGTTCGCCGTCGCCGCGACGGTGAACCTCGGCGCCCTCCGGAAGGGCATGCCCTTCGCGATGACCTGGTGGGCCTTCACCTTCCCGGTGGGCACCTGCGTCACGGGTGCCGCCGGTCTCGCCCGCGCCACCGGACTGGACGTCTTCACGGCCGTGGCGGTCGCGCTGTACGCCGTCCTGGTGTGCGCGTGGGCCGCGGCCGCGTCCGGCACTCTGCGTGGCCTGGCCGACGGGCGGCTGTTGCGGCGCGGATAGGGCAACAGCACCTCTTGCGGGGGGTAATGGCATGGTTGCGATTGGTCGGAGTGTGGGTACGATGCTGCCTGACGTCCTCCCCTGACGTGCCGGTCCTCGGATCGGCGGGACCCTGACCCGAGGCGACGGTGCCGCAAACCAGGCTGGAACAGCGGTCGGGACGACTGCCCGCGGAGTTCACGAGTTTCGTCGGACGGCGGGCCGAACTGGCCGAGATCCCACGGCTGCTGCAACGGTCGAGGCTGGTGACGCTGACCGGCCCCGGCGGGGTCGGCAAGACCCGGCTCGCCGTGCGCGCCGCGGTCCGCGTCGCCGAGTCGTTCGACGACGGCGTCCGCTTCGTCGACCTGTCGGCGCTGCGCGAGCCCGGCCTGCTGGCCAGAACGGTCGGCGACGCGTTCGGCCTGCCCGACCAGGGCGGTTCGCGCGAGCTCGACACGCTGGTCGCGCATCTGAGCGACCGCAGGCTGCTGCTCCTCATCGACACCTGCGAGCATCTGGTCGACGCGTGCGCGATGCTGGTCGAGCTGCTGCTGAGCAACGCGCCGAGCCTGCACGTCCTGGTCACCAGCCGCCAGCCGCTCGACATCGCGGGCGAGCACACCGTGATGGTGGCGCCGCTGACCCGTCCGGGCGAGCGCGGCGACGACCCGGAGCGGCCGTGCGACTCGGTGTCGCTGTTCGCCGAGCGGGCCATGGCCGTGGTCCAGGGCTGGAACCTCACCGAGCACAACCACGAGGCGGTGGCGCGGCTGTGCCGCCGGCTCGACGGCATCCCGCTGGCGATCGAGCTGGCGGCCGTCCAGCTCAGGGCGCTGTCGGAGGAGCAGATCCTCGACCTGCTGGAGCGGCGGATGCTCCCGATCCGGGGCCGCCGCACGATCATGCCCAGGCACCAGACGCTGCGGGCGGCGATCGACTGGAGCCACGAGCTGTGCTCCGACGGCGAGCGCCTGCTCTGGGCCCGCCTGTCGGTGTTCGCGGGCGACTTCGACCTGCGGGCGGCCGAGGAGGTCTGCGCCGACGACGCGCTGCCCGCCGCGGAGATCATCGAGCGGATCACCGGGCTGGTGGCCAAGTCGATCGTGCTCCGGGTCGACCGCGACGGCGCCGCGCGCTACCGGATGCTCGACACCGTCCGCGAGTACGGCGCCGAGCGGCTGGAGGCGCGCGGCGAGACCGCCGGGACGCGCGCCCGCGCCTTCCACTGGTACGCCGAGATGATCGAGCGGGCCAGGGCCGAGCTCGGCGGCGACGGCCAGCCCCGCTGGCTGGCCTGGTTCCGGCGCGAGCAGGCCAACGTCCGTGCCGCCGTCGAGTACGGGCTCCAGACCACCGAGTACGACCTGCTGGTGCGGGCCACGCTGGGCCTCGGCCGGATCTTCGCCCTGCACGGCATGATCGGCGAGGCGCGGCTGTGGGCCACCCGGGTCATCCAGATCAAGGGGATCTTCGCCGACGGTGAGGGCACTCCCGACGCCGCCAGAACCGAGGCGCTGGCGCTGATCGGCCTGCTGGCGGCCATGCAGAACGACCTCGACGACGCGGCCGAATGGCTGCGCTGGGCGCGCGAGCGCGCCGACGCGGCCGACGACCAGTGCGGGCTGGCCTACATCCAGGGCGTCGAGGGCGTCGTGGCCCTGTACGCCGACGAGCCGGCGCGCTCGGTGAGCCTGCTCGCCGAGTCGGTCCGGCTCCACCGGGAGGCGGGCACCGACGACGTGCTCGTCCCGATCTTCCACGTGTTCCTGGCCACGGCCGCGACGCTCGGCGGCGACCCGGCCGCGGGC
The DNA here is from genome assembly GCF_050946795.1 of Spirillospora sp. CA-294931. Classification (GTDB taxonomy): domain Bacteria; phylum Actinomycetota; class Actinomycetes; order Streptosporangiales; family Streptosporangiaceae; genus Spirillospora. The sequence goes on from NZ_CP192006.1 coordinate 3,939,810, forward strand.
GAGCGGCACGCCATCGAGGCGATCGCGATCACCGAGCCCGCGGGCGAGCTGTGGTCGCGCTCGTACGGGCTGTGCCTGCGAGGGCTGGCCCTGGTGCTGAAGGGCGACCCGCAGGGGGCGCTGCCCGAGATCCTCGAAGGGCTGCGCGTCAAGCGCGACCTCAACGACCAGCTGGGCATGGCGCTGGCCCTCGACATGCTCGCCCTGTGCCGCGTGGCGCTGGGCGACGCCGAGGGCGGGGCGCGGCTGCAGGGCGCGGCCGAGACGGCGCGCAGGTCGACCGAGGTCTCGATGTTCGGCTCCCACCACCGGCTGCTGCGCGAGGTCTACGCGGCCGAGGCGACGCTGCGGCTGGGCGAGATCGGCTACCAGGCGGCCTACGAGGCGGGGCTGCGCTGGGACGCCGATGACGCCGTCGCCTCGGCCCTGGGAGAGCGGCCGCCCGCGGACGACGACGAGCCCCCGGCTGAGCCCGGCGAGGCCGCGCGGGTGCTGACCCGGCGCGAGATCGAGATCGCCGGGCTGGTCGCCGAGGGCATGACCAACCGCGAGATCGCCGACCGGCTCGTCATCGCCAAGCGGACGGTCGACTCGCATCTGGAGCACATCTTGGCCAAGCTGGGCTTCACTTCGCGCACCCAGATCGCGGCCTGGTACGCCAGGCGCGGCTGACCGGGAGGGCTACTCGCCGACGACACCGTCGGTGAGCTCGCGGGCCACGTCGAGATGGCCGAGGTGACGCGTGTACTCCTGGAGCACGTGGAACAGGATCCAGATCAGGGACGGCGCGGTGGCCGCGTCGTCGAAGCGGCCGCCGACCCGGCCGAACTCGCCGAGCCCCGCCGCGGCGACGATCTCGCGCGACCGCTCGCACGTCTCCAGGAAGGCGGCGCGCAGCCGCTCGGGCGTCTCGTCGTCGGGGACGTGCCACCGGTCTTCGGGGCCCCGGTCGCCCGGGCCGCGGTCGCCCCACGGCTCGGCGACGGGCTCGGCGGCGAACCCCCAGCGCAGCCAGCGGATCTCGACATGGGTCAGGTGCGTGAGCAGCTCCAGCGGCGTCCAGCCGGACGGGAGCACGCTGGTGCGCAGCTCCTTCTCCGACAGGCCGTCGAGCTTGCGCAGAAGGGTCTCACGGTAGAAGTCGAGGTAGCCGCCGAGCAGGTCACGCGGGTCGGTGAGGCGGTCGTGCGGCTCGGGAGGCGGCTCTACGGGCGTCACCATGCGAACGACCCTAACAGCCACCTCCGACAGTCCTCATCGACGATCGCGATCTACTCGCGAAGGAACGCCTTGACGTCTCTGAGCAGCAGATGCGCGTCCCCGAGCCGCTGCGCGTCCTTCAGCGAGCGGTAGATGCCCCACTTCGGCGAGATGCCTTGTGTGCCGAGCCAGGTGTCCAGTCCGTCCCGTTCGACGTCGATGGCGGTGACGCCGTCGGCGCTGACCCGCCAGTGGACGCGTCCCCGGGTGGCGAACAGCACCTCGAGCTCGATGTCGATCCAGCGGCTGCGCAGCGGTTCGAGGCCGGTGGCGCCCACCACGACACCGGCGTGGTGGGCGTTGAGCTCGATGAGGTCGCGCCCGCCGCGCCGCCGCAGCGAGGTCATCATCAGCGGCCCGCCGGCGGGCCCCGAGGCGAAGAACTGGTGGACGTGGGTGAAGCTCGTCGTCGCCCGCAGCGCCTTCGGCAGGTACCACGACCAGGTGAAACGCCATGACTCGCCCTCGGCGGCGCGGCGCTCGGCACCGTCGATCCGCATGTCCTTGACCTCGTGCCGCTGCCGGTCGGGATAGGTGTCCACATCCTGCGGGTAATGGATGTCGAACCTGTACATCGTGCCCAGCGCCCGGATGTGCGGCTCGCCGGGATGCGAGCCCGCCCGGTCGTCCTCGATACGGGTGAACGCCGCCAGCCCGTCCCGCCTGGGTTCGGGACTCCACACCAGCCGCCAGTTCCCGTCCATCCGCCCGATACTAGGGTTCGAGCTCGTCGAGGGGTTCGGTGGCCGGCCCCTGCAAAACCGAGCCGTCCGGGGCGTAGCGCGAGCCGTGGCAGGGGCATTCCCAGACGCGTTCGACGTCGTCGAAGGCCACCAGGCAGCCGAGATGGGTGCAGCGGGCCGAGAGCACCCGGGTCGAGCCGTCGTGCTCGCGGTAGACGGCGCAGGGACGCCCGTCGCGGTGCACCACGGCTCCCGTCCCGGGCTTGATGTCCTCTTCGGTGCCGCCGCCCCGGGCCCGGACGCGGTCCTCCACGAAACGGCGGGCGTAGGAGAGGCCGGACCTCACCACCGGTGCGGCCTCGCGTGCCGGGTGGGCGCGGCGGGGCGCGTAGAGCTCGGCCCAGGGGAGTTCTTCGCCGGTGAGCTGGGCGGCCAGCAGCCGTCCCGACATCACGCCGTGGCTCATGCCCGAGCGGGCATAGCCCGTGGCGACGTACAGATGGTCGTCGACCTGCCCCACGTAGGGGACCTTGTCGGTGGTGTCGAGGTCCTGCGCCGACCACCAGTAGTCGACCTTGTCGATCTCGAAGTGCTCGCGGGTCCACTCGACCAGGCGGTGCCGCCGGTCGGCCACGCCGCCCGTCCCCGGTGCGAAGGCCTCGCCGGTGATGAGCAGGAGCCGCTTGCCGTCCCCGTATGGAGCCGTCCTCACCGAACGGGTGTTCTCCTCGCGGGTGATGTACATGGCACCCGGGTCACGGTCCTCGTCGATGGGCGCGGCGATCACCAGCTCGCGCAGCGGGATCAGCCGGAAGTCCAGCAGCGACCGGTGGAAGATCGGGAAGAGGGTGGCGACGACGACGTCCCTGGCCAGCACGGTCGCGCCGGTGGCGGTGGTGAGCCGGGCCGGACGCCCCTCGCCGTCGTGCAGGTCGAGCACGCGGGTCCGCTCGTGGATCCGGCCGCCGTTGCGGAGCAGGTCGTCGGCCAGGCCCAGCAGAAAGCGCCGGGGATGGAACTGCACCTGGTCTTCCACGCGCAGCGCCCCGGCCACCTCGTAGGGCAGATCGGTGTCGGTCACGAAGGACGCGTCGAGCCCGGCCTCCCGCACGGCCTCGACCTCGTCCTTCAGCTCCGGGATCCGGTCGGCGGGTTCTACGTACACGTGCGAGGCGCGCTTCTCCAGATCGCAGTCGATGCCCAGCTCGCCGGCGGTGCGGACGACGTGGTCGACCGCCTCCTGCTGCGAGCGGGCGTACAGGCGGGCCGTCCCGGGCCCGAGCGAGTCGCGCAGCGGGGCGTAGATCCACGGGTGGGCGGACGACAGCCGTCCCGTGGTGAAGCCGGTGATGCCCGCCGCGATCCGGTCGGCCTCCAGCACAACGGGGGAGCGGCCCGCGCGGGCCAGCTCCCAGGCGGTGCACAGGCCCGCGATGCCGCCGCCGATGACGGCCACGTCCACGGCGGTGTCCTCGGTCAGGGCGGGATAGGACGTCGCGTCGCTGGACGCCATCCAGTAGGACTCCGCTCTTGCTTCGATCATCGGTTCGCTCACCGGTCGCCTCCCGTGGCGAGGGCCTACCCACTGTGCGGAAGGGAAACGGCGTGAAAGAGGGTCTCAAGGGCGGGGCCGAAGATCTTACGAGGTTCATACGTGACGCGTCATCGACGCTTCCGCGACCCCTCGCGGACTTACGTTCGAGGCATGAGAGTGCTGCTCACGGGCTCGTCCGGCTTCATCGGGTCCCATATCGCCGAGGCCCTGGCGGCCCGCGGCCACCAGGTGCGGGGGCTGGATCTGCGCCCGGGCGCGGAGATCGGGGACGTACGGGAGGCCGCCACGGTGGCCCGCTGCCTGGACGGCGTGGACGCCGTCTGCCACCAGGCCGCGATGGTGGGGCTCGGGGTGGACGTCTACGACCTGCCCGCCTACACCTCGGTGAACGTCCAGGGGACCGCCACGCTGCTGGCGGAGATGGCCAGGGCCGGGGTCGGGACGCTGGTTCTGGCCTCCTCGATGGTCGTTTACGGGGAGGGCGCCTACACCTGCCATACCCACGGGACGGTGACGCCTGGACCGCGCACCGAGCAGGCGATGCGGGCGGGACGGTTCGAGCCCGACTGCCCCGCCTGCGGTGCCCCGCTGGCCCCGGGGGAGGTGGACGAGGAGACCCGGCTGGACCCCCGCAATGTCTACGCCGACACCAAAGTGGCTCAGGAGCATCTGGCCAGTTCCTGGGCGCGGATGACCGGGGGCTCCGTCGTGGCCCTGCGCTACCACAACGTGTACGGGCCCCGGATGCCGCGCGACACGCCCTACGCCGGGGTCGCCGCGCTGTTCCAGTCGTGGCTGGAACGGGGAGAGGCACCCCGGGTGTTCGAGGACGGCAGGCAGCGGCGCGACTTCGTCCACGTGCGGGACGTGGCGCAGGCCAACGTCAGGGCCATCGAGCACCCGGGGGAGAGCGGACGCCTGCGGGCCTACAACGTCGCCAGCGGCGAGCCCCGCACCATCGGCCAGATGGCCGAGGCCCTGGCCGGTGTGTACGGGGGCCCAGACCCGCAGGTCACGGGGTCGTTCCGGCTCGGGGACGTGCGCCACATCGTCGCCTGCCCCGAGCGCGCGCGCCGCGAGCTCGGGTTCGCACCGGCGGTCCGGTTCTCCGAGGGCATGGCCGAGTTCGCGCTGGGGGAGTCGTGACCGCCGTCGACGTCGTCCTCCCGTGCCTCGACGAGGCCGAGGCCCTTCCCTGGGTGCTGTCGCGGATGCCGGACGGCTACCGCCCGCTGGTGATCGACAACGGTTCCGCCGACGGTTCCGCCGGGATCGCCCGCGAGCACGGCGCCCTTGTCGTCGCCGAGCCGCGCCGGGGATTCGGCGCGGCCTGCCACACGGGGCTGATGACCGCAGAGACCGAGATCGTCTGCTTCATGGACGCCGACGCCTCGCTCGACCCTCGCGAGCTTCCCCGCCTCGTCGAGATCGTCGAGGCTGGGGGCGGGCTCGTGCTGGGACGACGGCGTCCCACCGCGCGCGGCGCGTGGCCCCCGCACGCGCGGCTCGGCAACGCCGTGCTGGCGCGGTCGCTGAACCGCAGGGCCGGGACGGCGCTGCGCGACCTCGGGCCGATGCGCGCCGCCCGCCGCGACGACCTGGTCGCCCTGGACATCGCCGACCGCCGGTTCGGCTACCCGCTGGAGATGGTGATGCGGGCGGCCCGCTCCGGCCTGCCGGTCGCGGAGATCGAGGTGGGCTACCGGCCCAGGGTCGGCCGGTCCAAGGTCACCGGGACGGCCCGCGGCACGCTGCGCGCGGTGCGCGACATGCGCCGGGTGCTGGCCGAGGTGACGCCGTGACCGGGACGGATCTGCTGGTGATCGCCAAGGAGCCGGTGCCGGGCCGGGTCAAGACCCGCCTGATGCCCGCCTACACGGCGGCGGAGGCCGCGTCGCTGGCCGAGGCGGCCCTGGCCGACACGCTGGAGACGGTCGCGGCGACCCCGGCCGCGAGCCGGGTGCTGGCGCTGGAGGGACGGCCCGGCGGCTGGCTGCCGTCCGGGCTCCGGGTGATCCCGCAGCGCGGCGGCGGCCTGGACGAGCGGCTCGCGCACGCCTTCGACGACGCCTACGCGGGGCGCCCGCTGGTACTGATCGGCATGGACACCCCGCAGGTCACGCGCCGCCTGCTGCGGCTGGCCGCCCGCGCGCTGCGCTCGTGCGACGCGGTGTTCGGCCCGGCCGCCGACGGCGGGTTCTGGCTGCTCGGCCTGAACCGCCCGGACGCGGACCTGATCCGGGGCGTCCCGATGTCGCGGCCCGACACCGGGCGCGCGCAGCTCGACCGGCTGCGCGCGGCGGGTCTGGCGGTCGCGCTGCTGCCCGAGCTGACCGATGTCGACACGGCCGCCGACGCCGACCTGGTCGCGGGCCTGGCTCCCCGGGGACGGTTCGCGGCGGCCGTGCGCCGGACCGGGAGCTGTCCGGCATGATCGGGGAGCTGTACGAGCGGGCCCTGGGCGGCGCGTCCCGGGTCGAGGTCGAGGACGCCGCCGGACGCCGCAGCCCGCTGCCGGTCGAGGAGTGGATGGGGCCGCGTCCCGGCGACGCCGCCCTGCTGGACCGCTGCGAAGGTCCCGCGCTGGACGTCGGCTCGGGCCCGGGACGCCTCACCGCCGCGCTGACCGAGCGCGGGGTGCTCGCGCTCGGCATCGACATCGCGCCGCACGCGGTGGCGCTGACCGTCGCGGCGGGCGGTCCCGCGCTGCGCCGGGACGTGTTCGGCCAGGTCCCCGGCGCCGGGCGCTGGGAGACCGTGCTGCTGGCGGACGGCAACATCGGCATCGGCGGCGACCCGGCCGCGCTGCTGTGCCGCGTCCTGGAACTGCTGGCACCCGGGGGCCGTGTCCTCGCGGAGGTGGCGGGGCCGGGCACGCGCTCCCGCGTCGACCGGGTGCGCCTTCGCACGGGCGGTGCGGTCGGGGAGTGGTTCTCCTGGGCCTGGGTCGCGGCCGACGACGTCGCCGAGCTGGCGGCGGGCTGCGGTGCCGCCGTCGCGGAGATCTGGGAGGAGGCGGGCCGATGGTTCGTCGAACTCCGCGGCTGAAACCGGACGAGGTCGCGGGCCGCTTCACCAGCCGGTGGCACGACGAGCGGGTGGCGTCCTGGCTCGGCATGGCGCTCGGGATCGCGTTCCTCACCGCGTTCGTCACCGGCCTGATCAGCCACTTCATGCAACACCCGCCGGACTGGGCGCAATGGCCGTCACGCCCGGTGGGCCTGTACCGGCTGACCCAGGGCCTGCACGTGATCGGCGGCCTGGCCACGATCCCGCTGCTGGCGGCCAAGCTCTGGACGGTCTATCCCAAGCTGTTCCAGTGGCCGCCGCTGAGATCGGCGGGGCACGCCGTCGAGCGCGGGCTGGTGTTCGTCCTGGTCGGCGCGTCGCTCTTCCAGCTCGTCACTGGCCTGCTCAACATCTCCTATTGGTACGCGTTCCCGTTCTTCTTCACGACCGCGCACTACTGGACGTCCTACATCCTCATCGGCGCCCTGCTCATCCACGCCGCCAACGAGTGGGCCAAGGTGCGCCGGACCGTCATGACCCGCCCGGAGGACGGCCTGGGACGCCGCGGCTTCCTGCTGGGCGTCGCGGGCGTGTCCGGGGTGGTCGTCCTCACCACGGTCGGCGAGACGTTCACGCCGCTGGCCAGGCTCGCGGTGCTGGCGCCGCGCCGTCCCGGGCGCGGGCCGCAGGGCCTGCTCGTCAACCGCAGCGCGCTCGCGGCCGGGGTCACCGGCCCGGCCCGCGACCCGCGCTGGCGGCTCCGCGTGACAGGGCGCGTCGAACGGGAGCTGTCGCTCTCGCTGGACGACCTGCGCGCCCTGCCCCGGCGCTCGGTGCGGCTGCCCATCGCCTGCGTGGAGGGCTGGAGCGCCGAGGGCACCTGGGACGGCGTCCGGCTCCGGGACGTCCTGCGCCTGGCCGGAGTGGACGGCGACGCGCGCGTGCGGGTCGAGTCCCTCCAGGGAGGCGGGGCGTTCCGATCCTCGCACGTCGATCCGCCGCACTGGCGCGACCCGCTCACGCTGCTGGCGCTCGGCCTGAACGGCGAGCCCCTCCATCTCGACCACGGCTACCCCTGCCGCCTCATCGCCCCGAACCGTCCGGGGGTCATGCAGACCAAGTGGATCGGCGCGGTGGTCGTCGAATGAAGACCCGTCTCCTCGCCTACGCCTCGGGTGCCGTGCTGATCGGGATCGGGCTCCTGGGCATCGTCCGCGACCTGGACGACCCCGTCGGATGGGCCGTGTGGTTCGCGGGCGTGGTCGTGGCCCACGACGCGGTGCTGATGCCCGCCGTCCTGGCCGCGGGCGCGCTGACCGGGCGCCTGCCGGACGCCTACCGGCGCGGCGCCCAGGTCGCGCTCGCGATGGCGGCCGTCGTGTCGCTGGTGGCGCTGCCGCTCGTGCTCGGCAAGGGCAGGCGCGCGGACAACCCGTCCCAGCTCCCGCTCTCCTACGGGTGGAACCTCCTGGTCGTGCTGGCCGTCATCGCCGCCGCGTTCGGCCTTCCGGCGCTGTGGCGCAGGAACCGACAGGCCGCGGCCGTGGCGGTCTGGGCGCTGCTCGTCGCCGGGTCGTTCCTGGTCGGCGACCGGCTGCGCCGGGCGGGCGTGGCGACCGAGGACGCGCTGCCGCCCCTTCACGCCGAGGGCCGGCTGCTCACCTGGCAGCTGCTGCCCGCCGTCCTCGTGGCCGGGGCGGCGGTGGCGGCGCTTCCGGTCCTCTCGCGCCGCCTGCCCTGGACCTGGACGCTGCTCGCCGCGTGGGCCACGTCCGCGCTGTGGGCGGTCTCCCTCGCGATGAGCGACGGCTGGGACGCCCTGGCCGGGCCGTTGAACGCCCCGACCGAGTACCCGGCCGGGATCGCGGCCGTCGGCGACGACCCGCTCGCCTGGACCCGGACGTTCACCGAGAAGCTCGGCGGCTACACCACCCACGTCCGCGGCCATCCGCCCCTGCCGACGCTCCTGCTGTGGGGGCTGGACGCGGCGGGCGCGCACGGCACCGGCTGGTCGGCCGCGCTGATCATCGCCGCCGGGTCGTCGGCCGTCGTGGCCGTCGCCCTGACCGTGCGGACGCTGGCGGGGGAGGAGACCGCGCGGCGGGTCGTCCCGTTCCTGGCCCTGGCGCCCTTCGCGGTGTGGATCGCGACCTCGATGGACGCGTTCTTCATGGGCGTCGGCGCGTGGGCGGTGGCGCTGGTCGCGGTCGGGGCGAGGCGCGGTTCGCTCACGGTCGCGGCCGGGGGCGGCCTGCTGCTGGGGACGTTGCCGTATCTCAGCTACGGGCTGCTTCCCCTGTTCGCCGTCCCGGCCGTCGTCCTGCTGCTGACCCGGCCCCGGGTGCGCGTCCTCGCGGCGATCGGGTGCGGCGCGGTGATCGTCCCGCTGGCCTTCACGCTCGCCGGGTTCTGGTGGCTCGACGGCGTCGAGGCCACCCACGCCACCTATCTGATCAGCCGGGGCTCGGCGCAGCGGCCGTACGCGTACTTCGCGGTGGCCAACCTCGCGGTCCTCGGGCTGCTGGTCGGGCCCGCCGTGGCGCACGCCCTGCCCGCCGCCCTGGGCGACCTGCGCGGCGGCCTGAAGCACCTGGGAACGCCCGCGGCCGCCGCCGCGCTGCTCGCCGGTGCGGGCCTCCTGGGAACGCTGGCGCTGGACGCGTCGGGCGTCACCCGAGGGGAGGTCGAGCGGATCTGGCTGCCCTACGCGGCCTGGGTGGTCGTGGCGGCGGCCCGGCACCGGGAACCGGCGCGCGGGCCGCTGGCCGCCCAGGCCGTGACCGCCGTGCTCGTTCAGGCCCTGGTGCTCTCGCCCTGGTGAGACCGGACGCGCCGCATCCGGCCGCGCGGCTTGAAGATCGACAGGGTGGTGGCGGTGATCAGCAGGAGGGCCTGGGTGGAGACGGCCGCGACCTGGCCCCACTGGCTCCCGGACGACACCGTCCCGTCGGCCGCCCCGGCGGCCATCGAGGCCGGGTCGAACACGAACATCCCGACGCCGATCACCGCGATCAGCAGGATCAGCTTGGTGAAGACCCAATAGTGGCGGACCAGCCCCCAGGGGCTGGCCAGGGCCAGCAGAAGCCCGCTGCACAGGGCGAGCATGCTGAGCGGGATGCCGCCGCCGAAGACCAGCCGCTCCATCAGGCGGTAGGCGGCCCCGGCCAGCGCGGGCTCGTCGGTGAGCGTCGCGGTCAGGTTCAGCACCACCAGGCCCCAGACCTCGCCCAGCAGGGCGACCGAGGCGATGACGTGCACGACCGTGACGGTCTTGCGGGTGGCGGGCGACAGCCGCCAGGCGCGGCGGGACGCGGGCGCGGCCGCGGTCGCGGGGGTTTCGATGGTGGACATGGCGTGCTCCCGTTATCGGCGATACCGCATGGTGTCCCGGGGACCTCGACGCCGTCGTCGGGTGATGGAGGGCTTCGGCGCTGCCCCCGTGGGAGTACTTCGGCGCGGCCGGCTGCTCCCGGCAGACGACCCGCCGCCGGCTCCTGCCCTCGCTCTCAGGAGTGAGGACGGGGCGGCCGGGCGGCACCGATACTGGTGGCCATGGCGTCATCGAGGCTGGCCGAGCTGGGACGATGGCCGGCGGAGCGGGCCAGGAGCCTGCCGCCGGCGATGTTCGACGCCGTGCTCGTGATCGGCTGCTACCTCACCATCGTGATCAACGCCGCCCTGCACGAGAAGCTGGGCTGGGGCGCCGTCGCGCTGGCGGCGACCGCGTCGCTGCCGCTGATGTGGCGGCGCCGGTACCCCCTCGGGGTCACGACGGTCTGCGGCGTGGGCACCACCTGGCTGTCGCTGGTGGGACTTCTGGGCGAGTTCCCGGCGGCGCAGCTGCTGGCCACCTACACGCTCGCGGCGCTCGCTTCCGCGACGCACCGGATGCTGGGCATCCTCGGGACGGTCGTCGGTGTCACGGTGTCGATCCTGCTCCCGCACGACGAGCTGCTGAACCTCGGCGCGGTGGGGATCTGGTTCTTGGTCGCCTACGCGCTGGGCACCAGCGCCCGCGCCCGCCGGGCCAGGATCGAGCTGCTGGAAGAGCGCGCGCGGCGCCTGGCCGAAGAGCACGAGACCGCGGCGGTGCGCGAGCGCGCGCGGATCGCCCGCGAGATGCACGACATCCTGGCCCACTCGATGAGCCTCGTCCTCGTCCAGGCGGAGGCGGGGCCGGTCGTGGTGCGCAGCGACCCGGGCAAGGCCGAGGAGGTGTTCGACAACATCTCCGAGACCGCGCGCGAGGCGCTGGCCCAGCTGCGCCGGGTGCTGGGCGTGCTGCGCCCGCCCACCGAGACGTCCGGCCGCAGGCCGCAGGAGGGGCTGGACGCGCTGGCCGAGCTGGTGACGGGCGTCGCCCGCAGGACGGGCCTGGACGTGCGGCTGAGCGAGGACGGCGCCCCGCGTCCCCTTCCCGCCGATCTGGCGGCCACGGCGTACCGCGTCGTCCAGGAGTCGCTGACCAACGCCGTCAAGCACGCGGGCGCCGACGCCGTCGAGGTCCGCCTGCGCTGGCGCGCGGGCGAGCTGTGCCTGGAGATCCAGGACGACGGCTCGGGGCCGTCCGCGAGCACGGGAAAGGGCGGCCGGGGGCTGCCGGGGATGCGCGAGCGCCTCGCGGTCGCGGGCGGCAGCCTGCGCGCCGGGCGCGCACCGGACGGGCGGGGTTTCCTGGTAGCCGCGCGGCTGCCCATAGAGTGAACCGTGGCCGATCCGAAGACGATCCGCGTGCTCATCGCCGACGACCAGGTCCTCGTGCGCGACGGCTTCGCGATGATCCTGGACGCGCAGCCCGATCTCACCGTCGTCGGGACGGCGGGCGACGGCGCCGAGGCGGTCGCGGCCGCCCGCGAGCTCGGCCCCGACGTGGTGCTCATGGACATCCGGATGCCCAACGTGGACGGCATCGAGGCCACCGCCGCGGTGTGCGGCCAGACCGACGCCAAGGTCCTGGTCCTGACCACCTACAGCCTCGACGAGTACGTCTACGACGCGCTGCGCGCGGGCGCCAGCGGCTTCCTGCTCAAGGACATGCGCCGCGACGAGCTGGTCGACGCCGTGCGCGTCGTCGCGGCCGGTGAGGCCCTGCTCGCCCCGGCGATCACCCGGCGGCTGATCGCCGACGTCGTCGAGCGCGGGCGGCCCGGCCCCGGGCCGGGCGCCGACGGACGGCTCGCCGCGCTCACCGCCCGCGAGACCGACACGCTGCGGCACGTCGCCAGGGGCCTGTCCAACGCCGAGATCGCCGCCGCGCTGTTCGTCACCGAGCACACCGTGAAGACGCACGTCAGCAGCGTGCTGTCCAAGCTCGGCCTGCGCGACCGGGTGCAGGCGGTGGTGCTGGCCTACGAGTCGGGTCTGGTCCGTCCCGGCGAGGCGGGCCCGGGCGCCCCTCCCTCCTGAGAGCGGGCCCGATTCCACGCTCACCGGCGAGGCGCCGGATCCCCGCGCGCCGCGACGATCGGGGCAGCTAACGATCTCTGGAGGCTGTCATGATCCGAACGATCTCGGGCTTCGCCGTGCGGCGCCCGCTCGTCGTCCTGATGCTCTGGACCGCGGTCCTGGTGGCCGGGTTCGGTGTCGGGACCGGAGTGTTCTCCCGGCTGGTGTCCGACGTCGGCACCGTCCCGGGCAGCGAGTCGCAGCGCGCCGAGCAGCGGGTGGACGCCGCCGCGCCCGGCCCCGAGACGGTCGGCGCCGTCATCACCGGCTCCCCGTCCGGTGTCGAGCCCGTGCTGGCGTCCGTCCGGACGATCCCGGGCGTCACCAAGGTCGAGGGCCCGCTCCGGTCGGCGTCGGGCACGGCGCTGCTCGTGCGGGTCGAGCTGGCACCCGGGGACGGGCAGGAGCACACGGCCGAGACCGTCTCCAAACGGCTGCACGGCATCGCGAACGCGTCCGTCGCGGTCGGGGGCGGCCCGATCGAGGGGCGCGAGTCCGACGAGCAGGCGCAGAAGGACGTCGCCAGGGCCGAGATGCTGAGCATGCCGGTGGTGGTGATCCTGCTGCTGCTGGTGTTCGGCGGGTTCGTGGCCGCCGGGCTGCCGCTGCTGATCGCGGTCGTCGGGGTCGGCGGAACGTTCGGAACGCTCTTCGCCTTCAGCGCGTTCTCGGACGTCTCGGTCTACGCCATCCAGATCACCACCATGCTCGCGGTCGGGCTGGGGGTCGACTACGCGCTGCTGATCGTCAGCCGGTTCCGCGAGGAGCGGCGCACCGCGCCCGACGTGCCGTCGGCGGTGCTGGCGGCCTCGGCCACGGCGGGACGCACGGTGCTGTTCTCCGGCCTGACCGTGGCCGTCTCGCTGGCCGGGCTGGTGGTCTTCCCCGACCCGTTCCTGCGCTCCATGGGCTTCGCGGCCGCCGCCGTCGTCGCGATCGACATGATCGCGGCGCTGACCCTGCTGCCCGCCATGCTCACCCTGGTCGGCAAGCGCATCTCCCCGGCCAAGGAACGCGGCCGCGACGGCGCGTTCGCCCGGATCGCCCGCGGCGTGCAGCGCCGTCCGGTGCTCACGCTGGTCGCGGCGGCCGGGGTGATGGTCGTGCTGGCCGCGCCGGTGCTCGGGCTGCGCATCTCTGAGGGCGACCCCCGCCAGCTGCCCGACAGCACCCAGACCCGGCAGCTGTGGGACGGTCTCGCCGCCCACTTCCCCGAGCAGGCCGGGCCCGGACACGTCCACGTCGTCGCCGGGACCTCGCCGGACGACCCCGCCCTGGCCCGGCTGCGCGGCCAGATCGCCGCCGTCCCCGGCATCACCGGCACCGACGTCGCGCGGCTCGCGCCCCGGCTCACCCTGATCAACGCCACCCCCGCCGCCCGTCCCGAGGAGCCCGCGGGGCGCGCCGCCGTCGCCGCGATCCGCGACCTGCGCGCCCCCTTCGAGATCGGGGTCACCGGCGACGCGGCCAAGCTGGCCGACTACCGCGCGATGCTGGCCGAGCGCCTCCCGTGGGCGATCCTGCTGGTCGCCGCCGGAACGCTGGTGCTGCTGTTCGCGTTCACCGGCTCGGTCGTCCTGCCGGTCAAGGCGATGCTGACCAACCTGCTGAGCATCGGAGCCGCGCTCGGAGCGGTCGTGTGGGTCTTCCAGCAGGGGCACCTGGCCGAGCTCCTCGGCGCCCAGGGGCTGGACTACGTGCACCTGTCGGTGCCCGTGCTGGTCGGCGCGATCGCCTTCGGGCTCTCGATGGACTACGAGGTGTTCCTGCTGTCGCGAATCCGCGAGAGCTGGCTGGCCGGGGCGGACCCGCGCGCCGCCGTGGCCGACGGGCTCCAGCGCACCGGGGGCATCGTCACCGCCGCCGCGCTGGTGATCGCGGTCGTGTTCGCCGGGTTCGTCGCCGGTGGCTTCACCCCGATCAAGGCGGTCGGGCTCGGGCTGGTGCTGGCGATCGTCCTGGACGCCACCATCGTCCGGATGCTGCTGGTCCCGGCGACGATGACGCTGCTGGGCCGCCGCAACTGGTGGCTCCCGGCCCCGTTGCGCAAGGCACACGACCGCATCGCGCTGGCCGAGGCGCAGGCGTCCTGACGAACCGGCCGGAGGGCTTCACCGGGATCAGGGGCCCGGTGAAGCCCTCGCGCGCGTCACTCGTCCGCGAGGAGCTCCTGGAGCTCGTCGACGGCCTCGCGCAGCCGGTCGGCGAACACGAACATCGCGTCGGCGACCTTGCGTGGCGTGCTCAGGTACACGTTGAGCCGCTCGGGCAGCAGGACGTAGGCGACCCCGATGCACTGCTCGCTGGTCGAGCCGAAACCGAAGTAGTCGATGTTGACCGACGGCGCCGAGCTGGTGCTCAGGTAGTCGTCGCGCATCGTCACCCAGCCGGGCGTGGCGAACAGCGGGTCGTCGGCCTCGCCCCGCCGCTTGGCGATCAGCTGGAGCTCCCACAGGTGCTGCTCGGGCGCCTGGCCCGCCTGGCACTGCTTCGCCCGCTCCACGTGCTTGGCGGCGGCCGCGCGGAACGCCGCGCGGCGCTCGGCCGCGCCGGACCCGGGGTCGTCCATCGCCGCGACGAACCGCAGCACCTCCGGCGTGACCACCCGCATCGCCTCGGTGCGGCCGTTGCGGTACTGGCGGGTGGCGATCGACTCGTAGGTGGCGCCGGTGAAGCCCTTGCTGCGCTTGTGGGCCAGCTGGTAGGCCATCTGCGCGAACGCGTCGGGCGAGACCTTGAGCCGCTTGGCGCGGGCGGCCCCGAAGTCGTCGAACGACACGATCTGGGTGGCGGTGGCCCCGGCGTAGGCCGCGAAGGACTCGGCGGCCGACCGCACCGTCGCCTTCAGGTCGTCGTCGAGGACGAACTCGATCGTGGCGAAGGACGGCTGCCCCTGGGCCTGGGCGCCCGACTCGGCCGACTGCCGGTCGGCGGGCGTGCCGAGGACCGCGTCGACGAAGCTGAGGATCGTGGTGCCGTCCAGGCCGCAGTGCTCGACGTTGATGCCCGCCGAGCCGTCGGCGAAGACGATCAGGGACACGGCCTTGTCGAACCAGCGGTTGCCGCTGTCGCCGTGCAGCAGGTGGTCGCACGCCTCGTGGTCGTCCTTGGGGGTGAAGTCCTCCAGGCAGACGCTGAAGAGCGCGGTCTCGACGTCGTCCAGCGCGGCCCGGTTGCCCGGGGCGGCGGCCAGCAGCCGCTCGCGGGCCGACGCCCACTCCGCCCTGGCCATCGTGGTGAGGTGCCCGACCGGGGCCTCGGCGGCGGCGTCGGCCTTCATGATGGCCTGGAGGGCCTCGGCGAGCTCGCCGAGCGTGTGCGGGCGCCCGGACGGGCCGATCACCTCGAGCCTGACCATCGCGCCGCGGAAGAACACCACGATGTGGCGCGCGGTGGACGGGCCGGGCTCGTCCGCCGAGTACGGCGCGCGGACGGTGTCCTGCACCGCTCCGGGGATGCGCGTCGCGGAGAACAGGAACTTGTTCTGCTCCATCGACAGCGGGATGCCGCGCTGGACGACCGGCGGCACGCGCTCGTCGTCCAGCCGCAGCTTGTAGTTGAGGGCCGAGGCGATGAGCCCGGCGGCCCGGTCGGCCTGGCGCTCGCCCGAGTCCTTGAACAGGAAGAAGAAGTTGGCGTTGAGCGCGATGCGGTCGCGCCGCCCCAGGTACCGGTAGGGCCAGAACGTGTCGAGCCAGCTCCGCACGCCCTCACCGGCGTCGTAGCGTTCCAGCTCGGCGTGCAGCGCCCGGCCGGGCCCGCCGGGACGCAGGAACGCGTCCACGGCGGCCTCGGTCTCGGCGCGCTCGGCATCGGTCAGCAGCGGCGCCGACCACTCCAGGAACCTCTGGCAGCTCTCTTCCAGGGAGGGCAACGGCACCTTCGGCAGACGGTCCTCGTTGCCGAAGGTCAGGGGGGACGGCTCGTGGCTGCTGTTCAATTCCGATCCTCGGTCTATTTCTCGGTGCTGGCCAGATCAATGATCGTTCGCGCGTCCGTGTCGACCGGACGCGAGACGTAGAGCTGGGCGTAGAGCCATCCGTCGGTCTCCAGCCCGGCCGGGTCCACTCCGGCGTCCGAGAGGGAGTCCAGGACGAGCGTCTGCTCCTGCGAGGTGGCGAAGCGGCGCTGCTTGAACAGCCCCTCGCGGTGAACGGTCTCGTATCCTGCCTCAGCGAGCCGGTCGGCGACAGGGGCGAAGGGGAACATTCGCAGGACGAAATGTGCCATCCATGGCTTGTGCCCGTCCTGCGCCTCCACCACCCGGATGATGGTCTTCTCGGTGACGTAGCCGACGCAGCCGGTCGAGATGACCAGGTCCGTTCCGCTCAGCTCCTCGCGTTGCGCGCCGGTGAGGTCGTTCTCCTCCAGGTCGGCGTTGACGGCGCCGTCGATGAACCCGGCGCCCAGGGCGTACGACAGGGCGTCGCCGGAGCTGTCGAGGCCGAGGAAGCGGGCGCGGCGCGGGCGGTCGCGCGACTGGACGAGCTCGCGGTCGCGGGCCAGCAGGCCGCCCCGGGTCTGCGCGGCGGCGTCGCCGTCGCAGTAGCGCTCGTACAGCTCGTCCATGCTCGCCCCGCAGCGCAGCAGCGCGGCGTTGATGCCGTAGGAGCAGCCGAGGTCGAGCACGGTCGGCGAGGGGACCTCGCGGATCTCCCGGTACTCCTGGATCAGCTCGGCGAAGTGGGGGCGGGCGACCTGGGGGATGTAGTAGTCGAGCTTGCGCAGGGTGCCGAAGTAGGCGCGGGGATCGGGCTGGGTGTAGATGTGGTCGAGCGAGATCTTCCCTGTCGTGTCGACTTGCACGTTCGCGTTCCTCTCTGGGGAGCTGCGTTGGATCGACGTGCGCGATTCCTAGCCGTAGCTAATCCAGTAGCCGGTCGCCCCTCACCGCCTTGCCCTCGGCGGCCAGGTGCTCGGGCAGGACGCGGCCGAACAGCTGCCGGGTGCGCGCCACGCTGCCGACGACCCCGGGCCGCTCGCTGTAGGCGAAGATCGCCGAATGGCGCGGCGTCCCGCCCTTCACCGTGCTCACGCGGTGCAGCGAGAAGCGGCCCTTGAACAGCTGGAGGTCGCCGGGACGCAGGGTGAGCCGCTGGATCAGGTCGTCCCCCCGCCCGTCGAGCACCCGCCTGACGTCGTCGAAGTTCTCCGCCTCGGCGGACCGGACGTTGGGGCAGTACTCGAAGACGCCGCCCGACTCGGCCTCGCGCGTGAGCATGCTGACGGTGAACTCGTTGGTGTCGAAGTGCCAGGGATGTTCCATCCCCGGGTTGACCACGTTCAGGCAGAGTCCGGACAGCGGGTCGGCGAGCTCGTGGACGCGGGCGAGGCCGAAGCAGTCGGCGACGAACCGCTGGAAGGCGGTGCTGGAGTAGAGGCGGTGAATGATCAGCTCGGCGGGGATGAGATCGCGGGCCACGAAGGCGTTCCCGCGCTCGATGGGAATGCGGCCCGGGTGGTCGTCGGGCAGCGAGGGGTCGACGGCGATGTTGTAGGCGTTGACGGTCTCGACGTCGTAATGCGCGAGGGGGGCCAGCGCCTCGCATTCGCCGCCCAGCGTCGCGTGCAGCTCGGGCCGGATGAAATCGGGAAGGACGCTGCATCCCGATTCGCGCAACTGGCGGCGGATCCGATTGATCACCGAGTTCCACGCGGGGCCGCCGGGCTCTGCCAGTGGATAACGTGCCGTGTTGACCACCTGCTCGACCGACCGAGCCGCCAGCGTGCCCATGAAGATCCTCTCGACAGTTAGCCGAACCCTCCTGAGCGGGTTTTTAGCATATTCATTGCCGGGAATTCATCACTGTGCATAGTGTGAGGGGACTATCGGAAAACTCCATGTTTACGCCCGTGACCTGTAGGTTTGAATGATCTCGATCCCGAGGTGCCGAGTTGGGGACCGGATCAGATGTGTTCTATCTCACATCCCGGGCGGGTGTCGATGGCGACGGACCCGACCGGCCACGAGTGGCCGTCCCCCCGAAGGAGTGGGCCACGCGGGGGAGAAAGGCCTCCCCCGCCGGGAGGAGAGGGCGTGACCAGGGAGTGGACAGAGGCTGGGCGACTCCGTCCCGGCCCGGGGAGCGGCCCGTGGGCGGCCGTCCTTCAGTCTCGAGGGATGGAATGGCGGCGGCGACAAAGGCGAGGATATATCCGGAGAGTGCGTCAGTTTTTTGCGATGAAACGCGTGACGCGCGCAGGGTCGCCGCCCCGTTGAAATGCCCGGCCGGTCGGTGGCCGAGGAGTGCCGCCCGCGACGTGAAGACCACCTCGGCGGCCCGGGGTCGTGAACAGTGGGACGAATTTGAGGCAAAGCCGATGGGCCGGTTCGTTCCTTTCTAGATGATCTAGATTTCGCCCTCGTGAACCTTTCGCTTCGGGCGGTGGTGGGCGAACGGAACGCCGCGCATTTCGGCCCCCTCCGGCACGGCGGGTGCCTGGCCGTCCTCCCGGGCCCGGCCGTGAGCGAATGGCGTCGGCTCGAAGGGCCGCGATCAGCGGCCTGGCCGCCGCGCTCGGCCCTGGCCGGGGCCACCCTGCTCACCGCCGCCGTCGCGCTCGCGGCGCTCGGGCTGGTCATGGGCGAGGAGTGGGGATGGGGCTCGCCCGGGGTCCTCGGCTCGCTCGCGGCGGTGGTCGTCCTCGCGGCCCTGTTCGCGGTCCGCTCGGCCCGGCACCCCGCTCCGGCGGCTAGACCGAGGGCAGCGACGCGGTGGCCGACTCGGCCAGCCGGGTCGCCATGACGCACAGCTGCTTGGCCGGGGACTTCCCGGCGGTGACGAGATGCAGCATCTCCACGGCGGTGTCGCCGTCCTCGTCGGTGTAGGAGCGGTGCATGACCAGGACCAGGCACGTGCCCTCGCCGTCGCCCTCGGGCTCGACGTGGGCGCGGCGGCCCTTGATACGGATGTTGGTGCCGTCCTCGGGGGAGGGGGGCTCCCCCCGGTCGAAGCGCAGTTGCACCTCCAGGTCGCGGGTGGTGCTCGCCCAGTCGCAGTCCCACTCGCCGAAACCGACGTCGGGGTCGGTGGCGTCGATGCCCGGGACGATGTCGAGCGCCCGGTTGTCGAGCAGGTCGCAGGCCCGCAGATGTGCCAGCGACACAGCGGGGAACTCGGCGGCGCGCCGCCCGATCGCGCCCCGGGTGAGCGCCGCGACCACCGTGTCCGTGGCCGCGTCGGCGATCGGGCACAGCGGCGCGGGCCCCGAGCCGACCTGCTTGGTGGAGACCGTGATGTTGTGGCGCGGGTCGGTGGCGGAGGCCACCGTCCGCGAGCAGTCGCCGTCGTCGAGCGGATGCCGCCACACGCTGACCGTGCCGACCTTCCGGCTCACCTGCGAGTCGAGCGGCGGGTCCTGGTTGAGGTCGATCTTGACGTCCACGACGCTGCCGGGCCGGGTGCGGACGAGCACGTCGCAGCGGTCGAAGTTGCCGTAGTCGCGGTCGAGTTCGGTCGGGCCGAACCGGCCCAGCGCGCGCACGTCGGTCAGCGCGCACGGGTCGGCGGTGCGGGGATCGCCGAAGACCGAGGCGGTGGCCCGGCGCGACGCCCGCTCGGACGGCTCGGAGCGGTCGGCCTCGGCGGCGCGGTCCCGGCCGATCAGCGCGAGCGGGACGGCCACCGCCAGGACGAGCGCGACCGCCACCGCCGCGACGAGGCGCGGGCGCCGCCGGATCGGGCTCGGGAGGACTCCCCGGGGGGCGGGCGGGTCGAGCGTGCCGCCGTCCAGCAGGGCCCTGGCCTCGATCGCGTTGGGCCTGGCGTCGGGGTCGGGAGCGAGCATCGCGGCCAGGACCGGGCGCAGCGGCCCGAGCCGGTCGCCGAGCTCGGCGGGGTCGCGGCGCTCGCGCGGGGACGGCGCCTCGCCCGTGATCAGCGCGTGCAGCGTCGTGCCCAGGGAGTACACGTCGGAGGCGGGCTCGGGCCGTCCGGCCACGACCTCCGGCGCGGCGAAGGCCGGGGTGTGCGAGACCGGCCCGTTCGGCGTGATGGTCTCGGCGCTCCAGGCGCGGAAGGCCGCCCCGAAGTCGGTCAGCTTGGCCACGCCGTCGTCGGTGACGACGATGTTGGCCGGCTTGATGTCGCAGTGCACGATGCCCTTGGCGTGCAGGGCGGCCAGCGCGTCGGCGATCTGGGCGCCGACCACCGCAGCCTCGCCGGGGGAGAGCGGCGGCCGCCGGTCGAGGCTGCCGCCCGGCGCGTATTCCAGCACCAGCCAGGACGTGGCGCTGCCGTCGTCCTCTTCGTACCGGACGGCGTCGTACAGCGTGACCACGTGCGGATGGGCGAACCGCGCCTGGGCGCGGGCCTCGGCGCGCAGCCGCTCGAACGCGCCGGGGGTGTCGGAGCCGGACAGGGCCCGCTTGAGCACCACGCGGCGGCCGAGCTCGACGTCCTCGGCGGGCCAGACCTCGCCCGTCCCGCCGCGCAGGGGCTCGCCGGTGACCCGGTACCGTCCGCCGACGATCGTGCCTTCGCGCACCCGGGACCCCTCTCGCCGACGTTGAACGCGCGGACCGAACTTACAGTGGGTCAGCGAGCGGCGACAGGAAGATTCGCAGATCTTCTCCTATGCGGTGAAAGCGGCCACGACGGAGTCGGTCAGCGCGGCGGCCAGCGAGCCGTCCGGGTCGAGTTCGGGGTCGAAGATCCCGACGTGCAGGCCCACCGCGCGCGGGCTGGCCAGCAGCGTGCCGAGCACCGCGGTGAACTCGGCGAAGTCGAGGCCGTCGGGGTTGGGGGAGTCGACGGCCGGCATGACGCTCTTGTCGAGGATGTCGGCGTCGATGTGGATCCAGAAGCCCTCGATGGGCGCGCGCTCCAGGTGCGCCCTGGCCCCGTCGGCGGCGGCCTGGGCGCCGTGCTCGCGGATGAACTCGATGGGGTAGCTGTCGATGGCCGAGGCGTCGAAGGCCGCGAAGTCGGCGATCTCGAAGTCCTCCGGTTCACGCTGGGCCCCGATGTGCGCGGCGTGCTCCTCGGCCACGTAGGGACGCAGCCCGCCCTGGTCGCTCAGCTCGGCGGGCCCGTGCCCGGTGACCAGGGCGAGCGCCAGCCCTCCGGGGGAGTGGCGCCCGGCGTGGGCCGCCGGGTCGAGGTAGGGCGAGAAGTCGTCGTGACCGTCCAGGTACGCCAGGCCGTAGGTGCCGCGCTCGCGCAGGGCGAGCATGGGGCCGAGCAGGATGCTGCAGTCGCCGCCGAGGACAAGGGGGAAACGCCCGTCGTCCAGCAGCCGCCCGACGCCGTCGGCCAGGTCGCGGGTGTAGGCGGCGATGCGCAGGCCGTTGCGGTAGCCGGTGACCGGTTCGAGGTCGAAGGAGTACTCCGGCGGGACGACCACGCCCGCGTCGTCGGCGCCGAGCCGCGCCACGATGTCATGGGCGCGCAGCGCCCCGGGCAGCAGCCTGACCCCGGGCTCGTGACCCTCGTAGGGCGGGCGCAGGCCCAGGTTGGAGGGTGCGTCCAGCACCGAGATCAGACGCGTCATCGCGGCCGCCTTTCGTCAGTCGTCCGAGGCTACCCGGCCCCCGGCGATCACCGCGGCGATCCCCTCGGCCGTGGTCACCAGGCGCTGGTACTCCGGCCGCCGCAGCTCGCCGCCCATGAACGCGCGCGGGTTGCGGTGCACGGCGGGGCTCGGCGCCTCGCTCAGCGCCGCGAAGTGCACCTCGCGGACCGCCGTCTCCGCCACGATCCGGGCCAGGTTGCGCCCGGTGATCCCGCCGCCGGGCATCACCGCGATCCGGTCGCCCGCGCGCCAGACCAGCTCGGCGATGAGCGGCGCGCCCTCCAGCGCGCTGGACTCCTGCCCCGAGGTGAGCACCCGGTCCACGCCGAGCTCGATCAGCGCGTCCAGCGCCGCGAACGGGTCGGCGGTCATGTCGAAGGCCCGGTGGAAGGTGACGGGCAGGTCGCCGGCCGCGTCCATCAGCCGCCGGGTCACCTCGCGGTCGACGGCGCCCTCGGCGGTCAGCGCGCCGATCACCACGCCGTGCGCACCGGCCTCGCGGACGGCGGCCACGTCGTGCTCCATCGCCGCGACCTCGTGCCGGTCGAAGACGAAGTCGCCGCCGCGCGGACGGATGATCACGTGCACCCGGATCGAGGACACGGCGGCGAGCGTGGCCCGCACCATCCCCGCGCTCGGGGTCAGCCCGCCGTCGAACAGCGCGGCGCACAACTCCACGCGGTGCGCGCCCGCCCGCTCGGCGGCGATCGCGCCCTCGGTGCCGTCGATGCAGATCTCGTAGGTCAGGTTCACTTACTTCCCTTCGGTGGTGCGGACCTCGCCGACCCGGCGCCCGCCGCCCAGGACGGGCACGGCGGCCAGCGGCGCGGCCGCCGCGACGTCCGCGCCGAGCGCGGCCAGGGCGCGCAGCGCGATGGCGGTGGTGGCGCGGGGGCCGCCGTCGATGACCTTCACCGCGACGGCGTGGCCCTCGGCGGTGGCCGCGACGAACACGCCCTCGGCGCCGCCCTTGGCGATGGAGCCGGGCAGGGCCCGCATGAACTCGGTGTTGAGGTGGCCGGTGCCGCCGACGTACTCGGGGTGCGCCCGCATGGCGTCGGCGACGGCGCGGGCCGGGCCGTCGCCGGCCACGACGAGTGATCTGGTCGCGCGGGCCAGCCCGGCGAGCGTGAGGCCGAACAGCGGGGCGCCGCAGCCGTCGACGGCCACCGGCCCCGGGTCCTCGCCCGCGCCGTCCGCCAGTGCCCGGCGCACCCGCTCCTGGATCGGATGGCCGGGATCCAGATAGGAGTCCGTCGGCCACCCGTTCGCGACGCAGGCGGCGAGCATCGCGGCGTGCTTGCCCGAGCAGTTCATCCGCTCGCGCGACTCGCCCTCGCCCGCCCGGATCAGCGAGATCCACGTGGCCTCGTCCTCCGGGCGGCTCGGCGGGCAGCGCAGCGCGCCGTGCCCGAGCCCGGCGCCGGACAGGACGGCGTCCACGGCCTTGACGTGGAAGTCCTCGCCCGTGTGGCTGCCCGCGGCGATGGCCAGCAGCTCCCCGGACAGGGGCGCTCCCGCCGCCAGGCACGCCAGCGCCTGGAACGGCTTGGTCGTCGAGCGCGGCAGCACCGTGGCGTGCGCGTCGCCGCGGACGTGGGCGAGGGTTCCGTCAGGCGCGAGCCCCGCCACGCTCCCGTAGTGAAGGCTTTCGGCGAAGCCGTTGCGCACGACCTCGGCCAGCACCTCGTGCATTGCGTTCCTCCAGCGTCCGGGCCGCCTTGGACAGCGCCGCGTTGATCACCAGGTAGACGAGCGCGACCACCAGGTAGGTCTGGATGAGCAGATGGTTGTAGTTCGCCAGCACCTTGCCGCTGTAGAGCAGCTCGGAGTAGCTGACCACGAAGCCGAGCGAGGTGTCCTTGAGCAGCCCCGCCGACTGGCTGACCAGCGAGGGCAGCACCCGCCGCGCCGCCTGCGGCAGGACGATCATCCGCATCGCCCGGCCCCGGGTGAGCCCGACCGCCAGCCCCGCCTCCAGCTGGCCCCGCTCGACCGAGCGGATCCCGGCCCGGAACACCTCGGCGAACGCGGCCGCGTTGGACACCGACAGCGGCACCACGAGCTTCCAGAACAACGGCAGGTCGAGCCCGTACTTGGGCAGCGCGAACAGGACGATGTAGACCAGCAGCAGCGCCGGGATCGTCCGCACGACCTCGACATAGGCGGCCGACGGCAGCCGGATCCAGCGGTGCGGCGAGAGCCGTCCCAGCGCGAGCACGATGCCGGCCGCCATCGACAGCGCGATCGACACGACCGCCGCCTCGGCGGTGGCGCGCAGGCCGTCCAGCAGGTACCGCCACATCGGCCAGGTGCCGAAGGGGCGCCAGCGCTCGGCGGCGAGCTGCCCGTTGTCGGCGAACTGGCGCAGCGCCAGCGCGACCAGCGCGAGCCCGGCCACGACCGACAGCGCGGTGGCGATCCTGATCCGCCGCCGGGCGCGCGGGCCGGGCGCGTCGAACAGGACGCGGGAGCCTCCGCTCATCGCAGGATCGCCGTCCTCCGCTCCAGCAGGCCCGTGACCAGCCCGGCTCCCGACGCGAGCACCATGTAGACCAGGCCCGCCGTCACGAAGATCCAGATCGGCTGCGCCTCGGCCAGGTTGACCCGGTTGGCCGTGGCCGTCAGCTCGACCACGCCCACCGCGGCGGCCAGCGCCGTGTTCATGATCGTCATGATCGCGATGTTGCCGAGCGGCTGGACGACCGTCCGCAGCGCCTGCGGAAGGATCACGTGCCGCAGCGACTGCGTGAAGGTCAGCCCGATCGCCCGCGCCGCCTCCGCCTGCCCGACCGAGACCGCGTTGATGCCGGAGCGGACCGCCTCGGCCATGTACGCGCCCTGGTAGAGCGAGATCACGATCACGGCCGTGGTGAACAGCCCCGCCATCACGCCGATCTCCGGCAGCCCGAAGACGGCCAGCACCAGCCAGACCAGCAGCGGGACGTTCTGCAGGGTCTCGACGTAGGCGGTGCCCGCCGCGCGCAGGACCGCGACGGGGCTGACCCGCATCGCGGCCACCACGACCCCGGCGACCAGGGCGCCGGCCAGGGAGAGCAGCGTCAGCTGGAGCGTGGTCAGCAGCCCGTCGCCGAACTCCGAGAGATGGCGGGTGACGGCGTCCATCTCACTCGGATCCGGGTGCCGAGCCGATGGCGGGCGGCGCGGGCGCCTCGCCCTGCACCACGGTGCCGATGGAGTTCTTCCAGACCTTGCTCCACAGCCCGGACGCCTGGATGTTCTTCAGCCAGTCGTTGACGAACGCCTTCATCTGCGCGTCGCCGTGCTTGAGCCCGATGCCGTAGGGGTCGGTGGTGAACGGCTGCCCCTGGATCTGGACGGAGGGGTCCTGCTTGGCGGTCGCCAGCAGGAGGGCCTGGTCCTGCACGTACGCCTGGCCGCGTCCCTGCTTGAGCGCCTGCACGCACTCGGGGTCGCTGCCGAACGTCACGATCTTGGCGTCCGGCGCGGCCTTCTTGATGGCGGGGATCGCGGGGGTGTTGGCGCCCGCGATGACGGTCTTGCCCTTGAGGTCCTCGGGCTTGGCGATGCCGCTCTCGCCCTTCTTGGTCGCGATGACCAGGCCGGAGCTGTAGTAGGGCCCGGCGAACGCCACCTGCTTCGCGCGCTCGGGCGTGATCGTGTAGGTCTGGAACACCACGTCGACGGTGCCGTTGGCCAGCAGCGCCTCGCGGGTCTCGGACGCCGAGTTGACGATCTTCACCTTGGGCGCGCCGATGATGTACTTGGCCAGCAGCCGCCCGAAGTCGGCGTCCAGCCCCTCGACCTCCTTGGTCGCGGGGTTCTGCTGGGAGAGCAGCGGGGCGTCCAGCGACCCGCCGACCCGCAGCACACCGCGCTTCTTGATCTTCTCCATGGTCGAGCCCGCGGGGAGCGTGGCCGCCGTCGGGGCGGAGGCCGTCAGGTCCTGCTTCTTGGCCCCGCCCGCGCCCGGCACCGCCGAGGAGGCGTCGTCGCCTCCGGAACAGCCCGCGAGCGCGGTCATCGACAGCACGGCCACGGCCGCGGCCGTCGTCAGGGTACGCACCATGATCACCAACCTTTCCCACACCTTCGACCCAACTTTGTTCGATATCGAAGGTAGTGAGGAAGATAAAGCCCGAAATCGGATTAAGTCAATGACTTGCCGTATCAAGTACCCCGTGCTACTCATCTTGGGTGCGCATCACCAGAGACGATCGACCGGCCGGGCTGATCCGGCTCGTGGCGACCGGGCAGGCCGAGTCGCGGGCCGAGCTGGCCCGGCTGTCGGGCCTGGCCCCGTCCAGCGTCTCGCTCCGGGTCGAGCAGCTCATCGAGGCCGGGCTGTTCGCCGAGGAGGGCGCGGGCGCGTCCCGGGGCGGGCGCCGCCCACGCCGCCTGCGCCTCAGCCGCGAAGCGGGCGTCTTCCTGGTCGCCGACCTCGGCGCCCACCACGCCCGCCTGGCCGTGGTCGACCTCGCGGGCACCCAGCTGGCGCTGTCCGAGCTCGCCTACGACATCGCCGTCGGCCCGGAGGCCACGCTGAAGTCGGTCATCGACCACCTGCGCGCGCTCGCCCGCGACGCCGGAGTCGGCGACGTACAGGCGCGCGGCATCGGGCTGGGGCTGCCAGGCCCGGTCGACCCCGCCACCGGGCAGGTCGTCTCGCCCTCACGGATGCCGGGCTGGAACGACTTCCCGGTGCGCGACTACGTCACCGAGCAGTCGGGCATCCCCACCCTGGTCGAGAACGACGCCAACCTCATGGCCGTCGGGGAGCACCGCGACGCCTGGCCCGGGCTCGACAACCTCATGGTCATCAAGCTCGGCACCGGCATCGGCTGCGGGATCATCGCCGACGGGCGGCTGCACCGAGGGCGGGGAGCCGCGGGCGACATCAGCCATGTCCGGATCCTGTCGGAGGCCACGGTCGCGTGCTCGTGCGGCCACCCCGACTGCCTGGAGGCCCACGCCAGCGGCGCCGCGCTCGCCGCCGCCCTGGCCGCCGAGGGCATCGCGGTCGACCGCCCGTCGCAGATCGTCGAGCTGGTCGCCGACGGCGTCCCGCAGGCCACCGCGCTGGTCCGCACGGCCGGACGCCTCATCGGCGACGTGCTCACCGCGCTGGTCAACTTCTTCAACCCCGACGCGCTGGTGATCGGCGGGGGGCTGTCGACGGCCGAGCCCCTGGTGTCGACCATCCGCGGCGTGATCTACGAGCGCTGCCTGCCGCTGGCCACCCGGAACCTGGAGATCTCCACCTCCCGCGCGGGCCGCGACGCCAGCATCCTCGGCGCCGGGCAGCTGCTGCTCGACCACCCGCTGCTGGACGAATGGATCGTCTCGGCCCTGGAGACCCGCTAGGACTCCTCCAGCAGCTCCAGGTCGTCCTTGACGATCGTGGCGGAGACCAGCAACTCGGTGATCAGGTTGTGGTTGAGGGTGTTGCCCAGCGGCGGCGGGATCTCCTCCTCGCGCAGCCCGGCCACGTGCTCTCGCGCGAGCCGCTCGCGCACCTTGGTGACGATGTGGGCCGCCCTCTTGGCCGTCCAGCCCTCGCCCGGCCGCAGGTGCGCGAGCTCCTGGCCGACCTGCGCCCAGGTCAGCGGTTGCGGCTGCGGCTCCTGCCGCAGATAGCGGCGGCTCAGGCAGACCAGCACCAGGTGCTCGTCGTCGCTGAGCTGCCACCCGTCCGGGTTGCGCGTGGTCACCTCGTGCTGCGCCGTCCCGCCCGCCGTCGCCCCCGCCGCGATCCGCACCTCCAGCAGGTGCTCGCGCTTGGGCGCCACGATGAACAGCGGCGTGTACGCCACCGGAAGCTCCGCGCGGTCGCCGCCCAGGACCAGCCGCGAGCCGGGGAACCGGATCGCCAGCTTGCCGACGTTGTGCAGGACCCAGCGCGAGTCCTCGCGGGTGATGTACCCGTGCCGCCTGCTGACGTGCGGGTCGTCGGCCCCGACGCACACGTGCACCTCCGGCTCGCAGCGCCCGAAGACCAGGTCGAAGCGGATGTCGGGCGCGACGCTCATCCCGCCGTTGGCCCCGAGGACGAACAGCGTGTTCGCCCGCGCGGGCGGCAGGCCGTGCGCCAGGCTCCCCACCGACTTGGGCAGGATGTCGACCTTGCTCAGCCGCCCCGGCATGTTCAGCGTCATGTCACGTCCTTTCCGCCGCCTCCGACGTAGATTAGATGCCCATTCGGGGGAGGGGTCCCGAGCCGTCAGTTCCGGCCGTTGGTGCCGCCCCGCCCACCGGCCGGGCCCGCCGCGAAGTTGCCTCCCGTGGCGGTCTCGAAGCCGTCCACCAGCAGCCGCCACGACACGCTGCCCCGCGTGTGCCGGTAGTCGATCTTCCACGCGCTCACCCGCGGCTCGGGCGGCGCCGGGACGCTCACCCGCCACGGCAGCCGCACGTTCTTCAGGGTGACCGACCTGCCGTCCACGCTGTAGGTCAGCGTGGGAAGCCGGGCCGTCCCGCTGACGTAGAACTCGAACGTCCGCGACGTCACCCGGGGCGAGGGCGTGGACGGCGCGGCGGTCGGGGACGGCGGAGCGACCGGCTTCTCCTCTCCGCTCATCGACCACAGCGCCACCGGGACGCCGATCGCCGCCGCCGCGCCCACCGCGAGCACCACGCGCGGCCCGCGGCTCCGCACCGCGCCGGGGGAGCCCGGCACCGGCGGGTTCTCGGCCTCCCGTTCGCGCCGGACGATCTCCGCCGCGATGAGGGGCGGGGGCCAGAGCCCGTCCGCGCGCGGGACGAGCCGCGCGGCGAGCGCGGCCGCCGTCGGCCTGCGGGACGGGTCGCGCTCGGTGCACGCGGCGACCAGCTCGCGCAGGCCCGGGTCGGCGATGGCGTCCAGCCGGGGGCGCTCGCGCTGGACGCGGAACATGATCGCGTGCCAGGGTCCGTCGCCGAACGGCTCGGAGCCGGTGCACGCGTACGCCAGCGTCGTGCCGAGCGAGAAGACGTCGCTGGGCGGCCCGACCGGCCCGCCCGCGACCTGCTCGGGCGACATGAACCCCGGCGAGCCCGCGGCGCGGGCACCGGTGTGCGAGAGCGTGGTGCCCTCCAGCGCGCGGGCGATCCCGAAGTCGATGACGCGCGGCCCGTCGGCGGCCATCAGCACGTTGGCGGGCTTGAGATCGCGATGCACCACGCCCGCGGCGTGCAACGACACCAGCGCCTCGGCCGTCCCGGCGGCCAGCGTCCACACCGACTCGACGGGCAGCGGGCCGAACTCGCCGACGGCCTCGGCCACCGACACCGCCGGGACGAACTCGGTCGCGAGCCACGGGATCGCCGCCTCGGTGCCCGCCTCCACCACCGGCGCGGTGAACCCGCCCCCGACCGAGCGCGCGATCGTCGCCTCGCGCCGGAACCGCACGCGGAACTCGGGATCGTCGGCCAGTTCGGGGTGGACCATCTTCAGCGCGACCGCCCGGCCTCCGGCCGTCCGCGCGAAGTACACCACGCCCATGCCGCCCGACCCCAGCCGCGCCAGCACCCGGTATCCCTCGACCCGCCGGGGGTCGCCAGGGTCAAGGGGCCGCATGCGGGGGCTCGCTCAGGGCGTGGACGCTGCCATCGCGGGTTCCGAGGAAGACCAGGCCCGCGGCGCTCACGGGGCCGGAACGCAGGGTGGCCTCGGCGGCATAGACCCAGCGGGTGCGGCCGGTGGACGCGTCCAGGGCGTAGACATGGCGGTCGGTGCAGGAGACATGAAGCGTTCCGCCGTGCAGGCCGAGCGTGCTCGACCGGCCGTAGGAGGCGCCCTCGCCGTTGCCCAGGCGGCGCGACCAGACCGTCCGGCCCGTCGCGGTCTCGCAGGCCAGGACGGTGCCGTCGGCCGAGGAGGTGTAGAGCACCCCGTCGCCGATCTGGAGAAAGAAGGAGCTGCCCCCGTCCGGTCTGCGCCAGGCCGGACGGCCCGTGTCGGCGCGGACGGCGTGCAGCACGCCGGAGCTGTCGGAGGTGAAGACCATCCCGTGTCCGATGTGCGCCGTGCCGGCGTCGTGGACCTTGTAGGTCCAGCGGGTCCTGCCGGTGCGGGCGTCCAAGCCGACCAGCGCGGCGTTGAGGGCCACCACCAGGTCGCCGTCGACGGCGAGGCCGTTCTCGGGGCTGATGTCGGCGGTCCATCGGGTGGCGCCGTCGTCCATGTCGACGGCCACCACCTTCGTATACCCGTAGAAGGCCGTCGAGCCGCTGACCACGGGACCGCTCACGGGGGTCTCGCCCGGACCAGTGGACTTGGTCCAGAGTGTCCGGTTCGTGGCCGCGCGGACGGCCGTCAGCCGCCCGCTGACGGGCGCGGTCACGAACACCACGTCGCCCGCCGCCGACACGGGGAGCGAGTCGGCCTCGCGCTCCCAGCGGACGCGGCCGGTCCGCGCGTCGAGGGCGTGGACGGCCCGCTCAGTCTTCGCGAGCACCGTGGCGCCCGCCACGGTCAGGTCGGGGTAATAGCCGCTCACCTTCCGCTTCCAGCGCAGCACGGGGCGCGGCGTCGGCGCCGGGCCCGACGGGCGGGTCTTCGCGGCGGTGCGCGGGCGCGGGTCGTCGCGCGGCCAGAGCAACGCGCCCCCCGCGCTCACCGCGAGGACGCCCGCACCGGCCCCGGCGATCAGCGTCCGGCGGTCGATCGCCGGTGCGGCCTCCGGGTCGGCCGTCGGGAGATCGGCGGCGGGCGCCGCCACCCGCGGCGCCGCCGCTGCCGGGACGGAACGGGCCGCCTCCGCCGCGCGCCGGTCGATCGCCTCCGCGACCGGGGCGGGAAGCCAGCGGGTGCCCTGCAACGAGGAGTCCTCGCGGGGCCCGAGCATCTCCAGCACCTCGCCCGCGGACGGGCGGCGCTCCGGCTCGCGCCGCAGGCACGCGGCGATGACCTCGGCCAGCAGGGGCTCGGTGACACCGTCGAGGTCCGCCTGGACGGTCATGACCCGGTACTGGCGCGACCGGATCGAGCCCGTGCCGAACGGCTCGGATCCGGTCGCGGCGTACGCGAGCACCGCGCCGAGGGTGAAGACGTCGCCGGGCGGGCCGACGGCCTCGCCCGCCACCTGTTCGGGGGCCATGAACCCGGGGGTGCCGACCACCGCGCCCGGACGGGTGATCGCGGTCGCCTCCTCCGGCCGCGCGATCCCGAAGTCGATCACCCGGGGCCCGCCCGCGGTGAGCAGCACGTTCTCGGGCTTGAGGTCGCGGTGCACGACGCCCGCGCCGTGGATGGCGGCCAGCGCCTCGGCCAGGCCCGCCGCCAGGGCGCGCACGGCGTCCGGCGGCATGGCGCCGTGGGCCGCGACGGCGGCGCGCAGCGAGAGCCCGGGCAGGTAGGCGGTGGCGAGCCAGGGCGCGGGCGCGTCGGGGTCGGCGTCCAGGACCGGCGCGGTGAAGGTTCCGGCCACCCTGCGGGCGGCGCCGACCTCGCGCCCGAACCGCGCGCGGTAGCGCGGGTCGTCGACGAACCTGCTGCGGATGACCTTGACCGCGACCGTCCGGCCGCCGCGCGAGCGCCCGAGGTACACCACGCCCATGCCGCCCGCGCCCAGCCGCGCCAGCAGACGGTAGGGGCCGGCCTCGGGCGGGTCGTCGGGGAGCAGGGGGTCCACGGTGAAGGAGACTAGAAGGTCCGGTGCCGCGGGGCGAGCGCTCGCCGGGCCGAATATGTCGCCACCCGAGACTTCGCGCGTTACAGTGCCGCGCATGACAGGAAGCGTGGAGCCGGATCGTCCCGAACTGCGCGCGTCGCACCAGGAGCGGGACCAGGTCGTGGAGCGGCTCAGGGTCGCGGCGGGCGACGGCAGGCTCGCGCCCGAGGAACTCGACGAGCGGCTGGAGATCGCGCTCACGGCGCGCACGCAGGGCGAGCTGGAGGCCCTGCTGCGCGATCTGCCGGACGTCCCCTCGTCGGCGCCCGCGTCCAAGGACCTCGTCCGGCTGGAAGCGCGGGGCAGCCATCTGGAACGCACCGGTTCGTGGGCCGTGCCGCGACGGCTGGAGGCCGAGGTCCGGCACGGCAACGCGGTGATCGACCTGACCGAGGCCGTCGTGAGCCACCCGGTCCTGGAGCTGGACGTCGCGGTCGAGCACGGCAACCTGCAGCTGATCGTGCCTCCCGAGGTCGAGGTGGACGTCGACGACGTCGCCGCGCACAACGGCGTGGTCAGCCGCAGGGACCGCCGGGTCCCCGGGACGACGGTGAGCCTGCGGGTCTCGGTCTCGGGAACCGTGAGCCACGGGGCCGTCCTCATCCGGGGGCCGCGCCGGCGCCTCGTCGACCGGCTGCTGCGGCGCCCGTAGGTCATCGCGAAGGCCGTCCGCCGCTTTCCGCAGGCATATAGTTGACATCAACTAGTTGAGGTCGAATAGTGGCCTCATGGACAAACGGCGCAAGGTGGGCAACCCGCTGGCCCTGGCGGTGCTGGCCTGGCTGATGCTCGAACCGATGCACCCCTACGAGCTGGGGCGGCGCCTGGAGGAGAGCGAGCAGGATCGCACCGTCAACTACAGCCGGAGCTCCCTCTACATGGTGGTCAAGCAGCTTCTGAAGGCGGGCTTCATCGCCGAGCGCGAGACCGTGCGCGACACCCAGCGGCCCGAGCGCACCGTGTACGCGATCACCGCCGAGGGGCGCGCCGAGCTCTACGACTGGCTGCGCGAGCTGGTCGCCCGGCCGAGGGAGGAGTACCCGCACTTCGGGGTCGCCCTCTCGCTGCTGAGCGTCCTGCCGCCCGGCGAGGCGGTCGAGCTGCTCGGGCGCCGCCTGGACGCGCTGGCCGACCGGTCGGCCGAGACCCGCGACCGCGTCGCCGCCGCCACCGGCCAGGGGGTCGCGTGGATCTTCCTCGTGGAGGAGGAGTACCGGCTCACCCTGCTGGACGCCGAGCACCGGTTCGTCACCGGCCTGATCGAAAAGCTGGAGCACCCCGACTACATCCGGACCTGGAACGAGACCTTCGGGAGCCGAACATGACGGCAGCACGGACGGCACTGGTCATCGGCGGCGGGATCGCGGGCCCCGTGACCGCGATGGCGCTGCGCAAGGCGGGCATCGAGGCGGAGGTGTACGAGTCCTACGCGGGCCCGGCCGACGGCGTGGGCGTCACGCTCACGATCGCGCCCAACGGGCTCGCCGCGCTGGACGCCATCGGCGCCGGTGACGCCGTCCGGGCGATCGGCCAGCCCATGAACCGCACCGTCATGCACGACGGCACCGGCGGGACGCTCGGCGCGTTCCCCGGTCTGGAAGACCTGCCCCCGAGCCTGGCCCTGTGGCGCGACGAGCTGTGCCGGGCGCTGCACGAGAGAGCGCGGGAGCGGGGCGTCCGCGTCCACCACGGAAAGCGGCTGGTCGCGGCGGACGAGGGGGACGGCGGCGTGACCGCCCGGTTCGCCGACGGAACGACCGCCGAGGCGGACGTGCTGGTGGGCGCCGACGGGATCCGCTCCACGGTCCGCGGGCTGATCGACCCCGCCGCGCCCGGTCCGGACGCCTCCCGGCTGCTGAACTTCGGCGCCGCGGCCGCCGTCGCCGTCCCGGCCGAGCCCGACGCGATGTACTTCGTGTTCGGCAGGCGGGCCTTCTTCGGCTACTGGGTCCAGCCCGACGGGCGCACCGCGTGGTTCGCCAACGTGCCGCACGACCGGGCGATGACGGCGGCCGAGGCCCGCGAGGTGCCCAACGACGAGTGGATGCGGCGCCTGCGCGCGCTCTATGCCGACGACACCCCGGGACGCCAGATCCTGGATCACACCGCCGCAGACGATCTGGTGGTGCTCGGCTCGATGGAGAGCATGCCGAAGGTGCCCACCTGGCACCGCGGCCGGATGGTCCTGGTGGGCGACGCCGCGCACGCGCCCTCGTCGAGTTCCGGGCAGGGCGCGTCGATGGCGATCGAGAGCGCGGTCCAGCTCGCCCGCTGCCTGCGCGACGCCGCCGATGTGGACGCCGCGTTCGCCGCCTACCAGGGCCTGCGGCGCGAGCGCGTGGAGCGGGTCATCGACCGGGGCGCCAAGACCAACAACAGCAAGACGCTCGGCGCCGTCGCCCGGACGATGATGAGGCTGATGATGCCGCTCATGCTGAGGACGTTCCTCAACCCCGAGAGGACGCTCGGCCCCGAGCAGCGCTACCGGATCGACTGGGACGCCCCGGCCGTCTAAGCCGGCCTGGACACGACCCCGTGCCGACAATGTCGAACGGCGCGGGTTACCAGCGCCGGGCGCCGAGGTCGCGGGAGACGGCGCGCGCGGCGTCGCGGACGGCGGCCACCAGGTCGGTCCTGGGGCGGCCCTCGCCGTCGCACACGCGCTCGATGGCCCCGGAGATCCCGATGGCGCCGACCACGACCGTCCGGTCGTCGCGGATCGGTGCCGCGACCGACGCCTCGCCCTCGATGAGCTCCTCGACGTCGGCGGCCCAGCCGCGCGCCTTCACCAGGTCGAGGTCGGCGGCCAGCTCCTCCTTGGAGGCGATGGTGCGGCGCGTGTAGGACTTGGTGTCGAGGTCGGCCATCAGCGCGTCGGCCTGGAGGTCGAAGGCCAGCAGCACCTTGCCCAGCGCGCTGGCGTGGACGGGCAGCAGCCCGCCCACGTCGAGCGTCTGGAGGCTGTCGTCGGGCCGGAAGACATGGTGGACGACCAGCACCTGGCCCTCGTGCAGCGAGCCGATCCGCACGCTCTCGCGCGCGCGTGAGGCCAGCGAGTCGGCCCAGTTGAGCGCCCGAGTGCGCAGCTCGTTGACGTCGAGGTAGCTGTTGCCCAGGTGCAGCAGCGTGGCGCCCAGCCGGTACTTGCCGCCCGTGCGCTCCTGCTCGACGAAGCCGACGTGCTGGAGCGTCTGGAGGATGCCGTGGACGGTGGCCTTGGGCAGTCGCAGGGCCTCGGCGAGCTCCACGACCCCGAGCTGGCGGGGCCCGGAGGCCAGCAGGCGCAGGATCGCCGCGGCCCGCTCGACCGACTGGATTCTCCCTGGCATCCCCTCAGCCTAGCGTGTACATTGTTCGACATTGTCATACTCAATTCAAAAGCCGGAGGTGCCAGTGAGGACGGGAGAGCTGTCCCCCGACGCGCGCACTCGCGCGCTGCGCGGTCTCGGGTCGGGCGAGGAGATCGACGTCCTGGTCGTCGGCGGGGGCGTGGTCGGCGCCGGAGCCGCGCTGGACGCCGCGACGCGCGGGCTGAGCGTCGGGCTGGTCGAGGCCAGGGACTGGGCGGCCGGCACCTCCAGCCGGGCCAGCAAGCTCATCCACGGCGGCCTGCGCTACCTGGAGATGCTCGACTTCGGCCTCGTCCACGAGGCGCTGCGCGAACGCGGGCTGATGGTCCAGCGCCTCGCGCCCCACCTCGTCCGGCCGGTGCCGTTCCTGTATCCGCTGAGCCACCGGGTGTGGGAGCGCCCGTATGTCGGCGCTGGGGTGCTTCTCTACGACACGATGAGCGCGTCCGGCCGTCTCTCCCGGGGGCTGCCCCACCACCGCCACCTCACCAAGAAGCGCGCGCTCCGCGTCGCCCCCGGTCTCAGCCCGGACTCGCTGGTCGGGGCCGTCCAGTACTGGGACGCCCAGGTCGACGACGCCCGCCACACGATGTCGCTGGTGCGCACGGCGGCGTCCTACGGCGCCCAGGTCGCCAACCGCGCCGAGGTCGTCGGCTACCTGCGCGACGGCGAGCGCGTCACCGGCGCCGTGGTGCTCGACCGCGAGAGCGGCACCGAGATCGAGGTCAGGGCGCGCCAGGTCATCTCCGCCACCGGCGTGTGGACCGACGAGACGCAGGCGCTGGCCGAGGCGAGCAGCGTCCGCGTCCGCGCCTCCAAGGGCGTGCACCTGCTCGTCCCGCGCGACCGCATCGACTCCACCAGCGGGCTGATCCTGCGCACCGAGAAGAGCGTGCTGTTCGTCATCCCGTGGGGCCGGCACTGGATCGTCGGCACGACCGACACCGACTGGGACCTGGACAAGGAGCACCCCACCGCCACGGCCGCCGACATCGACTACCTGCTCGACCACGCCAACCGCGTGCTGGCCGACCCGCTCACCAAGGACGACATCGAGGGCGTCTACGCGGGCCTGCGCCCGCTGCTGTCGGGCGCCACCGACGAGACGGCCAAGCTGTCGCGCGAGCATCTGGTCGGCGCGCCCGTCCCCGGCCTGGTCGTCATCGCGGGCGGCAAGTACACCACCTACCGCGTGATGGCCAAGGACGCCGTCGACGAGGCGGTCCGGGGCCTCGACGGCGACGTGCCCGGGTCGGTGACCGAGGACGTCCCGCTGGCCGGGGCCGACGGGTTCCGGGCGATGTGGAACCGGCGCGGCGCGCTGGCCCGCGAGTCGGGCCTCCCCGTCCGCCGCGTCGAGCAGCTGCTGCGACGGTACGGGACGCTGGTGGACCAGGTGCTGGCGCTGGTCGCCGAGGACCCCTCGCTGGCCGAGCCGCTGCCCAGCAGCGACGCCTACATGCGGGCCGAGGTCGTGTACGCCGCCACCCATGAGGGTGCGCGCGACGTCCAGGACGTGCTCGCGCGGCGCACCCGGGTCTCGATCGAGTCCCGGGACCGGGGGAGCGACTCGGCCGAGATCACCGCCGCGCTGCTGAGCCCGGTGCTCGGATGGGACGCCGACCGGGCCGCCCGCGAGGCCGCGCTCTACGTCGAGCAGGTCGGCGTCGAGCGGCGGGCGCAGGAGCTGCCCGACGACCGGGCGGCGGCCGACGCCCGCCTCGGCACGCAGAAGATCGCCTAGAGCGCCCGGGGGCCGTGCCGAGCACGGCCCCCGGGAGTCGCTCACCGGGTGGACGGCCTGATCCAGTCGAAGGTCCGCTCCACGGCCCGCTGCCAGTTGTCGTACTCCGACGCGCGGTGGCCGGGGTCCATCGCGGGCTGCCACTGCGCGGCGCGGTGCCAGTTGCGCCGCAGCCCTTCGAGGTCGGGCCAGTAGCCGACCGCCAGGCCCGCCGCGTAGGCCGCGCCCAGCGACACGGTCTCGGCCGCCATCGGCCGCACCACCGGGACGTCCAGCACGTCGGAGATGAACTGCATCAGCAGGTTGTCGGCGGTCATGCCGCCGTCCACCTTCAGGGCCTTGAGCGCCAGACCGGAGTCGGCGTTCATGGCGTCGACGACCTCGCGGGTCTGCCATCCCGTCGCCTCCAGCACCGCGCGGGCCAGATGGCCCTTGGTGATGTAGGAGGTGAGGCCGACGATGATGCCGCGCGCCTCGCTGCGCCAGTGCGGCGCGAACAGCCCGGAGAACGCCGGGACGATGTAGCAGCCGCCGTTGTCGTCGACCGTGCGGGCCAGCGTCTCGATCTCCGGGGCGCTGCCGATGATGCCGAGCCCGTCGCGGAACCACTGCACCAGCGAGCCCGTCACCGCGATGGAGCCCTCCAGCGCGTACACCGCGGGCTCGTCGCCGATCTTGTAGCCGACGGTGGTGAGCAGGCCGTGCGTAGAGCGGACCGGCTCGGTGCCGGTGTTCAGCAGCAGGAAGCTGCCGGTGCCGTAGGTGCACTTGGCCTCGCCGGGGGAGAAGCACGTCTGCCCGAACAGCGCCGCCTGCTGGTCGCCGAGCGCCGCCGCGATCCGGACGCCCGGCAGGACCCGCGTCGCCGTCCCGTAGACCGCCGTGGACGGCACGATCGCCGGGAGCATGGCGCGCGGGACGCCGAAGAAGGCCAGCAGGTCGTCGTCCCAGTCGAGCGTGGCCAGGTCCATCAGCAGCGTCCGGCTGGCGTTGGTCACGTCGGTGAGGTGGCGGCCGCCGTCGGGGCCGCCGGTCAGGTTCCAGATGAGCCAGCTCTCCATCGTCCCGAACAGCACGTCGCCGCGCTCGGCGCGCTCGCGCAGCTCGGGCATGTCGTCCAGCAGCCACCGGATGCGGGGAGCCGAGAAGTAGGTGGCCAGCGGGATGCCGCAGCGCTCGTCGATGTGCTCGGCCATCGGCTCGCGCGACAGCTCCTCGACCAGGGCGTCGGTGCGGGTGTCCTGCCAGACGATGGCGCGGCCGACGGGCCTGCCGGTGTGCCGGTCCCACAGCAGGGTCGTCTCGCGCTGGTTGGCGATGCCCAGCGCCGCGACCTGGTCGGGGGTCGCGCCCGCCTGGGCCAGCGCTTCGGGGGCGATGCGCTCCAGGTTGCGCCAGATCTCCATGGCGTCGTGCTCGACCCAGCCCGGATGGGGGAAGTGCTGCTTGTGCTCGCACTGGGCGACCGACACGAGCCGGCCGTCGTGGTCGAAGAGGATGCACCGGGTCGACGTCGTGCCCTGGTCGATGGCCATCACGTATCGCTCAGTCATGGTCCCTGCCTCCGCGTGGGCGGACGGGCCTCACCAACGGGAGGCTCCGAGGTCTCGGGAGACCGCGCGCGCGGCGTCGCGCACGTAGGTCACCAGTTGGGGATGGGGCGCGCCCTGGGCGGACAGGAGGCGCTCGACGGCGCCGGACACCCCGATGGCGCCGACGACCAGGCCGCCGTAGCCGCGGATCGGCGCGGCCAGACCGGCCTCGCCGAGCGTGTACTCCTCGATCTCGATCGCCCACCCGGTCTCCCTGACCTTGGACAGGGCGCGGGCGAGCTCCCTCGGCGTGGTGATCGTGCGGCGGCCGTAGGACGTCAGGTCGGCCGTGGCGGCCGCGGTCGCGGCGGCGTCGGAGGCCAGCAGGACCTTGCCCAGGGCCGTGGCGTGCAGCGGCAGCAGCGAGCCGACGTCGAGCGCCTGGAGCGAGTCGTCCGGCCGGAACACGTGATGGACGACCAGCACCTGGCCGTCCAGCAGCGTGCCGATCCGCACCGCCTCGCCGCTGCGGGCGGCCAGCGCGTCGGCCCAGTTGATCGCGCGCGAGCGCAGCTCGTTGACGTCGAGATAGCTGGTGCCCAGGTGCAGCAGCGCGGCGCCCAGCTGGTACTTGCCCGTCGCGGCGTCCTGCTCGACGAAGCCGACCCGCTGGAGCGTGCGCAGGATGCCGTGGGCCGTGCCCCTGGCCAGCCCCAGGGACGCGGCGATCTCGCCGACCCCGAGGCGTCCGGGGCCGCGGGCGAGCAGCCGCAGGATGGCGGCCGCCCTCTCGATCGACTGCACGGGTCCGGGCACGCGACATCCCTACCACTCGAAAGGCACTTCGACAATGTCGGCACCCGGCGCGGGTGGTTCTCGCGCCGTCCTGGGGATACGTCCGTCCTCTGTGAGTGGGAACACACGGCGCACCTTACGGGCAGGGTGCGATGAGCACCACTGTTCGACAATGTCGGCACATGTTCCTTGACCGGGGCGATTCGGGCCCCTACCGTCGCGTGCCAGCCGTGAGGTAGATCACCCCGGTCCTCACGGGACGAGCATCGAGGAGGCTCCGTGGCGGAACGACCCAAGACCCCCGGACTGGCGGCCGAGCTGGCCGCCGAGTTCGCCGGGACGATGATCCTCATCCTGTTCGGCGTCGGCGTGGTGGCGCAGGTCGCGGCGGGAAAGATCGGCGACCATGACAGCATCGCCTGGGCGTGGGGCCTGGGCGTCACGCTCGGCGTCTATGTGGCCGGACGGATCAGCGGGGCCCATCTGAACCCGGCGGTCACCTTCGCGCTCGCCGTCTTCAAGGGATTCTCCTGGCGCAAGGTGCTCCCGTACGCGCTGGCGCAGACGACCGGAGCGTTCGTCGCGGCGCTGATCGTCCGGTGGAACTACACCGAAGTGCTGGCCAAGGTCGATCCCGGCCACACGATCAAGACGCAGGGCGTGTTCTCCACGCTGCCCGGCAACGGCGAGCTCCCGGTGCACACCTGGGGGGCGCTGCGCGACCAGATCATCGGCACCGCGATCCTGCTGTTCCTGATCCTCGCGCTGACCGACCTGCGCAACTCACCGCCGCTGGCCAACCTCACGCCGTTCGTCATCGGCCTGGTCGTGGTCGCGATCGGGATGGCCTGGGGCACCGACGCGGGCTACGCGATCAACCCGGCCCGCGACTTCGGGCCCCGGCTCGCCTCCTTCTTCACCGGGTACGGCGACGCCTTCCACGATCAATACGGCGATCTGTACTTCTGGGTGCCGATCGTCGGGCCGCTGATCGGCGCGCTGGTGGGCGCCGCCCTCTACCAGCTGCTCATCGGCCGCAACCTGCCGGACGAACCCGAGACCGCCCCCGTCCCGGCCGAGCCCACCGCCAAGACCGCCTGAACGTCCCAGCACGCCGAAAGGGAAGGTGACACGCATGGCCGATTTCGTCGGCGCGATCGACCAGGGAACGACCAGCACCCGGTTCATGATCTTCGATCATGGCGGGAACGAGGTGGCGCGGCACCAGCTCGAACACGAGCAGATCCTGCCGCGCGCGGGGTGGGTGGAGCACAACCCCACCGAGATCTGGGAGCGCTCCCGGGCGGTGATCGAGACGGCCATGAACAAGGCGGGCCTGGGCGCCGCCGACCTGGCCGCCGTCGGCATCACCAACCAGCGCGAGACGACGATGGTCTGGAACCGCCGCACGGGACGTCCGTACTACAACGCGATCGTCTGGCAGGACACCCGCACCGACGCCATCGCCGCCGCGCTCGACCGCGACGGGCGCGGCGACGTCATCCGGCGCCGGGCCGGGCTGCCCCCGGCGACCTACTTCTCCGGCGGCAAGATCCAGTGGATCCTGGAGAACGTCGAGGGCGTCCGGGAGGACGCCGAGCGCGGCGACGCGCTGTTCGGCACGGCCGACACGTGGCTGCTGTGGAACCTGACCGGCGGGGTGGACGGGGGCGTGCACGTCACCGACCCGACCAACGCCAGCCGGACGATGCTGATGGACCTGGAGACGCTCGCCTGGGACGACGAGCTGCTGTCGTTCTTCGGCGTTCCCAGGGCCATGCTGCCGGAGGTCCGGCCGTCCTCGACCGCCGAGCCCTACGGCCTGACGCGTGCGAACGGCCCGCTGCGCGGCGAGGTGCCGCTGAGCGGCGTCCTCGGCGACCAGCAGGCGGCGACGGTGGGGCAGGTGTGCTTCGCGCCGGGCGAGGCCAAGAACACCTACGGGACGGGCAACTTCCTGCTGCTCAACACCGGGACCGAGCTCGTCCGCTCCCAGAACGGCCTGCTCACGACCGTCTGCTACCAGTTCGGCGGCGACAAGCCCGTCTACGCGCTGGAGGGCTCGATCGCGGTCACCGGCTCGGCGGTGCAGTGGCTCCGCGACCAGCTCGGCATCATCTCCGGCGCCTCGCAGAGCGAGGCACTGGCCCGCCAGGTGGAGGACAACGGCGGCGTGTACTTCGTCCCCGCGTTCTCGGGGTTGTTCGCGCCGTACTGGCGCAGCGACGCGCGCGGGGCCATCGTCGGCCTGTCGCGCTTCAACACCAACGCCCACCTGGCCCGCGCCACCCTGGAATCGATCTGCTACCAGACGCGCGACGTCGTGGAGGCGATGCGGCAGGACTCGGGCGTCTCCCTGGACGTCCTGCGCGTCGACGGCGGCGTCACCGCCAACGAGCTGTGCATGCAGCTCCAGGCCGACATCCTCGGCGTTCCGGTGTCCAAGCCGGTGGTCGCCGAGACCACCGCGCTGGGCGCGGCGTACGCCGCCGGTCTCGCCGTCGGGTTCTGGCGCGACACCGACGAGCTGCGCACCAACTGGAACGAGGCCAGGCGCTGGCAGCCCGGATGGGACGAAGCCCAGCGCGAGAAGGGCTACAAGGGCTGGAAGAAGGCCGTCACCCGCACGCTCGACTGGGTGGACGTGTAGGAAGCGCTCACTGCCGCGTGTCCGCGGTGGCGTCCGGATGGACGGCATCGCGGACCACGCGCAGGGCGTCCTCCAGCGCGTGGAGCTGGGCCGGTGTCAGCAACCCGGTGAACCAGCGTTCGAGAGTGTCGAGATAGTCGGGGAGCACGTCCGCGAGCCGCTGGGCCCCCTCGGGCGTCAGGACGGCATAGGTGCCGCGGCGGTCCCCGGGGAACGACTCGCGCCTGACCAGGCCCCCGCGTTCCAACCGATCGACCAGCCGGGTGACCCCGCTGGTGGACAGATGGGTCTGCGCGGCCAGATCGCCGAGCCGCAGCCGCCGATCGGGGGAGCGGCTCAGCCGCGTCAGCGCGTTGAGGTCGAGCCCGGACAGGTCGTGCCTCTTCCAGAGGGGCTCCAGCTTGGCGAGCAGCCCTTCGTGCGCCTCGAACAGCAGGCCCGACGCGGTGAGCCGGTCGTCGCCGAAGAGTTCCGGGACATCCATGGTCCGACTCTAGCCGAGATTCGTTGCTGTGCGGATAGTTGACGCGCGGAAGATCTATGGATACATATATGCATAAGCAATCTTCCGCACTGCAGTTAAGCCGAAACGAGACGACGATGATCTGGACAGCGGGATTCCGTACCGGAGTGATCAGCCCCCACGAGACGATCAAGCTCACCGAGCCGTTCGAGTTCGCCGACCAGACCGTCCGGCAGGTGCTGTACCTCGCGGGCGGCGGCGAGCGAATCCGGGTGCGGCTCACCAACCTCTACGGCCGCGCCCCCGTCAAGATCGCGAACCCCCGGGTCGCCGCCAAGGGCGTGGAGACGCCCCTCCACCTCGACGGCGCGGACGAGTTCACCATCGAGCCTGGTCAGGAGGT
Organism: Spirillospora sp. CA-294931; assembly: GCF_050946795.1. Taxonomy (GTDB): domain Bacteria; phylum Actinomycetota; class Actinomycetes; order Streptosporangiales; family Streptosporangiaceae; genus Spirillospora. The sequence goes on from NZ_CP192006.1 coordinate 3,981,844, forward strand.
CGTCCTCGACGCCGCCGACGTCCGCGTCGCCCCGGGTGCCGAGCTGGTCCTGAGCTTCTACCTGCCCGAGCCCACCGGCCTGGCGACCTATTCGCACCGGCCCATGGAGACCGCCTACGTGGCCGAGGGCGACCATGTCTCGGCGCCCACCCTGCCCGGCGCCAAGGCCGTCGAGGCCCGGTTCTTCGTCTCGGGCGTCGACGTGCTGGTCCCCGAGGGCACCGCCGTGGCCGTCGCGTTCGGCGACTCCTGGTTCGAGGGCGTGGGCTCCACCACCGGCGCCAACCGCCGCTCGGTCGACGTGCTGAACCGCCGCCTGGCGCGCGGCTGGGTCGTCAACCAGGGCATCGCGGGCAACCGGCTGCTCACCGACGAGATCGGCGAGCGCGCCCTGGCCCGCTTCGACCGCGACGTCCTGGCCATCCCCGCAGTGACCCACGTGCTGGTCAACTTCGGCATCAACGACCTGGGCCTGCCGGGCATGATCGGCGAGCCGCCCGCGACGCCCGCCGCGCTGATCGAGGGCTTCACCTCGCTGGCCGAGCGGGCGCACGACGCCAAGCTGAGGATCATCGCGGCCACGATCGGCCCGTTCGCAGGCGTGATCTACCCGGGCATCAGCACGCCCGAGGGCCTGGCCGCGCGCCGCGAGGTGAACGAGTGGATCCGCGCCACCGACGTCTTCGACGCGGTGTTCGACGTGGCCCGCGCGGTCGAGAATCCCGAGGACCCCGACTTCATCCGCCCCGACCTCGACGGCGGCGACGGGATGCACCTCAACGACGCCGGAGCCGCCGCCATGGCCGGCGCCGTCGACCTGGAGACCCTGGTGCTCTGAATCCCGGTGGCGGTCACAATCGGGGGATGACCACACCTCGGGACTACGACGACGACCCGGGACGCTTCCGGCTCGCGTCCGAGGTCACCCGGGCGTACCTGACGGGCGCGCGCACCCAGCACGAGCGCGTCGCCGAGGCGCTGTCCGGCGCCGGGCTCGTGCTCGACATCGGGTGCGGCGAGGGCGCCCTGCGCGTCGCGCTGCCCGGGACGCGCGTGGTCGGGCTGGACGGGTCGGCGGCGATGCTCGCCCGCCACCGCGCCCCGGCCGTCCGCGCCGACGCGGCCGCGCTGCCGTTCGCCGACGGGGTCTTCGACGGCGCCGCGGCCGTGAACGTGCTCGACCACCTGCCCGACCCCGTCGCGGCCATCGCCGAGGCCCGCCGCGTGCTCGTCCCCGGCGGGCTGCTCGTCACCGCCTCGTCCGGCCGGTCGGACTCGCCCGAGCTGGCCGCGGTGTGGCGTCCCGGCCCGTCGTCGTTCGACGCCGAGGACGCGCCCGCTCTCGTCGGCCGGGTCTTCGGCCGCGTCGAGGTAGAGCGCTGGGACGCGCCGCTGATCGTGCTCCCCGACCACGGCGCGGTCAGGGACTACCTGATCGCCCGCCACGTCGCCCCCGCCGAGGCCGCGGCCCTGGCGTCCCGCGTGGAAGTCCCCCTCACGCTCACCAAACGGGGAGCCTTCGTCTTCGCCCGCCGCTGAGCCTCGAAGCGGGCCTCGTGGTCGCCGGGCCGCGAAGATCGCTTGGTTCGTGCGGGCGCGGCGGGTAGCGTCGCGTGCCGGAAGTCCTTACGGGAAAGGGGATCGCATGCGTAGCGAGTCGGCTCTGGCGCACGTCCCGGCGTGGGAGCTCGCCGCCGCCTGACACCAGGCCCGGGCTCCCGGCCGCGGGGCGGACGCCGTCATCACCGGTTCCGCCTGCCTCCAGGAGTTCTCCTTTGCGTACCCTCGGTTCCGCGCGCTTCGGCGCGGACTTTCCCAAGCTCTGGACGGCCTCGGCCGTCTCCAACCTCGGCGACGGCGTCACCGCGGTCGCCGGACCGCTGCTCGCCGCCACGCTGACCCGCGACCCGGCGCTCGTGGCGGGCGCCGCGTTCGTCCAGACCCTGCCGTGGTTGCTGTTCGCACTGGTCAGCGGCGCGTACGTCGATCGGGTCGACCGCCGCGGGCTGATCTGGACGGTCAACCTGGCGCGCGCCGCGACGCTGGCCGGGCTGTCGATGCTGATCGCCGCCGACGCGGTGAGCGTCCCGCTGCTGTATGCGGCCCTCTTCCTGCTCGGCACCGGCGAGACGCTCGCCGACACCGCCTCGGTGGCCCGGCTGCCGGCCATCGTGCCGCCCGAGCGGCTGGCGTCGGCCAACGCGCTGCTGACGGCCACCTTCACCGTCGGCAACCAGTTCCTGGCCAAGCCGCTGGGCGCCGGGCTCTTCGTGGTCGCGGCGGCGGTCCCGTTCGGGTTCAACGCCGTCACCTTCGTGGTGGCCGCCGTCCTGGTCGCCTCGATGCGGCCCGCCGAGGACCCGCCGCCGCCGTCCGGACGGTCCGTGCGCGCCGAGATCGCCGAGGGCGTCCGATGGCTGTGGTCCCACCGCCTCCTGCGCACGCTCGCGGTCTCGATGGGCGTGGCCAACGTGGCCTTCTGCGGGGCGTTCGCCGCCTTCGTGCTCTACGCCCGCGACGTGCTGGGCCTGTCGGAGGTCGGCTACGGGCTCCTGCTCACCACGTTCGGCGTCGGGGGACTGGTCGGCACCGGCCTCGCGCGCGGGCTCGAACGGCGGTTCGGTGCCACGGCCCTGCTGCGGGCGGGTCTGCTGCTGGAGGCGGCCACGCACCTGACGCTGGCGTCCACCCGGAACGCCTGGGTCGCCGCCGCGATCCTGGTGGTGTTCGGCGTCCACACGATGGTCTGGGGAGTGATCGCCACCACGGTCCGGCAGCGCGCGACGCCGGACAGGCTGCTCGGACGGGTCGGCAGCGCCTACTCGCTGATCGACTTCTCCGGCGCGGCGGTGGGGATGCTGCTGGGCGGGCTGCTGGCGAGCGCCCTCACGGTCAGCGCCCCGTTCTGGATCGCGGGGGGCGTGACCCTGCTGGTCGCGGCGGCGGCCTGGCGCCCGCTGCGCCATGCTTAGCCGACGACGCGGGTTCCGAGGGTGGTCAGGACCTCGTCGGCGGCGTGTTCGCCGGAGCGGATGGCGCCTTCGATGTGGCCCGCGAATCGGGTGGCCGTTTCGGTACCGGCCCAGTGGATCGCGCCCACCGGTTCGCGCAGGGCCCGGCCGACGCTGGTGAGGACGCCGGGCGGGAAGTAGGCCGCGTAGCCGCCCCGGCAGTGGGGGTCGTCGGCCCACATCGCCTCGTGCCACGCGATCGGCTCGGCCGCGCGCGGGCCGTACCAGCGGACGAGCTCGGCGACGGCGCGCTCGCGGCGCTCGGACGCGGGCAGGTCGGCCAGGCGCTGGGCCGCCCGGCCGGGGACGAGCGCGCACAGCAGCCCGGGGCCGTCCGGACGGGAGACGTCGAACGCCATCGGGATCGGGCCGTCCATGCTCAGCGCCCGGCCCGACAGCCCGTCGTCGCGCCAGAAGGGGCGCTCGTAGGCGGCGGCGAGCTTGAGCACCGAGCCCATCGGCGTCCGCTGGGTGAGGTGGTCGCGGACGGCGGGCATCGGCGGGTCGTAGGCGATGCGCCCGGCCAGCGGGGGAGGGACGGCGACGATCGCGCGCCGGGCCTCGACCGTCCCGGCCGGGCCGGTGAGGCGCACGCCGTCGTCGGTGTGGTGGATCGCGGTCACCGGGGCGTCCAAGCGCAGGTCGCCGCCGAGTTCGGCGGCGATGGACAGCGCGGGGGCGTCGGCGCCCTCGACCAGCAGGCGCGCGCCGCTCTCGTCCTCGGCGCCCGCCCGGACACCTCCGGCCGCCCGGACGGCGGTGAGCAGCGCGAGCAGCGACACGCCCGCGACCTCGACGCACAACTCCTCGCCGAGCAGCAGTTCGGAAAAGCGCCGGGCCCTGGGGACAGGAAGGGCCCGGCGCAGCCAGGTGGCCACCGTGACGGAGTCGAGGCGGTCCGCGCCGGGGGCGTCCCACGGGCGCTCGGGGTCGACGCGCCGGGACAGCCGGTCGAGCCGCCAGGCGGCAAGGCCCAGCGCCGCGAGGGCGTGCGGGGCCAGCGGTGGGACGGAGCGGGTGTGGCGGCGGCGCGAGGACGCGGTGACGAACAGGTCGGCGCCCTCGGACGGCGTGGGGAAGGCGGCGCTCCCGTAAGCCTCGGCCAGGGCGGCGAACCGGGTGTGCCCGGCCGACATCCACTGGCCGCCGAGGTCGACCGCCCAGCCGCCGGTGAGACGCTCGGTCCGGGTCCGGCCGCCGACCCGGCCGCTCGCCTCCAGGACGGCGACGCCCAGCCCGGCGGCGCGCAGGCGGCGCGCGGCGCACAGCCCCGCGTATCCGGCGCCGACGATCGCCACGTCCGTGCGCTCCATGGTCCCCCGTTCTGAAACACCCGTTGTAAAACAAACGTTGCATAACGCGGGTCCTTTTGCAACAGTGGGCGGGTGCCCCGACAGGTCGACCACGACGGACGCCGCGCCGCCATCGCCGAGGCCGTGTCGGCGATCGCCGCCGAGCGCGGGTTCGCCGAGGTGACCATCCGCGCGGTCGCGGCCCGCGCGGGCGCGTCCACCTCGGCGGTGACCCACTACGTCAGCGGCCGGGACGAGCTCGTCCGCACCGCCGTGCGGCGCGCGCTCGATGTGCAGCGCGGGCGCCTGGAGGCCGAGACGCACGGCCGCGAGCCCGGCGAGGCCCTGCGCGCCGTCGTCCGATGGTCGGTGCTCGGGGCGGGCGAGCGGGCCCACCGGCTCTGGCTGGCCATCGTCGTCGGGGCCCGGTCCGAGCCGGTCGTCCGCGCGGAGCTCGACGCCTTCAACCGATGGTGGGACGCGCTGCTGCGGCGGCTGGTGCACGCCCTCGACCCCGCTCCCGCCGACCCCGGCTCGGTGGTCGACGCGCTCGACGTCGTGATCTCCGGGCTGGTCATGGTGGCCTTCGAGGAGACGGAGCCCTGGTCGCGGGCCCGCCGCGAGCGCGCGGTGGACGCGCTGCTGGCCCCGCTCGGCCTCTGATCCGCGCGCGGGGGGTGGGGCCTGCCCTACCTCCGACCTTGGAGCGACCCTGATCGTCCCTGCGTCCCCGGGTTCCTAACGTTGCTGATCATCGCGACGGAGGGAAACACATGATCAAGGGAATGGTGCGGGCCGCCGCCGCGGCGGCCGGGGCCGCCGCCCTGGTGGCCGCCGGAGTCGCGGTCGCCGCCGAGAACGGCACGGACGTCCTGCAGCGCGACGCCGACGCGATCCGCGACACCGGCACCACCGGGGTGCTGGCCGAGGTGAGCACGGGCGACCGCGTCCGGAAGGTCCGCAGCGGTGTCGCCGATCTCGGCACCCGGGAGCCCGTCCCCTGGGACGCCTACTACCGGATCGGGAGCAACACCAAGACCTTCGTCGCGACCGTCCTCCTCCAGCTCGTGGGCGAGGGCAAGGTCCGCCTGGACGACCCCGTGGAGCGCTGGCTGCCCGGTCTGGTCAAGGGCAACGGCAACGACGGCCGCAAGATCTCCGTCCGGCGCCTGCTCCAGCACACCAGCGGCCTCTACGACTACAGCTACTACCTGCCGCAGGACATCGACCACACTCCCGAGACCTACCGGCGCGTCCGCTTCCGCTCCTACCAGCCCGAGCGGCTCGTGCGGATGGCCATGCGGCACGCGCCCAGCTTCAAGCCCTGGCAGCCGCAGGGACGCGGCAAATGGGAGTACTCCAACACCAACTACATCCTCGCCGGGATGATCATCCAGAAGGCGACCGGGAACCCCTGGGAGCACGAGGTCCACGAGCGGATCATCGCGCCGCTCGGCCTGAAGGACACCTACAACCCGGGATCCTCGGCCTACGTTCCCCGCCCGCGCGCGACCTTCTACGAGCGGTTCAAGCCCGGCGGCCCGCTGGTCGACGTCTCGATCATGTCCGACGGCCACGCCGACGGCGCCACGATCAGCACCACCTCCGACGTCAACCGGTTCTTCCGGGCCCTGCTCGGCGGGAAGCTGCTGCGCCCCGCCGAGCTGGCCGAGATGCGCGGGACCGTCCCGGCCGAGCCGTGGGCGGTCCTCTACAAGGACGCCGGGTACGGCCTCGGCCTGGCCAAGCGCAGGCTTCCCTGCGGCGGCTGGGCCTGGTACCACGGCGGCAGCATGTTCGGGGTGGCCAGCGTCAACTCGGTCACTCCCGACGGCCGCGCCGGCGTCGAGATCATGCTCCCGACCCAGCCCGGCACCCAGGAGGGCAAGCTCGCGCAGCTGAAGGCCGCCACCACGCTCATCGACCATGCCCTCTGCGGTCAGTGACCGGCCGCCAGGGCCGCCGGGGAACGGCTGAGGTAGTCCAGCGCGACCCGCGTCGAGCACACCTGCGACGGGTGGTGCGAGGGCCTCAGATAGACCAGGCCCTCGCGCAGGAACAGCCACGCCATCCCCGGGATCTGCCGCTTGCGCACCGACCGGCGATACGAGCGCAGCACCCGGCGGACCGTGACCGGCCGCGTGATCGTCGGGTCCTGGCGCAGCAGCGCGAACGTCCCCCGCGTCAGCGCGTACGACAGCAGCGCCACCGCCACGGCCCACGAGACGGCCCGGCGGGGGTAGCCGCCGCCGAGCGCCTCGTAGACGTCGAACACCACCGAGCGGTGCTCGACCTCCTCGGCGCCGTGCCAGCGGAACAGGTCCAGCATCGTCGGGTCGGCGCCGCAGGCGTCCAGCGCCTCGTTCTCGATCAGCCACTGGCCGAGCACCGCGGTGTAGTGCTCGATCGCGCTCACCGCGCCCAACTCGAACAGCAGCCGCCGCCGGAACCCGCGCGGGGCGTCGCGGGCCAGGTCGCGCATCTGCCGGGCCCGCTCGTCGAGCTTGGCGTGCGCCTCCTCGGTGAACGCGCCGGTCTGGATCCCGTTGCGGGCCAGCAGATCGTCCAGGACGCCCTGGTGGCTGCGCGCGTGCACGGTCTCCTGGCCGATGAAGCCCCTGATCTCGGCCTCCAGCGTCGGGTCCGAGAGCAGCGGCCTGGCGTCCTGTACGCATTGGACGAACCATTTCTCGCCGGTCGTCAGCAAAATTTGGAAATAGTTGACCAAATGCGTCGCGACCGGTGCGTCGGGAATCCAGTGCAGCGGCGTCGAGTTCCAGTCGAAGCTGACCCTTCTCGCCCTGATCGGCGGATGCCGTTCATCGATTTCCGTGATGCCGTCGCCGACCTCTGACGCCCCCGCCATCGCTTCCTCCATACGCTCTGACCTGCTCAGGCGCAAAGATATTCGCGGCGGGCAATTCACCACTATCGACCGGAATGACAAAAGACCCGCCCCGGATGCTTGTTTTCCCAAATGCGGCGCCGGGACGGCGGTTTTGCTATATCGGTGCCAGCGCTTTACGGCTGGAGGAGGCCGCGGGCCATGGCCGTGGTGACGGCGGCGGTGCGGTCGGAGACCTCCAGTTTGGCGAAGGCGCGCAGGAGGTGGGTCTTGACGGTGGCCTCGCTGATGTGGAGCTCGCGGCCGATCTCGGCGTTGGTGCCGCCCCGGGCGACCAGGCCGAGCACCTCGACCTCGCGGGCAGACAGCCGGGTGGTGGCGGGCTCGCGGACGCGGCGGGCCAGGCGTCCGGCGACCGAGGGGGCCAGCACCGTCTCGCCCCGGGCGGCGGCGCGGATGGCGCTGGCGAGGTCGGCGCGTGAGGCGTCCTTGAGCAGGTAGCCCGCAGCGCCCGCCTCCACGGCGCGCAGGATGTCGGCGTCGGTCTCGTAGGTGGTGACGACCACGATCCGCGAGCGGGAGCCGCCGGCGAGGATCCGCTCGGTGGCGGCGACGCCGTCGATCCCGGGCATGCGCAGGTCCATCAGGACGACGTCCGGCGCCAGCTCCGCGGTGAGCGCGACGGCCTCGGCGCCCGAGCCCGCCTCGCCGACGACCCGCAGGTCGGGCTCGGCGTCGACGATGGCCCGCAGGCCCCTCGCGCACGACCGGGTGGTCGTCGACCAGCAGCACGTCGATCATGCGGGCACCTCGACCTCGACGGCCGTTCCCGATCCGGGGCGGCTGCGCACGGACACGCGGCCGCCGACCTGTTCGACCCTGTCCCGCATCCCGCGCAGCCCGAACCCGTGGCCCCCGTCGTCGAAGCCCCGGCCGTCGTCGGTCACCAGCAGCCGCACGCCGCCGCCCGTCCCGCGGACGTCGACGGTGACCGCCGCCGCCCCGGAGTGCTTGCGGACGTTGGCGAACGCCTCCTGGGCCGCCCGCAGCAGGACGACCTCCCCGGCCCGGTCCAGCCCGGGACACTCCGGCCCGGCGCTGACGGTGACGGCGATGCCGGTCTCGTCGGCGAGCCGGTCGCCCTGGCGCCGGATCGAGTCGACCAGCGAGCCCGCGTCCAGCGCGGACGGCGTCAGCTCCTCGACCATGGCCCGCGCCTCGGCCAGGTTGTCGCGGGCGGTGCGCTGGACGAGCTCGACATGACGGTGTGCGGCGTCCGGGTCGGTCCCGAGCTCGGACTCGATCGCCTGGGCGAGGGTGACGATGCTGGTGAACCCCTGCGCCAGCGTGTCGTGGATCTCGCGCGCCAGCCGCGCCCGCTCGGCGGCGGCGCCCGCCTCGCGCGACAGCAGGGCGACCTGCGCCCGGCTCTCGGCCAGCTCGCGCAGCAGCGCCGCCCGTTCCACGCTCTGCTCGACCGTCCGGGTGATGAAGACGCCGAGCAGCGGGCTGAAGACCAGCCCGAGGAGGGTCAGCGCGGCCACCGTCGCGAAGCCGGAGCCGCCCACCCCCTCGCGGGCCGCCACGACGGCCGCCGGGATCAGGTTGACCAGCGAGGTGACCACGACCGCGCTGCGCAGCCGCAGCGACATGAACACCAGCGGGTACAGGACGGGCAGCGCCGCGATGCTCGCGGGGGAGAAGGCCAGCGCGGTCGCCAGGAGACCCGCGATCCCCGTGAGGAACAGCCACGGGAGCGGCCCGCCGCGCCGCTCGGCCATCATGCTCCGGCCGAAGGCGGCGGCCATCGCCCCCAGCGCGGTCAGGGCCGCCGCGGCGCCGAGGGGCTCACCCCGCACCTGGTCGTCGAGGATGAAGACCACGGCGACGGTCACGGCGCAGCCGCCGAGGATGTAGACGTCCCACAGCCAGAACCAGTCGGACCATCCGACGGTCCTCCGGCGCGGCACCAGAGTCCTCACGGGCCGACCCTAACCCGCGGCCGGCACCCAGTTGCCGTGGAACCCGTGCGGGACGCGCACCGGGAGGTGCACGGTCGCGACGGTCTCCAGGCTCGCGGCGTCCAGCAGGACCAGGTCGCTGCGGTCGGACGCGGCGTCGTAGACGAACCCCATGACCACGCCGTCGTCCTCGGCCGCGTCGCCGCAGGAGGGGACGAACACGAACTCGCCGGGCTCGCGGCCCGCGCCGAACGCCACGGTCTCCGACGTCCCGCGCCGGAGGTCGTGCTTGATCAGCGCCTGCGGCGCGGTGCTCTCGGCCGTGAGCCCCCCGACGGTGTACCCGTAGCGGTGGCGCCTGCCGACCAGGCGCTCGTCGACCCGGGGGAACTCCTGGCCCCGGTCGTCCAGCCGCTCCTCCTTGACGCTCCCGGCCGCCCGGTCGATCGTCCAGCGGTCCAGCGTCGGCGGCGCGACGATGGGGTCGGCGGCGCCCCGGACGAACACCTTCTCGTGCCGGGCGACCTCCAGGACGATCCGCTCGCCGTCCTCGTAGGCGTTGAGCGGGTGGTACACGTAGCACGGCTCGACGTCGTACCAGCGCAGGTGGGCGGGGCCTCCGTCCCTGGGCATGACGCCGACGCGCGGCCGGTGCGCCGGGTCCCACCGGTAGGGCAGCCTGGACGGGCTCCTGCCCCGGGAGGACGCGCGCATGGCGGCCCTCTCCAGCGGCCCGGGCAGCGGGTGCGCGGCGGCGACGCGGGTGAGCAGCGCCCCGGCGGCGCGTCCCGCCCGGGCCCGGGCGAGCATCGACAGGTCGAGCACGACGGGCAGGTCATAGATGATCACGTGCCGCTCGGTGAGCGAGAAGTCGTGCATCATCGTCCCGGTGCGCATCGGGATGTCGACCGCGCGCCGCACCCTGCCGTCGACGCCGGTCACGGTGTACTGGACGCGGTTGCCGTGGAACGGGCTGTAAGAGACCGCGTGCAGGTCCCCGGTGGCGGGATCGCGCTTGGGATGGGCGGTGTAGCCGCCGCGCAGCGTCCCGCAGAAGTCCGACGGGCCGATGGTCTCCAGTTCCTGGCTGAGTTCCTGGGGCCGCGCCCCGCCCTCGGTGATGGCGAACGTCCGGTCGCCCAGGCCGATCACGTTGGTGTTGGCGGCGAAGTCGAACCCGCCCAGCTGCGGCCCCCGCCGGGGGCGCTCGCCGAGGGCGCGCGCCACCTCGCCGGAGCGGACCCACCGGTTGCGATACCACTCGGCGTGCCCGTCGCGGATTCGCAGCCCGTGCACCATGCCCGCGCCGAGGAACCATTCGTAGCGCTCGGGATCGGGGTCGCCCAGGGGGTTCGGCCCGATCTTGAGGTAGCGGCCGTCGAGATGGCCGGGGATCGTTCCGGTCACCTCCAGCGCGGTCGCGGTGGTCTCCTTCCGCACGGGGGCGAAGTTCCCCTGGAGGTAGGGGCTCTCGTTCCCCTCGTGGACGGCCCTTGCTTCGGCGATTTCGCTCATACGAGGATCGTCCGCGAAACACCGCCCCGCGCGCGACGCCCGAACTGCTGAATATGGCTGTCCACCGAACGATGGACACCCGGAGCCGGTGCCTGGTTTAATAAATGAACGTTCATTTATCGGGAGGATGCGGCATGGCGGGACGACCGCGCGGGGTGGACGACGCCGCGATCCTGCGGGCCGCGGTCGAGGTGATCGGCCGCGTCGGGCCCGCGAAACTCACTCTGGCCGCCGTGGCGGGCGAGGTGGGGCTGGTGCCCGGCACGCTCGTCCAGCGCTTCGGGTCCAAGCACGGCCTGCTGCTCGCGCTGGCCGAGCGGTCGGTGGGCGACGCCCGGGAGCTGAGCGAACGCGTCCGGGGCGAGCACGAGTCCGCGGTGGCGGCGCTGCTCGCCCTGGCCGAGGAGACGATGGCCCCGATGGACACGCCGGAGAGGTTCGCCAACCATCTGGCGTTCCTGTGTCTCGACCTCACCGACCCCGAGCTCTACGAGCCGGCGGCCGCCGTCCAGCGGGCGGTCCGCGCGGCGTTCGAGGCGCTGCTGGCCGAGGCCGTCACCGGCGGCGAGCTGCGCCCGGGAACCGACACCGCCGGGCTGGCCGGGTCCGTCCAGGCGATGATCGCCGGCACCGGCCTGACCTGGGCCCTCGACCGGCGGGGGACGCTGCCCGAACGGCTGCGCCACGAGCTCGGAGGCGTCCTCGCCCCGCACATCAGCGACACGGAGGAATCATGACCGAAGGAAACCTCGCCGGGAAGATCGCCCTGGTCGCGGGGGCCACCCGGGGCGGCGGACGCGGCATCGCGGTCGAACTCGGCGCAGCGGGGGCCACCGTGTACGTCACCGGCCGCAGCAGCGGCCCGTCGCGCTCGGACCTGGACCGTCCCGAGACCATCGAGGAGACCGCCGAGCGCGTCACCGAGGCGGGCGGCACCGGCGTTGCCGTCCGCACCGACCACAGCGACCCGGACGAGGTCCGCGCCCTGGTCGACCGGATCGCGGCCGAGCGGGACGGCCGGCTCGACGTCCTGGTCAACTCGGTCTGGGGCGGCGACGCGCTGACCGACTGGGAGAGCCCCCTGTGGGAGCAGGACCTGGACACCGGCCTCCGGCTGCTGCGCCGGGCGGTCGAGACCCACGTCATCACCAGCCGGTACGCGCTCCCGCTGATGGTCGCCCGGGGGAGCGGCCTGGTCGTGGAGGTCACCGACGGCAACACCGCCAGGTACCGGGGGTCGTTCTTCTACGACCTGGCCAAGTCGACCGTGATCCGGCTCGCCGTCGCCCAGGCCGCCGAGCTGAAGCCGCACGGCGTCGCGGCCGTGGCGCTCACGCCCGGCTTCCTGCGCTCGGAGGCCGTGCTGGAGCACTTCGGGGTCACCGAGGCGAGCTGGCGCGACGCGGTGGCCAAGGACCCCAACTTCGCCCACTCCGAGACCCCGGCCTACCTCGGCCGCGCCGTCGCCGCCCTGGCCGCCGACCCCGCCGTGATGGCCAAGACCGGGCGGGCCCTGGCGACCTGGGGCCTCTACGAGGAGTACGGCTTCACCGACGCCGACGGGACGCGCCCCGACTTCGCCGCCCACTGGGCCAGCGCCTTGGAGGACGAGTACGGCCCGCTCGGCGACCCCCTCTGACCGGCGGCACGGGTCAGGGCAGCCGGCCCAGCCCCCGCGCCAGCACGGTGGCGGTCTTGGCGATGACGCTCTCGTCGTACTCCGGGGTCGCCGCGTTCCGGTGGGTGTAGACCGCGATGATCAGCGGCGCGCCCGACGTCGGCCACACGACCGCGATGTCGTGGGCACCCGAGTGCGGGCCGCCCGTCCCGGTCTTGTCGCCGACCGTCCAGTCCTTGGGGAGACCCGCGCGAATGCGCTTGGCGCTGGTCGAGGTCGCCCGCAGCCACGCGTTGAGCCGCCCGCGATCCTCGGGCACCAGCGCGCCGCCCAGCGTGAGGGCGCGCAGGTCGGAGGCCATGAACGCGGGCATGATCGTGTCGCGCTTCTCGCCCGGCTTCCAGTCGTTGAGCGCGGTCTCCGTCCGGTCGAGCCGCCCGACCGGGTCGCCGAGGGAGCGGTAGTACCGCGTCATCCCGGACGGTCCGCCGATCTGCTCGAGCAGTAGGTTCGCGGCCGTGTTGTCGCTGACGGTGACGGTCGCGTGGCACAGTTGCGCCGGGTTCAGCCCGTTCTTGAGGTTGGTCTCCAGACCGGTCACGGGGGAGTGCTCGACCAGGTCCTCCTTCGTCCAGCGCAGCGTGCGCCCCATCAGGCCCGGGTCGGTGGTGCGGGCCTTGTGCAGGACCGCGCCGCACAGGGGCGCCTTGAAGGTGGAGTTGCTGGGGAAGCGCTCGTGCCCCCGATAGCCGACCGTCCGGCCGGTGCCGGTGTCGATCGCGTAGGCGCCGATCCGTCCCTTGTAGGACGTCTCCAGCCCGCGCAACTCGCGGCGGACATCGACCTCGGCGGGCGTGGCGACGGCGGTCAGCCGGGTGCCGTCGCCGCTGCGGGCGGCGTCGGCCGACGGGCCCGAGCCGCAGGCGCCGGTGAAGAGCGCCGCGGCCGCCACCGCGGCCATCCCCAGCCCAGCGCCGATCCGCCGGGAACGTGGGTGCTGCATCCTGCCTCCTCATGGGTGATCTTCGACGGAGAGAGCAGACCAGAGTCCCGGCCCTCGTGTCCAATATTGATATGGCCGTCACACCCATAGGTATTTTCCTATGAACGCAGGTCAGGCAAGGCCGCGCCCACCGTCGACAACGAGGCGCTGGCCGGTGATGAACCCGGCTCCGCCGGACGCGAGGAAGCTCACGGCGTGGGCGATGTCGGCGGGCGTGCCCATCCGGCCCGCCGGAACCGACGCGCGGTAGGCCCGCACCACCTCGTCGGGGACGTCGGCGTGCCGCTCCACCGGGACGAACCCGGGAGCGACGGTGTTCACGGTGATGCCGTCCGGGGCCAGCTCGCGGGCCCACGCCCGGGTGAGCCCGATCTGGGCGCTCTTGGCCGCCGCGTACGCCGATCGGCCCGGGGGAGGGCGGTCGGCGACCTCGGAGTCGATATGGATGATCCGCCCATGCCCGCGTCGCCGCATTCCCGGGATGACGGCGCGGCCCAGCAGGACCGGGCTCCTGACGAAGAAATCGAGCTGAGCCAGGTGGTCGTCCCAGCCGACGCGGTCGAGCGGCGCCTCGGGCTGCGGCCCGGTGGCGTTGAGCACGAGCACGCCGACGGGGCCCAGCGCGCCGGTGACCGCGTCCACGAGCCCGGCGACCGCGTCCTCGTCGGTGACGTCGGCGGGGAACGACCCCGCGACACCGCCCCGGTCACGGATGCCGGCGGCGACCTCGTCGGTGCCGTGCAGCCCGTTGACCGCGACGGCGAACCCGTCGCCGGCCAGCCGCCGGGCGATCTCGGCCCCCAGCCCCCGCGAGCTGCCCGTCACCAGCGCGACGCCGATCGGCTCGTCCATGGCCCGAGGCTACGCCCATGCCCACCCTCAAGATCCTCCAGCACCGGACGCGCGGCGCGACCACCGCGGATATCGCGGAGGCATACGGGGAGGAGAAACCAGAACACCCGCCCCCCGGAGGGAGCTGACATGACCACGATCGAGGTCCCGCCGCACACCATCGTCGTGTACGCGGACCTGGCGTGCCCTTGGGCGCACCTGGCCGTCCACCGCCTGCACGAGACCCGAGCGCGCCTCGGCCTGGAAGGGGCGGTGACCCTCGACGTCCACGCGTTCGCGCTCGAACTGATCGACGACAAGCCGGCCCCGAAGCTGGTGCTGGACGCCGAGATCCCGGTCGTGGGGGCGCTGGCGCCGGACGCCGGGTGGCAGGTCTGGCAGGCGCCCGCGCACGAGTGGCCGGTGAGCGTCCTGCTCGCGCTGGAGGCCGTCGAGGCCGCCAAGCGCCAGGGCCCGGCGGCGAGCGAGAACCTCGACCGCGCCCTGCGCCGCGCGCTGTTCGCCGAGAGCCGCACCATCTCCATGCGCCATGTCATCCTCGACGTCGCCCGAAACTGCGACGGCGTGGACGCCGAGGCCCTGGACGCCGCCCTGCTCACCGGAGCGGCCAGGGCCGCGATCCAGCGCGACCTGGTGAACTCCCGCGGCGACGCCGTCCAGGGCAGTCCGCATCTGTTCCTCCCGGACGGCACCGACGTCCACAACCCCGGCATCCGGCTCCGCTGGGAGGGAAAGCCGGGTGCGGGCTTCCCGGTCATCGAGCGCGACGACCCGGCGATCTACGACGACCTGCTCACCCGCGCCGCGGCGCCGCCCTCGTAGCAGTCGTAGTTGCGCTGGGAGACGATCAGGCCGTCGCGGAACTCCAGGAAGGTTCCGATGTGGGCGCGCAGGACGTGCCCTTCGGGGAGGTCGCCGAGCGGGCGGGCGAGCGTGCCCGTCCACACGACCTCCAGCGCCACCCGGTCGCCGTCCGCGACGGCGTTGACGACCTCGAAGGACTGGTCCTTCAGCGCCTCGCGGCCCCGGTCGGCCGCGGCGAGGATCCCCGGCAGGTCGCGGACGGCACCGTCGGGGAACAGCGCGTTGGGCAGTTCGCGGTGCAGCGCGTCCGGGTGGAAGAACCGGGCCAGCTCGTCGCCCGTGGCCCAGGCGGACACGGCGCGGTGGTAGTCGACGGCCAGCGCGACAAGGGGATTCTGGGGCATGTCGACAACCTAAGTTGCACAACTATGGTTGTCAATATGACAATGGGGCCATGGACCGCGTCGAGCCGGAAGACCTGGACACCGGCACCCTCGCCCTGTTCGCGGGCTTCGCCGCGTCGGGACACGTCCAGGACGACCTGGCCGGACGGGGCTTCGGCGACCTCCGGTTCTCGCACGGCTACGTGTTCCAGCACCTGGTCGCCGGGCGGCCGACCATCGGGGAGCTGGCCGCCAAGCTCGGCATGACGCAGCAGGGCGCGTCCAAGGCCGTCGTCGAGCTCGAACGCCTCGGCTACGCCGAGCGCTTCGCCGATCCGGACGACGCCCGCACCCGCAGGGTCCGGCTCACGCCCCGGGGGCGGGACGCCGTCGCCACGGCTCGCCGGGCCCGCGCCGCCCTCGAAGAGCGCCTGGCCGCCCGGTTCGGCGCGGGACGCCTGGCCGAGGCCCGTGCGCTGCTCACCGAGATGCTCGACGAGCTCGGCGGCGTCCCCGCGATCCGGCGCAGGGAGGTCAGGCCGCCTCGCTGAGGGGTACGTCCGCTCCTGACCTCGTCATACTTTGAGATCATGACGGGGCCGCAGGAGAGGAGAGGTCAGCGTGGACGTCGAACGCACGGCGTTGCCCGGGATTGGGCTCCAGCACGTGTTCACCACCGCCCGGGGACGGCGGGTCGGGGTCATCTCGCACCGGACCGGGCAGCGTGACCTGCTCATCTACAGCAAGGAGGACCCCGACACGTGCGTGATGACGGTCGCGCTCAGCGGTGAGGAGGCCACCGTCGTGGCCGAGCTGCTGGGCACCGGCCGCGTCGTGGAGCACCTGGCCGAGCTGCACCGCCAGGTCGAGGGGCTGGTGACCGAGCAGATCCCGATCGCCCCGGGGTCGCCGTACGCGGGACGCCCGCTGGCCGACACCCAGGCGCGGACCCGCACCGGCGCGTCGATCGTGGCCGTCGTCCGCGAGGGCCGGGTGCTGGCCAGCCCCCGCCCTGACTTCCTCTTCGCCGAGGACGATGTCGTCGTGGTGGTCGGGACCGGTGAGGGGGCGGCGGCCGTCGCCGGCATCCTGGCCGACGGGTGAGGGGGCGTGCACTCGACCGTCCAGCTGATCGAGCTCGGCGCCATCATCCTCGCCCTCGGCCTGCTGGGCGCGGCGTCGGTACGGCTCTCGATCTCGCCCATCCCGCTCTATCTGCTGGCCGGGCTGGCCTTCGGCTCCGGCGGCGTCCTGCCGCTGGGCGCCAGCGAGGACTTCGTCGCCATCGGCGCCGAGGTCGGGGTCATCCTGCTGCTGTTCACCCTCGGGCTGGAGTACACCGCCGAGGAACTGGTCGGCACACTGCGGACCTCGGCGCCCGTGGGCCTGGCCGACCTGGCGCTGAACGCCGCGCCGGGCGTGGCCACCGCCCTCCTGCTGGGCTGGGGCCCGGTCGCGGCCGTGGCGATGGGCGGCATCACCTACGTCACCTCGTCGGGCATCACCGCCAAGGTCGTGGGCGACCTCGGCTGGCTGGGCAACCGCGAGACCCCGGCCGTCCTGTCGGTGCTGGTCTTCGAGGACCTGGCGATGGCCGCGTACCTGCCGATCCTCACCACGCTGCTGGCGGGCGCCTCGCTGGCCGCGGGCGCGGTCACCCTGGCGATCGCGGCCGCGACCATCACCGTCATCCTCGTCGTCGCGCTGCGCCACGGCGCGCTGGTCGAGCGGTTCGTGGCCAGCCCGAGCGACGAGGTGCTGCTGCTGAAGGTCCTCGGGCTGACCCTCCTGGTCGCCGGGATCGCGCAGCAGCTCCAGGTCTCGGCGGCCGTGGGCGCGTTCCTGGTGGGGATCGCGGTCTCGGGTCCGCTCGCCCATTCGGCCGCCGACCTGCTCGCCCCGCTGAAGGACCTGTTCGCCGCCGTCTTCTTCGTCTTCTTCGGGCTGACCACCGACCCGGCCGACCTTCCGCCCGTCCTGCCGGTCGCCGCCCTGCTCGCGCTGGCGGGCGTGGCCACCAAGCTCGCCACCGGCTGGCTCGCCGCCCGCCGCGCGGGGGTCGCCACCACCGGACGCCTGCGCGCCGGTGCCGCGCTCGTCCCGCGCGGCGAGTTCAACATCGTCATCGCGGGCCTCGCCGTCGCCGCGGGCACCAACCCCGACCTGGGCCCGCTGGCCGCCGCCTACGTCCTCATCCTGGCGATCGCGGGCCCGCTCCTGGCCAGGACGGCCGAACCGGCGGCCCGTCACCTGCGCGAACGCCGCGACCGGGCCGGCCGTCAGCCCGCGGGCTGACGGCCGGCCCGCCGCTACTCCTCGCGGTACAGGGACAGGCAGACCATGTCCGCCTCGAAACCGAGCCCCTGCCAGAACCGGTGATCGTCATGCGCGTCCGCGCAGGACAGGTACCGGATGGTGTGGGCGCCGCGGTCGCGCATCAGGCCGACCGCCGCCAGCGCGAGCTCCCTGCTGACGCCGCGGCCGCGCTCCTCGGGCACCACGTACAGCGAGTCGATCTCGCCGAGGAGCCCGGGCAGCAGCCCGTCCTCGTCGCCGACCGTCCCGTTGACGAACCCGATGATCCGCCCGGCGTCGGCCGCGACGAAGCAGAACGCGTCGCGGTGCCAGGCCGACATCGCCAGCATCCGCGACAGGTTCCGGCGCCCCTCGTCGGTGAGCGGGCCGCCGTCCTCGATCTCGCGGCACATCCGGTCCCACAGGCCGCCGACCTCGTCGCCCTCGGCCTCGTGAATCCTTCTGATCTCCATGATGTCCTTCCGTTCCGTACGGGCTTCACCGGCACTGGAAAACGGAAGGAAAGGGGGCCCTCGGGCCCTGGATGACTTCTAACATCGCCAGGTCATGTGATCACTCTACGGTCGCGCCTCGGGACGGGCGAGTGGTTTCGCAGGCGGGGGGAGACGGCTTCGGGCGTGGGGCGGGCCTGGTGTTGTGGGCCTTCATGACGGCCTGGAGGTCGGGGCGGCCGCGGGTCCCGTCGGCGTCGGCGAGCGTGGGGCAGGACCATTGGGGCTGGTTGCCCCAGGAGTAGGAGACGTCGAAGGCGGGACGGGGCAGGACGTCGTCCCAGCGGTTCAGGATGGCCTTGAGCTGGCCGGCGGTGGGGAGCCTCCAGTTCTCGGCGGCGCCGGTGCAGCTCTGGCCGAACGTCTGGAAGACCGGGACGATCTTGCTTTTGTCGAACCCGGCCTCGGTGGCCTGCCCGACCATCGCGTTGATCGTGTTCAGGTCGCAGCCGGGCTTGCGGGCGCGGCAGGGGTAGGGGTCGAGGCCGATGACGTCGAGGTGGGTCTCCGACGGCCGCAGCGCCTTCATCGGCCAGTCGGTGAGGATGCCGAACGCCTTCTGGCCGGGGGCGTGCCGGTGGATGAGGTCGGCGCGCTCGCGGATCTTCCCGGCGATGCCGGGGCAGCGCCGGGGATCGGGCTCGTCGGACAGGTACCAGCCGTAGACGCGCGGGTTGCGGGCGAGGCGCCTGACGGCGGTGGCGAAGGTGTCGCCGGAGAGCTGGAAGTCGCCGCAGGTGCTGTTGCCCGCCCAGACGAGCGCCTGCGCGCCCGCGGGCAGGGCGTTGATCGCGCTCTCGTCCGGCCCGACGTCGAACAGGTCGAAGCCCAGCGCGGCCGCCTTCGCGTGGTCGGCGGCGGGCATGTTCAGCGCGAGGTGGCGGGTGGGCGGCGCGGGCTTGTGCGCGGCCGCCGGGCGTGGGGACGGGGCCCGACCCGCGGCGGGTGCGGGATCGTCGAGGACGCCGTGCGCGGTGAGCCCCACGGCGACCCCGGCCAGGGCGGCGGTCACCGTGCAGGGAATGAGATACCGGTTCATGTGCTTCTCCGTGAGCTTGGGGCTGAGGGCACGTCCTTCGCGTGAGGTTCCGCTGGGGCTGAGGTGACGGTGGCGCTGTCATGGTGGTCGTCCGAGGCCCGTGGCGCCAGGAATCGGACGGGAATCGCATTGATCGCCCCGTTTTGTGAGGGGCGGACGCGACAGGGCGGCCGCACCAAGTGCGGCCGCCCGGGGGTGCGCTGTTCAGAGACGCTCGGCCGGGTTGGCGGGCAGGTAGAAGTTCCAGCTGCCGCGGCCCTCGTGCGCTCCGCCGGCCGGGCAGGCGCCGTTGGTCGTCCTGCCGTTCCACCAGAGGGTGAAGCACTTGTTGCAGAATCTCCAGTTGTCCTGGTGCGTCGTCGGGCCCACCCCGGTGGTGTCCTGGGCGTTCTCGGTGGATTCCATGGTTTCCTTCCCCGTCTTGGAACGTTCGATCCCCCACAGTGTGTGACGGCGTCATGACGGGTGGCATCGGGGTATTCACTGACACGGCTGTCCGGGTGCGGACACTCAGTGTGATCATCCCAGTTCAGGCGCGAGGTCCCAGTCGAACTCCCACAGCCGGACGCCGCCGTCCTCGCCGGACGTCACGGCGTGGCGGGCGTCCGGCGTCAGGGCGAGATCGGTGATCGCCTCGCGGTGCCCCGGGAGCGGCGTGCCCCGGCCGGTGGCCAGGTTCCAGACCCGCAGGGTGGAGTCGCGGCCGCCCAGGACGGCGAAGCGCGCGTCCGGGGTGAAGCGGCCCACGCGCGGCACCCAGTCGCCGGTGTGCAGGCGCGCGCCGGTTTCGGCGTCCCAGACGCGGGTCTGGTCGCCGCCCGCGTTCCAGCCCGTGGCCATCACGAGCCGCTCGTCGGCGCTCAGGCAGACCGAGCCGGTGTCGCCGGTGAAGCCGCCGAGGTGGTGGACGACCCGGCCCGTGGCCACGTCCCAGACCCGGGCGCCGTCCCGGCCGCCGGTGACCGCCGTCCAGCCGCCGGAACCGAGCCACACCGCGCCGATCTGGCCGGTGTGCCCCGCGAGCACCTGCTGGTAGCCGCCGGTGCCCAGGTTCCAGCAGCCCGCCAGGCGATCGCTCCCGGCGGTCAGGACGCGCTCCCCGTCCGCGTCGAAGCAGGCCGCCGTCAGGCGTGACGCCGACAGCGCCACCGTCCACTCGCCTAGGCGCTCGCCCGTGGCCGCCGACCAGGACGCCGCCTTCCCGTCCTCGGTCGCGGCCAGCACGCGGTCGCCGGTCAGCCGGACGGCGAGCACGCCGCCGGGCGCCTGGAGCACCCGCGCGCACCGTCCGGCGGCCAGGTCCCAGAGGCGGACGGTGCCGTCCTCGCCTCCGGACGCCGCCACGGCGCCGTCGGCGCTCACGTCCACCGCGCGGACGGCCGACGCGTGCCCGTCCAGCGACGACACCGCCCAGCCCTCGCGCAGTCCCGAGTGCCTCAGATGGCGGCCGAGGCCGCGCCACGCGTCCAGAACGCCCGGCGACCGTTCGTGGCCGGGCGTCTCCCGCGCCCGGACGAGAAGGCCGAGCGCCTCCCGATACGCTCCGGCCTCCCGCGCCCGCTCCGCCTCCTCGACCAGGGACCGCACCCGGGCGGCCCGCTCGTTCATCTCCTCGGTCCGGCGGGGGACCGACAGCTCGTAGGGGGCGGGACGCCGGACCGGCAGGTCCCAGAAGCGCACCAGATCGCCCTCGCTCACCGAGGTCGCCCGGCGCGCGTCGCCGCCGAGGTGGACCGCCAGCACCGGTGTGCCGTGCTCCTCGAACGTGCGGACGCACTGGCCGGTGGCCGTGTCCCACAGGCGCATGGTGCGGTCGCGGGCGCCGGAGAGCAGCAGACGGCCGTCCGCGCTCAGCGACAGCGCCTCGACCTGGGCGGTGTGCCCGGTGAGCGTGCGCAGGTGGCGGCCCGTCTCCAGCTCCCAGAGGCCGATCGTCTCGCCGTGGCCGACGGCGGCGGTCCGCGCGTCCGGGGCCAGGAGCAGGGCGTTCGCCTGTCTGCCGAACGACACGCGGGACAGGACGGTGAGCGCGTCCAGGTCCCAGAGTTCCCCGCCGCCCCCGAACGCGTCGTAGACCAGCGCGCGGCGGCCGTCGCCGCTCACCTCGATCCGGGGCTTGAGCACGCGGACGGACGACTCCAGCGCGGCCCGCGCCCGCCCGCTCTCGCGGCCCCAGACGTGCAGCGTGCCGTCCCACGCGAAGGCGAGCACGTCGCGTCCGGCGCCGCCGATCCCGACCGCGCCGATCCACGACCGGCCGCCGAGCTCCGGCGGCGTGAAGGTCCGCGGACGGCCGTCGCCGAGATCCCAGAGCCGGACGGCGTCGTCCTTGGCGGCCGAGACCGCGAACCGCGCGTCGGGGTGGCGGCCAGCGAGCGCACCTTGCCGGTGTGGCCGGTGAGGGTCAGCCGGGTGGCGGCCGCGCCGACGTCCCAGAGCCGGACCACGCCCTCGGCGTCCGCGTGCAGGAGAAGCCGCCCCTCCTCCAGCAGCCGCAGGGCCTCGGGCCTGGTGAGGAGCGAGTGGCGGCCGGGCCGGGCCCAGGGCACCGCGCCGCCGGACCGCGGTCCGGCCCCGGCGACGCGGCCGGACCGCAGGGCGTGCAAGGAGTCCTGGAGCTCCGGTTCGTCCGGCCGCTCCCGTTCGAGATGGCGCAGGTCCTCTCGGGCCTTCCGGTGGTGGCCCCGCTCCAGCTCCACCAGCGCCCGCAAGTGGAGAGCACGCCAGGGCCCGCCGTCGTACGGGCGGAACGGCAGCAACTCGGCGATCAGGTCGCGGTCGGTGATGGCGCCGCGCCGCCAGCGCAGCAGCCCGCGGTTGTAGGCGGCGGGCAGATGGCGCGGGTCGGCGGCCAGCGCCGCCGCGAACGCCTCCTCCGCCTCGCCGGGACGACCCAGGTCGAGCAGCGACAGGGCCCGGTTGCTGAGCTCGTCGGCGCGCAGGTCGGCGGCGTCCGGCGCCGGGCGCGGACAGGGGCGGCCGACCGCCCGCGCGTAGACCTCGATCAGTTCGGCCGCGACGTCGCCCATCGATCGCGGCCGCCGTCCGGGCTCGCCGCGCAGGCAGCGCTCCAGCAGGTCGGCCAGGTCACCGGGCAGGGCGGGCCGTCCCGGCTCGGGTGGCTCCTCCCGGTGGGCAGCCAGCGCCTCGCCCGCGGCGGGCCCGACGAGCCAGGTCCGGCCGCCGGTGAACATCTCCAGGACCGACACCGCGAAGCTGTAGACGTCGGTGCGGCGTCCCAGCCCCTCGCCCGCGAGCTGCTCGGGCGAGGCATACGGGGGCGACTGCCCGCTCCACGGGACGAGCGCGCTGGCCCCGTCGGGCGACACCGGACTGGCCCGGGCCAGCCCGAAGTCGGTGACCTTGGCGGTGCCGTCCGCGCCGATCAGGACGTTGGCGGGCTTGACGTCCTGGTGCACGAGCCCGCGCCCGTGCGCGTACTCCAGCCCCCACGCCACCTGCACCGCCAGGTCCAGGATCCGCTCCAGCGCCGCGTCCGGACCGCCCGCGTACAGGCGGCCGTCCTCGATCCACTCGTGCAGGCTTCCGCCCGGAACGTACTCGGCGAACACCCGGGGAACGCCGCCGAGCGTCCGGACGTAGTGGCACCCGCACACGTTCGGATGCAGGCCGAGCGAGACCCAGGTCTGCGCCTCGGCGGCGAACCGCTCCCGGTCGGCGGCGCTCGCGAACATCTCCGGACGGGGCGACTTCACCGCCAGGTCGACGCCCCACGCCAGATGCCGCACCCGGTACACCAGCCCCATGCCGCCGTGCTCGTGCACGCGCGTCACCTCGTACCGGCCGTCGACGACGTCGCCCACCCGCCAGACCCGATCCGTGGCGTGCCCGGGGCCGGGCGCCGTCGGACGCGCCCGGTCGCGCGGCTCCCGCGCCGCCCCGGCCGTCACGGGAGTCATGTCGCCGGGCCCGTCCACGACCTCGGCCAGGACGCAGGTCAGGCTCGCCGGGCCGTCCCGTCCCCGTTCGGCGGCGGCGAGGATCAGCCGGACGGCGTCGCGGCGGTGGTGGCCCGCGTTCAGGACCTCCCACAGCTCGCGAGGGCCGAGGCGTGCGCGCAGGTCGCGCGAGCACAGCAGGTACCGGTCCCCGGTCCGCGCGCGGCGGACGGTCGGAACCGGCAGGCGGGACCCGGCCGCGAGCACGTCGGGCCCGGGGTCGGGGACGATCGAGTAGAGCACCCCGTCGCGAAGCAGGTATGCGCCCGTGTCCCCGACATGCGCCAGGACGCATGTGTCTCCCGACCACAGCATCGCGGTGAGGGCCGCGCCCGGCGGGACGTCCGGCGCCGCGAGGGGCTGGTCCGGCAGGCCGCGCAGTTGTTCGCGGGCCTGCCCGAGCGCACGGGAGAGAACCTCGCCCGGGCGGTCGGAGTCCACCGGTTCCGAATGCACCGCGAGGGCGTCGACCACCGCCGCCGCGTCGGGGCGTCCCGGGGAGCCGCTGGCCAGGGCGAGCAGCCGCGGGTCCGCGTACCCCGCGTCGCCGCTGAGCCCGGGCCGTGCGCCGACGGAGCTCGCGGCGGCATAGACCAGCGCCACCCGGCAAACGATAACGGACCAAGACACACCGATGTTCTTTTGCGGATCCCCGCCCGAATCCGGAACCTTGGCCTGCCGGGCGGCATCTAACGCGTCGTCGAGAATGATCAGGAGGCAGCGAATGCGTCGTCACCACAAGCGGCAGGCCGTCGTCCTGGCGGCCGTGGCCCTGGCGGCAGGAGCCTGCGCGGAGGGCGAGGCGGCGCCGGACGTCCGGGCCGACCACACCACCGCCGTGGGGGCGGCGGCGCCGATGCCCGACTCGCCTCCCGGGAAGGGCGTGCTTGAGCGCGCCTGGTCCCTGGACCTGAGCGGGGAACCCAAGACGGGCACGCGGATCGCGGTGGCCGGGGGCCAGCTGTTCGTCCCGTCCAGTCGGGGGCTGAACGTCCACGACGCCCGGACGGGCCAGGAACGCTGGCACTACCGCGAGCGGGGACGCCAGTTGCGCGGTTACGCGGTGACCGGCGGTGCCGTTGTCCTGCAGACCACCACACCGGGTTCGAGCGAGGACAGGCTCGTGGGGCTGGACGCCGCCACCGGCCGCAGGCTCTGGAACGGCAAGGGCAACCTCACCGTCGAGGATATGACGGCCTACGGCGTCCTCGCCTCGGGCGGCGTCGTCCTCGCCGAGAGGTCCGTCGGCAGGGACATGGCGACCGTGGTCGACGGCCTGGACGCGCGCACGGGCAAGTCCCGGTGGAACCGGCCGCTCGGTACCGGCTGCGTCACGTTCCCCTCTGGCGTCAGGGTGCGAAGCGACGCCAGCGTCCTGGTGCTGGTCGCCTCCTGCGGGTCGACCGCCCGGATCCGCGCCCTGGACCCGGCGACGGGCCGCGTCCTGTGGGATCGTGGCGCCGCCGCGCAGGCGTCGGTGAGCGTGCGCGGCGGCCTGACGGCGATCACCTCCGGACGCACGCACGTCCTCGACCGCGCCGGACGCGACGTCGCCACCGACGACTGCGCGAGCGATTGCGAGTTCACGGTGGCGGGCGGCCGGCCCATCGTGGCCAGGCCCGAGACCGACGGCGGGCCCGTCCTCACCGGCTACGACCCGGGCACGGGCCGGAGGCTGTGGCGGCGGACCGTGCCGACGCCCGGACCCGCGCGGCTCGCCGCGGCGGGCGGCCGGCTCCAGCTCCTGACCGACTCATGGTCCGAGAACCGGCTGGGCCCGCCCCAGCCCGCCGCGCTGAGGAGCGTCGACCCCGCCACGGGCGAGGACGAGCACCAGGCCGCGCTGCCCTGGCTGACCTCCAGGGTCTTCAGCGCGCTGGGCGCGGGCAAGATCCACAGCATCGTCGTGACGGGTGAGCGCGTCTTCGCCGTGGCGTCCGGCCGCGACGGCAAGTTCCGGGCGTTCTCGTATGCCGCGTCCCCGGCGGCCGGTGGCCCCGAGGAGCTGGGCGGAGTACCCGTGGCGGACTGGCCCGACGCCTGCGCGCTGGGCCCGTCCGGCATGCGCGCCGAGCCGGAGGGCTCGGCCACTGTCGGGACGCTCAAGCTCCGCAACGTCCGCTGCGCCTACTTCGATGCCGGGACCATGACGACCGTGTCCATCGTCTGGGTCGCCCCCACTCCCGAGAAGGCCCGTGAACTGCTCGTGGTGGAGAAGGGCAAGGGCGCGTCCGAGAGCCTCGGCGACGAGGGCCACTCCTTCTCGGCGGCGACCGGCTGGCAGGGCCGCCCCGAGACCGTGGTGCGCGTCGGCCGCCACATCGTCCACTTCGACCGGGCCGGGGACGTCCCCGAGGAGCTCAAGCGGGCGGTGGCCGACAAGCTGGGCCGCCGCTGAGCTCCCGTCCGGCGCGTCGTAAACAATCCGTAAATCGGGTTCGCCAAGCTGGGGGCATACCAAGGCGGTGGGCCGGACGGGCCCGCCCGCGGGAAAGGAGCAGATCATGGGCACGCTGCTGGTCGGGACGTTCGTGTCGCTCGACGGCGTCATGCAGGGGCCCGGCGGGCCCGGCGAGGACGACTCCGGCGGCTTCCCGCACGGCGGCTGGCTGGCGCCGCACCTCGACGAGGGCTTCGGCCGCGTCATGACCGCGCTGTTCGACCGCGCCGACGCCATGCTCCTGGGCCGCAGGTCGTACGACATCCTGGCCGCGCACTGGCCGAACGTCCCCGACGAGGAGGGCGGCGCCGAGATCAACGCGATGCGCAAGTACGTGACCACCAGGACCCCGATGGACGCCGGGTGGAACAACACCCGCGTCCTGGTCGGCGAGGCCGCCCAGACCCTCGCCGACCTGAAGAAGAACACCGACGAGGTGATCCTCGTCCAGGGCAGCAGCGATCTGCTGCGCACCCTCCAGGACGCCGAGCTGGTCGACGAGTACCACCTGCTGATCTTCCCCGTCGTCCTCGGCGAGGGAAAGCGGCTGTTCGCCGAGGGCGCCGCCCCGGCCGGGCTGGAGCTGAGCGAGTCGACGACCACCGAGAACGGCATCATCTACGCCGCCTACAAGCGCGTGGGCAGGCCCACCTACGGCAGCGTCGCCTGACCCCCGGACGGGGTCAGCCCCTCTCCTTCGCGACCGCCTCCCGGACTGCCGGGGCGACCTCCAGCGCCCAGCGCCGCAGCGTGCCCGCGTCCTGGGCGCCGGTGCCGGGCGGGAAGAGGAGGAAGCCGGACGCGCCGTGCTCGATCACGGCCCCGGTCAGCTCCTCGGCCCACTGGCCGGGGGAGCCGCCCACCCAGCGTCCGGCGCGGTCGCGGGTCGAGGGCAGCGGGGCGTCGGTGATGCGCCCGGGAAGGTTGAAGACCGTGCGGATCTCGCGGGGGTCGCGTCCGGCGGCGGCCGCCGCCTCCTCGATCACCGGCCGCGAGGTGCGGTAGCGCTCGCTGAGCCAGTCCGCGGCGTGGCCGGGGATCCAGCCGTCCGCCACCCGGCCGGTGGCGGCCAGCGACTTCGGGCCGACCGACCCGGTCCACACGGGAGCCGCGGGGACGGGAGCGGGCTCGATCTGGCTCACCCGGTAGTGGCGGCCCTCATGGGTGATCGGCGGGCCACCGCCCGACAACCGCCTGACCAGGACGATCGCCTCCTCGAAGGCGTCCACGGCGGCGCCGGGCGAGAGCCGGGGCACGCCCATGTCGGAGATCCGGTCCCACAGTCCGCCCGCGCCCATTCCCAGCACGACGCGGCCGCCGGACAGCGCCGACAGTGAGGTCACCATCCTGGCCAGCACGGGGGCGGGGCGGGTCGGCAGGTTGGTCACGTTCGCGAAGCCCGCGATGTTCCGCGTGCCGCCGAGGATGAAGCCGATGGACGCGTAGGCGTCCAGCCGGTCGCCGAGGTAGGGGTGGTCCGACAGGGAGAAGAGGTCGAGCCCGTCCTCGTCGGCCTGCCGGGTGAGGTGCAGCAGCTCGGTCACGTCGTCGATGCCGGTGTGGGCGCCGAAGCCGAAAACGGTGTCAGGGAGAGTCATGGGTAAGTCCTTCGTGGTGGAGCGGCTCAGGAGATGCCGAAATGCTCGGCGAAGCGACCGGTGAACAGATCGGTGCCCTTGTACTCGGAGACCGTCTCGGCCGGGAGGACCGACGGGCCGTCGGGCGAGGGGAACTGGCCGACGCCGCCGCGCGTGCCCAGCGGCAGCAGGATCGCGGGGTCGGAGGAGGGCCGGTAGACGGCCGTCGGCGGCTCGCCCCGCAGCTGCGCCAGGATGTTCTCGGCCACGATCTCGGCGTGTGTGATCGCGTACCCGGCCATCTTGGTCTCGGCGACGTCGGTGATGTCGCCGACCGCGTAGACGTGCGCGTGCCCCCGCACGGTGAGGTGCTCGGTGACGGGGACCTGCCCCCCAGGGGTGCGGGCCGTGAGCCTGCCGTCGGCCAGATAGTCGCTGTTGATCCGGACGCCGTGGGCACGGAACCAGATGTCGGCGCCGATCTCCTCCCCGTGCGTGGTGGTGACGGTGAACCGTCCGGCCTGACCGGCCTCGGTGGCGGGCGGCCCGGCCAGACCGGTGCCCAGCAGGAGCCGGACGCCCAGCCCGTCGAGCTGGCGGCGCAGGTCGTCGCGCAGTTCCGGCTGGAAGCCGGGCAGCAGCTCCTCGGCCGGGTCGACGATCGTCACGCTCTTGCCCGGCCAGACCTCCTTGATCTCCCCGGCCAGTTCCAGCCCGACCGGACCGGCGCCGAGGATCAGCACGTCCTCGGTCCCGGCCAGCTCCTTGTGGGTCAGCCGCAGATCTTCGAGCGCCTCCTGGCTGGAGTGGGCGTCGGGCTTGGCCGGATAGGCGTAGTCGGAGCCGGTGGCCAGGACCAGGTAGTCGGCCTCGACGCGCGTCCCCGACGCGAGCGTGACCCCGCCGGGGTCGGCCGAGACCGCGCGGTCGCGCACCACCCGGCCACGCGCCAGCAAGGTGTTGAAGGGGAAGAAGATGTTGCCCGCCCACTCCGGCCGGGTCAGCGCCCGCAGCGACCCGGCCGCGTTGACGAACGCGTCACGGGGGTCGACGAGGACGACGTCGCCCTCGGAGTCGAGCGCCTTGGCGACCGCCGAGCCGCCATACCCGCCGCCGACGACAACGATTCTCTTGGTCATGGTTCCACGCTCCATACGGACAAGGATTGAGTTCGTGCCACGAACTATAATAGTTCGTGATGCGAACTGCAATCGCGGAGCGCGGCTCACCGTTCGGCGGCGGCTCCCTCGTCCGGCTCCAGGAAGACCACCGGAACCTGGTTGGACAGCACGATGCGGCCGAGAAGGGCGGCGAGCGTCTCGCGTTCGGCCGCGCTGAAATCTCCGGGCAGCAGGTCCATGTGGCGGCATGTCTCGAGGTAGAACTCGTCGGCCAGCCGGCGGCCCTCGGGTGTCAGCGCGA
Source organism: Spirillospora sp. CA-294931 (assembly GCF_050946795.1). Classification (GTDB taxonomy): domain Bacteria; phylum Actinomycetota; class Actinomycetes; order Streptosporangiales; family Streptosporangiaceae; genus Spirillospora. The sequence continues at coordinate 4,010,372 of NZ_CP192006.1, forward strand.
CCCGCACCGCCCGCGTGTCACGCGGATCGGACTCCCGCCTGACCAGGCCGTTGCGCTCGGTGCGGTCGACAAGCCCGGTCAGGCTCGACTTGGCCAGTCGCAGGAGCGCGCCCAGTTCGCTCATCCCGTACGGCCGCGCCATCAGGACGCACAGCAACTGCCCCTGCTGCGGAGTGAGACCGTGCTCGCGCGCCGATTCGGCATAGACGGCGTCCACCAGGAAGGCGGTCCGCACCAGCCCGGTCGCGACTCCGATCTGCTCTTCCTCATGCTTTCCCACGAGGCCAGGCTAACACCCGGCGAGCGGGTAATTCGCGGGACGAACTACCCCTGTGGTGCCGCCTCGCCGAGCGCCTCGATCAGCACGGGCGGCAGCGGAACCGTCCCGGAGCCATCGGCGGCGACCGCGACGTAGACGATGTGGCCGGTGCACGTGAGGGCGCCGTCCCGCCTGAACGCGAAGTCGAGGGTGAAGCTCTTGCCCCCGATGCGCGAGGTGCCGACCAGGACCTCGGACCGGTCGGTGTGCCGGATCCCGTCGTGCCAGTCGAGCTCGACATGCGCCACATGGACGTCGAATCCCAGCTCGGGCCAGCTCGCGTAGGACAGCCCGCGATGCTCGAAGAAGGCGGTGACGGCCTCGTCCACATAGCCCAGGTACCACATGTTGAACATGACGCCCTGGCCGTCGATCTCGTAGTAGCGGGGCGTGAACGCCTGGCTGAAGGCGCCATCGAGGTTGGTCGGCTCAACGGTCCGGCTCACCGGAACCTCCAGACGTCGGAAGCGGCGGGCAGCTCACCACCCTCGGAGCCTAGTGATCACCCCGTCCCGCCGTCGAGCGGCCCGCCCCGAGAGGGACGGGCCGCTCGATGGGACGCTCAGTACAGGGTGAGCCCTCCGGCGCTGAGGGCCTCACCGACGGGGTTGAAGTAGGTGGTGCCTCCGCTGCGGCAGTCGCCGTTGCCGCCCGAGGTGAGGCCGAGCGCCTTGTTCCCGGCGAACAGCGCGCCGCCGCTGTCGCCGCCCTCGGCGCAGACCGTGGTCTTGATCAGGCCGCGGACCTGCCCCTCGGCGTAGTTCACGGTCTGGTCGAGCGCGGTGACCTGGCCCTCGTGGACGCCGGTGGTGCTGCCGCTGCGGGTCACCCGCTGCCCGACGGTGGCCGCCGCAGCGCCGGTGATGTCGACGGTGCCGGTCTTGCCCTTGACGCCGCCCTGGGTGTCGGTGGGCGTGGCGCCGTACTTGACGACGGCGTAGTCGTCGCCGGGGAACCTGCTGATGGTCGCGGACCCCAGCTTGTCGGTGAGGCCCTGGTCGGTCCAGAAACCGCCGCCGACCCGGTTGCAGTGCCCGGCGGTGACGAAGTAGTACTCGCCGCCCTTCTTGGCGTTGAAGCCCAGCGAGCACCAGTTGTTGCCGCTCATCCAGATGCGCTCGCCGCCCCGGGTGAGCGGCTTGAGCGTCCCGGGGATCCGCTCGGTGCGCACGGCGGCGCCGTAGGCCCTGAGCTTGGCGGTGACGGCGCGCAGCCGCGCTCCGTTGACGGTGCCGTCGATCGAGACCGTGACCGTGTTGGTCCTGGGGTCGACCGAGTAGGCGGTGCCCGCGGTGGTGACCGACTTCTGCAACGCCCTGTGGATCCCGGCCAGCCGCTCGCCGCTGCGGGCCACCTGCCTGGCCTGGGCCCCGGCGGACCGCACGGCCCGGGCGGCGCCGGCGTCGGTCACGTTGACCACCAGCCTGCCGGTGCCGTCGATGAAGGCGCCCGCGGTGCGTTCGGCGCCGAGCCGCTCGGTCAGGTGCCGGCCGAGGTCGGCCCGGGCCTGGACGGCGGCCGCGCGGGCCGCCTCGGCGTCGGCCGAGGCGGGCGCGGCCGCCGCGACCAGAGCGGACGCCGCGATACCCGCGCCGAGCGCGGCCGCGGTGATGCGGACATGGTTGACCTGCATGGTTCTCCTCCGGTGGGGGTTGGCGCGCCGGGGTGACGCGCCGGAGGGATGGTGTTCAGCCGTCGCCGGGAGGCTCCCGTGATCGACTTCGGGCAACAGTGCGCGAAAGATCATTCCGGCGTCAACGTATTCAGGGCATCAAGACCAAACAGGTCTCGCTCTTCCCTCGACCCCGTATCCGGCCATACTCTTCGAGGTTTGCCCAGGTCGCGGCGCACCCGCCGGGCGAGTCCATGGGGTCCGGCCCGTATGACGGAGAGGGTGCGTGTAGCGCCCGTGGGCAACACGGGAGGACGACGTCATGAAAGCGTGCTGCGCCCCGTCTCGGGACGGCGCGGAGGAGATCACCGTGAGCGCTCTCCGTCGCGGAGCGACGGCGGCGAGGCCGAGATGACGGTCGCGGTCCCCGGGGAGACGTTCCTGATGGGCGGCGCCGATCCGAACGCCGTCGCCGGTGACTGCGAAGGTCCGGTGCGCGAGGTCACCCCTGGCGCCGTTCCGCATCGATGCCTTCGCCGTTTCCGACGCGCGGTTCGCGGCGTTCGCCGAGGCGACCGGGGAACCAGATGGCCGGGTGGTCAGCCTGCCGGTGCGGACCCGGAGCAGGGAGCCCCGGGTCCGCCGAGGATGTCGGCGGTCAGGGGGCGCGGGTGAGCCAGGTGCGGATCTCGTCCATGAGGGCGACGGGCGCGTCGTAGTGGATCAGGTGCCCGGCGCCGTCGACCAGCGTGAGGTCGGCGCCGGGAATCAGGCTTCGCAGCCGCTCGGCGGTGCTGGTGGGGATCCAGGTGTCCTGCGCGCCCCACACGATCCGGACCGGGATCGACATGCCGCCCAGGTTCCGCTCGTTCTCTTCGAGGAACCGCTCGTCGTAGGCGGCGATCTGGCGGTAGAAGGCGGGCTGGCCGTCCTCGCCCAGCCAGGGACGGGTGAGCGCGTCGAGATCGGTCTCGCGCAGGCCGCGATGGCTCGCGCGCTGGATGTAGGCGCGCACGATCGCCTCGTGGACGTAGCCCGGCAGCCCGCCCAGGACGTCGGGGTGGTCCTGGACGAACCTGAAGAACGGCGAGCCGCTGGGCGGGATGGCGACCACGTCGACGAGCATGAGCGAGGCGTAGGCGACGTCCAGGCTCAGATGGGCGCGCAGCGACACGGCGCCGCCGAAGTCGTGCGCGACCACGTGCGGGCGGTCGAGGCCCCAGTGGGACAGCAGCGCCGCGAACGCCTCGGCCTGCGCGCCGAAGTCGACGGCGTGCCCGGCGTGCTTGGACGAGAGGCCGTAGCCGGGCATGTCCCACAGATGGACGGTGAAGTCGCGGCTCAGCCGCTCGGCGAACGGCCGCCAAAGCACCGAGGAGAAGGGCGTCCCGTGACACAGCACCAGGGGCGGGCCGGAACCCGTCCGCTCCCAGGCGACCTGCCGTCCCTGCCATTCGAACCGCTCGACAAGATCCATTCCCCCGACTCTACCGATCGGGTCCGTAGCGGCTGAGGAAGGTCTCCACGCCGTCGGTGATGAGCCGGTCGGCCAGGGGGCGGGGGAGTTCGGCGCCGATGGAGCCGACGATCAGGTGGGGGTAGACGGTCAGGGCGAAGAACTGGATGACGGCGACGTCGAGGTCCGGGATGGTCAGCAGTCCCCGCCCGCACAGGTCCTTGAGCAGCTCGGCCAGGTCGGCGCCGGAGCGGGCGGGGCCGCGTCGCTGATAGGAGCGGGCCAGTTCGGGGAAGCGGCGCAGCTCGCTGGTGACCAGGTTGCGCAGGGCCAGCCTGGACGGGTCGGTGGCCGCGGCGACCTGGACGCGCGCGGTCCGCGTCAGGGCCTCGCGCACCTCCGCGATCTCGGCCACCCGGGCGCGGAGCTCGGCCACCGACGCGTGCGCCTCGTCCATCGCCTGCCCCATGACCTCGGTGAAGAGCTCTTCCTTGCTGCCGAAATGGTTGTAGACGGTCACCTTGGACACGCCCGCCGCGGCGGCGATCACGTCCATGCCGGTGTCGAACCCGTCCCGGACGAACACCTCGCGGGCGGCGGCCACGATGGCCTGGCGGTTGCGTTCGGCGCGCTTGCCCGTGGGTGCGGGCGGTCTGCTGCTGTCTTTGGCCACGGCTCCATCCTAGCAACAACCTAACACTTGAGTACAGGAGAACTGTCCTGTACTGTTCAGTTCAGTTGCTCACAAGACTTCACGGAGGAACCATGCTTTCCGCTTCGACCGTCCCCACCCCCGCCCTGACCCTGGACGTGCCCGGTGCCCGGCTGCACTACGAGGTGCGCGGCCAGGGCCCGCTGGTGGCGCTCGTCGGCGCCCCGATGGACGCCGCGTCCTTCGCACCCCTGGCCGACCTGCTGGCCGACGAGTACACCGTGCTGACCGCCGACCCGCGCGGCATCAACCGCAGCCGCCTGGACGACCCCGAGCAGGACTCGACCCCGGCGCTGCGCGCCGACGACCTCTCCCGGCTCATCGCCCACCTGGACGCCGGGCCCGCCGCCGTCCTGGGCTCCAGCGGCGGCGCGGTCACCGCGCTGGCGCTGGCCCAGTCCCGTCCCGACCAGGTCCACACCGTCATCGCGCACGAGCCCCCGCTGATCGAGCTGCTGGACGACCGCGAGCACAACCACGCCCTCACCGACGACCTGATCGCCACCTACCTCGGCGGCGACGTCCTCGGCGCATGGGGGAAGTTCATGGCCCAGGCCAACATCGTCCTGCCCGAGGGCGCACTGGAGATGATCTTCGGCGGCGAGCGCGACGCCCAGCAGGTCGCCGACGAGCGCCGGTTCTTCGCCCACGAGCTGTACGGCACCACCCACTGGCGTCCCGACCTCGACGCCCTGCGCTCGGTGGCCACGCGCATCGTGGTGGGCATCGGCGAGGAGTCGGCCGGTCAGCTGTGCGACCGCACGTCGCGGACGCTGGCGGCCGAGCTGGGCGTCGAGCCCACCATGTTCCCCGGCGACCACACCGGCTTCGCCGAGGACCCCGAGCGGTTCGCCGGCCCGCTCCGCGCCGTCCTGGCCGAGCGCTGAGCGTGCCCCGCCCCGGTCTCGGACGGGCGGACCGTGCTCCTCGGCGGCCTCGATGAGCTCGTCGAGCCGCCGCAGGGCAGGGGTCATCTCCTTGACGCGGGTCGCGAGCCGGTCGCGTTCGGCGCTGGTCCGCCGTGGCATGGCCGGAGTTCACGCAGGGCAGCAGCGCCGCGGTGGCGCGGCCACCGGAGCCCACCGCTGCATTGTCGGCGAAATGCGGAACCGGGGAGCGGCGAAGATCTACGCGGCCGCCCGGCGGGCGGAGACGGTGGACGTCCCCGGCGTCGTCCCGCTCGCCCTGGACATCACCCCGCCTGTATCCGCGACTGGCCGTCAGCGCCTAGCACCGAAAGGAGGAGCGTGCCCGGCGCGGCACGCTCCTCCTCCCGAGCCCGGCGGTCAGCGGGCCGCGAGGCCCACCGAGGGAAGGGTGACCGACGTCTGGGCCGGGTGCAGCCGCAGGCGGGTGCCCGCCTGCGGGCGCAGCGTGTAGTCGTAATCGGTGGAGATCACGACCAGACCGATCCGCCGTCCCGCCGCGAAGACATGGTCCTTGGGCTGCATGTCGAACCGCAGGTCGTACTCCTGCCCCTGGACGACCTTCTCGCCGGACGCCGGGGAGTTCCGGTTCTGCGGGTCGAGCCAGCCCCGGCTGACGATGACCGGCGCGGACGTCCCGCCGGGCCGGTCGTAGTCGACCAGCAGCGCGGTCAGGTTGGCGTCGCCGCGGTTCTCGACCGCGCCGGTGATCCGGACCTGGGGGCTCCCCGACAGCCGGACCGCGGCGGGCAGCGCTCCCGTCCGGTACACCAGGCGGTTGGCGTCGGCGGCGTCGGGCGAGGCCACCAGGCTGCTCGCGCGCCGCGTCCGGCCCTGGTCGGTGAATGTCTGCCGGAGCTCGCCGGTGGACGGGCTCGTCGCGAGCGAACCGGGTGCGGTGGCGGACGTCGCCGAGGCGTGCAGGGTGACGGGCCGGGCGGCCGGGTCGGGCCAGTCGGCGTAGGTCTTCCAGCTCCCGTCGGCGTACTGGACGTCGGCCAGCGGCTCACGCGTCACGCCGTTGTCGATGCCCTTGACCCAGTAGTCGAACCAGCGCTGCATGGTCGACATGTAGTCCTGGCGGGACGGCGGACCGTGCCCGCCGCGGTGCAGCCAGATCTTGCGCGGGACGGAGTGCCGCCGCAGCGCGTCCCACCACATGGCGTACTGCTTGCCCTTGACGTTCCAGTCCGAGTGGCCGTGCATGACGAACACCCCGGCCTTGACCTGGGAGGCCAGTGGCAGCTGGTCCCGGGCGCGCCAGAAGTCGTTGTAGTCGCCGGACACGCGGTCCTGCCCGGTGGTCAGGCCGCCGATCTCGTCGCCGCAGCCCGTCCGGTCGACGACCGCCCGCGCGAGGATGTCGGCGTCCTCGCCCTGCCAGCCGCCGGGCGCGACGACCAGCCCGTTGGCGCGGTAGTAGTCGTAGAAGCTGGAGATGGCCGCGATCGGCACGATCGCCCTGAGCCCCTCCACCCCGGTCGCGGCGGCCATGTTCGGCAGGGTGCCGTCGTAGGACACGCCGGTCATGCCGACCTTGCCGGTGCTCCACGAGGCGGTGACGAGGCTGCCGTCGGCGCGGAACCCGCGGGCGCGGCCGTTGAGCCAGTCGATCACGGCGGTGGTGCCGAGCGTCTCCTGCTTGTCGCCGGAGGTCGGGCATCCCTCGGACGCCCCGGTCCCGATGCTGTGGCCGTAGACGACCCCGTAGCCGCGCGGGACGAAGTAGCTGTCGAGCCATCCCGCTAGGCTGGTCGCGCCCTTGGTGCGGGTGGCGCCGCGCCCTCGGTCCGCGCCGGGGAAGAGCCCCTCCTGGGGCAGCCGGTCGACGTTGACGTTGTGGAACGGGGTGTCCTTGATGCCGCCCCGGTAGGGGCTGTGCTCGAAGACGACCGGGACCTTAGCCGAGGTGTCCGGGCGGACGATGTCGATCGCGATCCGGTCGGGGCGGCCGTCGCGGTCGCTGTCGACCGTCGACTCGACGTACACGCGCTCCTGGACCCGGTCGGCCGCCGGTTCCGATCGCGGCGGGGCGGCGGCGGCCGCGGGCGCGATCGCGAGGACGAGGGCGGCCGTGGTTCCCGCGGCCGCGGCTGATCTTGCGGATACGTTCACTGGTCTCCTTCGGAAGAGCGGCGCTGCTCTTGCGCGAGTGGGAACGTCCTGCGGGGGCGCCCGCGGCGATGGCCCGGGCCTCGGGCGCCGCCCCCGCCGAGTATCGGGACCAAAGCGGACGAAAGGGGTGCGGTGCGCTTGACAGTCCGGATTGTCAAGTCGGGCCGTTGACGCGTCCCCCGGGTGGCGCCAAAATCGGCGCGATAGATCAACCGGCGCAGGTTCCGGCAGGGAGCCGACCGTGTCCTCAGATCGCCGAGGCCCGCACCCCTCGTCGACATTGCGCGTCTACTTCGGGTGGCGGCTGCGCTCCTGGCGGCGGCAGCGCGGCGTCACCCAGGCCGAGCTGGCGGACCTGCTCAGCTTCGACCACTCCTACATCAGCAAGGTGGAGAGCGGGGACCGGCTGCCCTCGCCGCGCGTGGCCGAGCGCTGCGACGCGGTCCTGCGGACCGGCGGGGAACTCGCCGCGCTCCTCCCGCTGGCGGAACGGGAGGCCGGGCCCGGAGAACCGATCCCCGGGGACTCGCCCTGCCCGGACGAGACGATCGGTCCCGACGACATCCCCGCGATGCGCCGCCTGCTCGACGCCTACCGCGACGCGTACCGCACCCTGGGCGGCACCCCTCTGATCGCGCCGCTTGAGCACCACGCGCGCACGATCGTCGCGACGCTGCGCGAAGCCCCGGACGCCGCCCGGCACGACCTGCTCGTGCTGGGGACCGAGTACGCCGACGTGACCGGGTGGGCCCGCTACGACGCCGGACACAACGCCATGGCCACGGCCTGGTTCGCGCGCGGGCGCGACTGGGCGGTCGCCGCCGGCGAGGAGACGCGCGCCGCCGTCCTGCAGACCTACGACGCGGCCGTGGCCTGGGCCGACGGCGATCCGACGGCCACGGTCGTCCGGGCCGCGGCGGCGCTGGCGGGACCGGGCCCGCTGACGCCGGGCGTCCGCCGCTGCGCGCTGGTGGCCGAGGCCAGGGGCCACGCGCTGGCCGGAGACGCCTACCGGTGCGACCGCGCCCTGGAGGCCGCGGAGGCCCTGCGGGTCGAGATCGCGCAGGAGCCGGACTGGTTCGTCAACTCCGGGACGCGGATCGAGATGGCCCTGGCCCGCGCGACGTGCGAGCGCGACCTCGCCCTGCGCACCGGGGAGCGCGGCCTGCCCAAGGCGTCGGCCGGGCGGCTGGCCGAGGCGATCGTCGAGCCGACCCCGCGCCGGGACACGGCGGTGTCCAGCGTCCGGCTCGCGGGCGCCTACGTGGCGGCGGGCGAACCCGAGCTGGCGGCCGCGGCGGTGCGGCGCGCCGCGCCCGTCCTGGGCAGCGTGCTGCCCAGCCATTCGGCCCGCGAGCTGTCCGACGTCAAGCGGCGCCTCGGCGCCGAGTGGGGCGACCTGCGCGACGTCCGGTGCCTGCTGGAAGAGATCCGCGACCTGGGCGACCCCGCACCGGCCTGACGCGCCGCCTCACCGCTCGCGGGCCAGCATGGCGGCGATGCCGTCGAGCTGGTGGCGCAGGCCGAACTCGAAGAGCTCGTCGAGATCGGTCAGGGTCGTCGCTCCGGCGGGGAGGGCCGCCTGCAGCGAGGGGAACCGGCCGGACCCGAACAGCTCGGCGTGCAGGGGACGGTCGGCGGCGATCCGCTCGCGGCCGGAGATGCCGGTGTCGTGCTCGGCCTGCACCTCCAGCGCGTTGCTCGCCGCGATGCCGCCGACATAGCCGTCGAGCGCCAGCACGGTGTGCAGCCTGTCGTGTCGGCTCAGTCCGAGTCCCTCCAGCGCCCGCAGCTCCCAGTCGACCATCCGGATGCCGCTCGGCACCGCGGGCGGGCGGACCAGCGAACTGTGCATGACGGTGGGCAGCCACGGGTGCCTGCGGTAGGCGCGCCACTGCGTCCGCGCCGACAGTTCGAGCTTGGCGCGCCAGCCGGGCGGGCCGGGGTCGGGCGGCTCCTGCGCGCCGAACGCCGCGTCCGCCATCTGGCGCAGCAGCTCGTCCTTGTCGGGGATGTAGCGGTACAGCGCCATCGGGCTCACCTCCAGATGCGCGGCCAGGCGGCGCATCGTCAGCGCGGTGAGCCCCTCGCGGTCCGCCAGGTCGATCGCCGCCTGGATCACCATGGCCCGCGTCGACCCCGGCTCGGCCCTGTCCAGCGGCGGCGTCCCGGCCCCCGGCGCGCGGACCGCAGCGCCGTCCGGCCGGGGAGGCCCGAGCGCGATCGTGCCGCCACCGGGGACGGTGCGCACCCAGCCCTGGTCGCGGAGCACGCCGAGGGCCTTGGCGGCCGTGGCCATGGCCACGCCGTGCTCCCGGACGATCTGCCGGGTGGACGGCACCCGCTGCCCGGCCGCCAGGTCGCCGGACGCGATCCGGTCGCGGATGAGCGCCGCGATGCGCAGGTAGGGCGGGGGAGAGGTCATGGCGGCGGGCTCCGACCGTTCTAGTTCGCTGGCACTCGGCGGAATCGTACTAGAACGCCGACGGGGTCATGACGGAGAAAGTCACCTGATAGGCCGCACAATCGGCGCATCCAACCTAGAACGCTCGATACATTGTACGCGCACTTTCGAAGGACACTCACCGGGGGAGCGGCACATGCCCGACGAGAAGAGGACGAGATCCCGACGCGAACTGCTCGCCGGAGCGGCCGTGCTGACCGGCACCGCGCTGACGGCCTCGGTCGTCGCGCGGGACCGCGCGACGGTCGCGGCCGAGAGGACGGGCGCCGAGGGCGAGCGGCCCTGCGCGCTGACCCGGGTCACGGTGATCGACGCGACGGGCGCGCCGCCCATGCGCGACATGACCGTGCTGGTGGAGGGCGCGCGGATCACCGCCGTGGGCAGGACCGGCGCGGTCGCGCTGCCGCCCGGAACCCGCGAGGTGGACCTCGCGGGCAAGTACGTCATCCCCGGGCTGATCGAATCGCACGTCCACAGCGCGGGGCCGGACGGAATCGTCCCGCCGCTGTACGCGCTGGCCGGTGTCACGACGGTGCGGGAGATGCGCGGCGACGCCCAGCACCACCGATGGCGCGACCGGATCGAGAGCGGGAGCCTGCTCGGCCCTCGATGGATCATCGGCGGTCCCATCGTCGACGGGCGCCCGTCCCTGCACACCGCCGACACGGGCTCGCTCATCGAGGTCGGCAACCCGAGCGAGGCGCGCGAGGCCGTCCGGCGGACCAAGCGGGACGGTGCCGACTTCGTGAAGGTCTACTCGCGGCTCGACCGCGCGTCCTACCTCGCCATCGCCGACGAGGCGCGGCGCCAGGGCATCCCGTTCACCGGCCACTGCCCGGACACGGTCGCGCTCACCGAGGCCATCGGGACCGGGCACCGGACCGTCGAGCACATGGACGCCCCGCTGCTGGCGACCACGGCCCGCGAGCGCGAGATCCGCGCGGGCATGGCGGCCATCACCGTCGACGGCACCAAGGACAGCTTCCACCGCTACCGCGACTGGTACGAGGCGGTGCACCCGCTCGAATACAAGGCCGTGCGATCCTTCGACCCGGCGAAGTCCCGCGCGCTGTTCGGCGCCCTGGCCGCGCGTGGCTGCGCGGTGGTGCCCACGCTCGCCGTCCACCGGGTGCTGGAGGTGCCCGAGCACAACCGCGAGACCGACGAGTGGAAGTACCTGGCGCCCTCGATGACGGCCTGGTGGCGCGAGGTCACCGACGTGATGACCGGCGGGCGCACGCCCCGGCAGGCCCGGCGCGTCCGCGCCGTCTACGAGCACAAGGCCGGCCTGGTCGCCGCGATGGCGCGCGGCGGCGTGCCGATCCTGGCGGGCACCGACACCGGCAACCCCTATCTCGTGCCCGGCTTCGCCCTGCATGACGAGCTGGCGCTGTTCACCGAGGCGGGCCTGACGCCCATGCAGGCCCTGCGGTCCGCCACCCAGCGGCCCGCGACGGTGTTCGGCCTGGCCGACCGGGTGGGGACGGTGGAGCGCGGCAAGCTCGCCGACCTGGTCGTCCTGGACGCCGACCCGCTCGCCGACATCCGCAACACCCGCCGCGTCCACGCCCTCGTCGTCAACGGCCGCCTGATCACCCACGAGGAGCGCGAACGCCTCCTGGCCGAGGTGGAGCGGGCCGCACGCGCCGACAAATCACCGCCGAACGCGGGGAACGCGGCCTGCTGTACCCGGTGACGAGGAGGGCGAGGCCCGTGAGGCGGCGCCGGGGTCAGACGGTGCTCGTGCTGGCCGACCAGGCGTAGTAGTTGTCCGAGAAGCCGGTGACGGTCCGGTCGTCGGTGTAGACCGCGCCGGCCGTCGGCGACGTCCTGGCCTGGGTGCCCCAGACGGTGTGCAGGAAGCCGTGGGTGTCCTGGCGGTACTCGAAGCGCCACTGCTTGCCGCGGTCGTCGGTGTCGCAGACGCCCTGCCAGACCGCGTTGGCCTTCTCGGCGCTCGATGCGAAGTCGGTGGTCAGGCAGCGGCCGGTCGCCCGGTTGACCAGCATCTTCATGTCCCACGCGTCGGAGGTGGCCCAGCGCCACTGCTGCGCGGTGCTGTCACTGCGGCAGGGACCCTCGAAGACGGCGCTCGTCGACGTGCTGGCGGTGAGGCAGCCGCGCTGGTAGTTGTCGAACCGCCAGTACGTGGTGGCCGCATGGGCGGGGGTCAGGGACGACGCGCAGAACACGGCGGAGCTCAGTCCGGCCAGGGCGACGCCGCGCGAGAATCGCTTGCTCACGTGCGCGGACCTTCCTTTCTCAGAAGTTGATCATCGAGTGAGTTTGATTATCAAACTGGATGATCGTCGCACGCAACGTGATGAACGTCTCGGCCCGCCTACCGCAGGAAGGACAGCAGCGCGGCGGTGAGCTCGGCCGGACGGTCCTCGGGCAGCAGGTGCCCCGCGCCCTCGATGACGCGGAGCCCGGCACCCGGGACGAGCGCGGCGAGTTCGCGGCCGCGCTCGGCGGGAACCCACGTGTCGTCGGCGCCCCAGCACACCAGGACGGGCGGCTCGATGGCGGCGTATCCGCTCTGGATGCGGTCGGTGTAGGACTGGTCCGACCTGCGCTGGGCGAGCTGGCGGTAGAACGCGGCCTGGCCGCCGGGGCCGAGCCAGGGCGCGACGAGGGCGTCCAGCACGTCCGGACGCAGCCCCGCCGAACTCGCCGTGACGATGTACTCGCGGAGCAGGGCCCGGTGCAGCGTTCCCGGCAACCGGCTGAAGACGTCCGGGTGCTCGCCGATCAGGGCGAAGAACTCGCTGCCCCAGGGCGGCAGCGAGACCGCGTCCACCAGCGCCAGGAGCCGGTAGGGGACGCCCCGGTCCACGTGGGCCCCGAGCGCGATGGCACCCCCGGAGTCGTGCGCCACGACGTCGGGCCGGGTCAGCTCCCAGTGGCCCAGCAGCTCGGCGAACACCCCGGCGAGCGCGTCCAAGGACAGGTCCTGCTCCGGGAACATCGCCGAGGTGCCGTAACCGGGCAGGTCGAACACATAGACCGACCGGCCCAGCGCCAGGGCGGGCGCGATGTCGCGCCAGATGAACGAGGAGAACGGCGTGCCGTGCAGCAGGACGAGCGGCTCGGCGGCCGGGTCGCCCAGCCGCTTCCACCGCACCTCACCCAGAGCACTGTCGTACCGCTCGCCCAGCGTCCACTCGCGCACCATCCCGGGTTCATAACCGAACCCGGGGACGAGAATCACCCCGAGCCGCTGAAAATCACGCCCGTCGTCGCGGAGTTCGACGGATCCTCGTCGAGGAAGGTCCCGGCGCCCCACACCCGGGTGGTGCCGCGCACGTTGGCGAGCGCGCCGACCGACAGGAACCGCGTCCCGCTCCTGGGCAGCGCGGTCGGGCTCCAGCGCCCCCGGGTGTAGCGGTGGACGGTGGCCGCCCACATCGAGTCGGCGGCCCACAGCCCGCCCCGGCCGTCGGCGGTGACGCTGGTGAAGGCATCGCCCCTGGACAGGACGGTGCGGCTCCAGCGCCGCCCGTCCCAGTGCAGCGCGAGCGGACGGCCGTCGGCACTGCCCACCGCCCACACGTTGGACGCCCGGAACGCGACGATGTCGCGAACGGCACTGGGGGAGGGGATCGCGGGCAGGCTCTGCCGCCGGTACGAGCGCCCGTCCCACCGCACCACGGCCACGCCGGAACCCCGCTGCCCGGCGAACCACACGTCCTTGGGGCCGGACGCGGCCACCGTCCGGACGTCGATGCCCGCCGCCCGGAACGTCCAGCGCCGCCCGTCGTAGTGACCGATCTCGGCACCGGCGCCCACCCACACGTTCTTCGGGCCGAAGACCTTGGCCCCGAGCACCGTCCGGACGCCCAGGTCATGGAACCGCCAGCGCGCCCCGTCCCACCGCGCGGCCAGGCCACGTCCGCCGTGGCGCCCGAAGAACCACACGTCCCGCGGTCCCGTGGCGTCGACCGTCGTGAGATGGGTGTTGTCCGCCGCCCGGAGCGGAACCGCGACCTTCTTCCAGGCCGCGCCGTTGTGGTGCCACAGCACCGGTGCCCGCTCGTCGTCCCCGATCGCCCACGCCGCTCGCGGGCCGACCGCCACCACGTCTCGCATCGCGACGGCCCGTCCGGCCGTGCCGACTTCCTTCACGACCTTCCAGGGACCTTCCGCCGCCCCCGCCCCCGGCGCGACACCGAGCACCGCCACACTCGTCGCCGCGCACACCGTCCGACTGATCGCCCGCGCCCTGACCGGCATGTCCGCCTCCCGGAAAGCCCCACCTGCCCTAAAGACGCCCAAACCCTCGGGAGGTTGACGTCCCTCGGGAGCCAGGACGGGTCGGCGTCGTGCGCCAGGAGCGCGAGCTGAATGCGGTCGTCGAAGTCGAGCATCCACGCGCTCCGTCCGGCGACGGCCATGGCCCGAGCCCAGGAACGCGCGCCGCGCTCGAACCACGGCTCATCGTCGATGCCTGCCCGCCCGCAAACCGGCCATGTCCGGCCGCCGGACCGAACTCTTCCGCACCGGGGCGCGTCTAGATCGGCATGCGATTCGCGATAAGCCAGCTCTGGCGCTTCGGCTGGACCCAGGCCACCTGCTGCGCCTTCGCCGTGGGAACGTTCGCGGGACTGGCCCTGACGCAGCTGATCGAGCTGCCCGTCCCGCGCTACGACGCGCTGCTGGTGTACCTGGTGCTGCTCACGGCCGCCTTCCGGCTGTCCGGACTGGAGAGCACCCGCGAGATCGCGGTCATCGGGCTGTTCCATCTCATCGGCCTGGCCTTCGAGATCGTCAAGGTCCACATGGGGTCGTGGAACTACCCCGAGAGCGCCTTCACCAAGGTCGGCGGCGTGCCGCTGTACAGCGGCTTCCTGTACGCCGCCGTGGGCAGCTACGTCTGCATGGCGTGGCGGCGGTTCGAGCTGCGCCTCACCGGTTACCGGTCCGGGGCGGCGCTCGTCGTGGCGCTGGGCGTCTATGCCAACTTCATCACCCACCACTGGCTGCCGGACCTCAGAATCCCGCTGGCCGTGCTGCTCGTCCTGGTCACCGGCCGGACGACCGTGCATTTCACCGTCGGTCCCCGTCGCTACCGCATGCCTCTGGCCCTGTCGTTTCTTCTCATCGGGTTCTTCCTGTGGGTCGCCGAGAACATCGCGACCTTCCTCGGCGCCTGGCACTACCCGCACCAGGACGACGGCTGGCAGCTCGTCCACACCTCCAAGTTCGGCGCCTGGGCCCTGCTGGTGAGCGTGACCTTCGTCCTGGTCGCCCAGTTGCAGGCCCGGCTCGGCCGCCTCCACGAACCGGAACCGCTCCCGGGCGACCCGGCCCCGCCCGCCCTCGCCCCGGCCCCGGCGCTCGTGCCCTAGTGTCCGTCCGGCCCGGTGGACGGCCGATAGTCGAGCTAGTCCCCGAGAGCCAGGTCCCCGCGACATGGACCTCCCCGTGAAAGCTGACCGCCCGATCGGGCACCGCCCTGTGAACCGACCTGAATTTGACGAATGTGAGTCGATTTGCATTGAGCGAAAATTCTTTGCATAATCACCGTTTCATGATCATTGGACATGGTGGGATAACGCCGTCACGTTTCGCGATCAAAGTAGGTATCCATACTTAGTGAAACCCCAATTGTTTTGCCGCGGGCGGCGCCTCATCGTTGTGCTCGCGTGGCCGATCACCCACCCCACCAGTGGCCACGCGACACGGAAGGATCCCGCCCATGAAGATCGCCTCCACCCGGACGATCGGCAGAGTCGTCCCCACCCTCGCGGCGGCAGCGATGCTGGCCGGCGTCGGCACCGGCATCGCCTCCGCCGAGCCCCGTCCCGAACTGCCCGCCGGCGCCGAATGGGTCGACGACGGCAGCGGTTGCAGCCTCGCCCACTACAACGTGTGCGCCTATCTCAACGATTCGAAGACCTCGGCCATCGGCCTGCTCATCGGCGCCGAGAACGTCAAGCTCGCCGGGCGCTACGACGTCAAGAGCTGGAAGGCCAGGGAGGGCATCGCGGTGGCGTGGGGCCCGACCAACGGCTGGATCGCCGCGGCCTGCCTGCGGGTCATCCGGCCTCCGGGACAGATCATCGAGGGCGGCCCCCTGGGCCTGATCTCGGTCCTCGGGCACTTCAGGTCGTCGCTGCGCGACCCTGACCGCAACACCTATGTGAAGGTCGACTGCGGCAAGTTCACCCAGGCCGACGACGACGGCAAGGTGCGGCAGACCGACGGGCCCGCGCCCGTCGTCCTGGGCTAGGGCATCGGCCCGGCGGGCGGCGGCTGCCCGCCGGGCTCCAGGGGGGAACAATCGCGGCGAAGTCGCGGCGCTTGTGAAGATTTAAAGGTGATGAAGCTGAAGTATTGAAAATTCATTGCCGGTCGAAGGCGTTGACCGCCCGGGATGGGCCGCCCAAGATCGCTTCCGTTGCCCCACCCCACCAGCAACGGAGCATCCATGAGTCACCCCCGTGCCACATCCCCCGACCGGCCGAGCAGGAGAAGGCCGGTGCGCCGCAAGCTCTCCTGCGCCCTGGTCTTCTCCGCGGTGGCCGCGAGCCTGGCCGCCGCCCCAGCGGCGATCGCCCAGCCCGGACCGCTGCCGATCATCGACGGGTCCTACGCCGACGAGGGCCCCTGGGCCGCCATGCTGGAGCGCGACGGCCAGCAGTGGTGCTCCGGGTCGATCATCGACGACACCTGGGTGCTCACCGCCGAGCACTGCGTGGACGACGACGCGTCCTACACGGTGCGGGTCGGCGAGGTCGACCACCGGGACGGCACCTACGCCAAGGTCACGCGGGTCTACACGCCCTCGAACGGCGCCGACATCGCGCTGCTGCGGCTGGACCGCTCCGTCCAGGCCACCTACTCCCGGCTGGGCGCCCAGCCGCAGGAGGGCGACACCGAGTACGTCTACGGCTGGGGCCGTGACCAGAACGGGACGATGCAGCGCTACCTCAAGGTCGCGGAGATGACCATCATCGACGTCGGCGGCGGCCTGATCCACGCCAAGCGCGGCGACGGGCTCACCAACTCCGGCGACTCCGGCGGCCCGGTCTTCGTCGACGGCGTCCAGGTCGGCGTGCACATCTCGGGCAACAAGAAGGACCGCTCGACCCACACGAGCGTCGCCTCGAACCGCACCTGGATCCGGAACACCTCCGGCGTCTGATCGCGGGGCGTTCGGGGCGGCCCCCACCCCGCCCCGAACGCCCCGACCGGGCCACCCGCGCGCGCCGGAAGTGGGATATTGGGAATCCCCGGCGACGAGATGGTGGCGTTCATGGACGATGCGCGCGGTTCGCTGGACGAGCTCGACGCCGTGGAGGTGTCGGCGGCGGGCGAGGCGCCGCGCCGCCTGGCCACCGGCGAGACCGTGGTCTTCGGGCGCGGGCCCGACGTCGACCTGCCGCTCGGCGACGACCGGTGGATGTCGCGGCGCATGGGCGAGATCACGGTGCTCGCCGAGGGCGTGCGGATCGTCAACCTGAGCCGCAAGCAGGCCCTGCTGGTCAAGACCGGGACGGGGGAGCCCCACCGGCTGCGGGCCCGCGTCCCCGATTCGCCCGCGGACGGGCATCTGCTGAGCGCGGGCAGCGCCCTGGTCGGTTCGGCGACGATGCTGGAGCAGCGCCGCGCGGTCCATGTGGCGATGCCCCCGGCGCGCCCGGCCGAGCCGGAGCCGCCGCCCGGCGGGATCAGCACCGAGGCGCGGGTGCGGCTGAAGCAGGAGACGCGCGAGTTCATGGTGGCGCTGCTGATGTGCCGCCCCTGGCTGGAGCGCCCCGAGCGGATCGACCGGCTGCCCACCCAGCCCGAGATCGGGCGCATGGCGCTGGAGACCACGTCCGCCCACCATCTGATCAGCGAGATCGACCGGAACCTGGAGAGCCGCGAGCGCTTCCACCGCAAGATCCACGACCATGTGAAGACGCTGCGCGGCAAGCTGGCCCGGCACGGCCTGGTCAAGGCCGACGATGTCGTCGGGCACAGCGCCATCGTCTCGGCCCTGCTGCATTTCGACATCATCGGCCCGCGCCATTTGGCCCTCTTCGGCGACGAGCATTGGCTGTCGGTGCAGGAGAACAAATGGTGGGCCTGTATGTGAGGCGCCGCCCGCCGTCCACTCCCCGATCGGGGAGCGGACGTCAGGCCGTTCTTTTCCGATGCTGGGAAGCGTCAATTCGACGCGGAAGGCGGGAAAAGAAAATGGGCTGGGAAATCATTTTGATTCTGATGGGGGCGGCGCTCGTGGTGGTCGCCGCGGTCGTCCCCGGGCTGACCGTGGCCGAGCGATGCCAGCTCGCGCTGGTCGGAACGGTCGCGATCGTCAACACGCTCTGCGGCGGCGTGCCCATGGTGGCCGGGCTGGTGCCGCTGCGCAGGCAGGAGGAGCGGGAGGAGCGGCAGGAGCGGTGACGGCGGGACGCGGCGCCGGTGCGGGGACCGGCGCCGTGCCGGGCGGCGATCAGCGGCGGAGCCGCCACAGCGTGACGGCGGCCGCCGCCGCGCCGAGGCCGAGGAGGACGGCCATGCTCAGCGTCCAGGCGGCCGGTGTGTGCCGCCAGAGCGTGTCCGTGGTTCCCGTCCGGCCGAGGTCCGCGGTGGCGGCCATCGCCGCGTATCCCCAGCGCGCGGGCATCAGCGTCGCCGCGAGCGCCGGGACGCGATGGGCCCCGACCGGGATCAGCCCGCCGCAGAGCAGCAGCTGGAGCAGCAGCACCACCGCCACCGGGGGCCGGACGGAGTCCGCGCTCGGGCAGAACGTCGCGATCGCCGTGCCGAGCAGGCAGCAGGCCAGCGCGGTGAACGCCGAGGCCGCCGCCAGCTCCACCACCGGCGGTGCCAGGACGATCGCGTCCGGAGGCCCGGGCCGCGCCAGCACGACCACGGTCGTCGCGACCGTCGCCTGCGCGGCGAGCAGGACGCCGAACAGCCCGGCCTTGGCCAGCAGGTACGCCTCGGGCAGCAGGCCCGCGGCGCGTTCGTGCTCGTAGACGTGCCGCTCGCCCGCCAGGTCACGGGCCGGAAGGTAGACGGCGGCCGCGGCCAGGCCGATGACCAGGACCAGCAGCGTCCGCATGGGGGCGTCCCCGGTGCCCGGCGGCAAGGCCAGGCCGTCGCGGTCGCCGACCGCGACCGCGAGCAGCGCGACGAGCGGACCGAGCGACAGCATCGCCCCGGCCCGGCCCGGATCGGTGGCCAGCAGCCGCAGGTGGCGCCGCGCGACCACCCGAGCCTGGTGCAGCAGCCGCTGCCGGGTGAACGGCACCGGCGCCGACTCGACCGCGGGCGGCGCGTCGGCGCCCGCGTCGCCGAGCAGGTCGGCGCGCGCCGCCGCGACCTCGGCCAGCCCGTCGAAGACGTCGGCCCAGACCGCGGAAGTGAAACGCCGATGCAGGCCGCCGGGCGGGCCGTAGTAGGCCTCCTGCGCGCCCGGCGCGAGCACGAGGACCGAGTCGCAGTCGTCCAGGTCGACCGGCTCCCGGGTGGTCACGATCACGTGCCGTCCGCCGTCGGCGAGCTCGCGCAGCAGCCGCATCATGCCCCGGGCCAGGCCGGGGTCCATGCCCGCCAGCGGCTCGTCCACCAGGAGAAGCGAGGGCGTGGTCAGCAGCTCCGAGGCGATCGCGAGGCGCCGCCTGCGGTCCAGGGTCAGGCGGGCGACCCTGCGGTCCGCCTCCTCGGTCAGGTTCACCGCGGCCAGGGCGTCCCGCACGGCGGCGTCGCGCTCGCGCGGGTCGGTGTCCATCGGCAGGCGCAGCGCGGCGGTGTGGCCGAGCGTCTGCCGGACGGTCAGCCCGGAGTGGGTGACCGGATCCTGCGGCACCAGCCCGATCCGGGCCCGGACCTCGGCGTTGGCGTGCACGTTCTGGCTCTGGTAGCGGATCCGCCCCGCGGCCGGACGCCGCTCGCCCGAGATCAGCCGCAGCAGCGCCGATTTCCCGGCCCCCGAAGGGCCGACCACCGCCATCAGCGCGCCCGGGGCCAGTCGCAGCGTCAGCGTCGGGGCGAACGCCTCGTCACGGGTGCCCGGCAGGACGACCAGGTCGTCGACCGACAGCCCCGTGTCGGCGCCGGGCAGGAAGTGCAGCCGGTCGCCGACGCGGACCAGGCGGGTGCGCCCGCAGGTGAGCAGGTCGCCGTCGCGCAGGACCGCGCTGCGCGCCACCGGGTCGCCGTTCACGAAGGTGAGGTTGGCGCTGCCCAGATCCTCGACGACGTGCCGCTGCCCGCTCGGCACGATCCGCGCGTGCCGCCGGGAGACCAGGGGGTCGGCCAGGACGAGGGTGTTGCCGGTGCCCCGGCCGATCGTGAGCTCGCCGCCGAGCGGGACGGGGTCGCGGGGCGCGGCGGCGAGATCGTCGGTCGTGCGCGTGGCGGCGTCCTGCGGCGCGGCCAGGAACTCGACCGTCACACCGTGCTCGGTGTCGCCGAGCCGCACGGCCAGGCCCTCGGCGACGGGACGGGCCGTCAGCCGCGTGCCCTCGTGCCAGGTGCCGTTGGCGGTGTCGAGGTCGTGGATCGTCCAGCCGTCCTTGTAGGTCAGCTCCAGATGACGCCGCGACACCCGCGTGTCGGCGAGCACGACGTCGCAGTCGGCGGCCCTCCCGATCGTCACCCGTTGCCCCGGGGAGAACGCGTAGGAGCGGCCGTCGGCCGTGACGGTGAGACGGCCGGGTGGCTGGTCGCTCACTCGCTCGACGGCGTAGGCGAGCCGGTGCCGGGCGGCACGTATCCGGCGGCCGCGACCAGCTGCGCGTCGCCGAGCACGAGGGTGCCGCCGTGGCAACGGGAGGCGTCGCCGCCGCTGAACGTCCAGCGCAGCGTCATCCGGAGGACCCCGGTGACGTCCACGTCGAGATCCTTGAACTTGCCGAGGGTCGTGGTGATCGACTTGAGCTTGCGGGAGTCGCCGTAGAACTCGATGGTCGCCTGGGCCTTGGCGGCGGGGGAGTTGTCGTCGATCCCGGCCACGCCGATGAGCTGCTTGTAGTTCTGGCCGAGGTCGTACTCGGCCGCCCCCTTCTCGTCGCCGCACGGGCTGCCCTCGATGCCGACGGCGTGCAGCTGGGGACGCCCCGAGAGCTTGTAGTTCGCGGCCTGGGTGCCGGTGGTCAGCTCGTCCTCGCCCGAGGTGGGCGTCTGCTCGTCCAGGTACTGGGTGGCCTGGCTGGAGGAGATGGTGAGCTGCAGCGTGGGCGGCAGGTCGGAGCCGGGGCCGGGGTTCTGCGCCACCACGACGCCGTCCGGCTGGCCGGGCTTGGCCTGCTGCCGGACGACCTGGAGCGAGGCCGTCTGCGGGAGCAGCGCCTTGGCCTGCGCCTCCGGCAGCCCGACCAGATCGGGGACCTTGCCCGGCCCGTAGGACGCCCGGGGCGGGGAGGTCCCGGGCGTGGGCGCGGGGACGAACTCCTGGGACTTGTCCAGAGACGCCGGGACGGCCCCGGGCTTGGAACCCTTGTCGTCGGCGGGCCGCATGACGGCGTAGGCGGCGCTGCCGATGACCGCGACCAGGACCAGGACGGCGGCGGTGATCGCGATCGTGCGCCCGCGCCGCCGCCCGCGTCCCGCCGGCGGCGCGGCGTCGCCGGCCTGCGGCCCGGGCGGGGCCATGGACAGGTCGGTCGGGACGCTGTGCACCAGCGGCACGGCCTGGGGCGGCTCGGTGAGCGTCGGCCCGGCCGGAAGCCGGTGCAGGTCGCGCGCCATCGCCTCCAGGAGGATCGCCACCCGCGCGGCGGGGGCGGGCCGGTCGTCGGCGTTCTTGGCCAGCAGCGCCTCGATCAGCTCCCACAGCGGGTCGGGGATCTCCGGCGGGCGCCCCGGCAGGTGGTTCCCGTGCCGCTGCAGCGTGACCAGCGTCGACTTGTCGGCGAACGGCGTCACGCCGCAGCACATCTCGTAGAGCATGATGCCGAGCGCGTACAGGTCGGTCGCCGGAACGGCCTGCTTGCCGTCCGCCAGCTCCGGGGCGATGTACGGCGCCGTGCCGACGAGCATCGTGGACTTGCTGCTGGTCTGCTCGGCGATCCGGGCGATGCCGAAGTCGGTGAGCCGCACCGCCGGAGGCGTCTGGAGCATGTCCAGCAGCACGTTCTCCGGCTTGATGTCGCGGTGCACCACCCCGGCCTCGTGGATCGCCGCGAGCGCGGCGGCGGTCTCGGCAGCGATGCTGCACGCGTCGCCGGGACGCATGCTCCCGTGCCCGCTGATCGGCGCCCGCAGGTCGGACCCGACGATCAGGTCCATGACGATGGCGAGCGTGTCGCCCTCGGCCACCAGATCGTGCACGCGCACCAGGTTGGGATGCCGGATCTCTTTCAGGATCGTGTCCTCGCGCAGGAACCGCTGCCGGGTGTCGGCGTCCCGGGCCAGTGTGTCGTGCAGCACCTTGAACGCGTATTTCTCGCCCTCGTGCGTGCGGCCGCGCCACACCTCACCGGTCGCTCCCCGTCCGAGCACTTCTTCGAGGATGTACAGGCTGCCGAGGGGACGTTCCACGCCGCGCTCCACCGATAGTGAGGAAACAGAAGCCCTCCGACACTAGGGGCGTGCGACCCGGGCAAGAAGGAGAAATTACCGGTGGCTCAAAATGGCCATATTTTCGGCCTCCTGGCAATGTCATTAGGAGACCGTCAAAACGATCCGGAGACACAGCACAAGATCCATTCACCCGGTCAGCGGGAAGTGACCGCCTGCGGAAAACGGAACAGGCCCTGGGGGTCGTAGGCGGCCTTGATCTCGGTCAGGCGGGGCAGGTTGGCGCCGTAATAGGCCCGCTGCCAGTTCTCCAATTCCGGGTCCATGTGGTTGACGTAGGCGGTGCCGCCCATGAAGGGCTCCATGGCCCGGTGGGTGCCGCGCAGCCAGTCCAGGTCGTCGGCGTCGGCGAGATACTGCGCGCTGAAGAGCGCGGCGCGGTGCGGGAAGGCGGTGGCGCCGGGCGCGACGCGGCCGATCGCGCCGCCCATCGGGTCCAGCAGGGCCGTGCGGCCGCCGACCTGGCCGCCGCCGGTGAAGCGGGCGAGAAGGGCCCGGACGGCGTCGTCCGGCAGCGGGCGGTGGGCGAGGTGCGACTTGGCCGCGTAGTCGGCGCGGGGGAACCGGCCGTCCTCGCGCTGACCGGGCAGATCGCCCCGCGCGTGGCATTCGGCGACGGACTGCCCCGGGCATCCGGCCATCATCTTCATGGCGTCCAGGTAGGGAACGCTCTCGACGTTCCGCTCGGACGGTTCGGCGCCGATCCCGGCGACGAGGGCCTCCAGGGAACGTTCCGGGTCCGCGAGCGAGACGCCCATGACGCCGACGGCGGGGGAGTCCTCGCCGGGCGCGCTGGTGACGCGGACGTTCGTCCAGACCTCGTCGGGGAACTCCGGGGCCCGCCTCTGCCAGCCGCGCAGCACGTCGGCGGCCTTCGGCCATGGCCAGCGCAGCTCCAGGAAGGTCACGTCCCCGACCGCGTGGGTGCGGAAGGTGAACTCCACCGCCACGCCGAAGTTGCCGCCGCCCCCGCCGCGGCACGCCCAGAACAGGTCGCGTTCCCGGTCGGAGTCGCAGACGCGGACCTTGCCGTCGGCCGTGACCACCGTGACCGACTCCAGGACGTCGCACGTCAACCCGTAAGCGCGGGACGTCACGCCCACGCCGCCGCCCAAGGTCAGCCCGGCCACGCCCACGGTCGGGCAGCTTCCGGCGGGGATGCTCACGTTCCCGGCGGCCAGACGGTCGTAGACGTCGATGAGCCGGGTCCCCGCGCCGACGACCGCGCGTCCTGACCCCGCTTGCACCGCGTCCATCGGGGAGACGTCGATGACGAGGCCGGTGCCCGTCGACCAGCCCGCGTAGTTATGGCCCCCGCTGCGCACCGCCACCGGGAGCCGCATCCGGGACGCGAAGCCGATGCACTCCGTCACGTCCTGCGGGGTCTCGACATAGGCGATGCCCGCCGGGCGGACCGCGTCGTATCGGGGCATGTGGAGCTGCCGGGCCCGGTCGTAGGCGGCGTCGTCCGGCCGGACCAGCCGCCCGTCCAGACCGCGCGCGAACGCGTTCCAGTCGGCCGGGCTCGCGGATGGAGCACTCGGGTTCACGCTCAGCCTCACACTCGGCAACAGGCGTCGCTCTTTCACCACCATTGTCACCGAATGCGGCAGGGCGCATGCCGTGGGGTGCATGCGCCCTGCCATTCCAGGGGGGTTAGCGGTGGGTGCCGCCTACGGAGGCGGATCTGGGGTTGTCGTGGGTGAGGGAGTAGGACTTGCCGCCGAACGTGACGGTGAAGTTGGACGGGGTGGCGATCGGGAGCTGGTAGCTCAGGGCGATGGTGGCGGCGCCGCCGTTGGGGATGCTCGCCGAGGCCGGGACGGTGAGGGTGGCGCGGTGGAAGTCGCCTCTCAGGCCGCCGACGTTGTTGCCGGTGTGGCCCGCCTGGACCCCGAGCGTCCAGCCGGACTGCTGGGTCATCGTCGCGGGGGCGGACGTGCCGTAGTCGAACTTGAAGACGGCGCCTCCGGGGATGGGCTGGCCCGAGTTGTTGGTGATCCGCATCTTCGGGGTGATCGGGTAGTTGGCGTCGCCCACCGGGAAGCCGGTCAGCTCGACCTTGACGTTGAGCAGGTCGGCGGGCATCGCGTGGTCGGACTTGCGGTTCTGGTAGGGACCGGCGGTCTTGAGCTTGTCGTCGATCAGGGTGGTGAGGTTGTTGCCCATGAAGTACTCGCCCTTGCCGTCGTTGCGCGACGGATCCCAGGCGTAGTCACCGGCGAGTTCCCAGAACATGACCCCGCCGATGCCCTTGTCGACCACGTACTGGGTCTTGGCGGCCAGCGACTGGTCGTCCTCGGTGGACAGGAACACCTTCTTGGTGCCGTTCCACAGCCACGGTGAGGCCATCGTGCCGTCGTAGTGGCGGCTGTAGGTCCCGGTGAGCCGGTCCTGGGGGTCGTTGTCGGGGTCGAGCCCGTAGTCGCGGATGTAGGTGCCGGGCAGGCCCTGCTGGAGGTTCTTGGCGTGCCACATCGGGTTGCTGCCGGACGCCATCTCCTTGCCGTTGTTGTCGAGATCGTGCCAGAGGTTGTCGATGCCGACGGCTCCGTTGCCGCAGGGGGTGGTGGACCCCACGGTGCCGCCGGTGCCCGCCGGGCACTTGGTCTGGTCGGGGAGCGCGGCCTTGCCCCACAGCCCGTTCGTGCCGCCGTTCACGCCCTGCCATCCCCGGGTGTAGAAGGGCAGGCCGATATTGATGCGTCCGGCCTGCATCGCGCCGCGGAAGTAGTGGTAGGCCCAGTCGGTGTTGAGATAGCCCATTCCGTAGGTGCTGTAGACGGCGCCGTCGATCTGCTCGTTGTCCTTGCCGTCGTCGTACAGCGCGGCGTTGGGGCCGACGAAGTGGTTCCAGGACCCGTGCAGGTCGTAGGTCATGATGTTGGCGTAGTCCAGGTAGGGGACGACCTGGTAGCTGTCGTGCCCGCGCAGGATCCAGCCGGACGCCGAGACGGCGGCGGTCAGCATGTAGTACTTGCCGTCGGCCGCGCTCGCGGCGTCGAGCTTCTCGCGCAGCGTCTTCATCAGCGCCACGTACCCGGCCATCAGCTTGGCGCGCCGCGGGTTGGAGAAGGTGAAGTCGTCGGGGTGCCCGGCGTACTTCATCGAGGTGGCGTACTCGTAGTCGATGTCGGCGCCGTTGAATCCGTACTTGCGCAGGAAGGAGACGACCGAGTCGGCGAAGGTGTTGATGTTGGCCTGGCTGTCGGTGAGCGTGTAGAGGCCGCCGGAGGCGACGCGCTTGCCGTTGTCGTCGATGTAGCCGCCGGACTCGGCCCAGCCGCCGATCGAGACCAGCGTCTTGACGTTCGGGTGCTTCTTCTTGAACTTGTTGAGCAGGTTGAAATGGCCCTTGTACGGATAGGCCGGGTCCATCTCCGCGCCCGGCACCGTCGGCCACTCCATGCCGGTCGCCGGGTTGGCCGGGGTGTCGCCGCCGACCGAGACCTTGTTCTGGGGGTCGACGTGCGCGAAGGCGTAGTTGATGTGGGTGAGCTTGCTCCACGGGATGTCGCTGGCGAGGTAGCGCGGCGTGTTGTTCTTGCCGTCCCGCCATCCGGTGAAGTACCCGATCGAACGGCGCGGGTGACCGGCGCCCATCTTCTCCCGGCCGTCGTTGTCGTAGACCTCGCAGTACGGGGGCGTGACGCCGGGCGTCTGGGAGAGCCCGTCGGGACGGCAGCCTCCGGTGCCCGGCCCGACGGTGGCGGTGACCTCGTCGCTGAGCTCGGAGTTCTGGCCGATGGTGTCCTTGGCGCGCACCGCGAACCGGTAGCTGCCCGTCGCGAGCCCGGTGACGTTCGCGCTCGTGCCGGTCACCGACTGGACGAGCGAGCCGTTCTGCAGCACGTCGTAGCCGCTCACGCCGTGGTCGTCGGTCGAGGCCGTCCAGGCCAGCGCGGCCGAGTCGGCCGTGGTCGTGGTGACGCGCAGCCCGCCCGGCTTGGTGGGCGGCGTGTCCTCGCCGCTGCCCGGGGTGGTGACGGTGACCGCGTTGCCGGCCGGGGACAGCTGGTCGGCGGTGTCGCGGGCGCGGGCGGCGAAGGTGTAGCGGGTGCCCGGGGTCAGGCCGCTGATCGTGGCGGTGGTGCCGGTGACGGTGGCCGCGACGGCGGTGCCGTTCAGCACGTCGTAGTTCTTGACGCCGTGGTCGTCGGTGGCGGCGTCCCAGGCCAGCGCGACCGAGGTGGCGGTGACCTCGGTGGTCCGCAGGTCACCGGGCGCGCTGGGCGGGGCGTCCGCCGGGCCGCCGTCGCACGGACGGCCGTCGAGCCTGCACTCCTGGGGTCCGCTCAGCGTTCCGGTGAAGGAGACCAGGAAGCCGAAGGAGGCCGAGCCGCCCGGGGCGATCGTGCCGTTGTAGTTCCGGTTGGCGAAGGTGTGGTGGTTGTTCGCGCTGGTGAGGACGGCGTCCCAGTACGAGCCCATCCGCACCGTGGCGGCCAGGTCGAACTCCAGCTTCCATCCCGACATGGCGGCGCTGCCGCCGTTGGTGACGGTGCAGGTGTACTGGGCGCCGCCGCCCCATTCCTGGACGGTCCGGCACGCGGCGGTCGGGCCCGCGGCGTGCGCGGGCGTGGTCATGATCAGGCAGAGCCCGAGAGCCAGGACGAGGGCGGTACAGCCCGCGACGATCGTTCGGAGCGGAGAGCGGTAGGTGGGCACAGCAACCCCAGCTCCTCTCTTTAAATAGGAAACTGTACTAATTATTTGGACCATAACCGCACTTCAGACGGTAGACAAGAAGCGATTTTCAGTGGCTTTCACGCACAACAAACCGCCCCACGAAAAGGGCTAGACCAGTCCGGAAATCAGTGCGGCGCGAGGGTCGTGTAACGGCCCGCGGCCCGCGCGTCCGCCTGGATGCCCGCCGCCGCCCGCAGCAACGGGGGAAGCAGGCGTTCGCGGGCCTGCTCGGCGGTGGCGTGCGCGGTGTGCTCGGCGACGTCGACCGCGGCGATCACCCGGCCGGAGGCGTCGCGGACGGGCACGGCGATCGAGCGCACCCCCTCGTCGGGTTCCCCCTCGACCTGGGAGAACCCTTGGTCCTCCACCTCGGCGAGTGTTCCCGGCCCGGTCCCGGCCAGCAGGACGCGTCCCATCGAGGTGGCGTGCGCGGGCAGGCGGGCGCCCGCGGTGATGTCGACGCTCAGGACGCGGGAGGCGGAGACACGGGCGACGCACCGGACGTCCCGCCCGTCCAGAACGCTCATCGACGCCGACTCGCGGACGTGCGCGACCAGCGCGGTCAGATGCGGCTGGGCGATCTGCGACAGGGTGAGGCCCGACAGGTGGGCGAACCCGAGGTCGAGCACCCGGGGCGTGAGGTGGAACAGCCTCCCGCTGGACGCCGCGTACCCCAGGTGCCGCAGGGTGATCAGGGCTCGGCGGACCGTGGCGCGCGGCAGGCCGGTCGCCTCCGCGACCGCGCTGAGCGTGAGCCCCGGACGCCCGCCTCCGAGCGCGGCCATCACCGCCAGGCCGCGCACCAGCGACTCCAAGGGCGCGGCCACGGGGGCCCCGATCGACGCGGGTGCGGCCGGTGCCGGGCGGGTTCCGAGTGCCTCCTCCATCAGGGCGACGGCCCGTCCGAGCCGGGGGAGGGCCGTCTCGGCCAACGACGCGGCGCCGTGGCGGCTGGTGTGGCTGACCACGCTGACCGCGCACACCGGTGCCCCGGACGGATCGCGCACCGGCACGGCCACTGCGGCGAGGCCGGGTTCGATGAGCTGGTCGTCCACGGCCCAGCCCGTGTCGCGGGCGCCGGTCACGCGTTCGGGAAAGGTCGCGCGGGCACGGCCGGAGCCCGGGGGCACCGCGGGGAACGCCTCGTCGAGCGGGTCGGCGGTGCCGCGCCGCCGCCAGCGGTCCCAGTCCCGTTCGTCCCAGCCCTCGGCGAACAGGGCGCCGGGGGCGCAGCGCTCGGCGGGCAGCAGGTCTCCGACGCGGAAGGTCACCGACATCGCGCGGCGCCGGTCGGTCCGGTGGACGAAGCGGACGCCGTCCAGGTCGGGGACGGCGAGCGACACCGACTCGTCCAGCTCACCGGCGAGCGCCTCGGCCTCCGGCCCGAGCAGGTCGGGGATCCGGCAGGACGCCAGGTAGGCGTTGCCCAGCTCCATCAGCCGCGGGGCGAGGACGGCCTCGCGTCCCTCCAGCCGGACGTGGCCGGCCGCCTCCAGGGTGCCCACCACCCGGTCCACCGTCGCCCGCGCGAGCCCCTCGGCCCGGACCAGCTCGCTCGCGGGCATGCGCCCGCCGGAGAGGGCCAGTGTCCGCAGCACCCCCAGCCCCCGGGTGAGGGGACCGACGGCCTCAGGCGGTGCGGCGCCGGAGGAAGAGGTCATGCGTTTCTCCAGAGAGGGAGGTGACCGGAACCGGGGCCGTTGACATCCGTCGCCGCCCGAAGCCAGACTCGAACCAAGATATCGGACAAAAGTTCGCCAGGCGAACACGGAGCCCCCCTTGACCCTCCCGAGCCAGCGCGACATCGACCGCGAGATCGCCGAGGCGCGCGACGCGTACGCCAAGCGGCGCGCGGACGGCGGACCGGCCGAGCACCACCCCGCCCGCGCGTACCGCCCCTACCGGAGCACGGCGCTGCGCCACCCGGCCCGTCCGCCCGTGGTCGTCGGCGACCCCGAGGCGCTGGAGCTGACCGGCCCGGTGTTCGGCATCACCGATGTCGCGCCCCTCGACCACGACCTCACCCGGCAGCACGCCGGGGAACCGCTGGGCGAGCGGATCCGGGTCACCGGGCGCGTGCTGGACCGGGGCGGACGTCCGGTGCGGGGCCAGCTCGTGGAGATCTGGCAGGCCAACGCGTCGGGCAGGTACGCCCACCGGCTCGACGCCCATCCGGCCCCCCTCGATCCGAACTTCACCGGTGTGGGACGGTGCCTCACCGACGACGAGGGACGGTACGAGTTCGTCACCGTCCGGCCCGGCGCCTACCCCTGGCGCAACCACGAGAACGCGTGGCGTCCGGCGCACATCCACTTCTCGCTGTTCGGCACGGCCTTCACCCAGCGGCTCGTCACCCAGATGTACTTCCCCGGCGACCCGCTGTTCGCCTACGACCCGATCCTGCAGTCGGTGACCGACGACGACGCCCGGCAACGCCTGGTGGCCTCCTACGACCATGACCTGTCCACCCCCGAATGGTCGCTCGGCTACCGCTGGGACATCGTGCTGGACGGGCCGTCCGCCACCTGGGCCGAGGAGGGCCGCTGACCGTGCACCCCACCCCCTCGCAGACCGTCGGCCCGTTCTACGGGTACGCGCTGCCCTTCCCCGGCGGCGCGGACGTCGCTCCGTCCGGGCACCCTGGGGCCGTCACCGTCCACGGCAATGTGCTCGACGGCAGCGGCGCACCCGTTCCCGACGCCCTGCTGGAGTTCTGGCAGGACGCGCCGGAGGGAGCGTCCGGCTCGATGCGCCGCGACCCGGCGTCCGGCGGCTTCCTCGGCCGCGACGGTGTGACCTTCACCGGCTTCGCCCGGGTCGCCACCGACGCCGCCGGTCACTTCGCCCTGCGGACGCTGCCGCCCGCGCGGACGCCGTACCTGGCGGTCGTGGTGTTCGCCCGCGGCCTGCTGCACCACCTGCACACCCGCGTCTACCTGCCGCATCTGCCAGGCGCCGAGGACGATCCGCTGCTCGCGCGGCTCCCGCCCGACCGGCGCGCCACGCTGCTGGCCGTGCCCGAACGCGACGGCGTGTTCCGCTTCGACGTCCACCTCCAGGGGTCCCATGAGACCGTCTTCCTCGCCTTCGACTGAGCGCCTCCTCGCCCCGGGCCGTGCGGCCCGGGCCGTGGAGGAGGCGACGAGCGACGCCGCCTACGTCCGGGCCATGCTCGACGCCGAGGCGGCGCTGACCCGGGCGCAGGCGGCGCTCGGGCTCGCCCCCGAATCCGCCGCCGCGGCCGTCACGGCGACGGCGGCCGAGACCAGCCGGTTCGACCCTCAGGACCTGGCCGACCGGGCCCAGAGCGGCGGCAATCCCGTCATCCCGCTGGTCGAGGACCTGACCGCGGCCGTCGCCGAGCGCGACCCCCGGGCCGCGCCGTACGTGCATCGCGGCGCCACCAGCCAGGACATCCTGGACACCGCGACGATGCTGGTCGCCTCGCGCGCCCTGCGGCTCCTGACCGCCGACCTGGAGCGGGCGGCGGCCACGCTGGCGCGGCTCGCCGCCGAGCACCGCGACACCCCGATGCCCGGCCGCACCCTGACCCAGCACGCCGTCCCCACCACGTTCGGGCTCAAGGCGGCGGGCTGGCGCTCCCTGCTCCTGGACGCCCGGGACCGGCTCACCGCCGTCCGGACCCCCGCGCAGCTCGGCGGCGCGGCGGGCACGCTCGCCGCGTTCGGCGCCCTGGCGGACGACAGCGGCGCGGTCGCCTCCCTTCCCGCCGCGTACGCGGAACAGACGGGGCTCGCCGAGCCCGCGCTGCCCTGGCACGCGCTGCGCACGCCCGTCGCCGACCTCGCCGGGGCGCTCGCCTTCACCGCCGGGGCGATGGGCAAGGTCGCCGCCGACGTCCTCGTCCTGTCCCGCACGGAGATCGGCGAGGTCACCGAGGGGAGCGGCGGCGGCTCCTCGGCCATGCCGCACAAGGCCAACCCGGTCCGGGCGACGCTGGCCGCGGCCGCCGCACGGCAGGTCCCCGCCCTGGCGGGCGTCCTGTACGGGTCCATGGCCGCCGAGGACGAGCGTCCGGCCGGGGCGTGGCACGCCGAGTGGCAGCCGCTGCGCGACGCCCTGCGGCTGACCGGCGGGGCCGCGCACCACACCGCGGAGCTGCTGTCCGGCCTGCGCGTCCATCCCGGGCGCATGGCGGACAACCTGGCGCGCACCGGCGGGCTGATCGTCAGCGAACGGATCGCGGCCGTCCTCGCCGCCGAGATCGGACGCCCGGACGCCGCGCGAGCGCTCACCGAGGCCGCACGCCGCGCCGCCGAGGACGGCGTCGGCCTCGACGACGCGCTCCGGGAGACCGCCGTCCTGCCGGACGACCTCTTCGACCCCGCCCGCTACCTGGGATCGGCCGGTGTCCTGGTGGACCGCGCGCTGGCGGACCGCCCCGGGAGGCAGAGCCCATGACCCCGCTGAACCACCGCGTCGACGGCACCGATCGGGCGCCCGCGCTGTTCCTCGGCCCGTCGCTGGGCACCTCGCTGCGGCTCTGGGACCGGGCGACACCGGCCCTGGCCCGGTCCCATCGGGTGATCCGATGGGACCTGCCCGGACACGGCGGCTCGCCCGCCGCGCTCGTCGCCGCCGGTGCGCGGATCGCCGATCTCGCCCGGCTGGTGCTCGACCTCGCCGACGCGCTCGGCGTCGAACGCTTCGCCTACGCGGGCGTCTCGATCGGCGGCGCCGTGGGGACCTGGCTCGCCGTCCACCACCCCGACCGGCTCGCGTCGTTCGTCCCGGTGTGCTCCTCGGCCCGGTTCGGCGAGCCCGCGACCTGGCACGAGCGGGCGGCCCGGGTCCGCGCCGACGGCGTGGAATGGCTGGCCGAGACGGCACCGTCCCGCTGGTTCACCCCGGCGTTCCGCGAGACGCCCGCCGCCCGGGCGCTGGTCGCCGACCTGCTCGCCGCCGACCCCGAGGCGTACGCCGCGTGCTGCGACGCGCTGGCCGGCTTCGACCTGAGGGCCGAACTGCCGCGCGTGCGCGTCCCGACGCTGGTCGTGGCCGGACGGGACGACCCGGCGACCCCGCCGCCGCACGCCCGCGAGCTGGCCGACGGCATTCCGGCCGCGGGCCTGGTCGAGATCGCCGGGGCCGCGCACCTGGCCCCCGCCGAGCGTCCTGGCCCCGTCTCGGCCGCGCTGGCGGGCCACCTCGCGCCGCCGTCCGGCGACACCGACCGGTACCTGGCCGGAGCGGCCGTCCGCCGCGAGGTCCTGGGGGACGCCCATGTCGACCGGGCCGCCGCCCGCACCACCGGGTTCACCGCGGACTTCCAGGACCTCATCACCCGCTACGCCTGGGGCGAGATCTGGACCAGGCCCGGCCTGGACCGCCGCACCCGCAGCTGCGTCACCCTCACCGCCCTCACCGCCCGGGGGCACCACGAGGAGCTGGCGCTGCATGTGCGCGCGGCCCTCCGCAACGGCCTCACCCCCGCCGATATCACGGAGGTCCTGCTCCAGACCGCCGTCTACTGTGGGGTCCCCGCGGCCAATTCCGCCTTCGCCGTCGCCGAGCGCGTCCTCGCCGAGGAGAACCGCTGATGCACACCACCGTCGGCATCGTCGGGGCCGGTCCCGCCGGGCTGCTCCTGGCCCGCCTGCTGCACCGCTCGGGCATCGACTGCGTCGTCCTGGAACAGCGCGACCGCGCCTACGTCGAACAGCGCCAGCGCGCCGGGATCCTCGAACAGAGCACCGTCGACGTCCTGCGCGAATGCGGGGCCGCCGACCGCCTCGACCGCGAGGGGCTGCCGCACGACGGCGTCGAGCTGCGCTGGGACGGCCGCCGCCACCGCCTCGACTTCCCCGCCCTCACCGGCGGCCGCCGCGTCTGGGTCTACGCGCAGACCGAGGTCGTCAAGGACCTCATCGCCCTCCAGCTCCGGGACGGCCCGCCGCTGCTGTTCGAGGCCGGGGCCGAGGCGATCGAGGGCGCCGACACCGACCGGCCCCTGATCCGCTACCGCCACGACGGCCGCGAGAACACCCTCACCTGCGACTACGTCGTCGGATGCGACGGCTTCCACGGGATCGCCCGCGACGCCGTCCCGGACACGGCGAAGAAGACGTACGAACGCGGCTACCCCTACAGCTGGCTGGGCATCCTCGCCGACGTCGCGCCGTCCAGCGACGAGCTCGTCTACGCCCACTCACCGCGCGGCTTCGCGCTGCTGAGCATGCGCTCGCCCCGAGTGAGCCGCCTGTACCTCCAGGTCCCCAACGGCACCGACCCCGCGGCCTGGCCCGACGAACGGATCTGGGACGAGCTCGACGCCCGCTTCGCCCTCGACGGCTGGACCCTGCGCCGGGGCCCGGTCACCGCCAAGGCCGTCCTGCCGATGCGCAGCCTGGTCACCGAGCCCATGCGGCACGGCCGGCTCTTCCTCGCCGGGGACGCCGCCCACATCGTTCCGCCCACCGGCGCCAAGGGCCTCAACCTCGCCGCCGCCGACGTCACCGTCCTCGCCCGCGCGTTCGCCCACCTGCGCCGCACCCGCTCGGCGGACCTGCTGGACGCCTACTCGAGCACCTCCCTCCGCCGCGTCTGGCGGGCCGAGCACTTCTCCCACTTCATGACCACCACCCTGCACACCGACCCCGCCCAGGGCGACTTCGACGTCCGCCTGCAGATCTCCCAGCTCGACCGCGTCGCCGCCTCGCCCCACGCCGCCGCCGAACTCGCCGACAACTACGCGGGCCCTCCCATCGCCTGACCGGTCCGCACCCCCGGAGGCAAGACCATGACCATCGCCCGCGACCTGCTGATCGGCGGCCGGGACGTGCCCGCCCGATCGGGCCGTACCACGACGGACGTCAATCCCTACACCGGCGAGGTGTACGCCACCGTGGCGGCGGCCGGTGCCGAGGACGTCGCCCTGGCCGTGACCGCGGCGCAGGACGCCTTCGACGCCTGGGCCGCGACGAGCCCGTCCGCCCGCCGGGCGATCTTCCTCAAGGCCGCCGACCTGCTGCACGAGCGCGGCGACCGGGCCGCCGACCTGATGTGCGGCGAGGTCGGCGGCACCCGGCCCTGGGCCGGCTTCAACGTGGCGCTGGCCGCCGACATGCTGCGCGAGGCCGCCGCCGCGATCACCGCGCCGCGCGGCGAGGTCCTCGCGGCCCAGGAGGAGGGCGCCCTCGGGCTCGCGGTGCGCGAGCCGCTGGGGGTGGTCGCCGCCTTCGCCCCCTGGAACGCCCCCGTCATCCTCGGCGTCCGCGCCGTCGCCGCCGCGCTCGCGGCGGGCAACACCGTGGTCCTCAAGCCCAGCGAGGACGCCCCGCTCGCCTGCGGCCTGTTCGTCGCCGACCTGCTGCGGGACGCCGGGCTGCCCGGCGGCGCGCTCAACGTGATCACCAACGACCCCGCCGACGCCGCGCCGGTCGCCGAGGCGCTCATCGCCGACCCGCGCGTGGCGGCGGTGAACTTCACCGGCTCGACCGAGGTCGGCCGGACCATCGGCACGCACGCCGCCCGGCACCTCAAGCCCGCGCTGCTGGAGCTGGGCGGCAAGAACGCGATCATCGTCCTGGACGACGCCGACGTGGACTACGCGGTCGACGCCGCCGCGTTCGGCGTCTTCATGAACGCGGGACAGATCTGCATGTCCGGCGACCGCGTCCTGGTGCACGAGTCGCTGGCGGCGGAGTTCACCGAGAAGTTCGTCGCCAAGGTCGCCGCCCTGCCGTCCGGCGACCCGGCCGATCCCGGCACGGTGATCGGCCCGCTGGTCACGCCCGCCGCCGCGCGACGCGTCGCCGCCCTGGTCGGGGACGCGGTCCTCAAGGGCGCCGCCGTCCTGACCGGCGGCGGCGAACCACAGGGCTCGCTGCACCCGGCGACCGTGCTCACCGGCGTGCCCGAGGACGCCGACCTCTACCACGCCGAGGCCTTCGGGCCGGTCTGCGCGCTGGGCACCTTCGCCACCGACGCCGAGGCCGCCGCCCTGGCCAACGACACCCGCAACGGCCTGACCGCCGGGATCATCACCGAGAACGGGACGCACGGCCTGCGCGTGGCCCGCCGCCTCAGGACCGGCATCGTCCACATCAACGACCAGTCGGTCGCCGACGAGCCGCAGGCCCCTTTCGGCGGCCGCGGCGCGTCCGGCTACGGCCGCTTCGGCGGCCGCTGGGGCATCGAGGCGTTCACCAGCACCCGCTGGGTGACCCTCGCCACCCAGCACGCCCACTACCCCTTCTGACAAGGGCGGACGCGAGGCGGTCACCTGTGTGTCCGGCCGGTAGCAGAGGTACCGCTTTCCAAGCGGCGGGATCGAGGCGAGGGCGATGGGCCTGGGGGGCCCGCATGGACCGACAGCAGATCCCCGTCCTGGATCCCGACGGTCGCGACCGTCGTGCCGAAGAGGCGGAACTGCGCGCCCGAGGCCCGGCCGCGCTGGTCGACGTCCTGGGCGATCAGCGATCCCGGCCTTCTCAAGCGGTTGCTGACCGACGAGCGCGTGTCGAAGGACGCGCACCGGCACTGGCCGCTCTTCCCGGACGAGATCGTCGGCAAGTGGCCGCCGGACCTCTGGGTCGGGGTCCGGAACATGATGACCGCCTACGGCGCCGATCACCGGCGGCTGCGCCGCCTGGTCAGCCCCGCGCTCACGGCCCGCCGGGTGGCCGCCCTGGTCCCGCGCATCGAACGGGTCACCCGCGCCCTGCTCGACGACCTCGCCGCCTGCCCGCCCGGTCAGGCCGTCGACCTGCGCGAACGGTTCGCCTATCCGATCCCGATCCAGATGATCAGCGATCTGGTCGGCGTGCCCGACCGGGCGCGGCCCGGGTTCGACGCGGTGTTCGACACCACCCTCACCGCCGAGCAGCAGACCGCCAACGCCCACGAGACCTACGCGATCCTGCGCGACCTGGTCGCCGCCAAGCGGGCCGAACCGGCGGACGACATGACGTCGGTGCTGATCGCCACCCGGGACGAGAACGGCGCGGCGCTCACCGAGCAGGAACTCCTCGACACCCTGCTGCTGGTGATCGGCGCTGGGCACGAGACCACCGTCAACCTCCTCGACCAGGCCATCGCCGCGCTGCTCACGCATCCCGACCAGCTCGACCGCGTCCGGGCGGGGTGGGACGACGTGATCGAGGAGGCGCTCAGGTACGAGGCGCCCGTCTCCCACGTGCCGCTGCGGTACGCGGTCGAGGACATCGCCGTGCCCGCGGGCCCGACGATCCGGCGGGGCCATCCTGGCCTCCTTCGGCGCCGCCGGGCGCCACCCGGGCCTGCACGGCGACACGGCCGACCGGTTCGACGTCACCCGTCCCGACAAGGAACATCTCGCCTTCGGCCACGGGGTCCACTTCTGCCTGGGCGCCCCGCTCGCGCGGGCCGAGGCGACCGCCGCCCTTCCCGCCCTGTTCGCGCGCTTCCCGGATCTCCGGCTCGCCGTCCGGCCCGCCGACCTCGAACCCAACGTCGGATTCATCTCCAACGGTCACCGCGCGCTGCCCGTCCACCTGGCCTAGGAAGCCGCATGGACAGGGCGGTGCACCGGGCCATCGTGTGATCCACAAGAGCCTCCTGGTCGAGCGGTTCCCGTCCGATCTGGCCGCCGCGCTTCGCGAGCACAACCGCCTCTACGCCGCCGAACGCGCCCACCGGCGTGCCGTCCGCTCGGTGCTCGCCTGGTACCTGCGGACCGCCGACGAGGCGCGCAAGATCCTCTTCCCGCATCCCGCCGTCCCGCTGACCGTCGAGGACGCCGGCCGTCCCCCTTGACCTTCGAAGACCCGGGCCAGGCGCTGGAATGGTGCGACACCGAGCAGGTCAAGCTGATCGCGCTGATCCGCCACGCCGCCGGAACCGGGCACGACGACATCGCCTGGAAGCTGGCCGGCGCGCTGGGGAGCTACTTCCTCGTCCGCAAGCACCTGGCCGAATGGCTCGCCACCGGCCGGATCAGCCTGGCCGCGGTCCGCCGCACCGGTGACCGCGGGGGCGAGGCATGGGTCCTGGCGAGCCGCGGCACCTGCTATTGCGATTTCCGCCAGGCCCTCATCATCACGCCCGTCTCCGACAAGCGCGGCAAGGCCTGGAGCCTGCACGCCCTCGGCCGTCCCAACGAGGCCCGCCAGGCATGGAGCGACGCACTGGCGATCTTCAAAGACCTGGGCGTCCCCCGAGCGGCGCAGGTCCAGGCCCGCCTCACCGCCCTCGGCTGACCCGCGTGCATCGGTGACAATGGGGAGCATGGCCTCCCTTCCGGTCGCCCGGCATCTGCTCCGGGCCAAGGACCTGGCTGACCGGCGGTACTTCGAAAGGCTGACCGTCGAGGATCTGGCGCGGGCGGCGGGCCTTTCCCGCTCGCACTTCAGCCAGGAATTCCGCCGGGCCTTCGGGGAGCCGCCCCACGTCTACCTGCTCACCCGCAGGCTGGAGCGCGCGGCGGCGCTGTTGCGCGCCACCGACCGATCGGTGGCCGAGATCTGCATGCGCGTGGGCCTGCAGAGCGTCGGCTCGTTCACCACCAGCTTCACCCGCCAGTACGGCCGCCCGCCGACGGCCTACCGGGCCGAATTCCCTCCCGCCGCCAATTACGCGCTGATTCCGCCGTGCGTCCTGCGCGCCTATGGCCGCCCGCAACACCGGACGTTTCGAGAAGACGGCGGGACGCCCCCGAAATAACCTGGTGCCGACCTGAGGAGGCACCAATGATCAGAATCTCGCTCGCCCACCTGTATGTCCATGACCAGGACGAGGCGCTGACGTTCTACACCGAGAAGCTCGGAATGGAGATCCGGTCGGACGTCACCATGGCGGGGTTCGGGAACGTCCGCTGGCTGACCGTGGGGCCGGTCGGACAACCCGACATCGCCATCGCGCTGATGCCCGTCCTGGGGCCGCCGGTGTTCCACGAGGACCTGGCCGCCCAGGTCCGCGCGCTCATGGCCAAGGGCGCCGCCGGAACGGTCTTCCTGTCCACCGACGACTGCCGCGCCACGCACAAGGAACTGACCGCGCGCGGCGTGGAATTCGTCGAGGACCCCTTCGAGACCCCGTACGGAATCGACGCGGCCTTCCGGGACCCGTCGGGAAACCACCTTCGCCTGACCCAGACGAACTGAGAAGGTCATCCGCACCGGCAAGAGACGCGAACCGGATTTGCCCCCTCAGACCGCCTGCGCTGCGCTTTCGCCCCGGCCGCGGGGTCAGTGAACCACCAGCGGTCTCTGATTCCATTCTCGGGTGGACATCAGAAGCGTGAAGCGACAGAAACGGGGCGCCGACCGCGTGGTGGCCGGTCGGCGGCCCCGTCCGGCGGAGGCCTTCGCCCAGGCCCAGGAGCGGCTCGCCCGGGCCCGCGACGTCGAGCAGGAGGCCGGCGCCGCCTACGACGCCCACCGGGCCATGGCACCCACGGCACGGGGCACCGACCGGGCCCGGGAAGTGTGGACGCAGGCGCTGCTGGACTGGGCGCTGGCCCGAGTCGAACTCGAACAGGCCCGCGACGAGCTGAACGCGGCCGACCGGCGGGCCCCCGAGGGCCCGGACGATGCCTGACTGGGCCGCGTTCATCATCCCCGGCGCCTTCGCCACCGGGCTCGCCGCCGCCTACGTCGCCCACAAGATCAGAAACCGCTGACCCCCGACCCCGCCTCGGCTCCATGTACTCCAGGACCTCGGGGATGGACGCGGGGCGCTTGAGGCGGGCAATGACGCAGGCGGTCATGCCCGAAACGGCGAGATCGACATCCGGCCGCTGAACGCGGGCGGCGGCCTGGGGCGGGCGATTCTCGACGGGATCGGTCCGGCCTGAGCGCTCACCGGGCCAGGGCGTCCTGGAGCTCGCGCTTGGTCATCTTGGAGCGGCCGGAGATCTTGCGGCGCTTGGCCTCCGCGTAGAGCTGCTCCTTGGTCCGCCCACCGGGGCCCAGCCCCCGGCCCGACCGCTGGCCGCCCCGCTTCTGCGGCGACTTGGTCTGGGTCGAGATCTTGCTGGCCTGGCGCGACTCCCCGGCCCGCGCACGGTTCTTGTTGACGGTGCGCGCGGCGATCTCCTCGGCCCGATCCTCGCTCGCACCACGCTCCCGCTGCGAGGACTTGATCTTCTCGTACTGGCGTTCCCGCTTGGCACTCCACGCTTGCTGCGGCACGACGACCCCCTCAGCACTCGTCCGATTCAACCTGCTCAACGCGTTACCCGTCTCCGGCCCACCTATTCCCGGGAACGCAGCACGTCGATCTCGCAACCCGGCGCGGACGGGTCGAACCCGTGCTCGATCAGCCAGCGGACCGCCCGCAGGCTCCGCAACGACCACCACGCGCGGATCACGTCGAGATCGACGTCGGTGCCGTACCCGGCGACGACGTCACCGAGGTGCTCCGGGTGTCCGAGCGTGAGGGTGGCGAGGTCGAACAGGGCGTCGCCCGGCGCCGCCTCGGTCCAGTCGATCACGCCGGTGATCGCGTCACCGTCGACGAACACATGGGCGACCTGGAGGTCGCCGTGCGTGAACACCGGCGTCCACGGCCGGAGCGCGGTCTGGGCGACCTCGCGGTTGCGCGTCACCAGGTCGGCGGGAAGGACGCCGTTGGCCAGGAGCCACGCGCATTCGCCGTCGAGGTGCGCTTCGATCTCGCCGGGGCTCCGGCCGGGCCAGGGCGGCAACGGCGCGTCGTGCAGCATCCGAACGGCGGCACCCGCCGCGACCCACGCCGCCGGCGACGCGGTCGACGGCCGACCCAAGCGGCCAAGGGCCCGTCCCGACACGGCGGCGAGAGCCAGCACCGGCGGCTCGCGCCACAGGATCTCCGGAGTCGGGATCGGGGCCCTGGCCATCGCCTCGACCTCGACGTCGGTGCGCGCCTGATCGGCGTCGATCTTCAGGAACACCTCGCCGACCCGCAGGGTCGCGCAGTCCTGATGGGCGACGACGACCTCGACCTCCTCCACATCGGTCATTATCGCCAGCCCGCCCATCGACGTCGCCGGGTTTGTCGCGCCCGAGGGCTCCGAACTCGCCTAGCGCGAGGGGGCCGGTCTGGAGAGTCGGGTGGGTGCGGCGCGGAGGCGGGCGGTGATGAGCTTCGCGGTCCGCAGGACGGCGTCCGTCATCGGGCCCGGGCGGCGCGCCGGCTCGACCAGGGCGCAGACCGAGGCCACCGTCCGGCCGCCCGCGGCGCGGACGGGCACCGCGACGCAGCAGACCCCCGCCACGACCTCCTCCATGTCCACCGCCACGCCCCGGTCGCGGATCGCGGCGGCCTCGCGCGCCCACCCGGACGGGACGGGCACCAGCGACGCGGCCGCCGCCGATCCCGCGACCAGGACCTTGCCCGCCGCGGTCGT
The DNA here is from genome assembly GCF_050946795.1 of Spirillospora sp. CA-294931. Classification (GTDB taxonomy): domain Bacteria; phylum Actinomycetota; class Actinomycetes; order Streptosporangiales; family Streptosporangiaceae; genus Spirillospora. Next base: position 4,050,511 of record NZ_CP192006.1, read on the forward strand.
CCAGGGAAAGGACGAGCCGGGACGCAGCGCGATCAGCTCGTCCAGCTCGCCCGGCACGGCATCGGCCATCAGGGCCCGGCCCTGGGCGAGCACGGTGATCCCCACCGACGCGCCGGTGGCGGCGGCGAGGCCGCGCATGGGCTCCCGGGCGGCTTCGCGCAGGCCCGGATGGGGCTGCCACCGGCGGCCGAGCTGGAACAGGCGCGGGCCGACCCGGTAGGCCGCCCCAGAGCGTTCCAGCGCTCCGAGCTCCAGGAGTTGTTCCAGGAGCCGGTGCGCGGTCGCCTTCGGCAATCCGCTCGCGGTCGCCAGCGCCGTCAGCCCCGCTCCTCCCGAGCCCTCGACCGCCGCGAGGAGCCCGAACGCCCCTTCGAGAACCCCGCGCCCCCGCGCGATCTCCTTCGTCCGATCAACCGGCATTGTCACCACCGTCTTCCGATTTCAGATTTGGCGGGGTATTTCCTGCACGTCTCGCGCGCGGTTCGCGCTCACCGGTGTTCCGCTCAGCGGACCATCGCTTCTTTCGCGCGGCGGCCGCTGGCACTGTTGCCGGACAACGGGGCGATTTGTCGCATCCATGTGCATAGGGGAGCGTGGAATGACACACGAAGAAGCGATCACAATGGTGATCGGACTGGTGGCCAGGGCGCGCCATCTCGATCCCTCGCAGCTGTCGGCCGCGACCGAACTGGTCGGCGATCTCGGGTTCGACTCGCTGGACGCCGCCGAGCTGCTGGCCGCGCTGCACAACGAGACCGGGCGGCGGCTGGACGCGGCCTCGATCGCCGACATCAGGACGGTGGGCGAGATCGCGCAGCGTGTCGCGGGGGACCGGGAACGGCAGGAGGTCCTCTGATGCGGGACGAGGGCGACCCGCTCTGGGTGCTCAACGAGTACCGGGCGGCGGAGGTGCACGGCGCGGGCGCGATCATGCGGATGGGCCGCCTCGCCGACTCGGCCGAGCTCGGCTCGAACCTCACCCGGCACCTGCGGGACGAGGCCGTCCACGCCTGGCTGTGGACCAAGGCGATCGAGAACCTGGGCGGCGAGATCGTCGAGGTCGACCTGCCTTACCAGGCGCGCCTGGGCGTGCATTACGGAATTCCCGGATCGCTCACCGAACTGCTCGCGCTGACCTGGGTCTCCGAGCGGCGCGGTGTCACCGAATACAACGAACATCTGGACACGCTCGACGTCACGCCCGCGATCCAGAAAACGCTGCGCGCCATTCTTCGGGACGAGGAATGGCACGTCTCCTACATCGAGGAGGAACTGCTCCGCCGGATGCGCCGGGACGGCGGGGTCCAGGGCGTGATCGACCGTGCGATGGCCGCCGACGACCTGGCCATGGCCGACCTGCGGGGCGGGGAGGCGGCGTGAGGGGCACGCTGACCTCGGCGGTGCTCTCCGGGCCGCCGGCTCCGGTGGATCCGCCGCGGCTGGAGGAGATCGTCCGGCCCTTCGGGGTGACGGGCCGCGGCATCGCCTTCACCGGCGGGCCGAGCCGGGTGGAGCTTTCGTACCACGATCTCGCGGTGCGGGCGGTCTCCGCGGCGGCCCGTCTCCGGGAGGAGGGGGTGCGCCCCGGCTCGCCGGTGGCGACGACCCTCACCAACGACCTGCCCTCGGTCGTCACGGTGCTCGCCGTCTGGATGTGCGGCGCCACGCTGGTGTCGCTGCCGCCGGTCACGCGCGGCACCCGGAACTGGCACGCCGAGCGGTTCGGCCCGGCCCTGCGGACGATGGGGTGCGCGTTCCTCATCGGTGACGAGGACCCCTTCCAGGGGGCGTCCGGCCTGCGGGTCATCCCGAAGGCGGCGCTGGCCGAGGCCGGTGAGCGGCGCGCCGTCGTGCCCGACGCCCGGATCCCGGAGACCGCGCTCGTCCAGTTCACCTCCGGCAGCGTCGCGGCGCCCAAGGGCGTGGCCATCGGGGCACGCGCGCTGGCGGGCCACGTGGCGGCGATCCGCGCGGCGGGCGCGTTCGAGGGCGGCCGGGACCGGATCGTCTCGTGGCTGCCGCTGTACCACGACATGGGTCTGGTGGCGATGTTCCTGCTGGGCCTGGCCACCCGCACCGACCAGGTGCTCGCACCTCCCGCCTCGTTCGCGACCGGGCCCGCGAGCTGGCTGACGGCGCTGGCCCGCGAGCGGGCCACGGCCACCGCGGCGCCGAACTTCGCCTACCGGCTGGCCGCCGCGGTGCCCTACGAGCCCGGCCTGGACCTGTCGCGGATGCGCGTGGCGATCAGCGGCGGGGAACGGCTCGACTGGCAGGCGCTGAACCGCTTCGACGAGGTCGCCGGGCCGATGGGCTTCCCCCGGGAGGCGCTGACGCCCGCCTACGGGCTGGCCGAGGGGACCGTCGGCGTGAGCTACAGCCCGGTCGGGCGAGGGCCGCTGCGCGGGCCGGGCGGTCACGTCTCGGTGGGACGGCCGCTTCCGGGCCTTGAGGTGCGGGCCCCGGGCCCCGACGCCCCGGGACCGATCATGCTGCGCGGCGACTGGCTGTTCGACGGCTACCACTCCGGGGCGGGCTTCGAGGCGTTCCGGCCGGGCGACTGGTTCGACACCGGCGACCAGGGATTCGTCCACGAGGACGAGCTCTATGTGCTGGGCCGCCGGGGCGAGGTGGTCACGGTGGCCGGACGCAACGTCTTCGCCGAGGACGTGGAGGCGGTCGCCCATCAGGCGGGCGGACGGCTCGTCCGGTGCTGCGCGGCGTTCCGCGACCCGGGGGCGTCCGGCCGCTTCGGGCTGATGGTCGAGGCCGACCCGCGCCTGGTCAAGGGCGAGGAGGCCGCGCGGGAGCTGGCACGCGCCGTCCACGCCCAGGTGGCCGAGTCGCTTGGCACCCGCCCGGCGCCGGTGCTGGTGGTCCGGCTCGGCGCCATCCCGCGCACGACCTCGGGGAAGGTCCAGCGCGACCTGTGCCGCTCGCTGCACCGCGACGGCCTGATCGGCCGGCGGCTCATCACCGAACTGAACTGACACCGAACCACATCACGGGGGAATCGCCATGACGGCGAAGATCATCTGGATGGACGGCGAGCTCGTGGACCGGGACGCGGCCACGGTGCACGTCACCAGCTACGGCCTGCACTACGGCATCGGGTTCTTCGAGGGCCTGCGCTGCCACCCGACGCCCGAGGGACCGGCCGTGTTCCGGCTCACCGACCATCTGGTCCGGCTTCGCCGCTCCGCCGCCGTCTACGGGATCCCGCTCCCGTATCCGGTCGAGGAGATGGCGCGGGCGTGCCGCGCGGTCGTGTCGGCCAACGGCCTGACCGAGTGCTACCTGCGTCCGATCGTGTTCCTCGGCGACGGGCCCGACCCGCTGTCGGCCCCCTACCGGGCCGCGATCGTCGCGAGCGAGGACGGGCCGCTGATCGGCCCGCCCAAGACCGACGGGGCGCGCGCGATGATCTCGGGCCTGCGGCGGATGTCGGCCGACTCGATCCCGCCCGCGGCCAAGGCGACCGGGCAGTACCTCAACTCGTTCCTGGCGCAGTCGGAGGCCCTGCGCGCGGGGTACGACGAGGCGATCCTGCTCAACGCCGCCGGGTTCGTCACCGACGGGTGGGCGCACAACCTGTTCGCGTTGGCCGGCGGCGAACTGCGCACCCCGCCGGTCTCGGCGGGGGCCCTGCCCGGCATCACCCGCGACAGCGTCATGACCCTGGCCCGCGAGGACGGGCTGCCCGTGAGCGAGCGCGACCTGGTCAGAACCGATCTCTACCTGGCCGACGAGTGCTTCCTCACCGGAACGGCCGCCGGCGTGGTGCCGGTGGTGTCCGTGGACGGGCGTCCCGTGGGAGCCGGGACGCCCGGCCCGGTCACCGCCCGGCTGGCCGCCGCGCTGGCGGACGTCGCGTCCGGCACCAGCGGCGCGCACCCGGAATGGCGGGAGACGGTGTCATGACCGCGTACGTCGAGACCGGAACCAGCGTGGACGCCTTCCGCCTGCGGGTGTGCGAGGCGCTCAGCGTCCATGGCGAGGAGACCGTCGCGTCGTGGGAGACGCGCGGGCACGTGCCCCGCGAGGCGGTGGCGGGCCTGGCCCGCCGCGGGATCTTCCGCGACCGCTGGCGCGAGGGCGCGGAACGCGGGCTGCCGCTCCTGACGGTCCTCTCCGAGGAGACGGCCAGGATCAGCAGCGGGCTCGCGCTGGCCGTGATGGGGCACTGCGAGATGTTCGTCGGCGCGCTGCGGTCGTACGCCGCCACGTCCGGCCAGCTCGCGCTGCTGGAGGACGCGCTGGACGGGACGGCGGTCGGCTGCTTCGCCGCCACCGAGCCGCACGGCGGGTCCGACCTGGCCGCGATCCGCACCACGGCCACGCCGACGGTCGACGGTTGGCGGCTGCGGGGCCGCAAGCGCTACATCTCCAACATCGGCGAGGCGACGCACGTCCTGGTGCTGGCCCGACCGGCGCAGACCCGCCATGTCGGGGACCTCGGGCTCTTCGTCGTCCCGCTGGACACGCCGGGCGCGACGGTCGACGGCTTCTTCCAGACGGCGGGCGTGCGCTCGTGCGATGTGGGCCAGGTGACGCTCGACGTGGAGCTCCCGGCCGACGCGCTGCTCGGCAGCCCCGGGCTCGGCCTGCTGTACGCGGCGCACCTGCTGCACTTCGAGCGCGTCTCGATCTGCGCGCAGCTGCTGGTGGGGGCGGGGACGGCGCTGCGCCTGGCCACGGCCTTCGCGCGGCGGCGCGGGCATGGCGACAAGCGCGTCATGGACCGGCAGGTGATCGGCCACCGGCTGGCCCGCTGCCGGGCCGAGCTGTGGAACCTGGAGAGCCGGCTGCGCGAGCTGGTCGCCCGCGCCCGCGACGAGGAGCGCATGCCCGCACACGAGATCGCCGCGCTGAAGCTGGTGGCGGGGGAGTCCGCCGTGGCGATCATCGACGCGTCCATGCAGGTCATGGGCGCGCGCGGGGTCAGCGGCGGGTTCCCGCTGGAACGCATCTGGCGCGACTGCCGGATGGCGCGGCTCGGCGGCGGCACCGACGAGGTGCTGGCCGACCTGGTCGCCTCCGGCCTGGACCGGCACGACCCCGATTTCGACGACCTGCTCGTCGGCTACCTGGCCGGCGATGACCCGATTCTGGACGGGAGGCCCGGCGATGGCCGCCGATGACGCCGCGATGGACCCCGGCGCCGCCACCCTGCTCTCGCTCGTCGAGGCGCAGGCCGCGCGGACGCCCGGCCGGACCGCGATCGTGGCCGCGGGCGGCGCGGTCGTGTGGTCCTACGCCGAGCTCGACGCCGCCGCCAACCGGATCGCCCGGCACCTGATCGGGCGCGGGGCGGGACCCGAGCGCGTGGTCGCGGTGGCCGTGCCGCGCTCACCCGAGCTCTGGGCCGTCCTGCTGGGCGTGCTGAAGTCCGGGTCCGCCTACCTACCCGTCGATCCCGGGCACCCGTCCGCGCGGATCGCGGCGACGCTCGCCGACGCCGACCCGGTCTGCGTGGTGACCACGGCCGAGGTGGCCGGGGCCCTCGCGCCCGCCGTGACCGGAGACCTGCTGGTGCTGGACGACCGGGCCGAGGCGGCCGCCGTCGCCCGCCAGCGCGGCACGGCGCCCGGCGACGCCGACCGGCTCGCGCCCCTGACCGGGGACCACCCCGCGTACGTCATCTACACCTCGGGCTCGACCGGGACGCCCAAGGGAGTGGTCGTCCCGCACTCGGCGCTGCTGAACCTGCTGCTGGCCATGCGGGACCTCCTCGACCCCGAGCCCGGCCACCTGATGCTGGCCGTGACCACCGCCTCCTTCGACATGGCGGTCCCCGAGCTGTACCTCCCGCTGATCACCGGTGGCGGCCTGGTCGTCGCCCCGGACGGCCTGGCCCGCGACCCGCTCGCCCTCGGGCGGCTGGTCGCCGCGACGGGCGTCGGGACGGTCCAGGCGACGCCCAGCTCCTGGGAGGCCCTGCTGGCCGCCGCCCCGGACGCCTTCGCGGACGTCCGGAAGATGGTGGGCGGCGAGCCGCTGCCCCCGCAGGTGGCCGAGGCGATGCTGGCGGCGCCCGGACGCGTCGCGCATCTGTACGGCCCGACCGAGACGACGGTCTGGTCGACGGCCGCGTTCCTGGAGCGGAGCGACGCGAATCCCTCGATCGGGCGGCCGGTCCGGAACACGCGGGTCTTCGTGCTCGACGAGACGCTCCGGCCGGTCCCGCCCGGTGAGCTCGGCGAGCTCTACATCGCCGGGGCCGGGCTCGCCCGCGGGTACCTCGGACGCCCGGCGCTGACCGCGGAGCGGTTCGTGGCCTGCCCGTTCGGACCCGCCGGGCGGCGGATGTACCGGACGGGCGACCTGGCCCGCCGGACCCCGGACGGCGAGCTGGAGTTCGCCGGACGCGCCGACGGCCAGGTGAAGGTGCGGGGCTTCCGCGTCGAGACCGGCGAGGTCGAGGCCGCGCTGGCGAGCCACCCGGACGTGGCCAGGGCGGTGGTCGTCGTCCGTGAGGACCGGCCGGGGGACCGGCGGCTGGTCGCCTATGTCGTCCCCACCGGCGCCGCGCCCGACCCGGACGCGCTCCGGGAGCACGTGGCCGCGCGCCTGCCCGAGTACATGGTGCCCGCCGCCGTGGTGGCGCTGGAGTCGCTGCCGCTCACCCCCAACCGGAAACTGGACCGCCGCGCCCTGCCCGCGCCGGGCGTCGCGCCCGGAGCCGGGCGGGAACCGTCCGGACGGCGGGAGCGGGTGCTCGGCGAGATCCTCGCCGACGTCCTCGGGGTGCGGCGTCTGGGCGTGGACGACGGCTTCTTCGACCTCGGCGGCGACAGCATCCTGGCGATGCGGGCCGTGTCGCGCGCGCGTGCGGCGGGGCTGGCCTTCACCGCCCGGGACGTGTTCGCCCACCCGACCGTGGCCGCGCTGGCGGCGGTGGCCCGTGACCTCGGGGCCGCTCCCGAAGTCGCGGCGGTCGGCGCGATCGCCCGCCTGCCCCGGCTCGCCGGCGGCCGTGACGAGTCGGTCGTCGTCCCCGTCCCCGCCGGGCTCGGCGAGCGCGACCTGCTCGCCGCCGTCCAGGCGGTGCTCGCCCGGCACGACGCGCTCCGCCTGCGGGTCTCGGGTCGAGGCCGGGCCGCCGAGATCCTCCCCCGAGGCGCGGTCGCCGCCCGGGACCGCGTGCGGCGCGGCACCGGCACGATCGAGGACGAGACGCGCGCGGCGATCGCGCGCCTGGACCCCTCGGCCGGGGCCGTGGTCGAGATCGTGTGGTTCGAAGGGGAGCGGCGGCTGCTGCTCGTCCTGCACGGGCTGGTCGCAGACCGCGCCTCGTGGCGGATCCTGCTGGACGACCTGAAGGCCGCCTGGGAGGCGGTCCGGTCGGGGCGGCCGCCCGAGTTCGGGGCCGAAGGAACGTCGTTCCGTCACTGGGCGGGCACACGCGACGCGGCTCCCGAGCCCGGACCCTCGCCCGCCGGGCGGATGTCCCTGGAATGCCCGCCGGTGCCGGCGGCGAGGCTGCTCGACCGGCTTCCCCGGCTCTACCGTGCCGAGCCCGAGGCGATCCTGCTGGCCGCACTCGGGACGGCCGCCACCCTCTGGAGGGCGGACCGGGGAGACGGCGCCGTCGAGGGCGGCGTCGTGATCGACGTCTCCCGCGACGGCCGGGACGCCCCGGATCTGGATCTCGCACGCACCGTCGGCTGCTTCGCCACGGGCGCCGCCCTCGCCGTCGATCCCGGTGGCCGGGGCTGGGACACCGCGATCAAGCGGGTGAAGGAACAGGTCCGCGCCGCGTCGCCCGCGTCCGGGGAACCGGTCCTGGGCTTCCGGTTCGAGGGCCCCGTCGGGCTCCGCCCCGGTGACGACTGGGCCCCGCTCGACGGGACGCCGCGTTCGGACGCCGCCGGGACGCGCGACATCGACGTCGCCGTCTCGGTGCGCGACCTGCCGGGCGGCGGCGCCGAGCTGGAGGCGCGCTGGACCTGGGCGGCCCACCTGTTCACCCGGGAAGAGATCGGCGAGCTGGCCCGCTGGTGGTCCGACGCGCTGGTCGGGCTCGCCGCGCACGCCGACCGGCCGGGCACGGGCGGCCTGACCCCGTCGGACCTGCTGGTGCCGCTGGCGCAGGCCGAGATCGAGCGGCTGGAGGGCGGCTCGCCCGGCACCGCCGACATCCTCCCGCTCGCCCCGCTCCAGCGCGGGCTGCTGTTCCACGCGCTGGACGGCGACGACGCCTACCTCGTGCAGTTCGCCTACGAGCTCACCGGCCCGCTGCACCCGGGCGCGCTGCGCGCCGCGGTGCGGGGCCTCATGCGGCGCCACCCCCACCTGGGCGCGGAGTTCCGCCACGACGGGCTCGACGACCCGGTCCAGCTGATCCCCGAGTCCGTGGACCCGCCGTGGCGCGCGTTCGTCGCGGCCGGGCCGGTCGAGGACGTCCTGGCCGACGAGCGGTTCCGCTTCGACCCCGAGGCGGCCCCGCTGATCCGGTTCGCGCTCGTCCGGACCGGGACGGACCGGCACCTGCTGGTGGTCACCGTGCACCACCTGCTGGTGGACGGCTGGTCCCAGGCGATCCTGCCGCGCGAGGTGTTCGCGCTCTACGCCGCGGCCGGCGACCGGGCGGAGCTGCCCGAAGTCCCGTCCTACCGGGACTATCTGGCCTGGCTGGAAGGCCAGGACCGGACGGCGGCCCTGGAGGTCTGGCGGCGGAAGCTGGCGGGCCTGCGGCAGCCGACCCGCCTGATCCCCGCCCCGCCCGCGGGCGGAACGGCCGAGGCGAACCACACCTTCGAGACCGAGATCCCCGCCGGGCTCGTCCGCGCGCTGACCGGCCGGGCCCGGGAGCTCGGCCTGACCCTCAACACGTTCGTCCAGGGCGCCTGGGCGATCCTGCTCGGCCGGATGACCGGAACCGGCGACGTGGTCTTCGGCACGACGGTCGCGGTGCGCCCGCCGGAGCTGCCCGGCGTCGAGAACCTGGTCGGCCTGCTGGTCAACACGCTGCCGCTGCGCGTCCGGCTGCGTCCCGGCGAGCGGGTGTCGGCCATGCTGGCCCGGCTCCAGGACGACCAGGCCGCGCTGACGGCGCTGCGCCCGCTGGACCTGGCCGAGATCCAGTCCGTGGCCGGGATGGGCGAGCTGTTCGACACGCTCACCGTTTTCGACGGCCACGCCGTCGCGCCCGGCGAGTTCGCCGCCGTGGCCGGGGACGTGCGCGTCCGCGACGTCAGCCCGCCCGACTCCGCGCACTACCCGCTGAGCCTCGCGGTGGTCCCCGCGAGCGGCGGTGCGCTCCGGCTCGGGCTGAGCTTCCGGCCCGGCGCGCTGCGTGCCGACCGGGTCGCGGACCTCGCGGCCCGGCTGCTGCGGATCATGAAGGCGCTGGCCGACGACCCGCGGCGGCGCCTGGGCCCGATCGACCTGCTCGGCGGCGTCGAGCGCGCCCGGCTCCTGGAGGACTGGAACGACACCGCGCGGCCGGTCCCGGACCGGCTCGTCCCGGAGCTGTTCCAGGAGCGCGCGGGCGCCGCGCCGGACGCGACGGCGCTGGTCTGCGAGGACGGCCCGCTCACCTACGCCGCGCTCAACGCCCGCGCCAACCGGCTCGCGCACCTGCTGATCGAGCGGGGCGCGGGGCCCGAACGGGTGGTCGCGCTGGCGCTGCCGAGGTCGGCGGAGATGATCGTGGGCCTGCTCGCGGTGCTCAAGGCGGGCGCGGCCTACCTGCCGGTCGACCCGGAGTACCCGCCCGAGCGGGTGGAGTTCATGCTGGGCGACGCCGATCCCGTCCTGGTCGTCACCGGCACCGGGCTCGCGGGCGCGCTGCCCGCGCGGTTCGGCGGCCGGACCATCGCGATCGACGACCCCGGCGTCCTGGAGCGGCTGGAATCCCTGCCCGGACGGGACGTCACCGACGCCGACCGGTCGTCCGGCCTGATGGCCGACCATCCGGCGTACGTCATCTACACCTCAGGCTCGACCGGAACCCCCAAGGGCGTGACGGTGACGCACGCGGGGATCCGGAACCTGGTCGTCGCGCAGCGCGAGCTGCTCGGGGTCGGCGGCGGCACGCGCGTGCTGCACCTGGCCTCGCCGAGCTTCGACCTGTCGTTCTGCGAGATCTGCATCGCGATGGGCCTCGGCGCGACGCTCGTGGTGGCTCCGCCCGGCGCGCTGACGGGGGAGAACCTGCCCGCGTTCATCGCCGCGCACGGCGTCACGCACATGACGATCCCGCCCGCGGTGGCCGCCGTGCTGCCGCCCGAGGCGCTGCCGAGCGTGGAGTTCATCGGGGTGGGCGGCGAGGCGTGTCCCCCGGAGGTGGTGGAGCGCTGGTCGCCGTCCCGCCGGATGGTGAACGGCTACGGCCCGACCGAGACCACGGTGTTCGCCACCGTGAGCCGCCCGCTCGCACCCGCCGCCGGGCCGGTGCCGATCGGCGTCCCCATCGCCAACACCCGCGTTTACGTGCTCGACGAGGGGCTCCGCCCGGTGCCTCCGGGCGTGGTGGGCGAGCTGTACGTGGCGGGTGCGGGCGTCGCCCGGGGATACCTGGGCCGTCCCGTCCTGACCGCCGAGCGCTTCGTCGCGTGCCCGTTCCTCCCGGGTGAGCGGATGTACCGCACCGGTGACCTGGTCCGCTGGCGCGACGACGGCCAGCTCGACTTCGCCGGGCGGGCCGACGACCAGGTGAAGGTCCGGGGGTTCCGGATCGAGCTTGGCGAGGTCGAGGCCGCCCTGGCGCTCCAGGACGGGGTCGGCCAGGCCGTCGCCGTGGTCCGCGACGACGGACCCGGCGGCGGACGGCTGGTCGGGTACGTCACCGGCGACGCCGATCCGGACCGGGTGCGCGCTGGGCTCGCCGCGACGCTGCCGGAGTTCATGATCCCGTCGGCGGTCGTGGTGATTCCCGCGCTGCCCGTCACGCCCAACGGCAAGGTCGACCGGAACGCCCTCCCGGCGCCCGCCACCGGCACCGGGGGAGGCGTGGCACCGCGCGACGCCCGCGAGGAGGCGCTGTGCGCGATCTTCGCCGAGGTGCTCGGCGTCGAGCGGGTCGGCGTCCATGACGACTTCTTCGACCTCGGCGGCCACTCGCTGCTGGCGATCCGGCTGATCAACCGGGTGCGCTCGGTGCTGGACACCGAGCTGGACATCCGCGCGGTCTTCGCGGCGCCCACGGTCGCGGGGCTGGCCCGGGCGATCGCCGGCGCGTCGTCCGGTGCCCGCGTCCCGCTGCGCGCCGCGGAGCGGCCGGACCCGCTGCCGCTCTCACCCGCGCAGAGCCGCCTGTGGTTCCTGTGGCGGATGGACGAAACCGGCACGGCGTACAACCTGCCGCTGATCTGGCGGCTGTCCGGCGCGCCGGACCGGGACGTGCTGCGCGCCGCGCTGGCCGACCTGACGGCCAGGCACGAGAGCCTGCGCACCGTGTTCGGCGAGGCCGACGGGGCGCCCCGCCAGCGGATCCTCGACCCCGAACTGGCCCGGCCCGTGCTGGAGACGGCGACGGTGGACCCCGGCGGGCTGCCGGAGGCGCTCGACCGCGCCTGCCGCCACCGGTTCGACCTGTCGGCCGAGGCGCCCGTGCGCGCCTGGCTCTTCGCCCTGCCGGACGGCGAGCACGCGCTGGCGCTGATCATGCACCACATCGCCGCCGACGAGTGGTCGGGCGGACCGCTGGCCCGCGACCTGGCCGCCGCCTACTCCGCGCGCCTGGCAGGAACGCCCCCCGACTGGGAGCCGCTGCCGGTCCAGTACGCCGACTACACGCTCTGGCAGCGCGAGATGCTCGGGGAGGAGGGCGACCCGAGGAGCCTCCTGGCCCGCCAGCTGGAGTTCTGGGCAGAGACCCTGGCCGACCTGCCCGAGGCGATCGCCCTCCCGGCGGACCGGCCACGCCCGGCCGCGCCTAGCCATCAGGGCGGGACGGTCCGGCTCGGCCTCGGCGCCGACCTGCACGCCCGGCTCAGGGGGCTGGCCCGCGACCACGGCGCGACGCCGTTCATGGTGGTGCAGGCCGGTGTCGCCGCCCTGCTCGCCCGGATGGGGGCGGGTCACGACGTCCCGCTCGGCGTCCCGGTCTCGGGGCGCGGCGACCAGGCGCTGGACGAGCTGGCCGGCTTCTTCGTCAACACCGTGGTCCTGCGCACCGACGTCTCGGGCGACCCGTCGTTCGGCGACCTCGTCGCCCGCGTGCGCCGGGCCGACCTGGCCGCCTTCGCCCACCAGGACGTCCCGTTCCAGCGGGTCGTGGACCGGATCAACCCGGCCAGGGCGTCCTCGCACAACCCGCTGTTCCAGGTGATGCTGAGCCTGGAGCGCGACGAGGGCGAGGCCATCGCGCTGGAGGGGCTCACGGCGGTCCCGGTGGCCGCCGGGACGGGCGACGCCAAGTTCGACCTGGAGTTCGCCTTCCGCGAGCGGTTCGCGGCCGACGGCGGCGCGGCCGGGATCGAGACCAGGATCGACTACAGCGCCGACCTGTTCGACGCGGGGACCGTGGCGTCCCTCGGCGAGCGGCTGGTGCGGTTCCTGGAGATCGCGTCCGCCGACCCCGACCGGCCGATCGGCCGGGTGGACGTCATGGACGAGGCGGAACGCGACCGCGTCCTGCGGGAGTGGAACGACACCGCCGTCGAGGGACCGGACTCCACCCCGCACGCGCTCTTCGAAGCCCAGGTGGCGCGCACGCCGGACGCCGTCGCGGTCGTCGCGGGGGACCGGCGGCTCACCTTCCGGGAGCTCGACGAGCGGTCCGGCCGGCTCGCCCGGCACCTGGTCTCGCTCGGAGCGGGCCCCGAGCGGATCGTGGCGATCGCGGTGGAGCGCGGCGAGCGGACGCTGGTCGCGCAGCTGGCCGTGCTCAAGGCGGGCGCGGCCTACCTGCCGATCGACCCGGCCTTCCCGCCCGAGCGGATCGCCTTCATGCTCGCCGACGCCGGTCCCGCGCTGGTCGTGACTGATCGCGCGACGGCCGCCGAGGTGGAGACCGGGGACATCGCCCGCGTCGTGCTCGACGCGGCGGACGTCCGCGCGGCGCTCGCCGCGCTGCCCGGCGGCCCGCTCACCGACGGTGAGAGGACCGCGCCGGTCCTGCCGTCCCATCCCGCCTACGTCATCTACACCTCCGGTTCCACGGGCGTGCCGAAGGGCGTGCTGGCGACCCACGCGGGCATCGCCAACCTCGCCCGCACCTACCACCCCGGCTCGTGGCTGTTCGGGGAGGCGACCGCCGACCTGGCGCGCCCCCTGCGGCTGCTGCACACCGCGAGCTGGAGCTTCGACGGCGCGTGGTGCCCGGTCCTGATGATGCTGGACGGCCATGAGCTGCACATCGCGGGAGAGGAGTCCAGAAGGGACCCGGGGGCCCTGGTGTCCTACGTCCGGCGGCACCGGATCGACTACGTCAACGTGCCGCCGCCGCTGGCCTCGGAGCTGGTCGCCGCCGGGCTGCTCGACGAGCGCGAGCACGTGCCCGCCGTCGTCGTGATGGGCGGGGAGACCGTTCCCGCGCCCCTGATGGACGACATCCGCAAGGCGACCCGCACCACCTTCTTCAACACCTACGGCCCGACCGAGACCACCGTCGACGCGGTCGACTGCGCCCTGGGGCGCGACGGCGGCCCGGTCACGATCGGCGTCCCGATCGCGAACGCGCGCGCCTACGTGCTGGACCGGGCGCTGCGCCCCGTCCCGCCGGGGGGCGCGGGCGAGCTGTACGTCGCGGGCGCCGGGGTGGCCCGGGGCTACCTGGGACGTCCCGCGCTGACGGCCGAGCGCTTCGTCGCCTGCCCGTTCGCGCCGGGCGAGCGGATGTACCGGACCGGTGACCTGGTCAGATGGCGCGGCGACGGCCGGCTGGAGTTCCTCGGCCGGGCCGACGACCAGGTGAAGGTCCGGGGCTTCCGGATCGAGCTGGGCGAGGTCGAGGCCGTCCTGGCGCGCCAGGACGGCGTGGTGCGGGCGGTCGCGGTGGTGCGCGGCGACGGGCCGGGCGGCGACCGCCTGGTCGGCTACGTGACCGGCGCCGGCGACCCGGCGCGGGTCCGCGCGGGCGTCGCCGAGAGCCTGCCGGAGTTCATGGTCCCGGCCGCGGTCGTGGTCCTGGCCGAGCTGCCGTTCACCCCCACCGGCAAGGTGGACCGCAACGCGCTCCCGGCCCCCGACTTCGGGGCGCTGGTGGGCGGCGACGCGCCGCGCGACGCCCGCGAGGAGGCGCTGTGCGCGATCTTCGCCGAGGTGCTCGGCCTGGACCGGGTCGGCGTCCACGACGGCTTCTTCGACCTCGGCGGCGACTCGCTGCTGGTCACCAGGCTCGCCGCGCGGGCGCGCGCTGCGCTCGGCGTGGAGGTCCCGATCAGGGCCGTGTTCGACGCCCCGACCGTGGCCGGGCTCGCGCGAAGCCTGGCCGGGGCGCCCCCCGCCCGGCGGAGGCTCCAGGCCCGGCCCCAGACACAACGACGTGGAGGAGAGACCGAATGATTCCGTTGTCGTTCGCCCAGCGGGGGCTCTGGTTCATCGACCAGCTCGAAGGTCCCGGCTCGACCTACAACGTCCCGCTGGCGTTCCGGCTCTCGGGACGCGTCGACACCGCCGCGCTCGACCTGGCGCTCAGGGACGTCGCGGGCCGGCACGAGGCGCTGCGCATGATCTTCCGCGAGCGGGACGGCGACCCGTGCCTGCTCATCCTGGACCCCGAGGACGCGCCCGTCCGCCTGACGGTCGAGGAGGTCCCCGCGGACCGGCTGATGGCGGCGGTGGACGAGGCGGGCCGCCGTCCCTTCGACCTGGGCGCCGAGCCCCAGTTCCGGGCCTGGCTGATGTCGTCGTCGCCGGACGAGCACGTTCTGCTGATCCTCATGCACCACATCGTCACCGACGGCTGGTCGATGGCGCCGCTCACGCGCGACCTGGCCACCGCCTACTCCGCCCGGCTCGCGGGCGGCGCACCGGAGTGGGAGGAACTGCCCGTCCAGTTCTCCGACTACGTCCGCTGGCAGCACGACGTGCTCGGGACGGAGGACGACCTCGACAGCCTGGCGTCCCGGCAGCTGGCGTACTGGCGGGAGGCGCTGGACGGCCTGCCGGAGGAGCTGCGCCTCCCCGCCGACCGGCCCCGGCCGCCCGTGGCCACCCGGGGCGGCGACGTCGTCCTGTTCGACGTCGACCGCGCCCTGCACCGCGACCTGGCCGAGCTGGCCAGGGAGAGCGGCGCCACGCTCTACATGGTGCTGCAGGCGGCGCTCGCCACCCTGCTGACCCGGCTGGGCGCCGGAACCGACATCCCCATCGGCGTGCCGCTGGCCGGGCGCACCGAGGAGGTCCTCGACGACCTGGTCGGCTACTTCATCAACACCGTCGTCATGCGCGCCGACACCTCCGGCGACCCGACGTTCCGCGAGACCCTCGCGCGCGTGCGGACGGCGAGCCTGGCCGCGCACGAGCACCAGGACCTGCCGTTCGACCGGCTCGTGGAGGTGCTGAACCCGCCCCGGGCGCGCGGCCGCCACCCGCTGTTCCAGATCATGCTCGGCTTCCAGAGCAAGGGTCGCGACGGGCTCGACCTGCCGGGCGTGACCGCCCTCCCGCTGGAGCTCCACTCGGGCGACGCGATGTTCGACCTCAACATCGACGTGTTCGAGCGCCTGGGCGACCAGGGTGAGCCCGCCGGGCTGGAGGGCGGCGTCGAGTACGCCCGCGACCTGTTCGACCGGGCGACCGCCGAGTCGATCGCCACCCGGCTGGTCCGGCTGCTGGCCGCCGTCGCGCGCGAACCCGACACCCCGATCGGGCGGCTGGAGCTCCTCGCCGACGACGAGCGCGCGTGGCTGCTGGAGGAGTGGAACGACACCGCCGTCCCGGTGCCCGAGGCCACGCCGCCCGAGCTGTTCGAGGCTTGCGCCGCGCGCACGCCCGACGCCGTCGCGATCGAGGCGCCCGACGCGACGCTGACCTACGCCCAGCTCAACGCGCGCGCGAACCGGCTGGCCCGGCATCTGATCGACCAGGGCGCGGGCCCGGACCGGATCGTCGCGCTGTCGATGCCCCGCTCGGCCGCGCTGATCGTCGCGCTGCTCGCCACCGTGAAGGCGGGCGCCGCCTACCTGGCGATCGACCCCGGCCATCCGGCCGATCGGGTGGAGGCCATGCTGGCCGACGCGCGTCCCGTCTGCGTCCTGGACGCGGCCGAGTTCGCGGGCCTGGACGAACGCTCCGCCGGGAACGTCACCGACGCCGAGCGCGAACGCGCCCTGCTCCCCGGCAACGCCGTGTATGTCATCTACACCTCCGGCTCCACGGGGACGCCCAAGGGCGTCGTCATCACCCACCGGAGCCTGGCGAACTATCTCGCGTGGTCGTCCGACGCGTGCCACGCCCTGGACGGCACGACGATCCTGCACACCTCGGTCGCCTTCGACTTCACGGTCACCACGATCCTCTCGCCGCTGGTCGCCGGGGGACGCGTCCGCGTCGCCGAGCTGAACGACCTGGTCACCGAGGACCCCGGCGGCGATGGGGACGGCGGGACCACCTTCCTGAAGGTCACGCCCAGCCATCTCCCGCTCGTCCACGAGCTGCCCGAACGGCACGCGCCGTCCCGGCAGCTGATGCTGTGCGGCGAGCCCCTGCCCACCGAGGCGGTGGCGGACTGGCAGCGGCGGCACCCGGACGTCGAGGTCATCGGCGCCTACGGGCCCACCGAGACGACCGTGGAGTCGAGCTGGCACGTCCTGGACCCGCCGGGCACGCTGACCTCGCCGCTCGTCCCGCTCGGGCGGCCGGTCTGGAACACCCGGCTCTACGTGCTGGACGAGCGGCTCAGACCCGCGCCCACCGGGGTGACCGGCGAGGTCTACGTGGCGGGCGCGGGTCTGGCGCGCGGCTATCTCGGCAGGCCGGACATGACCGCCGAACGCTTCGTGGCCTGCCCCTTCGGCGGGCCGGGCGAGCGGATGTACCGCACCGGCGACCTGGCGCGGCGCCGCGCCGACGGCCGGCTCGAACCGGCGGGCCGGGTGGACGACCAGGTCAAGGTGCGCGGCCACCGGGTCGAGCCGGGCGAGATCGAGGCCGTCCTGACCCGCCATCCGGCCGTCCGCCAGGCCGCGGTCGCCGTGCGCGAGGAACGTCCCGGTGACGCGCGGCTGGCCGCCTACGTGGTGGCGTCCGGGGCCGATCCGGCCGAGCTGCGCTCCCACGTGGCGGCGCTGCTGCCCGGGTACATGGTCCCGGCGGCCTTCGTCGTGCTCGACCGCATGCCGCTCACCCGCAACGGGAAGGTGGACCGCCGGGCGCTGCCCGCGCCCGACTTCGCGTCCGGGGCGAGCCGCTACGTCGCGCCCAGGACGCGCCACGAGGAGCTGGTGGCCGCCGCGTACGGCGAGGTCCTCGGGCTGCCGAGGGTGGGAGTCGAGGACGACTTCTTCGAGCTGGGCGGGCATTCCCTCCTGGCCGCCCGGCTGATGTTCCGGCTGCGCAAGGTGATCGAGCACGAGGTCACCATCGCGATGGTGTTCGCCCACCCGACCCCCGCCGAGCTGGCCCGGGCCGTCGTCGAGGGCGACGAGACCGGGCCCACCGGACCCGTCCTGGACGAGTCGGCCGACGAGTTCGTCACCACCGGGCTCCCAAGGGCGGAACCCGGGGGCCACATCCTGCTGACCGGCGCGACCGGCTACTTCGGCGCGTTCCTCCTCGCCGAGCTGCTGGAACGGACCGGAGCCCGGATCTCCTGCCTGGTGCGCGCCGCCGACGCGGAGGCCGGGCTGGAGCGCGTCCGCCGCAACCTGGAGCGCTTCGGCCGGTGGACGCCGGACGCGCGGGCCCGCGTCACCGCGGTTCCCGGCGACCTGGCGCTCCCGCGCCTCGGGCTGGACGACGCGGAGTTCGCCCGCCTCGCCGCCACCGTCACGGCGATCTACCACAACGGCGCCAACGTCAACCTGATGCTGCCCCTGGAGGCCGTCAGCGCGTCGAACCTCGGCGGGACCCGCGAGCTGCTCAGGCTCGCCGCCACCACCACGCTCAAGCCCTTCCAGCTCGTGTCCACCGACGCCCGCGCGGGCGGCAACGGCTACGTCCTCAGCAAGCGATCGGCCGAGCGGCTCGTCCTCAAGGCACGCGAACGCGGGCTCCCCGCCTCGGTGTACCGCGTGCCGCGGTTGTCGCTGGACACCAGGACGGCCCTGGGCAACGAGCGCGACGCCGGGCTGAGGCTGCTGGGCGTCATCCGCGCGCTCGGCGCCGCCCCCGACTTCGACATCAAGGAGATGTGGATGCCGGTCGACGGCGCCGCGCGGGCGGTGACCGGCGCGGCCCTCGCCGACCCCGACGGCGGCCCGTTCACGGTCGTGACCGAGGGCGGCCCGATCACGCTGCGCGGCATGGTCGAGGTCGTCCGGGCGGCCGGGGTCCCGGTGGCCCTGAACCCGGTCGCCGAATGGGTGGAGAAGGTTCGGGCCGCGGGCTCGGAGGAGAACGAGGTCATGCTCGGCGTGCTCGGCCTGAACGGGGAGTTCGACCCCGGCGGCGAGCACGTCGTCTACGAGGACCCCGCCGGATTCGGCGGGCTCATCGAGGGCCCCAGGGTCTCAGCGGAAACGATCGGCCGGTATCTCGCGACAAGGAGCGGACAGTGACCGACACCAACCCCTTCGAAGACGACAACGGAACCTACTACGCGCTCGTCAACGAGGAGGGCCAGTACTCGCTCTGGCCCGCCTTCGCCGACGTGCCGCCCGGCTGGGAGATCGCCCATGGCGAGGGCACCCGCGCCGCCTGCCTGGAGCACATCGGCGAGCGATGGACGGACCTGCGTCCCAAAAGCCTCGTCCGCCGGATGGAAGGCGCCTGACGCCGGGATCCTGCACGTCCCGGTCCGGCACGGCGCGCGGGGAACCGTGGTGATCCGCACCGGCCGCCTGGCGGTCGGCGAGCGGGTCGGCGTCGGCTTCACCAGCCGCGCGGGCCTCGCCGCCGTGTTCGGACCGCGCCACCCGTCCATCGCCCTGCACCTGCGGGCGCTGCGCGCCCTGCTCGCGCCGCGCGGCATCACCCGCGTCCAGATCGACCCCGAGGAGTCGCAGATGACAGCGAACGACACCAGAGAGGCGGGCTGAGGTGCGCGCGCTCCTGCACCACCGCGACGGCCGCGTCTACCTCGTCGGGCAGTGCCTGTCCGTCGCCGGGACCAGCGCGCTCTGGCTCGCCACGGCCATCTGGACCAAGATGCTCACCGGCAGCGACAGCGCCGCCGGGCTGATCTTCCTCGCCTACGTCTGCGGAGCGATGCTGGCCCCGGTCTGCGGCGTCCTGGCCGACCGGACGCGACGGCGCCCGCTGCTGATCGCGGCGAACCTCGGCGTCGCGGCCTGGGTCTGCCTCCTCCTGCTGGTGGACGGCGAGGGCCAGCTGTGGCTGATCTATCTGGTGATGTTCGGATACGGCGCCGCGGGCGGGCTGATCAACGCGGCCCAGACCGCCCTGCTCGCGGTCATCCTGCCCGACGAGCTGCTCGGCGAGGCCAACGCCCTGCTCCAGATGGCCGAGGTCGGCCTGCGCGTCGTCACCCCGCTCGCCGGGGCCGGGCTCCTGGTCTGGATCGGCCCCGAACCGGTGATCCTCCTGGACGCCGCCACCTTCGTCGTCGCCGGTCTGACCGTGATCGCGATCCGTCCGGACGAGCCCCGCCCGTCCCCCCGGACCGAGGGCCGCCTCGACGAGTTCACCGCCGGAATCCGCCACATCGGCCGCACCCCCGCCCTGCGCCGCCTGGCGGGCGCGGCCGTGACCGTCCTGCTGGCGTTCGGCTTCTTCCAGAGCGTCCTGTTCGCCGTGGTGGGCGAGGGGCTGCACCGCACGCCGTCCTTCATGGGCGTACTGGAAGCCGTGATGGGCGTCGGCGCGCTGACCGGCGGCCTCCTGGCCGCCCCCGCCATGCGCCGGACCAGCGAACGCGCCCTGGTCATGATCAGCCTGGCGATCGGCGCGGCCGCCTGCGCCCTGCTGACCTCCGGCGTCCTGCCCCTGGTCCTGGCGGCCATGGCCCTGTCCGGCCTCTGCATCGTCTGGGTCAACGTCGGCGTCTACACCCTGATCCAGCGCCGCACCCCGAAGGACCTCCTGGGCCGCGTGGACGCCGCCCTGGGCATGGCCATCCTGATTCCCCAAGCCCTCTCGATCGCCGTGGGCGCGGCCCTCGTAGCCGTCATCGACTACCGGGTCCTTCTCCTGGCCATGTCGGCGACCTTCCTCCTGGCCGCCGCCCAGCTCCGGACCCCCGACCCTTCCCCCGTCCCGGTCGACACCCCTCTGACCCCCGAAGACGCACGCTGACACACGCCCCGGCACAGGTGGGAAAGGGCTCGTGTCCGCTGGCGGACACGAGCCCGAGCCGCACGATCATTCACGGGGTGGGACGGAGGTCAGACCTTGACCCAGAACGCGTCGTCGTTGAGCACCCGCTGGTCCTGATAGAACGAGCTGAGGATGCCGCCCTGGGAGCTTTGCTCCCCGATCGGCACCCAGGCCCAGCCGCGGTGCATGCCGGACAGAGCGGTGCCTCCTTCCTTGGTCGAGGCGAACGGGTACTCGTCGCACGACATCTTCGGCTTGGGCGGCGGTCCAGTGATCTTCCGGGCGCAGACCGCGCGCCGATTACCGGTGATGCTCGCCTTGCGGGTGATCCGGTGCAGGGCGCGTTGGTGGTCGCCGGGCACCCCGTATCCGCCCCGGGTCTGGATCCCCCGGATGTTCTTGGCGATCTTGGGCAGTCCGGCCATCGACACGGTCGGCGTCACGGCGTTGAGCACGCAGCCGGGACGCTGGGAGCCGAGTTCGTCGTCACAGCGCACCGTGGTGGACGAGCGTCCTCCACCCGCTGAGGACGAGCCGCCGCTGGCCAGGACCGGAGTGGAGACGAAGAGCGCGTTCGACACGTGCCGCCGGCCCTTGCCGACCGAGTTGGTGAACGTGATCTTCCCGGACCATGCCTGCCCGGCGGCCGAGGTCGGCCCCGCCGCCCTCCCGCTGCTGGCGCAATGGGCGTTGATGATGTCGGACAGGCCGGCGACGGTGCCGACCGCGCTGACCACCTTGATCTGCACCAGCGCGGTGTACGTGCGGGCTCTGGGGTTGGTCCGCCACGCGATCGTCGCCAGGAAGGACGAGGCACCGGTCGCGACGCCGTTGGTCGTGACCACCGTCCGGCCCGTCCGGGACTCGCACTCGGAGGTGCGCGTCAGGGGCGGGCAGTCGACACCGGCCCGCAGTCCCGCCGATGCCGTTTTGGCGAAAGGCGAATATGCCGAATCGCCTGCGGTCGAATATGCGGGGAAACGGCCGGGGGAACCTATGGGGCGGCTTCAGGCGCGGGGGAGTGCCAGGGTCGTCCAGATGTCGTCCAGGGCCCGGGTGAAGGCGTGCACCGAGGCTTCGGTGTGGACGGCACTGGGGGCGATGCGCAGGATCTCCTCGCCCGGCCTGACGCTCGGGGCGTTGATGGCCTGGACGTAGGCGCCGTGGCGGCTCAGCAGGAGCTCGGCCACCTGCTTGCACTTCTTCTCGTCGGCCACCAGGACCGAGACGATGTGCGAATCGTCGGAAAGGTAGGGAATCCTTCGCTCGCGCAACAGCCCGTACATCAGCGCCGCGTTGGCGCGGAGGGCGTCTCTTTCCTCCTGGGACGCCCTCAGATGGCGGACGGCGGCCAGCGCTCCGGCCGCGATGGCGGGCGCGAGGGAGGTGGTGAAGATGAACGCCCGCGAGAAGCTCCGGACCGCGTCGACCAGCACCGCGGGCCCCGCGATGTAGCCGCCCGCGGTCCCGAAGCCCTTGGCCAGCGTGCCCATGATGACCGTGAACTGGTCCGCCAGCCCGAGCCGCGCGGCGATCCCGGCGCCCTGGGGGCCGTACATGCCGACCGCGTGCACCTCGTCGAGGAAGGTCATCGCACCGGCGCGCGCGGCCAGGTCCGCGATCTCGGCGAGGGGCGCGATGTCCCCGGACATCGAGTAGACCGACTCCAGGACGATCAGCTTCGGGCGGGACGGGTCGGCCCGCTCCAGGAGCTCCTCCAGATGCGCGACGTCGTTGTGGCGGAAGATGTGCTTCTCGGCCCTGCTGTGCCGGAGCCCGTCGATGATGGACGCGTGGTTCAGCTCGTCGGAGAAGACGATGCCGTCGTCCAGGCGGCCCGCCAGGACGGTCAGGGACCCGTCGTTGGCGGAGTACCCGGAGCTGAACAGGAGGGCGGACTCCTTTCCGTGCAGGTCCGCCAGTTCGTTCTCGAGCTGGACGTGGCAGTGGTTGGTGCCGCCGATGTTGCGCGAACCGCCGGAGCCCGCGCCGAATTCGTCGATGGCCTCCTTCATCGCGGTGAGGACCACCGGGCTCTGCCCCATGCCGAGATAGTCGTTGCTGCACCAGACGGCTATCTCGGAGGGGACGGCGTGCGCGCTCGCCGCCGGGAACCGCCCGGCCAGCCGCCCGATTTCCAGGAACTCCCGCCTTCCGTCCCCGAGTTCGTCCATCTGCCGCGCGAAGATATCCAAATATTGAGGCATGCCCCGCTCGCTCTCCGAGTCTCTGGTGATGGGTACGTCGATTTCAGGCGGGGTCGGACCAGTAGACCGGGGAGTGCACGGCTCCCGAGCTCCGGTTGATCATGAGCTTCTCCGCGCCATGGGGGCTGTGCCGGCGCATCGCGCCGACGAATTCGCCGTCCAGGACGAACGCGCCGTAGACGGAGGGCCCGTCGACCACGGTGAGCGCGTCCTCGGCGTCGAGGTAGGCGATCTGCTCGTGGTCGGGCGGGAGCAGGTCCTGGACGAGCCAGGGCGCGGCGCCGCCCGCCAGCGCCTCCTGCACCGTGGCCGCCCACGCCCCCGGTTCGGTCTCCCGGCCGATCAGGACGCCCTTGCCGCGCCCGCCGAGGGCCGGCTTCAGGACGAGTTGCTCCTGATTCTCGACCGTCCATTCGGGGAGGTCGACGCGCCGGTCCCGCCAGAGCGTGTGGCGTGCTTCCACGACGCGCGTCCAGGGCACCGTCTGACGGAGCCGTCCGGCGAGTCCCGGTGGCATTTCGTCGGTGAAGCGCTCGTCCGAGAGGGCCGCGAGGGTGGCCTTGGTGCCGAGGAACTCCCCCCAGACGCTGGTGAAGATGGTGACGCCCTGGCGCTGGGCGGCCGCGACGACTCTGAAGTACTCGGCGATCTCGTTCGGGCGCTCGAAGTCGGGCAGGAACATGCGCAGCACGAGCCCGACCTTCTTGCCCCGCGCGTACAGCCCTCCGACCTCCTCGGTGAAGTCCTCGACATGGACGAGCCGGGCGGCGAGGCCGTGCCGGGCGAGCTCGTCGGTCAGGGCCGCGTAGTACCACGGCGGGCTGGCGTCGGGATGCTCGGGGAACTCGCCCTCCCACGCGTAGCACGCGATCGCGATCAGGTCCTCGTCGGACGTCATGTGACCACGCAGGACGTCGGCATAGCGGCCCATGACGAATCGCGGTGTCCCGGCCGCCGGGAGGTGGGGCCGCAACGGCGTTTTGCGCCGCGTTCGCAACAGCAGATCGTTCAACGCGAAAAGACCCGCCGTGGACCCGGTGTTGACGTCGACGATCTTCGGTGCGCCGCGGCTGATGACGACGTCGGGCCTGGCGACCAGTGCCCACGGCTGCTCCGGTGCCACCTGCCACACCGGAATCAGATATTCGGGGAGCCTCAGCGCTGCGGCCATACGGGGGACTGAGCGGTGATGCCGTGCGATGAACGCGTCCACTCCCTCGACGTACGCGCGCCATGCCGCGCCCATCGCCTGGCGGATCGCGCCGCTCATGCGGGGTTGCGAGACCGCGAAGGGCCAGGTGACGTCGGTGTCGGCCGTCATCGGCCGCCGGCCCCGGCGTCGCTGAGCGCGCTCTCGGCTCGGCGCCGGTGCGGATAGTCCGACGCGCGTTCCTGGAAGGCGAGAATGGCCGGATTCCGGACGAGGCCGTCCCGGATCTCGATGGCCCGGCCGATGGTCGGGTCGGCGTCCCAGGCCGCCGGTCCCGCCAGCACCGTGTCCAGGTGCGGCAGCAGGGCCTGGCTGATCTCCCGGGTGGCGGAGTCCCACAGGTAGGACGCGCTGTGATCGACGCCGTAGTAGTGGACGTTGTCCCCGACTGTGAACATCGGCTCGCTGAACGTGGTCTCCCTCGCCCACTCGAACCCCATCCCCCGGTCGAGGGAGACATCGACGACGAGACTGCCGGGAACGAAGGTCGCCGCCTCGTCGAGCGTGGCGAACATCAGCGGCGCGCCGGTGTCCTGCAACACGCAGTTGACGATGACGTCGTACCGCGCGAGGAAGGGCGCCATCGGCGCCGGAGCGCCGTCGGCGAACACCCGGGACCGGTCCGGCCGGCGGGGGTCGCGGCCGAACCGGATGATCCGCGCGGAGTGGATCGGGGCGGCGACCGCCGTGATCTCGCGGCGGGTCAGCACGTCGATGTCGTGCACCCCGTGCGCGTTGAGAGCCGTGATCGCACCACGTCCGGTCGCGCCGAAGCCGATGACGGCCGCCCGCAACCGGCGGCCGTAGACCCCCGTGATCCCGGTGAGCGCCAGGGCGTGCAACACCGAGCAGAAGCCCGCCATCTCGTTGTTCTTGTGGAACACATGGACACCGGAACCGTCCTCGGCCGTCCGGTGGCGCATCGCCTCGAAGGCGATCAGCGTGAGCCGCCGGTCGATGGCCGCCTGGGTGATCTCCGGATTCTGGACGCAGTGCGGCCAGCCCCAGAGAACCTGTCCGGTCCGCAGTTCCGCCAGGTCCTCGGCCGTCGGCTTGGGGTTCAGGATGACGTCGCACTCCGCGATGAGCCGCTCGCGGGGGAGCACCCCGGCGACGAACGGGGCCAGCCGGTCGTCCGGCACACCGCAGCGTTCCCCGTATCCGCTTTCCAGGAAGACGCGGGAACGCAGCCGCGGCTCGACGCGCTCCAGATGCTGGGGGTGGATCGGAAGCCGCCGCTCGTGCTCCTTGCGCGACCGCCCGACGACGCCGAGGGTGAGCTGATCCATGTGTTTCTCCTCCGGTCAACCTTGCTGGGGACCTGGTCTGATCGCGGCGAGGAGCGGGCCCATCGGCCGGTCCGGGGCACGGGTGAGTTCGCGCGCCGACGCGACATAACCGGCCACGAGGGCCGCCGCCTCCTCCGCCGGGACGACCCCGGCCTGGCAGGTCATCCACCCGCTGAGAGGACTCCCGTCCGCCTCGACGATGTCGAGGCAGAACTGGAAGCTCGTGTGGGCCGTGGGGAAATCGACCAGACGGAACGACACGTCGCCGGGCTCGCGGCCCGGCGCGTCGTAGAACGACCGCGGGATGACCTGGACGGCCGTCTGGACGGTGCTGGCGTCCCCGCCGGGGAACACCGCCTCTTCGATCAGATGGAAGGGCGTGTCCGCGTGCTCCAGCGCATCGAAGAGCGCCTCCTGCGACTGGTGGACCAGCTCCCCGAACGTCGCGGTGAGATCCACCCGCAGCCGCAGCGGAAGACGGTTGTTGAACAGCCCGATGAGAGGCTCGTGTTCGGGACGGTGCCGTCCCGCGTAGGGGACCGTGACGAGCAGCTCCGGCACCCGGGTGCGATGGGTGAGGAACCCCGCCAGCGCCGCGAGCGATACCCCGGTGAGGGTGGCGCCGAGCGCGCCGGCCGCCCGCCGCAGTTCCTCGCTCACCGGACCCGGGAAGGCGAACGGGACGTTCCGCGCGGTCGTGTCCCGCGCCGGTGGACCGAGGTTCAACCGGCAGGAGACACCGTCGAGTCGGGCGCGCCACCAGTCGAGATCGCGACCCGGACCGGCGTCCTCCTCGACATGGGCGGCCCACACCTCGTCCCACTGGTCCCGTGGCTCGGGGAGGCCGCGCGACAACGCCCGGTAGCGCTCCTGAAGCTCCCTGACCAGGACGCCCAGGCTCCAGCCGTCGGCGACGACATGGCTCAGCGTGAGAAACAATTCATGCCTGTCCGGCGCCAGGACGGCACGCAACGGCCAGTCGGTCGCCAGATCGACGGGAGTCGCCAGCTCACGGTCCCTGACCTCCGCCAGATCGGTGACCTCCAGCGGATAGGACTCGGGCACCGTCCGGAGGGTGGCCAGGGGAGAACCGTCCGGACCCGGGACCACGCGCGTGCGCAGCGGAGCGTGCCGGTGCACCACGCCGGACAGTGCCCGCGCGAGGATCCCGGGGTCGACGTGGGCCGGAACCGCGTACACCGGCGACATGTAGCTCGTCCGCCAGCCGTCCTCCCGGGCCGCCTTCCAGCGCGCCACCTGCCCCGGCAGCAGCCGGATCGAGGGCTCGGGGGTCATGACGCCGTCCCGGCCGGACGGCACAGCCCGACGATCCCGGTGAAGGTGGGGGAGCGGAAGACCTGGCGCGGGGTCAGCCGCAGGCCGAACGTGAGCTCCACCCGGTTGATGAGCCTGACCGCGAGCAGCGAGTTCCCGCCGGACTCGAAGAAGTTGTCGGCCCGGTCCGCCGGTGGGGACCCGAGCAGTTCCACCCAGATGCCGGCGACCGTCGCCTCGATGTCGTCACCCGGCGTGAGGCCCGGACGCCGAAGGCCCGCCAGCCGAGCCTTCAGCTCCGAGCGATCCAGCTTGCCGTTGGGCCCGAACGGAAGGCTCGGCAGCACCACCACCTCGGCCGGAACCATGTACTCGGGAAGCCGCTCCCGGACGAAGGCGCGCGTCGCCGGGCCGGTCTCCCCACCCGTCGTCACACACCCGACCAGCCGGGGTTCGTCCGCGTCCTCGTCGAGGTGGACCACGGCGCCGGTGACCCAGGGCGCGGCCAGGAGCGCCGCCTCGACCTCCTTGAGCTCGACCCGGTAGCCACGGATCTTCACCTGGTTGTCCACCCGGCCGACGATCTCCAGATCACCGGTCGGCAGGAACCGCCCGCGATCGCCCGTCCGGTAGGAGACCGTCCCATCGGCGGCCCTGACGAACCGTCCCGCTTCCCTCGCGTTCAGGTAGCCGAGCGCCACCGGCGGCCCGGAGATCCAGATCTCCCCGACCTCTCCCGGCGCGACCTCGCCACCGGACGGATCGAGCACGGAGATCGACGCGCCCGCCACCGGCACCCCGACGGGAACCCGCTCCGCGTCCGAACCCAACGCGGCGACGTCGTAGGACGCGACGACCGACGAGGTCTCGCTCATGCCGTACAGGTTCAGGAGCGTGGCCGCGGGGAAGACGCGCCGGAACCGCAACGCGGTCTCCACCGGCAGCGCGTCCGCGCCGCTGGTGACGAAGACCGGCGCATGGGCCGGGCCACGCCGCTCCACCTCGTCGAGGAGGCCCGCGATGAGCGGCGGAGTAAGAAAGAGATGGGTGAGCTTCCACCGCTCGATGGCATCGACGAACTGCACCGGGTCCATCACCTCGTCCCGGCCCAGAACAACCGAGGGGACGCCCTGAAGCAGCCCGCCGAGCATCTCCCAGGTGGTGGCGACCAGCGCGATGGACTTGTGCGAAGCCACCACCGCCCCCGGGGGAAACGGATAGTCACTCCACGTCCAGGCCAGCCGATTCAAGACCGCCGCATAACTGACTCGAACCCCCTTGGGGTCGCCGGTCGTCCCCGAGGTGTAGACAACGTGAAAGACCCTGGACGCCTCGAACGCCGGGAACTCGCTCAGCACAGGCCCCTCCGCAAGAGGCCCCAGCACCACCCGCGGCACGACCAAATCGGGGAACCGATCGAGCCCCGGCTCAGCCAGCAGACAGCCCGGCCCCGTCTCCCGCAGGATCAGCTCCTGTCGATGGTCCGGAATGGCGGGATCGAGGCCGACATAACCGGCCCCCGCCTTCAGCACGGCCAGCACCCCCGCGGTCGCCGCCGGACTCCCCCGATGGGCCGCTAGGGCCACAAGGTCACCGGCCTCCACCCCACAACCGGCGAGCCGAGCTGCGAGCCGTCCGCTCCACAGGTCCAGCTCCCGATAGGTGATCACTCGGTCACCGTGAATCAGCGCCGGACCATCCGGCCGCTCGGCCACCTGCTTGGCGAAGAGCGAAACGAAAGAGACGTCGGACATCGGCCTCAACCTCCGAAGGACAGCGAAAGGAACGATCGCGCCGAGCACGAAGACGACGGACAAGCCGATCCACCCGGCCGTGCCGAGCGCGAACACGACACCGGTCATCAACACCGGCCCGACGACCCGATTGGCCAGCGTCCGGCCCACACCGAACACCATGAGATAGCTCCCGGGGGCATCCTCAGGAGCCAGGGAAAACGACAGCGTCCATGCGGCTCCCACTTGGAGCAGCTCAGCGAACGTCAACAACACGATGGCAATCGTCAGCGCCACCAGAGCGCCCCGCTCCGCGAAGAACGGCGCGACCGCCAACATCAGACACGCCCCAGCGATGATCACGCAAACAACCGCGTAACAAAACCACGCACGCCGAAGCGAACCAAAACAACGATTCAGGAAATACTGCAAACAAATACAGATCACTGTATTGACCATAAAGAGCCCGGCCAAAGCCCGCTCGGGCACATCCGTCCGCGTCACCAGCCACAACGGCAGAGCGACATAAATCAATGCGCTCCACAACGACAACAGAGCGTTGTACGAGGTAAGACCGAGCAACCTGACATCGCTCAATATCGAACCGAGCCCGCCCCGCCCCCTCCCAGCACCGACGTTCTCCTTCGACACAAGCGGCAGAAGCGCCGTCACCAGGTAGATCACGGCGACCCCCACCAGCAGCCGCCGACAGGACGTCCGGTCCGCCGACCCCAACGCCAGCGCCCCGACCAGGCCACCAAGCGCGGAGCCGACATTGAGCGTGGTGCGCTGCATGGCCATCACCCGCCCCCGCAGGTCCTCCGAAACCCGCACCCGCACATACGCCTGAACCAACGGCGCCGAAACCTGCTCGGCGGCCACCACGACCACCGCGACGGCAAGAAAGCTCCACCACGCGCCCACCCACAGATAACCGAGCGTCGCGATGGCCCGCATCAGATTGACCCCGACGAACACCCTCCGAGGCCCATACCGGTCGGCCAGCCGCCCGACGAAAAGAGCCGCCCCCATGGCCGCGACCCCCGCGATGCTGAGCCCCGCCCCAATCGCCCCGCTACTGAGCCCCACAACCTTCACGAAATAGATCGTCGACACGGTCAGGAACAGTCCCGTCCCGACCCACTCGGCAAAAGAAACGACCTGGACAAGCGGCAGGAACTCGCGAACCCTGGGACGCGCCACAACCCCCTCACCCCCCAGCACAGCCGCCCTCCCCCCAGTTCGCGTCACCAGCCGTCCACGCTAGAACCCGAATATCCAGAACCTCCACCCCCGGTCCACTCAGCGGACCGCCGAATGAGGACCCACCCAAAATTGCAGCAACAAAAACATTCGCACAAAAAGCGAATCGCTCAAGAATTGCCGGAGGAACAAAGGGCTCCGCGGCCGGTGGCGCAGCGGTCACCTGGCTCACGGCGGCGTGAACGCGCCCGCTCCAGAAGGTCGATCGGGGCTACCCGCGCCGATTTCCTGCGGGCACGGTTCGTGGGAGCCGGATCAGCGGATGGCGCGGTACACCCGTACCCACTGCGACATCCGCTCGTCGAACAGCAAGCCGTACCGGTCGTTCACCATGTCCGGGGCGGCGCCGACGCGCGTGTTCAGATCCTTGCCGGTGCGAGCGTCGACGGCGACCGGATCGGGCGCGGCACCGTAGATGACGCCGCGCCACGCGGACGCGACGGAAGGAGCGTCGCGATTCGCGCCGGGATCGGGCAGCTGCCACAGCCGCCGACCGCTGGCCAGGTCCAGACCCAAGACGGGCCCGGGATCGGCGTCGTTCTCGGTTTCCTCGGGACCAGGGGCGGTCGACTCGCGAGGTTCACCCTCGCACACGGCGGCGCCCCGGCCCGCCGGGACGCAGCCGAGCAGCAGGCGGGGCTCGGCCTTGGTACGGCCGGTGGCGGGATCCAGCAACACACTGACCGGGCCGGTGGTCATTTCCGCGGGCTTACGGCGCATACCAGGCGCGACGTTCACCATGCCGGGTCCAGGGTCGGA
Source organism: Spirillospora sp. CA-294931 (assembly GCF_050946795.1). Lineage (GTDB taxonomy): Bacteria > Actinomycetota > Actinomycetes > Streptosporangiales > Streptosporangiaceae > Spirillospora. The sequence goes on from NZ_CP192006.1 coordinate 4,080,575, forward strand.
CAGCGAATCCACGTCGCCGCCCAGATCTCGTTCCCACAGCTGACGGCCCTCGGCGGTGGCGGCTTTGCCGACCACACGGCCGGATCTGAGCCCGACGACCACACCCGGTTCCAGATCGAACGCCTCCAGACCGCGGTCCTCCCAGATGATCGCGCCGGTACGCGCATTGATGAGCACCGTGAGGAACGTTGAGTCACGCGCATGGCCCGTAGCCAGAACATGCCGGTCGTCCGCGCCGGGCAGGCCGGGGCTTTCGAGGTCGTGAGGGCCGTTGCCCTTGGCGAACTCGGTGGCCCACAACTGCCGTCCCGTCGCGGTGTCGTAGGCGACCACCTTGTAGGAATGCCGGCCGGCCGAAGTGCCCTCGCCCGCGGAGGAAGTGGGAAAGAGGACGACCAATGAGCGGCCCACGACCCGTAGCGTGGTGTCGCCGGGCTCTGTGCCCGCCTGCCAGCCGGCCCGGGTCGACGTGGGCGTCCTCCAAGTGATCTTTCCGTCGGAGAGCCGGTAGGCGGTGATCGCGGATCCGCCGCCGGTCGACTCCTCGTCATCGTTGTGGAAGAAGGCGTGCTCGTCGCCCAACGCCATGGCGACTTTCAGGGCGTGGGCGCCACCCAGGTCCAACTCGGCGACCTGCTCAAAACTGTTCGGCGCACCGGTTACCTCTTTGCCGGGGGAGCGCGAGACCGGGTCGGCGCCGCCGCACGCGGTCATGGCACAGACGACGGTGGTCGCCGCGGCGATCAGAGCCTTCACGCCGGGCACCGTAACGAACGGTGTAGGGCTGCTGAGCGGAGATGACCCAACCGGCATGGCCGCAGAGGTTGAACGGCGTCTCGATGACCCACCGCCTCTCCCCGCCATGCACGCCCCAGCCGTGACTCCAATCAGGCCGATCATGTACCGCACGGCGGGCCTGCTGCGCACACTGTCCCGCGACTGGGCGACAGCCGTGGCCCTCGGCGAAGCCGCCGTGGAATCCCGGGCACCGCGCGGTCACGCCGATAGGTGAGCGACAATGCCCCGTTTGGGAACCCTGACGCGGGAATCATCTCAACATGAGTGGACTCGAATTGTCGGAGTGGCAAAGCGGAGCCGTGGTCGTGCTCAAGGCAGATGGTGCGGCGGACGTGGGGTCCGCGGACGAACTCGCCCACTATCTGACACCCCTCTCCGGGCGGCGAACGCACGTGGTCGTCGACCTGCTAGGCGTGACTTTCATGGACAGCGCCGCCGCAAGCGTCCTGGTCGATGCCGCGGCGGCGATCCGCGCCAATGGCGGGACCATGAGCGTCGCGCGCCTGCGTACCCAGGTTGCCCACTTCTTTCGCATAGACCGCCTCGATGACGAACTCACGGTGTTCAACAGCGTCGAGCAAGCCGTGACAGCGGCCCAGGATTCTGCCATGCGCAGGGATTCGAAAGTCCACCGGCGAGCCGCCTCGAAACGTCCCATGCGTCGAGTCTCATCGGTCAGGAATGGACGCCCGCTGTTCTCCGCCTGAACAGCCACCACCAATTGGCGAATCGACTCGTATGGGGCTCACCCGCGCTACCCGGTGCCACGCATGACCAGCCCGTGGCACGCGTCATCGGCCTGACCGTCGCAGGGGAGACCACCGCGTCCCGAAAAGATCGCAACTGCGATGGCCCGGCCGAGGCAACGGCTTTCTCACCGCGCGCCAACCCGCCTCCGGCCAGCGGGTCACCGGGACGTTCCTCTACCGCGCGAAGACCGCCGTCCTGGCCCTGGCGGAGGCGAACAGGTCTGCGGCAAGCCGACCTGACACCGGGTCGCCTACCGTTGGGCCTCCTGGGCGGGAACGCTCTCAATCCTCGCGGACGCGCCCTCGCCGCGTCGCAGGACGAAGCCCGCCGCCGTGGCGGTGAAGAACATCAGGACCCCGTAGACGGCCCCGGGTATCGCCATCTCGGTGTTGTCGAGCAGGGACGGGCTGAGCGCGATGGCCAGGGCGAGGGTCGTGTTGTGAATGCCGATCTCCATGCATGACGCGATGGCCTGTCGCCGGTCCACCTTCACCAGCCGGGGCACCCAGTAACCGGCAGTGAGGCTGATGACGCTGAACAGAAGCGCGGCCAGGCCGACCTTCTCCACGTACCCGGCCAGGTTCTCGGCCTCCTTGGCGATCGCGCCGACGATCACCAGTGCCAGGATGAGCGCCGAGGTGATCTTCACCGGCTTGTGCATCCGGTCGGCGAACGCCGCCGCCCGGGCCTTGACGAGCATTCCGATCGCCACCGGCACCAGCACGATCGCGAAGACCTGCGCGGTCTTGCCGAACTGGAGGCCGATCTCGTCGTCGCCGCTCATGAAGTGGTCCAGTGCCAGATTGGTGATCAGCGGGAGCGTGACCACGGCGAGGACCGAGTTGATCGCCGTGAGCGTGACGTTGAGCGCGACGTCCCCGCCGAACAGGTGACTGAACAGGTTGGCGGTGGTGCCGCCGGGCGAGGCGGCCAGCAGCATCATGCCGACGGCCAGCGCGGGCGACAGGTCGAACGCCCTGACCAGGCCGTAGCAGACGACGGGAAGCACCAGCATCTGGCAGGCCAGCGCCGCGATCATCGCCTTCGGGTACGCGCTCACCCGGCGGAAGTCGGCGACGGCCAGCCCGAGGCCCAGCCCGAACATGATGACCGCGAGCGCGGCCGGCAGGACAACGGTGGCAAGACCTGAACTCATGGCGTCACCTTCGAGGTCGTCCGCCCGGGGCACGTCATCGGGCACCTGGGGATGGAGGTCATTAATCGCTTACCCGCGCGATCAGACAAGGATGGCCTGCGTCACATCCAGAGTCGATAGCCCACGGACACAACCGAACGGGAGCGTGCGCCGCCCGGCTCAGCGTCATGAAGCTTCACGAACCGTGGCGGCGGAGATCAACATCAGTCAGCAGAACCAAGGAAGCGCAGGTCAGAGCCGCGCCTGTCGAATCCTGGGCGATTGCTGGTCGCATGTCCGGTTCGCTGAGTGGACCACTGCTTGTTTGTTTTGGGGCGGTCGGTGAGGGTGGCTCTCTGCGTGGCGCCTCGTTCAGGTGAGCACCGCGGCTCGATTCGACGTGCGTGTCAACAATGGCGCCAAAGGGGGTCCTGCGTGATGCAGGGATCGAATTCAAGGAGACGGGCGTCCATTCGCTCTCCACTCATCGCCGCGGCGGTTGCGATGGCGGTCGGTCTGTCGGCGAATGTCGCCGTCCCGGCCGCTGCCCAGCCGGTCAAGGCTTCGGCTGCTGCGCAGCCGGGCAAGCCTCAGGAGTCCGTCCAGGCCCAGGTTGGCACGGGGGGTCTCACTGTGGTCGCGCCTCGCCTGACCGATCGTGGTAGCGCGGTACTTCGCGGGGTGACGTATGCGAAGGGCCGGGTCCGGGTCGAGGGTGGCGTGCTGCCGGTTACCGTGTCCAGCGACCAGAAGGGCCGGTACTCCGTCGAGGTGTTGTTGCGCCCGAACGCGAACAACAAGCTCAAGGTGTCCGCCTACCAGGGTCGCCGCGTCATCTCCAAGAAGATCGCGGTACAGCAGAAGTTGAAGTACCCCAAGGGCCGGGTGTCCGGCGAGGTCTTCGACATCTCCACGCGCAAGGCGATCGCCGGCGCCACCGTGCGGTACGGGTGGCGTACCGCCAAGGCCGACCGCGACGGCCGCTTCACGTTGACCGGTCTCCCCGAGGGTGGCGTCGCTGTTTCCGCGTACTCGGCGGGACGGCTCAGCGGGGCCCAGGCCACCCAGGTCAAGCGCGGCCAGGGCAAGACCGGCCGCATCCTGCTGCAGACGCTGGCCAGACCGGTGAGTGTCAGCCCGAAGGGCGGGACGTACTCCGGGCACGGCTGGAAGGTGCAGGTTCCAGCGGGTGCCGTCGCCAAGCCGACCAACGTGAACCTGACGCGGCTGCTGATGACCGGTGCGAAGGACGAGTTCGGCCTGCCCGTGGTCGATGCGTCTCCGAACGGGTTGCGTTTCGCGCGTCCGATCACCGTGACCGTCGACCCGGGTCTCATCGGGCTCGTCCCCGCGCATACACGCTTTGTGGGCGTCGACCCCGACACCCTGACGACCTTCCCGTTGAAGACCCGCGTGGTGGGCAAGCAGGTGCAGTTCCAGCTGACCCAGCTGCGCGGCATGGAGATCCGCGTCGAAATACCACCGGACCCGAGCAACATGTGGGGTGGCCCGTCCAGTTTCTGCAAGCCATTCGCTACCTACAACGATGCTGCCAGGGCCCGCCAATATTTGCATGACATCATGCTGCCTGGCCTGCGGATCAGGGTCGGCGAAACCGCATACGACCTGTGGAGTAAATACCTCACAGGTGGAATGCCGTCACCTGAACGGGAAGATATCACGAACCCCACGGCGCTCGAAAGTTTCGACAAACACCCAAGAACAGTCCAAGCGCGTGAGTCCTCCCTATACTTTGCGTCGCGTCTAGTGATCCAGTACGGCCAGAAGCCAGAACTCTCATCCCCCGAGAGGCCAACGACGAAGAAGCTTTCCGAATTCACCAACGCCGATGGCACGCCAGTCGGACACAAGATGCTCATCGAGTACGGTGACGATTCCTACGCTCTTCCCGTCAATATCGCCGGTGGGATCGGCGAAACTCAGCTGCCCAGCCATGGCACCTTCCTCGACCGGCGAGACATCGTGGGTGATATCAAGTTCGTTCCTCACGCCGATGCGAAGGGTGTATTGACGCGGGTCGATATGAAGGCCGCCCTGAAGTTGGCCCTGGAAGACAGTGTCGATTTCTGTCCCGGCGACATGGGGGATAACTTCGTCAGGAGCTTTACGGTTCCGCTGAGTCGGCTGGAGAAGACGCCTCTTCCCAGGGGTGGCACGTGGGCAAAGCCCATCATGTACAAGCTCAAAACAGATAATCGTGAGGTGGTCACCAAAGACGTGACCGAAGCGTACATGAACGATGTCGACAAGGACGGCATCCCGGACGAGCAGCCGTGGCGGGACGCGTCGTTCAAGCTGGATAACTGCAAGATAATCTACAACCCCAATCAGCTAGACGCTAATAACAACGGGGTGGGGGATGTATGTGAGCCGTGTCCTCCAAACAGGCTTCAAGCCGCTGCCGACAAGTGTGAGCGGCCTCCGGGCGGTAATACCGGTGGTGCTCCCAGGCCGGATGGCACTCCCCGGCCTGATACCGGTCCGTCCAAGCCGGGGACCGGTGGGTCCTATGGTGACCCGCATTTCATCACCTTCGACGGTGGTGCGGTCGATTTCCAGGGCGCCGGTGATTATGTGCTGGCCCAATCGGCCGCCGGTGACTTCGCCGTCCAAGGCCGGTATGTGCGCCTGCCAGGACGGTCCTCGACCATGTCGATCAACCGGGGTGTCGCGGCCAAGGTCGGCAAGTCGGTGATCGCGTTCGGTGACGACACCACCTCCGAGCCGATGGCTCCTCAAGTGGCGACACTGGACGGCAAGCGGATCGCGCTCAAGCCGGGGATGAGCCAGAAGCTGCCCGGCGGGGCCGTGCTGACCTACGGCTATGTGCGTGGTGCGGTGGTGCGGTGGGCCGACGGCACCGAGCTGGCCGCTGGACGGTGGATCGCCGACAACGCCTTCATCACCCTGGCGCCCAGTCGCTTCGGCAAGGTCCGCGGGCTGCTGGGCAACGCCGACCGCAACCCTTCCAACGACCTGACCGCCCGTAACGGCACCCGGGTCACCGACCCCCTCAACCTCCAGCAGCTGTACGGCTCGTTCGGGGCCAGCTGGCAGGCCACCGGAAAGGCCTCACTGTTCCGCACCAAGATCCCGCCGGGCGGCGCCCTACCGGTGCGTCCGCCCAAGGTGGCCTCGGTGGCCGACCTATCCCCGGCGGCTCGCGCCGACGCTGAGCGGGTCTGCCGGGAGATGGGCGTGGCGCCGGGCGCGGCGTTGCAGCAGTGCATCCTGGACGTGGCGCTCACCGGCGACCGCACTTTCGCCGGCAACGCCGCGGTGGTGGCCGACCGGCTGCGCTCCTCGGTCGATCTCGCGGCCCTGACCGGACGGGTGGAGACCACCGCCACCCTGCCCTTGAATCAGAACGTCCAGGGCAGGCTGGACAAGGCGTACGTCACCGATGTGTTCCAGTTCAACCTCACCGCGGGGCAGAACCTCAAGGTCACCACCCCCGGACCGTGCACCGGATCGGGCACGTTCTCTATCACCCTGGTCGCCCCGTCGGGGCGGGCGATCGACCGGACCCGCGGCGCTGGCTGCGGCACCCTGGAGGCCACCGGTCTGCGTGAGAGCGGCCGCTACCAGCTACGCGTCCACGACACCGGCGGCTTCACCGGCGCCTACACCCTGCGCGCCGACACCCAGCAAGCCCAGGCGGTCTGCCAGGGCGACAAGGTCGCGCCCAGCGACGATGAGCTGTCGCCCAAGGTCAACCTGGCCTTCCCGATCAACTTCAAGGGACGCCAGTTCACCTCGCTGTGGGTCAACAACAACGGCAACGTCACCTTCGACGACGCGTTCTCGGACTACACCCCCAAACCGTTCGAGGGGGTGCGTTCGCCGATCATCGCGGCGCTGTGGGCCGACACCGACACCCGCAAACCAGGATCGGGCCAGGTCCGCTACGGCAACGGCACCGTCCAGGGACGCCGCGCCTTCTGCGTCGACTACGACAAGGTCGGCTACTACAACCAGAACACCGACAAACTCAACACCTACCAGCTGTACATCGTCGACCGCGCCGACGTCGCACCCGGCGCCTTCGACATCGTCTACCACTACAAGACACTCAAGTGGGAGACCGGCGACGCCAGCAGCGGCAACGGCGGCCTGGGCGGCACCTCCGCCGGAGCCGGCTACTCCAACGGCACCGGCAACCCCGGCACCTTCCACGAAGTCAACGGATCACGCCGCCCCGGCACATTCCTGGACACCTCACCCACCGCACTGGCAAAGACCTCCACCAACAGCAACCAACCCGGAATGCACGTCTTCCCCATCCGCAACTGAACACCTGATCACCCGCAGAAATGAGACGAGGGTGTCCATGGCCAACTCGCAGCCATGGACACCCTCGTCCAATACGTCACGGTGCGGGACGGACGGATGGTCATCACCATCACCTATCGGGCCGGGCAAGGCGATGTCCGGGCCACAGCTGAATGCGTCGCGAGCGGATTGCTTCGCGTCCTGCCAAAGGAGGGGTTATGAGGCGCAAGGTTGCGCTGACGTTCGCAATGTTCACGCTGGTCGCGGTTGTGGCCGCGATCGGGCTTGTCGTTGATCCGCTCCACCTGGCGAACCGCTGGTGGATGTTGGGCGGCGTGATCGCCGTGGCGGGGGTGTTGGGGACCCTGGCCGTTGGAGCGTTGATCGAGCGTGTCGTCGTGCGGAGCGTTGTGGTCTGTGTCGGCGTGGTGGGCGCGCTCTTGGCAGGAGCGGGGTTGAGTGCTGTGCACGCTGCGCTCAAGCCCACGGTGCACGGGGCCGTGGCCAAGGCCGAGTCAGGCGACGGGCGGTACAAGCTGATCGTGGAGAGGGGGCGGTTCTCGAATAGCGCCCACACCGAGTGGCGGGTGAGGTTGCGGACGGGGTCCGGGCTGTTCGCGCGGCAGAAGCTGGCGTGGGAGCCGTTGAAGGGGACCCCGCCCAACCGGGTGTACTTCGTCGGGCCGCGTGAGTTCGAAGTCGCCGAGGACAAGTGCGTCCGCCGCTACCGGTTCGACCGGACGACACTCGATGTGACCCCCCTCGGCGCCCCCTGCGGAACCTGAGAAGGCCGTACCCGGGGCACTGAGTAATCGCGCCAGGCCGCTTCGGGGCTCGTCGCGCTGCTGATGTCGTGCATCGGGGTGCAGGACGGCTGGTGGGCGGCCCGGTGAAACGAGCGCCGCAATTCCGCTCCAGGGAGCGATGGCCCGCGAACGCCCAGACCGCACCGACCAGTTCGCTGACAGCCCCAGCCCGTCGATGTAGGTGGGCGCCGCTATCGCGATCACCACCCAGCTGATCTTGACCCACCTCACCCGCTGGACCTAGCGGGCAGGGCAACCTCAGGTTGCCCCGCGCCGTCGCCGTACCTGCGCAAAGGCGCGGCGAGGACGTGCGGCGCCTCCCGACGCCACACGTCCGCGAGTCTCCACTGCACCATGCGATCGCTATTGGTCGTCGCCGTCCGGCCACATCGTCGGCCGCAGTTCCACTGTCTCGCCGGGGCCGGCGAACTTCGCGGCGACCTCTTCTGCGCGGGCCCGGCTCTGGACATCGATGAGGAAGAACCCGGCCAGGTGCTCCTCGGCTGCGGAGTACGGGCCGTCGCTCGCCAGCGGGGAGCCGTCCTGCCACCGGTACAGTCGTGCGGCCGCGGGATCACCGAGCGCCTCTCCGCCGACCAGTTCGCCGTTGGCCTGCAGTTCGGACATCACCTGCTCGAACTCGGTGTCCGTCCGCTTGCGCACGTCGTCGGGCAGCTCCTTGTAGGCGGCAAGGTAGTCGCTGGTGGGGTGCCCCCACGGCTGCGGATTGGAGTGGATCAGGATCACGTACTTCATGGCGGTCAGCTCTCGTCTCGCGCGACGGCCGCTCCGTCGCTCTACCTGGAACGACGGCGCCGACTGGTCGATCTCGACATGATCCAGAAGTTCGATGTCGTGCCGAGCGTCGCCCTACCACCGCCCCCTCGCCGGACGGGACGACTGACGGCCTCCCGCGCGCGGCGGAGGGGCGCGCTGAACACCACCAATCCCATCGAGTCGACCTTCGCCACCGTCCGGCACCACACCAAGGTCGCCAAAGGACGCGGCTCACGCACCGCCCGCCCTGGCCATGGTCTTCAAACTCATCGAATCCGCCCAGACCCTCTGGCGGCTGGTCACGCACCCACCTCGTCGCGCTCGTTCGCGCGGCGCGATCGGCGCGCGTTCGTCACCATCACCCCGGTCACCAGCCCGGCCGACCGCCGAAGCTCACCGGCAGGGCTGGCAACGAGCTGATCGCGCCCGCGCCTTCCGCCTGCAGCACTGGGAGACGACCCGACGAGCCACACCAGACCTCGAACTCATCCACAGGTTGGCGGCTGGACGGAAGTGCGCCGGTGGTTGGGCGGCGAGGCAGGTTTGCTGGTCTGTGCGTGAAGAAGATCTCGGGTTCCGGCTAACAAGGGGTGACCGCCGATACGCGTCCTGGAAGGCCGGATATGACAGGGAGCCACCGATGACACCCTCGACGCGCGCCGTCTGCGTGCCGAAAGGGTCTTGGTATGAGCCTGACCGATTCGCCGAGATCTACGACGAGTACTTCCCCCAGATCTACCGGTATGTGGCGGCGCGGCTCGGCCGTGACGACGCCGCCGATATCGCCGCTGAGACGTTCCTGGCCGCGTACCGCAGCCGGGACCGGTTCGACCCGGAGCGCGGTGCCCTGCGGCCCTGGCTGTACGGCATCGCCACCAACCTGGTCGGCCAGCACCGGCGCACCGAGAACCGCCGCATGGCGGCGATCGCGCGGCTCGGCACGGGGGCCGCGGCCGCCGGGCACGAGGAGCGGGTCGTGGAACGACTCACCGCCGAGGGCATGCGTCCTCGGCTGGCGGCGGCCGTGGCCGCGCTGACCGAAGGCGATCGGGACGTGCTGCTGCTCGTCGCGGTCGGCGGCCTGGGCTACGAGGAGGTCGCGGCGGCGCTGGAGATCCCCGGCGGGACGGTCGGATCGCGGATGAGCCGGGCTCGAAGGAAGCTGCGGGAGGCGCTGGGCCGGGTCGATCACACCGAGGAGGAGTCCCATGGATGAGCTGACGATGGTCGCGGAGACGTTCGACGAGGGAGGCCCGTCCGCCCAGGAGACCGATACCGGGCGGCGCCGCCTGGACGAGCTGATGCGGCCAAAGCCGCGCAAGCGGCCGTGGTTCGGGCTCGGGCTGGGCTTGGTCGCCGCGGCCACCGCCGCCGTGGTCGTGGCCGCGTCCGTCGGGGGAGGGAGGCGGGCCCGGTGCTGTCCAAAGAGCAGGCGGCCGAGCAGCATCTTCAGGCGCGGACGTTCCTGCTGGCCGCCGCGACGAAGCTGGAGGCCGAGACGCCGTTGAAAACGGGCCGCTACTGGCGGCAGCACACGCTCCGAGGACAGGCGTGGCGCGTCGTCCCCAAGGACGGGGGCTACGTGATCTACACGGAGGTGGAGAGTGACGCCTGGCAGCCCCGAACGGCATCGGGCCGGGGCTACTTCGCCGAAAAGGCCAAGCCGGTGGGGCCGCGGACGCCCGAGGACATGGCGGCGTGGCGCAAGGCCGGGTCCCCGGTGCGCTGGCTGGCCGAAGCCGACGGTCACCGTCTCGACCTGACCAGCGACAACAAGCCGGTGGCGCCGCACCGGCCCAGCTACCTCACCTTGAACCCGAACACCGAGCCGCCGAGCGTGGAATCCCGGCTCACCACCGGTGCGGACCCGGCCGCGTTCGTCGCGATGGTCCGCCGGGAGGCCGGTTTCGCGGACGGCAGCGCCAACGAGCTGATGATCGGGGCCCGCTACATCGGCGACCAGCTCGCGGCGCCGAAGTCTCGGGCGGCGGTGCTGCGGATGTTGGCCGGGCTGTCGGGCGTCCGCTCGATCGGGACGGTCCAGGACGCGTGCGACCGTAAAGGCGTCGCCCTGGCGGCGCCGTGGGTCGACCGGGCCGACGGGTCAGCCGTGGAGTACCAGCTCATCCTGGACCCGAACACCAACCACGTGCTCGGCGACCAGATGATCCTCAAGAAGGCGGGCAAGACCGGGATGCGGCCGGGCATCCGCTACGACTACACCTGCACGCTCAGCGAGGGCTGGACGAACGAGACGCCGTCCCGCGATTGAAAAGGACACCCGCAATCGCGGACGCACCACCCGCATTCGACCCCAGGTGCACCACCTGCCCACACGCCCTCCCCACGCGCCCACCTACCACGGGTGGGGAGGGTGCGGAGCCTGCCGATCTCGCTGCCCAGCCCAGGCTGGCTGTAGAGCCAGAAGCGGGAGACGGCCGCTAGCCGTGGACGTGCCAGCCACCGAGACAGCCGAGGGTGGGTCAGCTGCCGAAGACGGCTCGCACGGCAGCCTCGTCGCCTTCGACGTCGACGACCCCAAGGACTTCGTCGAGGGCCAGCACTCCCGCCGCCAGCCCGAGAATGATCGAGACGTCCGCGCGCACGACGGCGTCGAGATCGCGGCCGTCATGCAGCCTGACGTCCAGGCCCGAGGTGCTCGTCCCCACCTGCACTATCACGTCGTTGACGACGAGCCCTACCGTCGCCGCCCCATCTGCCGCGACCCTGTCGCCGAGCAGGGCGGGGAGAGCGACGGCGAACCATTCGGCGTGGAAGACATCGCCCTCGGCTCCGCGCACCATGAGCGGCGTGGACCAGCGGATGAGGCCCTCGATCGGCTGCCGCAGCCCGGCACCCCATGGGGTGAGGGCGTACACGATGGCGTTGCCCTCACCGGCCAGGCGCCGCTCGACCACTCCGGCGGTCTCCAGATCGCGGAGCCGGTCGGCGAGCAGGTTGGTCGCCACGCCCGGGAGCCCGTCGAGCAGCTCACGGTAGCGGGCGGGGCCCATGAGGAGCTGGCGGACGATGAGCAGGTTCCACCGGTCGCCCACGACGTCCAGGGCCCGGGCGAGACCGCAGTACTGGCCATAGCTCCGACTCATTCTCACCTACTTGACTTTTTCAAGGTAGCTTGATGATATCAGGCTCGGTCACCGAAGTGGAGGTGTAGTCATCGCTGACAAGGAACGGCCTGCCTGGGTCGACGACGAATTGTTCCCGTTCGAAAGCCACTTCATCGCCATCGACGGGAACACCGTCCACTACTTGGACGAGGGGTCGGGGCCCACGCTGCTGTTCCTGCACGGCAACCCGACCTGGTCGTTGGTGTATCGCGACGTGATCCACGCTCTGAGAGGCGAGTTCCGTTGCGTCGCACTCGACTATCCCGGCTTCGGGTTGTCGTCACCACGTCCGGGCTACCGCTACCTACCTGAGGAGCACACCCAGGTCGTCGCCGCGTTCGTGGATGCCCTGGGCTTGAGCGGGGTCACCCTTGTGGCCCATGACTGGGGCGGCCCCATCGGCCTGGCCGCCGTCGCACAGCGCCCCGCCGCCTTCGACGGTCTGGTGCTCGCCAACACCTGGGGCTGGCCCATCACCGGCGCCCCCCACGTGCACGTCCTCTCCCACATGATGGGCGGGCCGCTGGGGCGCGTGCTGATCAGGCGGTTCAACCTGTTCGTCAACGCGATGGTCCCTGCCGGGCACCGGCTGCGGAAGCCGACCGCCGACGAGATGGTTCACTACCGAAAGGCGCTCGCCACCGCCGACAGGCGCCTGGCGACGGCCGTCTTCGCCCGGTCCATCACCGCGAGCCGTGCCTTTCTCGCCGAGGTCGAAGCCGGGCTCCCCGATCTCGCTTCGCACCCGATGCTCCTCATCTGGGGCGACGCCGACATCGCTTTTCGCAGCAAGGAGCGACGGCGATGGGAGCAGCTCTTCGCCGACCACCGCACCGTGATCGTCGAGGGCGCGGGCCACTTTGTGCAATCCGACGCGCCCGACCGGTTCGCGTCGGCGATCCGCGACTGGCACACACCCCCGATCAGCGGTGACGCCGTGCGCGAAACCCCAGCGGAGTCATAGTGGCCCACAACGCGCACCTGGCCGGACGCGTCCGTAAGGCGGGAATCCTTGTCTCGGTCTACGGCGCGGTGCTGGCCATCAATCTCGACCTCACGATCGTCAATGTCGCGCTACCGAGCATCGCGACCGAGCTCGGTGCGGGCACCCGAGGACTCCAGTGGGTCGTCGACGGCTACAACCTGGCGTTCACCGCGCTGGTGCTGGCGGCGGGCAGCCTCTCGGACCGCTACGGACGACGGCCCGCCCTGCTCGTCGGCCTGCTCGGGTTCGCGCTGGCCAGCGCGGCGGGCGGCATGGTCGACAGCACGGGCGAGCTGATCGCGGCACGCTTCGCCATGGGGGCGTTCGCCGCGCTGATCTTCCCCACGACGCTGTCCATCATCACCAACACCTTTCTCGAGCGCCGCCAGCGCGCAGCCGCACTCGGCGGGTGGGGCGCGGTCGTCGGGGTCGGCGTCGCGTCCGGGCCTGTCGTCGGAGGGCTGCTGCTGGAGCACTTCTACTGGGGCAGCGTGTTCTGGGCACTGGTTCCGCTCGCGCTGCTGGCGGCGGTTCTGGGGTTCGTGCTGGTACCTGAGTCACGCGATCCCTCCGTTCCCGCGCTCGACCTGCGTGGCCTGGCCACCTCGATCGCCCTGCTCGGCGTGCTGGTCCACACGGTGATCGAGGCCCCTGAACAAGGCTGGGGCAGCAGCGCCACCGTGATCGGGTTCGTGATCTCTCTCGGGCTGGTGGTCGTCTTCGTGGCGGTGGAGCGCGCGGCCGAGCATCCGATGCTGGACGTCCGGCTGTTCGCTGATCGACGGTTCAGCGCCGCCACCGCCGCGGTGACGGTCACCTTCTTCTCGCTGGCGGGGTTCATCTTCGTGATCACCCAGTACTTCCAGGTGGTCCGCGGGTTCGGCCCCCTGTCGACCGGCGCCCGCATCCTGCCGGTCGCGTTGTCGATCGCGGTCGCCTCCATCGCCGGCGGGCTGCTCGCCCCCCGCCTGGGGACGCGCGCCGTGGTGGTCACCGGGCTCGTCTCGTTCGGCACCGCGATGGCTTGGCTCGCCGGCAGCGCCGAGATCGACACGCCCTACTGGACGACGATCGTCCCGCAGATGACGTTGATGGGCCTGGGCCTGGGGCTGATCTCAACCCCCGCCACGGAGTCGATCATGCTCGTGCTTCCGCCGTCCCGGGCGGGCGTCGGCTCGGCGGTCAACGATGCCACCCGCGAGCTGGGCTCGACGCTGGGCGTCGCCGTGGTCGGCTCCGTGTTCTCGTCGATTTTCGCGTCTCGGCTGCTCGACTCCGGCTTCGCCGCGACGGGGAAGGCCGCCGAAGCCGCCGACTCGGTGCCGGTCGCATTCGGGATGGCGACCCGCGATCCGAGCCTGCTCGCCGCGGCGCAGGATTCGTTCCTGTCCGGCCTCGCGGTGGCCTGCGCCGTCGTCGCCGGCCTGTGCTACGCCGCAGCCGTCGCAGGTCTGATCGCTCTACCCGGCCGACGGTTCCAACCCCAGCGGACGAGCCACACGCGGCGCCAAGATCTAGTGCCAAAGTAAGCCACAGCAAAACATGAACCTCAACGGAAACGGGACCACAGCGGCAGTCGTCCTCCACCGCCGTACTGAACACCGACTGCGGCACCGCCCCCTACCGCACCGCGCCCGGCACACCACCCACACCGCACGCAGCCCTTACGGGCCCCGCTGCGGATGGACGATCTGATGAGGCACCGCGGATTCGCATCCCACCTGGCTGGCTGACGACGGCCTCCCCGATGCCGCCCCGGCAGCGCACCTGGGACACAAACCGCCGGGCATGGCCAACATCGACGAACACGTCACCGAGGAAGCCAAGCGGCGAGTGCTGCTGGAGCTGTCGCATTCCTGTGACTGATGGCTGCAGCAACTCACCCCCTGGTGCAGGCGGCCGTGGCTGCCGGCTACTTCTGGCGGGGGAAGTAGGCGGTATAGAAGCCGTTGTTGTCAAGGAAACTGGACTCGGTCACACGGGTGCCGCCACCTTCGCATTTGGCGTTGCTCAGCTGGATCCAGCCCCCGCCGGGCAGGTTCCAGCTGAGGTGTGGGTCGAAGGCGGGCTTGCCCAGCGCGGCGGGGGCCCCGTTGTCGACGGTCCAGGTCCCCTCGCCTTTGGTGATCTCCAGCTTGGCCTGATATCGCTGGATGGGCCGGTTGCGGATCCGCTTCCAAGGTTTACCGGTGTAGATGGTCTCCCCGGTGGCGTCGAACCAGTCGCTTGGGTTCTCGCCGCACCGCGCGAGGGCGGAGCGGCCCACCGCGGCCGAGGCGGCCGGGGTGGCCGCGCAGACGGTGACCGAGATGGCGGCGGCCAGTCCCAGGGCGGTCACTGGCGGCATCGTGTGAGACAACAGCACGGACAACTCCGATCATGGAAGAGGTGATGGGTTTCCATCCCCGATGGCGAGAGCGTGGTGCGGTGCGGGTGTGGAGCCGGCCGCCGGTCCTTGTCGCTTGACTTGAGAGTCGACAGGGCGGGACCCCAGCGCGTTCAGGGTGTCGGTAAGACTGGCGTCACCGGGTACACGCGAGCCCGTTTCGGCAGGTGATCGCGCCGAAGGGTCGGTTGTGTCGCGTGGGGGCCCGAATCGGCGTCCGTTCCGCGTCCATGGTGGTGCCGGGTGGAGGTCAGCCGCAGTCGTAGTCGATCTCGGCGACCGGGCGGCCTCTCAGCTGGCCCTTCTTCCCCTGGGGGCCGTCCTCCTGGTAGCCGTAGTGGATTGTCTGGTCGCCGTCGCTGATCCCGTCCCATTGGTGTAGAGCACTGCGATGCAGGAGAGTCCCTCAGGCAGCGGCGGGGTGTAGTAGGACTTGGGTCGAATAGTGGGGTCGAGCTTCTTCCCGCTGGGCATGGCGGGCCGGTTCTTGGTGCCCTTGGCGTGGAAAAGGATCTTGCCGGTCTGGTGGGGGCCGGCGTACAGGCAGAAGTCGTAGGTCCCGCAGCGGGCCGCCGACCCGCCGGCGGGCGGGCGGGCCCGAGCCTGATGCTTTATGGGGACGGCTCCCGGGAGCGATCGGGTCGCGTCGGCATTTCGAACGGCGCATCGGTTGTCTGAGGTCGCCGAGTAGTTGCGGGTCGGGGTCGATTTCACTGGACCAGCGTTTTGGCGCCTGGGCCTCATTCCGAGTGCCGTCGGGGGAGGACGTCAGCAGCAGAAGGAGTGGCTGACGTGTGTTTTGTCGCCATGTGAAAAACATGTGATCACGGTTGCGCGGTGGTCCACCGCCGCGCGCCGGGTCTCGTTTTGTCTCGGCGGCAGGCTCCGGCAACCGGCCGGAGGCGGGGCCTATCGGGGTCTTGGTGCACGGCCTGGTCGGTGCTCGCGTAGAGGCGCCCCGTCGCTGGTGGCGGGCTTTCGCCGAGGGTGGGGGCGCGTTTGCCTCACTGGTGGGTTTGGGGCGATCTGGGCCCGGGGAGGACGCCCTCCGCACAGAAGTTACTATCTGCAACCAATAGTGACTTAGAGTTAATTATCTGGAGAGAGAGTATGACCTCCACCGGCAAGAACACCGCGCCCACACCACTGTCCAGGCCGCACCGCAGGATCGGCCGCGCCATCGGCCTGAGCGGCGGCGCCGCCCTGCTGGCCGTCGCCGCGCTGGCGCCCATGACCCACGCCGCCACCGCCGCGTCGGCCGGTGCGCGAACGGCCCCGCGGATCGGCGCGCAGGCGGGGACGGCCGTCGGGACCGTCGCGGTGGCGCGGCGGGATCTGGCCGAGCAGTACCAGATCCCGGTGCTGGAGCCGGGAGGGTCGGCGGGCCGGGTGGCCTTCCCACCCGACGGCAAGTGGTGGGACGGCACCACCGCCACCATCACCGCGCCCAAGCACACCAGGATCGTCGATGTGAACTTCCGGTGCGTCCCCAACGCGTGCCCGGTCACCATCGCCCCCGACGGCCGCTCGGCCACCGTCCAGCAGTACGGCGGCACCTTCTGGCAGCGCTACGACATCGACCTCAAGGCCGACAAGGGCGCCCCCGAGGGCCGCTTCCACGGCCGTGTCTCGGCCGCCCAGGGCGCCCAGA
Source organism: Spirillospora sp. CA-294931 (assembly GCF_050946795.1). Lineage (GTDB taxonomy): Bacteria > Actinomycetota > Actinomycetes > Streptosporangiales > Streptosporangiaceae > Spirillospora. Next base: position 4,097,284 of record NZ_CP192006.1, read on the forward strand.
AGGTCACCGTCGACATCCGCCGCCAGACCCAGGGCCGCATCGCCGCCAAGTACCACCAGACCTTCGGCCGCGGGCTGAAGGTGCTGTCGGTGGAGCCCGGCTCCAGCACCGCCGCCTCCGGGCTGAAGAAGGACGACATGATCGTCGAAGCCGACGGCACCACCGTCAAGTACAAAAAGGATCTGCTCGCGGCGCTGAAAGGCAAGAAGCCCGGCACCGAGGTTCCCGTCACCGTCATTCGCGACGGCGACAAGAAGACCCTGAAGGTCAACCTCGACCGTCCCGCCTGACCGAGCCCTTTTGAACCGACCGCCCCGACCCGGGGTGTCAGGACCGTTCGGCGGTGCTCGCTGAGGGGAGCGGGCCGCCGCCGACCGGCGCGGCGACCGAACACCGGTCTCGCGCATCGCGCCGTGCGACCACGCATCGCGCGATCAAGCGCCGCGCGCTACCGCACGGCGCAGGCGATCCCCGCTACGTGCCCGGCCCCGGCGGCCGGGCGCCGCAACCGAAAGGAAGCAACGCCATGACCACCATGAAGGCTCCGTCCAGCCAGGGCCGACTGGCCGCCAAGTTCCACAACGACTGGGGGCACGGCCCCCGCGTGGTATCGGTCGAGAAGGGCAGCCAGACCGCCAAGTCCGGCCTGATGCCCGACGACATCATCACCAAGGTCGACGGCAAGCCCACCGACACCAAGTCCAAGATGGACGCCGCCCTGTCGGGCAAGCGCGCAGGCAACCCGGTCTCGGTCGTGGTCCAGCGCAACGGTAAGAACACCGCCTTCAACGTCACCCTCGACCCCGCCTGACCAGCAACCTGCCAGGCACCCGACGGTAGCCGCGCACCCGACCGTCATCCGGTCTGCGGTCATCCCGCCTTGTTCCGGTGCGTTCCGGTGCGCGGCCCGCCGTCGGTCAACCAGAAAGGTTCACCGATGTTCGCTCTGCCCTCAAAGTTCCTGGCGGCGGTCGGGTTGCTGGCGGTCACTGTCGCCCCGGCCCTCACCACCGCCCTGCTCGCCGATCCTGCTTCGGCGGGGGCCGTGGCCGCCGCCCCGGCCACCTGTCCGCAAGACCACTTCTGCCTGTTCAGTGGGCCCCGCCAGAGCGGCGAGATCCTCTACCGCGGTGAGCGCTTCGACGGCCAGAACGAGGATTTCGATCCGCCGATCCATCCCCGCTCCTATCAGTTCCGCTTCGCCAACCACCGCCTGGCCGTCTGCGCCTACTACCTCACCCACAGCGGCGGCCAGGACCAGTACCTCCAGCGCGGCGAGGGCGAACTGTCCGGGGACGCCGTGGTGGCCGCCGGACCGGTCTGCGTCGACAGTTGACCCGCCCGACACCTCCTCCCGAACGCGGAGGCCCGCCCGTCCAGCGCCGGTCCCTGCGTTCGCCCACGTCCGAACCGCGCCCTTCACCTGCAGACACACGGGCGCCCATCGCCATCGAGCCACAATCCACCCACGCACAGTTAGCAGCGAAGATATGTCTACACGCCACACCAGCCAGCCCGCCGCCCAGCCCGCCACCGAGTCCGCGGCTCAGCGAGCCGCCCGGCCCCGCCGCGTGGTGCTGTACTACCAAAGCCACTTCGGCGACGATGACGAGCCGATCTCGCCGCTGCCGCTGATCGAGTACGGCACCGGCCTGACCTGCCTGATCCTGGCCGCCAACCACCTGCACGCCGATGGCCCGGTCACCGTCAACGACACCAAGGCCGACGACCCGCAGCTGGACTGGATGTGGCGGGACCTGCGCACCCTGCAAGACCACCGCGTGCTGGTGCTGGGCATGACCGGAGGCGCCGCCGTCGGCTCCTACGCCCTGCTGGAGCAGGACTTCGACACGCACTACCCCAAACTGCGCGACTTCCTGACCGAACGCGGGCTGGACGGCATCGACCTGGACCTGGAAGAGCCCATGGCGCTGCCCGCCATGCAGAAGCTGATCACCGCGCTGCGCGCCGACTTCGGCGACGACTTCGTCATCACCATGGCCCCGGTCTCCTTCGAACTGGGCGGCGGCCCAGGCATCGCCAAGTTCGACTACCGGACGCTGTGCGCCGACCTCGGCGACCAGATCGCCTGGTTCAACGCCCAGTTCTACAACAACTGGGGCGACCTGGCCGACGTCCGCTGGTACGACGCCATCCTGGAAGCCGGCATCGTCACCCCCGACAAACTCGTCGCCGGCACCCTGACCCACCCCGACAACGGCCCCGCCGGCCACGTCCCCATCGACCAACTCACCACCAACCTCCAAACCCTGACCACCAAACACCCCGACTTCGGCGGCGTCATGGGCTGGGAGTACTACAACTCCCTACCCGGCGACACCACCGCGCCCTGGCAATGGGCCCAACGCGTCTCCAACGCCATCACCACAGCCCCATCCGCCACCCAGCCCGCCAGCGGCACCTGAACCCCGGAGAGTTCCTCGAAGCGGTGGAGCTTCCGAGTTCGAAGATGAGGTCATCCCGTTCCTCCGCGTCATTGACGTTGTTGGTGTCGGGCGGGGCCGGCCCCGCCGATGACGGTGTGTCGATCAGTGGGGCCGGTGGCCTACGGATCCGAAGGCGACATCCTGCGATCGTGGTCTCGGCTTGTTGGATCGCACGCTGGACGCGCCGCAACCGCTCCATTTCGATCAGCTGCGCGGTGAGCTGTGGATAGGACAGGCGTCTTCGTTTGGTGACCGGGCAACTGTAGGCGGCTCGGGTGCGCGTGGCCCGCAGGTGGGCGCGCGGCGCTCGGTCATCACGAGGTAGTCCTCGGTTGGTCGCGATGCTGGTGGTCAGGGGCAGTTGGCCTGGAGGGCGGCGATGTAGTTGCCGATGCCGTGGTCGCGGACCCCTTGGGTGCCGGAGGTCAGCAGGTCGGTCAGCTGTGCGGGAGTGTTGCCGGCGGCGCTGGCGAGACCACCGCCGAGGCCTCCGAGGCCGTTGGTGAAGGTTTTGGTGGCGTTGCCGAGCGGGCCGCCGGTGGTGGGGCGGGTGTCGTGGATGTGGCCGTCGGCGTCGATGTAGCGTTCGGCGGCGACGTGGGCGTAGAGGGGTTCGGGTGGCAGTTGGGCCACGATGTCGTGGTTGTTGACGAAGCGGAACACCCGTCCCTGCAGGGCCTTGTCATAAGCGGCGGCCAGTAGGTGGTCGCAGGTGCGGGGCTGGCCGAAGGTGTAGACCCCGTCGGGCAGTTGGGAGGGCTCCTCGAAGTGCAGGCGGGCGGCGGCCAGCATGGCCAGGGCGCCGCCCAGGCTGTGGCCGGTGAACCACAGCGACTGGTCGCGATCGCGCAGGGTGTCGATGCTCTGGTGCAGCTGGGGCCACACCTCGGCCAGGGCTTGGTGAAAGCCCAGGTGCACCAGCCCCTTGGAGCCGGTGTAGGGGGTCAGCAGGGCGCCGCCGTCGCTGAGCCAGTCACGGATCTGGGTCGCCTCGGTGCCGCGGAAGGCCACGATGACCATCTGGTCGCTGGCAGCGACGTAGGCCTGGGTGTCGGCCAGCGGAAACGGCGGTGCGAACGGCACGCTGAACACCTGCACCCGGTCAAACCCCCACTCGCCGGCGCGCTGGCGGACGGTGTCGGGATCCTTGTAAGCCAGGTCCGAGGCCTCGGCCAGGCAACGGGCGTGCGGCAGCCCATAGCCGGTCACGGTGTGGTCGAACGTCAACGTGCTCATACATTCCCCCGAATAGTCGCTCTCTGTAATCGACTAACTACCCACCGCTGGACAGGGTGACGCATGCGGGGCCCTCACGACGCGGGCGCGCGCCCTCACTCAGGCCGGCGAAGGCCGGTAGCCGTGGCCGGCTGTGTTGCTGTGCGGCCTCGGTGGAGCAAGGACACGCCGGTGACGATGTGCCGGGACGAGGTGCGGGCCGAACCGGTCGGCCAGAACAGGATGACGACGAGCTACGGCATCGGCTGCTGGTCGTGCCAGCTGATCTCCAAGTAGGTATCACTTAGCGTGACCGGAAGCCGGGAGGGTGGAAGACGCGCGGTAGTGCTCGGGAGGGGATGATCTCCCGGATTTCTCCCATGGAGATGGGAAAGCCCCGGCCCCGGAGTGTGGGGCAGGGGCTTGACCTGCGTGAACTGTGGTGGGCGATACTGGGATTGAACCAGTGACTTCTACCGTGTCAAGGTAGCGCTCTCCCACTGAGCTAATCGCCCGTGCTTTGAGGTGGAGACGGGATTTGAACCCGTGTACACGGCTTTGCAGGCCGTTGCCTCGCCTCTCGGCCACTCCACCAGAGGGAGGCCTCTGCAAGGCCCCTCAGAGCGGAAGACGGGATTTGAACCCGCGACCCTCACCTTGGCAAGGTGATGCTCTACCCCTGAGCCACTTCCGCTTGTGCTGCTCGGGGCCGTTGGCCCCTTGCGGCGACGAAGGAAACATTAGCGTGTTCGCGCGCCAAGCCCAAACCGGTTTCCTTCGCCGGGCGTCGAAGTGTCGCGGACGTAGGCTCTGAGCATGGGTTATGACCACGACATCGCGCCCGTGGCGGCGTTGCTGGCGGACCGGGCGCGGGGGGCGATGCTGATGGCGTTGCTGGACGGGCGGCCGCTGGCGGCGGGGGAGCTGGCGAAGGTGGCGGGGGTGGGGGCGCCGACGGCGAGCGCGCATTTGGCGCGCTTGCTGGACGGCGGGCTGGTGACGGTCGTGCGGCAGGGGCGGCATCGGTATTACCGGCTGGGGAGCGCCGAGGTGGCCGGGGTGATCGAGGCGCTGGGACGGATCAGCCCGCCGGTGGAGGTGCGGAGCCTGCGGCAGTCGCGGGAGGCGCGGCTTCTGGGCGCGGCGCGGAGCTGTTACGACCATCTGGCGGGACGCGCCGGGGTCGAGCTGTTCGCGGCGATGGCGGACGGGGGCCTCATCGAGGCCGACGGCGCAGCGGTCACCGCGAAGGGCGAGGAGCGGCTCGAGGAGCTCGGGATCGTGATGAGTGAGCTGCGCGGGCGGCGGAGGCTCGTGGGCCAGTGCCTCGACTGGACGGAGCGGCGCCCGCATCTGAGCGGGGCGGTCGGGGCGGCGCTGCTGGCGCGGATGCTGGCGCTGGGGTGGCTTGAACGGGGACGGGCGCGCAGGGCGCTGGTGGTGACCGAGGCGGGGCTCCGGGGGCTGTCCGATTCGTTCGGGTGCGTGCCGCGGTCCACACTGGAGGCATGAGGGAAGCGTTCGCGCACGTCGGCGGGGTGCTGGCCACCGGTCTCGCCGAGGTGACCAGCGACCCCGCGGCGCTGGATTCGCGGGGCTGGTGGGCCGTCGTGGTCACCTACGAGGGCAAGGTGACCTGTGCCCGGTTCGAGGACGTCCGGCGGGCGCCGCACCCGGTGGAGCCGTGGGTCCCGCCGGGGGAGTGGACGACGTCGCTGGACGAGGCCGCGTATGTGGCGGGGGTCGAGCGGATCCGGGCCGAGATCGGTGAGGGGGTCGTCTACCAGGCGAATCTCTGCCGGATCCTGGAGGCGCCGTCGCGTGGTGACATCGCGGGTCTTGGGGCCCGGCTGGTGAAGGGGAACCCGGCGCCGTACGCGATGACGCTGCGGGTGCCGGGCATGGAGATCGCGTGTGCCTCGCCCGAGTTGTATTTGGCACGGTCCGGTGACCGGGTGGAGTCGCGGCCGATCAAGGGGACGGCGCGCACGGAGGACGAGCTGCTCCCCAAGGACGAGGCCGAGAACGTGATGATCGTCGATCTCGTCCGGAACGATCTGGGGCGTGTCGCGGCGGTCGGGTCGGTCGAGGTGCCGGGATTGTGCCTGGTCGAGCGGCATCCGGGGCTGGTGCACCTGGTGTCGACGGTCCGGGCGCGGCTGCGGGCGGGGGAGGGGTGGCCGGGCCTGCTCGCGGCGACGTTCCCGCCGGGCTCGGTGACGGGTGCGCCGAAGTCCAGCGCCTTGACCTTGCTGAATGAGCTCGAACCCGTCCCCCGGGGCCCGTACTGTGGGGCCATCGGCTGGGTGGACGCGGACTCCCGTCGAGGAGCGCTCGCGGTCGGCATCCGGACCTTCTGGGCCGAGGACGGCCTGTTGCGGTTCGGCACCGGCGCCGGGATCACCTGGGGGTCCGACCCACACCGGGAATGGCGTGAGACCGAGCTGAAGGCGGCTCGGCTATTGGAGGTGGCGTCCGGTGACGGCGGGGCAGGGCAAGGTTTGGGTCAACGGGGAGCTCCTGGACCCTGAGAACGCGAAGGTGTCGGTCTTCGACCACGGCATGCTGGTCGGCGACGGCATTTTCGAGACGGTCAAGGCGACCAACGGCGAGCCGTTCGCGCTCACCCGGCACCTGCGGCGGCTGGCCCGCTCGGCGGCGGGGCTCGGGCTGCCGGAGCCCGACCAGGACGCGCTCGCCCACGGGACGCTCGAGGTGCTCGCGGCGGCGCCGAAGTGGCCGCTGGCACGGATCAGGATCACCTACACCAGCGGCGTCGGCCCGCTCGGGTCGGACCGGGGGAACCAGGGAGCGACGGCGACGATCATCGCCGCCGAGCAGAAGCCGTTCCCCGCGACGGGGGCGGTGACGGTGGTGCCGTGGCCGCGCAACGAGCGCGGTGCGCTGACGGGCCTCAAGACCACCTCCTACGCCGACAACGCGCTGGCCCTGGCCTACGCCAAGGAGCGCGGCGGCGGCGAGGCGATCTTCGGCAACCTCGCGGGGAACCTCTGCGAGGGCACCGGGAGCAACATCTTCGTGGTCAAGGGCGGGCGGTTGATCACTCCGCCGCTGTCGTCCGGCTGCCTGGCGGGCGTCACCCGCGCGCTGGTGCTGGAGTGGGCCGGGGGCGAGGAGGAGGACCTCCCGCTGGAGGACCTCTACCGGGCGGACGAGGCGTTCCTGACCTCCACGACGCGCGACGTCCAGCCGATCGCGACGGTCGACGGGAAGGCGCTCGCGACGGCGCCGGGGCCGGTCACGTCCAAGGCCATGGAGGTCTTCGCGGCCCGGGGCCGGGAGCTGCTGGACCCCTGAGGGATCTCTGCCCGCCGAGGGTCTTTACGTAATCGATCTTATCGGTCACGTTATGTGGTGACGCATCTAGGAGGTCACCATGGACTTCTCCAGGGCATGTGCGGCGGTCGCGCTCGTGGTGGCGGGCGCGGCCCTCGGCGGGTGCGGTGGCGGCGGCTCCTCCGACGATCCCGAGCGCGGCTCGGACGCCAAGAGCTTCAGCCTGGTCATCAGCCGCAACGCCATCCAGGGCGGCAAGAACACCGGCGAGGCCGAGTGGATCACCAGGACCGTGATCCCGAGGTTCGTCGCGGCGCAGAAGGCCAAGGGCGTGACGGCCAAGGTGACCTTCCGCGGCTACGGCGTGGACGACGAGCCCTACAAGACCAAGATCGCGCTGGACTTCAAGGCGAGGTCGGGAGCCGACGTCCTCGACATCGACGGCATCTGGGTGGGCGAGTTCGCCCAGGCCGGGTACATCAGGCCGCTCGCCACCGTGGCCGGGCCGAAGGCCGACACCTGGGACGGCTGGGCGCAGATCCCCAAGGCCGTCCAGCAGCTGGCGACGTTCGAGGGCAAGCGCTATGCCGTCCCGCCCGCGACCGACGGGCGCCTGCTGTTCTTCAACCGCAAGCTGTTCGCGCAGGCGGGGCTGCCCGCCGACTGGCAGCCCAAGAGCTGGGACGACCTGCTGGCCGCCGGGCGCGCGCTGAAGAAGGTCCCGGGTGTGACGCCCATCCAGCTCAATGCGGGCACCGCGATGGGCGAGGCGACCAGCATGCAGGGCATCCTCCCGCTGCTGGCCGGCGCGGGCGCCGAGATCTACTCCGGCGGCAAGTGGACGGGCGGCGGCGCCGCCCTCAAGCGGGTCCTGGGCCTCTACTCCACGATCTACGGCAAGGAGGGCCTGGGCGACCCCAAGCTCCAGCAGGAGGCGCAGGGCCGCGACAAGTCGTTCAGCGAGTTCGCCAAGGGCAAGATCGGCATCCTGGCGGAGGGCGATTACTTCTGGCGCGACGTCATCAACCCCAAGACCGGGGTGGCGAAGATGCCAGACCGCGACCGGACGGTCGGGTACGCGCTGATCCCGGCGGTGTCGCCCGGCAAGGGCGTCCGGGCGCAGTCGCACGTGAGCATGTCGGGCGGCAGCGTCACGGTGCTCAACCCCAACACCAAGTACCCGCAGCAGGCGCTCGAACTGCTGACCTTCATGAACTCGGCCGAGATGCAGAAGGCGCGGACGGCGGGCACCCCGGAGATCACCTCCAGGACCGACGTCAACGCCGAGATCCTCAAGGGCGACCCGTTCCTGTCGTTCGTCGCGCAGCGCGTCCTGCCGATCACCTCGTACCGGCCGGGACTGGCGGTGTATCCGCAGGTGTCCACGGCGTTGCAGGAGGCGACCGCGAGCGTGGTGTCCGGCAAGAGCCCGGACGAGGCCGCCAGGGCATACGGGAAGAAGCTGGAGGGGATCGTCGGTGGCGCCGGCAACGTCTCCACCGGCTGAGCTGACCGGCCACGAGGGGGACGCCGCCGGGCTCGGACGGCGCCGGGCCGCCGCGTTCGTCGCGCCGGCCCTGGTGCTGATCGCGGTCTTCCTGGTGTTCCCGGCGCTGTGGACGCTGTACCTCGGCGTCACCGACTACCGCCTGACCGGCGTCGCGGCCAGCGACCCGAAGTTCGTCGGCACCGAGAACTACACCGGGGTGCTGGGCGACGGGGAGTTCCACCGGTCGCTGTGGCTGACGCTCCAGTTCGTCCTCGGGTCGGCGATCATCGGGCAGACCGTGCTCGGGTTCGCGGTGGCCTGGGTGATGCGCGACCGGACGGGCCCGCTCCGGCGGCTGGTGGAGGGCCTGGTCCTGCTGGCGTGGATCCTGCCGGGCTCGGTGATCGCGTTCCTGTGGATCGCGCTGCTCGATCGCGACGGCGGCACGCTGAACGCCCTGCTGGGCACCCCGGGGACGGCCTGGTTGCTCGACCATCCGATGCTCTGCATCGTGGTGTTCAACATCTGGCGCGGCACCGCGTTCTCGATGATGCTGTACGGCGCCGCGCTGGGGAACGTCCCGCCCTCGCATCTGGAGACGGCCCGGCTGGCCGGTGCGTCCACCTGGCAGACGCTGCGGGACGCGGTGTTCCCGCGCATCCGCGGGCACGTGCTGACCAGCCTCCTGCTGGTCAGCCTCTGGACGTTCAACGACTTCACCCCGTTCCTGATCACGGCGGGCGGCCCGGACGGCCGCTCGGAGATCATGTCCGTCTACGTTTATAAGACCGCCCTGGAAGACGGCCGCCTCGGCTTCGGCGCCGCCATCTCCCTGGTGATGATCCTCATCAACCTGGTGATCGCCCTGGTCTACCTCCGAGCCCTCCGCAACCGAGAGCCCACCCCATGACCCCGCCCACCCCACGCGGTGTCCACGCTTCGCGCGGCGTCCGTGCTTCGCGCGACGCCCATACTCCGCGGGCTCACCGCGCCACGGAGGTGGCGTGGTGAGCCCGCGGGACTTTTTGCGGCGGGTCGGGCTGACGACGTTCGTCTCGCTCGTGCTGGGCTTCTTCTCGCTTCCGCTGCTGTGGCTGGCGTTCGCGCCCTTCGACGCCGAGCCGGAGATCGGGGTGTCGCTGCCGGAGTTCACGCTGGAGAACTTCCGGGTGCTGATGGACAACCCCTACGCGATGGCGTCGTTGCGCAATTCGGTGCTGCTGGCCGTGGGGACGGCCGCGCTGGTCGTGACGTGCGCGGCGCTGGCCGCGTACGCGCTGAGCCGGGTGCGGGTGCCCGGGCGCGACGTGCTCCTGTACGTCCTGCTGCTGCTCTCGTCGATCATCACCGGGACGGCCGCGATGGTCCCGATCTTCCTGCTGGCCTTCAACCTGCGGCTGATCGACTCGCATCTGGGCGTGATCCTGGTGCTGACCGGGGGCCTGCTGCCGACGGCGATCTTCATCCTCAAGGACTTCACCGACGCGACACCGACGTCGTACGAGGAGGCGGCCCGGGTCTTCGGCGCCACGCCGCTCCAGACGCTGCGCCACGTGGTCGTGCCGGTGATCAGGCCCGGGCTGGCGACCGTCACGGTCTGGACGGTGGCGCAGGTGTGGGGCGACTTCCTGATGCCGTTCCTGCTGTTGCGCGATCCGGACAAGGCCCCCGCCTCGGTGATCATGTACACGTTCTACACCGAGGGCGGCCAGCCCGACCTGGCCCTGATCTCGACGTTCTCGCTGCTCTACTCGCTGCCGGTCGTGGCCATGTACCTGCTGGTCAGCCGCAGGTACGGGTTCCGTTTCCACGGAGGGATCAAGCGCTGATGGCGGCCATCACCCTGCGCGGGCTCACCAAGGACTACCCCGGCGGCGTCCGGGCCCTGGACGCCCTCGACCTGTCCATCGCCGACGGCGAGTTCTTCGCGCTGCTGGGCCCGTCGGGGTGCGGCAAGACGACGCTGCTGCGCACGGTGGCCGGGCTGGAGAACGCGTCGAAGGGAACGATCCAGATCGGGCCGGACGACGTGTCGCGCCTCCCCCCGGGCCGCCGCGACGTCGGCATGGTCTTCCAGGACTACGCGCTGTTCCCGCACATGACGGTGGCCGACAACATCGCCTACCCGCTGCGCATCAAGAAGGTCGACCGCGCCGCGCGGCTCAAGGCCGCCGCGGGCGTGGCGGCCGCGCTGGGCCTGGACGGCCTGCTGGCCCGCCGTCCGGCCGAGCTGTCGGGCGGGCAGCAGCAACGGGTGGCGCTGGCGCGCGCCATGGCGGCGCGTCCCCGGGTGTTCCTGCTGGACGAGCCCTTGTCGAACCTGGACGCCCGCCTGCGCCTGGAGGCCCGGACGTTTCTCAAGAAACTCCAGCGAGAGCTGGGGGTGACGACCGTCTTCGTCACGCACGACCAGGCTGAGGCCCTCGCCATGGCCGACCGGATGGCCGTCATGCAGGACGGGCGGATCCGGCAGATCGGCACCCCGGCCGAGGTGTTCCGCCGTCCGGCCAGCGTCTTCGTCGCGTCGTTCATCGGCTCGACCCCGATGAACCTGGTCCCCGGGGAGGTGCGCGGGGACGTCCTCGTGGCCGCGGGGACGGTGCTGCCCGTCCCGGAGGAAGCGCGCGGCGTCCTCGCCGACGGGCAGGAGGTCGTATACGGGGTCAGGCCGGAATACCTCGACTTCTCCGAGACCCCGCTGGACGGCGCGTTCTCCGGGCGTGTCGCCGTCGTGGAGAACCTCGGCAGCGCCTCGCTGGTCACGCTGGAGGTCGAGGGCGTTCTCCTGCATGTCGTCGTGGGGGAGGGGGAGGAACCGCGTCCGGGTCGGTCAGGATGGATCTTGCCCCGTCCTGGACGGGCCCTTGTGTACCGCGACGGCGAGCTGGTGAACGGCGGAGATGTGACGGTGACGGTCTGATGAGCATCGAACTGGGGACGACGACCGTCCACCGGGGCCGGTGGACGATGGAGGACAGGGTGGAGCGCCGCCTGCGCGAGCTGCCCGTGGAAGTGCCCGCCGGGACGGCCGCGCTGACCGTGCGGCTCTCTTTCGAGGGCGGTGTGATCGACCTGGGCTGCGGCGGCCCCGGTGGCTTCCGGGGCTGGTCGGGCGGGGCCCGGGACGAGTACACGATCAGCGCGCGCTGGTCGACGCCCGGCTACCTGCCCGGCGAGCTCGAACCCGGGGAGTGGCACGTCTGGCTCGGGCTGCACCGCATACCGCCCGACGGCACGCCCTACGAGGTGACCGCGACGACGCTGGGCGCGGCGCCCGCCGAGCCCACGCTCCCGGCGCCGCCGCCCGCGCCCGAGCTCCCGCCCGCCCGCGACCTGCCCGCGCCCCCGGGGATGCGATGGCTGGCCGGCGACCTGCACTCGCACACCCTGCACAGCGACGGGACGCTCACGGTGCCCGAGCTGGCCTGTCTGGCGGCGTCCCGGGGGCTGGACTTCCTGGCCGTCACCGACCACAACACCGTCAGCCACCACATCGAGCTGCCCGCCGCCTCCGCCCACGCGGGGGTCATCCTGATCCCCGGCCAGGAGGTCACCACCGACCTGGGCCACGCCAACGTGTTCGGCGACACCGGGTGGGTCGACTTCCGCCGTCCCGCCGCCGACTGGGCCGCGCACGCCGCCGCGCACGGCGGGGTCATCTCGATCAACCATCCGCTGAGCGGCGACTGCGCCTGGCGCCAGCCGATGCCCGAGGCCGACCGGCCGCGCTTCGCCGAGATCTGGCACTCGTCCTGGTGGGACCGGCGCTGGGGCGCGCCGCTGTCGTGGGCGAGCCTGTGGCGGCCTGACGTCGTCCCGATCGGGGGCAGCGACTACCACGACCCGTCCCAGCACAAGCTGCTCGGGGAACCGACCACCTGGGTGCTGGCCGAGGACGGCGACGTGCTGGGCGGCATCGCGGCGGGCCGCACGTCGATCTCCCCGGGACGCGACGCGCCGGTGCTGCTGCGCGTGGAGGACGAGCTGATCGCGATCGACGCCGACGGGACGACGCTGGTCCGCCCGGACGGCCGCCGCGACGTGGTGCGCGGCGACCGGGCGAGCTGGAAGGCCCTCGATCCCGGCATGCACCACCTGGAGTCCCACGAGAACGAGGTGATCGCCCTATGCGGATGACCGAGCCCGCGGCGCCGATCGTGGTGGTGCCGCACACCCACTGGGACCGGGAGTGGTACCTGCCGTTCCAGCGGTTCCGCCTGCGGCTGGTCGCGCTGCTCGACACCGTGATCGAGCGGATGGAGCAGGACCCGCGCTGGCGGTTCACGCTGGACGGCCAGATGGCGGCGGTCGACGACTACCTGGAGGTGCGGCCCGAGCGGCGCGAGCGGCTCGCCGCGCTGGTGCGCGAGGGCCGCCTGGCGGTCGGCCCCTGGCAGATCCTGCACGACGAGTTCCTGTGCTCGGGCGAGAACATCGTCCGCAACCTCGAACTCGGCCTGCGCCGGGCCGAGGAGTTCGGCGCCGCGATGCGGGTCGGCTACCTGCCCGACCAGTTCGGGCACTGCGCGCAGACCCCGCAGATCCTCCGCCTGTTCGGCATCGCGCACGCGTGCGTGTGGCGGGGCGTCCCCGGGTCGGTGCGGACGTCGGCGTTCGCGTGGGAGTCGCCGGACGGCTCGGCGGTCCGCACCCGGTACCTCCCCGAGGGCGGTTACGGCAACGCCGCCGGGCTCTTCGAGGACGTGGCGCTCCTGCCCGCCCGCGCCGCCGGGTTCACCGAGCGGATGCGGGCCTGGAGCCCGGACGGCGGCCCGCTGCTGGCCATGTACGGCGCCGACCACACCGCGCCCGCCGCCGACCTGGCCGACCGGATGGCGGCGGCCGGGGCGCCGATGCGGCTCGACACGCTCGCCGGGTTCTTCGCGGGCGAGGACGAGGGCACCGAAGGCCTCCCGCGCGTGCGCGGAGAGCTGCGCTCGCACGCCCGCGCCAACATCCTCCCCGGCGTGCTCTCCGCGCGCGTCCACCTGAAGCAGGCGATGGGACGGGCCGAGCGGACCGTCGAGCGCTACGCCGAGCCGCTGGCCGCGCTCTGGCCTCCCGCGACGCCCGTCGGCCGGTTCCTCGACATGGCCTGGCGGCGGCTGATCGAGGTCAGCTGCCACGACTCGGTCACCGGCTGCGGCAGCGACGAGACCGCCGAGCAGGTCGCGGCCCGCATGGCCGAGGCCGAGCAGCTCGGACGGGCCGTCTGCGACCTGGTCACCGCCGATCTGGCGGCGTTCGTCCCGGCGGACGGCCACCTGGTCTTCAACCCCACGCCGAGGCGGCGCGCCGGGCTGGTGTTCCTGGACGTCCCCGCCGAGGGGACGCTGCGTACGGGGGAGGGGCGCCCGGTCGCGACACAGACGCTGGAGGAGGCCCCCACCGTGCTGGACGACGGCGTCCACCCGGCCCGCGACCTGCCCGTCGTGCTGGAGCGGGTCTACGGGCGCGTCCTGTTCGGCCAGGAGGTCACCGGCTGGTCGGTCGAGCCCGAGGCGCGCGTCCTGACCTTCCACGTCGCGCACCGCTCGGACACGCCGTTCGACATCGCCCAGGTGCGCGAGGCGCTCGGCGAGCCGGAGGGGGAGTGGCGGGTGCGCATCCTGGCCGCGCCGCGCCGGACGGTCGCCGCCCTGGTCGAGGCGCCACCGCTCGGGCTCACCACCGTGGCTCCGTCCGGCCGGTACGGGGCGGTCGCGCCCGACGGCGTCCGTCCCGTCGCGGTGTGGGACGGCCGGATCCTCGACAACGGCCTGCTGCGCGTCGAGATCGGCGCCGACGGCACGCTCGCGCTGGCCACCCCCGAGGGCGCCAGGGCCGAGGGCGTCGGACGGCTGGTGGACGGCGGCGACCTGGGCGACTCCTACAACTTCGCCCCGCCCGCCGACGACCGGATCGTCGAGTCCCCGCACTCCGTGCGCGTCGAGCCGGTGTGGGACGGACGTCTCGTGGCCGCGCTCGACGTCGTCCGGGCCTACCGCTGGCCCGCGTCCGGCGGTGACGGCGCCCGGTCGCGCGAGGAGGAGGACGTCACCGTCACCACCCGGGTGGAACTGCGCGCGGGCGAGCCGTTCGTCCGGCTGCGCGTGATCTTCGACAACCGCTGCGAGGACCACCGGCTCCGCCTGCACCTTCCGCTGCCGCGCGAGGCGCGCTCGTCGTTCGCCGAGGGGCAGTTCGCGATCGTCGAGCGCGGCCTGACCTCCGAGGGCGGCTTCGGCGAGCGGCCCGTGCCGACCTTCCCCGCCTCGGGGTTCGTCGCGGCGGGCGGGCTGGCGGCGCTGCTGGAGCACGTCACCGAGTACGAGGTCGTCGCGGGCGAGCTCGCGCTGACCCTGCTGCGCTCGATCGGCTACCTGTCGCGCGACCGCAACGCCTACCGCGACCAGCCCGCGGGGCCGCAGCTGCCCACGCCCGGCGCCCAGTGCCGGGGCGAGCGCCGCGTGAGCCTGGCGGTCATGCCGTACGGCGGCGACCGGCCGGGCGAGGACGTCCTGGTGGCGGCGGAGGAGTTCCGGCACGACTTCTTCACGGCGGCGGGCTACGGACCCTCCGACGGGCCCGAGCGGCTCGACCGGACGGGTGTCGAGGTCACGGGCGCGGGCGTGGTGCTGACGTCCCTGCGCGAGCGCGACGGCGGCATCGAGGCGCGGCTGGTCGCCCTGCGCGACGAGCCCACGACCGCCGTCATCTCCGGCGAGGCCCTGGACGAGCCGATCACGCTACCGATGCGCCCCTGGGAGATAGCGACCGTCCGTCTGTGATCAGCAGGCGGTCTGCCGCGTGCGTGCCGGGCGGTTTGCCGCGTTCGCGCTCCGGGGCGGTCAGCCGGTCTGCCGCGTGCGTGCCGCCCTGGGGTGATCAGGCGGGCCGTCGGGTGCGCGCCACCGGGGCGGCGTCGGCGGCCGCCATCGCCGCCCCCACGATCCCGGCGGTGTTCTGGAGCGTCGCGGGTACGATCTCGGCCCGGACGCCCTCGATCAGCGGCAGGAACTTGTCGGCCTTGCGGCTCACCCCGCCGCCCACCACGATCAGCGACGGCAAGATCAGCTTCTCCAGATGGGCCAGGTAGGTGCTCACGCGGTGCGCCCACTTCTCCCAGCTGAGGTCGTGCTCCTCGCGGGCCCGGGCCGACGCGCGCTCCTCGGCGTCCTTGCCGTGGATCTCCAGATGGCCGAACTCGGTGTTGGGGACGAGCGTCCCGCCGGTGAACAGGGCGCTGCCGATGCCGGTGCCGAGCGTCAGCAGGACCACGGTCCCGGTGGCGCCGCGTCCCGCGCCGAACCTCATCTCGGCCATCCCGGCGGCGTCGGCGTCGTTCAGGAGCGTGACCGGGTGACCGACGGCGTCGGCGAACAGGCTCCGGGCGTCGAGGCCGACCCATTTCTTGGACACGTTGGCGGCCGACAGGGTCGTCCCGTCGATCACCACCCCGGGGAACGTGACCCCGACGGGCCCCGTCCAGTCGAAGTGCTTGACGATCTGAGCCAGGACCTCGGCGACCGGGCCGGGCTCGGCGGAATGCGGCGTGTCGATCCGCAGACGATCTTCGGCGAACTCACCCCTGGTCAGGTCGACCGGGGCGCCCTTGATGCCCGAACCGCCGATGTCGATGCCCAGCATGCGCATAACCGTCCCCCTACCCGAGTCCGAGCCTGAGAAGCATAAGCGGGTGCCGGGGAACGATTTCGCGGAGGGGGCTTATGGGATCGGACACACCCGGCCAGACTGGGCGGGTGAACGACTTCGATCTCCTCGTGCTCGGATCGGGCCCCGGCGGGCAGCGCGCGGCCATCGCCGCCGCCAAGCTCGGCCGGAAGGTCGCGATCGTCGACCGGCGCAGCATGATGGGGGGCGTCTGCATCAATACCGGGACGATCCCCTCCAAAACCCTGCGCGAGGCGGTGCTCTACCTCACCGGGCTCAACCAGCGCGAGCTGTACGGGCAGAGCTACCGGGTCAAGGAGGACATCACGGTCGCCGACCTCGGGATGCGGACCCAGCACGTCATCGGCCGCGAGGTCGACGTGATCCGCAGCCAGCTGGCCCGCAACCGCGTCACCGTGCTGCCCGGCATCGGCCGGTTCCTGGAGCCCAACACCGTCGGGATCGCCACGCCGGGCGAGCCCGAGCGCGAGCACAAGGTCACCGCCGAGAAGGTCGTGATCGCCACCGGGACCCGTCCGGCCCGTCCCGACACCGTCGCCTTCGACGACCGGACGATCATCGACTCCGACGGCATCATCAACATGGAGCGCATCCCCGAGACCATGGTCGTCGTCGGCGCCGGGGTGATCGGCATCGAGTACGCCTCGATGTTCGCCGCGCTCGGCACCAAGGTCACCGTCGTCGAGCGGCGCGAGCGGATGCTCGACTTCTGCGATCTGGAGATCGTCGAGGCGCTCAAGTACCACCTGCGCGACCTCGCGGTCACCTTCCGGTTCCGCGAGACCGTCGCCTCGGTCGAGCGGATGGAACGCGGCGCCATCACCGTCCTGGAGAGCGGCAAGCGCATCCCCGCCGACACCGTGATGTACTCGGCGGGACGCCACGGGATGACCGCCGACCTGGGCCTGGAGGCCGCGGGCCTGTCCGCCGACCACCGGGGCCGGATCAAGGTCGACGAGCACTACCGCACCACGGCGGGCCACATCTACGCCGTCGGCGACGTGATCGGCTTCCCCTCGTTGGCCGCCACGTCCATGGAGCAGGGACGCCTCGCCGCCCACCACGCCTGCGGGGAGCCCGTCCAGGAGATCCACGAGCTCCAGCCGATCGGGATCTACACGATCCCCGAGATCAGCTTCGTGGGACGGACCGAGGACGAGCTCACCGAGTCCAAGGTGCCCTTCGAGGTCGGCGTGTCCCGCTACCGCGAGCTGGCGCGGGGCCAGATCATCGGCGACTCCTACGGGATGCTCAAGCTCCTGGTGTCGCCCGAGGACCGGCGGCTGCTCGGCGTCCATGTCTTCGGCACCGGCGCCACCGAGCTGGTGCACATCGGCCAGACCGTCATGGGCTGCGGCGGAACGGTGGACTACCTGGTCAACGCCGTCTTCAACTATCCGACGCTGGCCGAGTCGTACAAGGTGGCCGCGCTGGACGCCATGAACAAGATGCGCCACATCGCGCGGCTCAGCGAGTGACCCCGTCCGGACGGCGAGGGGCCCGTCCGGTCACGCGGCGGACCTGGTCGACGCCGCGGGCCCTGGCCGGGCGGGGAGGTCGCCTCGCACGGCTCAGGGAGCGAACTACCGGGTCAGGACGGCCAGAGCAGGTTCTCCAGCTCGGCGTCGATGTCGATGAACTCGGTCTCCTGGCCCGCCGGCACCGCCTGGTAGGTGCGGTGCAGGAAGTCGGCCAGCGGCGAGAGCGGGACCTCGAACAGGGCGTTGCCGAACGGCGACGACAGCCCGATGTTGAGCGTCCCGTCGTCCTCGGGGCCCGCGGGCCACACCTCCACGTCCCCGTCGCCGACCCGCCGGACGATCCCGACGGTGAGCAGCTCGCGGGCGAAGATCCACTCCACCGGCTCGTCGTCGCCGACGTAGAACGCCATCCTGATGGCGTAAGGGTCGTCGGCCGCGTACTCCAGCCCGGCCAGGAGCGGGACGGTGGTGCGGTCAGGGACGACGAGACGAAGGCCCAGCTCGGCTGAGACCGTGGTACTGCTGTTCATGGGCCATTCCTTCACACGTCGTTCCCGCTTACACGCGGGTGCACTGGTGGGGTTCACTCCCTCTCACGGATGTCCCCGAGATCTATGACGCGTAACTGACGGAAGTTGTGGGAACATTCCGCTCGCGGGTCTCTATGTGATCTATCTCACCTCTCTGAAAGTAGCCCCTGACCTGGGCAAAGTGGATCTTTCGCCCATTCGGGCGGAGTGTTGTCCGGGCGCGAAGCCCCTACATGTGTGACGATCCACGGGGGCCTTCTGTTTGCAGGAATGCGGCCCAGGCTCATCAAATCCCACCGGACCGTGGCATAGGCTTGGAACGTGGCGATCAACCATGAACAGGACTCCGCGGAGGAGCCGGGCCCCTTCGCCCGCTTCCGCGAGGTCATCCGGCGCAACCGGCTGCTGAACACCACCTGGCGGATCGGCGTGTTCACCGTCGGCGCCACCGTGCTGGTCGGCGGCCTGATCATGATGATCGCCCCCGGCCCCGGCATCCTCGGCATCATCATCGGCCTGGCCATCCTCGCCACCGAGTTCGCCTGGGCCCAGACCGCCCTCGCCCGCGCCAGGCAGGCCGCCGAGAAGGCCAAGGAGAAGGCCCTCGACCCCCGTACCAAGCGCCGCAACACGATCCTCGCCGTCGTTGGCGGGCTCCTGGCGGGTGCCGCGCTGGTGGCCTACCTCAGGCTCTACGGCTTCGATCTCCCCTGGAACGTCGAGGACCGCACCCCCTGGAACTAACGGGCAGTATCGGTGGGCCTGAGGGGAAAACTGAGGATGCCGTCCGTCCGGATTCGGCCGTGGTTTGGCGCGAACGCCCTCCGAGGCCGCGCGACTGTGGTGAATATGGGGCCATGGCCTTCCCGTTGATGTTCGGGTACGACCACATCAATCTCGTCGCGTGCCTCGATCCCGTGGCCGCGATCCGCGACAAGGAACTCGGCGAACGCATCGCCGAACTCCCCAAGCTCTGCCCGGCGGGCTCGCCCGACTTCGGGTACGCGGTGCAGACCGGCAAGGAGTGGCGCGTGGGCTCCGTCGGCGCGTCCGACCCCGCCGGCGCCCGCCACACGCTGGCCGCCCACTTGCGCGAGGGCGCCGAGCGCGAGCGCGCCGAGACCGCCCGCGCCATGCGCGCGGCGGCCGCCCGCCTCGACCCGGACGAGGGCGAGCAGCTCCCCAAGGACGAGTGGGAGCTCGGCGACCGCCGCTACCGGATCATCCGCGTCGAGAAGTTCACGCTGATCGGCGGCGGCCGGATGGAGCCCCCCAGACCCACCGACACCGACCCGCCCGAGGCGTCCCGCCTCCTGCGCGGCCACCTCATCGACCCCCGCGCCCCGGCCGGGAACTGGGAGGCCCAGCTGAGACTGAACCTGGTCGGCCACATGCCCAAGGACGGCTCCGACGAGACCGAGGTCAGGCACGCGATCCGCACCCACGCGGGCGTCGTCCTCCTCCCGCCCTGCTTCCTGGTCGTCGAGGTCAAGGGGACGACCTACGAGCCGCTCACCGGCGCCGAGGGCCCCGAGGAGGCCCGCGCCCACCTGGCCGGGTACTTCGCCGAGATCCTGCCCCGCCTGCGCGAGCTCCAGGGCCACCCGCCCACCGACGCCGAACTGGAGACCTGGCTGGACGCCGCCATCGACATCGAGGACTCCACCGGCCACCGGTTCACCGCGCTCGGCCGCGAGTTCCGCACCATCCGCATCTCCCGGATGCTGCGCCTTGGCCGCGACGGCCCGGAGGGCCCCCGCCCCTCCGACCAGGAACGTCACGGCCAGCGCGAGGACTAGCCCGTGTCCGAACGCGTCAACGCGGCCCGCATCGGCATACCGGACGAGGTGGCCACCGCCCTGTTCGGCTTCGACGCCCTGATCGAAGACCTCCAGCACCTGCGCGAGGCGGTCGGCCAGGCCCTGCGCTTCCAGGGACTCGCCCACAACCGCGCCGAGATCGCCGAGATGGGCCGCGCCTTCCGCCCCCGCATCGACGGCCTCGACCGCACCTTCTCCTGTCTGGTCGACAGCTTCGACGACATCGGCGGCGTGCTGGTCAACACCCTGGCCGGCGGCGTGACGGCCGTCCGCCTCGTCCTCGACCGCCTGATCAGCGACCGCTCCGTCGCCCTGGCCGACGTCACCGACGCCTACGAATCGGGCCAGACCCTCGTCGGCCTCGCGGGCGCCATAGCCCGCCCCATCCCCGACCTCCCGCCGTCCTGGCGCGAACCCCGCCTCCAGGTCCTGGACGAGTCCTTCCGCGCCTGCCGTCCCGTCCTGGCCGCCCTGAGCCGCGCCCACGCCACCTTCTCCGCCACCTTCCAACTGGCCACCATCGGCGACCTCTTCGCCGTCAACCACCTGGAGGCCTCCGAGGCCGTCGAGGCCGCCATCCAGCCCCTCACCAGCCTCTTCGGCTGGCTCCTCTTCACCGTCCGAGAACGCAACGACCCCCTGAAGCCCTAGCGCAGCGACACGGAAACCGCAGGGGCAGTCGACGACGGACGCACGCCGCTCGCCCTCCCCCAGGACCAGCCGAAGACTCCGCTTCGAGTCGATCACGCACACAGCACGCACGAACGAGAAAGAGGCCCATCCTCCACACGAAGAATGAACCTCTGACCTGCGTCGATCTAATGGCCCCAGAAGCGCCGCGCGAGCCCCGGGCTGGCGGGGCGAAGCCCCGCACCGGGGGGCTCCGGGGGGTCGCTCCCCCGGGAAAACACAGCGGGCCTCGGCGAAGGCGACCAAAGGTCGCCGAGCACCAAGACCCGACTCGTGGGCGATACTGGGTTCGAACCAGTGACCTCTTCGGTGTGAACGAAGCGCTCTCCCACTGAGCTAATCGCCCGCTGCGGGTCTGCCTTGCGGTGTTCCCGACGACGAAGACTCTAGCGCATGTCGGGGGCTGCTCGCGCCTGGGTTTGGGGGGAGGCGGGGGTGGGTGGTTGGGAGCGCGGTGGGGTTTTTGTGCGGGGGAATGGTCCAATGATGCGTTGAAATGGGGAGTTTAGCATTTGAAAGATTGGCGTTTCAATATTGGGTCAGTGAGGGTTTTCTAGGGTTGTTGAGGGGGAGTCGGCGGAGGATATTGGGCGTACGGATCGTCGTGCGTGGAGGTGTTCTGGGTGAAGGGTCGTCGGCTGGGGCGGTCGCTGGTGGTTCTGGCCGTGGCGGGGGTGGTGGTTCAGCCCGTCGGGGCCTCGGCGGAGGCGGAGCCGGTGCCCGGACGGATGGCGGCGCTGGGTGACTCGATCACCCGGGCGTTCAATGTGTGCGGGTGGTTCAGTGACTGCGTGCGGTATTCGTGGAGCACCGGTACCGAGGCGTCGGTGAGGAGTCACTATGTGCGGCTGCGGGCCAAGAATCCGGCGCTGGTCGCCTACAACGACGCGGTGTCGGGCGCGAAGGTCGCGGATCTGGAGCGGCAGGCCGGGTCGGCGGTTTCGCGGGACGCGCAGTACGTGACCGTGCTGGTCGGCGCGAACGACGCGTGCACGTCGTCGGAGGGGGCCATGACGACGGTCGCCGACTACGAGGCGCGGCTGCGGGCGGGGATGAAGGCGCTGGGCGCCTCGCGCAAGGTGTTCCTCGGGTCGGTGCCCGACATCTACCGGCTGTGGGAGATCGGGAAGGACAGTTCGGCCGCGCGGTCGCGGTGGTCGTTCGGGATCTGCCAGTCGATGCTGGCGCGTCCGACCTCGACCGACCCGGCCGACGAGGCGCGGCGGCAGCGGGTGCGGCAACGGGTGATCGACTACAACGGCGTCCTGGCCAAGGTCTGTGCCGAGTACGCCGGATGCCGGTTCGACGGCAATGCCCTTTTCAATTACCGCTTCGTTCTCTCGGAACTGAGCGCGTGGGATTACTTCCACCCGAATGCCAAGGCGCAGACCGAGTTGGCCGCCCGTTCCTACGCTCTGAGCTTCTGGCCGGACGTCTAGGAGTCGGGGAGGACCAAGGCGCCGATCAGGAGGCGGGCCAGGGCTTCGACGATGTCGTCTAGGGGTGCTTTGGGCTCGGAGAGGCACCAGGTGTGGACCAGTTCGTTGGTGGCGCCGTTGAAGGCGGTCACGACGAGGCGGTTGTCGCGGTGGGGGACCTGGCCGCGACGCGCCGCGGCGTCGGCGACCTCGCAGATCAGGTCGACCCAGCGGGCGCGCCGCTCCAGGCGGTGCTTCTCGATGGCTTGCGAGACGCCGACCACGGCGACGAACGCGATCTGCGCGCGGCGCAGGTCGCTGGCGGTGGTGGTGACGTAGGCGCGCAGGCCGTCGCGGATCAGCTCGTCGATGCCCGCGCCGCGCTCCTCCGCCGCGCGGACGGTCTCGGTGACCGCGGCGGTGGCCTCGTCGTTGATGCGGTCGTACAGCTCCAGCAGGACCTCGTCGCGGTTGGTGAACTCCTCGTAGAACTGCCGGGTGGACAGGCCCGCGGCCGCGCACAGCCGCTCGGTGGAGGCGGCGGCGTAGCCTTCGGTCCCGTACAGTTCGAGCCCCGCGGCCAGGAAGCGCTCGCGGCGCTCGGCCCGTCGCTCGGTCGCGGTCCGGCCGGCGTACCGGCCGCGGGGTGCGCTTACCAACGTGCCACTCCTCGTTGAGTCCGGCGGGGCGCGGGTGCCGTTCCCCCTCCCCGACGATTCTCCCCGGTTTCCCAGCGAACCGCTGCATGCTCTCCCGATACAGGACGGAGGCCGTGCCGGGCACGGCCTCCGCCGGTGTTCAGCCGATCGGCTCGGGCGTCTTGACCGGGACGGGACGCGGCTCGCTCTCGTGGAGGCCGAACCGGGCGTGGAACCGGCGCAGCGGGCCCGGCGCCCACCAGGTCGCCCGGCCGCCCAGGCGCATCGCGGCGGGCAGCAGCGCACCGCGGATGAGGGTGGCGTCCATCAGCACCGCGAGCGGCAGGCCGATCCCGAACGCCTTCATGAACGTGATCCCCGAGGCCAGGAACGCCACGAAGACGATCGCCATCAGCACCGCGGCGGCCGTGACGATCCGGCCGATGCGCTCCAGACCCAGGGCGACCGCGCGGGTGCCGTCCCCGGACAGCTCGTACTCCTCGCGGATCCGGCCGAGCATGAACACCTGGTAGTCCATCGCCAGCCCGAAGGCGACGCCGAAGAGCATCACCGGGACGGTCGCCATGGTCGTGCCGGTCACGGTGAAGTTCAGGACGTCCGACAGATGGCCGTCCTGGAAGATCCACACCAGCGACCCGAACGTGGCGGTCAGGCTGAGCCCGCTCAGCGCCAGCGCGATCACCGGGACGAGCACGCTCCCCGTAAGCAGGAACAGCAGCACCAGCATCGCGGCCACGACGGCGCCGAGCGCGATCGGGAGCCGTTCGCGCAGCGCCTCGGTGCCGTCCAGCGAGGCCGCCGCCGTCCCGCCGACCTCGGCCGGGAACGGGGCGGGCGCGTCGCGGAGATCGGTGACGAGGTCCTCGATCGCGTCGGAGTCGCCGGTGGACGGCACGACCGACAGGTAGGACGCGCCGTCCTTGGTGAACCGCTGGTTCTGGGGTCCGGGCGGCAGCGACCGGGCGCCGCGCGCGTAGCTGCCGGTCGCGGTGTCCACCCGGGCGACGCCGGGCAGGCCGGACAGGCGTGCCGCGTACCCGTCGAGCTCCGGGGACGTGCGGGAGACGACCACCTGGAGCGCGTTCTGCTCGCTGGAGTCGAACTCGGCGCGCACCACCGAGGCGACCTGCCGCGAGTCGGACGACCCGGGCATGACGCGCTCGTCCGGCCAGCCCAGCTTGATGCCGAGGAACGGCGCGCCGAGCACCAGCAGCGCCAGCGTGGCCAGCGTCGCGACGGGCACCGGGCGGCGCATGACGAACGAGGCCAGCCGGTGCCAGAACCCTTCCTCGGCGTTGGCCGGCGCCGCCGCCCGGCGCTTGCGGACCCGGCCCTTGTCGATCTTGGGGCCGAGGACGGCGAGCATGGCGGGCAGCACGGTCAGGGACACCGCCGCGGCCAGCAGCGCCGTGATGACCCCGCCGTAGCCCATCGACTGGAGCGCCAGCATCGGGAACAGCGACAGCCCCGACAGGGCGACGGCGACCGTGATCGCCGAGAAGACGACCGTGCGTCCGGCGGTGCGCATCGTCACGCCGATGGCCTCGGACGTCGAGCGGCCCTCGTCCAGCTCCTCGCGGTAGCGGTTGACGATCAGCAGGCTGTAGTCGATCGCGAGCCCCAGCCCGAGCAGGGTCACCACGTTGATCGCCAGGACCGACAGATCGGTCACCGTGCTCAGGGCCCACATGACGCCCATGCTCAGCAGCATGGTCGCGAACGCCACCAGCAGCGGCAGCGAGGCCGCCACGATGCTGCCGAACAGCAGCGCCAGCGCGACGAGCGTGACCGGGAACACGATCATCTCGCCGAGCTTCGTGTCCTTCTGCGCCTGCTCGACCATCTCGCGCTGGAGCATCGCGTAGCCGCCGGCGCGGACCTCCAGCCCGTCGCGCTCGCCCTGGTAGGCGGGCGCCAGGTCCTTGACCCGTTTGTCGACGGCCGTGTCGTCGCCGGTGAGCGTGGCCAGGACGAGCGCCTTGTTCCCGTCGGAGCCGCGCAGCTGCGGGGGGCGCCCGGCTGTCCAGTAGGACGCGACGTTCACCACGCCGCGCTCGGCGCCGAGCCGCGCCGCGAGGGCGGCGCCCGCCCGGGACGCCGCCGGGTCGTCCACCCCCTTCGGCGTGGTGACCAGCAGCACCAGGTTGGGCGGGCCCTGCCCGAAGCGGTCCCGCAGCGTCTCGGTGACCCGTCCGGACTCCGAGCCGGGGTCGGTGAAGCCGCCGCCCTTGAGAGCGCCGAACAGGGCCGAGCTGGTCGCGCCCCCGACCAGTGTCAGCAGCAGCGCGATGACCAGCACCGCGCGCCGTCTGCGCACCAGCAGTCCCGTAAAGCCAGAAAGTCCGCCCGGCATCGTCGTGTCCCTCCGTGTTCCGTCGTCGCGACGGCCTCGTCCGGCCGTCGAACACGAGAGGGGATCGGGCACCGCGGATGTGACACGAGCCGGGGCGAATCGCCTGTGACGTGCCGCACTCGACGCGTCGGGACGGTCACGATGGGCGTGCCGGACCCGTGCGGGCCGCCCGGGCTGCTTAGCTTCCGAGCGTGACTGATCGGATACAGGCCCGCGCGCTGCGGCGGGCTCCCGTAGTCCGGGGCGCCGCCGTCGAGGCCGTGACCCTCGCGGTGCTGCTGGTGGCTTATCTGTGGGTCCGCCAGCTGGCGCAGGGCCAGGACCTGGTGGCCGAGTCCAACGCCGCGCGGGTCTGGACGCTGGAGCGGCTGATCGGCCTCCCCGACGAGACCAGGGTGCAGGCGTGGGCGCTGTCGTGGCCGCCCGCGGCGCGGTTCGCGAACCTGTACTACGTCGGCGTGCACTTCCCCGGGACGGCTGCCGCGATGGTCTGGCTCTTCGTCCGGCACCGCGCCGCCTACTCGCGAGTCCGGGCCGAGCTGGTCGTGCTGACCGCGGCCGGGCTGGCGCTGCACGTGGTCCTCCCGCTCGCGCCCCCGAGGCTGGCGGGCGTCGGCGCGGTCGACACGATGCTGAGCGTGGGGCCCTCGGCCTATCCCGCCGCGGGGGAGGGGGTCGCCAACCAGTACGCCGCGATGCCGTCCCTGCACGTGGGGTGGGCCCTGCTCGTCGCGGTCGCGGTCATCCGGGCCGGGACGTCCCCGGCCCGCCGGCTGGTGGTCCTCCACCCTCTGCTGACGACGTTCACCGTCGTCGTGACCGCCAACCACTACTGGCTGGACGCCGTCGCCGCCGCGCTCCTGCTGGCCGCGGCCGTCCAGGTGGCGGGACGCTGGAGCAGACCCGAGGAAGAAGCCAGGCGGACGGCCCTGGGGTGTGTCAGGGCAGAGGACCGCCCGCCCGGCCGGTGACCGGCCAGGCCCCCTATCCCGGCCGGTAGCCCACGGCCCCGGCGGCCAGCATCCCCGAGCCCGCCGCCGCCCTCAGTTGCGCGTCGGCCGAGGCGGCGTGCCCGGCGATGGCGATCGACCCGGCGAACAGCACCACGTATCCCAGGCGGCCCGCCGCGTCGGCCCAGCCGGGCGGGACGCTGACGTGGTCGGCGTGGCAGAACGGGCGGCCCGCGACGTCACGCGGGCTGTTGACGGTGAGGCCGCCGGTGCCGTCGAACGCGGACCACCATCCCGGCGCCAGCGGGACGAGCAGGTCGCCCGCGTCGGTGATCAGCCCGAGGCCGGTCTGGAGGCACACCGACAGCAGCGCGCTGGTGGGCTCGCCGTTGACGTCGGAGTCGGGCGCGGGAGTGCGGGCGGGGTCGTCCAGGAAGATCAGGGGCACGTCGCCGTTCGGGGTCGGCATGGTCGTCAGCAGGACGTCCAGGTCGAAGGTCACCGTGGAGTCTCTCGATCCTGCGCGGTCGTCCATGACGGGTCCCTGTCGCGTCTCGGTCGCGTCCCGGCCTGCTCCTGCCCACGGCCCGCGGCGCCCCCGTGCAGCCGCGGCCTGTGTGGTGAGGCGGCCGGCCCCCGGGGCCGGCGCAAGGGAGTGGACTTCCCTCGGGGCCCGGCAGCCTCTCCTTGCCCCTCGTGTGCTGGTAGCCGCTCCGAACGAGGGCCGGGGGCGGTCGGCCGAAACCCCGAGCGACTGCGAGGGGTTCGAACGTAACTCCGCAGGTCAGATAAGGGAAGAGGAGCGATCCTTACAGTTCTTTCCGACCCGAGTCCGGGTTCTGGTGTGACTAAATCACCCCTTGCGGACAATGATCTCCGTTTGGATCCGGCGGGGTTCACCGTCGCCGCCGCCCACGCCTGGAACGGCGTGGGACGCGGGGCCCGGCCGAGACCGTCCTGCGCCGCCTCGTCCACGGCCCCGCGAACCGCTGAGCCCGATCAGCCCAGCCCGTCCAGCAGCTCGCGGGCCTGGGCGGCGAAGCCGTCATGACCCGACTCGACCGCGCGGAGCAGGTGCTCCCTGGCCTGCTCCAGCCGTCCCTCCGCGCGCCGGATCTCGCCCAGACGGCAGGACGCCTCCCCGACCAGCTCGGGGCTGTCGGTCCCGGTCGCCAGCGTGAGCTCGTAGAACCGCACGGCCGAGTCGCGGTCGTTCAGCCAGTAGGCCAGCTCGCCCAGATGGGCCGCCGCCATCGGCGCCTGCGCCTCGCTCCCGGAGTCGATCACCCGCTGGTACCAGCGCAGCGCCTCGGACCAGTCGCGGTTCCCCTTGGCGATGCCGCCCAGATACATCAGGGCCAGCTCCGTCGCCCGCTCCCCGGGCTCGCCGGGAGCGTCCACGACCTGGAGGAACAGCTCGCGCGCCCGCGGCTCGTCCTCGCCCAGGTAGGTCCGGCCGAGCTGGACGAGCGCGTCACGGGCGTACCCGCCGTCGTCGCGCACCAGCCGTTCGAGCACCCCGCGGGCCTCGCCGTGCTCGCCCGCGTCGACCAGCGCGTGCGCCAGCGTGTACACCGCGACCGGCTCGCCCTTCTCGGCCGCCGCGCGGAGCGTGCGCAGCCCGCCCTCCCGGTCGCCGTGCTCGCTCTGCATCAGGCCGAGCATGCTGCCCAGAAGCCCTCCGGCGGAGTCGTCGTCCATCATCCGCTCGACGACGCCACCGAGGGCCTCGGTGTCGCCCTCCAGCCGCGCGAGCGCGGCCAGGCGCCCGCCCGCGACCAGCCGGACGTCGGCGTCCGCATGACCGGCCAGGCGCTCGAACGTTTCCCGCGCCTCCTCGATCCGGCCCGCCGAGACCTGGAGGTCGGCCAGCCTGATCTCCATGTCGGGGCCGAGGTCGGACACGAACCCGGCGGCGCATTCGAGATACTCCACCGCCGTCGCCCGGTCGCCCGACTCGGCCAGCGCCGCGGCGCGGTCACCGGCGACCTCGAGCGCGTCCTTGAACCAACCGGCCCGCGCGGCGGACGTCAGCGCCCGCCTGGCCACGGCGTGGTCGCCGTCGGCGGCGGCCCGCTTGGCGATCACCAGCAGGTTGCCCGCGGCCGCCTCCACCAGATCGCGCAGCGTGCCGGGATCGCCGTCCGGCTCGACCGCGCACACGACGCCGAAACCGGTGGCCGCCACGTCGAGGTCGTCGTCGTCCCAGCCCCACGAGCCGAGCATCGTCCCCGCCCGCGCCCGCACCTCCGGATCGGGCGCCGCGGCGGCCCGCTCGATCTCCGCGCGGGCCTCCTCGAACTGCCCTCGGTCGCGCAGCACCCGCGCCAGGCTCACCCGGACGTGCGGCGTGACCTCCTCGTGCCCCGCGTCGATTCCCTGCCGGTAGAGCCGCATCGCGCCGTCGGTGTCGGCCCGTTCGGCCCGCGAGTCGCCCCACGCCCAGTAGCCCACCGCCACCGTCTCGGGGTCGCTGCTGGTCACCGCGCGCTGCGCGGTCTGCGCCACCCCGTCATGGTCCTCGATCCCGAGCTGCGCCATGATCAGGCTGCGCAGCGGCTGCAGCGCGGCCGGGTCGTCGACGTCGGCGCCCTTGCGGTAGGCCGCGATGGCCGCGTCCATGTCGTCCTCGGCGAAGGCGTGGAGGTCGCCCATGTCGTCGTGGGCCAGCGCGACCTCCTCCGGGTCGCCGTACTCCACGACCAGGGCGAGCATCGCCATCGCCCGCGCCGGATCGGTCGCGATGAGCTGCCGCGCGGCCCGGATCACCTGTCGGCCCGCCGCGCCCGCCGTGGGCGTCCCCGCCTGGTTGCGCAGCAGCCACCGGAACGAGTCGAGCTCGCCGACCGGGGCCTCGGCCTCGAGCATCTCGGCCAGCTCGCGGTCGAGGTCGTCCACGGGAGGCCCGTCCATCGCGGCGAGGATGGCCGCGTCCTGCTCCGGGTCTATCCCGATCAGACCGCCCAGGAACGCGTTCGGATCGGCCGCGGACACCTCGGCGGCGACGATCCGCGCCACGTCCTCGGGCCCGTCGGCCGCGCCCGCCTCGGCGCCCAGCGCGATGCCCCGGACCGTCACCGCGAGCTCGCCCGCCCGGCCCGCCTCCACCGCGATCGCCAGCACGTTGTTCACCGCCGTCGACACGATCTCGGCCAGCTGCCCGGCGTCCTCGCCGACGTCGAGCAGCGCCACCCGCCCGAACGCCTCCAGCGCGTCGGCCAGGTCGCCGTCCAGCACCATGATGTTGCCCAGGTAGGTGTCGGCCTTGGCGATGATCTCCACGTCGGCCGCCTCCGCGCTCACACGTCCCGCCTCGGTCCTGGCCGCGTCGCTGTCGCCGGTCTGCTGCAGGGCCCTGGCCAGGTCGAGCCGGAGCCGCGACACGTCGCCCGCGTCGCACTCGCCGTCCGGCCCCACCTCCTCGGCCACCTCCAGGCCGCGCCTGAACAGATGCAGGGCGCCGTCGGGATCGTCCTCCCGGAACCGCAGATGCCCCAGCACCCGATGCCCGACGACCACGGCCATCGGGTCACCGCACACAAGCGCGCGCTCGGCCGCCTGCGCGGCCTCCTCCAGATCGCCCGCCTCCAGCCGCGCCCACGCCAGATTGCGCAGCGCGGTCGCGGACGCCGGATGCTCGACCGCCGCGCCCCGCTCGTACGCCTCGATCGCCTCGTCCCGGTCCCCGGCCGCGTCGCCCAGATCGTTCCACGCCGTCGCCGCCGGACCGGGCGGGCCGGACGCGGTCACCAGCCTCAGCAGGGCCCGCGCCTCCTCGGCCCCGGCGTCCATCCGCGCGCGCGACACCGCGATGAGCGTCCGCGCCGCCTCCTCCGCGTGCTCGGCCGGGACCTCCTCGAGCACCGCCCGGACGGCTTCGACCCCGTCCGCGCCGAGCGCCGTGTAGAGCCCCGCGAGCTCCTCGCGAGGCTCGGGAAGGACGTCCCGCGCCTCCCTGAGATCGCGCAGGAGCTCCTCGTCCGCGCCGCCCGGCAGTCCGAGCACCGTCGCGTAGTACGCGTGCGCCGTGGCCACGTCGCCCACGGCCGTCCGGCGCAGCGCCGCCTCCCACACAAGGAAGACCACATCGGAGAACAAACCGGTCCGCGCCCCGACCCCGAACCCGGCCATCGCCACCGCGTGCTCGCCGCTCTCCACGGCCCGCACGGCCAGCGCGACGGCGTTGTTCGCCGCCATCGCGACCGCGTCGCCCATCTCGGGCCCGCCCTCCAGCGCCACCCGCCCGAAGGCCGCCACGGCCCCGGCCAGATCGCCTTCCGCCTCCCGCTGGAACCCGTCCCGGAAGACCTCCTCGAGCCCTCCGTCCTGGACGGTCTCCGTCCCGCCCTGCGGGTCGTCGTTCTCCGCCTGCACATCGACGATCGCGCCCGCGCTCGCGTCAGGGAGCTCGATCGCGCTTTGCGGGCCGTCGTCACTCGCGCCCGTAAGGGGCGCCTGCGCTTCAGGGAGCGCGTTCTCGGCGGGGTCAGTCGCGCAGTGCGGGACGTCGCCGCTTGCGCTCGCCTGCGTGTCGAGGGGTGTGGCGTCGCTTCCGCCAGGTTCGGTCGTCCCATCGGGGTCCACGCCGCTTGCGCTCGCCTGCGTGTCGAGGGATGTGATGCCGGGGGCGGTCGTGGCTTGGGGGACGTCGTCGTTTGCGTCTGCCTGCGCATCGAGCGGCGTGGTTGCGTTCTCCCCCGGGACGGGGTGTTCCGCCGCGACTTGTGAGCCGTCGCGGGTTACGGCCGCGGCTTGGACGGGCTGGGTTTCGAGGGGCGTGGGCGCGTGTTCGGCGAGTTCCGTCTCGACGTCGATGGCCGTCATGGGGGCGGTGGCCTGCGGGTCGGGTTCGTCGTCGGCGAGTTCGGCCAGGAGCTCGCTCGGCTTGAGCGGCACGGTCGGCTGCTCGGCGGGGTGGCCCGCGGCGCGGGCGGCCACGTCCAGGGCGGCGTCCTTGTCGCCCGCGTCCGCCAGCAGCGGGACGAGGCGGCTCGTGGCTGCCACGCGGACGTGGGGGAGCTCGGACGTGGCGAGAGGTTCGAGCAGGGTGCGGGCCTCCGCGTCCTGCCCGTGGGTGGCCAGGATCTCGGCCAGCTCGACCAGGAGCAGCGGGTCACCGGTGGGCAGGAAGGACGCGGCGCCCCGGTAATAGACCCGCACGGGGTCGAGGTCGCCGCGCTCCAGTGCGGCGGAGGCGTACTCCTTGGCGATCGCGACCGCGTCGGAATGCGCACCGCCCTCGGCGGCCAGCCGGAGCGCGCGCACGGCGACGCCCGGGTCGCCGCCCTCGTCGGCCTGGTGTGCGACGGCCGCCAGGTTGTTCAGGGCCATCCGGTGGTTCTCGATGTCGCCATCCCCGGGGGATGGGTGGCCCTCCCCGGCGGCCGCGGCGGCGCCGAACGCCTCCGCGCCGCCCGCGAGGCGGCCGTCCTGCGCGAGCCAGGCGCCCAGGAAATTGCCCGCGAGCAGGATCGCGCCGTGGTCGCCGGACTCGAGCACGGCCTCCATCTCGCGGTGCGCGTCACCGGTCTCGCCCAGCGCGTGGAGCACCTGGCCGAGCTCGATCCGGACGTAAGGGACGGCGTCCGGCTCGGCGGTCTCGATCGCCGTGCGGTACGCGTCGGCCGCCGCCGCCAGGTCGCCCCGGCCCTTGGCCAGGTCGCCGAGCGTCCAGACGCCGGTGGTGACGGTCTCGGGATCGCCGCTGGCGACGGCCTTGCGCGCGGCGGCCTCGGTGGCCTCGCGGTCATCGCCCGGGGCCAGGAGGCCGAGCAGGCGCCGCAGGCAGGCCAGGGCGGCCGGGTGGTCGACCTCCGACCCGCGCGTGAGCACCTCGATGGCGGCGGCCGGGTCGCCGGAACGGTCGAGATCGCGGCCCGCCTCGTCGGCGGCGAGGGCGATCTGCTCCGGCGTCCCGAAGTCCATGACCAGCCCGAAAAGCTCACGCGCGTCCTCGGAGCCGGACGCGGCGTCCAGGACGAGCGAGGCGGCCCGTTCCACGTGCTCGGTGCCCGCGACCCGCTCCAGGACGGTCCGGAGGTCGCCGTGGCGCTCCTCCGCGAGCGCGAGGTGCAGTTCCGCCAGGAGCGGCGTCCCGTATGCCTCGGTGAGAAGCTCGACGGCCGCGTCGCGGTCGTCCTCCATGAGCCGCAGCGTGGCGCGCTCGGCGGGCGTCGCCGTGCCCAGACACTCCCGCGCGGGCAGCCGGACCTCCGGATCGGCGGCCCGGGCGGCGCGCTCGTAGGATTCGCGCGCGCCCTCGTCGTCCCCGCTCTCCGAGAGGTAGCCGCCGAGGAGGAGCGCGATGTAGGCGACGGTCTCCTCGCCGTCCTCCCCGAGGTCCTCGAAGTACCCGGAGGCGCTCCGGGCCAGCTCCACCGCCTCGGCGGCCTGGCCCCGTCCGGCGAGCAGCATCGCCAGGACGACCCGGGCGGACGCGGCGGCCTCGCCCTCGCCGCCCGCCGCCTCGCGGTAGAGCTCCGCGGCCTCGTCGAGCCTGCCGAGGGCCTGGAGCGCGTCGCCGACGGCGAGCGCGGCATGAGGCCCGTCCCCGCCGGACTTCTCGGCCTGAAACGCCCGTGCCTCGTCCACCCGATCGGACGCGACCAGCGCGTGGATCACGCTGTCCAGGAGTCCCGCGTACTCCTCGTCGTCGGCGTCGGTGGCCTCCAGCGCCTGCCGGTAGGCCGCCGCCGCGCCGACGGTGTCGCCGAGCTCGAACCGCATCTGGCCGAGCCCCTTGGCACCTATCCGCGCCCGACGCTCGTTCTCACCGGACGCCGCGTACCCCCACGCCTCGGCCGCGCCCTCCTTGTCGCCCGCGTCGTTGCGAAGCGCGCCGAGATAGATCGCCGCCTCCTGCGCGCGTCCGGGGTGCCCCACCGTGATGGCCAGGCGCAGCGCGGCGTCGGTGGACGATGTCTCGCCCGCCCGCTGCCAGGCGTGCGCGGTCTCCAGAAGGAGCCAGGTGGGCATCTGCGCCCGCGCGTCGTCGCCGCGCTCACGGATCGCGGTCAGCGCCGCGCGCGCGCCGGTGAAGTCGCGATCGAGTAGACGGCGCGCGAAAACACCGTCCTCGGCCAGTTCGGGATGATCGAGGGGGACCCGGGCGAACGCCGTGCGGGCGGCCTCCAGGGCGTCCATCCGCACCCGGGTCAACCCGAGCAGCCAGACGCTGCGCGGGCCCTGGAGCGGGTCGCCGCGATCGGCCACCCGCTCCAACAGGGCGGACGCGCCTTCCAGATCCTCGCGTTCCTCCAGGATCGCGAGCATCCTGGCCTCGGCGTCCAGCCGCAGCCCAGGATGGTCGCGGACACCGTCGTAGGCGGCGAGCGCCTCCGCCGACGCGCCCTCGTCCTCCAGCGCGCTGCCGAGCGCGAACGCCGTCCACGGGGCCAGCCGCGGGTGGCCGTGCTCGCGGGCGCGGCGCAGCAGCTCGATCACCGCGCCGGGCTCGTCGTCGCCGCGCAGAATCCACGACAGGACGGCCGCGTGCGAGAGCGCCAGCGGGTCCCCGGATTCGGCGGCCTCGTCGAGCAGCTCCACGCCCTGGGACCTGGGGACGCCCAGCGAGACGTACACCTGGGCCAGGACGCTCTTGGCCAGCGCCGCCACAGCGGGATCGGGATGCTCGGCGCACTCCTGATAGTGCGCGATCCCGGCCTCGCGTCCCAGCCGCTGGTAGGCGATCTGCGCGGCGAGCACCGGGTGCACGGGCCCTGCTCCGGACGGACGAAGGGGCGGGTGGGGGAGCTCAAAGGGGCGGGCGGGCCCGTCCGATTCGACGAGGCCGGACGAGTGGAGCGGATCGGACATTTGGGCCTGGCTGGGCGGCTGAGGCGCGCCGGAAGGCTCTCCCGAGCCAGACGGCCGAGCAGGGTGAAGGAAGCCGGATGTCTGGGCGGACCCCGACGGGTGGGCGGGATCGGGCGCTTTGCCGGGGCCCAGCGGGCCGGACGGGTGGTGGGGGCCGGGCGCTTTGCCGGGGCCCGGGGGGCCGGACGGGTGGTAGGGGTCGGGTGCTTGGCCGGAGCCCAGCGGGCCGGACGACTCGGCGGGATCGAGTGCTTGGCCGGGGCCTGGCGGGTGAAGCGGGCCGGACGACCGGGCGAGGCCGAAGGGGTCGGCCGAGCCGGACGGGTGGTCGAGACCGGGCTGGTGAAGGGCCTCGGATGAGGGGACGAGGCCGGACGGGGAGGCCGGATCCGCCGACTGGGCGGAGCTGGCGCCGAGCAGATGGAGGAACAGTGCGGCACCGAACCCGTCGGCGAACCCGTCGCCCTCGGCAACCTCGATGAGCAGTTCCTCGGCCTGGTCGGCGTCGCCCTCGCCCAACTCAACGAGGGCCAGCATGACGGCGGCGCGCGCGGACTGGCCCGCGATCTCCGCGTCGACCACCCGCCGGAGCAGCGCGCGGGCGCGGAGCACGTCCCCGGCGCGCACCCGCTCCAGCGCGGCGTCGCAGTCGTCGACGGCCTGTTCGAGCTCCTCGTCCGACCCGCGCGCCGCGCCGGCGGCCTGCGCGAGCGTCATCCGCGCCTGGAAGGACACGTCGGGGTCGTCGAGCGCGGTGGCCGTTCGCAGGAGCGCCACGATCTCGGCATGGCGCGGATCGTCGGCGTCAAGGCCGTGCAGCAGCGTCCCGAGGAACGTCACGGCCCCGGCGTGGAACTCCGAGTCCGATTCCAGGACGATCCGCCAGCACTCGACGGCCTCGTCGACTTCGCCCGCCTCGGAGTGCACCTGGCCCAGGCAGGCCCGGGCTTCGGGCGCGAATTTCGGATGTCCGGATTCGACGACGCGGCGCAGGATCGCCCGCGCCTCCTCCTCGTCCCCGAGTTGCCGGGCGAACTTCGACACCTGGATCAGGGCGTCCAGCCGGACCTCGGGCCGGTGGTCCTCGGCGGCGCGCCGGTAGGCGTCCCTGGCCTCGACGTGCTCGTCCAGGTCGAACAGCGCGGCGCCGAGCAGCTTCTCGGCCAGCCCGCGCTCGGCCGGGTCACCGACCGCGATCGCGTGCTCCATCACCCGGCGGCACTCGTCGAAATGGCCCTGCTCGGCATAGATCTGGTACAGCCGGAAAGCGGCCTTCGAGCACAGGTCGGGCATGCCGTGGGAAAGCATCCGGTTGAGCCCGGTGACGACGATCTCGTCCGCCTCGCCGCCGCGCTCGTCCAGGACGCTCGTGACCGCCTCGTAGGCGTCCCACGCCTGCCGCTCGCGCTCGCCTCCGTCGTCCGGCCTGCGGGGCACCTCGACCTCCCCGGCAAGCCGGGTGACCAGCGGATTCTCGCTCTGCCGCGCGCGCTCGAGCGCGGCTGCGGCCCCGACGTAGTCGCCCATCGAGCGCAGCACCTCGACGAGCGTGATGTCGGCCATCGCCGCGATCTCGGCGTCGGCGCCCTCGGAAGCGACGCGCAGCGGCCTGCACGCCAGCGCGGTCTGACCCTCGTCGGCCAGCATCAGCCCCAGCGACATCGCCGAACGCTGGGCGAACACCGGATGCCCCGACGCGATCACCGAACGGTGCGCCGCCCGGGCCCCCTCCAGGTCACCCTGCTCCCTGAGCAGATCACCGAGCGCGTGCGACGCCTCGGGGACGATCGCGTCGTCGCCGGAGACCACGGCCTCCCGCAACGCTGCGGCGGCGCCCTCCAGATCGCCCTGCCGCCACTTGCCGATCGCCGATTCGAGCCTCTCGGCCCACCAAGACATGCCTTGAACCCCTCGCGTCCGAAATCCGCCGCGTCCGAAATCCACCCAAATGATCTTCTATAGCGCCGACGACGGAACGTACACGAAGGATCGCCGGGCTTTCAGGGCTTTCAGGTGATTCGCCCAATGGTGGCCGCTGTCACTCCACCAGTCGATCTTCCGGGCATGACCTTGAGGGATGAGGGCGGAATCACACCGCGCGGGTCGTCCCGCCAACCGTGCGGGGCCGTCTCGCTAGTCGCCGGCCGACGAGGCGTGGACGGGGGAGTCGACCGAGAGGAAGGCGTGCCGCGCGTTGAACTCTTCGGCGGTGAGCCCCATGAGAACCAGATCGTGGTGCCGTCCGCCGAAATACTCGTGGTCGCGCAACCGTCCCTCGGTGACGAACCCGAGCTTGCGATGCAAAGCGATGGACGGCTCGTTGAACGCGTAGACGCCGATCTCGCACTTGTGGAACCGGCGCTCACCGAACATGAACCGCAGCATCAGGACCACGGCCTCGGTGGCGTAGCCGGAGCGCTTGTACCGGTGTCCGATGGAAACGCCATAGGCGAAACGGCCGGCCCGCCGGTCGGCGTCCCCAGTGTTGAGCGTGCCGACCATCGTCCCGTCCTTACGGGAGACGATCGCGAGGCGATAGCTGTCCGAATCCGCGTCCGGCCTGCGGGCGGCCTCGTCCGCCGTCCAGCGGCGGTACGCCTCGTCCGACTGCGGCGGATGCAGCATGTCCCCGCTGCGCATATCGGGGGCGTGCTCGTCGAACTCCTTGAATGTCTGCCAGTCGCCTGGCTCGATACCCCGCAACAGCACGCGTTCACCGGTCCAGGCAGAGCTCATGGGGACGACGCAACCAGAGCACCCCGATGGCCGCAATCGAATTTGCGGGGGAGCGCAGCGCCGCTGGTTTGTTGCCTTGGCTTGGGGACGGCGAAGGCGCTGGGACGCACCGACCGCGTCGGCGCCTGGCGGCCGCGCCGTAGGCGAAGCCGTCTTCACCTCACTGCGGGCCGACGCTCCTTCGATGCCCAGGCCAGCAGCCCGCCCGCCGCCCACAGCGTCCTGCTGTCCGGCGGCGACAACACCACCGGACGCTCGCCCCTCGACGCCGGCCGCACCGCCCCCCTCGCCTTCGGCGTTCAGCTCACCAGCCGTTGCGCGTGACGGAGCCCGCCCGTGGGAGACCACGAGCGGTTGTCTCGTGGAGGGGCGCCGGAGGTCGTTCGAAGGCAGAGCCCCAGTTCGGCGCTGAGCCGAACTGGGGCCGCTGCCGGGATGCTGCGCCCTGGCGCGTGCGGGAGCACGTCAGACGGCCGGGACCCTTGGCGAGCCGATCATCCACAGAGGGCTGTTGGTGATGCTGGAGAAGCGCCAGCCACGATCCGTCCGGACGGCGTCGAACCGGTTTCGCGCGCCCAGGGTGACGTACGGCTCGGGCTCGTCCTCGGTGAACATCCTGACGACGAGCTCTGCCGAGACCGAGGCGCGATCGCCGTCCAGCTCGATCAGGACGTTCGTGGTCACGTGCTGCGACCGCTCGGAAGGGGAGTGGTTCCGCCGCGCCTGCGCGACGACGGCCTCCAGCCCGGCGGACCGTCCGCCCGGCGTGTCGGCCGTGACGTCGTCGGTGAAGATCTCGCCGGACTCGTCGAAGCGCCGCTCGTCCAGCCAGCGCCCCTGGCGGACGAGCAGGTCGGCGAGTTCGGCGCGGTCGATCAGCTCGTTCAACCGCTGGTCTGTCGTGGTGCTCACTGGCCTGCTCCTTGAGATCATTTGCCGCACTAACGTTAGAGCTACCAACGAAGATAGATCGTTAGGGTGCCTAACGCAAGAGGTAGAGTTGGCCGCATGGAGATCCAGACCGACGCGATGCCGTCCCGACTTCGGAACCTGCCGAGCCGGTTGCTCAACCTCGGCGCCGCGCACGCGAGTCGTCTAGTGGGGGAGGCGTTGGCGAGCGCCGATGCCCGCCAGTACCACTACGCGCTGCTCGCCGCGCTGGACGAGTTCGGGGCGGCCAGCCAGTCCGCGCTGAGCGATCGGACCGGCATCTACCGGAGCGACCTGGTCTCCACCATCAACGAGCTCACCGACCGAGGTCTCGTGGAGCGGACCCCCGACCCGGACGACCGGCGACGCAACGTCGTCACGCTCACCCCGGAAGGCCGCGTCTTCCTCCATCGCCTGGACGACCTGATCGCGCGAACCCAGAAGGAGTTGCTCGCGCCGCTTTCGCCGTCCGAACGCGAGGACCTGACCCGCCTCCTGGCCCGGCTCCACGACCATCACGTGGAGGAGCGGCGGCGCGCCTGAGGTCGGCGCCGTCCCTGTGAGCAGCGCGGATGCTGTTAGCCGCGCGTTGGTTTGACGTTTCCCCGGAGAGCGTCTAGATTGCTCCCTTGTCCCCAGGAAGTTCTGGACGCCTGCATGGCGGCCGAAGCCGGGGAACCCACCGAATCAACCCAACCGACACGGTTTTCGCCGTGTCCGCTGTGCTGCGGTGGATCGGAAATGGCTCGTTTTGACAAACGCGCTGAATCTGATGAAATAGCGACACCGCCGGGAAGGTGCCACGCAAGTGGCAACGGAATGGCGGATCAGAAAGACCCGGTGAAATTGACAAGCCGGAGCGATCTGATAAAGTAAATCGAGTCGCCCCGGAGCGGGAAACGCGAAAAGCGAATCCAGCGCGGTGGGTGTCCGTTTTTTGAGAACTCAACAGCGTGTTAAAAGCCAGTGCCTTTATAGGCCAGGGCCTTCTTTGTGAGGGTCTTGGTCGCCCCGTGGCCACTGTTTCTCGTTGCGAGGGATGGTGGTGGGGATTTCTTTGAGGCAAGCTACCCCTCTATTGGAGGGGTAGCATTGTCAGGATGTTTCACTCATAGGGTTTGGCGGGTTCCGGGTTCGCCCCTGGGATTTCCGTCGTTTGGACCTTAATGGAGAGTTTGATCCTGGCTCAGGACGAACGCTGGCGGCGTGCTTAACACATGCAAGTCGAGCGGAAAGGCCCCTTCGGGGGTACTCGAGCGGCGAACGGGTGAGTAACACGTGAGCAACCTGCCCCTGACTCTGGGATAAGCCTGGGAAACTGGGTCTAATACCGGATATAACCACTGATCGCATGGTTTGGTGGTGGAAAGTTTTTCGGTTGGGGATGGGCTCGCGGCCTATCAGCTTGTTGGTGGGGTGATGGCCTACCAAGGCGACGACGGGTAACCGGCCTGAGAGGGCGACCGGTCACACTGGGACTGAGACACGGCCCAGACTCCTACGGGAGGCAGCAGTGGGGAATATTGCGCAATGGGCGGAAGCCTGACGCAGCGACGCCGCGTGGGGGATGACGGCCTTCGGGTTGTAAACCTCTTTCAGCAGGGACGAAGCTAACGTGACGGTACCTGCAGAAGAAGCGCCGGCTAACTACGTGCCAGCAGCCGCGGTAATACGTAGGGCGCAAGCGTTGTCCGGAATTATTGGGCGTAAAGAGCTCGTAGGCGGTTTGTTGCGTCCGTCGTGAAAGCCCACGGCTTAACTGTGGGTCTGCGGTGGATACGGGCAGACTAGAGGCAGGTAGGGGAGCATGGAATTCCCGGTGTAGCGGTGAAATGCGCAGATATCGGGAGGAACACCGGTGGCGAAGGCGGTGCTCTGGGCCTGTACTGACGCTGAGGAGCGAAAGCGTGGGGAGCGAACAGGATTAGATACCCTGGTAGTCCACGCCGTAAACGTTGGGCGCTAGGTGTGGGGTCCTTCCACGGATTCCGCGCCGTAGCTAACGCATTAAGCGCCCCGCCTGGGGAGTACGGTCGCAAGGCTAAAACTCAAAGGAATTGACGGGGGCCCGCACAAGCGGCGGAGCATGTTGCTTAATTCGACGCAACGCGAAGAACCTTACCAAGGCTTGACATCGCCGGAAAACCATCAGAGATGGTGGGTCCTTTTTGGGCCGGTGACAGGTGGTGCATGGCTGTCGTCAGCTCGTGTCGTGAGATGTTGGGTTAAGTCCCGCAACGAGCGCAACCCTCGTTCCATGTTGCCAGCACGTTATGGTGGGGACTCATGGGAGACCGCCGGGGTCAACTCGGAGGAAGGTGGGGATGACGTCAAGTCATCATGCCCCTTATGTCTTGGGCTGCAAACATGCTACAATGGCCGGTACAGAGGGCTGCGATACCGTAAGGTGGAGCGAATCCCTTAAAGCCGGTCTCAGTTCGGATTGGGGTCTGCAACTCGACCCCATGAAGTCGGAGTCGCTAGTAATCGCAGATCAGCAACGCTGCGGTGAATACGTTCCCGGGCCTTGTACACACCGCCCGTCACGTCACGAAAGTCGGCAACACCCGAAGCCCGTGGCCCAACCACTTGTGGGGGGAGCGGTCGAAGGTGGGGCCGGCGATTGGGACGAAGTCGTAACAAGGTAGCCGTACCGGAAGGTGCGGCTGGATCACCTCCTTTCTAAGGAGCACTAACTGGCTCGTACGCCTCCCTGGAGGGTTCGAGTCGGTGGCTGTCTTCGGTAGCGAATGTCTGCCGGGCAGCTGCTCATAGATGTGGAGCACTGGCTACTCAGCAAGTCTTCCTGTGTGACTTGGCTAGTACCGCCCCTCTTTTGGGGAGTGGGAACGGCAAGCTTGGGCGGGAGGCTGGTTGGACACGCTGTTGGGTCCTGAGGAAACGGACCCTTCAGCCCCAGATCATCACCTTGTGGGTGGTGGGTTGGGGCTGGGTTTTTTCTTCTGGATTGCGGGACCAGATTCTTGCTTCTTGGTTGGGGTGAGGTTTGGTGGGCCTGCTTGTTTTTTGAGAACTACACAGTGGACGCGAGCATCTCTGATAGAGCTCTGGACTCTCTTTTTTGGGGGTTTGGGGTTCTCTCTGCGATTTGTTTGATCGTTTTGTGTGTTCAAGTTTTTAAGGGCATACGGTGGATGCCTTGGCATCAGGAGCCGATGAAGGACGTGGGAGCCTGCGATATGCCTCGGGGAGTCGGCAACCAGACTTTGATCCGGGGATTTCCGAATGGGGAAACCTGGCACTCGTCATGGGGTGTCGCCGCCGTCTGAATGTATAGGGCGGTTGGTGGGAACGCGGGGAAGTGAAACATCTCAGTACCCGCAGGAAGAGAAAACAATTGTGATTCCGTGAGTAGTGGTGAGCGAAAGCGGAGGAGCCTAAACCGTGCGCGTGTGATACCTGGTAGGGGTTGCGTGTGCGGGGTTGTGGGACCACCTGGCTAGATCTACCAGTCTGGCAGGAAGTTATAAAGTGACGTGATAGTTGAACGGCTTGGGATGGCCGACCGTAGACGGTGAGAGTCCGGTAGACGAAATTGCGTTGCCTTTCTGGTGTGTTCCCGAGTAGCACGGGGCCCGTGAAATCCCGTGTGAATCTGCCACGACCACGTGGTAAGGCTGAATACTTCCTGATGACCGATAGCGGACCAGTACCGTGAGGGAAAGGTGAAAAGTGCCCCGGTGAGGGGTCGTGAAATAGTACCTGAAACCGTGTGCCTACAAGCCGTCAGAGCCTCCTACAAGGACACTTGTGTTTTTGTTTGGTGATGGCGTGCCTTTTGAAGAATGAGCCTGCGAGTTATGGTGTGTGGCGAGGTTAACCGGTGTCGGGTAGCCGTAGCGAAAGCGAGTCTGAATAGGGCGTTTTAGTCGCATGCTGTAGACCCGAAGCGGGGTGATCTAGCCATGGGCAGGGTGAAGCGCCGGTAAGACGGTGTGGAGGCCCGAACCCACCAGGGTTGAAAACCTGGGGGATGACCTGTGGTTAGGGGTGAAAGGCCAATCAAACTCCGTGATAGCTGGTTCTCCCCGAAATGCATTTAGGTGCAGCGTTGCGTGTTTCTTGCCGGAGGTAGAGCTACTGGATGGCTAATGGGCCCTACAAGGTTACTGACGTCAGCCAAACTCCGAATGCCGGTAAGTGAGAGCGTGGCAGTGAGACTGCGGGGGATAAGCTTCGTAGTCGAGAGGGAAACAGCCCAGATCATCGGCTAAGGCCCCTAAGCGTGTGCTAAGTGGTAAAGGATGTGGAGTTGCCGTGACAACCAGGAGGTTGGCTTAGAAGCAGCCATCCTTGAAAGAGTGCGTAATAGCTCACTGGTCAAGTGATTCCGCGCCGACAATGTAGCGGGGCTCAAGCACACCGCCGAAGCCGTGGCACTCCAACTTGTTGGGGTGGGTAGGGGAGCGTCCTGCAGCCGGTGAAGCCGCCGAGTGATCGAGTGGTGGAGGCTGTGGGAGTGAGAATGCAGGCATGAGTAGCGAATCACACGTGAGAAACGTGTGCGCCGGATGACCAAGGGTTCCTGGGGCAGGCTAATCCGCCCAGGGTAAGTCGGGACCTAAGGCGAGGCCGACAGGCGTAGTCGATGGACAACGGGTTGATATTCCCGTACCCGCTGGTATGCGCCAACGCTGAACCCTCTGATGCTAACCACCCGAACTCTGCTGTGGGTCTTCGGACCTGTGGTGGGGGGAGCGTGGGGCCCGAGGGGGTAGTAGGTGAGCGATGGGGTGACGCAGGAGGGTAGCTCAGCCCAGGCGATGGTTGTCCTGGGGTAAGCCTGTAGCCCGCACCATAGGTAAATCCGTGGTGCGCGAAGGGTGAGAGGTGATGCCGAGCCGTTTTAGGTGAAGTGAGTGATCCCATGCTGCCGAGAAAAGCCTCTAGTGAGTGTACCGGCGGCCCGTACCCCAAACCGACTCAGGTGGTCAGGTAGAGAATACCAAGGCGATCGGGTGAACTGTGGTTAAGGAACTCGGCAAATTGCCCCCGTAACTTTGGGAGAAGGGGGACCACGCCCGGTGAAAGCACGTTTGCTGCTGGAGCTGGGTGGGGTCGCAGAGGCCAGGGGGAAGCGACTGTTTACTAAAAACACAGGTCCGTGCGAAGTCGTAAGACGCGGTATACGGACTGACGCCTGCCCGGTGCCGGAACGTTAAGAGGACCGGTTAGACCCTTTTGGGGGTCGAGGCTGAGAATCTAAGCGCCGGTAAACGGCGGTGGTAACTATAACCATCCTAAGGTAGCGAAATTCCTTGTCGGGTAAGTTCCGACCTGCACGAATGGCGTAACGACTTCCCCGCTGTCTCAACCACAGGCCCGGCGAAATTGCAGTACGAGTAAAGATGCTCGTTTCGCGCAGCAGGACGGAAAGACCCCGGGACCTTCACTATAGCTTGGCATTGGCGTTTGGAGCGTCTTGTGTAGGATAGGTGGGAGACTGTGAAACTCAGACGCCAGTTTGGGTGGAGTCGTTGGTGAAATACCACTCTGGTCGTTTTGAGCGTCTAACCCGCACCCGTGGATCCGGGTGGGGGACAGTGCCTGGTGGGTAGTTTAACTGGGGCGGTTGCCTCCCAAAGAGTAACGGAGGCGCCCAAAGGTTCCCTCAGCCTGGTTGGCAATCAGGTGGCGAGTGCAAGGGCACAAGGGAGCTTGACTGTGAGACCGACAGGTCGAGCAGGTGCGAAAGCAGGGCCTAGTGATCCGGCACCGGCGTGTGGAAGCGGTGTCGCTCAACGGCTAAAAGGTACCCCGGGGATAACAGGCTGATCTTCCCCAAGAGTCCATATCGACGGGATGGTTTGGCACCTCGATGTCGGCTCGTCGCATCCTGGGGCTGGAGTAGGTCCCAAGGGTTGGGCTGTTCGCCCATTAAAGCGGCACGCGAGCTGGGTTTAGAACGTCGCGAGACAGTTCGGTCCCTATCCGCTGCGCGCGTAGGAGAATTGAGAGGGTCTGTCCCTAGTACGAGAGGACCGGGACGGACGAACCTCTGGTGTGCCAGTTGTCCCGCCAGGGGCACGGCTGGTTGGCTACGTTCGGTCGGGATAACCGCTGAAAGCATCTAAGCGGGAAGCCT
The DNA here is from genome assembly GCF_050946795.1 of Spirillospora sp. CA-294931. GTDB lineage: Bacteria > Actinomycetota > Actinomycetes > Streptosporangiales > Streptosporangiaceae > Spirillospora. The sequence continues at coordinate 4,140,894 of NZ_CP192006.1, forward strand.
TCCTCAAGATGAGTTCTCCCACCCCTTTGTGGGTGTAAGGCCCCCAAGAGACGATTGGGTTGATAGGCCAGAAATGGAAGCGCCGTGAGGTGTGGAGTTGACTGGTACTAATAGGCCGAGTGGCTTGAACACACTGAACGTTCAAACCAATCGCAGAGTGTGTGTCCTGTTTTGAGCGTGTTCGCGTCCCTGTGTGGTTCCCAGAAAACAAACGGGAACCGTGAATTTGATAATTAGATATGTCTGAGCCCGAGTTGCTTGGACGACAAGCTTCCAACACGCCACTATTCGTGGTGGGTGTTGGGTTGGTCGTTCGGTGGTTTTGGCGAGGGGGAAACACCCGGTCCCATCCCGAACCCGGAAGTTAAGCCCTTCAGCGCCGATGGTACTGCACGGGAGACTGTGTGGGAGAGTAGGACACCGCCGGACATATTCTGGATCGAGGGTCGCCCCGTTCGCGGGGCGGCCCTCGAGTCATGTCTTGGACCTGCCAAACTGAACGGGAAGGTCCACAGCCACCGAGAACAGTGACGGAAACGTGATGAGCGCGGACGACGACGGCCGGAGCGACGAAGGCCGCGAGCGGCGGGGTAAGGACGGGGGGCGTGGTACGCCACCCCGTCGCGGAGGCAACCCCCAGGGCGGCCGGGGAGGTGTCGGCCCGCGCAAGCCGGGCGGTCCTCGCTCCGGCGGCCCTCAGGGCGCTCGTGGCGGCCCCGGTGGCGAGTCCCGCGGCAAGGGGCGGCCGGGGGACCGTTCGTCCTCCAGCGGTCGCTCAGGGAGCGGTGCGCCGTGGAAGGGCGGCCAGGGCAAGCCGGGCGAGCGTGACGATCGCCGTCCCAGCCGGCCGTTCAAGCGTTCCGACGACCGTCGCCCACAATCAGGCGAAGGCCGCTCCCAGGAGCGCTATGGCGCGCCGCGCGGGAGTGGTGGCTCGGGCGAGCGTCCCTTCAAGGGGCAGGGCCAAGGCCGTCCGCAGGACCGCAAGTTTCAAGGACGCCCCCAAGATCGTGACGACCGGGCCAATCGGGGAGAGCGTCGTCCGGGCGCCTTCCGTGAGCAAGGCTCCGGTGGCGGCGGCCGCTTCGAAGGCAATCGTGGTCCCGGGGGACCGCGCCAGGGCTCAGGGGAGCGGCGCTTCGAAGGCAACCGTGGCCCCGGAGGCCCCCGCCAGGGTTCGGGTGGACGTCGCTTCGACGACAACCGTGGCGAAGGCCGCGGTCGTCCCGCTGGCCCGCGTCCCGAGCGCGAGTCCGGTGGAGAACGGCGCTTCGAGGGCAACCGTGGCCGTCCGGGGGGTTCGCGTCCCGAGCGTGACTCTGGTGGTGCTGGACGCCGTTTCGAGGGCAACCGTGGCGAGAACCGTGGCCGTTCTGAGCGTCCCGCGGGTGGCGGCGGCCGCTATGAGGGCAACCGTGGCCGTCCTGCGGGGCCTCGCCCCGAGCGCGACTCCACTGGAGGACGTCGCTTCGAAGGGAACCGCAGCGGCGAGGGCCGACGCTTTGAAGGCAATCGCAGTGGCGGCGGCCGTCCCAGCGGCTCGCGTCCTGAACGTGACTCCGGTGGACGTCGCTTCGAGGGGAACCGCGGTGGCGGTCGTCCCGAAGGCCAGAGGAGTCAGGGTTCCGGTGGCCGTCGCTTTGACGGGGGCCGTGACAAGAACACTTCCGGGAGGCGTCCCCAAGAGGGTGGCCGCTCCTACGGTCCGCCCAGGGAACGGGGACGCTACCCGTCCGACGAGCGCGAGCGTCCGGCGCCCAAGCACGACGACCCGATCCTGCCGGACGATGTGACCGGCGAGGAACTGGACGCGGACGCACGCGCGGAGCTGCGCACGCTTCCGAAGGACCTCGCGACCCGGGTGGCGCGCCACCTCGTGATGGCAGGTCGCCTTTCCGACGAAGACGCGGAAGCTTCCTACAAACACGCCCGCGCCGCTCGAAGGCTCGCGTCCCGTGTAGGCATTGTCCGGGAGGCCGCAGGGCTCGCCGCGTATTACGCCGGTGAATGGTCCGAGGCCCTCGCGGAGCTGCGGGCCGCCCGCCGCCTCAGCGCGAGCGAGGACGCCTACCTGCCGATCATGGCCGACTGCGAACGCGGTCTAGGCCGCCCCGAGCGCGCGCTTGACCTGGTCAAGTCGCCCGAGGCCAAGAAGCTGGACCAGGAGGGGAAGATCGAACTCCGCCTGGTCGAGTCGGGAGCACGGCGCGACCTTGGCCAGTTCGACGCGGCCCTCGTCACCCTCCAGATTCCCGAACTCCGCGACAGGCGGCTGCGCCCCTGGTCGGCGCGGCTGTTCTACGCCTACGCGGACGCGCTGGCCGACGCGGGCCGTGGGCCCGAGGCCGTCGACTGGTTCGCCCGAGCCGCCGCGGCCGACCGCGACGGCGAGACCGACGCGGCCGAGCGCTACGCCGAGCTAGAGGGCCTGGAGATCTTCGACACCGAAGCGGGCGAAGAGCCGGTCACCGACGGAACCGTCCATACAGACCCAACCGATTCCCTCGCGACCAGCACCCAGCCCGAGGCCGACCCCCAAGCCGAGCCCGAGCCCGCGGACGCGCTCGTCCCCGAGTCTGGAAGCGACCTCCAGCCCGCCCCTGAGGCCGAGCCCGCTCCGGAGCCCGAAGCCGAGCTTGACATCGAAGCCGAGGACGAGGACGAGGCGACCGAGGACGAGCCGGAACCGGAAGCTGACGAGGCGGCGACGCCCCCGGGGATCGTCCCGGCAACGGACATCGCTTTCAAACCCGCTCCAATGCCGGAAACAGAAGACGACGTCCCCGGAGACGAGGGTGTCGCGGAGGCACCAGCGATCTTCTTGGAGCCCACCGACGAGGACGACTGACGCGGTCTTGACGGGCGTGGCGTTTCACAGGATATTCACCTGACCGTGCAGGCCGGGGGTTGACTGAGGAGCGCCATGCCCGCCCTAGACCGACGTACATTCCTTCGTGCATCCGTAGTGGCCGGCGGTACGGGCGCCCTTTCCGGAGCCCTTTGGCAGCAGGCGTTCGGTGACCCGGCCCAACCAGGTCCAAGCCCCTACGGCCCGCTGCTCCCCGCCGACGGAAACGGCCTGCAACTGCCTCAGGGCTTCACAGGACGCGTCGTCGCCAGATCCATGCAACGTGTGGAAGGCACGCGCTACACCTGGCACGCGGCCCCAGACGGAGGCGCCTGCTTCCCCACAGCCACCGGCTGGACCTACGTCAGCAATTCCGAGGTGCCGATCGTAGGAGGCGCCTCGGCCATCGGGTTCGACGCCACAGGAAAGGTCACTTCGGCCTACCGAATCCTGAACGGCACCACACTCAACTGCGCAGGCGGCGCCACTCCTTGGGGCACCTGGCTTTCCTGCGAGGAACACGACCTGGGCCTCGTACACGAGACAGACCCCACCGGCGCCACCTCCGCCCGCTCGCGTTCCGCGATGGGACGCTTCAAGCACGAGGCCGCCGCCTGTGACCCGGTGCGCAAGGTCGTCTACCTCACCGAAGACCAGTCCGACGGCTGCTTCTACCGATTCACGCCGTTCACCTGGGGAGACCTCTCCAAGGGAACCCTGGATGTGCTCCTGGGTTCAGGCACCGGCCCCGTGCGCTGGGCCCGCGTCCCAAACCCAGAGGTCTGGCTGACTCCCACCCGCAATCAAGTAACGGGAGCCATGCGCTTCGACGGCGGCGAAGGCTGTTACTACACCAACAACATCTGCTACTTCACCACCAAGGGCGACAACCGTGTCTGGGCCTACGACGCGGCGTCCGCAACGCTCGACCTCGCCTATGACGACGACCTCGTCACCGGAGGCACACCCCCTCTCACCGGAGTCGACAACATCACCGGCACCGCCACCGGCGACCTCTACGTCGCCGAGGACGGGGGCAATATGGAGATCAACATCATCACGTCCAACGGAATCGTGGCACCGTTCCTGCGCGTCCTCGGCCATGACAAGTCCGAGATCACGGGTCCCGCCTTCTCGCCAGACGGGAGCCGCCTCTATTTCTCGTCCCAGCGAGGCAAGAGCGGCTTCATCGGGGGCACGGACGGCCACACCTACGAGGTCACAGGACCGTTCCGCCGCTAGCGTCCCTGATCCAGGGAGTGCATGATGCCGGCGACGTTGGCTTCCGCCCCGCTCAGCACCTCGTACTTGGCGGCGAGCTCCGGATCCTTGTTGACCGCGTACCGCTCCAGAGTCCGCTCGCGCACCATGGCCACCGCGTGGTCCAGATCGAGGCTCTGGTCCCGAGCGTCCCGGACCGTGTCCACCCAGATCCGAAGCTCCTCGGCAGAACGCAGCAACGTGTCGTCGACCTCGTCCACGGGGCCGTAGTGGGCGAACAGCAACCGCTGTGGCCCCAGCGCACGGAACTTGTCCAAGGACCGCAGCGTCAACTCCAGGTCGAAGTCCGGTGGCGGCGTCGCGGGCCGGACGTCCGCCGTCTCGGGGATGTAGAGCCCCGCCGCGTCCCCTACGTACAAGTCCCCGGTCTGGGAATCCACGAGCCCCACATGATGCTTCGCGTGCCCGGGGGAGTGGTGCGACTCCAAACGGCGTCCCCCACCAAGGTCGATCACCCCGCTCTCCTCAACTGAACGGATCCGCGAGGCTTCCGTCGGCTTCAACTCCCCGAAGAGCACATCGAGCTTGTCCCCGTAAACCATCCGCGCGCTACGCATGAGCCGCTCGGGGGACGCCAGATGCCGCGCCCCCTTCTCATGGACGACGACCTCAGCGTCCGGATAGAGCTCGGCGATATCCCCGACCCCGCCCGCATGGTCGAGGTGAATGTGCGTCACGACCACCGTCGCAAGATCAGAGGGCCCGATCCCCAGCTCGCTGAGCGCCTGCCGCACCACCGGCACAGACCCCGCCGTCCCCGGCTCCACCAGGCACGGACGATCCGAAAGGATCAGGTAACCAGCGGTGATCCCCGAATACCCGGCCATCCGGGTGTCGATCTCGTAGACGTCCCCGCCCAACGGGGTGATCGAAGATTCCATGGACTGATCATCGCCCCCTGGCGGCCGGTTATCCACAGTTTCGCGCGCCGCTTCCGAACCGCTCGTGACCGCGCCATCGTGGAGCGCGAAAGGAGCGAACGATGCACACCAACGCAGTGACCCTCTGCGGCCGACTGGCCGAAGACCCGTCCACCCGCGCCCTCCCCACAGGCGGCGAGGTCGTCTCCTGGCGCCTGATAGTCGACCGCCCCAACCACCGAGGCCGCCGAGTGGTCGACACCATCACCTGCGCCGCCTTCGACCCCCAAGTCCGCGCCCAAACAACAACCTGGCGCAAAGGCGACCTCATAGAAGCCCAGGGCGCCCTACGCCGCCGCTTCTGGAACAGCGACGAACTAAGAATCGGCCGCTACGAAGTAGAAGTCCACAAAGCCACCCTCCAAGCCATCCCCCTACAACCCACCCCACCACCCACCCCCCAAACCTCCCACCCAGAACCAACCCCACCTCCCCAACCAACCCCGCACTAAGCCCGACACCCACCCGCCGAAGAAACCCCTCAACTCCCCAAAAACCACCCCCCCGATCACCCCTCACAGAAACCACGCAATCACCAGCACCAATTCACCCCGACCACCCACCAAACCAACCCCGCGCCGTACCCTGTCCGCGCCGCCGACAGGCCGCGCCACCGACGGGCCGCGCTGCCGACGGGCCGCGCCGCCGACGGGCCGCGCCGCCGACGGGCCGCGCCGTACACGGGCCGCGCCGCCGACGGGCCGCGCCGTACACGGGCCGCGCCGCCGACGGGCCGCGCCGCCGACGGGCCGCGCCGCCGACGGGCCGTATGGCGCGGAGCCTGGGGCGGGGTGGTGTGGGTGTGTGTTTCGGAGTTGCGTGGCTTGGTTCGGGTGTGTGGGGTCGTGGGTGCGGCGGAGTCAAGGCTGTGAGGGCCGTGGGCTGTGGTGTGCCTGGAGGGTTGCGGAGGGGGTGAGGGCGCCTCGTGGTTGGTTGATCGGGTTAGGTCGTGAGTTCGCCCTGCTGGTGGAGGTCGTCGAAGATGAGTTGGTCGACCGGTGCGACGCGGGGGCGGTCGGCGTAAGTCAGCCAGATGACTTCTTCGATTTCGTGGCTGGGGGCGAGGGTGCCCGTGTAGGCGGCGGTGTAGCAGGTCATTCGGACCGTGATTCCGGCTGCGTGGCCGTGGGCCTGGGCTTCCCAGGTGCCCTTGTACGTGGCCGTGGCGGGGTCGATGGTCACGGTGAGTTCTTCCTCGATCTCGCGGCAGAGGGTGTCGAGGTCGGTCTCGCCGGGTTCTCGTTTGCCGCCGGGCAGGTAGTAGGCGTCCTTGCCTCGCGAGCGGGTGCTGAGGATGCGGCCGTTCTCGAGGTGGATCCAGGCCACCTTGTCGATGAACGCGGTCATGAGCGCTCGTCCAGGAGACGGAGGACGAGACCTGTGCGGGGCTTCGGGCCGAAGGAGGTCGATTTTCGTGGGACGCGTTCGCCCTCGTTGGCCACAGCCAGGACGTCCTCGACCTTCAAGGGGTTGAGGATGACGGCGGTGCCTCCGGCGCGGCGGGCGCGGTCGATCGCGGCGGCGGGGTCGTCGTGGACGACCTCGACGCTGTGCTCGTTCTCGGGGACGTCCCACAGGTGCTCGATCAGCAGGCGGTCGAGGACGGCCGTGTCGAGGCGGCGCCAGAGAGGGGAGTGCTCCTCGGGCATGGCCTGGTCGAGGCGTTGCTCGTCGGGATCGGTGAGGAGGTGCAAGCGGTCACCGCCGCCCAGCAGGAACGCCGGGCCGGAGGCGCTGGTGAGGGCGGCCAGGGCCTCCGGGAGCGATTTGCCGAGATCGGTGACGCGGAACACGCTTCGCGCAGCCTCGACCGCCGCCGCGGGTGCGAGCCCCGGGAGGACCCGGTGGATCGCCCCCAGGTGAGGCGGGTATTGCGTCGAATCGACCAGCAGCGCGAGGCCGAAGTCGAACGCGCCGGAGTCATGACGGGCCTGGAGGGCACGGTAGGTCGCGTAGCGGTGGTGCCCGTCGGCGATCAGGGCCTGGCGAGGGGCGAGGTCAGTGGCGATCCTGGCGTGGGCCTCGGGGTCGGTGATGCGCCAAAGGCGGTGGGTGAGGCCGTCGTCCGCGTGGAACTCGGTGTGGGGCTCCGCGCCGGTGGCCGTCTCGTCCACGATGCGCACGGCCTCACCGCCTCCCTCGTAGACGAGGAAGATCGGCTCAAGGTTGGCCTGCATGGTTTCCATCAGCGCCAGCCGACCGCGCACCGGCCCCGGGTAGACGTTCTCGTGGGGCAGCACCACGCCGTCCGCCTCGGCACGCAGCCCCAGGGCACCGATCAGGCCGCGCTGGCGGACCGTCCCGTTCTCGGACGCCTCGTACACATAGAGGGCCGGGTCGGGGTCGCTGACGAGCGCTCCCTCGTCCAACCAGCGGTTCAGCGTGGCGCCCGCCTCCGCGGTGGTGTCCGGAAGGATCAGCCGGACGATGTTGTGCCGGTCGCTCGCCTTCAGCCGCCGCACCTCGGCGTCGTCGATCAGGTCGTACGGCGGAGAGGTGACGGACGCCAGGTCGCCCACGACACCCGGATCGAATCTCACCCCCCTGAACGGGGCCAATTCGAGGCCGGCGCCCGAGCGCGGCTCAGAGATGCCGAAGATCCAGGCACTGAACTGTTCCGGATCCAGCCCGGAGGGGAGGTCGTCTTCCACCGTGGGCATGCTAATCACCGAGGGCGGTCCGGCGCACCGTTGGGTACGGTCGAAAGGGATCACGGTCCGAGGGGAGGTCCACATGAGTGTTCAAGGGCCGGGACGGCCAGACGATTCCCCGGGCGGTGATCCGTACCCCGCCGGCCCGGGCGGCGGGGTGTACGAATGGTACGTACGGGGCCTGGAACTACTCAGGGCCGGCAGCGCCGCAGCGGCAGTGCAGTTGCTGACCCGCGCCGCCGAGGCAGAGCCCTCGTCCCGCAGTATCCGCGAGGCTCTGGCACGCGCCCAGTTCGGCGCCCGCCGCTTCGACGAGGCCGCCGACAACTTCCGCGCGATCGTCGAGGACGACCCCGCCGAGGACTACGCCCTGTTCGGCCTGGGCCTCTCCCTCACGAGAATGGGCGACTTCGAAGGAGCCGTCGAACACCTGGCCTTGGCCGCGGCCATGCGTCCCGAAAACCAGGACTACGCCAAGGCCCTCCGCCACGCCCGAGCCACCCTGGAATCCCGCCGCTGACCCACCCACACATTCACCACCGGCACCACCACCCCCTAGAAACATTCCCCGCATCAAATACCGCCATTGCGTTCGCTCGACGCGCGCATCGCTTCCGCCTGTTTGGGCGTCTCGTGTGCGCGGGTCGTCTTGTGGGCAGGTCGGCGCGGACGTGTGGCTCCTGGTTGGCAAATTGTGGGGTTGCCTTCGTGGGCGAGCCAGTCCCTTGCGAATTGGCCGCACCAGAGCGTCCGCTCGGCGCGTAGTCGTCCGCCCGGGCGAGGTGCTGGGGCGGTGGGCTCCGGGGCGCCGGATGTTCAACCCCTATGGTCCGGCCGAGTCGATCGTCGACGCCACGCTGTGGCGGTGCGACCCGGCCCCGGCCGAGGGGGCGATCGGCCGCCCGGTGGCCGACACGTGTGGTGTTCGTGGCCCGGCTGCGCTCCTGCGCCGCTTGCGCATCGCCTGCTGTTGGCCGCCTCCGCTGTGTGTCGGCTTCGTGTGTGCGTTGGCTCGGTCGTGTGCCTGCCCGTGCGTTGGCGCTTGCCGGAATGTCGGTTCCGTTGTGGTGCCGTTCGCCACGCGCGTTTGCCCTGCCTGTCCGGCTGGTGGGTGCGGGAGTTGCGTACGCGCGCTAGGTCCGTACGCGGCGCGCTTATGCGGTCACAAGCGGGCAGGCGCGTGCGCACGTGGGGTGCGTTTGAGGTTCGGCATTGAGGGTGGTTTTGGTGTTTGCGGTTAGGGGTTTGAGGGCCTGGTTTGTGGGTTTGGGGTGGGGTTTTTGGAGGGTGGGGGCGGCTTCGGGGGGTGGGGTGGGTGGGGGCTTACGATCTGGGGTCATGGTGGGGAATGGGTTGGCGCTTTGTGAGGCTTATGACGTCGCGTTGCTTGACCTGGACGGGGTGGTGTACGTCGGGCATCGGCCCGTTGGGCGGGCGGCGGAGTCGTTGGAGAAGGCCCGGGCCGCTGGACAGCGGTTGGCGTTCGTCACGAACAATGCTTCTCGGACGCCGTCTTCGGTGGCCGCGCTGCTGACTGAGGTGGGGGTTCCCGCTTCGGCAGAGGACGTCGTCACGTCGGCTCAGGCGGCGGCGACGTTGTTGAGCGAGCGGCTGTCCCCGGGGGCCAAGGTGCTTGTGGTCGGGGGGATGGGGCTTCGGAGCGCGCTTTATGCGCGGGGGCTTCGGCCGGTCTCGACGGCGGCCGAGGGGCCGGACGCGGTGGTGCAGGGTTACGATCCGCGGCTTTCCTATGGGCTGATCGCCGAGGGGGCCAAGGCGGTTCGGCGGGGCGCGCTGTTCGTGGGGTCGAATGGGGATCTCACCATCCCGGGGGGCGATGGGCCGCCGCAGCCTGGGAACGGGGCTCTGCTTCAGGTCATCCGGGCCGCTACGGGGGTCGAGCCGATCGTCACGGGCAAGCCCGAGCGGCCGCTGCATCATGAGTCGATCGTGCGCACGGGGGCCGAGAAGCCGCTGGTGGTGGGGGACCGGCTCGATACCGATATCGAGGGTGCCTACAACGGGGGCGCGGACAGTCTGCTGGTGTTTACCGGGGTGACCGACCCGATGGGGGCGCTGACGGCGCCGGTTCATCAGCGGCCGACCTATCTGGCGGCCGACCTCACGGGTTTGCTGGTGCCGCATCCCGAGGTGCGCGTTGAGGGCGGGCGTTTCGCGTGTGAGGGGTGGACGGCTCGGTGGGAGGGCGGCGAGGTCGTCCTGGACGGGGACGGCGACCCGTATTGGGGCCTGCGTGCTCTGGCGGCGGCCGCCTGGCGCTCGGAGGCGGTCGCCGAGCGTGATGCGGTGGCCACGGCCCTGGGACGGCTCGACCTCGGTTAACCCCGTCTTTTCGGGTGGGGGTCACTGGATGTTGGGGCTGGGCTCACCTGGGGGTCTGAGCGTGTTCGGCGGGCCTGAAAGGCGGGCCTGAGTCGGAAGGGACGCGTATGAGCATGCGGCGCCGCACGATCGTGGCGGCCACAGTGACCGGGGTGCTGGCCGGAGGGGTGGTCCCGGCGGAGGCTGCGGGACGGGCCTTCGACCTTCAGGCGCATCGGGGCGGGCTCGGGCTGGTGGTGGAGAGCACGCTGCCCGCGTTCGCGAACGCTTTGGAGCTCGGGGTGAGCACGCTTGAGCTGGACGTGCAGATCACCGAGGAGGGGCAGGCGGTCGTCACGCACGACCGGAGGATCAACCCCCGCAAGTGCAAGGACACCGCGCCGGTGACTCCCGGGGACGCGGAGTTCCCGTATGCCGGGAAGTACGTCAACACGTTGACGCTCAAGCAGGTCCGGACGATGGACTGCGGGACGCAGACGCTGTCGGAATACCCCGGGCAGAAGGCCGCCCCCGGGGCGAAGATGCCGCTGCTGCGGGAGGTGTTCGGGCTCGTCCACCGGTATCGCGCATACGGGGTGAAGCTGAACATCGAGACCAAGGTCGAGGCGGGGGCGCCGAGCGAGACGGCTCCGCGGGAGCAGTTCGTCCAGGTGACGGCCAAGGAGATCCGGCGGGCGCGGATGCGGCGGCAGGTGACCATCCAGAGCTTCGACTGGGGCGCGCTGATGCGGATGCGCCAGGTCGACCGGAAACTGCCGCTGGTGGCCCTGACCAATTACGACTTCCTGCAGACCGGGCAGCCGGGGCGGTCGCCGTGGCTGGGCGGGATCGACATCGACGACTTCGGCGGCGACCCGCTGAAGGCCGTCAAGTCCTTCGGGGCGGACGCGTTCTCGCCGGTCCACGGGTTCCCGCAGGGCGGCAAGATCACCGACCCGGACTACCGGCCGTACGTCACCAAGGACATGGTCCGGCGCGCGCACCGGATGGGTCTGAAGGTCGTTCCCTGGACGATCGACGACAAGGCCACGATGGCCAAGCTCATCGACGACGGGGTGGACGGGATCATCACCGACTACCCCGATCGCCTGCGCGAGCTGATGGCCGAGCGAAATTTCAAGCTGCCCAGGAAATATCGGGCGCGCTAGAGCGTTGGGTCAGTTGGGAGAGTCTCGCCCGGTGGGGGGTGGGACTCTCCCTTCGTCTTGTCTCACAGGAGTTTGCGGAGCCGCAGGAGGTCGAAGATGCTGGCCTCGATCTTGAGGCGGCCGGAGGCCCAGGCCCGGGCGGGGTTCAGGTCGTCGTCGGCGAGGGCGACCAGGTCGTCGCTGGCGACGGTGAGGCGCACCTGGGCGCCCTTGGGGTCGTCGGTGGGCTCGAACGGGTCGAGGCCGCCCGCGTGGATGCGGGTGCGGAAGGCCAGCTTGAGGTCGGGGACCCGGCAGCTGATCGTGCGTTCGACGACGTGCTCGGCCAGGCGCTCGGCGTCCACCTCGGCGAGGCGGCCGGCGATGCGGTCGAGCGCGGCTCGGCACTCCTGCTCGTTCGCCATGGTCAGGCCGTTCCCCGTTCGGTCGCCAACGATGTCGTCATGGGACGGTAGCGTTCAGGCTTAGCCGGAGGCGACTCGTGGCGCGGAGAGCGGGCCATTCTTGGAGGGAATCGTGATGTCGGACGGCGAGCTCGTGCGTGAGGCGGGTGATCGGCGGGTCGACGCCGCGCTGGAGCGGCTCGGGGAGCTCGCCGGGGCGCCGGTCAGCCGGCATGTGGAGATCTTCGAGGACGTCCACCAGCGGTTGCAGGAGCTGCTGGCCTCGGCCGACACCCAGGAGGACGAGGCGCCGGTCCCGGGCCCCCGGCCCGGCGGGTGGTCATGACACGGCGGCGCCTGGACGCCGAGCTGGTGCGGCGCGGGCTCGCGCGTTCGCGGGAGCACGCGTCCCAGCTGATCGCCGAGGGCCGGGTGAAGGCGGGCGGGCAGGTCGCGGGAAAGGCGGCCACGCAGGTCGAGACCGGGTCGGCGATCGTGGTGCAGGATGCCGAGGCGGGCCCCGAGTACGTCTCGCGCGGCGGGCACAAGCTCGCCGGGGCGCTGGACGCGTTCACCGGGCTTGAGGTCGCCGGGCGGCGGTGCCTGGACGCGGGGGCGTCCACCGGGGGCTTCACCGACGTGCTGCTTCGCCGGGGCGCGGCCCATGTCGACGCCGTCGACGTGGGATACGGGCAGATCGCGTGGTCGCTGCGCACCGACGAGCGCGTCACCGTGATCGAGCGGGTCAACGTGCGCGAGCTGACCCCCGCGATGCTCGAAGGCGCGCCCGGGCTGGTCGTGGGCGATCTTTCGTTCATCTCGCTGCGGCTTGTGCTGGGGCCGCTGCGGGCCTGCGCCGACGCGGAGGCCGACTACGCGATGATGGTGAAACCGCAGTTCGAGGTGGGTAAGGAGCGCGTCGGGGCCGGTGGGGTGGTCCGCGAGCCCGAGCTGCGCGCCGAGGCCGTGCGGGGCGTCGCCGATCACGCCGCGGCGCTCGGGCTGGGGGTGCGGGGGGTCACGGCCAGCCCGCTGCCCGGTCCTTCGGGCAACGTGGAGTACTTCCTGTGGTTGCGGGCGGGGGCGCCGCCCCTTGACGAGGCGGGGCTGGCCAAGGCCATCGCCGAGGGCCCGCGATGAACCGACCTTCGGAGAGCGGGGCGTGGTCATGACCGACAGAGCCGTGCTGGTCGTTGCGCACACCGGGAGGCCGGAGGCGGTGCGCAGCGCCCATCTGGTCATCGAGCGGCTCAGCCAGGCGGGCATCGCCGTCCGGGTCCTGGAGGACGAGGCCGGCGAGATCGGCTGCGACGACGTCGAGGTGCGCCCGAGCGGGCCCGAGGCGGCGCGCGACGCCGAGGTGGTCATGGTCCTCGGGGGCGACGGGACGCTGCTGCGCGCCGCCGACCTGGCCCGTCCGGCCGGGACGCCGCTGCTGGGCGTCAACCTCGGGCACGTGGGGTTCCTGGCCGAGGCCGAGCGCGAAGACCTCACCGCGACCGTCGACCGCGTGGTGACGCGCCGGTACGACGTCGAGGAGCGGATGACCATCGACGTGGTGGTCCGCCGCAACGGCTCGGTCACGGGCACGACCTGGGCGCTGAACGAGGCGACGGTCGAGAAGGCCGAGCGCGAGCGGATGCTGGAGGTCGTCGCCGAGATCGACGGGCGCCCGCTGTCGAACTGGGGCTGCGACGGCGTGGTGTGCGCCACGCCGACGGGGTCGACGGCCTACGCGTTCTCAGCGGGAGGCCCGGTGGTGTGGCCGGAGGTGGAGGCGATGCTGGTCGTCCCGATCAGCGCGCACGCGCTGTTCGCGCGGCCGCTGGTCGTCTCGCCCCGGTCCGTGGTGGCGATCGAGGTCCTGCCCGGAACGCCGCGCGCGGTGCTGTGGTGCGACGGACGCCGGACGCTCGACCTGCCCCCGGGAGCCCGGGTCGAGGTCAGGCGGGGCGAGCACCCCGTGCGGCTCGCCCGGCTCCATCTGACGCCGTTCACCGACCGGCTGGTCACCAAGTTCGGCCTTCCGGTGACCGGATGGCGCGGCAGGGCCCGCCAGGTGCGGGCGCAGAACCTGCAGGTCGGGGGCGTCGCGCAGCCGAACGGGCAGCCGGTGCCACCGGCCCCCGAGGCCGACGGCGCTCCGGGCGGCGAGGCCGAGAGCGGTCAGGGGCGATAATCTCCCAGCGAGGCTGCGAAAGCGGGATCAGTTGTGCGAGGGGTTGTGACGCTGGTGCGTCCGATGGTCGATGAGGTGCGAATCCAGGGCCTCGGGGTGATCGACGAGGCCGTGCTCGATCTGTCCCCGGGGTTCAACGTCGTCACCGGCGAGACCGGCGCGGGCAAGACCATGGTGGTCACGAGCCTGGGCCTGCTGTTCGGCGGCCGGGCCGACCCGCAGCGGGTGCGGCCGGGCGCCGACCGCGCCAACATCGAAGGGCGGCTGGTCGTCGACCCCGGCGGACGGGTGGTCGAGCGGGTCGAGGAGGCCGGCGGCGAACTCGACGACGGCGTCCTGATCGTCACCCGGTCGGTGTCGGCCGAGGGCAGGTCCCGGGCCTTCCTGGGCGGACGCGCCGTCCCGGTGAGCCTGCTGATCAACCTGGCCGACGACCTGGTCGCGGTGCACGGCCAGTCCGACCAGCAGCGGCTGCTCCAGGCCGGACGCCAGCGCGGCGCCCTCGACCGTTACGCGGGCAACGCGCTGACCAAGCCCCTGCGCGCCTACACCGCCGCCTACCAGCGGCACCGCCAGGTCAGCGCGCTGCTGGAGGAGCTGACGACCCGCTCCCGGGAGCGTTCCCAGGAGGCCGAGCTGCTCAGGTTCGGCCTTGAGGAGATCGAGAAGGTCGACCCCAAGCCGGGTGAGGACGTCGAGCTGGCCGCCGAGGAGGAGCGCCTCGGCCACGCCGACGCGCTGCGCGGCGCCGCGACGTCCTCGCACGAGGCGCTGCTGGGCGATCCGGCCGCCGCGTTCGAGGCCGCCAACGTGGTGAGCCTGCTCGGGACGGCCCGCAACGCCCTCGACGCCGTCCGCGACCACGACCCCGCGCTGGCGGGCCTGGCCGACCGGCTGGCCGAGGCCGGGTACCTGGTCTCCGATGTCGGCACCGAGCTGGCCGCCTATGCCGAGTCGATCGAGGCCGATCCGGGGCGGCTGGCCATCGTCCAGGAGCGGCGCGCCGAGCTGACCGCGCTGATCCGCAAGCACGGCGTGGCGGTCGACGACGTCCTGGCGTGGGCGCGCGACTCCGCGGCCCGGCTGGGCGAGCTGCAGGGCGACGACGGCCGCATCGAGGAGCTCCGGGCCGAGCAGGCCGAGCTCAGCGAGCGGCTGGCGGCCGAGGCGGCCGAGCTGACGGCGGTGCGCACCCGCGCGTCCGAGCGGTTCTCGGCCGCCGTCACCGAGGAGCTGACCGCGCTGGCCATGCCGCACGCGCGGGTCCACGTCACCGTGACCCCGACGGGCGAATACGGCCCGCACGGCGTCGACGAGGTCGAGGTGCGGCTCGCGCCGCATCCCGGGTCGCCGCCGCTCCCGCTGCACAAGGGCGCGTCCGGTGGTGAGCTCTCCCGGGTGATGCTGGCGATCGAGGTGGTGTTCGCCGGGGCCGACCCCGTCCCGACGTTCGTCTTCGACGAGGTCGACGCGGGCGTGGGCGGCAAGGCGGCCGTCGAGATCGGACGGCGGCTGGCCCGGCTGGCCCGCAACGCCCAGGTCATCGTGGTCACCCACCTGCCCCAGGTGGCGGCCTTCGCCGACCAGCACCTGCTGGTGGAGAAGTCCGACGACGGCACCGTCACGCGCAGCGGCGTCACCGCGCTCGACCGGGAGGGACGCGTCCGCGAGCTGTCGCGGATGCTGGCCGGGCTGGAGGATTCCGAGCTCGGACGCGCCCACGCCGAGGAGCTGCTGCAGCTGGCCTCCGAGGAGCGCTGACCCGAGGCTTCGCCCAGCGAGGCCGTCTTGACCACAAAGAGTGGGCGAACGGACACGCCCCAACGATCGTCGTTACAGGTGTCGCCCCCCGCGCTCTGGCAGGATGTCAATCGATGAACGACCCGTCTCCCATCGCCGAACGGCGCGCGCGCCTCGCCCAGAAGCTGCCGCGCCGCGTGCTCGGGCTGGGACGGGGCGGGCAGGACGCCCGCGCGGGCGTGTCCGCGACGGCCCGGCTCGACCGCAGGACCAAGAACCTCACCAAGCGGCTCCAGCCCGGCGACATCGCGGTGATCGACCATGTCGACCTCGACCGGGTCAGCGCCGAGGCGCTGGTGTCGTGCGAGGTCGGCGCCGTGGTCAACGTCGCGCCGAGCATCTCGGGCCGCTATCCCAACCTGGGCCCGCAGATCCTGGTCGAGGCCGGGATCCCGCTGGTCGACGACGTCGGCCCGGAGATCTTCGCCAAGCTGGACGAGGGCGACCAGGTCAGGGTGGACGGCGCGGCCGTCCACCGGGGCGAGGAACTGGTCGCCAAGGGCTGCGAGCAGACGCCCGAGACCGTCGAGACGGCGCTGACCGAGGCCAAGGCGGGCCTGGCCCACCAACTTGAGGCGTTCGTCGCCAACACGATGGAGTACGTCAAGCGCGAGCGCGACCTGCTCATCGACGGCGTCGGTGTGCCCGAGGTGGAGACCAGGCTCGACGGGCGCCACGCGCTGATCGTCGTCCGCGGCTACCACTACCGCGAAGACATCGCCACGCTGCGCCCCTACATCCGCGAGTACCGTCCCGTGCTCATCGGCGTCGACGGCGGCGCCGACGCGCTGATGGAGGCGGGCTACCGTCCCGACATGATCGTCGGCGACATGGACTCGGTCTCCGACGCCGCGCTGACCTGCGGCGCCGAGATCGTCGTGCACGCCTACCGCGACGGGCGGGCGCCCGGGCTCAAGCGGGTGCACGAGCTCGGCCAGAAGGCCGTGACGTTCCCCGCCACCGCCACCAGCGAGGACATCGCGATGCTGCTCGCCGACGACAAGGGCGCCACGCTCATCGTCGCGGTCGGCACGCACGCCAACATGGTCGAGTTCCTCGACAAGGGCCGCGCCGGGATGGCCAGCACCTTCCTCACCCGCCTGCGGGTGGGCAGCAAGCTCGTCGACGCCAAGGGCGTGAGCCGCCTCTACCGCAGCCGCATCTCCACCTGGTCGCTGCTGTTCTTGGTACTCGGCGCCTTCATCGCCATGACCACCGCCGTGATCATGTCACCCGCGGGGGACGTTCTTCTTCCCCTGATGGCCGACCGCTGGCACGCCTTCCTCTTCTGGCTGACCGGACTCTTCACGTGATTGATTTCCGATACCACCTCGTCTCCATCGTCGCGATCTTCCTCGCGCTCGCCCTGGGCATCGTCCTCGGGTCGACGACGCTGTCGCAGTCGGTGACCAAGGGCCTGAGAGACGAGGCGAGGTCCGCGGCCAAGCGCAACACCGAGCTGCGCAACACCCAGACCGAGCTCAACAACCGCATCAAGGGCGAAGACCAGTTCTCCGGCGTCCTCGGGGCCCAGATGGTCGCCGAGCGGCTCAAGGGCCAGTCGGTGGTCTTCGTCGAGACGCCCGGCGCGAGCAACGACAGCATCGAGCAGCTGATCAAGCTGGTCGAGGCGCCCGGCGCCGGTGCGACGGTCACCGGCCGCGTCACCGTCCAGAAGAAGTTCCTGGACGACAACCAGGAGAGCACGGTCGACGAGCTGGCGTCCCAGCTCAAGCCCGGCGACCTGACCCTGCCCTCGGGCAGTGCCTACGCGCGCGCGGGCGCGGTGCTGGCCAGCGCCGTCGTCACCAAGGACGCCGCCAAGATCGGCCGGGAGGACGCCTCCGGCGACGCGATCCTCAACGGCTTCAAGCAGGCGGGTTACGTGACCACCAGCGGGAAGCCCGGCGGGCATGCGACACTCGCGGTCGTGATCGCCCCCTCCACCGCCTACTCCTACGAGGGTTCCGACACCGACAACAAGGCGCTGATCTCGCTGGCCACCGCGTTCGACGACGCGAGCCGCGGGACGGTGCTCGGCGGCCCGGTCGACGCCGCGGACGAGGGCGGGCTCATCCGCGCCCTGCGCGACTCCGACGACGAGAAGAAGGTGTCCGGCATCGACACGATGGACACCCCCTCCGGCCAGGTCGTGACGATCCTGGCGCTGCAGAACGAGCTGAGCCAGAAGTCGGGTCAGTACGGGCTGGGTTCGGGCGTGAACGGCTACCTGCCCTCCCCACCGCCCCCCGCGGGCAAGAACGGGTGAACCGATGAAGCGTGCCACCACCTCCCGCATGATCGTCGGCACGGCGCTGGGCGCCGTCGCCGCGCGCGCCGCCTACCAGGCGCTGACCCGCCGTCCCCCGGGCCTCCACGGCCAGACCGGCGAGGAGGTGTGGGGCCGCACCAACCACCGGGGCGAGTCCGTCACCCTCCTGGAGGGCCCCGCGTTCGTGGCGGGCGCCGCCGCGGGCGGCCTGCTCGCCCCGGGCCTGGACGCCCGGACGCGCGCCGCCGCCCTGCTCGCGGGCGTCGGCGCGGGCCTGCTCGGCGGCTACGACGACCTGGCCGGGACGACCTCGTCCCGCGGCTTCAAGGGCCATCTGAGCGCGCTGGCCCGCGGCGAGGTCACCAGCGGCGCCGTGAAGATCCTCGGCATCGGCGCGACCGGCCTGGCCGCGGCGGCCATCGCGGGGTCGCCCGCGCCCTCGCGCGCCGGACGCGCCTTCGACACGCTGGTCAACGGCGCGATCGTCGCGGCGGGCGCCAACCTGATGAACCTGTTCGACCTGCGTCCCGGACGCGCGATCAAGGTCGGGCTGATCACCGGCACCCCGCTCGCGCTGACCTCCTCGGGCGCCGCCGTCGTCGCCGCCCCGCTCGGCGCCGCGTCCGCGCTCCTGCCCGTCGACCTGGCCGAACGGGCCATGCTCGGCGACACCGGCTCCAACGCCCTGGGCGCCCTGCTCGGCCTGGCCGCCACCCGCCTGCCCCGAGTCCCGCGCCTGGCCGTCCTGTCGGGCCTCGTCGCCCTCAACGCCGCCAGCGAGTTCGTCAGCTTCACCAAGGTGATCAAACAGACCCCCGCCCTGGACTGGGTCGACATGCTGGGCCGCCGCCCCCTGCCCCCGCCCCCGGCCCCATCCGTCCCCACCGAGGCCGAACAGCCCACCACCACCTCATCCTGACCCCCGGGCCGCCCCACGAGCCCGCGGCACCTCGCCGCCGCCACCATCCCCAACCCCACCCCGACACCGTGCCCGCACCCACCACCACCCGCGCCCACACCACCGGCCCCGCTTCGTCCGCGGCCGTCGACGGTGAGCGGTGCGGGTTCGGGTTGTGATCGGGATGCGGCGGCTCTTGGGTGGGCTGGCGGGGGCCGCCGTGCTGATCGGGGCCATCACGGTCCTCTCGCGGCTGGCGGGGTTCGGGCGGACCTACGTGTTCTCGCAGACGGTGACGACGTCGTGTTTGAGCCAGGCGTATTTCACCGCCACGCAGATTCCGAGCATCGTCTACGAGATCGTGGCGGGCGGGGCGCTGGCCAGCATGGTCGTTCCGGTGCTGGCGGGGCCGGCCGAGCGGGGCGATCGAGAACAGGTGCGGCGGATCGCCTCGGCGCTGCTCACCTGGGTCGTGCTGGCGATGGTGCCGCTGTCGCTGGTGATGGCGCTGCTGTCGCGTCCGGTCATGGAGCTGCTTGTCGGGGACGACCTGCAGGGCTGCTCGCGGTCGGGCATCGTCACGGTCGGCGGGGACATGATGGCCGTGATGGCGCCGCAGATGGTGATGTACGGGGTGGCCGTGGTGCTCTACGGGCTGCTCCAGTCGTTCCGCCGGTTCGCGGCGCCCGCGCTGGCGCCGCTCATGTCGAGCCTGGTGGTGATCGGTGCCTACCTGGCGTTCGCGCCGCTGGGCGAGGGATACGAGAACGATCTGGCGGGGCTGCCGCGTTCGGCGGAGTTGACGCTGTCGATCGGGACGGCGCTCGGCGGTGTCGCGATGGCCGCGACGGCCGGGTTCGCCGCGTGGCGGCTGCGGCTGGGGCTGCGGCCCGCGCTGAGCTTTCCCGAGGGCGTCGCGCGGCGGGTGCGCAGGCTCGCGATCGCGGGGCTGGCCACGGTCGTGGCGCAGCAGGTGTCGGCGCTGCTGGTCGTCCGGCTGAGCTACGAGGGCACGTCGGGCGCGCTGGCCAACTACCAGTACGCGTGGGCGATCTACCTGCTGCCCTGGGCGATCCTCGCCGTGCCGATCGCCACCAGCGCGTTCCCGATGCTGTCGGCGCGGATGAGCGCGGGCGAGGACGCCGAGTTCGACCGGATCACCGCGTCGACGACCCGCGCGGTCGTGCTGGTCTCGTGCGCGGGCGCCGGGGCCCTGGCCGCCGTCGCGCCTCCGGTCGCCGCGTTGTTCAACCCGGGGCTTCCCGACCAGCAGGAGATCCTTGCGCGGGCCGTGCTCGCCTTCGCCCCCGGGTTGCTGGGGTACGGGCTGGTCGCTCATCTGAGCCGGGTCTTGTACGCGTGTCATCGGGGGAAGATGGGCGCCATCGCGGTGGTGGCGGGTTGGGTGCTGGTCATGGTCGCCGACCTGGTCCTGGTGGCGGTCGTCGACCGTCACTGGGTGGTGGCGGCGCTCGGGTTCGGGAACGCCGTGGGGATGACCCTGGCCGGTGTGTTGCTTTTGGTCACGCTGGTTCGTGCGCGGGGACGGGCGTCCGTGCGGGGGCTGGGCCGGGTTCTGGCCGCGGGGGTGATCGGCGGCGTCGCCGCCGGGGCCGCCGGGCATGCGGTGGCGGCCGCGTTCGGCGACGGCGGCCTCGGGAGGAACGCCGGGGCGGCGGTGCTGGCGGCGACGGCCGCCGGTGTGGTCTTTGTGGGGCTCGCCTTTCTGATCGACGGCCGCGACCTGCGTGCCGTGCTCAGCCGGAAGGTCGCCCCGGACGATGGGGCGTCGTGACGTGGAAGGTCGTTGATGATGTCTGACAAGTCGGGGCTCGATGGGCTTCGGGTGGCGTTGGTGCTGGGGACCAGCGCCGGGGGAGTGGGACGGCATGTGCGGTCGCTGGCCCGGGGGCTGGTCGCACGGGGGGCGCGGGTCGTGGTGTGCGGGCCCGCCGCCACCGAGGAC
The DNA here is from genome assembly GCF_050946795.1 of Spirillospora sp. CA-294931. Taxonomy (GTDB): domain Bacteria; phylum Actinomycetota; class Actinomycetes; order Streptosporangiales; family Streptosporangiaceae; genus Spirillospora. The sequence continues at coordinate 4,161,583 of NZ_CP192006.1, forward strand.
CTGTTCGGGTTCGCGGCGGCGGGGGCGCGGTTCGCCGAGGTGGATCTGGCCGATCGGCCCCGGCCGGTGAGCGACGCGCGGGCCGTGGCGCGGTTGCGGAAGGTGCTCAAGGACGCGGACGTGGTGCACGCGCACGGCCTGCGGGCGGGGGCGCTGGCCGTGGCCGCGACGGCCGGGGTGGCGCCGGGGCCGCTGCGCTTGTCGCGGGGACGCGTCCCGCTGGTGGTGACGCTGCACAACGCCGTCATCACGGGCGGGAGGACGGCCGCCGTCTACGGCGCTCTGGAACGGGTCGTCGCGCGGGGGGCGGCCGCCGTGCTGGGCGTCTCGCCTGATCTTGAGGAGCGGATGCGCGAGCTGGGCGCGCGCCGGGTCGGCCACGCGCTGGTGCCGTCCCCCGCCTCGGCGGGGGAGCCCGGCCCGGACGTGCGCGCGGGCCTGCGGGCCGAGCTGGGCGCGGCGGACCGGCCGCTGATCCTCACCGTGGGACGGCTCGCCGAGCAGAAGGGGCTGCCGACCCTGCTGGACGCCTCCGAGGGGTGGGGAGGGCGCACGCCGCGTCCGCTGGTGGTGATCGTGGGCGACGGACCCCTGGAGGAGCGGCTCCGCGCGCGTGTCGACGCCGAGGACCTGCCGGTGCTTCTGACCGGGCGCAGGTCCGATGTCCCCGCGCTGCTCGCGGCGGCCGACATCGCGGTCGTGCCGAGCGTGTGGGAGGGGCAGCCGCTGATCGTCCAGGAGATCCTGCGGGCGGGACGTCCCCTCGTCGCCACCCGGGTGGGCGGCATCCCGGTGATGGTGGGCGAGGGCGACGCCGCGCTGCTCGTCCCGCCCAACGACGCGCAGGAGCTGGAGCGGGCCGTCGCGCGGGTGCTGGACGACCCGGCGCTGGCCGTCCGGCTCGGCGCGGCCGCCGCGCAGCGGGCGACCGCGCTGCCGACCGAGGACGAGGCCGTCGACGAACTCGGGGAGCTCTACCTCGATCTGAAAAAAGATCGTCCGGACGGGAACCGGGCTCCGGCGTCCCGCGTTTAAGAGAGTGAAAGTGGAGGGGAGTATCCCCGCGCGCTGATCTCGTCATTACGGCCGGTCCGAACCGGCTCGGGACAGCGGTCCGCACCGATTCGGGCGGGAGAGACCTCCGGCGTTCTACCGAGCCGGAGGTATCGCACGGTGACCGTGTCGCCCCTGGTGTGGCTCCTGACGATCGTCGGGATCCTCGCCGTCATCGCCGCCGACCTGTTCCTCATCCACCGCAACGACACCCGGGAGTTCACCCCCCGGCGCGCCGCCTTCTGGTCGGCGATCTACCTGGGCCTCGCCGTCGCCTTCGGGCTGGGCGTGTGGGCCTTCTCCGGCGGCGAGTACGCCGCCCAGTACTTCGGTGGCTTCGTCACCGAGAAGAGCCTGAGCGTCGACAACCTCTTCGTGTTCATGGTGATCCTCGCCAGGTTCGCGGTGCCCAAGCACTCCCAGCACACGGTCCTGATGGCCGGGATCGTCATCGCCCTGCTGCTGCGCGGCCTGTTCATCGCCGTCGGCGCCGCCGCCCTGGCGGCCTTCACCTGGATCTTCTTCATCTTCGGCGCCTTCCTGATCTGGACGGCCTACGGGCTGGTCCGCGGCGGCGACGAGGACGAGTTCAACGAGAACAGGCTGCTGCGCTGGGCCAAGCGCGTCCTGCCCACGACCGAGGACTACTCCGGCAACCGGCTGCTCACCCGCCGCGGCGGGCGGCTGATGGTCACCCCGCTGTTCATCGTCATGATCGCCATCGGCTCCACCGACGTGCTGTTCGCGCTCGACTCCATCCCGGCGATCTTCGGCCTCACGACCGAGCCCTACCTGGTCTTCACCGCCAACGCCTTCGCCCTGATGGGCCTGGTGCAGCTGTTCTTCCTGCTCGGCGGGCTCACCGACCGGCTGGTCTACCTCGGCCACGGGCTGGCGTTCATCCTCGGCTTCATCGGCGTCAAGCTGGTGCTGCACGCCCTGCACGAGTACGGCGTGGCCTGGGCGCCGGCGGTTCCGATCTGGCTGTCGCTGGCGGTCATCGCCGGGACGCTCGTCGCCACCACGGTCGCCAGCCTCACGATCGGACGCCGAAACAGCGACGCCGACCCGAAGAAGTCCGAAGATGTGGTCTCGCGCACACCGGAATCGGGGGATCTATGAGGGAGGGGTGCGACACCCCTAGGATCCGAATGCTGTTCTAGAATGGGTGTCAACAGGTCCCAGGGAGGGTGAAGCATGGCCATCGGGCTCACCGAGGAACACGAAGCGCTCGCCGAGTCGGTGCGAGGGTTCGCCGAGCGCAACATCCCGGCGACGGTCCTCCGCGCCGCTCTCGACGCGGACGAGGAGACCCGGCCCCCCTTCTGGACGGCCCTGGCCGACCAGGGCCTGCTGGGCCTGCACCTCGACGAGGAGCACGGCGGGCAGGGCTTCGGCCTGCTGGAACTGGCGGTGGTGATCGAGGAACTGGGCCGCGCGGCCGCGCCCGGCCCCTTCGTCCCCACCGTCCTGGCCGCGGCGGCGGTGAACGCCTCCAGCAACGCCAAGGCCCGCGCCGAGCTCCTCCCCGCCCTGGCCGAGGGCTCCTCGACCGCCGCGCTCGCCCTGTCCGCAAGCCTCACCGGCACCCGGGACGGCGACGCCCTGGTGGTCGAGGGCACCGCGGGCCACGTCCTCGGCGCCTCCCTGGCCGACGTCCTGGTCTTGCCGGTGAACGTCGGCGGCGACGCCGAGTGGGTGGCGATCGACGCCGCCGACCTGACCGTCACGCCCGTCGAGAGCCTCGACCGGGTGCGGCGCGTGGCCGGGGTCGAGGTGTCCGGGGTGGCGGTCGCCGCCGACCGGGTGCTGGACGGCCTCACCACCGCCCACGTCCGCGACCTGGCCGCCGCGCTGCTCGGCGCCGAGGCGGCCGGGCTGGCGGGCTGGCTGGTGACCACCGCGTCCGAGTACGCCAAGGTCCGCGAGCAGTTCGGCCGTCCCATCGGTCAGTTCCAGGGCGTCAAGCACAAGGCCGCCCGGATGCTGATCGCGCTTGAGCAGGCCCGCGCCGCCGTCTGGGACGCCGCCCGCGCCCTGGACGAGGGTTCCGACGACGTCGCGTTCGCCTCGGCGGTCGCGGCCGTCATCGCCCCCGACGCGGGCGTGAGCACCGCCCGCGACGCCATCCAGATCCTCGGCGGCATCGGCTTCACCTGGGAGCACGACGCCCACAACTACCTGCGCCGCGCGCTGACCCTGCGGGCGCTGCTCGGACCGGCCAAGGAGTGGGCGGCCACGATCGCCGGGCTGGCGCTGGACGGCGGCCGCCGCCCGATCGAGCTGGAGCTGGACGAGGACACCGAGCCGCTGCGCGAGCGCATCCGCGGCCAGGTGGCCGAGCTGGCGGCGCTCAAGGGCGACAAGGCCGCGCTGCACGCCAAGATGGGCGACGAGGGCTGGACCGTCCCGCACCTGCCCGAGCCGTACGGGCGCGGCGCCGGACCGGTCGAGCAGGTCCTGATCCAGCAGGAGCTGAAGGCCGCCAAGGTCAAGCCGCCCAACCTGGTGATCGGGGCGTGGCTGGTGCCGTCCCTGATCGCCTACGGCAACCAGGAGCAGAAGGAGCGGTTCCTGCGCCCGACGCTGCGCGGCGAGCTGGTCTGGTGCCAGCTGTTCAGCGAGCCCGGAGCCGGGTCCGACCTGGCCTCGCTGTCGATGAAGGCCGAGCGGGTCGAGGGCGGCTGGAAGCTCACCGGCCAGAAGATCTGGACGTCGGTCGCGCAGTTCGCCCAATGGGGCTTCTGCATCGCCAGGACCAACCCCGACGCGCCCAAGCACGACGGCATCACCTACTTCCTGGTCGACATGAAGGCCGAGGGCGTCGACGTGCGTCCGCTCAAGGAGCTGACCGGCGAGGCGATCTTCAACGAGGTGTTCCTGGACGGCGTGTTCGTCCCGGACGACTGCGTCGTCGGCGAGGTCGACAAGGGCTGGCAGGTCGCCCGCAACACCCTCAGCAACGAGCGCGTGTCGCTGTCGACCGGCGGCGGCCTCGGCATGGGCGTCCCCGAACTGCTCGACTTCTTCGCCGACCGCGAGCTCGGCCCGATCGCCACGGCCGAGGTCGGCGGGCTCGTCGCCCAGGGCCACTCCATCGACCTGCTGAGCCTGCGCACCACCCTCAAGCAGCTCAACGGGGTCGAGCCGGGCGCGGAGGCGAGCGTCCGCAAGCTGCTGGGCGTCCAGTTCAACCAGGACGTCGCCGACTACTGCTGGGCGGCCCAGGGCGAGACCGCCACCGTCGAGGTGCCGATGGCCGAGAGCGGCATCGTCGCCCGGGCCATGCTGTTCAGCCGCGCGATGACGATCTACGGCGGCACCACCGAGGTGCAGCTCAACATCATCGGCGAGCGCATGCTCGGCCTGCCCCGCGACCCCGAACCGGGAAAGTAGACCCTACGGCTGACGCGCGGCGAGCTCGTCTCGCCGCGCGGACGGCCCACGCGCGGCGGGCCGGTCCTCCCACGTGCGCGGTCGACGCGCGGTGGGCCGGTCTCTCCGGGCGCGGCGGGTGTCCTGCTGCGCGCATGGTCGGCGCGCGGCGGGGGCGTCTCCGCGTGCGTCAGCGGCGGGCGTTGGCGAACACGGCGTTGATCAGCACGATCCCGGCCCACACGATCAGGAGGCCGGGGAGGCCGGCGTTCACCACGCCGATCGCGCTGAGCGGGATCGCCGCGCCCATCGAGATGATCGCCAGGGCGAGCGTCGGGCCGCGGCCGGAACCCGGGGCGGCGGGCGGGCCGGGCGCACCCGCCGGGCGGGGCCTCGGCTGGTGGGCGTGCTGGGCGGCCAGCCGTGCCTCCCAGGTCTCCTCGATCCGGTCGACGACCGAGGCGACGAAGGCGTCGTCGTAGTCGGGGCCCAGTTCGCGGCGGGCGGCCACCGCGGCGTTCAGGTCATCGCGCGGAAGGCGTGGGTTCGTCATTCTTCGGTTATAAGCGCGTGACCGACCCGATGGCGTCCCTCCCGGGGAGGAAACCGCCGGTAGCCCCCAGGGATGAGGGCGATCAGAAGGCTACGCGCCGGTAAACTTGGCCGCCTCACCCGAGATCCACGGAGGTGCACGTGTCAGTGCGGGCCCGTTCCATCCTCGTCGCCGCCTGCACGGCGCTCGCGCTCTCCCTCACCGGCTGCGGGAGCGGCGACGACTCCGGTGACGAGCCCCAGGACGGCGCCGGGGCCTCCCCGCCCGGAGGGCAGGCGCCCGCCTCGCCCGATCCGTCGTCCGGGCTGAAGGACCTCCCGTCCGATCCGCCGTCCACGCTGCCGCGCGCGCCGAAGGTCAAGCCCGCCCAGGTCAAGTCGATCGTCGGTCGCTGGGTCGGCCCGGGCAAGGACTACTTCGTCTTCAAGTCCGACGGCACCGGCTCGTGGGTGAAGGCGTCCACGACGCTGTGGAGCGGGCAGGTCATCCCCGAGGGCAAGGACAAGTACCGCTTCTCCTGGCAGGGCGGCGACCCCAAGAGCGCGTCCTACTGGGGCGTCTCCCTCACCGACGGCGGCACCAAGCTGCTGTTCGCGGGCACCAACCAGAGCTACAGCAAGGCCAGGTCGTGAGCGCGGACGACCTGGCGTTCGGCTCGCCCGCCGACGTCGAGCGCGGCCTGGCCGAGGTCGGCTACCTGACCGACGAGGCCATCGCCACCACCGTCTACCTGGCCCAGACGCTCGGAAAGCCGCTGCTGGTCGAGGGGCCCGCCGGGGTCGGCAAGACCCAGCTGGCCAAGGCGGTCGCCGAGGCCAGCGGAGCCGAGCTGATCCGGCTCCAGTGCTACGAGGGCCTGGACGAGGCGCGCGCGCTCTACGAGTTCAACTACAAGAAGCAGCTGCTGGCCATCCAGGCGTCCTCGGGCGACCGGGCGTGGAGCGACACCCACGACGACATCTTCTCCGAGGAGTTCCTGCTCGAACGGCCGCTGCTGGCCGCCATCCGCCGCACCGGCCGGACGGTCCTGCTGATCGACGAGGCCGACAAGGCCGACGTCGAGGTCGAGGGCCTGCTCCTGGAGGTCCTGTCGGACTTCCAGATCACCATTCCCGAGCTCGGCACGGTCGCGGCCGTCCGCCGCCCGTTCGTCCTGATCACCTCCAACGCCGCCCGCGAGCTGTCGGAGGCCCTCAAGCGGCGCTGCCTCTATTTGCATCTGGACTACCCGGCGCCCGGACGCGAGCGCGACATCGTCCTGTCCCAGGTTCCCGGCATCGAGGCGGCGCTGGCCGAGCAGCTCGTCCGCACCGTCGGAACGCTCCGCGCCCTGGAGATCAAGAAGGCGCCGTCGGTCGCCGAGACCGTCGACTGGGCCCGCACCCTGCTCGCGCTCGGCCTGGACGAGCTGGACGAGCAGGCCGTCGCCCGCACGCTCGGCGTCGTCCTCAAGCACGTCTCCGACCAGGAGCGCGCCCGCAAGGAACTCGGCCTGCGGGGCTGATCGGCATGGGATCGCTGGTCGACCGGCACACCGGCTTCGTGGCGGCGCTGCGCGAGGCGGGCCTGCCGGTCTCGGTCGCCGAGGGGCTGGACGCCGTCCGCGCCCTGCAGCTCATCGACCTGGTCGAACGCGAGTCGCTGCGCGCCGCCTACGCCGCGACGCTGGTCAAGCGGCCCGCCCACCGTCCGGCCTTCGACACGCTGTTCGACCTGTGGTTCCCCTCGGCCCTGGGCGACGGCGCCGTCCGCGCCGAACGGACGCCGCCGCGCACCCTCGACGCCAAGGGCGACCCCGTCCCACCGCCGCTCGACCCGGCTGTCCAGGAACGCCGCCGGGAGCTCTTCGACCTGCTCCTGGACGGCGACGACGCGGGCCTCGGCCGCTTCGCCCGCACGGCCGTCACCGAATACGGGCAGGCCCCGGGGCAGGAGTCGTGGTTCTCGTCCGGCGTCCTGTCGGCGCTGTCGCCCGAGACGCTCATGGCCGGGCTGCTCAACGCGGTCCTGGCGGGACAGGAGCGCGGCGGCATGGCCGAGCGGGTCGCGCGTCAGAACCTGCGGTCGCGCGTCGACCGCTTCCGGGAGCTGGTCGCCACCGAGGTCCGCCGCCGCATCGCCGAGGACACCGGAGTCGAGCGCACCGCGCGCCTGGCCGTCCGCCCCCCGTTGGAGAAGCTCGACTTCAACCGGGCCGGACGCGCCGAGCTGGCCGCCCTGCGCCGCGAGGTCTACCCGCTGGCCCGGCGCCTGGCCACGCGGCTGGCCCAGAAGCACCGCCACGGGAACCGCGGCCGCCTGGACTTCCGCCGCACCGTCCGCGCGTCCCTGGCCAGCGGCGGCGTCCCGCTGACCACCCACCATCGGCCCCGGCGCCCGCACAAGCCCGAGCTGGTCATCCTGTGCGACGCCAGCGACTCTGTCTCCTCGTTCGCCCACTTCACGCTGCTGCTGACCTTCGCGCTGCGCGAGCAGTTCACCAAGGTCCGCGCGTTCGCGTTCATCGACGCCACCGATGAGATCACCAAGTACTTCGCGCCCGGCGTCGACGTCACCGACGCGATGGTCCGCCTCGCCGAGGAGGCCGACCTGGTCTGGATCACCGGCCGCAGCAACTACGGCAACGCCATCAAGGTCTTCGACGACCGGTACGGCGACGCCGTCACGTCCCGGACCTCGCTGCTGATCCTCGGCGACGCCCGCTCCAACTACGGCGAGCTGTCGCTCCCGATCCTCAGGCGACTGGCCTCCCGCGCCCGCCACGCCTACTGGCTCAATCCCGAACGCCGCGGCACCTGGGACACCGGTGACTCCGCCGCGTCCCGCTACGGCGAGATCGTCCCCATGCACGAGGTCCGCAACCTCGCCCAGCTGGCGGCCTTCGTCGAAGAGCTCGCCTGACCCCGGTCAGTCGCGCAGGAACGCGAACGCGGCGCCCGCCGCGGCCAGCACGGCCGAGACCACCAGCGCGATGTTGGTGCCGTGGGTGAGGACGTGCGCGGCGTCGCTCTGGCCCGCGCTGGTTCCCGTGGCGATCGCGCCGACCATCGCCACGCCCAGCGAGGCGCCGGTGTAGCGGGCGGTGTTGTTGGCGCCCGACCCCATGCTCGCCCGGTCCGACGGGACGCTCTCGACGGCGACCCGGGCGAGCATCGCGTTCGCCAGGCCGCTGCCCACGCCCGCGATCACCAGACCGGGGACCAGACGCCACCAGTGGTTCCCGGGGGCAAGGCCGAGCAGGGCGAGCTCGCCGACCGCGCTGAGCAGCAGGCCGACGCCGAGCAGCCGTCCCGCCGACAGCCGCGCGGGCAGGCGCCGCGCCTGCAGGGCCGCGACGAACGACAGGCCCGACCAGATCGCCAGCACCACCGACGCGGTGAACGCCGTCATGCCGAGCGCGACGTCCATGACGGTGACCAGGTAGCTCATCACGCCGATGACCGCGACGCCGGTGGTGAACGCGCCGACGATCGACAGCTGGAAGCCCGGCCGCCGGAACAGGGCCAGGTCGAGCAGCGGTTCGCGGCGGCGGGCCTCGACCGTCACGAACACGGCCAGCAGCACGGCGGCCGCCGCGAACAGGCCCAGCACCTCGGGACGTCCCCAGCCGGTGCGTCCCAGGGTGATCGCGGCGAGCAGCGCCGAGACCCCCAGGGCCAGCGTGAGGAGGCCGGGCAGATCGAGCCCGCGGCGGTGCTCGGCCCGCGACTCGGGCAGCGCGCGGGCGGCGGCGAGCGCCAGCGGGACGGACGCGGCGGCGGCCGTCCAGAACCATAGGCGCCAGCCGCCCACGGCGGTCAGGAACGCCGACGCGATCGGGCCGAGCGCGATGCCGAGGCCGAGCATGGCGCCCCAGATCCCGGTGCCCCGGGCCCGGGCGGCCGCGTCGGGGAACGCGTGCCCGATGATGCCCAGCCCGGTGGCCAGCAACGCCGCGCTCGCCGCGCCCTGCACGACACGCCCGAGGACGAAGACCGGCGCGTTCGGGGCCGCGCCGCACGCCAGGCTCGACACGACCAGGGCGACGGCCCCGATCACGAAGACCTTCTTGCGGCCGTGGTCGTCGGCCAGCGCGCCGACGGCCAGCAGCGCGGCCGCCAGGCCCAGGCTGATCGAGCTCATGACCCAGATCTGGGCCGTGGCGCCCGCGTGGACGCCCTTGGAGGTGTCGACCAGCGTCGCCAGCGGCGCGGTGTAGTTCATCAGCGCCAGCAGCGTGGCGGCGGCGGGCAGGGCGAGGGCGGCGCTGCCGCGCGCCGTCCGGTCTCCGGCGCGCGGGGTCGCCAGCGTCGTCATGCGCACTCCTGAGTTCAACAACCGAACCAGATCCTCGGCCGACCGTAACATGATCTGGTTCGGTGACTGAACCCGTCCTCGGTTAAAGTGTCACCCATGGCACTCGGGAAGGACTACGCGTTCCAGGACTGCTCGCTGGCCCGTGCCCTGGAGGTCGTGGGAGAGCGCTGGACGCTGCTGATCATCCGTGACGCCCTCTACGGCGTCCGCCGGTTCAGCGACTTCCAGGCACGTCTCGACATCCCCAAGGCGGTGCTCTCGGCCCGCCTCCAGACGCTCCTGGAGGCCGGGGTCCTCGCCAAGGAGGGCCACGAGTACGCCCTCACGTCGATGGGCCGCGAGCTGTGGCCCGTCGTCCACACCCTGGGCCGCTGGGGCGAGCGCCACCTCGACTCCGAGACCTGCCGCATCTTCCTGCACGCCGCGTGCGGCGAACGCCTGGACATCGACGGAAGCTGCCCGTCCTGCGGCACCCCCGTCCCGCCCGAGGACGTCGAACTCCGCGCCGGCCCCGGCGCCGTCCGCGAAGACCCCGTAAGCCGCTACCTGGAGTCCCCCCACCGCCTCCTAGAACCAATCCGTGTTTCTTGAAACCCCGGCCCACCTACGCTCGCCTAACGGCTCGCTTCGGTGACCGTGGTTTTGCGATTGCTGCATCGCTTCGCGATCTAACCGGGGGAAGCTCGCCTTCGGCGTCGCTTCCCCCGGTTAGTTAACGCAATCGCGCGCGGGCTGAGGTCGCTGCGGGGTGGGGTTGGTCAGGTGCCCAGGGCGCGGGCTATCAGGTCGGCGACGGCGTCGGGGTCGACGTGTTCGCCGGTGAGCTGGGAGAGGTTCTCCTGGTAGATCAGGACGGCGGCGAAGGTGGTGGCGGCGACCTCCAGGCGGGCCTGGTCGCCGCGCGAGCCGGGGAGGGCGAGCGCCAGGGCGCGGCGGGCGCGGCCGAAGACCTCGCCGTTGAGCCGGCCGAGCCGTTCGCGGACCGAGGTGTGCGTGTCGGCCTCGCGGAACAGGATGCGGCGCATCGCGGGGGAGGCGCGCAGGGGCGAGTGGCGGGCCAGTTCGGACAGGGTCGCGGCCGGGTCGCCCGGCAGGGCCGCCACGGCGTCCTCGGGCAGTTCCTCCACCAGCGTCCGCTCGTCGACCAGCGCCACCAGGACGTCGATCTTCTGCGGGAAGTAGTGGAAGACCAGGCCCTTGGGGACCTTGGCGTGACGGGCCAGTCGGGCCGTGGACGTCGCGTCGTAGCCCCGGTCGGCGAACAGCGTCTCGGCCGCGTCCAGGATCCTGGTGCGGGCATCGGGCTGGTCCTGCTTGCGTGATGCCCTCATCATCTGCGGCCCCCTGAGATCGGCCATGGCCCCTGGACGCGCGTTCGCGCCAGGGGCCACACCGGGACGGAACGGTCAGGTCGTGGCTTCCGCGCGGGTGGTCTGCGTGGCGCCCCAGACGCCGACGATAGCCGCGACGCCGCCGGCGATCCATGCCGTCCAGGCGGCGGCGTCCTCACCGGTGAAGCCGAACGCCCAGGGCGACACGAAGATCAGCAGCGCGAACGCCGTGGCCGTCCAGGCCGAGGGCCCGGCCGCGCCGAGCAGCGAGTAGAGGCCCGCCAGGGCCAGCAGCGCGCCGAGCACCATCAGCGGTTGCTCGCCCGCGTCGTCGGCCCACAGCGGGGGTGCGAGGAGTGCGGCGAGGCCGGCCACGAGGGCGACCCCGTCCTGCCATGCGAACTTGCCCATCCGCCACCTCCGGGGGATCACGTTCGGACCTGGATGTCCGGTTCGGATGATGCCCTGATTGACCGACCGGTCAATCTTTCCGGACGGAGCGAGTGTGCTGGCGCGGCGGTGAGCGATAAGTGACGCGCGGTGAGCCCACCCGTCCTCCGAGTCCGTCGTGGGGAGGGGATAACCTCCACGCACATGAAGACCCATCAGGGGGAACCGGTGGCGGGACGCTCGCGGCGGCGCCCGCTCGGCCCGCTGTGGCGGCTGATCGACGGACCGCCCGGCGAGTCCCGCGCGCAGATCGCGCGGCGCGCCCGGATCCTGGTGACCGTGGCGACCGGGCTGGCCAACCTCGGCGGCGCGCTGGTCGTCCTGCTGTTCTCGGTCGTGGTGCCCGACCCCGAGGGGGCCGTCTCCGACCGGCTGCGGACGATCAACCTGATCGTCTTCGGCGTCTACGTGGTGCTGGCCATGCCGGTGGGCCTGGTGCTCGGCGAGCGCTTCTTCCGGCGGGTGCGGCGCCTGGTCGACGAGCACGACGAGCCCGACCGGCGCGAGCGCGCCCTCCTGCTCTATGGGCCGCTGCGGCTCATGGCCGTGCATCTGACGCTGTGGGGCGTGGGCACGGTCGGGTGGGTCGTGGTCAACGTGCCCTTCTCCGGACTGCTGGCCGTCAAGCTCGGCCTCACCAGCCTGCTCGGCGGGCTCACCACCTGCGCGGTGGTCTATCTGCTGACCGAGCGGCTGCTGCGGCGCGCGGTGACGACCGCGCTGGCCAGCGGCGTGCCGCGACGCTCCGGGCTGCCGGGCGTGGTGGCCAGGTCGCTGCTGGCCTGGGCGCTCGGGACGGCGCTGCCCCTGCTCGGGCTGATCGTCCTGGCGGCTGGAACCTTTCTGATCGCCAAGGTGACGCTGCGCGACCTGGCCGTGGCCGTCCTGCTGCTGGGCGGCACGGCGCTGGTGGTCGGGCTCGGCGTCACCTACACCGCCGCGCGGGCGATCGCCGACCCGGTGGAGTCGGTGCGGCGCGGTCTGGCCCGGGTGGAGCGCGGCGAGCTCGACGTCCAGGTCCCCGTCTACGACGCCAGCGAGGTCGGGCTGCTCCAGGCCGGGTTCAACCACATGGCCTCCGGACTGCGCGAGCACGCCCGGCTCCAGGACCTGTTCGGCCGCCAAGTGGGGGAGGACGTGGCCAGGGACGCGCTGGAACGCGGCATCGACCTCGGCGGTGAGCTGCGCGAGGTGGCCGTGCTGTTCGTGGACGTGGTCGGCTCCACCCGGCTGGCCGCCGACCGTCCGCCGACCGAGGTCGTCCGGCTGCTCAACGCGTTCTTCGCCGTCGTGGTCGAGGTCGTCGGCGCGCACGGCGGCTGGATCAACAAGTTCGAAGGCGACGCCGCGCTGGCGATCTTCGGCGCGCCGCTGGCGGTGGACGGCGCGCCGTCCCGGGCGCTGGCCGCCGGACGCGAGCTGGCCGGACGGCTCCGCACCGAGGTCCCGGGGCTGGGCGCGGCCGTCGGCGTTTCGGCCGGCGGGGCGGTCGCCGGGCACATCGGCGCCGAGGAACGCTTCGAGTACACCGTGATCGGCGACCCGGTGAACGAGGCGGCCCGCCTGACCGACCTGGCCAAGGCCGTCGAGGGCCGGGTGCTCGCGGCGGGCTCGGTGGTCGAGGCCGCCGAACCGGCCGAGGCGGCCCGCTGGCGGCTCGGCGAGGAGCTCACGCTGCGCGGACGGACGTCCCCGACCCGGCTGGCCTCACCCCTGGCCCCCGACCGCTCCGACACCGCCCGTTGATCTGGTGCGGACGGCGGGCGCTGATCCGGCTCGGACGGTCCTTGGTTCAGCCCGTACCGACCGCCGCGGTCGCGGGCGTCGGCTCGGTTCGGAAGGGCGGCCGCCGACCGGCCTGTGCCGATCGCTGCGGTGGCGGGTGCCGGGTCGGTTCGGACGGTGATCGTTGATCAGGCGGTGCCGATCGTGGCGCCGCCCAGCGTCGTGTAGTAGGGCGACTTCTTGAAATTCGGCCCGGTCTCCTCGCCGATGTACAGGTCGGCGTGGTGCTCGCCCCCGTATCCGGGACGGAACAGGTCGGTGACCGTCCAGTGCGACTGCCGGAACTTCGCGCAGATCTCGGCGGGGACGGGGCGTCCCTTCTTGCCGCAGTGGGCGACGACGAAACGCTGCCCGCGCGCCAGCACCGTCTTGTCGGCGGCGGCCGACGACCAGGGCTTGAGCGGCTTGCCCCGAGAGTCGCGGGTGCTGTCGTCCAGCCACCAGCCGACGCTGTAGGACCAGTTCAGGTAGCGGCCCTTGTTGGGGCCGGTGGTGATGCGGCCGTTGCCCTCGGTCTGGATCGCCTTGAGGAAGTCGGCGGGATAGGAGCCCAGCGGGTCTTTGCCCCACTTGCAGTGGAACGTCGCGCAGCCCTTCACCGGCTTGAGCGGCCCGCCGTGGTAGGTCTGGACGAGCGTGTAGTACGTGGTGATCCGCCAGCCGCCGGGCTTGCCGATCGGCTTGAACGGCCGGACCAGCGGGCTCGGGGGAGGCGTGGCCACGGGAGCGGGCGACGCCACGGGCGACGGGGCCGACGAGGCCGTGGGCGGGACGACCGCCGCGGTGTCACCGGCCGAGCTCGTGGCGCATCCGGCCAGCACGGGAAGCAGCATGCCCGCGGCGGAAAGTGGTGCCCAGAGCCTCATCCCACTCCCTCGTCCACCATCCGCCGACTCAGAGGACCCTAACCTCCCCGCGTCCCGCGCGGAAGCCGGACCGCGCGGATCAGTGCCCCCGCGCGATCCATTCGTCCAGGTGAGGGGCCTCCTCGCCGATCGTGGTGGAGTCGCCGTGGCCCGTGCGGACGACGGTCTCGGGCGGCAGCGTCAGCAGCCGCTCCCGGATCGAGGCGATGATCGTCGGGAAGTCGGAGAAGGAGCGTCCGGTGGCGCCGGGACCGCCCTGGAAAAGCGTGTCGCCGGAGAAGACCGTGCCCAGGCCGGGCGCGTGCAGGCACACCGCGCCGGGGCTGTGGCCCGGTGTGTGCATGACGGTCAGCTCGGTTCCGGCGACCGCGATGACCTGGCCGTCGGCGAGCTCGCCGTCCGGGGCGGTGTCGGGGTGGCGCCGCTTCCAGAGCATCAGGTCGTCGGGGTGGAGCAGCACCGGGGCGCCCATCCGGGCGGACAGCGCCGGGGCCGCGTCGATGTGGTCGTCGTGGCCGTGGGTGGAGACGATCGCGGTCAGCCTCCGGTCGCCCACCGCCGCCGCGATCGCCCCCGCGTCGTGGGCGGCGTCGATGACGATCGCCTCCTCGTCGTCGCCCACGATCCAGACGTTGTTGTCGACCTCCCACGTCCCGCCGTCGAGCGAGAACGTGCCGGAGGTGACCAGCCGGTCGACGCGCGCGGCCATCAGAGCATCACCACCGAGCGCAGGACGTCGCCGTGGTGCATCTTGGTGAAGGCGTCCTCCACCCCGGTCAGCGGGATCGTCTCGGACACGAACGCGTCGAGCTCCAGCCGTCCCTGGAGGTAGAGGTCGATCAGCATCGGGAAGTCGCGCGAGGGCAGGCAGTCGCCGTACCAGGACGACTTCAGCGATCCGCCCCGGCCGAAGACGTCCAGCAGCGGGAGGTCGAGCCGCATCTCGGGCGTGGGGACGCCCACCAGGACCACCGTCCCGGCCAGGTCGCGGGCGTAGAAGGCCTGCTCGTAGGTCTCGGGACGGCCGACCGCGTCGATCACCACGTCGGCGCCGAACCCGCCGGTCAGCTCGCGGATCGCCGCGACCACGTCGGTCGTGCCCGCGCGGACGGTGTGGGTGGCGCCCAGGCCCTCGGCCGCGGCGAGCTTGCGCTCGTCCAGGTCGACCGCGATGATCCGCGCCGCGCCCGCCAGCCGCGCCCCGAGGACGGCGGCCGATCCGACGCCGCCGCACCCGATGACCGCCACGGTGTCACCGCGTCCCACGCCCCCGGTGTTGATGGCCGCGCCCAGCCCGGCCATCACCCCGCACCCGAGGAGCCCGGCCACGTCGGGTGCGGCGGCCGCGTCCACCCGGGTGCATTGACCGGCGGCGACCAGCGTCTTGTCGGCGAACGCCCCGATGCCCAGGGCGGGGGAGAGTTCGGTGCCGTCGGCGAGGGTCATCTTCTGCGTGGCGTTGTGGGTGTCGAAGCAGTACCAGGGACGCCCGCGCAGGCACGCCCGGCACCGCCCGCACACGGCGCGCCAGTTCAGGATCACGAAGTCGCCCGGCGCGACCTCGGCGACGCCGTCGCCGACCGACTCCACGACCCCGGCCGCCTCGTGCCCGAGCAGGAACGGGAACTCGTCGTTGATGCCGCCCTCGCGATAGTGCAGGTCGGTATGGCAGACGCCGCACGCCTGGACGCGCACGACCGCCTCGCCGGGGCCCGGGTCGGGGATCGTGACCGTCTCGATCCGCACCGGCTGCCCCTTGCCCGGCGCTATGACTCCGCGGACGTCCTGTGGCATGTCGGCCTCCGTTCCGTCGTTCCGCCCGACCCTAGCGAAATCCCGATCGGGACATCGGCGTCGAAACGCGGCCCCTCTCAGGTAGCGGTTCCGGCTTCACCGGCCCGAGTGATGCGGGTTCGGGTGGCACCCCACGAGGCTTGGGCCCTCTCCGAACGATCGAAAGAGGTGGCCGTCTTGGCCCGCATGACCTTCCGAATCGCGACCGCGGCCGTGGTGGCGGGGACCGGGGCCGGGCTCGTCGCCGTCCCCGCCCTCGCGGGGGACGGCGAGCGCCGTCCCGCCCCCGTACGCGGGCAACTGGTGTCGTTCAAGCATCTGCGTGCCATGTCGGCCCAGCAGGTCGGCGCGTGGCTGGCGAGCGAGGGGTTCGACGCCGGGACCGTCCGGCACGGCGTCGACACCTACCGGCTGACCTACCGGACCGTGGACGTCCGCAAGCGGCCCACCACGGCCACGGGACTGCTCGTCCTGCCCCGGACCAAGGCCCGGACCCTGCGGACCGTCTCCTACGCGCACGGGACCACCAGCCACAAGCCCGACGCCCCCTCGATGGCCGAGGACGTCTGGGGCCCGGGAGCGGCCGTCACCTACGGCTCGGCGGGCTACGCCGCCGTCGCCCCCGACTACCTGGGGCTGGGCGGCGGACCGGGCGTCCACCCGTGGAAGGACGTCCCTTCGGAGACCACGGCCTCGCTGGACATGCTGCGCGCCGCCCGCCACTTCGCCCCCAAGGCCGGACGCAAGCTGGAACGGCAGGTCATGGTCACGGGCTTCTCCCAGGGAGCGTCCGCAGCACTCGGCCTCGCGCGCGCTTTGCAGGACGGCGCCGACCCGTGGTTCCGTGTCCGGGCCATCGCGCCGATCAGCGGGGGCTACGACTTCAAGGGCGCCCAGCTGCCCGCTCTCGTCAACGGGAAACTCCACCCGAAGATGAGCGTCGCCTACAGCGCCTACCTGCTCACCTCTTGGAACCGCATCCACGGCCTGTACCGCTCACCGTCCGAGGTGTTCAAGGCCCCGTATGCCGGACGCGTCGAGAAGTACTTCGACAGCACCACCCCCGGCGAGGTCATGCTCAAGGGCCTGCCCGACAAACTCGGTCAGCTGCTCACCCCACGCGGCTGGGAGATGCTCCGCCACCCGTCCGGCCGGTTCGCCCAGGCCCTCCGCGTGGACGCCTCGATCATGCACTGGACCCCGAAGGCGCCCGTCCGCCTCTACAAGATCAGCAAGGACGAGCAGGCGACCACCGCGAACACCGACCACCTGCGCGCAGCCCTACGCGCCCGGGGAGTCGACGCCCCGGTCATCGACGTCGGCGACAAGCTCTACGGAGGCTCCCGCCACCTGGGCTCCAACCTCTCCGGCACGGCGTTGACCGTCCGGTGGTTCCAGTCCCTCCGCTGAATGATCCGGCCCCGGGGACACCATCGGGGGCGCCCCCGGGGCTACTTGAAGTGGATGGCGCGGAGGTGGTCGACCGCCGCGCGGTCGAGGACGGTGGCTCCGGCCGCGGGGGGCAGCGTCCCGGTTCGGGCGCGCTCCACCAGCGGACGCCACCGCCGGACGTGCCGGGCGAAGGTCGGGGTGCTCACCACGCGGCCCCGTGCGAGCTGCCCCTGGCGCGCCGTCCTCGGGGGGACGTCGATCAGGATCAGATGCACCTGGCCGCCCCGGCGGCCCGTCAGCCAGGCGAACATGCGAAGAATGTGCGGCCACGTCCCCCGGGTGTGGGCGACCACGTCGTGGCCCTTGGACACCGCACGCAGGATCCACCACACATGGGTCGCGAGCACGAGCGGGATCTGCGCCCGCGCCGGGACGAACCGCAGCGCCCGCGACCACCGGTTGCGCGCCTGACGCGAGTCGATCACGAGCACGTTCCCCCGGCGCACCGGACCGCGCTCGTCCCCGTTCAGCCCGTACAGGCGGTCGAGCAGCGTGCTCTTCCCTGCCCCCGGCAGCCCGGCGACCAGCACCAGGGCGCCGGACGGGTAGACCAGCTCGGTGCCCGGAGCCCGGGCCTCCACCTCGTTGAGTTCGCGGATTCTCGCTCCCCTGATCGTTGCCCCCGTACGGCCCGTGATGGATGCGCGGCCCGGTAGTAAATAGACGCACACCGATGATCGGTGGTTCCGCCGACACGCTCCGTCGTCATCGGAGGTGCCCGCTGGGGGCGCCCACCGTACCCGAGCACCACCGGATCTGCCGACGTAAGGGGCAAATCCGGCGCGTTGCGATTCTGTCCGACGCCTGTGGCAACATCGGAGCGTCACTGATCGACTACCCACAGGGAGGACGGATGAGGCGCCTGATCACGCTGGTGGCGGCGATGCTCGCCCTCCCGCCCACCGCGGCCGCCGCCCCACCCCTCAGAGGCGCCCAACCGCCCACCACAGCCGCACCGGCCGCCAGCGCGGCACTCGTCCGCCTCCTGCCCATCCACGCGCCCCAATTCACCCTCCGTCAGCTGCCCCGCACCGGAGACCACTTCACGATCGCGGGCCGCCGCGGCGCGATCACCATCGAGGGCACCGGCCCGTCCGTCCTGCTGGCGGGCGTCGGCTGGTACCTCAAGCACGTCGCCCGGGTCGACCTCTCCTGGCCCGGAGACAGCCTGTCCCGGCTGCCCGCCGTCCTCCCCGCCCCGGCCGCACCCATCCGGCGCTCCGCGACGGTGCCGCACCGGTTCGCGCTCAACGACACCGACGACGGCTACTCCGGCGCCTACCGCGACTGGAACGCCTACCAGCGCCAGGTCGACCTGCTCGCCCTCCACGGCGTCAACGAGGTCTTCGTCCAGATGGGCGCCGAGGCGCCGTACTACGAGGCCCTGAAGGAGTTCGGCCACTCCGGCGCGCAGTTGCGCTCATGGATTCCGGGGCCGTCCCACCAGCCCTGGTGGCTCATGCAGAACATGTCCGGGTTCGGCGGTCCCGTCTGGCGCCGACTCATCCAAGAGCGCGCCAAGCTGGGACGACGCATCGTCGCGCGCCTCCACGAACTCGGGATGACTCCCGTCCTGCCGGGCTACTTCGGCACCGTCCCGCCGGGCTTCCGGCACGGACGCGTCGTCCCGCAGGGCAGCTGGGTCGGCTTCACCCGGCCCGACTGGCTCGACCCGCGCACCCCGGCGTTCGCGGACCTCGCCGCCGCCTACTACCGGCACCAGAAGCGGCTCATCGGCCAGACGTCCATGTACAAGATGGACCTCCTGCACGAGGGCGGCCGACCCGGAGACGTCCCCCTCCCCGCCGCCGCCCGCGCCGTCTTCACCGCCCTCAACACCGCCAGACCCGGCGCGACCTGGGTCATGCTCGGCTGGCAGAACAACCCGCCCACCGCGATCGTCGACGCCATCGACCACGACCGCCTGCTCATCGTCGACGGCCTGTCCGACCGGCTGAACACACTGAACCGCGAGAAGACCTGGAGAGGCGCGCCCTACGCGTTCGGCACGATCCCCAACTTCGGCGGCCACACCACCATCGGCGCCAACACCACGGTCTGGGCCCGCTTCCACCAGTGGCGCGCCAAAAACGACAGCGCACTCAAGGGCATCGCCTACCTCCCCGAGGGAACCGGCACCGACCCGACGACCTTCGAACTGTTCACCGAACTGGCCTGGCACCCCGGCCCCCTGAACCACAAGCAGTGGTTCGCCGACTACGCGTCCCGCCGCTACGGCGGCCACGACCCCCACGCGACGGCCGCCTGGGAAGCCCTGCGCCAGGGCCCGTACAGCATGCCGTCCGGCACCTGGAGCGAACCCCAGGACGGCCTCTTCACCGCCCGCCCCAGCCTCACCGTCCGCACCACGGCCACCTGGTCACCCCCAACCATGCGCTACGACCCCGCAACCGTAAGAACAGCCCTCACCGAACTCCTCCAGGTCTCACGCCCCCTCCGCCAAACCGACGCCTACCGCTACGACCTGGTCAACACCGCCAGACAAGCCCTGGCCAACCACAGTCGCGAACTCCTCCCAGCCCTCAAGGCCGCCTACGACGCCCGAGACCCCAAGAAGTTCAAAGCAATCGCCACCACCTGGAAGAGCTCCCTCACCCTCCTAGACCGCCTCCTGGCAACAGACTCCCGCTTCCTCCTAGGCCTCTGGCTCCACAACGCCCGCGCCTGGGGCACCACCCCAAAAGAGAAACGCCGCCTCGAATACGACGCCCGCACCATCCTGACCACCTGGGCCCACCGCCAAAGCCACGACGCCGGCTCCAGCGACTACGCCAACCGCGAGCTGTCAGGCCTGGTCTCCACCTACTACGCCCACCGCTGGACCCTCTACCTCAACACCCTCGAAGAAGCCCTACGCTCCAACACCCGCCCCACCCCCATCGACTGGTTCGCCACAGCCCAAGCCTGGACCCACCAATCCACCCCCCACCCAACAACCCCCACCGGCAACCCCCACCACCAAGCCACACAAGTAGCCAAAACCCTCCACCTCCCTCCCCACGAACAACCCCCCACCCCATAACTCCACCCACCACGCCCAGACGCCCCAGCCCACGACCACATCCCCGAGCCCCCACCCCCAGCACCCATTTTCCGGCGCTTGCGTCCTGCCCCCATCCGCCCGATCCAGCACCCGCCGCCCGCCCGAGCACCCACTACCCACCCCCCTGCCCCCGCTGCCTATCGCCCGCCTTGGCCCCACTGCCCGCCGCTCACCCGAGCACCCGTTGCCGGGCGCCGCGCCCTAACACCCGCTCCCGCTGCTCGCTTTTGGCCAGTTGCCTGTCGCCGCATCCCGGCGGCGTTGCCTGTCGCTGCGTCCTGCAGCCGCCGCTCGCCCTGGTCTCCGCCGCTCACCCTGGTCTCGGGCTGCCTGTCGCGGCGCTCCAGCACCCACTGTCCGATCCGGCCCCCGCCCGCCCGGAGCACCCGTTGCCTGGCGCCCGCCCTGTCACCGGCTGCACGCCGCTCGCCCCTGGCCCGGCTGTTTGTCGCAGCGTCCCGGCTCCCGATGCCGAGAGCCGTGCTACAGCAGCCGCCGTTCCAGCACCCGCCGCTCGCCCGAGCATCCGTTGCCGGGCGGCGCGTCCTGGCACCCGCCGCTCGCCCTAGCCCGTTACCTGTCGCTGCGCTCCGGCTCCCGCTGCCGTGCTTCAGCGGGCGTTGAGCGCCGCTCGCCCCGGCACCCGCTGCCGGAGCTGCGTCCCTGCACCGGCTGCCTGGCGCCGCGCTTCAGCACCCGCCGTTCGCTCAGCAGCCAATGCCTGTCGCCCTGTCCCTAGCACCCACCGCCAGGGCCGTCTCCACGCGCGAGGCGCTCCGGGGCTTGGTCGAGTTCGCCCGCCGCCGCGGCCTGATCCTCGTCGCGGACGAGATCTGGGACCGGATCCTGTACGACGGCAGCGGGCATGTCTTCGTCGCGTCGGCGGTCCTCGACCTGCTGTGCCTGACCTTCGGGGGCTCTTTAAGAACTGCCTGACGTCGCCCTGGCACCGGCTGCCCGCCGCGCGCCCTCGCCCTCCGCTGTCTGTCGCAGCGTCCCGGCTAACGTTGCCCGGTGCGGCGCTCCAGCAGCCGCTGTTCGCCCCAGTGCCCATCGTTCGCCCGGCACCCGTTGCTTGTCGCCCCGCCTTGGCCTCCGCTGTCGCCGCGCGCGCTGGCGCGTGGCCTGTCGCAGCGCTCCAGCTCCCGTTGCCCGCCGCGCTCAGCAGCCGTTGTCCGGTCGCCCGCTCCGGCAGCCGCTGTCCGCCACATCACCCGCCGCCCGCCCCAGCGGCCGTTGTCTGGTGCCCCGGCCGCATCACCCATTGCCCACCGTGGCTCCGGTGCTTGTTGACCAGACACGAGCGTCCATTCCGCCCGGCAATCCCAGTCATGCGACTAGAACCGCTCACTCAGGACGCGAGGCTTGCTACCCGGTCCCGTGATCGGAGAAGGAGGTCAGGGAGCAGTTGGTTAACGCGTTCGAGGAGGGGCGGGCAGGGCGGACATTCTCTTCAGGTCGTGGAGGGCCGATCGGTGAGTCGGTGGGCATGGTTCGTGGGGTGGTTCGCCTGGGTGTGTGCGTGCGGAGTGTTGGCAGAGCTGGCGGTGGTCTCGTCTCCGCGTGAGGTTGTGTTGTACTGCGCAACATCAGCCGCAGCGACGATGGGGTGACCGCAATGCCTCTTGAGGGTGAGTACGGACCGAGTCCGGCGCAGTGGGTGCGCGAGCAGGTCGAGCTGTATGAGAGTTCGGGCGGCACACAGGGGGCGACCCTCTGGGACACGGGTCTGCCCGTCGTCATCCTCACGACCCGCGGCGCGAAGAGCGGCAAGATCCGCAAGATTCCTCTGATGCGCGTGGAGCACGAGGGGCGATATGCGGCAGTGGCGTCGAAGGGTGGTTTTCCGCGCCATCCGGTCTGGTACTTCAACGTCAAGGCCGACCCGCATGTGGAGCTCCAGGACGGCTCGATACGCCAGGAGATGACGGCCCGTGAGATCAGCGGGGACGAGAAGGCCGCGTGGTGGGAGCGTGCGGTCGCCGCTTATCCGCCGTACGCCGAGTATCAGGAGGCGACTGACCGCGTGATCCCCGTGTTCGTGCTGGAACCCATGGACATGCCAGGGGCGACGGGCGCCTGACCTTGCTCCCGGTATGAGAAGCGAATTTGCGGCGTACGGGTCTGGACGGCGAAGGGTGTTGGCGTGAATGTGCGCCCGAGGTTGGTTGGCCTCGGGCGCACGTTGGTTAGTTGTTGGGATTTGGGTGCTGGACGGGTTTTAGGTCAGTTGTTGGATGCGGACTGTGTTGCCGGCGGGGTCGCGGAAGACGCAGTCGCGGGCGCCCCACGGCTGGTCGATTGGTTCCTGGACGACCTCGGCGCCGCGGGATTGCAGCTCCTCGAAGGTGGCGTCCACGTCGGTGGCGGCCAGGTTGATGAAGGCGTAGGTGCCCTTGTTCATCATCTCGGCGATGGTGCGGCGTTCGTCGTCGGTGACGCCGGGGTCGGCGGCCGGGGGCTCCAGGACGATGGACGTGCCGGGCTGGCCGGTGGGGCCGACCGTGATCCAGCGCATCCCCTCGTAGCCGACGTCCTTTCGGACCTCGAAGCCGAGGGTGTCGCGGTAGAAGGCCAGGGACGCTTCCGGGTCGGTGTGCGGAAGGAAGCTCGCGTGAATGGTGATGTCCATGCAGGTCACGCTAGATCCGGCTGGGTGAACGGCGCTTCTTGATTCCTGATCGGTTTGCTCGTTTGGGAGCGATGTGGAAATCGGTTCGCTTCGTTGGGGTGGGGTCGGGTGGTTTGGGTTAGGTGGGTGGGCGGGTGAGGACGCGTTCTGCCAGGGCTGTGTCGCAGTACTCGGTGACTTCGGTGATCTTGCTGTTTTTGAGGCGGAAGATGTAGCAGTAGGTCTGGGGGTAGTCGTCGCCGTTGGTGGTGGTGGCGTGGGCTTTGGCTTGGACGACGACGCGGTCGTGTTCGGCGATGATGAGGTGTGCTTCGCTGCGGTAGGCGGCGAACTGGGCCATCAGGGGGCGCAGCAGGTGGTCGAGGGCTGCCTGCTTTGGTTCCCGGGTTCCGGCCCATGACCAGGTGCCGGGGAACGTCCAGCGGAAATCGTCGGCCATTGCTTCGCTCATGGCCTGGACTTCGCCCTTGGCCATTCGGCTGAAGATTTCCTCGAGCAGTTCTTTGTTCTTCTGCGCGTCCATGGAGCGAGGCTAGGTCTGGGCTAGGTATGCGACAAGCGACGCTCTTGCATGTGTGCTATCTCTTTTTCGCATGTCTGAGTTCACTGTGGTGGGTCTGCGGGTTGTTCGTGAGGCGGCCAGGCACGGGTCGTTCTCTACCGCGGCCGAGCGGTTGGGATATACGCAGTCGGCGGTCTCGCGTCAGATCGCGTTGATGGAGCGGGCGGCTGGGCAGGTGTTGTTCGAGCGGGGGGCGCGGGGTGTGCGTCCCACTGCGGCCGGGCGTGTTGTCGTGCGTTACGCGGAGTCGGTGCTCGGTGAGCTTCAGGCCGCTCGGCAGGATCTTCGTGACCTGGGGGCGCGTCCGGCCGCGCGGCTTCGGGTCGGGGCCTTCTCGACGGCCATGGCCGCGCTTGTGCCTCGGGCGATCGCGGTGATGGCCGCGCGGGAACCTCAGGTGCGCATTCCGCTTCGGGAGGGGCTGAGCGCCGCCCTGCTGACGTCGGTGGCGCGTGGACGCCTTGACCTCGCCGTTGTCGCGGTGCCCGAGGGGGTGGACGGGTTGGTCCATCTGGTGGACGATCCGCTCTTCATCGCGGTCGCTCCCGGGCATCCGCTGGCCGGGGAGGCGAGCGTTGATCCGGCCTTGCTGAGGCGGGAGCGCTGGATCGCCGGGAGTGCCGACCCCGCCTCGTCGTTGCTGGGGGCTTGGGCGGATCGTCCGGAGGTCGCGTTCGTCGCGCGTGACTGGATGGCGAAGCTGGGCCTGGTGGCCGCTGGGCTGGGCATCACCGTTGTTCCGGGTCTTGCTGTTCCGGCGCTGCCTTCGCCACTGGACGTGGTGAGGATCGATCATCCCTCGGCTGTTCGGCGTACCGCCCTGGCCGTTGGGGCGAATGATCGGCCTCGGGAGGCGTTCGTCGAGGCGTTGCGTGATGTCGCCGCCGAGTTGGCGTCCACCCAGCGGCACCGCCTGCGTTGACCCTGGTTACCGGGTGGCGTCCAGGACCAGAGCGAGCATTCGGGTCGGCTGGGCCGGGTCGGTGGTGGTGCGGGTGGCCAGGGCTATGCCGGTGACCAGTTTGAGGAGGTCGTCGGGGGTCAGGTCGGGGCGGGCCGCGGCGGATCGCTGGGCTCGGGTCAGGAGGGACGCCAGGGCCTGTTCGATGGCGCGGTGGCAGTCGTCGGCGGGGTCGGCGGTCATGAGGGCGCTGCCCAGGCCGTGGCCGGTCGAGGCGTGGACGAGGAAGGCGTGCAGCCATTCGGCCAGGGCCTCGGCGGGGGAGGCGGTGGCCAGGAGGTGCTCGGCTTGGGCGCAGAGTCTCTCGACGCGGTCCATGAGGACGGCGGTCAGCAGGGCGTTGCGGGTGGGGAAGTGGCGGTAGAGGGTGCCGGGGCCGACTCCGGCGCGGCGGGCGATCTCGTTGAGGGACGCTTCGGGGCCCGACTCGGTGAAGGTCTCGCGGGCCGCGGTGAGGATGCGCTCGTGGTTGCGGCGGGCGTCCGCGCGGAGCGGGCGTTGCGGGGTCCTCATCGTCCCATCTTTGGTCGTCACCGGGCCGGTAGACAATTCGGAGAGGTTCTCCGTATTGTAAGCGGAGTGGTTCTCCGGATGAAGGGTGGCTTTGTATGCGGTTGGGACGGGTTGGGGTTTGGACGTTCGCCCTCGACGCGCAACCCGCGGGGCGGGTGCGTGAGGTGGCGGCCGAGGTCGAGGAGCTCGGTTACGGGGCGATCTGGCACGGGGAGGCGTTCGGGCGCGATTCGATGGGGCAGGCGTGGCTGGTGCTGTCGGCCACGCGGCGGCTGGTCTCGGTGTCCGGGATCGCCAACATCCTGTTCCGTGACCCGATCAACATGGCCGCCTCCGAGAGGACGCTGGGCGAGGCGTTCCCCGGGCGGTACATGCTGGGTCTGGGTGGGCATCGGGTGGACGACACCGTCCACGATTGGGCCGGGTACCCGATGCCCGCGAAGGGCAAGGCGGTGACGACGATGCGGTCCTACCTGGATTCGATGGACGCCGTCCCGAATCACGGGGTCGCTCCCGATCCGGCTCCGCGCCGGGTGCTGGCCGCTTTGGGGCCCAAGATGCTCGAACTCGCGGGGGAGCGCACTTGGGGCGCCCACCCCTACTTCGTGCCGGTCGAGCACACCGAGCGGGCGCGGGCGATCATGGGGTCGCAGGCGTTTCTCGGCGTGGAGCAGGCCGTGGTGCTCGATTCCGATGTGGCGCGGGCCCGGGAGGTTGCCACGCGGCATGTCGCGGGGTATGTGGAGGCCGCGCCGCATCACCAGGCCAACCTGCGGAGGCTGGGATTCGGGGACGAGGATCTGGTGGGAGGGCCGAGCCGCCGGTTGGTGGACGCGATCGTCGCATACGGGGACGTCGATGCCCTCCGCAAGCGCGTCATGCTGCATCTCGAGGCCGGGGCCGACCATGTCTGTCTTCAGGTCGTGACCGAGGATCCTCGGGCGCTGCCGCTGGCGGAGTGGCGTGAGCTGGCGGGGTTGGTCTGAGCGATCATGCGCACGGGGTCCGGTGGGATGCCGTGGGGGGCTCGTCCTTGATGAGGCCGTCGAAGCGGTGGGCCCGGTGCGCGCGGCAGGCGGACGCCGGGTCGACCGAGCCCTTGTAGTCGACGGCGAACACGGCCTTGCCCCGGGCGATGAAGACGTCCAGTTCGGCGCACTCGTCGAACTGCGCGCATTCCTCGGGGAGGGCCCAGTCGAAGGCGTCCACGAGGGCCGCGGCGGATCCGGGCTGGTCGTGGCCGTTCTTCATGCCGACCGACAGGCCCCTGGCGTGGGCCTGGGCGGCCACCTCGCGGTACCAGGAGTGCTGGTCGGCCAGGGTGATCGGGAAGCCCGGGTCGTTGCCCAGCGGGTTGTTCTGGTCGGGTTCGACGGCGTCGCAGCCCATGCGCTTGGCCAGGTCGAGGCGGGCCCAGATGGCCTCCGCGAACCTCCTGCGGGACGCCGGGCGCAGGTCGAGCCAGCGCTCGCCGTCCCAGCCGGTGTCCCAGCCGATGACCGAGCCCCGCTCGGGCGGGCGCGGGCGGTTGGGGACGGCGGTCCGGTGGCCGGGGAAGCGCCCGGCGTCGGGCCGGTAGCTCTCGTAGGCGCCGGTGTCGACGTAGCAGATCACGACCGGGCGCGGGGTGCGGGCGTGGAGGGCGCCGATCTTCCCGGCCAGGGGGCCCGGCGGGACGTCGATGACCTGGCCGTCGGGGTAGCGCAGCTGGGAGCCCGGTGGGGCCAGATCGAACAGGTCGAGGTCGAAGACCGCGCGGCGGGCGGTCAGGTCGTAGGGTTCGCTGATCTGCCAGTCCCAGTTCGAGGCCTGGCCCGGTCCGGGCTTCCACCAGGTCTGGGGCCGGGGTGGTTCGGTGGCCGGGCCGCATGCCGTGGCGGCCAGCAGGAGCGCGGCGAGTGCCGCTCGTTTCCAGCGCACGCCGGGTGAGACGCGGGCGGAGATCTTGTGGTTCGGGCTAGCGCTTGGCCGCGGCCAGCATTTCGGGGACGGTCGGGAACTTGACCCGGGGACGGCCCGCCTCGCGCCCGCGGCGGCGTTCGGCGGCGTCGATGGCCAGCATCTGCTTGAGGCCGATCGCCCGCGGGCTGCGGCGGCGGACCAGGCGGGCGAACGCCCTGGCGCCGCCGGGCGGGGCGGGCAGGCGTCCGGCGGCCGCGTCGTCGATCAGGGTGCCGACGGTCTCCTCGGCGCAGGTCCGGTTGGCGCCGATGCCGCCGGAGGGGCCGCGCTTGATCCAGCCGACCACGTAGGTGCCGTCGGACACGCGTCCGGCCCGGTGCGGGACGGTCCCGGTGGACGGGTCGAAGGGCAGGCCGTCCACGGGGGCGCCGCGGTACCCGATCGACCGGACGGCCAGCCCGGCCGGGATCGTGCCGCGCTCGCCGGTGACCCGGACGGACGTCAGCCGCGGGTCGCCGGTGAACTCGATGGGGGAGGAGTGGAAGCGCAGGACGAGTCGGCGCTCCCCGGGGGCCGACCAATCGACCGGCTCGATGGGGAGGCCGTCCAGGAGGGCGGCCTTGGAGGACGGGGCGGCCGAGGCGATCTCCTCGCGGACGCCGGGCCGGTCGTCCACGACCAGGTTCAGGCCGCGCAGGGCGAGGAACTCGGGACGCGAGTAGGCCGCGTCGGCCGGTCCGCGGCGGCCCAGCAGGACGACCTCGCGCACGCCGCTCGCGCGCAGGGCGTCCAGCGCGTGGTCGGCGATGTCGGTGCCCGCGAGGTCTTCGGGGTCGGTGAGCAGGAGGCGCGCGACGTCCAGGGCGACGTTGCCGTTGCCGATGACCACGGCCCGCTCGGCGGACAGGTCGACCGCGTCGGCGGGGACGTCCGGATGGGCGTTGTACCAGCTCACGAACCGGGTGGCGGAGACGCTCGCGGGCCTGTCCTCGCCGGGGACGCCGAGCGCGCGGTCGTTCGCGGCGCCCACGGCGTAGATGACGGCGTGGTGGTGGGCGGCGATCTCCTCGTGGGAGATGTCGCGTCCGGCCTCGACGTTCATGTGCACCGACAGGCGCGGGTGCTGGTAGAGCGAGGCGAAGCCGTCGGCGGCCTTGCGGGTCGAGGGGTGGTCGGGCGCGACGCCGAACCGGATCAGGCCGCCGGGGACCGGCACCCGGTCGATCATCGTGACCTCCGCGCCCGTGGACCGCAGCAGCGACTGCGCGGCGTAGGACGCGGCGGGGCCGGTGCCGACGATCGCGACGCGCAGCGTCCCGATGCCCCGGGGGAGCGAGCGGGGGAAGGTCGGCAGGCCCCAGGAATGGTCGATCTCGTGGGCCTCGTAGTACTGGGCGTTGATGCGGGCGTAGGGGGCGTCGGGGCCGGTCAGCTGGTCGATCGGGAGGATGGCGTCCACCGGGCAGGCGTCCGCGCAGGCGCCGCAGTCGATGCACGCCTTCGGGTCGATGTAGAGCATCTCCGCCGTGGCGAATCCCGGGTCGTCCGGCGTGGGGTGGATGCAATTGACCGGGCAGACCGAGACGCAGGACGCGTCGTTGCAGCAGTTCTGGGTGATCGCGAAGGCCATGGCCGCCGTCCTCAGAGCATGTCGACGCGCTTGTAGATGGAGATCGCGGGCCTGGTGAGCAGGCCGGCCTGCGACAGGAAGTCCATCAGGTGGGCGCAACTGGAGCGCATCATGGCCTTGCGGTGCTGGTTGCGGCGGACCTCGTCCAGCGCGCGGGCGGTGTCGAGCCCGGCGGCGGCGTAGACGCCGTCGTTCACCATGCTGGTGACGATGAAGAACGCGCCCGCGGCGACGGACGCCCCGCTGAGCTGGCGCCGCGCGGGCCCGGCGCCGCGCATCCGGTCCCGGGTCTCCTGGCGCGCGAACTTCATGTGCCGCGATTCCTCCAGGACGTGGATCCTGCTGCTCGTCCGGACGATGTCCAGGACGTTCTCGCCGCGCATCCAGTCGCGCTGCATCACGTCGAGGACCTCCTCGGCGACCAGCGTCCCGCCGTAGGCGACCTCGGCGACGGCGAGCGACTTGAACAGCCGGGCGAGCTCGACCACGCCCTTCTTGGGGAAGTAGGCGGGGACGCCCATCTTCTCGCAGACCCGGGCGAACATGATCGAGTGGCGGCACTCGTCGGCGATCTCGGTCAGCGCGAACTGGAACTCGGGCCGGGCCGGGTTCCGGACGTACTGGTCGCGCAGGATCATCTGCTGCAGGATCATCTCGAACCAGATGCCGGTGCTCATGATCGAGCACACCTCGTGCCTGGTCAGCGTGACGCGCTGGGCCTGGCTCATCTCGTCCCACAGGCGGGTCCCGTACAGGGTGCTCCACTCGGGGTTGAGGCCGTACTGGTCGTCGGGGAGCGGCGCGTCCCAGTCGATCTCGGTCGCGGGGTCGTAGGAGAGCGTCGCGGCCGAGTCGAGCAGGCGCCGCGCGACCTCGTCGCCCCGGCGTTCCGTCGCGGGACTGCTCATGATCGGCTCCCTTCGAAGTATCTGTTACGCGAAGTAACTGATACATCAATGTAACACTCTCCGGGGATCGGCGGCCAGGGTCCGGCGCGCGATGTAACCGGCGCCATATCCGGCTCCGTAAGCTTGTCGCGTGGTGAACGAGAGCAGCCCGAAGACCAGGGAGCGCACCGACCGCAGGACGGCACGGTGGACGGGCCATCGCGCCGAGCGGCGGGCCGCCCTGGTCGAGTCGGCCATCGAGGCGATCGCCGAGCACGGGCCGACCGTGTCCACCCAGCAGATCGCCGAGCACGCCGGAGTGGCCAGGCCCCAGCTCTACCGCCACTTCCGGGACGCCCAGGACCTCCAGAGGGCGGTCGCGCTGCGCGCCGCCGAGCTGGTCGTCGCCGAGATGGCCCCCTCGCTGACCAGCCCGGCCGGGACGTCGGCGCAGGTGATCGAGCAGGCCGTCGGGACGCTGGTGCGCTGGCTCGCCGGGCACGCCGACCTCTACTGGTACGTCGCCAAGCGCGGCGGCACCCCGTCGGAGGGCAGCGTGGCGGCCGACATCAGGGAGACGCTCGCCACCCAGCTCAGCGCGCTGCTGAACGCCTACCTGACCGTGTTCGGCGTCCGCACCCCGGTCACCGACACGCTGGCGTTCGGGCTGGTCGGCTTCGTCGAGTCGGCCACCGACCGCTGGCTGAACGACCCGGGCGAGGTGAGCCTGGACCAGCTCGTCGGGCACCTGTCGTCCTGGGTCTGGGGCGTGCTCGACCACGCGCTGCGCTCGGAGGGCGTGGAGCTCGACCCCGACCAGCCGCTGCCCTCGGGCGTCCTCGGCTGAGGTGGGACCTCGGCCCGCGGCCGACCGCGCGATGCGCCCGGTGGGCGGTCTTGGTCAGGAGGTGGGGGCGGGCCCCTCGCGGAGGGTGCCGCGGACGAGGTCGACGGTCATGGCGTCCCAGGGGAAGTCGACCAGCCACCAGGTGGCGCCCGCCTTGGCGAAGGGGAGCGGGTCGGTGCCGGGCGGCAGGGCGATCGCGACGTCGTAGGGGGCCGAGGGGTCCTCGCGCAGGCCGGTCAGCGTGGCCACGGCCTCGGCGAGCTGGTCGGGATGGTCGAGGTTGACCGGGAAGAAGCCGTCCAGGCGGGCGGCGCGGCGCATCGGGTTGATCTTCCCGGGGAAACCGGCGGCCCATACGGGGACGCCGGGCCGCTGGACGGGCCGGGGCAGGAACTGGAAGCCGTCGATCGTGTAGTGCTCGCCGTGGTGGTGCACGGGCTCACCCGTCCACGCGGCGGACAGGATGGAGAGCGACTCGTCCAGCATGCCGGCGCGACGGCGGTCGTCGACCTCCTCGCCGGTCCCCGAGAACTCCGCGCCGAGGCGGTCGCTGCCGAGGCCGACGCCGAGGGTGAGGCGGCCCCGGCTGAGCCGGTCGAGCGAGGCGGTCTCCTTGGCCAGCTTGGCGGGGCGGCGCCGCGCCAGCGCCGTGACCATCGGGCCGATCCGCAGCCGTTCGGTGGCCGAGGCGACCGCCGCGAGGGTGATCCACGGGTCGGCCACGGCGCCGACGGGTTCGCGGAACCGCAGATGGTCCCAGACGAACAGGCCGTCCCAGCCCGCCTCCTCGGCCTCGGCGGCCAGGCGCGCGACCACGACGGGATCGGCGAGTTCGTCGAAGATCGGCAACCACAGGGCCGAGCGCATGCGTGCCTCCTGGGTTATCGTTCAGTCCAGGTGGGACGCTACGGGACGCCGTACGCGCCCGCTATGCCCATGGAGCGTCGGGGGACGGGCGATTCGCGTCATTCGCGTGGGCCAAAACCGCCATCTCGACCGAGCGGTAGATCGGGAAGAGACGCGTCAGGGTGGTGATGCGCAGGACCTCGCGGATGCGCGGGTTCACCCCGACGAGCGCGATCGAGCCGTCGCAGGCGCGGACCACGGGGTGCAGCCCGGCGAGCAGGCCGAGGCCGGTGGAGTCCATGAAGACGACATCGCCGAGGTCCAGGACCAGATGGCGGGCCCCGCCGGTGACCAGCCCCGTCAGGCGTTCTCGCAGATGCCCGCTGGTGAAGGCGTCGATCTGCCCGCGGGCCGACACGATGGTCAGATCCCCCTGGACGCGGTCGGTCACCGTCAGCTCCACCACATCGTCCGCCCCCTTCCGGCCGCCCGTCGATCACTCTGGCACGGATTCCCCTGATACCCGGGCAGGCGCGATCCATACGGGGTCGGCGTAAAGGAGGCTACGCGGCGGCGTTCCGGACGGTTCTGACGAGCCGGTCGATGTCGCCGGTGGTGTTGTAGCCGTGCGGGGAGATCCGCAGGGCGCCGTTGCGGGCCGAGCAGGCGACGCCGTCGCGGCGCAGGCGCTCGGCGAGATGGCCGGGATCCAGGTCGGCGAACGCGACCGAGACGATGCCCGAGCGCGCGTCCGGCGTCCGGTCGCTGAGGACGGACCCGCCGACCGCCGTCAGCTCCGCGCAGATCTGGTCGCACAGGGCGTCGACATGCCGCCAGACCGCCGCCACGCCCGCGTCGAGCAGCATTTCGGCGGACGCCCGCAGGGCGGCGTTGCCGGTCATGTTGGGCATGCCGCCCTCGTAGCGGCGGGCGGTGTCGTCCAGGACGAGGTCCTGGTTGTCCCAGTCCTCGCGGTGGCGGACGGAGTTCCAGCCGGGCTCCAGGGGCCGCAGCAGCGGCGAGCGCGAGCGCCGCACGTAGAAGAAGCCGCTGCCCTCGGGGCCGAGCAGCCATTTGTGGCCGTCGGCCATGGCGAAGTCGACGCCCCACTCCTCCAGGCGGGCGGGGATGGCGCCGAGGCCCTGGATGACGTCGGCGCACAGCAGGGCGCCGGTATCGCGGCACAGCCGCCCGAGCCCGGCCAGGTCGGTGCGCCAGCCCCGGCCGAACTGCACCCAGCTGGTGACGACCAGCTTCGGCGGCGGGCCCTGCGCGATGACCTCGGCGAACGCCTCGACCGGCAGGGCCCCCGAGGGGCCCGCCGGGCGGACCCGGTCGACGATCACGCCCCGGTCGGCCAGCGCGAGGAAGGGATACAGGGTGGAGGGGAACTCGCCGTCCGGGATCACCACGCGGTCCCCGGGCGCCCAGGCGAGGCCGTTGGCCACGAAGCCGAGCCCCTCGGTGGTGTTCTTGATCAGCGCGACGTCGTCGGCGGGGACGCCCATCAGCCGGGCCCCGGCCGCGCGCGCCCGCTCGTTGTTCTCCTTGTGCGCGGCGTAGCTGAACTCGCCGTCGGTCGCGACCTCCATCGCGGTGCGGTGCAGGGCCTCGACCGACGGGAGGGGGAGGGGGCAGATCCCCGCGTGGTTCAGGTACGCCCAGCGGTGCGTGGCGGGGAACAGGTCGGGGTCGAGCGGGGTCATCGTCCCACCTCCGGCGGTCATGTGGACAGCGTGTCCGGTTCACCATAGGAGAGAAATGGACGGCGTGTCCACTTCTTGCCTCCGGTCGAGGGCACCCGGCCGCGTCCTCCGGGGCAGCGAGGGTGAGCCCGAGCGGGCTGGATGACGAGCTTGGAGGTCAGGAGAAGCAGCCGACCGTGTAGAGCCCGATGACCTGCGCGAGGCGCAGGGAGATCTCGGCGGAGCGGGGCACGCCCTGATGCATTCGGACCGCGCCAATTCCGGAGAGCGTGTAGATCTGGCTCAGGGGGCTTCCCGCGGGGCCCGCGCCGTTGAGCGCCTGCCGGACGCGCTTCTCGGTCTGCCGCCAGTCGCCCTGTTCCAGGCAGGTCTCGCCGAGGAGGTTCAGGACCTTGGCGTACAGGTGCCGGTTGCCGATCGCCCTGGTCAGGGCGAGGGCCTTCTCGCCCGCCCGGCGTGCCTCGGCGTGGTCGTCCAGGCCGAGCTTGATCTCGCCGATGGCGCACAGCACGTGGGCCTGCGCCGCCTTGTCGGAGACGGCCTCAAGATGGCCGAGCGCCTCCTCGTAGGTGGCCAGCGCCTCCTTGAGGTGCCCCTTGGCCTGGTCGAGCGAGGCGATGTTGCGCAGGACCAGGGCGTAGCCGTGCCTGTCGCCGCTCTCCTGGTATCGCTTCTCGGCGGCGCCCAGCATGGCGGCCGCCTCGTCGAAGCTGCGCCGGGAGAGCGCGAGCGAGCCCAGGGAGCAGAGCATCGCGGCCTCGCCGCGCGGGTCCTCGGCGCGCCTGGCGGCCAGCAGACCGGCCCGCTGGATCGCCCGGCAGCCGTCGATGTCGCCGTGCACGATGAACGCGGTCAGGCTGGTCTGGGCCAGGTCCCAGCAGATGTCCTCGAAACCCAGCTCGTTGGCCTGTTCGACGGCGGACTCCAGCGTCTCCTTCTCGCGCCTGAACCACTCCAGGGGGTTGCCGAGGATCTGCAGGAGGAGGGGCTCGGGGAGCGCGTACCTGGGCGGGGCCCCATGGACGATCAGGTAGTTGCCGCCGTGCTCACGCCGATGGGCCTCGCTGGCCAGCAGCAGCCAGCAGGACAGCACGCGCCGCACCGCCGCCGTCCGGCACTCCATCTCCTCGTCGCGCTCGAGGCATTCACCCGCGTAGGTCCGCACGAGGTCGTTGAGCTGGTATCTCGGCTGCTGGTCCTCGCTGTGCCGGACGTTGACGAGCTGGGCGTCGATCAGCATGTCGAGCGCGTCGTAGGCCACGCCGGCGCCGCGGTCCAGGAGGGGCAGGCCGACCCATGCCGGGAAGTCGGCGCTGTTGAGCAGGGCGAGCCGGCAGAAGAGGCGGCGCGCCGGGGCGTCGAGGCTCCCGTAGCTCCGGTCGAGGCTGGGACGGACGGCGTGGCAGCCGTAGACGAGCTCGTCCAGCGGGTGGGCGGAGTTCCGCAGCCGCTCGACGAGCTGGCCGATCGTCCAGTGGGGCCGGGCGACCAGGCGCGAGGCCACCGCGCGCAGCGCCAGCGGGAGCCCGCCGCACAGCTCGGCCAGGTTGAGCAGCTGCGCGGGCTCGGCGTTCGCGCGCTCCGCCCCGATGACCTCGGTGAGCATGGACTCCGACTCCGCGGTGCTGAGCACGTCGAGGTGCACGCGCCGCCCGCTCGGCAGCCCGGCGAGCCGGGAGCGGCTGGTGACCAGTGCCGCGCAGCTGTTGTCGCCGGGCAGGAGGCAGGTCACCTGCTCTTCGCTCTCGACGTCGTCGAGGACGATCAGGAGCTTGCGGCCCGCGGTGAGGTTCCGGAACACATCGGCGCGTTCCATCTCGCTGGCCGGTATCGCGGATTCGGGGACGCCCAGGGTGCGCAGAAAGAAGCCCAAGACCTCCTTGGCGTCGGTGAAGCCGCCGGGGTGGGTCCCGTTGAGCCGCGCGTACAGCTGGCCGTCGGGGAAGTGCGGGGCGACGGTGCGGGCCGCCTCGACGGCGAGTGCCGTCTTGCCGACTCCGGCCATGCCGGAGACCGCGAGGACGAGCGGGCCGTTGCTCATGGCGGCCGACGAGAGCTGGTCGGTGAGATATCCGAGGGTGACCTCGCGGCCCACGAAGTCGGGGAGCCGCGCGGGCAGCAGCTGGGGGACCGGGGGCAGGGTCGGCGGAAGGGCGCTCGGCGGGCGGTGCTCGGCCTCGGCCGGCTCGCGGCTCGGTGCGGCCTGCGGCTCGATCTCTCCCTGCAGGATGGCCTTCTGCAGCTGCTGAAGCTCTTCCCCGGGCTCCAGGCCGAGCTCACCGACCAGGGCTCCGCGAGCGCGCCGGTAGGCGTCCAGCGCGTCCGAACGGCGGCCCAGGCGGCAGAACACCGTCATGAGCTGCCCCCACAGCCGTTCGCGCAGCGGGAACTCGGCGGTCAGGGTCATGAGCTCGTCGACGAGCTCGTGCTCCTGCCCCCGATCGAGCTGGTAGACGATCCGCTCTTCCACCATGCGCATGCGGCGCTCGGTGAGACGGACGGCGGACGCCCTGACCAGCGCGCTGTCGATGCCGGCGAGCGGCTCGCCGCACCAGAGCTCCAGCGCGGAATGGACATGCTCGGCCGCGTGGGCGAGCTCCCCATTTCGCGCGGCATTCCTGGAGTCCGCGGCGAGCCGTTCGAATACAAGGAGGTCCAGATCGCTTTCGCCGACCTGAAGAAGATAACCGGGGGGAACGGTACTGATAGCGCAGTCGATTTCAAAATCGGCCAGCATTTGCCGGAGCCGGGACACGCAGATTTGAATCTGCGCCCGCGCCGTTTGCGGCGGCTGGTCGTCCCAAACGGCGTCGATGAGGCGGTCGGTGGTGACCATGCGATTGGCCTCGAGCAGCAGCATCGCCAGAACGACCTGCTGCCGGCGCGACGTCAAACGCAATGCCCCTTGCGCACCGGTTACTCTGAGCGGACCCAATACACGAAACACTCTGGCTCCCGTTGTCCATCCCATGGTCCGCGCAGAATATGTCCGATCTTCGTGGTCGGTTTCAGAAGATCACGAGGTCCGTGTCGTGTCAAGGGCCTGCAAATGTCAGTGCGGATGGTGGTAACCACCATCCACGGACGGTACAGGAACCCTGTCGGTCGTGGAAAGAGTCGTGCTCGCGGCGGTCGCCGACGCGTCGATCCGGTATTTCTCCGCCCCGAACTCCGGGAACTCCATGATCGTTATGCCGGGACGGGGAACGAGGGGGCATCACGATCACCGAGCCGGTGGTCAGGTGCCCGGCAGAGTGATCATCATCCGATGATCACATCGGTGCCTCCCCCCGTCCGCTTTCGGTCGGCGCGGCCATTGCTGCAGTTCGGAGGGTCGTGTACCGACCGGTCAGTTCCAGGGCCGGATTTTGCCATTGCTTTACTTGTGGGCGGTCGCGGGACGCGTTTGGCCGGGGCCGGACGAGGCGGCGGGCCGCTGCCGATCACGCCGTCCCGGACGGGGCGCCCGCGCGCCCGTCCCGCCTAAGGACCGGCCGACCATTCGGGTCGGTCCGCGGCCATCCAGGCCCGCATCCTGCGGAAGTTCGCGTGCGGGGCGATGGTCACGCGACCGGTTCTGGGCCCGCCGGGCCGCACCCTGATCCGCACGAGATGGGGTCCCGAGAGCCCGGCGATGATGCGCGGCAGGTCGTCCAGGGTGTCGAGCTCGGTGACCCGGGCATAGCCGCAGGCCCGGGCGATGCCCACGAGGTCGAACACGGCGCTGGAGGTCGACTGCGCGCCGGTCGACTCGTAGATCCCGTTGTCCACGAGCAGGTGCAGGAGATTGCCCGGCATCTCCTGGCGGACGACCAGCAGCGCGCCGGGATTCATCAGCAGGGCGCCGTCGCCGTCGACCACGATCGTGGTCCGCTCGGTGCCACCGGCGATGCCGATGGCCAGCAGCGGAGCCATCCCCATCGACCCGGTCATATAGAGATGGTTCGGCGCGTCCTTGATGGCGTGCGCCTCCCGGCAGGTGAATCCGGTGGTGAAAACGATCGGGCATTCCCGCGCGTTGGCGATGACCGCCCGCAGAACGTCGAATCGCCGGATCATTGCGCCGGGCTCCAGCCGAAGAGACTCGGTGGAACCAGAAGGGTGGCGGGCTTGTCGCGCCCGGCCTCGCCGAACCAGGTCAGCGTCTCTTTCCAGCCGCGCCGGTCGAGCTCGCGCCAGGCGAGCCCGAGGCTTTCGAGCACCGGAATGGTGGCGCGGCCCATGCCCCGGTTCTCCCAGGTGTCGTCGACCTCGGTGCCGCGCATGCTGACGATCAGGCCGATCGGGGCGGTGAACGGCCCGACCAGGGACGCCAGGACGTTGACCGACTGGCCGAACCCCGAATTCTGCATCAGCACGACGGCCCGCTTCCCGGTGATCGCGGCTCCGGAGGCGAGCGCCAGCGCGTTGTCCTCGCGATGCACGATCGTGAATCGGGAATGAAATGTCAGCAATGCGTCGAGCAGTGGCGCCAGCACGCCGCACGGTGTGGCGAAACAGGAATCCGGATAGGCGGTCGCGATCAGTTTCGCCATCAGATCGACGTCAATGCCGGGTGAGGCGTTGTCCGGTTCATCGGCGACTTCGCCGTCCGCCGGTGCGACGGGTGCGGCCAGGGGCCGGTGAAGGCGACTCATGACCACGAGTATCGAGGCCGCCGCTATCGCGCCGCTATCTGTGCCAGCGCGCGGGGGATAGCGGTTCGATAATCCTGCGTCGTTGAATCCGTGCACCCGTCGAAAGAGGACCCATGGTAATGCCAATCGTCGGCCAGGGCACGGCAGTCGTGTCCAATGCACTGATCAGGTACCTGCCCGGCGTGCACGCGGCGATGAGCTGTGTCCGGGCGGAGCGGGCCGCGGACGCGCACCCGGCCCCGCCATTCGAGTTGCCGGCGATGAGCGCGGCTCTTGAGCGCTATTTGGACGCTTCTGAGATCGCCCTGACCAAAGCGGACGAACAGCTCTACCTGCTCGATCTGATGCGTCATCCGGGCACGCGCACCACGAAGACGATTGCGTCCCTGGTCATGGTGGCCCGCGCGGTCGAACATATTCGGCGGACCGGGGAGAGACTGCTCATCCTGACGCCGACTTCGGGCAACAAGGGCACGGCGTTGCGCGACGCGGTCGCCCGCGCGTACGAAACGGGTCTCGCCGGGCCGGACGAGTTGCGCATCGTGGTCGTCGCGCCGGAGGCGTCCCGGTCCAAGCTCCGGAGCGGTGCGTTGTCCGACGACGAGCACCTGCGGCGGGCCAACCCGGTCGCGGTGGCCCGGGTCGACCGGGCGGCCGACGTCAAGGAGCTGAGCCGGCTGGCCGCCGAGCAGGCCGCCGAGCGGCTGAGCGCTTCGGGATTCGGCATCTGGTACACCCTCGACCTGGACAACTACCGGGTCGCCGACGCGGTCCGCGCGTTCGTCGAGGCGGATCTGCTGCCCATCCGCGAGGACTCGCCGCCCCGGGTGCACGCCCACGCGGTGTCCAGCGCGTTCGGGCTGCTCGGCTACCGGCTCGGCCACCGGGTCCTCAGCTCGGGCCTGCTGCCCGGCCAGGCGGCCCCGGCATGGCATCCGGGGTTCTTCCTCGTCCAGCATCTCGCGACGGCGGACATGGTGCTGAGCCTGCTCGGGGCCGAGCGCCCCCGATACCGGCACGAGCGGGCCGACGGGTTGTGGCACCAGGAGTCCGACCCGCATTTCCCGGCGGTCACCGACGATCCCTTCGAGTCGCTGGACAGCACGTTCTACACGCCCCGGCCGGTGACGTCGGCCCAGATCGACAAGGTCGTCCACAGCCACGGCGGCGGGGGCGTCGTCGTGTCGAAGCGCGATTGCCTCGCGCACTACGCCGAGGTTTGCAGGCTGGCCGACCGCGCGGGCATCGGCATCGACCCCGATCCCGGGCGCATCCGCGAATGGTCGCTCGTCAAGGCGCTCACCGGCGTCCTGGTGGCGCGCGAGCGCGGGCTGCTGGAGACCGGGACCGAGGTCGTCGTGCACGCCTCCGGCTACTACACCGACGCGCTGATCCCGCCGCTGCCCGAGCGGCTCACCGAACCGGTCGGCGACGTGCCCGAGCTGGTCCGCGTGCTGTCCGACGCGGCCAGGAGCTGATCCCGGCATGGTCCCTCCGAACTGGGGCTATGTCTGGGGCCACAGCGACGACCCGCGCATCGTGCGCGCCCACCAGTGGACCGACGCGCTGCGCTCGGCGCGGCCGACGGTCGTCGAGTCGCCGGCGGGCGGCGACGGCGTCGCCCTCGCCTACGCCGGGCTCCCCGACGGGCTCACGCACGTCCTGCCGTTCCTCGAAGAGCGCCGCGGCCCGGCCGGGAACCGCCGGAGCCGGACGACCACCTGGACGGCCATCGCCAAGGGGCACGCGGCACCCGAGGCCGACATCCTGGCCGCGGGCTGCCTGCCCGGACGCGCCGCCGCGCTGCCCCGCGAACGCTCGCTGCTGCTGCCGTTCCGGGTCAATCTCGTCGTCCCGGCCACCGCGGACCCGGCCGCCGCGCAGCGCCGCCTGTCGCGCAAGGCGCGGCAGCAGTACGCGCGCGAGCAGCGGCGGCTGGCGCGGACGTTCGAGGTGGCGGCCGACGAGGCGGACTTCGACTTCTTCTACGACCGCATGCACGCGCCCACCATGCGGCGGCGGCACGGCGACGCGGCCCGTTCGGTCGACCGCGAGACGGCCCGCAGGTGCCTGTTCGGCCGCGGGGTGCTGTTCTTCCTCTGCGAGGAGGGCACCCGCGTCGCCGGGCTGCTGTGCCGCCGCGAACCGGGCTCGCTGACGATCCGGCTGGCCGGGGTGCTGGACGGCGCCGACCGCCTCTACCAGTCCGGGACGTACCTGGCCCTGTACGTCCTGACCATCGAGTGGGCCTCGCGCAACGGCGTGGCCACCGTGGACCTGTCCGGCTGCGAACCGTTCCTCAGCAAGGGGATCTTCCAGTTCAAGCGGAAACTCCACCCGCAGATCGTGCCGCCGAAGAACCATTTCGCGCGCAAGCGGCTCTGGTTGCACGTCCGGCGCGACCGCCCGGCCGTCCGCGACTTCCTCGTGGCCAACCCGCTGCTGCTCCCCGCCGACGGTGGCGGGCTGACCGCGCTGTACTTCCACGACCGGGACCGTCCCGCCCAGCTCGGCCTGCGATGGCAGTGCCCCGGTGTGGCCGGCCACCTGCTGGCGGACCTGGACGCGTTCTTCGCCGGTGAATGGAGGGCGGAGCGATTCGCGTCGGAGTGGTGATCCTGCCGAGCGACCGCTGGCGGCACGCGGCCGACGTGTGGCGGCGCGTGGACGACCTGGGGTTCGCGCACGCCTGGACGTTCGATCACGTGACCTGGCGCGACCTTCCCGACGGGCCGTGGTTCGCGGCGCTGCCCACGCTGGCCGCGGCCGCCGCCGTCACCCGGCGCGTCGCCCTGGGCATGCTCGTGGCCACGCCCAACTTCAGGCACCCGGTCCCCCTTGCCAAAGAGGCGATGACCCTGCACGACACCTCGGCGGGACGGTTCATCCTGGGCCTGGGGGCGGGCGGGGGAGGGGCCGACGCCACGGTCATCGCCCGCGAGCCCTGGAGCGCGGCCGAGCGGGCCGACCGTTTCGCCGAGTTCGCGACGCTGACCACCCGGCTGCTGCGCGAGCGGCGCGTGGACCACCACGGCGCCTACTACCACTCGGACGGCGTCTCGATGTCTCCGGGCTGCCCGGGCCTGCGGGTCGCGGTGGCCGCGACCGGGCCGCGCGGCCTGCGGATCGCGGCCCGCCACGCCGACATCTGGGTGACCAACGGCCATACGCCGCGTCCCGGCCTGACCGCGGCGGCGGCCGAACCCGGCCTGGTGGCCCGGCAGGTCGCCCGGTTCCGCGAGCTGTGCGCCGAGACCGGCCGCTCACCCGACCGGATGCTCGTGCTGGCCAACCGCGACTCGTCACCGCCCCGGTCGTACGGGGAGTTCATGGAGGCGGCCCACGCCTACCGGGAGGCCGGGATCACCGATCTGGTCGTGCCCTACCCCAGGACGGCGGCCCCGTTCGCCGGGGACGCGGGCGTCTTCGAGCGCATCGCGGCCGAACTGACCGATGGAGCCCTGAGGGATGGAGCCGTTCGATGTGCGGAATAGCGGGCTGGGTCGATTTCACCGCCGACCTCTCGGCCGAGCACGACACGATGGCGGCCATGACCGGGACCCTGCGCAACCGGGGACCCGACGACGGCGGGGTATGGCTCGGGACGCACGCCGCCATCGGGCACCGCAGGCTCGCGGTCGTGGACATCGACGGCGGAGCGCAGCCGATGACCGCCGCCCGCCACGGGCGCGGCGAGCCGGTCGTGCTGACCTTCAGCGGCGAGCTGTACAACTTCCGTGAGCTGCGGACGGAGCTGATGGCGCTCGGCCACCGGTTCACCACGCTCTCCGACACCGAGGTCGTGCTGCGCGCCTACCTCGAATGGGGCGCCGCCTGCGTCGACAGGCTGACCGGCATGTACGCGCTGGGGATCTGGGACGCCCGGCGCGAGGAGCTGATCCTGATCCGCGACCGGCTCGGAGTGAAGCCGCTCTACTACCACACCTATCCCGGCGGCATCCTGTTCGGCTCGGAGCCCAAGGCGATCCTGGCGAATCCGCGGTTCCGCGCCCGCGTCTCCGAGTCCGCGCTGCCGATCCTTTTCAACCCGCGCCTGGCCATGCCGGGGGAGACGCCGCTGACCGGCCTGCGCCAGGTGAAGCCCGGGCACCTCGTCCGGATGGACCGGACCGGGACGTACGAGACGCCGTATTGGCGGCTGGTCGGCCGCGAGCACACCGACGACTGGAAGACGACGGTCCACACGGTGCGGGAGCTGCTGGAGGACGTCGTCCTGCACCAGATGGTGGCCGACGTGCCGTTGTGCGTGCTGCTGTCCGGCGGTCTGGACTCCAGCGCGATCACGGCGCTGGCCGCGACCCGGTCCACCCGGCTCAGGTCGTTCTCGGTGGACTTCGCCAACGGCGAGGCCGACTTCCGCGCCACACCGCTGCGACCCGAGCGCGACACCCCGTACGCGCTCGCCGCCGCCCGGCACATCGGCACCGACCACGAGCAGGTGGTGCTGGACGCGGCCGACTTCCCCGCCGCGATCAAGCCGGCGCTGGCCGCCCGCGACCTGCCGAGCCTCGGCCAGTTCGACGCGTCGATGTACCTGCTGTTCGAGAGGGTGCGGCGGCACGCGACCGTGGCGCTGTCCGGAGAGGCCGCCGACGAGGTGTTCGGAGGGTATCCGTGGTTCTTCGACCAGTCGGTCGTGTCCGCCGACACCTTCCCCTGGCTCGGCGGCGGGCCACGGCTGACCGACGTCCTGGCCCCCGATGTCCGCGCCCGGATCCGCCCGGACGAGGACGAGCGCGACCGCTACGCCACCCTGCTCGCCCAGGTACCGCGGCTGGCGGGGGAGTCCGGCCTCCAGGCCCGGATGCGCGAGGTGCTGTACCTGAGCCTGCAAGGGCCGCTGGCCTACCTGCTCGACCGCAAGGACCGCATGAGCATGGCGGTGGGGCTGGAGGTGCGCGTGCCGTTCTGCGACCACCGGCTCCTGGAGTACGTGTGGAACGTCCCCTGGGACATGAAGACCGGAGACGGGCGTGAGAAGGCGCTGCTGCGCGCCGCCGTGGCCGACCTCCTGCCCGCCGAGGTGCTCGCCCGCAAGAAGAGCGCCTACCCGGCCACCTTCGCCCCCGCCTACGACCGCGAGGTCCGGGGCTCGCTCGACGCGCTCCTGGACGACTCGGCCTCCCCGCTGTCCGGCCTGCTGGACGCGGACCGGGTCCGCGCCCTGGCGAGCCGGAACGGAGCGCTGATGACCGTCGCCAACACGGCCCACTTCCTGCTGCCGCTCGTCGAGGTCGACCGGTGGCTGCGCACCTACGACGTGTCCGTCACCCGCTGACAGGAGAGCGCGATGTTCGCCGCGATGCCCCAGTTGTTCGCCGACCAGGCGGCCCGGACACCCGGCGCGGTCGCGGTGGTCGCCGGGGAGCAGGAGCTCACCTACGCGCAGCTCTCGGTCCGGGCGAGGCGGATCGCCGCCCGCGTGAGGGAGCTGGACGACGGGACCGGTCGCCCGGTCGCCGTCGCGCTGGACCGCGGTGCCGGGCTCGTGGCCGCGCTGCTCGGCGTGATGGGCGCCGGGGCGGCCTATCTGCCCCTCGACCTCGACATGCCCGCCGCGCGGCTCGCGGCCACGGTGGCCGACGCCGGTGTGCGCACGATGCTGGTCGAGGACGCGCGGCCGGACTGGCTGCCCGCCGGGATCACCGCCGTCCCCCTGCACGAGATCGGAGCGAGCGACCCGGAGCCGTTCTCGTCGCCGGATCCGGACGCGCTGGCCTACGTGATCTACACCTCGGGCTCCACCGGGCGTCCGAAAGGCGTGATGATCCCGCACCGGGCGCTGACCAACCTCCTGCTCTCGATGCGGGAGCGCCCGGGGCTCACCGAGCGGGACGTGCTGGTCGCCGTCACGACCGTCTCGTTCGACATCGCGGCCCTCGAACTGTTCCTGCCGCTGATCACGGGGGCGCGGCTCGTGGTGGCCGATCGCGCCGAGGCGGCCGATCCGGCCCGGCTGGCCGCGCTGGTCCAGGCCGTCGGCGGCACCGTCCTCCAGGCCACCCCGGCGACCTGGCGGATGCTCTGGCAGTACGGGTGGCGGCCGCCCCGGGGATTCACGGTGTTCTGCGGCGGCGAGGCGCTCCCGGCCGACCTGGCCGGCTGGCTGACCGGCCTCGCGGGCGTGGTGAGCTGGGACCTCTACGGTCCGACCGAGACCACCATCTGGTCGAGCAGCGCGCGCCTGGGCGGCGACTACGCGCCGGTGGCCGAGACGACGATCCATGTGCTCGACGACGCGATGCGCCCCTCGGCCTCCGGGGAGCTGTACATCGGCGGGACCGGCCTTGCGCGCGGGTATCTGGGACGTCCGGGGCTGACCGCCGAGCGCTTCGTCCCCGACCCGTTCGCGGGCCCCGGGTCCCGGATGTACCGGACCGGCGACATCGCGGAGCGGCGGGACGACGGCTCGGTGCGGATCGTGGGGCGGATCGACCACCAGATCAAGATCCGCGGGCACCGGGTGGAGCTGGGCGAGATCGAGGCCGTCCTGGCCGCCCACCCGAAGGTGCGGCAGGCGGTCGCGCATCCGGTGCCGGGCCCCGACGGCGTCCCCAGGCTGGCGGCATACGTGGTGGCCGACGGCC
This sequence comes from Spirillospora sp. CA-294931, assembly GCF_050946795.1. Lineage (GTDB taxonomy): Bacteria > Actinomycetota > Actinomycetes > Streptosporangiales > Streptosporangiaceae > Spirillospora. The sequence goes on from NZ_CP192006.1 coordinate 4,205,333, forward strand.
GGCCGCGGCTCAGGGAGCACGCGGCGGCGAGCCTGCCGGGATACATGCTTCCCAGCGTGTTCGTGTTCCTCGACCGGTTCCCGCTGACGACCAGCGGGAAGGTCGACCGCGGCGCGCTGCCCGCCGCCCGCCTCGACGAGCAGGCCGATCGGACGCCGCCGCGCGACGAGGCGGAGCGGACCGTGACCCGGATCTGGGCCGAGACCTTCGCCCGGGAGTCGGTGGGGCTGCACGAGGACTTCTTCGATCTCGGCGGTCACTCGCTGATCGCCGCGCAGATCATGGCGCGCCTGCGCGACCGGCTCGGCGTCGAGCTCTCGCTCGCCGAGCTCCTGGAGCGGCCGACCCCCGAGGGGCACGCCGCCCTGGCCCGGAAGGCCGCGCCCGCGACGGGGCGGATCGTGCCGGTGGACCGCACCGGCGACCTGCCGCTCTCGGCCGCGCAGCGCGGGCTGTGGTTCACCGAGCTGACCGGGCCGGACACCGCGTCGTACACCACCCACCTGGCCTACGCGGTGACCGGCGGGCTCGACCTCCGGGCGCTGCGCCGGGCGCTCGACGAGATCACCGCACGGCACGACGTGCTGCGCACGGTGTTCGCCGAGCGCGGCGGCGTTCCCGTGCAGCGGATCACCTCCTCGCCCGGGTACGCGTTCGAAACCCGGACCGCCGCCACCACCGCGCAGGCCCGGCGTCTGCTGGAAGCCGAGGCGCGTGCGGGGTTCGACCTGCGGACGGGCCCGCTCATGCGCGTCCTGGTGGTCGAGACGGGCCCGGACGAGCACTACGTGCTCTTCCACTGGCATCACATCGTCTTCGACGGATGGTCCGAGGGCGTGTTCCTGCGCGAGCTGGCCCGCTGCTACGCCGGGGGACGGGCGTCGGCGCCGGCCGTCCAGTACGCCGACTTCGCCGTGGGCGAGCAGCACAAGAAGCACGACACCGCCTACTGGCGCGAGCTTCTGGACGGCGCGCCGCCCGAGATCAGCCCGGTGCCCGACCGGCCCAGGCCCGCGGCGGCGAGCGGCCGCGGCGCGCACCTCAGGATCGAGATCCCCGAGACGACCCGCACGGCCGTGGCCGAGATCTCGGCGCTGATGCGCTGCACGCCGTTCGTGTCGATGCTGAGCGCGTTCTCCGTCGTGCTGTCGCGGTACACCGGCTCCGACGACCTGGTCATCGGCGTGCCGTGGGCCGGACGCCGCCGGCGCGAGCTGGAGGACGTGATCGGCTTCTTCGTGAACACGCTCGCGCTGCGCGTCGACACCTCCGGCTCGCCGAGCGTGCGCGAGCTGGTCGGCCGGGTCCGCGACGCCGTGCTCGGCGCGGACGAGCACCAGGACGTGCCGTTCTCGCGCCTGGTGGAGGAGCTGACCATCGATCGGCACCCCGGCCGGCATCCGCTGTTCCAGGTCATGTTCAACCTCGAAGGGGAGGAGACGGGAACGCTGCGACTGCCCGGTCTCGCCGCACGGGAACTGGCCGTGGAGTCCGGGGCCGCGCGCTTCGATCTGGTCGTGACCGTGAAGGGGGACGCCGTCGTCTTCGAGTACGCGACGGACCTGTTCGACGCCGCCACGATCGACCGGATCGCCCGCCACTACCGCGACCTGCTCACCGCGCTCGGCACGGCGTCCCCACGGGACGGGATCACCGATCTGGGCCTCACCGGCGGCGCCGAGGAGTGCGTGCACGACCTCGTGGCGGCGCAGGCGCGGCGGACGCCCGAAGCGGTCGCGGTCGAGACCGACGAGGGGACGCTCACCTATCGCGAGCTGACGCGGCGGGCCAACCGCCTCGCCCACGCCCTGCGCGCGCGTGGCGTCCGGCCGGACGAGCCCGTGGCGGTGCTCATGCCGCCCGGCGAGCGCCTGGTGGTGGCGCTGCTCGGCGTGCTGAAGGCGGGCGCCGCCTACCTGCCGCTCGACCCGGGACACCCGGAGCGGCGGCGCGCCGGGATCATCGAGCTGGCCCGGGTGCGGATCGTCCTCACCGAGTCCGACCTGGACGCCCTCCCGGAGGACGATCACGATCCGGGACCCGGCGCGGGGCCGGACTCGCTCGCGTACGTCATCTCCACGTCGGGCTCGACGGGGACGCCGAAGAACGTGGCGCTCTCGCACCGCTCGCTGGTCAACCTGATCCGCTGGCAGTCGGCGCACCAGCGGCCGGACACCCGGACCGCGCAGCTCGCGGCGCCCACCTTCGACGTCAGCTTCCAGGAGATCTTCATCACGCTGGCGGCCGGTGGCCAGGTGGTCGTCGCCCCGGCCGACGTCCGGGTCGCCCCGGACCGGCTCGCCGAATGGCTGGATCGCCGCCGCGTCGAGACGGTCATCTCCACGCCGACCATGCTCGACCTGGTGGCCAGGGAATGGCGGCGGGTGCCCGAGAGCCTGGTCGAGATCACCGCCTGCGGCGAGCCGTTCACGGTGGGCGCGGGCATCCGGCGCGTCTTCGGGCACGTCGCGGTGCACAACCAGTACGGGCCGTCCGAGACGCACTGCGCGATGGCCTACCGGTGCCCCGAGGACGCGACGGGCGCGCAGCCGATCGGCGACCCCATCAGCGGGCAGCGCGTCTATCTCCTCGATGACCAATTGCGGCCGGTGCCGCCCGGCGCCCCCGGGGAGATCTTCATCGGGGGAGCGGGCGTGGCCCGCGGCTATCTCAACGCCCCGGCCTGGACGGCGGAACGGTTCCTGCCCGATCCCTTCGCCGGGGTCCCCGGGGCGCGCATGTACCGCTCGGGCGACCTGGCGCGCCTGCGCGCGGACGGGAAGATCGTCTACCTGGGGCGCGCGGACCTCCAGATGAAGCTGCGCGGCGTCCGGATCGAACCGGCGGAGATCGAGGCGGCGATGCTCGCCCATCCGGCGGTGCGGGCGGCGGCCGTGGCCGTCCACGACCGCGGGCTGGTCGGCTACCTGGTGCCCGCCGCCGACGCGCCCCCCGATCCCGGCGAGCTGCGCTCGTGGCTGCGGGAGCGGCTGCCGGACACGATGATCCCGTCCTACTACCAGCCGCTGCCCGAACTCCCGCTGACCACCAGCGGCAAGCTCGACCGCGCGGCCCTGCCGAGGCCCACCGCCGCGCACAACGGCGCCGGGCACGTCCCGCCCGCCACCGCGGCGCAGCGGCTGGTCGCCAAGGTGTGGACCGAGGTGCTGGAGCTGGACCGGGTCGGCCTGCACGACGACTTCTTCACGGTCGGCGGTCACTCGCTGCTCGCCGCCGGGATCGCCGCCCGGCTCCGGGCCGCCACCGGCGCGCCGGTCACGGTGCGCGAGGTGCTGACCCGGCCGACCGTCGCGGCGCTGGCCGAGATCGTCGACGGCGACGCGCTCGCCGCGCCGGGCGTCCCGCGGGCCGGACGCGCCGAGCCGCCGGCGCTGTCCACCGCGCAGCGGCGTCTCTGGTTCCTCGACCAGCTCAACCCGGGCGACTGCGCCTACCAGCTTCCCCAGGCGCTGCGCATCCGCGGACCGCTCGACCTGGACGCCCTCCGGCGGGCGCTGAGCCGGATCGTCGCCCGGCACGAGGTGCTGCGGACCAACTACCCGATGCACGAGGACGAGCCGGTGCAGCTCGTCGCCCCGGCGGCGCCGATCGAGCTCCCGGTCGTCGAGGCGGACGCCGCGCGGCTGGCCGAGCTGGTCGAGGAGGAGAGCTGGCGGCCCTTCGACCTCGCGCGCGGCCCGGTGATCCGCGCGCTGGTGCTCCGGCTCGCGCCGGAGGACCACGTGCTGGTGGTCACGATCCACCACATCGCGTCGGACGGCTGGTCGATGCGGTTGTTCGACCGCGAGCTGACCGCCCTCTACGGCGGCCGGGCACTGCCGCCGCCGCCCGTCCAGTACGCCGACTTCGCGGCGTGGGAACTGGCCACCCCGATCCCGAGGTCCCGGCTCGACCACTGGCGCGAGGAGCTGTCCGGGCTGCCTGCGCTCGACGTGCCGTCCGACCGGAAGCGCCCGGCGGTCTGGGACAACCGCGGCGGGCTCGTCGGCTTCGACGTCCCCGCGCCGCTCGCCGGAGCGGCGCGCGAGCTCGCCCGCCGCCACAACGCGACGCTGTTCATGGTGCTGTTCGCCGTGTACGCGGTGGTGCTGGCGCGGCGGAGCGGGCAGCGGGACTTCGCGATCGGCACCCCGGTCGCGGGCCGGGACGTCCCCGAGGTGGAGAGCCTCATCGGCTGTTTCGTGAACACCCTGGTCCTGCGCAACCACGTCGACCCGGAGGCGAGCTTCACCGCGCTGCTGCGGGACGTCCGGCAACGGGCACTGGCCGGGTACGCCGCGCCGGTGCCCTTCGACCGGCTCGTCCAGGAGCTCGAACCCCCGCGCGACACCTCCAGGCAACCGCTCGTGGACGTCGTGTTCGTCCTGACGGAGCAGTCCAGGCCCCACCTGGAAGGGCTGGAGACCACCGCGCTGCGGCTGCCCTCGCGGGGCGCCGGGTTCGACCTCGCGCTGGAGGTGGAACAGCGGTTCGACGATTCGCTCCGGGGCGAGCTGGAGTACTCCCGGGCCCTGTTCGACCGGGAGACCGCCGAGGACATCGGGCGGGAGTACGCGCGGACACTGGCCGCCGTCTGCGCCGACGCGGACCTGCCGCTCGGCGCGCTGGACGGCGAGCGGTCACCGTCGGCGACCTGATGCGCGCCGCCCTGAGGCTCCCGGCCTTCCGGCTGCTGTTCGCCGGCCTCGCCGCGAGCATGGTCGGCGACGCGCTGCTGGTGCTGGTCTTCGCCATCTGGGTGAAGAGCCTCACCGGCTCCAACGGCGCGGCCGGGCTGGTCATCCTGTTCATGGCCGTGCCCTACGTCCTGGCGCCGCTGGGCGGCTGGTTCGTGGACCGCTTCCGGCACCGCCGCTTCCTCGTGGCCGCCAACCTCGCCTCGGCGCTGATCCTGCTCCCGCTGTTCGCCGTGCGCGACGCCGCCGACGTGTGGATCATCTACGCGGTCGCCGTGCTCTACGGCCTCTCGTCGGTGGCGATCGCCGCCGCGCTCAGCGGCCTGCTGAAGGAACTGCTCCCCGAGGAGTCGCTGGCCGAGGCCAACGGCGCGCTGCAGATGGTGAAGGAGGGGGCCCGGCTGGGCGGCCCGCTCGCCGGAGCGGCGCTGTTCGCGACCCTGGGCGGCGCGGCCGTCGCCGCGATCGACGCGGTCACCTTCCTGGTCGCCGCGGCCGCCATCGCCCGGATCCGGATCCAGGAGGAACCCCGGGCGTCCTCCGGGCGGAGCCGGCTGGGCGAGCTGACCGCGGGACTGACCCAGATCAGGTCGGACGCCGCCCTGCGCCGCGTGGTGGCCGCCACGGCGATCGGCTTCCTGTTCATCGGCGTCAACGAGTCGGCGCTGTTCGCCGTCGTCGAGCGGGGCCTGCACCGGCCGCCCGAGTTCGTCGGCGTGCTCGCCTCGGCCCAGGGCCTCGGCGCCGTCGCGGGAGGTCTGCTGGCGGCCCGCCTCATCGCGCGGGCCGGTGAGGCCGCCGCGATCGCGGTCGGCATGGCGGCGGTCGGGATCGGCAACGTGCTCTACACCCTGCCGTGGCTGCCCGTCGTCCTCGGCGCCCGGGTCGTCGGCGGGCTGGGCCTGGCCACGATCATCGTCGGATTCACCACGGTGATCCAGCGGCGCACGCCCGCGCCGCTCATCGGCCGGGTCTCCGCCGCCGCGGAGTCCCTCATCAGCGGGCCGCAGACGATCTCGATCGCGGCGGGCGCCGCCCTGGTGTCGGTGGTCGACCACCGGCTGCTGCTCGCGGCCGTCGCCGTGGGCATGCTCACCGCCGCGGCCTACCTGTGGCCCGCGCGCCGCCTGAGCCCGCCGGTCCGCCCGGACGACCCCGCCCGCTATCACCCTGCTTTCGTTGTTCCATCGGCCCGGGCGCGGCGCCCCGCGCCCCCGAAAGCGCCACGAAAGGACGCGGATAATCCGGCCGGGAAATCTACGTGGCCAGGGAGCTGAACCATCGTCCGCACAGGAAGGTCGCAGTCGCGGTGACTATAGAGGGCCCGCTGAAGGGGATGCCGGTGCCGCCGCCCGGCGCCCACTCAGAGGCCACTGTAGGGGCGAGCTTCGGCACGTTCGGCGAGGTGATCCAGGGAGTCCTGCCGCCCGACGGGCGCGACTTCCTCGTCACCCTCCCGATCGCCCGGATGTCGGTGGCGACGTTCCGGCCCGTGAGCACGGGGACGATGACCGTCGTCCCCTCCTTCAAGACCAAGTCCCGGTTGCTCGCCCAGAAGATCGTCGACCGCTTCGGCGCGGACGGCGGCGGGATCCTGACCATCGACAGCGAGATCCCCATCGGAAAGGGGATGGCCAGCTCGTCGTCCGACCTCGTCGCGACCGCCCGGGCGGTCTGCCGGAGCTTCGGCACCGACCCGTCCCCGGCGATGATCGAGGACCTGCTGCGTGACATCGAGCCGACCGACGGGCTGATGTACGACGAGGTCGTCGCCTTCTGCCATCGGGCGGTGCGGCTCCACGCGCGGATGGGGCCGATCCCGCCGCTCACCATCCTGGGCGTGGACGAGGGCGGCGTCGTGGACACCGTCGAGTTCAACGGGCGGCCCAAGCCGTTCGACGTGGTCGACATGGCCGAGTACGGGCGGCTGCTGCGGCGGCTGACCACCGCGATCGAGTCCGGGGACCTGGCCGAGCTGGGCGAGATCGCCACGCGCAGCGCGCTGATGAACCAGCGGCTGCACGAGAAGCGGCTCCTGCACGAGGTGCACGAGCTGTGCCGTTCGGCCGGCGCGCTCGGCGTGAGCGTGGCGCACAGCGGTACCAAGATCGGGATACTGCTCGCCGACGAGGACCCGGACTACATGCGCAAGCTCCATCGCATCGTCCTCGGCCTGCGCGGGCTGTCGAGCAACGTCAGCGTCGACCGGACGGTGTCGAGCCAGGATCTGCGGGAGCGACCGGGGAAATGGTCGCCCGCTTCGTTTGCGATGTCCGAGAACCAGGGCCCCTTGTGTGGAGATCGATTTGTTCGCTGACGCCGTGGACGCCTGCCGCATCCCCTATGTCGTCCGACTCGCCGACAACGTCCACGCGGTCGTCTACCGGCTGATGAAGCTGCTTCCGGCCCACCACATCCTGCGCAACGCCAGAGACCAGGGACGGCTCGGCGACGGGGTGACGGTCGTGGAGACCACGTCCGGGACCTTCGGGCTCGCCCTGGCGATGGAGTGCGCGATCAGCGGCCATCGGCTCGTCCTGGTCAGCGACCCGGTGGTGGACGCGCGCCTGCGACGGCGCCTGGAGCATCTCGGCGCCGAGGTCGTCATCGTGCACGAGCGCGCGCCGGGCGGCGGTTACCAGGCGACCCGGCTCGCCCGCGTCGCGGAGATCCAGGCGACGCTGCCCGCCACGTTCTGCCCCGAGCAGTACTCCAACCCCGACAACCCCGGCTCGTACGCGCTGGCCGCCGAGCTGCTGACCGAGCAGCTCGGCCAGATCGACTGCCTGGTCGGCTCGGTCGGCTCCGGCGGCTCGATGTGCGGCACCACGCGGTACCTGCGGCAGGCCAACCCCGAGCTCACCGCGATCGGGGTCGACACCCATCGCAGCGTCCTGTTCGGGCAGCGCGACGGCCACCGCGTGCTGCGCGGCCTCGGCAACAGCCTGCTGCCGCCGAACCTGGACCACGGCCAGTTCGACGAGGTCCACTGGCTCGGCGCCGCCGACGCCTTCACCGCCACCCGGCGGCTCTACCGGGAGCACGCGCTGTTCATGGGGCCGACGAGCGGAGCGGCGTACCAGGTCGGTTCCTGGTGGGGACGCCGCAACCCCGGCGCCCGCACCGTGATCATCCTGCCGGACGAGGGATACCGCTACCAGGACACCGTCTACGACGACGCCTGGCTGGCGGCCAACGGCTGCGATCCGGGGGCGCGGCCCGGCTCGCCGCGCGAGGTGGCCGTTCCCGAGGACGCCGAGCGGGAGTGGTGCCGGATGGCCTGGGCGCGCCGATCGCTGGACGAGGTCGTCCCGGGCGCCCTGCTGAAGGGAGCGCGGTCATGACCACGCACGCGCCGGTCGCCGCGCCCATGGCCGACACCGGGCGGCTGAGCGGCGGGCTCAACGCCCAGGCCGCCCGCCTCCTGTTCGGCGAGACCGCCGACGCCGACCTGGACAGCGAGCTTCCCTTCATCACCGTCGTCGACCAGGCCCATCTGGTCATGCTCGCCGAGCGCGACCTCATCCGGCGCGACCAGGCCGCGCGGCTGCTGGCGGAGATCGGCGCCCTGCGCGCGAACGGGTTCGCGCCGCTGCGCGGCCGGCAGGCGCCTCGCGGCGTCTACACCCTCTACGAGAGCCATCTGATCGACGAGCTGGGCCGCGACGTCGGCGGCGTGCTCCACACCGGGCGATCGCGCAACGACCTGAAGGCGACCGTCCACCAGCTGCGGCTCCGGGAGCCGGTCACGCGCCTGCTCTCGGCGCTCCTGCGCCTTCAGGGCGTGCTGCTCGGCCGGGCCCGCGCCCACGACGCGACGGTGATGCCCGCCTACAGCCAGTACCAACCCGCGGTCCCGTCGACCTACGGCCACTACCTGCTCGGCGTCGCGACTTCACTGGAGCGCGACATCTCCGGTGTGCTCCAGGCCTGCTCCGGACTGCGGGAGTGCCCCCTCGGCGCCGCCGGTGGCGGGGGCACGGACGTCCCCGTCGATCCGGCGCGGACCGCCCGGCTGCTCGGCTTCACCGAGCCGGTCCGGCACGCGGGCTTCGCCATCGCCTCGCGCGACACCATGACCCGCCTGCTGTCGGCCGGTGCGCTCGCCGGGCTCACCCTGTCCCGGCTCGCCACCGACCTCCAGCTGTGGAGCACCCAGGAGTTCGGCCTCGTCGGGTTCCCCGACCACCTCGTCGGGGCGAGTTCGGCGATGCCGCAGAAGCGGAACCCGTTCCTGCTGGAGCACATCAAGGGCGGGTCGGGAGCGCTGATCGGCGCGCTCACGACGGTGCTGGCGAACACCAAGAACACGCCGTTCGGCAATTCCGTCGAGGTGAGCACCGAGGGCGTCGCGCCGGTGTGGGCCGCCCTGGACCGGCTGGAGGACATCACCCGGCTCGCCACCTGGGTCGTCGCCGGGGCACGCCCGTGCGAGGAGGCGATGACGCGCAGCGCCGACCGGGGCTTCACCGTCGCCACCGCCTTCGCGAACCGGCTCGTCGCGCAGGGCGTCCCGTTCCGTGCCGCGCACTATGCCGTCGGCAGGCTGATCACCGAGCTGACCGCCGAGGGAGCGGCCACTCTGACCGAGGTGCCCGAGGACCGGCTGGGCGCGTCGCTCCGGCGGATCCTGCGCGACCAGGGCGTCCGGACGGAGCCGACCGTCCGGACGGCCGACCTCGATCCGGGCACGGTGGCCGCGCTCACGGAGTTCGGCGGCGGCCCCGGGCCGGAGTCGTTCCGCACGGCGCACCGGCGGCTCACCGAGTCCTGGCGCGGCCACGTCCGGACGGGCCGCGCCTGGCGGGAATCGCTCAGGGCGGCTGACCGGGAACGGCACCGCGCCGTCCACGACCTGATCTCCGGCGCGGACGGGCGACGATGAGGCGGCCCTGGTTCGCTCTGGTGGAGAGCAACACCACCGGCACCGGACGGGACTTCGCCGAGGCGGCCCGGCGCCAGGGAATGCGGCCGGTCCTGCTGACCAGGGCGCCGGAGCGCTATCCGTACGTCGCCGAACTCGGGCTGGACGTCCGGCCGGTGGACACCACGGACGAGGAGGCGGTGCTGGCCGCCTGCCGGGACCTCGGGTCCGACGGTCTCGCCGGGATCTCCAGCAGCAGCGAGGTGTTCGTCCGCGTCGCCGCCGCCGTCGGCCGGAGCCTGGGACTGCCCGCGCCGGACCCCGGCGCGATCGCGTTGTGCCGGGACAAGGCGGAAACGCGGCGGCACCTGGCCCGGCACGGAGTAGCCGTGCCGGAGTTCTTCGCGTGCACCACCCCGGCCATGGTGGAGAAGGCGGTCGCCGAGCTGGCCGAACCTGCCGTCGTCAAGCCGAGCCAGGGGACGGGATCACAGGGGGTCCGGGTCTGCGACGACCCCGCCGCCGCGGGGTGGTGGGCCCGGCGGCTGCTCCACGGCGACGGCGTGCCCGCCGCGACGACGGTCCTGGTCGAACGGGAGATCCGCGGCCCCGAGTACTCGGTGGAGGTGATCGACGGCACCGTCGTCGGCATCACCGCCAAGCACGTCGGGAGCAGGCCGTACTTCGTCGAGACCGGTCACGACTTCCCGGCCCGCACGAGCGGACCGCGTGGCGCGGCCCTGCGGTCCACCACACTGGCCGCCCTGCGCGCCGTCGGGCTGACGACGGGCCCGGCCCATGTGGAGCTGCGGCTGGACGGCGAGGAACCCTGCCTGATCGAGATCAACCCCAGGCTCGCCGGGGGACTGATTCCCCGCCTGGTCGGCCGCGCGCTCGGGCGCGACCTGGTGTCCGAGGTGGTCGCGCAGGCGGCCGGGCGCCCGTCCCCGACGCCCGACGCCCGGCCGGAGCGCTGCTCCTCCATCCGGTTCCTCCTGCCGGGTGAGGGGACGGTCGCCTCGGTCAGCGGCCTGGACCTGGCCCGGAGCGGGCGCCATGTCGACGAGGTGGTGTGCACGGTGTCGCCCGGCATGCGGCTCGAGGTCGAGCACTCGTTCAAGGACCGCCGCGGCCATGTGATCAGCGTGGCCGACCGTCCGGAGGACGCCGTGGCCGCCGCGGAGCACGCACGTGGATGTATCGAGATCGCGATGTCCTGACCGGTGCCGGGCGGGTGCCGAGCCGATTACGGAAGGGCCGATACGATGAGCAGTGCCGCCGAACGGATCCGGCGGGCTCGCGCTCGCCTCGGGCGGGCCGACCACGACGCCGACCGGATCGAGCGGGCGCCCGCGACCGTCGCTTCGTACGCGCAGGAGCGCATGTGGGTGCTCGACCACCTGCACCGAGGGCGGACCAACCGCGTCTCCCGGCTCATCGTCCGGCTGCGGGGCACGCTCGACCACCGGGCCCTGCGGCGGAGCTTCGCCTTCCTCGTCGAGCGGCACGAGGTCCTGCGCACCGTCTTCGAGGAGCACGACGGGACGCCGCGCCCGGTCGTGCTGGAGGGCGCGCCGTTCGCGTTCGAGGTCGTCGAGCTGGGATCGCGCGGGACCCCCGCCGAGCGCGAGGAGGAGGCGGCGGCCACGGCCCGCGCGGCCGTGCTGCGGCCGATCGACCTGGCCCGCGGTCCGATCCTGCGGGTCCTCCTGGTGCGGACGGCACCCGACGAGCACGTGCTGGCGATCGGGATCCATCACATCGCCACGGACGGCTGGTCGATGCGGGTCCTGTCCGAGGAGCTGGGCGAGGCGTACACGGCCTTCGTCAAGGGACGGGCACCGGACCTCGCGCCGCTGCCGGTGCGGTACCGCGACTTCGCGTGGTGGCAGCGCGGCCGGCTCGACGAGGAGCGGATGGCGCCGCTGCTGGACTACTGGCGCGAGACGCTCGCCGGGGCGACACCCACCGAGCTGGAGGGCGACCGGCCGCGTCCCCGGGTGCTCTCCGGCCAGGGCGACTCGATCAAGGTGGACCTGTCCCCGGAGCTGACCGCCGCGATCGAGCGGACCGCCCAGGAACAGCGGGCCACCGTGTTCATGGTGCTGCTGGCCGCGTTCCAGGCGGTCCTGCGGCGCCACACCGGCCGCGACGACATCGTGGTCGGCACCCCGACCGCCGGGCGCACCCGGCCCGAGGTCGAGAACCTGGTCGGCTTCTTCATCAACGCCCTGGTGCTCCGCACCGATCTGTCCGGCGACCCCACGTTCGCCGAGCTGCTCACTCGGGTGCGCGGGACGACACTGGGCGCCTACGCGCACCAGGAACTGCCGTTCGAGGACCTCCTCGCCGAGTTCCAGATCGAGCGCGACCTGAGCCGCGACCCCCTGTTCCAGATCGAGCTGGCCCTCAACGACGACGAGATCAGCGATCTCCACATGGACGGGATCGCCGTCGAGCACGTCCCCTCCGACATCGGTCCGGCCGGGCTCGACCTGCGGGTGGAGTTCACCCGGTCACGCCGCGGCCTGTCGGCGCAGGCGCAGTTCGCCACGGACCTCTTCGAGCGCGAGACGATCGCGGGCCTGCTGGACCACTACGTCCGGCTGCTTGAGCGCGCGTCGGCCGACCCCGGGCTCCGGCTGTCCGAACTGGCCCGCGCCGACCGAGCGGAACGGCCGGCGCCGGACGCCGAGGACCAGGGCCCGGCCGTCGATCGCTGCCTGCACGAGCTGGTGGTGGAGCAGGCGCGGCGGTCGCCGGAGGCCGTGGCCGTGACGGCGGACGGCCGGACGCTGAGCTACGCCGAACTGGACCGGCTGTCGGCGGGGCTGGCCGCGTCGCTGCGCCGCCAGGGCGTCGGGCCGGACGTGCCGGTGGGCGTCTGGATGGAGCGGTCCGCCGAGGTCGTGGTCGCGCTGCTGGGGATCGCCCGCGCCGGTGGCGCGTACGTCCCGATCGACCCGGACGTTCCCGAGGCCCGCGTCAACGCGCTGATGGACGCGGTGGGGGCGCGGGTGCTGCTGTGCCAGCCGGGGTGGGGCGCCCGGCCGACCCTCGCGGCGACCGGCGTGGTCGAGGTCGACGAGGCGTTCCTGCGCCGCTGCGCCGAGGCCGAGGCCACGGCGCCCGAGGCGGGGACGACGCCGAAGAACCTCGTGTCCATCTACTACACCTCCGGGACGACCGGCGCCCCGAAGGGCGTCGCCAGCTCCCACGAGGGCTGGGTCAACCGGATGCGGTGGATGCAGGACCGCTACGGGCTCCGGCCGGGCGAGCGGGTGCTGCACAAGACCGTGCTGAGCTTCGACGACTCCGCGGTCGAGGTGTTCTGGCCGCTGATGGCCGGCGGCCAGGTCGTCGTGCTCGCGCCCGGTCTGCATCGCGATCCGCGGGCGATCCTGCGGGCGGCGAAGGCGCGGCGCGTCGCGGTTCTGCAGTTCGTCCCGAGCATGCTCGGGCTGTTCCTCGACGAGATCGGCCCGGAGGACCGGGCGGCGCTCGCCGACCTGCGGGTCGTCGTCTCCAGCGGCGAGCCGCTGCGGCCGGACCTGGTGAAGAGGTTCCACGAACGGCTGGGAACCGGCTGCGGCCTGCACAACCAGTGGGGGGCCACGGAGGTCTCCATCGACTCGACCGAGTACCGCTGCGTGCCGGAGGACGGGGACGCCCCGTCGGTGCCGGTGGGCCGCGCGCTGCTCAACAACCAGGTGTTCGTCCTGGACCAGGATCTGGAGCCCGCCGACGTCGGGGTGCCCGGCGACCTGTACCTCAGCGGCATCGGCCTGGCCCGGGGCTACTGGGCCGACCCGGCGCGCACGGCGGAGGCGTTCGTCCCCAGCCCCTTCGGCACCGGTGACCGTCTCTACCGCACCGGCGACCGGGGCGTGCGGCGCGCCGACGGGCAGCTCCTGTGCCTGGGCCGTTCCGACGACCAGGTCAAGATCCGGGGAATCCGGATCGAGCCGGGGGAGATCGAACATGTGCTGCGCGGGCACCCGGCGGTGTCCGACGCCCTGGTCGTCAAGTGGGAACCGGCTCCCGGGGACGTCCGCCTGGCCGCCTATGTCGTCCCCTCGGCAGCGGCGGTACCCGGAGGGGACGACCTGACCGGCTTTCTCAGCGCCCGGTTCCCCGCCTACATGGTGCCTGCCGCGTTCGTCCCGATCGAGGCCGTGCCCAGGACGCCGAGCGGCAAGGCCGACCGCAAGCGGCTGCCCGCGCCCGAACCACGGCCCGCCGAACCCCGCACGGCCGGCGGGGCCGGCAACGACACCGAGGCCCTGATCGCCATGATCTGGGCCGACGTCCTGGGCCGCCCGGACCTCGACGTGAACGACAACTTCTTCAAGATCGGCGGCCACTCGCTCCTGGCCACCAAGGTCATCGCGCGCCTGCGCCGCGTGCTCGACCCCGAGATCCCGCTGAGCCTGCTCTTCGAGAACCCCACCATCAGGCGGATGGCGGCGGCCCTGAGCGACACCGGCGACGAGGCGGCGTCCGGTATCCGTCCGCGTCCCGGCGAGACGGCGCCGCTGTCGTTCACGCAGGAGCAGCTCTGGTTCATCGACCAGGTGAGCCCCGGGCGCAGCGAGTACAACCTGCCCGAGGTCGTCCGGCTGCGCGGCCACCTCGACCGCGCCGCGCTGACGGACGCGCTGGCCCTGATCGTCGAGCGCCACCAGGTGCTGCGCTCGCACATCCGGATGGAGGGCGAGGCCGCCCGGCTCGCGCCCCTGCCCGCGGAGGCGTTCGCCACGGACTTCACCGACCTGTCCGACCTGGGCCCCGAGGCCGCGCCGGAGCGCGCCCTCGCCCTCGCGGACGAGCTGGTCACGGCGCCGTTCGACCTCTCCTTGGGCCCGTTCATCAGGGCCCATCTGATCCGGATCGCGGCCGACGACCACGTGCTGGCGATCGTCATCCACCACATCGCTACTGACGCCTGGTCGATCGGCCTGCTCTGGAAGGAGCTGTCGGCCGCGTACGCCGCGCTGCGCGCGGGGGGCCGGCCCGACCTGGAACCGCTCGCCGTGCAGTACCGCGACTTCGCCTGGTGGCAGCGGGAGTGGCTGACCGATCAGCGGCTGGAGCCGATGCTGGCCTACTGGCGCGAGCGGCTCGCCGGTGCCACCGCCACCGAGCTGTCCAGCGGCGGCCCGCGCCCGCCCGAGGTGTCGGGACACGGCGAGCGCATCGACTTCACGCTGCCGGACGAGCTGTCCGGCGACCTGCGCCGCCTGGCCGAGGACAACGGCGTGACCCTGTACGTGGTCCTGCTGGCCGCGTTCGACGTTCTGCTCCGCCGGTACTCCGGCAGCCGCGACATCATGCTCGGGTCGGTGGTGGCGGGCCGGGGCCGTCCCGAGATCGAGTCACTGATCGGCTTCTTCGCGCATCCCCTCGTCCTTCGCGCCGACCTGTCGGGCGACCCCGCGGTGACCGAGCTGCTCGACCGGGTGCGGACCACGGTGCTGGGGGCTTTCAGCCACCAGGAGGTGCCCTTCGAGCGCATCGTGCGGGAGCTGCGGCCCGAGCGCGAGGTCGGCCGCAACCCGCTGTTCCAGCTGTTCTTCACGATGCGCGACGAAGGGATGCGCGCCGACGCCGACGCCGCGCTCGACCTGCCGGGCGTCGAGGTCGAACTGCTGCCGGTGGGCAAGTCGTCGGTCCGGTTCGACCTCGAGCTGAGCATGTCCGACCGGGGCGACGCCATCGACGGCGCCCTCTCCTACGTCGTCGAGCTCTTCGACCCGGACGTGGCCGCGGCCATGGCCGACGCCTACCGGCACGTGCTCCAGCAGTTCGTGGACGACCCGGGACGTCACCTCTCCGAGCTGAGCATCGTCACCGGAGCGGAACGGCGGCGGCTCGTCCACGAGCTCAACGACACCGGGAAGCCGCTGCCGGACGGCGAGCTGTGCCTGCACGAGCTGATCGAGGCACAGGCACGGCGGCGGCCCGACGCGGCCGCCGTGGTCTTCGGGGACAGGACGCTCGATTACCGCGAACTGAACGCCGAGGCCGACCGCCTGGCGGGCCATCTGCGCTCGCTCGGCTTCGGCCCGGAGCGGGTGGCCGCGGTGATGATGGGCCGCTCCGAGCACCTGGTGGTGGCGTTGCTCGCGGTCCTCAAGGCGGGCGGCGCCTACGTCCCCATCGACACCCGCCACCCGTCCGAGCGCGTGGCGTTCATGCTGGACGACAGCGGCGCCTCCTGCGTGCTCACCGATCGCGCCTGGGCCGGGCGCCTGCCCGCCGGAGCCGACGTGCCCACCGTGGTGGTGGACCGGGACGGAGCCGCGTGGCGCGACGCCGACGCGAGCGCTCCGGCGCCGCGAGCGGTGCCGGACAACCTGGCGGTCTGCATCTTCACCTCGGGGTCGACGGGACGGCCGAAGGCGGTGATGGTGCCCCACCGCGGCCTGGTCAGCACGGCCGCCGACCTGGTCGGGCGATGCCGGATCGGGCCGGGGGACGTGGTCGGCGCCGCCATGACGATCGCGTTCGACGTCGCCGTGGCCGAGCTGCTGATCCCGCTGACCTGCGGGGCGACGGTCGCGGTCGTCGACGACGACGCGTGCCGGGACGCCCAGGCCCTCGCCCGGATCGCCGAGCGCCACCCCTTCACGCTCATGTGGGCCACACCCGCGACCTGGCGGGTGCTGGTGGACGCGGGCTGGGCGGGCGGCGAACTGCGGGCCCTGACGATCGGCGAGGCCCTGGTGCCCGAGCTCGCGGCCCGGCTCGGCGAGCGCGTGCCGGAGCTGTGGAACATGTACGGCCCGGCCGAGACCTCGCTCTACTCGACCGCCCAGCGGGTGCTGCCCGGCGCGGTGGACACCCCGACGGTCCCCATCGGCCGTCCCATCGACAACGAGCGCGTCCACGTCCTCGACGAGGATCTCCAGCTGACGCCGCCGGGGGTCGTGGGCGAGCTGTTCATCGGCGGTGCCGGGCTCACCCGAGGCTATGCCGGACGGCCCGGGCTGACCGCCGAACGGTTCGTCCCCGACCCGTTCCGCCACGGCGAACGGCTCTACCGGACCGGCGACCTGGTCCGTCAGGGCACCGACGGCACGCTGGTCTACCTCGGGCGCAACGACCACCAGGTCAAGATCCATGGCCAGCGGATCGAGCTGGAGGAGATCGAGGCGCGGCTGGTGGAGCACCCCGAGGTGTCGGCCGCGGTGGCGTCGGCCTGGCGCGACGCCCACGGCCACGCCCGGCTGGTGGCCCATGTCGCCGCGCCGGAGACCGCGCCGGACGATCTGCGCGACCACCTCCGCCGGAGCCTCCCGGACTACATGGTGCCCGCGCGGTTCGTGATCCTCGACGCCCTGCCGCTGAACGGCAACGGCAAGGTCGACCGGGCCGCCCTCCCGGAGCCCGGCTCCCAGGACCCCGGCCTCCCGGGCACCGACGAACCGCCCCGCACCGACACCGAACGCGTCCTGGCCGGAATCTGGTCCCGGTACCTGGGCCTGGACGAGGTCGGGATCCGCAGGAGCTTCTTCTCGCTCGGCGGCGACTCGATCCTGTCCATCCACGCGGCCAACGCCGCGCGCAAGGCCGGGCTGGCCATCACGCCCCGGCTCATGTACGAGAAGCCGAACATCGCCGAGCTGGCGGCCGCGATCGACGCGGCGGCCGAGCCCGTGGACGTCCCCGCCGAGCGCGAGGCGCCCACCGGCCCCGTACCGCTCGGTCCGATCCAGCACGCGTTCGTCCGGCTCGTCGGGCCCCACGACCACTACAACCAGGCGGCCCGGCTCCGGTGGCACGAACCCCCGGACGCCCCCGCGCTCGCCGAGGCCCTCCGGGCCCTCGTCGCCCACCACGACGCGCTGAGGTCCCGGCTGCGGCAAACGTCCGACGGCACGTGGCGGCAGCACATCGCCGAGACCGAGCCCGCCGAGCTGCTCCAGGTCGTCGACGTGCGCGATCTGGACGGGGCGGAACGGACGGCCGCGCTGGACGACGCGGCGGGCATGGCCCACCACGACCTCGACCTGCGCGACGGGCCGATAGTGCGCGCCGTGCTCGTCCGCGGCGGAGACGGTCACCCCGACGAACTGATCCTTTCCGTCCATCACCTCGCGGTGGACGCCGCCTCCTGGCCGGTCCTCCTCGACGACCTGGCCACGGCCTACGGGCAGTTCGCCGCCGGAGACCCGGTCGCGCTGCCCGCGAAGACGACGTCCTACCGGGCCTGGGCCGACCGGCTGACCCGGTTCGCGGCGAGCGAGGACCTGGGGGCCCCGTACTGGCGGACGATGCCGTCCGCACCCGTCCCGTTGCCCGTGGACCACGACCTCGGCGCCAACACACACGGCTCCGCCGTGACCGTGACCCGCGCCCTCGGCACCGCCGACACCGACGCGTTCCTGCGCGCCGCGACCGACGGCGAGTCCGCCACCGAGGCGCTGGTGACCGCGCTGGCCCGCGCGCTGGCCGTGCGCGCCGAGCTGCCCGCCGTGCACCTCGACCTCGAACGGCACGGGCGCGAGCCGCTCTTCGACGATGTCGACCTCGGCCGCACCGTCGGCTGGTTCACCAGCCGTCAGCCCCTGCTGCTGGAACTCGACGCCCCGGCGGACCTCGATCGATGCCTCACGGTCGTGCGCGAGCACCTGCGGGCCGACCCACACCACGGGATCGGCTACGGCATCGCCCGGTACCTGCACCCGCGACCGCCCGAGCACCCCGCCGCGCCCGTCAGGCTCGCCTATCGCGGTCCACGGCAGGGCGAAGGTGACAGGCCCTTCACGGTCCTCCCGACGGTTCCCGGCGCCCTGCGCCATCCCGAGCTGGAGCGCGCCCATCTGCTCGATCTGGACGCCTCGGTGCTCGACGGCCGCCTGCACCTGGAATGGAGGTACTCGGCCAAACGGCATCGGCGCCAGACCGTCGAGGGCATCGCCGACTCGTTCGTCACCTTCCTCCTTGAGGCGATCGATCGTTCCCGGCACGCCGTCCCGTCCGCATCGGGCTCCCGGCCCTTCGACCGGCTGTTCCCCCGCACGCCCGCGCTGCGGTTGCGTCAGCACCGGCACGGGGTGCCCGGGGTGAGCGTCGCCCTGGTCGCGGACGGCGAGGTGACCGCCGTCTGGGGCGAGGGGCCGGCCGTGCCCGCCGCCGGGACCCCGGTGCGCCCGGACACGATCTTCCAGGCGGGCTCGGTCAGCAAGCATGTCGCGGCCGTGGCGGCGCTGCGCCTGGCCGCCGACGGCGTCCTCGACCTCGACGAGGACGTCGAACGCCACCTGCGCCGCTGGACGCCGCCCGAAGGGGACCGGCACGGGCCGCTGACCGTGCGGAGCCTGCTCTCCCACACCTCCGGCCTGGCCGCGACGACGCTGTCCGGATACCCGCGCGGGGGCCCGCTGCCCGGGATCGCCGAAACGGCCAACGGGCAAGGGCCCGCCACCAACCTTCCCGTCCGTGCCGATGCCCCCGCGGGCACCGTTCACCGGTACTCCAACGGCAACTACGTGCTGCTCCAGCTCGTCCTGGAGGACCTGACCGGACGGCCCTTCGCCGACCTGGTCCGCGAACTCGTCTTCGAACCGCTCGACCTGGTCGACAGCGGATACGGGCCCGCGTTCACCGCGCCCCGCGAGCGGCGGATCGCGGTCGGCCACGATCGGTCCGACGCGCTCATCGAGGGCTCCTGGAGGGTCTACCCCGAACTGGCGTGCTTCGGCCTGTGGACCACGGCCGTCGACCTGGCGCGGCTGGCGGGCGACCTCCAGCGCGCCCTCGACGGGACGGGGTCCGTCGTGCTCGACCACGCCCACGCGACCGAACTGCTGACCACGACCGGGACGTCCCCGGCCTACGGACTGGGCACCGTGGTCCGTCCCATGGCGGGCGACACGTGGTTCGGGCACATCGGCAACGCCGCCGGATACCACTGCTTCACCGCCACCGGAGTGAAGTCCGCCCAGGGACTCGTGCTCCTGGCCAACAGCGACCGAGGCATCGACCTGGTGGCCGATCTCCTGGCCGAACTCGGGCTGGACGACGTGCCCGTCGTCCCCGCCGCCGTCGAGACCGACCGGACCCGGAGGACAACGCATGAACCTCTCTGACCCCCGCCGACGCGTCGTCGAGCTGCGCAGCGACACCTTCACGCTGCCGACGCCCCGGATGCTGGACGCCATGGTCCGGGCGGACCTCGGCGACGACGTCTACGGCGAGGACCCGACCGTCGCCCGGCTGGAGACCAGGAGCGCCGAACTCCTGGGCAAGGAGGCCGGGTGCTTCCTGCCCAGCGGCACGATGGCCAACCTGTCGGCGATCATGACCCACTGCGCGCGCGGGTCCAAGGTGATCGTCGGCGAGGAGTCCGACATCTACGTCTATGAGGCGGGCGGCGCCGGCGTCTGCGGCGGCGTGGTCTACCACCCCGTGCCGAACCGGCCGGACGGAACCATGGACCTCGGCGCCGTCGAGGAGGTCCTGCGTTCCGATCCCGACGATCCCCAGTTCGCGCTCCCGGCCCTGCTGTGCCTGGAGAACCCGCAGAACCGCTGCGGGGGGCGCGTGCTCCCGCCGTCCCATCTGGCCGAGGCCGCGTCGCTGGCCCGCGAGCACGGCGTCGCCGTCCATCTGGACGGTGCCCGGATCTTCAACGCGGCGCTGGCCGCCGGGACGACGGCGGCCGAGCTGGCCGCGGTTGCCGACTCGGTGCAATTCTGCCTGTCGAAGGGGCTGGCCGCGCCGGTCGGTTCGATGCTCGTCGGCGACCGCGCCGTCGTCTCCGGGGTGCGGCGGGTCCGCAAGATGCTCGGCGGGGGAATGCGGCAGGCGGGCGTCCTGGCGGCGGCGGGCCTGGTCGCGCTGGACGAGGTCGACCGGCTCGCGGACGACCACCACAACGCCCGGCGGCTGGCGGAGGGCCTCGCGGAGATCCCCGGCATCTCGGTCGCGCCGGAAAAGCCCGAGACGAACATGGTCTATATCCGCGTCGCCCAGGAGCTCATGGGCAATGAGGCGTTCCTGTCCGCCGCGGCGGCGCGCGGCGTCAGGATGGCGGAGCTGGGGCACGGCCGGATTCGACTGGTCACCCATCGCGGCGTCGACGACCAGGACGTGGATCACGTGTTGGAAGTCGTGCGGGCCATTTTGGACGAAGACCGGTGACCCGGAGAAAGGGGAGGGCGCCGTGACTTCCGGAGAAGGTCCCCGCATTCTGATGTTGTGGAGCGTGCCCCGCGCGCGTTCCACCGCGATCTTCCGGATGATGTGCGAGCGGGGCGACCTGGCCACGGTCTTCGAGCCCTTCTCCTGCCTGGCCGACTTCGGCGTCGCCGATGTCGGGGGAGACCTCGTCCAGAGCGAACCGGCGGTGCTGGCCGCACTGCGCGAGCTGAGCCGGTCGTCGGTGGTCTTCGCCAAGGACACCACGGAGAACCGCTACCCCGAGGTCCTCGCCGACGAGGACTTCCTCGCCCGCCACGCCGCCCATGCGTTCCTGATCCGGCACCCGCGCGAGACGATCGCCTCCTGCCACGCGCTCAACCCCTCCATCCGGTACGACCAGATCGGCTTCGAGGCCCTCCACGAGCTCTTCGCGCTGGTGCGGAGCCATACGGGAGAGACCCCCGTCGTCATCGACGCCGAGGACCTCATGGCCGACCCGGAGGGCGTGGTCCGCGCCTACTGCGCGCGGATGCGCATCCCGTTCCACGCGGACGCGCTCGCGTGGCGCCCCGGGGTGCGCAAGGAATGGCTGCTCACGCGCAAGTGGCATCAGGACGTCAGCGCCAGCAGCGGGTTCGGCGTGGCCCGGGCCAAGGCCTATCCGGCCGTCACGGCCTCGCCGGTCCTCAGCGGCTATCTGCGGCGCGCCCTGCCGTACTACGAGGAACTGCGCGCACATCGCGTCCGGCCGATAGCCGGGCGAAAGACCGCCGATAGGCCGGATATCAACTCTGTGTGATCGACGAGGACAATCCCAGGGAGTTCGGAAAATGTCCGAGGAACGGGAACGCGACTACAAAGTCGTGGTCAACCATGAGGAACAGTATTCGATCTGGCCCGCCGACAAGGAACTGCCGCCCGGCTGGTCCGAAGAAGGCGCCAAGGGGCCCAAGGACGAATGCCTGAGGCACATTGACGAGATCTGGGTCGACATGCGGCCCCTCAGCCTCCGCAGGCGCATGGCCGAGCACGGCTCATAGCGCGGTCATCGGACGATCTGATCGACGAGGGAGGCCATGCGGATGACGACGACGGCGGCCATGAACGAGACCGGACCCCGGTTCCCCGCCGGACGGTGCCTGCACGAGCTGTTCGAAGACCAGGCGCGCCTGACGCCCGAGGACGTCGCCGTCGTCTCCGGCACGTCGTCGGTGACCTACGCGGACCTGGACGGGCGCGCCACCCGGCTGGCCGCCGTCCTGGCCCGGCACGGCGCCGGCCCCGACGTGCCGGTCGGCGTGTGGCTGGAGCGGTCGACGGCGACCGTGGTCGCGCTGCTGGCGGTGCTGAAGGCCGGGGGAGCGTACGTGCCGCTCGATCCCGACGTTCCCGTCTCCCGCGCGAAGCAGATCATGGACGAGGCGGCCGCCCCGGTCGTCGTCGCGGCCGCTGGCCGCCACGCGGACCTCGACGTCCTGGACGCGACGGTTGTCGCCGTCGACGAGGCCGGTGCGGCCGTCGGCCTCCCGGTGCCCGAGACGCCCGAGACACCCCCAACCGCGCGGGTCCATCCCGAGAACCTGATCTCGATCTACTACACCTCCGGCTCCACCGGCGCCCCCAAGGGAGTCGCCTCGACCCATCGCGGATGGGTGAACCGCATGTGCTGGATGCAGGAGTACTACGACCTGCGCCCCGGGGAGGGCGTCCTGCACAAGACGGTGCTCAGCTTCGACGACTCCGCGGTCGAGCTCTTCTGGCCGCTGATCGTCGGCGGCGTCGTGGTGCTGCTCCCGCCCGACCAGCACCGCGACCCGCGCTCGATCCTCGACGCCGCCATCGAGCACGGCGTGGCGGTGCTGCACTTCGTCCCGACCGTCCTGGCCGGTTTCCTCGACGAGCTGACCGACGAGGACGTCAAGGGCCTGCGGAACCTGCGTCACGTCGTGTCCAGCGGCGAGACGCTGCGCCTCGACCTCGTCCGCGCCTTCCTCGACCGCCTCGCCCCTGGCGGCTGCAGGCTGGTCAACCAGTGGGGGGCGACCGAGGTCTCGATCGACTCCGTCGCCCACGTCTGCACCCGGGACGACGTCGCCACCGACGACGATGTGCCCGTCGGCAAGCCGATGACCGGCACGCGGGTGCACGTGCTGGACGGCGACATGCGGCCGGTGCCCGACGGCACCGTCGGCGAGCTGTACATCGCGGGCATCGGCCTGGCCCGCGGCTACTGGCGGGCCCCCGCCGCCACCGCTGCGGCCTTCGGCCCCGACCCGTTCGGGAACGGTGACCGCCTCTACCGGACCGGCGATCTCGGCTACCGCCGCCCGGACGGCGGCGTGATGTTCCTGGGCCGCGCCGACCACCAGGTCAAGATCCGCGGCATCCGCGTCGAGCCCGCCGAGATCGAGATCCTGCTGCGGACCCACCCGGACGTGGAGGAGGCCGTCGTCGTCAAGTGGGAGGTCACGCCCGACGACACGCGGCTCGCCGCGTACCTCACCCCCGCCCGCCCCGGCGAGGCCCCGGACGTCGCGGGGATACGGGCGTTCCTCGGTGAGCAGCTGCCCGCGTACATGGTCCCGGCCGCCTTCGCCGTGCTGGACGCGATCCCGCTGACCGCCTCCGGCAAGATCGACCGGCGGCGCCTGCCGGACCCGGTGCCCGCCGCGGGGCCGGCCGAGGACGACAGCCCGCCGGTCACCGAGGCCGAGCTCCTGGTCGCCCAGGTCTGGCAGGAGATCCTGGGGCTGGACAAGGTCGGGGCGCACCAGGACTTCTTCGCCCTCGGAGGCCACTCGATCCTGGCCACCCGGGTGGTGACCCGGCTGCGCCGCGACCTCGGCGTGGACCTCCCGCTCACCCTGGTCTTCGAGCACCCCACGGTCGCGTCCCAGGCCGAGATCCTGCTGCGGACCCTGGACGACCAGCCCTGAGCAGCCCTAGCCCCGGTCCTCGATCCGGCGGATGAGGCGGCACACGGCGCTCTCGACGGCCCCCTGTGTCGCCAGCTCCCCGTATCCGGCCTCCTCACCGAGGCTCGGGAGGTCGCGGGCGATGGTCTCGCCGCGCTCGAACGCCTCGATCACGCGCGGGTCGATGTAGCTGGCCCGCGCCACCTCCGGCGTGTTGCCGAGGTAGTCGGCGACCTCGCGGACGACCCGCCGCACCGCCGCCCGCCGTCCCGTCTCGGACTCCGGCGCCCGGGACGACACGGCCAGGCCGACGGCCGCGAGCACCGTCGCGTGCCAGGTGCGGAAGTCCTTGGCGGTGAACTCGCCCCCGGAGATCTCCTGGAGGTAGGCGTTGATGTCCTCGGCCTGGACGTCCCGCCAGTCGCGGCCCGCCCGGTGCGCCAGCAGCCGCTCGCCGCCGCCCGGGCGCCGCTTCAGCCCGCGCACGACCGCGCAGACGCTCTCCTCCCGCACCGCCAGCTCGCGCTCCTTGGCGCCCTTGGCCAGGTACTCGAACGTGACCAGGTTCCGCGAGCAGCGCACGTGCTCGCGCAGCAGGGTCGAGAGCCCGTAGGTGCCGTTCTCCTCGGCGTACTCGCGGCCACCGGACCTGAAGAACCCCAGGTCGATGAGCCGGACGGCGGCGGCGAGCACCCGCTCGCGGGTGAGGCCGCGGCCCGACAGGTGCTCGGCCAGCGTCGCGCGGATCCGCGGCAGCTCCCGCGCGAACGTCAGGATGCGGTCGTGCTTGTCGGCGTCGCGGCGCCTGCGCCACTCGTCGTGGTAGCGGTACTGCCGCCGTCCGGCCGCGTCGAGCCCGACCGCCTGGATGTGGCCGTCGGGCCACGGGCAGATCCACACCTCGCGCCAGGCGGGCGGGATCACCAGCTCGCGGATGCGCGCCCGGTCGTCCTCGCTTACGGGGCCGCCGTCCGGCCCGAAGTAACGGAACCCGCGCCCGCATCGGCGGCGCCGGATACCGGGCGCCTCGACGTCACTGCGCCGCAGCCTCATCTCGTCCTCCGGCGGGACGGGCCCACGCCGTCCTCCCGGGTGCCGTACCCGCCCAAGAGAAGATCATGAAAGGGCGCCGGGCAGATAGTGCGCGTTGCCCTCGCCGTCGAGCCCGGCGGGACCCTCGGGCAGGACGCAGAACTCGTTGCCCTCGGGGTCGGCCATCACCAGGAAGCCCCCGCCGTCGTACTCCGGCAGGCGGCGCCCGCCCAGGGACTCGATGCGCCGCTGCTCGGCGAGCGGGTCGGCGGCCATGAGGTCCAGGTGCGCCCGGGTCTTGCCCGGCGTCGGCTCCTCCACCTTCTGGAAGCCCAGCTCCACGCCGTCGCCGGGGGCGTCCAGCCATACGTAGGGGCCCGTCCTGGACGTGATCGGCCGCCCGAGCACCGCGCTCCAGAACGCGCCCAGCCGTTCGGGGTCGCGGCAGTCGACCGTGATGGCCCTGAGTCGCACGTAACCGTCGGTCATGCCCCGATGGTGTCCGGTGACTTCCGTCCCAAACCGGCTACCAGCCGCGCTCGCGCCATTCGGGGAGGCTGGGACGTTCGCGGCCCAGCGTCGAGTCCTTCCCATGGCCCGGGTAGAACCAGGTGTTGTCGGCGAGGCGGTCGAACACGCGCTCCTCGACGTCCGCCAGCAGCTGCTTGAACCGGGTCGGGTCGCCCCAGGTGTTCCCCACGCCCCCCGGGAAGAGGCTGTCACCGGTGAACAGGTGGGCCCGGTCCTCGGCTTCGTACAGGAGGGCGATCGACCCGGGCGTGTGACCACGCAGGTGGACGACCTCCAGCGTCACCCGGCCGACGGAGACGGTGTCGCCGTTGTCGACGGGGTGCGCGACCGGCTCGGGCAGCGCCTCGGCGTCGAAGGGGTGGGCCACCACCGGGGCGCCGGTGGCGCGGACGATGTCGCTCAGCCCCATCCAGTGGTCCTGGTGGCGGTGGGTGGTGACGACGCGGCTGAGGGGCCCGTCGCCGATCAGCTCCAGGAGGCGGGGCGCCTCGTTGGCGGCGTCGATGAGCAGCTGGTCGCCGGTGGTGGTGCAGCGCAGCAGGTAGGCGTTGTTGTCGTAGGGCCCGACCGCGACCTTCGTGATCGTGAGGCCGGGCAGCTCCCGCACGTCGGGCGCACCGCCCACCTCGACGATCCCCGTGTAGCTCATGCGTCCTCCCGTGGGTGTCGTGCTGCCATCTTCCACCATCGACGGCGCGTGATCGGGGAGGGGGAGGGACGCGCGGGAATGAGTCACCAGACGCAGACGAGAAGTGCCGTGCCGGACAGAACGAGCCTCCGATGTGATCCATGATCGGAGGTGAGGAGGTCCCGCACGTGATCGACCATGATGTGCGGCCCGGCAGCTTCTGGGAGCTGCTGGCCGAGACGGACCGGCAGGCGCTGCGCGCGATGGGACGGCGCACGCAGATCCCTCCGGGCGGGATGCTCTGCCATCAGGGCGTCACCGCGCCGGGCGTGTTCGTGGTGTTCAAGGCGAGGGCGAGCACCACGACCAACGCGGTGGCCAAGGAGTTCGTCGACTCCAGCGAGGGCGACGAGTCCATCATCGATCTGTTCGGGGCGGGGGACCTGGTCGGGGCGCTGGCGCCTTGGGGGCATCCGCAGCGCGGCACGGTGGCCTCGCTCGACCACCTGGCGGCGCTGCGGATCGACCGGCGTAAATTCGGCAGCCTGCTGGCCGCCAACCCGCAGGTGGCCGAGGCGACCATGCACACGGTGGCGGAGAGCGCGGCATACGGGGGACGGCGTCATGCCGTCCGTGCCGCCGAACACCCCCAGCGGCTCGCCTACCACCTCCTGGAGCTCGCGCACCGGTTCGGGGAACCGGCGGGCCAGGGAGTCCAGGTCCCCCTCAAGCTCAGCCAGGCCGAGCTGGCCAACTGGGCCGGGATCTCGCGCGAGACCCTGGTGCGGTGGTTCCGGCAGTGGCGGTCCAAGGGCATCCTCGGCCCCCGGGCCAGGCCGCTGCTCATCCTCGACCCCGGCGCCCTGCGCCGGGCCGCGAGTCCCTGGGGCGACGAGTGGTCCGAGGCGGAGCGGCTCCCGGTATCGGTGGACGGCGGCATCGCGTCCCGCGCGCCGGTGCGGCTGGAGGCCAGGCCGGTCCTGCGCCTGCCCGCCGCCAAGCCGTTCTTCACCGGACGCGACGTGAGCCTGGGCAAGCTCGACATGCTCGTGTCGCACGCGGAGCCGCCCCGGGCCGTGGTCATCCAGGGCATGGCGGGCGTCGGCAAGACCTCGCTCGCGCTGCACTGGGCGCACCGGGTGGTGGAGCGGTTCGCGGACGGCGTCATCTTCGCCGACCTGCGCGGCACGACCCGCAGCCCGGTCACGGCGGCCGAGGCCATGGGCCAGGTGCTGCGCGGCGTCGGCGTCCCGGGCGACCAGCTGCCCCGCACCGAGGACGAGCTCGCCGCCCAGTGCCGCACGCTCCTGGCGCACCGCCGGATGCTGCTGATCCTCGACAACGCCTCCGACGCCAAGCAGATCCGCCCCCTTCTGCGGGCTCTGGACGCCGGGCTCGTGGTGGTCACCACCCAGCGCCGCCTCCCGGACCTCATGGCGGGCGCCGACATCCGCACGCTGGAACTGCGGGAGATGGCGATCCAGGAATCGGTCGACCTCATCGCGGCCGTGCTCGGCCCGTCCGACCCCCGGGTACGCGAGGAAACCAAGGCCATCGCCCGGCTCGCCCGCGAGTGCGGCTTCCTGCCGCTGGCCCTGGCCGTCATGGCGGGCAAGCTCGCCGACAGTCCCGACGAGCCCATCGCCGAGACGGTGCGCGAGCTGGAGGACCGCAACGCGCCCCCGGGTCTCCACACGATGCTCGGGCCCACCTTCGAGGTGGCCTATCGAGGGCTGCGACCCGTCCAGCGGGCCGCCGTCCGCAGGCTCGGGCTGATCGCCGGGCCCGACTTCACGCCGATGGCGCTGGCGGCGCTGATGGACCGCCCGGTGGACGAGGCCAGGGAGTACCTGGAGGGTCTGCGGCAGGCATACCTCGTCCAGGACGTGGCGCCCGGACGCTACCGGATGCACGACCTGCTCAGAGACCTCGCGCGCGACCGGGGCCTGCGGGAGGACGCCGACAACGACCGGCTCGCGGCCCAGCTCCGCCTCCTGGCCGGTTACCTGGCCGAGACCCACGAGGCCGGGCAGTCGCTGGGCCGGCACCGTCGCCCGTCGCTGGGCGGTTTCGAGGTCCCGGCGGCCCCGGCGGGACGCGGCGACGCCCTGGCCTGGTTCGAGGCCGAGCGGCGCAACCTGGTCGCGGCCGTCCACCAGGCCGCCCGGCTGGGCCTGCACCGGACCTGCTGGGAGCTGGCCGACGCTCTCTTCGACTTCCAGGAGTTCCGCCGCTACAGCGAGGACAACATCGCCGTCCACCAGGCCGGGCTGCGCGCCGCCCGCACCGAGGAGGACTGGCAGGCCACGGCCGTCATGCTGCACAACTTGGCCGTCGTGCACTTCGACCTGGGCCGTCCCGTCCAGGCCATCGGGTACGGCGAGGACGCGCGGCGCGCGTTCCGCTCGGTCGACCCGCCCGACCGGTTCGGCGAGGCCGTCGCGCTGGCCACGCTCGCCGACGTCCACTTCGTCGTCGGCCGGTACCCGACGGCGATCAAGCACGCCCAGCGGTCGCTGGCGATCCACCGCGCCCTCGGGAACGACGACGGCGTCGCCAAGGCCCACGAGACGCTCGCCCGCACCTATCTGACGCTGTCCGACTACGACACCGCGCTCGAATACGCGGTGCGGGCCCTCGACATCCGCCGCGGCGCGGGCGACCTGCCGGGCACGGCCGAGTCGCTGCTGACGCTGGCGCAGGTCCACCGCCGCCGCGGCGACGTCCACGAGGCCATCTCGCACGCGCTGGAGGCCCTCTACCTGCGTCAGGACCTCGCCGACCGGCACGGCGCCGCGCAGGCGCTGACCGAGCTGGCCCGCATGAACGCCTCCCTCGGGCTGCGCGACCTGGCCCAGAAGGACGCGGAGCAGGCCCTGCGCACCTACCGGGCCATCGGCGCCCGGCACGGCGAGGCGCGCGCGCTCACCACGCTCGGGATGCTGATGTGCGACGCCACCCGCTTCGCCGAGTCGTTCACCTACTGCGGGCAGGCCCTCCGCCTGCACCGGGAGATCGGCGACCGTCACGGGGAGGCCGAGACGGTCTCGCAGATCGGCGTCGTCCACTGGCGGCTCGGACGCTACCCCGAGGCGCGCGAGCACCTCGTCCGGGCCCTGGAGATCCGCCGCGAGATCGGCGATCAGTACGGCGAGGCGCACGACCTGGAGCATCTGTCGATGGTGATGCGGCGGCTGGAACGGCTCCAGGAGGCGTTCGTCCTCGGCCTGGAGGCGCTCGACCTCTACCACCGGCAGGGCGCCCAGGACGGCCTGGCCGGAACCCTGGGCAGCCTCGCCCGCACCTACCTGCACCTCGGGCTCAACGAGCAGGCCGAGCACGCCGCCAAGCAGGCGCTGGACATCCGCCGCAACGCCGGCGACTGGTACGGCATGGGCGTCGGCATGGACACCTTCGCCGCCGTCCTGCGGCGCACCGGCCGCCCGGACGAGGCGCTCAAGGTCGAGCTGGACGCGCTGCGCATCCTGGGCGAGGTCGGCGACCGGCACAGCGAGGGCACCGCCCTGGTCCACCTGGCCGCGATCTACCTGGAGCTCGGCCGCGCCGACGAGGCCCTGGAGACGGGCGGGCGCGCGCAGGAGCTGGCGTCCGAACTGGGCGACACCCGGGAACAGGCGTACGCGCTGCACATCATGGCCCGCGCCTGCCAGCTGCTCGGCCGCCACGCCCAAGCCGTCGACCACTTCCTCGCCGAGATGGTCATCCGCCGCGACATGGACGACCACCGGGGGCACCGCGCCGCCCTGGTCCACCTGCGCGACTCGTGCCTGGCCCTGGACGACCGGGACGCCGCCGACGACTGCGAGCGCAGGATCCACGGCATCGACAAATGGCTCGCTTCGGAGGGGGAGGACGAGCCGTCCGCCGAATGATCCTGCAAGATCGGGTGTGTCGTTGTACGCGGTCCGCGGCCGCTCCGCCGGGGTTCCATGGGGTCGGAGGACGATATGGGCGGCAGCAGGTTCTGGGACGGCGTGCCCGGACGCGCCCGGCGGGCGCTGACCGAGGCGGGCACCGGCGTGCTGATCAAGCCGTCCGCGTTCCTGGTGCGCCAGCACACCCGCTCGCCCCAGGTCTTCGTGATCCACGAGGGCGCGGCCAAGGTCTGGGCGGACGGCGACGGCGAGATCGCGATCCTGGACGTCCTCGGCCCCGGTGACATCGTGGGGGAGCTGGAGGCGGCCGACGGCGGCCCCCGGCAGGCCTACGTCCAGGCCATGACGCCGGTGCGGGCCCTCGTCCTGCCCGCGCCGCTGTTCCGGAGCGTCCTGGAGGAGCACCCGGCCGCGGTCTGGGCGGTCGCCGCCGTGCTGGCCGAGCGTCTCAGGGACGCCGACGAGCTCCGCGTCGCGCACTTCCCCGACGTCCCCGAGCGCCGCCTGGCCGGGCGCCTGCTCCGGCTCGCCGAGCGCTTCGGCGCCCCCGACGGCGACGGCGGCATCCGGGTCGACGTCCCGGTCTCGCAGCAGGACCTGGCCCGCTGGGCGGGCATGGGACGCCGCAAGGTCGCCCAGATCCTCGCCGGGCTGGACGAGGTCACCCTGACCCGCAAGGGCATGACGCTCCGGTCGGTCGAGGCCCTGGAGGCGCTGGCGCGCGGCTAGGAGCGCTCGGGCCCCGCGGGTCCGCCGGACACGCCCCAGGACCGCTCGGGCTCGCATATTCTCGAACCCGACCCCCTGCGTGACCCGGCGGGTTCTGTGGCGGGACCCGTTCGAACACGTGTACGGTTTGGGGGCGCGTGAGGCCCCGGTGAAATGCGACCGGCGGGCTCGCTGTTGTGAACTCGGGGGATAGTGTCCGGCCCCCTGGCTAGCCTGAATCCTGAACTGTCTCCACTCACCGCGCCCAGAAGAGGAACCGGTAGAACGCCGTGCATGATCGACTCATCGTGCGAGGAGCACGCGAGCACAACCTGAAGGACGTCTCGCTCGACCTGCCGCGGGACGCCATGATCGTGTTCACCGGGCTGTCCGGCTCCGGCAAGTCGAGTCTGGCGTTCGACACGATCTTCGCCGAGGGCCAGCGGCGCTACGTGGAGTCCCTGTCGGCCTACGCCCGGCAGTTCCTCGGCCAGATGGACAAGCCCGACGTCGACTTCATCGAGGGCCTGTCCCCGGCGGTCTCCATCGACCAGAAGTCGACCAGCAAGAACCCCCGCTCGACCGTCGGCACCATCACCGAGGTCTACGACTACCTGCGCCTGCTGTACGCGCGCATCGGGCACCCGCACTGCCCCGAGTGCGGCCGCCCGATCAGCCGCCAGGCGCCGCAGCAGATCGTCGACCGGGTCCTGGAACTCCAGGAGGGCACCCGGTTCCAGGTGCTCGCACCGGTGATCCGCGGCCGCAAGGGCGAGTACCTCGAGCTGTTCCGCGAACTCCAGTCCAAGGGCTACTCCCGGGCGCTGGTCGACGGGCAGACGGTCAGGCTCGACGAGCCGCCCAAGCTCAAGAAGCAGGAGAAGCACGACATCTCCGTGGTGGTCGACCGCCTGGCCGTCAAAGACTCCGCGCGCCAGCGGCTGGCCGACTCGGTCGAGACCGCGCTGGGCCTGGCGGGCGGCACCATCGTGCTCGACTTCGTCGACCTCGACGAGGGCGACGAGCACCGCACCCGCATGTACTCCGAGCACCTCTACTGCCCCTACGACGACCTGTCGTTCGAGGAGCTGGAGCCCCGCTCGTTCTCGTTCAACTCCCCGTACGGCGCCTGCCCCGACTGCACCGGCCTGGGCACGCGGATGGAGGTCGACTCCGAGCTGGTCGTCCCCGACGTCGGGATGACGCTCGGCGAGGGCGCCATCCAGCCCTGGTCCAACGGCCATGTGAGCGACTACTTCCTGCGCCTGCTGTCGGCCCTGGGCGACGCCATGGGCTTCGACCTGAACACTCCGTGGGAGAAGCTTCCCGCCAAGGCCCGCAAGGCGATCCTCAACGGCCACGAGACCCAGGTGCACGTCCGGTACAAGAACCGGTACGGCCGCACCCGCTCGTACTACACCGCCTACGAAGGCGTCATCCCCTACATCCAGCGGCGGCACTCCGAATCCGAGAGCGACTCCACCCGGGAGAAGTTCGAGGGCTACATGCGCGAGATCCCCTGCCCGACCTGCGACGGGGCCCGGCTCAAGCCGGTCATCCTCGCGGTCACCATGGGCGGGCGCTCCATCGCCGAGATCGCCGCCATGCCCATCGGCGAATGCGCCAAGTTCCTGCTGGCCATGGAGCTGGACGAGCGCGAGACCCATATCGCCGAGCGCGTCCTGAAGGAGATCAACGCCCGGCTCGGCTTCCTGCTCGACGTCGGCCTCGACTACCTCACGCTCGACCGCGCCTCGGCGACGCTCGCCGGCGGCGAGGCCCAGCGCATCCGGCTGGCCACCCAGATCGGCTCGGGGCTGGTCGGCGTGCTGTACGTGCTGGACGAGCCGTCGATCGGCCTGCACCAGCGCGACAACCACCGGCTGCTCGACACACTGATCCGGCTGCGCGACATGGGCAACACGCTCATCGTCGTCGAGCACGACGAGGACACCATCCAGGCCGCCGACTGGATCGTCGACATCGGCCCCCGCGCGGGCGAGCACGGCGGCGAGATCGTCGTGTCCGGCACGCTCGACGACCTGATGACCTCCGAGAAGTCGCTGACCGGCGCCTACCTGTCGGGGCGGCGCGAGATCGCCGTCCCGCCGATCCGCCGCCCCCGCCAGAAGGGGCGCGACATCGCGGTCAAGGGCGCCCAGCAGAACAACCTCCAGAACGTCGACGTGACGTTCCCGCTCGGTGTGTTCACCGCGGTCACCGGCGTCTCGGGCTCGGGCAAGTCCACGCTGGTCAACGACATCCTCTACAACTCGCTGGCCAAGCAGCTGCACGGCGCCCGCACGGTGCCGGGCAAGCACCGGCGGGTGACCGGCGTCGACCAGCTCGACAAGGTCGTGCATGTCGACCAGTCGCCGATCGGCCGCACGCCCCGGTCCAACCCGGCGACCTACACCGGCGTCTTCGACCACATCCGCAAGCTGTTCGCGCAGACCACCGAGGCCAAGGTGCGCGGCTACCAGCCGGGCCGCTTCTCCTTCAACGTCAAGGGCGGCCGCTGCGAGAACTGCTCGGGCGACGGCACCATCAAGATCGAGATGAACTTCCTGCCGGACGTCTACGTCCCGTGCGAGGTCTGCCACGGCGCCCGCTACAACCGCGAGACGCTGGAAGTGCACTACAAGGGCAAGACGATCTCCGAGGTCCTCGACATGCCGATCGAGGAGGCCACGGTCTTCTTCGAGCCGATCAAGGCGATCCACCGCCACCTGCACACGCTCAACGAGGTCGGCCTCGGCTACGTCCGGCTCGGCCAGCCCGCCCCCACCCTGTCCGGCGGCGAGGCCCAGCGGGTCAAGCTGGCCTCCGAACTCCAGAAGCGCTCCACCGGACGCACCATCTACGTCCTGGACGAGCCCACCACCGGCCTGCACTTCGAAGACATCCGCAAGCTGCTCGGCGTCCTGAACGGCCTGGTCGACAAGGGCAACACGGTCATCGTCATCGAGCACAACCTCGACGTCGTCAAGACCGCCGACTGGATCATCGACATGGGCCCCGAGGGCGGCTCCCGGGGCGGCGCCGTGGTGGCGACCGGCACCCCCGAGGCCGTGGCGAAGGTGGAGGCCAGCCACACCGGCCAGTTCCTCTCCAAGATCCTCGCCTGATCCGCCGCCCGGGAACGGCGCCCGGGCGGCACTCGTGAGACCCGGACGCGTGAACGTACCGCTGAGAAGGCTTGGCGC
The DNA here is from genome assembly GCF_050946795.1 of Spirillospora sp. CA-294931. Taxonomy (GTDB): domain Bacteria; phylum Actinomycetota; class Actinomycetes; order Streptosporangiales; family Streptosporangiaceae; genus Spirillospora. The sequence goes on from NZ_CP192006.1 coordinate 4,238,958, forward strand.
CCGATTGACCTGGGATTCGCCAGACTGATATCCAGCGGTGCGTTGATCGACATCTGGAGTTCCATGAGTTCTGGCAGTTACGACCAGGTCATCGTCGGCGGCGGGTCGGCGGGCTGCGCGCTGGCCAACCGGCTCAGCGCCGATCCCGGCAACCGGGTTCTCGTGCTGGAGGCGGGGCGGCCCGACTACTCGTGGGACGTGTTCGTCCACATGCCGGCGGCGCTGCCGTTCCCGATCGGCAACCGCTTCTACGACTGGAAGTACGAGTCCGAGCCCGAGCCGCACATGAACGGGCGGCGCGTCTACCACGCGCGGGGGAAGGTGCTCGGCGGGTCCAGCAGCATCAACGGCATGATCTTCCAGCGCGGCAACCCGATGGACTTCGAGCGCTGGGCCGCCGACCCCGGCATGGAGTCCTGGGACTACGCGCACTGCCTGCCGTACTTCCGGCGCATGGAGGACTGCCTCGCCGACCCCGGGACGGGCTTCCGCGGCCATGACGGCCCGCTGGTGCTGGAGCGCGGGCCCGCGGTGAACCCGCTGTTCGGGGCGTTCTTCGCGGCGGCCAAGGAGGCCGGGTACCCGCTCACCGACGACGTGAACGGCTACCGCCAGGAGGGGTTCGCCCCCTTCGACCGCAACGTCCATCGCGGTCGGAGGCTGAGCGCCGCCCGCGCCTACCTGCACCCGGTGATGCGCTCGCGTCCCAACCTGACGGTCGCCACACGCGCGATGGTCACCAAGGTCATCATGCGGGGCGGGCGAGCCGTCGGCGTGGAGTTCACCCGAGGCCGGAGCCGGACGCCGCTGCGTGTGCGCGCGGGCGAGGTCATCCTGTGCGGGGGCGCGATCAACACGCCCCAGCTGCTCCAGCTCTCCGGCATCGGCGACGCCGACGAGCTGCGCGCGCTCGGCATCGAGGTCGTCCAGCACCTTCCCGGGGTGGGGGAGAACCTTCAGGACCACCTGGAGGTCTACGTCCAGCACGCCAGCAGGCAGCCGGTCTCGCTGAACCCGGTGATGCGGCAGCTGTGGCGGTACCCGCTGATCGGCGCGCGGTGGCTGTTCCTGCGGTCCGGGCCGGGCGCCAGCAACCACTTCGAGGGCGGCGGCTTCGCGCGGAGCAACGACGAGGTCGCCTACCCCAACCTGATGTTCCACTTCCTGCCGATCGCGGTCCGCTACGACGGCACCGCCCCCGAGGCCGGGCACGGCTACCAGGTGCACGTCGGGCCGATGTACTCCGACGCGCGCGGCAGCGTGAAGATCAGGTCCACCGATCCGCGCGAGCATCCGGCGCTGCGGTTCAACTACCTGTCGACCGACCAGGACCGGCGCGAGTGGGTCGAGGCCGTGCGGGTCGCGCGCGACATCCTCGCCCAGCCCGCCATGGACGCCTTCAACGGCGGCGAGATCTCCCCGGGGCCGTCGGTCGCGACCGACGAGCAGATCCTCGACTGGGTGGCCGCCGACGCCGAGACCGCGCTGCACCCGTCCTGCACCGCCCGGATGGGCGTGGACGAGATGGCGGTGGTCGACCCCCGCACGATGGGCGTCCATGGCGTGGACGGCCTCCGGGTGGTGGACGCCTCGGTCATGCCCTACATCCCCAACGGCAACATCTACGCGCCGGTGATGATGGTCGCCGAGAAGGCCGCCGACCTTATCCTCGGGAACGCGCCGCTGCCCGCCGACCACCGGGCCTTCCACCGGCACGGGACGGCCGGCTGACGCCGCTGGGATACGGTTCCCTGGTGAGCGCCAGCCGGGGTCCGACGCCGTGACCGTGCAGTCGGTCGACCGCGCCGTGACCGTGCTGGAGATCCTCGCCCGCGACGGCGAGGCGGGCGTGACGCAGCTGGCCGCCGAGCTCGGCGTGCACAAGTCGACGGCGTTCCGGCTGGTCTCGGCGCTGGAGGGGCGCGAGCTGGTCGTCCAGGACTCGCTGCGCGGCAAGTACCGCCTCGGCGTCGGGCTGCTGCGCCTGGCCGGGTCGGCGGCGGCGCGGCTCGACGTGGTGCGCGAGGGCCGCGCGATCTGCGAGCGGCTGGCCGGGGAGGTCGGCGAGACCGTCAACCTCACCACGCTGTCGGGCGGCGAGCAGGTCTACGTCGACCAGGTGGCGGGCAGCTCGGTGCTCCAGCCGCGCAACTGGGTCGGACGGCGGCTGCCCGCGCACGCGACGTCCAACGGCAAGGTCATGCTGGCCCACCTCCCACCCGAGCTGCTGGCCGAACGGCTGGCCGAGCGCCGCGAGCGGTTCACCGACCGGACGATCACCGGGCGCCGGGAGCTGGCGCGCGAGCTGGAGCGGGTGCGCGAGCGCGGCTACGCGACCTCGGTCGACGAGCTGGAGTTCGGGCTGAGCGCGGTCGCCGCCCCGATCATGGACCGCCGGGGTGAGGTCGTGGCGACCGTCAGCGTTTCGGGCCCGACGTTCCGGCTCACCGGCGAGCGGATCCCGGCCGTGGCCGCCGCCGTCCGCGAGGCCGCCGCGCGGATCTCCGAGCGCCTGGGCTTCACCGCCGCCTCCTGACGCCTTTGTAGGGCGATCGTTATCTCCGCAGGTGGGGGCGCTATCGTTGCTCATGATCGTGACAGTGCGTCGATCGATCATGACGGTGTTCGGTTTGCCATCCGTTTAGATTGAGGCCGACGTCTGTTGCAAGATAAGCAACTCGTTGGGTGAAACGGAACAGACGAAACGGAAGGGCGACGTGCCGGATCTCCACATCGACGGCAGGTGGGTCGGTTCCCGCGACGGCGCGCGGCGGGAGGTGCTCTGCCCCGCCGACGGGAGCCGTGTCGCCACCGTGGACGAGGCCGCCGGGCACGACGCCGCCGAGGCCGCGCTCGCGGCGCGCCGCGCGTTCGACCGGGGCGCCTGGCCCGGCACGCCCGCCAAGGAGCGCGGCGACCTGCTGCTGCGGGTGGCCGCCCTGTTGGAACGCGACAAGGCCGCCGTCGCCCGCGCCGAGTCGCTCGACACCGGCAAGCGGCTGGTCGAGAGCGAGTACGACGTCGACGACGTGATCGGCGTCTTCCGCTACTACGGCGGCATCGCCGGGACCGGGGCGGGACGCGTCGTCGACACCGGCAACCCCGACGTGGTGAGCCGCGTCGTCCACGAGCCCGTGGGCGTGTGCGCGCTCATCACGCCGTGGAACTACCCGCTGCTCCAGACGTCGTGGAAGGTCGCCCCCGCGCTGGCCGCGGGCAACACCTTCGTCCTCAAGCCGAGCGAGCTGACGCCGTCCACCGCGATCCTGCTGATCAAACTGCTGGAGGAGGCGGGCCTGCCCGCGGGCGTGGCCAACCTCGTGCTCGGCGCCGGGCCCCGGGCCGGGGCGCCGCTCACCGAGCATCCGGCCGTCGACCTGGTCTCCTTCACCGGGGGGCTGGCCACCGGCCGCGCGATCATGGCGTCCGCCGCCGGGACGGTGAAGAAGGTCGCGCTGGAGCTGGGCGGCAAGAACCCCAACATCGTCTTCGCCGACGCCGATGTCGAGGCCGCCCTCGACATGGCGCTCACCGCCGTCTTCCTGCACTCGGGCCAGGTCTGCTCCGCGGGCGCGCGGCTGCTGGTCGAGGAACCGCTGCACGAGGCGTTCGTCGCCGAGCTGGCGGCGCGCGCCGACCGCATCCGCCTCGGCGGCCCGTTCGACGAGCGCGCCGAGACCGGCCCGCTCATCTCCGCCGAGCACCTGGCCAAGGTGGAGGCGTACGTCCAGGCCGGGCTGGACGAGGGCGCCGAGCTGCGCTGCGGAGGCCGCAGGCCCGACGAGCCCGATCTGGCCAAGGGTCACTACTACCGGCCCACCATCCTCGACCGCTGCCACACCGGGATGCGCGCCGTCCAGGACGAGTCGTTCGGCCCCGTGCTGACGGTGGAGACCTTCACCGGGGAGGACGAGGCCGTCCGCCTCGCCAACGACACCGTCTACGGGCTGGCCGGGGCCGTCTGGACGAGCGACGCGGGCCGGGCCCAGCGCGTCGCCGGGCGCCTGCGCCACGGCACGATCTGGATCAACGACTTCCATCCCTACGTCCCGCAGGCCGAGTGGGGCGGCTACAAGCAGTCCGGCGTCGGCCGCGAGCTGGGTCTCGCCGGACTCGCCGAGTACCAGGAGACCAAGCACGTGTGGCAGAACGTGCGCCCCGCGCCGCAGCGCTGGTTCGGGGGCTGAGCCACCCTTCCCCGGCCGATTCCCGCAGAGCCCAGGAGTGCGACATGACCACCGCCGATCCCGAGAAACAGCTCGTCGGACACTCCGGCGCCGGTCCGGACGCGCCGGGCGACCCGATGATCTCCGTCCGGGGGCTCTGGAAGGTCTTCGGTGCTCGGGAGAAGCGCGTCCGGGACCTCATGGACTCGCCCGACGCCCGGCTGCCCCGCGAGGAGCTGCGCGAGAAGACCGGTATGACGGCGGCCGTCCGCGACGTCGGGTTCGACGTCGCGCCCGGCGAGGTGTTCGTGGTGATGGGCCTGTCCGGCAGCGGCAAGTCGACGCTGATCCGGTGCATGTCCCGGCTGATCGAGCCGACGGCGGGACGCGTCGTCCTGGACGGCGAGGACGTCGGCGCGGCCGGTCCGCGGCGCCTGCGCGAGATCCGGCGGCACAAGGTCGCCATGGTGTTCCAGCACTTCGGCCTGCTGCCGCACCGGCAGGTCATCGACAACGTCGCCTACGGCCTGGAGATCCAGGGCGTGGGCCGGGCCGAGCGGCACGCGCGGGCCCGCGAGATCCTCGCGCTGGTCGGGCTCGACGGCCACGACGCCTCCTACCCCGACCAGCTCTCGGGCGGGATGCAGCAGCGCGTCGGGCTGGCCCGCGCGCTCGCCGTCGACCCGGCGGTCCTGTTCTTCGACGAGCCGTTCAGCGCGCTGGACCCGCTGATCCGCCGCGACATGCAGAACGAGGTCATCCGGCTGCACCACGAGGTCGGCAAGACGCTGGTGTTCATCACCCACGACCTGGCCGAGGCGCTCAAGCTCGGCGACCGCATCGCGCTGATGCGCGACGGCGAGATCGTCCAGACCGGGCGGCCCGAGGACCTGGTCGGCTCGCCCGCCGACGACTACGTGGCCGACTTCGTCCGCGACGTCCCCAAGGCGGGCGTGCTGACGCTGCGGTACCTGGCCAGGCCCGCCGGGCCCGGCGAGGGCGGCGCGGGCGCCGAGCTGCCCGGCACCACGCTCGTGCGGGACGCGCTGCGCGCCAGCCTGAGCGACGAGAACCCGCTGCGCGTGGTGGAGGACGGCGAGCTGGTCGGCGTCGTCGACCGCGCCGCGGTCATCTCGGTGATCGCGGCGGGCGGGGAGCGGTGAGCGCGCCCGCCACCGCCGTGCGGCGGCGCGCGCCGCTCCCGTCGTGGGCCCTGTACGCGGGCGCGGCCGCCGTCCTGGCCGTGCTGTTCCTGGTCTTCCGGGGCCGCTCGGTGCTGCCGCACGACGACGACATCGGCCTGTTCCACACGCTCAACGACGCGCGCGACTGGGTCCAGGACAACAAGAACACCCATCCGGTCTTCCTGTACCTGCTGAACTACGTCAGCATCGGCATCGGCCATCTCGTCGACGCCCTGACCTCGATCGTGGAGTTCCTCGGCTGGCCCGGCGTGGTCGGCGCGGCCGGGGCGACCGGCTGGGCCGCCTCGGGGTGGCGCACCGGGCTCGTGGGCGCGGCCGGGTTCCTGGCCATCGGCGTCCTGGGGCTGTGGGAGGACGGCGCCGAGACGCTGGCGCTGACGGTCGCGGCGGTGCTGATCGCGCTGGTCGTCGGGCTGCCGCTGGGCATCGCGGCCGGGCGCGCCGACCGGCTGCGGCGGCTGCTGGACCCGGTGCTGGACGCCATGCAGATCATGCCCGCGTTCGCCTACCTGGCCCCGATGGCGCTGGTGTTCGGCATCGGCGCCCCCTCGGCCACCGTGACGACGCTGATCTACGCGGTGCCGCCCGCGATCAGGATCACCGCGCTGGGCATCCGCCGGGTGGCGCCCGCCAGCGTCGAGGCGTCGGAGTCGCTGGGCGCGACCCGCCTGCAGACGCTGCGCGCGGTGCAGCTGCCGATGGCCGTCTCCACGATCATGCTGGCCGTCAACCAGACGATCATGATGGCGCTGGCGATGGTGGTCATCACCGCGCTGATCGGCGCCCCCGGGCTCGGCGTGACGATCCTGGACGGCCTCCAGCACCAGAACGTGGGCGCGGCCTTCGACGCGGGCCTGGCGATCGTCATCCTGGCGATCGTGCTCGACCGGCTGACCCGGGGCGCGGGCGGCCGGGGGCGGGGCCGGGCGGCGGTGTCGTCGGCGCGCCGCCGCGCCGAGCTCGCCGGGGCCGCCGCCGTGGCGCTGGCGGGCGCCGTCCTCGGCCGGACGCTGCCGCGGGACTTCCCCGAGTCGCTGAACTTCACCTTCACCAAGCCCGTCAACGAGCTGACCGGCTGGATCGAGGACAACCTGTCCTGGCTCACCGGAGCGATCAAGGACGCCGTCACCTACGGCCTGCTCAACCCGGCCGAGAAGGTGCTGACCGAGGCGCCCTGGTGGCTGGTGGTCATCGCGGTCGTGCTGGCCGGGCTGCGGCTGTGCGGCACCCGCGCGGCGGTCACCGCCGGGGCGTGCCTGGCCGCGATCGCCGCGCTGGGGCTGTGGCAGCACAGCATGAAGACGCTCACCTCCGTCGTCGCGGCGGCTCTGCTCACGCTGGCGGTCGGCATCGCGCTCGGCGTGGGCGCCGCCAGGTCCCGCTGGTTCTCGGCGGGCCTGCGCCCGGTGCTGGACGCCGCGCAGACGCTCCCGTCTTTCGTCTACCTCGTGCCCGCCATCGCGCTGTTCGGCGCGTCCCGCTTCACCGCCATCGCGGCCGCGGTCATCTACGCGGTGCCGCCGGTCGTCCGGCTGGTGGAGGACGGCCTGCGCGGCGTCCCGGCGACGGTGGTCGAGGCGGCAACCGCGTCCGGCTCGACCCGCCGCCAGCTGCTGTGGAAGGTGCGGCTCCCGATGGCCAGGCGCGGCCTGCTGCTGGCCGCCAACCAGGGCATCGTCATGGTGCTGGCGATGGTCGTGGTCGGCGGCATGGTCGGGGCGGGCGGGCTCGGCTTCGACGTGGTGACCGGCTTCTCCCAGACCGAGGACTTCGGGCTCGGCCTGGCGGCGGGCATCGCGATCGTCCTGCTCGGCGTCATGCTCGACCGGCTCACGCAGGGCGCGGGCAGGACGGCGCAAGCCGCCGGGGGGCGTGGGGGGTCGTCCCCCCACACGAGGCACAGGCAGGACAACCAGGCGTCCCGGCATGCGGCCGGCTGACCGTCCACCCGAGAGGAACCACATGAGGATCAGTAGGACCGGCGGCGCGATCGCGGCGGGGTTCGCGCTCGTCTCCCTGGGGCTCGCCGGCTGCGGCGGAGCCAAGACCAGCGATGGCAAGGGCGGCACGGGCTCGGGCGGGACGGTGCGGCTCGCCATCAACCCGTGGACGGGCTACGAGGCCAACGCCGCCGTCATCGCCGCCGTGCTGGAGAAGGAGCTCGGCTACAAGGTCGAGAAGAAGAACCTCAAGGAGGAGGTCGCCTGGCAGGGCTTCGAGTCCGGCGAGGTCGACGCGATCGTGGAGAACTGGGGCCACGAGTCGCTGAAGAAGAAGTACCTCGAGGAGAAGAAGGTCGCGGTCTCGGCGGGCTCCACCGGCGTCAAGGGGGAGATCGGCTGGTACGTCCCCGAGTGGATGGCCAAGAAGTACCCCGACATCACCGACTCCAGGAACCTGAACAAGTACGCGAGCCTGTTCAAGACCTCCGAGTCCGGCGGCAAGGGGCAGGTGCTCGACGGCGACCCGTCGTTCGTCACCAACGACAAGGCGCTGGTCAAGAACCTCAAGCTCGACTACCAGGTGGTCGAGGGCGGCAGCGAGGCGGCGCTGGTGAAGTCGGCGGTGCAGGCCGAGAACCAGCAGAAGGCGCTGCTGTTCTACTTCTGGAAGCCGCACGTGCTGCACCTCAAGGCCAAGTTCGCCAAGGTGAACCTGCCCAAGTACACGCCCGGCTGCGACACCGACCCCAAGAAGGTCGCCTGCGACTACCCGCCCTACGACCTCGACAAGATCGTCAGCAAGCGCTTCGCCGACAAGGGCGGCAAGGCGTACCAGCTGGTCAAGAACTTCCGGTGGACCGAGGCCGATCAGAACACCGTGGCGGGGTACATCGCCAACGACGGGATGACCGCCGACCGGGCGGCCAAGAAGTGGGTCGCCGACAACGAGGCCAAGTGGAAGGCGTGGCTGCCGAAATGACCCGCTGACGGACCGGCGGTCGCGATCATGGTCGCGGGGGAGCGGATTGAACCTTCAACGGCGCGATTACGTGCTCCCCTGTGACGGTGGAGAACCGCGTGACAGTACCCCGCGACGATGGAGGACGAACCCATGGCACAGGCTCCCGAACCGCTGACCGACGGCACCGGACCGCAGACGGGCGGCGGGCCGGGCGAGACCCGGCGCAAGGTCCTGCTCGGGGTCGGCGCCGTGGGCGTCGCCGGGCTGGCGGCCGCGTGCGGCGGCGACGACGGGAAGGACGACTCCTCGGGCGACGCGGGCTCCGGGCAGACCCCCACCCAGAGCTCGGGCAACGGGGCCGGAGGAGCCGTGCTGGCCAAGACGGCCGACATCCCGGTCGGCGGAGGCAAGATCTTCAAGAAGGAGAAGGTCGTCGTCGTCCAGCCCGCGGCGGGCCAGTTCAAGGCCTACGACGCCACCTGCACGCACAAGGGCTGCCCCGTCTCCCAGATCTCGGGCGACACCATCAAGTGCAAGTGCCACGGCAGCGAGTTCAAGATCTCCGACGGGTCGGTGGCGAACCCGCCCGCCACCGAGCCGCTGGCCGAGAAGAAGATCACCGTCCAGGGCGGCTCGATCACGCTCGCCTGAGGTCCTTCCCCCCGGCGGCCGGTCCAGCGGTGCGGCCGCCGGCGGGGACGGGCGAGCCGCCCTCGCCCGCCCCGGCGGGGGACGTCAGGTCGGCCCGCACGCGCGGAAGCGACTCGGGGTACCGCTCGCGGACGTAGGCGACCAGATGCTCGCGGACGTCGCAGCGCAGGTCCCACGCGCTCGCCGAGTCGGCCGCGCTCATCATGGCCCGCACCTGCACCAGGCCGTTCGGCAGCACCTCGGTCACCTGGAGGTACCACTCCTTGGCGTCCCACAGCGGATGCTCCTTCAGCATCGCGTGCAGCTCCGACCGCAGCTCCTCGACCGGAACCGACCAGTCCAGGTGCAGGTCGGCCGAGCCGATCACGCGGCTGCTGTGGCGCGTCCAGTTCTCGAAGGGCTCCTCGGTGAAGCGCGACACCGGCAGGATCAGGCGCCGGTCGTCCCACAGCCGCACCGCCACGTACGACAGCGTCAGCTCCTCGACCCGGCCCCACTGGCCCTCGACGACCACCACGTCGTCCAGGCGCAGCGCGTCGCTGAACGCCAGCTGAAGCCCCGCGAACAGGTTGCCCAGCGTCGGACGGGCCGCGATGCCCACGACCAGCCCCGCCACGCCCGCGGACGCCAGGACCCCGGCGCCCAGCGCGCGCACGGCCGGGAACGTGAACAGCACCGCGCCCACGGCCACCACGACCACCACCATCGCCGCGATGCGCCGCAGCAGCAGCATCTGCGTCCGGGCCCGGCGCGCCCGGCGGTTGCGCTCGCCCGCCACCCGCGTCAGCCGGTCCAGGGCCGGATCGGTCAGCGCGTACGCGATCCGCAGCACCAGCCAGGTCGTCGCGCCGATCACCGCGATGCGCAGCCCGTGCCGCACCGCGCCGTCGGCGCCCCCGTCCAGGTACCCGAACGGCATCGCCGCGTTGGCGCTCACCACCGCCGCCAGCGCGAACGCGGGAGCCGCACAGCGCCGCGCGGCCGTCCCGGCCCCCGGCCACTTCTCCCACAGGGGACCGGCCAGCAGCCGCCGCACGATCTCCACCACCGTCACTGACGTGGCGACAGAGATCGCCAGCACCATCCAGGCCCAGAACGCCGTCATCGCGCGTCGTCCCTCCTTGTCTCCGGAGTCTCACTCGTCGCCCAGCCCTCCGGCCTTCCCACGATCGGGCGGTTTACGCGGGACCGGCGGGCGCGCGGGATGTCGGCGGCGCCTACTACGCTTTCGGACGTGGCAGATCCGGCGACCTACAGACCCTCCCCGGGCTCGATTCCCGAGACACCCGGGGTGTACCGATTCCGCGACGAGCACGGCCGGGTCATCTACGTCGGCAAGGCCAAGAGCCTGCGCTCGCGGCTGAACTCCTACTTCGCCGACTTCGCGGGCCTGCACCCGCGCACCCAGACGATGCTCCAGACGGCCGCCCGGGTCGACTGGACGATGGTCGGCACCGAGGTCGAGGCGCTCCAGCTGGAGTACTCCTGGATCAAGGAGTTCGACCCGCGGTTCAACGTGCGTTACCGCGACGACAAGTCCTATCCCTATCTGGCGGTCACCCTCGACGAAGAGTTCCCGAGGGTGATGGTCATGCGCGGTGCCAAACGCAAGGGTGTCCGCTACTTCGGCCCGTACTCCCATGCCTGGGCGATCCGCGAGACGGTCGACCAGCTGCTGCGGGTCTTCCCGGTCCGCACCTGCCGTCCCGGGGTGTTCAAGCGGCAGCACCAGCTCGACCGGCCCTGCCTGCTCGGCTACATCGACAAGTGCTCGGCGCCCTGCGTCGGCCGCGTCAGTCCCGAAGAGCACCGGCTCCTGGCCGAGGACTTCTGCGACTTCATGGCGGGCGACACCGGCCGCTTCACCCGGCGGCTCGAACGCGAGATGCGCTCGGCCGCCGCCGGGCAGGAGTACGAGCGCGCGGCCCGCCTGCGCGACGACATCCGCGCCCTCGAACGCGCGCTGGAGAAGCAGACGGTCGTGTTCGCCGACTCCACCGACTGCGACATGATCGCCTTCGCGGAGGACGAGCTGGAGGCCGCCGTCCAGGTCTTCTACGTCCGCGGCGGCCGCATCCGCGGCCAGCGCGGCTGGGTGGTCGACAAGGTCGAGGCGGTCACCACCGCCGACCTGGTCGAGCACTTCCTCATCCAGACCTACAGCGAGAGCGACGCGGTGCCCCGCGAGGTCCTGGTGCCCGCGCTGCCGCCCGAGGTCGAGGCGATGACCGAGCTGCTGACCGAGCTGCGGGGCGGGCCCGTCCGGCTGCGGGTGCCCCAGCGCGGCGACAAGAAGACGCTGCTGGAGACCGTCGCCCGCAACGCGATGGAGGCGCTCAAACAGCACAAGACGCGCCGCGCCAGCGACCTGACCACCCGCAGCCTGGCGCTGCGCGAGATCCAGGAGGCCCTCGAACTCGACGAGGCGCCGCTGCGGATCGAGTGCTACGACGTCTCCAACCTCCAGGGCACCAACGTGGTGGCGTCCATGGTCGTGTTCGAGGACGGCCTGGCCCGCAAGAGCGAGTACCGGCGGTTCACGATCAGGGCGGTCGAGGGGCAGGACGACGTCCGCTCCATCCACGAGGTGATCACCCGGCGCTTCCGCCGCTATCTCGCCGAGAGCGAGAAGCACGGCGAGCTGGAGACGATGGCGGGCGAGACGGGTGACGACGAGCTCGACCCGTCCGCGCACCAGCCGATCGATCCCGAGACCGGCCGTCCCAGAAAGTTCGCCTACCCGCCCAACCTGGTGATCGTCGACGGCGGCGCGCCGCAGGTCGCGGCCGCGCGGGCCGCCCTGGCCGAGCTGGGCGTCGACGACATCGCGGTCTGCGGCATCGCCAAGCGGCTTGAGGAGCTGTGGCTCCCCGGCGACGACGACCCGGTGATCCTGCCGCGCAACAGCGAGGGCATGTACCTGGTGCAGCGCGTCCGCGACGAGGCGCATCGGTTCGCCATCAATTTCCACCGGCAGAAGCGTTCCAAGACCATGACGGTCAGCGAACTCGATAACGTTCCGGGGCTGGGGCCCTCGCGCCGGGCGGCCCTGCTGAAACATTTCGGGTCGCTCAAGCGCTTGAAAGAGGCGACGCCCGCGCAGATCGCCGAGGTTCCGGGGATCGGCGCGCGCAGTGCCGAGTCCATCGCCGCGGCCCTGCACGGCGGGCCGGGGCCCGCCGCGCGCGGGGGCGGCAACGGCAACGGGGACGGCGCCGGCGGGCGCACCGACGGGGAGCACAGGGGAGAAGCGAGTTGACCACCGAGACCCATATTCCGGACATCGTCATCGTCACCGGCATGTCCGGGGCCGGTCGCAGCACGGCCGCCAAGTCGCTGGAGGACCTCGACTGGTTCGTGGTCGACAACCTGCCGCCCGGCCTGCTGGCCACCATGGCCGACCTGGGCGGCCGGGTGAAGGGCGCCGTGCCGCGCATCGCGGTCGTGGTCGACGTGCGCAGCCGCGCCTTCACCGAAGACCTGCACTCCTCCATCGCCGAGCTGGAGGCGCGCGGGGTCCACCCGAGGGTGGTGTTCCTGGAGGCCAGCGACGAGGCCCTGGTCCGCAGGTTCGAGAGCGTCCGGCGCCCGCATCCGCTCCAGGGCGACGACCGGGTGGTCGACGGCATCGCCCGCGAGCGCGAGCGGGTCCGCGAGGTCAGGGCCGAGGCCGACCTGGTGCTCGACACCAGCGCGCTGAACGTGCACGAGCTGCGGGCCAAGATCGTCAGCTTCTTCGGCAACGACACCGGCGAGTCGAGCCTGCGCGCCACCGTGGTGTCCTTCGGCTACAAGTACGGGCTGCCGGTCGACGCCGACCTCGTCGTCGACTGCCGCTTCCTGCCCAACCCCCACTGGGTGCCCGAGCTGCGCCCCCGCACCGGCCGCGACACGGCCGTGCGCGACTACGTCCTGGGGCAGCGCGGCGCCAAGGAGTTCCTCGACGCCTACACCGAGGTCCTGAGGCTGCTGACCGACGGCTACGAGCGCGAGGGAAAGCACTACGTCACGCTCGCCGTGGGATGTACCGGTGGTAAACACCGTAGTGTGGCCATGGCGGAACAACTCGCCACCCGGCTGCGCGACGAGAACATCGAGGTCCAGGTCGCCCACCGCGACCTCGGACGTGAGTGACCCAGCCGGGCCGGTCTCGGCCGATTCGGCCGCCGGGAGGCGTGGGGGGTCGTCCCCCCGCACCGGCCCGGTTCACGACGAGGAGTACGGCACGGTGAACCCTCCCGGCCCCAGAGTCGTCGCGCTCGGTGGGGGCCACGGCCTCTACGCCTCGCTGTCGGCGCTACGGCGCGTGACCGACCGGCTCAGCGCCGTGGTCACCGTCGCCGACGACGGCGGTTCCAGCGGCCGGCTGCGCAAGGAGCTCGGCGTCCTGCCGCCGGGCGACCTGCGGATGGCGCTGGCCGCGCTGTGCGGCGACGACGAGTGGGGCCAGACCTGGCGCGACGTGGTGCAGCACCGCTTCCGCAGTCAGGGCGAGCTGCACGACCACGCCGTCGGCAACCTGCTGATCGTCGCCCTGTGGGAGCTGCTGGGCGAGGCCGACGGCGTCGCGGGCTCCACGGTGGCGGGCCTCGACTGGGTCGGCCGCCTGCTCGGCGCCCACGGCCGCGTCCTGCCGATGGCCTCGGTGCCGATGGACATCGTGGCCGAGGTCCGGGGCGCCGACCCCGCCCGTCCCGACGAAGTGTCCCGAGTCAAGGGCCAGGTCGCCTGCGCCAGCACGCCCGGCACCGTGACGGGGATCTCCCTGGTCCCCACCGACCCGCCGGCCTGCCCCGAGGCCCTCGACGCGGTCGGCGACGCCGACTGGGTGGTGTTCGGGCCCGGGTCCTGGTTCACCAGCGTCCTGCCGCACCTGAAGGTGCCCGAGCTCGCCCGCGCCCTCACCGCCACCCGCGCACGCCGCGTCGTGGCCCTGAACCTGGCCCCGCAGCCCGGCGAGACCGACGACTTCTCGCCGCAGCGCCACCTGGAGGTCCTCCAGGAGCACGCCCCCGACCTGCGCGTCGACGTCGTCCTGGCCGATCGCGGCGTGGTGGAGGACCCGCCCGCCCTGGAGAAGGCGGTGGCCGATCTCGGCGGCCGGCTCGCGCTGGCCGACGTGGCCGCCGACGACGGTTCGCCGCGTCATGATCCGGCCCGGCTGGCCCAAGCCTTCGTACAGATATTCCGCGACTGACGTCCGGACGGGCCGGGATCGGCCACACTGCTGGAAGTTCATTAGGGGGGAGAGGGTTCATCTATGGCGATGACCGGTGTGGTGAAGGACGAGCTCAGCAGGCTGACGATCTTGAAGCCCTGCTGCCGCAAGGCGGAGGTGTCGACGCTCCTGCGCTTCGCGGGCGGCCTGCACCTGGTCAGCGGGCGGATCGTGATCGAGGCCGAGATCGACACCGGATCGGCGGCCCGGCGCCTGCGCAAGGACGTGGCCGAGGTCTTCGGCCACACCTCCGACGTGGTGGTGCTCGCCCCGAGCGGCCTGCGCAAGGGCAACCGCTACGTGGTGCGGGTGTTCCGTGAGGGGGAGTCGCTGGCCCGGCAGACCGGGCTGATCGACAACAACGGGCGTCCGGTGCGGGGCCTGCCCCGCCATGTGGTCGCGGGGGCGGCCTGCGACGCCGAGTCGGCCTGGCGCGGAGCGTTCCTGGCGCACGGCTCGCTGACCGAGCCCGGCCGGTCGATGTCGCTGGAGGTGACCTGCCCCGGCCCCGAGGCCGCCCTGGCCCTGGTCGGCGCGGCCCGGCGGCTGAAGATCCATGCCAAGGCCCGCGAGGTGCGCGGCGTCGACCGGGTCGTGGTCCGCGACGGCGACGCCATCAGCGCGCTGCTGACCAGGCTCGGCGCCCACGACTCCGTCCTGGCCTGGGAGGAGCGGCGGATGCGCCGGGAGGTCCGCGCCACCGCCAACCGCCTGGCCAACTTCGACGACGCCAACCTGCGCCGCTCGGCCCGCGCGGCCGTCGCGGCGGGCGCCCGGGTCGGGCGCGCCCTGGAGATCCTGGGCGACGACGCCCCCGAGCACCTGGTCAGCGCGGGCCGGCTGCGCCTGGAGCACAAGCAGGCGTCCCTGGAGGAGCTGGGCCAGCTCGCCGACCCGCCGCTCACCAAGGACGCCATCGCGGGCCGTATAAGGCGTCTGCTGGCGATGGCCGACAAGCGCGCCGAAGACCAGGGCGTCCCCGGCACCGAGGCCAACCTCACCGCCGACATGCTGGCCCCCTGAGCGCAGGGGCCGGTCAGCGGCCGCGCGGGGCGCCCCGCAGGACGCGCTCGACCAGGTCGTCGCGGAGCTGGCCGTAGCCGGTCTCGGCCCAGACGCTGCGCTCCGGGTCGGCCTCGAAGTAGGGCACCTCGCGCCCGTCGCGCGTGTCGGGCAGCGTCTTGGGGGTCCTGCGGGCCCTGACGGCCCTGGCGCAGTCCCGGCAGGCGCGGACGCGCAGCTCCCGCCGGGTGCCGGGCGGACGCCAGTCCAGCCGGTCCGGGGCGTCGCCGTGCAGCGGGTCGAAGAAGCACAGCGGGGTGGGCGCGATCTCGCCCCGGCCGGAGGCCAGGGAGACGGCCGAGGCCAGCGCGTCGCGTCCCTGGTCGACCAGCACCAGCACCCCGGCCAGGTCGGGGACGCCCGAGGCGGCGTCGAGGGTCTTCCCGGCCGCCTGGTAGGCGTCCAGGGCGCGGGTCACGAGCGCGAGGGCCCGCTCGTCGCGGGTCTCGGTGGGGGTAGCCTCCAGCAGCTCCCCGAAGGCGATCACTTCGGCGGACGCCTGCTCGCGCAGCTGGTCCTCGTCCGCGCGGCGGGCCGTGGCGAACACCGTCCTGGGCAGGCGCAGGCCGCTCTCGGCCCGGCGGACGGCCGCGGCCCTGCGCCGTCGCCACAGCACCAGGCCCGCGACGCCCGCGACCGCGAGCCCGGCTGCCCCGCCGCCGAGCAGCGGGCCCGAGCCGCCGTCGTCCTCGGCCCCGGCCCGGCCGCGCTCGCGCTCCTTCCACCGCCGGTTGATCTCGGCGGACAGGCGCTTGTACTCCTGGGCGCCGGTTCCCGACAGCAGCAGGTCGGCGAACCGGTTCAGCCGGACGGGCAGGGGCGCGTCGTCCAGCCGCCGGTCGAGGTTGACGGCCCACGCCGCCTCGCGCGCCTGGTGGTCGCCGCCCCACTCGCGCGCGGACAGCGTGTCGGCCTGGTCCCCGAGGCCGAGGAAGACGCCGTCGCGGCCGAGCCGGTCGTGCACGACGGTCGCGAGCTGCTCGTCGTCGGTCCAGACGCCGCCCTTCACCATCGGCACCAGGACGACATAGACCGGGACGGGGGCACGGCGCAGCCGGGCGATCAGCCGCCCGCGCTCGGCCGCCGGGACGGCGGAGGCCAGCGAGGGGTCGATGTAGAAGGGCGAGCGGCGCAGTGAGGCGGCCAGCTTCTCGCCGGGGGACGGATCACGAGACACCGAGGTACTCCTGCACGCGGGGGACGAGGTTCGGCGTCGACCCGAAGGCGGTGTCCCGCCAGACGCCGGGGATCGCGTAGTGGGGGCGCGGGCCGTCCGATCCGGGCACCTGGAGGACGCGGCCCGCCAGCTGCGAGGACGGCATGCCATGGCAGGCGTCGCAGAGGGAGCGCGGCGTGCCCTTGCCCTTGGCCCCGTCCAGTCGCACGTGCTTGCGCCGCCGCGCGGGCCCGTGCAGCGGGTTGACGAAGCAGGCCGGACGCGGGGCGGGGTCCTTGGCGGCCAGGGCCCGGCGTCCCTCACGGGCCAGCACGATCGCGCCGACCAGGTCGATCGCGCGGCCGACGTCCTCGCCCGCCTCGTCGTGTAGGAGACGCGCCACGTCGTAGGCGGACGCCGCGTAGGAGTGGGCCGGATTCTCCTCGTTCTCCGGGAGCAGGGCGCTCAGGCTCGCCAGCTCCCCGGCGCCGGTGCGGCGCAGGAAACGCATGCTCGGACGGTGGTCGCTCGCGTAGACCTCGCCGCCGGGGGCGCGGGTGCGGCGCCGGACGACGGCCACGGAGAAGAAGATCACCACGGCGGCGACCGGCCCGGCCAGCAGGGCCCCGAGGGCGAGCGGCCCCCCGATCTCGGGCTCCTCGGGTTCGAGCCGGTTCTCCTCGCCGAACGGCGTGGGAGGCGCGATCGGATCGGGGCTCTGCCGTTCCACCTCGCGCAGCCCGGTGTAGAGGGCGAGACGCGCGGTCACGCGGTCGGCCAGGTCCCGGAAGGGCCGTTCGCGGTCGGCGGGGGAGGCGGTGCGCTCCTCCTGGTCGAACAACGTGATCGATTCGAGGTTCCGCGGCACGCCGAACCCGGCCTTCTCGAAACGCGCGTGGTCGTTGACCAGCAGGTAGAGCCCGTCGCGCTGGGTCCGCGCGCGCAGGGCGAACAGCAGGCCCTCGTCGTCGCCCGCGACCTCGGAGTCGCGGGGGTTGGGGAGCACGATGACGTACACCGGGCAGCCGATCTGGCGGGACGCGGCGGCGACGGCCCGGCGGACGCGCGTCCTGCCGGGGGCGTCGAGGGCCTCGGTCATGTCCGGGTCGACGAAGAGGGGGTCCTTGGCCAGCGCGGCCGCGACGCGGTCGAGACGCCGGTTGGCGTATTCGGGGAAGGGGTCGGCGGAGGCGGTACCGGGCAGGGAAGCCAGCAGGAACAGCGCCGCCAGGAGGAGTCCGCGCACGGTCATCGGTCCTTCCGTGCACGCCCGCCGCGGAACATCATGATCAGCAGGGGGACGCCGCTGAGCGCGCTTCCGGCGCCCAGCGCCCCGGCCTCGATCCACCGCGCCCGCCGCTCGGACGCGTCGTCCCGGTCCAGGGCGGCCCTGACCCTGGACTTGGCGGCCTTGCGGGGGTTGTCGCGGCGCTCCCGCGCGCGGCCGGACAGGGCGATCTCCACGAAGCGCTCGATCCGGGCGGTGGCGCCCGCGTCGTAGGCCGTCTCGGCCTCCATGGCCGCCCAGGCGTCCTCGACCGGCAACGCGCGCCCGCCGCCGAACTGCCGCGCGGCCCCGCCGGTACTCGCCGGGGTCACCACGACATAGAGCCCGTCACGGCGCAGCCGGTCGCGCAGCAGCGGAACGAGGTCGCCGGAGTCCTGGCCGCCGCCCAGGATCTCCGGCGTGACCGCCACGTAGTAGGGGACGCCCAGCCGCCCCAGCGCCGCCCTGATCCGCGCCGCCGTGTCCGGGGTCAGCGCGCGGGGCGCGTGGTCGGTCACGTAGACGGGATCGCGGCGCAGCTGCGCCGCGAGATGGTCGGCCCGGCTCACCGGGCGCGGCTTCGCCCCGGCGGGCGAGGACAGGCCGATGAGCAGGGCGCACAGGATCAGAGCAAGCCCGGCGCGTCGCATGGAAAGCGATCATAGTGACCGCTTCCGGACGCTCCGCGACCGGATCAGCGCAGCCGCCGGAGCCTTCCGTCCGCGCCCCCCTCGAACTCCAGCCGGTGGGTAGTGCTGAAAGGACACGGTGCGGGTGCCGCCCGCGGGCGGGGTGATCTCCGGGGAACGGATCGAGGTGAGGCCGCCGTCCAGGTCATTGGGCACCCACCTCCCCGCCCGGGGGCGGGCCGCCGGCGTTGGCGGTGTACAGGTTCCTTGCCGTGGTGCCGAAGACCGAGCCGATCGCCCAGCCTCCGTCCCCCGCGGTGTGGTTGGCCCACAGGGAGCCGAGCCCGGTCGGCGTGCTCGTCCCGGTGATGTAGCCGCCGCCGCTGCTGCCGCCCTCGGTGTCGCAGGCGGTGCGCGTCGAACTCCCGCTGGGAGAGGTGGGCTGGTCGCAGTAGGTGAGGTCGCGGCCGGTCCAGACGCGTGCCGCCGGGTACCCCCAGATCGTGGTGCGCCGGTCGATCGGCCCGTTGAACCGGATGCCGTTGGCGCCGACCACGTCCTGGAGGCTCTGGCCGTTCAACGGGTGCACGACGACCACGGCGTGGTCGTTCCCGCTGGTGGCCACCTTGCGGGCGGGCCAGCGTCCGTACGGAGCGCCGCCACCGCCGTCGGAGTTGTAGGCCGGGGCGTACATCACGTTGGTGGTGCCGCCCACGCAGTGCGACGCGGTCCACACCAGGCTCTTGTTCGCCGCGGTGACCGACGAGGCCGAGCACCAGGTGTCCCGTCCGTTCTTGGTGTAGAACACCTTGCCGTGCACTCGTTCACCGGCCTCGGTGTACGGCCGGGACGCCGCCGTCAGCTCGACGGGCAGGGCCGGGGCGACGGAGCCGCCGGTCGGCGTGCCGGACGGCGCGGGACGGCGGGCGGGCTCGGATTCCGGCTGGGCGGAGACCATCCGCTCGGCCGTCCAGTACGCCAGGACCGACCTCGGGTCCGGCGGTGCGGGCGCGGTGGCCGCCGCGTCGGCGACCCCGCTCGTCCCGGCCACGAGAAGGGCGGCCGGGACGACGAGGAAGCACCTTCGTGCGGACATGCGGCTTACCTCACCCGGGTGATGGAGGCGTCGTGGAAGGGCTTGGTCCCGCCGCCTTCACCGGCCAGCGTCCAGGCCGCGTGGATGGCCGCGTTCGTGCTCCGGCCCTCGACGTTGGCGCCGACGTTGGAGAGGTTGTCGCAGCGCTGGTGGTAACACGGGTCGCTGCCGCTGGCGATGCCGCTCACCGGCACCCCGATGGCGGCGAAGGACGCGTGGTCGGAGCGTCCAGCGATGTTGATCGGACGGGTGCCGATCCCCTTGCTCCGGAAGTAGGCCTCGAACATCGACCGCATGGAGGCGTTGTCGTTGTACACGCCCCAGGTGGTGGTGTTGCGGGCGCCCACCATGTCGAAGTTCACATAGGACTTGATGCGGGAGCGTTCCGCGGACGGGAGCCGGTTGGCGTAGTAGCGGGAGCCGATCAGGCCGAGCTCCTCGGCGCCCCACCAGCCGAAGCGCAGCCGCTTGGTCGGCCGCAGGCCGACTCGGGCGGCGGTCAGCGCGGTCTCCAGGATGGCGCCGGAGCCGGAGGCGTTGTCGTTGATGCCCGGTCCCGCGGTCACCGAGTCCAGGTGCGCGCCGAGGAAGACGATCTGGTTGGGGTCGCCGTGGGGCCAGTCGGCGATCACGTTCCAGCCCGCCGCCCCGTTGTGGGTGAACGGCTGGACGGTGACCTGGAAGCCGGCCGCGTTGAGTTTGCCGGCCACATAGTCCACCGACGCGCGGTAGCCGGGACGGCCGTGGGCACGGGTCCCGCCGTTGGCGTCGGCGGCGCTCTGGAGCTGGCGCAGATGCGCCATCGGATACTCGTCGGGCACTTCGGGGGGCGCGGCCACCCGCTCGGGTGCCTGGAGGGACGCGGAGCCGGGCGACGCGCCACCGGCCGGAGCCGATGCGAACACGAGCCCGGCCGAAGCCGCGAGCGCCGCGACGGTGGTGAGGAGAGTTCGGCGAGGTTTCACGGGATCCTCCGATCGGGGGCAGGGTGGAGTTCCCTTAAGGTCGTGGGCTCGCGGAATGCGGGCCCGAAAGCGCCGGAGGTGAGGGGCCCGGCGTTTCCGACTCAATGAATACCGTCGATATCCGAACGGCTGAACCAGAGGTTCGTCGCGATTCTCCGGGCGAGCTTCCGACATCTGTTCAAAGTTCGGTCCGGACGGCCCCGCGCGACGGCGGCACCCGCCCGGACGGCGGCGTGGCCGGGGGCCGCGGCTCGGCCACCGGAGCGGGGCATTTCGAAGCCGTTAAAGTCGGGCGCCACTATTCAACAAACTGTTGACTGAATATTCTGAACGGCCGTATCGTCCGGGCCTGCTCTTCAAGCTGGCGAAAATACACAGGCGAAGGCGCAACCGGAATGTCTGAGCAGGTCCAGAACATCGTGGACGGTCTGGCGGCGCGGCTGAGCCGGGCGGCACTCCTCGAGGACACCCGAAGCCGGGTGCTCGCCTACAGCGAGCACATGCAGCCGATCGACGAGGTCCGGCAGATGTCGATCCTGCGCCGGCACACCTCACCCGAGATCGTCGACCGGCTGCGGGCTCTCAGAATCCACCAGGCGCGGGGACCGGTGCGCACACCGGACTGTCCGCACCTGGGCATGCTTCCCCGGGTCTGCGTGCCGGTCCGGAGCTCGGACACGCTGCTCGGCTTCCTCTGGTTCATCGACCCCGACAGGTCGATGACCGACGAGGAGATCGCGCTGGCGGTGGAGGGCGCGCGCCGGTTGGCGGGCGAGCTCTACCAGGAGCGGTTCGCCGCCGAGGCCGCCTCTCGCCGTGAGCTGTCCGCCATGCGTGACCTGCTGGCGTGGGACGCCGTCAGCGCGGCGCGAGCCGCGCGCTCGGTCGCCGAAGAGGCCCGCCTCGACACGGCCGCCGCCGTGGTCGCGCTGGTCGTCCGGCCGCCGGCACGCCAGGTCCCCGAACCGGACGACCTGGTGCGGGCGGCCCTGGCGAAAGCGCTGACCGCGACCCGGTGCTGGCTCAATCCCCGGCCCGGCCTGCACCTCATACGCGAGGACCATGGTGTCCTCCTGGTCGTGGGAGCCGACCCCAGGGTGGTCGACGCCTGCGCCGACCACCTCGACAAGGAACTCTCCCTGGTGTTCGGCGAGGCCGACACCGTCGTCGGCGTGGGCGAGGCACGAGCCGGGCTCGCGAACGCCCGGGAGAGCTACGAGGAGGCGGCGCAGGCCGCGCGCATCGGCACCCTGATCCCCACCCTCGGCCGCACGGTGCACTGGACCCGCCTGGGCATCTTCCGCGTCCTGGCCGAGATGCCCCCGGAACTGCTGGGCAGAGCGAGCGCGCATTCCGGTCTGGAGCGGCTGTTCGGCGACGAAAGCAAACTGCACCTCCTCGAAACCCTGGAGACCTATCTCGACCTGGCCGGCAATGCCCACGCGGCGGCCGAACGCCTGTACATGCATCGAGCCACGCTCTATTACCGCCTCCAGCGAGTCGAGGAACTCACCGCCGCCAACCTCAAAGACGGCAGCGACAGGCTGTGCCTCCACCTCGCCCTCAAACTCGGCAGGCTCACCGGCCGCTACCGTCCGCGAGACTCCACCCCCGCCCGCCCCGCCCTCGCGGCCCTCGCCGGCTCGCTGTGACCCGCGCTCGGCGTCCGTCGCGCTGATCCAGCCGACGGCCCAGTGCACAAAGTGAACCCTTCCGAACGCCGACGCCCGGTTCAGGCGAGGCGCCGGAGGGCGCCGTCCGCGCCCACCTCGAACGCCAGCCGGTGGCCCGAGAAGGTCGCGGTGACCATGAGAATCCCTCCCGTGCCGCGCTTCACCGCCAGCTTCGGCTTGCCCTCGCCGCGCACCGGGGCGATCAGCGTCAGCATGCGGACGTCGCGGCCCCGCGCTCCCAGCGTCACCACCGGCGCCGGACGCGGAGTGCGCGCCGCCGGGAACAACCAGCCCTGCCTGGGGGAGACGCTCCCCCTGACGGCCTGGGCGGGCAGCGCGCCCGGCAGCGGGATCCGCAGGAAGTGCACGCGGACGTCGCCCGCCACCGCCTCGGCGTCCGTCCCCGAAGCCGTGGCCTGGAAGTCGGCGGGCAGATGCCAGAGCTGCTCGACGGTGCGGTCCGCGGCCGACGTCGCACGGTCGAGCACCACCAGGGCGTCCGGATCGGCGGCGGCCAGCACGGCCCGGGTCCGCCGCGTCCCGGCGAACGCCAGGTCCGAGAAGCGGAAGAAGTCGCCGCCCCGGCGCAGGCGCGAGGCGTCCAGGGCGGTCGCGGCGTCGGCGCGGAAGGGCGCGTCGCGGACCACGAGCGTGTTGTGCGCGTCGGGGGAGCGCAGCCACTTCTGCCAGGTCGGGTCGCTGTATCCGACATGGCCGCTCGGGACGATGAGGTCGCGTCCCAGAGCGAAAAGGGTCAGCGCCATGTGGTCGTTCTGGCCATGGGCGTAGCGGCCGGGCCCGAAACGGGCCGTGTAGGCCATTTCCTCGGTGAACTTCCGCGCGCCGTCGCCCCAGCCCGAGCGTCCCAGCACGTACCCGGCGGAGTAGATCCGGGCCCGCGCGGGCTTCCTGCCGCTCCGGCCCTCGGTGACGACGTACCGGATCGGGCCCCTGCCCGGGCGGCTGACCTTGCCGATCTTGGCGGGGTACGTCTCGCCCAGCTGGAGGAGGTCGCCCCGGGGCGTGGACTGAAGGGCGATGAACTCGTCCATCAGGCCGTGCCTGCGGACCAGGTCGGCCGGAACGGTCCGGCCGCAGGCGCGCATGGCCGCCATCGCCAGCCGCCACCGGCCGCGGTTGTAGACCGCGTACTGCGTCGACTGCTCGTTGTTGGCGCCCTGCGCGTCGATGGCCTGGCGCGAGGCGTCCATCAGCCTGCCGTAGCCGATGGCGGACAGGTCCTCGCGACCGATCCCGCATCCGGCCGACATGAGGATCATGGACTCGTCCGTGCCGTGGTTCCACGGTCCCGACCAGTGGCGCGGCTCGGCCAGCCAGGCGGCGTGGCGCGCGATGGCCCTGTCGAGCCAGGGGGCGCTCAGATGGGCCCGCAGGCAGGTCATGGTGATCAGGCGGAACTTGGTCCCCTCCTCGATCGACTCGCGCCGGTCGCCGCCGAACCGGCGGGCGGGCTCGTTGTCCTTCAGCCAGTCCTTGACCACTCCGGCCACGAAGTCGAGCGTCGCCGTGTCGCGCGTCCTGGCGTACTCCTTGATCGGGGCGCCCAGCCACTCCAGGGAGTGGAACCACAGCTGCCACGTCCGGTCGCCGCCGTGTTCCATGCCCCAGTCGACGTCCGTCCCCTTGGCGACCTGGACGGGGGCGGCCTCGACGGTGCGGAAGCGCCCCGCCCTGACCTCCGCGGCCGGGTTGAGCGCGTCGAGCCCGTTGTACCCGAGGCAGAGCGCCTTGCCGGGCCGCACCAGCGCGGTCGCCGCGCTCTCCGCCGACTGCCCCTGGCACGCCGTGGCCAGGACGGCGACGGCGGTGACCGTCCGGACCGCCGTCAAAGATCGTTTCCGCATGTTCAGAAAGACACCCGGAAAGCCCGCCCGGACGACACTCGCCACGCCCTTTCAAAGTGAACAAAAGGTGAACGAGAGGGCGTCGCGGCGATCGCGTCGGACGTGGCTGTCATCCAGATCGCCGAGCATGTGTCTTAGGTGGCGTGACATCTGTCGAAGAGCTGGGGACCCCCGAAGCGGTGACGCAGTCCAGACCGGAAGCCGAGGAACTGTTCGCCGCGCACTATCCGCGCCTGGTGGGCCTCGCGGGCCTGCTGGGCGCCGACGATCCCGAAGACGTCGCGCAGGAGGCGTTCGCGCGCCTTCAGGGAAAGAGCGCGCTGCTGCGCGACCCGGACCGTGCTCCCGCCTATCTGCGCGCCACCGTCTGCAACCTGACCCGCAACAGGCGCCGCCACCTGCGCCTCGCGCGCCTGCGCCAGCCACCGCCACCCGATCACGTCGCACCGGCGGAGAGCGTGGTGATCACCCGAGAGAGCCACCGGGAGCTGCTGGAGGCCCTTGACCGGCTCTCGCGCAAGCAACGCGAGGCGCTGACTCTGCGCTATTGGCTGGACCTGCCCGACACGGCGGTGGCCGAGGCGATGAGCGTATCGCTCGGCTCCGCCAAGACCCATATCCGGCGGGGCCTGACGGCGCTGCAGAACGCCCTTGGAGGTGCCCGATGACCGGCTCGATCGAGCGTGAGCTGCGCGAGGCCATGGAAAGCAAGGCCGCGACCTACCCGGTGGACCCGAGCGCGTGGGCTCGCGTCCAGGCCCGGGCCGCGCGTCACAGGCGCCGGCGCAGGCTGATCGTTCCGGTCGCCGCCCTCGCGATCGGGGCAGGCGGCGCGGTGGCCGTCGCCGTCGTCCCGGGCCTGGCCCCCGATGAGCCGACGAGGCTGGCCGGTCCCACGGCGCCCGGAGAGGACACCGCGCCCTCCGAGGGCAGCGGACTGAGCGAGTCCGGCGACGCCCTGTCGAGGTTGAGGGCATGCGCTCGCCTGCATGGGACGCCGGCCCCGAAGGCGGTGCAGTCCACTGGGGGGGCGCCTTGGATGGTGGCCGCGCGGGTGGGGCGGCACGCGGGATTCTCGTGGGTGTGGCAGAGCGACCAGAGGACGGCGTGCCGCGGGTACACGTCCACGGTCGCGTTCTCCCGCGCGGGGGCGGTCGAGTACCACGGTGAGAAGGGTTACGGGCAGGTGTTCTGGACCGGCACCGCCGACTCGCGCGCGGTGCGTTTCGAGGCCCGCTTCACCGACGGAACCCGTCTGCGCTTCGGCTGCGACCGGATGTGGTTGTGCGACGGCACGATCTCACCCGACGGCACGACCATGGCCTTCGCCACGCGCCCGTTCACGCACCGGCCCAAGTCGCGTCCGGGAGCGCGGGTCGCGGGCGAATTCATCGCCTATGACAAGGACGGCAAGGCTCTGGGCAGCGCCCGCTTCAGCACTCGCTGAACGGGAAACGGCGGCAGGTCACCCGGCCGGGTGAGGCGGGCTCACCCGGCACATCACTCTCCTCCGGTGTGGGGTCGCGGGCTGGGCATTCGATAGGGTCGTCCCTGGGCCGACGCGCCCCGTTCACGTACGAAACGGCCCGGACGCAGCCCGGGCGAGACGACGCATGAGGAGAGCCGTTCCGTGACCATCCGAGTAGGCATCAACGGTTTCGGCCGGATCGGCCGCAACTTCTACCGCGCCGTCGTGGCGAGCGGAGCCGACATCGAGATCGTGGCGGTCAACGACCTGACCGACAACGCCACGCTCGCCCATCTGCTCAAGTACGACAGCATCCTCGGCCGTCTCGGCCAGGAGGTGAAGGCCGCCGCGGACGAGATCGTCGTCGGAGGCAAGGCCATCAAGGCGTTCGAGGAGCGCGACCCGGCCAACCTCAAGTGGGGCGACCTCGGCATCGACGTGGTCGTGGAGTCGACCGGCTTCTTCACCGACGCCACCAAGGCCAAGGTGCACGCCGACAACGGCGCCAAGAAGGTCATCATCTCGGCCCCGGCCAAGAACGAGGACGTCACCATCGTGATGGGCGTCAACGACGACCAGTACGACCCGGCGTCGCACACGGTGATCTCCAACGCCTCCTGCACCACCAACTGCCTCGGTCCGATGGCCAAGGTGCTGAACGACACGTTCGGCATCGAGAAGGGCCTGATGACCACCATCCACGCCTACACGCAGGACCAGAACCTCCAGGACGCGCCGCACAAGGACCTGCGCCGCTCCCGCGCCGCCGCGCTGAACATCGTCCCGACCTCCACCGGCGCCGCCAAGGCGATCGGCCTGGTGCTGCCCGAGCTCAAGGGCAAGCTCGACGGCTACGCGCTGCGCGTCCCGGTGCCGACCGGCTCGGCCACCGACCTGACCGCCACCGTCGGCCGCGAGACCACCGTCGAGGAGGTCAACGCGGCGATCAAGCAGGCCGCCGAGGGCCCCCTGGCCGGAATCCTCACCTACACCGAGGACCCGATCGTCTCCTCCGACATCGTCACCGACCCGGCCTCCTGCATCTTCGACGCCGGGCTGACCAAGGTCATCGGCGACCAGGTGAAGGTCGTGGGCTGGTACGACAACGAGTGGGGCTACTCCAACCGTCTCGTCGACCTGGTCAAGCTGGTCGGCTCGCAGCTCTGATCGCCGCCACCGCCGTGGTCACGCCTCCGCGTGGCCACGGCGGGCGTGTCTCCGGAAGGACATCGCACTTCGATGCGCACCATTGACGCCCTCGACGTCGCCGGGAAGCGGGTCCTGCTCCGCACGGACCTCAACGTCCCCCTCGACGAGGGGAAGATCACCGACGACGGCCGCATCCGGGCCGCCCTGCCGACGATCACGGCGCTGAGCGAGCGGGGCGCCAAGGTCATCGTCTGCGCCCACCTCGGCCGCCCCAAGGGCGAGGTCAAGCCCGAGTTCTCGCTGGCGCCCGTCGCCGCCCGGCTCGGCGAACTGCTGGGCGCCGAGGTCGCGCTGGCCGCCGACGTGGTCGGCGACTCCGCCCGCGCCACGGCCGAGGGCCTGGCCGACGGGCGGGTCGCGCTGCTGGAGAACCTGCGCTTCGAGGCGGGCGAGACCAGCAAGGACGACGCCGAGCGCGGCGCCTTCGCCGACCGGCTGGCGTCCCTGGCCGAGCTGTACGTGGGCGACGGGTTCGGCGCCGTGCACCGCAAGCACGCCAGCGTCTACGACGTCCCCGCGCGGCTCCCGCACGCGGCCGGCGGCCTGATCGCCGCCGAGGTCGAGGTGCTCCGCAAGCTCACCGACGACGTGGCCCGACCCTACGCGGTCGTCCTCGGCGGCTCCAAGGTCTCCGACAAGCTCGGCGTCATCGACAACCTGCTCGGCAAGGCCGACCGGATCCTGGTCGGCGGCGGCATGGTCTTCACCTTCCTCAAGGCCCAGGGCCACGAGGTCGGCAACAGCCTGCTGGAGGAGGACCAGCTCGACACCTGCCGCGAGTACCTGCGGCGCGCCGAGGAGTCGGGCGTGGAGTTCGTCCTGCCGGTCGACATCGTCGCGGCCGCCGCGTTCGCCGCCGACGCCGAGCACTCGGTGGTCGCGGCCGACGCGATCCCTGCTGACCGGCTGGGTCTGGACATCGGCCCCGAGTCGGGCAAGCTGTTCGCGTCCCGGCTCGCGGGCGCGGGCACGGTGTTCTGGAACGGCCCCATGGGCGTTTTCGAGATGGAGCCCTACGCGCACGGCACCCGCGCGGTCGCGCAGGGTCTGCTCGACTCCGGCGCGTTCACCGTCGTCGGCGGCGGCGACTCGGCCGCGGCCGTGCGGCGGCTCGGCTTCGACGAGAACGCCTTCTCCCACATCTCGACCGGCGGCGGCGCGAGCCTGGAATACCTCGAAGGCACGACGCTGCCCGGCCTGAAGGCACTGGAGGACTGACGCACATGGCTCCCAAGGCCCCTTCCCGCAAGCCCCTGATGGCGGGCAACTGGAAGATGAACAGCAACCATCTCGAAGCCATCGCGCTGGTCCAGAAGCTGGCGTTCGGCCTCAAGGAGGCCGACCACGAGGCCGTCGACGTGGCGGTGCTGCCGCCGTTCACCGCGATCCGCTCGGTGCAGACGCTCGTGGACGCCGACCGGCTCGCGATCGCCTACGGCGCGCAGGACATCTCCCAGCACGCCTCCGGCGCCTACACCGGCGAGATCTCCGGCGCGATGCTGGCCAAGCTCGGCTGCTCCTACGTCACGGTCGGCCACTCCGAGCGGCGCCAGTACCACCGCGAGGACGACGCGACCGTCAACGCCAAGGCCAGGGCCGCGATCGCGAGCGAGATCACCCCGATCGTGTGCGTGGGCGAGGGGCTCGACGTCCGCAAGGCCGGGCAGCACGTGACGCACACCCTGGCGCAGGTCGACGGCGCGCTGGAGAAGATCCCCGCCGACCAGGCCCGCGAGCTGGTGATCGCCTACGAGCCCGTGTGGGCCATCGGCACCGGCGAGGTCGCCACCCCGCAGGACGCGCAGGAGGTCTGCGCCGCGATCAGGGTCCGGCTCGCCGAGCTCTACGACGGCGAGGTGGCCGACCAGGTGCGTATCCTGTACGGAGGCTCGGTCAAGGGGGGTAACATCGCCGGGATCATGGTCCAGTCCGATGTGGACGGGGCCTTGGTCGGAGGTGCCAGCCTCGACCCCGGGGAGTTCGTCAAGATCTGCCGGTACCGCGATCTGCCGGTGTGATCGAGATATCGATTCGGCCGACACATCGGCGTTCTTGCCGAACCAGCCAAGAGTTCGTCGTACCCTTCGTACCGGCGGGCGAACCGTCCGGGTATGAAACCTCGTCCTTGAAAGACAAGCCCCGCTCCGGCGGGGGTGGCCAGAAGAGGCACTGAACAGTGATTATCGCAGCGTCCGTCGTGCTCATCGTCACCAGCCTGCTGATGGTGACCCTCGTGCTGATGCACAAGGGCAAGGGCGGGGGCCTGTCCGACATGTTCGGCGGCGGCATCTCGTCGTCCCTGGGCGGCTCGTCGGTGGTGGAGCGCAACCTCGACCGGCTGACGGTGGCGACCGGGGTGATCTGGTTCGCCTCGATCATCGTGCTCGGGCTGCTTTTCAAGAACGGCTGAGCACGCCAGGAACTGATGCGAACGCCGCGCCGCACTGTGCCAGGCTCCCCAGGGGGCACAGCAGGCGGCGGCGGTGGCAAACAAGCGAGGAGTTAGTCCGTGGGTAGTGGCAACGCGATTCGGGGAAGCCGCGTCGGGGCCGGTCCGATGGGAGAGGCCGAGCGCGGTGACGCGGCGCCCCGTGTGTGGGTGACCTTCTACTGCGCCAACCGGCACGAGACCCGTCCCAGCTTCGCGACCGACGTCGCGGTCCCCGACACGTGGGACTGCCCGCGGTGCGGGTTCCCGGCGGGTCAGAACAAGGACGCCCCCCCGGCGCCGCCCAAGACCGAGCCGTACAAGACGCACCTGGCGTACGTGAAGGAGCGGCGCAGCGACGAGGACGGCGAGGCCATCCTCGAGGAGGCGCTGGCCAAGCTGCGCAACAAGCGCGCCGCCGTCAAGGCCGCGATGGAGGCCGCGGCCCGCAACTGACGCCGCGAATCGTCCCGTTCCGACGGCCCGGTCCCCGCAGGGGTGACCGGGCCGTCGGCGTCCGGGGGTTCCACCGGCCCCGTCCTTTGGTAATGATCAGTGGATGGGAAACGAGCTGTTCGCCCGATACTTCGCGCTCGTCGCGCCCCGCGCAGAAGAGCGCGGCCAGGCCGACCTCCGCCGCGAGCTGCTGGACGGCCTCACCGGCCGCGTGGTCGAGATCGGCCCCGGCAGCGGCCTGAACTTCCGCCACTACCCCGCCACCGTCGACGGGGTGATCGCCGTCGAGCCGCAGCCCTACCTGCGAGCCAAGGCCGTCGAGGCGGCCGCGTCGGCGTCCGTCCCGATCCAGGTGGTCGACGGCACGGCCGAGCACGTCCCCGTCCCCGACGGGGACGCCGACGCCCTGGTCGTCTCCGGCGTGCTGTGCTCGGTGCCCGACCCCGCCACCGCCCTGGCCGAGTTCCGCCGCGTCCTGCGTCCCGGCGGCGTCCTGCGCTTCTACGAGCACGTCCGCGCCGACGGCGGCTTCGGGCGCCGCCAGGACCTCGTCGACGGCCTCTGGACCCGCCTCAACGGAGGCTGCCACGCCAACCGCGACACCCTCGCCGCGATCGAGGACGCGGGCTACGACGTCCAGAACGCCCGCCGCCTGGTCTTTCCCCCGACGGCCCGCGTGTCGGTGGTCGCCCCCCGAGTGATCGGCAGCGCCACCCCCTGACCCCCGCCGATCGCACCGTCCCCTCACCGTAAGGCGCTAGGGCTGGGTCCAGAGGGTGGCGAGGGCCGTGTTGACGGTGGCGGGGTCTTCGACGTGGGGGTAGTGGGCGGTGCCGGGGACGGAGAGGTGGCGGGCGCCGATGCGCCGGGCGGTGACGCGGGCGCAGGCCATGATCGGTTCGCCGCCGCGTTCGCGGTAGGGCTCGGGGGCGCGCTCCCAGGTGCCTGAGATCACGAGTTTGGGCCAGGGGGCCCGGGCCAGGGGGGCGACGGGGATGTCCGCCTCCCAGCAGAGGCGCTCGTCGGCGGCGGCGCGGGCGGCGCGGAGTCTGCGGGGGGTCGGCTCGATCGGGGGGAGGCCGAAGGCTTCGGAGGCGCCTCGCAGGGAGTCTTCGGGGGAGAGGTCCGCGGGCGCGTTGGCGTACGCCTCGCGGTTGAGGCGCAGGGCCTCGGCGACGGCCGGGTCGTCCCTGGCGACCTGGTAGCAGCCGGGCTCGATCAGGGCCAGGGACAGGACGGCCTCGGGCCGCCGGGCGGCGGCGAGCATCGCGCCCACGGCGCCGTAGGAGTGCCCGACGAGGTGGGCGCCCCGGCCGAGGAGGTCGGCGATGTCGTCGGCGTCGGCGAGGTAGTCGCTGGTGAACTCGGCGGCGGCGGGGCTGTCGCCGTGGCCGCGGCGGTCCAGGGCCAGCAGGCGCGCGCGGGCCGCCAGGGGACGCTGGGCCGCGAAGCCGAAGGCCGGGTCGTCCCCCCAGCTCGTCGAGCCGTGGACGAGGATCGCGGGCGGTCCGATCCCCTCGGTGTCGTCCCAGACGGTCACATGCGGGCGGGGCATGGGCTCTCCTAAACGTTGTTTAATGTCTTGAACGATGTATAGGAGAGTCGGTCGGTGTATGTCAATCCGGGTACGGTGGCGTGGTGAGCGCGGAAGAGGGAATCTCGGTGTGGCTGCGGCCCGAGCGGCCGCCCCGCGACCGGCGGCTGAGCCGGGAGCGGATCGTCGCGTGCGCCGTGGAGATCCTGGACGCCGAGGGCCACCGGGGCCTGTCGATGCGCCGCGTCGCCGCCGCGCTGGAGGTCACGGCGGGCTCGCTGTACTGGTACGTCGCCACCAAGGACGAGCTGCTCGAACTGGCGCTGGACGCCGTCCTGGCCGAGGCCGGGCCCGACCCCGGCGCCGCGGGCTGGCGGGAGGCCCTGGGCGCGCTGGCGCGCGGCAGGCGGGCGATGCTGCTGCGCCATCCCTGGGTGCTGTCGCAGCTGGCCGCCCAGCCCAACATGGGGCCGAACGCCCTGGCCCTGACCGAGACGGGCCTGGCGCTGCTGGCCTCGGCCGGGTTCGCGGGCGCCGACCTCGACGCGGCTCTCGCGGCGGTCAACGACCATGTCACCGGGGCGGTGATGGCCGAGACCTCGTGGCGCGCGATGGCGGGACGCGCCGGTTCAGAGCGGTGGCGCGCCCGTATGGACGACTTCGTGCGCGGCGTCGCCGAGCGCCATCCGCTGCTCGGGGAGCGGATGGCCGCAGCGGGGGAGACCGACCTCGACCGCGAGTGCGAGCGCCGGTTCGCCTTCGGGCTCGACACCCTTCTGGACGGTCTGGAGAAGCGCCGTCCCGTATGATGGCGCCGACGCGACTGGCGCATTTCAAGGTGGAGACGACCACCGGGGAGCGAAGCTCGTCCGCACACCGCGCGCCTGGGTGTACGGGCCCCTCGACCGGGGGCTCGCGCCCTCGGCGCTACCAGTGCGGAGGCCGTCCATGCACCAGCCAGCCCTTCCCCATCTGACCGGCCAGGACCCCGACATCGCGGACCTGGTCGAGGCCGAGGCCCGGCGCCAGTTCGAGAAGATCCGGCTCATCGCCTCGGAGAACTACGTCTCGCCCGCCGTGCTGGAGGCCACCGGCTCGGTCCTGACCAACAAGTACTCCGAGGGGTACGCGGGACGCCGCTACTACGAGGGCCAGCAGAACGTCGACCCGATCGAGCTGCTGGCCATCGAGCGGGCCAAGGGCCTGTTCGGCGTCGAGCACGCCAACGTCCAGCCGTATTCGGGGGCACCGGCCAACCTGGCGGTCTACCTGGCCTTCCTGGAGCCGGGCGACACCGTGATGGGCCTGTCGCTGCCGATGGGCGGCCACCTCACCCACGGCTGGTCGGTGTCGGCGACCGGGAAGTGGTTCAACGCCGTCCGCTACGGGGTGCGCGCCGACACCGGACGGGTCGACATGGACCAGGTGCGCGACCTGGCGCTCAAGGAGCGGCCCAAGCTGATCTGGTGCGGCGGGACGGCGATCCCGCGCACCATCGACTTCGCGGCGTTCGCCGAGATCGCGCGCGAGACCGGCGCGGTGCTGGCCGCCGACATCGCCCACATCGCGGGGCTGGTCGCGGGCGGCGCCCACCCGTCGCCCGCCGGGCACGCCGATGTGATCTCCACGACCACGCACAAGACGCTGCGCGGCCCGCGCGGCGCGATGCTCATGTCGACGGCCGAGCACGCCAAGGCGGTCGACAGGGCCGTCTTCCCCGGCCTCCAGGGCGGGCCGCACGACCACACCACCGCCGCCATCGCGGTCGCGCTGCGCGAGGCCGCCGGGCCCGACTTCGCGCTGTACGCACGGCGGATCGTCGCCAACGCCCGGGCGCTGGCCGGGGCGCTGGCCGAGCGCGGGTTCGACCTGGTGACCGGCGGCACCGACAACCATCTGATCCTCATCGACCTCACCAACCGGGGCGTGGCGGGCAAGCCCGCTGCCCAGGCCCTCGACCGCGCCGGGATCGAGCTGAACTACAACACCGTCCCGTTCGACCCGCGCACGCCGTTCGACCCTTCGGGGCTGCGGATCGGCACCGCGGCGATCACCACGCGCGGGCTGACCGAGAAGCACATGCCGCGCCTGGCCGCCTGGATCGACGAGGTGGTCGGCGCGCACGACGACGAGCGGGTGATCGCTCGGGTGGCGGGGGAGGCGCGCGACCTGCTGGCCGCCCACCCGATGCCGGGCTGGACCCCGGCCCCCTGAGTCAGGCGCGGCGCAGCACGGTGATCACACGCCAGGCCTCGGGGGCGTCGACGGCGACGTCCCCGAAGTCGCCGTACCGGGCCACGACCTCCAGCGCGCCCGACAGCCGGATCGCCGCGTCGGTCTCGGGGACGGTCCAGAACCGGTAGGGCACCACGTCGCGGATCACCCGGGTGGTGCCGCCGCCCTCGTCGATGGTCATCGTCACCCGGTCGGGGGAGATCTGGGTGATCGGGTCGAGCGCGTCGCCCGGCTCGCCCCACTGGACGGTGGCGCGCACGTCCCCGCGCTCCACCGTCCACCCGGCGCTCACCGTCGGCTCCGGGCCGAGCCGGTCGCGCGGGTGCGACATCTCCACGATGTACAGGCCGTCGTCGGCGAGGTGCTCGGCGGCCCGGTCGAGATGCGCCACATAGCCGGCGAGATCCATCAGGTGGGACGTCGAGTCGAGCAGGGTCACGATCAGGTCGAACCGGCGTCCCAGGGCGAAGGCCGTCATGTCCTCCTGGACGACCTCCAACGGGACGTCGGCGGCGTCGGCCCGCTCGGACGCGTAGGCGCACATCGCCGGGTGCAGGTCGAGCGCGGTGGCCGTGATCCCGCGCGCGGCGAAGGCGCGCGCGTGCTCGGCGGGCCCGGCGGCCAGTTCCAGAACCGTGGCGGGCTCGGCGCCCCGGTGCCCGCGGCACCAGGCGAGCAGGGCGTCGGTCTCGGCCGCCACGTCGCGGAAGGAGCACGCCAGCTCGTAGGCCCAGGGATCGTCGTAGATTCCGGTCACCCGGCCATCCTGCCAGGGCGGCCTCAGCGGTTCGCGGAGCGCCCGGCCCCGGCGGTGCCCGCCGCGCGGCCGTCCAGACGAAGACGGATCTCGACGATGCCGGGCTCGCCGGTGCGGCGCGTCCGGCCGCCGAGCGAGGTGAGCAGGCGCCGCATCCGCGCGTTCTCGCTGAGCGCGGTCGCGCGCAGCTCGACCAGGCCCCGCTCGCGGCCCAGCTCGACCAGCAGCCCGGCAAGCGCGCGGCCCACCCCGCGCCCCTGCCAGGCGTCCTCCACCAGGAAGGCCAGCTCGGCGACGCTCGGATCGACGACATGGATCAGGTGCGCCAGGGCCAGCAGCGACCCGTCCGGCACCTCGGCCACCAGTGCCAGCCCGTGGGCCGGCTCGCAGAACCGCGCGATGGCCGCCCGCGACGGGTGGGGTTTCGGGCTGAAGTAGCGCATCCGGCGACTGTCCAGCGAGCAGCGGCCGTGCATGGCGCGCACCGCCTCGGCGTCGTCCGGGACCAGCGGCCTGACCACGATCCCGGTGCCGTCCCGCAGCGTGATCACGCGGCGGAGGGCCCGGGGCGCGGCGGTGGTGAGCACGGCGCGGACCAGCGCGTCCGCGCGCGCCGCCTCGGTCGCGGTGAACGGCAGCCCCGCTCGCCGCAACCGGACGGCGCCCCGGCCCCCGACCGGGACGGTCAGCGCGCCGTCCCCGTCCTGGACGGCCCCGGAGGAGACCCACGCCGCCGCGTCGGCGCGCAGGAGCTCGGCCAGCGCCGCCGGCAGCGTGTGCGGCTCGGCGCGCAGGCGCGCCCCCAGCAGCAGGACCCGGGTCGGCTCGTCCACCAGCTCGTTCGGGCGCGCGGTCACCACGGCCGTGCCGACGCCGCCCGCCGCCTCCAGCGCGCGGCGCAGCTCGTCCGCGTCGGCGCCGCCCGGCGGGACGTCGACGACGAACTCGTCCACCACCCCGTCGGTGTCGACCTGCACCGACAGGTCGAGGATGTTGGCGCCGCGCCGGGCCAGCGCCGCCGTCAGCACGGCGAGGCGTCCCGGCCTGTCATCGATGCGGGTACGGATCCGCAGCAGCGGCATGATCTCGTTCCTCCACGGTCGGCGTCCTGTGCCGGCCAGCCTCGGCGTTCCCTGTTACGGAACCGCTACGTCACGGTGAGCCGGGGGTTTCACCTTCTCGCACGGGGTTGAGACGGCCCCGGCGACCGCCTAGCGTGCACTAGGTGATCCACTCTCCGAGCGGTGCGGACGCCCCGGGCGGACGCGCGGGGCGGCGCCTGCCGCCGCTGCATCCGGGTGCGCTGAGCGACGAGCAGCGGGAGGTGTACGACGCGGTGCTGGACGGCCCGCGCACGGCCGAGGCCCCTCCCTACCGGATGACCGACGCCGACGGCCGCCTGCTCGGCCCGTGGAACGCCATGGTCCACAGCCCGTCGGTCGGGATGCCGCTCCAGGAGCTGGCCTCCGCCCTGCGGTTCCGCACCGCCTTCACCCGCCGCGAGCGGGAGATCGCGATCCTGGTCGTGGCCCGGCACTGCCGCTCGGACTTCGAGTGGTACGCCCACGAGCGCGTCGGAGCCGAGGCCGGGCTGACCGTCAAGGAGCTCGGCGCCCTGCGCGCGGGCGAGGCGCCGCTGCTGGCCGACGTCCGCGAGCGGGTCGTGCACGAGGCGGCGCGCGAGATGGCGGCCGACGGCGACCTGTCCGACGCGGTCTTCACCGAGGCCGTGGCCGTGCTCGGCCGGTCCTGCCTGGTCGAGCTGGTCAGCCTGGTCGGCTTCTACACCGCGCTCGCCCTCCAGCTCCGGGTGTTCCGGATGGGCGTGCCGGGCGGCGAGCCCGCGCCCGAGTGGGGCGACGATGGTCCCCCTGGCCGGTGACTTCGCCAACGGGGGCGTCCCCTTCTGGTTCCCCGAGCGGCCCGAGCCGTCACCGCACCTGTCGGGCGCCGTCGCCGCCGACGTCTGCGTCGTCGGCGCCGGGTTCACGGGTCTCTGGACGGCCTACTACCTCAAACGGGCCCAGCCCGACCTGCGGGTCGTCGTCCTGGAGAAGGAGTCCGCTGGGTTCGGCGCGTCCGGGAGCAACGGCGGCCAGATCCTGGGCGACCTGCCCGGCGACCGCGAGCGCTACGCCCGCCGCCACGGCCGCGCCGCCACCGTCGCGTTGCAGCGCGCGATGTTCGGCGCCGTCGGCGAGATCGTCCGGGTGGCCGCGCGGGAGGGCGTCGAGGCGTCGCTGATCAGGGGCGGCGTCCTGCACCTGGCCCGCAACCCCGCGCAGATGTCGCGCCTGCGCCACCGGGTCGCCTCCAGCCGGTCCTGGGGCTGGACGGAGGACGACCTGACCCTGCTCGGCGCCGCCGACCACCGCGAGCGGCTGCGGTTCGACCGCGCGGCCGGCGCCGCCTGGAGCCCGCACGGCGCCCGCGTGCAGCCGGCCGACCTGGTCCGCGGCCTGGTCGGCGCCGTCCGCGCCCTGGGCGTCGAGGTGTACGAGCGCACGCCCGTCCTGCGGGTGAGGCCGCGATCGCCGGTCGCCCCCGCCGCCGCGACGACGTCCTATGGCTCGGTCGGCGCCGAGTACGTGATCCTGGCGACCGAGGGGTTCACCGCCGCGCTGGAGGAGCACCGCCGCGAGCTGCTCCCGCTGACCGGCTCCCTGATCGTGACCACCCCGCTGGGCCCGGACGTCTGGGACCGCGTCGGGTGGGACGGCCGCGAGCTGGTCACCGACCTGGCCCACGCGCCCGTCCACGCCCAGCGGACGGCCGACGACCGCGTCGTCCTGGGCGGGCGCGGCGCCGCCTACCGCTTCGCGTCCCGCCTGGATCCGGGCGGAGCCGTGCCCCCGGACGTCCTCGCGGCGCTCTGGTCGGCGCTGGCGGACCTGTTCCCGCCGGTCACGGGGGCGCGGGTCGCCCACGCGTGGACGGGGATCATGGGCGTTCCCCGCGACGGGTGCGCAAGCGTCCGCCTCGACCACCGGACCGGCCTCGGCCACGCGGGCGGGTTCGCCGGGCACGGGCTGGCCGCCGCCAACCTCGCCGGGCGCACGCTGCGCGACCTGCTCCTGCGCCGCGACACCGAGCTGGCCGCCCTGCCCTGGACGGACGGCCCCGACCGGCGCTGGGAGCTGGAGCCCCTGCGCTGGCTCGGCGTCCGGTCGGTGCGGGGCCTGCTGCGCGCCGCCGACGCGCGGGAGGACGCCTCGTCGTCGCCCAGGACGTCCGTCCTGGCCCGGGCGGCCGGGCGCGTCGCCGGGACCTAGGACCGGCGGTCAGAGGAGCCTCTGGACGTCCTGGTACGTCGGGACCGGCCGGTCGCCCCCGGCTCCGGTGAGGGCCAGCGCGGCCGAGACCGCCGCGCCCAGCGCCGTCCGGTACAGCAGGGAGCCGGAGCTGACGCGGCGCACGCCCAGATCGAAGAGGCGGGCGGGCTCGGTCACCCCGGGGAGATGCAGCAGGTTGAGGGGGAGGTCGATGCCCTCCACCAGCGCGGTGACGTGCCGGTCGTCGCCCGCCCCGGGGACGAAGATCCCGTCGGCGCCCGCCTCGGCGTAAAGGCGGGCGCGGTGCAGCGCGGCGTCGAGGTCCGGGCGCTCCGAGAGCCAGAACGCGTCCGTCCGGGCGTTGAGGAACAGGTCCGGCGCCGCCTTCCTGGCCGCCGCGACGAGGGACGCGTGGTGCTCGGGTGCCCGCGGTGATCCGTCGGCGTGGCTGTCCTCCAGGTTGAGGCCCGCGATGCCCAGCGACGCCAGTTCGGCGGCGAGCTCGGCGACCTGGGCGGGCTCGTCGGAGTAGCCGCCTTCGACGTCCACGGTCACCGGGACGGGCAGCCGCGCCAGGCTCCGGGCGAGCGCCAGCGTCTCGTCGCGGATCGCCCCGGCGGCGTCGGGCTTGCCCGCGACGGCGGCCACACCGAGGCTGGTGGTGCCCACCGCGGGGAACCCCGCCTCCGCCAGCAGCGCCCCGCTGGCGTGGTCCCAGGCGTTCGGCAGGACGAATCCCCGCTCGTGCAGTGCGCGGAAGGTCTGGTTCTTGGTCGTCTCCACACCGCGAATGTAGCCCCGGGACCCTTCGCCACCGGGCGAAGGGTGGCGGTCTGTGCGAACATATGTTCGTGTCAAGCGAGGGCGCGGTCATCCTGCATGCCGACCTGGACGCGTTCTACGCGTCGGTCGAGCAGCGCGACGACCCCCGGCTGCGCCGCCGTCCGGTGATCGTCGGCGCGGGCGTGGTGCTCGCCGCGAGCTACGAGGCCAAGGCATACGGGGTTCGCACGGCGATGAACGGGCGCCAGGCCCGGCGGCTGTGCCCGCACGCGGTCGTGGTCCAGCCGAGGATGAGCGCCTACAGCGAGGCGAGCAAGGGCGTGTTCGCGGTGTTCCGGGGGACGACGCCGCTGGTCGAGGGGCTCTCGATCGACGAGGCGTTCCTCGATGTGGGCGGTCTCGGGGCGATCGCGGGGCCGCCCGAGCTGATCGCCGCCCGGCTGCGCCGCACGGTCCTGGAGGAGATCGGGTTGCCGATCACCGTCGGGGTGGCGCGCACCAAGTTCCTGGCCAAGGTCGCCAGCGGTGTCGCCAAGCCCGACGGCCTGCTGGTGGTCGCGCCCGATCGGGAGCTGGAGTTCCTGCACCCGCTCCCGGTGGCGCGGCTGTGGGGCGTGGGCCCGGTCACCGCCGAGAAGCTCCGGCAACGCGGCATCACCACGGTCGGCGACGTGGCGGCCTTGCCCGAGTCGTCGCTGGTCGCGTTCCTGGGGGCGGCCTCGGGGCGCCACCTGTACGCGCTGGCGCACAACCGCGACCCGCGCGCCGTGCGCACGGGCGTCCGGAGCCGGTCGATGGGGGCGCAGCGGGCGCTGGGGCGACGCGACCGCGGCCCCGAGGAACTGGACGTCCTGCTGGCCGGGCTGGTCGACCGGCTGGCCCGCAGGCTGCGGAAGGCCCGGCGGATCTGCCGGACGGTCACGCTGCGGCTGCGGTTCGACGACTTCGAGCGCGCCACCCGGTCGCGTTCGCTGCCGCAGGCCACGGCCGAGACGCGCGCGCTGCTCGGCACCGCGCGGGGTCTGCTGGCGGCGGCCGGGCCGCTGATCGAGAGCCGGGGGCTCACGCTGATCGGCGTCAGCCTCGGCGGGCTGCACGACGACGGCGCCGTCCAGCTCGCGCTGCCGTTCGAGCGCGACGGCGAGGCGCTCGACGCGGCGCTGGACGGCGTGCGCGACCGGTTCGGCTCCGAGGCCGTGACCCGCGCCCTGCTGCTGGGCCGCGATCCCGGCCTGTCGGTGCCGAGGCTGCCCGACTGAGTCAGGGGGCGAGCCGCGCGAGCAGGGCGACCAGCTGGTCGCGCTCCGCGCCGCTCAGCCGCCCGTACAGGCCCGCGGTGACCTCCGCGGTGACCTCGGCGGCCGCGGCGGCGCGGGCCCGCCCCTCGGGGGTGAGATCGATCGCGTAGGCGCGCCGGTCGTGCTCCGCGCGGGCCCGGGCGGCCAGGCCCATGCGCTCCAGCTCGTCCATGATCCGGACCATCGCGGACTTGTCCAGGTCGAGCAGGTCGCTGATCCGGCGCTGGCTGGCCGGGCCGTGGCGATCGAGGGCCACCAGGACGGCGAAGTGGCGGGTCTCCAGGTTCAGGGGCCGCAGCGCCCGGCCGAGGGCGTCGCGTCCGGTCTGGTGCACCACGGCGATGAGGTGGCCGAGGGCCACGTCGTCGGTGCGCGGGTCGCCGAGTTCAGAGGGCACGTCCCGATTTTAGACCCACTCGCTATAGTCTCAAGTGAGACTATCTCGTATGCTCCTGTTGGGCGGCGCCGGACGAAACCCTAGGAGCAACCCGATGACCCCTGTTCACCCCTCGCGGCGGCGCGTGCTCGGCATGGGCGCGGCGGCCACCGCCGTCGCCGGGCTCGGCGCGGCGCGGCTCGTCCCACCGGCCGAGGCCGGGCCCCGGGCCGGGCGGATCGACGTCCACCACCACGTGCTCACCCCCAAGATGCGGGAGTGGTGCGTCCGGAACGGCCTCCTTCCCGCCCAGGGCGGCCCTCGCTGGGGGAACTGGAGCCTCACGGAGACGCTGGAGGTCATGGAGGCCAACGGCATCGCCGCCGGTGTGGCGTCACAGCCCGCGCCGTCGGCGGCGTTCCGCGACCGGCGGCTCGCGCTGTCGGGGCCGAGGCTGTTCAACGAGGAGAACGCCCGGCTGGTCAGTGACCACCCGGGCCGGTTCGGGTTCTTCGCCTACGTCCCGCTGCTCCATGTCGACATCGCGATCAGGGAGGCCGCGTACGCGCTGGACGAGCTCGGCGCCGACGGCGTGATCCTCATGACCAACGACGGGACCCGCTACCTGGGCGACCGGGCCTTCGAACCGCTGTTCGCCGAGCTCGACCGGCGCGCCGCGGTGATCTTCACCCACCCGGGCCCGCTGCCCGGCACGGAGTTCGAGGTCCCCGGGATGCAGGACTGGATCGCCGACTTCATGCTGGACACCACGCGGGCCGCCTTCAACCTGGTCGCCTCGGGGACGATGGAGCGGCACCGGCGGATCTCGGTCGTCCTGTCGCACGCCGGGGGCTTCCTGCCCTACATCGGCGGACGGATCGAGCACGCCGGGCGCACCGGCCGCGGGCCCGCGCCCGAGGTCTTCCGCAGGGCGCTGCGGCGCTTCCACTACGACACCGCCGCGCCGCCCTCGCCCTACGCGACGCCCACCCTGCTCAAGGCGGCGGGCCACAAGCGGCTCCTGTACGGGACGGACTGGGCGCAGAACACCGCGTCCGAGGTGCGGTTCACGACCCGGGGCATCGAGCGGGACCCCTCGCTGGACGACCGGGCGCGGGCCGCGATCCGCCGCGGCAACGCCCTGCGCCTGCTGCCCCGTCTCGCCGGGCGGCGAGCCTAGGAGGCGGGCTCGGCCCAGGCGGTGACGTCCAGGGCGTCGCCCACGGCGATCTTGCCGGTGCGGACCACGGAGAACTTGGTGCCGAGGATCACGCCCTTGGCCGCCCGGCGGTAGGTCGCCAGCGTCCGCAGCGGTTCCGGGCCCGCCTTCACACCCCGCTCGGTGTCGACGGTCGTGACCACGCAGCGGACCGCGAGCTTGGCGAAGGCCAGCTCGGTGTTGCCCACGACGACGCGGCGGACCAGGTCCTCGGCATGGGGCTCGTCCCAGCCGCCGATCACGATGTTGGGACGGAACCGGGCCAGGGGCAGCGGCCGCTCCAGGCGCCGGTTCAGCTCGTCCAGGCTCGCCAGCGACAGGGCGTGGACGGCGCCGCTGTCGGCGTACCCGGAGGTGCCGGGGGTCTCGCCGTCGGTCACCCGGTCGTGGTCGGGCGGCACCCGGACCAGCCTGCTGGGCTCGCCGAGCAGCGCCGAGAACCACGCGGCGGCCTCGTCACCCTGGTCGATGCCCTGGAAGGGGGCACCGAACAGGGTGACGTCACGCCTCGGGCCGTCCACGGCGAACTCGAATTCGAGCTCGCGGGCGCCGTGGGCGCGCAGCGTGAGGCGGTCGCCGTCCACCACCGGGGCGGCCAGCGCCAGCCGGGGATGCGTGCGCAGCGTGCGGAACACGCCGTCCTCGGACACGACCATGAACGCGCGGTCGTGCGCGAGGCCGGCCTCGGTCAGCCGCGCCTCGCCCAGGGCGACACCGGCGCACCCCTTGATCGGGTATGTGATCAGCTCGCGGACGACCGCCATCGTTCCTCCCCGTCTCGGCCCTTCGAGCCGCGACATTACGTCGCCGGATCATGGACGCACCAGCGAGAACGGCCCTTTCTGACGACGATTGGTCAGCTTTGGCGCCGCGGCTCTCAGGGCATGGGCGGCAGGTCGTGCTTCAGCGTGAAACCTCCACGCTGCGCCAGGCTGAACGGGGCGGGCGCGACGTAGGGCGTGCCCTTCAGGCACCGGGCGACCTCCTCGCGGGGGCCGATCGATCCCATCTGGTCGTTCTTGCGGCCGAAGTCGGCGATGGTGAAGCCGAGCCGCCGTCCCATCCAGTCCCGCTGGAGCTCCGGTGAGGTCTTGTAGACCACGGCGGTCACCGTCGCCACGCGGCCGCTGGCCCGGACGCAGTCGACCCTGGCCTCGGCCCAGACCGTGATGTTCAGCGAGTCCACCCGATGCGAGACCTTGAACGTGCCCCCGGCCGTGGCGGGCATGGGGTCCTGGCCGAGCTCGGTGTAGGTCGCGGTGGCGTCGAGCGTGAAACGGACGTCGTCCTTGGGATCGGGCGCGTAGTACATCCGCGCCGAGCCCTTGATCGTCACCTTCTTCGGATCGGAGCCGGACGCGGTCGCGGTGGCGGCCGACGCCCCGGCGGTCAACGCGGCCGCCGTGGCCGTGACCACGGCGAGCGTGCGAGGAGTGTTCACAGGTCCTCCTGTTAGGCGGTGTCCGCCTACGCTCCCGTCCGGCCCGTCCGCCGTGCTTCCCCCATGAGGCCGAACGCCTCACCCTGGAGGGGGAGCCCCGTGCTGGGAGTCCGTCATTCGGCACGTCGTGTGACGGTGAGTGAGGGAGGATGGCGGTCGGGAGGACCGATGCCCATCGACCATCGAGAGCCGAACATCAACGCGCGGCGCCTGGGGCTGTACCTGCGGCTGACCAGGGAGGCCCTGAGGCTGTCGTACGAGGACGCGGCCGCCGTGGCCGGGTGCGCGTCCGACTGGCTGGTCCGCGTGGAGACCGGGTTCGCCAGGCCCGCGCCGGTCGAGGTCGAGCGGATCATGGAGCGCTACCGGATCCGCGAGGCCCGGATGGCGGACGTCATGATCGATCTGGCCTCCCGGCTGGACGGCCCCGCCTGGCTCGCCGCGCACGCGGACGGGCTGAAGGCCTCGACGCGCGACGTGCTCATCATGGAGTCGGAGGCTTCGGTCGTCCACTCCTACGGCGTTCAGCTCGTCCCCGAGCTCGCACGGGCCGAGCGCTACAGCCGCCACCTCGCCCCGCATCTGCACCCGGGGTGCGACGTCGACCTGGAGTGGGACCTGCTCAGCAGCAGGCAGCGTCACCGGGTGGACGGGCGCCCCCGGACGCTCGATGTGATCATCGACGAGCGGGCGCTGACCCTGCCGCTGACCGAGCCCGAGGCGATGGTCGCCCAGCTGCACCACCTGCTCGACCTGGGCGAGAGCGCCGAGGCGACGATCCGGCTCGTCCCCGACGACGCCGCGCTGTACGAGGCGCGGGCCTACCCCTTCGACGTCCTGGAGTTCCCCGAGGTCAACGATCGGGTCCCGTTGATCCACACCATCGTGGGCACCGACTTCGGCCAGGCCGACCTGTCCGGTGTCTGGACGTTCATCGAGGAACGGTCCGCGCTCCCGCCCGACGACAGCAGGGCGCTGATCCTGCAGATCCTGACCGAGCTGACGGCGCGCTGATCGGGCATTCTCGGGGGCATGCGATTCATTGACGCGGGAGAGTTCACCGCCGACCGGCCCTGGGGCGCGCTGGACATCACCGAGATCGACGACGCCACGGTCCGGCTGCACTGGACCGACCGGCCCTATGTCTGGCACGTCAACGACGGGCCCGAGGTGTTCGCGGTGCTCGACGGCGCCGTCGACATGCACTACCGCGCCGAGGGCGAGGAGCGGGTGGAACGCCTGACGCCCGGGCGGATCTGCTATGCCGAGCCCGGCGACGAGCATGTCGCCCACCCGGCGCCCGAGGCCAGGATCCTGGTGATCGAACGGCGGGGGAGCGCCTGACCGCGGCCTTCTCGGAGAAGGACGAGCGCCCCCCGCGGGCGCGATGCCCGATCGGCCGCGCCGCTCGCCACGCTGGTCGAACGTGTGGTTACCGGGGGTCGCGCCTCGTAGCCTTGGAACGGGCCTCTCACGGCCCTCGGGGCGATGAGAGGTGGGCGCACGTGAGGTTCGGGGTCGAGGAGGAGTTCCTGGTCGTCGACGCGGAGACGCGGAGCGTGACCGCCAGGGCCGGCGACGTGGTCCGGGCGGCCGGGGGACGGCTGGGCGCCCGGGTGGCGGGGGAGATCACCGAGCACCAGGTGGAGGGCCGCACCGACCCGTGCGACTCGGCGGGCGAGCTGGCCGGGCAGCTGGCCGAGGGCCGCGCGGCGATCGCCGCGGCCGCCGCCGGGCTGGGGCTGCGGATCATCGCCAGCGGCACGCCGGTGCTGGGTGACGCGGTGCCCGCGCCCGTCACGCGGGGCGAGCGGCAGGACCGCGGCAACGCGACGTTCCGGGGCCTGCACGCCGAGCTGAGCCTGTGCGCGCTGCACGTGCACGTCGAGATCCCCGACCGCGACACGGCCGTGCTGGTCAGCAACCACCTGCGGCCCTACCTGCCGGTGCTCCTCGCGCTGGCCGCCAACTCGCCGTACTGGGACGGGCGCGACACCGGGTACGCCAGCTGGCGGTCGCTGTTCTGGGCCCGCTGGCCGGTCGCGGGCGCGCCCCCGTACTTCACCTCGGCGGCGCACTACGACGAGCTGGTGGCGATGCTGGTCGAGGCGGAGGCCCTGGTCGACGCCGGGACGATCTTCTGGGACGTCCGGCCGTCGGCGCACCTGCCGACGCTGGAGGTGCGCGGCGCCGACGTGCCGATGACGGCCGCGGAGTCGGCGGCGATGGCGGCGCTGGTGCGCGGGCTGGTGGCGAGCCTGCTGCCGCTGGTCGAGAGCGGCG
The DNA here is from genome assembly GCF_050946795.1 of Spirillospora sp. CA-294931. Taxonomy (GTDB): domain Bacteria; phylum Actinomycetota; class Actinomycetes; order Streptosporangiales; family Streptosporangiaceae; genus Spirillospora. The sequence goes on from NZ_CP192006.1 coordinate 4,283,574, forward strand.
ACCCCGGGCCGGTCGTCGAGCCGGAGATGATGCGGGTCGCCTACTGGAAGGCGGCCAGGGACGGCATGGCGGGCGCGGGCGTCGACGTCCTGACCGGCGCCACGCTCCCGGCGCGCGACCTGGCGGCGCGGCTGCTGGACGCGGCGCTCCCCGGTCTCGAGGAGCACGGCGATCTGGCGCGGGTGACCGGCTGGCTGACCACGCTGGCCGAGGACGGCGACGGGGCGGCCCGGCAGCGGGCGGCCGAGGCCAAGAACGGCCTGCTGACCGATGTTGTCGACCATCTCGTGGAACAGACCGCTCAGAATGGCACATTTAACTAAGGCGGTGACGATCTCCACGAGGCATCCTGAAGGGGCGACGACACTTCAGGAGGCCGCCCCGTGTCCGAGTCCGAGCAGCACGTTCCCTTGACCCCCCGCCAGGTCCCCTTCACCGAGGCGGCGGGCGCCGTGCGCGCCTTCACCGACGTCATGCTGACGCGGCGCTCGGTCAGGGACTTCTCGCCCGAGCCGATCCCCGACGAGGTGATCGAGACCGCGATCCAGGCCGCCGCGACCGCGCCCAGCGGCGCCAACGTCCAGCCGTGGCGGTTCGTGGTGATCACCGACCCGGAGCGCAAGCGGCGCCTGCGCCTGGCCGCCGAGGCCGAGGAGCGCGAGTTCTACGGGCGCCGCGCGTCCGAGGAGTGGCTGCACGCGCTGGAGCCCTTCGGCACCACCTGGCGCAAGCCCTTCCTGGAGACCGCACCCGCCGTGATCGTGGTGTTCGAGGTGCACCAGGGCCCGCACAGCCCCAAGCCCTACTACGTCAAGGAGTCGGTGGGCATCGCCGTGGGCCTGCTCATCGCGGCGCTGCACCACGCGGGCCTGGCCACGCTGCCGCACACGCCGAGCCCGATGCGCTTCCTGAACGAGGTGTGCGACCGTCCCCGCGAGGAGCGCGCCTACGTGGTCATGCCGGTCGGGTACCCGGCGCCGGACGCGCATGTCCCCGCCATCACCCGCAAGCCGCTGGACGATGTGATCATCCGTCACTGACAGCCCAGCTCGCGTGCCAGGAACTCCTCCAGGGGCCGGACGTGGCGGTCCGGGCGCCGCCACTCGGCCAGCAGGTCCTCCAGCAGGTGCTGCTCGGCGACGAGCCGGTCGCCCCGGTACCGGCGGACGACCGGGTGGATGAACGCGCTCTCGTCCGCGCGGTCGGGCCGGGGGTGGCGCTCGATCGCGAAGGCGTCGGCGTGCTCGTCGCGGCCCCAGCGCAGGTTGAAGGTGAAGAAGGCGGGCCCGTCGCGGAAGCGTTCGACGGCGTAGTCCTCGGGCAGGTCGGTGTAGTGCCGCAGGCCCCCGGCGGCCGGGTCGGGCACCAGGACGTCGCAGAGGTACTCGAACTGCGTCCAGAGGGCCGAGCTGTGGTTCACCCGGTCCAGGACGAGCCGCGCCAGCCCGCGCGGGTCGGACGGGGCCGCGGCGCACGGCAGCGGGACGCCGTCGTAGCGCTCGCGGAGCAGCGCGGCCAGCGTCCGCAGGTTGTAGCGGAACCCGTCGATGAACGCCGACGACGCCCGCATGAAGTCGCGGGCCTGGGCGATCGTCCCGGCGAAGTAGAGGTCGTCGACGTCGGCCGAGCGCCAGTCGGGGCGCAGCGACGGCATCCGCCCCTCGCGCTCGGTGCCGGGCACGCAGCCCGGGCCGAAGATCCGGGTGTCCATCCGGAAGCCGGTGCAGCGGATCACCGTCTCGTACTCCAGCGTGGCCCGCTCGCCGTCGGCGTGGCTGTAGGTGAGATCGACCTCGAACAGGCCGTCCTTGGGGCGGATCTCGTCGATCGTGCAGTCGAGCACCGAGTGCAGGGTCTTGAACTGGTAGGCGTCCAGCAGCGCCCCGAACTGGCCGCGGACGTCGCCGGGGTGCTTGGTGTTCCACGCCAGCCGCAGCGGCCGCCGGCTGGCCAGGTGCACCATCGCGGCGTGGCCGATCATCGCGTGCGCGGTCTCGAAGGCCGAGTTGCCCTTGCCGATGACCAGCACCCGCTTGCCCGCGTACGCGGCCGGGTCGAGGGCCATGTCCTCGTAGCCCACGGCGTGCTCGATGCCGCGGATGTCCGGGACGAACGGGCCGCCCCAGCCGGTGGCGACGACGACGCAGCGGGCGTTCATTTCGCCCCGTGAGGTGCGGACGAGCAGGCCCTCGTCCGCCCGCTCGATCCGCTCGACCGCGGTGCCGTAGCGCACGTCCAGGTCGTGGTGGCGCTGGAAGTCCTCCAGGTAGCGCACCAGGTCGTCGGCGTGGGGGAGGTAGGCGTCGCTGTAGGCGGGGAACAGCAGTCCGGGCGCGTCGTTCAGCAGGGAGTTCCAGTCCCAGCGCAACCGGATCTCGGGGTCGGTGGCGGTGCAGTGCACCTTGTTGAGCGAGATGAGCCGGCGATGGCGGGGGTACCGGCGCAGGAAGTTCGCCGGACCGGACCCGCGCTCCAGCGTCACCGCGTCGGCGCCCGCCCGCCGCAGGAAGTAGGACAGCTGGAGCCCGGCGGGCCCGGCTCCGACGATGAGATACCGATGGCCCCGGCGGCCCATCAGGCCAGGGGAAGGGCGCGCTCGAAGATCAGCTCGGGACCGTCCTCGTCGTCGATCTGCGCGCCGACCTCCGCGAAGCCGAGGGAGGCCACCATGGTCAGCGACGGGGTGTTGTCCGGGGCGACGCACGCCCGGAGGATCTTGGCCTCGCCGGTCGCGTGGGCCCACCCGGCCAGGGCGAGGGCGGCCTCGCGCGCGTACCCCCGCCTGCGGTTCTCCGGGAGGATCTCGTAGCCGATCTCCACGCAGGCCCGCCCGTCCGGCGGGGAGTGGAAACCGGCGACGCCGATCGCCCGGCGCTCGTCCCGGTCGACCACGGCGCGGGTGAGCCAGGGCTCGTGCGCGGGGTCGGCCTCCAGTTGGAGGAGCCGGATCGCGGCGGGGACGATCGAGGGCCAGTCGGCCGGTACCTCGGTGTCCAGCAGCGCGCCGGCCGCGTCGGCGTCGTCGGCCAGGACGGCCCGGAGCGTGTCCGGGCCGAGCGTCACCAGGTCGAGCCGGTCGGAATTGATCACTGAATGGGTCATCGGCGCTCGTCGTCCTCGTCTCGGTGTTCCACGAATCGGCCCAGCAGGCGGGCGAACTCGCGGCGCTCGTGCTCGGTCCAGTCGCTCATGGCCTGCTCGAAGCGGCGCAGCCGGGTGCGCCGCGCGGACTCCACCACCTTCCGGCCGGCTTCGGTGAGTTCGAGCTGGATGCGCCGGCCGTCCTCCTGCGAGGCCACCCGCCGGACATAGCCCTCCTTGACGGCCTCGGCCACGATCCGGCTGCCGCGCGAGGGGTCGATGCCCAGCCGGGACGCGACCAGGCCCACGCTCATCTCCTGCCCCGGTTGGTCGGGACCCTCGTCGATGGCGTCGGTGACATGCAGGATCCGCAGGTCGACCGGGAGGTTGTGCTCGCGGATCGCGGCCCTGCCCAGGCCCTGGCGCGACATCGACCGCCGCAGCCTGACCATACCGCGCTCGACGGCCTCCACAGGAGCCGGTTCGTCCGTGCTCATGGCCCCCCACCCTACAGCCGCGTGTTGCTTACCTCATATAACTGCGTTTAGCATCTACATGCTTTTAGCAATCAAATGGGAGCGATGATGATCCACAAGCACCGGCTGCTGGTGTTCGGCGGCCTGATGGTCGCGGGGCTGATGTCGTCGCTGGACGCCACCGTCCTCGGGACCGCGTTGCCCGCGCTCGTGGGCGACCTCGGCGGGCTCGACCGGATCGCGTGGGTGTCGACCGCCTACGTGCTGGCCACCAGCGTCACCGTCCCGCTGGCCGGTCGGCTCGGCGACCTGTTCGGCCGCAAGCCCCTGTTCGTGGCCGGTCTCGGGGCCTTCCTGGCCGGGTCCGCCGCGTGCGGCGCCGCACCGTCCATGGACTGGCTGATCGCCTTCCGGGCCGTGCAGGGCGCGGGCGCCGGCTGCCTGATGGCCTCGATGTTCGCGCTCACGGGCGACCTGTTCGAACCCCGCGAGCGCGCCCGCTACCAGAGCTACTCAGCGGTGATCTTCGCGGTGTCGGCCCTCGCGGGCCCGCCCGTCGGAGGCTTCCTGGCCGAGCACCTCTCCTGGCGATGGGTGTTCTACGTCAACCTTCCGCTCGGGCTGGTCGCGCTGGGCCTCACGGTGCCGTTCCTGCGCCTGCCCAGGCCGTCCGGGCGCCGTCCGGTCGACTACCCCGGGATCGTGCTGCTCGGCGCCGCGATCACCTGCTTCACGCTGCTGACCAGCTGGGCCGGGACGCGCCACGCCTGGACCTCGCCGTGGATCGCCGGGCTCGCGGCCGGGACGGCCGCGTTCCTGGCCGCCTGGGTGCTGGCCGAGCGCCGCGCGGCCGAGCCCGTCCTGCCCCCGCGCCTGTTCCGCGACCGCTCGTTCGCCGTGGCGTGCGCGGTCGCGATGGCGGGCGGCGCCACCGGCTTCGGCCTGGCCACGTATCTGCCGATGTACTTCCAGGTGGTCGGGGGAGTGGGCGCGGCGAACTCGGGTCTGCTCCTGCTGCCGATGACGGCCGGTCTCCTGGTCGCGTCGCTGGGCGCCGGGCGGTACGTCGCCCGGACCGGCCGCTACCACCGGCTGCCCGCCGCGAGCATGGCGATCACGGCCGTGGGGATCGGGGCGCTGGCGTCCCTGGACACCGGCTCCGGCCTCGTCCCGGCGGGCGCGTACATGGCCGTCCTGGGCTTCGGGGCGGGGCTGTCGCAGCAGGTGATCCTGCTGGTCGCGCAGAACGCGGCGCCCCGGCGCGACCTGGGCGCCGCGTCCTCGGGCGTGTTCGCCGCCCGGATGGTCGGCACCGCCGCGGGCATGGCGGTGTTCGGCGGCGTCATGGCGAGCCGGTTCGAGCACGAGGCCGGCGGGCGGGTGCCCCCCGGCACCGCGCCCGCCTTCGACGACGTCGTCCGTCCCGAGATCCTGCGCGGGCTCCCCGGGCCCGTGCGGGACGGCGTCGCCGCCGCCTTCGCCGAGGCGTTCTCGACGCTCTTCCTCACCGCGCTCCCGATCGCGCTGGCCGGGCTCGCGGCGTCGCTGCTGCTGCGGCACGTCCCGCTGGCTACTTCACCTCCCGGCGGTTCAGGCGGATCACCCCGGCCACCAGCGGAATGACCATCCACACCAGCAGCGAGGTCCCCACCCGGGCCCATTCGCCCGAGGTGATGCCGGGCTCGCTCAGCTTGGCCAGCGTGCGGTTGGTGTCCAGCCATCCCGCGACCGAGTTCAGCTTCTCGACCATCTCGCCCAGCGTCGTCCAGAGCGTCGGCAGGAGGAAGTACAGCACGATCGCGATCGGGGTGTTCATGCAGAGCATCGCGAACGCCACGCCCATCAGCACCGTGGTGAGCGAGAGCAGCAGCCCCGTGCCGACCACCGAGAGCGGCAGCGACCAGCTCCCGTCCGAGCGGCCGACCACCTCGCCCAGCGCCTTGGCCAGCACCGAGACCACCAGCCCGACCGCGATGAACGCCGTGCCGAGGGCGGCGCCGCCGAGCACCTTGGCCATCACCACCCGGTTCCGGTCGGGCACCAGGGTGAAGGTGGTCAGCGCGGTGCGCTGCGACCATTCGGAGGTCACCGACATGATGCCGAGGACCGGGAGCAGGAAGAACACCCCGGCCTGCGAGGCGGTGAAGAACTCGCGCAGCGTCTGCTCGCGTTCGGGCACGGCGAACAGCACGACCGGCATCATCGCCACGGCGGCCAGCGCGATCAGGATCAGCAGCCACCGGCCGGACCTGGTGTCGACCATCTTGCGCAGCTCGACGGCGGTGAGCCGGACCAGGGAGGGCCGGGCGGGGTCGAGCAGGGCCCCGGCGGGCGCGGTCACGGTGGTCATCGGACGGCCTCCCGGGCCTGGACGGGAACCGGCCGCGGCGCGAGCACCTCGGCGGCCCCGGACGTGAGGGTCAGGAACAGCTCCTCCAGGCCGCCCCCGCTGGCCTGGCGAAGCTCCAGCAGGACGGCGCCGGTCGCGGCGGCGGCCCGCCCGACGGCCTCGGCGGTCGCGTCGACGGCGAAGGCGCCGTCGGCGCCCCGCCGCGCGGTCAGCCCGGCGGCGGCGAGCGCGGCGCCCAGGGCGTCGGGGTCCAGGCCGCGCGCGACCGTCCCGCCGGGGGAGGTCAGCAGCTCCTCCTTGGTGCCCTGGGCGGCGACCCGCCCGCCCGCGATGACCACGAAGCGGTCGGCGACCGCCTCCACCTCGCGCAGCAGGTGCGAGGAGAGCAGCACCGTGCCGCCCCGGTCGGCGAAGTCGCGCAGCAGGCCCCGCATCCAGAAGATGCCCTCGGGGTCCAGGCCGTTGGCGGGCTCGTCCAGGATCAGCACGCTGGGGTCGCCGACCAGCGCCTGGGCGATGCCCAGCCGCTGGCGCATGCCCAGCGAGTACCCGCCGACCCGGCGGCGGCCCGCCTTGCCGGTCAGGCCGACCAGCCCGAGCATCTCCTCGGCGCGGGCCCGGTCGACGCCGACCAGGTGCGCGGTGAGCGCGAGCGTCTCGCGTCCCGTCCGGCCGCCGTGCTGGGCCCCGGCGTCCAGCAGCACCCCGACATGGCGGCCGGGGTTGGCGATGCGGCCGTAGGGCGCGCCCTTCACCGTCGCCGATCCGGAGCTCGGCGGGGTCAGCCCGCAGATCATCCGCATCGTGGTGCTCTTGCCCGCCCCGTTAATCCGACCCTTCTTTTGGGGATAATTGCAGGTAGAGCAGGACAAACGAGGGAGGCGGCGGGGATGGGCGGAGCGGGAACGATCACCAGTGCGCAGGTTCGCGAGGCGATGGCCAGCGCCGGGGAGATGGAGATCAACGGAGTACCAGGACGGTGGAACGCGAAGGGTGATGAGTGGCAGGCGACCGCCGGTTCAGGGGCGGATGTGGACACGGTTGCGCTGGTCCGTATCAGCGACGCCGAGGAGGACGAGGTGGGAGGTGTGGCGCGGCAAGTCGCCAACACTTGCGACTACGGCGCACTGACGAGCGCGCGTATTGGGCTGATCTTGGTCGAGAACGACACCAGCGCGTTCAAGCGCCGGAAGATCACCCTTCCCAACGGGGAACGGCAGTTGAGGACCATCCGCCCGCAGTTCCGCAAGGGATTGCGGATTCTGGAGCGACGGAGCTTTACCCGGTTCCTGGCCGTCCATCTTGACCGGGTTGTGCGGGACCCCCGCGACCTGGAGGACCTGATCGATGTGGTGGAGCAGTCCCGGCCCCGCATCGTGTGTGATTCGGTCACGGGGAGTCTGCGCCTTGCTTGTGATGCGGATATCACCATGGCGCGGGTCATGTGCGCCATCGCCAACCAGTCGAGCCGGGACACCTCCCGACGAGTCAGCAACGCCCGTCGGGAGCAGGCAGAGGAGGGCAGGCTAGGCGGAGGGCCGCGCCGGTTCGGGTTCGAGCTGGACGGGAGCGTGCGGGAGCCGGAGGCCAAGTGCATTCGCCGCGCGTTCGACATTGCCCTCAGGGTCGGGAACGCCATCCCCGGCGTGGAGGAGGCAGGCGTGAAGGTCGCCGCAGTGACGCGGGACATCAACGCCGAGGGCTACCGCAGGGCCAACGGGGAGCCGTGGACTTCGGGGAGTATGCGTGACATGTTGTTGCGCCCCTGCAACGCCGGATTGCTGGTGCACCGCTCAGGAGAGCGGGGGCGTTACGTCTACACGCCGGACGATGTGGTGGGGCGCTTGCCGGGGGAGCCCATCATCGCGCCCGATCGGTATTGGGCGCTGGTGGCCAAGCTGACCGACCCATCACGGCGTACCAACCATGTGGGGACCGCGCCCAAGTGGTTCGGCACGGGGATCTATGGGTGTCCGTGCGGAGACAAGATGCGCGTGCAGCGGGTCAAGCGCAAGCGCACCAACCGCCGTACCAAGGCCGTGACGTTCGTCGAGGTCGACACCTACCGGTGCCGATCGGAGGAGGCCAGTCCGGGGCATGTCCGGTGTCCCATGGTGGAGCTGGACGACCTTGTCAAAGCCACTCTCTTCGAGCTGATCAAGACCTCCGATCCCGCCGAGATCATCGGGACCAAGACCGCAGTGGAGGACGTTGCGGCTCTGCGCGCCGAGGTGGTCAGGCACCGAACCCGCCTGATTGAGATCGCGTCCGATCACGAAGAGGACCGCATCACGCGTGCGCAGATGCTTGAGCAGACCGCCAGGCGCCGCGCCAAGCTGGACAAGGCCCTAGAGCGGTTGGAGGCAGTCGCCCAGGAGGAGGACCCCGCCGCCACCCTGGTAGGCGCCGAGGACATCGCCGCCGCATGGGAGACACTCTCATTGGAGGAGCAGAAGGAGATCACCCGCCGTCTCCTGGTGGTGGAGATTCTCCCGGTCGGTCGGGGCAGGCGCCCGCAGATCCACGAACGCGTGTCGATCACCAGGCGAGAGCGCCCCACCCCGACCCCCACCGACCAGCAGAGCCAGCAGCAAGCCGCCTAGCTGCACAACGACGATCGTCCCGCCCCGGGCACATGGCCAGAGGCGGGACGATCGTTGTTGGCGTTAGTCCTGTCGATGGAACATCCAGGCCAGGTACTCCCGCTCGTCCTGGCTCAGCGGTTCCATCTCCGCTACGGTGCGCCGCACCCATTCGCGCGCCGCTTCGCTCAGGCCACCAGGCCCCGCCGTTGTTGCGTCCGTGTTCTCACCTTCGCTCGCCGTCTCCCCGTCCCGCGCCATCACCTCACCCGATCATGATCACCTTTAGGTCGTTGCCGCATCCGTCCCACAAACCCCCACCCAGCCGCCCCTTATTCGGCGCCGCAAGCGGCACGCGTCCCTTCTGAGCGACCCTGCCCGGAGCACCTGGAGCGCCATGGCGCAGGCTCAGGCCCTCCGGGCAGGAGCCGACCTCACGCTCTGGTCCCGCACTGCGTGTATCCGCTGGTCCAGCGGCACGGCCCCGCGCCGATCCGCGTCAGCAGGCGGTCAAGGCTGGCCGCCGCGAAGGCCGTTGCCGCCCGGGGGGTGCCCGAGTCCTTGCGGAAGGTGTGGATCAACTGAACCACCAGCAAGTTTCCGCGTTGGCTGTAGTCGATCAGGCGGTCAGTGGAGTTCAGAGGCCACCGGCTGCGGGTGTAGCGGATCTCCTCCCGTACCCGGACGCTCATGCTCTGCGCATCGCTCGCTTCCCCGAGGACACGCCAGGTATTGGTGTGGGCCGCCACACCGCGTCTGCGACCGGTCAGCGGGATGATCTCCCGAAACCGCTTGAACCTCGGGCACTGACGAGCCAGATCCCGGAGCCGAATCGCGGCCCGCCGCGCATGCCCAGCCGAAGGGTAGGCCACCCCCTGGATCACGTACCCGTCACGCGCCCCCGCTCCCCGGTGATAGCGCGACCCCGCCACCTCGATCACAGAGCCGGGAATCCGAGCCCCCTGTCTGTGACACGACGCCGCCCCCGGCGTTTCCAGGAACCCCAGCAGGAACCGGGACGCCTTGATCACCTTGTACCCCTTCGGCCGCGATGCCTTGAGAGCGCGCGACAGTTCGGCATGGGTGACATGCCGGACCGGCGCCCGCGTGGGGCCCGCCGCCGTGGGCGCGTCCAAGCTGCTGGTGATCCCGCCCGAGTGCGCACCCGGACGCGCCTCCCGGTTCCCTGCCGATGGCCACACCGCCGGGAGCAGCGCCGCTCCCAGCGCTGCCACGCCCGCCAGCACCACCACCGCCCGCAGCGCCAGCCGCATACGCCGCCTGGTCTCGCTCGCCCTGGTCTCATTCATCCCGGTTCCCTTCCTGTTGTGGGCCGGACGGCCCGCCGTTGTGTGCCCGGTAGCCGACCGCACGGCCGCGCGTGAAGGCCATCAGCACCCACTCACACGCGACGCGGGTCAGCAGCAGCCCGGCGACCCCGGCCGCGATCACCACCGGCGCGAAGACGAGCCACCCGGCGCCCAGCCAGGCAGCCACCCCCAGCACCAGCAGCAGCCCCGCCAGCGAGCCCAGCGCCACCAACCCCAGCCCCGCCACGTACACCCAGCCGATCAACCGAGGCGTGATCATCCGCGCGAACCGCACGTCCGCCAGCCCGCGAACAACGCTCCTGCTCCGGTCCGGGCCGCCGCCGGTCACAGTCCCCACCAGCCGCAGCTAGAGGCCACCGCCACGACCGGTGTCACCACGAACAGCACGAACACCGTCGCCGCTCGTGAGGCGCGCGGGTACTGGTGCCGCAGCGGCACCCGGAACCGCACCCGAACCCGTCGCCGCCTTTGGGTCAGGAACGGCAACCTGATCAAGAACCACAACAGCCACAGCGACAGCGCCATGGAGATCAGGCTGGTCATGGCGCCTCACCCGCCCGCGCCACCATCGCCAGGTCGAACGCCGCCCGCGCCGCCGCATGATCCAGCGCCAGACCCGCCGCCAAATTCGCATCACCCGGACGAGCCCAACCCGTCCCCAGGTACCGCCATTCGCGCACGATCACCGTGCCGTCATCGGCCACGTCACCCGCCCGCGCCCACACATCGCCGCCCGGACGCGAGCGAGCGCGCCAGGACCGCCGCACCCCGCGCAAGACCCCGAGAGTCACCGAGTACCGGCGGCTCTTGGTCGCGAAGTGGCCCCGAAACCCCAGCGTGTGAGGATGCAGGTCCAGGGCGAACCCCGCGCAGTCCGGCAGCCGCGACAGCCGGAAACACATCGCGACCAGCAGCATCACGTGGGGGTTGGCCACCCGCCGCCGGATGCGGTCAGCCTCGCTGCGCCCGAACCGCCGCGCGGGCAGGCCCGCCAGGACGTCACCGGCGGTCTTGGTCGCGTACTTGGCCAGGTACGCCGCCGCCCGCTCCGGATCGATGATCGGTGCCACGTCGAGCTGCGCGCCCCACCGCGCTTTGCGCGTCCGGCCGCCGACCTCAGGCAGCCGCACCGCCACCCGCGCCGCCGCGTCCCGGATCGCCGCCTCCAAGGCGGACACATCCGCCCAGGCCGGAGGGGCCGTCACCCGCTCCGGAGCGTCCGCGTCAACACCGTCAAGCCTGAGAACGGCGTGCAGGTGCACCGCCGCCCGCTTCTGGAACTCCGCCACCTTGACGTAGGACACCCGGACGTGGCCGCGCACCGCCCGCACCGTCACCCGCGTCCCGGTCCGCTCCGTGGCCACCCGCGCCAGCGCCCGGTAAAGGTAGATCACCGTGCGGCGCCACACCTCCGGCACCGCCGCGTGCCACAGCACATGCCCCGCGTAGTCGTAGCAGTCCCAGCACAGCGGCGTACCGACCCGAGCGTCACCGCCGCCATGACGCGCATCGCAGGTCAGCGACACCTTGTGCGGACACATCGGCCGACCCGACCGGGCCCGGCACGCCGCATCACCCGCCCGATGCACCGCCCCGAACGAGGGGGCCGTGAACGTGGCCAGCACCACCGGATGCCCCGCCACGCTCGCCGGTACCGCGTCCACCCCGCCCGGAACCGCCGCCGTCCGCCCCCGCAGCCCAGCCGCGATCACATGCCAGGTGTCGCGCCGGTAGGTCTCCGCGCACGCCGGGCACACCGCCGAACGGCGGTCCTTGCACGCCAGCAGCAGCGCCCCATCGGGCCGCCCCGCCGTGGAGTACTCCGCCAGCACCTCACCGGTACCGGTGTCCACCGCCGCAGCGCCCCCACGGACCCGCACCGGCCGCACACAATGCCCCGTGTGCTCAACCTGCCGTTGCCACTCCCGCCACGCGGAGTCATCAGCCACCCGGGCCGCCATCCCCGCCAGCACCGGCCCCACCGCCGCCAACCCAGCCGCCCGCACCCGTGCGGGGACCGTAGACGGCACAACGGCTCCGCCGCCCCTACGGGGTGACCTGCGGTCATTCCGCCGGCTACTCATGACCATCAGCGCCATCGGCCCCCGACACCGGGCCCTCACCCGCGCCGGTTCCCGCACCCGGGCCCTTGCCGTGCCGACCACGCACCGTGTCCCCGTAGGCGTAACGCCACAGACACCACATCAGCGCGTAATAGTCCGGCCCGTCGCCCTCGATCACCGGGAAGCCGTGCGCCGTCAGCACATCGGCCACGTCCGTCACCAAGGCCCGCGTGAACCGGTCCTCACCGGACGGATTGCGGCGCTGCACCGGGAACGCCCTCCCCGGCGCCGCGTCCGTGCACGGACACACCCGCTCCACCGCTTGTTGATTCGGCACCATCGCCACCGCACGTACTCCTTTCGAGCAGGGAAGGGCCCCGCGCGGCGGGCACGCTCCCGCCGACCCCGCCGCGCGAGGCCCAAGGTCAGAGAAGAGAGAAGAGGGAAGAGAGGGGGCCGGTCAGACCCAGCCGTCACCGGCCGCCAGCCGCCGCAGCGCCACACCACGCGCCACGATCGAACGAATGTCGTGATCGTCTAGATAGAACGACTTCACCCGGCGGGGGACGGTGCCCTCCGCGTGCAGCCAGCCCACGCCCCGCGTACGCCGGTCTATGTCGGCCGCCGAGTACCCCAGCGACGCCATCCCCGCGCCGAGAATCGTGTCGCTCGCGTCACCGGTGTTACACCGCATCGCCCACCGCAGAGCCATCAGGTCGCGCCAACCGCTGGGCACCACATCCGCCGCCGGTTTCTGCGTCGCCGCCGCTTGCACTATCCGAGCGGCCCGGCCCCGTGCCGTCAGGTCCGCCCCCAGGGCGTTGAAGTGCCGCGCCGCCGCCCGGTCGGTATGCGCGGTGTAGAACCTCAATTCGTCGATCGGGACCAGGATCACCGGTGCGTCTTCAGCCAGCAGCACCCGCCGCCCCGCCTCCTCCAACATCAGGTAGCGGCGATCCATCTCTTTGATCAGGTCTTCCATCTGCGCAATCGCCGCATCGATCGAGTTGTACGCGACCCGGGTCATCACCGGCCGCCACAGCGCGAGTTCGACGCGCTTGCCGTCAAACCCCCAGATCTGCGAATGAGGGTCCAAAGCAGCCGCCGCCAGCAGCAGCGACAAAGCGACGCTCTTGCCCGCCTCCGGCTCCCCGCCCAACAGCATGTTCTTACCGGGCAGCCGCACCGACACCACCGAGCCCATGTCGTCCACCCCCAGCGGCACCGGATCATTCAGGCTGCGCTGACCATCACCCGACGCCCACGGCCACGGAATCGGCTTCGACACCTCAGGGTCATCGGGATCGGCGAACGGATCACCACGCACGATGTCCACGTGCGCCAGGTCCGCCGCATCCAGATCACGAGCCACCCGAACCTCACGCACCCGCAGCACCGCCGCCACCCGCTCCCGCTCCTCCGCCAGATCCCACACCGTCGCGCCACGCGGCACCCGCACCAGCAGCCGCACACCCGCCGGAACCACCCGCTCCCGTTTGATCCGAGGAATCCGGTCATTGAGCGTCGCCAAGTCCGCGAAACGCATCGCCCTGTCCCACTTGCGCCGCAGCCGAGCACGCCGCCACCGCACCGCCACCCAGCCGCGCGACCACGGCACCCCCGACACCACCAGCACCAGCCCGCCCGGCGCCGCCACCGCACCCACCGGCCCCGACGCCAGCCAGCCCGCCGCAGCCAGCCCCGCCAGCACCACCAACCCGGCCGCCTCACGCCGCCACAACCAGCTAGGCCGCACCACCCACAACAGCAGCGCCGCCTTGAGCGTCAGCCGCGCCCGGACCGGCAGTTCCGGGCGCTGGATCATCGGCGGGAGGCCCACCGTCCCCGGCGCGTGCGTCGCCGAATAGGACCGCCGCCTCACCGTGGCCGCCCCGGCCCGCTGTACCCGTTCCCGCCCCCGCTGTAGCCGCCCCCATGCCGAATCCCCGGCCACCCGTCAGCCGCCCTAGGCGCCCCCGCCACCCGCCGGTCCCACGGCCCTTGATCCACCGGCTCCCGCCGCGTGGCCTCCACATCCTGCCGCCCGGCCGCCTCCCGGGCCCTGGAGTCGGGACGGGTGTCCTCCACGTCCAGGACACGCACATCACCCCTAGGCCGGTGCGCCCACTCCAGCCATGCCGCCTCCCGCCGCTCCGCCAGCGTCTCCCACACCCGCGCCGGAACCAGCCCCGCGAACAGATCCAAGATCGCGACACCGTTCAGCGTGCGGTCCGGGCCCAGCGGCACCCACACCGCGCCGTGCCCGACAGACACCGACATCCACGCCGGAGAACCCACGGCCTCCAACCGCGCCAAGCGGCCCCGCCCCTCAGACCCCAAAGCCGCGCCGCACACCAGCGCCGCCAGCAGCGCCCGGCGCCGCCGACGCTCAGAGATCCCGAACTGCATCGTCCACGTCGGCCCCTTCGGCTCGGAGATCGCGTAGATCACCCGAGCCGGACCCGTCGTGCCCAGCACCACCACATACGGGCACACCCCGTGATCGGTGGCATCCACCGCGCCCACCGACACCATCGTTTCCGCCGGAAACTCAAGCCCCGACCCGAACCACCGCCGGGCCATCACTTACCCGGCCCCTTCTGCTGTGCCGACTTGGCACCATCCAGGGCAGGCGCCCCGACAGCCGAGGCGACCGGCAGCCCGTCAGCGGTCCACCACATGATCGTGTCGCCCTTGCGGTCCATCACGTTCAGCACCAGGTTCACCGGGTGAACGAACACGCCCTGACCCAAGCCCGGATCACCCACCACCCCAACCTTGATCGGGGCGGCCCGCTCACCGTCCATCACCAGTAGCTGCACCTGCATCAGAGGACGGCCGTCCTCGCTCGTCCGCAAGTTCCCCGAGTCGAAGTCCTTGCGCTGCTTCGGCTGCTCCGCCACCAGGAACCGCAGCCCGATCATGTCCACGCGGAGTTCCATCCGCCCACCTCCACACTTGGTATGTGCCGACTTGGCATCTCGTGTGGAGTATGTGCCAACCTGGCTCATCTGGTAAACAGATGTATGCCGACTTGGCACGCTAGGGTGTGGGGTGAGCGGGTAAATCCGCAGCTACGGGCAGTGAGCAAGCTTGGGAGGTGGCCACATTGGGCCAGAAGCGCCGGTCCGGGGACGCGTCCACTGGCGGAACACCCGCCCTGTACCGCACCATCCGCGAGCACCTCATCAGAGACATCCGCGCGGGCACCTACCCGCCCGGATCACTACTGCCATCGCGCAGGCAAATTGAGGAGCATTGGGGCGTCTCCGCCGCCACCAGCAAACGCGTCCTGGGAGACCTGGCCGAACAGGGATGGGCCGTCAACAACGGCACACGCGGCTACACCGCCACCAACGGCCCCACGGTCGTTGACGACATCGCCGACATCGCCGACACCCGCCGCGACAGCGACCTACCCCAGACCGACCAGCCCGCCACCGACATGGCCGCCGTCTACAGCACCGGCCCCCACGGTCCGGTCATGACCAACCCCGCCGCCCCGACGCCCCCCATGCCCGCCAGCCCGGCCCCGGCCCCGGCAGCGCCCCCGCGCCCCGTGCACACCGTCCCCCTAGGGGGTGGCATCCCTCCCGCGTTCACCGCCGTCCAGCAGGTTTGGACCAGCGTTGAGCCCCTGCCGCCTCAGATCGCCCAGGCCCTACGCCGCACCAGCGGCGAACCCGTTGCCGTGCGGCGACGAGTGATAACCGACGCCGCCGGACGCGTCCCCGTCGAGCTGCGCGCCAGCTTCACCCCGGGCGTGAGCCAAGACAATCCCTTGGCCCGGCCCGAGGTCATCACCGAGGCATGGACCGCCGCCCTGGCCACCCATCTCCACCAAGCCCCCGCCACCGCCAGCAGCGAGATCCACGCCCGCCACGCCGACAGCTACGAGGGCCCCAGCCTCCAACTACCGCCCGGAGCCATCGTGATCGTCCGCGCCACCACACTCCACGCCATCACCGGCGCCCCCCTTGACCACACCATCAGCGTGTGGCCTGCCGACTCCACCCGCATCCAGGCTGACAACCACCCCACCACCTGACCCCGCCCGGTCGCGATGCGCCGGGGCAGCGGCTTCTACCATTGCGACACTGGACCTGGAAATGGCGCGAGGGGTGGCGCCGGCTGACTCCCTCGCGGTCGCCCCTCCGGGGTGGCTCCGCCATCGGACAGGCCCCACCCCACCACTGCGCGCAGGGAAGCCGCGGCCCCTTCACCCACCGGCCAGTTCCTCCCGCCCACACGCGAAACCCCGGAGGGCTGTAGGCACCTCCGGGAGCTTCCTCATGTGCGCGAGACGCGCCCGAGTGTGCGACGCCTAGACCTGGTGACACCGCTCCGACGTCCCGATGACCGCGAGTGCGGATATCGAGGGCCCCTTGGTCCAGATTCCCCAGACGAGATCGTTTCCGGAGCGCAGATCGTAAAGAGAGTGACGGTATCGCCACTCCCAGTCGATCTCTTGTGGGTAGAGCTCCCTCTCAACCAGTGGGGTTGCTTGCTCGCGAAGCCACTCCTGCGCCTCATCAGGGGTACCGGCCACTTGTTTAAGCAGCTTCGCGGGCTTTTGCAACCAGGCCCGGACGGCCGTTGGCGGAAGCGCGCTCGATGGGTCTTTCCGGGCTGCGTCGTCCGCCCACTCCGCGCCCGTGCCCGTCCACAGGTAGCAATGCCAATGGAGCCGGGACGTCTGCCAATGGGTCGGCTCTTGGTCGACAACGGCCGCGTAGTCGAACGTCTGGGTCATGGCTCAAGTCTCCCACGGGAGCGGGCCCCCATCCCGGAGGATGAGGGCCCGCGTCCGTCAGTCGGTGCTAGGCGCCGTTGCAGTCGTTGTGACACGTGTTGGTGCACCCCGTGCCCCGGGGACTCCACATCTCCTCATCGACCGGCAGGCCAGCGTCACGCATGATCGCGGCCGTCCGCTGAATCGCTTCGCCGCCGTCCTCCTGGCCGTCGGCGGGTTCGTGATGGATGAACCGGCCCACGACGCGGTCACAGAACGCCGCGTACGCCTTGGTGTGGAGGATGAACATGTGCCATCCCCAGTCGACGTCGAACGGTGGGGCCAGATGCAGCGAGGGGTGTTGAGCGCACGCCCACAGGAACGCGAGCGCCTGAACCATGATCTTCTCGGCTTGGTCCTGCGAGACGCCATGCTCTACCGAGACACGGCGGGCGAGTTGGGCGAACAGGTCGGGCGAGATCAACTCGCGCGGGTCGACGGCCGGAGCCGTCCTCTCCTCGGTCACAGTCACGTGATCCTCCTAGGGATTGGGGTGTGACTGGTCGCCCCGCGCTCACGCGGGGACGTCGGGGGCGCCTCAAGAAGGACCGGAAGCGCCGGGGGTTGCTGGCTCTTACTCTCGGGGAGTGTCGGAAGCCTTGACCAGATCGCTGGGGTGTATGTGAAAGCTGGCTGTGATCATGGCGTGATCTGACACCAGCGGGTCGAACTCCTCGACCGTGGCGGAGTCGTAGGTGTGGGGTGGCAGCGTTGTCAGGACCCGATCACCGCGATAGGCGAACCTGCGAGGGAGGAAGTCGCACACGGTCGGGGTGGTAACGCCGAGGTGGGCGGCGACATCGACGAATCCAGCCGCCTGAAGAGCTTGGGCGGGCCGCTGGTCGAGTTTGGGGTGGATTAGATCGCCGTTGAGTTCGCTGTGCTCGTTGGCCGGGACGGCGTTGAAATCCCCCGCAGCGATAACGGGCTGGTCCTTCAGGAGTTCAATGCTCTCGGCCTCGATCAAACGCAGGGTTGATGAGGACGGGGCGCAGTGGATATTGAGGAAGCGCAGAGTGCCTTTGCCGATGGCCAACTCCAAGTGTCCTTGGGCGTGCCAGTAGGGCACCTGGGCATGGCGTTCTTGCACGACCCGCAGGCCGGGCCGTTCCCGAACGAACATGGCCAAGTGAGAACCGTGGTTGCGGGAGGGGATGAGGAACCGGACAGTCATGCCCAGCCGGTGAGAGACCTCGTGAAGTACCCGGTTGGAGTGCGACCCCCATTTGGCTTCCTGCAACGCGACTAGGTCGGCGTCGAATTCGCTGAGTGCGTCGACCTGTTTCCACAGTCGCGTGTAGTCATGGCGCAGCTCGCCGTCACGACCCCCGTGATTTAGGTTCCACGAGACGACCAGCAGACTTTGACAGTCATTGCGGGGAAACTCGTCTGGGCCCCAAACGGCGTCGGTGGCTCCGGCAATCATGACCGCTCCAGCAGCGAGGGAAGTTCCTTGACGTGGCGAATGCAGGGGACGCCTGTGGGGAGGGTCTCTGTGGGTTTAAGGCCACGAGGACGGACCAGGGCGGCCCGCATACCGTGCGATAGGGGCGCGATAACGTCGTGAGAAATGTTGTCGCCCACGAAAAGAATTTCGGATGGCTCACACTGCGCTGCCGTGATGACCAGTTCATAGAAAATGTCCTCAGG
Organism: Spirillospora sp. CA-294931; assembly: GCF_050946795.1. GTDB lineage: Bacteria > Actinomycetota > Actinomycetes > Streptosporangiales > Streptosporangiaceae > Spirillospora. The sequence continues at coordinate 4,301,899 of NZ_CP192006.1, forward strand.
CTTGGCCGCGCCCAACGCGTGGGAGAGCAACGCCACTGTGAAAAGCTCCTCCACGCCCGCAGCTTGAAGCGCGGGCCAACGAGATTCCCCGGGCAACGTGTTGCTGGCCAGGACCAGGCGCATGTCGAGTCTGGCCAGTTCATGCAACGCACGCGCCGCATCCGGGTCAACTGGTTTTTGGCCGAGGATGTGATCCACTCTGGGGCCGGAGATAGTGCGGCCAAAATCAAAGGCCAATGCCCGCGTAGGCATATTTTCTCACTTTCCGAATGGGACATGGACGGTAGGAGCTTTATTTTTCCCCGAAGCCGGGCGAGGCGCGTAGGGGACCAGCCTCGCCCGGCGGTCTCGAAGAGGGTTCCGAGACTGATTCGGTGGTGGGCTATGGCGCGTGTGATTGCACCTCGGCTTGGCCTCCGCGTGCTTTTGTTATCAGGTGCTTCACCTGGTTGAGCTTAGGGCGGCACCCTTCCTGACGATCCCGCAGTTCTGCCACGAGCGCGAGTTCCTCACGCAGATACTTGCGATTTCCTTTCTGCTGCTCCTGCAAGCAGCTAATGACGCCGTGCTGCTCCCAATTTTTTATTTGGGCAGATGACAGGCCGGTCAGCTCTACGGCAGGCCGTACGCCAATCCACGTCCCATCATCGATTCCGTGAGCGAGAGCCAACTCCCCTATGTGTTTGCGGTGCGGAGGGTGATCGGTCACGTGTTGTTCCTTTCTTGTGTCGACTGATGGCGACACGGCGATATCGCACATATCAGCCACCGCCAACATGGCCGCCATTCCATCACCGTTGAAATGCTGCCCGATCACCCTTTCAAGCGCTACCCGGGGCGACGTGGAGACGAGATCGGAGGGCGTCTCCATTGCCAGCAACGCATCGACATCTTCGGACCTGTACCGCAGTTGTCCGCCGGGCGTCTTAATCGTGCCCAGCTTTCCCTCCTGGGTCCACCGCCACACAGTTCTCGCTGACACCCCAAACAGCCGCGCCACCTCGCCGGTCGAGTAGGGATATGGGCTGCTGGTCCTCACACCACTCATTTTCTCTGGATGCACTTCACTTCGCACGCTACGGCCGGAACGTCGCACTCCTCACGCCACAACGCCCGGGTACCGTCCACCACAGCATCAGAGATCTCGGGTTCGAACCCCTGACGCCGCATCGTCTCTTTGACTAGGGAAAGGATTGCCTCTGCCATGAAGGCCGCGACCGCGCGGGCCTTACGCTCACCCGCGTTGCCCCAAGCGTGACTAGTCGCCTCCGGGCTCATGAGGACCCCTCCGGGTATTCGGCGACCAGGCGGGCGAACTCCAGATTCAACTCGACATGCGCGAGTGCGTCTCCCACACGCCGGGCCTCCCGGAACCGCTCGAATGCCTCATCCTTAATCTCGCTGAAGTCGGCCTTTGCCAGGGTGTCCCGCCACAGAAGGTGTGTGAATTGCCATTCCTCGTAAAGGTTCCGCCGAAGCTCCTCCAGTTCCCCGAGCGTGAGCCCCTCGGTGATCACGGCCGCACCGCCAGACCGAACAGGAACCCCACACCGGACGAGACGACTACGGAGACGGTCGTCACCACGAACAGTTCGATGAGTGTCGCGGGGGTCACGGGCGCTCCTCCGCATCGCGCTCCTCGGCGTAGTGCTCCACGGCCTTGCGCACCTCGGCATTGCGCACCTCGGCGTCACGCTCCGCGCGCCGAGCCCGCCGGAGAAAGAAGAGTTCACACCCGGTGAGGACGCCGAGAAAGAGCACCCCCAGGACGAGGAACACGCGGTCCACGAGCGTCATGGGCGCTCCTCGAACACGCGGAGGATCACGGCGGCGACGGCCTCCACGTCGCTCACGGGGCCGATGATCGAACCGTCCGCCGGAACCCCCGGGAGGTCGCAGCGGTCCTCCCACGTGTACCCGAACGTGTCGTCGTCATCGTTTCGCACACCAATGTGTGCCCACGGCCGCACCACACCGAGCGGCTTGACGACCAGGACCCGCCGACCCTTGCGATCGGCCTCATACGCGTAAAGCGTCCGTGTCTCCCGCACCGCCAACTGAAGCGCCCGCAGAAAACCACGGCACTCAAACAGCGTCGGAGTGTCTGCCGTGGGTACGGCGTGGACGAACCGTGAATCGAAGCTCATGCGTCGCGCTCCCCAATGACGATGTGTCCGTGAAGGAGCATGGGAATCTCCGGCGGCGGGACGCGACTCATGATGAACATCAGCGCCTTGGTGATGTCGTAGGCCGGTGCGAAGGCGTGGCCGTCGTTGTCGTAGAACCACAGTTCGTCGCCCGCCAGAGAGCGGGTGCGACAGAACACGCGAAACGGATCTTCCGTGCGGGCGCACGAGATCTCGTCCACCGCGATGTAGAAGTTCGTGTGATCGCCCGGCAAAAGCCGGGGGTGATACCCGTGACCCCGTAGGGCCGTCTCCAGGTTCTCCAGCCGGACGACGGCGGCCCCGCCGACAGGCGGCGGTGCGTCCGGGTTGTGCCGTTCGCTCATGGCCATGGAAAGACTCGTCCTCTCTCGGGTCTCTGGTCGTGGTCGGGGGAGTGGGAGCGGCGTGCCCGGACGGTCCCGGCGCGGGGCCGCTACCGGCCGGACACGCCGCCCTCCCACCCTCCGGGGCCGCTATGCCCGACCCCGGGAACGGCGGATGCGTACATCCGCCGAAGCCGCATCCGCCTACACGCGCTCGGCGGCCCGCTCCCGCTCCGCCAGGAGCCGCTCGCGGAGCCCATCCGCTGTCGGCTCCATAAGCGTCGGATCAACCCCCGCGCTCGGGTCGTGCAGCGTCGCGCACCACTCGCCCAGAGCCTTGCCGCGCATGGACCGCCACACGCGATGTCCCGGGAACTCCAGGCGGAGCGCTTCCAGCGGATCAGGGTTCGGGGTCACGGTCGGCGGCATGTCCTGGCTCCTGACTCTGTGTCGGGCATCACGTTTCGCCACACAAGAATCTCTCCCCCGGGTTACCTTCGGAAGGTTCATGAAGCACTTGCAACACCGGAGGGTGATGGATGAGCGCCCGGGAGTCACTAGACCCTGACCACTCTTTGTGGGACGCAATAGCCGTTGAGCTGCGCAGACAGCGCGACTTGCATCAACTCTCCGGGTCACGTCTCGGGGCGCTGCTCGGGTGTGACCGTTCGACTGTTTCGAGGTACGAGTCTGGAACCATGCGCCTTACCGAGAGGCACGGCAAGATCCTTGACCGCGAGTGGGACACGGATGGGCTGTTCGCTCGGCTTGTCCGGTTCGCCAGCGCCGCCAATGATGACGACTGGTTCGCGGGGCTCACGGAGTACGAGGGACGTGCAACACGGTTGAGAATCTGGGAGGTAGCGCTTGTTCCTGGAGTCTTCCAAACCCCCGACTACGCTCGAAGCGCGCTCACAGCGGGTCTCGTCGAAGACATCGACACCGCACTAGAGAAGCGAATGGCCCGACAGACGGCCGTCTTTGAGCGTCCAAAACCCCCACGGGTGTTCGCCATCCTGAACTGGGTGGCCTTGCTGCAACCTGTTGGCGACGCCGGGATCATGCGCGGCCAACTAGCTCACCTACTCGCCATGAGCGAGTACCCGCATGTCAGCCTGCGAATCTTGGAGAAGGATGCCGGGGTGAACGTCGGGCTGGACGGCTCATTCCAACTCCTGACGGTGGATGATAGAGACGTCGCATACGCGGAAGCTCCCGAGATGGGCGGGCTTGTTCGGGACCCCCATACCGTCCAGAACTTCGCAGTACGGTATGACCGCGTGTGCGAGGTGGCCACGCCTGTAGGCCCATCGCGGACCCTGATTCAAAGGACCATGGAGAGCTACCAATGATCGAGTGGCGCAAGGCGAGTCGTAGCGGCACCTCGGACAACACCAGTTGTGTTGAGGTTGCGAACCTCGCCGGAAACATCGGGGTGCGCGACTCGAAGGACCCACAAGGCCCGAAGTTGGCCGTGACCCGCGCCAACTGGCGCACGCTGGCACGCCGCATCAAAGACGGCGACCACGACCTAGCGTGAGCCGCGCACACGAAGCCCCCGAGTGCTGTGGCGCCTGGGGGCTTCTCTTGTGTGAGACTTTTCCCTACCAGGTCAAGCACCCACCCACCCACGGCTTGCGCCCGCAAGCGGGCGCGCGCCTCCCATCACACCCACCACACACACCCCGCACCCACACGCCAGCACCCGCTAACCGGTGCCGTGTGCGCCTCCCGCCGCTTCGCCCAGTCCGGGGGGAGGGGGGCTCTCGCCCCCCTCCCCCCTGGCCCCCTCTCCCCCCGCCGCGCCGCATCGCTTCGCTCGCGGCGGCGGCGCGGGCCACCCCGCGCGGCGTACGCAAGGTGCTCACGCTGCGGCTACTACGGGTCGGCGCGGGGCCAGGCGGCCCCGCACCGTCAGGAAGCGGCGGACCGGTCCGCACGGCGGACCGGTCTTGGCCGTTGCTGCGGGCGGCGCTAGGGCGCCGTCCTCGCCCGGCCGACCGGCCGCCGTGCGTCCGACCGCCGCCCTTCCGAGCGTGACCACCTGACCCCGCGCCTCCCCGAAGCAACCCCAGCGCTCACCCCGCGTACGCCCCGCTCCCGGCCCTTGCCGCCGCCGCTCACAGCCATTCGGCGCAGCGGAGTCGAGCGGGCCAGGGAATCGGGCGCACACTCGCGCACCCCTCCACCCGTCCCGGCTCTCCGGCAGGCGCACACGGCCACCCGCCTACTTGGGAGAAGTGCCCTCACGCTTCAGCAGACCTTGCCGGATCAGCTCAGAACGAATCCCGCCGCGCGTCCGCTCTAGCCGTTCCATCAACTGCGGCACCGTCAAACCCTCACCATGCAGCCGCGCCAGCTCCGCACGCTGTTCATCCGTCCACGCCCGCCCATGATTGGCGGCCCGGCTCCGCAGTTGCGCGGTTCGAGCGGCCGGACCCAGATCGATTCGCGCGATCACATCCGCCGCCGCCGTCATCACCACCTCACCAGCGGCCGAGATCGCCTCCAGCCGCTCCGCCTCCACCGTCGTTTCACTCACGAGCTGCCCGCCGACCTCCACCGGGCGACTGAACACGATCCGGAACACCGCCACACCCACCACATCCCCACATCTCCGACCCGTCACCGGCCGACCACGAGATACCCGGACAAAGCGCGCACCATGCCGACCCCGGCACCACGAGGCCCGCTCTACGCCCCAGCAGGCGCCCAAGGTGCCGCTTTAGGGATTCCCAACCAACCCCGACCCCCGCCCCTTACAACGACCCGCCTCCGGCGTAGGGCTCTACCCATAAGAGATGTGCGCCCCTCACCGCGCACTAAGCCACCGCCCCGCAAAATGAACAGCGTGCACACTCACCCAGACCCCCGCCCCGCTCAGGCAGGTGAAGGGACGCCGGGTACAGGCTTGGGCGGGGACCCCTCCGGCGGGCCGCCCCCGGCCTGATGCGGGCAGCCCAGGAGGCAGCCCGGAGCCGCGCGAGGCTAGCAGCCCGCCGCCCCACCCAAGCCCGCACCCGGCTCCCCACAACAGCGCAGGTCGGCCCCAGAAAGAAGGGTCACAATCGTGTATCCGTCTTGCCCGCTCCGTTCGGGCCGAGGAACCCGGTGACGGTGCCGGGCTCGCACCGGAACGACACGTCGTGGACGGCGGTCGTCTCCCGGTAGCGCTTGCTCAGGCGTTCGACTTCGATCATGCCGTCCAGGCTGCCCGCCGGGCCGGGCCGGACGCGTCGGCCGATGGTCGACGGCCCGGCGACCGAAGTCGGCGTCAGGCGGTCCGGTCGGCCCCGCCCGCGTCGTGCACCAGCAGCGCGATCTGGACCCGGTTGTTGAGCTCCAGCTTGGTCAGCAGCCGCGACACGTACGCCTTGACCGTCGCCACGCTCAGCGACAGCTCGCGGCCGATCTCGCTGTTGGTCTTGCCCTGGCCGACCAGCGCCGCCACCGCCCGCTCGCCCTCGCTGAGACGGCCGAGCAGGGTGCGGGCGCGGTCCTGGCGGGGGTCGACGCCGGAGCCCGCCACGTAGGTCATCATCCGGCGCAGCACGGCGGGCGACATCATCGGCTCGCCCGCCGCGACCTGCCGGATCGCCTGGACGATCTCCGGCGGCGGTGTGTGCTTGAGCAGGAACCCGCTGGCCCCCGCCCGCATGGCGCGCAGGATGTGGTCGTCGGTGTCGAACGTGGTGAGGATGATGATCTCGGGCGGGTCGCGGCGGGCGCGCAGCCGCTCGGTCGCCGCGAGCCCGTCGAGCCGGGGCATCCGGATGTCCATCAGCACCACGTCGGGGCGGTGCTCGTTGACCGCGGGCACGACCTCCGCGCCGTCGGCGACGTCGGCCACGACCTCCAGGTCTCCCGCGCCGGCCAGCATCATGCCGAGGCCCGTCCTGACCAGAGCGTCGTCGTCCACGATGAGCACGCGGATGGGGGAGTCCATCCGGTCACCCTACGGGGTCGGCCGGGCGCCGCCGGAGCCGGTCGGAGAAATCTACAACGTAAAGGACGGTGGTGTTCATGAACCCTTCTCAACGGGAACGGGCAGCCAGGCGTACAGGCGGAACAGGCCGCCCGTGACGCCGTGTTCGAGCGTGCCGCCGACGAGCTCGGCCCGCTCGCGCAGGCCGACGAGCCCGGCGCCCGCGCCGGGGATCGCCAGGGCCGGACCGGGCGGCAGCGAGTTGACGACCTCGATCGCCAGCCCGGCCGAGCCGGGGAAGTCGACGGTGATCCGGACGTGCGCGCCGGGCGCGTGCTTGCGGGCGTTGGTGAGTGCCTCCTGGACGATCCGGTAGGCGTGGCGGCCGATGCCGTCCGGGACGGTCGCCGGGTCGGGGACGCGCTCGTCGAGCGTGACGTGCGCGCCCGCCTGCCGCGACTGCTCCACCAGCGCGGGCAGGTCGGTGAGCGTCGGCTGCGGCCGCTCGTGGTCGTCGCCCTGGGTGTCGTCGCGCAGCACCCAGATCACCTCGCGCAGGTCCTCCATCGCCTGGTGGGCGCTGCGGCGGATCACTCCCGCGGCCTCGCGCTGGGCGTCGGGGGCGTCGCCGTGGAACTCCAGCGCGCCCGCGTGCACGGCCAGCAGCGAGATCCGGTGGGCCAGGACGTCGTGCATCTCGCGGGCGATGCGCTCGCGCTCCAGGAGCCGTGCCTCCTCCACGCGCAGGCGCTGGCCCTCCTCGGCCGCCACGGCGCGCTCTTTGAGCGACTCGATCAGCATGCGGCGCGACCGGACCAGCATTCCCGCCGCCACGAACACCGCGTAGCCCAGGAGCATGACCAGCGTCGAGGAGAGCCGGGTGCCGTCCTCGATCGGGCCGAAGGTGAAGACCAGGACGATGATCGCGACATTGGGGACGCCGACGATGACGCTCATCCGCCAGGAGCGGTGCACGGCCACGGTGAAGGCGCTCAGCGCGGCCATGCCCCAGGGCGTGCTGGCGAACCAGGCCAGGACCGACATCAGCAGCGAGACGTGGACGGGCTTCTGCCGCCGGAAGAGCACCAGGACCACCAGGCTGACCAGCCAGATCGCCAGGTTCCAGATGACCTCCGACGAGTCGCCGCCCGAGTAGCTGGACTCGGCGCCCTCCAGCATCAGCAGGCCGAGGGCGCCGGCGAGCGCCGCGACCATGATGTCGCGGCCCCATTCGCGCAGCGACCGGCGGATTCGCACGCGCCCACGCTACCGAGCCGGTCGGCCACCGCGCCGTAGGCACAGGTCGACCGCCGATCGACTTTGGTCGATGGGGGTCCGGCGCCGCCCGGGTGCGGAGGTCAGGAGAGCGGGGTGCCGGTGACGGGCTTGCCGAGGGCGCTGCCCGCGAGCCAGTCGGTCCAGCTCTTGGCCCAGGGCGTGGGCCCGTTGCCGAAGCGGAGCTTGCGGGTGGTGCCGGTGACCTCGATGACGTCGCCGCGCTGGGTGAAGTTGTAGAACCAGCGCGCGTCGTCGGGGGCGGCGTTGACGCAGCCGTGGCTGACGTTGGCGCTGCCCTGCGAGCCGGTCGACCACGGGGCCGAGTGGATGAAGGTGCCGCTGTAGGTCATGCGGACGTTCCACTTGGTCGGGGTGCGGTACGCGCCGGGGTTGCCGGTGGTTGCCGAGTCCATGACCATCGCGGGGTTCTTCTCCTGCGCGATCATGACGCCGGTGTAGCTGTCGTCGCCGGGCTTGCCCAGGCTGACCTTCATGTCGCGGACGGTGCGCCCGCCGTCGGTGACCTTCGCGCGGTGGGTCTTGGCGTTGATGGTGGTGACGTGCCGGGGCCCGACTTTGAAGTTCAGCGTGCGGTCCTTCATGCCGTACAGGCCCTCGCCGGCCTTGAGCCCGGCCAGGTGCGCGACGACCTGGACCTTCTGGCCGGCGGGCCAGTACTCGCGGGGCCGGAAGTCGACCTCCTTGTCGCTGATCCAGTACCAGGCGCCCTCGACGGGCTTGGACATGCGGACCTCCAGGGCCCGCTCGACCGCCGCCTTGCCCTGCTTGCCGGTCACCGGCTTGGTGAGCAGCAGCTGGATCGGCATCCCGACGCCGACCGTCTCGCCCTCCAGCGGCGACATGCCCGTCTCCAGCTTTTTGGCCGGGGTGAGCGTGGTGAAGGTCGACGTCGTGGTGACGGCCTTGCCGTCGTCGTCGGCGCCCTTGGCGGTGACGGTGTAGGTCGTGGCCGGGCGCAGGCCCCAGGACGTGCGCCACGAGCGCGCGTCGGCGGCCAGCCTGCCCTCGGCCTTGCGTCCCTTGGCGTCGGCGACGGTGACCTCGGTCAGCTTGCCCTTGTCGGCCCGGACGGTGACGGGCTGGTCGGGCGCCACCTGCCTGGTGCCGTTGGCGGGCGTCACCGCGAGGGTGGCGGCCGCCTTCGCCGCGTCCTTGCCGCCCTTGTCGTCGTCACCGCCCGAGGAGCATCCGGCGGCGAGCGCCGCCACGCAGGCGATCGCCCCGATCGTCGTTCCGGTCCGGCCCGCACGCACCTGGGACCTCCTTCGAACTTCGGTTCCCTTGTTCCGAGGTTATGCGGTGATCAGACCGGTATGACACGGTGCGTCAGGGGGAGGCGATGCGCTCGATGCCGGGCGGCAGCTCGGCGGCCGCCGCGCGGTCGAGCAGGAACAGCGTGCTGCGGCGTCCCCGGGCCCCGGCGGCCGGGACCTGGACCGGTCCCGCCTCCGACAGCCCGAGGCGCACGGCGGTGGCCTTGGCCTCGCCCGCCGCCATCAGCCACACCTCCCGCGCCGCCCGCAGCGCGGGCAGCGTGAGGGAGACGCGGGTCGGCGGCGGCTTGGGCGCTCCGCGTACCGCGACCACGGGACGCTCGTCGTACAGGGCGGGCAGGCCCGGGAACAGCGAGGCCACGTGGGCGTCCGGCCCGACGCCGAGCATCAGCACGTCGAAGGAGGGCACCGGGCCGTGGTCTTCGGGACGCGCCGCCGCGCGCAGCTCGGCGGCGTAGGTCTCGGCCGCCGCCTCGGGGTCGTCGCCGTCGGGCCCGTCGGAGGCGGGCATGGGGTGCACGCGCGCGGGGTCGAGGGCGACATGGTCGAGCAGGGCCCGGCGGGCGCCGGTCTCGTTGCGCTCGGGGTCGCCGGTCGGCAGGAACCGCTCGTCGCCCCACCAGATGTCCAGCCGCCGCCAGTCGATGGCGTCGCGGGCGCCGGTGGCGGCCAGCTCGGCCAGGACGGCGGTGCCGACACCGCCCCCGGTGAGCACGACCGAGGCCGAGCCCCGGGCCGCCTGCGCGTCCACGATCCGGGTGACCAGCCGGGCGGCGACCGCCTTGGCCAGCAGCTCCTGGTCGCGGTGGACGAGGACGGCCGGAGGCGTCACTTGCCGGCCGCCTTGGAACGTCCCACCGTCTTGGTGCGCGAGGACTTCTTGTCGTCGCCGCCGGCCTTGGCGGCGGCGCCCTCCAGGTCCTTGGCGAACCGCGAGGCCGCCTCCTGGTACACCTCGTCGGGGTCGAGCCTGCGCAGTTCCTCGGCCAGCAGCTCGGCCATCGGGCGGCGCATCAGCGACACCTGCCGGTCGGGCTGGCCGGGACGCGACAGCGTCGCCACCCGGCCGTCGGGACGCGACACGGCGATGTCGCCGGGCGGCGTCGCCAGCGTCACGCCGGTGATGCCCGGTCCGTCGGAGACCGTGCGGCGGACGGTGACGCCCAGCCGGACCGACAGCCACGCGGCCAGCAGTTCGGCGCTGGGGCTGTCGGGTTCGGCCGAGACCTCCCCGGCGGTGATCTCCTCGTGGTCCTGGTCGAGGGAGGCCGCCAGCAGCGACCGCCATGAGGTCAGCCGCGTCCAGGTGAAGTCGGTGTCGCCCGGCTTGTACCCGTTGGCGAGCTGCGCCAGCGTGCCGAGCCGGTCGCGGGCGGCGTAGGAGTCGGTCACGCGGCGCTGCGCCAGGCGTCCCAGCGGGTCGTCGCCGGGGACCTTGGGCACCTTGCCGCCCGGCCACCAGGTCACCACGGGCGTGTCGGGCATCAGCAGCGGCACCACGACCGAGTCGGCGTGCAGCGCCAGCGGCCCGTACATGCGCAGCAGCACGGTCTCGCCGGGGCCGGTCTCGCCCATCCGGATCTCGGCGTCCAGCCGTGACGAGCTGCCGCGCGAGTCGCGGGAGATCACCGTCAGCACCCGGCAGGGGTGCTCGCGGGCCGCCTCGGTGGCCGCGCGGACGGCGTCGTACTGCGCCGACTCGTCGGTCACGATGATCAGGGTGAGCACCATGCCGACGGCCGGGCCGCCCATCACGTGCCGGGCCTGGGTCAGCGCCTCCTGGATGCGGCGGGTGGTGGTGTTGGTGAGATCGATGTTCATCGTTAGAGCCGCCTCCAAGCGCGCCCGTCGCGCGCCATCAGCTCGTCGGCGCTGTCGGGCCCGTAGCCGCCGGACTTGTACTGGTCGAGCTTGCCCTGTCCCGCCCAGTACTCCTCGATCGGGTCGAGGATCTGCCAGGACAGCTCGACCTCCTCCTGGCGGGGGAACAGCGGAGGGTCGCCGATCAGCACGTCGAGCAGCAGCCGCTCGTAGGCTTCGGGGGACGCCTCGGTGAACGACTCGCCGTAGGCGAAGTCCATGTTGACGTCGCGGATCTCCATCGAGGTGCCGGGCACCTTGGAGCCGAACCGCACCGTGATGCCCTCGTCCGGCTGGACGCGCATCACCAGGGCGTTCTGGCCGAGCTCCTCGGTGTCGGTCTGGGAGAACGGCAGGTGCGGCGCCTGCTGGAAGACCAGCGCCACCTCGGTCACCCGGCGGCTGAGCCGCTTGCCCGTGCGCAGGTAGAACGGCACGCCCGCCCAGCGGCGGTTGTCGATCTCCAGCCGGACGGCCGCGTAGGTCTCGGTGGTGGACGACTTGGGAATGCCGTCCTCCTCCAGGTAGCCCTTCACGCTCACGCCGCCCTGCCAGCCCGCGCAGTACTGGCCCCGCGCGGTGGCCGTCGCCAGGTCGTCGGGGACGCGCACCGAGGACAGCACCTTGGCCTTCTCGGCGCGCACGGCCTCGGCGCTGAAGGACGTCGGCTCCTCCATCGCGGTCAGCGCCAGCAGCTGGAGCAGGTGGTTCTGGATGACGTCGCGGGCGGCGCCGATGCCGTCGTAGTAACCGGCCCGGCCGCCGATGCCGATGTCCTCGGCCATCGTGATCTGCACGTGGTCGACGAACGAGCGGTTCCAGATCGGCTCGAACATGGCGTTGGCGAAGCGCAGCGCCAGGATGTTCTGGACGGTCTCCTTGCCGAGGTAGTGGTCGATCCGGAAGATCGACTCCTCGGGGAAGACCCGGTGGACGGTGTCGTTGAGCTCCTTGGCGCTGACCAGGTCGTGGCCGAACGGCTTCTCGATGACCACCCGCCGCCACGCGCCGTTGGCGCGCTCGGCCAGGCCGGACTCCTGGAGCCGCTCGACGACCTGCGGGAAGAACTTGGGCGGGATCGACAGGTAGAAGGCGTAGTTGCCGCCGGTGCCGCGGCTCTCGTCCAGCTCCTTGACGGCCATGGCCAGGGCCTCGAACGCGCCCGGGTCGCTGAACTCCCCGGGGACGAAGTGGATGCCCTCGGACAGGTGCGTCCAGACGTCCTCGCGGAACGGCGTCCGCGCGTGCTCCTTGATCGACTCGTAGGCGATCTGGCGGAAGTCCTCGTGCTCCCAGTCGCGGCGGGCGAAGCCCACCAGCGAGAAGCCGGGCGGCAGCAGCCCCCGGTTCGCCAGGTCGTAGATGGCCGGCAGCAGCTTCTTGCGTGAAAGGTCCCCCGTGACTCCGAACAGAACCAGCACACACGGCCCTGCCACCTTGGGCAGCCGCTTGTCCCGGGGATCCCGGAGCGGGTTGGGCGTGTTGCTCACGTGTCGGCCCCCTCTTCCCGATGTGTCGCCTGTCTCGTCGTTCTCGACGTTGTCCGCGTGACGCCGTCCTCATGCGTGGCACGTGGTGCCGGGATCATGCCTCTCCTCGGGCGGATTCGAGCAGCCGGGCGAGGCCCGCCCAGCGGTCCTGCAGGTGCAGCCGGACCACGGGGCGTCCCGCGCGTTCGGCGGCACGGGTCTCCCCGAGCGCCTGCGCGAGCTGGAGCGCGCCCAGGTGGTGGAACCGGCCCGGGACCGGGACGTCGTGGACGGCGTTCCCGGTCAGCATCAGGTATACGCCCCTCTCCCGGTGATCATTCCCGATCGCGGGGTAACGGCAACCCCAGGTGATCGTCACGGGGCGGGCACAGCGGGCGGCCAGCAGCGCGGCCAGGCGCCGGACGCGGGCGCCCTCGCCCAGCGCCTCGTCGGGGTCGAGGTGCGCCACGATCGCCAGATGGCCGTCCTCGGACGCGCGGGCGACCACGGACTCGACCAGCGCGTCCAGGTCGGGCGCCGCGGCGAAGCGGGCGTCGGCGGTGTGCACGTCGACGCCGCCCGGGTCGGCGAAGGCCGGGGCCTCGCCGGTGTCGGGGAGCGGGGTCTCGGGCAGGCGGGCCGCCGGGTCGAGCGGGTCGGCGCCGAGCAGGTGCGCGGCGACCGCCGCGGCGTACTCCCACACCACCAGCTGGTCGGGCAGGGGGCCGGACGCGGTGGCGTCGTCCTGGTTGGGGCGGCCGTCGAGGGTCACCAGGAACACGTCGTCGGCGGGCATCAGCGTCATGCCGCCGCGCTGCACGATCGGCAGGACGCGCCCGCGCGTGGCGTCGGCCAGCAGCGGCGCCACCCAGTCGGCCAGGCCGGGGACCGAGGCGGGATAACCGCCGAGCACGACGGTGGCGCGGCCCGCGCGGGCGGCGCCGCCCAGGATCGCGCCGAGCACCAGGCCCGGGTTGTTCTCGGGACGGGTGAGCGAGGGCAGCACGGCGGCGGCGCGTTCCAGCAGCGTGGCGACGTCGGCCCCGGCGAGGGCGGCGGGCACCACCGCGTACGGCGACAGCGCCCCGAACGCGGTGGCCTCGGGCGCCTCGATCAGCGCGTGCCCGGCCTCGGCCGCGCGCTTGGCGGGCACCCCGCCGGGCTCGGTCACCACCACGAACCGCCGCGCGATCTCGGCCTCGGTCAGCCCGGCGTCCAGCAGCTGCTGGACGAAGGCGCGGCGCAGCGTGTCGGTGGCCTGGTCGTTGCCCGTCACCACGACCAGGGCGCGGCGCAGCCGGTCGGGGTCGCCCGAGGCCCGCAGCAGCGCCGCGGGCTCGGGGCCGTCCAGCACCGTCAGCGCGTCGGCCGCGGGCTCGTCGCCGTCGGGCCGGCACCGCGCCAGCAGCCCCGCCGCGCGGGTCGTGGGGCCGCGTCCCAGCAGGACGACCTCGGTCAGCCCGTCGGCCAGCGCCTCCTCGCGCAGCTCGCGCAGGCGTCCCAGCACGGCCCGCGCCGGGCCCGGCTGGCCGGGCCAGCACAGCGCCCGCACCTCGGCGCCCGCCGCCGTCGACGACGGCCACAACCTCGGGTCCTCCGAGGCCAGCCGGACGGGGATCTCGTCGATCCAGAGCCGTCCCAGCATCCGCTCGGCCGCCTCCCTGATGGGACCGAGCGCGGTGATGGACATCTCGCCGGAGACGACCGCGGTGAAGCTCGTCACGGGACCTTCCGCCCGGCTCCCGCGGACGCGCGCACGGCCTCGGTGAGCCGTCCCGCGCCGCCCACGGGGTCGCGCAGGTGCAGCCGCACCACCGGGAGCCCGCGCTGCCGCAGCGCCCGCACCTCGGCCAGCGCGCGGGCCAGCCGCAGCTTGGCCAGGGAGTAGGGGCGTCCCGGCACCGGCAGGTCGGCGACGGTGTCGCCGGGCGCCGGCTCGCCGGTCACGATGAGGAACGCGCCGGTGCCCGGGCCGTCCTTGTGGACCGGCCCGGTGGCGTGCAGGTAACCGGGCCCGGGGCCGTAGGTCACCGGGCGCCCGGACCGCTTGGCCAGCGCGGGCGCCAGGTAGCGACCGGAGAAGTCGCCGGACAGGTAGGTCACGATCGACAGGTACCCCGTCGGGGCGATCCCGTCCACCAGGGCGTCCAGGACCGTGGCCAGATCGCCGTGGCCGAGGCCGGGCGCGTCGGAGTGGACCTCGACCCCGCCGTCGGTGAACGCGGGCGCGCCGACCGGCAGCGGGCCCTCGCCCGCGGCCCGCAGCATCGTCGCCGCGTCGTCCTCGGCCTCCTGCACCACCAGGCTCCCGGCCTCGAACGGGTTGACGCCCAGCAGCCACCCGGCCACGGCCGTCGCGTACTCCCAGATCAGGAACTGCGCGCCCAGCGGCGCCCACAGCGAGGTGTCGGCGTCGTCGTAGGCCACCGAGCGCGGATTGAGCGCGACGCCGTGGATGTCGGGCGCCTCGCCCGGGCTGCCCGCGGGCTCGAACGCCAGCACGCCGCGGCCGCGCTTGCCGGTGCCGACGGCCAGCAGCTGGGAGATCCAGGCCGTCAGCGCGCTGGGCCCGCCCGGCTCGCGGATCAGCAGCTTGTCGCGCGCGGTGCCGTGCATGCCCTGCTGGGCGCAGCCGCCGAGGATCGCGCCGAGCAGCAGGCCCGGGTTGTCCTCCTCCTTGGACAGCGACGGCGCCATCACGGCGGCCTCGTCCAGCAGCTGGCCCGCGTCGGCGCCCGCGAGCACGGCGGGCACCAGCCCGTAGGCCGACAGCGCCCCGAAATGACCGGGAAGGTAGGGATCGGTGAGGCCGATGCGGTAGCCGCCCTGCCGCGCGAAGTCGTGCAGCGGGCTGCCGTGGTCGGTGATGACCAGGAACCGGGCGGCGATCTCGCGCTCGGACAGGCCGCGCTCGCGGAACGCCTCGGCGAAGATGCGCCGGTAGGCGTCGCCTTCCAGCGACACGCCCGCCTTGCTGGCCAGGACGACCAGCGTCCGGTCGAGCCGTTCGAGCGCGAAGGCCAGCGGCGCGGTGTCACCGCCGTCCAGGACGGTCAGCTCGCCGGTCGGCGCGGGGGACTGGGCCTCCATCACCGCCTGCGCGGCCAGGCTCTCGGCACCGACGCCGATCAGCACGATGTGGTCGAGGCCCGAGTAGCGCGCCTCGGTCACCAGACCCTCGACCTGGGCCAGCAGGCCGCGCGAGGCCACGGGCAGGTCGAGCCAGCCCAGCCGGCTGTGGTCGACCGCGCGCCGCCCCCACAGCCGCGGGTCCTTGGCGGCCAGTGCGCCGGGCACGCCCGCGCCCACGAGGTAGTCGCGCGCCTGCAGCGCCGCCTCCAGCACGTCGCCGCGCGTCAGTACGTCGAATCCGGACACCGTTCCTCCTGCGCACATCGTTTCAGGAGAGAACCGGCATTCGCGACCCCAACCCCCGATCTACGGTCGCCGATCTTACAAAGCGGCCGCGCGCCGCCGACGGTAGGACAGGGTGGCCGCGCCCAGAGCCAGGCCCCAGAGCAGCCACAGCAGCGGCGGCACCCACGCTCCCCAGTTCTCGGGGGCCGCGACCGGCTCCCTCGGCGTCCAGCCCAGGTGCATGGCGACGAACCCCCGGTTGACCGACAGTCCCGCCGCCGTGAGTACCCCCGCCACCGCCGTCGCCGGGACGACGGCCAGCGACGGCGGGACGCGCCGTCCCGCCAGACCGGGGAGCCAGCGCGGGAACACCGTCCCCCAGCGCTGCCGCAGGCCGAGGGTGAGCAGCGCACCGGCCGCCGCCATCGCCCCGAGGACGAACTCGGCCAGCCGCGCCCCCGGGCTGTCGTAGCCGCCCGAACGCAGGAACTCACCGGACACCCCGAGGTGGATTCCCGCTGCCCAGGCCCACCGCGTGACGGTGTAGACCAGCGGCGCGGCGATCGCCAGTGGCATCGCGTACCGCTCCCAGGCGGCGCGTCCCGGTTCGGGAGCCGGGCCGCCGCGCGCGGCGGCGGACCGTCCCAGCGCCCAGGCGGTCACCATCGCGAACAGCTGGTACAGGACTGCCGCGTTCAGCGGGTCGAGGTTGAACATCGGCACGTTGACCACGGCCACCAGCACGCGGGCGTCGGGGACCACCACGATCGTCAGCACGCACAGCGACCACGCCACGGCGCGGGGGAGGGCGACCGCGGCGACCGTGCCCAGGGCACCCAGGCACGCGATGAGCGGCGCGGCCGGAAGGACGCCGAGGCCGACCAGCACCGCCCCGGCGTGGATCGCGTCGTCGGTGGCCGAGAAGGGGAAGCCCGCGCCGCCGAACGTCCAGAACAGGCCAAGGGCGAGATGCGCCGCCGACAGCACGGCGGCCAGGGATCGAGTCATGCCCCGATCCTCGGGACGGCCGGGACGGAGCCGCCATCGGCCGATGAGGCGAACCCGCGCGAGGAGCAGATCCGGGGTCCGCCTTTCGGCGGAGGCCCGGCACGGAACGCTGTCCTACGCTCGATCCATGCTCTGGGAAACGGTTGCGATGCTGGTGGCGGTGGCCGCGGCCACCGGCTGCGCGGTCCTGTGGCCGCGCCCCGCCGACCGGCTGCCCGCCGTGGCGGGCGGGGTCGCCGCGGTCTCGCTGGTCTCGACCGTCCTGCACGGGGCGCCCGGCGGGGCCGCCGCCGGGATCATGGGCACCGTCGAGACCGCCGCCCAGGTCGTCCTGGTGGTGCTGGTCGTCCGGTACGCGTCCCGGGGACACGCCGCCGCGGCGGCCACCGCGATGGCGCTGGCCGGGGCCGCCGGGCTGCTGCGGCTGTTCGAGCCGCCCTCGGCCACGGCCGCGGTCCTGATGTGCGCGGTCTGGGCACTGCCCGCCGCCTGCGGCGCCGCCCTCGGCGGCTACCTGCGCTCGCTGGACGCCGCCCGAGTGCGCCAGGTGGCCTCCGCGCGCCGGGCCCAGCGCATGGAGCTGGCCTGCGACCTGCACGACTTCGTCGCCCACGACCTCAGCGGGATGGTCGTCCAGGCCCAGGCGGCACGCGTCGTCCTGGACGCCGACCCGGGCCGCGCGGCCGCCGCCCTCGCCCGCATCGAGGAGATCGGGCAGCACGCCCTGGCCACCACCGACCGCACCGTCCAGATGCTCCGCGCGGGCCCGCCCGCGCGTCCCCACGGCCTGGCCGACCTCCCCGACCTGACCGCCCGCTACAACGGCCCCGTCGACCTGCGCCTGGACCCCGCGCTCCCCGGAACCGCCTCTCCCCGCGCCGAGGCCACCGCCTACCGCGTCGTGACCGAGGCGCTGACCAACGTCCGCCGCCACGCGCCCGCCGCGAGCACCGTCCGCGTCACCGTCGACCGGACCGCGACCGGCGCGCTGCGCGTCACCGTCACCAACGACCTGGCGGGCACCGGAAGCGACCGCCCCGGCGGCCTTGGCCTGCTCGGCCTGGCCGAACGCGTCGAGGCCCTCGGCGGCACCTTCACCGCCGGACCCGCGCACGGCCAGTGGCACGTCGAAGCGCTGCTCCCCGGGGAACCAGCATGAGCGCGCGCATCCTCATCGCCGACGACGACCGCGACATCCGCTCGGGCTTCCGCCTCATCCTGGACGCCCAGCCCGACTTCCACGTCGTCGGCGAGGCCGCCGACGGCGTCGCCGCGGTCGAGCTGGCCCGCCACCTCAAACCCGACGTGGTCCTGGCCGACGTGCGCATGCCCCGCATGGACGGCCTGGAGGTCACCCGCCTGCTCGCGGGCCCCGGCGCCGCCGAACCCACCCGCGTCATCGTCGTCACCACCTACGACCTCGACGACTACGTCCACGCGGCCCTGCGCGGCGGCGCCTGCGGCTTCCTGCTCAAACGCTCGGGCCCCGCCCTGCTCATCGAGGCCGTCCGCGCCGCCCTGGCCGGAGACGCCCTGATCAGCCCCCAGGTGACGCTCCGCCTGCTGACCCACCTCACGACCCCGGCACCGGCGGGCCCGCCCACCGCCGACCTCAGCGCCCGCGAACTCGACATCGTCCGCCTGGTCGCCCGCGCCCGCACCAACGCCGAGATCGCCGCCGACCTGGTCATCGCCCCCAGCACCGTCAAGACCCACCTGGCCAACATCCAGCGCAAACTCGGCGCCCGCAACCGCGTGGCCATAGCCACCTGGGCCTGGGACCACACCCTCACCTAACCCCGCCCCCAGCCTCTCGCCCAGCGGCCACCTCGTGCCGCCCCCACGCGCGCCGCGCTCATCGCATGTCCACACCGTGCAATGCCCGCCGTGCGGCCCTTCGCGTCGCCCGCGCTCACCGCGCGCGTGCGCGCCGGGTCGCGCTCGTCGCGGGTCCGTGTCGTGCCCCACTTTGTGTTGGCTCGGCGCTGGATGTCGCGCTGGAGCTGGTTTTGGCGGGTGGTGCGAGCTTGGCGTGGAGGCGACGCGCAGGGGAGTGGGGTGATGCCGCGGGCGGGTGCCCGCTTAACCGTGTTGCGTCGCCGCCCGGCTCCGCCGGGCGGCGACGCAACACGGTGTGTTGTTCAGGCGCCCAGGGCTTTGGTGAGTTGGGCCAGGCCCTCGGTGCGGTCTTTGAGGTGGATGCGGACGGCCGGACGGTCGCGGCCGCGCAGGGTGCGCAGGTCGCCGAAGGCCTGGGCCAGCTGGAGCTGGCGCAGGGTGTAGGGGCGGCCGGGCACGGGGATGTCGGTGGTGGATTCGCCCGTGATCTGGAGGAAGACGCCGCCGGGCGGGCCGCCCTTGTGGAACTGGCCCGTCGCGTGCAGCAGGCGCGGGCCCCAGCCGAACGTCACCGGGACCGGGTGCTTGCGGACGCGGGCGCCGCGCTCGGCCAGCATCGGGCGCAGGGCGGCCGCGTCGGTGTCGCCGAAGCGGTCGAGATACGCCATGACGGCCAGGTAGCCGCGGTCGGGGACCGCCGCCAGCAGCGCCTCCAGGGCGCCGGTCAGGTCGCGGACGCCCTTGAGCAGGTCACCGGGAGCGTGGATCTCCACGGCACCGGCGTCGAGCGTGGGGGCGGTCCGGATGACGGTCGGCGCGCCGCCCTCCTCGACGCGCAGGAGCGCGGCGGTGTTGTCCTTGGACTCCTGGACGTCGGGCTCGTCGAACGGGTTGACCCCGATCACCCGGCCCACCACGGCGGTGGCGTACTCCCACAGCAGGAACTGCGCGCCGATCGGGCCCGCCACGCTCAGCCCGGCCTCGCGGGCCGGGCCCGGCTCGTCCGGGCGGCTGCCCAGGATCACCCGGCGCATGTCGGCGGTCAGCTCGAAGCCCGGATCGTTCGCGTCGTCGACCGGCACCGGCAGGACGCCCTTGCCGTCCTTGCCGGTCGACTCGGCCAGCAGGTGCTCGGCCCAGGCGGCGAATCCCGCCAGGCCCGAGCCCTGGTCGGCGATGACGAGCTTGTCGCGGCCCGCCAGCACCGAGGCGCCGATGGCGGCGCCCAGCGCCAGCGCCGGGTTGTCGTAGGGCTGCCGCAGGGACGGTGCCAGCGCGTCGGCCTCGTCCAGCAGGCGCGCGACGTCCACGCCCGCGAGCGCGCTCGGGACCAGCCCGGACGCCCCCAGCGCGCCGTAGCGGCCGCCGACGTCGGGCTCGGTCGTGACCGTCGGGTACCCGGTGGACGCCAGCGGCGAGCCCGGGTCGGTGACGACGACGAAGCGCCCGGCCGGATCGAGCCCGGCCTCGGCGAAGGCGTGCTCGAAGACGCGCAGGTGCGCGTCGGTCTCGACCGTCCCGCCGCTCCTGCTGGAGATCACCACCAGCGTCCGGTCGAGCCGGTCGGCCAGGACGGCGGCCGTCTGCTGCGGGTCGGTGGTGTCGAGCACGGTCAGCTCGGCGCCGGCCGTGCCCGCGATGGCCTCGGCGGCCAGCGACGAGCCGCCCATGCCCGCCAGCACGATCCGGTCGAGGCCGTCACCGCGCGCCCGGGCGGCCAGCTCCTCCAGCCGGGGCAGCAGCGAACGCGAGCGCTCCGGCAGGTCGAGCCAGCCCAGGCGCGCGCCCGGGGCCGCGTCCGGGCCCCACAGGCTCGTTGTGCCCGAGGTCAGGCGCCCCGGGACGCCGTCCGACACCAGACGGTCCAGGACCGTCTCGCTCTCGTCGACGACGACGCCCCGGATGGTGACCGAGACGCCGCCTGCGGTCACCACGGACGTCACGACGCGGGGCCCTTGTCCTGGAGTTCGCGCTCGATGGTGCCCAGCAGCTCGTTCCAGGAGACCTCGAACTTGTCGACGCCCTCGTCCTCCAGGACCTTGACCACGTCGTCGTAGTCGACCCCGGCGGCCTTGAGCGCCTCCATGTGGGCGCGGGCGTCGTCGTAGTTGCCGCGCACGGTGTCGCCGCGGACCTCGCCGTGCTCGGCCTCGGCCTCCAGCGTGGCCTCCGGCATGGTGTTGACCGTGCCGGGAGCGACCAGCTCGTCGACGTACAGGGTGGCGGGGAGCTCGGGGTCCTTCACGCCGGTGGAGGCCCACAGCGGACGCTGGGGACGCGCCCCCGCCGCCTTCAGCGCCGCCCACCGGTCGGAGGCGAACTTCTCCTCGTACAGCGCGTAGGCCAGACGGGCGTTGGCGACGCCGGCCTTGGACCGCAGCGCCTTGGCCTCGTCCGAGCCGATCTTCTCCAGCCGCTTGTCGATCTCGGTGTCGACCCGGCTGACGAAGAACGACGCCACCGAGGCGATCTTGGAGAGGTCGTGGCCGTTCTCGCGGGCCTTCTCCAGCCCCGCGAAGAACGCGTCGATGACCGCGCCGTACCGCTCCAGCGAGAAGATCAGCGTGACGTTGACGCTGATGCCCTCGGCCAGGGTCCGGGTGATCGCGGGCAGCCCCTCCTCGGTGGCGGGGATCTTGATGAACAGGTTGGGACGGTCGACCATCCACCACAGCGCCTTGGCCTCGGCGGCGGTCTTGGCGGCGTCGCGGGCGACCCGGGGGTCGACCTCGATCGACACGCGGCCGTCCAGGCCCTCGGTCCGGTCGAACACCGGGCGCAGCACGTCGCAGCCCCACCGGATGTCGAAGGTCGTGATCGCGCGGGACGCCTCCTCGACCGAGACGCCGCGCACGGCCAGGTCGGTGACCTGCTCGTCGTAGGCCGAGCCCTTGCTCAGCGCCTTGGCGAAGATCGTCGGGTTGGAGGTCACCCCCACCACGTGCTTGTCCCGGACCAGCTGCTCCAGGTTGCCCGTCTTCAGCCGCTCGCGGCTGATGTCGTCGAGCCAGATCGACACGCCCTCGTCCGAGAGCTTCTTCAGGTTCTCGCTCATCGTTTCCTCCTGATGTCCGCGGTGGCGGCGAGGGTCAGTTGCCGGTGGTGGAGCCGCGCCCGGCCTCGCCCACGCCCGCCTTGATCAGGCTGGCGTGCGCGGCCGCGACGACCCGCTCGGCGGTGATGCCGAACTGCTGGAAGAGGGTCTTGTAGTCGGCCGAGGCGCCGAAGTGCTCCAGGCTGACCGACTCGCCGGCGTCGCCGACGTAGATGCGCCAGCCGAGGGCGACGCCGGCCTCCACCGACACGCGGGCGCGGACGGCCGGCGGCAGGACCTTCTGCCGGTAGGCGTCGTCCTGGGCCTCGAACCACTCGACGCACGGCATCGAGACCACCCGGGTGGGCGTTCCCTCGCCCTCCAGCGTCTCGCGGGCCTCCAGCGCCAGCTCGACCTCGCTGCCCGTGGCGATCAGGATCACCTGCGGACGGCCGTCGGAGGCGTCGGCCAGGACGTAGCCGCCCCTGGCCACGCCCTCGGCCGGGGCCAGCGCGCCGCCGCGCTCGAGGGTCGGCAGCTTCTGCCGGGTCAGCGCGATACCGGCGGGACGGTCGTTGTGCTCCAGGATCGTCCGCCAGGCCACCGCGGTCTCGTTGGCGTCGGCCGGGCGGACCACGTCCAGGCCGGGGATGGCCCGCAGCGCCCACAGGTGCTCGACCGGCTGGTGGGTCGGGCCGTCCTCGCCCAGGCCGATCGAGTCGTGCGTCCACACGAACGTCACCGGCAGCTTCATCAGCGCCGCCAGGCGCACGGCCGGGCGCATGTAGTCACTGAAGATCAGGAACGTGCCGCCGTAGGGGCGGGTGCCGCCGTGCAGCGCGATGCCGTTGCAGATCGCGCCCATCGCGTGCTCGCGGACGCCGAAGTGCAGCGTGCGGCCGTAGCGGTGGCCGGGGAACTCCTTGGTCTGGAACTCCTCGGGGATGAAGGACGGCTCGCCCTTCATCGTGGTGTTGTTGCTCTCGGCCAGGTCGGCCGAGCCGCCCCACAGCTCGGGAAGCGTCAGCGCCAGCGCGCCCAGGATCTGCCCGGACGCCGCTCGGGTCGCCAGGTCCTTGCCCGCCTCGAACTCCGGCAGCGCGTCGGCCCAGCCCGCCGGCAGCGTCCGGGAGGAGATCCGGTCGTACTCGGCGGCGCGGTCGGGGGAGGCCGAGCGCCAGGCGTCGTACTCCCGGTCCCATTCGGCGCGCAGCGCGCGGCCCCGGTCGACCACCTGACGGGCGTGCGCCAGGACGTCCTCGGGGACGTCGAAGCTCTTGCCGGGGTCGAGGCCGAGGATCCGCTTGGTCGCGGCCACCTCGTCGGCGCCCAGCGCCGAGCCGTGGATCTTGCCGGTGTTCTTCTTGTTCGGCGCGGGCCAGCCGATGATCGTGCGCAGCGCCACGAACGAGGGGCGCCCGGTCTCGGCCTTGGCCGCCGCGAACGCCTCGGCCAGCGCGCCGACGTTCTCCTCGTAGTCGCCGTTGACCGTCCAGTCGACGCTGTGGACGTCCCAGCCGTAGGCCTCGTACCGGGCCCGCACGTCCTCCGACAGCGCGATCGCGGTGTCGTCCTCGATCGAGATGTGGTTGTCGTCGTAGAGCAGCACCAGGTTGCCCAGCCGCTGGTGCGCCGCCAGGGCGCCGGCCTCGTGGCTGATGCCCTCCTCGATGTCACCGTCGGACGCGAACGCCCAGATGGTGTGGTCGAAGGGCGACTCGCCGGGGGCGGCGTCCGGGTCGAACAGGCCGCGCTCGCGGCGGGCGGCCATCGCCATGCCCACCGCGTTGGCGATGCCCTGCCCCAGCGGTCCCGTGGTGGTCTCGACGCCCGCGGTGTGCCCGTGCTCGGGGTGGCCGGGGGTCAGGCTGTCCCACTTGCGCAGCGACTTCAGGTCGTCCAGCGTCAGCGGGTAACCCGACAGGTACAGCTGGATGTAGAGGGTCAGGCTGGAGTGCCCGCAGGAGAGCACGAACCGGTCGCGTCCCGCCCAGTCGGGGTCGGTCGGGTCGTGCCGGAGGAAGCGCTGGAAGAGCAGATAGGCGGCGGGCGCCAGGCTCATCGCCGTGCCCGGGTGGCCCGAACCGCATTCCTCCACCGCGTCCATGGCCAGGGCGCGGACGACGTCCACGGCTCGCCGGTCCATGTCGGACCATTCAAACGTGCTGATGTCCCCACTCACGGACGCCAGGCTCCTCTCGAAAGTCTCATGCCGTTGACTGTGTTCCGCGGTTCGCTCCCGCACGGAGCGGCCCGGCGAGAGCGCCCCCGCGCGGTCGGCCCGTGAAGATCACGCCTTCCTCTCCGAGCCTACCGAACCGGGAGGCCGTGCCCCTCGGACGTCACCCGATCGTCCGGGCGCGTCGAACCGGCCGTCACCATTGACGACACTTGCCCGAACCATTCCGCGACTAACCCCCCTGCGGGGTGAACCCCGGGGGGATCCGGCACACCCCCGAGAGGCCCGGACGGCGCGTCCGGTGCCCCGGTGCTCGACCTCCGGAGGGGGCGGACTACAGTGAATGCGCGGTTGACACCACCTGCCGCACTCGTTTCACCAACCCGAGCGCGGCCCCGCCGCGGCGGCACGCGACCCTCTCATCCCTAGTTGGACGTGGACCCGATTGTGACGGTGCTCAGTAACAAGCCCGGCGTCGAGCTGGACGACGCGCTGCCCGCGCCCCTGCCGGTCGCGGAGCCCCACGCCGGCCGCCGCCCCGTGGGCGCGCTCGTGCGGGCCTATGTGGCGCTGACCAAGCCGCGCGTCATCGAGCTGCTCTTGATCACGACGCTGCCGGTGATGTTCCTGGCCGCCGAGGGGCTCCCCCCGCTGGGCACGGCCCTGAAGACGCTGCTGTTCGGCACGCTGTCGGCCGGGGCGGCCAACGCGATCAACTGCTACATCGACCGCGACATCGACGCCAAGATGCGCCGCACCCGCCGGCGCCCGCTGGCACGGGCCCAGGTCACGCCCGCCGAGGCGCTGGTGTTCGGCATCGTGCTCGCCGTGGCCTCCACGATCGGGTTCGCGCTCACGGTCAACCTGCTGGCCGCGTCCATGTCGCTGCTGGCGATCCTGTTCTACATCTTCGTGTACTCGCTGCTGCTCAAGCGGCGGACCTCGCAGAACGTGGTGTGGGGCGGCATCGCCGGGTGCATGCCCGTCCTCATCGGCTGGGCCGCGGTCACCGGCGAGCTCGCCTGGACGCCGTTCGTGCTGTTCGGCGTGGTGTTCCTCTGGACGCCGCCGCACACCTGGACGCTGGCCATGCGCTACCGCGACGACTACGCGCTGGCCAAGGTCCCGATGCTGCCCGTCGTCGCCACCGAGCGGCGGGTCGTCATCGAGAGCCTCGCGTACACCTGGGCCACCGTTCTGTGCTCGCTGGCCCTGTGGCCGGTGGCCGGGATGGGCCCGGTCTACGGGGCGTTCGCGGTGGTGCTCGGCGCCGTCTTCGTCCTGGAGGGGCACCGCCTGCTGCGCGACGTCCGCGCCGGGGTGACCGGCGTCCACCTGCGGCCCATGCGGTTCTTCCACCTGTCCAACGTCTACCTGGCGCTTCTCTTCACCGCCGTGGCCGTCGACCCGCTGCTCTAGACCGCGCCTCGGCCACCGGACGAAACGCCGTCCCGCCGAGGCCGGTCGCGACGCGGCGGTCATGAGCCCGTTACGCTCGCGTCATGGCGCACGTCGATCCCAAGGCGGTACTCGAAGGCCGGATTCCCGGGCGGCCCCCGGTCGGCCTGATCGTCGGCCTCACCGTGTCGTCCCTGTGCGCCGTGGCGGCGCTGCTGTTCGACGTCGTGTTCGGCGGCGCCGGGTTCTGGGTCGGCGTGATCCTGGCCATCCTGCCGATCCCGCTGCTGATCGCCCTGATCCTCACGCTCGACCGGCTGGAGCCCGAGCCCGCCCGCACCCTGGTGTTCTCGTTCATGTGGGGCGCCGGGGTCGCCGTCCTCGGGGCGCTGATCCTCAACACCCTCGGGCTGCTCTACGTCACCGTCCCGATCTTCGGCGAGGCCAAGGGCCATTTCGTCAGCGCCACCTTCGGCGCGCCCCTGGTGGAGGAGACCCTCAAGGGCGCCGTCCTGTTCGGCCTGCTCTGGTTCCGCCGCAACGAGATCGACGGCTACGCCGACGGGCTCATCTACGCGGGCATGGTCGCCCTCGGCTTCGCGATGATGGAGAACGTCACCTACTACATGCGGGCCTACGACGAGGGCGGCGTCCAGCAGCTCCAGGCCGTGTTCATCCTGCGCGGCCTCGTGGCGCCGCTGAGCCACCCGATCTTCACGGCGATGACCGGCCTCGGCGTCGCCTACGCCGCCACCCACCGGCGCGGCTACATGGTGATGCCGCTGGTGGGGCTGGCCGCCTCGATGGTCCTGCACGGCCTCTGGAACGGCGCCACCACCCTCGGGCTGGGCGGGCTCGCCGTCGTCTACGTCCTGGACTTCTGCATCCTGGTCGGCCTGGTGGTGATCGTCGCCGTCGAGCGCCGCACCACCGTCCGGCGCATCGAGACCTACCTGCCGATGTACGCCCCGACCGGCCTGGTCACCCCGCAGGACATCCAGATGCTGCGCACCCTGCCCGCCCGCCGCGTGGCCCGCCGCTGGGCCAAGGCCGTGGGCGGCCCACCCGCCGGACGCGCCATGACCGACTACCAGCTCGCCGCCACCGAGCTCGCCCTGCTGCACAAGCGCGCCGACCGGGGCGTCGCCGACCCCCGCTGGTTCGAGACCCGCCGCGACGCCCTGCTGAACCTCATGGGCCTGGCCCGCCAAGCCTTCCTGAGAGCCCCCCAACGCCCCGCAGGCCCCACCGCCCACCCGCCCTGGGCCCCCCAAGGCCCCTCCGGCTTCCTCCCCAACCCCTGACCAGGACGCTGCACGGGGGTTCTGTCAGGGTCACGGAGGGCCGGCCCTACGATTAATGCCGTGACTGAGCGATCCTCCAATCCCCTGAAGCGGCCGGTCGACGCCTTCTGGCGTCCCACGACCGCGTCGATGCGGTTCCTGGCCCTGCTGGGCGTGCTGGGGAACGCGGGGATCATCGGCACCGGCGGCGCCGTCCGGGTCACCAAGTCGGGGCTGGGCTGCCCCGAATGGCCCAAGTGCACCGGCGACAGCCTGGTGCCCACCTCCAGCGCCGAGCACCCGATGCTGAACATGGCCATCGAGTTCGGCAACCGGATGCTGACCTTCGCCGTCCTGGCGATCGGCCTGATGGTCTTCGTGGCCGCGCTGCGGCTGCGCCCCCGCCGCCGTGACCTGCTGGTCCTGGCCACGGCCCAGCCGCTGAGCGTGGTCGCGCAGGCCGTCATCGGGGGCATCGTCGTCCTCACCGACCTGCACCCCACCTCGGTGTCGCTGCACTTCCTTGTTTCGCCCGCCCTGCTGATCTTCTGCGTGGCCCTGTGGGTGCGCGCGGGCGAGGGCGACGAACCGCCCCGCCGCCTGGTCGGCCCCCGCCTGCGAGCCCTGGCCGTCGCCCTGTGCGTCGCGACGGGCGCCGTCATGATCGCGGGCACGGTCGTCACGGGCTCGGGCCCGCACGCCGGTGACGCCGAGGCCCGCCGCTACGGCTTCAACATCGAGGACGTCGCCCGCGTCCACAGCGTCTTCGCCTGGGTGACCGTCGCGCTGACCGTGGTCCTCCTGGTCGCCCTGCGCCGCTCGGCCGCCCCCGCCGCCCTCCGCCGTCGCGCGATGGAGCTGTTCGCCATCGAGCTGGCCCAGGGCCTGGTCGGCTACGTCCAGTACCTGACCGACGTCCCCGCGCCGCTGGTCGTGCTCCACATGCTCGGCGCCGCCCTGATGTGGATCGCCGCTCTCCGCGTCGTCCTCGCCACCCGAGACCGAGGCCCCCTGGCCTCCACCCCCGCCCCGGCCCCCGCCACGAAGGCCACCCAACCCGCCTAGCCCCGGTTCGGACGTCGCTCCGCGTTCGGTTCTCGCCGTTCGAGGCCGGGGCCTGTAGCCTCCGCTTTCGTCCGTGAGGGGCCCCTCTGGCCTCCGGCCGTGCCCTGGTCCCCGCGGTCAAGGCCGCCCAATGCGCCTAGGCCCCGGCTCGCGCGGCTCTCGTGCGCGGTTCTCGCCGTTCGAGGCCGGGGGCCGGGCGTGGTTCTGCCGTCCGGGGCCGAGACTGCGGCCTTCGCCTTCGGCGGGGCGTGGGTTATCAGGGGCGTTTGGTGAGG
Source organism: Spirillospora sp. CA-294931 (assembly GCF_050946795.1). Lineage (GTDB taxonomy): Bacteria > Actinomycetota > Actinomycetes > Streptosporangiales > Streptosporangiaceae > Spirillospora. Next base: position 4,329,655 of record NZ_CP192006.1, read on the forward strand.
AAGTCGCGGAGGCGGTCCAGTGGCCAGGTGTTGATGACGTCGTCGGGGGTCAGCCAGCCGCGCTGGGCGGTGCCGACGCCGTAGCGGATGTTGCGGTGGTGGCCGACGGCGTGGGCGTCGGTGTCGATGGAGAACTTGACCCCGAGGCGCTGGGCGCGGCGGATGAGGTCGGCCGGAAGGTCGAGGCGGTCGGGGAAGGCGTCGATCTCCATCGCGGTGCCCGTGCGGGCGGCGGCGCGGAAGACCTCGTCCCAGTCGGCGTCGACCGGGCGGCGGCGGCCGATGAGGCGGGCCGTGGGGTGGCCGATGATGTGGACGTGGGGGTTCTCGCACGCCCGGACGAAGCGGCGGGTCATCTCCGCCTGGTCCTGGGTGAAATGGGAGTGGACCGAGGCCACGCACACGTCGAACCCGGCGAGGAAGTCGGCGTCCCAGTCGACGTTGCCCTCGGGGTCGATGTTCAGCTCGCTGCCGTGGAGCAGGACGAGGTCGGGGTACTCCTTCTGCAGGACGCGGACCTGCTCGCGCTGGGCGAGCATCTTCTCGTCGGTCATGCGCTGCATGAACAGGTCGGGCGCGTGGTCGGTGATGGCGTAGTACTCCAGGCCGCGCCCGGCGGCGGCCGCGACCATGTCCTCCAGGGACGCCACGCCGTCGGTGAGGTCGGTGTGGCTGTGCAGGTCGCCGCGCAGGTCGTCGACGGTGACCAGGCGGGGGAGCGCGTCCTGGAGCGCGGCCTCGATCTCGCCGGTGTCCTCGCGCAGGACGGGCGGCACCCACGGCAGGTTCAGGCGCTCGTAGACCTCCTCTTCGGTGCGGGAGACGATCAGCTCGTCGGTGTCGGCGTCGAACAGGCCGTACTCGGAGAGCTTGAGGCCCGCGCGGACGGCGATCTCGCGGGTGCGGATGTTGTGCGCCTTGGAGCCGGTGAAGTACTGCAGCGCCGCCCCCCAGGACTCGGGCGGGACGACGCGCAGGTCGACCTGGAGGCCCATGGTGGTGCGGATCGAGGTCTTCTTGTCGCCGCCGCCGATGACCTCGGCGACCAGGGGGAGCGCGGCGAACGCCTCCATGAGGGGACGCGGGTCGGCGGAGGCGGCCAGGATGTCGATGTCGCCGATGGTTTCGCGCATGCGGCGCAGCGAGCCCGCGTGGACGCAGCGCTCGCAACCGGTGACGGTGGAGAGTTCGGCGACGATCTCCTCGGCGACGACGAGGGCCTGGTCGATCAGGACGCGGTCGCCGCTCTGCTGCATCAGGTCGATGCCGTGCAGGATGTTCTCTTCGGTCTTGGCGCCGAAGCCCTTGAGGCCGCGCAGCCGCCCTTCCTTGATCGCCTCGGCCAGCTCGGCGACCGAGGAGATGCCGAGCTCCTGGTAGACCGTCAGGGCCTTCTTGGGGCCCAGCGTCGGGATCGCGGTCAGGGCGCGGACACCGGCCGGGATCTGCGCGCGCAGATCCTCGACCTGGCGGATCGTGCCGGTCTCGTTGTAGTCGAGGAGCTTCTTGGCGATCGCCTCGCCCACCGTGGGGATCTTCTTGAGCCCGGCGAGGCCCATGCCCGAGATGTCGTCGGGAAAGCCCGAGATGGCCCGCGCGGCCTTCTCGTACGCCCTGATCTTGTAGGCGTCGCCTCCGGTGATCGACAGAAGGTCAGCCAGTTCCTGGATGAGGGCCGCAGCCTCGTCGTTCGCCCGTGCCATACCGCCGAGTCTAGGAGCCGGGTCCGACGTTCTACCGCAGTGGTGCCCGGGGGCCGTCGGGCTGGTCGTGGCGGGCGCGGACCGTCTCGTCGACGATCGCGGCGATCTGGTCTTCGGGCAGGCGGCGGAAGCCTTCGGCGGTGACGACCGTGACCGCCGGGTAGATGCGGCGGGCCTGGTCGGGGCCGCCGGTGGCGGAGTCGTCGTCGGCGGCGTCGTAGAGGGCCTGGACGCAGACGCGGGCGGCGTCCTCGACCGACAGGTCGCGCCGGTAGAGCTTCTTCAGCGACCCCTGCGCGTACGGGGAGCCCGAGCCCTCGGCGTGGTAGTCGCGGGCCTCCTGCGGCGAGCCGGTGATGTCGTAGGTGTAGATCCGGCCGCCGTCGGACTCGGGGTCGTACCCGGCGAACAGCGGGACGACCGCCAGCCCCTGCATGGCCTGGGCCAGGTTGGCCTGGATCACCGCGCCGAGGCGGCGGGCCTTGCCGGGCAGGGAGAGCGGGACGGTCTCCATCTTCTCGTAGTGCTCGAGCTCGACCTGGAAGAGGCGGACCATCTCCAGCGCGAGGCCGACCGTCCCGGCGAAGGCGACGACGGAGTACTCGTCGGCCCGCTGGACCTTCTCCAGCTCGCGGTAGGCGATCTGGTGGCCCCGGGTGGCGCGGCGGTCGCCCGCCATCACGACGCCGCCGGGGATCGTCAGCGCCAGGACGGTGGTGCCGTGCGGAAGGTCGAGCGGGACGCCCGAGGCCCGCGGCTCCCGGTTGACCGGGAGCATGTCGGGTGCGTGCAGGCGCAGGAAGTCGACGAATGACGCCGATCCGGCCTCGAAGTACTCGGGCGGCAGTCCTTGCTCGTCGGCCCAGCCAGGCACGGCGGCTCCTCTCAGACGCGTCCTTTGATCCTTCCACGGCGCCGGGGGCGCTCGCCACTCACGCGCCGGGTGGCGGCGGTTGCCTCCGGTCGCCGAGCGTGGCCCCGGCGCACGCGATGATCACGCAGCCGATCGCGGCCCACTGCCGGACGGACAGCACCTCGCCCAGCAGCGCCACGCCCACCAGCGCCGCCACGGCGGGTTCCAGGCTCATGAGGATGCCGAAGACGCGGGCCGACATCCGCCGCAGCGCCTCGACCTCCAGGGAGTAGGGGATCACCGAGGAGAGCAGGCCGACGCCGAGCCCGATGAGCAGGAGTTCGGGGTCGATCAGCTGGGTGCCGCCGGAGGAGATGCCGATGGGCAGGATCAGGATGGAGCCGACGACGCTGGCCAGCGCGAGCCCGCTGGTCCCGGAGAAGCGCTTGGCGGTGGCGGCGCCGATCAGGATGTAGGCCGCCCAGCAGACCCCGGCGAGCAGCGCGAAGGCCACGCCGACCATGTCGAGGTCGTCGCCGCCGCCCGCCAGCAGCACCATGCCCGTCCCGGCCAGCAGCGCCCAGGCCACGTCCCGGAACCGGCGGGACGCCGCCAGCGCCACCGCCAGGGGCCCCAGGAACTCGATCGTCACCGCGACGCCGAGGGGGATGCGCGCGAACGACTGGTAGATCGAGAAGTTCATCACCGCGAGCGTCAGGCCGAACGCGCCCGCGGTGGCCAGGCTCCGGCGCGAGTGGTCGCGCAGCACGTTGCGCAGCGCCTTGCGGGCCACGAAGCCGAGCACGATGGCGGAGGTGACCAGCCGCAGGGTGACGGCGGAGGTCGGGGACAGCCGGTCGAACAGGTGCTTGGCCATTCCCGCGCCGACCTGGACGGAGATGATGCCGAGCAGGATCAGCGCGGGCGGCGGGACCGACCCGAGCGACAGCGTCCGGAGGCGCTGGGAGAAGCCCCTCGGCAGGCCGAACGATCCGGGGGCCTCAGCGAGGGCCATGCGTTACTCCCATTTGAAGAACCGGGCGGCCAGAACCAGGCCCGCGACGGCCCAGGCGGCCAGGACGAGCAGCGGCTTGCCGGGGAAGGCCGCGCCGTGCTGGAGCACCTCGCGCAGGCCGTCGGAGAGCGCCGCGATGGGCAGCAGCTCCAGCGCCGCGCGGACGCCCGAGGGGAACTCGTCGAGCGGGAAGACCACGCCGCCGACGGCCAGGAGCAGCACGTAGACCAGGTTGGCGGCGGCCAGCGTCGCCTCGGCGCGCAGCGTCCCGGCCATGAGCAGGCCGAAGCCGCTGAACGCGGCGGTGCCCAGCAGCACCAGCGCCACGACGGAGACGGGGTCGCCGTGGGGGCTCCAGCCCAGCGCCAGCGCCACGGCCCCGATCAGCGCGGCCTGGAGGACCTCGACGACGACCACGGTGAGGGTCTTGGCGGCGATCAGCCCGGACCGTGGCAACGGGGTGGCGCCCAGCCGCTTGAGCACGCCGTAGCGGCGCTCGAAGCCGGTGCCGATGGCCTGGCCGGTGAACGCGGTGGACATCACGGCCAGGGCCAGCACGCCCGGCGCCAGGAAGTCGACCCGCTCGCCCGGGCCGAGGTCGAGCAGCGAGGTCGTGGAGAACAGCGCCAGCAGCACGACCGGGATGATCATGGTGAGCAGGAGCTGCTCGCCGTTGCGCAGCAGCGTCCGCACCTCGTAGCCGGTCTGGGCGAGGATCATGCGGGGGAGCGGGACGGCTCCCGGCGCGGGGGAGAGGTCGAGGGTGGTCACGCGCGCAGCTCCCGCCCGGTCAGCTCCAGGAAGACGTCTTCGAGGGTGCGGCGCTCGATCCGCAGGTCTTCGGCCAGGACGCCGTGCGAGGCGCACCAGGCGGTCACGGTCGCCAGCAGTTCGGGACGGACGTCGCCCTCCACCAGGTAGTGCCCGGCGGGCGACTCCTTGGCGGCGCTCCCGATCGGCAGCGCCGACAGCAGCTCCTCCAGGCAGAGACCCGGGCGGGCGCGGAAACGCAGCTGCCGTTCGGCCCCGGTGAGCGTCTCGGGGCTGCCCTCGGCCACCAGTCGGCCGTGGTCGACGATGACGACGTGGTCGGCCAGGCGCTCGGCCTCGTCCATGTGGTGGGTGGTCAGCACCACCGAGACCCCGGCCGCGCGCAGCTCCTCGATCAGCTCCCAGGTCGCGTGCCGGGCCTGCGGGTCGAGGCCGGTGGTGGGCTCGTCGAGGAAGACCAGGTCGGGACGGCCCACGATGGCCACCGCCAGCGAGAGGCGCTGCTGCTGCCCGCCCGACAGGCGCCGGAACGGGGTGGCGGCCTGCCCGGCGATGCCGAGACGTTCCAGCAGGGCGGCGGTGTCGAGCGGCGTGGTGTGGAAGGAGGCGATCAGCCGGAGGAACTCGCCGGCCTTGGCCGTCCCCGGGACGCCGCCGGACTGCGGCATCACGCCCACGCGCGCCTTGAGCGCCCGCGCGTCGCGGGACGGGTCGAGGCCGAGCACCCGGACGGTGCCCGAGTCGGCCCGCCGGAACCCCTCGCAGATCTCGATCGTGGTGGTCTTGCCCGCCCCGTTGGGGCCGAGCAGGGCGGTGACGGCGCCCCGGGCCGCGCGCAGGCTGAGCCCGTCCACGGCGGCGGCGTCGCCGTAGCGCTTGACCAGGTCGGCCAGCGCGACCGCGTCGTCTCCGGGGGGTGCCATGGAGACGATTTTAGGTCGGCCGCCGGACGGCCCGGCGGCCGGAGCCCCCTCAGGCGGTCAAAGCCGGGCCGGTGAGACCGGCGTCACGGCAAAGTTCCGGTCAAGCACTTGGACGCCGCACCCCAAATCGGTTAAACCCTCTGTTAAGTGCAGTAACGGCGCATGACGGGCATGTTGGGGGACGGAATGACGCTTTCAGGCGGCGAGCGCCGGGCGCTGGAGGAGATCGCGCGGCGCACGGCGGCCGACGACCCCGACTACGTCCGGCGCCTGTCGGGCCGCGACGGCGCCGCGCTCGGCCCGCCCGCCCACCGCGCCCTGCTGCCGGTCGTCCTGGTCTTCGCGCTGATGGTGCTCGGCCTGCTCGCCGTGACCCTGGCCGTGGCCTGGACCGCCGAGAACGCCCGCTCGGACGAGAGGTCGGGCCGGATCCAGTCCCAGCGCTGACCCCGCGCCGCATTCACCGGAAAGGGCGGCCGCCTTTCGCGTTGCCCCGGTAAAGAACGCGGCAAGCGTTTCCCCGCATGGGAGGCGAACGTCGGGGCGCGTTTTCGCCGGACGGGGCCGGGGGTAATTCCCAGCGTGCTTCTACTTTCGGCGCGGGGGGACGCGAATGGGAGAGCCGGTTGCTCCGGCCCGGCGCGCGGCCGCCGTCCGCCATGTCTCCGGCGGAGCGACGGGCACCCGGGGCGGCGGGCGGCTCGGTCTTCCGTCCGCCACCGCGCTGGTGGTCGGCAACATCGTGGGGACCGGCGTGTTCCTGCTGCCCGCGTCCCTCGCCTCGATCGGCACGCTCAGCCTCGTGGTGATGGCCGCGGTGACCCTCGCGGCGATCGCGCTGGCGGCCGTCTTCGGGCGGCTGGGCGCGCGCGTCCCCGCCAGCGGCGGCCCCTACGCCTACGCCCGCGACGCGTTCGGCGAGTTCACCGGGTTCGTGACCGCGTGGTCGTTCTGGCTCACCGCGTGGGCGGGCAACGCGGGCATCGCGGTCGCCTGGGTGGGCTACGTCAACTACTTCCTGCACTGGGACAGCACGGCCGGCAAGATCGCCATCGGCCTCGCCGGGCTCTGGATCCCCGCCCTGACCAACCTCGCCGGTGTGCGGAGCGCGGGGATGTTCCAGCTGGTCACGACCGTGCTGAAGGTCGTGCCGCTGCTGTTCGTCGGCCTGGTCGGCGTCTTCTTCGTCTCCTCGGCCAACTTCGGCCCGTTCAACGCGAGCGGCGACTCCACCTGGAGCGCGGTCTGGCTGGCCGCCGGGCTGATCCTGTTCATCTACTCCGGGGTCGAGAGCGTCAGCGTGGTCGCCGAGCGGATCAGGGAGCCGGTCCGCAATATCGGGCGGGCCAGCGTCTACGGCGTCCTGGTGTGCGGGTTGCTGTACATGCTGGCGACCGCGGCGGTGTTCGGGACCGTTCCGCACCACCAGCTGGCCACCTCCACCGCGCCGTTCGCCGACGCCGTCGACCACATGGTCGGCGGCAGCGGGTGGGGCGGCGTCATGGCGGCCTGCGCGATCGTCTCGGGGATCGGCGCGCTGAACGGCTGGACGATGCTGGTCGCCGAGATGCCGATGGCCGCGGCGCGCGACGGCCTGTTCCCCTCGGGGTTCGCGACGCTGTCGCACCGGGGCGTCCCCGTCGCCGGAATCGTGACCGGGGCGGGCCTGTCGTCGCTCATGCTGCTGTCCGCCCACGCGTCGGAGAACGCGTTCAACACCATTCTGCTGTTCGCGTCGTTCACCACGGCGATCCCGTATTTCTTTTCCGCGGCGGCGCAGCTCTACTGGCTCGTCACCGGGGGAAGAAGCGTCCACAAGGGCCGGATGACCAAAGACCTGGCAATGGCGAGCGCGGCGCTTCTGTTCGCGTTCGCCATCGTTTACGGATCGGGCGACCGGGCCGTGATGCTCGGCGTCCTGACGCTGCTGGCCGGGGTGCCGGTCTACATCTGGACCAGGGCGCGGCGCGGCGAGTTCGGAGGAAGCACATGACATTCCACGTCGAGTCCGAGGTCGGGCGGCTGCGCCAGGTGCTGCTGCACCGCCCCGACCTCTCGCTGAAGCGCCTCACGCCCTCCAACGCCGCCGACCTGCTGTTCGACGACGTCCTGTGGGTGCAGCGGGCCGGGGAGGAGCACGAGGAGTTCCAGAGCCTGCTGCGCTCGCGCGGCGTCCGGGTGCACCTGCTGATGGATCTGCTGCGCGAGACGATCGAGATCCCCGAGGCCAAGAAGCACATCCTGGACCGGGTGATCGACCCGCACTGGTTCGGTCCGCTGGCCACCGACGCCGTCCGCAACGGGTTCGACGCGATGGACCTGCCGCGCCTGGGGGAGGTCCTGGTCGGCGGCATGACCAAGCGCGAGTTCCTGGAGGGCGTCCCCGAACCCAAGTCGATCGCGTTCCACTCCCTGGCCATGGACGACTTCGTCCTGCCGCCGCTGCCCAACCACCTGTTCACCCGCGACACCTCCTGCTGGGTCTACGACGGCGTGTCGATCAACGCGATGCGCAAGAAGGCCCGCAGGCGCGAGACGGTGAACCTGGAGGCGATCTACCAGTGGCACCCGATGTTCACCGACGGCTACGACCGTCCCGACGCGGGCGGGTTCAACGTCTGGAACTCGGGCACCGCGATGGCGCCCGCCACCATCGAGGGCGGGGACGTCCTGGTGATCGGCAACGGCGCCGTCCTGGTCGGCATGAGCGAGCGGACGCAGCCGCAGGCCGTCGAGATGCTCGCGCAGGCGCTGTTCGCCCAGGGCTCGGCGAGCCGGATCGTGGCGCTGCGGATGCCCCAGAAGCGCGCCTTCATGCATCTGGACACGGTGATGACGCAGGTCGACCACGGCGTCTTCACCAAGTACGCGGGCATGGGGATGCTGGCGTCCTACACCGTCGAGCCCGGTGACAACGACAAGGAGCTCAAGGTCACCGACCACGCGCCGGAGGAGATGCACGCGGCGATCGCCGCCGCCCTCGGGCTGGACGAGATCGTCGTGCTCACCGCGACGCAGGACGTCTTCGCCGCCGAGCGCGAGCAGTGGGACGACGGCTCCAACGTCCTGGCCGTCGAGCCGGGCGTGGTCGTGGCCTACGAGCGCAACACCACCACCAACAACCACCTGAGCCGCAACGGCGTCGAGGTGCTGACCATCCGGGGCAGCGAGCTCGGACGAGGAAGGGGCGGCCCCCGCTGCATGAGCTGCCCTCTGGAAAGGGAGGCGTGAGGTGGCCTACAACCTGCGCGGACGCAGCTTCCTGAAGGAACTGGACTTCACGCCCCGGGAGTTCGCCTTCCTGGTCGACCTGGCGGCCGACCTCAAGGCCGCCAAGTACTCCGGCACCGAACGGCCCCGGCTGACCGGGAAGAACATCGCGCTCATCTTCGAGAAGACCTCCACCCGCACCCGGTGCGCGTTCGAGGTCGCCGCCCACGACCAGGGCGCCCACGTCACCTACCTCGACCCGAGCGGGTCGCAGATCGGCCACAAGGAGTCGATGCGGGACACCGCCCGTGTGCTGGGACGCATGTTCGACGGCATCCAGTACCGGGGATCGAAACAAAGGCACGTGGAGGAACTGGCCGAGTACTCCCGCGTCCCGGTGTGGAACGGCCTGACCGACGACTGGCACCCGACCCAGATGCTCGCGGACGCGCTCACCATGCGCGAGCACACCGACAAGCCGCTCAACCAGGTCACCTACGCCTACCTCGGCGACGCCCGCAGCAACATGGGCAACTCCTACGCGGTGATGGGCGCCCTGTTCGGCATGGACGTGCGGCTCGTCGCCCCCAAGGCCCTCTGGCCCGACCCCGACCTGGTCGTCAAGCCGGCCCGGGAGGCCGCCGCCGCGACGGGCGCCGAGATCACCCTCACCGAGGACGTCGCCGAGGGCGTCAAGGGCGCCGACTTCGTCCTCACCGACGTGTGGCTGTCGATGGGCGAGCCCAAGGAGCGCTGGGACGAACGCATCAGGCTCCTGCGCCCCTACCAGGTGAACGCCGCCGTCATGAAGGCGACCGGGAACCCCGCTGCCCGGTTCATGCACTGCCTGCCCGCCTTCCACGACCGGGAGACCACGATCGGGGAGGAGATCTTCCAGAAGACCGGGCTGGACGCCCTGGAGGTGACCGACGAGGTCTTCGAGTCCGCCGCCTCGATCGTGTTCGACCAGGCCGAGAACCGGATGCCCACCATCAAGTCCGTCATGGTCGCCACGCTCGGCTGAGCGGCCCAGGCAGGAGGGGGCGCCCGTGCGCGTCGTCGTCGCACTCGGGGGGAACGCGCTGATGAGGCGCGGAGAACGGCCCGACGACCACCGGCAGCGGGCCGGGGTCACCACCGCCGTCCGGTCGCTGGCCCCGCTGGCCGAGCGGCACGAGCTGATCATCACCCACGGCAACGGGCCGCAGGTCGGGATGCTGGCGCTGCAGAGCGTCCGGGACCCGAACCTGGAGCGTCCCTACCCCCTGGACACGCTCGGCGCCGAGACCCAGGGCATGATCGGGTACTGGATGCTCCAGGCCCTGCAGAACGCGCTGCCGGGCCGGCAGGTGGTGGCCCTGGTCACGCAGACGCTGGTGTCGGCGGTCGATCCCGCCTTCGACGACCCCGGCAAGTTCGTCGGCCAGGTCTACGAGCGCGAGGAGGCCGAGCGACTGGCGCGCGAGCACGGCTGGACGGTCAAACAGGACGGCGAGTTCTGGCGCCGGGTGGTGCCCTCGCCGCTGCCCCAGCGGGTCATCGAGACCCGGCTGATCAGGCAGCAGGTCCGCAACGGGACGGTCGTGGTCTGCGCCGGAGGAGGGGGAGTCCCGGTGATCCGCAACGACGTCGGGCAGCTGGAGGGCGTCGAGGCCGTCATCGACAAGGACCTCACCGCCGCGCTGCTGGCCGAGGTGCTGGAGGCCGACGCGTTCCTCATCCTGACCGACGTGCCCAACGTGATGCTGGGATACGGCACGCCCGAGCAGGAGCCCATCGCCCACACCACCCCGCACGAGCTGCGCCAGGAGAGCTTCCCGGCCGGGTCCATGGGGCCCAAGGTGGACGCGGTCTGCGGCTTCGTCGAGCGCACCGGCGACATGGCCGCGATCGGGCGCCTGGACGCGTGCGAGCGCATCCTCGACGGCACCGCCGGGACGATCGTCACGCCCAACGCCACCTGGCCGCTGGCCAGCACCCTGTGACCGGACACGAGACGGCGGCGCGGCCGTGACCGCGCCGCCCGGGACGGAGGCGAATTGACGAGCGCGGCACCCGGGTCGGTCCTGCACAGCCTGACCCGGACCAAGCCGGTCGACGACATCGTCGCCGAAGGAGGCAAGGGCGAGGGCGGCGAGCTCAAGCGCACCATGAGCCTGCTCCAGCTCACCCTGTTCAGCGTCGGTGCCACCCTGGGCACCGGGATCTTCGTTGTGCTGGGCGAGGCGGTGCCCAAGGCGGGCCCGGCCGTGGTGGTGGCCTTCCTGCTGGCGGCCGTCACCGCCCTGTTCTCCGCCCTGTCCTACGCCGAGCTCGCCGGGACGATCCCGGTGTCGGGCTCGTCATACTCCTACGCCTACGCCACGCTCGGGGAGCTGGTGGCCTGGGTCTGCGGCTGGTGCCTGCTGCTGGAGTACGCGGTCTCGGTCTCGGCCGTGGCGGTCGGCTGGGGCTCCTACCTCAACGAGTTCTTCGACAAGTCGTTCGGCTTCACCATGCCGGCGGAGATCAGCAACTCGCCCGGCGACAACGGCGGCGTGATCAACCTGCCCGCCGTCGCGGTCGTGCTCATCGCGATGCTCCTGCTGCTGCGCGGCACGTCCGAGAGCGCCACCGCCAACACCGTCATGGTGGTGCTGAAGGTCGGCGTGCTGGTCTTCTTCTGCGTCATGGCCGTCACGGCGTTCCGGTCGGGCAACCTCACGCCGTTCGCCCCGATGGGCTGGGCGGGCGTCAGCGCGGCGGGCTCGAAGGTCTTCTTCTCCTACATCGGGTTCGACGCCGCCTCCACCGCGGGAGAGGAGGCCAGGAACCCCCGGCGCGACCTGCCGCTGGCCATCGTGTTCTCGCTGGTCATCGTGACCACGGTCTACGTGGCGGTCGGGCTCACCGCCGTGGCCGCCATGAACTGGAAGGGCTTTGAGCTGAGCGGCTCGGAGGCGTCGCTGGCCCGGGTGCTGGACGAGGCGACCGGAGCCTCCTGGCCGTCCATCGTCCTGTCGCTCGGCGCGGTGGTCGCGATCGCCAGCGTCGTCCTGACCGTCATGTACGGGCAGACCCGCATCCTGTTCGCGATGTCGCGCGACGGGCTGATCCCGCCCGTCTTCCGGAAGGTCAGCCCGCGCACTTCGGTGCCGGTGGCCAACACGCTGATCGTGGCCGCGTTCATCGCCACCCTGGCCGCGCTGATCCCGCTCGGACGGCTCGTCGACGCCACCAGCATCGGGACGCTCTTCGCGTTCGCCCTGGTCAGCGTGGGCGTCATCGTGCTTCGCCGGACGCGTCCCGACATGCCCCGCAGCTTCAGGACGCCGTTCTACCCGGTGACGCCGCTGCTGGGCGTGGGGTTCTGCGTCTACCTGATGATCGGCCTGGGCGGGGCGACCTGGACGGTGTTCCTGCTGTGGACGCTGGTCGGCCTGGTCGCCTATTTCGGGTACGGACGGCGCCATTCCCGGCTCGGGCTCGCCGGGCGGGCGCGCGAGCGGAAGGAGCCGCGATGACCGAGCCGAGCGTCCTGGCGGGCTACTCGCCGGACGAGCGGGGCGACGACGCCCTGGCCCTGGCGGCCCTGGTCGCCCGCGCGGCCGGGGCCCCGCTCGCGGTCGCCAACGTGCACCCGCCCGCCTGGCCCGCGCGCGGCCCGGGTGCGGTGGACGCCGAATGGGTCGCCTACCTGAAGGAACAGGCGGGCGCCGCGCTCGACCGGGCCGCCGGGCGGCTCGCCGGTCTCAAGATCCCCAAGCGTGATCTGACGTTCACGGTGCACGCCCATCGGGGGAGCGGCCGGGGGCTGAGCGAGGTCGCCAAGGAGTCGGGCGCGCAGATGATCGTCATCGGCTCCGCGCCGCGCGGGCGCCGGGGCCGCGTCGCCATCGGCAGCACCGCCGACCAGCTCCTGCACGGCGCTCCGGTGCCCGTGCTGCTCGCGCCGCGCGGGTACGCCGAGGACGCGCCGTCCCGTCTGGAGCGCCTGTCGGTCGCCTACTGGCGGCGCCGGGACGCCGAGCCCGGCCTGGCCGCGGCGGTGTCGCTGGCCGCCGCGCTCGGGCTGCCGGTCCGGCTGGTCACGCTGGTTCTCCGCCCGCCCGGGCTGCCCGCGCGGTTCCGGGGCGCGGGCGAGATCGTCGAGCGGCAGCTGGCCCAGGCCGAGCGGGATCTCGCCCACGCGGCCGCGCGGGTCGGGCCGGAGGCGACGGTGACGACCGAGGCGGTGGCCGGTGCCGGAATCGCCAAGGCGCTCGGCGGCGTTGAGATGGGCAAGGGGGAATTGCTGGCCTGCATGTCCAGACACGACGGGCCGCTGCGTAAAGTCTTTCTCGGCGAGAGCTCGGGAAAGATCGTCCGCGCGGCGCCGTGCCCCGTCCTGGTGCTGCCTCGCGGAGGCAAAAGCCCAGGTTAGGTAAGGCTAACCTGCGTGAGCTACGACATTGGCGTTCCGTTGTTTGCCGGGAAGGAATTACGGCACACTGATGTTGTGAAATACGTGAGCGAGAAGCCGACCAGCGCAGAGACCGCCCCCGGGCGGCCTCTCGGCGCGCCGTCGGCGACCGCCGGGACGGCCGAGCGCGACACCCGCGCCCGGGTGGCCCGGCTGATTCTCGAACACGGCCCCATCACCGCCTCCGCCCTGGGCGACAGGGTCGGCCTCACGCCGGCCGCCATCCGCCGCCATCTCGACGCCCTCCTCGCCGAGGACATGATCGAGGTCCGGCGGGCCCGCCCGCAGACGCGGCGCGGCAGGGGGCGTCCCGCCAAGTGGTTCGCGATCACCGACGCCGGCCGCAACGCCTTCGTCCACGCCTACGACGACCTGGCCACCAGCGCCCTGCGCTTCCTCGCCGAGACGGCGGGGGAACGGGCGGTGGCCGAGTTCGCCAGGCGCCAGATCGCCGACCTGGAACAGCGCTACCATCCGTCCGTGCAGGCGGCCCCGCCCCACCAGCGGGTCCGCAAGCTGGCCGAGGCCCTGTCGGGCGACGGCTACGCGGCGGCCGCCGCCAAGGCCCCCCAGCCGGGCGGCGGCGAGCAGCTGTGCCAGCACCACTGCCCGGTCGCGCACGTCGCCGCGGAGTTCCCGCAGCTGTGCGAGGCCGAGACCGAGGCGTTCAGCCGCCTGCTGGGCACCCCCGTCCAGCGGCTGGCCACGATCGCCCACGGTGACGGGATCTGCACGACACACGTCAGCTCACGGTCCCTCTGCGCAGGCGAGGCCGAGGCCGACGGTCAGAACATCGATGACGAGGAGTCCGGGAGGACCTCCCTATGACTACGGCAGCCCACCCCGAACTGGAGGGGCTCGACAGGTACAAATTCGGTTGGGCCGACTCCGACGCGGCCGGAGCCTCGGCCCGCCGCGGCTTGAACGACGATGTCGTCCGCGACATCTCGGGCAAGAAGAACGAGCCCGACTGGATGCTCGACCTGCGGCTCAAGGGTCTGCGGCTGTTCGACAAGAAGCCGATGCCCGCCTGGGGCTCGGACCTGTCGGGGATCGACTTCCACAACATCAAGTACTTCGTCCGCTCCACCGAGAAGCAGGCGGCGTCCTGGGAAGACCTTCCCGAGGACATCAAGAACACCTACGACAGGCTCGGCATCCCCGAGGCGGAGAAGCAGCGCCTGGTCGCGGGCGTCGCCGCCCAGTACGAGTCCGAGGTCGTCTACCACAAGATCCGTGAGGACCTTGAGGAAAAGGGCGTCATCTTCGTCGACACCGACACGGGCCTGAAGGAGCACCCGGAGATCTTCCAGGAGTACTTCGGCTCGGTCATCCCGGTCGGCGACAACAAGTTCGCGGCGCTGAACACGGCCGTGTGGTCGGGCGGCTCGTTCATCTACGTCCCGCCGGGCGTCCACGTCGAGATCCCGCTCCAGGCCTACTTCCGGATCAACACCGAGAACATGGGCCAGTTCGAGCGGACGCTGATCATCGCGGACGAGGGCTCCTACGTGCACTACGTCGAGGGCTGCACCGCGCCGATCTACAAGTCCGACTCGCTGCACTCGGCCGTCGTGGAGATCGTGGTGAAGAAGGACGCCCGCGTCCGCTACACCACCATCCAGAACTGGTCGAACAACGTCTACAACCTGGTGACCAAGCGCGCGGTGGCCTACGAGGGCGCCACGATGGAGTGGGTCGACGGCAACATCGGCTCCAAGGTCACGATGAAGTACCCGGCCGTCTACCTGCTGGGCGAGCACGCCAAGGGCGAGACGCTATCGATCGCGTTCGCCGGCGCGGGCCAGCACCAGGACGCGGGCGCCAAGATGGTGCACGCCGCGCCCAACACCTCCAGCACCATCGTCTCCAAGTCGGTGGCGCGCGGCGGCGGCCGGACGTCCTACCGGGGTCTGATCCAGATCCAGGAGGGCGCCGAGCACAGCAAGTCCACGGTCAAGTGCGACGCGCTGCTGGTCGACCAGATCAGCCGCTCCGACACCTACCCCTACGTCGACGTCCGCGAGGACGACGTGGAGATGGGCCACGAGGCCACCGTCTCCAAGGTGTCGGAAGACCAGCTGTTCTACCTGATGAGCCGCGGCATGAACGAGGACGAGGCCATGGCGATGATCGTGCGCGGGTTCGTCGAGCCCATCGCGCGCGAGCTCCCGATGGAGTACGCCCTGGAGCTGAACCGCCTCATCGAGCTGCAGATGGAAGGAGCCGTCGGCTGATGGGCCTGGATTCACGGCCTCTCTCGACGCTGCACGAGAAGGCCTCCTACGAGGTCGCCGATTTCGAGGTGCCCACGGGACGCGAGGAGGAGTGGCGGTTCACCCCGCTGCGCCGCCTGCGCGGCCTGCACAACGGCGCCGCCGAGCCGGGCGGCAAAGTGCTTGTCGAGATCGACGCGGCCCCCGAGGTGCGGGTCGAGACCGTCGCCCGCGACGACGCCCGTCTCGGCACGGCCTACGTGCCGGCCGACCGGGTCAGCGCCCAGGCGTGGGCCTCCTTCGACCACGCCACGGTCGTCACCGTCCCCAAGGAGGCCGTCGCCTCCCGTCCTACGGTGATCCGGCTGACCGGCGACGGCGCCCAGGCCGCGGCCTTCGGGCACATCACGGTGATCCTGGAGCCGTTCGCCGAGGCGACCGTCGTCCTGTCGCACCAGGGCTCGGCGACCTACGCCGACAACGTCGAGTTCGTCGTCGGCGACGGCGCCCGCCTGTCGGTCATCAGCCTGCAGGACTGGGCCGCGGACGCCGTGCACGTGTCGCACCAGCACGCCAAGCTGGCCCGCGACGCGCGGTTCGTCTCGCACAACATCACGCTCGGCGGCGACCTGGTCCGGGTGTCGCCCACGGTGTCCTACGCCGGGCCCGGCGGCGACGCCGAGCTGTACGGCGTCTACTTCGCCGGGGGCGGCCAGCACCTGGAGCACCGCCTGCTGGTCGACCACAGCGCGCCCAACTGCCGCAGCCGCGTCGACTACCGGGGGGCGCTGCAGGACCAGGACGCCCACGCCGTCTGGATCGGCGACGTGATCATCCGCGTCGAGGCCGAGGGCACCGACACCTACGAGCTCAACCGGAACCTGGTGCTGACCGACGGCACCCGGGTCGACTCGGTGCCCAACCTGGAGATCCTCACCGGCGAGGTCGCCGGCGCCGGGCACGCCTCGGCGTCCGGGCGGCTCGACGACGAGCACCTGTTCTACCTCCAGGCGCGCGGCATCACCTTCGACGAGGCCCGCCGCATGGTCGTCCGCGGCTTCCTCGGTCAGCTGGTCGACCGCATCGAGGTCGACGAGGTCCGCGAGAAGGTGTCCGAGGCGATCGAAGCGGAGCTCGACCGATGACGTTCCAGAAGGTGTGCGCGCTGTCGGACATCCCGGCCGACGGCGCGCTGGCGGTCGAGATCGGCGACACGCCGGTCGCGCTGGCCCGCAGCGGCGACGACGTGTACGCGCTGAACGACATCTGCTCCCACGCCGAGGTCTCGCTGTCCGAGGGCGAGGTCTACGACGGCACCATCGAGTGCTGGCTGCACGGCTCGTGCTTCGACCTGCGCAGCGGCAAGCCCACCAACCCGCCGGCCACGCAGCCGGTCGCCGTCTACAAGGTGCAGGTCACCGACGGCGACGTCTACGTCTCGCTCGGCTCCGACGACTGAAACAAAGAGAGCACAGATATGGCCACGCTTGAGATCCGCGACCTCCACGTCTCCGTCGGCGACGGCGAGGGGACCAAGGAGATCCTTCGCGGGGTCGACCTGACCGTCAAGGCCGGCGAGACCCACGCGATCATGGGGCCGAACGGCTCCGGCAAGTCCACCCTCGCCTACGCCGTCGCCGGTCACCCCAAGTACGACGTGACCTCCGGCTCGGTCACGCTCGACGGCGAGGACGTCCTCGGCATGAGCGTCGACGAGCGCGCCCGCGCGGGGCTGTTCCTGGCGATGCAGTACCCGGTCGAGGTCCCCGGGGTCTCGGTCTCCAACTTCCTGCGCACGGCCGTCACCGCCGTCCGGGGCGAGGCGCCCAAGCTGCGCGACTTCGCCAAGGAGATGAAGCGGGCGATGGAGGACCTGTCCATCGACCCCGCCTTCGCCCAGCGCTCGCTGAACGAGGGCTTCTCCGGCGGCGAGAAGAAGCGCCACGAGATCCTCCAGCTGGAGATGCTCAAGCCGAAGGTCGCCGTCCTGGACGAGACCGACTCGGGCCTGGACGTCGACGCGCTCAAGGTCGTCTCCGAGGGCGTCAACCGCTTCAGCACCGGCGAGACCGGCGTCCTGCTGATCACGCACTACACGCGCATCCTGCGGTACGTGAAGCCCGACTTCGTGCACGTGTTCTCCGGCGGCCGCATCGTGGCCGAGGGCGGCCCGGAGCTGGCCGACGAGCTGGAGGAGCACGGCTACGAGAAGTACGCCGCTGCTTCGTCCCAGGCGGGCGCGGCGCTGTGACCCTCCTTCCCGAGGAGCTCAAGAAGGACTTCCCGCTCCTGGCCAGGACCGTCCGGGGAGGCCGCCCGCTGGTCTACCTCGACTCGGGCGCGACCTCGCAGAAGCCCCTCGCGGTCCTGGACGCCGAGCGCGCCTTCTACGAGCGGCACAACGCGGCCCCGCACCGCGGCGCGCACCTGCTCGCCGAGGAGGCCACCGAGGCCTACGAGGGCGCCCGCGCCACCGTCGCCGCGTTCGTCGGCGCCGTGCCGGGCGAGATCGTGTTCACCAAGAACACCACCGAGGGCCTCAACCTGGTCGCGTACGCGATGAGCAACGCCGCCACGGCGGGCCCCGAGGCCGAGCGCTTCCGCGTCGGGCCCGGCGACGAGGTCCTGGTCTCGGAGATGGAGCACCACGCCAACCTGGTGCCCTGGCAGCAGCTGTGCCTGCGCACCGGCGCCACCCTGCGCTGGTTCGGGCTGACCGACGACGGCCGGCTCGACCTCGACACGCTCGACACCATGGTCAACGAGCGCACCAAGGTGGTGGCGCTGACGCACCAGTCCAACGTGCTCGGAACGGTCCCGCCGATCGACCGGATCGCCGCCCGGGCCCGCGAGGTCGGGGCGCTGGTGGTGCTGGACGGCGCGCAGTCGGTGCCGCACCAGCCGGTCGACGTCTCCACACTGGGTGCCGACTTCCTGACCTTCTCGGGGCACAAGATGCTCGGCCCGACCGGCGTCGGCGTCCTGTGGGGCCGCCGCGAGCTGCTCGAGGTCATGCCGCCGTTCATCACCGGCGGTTCCATGATCGAGGTTGTGCGCATGGAGGAGTCGACCTTCATGCCGCCGCCGCAGCGCTTCGAGGCGGGCGTCCCGATGACCGCCCAGGCCGTCGGGCTGGCCGCCGCGTGCGACTACCTGTCCGAGCTGGGCATGGACCGGGTCGCGGCGCACGAGGAGGCCCTCACCGCCTACGCGCTGGAGCGCCTGGCCGAGATCCCCGGCGTCCGGGTGATCGGGCCCGGCACCACCGAGTCGCGCGGCGGCGCGGTCTCGTTCGTGGTCGAGGAGATCCACCCGCACGACGTCGGGCAGGTCCTGGACGAGGTCGGGGTCGCGATCCGGGTCGGGCACCACTGCGCCTGGCCGATCTGCCGCCGCTACGGCATCCCCGCCACCACCCGCGCGACCTTCTACGTCTACAACACCCTCGCCGACGTCGACGCCCTCGTCGACGGGGTGCGCCAGGCGCAGAAGTTCTTCGGAACAGCCTGAGCCGCGCCGGGGTTGTAGCGCAGAGAGACGAAAGGACGACATGCAGCTCGAGGCGATGTACCAGGAGGTCATCCTGGATCATTACCGCAACCCCCACAACAAGGGGCTGCGCGAGCCGTACGAGGGTGAGGCCCACCACGTCAACCCGACCTGCGGCGACGAGGTGACGCTGCGCGTGCACCTGTCCGGCGACACGGTCGCCGACGTCTCCTACGACGCCATGGGCTGCTCGATCAGCCAGGCCAGCGCCTCGGTCATGAGCGACCTTGTCATCGGCAAGTCGGTCAAGGAGGCGATGGCCGTCGGCGACGAGTTCCTGACCCTCATGCAGTCCCGGGGCCGGGGCGAGCCCGACGAGGACGTCCTGGAGGACGCCATCGCCTTCGCGGGCGTCTCGCAGTACCCCGCCCGGATCAAGTGCGCCCTGCTGGCCTGGATGGCCTGGAAGGACGCGACCGCCCGAGCTCTCGGAGAGGCATCATGAGCGACACCGAAACCACCGAAGAGACCGGCGCCGCCGTCGCCGAGGAGACCCCCGCGGAGCCGCGGGCCATGAGCGAGGCCGAGGAGGAGATCCTCGAAGCGCTCAAGGACGTCGTCGACCCCGAGCTGGGCATCAACGTGGTCGACCTGGGCCTGATCTACGGCGTCAACCTCGCCGACAAGGTCGCCACGCTGGACATGACCCTCACCAGCGCCGCCTGTCCCCTCACCGACGTCATCGAGGACCAGGCCAACAGCGCCCTGGAGGGCCTGGCCGACGATGTGAAGATCAACTGGGTCTGGCTGCCGCCGTGGGGCCCCGACAAGATCACCGACGAGGGCCGCGACCAGCTGCGCGCCCTCGGCTTCAACGTCTGACCGGCCACACGCGAAACGAGCCCGGATCCCGCTGGGGACCCGGGCTCGCGCGCGTTCGCGGGGGGCTCAGCGGCGCGAGGCGCGCTCGGAGAGCGAAACGGGGGACTCCTCGCCCGGCTTGGGCTTGTTGGGGAAGAGCGTGTGGGTGATCGGCCAGATGGACCAGATCGCCGCCACCACCGACAGGCGTATGATCCACCCTTCGAGGGCCTCGGTCCGGTTCGGGTCGTCCACCATGACGATCATCGACAGGAGCACGCCGCACGCGATGGCCCAGGCGATCAGGCACTTGCCGAAATCGCGCCATTCGTAGGCGATCCGCGCCCTGCCGTGCTTCGGCTTGCGCCAGGGCGGCGGACCTCCGGCGTACCGGTGCGCGAACCGCTGGTCGGCCCAGCGGACCATGCTGTGGCCGAAGGCGACCGAGTAGCCGAGATAGGCCGCCGAGAGCCCGTGCGTGAAGTTGGCCGAGCCGCCCCCGCGCAGGTCGATGACGGTGGCGGTCAGCAGGACCACGTCCACCAGCGGCACGCATATCAGCAGGGCCGTGCCGAGCCTCCGGTTGCGCAGCAGGTACCGGGCGCACAGACCGGCGAGCAGGATGATCCAGAACCCGATCTCACAGGCGGCGATGACCGCGAGAAGCACGTTTCCCCCTTGGCTGGACTTCCGGGACTGACTTGCGGGATGGACTTGCGGGATGGACTCCACCAAGCATCGCGCCGCGCCCATCGCCGGACCTCCTGCGAGGTGCCGAAATGGGGGGTCGTCCGAAGGATGTACGCCCGATCCGTCGTCGGGATGGATACGGGTGGACCTCGGATGATGCTGAGATGGGGGCGTGCGATTCACCACGCGCCAGGACGCGCTCATCGCCCTGGGCTCCCTCACCGCCGGGCTGGTCCTGCTCGCGGCTCACGGCTACGCCATGTGGTCCAGGGACGAGGTCCCCTGGGAGTGGCGGCTGCTGACGCTGGCCGGGCTCTGCCTGGCGATGCTCTTCCGCCGGACCGCCCCCATCCTCGGGCTGCTCGTCTCCACGCCCTTCAACTTCGCCGACGTGGCGCTCGGCCCGAGCCTGGCCACCATGATGATCTACGGGGACGCCCTGTACGCGGCGGCCCTGTACGGGCCCCGCCGCTCGGCCGAGCGGCTGCTGGCGGTGACGCTCGGCGCGACCGTGCTGGTGGCGGTCGCGGCCGGGATCGCGCTGCACTCGTTCAGCGTGGCCACCGTCGCCGGGGCCGTGGCCGGGGTGAGCTGGGTGGGGCCGATCCTCACGGCCATGATCGTCCGCGAGCATCGCGACAAGGCCGAGGCCGAGCGGGCGCGGGCCGTCCAGATGGCGCGGATGACCGAGCTGGACCGGTGGTCGGCCGTCAACGCCGAGCGGGCCCGCATGGCGCGCGAGCTGCACGACGTGATCGCCAACCATCTCAGCGCCGTGGCCCTGCACTCCTCGGCGCTGCTCAAGGTGCCCGACCTGGACCGGGAGGGCGTCAACCAGGCGATGGAGGTGATCCGGGAGAACAGCGTCCAGGGCCTGTCGGAGATGCGGCGGATGATCGGGCTCCTGCGCAGCGGCCAGGAGGCCGGGACCGACGACCCGCCCGCCGCGCCCCGGCTGTCGGCGCTCGACGGCCTGGTCGAGCGGACGGCCCGCAGCGACCTGTCGGCGGGGCTGACCGTGGTCGGCGACCAGGGCGAGCTGCCCGCGACCGTGGAGCTGGCCGCCTACCGGATCGTCCAGGAGTCGCTCACCAACGCGCTCAAGCACGCCGGGGCGGGCCGGGCCGAGGTCAGGGTCGAGCACCGGCCCGACCGGGTGGTCATCGAGGTGTGCAGCCCGCTGGGCCGCGACGGGTCCCGGCTCCCGGGGTCGGGCGCGGGCCTGATCGGGATGCGCGAGCGCGCGACCATGCTCGACGGGACGTTCGAGGCCGGGCCCGAAGCGGGCCGCTGGCGGGTACGGGCCGAGCTGCCCACGGAGAGGGAGATCCAGGCATGATCAGGGTGCTGGTGGCCGACGACCAGGCGGCCGTGCGGGCGGGCCTGGTGCTCATCCTGGGCGCCGCCCCGGACGTGGAGGTGGTCGGCGAGGCCGCCGACGGCGAGCGCGCCGTGGCGCTGGCCCGCGAACTGCGCCCCGACGTGGTGCTGATGGACATCCGGATGCCCCGCCTGGACGGCATCTCGGCCACCCGCGAGCTGGCGGGGATCGCCGACGTGCTGGTGCTGACCACGTTCGACGTGGACGAGTACGTCTTCGGCGCGCTGCGCGCCGGAGCCGCGGGGTTCCTGCTCAAGGACGTCGACGCCGACCGCCTGGTCGAGGCGGTGCGCACCGTGGCGGGCGGCGAGGGCATCATCGCGCCCCAGGTCACGCGGCGGCTGATCGGCGCGTTCGCGGCGGGCCCGGC
Organism: Spirillospora sp. CA-294931; assembly: GCF_050946795.1. GTDB lineage: Bacteria > Actinomycetota > Actinomycetes > Streptosporangiales > Streptosporangiaceae > Spirillospora. Next base: position 4,351,578 of record NZ_CP192006.1, read on the forward strand.
GACGCTCCAGGAGCGGCCGTCCGGCCTGGACGAGCTCACCCCGCGCGAGCGCGAGGTCTTCGCCTGCCTGGGGGAGGGCCTGTCCAACGGGCAGATCGCCGCGCGGCTGGCCATGGCCGAGACCACCACCAAGACCCATGTCAGCCGGATCCTGGCCAAGCTCGACCTGCGCAGCCGCGTCCAGGCGGCCATCCTGGCCCAGGAGATCACGCGGGACCAGCCCGGGGGCCCGGACCAGGCGGGGCGCCCCTGAGCGGGGCGCGCCGCCGGTCAGGGCGACAGGCTGCGGATCAGGTCGGCGACCCGGACCGTGCCCAGGCACCGGCCGACCTCGTCGGTGACGACCAGGTCGTCGTAGACGCGGTCGCTCTCCTGGCCGGCGGCGCGCAGCGCGGCGATGGCCGGGACGGTGCGGGGGACGAGCCGGGGTGTGTCCGCCAGGTTCGCGGCGGGCTTGTGCGCGTACAGGGCGTGCCCGTAGGCCCCCGAAAGGCGCAGCAGGAACCGGGTGCGGTCGACGGTGGCCCGGGGACGCTGCCGGTCGTCCAGCAGGACGACGCTGGTCGTGCCGGACTCGGCGGTCAGGACGTCCAGCACCTCGTCGGCGGTGGCCGTGATCGGCACGGTGACGGCGGGCAGCGTGAACTCCGAGACCCGGGGGCCCAGCGACAGGCCGGGATCCTCCTTGCGCGGCTCCTCGCGGGCGGCCACCGGGACGGTGACCCGCATCCCCGGTTGCCATTCGGGGGGAGCCAGAACGGGCCCCTGGACGAGACGCACCCCCAGCTGCCGCAGGTGCAGGACATGCTCGTCGGTGGACAGACCGGGCGCCAGGACGTGCGTCCCGAGCCGGTGGGAGAGCTCCAGCAGCGTGGTCACCAGGGCCGAGCGGCGCGGGTCGGTGGACGCGCGCCGCGCCAGGTCGGGGTCCAGCTTGACCAGGTAGGGCGAGCCGTCCGCGAGCAGGTCGAGGGGGGCGTGGGACGTCCCGACGCCCGACAGCCCGACCAGGTACCCGGCGCGCCGGAGCGTGCGCAGGGCGCTGGTGACGGGCTGGCGCTGGGCGGGCGCGAACCCGCCCGAGATACAGATGATGACCTCGTTGGGGCGGCGCCCGGCCTCGGTCAGGCCCTGGTGCAGCTCGGTGAGGAAGGGCTCGCCATGGATCAGGGTCTCGGCCCGCAGCGCGATCTGCAGCGGGAGAGGGGAGCCGAGGTCGACCGTGACACGCGCGGCGGTGACCGCGCGGCGCAGGTCCTCGGCCGCGGGGTCCACCCGGACGCGGGGGTCCTGGGACCCCGCCGGGGGACCGGCGTGCGCCTCCACAGCGACGACGGTGCCGGTGTCGAGATCGACCACCGGCTGGAAGACCGCCCTCGCGGGGAGAAGTACATCAAGAGCTGACACATCCGCATCATGCCGGAGCAGATCGGATGAAACGCCAGTTGTTAGGAGAAGTTAACGTACATTTCGTCGATGTTCTCACAGGCCACGGCCGCCAAAGGCGGCCGAGAGGAGGTAGGTCACACCGGCGAGTGCGGCAGGCCACACATAAGGTGTGATATCGGCGCCCCGAAGTCCCTGGACCACGACCGCCGCGACGAGCGCCGCGGTCACGACGTCGCCGGTCATCGCGGCTGCACGCAGATGCGTGCGCGCACGGTGACCGTTTCCGAACCCTTCGCTGATGGCCAGCGTGGGCTCATTACGGCGAAACGCAAGAATTGCGGAATATCCCGCCAGCACGCCGAGCGCGATCAAACCCCGCTCCATCTCGTCGTCATAGGCGAGGACGGCCGCGACCACCGCACCGGCGGCCAGGACCAGTCCGGGCACGATCCAGCGGCCGGCGCTTCGGTGTTCCGGGGCGATCCACATGCCCGACATCCTCCCCGAAGTCCGCGCCGGACGGGCGTCCAACGCGCCGGGCTAGTGTCGGACCGTGAGCAAGCCGAGGCCGGCCGCGGGCGGCGGACACTGGGTGGAGGTCCCTCCCGAGCGGGTCGCGCGCTGGCTGGAGAACTTCGCCGGGCGCCACGGCGCCGTCACCACCGTCACCCGTGACGCCGAGGTCGTGACCTACACGGCCGGGGACGGCGCCGTCGCCGACTTCCACGTGCCGTTCCCGCCGCTGACCGGAGACGACCTGATCGCGCACGTCCGCCTGGATCGCCGGGTGGGCGTGCTGCTGGTGCGGCTCGGCGGATACGCCGCCGGAGTCTTCGAAGGGGAGCGGCTGGTCGCGTCCAAGGTGGGCACCCGCCAGGTGCACGGCCGCAGCGCGGCGGGCGGATGGTCGCAGCAGCGGTTCGCACGGCGGCGCGACAAGCAGGCCCGCGAGGCGCTGGAGGCCGCCGCGGGCGCCGCCGCGCGCGTGCTGGCCCCGCGCGTCCCGTGCCTGGACGCCGTGGTGCTCGGCGGCGAGCGCCGCGCCGTGGACGAGCTGCGCGCCGACCCCCGGCTCGGTCCGGTGTTCGCGCTGGCCCTCGACGAGCCGTTCCTGACCGTCCCCGACCCACGATTGGCGGTGCTGAGCGAGACTCCCGCGTCTTTCCGGGCGGTCAGGGTGCGGATTCGCGAACCTTGATCCGTCCCTGCCGGTATGTTGTGGCAGCGTGGCGCAATTTCGATTGAACGGCTCCAAGATGCTCGCCGTCGATCTGAACGGCGAGACGATCAGGGCGCTGAACGGGTCCATGGTCGCCTACGACGGTCAGATGGCGTTCAAACGGCAGGGGATGACCGGGGGTGAGGGACTGCGCGGCGCGCTCAAGCGCCGCATCGCCGGTGAGGGCATGACCCTCATGGAGATCACCGGGACCGGCACGGTCTTCCTGGCCAGCGAGGCGACCGAGGTCACCCTCATCCCGCTGCAGGGCGACACGCTGCTGGTGGAGTCCGAGAGCCTGCTGGCCCTCGACGGCCAGCTCCAGACCGGCGTGCAGTTCATCGGCATGCGGGGGATGGGCACCGGCCAGGGCCTGGCCACCACCAAGGTGGAGGGCCACGGCACGGTCGCGATCCTGTCGCTGGGCCCGGCGATCGCCCTGGAGGTCAACCCGCAGATGCCGCTGTGCGTCGACCCGCACGCCTACATCGCGCACCGAGGACAGCTCACCCAGGACGTCGTCACCGACGTCAACTGGCGCACGGTGCTCGGGCAGGGGTCGGGCGAGAGCGTGCAGTTCCGTTACCAGGGCCATGGCCTGGTCTACGTCCAGCCGGCCGAGCGCGGCGGAATTCTGGAGATCTGATGCCGGGTTACGAAGCGATCAACTCCAAGATGCTCCAGGTGCCGATCGGCCCGGGCCAGGAGGTCTACAGCAAGCGCGGCGCGATGCTCGCCTATACCGGCAACGTCGCGTTCGCCCCGACCGCAACGGCGGGCCAGGGCATCGGCGGCGCGCTCGGGCGCGCCATGGCCGGCGAGCACAGCGCGATGATGCACGTCACCGGGCACGGCTCGGTGATGTTCGGGCATGCCGGGCTTGAGGTCCAGGTCATCGATCTGTCCGGCGGCGACTCGCTGTTCGTCGAGGCCGACCGGCTGCTGGTGCATGACACCTCCCTTCAGGTCGGCACCATGTTCATGGGCGAGCAGGGCGGCATGCGCGGCGTCGTGCGCGGCGCGGTCACCGGGCAGGGGCTGTTCACTTCCCAGCTGTCGGGCCAGGGCTCGGTCGCGGTGCTGTCGGACGGCGGCGTCATCGAGTTGCCGATCAACCCGCAGCGTCCCGTCCATGTCGACCCGCAGGCCTACGTGGCCCACCGGGGACAGCTGCAGAACAAGCTCACCACCGCCGTGGGCCTGCGCGACCTCATCGGGCGGGGCTCGGGCGAGGCGTTCCAGCTGGAGCTGAGCGGCACCGGGGTCGTCTACGTCCAGGCCAGCGAGAGGAAGATCTGACCGTGTCGGTTCCCACGTTCAACGCGCAGACGCTTCCGTCCAGCGACAACGTCAACCCCTACGCCTTCAGCGTCGAGCTCAACGGCCAGTGGTTCGCCCAGAAGGGCAAGATGATCGCCTACTACGGGCAGATCAAGTTCGAGGCGCTGTCGGCCGGGCCGCTGGACGCGCTGGTCGCCTCGCACTTCCACTCGCCGCTGTACGCCCAGGACTGGATCGTGGCCAACGGCCAGGGCAAGCTGCTGCTGGCCGACCGCAAGTTCGACCTCAACTCCTATGAGCTGGAGGAGGGCAACCTCACGATCAGGGCCGGCAACCTGCTGGCGTTCGAGCCGGGGCTCGAGCTCAAGCAGTCGATCATCCCCGGGTTCCTCACCCTGATCGGCACGGGACGGTTCGTCGCCGCGTCCAACGGCCCGGTGCACTTCGTCGAGCCGCCGATCCGGGTCGACCCGCAGGCCCTGCTCGGCTGGGCCGACACGCCCTCGCCCTGCCACCACTACGACCACAGCTACATGCGCGGCGTCCTGGGCGCGGCCCGGATGATGTTCGGCGTCGGCGGCACCTCGGGCGAGGAGCACCAGTTCGACTTCACCGGGTCGGGCACCGTCCTGATGCAGTCGTCGGAGGTCGTCACCAACCAGGACACGCTCCTGCGCGACCTGGAGGGCCAGGTCGGGATGCTCGGGGCCAACGGTCTCCAGCGCCTGCACCAGACCATCGGCCAGCGCCTCCAGGCCGAACAGCAGTGACCCCAGCCTCGGGTCAGGAACCCATCCGCGGCGCGGACTTGATGATGTAGAACTCCGTGCCGAACGGGTCCTTCACCTTGGCCATGCGGCCGTAGGGGGTGTCGGCGGGCTCGTCGACGACGGTGCCGCCGCCCGTCCTGACCACCCCGGTCGAGACGTCGGGGTCCTCGACCTCGAAGTAGGTCAGCCACGACGAGGACGTCGCCTCGGGCAGCCCGTAGATCCCGCCGACGGCCACGCCGTCCGAGGAACGGTTGAGCGCCGTGTAGTCCAGGTCGCCCGGCATGGGCTCCAGCGAGTACCCGAACAGCGCCGCGTAGAACTCGCGGGCCAGCCCGGGCCGCGAGGTGGTCAGCTCGTTCCACGAGAACGAGCCGGGCTCGTTGACGATCTTCGCGCCGGGCAGGTCGCCGCCCTGCCAGAGACCGAACTGGGCGCCGACCGCGTCGCCGAGGATGGCCATCCGCCCCTGGCCCATCACGTCCATGGCCGGGACGATCTCGGTGCCGCCCGCGTCGAGGGCGCGCTTGACGGTCCCGTCGCAGTCGTCGGTGGCGAAGTACAGGCCCCACCAGAACGACGTCGCGTCCGGATCGGGGTTCTTCATCATCCCGGCGACCGGCTCGCCGCGCAGGAGACAGCCGTGGTAGTGCCCGGCCTCCTCGCCGTAGTCCTCGAACTCCCAACCGAAGAGCTCGCCGTAGAACTCCCTGGCGCGGCCGAGGTCGGGGATGCCGAGGTCGAGCCACGTGGGCGTGCCGGTCGGGGCGTTGCTCGTCACACTGGTCATGGGAAACCTTCTCTCCGGCCGGTGCGGACCCCGGCCTCTCTCTCCCGCCCGTACCCCGTATCCTGCTGCTTCGCGCCCGGACCGCACCTCTGTTCGGCTCGGTTCGGCATGGCCGGGTCCGGCCCGCGCATCACGTACACTGGTGCCATGCCGCTCACGAGGTAACAGGCCCCTGGAGCGCCGCGGCTACGGCCCCGGCGCCTTTTGCTGCGCCATTTCCGACCGTCGAGCCGTCCCAGGGAAGCCCTGCCAACGTGATCATCGCAACCGACATCGAACTGCGCGCCGGATCCCGGCTGCTCATCGAGACCGCCTCCTTCCGCGTCAACCCCGGCGACCGGGTCGGCTTCGTCGGCCGCAACGGCGCCGGCAAGACCACCCTGACCAAGGTCCTGGCCGGCGAGGCCCAGCCCGCCCAGGGCGGCGTGACCCACTCGGGCTCCATCGGCTACCTGCCGCAGGACCCGCGCGGCGTCGACCTTGAGGAACTGGCCCGCGACCGCATCCTGTCCTCCCGGGGGCTGGACGAGGTGATCCGCAAGCTCCGGGCCGCCGAGGACCAGATGGCCACGGCCACCGGGAACGAGCGCGACAAGGCCGTCCGCCGCTACGGGCGCCTGGAGGAGCGGCTGCACGTCCTCGGCGGCTACTCCGCCGAGGCCGAGGCCGCCTCCATCGCCTCCAGCCTCGGCCTGCCCGACCGGGTCATGACCCAGCCGCTGGGCACGCTGTCGGGCGGTCAGCGCCGCCGCGTCGAGCTGGCCCGCATCCTGTTCTCCGGCGCCGACACGCTGCTGCTGGACGAGCCCACCAACCACCTGGACGCCGACTCGATCGTCTGGCTGCGCGACTTCCTGAAGTCCCACCAGGGCGGTCTGGTGGTCATCAGCCACGACGTCGAGCTGCTCGACGCGGTGGTCAACCGGGTCTTCCATCTGGACGCCAACCGCTGCGTGATCGACATCTACAACGTCGGCTGGAAGAAGTACCAGGAGCAGCGCGAGACCGACGAGCGGCGCCGCAAGCGCGAGTCGGCCAACGCCCAGCGCCAGGCCACCGCGCTGATCTCGCAGGCCGACAAGATGCGCGCCAAGGCCACCAAGGCCAAGGCCGCCCAGCAGATGGACCGGCGCGCCCGGCAGCTGCTGGCGGGCGCCGAGGGCGTGCGGCAGGCCGACAAGGTCGCCAAGATCCGCTTCCCCGAGCCCGCTCCGTGCGGCAAGACGCCGCTGACCGCCGACGGCCTGTCCAAGTCCTACGGCTCGCTGGAGATCTTCACCGACGTGGGCCTGGCCATCGACCGCGGCAGCCGCGTGGTCATCCTGGGCCTCAACGGCGCGGGCAAGACCACCCTGTTGCGCCTGCTGGCCGGGGTCGACAAGCCCGACACCGGCATGGTGATCCCCGGGCACGGCCTCCGGCTCGGCTACTACGCCCAGGAGCACGAGACGCTGGAGGTCGAGCGCTCGGTCCTGGAGAACATGCAGTCGGCCGCGCCGGGCATGGCCCCGGTCGAGGTCCGCAAGATCCTCGGCTCGTTCCTGTTCTCCGGCGACGACGTCGACAAGCCCGCGGGCGTCCTGTCGGGCGGCGAGAAGACCCGGCTCGCCCTGGCGATGCTCGTGGTGTCCAGCGCCAACGTCCTGCTCCTGGACGAGCCCACCAACAACCTCGACCCGGCCAGCCGCCAGGAGATCCTCGGCGCGCTGCGCACGTTCGCGGGGGCCATCGTGATGGTCACCCACGACGAGGGGGCCGTGGCGGCGCTTCGGCCGGAAAGAGTGATTTTGCTTCCAGATGGGGTGGAAGACATCTGGAGTGACGAGTTTGCCGATCTGGTGGCACTTGCGTGACCTGCAGGGCGGCCAATGCAGATCTTTTCTGGCGGAGTGGGTAGCCGAACGCGCGGGAATGACTGATCATGGCGGGGGATAACGCAGCGGTCACCACATCACTACGGGAGGTACTCGTGGCCGAGACCCTTAAGAAGGGCACCCGCGTGACCGGTGCCGAGCGCGACAAGCTGGCGACGGAACTCAAGAAGAGGTACGACTCCGGCGAGAGCATCCGCGCCCTGGCAGCCGCCACCGGCCGCTCCTATGGGTTCATCCATCGGATCCTGACCGAATCCGGTGTCAACCTGCGTGGTCGCGGCGGCGCGACCCGCGGCAAGAAGTCCTGATCGGCGCCGCCGCCCCGGCACCGATCTGGCACTGACCCCCGGATGAGCGCACCGCCCGATCCGCCGCCGCGACCGACCGAGTAGCATTCGGTCGCGGCGGCGGAGAAGGCGGGGGGAACGCGCTCTGTGCTTTCGCGCGCCGCCCACCTGTGAGAACACTGCGGAAGGGGAGCGCGATGGCGGACGTCACGACCGAGGGGACGCGTCCGGATGCGGCCATGCCGTCACCGGAACGGCTGGCCGAGGCGGGGCTTCGGTTCGAGGTCGACGGGCCGGTCGCCACGCTCACCCTGAACCGGCCCGAGCGCCGCAACGCCCTGACCTTCACCACCTGGCACACCATGGCGGCGGTGGGCGACGCCCTGCCACCGCAGGTGCGGGTGGTCGTCGTCCGCGGCGAGGGCCCCTCGTTCTGCGCCGGGATCGACCTGGCCATGTTCACCGGCCAGGGCGGCGGCTTCCCCGACGGCGCCGACCCCGAGGCCACCGACACCTTCATCGCGGGCCTCCAGGCGGGCTACCTGTGGCTGCGCCGCCCCGACATCGTCTCGATCGCCGCCGTGCACGGCCACGCCATCGGCGGCGGCTTCCAGCTGGCCCTGTCCTGCGACCTGCGCGTCGTCGCCGACGACGCCAAGTTCTGCATGAAGGAGCCCGCGCTCGGCATCGTCCCCGACCTCACCGGCACCAAGCCGCTGGTCGAGATCGTCGGCGTCGCCAAGGCCCTGCACCTGTGCCTGACAACCCGCACCGTCCTCGCCGACGAGGCCGAGCGCCTCGGCCTGGCCGAGGTTCTGGTCGCCCGCGACGGCCTCGACGCCGCCGTCGCCGACCTGACCACCGCCCTGCTGGCCGTCGATCACCACACGGCGACCGCCACCAAGCGCCTCCTGCACCAGGCCGCCGAGAACACCCTCGCCCAGCAGGCCGCCGCCGAACGCCACGAGCAGCGAGCCCTGCTCCGCCGCCTCTCCGAACTCACCCCCTGATAACACCTGCTTGTATTGGGAAGGGCCCGGCCGCTCGGCGGCCGGGCCCTTCACTTGCCGGGGGTTACTTGAGGGCTTCTCGGCCGCCTCGGGCCAGCGGCAGGATGACCTTGCTGGTGCCGGGGTCCAGGACGAGCTTGGTCCCGGCCGGGTAGCGGAGCGTGTAGTCGTAGTCGGTGGACAGGACGATCACGCCCAGCCGGTGGCCGGGCTTGACGACGTAGTCGGTGGGCTCGAAGTCCCAGCGGAAGTCGTACTTCTTGCCGGGCTCGATCGGGTCGGTGCGCGAGGGGCTCTTGCGGTTGCGGGCGTCGAGCCAGCCACGAGTGATGATCTTGTAGGGGGCCGTCGCGGTGCGGTGGGCCTGGCGGGTGGTGCAGCCCTCGTCACCGGGGACGCTCTCGCCGTAGCAGACCTTCACGCCGGTGTCGACGCGGGCGCCGGTGGGACGGGTGTCGGTGCCGTAGTCGACCAGAAGGGCCGTGAGGTAGGGCGAGCGGCCGTTGAGCGAGGCGCGCAGGTCGGCCCGGGGGATGCCGTTCACCCGGACGGGCTTGGTGAGCGGCTGGGTGAGGTAGGCCAGCCGGTTGGGGTCGGCCGTGTTCTCGTTGACCAGCAGCTGCTCGGCGGTGCGGGTGCGGCCCGCGTCGATCAGGGACTGCTCGGCGCCCTTGGCGGGACGCAGTTCCAGCTCGCCGGGCTGGCCGTCCGGGCCCGCGTTCAGGCTGAGCGGCACGTCACGGGTGCCGGGGACGGGCCAGTCCTTGGCCGTCTCCCACTGGCCGGGGGCGCGCTCGATGTCGACGCGGGGCTCGTTCTCGATGCCGTTCTTGATGTTGTAGAGGTAGCGGTCGAACCAGTGGTGCGTCTGGCGGAGCCACTCCTCCAGGCGCCAGCGGAACGGCGTGGCGTGCGAGGCCTGGTGCAGCCAGAGCTTGCGCGGCACCCCGCTCTGCTTGAGGGCGTTCCACCACTGGACGGAGTTCTTGACCTTGACGTTCCAGTCGTTGAGGCCGTGGATGACCATCACGGCGGCCTTGACCTTGCGGGCCTGGCCGACGTAGTCGCGCTGGGCCCAGACGTCGCTGTAGTCGCCGGTGACTCGGTCCTGGGACTGGGTGATCTCGTCGATGACCTTCTGGCAGACCTCGGGGTTCTTGCGGGTCAGGACGACCTTGGCCAGGATGTCGAGGTCCTCGCCCTGGAAGCCGCCGGGGGCCAGGACGCCGCCGTTGGCGCGGTAGTAGTCGTACCAGCTGGAGATGGCCGCGACCGGGACGATGGCCTTGAGCCCCGGCACGCCGGTGGCGGCGGCCATGTTGGGCAGCGTGCCGTTGTAGGACTGGCCGATCATGCCGACGTTCCCGCTCGACCAGCTCGACTTCACTTCCTTGCCGTCGGGCGCGAAGCCCTTGGCCTTGCCGGTCAGCCAGTCGGTGGCGGCGCGGGCCCCGGCCTGCTCGGCGCGGTCGCCGGAGGTGGGGCAGCCGGTCGAGCCGCCGGAGCCGATGCTGTCGAGGTGCGCGACGGCGTAGCCGCGCGGGATGTAGTAATTGTCGAGGTACCCGGGGAAGACCTCGGCGAGGTTCCGCTGGACGGCGCTCCTGGAGCGCGCGCTCGCGGCGTCGATGTCGACGGGGTACATGGGGATGTCGTGCGTCCCGGCCCAGTAGGGGCTGGCCTCGACGATCGTGGGCACCTTGAGGCCCGCGGTGTCGGTCTCCTTGGGGCGGATGATCCGCATCTGGACGCGGTCGCGCTCGCCGTCGCGGTCGCTGTCGACCGTGGTCTCGATGCTGACGACCTGGCTCACGGCGTCGGCACGGGAATAGGTCGGCTTGGTCTCGCCGTCCGCGATCTTGACCGTGGAGGGCGCCGCCCGGGTGGGGGCGGTGGCCCCCGCCGGGAGGACGGACGTCGCGAGCAGCGCGGCGGTGAGGGTGATCACGCCGGCGCCGCCGCGGAGGAGGGCTTGTGTCACGGAGGGCTCCTGGGGTTTTCCGAGCCTGAGGTTGGTGATCAGTTTTCTTACTACCGGGACGCGTCCACGTCCACGAGATCCCCCGATATTGGCCGACACTGGTACAAAACCTTCATCAAGCGGCGTTACGCCAGGAGCGGAGCCGGGAAGCGGCGCGGCCCCCCGGGTTGTTGGGATGATTACTTGATTACCCATTGGTCGTGCGATTGATCGCTCGTGAGCCTGGACCCCTCGGAGGCGCGTTGTGACGATGCCGGGAATGTCGGGCAACGGCTGGCAGGTGATGAACTCGTTCCGCCGGGACGGTTCGGTCACCCAGCAGAAGCTCAAGCCCGGCACGGTGAAGCGGATCGCGGGCTACGCCCGCCCCTACGTCCGCGAGCTGGTGCTCTTTCTCGCCCTGAACTCGCTGGCCGCCGTGATCGTGGTGGCCAACCCCCTGCTGCTCAAGGCCATCATCGACCGGGGCGTCGTGCCCGGCCGCGAGGACCTGGTGATCTGGCTGGCGGTCGCGGTCGCCGGGCTGGCGTTCGTCGAGGCCGCCCTCGGCCTGGTCCAGCGGTGGTACTCCTCCCGTATCGGGGAGGGCCTGATCTACGACCTGCGGACGCAGGTGTTCGGCCACGTCCAGCGGCAGCCGGTGGCGTTCTTCATGCGCGCCCAGACCGGGTCGCTGGTCAGCCGCCTCAACAACGACGTGATCGGCGCGCAGCGCGCCCTGACCACCACGCTGTCGTCGGTCGTCTCCAACGTGATCGGCCTGGTGCTGGTGCTGCTCACCATGCTCTGGCTGTCGTGGCAGGTCACGCTGATCGCGCTGCTGCTCCTGCCGGTGTTCATCTTCCCGGCCAAGTGGGTCGGCAAGCGGCTGTCGTCGATCAGCCGCGAGCAGATGCAGCTCGACGCCGAGATGAGCTCGCTGATGACCGAGCGGTTCAACGTGGCGGGCGCCATGCTGGCCAAGCTGTACGGGCGCCCGGTCGAGGAGGAGGAGAACTTCGCGGCGCGGGCGGCCCGCGTCCGTGACATCGGGGTCATCGCGGCCATGTACGGGCGCGTCTTCTTCACCGCCCTGACCCTGGTGGCCGCGCTGGCCACCGCGATGGTCTACGGCGTGGGCGGCGTCCTGGTCGTCGACGGCGGGTTCCAGCTCGGCACGCTGGTGGCCCTGGCCGCCCTGCTGAGCCGCATGTACGGCCCGCTGACGGCGCTGTCGAACGTCCACGTGGACGTGATGACCGCGCTGGTGAGCTTCGACCGGGTGTTCGAGGTCCTGGACCTCAAGCCGCTGATCTCCGACGGCAAGGACGCCCGGCCGCTGGGGGAGGGGCACGCGGGCGAGAACGGCGCCGCCCCCGCGATCGAGTTCGACGGGGTCGCGTTCTCCTATCCCTCGGCCGAGGAGGTCTCGCTGGCCTCGCTGGAGTCGATCGCCCGGGCCGACAGCGCGCCGGGACGGCAGGTCCTGCACGAGGTCTCCTTCACCGCCGCGCCGGGCCAGCTGGTCGCGCTGGTCGGGCCCTCCGGGGCCGGCAAGTCGACGATCACCCATCTGGTCTCGCGGCTCTACGACGTGAACGAGGGAGCCGTGCGCGTCGGCGGGCAGGACGTCCGCGACGTCACCCTCGACTCGCTGCGCGCCAGGATCGGTGTGGTGAGCCAGGACGCGCACCTGTTCCACGACTCGATCCGCGAGAACCTGCGCTACGCCCGGCCGGAGGCCACCGACGAGGAGATCTTCGCCGCGCTGGAGGCCGCCCAGATCGGCGCGGTCGTGGGGTCCATGCCCGACGGCCTGGACACCATCGTCGGCGACCGGGGCTACCGCCTGTCGGGCGGCGAGAAGCAGCGGCTGGCCATCGCGCGGCTGCTGCTGAAGGCCCCGTCGATCGTCGTCCTGGACGAGGCCACCGCGCATCTGGACTCCGAGTCCGAGGCCGCCGTCCAGCGGGCGCTGCGCACCGCACTGGCCGGGCGGACCTCGCTGGTGATCGCCCACCGGCTGTCCACGATCCGCGAGGCCGACCAGATCCTGGTGATCGACGGCGGGCGGGTCGCCGAGCGCGGACGCCACGAGGAACTGCTGCTGGCGGGCGGCCTTTACGCCGAGCTGTACCGCACCCAGTTCGCCCACCAGAACGACCGGGCGGGGGAGCCCATCACGGCGGAGTAACGATCCGATCGCACCGGGTGATAGTCGGCCGCGCCGATGATGATCCTGGAGCGGCCGGGGTAGTTATCCCCCTGATCAGGGGGTGATCGAATGCACGGAAGGCTTCGCGGGGCGGGCGCCGCGCTCGCGTTCGTCCTGGCGGCGGGGACGCTGGGGTCCTGCGGCGGCGAGAGCGCCGACGTCCGGGCGGTGGCGGGCGGGACCCGGGCGCCCGAGAAGGCGTTCGCGGTGGTCAAGCCCGGCGCGAACCCCTCGGAGGTCGTGCTCGCGCGGGCGGTCCGGCAGCAGCCGGGCGGCCCCGAGACGCTCGTCCCCGCCCGGCTCCAGCGCGAGACCCGGGCGCCCCTGGCCCCGGGCGCGGTGATCAATGTCACAGCCCCGATCCACCTCGGCGAGCTCGGCGACTGGCTCAAGGGCGTCCCGGTCTCGCCCGCCGAGTTCGCCCGGCTCTCGCGCGAGGCCGACCGCAGGCTCGCGCCGATGCCCGGCCGCGCCCGCATGTTCGACGTCTGGCTGGACGAGCGGGGCCGCGTCACGCGGATGCACCAGATCTTCAGTCCGTGAGGCCGAACCGGCAACCCGGCGGCCACCTCTCGGCGTCAGAGTGAGGGAGAACGTCACCCGCAGCGTCACCGCTGTGTTCCCCGAAGAGGTGGGAGGATCACGTGCGCAGGATGGTCAGGCCCGCACGAGTGGTCAGAAGCGGAACGGGCCGCTTCACCGTCATGGTCGTTGGGCTCGGGGCGGCGGGCGTGGCGATCGGCTGGCTCGGGCCGGACGTCGCGGCGTCCTCGTCCGAGCTCATCCGCCGTCGCTGAGCCGGTACCCCAGCCGCCGGAGCTCGGTTCCGGCGACCTTCTCCACCTGGAGCAGCTGCCGGGGCGTGAGCCGCGTGCGCGCGGCGGTGCCGGGGCGCTCCTCGCCCTGGCCCGGCCCGGACGCGCCCGCCTCGGTGAGGGCCACCTTCGAGACCGTTGAGCCCAGGTACCCCGAGATGTCCCGGGCGACCCGTCCGGGACGCCGGACCATGTCCTCGTACCGCACGGTGAGCAGCTGGTCTTCGGGCGTCTGCGCGCGGAGCCTGGCGCTGAGCCGCACCGACCCCCGCCAGCGCAGCGCGCACTTGACCGCCGTCGCCGCCCGGGGCCACCGGTCGCGCTCGGCCGGGTCCTCCACCCCCAGGAACGGGTTCGGGAACACCGTGTCGAGGTTGGTCAGGCCGGGCTTGAACCACGCCAGGCAGCGGTCGTCGCGGAGCATGTCGGCCACCACGTCCCGGCCGTCCCTGATCACCTGGAGCAGCTGGGCGTCGGGAAAGGCGTCCAAGATGACGTCGGCGCTGTAGATCAGGTCGGGGGAGGCGTCGGCGTACCGGTACACGCCCCGGGGCTCGGCGCAGGGCCCCGAGCCCTCCGGATCGTCCGGATCGGGGACGGGACGCAGCCCCGCCGCCGTCCGGCACTCGGCCGGGCACTCGGCGCATCCGCGCGCCGAGACCTGCCACGCCTCGGCGTAGGCGTCGCGCAGCACGCGGGTCGCGCCCAGGCCCCGCTCGCTGAGCGCGGGCCTGCGGGCGAAGGCGTAGGTGACCCTGAGCACGCCGGGCCGCCCGGTGGTCAGGTGGAAACCGGCGGAGCGCTTGATGGCGCGCGCCAGCCGGTCCGCTCCGGAGTGGGGGGATCCCAGGATGAACACCGGACGTCGGACCTTGGTGCCATTGATCACCAGGATGTGCGGCGTCGTCCTCATACGACCGCCAAGTCTCTCACTTCCGCGCGAGTGGGGCGTCCCGTGACGCTCCGCGTGGCCTCCCAGGATATTCGGATCGGAACGGGCTTTCCGGGCCTTAACCTGGAGGCATGGACGCTGCCTCCCCGACGCTCGCGGAATGGCTGCCGCGCGCCCGCTCGATCACGGTGCTCACCGGCGCCGGGGTCAGCACCGACAGCGGCATCCCCGACTTCCGCGGACCCCAGGGCGTCTGGACCAAAGACCCGGCCGCCGCGGCGACCGCCACCATCGGGGCCTACCTGGGCGACGCCGAGGTGCGCCGCCGCGCCTGGCGCTCGCGCCGCGACCACCCGGCCTGGGACGCCGAGCCGAACACCGCCCACGCCGCCCTGGTGGAGCTGGAGAAGGCCGGGCGGCTGCGCGCCCTGGTCACCCAGAACATCGACGGCCTGCACCAGCGGGCCGGGTCCGGCGCCGTGATCGAGATCCACGGGACCATGCGCGAGGCCGAGTGCCTGGCCTGCGGGCTGCGCACCCCGATGCCCGAGGTCCTGGCCCGCGTGGACGCGGGCGAGGACGACCCGCCGTGCCCCGAATGCGGCGGCATTCAGAAGTCCGCGACGATCTCTTTCGGGCAGGCCCTCAAGGAGGACGTGCTCGACGCGGCCGTCGACGCGGCCCGCTCGTGCGATCTCTTCCTCGCCGCCGGGACCTCGCTCACCGTCCAGCCCGCCGCGGGCCTATGCCTGGAGGCCGTCGAGCACGGCGCCCGGCTGGTGATCATGAATGCCCAGCCCACGCCCTACGACGAGCTGGCCGACGCGGTCCTGCGCGAGCCGATCGGGCGGACGCTGCCCCGGCTGGTGGACCTGGCGCTCGGAACCGCCCGGTGATCCGTTGGCGGGTCGTGACCGGCCGCCCCTTCCGCTGGCGGCCGGTACCTGCGAAGCTCTATCCGTCGCGGAGCGAGGAGGGGTCGGCTTGGTGAGCGGGGTCGCCCGCGCGGGGGCGGAAGTCGGCCGTCCGCGCACGCCCTCGCCCCTCCCGGTCCGGTTCACCCGGCTCAGGCGCGGCGACCGGGTCGCGGTGGTGTCGCCGAGCGGCGTGGTCGATCCCGGCCGCGTCGAGGCCGGCTGCGCCGCGCTGCGCGAGCTCGGGCTCGACGTCGTGGTCGGCAAGCACGCCCTCGACCGCGCCGGGCTGGCCGGAGGGACGCCGCGCGAGGGCTGGTACCGGCTCGCGGGCACCGACGCCGACCGGGCCGCCGACCTCCAGCACGCCTGGTGCGATCCGTCCGTGCGGGCGGTGATCTGCGCCCGCGGCGGCTACGGCGCCACCCGCGTCCTGCCCCTGCTCGACTGGGACGCCCTGGCGGCCGCCGGGCCCAAGCTCCTGCACGGCTTCAGCGACGTCACGGCCCTGCACCTGGCCTTCGGGCGGCGCCTGGGCGTGACCACCACGTTCGGGCCCATGCTCGGCGCGCTCGGCGGCGCCGCCGAGTACTCCGCCGACGACCGGGCGCTGGCCCTGGCGGGCCTGCGCTCCGTGCTGTTCGGCACGGCGGAGCGGCTGGTGATCACCGGCGACCGCGCGCTGCGTCCCGGGCGGGCCGAGGGCCCGCTGACCGGCGGGACGCTGGCGCTGATCGCCGCGATGCTCGGCACGCCCGACGCCCCGCTCCCGGCCGAGGGCCGCGTGGTCTTCCTGGAGGACATCGGCGAGGAGCCCTACCGCGTCGACCGGATGCTCACCCAGCTTCTCCAGGCCGGATGGTTCGACGGGGCGGCGGGCATCGTCCTGGGCTCCTGGACGGACTGCGGCGACCCGGCCGAGCTCGACACGGTGTTCGAGGCCAGGCTCGGCTCCCTCGGGGTCCCGATCCTGGCCGGTCTGGCCGCCGGTCACGGCCCGCGCCAGCACACGCTCGAAATGGGCGCCCCGGTCCGGCTCGACGCCGCCGCGCGGACCCTGGAACCCGCTCCGGGAGGTGCGCGATGAGCGGCCGCCACGCCCGGCCCGATCCCTGGGCCGACGGCACCCTCGACTCGCTGGTCGTGCTGGTCGGCGAGAGCCTCGGCTACGCCTGCCGGACCGTGCCAGGCGACATCATCCTGCTCGAAGGCATCTGCACGCTGCCCGTCGACATGCGGCTGCTGCGCCAGCTGGCCCGGCGGCTGCCCCGCGACGACTGGCCCGCGCTGGTGTCCGACCACGTCACCACGGTCGTGGGCGCCATAGAGGAGCCGCTCGACCTCAGCGACTTCGACCTCACCCAGCACCTGCTGCGCACCCGCATCTACCCGGCCGAGAACGACAACGGGGTGATGGCCGCGCGCCCTTTCGCACCCGGCCTCATCGAGGCGGTGGTCGTCGACACGCCGACCGCCGTCCGCACCGTCACGGTCGAGGAGATGAACGGCTGGCCGGTCTCGGGCGACTCGCTGTTCATGCTGGGCCGCGCGAACGTGCGCGCCGACGGAGCGCTCCAGCACGACGAGCAGGACCTGCGCGGCGTCCGGGTGTCGGTCCTGCACGGCTGGACGTTCTACGCCGTCACCCATCTGGCCTGGCTTGAGGAGTACCTCCAGATCGGCCCGCACGGGGCGCTGGTGGTCGCCCCCAACCGCGGGCTGATCGTCGTCCACGTCCTGCGGCCCCACGAGGGCGGGCCCCGCGCCCGTTACCGCGCGGCGGCGGCCGCCGTCCGCGAGCTGGAGGCCCAGGCCCTGCGCGCCTACGAGGAGGGCCCCGGCTCCCTGAGCCCCCACCTGTACTGGTGGCGGGCCGGTGAGCTGTCCCTGCTGGAGAGCCGCTACGAGGACGACACCATCGTGCTCCCCGGCGACTTCACCTCGGTCCTCACCACCCTGCCCGCCGAGCCCTGAGAGGGCCGCTGAGCGCGGAACGCGGTGCGCGGGGCCCCACACCGGGCCCACCGCGCACCGCGTTCGCTCTCGTCCCGCCCGTCGCGCCGGAGGTCAGGCTCGGGCGGGTTCGGGAACGGTCCGGTCGCCGTCGCAGGGGTCGCCCTCGGGGCGCGGGTCCTTGATCGTCAGGGCGGGGATGAGGATGTGCGAGAGTGGGCCGATCGCGACCGCGTACAGGAGCGTTCCGATCCCGACCGTGCCGCCGAGCAGCCAGCCGATCACCAGCACGCCGAGCTCGATACCGGTCCTGACCACGCGGATCGAGTGGCCGCGCGCCGCCAGGCCCGTCATCAGGCCGTCCCTGGGGCCGGGCCCCAGACCCGCGCCGATGTAGCAGCCGGTGGCGAATCCGCCCACCAGGATGGCGGTGATGAGGTACGTCCAGCGCAGGGCCAGGCCCTCGGGGTCGGGCAGCAGCCACAGGAACAGGTCGGCGAAGACGCCGACCATGATCACATTGCTGACGGTGCCGATGCCGGGGCGCTGGCGCAGCGGGATCCAGGCCAGCATGACCGCGGCGCCCACGATGATGAGCCAGGCGCCGATCGACAGCCCGAACCTGCGCGACAGGCCCTGGTGGAAGACGTCCCACGGGTCGTTGCCCAGCACCGAGTCCACCTGGAGCGCGATGCCCAGGCCGTACAGAGCCAATCCGACGTAGAGCTGCACCAGTCGGCGCGCCATCAAGGCCATTTTCCCTCATTTCACAAGAGTGTCCCAGTTCATCCTGGGGAGCAGTGGCCTGGTGGCGAAAGAGCCAATATGCGAAAGTGGTCTGCATGAGTGTGCGTCATGTGAGCGGTCAGCAGTTGGCCCGGCTGATGGGCGAGGTCCGGCACGAACGCCCCTACTACGCGGCCCTGGCCCGGGAGGTGCGCGGGCTCGTCCTGGACGGGCGCCTGCCGCTGCGCACCCGCCTGCCCGCCGAGCGCGACCTGGCCGCCGCGCTGAAGGTGAGCCGCACCACGGTCACCGCGGCCTACGACCGGCTCAGGACCGAGGGCTACATCGCCAGCAGGCAGGGCGCGGGAAGCTGGACCGCGCTGCCCCAGCGGTCGGCGCTGGCGCCCGCGTCGGCGCGGCACGGCATGGTCCCGCCCGAGCAGGACGACGGCGGGATCATCGACCTCGGCTGCGCCACCCCCGGAGCCCCGGAGATCTTCGACCAGGCGGTGGCGGCGGCCGTGGCCGAGCTGCCCCGGCACAGCTCGGGCCCCGGGTACGCGCCCGCCGGGCTCGCGGAGCTACGCGAGATGGTGGCGGCCGGATACGAGGCGCGCGGCGTCCCGACCGGGCCCGAGCAGATCGTGATCACCACGGGCGCCCAGCACGCGTTCGCGCTGCTCACCGAGGTCCTGGTGGAGCCGGGCGCGCCGGTGCTGGTCGAGCGGCCCACCTACCCGCACGCCCTGGGCGCGCTGCGCAGGCGCGGCGCCCGTCTGGTGCCGGTCGGCGTCAACGAGGGCTGGGACGCCGAGCTCGTCGCGGGCAGCATGCGGCAGGCGGCGGTGCGGATGGCCTACCTGGTCCCCGACTTCCACAACCCGACGGGGCATCTCATGGACGCCGCGACGCGCGAGGCGCTGGTGGCCGCCGCCCGCCGCGCCGACGCGTTCGTCGTGGCCGACGAGACCTTCGCCGAGCTCGCCCACGACCTCACGGTCCCGCGCGTGCCGCCGATGGCCGCCTTCGACCGCGGCGGCCGGGTCGTCACGATCGGCTCGGCGTCCAAGCTGCTGTGGGGCGGGCTGCGCATCGGCTGGATCCGCACGACGGCCCCGCTGGTGCGCCGCCTGACCACGGCCCGCGAGCCGCTCGACCTGTCCAGCGCCGTGATCGACCAGCTGATCGTCCGGGAGCTGCTGGCGCGGGTCGAGGAGGTGCGCGCCCAGCGCGCCGCCGACCTGCTGGAGAGCCGCGACGCCCTGGCCCGCGCCCTGTCCGAGCGGCTGCCGGGCTGGGAGTTCGGGATGCCCGAGGGCGGCATGTCGCTGTGGGTCAGGCTGGAGGCCCCGGTGGCGACCCCGCTCGCCGAGGCGGCCGCGCGCCAGGGGGTCCGCGTGGTGCCGGGCCCGGTGTTCGGGGTCGACGGCGTGCTGGAGGACTACGTGCGGCTCCCGTATGTGCAGCCGCCCGAGGTGCTGCGCACGGCCGTCGACCGGCTTGCCACGGCCTATGCCGAGGTGGAGGCGGCCCCGATGAGCCGCCCCCTCCCCGCGTACGTCTGATCGCGGGCCCGTCCGGGCTAGGGAGCGCCCTGGATGTAGCCGACGAGGTATTCGCGCTCGCCTTCGAGCTCCTCGATGGCGCTCTTGACGATGTCGCCGATGCTGACGATGCCGACCAGGCGCGCCTCCTCGACCACCGGCAGGTGGCGGATGCGGTGCTCGGTCATGACGCGGCGCAGGCCGTCCACGTCGTCACCCGGCTCGCAGGTGCGCACCTCCAGCGTCATGATCTCGGCGACGCTGCGCCCGAGGAGCTCGGCGCCGTGGTCGTGCAGGCGGCGGACGACGTCGCGCTCGGAGGCGATCCCGGCGATCGTCTCCCCGTCGGCGGAAACGACGACGGCGCCGATGTTGTGCTCGGACAGGACGGACAGGAGCTCTCGAATGGTGGCCTCGGGACGCACGGTGGCCACCGTGCCGCCCTTCCTGCGAAGGATGTCGCGAATCCGCATTTGCTCACACTCCGGTGCCGGTTCGGACCCGGCCTGGCGCTGACCTGACGCCGGGCCTCTTCCTGACAAGGTCGCATGTTAGAGCGGTATTCGGAAGCCCATGGCGGCAAACCGCCGCGCTCCGAGTGCTCACTTCGGCGCGTGATGGGCCCCGGTCAGGTCACCTTCAGCCGGGCCGTCAGCCGCATCAGGCGGGGCGTGAGGCGCGAGTTGAGATAGCTCAGGTGCGCCTCGGGCGTCACCGGCACCAGGGCGCGGTCCTCGCGGACGGCGGCGACGATCCGCTCGGCGACGCCCTCGGGGCCGAAGTTGCGCATTGCGTAGGCGCGGGCGGCGCGCTTCCGGTTCGCCGCCTCGTCCCGGCCCGACATCCCGACGAAGCGGGACGTGCGGGTGATGTTGGTGTTGACGATGCCGGGGCAGATGGCGCTGACGCCGATGCCCTTGCCCGCCAGTTCTGCGCGCAGGCACTCGGAGAGCATCAGCACCGCCGCCTTGCTCGTGGCGTAGGCCGACAGAGAGCGCGAGGGCGTGAACGCGGCCGCCGAGGCGGTGTTGACGATGTGCCCGCCCTGCCCCCGCTCCACCATCTGCGCCGCGAACAGGCGCGACCCATGGATGACCCCCCAGAGGTTGACGTCCAGCACGCGCTGCCAGTCTTGTACCGAGTGGTCGAGGAACGGCCCGGCCATGCCGATCCCGGCGTTGTTGACCACCACATCGGGGACGCCGTGCTCGTGCAGGACGTTCTTGGCGAAGTCCTCCATGGCGGCGGCGTCGGACACGTCGATCCGGTACGGGTGCGCGGACGGGCCGACCAGCCCGGTGAGCACCGCGGTGCGCTCGGCCCGCTCCGGGTCGAGGTCGGCGGCGATCACCTCGGCGCCGCGCTCGGCGAAGGCCAGCGCGGTGGCGCGGCCGATGCCGCTGCCCGCGCCCGTCACCACGACGAGCGACCCCTCAAAAGGGCGGCGGTCGCGGTCCACCCGGGCGCGGCGCAGCTCGCGCGTCTCGGTGGCCGTGAGGGCGCCGCCCTCGACCTGGGTGATGTGCTCGCCGATCCAGCGCGCGACGACGTCGGGGTGGCTGCGCACGACCCAGTGCCCGGCCGGGACCGGGCGCAGCGACAGGTTCGGGACGTGCCCGGCCAGTCCGCGCACCAGGTGCGGCGAGACGAACAGGTCGCGCTCGGGCACGATCACCTGGGTCGGGACGTCGGTCCGCCGCTCTTGGGGACGGCGCAGCCGCTGGAGCATGTTGGCGCGGTAGAGCCCGACACCGGCCGCGCCGTCCTTGGCGAGCGTCCTGGCGGGGTGCCCCTCGCGGGCCGGGACGCCCTCGCCCAGCTCCAGGGCCTTGGTGAACGGGCGGCCCACACCGGCCCGCCAGGCCAGCTCGGGCAGCAGCGGCGTCTGGAAGAGGTAGATGTACCAGGACCGCAGACCCTGCCCGAGACCGCGCCTGATGTTGCCCGGCGAGGGGCGGGACGCGTGGCGCCGGGTCCAGAGCGCCACATGGTCGAGGCAGGGCCCGGACATGGACGTGAACGAGGCGAACCGCTCGGGCATGGTGCACACGGCCTCCCACGACTGGATGGAGCCCCAGTCGTGCCCCACCAGGTGGACCGGGCGGCCGGGGCTGGTGGCGTCCAGGACGGCGCGCAGGTCGGCCATGAGCCGCTCGAAGGCGTAGTGCTCGCGCCCCGCCGGGCGGGAGGAGGCCCCGGCGCCCCGCACGTCGTAGCGGACGACGTGGTGGCGCTCGGCGAGCCGCTCGGCGACCTCGTCCCACACCGCGTGGGTGTCGGGGTAGCCGTGGACGAGCAGCACGGTCGGGCCCGACCGGTCGCCCTGCTCGTAGACGGCCAGGTCGACGCCGTCGCCGCGGACGGTGCCGGTGGTGATGCCGGTGCCGCTCATGCGCCCGCCTTCCGCGCCGCCCAGCGGTGGACATGGGGGAGGTCGTCGTCGAGCCAGTGGGCGTCGTCCTCGGTGACCACCAGGAGCTCCTCGAACTTGACGCCGACGTCGCGGAAGCCGATGTGCGGCTCGACGGCCCACAGGCCCGGTGTCGGCGGGTGCTGGGACTGCTTGGAGCCGTTCCAGAGCGGCGAGCGGCCCTGCATGCGCTCCTTGACCAGCTCGCGGCCGATGGTCTGGAGGAACCGGACGCCGAAGGGGAAGCCGACGCCCTTGGGGAGCGGGCCGCCGATGATGCCGACCTGGTGGCCGATCACGCGCCCGGGGTACTTGCGGTGCCGGTTGTCATAGCCCTGGCGCTCGATGAGCGCGTCGACCTCGGCGTAGATCTCGGCGAACGGGAGCCGCCGCTTGACCAGGTCGAGGATCAGCGTGCGGTACGCGGCCAGGTCGGTGTCGAGCTGCTCCCAGACGCGGTTCTCGCCGAGGACGCCGCCGTAGCCGATGTCGGCGGAGTAGCCCTCCCGGGCGGGCGCCATGTCGAGGATGTAGGGCATCCCCTCCTCCAGGCGCCGGCCGCTCGGCAGGAACTGGACCGGGACCTTGAAACCGCGGAAGGCGGTCCGGTCGCCGAACCAGGCGAAGGGGGTGTGCAGCCAGTCGTCCACGCCGTGGCCGCGCAGCCAGCGGCGCATCGTCCGGCAGACCTCGCGTTCGGTCACGCCCGGTTCGAGCGTGGCGGCGACCTCCTGGGCGCACTGGTAGCACAGGCGCTGAATCTCCCGGAATCGCTCAAGCTCCGCGGCGTTGTCGGTGCGGGCGAGCGCCACATTATTGGACACGATGTTAATTAACCCCCGATTCGCATCCCCGTCAAGTCGTGCCGGAGTGATGGTCGCCACGTCAGGGCGGACCGTTCCGGAGCGATTTTTCCGGAGAGGACTGCCAAAACCGCTAATAGGGGTCGTACCCAGCGGCGCGCGCGGCAGGCGAGCGCATGAGGTAATCCAGGGCCCGGGGGGTGGAGCAGACCTGGGAAGGGTGGTGCGAGGGCCTGAGGTAGACCGGCGCCTCGCCCAGCAGCAGCTTGAAGATCCCGGGGACATGCCCGGCGCGCACGGACCTGCGATAGGCGCGCAGCACCCGGGGCAGAGAGACCTTCTGGACGGTCGGGTCCTGCTTGAGCAGGAAGAGCGAACCGCCGATCAGCGCCCAGTAGAGGAAGAACAGCGAGACCACCCAGGCCACCACGCGGGTGGGGTAGCGGCCGCCGATCGCCTTGTAGACGTCGAAGACCACCGAGCGGTGCTCGACCTCCTCGGCGCCGTGCCAGCGCAGCAGGTCGAGCATGGTGGGGTCGACGCCGGCCTTGTCGAGGCGGTCGTTGTCCAGGATCCACTGCCCGAGGACGGCCGTGTAGTGCTCGATGGAGGCCACCGCCGCCAGCTCGAAGCGCAGGCGCCGCCGCCAGGCCCGGGGGCTCTTGGCCTTGAGCGCGGCCATCTGCGCGGGCCGCTCGGCGTTGCCCCGTCCGGCCGGGCCGGTGATCCTCGAGACGTCGATGCCCTGCGCCTGGAGGATCTGGTCGAGCACGCCCTGGTGCGAGCGGGCGTGCACCATCTCCTGGCCGATGAAGCCCTTGATCTCCTCCAGCAGCCGCTCGTCCCTGATGTGGGGGCGGGCGTCCTTGACGCACTGGATGAACCACTTCTCGCCCTCGGGCAGGACGATGTGGAAGGAGTTGATGATGTGGGTGGCCAGCGGGTCGCCGGGGATCCAGTGCAGGGGCGTGTCCGTCCAGTCGAACGACACCCGCCGCGTCTTGATCGGGGGATGGCGCTCGTCGATCTCCCGGAGGGCGGCGCTCTCCTCCACGGGCTTGGTCATCTCGTCACCTCCGCGTGCCGGGGCCGATGGGGCTCCCGCTGCGCGGGGCCGTGCCGAACGGTCGGTGCAGTCAATCTCCGATCGGCCCGCGATTCTTGGGACGAGACCAACAAGTTACCGCTTGGTTTTCGTACCGCCGTGACAAGCACACCCCGTTCAGGGAGCGATACGCTGCGCACCCGCGTAGACGTTCATGCTCGCCCCGCGCAGGAACCCGACCAGCGTCATCCCGGCGTCCTCGGCCAGGTCGACGGCCAGCGAGGACGGCGCCGACACGGCCGCGAGCACCGGGATCCCGGCCTGCGCCGCCTTCTGCGTGAGCTCGAACGAGGCTCTCCCGCTGACCATCAGCACGTGCCCGCGCAGGGGGAGCAGGTCTTGGCGCAGCGCCCAGCCCACCACCTTGTCGACAGCATTGTGCCGTCCGACGTCCTCGCGCAGCGCGAGCGGCGCGCCGTGTCGGTCGAACAGCCCGGCCGCGTGCAGCCCGCCCGTCCGGTCGAACACCCGCTGCGCCGCCCGCAGCCGATCGGGGAGCACCGCCAGGACGGCGGGATCGATTTCCACCGGGTCGGACGCGACGTCGTAGAGCCGCCGCACCCGAAGGGCCTCCACGCTCGACTTGCCGCAGACGCCGCAGGCGCTGGTGGTGGCGAACGCCCGCACCGCGGACGCGTCCGGCGGCGCGACGCCCTCGGCCAGCACCACGTCGAGGGTGTTCTGTTGCTCGGTGTCGGCGCAGTACCGCATGGCCGCCAGGTCGTCGGGCGCCGCGATGAGCCCCTCGGCCGTGAGGAAGCCGGCCACCAGGTCGAAGTCGTCGCCGGGCGTGCGCATCGTGATCGTCAGGGGCCGGCCGGACACCCGGATCTCCAGCGGCTCCTCCACCGCGAGCGTGTCGGGACGCCGTCCCCGCACGCCGTCCGCACCCAGCCTGAGTACCGGCTTCCGCACGGTGATCCGCCCCATACCGGCGACGGTACCCGCGCCCCGGGTCCAGCGCGACGCCGGTCAGTCGGTGACACCGCGCGGACGAGGGGTGCGCCACCCGCGGCGCATGGCCAGGACGCGCAGCACGAAGGCCATCACGGCGGCGCCCGCCGTCACCCCCGCGCCGTGCAGGTCGAGGGCGTAGGCGCCCGCCACCACGGCCGCGCCGAGCATCGCCGGGAGCGCGTAGAGCTGCCGGTCGTACAGCACCGAGGGGATCTGGCCGCTCAGCATGTCGCGCAGGATGCCGCCGCCCACCGCGGTGATGACGCCGAGCAGCGCCGAGTGCAGCGGGGACAGGCCGTGGTCGAGCGCCTTGAGGGTGCCGGTCGCGCAGAACAGGCCCAGGCCCGCGGCGTCGAACAGCAGCACGGCGGGCAGCAGCCGGGTGACCTGGGGATGCCAGAAGAACACCGGGACGGCGGCCACGAGCGGCGTCAGCACGTAGCCGAGGTTGGAGAACGCCGCCGGGGGCTCCGCGCCGATCACCAGGTCGCGGACGATCCCGCCGCCCAGCGCGGTGATCTCGGCCAGCACCACCATGCCGACGACGTCGAGGCGCTGGCGATAGGCGGCCAGCGCTCCCGACACGGCGAACACGAAGATGCCCGCCAGATCCAGGTACCCGGCGATGTCCATGGAACGATCCTGCCGCAGCGCGCGAAACGGCACGGGCGGTGACCTGGCCCGTGGTTCAAGAGAGAGTCAAAAGACTCCAAACGGTAAGTAGTCAAGTCAATACACTGCGTCAAGTGGCCAAGTATGACGAATTCCTGCAGCCCGCCGGGTACGCGGCTCCCGTGTCACCGCGTGCGCGAGTGCGTGCCGTCGTCGATGCACCGGGGTTCCAGCACGCCGTCACGGCCCTGATCCTTTTCAACGCGGCCACGCTGGGCGCCGAGGCGGTCCCCGCCGTGGAAGAGCGCTTCGGGCGCGCGCTGGCCGTGGTCGACCAGCTGGCGCTGGCCCTGTTCACCGCCGAGCTCGCGGCGCGCGTCTTCGCGCACGGCCGCGCCTTCTTCCGCGAGCCGTGGAACCTCTTCGACGCCGTCGTGGTGGGCATCGCGCTGCTGCCGCACTCGGGCGGGCTCTCGGTGCTGCGGTCGCTGCGCATCCTGCGGGCGCTGCGGCTGATCTCGGCCGTCCCGAGCATGCGCGGCGTGGTCGAGGCGCTGCTGAGCGCCCTTCCCGGCATGGCCTCGATCGCCGGGCTGCTCGGCCTGCTGCTGTACGTGTCGGCGGTGATGGCGACCAAGCTGTTCGCCCCGATCGCCCCCGAGGCGTTCGGCGACCTCGGCGCCTCGCTGTTCACCCTGTTCCAGATGATGACCGGCGAGCCGTGGCCCGAACCCGTGGCCGAGGTCATGGACGCGATGCCGCTGGCCTGGATCTTCTTCGCGGTCTTCATCCTGGTCTCGACCTTCGCGGTGCTCAACCTGTTCATCGCCGTCATCGTCAGCGCGATGGAGTCACGGGTGCAGGACGACCTGGCCGACAACATCGAGAAGCTGGACGAGCGCGAGCACCGCAGCGACGCGTTGATGGTGGAGGAGCTGCGGCGCCTGGGTGGCGAGGTCGCCGCGCTGCGCGCCGAGTTGCGGGCCGCGGGGTCCGGCCCCCGGGAGCCGGGCCGCCCGCCGCTTCAGGAGGCCGAGTAGAGGGCCTCGATCGCGTCGCCGTGCTTGGCGTGCACGACGCGGCGCTTGAGCTTGAGGGTCGGGGTCAGCTCCTCGCTCTCGGCCGTCCACTCGGCGGGCAGCAGCCGCCAGCGCTTGACCTGCTGGACGCGGGCCAGGCCCGCGTTGGCGTCCTCGACGGCCCGCGCGACCTCGGCCAGCACCTCGGGATGCTCGGCCAGCACCGCGAGGTCGGGATCCTCGACGCCGTGCGCGGCCGCCCAGACGGGGGCGACCTCGCCGTCGAGCGTCAGCAGCGCCACCACGTAGGGGCGGCGGTCGCCGAAGGCCAGCGCCTGGCCGATCAGCGGATGCTCCTTGAGCCGGTTCTCGATCAGCGAGGGGGCGATGTTCTCGCCGCCCGCGGTGATGATCAGCTCCTTCTTGCGGTCGACGACACGCAGGAAGCCGTCCGCGTCCAGCGTGCCGATGTCGCCGGTGCGCACCCAGCCGTCGGCGTCGATCAGTTCGGCGGTCGCCTCGGGCCGGCCGAGGTAGCCGGGCGTGCAGGTCGCGCCGCGCACCAGGATCTCGCCGTCGGGGGCGAGCCGGAGGTCCACGCCGGGGAACGGCCGCCCGACGGTGCCGAGCCGGAACGCGCCGTCGGTGCCGGAGGTGATCGCGCCGGTGGTCTCGGTCATCCCGTAGGCGTCGTAGATCCGCAGCCCGAGCCCGGCGAAGAACCGCGCGACCTCGACCGGGAGGGGCGCGGCGGCGCTGCTCGACTGCGTCACGCGGTCGAGCCCCAGCAGCGCCCGCATGGGTGTCAGGACGGCCTCGTCCGTCGCGCGGAAGGCCGCCTCCAGTTCGGGCGGGGTGGTGTTGCCGTACTCCTTGCTCGCGACGTACCGGCGCCCGACGTCCATGGCGGCCGCGATCGCGGCCTTCCTGCCGGGGTCGCTCTCGGCGCCCAGCACCGCCTGGATGCCGCCCATGATCTTCTCCCAGACCCTCGGCACGCCGAAGAAGGCGTGCGGGCGCGCGGCGGCCAGCACGGCCGTCAGCTGGGCGGGATCGGGGCAGAAGTGGATGTGCGCGGCCCGGCAGATCGGCGCGTAGTAGCTGAGGACGCGGTCGGCGATGTGCGCGAAGGGGAGGTAGGAGACGCCCACGCTGTGCGGCGGCAGGTCCGAGGTCCGCGCGGTCAGCGCCACCTCGTGCAGCGCCATGGAGTGCGTGATCAGGACGCCCTTGGGGTCGCCGGTCGTCCCGGAGGTGTAGAGCAGGGTGGCGGTGTCGCCGGGGGAGACGGCGCGCCATCGGCGGTCGATCTCGCCGGGGTCGGCGGCGAGCCGCTCGCGGCCCAGCGCGCCCAGCGCGTCCCAGGTGAGGAAGCGCTCGTCCTCGGGGCACGCGTCCGCGTCGCGGACGATCACCTTGCGCAGCGACGGGAGCCGGTCGAGCGCGGGCAGCCAGCGGTCGAGCTGGTCGCGTCCGTCCAGGACGGCGAAGGCCGCGGCGCAGTCCCCGGCCACGAAGGCGATCTGGTCGGCGGCCAGCGTGGCGTACACGGTGGTGGGCGTCCCGCCCGCGTGCAGGACGCCGAGGTCGGCCAGGACGTGCTCGGCGCGGTTGGGCATCATCAGCGCGACCACCTCGCCGGGCTCCAGGCCGAGAGCGGCGAACCCGGCGGCCGTCTCCAGCGCCTGCTCGCGCACCCGTGCCCAGGTCAGCGTCCGCGCGCCGCCCTCGTCGGTGTAGGCGGGCAGGGCGCCGTGGCGGCGCGCGGTGTCCTCCAGCCGCGTGCAGACCGTCTGGCCCTCGACACCGGGATCGGCCTGCGTCCGCCCGCTCTCCGCTTCGCCCATGGCACGTCCCTCTCACCGCTGTCAGTGGATACTTACTGAAGGGATCGCACCATACCGAGCCCCGTTCGGGCAAGAAGGCCGGGCCTCCCCGTCGGGTGTCGTGCCCGGTGGGGGACCAGAAGTGGTCACCGGGTGACGGGATCCGCACCGTGCGTTCCTTGATCGTTAGTCGTGTCCGTGGGAGATTTCCGGGCTGTGACCACACTGCCGCCCGCGCGCTCCGGCCTGCGCCTCACCCAATACGCCCATGGCGGGGGCTGCGCGTGCAAGATCCCGCCGGGGGAGCTGGAACGGGTGCTGGCCGGGCTGACCCGGCCGGACGCGGGCGACGGGCCGCTGCTGCTGGGCGTGGAGGAGGGCGACGACGCCGCCGTCCTGCGCGTCGAGGGCGGCCGCGCGATCGTCTCCACGGCCGACTTCTTCACCCCGGTCGTGGACGACCCCTACGACTGGGGGCGGATCGCCGCCGCCAACGCCCTGTCCGACGTCTACGCCGTCGGCGGCGAGCCGGTCATGGCGCTGAACCTGCTCGGCTGGCCGCGCGACGCGCTGCCCGTCGAGCTGGCCCGCGAGGTGCTGCGCGGCGGACGGGACGTAGCCGAGCTCGGCGGCTGCGTGATCGCGGGCGGCCACAGCGTCGACGATCCCGAGCCCAAGTTCGGGATGGCCGTCACCGGGGTCGCCGACCCCGCCCGCCTGCTGCGCCTGTCCGCCGGGCGCCCCGGCGTCCCGCTGTCGCTCACCAAGCCGCTGGGCGTCGGCGTGCTCAACGCCCGGCACAAGACGACCGGCACGGTGTTCGCCCACGCGGTCGAGGTGATGGCCACGCTGAACGCCGAGGCGTCGCGGCACGCCCTGGAGCGCGACATCGAGTGCGCGACCGACGTGACGGGCTTCGGGCTGCTCGGGCACCTGTTCAAGCTCGCCCGCGCCAGCGGTGTGACGGCCGTGGTCGACGCCGCGTCGGTGCCCTACCTGGACGGCGCGCGCGACGCGGTCCGCGACGGCTTCGTCCCCGGCGGGACGCGCCGCAACCTGGCCTGGGTGACGCCCGAGACCGACTTCGGGCGCATCCCCGAGGAGGAGCGGCTGCTGCTGGCCGACGCCCAGACCTCCGGCGGGCTCCTGGTGGCCGGCGAGGTTCCGGGCGGGGCCGTTATCGGGGAATTGGTCCCGCGTGGCAGACGGCCGCTGATGGTGCGCTGAGCGTTCCGATCCGCCTTCCCCTGGCCTGAACTGGGCCTTTCGTGTCAATGATCGACACAGTGGGTATCGACCCGATGACAGAATCCGCGAGGCGCGGACCGAAATTCATGACCGAAGGAGCGGACATGACCATCGGGGGGATTATCACCGCCATCATCTTCGGTGCGATCATCGGCGCGCTCGGCCGGCTGATCGTGCCGGGGAAACAGAGCATGTCGATCTGGCTCACCGTCGCGGTGGGCATCGTGGCCGCCTTCGCCGGCACCGGCCTGGCGCACCTGTTCGACCTCAAGACCGACGGCTGGAACTTCTGGGAGACGATCTTCCAGATCGCCTTCGCCGTCGTCGGGGTCTACCTCGTGGCCGCCTTCTGGCCCAAGAAGTCCAGCAGCCACTGACTCCGCCGCGGGCGGGCTCGGCCCGCCTCAGGGTGCCGTCGGCGAACGCAGCACCGGCCGGAGCTCGTCGAGCACGGCCGGGTCTTCGATCGTCGACGGCACCGGCACGTCCCGGCCGTCGGCGATGCCGCGCATGGCGCCGCGCAGGATCTTGCCCGACCGCGTCTTGGGCAGCGCCGCGACGACCTCGATCCGCCGCAGCGAGGCGATCGGGCCGACCTGCTCGCGGACCATCGCGACCAGCTCGTCCCGGAGCGCGGGCTCGTCGACGTCCGCGCCGCTCTTGAGCACCACCAGGCCGCGCGGGACCTGGCCCTTGAGCGCGTCGTGGACGCCGATGACCGCGCACTCGGCCACCGCCGGGTGCGCCGCGATGATCTCCTCCATGGCGCCCGTCGAGAGCCGGTGCCCGGCGACGTTGATGACGTCGTCGGTGCGGCCCATCACCCACACGTAGCCGTCGGCGTCGACGTTGCCGCCGTCGCCGGTGAGGTAGTGCCCCGGGTGGCGGGTCAGGTACGACTCGACGAAGCGCTCGTCGTCCTGCCAGAGGGTGGAGAGCGTCCCCGGGGGCAGCGGCAGCCGCACCACGATGTCGCCGTCCTCGCCCGGGCGCGCCTCGGCGCCGTTCTCGGCGAGCACCCGCACGTCGAAGCCCGGCACCGGCACGGTCGGCGAGCCCGCCTTCAGCGGCATCGGCTCCAGCCCGCGCGGGTTCGCCACCATCGGCCAGCCGGTCTCGGTCTGCCACCAGTGGTCGACCACCGGGCGGCCGAGCACCCGCGAGGCCCAGCGGTAGGTCTCGGAGTCCAGCCGCTCGCCCGCCAGGAACAGCGTGTCGAGCGCCGACAGGTCGTGCCCGGCCAGCAGCGTGCCGTCCGGGTCCTCCTTCTTGATGGCCCGGATCGCGGTGGGCGCCGTGAACAGCGCCTTCACCCGGTGCTGCGCCGCGACCCGCCAGAACGCTCCCGCGTCGGGCGTGCCGACCGGCTTGCCCTCGTACAGAACGGTCGTGCATCCGGTGAGCAGCGGCGCGTAGACGATGTAGGAGTGGCCGACCACCCAGCCGACGTCGGAGGCGGCCCAGAACACCTCGCCCGGCCCGACGCCGTAGATGTTCTCCATCGACCAGCGCAGCGCGACCGCGTGCCCGCCGTTGTCGCGGACGACGCCCTTGGGCCGCCCGGTCGTGCCGGAGGTGTAGAGGATGTAGAGCGGGTCGGTGGCGGCGACCGGCACGCACCCGGCGGGCGAGGCGTCCGCCATGGCCTCGTCCCACTCCACGTCACGGGGCCGGACGAGGTCGGCGTGCAGCTGCGGGCGCTGGCGGACCACGCACCGGTCGACCTTGTGCGTGGCCAGCTCCAGCGCGGCGTCCAGCAGCGGCTTGTAGGGCACGACCCGCGAGCCCTCCAGGCCGCAGGACGCCGACACCACGACCTTGGGGCGGGCGTCGTCGATGCGCAGCGCCAGCTCGCGGGCGGCGAACCCGCCGAACACCACCGAGTGGACCGCGCCGAGCCGCGCGCACGCGAGCATGGCCACGACGGCCTCGGGGATCATCGGGAGGTAGATCACGACCCGGTCGCCGCGCTCGACGCCGAGCGCCCGCAGCGCCCCGGCGAAGCGCGCGACCGTCTCGGTCAGCTCGCGGTAGGTGTAGGAACGGACGGTTGCGGTGAGCGGGCTGTCGTAGATCAGCGCGGGCTGGTCGCCCCGGCCCTCCTCGACATGGCGGTCGAGCGCGTTGTCGCAGGTGTTGAGCTCGCCGCCGGTGAACCACCGGTAGAACGGGGGCGCGCCGTCGTCCAGGACCCGGTCCGGGGGGACCAGCCACCGGATGTCCCGGGCGGCCAGGCCCCAGAAACGGGTCGGATCGGCGATGCTGCGTTCGAACGCGGCCGCGTAGGCGCCCATGTCGTCCTCCGACTCCGAACGATCCCTGCCCCCAACGCTGGTCGGGGCGCACCCAGAATAGGTCCGGGTCCTTCACCTATAGGGCATGGCCGGACGGCGGTTCGTCAAGTCCGGTGCCGCATACCGTGACCGGCCGCGACCAGCGCGGCCAGGGCCGCCCCGGCGGCCACGATCCAGAAGCACGCCTCGTAGGCGCCCAGCGTCGGGATCTCGGTGCCCGCGAGCGTGTGGCCGGTCAGCACGGCGGCGGTGACGGCCCCGGCGATGCTGCCGCCCGCCGTGCGGACGAGCGAGTTGATGCCGCTGGCGATGCCGCTCTGGTCCATCGGGACGTGCTGGACGGCCAGCGTCCCCAGGGCCGCGTAGGCGATGCCGAAGCCGACGCCCTGGATGGCGCTGAAGGCCAGCATGTCGTACCCGTGGGCGTTGGAGACCGCGAGCCACACGTAGCTGAGCCCGGCGAACACCGAGCCGAGCGACAGCGTGTACGCCGGGCCGATCCGTGCGGCGATCCGCCCGGCCAGCGACGAGAACAGCAGCATGGTGACCGTGCTGGGCAGCATGTAGAGGCCGACGTCCAGGACCGAGCCGCTGAGCCCGTACCCCGCCTGGTCCTTGGACGTCTGCACGAAGTTGGAGATCAGGGTGAAGGCGGCGAACATCGAGAAGCCCAGCAGGATCGAGGCCAGGTTCGCCGAGGCCGACCGGGGCCCGACCAGCAGGGCGAGCCGGACCAGGGGCTCGCGCACCTTCAGCTCGATCGCCACCCACGCCGCGCACAGCGCCGCCGCGGCGGCGAACAGGGCGAGCACGCCGCCGGACGTCCAGCCCCACTGGTTGCCCTGGCTGATGCCCAGCAGCAGGCAGACCAGCCAGGCCGCCAGCACGGCGGCGCCGAGGATGTCGGGCCTGCCACCGGCCCGCCGGTCCATCGTGGGCGCGCAGATCCCGACCAGGACCAGCCCGGCGGCGCCCAGCCCGGCCGCGACCCAGAAGACCGGGGCGTGGCTGCCGGTCTGCCGCGAGATGAGCCCGGTCACGATCATGCCGATCGAGCCGCCGACGCCCATCGTCGCGCTGACGATGCCGATCGCCGTCGTGACGCGCTCGCGCGGGAACACGTCGCGGATCATCCCGATGGCCAGCGGCACCAGCGCCGACGAGGTTCCCTGGAGCGCCCGGCCCGCGACGAGCACGGGAAGCGAGGTCGACACCGCGCTCACGACCGAGCCCGCCACCAGCAGCCCCATCGCCAGCAGGATCATCTTCTTCTTGCCGTACATGTCGCCGAAGCGCGACAGCAGCGGGGTCGCCACCGCTCCGGCCAGCAGCGAGGCCGTGAACACCCACGTCACCGCCGTGACCGAGGCGTCGAAGCGCCGCATGAGCTGGGGGAGGAGGGGGATCACCAGGGTCTGCTGGACCGACACCACCATCCCGGCGGTCGCGAGGGCCAGCAGGGTGAGCCCCGCGTGCGGCGGCTGGGCGGCGCGGGCGGTGTTCGCCGGGGCCGCGGTCGTGGCGCCAGACAAGGGGTTCTCCAAGGGACGGCGGTGCGGGCCAAGATCACTGTACTTACTTAAGTTAAGTAACCGACTTGTAAGGTGAGTCACATGTTCCTGCCGCACGACACGGGACCCCCCGACATCGTCGAGATCGAACGCGCCCTCAGCCGTGTCGCGCAGCTGCTCACCCGCTACAGGCGGCACGGGCGGACCGTCGCCGCCGCCGGGGTGCCGGTCGACCGCGCCGCCGTGCCGGTGCTCCGCGTCCTGGCCGACGCGGGCGGCCCGGTCCGGATGAACGAGATCGCCGCCGAGCTGGGCGTCGAGGCCCCGCACGTCACCCGGCAGGTCCAGCGCCTGGAGCAGGTCGGCTACGTCGAACGCGTCCCCGACCCGGGCGACCGGCGCGCCCAGCGCGTCCTCCTGCGCGAGCAGGGGCGTGAGGCGTTCGCGCGCGTCCGCGCGGTCGCGCTGGGCTGGATGGACGAGGCGCTCGGCCACTGGACGCCCGGCGACCGCGCCGCCCTGGCCGAGCTCGTCAACCGGATGGTCGACGATTTCAACGCCCACGACTGGGACGACGCGCGGGAAACCCGCGCGTGACGCGCGGAATCCACCTCAGGCGCGAGAATCCGGAGCGGGAGTGTGAGCCGGATCCGCTTTCGCGCCGGCCCCGCCGTCCTTAGGGTGGCTTGGCGTGGACCCACGCCCGCTCGTGCCCCGCACCGACTCCGTTCCCCCCGCCTCCGGAAAAGGGGCCTGAATGCTGGTCGTCGCGACCGCCGGGCACGTCGGCCACGGCAAGTCGACCCTCGTGCGCGCCCTGGCGGGCATGGAACCGGGCGGCCTGACCCTCGACCTCGCCTTCGCCTGGACCGAGCTGGCCACGGGCGAGGGCCTGGCGCTGGTCGACGTCCCGGGCCACGAACGCCTCCTCACGACCATGCTCGCCGGCGCGGGACCCGTACCGGCCGTGCTGCTGGCGGTCGCGGCCGACGAGGGCTGGATGCCGCAGACCGAGGAGCACCTGGGCGCCGTCGACGCGCTCGGCGTCCGGCACGGCGTCCTGGTGGTGACCCGCTCCGACGTCGCCGACCCCAAGCTCGCGCTCCGGCAGGCGCGCGACCGCCTGGCCACGACCGGGCTCAAGGGCATCGAGGCGGTCACCGTCAGCGCGGTCACCGGCGCCGGGCTCGACGAGCTGCGCGCCGCGCTGGTGCGCCTGGCCGCCCGCGTCCCGGCGCCCGACCCGGCGGCCCCGGTGCGGCTCTGGATCGACCTGGCCTTCACCGAACCCGGCGGCGGCACCGTGGTGACCGGGACGCTGCCCGCCGGAACCGTCGCGGCGGACGACGAGCTGCTGCTCCTGCCCGCGGGCGACCGGGTCCGCGTCCGCGCGGTCGAGGTCGCCGAGCGCCCGGCCGAGTCGGTGAGCGGCGTCGCCCGGGTGGCGCTCGACCTGAGCGGGGTCCCCCGGGAGCGGGTCGCGCGCGGCATGGTCCTGGCCACCCCCGGCGGCTGGGCCCTGACCTCCACGGTGGACGTGCGCATCCGGTTCGCGGAGGCGTCCGGGCGCCTGTCGCGGCAGATGACGCTGCACATCGGCGCCGCGGCGGTCCCCGTCCGGCTGCGCCCCCTCGGGCCCGACACCGCGCGGCTCACCCTCAACGCCCGCCTGCCGCTGCACGTGGGCGACACCGCCCTGCTGCGCGACCCCGAGCGCCGCCTGATGGCGGGCGTCAGCGTCCTGGACGTCCGGCCGCCCGCCCTGGTCAGGAAGGGCGCCGCCGCCGCACGCGCCCGCGAGCTGGCCACCTGGCCCGAC
This sequence comes from Spirillospora sp. CA-294931, assembly GCF_050946795.1. GTDB lineage: Bacteria > Actinomycetota > Actinomycetes > Streptosporangiales > Streptosporangiaceae > Spirillospora. The sequence goes on from NZ_CP192006.1 coordinate 4,386,821, forward strand.
ACCCCCGACGGCGGCGTGGTGCTGCGCCGGCACGGCGTCCTGCGCCTGTCGGAGCTCGCGCTGATGGGCTGCGCGCCGCCGCGCGGCGCGGTCATCCTCGACGACTGGGCCGCCGACCCCGACCACTGGCGCGACCTGTACAAGCGCCTCACCGACGAGCTCGCCCACCATGCCGAGACCCATCCGCTGACGCCCGGCCTGAACGTGGAGGCGGCCCGCCTGCGGCTCGGGCTGCCCACCCGTCAGCTCGTGATCGCCCTGGCCCGGCCGCCGCTGCGCCTGGCCGACGGCCGCCTGTACGGGCCGTCCGGGCCCGTCCCGCCCCAGGTCACCGCGGCGGTGGCGCGGCTGGGGGAGCACCTGGCGTCCCCGTTCCAGGCCCCGACGCCCGAACGCCTGGCGGAGCTGGGCCTGACCGGCGAGGTCCTGGACACCGCCACCCGCATCGGCGCCGTGCTCCGGCTGGGCGGCGACGTGGTCCTGCTGCCCGGCGCCGACCGGCAGGCCCTGCGCGTCCTCAGCGGGCTCGCCCAGCCCTTCTCCGCCGAGCAGGCCCGGCAGGCCCTCGGCACGACCCGGCGGGTCGCCCTGGCGCTTCTGGAGCACCTGGACGCCCAGGGCCGGACGCACCGCACCGGCAACGACCGACGCGTCCCGGACGGGCCGCCCTCCCCGCCGAAAATGGATTGAACCCGGACCCCCGTCTCTGGCGTCATAGAGGCGGTTTCGGATCACTCCAAACGGAGAGGAGCTGGTGATGCCGTACCAGACGCTCAAGGGCGGCCGCGTTCCGATCCGGATGTGGACCGACCCGTCCACCGTCGAGGACGTCGCGCTGGAGCAGCTGAAGAACGTCTCCAGCCTGCCGTGGGTCGAGGGCATGGCCGTCATGCCCGACGTCCACTACGGCAAGGGCGCGACCGTCGGCTCGGTCATCGCGATGAAGGACGCGGTGTCCCCGGCGGCCGTCGGCGTCGACATCGGCTGCGGCATGACCGCCGTCAAGTCGAGCCTGACGGTCGAGGACATGCCCGACGACCTGGCCGGGCTCCGCGGCCGCCTGGAGAAGGCGATCCCGGTGGGCCGCCACTCCCACAAGCAGCCCGTCGACCCGTCGGCCGTCCCGGGGCTGAAGGAGCGCGGCTGGTACGACTTCTGGAAGGAGTTCGACGACCTGCACCCGGCGGTCCGGGGCAGGCTCGGGCGGGCCCGCAGCCAGATCGGCACGCTCGGCGGCGGCAACCACTTCATCGAGCTGTGCGCCGACGACGAGGGCGCGATCTGGCTCGTGCTGCACTCCGGGTCGCGCAACATCGGCAAGGAGCTGGCCGAGCACCATGTCGAGGCCGCCAGGAAGCTGCCGCACAACCAGGACCTCCCGGACCCCGACCTCGCGGTGTTCCTCGCCGGCACGGTCAAGATGCGGGAGTACCGCCGCGACCTGTTCTGGGCGCAGGACTACGCGCGGCGCAACCGCGCCGTCATGATCGCGCTCGCGCAGAACGTGGTCACCAGGCGGTTCGGCGAGAAGCGCTGCAAGTGGGGCGAGGTCATCTCCTGCCACCACAACTACGTGGCCGAGGAGGTCTACGGCGGCGTCGAGCTGCTGGTCACCCGCAAGGGCGCGATCCGCGCGGGCGCGGGCGACCTGGGCATCATCCCCGGCTCCATGGCCACCGGCACCTACATCGTGCGCGGCCTCGGCAACGAGACCGCCTACAACTCCGCCTCGCACGGCGCGGGACGCAGGATGAGCCGCAACAAGGCCCGCAAGGCCTTCACGGTCGACGACCTGATCGAGCAGACCCGGGGCGTCGAGTGCCGCAAGGACGGCGGGGTGCTGGACGAGATCCCCGGCGCCTACAAGGACCTGGAGTCGGTGATCGAGGCCCAGTCCGACCTGGTCGAGGTGGTCGCCCACCTCCGCCAGCTCATCTGCGTCAAGGGCTAGCCCTTCCCGGAGGACCGAAACGGTCCTCCGGGAAGGAGGGAACCCCGAACACCCGCATAGGCTGGGGACATCACAGGCAATACGGATGGCCCTGGTCGGGCGGAAATGGGGTGCCCGTGCTGGTCGATTCCTTCGGTCGCACCGCGACGGATCTGCGGGTCTCCCTCACGGACAAATGCAACCTGCGGTGCTCGTACTGCATGCCACCCGAAGGGCTCGACTGGCTGCCCAAGCCCGAGCTGCTCACCGACGACGAGGTCGTCCGGCTGGTCACGCTGGGCGTCGAGCGCCTGGGCATCACCGAGGTCCGCTACACCGGCGGCGAGCCGCTGCTGCGGCGGGGCATCGCCGACATCGTGCGACGCACGGCCGCGCTGAGCCCGCGGCCGCAGATCTCCCTGACCACCAACGGCATCGGCCTGGACCGGCTGGCCGGGCCGCTGGCCGAGGCGGGGCTCGACCGCGTGAACGTCTCGCTCGACACCCTCGACCGCGAGGTGTTCCGGCGGCTGGCCCACCGCGACCGGCTGGACGACGTGCTCAAGGGCCTGGTGGCGGCCCAGGAGGCGGGGCTGGACCCCGTCAAGATCAACGCCGTGCTGATGCGCGGGATCAACGACGCGGAGGCCGTGCCGCTGCTGCGCTTCTGCCTGGACCGTGGCTACCGGCTGCGCTTCATCGAGCAGATGCCGCTGGACGCCCAGCACGGCTGGAACCGCGCCGACATGGTCACCGCCGACGAGATCCTCGGGCTGCTGGGCGAGGCGTTCACGCTGACCCCCGACGAGCCGGAGGCCAGGGGCAGTGCCCCCGCCGAGTCGTTCGTGATCGACGGCGGCCCCGAGACCGTCGGGGTGATCGGTTCGGTGACCCGCCCGTTCTGCGGCACCTGCGACCGGGTCCGGATCACCGCCGACGGCCAGGTCCGCAACTGCCTGTTCGCCACCGAGGAGTCCAACCTGCGCGACGCGATGCGCGCGGGCGCCTCCGACGACGAGCTGGCCGGGCGGTGGCTGGCCTCGGTGCGGGCCAAGCGCGCCGGGCACGGCATCGACGACCCGTCGTTCCTGCAGCCCTCCCGGCCGATGTCGGCGATCGGCGGGTGACACGACCCGGCGCCTTCGACGCCGTGCTGCTGGCGGGCGGCGCGGCGCGGCGGCTGGGCGGCGCCGACAAGCCGGGCGCCCCGGTGGCGGGGCGGCCGTTGATCTCCTGGGTCGCGGACGCCGTGGCCGGGGCTCGGCGGCTGGTGGTCGTGGGCCCGCCGCGTCCCGGGCTCCCGGACGCGATCTTCGTCTCCGAGGACCCGCCCGGCGCCGGTCCGGTGCCCGCCCTGCGGGCCGGGCTCGCCGAGGTGCGCGCGCCGCGCGTGGTGCTGCTCGCGGCCGACCTTCCCTTCCTGCGTCCGGGCCATGTCTCGGCGTTGCTGGAGGCGGCCCGGGGCCCGGGTGCGGTACTGGTGGATGATGGAGGACGGGAGCAGTGGCTGGCGGGGTGCTGGAGCACCTCCGGCCTGCGCGCGGCCGCCGGGCGCTACGAGGGGGCGTCGCTGCGGGGCCTGCTCGGGCCGCTCGGACCCGTCCGGGTGCGCCTGGAACCGGGCGCGCGGCCCGCGTGGTTCGACTGCGACACTCCCGAGTCATTGGCGCGCGCGAGAGAGATGGGGGAGATCCAGGTGCTGGAGGAGTGGGTGGAGGCGGTCTGCGCCGAGCTGGGGCTCGACCGCGACCTGATCGACCGTGACCTGGTGCTCGACCTGGCCCGCGAGGTCGCCCACGGCGTCGCCCGGCCCGGCGCCCCGCTGACCACGTTCCTGATGGGGCTGGCCGTGGGACGGGGCGCGGCGGCGCGCGACACCGCCGCACGCCTCACCGAGTTGGCCCAGGAGTGGCCGAAGGAGGGCGGCCGGCCCTAGGAGTGGCCTTCGACGTCCGCGACCGGGACGACGTCGCGCAGGAAGTCGCGGCGGCCCAGGAAGGCCGACAGGCTCTCGCGGTGGTCGTCGCACGCCAGCCAGATCTTCCGCCGGTCCGGCGTGTGGATCTTGGGGTTGTTCCAGCGGAGCGCCCACACCGCGTCGGCGCGGCAGCCCTTGGCTGAGCACTGGAGTTCGTCGTCGTCCGGCCGGGGATCGGTCACGGGCCAACTCTGGCACAGCCCGCGCCTCCTCCCGGCCGGAGGGGCGGTCAGCGGCGCCGCCGCAGGGCCCGCACGCCCAGCCCCAGCAGCGCCCCGGCGGCCAGGACGGCCCCGGCGAGCACCTGGTTCTGCCTGCGCAGCCGCGCGGGAATGTGGGCGTAGGGGACGGTCGAGAACGACACCAGCTCGTACCGCGAGACGTAGCGGCCCGCCAGCCGCCGCTCCAGGGCGTGCTGCGCCGACCTGGTCAGCCGGTAGACCCGCGAGTTGACCCGGTCGCGCATCTCGATGAAGTTGTCCAGCGCCATCTCGGCGATCGCGTCGGTGTTGGCCTTGCGGTTCTCCTGGTAGAGCGAGAGCGCGCGGGCCCAGTCGCCGCCGGTCTCGCCGAGGCACCGGTCGATCTCGACGCAGTCCTCGAAGGCGCAGTTGGCGCCCTGGCCGAAGAACGGGACGATCGCGTGGGCGGCGTCGCCGAGCAGCGCGACGATGGCGCCCTCCCCGTACCGCACCCACGGCCAGCACCGCACGGTCACCAGCGACCCCACCGGGTTGAGGGCGAAGTCGCCGGCCAGGTCGGGGATCAGGTCGGCGACGTCGGGGTAGTGCTCGGCGAAGTGCGCCTGGACCCGCTCGGGGGTGTCGAGGGCGTCGAAGTCGTCCTTGGGCCAGAACAGCGTGCAGGTGAACGAGCGGTCCAGGTTCGGCAGGGCGATCATCATCGACGTCCCGCGCGGCCAGATGTGCAGGGCGTCGGGGTCCAGGGCGAACTCGCCGTCGCGCGGCGGGACGGTCAGCTCCTTGTAGCCGTGCTCCAGGAAGTCCTGCTCGGCGGTGAACGCCTCGACCGTGCGGCGGGCCGCGCTGTAGGCGCCGTCGCCCGCCAGCACGATGCCCGCGTCCTCGGTCACCGGGCCTTCGGGCCCCTCCATGTGCAGCCGTCCGGCCACCGCGTCCACGCCGGTCAGCCGGTGGGAGAACCGCAGCGACACGCCCGGGACGGCCTCGGCGGCGTCCAGCAGCGCCGCGTTCAGCTCGGCGCGGCTGATGGAGTTGATGGCGCGCTCGCCGTCGGCGCTGTAGGGCTGGAAGTTCTGGGGGGCGCCGAGCGGGTGGACCATCCGCCCGTGCATGGGCAGGGCGCGGCCGAGCGCCTTGTCCTTGAGCCCCACCTCCTCCAGCGCGGCCAGGCCGCGCGCCGAGATGGCCAGGTTGATCGAGCGGCCGCGCTCGGCCCCGGCCACGCGGGGGTCGGGGCGCCGCTCGTAGACGGTCACCGGGATGCCGCGCCGGCCCAGCAGCGTGGCCAGCAGGCAGCCCGCGAGCCCGGCGCCGACGATCGCGACCGGCGTGTCGTCAGCCCTCATCGGGAGCCCCCTCGGTCTGCGACCGGACCTCCCACAGGTCGGGGAAGGCCGGGCTGAACAGCGTCGAGCGAAGGTAGTCGGCGCCCGCCGAGCCACCGGTGCCCACCTTGGCGCCGATCGTCCGCTCGACCATCTTGACGTGCCGGTACCGCCACTCCTGGACGCCCTCGTCCAGGTCGACCAGCGACTCGCACACCTGGGCCTCGGGGCCGCGCTCGTCGGCGTAGACGCCCAGCAGCATCTTCTGCACGGCGGGGTCGGGACGCCACGGCGACCGGGTGTCACGTTCCAGCGCCTCGGCCGGGACGGGGTGGCCCTTGCCCGCCAGATAGTGCAGCAGCGAGTCGAACAGGGACGGGCGGGCGACGGCCACGCGCAGCCGCTCGTCGTCGCGCAGGTCGGAGGCGGGGAACTCGCGCCGCCCCATCACGGCCTCGATCTCGCGGAACTGCTCGGACTGGAAGCCGCTGGAGGTGCCGAGCTCTCCCCGGAAGGAGGCGAACTGGCGAGGGGTCATGGTCTCCAGCACGTCCAGCTGCCCGACCACCGTCTTGAGGATCTTGTTGATCCGGCGCGCGGTGTGCAGGGCGCCGCCGCTGTTGCCGTCCTCCAGGCGGCGCTGGAACAGCTCGGCCTCGTGCAGGATCTGCTTGAACCACAGCTCGTAGACCTGGTGGATGATCACGAAGAGCAGCTCGTCGTGGGATCCGGTGCGCGGCTCCTGGCTGGTCAGCAGCCGGTCGAGCCGCAGATACGAGCCATAGGTCATGGCGTCGGCGTCGGCCATCGTCACCCTCCTCTCCGGCGGCGTCACGCACCACGTCGTGCGGTCTGGCCCGCCACCGGCGCCTAAAACCTATCCTTCGGGGATGAATGGGATCGTGCGGGAGTTCGTGGGGCTGCCGTCGCCGACGGCCGGACGGGCCGGGGCGGGCGGCCATCCCTGCCAGGGCGTCTATCACCGGCCCCCGGGGGCCCGCCCGAAGACGGCGTTCATCGCGGCGCACTACAACGTGGACTTCTCCGAGCACTACCTGGCCGCGCACCTGGCCGAGCGCGGGTACGGGTTCCTCGGCTGGAACACGCGGTTCCGGGGGAACGAGGCCCACTTCCTGCTCGACCACGCCCTGGCCGACATCGGGGTCGGGGTCCGCTGGCTGCGCGAGAGCGCGGGCGCCGAGCGCGTGGTGCTGCTCGGCAACTCCGGCGGCGGCTCGCTCATGGCGGCCTACCAGTCGCAGGCGGTGGAGCCCAACGTCGTCCCGGTCGCCGGGATGCGCCCCGTCGACGCCATCGAGGACCTGCCCGAGGGCGACCTGTTCGTCGCGCTGGCCGCCCACGCGGGACGTCCCGAGGTGCTCACCTCCTGGATGGACGCCTCGGTCACCGACGAGTCCGACGCGCTGTCCCTCGATCCGGACCTCGACCCCTTCGATCCCCGCAACGGGCCGCCCTTCGGCATCGAGTTCCAGGAGCGGTACCGGGCGGCGCAGCGGGCCCGCAACGAGCGCGTCACCGGCTGGGCGCTGGACCGGCTGGAGGCACTGCGCGGCACCCGGGCCCGCGACGCGCTGTTCACCGTCCACCGCACCTGGGCCGACCTGCGGATGATCGACCCGGCCATCGAGCCGTCCGACCGCGCGCCGAACTCCTGCTACCTGGGCGACCCGGCCAGGGCCAACTACGGGGTCTTCGGCATCGGCTCGCTGTGCACGCTGCGGACCTGGCTGTCGATGTGGAGCCTGCGCACCTCGCAGTGCGGCGCCGCGCCCCATCTGGCGCGCGTGCGGGTGCCGTCGCTGGTCGTGCACGCCACCGCCGACGAGGGCGTGTTCGACAGCGACGCCCGAGCGCTGCTGCGGGCCCTGGCGGCCGAGGACAAGCGGCTGGAGACGGTCAGGGACGGCCACTACCTGCCGCGATCGCGGCCCTGGGCGGCCGACCTGCTGGACGCCTGGGTCAGGAGTCGCTGAGCTCCCCGGCGCAGACCCGCACCGCGCGCAGCGCCGCGCTGATGCCGGCCGCCTGCTCCGCCGGCAGGCCGGGCATCCCGAACGCGGCCTCGTGCAGCGCGGCGGTCGCCTCCTCGGCCACCTCGCGTCCCGCCGGGGTCAGCGCGGCCAGCACGACCCGGCGGTCGTCGGGGGAGGGGCGCCGCTCGACCAGGCCGCGTCCCTCCAGCCGTCCGATCACGTTGGTGACCGAGGCCGGGTGGACCATGAGCCGCACGCCCATCTTGCCCATCGGGAGCGCGCCCGAGCGGGTGAAGGCCAGCAGGCGCAGCGCCTCGTAGGCGGCGAAGGTCAGCCCGTGCGGCTTGAGCGCCGCCTCGACGCGGCTCAGCAGGAGCTGCTGGGCCCGCATGACCGAGGTCACGGCCGCCATGTGGTCGGCGTGGTCGGGCCACCGGGCGCTCCACTGGCGGTGCGCCTCGGCGATCGGGTCCATGGGGGTCTCCTTGACTGGGTCGCGCACGCAAACTATTTTAGCTTCCAAATATTTGAAGTCCAAGGGGTGTGGGAAAAGATGCATGTTCCGGTGCATCCGGTCCGGTTCGTGACGGCGGCCTCGCTGTTCGACGGGCACGACGCGGCGATCAACATCATGCGCCGCATCCTGCAGTCGCAGGGGGCGGAGGTCGTCCATCTCGGCCACGACCGCTCCGTGCGCGAGGTCGTCGACGCCGTCCTGGAGGAGGACGCCCAGGGCGTGGCGATCAGCTCCTACCAGGGCGGGCACGTGGAGTACTTCGAGTACCTCGCGCAGTCGCTCAAGGAGGCCGGGGCGGGGCACGTCCGGGTCTTCGGCGGGGGCGGCGGCGTGATCGTCGCCGAGGAGATCGCGCGGCTGGCCCGCGCCGGGGTGAAGATCTTCTCGCCGGAGGACGGCCAGCGGCTCGGCCTGCCCGGCATGATCAACGAGCTGGTCCGCGAGTGCGACGTCGACCTGGCCGCCGAGCCCGCGCCCGCCGACGCCGTGCTGGCCGGCGACCGCCGCGCGCTCGCGCGCGCCGTCACGGCGTTGCAGGCGGGCAAGCTCCCCGACGGCGACCGGCGCGCGCTGGCCGAGGCCGCCGCCGGGCGGAACGTTCCGGTGCTCGGCATCACCGGCACCGGCGGCTCGGGCAAGTCGTCCCTCACCGACGAGCTGGTCCGCCGCCTGCGCGTCGACCAGCAGGACAAGCTGCGCGTCGCGGTGCTGGCGGTCGACCCCACCCGGCGGCGCGGCGGCGGCGCGCTGCTCGGCGACCGCATCCGGATGAACGCCCTGGACGGCGACCACGTCTTCTTCCGCTCGATGGCCACCCGAGGCGCCCGCGAACTGCCCGAGGGCATCGAGGGCGTCATCGAGGCCTGCAAGGCCGCCGGCTACGACCTGGTGATCCTGGAGACCCCGGGCATCGGGCAGGGCGACGCCGCGATCGTCCCGCTGGTCGACGTCTCGCTGTACGTGATGACGCCCGAGTTCGGCGCCGCGTCCCAGCTGGAGAAGATCGACATGCTGGACTTCGCCGACGTGGTGGCCATCAACAAGTTCGAGCGGCGCGGCGCCGCCGACGCGCTGCGCGACGTGTCGCGCCAGCTCGTCCGCAACCGCGAGGCGTTCGGCGCCAGGCCGGACGACATGCCGGTCTTCGGCACCAGCGCCGCCACGTTCAACGACGACGGCGTCACCGCGCTCTACCAGCACCTCACCCCGATGCTGGCCGAGCGCGGCCTGCACCTGGAGCAGGGCGCGCTCCCCGAGGTCGACACCAAGGTGTCCACGGGCGCGGCGCACATCATCCCGTCCTCGCGCGTCCGGTACCTCTCGGAGATCTCCGAGACCGTGCGCGGCTACCACGCGGCCACGGCGCGCCAGGTGGAGGCCGCCCGCCGCGTGCAGCGCCTGGACGAGGTGCGCGGCGAGCTGTCGGAATCCGCGGCCGCCGAGGTCGGCGGGCTGCTGGAGGCGGCGCGCCGCGACCTGGCCCCCGAGAACGCCGAGCTGCTCTCGGGCTGGCCCGCCGTCGCGGAGTCCTACTCCGGCGACGAGCAGGTCGTCCGCGTCCGCGACCGGGAGCTGCGCACCACGCTGGCCCGCGAGTCGCTGTCGGGCAGCCGCGTCCCGCGCGTGGCGCTGCCGCGCTTCACCGACCACGGCGAGCTGCTGCGTTTCCTGCGCGCCGAGAACCTGCCGGGACGGTTCCCGTTCACCGCCGGGGTGTTCCCCTTCAAGCGCGACAACGAGGACCCGGCCCGCATGTTCGCGGGCGAGGGCGACCCGTTCCGCACCAACCGCCGCTTCAAGCTGCTGTCGGAGGGCCAGCCGGCCACCCGGTTGTCGACGGCGTTCGACTCGGTCACGCTGTACGGGCGCGACCCCGACGAGCGTCCCGACGTCTACGGCAAGGTCGGCACCTCGGGCGTCTCGGTCGCGACGCTCGCGGACATGAAGGCGCTGTACGACGGGTTCGACCTGAGCTCGCCCACCACGTCGGTGTCGATGACGATCAACGGCCCGGCCCCGACGATCCTGGCGTTCTTCCTGAACACGGCGATCGACCAGGGCATGGAGGCGTTCCGCTCCGAGCACGGGCGCGAGCCGTCCGGCGACGAGGCGGCCCGGGTGCGCGCCGGGGTGCTGTCGACGGTGCGCGGCACCGTCCAGGCCGACATCCTCAAGGAGGACCAGGGCCAGAACACCTGCATCTTCTCCACCGAGTTCTCGCTGCGGATGATGGGCGACATCCAGCAGTGGTTCATCGAGCAGGGCGTGCGCAACTTCTACTCGGTGTCGATCTCCGGCTACCACATCGCCGAGGCCGGGGCGAACCCCATCAGCCAGCTGGCGTTCACGCTGGCCAACGGCTTCACCTACGTGGAGTCGTACCTGGCGCGCGGCATGGACGTCGACCACTTCGCGCCCAACCTGTCGTTCTTCTTCTCCAACGGCATGGACCCCGAGTACAGCGTGCTGGGACGGGTCGCCCGGCGCATCTGGGCCGTGGCGATGCGCGACAAGTACGGCGCCAACGAGCGCAGCCAGAAGCTGAAGTACCACGTGCAGACCTCGGGCCGCTCGCTGCACGCGCAGGAGATGAACTTCAACGACATCCGCACCACGTTGCAGGCGCTGATCGCGATCTACGACAACTGCAACAGCCTGCACACCAACGCCTACGACGAGGCCGTCACCACCCCCACGGCGGCGTCGGTGCGCCGCGCGCTGGCGATCCAGCTCATCATCAACCGCGAGTGGGGGCTGGCGATGAACGAGAACCCGCTCCAGGGGTCGTTCATCATCGACGAGCTCACCGACCTGGTCGAGGAGGCCGTGCTCGCCGAGTTCGACCGGATCTCCGAGCGCGGCGGGGTGCTCGGCGCGATGGAGACCGGCTACCAGCGCGGCCGCATCCAGGACGAGTCGATGCTCTACGAGCAGCGCAAGCACGACGGCTCGCTGCCGATCATCGGGGTCAACACCTTTCGCGCGCCCGAGGGCGAGCGGGAGGAGGAGCGGACGATCGAGCTGGCCCGCGCCACCGAGGACGAGAAGCGCTCCCAGCTGGAGCGGGTGCGCGAGTACCAGCAGGCCCACCGCGAGGACGCGCGGGCCGCGCTGGACGCGCTCAAGGAGGCCGCGCGGTCGGGCGAGAACGTGTTCGCCGTCCTGATGGACGCCGCCCGGGTGTGCAGCCTCCAGCAGATCACCGAGGCGTTCTTCGAGGTGGGCGGGCAGTACCGCCGCAACGTGTGAGCGCCCGGCGATGATCCGCGACGACACCGGCGCGCCCGTCCCCGTCCCGGGGCGGGTGCGCCGCGTGGTGTCCCTGGTGCCCTCGCTGACCGAGACGGTGGCCGCGACGGCGCCCGGGCTGCTGGCCGGCGCGACCGACTGGTGCACCCATCCGGCGGGCCTGGACGTGACGCGCGTGCGGGGGACCAAGAATCCCGACGTCGAGCGCGTCGTGGAGCTGGCGCCCGACATCGTGCTCGGCAACACCGAGGAGAACCGCGCCCCCGACGTCGAGGCGCTGCGCGCGGCGGGCGTCGCGGTCTGGATGACCGAGATCAGGACGGTCGCCGAGGCGCTGGCCTCGCTGCGGCGGATGCTCACCGAGGCGTGCCGGGTCCCGGCTCCGGCCTGGCTGGACGAGGCGGACGCCGCCTGGGCGGGCATCGTCCCGGGCCCCCGGCGCAGGGCGATCGTCCCCATATGGCGGCGGCCGTGGATGGTGTGCGGCCGCGACACCTTCACCGGCGACGTTCTGGCCCGGCTCGGCGTGGACAACGTCTACGCCGACCACCCGGAGCGCTATCCCAAGATCCCCGTCGAGGAGCTGGCGGCGGCGGGGGCCGAGCTGGCCGTCCTGCCCGACGAGCCCTACCGCTTCACCGCCGACGACGGCCCCGAGGCGTTCCCCGGGCTGCCCGCCGCGCTGGTCGACGGCCGCTACCTGACCTGGTACGGGCCGTCGCTGGTCGAGGCCCCGGCGGTGCTGGCCGGGCAGCTCGCCGCGGCGCGCACCTACTGATCCGCTCAGCACTCGGGGGTGCAGACCCGCCGCGAGATCGCCCGCCGCTCGCCCAGCGGGCCGAGTTCACCAGCTCGCGCCAGTCCCGCCCCGGCTCCAGGTCGGTGGAGAACACCCACTGGCCGAGCTCGCTGTCGTCCGGCAGCAGCGCGAGCCCGCCCTGCGCGCTGCGGACCGTCGACTGCAGGCGGGTCACGCCGGTCGCGACCTCCTCCTCCATGGAGCCCGAGACGTCGATGACGCTGAGCATCCGGATGCTCAGCGACAGCCGCGCCCACGCCTGCATCGTCCGCCGCACCGTCTCGGGCTTCGGCGCCGGGAGCACCTTGGGCGCGCGGGGGTTCAGCCCGGTCTGCGCGCCGAACCGGCCGGAGGCGCGGCCGTCCGGCGTGCGGAACCCCAGTCGCGCACGTCACGCCCGGTCGCGTCGCCGCCCAGCTCCGCCGCCAGGGCGCGACCCGCCCTGGCCTTCAGTGGATCGTTCCCGACCTGGACGAAGGGGTAGTCGAGCGAGAACGTCCCCTCCGACGGGTAGACCGCGACGGCGGCCTCGGCCGGGCCCTTGGCGTTGTGGCCGAACACCGCCTGCTCGGGCACCAGCGCCACCGGCCTGCGGCCCCGGCCGTCGCGGCGGAACGAGGCGAGCGCGGTGCCGACCGACGGGGAGACGCTCTGGCGCAGCGTCCTGACCACGCCGGTGAACGTCGCGTCGCCGCCGTCCTGGCCCGGCTCGCCCTGGGGGAGCGCGGCGGCCATCGACAGCGCCGCCATGCCGGTCGCCGTCCGGTCGGGATCGGGAACCTGGACCCTGACCAGGCCGGGCCGGATCTCGGTGGAACCGCTCCCGGACGCCGCCTTCAGCAGGTCGAGCCACGACGGGCCGTCCGGCGCTCCGCCCGCCTTCAGACTGGCGGCCAGCGAGCGCGGCATCGCGACCACGACGGGGCTGGCCGCCACCGGCCGTCCCGGGGTCAGGCGGCCCTTCCCCGTGCTCTTGGGCGCGCTCTCGGCCAGCCCGCTCCACATCGACGAGTCGGGGATCCAGACGTCGGGGCGCCGGGTGTCCCCGGCGACGCCGCGCCCGGACAGCAGCGTGGTGACGGCGAGCGGATCGGTGGGGCTGACGACGGCCCGTGCGCACCGTCCCTCGACCTCGCGCCGCGCGTCGTTGAACCGCCCGGCGGCGCGGGTGACCGCCGGGGCGATCTCCGGAGCGGCCGCGACGTGCACCGTGACCGCGCCACCGCCCCCGCAGCCGCCGCCCCCGGCCAGCGCGTACACGACGATCACCAGCCCGGTCGCCGCGGCCAGCGGCCCGAGCAGCAGCCCGCGCCTGGGGACCCCGTAGGGCCCGATCAGCAGCCGGGGGCGCAGATCCGCTGGGAGAGCGCCTTGAGGAAGACCGCCTGGACCTCCTCGGGACGTTCGGCCAGCAGCACGCTCCCGCGCGTCACCTCGGCGATCTTCCGATGGGCCACAGTGTCGACGCCCTTGCCCAGGCCGTACATGAACACCAGGATCGGGCGGTCCGGGTCGACCTCGGCGCGCAGGCGGTGCAGCGTGTGCTCCAGCGACGGCCCGTCCTCGTCGTCGTTCCTCCCGTCGGTCCAGACCACGATCGAGTTGACGAACTCGGGCTTGTAGGAGCGCTTCATCGCCCGGTAGGCCGCCAGGACGGTGTCGTAGAGCCCGGTGTCCCCGTCCTCCTCCACCCGGACCTTCGCCAGTGCCGACAGGGTCAGCTGGCGGCGCGTGGCCGAGCCGATCCGCTCGCCCAGCGGCCCGACGCCCACCGTCTCCCGCCAGTCCTGGCCGCCGCGCAGACGCGTGGCGAACAACCACTGGCCCAGCTCGCTGTCGTCGGGCATGAGCGCCAGGCCGCCCTGCAGGGCCCGGACGGTGGCCTGCATCCGGCTGACGCCCGGCGCGACCTCCTCCTCCATCGACCCCGAGACGTCGACGACGCTGAGCATCCGGATGCCGAGCGAGAGCCGCGCCCACGCCTGCGTCATCCGGCGCACCTCGCCCGGCGCGGGGACGGGCAGGCCGCGCGGCACGCGCGGGTCCACGCCGGTCGAGTCGCCGGACGAGGGAGCGGCCGTGCCGTCGGGCGAGCGGAAGCCGAGGCTGCGCAGGTCACGTCCGGCCGCCCCCGTCACCAGGGCCCGCTCCAGGAGCCGGCTCGCCCGGTCCTTGACGGCGTCCTCCCCGACGAAGGTGAAGGGGTAGTCGAGGGAGAACGTCCCTTCCGCCGGATAGGCCGCCCGGGCGGGCGCGGACGGCCCCCGGGCGTTGTGCGCGTACACCGCCTGCTCCGAGGCGAGCACCACCGGCCCCGGCCCGCTCGCGTCCGCGCGGAAGGTGCCGAAGACCGCCGCCGCCGAGGGCGTGAGGTTCTCGCGCAGCGTCCGCACGACCCCGGTGAACGCGGCGCTCCCGGGTTTGCCCTCCGGGAGGGTGCCGGCCAGCATCAGGGCGAACATCCCGGTCGCGCTGCGGCCGGGGTCGGGCACCCTGACCCGCACGCGTCCGCTCCGCCCGTCCTGCGCGCCCGCGGCGGCGAGGAGGTCCCGCCACGAGGGCTCGGCCGCCGAGGGCCCGGACGCGGTGCGGCTCACCGCCGCGCGCGGCGTCGCCATCACGATCGGGCTGGACGCCAGCGACCGGCGGCCGGAGACGGTCGGCTGCCGCCCGCGCGCGGCCAGGCCGTGCCACAGCGACGAGTCGGGGATCCACACGTCGGGCGGCCGGGTCAGGCCCGCGACGCCCCGGCCGGACAGGAGCGTGGTGACGGCGAGGGGATCGACCGCCCGCACCTCGGCCCGGGCGCACCGGCCATCGGTCGCGTGCCGCGCGTCGTTGAACCGGCCCGCCGCGCGGGTGATCGCGGGCGCGATCTCCGGTGCCGCCGCCACGGTCAGGGACACGGTCTCGCCGCCCGAGCACCGCGCGTCCGGGGCGGCCGCCGTGTACACCATCAGGCTCGTCACGATCACCAGGCCCACCGCCACGGCCAGCGGGCCGAGCAGGGCCGTGCGGGGTGCCCGCCCCGTGGTGCGGGCGTGCGCGCCCGACCGGCGGGATCCCGCGTGCGGGCTTCCCTGGTACTCGGGCGGCCACTCCGGCGCGCCCCTGTCTGCGTCCATGCCGGGCTCCCCTCCCGGGTGACCGGCACTGGAGGCCGTTTCCGGGGTTAGTGACGAGTCCGTGTGATGCTCGTCTCAACCGAAACGGACGACAAGTGCGTTCCTGCCAAACAATGGACGCTTCTTGTGTCTCAGCGCGCAATTTCGGGCGGCGTGCGTCCAGCGTCCCGCGTGTGCGCGCGGGGGAGCGGGAGGGGCGGCGGGGCGGCGATCCGGGCGGGGACGGACGGTGCCGGTGGTGCTATGACGTCGTCCTGGCTCGCGAGTCAAACAGGACCGAAACCCGTTGGCCGAACCCGGTCACGCCTCTCGGGGCGGCCGATTCGCCCCGGTTTCCCGGGCGCCGCGCGGGGCGGCGGAGGGCCTCAGCGTCCCGAGAAGGCGATGGACGACCTGACGGCGGGCCGGGCTCACTTCGCCGCGGAGAAGGGCGCTGCCGGGCTTCTGGGGCGCTCTGGCGGGCCGTGGCGCGACCCGGGAGGGGCTGAGGGCGGCGGGGGTGCGGCGCGAGGCCGGATCGGGCCTGGTCGGGCCCGGGAAATCAGGGAGAGAAAGTTAAAGCGACGCCGGGTGGATACGGGGGCAATCCACCCGGCGCCGCATCATCGGTGTTCCGACGGGGGCCCGGAACACCGGCACGGGCGCCCCGACGGGGGACCAGAGCGCCGGTACAAATCGTACACCGAAACCCCCCGAGGTTAGTCAAGAGAATGTCACGACCCGATTTCTGGTCGCTGTCCGGAAACGCCCTTGTGGTGCGTCTCGCCCGCGTCGGTGTACCGGGCGCGCGCCTGCGGTTCACGCCCTCCGTTGGCGAAGATGACGCTGACGTAGGGCAGGAACAGGGCGCCCACCACCAGAAGGCCCACGGCCCACAGCGGGGCCCCGGCCATGGCCGTCAGCACGGCCCCCAGGAAGCAGAACGTTCGGATGCCCATCGAGATGAGATACCGCCTCTGGCGGTATCCGATGTCCTCTGACATGGGCTTGGGCGCGTCGGTGACCGTGTGGATCTCCACGCCTTTGCGGGGAATGACTCTCACACCACCACGGTAATCCCATGGGTGGCGACAGGCGACAGCAGGAGGGCATCATGACCGACCGCACCTACCGCGTGACCGAGATCGTCGGCACCTCGCCCGAGTCGGTGGAGCAGGCCGTCCGCAACGGGGTGAAGCGCGCCTCGGAGACGCTGCGGCATCTGGACTGGTTCGAGCTGACCGAGGTCCGGGGCCAGATCGTGGACGGTCAGGTGGCGCACTTCCAGGTCGGGATGAAGGTCGGATTCCGGCTAGAGGACTCGTGAACCGCCCCCCGGGGCCCCGATCGCCGGGGCCCCGGGGGCCGGATCAGGACGCCTGCGACACCGTCGACATGTTGAAGTCGCCCACCCGCACCGCAGGCATCGCCGTGCGGGTGAAGTAGTCCGACCACTCGCGCGGCAGCGTCGGGCCGGTCGCGCCGACCTCGGTGACGCGGCCCAGCAGGTCGACCGGGCTCTCGTTGAACCGGAAGTTGTTGACCTGCCCGACGACCTCGCCGTTCTCGACGAGGTAGACGCCGTCGCGGGTCAGCCCCGTCAGCAGCAGGCTCTGCGTGTCGACCTCGCGGATGTACCACAGGCACGTCAGCAGCAGCCCGCGCTCGGTGCGCGCGACCATGTCGTCCAGCGACGCGCCGCCGCCCGGCCCGGTCATCGTCAGGTTGTCGACCGCCGGGGTGAGCGGCAGGCCGGTGCGCCCGGCCGACTGGCGGGTCTGCGCCAGCGAGGTCAGCGTGCCGTCGGAGATCCAGTCGGTCGCCGACAGCGCGAGCCCGTTGTCGAACACCGACGACTCGCGGGACGAGGCGTGCGCGATGACGAACGGCGCGCACTCCATCCCGGCGGCCTTCGGGTCGCTGGACAGCGTGATCGGCAGCCCGGCCAGCTTCTCGCCGACCCGGGTGCCGCCGCCGGGCTTGCTGAACACGGTGCGGCCGTCGTGGGCGTCCTGCGCGCCCGCCGACCAGTACAGGTAGATCATCAGATCGGCCACCGCGCTCGGCGGCAGGATCGTCTCGTAGCGCCCGGCGGGCAGGTCGACGCGCCGCTCGCCCCAGTCCAGGCGCCGGGCCAGCCCGCCGGTGAGGCCGGGGACGTCGACGTCGGCGAAGTCGCGGGTGCCGACGCCCGCCCACGCCGAGCCGCCCTCGCCCTTGGCGTTGACCTCCAGCAGGCCGGTCGGCTGGTCGTGGCGCAGCCGCAGCCCGGCCGAGCTGCCCAGGAACGTGGAGGTCAGCTCGTGGTTGGCGAACCCGTACAGGCGCCGGTCGGCGGCCTCGGCGGCGGCGAAGGCGTCACCGAGCTCGGGCGCGAGACGGGAGAACACCCCGATGCCGGTCTCGGCGGGCGCGTCGTCCCAGCCGGGACCGGCCGCGTCACCGGAGACCAGCGGCGCGGCGTCCTCGGCGTCGTCGTTGCCGGCCGCGTCGGCCTCGGCGGCGCGGACCAGCTCCTCGAGACCGTCGCGGTCGACGGCCGAGCGCGACACGACGCCCGCCGCGACGCCCTTGCCGGTCTCGCGCAGCGCGATCACGGTCAGCCTGCTGGAGCGGGTCACGCCGTTGGTGGTCAGGGTGTTGCCCGCCCAGCGCAGGTTGGCGGTGCTGGACTCGTCGGCGATGACGACGCAGTCGTCGGCGCGCGAGAGCTCCAGCGCCATCTCGACGGCCTCCTGGGGCCTCATGCGGGTCACTGGCCGGCCTCCTTGAGGGCGTTGAGGATGTTGACCCCGCGGAACAGGGCGGACGGGCAGCCGTGGCTGACGGGGGCGACCTGGCCGGGCTGGCCCTTCCCGCAGTTGAACGCGCCGCCCAGCACGTAGGTCTGCGGGCCGCCGACGGCCTCCATCGAGTTCCAGAAGTCGGTCGTGGTGGCCTGGTAGGCCACGTCGCGCAGCTGGCCCGCCAGCCGCCCGTTCTCGATGCGGTAGAACCGCTGCCCGGTGAACTGGAAGTTGTAGCGCTGCATGTCGATCGACCAGCTCTTGTCGCCGACGATGTAGATGCCCCGGTCGACGCCGGAGATCAGCTCGTCGGTGCTCGGGCCGCCGTCCGCGGGCCGCAGCGAGACGTTGGCCATGCGCTGCAGCGGCATGCTGGCCGAGGAGTCGGCGAACGCGCACCCGTTGGAGCGCTCGGCCCCGGTGAGGCGGGCGATGCGCCGGTCGAGCTGGTAGCCGGTGAACAGCCCGCCGGAGATGATGTCGAACGAGCGCGTCTCGACGCCCTCGTCGTCGTAGCCGATGGTGGCCAGGCCGTGCTCGGCGGTGCGGTCGCCGGTCACGTTCATGATCTTCGAGCCGTACTGGAGCTCGCCCAGCTTGTCGGGCGTGGCGAACGAGGTGCCCGCGTAGGCCGCCTCGTAGCCCAGGGCCCGGTCGAGCTCGGTGGCGTGGCCGATCGACTCGTGGATCGTCAGCCACAGGTTGGACGGGTCGATGACGACGTCGTAGTCGCCGGCCTCGACCGAGGGCGCGGCGAGCTTCTCGGCCAGCAGCTCGGGCATGCGGGCCAGCTCGGCGTCCCAGTCCCAGTGGCCGCCGGTCAGCCATTCCCAGCCGCGGCCGACCGGGGGCGCGATGCTGCGCATGGTGTCGAACACGCCGTCGGCGATGCCGACGGAGTTGACCACCGGGTGGACGCGGACGCGCTGCTGGGTGGTGACGGTTCCCGCCAGGTCGGCGTAGAACTTGTTCTCCTTGACCTGGAGGAGCGTGGCGTCGACGTGGTCGACGCGCTCGTCGGCCAGCAGCCGCCTGCTCCAGTCGGTCAGCAGCGCGACCTTCTCGGCGGTCGGGACGGAGAACGGGTCGGTCTCGTAGGCCGAGACCCACGTCCGCTCGCCGTGCACCGGCTCGGGCGACAGCTCGATGGGCTCGCGGTTGACGGCCTTGGCCACGGCGGCGACCTCGACGGCCTGCGCGGCCACCCGAGCCGCGCCCTCGGGCGTCAGGTCGATGCCGGCGGCGAAGCCCCAGGTGCCGTCCTTGACCACGCGCACCGAGAGGCCCAGGTCGTCGGCGTCCAGGGCCGTCTCCAGGGCGGCGTCGTGAAGGCGGAGGGTCTGGCTGCGGATCCGTTCGAGACGGAAGTCGGCGTGCTCGGCGCCCAGGTCGCGGGCCCGGGAGAGGGCGGCGTCGGCGAGCGCCCGCAGCGGCAACGCGGTGAAAGCGGAATCGATTTCATGCACGCTCTGGAACCTACCGTCTCGCGGCGGCCCCGGATCGGAACAAAACCTGGTGAGCGGATCTTGTCGGGAAGGCACATCTCCTTCTCCGCGGCGGCTCGATACGCTCCTGGCATTGTGACCTGGCTAACGAGAGGTGAGAGATGAGTCGCTCTGTCCTGGTGACGGGCGGTAACCGGGGGATCGGCCTGGCCATCGCCCGCGAGCTCGCCGCGGCGGGCGACGCGGTCGCCGTGACCTACCGCTCCGGCGAGCCCCCCGAGGGCCTGTTCGGCGTCCGGTGCGACGTGACCAGCACCGAGGACGTCGACGCCGCCTTCGCCAAGGTCGAGGCCGAGCAGGGGCAGGTCGAGGTGGTGGTGGCCAACGCCGGCATCACCAAGGACACGCTTCTGGCGCTGATGAGCGAGGAGACGTTCACCTCCGTCCTCGACACCAACCTCACCGGCGCCTACCGGGTCGCCAAGCGGTCGGTGAAGGGCATGATGCGCAAGCGCAAGGGCCGCATCATCCTGGTCTCGTCGGTGGTCGGGCTGCTCGGCTCGGCGGGCCAGGCCAACTACGCCGCGTCCAAGTCGGGCATGGTGGGCTTCGCCCGGTCGCTGGCGCGCGAGCTCGGCTCCCGCAACATCACCGTCAACGTCGTCTCTCCCGGGTTCGTCGACACCGACATGACGGCGGCGCTGACCGAGGAGCAGCAGGCGGCCATCACCGGCGCCGTGCCGCTCGGGCGGGTCGCCCGTCCGGGAGAGATCGCCAAGGCCGTCCGGTTCCTGGCGAGCGAGGACGCCGACTACATCACCGGCGCCGTGATCCCCGTCGACGGCGGCCTGGGAATGGGACACTGAACATGGGCATCCTCGAAGGCAAGAAGATCCTGGTCACCGGCGTCCTGACCGACTCCTCGATCGGCTTCCACGTGGCGCGCGTCGCGCAGGAACAGGGCGCCGAGATCGCGCTGACCGCGTTCCCCCGGCCGACGCTGACCGAGCGCACGGCGCGGCGGCTGCCGTCCGGGCCCGACGCCGTCCCGCCGGTGCTGGAGCTGGACGTCACCAACGCCGAGCAGCTGGACGCCCTGGCGGGCAAGCTCCGCGACGTCGGCTTCGACCACCTCGACGGCGTCGTCCACGCGATCGGGTTCGCGCCCCAGACCGCGCTGGGCGGCAACTTCCTGGAGACGCCGTGGGAGGACGTGGCCACGGCCGTGCACGCCTCGACGTTCTCGCTGAAGTCGCTGACGATGGCGTGCCTGCCGCTGATGAACGACGGCGGGTCGGTGGTCGGTCTCGACTTCGACGCGACCAAGGCGTGGCCGGTCTACGACTGGATGGGCGTGGCCAAGGCGGGGCTGGAGTCGTGCTCGCGCTACCTGGCCAAGTACCTGGGGCCGCAGGGCATCCGGGTCAACCTGGTCGCGGCGGGCCCGCTGGGCACGATGGCGGCCAAGAGCATCCCCGGGTTCGGGGGCATGACCGAGATGTGGCCGAAGGCGGCGCCGCTCGGCTGGGACATCAAGGACAGCGACCCGACGGCGCGCGCCGTGGTGGCGCTGCTGTCGGACTGGTTCCCGGCGACCACGGGCGAGATCGTCCACGTGGACGGCGGCCTGCACGCGATC
The DNA here is from genome assembly GCF_050946795.1 of Spirillospora sp. CA-294931. Classification (GTDB taxonomy): domain Bacteria; phylum Actinomycetota; class Actinomycetes; order Streptosporangiales; family Streptosporangiaceae; genus Spirillospora. Next base: position 4,407,790 of record NZ_CP192006.1, read on the forward strand.
GGCGCTCCCGAATAGCTCGCGCGTGAACGGCGGAGGGGGCGTCCCGGCCGGGACGCCCCCTCCGCCGTCGCGAGGTCAGGGACGCGAGCGGCGCAGGCTGCGGCCCGCGACGCTGAGGTTGAGCGCGCCGACGGCCCCGGCGGCGCCCGCGGCGGCGGCGACCCAGAGCGTGGTCGTCTGGCCGCCGGACGGCTCCGAGGCCGCGACCGGCGACATGATCCGGGTCTGCGGCCGCACGCCCGTCCCGTCGCCCGCCGGCGGCAGGTAGGCGCTCGGGTCGGCGGCGATCTCCGGGGTCGGGAGGACGCCGGGCAGCCGCGGCGCCGCGCCGGTGTCGGGCGTGTAGGGCCGCAAGCCCTCAGGGGCGGTCTGCGGCGCCAACGAGCCGGACGGCACCGAGACGCGCGGGGCCGACCCGCCGCTCTTGCCCGAGGGCACCTTGCCCTTCGCGGGCTTGGCGGGCTTGGCCTCGCCGCCGCCGGTGTTCTTGGCCGGGGGCTTCTTGGCGGGCGGCTTCTGGGTGGCGGGCTTCTTGGGGTTGAGGCTCTCGCGCCAGTTGTCGAACTGGCACTTCCAGTTGTCGATCGTGCTGGCGGGATCGGTGCCCTTCTTGCAGGGCTTCGGCGCGGCCGCCGCCTGGGCGTTCGCCGCGGGCGCGCCGAGGAACACCAGCGCGAGGGCGCCCGCCGAAACGGCGGTCGACGCCGTGCCCAGCCGCATCAGGTGTCGGTTCGAGGGCATGTGTCTCCTCCGCCGGGAAGCCGTTGTTGACGTTCCGTCTGATGGTGCCGCAATCACGCTCACCCGTAAACACACGGCTCGGCGTTTTCTCCCTGATCGAGGGAATCTTTGAGTACCAATGCTCACTGGACGACGAGTTTGGCCAGACGGGTCCTGCGGGGCGGGGCCTCGACGTCGCGCACGGCCCTGGCCAGGGCGGGGCCCGCCGCCTGCACGATCGACAGGTGCCGGCGCGCCAGCCCGAGCGCGGTGCCGACCAGGGGCCGCGAGAGGCCCTCGTCCTCCAGGAGCGCGACCACAGCCGGACGCGGCGTGCCGCGTCCCAGCGCGACCGGCAGCGCCCACCCGTGCCGCAGCCGGGCCGTCTGGACGGGCGCGACGACCGCCGCGCGCCCCGAGAAGTCGATCTCCAGGCCCTCGGCCGTGGCGCCGGTGACGACGCCGGGCTCGCCCACCGCGCCCTGGGGGAGCGGCGAGGTGACCACGACGCGGTCACCGGGGTCGAACCCCCCGAACGCCCCGGGCCCCGGGTTGATCCGCGCCTTGAGCGCGGCGTTGAGCGCCGCCGCGGCCGCGCTGCCCGAGGTGATCACCTGGACGTCCTCGACGGGAATGCCGAGCGCGCGCGGGATCGAGTCGGTGACCAGCTGCACGGCCCGGTGGGCGGCCTCCTCGGCGCCGCCCGCCGGGACGATCACGACCTCCCGGTCCGGCGCCTCGACCGCCACCAGCTCGCCGCCCCGCACGGCCGCGACCAGCGTGGCCAGCGGCCCGCCCGGGCCCCGCGGCTCCAGCTCGATAGCCGGGACGATCTCCGACGACTCCAGGTCGTCCAGGACCCGCCCGGGGCCGCCCGGCGGCAGCGCGCCGGGCTCGCCGCCCAGCACCAGATGCGTCCCGTCCGCGCACGCCTGCACCAGCACGGCGCACATCTCCACGTCGAGCCCGGCGGCGTCCGTCACCACCAGCAGGTCGAGCTCCAGCGGCCGCTCCTCGCCCCGCCCGAAGGCGACCGTGCCCCGTCCCTCGCCCGGTTCCAGCAGGGCGTGCAGCCCGGACGCGCCCGCCAGCGCGGCCGCGGCGCGCTCGGTGGGCGCCGCCACCGCCGCCCGCAGCCCCCGCTCCGACGCCGCCGCGACGATCATCAGCGCCGTCTCCTCGAGATCGGGACCCGTGCCCCTCAGCACGCACACGCCGGTGCGCAGCGCGGCCGTCAGCGCCAGCGAGCGGTCTTCGGGAAGGCCGGACCTCGCCTCCTTGATCGCCACGTCGTCCAGCAGCGGCACCGCCGTCGCGTTGAGGCGCTGGAACCCCTCGGCGGCCGCCTCCTCGGCCAGCGCCCACCGCGCCAGGCCCAGCGTCTCCTCGGGCTCGGGAAGCTCGGCCGCGTCGTCCTCGAACGCCGCCTCGTCGAACTCGGGCTCCTCGGTGAGCGCCAGCACCTCGGCACCGCCCAGCGCCGCCTCGATCGCCCGCGCCGGATCGTCCACCCGCAGCCGCTCCAGCGCCGACACCACCTCGGCCGGCGGCGTCACCGTGTGCCCCTGCCGCGCCTCCTCGGTCAGCAGATGCCCCACCAGGGCGCGGCCCCGGCGCGGATCGTCCGGCCGGGCCTGGTCGCCCAGGACCCGCCTGGCGAAGTGGTCGGCGGCGTGCGGCGCCACCCCGGGCACGGCCAGCAGCAGCCAGGGATCGGCGCGCAGCCGCCCCGCCGCGTCCGGCCCCAGCCGGGCGGCGGCACGGGCCACAAAGGATTCGGGCACCCCGTTCTCAGTGAGCAACGAGGCGAGGGCGGCGGGGTCTTCAGGCGTTTCGGTCACGGATTTCCCGGCATGCGTCGGACGGTGGGGTTCGGTTCACGCGGCCTCAGCCACGCGCGAGTGCGTTAATGAACCGGTGAAGCAGCCGGAGGCGAGCTTCACCGGTGAGATCGCGAAGCGATGCAGCACTCGCAAAATCACGGTCAGGGGCACGAGCCGCCAGGCGAGTGTCCCTGGGCCGGGATTTCATAAGCACAGCCTAGTGAAAGACGCGGGTCAGGCTGGGGTCGGCGACATGTCCGAGACGTCGTCGAGGGCGGCGCGGATCTCGTTCGGGAGGGTCAGGGACTCCGACTCCAGCGCCTGGGACAGTTGCGCCGCCGTGCGGGCGCCCACCACCGGGGCGGTCACGCCGGGACGGTCGCGCACCCAGCTGAGCGCCACGCTGAGCGGCGACACCCCGAGGCCCTCGGCGGCCGTCACCACCGACTCCACGATCCGCGCGCACTCCTCGTCCAGATAGGGCTGGACGAACTCGGAGAAATGCGGGGCGGCGGCCCGCGAACCGGCGGGGATGCCCGTCCGGTACTTGCCGGTCAGCACGCCCCGCCCCAGCGGGGACCACGGCAGCAGCCCCGCGCCTGCGTCGAGCGCCGCCGGGACGACCTCGCGCTCGACGTCGCGGCTCAGCAGGGAGTACTCGGTCTGCACCGACACCACCGGCGCCCGCCCCGGCCAGGCCCGCTGCCAGGCCGCGGCCTTGGCCACCTGCCACCCGGCGTAGTTCGACACCCCGACATAGCGGGCGCGTCCCGACGCGACGGCCTCGTCCAGCGCCGAGAGCGTCTCCTCCAGCGGCGTGGCCGGGTCGTACACGTGCAGCTGCCACAGGTCGACGTGGTCGAGGTCCATCCGGTCCAGGGACGAGTCGAGCGAGCCCAGCAGATGCCGCCGCGAGCCGTCGTAGCGGCCGTCCGGGCGGATCGCCGACTTGGTCGCCACCACGATGTCGTCACGGTCCACCAGCTCGCGCAGCAGCACCCCGAGGATCCGCTCGCTCTCGCCCCCGGCGTAGACGTCGGCGGTGTCCACCAGGGTGCCCCCGGCCTCCACGAAGGCCGCCATCTGCGCCGCGGCCTCGTCCGGCTCGGTGTCCTGCCCCCAGCTCATGGTGCCCAGTCCCAGCCGGGACACCAGAAGCCCGCTCCGCCCGAGGTGACGCTCGTCCATAGGCGGTCACAGTAGCGCTCCCCGGGAAATGAACATCCCGGCGGATGTCCGTCAGATGACCGGAAGATGACCTTTGGATCTCGTCCCGGTGACTCGTCCATGATCAACAGCCCGGGCGGGGCGGGGCCGTCCCCGGCCGTGCCACGACCGCGCGCCGCGGCCGATACGCTTCCCTGCGGGTTCGCGCACCGCCGTTCCCTGCGGTTTCGCGCACCTCCGCCCGATGCGTGAGAGGACTGTTTGTGAACGTCGTGGAAGCGACCGTGCTCGGCATCGTCCAGGGGCTCACCGAGTTCCTGCCGATCTCCAGCTCGGGCCACCTGCTGTTCGTGCCCAAGTTCATGGGCTGGGACGACCCCGGTGCGCCGTTCACCGCAGTGATCCAGCTGGGCACGATGGCCGCGGTCATCATCTACTTCTGGCGCGACCTGGTGAACATCCTCACCACGTGGACCAAGAGCCTGTGGCAGAAGGAGCTGCGCTCCCACCAGGACGCCCGCATGGGCTGGTACATCGGCCTGGGCACGATCCCCATCTCGGTGTGCGGCCTGGCCTTCAAGGACTTCATCGAGGGCCCCTCGCGCGACCTGCGCATCAACGCCACCACGCTGATCCTGATGGGCCTGCTGCTGATGGTCTCCGAATGGGCCGGACGCCGGAAGCTGGAGGTCGGCGACCTGACGCTGAAGCACGGCCTGATCATCGGCGCGTTCCAGTGCCTGTCGCTGATCCCCGGGTCGTCCCGGTCGGGCTCCACCATGACCGGCGCCCTGTTCCTCGGCTACACCCGCGAGGCCGCCGCCCGCTACTCGTTCCTGCTGTCGGTGCCCGCCGTCGTCCTTTCGGGGGCGTTCGAGATGCGTCACGCCTTCGAGGGCGGCATGCAGCTCGTCCCGACGCTCGTGGCGACCGCGGTGTCGTTCGTGGTCGGCTACGCCTGCATCGCCTGGCTGCTGAAGTACCTGGCCCGCCACTCCATGATGATCTTCGTCTACTACCGGGTCGCGCTCGGCGGCATCATCCTGGGCCTGCTCGCGGCCGGGACCATCACGGCCAAGTAGCCCCGTAGCCCCGGGCCGCGCGGGTCAGAGCCAGTGGTTCTTGCGCAGCTTGCGGTAGACGAAGCCCATCGCGGCCGCCATCACCCCGATGACCAGGGGGTAGCCGAACTCCCATTTGAGCTCGGGCATGTGGTCGAAGTTCATCCCGTAGATCCCGGCGATCGCCGTCGGGACGGCGATGATGGCCGCCCATGAGGAGATCTTGCGCATGTCCTCGTTCTGCTGCTTGCCCATCAGGGCCAGATGGGCGGTCAGGACGCTGTTGAGCAGCTCGTTGTGCGCGTCGACCTGGCCGTCCACCCGCAGCAGGTGGTCGAGGACGTCGCGGAAGTACTCGCGGGTGGCGTGGCACTCGGCGACCCGTCCCCGGGCGATCTCCTGCAGGACGGGGATCAGCGGGTCCTCGGCCGTGCGGAACTCCAGCACCTCGCGCTTGAGGAAGTAGATCTCCTCGGTGACGTCGGGGCCGCCCGGGCGGAACACGGCTCGCTCCAGCTCGATGATGTCGACCTCGACCTCGTGCGTCACGACGCCGTAGTGGTCGACGACCTCGTCGCACACCGCGTACAGCACGGCCGTCGCGCCGTGTTCGAGGAGCTCCTTGTCGTTCTCCAGGCGCTTGCGGACCGGGCCCAGCGGGTTGCCCGCGCCGTGGCGGACCGTCACGACGAAGTCGGCGCCGAGGAACACCATGATCTCGCCGACCTCGATGTCGGACGTCGCGTCCTTGTAGTCGAGGGTCTTGAGCACGATGAACAGGGTGTCGTCGTAGCGTTCGAGCTTGGGGCGCTGGTGGGCCGAGACGGCGTCCTCGGCGGCCAGGGGATGCAGGTCGAGCTCCTCGCGGACGAGGTCGAACTCCTCCTCCGTCGGCTCGTGCAGGCCGATCCAGACGAAACAGTCGTCCTTGCGCAGCGACTCGGCCCTGGCCGCGTCGAAGGCGTCACTGATGTCGCCATCGATGGTGCGCCGCACTCCAGCGGAGTAGATGGCCTTGTCGACGATCACAGGGACCCTTCCTTACGCATTTAGGGGAGCTTAGGGGATGACGGGCATTCCCCTCGGTTCTATCTCGTAGAGTGCGGTGCTGTGACGACCCTCCTGCTGGTGCGGCATGGCCTGACCGCGATGACCGGCCCCGTGCTCGCCGGATGGACTCCCGACGTCCACCTCAACGACGGCGGCCGCGCGCAGGTCCGCGACCTCGCCGCCCGCCTGACCGGCGTGCCGCTGGCCGCCGTGGTCTCCAGCCCCCTCGACCGCTGCGTCGAGACCGCCGAGGCCATCACCGGCGACGGGGGCAAGATCGAGCTCGACGACCGGTTCGGCGAGGTCCGCTACGGCGACTGGACGGGACGTCCGCTGAAGGAACTGGCCGAGGAACCGCTGTGGAAGGTCGTCCAGGCCCACCCGAGCGCGGCCCGCTTCCCCGGGGGCGAGGGCCTGGCCGAGGCCCAGGCGCGCGCCGTGGCCGGCGTGCGCGAGTGGAACGCCCGGATCGCCGCCGAGCACGGCGACGACGCGCTCTACCTGGTGTGCAGCCACGGCGACATCATCAAGGCCATCGTGGCCGACGCGCTCGGCCTGCACCTGGACCAGTTCCAGCGCATCAACGCCGCGCCCGCCTCGCTCACCGTGATCAGGTACACCGAGTTGCGCCCGTTCGTCCTGCGCGTCAACGACACCGGCGGCCGCGTGGACGACCTGCTCCCCGGCCCGGCGCGGGGAGACGGTGACGCGCCCGTGGGCGGCGGCGCGTAGGGTCTTTGTCATGCCGGTCATCTCCTATGAACTGCCCGACAGGTTCGTCGCCGGCGCCGTCGGGCAGCCTGGCGAGCGCGCCTTCTACCTCCAGGCGCGCTCCGGCAGGCGCGTCACCAGCGTCGCCCTGGAGAAGTTCCAGGTCACGCTGCTGGCCGAGCGTCTGGAGGAACTGCTGGACGAGGTGCGGCGACGCGGCGGCGACGACGCCCCGGTCCCCGCCGCCACCCCGTCGGAGCTGCTCGACGACGAGCCGCTCGACCAGCCGGTCGAGGAGGAGTTCAGGGTCGGCACGATGGCGCTGGCCTGGGACCCCGAGGGCGAGCAGGTCGTCATCGAGGCCCAGGAGGCCACCGAGGGCGAGAGCGCCGAACCCGAGGTCGGCGACGACGACCCGGCCATCGCGGTGCTGCGCGTGCGCATCACCGCGGCCCAGGCCAGGGCGTTCGCCGAGCGGGCGCTCAAGGTCGTGGCCGCGGGCCGCCCGCCCTGCCCGCTGTGCGGGAACCCGCTCGACACCGCCGGGCACGTCTGCCCCCGCCAGAACGGGTACCTCGGCTGAGATGGCGCTGTGCTGGATCATGTCCGACGCGGCCGAGAGAATGGGCGCATGACGCAGTCCTCCGGTGACACCGTCTCGCCGCGCGACGTCGAGACCGCCGAGCGGCTGCTGCTGCGGGGGCGGCTCCAGGTCGAGGGACGGCTCGTCCAGGCGTCCAACGCCACGCTCTACTGCGCCGTCGACTGGGACGGCCTCCGCGCCGCCTGCGTCTACAAGCCGGTCGCGGGCGAGCGCCCCCTGTGGGACTTCCCCGACGGCACGCTCGCCGAGCGCGAGGTCGCCGCCTACGAGGTGTCGCGCACGATGGGCTGGGGCCTCGTCCCGCCGACGGTGCACCGCGACGGCCCCTACGGCCCCGGCATGGTGCAGCTGTGGGTCGAGCCCGACCCCGACATCGACCTGGTCGCGCTGTCCCGCTCCGACGACGAGACCCTCCGCCGCATGGCGGTCTTCGACGCCGTCGTCAACAACGCCGACCGCAAGATCGGCCACCTGCTGCCCCCGGGCGACGGCCACATCTACGGCTGCGACCACGGTGTCTGCTTCTCCTCCGACTACAAGCTCCGCACGGTCCTGTGGCAGTGGCGCGGCAAGAGACTCACCGACGAGGCCCTGGAGGCCCTGTCCACGGTCGAGAAGGCCCTGCACGAAGGCCCCCTCCACGACCGCCTCTCGTCCCTGCTGACCTCCGAAGAGGTCCACGCCACCTGCCGCCGCGTGGAGCTGATGCTCAAGCACCGCATCCACCCCTACCCCCCCGAAGACTGGCCGGCCATCCCCTGGCCCCCTCTCTGACCACCCCGCAGCCCGGCAGCGCCGTGACCTGCACGGGGCGCCGCCGCACGACCTCGGCGGCCGCGCGTCTCGCCGGAGGCCCGGTTTCCTGGGGGTTGTAGGCGTACCCCGGGTGTCGAGGATTCGCGGCGTGGTGCTCCAATTGGGGCCATGTGTACGGCGATCGTCAGCATCGACCCTTCGTCCCCCGTACCGGTGCTGATCGTGGGCGTCCGGGACGAATTCATCGACCGCGCGTGGGTGGGGCCGGGACGGCACTGGCCCGATCGGCCGGGCGTCATCGGCGGGCGCGACCTGCGAGCGGGTGGGACGTGGCTCGCCGTCGAGCCCGCCGCCCGGCGGGTGGCGACCGTCCTGAACGGGCACGGCCCCCTGGCGCCCGAGGCCGGACGGATCTCGCGCGGGGAACTGCCGCTGCGGCTGGCCGCCGACGGGAAGCTCGGCGAGCTCGAACCGGAGCGCTTCGACCCGTTCCATCTGATCGGGGCCGAACCCGGCGCCGTGCGGCTGTGGAGCTGGAACGGGGCCGAGCTGACCGAGCGCGAGCTCGGCCCGGGGCTGCACCTGGTGGTCAACAGCGGCCTGGAGGGCGAGGGGCCGGTGCACGTCGCGGAGGCGGCCTCCTACATCGACGCCCGTCTCGCGCACTTCCGCCCGCGGCTGGAGGCGGCGCCGCGGCCCGTGCCGCTGGACGGCGACACCGCGCACGCCTGGGGCGCGTGGCTGCCCCTGGTCGACGGGGACGGCCTGGAACGCTCCGACAAGCGGGCGCTGATCCCGCTGATCGGCTTCGAGGACGGCAAGGTGTGGGGCACCACGTCCCTCACCCTGGCGGCCCTCTCGGCCGACGGCGTCCGCTACGACTTCTCCACCACGCCCGGCGACCCCACCGCCTGGACCCGCGTCCCCGCCTGAGAGCGCAGAGCGGAAGGCCCTGATCGCTGATGTCCGCGATGGCCGGGTCCGCTGATACCCCGCTCCATGCGATCCGGGAGGCGGGGTTGGTCGGTTCGGCTTCGTGATCTCACTCTGAGTGCTAATTTGACTACCCGTCGCGATCAGGCGCGGCGGTCACGGGGCGGACGGGGGAGAGCGGATGGCTGTCGGCGGGCCGGGGAGGACGGCGGGGGCCGTGCTCGCGGCGGCCGTGCTGGGGGTGACCGGATGCGAGGGCGCGCGCGGCGGCGACGAGACGCTGCGGGTGCTCGGCTCGGCCGATGTCGACCACCTCGACACCGCCAGCGGCTACACCACCTGGGGCACCCTGCTCACCCGGCAGTTCGCGCGGACGCTGTTCGGCTTCCGGGGCTCCCGGGACTTCCAGGAGTCGATCACGGTCAGGCCGGACGTCGCGGCCGAGCTTCCCGACGTCCGCAACGGGGGACTCAGCGGCGACCGCAGGACGTACACGATCCGGCTGCGTCCGGGCGTGCGGTGGGACAGCGCCCCGCCGCGCGAGGTCGTGGCCGGTGACTTCGTGCGGGGCATCAAACGGGTCTGCAACCCCGCGAGCCCCTCGGGCGGCAAGGCCTACTACACCGAGACCATCGAGGGGATGGAGGCGTTCTGCGCCGGGTTCGCCAAGGTCGACCCCGCCAGCGCCGCCGCCATCGCGCGCTACGCGAACTCCACCCCGGTCGCGGGCCTCCGGGCGCGGGACGACCGGACGCTGGTGGTCCGGCTCAGACGGCCCGCGGCCGACTTCCCCAACATCCTGGCCATGTCGTTCGCCTCCGCGGCACCCGCCGAGTACGACCGGTACGTCCCCGACAGCCCCCGGTTCCGCGCGCACACGGTCTCCAGCGGCCCCTACAAGATCGTGTCCTACACGCCCAACAAGCAGTACACGCTGGGACGCAACCCGGCCTGGCGCCAGGAGACCGACCCCCTGCGCGCGCAGAACGTCGACACCATCCAGATCACGCTCGGCCAGGACTCGCCCGACGTCGTCCAGCAGCGGCTCGAACAGGGCTCGGCCGACCTGGCGTGGGACCAGCCCGTCCCCACGGCCAAGATCCCGGGGCTGCGGTCCCGCCCGGGGTTCCGGATCCAGGACGGCGCCGGAAGCACCCCCTACCTGGTCTTCAACACCCTCAGCCCCAACAACGGCGGCGCGCTGGGCAAGCGGGCCGTCCGGCAGGCGATCCAGTACGCGATCGACAAGACGGCGCTGACGCGCATCTACGGCGGAGCGGGCGTCGCCCGCCCGCTCAACCAGATCATCCCTCCGGGCAGCGTGGGGCACCGGCCGATCAACCTGTACCCGACGCCGGGCGACTCCGGCGACCCCGCGCGATGCAGGCGGCTGCTCGCGGACGCCGGGCATCCCGGCGGGCTGACGCTGAAATTCCCCTACCGGGTGAGCAGCAACCACCCCCGGGTGGCGCAGTCGGTGCAGGCCAACCTCAAGGCGTGCGGCATCACCGCCGAGCTGACCGCCGACTCCGGCGGGACGTTCTACAGCCGCACGCTGGTGACGCCGTCCGAGGCCAAGGCCGGGAAGTGGGACGTGGCCGCCCCCGGGTGGCAGCCCGACTGGTACGGCAACAACGGCCGCAGCACCATCGTCGCGCTGTTCGACGGGCGGCACTACGGGCCCAACTCCACCAACTACGGCGGCTACGACAACGACGAGGTCAACCGGCTGATCGACCGGGCGCTCGGGGCCGGCGACACCGCCGGGGCCGCCGGGCACTGGGCCGAGGCCGACCGGCTCATCATGCGCGACGCGGCCGTGGTGCCGTTCATGCACCAGCGCTACCCGATCTTCCACTCGGCCCGCGTCGGCAACGCGCTGTTCGTGCCGCAGGCCCAGGCCTACGACCTCAACCAGATCCGGCTGTCATGACCGCGCTGGTCGCCGACGCCGTCCGGGAGGCCGGGCGCGAGCGCGCGGCGCCGCGTCCGGCCTGGCGGCGGCTGCGCCGCGACCGGTCCGCGCTGCTGGCGATCGCGCTGCTGGCGGGCGTGGCGGCGTTCGCGCTGCTGGCGCCGGTGTGGGCGTCCTGGACGGGCCACCCCTACGACGCGACGTTCCCCCGGACCGGCCTGGACGAGGTCGGCAGGCCCGCCGGGCCGGGCCGCGAGTTCTGGCTGGGCGCCGACCAGCTCGGCCGCGACGTGCTGGTCCGGGCGGCCTACGGCGCGCGGATCTCGCTGCTGGTCGGGATCGCCTCGGCGGCGCTCGCGGCGGCGCTGGGCGTCGTGGTCGGCGTGGCCGCGGGGTTCCTGGGCGGCGCGGCCGACTCCGTGCTGGCCCGGGCCATGGACGTGGTGCTCGCGCTGCCGTCGCTGCTGGTCGCGATCCTGCTGGCCACCGCGGTCGGCGGCGGCGTCGCGCTGACCGTGGGCGTCATCGCGTTCTTCTCGTTCGCCGCGTGCGGACGCGTGATCCGGGGCCAGGTCCTGTCGCTGCGCGAGATGGAGTTCGTCGAGGCCGCCCGGGCCCTCGGCGCGGGCCGGACGCAGATCATGGCGCGGGAGATCCTGCCGAACCTGGTCGCCCCGATCACCGTGCTGACCTCGCTGCTCGTCCCCGGCGCGATCATGTTCGAGGCCACGCTGTCGTTCCTGGGCGCGGGGGTCAGGCCGCCGATGCCCAGCTGGGGGAGCATGCTCGGCGAGGGCGCCGGCGCGCTGGAGGGCGCCTGGTGGCTGCTGGCCGTCCCGGCGTCGCTGCTGGCCTCCACCACGCTGGCGTTCACGCTGCTGGGCGACGCGGTCCGCGACGCGCTCGACCCGCGGACGGGACGGCGGTGACGCGGTGGCGCGGCTGATCGTCGGGCGGCTGCTGTACGCGGCCGTGGTGCTGTGGCTGGTCTCCACGCTGGTGTTCCTGTGCCTGCATCTGGCGCCCGCGCCGGTCGAGCGGGTGATCGGCGGGCCCCGGGCCACCGCCGAGACCCTGGAGCTGATCCGCCGCAACCTCGGCCTGGACCGGCCCCTGGCCGTCCAGTACGGCGACTTCCTGCGGCGGTCGCTGACCGGCGACCTGGGGGAGTCCTATGTCAACGGCGTCCCCGTCCACCGGCTGATCGCCGACCGGCTGCCCACCACGGCGTGGCTGGTCCTGGGCGCGGGCGTGCTGTGGTTCGCCGGGGGGGTTCTGACGGGCGTGGCGAGCGCGGTGCGCGCCCGCCGGGCCGCCGACCGGGCCATGACGGCGTTCGTCCTGGTCGCGCTGTCCACGCCGCCGTTCGTGATGGCGCTGGTGCTGCTCTACCTGTTCTCCACCCGGCTCGGCGATCTGGGCGTGACCTACTTCGAGGCGGGCCCGCCGCTCCAGGAGCACTTCCTCCAGCGCATGGCCCTGCCCTGGGTCGCGCTGGCCCTGCTCATGCTCGCCACCTACACCCGGCTCACCCGGGGGGCGATGCTGGACGTCCTGGGTGAGGACTACATCCGCACGGCCCGGGCCAAGGGCCTGCCCGAGCGCCGCGTGGTCTACCGGCACGGCCTCCGCGCGGCGCTGACGCCCGTGGTGACGCAGTTCGGGGTGGACGCGGGCGCACTGATGGGCTCGACGATCGTCACCGAGAAGGTCTTCGGGCTCCAGGGCGTCGGCCAGCTGGTCTACCAGTCGGTCACGCTGGGCGACACCCCGGTGATCATCGGGGTGACGCTGATGGTGACGCTGGTCGTCGTGCTGGCGAGCCTGCTGGTCGACCTCGGCTACGCCGCCCTTGACCCCCGCGTCCGGCTGGCCTGATCTCGGCGCGAGGGCACGGGAGGTTCGTGGATAAGCTTCACGTATGCGATCGTGGCCCGCTCCCCAAGTGCCCAGCCTGACCGACGGCGGCTTCGCCGTCCCGGCGCATCGGCTGCGCCTGCACGACACCGGAACGGGCACGCTGAGCCCCACGTCACCGGGCGAGACGGCCGGGATGTACGTGTGCGGCATCACCCCGTATGACGCCACGCATCTCGGCCATGCCAACACCTATCTGGCCTTCGACCTGGTGAACCGGGTCTGGCGCGACCTGGGGCACCGGGTCCACTACGTCCAGAACGCCACCGACGTCGACGACCCCCTGCTGGAACGTGCCCGGCAGACCGGCGTCGACTGGCGCGAGCTGGCCGAGCGCGAGATCGAGCTGTTCCGCGAGGACATGACCGCGCTGCGCGTCCTGCCGCCCGACCAGTACGTCGGTGCCGTCGAGGCGATCCCGTTGATCATCGAGATGATCGAGAAACTGCGGGCCAAGGACGCCACCTACGAGGTCGAGGGCGACGTCTACTTCCCGGTCGCCGCCGACCCCTCGTTCGGGTCGGTCAGCGGGCTGGGCCGCGCGGCGATGATGCCGCTGTTCGCCGAGCGCGGCGGCGACCCGGGACGCGAGGGCAAGCGCGACCCGCTGGACGCGCTGATCTGGATGGCGCAGCGTCCCGGCGAGCCCGGCTGGGACTCTCCGTTCGGCCGCGGTCGTCCGGGCTGGCACGTCGAGTGCTCGGCGATCTCGATCGAGCATCTGGGCATGGCCTTCGACGTCGAGGGCGGCGGTTCCGACCTGGCCTTCCCGCACCACGAGATGGGCGCCTCGCACGCCCAGGTCGCCACCGGCGAGCACCCCCACGCCCGCGCCTACGTCCACGCGGGCATGGTCGGGCTGGACGGCGAGAAGATGTCCAAGTCGCGCGGCAACCTGGTCTTCGTGTCCAAGCTGCGCCGCGCGGGCACCGACCCGATGGCGATCCGCCTGGCCCTCCTGGCCCACCACTACCGCTCGGACTGGGAGTGGACCCAGTCCGATCTCGACGAGGCCCGGGCCCGCCTGGCCCGCTGGCGCGAGGCCGTGCAAGCCCCGGCCGCGCCGCCCGCCGGGGCCCTGGTCGACGAGGTCCGCGGCCATCTGGCCCGCGACCTCGACGCTCCCGCCGCCCTGGCCGCCGTCGACCGCTGGGCCGCCCAGACGGGCACCGACCCCTCCGCGCCCGCCCAGGCCCGCACTCTCATCGACGCCCTACTCGGCATCGACCTGTGACCCGGTGAGGGTCGCGCCGAGCTCCTCGAGCGCCGTGACGAGGACGTCGATGCCGCGCAGGTACTCGGCGCTCTCGATCGACTCGTCGTCCCCGTGGTCGAGGGAGCCGTCGCCGGGGCCGTAGGACGCCATCGGGACGCTCCAGCGCTCGCTGACGGTGTTCATATCCGAAGTGCCGGTCCTGAGCGCGGCGCGCGGGATGCCGCCGTGGCGGCGTGCGGGCGATGTGGTGGCCGCCCTTGGACAGCAGTTCCTCCTCGACCGCGTCGATCACCCGGACGGTGCCGGGGAACGCGGGCAGCGACGCGGCGGCGGAGATCATCGCGGCGAGGGGGCCCTTGGCGCCGACGGCGCCGCGGCCGTCCAGGCCGGTGAGCCCGACGGCGGACACGCCGTGCCGGTCGAGCTCGCGCAGCAGCCGGGGCTTGGCGCGGCCGGTCATCGCCAGCGTCACCACGTCGAGCATCGCCGCGTCGGTGTGGCGGCTGGTGACCCCGCTGGGCGACTCCAGTGTCCGGGGCCGGACGCCGAGCTCGCCCGCCAGCCGCGCGATCTCGGGGGCGCCGCCGTGGACGAGGACGGCGGGGCCGGGCAGCGCGCCGAGGTCGGCGCACACGGGCCCGGGCGGCACCGCGCCGCCGCACTTGACCACCGTGATCCCCATCAGAGCGGGTGCAGGCCGGTGAACTCCAGGCCCAGGGTCTCGGGATGGCCGAGGTAAGCGTTGAGGCACTGCACGGCCGTGCCCGCCCCGCCCTTCGTCAGGTTGTCCAGCGCGGCGATCGCCGTGACGCGGTCGCCGTCCACGGCGAAGCCCACGTCGCAGAAGTTGGAGCCCAGCAGGATCTTGGGGTCGGGGAGCCGGTGGGCGCCCCTGCGGTGGGCGACCACGCGGACGAACGGCTCGTCGGCGTAGGCGCGGCGGACGGCGCGCTCGTCCAGCCCGCCGGTGGCGTGGCAGACGACCTGGACGCCCCGGACCGCCTCGACGCCGGTGGCGGTCATCCGGATGTCCAGGCCGGTCAGCGCGGCGGTCTCGGCCTCGTGGCGGTGGCGGGACGGCGCGAACACGCGCATCGCGCCGCTGCGCTCGGCGTGCAGGTTGGAGTCGCCCGCGGTCGCGCCCGAGCCGCTGGACCCGGTGCGGGCGTCGATCTGGACGCCCGGTTCGACGAGCCCGGCCAGCGGAGCCGGCGCCAGGACGCCCGCGGTGGCCATGCAGCCGGGGACGCTGATCAGCGCGGCGTCGCGCAGCTCCTTGCGGAACAGTTCGGGGCAGCCGGTGACGAACGAGTCCAGCAGCGCGGGCGCGGTGTGCGGCACGCCGTAGTACCGCTCGTAGAGGGCGGCGTCGGGCGACCAGGACAGTCCCGGCGGGGATCATGCGGGTGCGGCTGACCTTGACGCCCTGGACGGCCAGCCGTTCCAGGAACGCGCCGTCGGCGACCAGCGGCCACCAGTCGTCGGGATGCATGACGATGCCGTCGGCCGATCCGCCGTACCACTCGCACAGCGCGGCGGCGCGCAGCGGCGTCGCGGCGGCTGAGTCGGCGGGCTTGTCGTGGCGGCGCAGGCCGGGGGTGCGCAGCAGCCCGCGCACGTCGCCCTCGCCGTTGAGCAGGACGTCGTTCTCGGCGGTGCCCAGCCGCACCAGCAGCCGGAAGTCGACGAACGCGGCGAGCGGCGAGGAGCTCGGGCGGGACGGGGACGGCCGCGCGGATCTCCTGCGTCCGGGCGGTGCGGGAGCCGACCTCGAACCGCCATTCGGGGGCGTCGTCGTCGGGTGCGACGTTCTCGGCGCGTTCGTGGAAGACGGTGACCTCGTCGGTGTCGACCACGGCCCGGCGCAGCAGGTGCCGGACGGTCAGGCGGGGCCGCCGCTTGGCGGGCGGGAACAGGTCGCTGATGGAGGCGCGCAGTCCACCTCGGCGCCGGGGCCGTGGCGCGCGTGGGCGAGGTCGAACTCCTCGCCGGGGCTGCGGCGGGTCAGTTCGGGGTCGTCGAGCATCATGGTCACCGCGGACACCGTGCACCTCCAGTGGCGGCTGCTAGCTGTCACGCTCCAAGGGATCGGCCGCCGTCCACGACCTGGACGGTGCCGGTGATGAATCCGGCCCGCTCGCTCAGCAGGAAAACCGCTGCGGCCGCGATCTCCTCGGGCCGCGCGACCCGTCCCAGCGGGATGCCCGCGCCGGCGGCGATCCGCGCCAGTTCCTCGTCGATGTCGCCGGTGATGCCGTTGAGGAGCGGCGCCGTGGCGGTGTACCCGGGAGCGAGGACATTAACGGTGATGTCTCCGGCGCCGAGCTCGTGCACGAGCGTCTTGGCGTAGCCGATCAGCCCGCTGCGCACGACGTTGGACAGCCCGTACTTGGGGATGAGCTGCCGGACGGTCTCGCTGGTGATCATCACGACGCGTCCCCAGCCGGCCCGCTGGAGGTGGGGGAGACCGGCCTGCACCATGCCGATGTGGGCGAGCATGCCGAGCTCCAGCGCGTCGCGGTAGCCGTCCAGGCCGAAGGAGCCGGTGGGCCCGGCGGGCGGCCCGCCCGCGTTGGTGACCAGGATGTGCAGCGCGCCGTGCTCGGCGGCGGTCTCGTCGGCCCAGGCGCGGACGGCGTCGTTGTCGCGCAGGTCGAGCCGCCGGGTGGACACCGCGCCGCCGAGGTCGGCGCGGGCGGCGGCCAGGCGGTCGGGGTCGCGTCCGGCGATCGACACGGTCGCGCCCTCGCGCACCAGATCGCGGGCGATCTCCAAGCCCATCCCGGCCGAGCCGCCGGCGACCAGCGCGACCTTGTCCTTGAGCCTCAGATCCACGGTCAGAACCTCATCTCGTAGCGGTAGCGGCGCAGCAGCGGCAGGGCCAGCAGGGTCGCCGCGGCGCCCTGGCGGCGGGGGAGCGCGGTGAGCCGGCGGCGGTCCTCCGCCAGGGCGGTGCGGCCGCGCTCGAACCGGTTGGGGTTGCCGGTGACGGCGTGGTTGCCGCCCAGCTCGACGGTGCCGTCCTCGGCGACCGGGCTGGGCCCGGTGTGGCCGGCCATCTCCAGGACGCGGCCGACGGCGGCGCGCGGGTGCGTCATCAGGTCCTCGTACCGCAGCGTCAGCGACGCGCCGGGCCGGGCGCGGTTCACGGCCTCGGCGGCGAGGTTGAAGGCGGCCCAGTGCCGGGTGCTGTCGGCGGCCGAGCGCCGTCCGGTGTACTGCTTGGGCCTGCGCCACGAGTGCGCGACGGCGCGCGGGTCGCGGACCAGGTGCACGAAGACGGGGCGGACGCCGGGCAGGTGGGTCAGCAGCGCGGCGTCGGAGGCGAACTTGGAGCTGTCGACGATGACGCGGGCGCCGGTCTCGGCCGCGATCGCGCGGTAGGCGGCGGCCAGGGTCGCGGGCCGGCCGTTGGCCGGGGGACGGCTCAGCACCCGCCAGGTGTGCCGGGTGCGACAGGAGTCTTGCCAATTGGTTACATCCGCCGCATGCCGTTCCAGGGTGCGGTGCGGCGGGCAAACCGCGTCCAGCACGCGCGACCAGAGCGCGCAGGCGACCAGGTCCTCGCCGCAGCCGCAGTGGCCGTTGCCGCCAGCGCCCAGCACGCCGTTCAGCCAGAGAAAGCGCAGCTCTCCGGCGTGGACGACGTCGCCCGCCTCGGCGAGCACGTTGCCGAGCACCGTGCTGCCGCTGCGACACCAGCCGGTGATGGACAGCACCGTCACGGTCATGTCTCGCTCCTCCGGTTTGTCCGGATGCGGCGAGTCAGATCAAAGCATGATCTTGTGTCAAACGGAACCGTGCATAAGAAAGATCCCGAAACGGCATCGCTCGTGCCAGATCCAGTCAGTGACGACCGAGGATCGAGGAGACGCACATGTCGGACACGGATGACGCGGCCGCGCGCTACCGCCGAGCGGGCTGGTGGCGGGACGCGACCTTCCTCGATGACCTGCGGCGATACATACGGGAGCAGCCGGAGAAACCGGCCCTGAAAACGCGCCGCATGGCCGACGGCACCGCGGACGCTCACCTACGCCGAGCTGTCGCGGCTGACCGACCGCTGCGCGGCCGCCCTGATCGAGCTGGGCGTCGAGCCCGGCGACAGCGTCGCGGCGCAGTTGACAGACGGCTGGGATATGGCCGTCCTGGCGTACGGAACGCTGCGCGCCGGGGCCCGGCTGTGCCCGCTGCTGACCCTGTACCGCCGCCGCGAGCTGGAGACCATGCTCGGCCTGACCGAGATGCCGGGCGCTCATCACCGAGGCCGTGGTGGGCGGCGACGCGCTGGGCGAGCTGGCGGTGGAGCTGTCGGCCCGGCTGCCCGCCCTCACCCATGTCGCCGTCGCCCGCGAACCCCGCCCGGACGGCGTCCTCGACCTGCACGAGCACTTCTTCGAAACCCCCTGGGAGGAGCGCCACGCCGCCGCCCTGGCCGAGCGCCGCGAGCTGAGCCCCGACGAGCCGTGGCTGACGCTGTTCACCTCCGGCACGACCGGCGAGCCGAAGGGCGGCCTGCACAGCCAGAACACCCTGTACGCGGCGGTGCGCGGCGGGGCCGCGGTGTTCGGGCTCGACGGGTCGGTCGTCATGACGACCACGTCCCCGTACACGCACTACACCGGGCTCGCGCAAGGCCTGCTGATGCCGCTCACGGTGGGCGGCACGATGGTCTTCCAGGACTCCCACGAGGGCCCCGACATCCTCACCCTGCTCGCCGACCACGACGTGACGTTCGTGTACGCGGCGCCGCACTTCCTCAGGCGGCTGCTGGACGCCGCGCGGGCTGCCGGGCGCACCCTGCCCGCGCTCCGGCACCTGGTCCTCGCCGATACTGCCCCACTACGTCGACGAGGTCCGCGACACCCTCGGGCTGCGGCTGTACTCGCTGTGGGGGATGACCGAGAACGGCCCGGTGACGATCAGCCGCCCGGACGACCCCGATGACTGGGCGGCCCGCAGCGACGGCAGCCCCATCGACGGCATGGAGTTCCGCATCGACCCGATCCCCGGGCAGGCCGACGGCGTCGGCGTGCTGTGGGTGCGCGGCCCGGCGCAGTGCCTGGGCTACGACCGGCGCGCGGAGCTCTACCGGGCCTCGCTGGACGAGGACGGCTGGTTCGACACCGGCGACCTGGCCCGGCACGGCGGCCGCGGCGGCATCCGCATCACCGGCCGCGCGAAGGACACCGTGCTGCGCAACGGGTACCTCGTCCCGGTCGCCGACCTGGAGGCGATCATCGGACGGCATCCGGCCGTGCGCGAGGCGACCGTGATCGGGCTGCCGACCGCCGGAGGCGCCGACGAGACGATCTGCGCGGTCGTCGCCCCGGCCGGGGGCGGGTCCGTCGGGCTGGACGACGTGCGTCCCTGCTGGGCGAGGCGGGCATGACCGAGCTGTACTGGCCCAAG
Source organism: Spirillospora sp. CA-294931 (assembly GCF_050946795.1). GTDB lineage: Bacteria > Actinomycetota > Actinomycetes > Streptosporangiales > Streptosporangiaceae > Spirillospora. The sequence continues at coordinate 4,427,075 of NZ_CP192006.1, forward strand.
CGGCTGGAGACCCTCGATCCGCTGCCCAAGACCTCGACCGGCAAGGTCCGCAAGGTCGAGCTGAAGGACCGGTTCCGGTGAGGCGGCGCGCCACCGTCTTCGCGCTGATCCTGGCGCTGACCGGTCACCGCTGACCGTCCCCGGGCAGGCGGCCGCCGCCGCTGCGTGTTCGTCGCGGGGACGTGCCTGTTCACGGCGGCGTCGCTGGCCGGGGGAGTGGCGACGGGGCCGGAGTGGCTGCTGGCGTCCCGCGCCTGGCAGGGGGCCGGTGCCGCGCGGGCCGGGCCCGGGTCGCTGGCCCTGGTGGCGACCACGTTCGAGGAGGGCGAGGCGCGGGGCCGCGCGCTCGGCGTCCTGGCGGTATGTCCAGCACGGGCATGGTCGTCGGCCTGGTCGTGGGCGTCGTGGCGGTGGGTGCTGCTGGTCAACGTCCCGGCGGGCGCGGCGATCGCGCTGCTGGCGCCGCGCTGGATCCGCGAGGGCCCCGGCGGGCGGGGACGCTTCGACCTGGCGGGCGCGTTCAGCGCCACCGCCGGGACGACCCGTGGACGCTGGCCGCCGCCGCGCCGCTCGCGCTGTTCCCCGTCATCGAGTCGCGCGCGCGGCAGCCGATCCTGCCGTTGTGGCTGCTGGCCGACCGCGGCCGCGCGGGCGCCTACGCGATGCGGGCGCTGCTGACCGCGGCGATGGCCGGGATGCTGTACTTCCTGACCCTCTACGTCCAGCCGGGCCGCTGGAGACGGGGCTGGCGTTCCTGCCGACGACGGTCGCGCTGGTCGGCGCGAGCCGCGCGGTGCCCCGCCTGCTGCCGCGCACCGGGCCCCGGTCGCTGATGGTCGCGGGGTCGGCGCTGTCGATCGCCGGGATGGTGTGGCTCACCCAGGTCTCGGCGTCCAGCACCTATCTCGGCGTGATCCTCGGCCCGGTGCTGCTGTTCGGGGCGGGGGCGGGCCTGGTGTCGGTCGCGGCGATGTTCGCGGTGCCGCCCGCCGCGTCCGGCGCCGCGTCGGGGGCGCTGCAGGCGACGCAGTAGCTCGGCCTGGCGCTGCTGGTCACCGCGCACGGCGCGGCGGCGCGGTCGGGCGGCGAGGTCGAGGGCATTGCGGCGGCCTTCACCGCCGGGGTCGCGCTGACCGTGGCGATGCTGGTCACGGCGGCGCTGGCATTCGCCGGTCAGGGCCGTTCGGGGTCGACGCCCTGACCGCGCAGCGCCGCCCTCCTCGCCTCGGTTTCGCTCAGAGCGAACACCAGGTGCTCCTCGTTCACGACCGGCCTCCGGTGGCGGGCTGGACGTTTCCCCGGGTCTGAACAATGATCAAAAGAGGGTGCGAAACGGTCCCTGTCACCGCCCAGTGGGGGTAGCGAGATGCGTTGCGACGGTCTGTTCATCGCCGGGGTCGCCCACCGGCTCCCGCCCATGACCGACGTCGCCGAGGCCCTGGCCGACGGCCGCTACGACCCCGGGGAGCAGGCGTTCAACGAGTACGCGGGCGTGACCGTCGCCGAGTCCGAGGCGCCCGCCGAGATGGCCGCGCACGCCGCCCGCCGCGCGCTGGAGCGCTCGGGCGTCCCGGCCGACGACGTCTCCCTGCTCCTGCACGCCTCGGCCTGGTTCCAGGGCCTGGACTACTGGCCCGCGGCCTCCTACGTCCACCGCGAGGTCCTGCGCGGATCGCGGCACGCCCCGGCGCTGGACGTCCAGCAGATGTGCAACGGCGCGCTCGGCGCCGTCGAGCTGGCCGCGTCCCACCTGATGGCGGTGCCGACTCGCGCGGCCGCCCTGGTGACGGCCGCCGACCGGTTCGGCGGGCCCGCCTTCGACCGCTGGCGCGGCGACGTGCGCGGCATCGTCTACGGCGACGGCGCCGCCGCGGCCGTCCTGGCCCGGCGCGGTTTCGCGCGGCTGGCCTCGGTCGCCACCGTCGTCGACACCGAGCTGGAGGGCATGTACCGGGGCGACGTCCCCTTCTCGCGCGAGCCGGGCCGGCCAGTCGACGTGCGCGCCCGCCGCCGCCAGTTCGCCGCCGCGGGCGGCCTCGGCGTCGCGACCCGCACCACCGAGGGGCTGACCGAGGCCGTCGGCCTCGCCCTCGACGAGGCCGGAGTCAAGATCGGCGACATCGCCCGCTCGGTCTTCCCCAACGTCGGCCGCCAGGTCCTGCGCACCCGCTACGCCGCGCCGCTCGGCCTGGACCCCGACCGCACCACCTGGGAGTTCGGCCGCCGCACCGGCCACGTGGGCGCCGCCGACCAGTTCACCGGCCTCGCCCACCTCGCCGAGACCGGCGCCCTGACCCCCGGCGACCACGTCCTCCTCGTCGGGATCGGCGCCGGTTTCAGCTGGACCTGCGCCGTCCTGGAGATCACCTTCCGGCCCGCCTGGGCCCGGTGACCCCGGACGTCAGCCGGTGCGGTATCCGCGGGCGCGGCGGGCCGAGCGGCGGCGGGAGTTCCAGAGGAGGAGGGGGACGCCCGCGCGGCGCAGGCGTCCGGGGACCAGCCGGTAGGCGAAGGCGCCGGTTCTGAGGGCGGTCCACAGGGCGCGGTCGCGCGCCCTGCTCCAGGGCAGGCCGTACTGGACGCGGATCGGCTCGGGCAGCAGGCCCGCGGTGACGAAGCGGTTGAGGGCCGTCGCGGGCCACAGCCACCGGAGCCTGCGCGACCACAGGACCTCGCGCATCACCATGCGGCCGGTGTCGGTGACCTCCAGCCCGGCGATCGCGTCGTCCATGTAGCGGCGGAACGAGGCCAGGTCGGCGGGCTGGGCGCCGGGCGGGCAGCCCAGGACCTCGGCCACGAAGCGCGCCTGGTCGATGTAGGCGGCCGCGAGGTCGCCGCTGGGGGAGCGCAGGACGTCCTCGTAGACGAACAGCGCGGCGTCGATCAGCGTGGCGTTCACCCAGACCTGGAGGTCGGGGTCGTTGCCGGAGTAGCCGGGGCCGGTGATCCGCTCGTGCGTGCGGCGGATCGCGCGGCCCATGCGCTCGGCCTCCTCCTCGGTGCCGAACGCCACGATCGTCAGGAAGTCCAGCGTCCCGTAGAGGCGGTCGAGCGGGCGGTGGCGCAGGTCGCTGTGGTCGGCGACGCCCTGGGCGACCTTGGGGTGGGCCACCTGGAGCAGCAGGGCGCGCCCGGCCGCCAGCATGACGGCGGGTTCGGCGGCCAGCAGGCGAAGGACCGTGCGGTCGCGGGCGGGGGCCGTGGTCATGGTGTTCCTTCCGCCAGTAGGGGCATCCTACCTATTGGCGAAGTGACAACAAGGGTTTCATGTTAGGCCTCGGCCATGCAGTGCCAGTCCGACGGAGTGCCCGCGTCGCCCTTCAGCACGGCCTGGCTCGGCCCGTACCGCCACTGGCAGACCTCGTCCATGCTGATCAGCGTGTCGACGCCCGGGCCGCTGGCCGGGGTGCAGTACCACTGGCCGCTGCCCCGGTAGGACGCCTTGCGGTCGTCCTTGCGGCAGTACCCGTAAGGGTCCGGCGCGCCGTGGTCGACCGGGACGTCCGGCGTGGACGAGGTGGGACGGGGCGAGGTCGGCCGGTTGGTGGGGCGCGTGGCGCCGTCGGTCGGCTCGCGGGTGGTGCTCGGGCCGGGGCCGGGCTGGCGCGACCGGGTCGCCCCGGACGCCTTCGGGCGGGCCGACCCGCGCGCCGAGGGCGGAGCCGCCGACGACTCGGGCACGCCGGACGGCCCGGCCGCCGCCACGTCGGGGTCGCGGCCGCCGGAGTCGCGGGCCATCACCGCGTAGGTGCCGCCTCCGGCGACGGCGGCCAGCGCGGCCGCGGCCGCGACGGCCGCGACGCGGCGGCGCCCGCTCGCCTTGCGGGGCGGTGCCCGGTGTCCGCGCGCGGGCGCGGGCCCGACCGGGCCGGGGTCGCGCGGGTGGGTCGTGGACGCCTGCCCGGGCTGGGTGGTCTGGCTCGGGCGCGGGACGCCGTCGGCGCGGGTGGCGGTGGCCCCCGTCGCCTCGAACGCCTCGTCGTGGCCGACCAGCCGCAGCAGCAGTTGCGCGGCGGTGGGGCGCAGCGCGGGGTCCTTGGACAGCGCGGCGGTGACCAGCTCGCGCAGCTCGGCGTCCAGGGCGCCGAGCTCGGGCTCGTGGTGCAGGATCCGGTAGATCACCGCGGGGATGGAGTCGGACCCGAACGGCGGGGTGCCGGTGGCGGCGAACACCATCGTCGAGCCCCAGGCGAACACGTCGGCGGCCGGGCCGATCTCGCCGCCGGTCAGCTGCTCGGGCGACATGTAGGCCGGGGTGCCGACGGCGTTGCTGCTGACGGCGCTGGCGGCGTCCAGCATCCGCGACAGCCCGAAGTCGATCACGCGGGGCCCGTCGGGGCCCAGCAGCACGTTGTGCGGCTTGAGGTCGCGGTGGACGATCCCGGCGCGGTGAACGGCGGTGAGCGCGCTGGCGGTGCTGACGGCCAGCCGCTCCAGCGCGCCGCCCGACATCGGCCCCTCGCGCGCGACCTGCCGCGACAGCGGGGGGCCGGGCACGAACTCGCTGACCAGGTAGGGATTGGCGCCCGCCACGTCGGCGTCCAGGATCTGCGCGGTGCAGAACCGCGCCACCTGCCGCGCGACCTCGGCCTCGCGGATGAACCGGGCGCGCGCCGAGCCGTCGTCGTCGAACTGCACGTGCAGGAGCTTGACCGCGACCTGCTCGCCGGACGGGCCGGTGCCCAGGTACACCGTGCCCTGGCCGCCGGACCCGAGCCGCCCGGTCAGCTCGTAGGCCCCCAGGGTGCGGGGATCGCGGGGCTGCAGCGGCTGCGCCTGCGGCACGTGCGCTCCTTCGGAGATCGACTCGGATGGGAGATGATGCCACCAATGTTGCATCTCGGGCGAGATTCCGCATGTCAGAGGAGTCCGGCGAGCTTGTAAAGGACCAGGGACCCCGCGACGGCCACGTTCAGGCTGTGGCCGCTCCCCACCATAGGGATCTCCACCGCCAGATCCAGGAGATCCAGGACATCCAGGGGGATTCCGTATTGCTCGTGGCCGAGCACCATCACCGTCCGGCCGCGCGCGGCGGGCAGGTCGGCCAGCCGGACCGCCTCGTCGGCGAGCTCCACGCCGACCACGTCCGACCCCTTGTCGCGCTGGCGTTCCAGCCACCCGGGAGGGTCGTTCACCCAGTGGACGCACGAGGGGCGGCGCAGGGTGTTGCCCCGCTCCAGCGCGGCGGGCACCCACGGGTGGCGCGGCACCGCCAGGCAGGCGCCCACCGCGTCGCAGGTGCGCAGCAGCGTGCCGAGGTTGGCGCCGTGCAGCGGCCACAGCGGCGCGGCGATGAGGTGGTCCCAGCAGGAGTGGGCGCGGCTCCGCCGGTCGCGCCGCAGCTCGCGGCGGGGCCGGGGACGGATCGCCGGGCTCACCGCCCGGGGGCGGCTCCGCCCGGAAACTCACAAACGATCATTGAGAGCATACTTCGCGGCGTATGCGGGCCATCACCGACCGTGTCCACGCGGACACGGGTTGGGACCATGATACAGGGGTAGGTCACGACGCGACCACGACGCGAGGGGGATCATGAGCCTGGAACTGCTGGTGGTGATGCTGCCGGGTGCGCTGGTGGCGCTGCTGGTCTGCGCGGCGGTCAGCCCGGGGGACGGGCGGCGCCGGCGGAACGAGGACACCGCCGCGCGCGGCGAGGGCGACCGGCGGTAGCGCCCTAGCCGTCGCGGCGCCGCAGGTACCGCTCGAACTCGCGGGCGATCGCGTCGCCGCTGGCCTCGGGCAGCTCGGTGGCGTCCTTCTGCTCCTCGAGCGTGCGGACGTACTCGGCGACCTCGGAGTCCTCCTCGGCCAGCTCGTTGACGCCGTTCTCCCAGGCGCGGGCCTCCTCGGGCAGGTCGCCCAGCGGGACGGTGACGTCCAGCAGGTCCTCCACGCGGCGCAGCAGCGCGAGCGTCGCCTTGGGCGAGGGCGGCTGCGCGACGTAGTGCGGCACCGACGCCCACAGCGACACGGTGCTCAGGTCGGCCTTGGAGCAGGCGTCCTGCAGGACGCCCAGGATGCCGGTGGGGCCCTCGTAACGGGTCGGCTCCAGGTGCAGCGTGTTGACCAGCCCCGCCTCCGACGCCGCCCCGGTGACGGGGACGGGACGGGTGTGCGGCGCGTCGGCCAGCAGCGCGCCCAGCAGCACGACGTTGCGGACGTCCAGCCTGATGATCAGCTCGATCAGCTCGCGGCAGAACGAGCGCCACCGCATGTTCGGCTCGATGCCGTGCACCAGCACCACGTCGCGTCCGGTCGGCAGGCGCGCCCAGGAGATCCGCGTGGTGGGCCAGGTGATCCCCCGCGTCTCGCCGTCGATCATCTCGACGATGGGGCGGGTGACCTGGAAGTCGTAGTAGTCGTCCGGGTCGAGTTCGGCGATGGGCACGGCGTCCCAGCTCGACTCCAGATGCTGGATGACCCCGCTGGCGGCCTCACCGGCGTCGTTCCACCCCTCAAAGGCGGCCACGAGCACCGGTTCGACGAGTTCCGGCACGCTTTCGAGCTCGACCACGCGCTGCCTCCTTCCGACGTCGGGTACAACACCACCGGGGGGACGTCATTCCCGGGGCATGGGGCCTCGGGCGACCGGTGGCAGTCAGCCTACGTCCTAGGAGGACCTACCCCGCCGCCCCACGGCCCAGACCTCCGCCAGGCCACGGCCGGGGGCGGCCGGGGTCACTTCCCGTCGGTGGTGTGGACGATCAGGACATCGCAGGGCGAACGGTGCGAGAGGTTCGCCGGGACCGACCCCAGGATGCGGCCAGCGAGGCTGTTGAGGCCCCGGTTGCCGACCACGACGAGATCGGCGCCGCGGTCCTTGGTCAGCCGCGACATCACGTCGACGGGGTCGCCCTCCACGGCGGCCTGGTCGATGTCCCTGGCCCCGGCCGCCACGGCCCGCTCGCGGGCGGCGCGCAGGGCGTCGTCCGCGGGCGTGGAGCCCTGCACCTTGTAGGCCAGATCGCCCAGGCGGTCCTCGGCGCTGAGGCGCTCGCGGGCGGGCATCGGGCTGTAGGCGGAGGCGAGGACCAGCTTGGCGCCCGTGGCCGCGGCCAGCTGGGCGGCCCGGTCGACCGCCCGGAACGAGGTGTCCGAGCCGTCGGTGCCGACGAGGATGGTGCGGTACGCGCTCATGCCGCTCCTTACCGGTGAGTAGTTTCCAGCCACGCACGTTATCGCTCCCACGCCCCTCCCGTCACGGTTCACACGATCCGCGGACCGCCCGCGCGTCGCCCCCGGACGCCCACGCTGCGTGTTCGTGTGACAGCTACGTCACGGTAGGGCCCGCGGAGGGGCGGATAGAGTGGGGCCACATGAGCATTCCCACTTCGCAGAACTTGCGGCAGGCTCTGAGACAACGCGTCGTCGTCGCCGACGGCGGCATGGGGACGATGCTCCAGGACGCGGGCCCCACCCTGGAGGACTTCGAGGGGCACGAGGGCTGCAACGAGGTCCTCAACGTCACCCGGCCCGACATCGTCCGGGAGGTCCACCGGGCCTACCTCGACGCCGGCGTCGACTGCGTCGAGACCAACACCTTCGGCGCCAACCTCGCCAACCTCGGCGAATACGGCATCACCGAACGGATCGAGGAACTGTCGCAGGCCGGTGCCCGCCTGGCCCGCGAGGTCGCCGACGCCGTCTCCACCCCCGACCGGCCCCGCTGGGTCATCGGCTCGATCGGCCCCGGCACCAAGCTCCCCACCCTCGGCCACGTCGCCTTCGCCGAGCTCCGCGACGCCTACCGGCGCAACGCCGAGGGCCTCATCGCCGGCGGCGCCCACGCCCTGCTCGTGGAGACCTGCCAGGACCTCCTGCAGGCCAAGGCCGCCATCATCGGCGCCAAGCGCGCCATCGCCGCCGCGGGCACCGACACCGTCCTGATCGGCCAGGTCACCATCGAGCAGAACGGCGCGATGCTGATGGGGTCGGAGATCGGCGCCGCCCTCACCGCGCTGGAACCCCTCGACCTCGACCTGATCGGCCTGAACTGCGCCACCGGCCCCGCCGAGATGAGCGAGCACCTGCGCTACCTGGCCCGCCACGCCCGCGTCGGCCTGTCGTGCATGCCCAACGCGGGCCTGCCCCAGCTCACCTCCGACGGCGCCCACTACCCCCTGACGCCCGACGAGCTCGCCGACGCCCACGACGCCTTCACCCGCGACTTCGGCCTGTCGCTGGTCGGCGGCTGCTGCGGCACCACGCCCGAGCACCTGCGCCGCGTCGTCGAACGCGTCCGCGGCCGCGAGCCCGCCGAGCGCCGCCCCCGCCCCGAGGCCGGCGCGTCCTCGCTCTACCAGCACGTCCCGTTCCGGCAGGACACCTCCTACCTGGCCATCGGCGAGCGCACCAACGCCAACGGCTCCAAGGCGTTCCGGGAGGCGATGCTGGACGAGCGCTGGGACGACTGCGTCAAGATCGCCCGAGACCAGGCCCGCGACGGCGCCCACCTGATCGACCTGTGCGTCGACTACGTCGGCCGCGACGGCGTCGCCGACATGAAGGAGCTGGCGTTCCGGTTCGCCACCGCCGCCACCCTCCCGATCGTCCTGGACTCCACCGAGACGCCCGTCCTGCGCGCCGGACTGGAGATGCTCGGCGGCCGCGCCGTGGTCAACTCCGTCAGCCTGGAGGACGGCGACGGCCCCGACTCCAAGATCGCCCGCCTGATGCCGGTCGTGAAGGAGCACGGCGCCGCCGTCGTGGTCATGTGCATCGACGAGGAAGGCCAGGCCCGCACCGCCGACTGGAAGGTCCGCGTCGCCGCCCGCACCATCGACAAGCTCACCACCGAATGGGGCATGCGCGTCGAGGACATCATCGTCGACTGCCTGACCTTCACCATCGGCACCGGCCAGGAGGAGTCGCGCCGCGACGCCGTCGAGACCATCGACGCCATCCGCGAGCTCAAGCGCCGCCACCCCGGCGTCCAGACCACCCTCGGCCTGTCCAACGTCTCCTTCGGCCTCAACCCCGCCGCCCGCGTCGTGCTGAACTCGGTGTTCCTGCACGAATGCGTCGACGCCGGGCTCGACTCCGCCATCGTGCACGCCTCCAAGATCCTCCCGATGGCGCGGATCGACGAGGAGCAGCGCAAGGTCGCCCTCGACCTGGTCTACGACCGCCGCTCCGGCGACTACGACCCGCTGATCCGCTTCATGGAGATGTTCGAGGGCGTCGACACCGCCGCCATGAAGGCCGGCCGCGCCGCCGAGCTGCTGGCCCTGCCGCTGTGGGAGCGCCTCAAGCGCCGCATCGTCGACGGCGAGCTCGACGGCCTGGCCGCCGACCTCGACCAGGGCCTGGCCGAGCGCCCCGCCCTGGAGATCGTCAACGACGTCCTGCTGGACGGCATGAAGACCGTCGGCGAGCTGTTCGGCTCCGGCCAGATGCAGCTGCCGTTCGTGCTGCAGTCCGCCGAGGTCATGAAGACCGCCGTGGCCTACCTCGAACCCCACATGGACAAGGCCGAGGACGGCGGAAAGGGCCGCGTCGTCCTGGCCACCGTCAAGGGCGACGTCCACGACATCGGCAAGAACCTGGTCGACATCATCCTCACCAACAACGGCTACGAGGTCGTCAACATCGGCATCAAACAGCCCATGTCGGCGATCCTGGAGGCCTCCAGGAACGAGCGCGCCGACGTGATCGGCATGTCCGGGCTGCTGGTGAAGTCCACGGTGATCATGAAGGAGAACCTGGAGGAGCTCAACGCCCGCGGCCTGGCGGGAGAGTGGCCCGTCCTGCTCGGCGGCGCCGCCCTCACCCGCGCCTACGTCGAACAGGACCTGGCCGACCTGTTCCAGGGCGAGGTCCGCTACGCCCGCGACGCGTTCGAGGGCCTGCGGCTCATGGACGCCTTCATGGCCGTCAAGCGCGGCGTCGACGGCGCCGCCCTGCCGCCCCTGCGCGAACGCCGCGTCCGCACCGGGGCGACCCTCAAGGTCACCGAGCCCGAGGAGATGCCCGCCCGCTCCGACGTCGCCGCCGACAACCCCGTCCCCGAACCGCCGTTCTGGGGCGAGCGCGTCGTCAAGGGCATCCCCCTGAACGACTACGCCGCCTTCCTGGACGAGCGCGCCACCTTCATGGGCCAGTGGGGGCTCAAGCCCTCCCGCGGCGCCGGGGGCCCCTCCTACGAGGAGCTCGTCGAGACCGAGGGACGGCCCCGCCTGCGCGGCTGGCTCGACCGCGTCCAGACCGAGGGCCTGATCGAGGCCGCCGTCGTCTACGGCTACTTCCCCGCCGTCAGCGAGGGCGACGACCTGGTCGTCCTCAACGACGACGGCTCCGACCGCGAGCGGTTCGCCTTCCCCCGCCAGCGCCGCGACCGGCACCTGTGCCTGGCCGACTTCTTCCGCTCCCGCGACTCCGGCGAGACCGACGTGGCCGCCTTCCAGCTCGTCACCGTCGGATCGCGGATCAGCGAGGCCACCGCCGAGCTCTACGCCAAGAACGCCTACCGCGACTACCTCGAACTGCACGGCCTGTCGGTGCAGCTCACCGAGGCCCTGGCCGAGTACTGGCACACCCGCGTCCGCGCCGAGATCGGCTTCGGCGGCGAGGACCCCGCCGACCTGGGCGACTTCTTCAAGGTCGGCTACCGCGGCGCCCGGTACTCCTTCGGCTACTCCGCCTGCCCGGATCTGGAGCAGCGCGCCCACATCGTCCGGCTGCTCGCCCCCGAGCGGATCGGCGTGACCCTGTCGGAGGAGTTCCAGCTCGTTCCCGAGCAGGCCACCGACGCGCTGGTCGTCCATCACCCCGAGGCCAAATACTTCAACACATGATCACTGACCTTCCTCCCGCCCCCGACGCGGTCCTGTTCGACATGGACGGCCTGCTCATCGACTCCGAACGGCTCTGGTACGAGGTCGAGACCGACGTCGTCGCCTGGCTGGGCGGCGTCTGGGGCCCCGAGCAGCAGAAGCGGCTGGTCGGCGGCTCCCTCGACCTGGCCGTGGCGTACATGCTGGAGTTCACCGGCTCCACGGCCGCGCCCGCCGACGTCCACGACCGCATGATGGACGGCATGGCCGAGCGCCTGGGCGCCGGCGTCACCCTGATGCCCGGCGCCAAGGAGCTGCTGGCCGAGGTCACCGGCGCGGGCGTCCCGGCCGCGCTGGTCTCCTCCACCCACCGGCGCCTCATCGAGCCGGTCCTGGACGCCGTCGGCCGCGACCTGTTCGCCGTCACCGTCGCCGGGGACGAGGTCGCCCGCACCAAACCCGCCCCCGAGCCCTACCTGACCGCGGCGGCGCGCCTGGGCGCCGACCCGGCGCGCTGCGCGGTCCTGGAGGACTCGCCGACCGGCGTCGCGGCGGGCGAGGCCGCCGGATGCCGGGTCGTGGCCGTCCCCAGCGTCCTGCCGGTGCCCCCGGCCGAGGGCCGGACCGTCGTCGAATCGTTGCGCGACGTTGATCTTCAGCGTCTCCGGTCGCTCTTCGCCTGATCGCGGACCTCGTCCGGTGCCGGAGATCTGATACCTGCGCGGGCGGGCGCCATACCTGCGCGGGCGGGCGACCCTGATACCGGCGGGGGCGGTCCCTAAGGGCCGCCCTACTCCCCAGGAGGAACCGGGGGCCTCCGCAAACCGTTCCTGCGGAGGAGAGGTCTTCCGGCCGGGCCGTGTGACGATGGGGGAGCACGAGCGTACGGGATAGGGGAGCGGGCATGAGCGACGAAGTCATCTTCATGATCAGCCTTGGCGTGACGATGCTCGGGCTGTTCCTCAGCTGGGGCGTCGCCAAGCGCCGGGGGGCCGCCTCCGGGCTGCGCGGAGCCTCGCTGTCGCTGGTGCCGCTGGCCGCGGCCATGACCGGCGTGACCGAGTTCTTCATCGACCTGACCACCTTCAGCCTGACCAGGTGGGCCGGCGTCGGCGTCGCGGGCCTGGCCGTCCTGCTCTACCTGACCTCGGGTTTCATGCTCGGCCGCCGCGCCCAGGCCGGGGAGGCCGCGCCGAAGGCGGCGCGCGAGCGCCGCGGGCCCAAGCCCGCCAAGCCGGGCAAGGCCGCGCCCAAGGGCGAGGTCGAGTCGGCCCGCCCGGCCACCGACCCGGATCTGGCGGAGATCGAGGAGATCCTCCGCAACCGCGGCATCGACTGACGGCGCGTGCCGGGCCCGAGCCCGGCGCCGCCGGCCCCGTGCGGGTGCCGGCGGCGCCGGGCTCGCCGCTTTCCAGGGGCCCCCATCGCCACGGTGGGTAACGGCCGCGTCAAGTGATGGCCGTGGGCGGGCAAAAGCCTCCGGTGGCGTCCGGGGGCGCCGGGACGCGGTATCGGTTCCGTTATCTGAGGCGCCGGGGGCGGGGGCGGTCCGCGCCACGCGCGCGGCGCGGCCCCGGTCCGCCGTTCGGCCGCCCGGCGTGGCTATGCTTGCCCTCGTCCAGCCGCTGACCTGCGGACGTTCGATCTCGGATCGGACTCGTTACGGTAAAGCCTCCGGGCCGAGCCCCCTTCGAGGTTGCTCCGCACTGCGTCCGATTAAGTACTATCTGGGCGCTTTGTCCGATGTGTTGGCCAGGTCACATGTGCCCGAGATGACGACGAGATCACAAGTCAGAAACGGGTACTGGCGCAGGCCGCTTCGCGGATGGACAGTCGTGCCCGAAGCATTAGGTTTCCCTGCAGCAAACGTGGCGTAACGGGCATGGCGAGCGGACGATCTCCGCTGTCGGAGACGTTCCGCCGGCGGCAGCGTGGCCGAAGGGTAGGAGGTACGGAGCGTGACCGCACCTATCGAGGTGACCGGTGGTGAGTCGGAGGCCCAGCCGGACTCTGTCCTCAAGGGAATCGAGGGCAAGAAGATCGAGGGCCGCTCGCTGGGCCAGATCGCCTGGCTGAGGCTCAAGCGGGACAAGGTCGCCCTCGGCGGCGCGGCGGCGGTGCTGCTGCTGATCGTGGTCTCGCTCCCGGGCGTCACCAACCTGCTGGTCAGCATGTTCGGCAGCCCGCCCAACGAGTTCCACCAGAACCTGGTCGACCCCACGCTCGGCGCGCCGACCGGCTCGCTCGGCGGGATGAGCGCCGACCACATCTTCGGCATCGAGCCGATCAACGGCCGCGACCTGTTCAGCCGCGTCCTTTACGGCGCCCGCGTCTCGCTGATCATCGGCGTGCTCGCCACGCTGGTGTCGGTCGTCATCGGCACCACCGCGGGCATCGTCGCCGGCTACTTCGGCGGCTGGGTCGACACCGTCATCGCCCGCCTCATGGACATCTTCCTGGCGTTCCCGCTGGTGCTGTTCGCCATCTCCCTCGTCGGGGTCATGCCGAGCGAACTGCTCGGCATGAAGGGCAACACCCTGCGCATGGCGCTGCTGGTGTTCATCATCGGGTTCTTCAACTGGCCCTACATCGGCCGCATCATCCGCGGCCAGACGATGTCGCTGCGCGAGCGCGAGTTCGTCGACGCCTCCCGCAGCCTGGGCGCCCGCAACGGGCACATCCTGTTCAAGGAGATCCTGCCCAACCTGGTCGCGCCGATCCTGGTGTACTCCACCCTGCTGATCCCGACCAACATCCTGTTCGAAGCGGCGCTGTCCTTCCTCGGCGTCGGCATCAACCCGCCCGACCCCTCCTGGGGCGGGATGCTGTCGGCCGCGACGGAGCTCTACACGGTCGCGCCGCACTTCGTGATCGTCCCCGGCCTCGCCATCTTCCTCACCGTTCTGGCCTTCAACCTCTTCGGTGACGGACTCCGCGACGCCCTGGACCCACGAGCCCGATGACTCCGGCGAAAAACCGGTTTAGCGAAAGGGAAGCGATGAAATCTCCCAAGATCGGTATCAGTGCGGCGGCCGGTGCCGTCGTCCTGAGTCTGGGTCTGGCCGCCTGTGGCGGTGACGACTCCGGGGACAAGGACTCCGGCAGCGGCGCCCTCAAGTTCGACGCGGGCTCCACCCAGATCGTCAACGCCTCGGACAAGAAGGGCGGGACCCTCAAGATGGCCCAGCCCGACGACTTCGAGTCGCTGGACCCGGCCAACATCTACTACGCCTACGGCAACAACATCCTGCGGGTCTACTCCCGCACGCTGATGACGTACTGCTCCAAGCCGGGCATCGAGAGCTCCAAGATGTGCCCCGACCTGGCCGAGGCCCCGGGCGTGCCGAGCAACGGCAACAAGACCTGGACGTACAAGCTCCGCAAGGGCGTCAAGTACGAGGACGGCAACGAGATCAAGGCCCGCGACATCAAGTACGCCGTCGCGCGGACCTTCGACCGCGGCATCATCCGCAACGGCCCGTCCTACTTCCAGCAGCTGCTGGACGCCGACGGCTACAAGGGCCCGTTCAAGGACAAGAACCTCGACAACCTCAAGGCCGTCGAGACGCCCGACGACTACACCATCATCTTCAAGCTGAAGAACCCGTTCATCGAGTTCAACGAAATGGTCGGCTTCAGCGGCCAGACCGCGCCGCTCACCCCTGAGAAGGACAAGGGCGCCCGCTACACCACGCACCCGTACTCCAGCGGCCCGTACAAGTTCGAGAAGGACTACGAGCCCAAGAAGGGCGGTGTCCTGGTCCGCAACACCCACTGGGACGCCTCGACCGACCCCAACCGCAAGCAGCTGCCCGACCGCATCGAGCTGCAGGCCGGCCTGAAGGCCGAGGAGATCGACAGCCGCCTGATGAGCGGCAGCCTCCACATCGACCTGCCCGGCTCCGGCGTCCAGGCGGCGGCCCGCCAGCAGATCATCACCAGCCCGAAGCTGAAGGCCAACGCGGACAACCCGATCGCGGGCTTCCACTGGTTCATCCCGATCAACACCGAGGTCGTCACCAACATCGAGTGCCGTAAGGCCATCGTGTACGCCGCCGACCGCTCGGCGATGTACCGCGCCTACGGCGGCGAGGTCGGCGGCGAGGTCGCCACGTCCATCTCCCCGCCCACCGTCGTCGGGCGCGAGAAGGGCACGGACTTCTACACCAAGGCCGACCCGAACTACACCGGTGACGTCGCCCAGGCCAAGGCCTCCCTCACCAAGTGCGGCCAGCCCAACGGCATGAACCTGAACATGGCGTTCCGCAGCGACCGCCCCAAGGAGAAGGCCACCGCCGAGGCGCTCCAGCAGTCGCTGGCCAAGGCCGGCATCAAGCTCGAGCTGAAGAGCTACCCGTCGGGCACCTACACCAACGAGCAGATGGGCTCCCCGGCCTTCCAGAAGCGCGAGAAGCTCGCCATGGGCACCTACGGCTGGGCGCCCGACTGGAACACCGGCTACGGCTACCTCCAGGCGGTCACCGACGGCAAGGCGATCCAGGCCACCGGTAACACCAACATGGAGAACCTGAAGGACCCGGGCGTCGACAAGAAGTGGAACGAGGTCGTCTCCGTCACCGACGAGGCCCAGCGCAACAAGATCTACAACGAGATCGACCAGACGGTCCGCGAGCAGGCCGCGATCCTGCCGAACGTCTACGCCAAGTCGCTGCTCTTCCGCCCGAAGACGCTGACCAACGTGTACTTCCACAAGGGCTTCGGCATGTACGACTACGCCAACCTCGGTGTGACCGGCTGAGGTCGGTTTACCCGCTCTACCTGAGAGAAGGCAGGTGAAGGCAACGGGCGGCCGGCGGGGCTGATCCCCCGCCGGCCGCCCAGGCCGGATACTGTGGTCGCATTCATCGTTCGCCGCATGGTCGGCGCGGTCGCGCTGCTGCTCATCATCAGCGCGGTGACGTTCAGCATCTTCTTCCTTGTGCCCAAGGCGGCAGGAGTCACCACCGACCAGCTCGCCGCGCGCTACGCCGGTAAGACCCCGGACGCCGCGACGCTTCAGGCGATCAAGGACAGATTCGGTCTCGACGAGCCCGTCACCGTCCAGTACGGCAAGTTCATCAAGGCGATCGTCGTCGGCGACACCTACGACAGCGGCACCGAGAAGATCGACTGCCCGGCCCCGTGCCTGGGCTACTCGTTCCGGACCAACCAGTCGGTGACCGACTCGGTCATCGACCGGCTGCCGGTAACAATGTCGATCACCCTGGGCGCCGCCGTCCTCTGGCTCGTCGTCGGTGTCGGGATCGGCGTCCTGTCCGCGCTGAAGAAGGGGTCCATCCTGGACCGAGCGGCCATGGCCATCGCCCTGGCGGGCGTGTCCCTGCCCGTGTTCTTCTCCGGCCTCCTGGGGTTGGCGTTCGTCGTCCACAAATGGAACCTCCTACCGGAGGTCGACTACGTGGGGGTGACCGAGAATCCCGCGAAATGGTTCAGCACGCTGCTGCTGCCGTGGATCATCCTGGCGTTCCTTTACGCCGCGATGTACGCCCGGCTCACCAGAGCGGGCATGCTCGAAACGATGAACGAGGACTACATCCGCACAGCGCGGGCCAAGGGCCTCCCCGAGAAGACCGTCGTGGTCAAGCACGGGCTCCGTGCCACGCTCACCCCGATCCTCACGGTGGCGGGCCTGGACCTCGGCCTCCTGCTCGGCGGCGCGATCATCACGGAGAAGACCTTCTCCCTGCCGGGCCTGGGCCAGCTCGCGCTCGACGGCGTCTACCAGAGCGACCTGCCCGTCGTGCTGGGCGCGACGGTGGTCGCCTCGCTGTTCATCGTCGCGGCCAACCTGATCGTGGACATTCTGTACGGGGTCGTCGACCCGAGGGTGAGGCACTGATGGCGGACAAGCGGCCGTCCGAGACGGTCAAGCACGCCGACACCGCCGGCACGGCGGACAAGGCGGACGGCGCCGGCCGCGACACCAGGCCCCCGAGCTCCTTCCTCGAGGTCCGCGACCTGCGCATCCACTTCCCGACCGACGACGGCCTCGTCCGCTCCGTCGACGGCCTGTCGTTCAAGCTCGAACGCGGCAAGACCCTCGGCATCGTGGGCGAGTCCGGCTCCGGCAAGAGCGTCACCAGCCTGGGCATCCTCGGCCTGCACAACCGGCGCAACGCCAAGGTCTCCGGCGAGGTGTGGCTCGACGGCCAGGAGCTCATCGGCGCCACCCCCGACCAGGTGCGCCGCCTGCGCGGACGCCACATGGCGATGATCTTCCAGGACCCGCTGTCGTCGATGCACCCCTTCTACACGGTGGGCCACCAGATCATCGAGGCCTACCGGGTGCACAACGACGTGTCCAAGAAGGTCGCGCGCAAGCACGCGATCGACATGCTGGGACGCGTGGGGATTCCCAAGCCCGACAAGCGGGTCGACGACTACCCCCACCAGTTCTCCGGCGGCATGCGCCAGCGCGCCATGATCGCGATGGCGCTGTCGTGCGACCCCGAACTGCTGATCGCCGACGAGCCGACGACCGCGCTGGACGTGACCGTCCAGGCGCAGATCCTCGACCTGCTCCGCGACCTGCAGAGCGAGTTCAACTCCGCCATCATCATGATCACCCACGACCTGGGTGTGGTCGCCGAGCTGTCGGACGACATCCTGGTGATGTACGGCGGCCGCTGCGTGGAGTACGGAACCGTCGACGACGTGTTCCACCAGCCCGAGCACCCCTACGCCTGGGGCCTGCTCGGATCGATGCCCCGGCTCGACCGGGCCCGCACCGAGCGCCTCATGCCCATCAAGGGCACCCCGCCGAGCCTGATCAACCTCCCGGCGGGGTGCGCGTTCAACCCGCGCTGCGCCTACTCTGAGAAGACCGACGGCAAGAGCACCACCGAGCGGCCCGACCTGCGTGAGGCCGCCCCGGGGCACCTGGTCGCCTGCCATCTGGCGGCTGAGAAGCGCCGCCAGATCTGGAACGACGAGATCGCGCCCAAGCTGTGATGGAGACATGGTGAGCACATCGGAGAGCCGGGCGACCGAGCCCGGGGAGACCCGGCCGGACCAGGGCGCCCACGCCCAGGTCTCGGTGGACAAGAAGGCCGGGAACGGAGGCCGCGGGGAGCCGCTGCTGGAGGTCGAGAACCTCGGCAAGCACTTCCCGGTGACCGCCGGGATCCTGCGCCGCCAGGTCGCCGCCGTCAAGGCCGTCGACGGCGTGTCGTTCTCGGTCCGCAAGGGCGAGACCCTCGGCCTGGTGGGGGAGTCCGGCTGCGGCAAGACCACCACCGGCCGCATGGTCATGCGGCTGCTCGACCCCAGCTTCGGGAAGATCACCTTCGAGGGCCGCGACATCACGTCCATGTCCCAGAAGCATCTGCGTCCGCTCCGGCGCGACATCCAGATGATCTTCCAGGACCCGTACTCGTCGCTGAACCCGCGGCAGACCGTCGGCGCCATCATCGGCTCCGCGTTCCGCCTGCAGAAGATCCCGACCGAGAACGGCGTCAAGAAGGCCGTCCAGGAACTCCTGGAGCTGGTGGGCCTCAGCCCCGAGCACTACAACCGCTACCCGCACGAGTTCTCGGGCGGTCAGCGGCAGCGCATCGGCATCGCCCGGACCCTGGCGCTGCGGCCCAAGCTGATCGTGGCCGACGAGCCGGTGTCCGCGCTGGACGTCTCGGTGCAGGCACAGGTCGTCAACCTGCTGGAAGACCTCCAGGACGAGCTCGACCTCACCTACGTGGTGATCGCGCACGACCTGTCGGTCGTCCGGCACATCTCCGACCGGGTCGCGGTCATGTACCTCGGCAAGATCGTCGAGGTCGCCGACCGCAACGACCTGTACGAGCGGCCCATGCACCCCTACACCAACGCGCTGCTGTCGGCCGTCCCCATCCCCGACCCCGCCAAGCGGGGCGGCCGGGAACGGATCCGCCTGCAGGGCGACGTGCCGAGCCCCCTCGACCCGCCGCCCGCGTGCCGCTTCCACACCCGTTGCTGGAAGGCCCAGGACATCTGCAAGACCAAGGAGCCACCGCTGGTCGAGCTCAGCCCGGGCCACGAGGTGGCGTGCCACTTCCCGGAGAACACCACGGTCAGCGCCACCGACGAGGTCGCCAAGGCCGCCGTCGCCCCCGGCGCCTCCGAGGTCCCGGTCCACAAGGGCTGACCTTCTCGCAACACCACAAAGAACCCGGCCGGACGAGCTCCACTCGTCCGGCCGGGTTCTTTTTCAGCCCCCGAACAAGAAGCACCCACCTCCCCACCCCCACCACGTCGCCGACACGCCCCCGGGGACCACCCGCCTATCGCGCGCCTCCGAGCCACCCATCCCGGCTCACACCCCACCGCGTGGTTCACGTCCCGTGCTGTGGTCTCGTACGTGTGGCCGCGTGGTTCACGTGTGCGGGGGTTGCGCGGGGTGGTTCGCGTGTCGTGCATACGCGAGGGCCCCGCGCGGTCCGTTCACCGTGCGGGGCCCTTCGCCTCTGGGTGGTTATTCGGTGGAGATGGCCTTCAGGACGTCCATGCGGCCGGCGCGCCAGGCGGGCCACAGGGCCGCCAGGACGCCGATCACGGCGGCGACGACCAGGTAGGTCACCAGGGTGCCGAACGGGATGCTCAGCTCGCTGAGGCCCTTGTCCTTCAGGGACTGCTGGAGGGCGGCGCCGAAGGAGACGCCGATGCCCATGCCCAGCAGGGCGCCGAACACCGCGATCACGATGGACTCCAGGCGGATCATGCGGCGCAGCTGGCGGCGGCTGATGCCGATCGCCCGCAGCAGGCCGATCTCCCGGGTCCGTTCGATCACCGACAGCGCCAGGGTGTTGATGACGCCGACGGCCGCGATGATGACCGACATGACCAGCAGGATCGTCAGGAACGTCACGAACTGGTCGACCTGCTTGCGGGCGTCCTTCTTCAGGCCCGCCTGGTCGGACACCTTCAGGTTCGGGTATTCCGCCAGGGTCTTCTCCAGCCCGGCCTTGGTGGCGGCGTCGGGGTTCTTGGCGTTGACGATGACGCCCTCGATCGCCGGGTTGGCGGTGTGGGACAGGTGCGCCGCCTGAGAAAGGATCCGGTCGCCCATCAGGTCGTTCTTGGCGTAGACGCCCGCGACGCGCAGCGTCTGGGTCTTGCCGTCGCCGAACTGCGCCGTGACGGTCGAGCCCGCCGACAGCTTCTTGTCCTTGGCGTAGCCCTCGCTGACCAGCATCCCGTCCTTGCCGAGGTCGGTGCCGCCGGACAGGATCTTCATCCGGGAGCCCTCGACCAGGTGCTTGGCCGAGCCCGCGGTGTAGAACTCCTTCTTCCCGCCGATCTTGGCGGTGCCGGTGTAGAACGGCGCGGAGGACTCCACGCCGGGGGTGGCGGCGACCTTGGCGGGGACGTCGCTGGCGACCAGGCCGCCGGACGGCTGGATCATGTAGTCCGCGCCGAACTGCCGGTCGACCTGGGCCTCCACCGACGCCCGCATCGACGCGCCCATGACGTTCACCGTCGTGATCAGCGCCAGGCCGATCATCAGCGCGGCGGCCGTGGCGGCGGTGCGGCGCGGGTTGCGCAGCGCGTTCTGCTGCGCGAGACGTCCCGGCGTGCCCATCAGGCGGGCGAACGGCGCCGACAGCACCTTCACCGCCGGGACGCTGATCACCGGGGCGAGCATCGCGATGCCGATGAACACCAGGAACGCGCCGACGCCGACGGGGATCGCCGGGTTGCCGCCGCCGCCCCCGAGCCCGACGCCGATCAGCGCCGCGCCGATCAGGGTCAGCAGCGACCCCAGCGCCACGCGGATCCGCAGCGACCGCTGCGGCATGGCCACGTCGTCGCGCATCGCGGCGACCGGCGGGATCTTCGCGGCGCGCCGCGCCGGGAAGTACGCCGACACCACGGTCACCACGATCCCGACCACATACGACCAGATCACCGGCGTGGCGGTGAAGGTCAGGCCGCCCGAGCCGCCCAGCTGCGACTGCAGCAGCGATGCCAGCCCGGCGCCCAGCGCCAGGCCCAGCGTGGAGCCGACCACGCCGACGGCGACGGCCTCGCCGATGACCGCGCGGGTCACCTGCGGGCGGGCCGCGCCGATGGCGCGAAGCAGCGCCAGCTCGCGGGTCCGCTGCGCCACCAGCATCGAGAAGGTGTTGAAGATGATGAACGCGCCGACGAACACCGAGATGAGCGCGAACACCAGCAGGAACGTCCGGAAGAAGTTCATGATGGACGCGACGTCGCTCTTGGCCTCCTCGCGCATCTTCTCGCCGGTGATGGCCTCGACGTTGCCGGGCAGCACCTTGGCGACGCGGTCGCGCAGCTCGGACTCGCTGACGCCCGCGGCCTCCATCTGGATGTCGCTGTAGAACCCGGGCTTGAGGATCAGCTTCTGCGCCGTGGGCGTCTGGAACCCGGTGATGGTGGCGCCCAGGATGTCACCGGAGTCGATCAGGCCGACCAGCGTGAACTTCTGCGGCGGGCCCTGGGTGACGACGCGGACGGAGTCGCCGAGCGCCAGCTTGCCCTTCTTGGCGGTCTCGGAGTCGACGACGACCTCGGTGGGCCCGGTCGGTGCCCGGCCCTGCTTCAGGTCGTAGGTGCCGTTGGACGTCCAGTTCACGCCGAGCTGCGGCGGGCCGTCGCCGCTGGTGCCGACCAGCTTGCCGTTCTTGCCGACGACCGCGGCGTACCCCGTGACGTTCCCGATGGGCTTCTTGACGCCCTCGACCGCGCTGACGCTCTTCAGCACCGACGCGGGGACCGGCTGCGTGGCGTTGGTCTCGTCGGCCGAGTCGATGACCTTCTTGGCCCGGACGGAGACGGCGACGTCCTTGCCGACGTCGTTGAACAGCTCGTCGAACTGCTTGTTCATCGTGTCGGTGAAGATCAGCGTCCCGGCCACGAAGGCCACGCCGAGGATCACCGACACCGCGGTCAGTACCAGTCTGATCTTGTGCGCCGCGAGGTTGCGGAGCGTGACCTTCGCCATCATCGGGCCGCGACCCCCGGCAGCTCCAGGCCCTTCATGCGGTCCAGGACCTTCTCGGCCGTCGGGCCGGCCATCGTGTCGACGATCTGCCCGTCGGTCAGGAACAGCACCTGGTCCGCGAACGCCGCGGCGGCCGGGTCATGGGTGACCATCACGATCGTCTGGCCCATCTGCCGGACCGAGTCGCGCAGGAACGCCAGCACCTCGGCACCCGAACGCGAGTCCAGGTTGCCGGTCGGCTCGTCCGCGAAGATGATCTCCGGTCGGCTGGCCAGGGCCCGCGCGCACGCCACCCGCTGCTGCTGCCCGCCCGACAGCTCGGTCGGACGGTGCTTGAGACGCGGCCGCAGCCCGACCGTCTCGATCACCGAGTCGAGCCACTGCTTGTCCGGCTTGCGGCCCGCGATGTCCATCGGGAGCGTGATGTTCTCCAGTGCGGTCAGCGTCGGCACCAGGTTGAACGCCTGGAAGACGAAGCCGATCTTGTCGCGGCGCAGCCGCGTCAGCTGCTTGTCCTTCAGCCGGCTCAGCTCGGTGTCGCCGATGAACACCTCACCGGAGCTGACCGAGTCCAGGCCCGCCATGCAGTGCATCAGGGTCGACTTGCCCGAGCCGGACGGACCCATGATCGCGGTGAAGCGCCCGCGGGGAATGCCGACCGTCACCCCGTCCAAGGCGATGACCTTGGCGTCGCCGGACCCGTAGACCTTGGCGACCTGGTGCGCCCGCGCGGCGAAGTCGCCCGCCCCGGGCGCGGAGTGCGCGTCATGGCTGGATGGGGCGGTGTTCGTCACAGTGAACTCCCCTGTCTGGGAACGAAGAAATCGAAAAGGAAAAGAACCGGGGACCGCGAATTCCCGCCGATCCCTTGGCACAGAACACTAGGAGCCGCGAACCCGTTTGAGATGGACCCCAGGAACGGAATTCACGCTCCACCCTCCGCATGAGGAACCACCCCGCTGGTCGTCCTCCCGGAGTAGAGCCGACCGGCGAAGTACGGGGGCGCACCCCAGCACCGTCCCTGAAGCACACCCCAGCACCTACCCCGGATCACCCCACCAAAGCCCCTCCCACCAGGCAAAAAGCGACCCCGAGAGCGGCTCGTCGCCGCCCTCGGGGCCGCCCCGACTTTGGTAGAGGATCCCCTAGACCATCGGCCAGTCCACCCGGACCCGCTCAGCTCTGCCCAGGACGGGACATCCCCGTCTCATAGGCGTACACCACCGCCTGAACCCGGTCCCGCAGCCCCAATTTCGCCAGGACGTTGCCGACATGGGTCTTCACCGTCGTCTCGCTCACCACCAGCTCCGCCGCGATCTCCGCGTTCGACTGGCCCCGCGCCACATGCGACAGCACCTCACGCTCACGCTCGGTCAGCGTGTTCAGCCCCGGCGGCGGAGACGCGTCCCGCACCGCCGGCAGCCGCGTCGCGAACTTGTCCAGCAGCCGCCGCGTCACACTCGGCGCCACGATCGCGTCACCCGCCGCCACGATCCGGATCGCCGCCACCAGGTCCTCCGGCGGCGAGTCCTTCAACAGGAACCCGCTCGCGCCCGCCCGCACCGCCTCGATCACGTACTCGTCCAGATCGAACGTCGTCAGGATCAGCACCTTGGGATCGTGCGACGCCGCGCCGTCCCGGATGATCCGCCGCGTCGCCTCGATCCCGTCCACCCCGGGCATCCGGATGTCCATCAGCACCACGTCCGGCAGCAGCGACCGCGTCAGCTCCACCGCCGCCGCGCCGTCCCCGGCCTCACCCACCACCGCGATGTCCGGCTCGGCCTCCAGGATCAACCGGAAACCCGTCCGCAGCAGCGGCTGGTCGTCCACGAGCAGCACCCGCACCGTGTTCATGCTCTGACTCCGCTCGCCGGGCCGCGCGATCGCGACGACTTCATCTATGCCTCCAGGGGGAAACGGGCCCGCACGCCGAAACCGCCGCCGACCCGCGGACCGATCCGCAGCTCACCGCCGTACAGCGCGACCCGTTCATACATTCCGACGAGCCCATGTCCGGGATTGTCCCCGTTATCGGCCATGATCGTCGCGGTGCCACGCCCGTCGTCCTCGATCTCGACGGTCAGGTCCGCGTCGGTGTAGTAAAGACGCACCCAGGCCCGCGCCTGCGAACCCGCGTGCTTGAGCGTATTGGTCAAAGCCTCCTGGATGAGCCGGAACGCCGCCACATCGACCCCCGGGGAAAGCGTCCGCGCCTCACCCTCGACCCACAGCTGCACCGCCAGACCCGTCTCCCGCACATGGTCCAGCAGCTCCCCGAGATCACCCAGCCCCGGCTGCGGCGCCAGCTGCCGCCCCGCCGGCTCGGTGTCGCGCTCGGTCCGCAACACCCCCACGATCCGGCGCATCTCGCTCAACGCCGTCCGCCCGACCTCCTCGATCGTCGTCATCGCCTCACGCGCGCTCCCCGGATCACGATCCAGCACACGCCGCGCCGCACCCGCCTGCACCGTCATGACGCTCACATGATGCGCCACCACATCGTGCAGCTCCCGCGCGATCCGCGACCGCTCCTCCACCCGCGCCGCCCGCGCGTCGGTGCCCCGCGCCCGCTCCAGCCGAGCCGCACGATCCTCCAGCTCGGTGAAGTACGCCCGCCGCAACCGCAGATTCCGCCCCAGCGCCCACAACCCGATCAACATCACGTTGTTGGTCAGATACGTCATCAGCCCGACACCCGGCAACTGCGCCATCAACCCGTTGAACACGCACAGCGCCACCACACCGCCCAGCGCGCTGTGCGCCAGCGCCCGATGCGCCGCCACGCTGTACACCGCCACCATGAACGCCGCGATGTCCGGCAGGTTCGGCGGATAGTTCCCCGCCGCCAGCATCACCTCACAGGCGCTCACCCCCAGCAGCGTCGCCAACGGCCACGACCGCCGGAACGTCAGCAGCATCGCCGCCAGCACCACCACCAGCAGATGCCGGACGTCCGGATCGGCGTAGTGGTCGGCGTACTGGTCGGGGATCTCCGCGAAGTACACCTGCGGCAGCCCCAGAAGCAGCAGAGCCACCGCGAGCGCGGCATCGGCCGCCTGCGGGTGCCCTTCAAGCCAGGCACGGCAGGTACGAAGACCACGGATGCGGGGTGACACGATTATCACCCTAGGAGGTGGGGCCAGGTAGTTAGCCCTCCCAGACGCCGATCCGCAGTCCTCCCCAAGGAGGACACGCCCGCTACCACCCCTACGACCAGGCAACTTCCCAACCCCACCCCCAACCCGCCCCAACGCCCCCGAAACAACGGCCAACCCCGTCCCATCCCCACAAATCCCCAGCTCTCACCCCCCACCTCCACCGAACCGCACGCACCCCCCAACCAACCCAGCCCAACACCTCACCCCGACCCCGCCCCGCCCACCCCCAGAACCCACACGACAGCGACGCACGGAGTAGCCCCACCCCCACTCCCAAGCCGCCCCCACCGACCGAACGGCAGCCCGCACAGCCCTTGCGCAGCAACCTGGACGACCACCCACGCGACCGTCTGGTCGGCGCCCCGGATGGGCGGACCGCGCGAGAGCCTGCGCTGTCGTCCGGTCGGGGCCCGAGCGTTCGGCGCGGCGGCGGCGGCTTGCGCCTCGCCCGCCAGGCGGCCTGGACGGGCGACGCACCCGGTCGCCGGGACGGCGGCCCTGCACGACAGCGCCTTGCGCAGCAACCTGGGCAACCACCCACGCGGCGGCCTGGATGGGCGGCCTGCGCGAGGGCCTGCGCTGTCGTCTGGTCGGTGGCCCGATCGGCGCGGCGGCGGCTTGCGCCTCGCCCGCCAGGCGGCCTGGACGGGCGACGCACCCGGTCGCCGGGACGGCGGCCCTGCGCGATCGGCTCAACAGCGGCTTACGTGGTCGCTTCGGCATGGCGTGTGCGACGGCCGGTCAGTCGCCCGTGCGGTTGCCGGTGTCGGCGCGGGTGGGGTGGAGCGGAGCTCAGTGCGACTGCTTCCTTATGGGGAGACAGGCGCGGGGGGACGGCTTGTTGCTCAGAGCTCAAGTGGGGCTGGCGGGGGAGGGGTCAGAGGTCGTCGTGTTCGGTGACCGGGGTGGCGGGGACGGGGGAGGCCGGGAGCTCGGGGAGGGGCGGGGGAGTGCCGCCGAACTCGGGGCAGCGCTGCTGATGGTCGCACCAATCGCAGAGGCGGCTCTTGCGGGGACGCCACTCGCCGGTGTCCATGGCGCGGCGGATGGCCTGCCAGAGCGCCTCGACCTTGCGTTCGGTGGCGCGCAGGTCGGCCTCGTCCGGCGAGTAGCGCAACACCTCGCCGTTGCCCAAGTACATCAGCTGCAGCAGGCGCGGCACCGTGCCGTGGAGCCGCCACATGACCAGCGCGTAGAACTTCATCTGGAACAACGCCCTGGCCTCGAAGTCGGCGCGCGGCGCCGTGCCCGTCTTGTAGTCGACGATGCGGACCTCGCCGGTGGGCGCGACGTCGACCCGGTCGATGTAGCCGCGCAGCTTCAGACCCGACGCCAGGACGGTCTCCACCAGCAGTTCGCGTTCGGCGGGCTCCAGACGGCGGGGGTCTTCGAGCGTGAAGTACCGCTCGACCATCGTCCCGGCCCGTTCGAGCCAGCCGTCCTCGTCCTCGTCGGCGCCCTCGAACAGCTCCGCCAGGTCGGGTGCCTCGTCGAGAAGGCGGCGCCACTGCGGCGCCAGCAGGTCCAGGGCCGCCCGCGAGGTGCGGCCCGCGGCGGGCAGGTCGTACAGCCGCTCCAGCACCGCGTGCACCAGAGTGCCCCTGACCTGCGCCGGGCTCGGCTTCTCCGGGATCCGGTCGATCACCCGGAAGCGGTACAGCAGCGGGCACGTCATGAAATCGCCCGCCCGCGACGGCGACAGCGAACCGATCACCACAGGACCGTCGGATGCCCGCGCGTCCGGCTCGCGGCCGGCCTCGGTCGTCGTCATGCCCAGCAGCGTAGGGGACACCACCGACGGAACCGCCCCGCGAAACACCCGCCGCACGGCTGATCACCGCCGCCGGGGCCGTAGCATCGAGGGCGTGGCAGACAGCGCACCCCCGACCAAGGAGAACAGGACCGCCGGAGACCCCGCGGCCCCCGACGGCGGCAGAGCCGCGGGGCAGGGGATCTACATAGGGCGCCCCTTCGGCGTGCCCGTCTTCGTCTCCCCGAGCTGGTTCCTGGTCGCCCTCCTGGTCACCTGGATGTTCGAAGGCGAGGCCGGAAAGGTCGTCGACCGTCCCGCCAGCTACCTGGTCGCCTTCACCTACGCCGTCCTGCTGTACGCCTCGGTGTTCGTCCACGAGCTCAGCCACGCCGTCACCGCACGCGTCCTGGGCCTGCCCGTCCGGTCGGTGACCCTCCACATCCTCGGCGGCGAGACCGCCATCGAACGCGAGGCACCCACCCCCGGACGCGAATTCCTCATCGCCTTCGCGGGACCGCTGGTCAACCTCGTCCTGGCGGGCCTCGGCCTCATCGCCCACGCCACCCTCCCGCTCCCCGACGTCGCGCTGCTGCTCGTCGAGGCCCTCACCTTCGCCAACCTCCTGGTCGGCGTCTTCAACCTGCTGCCCGGCCTCCCGCTGGACGGCGGACGCCTCCTCCGCGCCGCCGTCTGGAAGATCACCGGCCAGGGACGCAGCGGCGCCGTCTTCGCCGCCTGGGCCGGACGCGTCATCGCCGTCCTGTGCCTGCTCGCCGGGGCCTTCCTCGCCACCGGCACCTCCCAGAACGGCGAAGGCGCCGGCATCGGCTGGCTGGCCCTGCTGTGGTCGGCCCTCATCGCCTCCTTCATCTGGATGGGCTCCACCCAGGCCCTGCGCGCCGAACGGTTCCGCGACCGCATCCCCGCCCTCGACGCCCGCCGCATGGCCCGCCGCGCCACCCTCGTCACCGCCGACGTCCCCCTCGCCGAGGCCATCCGCCGCGCCCACCAGGACCGCTCCGGCGCCCTCGTCGTCGTCGACCACGACTCCCGGCCCCTCGGCCTGGTCAGCGAGAAGGCCGTCACCGCCACCCCCGAACACCGCCGACCCTGGATCACCGTCGGCGACCTGTCCCGCGGCATCGAACCCGACCTGACCCTGCCCGCCGACCTCACCGGCGAGGAACTCATCATCGCCCTGCGCCGCGCCCCCGCCTCCGAATACCTCCTGGTCGAACCCGACGGCCGCGTCTACGGCGTCCTCGCCTCCGGCGACGTCGACCGCGCCTTCGCCGGGGTCTGAACGGTGCCGCGCCCCCGCTAGCCTTGACGGCTATGAGCGAACCCACCCCGCCGAGCCCGTCCACCCGCTCCACCGGCCGCATCCCGCACGGCCCCTTCCGGGCCGGCGACCAGGTTCAGCTCACCGACCCCAAAGGCCGCATCAACACCATCACCCTGCAGCCCGGCAAGCTCTACCACTCGCACAAGGGCTCCATTCCCCACGACGACATCATCGGCGTCCCCGAAGGCTCGGTGTTCCGCTCCAGCGGCGGCACCGACTACCTCGCCTTCCGCCCGCTGCTCACCGACTTCGCCGTCCGGATGCCGCGCGGCGCCGCCGTCGTCTACCCCAAGGACGCCGCCCAGATCGTCGCCCAGGCCGACATCTTCCCCGGCGCCCGCGTCGTCGAGGCCGGAGCCGGATCCGGCGCCCTCACCTGCTTCCTGCTGCGCGCCGTCGGCGACGGCGGCCTGGTGTCCTCCTACGAGCGCCGCCCCGACTTCGCCGACATCGCCCGGAGCAACGTCGAGAAGTTCTTCGGCGGCCCCCACCCCGCCTGGAAGCTCACCGTCGGCTCCCTCGAGGACGCCCTCGCCGAGACCGAGGTCGACCGCGTCGTCCTCGACATGCTCGCCCCCTGGGAATGCGTCGACGCCGTCGCCAAGGCTCTCATCCCCGGCGGCATGGTCTGCGCCTACATCGCCACCACCACCCAGATGTCCCGCGTCGTCGAAGACCTCCGCACCCACGGCGCCTTCGCCGAGCCCTACGCCTTCGAGACCATGCTCCGCTCCTGGCACGTCGAGGGACTCGCCGTCCGGCCCGACCACCGCATGATCGGCCACACCGGCTTCCTCGTCACCGCGCGGCGCCTCGCCGACGGCGTCACGCCGCCGCTGCGCCGCCGCCGTCCCGCCAAGGGCGCCCACCCCGCCCCCGGCGACACCGCTCCGGCGTCCAACGACACCACCCCCGCCCCGGCCCCCGCCGACTGACACCGCGCCCTGAGCCACGCCACCACGCTGGCCGGTGCGTCCGCCGGGTGACCACAAGCCGGAGCGCCCCGGCCCCGACGCACGCCCACGCGGCGAAGGCACAGCCGACGACGACGAGCCGAGCGGCCTTCGTTCCGGGACGACCTGCGAGGCAAGCCGAACGCGACGCCCGAGGGACGCGGGCCCGACACGCCCGGGACGAAGACGACACGCCCGAGGTGTAGATCACATCCCGCGCCCCGCGACGCGCCCGACCGTCACAGCCCGTGATTTCGTAACAAGGAATTCACAAAGACCGCGGAGGAGCGTCAACCCCGCCCTGACCAGGCCCAGCGAACGGTAAACCTTGCGCCACACCAGGGCGAACTCCCCCTATTCCACGGTTTCGGCGGTCGCGACGGGTATTCCCTCCGTCCCCGATCCGGCCCCTTCGGACCCCTTCGCGCCCCGCCGCCACGACACGAACACCGAACGGGCAGGTTACGGAAGCCCTCCAGATAGGTAGGGTCTCAGTAGGTCGTCGGCTCTCTTCGTGAGGAGGTGACGGGGCGTGGCCGCTCGTGACGATGCTGGGGCGCGCAGGGCGCAGCACGACAAGGAGGTTAGAGACCTCCAAACGCAGATCTCCTTCCTGGAGGAGGAGATCTCCGTGCTGCGCCGAAAGCTCGCGGAATCCCCGCGCCAAGTACGTGTGCTGGAAGAACGTCTCCACGAGGCGCAGGCAAACCTGGCCGCCGTGACGGGTCAGAACGAGCGTCTCGTGGCGACCCTCAAGGAAGCGCGCGAACAGATCGTGGCGCTCAAGGAGGAGGTCGACAGGCTCGCTCAACCACCCTCGGGTTACGGGGTCTTCCTCGAAGCCCGCGACGACGGAACGGTCGACATCTTCACCGGCGGCCGCAAGCTGCGCGTGAACGTCAGCCCCGCCGTCGACCCCGACGAACTCCAGCGTGGCCAGGAGGTCATGCTCAACGAGGCGCTCAACGTCGTCGAAGCGCTCGAATTCGAAGAGCAGGGCGAAGTCGTCATGCTCAAAGAAGTCTTCGACGACGGCGAACGGGCACTGGTCATCGCCCACGCCGACGAGGAGCGCGTCATCAAGCTGGCCGAGCCCCTGCGCGGAGTACCCCTGCGCGCCGGCGACTCGCTCATGCTCGAACCCCGCTCCGGATACGCCTACGAGAAGATCCACAAGGCCGAGGTCGAGGAACTGGTCCTCGAAGAGGTCCCCGACATCTCCTACGACGAGATCGGCGGACTCGGCTCGCAGATCGAAATGATCCGCGACGCCGTCGAGCTCCCCTACCTGCACGCCGACCTCTTCCGCGAGCACCAGCTGCGCCCGCCCAAGGGCGTCCTGCTCTACGGGCCGCCCGGATGCGGCAAGACGCTCATCGCCAAGGCCGTCGCCAACTCGCTGGCCAAAAAGGTCGCCGAGCAGACCGGCGCCGAAGGCAAGAGCTTCTTCCTCAACATCAAGGGACCCGAGCTCCTCAACAAGTACGTCGGCGAGACCGAGCGGCACATCCGCCTGGTGTTCCAGCGGGCCCGGGAGAAGGCCTCGGCCGGCACCCCGGTCATCGTGTTCTTCGACGAGATGGACTCCATCTTCCGCACCCGCGGATCCGGAGTCTCCTCCGACGTGGAGAACACCATCGTCCCGCAGCTGCTCAGCGAGATCGACGGTGTCGAGGGCCTGGAGAACGTCATCGTCATCGGCGCCTCCAACCGCGAAGACATGATCGACCCCGCGATCCTGCGGCCCGGCCGGCTCGACGTCAAGATCAAGATCGAGCGTCCCGACGCCGAAGCGGCCAAGGACATCTTCTCCAAGTACATCCTGCAAGGCCTGCCGCTGCACCCCGACGACCTCGCCGAAAACGGCTCCAGCACTCAGGCCACCGTCGACGCCATGATCCAGCGCGTCGTCGAAAGGATGTACACCGAGACCGAGGAGAACCGCTTCCTGGAGGTCACCTACGCCAACGGTGACAAGGAAGTCCTCTACTTCAAGGACTTCAACTCCGGAGCGATGATCCAGAACATCGTCGACCGGGCCAAGAAGATGGCCATCAAGCAGTTCCTCGAGACCGGCCAGAAGGGGCTGCGCGTCGCGCACCTCCTCGCCGCCTGCGTCGACGAGTTCAGCGAGAACGAAGACCTGCCCAACACCACCAACCCCGACGACTGGGCCCGCATCTCCGGCAAGAAGGGCGAACGGATCGTCTACATCCGCACGCTCGTCTCCGGAACCAAGGGAGCAGAAGCGGGACGCTCCATCGACACGGTGGCGAACACCGGCCAATATCTGTAACCATCAGAACACCGTCAGTGACGGCGCGGCGATCTCCGACCAGGAGAACGCCGCGCCGTCCGG
Source organism: Spirillospora sp. CA-294931 (assembly GCF_050946795.1). Taxonomy (GTDB): domain Bacteria; phylum Actinomycetota; class Actinomycetes; order Streptosporangiales; family Streptosporangiaceae; genus Spirillospora. The sequence goes on from NZ_CP192006.1 coordinate 4,458,375, forward strand.
CATTCCAGACCAACCGCACGACACTCGGGGGGACAGTCTTGGTACGAACCACACAAAGAGGTGGATTGCGTCCCTTAGGCTCGGACCAAATGTCTCCCCAGCCCCACACACCCAGCACCCCGCGGCCCCCAGGCAACACCCGCCTGACCGAAGTCGACCTCCTGCGCTTCCTCGCCGCCCTCGCCGTCCTGCTCTACCACTACACCGGGACGCGCGGCGGCCCATGGGAAAGCGACGACCCCGCACGCGAACTCTTCCACCCGATCTCCCAGGTCACCCAATTCGGCTACCTCGGCGTGGAACTGTTCTTCCTCATCAGCGGCTTCGTCATCCTCATGAGCGCATGGGGACGCAGCATGGCCGACTTCACCACCTCCCGCATCATCCGCCTGTACCCCGCGTACTGGTTCGCCGTCCTGCTCATCGGCGCCCTGTACCTCACCACAGGCGAAGGACGCGGCCGCCCCCAGAACATCATCCCCAACCTCACGATGTTCCAGCAGGGCATGGGCCTCCAGAACGCCAGCGGCGTCTTCTGGACACTCTGGGTCGAGATGCACTTCTACGCCCTGATCTCCATCCTCGTCCTCACCGGCATCACCTACCGGCGCTGCATCACCTTCATGTCCACCTGGACCGTCCTGGCCATCTTCGCCAGAGAAAGCCACAACGACACCCTCACCAGCATCCTCATCCCCGAATACGCCCCCTACTTCGTCGCCGGGATGGCCCTCTACCTCACCCACAAATACGGCCCCAACATCCTCCTCTGGGGCTTCGTCGCCTTCTCCTGGGCCACCTCCATCCGCTACGCCCTCCCCACCGCCACCGCCAAACCCTTCAACATCCCCGACTCCAACGCCTGGCCCGCCGTCCCCATCGTCGTCACCCTCGCCTACGTCCTCATGGCCCTCGCCGCCACCGGAAAACTCCGCTGGCTCCGTTGGAAACCCCTCATCACCCTCGGCGCACTCACCTACCCCACCTACCTCATCCACTACGAAATCGGCCCACCCCTCGCCGAACTCCTCCACCCCGCCCTCTCCTACTGGGCCGCCACCGCCACCATCACCGCCATCGTCCTCGCCGCCGCCTACCTCATCCACCGCCTCATCGAACGCCCCCTCGCCGCCTGGCTCAAACCACGCCTCCGCGAAGCCTTCGACCATCTGAAGAAGGCCGAACCCGGCCGCGACCACAGCAAAACCCCGCCCACCACCAACGAAACGGCCACCAACCCCACCCACACCAGCGAATCAACAGCCCCCGAACCGACACCCCGAGCCCACGACCAGGAGCCCCATGGCTCCACCCCCTCCGCCCCGATAGGCTCGACAATATGAGCGTTCGGCGGGTCATGGGCATCGAAACCGAGTACGGCATCTCCGTACCCGGCCAACCAGGGGCCAACGCGATGGTGACCTCCTCACAGGTCGTCAACGCTTACCTCGCGGCATCGGCGGCACGAGCCAGGCGCGCCCGCTGGGACTTCGAAGAAGAAAACCCCCTCCGCGACGCACGAGGCTTCGACCTCGCACGCGAAGTCGCCGACCCCACCCAGCTCACCGACGAAGACCTCGGCCTCGCCAACGTCATCCTCACCAACGGCGCACGCCTCTACGTCGACCACGCCCACCCCGAATACTCCGCCCCCGAATGCACCAACCCCCGCGACGCCGTCACCTGGGACAAAGCCGGAGAACGCGTCATGGCCGACGCCGCCGCCCGCGCCGCCCTCGTCCCCGGCACCCACCCCATCCAGCTCTACAAGAACAACACCGACAACAAAGGCGCCTCCTACGGCTGCCACGAGAACTACCTCATGAAACGCGAGACGCCGTTCGCCGACGTCGTCCGCCACCTCACCCCCTTCTTCGTCTCCCGCCAGGTCGTCTGCGGCGCCGGCCGCGTCGGCATCGGCGTCGACGGACGCGGCGACGGCTTCCAGATCAGCCAGCGCGCCGACTTCTTCGAAGTCGAAGTCGGCCTCGAAACCACCCTCAAACGCCCCATCATCAACACCCGCGACGAACCCCACGCCGACCCCGAGAAATACCGCCGCCTCCACGTCATCATCGGCGACGCCAACATGGCCGAGACCTCCACCTACCTCAAACTCGGCACCACCGCCCTCGTCCTCGCCATGATCGAAGACGGCTTCCTCACCCACGACCTCTCCGTCGACATGCCCGTCGCCGCCCTCCGCGCCGTCTCCCACGACCCCACCTGCAAACACCTGCTCACCCTCCGCGACGGACGCAAGATGACCGCCGTCCAGCTCCAGATGGAATACCTCGAGCAGTCACGCAAATACGTCGAAGACCGCTACGGCGCCGACGTCGACGAGATGACCAAGGACGTCCTCGACCGCTGGGAATCGGTCCTGCACCGCCTCGGCGACGACCCCATGCAGCTCTCCCGCGAACTCGACTGGGTCGCCAAACTCTCCCTCCTGCAGGGCTACCGCGACCGCGACGGCCTCGACTGGTCACACCCGCGCCTGCAACTCGTCGACCTGCAGTACACCGACATCCGCCCCGACAAGGGCCTGTACAACCGCCTCGTCGCCCGCGGGCGCATCGACCGAGTCATCACCGAAGACCAGGTCCACAGCGCCATCGAGAACCCCCCAGAAGACACGCGGGCCTACTTCCGCGGCCGCTGCCTGCGCCAGTACGCCGACTCCGTCGCCGCCGCCTCCTGGGACTCGGTCATCTTCGACGTCCCCGGCCGCGAATCCCTCCAGCGCGTCCCCACCCTCGAGCCGCTCCGAGGCACCAAACAGCACGTCGGAGCCCTCCTCGACCGCTGCAGGACCGCCGCCGACCTGGTCGCCACCCTCACGGGCAACTGAGCGCCTTCCGAAGCCCCCATTGGCAATGCCAATGGGGGCTTCGCCACGCCCCGTAAACCTGTGACCCACCCCACATACCACCCGGTTGACCCACCCCACATACCACCCCACCCCACCCCACATACCCCCCCGTTCCCGGCCCACAAGGGGTTGAAGGGGCTGCCGCATTTTCGTGACCGGTTTGCCCGTTTCAGTGATTCTCGGACCGGCGATAACCCCAACAGGCCCCTGCCGGTGCTGTGGTGGTGGTGGAACGCCCCTACACGGTTCTGCTCATCGCCCAAGATCGGATATAGGCTGGGGGTACCGGCAGTAGTGGGAGGTATACGGGATGGCCACGAAGGACAACGGCGGGCAGAAGCAGACCACCCGGCAGACCGAGGAGGTCGAGGAGACCCAGGCCGAGACCACCGAGGACGTCCAAGAGCGCCAAGAAAAGCTCACGGACGATGTCGATGCAATTCTGGACGAAATTGACGAAGTCCTCGAAGAAAACGCCGAGGAATTCGTCCGCTCGTACGTCCAGAAGGGCGGGGAGTAATCGGGAATTTCCGACATGTCCAAAACGAGGCTAGCCATTTCTTGACTTTCGCTTAAGAAATGGCTGTGGCCGGGTGGGTGGGGGCAGTAGCGTCGGCTTCATGACGTCCAAGAAGTGTCGGGACTGCGGCCAAGTCAAAGACGCGGCCGAGTTCTGGAAGCGAGCAAAGTCGCCGGACGGCCTGTCGCTCTACTGCAGGGAGTGCTTCGGTCTACGAAACTCCAAGTCGTACAGAGAGAGACAGGCCAAGCAAGGAAAGAAGACACGCCCCTACCGCAGGTACTCTGCGGTCCCCGGAGGGATGAAGTACTGCCCCCAGTGCAAAAAGACCCAACCTCTGGACGCCTTCGGTCGCAACCGCGCCGCAAGCAACGGTCTGACCTCATACTGCAAGCCTTGCCACAACAAGGTCATGGCAGAGAACAAGCGTCGGAACCACGGCAGTGAGCGTAGCTACCTCTTGAAGCTACGCTACGGGCTCGACCAAGCCCAGGTGGACCAGATGCGCGCCCGCCAGGGCGGCGTCTGCGTGATCTGCCTCAGTTCGCCCGCGAAGCACGTGGACCACAACCATCTGACGGGCCTGGTCCGTCATCATCTCTGCTTCAAATGCAACGGTGCCCTCGGTCAGTTCGAGGACGACCCATGGCGCCTGCGCGAGGCGGCCGACTACGTGGAACTCACAGGTTCCCATGCGCGCATGATGGCGCTGGAGTACGGCGCCCTGGTCATCGATGGCCTGGCCCGCAAGCGCGCTATGGGCGGGAGGCGTAAGCCCCTTAAGGCTCGCCAGTCGGCGCGGCACTATCACCTGGTCGGGAAATATGGGATCGGTGCGCAGGAGGCCGCAGTGCTTCTTCGCCTCCAAAGGGGCCACTGCGCTATATGCGCCGACGTACCCGGAAAGCACATCGACCACGACCACAAGACGGGCGCGGTGCGCGGGATCCTCTGCCTCGGCTGCAATACGGGCATGGGGCAGCTGGGCGACGACCCGGTGGCCCTGCGCCGAGCCGCCGACTACGTCATGGGTGACCTCGTCCAGGAGGTAGAGACCGCCAACGGCGGAACGCGCCTCTCCTTCACCTATCCCGACGTGGACCCGCAAGCGGTCCCGGAGGGCGGCTGGGAGGCGATCAGGGAGGCGGACGGACGGCATCGCAAGGACGCGCTGGACTGTGAGTTGCGCCGGGAGGATCTGGCGTGGCTGGCGTCGCTCCTGGACGGCTCGTTCCTGGAGGCGCGTTAGGGCGGGGGCCTCAGCTCTGGGCTTCGGGCGCGGGAGCCGGATCTTCCCTTGTGGTGGGTTCGGGCTTCCGCGCCTTTAGCTTGTGCAGGTGAGTGGCGTAGGCGCCGGGCATGGGGAAGCCGTCGCCCGGGACACATGTACCGGTGAGACGCGTCCAGGCGTGGCCAACGGCAGCGGTGGCACTCAACACCGCAACGGTCGCCTCGACCGTCTTCGGAAAAGCCGTCCAGAGAGCCCGAAGCGGATGCTCGGCTCCGTCCAGGACCTCATGGAGCAGCGCTCGGAGCTCCGGATCGAGCCATTGCCCGATGGGGACGACCAGATCGGGGCGGTGATGGCTGAGGTCCCCGGCGAGCAGCGCGGTCGCGACGTGACGAGGTTCGACATCATCGCTCAAGGACGCGGCGGCGGCGATGAGGTCGTAGAAGGCGAGCTGGAGATGCTCCCCGGGTGCGGTGTCGGCGAAAAGCGTGGGGTGGAGCGGGGCGGGGCAGCGCTCGCGCCATTGGTGTTCGAGGGCCTGGTCGCCGTAGGGGAGTGCCGGGTGGTCGATCGCGGGGTTGGCCTGGATCGGTTCGATCATGGACAGCAGTGCTGAGGCGCGCAGGCGGAAACGCGGGTCGCCGCGGAGGGCCTGGGCGGTCATGACCATGCAGCGGATGATCTGGTTGGCGGTGTCGGGTCGGGCGGCGCGGAGGCGGTCGGCGTAGAGGCCGATCAGTGTGTGCAGTGGCGGTGCCGTGTGCCAGTGCAGGGGCCCCTCTGCGGCGCCGGTGGGGGCGAGGTGGGGCTGCCAGAGGTCAAGGGTCTCCAGCGCGGGGTCGAACGTCGGGACGTCCGCGCACCAGAGCATGGTGTGCCAGGTGGCGGCGATGGTGCTGGGCGTCCCGTGGAGGAAATGCGTCCAGCTGGTGAGGGGGTAGTCGGTGAGTGGTGCCTGGGCGGCTTCGGAGATGACGGATCGGAGCCGGTACAGGAGCGCGCCCGTCAAGGGAGTTCCCACGACCGCGAGGGGCGGGTGGTGCTCCTGCGTGTAGTCAGGCCCGGTCGGGAGGAGTTCGGCGGGGATCGCGGGTGGTGTGGTGCCGGGTTGTGCGGTGTCGCGGATGGTGGGGTCGCGTGGCGGCGGCGTCGGGAACCAGCGGCTGTCGGCGGGGTGCCAGCGGTACCAGCGGGTCCATGCGGCGTGGAGCCACCAGCTGTGGTCGGGAAGGGTGAGCAGGTAAGGGAGGAGAGTTTGACGACGCTGCTCGGGTGTGGCAGTGGCCCACCAGGGGCTGGTGACGGCGGCGCGGGTCTGGTGTTCGGCGCGGGTGAAGGGGTCGCCGTCGGGTGGGTCGTCGGCCGGGGGTGGGGGTTGCCAGTGGGGTTGGGGCGCGTTTCCGGGCCAGGTCGGCTGTCCGAGGGGGCTTGGCTGCCCGGGAGGTCCCCATGCCACGGGGTCATGGTAGTCGTCTCGTCCCCGGGACGCGTGCCAGGGCGGCGGTGTCGCAGCGATTGACGCGTCGTCGGCACGCCGGGGCCCTGACACACCGGCACCAGTTCCCGAAACGCCCCGCGGTAGGCGTTCACGGTGGGTCACATGGTCGCCCGCGCACCGTGGTGTTCATCGGCGTGGACGGGGCGGGGTGGCTGGTGGGCGGGTGGGTTCGCCGTGGGCGGATCGTGGTGGGGATTGCGGGCATGCGGTGGGGGCTGGTGGAACAGTAGGGTCTTAGTCGTCAGCGCCGGTGGGCTTGCCGGTGTCGGGTGGAGGGAAGGAGTCGCGTGGCGTCCCACGATTCGTACGCCGGACGTCTGCCGGGGTTGTTCGTGAGCCCTGATACGTCTTCGTTCACGGAGTTTCTGGGGGTGTATTCGCCGGAGTTGCTGCCTGGTCGGCGGACGCCTCCGGCGACGCCGGTGGGTGATGAGATCCCGCATGGCACGACGATCGTCGCGGTGGCTTTCGCCGGCGGTGTGGTGATGGCGGGGGACCGTCGGGCGACCGCGGGGAATGTGATCGCGCAGCGCGATATCGAGAAGGTGTTCCGGGCCGATGAGTTCTCGGCGATCGCGGTGGCGGGGACCGCGGGGATCGGGATGGAGATGGTGCGGCTGTTCCAGGTCGAGCTGGAGCATTACGAGAAGCGTGAGGGCCGCACGCTGTCGGTGGAGGGCAAGGCGAACCGGCTGGCGACCATGGTCCGGGGAAACCTGGGGATGGCGATGCAGGGGCTGGCGGTGGTGCCGTTGTTCGCCGGTTATGACGAGGAGACCGACGGGGGGCGGATCTTCTCCTACGATCCGGCGGGCGGCCGTTACGAGGAGCGGGATTTCCATTCGATCGGTTCGGGGTCGGTGTTCGCGCGGGGGGCTATGAAGAAGCTGTTCCGTGGCGGGTTGTCGGCCGAGGACGCGGCGCTGGTGTGCGTGCAGGCGTTGTATGACGCGGCGGACGACGATTCGGCGACGGGTGGTCCGGATCTGACGCGGCGGATCTTCCCGGTGGTCGCGACGGTGACGTCGGAGGGGTTCCGGCGGCTGGGTGAGGACGAGGTCGGCGCGCTCGCGCAGGCTGTTGTCGATGGACGTTACGAGTCGCCGGGCGGTCCGACCGCTCCGCTGCGATAGAAGGGATGCTGACCGGTGTCCATGCCGTTCTATGTGTCGCCCGAACAGCAGATGAAGGACAAGGCGGACTACGCGCGTAAGGGGATCGCGCGGGGCCGCAGTGTGGTCGTGCTTCAGTACGACGACGGGATCCTTTTCGTGGCGGATAATCCGTCGCGGGCGCTGCACAAGATCAGTGAGATTTACGATCGGATCGCGTTCGCGGCGGTGGGGAAGTACAACGAGTTCGAGAATCTGCGTCTGGGTGGTGTGCGGTACGCCGATGTGAACGGGTACCAGTACGACCGGCGGGATGTGACGGCTCGTGGTCTGGCGAATGTGTACGCGCAGTCGCTGGGGACGATTTTCACGGAGACCAACAAGCCATATGAGGTGGAGTTGGTCGTCGCGGAGGTCGGTGATTCGGCGGAGACGGATCAGATTTATCGGCTGACGTTCGATGGGTCGGTGGCCGATGAGCACGGGTATGTCGCGATGGGCGGTCAGGCGGATGCGGTGGCGCAGGCGCTGAAGGACCGGTATCGGGACGGGATGACGCAGGTGGAGGCGTTTCGGGCGGCGGTGGAGTCGCTGGAGGCGCAGGATGCGGATCGGCATCTGGAGGCGTCGTCGTTGGAGGCGGCGATTCTGGATCGCAATCGGGAGCATCGTTTGTTCCGGCGGTTGCCGACGGCGCGGATCGAGGGGTTGCTGGGGGAGGCGGGGTCGACTCCGGAGCCGGAGTCGGATTCGTAGCTTTTGTCGTGTTTCTGGGCCCGTCGTGGGATCGTCCCGCGGCGGGCCTTTCCGCTTCCCTCTGGTGATCTACATTGTAAAGGCGCCGTCCGGTGTTCACATCCGAACCCGTTTTCGCGCGGCTCGCGGAAACCGGCTGCGGCGGAGGCTGCCATGTGGGGTCCGGGACGCATAGGGTCAGGGTGTGGACAGGCGCATCTTCGGGCTTGAGAACGAGTACGGCGTCACCTGCACCTTTCGTGGGCAGCGGCGGTTGTCACCCGATGAGGTGGCGCGCTATCTGTTTCGTCGTGTGGTGTCGTGGGGTCGTAGCAGCAACGTCTTCCTGCGCAACGGTGCGCGGTTGTACCTGGATGTGGGCAGCCACCCCGAGTACGCCACGCCCGAGTGCGACAGTGTCATCGACTTGGTGACGCACGACAAAGCAGGCGAACGGATCCTGGAAGGACTCCTGGTCGACGCCGAGCGGCGTCTGCGCGAGGAGGGCATCGCGGGTGACATCTACCTGTTCAAGAACAACACCGACTCGGCGGGCAACTCCTACGGCTGCCACGAGAACTACCTGGTGGGGCGGCACGGAGAGTTCGGCCGCCTCGCGGACGTGCTGATCCCGTACCTGGTGACGCGGCAGATCATCTGTGGTGCGGGCAAGGTGCTGCAGACGCCCCGTGGGGCGGTGTACTGCGTGTCGCAACGCGCGGAGCACATCTGGGAAGGCGTCTCCTCGGCGACCACCCGTTCGCGTCCGATCATCAACACCCGCGACGAGCCCCACGCGGACGCCGAGCGGTTCCGCCGACTTCACGTCATCGTCGGTGACTCGAACATGAGTGAGACGACGATGCTGTTGAAGGTCGGGGCGACCGATCTGGTGTTGCGGATGATCGAGGCCGGGGTCGTGATGCGTGATCTGACGCTGGAGAACCCGATCCGGGCGATCCGCGAGGTCAGTCATGACATGACGGGTCGTCGCAAGGTGCGTCTTGCCAACGGCCGTGAGGCCAGTTCGCTGGAGATCCAGAAGGAGTACTTCGGCAAGGCCAAGGACTTCGTCGACCGTCGCGGTGGCGACGCGGTGACGATGCGCGTCCTGGACCTGTGGGAGCGGACCCTGCGAGCGGTCGAGACCGGCGACCTCGACCTGGTCGCCCGCGAGATCGACTGGGTCACCAAATACCAGCTGATCGAGCGATACCGCCGCAAGTACGACCTTCCCCTCTCCTCGCCCCGCGTGGCGCAGCTCGACCTGACCTACCACGACGTGCACCGTGACCGCGGCCTGTATTACATGCTGGAGAAGCGGGGTTCGGTGGAGCGGGTGGCGAAGGATTTGGAGATCTTCGAGGCCAAGTCGGTGCCGCCGCAGACGACCCGGGCGCGGTTGCGCGGCGAGTTCATCCGCAAGGCGCAGGAGAAGCGCCGCGACTTCACCGTCGACTGGGTGCATCTGAAGCTGAACGATCAGGCGCAGCGCACGGTGCTGTGCAAGGACCCGTTCCGCTCGGTGGACGAGCGTGTCGACAAGCTCATCGCCGGTATGTGAGCTGGTGACCGTCCGGAACGGCACGATGACGGTCCGTCATGGGCGTGTCCCGCGTGTTCGTCGTTACCGGCGGGTCACCAGGCGGTAATGTGAGCGCGCAGTCGCGCCCCATCGCCCCCGAAGGACCCGTATGCGCCGTCGTTCCACCGCTCTCGCCACGGCTCTCGTGCTGGCCGCTCCGTTGTCGCTGTCGGCCTGTTCGGGGTCGGACGATGTGGGCGTCTCGGTGAAGGGCGCGTTCGGGGCCCGTCCCGACGTGTCGATCCCCAAGGACGCCCCGGCGGACGGCTTCGCGGTCAAGACGCTCGGCAAGGGCAAGGGCGAGCAGGTCCGCAAGGGCGATCTGGTGATCGCCGACTATGTCGGGTTCCGCTGGAACAAGGGCGGTAACAAGCTGCTGGCCAGCAGCTACGTGGCGGGCCAGCCGGGCGCGTTCCCGACGGGACGGCTGGTGCCGGGCCTGGAGAAGGCGCTGAAGGGCGCGCGGGCGGGTGGCCGGGTGGTGGCGCGGATCCCTCCGAAGGACGGCTACGGCACCAAGGGCAGCACCCAGCACCAGGTCGGCGCGGACGACACGCTGGTGTACGTCCTGGACGTCCGGGCGATCTACCCGAAGACGGCGGCGGCGCGCGGCAAGGACCAGCCGCTGGACGATCCGGCGCTGCCGAAGGTCGGCCCGGCGGGCCCGGGGCAGCCGCCGCCGGTGACGGTGCCGAAGGTCGCGGCGCCCAAGCGGGTGGCGTTGCGCGTCCTGACGCAGGGCGACGGCCCACCCGTGCGCAAGGACCAGGTGCTGGCGCTGCAGTACGAGGGCCTGTTCTGGCGGGACGGCAAGGTCTTCGACTCCTCCTGGAAGTCGGGCCGTCCGAGCGCCGTGACGATCGGCACGGGCCAGGTCATGAAGGGCTGGGACCAGACGCTGGTGGGCCAGAAGGTCGGCAGCCGCGTGCTGCTGGTCGTCCCGCCCGCCTTCGGCTACGGAGCCAAGGGCCTCCCGCAGGCCGGAATCAAGGGCGACGACACCCTGGTCTTCGTCGTCGACATCCTCGGCGCCCACTGACCCGCCACGCTCCCCGAACAGAAACAGCGTTGAGCCGGCCGGCACGCGCGGCCGTACGATCAGACGCCTCGCGGGCCGTTCTAGGGTCAGGGGCACATGAATCGACATTTCCGCTCCGCGACTGCCGCCGTGTTCGTCACGGTGCTCGGCGGATCCTTGCTGACGGCCGGGGACGGCTCGGCTCCTCGCGCCAAGCCCGTCCGCGGGGGCACCGCGGCGGTCGCGCCCAGGGGCGGGGTCGTCGCGTCTGTGCCGCTCAAGCCGCAGACCCGTCCGGTGCGCAGGCCGGCGCTGTCCGGCGACTTCAACGGCGACGGCAGCGGTGACCTCGTCCTGCCCGCCGGTGACGCGGTGGACCGGGGTGGGCCGGGGCTGGTGGCCGTGGTGTACGGCTCGCCCCGGGGGCCCGACGCACGCACCCGCACGGTCATCACCAGGGACACACCCGGGATTCGCGGTGCCGTTCCGAGCAACGGCTGGTTCGGGTATCGGGCCGGGCCCGGTGACTTCGACAGGGACGGCTACGCCGATCTGGCGTTGATGCAGACGGGCAGGACCACCACCCCGATCCGCGTCCTGTACGGCGGGCCGGGAGGGCTGAGCGGCAGGTCGGTCGCGCTGCGGACCCCGGTTCCGGTCGCGTTGGACGACATGGTGCTGGGCGACTTCGACGGCAACGGGAGGACGGACCTGGTCGCCACCGACGCCTCCAGGCTGTGGAGCTTCGGTGACGTCGGCGCGGCCTCGGTCATCGCGAGGCCGTCGAGGTTGGGGATCGAGGTCCCGAAGGGCGGTGAGGCGGCGGTTCAGCTGGTCGCGGCCGACTTCACCGGCGATGGGCGCAGCGACCTCGCGCTGAGGGTGACGGTGTTCGAGGCGGAGGACGACTACGGCACGACCCACGGCCGGTTGCGGTTGGGCACCCCCGGCGGCCTGGGCGCCCGGACGACCCGCTTCGACCGGGCCGGGACGCAGGCGGGCGATGTCAACGGAGACGGGAGGGCTGACCTGATCGCCGGGCCCGCCCTGCTGGAGGAGCGAAAGCCCGGGTTCGCGGTCCACCTCGGTACCCCGACGGGCCTGGCTCCGCCGCGGACCCTCGACACCGCGACGCCGCCGTCCCGCATGGCCGCGTTCGCCGTCGGCGATGTGAACGCCGACGGCAGGGCCGACCTCGCCTTCGGTGAACTCGACGGGACGTACGGCGGCGCGGCGCCCGGCGGCCGTATCGAACTGCGGATCAGCGGTGCGGGCGCCGCCGCGGCGGGGTTCCAGCGGCTGACAGCCTCGTCGCCCGGCATGCCTTGGGTCGGCGCGGCCAAGGGGAGGTTCGGCGAGGGCGGCCCCGTCGCGGGCCTGCACCTCGCCCTCCGCGATCTGAACGGCGACCGATCGGCCGACCTGACGATCGGTGCTCCGGCCGGTGGGGGAGACGGCAACGGCGTGATCTCCTGGCTGCCCGGGACACCGGCCGGGCTGACCACCCAAGGAGCCCGCGCGTTCAGCTCCGCGACCCTGGGCCTCCAGGTCCGCGGTCTGGGGCAGGTGCTGATCCCGTAACCGCTCTAAGTCAGTGGTCGTTGTTCTTAGAATGGGGCGATGGAGAACATCGAGGCGATCGCCGTGCTGCAGGATCCGGTGCGGCGGGGGCTCTACGCGTATGTAGTGGCGCAGGACCGGGAGGTCAGCCGGAACGAGGCCGCCGAGGCGGCGGGGGTTCAGCGGACGCTGGCGGCGTTTCATCTGGATCGGCTGGCCGAGGCGGGCCTGCTGGACACGGTGAGCCGCCGCCTGACGGGGCGCAGCGGCCCGGGGGCGGGACGCCCGGCCAAGCTGTACCGGCGTTCGGGGGCCGAGCACGCGATCTCCCTTCCTCCCCGTGACTACCGGACGGTGGCGGCGCTGCTGGCGGAGGCGGCCGACGAGGCCGGGTTGGACGAGCGGCTCCAAGAACTGGCGCGCCGCCGGGGGCGGGCGGCGAGTGCGCCGTGCCGCGATCTGGACGAGGCCGCGGCGCTGCTGGCGGAACGCGGCTACGAGCCGCGCGCCGTGGACGGTGCCGTCCGCATGCGCAACTGCCCGTTCCACGCGGTGGCCGAGGAGTTTCCGCCGCTGGTGTGCGGGATGAACCTGGCGCTGCTGGAGGGCCTGCTGGAGGAGTCGCCGGCGCTGTCGGCGCGCATGGACGCGAGGCCGGGCTGGTGCTGTGTCGTGCTCCAACCTTCTAAAAACAATGAGGATTGACTTAGAAGCGGACCCGTGGTGAGGTGGCGTCATGAGCGATCACCACCTCGCCCAGATCAACGTGGGCACGATGAAGTACCCCCTCGACGACCCCCGGATGCACGGCTTCACCTCGATGCTCGACGAGGTCAACGCGCTGGCCGACGCGGCGCCCGGCTTCGTGTGGCGGCTCATTGGTGACGGCGACGCCGACGCCACCGGCCTGCGGCCGACGGGCGACGAGAAGGTGCTGGTCAACTTCTCGGTGTGGGAGAACCGCCAGACGCTGTGGGACTTCGTCTACCGCAGCGCCCACCTGGACGTCATGCGCGGCCGCCGCGACTGGTTCGAGTCCCCGGCGGGGCAGTACCAGGTGCTGTGGTGGGTCCCGGCGGGCACCATTCCCACCGTCCAGGAGGCCCTGGACCGCCTGGACGCGCTGCGCCGCGAGGGCTCCACGCCGCGGGCGTTCACCTTCCGCGACACCTTCACCCCCGCCGACCTCGAGGCCGCCCGCGGCTGACTCCCCGCAGGGACCCCGGCGGCTACAACAGCGTGGCGGTGTGGCGTCCCGCGGCGGCGGCGGTGAGGAAGTAGGGGAGGTCCTCGTCCAGGCGGCGGCCCATGGTGGACAGCCGGACGCCCCAGTCCCTCTCGGCGGCCGCCAGGACGTCGCGCAGCCCTTCGACGGCGACGGGGACGAGGTCGTGCCGCTCGCCCAGCGCGGCGGCCTCGGCGGCGACGCGGGCGCCGAACGGGCCGCCGAGCTCGGGGACGGGGACGTCGGCGCGGGCCAGGGCGACGCGGCCGTAGGCGGTGAGGCTGTGGTGGGAGACGCCCAGGTGGCGCTCGCGCTTGTCGCCCGCGCTGACGCGCAGCGACGCCACGGGACGTCCCGACAGGACGGCGGCGGCGTTGACGGCCTCGCCCGCGGTGACCCCGGAGAAGCCCCACCTGGTGCCGGTGCCGAGGTTGCCGGGGCCCTGCGCCACGATGACCACGTCGGCGGACAGGACGAGCCGGGCCGCCAGCAGGGCGGTGTGGACGGTGACGGCCTCCAGGTCGCCGCCGAACGCCTGCCCGGCGGTGACGGTGGCGGCCAGCGCGCCCGCGTCGCGCAGCCGGGCGATCGACATGGAGAACCAGGCGGGCAGGGCGCCGCCGTCGGGCATGACGTAGACGGCGCGGGCGCCGGGCCGCTCGGCCAGCAGCGCGGCCAGGATCGCCGGCAGCGCCGAGTGCAGGTCGGCGACGATCACGGGGGCGCCGCCGAGGGAGTCGGCCTCGCGCAGGGTCTCGTGGTGGGGGGAGTCCTGCTCGTCGGCGCCCAGGACGGTGGCCTGCAGCGGCGTGTAGCGGGCCTTGACCAGGTGGCCGGGGCCCTGCGGGTCGGGCGGGAGGCGGTCGGGGACGGCGACGACCATGGCGTATCCGCCGGTGCCCAGGCCCATCGCCAAGGCCGTAGTGTTGAGCAGGACGGTGTCGCCCGGTTCGGGCCTTCCCACCAGTGCGGGGTAGGCCAGGGCGCGGCGCGGGCCGTCGCCGGAGATCGTGACGTCCAGCTCGACCGCCCCTGGCCACTCCCGGCGGACGCCCTCAACCGTGCCTTTGCGCCATCTGATCACATCGGAAACGGTAGCGTCCTGATCGTCAGTTGGCAGGGGATCGGCGGCGACGGCGGCGATCCGAGCGAGAGGTGGTGGCGAAGTGTCGCGGCGCAAGACAGAGCGTCTGCTCAACCTGGTGGTCTGCCTGCTCGCCACGAGGCGCTACCTGACGGCCGAGCAGATCCGCAGGGCGGTCCCGGGGTACCCCGAGTCGGGCGAGGCGTTCAAGCGGATGTTCGAGCGCGACAAGGAGGAGCTGCGCGAGCTCGGCGTGCCGCTGGAGGTCGGCAGCGACCTGGACGGCGGCGGCGGTGAGGAGATCGGCTACCGCATCCCCCCGCAGGCCTACGAGCTGCCCGACATCCACCTGACCTCCGACGAGGCCGCGGTGCTCGGCCTGGCGGCGCGGGTGTGGCAGCACGCCAGCATGGCCGACGCCGCCTCGGGCGCGCTGCTGAAGCTGCGCGCGGCGGGCGTGGAGACCGACGGCGGCGGCGACGCGGCCACCGCGATGGGCATCGAGCCGCGCCTCGACCCGGGCGACCCGTCGTTCCCCCGTCTGTGGGAGGCGGTCCGCGACGGCCGCGCCGTGACGTTCGCCTACCAGGCCATCGGCCGGACGTCGGCGTCGCAGCGGCACCTGGAGCCGTGGGGCGTGGTGAGCCGCCGGGGCCGCTGGTACGTCGTGGGCCACGACCGCGACCGCGGTGAGACGCGGGTGTTCCGGCTGAGCCGCATCGCCGGCGAGGTGAAGCCCGTCGGCCCGCCCGGGGGAGTGACCGTGCCCGACGGCGTGGACGTGCGGCGCATCGCGTTCGACTGGGGCGAGCCGCCCGCCGAGCCCCGCCCGGCGGCGGTCCGGCTGCGGTCGGGCGCCGCGCAGGGCCTGCGGCGGTGGGCGGCCGACGTGCGTCCCGCCGGCGGCGGCGTGTGGGACGAGGCCACGCTGACCTTCCGCGACGTCGACCGGTTCGCGCCCTACCTGGCGCGGTTCGCCGACGACGTGATCGTCATCGACCCGCCCGACCTGCGCGAGGCGGTCATCCAGCAGCTGAAGTCGGTCCTGGCGGCCGGTGACCCCGGTGGCGAGCCCGCCGCGCACGGAGGAGAGCGATGAGCGGCAAGGCGGCGTCGACGACGTCCACGGGACGGCTGGCGCGGCTGCTGGCCCTGGTCCCGTATGTGGTGAGCCGCGACTCGGTGGCGCTCGACCAGGCCGCCGCCGCGTTCGGGGTGACCGAGAAGCAGCTGATCGACGACCTGAACCTGCTGTGGTGCGTGGAGCTGCGCGCGCCCGACCCGTACTGCCCGATCGACCTGTCCTACGAGGGCGGCGAGATCATCGTGACCGAGGCCGAGTCGATCGCGCGGCCGCTGCGGCTCAAGGTCGACGAGGCCGCCGCGCTGCTGGTGGCGCTGCGGATGCTGGCGGGCGTCCCCGATCTGCAGGACCGCGACGCGCTCAGCCGCGTGATCGCCAAGCTGGAGGGCGCCGCGGGCGCCGCCGCCGAGGCCAGCAGCAAGGTCACCGTCGAGGTCGACGAGGCCCGCGGCGACACCCTGGGACGCCTGCGCGAGGCGATCGGGCGGCGCCGCCGCGTCCACCTGACCTACTACGTGCCCGCCCGCGACGAGAACACCGAGCGCGACGTCGACCCGATGCGGCTGCTGGTGGTGGAGGGCAACACCTACCTGGAGGGGTGGTGCCGCCGCGCGGAGGCGGTGCGGCTGTTCCGCCTCGACCGCGTCACCGACCTGCGGGTGCTGGACGTCGGCGCGCAGGTCCCCGACGAGGCCGAGCCGATCGACGTCGACGCGGGCCTGTTCCGGCCCTCGCCCGGCGACGTCCGCGTCACGCTGGAGTTGTCGCCGCAGGGCCGCTGGGTCGCCGACTACTACCCGTGCGAGAGCGTCGAGGAACTCGGCGAGGGGCGGCTGCGGGTGGTGCTGGGCACGCCCGACACCAGGTGGGTGCGGGGGCTGGCGCTGCGGCTCGGCGACCAGGGCCGCGTGGTGGAGCCCGCGGCGCTGGCCGGGCAGATCCGCGGTGACGCCGAACGGGCCCTGGCGCAGTACGCGACCGTCTGAGAATCGGCTACCGTGACGGGGGTGACTTGGGTTCCGGTGGCGGTTGGGCTGGGCTTCGCGGGCCTGGCCGTGCTGGCCGCGTGCGCGTTCAAGGTCTACCTGGGCGTTCGCCGTTTCGGCCGTGAACTCGACCGGGCCCGGCGGCGGCTGGAGCCCAAACAGTCGGCGCTGCGTGATGAACTGGAGATCATCCACGAGGCTCGCACGCCACAAGACCGCGGAGACGGCGTACGATCGTCCTAACTGCTCCTGCTGAAGAGGATTGTCATGGGTCAATTTGGCACCGGCGAGATCCTGCTCGTCCTGGCCGTCGTTCTGCTGCTGTTCGGCTCGACGAAACTGCCTCAGCTGGCCCGATCGCTGGGCAAGTCGGCGCGCATCCTGAAGGCCGAGACCAAGGGCCTGCGCGACGACGACGAAACGCCTGAGCAGACCGAGTCCTCCGAGTCGCAGTCGGCGCGCGACAAGGCCGCGCAGCTGCGCGAGGAGGCCGCCAGGCTCGAACGTGAGGCCGCCGGAGGGCAGGCCCCCTACGTCCAGCCGCAGCGGACCCTGCCGTCGGGTGAGCCGATCCAGGGCGTGCCGCTCGACCGCGACCAGGCCCGCAAGACCTCCTGAGGCGTCCCCCACCCCGATCGGCGGCACCGACCCCCACGACACGAGTCCCGACAATGAAGCTGATGAGCCCCCAGACGGTCAACCCCGAGGGCCGCATGCCGCTCATGGACCACCTCCGTGAGCTGCGCAACCGGCTGGTCAAGGCCGTCCTGGCCCTGCTCGTCGGCATGGTGCTGGGCTATGTGTTCTTCCAGCCGATCTGGGAGCTGCTCAAAGAGCCCTACTGCCAGATCCCGCAGGCCCGGGAACTGAACAACAAGTGCACCCTCGTGGTGGACGGCATCTTCAGCCAGTTCTTCGTCCGCCTGAAGATCGCCATGATCGTCGGCATCGTGATCTCCTCGCCGGTCTGGCTCTACCAGATCTGGGCGTTCGTGGCGCCCGGCCTCTACAAGCGCGAGCGGCGCTGGACGTACGCGTTCCTGGCCGCCGCCGTCCCGCTGTTCCTGGTCGGCGCCGGCCTGGCCTACCTGTTCGTCGACAAGGGCCTGGAGCTGTTCCTCGGCGGCTTCTCCATCGACGGCGTCACCGCCCTGGTGAAGGTCGACCAGTACCTCAGCTACGTCCTGGCGATGCTGCTGGTCTTCGGCGTCACCTTCGAGCTGCCGCTGTTCGTCCTGATGCTGAACCTGGCCGGGGTGCTGACCTCCCACCGCATCCGCAAGACCCAGCGGCTCGCGATCTTCGGGATCTTCATCTTCTCCGCCATCGCCACCCCCAGCGGCGACCCCATCACCATGCTGGTCCTGGCCCTGCCGACCGTCCTGCTGTACGAGATCGCCGCGTTCCTGGCCTTCCTCAACGACCGCCGCAAGGGCCGCCGCCCCGACCCCGACGCGGAACTGTCCGACGACGAGGCCGCCCCCCTCGAACTCGACGAGCACGACGACCTCGACGAGGACGACGACGCCGAGCGCGCGCCCGCCGCCGCTGACACCGACCTCGGCAAGGAAAAACGCCGCACCTGACCCCACCCGCCATGCCCTCGGGACGCGGGCCGCGGGCCCCGCGGGGCTCCCCCCGCCCCTCCCGGGGCGCGCACCGCCCACGGCTCGCCTCGCCCAGGGCGTGGGGGTCCGCCAGGCTCGCTCCCCGCTCCTCCCGGGCTCGTCTCGTCCCTCGGAGGTGGGCCCGGCAGGGCTCGTCCCGGACGCTGTGACGTGGGCGGGACGTGGGGGCGGCGGGGTTCGGCCGGAAGCGAAGGGACCGAGGCCACGCCGGTCCGAATTGGGTATCGGGCCTGTCGAAACCGTAGGCTCGAACCATGACCACCCCCGACACGCAGTCGGCCACCGGATCCCCGTCGGAGCGCTACGCCGCCTACCGCAGGCGCACCGACGGCAACGGGCCCGCGCTGCTGGACTTCCAGACCCTCTACGACTTCGGCCTGGACCGGTTCCAGCTCGAGGCGTGCCGGGCGCTGGAGGCCGGAAGCGGCGTCCTGGTCGCCGCGCCCACCGGGTCCGGCAAGACCGTGGTGGGGGAGTTCGCCGTCCACCTCGCCCTGGTCGGCGGCGGCAAATGCTTCTACACCACCCCGATCAAGGCGCTGTCGAACCAGAAGTACGCCGACCTGGTCCGCCGCTACGGCGCCGAGAAGGTCGGGCTGCTCACCGGCGACAACAGCGTCAACGGCGAGGCCCCCATCGTCGTCATGACCACCGAGGTCCTGCGCAACATGCTCTACGCCGGGTCGCAGACCCTGGCGGGCCTGGCATTCGTGGTCATGGACGAGGTCCACTACCTGGCCGACCGGTTCCGCGGCGCCGTCTGGGAAGAGGTGATCATCCACGTTCCCGAGTCGGTGCGGATCGTGGCGCTGTCGGCCACCGTCAGCAACGCCGAGGAGTTCGGCGAATGGCTCCAGGCCGTCCGCGGCGACACCGCCGTCATCGTCGACGAGCACCGGCCCGTCCCGCTGTTCCAGCACATGCTCGTCGGCGGCCGCCTCTACGACCTGTTCGTCGAGGTCGGCAAGGGCGCCAACCGGCAGGCCAAGGTCAACCCCCAGCTCGCCCGGATGGCCGTCGACGAGGTCCGCCGCGCCAAGATCAACCAGGGGCGACGCACCGGACGCCGCCGCGAGGCCCGCCCCCAGCGATTCCGCCCGCCCATCCGCTCCGACGTCGTCGACCGCCTCGACCGCGCCGGGCTGCTGCCCGCCATCACCTTCATCTTCAGCCGCGCCGGATGCGACGCGGCCGTCCTGCAGTGCCTCAACGCCGGGCTGCGGCTGACCTCCAAGGAGGAGACCGAGGAGATCCGCGCCCACGTCGACCTGCGCACCTCCGACATCCCGCCCGACGACCTGCGCGTCCTGGGCTACCGCGAGTTCGCCGCCGGGCTCGAACGCGGCATCGCCGCCCACCACGCCGGGATGCTCCCCACCTTCAAGGAGATCGTCGAGGAGCTGTTCACCCGCGGGCTGATCAAGGCCGTGTTCGCCACCGAGACCCTCGCGCTCGGCATCAACATGCCCGCCCGCACCGTGGTGATCGAGAAGCTCGACAAGTGGAACGGCGAGGCCCACGTCGACCTCACCCCCGGCGAGTACACCCAGCTGACCGGACGCGCCGGACGCCGCGGCATCGACGTCGAGGGCCACGCCGTCGTCGTGTGGAGCCCCAACGTCGACCCCGCCTCGGTCGCCGGGCTCGCCGGAACCCGCACCTACCCGCTGAACTCCAGCTTCCGGCCGTCGTACAACATGGCCGTCAACCTCGTCGGCGCCGTCGGCATCGAACGGGCCCGGACGCTGCTGGAGGAGTCGTTCGCCCAGTTCCAGGCCGACCGCGCCGTCGTCGGCCTGGCCCGCCAGGTCCACAAGAACGAGGAGGCCCTGGCCGGGTACGCCGCGTCCGCCGAATGCCACCTGGGCGACTTCATGGAGTACGCCGCGCTGCGCCGCGAGCTGTCGGACCGCGAGGCCGAACTGGCCCGCGAACGGTCCTCCGCGCGCCGCGCCGAGGCCGCCCGGTCCCTGGAGCACCTGCGGCCCGGCGACGTCATTCTGGTGCCGTCCGGACGCCGCTCCGGCATCGCCGTCGTCCTCGACCCCGGCATCGGCCGCCGCTCCGACGGGCCCGCGCCGCTGGTCCTGACGATCGCCGGATCGGTGCAGCGGCTGTCGATCCAGGACTTCCCCCGCGCCGTCGAGCCGATCGAGCGGGTCCGCGTCCCCAAGTCGTTCAGCCCCCGCAACCCGCAGGCCCGCCGCGACCTGGCCTCCACCCTCCGCAACAAGATCCCCGACGACGCGCGGGAACGGCGACGCGGCCGCGGCGACGCGCCCGCCACCGACGACACCGAGATCGCACGGCTGCGCGCCGAGCTGCGCTCGCACCCCGTGCACGGCTGCGACGACCGCGAGAACCACGCCCGCTGGGCCGAACGGTACTTCCGCCTCGAACGCGAGACCGAGCAGCTGCGGCGCCGCGTCGAGGGCCGCTCCCAGGTCATCGCCCGCACCTTCGACCGGGTCTGCGCCGTCCTGGAACAGCTCGGCTACCTGGACGGCGACGCGGTCACCGACGAGGGCCGCCGCCTGGGCCGCATCTACAACGAGCTGGACCTGCTCACCGCCGAGAGCCTGCGCGCCGGGATCTGGGAACGGCTCGACCACGCCGAGCTCGCCGCGTGCGTGTCGGCGCTGGTGTACGAGTCGCGGCAGCCCGACGACGCCGCGCCGCCCAAGACCCCGCACGGCGCCGCGCAGGACGCCCTGGCCGCGATGGTGCGGCTGTGGGGCGAGCTGGACGGCATCGAGAAGGACAACCGCGTGTCGTTCCTGCGCGAACCCGATCTGGGGTTCGCATGGACGGCGTACCGGTGGGCCAAGGGCCACGAGCTGGACTCGGTGCTGATGGAGGCCGACATGACCGCGGGCGACTTCGTCCGCGCCGTCAAACAGCTGCTGGACCTGCTCGGCCAGGTCGCCGACGCCGCCCCGCCCAACAGCCACATCCGCAAGACCGCGCGCCGCGCCATGGACGCGCTGCGCCGCGGCGTCGTCGCCTACAACTCCGTCGCCTGACCACAAAAGGGGAGACCCGGGGGTTTTTGCCCAACCCCCGGGCCCCTTCTGGGTGCTGCCGTCATGCACACGCCGGCACGTTTAAGGCCGCGGATCAGTCATGAGGTCGCCGTGCTCTGCCATTGAGCTACCAGGGCAGGAGGGGCCCCGGACCGGACTCGAACCGGCATCCCGGCGACGGACGTCCACGGCCGGTCGATCCGGCGATCGGCCGCGGTGCTGAAGCTGGAGCGAGAGTCTGAGATTCGTCACGGCTGCCTCTTCCTCCTTGGGCTACCCCGGCCCGGAATGCCGGGAGGAGGATTCGAACCCCCACTGGTCACCGCGTGATTCAGGCTGACCCTTCAGTTTCAGTCTCTGCGCCTTCTGGGCGCGCCCCCGTGCTCCAACGGGGGAGTCTGTGACTTTAGCCGAGCAGGTAGTCGAAGACCACCTGGCCCACCTCGCGCTCGTCGACCTCGGTGCCGTTGGCCTCCTCCCGGGCGAACTTCACCGCCTGCTGCAGCTTCTCCACCCGCTCCAGCAGCTCGTTGACGCGCCGCGCCGGCAGGGCGCCGGAGAACTTCACCGTCGTCCAGTAGCCGACGGCGACGTCCTCGTAGAACACCTCGACCTGCGCCGGGTGCTTCTCGGTCGCCTCGGCCTTGACATGGTTGAACGGCAGCTTCTTGGTCTTGACGGTGCGGACCGGCTCGGTCTTCCACGCGTCGGTCGACCCGTCGAACGTCCAGCCCTCGGCGCCGTCCAGCACCGGCAGCTTCTTGACGAAGGTGTGCACGTCGACCAGCTGCTTCTCCAGGAACAGCAGGTAGGTGACCGGCACGTCGCGCAGCAGGACACGGCCGTCGACGGTGACGTCGGCGCGGGCCACGCAGTTGGTCCAGTCCTTGGTCGCGGTCACGTCGAACAGCCGGGTCAGGGTCGCCGCGGTGTCGCGCAGCACCTCCTCGGCCTTGACCTGGACGCGCGTGGACTCCGGGGGAAGCTGCTCGCCCTCCTCGTCCTTGGGCTGGTACGTCCGGGAGATGCCCGACAGCAGGGGCTGCTTCTGCACGGTCTGGTGGGCGTCGGTCAGCTCGCGGAGCGACTTGCTCTTGACGCCCTTCTCCACGGCGATGATCTGGTTGAGCTTCGGCACGTTTCCTCCCCGATCGGACACCGGAACCGTACTGGACCGGCGCGACGGCACGCACCCGAATTGATCAGCCCCGCAGCGCGAAACGGACCCGGCGCCGCGCCGGGTCGGCCTCCTCCAGCCGCACCGTCACCGGCTCGCCCAGCGGCAGCGGCCCCGCGCACCGCGCCAGCACCGCCGGGTCCTTCAGCTGGACGCGGCCGCCCGACCCGTCGCCCGCCACGTCCACCACCATCGCCTCGAACGTCTCACCGACGCGGTCGCGCAGCACCAGCGCCTCCACCAGGTCCACGCACGCCCGTTCGACGTCGCCGCCGCGCCGCAGCGCCCGCTCCATGATCTCCGGCAGGCCCGGCAGCGCCTCCCGCGCCCACGACGGCGCCGCGCCGTCCGCGGCCAGCGCCAGGCACACCTCGGTGGCGTACCGGTCGGCCAGCCGCCGGATCGGCGCCGTCACGTGCGCGTAGGGCGCCGCGACCGCGGCGTGCTCGGCCACCTCGGGCACCGCGCCGTCGAACGCGGTGTAGCCCGCGCCGCGCATCAGCCCCGCCGCCTCCCGCAGGAACGCCGCGTGCCGCGACCGGGCCGGGTCCAGCGACCGCACGACCTCCCCGTAGCGGCGGCCCTCGGGCCAGTCGATCCCCAGCGCCGTCGCCGCCCGCCGCAGCGCCGCCACGGACTCGGCCGGGGCGGGCGGCATGGTGCGCAGCAGGCCGACCCCGCCGTCCAGCATCATCCGGGCCGCCGCGCGGCCGGTCAGCAGCGAGATCTGCGCGTTCCACGACTCGGCGGGCAGCCCGCCGCGGAACTCCAGCGTCCAGCCGTCCGGGCCGCGCACCACCTCCTGCTCGGGCAGCGGCAGGCTCACCCCGCCGCGCGCCGCCTCGGCGTCCAGCAGCACCCGGCCCAGCTCGCCCAGCGGCGCGATCCGCGGGTCGTCCTCGCGGGCGCCCGCGTAGTCGAGGCGGTCGCGGCTGCGCACCAGCGCGCGCCGCACGTCCACGGCGGTGATGCCGCCCGCCTCGTCGACGTCGATCGTCCACACCACCGCGGGACGATCCCGCCCCGGCAGCAGGCTCGCCGCGCCCTCCGACAGCTCCGGCGGATGCAGCGGCGCCTTGGCGTCCGGCAGGTAGAGGGTGACGCCCCGGGCCCGCGACTCGGCGTCCAGCGCGCCGCCCGGCCGCACGAACCGCGCCACGTCCGCGATCGCGTACCGGACCCGGTACCCCGGCGGCGTGCGCTCCAGGAACATCGCCTGGTCCAGGTCCATCGAGTCCGGCGGGTCGATCGTGAAGAACTCCACGTCCCGCAGGTCGGGGACGCCGTCCAGGTCGGGCCGCGCCGCGGCGGCCTCCTCGGCGGCCTCGGCGGGGAACGCGGCGGGCACGGAGAACTCCGCCCGGACGCGGTCGAGCCCCGAGCGGGCCTCGGCGTCGTCGGTACGCAGTCGCGTGGGAAGGCGCGGCACCCTCCCACCGTAGGCGCACCCGGGAAACGCGCCGCCAATCGCCCGGTAAAGGTCAGTAGTCCTCGGGTTCGGCGGAGTAGGCGCGCAGGCCCTCCAGGTCCACCACCGTGATCTTCCGCCAGCCCGTGCTGACCAGCCCGCGCGAGCGCAGGCTCCCCAGCGCCCGCGCGACCGTCTCGCGCGAGGCGTCCATCCAGCTGCCCAGCTCCTCCTGCGACAGCGGCGGCGCGATGTCGATGCTGCCGTCCGGCGCCGCCGGGCGGTGCCGCGCCGACAGCTCGGCCAGCGCCACCAGCAGCAGCGCCAGCCGCTGCGCGCCCTTGGCCGTCACATGCGCCTGCAACCGCTGGTCGGCGTCGTCGAGGCGCCGCACGAACGTGCCGCTGACCAGCCGCCACACCCCCGCGTGCGCGTCGAGGAACCCGGTGAACCGGGCCGCCGGGACCACCAGCGCCCTCACCGGGCTCAGCGCCGTCACCGTCGCCGACCGCAGCCGGCTGCCCAGCGCCGCGCTCTCGCACACCAAATCACCGGGACCGCGCACCGCCAGCACCACGTCGTGGCCGTCCAGCGTCGCCGAGGTCACCTTCGCCCAGCCGTCCTCGATGATGATGATGTGGTCGGACTCGTCCCCCTGGTAGCACAGCGGGTTCTTGGCCGGGTACACCCTGGGCCTGGCCAGCCCGCGCAGCGCCTCGCGCTGGTCGCCGTCCAGGGCGTCCCAGAACGCGTCCCAGCGGGGCGAGATCGTCTCGGTCACCGGAGTTCCGCTTCCCGCGTCCTCCGCCGTGGAAGGCCCGCGTGTCGAGATCCTGACTCTCCCAGTGGACACACACCGGCCCCGTCTTGCAAGCACATGTGCGCCCTCTCACCTCCCCGCCCGTCACGCGGGCCCCGCGAACGCCGTCCCGGCCCTGGTGACGTCATCGCGGCCAGATCCCGCCACACCGCGGCCCCAACCGGACAACCCACCCGCTCACCACCGCGCCACACCCCGCACGTCCCCACACGCCGCACGGCGTCCGCCCCCGGCGTTCGCGGTGGGGCGGTGTCGTCCGATTGTTGGCGAGCTGTGGGTGGTGTCGCTCGGCCCGGACGCTCCATGCCGCCCCGCGCCGCCGCTTGCGGGGTGGGGGAGGGGCGGGGTGGTGAGCCGGTACCCGGGGGCGATGGGGGGAGTGGGGCGGTGAGTCCCATGGCCGTGGGTACCGGCTCGGTCGGGCGCCCGCCGGTGCGCTCGGGGCACGGCGGGGAGGGAACTCGCGTGATGTCCACGCTTACAGCGAACCCCGTCACCGAGGACGATGCTGCTCTGCGCGGCACGGCCTGTCTGCGTCACTTGACACAGAGCGGCCGGTCAGGACGGCGCCAGCGCGTTGAGGAGGCGGTTGACGGGGCTGGACAGGTTCCACCGGTCGGCCAGCTCGACCAGCGCCGCCGGGTCCTTCGGGGTGGACGGGAGACGGTCGTCGAGACCGGCCAGGACGGGGTCGTCGATGTCGGTCACCACTCGCACGACGGTCTCGGCGGCGGTCAGGTAGTCGCGGGCCTCGGACATGCGGCGGCGCGCACCGGCGGGGAAGCCGTCGGTGGTTCCGGCGTCGAGGGCGGCCAGGATGCCCTCCAGGGACCCGAAGCGCGTCACCAGCGCGGCGGCGGTCTTGTCGCCCACCCCGGGGACGCCGGGCAGGCCGTCGCTGGGGTCGCCGCGCAGGGTGGCGTAGTCGCCGTAACCCCGCCCCGGGATGCCGTACTTGTCGGACACCTCCTTCTCTCCCATGATCTGGAGGTTGCGGATGCCGCGGGCGGTGTAGAGGATCTTGACCGGGCCGCGCGCGTCGTCGACCAGCTGGAACAGGTCGCGGTCGCCGGTGACGACGTCGACCGGGCCGTGCTCGGCGCCGCGCACCGCCAGGGTGCCGATGACGTCGTCGGCCTCGTAGCCCGCCACGCCCGCCACCGGCAGGCCGAACGCCGCCAGCACCGCGTCGATGATCGGGAGCTGGGCCGACAGCGGGTCGGGGGTCTGGTCGCCGCCGTCGTCGGCGACGCGGTGCGCCTTGTACGACGGCAGCGCCTCGACCCGGAACGCCGGGCGCCAGTCGGCGTCCATGCAGCACACCAGCCGCTCGGGGGACCGGTCCGACACCAGTCGCGCGATCATGTCGATCAGGCCGCGCACGGCGTTGACCGGCGTCCCGTCGGGCGCCTTCACCGACTCGGGCACGCCGAAGAAGGCACGGAAGTACAACGACGGCGTGTCCAGCAGCATCAGCCCGCTCATGCGCCACATCGTGCCACGACCCGCCGACATCGCGCCCTGACCGGCCCGCGTGTCACAGCACGTGCACGGCCAGCAGGCAGGTGTCGTCGTTGGGGTTGGCGGCGCCCAGCGTCGTCAGGACATGGTCGATGACGGCGTCGGGATCGGCGCCGGGACGGCCTTGGACGGTCTCGCGCAGCAGCCGGAACCCCTCCGACAGGTCGCGGTCGCGGCGCTCGACCAGGCCGTCGGTGTAGAACAGCAGCAGGTCGCCGGGCTCAAGCCGGGTCGTGGCCGCCTCCAGGCGCGGTTCGTCCAGCGCGCCGAGCAGGACGCCCTCGGGGGCGTCGAGCATCTCGGCCTTGCCGTCGCGCAGCAGCACCGGCGGCGGGTGCCCGGCCTGGGCCCAGGTCAGCATCCGCGTCGCCGGACGGAACCGGGCGGCGATCGCGCTGGCCGTCAGCGACCGGTGGCGGCTCAGCACCAGCCGGTTCAGCCAGGTCAGCAGCGCGTCGGGCGGCGCTCCCGTGCAGGCCAGGCCGCTGAGCGCGTTGCGCATGCGGGCCATCGCGGCCGCCGCGGCCAGCCCGTGGCCGGACACGTCGCCGATGGCCAGGAACACCTCGTCGTCCGACAGCGCCGTCGCCTCGTACCAGTCGCCGCCGACCCGGGTCTGCCGCTGCGCGGGCAGGTACCGGACGGCAGCGCGCAGGCCCGGCAGCTCTCGGGGGCCGCGCGGCAGCGGCAGGATCGCGCGCTGCAGCTCGACGGCGATGTGGCGCTCCTCGGCGATGCGGCGCCGCTCGCGCTTGAGCTGCTGGCGGGTCTCGGCGAGCATCTCGTCCGAGCGGCGGCGCTGGCTGACGTCCTGGAACACGGTGTGCAGCGCGATGGGGTCGCCCGCCGAGTCGAGGATCGGCTCGGCCATGACCCGCAGATGGCGGACGCCGCCGCCGGCGTTGACGCGCAGGTGCAGGTCGGCGGGCTCGCGGCGGCCCAGCAGGGTCCGCATCAGATGTTCGGCCTGCGGCAGGTCGCCGGGGACGACGTGGTCGGCCAGGCTCTCCAGCGGCAGCGGACCGGCGGCGGGGGACCGGTCGAAGATGGTGTAGAGCTGCTCGGACCAGCGGATCTCGCCGGTGACCAGGTTCCAGCGCGACCAGCCGAGGTTGCCCAGCCGCTGGGCCTGGACGAGCTGCGCGGCCAGGTCGGTGGAGTCGTCGTGGAACTGCCAGCTGGCCAGCAGCCCGCCGCCGACCCGGCACGCCCGGACGCTGAGCGTGGCGGGCACCACCCGTCCGCCGGACACGCTGGCGTAGTCGCGCGGCGCGGCCCGCAGCGGGACGCCGGTCTCCAGCACCCGCACGTAGTCGTCGAACAGCCCCGACACCGCAAGGCCCGGGTAGTTCTCCAGCAGGCGGACCCCGACCAGCTCCTCGGGACGGTGCCCCGGCAGGTCGGTGGCGTCGGAGTTGACGGCGTCGACGTGGAAGTCGACGACCGCGCCGGACGCGTCGCGGATCGGCGACATCAGCGCGCTGGGCGCCTGGATGGCGTCCAGCACGGCCCGCAGCCACGGCGCCTCGGTCGGCGAGGCGGCCGGGACCAGCTCGGCCAGCCGCCGCGCGCACGCCGCGAGCACCGCCAGGACGTACCGGCGCGCGGCGTCGTCGGGGCCCGGCGGGCTCGACCAGGAGATCTCGGCGGCGCCCAGCACGCGGCCGCCGGCGTCCAGGGGCAGGCAGGAGCAGGGCCCGCGCAGCCCGGCCTCGCCCGAGACCAGCGCGAGCGCGCCCGGGTCGGCCGACCACAGCGGACGCGCCGCGCGCACCGCGCGGGCCAGCCCGATGCCTTCGAAGGGCGGGATCCGCGACCACTCGCTCACCACCTGCGCGGGCAGGCCGTGCGACCCGGCGGCGCGCAGCGCGCCGTCCGGCTCCACGACGGTCAGCAGCACCGCCCGCGCGCCCAGCCACCCCAGGGCCTCCTCGCAGACCCGGCGCGCCAGCTCGTCGGCGCCGCGTGCCTCGGCGAACGCCGCCGCGGCCAGATGCCAGGCCGCCGCCAGCGGCGCGGGCAGCGTGCCCGCGTCCCCGAGCCCGCCCTGCCGCGCCGCCGGCTCCGCTTCGTCCGGATCGTCGGGAGAGGCCGTCGCCGGAAGGTCGGGGACGGGGGCGAGGTAGGCGGCGGGGTCGAAGATGCCGGGGGCGGGGCGGGTGGCCTCGTCGGCCGGGGCGTCGGCGTCGCTGCCGAGCAGCAGCGCGGCGGCCACGGCGGGGTCGACGGCGGCGTCGGCGGCCAGGGTCAGCAGATGGTCGTAGGCGGTCTCGACGCCGCAGCCGAGCCGTTCGGCCAGCAGGCCCTTGGCCTGTTCGATCACGGTGCGGGCGCGCAGCTCGCGGCGCTGCGCGTCCAGTTCCAGCCGCAGCCGTTCGACGGTGGCGGCCAAGGCGACGGTCTGGCTCTGCTGCATCGACGGCTCCGGGGTCAGCGGCGGTGCGGCGTGAACCGGGGGCGGGCGGGGGCCGGGCCGGTGCGACGGGGCGCCGCGGTTCTTGCGATGCTGGGGAGGCATCCGAGGCGGGCGCGGTCGTACCGGTGCATGTACGGACGGTAACAGGGCCAGGTCACCAAGGGCAGAGGAAGCGGGCAATCCGTTCGCCGGGCCCCGTTCGGTGACCGGCCGCGACAATGACGGAACACCATGACTGGATGGAGACGGATGTGACGACGGCGTTGTATCCGCCAGAACGGCTCGAGGCGGTACGCGAGGCGACCCGGCGGGCGGGCATCGGCGCGCTGCTGCTGACACCCGGGCCCGACCTGCGGTACGTGACCGGCTACCACGCGCTTCCGCTGGAGCGCCTGACCTGCCTGGCGGTGCCGGCGTCGGGGGAGCCGTTCCTGGTGGTGCCCCGGCTCGAGCTGCCCGCGGCGAAGGAGTCCCCGGCCGGGGGCCTGGACCTGGAGCTGGTCCCCTGGGACGAGACCGACGACCCGTTCGCGCTGGTGGCGCGGCGGCTGCCCGGCGGGGTGTCCCGGGTGGGCCTGGCCGACCAGATGTGGGCGGCGATGGTGCTGCGGTTCCGCGCGGCGATGCCGGACGCCGAGCAGGTCGTCGCCGGGACGGTGCTGCGCGAGCTGCGGATGCGCAAGAGCGCGGCCGAGGTCGCCGCGCTGCGCGAGGCGGGCGCGGCGATCGACCGGGTGCACCGGCGCGTCCCCGGGTTCCTCAAGCCGGGCCGCACCGAGCGGGAGGTGGGCCGCGACATCGCCGACGCGATCATCGCCGAGGGGCACACCGCGGTCGACTTCGTCATCGTCGGATCGGGGCCCAACGGCGCCAACCCGCACGCCGAGCTGTCGGACCGGGTGATCGCGGCGCACGAGCCGGTCGTGGTCGACATCGGCGGCACGATGCCGAGCGGCTACTGCTCGGACTCCACCCGCAACTACTGCGTGGGCGAGCCGCCGCCGGAGTACGCGGAGTACTACGAGGTGCTGCGGCGCGCGCAGGACGCCTCGTGCGAGGCGGTCCGGCCGGGCGTGACGCCCGAGGCGGTCGACGCCGCCGGACGCGACCTGATCGCCGCCGCCGGGTACGGGAAGCACTTCTTCCACCGCACCGGGCACGGGATCGGGCTCGAGACCCACGAGGAGCCCTACATCGTGGCGGGCAACACCGAGCCGCTGGAGCCCGGCATGGCCTTCTCGGTCGAGCCCGGAATCTACCCCGGTGCGCACGGGGCGCGGATCGAGGACATCGTGGTCTGCACGCGGGACGGTCACGAGCGCATGAACACCACCCCGAGGGAGCTGGTCGTCGTCGATTGATCCGCAGGTCGGACGGCATGAGGGCGGGGGGACCCGATTGGTCCTCCCGCCCTCGCCGCGTCCGGGACCGGTGCATAACGATCTGCGCACCAATCGTCCCAGTGCGCGGTGGTCCTATTGCAGGGCGGCGGCCCGACCATGTACGACCTTGTCACCGTTCCGCTGGGATTAATGGCACATGTCGCCCAGAGCGGGGTGCGGCGGGCAGGGCCGCCGGACCCCGGGCGCGCAGAAAGAGGAGATGCCGTGGCAGAGGTCGCGCTGAGCAGCGTCGGGAAGGTGTACCCCGACGGCACCCGCGCCGTGACCGACCTGAACCTCGCCATCGCCGACGGGGAGTTCCTGGTGCTGGTCGGGCCCTCCGGGTGCGGCAAGACCACCGCGCTGCGCATGGTCGCCGGCCTGGAGGACATCTCCGAGGGCGAGGTCACCATCGGGGGCCGCGTGGTCAACCGCGTCCCCGCCCGCGACCGCGACGTCGCGATGGTCTTCCAGAGCTACGCGCTGTACCCGCACCTGAGCGTGCGCGACAACATCGGGTTCGGGCTGTCGCTGCGCAAGGTCCCCAAGGCCGAGATCCGCGCGAAGGTCGACCGCGCCGCCGCGATCCTCGGCCTGGGCGAGCACCTGAACCGCAAGCCCCGCAACCTGTCGGGCGGCCAGCGCCAGCGGGTGGCGATGGGACGGGCGATCGTCCGCGAGCCGCAGGCGTTCCTGATGGACGAGCCGCTGTCGAACCTGGACGCCAAGCTGCGCGTCCAGATGCGCGCCGAGATCGCCCGCATCCAGCGCGACCTCGGCGTCACCACCGTCTACGTCACCCACGACCAGACCGAGGCCATGACGCTCGGCGACCGGGTCGCGGTGATGAAGCGGGGCGAGCTCCAGCAGGTCGCGCCGCCGCAGGAGCTGTACGACCGCCCCGCCAACCTGTTCGTGGCCGGCTTCATCGGCTCACCCGCGATGAACCTGCTCAAGGGCGCGCTCGCCGACGACGCGGAGAACCCGCGGCTGACGGTCGGCGGCCAGACGCTCGCGCTCCCGCCCGAGGTGCTGGCCGCGCGGCCCGCGCTGCGCGGCTACCTGGGACGCGAGGTCGTCGTCGGGATCCGTCCCGAGGACATGGAGGACGCCGAGCTGACGACGGCGGAGGACGGCGCGACCCTCCGCTCCACCGCCGACCTGGTCGAGGCCATGGGCTCGGACGTGCTGGTCCACTTCGCGGTCGAGGCCGCCCAAGTCGTCACGGAGGACACCAAGGAGCTCGCCCGCGACGCGGGCACCGACGTGCTCGGCGCCCTGGAGGCGCCGCGCACGGACCTGGTCGCGCGCCTGAGCCCACGCACGCGCGTCAAGGTCGGCGACCCGGTGACGGTGAAGGTCGACACCGGGCGCCTGCACTTCTTCGATATCGACGGCGGCGCGGCGATCTGGGGAACCGGCGGCGCCGCGCAGCCCAGCGTCACTCAGGAGGATCAGGGATGAGGGTCACCAGGCGAGTGCTGTCCGCCGCGGTCGCGGCGGGCCTGCTCGTGTCCGTCGCCGCCGCGTGCGGTGACGACGAGAAGAAGGACGACGGCGCGGCCGGCGGCGGAGCGCTCAAGGGCGTCAAGGTCGAGGTCGCCGCCAAGTGGACCGGCCCGGAGGAGAAGAACTTCCGCGAGGTCCTCAAGGCGTTCGAGAAGAAGACCGGCGCCACCGTCCAGTACGCCTCCACCGGCGAGAACACCGACGCCTACCTCGGCCCGAGGCTGGAGGCCAAGAACCCGCCGGACGTGGCGATCCTGCCGCAGCCGGGCCTGATGCAGCAGTACGCGGGCAAGGGCCAGCTCAAGCCGCTGGCCGCCGACGTGGTCTCCGAGGTCGACAAGAACTTCTCCCCGTACTGGAAGGAGCTCGGCTCGGCCAAGGGCCAGACCTACGGCGTGCTGATCAAGGCCGCCTACAAGTCGATCCTGTGGTACCGGCCGCAGGTGTTCGCCGACGCCGGCGTCCAGCCGCCCGCGACCTGGCCCGACCTGGTCAAGGCCGCCGGGACGCTCCAGGACTCCGGCACCACGCCGTTCGTGCTGGCCGCCGGGGCGCAGGACTCCTGGACGCTGACCGACTGGTTCGAGAACGTCTACCTCTCGCAGGCCGGGCCGGAGAACTACGACAAGCTGGCCAAGCACGAGATCAAGTGGACCGACCCGACGGTCGCCAAGGCGCTGACGACGCTCGCCGAGATCTGGGGCAAGCCCGACTTCATCTCCGGCGGCCTCGCCCAGGCCACCAAGACCAAGTTCGACGGGTCGGTGACCGAGGTGTTCGGCCAGCAGAAGGCCGCGATGGTGTACGGGGGCGACTTCGCCGCCGCCAACATCGCCACCACCAAGTCCAAGGTCGGCACCGACGCCAAGGTCTTCCCGTTCCCCAAGGCCGGCGACACCGCGCCCGCCATGCTCGGCGGCGACGTCGCCGTCGCGCTCAAGGACGGCAAGGGCCCGATGGAGCTGATGAAGTTCCTGGCCTCGCCCGAGGCGGGCAAGGTCTGGGCCGGGCTGGGCGGCTACCTGTCGCCGAACAAGAACGTGGCGCCCTCGGCCTACTCCGACCCGGTCGCCAAGGAGCTGATCGCGCAGCTGCACAAGGCCGGCGACGCGGCCCGCTACGACCTGTCGGACCTGGCCCCGGCCGCGTTCGGCGGCACGCCCGGCAAGGGCATGTGGGAGGCGCTGCGCGGGTTCGTGCAGAAGCCGTCCGACGTCAAGGGCACGCAGGCCAGGCTCGAAGCCGAGGCCGCCAAGGCCTACAAGTAGGGCTGGACGGGTCCTGGATGAAGGCTCCGCACGACGGCGCGCCGCCGGCCGACCAGGCCGGCGGCGCCGCCACCACCGACACGGCGGCGACGGTCACCGCACCGGCGGGACGCGGGCGCGGCGAGGGGCTGTCCCCTCCGTCGTGGCTGGCCCTGGTGTTCCTGCTCCCGGCGCTGCTGCTGCTCGGGTTCCTGGTGGTCTACCCGATCGTCTACTCGGTGATCCGCAGCTTCTTCGACGCCTCCGGCGACGGGTTCGTCGGCATCGACAACTACACCGGGGTCTTCAAGGGCCACGACAACCTCGTCGCGGTGCGCAACACCGCGATCTGGGTCGTGGTGGCGCCGACGCTGGTCACCATCATCGGGCTGATGTTCGCCGTGCTGACCGAGCGGGTCCGCTGGGCGACGATGTTCAAGCTCGTGGTGTTCATGCCGATGGCCATCTCGTTCCTGGCCTCCGGCGTGATCTTCCGGCTGGTCTACGAGCAGGACCCCGACAAGGGCGTGGCCAACGCCGCGATGGTCGCCATCCACGACACCTTCAGCGGCGGCGACCAGGTCTACCCCGGCGCCGGGCCGCGCACGACCGCGAACTCGCCCGTCAAGGCCGAGGGCGCCGCCGTGGTGTCGGGCTCGCCGGTGGCTCCCGGGCAGAGCGCGCTCGTCCCGCTGCTGAAGGTCAAGGCCGAGAACGTGCCCAAGGACGCCAGGCCCGCCGCGGCCCCGCCCCGCGCCGGCCCCGGTGAGCTGACCGGGACGGTCTGGTTCGACTTCACCAAGGGCGGCGGCGGCACGCAGAACGCCCCCAACGCGGGCGAGACCGGGCTGCCCGGCGTGAAGGTCGAGGCGCTCCAGGGGACCAAGGTGGTCGGCAAGGCCACCACCGGCCCCGACGGAACCTTCACGATCCGGAAGCTGCCGTCCGGGTCGTTCACCGTCCGGGTGCCCGAGAGCACCTTCACCGCCTCCTACCGGGGCGCGGAGTGGCTGGGCGGCACCCTGATCACCCCCGCGATCATCGGGTCCTACCTGTGGGTGTGGTCCGGGTTCGCGATGGTGCTGATCGCGGCCGGGCTGGCCGCGATCCCGCGCGACGCGCTGGAGGCGGCCCGCGTGGACGGCGCGACCGAGTGGCAGGTGTTCCGGCGGGTGACGATCCCGCTGCTGGCGCCCGTCCTGGCCGTCGTGCTGGTCACGCTGGTGATCAACGTCCTGAAGGTCTTCGACCTGGTCTTCATCATCGGCGGCGGCGAACCCGGCGCCGGTGTGCTGGCGCTGCGGATGTGGACCGAGGCGTTCGGCGGCGGCAACGACCAGGGCGCCGGCAGCGCCATCGCGGTGCTGCTGTTCCTGCTGGTCGTGCCCGCCATGCTGTTCAACGTCCGGCGACTTCGGCAGGAGCGCAAATGAGCACCGAGAAGGAGCCGCGGGAGGCCGGTCCGGCCGGGGCGCCGCGCAGGAGCATGGCGTCGCGGCTGGTCGGCAGGCTGGGCGGCGGCCTGGTCCAGGGCCTGCTGGTCGTCGTGGCGCTGTTCTGGCTGGTGCCGACGTTCGGCCTGCTGGTGGCCTCGCTGCGCTCCAACGAGGACAACAACGCCAGCGGTTGGTGGGAGGCGCTGTCGACCCCGGCGCAGCTGACCGGCAAGTCCTACACCGCGCTGCTGGACAAGCCCGACTTCGTCGACTCCTTCTGGAACACCGTGCTGATCACGGTGCCGTCGACGCTGCTGGTGGTCGTG
Organism: Spirillospora sp. CA-294931; assembly: GCF_050946795.1. Taxonomy (GTDB): domain Bacteria; phylum Actinomycetota; class Actinomycetes; order Streptosporangiales; family Streptosporangiaceae; genus Spirillospora. Next base: position 4,492,781 of record NZ_CP192006.1, read on the forward strand.
ATCGCCTCGCTGGCCGCCTACGCGTTCGCCTGGCTGGAGTTCCCCGGAAGGGACTGGCTGTTCCTGCTGGTGGTGGCGCTGCTGGTCGTGCCGGTGCAGGTGGCGCTGCTGCCCGTCGCCAAGCTCTACGGCAAGATCGAGTTCGGCGGGTTCCAGATGTTCGGCTCGGTCACCGGCGTGGTGCTGTTCCACGTCGCGTTCGGGCTGCCGTTCGCGATCTTCCTGCTGCGCAACTTCTTCGCCGCGATCCCGCGCGACCTGCTGGAGGCCGCGCGGATGGACGGCGGCTCGGAATGGACGATCTTCCGGCGGGTGGTGTTCCCGCTGGGCGGGCCCGCGATCGCCTCGCTGGGCATCTTCCAGTTCCTGTGGGTGTGGAACGACCTGCTGGTGGCGCTGGTGTTCGCCGACACCGGGTCGCAGCCGATGACCAAGTGGCTCCAGTCGCAGATGCGGCAGTTCACCGGCAACATCGACGTGCTCGCGCCGGGCGCGTTCCTGTCGCTGATCGTCCCGCTGGCGGTGTTCTTCGCCTTCCAGCGCTACTTCGTGCAGGGCGTCCTGGCCGGGTCGGTCAAATAGCGGGACGGACCCGGAGGAAAGCTACGGCCGAGTCCCCGTGTCCACAGGTTGTTCACAATCTGTGGACACGGGGACGCGCTGTGTGATCATTCACCACGGGTCGGGCGTCACTCGGGCTTGCCGGCCGCCTTGGTGATCACGGTGTCGTCCCGGCCCGCCTTGACGGTGCTGACCGGGGTGTCGACGGCGGCCGCGGCGGCGTGGCCGATCGCCAGGCCGCTGGCCGGGTCGAAGAAGTGCAGCCGGGTGGTGTCGACGGCCAGCTCGATGTCCTGGCCGGGACGCACGTGCGAGCGGGCGTTGACGCGCGCGGTCCACAGCGCCTTGTTGTCGGTCAGCGGGATCGCGGCCTCCTCGCCCTCGGCGGCGTCCTCGGCCAGGTCGGCGGTGTCCTTGTGCTCGACCGGCGGCGCGTCGATGGTGAAGATGACGTTGATCTCGCTGCCCAGCTCCTCGGTGACGCTGCTGGTGACCTGGAGCGGCGCCCACTCGGGCTTGGCGTGGGCGGAGTCGTCGAAGTCCGACGGCCGGATCCCCAGGATGATCTTCTGGCCGACGTAGCCGTCCAGGCCCGGACGGTCGCGCAGCACCGAGTCGGGCACCGGGAGGGTGAACCCGGCGAACGAAACCTGGGTGCCGCCGTCGCCGCGGGTCAGCTCGGCGGTGGCGAAGTTCATCGACGGCGAGCCGATGAAGCCCGCCACGAACAGGTTCACCGGGTTGTCGAACAGCCGCTGCGGCGTGTCGACCTGCTGCAGCTTGCCCTCGCGTAGCACGCACACCCGGGTGCCCAGCGTCATGGCCTCGACCTGGTCGTGGGTGACGTAGACGGTGGTGACGCCGAGCCGCTCGTGCAGCTGGCTGAGCGAGGCGCGCATCGACACGCGCAGCTTGGCGTCCAGGTTCGACAGCGGCTCGTCCATCAGGAACGCCTGCGGCTCGCGGACGATCGCGCGCCCCATCGCCACCCGCTGGCGCTGGCCGCCCGACAGCGCGGCGGGCTTGCGCGACAGGTAGGGCTCAAGGCCGAGCATCTTGGCGGCCTCCAGCACCTTGGCCTTGCGCTCCTCCTTGGACACCCCGCGCAGCTTGAGCCCGAACGCCAGGTTCTGCTCCACCGACATGTGCGGGTAGAGCGCGTAGTTCTGGAACACCATCGCGATGTCGCGGTCCTTGGGCGCCAGGTCGTTGACGACCTGCTCCCCGATGGAGATCTTGCCGTCGCTGATCTCCTCCAGGCCCGCGATCATCCGCAGCGCCGTCGACTTGCCGCAGCCCGACGGGCCGACGAGCACCATGAACTCGCCGTCGCGGATCTCCAGGTTCAGCCCGTCCACGGCCTTGACACCGCCGGCGTACACCTTGTCGACGTCGTTGAGCACGATCTTGGCCACCGCAGCCTCCGATGGAAACGTTTCCAATACACCCTGCCCATCTGGGCATTCGTCTTAAGAAGGGAGTAAACATGATGGAAACGTTTCCAACCAATCGGTCGGGTGGAAAGATGACCTTCGACCGCCTGCGCAGGGGAGGACGCCGTGGCAACCAGCCGCCGACCAGCGACGATCAAGGACGTCGCGGCCGCCGCCGGGGTGGGCATCGCGACGGTCTCGCGGGTGTTCTCCGGCACCGGCGCGGTCAGCCCCGCCACCCGCGAGCGCGTCCTGGCCGCCGCCGCCGAGCTGGACTACCGTCCCAGCGCCCTGGGGCGCGGCCTGAAGCTCCGGCGCGGCGGGGGCATAGGGCTGGTGGTCCCCGACGTCACCGACCCCTTCTGCGCCGATCTGATGGCCGGGGTGCTGGCGTGCGCGCGCAGCCTCGGCGAGCCCATCCTGATCGACGAGACCCAGGACGACCCCGTCCGCGAGGCCGGGATCGTCGACACGCTGCTGGGCCGCCGCGTCGAGGGGATCATCGCGCTGCCCTCGGGGGAGGAGGCCCCCTGGAGGTCCGCCGCCGGCGCGGGCTCGGGAGTGGTGTTCGCCGACCGCGTCCTGCCCGGCCTGCCCGAGGTGCCCGCCGTGCTGGCCGACGACCGCGCGGGGGTGCGGGCCCTGACCGAGTACCTGGCGGGCCTGGGCCACCGGCGGGTGGCGTTCCTGGGCGCGTCGGCGCCGGGCGCGCCCGCCGGGGTGCGCGAGCGGGCGTTCCGCGACACCCTGGCCGGGCTCGGCGTCGCCGTGGACGACGACCTGGTCGTCACCGCCCGCCCCGAGCGCGACAGCGCCTACGCCGCGGCCGCCGGGCTGCTGCAGGGCCGCCCCGACGTCACCGCCGTGCTGGCCGCGGGCCACCTGCCCGGCGAGGCCGCCGTCCTGGTCGCCCGCGAGCTCGACCTGAGGGTCCCCGCGGACGTGTCGATCGCGATGGTCGACGACGTCCCCTGGGCCGAGCTGTGCGACCCGCCGCTGACCGCGGTGGCCCGACCCGGCCACGACATCGGCTACCGCGCCTGCGAGCTGCTGATGCGCACCCGCAGCCGCCGCGCCCCCACCGGCCCGCTGCTGCTGGCGACCGAGCTGATCATCCGGGGCAGCTGCGGCAGGCCGCGCGGCGCGCGGGGAGCGGGCCGCCCGTCCTGACCTCGCCGTCCCGAAGGGTGGACGTGATCGTCCTTCGGCCTGCACCGGGGCCGCGGACACGCTAGATTTCCGCCGTGGAGGAGATCGATCGTCAGATCATGGAGCTGCTGGCCGACGACGGCCGGATGAGTTTCACCGATCTGGCCAAGGAGACCGGCCTTTCGGTGTCGGCCGTGCACCAGCGGGTGCGGCGGCTGCAGAAGCGCGGCGTGCTGAAGGGCTTCACGGCCGTGATCGACCACGAGGAGATCGGGCTGCCGCTGACGGCCTTCATCTCGATCAAACCCGTCGACCCCGCCGCGCCTGACGACGCGCCCGAGCGGCTGGCGCATCTGGCGGCGATCGAGGCGTGCCACTCGGTGGCGGGCGAGGAGAACTACATCCTCAAGGTGCGGGTGTCGGCCCCCGGCGAGCTGGAGGACCTCCTGCAGAAGATCCGCGCCGCCGCCAACGTCGCCACCCGCACCACCGTCGTGCTGAGCACCCCCTGGGAGGGGCGCCGCCCCTCCCTGTGACGAGGAGGGCCCCTACAGCGGGACGGCGCCCGAGGTGGGGAAGCCGCCGGTGTCGTAGGGGGCGAACGCCTGCAGGGCCTCGCGGGCCAGGTACATGGTGTCCCAGGGGTCGGCCGCCGGGCCGGTCAGGTCGGGGTCGAAGTTCAGGTCGATGAACAGCTCGGTGACGCCCTGTGCCTCCAGCATCTGGAAGTCGCCGCGGATCTGGTCGTAGGTGCCGGTCAGCGGGCGGCGCTGACCGGGGCCGCCGGCCGAGCCGTCCAGCCGCACCCGCACCGCGCCCCGGCACACGAAGCGCAGCTGCGAGGAGTCGCGCCCGGCCTTCTCGGCCGACTCGCGGACGATGTCGATGGCGCGGCCGATCTGCGCCAGGTCGGCCTGGCTGGAGCTGATCCAGCCCGAGGCCAGCCGCCCGGCGCGGCGCAGCGCGGGCTCGGAGGTGCCGCCCAGCAGCAGCGGCGGCTCGGGCGACTGCAGCGGCTTGGGGTCGAAGCGCACCGGCGGGATGTCGTAGAACTCGCCGTGGAACTCGCTGACCTCGTCGTGCCAGAGCGTGCGCAGCGCCGCCAGGTACTCCTCGGCGCGGGCGCCGCGGCGGCGCATCGACACGCCGCTGGCGGCGAACTCCTCGGGCATCCAGCCCAGGCCGAGCCCGAGGTCGAGACGCCCGCCCGAGACGTGGTCGAGCGTGGCGGCCTGCTTGGCCAGCAGCGGCGGCGGCACGAACGGCATGTTGACGATCGCCACGCCCAGCCGCACGCGGCTGGTCACCCCGGCCAGGTAGGCCAGCGTCACCAGCGGGTCGGGGACGTTGCGGTACGTCGGGTCGCCGGAGGCCGCCGGGTTGACCAGGCGCTGGAGCGTCCAGATGGAGTGGTAGCCGAGCTGCTCGGCCTGCTCGGCGATCAGCACCTGGTTGGCCGGGGTGGCCCAGCCCCCAGACACGGGTACGGCGAACCCGATGAGCACGGCGTTTCCTCCTCTGTCGTCGATGATGCGGTGACCCTATCCCGCACCGCCCGCACCTTACAGCGTCAAGGCCCGCGCCCTGAGCGAAGTTGGTCAGGGATCACCCGGATCGTCCCGTGGATTCCGGTCTTGCGACGGTTAGGCTGGCGGAATCGACGGTCCGGGACACGGGAGGTTGCGGTGCGGCGTCCAGCGGAGATCGCCCAGGTGGTCAAGCCGAGGCTGCGCGGGTGGCTGCACGCCGGGACCTTCCCCCTCGCGCTGGTCGCGGGCATGGTGCTGGTCGCGCTCGGCCCGACCGTCGCCGCCCGGCTGTGCGCGCTGGTGTACGCGCTGACCTCCACGCTGCTGTTCGGCGTCTCGGCCGCCTACCACCGCGGCCGCTGGTCCGAGGGCGTGGCCGACTGGCTGCGCCGCTTCGACCACGCCAACATCTACCTGATCATCGCGGGCACCTACACGCCGTTCGCCTACCTCATCCTGGACGGCGGCGCCCGCGTTCTGGTGCTGTCGGTGGTGTGGGGCGGCGCGATCGCCGGGGTGCTGTTCCGCGTCCTGTGGGTCAGGGCGCCGCGCTGGCTCTACACCGCGCTCTACATCGGCCTGGGCTGGGTCGCGGCGTTCTTCGTCCCGCAGTTCATCGACGGCACCGGCTGGGTGGTGGCGTCCCTGGTCGCGCTGGGCGGCGTCCTGTACAGCGCCGGCGGCCTGGTGTACGGGCTGCGGCGCCCCAACCCGTCCCCGCGCTGGTTCGGGTTCCACGAGGTCTTCCACAGCCTCACCGTGGCCGCGTACGTGCTGCAGTACATCGCGGTCTCGTTCGTCATCTACCGCGCGGGCGCCGTGTAGAACGCGCCGCGCAGCGTGGCGTAGGCGGCGTCGGGGGCGTTCAGGTGGTCCAGGCCCAGCAGCGCGGCGCCGAGGATCGGCGGTGCCCCGGGCACCAGCAGGCGGGCCTGGGGGGCCTTGGCGGCGAAATGGTCGGCGACGCGGGTCATCAGCACCGGGCGCCGCGCCGCCAGGACGCCGCCGCCCAGCACGACCTCGGCGGGGGAGCCGAGCATGCCCAGGCGGCGCAGCGCGACCGTGCCCAGCAGCGCGACCTCCTCGGCCAGCCGCGCGGTCAGCGACAGCGCGACGGCGTCGCCGTCGTCGGCGGCGTCCAGCAGCAGCGGCGCCAGGTCCTTCAGCCGCCCCTCGCCGATCTCGCCCCGGTGCAGGGCCAGGCCCGCGTCCAGGGCCGTGGCGACGCCGAAGTGCGCCGCGATCGCGGCCGACAGCCGCGTGGCGGGGCCGCGGCCGTCCTCGGCGCGCACGGCGTGCCACAGCGCCGCGCGGCCCAGCTCGCCGCCGCCGCCCCAGTCTCCGGTGTAGGAGCCCAGGGACGGGAAGCGCGCGGTGGTACCGCCAGGGCCGACGCCCGCGCAATTGATGCCCGCGCCGCACACCACCGCCACCCCCAGGCCCGAGGCGGCGGCGCTGCGCAGCAGCGCGAAGGTGTCGTTGCCGACGGTGACCGAGGGCGCGATCCCCTGCGCCAGCAGGGTCTTGCGCAGGCGTTCCTCCTCGTCGGGCAGGTCGGCGTTGGCGGTGTAGGCGGCCAGGTGCGCCACGTCGCCGGGCGCGGCCCCGGCCCGCGCCAGGACCTCGGCCAGCAGCCCGGCCAGGGCGTCGACGGCGCCGGGCAGGCCGACCTCCCACGGGCGGAACCCGCCGCCGCGCGCGGTCGCCAGCAGGGTGCCGTCGGTGGAGACGGCGGCCACGTCGGACTTGCTGTTGCCGCCGTCCAGGGCGAGCAGGACGTGCGGCATCAGGCGGCCCACGGCAGGTGGGCGCGGTTGGCGGTGATCAGCGCGCGGGCGAGCCGGTCGGCCAGGTCGGCCTGGCCGACCAGCGGGTGCGCCAGCAGCGCCCGCGAGACGCGCCCGGCGCCGCCGCGCAGGGCGGCGTCCAGGGCGAGCTCCTCGTAAGCCGACACGTGCGCGATCAGCCCCGCGTACAGGGGCTCGACGGGCGCGACGGGCAGCGGCTCGGGGCCGTCCCGGGTGATCCGCGCGGGCGCCTCGATGACGGCGTCCGGCGGCAGGAACGGCAGCGTGGCGCCGTTGCGGGCGTTGACGACCTGGACGTCGCCGTCGCCGCCGAGCAGGGACGCCGCCAGCGCGACGGCGGCCTCGGAGTAGAACGCGCCGCCGCGCTCCTCCAGCCGGGCGGGCTTGGTGTCCAGGCCGGGGTCGGCGTACTCGGCGAGCAGGTCGCGTTCGAGGGCGGCGACGGTGTCGGCGCGCGAGGGGCTCTGCCGCTGCTCGTCGACGACCTGGTCGTGGGCGTAGAAGTACCGCAGGTAGTAGGAGGGGATCGCGCCGAGGCCGCGCAGCAGCGCGGCGGGGAGCCCGACCTCCTCGGCCAGGGCGTGCAGGTGCGCCTCCAGCAGGCGGGGGAGCGCCTCGCGTCCGTCCACGCGCACCGAGCGGGTCCAGGTGAGGTGGTTGAGGCCGATGTGGTCGGCCTCGACGGCGTCGGGTGCGACGTCCAGCAGCGCGGCGAAGCGGCGCCGGAAGGTGATGGCGACGTTGCACAGCCCGGCGGCGCGGTGGCCGCCGTCCAGCAGCGCGCGGGTGACGATGCCGACCGGGTTGGTGAAGTTGACGATCCACGCGCCGGGGGCGCGGCGCGCGACGCGGTCGGCGATGTCCAGCACGACCGGGACGGTCCGCAGCGCCTTGGCCAGGCCGCCCGCGCCGGTGGTCTCCTGCCCGACGCAGCCGCAGGCCAGCGGGAGCGTCTCGTCCAGGTGGCGCGCGGCCTGCCCGCCGACGCGCAGCTGCAGCAGCACCACCGAGGCGCCGTCGACGCCCGCGTCCAGGTCGGCGGTGGTGGTGACCAGCGCGGGATGCCCGGCCCGGGTCAGCATCCGCCGGGCCAGGCCGCCGACCAGGGCCAGGCGCTCCCGGTCGGGGTCGACCAGGGCGAGCTCGGCGACGGGCAGGGACGCGCGCAGCCGCGCGATCCCGTCGACCAGCTCGGGCGTGTAGGTGGAACCGCCTCCGACGACGACGAGTTTCATCCCTTGACTCCCGTCAGTGTGATGCCCTGGATGAAGACGCGCTGGGCGAGGAAGAACACGATGATCACGGGCAGGGTGGTGAGCAGCGCGGCGGCCATGGTGAGGTTCCATTCGACGTTGTGCGCGGCGCGGAAGGTGGCGATGCCCACCGCCAGCGGCCACGCGTCGGGTTTGGCGTAGACCAGGGGCCCGTAGTAGTCGTTCCAGCAGTAGAAGAACTGGAACAGCGCGACGGCGGCCAGCGCGGGCCGCGCCATCGGCAGGATCACCCGCGTCATGGTGGTGAACTCGCCGCAGCCGTCCACGCGGGCGGCGTCGGCGTAGTCCTTGGGGATCGTCATCAGGAACTGGCGCAGCAGGAAGATGGAGAACGCGTCGCCGAACAGCAGCGGCAGGATCAGCGGCCACAGGGTGCCGGTCAGGTCGAGGCGGGCCCACACGATGTAGAGGGGCACGACGGTGATCTGCGGCGGCAGCATCATCGCGGTGATGACCATGACGAACGCCAGCTTGCGGCCGCGGAAGCGGAACCGCGCAAGCGCGTAGGCCACCGGGACGCTGGAGACCAGCATGAACACCGTGCCCAGGCCCGCGTACAGCAGGCTGTTGCCCAGCCAGCGCAGCATGTCGCCCGTCATGACCTCGGCGAAGTTGCCCCAATGCCAGGTGGTGGGCCACAGGTCGCCGCTGAGGGTCTGCTCGTTCGACATCACGGCCGTCAGGAACATGAACGTCAGCGGCGCCAGGAACATCACCGCCAGCGCGATGGCGACGCAGTGGGTGGCGACCCACATCAGGAAGGCGCGCGAGCGGGGGTTCACGTGGCCTCCCCGTCGGCGAACGCGTGGAACTGGCGCAGCAGCACCAGCGTGAACAGCATGGCGATGACGAACAGCAGCAGCGCCAGGACGCAGGCGTAGCCCATGTTGAACTGCCGGAACCCCTCGTCGTAGATCCACTGCGGGTACGTCAGCGTCGAGCCGCCCGGGTAGCCGGGCGCGGTCTGGGTGCCGGGCTGGTCGCTCTGCCCGGCGGCGACCTTGCCCGCGACCATGGCCTGGGTGAAGTACTGCAGCGTCTGGATGACGCCGGTGACGGCCGCGAACGCCAGTACGGGCGAGATGGTCGGCAGCGTGATGTGGCGGAAGCGCTGCCAGGGCCCGGCGCCGTCGAGCTCGGCGGCCTCGTAGAGCTGGCGCGGGACGTCCAGGACGGCGGCCAGCAGGATCACCATGACGTCGCCGACGGCCCACAGCCCCAGCAGCGTCAGGCCCGGTTTGCTCCATTCGGGCTCGTTGAACCAGTCGGGCAGCGACAGCCCGACGCTGTCGGCGATCGAGGTCACCGGGCCGGTGCCGGGGTTGAGGACGAACACGAACGCGACGGTCGCGGCGACGGGCGGCACCAGGTAGGGCAGGTAGAACAGCGACCGGAACACGCCGCCGCCGCGCTTGAGGTGGGTGAGCAGCTGCGCGACGCCGAGCCCGAACAGCACCCGCAGCGGCACCATCACCGCCACCAGCCACAGGGTGTTGCGCAGCGACCGCCACGCGTCCTCGTCCTCGAACAGGAACCGGTAGTTGGTGAGCCCGACCCACTCCAGGGTGAACAGGTCGTAGCGGGTGAAGGAGAAGTACACCGTGGCCAGCAGCGGGTACAGGAAGAACATCGTCAGCCCGACCAGCCAGGGCGACAGGAACGCCAGGATCCGCAGGCGGTGGCGGCGGCGGGCGCGCGACCCGGCCGCGCGCCGCCTCCCGATCCGCACGGCGGTGGCCGCGGTCATCCGCCCGCCAGGTCGAGCGACTTGTCGATCTTGACGTCGAGGTCGCGCAGGCCCTTGTCGAGGTCCTTGACCTTGCCGGGCTCCCACTGGTCCTGGGCGAACTGCTGGAACTTGACCATGTAGTCGCCGCCGTTGGGGCTGGACGGGCTGGTGGTGGTCGCGGGGTGCTTGAACACGCCGAGGAACGTGCCGAACTGGGCGGGCAGCCGCAGCTTGGGCGAGGCCAGGGCCGGCAGGGTGCTGGGGACGTTGCCGAGGGCGTTGGCGAGGGTGACCAGGGCGTCGGTGTCGGTGGTGAGGTACCGGACGAACTCCCAGGCGGCCTGGTTGTGCTTGGCGCCGCGCGGGATGCCCATGATGGTGCCGAGGGTGAACCCGCCGCCGTACAGCTGCGGCTTGTCGTCGGCGACGGGGGCGGGCGCGGTGCCGTAATCCAGGCCGGGCGCCTCCTTCTCGATGAACTTGGTGCGCCACTCGCCGTCGACGGCCATGGCGACCTTGTCCTTCTGGAAGGGGTTGGACGCCTCGAACTCCTGGCCCATGGTCTTCATGAACGCGCGGGCCTTGTCGTAGCCGTACCAGTCGAGCAGGTCCTTGACCCATTTCAGGTACGCCTTGAACGCGGGGTCCTTGGAGAAGTTGGCGCGGCCGTCGGGGGTGAGCCACTTGACGCCGAAGCTGGTGGCGATGTGCTGCGGGGTGTGCTCGTAGTACTGCACCGAGGGCATGAACCCGGCGACCTTGATGCTGCCGTCGGGGTTGCGGACGGTGAGTTTCTTGGCCAGCTCGGCCAGCTCGCTCATGGTCTTGGGCGGGGCGTGGCCCTTCATGAGCTTCTTGTTGTAGTAGAGGCCGTAGGCGTCGGCGAGGACGGGCAGGGCGCAGCGCTTGCCCTTGAACTGGGTGTAGTCCTGGACGGCCTTGGGGAACAGGCCGAGGTCGACCTTGTCGCGCTTGATGCGGGGGGTGAGCTCCTGCCAGGCGCCGCTCTGGCAGAACTGGCCGAGGTTGTCGGTGGTGAAGGAGGCGACGACGTCGGGCGGGTTGCCGCCGCGGATGGCGTTGGTGATCTGGTCGTCGGTCTGGTTCCCGGTGACCTTGACGGTGATGTTGGGATGCTTCCTGCGGAAGCCGTCGACGGCCTGCTCGAAGCCCTTCACCTCGTGGTCGGCGCTCCAGCCGTGCCACACCTGGATCGTCTGTTTCTCCCCGGCTCCCGGGCCGGAGTCGGAGGATTCGCTCTTGCCGGCCGTGCAGGCGGCGGGGACGAGGCCGACGATCGCGGCGGCGGTGACCGCGGCGATCCGGCGCGGTATCGGACGGAACGGCCGCCGGGGGGTGTGGGGGGTCGTCCCCCCGCACAGGCGCGGTGTGGTGGTGGTGCGCACTCCGGTTCTCCTTCGGTGGAGGGCGGCCCGGGGACGGCCGCCGTGGCTCAGGGAGTGGTGCTGGAGAACACCGCGTCGCGGGTCTCCCGGAGGCCCTGCCGCAGCGCCCCGGCCAGGACGGGGTTGCCCTGGACGGAGCTGAGCAGGACCGGGGGGCGGGGAATCGACATCGAGTGCAGTTCGCGTTCCACGCGCGCGCGCAGCGGCTCGCCGCCCGCGCGCAGGACGTCGCCGGTGAGCACGATGTGCCCGGGGTCGACGACGGCGGTGACGGTGGCCAGGGTCGAGCCGAGCCGGGTCGCCAGCTCGGTCAGCGCCGCCCCGGCCGGCGCCGAGCCCTCGGCGTCGGCGGCCCGGCCCAGCGCGGTGGCGGCGTCGCGTCCGCGGAACCCGTGGGTCCGCATCAGCTTCAGCACCGCCGCTCCGCCGATGAGGCTGTGCACGCCGCCGGTGTGGGTGCGGCGCACGTCGCGCATCAGCGGGGCGCCGACGGCGGGCATGTAGCCGATCTCGCCCGCGCCGCCGGTGGCGCCCCGGTGCGGCACGCCGCCCAGGACCAGCGCCATGCCGACGCCGTCGGCCACCCATAGCAGGACGAAGTCGCCCCCGCCGCCGTCCTCGCCCTCGGCGAGCGCGGCGAGGTTGACGTCGTTCTCGACGGCGACGGGCAGGCCGAGGCCGTCCGCCAGCGTCGCGACCAGGCCGGGGATGTGCCAGCCGGGGATGTGCGCGGCGTAGCCGAGGCGTCCGGTGCCCGGGTCGACCGCGCCCTGGATGCCGATGACGGCGCGGTTCAGGCCGCCGCGCGCCAGCCCGGCCGCGGCGGCCGCGCCGTCGAGGGCGGCCCCGGCGCGGGCGACCGCGTCGACGCCGGACCGGCCCGGGGTGGGCAGCTCGAACTCGCCCACCACCGTCCCGGCCAGGTCGGCCACGCTGGCCCTGATCCGGGCGGGCGTGACGTCCAGGCCGGCGACGTGCGCGGCGGAGGCGTCCAGCCGGTACAGCTCGGCCGTGCGGCCGGGCAGGCCCTCGCGCACCCCGTCCCGGACGACCAGGCCGGCCTCCACCAGCCGCGCGAGCAGCTGCGAGGCGGTCGGCTTGGAGACCCCGATCAGGTCGGTCAGGCGCGGCCGGGTCAGCGGCCCGTGCGCCAGCAGCGCCTCCAGGGCCGCCCGGTCGTTGATCGCCCTCAGCACGCTGGGGGTCCCGGGAACGGGAACGGACACCGCCACCTCGCTCGCTCGAAGAACACTCGATCCGAGTTAGGAAGGTTTCCTAACTTGGAGAGAAAAGTAAGGACTCTTAACGAATCCGTCAAGGGGTGCGGCGGAATCCGCCCGTCCGGAACCGGAAGGGGCGCTCAGCGGGAGGGCGTCAGGGGGCGGCGACGATGAAGCTGGAGTTGCCGAAGCCGATCTCGTCGCCGGGACGGACGCGGGCCGGGCCGGTCAGCCGCCAGCCGTTGACGCGGGTGCCGTTCATGGAGCCCAGATCGGAGATCATCCAGCACTCGTCGGCGCGGTAGATCTCGGCGTGGAAGCGCGAGACCGTCAGGTCGGTGAGGATGAACTGGCACCCGGGGGCGCGGCCGACCACGATGCGGGTCAGGTTCGCCGGGGGCAGCATGAAGCGCGGCAGCCGGGGCGCCCGCCACGCGGCCTCGATGCGCGCGGTGGCGTGCGAGACGGAGGAGATCAGCCCGGTCAGCCGGCCGACGACCCGGTTGGTCGGCGGCAGGTCGTGGACGATCTCGTCGAGCTCGGAGCGGTTGCGGGCCCGCAGCACCTGGTCGACGCGCCGCTCGAACGTCTCGTGCGACATCCGGCCCTCGGCCACCCGGTCACCGAGCGCGCGCAGCACACGGTCGCGCTCGGTGTCGGACGCTCTCACGGGATATGAGGGCTGACCGTCCATAGCTGTGAGTATCCAAGCCCTGTCGTCGTCTTGTCCAGAAGAACACCGTTCACGGCGGCCGATGATCATTGTCACCGATGCCCCGCGATGTTCGACGCCCGGGGGCCGCCGGAAGTTCGGCCGCGGCGCCGACCGCGCCCGCCGCCCCGGACGGCCCAGACGCACCGTCCTCACGGAGCGTACCGACCACCCGGGGGACGCACCCGGAGCCGCCCGGGGCAAGCCCCCGAGCCGCCGGAAGGACGGCCCCGGAGCCGTGGTGCGGATGGCCCCCCGAACTGCCGTGCGGGCGGCCCTCCGAGGCGCTGTATGGACGCTCCCCGAGGCGCCGTGCGGACGGTTCCGCGCCGCCGTGCGGGCGGCCCTCCCGTGCCGTCGTGCGGACGGCCCCGAGCCGTGGTGCGGATGGCCCCCCGAACTGCCGTGCGGGCGGCCCCCCGAGCCGCCGTGCGGGCGGCCCCCGAGGCGCTGTGTGTGGACGCCTCCCCGAGCCGCCGTGCGGGCGGCCCCCGAGGCGCTGTGTGTGGACGCCTCCCCGTGCCGCCGTGCGGACGGCCCCCGAGCCGTGGTGCGGATGGCCCCCGAGCCGTGGTGCGGATGGCCCCCGAGCCGTGGTGCGGATGGCCCCCCGAGGCGCTGTGTGGACGGCCCTCCCGTGCCGCCGTGCGGACGGCCCCGAGCCCGTCGTGCGGACGGCCCCGAATCGTCGCGGGAGCCGTTGTCACCCGCGCGCGGGCTGGCGGAAAAGGCGTTGAGGTCGGTGTGGGCGCCGTGGTCTCCTGGGGTCGCCAGGGCGCGCCCGGTGCGCAGGCGGCGGTTACTTCCACTTCAAATGGGGTCCAGTGCGGGTTCGAGTCCCGCTCCCGGCCGGAAGGCCGGGGTAGCCCAATCGGCAGAGGCGCCACTCGTACCGCGGCCGACTCGATCTCGGGCGCGCTCTGGGGGTCAGCGGGAGAGCAGGTCCCGCGCGATGTGGGTGATCTGGATCTCGTCGGTGCCGGCGTAGATCTGGAACGACTTGGCGTCGCGGGCCAGCTGCTCGACGCGGAACTCGGCCATGTAGCCGTTGCCGCCGAACAGCTGCACCGCCTCGGCGGCGACCTCCGAGGCCGCCCGCGCGGAGTACAGCTTCATCGCCGACGCCTCGGCCAGGGTGGGGGTGCGCCCGGCCCGCTGCATCTCGATGTGGCGGAACACCAGGTTCTGGACGTTGAGGCGGGCGACCTCCATGGTGGCCAGCTTGAGCTGGATCAGCTGGAAGTCGCCGATGCGCTGCCCCCACAGCTCGCGGGTCTTGGCGTACTCCACCGACAGCTTCAGGCACTCCTCGATGACGCCGAGGGACATCGCGGCGACGCCGGCGCGTTCGGTGACGAAGTTCTGCCGGGCCGACTCCTTGCCGCCGCCGGACCCGGCGGCCAGCAGCCGGTCCCGGCCCGCCCGCACGTCGGACAGGAACAGCTCGCCGGTGGGGGAGGAGTGCAGGCCCATCTTGCGCAGCGGCTTGGACTGCTCCAGGCCGGGCATGCCGCGGTCGAGGACGAAGGTGAGGATCTCGCGGTCGCGCGGCTCGCGGCCGTCGTCGAGCTTGCAATAGAAGACGATGGTGTCGGCGTGCGGGCCGTTGGTGATGAAGGTCTTGCTCCCGTTGAGGACGTAGTCGTCGCCGTCGCGGCGGGCGGTGGCCTGCATGCCGCCGAACGCGTCCGAGCCCGAGCCGGGCTCGGTGATCGCCCAGGCGCCGACCTTTTCCATGGTGAGCAGGTCCAGGGCCCAGCGGCGGCGCTGCTCGGGGGTGCCCCGCTTCATGATCGTCCCGGCGGCGAGGCCGAGGCTGACGCCCATGGCCGAGACCAGGCCGGGGGAGACCTTGCACAGCTCGATCACCGGGATGAGGCTCATGGCCGGGTTGCCGCGCCCGGGACCGTCGCCGCCGCCCTCGCCGTCGGCGTTCTCGGCGCGGGCCTCGAAGGAGGAGCGGGCCAGCTCGTCCATGCCGAAGGTGGTGAACAGGCCGCGGATCAGGTCATAGGGCGGCAGCTCGCCGGAGTCGAGGGCGTCGAGCCGGGGACGGACCTCGGCGTCGATCCAGCCGCGCACCGCGTCGCGGATCATCAGGTCCTCGTCCGACCATTCGATCATGTTCGTCCTCGCTTCTGGCCTTTACCCGGGTGGGTTTCCCATCCAAGCAGAGGCCAAAAGCGAGCACTTACCAGGGGCCGGTCCCGGCTACTTGTCGAAGGAGACGACGTCGGCCAGCACGCCGCCCTCGTCGGTCAGGCGGCCCGGGGACGGGCTGTCGTAGACCACCAGCAGGCGCGTGCCCACGCCCTCGGTCTCGTCGAGCACCGCGATGCCCTCGGCGTGGTCGTCGCCCTCGCCGTAGGGCAGGTCGCCGATCTCCAGCAGCTCCTCGCCGGGCACCACGTCGGGGGAGTCGACCTTGGCGGCGCCGCGCCAGCGCACGACGCGGACGGGGCCGTCCAGGTCCATGCTGGGTCCGGTGAGGATCAGCAGGTCGTCGCCGTCGGGGCACAGGTCGCGGATGCCCAGGCCGCCCAGGTCGAGGAAGTGGCTGCGGTACAGCGCCTTGCCGTCGACGGGCTTGAGCGTGAGCCGGTGCGGGTCGTCGGGGTCGGTGACGGGGTGGATCTCGATCAGGACGGCCCAGCCGCGCAGCACCGGGCCGCGCAGACCGATGTAGAGGCGGTCGCCGTGGGCGGCGACGCCCTCGACGTCGATGCCGTTGTCCTTGCTGGGGATGGGCAGGAACGCCGCCAGGTGCGGGTCGTCGGCCAGCAGGTCGGTGATGGAGTCGCCGCGGCCGCCCAGGACGGCGGCGGTGCGCTCGCCGTCCTCGCGCACGACCTCGGGCAGGCCGTCGGCGCCGGTGACGATGGGCAGCCGCGCCAGGATGAAGCGGTTCTCCTCGCGCACGATGGTGGCCAGGCGCTTGCGCGACTTGGCGTCGGACTGGCCCGCCTTGATCTTCTTGCGCTTGAGGCTGTGCGAGCCGATCGCCCAGAGCCACCCGTCGGTGCGCGACAGGCCCTCGATGTCGGCCTCCTCCTCGGGACCGGCGGGCAGCTCGACCAGGTCGGCCAACCGCACGGTGAGCTCGTCGCCGTAGGCGGTGACGCGCCCGGCGTCGTCGGTGGTGGCGGTGAGCCGCTCGATGGTGGCGGTCTCGTCGCCGGCCACCCACAGGCAGCGGCCGTCCTGGCGTACGGCGGACAGGTTGGTGTGCGTCTCGGCTTCCCGGCTGTCGTGCCCGAAGCGCAGTTCGACCCGGCGTTCCACAATCATCTGGCGATCGTCCCACAGAAATGGACGAACCGGGGCACCCGTCTGCCCAGGTCAGCGTTGATCTTTAATTGATCTACAATGTAAAGGCGCCGGGCTCAGACGTCCCAGACGACGTCCAGGCACGGCGGCTTGCGGAAGACCAGCCCCTGCGGCTCGGCCGCCGCGTCCGGCGCCAGGCGCAGGCCGGGCAGGCGGGACAGCAGCGCCTCCAGGGCGGTGCGGGCCTCCATCCGGGCCAGGTGGGCGCCGAAGCAGAAGTGCGGCCCGTGCGCGAAGGCCAGGTGGTCGGAGACGCCGGCGCGGCGGGGGTCGAAGCGGTCGGGGTCGGGGAAGACGGCCGGGTCGCGGTTGGCGCCCGCGATCGAGACCCGCACCAGGTCGCCCGCGCGGACGGGCGCGCCGCCCAGGTCGGTGTCGCGGGTGGCGTAGCGGTCCACGACCGACGCCGAGGGCTCCAGCCGCAGCGACTCCTCGATCGCCGCGTCCAGCAGGTCGGCGCCGACGGGCTCGGGGTGCCCGAGGACGTGCAGCGCCGCGTTGGTGATCATGCCTTCGGTGGTGTCGATGCCGCCGAACATCAGCACGGCGGCGTTGGAGACGATCTCGGCGGTGCTCAGGCCCTCGTCCTGGCGGGCGGCCTCGGCCAGCAGCGACGCGCCGCCCGGCGCGGTGATGGCGCGTTCCACCGAGGCGCGGAGCCGGTCGTAGGCGGCGGCGGTCTCCTCGGGCGCGTCGCCTCCGGCGGTGATCCGCGAGACGGCCGTGACGAACGACTCGTACCAGGACCGGACGGCGGCGGCGTCGACGCCCTCAAGGCCGAGGGCCTCGGCGACGACGGCGACCGCGAGCGGCCCGGCGAGCTCGGAGCGCAGCTCGGCGCGTCCGGCCGGGGCCAGCGCGGCGACCAGGCGGTCGACCTCGTCGCGGACGAACGCGGTGAAGCGGGCGCGGACGGGGGCGGGACGGAAGGGCCGCGCGAACGGCTCGCGGTGGCGGGTGTGGGCGCGGCCGTCCAGCGACAGCATGCTCGCGCCGACGACCCGCGCGGTGGAGAAGCGCGGGTCGTCCACGGTGAACGCGGCGGCGTCGCGCATGACGCGCAGCGCCAGGGCGTGCGAGGTGACCAGCCAGCCGTCCAGCACGGGCAGCCAGGACACCGGCTCGCGGTCGCGCAGGCGGGCCAGGACGGGGTGCGGCCCGGTCTCCAGCTCGGCGAGCGTGACGCGCGCGCCGAGCGGGAACCGGGCCGTGAGGTCGGACGTCATCCCCGCAAACTACGCCCGAAGGCGGGCTGGTCAGGACGCGGGGCGCTCGCGCCACCAGTCCCGACCGGCCTCGGGCAGGGTGTAGATCGGGTCGTAGTACTCGTAGCGGCGGTTGAGCGCCTCGGGGTCGGCGGCCTCGATGCCGGTGCGGTAGTTCTTGGTCCAGTAGGAGATGCCGCGCTCGCGGTCGTAGTCCGACAGCTGGTGCACCCAGCGCTTGCCGACGTAGGGGACGTCGCACACGATGCGCGGGGTGGCGAAGCCGGGCAGGTAGCCCATGATGGCGTGCTGGAGCTCCTGCGCCTCCCAGACCGCCAGCCGCCAGTGCTCGGCGTCGGGGATCATGTCGCACATGTAGAGGTAGTAGGGCAGGATCCCGGCCTCGTCCAGCAGCGCGAACGACAGGTCCAGCAGCTGGTCGGGGGAGTCGTTGACGCCGCGCAGCAGCACGCCCTGGTTGCGGACGTCGCGGATGCCGGTGTCGAGCATGGCGCGGGCGGCCCTGGCCACCAGCGGGGTGACCGAGCGGGCGGCGTTGACGTGGGTGTGGATGGCGATCTGCACGCCGCGTCCGTTGGCCTTGGTGGCCAGGCGCTCCATCCCGGCGCGGACCTCGTCCTGGAGCCAGTGCTGGGGCAGGCCCATCAGGGCCTTGGTGGCCAGGCGGATGTCGCGGATGTTGTCGACGTCCAGCAGGGAGTCGACGAACGACTCCAGGCGGGCCCAGGGCATGTTGGCCACGTCGCCGCCGGAGACCACCACGTCGCGGACGCCGGGGGTGTGGCGCAGGTACTCCAGCATGGCTTCGTGCCGGTCGGTGGGCTTGATGGTGAACTTGTGCTTGTCCACCGCGGGGGTGGAGTTGCCGACCAGGTCCATGCGGGTGCAGTGCCCGCAGTACTGCGGGCAGGTGGGCAGCAGCTCGGCCAAAACCTTGGTGGGGTAGCGGTGCGTGAGTCCCTCCACGGCCCACATCTCGGCCTCGTGCAGGGAGTCACGGGCGGAGTAGGGGTGCGAGGGCCAGTCGTCGCGGCGGTCGCTCAGCACGGGGATCATGTAGCGGCGCACGGGGTCGGCGTAGAAGGCCTCGGTGGAGGAGGTGTCCATCGTGTTGAGCATCTGCGGCGTCACCAGCATCGACATGGTGGCGCGCTCGGCCTGGTCGCGCTCCAGGTCGGCGTAGAACGTCTCGTCGATCAGGTCGCCGAGCACCTGGCGCAGCTGCCGGAGGTTCTTGACGCAGTGGGAGCGCTGCCACTGGGCCGATTCCCATTCCGCGGTGGTGATGTCGCGCCAGCCGGCCAGGCGGGTCCAGTCCGGCTCTTCCAGGGGGCGGCGCCGGTAGGCGTACGGCTGGCCGTCGGCGGTGACGGGGCGGCCGGTGGTGCCCGGCTCGTCGTGCAGGGCAGTGGTCATCGTCGACCCCTCCTCGCGGAACGGATGAGAGCGTAAAAGTCTTGTATATGACTGACGTTACGGGAAGACTTCCACGAGAACTAGTGTTGCCCCGTACATCTTGCGGGGCGAGTTTCCGTGATGGAGGGTCCTGAGGATGAGCGAGCGGCGTACCGGAGCGCAGACGGCTACCGCGGTGGGGCTGCACCGCGTCGTGGACCCGCCGGGCGTCCTGCCCCAGGCGGCGCGCCGCTTGGACCCCTCGCCCCGGATCGGGCCCGGTGAGGTGCGGGTCCGCGTCGAACGCCTCAACCTGGACGCCGCGTCCTTCCGGCAGTTGCACGACAAGCACGGCGGCGACCCCGACGCCATCCGCCGCGAGGTCGCGGGGATCATCGACGAGCGCGGCAAGATGCACAACCCGGTCACCGGCTCGGGCGGGATGCTCGTCGGCGTCGTGGAGGAAGTCGGTCCCGAGTCGCCGCTGGGCCTCAAGCCCGGCGACCGCGTCGCGACCCTGGTCTCCCTCACCCTGACCCCGCTGGCGATCACCGACGGCCTGGCGGGCTGGGACGGCCGCTCCGAGCAGGTCCCCGCCCAGGGCCACGCCATCCTGTTCGCCCGCTCTATCGCCGCCGTCCTGCCCGACGACATGCCCGTCCCGCTGGCCCTGTCGGTCATGGACGTGTGCGGCGCGCCCGCCCTGACCCACCGCGTGGTCGCCGCCCGGAACGCCCCCACCGTCGCGGTGCTGGGCGCGGCGGGCAAGAGCGGCTCGCTGTCGCTGGCGGCCGCCCGCCGCGCCGGGGCCGCGCGCACCATCGGGCTGGTCCCCACCGCCGAGGAGCACCAGCGCCTGGAGGCCAGCGGACTGGCCGACGTCGTGGTCCGCGCCGACGCCCGCGACCCGGTCGCCGTCGCCGAGGCGATCGGCGAGCCCGCCGACGTCACCGTCGTGTGCGTGGACGTCCCCGGCTGCGAGCACGGCGCGATCCTGGCGACCGCGCCCGGCGGCACCGTGGTGTTCTTCTCGATGGCCACCTCCTTCCCCGCCGCCGCCCTGGGCGCCGAGGGACTGGCGGCCGACGTCACCATGCTCGTCGGCAACGGCTACGTCCCCGGGCACGCCGAGATGGCCCTGGACCTGGTGCGATCGGTACCGCAGGTTCGCGCCCTGTTCACCGCGCGTGGTCACGCCGATTAGGCACAATGGTCGGCACCGCCCGGAACAGGCGGGGTCACGGCCGACGATTGCGAGGAGAACTCCCTGATGGCGAGCATCACCCGGTCACTGCGCGAGCGGGACCCCAAGGCCCGGCAGGACCAGATCGTGGACGTCCTGGTCGACGCCTTCAGCGACCTCATGGAGCGCAGCCCCGCCGAGTTCCGCCGCCGCTTCCGCAAGATGGCCTCGGACCCGTTCGCCTTCTACCGCGGCAGCGCCTGCCTGTTCTACGCCGACATCATCGACGACGAGGACCCCTGGGCCGACGAGCGCACCGCGCGCGTCTGGATCCAGGGCGACCTGCACGCCCAGAACTTCGGCACCTACATGAACGACGACGGCGTGTTCGTCTTCGACGTCAACGACTTCGACGAGGCCTACGTCGGGCACTTCACCTGGGACGTCAAGCGGCTGGTGGCCAGCCTGGCGCTGCTGGCGTGGAGCAAGGCCATCTCCGACTCCGACATCCGGCGCCTGATCGAGACCTACGTGCGCGCCTATGTCGACCAGGTCCGCCGCTTCGCCGCCCACGGCGACGACCACGAGTTCGCGCTGACGCTCGACACCGCCGACGGCTACGTCCGGGGCGTCCTGATCGACGCGCTGACCTCCACCCGCATCGGCCTGCTGGAGGGCAAGACGCTGGTGGAGCGGCACGAGCGCCGCTTCCGCGACCGCCCGGGCGTGCGCCGCCTCGACGACGCCGAGCGCGCCAAGGTCGAGGCCGCCTACGAGGCGTACCTGCAGACGATCCCGCAGGACAAGCGGTTCTCCGGCCTCACCTACCAGGTCAAGGACATCGTCGGCGCGTCCGGCTTCGGCATCGGCTCGGCGGGCCTGTCGGCCTACAACATCCTGGTCGAGGGCCACTCCCAGGCCCTGGAGAACGACGTCATCCTGTCGATGAAGCAGGGCAACGTCGCCGCGCCCAGCCGCGTCGTCGACGACGCCCGCATCCGCGAGTACTTCCGCCACCACGGCCACCGCACCGCCGTCTCGCGCCGCGCGCTGCAGGCCAACGCCGACCCCTGGCTCGGCCACACCGAGATCGACGGCGTCGGCTACGTCGTCCAGGAACTGTCGCCCTACGAGGCCGACCTGGACTGGTCGGGCCTGACCGAGCCCGACGAGATGGCCGCGATCCTGGACGACCTCGGCCGCGCCACCGCCAAGGTCCACTGCGTGTCCGACCGCGACTCCGACCACACCCTGGTCGACTTCCAGGTCGAGGACGCCATCGACGCGGTCATCGGCACCGACGAGTCCGCGTTCGTCGAGGACATGGTCGCCTTCGGCACCGAGTACGCCGAAATCGTCCGGTCCGACCATGCCTTGTTCGTCAACGCCTTCCGCAACGGCGGTATCCCCGGCCTGTAATCTGCGTCCCCGGGGGCGGTGCCGACCCGCCCCCGGGCTCCACGGGAGGGCCGATGTCGCTGGAACTGGTCGACCGCCACGTCGACGCCTTCAACCACGGGGTCGGCACGGGCGACTTCGCGCCCATGGTGGCCCTGTTCGCCCCGGACGCCGTCCTGGTCTTCGACGGCGTCCCCGCCGGCCCCTTCGAGGGCCGCGACGCCATCGCCGCCGCCTACCGCGAGCAGCCCCCCGACGACACCATCCGCCTCCTCGGCGTCCGCGCCGAGAACGACACCTTCGTCGCCGAATACGCCTGGGACCGCTCCCCGTCCGCCCTGGCGGGCGAACTGACCTACCACCTCCAAGGCCCCGCCATCACCCGCCTCACCATCGCCTACTACCGCGACTGAACCCGGCCCCCGAAGCCACCGACCCGGCCCGCGCCTCGGACACCGCGAGCGTGATTGAGGCGAGCGTGAGCGCGATGGACCCCGCGGCCGTGTTCGTGGACGTCCTCGCCTTGAGGCCCGGCCGACGGACGTTTCCTTGGGTGTCCGGCGGTGGCCCCTTCGTGGACCGGGCGCCTTGATCTGGCGTCCGGGGGTTGTGCGGACGCCGGGGCGGGAGCGGGTCAGCCGAGGGCGTCGATGAAGCGCAGGGCTTCGGGTTCGGTCATGCCCGTCTCGGCGCGGACGAGGGCGATGGCGGAGCGGTAGTCCTCGGCTCCGCGCAGGACGCGGACGCGGTCGGCGAGCGGGGCCGGGCGCAGGTGGGCGCGTTCGCGGCGCAGGGCGTCGACGTAGTGCTTGGCGTCCTTGAGGGAGAGGCCGGTGGTCTCGACGACCTCCTTGACCGCCTGGATGCGCTTGCCGTCGGCGATGAAGCCCAGGAGGCGTGGGGTGGGCGGTCCGCCGGGGTGGCGGTCGATGATCTGGCGGTCGCGGACCGACTCCACGTGCTCCTTGGCGTGCCGCAGCGTCATGGCGGTGGTCTCGCGGACGATCCGCACCGCCTGGACGATCCTGCCCTGGGCGGCGAGCTCGGCGACTCGCGCGGCGGCGTCCGGGGGGACGGTGAGGGTGGCGGGCCTTGCCTTGCGCACGATGGCTCCCCGGATCCGCTGCGGCCGTCGGTCGCCAGGATCATAACCGTGCCGGGCGTGGCGCAGCGGCCACGCGGGGGCGTGGCCGCTGTGTGGCCGGCGGGTGCGCGCCGGGGCGGGTCAGGAGCGCTAGGCGTTGGCTTCGGTGGTGTCGTCCACGGGGGCGTCGGCGGCGTTGCGGCGCACCGAGTCGACGCCGTTCAGCGCGCTGGCCTTGGTCTTGTATCCCTCGCTGACCGCGATCGTCTCGCCGTTGCCCGCCTTGAGGGCGAAGCGGTACTCGCCACGCTTGTCCTTGGTGATCACGAACTTGCCTGCCATTGGAACCCCCTGTCGACCTTCGTGGTCTCCGGTTACCCGCAGAGAAGGTTCCGTAACACGCCCAATGCGAACTTTTGGCCGATTCGTGGGGGCGCCGGGACGCCGGTCAGCGGGCGAAGGCGACGGCGGTGCCGGCGCTGATGGCCACGGCCAGGACGGCGATGACCAGCGTGGTGCCCATGGGGTTGCGGCGGGGCGGGAGTTCGGCGGCGGAGTGCTCGCGCGGTTCGGGCGGGCGGGTGGCCGGTGGCGGCGCGGGAGTGGGACGGGGGGCGGTGGTGCGGGGTGGACGGGGTGCGGGCGCGGGTGTGGGGCGTGGGGCGATTGGGGCCTGGGCGGTCGGTTTGGGCGGCGCCGGGGTCGGGGGTGGAGTCGGTTTGGGCGGAGTTGGTTTCGGTGGGGTGGGTTTCGGAGGCGTGGGTTTGGGCGGGGGAGTGGGTTTGGGAGGGGTGGGCTTGGGGGGTGGGGTCGGTTTCGGTGGGGGTGTGGGTTTGGGGGGCGGGGTCGGCTTGGGCGGGGGCGGGCAGCCTTTGCCGATCTGGACGATGACGATGCCGCCGATGGTGATGCAGATCGATCCGCCCGAGTGGATGATCACTCCGGTGCCGCCCGCGTGGACGCCGATGCCGTCGCCGTCCCGGCCGGTGACGCCGTTTCCCTGGTGGACGGTCGCTCCGGCGGCGGCGGAGCGGGTGCCCGCGCCGCCGCGGGCCAGGGTGACCGCGCTGTGGCGGGTGGCGGTGCGTGCCTTCGCGGTGGCGGTGCCGGCGCCCGTGGCGGCGCCGGTGCGGACGCCCGCGCCGCTGGAGCCGATGCCGAGGCTGTCGCCGCCCACGTTGATGCCGGAGGTGGCGGAGGTGAGGCCCAGGGCGCCGGTGCTCGCCTCGGCGGTGGCGGTGCCGATGTGGACGCCCTGCTCGCCCACGATGACGTGGTCGCCTCCGGAGGTGACGACCACGCCGGAGGGGGTGACGGTGACGCCGTCGCGGGTCGGGGGCGGGTCGGCCGTCGCGGAGCCCGTGGGGAGGAGCAGGGTGCCCGCCAGGAGGAGGGGGGCGGCCAGGACGGGGCGCACGTTCAGCCGCCCGCGGAGATGCGCTGGATCTCGGCCAGGACGTCGGTGAAGGCGTCGGGTTTGACGGCCAGGCCGCCCGCGAAGGCGTGCGCGATGTCGACGGCGAGGTAGACGCCGATGCCCAGCAGGCCCGCCATGATGCCGAGCGGGACCAGGATCATGCCGCGGGGCCGGGCGCCCGCCAGGAAGGGCAGCAGGACGACGGCCAGCCCGGTGAGGACGGTGATGATCAGCAGCCCGGGGGGCGGGGTGGTCTTGGCGTCCATGGCGCGCTGGTGGCGGGCCGCGGAGATCTCGGCGACGTGGTCGAGGAAGGCGGTGCGGGCGTCCTTGAGCTCCTCGTCGTCGCCGGGCCGCACCGCCAGGCCCTCGCGGCGCAGGCCGTCGAGCCGGATCCAGCCCGCGGGGCTCAGCTTGCCGTCGGCCATCAGGGGCCATTCGGTGTCGCGGACGAAGGCGGCGTAGTCGCGCAGGCCGGTCTGGACGCGCTCGCGGACGGGGGAGGGGAGGCGTCCCGCGGCCCAGTGGGCCTCGACGATCGCACGGGTCTCGGTGTAGGTGTTGAGGCGGGCCGTGTCGGTCGTGGTCCAGGGGACGACGATCGCCACGGCGAACGCCAGCAGGAACAGCGCGGAGATCATCGCGCCGGTGTGGGACGTGGTGGGCCCGTCGGGGTCGTCGTCGTCCCTGGCCCTGCGGACCTGCCGGACGGTCAGGCTCGCGACGGCCACCAGGGCGATCGCGGCGGCGGCGGCGAGGAGGTAGGCGAGCATTGGCCCTCTTTCCTTCTTCGTGACGCCCCACAGGTCAACTACCGACAGTGATTTTAGATGTACTTATCGTTCAGGGTCGAGGGTTTGACGCGGACGTGCCGTCGATGTGGCGCTCAGGAGAGGTCCAGATAGGTTCTTGTGTCTGATCGTGCCGATGGTGGAGGATCTCTCGTATACGCGGTCTTGACGCGGAAGATTGTTCGGCTGGAGGGGAGACGGCAATGGCGCCGCAACGCAAACTCGATCTCGACCCGGCGGTGGTGGCCACCGCCAGGCGCCTGGCCGCCCGCGCCGCCGAGCCCATCATCGACATGGCGCGCACCAACACGACGGTGTCGGTGGAGCGGGCGCTGCTGAGGCTGGCGGGCCTGTCCGGCGCCGACGACGACGGCAATCCGTGGGCCAACCACCTCGCCGACGCCGTCCGCGCCCAGGTGGGCCTGGAGAACGGCGTGGCGCTGCCGGTGTGGGACGCGCTGCTGCGCGGCTCGTCCGGCTCGCTGTCGGCGCTGGCGCAGGAGGCCGCGCGCGGACGCGTGAAGTTCCGCCACCCCGCCGGCGCCGACGCCGACCGCGCCCGCGAGGCCGCGCGCCGCGCCGCGCGCGGCGGGATCACCCGCATCGACCGGCGCCGTGCCGAGCGCGACCGGATGCTGCGCGAGGTCGGCGACCCGCCGCAGCCGTGGATCTACCTGATCGTGGCGACCGGCGACATCTACGAGGACATCCCGCAGGCCCAGGCCGCCGCCCGCGAGGGCGCCGACGTGGTCGCGGTGATCCGCTCCACCGGCCAGTCGCTGCTGGACTTCGTCCCCGAGGGGGCGACCCGGGAGGGCTACGCGGGCACCTACGCCACCCAGGAGAACTTCCGGCTGATGCGGGCGGCGCTCGACGACGTCTCGCGCGAGCTGGGCCGCTACGTGCGGCTCACCAACTACGCCTCGGGCCTGTGCATGCCCGAGATCGCCACGCTGGCCGGCCTGGAACGGCTGGACATGATGCTCAACGACTGCATGTACGGCATCATCTTCCGTGACATCAACCCCCGCAGGACGTTCATCGACCAGCGGTTCTCCCGGCAGATCCACGCCCGCGCGGGCATCGTCATCAACACCGGCGAGGACAACTACCTCACCACCGCCGACGCCGTCGACGCCGCCCACACCGTGGTGGTCAGCCAGCTGCTCAACGAGCGGTTCGGGCACGAGGCCGGGCTCAGCGACGCCCAGCTCGGCCTCGGCCACGCGTTCGAGATCAACCCCGCGATCCCCGAGTCGTTCCGGATGGAGCTGGCCCACGCCCAGCTGGTGCGCGAGCTGTTCCCCGACGCGCCGCTGAAGTACATGCCGCCGACCAAGCACATGACCGGCAACATCTTCGCCGGGTACCTGCTGGACGCCTTCTTCAACCTGGCGGGCGTGATGACCGGCCAGTCGATCATCCTGATCGGGATGATGACCGAGGGCATCCACACTCCGTGGCTGTCGGACCGCGACCTGGCGCTGGAGAACGTCCGCTACGTCCGCGACGCCTGCGGCGGCCTGGCCGAGGACTTCATGCCCAACCCCGACGGGTACGTCGCCCAGCGCGCCCGGCAGGTGCTGTCGGAGTCGATCGAGCTGCTGGAGAAGGTCGAGGGCGACGGCCTGCTCACCGCGATCGCCGAGGGCACCTTCGGCGTCACCCGCCGCCCCGCCGACGCCGGCAAGGGCCTGGACGGCGTCGTGGCCCGCGACGACGGCTACTTCAACCCCGCCATCGAGATCCTCGACACCGAGGACCCGCAGGGCGCCAACGCCCGACTGGAGGTGCCCGCGTGACCGTCGAGAGCCCCCGCGGCGCGACCGGGGTCGAGACCCCGGCCGAACCCGCCGACACCCGGCAGGTCATCCGCCCCTACGGCGACACCACCGGCGACGGCATGGTGCAGATGTCGTTCACCCTGCCCGTCCCGGCCGGACGCCGCTCGGAGGCGGCCGCGCTGCAGCTGGCCGGGAAGATGGGCCTGGAACCGGCCAGCGTCGTGCACGCCAAGCCGATGGGCCCCGACTTCACGTTCTTCATCGTCTACGGCCGCGTCAACCACCTGATCGACTACGCCGGGATCCCCGCGCCGCCCGAGCGCGAGTTCCCGCTGCTGTCGGCCAAGGAGGTCAACCACGCCATCCGCCGCGGCCTGAACCGCCGCCTGGTGGTGGTCGGCGCCTGCATCGGCACCGACGCCCACACCGTCGGCATCGACGCGATCCTGAACGTCAAGGGCTTCGCGGGCGAGAAGGGCCTGGAGTACTACCGCGAGATCCACGTGGTCAACATGGGCGCCCAGGTCACCGTGCCCGAGCTGGTGGAGCGGGCCAAGGCCGACGACGCCGACGCCGTCCTGGTCTCGCAGGTGGTCACGCAGAAGAACGCCCACCTGCACAACACCAAGCAGGCCGCCGCCGCGTTCCACGCCGAGTACCCCACGGCGGTCGCCGCCGGGATGGGCCGCCCCCTGCTGGTGGTGGGCGGGCCCCGCTTCGACACCGTCACCCCCGAAGACCTCGGCGTCGACCGGATCTTCGGCAAGGGCACCACCCCGGCCGAGGTCGCCAGCTACCTGGTCCACGCCCTGGTCCCCAGCGACGCGATCCAGCGCGAGGAGGAGTCCGAGTGAGCGACCCCCGAGAGGGGCTGACGGTCACGCACCGCAGGTACGTGCCCTACGCCCACGCCCACTACGCCGGGAACCTGGTCGACGGCGCCTACATGGTCGCGATGTTCGGCGACGTGGCCACCGAGGTGTGCATCAGGACCGACGGCGACGAGGGGCTGTTCGCCTCCTACTCCGACGTGCAGTTCCTGGCGCCCGTGCGGGCCGGGGACGTCCTGGAGGCCACCGCCACCGTCACCCGGGTCGGGCGCCGCAGCCGCACGATCGGCTTCGAGGCGCGGGTGGTGTGCCGGGGCCGTCCCGACAAGGGCGAGTCGGCCGCCGAGGTGCTCGCCGAGCCGATCGTCGCCGTCACCGCCGTCGGGACCGTGGTGGTCCCCTGAGGCGCAGCGGGCCAGGTAGCCCACAGTGACGAGGGTGATTTCTCCCGGTTGGGTGATCATGGCGTTGAGCTGGTGAAACATGGAGTCGCCGCAGAACATGCGGCGGTTGACACAGCCGGTGGAGCCGGTAGTTTTGCTGCAGTCCAGCACAGGACTCACCGATCGGCCGCTCAGGACGCCACCGGACCGCGCCACGACGGCCTCAGCAGCGCACCACACGCGACGTCCGTCGCAGCCAGGCGTGGTGACCGGCAGCAGCGCCAGAGCGGAGCCGCCCGGTCGGTAGGGGGCTTGGACCCGGGAAGGGCCCGGACATCCAGTAGAAAACGGAGTTCCGTTTCTCACCGCCATTGAGACGGCTCCGGCCCGATGGATGTCACGGGCCCTCTTCCGTGCCCGCCCATGGATCGTTCCCACCGCGTCGCTTCCACCGCCCCGGGTCGCCCCCGGAGCCCGGGGCGGGTAGCGTTCCGGCCAGTGGTTTCCCGGAACGAGGAGCAGCAGGTGGCGCAGGAGACCCTCCCCGAACGGCCGGCGGCCCCCGAGCCGCGCGAGCCGTCCCGGAAGGACGGGCCCGGCGCGGAGCGCCCCGGCCGCCTGCGGCGCGTGCGCGCGGGGGGCCGTGCCGGATGGCCCCGCACCCTGCTCGCCCTGGGCTCCGGCCTCACCCTGTGCGCGGCGTTCCCGCCCATCGACATCCCCCCGCTGGCCCCCGTGGGCGTGGCCATGCTCGCCCTGGCCGTCCTCGGGCAGGGCGCCCGCACCGGCGCCTGGCTCGGCCTGCTGTCGGGCGTGACGTTCTTCCTGCCCGTCCTGGAGGGCATCGGCGCCATCGGCCCGGACGCCTGGATCGTCCTCAGCCTCGTCCAGGCCCTGTACCTGGCCCCGCTGGGCGCCTGCCTGGCGCTGGTCACCCGGCTGCCCGCCTGGCCGCTGTGGACCGCCGCCGCCTGGGTCGCCGAGGAGCTCGTGCGCGGCCGCGTCCCCTTCGGCGGGTTCCCCTGGGCACGGCTGGCCTTCAGCCAGACCGCCACGCCGCTGACCCCCTACGCCTCCGTCGGCGGCGCGCCACTGGTCACCTTCCTCACCGCCCTGGCGGGCGGCCTGCTGGCCTACGGCGCCCACACCGCCTACCGCGCCCACCGCGCCGGTGACCTGCGCCGCGCCACGCGCCCCCTGGCGGCCGCCGTGGCGTGCCTGGCGGCCCTGATCGGCGGCGGCCTGCTCATCCCCACCCCCACCGGCGGCGAGCCCGTCACCGTCGCGGTCATCCAGGGCAACGTCCCGCGCCTGGGCCTTGACTTCCTCGGCCAGCGCAAGGCCGTGCTCAACAACCACGTCCAGCGCACCCGCGAGCTGGCCGCCCAGGTCCGCGCGGGCAAGGTCCCCCGGCCCGAGCTGGTCGTGTGGCCCGAGAACGCCAGCGACCTGGACCCCTACACCGAACCCGACGCCTTCAACAGCATCGACGCCGCCGTCAAGGACGTCGGCGTCCCCGTCCTGGTCGGCGCCCTCACCGACACCCCCGACGGCAGCAAGGTCGAGAACCGCGGCATCGTCTGGGACCCCCGCACCGGCCCCGGCGACTACTACGTCAAGCGCCACCCCGTGCCGTTCGGCGAGTACCTGCCCTTCCGCGACCTGCTCACCAAGATGATCACCCGCTTCGAGCGCGTCCCCCGCGACTTCGCCCGCGGCGACCGCTCGGGCGTCATGCGGCTCGGCCCCGTCACCATCGGCGACGTCATCTGTTTCGAGGTCGCCTACGACGCCGAGACCCGCGCCTCCGCCGGCGGCGCGATCATGGTCGTCCAGACCAACAACGCCACCTACGGCAAGACCGGCATCCCGCCCCAGCAGATCGCCATGTCACGGCTGCGGGCCGTGGAACATGGCCGTACGATCTTGGTGGCGGCCACCAGCGGCATCAGCGCGATCGTCGCGCCGGACGGCCGCATGCTCGACCGGTCCGGGGAGTTCGTCCCCGACATCCAGGTGAGGACGGTCCCGGCGCGCACCGCCCGCACCCTGGCCGACCGTGTCGGCGCCGCGCCCGAATGGGCGCTGGCCGCCCTGGCCGCCGCGGCGGTCATCGCGGCCGCCCGCAGGAACGGCAGCGAACACGACGAGGGGAACACAGACTGATGGAGATCCCAGCCGACCTCGGCCGGGTGCTCGTGATCATCCCGACCTACAACGAGCGGGAGAACATCGAGGACATCGCGGGCCGGGTGCGCAAGGCCGTTCCCGCCGCGGACGTGCTGGTCGTCGACGACAACAGCCCCGACGGCACCGGTGACCTCGCCGACACCATGGCCGCCGCCGACGACAACATCAAGGTCCTGCACCGCGCCGGGAAGCAGGGCCTGGGCGCCGCCTACATCGCCGGGTTCCGGTGGGCGGCCGAGCACGGCTACGACGTCATGGTCGAGATGGACGCCGACGGCTCCCACCAGCCCGAAGAACTGCCGCGCCTGCTGAAGGCCCTGGTCGGCGCCGACCTGGTCATCGGCGCCCGCTGGGTCCCGGGCGGCAAGGTGCTGAACTGGCCCAAGTCCCGCCTGTTCCTGTCGCGCGGCGCCAACACCTACTCGCGCCTGATGCTCGGCATCCCGCTGCACGACTCCACCGGCGGCTACCGCGCCTTCCGCGCCGCGACCCTCGACAAGATCGGCCTGGACGACGTCGAGTCGCGCGGCTACTGCTTCCAGATCGACCTGGCCCTGCGCGCCCTGCGCCACGGCCTGCGCGTCGCCGAGGTCCCCATCACCTTCGTCGAGCGCGCCCACGGCAAGAGCAAGATGAGCCGCGACGTCATGGTCGAGGCGATGGTCCGCATCACCCAGTGGGGCGTGAACGAGCGCGTGAGCAAGGTGCGGGCGCGCCGCCGCTGACCCGCTGGCCCGGGCCGGGTGGGGAAACGATCCGTCCCCGCCCGGCGTTGAACCAGGTGCGTCCACACCTCGCTACCCGAAGATGGAGCCATGCTGCCGCTCGCACTGGTCCTGGCGTTCCTGCTGACGCCCGTCCTGGAGATCTACGTGATCATCCAGGTCGGGCAGGTGATCGGCGGCTGGCCCACCGTGGCGCTGCTGCTGGCCGAGAGCCTGATCGGCGGCTGGATCGTCCGCCGCGAGGGACGCCGCGCCTGGCGCGCGCTCACCGCCACCTTCCAGCGCGGTGACGTGCCCGACCGCGAGCTCGCCGACGGCGCGCTGATCCTGGTCGGGGGAGTGCTGCTGCTCACCCCCGGCTTCGTCACCGACGTGTTCGGGTTCCTGTTCGTGCTGCCCTTCACCCGGCCCCTGGTGCGGCGCCTGCTGACCCGGTACGCGGCCCGCCGCGTCCGGGTCGCCGGAGCCCGGGCCGGGGTGTTCCCGCCCGGGCTGGGCGATCTCGGCTTCGGCGCGCCGCAGGCACAGCCGCGTCCCGGCGGGCCCGTGGTGCGCGGCGAGGTCGTGCACGACGAGGACGCGCCGCCCACCGCGCGTTCCTGACAGATACCGGCTTACCCGAAGAACCGGGCCCGTACCTCGCGGTACGGGCCCGGTTCTTCGGGTCGGGTCAGGCGGACTTGCGCCTGCCCGCCCTCAAGATCTCCAGGCGCTCGGCCAGGACCTCCTCCAGATCCTCCAGGGTCCGGCGCTCCATGAGCATGTCCCAATGGGTCCTCGGGGGCTTGCCCTTCTTGGCTTGGGGAAGCTCACCGTCGACCCGCAGGGCGGTCGCCCCGCAGCTCCGGCATTCCCAGGTCATCGGCACCTCGGCTTCGGCCGCGAGCGTCACGGTGAACCGGTGGCCCTTCGTGCAGGTGTAGTCCACCTCTTGCCGGGGGGCCAGATCCGTGTTGCGATCGTTCTCGTAGCTCGTGGCTCCGAGTCGGGTGCCGCGAAGTGCGCGCTCGGCCATCGTCAAGTGCCTCCCAGACGGCTTGCGGTCTTGTACTGACCAACGCTGGTAACCCCGACAAGATTCCCGTCCCCGGTCGGATCCAACCCTGCCGACGGCCGCTGCTTGACTGGCGCGCCTAACGCCGCGTCGTCAGGACCGCGTCGATCAGCCCGTACTCCTGCGCCTCGGCCGCCGTGAAGAACCGCTCCCGATCGAGGTCATGGCGTACCTCCTCGGGATCGCGGCCCGTCGCCTCGGCCACGATCCGCTCGGTCTGGTCGCGCAGCCGCAGGATCTCCTGCGCCTGGATCTCCAGGTCGCTGGACGTCCCGCGCATCACGTCGATCTCCGGCTCGTGCAGCAGGATCCGCGAGCTCACCAGGGCCGCGCGGCGTCCCGGCGTCCCCGCCGCCAGCAGGATCGCCGCGGCCGACCCGGCCTGACCGACGCAGGTCGTCTCGATCTCGGGCTTGATGTAGCGCATCGTGTCGTGGATCGCCATCATCGCCGTCAGCGAGCCGCCGGGGGAGTTGATGTAGAGGTTCACCGGCCGGTCGGGGTCCATCCCCTCCAGCGCCAGCAGCTGCGCCGTGACGTCGTTGGCGGTGGTGTCGTCGACGGGGGTGCCGAGGAACACGATCCGCTCCTCGAACAGCTTGTTGTAGGGGTTCATCTCCTTGACCCCGTAGGAGGTCCGCTCGACGAACGACGGGACGATGTAGCGGCCCTCGGACCGCAGCGGCTCGCGCATCACGACCCCACCCGGTCGGTGTTGTCGATGACGTGGTCGACGAACCCGTACTCGCGGGCCTGCTCGGCGGTGAACCACCGGTCGCGGTCGGCGTCGGCCTCGATCCGCTCCAGCGGCTGCCCGGTGTGCAGCGCCGACTTCTCGGCCAGCACCCGCTTGAGGTACCGCGACTGCTCGGCCTGGATCTTGATGTCGGACGCCGTCCCGCCGATGCCGCCGTGCGGCTGGTGCATCATCACCCGCGCGTGCCGCAGCGCGTACCGCTTGCCCGCCGTGCCCGCGCACAGCAGCGTCTGCCCCATCGAGGCGGCCATGCCCATCGCGACCGTGGACACGTCGTTGGGGACGAACTGCATCATGTCGTAGATCGCCATCCCGGCGTCCACGACCCCGCCGGGGGAGTTGATGTAGATGGTGATGTCGCGCCGCGCGTCCTGCGAGGCCAGCAGCAGGAGCTCCGCGCAGACCCGGTTGGCCAGCGGGTCGTCGATCTCGCTGCCCACGAACACGATCCGCTGCCCCAGCAGCCGCTGGAACAGGGCCTCGCCGGCCAGGTCCGGCGCCGCCACCGAGGCCCGCATCCGCGGCGCGAACGTCTCCGGGCTGCCCAGCTGCGGCCGGGGCGCCTTGTACGGCTCCATGCGTCCTCCTGAAGAACTGAAGAAATGAACTGTACGTACTGTACGTTTGGACGGGAGGGTGAGCGCAAGGGAGGTTCGCTATACGATGAATCCCGTGGATGTGCCGGTGACGGAAGCGCGAGCCCAGCTGGCCGACCTGGTGAACCGGGTGGCCTACACCGGCGAGCCCATCCGGCTCACGCGCAGGGGGAGGCCGATGGTCGCCCTGATCTCGGCCGAGGACCTGGAGCTTCTGGAGCTCATCAAGTCCGAGCGCATCGACCTCACCCAGACCGGCGCCTCGGGACAGGGCGAGCGGCAGGGCCAGCCGCGCCCCGCGCAGCCCCTGCGCATCGCCGCCGAGTACCGTCCCCCCGGCCCGCCCCGTCCCCCCGGCTTCACCCGCTGACCGCCAGCCGCGCGCCCCTCGGCTCCTAGGCGGGACGCAACCTTACTGCGTAAAGGGCGTGGCCGGTGTTCAAGGCCTCCGCTCTTTGCCCGCTGTGCCACGACGGCGGGCGTAGCAAAGCGTGGCCAGGATCTGGGTGGCCGCGGCGAACACGAGGGCTCCGGGAAGGGACCAGGTGGCCAGGGGACCGGCCACTCCGGCTCCGACCGCGTAGCCGGTGATCTTCAGGCTGGCGCCCGTGGTGAAGATCTGGCCGCGCAGGTGGTCGGGGGCCTCGCGGTGCCGGATCGCGAACAGGGCCGTGAGCTGGGGTCCCTCGCCCAGGCCGGCGAGCACCGCCGCGGCGACGAGCGCGATCGGCTGGGCGGTGGCGGCCAGGGCCAGGGCGACGGCCAGCACCAGGGGAGTGCTCCGGATAATGGCGTCGGGGCTCAGCAGGCGGGGGCGGCGCGACAGCGCGGCGTTGGCGGCCAGGGCCGAGGCGGCGACGACCGACAGCAGGGCCGCCCCGTGGCCGGGCGAGCCGAAGGCGCGGTCCCCCAGCAGGGGGCTGCAGGCGATCAGGACGCCCTGACCCACGCAGGAGATCACCGAGGCGGCCGTCGCGCGGGCCAGGGGGCCCGAGCGGGTGATGGCGCCGAATCCCGCGGTGACCCCGGCGGCGAGGGATGCGGGCACCGGGGGGCGTTCCGCGTGCCGGGACGGGGGCAGCGTCCACGCCGAGGGCAGCGCGAGGCAGATCAGCGCGGCGGAGGCGATCACGGCGGCGGGCGCTCCGGCCAGTCCCGCGATGACTCCGGCCAGGGCCGGGCCCATCAGGCTGGCGAGGTTGAAGGTCATGGCGTCCAGGGCGTTGGCGCGGGGCAGGCCGCCGCCGGAGGCGACGCGGGGGAGCTGGGAGGTCCAGCCGCCGGACAGCGCCGGGCCGAGGAGCCCGGCGGCGACCGCGATCAGCACCGTGGCCGGGGCGGGCACGCGGCCCAGGCAGACCAGGATGACGACCAGGGCCGACGCGTAGACGGCCAGGGCGGCGGCGAGCAGGCGGCCCGGCCTGGCGGCGCGGTCGAGCAGGACGCCGAAGACGGGTCCGCCGACGGCGGCGGAGATCATGATGCCCGCCAGCAGCGAGGAGGCGGTGGCGGCCGAGCCGGTGGCCGCCAGGCCCGCCAGCAGCAGCGCGGGGCCCGACATCTCGTCGCCGGTGCGGGCGGCGACGGTGCCGGTGATGTACCGCCGCAGCGGGTAGCGCCTCGTCATGGGGGTGACGCTACCGATGTAACTCAAAGGTTCGCTATATGCGTTACATTGGGCGGGTGTCGTTCCCGAGAGATAACTGGTCGTCCCGGCATTCGGTGGCGGCCGTGGCGATGCGGACCGCCGCGCTGGTCAACGTCCTGGGCGGGCCGGATTCCGAGCCGGGCGCGGTGGCGGCGGTGCTGCGCGATCACGGGGAGCCCGAGCCCATCGGGCTGACCGCCGCGGACGTGGCCGAGATGGGCGCCGCCGCCGAGCTGCTGCGGGAGGTCTTCGCGGCCGATCGGCCCGACCTGGCCGCCGAGGCCGTGAACCGGCTGCTGCGGCGGACCGGGGGCGTGCTGCGGCTGACCTCGCACGAGGGACGCACCCCGTGGCACCCCCATCTCGACAGCGATGACGACGCTCCTTGGGGGGAGTGGTTCCTGGCGTCCTCGTGCATGGCCCTGGCTGTGCTGCTGTGGGATCGGCAGCGCCCACCCGGGGGTGTGTGCGCGGCGGCCCGGTGCCGCGACGTGTACGTCGTGCAGGGGAGCGGGCCCGCGCGGCGCTATTGCTCGCGGCGGTGCGCGACGCGCGAGCGGGTCGCGGCCCATCGGCGCTCGCGCGGCTGAGGTCAGGGCAGGGGAGTGGGACGGGGCCACAGGCTCCTGGCGGCCATGACGTGGCGGAGGGTGACCAGTTCGTCGGTCATGATGCCGTCGATGCCGATGTCCAGGAGGCGGTCCATCTCGGCGGGGTCGTTGACGGTCCAGGCGTGGACCTTCAGGCCGAGGTCGTGGGCGCGGGCGATGAACGACTCGGTGACGAAGGGCAGGGGCCCCAGGCCGTAGGGGACCTGGGCGCAGGCGACGCCGGTGGCGGCCAGCCGGACGAGCTTGTCGGTGGTGCCGCCGTAGGACTTGGCGCGCAGGGCCATGACGCCGCGGGGCCCCAGGGCGGTGCAGACGTCGTGGTCGGTGAACAGGGGCAGGCGGGCGCGCATCTGGGCCAGGCGGCGGGTGGAGAAGGAGGTCAGGCAGACGCGGTTCCAGGCGCGGGTGCGGTGCAGGGTGCGGGCGAGGGGGCCGATGACGGCGGCGTCCTTGAGGTCGATGTTGACGCGGGCGCCGGGGAAGGAGCCGAGCAGGTCGTCCAGGCGGGGGATGGGCTCGGTGCCGGCGATGCGGGCCTTGGCGACCTGGGCGTAGGGCAGGCGGGCGATGGCGCCGGTGCTGTCGGTGACGCGGTCGAGGGTGCGGTCGTGAAAGGCCACGACGGTCCCGTCGGCGGTGGCGTGGGCGTCGGTCTCCAGGTAGCGGTAGCCGAGGTCCACGGCGCGCTGGAACGCGGCCATGGAGTTCTCGGGACGCCCGGCGGCCCCGCCCCGGTGGGCGAAGGGGATCGGGCCGGGGTGGTCGAGGAATTCGTACGAGCGCGGCACTCCTCCGATTATGGCGGGTGTGCGCCCGTCCCGCGATCCAGGGCAGCGGGAAGTCGCCGAGGTCTCGTCGTGGTGCGACTCCGCCAACCGGCGACCTTACTGCGTAAAGGGCGTGGGCGGTGGAGCCGGTGCTACGGTGCTGGCGCTTGATCGCCGACAGGGGAGGAGGCCGGGGCATGGCCGGTGTGGAGGAGTACAGGGCGACGTTCGAGATGGTGGACGTCAACGGCGACGGTTTCATCTCGCCCGAGGAGCTCAAGGGCCTGATGCGGACCCTGGGCGAGGACGTCAGCGACACCCGGATCGTGGAGATCGTGGTCGAGGCCGACCTGAACCACGACGGGAAGATCTCGCTGGAGGAGTTCGCGGCGATGATGGAGCGCCACCGCGGGCGCGGCTGAGCCGGTCCCGGACTTCTGGTCCGGGGTCTGGCCTCCTCTGTATTTGAGCTTGTAGTTATATAAGCTTCATGTGATACTCGGTTCCATGGATGTTTTCGAAGCGGTGGCCGAGCCCAGCCGCCGGGTGCTGCTGGACGCCCTGGCGCAGGGGGAGCGGTCGGCGGGCGAGCTGGCGGCGACGCTGCCCCGCCTGACCCAGCCCGCGGTGTCCCGCCATCTGCGGGTGCTGCGGGAGGTCGGCCTGGTGGACGTCCGCACCGACGCCCAGCGCCGCATGTACGCGCTGCGCGCCGAGGGGCTGGTCGAGATCGACCGGTGGATCGGCCGCTACCGCCGTTACTGGGCGCGGCATCTGGACGCCCTGGAAGAGCACCTGGCCGAGTCGCGGCCCGTCACGGAGGAGGACAACCGGTGAGCGAACGTCTGGGAGAGGTGGCGATCGACGGCGACGGCGCCGTCATCACCTTCGTCCGGCATCTGCCGCACCCGATCGAGGACGTGTGGTCGGCGATCACCGATCCGTCCCGGCGGGCGGCGTGGTTCGGCGAGACGACCCTGTCGGGCCGGGCCGGGGGTGTGATCGAGATGGTGCCGGCCGAGCCCCCGGTGCCGCGCGAGCACAAGCGGATGACGGGGCGGATCCTGGTGTGGGATCCGCCGCACGTGCTGGAGCACGAGTGGGGCCAGGCGATCGTCGAGGACGGCGTCGTCCGCTACGAGCTGGCCGAGGACGGCGCGGGCACGGTGCTGACCTTCACCCACCGGGGGCTGGGCGTGCGCAACGCGCGGGGGTTCACGCCCGGCACGCACGCCTACCTGGACCGGCTGGAGGCCCATCTGGCCGGGACGGGGCTGCCGCTGTGGAGCCGCCGGTACGAGGAGGTCGCGGCGCGCTATCCGTCCTGGCGGTGAGGGGCGGAGGCGGTGTCGATGACCTCGTCCAGGACGTCGCGTGAGCGCAGCAGGTCGGTGATCATGCGGTCGATGCGGGCGCGTTCGCCGGTGAGGTCGTCCACCAGGCGCGGGGTGGCGATCTCGGAGGGTCCGCCGTCGGCGTCGCGCATGCAGGGCAGGATCTCGGCGATCTTGGCGCTGTGCAGGCCGGCGGCGAACAGTTCCTGGATGCGGATGACGCGGTCGACGGCGCGTTCGGGGTAGTCGCGGTGGCCGCCGGGGGTGCGGTCGGCGGTGAGCAGGCCCTGCTGCTCGTAGTAGCGCAGGGAGCGTTCGCTGACGCCGGTGCGCCGTGCCAGTTCGCCGATCCGCATCGTCCGCCTCCGGCCGCTTGAATCTGACATTGATGTCAGCTCTTACGGTACCGCCATGTCGGTCATATCTGAGGCGCCGCGTCGGCCGCGCCACCCGGGTTGGACGCTGGCGCTGCTGGCTTTCGCGCAGTTCGTCATCGCCATCGATTACAACATCGTCTATGTCGCGCTGCCCGAGATCGGGCGGGACCTGGAGTTCTCCGGCGGGTCGCTGCAGTGGGTGGTCAGCGCCTACGCGGTGACGCTCGGCGGTTTCATGCTGCTGGGCGGCCGCGCCGCCGACCTGCTGGGACGCCGCCGGGTGTTCGCGGCGGCGCTGGTGCTGTACGCGGTGTCGTCGCTGGTGGGCGGTCTGGCGCAGGGCCCGGGGCTGCTGGTGGCGGTGCGGGCCGTGCAGGGGCTGGGCGCGGCGCTGCTGTTCCCGGCGACGTTGTCGCTGGTCAACACCATGTTCGCGGAGGGCGCCGAGCGGAACCGGGCGCTGGCGGTGTGGGCCGCGATGGGCGGTGGCGGTCTTGCGGCGGGCGCGCTGCTGGGCGGGGTCCTCACCGGCGTGTTCGGGTGGGAGTCGACGTTCCTGGTGTTCGTGCTGCTGGCCGTGGTGGCGCTGGCGGGCGCGTTCGTGCTGCTGCCGCCCGACCCGCCGCGCGATGGCGCGGCGCGGCGGTTCGACCTGCCGGGCGCGGTGACGGCGACGGCGGGGATCACGCTGCTGGTGCTGGTCCCGGCGCAGGGGCCGGAGTGGGGCTGGACGTCGGCGCGCGTGCTGGCGGCGCTGGGCGCGGGCACGGCGCTGCTGGCGGTGTTCGCGGTGATCGAGGCGCGGGGCCGCGAGCCGCTGATGCCGCCGCGGATGTTCGCCAACCCGAGCCTGGTCGCGGCGATGTCGATCACGGCGGTGTTCGGGGCGGGGCTCGGCGCGCAGTACTACCTGCTCACGGTTTACCTGCAGGACGTCCTGCACTACGGCCCGATGCGTGCGGGCCTGGCGTATCTGCCGTTGACGTTGATGAACATCGCGGGCACCCGGGTCGCCGAGCGGCTGGTGACCCGGGCGGGGCCGCGCGCGGCGCTGGCGTCGGGTCTGCTGACCGGTGCGGCGGGCCTGGCGCTGCTGGGGGCGGCGGTGTCGCCGGACGCGTCGTTCGCGGTCGTCCTGCCGGGGATCGTGGTGTCGGGGCTGGGGATGGGCATGGTGTGGACGTCGATGTGGATCGCGGCGGGCAGCGGAGTCGCGGCCGGTGAGCAGGGTGTGGCCGCGGGCATGGCGTCGGTGACCCACCAGACGGGCCTGGCCGTCGGCACGGCGGCGATGGTGGCGGTGGTGAACGCGGGAACGGCGTCCCTGGGCGGCCCGGCGCTGGCCGAGGAACTGACCGGGGGAGTGGGGGTGGCGTACTTCATGGCGTCCGCCGTGACCCTGACCGGCGTCGCGGTGACGGTGGGAACCCTGGGACGCCGCCGGAGGTCTGCCGCCCGGACCCCCGCCCCCGAGACCGTGGGCTAGCTGGTGGCCGTGGGAGGCGGGGTCAGGGGGTGGTCCATTCGCGGCGGCGGGTCTCGGCCAGGGCGATGGCGGTGGCGACGGCGACGTTGAGGGAGCCGACGCGGCCGATCTGGGGGATGTAGGTGACGGCGTCGGCGGCGGTGAGCAGGGCGGGGGAGCAGCCGTGGTCCTCGCCGCCGACGGCCAGGCAGACGTCGCCGTCCAGGGGGGCCTGGTGCAGGGGGACGGCGTCGGTGGTGAGCTCGACGGCGATCAGGCGCAGGCCGCTCTTGCGGACGGCGGCGGCGGCCTCGGCGGCGGTGCCGGCGTGTTCCCAGGTGATGAGGCGTTCGGTGCCCAGGGCGGTCTTGGTGACGTTGCGGTGGTCCAGGGGGGTGGCGTTGCCGGCGAGCCAGATGTGGTCGACGCCGAAGACGGCGGCGCTGCGGACGATGGAGCCGATGTTGAACGGCTGGGTGACCGATTCGATCAGCAGGCCGAGGCGGGAGCCGGTGCGGCGGCGCCAGTCGCGGTTGAGGCGCTTGACGTCGGTGGGGCGCAGCTGGCGGCGTTCGGTCATCGGCTGGGTCCCTTGGTGACGGCGAGGACGCGGTAGGCCGAGCGGGAGGCGATCCGCTCGGTGGGGAAGCCCTGGTCGGTGAGCCAGCGCTGCAGGGAGTCCGAGCCGAGGTGTTTCTGGACGACCAGGTGGGCGCGTCCGGTGGGGGACAGGCGGGGCAGCCAGGTCAGCAGCAGGGTGTGCAGGGCGGGTTTGCCGATGCGGATCGGGGGGTTGGACCAGATCGCCTCGAAGGTGAGCGCGGGGTCGATCTCGTCCGCCAGCGAGAACCTTACGTTGTCAAGCTGGGCGGCGGAGGCATTGCACCTCGCCAGTTCCAGTGCGCGTTCATTGATATCGATCCCGAAAACGCTCGCCTGCGGCGAGCGTTTGGCCAGGGTGAGGGCGATGGGGCCGTAGCCGCAGCCCAGGTCGAGCAGGGCGCCGCGGTCGGGGGGTGGGGGAGCGGTCTCCAGCAGGATGCGGGTGCCGAGGTCGACGCGGTCGGGTGAGAAGGTGCCGCGGTCGGTCTCCAGGCGCAGGTGCAGGTCGGGCAGGACCAGGTCGACGGCGCCGGGACGGCTGGCGGCGCCGGGATTCTGCGAGAAGTAGTGTTCCCCCACGTCGGCCGACCGTATCAGCGTCGCGGAGGTGCCGGGTTCGCGGAGCGGCGTTTGCCGCGGTCAGGGGAGGCGGGAGAACCAGGCCAGGGACAGGCCGCCGGTGGCGATGGCCAGCAGGAGGGCCAGGCCGGTGAAGCGGGCGGCGACGTCGCGGTGTTCGATTTTGAAGCCGAGTGAGCTGCCGATGCTGGAGTAGACCTCGGAGAGCTGGCCTCCGTCGGCGGCTTCGTAGGCCTTGCCGCCGGCTCCTTGGGCGAGGGTGCGCAGGGTTTCCTTGTTGACCGAGACGCTGGTGGTCTCGCCTTCGATGTCGACGGTGCCGTAGGGGGTGCCGAAGGCGATGGTGGAGACGGGGATGTGGGCGGTGCGGCTGGCGTCGACGGCTTCGGGGACCGAGCGTCCGGTGGTGTTGTCGCCGTCGGACAGCAGGACGATGTGTGCGGGGGGCGGGTTGCTGCTGGCCTGGGCGTCGAAGGAGCGGACGGCCTGCAGTGAGGTGAAGACGGCTTCGCCGATGGCGGTGCGTTTGGCCAGGACGAGCTGGTCGATGGAGGCGATGGCGGCCTGGCGGTCGGTGGAGGGGGCGGCGACGAGGTTGGCGTTGCCGGCGAAGGAGACGACGCCGACATTGAAGCGTCCGGGCAGGTCGCGGATGAATTTCTTGGCGGCGGTCTTGGCGGCTTCGAAGCGGTTGGGGGCGACGTCGCGGGCCATCATCGACAGGGAGACGTCGACGGCGACCATGATGGTGGCGCGGTCGCGGGGGACTTTGACGCCGGTGGCGGGGCGGGCGAAGCCGACCATCATCAGCAGCATCATGGTCAGGAAGAGGGCGGCGGCGACGTGGCGGCGCCAGCCGGGGCGGCGGGGGGCGACCTGTGTGAGCAGGGCGAGGTTGGTGAAGCGGACGGTGTAGGTGCGGCGTCGTAGCTGGAGCAGGACGTAGGCGGCGGCGATGAGGGGCAGGAGCGACAGCAGCCAGAGGCGTTCGGGTGACAGGAAGGTCATGCGCGGGCCCCGGTGGTGGTGACGGTCCGTCCGGCGGCGCGGCGCTGGCGGAGGGCGAAGCGGGCGACGTCGGCGATCCAGTCGCGGTCGGTGCGCAGGATGAGGTGGTGGGCGCCGCAGCGGCGCAGTGCGGTGCGGGTGTGTTCGCGTTGGGCGGCGGCGGCGTGGGCGTAGCGGGCGCGGGTTTTGGCGTTGAGGACGATGTCGTGGGTGGCGCCGGTTTCGGGGTCGGTCATTTCCAGCAGGCCGATGTCGGGCAGGTCGAGTTCGCGGGGGTCGATGATTTCGACGGCGAGGACCTGGTGGCGGGCGGCGAGGCGGCGCAGGGGGCGTTCCCAGGTGGGGGCGTGGTCGGTGCCGGGGGTGTGGGGGAGGAAGTCGGAGATGATGACGCGCAGGCCGCGGCGGGTCTGGCCGCGGTCCAGGGCGGTGATGCCTTCGGCGAGGTCGCGGGGTTCGCCGGTGGGCGTGGTGTCGGCGTCGAGGATGGCTTGCAGGAGGGCGTACATGGCGGCTTTGCCGGTGCGGGCGGGCCAGCGGCGCAGTTGGTGGGGTTGCAGGAGGTAGGCGCCGACGCGGTCGCCGAGGCGGACGGTGAGGAAGCCGACGGCGGCCAGGGCGGCGACGGCGAGGTCGCGTTTGGTGAGGTTGGCGGTGCCGAAGTCCATGCTGGGGGTGAGGTCGGTGAGGGCCCAGGCTTCGAGTTCGTGGTCGGCGATGAGGTCGCGGACGTGGGGTGTGGTGGTGCGGGCGGTGACGGCCCAGTCCATGTGGCGGATGTCGTCTTCGCCGGGTTGGTAGAGGCGGGCTTCGGCGAGGTCGGTGCCGGGGCCGGGGAGCAGGCCGAGGTGTTCGCCGTTGAGCAGGCCGTCGAGGCGGCGGGTGACCTGGAGTTCGAGGCGGCGCAGGGTGCGTTCGGGGGCGAGGGCGGCGAGTTTGCCGTCGCGGTGGGGGGTCATGGGGTGGTCGCGGCGCCGTGGTTCCACACGACGCGGGGTGGGGGTACGGCGGTGAGGATCTGGGTGACGACGTCGCCGGTGTCGACGCCGTCGGCGAGGGCGTCGAAGGTCAGGACGACGCGGTGGGACATGACATCGCGGGCGACGGCGCGGACGTCGTCGGGCAGGACGTAGTCGCGTCCGGACAGCAGGGCCAGGGCGCGGGCGGCGGAGACCAGGCCGAGGGTGGCGCGGGGGCTGGCGCCGATCTCGATGACGTCGCGGAGGTCGGGGAGGTGGTATTGGTCGGGTTCGCGGGTGGCCATGACGAGGCGGACGATGTAGTCGGCGACCAGTTCGTGGACGGAGACTTCGGCGGCGGCGCGCTGGAGGGTGATGAGCTGGCCGGGGTCCAGGACGCGGGTGGCTTCGGGTGGGTCGACGCTCATGCGTTGGAGGATCTGGAGTTCTTCGTGGGCGCCGGGGTAGCGGACGTCGATTTTCATGAGGAAGCGGTCGCGCTGGGCTTCGGGGAGGGGGTAGACGCCTTCGGATTCGATGGGGTTCTGGGTGGCCAGGACGATGAAGGGTTCGGGGAGGGGGTAGGTGTTGCCGCCGAGGGAGACCTGGCGTTCGGCCATGACTTCCAGGAGGGCGGATTGGACTTTGGCGGGGGCGCGGTTGATTTCGTCGGTGAGGACGAAGTTGACGAAGACGGGGCCGAGTTCGACGTCGAATTGTTCGGTGGAGGGGTGGTAGATGCGGGTGCCGACGATGTCGGAGGGGACGAGGTCGGGGGTGAATTGGAGGCGGGCGAAGGTGCCGCCGACGACTTGGGCGAGGGTGCCGACGGCGAGGGTTTTGGCGACGCCGGGGACGCCTTCGATGAGGCAGTGTCCTTTGGCGAGCAGGGCGACGACCATGCGTTCGACCATGTGTTCTTGGCCGACGATGACCTTTTTGACTTCGGCCACGGTGTGTTGCAGGAGTGCTGCGGCCTGGTCGACGTCGTGGGCGGCGACGGTCATCTTGGGAGTCCCCCTGAGCGTGCTGCGTTGTCCTCCGGTTTCCCGACCCTACGCGATCAGTTTGACCTCGTGGGCCGTGGGTCTCTTACCCCGGTGGGGGCGGTTGTAGTGTGGCGCTCATGTCGAGGCCGTTGCCGCCGGGGGATCCGGTTGAGCTGGGTCCGTTTCGTTTGTCGGCGCGTCTTTCGGAGTCGTCGGCGGGGATCGTCTATATGGCGGTGGACGGTGCGGGGCGGCGGGCGTGTGTGGCGGTGCTGAATCGTGGTGCGGCGGGGGACGCGGCGGCGCGGGATCGGTTCCGGGCGGCGATTGTGGCGGAGTTGCCGGGGGCGGGTTTTTCGGGGGTGGGGGGTGCGGCGCCGGTGGTGGCGGCGCAGCCGGAGGGTCCGGCGCCGTGGGTGGCGACGGAGTATGACGCGGATCGTCCTGATCGGGTGGGTGCGGGGCGTTTTCTTGAGCCGGTGGTGTTGGCGGGGGTGTCGCGGGGTCGTCGGGGTGGGCGTCGGCGGGGGCCGGGGTTCGCGCCGTATTGGGTGGGGTCGGGGGAGCCAGCGCTGGAGCGTCCGCGTGCGGTGGCGGTGCCGGGTGTGGTGCGGGAGCGTGATGAGCGGGGGTTGGTCGGCGCGATCGTGACGTTGGCGGTGGTGCTGGTGGTGTTGGCGTTGTTGATGCTGGTGTTGTTCGCGTGTCAGCCGCGGGTGCGGGAGCCGGAGCCGTTGCCGCCGGAGCCGACGCCGTCGTCGTCGGTG
The DNA here is from genome assembly GCF_050946795.1 of Spirillospora sp. CA-294931. Taxonomy (GTDB): domain Bacteria; phylum Actinomycetota; class Actinomycetes; order Streptosporangiales; family Streptosporangiaceae; genus Spirillospora. The sequence goes on from NZ_CP192006.1 coordinate 4,536,849, forward strand.
CCGTCTCCGTCGTCGCCGTCGCCGGTGCCGACGACGCGGGTTCCGAGTCCGAGCCCGTCTCCGTCGTCGCCGGGGCCGTCGGGGCCTGATGGTGGGGGTCCGTTGTAGTTTTTTTCGGCTTGGCGGGGTCGGGTGGGTGGGCCATCATGGGGCGATGGTGGAGAGTCTGGTCGCGTTCGTCGGTGCGGCGTTCCTGATCGCGATGGCGCCGGGTCCGAGCACTGTGGTGATCATGCGTAAGTCGGTGGTGTCGGGGCGGCGTGCGGGGTTGGCCACGGTCGTGGGGAACGAGGCCGGGGTGGTGGCGTGGGGGGTGGCGGCGGCGCTGGGGTTGTCGGCGTTGCTGGCGGCGTCGCGGTTGGCTTATGACGGTTTGCGGGTCGTGGGTGCGGCGGTGCTGGTGTATTTCGGGGTGCGGGCGTTGTGGCAGGCGCGGCGGGGCGCCGCTGTAGGGGACGGTGCGGTGGCGGAGGTTGTGCCGGAGTCGTTGTGGCGGTGTTTCCGGCTGGGGCTGGTGACGAATCTGGCGAATCCGAAGGCGGGGGTGTTCGCGGTGTCGTTCCTGCCGCAGTTCGTCCCGGCGGGGTGGCCGGTGTTGTGGACGCTGGTGGCGTTCTCGGTGGTGTGGGCGCTGGTGGATCTGGTCTGGTACGCGGGTGTGGTGTGGCTGGTGGGGCTGGCGCGGCGGGTGTTCGAGCGTCCGGGGGTGCGGCGGCGGCTGGAGCAGGTGTCGGGTGTGGTGCTGGTGGGGCTGGGTGTCCGGTTGGCGGCCGAGTCGCGCTGAGGTCGCGCGCTGAGGATGCGCTGATGGTGGTGGTCTCGATTCGCTGACGCGGGCGGGAGGGCCGGTCGATGCGGTGTCCGGGGTGCGGGAGCGACACGGGCGCGGGTGGACGGTGCGCGCGGTGCGGTGCGGTTGTGGAGCCGGTCGGGGGGCCGGTGGAGGAGACGTGGCTGGCCGATATCCCTGCGGCGGGGCATCCGCCGGTGCCGCCGCTGGCGCCGGGGGTCGCGCCGCCGGGTCCGGGCCGGGGGCGGGGCGGGCTGGTGGGGTGGGTGCTGGCGGGGGCGCTGGGGTTGGCTCTGGTGGCGGTGGTGATCGTGCTGTGGCCGTCGGGCGGTGATGAGGGGCCGCGGCGGGAGCCGGCGGTGGCGGCGTCTCCCAGTGCGGACGCGTCGTCGGGGTCTTCGCCGCCGGTGGGTGATCCGACGCCGGATCCGGGGCGGCGGTTCTGGGTGGACACCTACGACGACGCCGCCGGGTACGCCTCGCCGGGGGCGTCCGAGCGGTCGGGGACGTTGCGGGAGGGGACGAACTTCGTGTTCTGCAAGCGGTGGGGGGCGCGGCGGGACCGGGACGGCGGCGCGGTGTTCAATCATTGGTGGCTGTTCACGGTGCTGGACGAGCCGCGCGGTGGCCGGGGGTGGGTGTCGGCGCTGTTCCTGACGCGGGGCGGCAACGACGAGGCGGCGGACAATTCGGGGCGGGACATCCCCGTCTGCTAGACCAGCATGATCACTTAGCATGTGATGATGACCACTCTTCATGAGCTCGCGGACCGGTACGTGGACGAGATGGCGGCGCTGGACCCGTGCCTGGCGGCGCCGATGGGCATCGCGGGCCAGGAGGCGCACCTGACCGATTTCAGTCCCGAGGGGGCGCAGGCCCGCACGGATCTGGCGCGGCGGACGCTGGCGGAGCTGGCCGCGGTGCCGGTGGCGGGTGATGCGGAGCGGGTCGCGGCGGCGGTGCTGCGCGAGCGGCTTGAGGTGGATCTGGAGGTCGCGGGGTCGGGGCTGTGTGACGCGTTGCTGGACACCACCGACGGGCCGCTGCACCGGCTGCGGCTGGCGGTGGAGTTGCTGGACCAGGGCGCGGCGACGCCGTGGGAGGCGATGCTGGCGCGGTTGTCGGGGTTGCCGAAGGCGCTGGCGGGGCTGCGGGTGAGCCTGGAGGCCGCGCGGGGCCGGGGGCGGGTGGCGGCGCTGCGGCAGGTGGAGCGCAATGTGGAGTCGGCGTTGCGGACCCCTGACTATCTGGCGGGGCTGCCGGGCGGGTACGGGAGCGGGCCGTTGCGGGCCGCGCTGGACGCGGCGGTGCGCGACGCCGGCCGCGCGCTGGGCGAGTTCGCCGATTTCCTGCGGCGTGACCTGGCGCCGCACGCGCCCGAGCGGGACGCGCTGGGCCGTGACCGGTACGCGCTGGGTGTGCGTGACTTCCTGGGGACGCGGCTGGATCTGGAGGAGACCTACGCCTGGGGGTGGGAGGAGCTGGCGCGGGTGGAGGCGGAGATGGCCGCCGCGGCGGGTCAGGTCCGTCCCGGGGAGAGTGTGGCGGCGGTGCGGGCGGCGCTGGACGCCGACCCGGCGTATCGGATTTCGGGGGCGGCGGCGTTCCGCGACTGGATCCAGGAGCTGGCCGACCGGGCGATCGCCGATCTGGACGGCGCGCACTTCGACATTCCGGCGCCGCTGCGGCGCATCGACTGCCGGATCCCGCCGACCGAGTCGGGCATCTACTACCTGGCTCCGGCCGAGGATCTGTCGCGTCCGGGAACGGTGTGGTGGACCGTGCCGGACCCGGAGCAGGACGTGGTGACGTGGACGGTGCCCGGCACGATGTTCCATGAGGGCGTCCCGGGTCATCATCTGCAGCTGGGTGTCACGACGTTGAACACCACCACGCTGAACCGGTTCCAGCGGTTGTCGTGCGAGCTGCATCCGGGGCACTGCGAGGGGTGGGGGCTGTACGCCGAGCGGCTGATGGACGAGCTGGGGTACTACACCGATCCGGCGCACCGGCTGGGGATGCTGGCGGGCGGGCAGCAGCTGCGGGCGGCGCGGGTGGTGGTGGACATCGGGATGCATCTGGAGCTGCCGATCCCGGCCGGGTCGGGGTTCCATGAGGGGGAGCGGTGGACGGCGGCGCTGGGCCGGGAGTTCCTGACGGCGCATTCGGGTGCGGAGTCGCCGGCGTTCGTGGCGTTTGAGATCGACCGGTATCTGGGTCGTCCGGGGCAGGCCATCGCCTACAAGCTGGGGGAGAAGGTGTGGCTGGAGGCGCGGGAGGCGGCGCGGCGGCGTGAGGGCGCGGCGTTCGATCTCAAGGCGTTCCACAAGCGGGCGCTGGATCTGGGGCCGATGGGTCTTGATCTGCTGCGCGCCGAGCTGGGCCGCGGCTGAGCGCCGGTTACAGCAGGGTGCGGGTGGCGGCGCCGATGGCCGTGACGGCGTCGGCGGCCGCGCGGGTGAAGGAGGTCCATCCCAGGTAGCCGTGGTCGAGGCCGGTGCCGGGGATGAGGGCGACGGGGACGCCCGCGTCGCGCAGGCGGGCGGTGTAGGCGTGGGCCTGCGCGGCGAGCGGGTCGTGCTCGGCGGCGGCGATGACGGCGGGCGGCAGCCCGGTCAGGTCGGGCGCGGCCAGTGGCGAGGCGTGCGGGTCGGCGGGGTCGGCGCCGCGCAGGTAGGTCCGTACGACGCGTTCCAGGCCGCCGTGCGGGAAGCGCAGGCCGTCGGGGTCGGGCTGCGGGTCCGGGACGGTCCGCAGGTCCAGGGCGGGGTAGATCAGCAGCTGCGCGGCGGGCGCGTCGGGGGTGCCGCGCAGCCGCAGCGTGGCGGCGGCGGCGAGCTGGGCCCCGGCGCTGTCGCCGGCGACGCCGACGCGCGCGGGGTCCAGGCCGAGGGCGGTGGCGTGGCCGCGGACGTGGGTGAGGGCGGCGACGGTGTCGTCCAGGGCGGCGGGGAAGGGGTCTTCGGGTGGGCGGCGGTACCCGACGGACACGAACGCGACGCCGGAGGCGGCGGCCAGGGCCCGCACGACGGGGTCGTAGGAGTCGACGTCGCCCAGCGCCCATCCGCCGCCGTGCAGGTACACCAGGGCGGGGGAGGCGTCCCGGGTGGGTTCGGGGTCGTACAGGCGGGCGGGCAGCGGTCCGGCGGGGCCGGTCAGGGTGAGGTCCTGGACGCGGGCGACCGGGACGCGCGGGGAGCGGGCCAGGTCGGCGGCGTGGTGGCGGCGGGCCGCGTCGATCCCCCGGCCCGCGGGGGGTGGCGCGGCCAGGCGGCGGCGCATGAACGCCAGGTGTTCGGGGTCGCGTCCCGCGCGGTCGCTCACCGGGACGCGGTTCCGGCCGGGCCGGGACGTGCTCGTGCGGTCCGTGGTCGTGCGGTCATCAAGGGGTCGCCTCCCGCTGTCTACCGTCAGGTAACCATGGAACTTGCCATAGTGGCGCTCAAAGCTCCAGCAGCGACCAGGGGAGGGGTGGGGGAGGAGGTGCGGCTGCGCGGCGGCGGCCTGGATCACGTCCCGGTGTCGTTGCGCGCGATGCCGCGGCTGCTGCACCTGGATCTGCGCTCCAACGCGCTGACGTCGCTGCCGGGTTGGGTGGCCGACCTGCCCGCGCTGGAGCGCCTGGATGTGCGGTGGAACCCGCTGCGCGTCCCGCCCGCCCTGGCTGCCGCGCTGGAACGGCGCGGCTGCGTCGTGCACCACTGAAAACCCGTTGCCGCCGCCGGTGTTGCCCGGGCACGCTGGAACCCACCACGACACCAGAGAAAGAGAAAAGAAGGGGGCGGGATGGCCAGGCGACGACGGCGCGGCGCCCGCTCCCGGGCACGCTGACCCTCCTTTCTTTGACCGCGCGCGTGTGTGGCGCGTGCGTGTCCTCGTGGCCCAATGGACAAGGCACCGGCCTCCGAAGCCGGGGACGCAGGTTCGACTCCTGCCGGGGACACCCAGACGTCCGGCCGCTGGTCCCGCGCGTGCTCGCCGCGGTGCGGCTTCGCCCCGATGCGACCCCTTGAAGGGATCTTTGCCCGTTTAGGCCGGGCCATTGGGGTACGGGGTGGTGCATACCCCCGACAGAACAAGGAGATGGACACCATGACTGGTGCCGTAGCCCAGCGGACGTCCGGCACCGAGTACCAGCGGCAAGGCAGCGGGCTGGTCGACGTCGTCGACCTGATCCTGGAGAAGGGCCTGGTCATCGACATCTACGCCCGCGTCGCGCTGGTCGGGATCGAGATCCTCACCGTCGACGTGCGGATCGTGGTCGCCAGCGTCGACACCTACCTGCGCTTCGCCGAGGCCGTCAACCGCCTGGACCTGACCCAGACCGGCACCGCCAAGGGCCTGCCGGAGATGGTCGGCGACATGCAGCAGACCGGCGCCGGCAACAAGGCCAAGGGCGCCCTGCAGGGCGCCGGCGAGGCCATCAAGGACACCTTCACCTCCTCCGAGTCCGAGAAGCGGCCCGCGCGCCGCCGCTCCACCAAGAAGGAGGACGACGCATGACCGCCCCCCACGCCGCGCTGGACGGCGCCGCCGCGCCGCCCGCCCCGCAGTACGTGTACGGGATCACCCGTTCCGGCATCACCCTGCCCGAGGGGCTGACCGGGCTGGACGAGCGGCCGGTGCGGCTCATCGAGCACGGCCCGTGCGCCGCGGTGACGGGCGATCTGCCGCAGAACCGGCCTCTGGGCGAGCGCGCCGACCTCATCGCCCATGAACGCGTCCTGGAAAGCCTGGTCAACACCGGCGTGGCGGTGCTGCCGTTCCGGTTCGGCGCCGCGCTGGCCGCGCCCGCCGCCGTCCGCGAGGAGCTGCTGGCCGGCAACGCCGACCGCCTCACCGAGATCGTCGACCGGGTCGACGGGCATGTCGAGCTGCGGCTGCGCGGTTCCTATGTGCAGGAGACGGTGCTGCGGGAGGTCCTGTCGGCCGAACCGCAGATCGCCGACCTGAACCGGGCCCTGCGCGACCTGCCCGAGGACGCCACCCACTACGAGCGGATCCGCCTGGGCGAGCTCATCGCCCAGGCGCTGCGGGCCCGCCGCGACCAGGACGCCCAGGCGGTGATGGAGGTGCTGGAACCGGCCGCCGAGGCCGTGGTGCGGCGCCCCCCGGCCCGCGAGGAGGACGTCCTGGACGCGGCGTTCCTGGTCCGCGCCGACCGCCGCGAGGCGTTCGCCGACCTGGTCGCCGGGCTGGCCCGCGATCACGACGGACGCGTCCGGCTGCGCCTGGTCGGGCCGCTGCCGCCCTACGACTTCGTCCCGGAGGCGTGAGAACCGTGGGACTGTTCACCGGCCTGCTCACCCTGCCGCTGGCGCCCGTCCGCGGCGTGGTGTGGATCGCCGAGGTCCTCACCGAGCAGGCCGAGGCGCAGCTGTACGACCCGGCCCGCATCGCCGCCGAGCTGCGCGCGCTGCCGGACATGGTCGCCGACGGCGAGATCACCCAGGACGAGGCCGCCGCCCGCGAGGACGAGCTGTTCGACCGCCTCACCCGCGCCACCTTCATCAACGCCGACAGGGGAGCGTGAACCCGAGATGCTCGCCGCCACCGACGCCGCCCGCGCCGCCGCCGACCATGTCACCGCGCTCACCGGCCGCCCCGCCGAGTCGATCGTGGGCCTGCGCCGCAACGACACCAGCGCCAGCAACGGCGACAGCGGCGGCGAGGTCGGGGACGGCGGCGGGTGGCTGGTGACGGTGGAGGTCGTCGAGGTGCACCGCATCCCCGACTCCGCCGACATCCTCGCCGTGTACGACACCGAGATCGACGGCGACGGCGAGCTGGTGTCCTGCCGGCGCGCCCGCCGCTACGCCCGCGGACACGTGGGGAAGGAGTAACCGTTGAGCGAGATCTCCTGGACCGGCGGACGCAACCCCGCCCGCGCCGCGGCCGCGGCGCCCGGCGGGCCACCGGCCACGGCGAACCTGGCCGACCTGCTGGAACGCATCCTGGACAAGGGCATCGTCATCGTCGGTGACATCCGGGTCAACCTCCTGGACATCGAGCTGCTGACGATCCGGCTGCGGCTGCTGGTCGCCTCGGTGGATCGCGCCAAGGAGATGGGCATCGACTGGTGGGAGCACGACCCCACCCTGTCCTCCCGCGCCCGACCCGCCCTCAGCGACGGCGACGGCGAGGGGGAGCAGGAGGCGTTGCTGGCCGAGAACCGCCGCCTGCGCGAGCGCCTGGCCGCGCTGGAACCGGCCAACGGCGAACAAGGCGCCCGCCGCGCCGAGGGGAGGGACGCATGACCGACCAGGCCGTCTACATGTACGCCGTCGCCCGCGACCTGGATCCGGGCGTGCTGGCCGGGGTCACCGGCGTGGCCGGCGAACCCGTCCGCGCCGTCGCCGACGGCCGCCTGAGCGCGCTGGTCGGCACCGTGCCCACCGGCGAGTACGGCGAGGACGCCCTGCGCGCCAACCTGGAGGACCTGGCGTGGCTGGAGGCCACCGCCCGCGCCCACCACGACGTCGTCGATCGCGCCGCGCACGTCGCCGCGACCGCCCCGGTCCGCATCGCCACCCTGTACCGCGACGACGCCCGCGTCGCCGCGCTGCTGGCCGAGCGGCACGAGCAGTTCGACCGGGTCCTGGCCGGGGTCACCGGCCGGTCCGAATGGGGCGTCAAGGCCTATTCCCACCCCGATCCGCAGCCGAAGACGCCGGTGGCGGAGGAGCCGCCACCCGACACTGGAACCGGCGCCGGGGCGGGGGTGGGGACGGCGTATCTGCGGCGCCGCCAGGCCGCGCAGCGCGCCCGCCACGACGCCCACCGCCGCGACGCCGCCCAGGCGCAGGCCGTGCACGCCGAGCTGTGCGAGCACGCCCTGGCCTCGCGGACGCACCCGCCGCAGGACCCGCGCCTGTCGGGCCGCGACGGCACCCCGATCCTGAACGTGGCGTACCTGCTGGACGACGACCACGCGGACGCGTTCGCCGCCGCCGTCGGCGACATCGACGCGCGGCTGCCCGGCGTCACCGTGGAGCTGACCGGCCCGTGGCCGCCGTACTCGTTCATCGAGGGCATCGGGGAGGCGCCGTGACCGTCCCCGTCCACGACACCCTCACCCCCGGGACGGGGGCGGGCGGGCAGCAGGTCGCGCTGGTGGACCTGCTGGACCGGTTGCTGGCCGGCGGCGTCGTCATCGCCGGCGACGTGGTGATCTCCATCGCCGACATCGACCTGGTCCACATCAGCCTCCGCGCCCTGATCACCTCGGTGCGCGAGGAACTGCTCCCGGACGTGCCCCGATGACGCCCCGGCACAACGGCCACGGCGGGGCGGGGGAGCGGGTGCGGACCGCGTCCCGCGAAACCTTCCACCAGGCGCTGGCCGAACCCGCGCCGCGGCGGCCCGCGGCCGGGCCGGGCACGCTGGCGCAGCGGCTGCGCGCCGACCCCGAGACCGTCGAACGCGACCTGGTCAAGCTGGTGCTGACGCTGGTCGAGCTGATCCGGCAGCTGATGGAACGCCAGGCGCTGCGCCGCGTGGAGGGCGGTGACCTCACCGACGAGCAGGCCGAGCTGCTCGGCCTGGCGCTGATGCGGCTGGAGGAGGCGATGGAACGGCTCAAGGACCACTTCGGCCTGGACGACGGCGACCTCAACCTCGACCTGGGTCCCCTGGGCCCGCTGCTGCCCGACCCGTAAAGCCGGGCTGGGATACTGGGGCATGAGCACCCTCACTCTTCCCGGCGCGATCGAGCTGCCCGACGGGACCCGCGTGCGCGGACGCGGCCTGCGCCGTCCCGCACCCCAGGGCCCGGACCCCGAATACGGCCTCTACCTGGGGTCGCGGCGGCTGCGGCGCCGCCACGCCCCGGCCCTGACCTGGCCGTGCGCGTGGATCGACTGGCCGGACTTCCTGCTGCCCCGCGACGGCGACGACGCCATCGCCAAGATCGGCGACCTGCACGCCCGCGCCCGCGGCGGCGCCGCCGCCGAGGTCGCCTGCGGGGGAGGCGTCGGCCGCACCGGCACCGTCATCGCCTGCCTGGCCGTCCTGGCCGGAACCGACCCCGCCGACGCCGTCGCCTGGACCCGCGCCCACTACCACCCGCGCGCGGTCGAGACGCCGTGGCAACGCCGCTGGATCGCCCGCTTCCCCCGCCCGTAACCCCCGGGGCGGGTCAGGTCGTCAGGAGTTCGGCGTCCCACAGGTCGCGGTAGGGGCCCGGCACCGCCAGCAGCGCCGCGTGCCGGCCCCGCTGCACCACCCGGCCCCGGTCCAGCACGACCACCTCGTCGGCCTCGCCGAGCGCCGCCAGGCGGTGCGTCACCAGCAGCAGCGTCCCGCCGCCCGGCGCGGCCAGCAGCTCACCGGTGATCGCGTCGGCCGTCGCGGGGTCCAGCGCCTCGGCGGGCTCGTCCAGCACCAGCACCGGCGGGTCGGCCAGCAGCGCCCGCGCCAGCAGCAGCCGCTGCCGCTGCCCGCCCGACAGGCCGTGGCCGCCCGCCCCGACGAGGGTGTCCCACCCGTCCGGCAGGTCCCGCACCACCTCGGTGAACCGGGCCCGCCGGGCCGCCGCGTCCAGCTCCCGCTGCGACGCGCCGGGACGCGCCAGCAGCAGGTTCGCCCGGACGGTCCCGGCGAACACGTGCGCGTCGTGCGTCAGGCCCCGCACCGCGTCCGGCGCGTCACCGGGCGGCACCCCGCCGACCAGCACCGCACCGCCCGACAGGGGGGCCTGACCGGTCAGCAGCCCCAGCAGCGTGCTCTTGCCCGCGCCGCTGGCGCCGACGACCGCCACGCGGCGGCCCCGCTCCACCGCCAGGTCCACCCCGTCCAGCGCGACCGTCCCGCCAGGGAACACCACCCGCGCCCCCAGCAGCTCCACCGGCAGCGGCCCCACCGCCACCGCCACGGCCGGACGCGGCGCCGCAACCGGGACCGGGGTCCGCAGCAGCGCCGCGATCCGCCGCGCCGCCGGGAGCACCGCACGCAGCCGCGCCGCCGCGTCGGCCAGCGGCAGCACCGACTCGACCGCGACCAGCGCCACCAGCGCCAGCACCGCCACCGCGACCTGGTCGCCGCCCGCCCGCAGGCCCGCCCACGCCACCGCCGCGACCGTCACGCCCTGCACCACCACTCCCGCCGCCGCCACCAGCGCCGCCACCCGCCACGCGGACCGCTCGGCCCGCGCCAGCCGCGCCGCCGCGCCGTCGGCCACCCGCGTGAACCGCCCGGCCGCGCCGAACACCGCCAGGTCCGCCGCGCCCTCGGTCACATCCAGCGCCGCCACCGCCAGCTCCCGCCGCGCCACGTCCGCACGCGCCGCCGCCCGGCCCCCCGCGGCCGCCGCCGCCACCGGCAGCGCCACACCCGCCACCAGCACACCCACCGCCAGCACCACCGCCGCCGCGGGCGCGACCGCCGCCCCCACCGCGATCGCCGCGGCGCCGGTCACCGCCGCCGCCACCGCCGGAAGCACGCACCGCAGCAGCAGATCCTGCACCGCCTCCACATCCGACACCATCCGCGTGAGCCACTCACCATCACGCCCGCCACGGTCGTGGCCCTGGCCGGTGGCCAGGGCGTCGAACACCCGGCCCCGCAGCTCCGCCAGCACCCGCAACGCCACGTCATGGCCCGCCAGCCGCTCCACATACCGCAGGCCGCCCTTGCCCAGCGCGAACGCCCGCACCGCCACGATCGCCACCGACAGCACCGCCAGCCCCGGACGCTGCGACGCCCGCGCGATCAGCCACGCCGCCGACGCCACCAGCCCCAGCCCGCACAGCTGCGCCGCCGCGCCCGCCAGCGCCGCCGCCACCAGCCGCGCCGCGTGCGGGCGCACCACGCCCCACCAGCCCGCCGCCGCGGCGCTCACGCCGCCGCCCCCCGGCCCCCGCGGCCCTCGGCCACGCGCCCGGCCTCCAGCCGCACCACCCGGTCCGCCACCGCCACCAGCGCCGGACGATGCGCCACCAGCACCGCCGTCCGCCCCGCCAGCAGCCGCGCCGCCGCCTCCACCAGCAGCCGCTCACTACGCAGATCCAGCCGCGCCGTCGGCTCGTCCATCAGCATCACCGGCGCGCCCGTCACATACGCGCGCGCCACCGCCAGCCGCTGCCGCTCACCGCCCGACAACCCCGCGCCGCCCTCGCCCAGCACCGTCGCGAACCCCGCCGGCAGCGCCCGCACGAACCCGCCCGCGCCCGCCGCGTCGGCCGCCGCCCGCACCGCCGCGTCACCGGCGTCCGGCGCGCCCAGCCGGATGTTGTCGGCCACCGACGCCGCGAACAGATGCGGACGCTGCGGCACCCACCCCAGCCGCGCGCGCCACGCGTCCAGATCCAGATCGGCCAGGTCGACCCCGTCGACCAGCACCCGCCCCGACGACGGCGCCACCAGCCCCGCCAGCACCAGCAGCAGCGTCGACTTGCCCGCGCCCGACGGGCCCGTCACCGCGACCCGCTCACCCGGCCGCACCCGCAACGACACCTCCCGCAGCGCCGCCCCCACCGCGCCGGGGTAGCGGACCGTCACGCCCTCCAGCACGATCTCCGGCGCTCCCGCCCCCGGCACCGCCGTGCCGCCGCGGCGCGGCACGGGGGAGTCCAGCACCTCCAGGACCGCGCCCGCCGCCGCCACACCCTCCGCGCTGGCGTGGAACCGCGCCCCCAGCGCCCGCAACGGCAGATACACCTCCGGCGTCAGCACCAGCACCGCCAGCCCCGTCGCCAACGCCATCTCACCCTCCAGCAACCGCAACCCCACCGGCACCGCCACCAGCGCCACCGACAGCGCGCACACCAGCTCCAGCACCAGCGCCGACACGAACGCCACCCGCAGCGCCCGCGCCGCCGCCCGCCGATGCGCCCCGGCCAGCTCGCGCACCACCCGCGACTGGTGCCCCGCCCGCCCGAACGACCGCAGCGTCGGCAACCCCGCCAGCACGTCCCGGAAATGGCCGCCCAGCCGCTCCAGCGCCCCCCACTGCCGTCCCGTCAGCTCCGCCGTCCGCGACCCCACCAGCACCCCGAACACCGGCACCAGCGGAACCGTCACCGCCACCACCACCGCCGACGGCCAATCCACCACCACCAGCCACCCCAGCACCACCACCGGCACCACACGCGCCGACAGCAACTGCGGCACATACCCGGTGAAGAACGGGTCGACCGCGTCCAGGCCCCGCGTCAGCAGCGTCACCCGCCCCCCGGCCGCACCCGCCGGACGGCGCAGCAGCCCGCCCCGCAGCTCCCGCTTCACCCCCGCCGCCACACTCCCCGCCACCAGCGACCCGCACCAGCCCACCACCGCACGCACCGCCACCACGCCCGCCAGCACCACCAGCAGACCCGCGTCCAGGCCCGCCACCGCCCGCGCCAGCACCTCCGCCGCCACCACCAGCAGCACACCCCGCGCCACCGCCACCCCGGCCAGCGCCGCCACCGCGCCGCGCGGCACCAGCCGCAGCAGCCGCCGCTCCACCGCCTTCACCCCACACCCCCTACAGATAGGACGGGGCGTCGACCCGGCCGCGGAACACCCACCACGTCAGCGCCTGCGCCGCCACCAGCAACGGCAGCAACACCACCGTCATCACCGCCGTCACCCGCAACGCCGTCCCCGACGCCATCACCTCCCACAGCGGCAGCCGCGACCCCGCCGCCACCGCCACCCCGGCCAGCGCCACCGCCGACACCGCGTACCGGCCCGGAACCGACCCGGCCCGCGACGCCGGCACCCCCGTCAACCGCCACCGCGCGAACCCCGCGCCGTGCACCGCGAACAACCCCGCCAGCGGCAGCCCCGCCACCGACCCCGCGTTCAGGCCCGCCTCCAGATGACCGCCGCCGACCAGCAACGTCCCCAGCAGCGAACCCCACACCAGCGCCAGCACCCAGCTCCCCGCCACCACCGCCACGTCACACCCCGCACGCCACCACCGCACATCGACCCGGCCCCGCAGCCACAGCCCCATGTCCCGCACCACCCAGCCCAGCAGCAGCACCACGAACAACGGGTACAGCCCCACCAGCAGCTCATGCTCCAGCCCCGGGAACGCACCCGCCGTCACCCCGGCCGCCGCCACCAGCCACACCTCGTTCCCCAGGAAGAACGGCGCGAACGAGGCGATCACCACCCGCCGCTCCCGCTCGTCCCGGCCCAGCACCCCCAGCAGCATCCCCACCCCGATGTCCGCGCCCGCCAACACCAGGTACCCCGACACCAGCACCGCCAGCATCGCCACCGCGACGAACTCCATCACCCCACACCCCTCAACCCCACGCCCGCCCGGTTCACAGCGCCGCCGCCGGTTCCGGCTCGCTCGCCGCCGACGGCACCGCACCCAGCCGCGACCCCCGCGGGCCCCGCCGCGCGTACCGCGCCAGCAACCACACGTTCAGCACCACCAGCACCGCGAACAACCCCGTGAACGCCACGAACGACGCCGCGATCATCCCCGGCGGGACCTGCGACAACGCGTCCTCGGTCCGCAGCACCCCGTACACCGTCCACGGTTGCCGCCCCACCTCACGGAACACCCACCCGCCCAGCATCGCCACATACGGGACCGGCACCGCCGCCATCAGCACCACATGGAAGACCCGCCCCCGCACCAGCCACCGCCCGAACGGCACCTTCACCAGGCCCGCCACCGCCAGCGCCACCATCACCAGCCACGACAGCACCATCACCGCCTCACCGGCCCCGGCCAGCCCCGGCGGCAGGTAGTCACCCGGCCCGAACCGCGCCACGAACGCCGCCTGCGCCGCCAGCCCCTCCTCACTCGCGCCCCGCTTGGTCGGCTGCACATACCGCACCTGCGACCCACCGAAGATCACCACCGGCATCACCGACACCGCCACCGCCACCAGCCCCGTCCGCACCGACCGGCGGAAGAACTCCACCTCCTCGGTACGCCGGAACAGATGGAACGCGCTGACCCCCGCCATGAAGAACCCCGCCGTCAGCAACCCGCCGAACAGCACATGACCGAACGCCAGCACCGCCGTCGGATTCGCCAGCAACGCCCCCAGATCCGTCAGCCGCGCCGTCCCGTCCCGCATCACATAACCCACCGGACGCTGCAGCCACCCGTTCGCCACCAGAACGAAATACGCCGAGCAGTACGCCGTCAGCGCCACCACCCAGATCAGCACCAGATGCAGCCACCGGTTCAGCCGATCCCACCCGAAGATCCACAACCCCAGGAACGTCGACTCCACAAAGAACGCCGCCACCGTCTCCAACGCCAGCGGAACCCCGAACACCTCACCCACGACCCGCGACATCCCGCCCCAGTTCAACCCGAACTGGAACTCCATCACCAGGCCCGTCACCACCCCGACCGCATAATTGATCACATACAGCTGGCCCCAGAACCGCGTCATCCGCGCATGCACCGCACTGCGCGACAGCGTCGCCCGCGTCTGCATCAACGCCACCAGCGTCGCCAGCCCCAACGTCAACGCCACGAACACAAAGTGCGAGCCCGCCGTCAACGCGAACTGCACCCGGGCCAACACCAGCGGGTCCACACCCACGCAACCCACCCCCACACAGAACCGGACGCACCGATCCTGCGGCCCACCCCCGCCCCCGCGAATCCGGCCCGCGCATACACCCGCCCTGCGCGTTTCGCGCAGCCCCCCGAAACAGCCCTACATCTCAGGTTGTAGAACCCCCGCCCCGCCATACCACCAGCGCGACCACCACGAACGGAACCGACGCCACCACGAACAACACCCCCGGCCCCGCCCACAACGAACCCACCCCGTACCCCGCGAACACCAGCACCGCCACCACCTCCGACCCCAGCCCCGCCAGCGACGTCACCGTCGCCCGCGCCCCATCACCGATCCGCTCCTGCAACCGCGCGTCCGCCGCCGTCATCGCCCACCGCAACCCCCCGAACGCCACCGCCACCAGCACCAGCCCCCACGCACTTCCCCCCACCGAACCCGCCGCCAGACACAACCCCGACACCAGCACCACCGGACCGAACCACCGCACCCCACGCCCCGCCAACCAGCCCCCGACCGTGTCACCCGCCGTCACCAAACCCACCAGCAACGGCACCCCCGCACCCGCCACCCCCATCGACACCACCAGCAGCGGCACATACTCATCCATCGCCGCCGCACCCGTCACCACCACCGACAACACCAACGCCCCCCGAACCGCCGCCGACCCGCGCACCTGACCCCACCCCTCACGCACCACCGCACCCAGCGACGGCTCCACCTCACCCTCGCCGCGGGGCCCGCGCGTCTCCGGCATCGACCACCCCGCCACCACCCCCAGCACGCACACCCCCACACTCGCCGCACCCACACCCCCGAACCCCGCCACACCCAGCACCGGAGCCGCCACCACCGACGCCACCATCACCGCCAGCGCCGCCACCGCCTCCGAACGCCCCATCAACCCCGCATACGACCCCGACGCCCCCACCCGCGCCAGCTCCTCGAACACCAGCGCCTGCATCGTCCCCGACCGCAACGCCGACCCCAGCCCCCACAGCACGAACCCCACCGCGAACGCCCAATACGCCGGAACCACCGTCCACAACCCGAACCCCGCCCCGCACAGCACCGGCGCCACCATCAGCAACCGCCGCCGCGACACCACATCCGCCCACACCCCCGACGGCACCTCGAACACCACCGCCGTCACCGACCAGATCACGAACAACGACGAGATCTGCGCCGCCGACAACCCCGCACCCGCGAACAACACCGCGTACACCGGATACAGAAGAACGAAATCCTCCAGAAACGCGTACACGTACAACCGCCGCGCCAGCCCCGCCTCCGGCCGCCGCACCACCCGCTCCACACCCACCGACATCCCGCCGCTCCCTCGTCACCGTCCCGAACCCGCCAGCCGTCACGTGCCGGGAGACCAGGGAGGACCACGAGCGCACACCAGAGGCAGACCAGACCCGAACGGCAGCCGCCGAACCGGCCACGGCGCGAACCAACGACGCCGACGCGGCCGGGCAGGGGACAGGCACGACGCCGCGCGCCGGACAACGCACGCGCACGCGGCGGGGGAGCGGGGGAGGACACGGCGGAACGACCACGCCGCGAAACAGACCAGCTGTGCTGGACGACACGCCCACCAGCCGACTAGCCGGAGGCGATCACACCGAACGGTTGAGGATCAACATCGCCAGGTCATACCCGGCACCCTACCCGGCACGGCACCACCCTCTGATGCCACCCGACCGCCGAAGCGGGCCCCCGCCGTTCAGCCGAGCCCCAGGTGCCTGGCCAGGACCGCCACCTGATCGGCGAACCGGTCGAGGAACTCGGGCGAGCGCGGGTCGACGCCGCAGGTGCTTTCGACGACGTGCGGCAGCGTGGTGGGCGCCATCGTCATCGCCATCAGCATGACCACCAGGCAGGCCGGATCGAGATCGGCGGGCAGCTCACCCGCCTCCTGCAGTTTCCGCAGCTCGTCGATGGTGTCGGCGAACATCCCGGTCGACGGAGGCGCGTCGGACCCGGTGTACTCGAGCCCGTTCCAGGCCAGCAGGCGGACCCCCCCACGAACCGCCCCAACCGCGCCAGATGATCCCCCCGCGACCGCGTGTCCGCCTCCAACGCCAACCGCCCCACCCGCCGCAACGCCGCCTCCGGCCCCGCACCCTGATCACCAAGGATCGCGAACACCGTCCCCATCACGGGGGTCGACCAGCATCGGAACGAAAAGTCTCGTTAGGCGGTCGTTCCGGCTGACGCTGGCGTGACATTCCGTTCCGATGTGCGTGTCCGTTAGGGAATGGGCTACTGCAACAAGTCGATCATGCTCGGTCGTGGACCAGCGCCAGGCGTTGAGCTGCGGGTCGCTATCCAAGTGGTGCGTCGTCGTCTCGGCGATGAGTTCCGCGAGCCCGCGGAGTCTGAACTGGCGGCCGACGTAACCTCGCCACCGGTGTCCGGGGTCCGCGGACTGCCGCTCACCCCCGACGACTTCCTGCGCTGACGGCGGGATCCGGGAGTTCGGCGTTCGGTGACCCGAGGCCCGGCGACACGGTATCCGGCGGCCCGGGGTCCTGTGGCGCCGGATACCGCACGGCTGCGGGAAAGCAGCGCAGCAGTGCGGCGAGCCGCGCGGTATCGCCCGCCACCTCGGTGTCTGCCCGCTCGACGGCGTCGTGCAGCGCCGCACCGGCGAACACCAGATCGCGCAATGTCGCCGCCTCCGGCACGTTCAGCCACGCCTCGGGTTCGGCGTGCTCACCGCGGTCCAGCTCGAGGCGCCCGCCCGCAACGGTGATGCGGAACCGATCGCCCGCGACGTCCAGCTGGCAGCGCAGCGACAGCTTACCCGCCAGTGCCGGATCGAAGGTGGCGCGCAGGGCGAACAGCAGCGCGTCGACGCTCAGTTCCGCCGCGCCGTCCTCGGGCAGCGGTGCGCGGCTGCCCCAGTGGGCGAGCGCGCGGAGCACGGGCTCCAGTTCCTGCCCACGCTCGGTGAGTTCATACACGGCGGCGGGCGCAGGCGGTCCCAGGCGCCTTCGTCGCACCAGGCCGTCGGCTTCGAGCTCGCGCAACCGCTGCGCGAGGACGTTCTGGCTCATCTGCGGCAGCCCGCGGTGCAGGTCGGAGTAGCGCTTCGGGCCGAAGACCAGCTCCCGCACGACGAGCAACGCCCACCGCTCGCCGACCGCGTTCAGCGCTCGCGCGATGCCGCAGGGGTCGTCGAACAGCCGCTTCTTGCTCATGCACCCGAGTGTACTTGCACACCAGGTGTGAATGCTCCTAAATTAGGAGTGTGAACACTGTGACCTCCGTCGACGGCACCACCATCGGCTACACACGGCACGGCGACGGGCCCCGGTGATCCTGGTCGGCGGCGGTCTCGACGACGGAACGGAGAACGCCCCACTCGCCGAGGCGCTGGCCGCGCACCGCACCGTGCTCAACTAATCCGTTCGCAACACCGAGAGAAGGAATCGAACCCATGGGAAAGCTCGCGATCGAGACGAGAGGGTTGAAGAAGAGCTTCGGCGAGACTCACGCGGTCGCCGGTGTGGACCTGGCCATGAGCGCCGGGGGGCGTGTACGGCGTGCTCGGTCCGAACGGGGCGGGCAAGACCACCGCGATCCGCATGCTGGCCACGCTCCTGCACCCCGACGCCGGAGAGGCGCAAGTGCTCGGCTACGACGTCGTGCGTGACGCCCGGGCGGTGCGGAGCAGGGTGGGCCTCACCGGGCAGTTCGCGTCGGTCGACGAGGACCTCACCGGGGTGGAGAACCTGTTGCTGCAACTCCGACAACCCGGCCCACTCGGCCAACGCCCTAACCGGTACAAGGCCCGGAACTCCTGAAACTGGCCCGAAGTGCAAGTGACGGAGGGGGCAGCCCACGTCGGTGTGAGCTGGGTTTACACCGGTGCTTTAGGTTCCGGGGTCATGCGGGACAAGATGGGGACACGACAAGGAGAGACGATGAGCGAGCTGACCACCACGCAACCGGCTGGCACACCGACCTGGATCGACCTGGGCATCCCGGATCTCGACCGCGCGATGACCTTCTACGGCGCGTTGTTCGGTTGGGAGTTCGATGTGGGACCGGCGGAGTTCGGCCACTACACCCAGTGCTTGCTACGGGGCAGACCCGTCGCGGCCATCAGGCCGAACCCCGATCCCGACGCCACGGACTTCTGGTGGAACGTCTACTTCGCGACGGATGACTGTGACGCCGCGGCCGCCCGAGCGCGGGACGCGGGCGGCTCGATCATCACCGGTCCGATGGACGTGCTGGACCAGGGCCGGACGGCGATCATCAAGGACACCACCGGTGCGCAGTGTGGACTGTGGCAGGCCGGTGCCCACATCGGCTGCGAGATCGTCAACGAGCCGAACGCCCTGCTCCGCAACGACCTGGTCACCGCGGAATCCGGGCCCGCGCGCGACTTCTACGTCGCGGTCTTCGGCTACACGTTGGATGCCAACCCGGACATGCCCGAGCTCGACTTCACGTTCCTGCGCAGACCGGATGGCCACGAGATCGGCGGCATCGCCGGTGACCCAAAGGCCACGAAGTCCCGTTGGGGGACCTTGTTCCAGGTGGACGACGCCGATGCGGCGGCGCGGCGAGCGGTCGACGCGGGTGGGACCTCGGCCGAGCCCTACGACATGATCTACGGGCGGGTCGCTCGCATCACGGACCCGTTCGGCACGGAGTTCGATGTCGGTGCGGCGATGACGAGCTGAACCGACGGTCAGCTGGCCGAGTGGTCGAGCTCGGCAAGACGCGCGTAGATGTCGTCGGTGTGGACCTCCTCGACAAGGTGAGACCGAGGTCGGCCAGGCACCATTGCAGCACCTGCTGGCTCTGCCCGGCTACGAGGAGTACGTCCTACGGGACATCAAGGACACAAACACGCCTGCCCTCAAGCTGTACGCCAAGCTCGGATTCACAAAGTACGAGCGTCGATCCGTCCGCTTCGGGGTGTCGGTAAGACTGGTGGCACCAGGTACACGCGATTGAGTCCGCCCAGCTCAGCGGGTGGACCCTACTGATCGGTGGGCAGGCGCCCGACAGCCTCTTCGAGGTCGGTGTGGGTGGGCAAGGTGTACCGCCGGGTGGTGTCGAGTCGGGCGTGTCCGAGTAGTTCGGCGACCACGACGATGTCGACGCCGCTGCGCAGCAGGTTGGTGGCGAAGGTGTGACGCAGGGTGTGTGCGGAGACGAACGGGTGCCCGTCCTCGTCGACCAGGTCGGCGTCGAGGGCGATCTCGTCGATGAGCTGGTCGACGGCGCGGGCGGTGAGGCGGCCGCCGCGGCGGTTGAGAAACAACGCTGGGGTGTCGGCGCCGGGCCAGCCGGAGCGTTCGCGTTTCCAATCTTTGACGGCGTCGCGGGCGGTGGCGTCCAGCAGCGGGATCGTGCGGGAGACCATGCCCTTGCCGGAGCCGACTTTGACCTTGCCCTTGCGGGCGGAGATCGGCACGGCGTCGAGGTCCAGGGCGACGAGCTCGGCGACGCGTACGCCGGAGTAGAACAGCAGCCGGCCGATCGCGCGGTCCCGGGCGAG
Source organism: Spirillospora sp. CA-294931 (assembly GCF_050946795.1). GTDB lineage: Bacteria > Actinomycetota > Actinomycetes > Streptosporangiales > Streptosporangiaceae > Spirillospora. Next base: position 4,556,650 of record NZ_CP192006.1, read on the forward strand.
GGGGCGGCGTTCGACCGCGCGCAGGAAGCGTTTCTGTTCGCGGGCGGTCAGGGAGCGGGGGGCGAGCTTGGGGGCGGCGTCGCGGCGGATCTTCACCGGGCCGAGGCCGAGGTGCTCGTAGAAGTGGTCGAGTGCGGTGATTTGCGCGTTGACGGTGTTGTCGGCCCGCCCGAGTACGGTCTTGAGGTGGGTCTTGTAGTCGCGGACGGCGAAGTCGCGGCCGTGGCTGTCGCCGAGCGGGTCGCCGTCGGGATCACCGGCCTCCATCCAGGCCAGGAACCCCCGCACGCGTGAGTCGTAGGCGCCATCCACAGACAAACCCATACCGCCACCCTGCAACCTCAACCAAGGTTCACCTCAAGCAGGTCATGACGTCGCCCCAAGCCCGAGCCTTCATGGCGGACGCCGAAACGTCGTCCACTCGCACTACTGTCGCGGGCGATAAGGAGACCCCCCATGGCTTTCGCGAGTTACGAAGAAGCGCACGCCAAGGTGCGCGAGCTGTGCGTCGAGCACCTGGGCGAACACATCGGCGCCCAGGTCGCGGCACTGGCAAAACCCGCCTTCGCCCTGCGCCCGGCAAAGCCAGGCATCGAGCCCGCGGGCCTCGGCCGCTGGGGCGGCCCCGCGCTCCTGAATCCGGGAACGCCGTGGCCCGACTGCGACGGCATTCCGCTGAGCCTCTTCGCCGTCCTGGGACATCGACGCCCTCGGCCCCTGGCTCGCAGCCGAGGGCGGGGGAGCGGGAACACGGTAATGCTGAAGCTGCGCTCGCTCGGCAACCGGGCCACGACGGACAGTGATCGACCAACCTCGCGGCTGCTGGGCGAGCCTGGACGTCTGACGACACAGCGCGCCGACGCCGGCGAGGAGTTCAGTGTCCGGGGGCGGGAGCGCGCCGTGAGGTCATTGAGCGGGGTGGGGCAAATCAGCTCTACTTAACATAATGTACATTATCGACCAAGTGGAGGATCGCCAGAAGAGGGGGCAGAACGGGCGTGTTCGTCGGTTGTCAGGGTGTGCGGCGCAGCGGCTCGAGCGTGGCGATGTACTCGACGAGGCGGACGCCGATCTCGAAGGGCGTGTCGGGGTCGGACAGGTCCGGGTCGAGCCAGGTCTCCGAGACGCGCCGCCAGGAGTCGCGTCCCAGGAATGCTCCGGCGACGGCGTCTTTGCCCAGGGTTTCGCGCCAGGCGTTCTCGTGGGCGCGCAGTCGGGTGATCGTCGCTTCGTTGTCGGGTTCGCGGGTGTGCTCGGCGTGGAAGCCGATCTCCAGGGCGTACTCGCGGGCGTCGGTGGCGATGTCGGCGCGGATGAGCTGGGCCTCGTAGTGCTCGCGGTTGGCGGGCGCGCGGTCGCCGTACCAGGCCTTGACGCCGTTGCGGTGGACGTACAGGTGGACGGGCCCGAGTTCTCGGGGCGCCGATCCCCTGACGACCTCGCCGACCTGGTCGAACAGCGCGTCCGCGTCCACGTCCGCGACCTCCTGGATGATCTTGCCGGTGGGTGCTCCCCTTGAATCTAAGGCATCCGCGCGGGTCGCGTTCCGAGAAGTTCGTTAAACCGGACAGAAGCCACATTCTGTATGGTATCGAACGTATGTCCGATTCATGGGATCGGGTGGCTGATCGCCGCTCGCGCGAGGCGCTGGGCCAGGTCGCGTCCCGGGCAGGCGTGCGGCCCGGCGCCGTAGGGCGCCTCGGTCAGGTCGACCTCGACGGTCCTGCCGTGCGGGTCGACGCGGCGGGTGACGGGGACGGGCGGCCCCTCTCCCCCGCTTCTGAGCTGCGTGATCAGCGCGCGGGTCGCGGCGTGGGCCTGGACCAGGACGCAGATCTTCGCCGCCGCCTGCTCGTCATGGCCGCCGCAGGCCGTGGCCAGGCGCTCGACGGCGGTGTCGGCTTCCCGGGTGGCGGGCTGGTGGGGGTGGTAGGCGGTGGCGATCGTGTCGACGTCGGCGGCGAGTTCCGGCGGGAGGCCGAGCGCGGCCAGCAGGGTCGCCGTCGGGTCGGCGCCTGGCCGCGGGACGACCGTCAGCGCCGCGAGGAGATCGTCGATGAGCCGACGGCGTCGCGTGTGGGCGGGGCCATCGCTGAATCGGGCGACGTTGGCGCGCAGCCAGGCGATGCCGGTCTCGGCCGGAGGGCACTGCGGCACCGTGTAGGCGGGGTCGGTGAGGACGGTCGTTTCCATAGGCCGATGGTGGCCCCTAGGTGTTTCGATGGAGGTCGAAACGAGGGGCCGTGGCCCCGCTCCCCCAGGCTGGGTCCGGCCTCCCGCCGAATGACTGCGTCCGGGCGGTGGTGCCGCTGTGAGAAGGCTCGGTGGAGCGGGCCCGTGGTCGCGCGGGCGTCCCGTCCGGGCTTTGAGTCGCGTGCCGCGCTGGAGGGTCAGGTGGGGGTGTCCGCTGGGGGGCTGGGCTTGCGCCAGACCGGGTTGAGGCGGACGCCGAGGTTGTCCAGTTCGACTTTGTGTCCGGTGTCGCTGCGTAGTTCGACTGTGACGGGGGCGCCGGTGTCGTGTTCGACGTACAGGAGCGGTGGCTGCTGGTCGTGGAGGTACTTGTCGCCCCATTGCATCAGGCCGAGGACGGCTGGGAGCAGGTCGCGGCCCATGGCGGTGAGGACGTATTCGTCCCGGGTGCGGCCGCCTTCGTCGCGGTAGGGGCGGCGGTGGAGCAGGCCGGCTTCGGTGAGGTGGCGGAGTTGTCCGGCCACGACTCTCTCGGTGATGCCTATGCGTTGCGCGAAGGCGCTGAAGCGGGTGGTTCCGTAGTAGGCCTCGCGCAGGATCATCAGTGCCGATCGGGTTCCGACGATCTCCAGGGCCTTGACGAGGGAGCAGTGCTCCGGTTTCCAGTCGCTGAGATTCGCGAGCGGGCCTTCCATCACAGCAGCCATGCGTCTCATGCTACCCAACTCTGGCGATACCGGGGTATAGTCAGCGGCTCCCTGGCTGCACAAAGGTATAGCCAGTGCGAGGAAGGGGTTTCCCTGTGGCAGCACGGATGCCGACGGCCGGGACGCGGCCGCCGAGTCCCGGCCGCTCGACCGTCATCGTGGTCGTGCTCTGCGCGGCCTCGTTCATGGCGATGCTGGACGTCTTCGTGGTCAACGTCGCGTTCACCGACATCGGCGCCGATTTCTCCGGCTCGTCCCTGCCGGATCTCAGTTGGGTCCTCAACGGTTACACGATCGTCTACGCGGCGCTGCTGATCCCGGCCGGGCGGCTGGCGGACCGGTACGGCCGTAAGTCGGGTTTCCTCGCCGGGCTGGCTGTGTTCACGCTCGCCAGCGTGGGCTGCGCGGCCGCTCCGTCGCTGTGGTGGCTGGTGGCGTTCCGGGTGGTGCAGGCCGCCGGTGCCGCGGCGCTCACTCCGGCGAGCCTGGGGCTGCTGCTCAGCTGTCTTCCCGTTGAACGGCGTGCGGGGGCGGTGAAGGTGTGGGCGACGACGAGTTCCGTCGCGGGTGCGATCGGTCCCGTCGTCGGTGGCGCGCTGGTCCAGGTGTCCTGGCAGTGGGTGTTCCTGATCAATCTGCCCGTCGGCGTCCTGGTGTTCGCCGTGGCGGTGCGTGTCGTCGCCGATTCGCGGGACGAGTCGGTCACCCGGTTGCCCGACCTGTTCGGGGCGGTGGTGCTCGCGCTTGCCGTCGGCGCGGTGGCGCTGGGTCTGGTGCAGGGCGAGCAGTGGGGCTGGACGGACGCGATGACGGTGGGTGCCTTCGCCGTGGGCGTGCTCGGGGTCGTGTGTCTGGTCGTGCGCGTCCTGCGGCATCCGGCGCCGGTCATCGATCCGTCGCTGTTTCGGGAGCCGACCTTCGTCTGGGCCAACGTCACGGCGCTGGTGTTCTGTACGGCGTTCGGTGCGGTCTTCCCCAGTGTCGTGCTGTGGCTGCAGAACGTCGCCGGGTTCAGCGTGATCGGCACGGGTCTGGCGATCGTGCCCGGGCCGTTGATGGTGCCGGTCTTCGCGGTTGTTGGTCAGCGGCTGGCCAAGCGGATGCCGGTGGGCTTCCTGGTGGCTTTGGGGAACCTGTTGTTCTGTGCCGGTGCGGTGATGCTGGCTGTCAGCGCCTCCCCCGATGTGCGTTACGTGACTCAGGTCCTGCCCGGGTGGATCGTCATCGGCATGGGTATCGGCCTGGCGCTGCCCAGCATGATCGCTGCCGCCACCGCCGGTCTGCCGCGGGGTCAGGCGGCCACCGGCAGCGCGGTGGTGAACACCAGCCGCCAGCTCGGTTATGTCCTCGGTGTCGCCGTCCTGGTCGCCGTCGTCGGGACGATTGGCCTGTCTTTGGACGATGCGCGGACGGTCTTCCAGCACGCCTGGTGGTTCATCGCCGTCGCCGCCGCTCTCAGCGCCGTCACGGCCCTGGGCATCGCGCCCGCGGCCGGGCCGTCGTCGGCGGGTCGTCCGCGGACCGCGAACGATGCCGTTGCGTCCGGTCCCGCGAGACCCCGGCCGTGACCTTCACGCTCACCCGGTGGTGCCTCTCCCCCGCTGGCGGGCCGCGCGATCGCGGACGAGCTCCTCGAGCCGGGTGGCGTGCCGTGTGCGCGGGGGCGTTTCGCGTGCCGATGTTGTCGCGGTGGGTCAGGTGGCGAGGATGACGGCGGTGCCGATGAGGATGTGCTGGTGGTAGTCGCTGTTGTAGCTGGAGCGGAGGCCGATGACGGCGTGGGCGCCGCGTTGGCGGGCGGCGTAGGCGAGTTTGTCGAGGGCCTTGCCGATGTCGTGGTCGTCGGCCCAGACGGGGAAGGCCTGGACGACGGGGTTGCTGCCGGCGATGGGGATGTGGTCGGTGGTGTAGATGGGGATCATCGCGTCATTGTCGGGGGTGGGGTGGGGGTGGGCAACGCGGCGAAGACGCGGGTCAGGCTGGGCGGGGCACGGTGGGGAGGATGATGTGCGAGGGCCGCTGCGTGTCGTGGAAGACGGTGTTGTCGGCGATGAGGTGCCGGCGTTGTGTGCCGGGCGGTTCGCCGGTGTTGGGGTTGATGTCGAAGCGCGGATGGTTGGAGCTGGAGATGTCGAGGCGGATCCGGTGGCCGGCGACGAAGAGGTTGCTCGTGGGGTAGAGCGTGATCGTGACCGGGGTGATTTCGCCGGGTGGTAGGGGGCTGGGCGGGTCGCCGGTCCGGTATTTGAGCCGGATGATCGAATCGGTGAGGTTGAGGGCGTAGCCGTGGGGGTGGGCTGTCGAGGGTGGGTAGAGGTCGATCAGCTTGGCGGTGAAGTCGGTGTCGGCCGCGGTGGTGGTGACCCACAACCGGACCTCGATCGGCCCGGTCAGTTCGAGGTCGTCGACGAGCGGGTCGGTCTGGAAGACCAGGACGTCAGCGCGTGCCGCGAGCGGGAGGTAGGGCGGCTGGCTGCCGTACAGGTGGGCGGATTCGCGCTGGTCGAAGCCGCCCGGTTCGAGGAGGTTCTGGATGCCCTCGAACATGTATGTGTCCCGGGGGTCGGTGATTCCGGGTGGCAGGCCGGGTGCCTCGAACAGTGAGGAGACGTTGCCGCCGATCGACGGCACTGGGTCGGCCGGGTCGAACCGGTAGGTGGTCGAGGATGTGTCCTCCGCGGGCGGCTGGGGGTTGAGGCCGCCGTCTTGGTGCAGGTAGTAGGGGACGTGGACGGTCCGTGCCAGTGGCCATTCGTACTCGTCGCGCCATCGGCCGCCGTGGCTGAGCCGGCCTTCCGGGCCGCGTGCGCCCGATCCCCCGCCCATCACGAAGATCCGCACCGGCGGGTCATGGTCGGCGCCGTTGGGTCGCTGCTTGAGCCAGCGGTCGTACCAGCGCAGGTGGGTGCCGATGACGTCGATGGCCGCGTCTTGGCCGAACCACAGGTCGCCGGCTGTGGTTTCCCCCGTCCGGTCGTGCGACCAGGGCCCGACGATCAGTTTGATCGGTCCGGTCTTGCGGGCGGACAGGCCCTCGAACAGTTCGAATGTGGCGCGGGTGTAGGAGTCGTACCAGCCGCCCATCAGCAGTGTGGGGACGTCGGTGAAGCGGTCGAGGTGGGCGGCCGGGTTGATTCCCGGGTTCGTCCAGAAGTCGTCGTAGGAGTCGTGGGTGAGCAGCGCGAACGCCAGCCGCTCATATGGCGGGACGAGGGCGAGCTGGGTGGCGCCGGGCCGGATCGGCCAGCGGCGTAGCCATTGCCCGAACGGTATCGGGTCCTTGTTGAGGGCGGCGTCCACCCATGGCTGTGCCTTGAGCGCGGCCTGGGTGTTGCGTGCGGAATGCCAGAACATCCAGGCGATCCATCGCAGTTCCAGCGCGCCGCCGTGCCGGATCGAGCTGGTGTAGCCGTTGGCGCCGCTCTGGTTCGGCACCATCGCGGCCAGTCCTTCGGTGCCGGCGGCGGCGGTGGCCGTCTGCGTCCAGCCGAGATAGGAGGTGCCCCAGGTGCCGACCTGGCCGTCGCACCACGGCTGGGCGCGTACCCAGCCGACGGCGTCATGCCCGTCTTCGGCCTCGCAGCCGAGAAACCCCAGTTCGCCCTCGGACCCGAAACAGCCGCGGCAGTCTTGGATCACCACGACGTATCCCCGTGCGGTGAACCAGTGCGCCCACTCGTCTTCCTCCCCGGCGGTGGACTTGCCGTATGGGGTACGGACCAGCAGGGTCGGCAGCGGTGTGCCGACGACGCCGTCCTGCCCGGCAGGCCGGTACACGTCCGTGGCCAGCCGCGCTCCGTCGCGCATCGGGACCATGAGGTCCGGCTCCAGGGCCGTGTGATACATCGGCTCGGAAATGCCTTCGTCGGCTGCCACAGAGGCGTGTCTAGCCAAGATCCACTCATGGTGTCAACGGTCACTGGGTTCGGAGCTCCGCTGACGGTCTCGGGATCGCTCCAGCATCCGGCTGCCCGGCGACGCTCGCGTGTCCGGGTGGCCGATTGTGTCGGAGGGGGGCGGTAGCGTCCGGCGGGTGCGTCCCAGCGAAGTGCAGCGGCTGACGGTTGGCGAGACGGTTGACCGGTATGCGGAGATGGTCCGTGCCAAGAGCTCGACTGGGGCGCTGGCGCCCGGTACGGCCGAGGTGTACGCGCGTGATGTGCACACCTTCGCCGAGCTCGCGGGTCCGGTGCGGGTGCTGGACGATCTGGACGGTGCCGATGTGGAGGAGGTGCTGCTGCGGTTCGCGCGCAAGCCGGACGGGCGGCGGTCGCGTCCGGTGCCGTCGGGGCCTGGTCCGGCGCAGAGCGCGTCGTCGCAGGCGCGGTTCCGGCGTTCGGTGTCGGCGTTCTTCCAGTACGCGGTGGTGGCGGGGTGGGTGCAGCTGAATCCGATGCAGGCGGTGACGTTGCGTCCCAAAGTGCGTGGTGGGCTGCGTCCGGAGCGGCGGGCGCTGACGACCGAGCAGGCCGAGGGGCTGCTGGGTGCGGCGCAGGAGCTGGTGGTGCGCGAGCCGCGGGGGCAGGGGCGCGCCGACCAGCGCACCGGGTTGCGCGACGGGTTGATCGTGCTGCTGCTGGCGGCGGTGGGGCCGCGGGTGTCGGAGCTGACCTCGGCCGATGTCGAGCATTTCTTCGTGAACGCCGGGACGCGGTATTGGCGGATCTTCGGTAAGGGGGGCCGTACTCGTGATGTGCCGCTCCCCCATCCGGTGGCGCTGGTTCTGGACGCCTATCTCGGTGAGGGGCGTCCGGCGCTGGATCGTGGCCGCGAGCCCAAGGCGCTGCTGCTGTCGTGGCGGGGACGTCGTCTGGCGCGCGGTGACGTCCAGGCGGTCATCGATCGGGTGCTGGCGCGGGTCGATCCCGAGCGGCGGCGTAGCGTGACCCCGCACGGGCTGCGTCACACCACCGCCACGCATCTGCTGGCCGCCGCCACCGACATGGACGCGGTCCGCCGTGTTCTGGGTCACGCGGATCTGTCGACTCTGGGCCGTTATCGTGACGAATTGCCCGGCGAGCTGGAGGCGGCGATGCGCGTCCATCCGCTCTTGGGGTCGGTCGCCCCGCCTGAGGCGCCGTCATAGCGTCCCGGCGGGCCGTAGCCGTGGTGGGCGGTGCGACCCGCGGCTCGGAGCGGTCGCGAACCCGGCGTGGGCGATGAAGTACGTGACGCGACGTGGCTCCGGCGATCCCAGCTCCCGGCGGCGGATGCCGTAAGGGGCTGTGCGTGCCGGTGGGGCGGCCCGCGGCGGCTGGCGTCCGGGCTGCCTCGATCCGGTGGGTTGGGCGCTGCGGAACCCGGGTCGGACGGCGCCGAGCGGGGTGGTTTCGTGGGTGTCGTGGAGCTTCATGCCGGTGATGTCGTGGGGGCGCGGGGTGGGGTGCGGGTGGTGAGGTGGTGGGTCAGGGCCAGGGTGGTGAGCAGGGTGGTGAGGGCGCAGACGCCGGGCCAGCCCAGGTGGGTGTGGGCCTGGGTGCCGGTCCAGGAGCCGAGGCTGCCGCCCAGGTAGGAGCAGGTCATGTAGGCGGTGTTGAGGCGGGCGCGGATGCCGGGGCGCAGGGAGTAGATGCGGACCTGGTTGGCGACCATGCCGGACTGCATGCCGATGTCCAGGGCCAGGGTGCCCACGACGAGGGCGGTCATGCCGGTGGGGCCGCCGAGGGTGGCGAGGGTGAGGATGGCTGCGGCGGCCAGGACGGTCAGGAGGCAGACGCGGTTGACGGCGTCGGGGCCGTGGCGGTCGACCAGGCGTCCGGCGTGGGGGGTGGCGAGCATGGTGGCGGCGTTGACCAGGGCCAGTGCGCCGACGGCGTGGGCGCCGAGGTGGTAGGTGGGGCCGGTGAGCAGGGGCGCGGCGCTGGTCCAGACCGCGCAGAAGCCGGCGAAGACGGCGGCTTGGTAGAGGCAGGAGCGGCGCAGCAGCGGTTCGGTGCGCAGCAGGCGCAGCGGCTGGGTCAGCAGGTGGGGGTAGGGCTGGGTGGACGGGGGTGTCGTGGTCGGGAGGGCGTGGGCGAGGCAGGCGGCGATGGTGAGGGTCAGGGCGGCGGCCAGCAGGTAGGGGGCGCGCCAGCCGAGCCATTCGCTGAGGGCGCCGCCCAGGGCTCGTGACAGCAGCATGCCGCCGATGGATCCGCTGAGCAGGGTGCCGCCGACGGCGCCGCGGCGGTCGGCGGCGACCAGGCCGGCGGCCATCGGGCCGATGAGGGGGGCGACGACGGTGGTGACGCCGATCAGGGCGCTGGCGCCGATGAGGGGTCCCAGGGACGGGGCGGCGCACGCGGCCAGCAGGGCGATGCCGGTCAGGGTGAGCAGGGTGGTGAGCAGGGGGCGGTGCGGCAGGCGGTCGCCGAGGGGGACGAGCAGGAAGATCCCGGCGGCGTAGCCGAACTGGACGGCGGTGACGACCTGGGTGGCCGTGCCGGGTTCCAGGTGCAGTCCGGTGGCGATGGTGGGGGTGATCGCCTGGGGGAAGTAGACGTTGCCGACGGCGGTCCCGCAGGTCAGGGCGAGCAGGAGGATCAGGCGGCGGCTCACGGGTGTCATGGCCGCGAGTCCACGGCAGCGGGGGTGGGCGCGGCAATCGATGTAGCGTGGGGCTTAATGATCAGTTTTGTGCTGGGTGTGGAGGATCTGGCGGACACCCGGTTCGCGATCTCGCCGCTGCACGAGACGGTGCTGAGCCTGCGGGTGCTGCGTGAGCCGGGACGTCACGCGCTGCTGTTGCCGTGGCGGCGGTCGGTGATGGGGCGGCTGGGTGGGGTGGACACGCGGCTGCTGCTGGCGCTGGTGGGCGCGTCGCATGCGCTGCCGGACTTCCTGACGCCGCGTCCGCCGGTGTTCGCGCCGGTGTTCGCCGAGGAGCTGGCGGTGGTGCGGAGCGCTCCGGCGGCGCTGGTGCGGCGTGATCTGGCCGCCGCGCACGCGCCGGATCCGTTGCCGGAGGTGCTGGCCGCCGAGGGTGACCGGGCGGTGCTGGCGGTGCGTGACGCGGTCTGTGACGTGCTGGCGCACTATTGGCGGGTCGCGCTCGAGCCGTCCTGGCCGCGGTTGCGGCTGGTGATGGAGGCCGACACCACCTACCGGGCCCGGCGGCTGGCCGTGGGCGGGGCGCGGGCGCTGTTCGCCGACATGCATCCGAACCTGCGGTGGCGGGACGGTGTCCTGCACATCGGCCAGATGATCGGACGGCACCGGGTGGAGGCGTCGGGGCGGGGGCTGCTGCTGATGCCGTCGGTGTTCGCGCACAAACCGGCCCCGCCGGTCAGCCCGCTGGAGCCGCCGATGCTGTCCTACCCGTGCCGGGCGGTGGCGACGCTGTGGGCGGCGCCACCGCCGGTGCAGGCGTCGGCGCTGGCGGCGCTGCTGGGTCCGGCGCGGGCCCGGCTGCTGGCGCTGCTGGAGGAGCCGCTGCCCACGGTGGAGCTGGCGCGGCGGCTGGCGGTCACGCCCAGCGCCGTCTCGCAGCACCTGCGGGTGCTGCGCGGCGCGGGGCTGGTCACCGGTGTCCGGGACGGCCGTCATGTGCTGTATCGGCGCAGCCCGCTGGGCGACGGCCTGGCCGCCGCGCCGCCGGGTCAGCGTGACAGTTCGGGGTAGTAGTCGCGGCGGTGGTGGGAGGAGTCGCGCAGCCGGCGCAGGAGCGCGGCGGGGTACTCGATGAGCCAGTAGCTGGCCGCGGCGGCGGGCACCGCGACCGCCAGCACGATCAGCAGCGCGGGCGCGAACCCGGCCGGGCCGCCGGGCAGCGCGCCGGCGTCGTCGAGCGCGATCATGATCGGTTCGTGCCAGAGGTAGAGGCTGTAGCTGACCAGGCCGGTGCCGGTGAGCCAGCGGGCGCGCAGCGCGCGGTGCCAGCGGGCCTCGTGGCGGACGTGGACGGTGGCGTACAGCAGCATCACCCACAGCGCCGACGCCGCGGGGTGGTACAGCAGTGTCGCGGCGCCGTCGGGGCGGGCGGGGTCGGTCGCGGCCCAGGTCAGCGCCGCCAGTGCGGCGATTGTGGCGAGCCGGGCCGTGGCGGCGCCGCGGTGGCCCAGGCGGCCGCGGCCGTCCAGGGCGGCGATCGCGACGGCCAGCAGCATCCCGGCGGCGAAGGCGTGGAAGCGTGCCTGGGGGCCGTAGTAGGCGGGCCAGTCGGTGGAGGGGATCGCCAGGACGTACCGGGCGGTCACCAGCCACGCCACGGGCGCGGCGTACAGTGCCGCGCAGCCCGCGGCGCAGACCGCGACCCGGGCCGCGCGGCGCTCCAGGCGGCGGCAGGCGCGCGTCGCCGCGGGGCCCAGCATCATCAGCAGCCCGTAGAACATGATCTCCAGGGACATCGACCATGACGCGCCGATGGTGTAGAAGATGCGTTCGCGGTCGAAGACCTGCGTGAAGGTCAGGTGCTCGACCAGGTCGATCCAGTCGCCGGGCAGGTCCGGGTTGCGGGTGGCCCACACCACCAGGATCGCCGTCCAGTACAGCGGCAGGATCCGCACGGCGCGGCGGTACAGGAACGTGCGGGCCGAGCGGGTGGGGCGGCGGTCGATGGCGTCGCGGGCGTAGCCCAGGGTCAGCAGGAACGCCGACAGGACGAAGAACAGGTCGACGATCTCGAAGGAGAACACCGCGCGGGAGAACCGGTCGGTGAGCGGCGGCTGCGGCCCGGCGGGGCCGTGGGGGGTGTAGTGCTGCCAGACGTGGAAGACCACGGTGCTCAGGGCGGCGATGCCGCGGTAGCCCTCCAGTTCGCGGATGCGGCCACCGCCGTGCGGGCCGCCCTCGGGGGCGCCTTCGGGTGGGTGGGTGGTGGTGCGGGGGCGGGTGCCGTTCAGGGCCGGGTCGGGCTTCACGTGTCCCGCCCCCGGTCGCCGCCGCGGGGGGTGACGCGCCATTGGCGGTCGCCCAGGCCCTCCTTCAGGTGGGCGTTGCGGGCGATCATGTTCTTGAAGTGGCTGTAGAACACGCTGGACACCAGCAGGTAGGACCAGAACCAGCGGTGGCGGCGGCGCAGTTCGGGGACGGCCAGCCGCCAGGCGAAGTAGGTCTGCACCGGCCCGGTCGCGACGGTGAACACCGTGGCCAGCAGGAACGTGGGCACGGCCCAGTCCAGGTTGCCCGCTCCCCCGGCGCGCCAGCCCGAGTAGGCCAGGATCGGCAGGATCTGCAGGGTGAGCCACGGCTGGATCTCGCGCCAGCCCAGCAGCACCAGCAGCCCGGCGCGCTGGCGGGGGGTGAACACCGGCGCGGTCACGGCGCGGCGCAGGTGCCGCAGCGAGACCTGCAGCCAGCCCTGCGCCCAGCGGGTCCGCTGGTTCCACAGGGCCCGCAGCGTGGTCGGCGCCAGCTCGCGGGAGATCAGCTCGCGGTCGACGGCGATGCGGGCCCCGGCGGTCAGGGCCCGCAGGGTGGAGTCGATGTCCTCGGTCAGCATGGTGCCGTGCATGCGGGTCGAGGCCAGCAGGTCGGTGCGCCAGAACCCGTTGGATCCGCCGAACAGCCCGAACCCGTACAGGCGGGTGCGTCCGGGGTGGCTGACGGCGTAGATGGCCTCGAACTCCACCGCGACCATCCGCGCGACCCAGGAGCTGTCGCCGTTGCGGACCACGCAGTGGCCCTGGACGACGTCGTAGCCGTGTGACAGCCAGTGCCACGCCAGCCGGAACGCTCCGGGGTGGGGGTGGTGGTCGGCGTCGAACACCCCGACGAACTCGCCGCGCACCCGGGTGATGGCGGCGTTGAGGTTCTGCGCCTTGGAGGTGCTGCCGGTGACCGGCAGCAGCACCAGCCGCGGGTCGCGGCGGGCCAGGTCCCGCAGCGCCTCCTCCACCGGCAGCGGCCGGGGGGTGTTGTAGGCCAGGACGATCTCCAGTTCGCCGGGATAGTCCAGCCGCAGGAACGACTCCACGGTCTCCACGATGGTCGCGGCCTCGTTGGGCAGGTACGCGGCGATGATCGCGCTGGCGGCCGGGTAGGGCCGGGCGGGGTGCGCGGGGCGCGGGACGGCGTCCAGCGTGAACAGGCACTCCAGCATGATCAGCGCGGCGGCGGTGACGAGCGCCGCCACCACCACCCAGTACATGACGGGTCCGGCGTCGATGCCGGCCTGGTAGAGGGCGACGTATCCGGCCAGCGGGGCCAGCACGCCGAACACCAGCATCAGCAGCGGCGACAGCACCGGCAGCAGCGCCCGGGCGGCCCGTCCGGGCAGCGAGCGCCGCCGCGGGGTGCCGTGCATCCACGGCTGGTACCGCACCGGGCGCAGGTCGCGGTGGTGCGCGGCCTCCTGCGCGGCGTCGCGGGCGCTGGCGACCGCGTAGGTGTGGCCGGGACGGTCATGGCACTCGGCCAGCGGCACCCACCCCACCAGCGGGGTCAGCCGCAGATGCTCGTCGGCGACGATGAACCGGGTGGAGGCGACGGCGTCGGCGAACTCCTGCAGGGTGCGCTGAGCGGTCTCGGCGTCGATGCCCGGCAGCAGCATCAGCAGATGACCGTCGTCGTCCCAGCCGAACCGGTCGCAGGCGGCACCGAGCCGTTCGGCGACGCCCGCCATCCGCTCGGCGACCTCGCGGCGCACCCGGTGACCCAGGCGGGTCTCCAGCGTCGCCATCTCCGCGACGCCGACGACCGCGACGACCCCGTCGGGACGTCCCGGGTGCGGACGGCCCAGCTCGCGGTCGACCTCGTCCAGGAAATGGGGCCGCGAGTACAGGCCGGTGGAGGGGTCCAGCGGCAGGTGCTCCACCGGCACCGGCACCCGGCGCAGCTTGGCGTCGATCCGGGCCAGCAGCTCATCGGGGTCGGAGGAGTCGGGCAGGCAGTCGTCGGCGCCGGAGCGCAGGCCCTCCACCACCGCGGCCGGGCCGGTGTCGGCGGTCAGGACCAGCAGCGGCGCCGCGCGCCCGGCCGGAACCTGCCGCACCTCGTGGATCAGCGCGCGGGCGCCGTGGTCGCGGGCCGCGTCGCCGGTCAGGGCGATCACGGCGTCGGGCGGGGTCAGCCGCGCCTGGCGGCGCACGTCGCCCGGCTCGGCGTGGTGGATCTGGTGACCGGCCGCGGCCAGCGTGCGATGGACCTGGTCAAGGCGCGGGCCGGGCGTTCCGACGGTCAGGACGTGGGTGCTGGTTCGGGGGGCGGGACGGACACGGGGCGGTGAACTGGGCGGGGGGGAGGTCACCGGGTTCCTTCCACTGCTCACGGGAGACTAAAGGGGACTTGCGTGCTATTTGTCCCACAGCAGGGTGGAAGGGGCGCAAGGGGTCAACGGGGCAGGTGGTACGAGAATTCACCTGATCGAAATGAACTTTCACGGACCAGAAACGTCCCGTCACACCCAGCCGATGGCCGACGGCTCGGGGAACCCGCCATGCCACACCCCGTAGATCACCAGCATCACCAGCGCCGGAGCGGCCACCGCCGCCGCCAGCCCGCCGAGCCGCCCCCGCGCCGACAGCCCCCACCAGGTGAACACCGCGCAAACGACCAGTCCCGGGACCGCGAACCGCCCCTCCAGCGCGTTGGTGGTGAACGTCACCCCCGACAGCACCGCCGCCGCCACCGGCACCGGACGCCACGCCGCCGCCCGGTCCCCCAGCCCCGCCATCAGCGCCGCGAACACCACCACCAGCCCCCCGTACCACAGGTAGTGGCCCACGTACTCGTCCCAGAAATGCGCCACCGCGCCCGGATCGACGTTGCCGACCGAGTTGGCCGCCAGATGCACCCCGTGCCCCTCCACATAGGTGATCGCGCCCACCAGGAACAGCGCCCACACCCGCCCCCCGGCACCGCCCGCCCGCAACGCCCCCGCCGCCGTCAGCAGCACCGCGTACGGCGTGGCCACGTCCACCCAGTCCGCCCACCGCGTCCGCTCGGCCGTCTCCCCCATCCACGCCAGCCCGAACCCCACGTGATGACTCAGCGCGTAGGCCACCGCCATCGCCCCCAGCCACCGCAGCACCCGCCCGTCCCCGCCCTCCTCCCGCACCCCACGGCCGGACGACGTCATCGAAACGGGACCAGACATGCGCACGCTCCCGGGCGGGCTCGACCGACTCAACGCCCCATGATGACCCCAATCCCGCCCCCGCCACCCCGCACACACCGAACCGCCGCCGACTCCCACACAGAAACCCAGCGCCCACCACCCCACCGCGCCACCGAAACACCTCCCCCGCCGAGCCCGACGGCGTCACGCTCATAGACCGGCCCCCGCCCTGGACGGCCCCGGCGATCACCCCGAGTCTGAGCGGCCGCGTCCGCGACCTCCAGCGACTGTGACGGCGGCACTGGAATCGCTGTGCGCGCCGGGCCCCCTTGTGTGAGAGAGATGACAGCTGCGCTCGAAGGTGGCACCGAGGACGTCGGGGCGCCGCGGGCCGGCAAGCCGCTGGACGATCCCGCGCTGGAGGCGGCGCACCGCTTCACCCCGGCTCATGGGCCCGGTGATGGGCGGTGGTCAGGTGTCCAGGAGGGTGCGGGCCAGTTCGTAGGCGCGGGTCAGGTCGTCGCCGCGGTAGTCGGCCGAGGCGATGCCCGCCAGGTGGTGGTCGGCGTTCACCGCGACCGAGTGGGTCACGTGCTTGAACAGCGGCGCGTCCGACATCGAGTCGCCGTAGGCCACGCACCGCTCGGGCGGCAGGCCGTGCCGCCGGCGCAGCCGCTCGGCGATCACGACCTTGTCGGCCGGGGTCAGCACCCCCTCGGGGTCCAGCGGCGCGCGGAACGGCAGCGGCGGGAACCGTGAGGCGAACACCTCGTCGAACCCCAGCTCCAGCAGGTGCCGCGCGAAGAAGTCCGGCGACATCGTGATCACCGCGGAGTGCTCGCCCCGCGCGCGGATGTCGGCGCAGACCTGTTCGATGCCGTTGAGCCACGTCCCGGCCGCATACGCCGCCGCGACCGCCGCCGGGGTCAGGTGCCCCCACAGCCGGTGGATCTCGGCCGAGAAGCCGCGGGTGTCGATCGTCCCGGCGGCGAAGGCGTCCTCCAGGGCCCGCAGCTCGGGCAGCGTGCCCAGCTGCCGCGCGACCTCCAGGTTGGCGGTGGACCCGGTCAGCAGGGTGCCGTCCATGTCGAAGAGGTGAAGTACGGCCACAGCGGGCATTGTGGCGGCGGGACGCGCCCGGCGTCGAACCGTTTTCCCGTCAGTCGTCCTTGTCGCGCTCGGGCCAGATCGCGTAGGAGACCAGGATCGCCGCCCAGATGGCCAGCGGCACCATCGGCCAGTAGAAGCGCGGCTCGCCCGCGCGCAGCGACGTCGCGCCCCAGATCACCGTCATGACCACGGCGCCGACCGCCCAGTACCCCCACTCGTTGAACCACTCGCGGCGGTCGGCCTCCTGCCGCCGGGCCGCCTTCGCCGACGACGCCGCGCGCGAGACGGGCAGGTCGGCCGTCAGCGGCTCCAGCTGCCCCACCGTGACGGCCGAGGTGGCCAGCTCGAGCCGCCGGTTGTACTCGGCGGTGTCCAGCGCGCCCTCGGCCAGCGCGTCGCCCAGCCGTTCGATGGTGGTGTTGCGGTCGATGTCGGCGGCGCGCACGGCGCCGGTGGCGGGGTGCTTGTTCAGGTGCGGTTCCATCGTGTGCTCCCGTTGAGGCTGTCGATCTCCAGGATCTCCCCGGGACGCGGCCCGGGTCGTCCTCCGGGGTGAGGAACCGGCCCTACATCCTTCGCAGGACCAATGCCCGCCCCTGCCCTAAGTAGGGGGCGGTCAGGTTCCTTCGTCCGATGCCCCGGGGGGAGATCGTTCTCTAGGCTCTTGCCCCATGGACGCAGTCATGGATCTCTTCCACTCGCTCACCGAGCATCTGGACGCCGCGGTGACCTCACCGTGGTTCTACCTCGCGCTGTTCGCCGTCGCGGTGATCGACGGCTTCTTCCCGGTCGTTCCCAGCGAGAGCATGGTGATCACCGGGGGCGTGTACGCGGCGTCCACGGGAGAGCCGAACGCGGCCGCGGTGATGGCGCTGGCCGCGCTGGGCGCCTTCATCGGCGACCACGTGTCCTTCTACGTCGGGCGCGGCCCCGGCCAGAAGATGGTCGCGCGGATGAAACCCGGCACCCGCAAGCACAAGGCGTTCACCTGGGCGCAGGCCCTGATGCGCGAACGCGGCGGCCTGATCCTGGTCGTGGCCCGCTACGTGCCCGGCGGCCGCACCGCCGTGACCATGACCATGGGCACCTGCGGCTACCCCCGCCGCTGGTTCGCGTTCTTCGCCGGCATCGCCGCGATCTCCTGGGCCGTGTACGGGGTCGTGCTCGGCTACGTCGGCGGCAAGGCCTTCGAGGAGTCCCCGATCAAGGGCGTGGCCGTCGGGCTGGGCCTGGCGCTGTCGGTGACCGCCGTCGTGGAGATCGTCCGCTACCTGCGCAAGCGCAAGTCCGCCCCGGCCACGGACGAGAACGAGGCCGAGGTCGGCGCCGAGCCCGAAGAGAAGCCCGTCACCACCGGCTAAACACCCCTAAACCGGAAGATCCACCCTGATTTCATGAACATAGGGTGAACTTCTGTGGCTTGCTGCAAGATCTCACGTTAGGGCGGCACCGCCCACCGACGTGAGGGAGAGCATGCGAGCGCCAGAGTTCAGCGCCCAGTGGTACCGCGAGGTCACCGAGTTCGCCCACGGGCTGCCCCCGTGGGCGCGCGAGGCCGCCGAGATCGGCACCGACGCGGGCCTGGGACTGTTCGCCGTGCTGTTCCTGGCGGGCTGGTGGCGGGCCCGCGGCCGCGGCGACCGGGCCATGGCCCTGGCGCTGACCGCGCCGGTGGCCGTCATCGCCGCCTACCTGGTCAGCGAGATCTCCAAGACCCAGCTGCGCGAGGAACGCCCCTGCCGCGCCGTGGCGGGCGCCGTGAACATCGCCGCCTGCCCCGCCCCCGGCGACTGGTCCTTCCCCAGCAACCACGCCACCATCGCCGCCGCCTCCGCCGCCGCGATCGTGGTCGCCTGGCGGGCCCTGGCCCCGCTGGTGCTGCCGCTGGCCGCGCTGATGGCCTTCTCGCGCGTGCTGGTCGGCGTCCACTACCCCCACGACGTCGCCGCCGGATACCTGCTGGGCGCCGCCGTCGCCGCCCTGGCCTGCCTGGCCGCCGCGCGGCCCGCCGCCGCCCTGGTCGGCCGCGCCCGCGCCCTGCCCGGCGGCCCCGCCCTGCTCGGCACACCGCCCGCACCGCGTCCGCCCGCCGTGCCGATGTCCGCCACGCCGACCGTCCCCGACCTGGTCCCCGTCGGCGCCGATCACTCCCCCGGCTCGGCCACCAGGCCCGCCTCGTAGGCCACGATCGCCGCCTGCACCCGGTTACGGACCTCAAGACGCGCCAGGATCGCGCTCACATACGCCTTCACGGTGCCCTCCACCACGTGCAGCCGCGCCGCGATCTCCTGGTTGGACAGGCCCGCGCCCACCAGCGCCAGCACCTCGGTCTCCCGGGGCGTCAGCGCCCGGGTGCGGGCCCGCGCCGAGGTCCCCCGCGTCATCCGCCCCGACGACAGCTCGGTGATCACCCGGTGCGCCACCTTCGGCGACAGGAACGCCGCCCCCTCCGCCACCGCCCGCACCCCCGCGATCAGCTCGTGCGGATCGCCGGACTTCAGCAGGAACCCGCTGACCCCGCCCGCCAGCGCCCGCTCGATGTACTCGTCCTCACCGAACGTCGTCAGCATCGCCACCGCCGTGTCCGGCACCGCCCGCCGCAACTCCTCGGCCGCCGCCAGCCCGTCCATCCGCGGCATCCGGATGTCCAGCACCGCCACGTCCGGACGATGGCTCAGCGCCAGCTCCACCGCCGCGCGCCCGTCACCGGCCTCGGCCACCACCTCGATCCCCGGATCGGCCGTCAGGATCGCCCGCACCCCCGCGCGGATCATCGCCTCGTCGTCGGCCAGCAGAACCCGGATCACCCTCGCCACTCCCTCACCCGCCGCCGCTCTGGCCGCCGTTCGCGCCGCCGCCCAGCGGAGCGCGGTAGACGTCCTTGCGCGCCAGCCGGTCACCGGCGAAGCACACCCGGAACACCTCGCTGCGCCCCAGCAGATCGGCGTCGGACCGGTAGAACCGGCACCGCGTCCCGGGCGGATCCAGCGCCCGCACCCTATCGATGTCCGAGCTCATCAGCTGCCGCGGCGGCAGCACCCGCTCCACCTGCGCCCGCGGCTGCCCCACCCGCAGCCGCGCGTAGTCGCGCGGGCTCAGCACCGAGGTGAACACCACGTACACGTAGTAGCCCGCCATCACCGCCGACAGCACCGCCACCAGCCCCGCCGGCACCGCGATCGTGGTGATCAGCACCCGCCGCACCTGCCGCCGCTGCCGCTGCAACCGCAGCGAGGACTCCGAGGCGTCCGCCGCCGCCGGAGCCGCCCCCGCCGGGGGCGCCGCGTCCGGCAGCTCGGCCACCACCGCGAACCCGCCCCGCGGATCCGGGCCCGCGCGCAGCGTCCCGCCCGCCAGCCGCACCCGCTCGGCCAGCCCCGTCAGCCCCCGCCCACCACCGGACGGCAGCAGCCGCGGCCCCTCCGGCGGCGCCGGATTCTCCACCGCCACCCGCGTCCCGTCCCCCGAACGCGACAACCGCACCACCACCCGCGCCCCCGGCGCGTGCTTGGCCGCGTTCGTCAGCGCCTCCTGCACCACCCGGTGCACCGCCAGATCCGCCATCGCCCCCGGCGCCCCCGCGTCCCGCCCGCCGCCGGGGCCAGTGCCGGTGTCGTCCTCCAGCGTCACCGGGACGCCCGACGCCCGCGCCCGCGCCACCAGCTCGGCCACGCTCTCCCGCGCCGGGCGGATCGGCGCCTCACCCCCCGAACCGGGCGAGCCAGCCGGGCCGTCCGGGCCGTCGGCGTCCTCGCGCAGCACCCCGATGATCTCCCGGAGCCGGTCGGTCGCGGCCGCCGCCCCCGCCCGCAGCTGCGCCGCCGCCTCCCGATGCCCCGGCTCCAGCCCCGGCGCCACCTGCAACGCCCCCGCCCGCACCGCGATCAGCGCCAGCTCGTGCCCCAGCGAATCGTGCATGTCCTGCGCGATCCGCGACCTCTCGCGCAGCCGCTCCTGCTCGGCCACGATCCGCTGCTCGCGCTCCAGATGCTCGGCCCGCTCCCAACCCGCGTGCACCAGCTCCTGGTACTGCCGCCAGTACCGGCCCACCAGCCACGGCAGCACCCCCAGCACCACCAGCCAGATCGTCTGCGGGAACCACGAGGTCACATCCTCACCGCGCAGCGTGTTGTACAGCGACCCCAGCACCAGCGTCCCGCCGAACACCCACAGCACCGGACGCGCGTGCGGCCCCCGCCGCCCCGCCAGATACGACACCACCGGCAACCCGAACACGAAGTTGCCGTGCAGCGGCAGCAGCGCCAGCACCGCGATCAGCGCCGCCGGCGGCCACGCCCGGCACACCCCGATCGCCGCGCCCAGCGCCAGCACCCCCAGCAGCTGCGCCCACCACGGCCGGTCACCCGCCGGCCCGCCGCCGATCAGCCCCAGCAGCACCGGCGCCGCCAGCACCGCCCACAACAGCCCGTCGCGCACCCGCTCGCGCCGCCCCGCCCGCCGCCCCGGCCGCCGCAGCCGCGCCACCAGCCCGCCCGCCGCCGCGACCCCGCGATCCACCAAGTTCACCCAGTTCACGCTACAAGCCCGTGAACTGCGCCGACACTGACGAAAGTCAAGGCTCACCCCCTCCGCTCGCCGAGGACGCGCCATCCGCGACGCGGGTCACGCACCGGCGATGCCGCCAGGCCGCCGCGCGCCCGCCCCCTCATCCATCGCCCGTCGGCACGTAGATCCTGGCGCGCAGCGCGAACTCATGCTCGACGCCGGGGATCCGGTCGGCGCCGAGCGCGATGAGAAGCGCGGCCTCCTCGGCGCTCACCGGCAGGTCCTCGTGCCGCCGGACCCGCCGGCGCAGCGCCCTGTGCCGGGACGCGACCGCCGCGACCGCCCGGTCCGCGGCCTTGGTCGTGTGTTCCGGATCGAGCACACGGAACGCGGCCCAGAAGAACGTCACGAACCACCACACGATCGGCACGAAGATCCACGCCTCCGCGGGCGTGATCTTCTCCGCCTCGGTCCACCCCGCGAGGTACCCGTACACGATGACCGGCCCGGTCGACACCACCCACAGGAACAGATAGGCCAGCCGCAGGCGCCTCCTCGCCCTGGGGGCGAGCACCAGCCCGTCCTCCAGCAGCCGCGCGCGCAGCCCGTCCACCGCGGACGTCACCCGCTCGTCGTCGGCGATGGCTCCCAGCACGGCACCCTCGGGCCTGGCGGCCACCGCCGCGACGACGGCGTCCTCCACAGGCACAAGCCGGCGGCGCGCCGGCCCCGCCACCCGCACACCGCGCCCGGCCAGCCCGAGCACCTGATCTACCCGCAACGCTCCCAGCACGGCCGGCAGCAACCGCTTTCTCGCATCGTCGGCCTCACGCAGGCAAGCCACCTCATAGGGATGGACGTCCCGCGACACCGCGGGACCGCGGCGCAGGAACCGCTTCCACGGCGCCACGACAGACCAGCTCACCACCAGGCTCGCGGTGAGGACCAGGAACCCGACGCTCTGACTGCTCAAGACTGCCCCCCGATGACCGACCGCGTTCACCGCGTTGGACGCGGCGCGTCGACCAACGGTTGCCGGGGCGGGCCGCCAGGTCCGCCGTCGCGCGAGGTGCGGGCCGTGACCCTCGGGCCGGGCGTCCCGAAGGATATAGAGTCTGGGCGTGACCCCCACGCGTGCGGTTCGTGCCCTGAGCGGTTCCTGGACGCGGGCCCGCGTCATGGACGTGGCCCTGGCCACCGGCGCCTGGACGATCACCCTGGCGATGTCGGCGATGACGGCCGGCAGCGACGACAAGGCGCTGTGGCCCTTCGGCGCGTTCCTGATCACCCTGGCGTCCCTGGCGCTGATGTTCCGCCGCCGGTACCCGGTCTCGGTGCTGGTCGTGACGATGATCGTCCCGCCGCTGTACTACCCCCTGGGCTACCCCGAGGGCCCCGTCGGGCTGGTGTTCCTGATCGGGCTGTTCACCGCTGCCGCCCAATGCCGCCTGTGGGTCACCCTGCACGCCGCCGTCGCCGTCAACGCCGGCATCCTGGTGGTGTCGGCCGTGCGCGGCGGACACGAGAACATCGTCGAACCCGAGGGCACCGCCGCGCTGACGGTGATGATGCTCGGCACCATCGGCCTGGGCCAGTACGTGCGCAGCCGCCGGATGCGGATGGAGGCCGCCGAGCACCGCGCCGCCGAGGCCGAGCGCACCCGCGAGGAGGAGGCCCGCCGCCGCGCCACCGAGGAACGCCTGCGCATCGCCCGCGAACTGCACGACATCCTGGCCCACCAGATCTCCCTCATCAACGTCCAGGCCGGCGCCGCGCTGCACCGCCGCGACGACCCCGAACAGGCCTACGCCTCCCTGGAGGCCATCAAGCTGGCCAGCAAGACCACCCTGCGCGAGCTGCGCGGAGTGCTCGGCGTCCTGCGCCAGGTCGACACCGACGAAACCGGCGGCACCCCCGAAGCGCCCACCGCCACCCTGGGCCGCCTCACCGAGCTGCTGGCCCACACCACCGCCGCCGGGATCACCGTCCAGCGGACCGGCGACACCACCGACCAGGCCCTGGCCGATATGCTTCCCGCGCCGGTGGCCCTGGCCGGCTACCGGATCGTGCAGGAAGCGCTCACCAACGCCGTGCGGCACTCGGGAGCCGCCGCCGCCCGCGGCGTCACCGTCACCGTCGATGTGCGCCGCTCCGGCGGCGCGCTGGTCGTCCAGATCGACGACGACGGCGCGGGCCCGTCCGACCCGGCCGCGCTGGAACGGGGCAACGGCCTGCGCGGAATGCGCGAGCGCGCCGCCGCCGTCGGCGGCGACCTGTCCGCCGGGCGCGGCCCGGCGGGCGGGTTCCGCGTGCGTGCCGTGCTCCCGGTCACCGGGAGCCAGGGCCACGACCGTGGCCGTGCGGAGGGGCTGATGGAGGAGAGCGCGTGATTCGGGTACTGCTGGCCGACGACCAGACACTGGTCCGGGCCGGGTTCCGGTCGATCCTCGAAGGCGAGGACGACATCGAGATCGTCGCCGAGGCCGGCGACGGCGAGCAGGCCATCGCCCGCGCCGCCGAGCTGCGGCCCGACGTGGTGCTGATGGACATCCGCATGCCCGTCCTGGACGGCCTGGAGGCCACCCGCCGCATCGTGTCCGACCCCCGCCTGCACGAGGTCCGCGTGGTCATCCTGACCACCTTCGACCTGGACGACTACGTCTACGGCGCCATCAAGGCCGGCGCCAGCGGGTTCCTGGTCAAAGACACCGAACCGCCCGAACTGATCCACGGCGTGCGGGTCGTGGCCCGCGGCGACGCCCTGCTGGCCCCCACCGTCACCCGCCGCCTCATCGCCGAGTTCGCCTCCCGCATCACCGCGCCGCCCCCGGCCGTGGAGCTCAACGCCCTCACCGACCGCGAGCGCGAGGTCCTGGAACTGGTCGCCGCCGGCCTGTCCAACGAGGAGATCGCCGCCCGGCTGGTGCTCAGCCCCGCCACCGCCAAGACCCACGTCAGCCGCATCCTGGCCAAACTCGGCGCCCGCGACCGCGCCCAGCTGGTCGTGCTGGCCTACGAGACCGGCATGATCCGCCCCGGCTGGCTCAGCTGACCCAGGCGCGCAACCGGACCGCCCACCGCGGTGTTCCCCAGGACGTGACGCTCACGCGACAGCCCACCGCACCCGCCCAACCCGGCGAACCGGGCGCCGACCCCGACGCCGGGCCGGTCGTGGCGGCCCTGGCCGACGACCTGGACGCCGGGTTCGCCGCCCTCTACACCGCCTACCGCTCCGCGGTGTTCTCCACCGCGCTGCGCCTGACCGGACGCTGGGCCGAGGCCGAGGACCTGGCCGCCGAGGCGTTCCTGCGCGCCTACCGCGCCCTGTGCGGGTACGAGCCCGGCCGCATCGCCGAACTGCGGCCCCGGCCCTGGCTCATGACGATCCTGATGAACCTGTGGCGCAACACCCTGCGCACCGCCTCCCGCCGCCCCGCCGCCGACCCCGTCGCCGAACCACCCGACGCGCCCGACCCCGCCGAGGGCGTCGAGGCCACCGCCGCCCGCCACGAGACCGGACGCGAACTGGCCGCGCTGCTGGTGCGGCTGCCCGCCGCCCAGCGCGCCGCCGTGGTCATGCGGCACGTCGCCGATCTGCCCGTCGCCGAGATCGCCGAGATCCTCGGCGTCCCCGAAGGCACCGTCAAATCGCACGTCTCGCGGGGCCTGGCCCGGCTCCGCGCCATGAACACCTCCCCGCAGACCGACCCAGGGGGCACGCCATGACCGACAACCACACCGACCCGCTGACCGGGCTGCTGGCCGGACTGGCCGCCGACCCGCCCGCCGCCCTGCTCGACCGCGTCGCCGCCCGCCACGTCCACGTCCCCGGCCCCCTGCCCGGCCTCCAGGTCGCCTACACCGACCACGGCGTGGCGTTCCTGCGCGCCGGAATGGACGAGGAGACCTTCACGCTGGCGTTCCGCGAACGGTTCGCGCGGCCGCTGCTGCCCGCCTCCCGTCCCCCCGCCGGGCTCGTGCCCGCGCTGCGCACCGGCCGCCTGGGATCGCTGCCGCTGGACCTGCGCGGCCTGACCCCGTTCGAGGCCGACGTGCTGCGCGCCACCGCCGCCATCCCCCGCGGCCAGGTCCGCCCCTACGCCTGGGTCGCCGGACGCGCCGGACGCCCCAAGGCCGTGCGCGCGGTCGGGTCCGCGCTGGGACGCAACCCCGTCCCGCTGCTGATCCCCTGCCACCGCGTCACCCGCTCCGACGGCACCATCGGCCAGTACGTGTTCGGCGACCAGGCCAAGGAACAGCTGCTGCGCGCCGAGAACGTCGACCTGGACGCCCTGGCCGACCTGGCCCGCCGCGGCGTGCACTACCTCGCCAGCGACACCACCGGCATCGTGTGCCACCCCACCTGCGCCGACGCCCGCCGCATCACCCCCGCGCACCGCCACGGCTTCCGCACCCTGACCGCCGCACGCCAAGCCGGATACCGCCCCTGCCGCCACTGCCACCCCGACGGCGGCACCTGACCCGGCACGCGCGCCCCGCCGCGGACCAGCCGCAGGTCAGGCGCGGGCGGCCAGCAGGACGGCAGCACCCGGTCCGGCACGCGCGCCCTGCCGCGGACCAGCCGCAGATCAGGCGCGGGCGGCCAGCAGGACGCCCGCGCCGCCCAGCACCAGCCCCGCCACCGCCAGCGGATCCAGCCCCTGCCCCAGCAGCCCCCAGGCCATCAGCGCCGTCACCGACGGCGTCAGGAAGAACACCGTGCTGACCCGGCTCGCCAGCGAACGCCGCAGCAGCGTGTTCAGCAGCAGGAACGCCCCGATCGAGTTCACCAGCACCATCCAGGCCAGCGCGCCGCCGAACACGCCCCAGTCGGTCACCCGCGGCGTCTCGGCCACCAGCGACACCACCCCGATCACCGGAGCCGCCGCCAGGAACTGCACCGCCGTCCCGGTCCGCACGTCCATGTCGGCGGCGAACCGCTTCTGATACACGGTGCCCACGCTCAAACCCGCCAGCCCCACCGCGCACAACACCACGCCCACCGCCGAGAACGCCACCCGATCGGCCACCGCCAGCACCACCCCGGCCGCGCCCAGCCCGAACCCCGCCCACTGGCGTCCCGTCACGCTCTCGCCCAGCGTCCGCGCCGCCAGCAGCGCGATCACCACCGGGTTCAGGCCCTGCACCAGCGCCACGATCCCCGCCGGAAGCCCCATCCCCAGCGCCGTGTACAGGGCGCCGAACTGGACGGCCTGCACCAGCAGCCCGGCCACCATCACATGCCGCAGCGCCCGCCCGCGCGGCCACGGCGCCCGCACCAGCGCCGCGAACGCCGCCAGCGCCACACCCGCCACCGCGAACCGCGCGAACATCAGCAGCAGCGGCGGCGCCGCGTCCACCCCGATCGCCCCTGCGACGAACCCGCTGCTCCACACCAGCACGAACACCGGAGGCCCCGCCACCTGCACGGGGGAACGTCCCCGCACCGCCGCCGCCGCGCGCCGCCGCGCCCCCTCCACCCGGACCGCCACGACACCCACCCCCGGATAACCGGCCAATACGGTTACCGATCCTTCGAGACCGCCCCGTAACCTGTCAAGGCGGTTATTGTGGGGTGATGGAGTTCACCTTCGTCAGCGGCGACCTGGCGCTGGACTTCGCCGGAACGCTGCGGCACCGCTTCCACGACCGCCACGACCAGCTCGCCGCCCCCGCCGACGCCGCCCGCTGGACCGTGGCCGCCGGGCTGCTCACCCGCGAACCCGACTGCGACCACGACGGCCTGGCCGCCGCCGTCGCGCTGCGCGAGGCCGTCTACCGCGCCGCCACCGCCGCCCGCGCCGGACACGCCCTCGGCCCCGCCGACACCGCCGCCCTCAACGCCGCCGCCGCCCACGCCCCCACCGTCCCCGCCCTGCGCCCCGGCACCGGCGTCCGGCGCACCGGCACCCTCCACGCCGCCCTGTCAGACATCGCCCGCGCCGCCGTCACCCTGCTCGGCGGCCCCCGCGCCGCCGACATCCGCGAATGCCAGGCCCCCACCTGCACCCGCCTGTACCTGGACGCCTCCCGCCGCCGCACCCGCCGCTGGTGCGACATGGCCCGCTGCGGCAACCGCGCCAAGGCCGCCGCCTACCGCACCCGCCACACCCCCTGACCAGGACGTCCCGCACGCCGGCGCCCGATCCCGGCGGCGCCGTGTCGCCCGCACGTATGCGGATTTCGATACGCCGACGATAGGCGCCGGCTCATAGCGTGACCGGCATGCGGTCACCGGTCGTCGAGGACGAGCCCACCCCGGCCCAAGCCGTCCACGACGACCCACGCCCGGAGGCGACCATCGACGGCCACCCCGACCGCCGCGCCGCCGACTCCGACTCCGGCAGCCCCGCTCCGCCACTGCTGAGCGCCATCATCCCCGGCGGCATCGCCGCCCCCCGCGGCCACGAGATCACCAGGCGCGTCGCCGCCGACTCCGGCAGCGGCCCGCCGATCCGCACGCTCGACCGCCTCGACGACACGGCCACCGGGGCCGACCGCGGCGCCGACGACCACCACTCCACCGAGCCCCTGGAGCTCCGCGCCCTGGACCGCGAGCGCGCCCCCGGCAGGCCCCACGCGCGTCAGATCGCGGGCCCGCGGCCGGTCCCGTTCCGCGACCAGGTCCACCGCGACCGCCACATCGCGCCGACCGGAGAACAGTTCGCCGTCCCCACCGTCGAGAACACCGGCGACGTCCTCAGCCCGCAGCGGGCCGCGACGCTCACCGAACCGTTCCAGCGCGGCACCGAGCGCATCCACACCGACCACGCGGGCGTCGGCCTCGGCCTGGCCATCGTCCAGACCATCACCCGCGCGCACCAGGGAAGGCTCACCCTCCTGCCGCGTCCCACCGGCGGCATACGCGTCACCGTGGAACTGCCCACCGTCCCCGCGCACCCCGGCGGCTGGACGGCGCCTCACTCGACCGGCACCTCCACATAACCCCGCACGCCCGCCGCCACCCGCGCCCGGCCCGCGGTCACCTGCGCCGCCCACGCCGCGAACGCCTCGAACTCCTCCGGCGGCACCAGCACGTCCGCCTCCACCTCCGCGCCGTACCGCACATCCCGCGGCAGCCGCCCGGACGCGTGCAGATCACCCAGGAACCGGCCCGCCAGCGCGTGCGCCACTCGCACCGTCGCGGTGACCACCGGACGCCGCTCCACCACGCCCACCGCGTCGACCGCGCCCGCCACCGCCTGTCCGTAGGCGCGCACCAGCCCGCCCGCGCCCAGCTTCACCCCGCCGAAGTACCGCGTCACCACCGCCACGGTGCCGGTCAGCCCGCGCCGCACCAGCACCTCCAGCATCGGCACCCCGGCCGTGCCCGCGGGCTCCCCGTCGTCGCTGCTCTTGGTGATCTCGCCCCACTCGCCCAGCACATAGGCGGTGCAGTTGTGCGAGGCGTCCCGGTGCGCGCGGCGATGCCCCGCCAGCACGCGCGCCGCCTCGGCCTCGCTCGAGGCCCGCCACAGCGTGCACACGAACCGCGACCTGCGGACCTCCAGCTCCAGCGACCCGCCCTGTTTGATCGTCCGCATCGTGGTGGAGTTCTATCAAACCGCGCCGCCGGGCGCCCGCCTCAGCCGCCGGGGAACGGCCAGGGGTTGGGACGGCAGCCCCGCAGCGAGATCGTCTGCTGCACCATCACCGGCGCCCGCCGCCCCGGACGCGGACAGCCCCGGTGCCCATGCCCCAGCGCGTGCCCCACCTCGTGGTTGACCACGTACTCGCGATAACCCGCCAGGTCCGCGCCGTAGGTCGGCGCGCCCCCGGCCCACCGCCGCGCGTTGATCACCGAGCGGGCGCCCTGGTGGCACGACAGCTCGCCGCGCGTGGTCAGCGGACGGCACATCCGGTCGGTCAGCGCCGGGCTCGACAGCGACACCCGGAACCGCGCCGCGCCGCGCTCCACCCGCCGGAACCGCATCACCCCGCCGCGCCCCCACCCGCGCGGATCGTTCAGGACGCCGTGCACCCGCCCGGCGAACTCCGGCCCGCCGAACGGCAGCCCCCGCTCCACCTCCACCATGTACCGCACCGTCCGGCCGCGCGTCCCGGCGGGCGGCTCCGCCGTCCCCGCCACGACCTGGTACCGCCCCGACGCCGCCTGCGGCACCAGCGGCGGGCGCGGCGCGTCCCGCATCGCCGCCGGACGCGCCCGCGACGCCGCACGCGGCTCCGGGCCCCGCCCCGACGCCTCGTGCGCGGCCACGACCGCGCCCGTCCCGGCCGCCAGCATCGCCACCACGCCCGCCGCGCCCAGCCGCCGCCGCGCGCCCACCGGACGCCGGTGCCGATGCCGCCGCGGCGCCGGACGCGCCGGACGCGCCGCCGCCATCACCACGCCGCCCCGCGCCTCACCCATCGGACACCCGCACCCAGATCTCCCGCATCTCCGCCCCCGGATCGCCTCCCAGACCGCATGCCGCCCCGCATCGTAGCGCCACCGTCCGGTCACGGCCCGTAACCGGCGGCGCGGCGCGTCCGACACCGCGCGGGAAGGGGTCCCGCGGGCCGGACGCGCCGCGCCTTTTCCCGGGAAACGGTCCGCTCAGGCCGCCCAGCGCTCGGCGCCGTCGAAGCCCGACTCCACGAACGAGGCCAGCGTGTGGGCCGAACGCCGCGAGGAGGCCAGCAGCCGCTCGGCCACGTCGAAGACCCGCTCGACGGTCACGGTCGGGCGCACGACCACGTCGGGCAGCAGCGTGCGGGTCACCCGCACGCTTCCGTGCACCAGCTCGATGACGGCGGTCTCGGTGTTGCGCAGCACGTCCTCGATGGGCGCCAGGTCGGTGCCCGCGCGGCGCGCGTCGGTCGTCTCGGTGGTCATGAGGCCTCCGTGAGGGATCGGGGGTGCCTTCACGCGCACACTCGACGCCCGCCCCGACCCGGCCGTGACACCGCCGGGGCCGCCGCGTGAAGGCCCAGCGAACACGCGAGAAAGGCCCAGGAGGCCCTCAGGAGGCGATCATGGCGACGACGTCGGCGATGGACGCCACCACGTGCGAGGGGCGGAACGGGAACCGCTCCACCTCGTCCTTGCGCGTCACCCCCGTCAGCACCAGGATCGTCTCCAGCCCCGCCTCGACCCCCGCCACCACGTCGGTGTCCATCCGGTCGCCGATCATCGCGGTCGACTCGCTGTGACCACCCACCCGGTTCAGCGCCGTGCGCATCATCAGCGGGTTCGGCTTGCCCACGAAGTACGGGTCGACGCCCGTCGCCTTGGTGATCATCGCGGCGACCGCGCCGCACGCCGGCAGCGACCCCTCGGCCGAGGGCCCGATCGGGTCCGGGTTGGTCGCGATGAACCGCGCTCCCCGCTCCACCAGCCGGATCGCCCGCGTCACCTGCGAGAAACTGTAGGTACGGGTCTCGCCCAGCACCACGTAGTCGGGATCGATGTCGGTCAGCACGTACCCGGCCTCGTGCAGCGCCGTGGTCAGCCCCGCCTCGCCGATCACATACGCCGTCCCCTCGGGACGCTGGTCGGACAGGAACTGCGCGGTCGCCAGCGCGGAGGTCCAGATCGACTCCGGCGGCACCCGCAGCCCCATCGTCGCCAGCCGCGCCGACAGGTCCCGCCGCGTGTAGATCGAGTTGTTGGTCAGCACCAGGAACGGCGTGCCCGACTCCTCCAGCCGCCCGATGAACTCCGCCGCGCCCGGGATCGGACGGCCCTCGTGCACCAGCACCCCGTCCATGTCCGACAGCCAGTACTCGATCGCCTTGCGCTCGGTCATGCCCCCATTCTCGCAGCCGTGATCGCCGCCCGCGCGCAGGTCACCCCCGGGACGGCGCCGGCGCCCGGTCACAGGCCGAACGCCCGGCGGCAGTGGGCCAACAGGGCGCGGGCCGCCGGGCCCGGAGCGGGACGCCACGCCAGCAGCAGCAGGCCGGGGCTCGGGACGTCGTCCAGGGGCAGCGCGGTCAGGCGGCCCGCGTAGTGCGCCGCCATCGACTCGCTCAGGATCGCGGTGCCCAGCCCCCGCTCGGCCAGGTCGGCGATCGCGTCGGGCGCGCTGGCCTGCAGGGCGATCACCGGGTGGGCGTCCCGCGCCGCGCACGCCCGGTCGAACACCGTGCGCAGGCCCGTGCCCGGCGGCATGCACACCACCGGGTACGGCTCCAGGTCGCGCAGCGCCACCCGCCGCCGTCCCGCCAGGGGATGACCGCCCGGGACGGCCGCCACGAGCCGCTCGCTGACGATCGTCAGCGACTCCAGCCCCTCGGGGACGGCCGCCGCGCCCACCAGCGCCAGGTCGAGCACGCCTTCGCGCACGTCGCGGACCAGCCGGTCCGAGCCGTCCTCCAGCAACGCCAGCTCCACTCCCGGATGCGCCCGATGCAAGGCCGCCAGCGCCTCGAACAGCGGCGTCACCGTGCAGCCGGTCACCATCCCCACCGCCAGGCGTCCCCGGATCAGGCCGGTCACCTCGCCCACCGCCTGCCCGACCGCGCCCGCGGCCGCCAGCGCCGCGCGGGCGTGCTCCAGCGCCGCCTTGCCCGCCACCGTCAGCGTCGCGGCCCGCGCCGACCGGTCGAACAGTTCGGCCCCCAGCTCCCGCTCCAGCCGCCGGATCTGCGCGCTCACCCCCGACTGGCTGATGTGCACCCGCTCGGCCGCCCGGGTGAAGCCGCCCTCCTCGGCGACCGCGACGAAGTACTCCAGCTGCCGCAAATCCATAACCACTGATTCTAGCTCCCATGAGAACCAGCTGTTGGACTTCTGGGTCGAGCGAAGCCACGCTGGAGACATGACGCACTACGACAAGGCCATGCGGCCCGAGGACATCACCCGCCTGTTCGTCGAACGCTCCAACGCCGGCGACGCCGCCGGAGTCGCCGCGCTCTACGAACCCGACGCGGTCGTGGCCTACCCGCCCGGCACCACCACCGTCGGCCGCGCGGCCATCCAGGCCCTGTGGGAGAAGGTCCTGGCGAACCGCCCGCGCTTCGAACCCGAGTCCTCCCTGCCCACCCTCATCAGCGGCGACATCGCGCTGACCGCCACCCCGCCCCGCGACGGCGCCGGAGCCCGCGCCCAGGTCGTCCGCCGCCAGCCCGACGGCTCCTGGCTGCGCCTGCTCGACCAGCCCGAGTTCCTCACCCCGCCCACCTGACCCGCGCCGGACGTCGGTGGTGACCGCTACGGTGTGCCGGATGAAGGCATCCCACGAACGCCCGGGAACGGGCATCCACGAGCTGTCCCCCACCGGGCTCGCCCCCGGCAACGGCTACAGCCACGCCGTCTCGATCGACCCGGGCGCCCGGCTGGTGGTCATCAGCGGCCAGATCCCGCTGGCCGCCGACGGCACCCTGGTCGGCCCCGGCGACCTGCGCGCCCAGTCCCGCCAGGTCTTCGCCAACCTGGAGGCGGCCCTCACCGCCGCCGGCGCCCGCTGGGAACACGTCGTCAGGCTCGGCTACTTCATCCGCGACGCATCCCAGGTCGTCACCGTCCGCGAAGTACGCGACGAGACCCTGCCCGCGGGCGTGCGTCCCGCCTCCACCCTGGTGGAGGTCTCCCGCCTGTTCCGCGACGACCTCCTGATCGAGATCGAGGCCCTAGCCGCCGTCCCCGCCTGACCCCCGGGTCGCCGGAGCCGCAATCCACGCAGGAAACAGGCCTCAAGCCCGGTTGACCAAACGCGCCGGGCACTCCATGGTGAAGCATGATCATGCGAATCTGGCGGACGCGGGTAGACCAGGCACGGGCATCGGAGTACGAGCGCTTCGCCGCGAAGGAGTCGCTGCCGATGTTCCGCGCACAGCATGGATTCCTCGGCCTCCTGTTCGGGCGCCATGGCGACGACCGCATCGTCACCACGCTCTGGGAAGACCACGCCGCGGCGGATGCGCTCGAGAGCTCGGCGCACTATCGGGAAACCGTCGCTCGCATCACCGCTGCCGGATTCCTGGTCGGCGGATCGGAGGTCGAGCGTTTCGAGGTGCATGGCAGTCACCTGCCGAGCGGCTCAAGGTAGCGACCGCGTCGCGGCGGCCGGCCCGGCGCCGGCGGCGCGGGGTCTCCTATCCGGACCACATGCACCTCACCGCGATCAGCGATGACCAGCTCGGGTGCGTATGGGGCTGGGGCGGGGGGGTTGTAAGCGAGCGGGGGCCCTGGGCCAGTGGCCCGGAGCCCCCGCTGGTGGTGCCTTTGGCTCAGACGTTCACGCCGAAGTCGGACGCGATGCCGCCCAGACCCGACGCGTAGCCCTGGCCGACGGCGCGGAACTTCCACTCGGCGCCGTTGCGGTAGAGCTCACCGAAGACCATCGCGGTCTCGGTGGAGGCGTCCTCGGTCAGGTCGTAGCGCGCGATCTCGTTGTTGTCCGCCTGGTTGACGATGCGGATGAACGCGTTGCGGACCTGGCCGAAGTTCTGCTGGCGGTTGTCGGCGTCGTAGATCGACACCGGGAACACGATCTTGGCGACCTCGGGGGGCACGCCCGCGAGGTTGACCTTGATCGCCTCGTCGTCGCCCTCGCCCTCACCGGTCAGGTTGTCACCGGTGTGCTCGACCGAGCCGTCGGGGCTCTTGAGGTTGTTGAAGAACACGAAGTGCTTGTCCGACAGCACCTTGTTCTCCGGCGAGACCAGCAGGGCGCTGGCGTCGAGGTCGAAGTCGTTGCCGGTGGTGGTGCGCACGTCCCAGCCCAGACCCACCACGACCGCGGTCAGTCCGGGAGCCTCCTTGCTCAACGAGACGTTGCCGCCCTTGCTCAGACTGACTCCCACTTGTCCTACCTCCGTATCGACCTCCGCACGGACGCCTGTCATCCGTACGGTCTGTAACGAGAACGGTAGCGATCCGCCACCGGTTCCCGCCGCAGGACGGGACCACGGCAGCGAAACGCTCCCGTTCTGCCTGCGGGTAGCCCTCAGCGTAGAGAGAACGCGGCGCCCGCGTCGAGGACCTGTGCCCGTCTCAGTGGTCCAGGACGAACGACGCGGGCGCCACCACCTCCTCCGGCAGCTCGAACGCGGCCGCGATCGAACCCGCCGCCGGGGCCAGCTCGTCGCACAGCTCGCCGCGCCGCCGCCACACCCGGTCCAGGTCACCGGGCGCCAGCACGCCCTCGTTCAGCAGCGTCCCGGCGGCGCGGTCCATCCAGTTCAGGGCGTGCAGCGCCAGGAGGGGACGCAGAACCGCCGGGCCGCTCTGGCAGGCGTCGGCAAGGATCTCCAGGACGATCCGGTCGGCGCACGCGGTGGCGGTGCGGGCCGCCAGCGTCAGCTCGGCGTTCCAGGCGTCGAAATCACCGCCCGCCGCGTGCACCCGTTCGGCCAGCCGGTCGCGCAGCCGCCGCTCGCAGGCGCGCGCCAGATGCAGCCACGTGCGCGGCGAGGCCAGGTCGGCGTCCGGGGCGATCGGCTCGGGCGGCTCGTAGCGGTCCAGGTCGGCCATCGCGCGGGCGGTGTCGAACAGGATGAGCTCGTTGTCGCCGCCTGCGTTCATGTAGGCGTGGGTCAGGCCGCGGTAGGCGTTGAGCCGGTCGGTGCCGGTGAATCCCGGCGCGCCCGCGTGCACGCGGCACAGCGACACCGTCTCCTGCGCCTGGATCGTCGTGGCCGCCTTCAGCAGCGCCAGGTCGCGGTCGACCGCCGACCACGGCGCCCAGGCCGTGGCCGGGCCCGGCTCGTCCGGTGCGGCGACGCGCCCGATGACGTGCGCGGCGACGGCGGTCAGCGCGCACGCCGAGGCCAGCGACCCCATGACGGCCTCGCGCTGGTTGCGGTAGTCGGTCAGCGGACGCAGCGGCGACAGCCGCCCCAGCGTGACCCGCCCGGACGAGTGGTCCAGCAGGATCGCCGCCGACGCCCGCGTCACCGCCGCCATCGCCGAGATCACCGCCCGCCACACCGGCGGCGCGATGCCCATCGAGCGGGTCAGCCGCTGCGCCGGGCCGCCCGCCGGGTCGTGCAGCGCGCCGTCGGAGCCGAACCGGGCGCCGTCGCGCAGCCACGACTCGAACGGCACGCGCAGCTCGTCCAGCCGGACGGCCGCGTAGTCGACCTGCAGGCCGGTGGTGTCGGGCGCGGGCACGATCCGCACGCCCGGCGGCGGAGCGCCGTCGGGGCCGCGCAGCGGCACCACGAACACGAACACCCCCTGCTCCCGCTCCTGGTGGACGAGCGTGGCGTACACGGCGGCGGTCTTGGGGATCAGCGGATGGGCGGTGCTGGTGGGGAACTTGGCGGCCGCCGCGTCGGGGGTGCTGAGCACGAACTCGCCGGTGGCGGCGTCCAGCCGGGCGGTGGTGCGCGGCGACAGGTGGCTGTTGCTGCGCCCGGCCTCGGTCATCAGCAGCGTGCCGAACGAGGCCATCGACTCCATGTCCTCGCGGGCCCGGCGCGGGCCCTCCTGCCCGGCGCCGAACCGCAGGATCGGGCCCAGCACCAGCGGGTAGTGCAGCAGCATCACGTGGAACAGTGCCGGGTCGGCGGTCGCGGCGCGCGCCAGCAGCGCGCACAGGGCCGCGGGGTCGTCCAGCAGCTCGGCGGCCGGCGGCGCGGCCAGGCCCGCCGCCCGCAGCCGCTCGTAGGTCAGCGCCTGGTGCTCGCGGGGGGTGAGCCCGTCGGGGTAGGCGAAGAACGCGCCCGGCACCGCCTCCTCCAGGCGGGCGCGGGTCTTGGCGTCGAGGGCGGGTCCGCGGACGAACCGCAGCAGGTCGGGGTCGGGGCCCATGGCAGCGCTCCTGTCACGATCGGGAGGAAGGTCCTCGCCGGGTCAGATGCCGGGGGCCGACTTGCCCACCGGACGGGTGGCCGTCTCCTCCGAGCGGCGGCGGGCCTCGCGCAGCGGCGTCAGCACCTGCACGCCGGGGATGGTCAGCCGGGCGCACTGGCACAGCGCGTTGCCCGCCCCGGCCTCGGTGAACACCGTGGTTCCCTCCGCGTGGACCTCCCGCAGCGTCTGCGGCAGCCGCACCGGCTTGACGATGCAGTCGGCCAGCGCGCGGTGCAGGTCGTCCTGGTCGCTGTAGGCGCGGCCGCGCACCGGGGAGTGCACGGGGATCTCCAGCGGCCGCTGCGGGAAGCCGCGGATCAGCTCGTACCACTGGTCGTCGGCGCCGGCCATGTCCGGGTGGTGCGACAGGTAGGGCACCGCGAGCCGCACGGCGCGCACGCCCTCGCGTCCGGCGGCCTCCAGCAGCGCCTCCAGCGGGCCCGAGGGCCCGCTGACCACGGTGGCCGAGGGCGCGTTGAGGCAGGCGACCACGACCTCGGGCAGCCCGGCGCGGCCGATGATCTGCCGGGTGGCGTCCTCGCCGGTCTCCAGCAGGCCCATGCCGCCGCCCGCGCCGCGCTCGGCCAGGACGCCGACCAGGCTGACCGCCATCCGGGCGCCGTCGCCGATGGTGAACACGCCCGCGCAGACCAGCGCGGCGATCTCGCCGAAGCTCTGCCCCACGGCCCGGGCGGGCTCCACCCCCTCGGCTCGCAGGGACCGGTCCACGGCGACGGATGCGGTATAGGCCGCCAGCTGCGCCACCCCCGGGGAAGCGGCGTGCGCGCGGTAGGCGGACGGGTCGTCGAGCAGGATGGCGCGCATCGAGGGCCAGCCGGAACGGGGCAGGCCCTCCTGCACCGCGTCGAGCACGTCCAGGACGACGCGGCGTGCGACGGGGCCGGTAGCGGCCAGTCCCCGCAGGTCGGGCGCGGCCGCCGAGCCGGTGCCCGGGAACAGGAAGGCGCACGCGTCGTCGGGCTTGAGTTCCGCCGCCCGGCTATAGGACCGATTGACACTGAAAGACGATGACACGCCTGGTTCTCCTTACCTCAGGGGAAGGCTGTCTCTCTCTTCGGTTAAAAATGCCGGTTCAACGGAAAGCTATGAATAAAAGTTGTGAAATCGGATTTACCACGCTGGGGATCGGTCTGACAACCGTCGGTGCCCGACCGGGCACGCGACGGCCGGCAGGAGGGTCGTGGATGAACGAGCGCTGGGCTGACACGCGGCGGTGGGCGATCCGGGGAACCGGCTCCTACCTGCCCGACCGCAGGGTCGGCAGCGAGGAGCTCTCACGCGAGCTGGGCCTGGCGCCCGGGTGGATCCAGGAACGCACCGGCATCCTGGCCCGGCACGTCGCCGGGCCCGGGCAGGCCGCCTCCGACCTGGCCGCGGGCGCGGCCCGCCGCGCCCTGCGCGCCGCCGGGCTCGACGCCGCCGACGTGGGCCTCATCGTGCTGGGCACCTCCACGCCCGACGAGCTCGGCCCCTCCACCGCCTGCCGCGTCCAAGCCCAGCTGGGCGCCGCCAACGCCGCCGCCTTCGACGTCGCCGCCGCCTGCACCGGCTTCCTGTACGGCCTGCAGTCGGCCGTGGGCTGGCTGGCCACCCAGCGCGGCTCGTCCCCCTACGCGCTGGTCATCGGCGTCGAGGTCTACTCCCGGTTCCTTGACCCGGGCGACCGCGCCACCGCCGCGCTGTTCGGCGACGGCGCCGCCGCGGCCGTGGTCGGGCCCGTCGCGCCCGAGTACGGGATCAGCGCGCTGTCGATCGGGTCGGACGGCACCCGCGCGGGCGACGTCCTCATCCCCGCCGGGGGCAGCCGCTCACCCGCCACGCCCGAGACCGTGGCCGCACTCGGCCACACCATCCACATGGACGGCCGCGCCGTCCGCGACTTCATCACCGGGGTCTTCCCCCGCCTGGTGGACCGTGCCGCCGCCGACGCCGCCGTCAAACCCTCCGACTTCGCGATCGTCGTCCCGCACCAGCCCAACCCCCGGCTGGTCGCCTCGCTGGCCCCCGAGGCGGGACTGCGGCCCGAGCAGCTGGTCATCGCCGGGCAGGACGTCGGCAATATCGGCGCCGCCAGCCTGCCCTACGCGCTGGACCAGGCCGTGCGCACCCGGGGCGTCGAACCCGGCGAGCTGGTGCTGCTGGCCGGGTTCGGCGCGGGGCTGACCTGGGGCCACGCCGTGCTGACCTGGCCGCCGCCGCTCACGTGAGCGCCTCCGGCGCCCGGGACGCCGATCAGCCGCCCGAACGACGCCCGGGCCCGGGTCACCGTGTCGTCGAAGGCCGCCGAGACCCTCACGCCCGCCGCGCGGGCGCGCTCGGCGGCCGGCACGGCCTCGTGCGCCACGCGCGGCGGCAGCCCGTCGTTGGCGGTGTTCGGATCGGCGACCTCGGCGCTGAACTGCGCCCGCCCCCGGGGCGCGGCGCCGGTCACCGGGCATGGTCAACGGCGGTGGAACGGGCCGGTGACCGCGAACGTGGTGCCGGGGTCGTAGCAGTTGACGAACATCGTGCGGCCGTCGAAGGAGAACGTCACGCCCGCGAACTCGCCCCACTCCGGCTCCTGCTCGGTGCCGATGTTCTGCCGGTTGCGGGCCATCGGATACACCTGGCGGCGGCGCGTGACGCCGTAGACGTGCTGGCCGCCGTTGCCGTCCTCGCAGACCATCAGGCCGCCCTGCGGCGCCAGGCAGATGTTGTCGGGCGACTCGCCCGGCGTGTTCAGGTCCGAGCCCGGGCCGAAGATCACCACCAGCGTCAGCCGCTTCCTACCGGGCTCGTAGGACCAGACCTGGCCGTAGTGGTCGCCGCGCGAGCCGTCCTCGCGGCGGGCGAAGCTGGAGACGAAGTAGACGCGGTCGCCGCCCCAGTAGCAGCCCTCCAGCTTCTGGGCGTGGGTGATGCCGCCGGACCCGAAGTCCTGGAAGCGGATCGGCGTCTGCCGGGCCAGCGGGTCGGGGACCTTCACCCACGACACCCCGTCGAAGGAGGCCCCGGGCTCCTGGATCTGCGACAGGTCGGCCACGCCCGGAACCCGCAGCGCCTCCAGCCGGCCGCCCGCGCGCAGGCTGCCGGGGCCGCCCTTGGGCCGGTCGGGCAGGAACCGGTAGAACAGCCCGAAAGGCTTGTCGAAGGCGTCCTCGGTCTCGTAGACCACGCCGCTGCGCGGGTCGACGGCGACCGCCTCGTGCTGGAAGCGGCCCATCGCCGTCAGCGGCTCGGGGTCGGTGCGGTCGGGACGGTACGGGTGGACCTCGAACACGAACCCGTGGTCCTTGGTGTAGCCGTTGGTGCCGGCCTTGTCCTCGGTCTCCTCGCAGGTCAGCCAGGTGCGCCAGGGTGTGGGGCCGCCCGCGCAGTTCACCGCCGTGCCCGCGATGGCCACCCGCTCGGTCAGCACCCGGCCCGACGGCGTCACCTGCAGCGCGGTGCAGCCGCCCTTGCCCTCGGGGTCGTAGGTCAGGCCCTTGACCGCCGGGACGGGACGCGAGGCCGTGGCCCGGTTCTCGTGGTTGCGCACCAGCCACGACCCGGCGTGCCCGCGCCCGGGGAAGGCCGCCATGCCGTCGTGGTTGCCCGGCACCGCGCCCTCGCCCGACGGCAGCGGCTCGCCCTCGCGCGACAGGACCTTGTACCGGAACCCCTTGGGCAGGTCGAGCAGCCCGTCGGGGTCGGGCACCAGCGGGCCGTACCCCGCCTCGCCGCCCACGGCGGCGGCCGCCGGGCTCCCGGCGAACAGCTGGTCGACGGAACCGGCGAACGCGATGCCCGCGCCGAGGGCGCCGCCCCCGGCGAGGATCTGACGACGTGAAACTGACATGGGCCTTCTCTCAACCGGAACGGGCGGCACCTGACCCGGAAATGTGTAACACACCACCCAACACCGGTGAAACGGCACGTGAATCACGAATGTACGAAGATCGTGTTAAGTGTCCGGTCAGGGCCGCGGCGTCCCCGGTAGGCCGTGCGCCGACAGCGGCGTGACCTTGCCCGTGTCGAGGCTGTAGTACGCCCCGACCAGCGCGAGCGAGCCGCGCTTGACCCGCTCGGCCAGCGCCGGATCGGCGGCGAGCTCGCCCGTGCTGCGCAGGATCTGGGCGCGCACCGTCCGCTCGGCCAGGTCGCCGCCGCCGCTTTGGCGGCGCGCCTGCTCGAACGCCGGACGCAGCGCGTCCACGATCTTGCCCAGCTGCCCCGGCGGCTTCTCGTGGTGCCCGCCCGACAGCGCCTTCACGGCGGCCGCGACCGCGCCGCAGCGCTGGTGCCCCAGCACCACGACCAGCGGGGTGCCGCTCTCCAGCGGGCCGTACTCCACCGACCCGGTGACCAGGCCGTCGAGAGTCTGCGCCCCGGTGCGGACCGCGAACAGGTCGCCGACGCCCTGGTCGAAGACCGTCTCGGGCGGCACCCGCGAGTCGATGCACGTCACCACCGTCGCGAACGGCTTCTGCCGTCCCGCGACCTCGCGGCGCCGCCGCTCGCTCTGGTCGGGATGGCGCAGCCGCCCACCGGCCCAGTGCCGGTTCCCTTCGGCCAGGCGGTCCCACGCCTGCGCGGGCGTCAGGGTCTCGTTCACGTCGCGGTCGTGCGCGCTGGCCTCGTCCGCGGGCGCGCACCCGCCGGCCACCAGGGCCGACAGCATCCCGGCCAGCACGACACGGCGTCCAGGAGAAATGTCAATAGGGGGCATGGTCTTTCCTTCCCGCCGCCCGGCTCCCCCATCGTGGCACCACGCGAACAACCCCGCACCGCAAGTGCCCCAAATCCCCTGCCCATCGTGCCCGCAAGGCCCCGCGGATCAGACCGTCGGCTCATCGTCGGGTGGGCCAGGCCGCGACCAGGAGCAGGACGGCCCCGGCGGCCAGGGCCGCCAGGCCGGCCGGCAGCAGGAACCCGAAGCGCAGGCCGACCCAGGCGCGCACGTCCAGGCCCGGGCGGCCGTCCAGGCGGACGACCGCCACCGACCAGGGCCCCTTGGTCTTGTCCCAGGTCAGCGTCCGGGTTCCCGTGCCCGCCGAAGAGGCGCCCCAGAAGCCCTGGGCGGCCGGGGCGGACGGTGCCGCGCCCGCCACCCGCTCGAAGGAGGCCCGGAAGGGCTTCAGCTCGGCCGAGACGAACCGGTCGTGGGCGACGCCGCGCAGGTAGCGCTCGACCTGGTCCTTGGGGCCGATGCCCACGAAGACCGGCACCGAGGGGTCGGACGGGGCCAGCACGATCTTCACC
The DNA here is from genome assembly GCF_050946795.1 of Spirillospora sp. CA-294931. Lineage (GTDB taxonomy): Bacteria > Actinomycetota > Actinomycetes > Streptosporangiales > Streptosporangiaceae > Spirillospora. The sequence goes on from NZ_CP192006.1 coordinate 4,597,124, forward strand.
CGGGCGACCTCGCCCAGGTCGGGCATCGGGTCGTCCGCGCGGGCCGTGGTCTCGCCGACCTGGATCTCGTCGGTCTTCAGGACGGCGGTGGAGGAGGCGAAGCGGTGCTCGCCCGAGCCGAAGTAGCCGCCCTCCCCGGCCTGCAACCCGGCGCCGACGGTGAGCCCGGCGCCGGCCAGCAGCGGGGGCACGGACGCCACGGCGGCGGTGATCCGCACGCGGCGGGAACGGGTGGCGGTCATGGCGTCCTCCGGAGATCTTTGTAGTACGACCGTGCTACATCCAGAACGTAACACAGGTGTGCTATAAAAGTCCCGTGCCGAAGGTGGTGGATCCCGACGAGCGGCGCCGCGAGCTGGCGGCCGCGGTGTGGCGCATCGTCCGGCGCGACGGGCTCGACCAGGCCTCTGTCCGCAACGTGGCGCGCGAGGCGGGGCTGTCGATGGGGTCGCTGCGCCACTACTTCGACTCCCAGCCCGCGCTGCTGGCCTTCACGCTGCGGGCGATCATCGAGCGGATCGAGGCGCGCGTCGCCGCCCTGCCGCCCGAGGACGACCCACGGCGGCGCGCCGAGCTCGTGCTGGCCGAGCTGCTCCCCCTGGACGACGAGCGCGCCGCCGAGAACCAGGTGTGGCTGGCCTTCACCGCCCGCGCCATGGTCGACCCCGAGCTGCGCGCGCTGCGCGACGAGGGCCACGCCACGCTGCGCGCGGGCTGCCGGGCCTTGGTGGCCGCGCTGACCGGCACCGGCGTCGAGCGCGAGACCGACCGCCTGCACGCCCTGGTCGACGGGCTGGCCGTGCACGCCGCGATCGACCCCGAAGGCACCACCCCCGACCGCATGCGCGCCGCCGTCGCCGCGCACCTGGACGGCCTGGCCCCTTAGGCGCCCGCCGCGCGCAGCAGCTTGGCGGCCACGGCGCGCAGGTGCTCCACCAGCTCCGGCGGCTCGCGGACCGTGAACTCCAGGTCCAGATGGGCGATGCGCAGCGCGGTCCACTCCAGGGAGTCCGCGCGGGTGCGCAGCAGGCAGCTGTGCTCGTCGATCGGCTCGACCTCGCCGGACGAGACGCGCAGCCGGTCGGCCAACTGCTCGGCGGACGCCCGGACCACCAGCACCGCGCTTCGCGCGGGCCGCGCCGCCGCCAGCGAGCGCGTGACGAACGCCGCGGCGTTCTCGGCGGGCAGCTCGCGGGGCGCCGCGACCCGGACGCCGGTCGGGTGCGGCTCGTCCAGCCGGTCGACGCGGAAGGTGCGCCAGTCCTCGCGCTCGACGTCCCAGGCCACCAGGTACCAGCGCCGTCCCGCCGAGACCAGGCTGTGCGGCTCGGCCAGGCGGCGGGTCTCGGCGTCGTCCTTGGCGCGGTAGCGAAAGCGCAGCCGCTCGTGGTCGCGGCACGCGGCGGCCAGCACCGCCAGCGTCTCGGGCGCCACCACCGGCCCGGCGGGCGGGTCGGCGATCGGCATCGTCACCGTGTGCAGCGCGTTCACCCGGCGCCGCAGCCGCTCGGGCAGCACTTGCTCCAGCTTGACCATCGCGCGCACCGAGCTCTCCTGGATGCCCTCGACCGCGCCGCCCGCCGCGCCCCGCAGGCCCAGCGCGATCGCCACGGCCTCCTCGTCGTCCAGCAGGAGCGGCGGCATCGCCGCGCCCGCCTCCAGCCGGTACCCGCCGACCGCGCCGAGCGTCGCGCGGACCGGATAGCCCAGCTCGCGCAGGCGCTCGATGTCGCGGCGGACCGTCCGGCCGCTGACCTCCAGCCGCCCGGCCAGCTCCGGGCCGGTCCACTCGCGCCGGGTCTGGAGCAGCGACAGCAGCTGGAGCAGCCGCGCGGAGGTGTCGGTCATGCCCTCAGTCTGCCCGCCAATGAGGACAGATACCGACCTGATTGCCGCCTAGCGTGGGGCCCATGAGCAACGCCGACAGCATCGTCATCACCGGGGCCCGCGAGAACAACCTCAAGGACGTGTCCCTGCGCATCCCCAAGAACAAGATCGTGGTGTTCACCGGGGTGTCCGGCTCGGGCAAGTCCTCGGTGGTGTTCGACACGGTCGCCGTCGAGTCGCGCCGCCAGCTCGCCGAGACCTTCCCCTGGTTCGTGCGCAACCGGATGCCCAAGCACGAGCGGCCCGACGCCGACGTCATCGACCGCCTCGCGCCCGCCATCGTGGTCGACCAGAAGCCGATCGGGGGCAACTCGCGCTCGACCGTGGGCACCATGACCGACATCCACCCCGTCCTGCGGGTGCTGTTCTCGCGCCACGGCGAGCCCAGCGCCGGCGAGTCGGGCGCCTACTCCTTCAACGACCCCGACGGCATGTGCCCGCGCTGCGACGGCATCGGCCGCGTCGTGCGCGTCGACCCCCGCAAGCTCCTGGACACCGGCAAGTCCCTCAACGAGGGCGCGGTGCGCTTCTCCGGATTCACCGTCGGGTCCTACTGGTGGCAGCTGTACGCCGAGTCCGGGCTGTTCGACCCCGACAAGGCGCTGCGCGACTACACCCGCGAGGAGATGGACCTGCTGCTGCACGGCAAGGGGTTCCGCGTGCCGCGCCAGAACAAGACCGGGAAGATGGGCGACAACGCCTTCGAGGGCCTGATCGAGCGCTTCGAGCGCCTCTACATCAACCGCGACGTCAGCGCCCTGTCGGACCGCAGCCGCAAGGCCGCCCGCGAGGTGGTGTCGGAGACGACCTGCCCGGCCTGCGACGGCGACCGCCTCAACCCGGCCGCGCTGGCCACCCGGATCGGCGGGCGCACCATCGCCGACCACTGCCGGCTGGAGGCCGCCGACCTCGTCGGCGTCCTGGCCGAGATCGACGACCCGGTCGGCGGGCCCGTCGCACGGGAGGCGATCGCGCGGCTGCGGCGCCTGGAGGCGATCGGCCTGGGCTACCTCAGCCTGGACCGCGAGACCTCCACGGTGTCGGGCGGCGAGGCCCAGCGGCTGAAGATCGTGCGGCACCTGGGCTCCAGCCTCACCGGCATGACCTACATCTTCGACGAGCCCAGCGTCGGCATGCACCCCCGCGACGTCGGACGCCTCAACCGGCTGCTGGCCCAGCTGCGCGACAAGGGCAACACCGTGCTGGTGGTCGAGCACGACCCCGACGTCATCGCCGTCGCCGACCACGTGGTCGACATGGGCCCGGGGGCCGGCACCCGCGGCGGCGAGGTGGTGTTCCAGGGCGGGGCGGGCGCGCTGCGCCGGGCCGCCACCCTCACCGGACGGTGCCTGCGCCGCCGCAGCCCGGTCAAGGACGACTTCCGCGAGCCCACCGGCTGGCTCACCGTCTCCGGCGCCCGCACCCACAACCTCAAGGACGTCACGGCCCGCTTCCCCACCGGCGCGCTGACCGTCGTCACCGGCGTCGCCGGCTCGGGCAAGAGCACCCTGGTCACCCGGGAGTTCACCGCGGCCCACCCCGAGGCCGTGCTGGTCGACCAGTCGGCCATCGCCGCCTCGCGCCGCTCCAGCCCCGCCACCTACCTGGGGTTCATGGACCCGATCCGGCGGCTGTTCGCCAAGGCCAGCGGGGCGCCGGTGGGCATGTTCAGCTTCAACTCCACCGGCGCGTGCCCCGAATGCGAGGGCAACGGCGTCATCTACACCGACCTGGCGTTCATGGACCCCGTCACCACCGTGTGCCGCGCCTGCGGCGGCGGACGCTTCCGCCCCGAGGCCCTGGAGCACCGCCTGCGCGGCCTGACGATCGTGGACGTCCTGGACCTCACCGCCGAGGAGGCGCTGGACTTCTTCACCGAGGACAAAATCCTGGCCCGCGTCCGGGCGATGGACGACGTCGGCCTGGGCTACCTCACGCTCGGCCGCCGCCTGGGCTCCCTGTCGGGCGGCGAGCGCCAGCGCGTCAAGCTGGCCGACCGGCTCCACCGCACCGGCGAGGTCTACATCCTGGACGAGCCCACCACCGGCCTGCACATGGCCGACATCGCCCGCCTGACCGCGCTGCTGGACCGCCTCGTCGACGCCGGCAACACCGTGATCGTCATCGAGCACAACCTCGACGTCGTCAAGCGCGCCGACTGGATCATCGACCTGGGCCCGGACGGCGGCAAGGACGGCGGCCGCGTCGTCTACGCGGGCACCCCGGCGGGCCTGCTGGGCTCCAGCGCCTCGGTCACCGGTCACTACCTGCGCCAGGACCTCGGCCGGGACGCCGCGTGACGGCCGATGCCCCCGCCGCGACGAGGATGACCAGATCCGGCGCCAAACGTCGACAAAAGCGAGGTGAAGGGGCAATCTGGGCACCTTATTGATCACTTGCCCGAGAGGAACCGCAATGGCGATGCGCTTTCGCCCGCACCTCATCCCGGTCGCGGTCGCCGCGGTCGGCCTGACCGCGCTGGCGCTGGCCCCGGCCACCTCCGCCCAGACCAAGGGCGCCCGCTACACCCCCGGAGCCGCGGGAGTGGGCGACCCCTACTTCCCCCACCTGGGCAACGGCGGCTACGACGTCGGCCACTACAAGCTCGACCTGGCCTACGACCCCGACTACGACCAGCTCGACGGCACCGCGACCCTCACCGCCACCGCCACGCAGGACCTGTCGGCCTTCAACCTGGACCTGTCCGGCCTGGACGTGGAGAAGGTCACCGTCGACGGCCGCAAGGTCGACTTCAAGCGCCGCGGCACCGAGCTGACCGTCACCCCGCGCAAGGGCCTGCGCCAGGGGAGCACCTTCACCGTCGCGGTCACCTACGGCGGCGTCCCCAAGACCATCGTCGGCTCCCCCGTGGTGTTCGGCTCGCCCTACGGGTTCCTGCACACCAACGACGGCGCCTACGTCGGCGCCGAGCCCGACGGCGCGTCCACCTGGTTCCCCTCCAACGACCACCCCTCGGACAAGGCCCGCTACGACTTCTCCCTCACCGTCCCCGAAGGGCTCGGCGCCGTCGCCAACGGCGTGCTGACCTCCAAGAGCGCCGGGACCGAGGCGTTCAGCCGCCGCCGCTCCGCCGCCAGGGCCGTGACCTACAACTGGCACGAGGACGGCCTGATGGCCACCTACCTGGCCACCATCGACATCGGCAAGTGGGACGTCAAGACCGGCACGACCCCCGGCGGCGTCCCCATGTACGTGGCGATCGACCCCGACGTCCGCAAGCTGCCCGCGCCCGGCGGCGTCGACCCGATCGACTACTACTACGACACCACCGCCAAGTCGACCGACCTGTGGGTCAAGGAGTTCGGCGAGTACCCGTTCAACACCGCGGGCGCCATCATCGACGACGCCCGCTTCAACGGCCAGCCCCTGGGCTTCTCGCTGGAGACCAACGGCAAGCCGGTCTACTCGGCCATCCGCCCCGACCGCACCATCGCCCACGAGATGGCGCACCAGTGGTGGGGCAACAGCGTCGCCCCCAAGAACTGGCAGCAGATCTGGCTCAACGAGAGCTTCGCCCGCTGGTCCAACTGGTACTGGACCGAGAAGCAGGGCGGCAACACCGTCGCCACCGAGGCCCGCAACACCTACAACGCCCACCCCGACACCGACGCCTGGTGGAACGTGGTCATCGCCGACCCCAAGCGCGACACCATGTTCCACAACCGCAGCTACCACGGCGGCGGCATGGTCCTGCAGTTCCTGCGCGAGAAGATCGGCCACGAGACGTTCATGAAGCTGCTGCGCACCTGGTACGCGCAGAACCGCGACAAGCACGTGGTGACCGAGCAGTTCGCCGCCCTGGCCGAGCAGGTCTCCGGCCAGGACCTCGACGCCTTCTTCAAGACCTGGATCTACTCCCCCGGCAGGCCTCCGCTGCCGTAGGGCCCGTTCGACGGCCGGTCCCGCCCCCTCAGCACCGGGCGGGACCGGCCGTCGACTTTGGTCTATACGGAATGAGACATCGGGAGGTTCCCGCAGGTCCGCGCGCCATGGATCATGGAGGCATGAAGGGGATCTCCAAGACCGGACCGGCACCGATCGGCCGCTGGACGCTCGACTTCCGGGGGCACCGCCTGGAGGTCGAGACCGAGCGCGGCCAGTGGCACCGCGCCGCGCGGCTGTACGTCGACGGCGACCTGACCGAGGAGGACGCCAAGGTCCAGCACCAGGCCAAGCTGCCCTACGGCGACCTGAAGGTCGTCGTCGCCTTCGACGCCCTGGGCCTGCTGGACGGCCAGGCGGCCCGATGCGCGCTGGAGATCCCGCCGCCCGACCCCAAGGCCGCCGAGGGCAAGGTCTCCCTGATCAAAGAGGACGACTGGCGCAGCCGCGTCAAGTCCAAGCTGATCCCGTTCGACCCTCCCGAGGGCACGCGGGCGGAAAAGCGCGAGCGGCTGGCGGCCAGGCACCCCGGGTTGTACGCCTCGCGCCACGTGGCGCTGGCGGTCGGCAAGGTGCTGTTCCCGCTGCTGGGGCTCGGCCTGCTGGTCAAGCTGCTGCTGGACATGATCCCCAAGCCGGATCTCGACATCGACCCGCCGTCCCTGCCGATTCCCGACATCCCCCTGCCCGACCTCGACATCCCCTGGCCGGACGTGTCGGTCCCCGGCTGGCTCGCGGTGATCCTGGCCACGGCGAAGTTCTGGATCCCGATCCTGATCGCGATCGGCATGGCCAAGAACGAGTACGACCGCCGCAAGAAGCAGCAGCGCGCCAAGGCCGCCGAAGCCGAGCAGGACAACGAGAAGGAAACCGAGCCGGTCAGCCGCTGAGCAAAGCGAACAGCCCGGCGCAGGTCAGCGCCACCATCACCGCCGCCACCGGCAGCTGCGCCCGCAGCGCACGCCCCGGCCCCAGGCCGCGCAGCGCCAGGTCGTGGGCGGCGATGGTCGCCGCGATGTGCCCCAGCACGATCGCGTTCACCTGCACCTGCGCGGTGAGCGTCGGCCCGGCCAGCCCGTAGTCCACGCGATGGCCGGTCGAGCCCAGCAGGTTCAGGCCGGTGCCGAACGGGTCGCTGGCCAGGATGACCGTCATCTGCCCTTCCAGCAGGAAGAACGAGAAGTAGTGCGCGAGGGTGTACCCGAGCGCGATGGGCAGCAGGGTGGGCGCGAACCGTCCCGCCACGGCGCCCGGATCCTGCCCGGACAGGACGGCGCTGAGCCGCGTCGCGGCCAGGTACAGCACGGTGACGGCGGCGATCGCGGCCGCCAGTCCCAGCGTCCCGGCGGTCAGGCTGCCCGGGTCGACGTTGTCGCGCCAGTAGGTGGTGCGGCTGACGCCGTCGAAACCGGTCGAGCCGATGAGCACGCACGCCGCCGCGACCAGGCCGGGCTCGCCCGCGTCCCGCATCAGGCCCGTCAGCGGGGTGCGCAGCACCAGCACGCCGTCGCCGCGGCGGCCGACCGGGCACATCCGGGCCAGCAGGCTGGAGTAGGCCTCGAACCCGTCGCCGCGCGTGAACCAGTCGCGGCCGAACCACCAGGCGGGCGCGAGGTTGGCGGCGGCGTAGCCGAGGATGAGCCCGCCGACCAGGCGCGGGTCGGAGCGGTCCGGGGCCACCAGCTCCAGCCAGACGAACGCGGTCAGCCACGCGGCGGCGGGCCAGTAGCCCAGCCGCGCGGGCAGGGGACGGCGCCCGCCCGGCTCGGTCCGGGTCAGCCGGCACAGGGCGGCGTGCAGGCTCCGCAGCGGGTTGACGCGCCGCCACACCGGGCCCAGCAGGACGCTGGCGGGCACCAGCCCGACCCAGAAGGTGACGTACAGCGCCCACGGGGCCAGGTTCTCCTTGTCGGTGGACGGCCCGGCCAGCGCGACCACGACGACGAACGCCCAGGCGGCCAGGGCCAGCGCGCGCCCGGCCAGGGTCAACCGGGGCGAGTTCAGGAACCCGGCCAGTCCGGCGGGCAGGGGCCTGCCGTCGTCGGGGCCCAGCCGCGCCCGTTTCCAGGCGACGGTGAGGGCCAGGAACGACGCCGCCACCGCCGTCCCGCCGCCGACGATCGCGGCGACGGCGTCCAGCGGGAGGTCCGTGCGGCCGCCCAGGCCGTGCGCCAGGACCTGCACGCTCAGCCGACCTGGAGTTCGAACACGCGGGCCCCCGAGTGGTGCAGCTCGGCCTCGAACACGCCGGGCTTGTCGGCGACCAGCCGGACGGTCGCCGGGCGGCCCGGTTCCAGGCGGGCCGTCCGGTCGTAGCCGTGCAGGTGGAACTCGTCCTCGGCGTCGCTGGTGATGACGATCGCGACCGTCTGCCCCAGCCGCGCCTTGACCCGCCCGTCGGCCGTGCGGACCTTGCCCCCGCTCACCGCGACGGTGACGGCGACCTCGGAGGAGGCGGACGCGGACGGGCTCGCCGCCGGCCGCGACGGCCCGGGCGAGGACGCGGTGCGGGCGGGCTCCTCACCGCATCCCGACGCCGTGACCAGCGCCCCGGCGGCCACCGCCGCGACCACGCACCCTCGCATCGCCACCTCCATGATCTCTCCTCCCACCGCCCCGGTGCCTCACACCACAGAACGTGACACTAGACAATGACACATTAGTAGATGACATACTTGGCCGGGAGGATCGGTTTGCGCCCCGATCGAGCGGCAAGGAGAGTTCCGTGTGGGATCGAATGACCGGCACCGGCGTGGAAGCCGCGCTGCGGCTCGCCCAGCAACCTGAGGACAAGCCCGCGGGCGGTGCGGCGCTGGACCAGATCGTGATCGCCTCGGGCGGGGCGGCCGCGCTCACCGCCGCGCTGCTGGTGCTGGGCTGGGGCCACCGGACCGGCCGGATCACCCTGCTCACCCGCCTGGCCGCGCTCGCCGAGCGGGGACCCGGACGGGGCCTGCCCGGCTGGGCCGCGCTGCCCACGGTCGTGGCGATGCTCTCGCTGGTGACCGCCCTGCTCGGCATGTACTGGGACATCTCCCTGCACATCTCGCACGGGCGCGACGAGGGCCCGCTGGCCAACATCGCCCACTACCCGATCCTCATCGGCCTCTTCGGCATCTTCACCGCCGGCGTGCTGGCCATCGTGCTGCCCAAGGGCGAGCGCCCGGGCACCGCCGCCGTGCGGATCACGCGCGACTGGTACGCGCCCGCCGGGGGCGTCCTGCTCGCGGGCGCCGGGTTCTACGCGCTGCTGGGCTTCCCCCTGGACGACGTCTGGCACCGCATCTTCGGCCAGGACGTCACCCTGTGGGGCCCCACCCACCTGATGCTCATCGGCGGCGCCGGGCTCTCCCTGGTCGGCATGATGATCCTCGAACGCGAGGGACGGCGCGCCGCGGGCGGCGACGCGGCGAGCCAGGCACCCGCGTGGACCCGCTGGATCCGGCGCGGCATGATGTGCGGCGGCCTGCTGATCGGGCTGTCGGTGTTCCAGGCCGAGTACGACTTCGGCGTCCCGCAGTTCCGGCTCGTGCACCAGCCGCTCCTCATCGCGCTGGCCGCCGGGTGCGCGCTGGTCACCGCCCGGCTGTGGGTCGGCAGGGGCGGCGCGCTGTTCGCCGTGGCCTTCTACATGCTGATCCGCGGCGGCGTCTCGGTGCTGGTCGCCCCCGTCATCGGGGAGCTGTGGGCGGCCGTCCCCCTCTACTTCGCCGAGGCGCTGTGCGTCGAGGCCGCGGCGCTGTTCCTGCGGCGCCGCCCGCTGGCCGTCGGCGCGGTCGGCGGCGCGCTCATCGGCACGCTGGGCTTCGGCGCCGAGTACGCCTGGAGCCAGTTCGCCTTCCGCCTGCCCTGGCACGGCGACATGGTCGCCGAGGGCATGCTCATGGCCGTGGTCGGCGGCGTCGCGGGCGGCCTGTTCGGCGCGCTGCTGGCCGAGGGCCTCCAGGGCAGGCTGCCACGCCCGGCCCTGTCCCGGGCGCTGTTCGCCGGGGCACTGCTGGGAGTGGCCGCCGCCGTCGCCAACGGCCTGGTCATCGACGTCCCCACCGGCCAGAAGGCCACCGTCACCCTCACCGGCGTGCGCGGCGACGCCGCCCACCGCACCGCCGACGCCCAGGTGCGGTTCTCGCCCGCCGGCGCCGTCGACGGACCGGCCTGGATCACCGTCACCGGCTGGCAGGGCAAGGGCCTGCACGTCGAGCCCCTGACCCGGCAGAGCGACGGCTCCTACCGCACCACCGCACCGATGCCGCTGCACGGCGAGTGGAAGACGCTGATCCGCGTCCACGACGGCCGCACCCTGGCCGGGGTGCCGATCTACATGCCCGCCGACCCGGCCATCGACGCCAGGGAACTGCCCGCGACCGAGAACTTCACCCGCGACGTCCAGAGCGAACGCACCATCCTGCAGCGCGAGCTCAAGAGCGACGTGCCCGGCTGGCTCTGGCTGGCCTGCTCGGCCGTGGTGCTGGCCTGCACCCTGGCCCTGGTCACCGCCCTTGGCTGGGGCGTGACCCGCATCGCCCGCGCCCTGCCCCACTCCGCCGAGCCGCCGGTGCCGCACAGGGTCGACGCGTGAGCGGCGCCGCCGGAGTGCTGGCCGCCCATCCCATCGTCAGCGCCGTCCCGTTCTTCGTGCCGACCTTCATCGTCGTGGCGGTCCTGGCCGTGATCATCTGGCGGGACCGCCGGCACGACTAGGCTCCGATCATGAACGGGGACTATCTGGCCGAGCTGTTCTCCCTCGACGACCGGGTCGCGCTGGTCACCGGCGGCAGCTCCGGCATCGGACGGGCCATCGCCACGGCCCTGGCGCGGGCCGGTGCCCGGGTCGTGGTGGTCGCGCGGCGCCAGGACGAACTCGCCGACACCGTCCGCGAGCTGCAGGACGCCGGGTGCGAGGCCGCCTGGGTCAGCGCCGACCTGGCCGACCGGGACGCGGTGCGCCGCGCCGCCGAGGACGCCGTCACCGCCTTCGGGGAGCCCGACATCCTGGTCAACAGCGCCGGGATCAACCTGCGGCCCCCGATGGGCGAGCTGGGCGAGCACGTGTGGGACACCACGATGGCGGTCAACCTGGAGGCGCCCTACCTGCTGGGCGAGCGGTTCGGGCCCGTCATGGCCCGCCGCGGCTTCGGCCGCATCATCCACGTCAGCTCCCAGCAGGCGCACCGCGCGTTCGTGCAGAGCGGCGCCTACGGCGTCTCCAAGGCCGGCTTGGAGGCCCTGGCGCGCTCGCAGGCCGAGGCGTGGTCCCCGCACGGCGTCACCTGCAACACCCTCGTCCCCGGGTTCGTGATGACGCCGCTGAACGAGCGGCTGGCCGCCGACCCCGACCGCGTCGAGGCGCTGGCCGCCCGCACCATGGTCGGCCGCAACGGCCTGACCGGCGACTTCGCGGGCGCTGCGGTCTTCCTGGCCGGACGCGCCTCGGCCTACGTCACCGGCCAGTCCCTCTTCGTCGACGGCGGCTTCTCGGTCCACTGACGGCGCGCGGCCTCACGTCCCGGCACGGGCGGCGGCCAGGACGTCGATCCGGGCGGCCAGGTCGAAGTCCTTGGTGGTGAGCCCGCCCGCGCTGTGGGTGGACAGCGCGAACGTCACCGTCCGCCAGCGGATGTCGATGTCGGGATGGTGGTCGGCCTCCTCGGCGGCCCGCGCGACGTCCACCACCAGCGCGATGCCGTCCAGGAACGACGGCGCCTCCACGCTGCGGCGGATCCGCTCGGCGTCCTGCGTCCAGTCGGGAAGGTCCTTCAACCGCGCCGCGATCGCGACGTCGTCCATCAGCTCGGCCATCGCCGGCTCCCTTGTCCGTCGGTCGTCCGTTCCCCTGGCGCCATACCCACCGGCGGACCGCTCAGCCGGACGGGAATGCCCCCGCCCTCCCGGGTCTTGGAAACAGTCATGGAGCGCCAAGCCCCGCCGCTGGTCGGCCGCGGCCAGATCCTCGAACGCCTGCGCGCCGACCTGCGGAGGGCCGCGGCCGGAAACGGCGGCGCCACCGTCGTCGACGGGCCAGTCGGCATCGGCAAGAGCCGCCTGCTGGCCGAGGCCGTGGCGCTGGCCGACGCGTTCGGCCTGGCCACCGCGACCGGGCGGGCCGGGGAGTCCGACGTCCTGGCGCCGCTGACCACGCTGTGCGGGCTGCTGTCCCCCGGCGTGCTGGCGTGCCCGACCACCGATCCCCTCAACGCCATCGGATGGTACGGCGAGCTGATCGAGGACCGGGCCCGCGAGCGCCCCCTGCTCATCGTGCTGGACGACGCGCACCTGGCGGACGAGGTGACCGCGCTGGCGCTGCGCGTCCTGGTCCCCTCCGCCCGAGCGTCGGGCGTGCACTGGCTGCTGGCGCGGCGGCCCGAGACCGCGCGCGGCCACGCCTGCGACGCGCTCCAGTGGCTCATCGACACCGGCGCCGCCCGGCACGAGCCGCTGCACCCGCTGACCGGCGGCGACATCGCCGACCTGGCCGCCGCGATCCTCGGCGCCCGGCCCGACGGGCGCCTGTCCGCGCTGGCCGCCCGCAGCGAGGGCAACCCCTTCCTGCTGGAGGAGATGCTCGCCACCCTGCCGATCACGGTGGAGTCCGGTGTCGCCGCCGCGACCGGCGACCGGCCCGGCGGGTCCTTCGCCGACGCGGTCGACCGCCGCCTGGGCGACCTGGGCGAGCCGACGCGCCGCCTGCTGGACGCCGCCTCGGTGCTGGGCCGCCCGTTCACGCTGCACGAGCTGGCGCTCATGGTGCGCCGCTCCCCGCTGGAGATCGTCCCCGAGATCGGCGCGGCGCTGGCCGCGCACGTGCTGGTCGAGCACGGCGCGGAGCTGTCCTTCCGGCACGACCTGATCCGCGAGGCCCTGTACGAGCGGCTGCCCGCCGCCGTCCGCGCGGCCCTGCACCGCGAGGCCGCCGTGACCGTGCGCGCGGAGGGACGCCCGCCCGCCGAGATCGCCGAGCATCTGATCCTCGGCGGCTGCGGCGGCGAGGACCACGCCGTCCAGACGCTGCGCCGGGCCGTCGCCCAGACCGCGCCGACGGCGCCCAGCACCGCCGCCGACCTGCTGCTGCGCGTCCTGGCGCTGCTGGACCGGCACCACCGCGACCGCCCGTCGCTCACCGCCGACGCCGTGCGGCTGCTGGCCGCCGCCGGACGCAGCGACGAGGCCAGGGAGCTGGGCACCGGCGCGCTGCGCTCGGGCATGGCGCCGCAGGACGAGGCCGTCGTGGCGGGCGAGCTGGCCGGGGCGCTGCTGCTCGCGGGCGACCACGCCGCCGCCGTCCACCACGCCGACCGGGTGCTGGGCAGGCCGGGCGTCACCGACACGACCCGCGCCGAGCTGCTGGCGACCCGCGCCTGCGCGCTGGTGCACATCGACACCGCCTCCGCCGCCGCGCGGGCCGCCGCCGCCGCGATCGACCTGGCGACCCGCGCCGGCGCCGACGGCCCGCTCATCTGCGCGACCGGCGTCCACGCCGACGTCCTGGGGATCCAGGGCCGCCTGGACGAGGCCGTCGCCCGCGCCCGCCAGGCCGTCGACACCGCCGACCGCGCGGGCGGCGAGACGCGCCTGCGCCACCCCCAGCTCGCCCTGGCCTTCGCCCTCATCGCCGCCGACCGGCTCACCGAGGCCGAGGCCGTCGGCACGCTCGGGCGCAAGGAGGCCGACCACCTGGGCACCCTCTGGTCGGCGCCGCAGTGGCACGCGGCCGCCGCCGAGCTGGCGACCGCGGCGGGACGCCTGGAGGAGGCCCGCGCCGAGGCCCGCACCGGCCTGCGGATCGCCGAGCGGCTGTCCCTGCCCGCCACCGCGCTGCGCGCCCTGCTCGGGCGCCTGGCCCTGCACCAGGACGACCTGGCCGCCGCGCGCGAGCACGTCCGCCGCGCCCGCGACGAGACCGGCCCGGCCGCCGAGCGGCTCGCGTGGACCCGGACCCTGGTCAAGGCCGAACAGGGCCAATGGGCCGAGGCGCTGCGCCTGGCGTCCCCGCTGCTGTCCGCCCTGCCCGACCGCCTGGGCCTGCTCACCCACGACCCCACCGCCGCCGCCCGGCTGGTGCGGATCGTGCGGCGCGCGGGCGGGCCCGGCCACCTGGCCGAGGCCGCCGCGAAGGCCGCCCGCCGCCTGGCCGACCACAACCCCGCGATCGCCACCTACCAGGGCGCGGCCGCCCACGCCGAGGGCCTCCTGCGCGACGACCGCGACGCCCTGCGCGCCGCCGTCCACGCCTACGAACACGGCGAACGCCCCCTGGCCCGCGCCTTGGCGCTGGAGGACGCCGCCCGCGCCGAGCAGGCGGCCGGGAACGAGGCCCGGGAACTGCTGCGGCGGGCGCGCGGCATCTACGCGGCCGCCGCGGCGCACCGCGACGCCGCCCGCGCGGGCGGCACCCGGCACCAGGCCCCGGACGGCTGGCCCAGCCTGACCCCCGCCGAGCTGCGGGTCGCGCGGCTGGTCGCCCAGGGCATGACCAACCGCGAGGTCGCCGCCGAGCTGGTCATCTCCCGCCACACCGTCGACACCCACCTGCGCCACAGCTTCGCCAAGCTCGGCGTCACCAGCCGGGTCGAGCTCACCCGCCAGGTGCTCGAACACGACCAGAAGGCGGAATCACGTGAACGCGTGATGTGAGCCAGGCCCCCGCGCTCCAGGCTGGAAGCCGAACCGAAACGGAGCTGATGTGTCTGAACTCGCGGGCAAGGTGGCCCTCATCACCGGAGGAAGCCGGGGAATCGGCGCGGCGACCGCCAGGCGGCTCGCCCAGGACGGGGCCGACGTCGCCCTGACCTACGTGAGCTCGCCCGACCGGGCCGACGCCGTCGTCAAGGAGGTCCAGGCCCTCGGGCGGCGCGGTGTGGCGATCGCCGCCGACAACACCGACGCCGACGCGGTGGCCGCCGCCGTCGAGCGGGCCGCCGCCGAGCTGGGCCGGCTGGACATCCTGGTCAACAACGCCGGGGTCTTCCCCTACGGCCCGTTCGAGGAGGTCAAGCTGACCGACTTCGACGCCACGATGGCGATCCACGCCCGCGCGGTGTTCGTCGCCACCCAGACCGCGCTGCGGCACATGGGCCCGGGCTCGCGGATCATCAGCATCGGCAGCAACCTGGCCCTGCGCGTCCCCTCCCCGGGGATCACCCTGTACTCGATGAGCAAGTCGGCGCTGATCGGCTTCACCCAGGGCCTGGCGCGCGACCTGGGGCCACGGGGGATCACCGTCAACCTCGTCCACCCGGGCTCCACCGACACCGACATGAACCCGGCCGACGGCGAGGGCGCCGAGCACGAGATCGCGCTGACGGCGCTCGGCCGGTACGCCACCGCCGACGAGGTGGCCGCGACCGTGGCCTTCCTCGCCGGCGAGGGCGCGGGTTACATCACCGGCACCTCGATCACCGTGGACGGCGGCGTCAACGCCTGAGCACCTCGATCACGCTGGCGTAGCTGTCGGAGCCGTGACCGGCGGCCCTGGCCTCGACCATGGCCCGCTTCATCAGCTCCGGCAGCGCGTTGGCGACGCCGCGCCTGTCCGCCGCGTGGATCAGATGGTCGATCGTGGCGATCTGGACGTCAACGGTGGCGTCGTCCCCCGGGTAGCGGCCCTCGTCCACCTGCGCCGCGTAGGCGCTCATGAACGTGGCCACGGTCGTCAGCCAGCGGTTGGCGATCGGGGTGAACTCGGTGGCCTTGGGCCCGTCGGCGGTGACCACCGCCGTGCCGTGCAGCCAGCCGGTCATCGTGGCCCACATCAGGCCCAGCAGCGCGGTGTCGTACAGCGAGGCCAGCCCCGGGTCGGCGCCCAGCAGGATCGGGTCGCCCAGCGCCGCCAGCGTCGCGCGGTGCGCCTGGAAGACCTGCTCCTCGCCGCTGTAGAGGAACATCAGGTCGGGGTTGCCGACACCCGGCGGCGTGGTCATGATCGCGCCGTCCAGGTAGCGGGCGCCGTGCGCGTGCGCCCACTCCTGGAACTCGTGGGCCTGCTCCGGCGAACCCGACGTCAAATTGATCAGGGTCTTGCCCGCGACGGGGGTCAGCGAGGAGCGCAGCGCGGTGTAGTCCAGCACGCACGCCAGGGTCAGCGCGGTGGCGGCCATCGCCTCCTCGGGCGTGGCGGCCAGGGTGGCGCCGCGCTCGACCAGGGCCTTGGCCTTGGCGGGCGAACGGTTCCAGACGGTGACGGGGTGGCCTCGGTCGATCAGGGCGGCGGCCAGGGCCGAGCCCATCTGGCCCAGGCCGATGACGGTGACGCTCTCAGCATTCATGATCCAAAGTTCGCAGCGCGCCGGTCGTCCCGACAGTGACAGTGGTGACGGCCACCACCAAATTCCTGCCATACGATCACGGCATGAGCGTGGGCACCGTCGCCGTGGTCGTGACCGAGGACATCGACCTCCCGTCCTGGGACCTGTACGAGATGAGCATCCCCTGCACGGTGTTCGGCAAGCCGCAGCCCGATCTGGCCGACCCCTGGTACGACCTGCGGCTGTGCGGAACCAGCGAGGGCCCCGCCAACGCACCCGGGCCGTTCGGCCTCGCGCTGCGCTCCCAGTACGGGCTCGACGACGTCGTCGGCGCCGACACCGTGATCGTCCCCTCGGTGCCCGACCCGTGCGTCGAGGAGGGCCTGCCGATGCCGGCGGGCCTGGTCAAGGCGCTGCGGCGGGCCCACGAGGCCGGGGCCCGCATGGTGTCGCTGTGCACCGGCGCGTTCGCGCTGGCCGAGGCGGGCCTGCTCGACGGGCGCCGCGCCACCGCGCACTGGATGCACACCGCCCAGCTCGCCGAGCGCTACCCCCGCGTCGAGGTCGACGACTCGGTCCTGTACGTCGACGAGGGCGACGTGCTCACCAGCGCCGGGCTGACCGCGGGGCTGGACCTGTGCCTGCACCTGGTCCGCCGCGACCTCGGCGCCCACGTGGCCAACCAGCTCGCCCGGCGCATGGTCGTCCCGGCCCACCGACCCGGCGGGCAGGCCCAGTTCGTCGACCTGTCGGTGCCCGCCGCCGACGACGACGGTCTGGCGCCCGTCCTGCAGTGGGCCCGCGCCAACCTCGACCGCCCGCTCACGGTGGACGACCTGGCCCGCCGGGCCTCGATGAGCGCCCGCACGTTCTACCGGCGGCTGCACGCGGCGACCGGCACCACGCCGCTCCAGTGGCTGCTCAACCAGCGGCTCGCGCGGGCCCAGGCCCTCCTGGAGTCCACCGGCCTGCCCATCGAGAAGGTCGGCGAGCTCAGCGGCCTGGGCACCGCCAACAACCTGCGCCACCACTTCCTCAAGCACGTGGGCGTCTCCCCCGGCGACTACCGCCGCGCCTTCCCCCGCTGATCGGTCACCACCGGGGCGGGGGCGGGCGCGGTGGCGTCCTCCTCCTCGGCGCGCAGGTGCGGCGCCAGGTAGAGGGTGATCCCCACCGACGCCATGGCCATCACGGCCATCGCCGTGGCGGGCGTGGTCGCCTGGGCGACGGCGCCCGCCAGGGCGGCGCCGACGCCCTGCATCGTCAGCATCCCCGCCCCTTGCAGGCCGAAGGCCTGGCCGCTGATCTGGTCCGGAGTGAGCGCCACCAGGCGCTCCTGGAGCAGGAGGCTGGCGGCGAAGCCGACCGAGGCGAGCGTGACGGCGGCCAGGGTGACCGTCAGCGGCGGCTGGACGAAGAGCACCAGGTAGGGAGCCGCCAGCAGGAGCCGGAGCGGGGCGCCCAGGCGGGGACGCCACTCGTGCGGGACGAAGCGCCCGACCAGCGTGTCCCCGATCAGCATGCCGAACGCGGCGAAGGCGAAGAGCAGGCCCGCGTGCGCGGGATCGTACGGGACGAACAGCGCCTCGCAGCCGACGATCAGGCCGTTGGGGATCCACAGGGCTAGGAAGATGTGCCGGCGAGGCTTGGAGGACCACAGGATCCCGTTGGTCCGCCAGGTCTCGCCGATCGACGGCCGTCCGGCCGCCCGGGGCGGCCGGGCCGAGAGCCCGAACCGGGCGACCAGCGCCGCGCCCAGGTAGAGCCCGGCGCCCACCAGGAGCGTCCCGCGCGCGGAAAAGAGCGACACCAGCACGCCCCCGACGGCGAAACCGCAGATCTGCTGGAGGCCGACCGACATGTTCAGCACGGACCGGCCGAGCACATAGCCGCCGGGCGGCAGGATCTCGTTGAGCAGCCCGAGCCTGACCCCGCCGCCCAGCGAGGCCCCCACGCCCACGGCCATGATGATCACGAAGATCGCCCACACCGGCAGGCCGGGCAGGGCGAGGGCGGCGGTGGCCAGGCCGAAGAACAGGGCCAGGCCCGACAGCGTGGCGCGCGGCGGCAGCCGGTCGGCGGCCGATAGCAGCGCCACCGCACCGAGCACCTGCGCGAACGAGGCGCCGAACATGCTGAGCGCGGCCAGCAGCGGCGAGGACGTGGCGTCGTAGACGAGGGTGGCCAGCGCCAGGCCGCTGACGGTCATGGCGGCGACCTGGGCGGACATGGTGGTGAACAGGGGAGCGAACTCAGGCGTGCGGAAAAGCTCGCGATAGGTGCGCATGTCGCGAAGTCTCGGGCGACGCAAGATCGGAACGGTAATGTTTCGCGGGGAGGCGAAACCTCATGGGGCTGTGGGAGATCAACGCCGACACGCTCGCGCGCTGCCGGTTCGTCGTCTCGCCGCTGGCCGAGACCACGTCCTGCCTGTTCGCGCTGAACAAGCCGGCGGCCGGGCATCCGGCCGAGCGCGCGTGGCTGAACGCCCACCTGCCCGCCTTCCGCGCCCTGCTGGCCGACGACCCGATCACCGCGCTGCTCCTGCGCTCGGTCCGGTCACGGACGTGGAACGCCGACTTCGTCACGCCCACCCCGACCGGTGAGGGCACGCCGACGTTCGAAGAGGAGGTCGTCCCGGTCAGGGAGGCGGCACCGGACCTCGTTCAAGCCGACCTGGAGGCGACGCTGGGCGGGCCGCCGCCGGCGGCGCTGCGGCGCACCGACCTGGGCGAGCGGATGGCCGGGCTGCTGGAATGGGTCTGGCGCGAGACCGTGCTGCCGTCCTGGCCGACGCGGCGGCGCGTCCTGGAGGCCGACATCGTCGCGCGGACGCGGCAGCTCGGCCAGGGCGGCTGGGCCGCGGCCCTGGACGATATTCATCCCGGGATGCGATGGCTGGGCGAGAACCGGCTCCAGGTCAACGCGCACGACTACCCGCCCCGCGAGCTCAGCGGCGCCCTGCTGCTGCTCGTGCCCGTCACCCCCGCCAAGCGCTGGATCTCCTGGGACGACGAGGGCCGCCACGCCGTGGTCTACCAGTGCTCGGGGACGCTGGCCCTGGGCCCGGCGGTCCCCGGTGGCCTGGGCCGCCTCATCGGGCCGGCGCGCGCGGGCGTGCTCGTCCGGCTCGACGCCCCCAAGAGCACCTCGCAGCTGGTGGCGCTGACCGGGCAGGGCCTCGGCTCGGTGGGCCGCCATCTGAAGGTGCTGCTGGACGCCGGGCTCGTCACCCGCCGCCGGGCCGGACGCGCGGTCCTGTACTACCGGACGGCGGCCGGCGACGCCCTCGTCCGCGCCACCGATACATGATAAGAACATATGGTCTTATCATCTGAGTTCGATGGCAGGGGGCCATGGCCCGGCTCACGAGGGCGGAACACCAGGAGCACAACCGCGCCCAGATCCTGGAGGCCGCGCGGGCCGAGTTCGGCGAGCGGGGCTTCCGCGAGGCCAAGATCGACGCCATCGCCGAACGCGCGGGCCTGACCCGAGGCGCGGTCTACTCCAACTTCCCGGGCAAGCGGGCGCTGTACTTCGCCGTCCTGGCCGACGGGGCCGAGCGCCGCACCGCACCCCCGGACGCCGAGCCGGCGCTGAGCGTCCCGGAGGCGTTCGGCGCGCTGGCCCGCGTCTGGGTCGGACGGCTCCCGCTCGCCGTGGAGGACGGCGACGGCGCCGCCCGGCTGGCACGCGACCTGATGCCCGAGATCGTCGCCGACGAGCGGACCAGGGTGCCGTTCGCGCAGCTCATGCGGCTTGAGGCGATCCTGCTCGCGCTCGCGATGGAGACGCTCGCCGCCTCGGCCCGGCGCCGGGTCCGCGAGGCCGAGGCCGTGCTCACCACGTTGCAGGGTGTGAGCCAGATGGCGGCCGCCGCCCCCGGGTTCGTGGAGCCGTTCGACGTCGTCGCCGTCTGCGACCGCCTGGCCGGGCTCGACCTGGGCGGGGGCTGGCCGCCGCCGCATCTGATCTATGCCTCCCCCGCACGCCCGGCGGACGAGCCGTGGCTGCCGCCCCGGGCCCGGGACGCGGTGCTCGCCCGTCCCGCGCGGCTCGCGGCGGACGGCGTCGTGGCGGTCCTGGGGCTGCACCGGCTGGAGGCCGCCGAGGAGGCGGTGCGCGCCGCCGCACCCTCCGACACCGTGACCGTCGCGCTGGTGAGCGGCGACCCGGGCGAGCTCGGCCCGCTGGCGCGGCTGGCCGTCGCCGAGCTGTCCGGGTGCCTGCGCGAGGCGTTCCCCGCCTCGGCGCTGTCCCGGCTCCAGGTGGTGCACGACGAGGGCGGGGACCTGGCGCGGGCCGCGGGCGTGCCCGCCGTGGGCGACGCCACCGAGGCCGCCGTCCGGGTCGAGGCGGGCCGGATCGTCGCCCGGGCCGAGGGACGCGGGGCGTGCCACGCCGCCGCGTCCGCCGCGAACACGCCCTAGAGCGCCGAGCCGCCGGTCGCGTCCACGGTGCGGCCCGTGACCCAGCGGGCGTCGTCGGTGGCCAGGAACGCCACGACGCCGGAGATGTCGTCGGTCCGGCCGACCCGCCCCAGCGCCGACACCGACGCGGCCCAGGCCAGCGCCTCGTCGTCGCCGCGCAGCCAGTCGGCGTTGACGTCGGTGTCGATGATGCCGGGGGCCACCGAGTTGACCGTGATCCCGCGCGGGCCGAGCTCCTTGGCCAGGTTGAGGGTGAAGGTGTCCAGCGCGCCCTTGGTGGAGCCGTAGGCCATCTTCTCGGGCATCGCGATGCGCGAGAGCCCGCTGGAGATGTTGATCACGCGTCCACCGTCGCGCAGCCGCTCCAGCCCCTGCTGGACGATGAAGAACGGCGCCCGCACGTTCACCGCGAAGACCGTGTCGAACTCGGTCTCGCTGATCGAGGCGAGGTCGGAGCTGGACCCGATGCCCGCGTTGTTGACGATGATGTCGACGCCGCCGTCCGGCGCGAACTCCCGGACGCCCTCGTCGAAGGCCGCCCACAACGCGACCGCGTCGCCGTGCGCGCCCAGGGGCGCCCTGATCGCGAAGGCCCGGCCGCCATCCTCGCGGATGGCCTTCACGACCTGGTTCGCCGCCGCGTCCTCCCGGGCGTAGGCGACCGCGACGACGGCGCCGTCGCGTCCCAGCCGCTCGGCGATGGCCCGCCCGATCCCCCGGCTCGCGCCCGTGACCAGCGCGACCTTGCCCTCCAGAGCCCGCATGACCGTACCCCTTCTTTCTTGAGTGATCGTTCAAGAAAGACGCTAGCACACATTCTTGAGTGAGTGTTCTAGAATGGGCGCCATGAGCGGCAAGGCGGGAGCGACGCGAGGGCGTCCTCGGGGGTTCGACCGCGAGACGGCGCTGGCCGCGGCCGTGCTGCTGTTCTGGGAGCGCGGCTACGAGACCACCTCGATCGGCGAGCTGACCGAGGCGATGGGCATCAGGCCCGGCAGCCTCTACGCCGCCTTCGGCGACAAGGAGACGCTGTTCAAGGAGGCGGTGCGGGCGTACGGAAGCACCCCGGCCGGGACGTTCATCCCCGCGGCCCTGACCGAGGAGCCGACCGCGCGGGACGCCTTCTCCCGCATTCTGCGCGAGGCCGCGGCGAACTACTGCGACCCGTCCCACCCGCCGGGCTGCCTGATCATCAGCGCGGGCGCCAACGTCACCGCGCAGGACTCCGCCGTCGCCGCCTTCCTGCGCGAGATCCGCGAGTCCAACCTCGCGACCATGCGCGAGCGCCTGAGCCAGGCCCAGCGGGACGGCGAACTGCCTCCCGACGCCGACACCGACGCCCTGGCCGGCTACTACGGCACCGTCATCCAGGGCATGTCACAGCGGTCGCGGGACGGGGCCACGGCCGCCGAGCTGGCCCGGGTCGCCGAGCTGGCCCTGACCGTCTGGCCCTGATTTTGCCGTTCCGGCAACAAGGTTTGTCGTTTTCCGCCCGGCCGGTGCACTCTCGTCGTCGAGAGGGAGGCACCGCGAATGAGCGAACGAAACCCGAGCACGAACAGGTACGACGTCGTGGTCGTCGGCGGGGGCGCCGCCGGGCTGAGCGGCGCGCTCACGCTGGGACGCGCGCGCCGGTCGGTGCTGGTGGTCGACGGCGGCCGCCCGCGCAACGCGCCCGCTGCCCAGATCCACGGCTACCTGGGCCACGACGGCACGCCTCCGGCGGAACTGCTGGCCCGAGGGCGCGCCGAGGTGGCCCGCTACGGGGGCCAGGTCATCGACGGCGACGTCGTCACGGCCGAGGCGCTGCCCGGCGGGGGCTTCCGCGTCGTCCTGGACGACGGGCGGCACGCCGAGGCGGGCCGCCTGCTGGTGACCACCGGGCTGACCGACGAGCTGCCCGACATTCCCGGCCTGGCCGAGCGGTGGGGCCGCGACGTGATCCACTGCCCCTACTGCCACGGCTACGAGGTCCGCGACGAGCCGATCGCCGTGCTGGCCACCGGACCGCTGGCCGCCCGCAAGGCGCTGCTGTGGCGGCAGTGGAGCGACCAGGTGACCCTGTTCACCCACACCGACCCGGCGCCCGGCGCCGAGGACCTCGAACGTCTCGCCGCCCGGGACGTGACCGTCGTCGAGGGCAAGGTCACCGAGGTGCGGATCACCGGCGACCGGATCGGCGGCCTGGCCCTGGCCGACGGCCGGGTGATCCCCTGCCGCGTGGTCGCCGCGGCGCCGCTGTTCACCGCCCGCGCCGGGTTCCTGCGCGCGCTGGGCCTGCGGGCCGCCGACGTGGAGATGGGCGGGCACGTCATGGGCCGCCACATCCCGGCCGGTCCGGGCGGGGCCACCGACGTCCCCGGAGTCTGGGTGGCGGGCAACGTCACGGACCTGATGGCGCAGGTCGTCGGCGCCGCCGACGGCGGGTCCCGCGCCGCCGCGGCGATCAACAACGACATCATCGACGAGGAGGCCCGCATGGCGGTCGCCCGCACGAAGAAGGAGACCCGATGAACGACGCCGAGCGTTTCTGGGACGAGAAGTACGGCGCCGCCGACCGGCTGTGGAGCGGGAAGCCCAACGCCGCGCTGGTCCGCCAGGTCGGCGACCTGGAGCCGGGCACCGCCCTGGACCTGGGGTCGGGCGAGGGCGGTGACGCCGTCTGGCTGGCGCACCGGGGCTGGCGGGTCACCGCCGTGGACATCTCCCAGGTCGCCCTGGACCGCGCCGCCGCGCACGCGGTCGAGGAGGGCGTGGCCGACCGGATCCAGTGGCGGCGCCACGACCTGGCCGAGTCGTTCCCCGAAGGGACCTACGACCTGGTCTGCGCCCAGTTCCTGCACGCCCCGGCCGATATCGACTTCCCGCGCGAGCGGGTGCTGCGCGACGCCGCGGCGGCCGTGGCGCCCGGCGGCGTCCTGCTGATCATCGGCCATGCCGGGCCGCCCTCCTGGGCCCCGGACGCCGACCTGGTCCTGCCCGAGCCCCAGGAGGTCTTCGACGGGCTCGGCCTGCCCGCCTCGCACTGGAAGCTGGAGGTGAGCCAGACCCACCGGGAGGCGATGACCGGCCCCGACGGGCAGCCCGCCTCCCGCACCGACGGCACGCTGAAGATCAGGCGGCTGGACGACTGACGTTCAACCGGAGAGGACGGTCAGATCGAGCCCGGCCAGCCGCGCCGGGTCGGCCAGGGCGTCGATCTGGACGATCCTCCCCTCGACGACGGTGAAGCACAGCACCGAGAACGGTCGTCCGTCGCGGATCGAGACGACCCCGGCGGACCCGTTCACCAGCGCGGGCAGCGCCGCCTCGGCCAGCCGCGCGAAGGTCACGGCGCCGGTGGCCACCTTGGCGGCCCCGCGGATCACGGTCATCGGGCCGCCGGCGTCCGAGCGCGACAGCACGTCGGGGTCCAGCAGTTCCAGCAGCGCGTCGAAGTCGCCCTCGCGCGCGGCGGCCAGGAAGGCGTCCACGACCTGGCGCTGGCGGCCCAGATCGGCGTCGGGCACCGGAGCCTGGCCGCGCACCCGCCGCCGCGCGCGGCTGGCCAGCTGCCGCGCGGCGGCCGGGTTCCGGCCGACGATGGGGGCGATGTCCTCGAACGGCAGGCCGAACATGTCGTGCAGGACGAACGCCAGCCGCTCGGCCGGGGCCAGGGTCTCCAGCACCACCAGCATCGCCAGGCCGACCGAGTCGGCCACCATGGCCTGCTGCTCGGGGTCGATGCCGTCCTGGTGGCTGATGATCGGGTCCGGCATGTGCTCGGCGGCGGGCTCCTCGCGCCGCGAGCGGCGCGAGCGCAGCATGTCCAGGCACACCCGCCCGGCCACCGTGGTCAGCCAGCCGCCCAGGTTGTCGACCCGGTCGGTGTCGCTGCGGCTGAGCCGCAGCCAGGTCTCCTGGACGGCGTCGTCGGCCTCGGCCAGGGACCCCAGCATCCGGTAGGCCACCGCCCGCAGGTGCGCGCGATGCGCCTCGAACCGCTCCGCCAGGTGTTCGTCGTCGCCCATCGGTCCGCTCCCTCGTTCACGCCGTCACCGCATTGACGGATCGCGCCCGTCCGGTGTGACGGCCCCGGCGTCCCCATCCTCCCGCGCGGCGATCAGCGGCCCGAGCACGAGGGTGCCGGGCGCCACGCGCCCGGCCGGGCCGGGGAGCTGGACGGTGTTGTCGGAGGTGAGCGGCCCGCCGCAGTGCGAGCAGGCGGTCACGGGGGCGGCGTCGTGGCCGCAGTCGAGGTGGCGGACGCGCACGAACGCGCCCGCGTCGTCGCCGTACCAGCGCTCGCCCCAGCTCATCAGCGCCAGCAGCACCGGGTACAGCTCCTTGCCCTTGTCGGTGGCGCGGTAGTGCTCGCGGGGCGGGCGCTCGCGGTAGCGCTCGCGGACCAGGACGCCCTCCTCGACCAGGCGGGCCAGGCGCGCCGCCAGCACCTTGCGGGAGATGCCGAGGTCGTGGGCGATGTCGTCGAAGCGCGTCACGCCGACCAGCACGTCCCGCATGATCAGGGCCGTCCACGCGTCGCCGAACAGGTCGGTGGCGCGGGCGATCGAGCAGGCGACATCGGCGAGCGGGGTCCTGGTCATGACCCCGATCCTACTTGGGTTCCCTGAGGGTACTAAACTAGGTTCCCTGAAGGAACTCAAAGGGGGACGCATGACCGGCACACCGATCATCGAGCTGGACTCGCGCACGCCCGGCGCCGTGGACGGCCGCCAGATCAGGGCGGTCACCTTCCAGGCCGTCCGGCTGGAGTACGTCGCGGCGACGCTGGAACGGCTCGCCCCGCCCGCCGGACGGCGCACCGCCCTGGTGATCGGGGCCGGACGCGGACTGCTCGCCCGGGGCCTGGCCGACCTCGGCATGGACGTGGTCGCGCTGGACCCGTCCCCCGAGGCGACGGCGATGGCCCGCGAGGCCGACGGCGACCGTGGCGTCGAGTACCGCACGGCTCCGGCCGAGGACCCGGGCCTGCCGGACGCCGCGTTCGACCTCGTCTACTGCGCCGACACCTTCGAGATCACCCCCGACCTCGACGCCGTGCTCGGGCACGCGGCCCGCCTGCTGCGGCCCGGCGGGACGCTGTTCTACGACACCGTCAACCGCACGCCCGTCTCGCGGCTCATCTACCTCGGCGCCTTCCAGGCTCTGCCGATGACCCGCATCATGCCCCGCGGCCGCTACTCGGCCGACCGCCTGCGCACCCCGGAGGAGGTCACCGCCGCGCTGGCCGCGCACGGCCTACGCAACCGGGACGTCACGCCCTTCAAGCCCGCGAGCGGCGGCGACCTGGTGAAAGCCACCCTGGCCCGCCGCAAGGGCCGGATCACCGACGAGGAACTCCCCGCAAGGGTGCGCTTCGTCCTGGCCCCCGAGGAACGCCCGATCGTCACCTACCTCGGCCACGCCCGCCGCGACTGAGCGCTCAGGACGCCCGGTCGGCGCGCGGCGCGCTCCGGGCGGCCGTCGCCGCCTGCGCCACCGCGGTCTCGATCACCGCGGGCGGCGCGCCGTCCGCCCGCCGGTTGCGGCGGGTGCCCACGCGGTAGCGCGAGGCGTTGCGCAGCGTGCTGGCGGCGACCTTGGGCACGACCCGGGGCGCGGTCCTGGCGGTGACCCGCACGGCGACCCCGGTGGCCGAACCCACGACCGTCCCGGTGGCTGGGTTGGTCACCACCATGGTCGCGGTGGCCTTGGCCGCGCGGGCGAACATGTCGCCGAGCGAGCCCCCGGCGTCCCGGCCCCGCTGGGGCTCGGGCGGGCGGGTCGCGGCGACCCAGGTGGTCTTCATGACGTCGACCACGACATCGCGGGCCACCTCGCGCATCAGGTCGCGCAGGGCCTCCTTCATCGCGATCCGCAGCGCCTCGCGCATCAGCTCGGCGATGACCGCCTCGATCGCCAGCGCGGCGGCGCGGGTGGCCAGGCGCCCGGCCGTGCGGGCGACGGCGCTGCCCGCGAACGCGTTGAGCATGTCGCCGACGGCGTGGGCGACGTCGCTGCCCGCCGCCTGGGTGGCCGCGTCGGCGGCGGCGGCCGTCACCGGGGTCAGCGCGGCGGCGTCCCTGGCACGGTCACGGACGGCCCCGGCCACCTCGCGGGCGGTCTCCAGCGCCGTCTGCCGGATGACGTCCACCACGATGTCGCGGCCCACGTCCAGGGCCACCTCGACGGCCACGTCCGCGACGGCGTCCAGCGCGCCGTCGACGACCACCTTGGTGGCGGCCTGGACGACCGGGGCCGTGACGGTGCGGTTCGCCACGTCCAACGCGGTGGCGGTGGCGACGCGGGCGAAGGGGCTGCGGGCGGCCAGGCGGCGCGCGGCGAGCGCCATCGGATGCGAGGCGGCCTGCCCGGCGATCGCGACGGCGGTGGTGGTGACCTCCAGCGCGGTGCCGGTGACGGCGTTGGACTCGGCGGCGGCGCGCGCCTCGGCGACGGCCCGCTCGGCCGCCGAGGTGGCGACCTTCACGGCGGCGTCGCGGGCGGCCTGCTCGATGATCCCCATGGCCGGGGTCCGGGCGACCTGCTCGACGATCCGCGTCGCGGCGCGGGCGGTGGCCTCACTGGCGGCCTGGCGGACCGGCTCGGTCACGGTGCCCGCCACGCGCGCCGCGACGGCCGCGCCCGGAGCCAGCTCGCTCCAGATCTCCTCGATGCGGGCGGCCGCCGCCCGGTCGATCTGGACCACGGGACGGGGACGTCCGGCGTCACGCTCGCGCGGTACCACCGCGCGGTTCTCCTCGCCCTGCTCCTCCACGCCACGCCCCCATAACCGATCCTTGTCCTCAAATCACCATAACCGCCGTTTACCGAAAACTTCCCTCCCGCCGGGAGTCACCGCCCGCAGGCACCGCATTCGGAGCGGGTGCGGCGGGCGTAGGCGAGCGCGGCGGCGGCCATTCCCGCGCCCCACAGCAGATACGCGGGCACGGCGACCCAGAAGAACAGCTCGGGCAGGTCGAGGCCCGGTTCCGGCGGGAACGGGTTACGGCCGTTGAGGCGCTCGTAGACCATCTGGACCAGCATGAGGCCGAAGTAGACGACCAGACCGGACGAGATCGCGGCGGCGGGCCACAGCACCAGGCGCCGGGGCACGGCCCGTCCGGCCAGTCTCGGGACCCAGCGCGGCCAGACCCTGCCGTAGGAGTGGACGAGCGCCAGCGGGAGCACGGTCCCGGCGAGGACGAACCCGACGTCGAACACGACCATGGACGCGTTGTACTCGTAGGGCATGTTGTCCATGCCCACGCTCAGCTGCGCCCCGAGCCGTGCCAGGCACCCGGCCATCGAGAGGTAGGCGGCCCAGAAGGCCCAGGCGGGCACGGAGCCCAGCCGTTCGCGGCCGCCGCACTCGGCGCATCCGGCGCGCGTCCCGCGCTGGTAGGCCAGGGTCGTCAGGCCCACCAGGGCGGAGGCGCCCGCGCAGCCCGCTCGGCTCATCGCGCCCATCCCGGAGAACTCCAGGCCCAGGCCGGGCAGGATCCCGCCGATCACGTCCAGCAGCAGAAGGGCCGCCGCGGCGGCCAGGGCCGCGCACACCGTCCAGGCGCCCAAGAGGAGACCTCGCCGCGCGGCCCCCGTCGCGCGGGTGGTCAGCAGCACGGTCAGGAACACCATCGCCGCCGCGCACAGGGCCACCGAGCCCCACCCGGTGAAGATCACCAGATCGTCCTGGACGGGCCCGAGGTCCTCGGGCTGGTTGCCCAGGCTCCAGTAGATCCTCAGCACGCTGTAAAGGGCCACCCAGCCCAGGGCCAGGCGCGCCATCCGCCGCGGGTCACGGGTCGGCGACGCCCCCGAGATCATCATCATGGACGCCATCGTCGGCCGCGGATGAGCACGGGCGCCTCCCCCGCACGGGTGGTATTGTCGTCGGCGGAACGAGAGGGAGGTGAGGTGCATGGCCGTGATGTCGGTCGCTGCTGTCCGCAGCACCCAGGTCATCCTCACTTTCCGGGTCGCCGGCTGACGCTTCGCCGCGCCCCCTTCACACAAGGGTTCCAAACCATTGTCTTCCGACATCAGCATGTCGGCGCTCGTCCCGTTCGGCTGGGACGAGGGCTTCGCCACCGATTTCCTCCCGCACCGCGACGCCGGGCTCGTCCCGGGCCGGGTCACCGTGGTCGACCGCGGCCGGTGCGATCTGATCACCGAGAGCGGCCCGCTGCGGGCCGACACCGCCGCGGTCTCGCCCTGCACGGGCGACTGGGCCGCGGTCCGCACCGGGGAGCATCCCGCCGTCGTGGCGCTGCTCCCCCGCCGCACCGCCATCGTCCGCTCCTCGGCCTCGCGCGAGTCCCGGGGCCAGGCGCTGGCGGCCAACGTCGACACCGTCGCCATCACCGTCCCGCTGTCGGCCGAACCCGACCTCGGACGGCTCGAACGGCTGCTCGCCCTGGCCTGGGAGAGCGGCGCGCGGCCCGTGGTCGTGCTCACCAAGGCCGACCGCGCGGCCGACCCGGCCGAGGCCGAGGCCCAGGTCGCCACGGCGGCGCCCGGCGTCGACATCGTGACGATCAGCGCCTCCGCCGGGACCGGCATGGACGCGCTGGCCTCGGTCCTGACCGGGACGGTCGTCCTGGTCGGCCAGTCCGGGGCGGGCAAGTCCACGCTGGGCAACGCGCTGCTCGGCGACGAGATCCTGGCCACCGGCGAGATCCGGGAACAGGACGGCAAGGGCCGGCACACCACCGTCCGGCGCGAGCTGCTGCCCCTGCCGGGCGGCGGTGTCCTCATCGACACCCCGGGGCTGCGGGGCGTGGGCATGTTCGACGCCGCCGAGGGCCTCCAGCAGGTCTTCGCCGAGATCGAGGAGCTCGCCGGGCGGTGCCGCTTCGGCGACTGCGGCCACGACAGCGAGCCGGGCTGCGCCGTCCAGGCCGCCATCGACGCGGGCACCCTGCCCGAACGGAGGCTGGAGAGCTACCGCAAACTGCAAAGGGAGAACGAGTGGGCCGCGTCGCGCACCGACGCGCGCCTGCGGGCCGAGCGCACCAACCGCTGGAAGACCGTCACCAAGGCGCAGCGCGAGGCCTACCGGATCAAGGGGAAGAAGCAGTGAGGCGCGCCATGACCTGGACGACCAGAGCTGAGCGGGACCGGGACGCCGCCCAGGTGCGCAAGGTCGTCGAGGCGGCCTTCCCCACCCACGAGGAGGCCGACCTGGTCGACGTCCTGCGCAAGGACCCGGCCTGGATTCCGGGCCTGTCCTGGGTGGCCGAGGCGCCGGACGGCGGCATCGCCGCCCACGCCCTGATCACCCGCTGCCAGGTCGGCGGCGCCGACGCGCTGGCGCTCGCGCCGGTCGCGGTGCTGCCGGAATACCAGCGCCAGGGCGCGGGGGCGGCGGTCACGCGGGCCGTCCTCGACGCCGCCCGCGCCAGGGGCGAGACGCTGGTGGTGGTGCTCGGCCATCCCGAGTACTACCCCAGGTTCGGCTTCGAGCGGGCGTCGGCGATGGGGATCTCGGTGACCTTCGAGGTACCCGACGAGGCCCTGATGGCGATGGTGCTCGACCGCCGGGGGACGGTGCCGCGCGGCACCGTCCGTTACGCGGCGCCCTTCGGGGTGTGACGCGGGTCCCGGCCGCCGCGTCGCGCGGACGCGGCGGCCGGGGCCGTCACCGGCCCCTGCGCTGGTAGGTGCGCACGGTCAGCGGCACGAAGACCGCCAGCAGCACCAGCGCCCAGAGCAGGACCGCCTGCACCGGATGCGCCATCGGCCACGCGGCGTCCCCGCTGGGCGCTCCCGGGTTGCCGAACAGCTGGCGGCACGCCGCCGTGAGCGCGCTGGTGGGGTTCCAGTCCGCCAGGAAGCGCAGCCACGCCGGCATCCCGCCCGTCGGGACGAACGAGTTGGACAGCATGGTGAACGGCAGGAACAGCGGCATCAGCTGGTCGGCCGTGCGGTCGTCCTTGACCACCATGCCCAGGTAGCAGCCGGCCCAGCTCAGCGCGTAGCGCAGCAGGACGATCAGCGCGAACGCCTCCAGGGTGGGCATCAGCCCGCGGTGCGCGCGCCACCCGACCAGCAGCCCGGCGCCGACCATGATCCCCAGGGAGAGCAGGCCGCTGAGGACGTCGGCGCCGGTGTGCCCGAACGGAACCGCCGAACGGGCCATCGGCATCGAGCGGAAACGGTCCATCACCCCGCGCGAGGCGTCGGTGGCCACCGCCATCGTCACCGCCGCCAGTGAGCTGAAGGTGACCATCGCGAACAGGCCCGGCATCAGGTACTCGCGATAGTTGCCGCCGCCCGGGATGGTGATCGCGCTGCCGAAGACATAGCCGAACAGCACGACCATGATCGCGGGGAAGATCAGCGCGGCGATCAGCTGGCCGGGCTCCTGCCGCAGGCGGCTCAGCTCCCGCCCGACGAGCGTCAGCCCGTCGGCCAGGGTCCAGCGCAACCGGCCCAGCGGCGTCGCCGGGACGGCGGGAAAGGTGGGGGCGGCCATCAGACGCTCTCCTTCTGTCGTTCGGTGAGGCGCAGGAACACCTCGTCGAGGGTGGGACGGCGCAGGCCGACATCGGCGGCGGCGATCCCGGCGCGGTCGAGCTCGCGGACCACGTCGGCCAGCCGCAGCGACCCGCCGCGCAGCGGGACGCTGAGCCGGTCGGCGGCGGTGACCAGCGCTTCCGCCCCGGCCAGCCCGCCGAGCACGCTCGCGGCCGCGCGGGCGTCGTCCGGCCGCTCCAGCACCACGTCCACCCGGTCGCCGATGGTGGCCTTGAGCTGGTCGGGCGTCCCGGTGGCGATCACCCGCCCGTGGTCGACGACCGCGATGTCGTCGGCCAGGCGGTCGGCCTCGTCCAGGTACTGGGTGGTCAGCAGGACGGTCGTGCCGTCGGCGACCAGCTCGCGGATGCTGTCCCAGATCTCGCCCCGGCTGCGCGGGTCGAGGCCGGTGGTCGGCTCGTCCAGGAACAGCACCAGGGGGCGCAGGATCAGGCTGGCGATCAGGTCGAGGCGGCGGCGCATGCCGCCCGAATAGCCGCCGACCTGCCGGTCGGCCGCCTCCATCAGCCCGAAGCGCTCCAGCAGCTCGTCGGCCCTGCGGTGGGCCTCGCGCCGCGACAGGTGGTAGAGCCGCCCGAACATGCGCAGGTTGCCCCGGCCCGTCAGCTTCTCGTCCACCGCCGCGTACTGGCCCGCCAGGCCGATGCGGGCCCTGACCTGGTCGGCCTCGCGCACGACATCGAAACCGGCGATGCGGGCGCCGCCCTCGTCGGGGTCGGCCAGGGTCGCCAGGACGCGGACCATGGTCGTTTTACCGGCGCCATTGGGACCCAGGACGCCGCAGACCGAGCCCGCGGGGACGCTCAGATCGAGCCCGCGCAGGGCGTGGGTGTCGCCGAATCTCTTGTGCAGGCCCTCCGCGACGACGATCGGATCACTCATCATGCCCTCCACTGGGTACGCCGTACGCAACTAATACCGTGAGAGTAAACAACTGGGTACGATGTACGCAACTGAAATACTCGGGCCGAGGGGGTGAGACGTGACCGAAGCCGAGAACGTCAACATCTGGCTGCTGCCCGACCGCCCGGCGCGGGGGCCCAAGCCCGCCTACAGCCGCGCGCAGATCACCGAGACCGCCGTCCGGCTCGCCGACGCCGAGGGCATCGAGGCGGCGTCCATGCGGCGCATCGCGGCCGAGATCGGCGCGGGCGCGATGTCGCTGTACCGCTACGTGCCCAGCCGCGACGATCTGATCGAGCTGATGATCGACCACACCGTCGGCGAGATCGAGTACCCCGAGCGGCCCACCGGCGACTGGCGCCACGACCTGGCGCTGCTGGGCCACGGCTGGCGCGCCATGTGGCGGCGCCACTCGTGGCTGCTGTTCATCCGGCGCGGCGGGCCCTCCTTCGGCCCCAACCAGATCCGGATCATGGAGTTCACCTTCTCGGTCCTGGACGTCGGCATCCCCATCGACGAGATCCTCAGCCTCAGCGGCCTTCTGACCGGGTACGTCGAGAGCGCCGTCCGCGGCGAGGTGGGCTGGCGCGAGCAGCTGGAGAGCACCGGCATGAGCATGCAGGAGTGGACCGCCAAGAGCCACCCGCTCGTGAGACAGTTCCTGGAAAGCGGCGACTACCCGATGCTCGAACGCGTGGTCAGGGACGCCCGCCAACCGCACATGGACTTCGACGCCCGCTTCAGGTACGGCCTCGACCGCACCCTCGACTGGATCGCCGGCGCGCTCCCGCCCGACCGGTTCAACGGGTGAACGCGCCGCGCCTGAGCTGGGCCGAGGTCCGCTCGCGACGGCTGGAGCGGCACGGGCTCGCGACCCCCGCGCCGGACGCCGCGCCCGCCGGGGTCGTCGCCGCCATGGCGGGCACGCACGCCCAGGTGATGTCGGCCGCCGAGCTGGCCGTCGGGCTGCGGATCGACGGTGCCACCCGCACCGCCGTCCGCGAGGCCCTGTGGACCGACCGGACCCTGGTCAAGACGTTCGGGCCGCGCGGCACCGTCCACCTGCTGCCCGCCGCCGACCTGGGCCTCTGGGTGGGCGGGCTGTCGGCGGTACCACCGATGCCGGGAGCCGCCGCCCCGCCCGGCATCCGGATGACGCCCGAGCAGACCGAGCGGGTCATCGACTCGATCGGCGCCGCCCTGGCGGAGGACGGCGGCGACCTGACGATCGACGAGCTGAGCGACGCCGTCGTCGAGCGCGCCGGCCCCTGGGCCGGAGACCTGGTCATGCCCGCCTTCCAGGGAATGTGGCCGCGCTGGCGCCAGGCCCTCCCCGAAGCCGGGACGCGCGGGCTGCTGTGTTTCGGCCCCAACCGCGGCCGCAAGGTCACCTACCGCGCCCCCCGTGACCTTCGGCCGGAGCCGGTCATCGCCGCCCTGGCCTTCCTCGTGCGGTCCTACCTGCACGCCTACGGCCCCTCGACGCCACGGCGCTTCGCCCACTGGCTGGCGGCCCCGGCGTCCTGGGCGACCGAGCTGTTCACCACGCTGGACGCCGACCTCCAGCAGGTCATCGTCGAGGGAAACCCCGAGTGGGTGTGGTCCGGCGACACCGCCGCACCCTCCGGCCCGCCCCGGGGCGTCCGGCTGCTTCCCTACTTCGACGGCTACGCCTACCGCGTCGGCAACCAGCCGCCCGCGCTGCTCTACCCCGGCAAGGCGGCCGACCGCGTCCTGCCCGGCAACTTCCAGATCCTCCTGGTGGACGGCGAGGTCGCCGGTCTCTGGCACCAGCGCCGCTCCGGCCGCCGCCTGGCCCTCACCGTCGAGCCGCTGGTCACCCTCACCCGCACCCAGCGCGCCGACCTGGACGACCAGGTGGAACGCGTCGGCCACATCCTGGAGGGCCGCCCGGAAATGACCATCGGCACCGTCACCGTCGGCGGCCACGCCTGACCGGACTCAGAAGCCACGGAAGACGCCGTCCGGGTCGACCGACTCGGCGAACTCGGCGAAGTCCATGTTGCCCAGCGACACGTTGTTCTCGATGCCCCAGTACTCCGTCGCGATGACGCGAAGGGTGCGGCCGGGCTCGTCCCCGAGATCGACGACCAGCACCGGCGTCTCCGCCGACGCCAGCGCCGTCGCGTCGACCACGCCGAACAACCCCATGTCGTATCCCTCGGGCAGCGACTCCCGGAGCCGGTCGGCGGGCAGATCGCGGAAGGCCGGGTCATCCACGATCTGGACGTCGGCCATGAATCCGTCCTCGTTCGTCGCGGTGAGCGCCGCCACCGCCTCGTCCCACCGGCTCGCGTCGGAGAAGTCGGTACGGATGACCAGCGGGGCGTGGGCGGTGGGCAGCGTCTTCATCGGAACCTCCACAGGCGCGCGGTAACGGTCAGCCAGCGGTGCACACCGTAGCGGCGGGCACTGTCAGTTCCCGATGGCGCGCAGGTGGGCGGCGAAGGACCGGGGGCGGTGGCCGGCGACGTCCAGGACCGTGGTGGTCGTGCGGTCTTCGCTGCCCTGGGCGATCCGGAGGTCGAGGTCGACGAGCAGGGCGGCGAATCCGGGGGCGAAGCCCACGGACTCCAGACGCGCCCGGGCCGAACGCGCGTCGAGGGAGATGTGGCGGATCCTGCGATTCAGGCGTTCTGAGATCTGGGCGGCCACCTCGTCGCAGCTGAGGGGGGCGGGACCGGTGATCACATGGTCGGTGTTGTGCGGCGTCGGATCGGTCAGGGCGTGGACGGCGACGTCCGCGATGTCGCCGGCGTCGACGAAGGCGACGCGGCCCGCGCCGGTGGCGGTGTAGATCGCCGATTCGGACGCGATGCTCGCCGCGTGGAAATGCTCTCCGCTGAAGTTCTGCATGAACCAGGACGGGCGCAGCACGGCCCACTCGGGGACGCGCTCACGCACGGCCACGTGCGCCTTGCCCAGGCCCGGGTCGCCTTCGGCGATGGCCGACGAGGAGAGCAGGACGATCCTGCGTACGCCCGCCTCCAGGGCGCGGTCCACGAAGTCCGAGATCACCTCGTGGGGGTCGGGCACGCCGACCGGGGCGACCAGGTAAGCGGCGGTCACGTTCTCCAGGGCCTTGGCGTGGGTGCTTTCGTCGGCCCAGTCGAAGCGGACGTCGGTCGGTCCGGTGCGGGACGCGGTGCGAACGTCCAGGCCGCGCTCGGCCAGCCGGGCGGCGACGCGCCCGCCGGTGTTGCCCGTGGCACCGGTCACCAGGATCATGTCCGCGCGCCGATCGGAAGCCCGCCCTCGAAGGCGTCGGCGACCAGGGCACCGTTCCAGTAGTCGCGGTACCGGACGATCTCGCCGTCCCGCACGGTGACCACGCAGACATAGGGCATGTCGTAGGGGCGGCCGGTGGCGACCGCGCGGCCGACGCCGCGCAGCTCGGCCACGACGACCTCCGGGTCGGTGGTCTGGTGGATCACCAGGTCCTCGAACCGGTGCAGGTCGATGTGGCCGGGGTAGCCGTCGATGTAGGCGCGGACGGCGTCCCTGCCCTCCAGACGGCGGGTGCCTTCGGGAAGCGCGAACGGGAACTCGAACACGCCGTCGTCCGCCCACAGGGCGACCCATCCGTCGATGTCCTTGGCGAGCAGGAGGTCCAGGCTGTGCCTGAAGACCCGCTCCGCGGGTGTCGGTGTCATGGTCCGTACATTAAGTCGACCCGGGGTCGATTTACAAGCCGGGCACTAGTGTGGCCGTCGTGAGCACCGTTCCGAAGCGGCGCGCCGACGCGGTGCGCAATCGGGCCGCCGCGCTGGCGGCGGCCGACCGGCTGTTCGGCGACGCGTCCGACCCGGACGAGGTCACCATGGCCGACATCGCCCGCGCCGCCGGCATCGGCAAGGGGACGCTCTTCGGCCATTTCAGCGATCGGACCGGCCTCGTCCTGGCCCTGGTCTCGCAGCGGACCGCCGGGCTGCGCGAGGAGATCCTGGCCGGTCCCCCGCCGCTGGGGCCCGGCGCTCCGGCGGCCGAACGGGTGCCCGCGCTGCTGGCAGCGCTGCTCGACTTCAAGCTCGCCAACGGCCCTCTCATGCTCACCCTGGAACGCGAGGGCTCGTCCAGTCCCTACCTGAACGCCGCCTACGGACTCTGGCACGGTGAGCTGACCGCGCTGCTCACCGAGGCGCGGGGCCCCGAGCATGCCGCGTATCTGGCGCACGCCCTGCTGGCGTCGATTCGCAGCGATCTGATCCTGCACGCGACCGAGCACGACGCCATGAGCGCCGAGCGGCTCCACGCGGGGGTCCAGGAGCTGTGCCGGTCCGTGCTGGCGAGGTGAGGGCGGGCGGAGGTTTCCCGATCAGAAGCGCCAGCGGGTCGCGCCGTAGGGTTCGGCCGTGGCGACGCCCACGGCCGCGTCGATGGTGAAGCGGTGGAGGTGCCAGGGCGGCGGCCCGGCGCTCGGGGCGCTGAAGGGCGCCGTCAGGCCCTCCTCGTGCGGCTCGGCGGGCCAGCCGCCTTCCCGGTAGAGCGCGACGATGGCCTCGATGACGGCGCGGTCGGTGACCCGCTCCGCCGTGCCGTCCAGGACCAGGTCGAGCCCCTCCAGCCGCATCGAGATCGTGCAGGCCGGGTTGGCGGCCAGGTTGCGGGCCTTGCGGGCCCCCGGGCCGCTGGTGAAGTACAGGTCGCCCTCATGCCAGACGGCGCCGACCCCGGCGGAGTGCGGACGTCCGTCCGGCCGGGTCGTCCCGAGGAACAGCGGGAGGTCGGCCGTGGGCATGCTGGTGGCCATCAGGTCGCGCGGCCTGCTCCACGGCAGCACGTCCGACCCGTAGATGTCGAGGTTGGCGGCCTCGACGGGTGTGCGCTCGGTCATCGTTGATCTCCCATCGCGAGAATCCCGTCGAGAGGTAGACGGCGCGGCGGCGCAGAACTCATCGCCGTGTCCGGTCGCCGGGACGACCGATGAGTTCCCGCGCCCGCCGAGGTCTGCATGGGGAGGAACGATTCGGCACACGACGGAAGGCGGACCTTCATGCTCGGGAACAGCAAGGCTTTCAGCGGATTCTCCGTGGACGACATCCCGGCGGCGCGCGAGTTCTACGGCCGGACGCTCGGCGTCGACCTCACCGAGCAGAACGGGATGCTGATCCTGCATCTCGGGGGCGACCGCGACACGCTGGTCTACCCCAAGCCCGACCACACCCCCGCGACGTTCACCATCCTGAACTTCCCCGTCGAGGACGTCGACGCCGCCGTGGACGAGCTCACCTCGCGCGGGGTGCGCTTCGAGGCGCTCGACGGCGTGGACGAGAAGGGGATCATGCGCAAGGGCGGGCCGGTCATCGCCTGGTTCAAGGACCCGGCGGGCAACTTCCTGTCGGTCATCGAGCAGGACTGACGGCCCTCGGGCCGGGCAGGGCCCCGGCCCAGCATCGAGCGCGCGGCGGCGGCGTGCTCCTGGGCGTGGTTCCAGTGCTCGCCGCGGTGCCGTCCGCCGGTCAGCGCGTCGGGATGCTCGGCGACGCCGGGCAGGCCGGTGGTCCTGGGCAGCGAGCGCGGCCTGCTGCCGGTGGCCAGCAGCAGGCGGTCGTAGGCGAGTTCGGTGCCGTCGTCCAGGGCGACGGTCGTGCGGTCGCGGTCGATCGCGGTGACGGTCGTGCCGGTGCGCAGGTCGATGGCGCGCTCGGCTCAGCTCGCGGACGGCTTGAGCCTGGCCCGCTCGAACCCGATGGCGCCGGTGTCCACGATCACCATCCGTCAGGCACGGGTGATCTCGGTCATCTCGAAGTCGGCCTTGGCGGCGCCGCAGTCGGGGCACGACCAGTCGTCGGGGATGTCGTTCCAGCGGGTGCCGGGCGCGATGCCCTCGTCCGGCCAGCCCTCGGCCTCGTCGTAGACGAAACCGCAGACCAGGCACTCCCAGACCTTGAAGTCGCCGTCCATGTCACACCTTCTCCGGTTCGAAGTCGATCTTCTCTCGCACCCCGCAGTCGGGGCAGCACCAGTCGTCGGGCACCTGGCTCCAGGCCGTGCCCGCCGGGAAACCCTCGCGCGGGTCGCCCGCCCGCTCGTCGTAGGCGTACTCGCATACCGGGCAGACGTAGCGGCTCATGCGGCGCTCCCGTACCTGGCCAGGACCTTGGCGCGCTTGGCGGGCCGGATGTTGGCACGGGTGATGTCGCCGTCGTAGTGGGTCAGGACCCGTCGGTCCATCACACGGCGCCACAACGGGGGGACGTACGCGAGCACGATCATGGTGGCATAGCCGGAGGGCAGTTCGGGCGCGTCGCCGAAATGCCGGAGGGCCTGGTAGCGCCGGGTGGGGTTGGCGTGGTGGTCGCTGTGCCGCTGGAGGTGGTACAGCAGGACGTTCGAGGCGATGTTGTTGCTGTTCCAGCTGTGCTGGGGCGAGCAGCGCTCGTAGCGTCCCCTGTCGTTCTTCTGGCGCAGCAGGCCGTAGTGCTCCAGGTAGTTGACGACCTCCAGCAGCGAGAAGCCGAAAACCGCCTGGACGAGCAGATAGGGGACGATGCCGGGGCCGAAGACGGCGATGAGGACGCCGAACAGCGCGACCGACATGGCCCAGGCGTTGAGGACGTCGTTGCGGACGGTCCAGGGCCCTTTGCCCGAGCGGGCCAGGCGCGCCTTCTCCAGGTGCCAGCCCGACTTCAGGCTCCCCCACACCGAGCGGGGCAGGAACCGCCAGAAGCTCTCCCCGATCCGGGAGCTGGCGGGGTCTTCGGGGGTGGCGACCCGGACGTGGTGACCGCGGTTGTGCTCGATGTAGAAGTGGCCGTACGCCGTCTGCGCGAGGGCGATCTTCGAGAGCCAGCGTTCGAGCGAGTCCTTCTTGTGGCCCAGCTCGTGGGCGGTGTTGATGCCGATGCCGCCGACCGCGCCCAGGGTGAGCGCCAGCCCGGTCTTGTCGAGCGCCGACAGGCCGCCCTCGGCCCACATCCAGCAGGCCATGCCCAGGCCCGCGTATTGCAGTGGCAGGAACAGATAGGTGCACCAGCGGTAGTAGCGCTGGCCCTCCAGCCAGGCCAGGAGGCTGTCGGGCGGGTTGGCGGAGTCCTTGCCGACGAGCTGGTCGAGGACCGGGAACACGCCGAAGAGGAGCACGAGGCCGGACCACCAGAAGAAGCCCCAGCCGGTCGCCGCGGCCAGGGCCCAGGCCAGGAAGGGGAAGGTCGGGACGAAGAGCCCCAGCAGCCAGAGGTACTTCTTGCCGTCGCGCCAGGTCGCCTCGACGGGGCCGTCCGCCGTGATCGCGGTCACCGCGCCACCTCCTGCCTTACATTTTTAAAAGAACTGTCCAATTAATAGACATTTCCTCCAAGGACTGTCAAGAGTCGGGCGGGTGTCGTTACGATGACCTTCGATGACGCGCTATCGAGAGTCCGTCCGGTCGCTGCTCCGGGAGCGGCTGCTGGACGCCACCTACGACCTGGTCACCGCCAACGGCTGGGACAAGCTGCGCATGACGCACATCGCCACCACGGCGGGCGTCAGCCGGCAGACCGTCTACACCGAGTTCGGCACCAAGCGGGCCATCGGCCAGGCCCTGGTGCTCCGGGAGGTCGAGCGGTTCCTGGTCGGCGTCCAGGAGCGCCTGGACGAGCACCGCGACGACCTCCAGGCCGCGGTCGAGGCGGCCATCCTGTTCACCCTGGACGCGGCCGCCGACAACCCGCTGCTCAAGAGCGTCCTGACCAGCTCTCGGGGCGGCGAGGACGACCTGCTGGTCCATCTGACCACGCGCTCGGAGCCGCTGCTGACGACCTCGACCACCATGCTGCTCGACTACGCGGCCGAGGCGTGGCCCGAGATCGACGCCGAGTCGCGCGAGCTGGGGATCGAGACCGTGGTCAGGCTGGCCGTGAGCCACATCGTCCAGCCGGTGGCGCCCGCCGCCGAGACGGCGCGCCGCCTGGGCCGGATCGTCGCGCGGATCGTGCTGCTCACCGACCGCTGAGCCGACGGGTCACGTGCAGCAGGCGCACCCGGAGGAGGGGCCCGACGCGGGAACGGCGCAGCACGACTCGCCCCGCCAGGCGTCCCGCCCCTCCTTGACGGCGACCGCGGCGATCACCAGTGCCGCCACCGGGTCGGCCCAGGCCCAGCCGAACAGGCCGTTGACCACGAGCCCGGCCAGCACCACGGCCGACAGGTAGGTGCACAGCAGGGTCTGCCGCGAGTCGGCGACCGCGCTGGCCGAGCCCAGCTCGCGGCCCGCCCGGCGCTGGGCGCGCGAGAGCACCGGCATGATCACCAGGCTTGCCGCCGCCAGGACCAGACCGACCGAGGAGTGCCCGGCCTCCCCCGCCCCGAGAAGCGCGCGGACCGCGTCCACCGAGACGTACAGGGCCAGCGCGTAGAACGAGACGGCGATGATCCGCAGTGCCGTCCGCTCGCGGCGCTCGACCGCCTCGTGGTCGCGGGCCGAGAACTGCCAGGCGACGGCGGCCGCCGAGGCCACCTCGATCACCGAGTCAAGCCCGAAGGCGACCAGGGCGCCCGACGACGCGAGGGTCCCCGCGGTGATCGCCACGACCGCCTCGACCGCGTTGTAGGCGATCGTGGCCGTCACGAGCAGACGGACCCGGCGCGCCAGAGTCGCGCGGTGTCCTGCGGACAGCGCGGTCATGGCCGGTCGGCGGCGACGCCGTAGGTCGGGCACAGGGCGACGGCCCGGTCGGTCGCCGCCAGCAGCCGTTCGGCCGACCGCAGCAGGTCGAGCAGTTCGGGCGCGGCGATGGAGTAGAACGACTGCCGTCCCTCGGCCCGGGCGCTCACCAGCCTGCACCCGCGCAGGCAGGCCAGGTGCTTGGACACCGTCGACTGCGCCAGGCCGAGCTCGCGCGTCAGGTCGACGACCCGGGCCTCCCCGCGCGCCAGCCGCTGCACGATCGAGAGCCGCACCGGATCGGCCAGCGAGTGGAACAGCGCCGCGGCGGGCGCCAGCCCGTCCAGTGAAGTCATTCCACAATCGGAATCAATCGCCATATCGCGATGATAGTCCCAGATAGGAATCAATCAACCTCTTCGGGCGGCCGGGGCCGTTCTGGGAAAATGAGAAGACGGGGGCGCCTCGATGTCCGGACCGGCCGAGCGGCTCCGACGTCTCCGATGAGCGGCGCCGAGCGGGCGCCGGGAGGTGAGAGGACGGAGCGTGAAGTACATCATCATGCTGTACGGGTCGCAGCGGGAGTACGACGCCCTGACCGGCAAGGCCGACGACGCCTGGACGGCCGAGGAGGTCGCGGCCCTGCACCGTTTCATGGGCGACTGGAACAACGAGCTGGTCGAGTCCGGGGAGTTCGTCGAGGCCCGGGGGCTCAGCGCCCCCGTCCACGCCCGGCGGATCGAGTTCAGGAACGGCGCTCCCGTGGTGACCGACGGCCCCTACCCCGAGACCGAGGAGGTGCTGGCCGGGTACACGGTCGTCGAGTGCGAGAGCTTCGACCGGGCCACCGAGATCGCGATGCGCGTGACCCGGGCCCCGGCCCCCGCCCACGCGCCCGTCGAGGACTGGTTCGTGGACGTGCGCCCCCTGGACGAGGAACCGCCCCGGCCATGACGCACGCCGGGCACGAGGATCTGCTGCGCCGCCTGGCGCCGCAGGTCCTCGGCGCGGTGGTCCGCCGCTACGGTCACTTCGACCTGGCCGAGGACGCCACCCAGGAGGCGCTGCTGGCGGCCGCCGGGCGGTGGCCCCGCGACGGCGTCCCGGACGACCCGCGCGCCTGGCTGATCACGGTCGCCGCGCGGCGGCTCACCGACCTGCTGCGCGCCGAGCAGGCCCGGCGCCGCCGCGAGGACGCCGTGGCCCGCTGGACACCGCCGGACGAGTGGCTCGCGCCCGCCGCCGACCGCCCGGTCTCGGGGGCCGACGACACGCTCGTCCTGCTGTTCCTGTGCTGCCATCCGGCGCTGTCGCCCGCCTCCCAGATCGCCCTGACGCTGCGGGCGGTCGGCGGCCTGACCACGGCCGAGATCGCCCGGGCGTTCCTGGTGCCCGAAGCGACCATGACCCGGCGCATCAGCCGCGCCAAGCGGGGCATCAGGGACAGCGGCGTCCCGTTCGGCCTGCCGTCGGACGCCGAGCGCCGCGAGCGGCTGGCCATCGTCCTGCACGTCCTCTATCTGATCTTCAACGAGGGCTATGCCAGCACGTACGGGCCCGATCTCCAGCGGCCCGAGCTGGCGGCCGAGGCGATCCGGCTGGCGCGCGTGCTGCGCGCCCTGCTGCCCGGCGACGGCGAGGTCACGGGCCTGCTCGCGCTGATGCTGCTCACCGACGCCCGCCGCGCCGCCCGCACCGGGCCGGACGGCGCGCTGGTGCCGATGGACGAGCAGGACCGCGCCCTCTGGGACGCGAGCGCCATCGCCGAGGGCGTCGCGCTCCTCGGCGAGGCGCTCCCCCGCGGCCCCACCGGGCCCTACCAGCTCCAGGCCGCGATCGCGGCGGTGCACGACGAGGCTCCCGACGCGGACTCGACCGACTGGCCGCAGATCCTGGCGCTGTACGAGGTGCTGATGCGGATCTCCGACAACCCCGTGGTGGCGCTCAACCACGCCGTCGCCGTGGCGATGGTCAAGGGGCCGCTCTCGGGGCTCGCCCTGGTCGAAGGGCTGGAGGCCGACGGGCGCCTCACCGGCGACCATCGCCCGCACGCCGTGCGCGGCCATCTGCTGGAGCGGGCCGGCGACCGCGCCGCCGCGCGCGCGGCCTATCTGACGGCGGCGCGGCACGCGACCGGCTTCGCCCAGCGGCGCTACCTGCACACCCGGGCGGCGCGCCTCGATTGAGTCTGTACGTACCAGTAGGTACAGTGAGGCGGGTGAGCACCTCCGACCAACTCATCGAGAGCGCCCGCGAACTGCTGTGGGAGCGCGGCTACGTCGGCACCAGCCCCAAGGCGATCCAGCAGCGCGCCGGTGTCGGCCAGGGCAGCATGTACCACCACTTCGACGGCAAGCACGCGCTGGCGCTGGCCGCCATCACACGCACGGCCGAGGAGATGCGCGGCCAGGTCAGTCTCAAGCTCGACGCGCCAGGGACGGCCGTGGAGAAGATCACCGCCTATGTGCGGCGCGAGCGCGAGGCCCTCAAGGGATGCCCGATCGGCCGCCTCACCCAGGACCCCGACGTCATGGCCGACCCCGCGCTGCGGGCACCGGTCGAGGAGACGCTCGCCTGGCTGCGCGGCCGCCTCGCCGCGATCCTGGCGGAGGGACGCGAGCGGGGCGAGATCAACGCGGCGCTCGACCCGGACACCACGGCGTCGGCCGTCGTGGCCGCGCTCCAGGGCGGGTATGTCCTGGCCCGAGCCGCCGACTCCACCCAGCCGTTCGAGCAGGTCGTGGAGGGCATCCTCGGCCTGCTCGCCCAGTGACCGGCGGAAGGCCCCATGTACGCCAAGCAGTACGAGATCACCCTGCCCGCCGACTATGACATGGGCCGCATCCGCGACCGGGTCGCCGCCAGGGGCCACCTCCTGGACGACCGCGCGGGCCTCGGGCTCAAGGCCTACGCGATCCGCGAACGCGGCGCCGGCGGCTCCCCGGTGAACCAGTACGCGCCCTTCTACCTGTGGAACGACCCCGGCGCGATGGCGCGGTTCCTGGTCGGCGGGGGCGGCTTCCAGGGCATCGTCCGCGACTTCGGGCGTCCCGCCGTCCACCACTGGACGGGCGTCGCCGCCGTGGCGGGCCCGGCCCGCGCGGCCGCACCGCGGGCCGCGTCGCGCCGCCTCACCCCGCTTCCGGCGGACCTGCCGATGGACGAGCAGCTCGGGGACCTGGACGTCTTCCGCCGTCGCGACGGCGTTCATACGGCCGCGCTGGCGTTCGATCCCTTCCAGTGGCGGCTGCTGCGGTTCGTCCTGTGGGAGGACGCCGTCCCCGAAGACGAGGACGCCACCGAGCGCTACGAGGTGCTGCATCTCTCGCGGCCCGGTATGGACGACCTGCCCGACCTGCCCGGCTGGTGATCCCCTTTACGGGGGATTCGGATCAGGCTCCAGAGGGAGGTGCGCGCGCGGCGCGGAGCCTTGAATCTCCTTCATGAGCACCGCCACTCCCTCCCTGTTCCAGCGTCTGCACGGGCGTCCCGCCGAGGGCGTCCCCAGG
Organism: Spirillospora sp. CA-294931; assembly: GCF_050946795.1. Classification (GTDB taxonomy): domain Bacteria; phylum Actinomycetota; class Actinomycetes; order Streptosporangiales; family Streptosporangiaceae; genus Spirillospora. Next base: position 4,641,126 of record NZ_CP192006.1, read on the forward strand.
GCGATCACGCTGGCGGCCTACGCCACCACACTGGTCGTCCTGCCGTCGGGCATCTGGCGGATCGCGCTCGGCTTCGGAGCCCCGCTCGGCCCGCTCGCGAACTCCGAGGGCGACTCGAAGGGAGACCTGCCCACGTGGTTCCCCGGGTGGATGTACGTGATCCTTTTGACCCTCGTCACCGAGGCTCTGGCCTTCCTGACCGTCGGCCTGGTCAGCCGCTGGGGCGAGGTGTTCCCCGGGTGGATCCCGCTGCTCGGCGGGCGCCGGGTGCCGACGCTGGCCGCGGTGATCCCCGCCGGGCTGGGCGCGGCGGCCCTCACCGTGCTGGCCTTCGGATCGGCGCTGAGCTACAACGAGTTCCGCGCGCCCGACGGGACCACCGTGTACCTGGAGGGATGGAAGCTCGCGGTGTTCGTCCTTTCCTACGGCCCGCTGCTGGCGTGGGGGCCGCTCCTGGGCGCCGTGACGGTCGCCTACTACCTGCGGCGACGACGACGCACGTGATCGTTTAGCCTGGGCCGATGTCCGAGCGCTTCGTCCAGGTCGACCATTTCTTCACCGTGCCGCTGGACCACGCCCGGCCGGGCGACCGGCAGATCACGCTCTACGCGCGCGAGGTCCGCGCGGACGACGCGGCGAGCCGGGACCTGCCCTGGCTGCTGTTCCTCGGGGGCGGGCCCGGTTTCCCGGCCCCCAGGCCGCTCGATGCCTCGGGCTGGCTGGCGCGCGCCGTGCGCGACTACCGCGTCCTGCTGCTCGACCAGCGCGGCACGGGCCGCTCGACGCCGTTCGACCGCAGGTCTCTGGCCGCGCTGCCCTCCCCCGCCGACCAGGCGGAGTACCTCACCCACTTCCGCGCCGACTCCATCGTCCGCGACGCCGAGACGATCCGCCGCGCCCTCCTCGGGGACGCCCGCTGGAGCGTCCTCGGGCAGAGCTTCGGCGGCATGTGCGCGGTCACCTACCTGTCGTTCGCCCCCGAAGGGCTGGCCGAGGCGTACATCACCGGCGGCCTGCCCGGTCTCCACGCCGACGCCGAGGACGCCTACCGGGCCCTGACCCCGCGCATCCTCGACAAGAACACCGAGCACTACGCCCGCTACCCCGAGGACGCCGAAACCGCCAGGGCCGTCGCCCGCCACCTCGCCGCCCATGACGTCGAACTGCCCGGCGGCCGGCCCCTGACCGTCGAGTGCTTCCAGTCGCTCGGCAACCTGCTCGGCGGCACCGGCGGGAGCCACAAGCTGCACGCCCTCCTCGAAGACCCCTTCACCGGCGGGACGGAGCTGTCCGACGGGTTCCTGCACGGGGTCGCCGGGACCCTGGCCTGGACGGCCGCCGCGCCGCTGTACGCGCTGGTCCACGAGGCCACCTACGCGCAGGGGCCGGGCGCCACGAACTGGGCGGCCCAGCGCGTCCGCGACGAGCATCCCGCGTTCGCCTCCGACGACCCGGTCCTGTTCACCGGCGAGGCCGTCTACCCCTGGATGTTCGAGCAGGACCCGAACCTGCGACCGTTCCGCGAGGCCGCGCATCTGCTGGCCGGGCGGCCCGAATGGCCCGTTCTCTACGACCCGGACCGGCTGCGCTCCAACACCGTCCCGGTGGCCGCCGCGATCTACCACGGCGACATGTACGTCGAACGCGGCCTGTCCATCGCCACCGCCGAGGCCATCGGGAACCTGCGCCCCTGGGTCACCCGCGACCACGAGCACGACGGCCTGCGCGTCAGCGAGGGCGCCGTGCTCGATCACCTCTTCGCCATGCCGCGATGAGTTTCGCCGCTCGCACGGGTCGTATTGGGTAACGACCACGACAGGAGGCCCGGATGAGCGAGCAACCCAAGATCACCGGCGTGCGGACGATCGCCGTCCCCGTCACCGACCAGGACCGCGCGGTCGAGTTCTACGTCGGCACCCTGGGCCTGGAGAAGCGGCTCGACGCTCCGATGGAGCAGCTCGGCGGGCGCTGGATCGAGGTCGCGGCCCCCGGGGCGCAGACCTCGCTGGCGCTGACTCCGGCGAACCAGGGGACTCCGGCCGGTGTCGAGACGGGCGTCAGGCTCGTCACGCCCGACGCCGCCGTCCTGCACAAGGCCCTGACCGAGGCGGGCGTCGACGCCGACGACCTGCTGCTCTGGGACGGGATCCCGCCCATGTTCGTGTTGCGCGACCCGGACGGCAACGGCCTCGCGGTCGTCGAGGAGCGCGGAGAGGAAGAGCGATGACCGGCACCGAGCTCGACAAGGAATTCACCGCCACGCTCGTCCAGAGCCCGAACAAGGGCGGATGGACGTACGTGGTGATGCCCGGCTCGGCCGAGTACTTCGGCACGCGCGGGCTCGTCAAGATCCGCGGGACGATCGACGGCCACCCGTTCCGCAGCTCGTTCATGGCCCTCGGCGACGGCACCCACAAGCTGCCGGTCAAGGCCGACGTCCGCGAGCTGCTCGGGAAGGGCCCCGGCGACACGGTGACGGTCCGCCTCGAAGAGCGCCTGGCCTAGCGGCAGAAGTCCGCGAGGGCCGGGGCGAGGTCCTCGGCCGGGACGGTGTGCCAGTCGCCCTTCAGGGTGCGGCGGCGGCCGTCCGGGACGAGGGTGGCGACCTGGTCGGCCCAGGCGCCCATGCGGTCGTCGCTGCCCGAGCTGTCGATGACGAGCGTGGGCGCCGGGACGGCGGCGAGCGTCGCGGCCGAGAGCGTCCCGGTGATCGTCAGGTCGTAGACCAGGGTGTGCGCGAGGGCCTCCAGGGCGGGCCAGGCCGGAGACCCGCGCAGCCCGGCGATCATCTCGGCGGGTACGCCGATGCTGGTGTTGAAGTACTCGATCGCGTCGCCGCCGCGCCCCGCGGCGACCAGTTCGGTGATCCGGTCGATCATCGCCGTGTCGGGCTCGCCGTCCAGGTCGATCGGCGGCTCCAGCAGCGCGAGCCGGGAGATGGGAAGCCCTGCCGCGGCGGCGTGCAGGGCCAGCACGGCCCCGGAGGAGAAGCCGAACACGCAGGCCGATCCCCCGGCCTCGGCCATCAGGGCGCGCAGGTCGTCGATCTCGCGCTCGACGGCGTAGGGCGGGGTGTCGGTGCTCTCCCCCCGTCCGCGCCGGTCGTAGGTGAACACGGTGAAGCGATCGGCGAGCGCGTCGGCCACCGGCCCCATGGGGCCGAAGGCGCGAAAGCAGCTCGCGGCGTCGACCATGATGAGCGCCGGTCCCGACCCGGCCCGGTCGAACGCGATCGTGGTTCCGTCCTGTGAGGTGGTCGTGGGCATGGCCGCCGTCCTCTCCGGAGCTCTAGTACTGGACGGTACAGTACTCCCCTCAGTACTGAACCGTCCAGTACTATCCCCTCATGACCCCAGAGGGAGGACGATCGGCGGCCAAGCACCGGGCCATCGTCGACGCGGCCAGGACGGTGTTCCTGCGGAACGGCTACGCGGGCGCGAGCATGGACGAGATCGCCGCGCTGGCGAAGGTGTCCAAGCAGACCGTCTACAAGCACTTCGCCGACAAGGAGCGGCTGTTCACCGAGATCGTCACCGGCGACATCCGGGAGGCCGAGGCGGGCTCGGAGTCCCTGGTGGACGCCCTGCCCGGCACCGACGACGTCGCGCGCGACCTGCGCGAGTTCGCCCGCCGGCACGTCGCCATCGTCATGCGCCCGCACCTGGTGCAGATGCGGCGGGTCATCATCGGCGAGGCCGACCGCTTCCCCGAACTGGCGCGCACCTGGTACGCCGGCGGTCCCGAGAAGGCCCACGCCACGCTGGCGGCACGGTTCCGGGAGCTGGCCGCGCGGGGGCTGCTCCGCATGGACGACCCGCTGCTGGCCGCCGAATACTTCAACTGGCTCGTCCTGTCGGTCCCGATGAACAGGGCGATGTTCCACGGGAGCCAGACCCGCTTCGCCCCCGGCGAGCTCGACCGCTACGCCGACGAGGCCGTCCGCGTCTTCCTCGCCGCCTACGGGGACGAAGGGGGATCATCATGACCATCGACGCCCGCGTGACACGACTGGGCCGGGGCCGCCCGCTCGTGTGCGTACCCGCCTTCGCCGACGGCGCCGCGTCGTGGCGGCCGCTGCTCGCCGCGATGGCCGAGGCGGGCCACGACGCCGCGCTCGTCGAGGGTGCGGCGGCCACGGTGAGCGACTTCGCCGCGTGGCTCACCGGGTACATCGAGCGCGAATGGTCGCGTCCGGTCGTTCTGGTGGGCCATTCCCTCGGCGCGGTGATCGCCGTCGAGGCGGCGCACCGGCTCGGCGCGCGCTGCACGGGGTTGATGTCGCTCGAAGGGAACCTGACGGCCGAGGACGCCTACTTCTCCGGCCAGGCCGCCGACCACCCCGACCCGGCGAGCTTCAAGGCGGCGTTCGCAGCGCGGGTCCGGGAAATGGTGGCGGAGGGACGGGTCCCGGCGAGCTATGCCGAGTCCGTCGAAGCGGCCGACGCCGCTTCGATGTGGGCGCTGGGCCGCGACGCGCGAGCCCTGGGGGACGCTCCCGGTACGCGTTACCGCGACCTGGCCACCGGCACGCTCTACCTCTGGGCGGCGAGCACGACTCCCCCGGCCACCCGGCACTATCTGGAGCGGCACGACCTCCCCAGGCTCCAGCTGGCCGTGGAACACCACTGGCCCTGGCTCGTGGACCCCTCCGTCGTCGTGCGGGCCCTGACCAGCTTCACATCACCCAGCGGCGGAAGCCGCCCTCGGAGTTGATGATCTGGCCGGTGATCCAGGAGCTCTCGTCGCCCGCCAGCCAGCGGACGAGCCGGGCGACCTCGTCCGGATGGCCCCAGCGTCCGGCCGGGAGGGCCCGCCCGACCCGCGCGGTGAGGTCGGGGTCGGCCCAGCCGGTGTCGACGGGCCCGGGATTCACCGTGTTGACGGTGATGCCCCGGTCGATCAGCGCGTCCGACAGGCTGAGCGTCATCTGGTGAACGGCCCCCTTGCTGATCGCGTAGGGAAGCTCCTGGCTCATCGGCGCCAGATGCTGGCCCGAGGTGAACAGGATGATCCGCCCGCCGGATCGGTTGTCGTCGTGGACGGCGGAGAACCGCTGCGCCAGCAGGACGCTGGCCCTGGCGTTCACCGCCCAGGCCAGGTCGAGCTCGTCGGCGGTCACCTCGTCGAGCGACTGGAGCGAGCTGCGCGCGTGGTTGGCCACCAGGACGTCGACCGTCCCGAACGCCTCGACGGCCGCGTCGACCACCCGGGCCGGGGCCCCCTTGTCGGAGAAGTCGGCGGCGATGTGCCGCAGCCTCGGCCCCTCGCCGCCCAGCGCCCGCACCACCCCGGCGTCCCCGACCGGATCGGCGCCCCACGGCTGCCCGGCGTCGAACGCCGACCACGACTGCACCAGCACGCACGCTCCCGCCCGCAGCAACTCGGCGGCGACGGCGAAGCCGATCCCGGCCCGCCTGCTCACCCCGGTCACCACGGCGACGCGGCCCTTCAACGAAGCATTCTCCACCCCGCGACTCTAGGACGTCCCGTCGCGGTGAGCGGCGGCGGCGAGGCGGAGGGCCGCCAGGACGGCGGAGACCGCGCCGCGACGGCCGCTGCCCCGGCGCACCGCGACGACGATCGAACGGGTGCCCAGGGGTTTGACCTGGCGGGCCACCACGTCGGGGCGATCGTCCACGGCGAGGCCGGGCAGGACGCCGATGGACAGGCCGGCGGCCACGTGGCCGAGGAGGACGGGGTGGCTGGGAAAACGGCCCACGACGGCCGGTTCGAACCCCGCCTGGCGGCACAGGCGGGGAACGAGTTCGCCCAGGTAGGTCCCGGGGAGGTCCAGGGCCCAGCGCTCGCCGGCCAGGTCGGGGAAGGACAGGGTCCCGCGGGCGGTCAGCGGGTGGTCGTGCGGGAGGACCAGCAGCAGCGGGTCGGTCGCCAGCGGGACGGTGTGGATGCCGGTCAGCGGCGGGTCGTCGGGCGAGTCGACCGTGACGACGATGTCGCAGGTCCCGCTGCGCAGGGCCGGGACGCTCTCGTGCGGCTCGATCTCGAAGAGCTCCACCCGCAGGTCGGGATGCTCGCCGGCCAGGTGTCGCGCGGCGGTCACCAGGAACGGCAGGACGCCGCTGGCGAACGAGGCCACGCGGACGCGCCCGACCGGCCGGGTGCGCAGGTCTTCGAGTTCGGCCTCGATGGCGTCCATCTGGTCGAGGACGTCGCGGGCCCGCTCGGCGAGCATGGCGCCCGACGGGGTGAGGACCAGCCGCCGCCCGACGCGTTCGAGCAGCCGGGTGCGGGTCTCGGTCTCCAGCACCGAGAGCTGCTGGGACACGCTGGACGGGCTCATGGTCATCTCGGCCGCCACCGCCCGGACGGTGCCGAGCCGGTCGAGGGCTTCCAGCAGCTGGAGCCGCCAGGGGTTCAGGGGCACCCGTCGAACGCTAGCAACTGTTCGGAAAAGGTGAACAGCCAGGCCGAGATTATGCGCTCGACTCGAATGATCCGGCGTGGTTACGGTGCCCGCATGACGACCTTCGAAGCCGCGAGCACCGACACCGCCTTCTGGTCGGACGTCGACCGCCACGTCACCCGCTACGGGGGCGCCTTCACCCCCGAGGTGATCGCCAGCGCGTCGGGCGTCTACGTGCACACCGAGAGCGGGCGCAAGATCCTCGACTTCACTTCGGGGCAGATGAGCGCGATCCTCGGGCACTCGCACCCGGAGATCGTCGCGACCGTCCAGCGCCAGGTGGCCACGCTCGACCACCTGTTCAGCGGGATGCTGTCGCGTCCGGTCGTCGATCTGTGCCGCCGCCTGGCCGGGTCGCTGCCCGACCCCCTCGACAAGGCGCTGCTGCTCACCACCGGCGCCGAGTCGAACGAGGCGGCGCTGCGGATGGCCAAGCTCGTCACGGGCCGCCACGAGATCGTCTCGTTCGCCAGCTCCTGGCACGGCATGACCCACGCGGCCGCCAGCGCCACCTACAGCGCGGGACGCAAGGGGTACGGCCCGCCCGCGCCGGGGAACTTCGCCATCCCGACCCCGTATGCGTACCGTCCCGACTTCATCGACGCCGACGGCGCGTTCGACTGGCGGCGGCAGCTCGACCACGCCTTCGCCCTGATCGACGCGCAGTCGTGCGGGAGCCTGGCCGCGTGCCTGGTCGAGCCGATCCTCAGCTCGGCCGGGATCATCGAGCCGCCGCTGGGCTACCTGGCCGCGCTCAAGCGCAAGTGCGAGGAGCGCGGCATGCTCCTCATCCTGGACGAGGCGCAGACGGGCCTGTGCCGGACGGGCACCTGGTACGCGTTCGAGCGCGACGGCGTCGTCCCCGACATCCTGACCCTGTCCAAGACGCTCGGCGCCGGGCTCCCGCTGTCGGCCGTCATCACCTCGGCGGAGATCGAGCGCGAGGCGCACGAGCGCGGGTTCCTGTTCTTCACCACCCACGTCTCCGACCCGCTGGTGGCGGCCGTGGGGAACACGGTGCTCGACGTCCTCGAACGCGAGGAGATGGACGTGCGCGCGCAGGATCTCGGCGTCCGCCTGCGCACGGGGCTGCTGGCCATCCAGGCCCGCCATGCCGCCGTCGGCGACGTACGGGGCCGCGGCCTGCTCCAGGGCGTCGAGCTGGTGCTGGACCGCACCACCAAGGAGGTCTCGGACGAGATGGGCGCCGAGGTCACCGGCCGCTGCCTCGAACTCGGGCTGCACATGAACATCGTCCAGCTCCCCGGCAGCGGCGGCACGTTCCGCATCGCCCCCGCGCTCACCAGCACCGAGGCCGAGCTCGACCTCGGGCTGGAGATCCTCGACCAGGCCATCGGCGACGTGACGCCCCGGTTCGTGGGCGGCTGACCCGCGTTCAGCGCCGCAGGAGCCCGGCCACGGCCTCGGCGGCCCGGTCGAGCTCGGCGGCCGGGGCGATGCGGTCGGCCCAGGACCACCAGTACCAGAGCTCGCCGGTGGCGTCGCGCTCGCAGACCACCGAGCCGGGCTGGTCGGCGAAGACCTCCAGCCGCCGGGCGGCGCCGGACGCGAAGATCATGGTCGGCAGCCCGAGCCGTCCCAGCGCCTCGCCGAGGCCGTCGAGGGCGGCCAGATCGGTGTCGTCGGCGGTCAGCGTCCGCGCCATGATCGCGCTCCCCGTGGTCGTGTTCCGGTGTCGAACAGTGAGACGCCGCCCCGGCGGGAAGAGTTGGTCGCGCCACAATGTCCGCACCGCCTGGTTAGGTGATCGGCGGAACCAGGACCGATCGACGACGAGGTGGCCGATGACCGACGAAGAGCGCTTCTGGAGCATGGTGGAGGCGGCCTGGGCTCCCCTGGGCGAGGAGGTCACCCGGGCCCGGCACGAGCTGGCGACCCGCACCCCCGGTCCGGACGACGTGCGCTACGGCGAGCCGCCGTTCGCCCTCCTCACGGAGGCGATGGACGACTTCGTCCGCAACCTCGCGACGGCCGCCGCGAACCTGACCTCGGCCGAGCTGACCGATCTCGACCGGGTGATCGAGCGCAAGCTGCACGACATCGACCGCGCCGACGTCCAGGAGGTCACCGACGGCTCCGACGACGGATTCCTGTACGCCCGGGGCTTCATCGTCGCCCTGGGCCGCGAGTTCTACGACGCCGTCGTCCGCGACCCGCGCATGGCGATCCTCGACGCCGACTGCGAGGAGATCTGCTATCTCTTCGCGCACCTGCACCACAAGCGTTTCGGTGCCTTCCCCGAGACCGGCTCCGGCATCACGCGCGAGTCCTGCTCGAACCCCGCCGGCTGGCCCGCCGAGGTCTAGGCGGGCGTGATGTAGACGGGTGGCGCGGTCGGCGCGACGATCGGCGCTTATCCTTCCGGCATGGAGGCACTGGCACTGCGGCTGTCGCAGCTGGACTCGGAGGCGGAGGGCGCCCTCCGGGTCGTCATGTTCTACGACACGCTGATGCGCCGGAGAGTAGACCTCCCGGCGCTGGCCCGGGCCTCGGCGGGGTTCGCCGAGTGCGTGGCCGGGATCCGGCTGCTCGGCACCGGCCGCGTCATCAGGGTGGGGCCCGACGGACGCGCTGCGCCAGAGGCCGTGTCGCCCGCGTCGATCACGCTCCCGATCTCGCTGGACGAGGAGGAGATCGGCGCGGTCTGGCTGGAGCGCCCCGGCACGCCGGGCCCGTTCGACGAGCTGCTGCTCGACCGGCTCGCGATCGCCGTCGCCGGGGTCGTCGAACGCTACGGCCCGGCCGTGACGACCATGGCCGACCCCGCCCTGGTGGAGCTGGCGATCAGCGCCGACACCGACGACGCCGCCCGCGCCCGGGCGCTGCGGCTGCTGGGCTTTCCCGTCGACCTGCCGGTCCGGGTCGTCGCCGTCCGCTCGCGGCTGCCGCTCGACCGGGTCGGCGCCGTGATCTGCCCGTCCCGCCTGGTGAAGGCGGCGCCGCTGGCCGATGTGGGCGTCATCCTGGCCGCGTCGGTCGACACCGCCCGCTTTCCCGACGGAGTCCGGGCGGGCGTCGGCAGCGCCGCCGACCCGCACCTGTCGTGGCGGCAGGCCCGCACCGCGCTGCGCTTCTCCAGCCCGCGCGAGCCCGTCCTGCGCTTCGACGAGCTGGGCGCGCTGGCGCTGCTCGCCGACGTCCCCCGCGAGGCGCTGCTCGGTGACGCCGACGTCGCCGCGGTCACCCGGCTGGCCGAGGGGCCGGAGGAGCTGGAGACCCTCGACGCCTACTGCGCCACGGGCTCGCTGCGCCGGGCGGCCGAGTCGCTCCACCTGCACCACAGCAGCGTCGCCCGGCGCCTGGAGCAGATCGAGCGCTCCCTGGGGATCGCGGTCACCCAGCCCGCGGGGCTGGTGCGGGCCCGCATCGCGCTGGCCGCCTGGCGGCTGCTGGCCGACTGACGTCAGCCGCGGCCCATCAGCGCCAGCAGGCGGGCCTGGTCGTCGGCGTCGCCGGGCACCGCACGCTCGGCCTTCAGCATTCCCGCCTCGCGTCCCCGGGGCGCGAAGCGGCGCGCGGACTCCAGGGCGCCCCGGGCCAGATCGGGGTCGAAGACGACGGTCTGGCCGGTCGCCTCCGCCAGGTCCCAGGCGTGCACGAGAAGTTCGAGCGGGTACTGCTCCAGCCAGTCGCCGACCGTGATCTCCAGGCCGAAGGCGAGCTCGACGCGGCGGGCCAGGCCGTCCGGCCCGAGCGCGGCCGTCATCCGGGCGCGCACGGACCGCCAGGTCGCGACGGGGTCCTCCCCCGCCGTCTCGCGCCAGCCGGGATCGGCGTCCGGCAGGGGTGTGCCCGCGGCGCGCATCTCGATCAGCAGGAGACCGGCGATGACATGGCCCGCCACGTCGATGGCGGCCCAGTCGTCACAGGGCGAGGGCGCGAGCCACCGGTCGGCGGGAACGGCGAGCAGCACCGACTCGAAGGCGTCCAGCGAGCGGACGAAGCGGTCGGGGATCATTGGCGGCCCCTCACTCCCGGGAGATCCGGTCATCAGCCTAGGACCGGCTCGCCGGCAGGGCCACACCACCGGGTGAGCGCCGATTCGAGCGGTTCGGCGCCGTCCGGAGTCCAGGCGACATGGCCGTCGGGACGGATGAGCAGCGCGCCCGGCGGGGAATCCTCCTGGTCGCGATGGCTGGCCTCCACGAGGTCGACGCGGCTCCACCAGCGTTCGGCGACGGCGGCCAGGCCCGGCTCGCCGAGCCCCAGCAGGACGGGACGGGCCGCGCGCAGCAGCTCGAACACGCGCGTGGCGCCCCCGCCGACCCTGAGGGCGAGGTCGGGCACCCGGCGTCCCAGCAGCGGGTGGCCCTCCCCCATCGGGTAGGTGACGTCCAGGGCGGTGATCATGCCGACGAGATGGCGGTTGACCTCCGGGATCCGGATGAGCCCGGCGAGCACCTCGCGCAGCGCGCCGGTGTGCGCGCCGGGACGCAGGAGGGCGGTCTGCGAGCGGGTGTTCGTCAGCACGCGCTCGCCGACCGGGTGGCGCTCGTCGTGGTAGCTGTCGAGCAGGCCGCCGGACGCCTCGCCCCGGATCGCCTGGCCGAGCTTCCAGCCGAGGTTGACCGCGTCCTGGAGCCCGAGGGTCAGGCCCTGGCCACCGGCCGGGAAGTGGATGTGCGCCGCGTCCCCGGCCAGGAACACGCGTCCCGCGCGGTACCGGTCGGCCTGGCGGGCGGTGTCGCCGAAACGCGACAGCCAGCGGGGCGCGCGCATGCCGAAGTCGGTTCCGGCGACCCTCAGCAGCGCCTCGCGCAGGGCGTCCAGCGTGACCGGCGCGTTCCGGTCGGGCACGCGGTCGTACTCGCTGACCATCACGCGGTACCAGCTGGAGCCCTCCAGCTCGCCCATGGAGAAGTTCTCCAGGTCCAGGACGGAGTAGTCGCCCCGCTCGCGCCGCTCGGTGAAGATCATGCGGCCGGGCGGGTCGGTGAGCTCGACATCGCCGAGCAGCGCGGTCATGGTGGCGTCGGTGCCGGGGAAGCCGATCCCGGCGAGCTTGCGCACGGTGCTGCGCCCTCCGTCGCAGCCCACCAGGTAGCGCGCGCGGAGCGGCGCGCTCCCGGCCAGCCGGACCTCGACGCCGGTGTCGTCCTGGTCCAGGCCCGTCACCTCCGACGACCAGCGCACGCGGACGCCGAGCTCGGCGGCGCGCGCCTCCAGCACCCGTTCCAGCTCGACCTGCAAGATCCCCAGCAGGTAGGGATGGCGGGTCTCGGACCCGCTCATGTCGAGCCACAGCGCCGAGAAGTGCGCCGCCCGCACCATGCGGCCCCGGGCCGCGACGCGATCGAGAATGCCGCGCTGGTCGAAGACCTCCAGCGTCCTGGCGTGCAGCCCGCCCGCGCGGGACTCCTCGCCGCGCCGGGCGAGCCGGTCCAGCACGACCACCCGGGCGCCCGCCAGCCGGAGCTCGCAGGCCAGCATCAGCCCGGTCGGGCCCGCACCGACGATCACCACATCGCTCATCCGACCTCCCTCTCTAACGTCATTAGAGAAAACTCGAACGATGTTAGAGTGTCAAGCGAGCATGGAGGGGCCGGTTGAAGATCAACGCTGAGGTGGTCGCGCACGCCGCGCTGCGGCTGCTGGACGGCACCGGCCTGGACGGCCTCACCATGCGCCTGGTCGCCGACGAGCTCGGCGTCCGCGCGCCCACGCTGTACTGGCACGTCAAGAACAAACGCGAGCTCCTGGACGCCATGGCCGCGATCATCTTCGTTGAGGCCATGGAAACGCTGGAGGCCCCGCGCCCCGGCACGCCCTGGCAGGAATGGCTCGCGGGCTCGGCCCGCCGCCTGCGCCGCACGATGCTCGGCCACCGCGACGGCGCCCGCGTCCTGGCCGGGACCTACGTGATGAACCCGACGCTGGTCAGAACGCTGGAGCTGACCCTGCGCACGCTCCAGGACGCCGGGTTCCCGCCCCGCGAGGCCGCCCACGCCTACGCGGTGCTGTACCACTACACGGTCGGGTACACCATCGAGGAGCAGGCGCGCTCAGGCGCCGAATACGGGGAGGACGACCCCTACCGTCCCGAACGGATCGCGCAGGAGATCGACGCCGAGCGGTACCCGCTGGCCGCCCAGGTCCTCTCCGGCATGTTCACGCCCGACGCCGACACGGGCTTCGAGCACGGCCTGTCGGTGATCCTGGCCGGGATGCGGCCTCAGGAGTCCCGGTCGGGCGTGACCGACGCGGCCAGCTCGTAGGCGGGCGAGCGGTCCAGCGAGTCGCAGCCACGGACGCGGCACCGCCCGGCCCACCAGCCCACGTCCCTGATGTAGGCGGTCCGCGTGTGGACGGGCTCCCGTCTGCCCGAAACCAGCCACAGCGCCGTGGCCTTCAGCGCCTTCTCCGGCATGCCCGCCGCGCGAAGCACTCTGGCCAGCTCGTGCGGCGTGCGCGCCGGGGGGACGCCGCGCACCACGTCACGCCGGACGGGACGGCGAGGGCCGTCTCCACACCGAGCGATGCCTCCGCCCCCGCCGTGCGTGCCCGCCCAACACGCGCCTTCGAAGACCTCGCGGAACGTGGCCGGAACGTTCTATTGACGCGCACGAGCCGCGTGCGTGACCTTGAACCAATGGTCAGCACGCGACGTCCACCCGAAACACGCCGCCCGCGCCCGGCGCGGTTCCCGGTGTCGTGCCAGGTGGCGGTCCTGGGCGGCGGGCTGGCCGGGATGGCGACGGCGGCCCGGCTCCAGGCGGCCGGGGTCTCGACCGTGGTGATCGAGGCGCACGGCCACGTGGGCGGGTGCGCGGGCTACTACCGCAAGCGGGGCTTCTCGTTCGACGTCGGCGCCACCACGATGGTCGACTTCGAGCCCGGCGGGGTCGGCGCCGAGCTGCTCGACAGCGTCGGGATGGAGCCGGTCCCCGGAGAGCGGCTGCCCGGCTACGTGGCCTGGCTGCCCGACCGCGAGCTCGTCCTGCACCGCGACACCCGGGCCTGGCACCGCGAGCGGCTGCGCGCGCTGGGCGACACCGCGCGGCACCGGGCGTTCTGGGCGGAGCTCGACCGGCTCGCGCACGTGTTCTGGGACGCCAGCCGCGCCGGGGTGCGGCTGCCGATGCGGCGGCCGTCCGACCTGGTCCACAACCTCGGCGCGATCGGCCCGCGCAACCTCCCGCTGACCCGCCACATGAACACCACCCTGGGCCAAGCCCTGTCCCGGCACGGGCTGCGCGGCGAGGCTCCGCTGGTGGGCCTGCTGTCGATGCTGGTCGAGGACACCGTGCACAGCACGGTCGACCGGGCCCCGCTCATCAACGCGGCGCTCGGCGTCACCATCCGGGGCGCCGGGCTCACCCGGGCCACGGGCGGCATGCGCGGCTTCTGGCGGCGTTTCACCGAGCACTACCGGACGCTGGGCGGCCAACTGCGTGTGGGCTGTGCGGCGCAGTCGGTGCACGGCCGCGCGGGTGCGTTCGAGGTTCTCACCTCGCGGGGCGTGGTGCACACCGAGCAGGTGGTGAGCGCGCTGCCCGCCGCGACGACCGCGCGGGTCGTCCCGGCCCTGGCGGCGCCGCTGCGCCCCTATCTCCAGCGGGACGAGGGCGATCTGGGCGGCGCGATCGTGGTCTTCCTCGGCGTGCCCGACGACGAGGTCTCCGGACAGGAGTTCACCCATCACCAGCTGCTCCAGGACTACGCGCGCCCGCTCGGCGACGGCAACAACATGTTCGTCTCGGTCTCGGCGCCCGGCGACACCGACAGCGCGCCCCCGGGCCACCGCGCCGTGATGATCTCCACGCACACCGAGCTGGCCGACTGGGAAGGGCTGACGGCCGGGGACTACGAGCGGCGCAGGCGCGAGACGGGTGAACGGCTCGTCGGCCTGGCCCGCCGCGTCCATCCGAACCTCGGGGAACGGGCCCGGGTCTGGGACGTCGGCACGCCCCGCACCTACGAGCGCTACGCGTTCCGTCCGCGCGGGGCCGTCGGCGGAGCACGGCAGACGCCGTCCAACGCCAACCAGAACGCGATCCCGCACTCCCTCGGCGTGCCCGGTCTCTGGCTGACGGGCGACTCGACCTGGCCCGGGCTCGGCACCGTGTCCTGCGCGCTCGGCAGCCGGATCGTGGCGGCCCGGGCGCTCAAGGCCGCCCGGCGGACGGCCCGATGAGCGCCTCCCCGGTGCCGCGCCTGGCCGATCTGGGCCCCGATCTCCTGGTCACCACGCGCCGCCGCCGCGTCGTCGCGCTGTCGCTGCCGTACGCCGGGGTCGCGCTGTTCGTCCTGGCCGTGTGGGCGGGCTGGTGGGCGGTCACGCCGCTGATCGCGTTCGGGATCTTCGTCGCGGTGGTGACGGCCACCCACGACGTCGTCCACCGCTCGCTGGGCCTCGGCCGCGCGAGCACCGAATGGGCGCTGTTCCTGCTCGGCGCGGTGCTGCTGGAGAGCGGCCACGCCTACCGGGCCACCCATCTCCAGCATCACCGGACGTTCCCGAGCCCGGACGATCCGGAGGGCCGTCCGGCCGACCAGAGCCTGCTCGGCGCGATCCTCTACGGCCCCTTCTTCCTGATCCGCCTGTGGTGGTGGGCGTACGGCAGGGCCGGGGGGAGGCAGCGGCTCTGGCTGCTGGCCGAGGCGTCGGTGCCGTTCCTGGCCGTCGCCGCCGGGGCGCTGTTCTGGCGCGGCCTGCTCGTCTACGCGATCATGATGGTCGTGGGCAGCTGGGTCTACCCGCTGCTCACCGTCCACCTGCCGCACCGCCACTACGGCGACGAGCCGCTGACGCAGACCCACACCCTGCGCGGACGCGTCATTCCCGCGCTGTTCCTGGAGCTGACCTACCACCTGGAGCACCACCTGTATCCCCAGGTCCCGAGCCACAACCTCGCCCGGCTGGCCGACCGCCTGGACCCGTTCCTGGCCCAGGCCGGTGTGGTCCCCCGCAAGGTGCCCTAGGGCAGGCGGACCCGGCGGGCGGCGAACCACAGCGCGCCCGCCGCCAGAGCCAGATCGAAGGCGAGGCCGTAGGGCCACACGGGGCCTCCACCTGAATCACCGTCGCGCACCCGGGTCTGGCGGAGTTGCTTGCCGATGGTGGTCAGCGGGTCGGCCCTCTCGACGGACGTCACGGTCCCGTCGATCACGGCCGTCCCGTCCGGGCGCGGTGCCGCGTCGGCCATCACCAGCACGGGCTGGGGCGCCTGCAACCACCACACCAGGTCGGCGCGCCGCTCGGAGGCGGCCGCGTCGACGAGCACCGCGGCGACCTGGAACGCGGCGGGAGGCCCGGCCAGCAGGACGAACAGGCTCAGGTACGCCGCCAGGGCCGAGACGGCGGCACGCCCCAGCACCGCCGACCACATCACCGAGATCGCGCTCACCACGCCGACCAGCACGGCCGCGACCGTGATCACCACGACGGCCCGGCCGATCCCCACGGCGCCCTCGAGCACCGGGAGCGCCAGGCAGGGGAAGGCGAGCGCCAGCAGGATCGTCCCGGCCGCCCAGACGGCGGCGAACCTCCCCAGCGCGAGGTCGGCGGCCGTCGCCCGCGCGGGCGTGCCGCGCTCCAGGCTCGTGGCCTGCGCCGCCAGCGCGGGAACCATCGCCAGGGTCAGCACCAGCACCGCGACCAGCACGGCCCCGAACGTCGAGACGCCGCCCGTCGTCGACCCCAGGACCGCCAGGCCGAGCCGGTACAGGACGCCGAGCCCGTTCACGACGACGAACCAGACCGCCATCACCGCGAGCCAGGGACCGGTCAGCAACCGGCCGCGCAGCTCGTGCCGCGCCACCATCCCGATCCCCCGCACGCGCCCCCCTCTCCCGGCCATGTTCTTGGACGCTCGCGCCCGGTGCCCGGTTGCTCCTCCCGGGCGGCGGGTGCGAGCGAGCGTCCGGAAGTTGCCCATATGATCCGTGGGGGCCGGTCGGCGGGAAGTCATCGAGGGGTTCGGATGCCGGATGTAACGCCGTTGCGCGATGGCGACCCGGAGGTGCTGGGGCGTTATCGCATCGAGGGCAGGCTGGGCGAGGGCGGCCAGGGCGTGGTGTTCCTCGGCCGCGGCCCGGACGAGACCCCCGTCGCGGTCAAGGTCCTGCGGTCCGACCTGGCCGCCAACGCCGCCGTCAGGGCGCGTTTCGCCCGCGAGGTGACGGCCGCCCAGCGGGTGGCCGCGCAGTTCTGCGTCGCCCAGGTCATCGAGGCCGACCTGGCCGCCGATCCGCCCTACGTGGTCACCGAGTTCGTCGACGGTCCGACCCTCGGCCAGTCGGTGCGCGACGGCGGCCCGAGGTCGGGCGCCGGGCTGCACCGCCTGGCGGTCACGACGGCGACCGCGCTGGCCGCGATCCACCAGGCGGGGGTCGCGCACCGCGACTTCAAACCCGCCAACGTGCTGCTCGGCTCGGACGGCCCCCGCGTCATCGACTTCGGCATCGCCCGCAGCCTGGACGTCGCCGCCACCCAGACCGGCGGCATCGTCGGCACGCCGAGCTACATGGCCCCCGAGCAGTTCAGCGGCGGGGCGGGCACCCCGGCCGACGTGTTCGCCTGGGGCTGCGTCATGGTGTTCGCGGCCAACGGGCGGCCGCCGTTCGGCGGCGGCGAGATCCCCGTGCTGATCAACCAGATCCTGCACCAGGAACCCGACCTGGGCGTGCTCGTGCCGCCGCTGCGCGACATCGTCCAGGCCGGCCTGCGCAAGGACCCGGCGGCCCGGCCGACCATGCAGCAGATCCTGATGCGGCTTCTGGGCAAGCCCTCGGAGTTCCCCGCGGCGCCGCCGCCCCTGCCTCCCGGCTTCCCGTCCGTGCCGACGGCGGGGCCGCCGCCCGCGCACCTGGCCGCGACGATGGAGCCGGCGTCCCGCAGACGCCCGTGGCCCTGGCTCGCGGGTGCCGGAGGCGTGATCGCGGTCATCGCGATCGTGCTGCTGGCGCAGCTGTGGCCGTTCTCGGACGAGTCCAAGAAGAAACAACCGGAGCCGACCCCGTCCCTCAACGCCGCGCCCGTGGGCGGGCCGACGCGGACCCCGCGCCTGGGGCTGGAGTTCTGGCAGGGCACGGCCGCGGCCCCGCTGACGTTCAAATCGGACGGCGGGAAGGACATCGTCACCGTCACGCTGAAGTCGGCGCCCTTCCAGCTGCGCTACCCCAAGCAGGCCGGCGAGCAGGCGCTGAAGATCTGCGCGTGGACCGACGCCTCCGTCTTCACCGAACGCACCGGGCAGGTCGCCAAGAACGACTCCTGCTTCGGCGAGTACCGGGGGCTGGCCGACTACGAGTTCGGCAGCGGCACCCTCATGCTCGACAACCAGGGCTTCAACTATCTGATGGGCAAGCGGGTGCAGACGCTGTCGGCCGACACCAACAAGGTCGACTACGCCCAGACGCTCCACCAGAAGGTGAGCGCCCCGCTCCAGCAGCGGCGCGGCGAGCTGTTCCTGGCGTTCTACATGCCGCAGGCCAAGGACGGGAAGTTCCACATCACGGGCCCGGCCGAACTCGAATACGTCGTCTTGCGCTTCTCCGGCTGAGCACGCGGGGTCTCAGCCCTGGGCAGGCGGGGAGAGCAGCGCGCGCAGCAGCCCCGGGAACGCCGCTTCGATCTCGTCGCGGCGCAGCGTGTTCATGCGCGAGGTGCCCACGTAGTACTGGCGGATCAGCCCGGCCTCGCGCAGCACATGGAAGTGGTGCGTGGCGGTCGACTTGCTGACCGGCAGGTCGAACGTGCCGCATTTCATGTCGCGGCCGGAGGCGTACAGCTCGCCGACGATGCCGCGCCGCACCGGGTCGACCAGCGCCTCCAGCACCTGCTGGAGACCGATCGTCTCGATGTCCGGATGAGGCGGGACGCGCTCGCGCCCGCTTCGCTGTGCCACCGCCATCGGCTCCCGACCTCCCGCACGCATCGTAAGGCATCCCCTTAAGTACGATAAACATCGAAGTTTGACAGGCGTCGAACCTTGGGCTTGGGTGGAGCCCGACCGAGAGGACGGTGCGCGATGGCCATGACGGTGCGATTCCATGAGTACGGCGGCCCGGAGGTACTGCGGCTGGAGGACGTGGCGGTGGGCGACCCCGGGCCCGGCGAACTGCTGATCCGGGTGGACGCCATCGGCCTCAACCGCGCCGAGCTGTCCTTCCGCTCCGGGCACTACATCGAACCGGTCCGGCGGTTCCCCGCCCGCCTGGGCGCCGAGGCCGCCGGAGTCGTCGAGGCGACCGGAGCGGACGTGACCGGCTTCGCGCCCGGCGACCCGGTCAGCGTGGTGCCCGCGTTCTCGATGAACGACCACGGCGTCTACGCCGAGCGCGCGATCGTCCCGGCGGCGGCCGTCGTGCCGCGACCCGAGGGCCTCGACGCCGTCGGCGGCGCCGCCGTCTGGATGCCCTACCTCACGGCCTACGGGGCCCTGGTCGAGGTCGGCGGGATGCGCGCGGGCGACACGGTCGTGCTGACGGCCGCGTCCAGCGGCGTGGGCCTGGCCGCGATCCAGACCGCGCACCGCGTCGGCGCGGTCCCCATCGCCACCACCCGCACCCGCGCCAAGGCCGGTCGGCTCCGCGAGGCCGGGGCGGCCGAGGTGATCGTCACCGACGAGGAGGACGTCACCGAACGGGTGCTCGACCTGACCTCCGGACGCGGTGCCGAATTCGTCTTCGACGCGGTCGCCGGGCCCGGCGTCCTGCCCCTGGCCCGCGCGCTCGCCCCCGGCGGCACCTTGTTCGTCTACGGCGGGCTCAGCGGGCGGGAGACCCCCTTCCCCCCGATGGAGGTCATGAGCGCACGTGCCATGCGCGCGTACGTCCTGTTCGAGACCACCACCGACCCCCGGCGCCTGCTCCGCGCCCGGGCGTTCCTGTCGTCCGGCCTCCGGAGCGGCGCCTTCACCCCCACCATCGACCGCACGTTCCCCCTGGACGAGATCGCCGACGCGCACCGCTACCTGGAGTCGGGCGCCCAGATGGGCAAGGTCGTGGTCACCGTCGAGCACTGATTCGCCGCTGTGCCTACTAGTATGTACAACTCGACGTCCCCGAAGGAGGACCGCTGACATGCCGTTCGTCCGTATTGACGCGCTGAAGGCCGACCCCGACCGCCTCAACGGTCTGGGCAGGGCCGTGCACGAGGCCATGGTCGACGCGCTCGGCATCCCGTCCGACGATCTGTTCCAGGTCCTGACCAGCCACGACGGCGCCCCCAGCACGCTGCGTTACGACGACTACCTCGGCATCCACCGCGACGAGGGCATCGTGTACGTCGCCATCACGATGCGCTCCGGCCGCACCCCGGCGCAGAAGCGGAACCTCTACGGCCGCATCGCCGAGCTGGCCCAGAAGTACACGGGCACCGAACCCCGCAACCTCTTCGTCACCCTGACCGAGAACGAGCCGATCGACTGGTCGATCGGCAACGGCGAGGCCCAGTACGCGACCTGAGAGGGCTGTCGGCGGGTTCCACTAGCCTGCCCTGCATGTCTGAAACGCTCACCCTGGCCAACGTCCTCGACGACGCGGCCATCCTCTCCCTCGAACACCAGCTGCACCTGCAGGAGGTCGTCGGAGAGCACAACTGGAACGTCAACCTGCAAGAGCAGCGGTTCGACTTCACCGGCGGCCGCGCCCTGACCTGCAGCCGCGTCCACCTGCTCGGCAGCGCGGCACCCGGCCCCGAATCGTGGCTGTGGGCCTGGGCCAACCCGGCCGGATACCCCGAGGAGCTGACCGCCCTGTCCGGCCGCGTTCGCGACTTCGGGCAGCGGTACGGCATCCGCGAGCTGGCGTCGGCGGAGGTCCCGTTCAACGCGCTGCCCGGCGGCACGGACGACCCCAGGTTCGAGCCCGCCCGCGTCGCCGCGATGCTCCTGGACGCCGCCAAGGTCGTCTCCGGGTCGTGGACGTCCTACCACGCCGAGGTCGGCCAGGGGACCCGCGCCGCGTTCCTCATCGAGCATCCCGAATTCCGGCTTCCCGCGCCCGCCTTCCCGCGCGTCATGCGCGTGCTGCAGCAGTCGGTCGCCGAACTGCCGCTGACCGACCACCGGCGCGCGGTGTACGCCTACGCTCAGCGGCGGCAGCTCGCCGCGACGTTCACCCCCGACCACGCCAGGCTCACCCTCACCGGGCCCGACTTCACGGTCAACGTCGACTTCGACCAGTACAACCGGGTCGCCGGGTTCACCGCCAACTCCGGCGTCGAAGCCCGCTAGCCTCCCCCGTCAGCGCCCGCCATCCCGAGGCGGGCGCCCTCCGGTGCCCCGTCCGCGCACCAGCGGGAGGAACACCTCGTCCACGATCTCGGTCAGCACCGCGTCCGGCACCTCGGGCGTTCCGCGCAGCGCGTACTCGCCGCGCAGAAGCGCCATCGGCAGCGAGGCCACGCGGGGATGCACGGCCTCCGGCGGCGCCTCGCCGCGCGCGACCGCCCGTCCGAGCAGGGTCAGCCAGGCCGCGTCCATGACACCGGCCCCGGCCTGCTCGCGCAGCAGATCGAGCAGGTGGGGCTCGGCCGCGGCGGCCGCGAGCAGGTCCCGCAGGACGGCGCCCCCGGGTGACGACCAGGTCGCGTTCGCCCGTCTGAGCAGCTCCAGCGCGTCGTCCCGCAGCGACCCGGCGTCCGGTGCGCCCGTCCGCACCTCGGCCAGCCGCCGATACGCCGCGACGCCCAGTGCCGCACGGTTGGGCCAGCGCCGGTAGAGCGCGTTCTTGTTGGTCGCGGCACGCCGGGCGACCTTCTCCATGGTCATCCCCGCGTAGCCCGACGCGCTCAGCTCCTCGGCCGCGGCCTGAAGGATCGCCTCCTCCAGCGCGGCCCCCCGCCGTCGCCGGTAGAGCCGAAGAACTGCGCCGCTCGGGGGCCGAGGTGGTCGTCCTCGCCGGCTCCGAGATCAGCCTGTTCAACCACGGCTTCCTGCCCGGCCTGAACCTGGAGGAGCGGCTCGGCCTGCTCGCGAATCCCGAGCGCCTGCGCGCCGTGCTTCCCGGGCTCCATGAGCGCGTCAACGACTTCCTGGGTCGGGCCGTCGCGGCCGTGCGCGCCCGTTTCGGCGGACGGGTCAGCTACGCGTCGCTGCCCTTCGAAGGCGTGGACTGGACGCCGTTCGACCTCGTCGCCACCGACGCCGGGTACCGCGACGCCGCCACCGCGTCCGGATTCCGCGAGAGCCTGCGGGCGCAGGTCGCGCGGGGCAAGCCGTTCGCCGTCACCGAGTTCGGCTGCGCCACCTACCGGGGTGCCGCCGACCGAGGAGGGCGCGGGGACTCGATCCTGGAGTGGGACGAGCGCGCCCGCCCCGTACGGCTGACCGCGCGGGTCGTGCGGGACGAACAAGAACAGGCCGCCTACCTGCGCGAACTCCTCGACATCTTTGACGAGGAAGGCGTCGACACCGCCTTCGTCAACACCTTCGCGTCCCGCGACCGTCCCGCCTCCGACGCCCCCGAGCGGGACTTCGACACCGCGAGTTTCGGCATCGTCAAGATCCTCGAATCCGGCGGTTCGGAGCCGAAGGCCGCCTTCCACACCCTGGCCGAGTACGGGCGGACAAGGGCGGCATCCTCTAAGGCGGGTCAGGGTGAGGTCTCCGCGCCGCGTGCGCGGGTGCGGTTGAGGTAGCAGACGAGGGTGTCCCTGGCCTCGTTGAGGCAGCCGATCTGGGAGTCGAGCCGGGCGAGCTCGCGGTCGAGGGCGGCCAGCAGGTCGGGATGCGGGTCGAGGAGCGGGGCGCTGCCGTGGGCGCGGGGCAGGACGTCCCGGATGATCCGAGTGGGCAGCCCCGCCAGGAGCAGGGCGCGGATCTGCGCCACCCGCAACGGCGCGTCCTCGCCGTAGAAGCGGTAGCCGTTGCCGGCCCGCTCGGCGACGAGCAGGCCCTGCTCCTCGTAGTAGCGCAGGAGCCGCGGGCTCACGCCCGTGCACCGGGCCAGCTCGCCGATGAGCATGTGTTCCGCCTCACAATCCTTGACCTTCACATCCATGTGAATCCCTAGCGTGCCGGTCATGACGACATCCCTTGACCACACCGTACGAGGCTCCGGACCCGGACTCCTGCTGGCGCACGGCGCGAGCAGCGACGTCCCCGACAGCTTCGGCCCGATCCTGGACGGCCTCGCCCGGCACAACACCGTCGTGGCGCCGAACTATCCCGGCTCGGGCCGCACCCCCCGCTCCGAGGCGCCGCTCACCCTGGACGGCCTGGCCGACCGCCTGGTGGCCACCGCCGTGGACGCGGGCCTGGAGCGCTTCGCCCTCCTGGGCTTCTCGACCGGCTCGCCCGTGGCGGTCCGGGCCGCGACCCGGCACCCGGAGCGCGTCACGGCCCTGGTGCTCTCGGCCGGCTTCGCCTACCCGAACGCCCGCCTGCGCCTCATCGTCGACCTCTGGCGGACCCTGGACGACACGGCCGACCAGAGCACCCTGGCGGCGTACCTGACCCTGATGGTCTTCGGCACCCCCTGGTTGGACGCTTGCACACCGGGACAGCTCGACACGCTCCGGCGCGAGGCCGCCGCCGCGCTGCCGCCCGGCGCCGACGACCAGCTGGCGCTCCTGCTGAGCGTCGACGTCCGTCCCGACCTCCCCAAGATCCACGTGCCGACCCTCGTCGTAGCGGCGACGGGCGACCACATCGCCTCCCCCGCGCACGCCCGAGAGCTCACCGAGAACATCCCGGGAGCCCGGAGGGTCGATCTGGACTGCGGCCACGCGATCGGCTTCGAGCAGCCCGACGCCTGGCTGTCGGCGATCACCGGCTTCCTCGACGAGACGGCCCGCTAGGAGCCGGCAGTGGGGCGGTGGAAGGAGGCGCGGTAGTCGCGGGGGCGCTGGCCGGTGTGCTTGGCGAAAAGGGCCGCGAACGTTCCGGGGTCTTTGTAGCCGACGGCGGTGGAGACGGCCGCGACGGTCTGCTCGGTGGTCTCCAGGAGGTACCGGGCCCGGCGGACACGGGACGACTGGAGGTAGTCGAGCGGGCTCTGCCCGGTCTCGTCGGCGAAGCGCCGCAGGAGGGTGCGCGTGCTGACGTTGAAGGACTCCGCCAGGGCGGCCAGGTCGTAGCGGGCGGCGAGGTTCTGGTCCAGCAGGCGCATCACCCTGCGGGAGAACTCGTTTCCCGGCTGGGGAAGGAGCCGGACGTCGACGTAAGGGGTCTGGGACGAGCGCGCGTCGTCCACCAGGGCCACCCGGGCGGTCGTACGGGCCACCCTGGTGCCGCTGTGGCGGCGGATCAGGTCGAGCGCGAAGTCGTACATGGCGCTGAAGGCGGCCGTGGTCGTCACTCCCCTGTCGGTGACGACCAGGAGTTCGGGGCGGACGTCGGTCTCGGGGCAGCGCCGGCCCAGTTCGTCGGCCAGGAGCCAGGCCGTGGTGGCCCGGCGCCGCTCCAGGAGACCGGCCTCGGCCAGCAGGAACGCGCCGACGCAGATCGAGACGACGGCGTTGCCCGTGGCGGCGTGGGCGCGGATCGCGGCGATCTCCGGCGCGAGGGACGCCAGCCGCGCCGCCACGTCGAGCCCCGCCGCCAGCTCGAACCCCGGGACGATCAGGACGTCGACCTCCCGCACCGGAGCCACGGCCAGCGGCATGTTCCCCGCGGCGGTGACGTGGCGGCGCGGTGAGATGACCGCGACCTCGTATCCGGCGCGGCCCGGCCCGGACACGTGGGTGGCCATCGTCAGGAGGTCGGGGACGCCGTACACCTCGGACGCGAAGCAACCCGGATAGGCCAGGACGCCGACCCGCAGAGCGCTCATGCCTGGCGAGATTACCCCCATACTTGGCGATCTGGCCTCTCACCGTGGCGGGCGCGCCCCTCCAGGCTGTCGGCATGAGCTATGACGACACGATCGCAGACTTCTCCCGCAGGCTCGTGGACGTGGACGGGGTGACCAAGACCGTCTACGTCGCGGGCCCCGGGCCCGCGGTGGTACTGATGCCGGAGATGCCAGGCATCAGCCCCGATGTCCTGCGGCTGGCCCGCTGGGTGCGGGACGCGGGCTTCACCGTCTTCGTCCCCTCGCTTTTCGGGGTGGACGGCGCCTATCCCACCGCCGAGGAGGGCGAGCAGATCGTCCGTCGCGCGTGCGTCAGCGCCGAGTTCCGCGCCTTCGCCGGGGGCGGCACCAGCCCCGTGACGGCGTGGCTTCGCGGGCTCGCGCGCCAGGCCCACGCCGAGTGCGGCGGGCCGGGGGTCGGGGCGGTCGGGCTCTGCTTCACCGGCAATTTCGCCCTCACCATGGCTCTGGAGCCGTCGGTCATCGCGCCGGTGGTCAACCATCCGTCGCTGCCGCTGGACGAACCGGCCGGACTGGAGATCGGCGACGACGACGCCCGCGCCGTCCAGGAGCGGGTGGCGCGCGACGGGCTGACGGTGCTGGCCTACCGCTTCGACAACGACCGCTGGTGCACCGGCCGGCGCTTCGCCGCCTACCAGAAGCTTCTCGGCGACGCCTTCGACGGCCGCGTCCTGCCCGGCGACGCCGCCAACACCGCCCCGCCCCCGTTCTTCCGCGACGTGGTCGGCACGCCGCACAGCGTCGTCACCGCCCATCTCGTCGACCGGGCCGGGCACCCCACGCTCGAGGCCAGGGACGAGATCCTGGCCTTCCTGACCGGCCGCTTGCGGCCGTCCGAGGCCGGTCGTCCCTGAGGGAGCGGGCGCGGCGCGGCACGAGCGGGAGGTCGGTCAGGAATCAAGAAGCGCGCGCTCCGCGGCCGAAGCTAGTCTGACCTGCATGGACAGCACCAATACCGCGGGAGCGGACATGGCCGGTTCGGCCACCCAGGGGATCAGGACCGTGCTGCACCCCGTCTCCGAC
Source organism: Spirillospora sp. CA-294931 (assembly GCF_050946795.1). Lineage (GTDB taxonomy): Bacteria > Actinomycetota > Actinomycetes > Streptosporangiales > Streptosporangiaceae > Spirillospora. The sequence continues at coordinate 4,666,357 of NZ_CP192006.1, forward strand.
CTGGAGGCGGCCAAGAAGGTGTACGGCGCGCTGCTCGGCGTGGCGCCGCAGACCGACGAGCCCTACTATGTCGGCTTCGAGGCCGAGGGGCAGCAGATCGGGCTGGTGCCGGGAGGCAAGGAGCAGGGGATGGCCTCGCCGGTGGCCTACTGGCATGTCACCGACATCGCGGCGAAGCTGGCCGAGGTGACCGCCGCGGGCGCCACCATGCGGGAGGACGCGCACGACGTCGGCGGGGGCCGGCTGGTCGCCACCGTGATCGACCCCGACGGCAACGTCCTCGGGCTCCTTCAGGACCGTTGAGCGCCCGAGCCCGAATGACTTTGGAGACACGATGAGCAAGGCCACGGGGACGACCGCGCCGCACGACGCCGACAGCCACGACCTGATCCGCGTGCACGGGGCCCGCGAGAACAACCTCAAGGACGTCAGCATCGAGATCCCGAAGCGCCGGTTGACGGTGTTCACCGGCGTCTCCGGCTCGGGCAAGAGCTCGCTGGTGTTCAGCACGATCGCCGCCGAGTCGCAGCGGATGATCAACGAGACCTACAGCGCGTTCGTGCAGGGCTTCATGCCGACGCTGGCGCGGCCCGAGGTCGACGTCCTGGAAGGGCTGACCACCGCGATCATCGTCGACCAGGAGCGGATGGGCGCCGACCCCCGCTCCACGGTCGGCACGGCCACCGACGCCAACGCGATGCTGCGCATCCTGTTCAGCCGTCTCGGGCAGCCCCACATCGGCTCGCCCAACGCGTTCTCCTTCAACGTCCCCTCGGTCCGGGCCAGCGGCGCGATCACGGTCGAGCGCGGCAACAAGACGACCGTGAAGGCGACCTACACCCGCACCGGCGGGATGTGCACCAACTGCGAGGGCCGGGGCAAGGTCTCCGACATCGACCTCACGCAGCTCTACGACGACACCAAGTCGCTGTCCGAGGGCGCGTTCACCATTCCCGGCTGGAAGTCCGACAGCTTCTTCACGGTGCGGGTCTACGCCGAGTCGGGCCTGATCGACCCGGACAAGCCGATCAACGAGTTCACCGAGAAGGAGCTCAACGACTTCCTCTACAAGGAGCCGACCAAGGTCAAGGTCGAGGGGGTCAACCTCACCTACGAGGGGCTGATCCCCAAGATCCAGAAGTCGTTCCTGTCGAAGGACCGCGAGGCGATGCAGCCGCACATCCGGGCCTTCGTGGACCGGGCGGTCACCTTCACCCCCTGCCCCGAGTGCGAGGGCACCCGGCTGAGCAAGGAGGCCAGGTCGTCCAAGATCGCCGGGATCAGCATCGCCGACGCCTGCGCGATGCAGATCAGCGACCTGGCCGACTGGGTCCGCGGCCTGGACGAGCCGTCGGTGGCCCCGCTGCTGGCCACGCTGGGGCACACCCTCGACTCGTTCGTGGAGATCGGTCTCGGCTACCTCTCGCTCGACCGGCCCTCGGGCACGCTGTCGGGCGGCGAGGCGCAGCGCACCAAGATGATCCGCCATCTCGGTTCCTCGCTCACCGATGTCACCTACGTCTTCGACGAGCCCACCATCGGCCTGCACCCCCATGACATCCAGCGGATGAACAACCTGCTGCTGCGGCTGCGCGACAAGGGCAACACGGTCCTGGTCGTGGAGCACAAGCCGGAGACGATCGCGATCGCCGACCATGTCGTCGACCTCGGCCCCGGCGCCGGGACGGCGGGCGGCACCGTCTGCTTCGAGGGCACCGTCGAGGGCCTGCGCGGGGGCGGCACCCTCACCGGACGCCATTTCGACGACCGGGCGTCGCTGAAGGAGAAGGTCCGCACGCCCACCGGCACCCTGGAGATCCGCGGCGCGACGGCCAACAACCTGCGCGACGTCGACGTCGACCTCCCGCTCGGCGTGCTCACCGTCATCACCGGCGTCGCCGGGTCCGGCAAGAGCTCGCTCGTGCACGGGTCGATCCCGTCCGGCGCGGACGTCGTCTCGATCGACCAGGGCGCGATCCGCGGCTCGCGGCGCAGCAACCCGGCGACCTACACCGGGCTCCTTGAGCCGATCCGCAAGGCGTTCGCGAAGGCCAACGGGGTCAAGCCCGCGCTGTTCAGCGCCAACTCCGAGGGCGCCTGCCCCAACTGCAAGGGCGCGGGCGTCATCTACACCGACCTGGCGATGATGGCCGGGGTCGCCAACACCTGCGAGGAGTGCGACGGCAAGCGGTTCGAGGCGTCGGTGCTCGAACACCACTTCGGCGGCCGCGACATCAGCGAGGTGCTGGCGATGTCGGTGGCCGAGGCCGAGGAGTTCTTCCGCGAGGGCGAGGCCCGCATCCCGGCGGCGCACGCCATCCTCGCCCGGCTCGACGACGTCGGGCTCGGCTACGTCAGCCTCGGCCAGCCGCTCACCACGCTGTCCGGCGGCGAGCGGCAGCGGCTCAAGCTGGCCACCCGCATGGCCGAGAAGGGCGGCGTCTACGTCCTGGACGAGCCGACCACCGGCCTGCACCTCGCCGATGTCGAGCAACTGCTCGCCCTGCTCGACCGGCTGGTCGACTCCGGCAAGTCGGTCATCGTCATCGAGCACCACCAGGCGGTCATGGCGCACGCCGACTGGATCGTCGACCTCGGCCCCGGCGCCGGGCACGACGGCGGCCAGATCGTCTTCGAGGGCACCCCCGCCGACCTGGTCGCCGCGCGGTCCACCCTCACCGGCGAGCACCTGGCGTCCTACGTCCGCGCCTGACGCCACCCGGGCCGGGGCCCGGCCGTGAACGGTCACGGCGGGTGCCCCGGCCGGGGCGGTCAGCCTTGGGCGAGTTCGGCGAACATGCCGGGCTCGTAGGAGCCGCCCTTGTTGCGGACGATCACGCCGAGGCGGTTGGCCGCGTTGACGGTGGCGATCAGGTAGACCAGGGCCGCGATCTGGTCGTCGTCATAGTGCTTGCGCACCAGGTCCCAGGTGTCGTCGGACACGCCGTGGTGGGCGTCGGCGAGCCGGGTGCCCTCCTCGGTGAGCGCCAGCGCGGCCCGCTCGGCCTCGGTGAACACCGTGGTCTCGCGCCAGGCGGCGACCAGATGGAGCCGGACGGGCGTCTCTCCCCCGGCGGCGGCCTCCTTGGTGTGGAAGTCGACGCAGAAGCCGCAGCCGTTGATCTGGCTGGCGCGCAGCATCACCAGTTCCTGGGTGGTCTTGGACAGCGTCGACTGCTGGACCACCAGGCCGACGGCGGCGAACCGCTTGGCGAGCTTGGCGCCGAGCTCGTTGGTCATCAGGTTGAACCGGGGTTCCATGATTCGTCCTCATTCGTGAAGCTTGTGTGTGGGCCGCTCGCGCGGCGTGCTGACGACATGGAGATGCCGGCCGCCCGGCCCTTGTGACAGGAGCGGCCGTGTGACGAGTGCCACCGGGCGCGAGTGTCACAAAACGGCCGGAGCCGCCGTCTTGTGCACGGAGAGCCGTCCAGAACGCACAGGTAGGAGCGGGTATGAGCATGGGAACGGACACGGCCGGTCGGACGGACCCCGCCACCGAGGCGTTCGTCACCTACCGCAACCTGCTGTTCACCGTCGCCTACGAGATGCTCGGTTCGGCCGCCGACGCCGAGGACGTCCTGCAGGAGACCTGGCTGCGCTGGGTCGGCGTCGATCTGACCACGGTGCGCGACCAGCGCGCGTACCTGGTGCGGATCACCACCCGCCAGTCGCTGAGCAGGCTGCGCGCGCTCGGGCGGCGCAAAGAGTCCTATGTCGGCCCCTGGCTGCCCGAGCCGCTGCTGACCACGCCCGACGTCGCCGAGGACGTCGAGCTGGCCGACAGCGTCTCGATGGCGATGCTGCTGGTGCTGGAGACGCTCGCCCCCACCGAACGGGCGGTGTTCGTGCTGCGCGAGGTGTTCGACCTGGCCTACGACGAGATCGCCGAGGCCGTCGACAAGAGCCCCGCCGCGGTCCGCCAGATCGCCCACCGGGCCCGGGCCCACGTCGCCGCCCGCCGTCCGCGCGGAGCCGTCTCCCCGGCCGAGACCCGGGGCGCGCTCCGGGCCTTCCAGCGGGCGGTCGAAACGGGCGATCTGCAGAGCCTGCTCGACGTCCTCGCGCCGGACGTCGTCCTCCTCGGCGACGGCGGCGGCGTCGTGCAGGCCACGCCGGTGCCCATCGTGGGCGCGGGCAAGGTGGCGCGCCTGCTGGCGATCGGCCTGCCCAGGCTCGCCGGCCGGATCTCCGTCGAGCCCGCGCAGATCAACGGCTGCCCGGCGCTGATCCTGCGCCTGGACGGCGAGATCGACGGCGTCGTCGCGGCGCGGATCGACGACGACCTGATCACCGGGCTCTACGTCGTCCGCAACCCCGAGAAGCTGTCGCGGGTGGAGCACGCGACCGCCGTGAGCCGCTGACCCCGTGCGGGACGGAGAGCAGCCTCCGTCCCGCACGGCGCGGCCTACCCGGTCGTCAGGACGACCAGCCGCTGGGTGGCCCGGGTCATCGCGACATAACGGTCGACCGCCCCTTCGATGCCGTCGCCGAACCTCTCCGGATCGACCAGCACGACCAGGTCGAACTCCAGCCCCTTGGACAGTTCCGGGGTCAGCGACCGGACGCGCGGCCTCTCGTCGAACGTGGGATCGCCGATGACGCAGGCCGTCCCGTCGGCATGCGCGTCGAGCCAGCCGTCCAGGATCGAGCCCAGATCCGCCACGGAACCGTGGACGACGGGAATCCCGCTGCCGCGAATGGACGTCGGCACGTTGGCGTCCGGAAGCGCGGCCCGGATGACCGGCTCGGCCTCGGTCATGACCTCCTCCGGCGTGCGGTAGTTGATGCCGAGTGAGGCCAGGGTGATCCGGTCCAGCCCGACCCGCTCGAGCCGCTCCTGCCACGACTCGGTGAACCCGTGCCTGGCCTGGGCGCGGTCGCCGACGATGGTGAAGCTGCGGGACGGGCAGCGCAGCAGCAGCATCTGCCACTCCGCGTCGGTCAGCTCCTGGGCCTCGTCCACGACGATGTGGGCGAACGGACCGGCGAGCAGATCCGGATCGGCGCCGGGCAGCGCGCTCTCGTCGACCAGGGCCTCCTGGAGGTCCTGCTGGCGCAGCGAGGTCACCAGGCCCTCGCCGTCGTCATCGGCCTCGATCAGACGGTCGATGACCTGGGCGCGGTACTCGCGCTCGGCGGAGACGGCGGCCTCCTGGCGGCGCCTGCGCCGCGACGCCTCCGGGTCGCCGAGCCGCTGCCGCGCGGCGTCCAGGAGCGGAAGGTCGGACACCGTCCATGCCTGGGGGTCCTCGCGCTGGAGCGTCCGGATCTCCTCGGGGCCCAGCCAGGGGGCGCACAGCCGCAGGTAGGCGGGCACCGACCACAGGTCCCCGACCAGGTCGCTCGCCTCGATCAGCGGCCACGCCCGGTTGAAGGCCGTGACCAGCTCACGGTCCCGCAGCAGCGACTTGCGGAACTGGTCGGGTGGGGCGTCGCCGTCGTACTTGTCCGCCAGGATCGTGACCAGTTCCTCCCAGACCTGGTCGCGCGCCTCGTTGTGCGGGGTGCCGGGCTCCGCCGCCCCGAACGCCTCGGCCCACTCGCCGGCGCTCAGCCAGATGTCGGACCCGTCGGTCGTGACCGACATCCCCTTGGCGGGCGGCTTCTCGTAGAACCGGACGGCCGGCTCGATCGCCTTCACCAGGTCGGCGGACGACTTCAGCCGGGCCACCTCCGGGTCGGTCTCGGGCGGCGCCGCGGCTCCTTCGGCGACCAGGTCGCGCAGCGTGCAGGTCTGCACGCCCTCCTCGCCCAGGCTGGGCAGGACGTCGGCGACGTAGGCCAGATAGGGCTGGTGCGGCCCCACGAACAGAACCCCGCCCCTGCGGTGGCCGAGCCGCGGGTCGGAGTAGAGCAGGTAGGCGGACCGGTGCAGGGCGACGACGGTCTTCCCGGTGCCGGGGCCGCCGTCCACGACGAGGGCGCCCCGGGAACCCGCGCGGATGATGGCGTCCTGGTCGGCCTGGATGGTGCCGAGCACGTCCCGCATCCGGCTGGACCGGTGGCCGCCCAGGCTGGCGATGAAGGCGGACTGGTCGTCGAGCGCGGCGTGCCCCTCGAAGCCGTCGGAGGTGAACACCTCGTCCCAGTAGTCGCTGATCCGGCCGCGGGTCCAGCGGTACCGGCGGCGGCTGGCCAGGCCCATCGGGTTGGCGTGGGTCGCGCCGAAGAACGGCTCGGCCGCCGGGGAACGCCAGTCGAGCAGCAGCCGGCGTCCGGAGCTGTCGGCCAGGCCGAGCCGTCCGACGTAGACGGGCTCGGAGCCGTCCGCGCCGACGATGCGCCCGAGGCACAGGTCCAGGCCGAAGCGCCGCAGGGCGCGCAGCCGGCCGGTGAGCCGGTGGATCTCCATGTCGCGGTCGAGCGCCTTCTGGCCCAGACCGCCGGGCGCCTGCCGCTCGGCCTCCAGGCGGTCGGACAGGTCGGCGATCGAGTGTTCGAGGCTCTCCGCGATGGCCGCGAAGTGCTTGTCGTCGTCGCCGATCAGTGCCGGGTCGGCCTTGGGGCCGAGACGGTCGGGAAGGTCGAACGCGCTGGTGATCGCGGGGTTCAAGAGCAGCTCCGATCTGGGGGCCGTGGGTCTTCGCGCATTCCGCGTTCCCCGTTTTCGCAGGCTGTGTGCCTTCGGCGGTCGATTGTGCGGCATGACGGGGGCCTTGTGGCAAGCCCCCCTTTGCGCTATACGTTGAGAGTGGAGGGAGAGCGGACGCCCCCTCCCCTAATTCCGACGCGACCCCGAAGACCCTCGATGACGGTCTCACCGAGGGTCCCGGATGGTCGGTCACATCGTCACCAGGGCAGCGAGCCCTCCTCACCGAAGAACCCCGCGGTCGGCCCGTCGGCGCCGAGCGTGGCCAGCCGCACCACGACGGCGGCGCCCTCCGCCACCGTCAGGAACCCGGTGTGGTCGTTGCTGTCGGTGTCGACGAAGCCGGGGGCGACGGCGTTGACGAGGATGCCGTCCTTGCGCAGCTCGTTGGCGTACTGCACGGTCAGCGCGTTCAACGCGGTCTTGGACGGCGAGTATGCCGCCGATGGCAGCAGCGCGACCAGCGGGCCCTCCGGATCGCTGGTGATGGTCAGTGACGCGGCATGGCTGCTGACGTTGACGACGCGCGGCTCCGGCGACCGCCGCAACAGCGGCAGCACGGCGTTGGTCAGCGCGATCACCCCGAAGACGTTGGTCTCGAACACCGCCCGGACCATGTCCAGGTCGACGGTGCTGGGGACCTGGTCGTGGGCGTCCTGGGGCGAGACCTGGCCGGAGCCGGTGATGCCCGCGTTGTTGACCAGCACGTCCAGCCGGCCGAACGCCTCCTCGATCTGCCCGGCGACGTCGCGGACGGTGGCCGGGTCGGTGACGTCCAGGGTCACCGCCCGCACGTCGCCGCCCGCCGCGCGCAGCGCCTCGGCGGCCTCCTCGCCGCGCCGGGGGTCCCTGGCACCGAGCAGGACCGTCATGCCCAGCTCGGCGAGCCGCTCGGCGACCCCGCGGCCGATCCCCTTGTTCGCGCCGGTGACCAGCGCGACCTTCTGGCCCTCGGTCCATTCGCTCATGGTTGGCTCCTTGCGATGGGAGAGTGTGTTTCCCCCCAGACGCCACCCGGCGGCGTCCTGTGACAGGTGGGGCGAAAGAGATCAACGGGCGGTCCCGGCGTCTAAGGTGCACCGTGTTGGGTGACTTCGGCCGGAGAGGAGCCTGCTGGTGGCGGATGAGGACGTTGCCCTGGTGTGGCGGCCGGGGGAGGTGATCCTCGGGCTGTACGAGGTCCGCGACGAGATCACCAGCGGCGGGATGGGCGTGGTCTACCGGGTCCTGCATCGCGGCTGGAACGTGGAGCTGGCGGTGAAGGTGCCGCGGGCCGATCTGGTGGCCTCGGGGACGGGCGTGCGGGAGTTCGAGACCGAGGCGGCGGCCTGGGTCGGCCTCGGCGCGCATCCGAACACGGTGAAATGCGTCTACGTGCGCACCCTCGGCGGCGTCCCCCGGGTGTTCGCCGAATGGCTCGACGGCGGCAGCCTCGCCGACGCGGTGCGCGAGGGGCACCTCTACGCCGGAGGGCGGCGCGCCGCCCTCCGGCGGGTTCTGGACGTCGCCGCCCAGACCGCACGAGGGCTTGAGCACGCCCATCGCAACGGCCACATCCACCAGGACGTCAAGCCCGCGAACGTCCTGCTGGACCGCGACGGGACGGCCAAGGTGACCGACTTCGGGCTGGCCGGGGCGCGTGCCGCGGCCGGTGAGAGCGCCACCGTTCCACCCGGGGCGAGCCTGCTCGCCGGGTACGGGGGCATGACCCCGGCGTACTGCTCTCCCGAGCAGGCGGAGGCGGCCGAACGGGTACGCGAGTCCGGCGGTCCCCTGCCGAGGCTCACGCGCGCGACCGACACGTGGTCATGGGCGTTGACCGTGCTGGAGATGTTCGTCGGGCATCCGCCGTGCCCGGCCGGGCAGGTCGGCGCCGAGGTGTTCGCCGCGTTCGCCGACGCCGGTGCCCGCGCCGATGCCTTCACCGGTGAGGAGTTCGCCGGACGAGACGAGCGGCTCGCCGCCATCCCCGCCATGCCCGGCGGCCTGGTGACGCTGCTGCGCGAGTGCCTGGCCCCGGAGCCCTCGGACCGTCCCCGGGACATGGGACGGATCGCCGACGCCGTCGCGGACGTCTACGCCGAAGCCGTCGGGGAGCGCTATCCCCGGCCGGAGCCGCTGACGGCCGTCCGGCTGGCCGACGAGCTGTCCAACCAGGCCCTGTCGATGCTCGACCTGGGACGCGACGGCGAGGCCGAGGAACTGTGGCGGCGCGCCGCCGAGGCCGATCCGCGCAATCCCCACGTGGCGTTCAACCGCGGCCTGCGTCTGTGGCGTGGCGGGGAGCGGACCGACGCCGAGGTGGTCGCCGATCTGGAGGGCGTCCGCGCGGCCCACCCCGAAGACTGGGAGCCGGACTACCTGCTGGGCCTGCTGCATCTGGAGCGCGGTGACCCGGACGCGGCCACCGAGGCGCTCCGGGCGGCGCGGGAGCGGGCGCCGGAGGTTCCCGAGATCGCCGCCGCGCTCGACCGGGCGGGCGGCGCGCGTCGTCCGGCCGGGCCTCGGGCGCTGGCCGGGCACGACGGGCCGGTGAACGCCGTGGCCTTCAGCGGCGACGGCCGGTTCGGCCTGTCCGCGGGCGAGGACGAGAAGATCCACGTGTGGGATCTCGCCCGGCGTTCCCTGTTCCGGATTCCGGGCGGCCGGGGCGGGGCCCGCCGCGTGCGGACCCTGAAGCCGCCGGGGGCCGGGTACGGCGTCCGGTCGATCGCGGTCGACGCGGACGGCGCCCGCGCCGTCTTCGGCGGGCACGACGGCCCCGCGCAGATCTGGGACCTGCGCGCCGGACGTCTCTCCCACGAGCTCACCTCCGGCCCGGGGATGATCGACGAAGGGCCCGGAGGACTCTTCGGGGCGCTGCTGCGCGGCCCGGCGCCGTACGTCCCCACGGTGGACGTGGCGACGAGCGCGGACGGGCGGCTGGCGCTGACCGTCCACGGCGACGGCGCCGTCCGGATCTGGGACGCCGCCACCGGCCGCTGCCTGCGACGGCTCGCCGACGGCCACGACGGCTCCTATGCCCACTTCGCCTCGGTGCACCTGGACCGGGACGGCGACATCGCCTTCGGGCTCGACCGGACGACCGGCGTCGCGCACACCTGGGACGCCCGCACGGGCGCGGTGCTGCGCACGTTCGGCGGGCCGTCCGCCATGGCCGCGATGAGCGCCGACGGCGGGATCGTCGTCACCCAGGAGGGACTGGCACGCGGAACCCGGGTACGGATCTGGGACCGGGAGTCGGGCCGGGAGATCCGCGCGCTGGACCGTCCGAACGGCCTGGGAGACGAGTTCGCCATGAGCGGCGACGGGCGCTACGCGATCTCCTGCGACCAGAACGCGATGGAGCTCTGGGAGCTGGGAACCGGGCGGCGCCTGCGTTCCTGGCCGACGCCGGAACGGGCGATGGTGGCGGCGCTGAGCCCCGACGGCCGCCGGGCCCTCATCGGCGACGACGAGGGCCGGGTCGCCCTGTGGGAGCTGCCGGTTCCCGGCCCCGCCGCGCCGTGGAGCTACCCGCTCCCCCGCGAGGCCGCCGAACGGCTCCAGGAGGACGAGGTGGTGGACCGCGCCCTCGACCGGTCGGCGGAGCTGATGGCCGGGGGACGTTTCGCGGCGGCCGCCGAGGAGATCCGCCGGGCCCGGGCCGTTCCCGGCTACCGGCGGCACCGCGTGCTGCTCGACCGCTGGCAGGACATGGCGCGGGAGGGACGGCGCGGCGCGCTGCTGGACGCGTGGGTCCGCGACACCCCGTCGATCGTGGGCGACCCCCGCGTCCCTCCGGTGGTGAGCGACGACGGCTCCCTGGTGCTGACCGGCGACGCGGACGGAACGGTGCATGTCTGGGACCTCGCCCGGGGCGTCCGGCGCCACGCTTTGACCGGCCATGACGGCCCGGTCCACGGCCTGGCCCTGGCGGGTGACGGGCCGATCGCGCTGTCCGGGGGCGAGGACGGCACCGCGCGCGTCTGGGACGTGGAGTCGGGCCGGTGCCTGCACGTCCTGGACGGCCATCGCGGCGAGGTGGCCGTGGCGGTGAGCGCCGACGGCCGCGTGGGCGCGTCGGGCGGAGAGGACAAGACCGTCCGCGTCTGGAACCTGGAGACGGGAGAACCCGTCTGCCGAATCACCGACCAGCACAGCACCGGGATCAGCCGGCTCCTCCTGGACGCCGCCGGGAGCCGCGTCGTCTCGACCGCCTCGGGCGACGCCTGGGCGCCGCACCTCTGGGACGCCCGCACCGGACGCCGCCTGCACGTGCCGCCACGGGATCTCGGCGGCGGGTGGGGGGACGCCGCGCTGGCGCTGAGCCGTCACGGCGATGTGCTGCTGTCGGGCCATCCGGACGGAACCCTGCGGACGTGGGACGTCCGGACCGGCGCGACGCTCCACACCATGACCGGTCACGGCGCATCCGTCCGGGCGGTCGCGATCTCCGCCGACGGCACGTCCGGGGTCGCGCTGGGCGAGGACGGGACGGCGCGGTTCCTGGATCTTGCCTCGGGTGCGGTCCGTGCCGTCGCCGGCCAGGACGTCGACGCCTGGTGCGCCGCGATCGCCGGTGACGGCCGCTTCGCCGTCACCGACGGCGGCGACGACCAGGTGCGGTTGTGGGACGCCCACAGCGGCGCGTGCCTGCGCGTGCTCGGCCGCCACGACGCCTCCGTCGAGGGCCTGGCCCTCAGCACCGGCGGCCGGGGCGTCACGTCCCTCGGCCACAACGGCGTGGCCCGGGCCTGGGAGCTCGACTGGGAGTTCGGCTTCCCTCAGTGAGACGGCGTGCGCACGTGCGCGCGCATCCCCTGCTGGCCGAACAGGATGAGAAGCTCGACGGCGCCGCCGTCGGCGCTGCCCAGCCAGTGCGGAAGGGCCGTGTCGAACTCGGCCGCCTCACCGGGCGGCAGCGTCATGTCCCGCTCGCCGACCACCAGCCGCAGGCGCCCGTTGAGCACGTACAGCCATTCGTGGCCCTCGTGCGTCTGCGGGGTCGGTTCGAGCGGTTCCGCCCGGGCCGGGATGATCATCTTGAACGCGTGGGTGCCGCCTGGCCGCCGTGACAGCGGGATGAAGACCATCCCGAACCGCCGGATCGGCTTGAGGTGGATGCGGGGATCGCCGGTGCGCGGGGCGCCGACGAGGTCGTCCAGCGGGACGTCGTAGGTACGCGACAGCGGCAGCAGCAACTCCAGCGTCGCCCGGCGCTGCCCGCTCTCCAGCCGGGACAGGGTGCTCTCCGACACCCCGGTCGTCGCCGCGAGGTCGGCGAGGGTGATCCCCCGGTCGCGGCGCAGCGCGCGCAGCCGGGGCCCCACCGCTTCGAGCACGTCGTCGGTTTCGCCGTCCATGCCGCCATCTTGCCAGAACCGCAAGATTTCGTGCCAGATCGCGGTGGCCTGGTGAGACTGAACGCGTTCCCGACGGAAGGAAGCCCGATGAACACCACCGATGCGGTCACGTTCTGGGACGGCGTCTACGCCGCCCGCCGGGCCGCCGCCGACCCGCGGCCGAACCGCCGTCTCACCGAGACGGTCGCGGGCCTGCCGCCCGGCGACGCGCTGGACCTCGGCTGCGGCGAGGGCGGTGACGCGCTGTGGCTCGCACGCCGGGGCTGGCACGTCACGGCCGTCGACATCTCGGCCGTGGCGGTCGAGCGGCTCGCCGGGCTCGCCCGCGCGAACGGCATGGGCGACCGGCTCGTCGCCCAGGCGCACGACCTGCGCGCGTCCTTCCCGGACGGCGGGTTCGACCTGATCAGCGCCTGCTACCTGCACACCCCCTTCGACCTGGAGCGGGCGACCGCCCTGCGCGCGGCCGCGCACGCGCTGCGACCCGGCGGACGGCTGCTGGTCGTCGACCACGGCTCGACCGCGCCGTGGTCGTGGAACCAGGACCCCGGCGTCCGGTATCCGGCCCCGCGCGAGGTCGCCGCGGGCATCGGCCTGGACCCGGAGACCTGGACGATCGAGCGCGCCGACGCGCCCCGCCGGGACGCGACCGGACCGGGCGGGCGAACCGGCGAGGTCACCGACCACGTCCTGCTCATCCGCCGCACCGCCGCCCGCCGTTAGGAGACCGCCATGCCCACCGCGTCACGCCGCCGCGACACCCCGCCGCCCCGGACCGCAAGCAGCGAGTCCGAGGTCCTGCGCGGCTTCCTGGACTACCTGCGCGCCTCGATCGTCGCCAAGGTCGACGGCGCCCCCGAACCGCGGGTCCGGACGGCCGGGGTCCCGTCGGGCACCAACCTGCTCGGCCTGCTCAACCACCTGACCTGCGTCGAGCGCTCGATGTTCCTCGGGGACAGGGTCACCGACTGGCAGGCGACCTTCCATGCCGACCCCGCCGACAGTGTGGCCGACGTCGTCGACCGCTACCGGACGACGGTCGAGCGCGCGAACGACGTCCTCGACGGGTGCGCCGACCTCGGCGCACCGCTCCCCCGGCCGAGGCCGGGACGTCCCGCTCCCAGCGTCCGCTGGGCGCTCACCCACATGATCGAAGAGACCGGCCGCCATGCCGGTCACGCCGACATCCTCCGCGAACTGATCGACGGCGCGACCGGGCGCTGACTCCCTCTCACCCTCTTGGACGTGAACGCATGATCCCCGCCCCTCGGCCGTCGCGCCGCCTCCTCCGGTCCGCGTGGACGGCGGCGGCCGTCGCGCTCGCCGTCCTTCTGACGACCCATTGCGCCGCCGCACCGGCCAAGGAGATTCCCCACTACGCCGTCGCCACCTCGGGCGACCCGAAGTTCTCCAAAACGTTCCGGCACGAGTTCGCCGACGTCGACGGCGTCCGGATGCACTACGTCACCGGCGGAAGCGGCCCGCCGGTGGTGCTGCTGCACGGCTGGCCGCAGACCTGGTACGGCTGGTGGCAGATCATGCCGGAGCTCGCCGAGCACCACACCGTCTACGCGGTCGACCTCCCGGGCCTGGGCGACAGCACCGGTTCCCCCACCGGGTACGACAAGGCCACCCTCGCGCGGTACGTCCATTCTCTGATCGCCGGCCGGCTCGGCGTGCGCGACGCCCGCGTCGTCGGGCACGACCTCGGCGCCGCGGTGGCGTTCCAGTACGCCGCCCGCTTCCCCGCCGACACCGCGCGGCTCGGCTACCTCGACCTGCCGCTCCCCGGGCCCGCGATCGACGGGCCCGCCTACCGCTCGCTGAGCTGGCACATCGCCTTCCACTCCCAGCGCCGCGTTCCCGAGGCGGTGGTGGGCGACGACGTCCGCGAGTACTTGGCGCTGTTCTATCCCCAGGTCTCGTTCGGCGGGACGGCGTTCGGCGGCACCTCGCAGCGGTCCCCGTTCACCGACGCCGAGATCAACGAGTACGCGCGGACGTATCGTCGTCCGAGCGTCCTGGCAGGGGGCTTCGAGCTCTACCGTGCCCTGGACAAGGACGTCCGCGACACCAAGGCGGCGGCGCCGACCCGCGTCCCGACCCTGCTCATGACGGCCCAGGGGCAGCTCGCACCGATCCGGGCCACCGCGGCCCCGCGGATGACCAACATCGTCCGCGCGGTGGACGTTCCCAAGGCGGGTCACTGGCTCGTCGAGGAGAACCCCCGGTTCGTCACCACCGAGCTCCTCCGCTTCCTCGCCGGATGAGGGCCTCAGGCGTTCTGACGCTCGTCCCGCCTGCGGATCAGTTCCTCGACGGCGCTGGGCAGGGTCGTCTCGAAGTCGATCAGCTTCGCCCAGGTCGGGGTGACCACGATGCGGACCATGCTCTCGTAGAGCGAGTGGACGCCGGCCTCCCACTCGACCCGCTGCTCGGGCGTCATCTCGTAGGTGCCGCTCGACTCCAGGTATTCCTGCGGGATGCCGTCGACGACGTCCAGCTCGGCCCGGCCGCGGATGAGAAGGATCTTGGGCGGGTGCACCTCGGTGTCGACCGTCAGGGCGACCATCGGGTTCACGCGCAGCGCCAGGAGCTTGGGCGCGTTCGTCGCGGTGCACATGACGATCTCCGAACCGTTCCAGGTGAACCCGATCGGCACGTTGCGGGGTGTGCCGTCCCTGGCGACGTAGGCCAGGCGGGCCAGGTCGCGGTCCAGCATCTCCTGGCTGAGCGGCCGGGTCAGCACCTCGGTGATCTCGTCGGGTCGCATGGGTCAACGCTCGCTTTCCTGGTATACGCGGCGGACGCTGGTGCCCGCGCTGAGGTCCGTGCCGTACACGTGCAGCGTGATCGCGACGTCGTCGCCGGTGTTGCGGACACGGTGGATGTCATCGGGCGGCGCGACGCCGCTCACCGAGCCCGCGGGGCGCCGTCGCTCGCCGAGCTCGACCAGGCGGTCGCCCTCGGCCTCGTACAGGGTCTCGGTCTCGGCGCCCTGGAGCACCAGGAACGCGCACCACACGAGGTGGTCGTGGATCTCGGTGACCTGGCCGGGACGCCACACCACGGCCGACACCGAGAAGGCCGCCTCGGTGTGGAGGGTGTGCCGGGTGTAGCCGTCGGGCGATCCGGCCCGCTCGGCGGCGGTGAGCAGGTCGGCGCTCGGGCCGGTCTCCACGAGCACGGCGGCCACCCGCCGCGCGATCGTCCGGGGGTCGGCTTCCTGGCGGGCGCACGGTTGGATGCGGGCGACGAGCTCGGCCAGGCCGGGCCTGGGCGGCGCATCCACGAGTGCGGTCATCTGTTCGGTCATGACAGCGATGCTCGTCCCTCGAAGTCATGACGTCTAATGCCAAGTTCATGTGAGTCGCATAGATATCCTTGATACATGAACCTGACACACCTCCGGGTGCTGGAGGCCGTCGCCCGCTGCGGGTCGGTCACCGAGGCGGCCAAGGAGCTGCACTACTCCCAGCCCTCGGTCAGCCACCACCTCGGACGGCTGGAGGCCGCGACCGGGGCCCGGCTGGTCCAGCGCGTGGGCCGGGGCATCCGGCTCACCCCCGAGGGCGACCTCCTCGCCCAGCGGGCCAGGGAGATCATCGGACGCGTGGACGCGGCGTCCGTCGAGCTGGCCGCCCAGGTCGGCCTCCGGGCCGGACGGGTCCGCGTCGCCGGTTTCCAGACGGTGCTGAGCACGATCGTGCCCCGGGCGGCGGCCGAGCTGGCGGCGCGGCACCCGGGAATCGAGCTGAACCTGGTCGACGTGCACCCGGTCGAGGGGCTGCGGATGCTGCGCGACGGGCACGTCGACATCACCCTGGTCTTCCGGCACGCCCACACCCCGGACGAGGAGGAGGGGTTCCGGCTCACCCATCTGCTGGACGATCCGCTCTACCTGATCAGCAAGGAGCCGGACCAGCGCCTGGAGGACCACCGCGACGCGGCCTGGGTCGGCGGGTGCGAGCGCTGCCGCGAGGCGCTGGTCACCGTCTGCGAACGCGCCGGTTTCGTGCCCCGGATCGCGTACTCCAGCGACGACATGGTCGTGATCCAGTCGCTCGTGGCGTCCGGCATGGGCGTCGCCACCCTGCCCGGGCTCGCCCTCCAGGCGCACCGCACACCGGGCATCCACGCCACCGAGATCGCGGGCAACACCCGCCAGATCTTCGCCGTCACCTACGGCGAGCCGCCGGACCCGCCCGCCACCACGGCCCTGATCGAGATCCTGAGGTCAGTCCGCTAGGGGTCGGCAACCTCGGTGCCGTGGCGTTCGACTCGGCTCGCTTCGATCTTCAGCCGTATGCCGGTTTCGACATGGCCCGGTACGTCCGCCGGACGTATTGCAGCTGGGAGGACGCCGGTTGGCAGTCCTTGCTCGTCCAGCGGTTCGAGCACGTCCCCGTCGCCGAGGACATGCCCCTGCCCGGCACCGCGGACCTGCATCTGATGCTGCCGGTGTCCGGACGCGCGGTGATGGAGACGCGAAACGGCGGCCGAAGCGACCGCCGCACCTGGGAGCCGGGACGGCTCGACCTGCGCGTCCCGGATCAGCCCGTCCAGTGCAGCTATCCCGGACTCCGGTCCGCGAGGACGCACGCGTCCGCGCGGCGCTGATGCGCGGGCGGCTGGCCGACCCGCTCACCCTGGCCGACATCGCCGCCGAGGTGCATCTCAGCGTCTATCACCTCGTGCGGGTCTTCAAGGAGGCCACCGGCGTGACGCCCTACCGGTTCCTCACCCGGCTGCGGATCGAGGAGGCGAAACGGCTGCTGGGCGGCACCGATCTGGCGATCGCCCAGATCGCGTCGCGGTCCGGCTTCGCCAGCCCCGGTGCGCTGTCGGCCGCGTTCTTGCGGCATACGGGAGCGCGTCCCTCGGTGTACCGCAATTCCTGACCGCTCCCACGCGGGCCGGGCTGGCATCCGGGCCGCACCGGTGGGTACCGCGCGGTGCCGAGCGGGAGAACGCCCAGCCGGTGACCACGCCCACCGCCTGCTCGCTGTTCCCGTCCGATCCCTGGCCGACCGCGCGCCGCTGGGCGCGGCGCCGCTACCTGGATCTGCGCTCGTGGCACGAGCTCGACCGCGGCGGCCATTTTCCGGGCCTGGAGTAACCGGCCCTCCTGGTGTCCGAGATCAGGGACGCGTTCCGGCATGAGCGGCCATGACGGAGCCCGCTGACGACGTGTGGTGCGTAGGCACCAGGGCGGGTGAGCGGCTGGTCCGGGCGCACTAAGGGAAGACGGTGGCCGGGGACGATGCCCGCCGAGACGCCGGAGGGAAGTGTGGAAGGCGCGCGAATCCCGCGCATTTCCCCTTGCCTAACGGTGTCTGGAGTGATCGACAGATGGCGACATATCTGTATCGGATCGGACGGTGGGCCTTCCGGCGGCGCCGGCTCGTGGGCGGTCTGTGGCTGGCCGGCCTGGTGCTGGCCGTGGTCGCCGCCGCCCTGGCGCCGTCCGCGCAGGAGGAGGACCTCGCCATGCCCGGCACCGAGTCGCAGAAGGCGTTCGACCTGCTGGACGAGCGCTTCCCCGAGGGCAACTCCCAGGGCGCCGAGGCCCGCCTGGTGTTCCGGGCCCCGGACGGCCAGCGGGTGACGGCCGGGGAGAACCGGGCGGCCGTCCAGAA
Organism: Spirillospora sp. CA-294931; assembly: GCF_050946795.1. Taxonomy (GTDB): domain Bacteria; phylum Actinomycetota; class Actinomycetes; order Streptosporangiales; family Streptosporangiaceae; genus Spirillospora. The sequence goes on from NZ_CP192006.1 coordinate 4,683,933, forward strand.
CGCGCTCGGCGCACTGGATCGGGGCGACCAGGTCGCGTCGGCCGCCGACCCCTACAAGACCGGTGCCGTCAGCAAGGACGGCACCATCGCCTACTCGACGATCACCTACACCGCGGACGCCGCCGACCTGACCGGGCCGACCAAGAGCGCCCTGGAGGGCGCCGCGTCCCGGGCCCGGAACGCGGGGCTGACCGTGGAGATCGGCGGCTCGGCCCTGGAGTCGGAGGAGGCGCCGGGCGGCACGACGGAGATCATCGGCGTGGTCGTGGCGGCGGTGGTGCTGGTCCTGGCCCTCGGGTCGCTGGTCGCGGCCGGACTGTCGCTGCTGACCGCGTTCCTGGGCGTGGGCATCGCCTTCGGCCTGGTCTCCGCGCTGGCCGTCCCGCTGGGCCTGACCTCCACCGTCGCCATCCTGGCGCTGATGCTGGGACTGGCGGTCGGCATCGACTACGCGCTGTTCATCACCTCCCGCTTCCGGGACGAGCGCATCCGTGGCGTCGAGCCGGAGGAGGCCGCAGGCCGGGCGGTGGGCACGGCCGGGTCCGCCGTCGTGTTCGCCGGAGCAACCGTCTTCATCGCCCTGATCGGGCTGGGGGTCGTCGGAATCCCCGAACTCACCAAGATGGGCCTGGGCGGCGCGGGCGCCGTGGCCCTCGCCGTGCTGGTCGCGCTGACCCTGGTCCCCGCGCTGTTCGGCTTCTGCGGCCGGCGGATCCTGCCCCGCGCCGTCCGTAAGGGCACCCGATCGGGAATCGCCGCCCGCCCGGGGCTCGGCACCCGCTGGGCGCGGTTCGTGCTGCGCCGCCCGGTGACGGTGCTGATGGCCGCCGGGCTCGGACTCGGCGCCGTCGCCCTGCCCGCGCTGAGCCTCGAACTCGGACTGCCCGGGGACGAGTCCAAGTCGGTGGAGACCACCCAGCGCCGCGCCTACGACCTGATGTCCGAGGGCTTCGGCCCCGGCTTCAACGGCCCGTTGACCGTGGTCGTGGACCTGTCGAAGTCCACCGACACCCGGGCCGCCACGGACCTGGTCGTCAAGAGCGTACGGGGAGTGGACGGGGTCGCCTCGGTCGGTGATCCGGTGCTCAACCCGGCCAAAGACACCGCCGTCCTGACCGCCATCCCGAAGACCGCGCCCAACAGCGCCGAGACCAAGGACCTGGTGAACGCGCTCCGGGACGCGGCCTCGGGCGTCGAGGCCGACACGGGCGCGGGCGTCCTGGTGACCGGCAAGACCGCGCTGAACATCGACATCTCCGAAGCCATGTCCGACGCCCTCGTCCCGTATCTGAGCGTGGTCATCGGCCTGGCGATCCTCCTGCTGATGGTGGTGTTCCGCTCGGTCCTGGTCCCGATCAAGGCCGCGCTCGGCTTCCTGCTGTCGGTGGGCGCCGCCTTCGGCGTCGTCGTCGCCGTGTTCCAGTGGGGCTGGGGGGCGGAGCTGATCGGCATCGAGCAGACCGGACCGGTCATGTCGCTGATGCCGATCCTCATCATCGGCATCGTGTTCGGCCTCGCCATGGACTACGAGGTCTTCCTCCTCACCCGGATGCGGGAAGCGTACGTCCACGGCGCGTCCCCCGGGGAGGCGCTAGTCAACGGGTTCCGGCACAGCGGACGGGTGGTGGCCGCGGCGGCGATCATCATGGTCAGCGTGTTCGCCGGGTTCATCGGGATGAACAACCCGACGATCCAGACGATGGGCGTCGGCCTGGCCGCCGCGGTCGCCTTCGACGCCTTCGTGGTCCGGATGGCGATCGTCCCCGCGGTGCTGGCGCTGCTGGGTCATCGGGCCTGGTGGCTGCCCCGTATTCTGAACCGTGTGCTGCCGAACGTGGACATCGAGGGCGAGGCGCTGAGCAGGCACGTCCCGGTCCCCGCGCCCGGGCCGGACGCTACGGTGCCGCGCCTCTATGTCGAGCGGAACTGAGCCGTCCATGACGAACACCGGTGGCGGCGGCCCGCGACCACCCGGCACGTGGTTGCGGGAGGCGGCGATCACGGCGACGGCGTTCGCGCTCTGCCTGGCCGGCGGCGTGATACGGCTCGACGACACGCTGTCGGCCCCGCCCGCCTCCACCTATCTCATCGCCGTGGTGTCCTGTGCCGTGCTGCCGCTGCGGCACAGGACGCCCCTGGGCGCCATGGCGATCACGACCGCGTGCGGCATGCTGGTCGCGCCGCTGGGCCTCCTGCTGACCCCGCTCATCGTGGCCCCCGCCGTGATCACCGCCTACTCGCTCGCCGTGCGCACCGATCGGCGCGCGGCGAGCGCGGTGCTGCTCACCTGCACGGCCCTGCTGGTCGCCTCCACCTCCCTGTTCGTGGCGATCTCCTGGCAGGACGCCAGCAGGATGGGAGCGGTCGCGGCGTTCCCGCTGGTCGCCGGCGTGCTCGGCCATTCGACGCAGAACCGGCGGGCCTACCTGGCGGCCGTGGAGGAACGGGCCCAGCGGGCCGAGCACAGCCGCGACAGCGAAGCCCGCCGGAGAGTGGCCGAGGAACGGGTGCGCATCGCCCGGGAACTGCACGACCTGGTGGCCCACCAGATCACCCTGGCCAACGCGCAGGCCACGGTCGCCGCCCACTTCTTCGACTCCCGGCCCGAGCAGTCCCGCAAGAGCCTGACCGAGCTCGTGGAGACCACGAGCAACGCGCTGGACGAACTGCGCGCCACCGTCGGCCTCCTGCGCCAGTCCGGCGACACGGCCGCGCCCGCCGAACCGGCACCCGGCCTGGCCCGGCTCCCCACGCTTCTGGAATCCTTCCGCCGCGCGGGCCTGGAGGTGTCGGTGCACCAGGACGGCACTCCCAGGCCGCTGCCCCCGGGGCTGGACCTCACCGCCTACCGCATCGTCCAGGAGGCCCTGACCAACGTGACCAAGCACGCAGGCACCGGCAGCGCCCGAGTCCGCCTCGCCTGGAACCGCGACCGCGTGACCATCACCGTCGCCGACGACGGAGCGGGCGACACCACGTCCACCGACCCCGGCTACGGCCTGATCGGGATGCGCGAACGCGCCACCGCGGTCGGCGGGCACCTCTCCGCGGGCAGACGCCCCGAAGGCGGCTTCCTCGTCTCCACCCAGCTCCCCCTCCCGCCCGCCAGAAGCGAGGCCGCGCCATGACGCTGCGCGTGCTGCTCGCCGACGACCAGGCCCTGCTGCGCGGCGCCTTCCGGCTGCTGCTCGACACCGCCGACGACATCAGCGTGATCGGCGAGGCCGCCGACGGCCGCGAGGCGGTGAACCTCACCCGCGAGCTGCGCCCGGACGTAGTGATCATGGACATCCGCATGCCCGACGTCGACGGCCTCACCGCCACCTCGCAGATCTGCGCCGACCCGGACCTGAGCGCCACCCGCATCCTGATCCTCACCACCTACGAGACCGACGAGCACGTCGCCCAAGCGCTGCGCGCCGGGGCCAGCGGCTTCATCGGCAAGGGCATCGGGGCCGAGGACCTGCTGGACGCCGTCCGCACGATCGCCGACGGCGACACGCTCCTCTCCCCCGCCGCGACCCGCTCCCTGGTCGCCCGCTTCCTCGCCACACCCGACGGCACCCCGCCGCGCCACTCCGAAGAGCTCGCCCTGCTCACACCCCGCGAACGCGAGATGGTGGCCCTGGTCGCCACCGGCCTGTCCAACCAGGAGATCGCCGAGCGGATGTTCCTCAGCCCCTTCACCGTCCGCGCCCACGTCCAGCGCGCCATGACGAAGCTGGAGGCACGCGACCGGGCACAACTCGTCGTCATCGCCTACCGGACGGGCCTGGCCCGCGCCACTCCGTAACCGGGGACGGCGCCTGTTCAGATGGTGGCCTTGCCACCGGCGATGTAGACGTTCATGCCGGTGAAGTCGAGGGTGAGGTTGTAGGGCTTGTAGAAGCTGTGGGCGAAGTGGCCCAGCACGTCGAACCCGTGGGGACTTTCCGCTGGCCGCTTGTCCGCATAGCAGTAGATGTCCTTGGCGACGGCGTTGCCGAGGCGGACCTCGTCCGGGTAGCAGGGGTAACTGACGACCGGCTGACCCCCGGCGAAAGCCTCCAAAGGACGGTCATAGTCGGTGCGCACACTCAACCGTTTGGCCGTTTCCTCGGGCATGCTCGCGACCATTTCGCTGGTTCCGCCGATGTCGAGGGCCACCACCTTTGTGCCGGAGCCGGCAATGCTGCCCCGGCTGTAAAGGAGGTGCTCGCGGGCCAGCCACAGCGGCAGACGCTCGCCACCCGCACGTTCGGCGGCGGCGCGCGCCCTCCGGGCCGTCTCGGGGGTGCGGCGCCGCAGGATCAGCGACCGTCCCGCATAGTCGAAGGTGGTCAGCAGGTGGTAGAAGAGCCACGTCCCGATCATGCCGTCGTACTCATTGCCGGCATTCTCGCCCGACTCAGACTCCGACCACCCGACGGGAATGTTGCGCAGTTCGATGCCGCCCAGCTTGAAGGAGTCCAGCACCCCGAAGTACATCCACAGGGTGCGGCCCTGGTACTCGATCTTCTGACTGGCCACGGCGGTCAGCCCGGCTTCCTTGGCCACCTTCGGGGAGACGCCCAACCACGGGGTGCGGGTGTAGAACGCGAACTTCTTCGGCGGCCCGCCGTTGACCGAGCCCTCGACCAGCGGAAACGGGTCCATCTGCTGCCAGTCCGCCCGTCCGGTCTCGCCGTGGACCTGATACGGCGTGCCGCGGACCGCCGCGAACCACGTGGCCTGGACCTCCTCGCCGGCCGCTTTCAAATGCGGAACGGCGAGAGAGAATTTGTCCTGCCGCACGTAGCAGTCGCCCAGGAAACGGTTGGCCTGCTTGTCGGCGGGCGCCAGCGCGAGGGCCGTCTTGAGATACTTCTCCGCATCGGGGAACTGGTTGGACAGCAGCCCCACATGGCCGCGCTGACGCGCCGCGTGCACGTTCGCGGGGTCCTTCTCCAGGATCTCCTCATACGCGCGACCGGCCTGCTCGAACCGTCCGGCCTTGAAGAGCGCGTCCGCGTCCGCGTCACCGGCGCCGGGCTTGGCCATGGCCGTCTTGCCCAGCAGGGGAACGGTCGCGGCGGCCCCGGCAATCGCGGCCGCCCCTCGGAAGACCGAACGCCGGTTCCATGCACCGTTGTCAGCCATGATTTCTCCCTTTTCGCCACGGACGCGCGCAGTGCTCCCACTGAAGAGGGAGGGATGTTGCGGTGACGTATGGGCTTTTCGATACGTCCGCGATACCCGTCGTCCGTTAGAGAAGTGGCGCCGACGCGGGAAGAACCTGGCCAGGGCGAGGCGGAGCAGTTGCTTGATCCGCCCGGGCATAGGATCGAGGGCATGGCACTGCGGCTTGTTCAAATCGCGATGAACGCTCAGGACGACGTCACGCTCGGCCGGTTCTGGGCGGAGGTCCTGGGCTGGACCATCGACAGCGAGGAACCCGGCGTGACCAACCTCGAACCCGAGGGCTTCGTCTATCCCGACCCCGTCGCCATCTGCATCGACATCATCACCGTCCCGGAACCCAAGACGGTGAAGAACCGCGTGCACATCGACCTCGCCACCACCTCGGAGGCCCATCAGGCGCAACTGGTCGCGCGCGTGAGGGATCTCGGCGCGACACCCGCCGACGTGGGGCAGGGCGACGTCCCGTGGACGGTCCTGGCCGACCCGGAGGGCAACGAGTTCTGCGTGCTGGAGCCCCGGTCGATGTACCGGGACACCGGGCCGATCGCCGCCGTGGTGTCCGACTGCGCCGATCCGCGCGCCATGGCCCGGTTCTGGGGCGAGGCGATGGACTGGACCGTGCACGAGGTCACCGGCGACCAGGCCACGCTGCGCTCCGCCAAGGGCGTCGGCCCGTACCTGGAGTTCGTCCGCACGCCCGACGCCAAGACCGTGAAGAACCGCGTCCACCTCGACCTGCGCCCCTACCCCGGTGACGACCAGGCCGCGGAGGTCGAGCGGCTGCGGGCCCTGGGCGCCACCGACCTCGACCTCGGCCAGGGCGACGTCCCGTGGACGTGCCTCATCGACCCTGAGGGCAACGAGTTCGACGTCCTCACCCCACGCTGACGCAGGCACCCCCGCCCCTTGTGTCCTTCTTGCGTGTTCTTGTACGTTGCCTGCGGCCCATCGCAGTGAGAACAGAGGAAAAACCCGCGTGACCCCGCCTGCTCTGTAGACCTGACGCTTTCCGCTCACCGTCAAGCCGACCCTCTCGTCGGCTCCGCCGGGCTGCCTCTGCGCGCCCGTGCTCACGGCGTTTGAGGCCGCGCGCAATCGGCCTCGTGTCAGGTCTAGAGAGATCATGTCTTCACAACCTCATATCGTGCTGCCCTGGGTCGTCCGCCGGACCAGGCTGCCCCTGCTGTCGCTGCGGTGCGTGACCTGCCGGTCCGAATCGGCAAGCACCGACGAGGGCAGGTTCCGCGTCAACGCCAACGGCAGGCTGCTGGACGTGTGGCTGCTGGTCCGCTGCGTGTCCTGCGACCGCACGGCCAAACTCACCGTGCACGAGCGAGCCCCGGTCAGGTCCATCGACCCGGCCGTGCTCGACGGCTACCACACCAACGATCCCGAGCTGGTGGCGTCCAGGCTGCTGGACCCGCTGCTCGCCCGGCGCAACCGTTTCACCCTGAACTGGGAAGGAGCATGGCAACTGGACACCCCATCGCCCTGGCTCGACGAACCGTGGCCGGTCGAGGTGGACGTCGTCTTCGAAGATCCGGTGCCGCTGCGCCCGGAGCGGCTCGTCGCCCAGGGCCTCGGCCTCAGCAGGAACGAGGTCCTGCGCCGGATCAAGTGCGAGATTCCGCTACGCCGCCCGACCAGCACCGGATTCACCTTCACCGTGCTAGCCGGCGACTAGCAAGCACCTGACCCCACAACCCAGGGGCGGCTCCAAACCATGGAGCCGCCCCTGGCCCCTGGACAGCCGCGTTCATCAATGGGCGGCCAGCACTGCCGTGAGGCCTTCTTGCAGATCCTTGACCCAGTGCTCGGGGACCTCCAGCGACGGGAAATGTCCTCCGGCTTCAGGCGTCGCCCATCGGACGAGCTTTCGGTATCGCTCCTGTGCCCAGGGGCGCGGGCACTTCTCGGTGTCGCGGGGATACATACTGATCGCCGACGGGACGTCGACCCGAAGTTCGGGGTCGAGCGAGAGATGGCTTTCGTAGTAAATGCGGGCCGCCGAAGCGCCGGACCGCGTCAGCCAGTACAGGGTGACGTCGTCGAGGATCCTGTCTCGGGAGATCGTCTCGAACGGGCTGTCTTCGGTGTCCGACCACTCGGCGAACTTGTCGAGGATCCAGGCGAGCAGCCCGACCGGTGAGTCGACGAGCGAGTAGCCGATGGTCTGGGGTCGGGTCGCCTGCTGCTTCGCGTACGCCGCGCGGTGGTGCCAGAACTCGCGGGTCTGCTCGGTCCATTCGCGCTCGGTCGCCGTCAGTCCGTCCGTCGTCAACCCGGGAGGTGCCTGCGCCAACGTCGTGTGGATGCCCAGCACGTGCTCCGGGAACCTGCCGCCGAGGACCGTGGTGATCACACCTCCCCAGTCGCCGCCGTGGGCTGCGAACTCGCTGTAGCCGAGCCTTCCCATCAGTTCCACCCATGCGGCCGCGATCTTCTCGATGCCCCACCCGGTGGTGGCCGGCTTGTCGCTGTAGCCGAAGCCCGGCAGCGACGGGACCACGACGTGGAACGCCGGCGCGCCTGCGTCTTTTGGTTCCGCCAGTTCGTCCACCACGTCGATGAACTCAGCGATGCTGCCCGGCCAGCCGTGCGTGAGGATCAGAGGAGTGGCATCCGCGCGCGGGGACCGGCGGTGCAGGAAGTGGATTCCCAGACCGTCAATGGTCGTGCGGAACTGGCCGATCTGGTTGAGGCGGGCTTCGAAGGGCCGCCAGTCGTACCCGGTGCGCCAGTAGTTCACGACGTCGACGAGGTCGGCGAGGGGAACGCCCTGCTCCCATCGGCGAGGGTCGGGCCCGGCGCGACAGACCGTCTCAGCTTCGGGCAGCCGCGCCGCGGCCAGTCGCGCGCGCAGATCGTCCAGGTCGGCGTCACTCGCGTGGGCTTCGAACGCCCGCACGTCGCTGGTGAGACGGCTCGTGGGCATAAGACCTCCCGCTCATCGTGGAACCGGCTAAGACGGTTCTAACATGCCTCCAGGTCGACGGGCAACCGGCTAAGGTGGTTCCATGCGCTTCCCCGACTTTCGCCTCGGTAGCGTGCTGGCGACCAGCTTCACGGGGACGCTGACGGAGCGTCACGGAAACGCCGTGGAGCGCATTCCCACGCCGCAGCGACTCGTCGACTGGCTGGCGGTGAACGGCCTCGCCGTGGACTCCTGCACCGCCACCCAGCACGAACTCGCTCGGGAGTTGAGGGAATCCATTCACGCCGCCGCGACAGCGGCCGCGATCCACGACGCTCTTCCCGCGTCTGCCGTCCAGGTCATCAACGACCGCAGCATTCAGGGGCGGGCCGCGGCCATCCTGACGCCCGAGAGGGAACGGCGATGGAGACTCAGCTCGTCCTCCTGCGTGGAAGACGCCCTGGGCGTGATCGCCGCCGACGCGATCAGCATCCTCGCGGGCGAACGAGACGGAAAATTGGCCTTGTGCGCATCGCCGACCTGCCGAGCCGCCTTCTTCGACACCAGCCAGAGCCGCACCCGCAAATGGTGCGACATGAACACCTGCGGGAATCGTCAGAAGAAGGCGCGCTTCAACGCCAACCAGCGCAAGAAGCCCACCTGAGCCAGGTGATCGGCGAAGCGGGAATGCAGGTCAGCTCAGATTGGGCGCCAGAACACGTTTGAGCGCCTCCCGGCCGACGGGTCCCCATGTCGGTTTCCCGCCGGGAAGGCCCAGTTCTCCGTTCTGGCCCATGAGCATGAGGAAAAGGCATTTCACAGCGGCCAGGCCTCGGGCGCGCCGAATCGTCCCCTCGTCCGCGAGCGCATACGCGTCGAAGAACCGTGCGGCCGTGCCCGCGGGGAGGAGCACCCACGCGGCGGCCAGGTCCCATGCCGGGTCGCCGGCGAACATGTCACCGAAATCGATCACGCTCGAGAGCGTGCCGTCCGAGACGACGACATTCGCGGGATGGAGGTCACCGTGCAGCCGTTTGCAGGTCTGGCATCTGCCTTGGCTCATGATCTCCCGGACAGGCTTGTACCAGGCGCGGAAGAACTTTCCGGGACGCGGGTCGTCAGGGGCTCGGCTCCTAAATACGTTGCGGGGCCGGGACGGGTGGGCCAAGCTGGCTTGATCGAGCGGCGGAGAGCGCTGCCTGGACTAAGGAGGGCTGACGGATGGCCATCACTGTGCTGCGGCATGTCCGCATCAGTCCCACCTCTTTGTTCAGGAGCACACCCGTTGTCTTCCGAGTACGAACTCTCTGATCCCGACTCCCGTCCGGCCGACCCCTTCGTCTTCGAATTCCATTCCGTCGAGGAGAAGCTGGGCCCGGATCAGCGGTGGTCCACCTGGCTGGACGTCGAGCGCGGTTGTCGCGGCCCGGAACCACGCCCCTCGTGGGTGGTGACGGAAGAGGCCGCGATCGACACCGAGCTCGGCATCCTCAAGACGGGCAAGGAAGCCGACGTCTTCCTGCTCGAACGGGCCGTCGACGCCAGCGGAGACAACCCGGCGAGGTCCTCGCTGCTGGCCGCGAAGCGGTACCGCACCGAGGAACACCGGGCCTTCCACCGCAGTTCGTCCTACGTCGAAGGCCGCCGCACCCGCAACAGCCGCGACAGCCGGGCGATGGCCAAGAAGACCTCGCACGGCCGGAGCGTCGCGGCCGGTCAGTGGGCCTACGCCGAATGGGACGCCCTCAACCGGCTGTGGACGGCCGGCGTCCCGGTGCCGTATCCCGTCCAGGTGAACGGCACCGAGCTGCTGATGGAGTTCATCGACGACGGCGAGGGCGGCGCCGCGCCCCGGCTCGCCCAGGTCCGGCCGTCCAGGGAACTGCTCGGCGTGTACTTCGAGCAGCTCCGCGACGGCATGCGCGAACTGGCCCGCGCGGGGCTCGCGCACGGCGACCTCTCGCCCTACAACGTCCTCGCCCAGACCGACCGGATCGTGATGATCGACCTCCCCCAGGTCGTCGACGTCATCGGCAACCCGAAGGGCATGGACTTCCTGCTGCGCGACTGCCACAACATGGCCACCTGGTTCACCAACCGGGGCCTGGAGATCGACGAGCAGGAACTGTTCGCCGACCTCCTCACGATGGTGTTCTGACCCCCGGCATCGACCCCGGTTGGCCTATTCCTTCGGGGGCCCGCCCTGGGTCACCCGTGATGAGCTGACTGGTGAGGAAGGGCGTTCACTGGGCCGCGCCGTGCGCCGCGACGCGGCCCTGCCGCCGACGATGAGCACCACCGCGCTGATGATGATGGCCCCGCCGAGCAGCACGTTCGAGCTGAGCGTCTCGTTGCCGAGCAGGCCGCCCAGGACGACCGCGACCACGGGGTTGACGTAGGCGTAGGTGACCATGGCGTCGTTGGGCAGGGTCGCGTTCGCGTAGCCGTAGGCGGTGAAGGCGATCATGGAGCCGGCGACGACCAGCCACAGGAACCCCGCGATGGACGCCTGGCTGATCCCGGCGAGGTCGAGGCGGCCGAATTCGCCCGTCACGGCACCGGCGACGATCAGCAGCAGCCCGCCGGCGATCATTTCTATCGACGTCGCCACGAGCGGGTGCGGGGGCAACGGGGCACCGCGGGCGTAGACCGAACCCGCCGCCCAGCAGAGCGACCCGATCAGCACCACGCTCGCGCCGCCGGCGTCGACGCGCGCGCCGGGCCCGCCGACGAGCACCGCGACCCCGGCCGTCCCGAGGCCGAGCGCCACCATCATGGTGACCGTGACCGGCGTCCTGGTCACCGCCGCGTTGAACAGGACCATCCAGACCGGAACGGTCGCCACGATCAGGGCGGCCAGCCCGGAGTCGACGCTCGTCTCGCCGACGCTGAGCAGCCCGTTGCCGCCGACCAGCAGGAGGGCGGCGACGATCACCGCGGAGCGCAGCTGCCGCCCGGTCGGACGACTGGCACCGCGAGCGTGCCGCGGTCCCACGATCGCCAGCAATGCCACACCGGCGATCAGGAACCGGGACCCGGCCATCAGCAGCGGCGGAATCGTGTCGACCGCCACCCGGATGCCAAGGTACGTGGATCCCCAGAGGATCCATACGGTGAGCAACGCCAGCCACGGGAGCAGCGGACGAGACGTCGACTTCAAGTTAGACACAGCGCTTCTCTCGCCTCATTAAACAAGGGAAACTAGACACCAGATCTTCGATAGATTAGGTTGAACCATCATGAAGGGCAAGTTTTCGACATGAAGCGAGAGATAGACGACGTCGATCGGACGATCCTGCGCGAGGTGACGGCGGACGGCCGGCAGACCGTCCGGGCGCTTGCGCGGACGGTCGGAATGTCCGAACCATCGGTGCGAGACCGCCTGCAGCGACTCGAACGCGACGGGGTGATCACCGGCTACCGGGCGAACCTCGACCCGGTGAGCGTCGACGCGGACACGGCGGCGTTCATCGCGCTGCGCTTCGAGTCCGGTGAGGCCGCCAAAGTGATCGTCAACGAGTGGCTCGACCGCGAACCCTGTGTGCTCGAAGTGCACGAGGTCGCGGGCGAGGACTGCTACTTGCTGAAGGTCCGCGTGGCCAGCACGGGCACGCTCGCGGAGGTGCTGGACCGCGTCCGCGCGATCCCGCCGGTGGTCGGCACGAGCACGACCATCGTGCTGCGCACCATCTTCGAACGGCCCTTGGGCGTGGACGCCACGCGTCCTGAATGACGCCCGGCGGCTCGCTCTTCGCTACGGCCGGAAACCCGCCCGTCTCGATCAATCCCCCCGTACGGAGAATATTGATGTTGCCTTGGTCAGCCGAGCTCGGCGGCAGGTTCGAGCACCGGACGATCGACAGCGCGGTGCTACGCGGCAACCCGCTCGGCGACCCGTCCGAACGACCGCTGCTGGTGTACGTTCCGCCCGGCTATGACGACGAGCCCGGACGGCGCTACCCGACGATCTTCTGGCTGCCCGGCTACAGCGGTCATCTCGGCATGACCTTCAACCGCCTCCCGTTCCGGCAGGCCTACCCCGAGCTGATCGACGCGATGTTCAGCCGCTCCGGCGCGCCACCCGCCATCGTCGTTTTCTTCGACGCCTGGACGTCGCTCGGCGGCAGCCAGCACCTCGACTCCCCCGCCACCGGCCGCTACCACACGCACCTCTGCGAAGAGGTCGTGCCGTGGGTGGACGCGAACTACCGGACCTTCCCCGACCGCGACCACCGGGCGATCGCCGGCAAATCCACGGGCGGTTACGCCGCGATGATCACCCCGATGCTGCGTCCCGACGTGTTCGGCGCACTGGCCACCCATGCCGGCGACGCGCTCTTTGAGACCGGCTACCGGGCCGAACTGCCCCGCCGGTTCCGGATGTTGCGCAACGAATACGACGGGTCGTACGAGAAGTACCTCGCCGACTTCCGGAGCCGGATCCCCGGCACCAAGCCCAGCGACCTCGAACTCATCGAGGTGTACGCCTACGCCGCGGCCTACTCGGCCGACGAGGACGGCACCGTGCGCCTGCCGTTCGACGAGATCGGGGCGATCGTCCCCGAGGTCTGGCAGCGGTGGCTGGAGTGGGATCCGGTGGTGATGGCCACGCAGCCGAAGTACGCCGAGGCGCTGGGCTCGCTGCGGGCACTGTGGATCGATGCCGGCGACCGGGATGAGTACCACCTCGACGCAGGAGCGGCGGCCTTCCGGCGGGCGGTCTCGGCCGCCGGAGTGCCGGACGACCGGGTCCACTTCGAACTGTTCGACGGCGGCCACGGGGGGATCGAGTACCGCTACCCGCTCTCGATCGGCTGGCTGAGCCAGCGGCTGACCGGCTGACACCGCGGGGACGCCACCCTGGCCAGCGCAATCGCGGCGGTTGAGGAACAGCGCCCGCCGGGTGGTCGGGCTGAGCCAGGTGGGCGCTGTTCGAGACCCCGAGGGTTCAGCGGGTTCTGTGCGCACCTCCGTTCACGTTCAGCACCTGCCCGGTGATGTGGCGTGCCGCCGGTGACGCGAGGAAGAAGACCGCCTCGGAGATGTCGTCCGGTGAGCCGGCGCGGCCCGTCGCGGTCGAGGAGACCAGGTCCGCGCGCCTTTCGTCCGGCAGCCGGTCCCGGAAGAACTCTGTGTCCGCGACGTAGCCGGGCGAGACGACGTTGGCGGTGATGCCGCGTGCGCCCAGTTCGCCCGCCAGATCCAGGTTCCAGGCGGCGAGCCCGGCCTTGGCCGCCCCATAGGAACCGGCACCCTGATCGGCGGCGATCGATCCGATGTGGACCACCGCACCGCCCGCGGCGAGGCGCGCGTCCAGTGCCTTGGTCGTCAGTGCGGCACTGACCAGGTTCGCGTCGAGGTTGGCGCGGAAGTCCCGGGCGTACGCGGCCAGGTCCGACCTGCCGTCGGCGTCGAAGTCGGTGTTCCCGCCGGCGTTGTTGACCAGCACCTCGATGCTGTCGGGCAACTCGTCCAGCACTCCCGTGAGTGCCTCGGGGTCGGTGTGGTCGCACACCAGGGCTCGGACACCGAGCTCGTCCGCCAGCTCCTTGAGGGGGCCCGGGCGGCGGCCGGTGATGATGACGGACTCCTGCCGCTCGGCGAAACGGCGGGCGATGGCGCGGCCGATGCCCGTCCCCCCGCCGGTGACCAGGATGGTGCGTGTCATAAGCTGAGCTCCTCACTAGTGTTTAGATCTAAATTTAGGTCTAAACATACACTCCGAGGAGAGGCACGTGACAACAGACCCCAGTCCAGAGGACGGCGGCGGCCATCTCGTCCACGAGATCGCCGCCGCCTGGGAGCGGGAGCGTCCCGGCACGCCGGTCTCCTCGATCCGCATCGTCACGCCGATGTGGCAACTGGCCAAGCTCTTCGGTGATGATCGGCGCTCGGTCCTCGCTCGCGCCGGGGTGGACGCCGCCACGCTTGACCTGCTCAGCGTCCTGCGTCGAAGCGGCCCCCCGTACACGCTCAGCACCCGGGAGCTCAGCCAGCGCTCCCTGGTGACGGCGGGAGCGATCTCGCAGCGCGTCGCCCGCGCCGAACGCGAGGGCCTGGTCAAGCGCCACCCCGCCCAGGGGCGTCCCCGCGCTGTGCAGGTCACGCTGACCACCTCCGGGCACGAGGTGGTCGAGGCGACCGTTGACCAGGTGCTCCACCGGGAGGCCGAACTGATCAGCGGCCTCACACCCGACCAGCAGTCCCAGCTCGCAGAGTTGCTCTGCGTTCTTCTCCAGCAGGTTCAGCAACGCGTCGACGACGACCGGATGACGCACGTCGGCCAAGACTGAGTCCCTCAAGGCTTATTCGAATTGTCACCGTGGCCGGACCACGAAAGCGACCGTTCCACACCGCGAGGTGATCAGGAATGCCGAGCGATGACAGGGCCCGGCCGAAATCGTGGACTGAGGAAACTGAGCCCGGAGGCAAAACGGGCGGTCCGCGCCGCGGCGGCGGAGGACCGGGACGAGGCCGACGTCCTGATGCGCACGACGCGCGAACTGTCCGCGGACCAGCGCGCGACGCTGCGGTCCGTCGGGGCGACCGTGCGGACGGTCGCGGGCGATGTCTCGACTGCCCGCGTCCCGGTCGGCGGGCTTGAGGCGCTCGCCCGTCTCGATGCCGAGATTCGGCGTGTGATCAGGTCTTGAGCCCGGCATGGATAGCGGTTTCAGTATCGAAGGCGACGAGGACGTCGTCGGTGCCCAGATGGAATAGGCCGCTCGATGGATCACCCGCTGAGCGTCCGGCGGCGATCCAGACCTGACCGGTGGCGGTCCGCAATTGGACGGCCTCGGGGATGTGGATCGCAGGGCCGTATTCTTGATCGCTCCACAGGATGTGGCAGGACTCGATCGGTGTGGCGATGATGCCGGCCCACAAGGGATGGTCTGTGGCCGAGATGCGAGCGGAACCGCCCGGATTGCCGATGTTGAGGAGGAAGTCACTCATCGGGGCCCGGTAGAGCTCAAGGCCGTAGAGGCCGAACGTGTGGTTCCAGGTTGCCGAGTAGGTGACGCCCGGATCCATGGTCAGTTCGATGCCCATGGTGGGTTCGTGCCAGGTGCCGTAGTCCCATTCGTCAGGCGTGATGCCTTCGTCGCCGGTCATGAGAACGAAATAGTCGACGGTGAGAACCGTCCCTCCACGTAGGCCGGCGACCAGCCGTTCGTAGCTCTCTACCGTCAGCTTCGGCGCGGAGTTCACGGGGGAATCATGCCAGGAGGGCACTGACCTGGCTAAGAGGCTGAGCCCATGAGCTGGTTGGTGAGAGCACTGTCAGGTCCAAGCGTCGATCCGTGCGCAACTGGATCACCCCATAGGGGCAGGTTGGTGTGGAACAGCGGGGTCAGGCCGCGACGATCCCCTCATCGGTCAGCTCGTTCTACAGGTCGCGTTGGAACTGGCCTACCGCAGTGATGACCTGGGTCGGCCGCCTGACAGCGGGGCCGCCTCGGCACGACGTCCTCACCGGCTTCCTCGACAGCACGGAGTACAAGAACACCAACGTCCCGCCCGACGGGGTTCGTCGAGTCGCTCTACAAGAAGCTTCTCGGACGCGACCCCGACCCAGGCGGGCAGAAGTATTGGGTCGACCAGCTCGCCAGCGGCACGGACGCCGCCGACGTGGCCCGCAGTTTCCTCCTCTCCGAGGAGTACTCCACCCAGCGGTACGCCTCGCTGCTCAGCCGGGCGCCCGACTCCGGCGGCCTGGCCTACTGGGTGAGCGGGGTGTCGAACGGCACCGCGTTCCAGAAGATCCAGAACGGCTTCCTGACCTCCGACGAATACCGTGCCCGTTCCTTCATCCGCTTCTGAGTCCAGCGCGAACGATCAATGCGAGGCCGCCGAGACCCGCGCAGTGCGTCACATGCCGGCAATGAGCTTGTCGACACGCTCGTCCACCGAGCGGAACGGGTCCTTGCACAGCACCGTGCGCTGCGCCTGATCGTTCAGCTTCAGATGCACCCAGTCGACGGTGAAGTCGCGGCGCTTCTCCTGCGCCTTGCGGATGAACTCGCCGCGCAGCCGGGCCCGGGTGGTCTGCGGCGGCACCGACTTGGCCTCGAAGATCTCCAGATCGTTCGCCACCCGCTCCACCGAACCGCGCTTCTGCAACAGGTAGTACAGCCCGCGGTCACGGTGCACGTCGTGATAGGTCAGGTCGAGCTGAGCCACGCGCGGAGACGACAGCGGCAGATCATACTTGCGGCGGTACCGCTCGATCAGCTGGTACTTGATCACCCAGTCGATCTCCCGGCCCACCAGGTCGAGGTCGCCGGTCTCGACCGCTCGCAGGGTCCGCTCCCACAGGTCCAGGACGCGCATCGTCACCGCGTCGCCACCGCGACGGTCAACGAA
The DNA here is from genome assembly GCF_050946795.1 of Spirillospora sp. CA-294931. GTDB lineage: Bacteria > Actinomycetota > Actinomycetes > Streptosporangiales > Streptosporangiaceae > Spirillospora. The sequence continues at coordinate 4,700,371 of NZ_CP192006.1, forward strand.
GTCCTTGGCCTTGCCGAAGTACTCCTTCTGGATCTCCAACGAACTGGCCTCACGGCCGTTGGCAAGACGCACCTTGCGACGACCCGTCATGTCATGACTGACCTCGCGGATCGCCCGGATCGGGTTCTCCAGCGTCAGATCACGCATCACGACCCCGGCCTCGATCATCCGCAACACCAGATCGGTCGCCCCGACCTTCAACAGCATCGTCGTCTCACTCATGTTCGAGTCACCGACGATCACATGCAACCGGCGGAACCGCTCGGCATCGCCGTGCGGCTCGTCGCGGGTGTTGATGATCGGACGCGAACGCGTCGTCGCCGACGACACGCCCTCCCAGATGTGCTCCGCACGTTGCGACACGCAGTACACCGCCCCACGGGGCGTCTGCAGCACCTTGCCCGCACCACAGATGATCTGCCGCGTCACCAGGTACGGGATCAAAGCGTCCGCCAAGCGGCCGAACTCGCCCTGGCGTCCAACGCAATAGTTCTCGTGGCACCCGTAGGAGTTACCGGCTGAGTCAGTGTTGTTCTTGAACAGATAGATGTCCCCGGCGATGCCCTCCTCCCGCAGACGCCGCTCGGCGTCCACCAGGAGACCCTCCAGGATCCGCTCACCGGCCTTGTCGTGCGTCACCAGATCGATGACGGAGTCGCACTCCGGCGTGGCGTACTCGGGATGACTGCCCACATCCAGATACAGCCGCGCACCGTTGCGCAGGAACACATTGCTGCTACGACCCCACGACACCACACGACGAAACAGATAGCGCGCCACCTCATCGGGTGACAACCGCCGCTGCCCACGAAAGGTGCAGGTGACGCCGTACTCGTTCTCAAGCCCGAAGATGCGCCTGTCCACACCGCGAGCGTATGCGGCCCAACGCCCAGTTGACAGTCCCCCGAGCCCCTGTTCCATCGCGGCAGAAGACCGAACGACGCTGCCGCGTGAGCCGACCGCCTGCCACCACCGTCTTAAGCCTGCGCCGCAAGCACGGCCGGCACCGAAGATCGGTGGGCCCGATTCGGCGGGTCTACATGCAGCTTTCCTACGCTGTTACCACGCAGCGGGACCAGGCCGACCCTGAGGACGCCAGCACGGTTCAGCGGATTCCTGGTGCTCGGGGCGTTCGATCGCCACGGTGGGCAGGAGCCGGGCGAGGCGATCGGGCATCCACCAGGCGCGCGCTCCGAGAAGTTGCCTCGCGGCCGGGACGATGAGGCAGCGGATGAGGACGTCGGAGTAGGAGGCGGTGTCGGTCACCACGGTCTCGGGGCGCGGGCCGCCGTCGATGGTGTGGATGGTGTCCAGGATGAACAGCGAGTCCCGTTGCATACCGGGCACGACCCGGCCGCCGATGCCAACAGTTTCTCGCGCGGTACCACCCGCTCGATCTTGTTCCACACCTCCCCAGCGACACCATGCGGTCCTCGGTCGCCTGCGGGATCTTCCCCGCCTCGTCCACCCGCACGTCGGTGTTGGCGGCCAGGCGCCCGCCGACCTCCTCCAGAGCAGCCTCCAAGGAGCGCGAGTGCTCGCCGAGCAGCGCATCCGGGTTCGCGGGGAGGCTGAGCGCCGTGAGCGCGTCGGGCCGGATCGCCGCCCACTGGGCACCCACCAGCAGCTCAGCTTGCGGGGTGCGTCACTTGCTGGAGGCATCGGCGTAGATCTCGCGGCGCTTCAGCCCGCGCCAGAACCGCTCCAGCACGTGCTGGCTGCTGCCCGCTGAAGCCGGCGACCCGGTCGGGCTGGGGCCGGGGGGCGTCGTCTTCCTCCGTGAGGGGAGCGAGCACGGTCTGACCGACACCACTGATTGACTTGGCTCCGGAACGCCAGGACCCATCGTCGCCGATCGGCCGGGTGCACGTGGACGGGCCGGGCGCGGAGGCGATCCCGCTCCGCAGCGCCTACCAGCTCGATCGGACGCGGTCGCATCCGCTGATGCGGGAACTCTGCCCGGACTCGTCCACCTGCCCGTCCGGCTGGCCAAGCGGGCCGTGCTGGGGCATCTGGTCAGTCTGCTCGCCACCGAGCTCGACCTGCGACGTCCGGGCAGCGACGGCATCGTGTTCCCGCTGGTCGACGCGATGCTCCTCTACATCCTGCGGGCTTGGCTGGACGAGCGCAGCGACCCGGCCCCGTCCGGGTGGGCGGGAGCGCTCGCAGACCCGGCGGTCGGCCAGGCCCTGCACGCCATGCACGCCCGTCTCGCACATCCCTGGACGGTCGAGCAACTGGCGGCGGTCTGTCCCGGTTGGTATTCGCCCAGCGCTTCACCACCCTGGTGGGGCAGCCGCCGATGGCCTACCTGACCTCGTGGCGGATGACCGGCGCGGGCCGCATGCTCTGCGAGTCGCACACACCCCGCTCCGGGCCGTGGCCGAACAGGTCGGCTACACCTCCGAGTTCGCCTTCACCAAGGCGTTCAAGCGTGAGTTCGGCCTCCGACCGGCCAGCTACCGGCGCGGACATGCACACCAGCGTGTTGGACGCGGATCGCGCTCCTCGCCCGGCTGATCCGCGTTCTGTCGAGGGCGGCGGTCATGTCTGCCTCAGTAGCCGGTCGACCAGCCCGGCGATGTAGTCCGGGGTGAGCGGGCCCGCGCCGAACAGGACGCGGATGTACATCGGGGCCATGATGTGGTCGAGCACGCCCAGCGCGTCGGGTGGACGCTCACCGCGTTCGCCGGCGCGGTCGAGCATGGCCTGCACGAACCGGGTGCGTTCGGCGAGAAAGTCGTCACGCGCCCGCAGGCCCCGTTCGCCCCTGTTCGACAGGGCGACGGTCAGGCGCAGCACCGCCAGGCCGTCGGGTCCCGTGATCTCGCGCGCCACCTGGGCGGCGTAGGCATGCAGGTCACCGGCCAGGCTCCCGGTGTCGGGCATCGGCGACTGCGCGTTCAGGCGGGTGAGCGCCACGTCGGTGAGCAGGGCCTCCAGGGTGCCCCACCGGCGGTAGACGCTGGTATCGGCCACGCCCGCGCGGGCCGCGACGTCACCGACCGTGAATTCGCCGTAGCCGCGCTCGCCGACCAGGTCCGTGACGGCCTGGTGCACCGCCGCCCGGACACGGGCGCTGCGCCCGCCGGGCCGCCGCACCGTCGCTCTCTCCTCCATGCCCCCACCTTAGTGCAGCTCGCAGTTGCGTTTACGGGCCTCACTGGCTAGGTTCCTAAAGCAGCAACCAACTGCTTTAGGGGGAATGATGACGTCTGCACCGCCGGTGACCGCGCCGAACCGGGTGGCGCTGCTCACGGTGACCTGCCTGGGGCAGTTCATGGTGTTGCTCGACAACACGATCGTCGGCGCGGCGCTGCCCGACATGCAGGAGCGGCTGCACACCCAGTTGACCGGGCTGCAATGGATCGTCGACGCCTACGTGCTGCTGGTCGCCATGCTGTTGCTGTCCGGCGGCGTCTTCGCCGACCGCTTCGGCCGCAAGAGGATGTTCCTGGCCGGCGTCGTGGTGTTCACCGCCGCGTCCGTCCTGTGCTCCGCCGCGCCCTCGATCGGCTGGCTGATCGTCGGACGGGTGCTGCAGGGCATCGGGGCAGCGGCGCTGAGCCCCGCCTCGCTGACCCTGCTCGCCGCCGCGTATCCGGTTCCGCAGGAGCGGGTCAGGGCGATCGGGCTGTGGGCCGGATTCAGCGGAATCGGCCTGGCCGCCGGACCAGTGGCCGGTGGCGTCCTGGTGGAGGCCTTCGGCTGGCCCGCCATCTTCCTCGTCAACGTGCCCGTCGGCGCGGTCCTGCTGGTCGCCGGCCTGCGCGCGCTGGACGAGTCCCGCAACCCGAGCGCCCCGGCGATCGACGTCCCGGGAACGGTCCTGTCCGTCCTGGGCGTGGGGGCGCTCACCTACGGGCTGATCGAGGGCGGCTCCCGTGGCTGGACCTCGCCTGTGATCCTGAGCAGCCTCGCCGCCGCGTCCGTGATCCTCGCCGTCTTCGTGGTCGTCGAAGGGCGCGTGCCGGCACCGATGCTGCCCTTGCGGCTCTTCCGGCAACGGCTGTTCACGGTCTCCAACACGGCGATGACCGTGGTCGGTTTCGCGCTCATGGGCTCGTCGTTCTTCTTCTCCCAGTTCTTCGTCTACGTCCAGGGCAGCTCGATCCTGCGAGCCGGGGTGCAGACCCTGCCCGCCGCGCTCGCGATGGTCATCGTCAGCCCGTTCGCGGGCCGGTTCGCCGCCCGGTACGGCTTCCGGATCATGGTCACCATCGGCCTGTCGCTGGCCGGGCTGGGACTGCTGGCCCTGGGCTTCGTGCACGCCGACACCGGCTACACCAACGTGTGGTGGCGGCTGGCCGTCGTCGGTATCGGTTTCGCCCTGACCATGTCCCCGCTGACCGGCGCCGCCATCCAGTCGGTCAGCCCGCAGGAGGGCGGCCTGGCGTCGGGCGTCAGCAGCACCACCCGGCAGATCGGCGCGGTCCTCGGCGTGGCGGTGCTCGGAGCCGTCGTCCGCACCCGGGAGTCCGGCGGCGCCACCTTCGAGGAGGGACTCAACAGCGCCTTCGTCGTGGCCGGCGTCGTCACCTTGGCCACAGCCGTGTTCACGGGCCTGTGGCTGATCAGGAGCACCGAATCGTCACGGTCGGCCAGCCCAGCCTCGCGCGTTCATGAAAACACCACCAGTCACTGATGCGACCACGGGCCCCGGCAGCAATCACCGAAATCCAACAATCATGGGGCCATTGCCCTCCTCTACGCGGGAGCCGTGATGGGGGCCGCGGCCGTCACTTGGTTCATCCAGCGCTGAGTGGATAACTGCCCACCCGCGTACGTGGTGGTGCGCCGCGACGACGCCCCAAAGACTCGCCCCCGCGCCCTGGACGACACCGACGTCCCCCTGTCCGCGCGTAAGGGAAAGGGCGGCGTCCGGTCCGGCAAAAGCGAGACATCCCGTGAGGTTCCGCTCCTGGATGGCACCGCACACTCTCCCCACCGATCAGTAGGGGGACGCTGAGCTGGGCTAACTCAATCGCGTGTACTGGGTGACAGCAGTCCGACTGGTGACAGCCGTTCCGCGCCGCAGGGTGTGGACAGGTCCTGCTCCACCGTCGCCCACCGGCGGGCCCCGTGGCGCGTTGGCCTCTCTTGCTACCCGCCGCTGGTGGGGCGACTGCCGCTGTGTTCGGCCTCGGCGCGGGCGGCCCGTTCGCGTTGCGCATCGGTCTCCGCGCGGGCGGCGGCCAGTTCGGTGCGCAGGCTGTCCTGCAGCGCCCGGATAGCCGCCAGCTCGGCCTGCCGGTCGGCGGCCAGACGGCGCGCGTCCTCGCCGGCGGTCTGGGCGGCCTGCAGTTGGGTGGTGAGGTCGGCGATGCGCCGGTCGCTGTCGGCCTTGGCCTGCTCGCTGGCGTGCCGGGCGGTGTCCAGGGCGGCTTCGGCGGCCTGGGCGCGGGCCTGCTGGGTGCGGATCTCCCCCTGCGCGGTGGCCAGGGCCTCGCGGGCGGCGGCCAGCGCCTGCTGGGTGCGGGTGTGCTCGGCGCCGAGCAGCTCGAGTTGCTCGGCGTGGGTCTGCTGGGCCGCGCGGAAGCGGGCCTGGTCGGCCTCGTGGGCGTGGCGCAGCTCGCGCAGTTCGGCGATCTTGCTGTCGCGGAGGGTCTCGGCGTCGGCCTGGGCCTGCTGGGCCGCATCGCGCAGTTGCCGGTAGGCATCCACGCTCGCGGCGGCGTCGGCGCGGGTCTGCGCGGCGGCTGCGGCGTCGCGGGCGGCGGCGGCCTCGGCGGCCCGCTGCGCGGTGGCGGCGTCGGCGGCGGCCTGGTCGGCGCGGCGCTGGGCGAGTTCGGCGGCCTCGGCGCGAGCGTCGGCGTCGGCGGCGGCCTGGCGGGCGGCGGCGGTCTCGGCCTCAGCCCGGTTGACGCGGGCGAGCGCGCCCTGCTGGGCGGCGGTGAGCTCGTCCTGCAACGCCGTCAGCTGCGCGGCCAGGTCGGCGATCGCGGCCGGGACGGTGCGGGCGAGCGCCTCGGCGCGGGCCAGCGGCTCCTCGACGGCGGCGGCGTCGGCGGCGCGCCGGTCGCGGCTGGCCTGGTCGGCGTGCGCCTTGCTGCAGTACTTGGCCGGCCGCCCGCGCCGCGCCGGCGGCAGCTCCAGCTCGCACCCGGCCAGCGCGCACGTGCCGCGGCCGGGACCATCGCCGGCGCCCTCTCCCCCGGCAGCGTCCTGTCCGCCAGCCGGGTCCTGTCCGCCAGCGGTGTCCTCGACACCGGCGCCGGCCGCCGCGACCACGCTGCCGCTGTCGAGGCCGTCGGCGGTGCCTGCGGCGTCTGTGGTCCCTGGGGTGCGCGGAACCTGCGCCGGGATTTGCGCACCGGCCTGGTCGTCGGTCTCCTGGCTGGTTATTTCGCTGCTCACCCGCGCAACCCTAGCGATCTTTTCGCGCTCAGGCACGCGTATCGCTTATCGCGCGTCGCGAAACGCGGAATAATCTGTCAGCCGAGGCTCCGGGATAAGGACGCTTATCCTGGTGTTCCCTCCCCCGCGTCTCTCTGGACGTGCGGTTCTGCAAGGTTCTGTCCTGCGAGTTCGTCACTAGGTGTCAGTGGGGCGTCATGCGGCGGCAGCACGGGGATGGGGTTCCTGCGCCATCAGTAGCCCCGTGACTACGACGGGTCCCGGTAGCGCTGACGAAACTTCGGTCGGATATAGCCGTGACCTGCGGTTATGTCACAGCGTGGGGCCTCATTGCGCTGCCGGGCGGGGCTACAGGCGGGACCGGCTTCTGCCGTGAGCGTTGGGCGTGCGAGACGGTCCTCCGAGGTGCTCCTCAGGCTGCGGCTTGGGGGGCCTGCTGGTGCTGGTAGGTGAGGATGGTGACCCCGGAGCGCAGTGTTTTCACATCAGCGAGTTGGAGGGTCGTTGCGGTGAAGCCTTCGGGGAACAGGCGTGTGCCCTGGCCGAGAACCATGGGGAAGACGGAGATCTTAAAGGTGTCGACCAAGTTGTGACGCATCAGGGTGCGCATCAACGTGGCGCTGCCGTACATGACGATGTCTTTGCCGGGGCGCCGCTTGAGTGCGGTGAGGTTCTCGGCGACGTCGCCCTTGATGAGGGTGGCGTTCCACTCCAGCGGTTCGCGCAGGGTGGTGGAGGCGACCAGCTTCGGCATCTTGTTGATCACGCCCAGATACTCACCGGTGTTGCCGGACCACGCTCTGGACAACAACTCGTAGGTCACCCGTCCGCACAGGAAGGTGTCGGCCGCGGCCAACTGGTCTACGGCGTCGCGTACGGCTTCCTCCGTAAAGTGCGGGCCGGCCCACCCGCCGAAGTCGGATTCGCCGAATCCGCCTGGGTCTTGCATCACGCCGTCCAAGGTGACCAACGTCGCAGCGTGCAATTTCCTCATGATCGTCCTCCAGCATGCGCGGAAAGGGTGGGCGGCAACGCGAACCTCGTGACCAGGTCTGGGGCACCGAACGCCGTGATGCGGGCGATGCCGACCGCGGTGACGGTGAGCACGGCGACTCCATACGCGTGGTAGGCGCCATCGCCGCCAAGGTGGTATGAGGCCGCGGCGGGCTGGCCATTCGCCGCGGTGGCGATCATGCGCCAGTCACCGGTCGCGCCGACGGCTTGCCTGAGGAAGGGGACGCAGTATTGGCGACCCGAGAACCAGGTGGCCGCCGGTGGGAACTCCAACGCGGCATCGGCGCGCAGCAGCCGTTCGAACGCCGCGCCGTCCGCGTTTTCGAACGCCGCGATGTAGGCCTCCAGCAACGCGCGCTGCTCGACATCGGGGGAAACGGCTCGCTCGACGGCCGGGGAGGCTTCGTCGAGGCGAGCGCGAGCGCGTTGCAGGGCGCTTTTCACCGCCGCCGTGGTGGCCCCGAGCATCTGCGCCACCTCCGGCGCCGAAAACCCCAACACCTCACGCAGGAGAAACACAGCGCGTTGCCGCGGCGCCAGATGCTGCAAGCACGCGACCAGCGCCAGGCGCAGGCTCTCCCGTGCGACGGCGGCCGCAGCCGGATCCTCAGACGTCACCAGCGCGTCCGGGATCGGCTGCAGCCACCGCACGTCTGCCCCGGCCGCCCACACCGGCGCGTGCGGATCCTGACCAGGCGGGCCCAGCCCGGACGGCAGCACCCGCCGGTCGGGCCCCCGCAGCGCCGACAGGCACACGTTGGTCGCGATCCGGTACAACCAGGTGCGCAACGATGAGCGGCCTTCGAAGCTCTGGTGCGCCCGCCAGGCGTTCAGGTACGTCTCCTGCACCGCGTCCTCGGCCTCATCCACCGAGCCCAGCATCCGATAGCAATGCGCTATCAGCTCCCCGCGGAACGGCTCGGCTCGCTCAGCGAACTCCCCGGGCACACTCTTCCCGAGCTTCGTAGGCGTCATCTCGCTCCTTTGCCACCGCAACGGATCGCTCAGACCGAGATCACCCCCCGGACGCGGCGGTGGCATCATCCTGAAGTCCCAACTTGGGCCTCGCCCATCCGGCCAGCCGCCGGATCGCCTCATCCGCCTGGGACGCCCGGCCGGCGCCGAGCTGGAATGTGTGCTGCTGCCCCTCGAACACATCCAGACGCGCCTCAACGCCCGCTTTGCGGGCATGTTCGGCGAGACGGCGAGCGTCGTCAAGCAGCGTCTCGTCCCCGCCAACCTGGATGTACATCGGCGGCAACCCGGTCAGATCGGCATACAGCGGGTTGGCGTACGGGTCTTGTACGTCACCGTCCTCACCCAGGAACATTCCGATCAGCGTCTGCGTCATCTGCGCGTCGTTGAGCAGCGCGTCCTTGTCCCGGTTGGCCACCATCGACTCCCCCCCGGCCTCCATGTCCACCCAAGGCGACAGCGGCATCGACGCCGCGGGCAACGGCAGGCCCTGCGCGCGGGCAAGCAGCATCGCCGTCACCGCGAGACCGCCGCCCGCCGAGTCTCCCGCGAACGCGATCCGGTCAGCCGCCAACCCCTCCTCCAGCAGCCACCGGTACACCACGACCGCGTCGTCGACCTGCGCCGGATGCGGATGCTCCGGGGAACGACGAAATCCCGGGATCAACGCCCTCACACCCATCTCCTTGGCCAGGTGAGCGAACATCTTGCGGTGCGTGTAGATCGAGCATGTCGCGAAGCCGCCCCCATGCAGACACAGCACCACCCGATCCTGCGCACAGCCCTTCGGGACCACCCACAGCGCCGGTACCCCAGCCGCCTCGACCTCCAGGTAGTCCACCCCGCCCGGCTCACCCGTCACGTCGCCGTAGTGCTCCACGACATCCCGCCAGTGCGCCAACGACATCCCCGGCGATATCTCCCGCCCCAACGCCTCGAAATGCGCCTTCACCACATCCGCCTGACCGTTCGACACTCCGGCACCCCTCTCCGATCGACCAACGTCCGTACGGAAATACAGACGCGCCATGGCCGAAAAAGGAATCGCCGCAGCGTCGATCACCCGTCTCGGGACTCAGCCGGGAGACGGAATCCGCTCCTGCGACGGACACGACGGCATGACAGTCCAGACTGCCCGAAATCCGCATCGGATGATCTTGAAGCTCGACTAGGCCCGCCACCGCCGGCGCGACGTGAGGTCGCACGTGATGAGTGAGTACGTCGAAGGAGTGGCGGCAGTGATCAACACCCGGCCGAGAACGCACACAGCAGCAGGTAGCAGCCTTATCCGACCGAGATTTCGTCACTGCCACCGAAACCCCGGGTGACACGGCCACGGCGTCGGCGCTGTTCACGGCTCTGCCGTGGCCTGATCGGCATCCATACCAATGCGTCCTGCCAAGTGCTGGACGACCGGACCGAGGGCTTTGCCGTTGGTCGACACGCTCCCCTTCCGTCGACACCGCTCCGGTCGGCGCCGTGAAGGTGTCGGGTTTAGGGCCATTTGCCGACAGGTCCGGTGCCCGGGGTTTACTCGGCGCCGATCTCGTCCTCGTCCAGTTCGGGCGCGTCCGGGTCGCGTAGGGGCCGCAGGCCGCCTCCGGTCGGGTTGGGAGGCGGTGAAGCTGTAGCAGCCGAGCACGTTGAGGTTGCGGTGCTTGAGCTCGGAGAGCCGGGCGACGTCCTCGCCCCGGATCTCATGGCCGGCGGCGCGGAGCTGGGCGACGGCGGCGTCGATGTACCGCGTCGTCCACAGCACCACGGCGTTCAGCACGAGGCCGAGCGCGCCGAGCTGGTCCTCCATCCCGTCGCGGTAGGCCTGGTGGATGGTGCCGCGCTTGCCGTGGCACACGTCGCGGGCGAGTTCGTGGCGGGACTCCTGGCCGGTGAGCTGCCGGTTCATCTGCCGGCGGTAGGTGTCGTCGACCGGGTCGACCACCCGCAGCAGGTGCTCGGTCTTGGCGATTTGCCCGTACTCGGCGAATGCCTGCCCCAGTGGGTTCGGGCGGCCCTCGCGGCCGAACATGCGCAGCAGGTCGTAGGCGCGGACCTGTTTGGGGACCAGGGAGCCGGCCACCCGCAACAGAGCATTCTCTCGATCCGGCCGCGCAGCCAGCCCAGGGTTTGCGGCTCCCGAGCGCACCAAGACCCGCGACGTTCAGCTTCACTCGGCCGCTGTCGGTCGTCTCGATGCTGAACTTCGCGGCCGGCCCCGCCTCCGCAAGGCGTTCGGCCAGTAGTTTCCAGCCTGCGTCCAGGCCCCGCACCAGCTCCGCCAGGTGCTCCTTGACCGGCATGTCCAGGCTCAGGCCCGCCAGGACGCCCTCGCGCACGGCTTCCCACTCGGCGCCGTCCAACAGCCGCGCGCGTGGGTCGGACCAGCGGTGGGAGGGCGAGGCGAACACATCGCGCCGGTTCACGGCCCGGTGTAACTGCTCCAGCACGCACACCACGTAAGCGTCGCGATCGACGGCACCCTGAGGCAGGTCAGGGCTGGCATACACCGCCTTACGCCACGCGGGCGGCACCAGCTTGTCGTCCACCTCACGCGGGCGAGCACCCCGGAGACGCGCCGCAGGAGATCCTCGGCGGAGGGCACCCGTTAGGGGATGCACGCCGCCTTGATCTTGGCCTTCGCGCGGTGATCCGCTGCCCTATGGCACTCTCGGCCACCAGGAAGGCGCGGGCGATCTCGGGCACGGTCAGACCGCCGACCATGCGCAGCGTCAGCGCCACCCGGGTCTGCGTCGCCAGCGCCGGGTGACAGCAGGTGAAGATCAGCCGGCGCCGGTCGTCGTCGATGGCGCCGACGGGCTCGGGTAGGTCGTCGTCGTACACCATCCGAGCCTCCTGGTGTTTGTCGTCGCGCTTGTTCTCGCGCCGGATCCGGTCGATGGCCTTGCGGTTGGCGGTGGTGGTCAGCCAGCCGCTGGGATTGGGCGGCACGCCGTCGGCCGTCCACCGCTCTACGGCGGTCGCGAACGCCTCGGCGGCCGCCTCCTCGGCGATGTCGAGGTCACCGAAACGCCTGGTCAGGGCGGTGACCACCCGCGCCCACTCCTCCTGGTGGGCCCGGGTGATCGCCTCCCGGACGTCGACCCCGCTCATTCGCCCAGGAACGGCCGCACCTCGACTTTCCGGTTGCAGCGCTTGGACCCGTCGGCGGCGAGCTTGAGCGCCGCGTCGAGGTCGGGGGCCTCGATGATCCAGAAGCCGGCCATGTACTCCTTGGACTCCAGGAAGGGCCCGTCGGTGAACATCGCCTCGCCATCGCGGTTGTCGATGACGGTGGCCGCCTCGGGCGAGGCGAGGCCGCCGGCGAAGACCCAGTGGCCCTCGGCCTGAAGCCGGTCGTTGTAGGCGTTGATGGCCGCCATCTCGGCCGGGGTGGCGGAGCCGGTCTTGTCGTCGATCACGGATACCAGGTATTGCATCGTATGGATCATCTCCTGGGGGTTGGGCGTCCCTGGTGGGCGGCGTCTCTCCCGCAGCCTGGACCCCTGGATGTGAAGAACGCCGTCCCTGCCCTCGACTAACGGAGCAGGGACGGCGCTCGCGGCGATGGGCCCGGCTACCAGGCCCCAGCTGTCCACGCTGCAACCCGCACCCATCCACGATTGACTCTCGCTGACTGCGCCACTTAGGTCGTGGTGGCGGTCGCGTACTGCGGGCGCCCGCTGGGCCGGTAGACCTGGATCGTCACGCCATTCGAGGTGGCTCGCGAGTCGACCAGGTCCAGTGCTGTGTCCGGGCCGGTGGCGGGGAACAGCCGTGTGCCCTGGCCGACGACCACGGGATAGGTGAGCAGGGTGACCTCGTCGACCAGCTGGTTGTCCAGCAGCCAGCGGACCAGGTTGCCGCTGCCGTGCACCTGCACCTCACCGGACAGCTTGGTCTTCAGCTCGCCGATGGCGGCCGCGATGTCACCGGACAGGACGGTCGAGTCCGCCCATTGCGGGTCGGTGAGCGTGGTCGATGCCACGTACTTGGGCCGCGTGTTCACTGCCACTGAGATCGGGTTGTCGCCCTGCTCTGCCCCCCAGGAGCCGGTTCCCCACGAGCGTTCGAAGATCTCGAAGGTCCGCCGGCCGAACAGGAACGCGTCGGCGCGCTGGAAGGCCTGGCCGAGGAACGTCTGGACCTCGTCGTCGAACAGCGGCAAGGCCCAGCCGCCCCGCTCGAATCCGCCCGTGCGGTCCTCGTCCGACCCGCCGAGTCCCTGCATCACACCATCGACAGTGACGTGCGTGATAGTCGTCAGTTTCATGATCGCGGTTCCCTTCTCCTTGGGCGGCCCCTCGTGGGCGGCCTCTCACCCATGCCACGAACACCACCACCCCGATCCGACACCGCCGCCCGGATTTCTTTCGAAGATCTTCTGGTACGCGCCGGTTGTGAGCGAACCGACAGCCAGGTGGTTCCGGGAATGACCGCCGCACTGTCGTGCCTGTGGCCCGCTCAGTGTTGCCGACCACCAGGTCACCAGCGCCCCACGCGGGCCGCACGTCGACAAGACCGGCCGAGGAACTGGCCGTTGCTGATGGGTGTTGCGTCGGCGACCGGAATCCGGTGCCGCGTCAGGCGCGGCGCCCGGCTCGCCAGTCCGAGGAGCTGCCGGATACCGGAAGGTGGATACCGAAGGAGCTGACAGGCTGAAACCCAGCAGGCCCCCGCGACCAGTAGCTCGCCAACATCGGCCGCATCTACGGCCCGGGGAAGGAAGCGCTCGGCGTGCTGGCCATCGAGATCAAGCTGGTCAATCAGTCTGCCACCTGATGTGGCGCAGGCTCTCGAAGATTTCAGCGCAACGGCAGCGCCCTTCTCCGCGCTGCGGCGTCCGCTGCTGGTCGGGGCCGGTCAGTCCATCTCCGCTTCGTCGTCGTGACCGTCGGCGGGTGAGCGCAGCGGCCGGAGTCCCTGGCTGGGGGTCGACGGGGTGATGGCGTAGCGGCCCAGGCAGTTGAGGTGGACGTGGCCGAGCGGGGACAGGCGGGCCACGTTCTCGTCGGTCACCCCGACGCCCTCACTGGAGGTCCAGCCCGCCGCGCGCAGGTGGTCGATGATCGCCGACGGGTACGTGGAGTTCCACAGCACCACGGCGTTGACGACCAGGCCGAGTGCGGCGAGCTGGTCCTCCTGGCCTTCCCGGCAGGCCTGGCGGATCTTCCCGCCGCCGCCGTGGCAGATCCTGCGGGCGAGCCGTTGCCGCGACTCCTGAACGCTGAGCTGACGACCCAGGGTGCGGCGGTAGGTGTTGTCGATCGGGTCCAGCACCGACAGCAGGTGCAGGGTCTTGTCGATTCGGCCGTACTCGGCGAACGCCCGCCCCAGCGGCGTCGGCTACCCGCCTCGGGCGATCCGAACCATCCCGTGTCAATCTCCCGGTGAGCGGCCTGGTAACTGTTCGACGATCGAGGCGGGTTTATTGCCTGGTGTGGTCGCTGTCGTCAGTTGAGTCGCGATGGCGGTGAGGCGTTCGGGCAGTGCACCGGGGTTGGATCTCGTCATGGCGGTGAGTTCGATGGTCGCTGTTGCGTGATGGAGTGGTCTGAAACGGACGGCGGGGCGTGGTGCGGACGCGGCGGCGGGCACGACGGTGACGCCGAGTCCGCACTCGACCATGGCGATTTGCGTGGTCACCGACCGTGCCCAATGGGCCGGGACTGGGCTGAACCCGGCGGTCCGGCACATGGTCGCCATGGCGTCGTGGTAGTCGGGTGAGATGTGGCGGTGCAGCCATACCCACGGGCTGCTGGCGAGGTCCGCCAGATCCAGTGGGCCGGTGGTGTCTGCGGCGGGGTGGTGCAGGGGCAGAGCCGCAACGAACCGGTCGGCGAAGAGCGTGGTCGCCGTGGTGCCGCGCGCTGGGGCGGTCTGGCGCACGATCGCCCAGTCGAGCGAGCGGTCGAGGAGCCCCGCTGCTGCCTCGTGTGTGTCGATCTCCTGGGTGCGGATCTCGACGTCCGGCAGGGCCTCGTGGAATTGCTCCAGTACGAGCGGCAGGGGCCAGGAGAAGGCCGAGGCGACGGCGCCCAGGCTCAGCCGTCCACCGCGCCCGGTGGCGGCCTGCCGGGCGGCGGCCTCGGCTTCCTCGGCGTACCGGATCAGGGCGCGGCAGTGGTCCAGGAACACGGTACCGGCGGGGCTGAGGGCCACCGACCGCTGCGTGCGGTGCAGCAGTTCACAGCCGAGCCGCTGTTCCAGCTGTTTGATCGCCTGGGACAGCGGCGGCTGGGACATCCGCAGCCGCTGCGCCGCACGGCCGAAGTGAAGTTCTTCGGCGACCGCGACGAAATACCGGGCCTGCCGGATCTCCACCATGATTCGCACAGCCTCTTACTAAGAGAGGAAATCAGACCTTCCAAATATATATGCGTGCTGTTGTAGTGGAAGCCATGAGCAACACGTCTGTCTTGGACCGCTTCGCAGCGCTCGACTCGGCTGCGGTCAGCGACGCGCTCGACCGGCTCGGGCTTGCCTCCGGAGTCGGCGGCATCCGTCCGGTGTGGGGCCCCGCGGCCGTTGTCGGCTTCGCCGTCACAGTGGGGCTTGAACCGCGCACCCAGGGCCCGGCTGAAGCCCACATCGCCACCACGGCCGTCGAGACCGCGGACGACCAGAGCGTCATCGTCGTCGACAACCAGGGCCGCACCGACGTGTCGTGCTGGGGCGGCATCCTGAGCCTGGGCGCGGCCCGTCGCGGGGTGCGTGGCGTCGTCGCCGACGGCGTGTGCCGGGACGTGGCGGAGGCTCGCGAGCTCGGTTTCCCGGTGTTCTCGCGGGGGTCGATCCCGACCACGGCGCGAGGCAGGTTGCAGCAGTGCTCCACCGGCGAGCCGGTGACCGTCGCCGGGCTCACGGTCAAACAGGGTGATGTCGTCGTCGCCGACGAGACCGGCCTCGTTGTCGTCCCGCGGGGACGGGCCGAGCAAGTGGCGGAGATCGCCACCATCATCCTCGCCCGGGAGCGCGCCATCGCCGACGAGGTGCGCGCGGGCACGCCTGTCTCCCAGGCCATGCACGACGCCCGCCTTGCCGGAGCAATGGAGCCGGTCCGATGAGTGACACCTCGAACCTCGCCACCGATCTGTCCACCGCGTCGGTCTCCGACGCCCTCGACTCGCTCGGGCTCCCCGGATCCCTGCACGGCATCGGTGCACTGCGTCAGGGCCAGCGGACCGTCGGACCGGTCTTCACCGTGACCTACGAGCCGGTCGACGAGACCGGAGGCACGGTGGGCGACTTCCTCGACGACGTCCCCACCGGCGCGGTGATCCTGATCGACAACGCCGGTCGCACCGACTGCACGGTGTGGGGCGGCATCATGAGCCAGACCGCCCACGAGCGCGGCATCGCGGGCACCGTCATCAACGGCGCCTGCCGCGACGTCGCCATCGCGACCGCCGCCGGCTACCCGATCTGGTCGGCCTCCCGGTTCATGCGCACCGGCAAGGACCGCGTCCGGGTCGCCGCGGTCCAGACACCCGTCACCATCGACGGCGTCCTCATCCGCCCCGACGACATCCTCGTGGCCGACGACGACGGCGCCGTGGTCGTCCCGGCCGCTCACTGGGACCAGGTCGCCCACGTCGCCCGCCGCATCGACCGCCTCGAAGAGGCCATCGTCGCGGCCGTCCGCGGTGGAGCCACGCTCGCCGAGGCGCGTGCGCAGCACGGCTACCACCTGCTCCAGACCCGCAAGGACCCCTCATGAACACCAACGACCGCGCCCGCGGCCACTCCAGCGCGACCCTGTCCGAGGCGTCCGGCCTGCCTGTGGCGCTGTCCCCCCGGATTCGGTCGCTGTGGGCCGGTGCCCGGCTGTGCGGCCCGGCGTTCACCGTGCAGGGCGCCGGCGGCGACAACCTGGCCCTGCACCACGCCATACTGCACGCCCCGCCCGGCTCGGTCCTGGTCGCCGATGTCGGCGGCGCCCGCTTCGGCCACTGGGGCGAGATCCTCACGGTTGCCGCCCAGCACCGGGGAATCATCGGCCTGCTCATCGATGGCGGCGCCCGCGACGCAACGGAGACTGAGGCCCTCGGCTTCCCGGTCTTCTCACGCAACAACTCCATTCTTGGCACCCGCAAGGACTTCCGCGGCGTCTTCGGGTGTCCCGTCAAGGTCGGTGGGATCACGATCCACAGCGGCGACCTCGTCGTCGGGGACGTCGACGGAGTCGTGGCGCTTCCCGCGCCCGACACCGAGCGGATCTTCGACCGCGCCGACGCGCGTGTAACCCACGAGAGGGAGCTGATGAAGCGGCTGCGGGAAGGCCGCAGCACCCTCGACCTTTACAACAACTTCGAAGCCGCGGGACGGTGACGGCGCCGATGACCGACAATCCGATCTTTGCCGTGGCCGCCAAGGCCCAAGCGCTGCGGGCCCAGGGCGCCGACGTCATCACCCTCGCCGCCGGAGAGCCCCAGGCGGCCACCAGCGCCGTGGTCGTGGCGGCCGCCGTCGAGGCCGTCCGTGACCCCGCCACCCACCACTACGCAACGGCCCAGGGCGACCCCGCCCTGCGTGCGCTGGTCGCCACCGCCGTCGCCGGTGATACCGGACTCGCCTGGAGTGCGGACGACGTGCAGATCACCCTCGGCGCGAAGCACGCGCTCTTCCTCGCCACCCAGGCGCTGATCGAGGCCGGCGACGAAGTCCTGGTCGCGGCACCCGGCTGGCCCGGGCACGCCGAGGTCGTCGCCGCCGCCGGTGGGGTCGCCGCCCCGGTCGCCTCCGACGAGGAGTTCCGCGTCTCGGCCGAGGCCCTCGACCGCTGCCGTACCCTCCGTACCAGGGCGGTCATCCTTTCCAGCCCCGGCAACCCCACCGGCGCCGTTCACCCCGCGCCCCGGTTGGAGCAGATCGCCGACTGGGCACAGCAGCACGGCATCTGGGTCATCAGCGACGACATCTACCGGGCATTCGACCATACCGGAACCTACCGGTCGATCCTGCGCGTGGCTCCGCGACTGCGCGGCCGTGCCGTCGTGGTGGGCGGAGTGTCCAAGGAACACGCCATGACCGGCTGGCGCGTCGGCTGGCTCGCGGCACCACCGGAGATCATCGCCTCGGCGCGACTGCACGTGTCCCGCACCATCACCCACGTCCCGACGATCAACCAGCATGCCGCCCGCGCCGCCCTGTGCGACACCGGAACACCCGCCAAGGCAGCCCGCGACTACCGGCGCCGCCGCGCGTCGCTCGTGGATGCCCTGAACGGGATCGACGGCATCGACTGCCCGCTGCCCGACGGCGGCATATTCGCCTTCCCCGACGTCAGCGGCCTCCTCCGCGACCGCGGCTGGTCCAGCAGCGCCGACCTCGCCACGTGGCTCCTCGTCACCGCCCACCTCGCAGTCGTACCCGGCGAGGCGTTCAACGCCCCCGGACGCATCCGGCTGTGCTTCGCCGTCGACGACGAGACCCTGATGACCGCGATCGAGCGACTGCAGGCCGTCCTCGCCCCTGCGGACTACGAGCCATCCGCACAACAGCCGAAGGTGGCCCGATGAGCCCCGTCACCAAGCTCGAACCACCCTTCACGCTCCCCCTCACCGTCGGCGCGACCCGCATCGAGGTGTCCGGCTTCCACCGCGCCGGCACCGGCACGCCCCTGGTCTTCCTCCACGGCTTCGGCTCGACGAAGGAGGACTACGCCGACATCGTTCATCAGGCACGGCTCGCCGACCGCCCCGTCCTGGCCTACGACGCCCCCGGCTGCGGCGCCAGCGGCTGCGCGGACCTGGGCGCCGTCTCCATCCCCTTCCTCGTCTCCGTCGCCGAACAGGTCCTCAAGGCGCTGCAGATCGACCGGTTCCACCTCGTCGGGCATTCGATGGGCGGCCTGACCGCACTCCTGCTCGCCGACCGCGACCCCAGCAGAGTCGCGAGCTTTACCAACATCGAGGGCAACCTCGCACCCGAGGACTGCTTCCTCAGCCGACAGATCATCACCCATTCCCACGACGATCCCGACGAGTTCCTGGCCCGGTTCACCGAACGCGTCGGCGGATCCCGCTTCTACGGCGGCGCCCTGTACGCCTCGAACCTTCCCCACAAGGTCCGGGCCGGAACGGTCAAATCCATCTTCGAGTCCATAGTCGACCTCTCCGACCACGGCAAGCTACTCGACCGGTTCCTCGCACTCCCCGCGCCGAAGATGTTCATGTACGGAGAGCAGAACAACACCCTGTCCTATCTCCCCGCCCTGGCCGAAGGCGGCATCGAACTCGCCGAGATCAAGCACTGCGCCCACTTCCCCATGTACTCCAACCCACCGCAGATGTGGGCTCACATCACCGACATGGTCACACACGCCGACACCGGCTCCTGACAGACCGGCCCGGCGTCGGCTCGGCACCGGCGCTATGTCATAGACGTTGCCGGGAACGGGCATCGGCGGCTGCGGATCAAAATTCCGACAGTCAGGACACTGGTGCCCAGCCCGCGGGTGACGGCCCGAGAGGTGATGACACGGTGAGCGGCGCGCCTCGAGCTGATCATCACGACGTCGCCGCAGGGATTTCAGGAGCCTAGGCAGGTTCCCTGGATACGCTTCGATTCCCTCGGCCCACTCTGTGGCCATCTCGTCGATGCGCTCAGGGTGGTCGGCGTAGGTGATGCAGGCAGCCAATCGCATATGGCAGCCTCGTCGCCTTCGACGTCGACAACTCCAAGGACTTCGTCGAGGGCCAGCACTCCCGCCGCCAGCGGCGTCGGGACGCTCGACCTCGGCGGCCCGCGCGGCCTTGACGACGACCTGTCCAGCGGCAGCCCACTCGGCATCAGCGGCCCATGCCTCGACACAGTTCATGGCGCTGACCTGCGCGTCGCCCAACCCAAGGTAGCGAGGGCCACCTAGCCACCCCGCGACCACCGTCCCACCCCGGCCTCTAGGTGGCGCGGAGGGCTTCGCGGGCTTGTGGGGAGGAGCGGTAGGTCTGGACGGCGTCGGCCAGGAGATCGGGGTGGCTGAGCAGGCTGTTGAAGCCGACGTAGAGTTCCGCACCGAATGCGCGGTTCAGGCGGCGCATCCAGCGGCTCGTCCGAATCTCCGCCGTCGCGCCGGAACGCAACGCCAGGCCGAAGAACTTCTGGCTGTTCACCTCGAACTCGGAGAAACCGACAATGTCATCCCACGGGACGTCCCCGCTGCTCGCGGGGAACTCAATCCGGATCATGTCGGCGGTGCAGGCCACATACTGCGGCCTGCGCCGGCGCCTCCAGGCGGCCACGCCCATGGCGCCCAGCAGCCCGGTCGCCGCGGTGAGGACAGCCCCCGGGATCAGGGCGAAGCCGCCCAGGCCATCTCCCTGGGCAAGGGATAGGCCTCCAGCCAACAGCCATATCAACCCCAGGGCCATCCCCAGGAGCAGGAGCGGCACCACCGACAGAAACGCCAACCTGTCCTGACGGCGCACCCGGAAGATCAGCGCCGGTGTGCACACCCCGCCGACCTCGATCTCGCCCCGTTCGGGCTCGGCGTCCCAGCGCGGCGGGAACAGCAAGAGCCCCCCAAACCAGCAGATCCACCCGAACCCGACGGAGAAAAGACCGCCAAGTACCTCACTGCTCAGCGCCAAGGCGACACCCGCCACCCCGAACACCACTCCGGTCACCATGATCAAAACGGCTTTCACGTACACCATCACCGTCACCCCCTTCGCCCGACTCAGACGCCTTCCATCGGCACCGGGTTCAGGCGACGGCAAAACCCCGACAGATTTCCCCACAATCGCGGTGGCCGCGGCAATTTGCCGCTTGCCAGGACAGGCCCCCGCTACGGGAGATGGGGTAGGCCAGACTTGGAGGCGGTCACCGAGCCCAGCGCGTCGAAGCGGGCGCCGGTCAGGTGGACCGGTGGTGATCCGTTGCTCCGGTTGGTCGTCCGGGCTTCCCAAGGACAACCCCGGGTCGAGGTCGAGCAGGACGCGCCGGGCACCAACGCCTGCTCGTCGGCTCACACCAGCGATGATCCCAGGTCAACGACCGGTGTCCCGCTGTTGCTCATCATGCTCACGACGATCGGCGATCGACTGCGCCACTCCGGTCGCGATGCTGACTCCCGACGACTTCGCCGCAGTAATGGACCGGTGGAACGACGCGGCGGCCGCAACCTGGAACCGGCACCTTTCCGCGCTGACCAGCTTCACCGCCTGGGGGCAGCGGCAAGAGATCCTGGTCACCAACCCGGCCCGCAGGCTGCAGCGCCGCAAACCTGCCCGCCGCGGCGACCGGTTCATCTCCAAGGCCCGCCCGCACAAGCTGTTCCGCGACAACTCCCACGTCTTGCGCGAACGTTTCCTGTGGCAGATGCTCTACGAGACGGCAGCGCGAGCCGAGGTGATCCTCGCCCTGGACATCGAGGACCTGGACACCGAGTTCCGCCGCCTGCGTCGTCTCCAAGGGTGGCGCGATCGAGTACGTGCACTGGCAGACCGGCACCGCCCGGCTGCTGAACACCGCACCTCGGGGCCGGTGTTCCTAGCCGACCGCCGCGCCCCCACCTCCGGACCACGCGCCCCCGCAGCCGCCGAGTTCTGCCCCACCACCCGGCGGGCCCGGCTGTCCTACCCCCGCGCGGAACACCTGTTCAAAACGGCCTCAACTGCACTGGACCCGCACGGCGACGGCTGGACCCTGCACCAACTACGCCACTCCGCACTGACCCACCTGGCCGCCGACCGGCGCACCGCCGCCAAACTCCAAGCCAAGAGCCGCCACCTGCATCTGGGCAGCCTCGGCTTCTACGTCAAGTTCGGTGAACAAACCTCCGCCCGCGTCACCGCCGAAACCGATCCCGCCGCTCGACGCCGCCACTAGAGCCCCGTTCGGCATCCCGAACACCCTCACCTCAAACCAACCGGACTCAACAAGCACCACGTCAGGAAGTACGACGCTCAGCAAGTCACGTCACAGTGCGGGACCGCTCACTGCCGCCGCTGCCGCACCCGATACCCCGGGCACTGGCGAGTCGCCAACCTCCCGCCCCGGCAGATCCCCTCCTGGCCCGCCCCGCCCGCCAAACAGGAACCCCCTCTGGATAGCCGTCCCGCCCTCAGAAGCTGTCTGTGAACGGTGCTTTAGCTATGCGTTACGGAACGGACTTGTCTCCGTGGATACGGCGGACAAGCTTGCGGTCGTGGTGATGTGATGGGAGGGAACCCGGCTGCCGCACAGATGATGGGATGTGCCATCCCCTTGAAAGGCGAGGTGCCATGTGCTGATCACGATCGCGGTGGGTTCGCTGGCCACGATAATGCTCCTGATAATGGCGCGGCGTTGGATACCTCGCTTGCTGGTCATCCACGCGGTACTCAGGAAAGACGGGCTCGGTTGGCGGATCCTGCTGGTCCGGCGTGCGACGCGGTTTGCCTTGCCGGTCCGCTTGACCGGCGTTGGCGGCGCCGCGCACCGGCTCGACCTGTCACTGATCGAACGGCAGCCGAGCCTTGATCTGGGAGGTGTTTCAGCCGGAGACCTTGCCCCGCTCAAGAACACCAAGGCACACCTGGTCCTGCACCCCGCCTTCCTTCAGCTGTGGGTGCGATCGAGGCTGTCCTACCATCACGTCGCCGCCTTTGCCTGGGAAGACCTGCACGATGTCCGCTTCATCGAACACGACCCCGAACGCCTCGGCCTGAAAGGCGGCCCCTTCCGCGGCTCGGTGGGAACTTTGCAGGTCTTCATTTCCCCACAGCTGCGCCTGTATCTCCTCCTTCGCATCAAACCCGATCCGGCCATCCTGGGACCCGGCTCAATCCGTGGATTCAGCGGACTCTCCAATGCATGACGCACCCCAGTTCAGCCTGGCTTGTCCATCATGCAGACGATCCAGCGGCCGTTCGCGGTGGCCTGCACTCCACCTTGACGGAGGTGCGTAGCGTGAACCGCTCGCTGAGCAGGCCCTCGATCTGCTGCAGGGCCTCATCGACCGGGAACGGGGCCCAGGTCGACCGACCGACCGCCGACTGGTCCTTGCCGGTCAGCCGGATGGCTTAGGCGATCTCTTCGCCGAACTTCCACACGAACTCCTCGGCGAGATCGGGATCAATGTCCACAGGCCGTGCGGGCTTGCGTCGCCACCACTTCATGACGTTGATGGTCACACCGAGGCGGAGAAGCGTCCGCTCTTTGTGCTCGCAACCCGCACTAGGCGGGCATATCAGCGCGCGGGTTCCGAGCACGTCAAGCACCGGGAATCTGCGAACTCGCGTGCTTTGAGCCGGGAGGTCGGCCCGATGACGGCGGCCACCTCGTAGGGGTGCAGGGCCAGTACCGCTCAAGGCCTGACCATTCCGCACGTCCTCGTCCGGCGGCCCGATGCGTCGGGCCGCCGGTTCGATCGTTGATTAGGCTTGCGTCAAAGGCAAGGTTTCGCCAACGGCCGGGAGCCTTCATGGACGCGCCGAGTGGAATCGACCGCAGGGCGCTCGCCCACCACATCGTCGCCGACGTCGACCGGGCGGCGCCGCTGCTCGCGCGGATACTGCTCGAGCGCGCGGTCTGGAACATCCGCCGCGACAACGGCGGCCATTCCCTCGGGGTGGCCAAGGACATGGCAGACGACTGCGGAGCGGAACTCCAGGCGGCCGGGGCGACCACACGGGAACTGGCCCGCGCTCTGGTCCCCCGCCACGACGCCGACCGCGACCTCACCGCCGCGATCACCGCGACCCGGCAGCTGAGCCTGGCCATCAGCAGCGAGAACAACGCATACGCGAGTTTCTCGATGGCCACCGACCCCGACAACCCCATCGACAGGGAGCGGGCCGAAAAGCTGAGCGAACAGTGGGGCCAGGCGCAGAGGCACCTCCGCGAAGCCCGCATGCCTGCGAGCCTGGGCAGCGGCAAGACCGGCTCGGTGCTGCTGGACCGCGCCCTCGACCGCGTCTTCAAACGGGGCATGTACTACCAGGCCCGCCTCTACCTGTTCAACCAGGAGCCCAAGCGCCCGTGGCGCCGCCGCGTCGCCGGCGTCCTGCACGCCGCGGCGTGCGCCAAGCTGGACTGCGGCAACGAGGCCGCCATCGGCGACCTGGCCGTCAACATCCGCGACGGACGCCGCGCGCTCGACCGCACGACAGCGAGCGCCTGGGCGCGGCAGGCGATGAGCCGCCTCGAAGCGATCGCGACCCCGGTGTTGGCCCAGCAGGAGCCGCTCACGCCCCACAAGGCCACCGCGATCCGCCTGCTGGCCCTGTGCCTGGCCCGCGAAGCGGAGGCCGCCTACAGGCCCGCCCCCGGCGACCCGTTCCACGGCCTCGCCGTCGGCGTCACCCTCCTGGTCCGTGACACCATCGACTAAAGACGCCCACACCGATGTCGAGCGCGGAGCGATCGTCAGTGGCGTTGGCGGATCATTTGTCAGTCATTGGCGCGTGCTCGGTGTGGTACCTCTTCTTGCACTTGCGGAGTCCGCGTCATCAGGCGTGGCCGGCGGTTTCGGCGGCGAGGTGTTCGGATTGGCCGTCGGCGCAGCGCTGGCCCAGCGGTGGGTGCCGCTGGCGGCCGACTCCATGCGCGTTATCCGCTCGCCGCACTGGCTGCCGGCGCCTCGTGCGGGTGCTGGGTCCCGCCCACCACCAGAGGTGTTGTCAGCGCTGGGCACCCGATTGATGATTGATGTCGGCTGCGCCGCGACGTCCGCCCGACCCCCCGTGGGCGAAGGAGTGAACCCGTGGTCGGCCACGAGGGAACGATCGAGTCCCGCCATGCTGGCTGGTATAGAAGGGGAGCAGAGGAACCGCTCCATCGGCGCCGCGGATCCGGGTGACGGCCGCGCTGAGCACGTCCGCGAGCTCGGGACTGACGACCAGGAGCCGTTGTTCGTCGGTCTTGGAGGGCGCGACCTGCAGGAGCGGGAAGAGCTTGCCGGTGGTCGCCAGCGTGTACTGGGTGATGCTGTGCTGGCTGGTCTCGAGCATCTCCTTGATCCGGACCCCGGTGTGGCGGAGGAACTCGATCGCGGCCCAGCCCCAGAACGCGCGGTGCTCGTCCAGGACGAGGTTGCGGCGGCGGCCGGACTCGTCGAAGGCGCAGGTGGAGCCGTTGCTGTCGAGCCGGTTATTGCGGCTGCCCTTGACGAACGTCTCCCCGAGGACAGCGAAGGGCTCGCCTCCCTCAGCCGCGCGGAGGGCCGCCAGTCCGATCCTGGCGTCACGGAGACGTCCTTCGGCTGTCCAGATCAAGGTGGGCCGTTCCCGGGTGCGCTGGTCCATCCGTGCTTCGCGTCGCGTGTTGTCCTTCTTACAGGTGATCTCGGTGGAGCTGATCGGGCTGGGGGGCCGCCCAAGGACTCCAGCGGGCCGGATCTTCAAGGGCCCACTGGGCGATGTCGAGGTAGAAGGCCCTGAGCCAGCCCAGGAACGCGGCGTAGCCGGCCCGCGGACTGGTCACCTTGAGCATCCGGCCTGTCCGGGAGCCGGCGGCGCCGTGCTGCGTTGACCGGCCGTGCTCCCGAGCCGCGGCCCGTGCACGCTGCGCCGGATCCGCTGGCCGCAGGGTGTGGCACGCCCGCACCGCCTGAGCGCGCCGCATGACCGGTCCGTGCGGGTTCGAGGTAGTGCAAGTCCGCGCGCCGATTCGATCGAATCACGCACGGTGGACCACTATGAGGTTGTGCAGCGCCCTGTCCCAGCCCCTGTCCCAGATCTGCCTCCAGGCCAGGTTTCCAACCAGGTCTCAGGTTCCGCTCCTGCCGCGCAGCTGGCCGGGGCGGCGCCTGCGGCGCCGCCGCCGGTCGGTGGCCTTGCGGCCGTGCCACCTGCGCGGCGGCCCGTGGAGGCCGCGGCCGGCCTTGGTGATCTGTTCGATGACGCTGTTGCGCTGCTGCCCGCTCTGGTGCCAGAGGTCCCCGGTGACCGGTACGGGCTGCGCGCGCTGACGGCCGCGTGGCTGCGCAGCCAGAACAGTGACGCCACCCGCCGCGCCTACTATCGCGATCTGGCCGGGTGGCTGGACTTTTGCGCGCGCACCGGCCTGGATCCGCTGGCCGCGCGGCGTGCGGACGCCGATGACTGGACCGCTTCCATGACCGCCATGACCCGCACTGGCGCCACCCGTCCGGCGAGTTCGGCGACCCGGGCGCGGCGGCTGGCCGCGGTGTCGTCGTGGTACACCTACCTGCAGTCCAACGACGTCGCCGACCGCAACCCGACGCTGCTGGCCAGCCGGCCCTCCTCAGCCCAGATCGCCGCCTCCGCCCGAAAGGCGCCGTCCCTGAGCGCCGCCGAGACAGCGCAACTGCTCGACACCGCCGAAGGCCGCGCCCGCGAACAGGACACCGAAGCCGCCTGGCGCGACGCCGCCGTCATCGCGCTGCTGTTCTACACCGCGCTACGCGTCTCGGCGATCACCGGTGCCGGGCGGGACGACTTGAGCACCGAAGCCGGCTACCGCGTGCTGTGGTACCGCGCCAAAGGCAAGGGTCCCGACGGACGCGGCTATGTGCGCGCCGACGGCGAACTGGCCCGGGTGCTGGACACCTACCTCACCGTCCGCGCTCGACGCCACGCCGATGGGGACCTTCCCGCGGGGCCGCTGATCGTCACCACCCCGCACCCCTACGACCCGAACAAGCCCGGCGACAAACCACTGACCCAGCGCGACGTCACCAACATCCTGCGCCGCATCGCCAAACAGGCCGGACTGCCTGCCGCGTCCCGCCTCACCCCGCACAGCGGCCGCCGCACCGTCATCACCACCCTGCTCGGCAATGACGTGCCACTGGCCAAGGTCCAGGACCTGGCCGACCACGCCGACCCCCGCACCACCCGCGGCTACGACGACACCAACCACAAGCTCGCCGCATCACCGGTCACCGACCTCACCCGCATCATCGCCAAACACCGCGACTCACCCGCGCGCAATGCCCATGACCGATAGCCGCGGCCGGGCCGGCAGACCGTTCACGGGCAAGAGCCTCCGCTTGCCAAAAGCCCGCCGCGCGCGATGAGACGGTGGTGGCCGCCGCGTCCGCCCGGAGCGCAAAGCCTCAGGCGACCATCTGGCACGTGGCGGGACGACTGGCGCGAGACAACGATCAGGTTCCTGGTGAGCGGCCCTCGATTCCGACCAGCTGCGCATGCTCAGGACTATGGACATCGCACGTGACGGTATGACCATCACCGAAGCCTGAGTGCTGCGGGCCGAGCGGGAGCGGGTGGCTCGGAAGGTGGCCGAGGGGCAGCGGGAGGCGGCCGTCATCGCGGGGCTTCGAGTGCCTGAGTGATCCTTGCGGTGATGCGGTCGACGTCGGTGCGTTCGGCTGGGGGTCTGATCTGGGCTGCTTCGGTGAGGAGGCGGGATGCTTCTGTGAGGTTGCCTTCCAGGGATGCCGCGCCTGCGAGTCCTTCGGTGGCCAGGGCTGTTGTGCGTGGGTCGTCCGTTGCCAGGGCCAGGCTCTCCTGGTGGTGGGCGCGGGCGGTGGGGGCGTCGCCGCGGAGTTCGGCGACGAAGCCCAGTTCCGCCAGGACGTAGGCCAGCCCGGAGCGGTAGCCGTCGGCGCGGTGGGCCTCCTCGGCGGCGCGGAGGTGTTCCTCGGCGGTGTCGAGATCGCCCTGACGGCGGGCCGAGGCGCCCAGGCCGACGCGAGCGTGGATGACGCCGTGGTGGAACGAGCGCTCGCGGGCTACCCGCAGCGCGTGGTGGTAGTGGGCGTCCGCCTGGTCGTAGTGCTTGGCCAGGGCGGCCAGCCTGCCCAGTTGGGAGATCTGTTCCACGACGACCGGCCACAGCTCCAGTTGCTCGGCCTTGGTCAGGCCCTCGTGGTGGAGGCGGCTCGCCCGGTCGTAGTCGCCTGCCACTTCCGCCAGGACGCCCAGCAGGCGCAGGGCGCGGGACTCGCCCCAGCGGTCGCCGAGCTCGCGGAAGAGCGTCAGGCTCTCCTCACCTTCGGCGCTCGCGGCCGTCAGGTCGCCCAGGCGCAGCGATTCCCACGACAGGACGCTGAGCGCGGCGGCCGTCCCCCAGCGGTCGCCGAGGGCGCGGAAGCGGGTCAGCGCGTCGGTCACCAGGGCGATGGCGGCGGGCGGGTCGCCGCCGTCGGAGCGGGCGAAGCCCAGGAGCCAGCGTTGGCGGGGTGACAGGTCGTCCGGTGGTTCCACCGAATGGCGCGGCATGCGTTCCCAGGCTTCCAGGGCGGACCGCCAGACCAGGGCGCTCGTGCTGTCCGGGACGTTGCCGAAGGCGCGGTGGGCCTCGCGGTACCGGCCGCGCAGGAACCAGTACCAGGCCAGCGCGTCGCACAGCCGCGGGGTGTGCTCGGCGTCGGCGCGGTCGAGGGCGGCGCGCAGGTTCGCGGTCTCGGTGTCCAGGCGGCGCAGCCATTCACGCTGGTCGGGGCCGCGCAGGTGCCGGTCGGCCTCCTCGGCGAGTTCGGTGAAGTATCGGACGTGGCGGTCGGCGGCCTGGTCGCGCGCTTCGGCCAGGCGTTCCCGGGCGTAGGCGGCGACGCTTTCCAGGAGCCTGAACCGTCGTCCCTCGACGGCGATGAGGGAGCGGTCGGCGAGGGCGGCCACCGTCCCGGCGACCTCGTCGCGAGGCACACCGGGGCCGGTGGCGACGGCCTCGGCGGCGGCCAGGTCGAACCCGCCCGCGCAGACCGACAGGCGGCGCAGGACGGCGCGTTCGCGCTGGTCCAGCAGTTCCCAGCTCCAGTCGAAGGCGGCGCGCAGCGTGCGGGCGCCCGAGCCGAGCAGCCGGAAGCGGTCGTCGAGCCGGGACGCCACCTCGCGCAGGCCGAGCGTGCGGACGCGCGCGGCGGCCAGTTCGATCGCCAGCGGCAGCCCGTCCAGGCGGTGGCAGACCGCGGCGATCTCCTCGGTGTCGCCGACGAATTCGGGGACGGCGTCCGCGACCCGCTCCCGGAACAGCCGGACGGCGTCGTCCCGCCCCAACGGGGGCACCGGCCACAGCCGCTCCCCCGGGACGGCCAGCGGCTCGCGTCCGGTGGCGAGGACGCGCAGCCCGGGCGCGGCTCCCAGCAGCGCCACGACCAGCCGGGACGCCGGGACGGCGAGGTGCTCGACGGTGTCCAGGACCAGCAGGAGCCGGCGGGTGCGCAGGGCCCGGGCCAGGTCGCCCCGGACGCCGAGCACCGCGGCGATGCGTTCGGCCAGGACGGCGGCGTCCTCGCGGGCGCCCGCGGCGTCGATCCCGGCCAGCTCGACCAGGCGGGCGCCCTCCTCGGCGGCGGCGACCTCCAGGGCCAGCCTGGTCTTGCCCACCCCGGCCGGACCGGTGAGCGTGACCAGCCGGTGCGCGCCCAGGAGTTCGCGGATCCGCGTCACCGCCTCGTCCCGTCCGATGAGCGCGGTCAGCGGGACGGGCAGGCCGGGGTCGGACAGCGACGGATCCTGGCGCAGGACGGCCTGGTGGACGGCGGCCAGCTCGGGCCCCGGGTCCACGCCCAGTTCCTCCGCCAGGCGGTCCCGAATCTCGCGGTACGCCCCCAGTGCCTCGGCCTGGCGGCCGTCCCGGTAGAGGGCGCGGATCCGGACGGCGTGCAGCCGCTCGCGCAGGGGATGGGCGGCCAGCATCGCCGGGAGCTCGTCGGCGAGGGCCCGGTGGTCGCCGGCTTCGACGCGCTGTTCGGCGAGTCCTTCGAACGCGGTGACGCGCTGTTCCTCCAGGCGCTCGGCGGCGGCGCGGGCGAAGGGGGTCTCGGAGTAGCCGGCGAAGGCGGGGCCGCGCCACAGGGCGAGGGCCTCTTCGTAGCGCGCGCTTGCGGCGAGTTCGGCGAAGCTTGCCGCGTCCACTCGATCGGCCCGCAGCCGGTAGCCGTGCGGCGCGGTCTCCACCAGGGCGCGCGCGCCCGGCTCGGCAAGCTCCAGTGCCCGTCTGAGCTGCGCCACCTTGGACTGGAGCGCCCCGGCCGCCTGTTCGGGCGGCGCGCCGTCCCACAGGTCCTCGATGAGGGTTCCGGCGGACACGGCCCGTCCGTGATGGACCAGCAGGTCGGCCAGCAGCGCGCGCACCTTGGCGCCCGGCACGACGACCTCCTCCCCCGTGTCGGTCCAGACGGCCAGAGGCCCGAGCACCCCGAATCGCATGCCGTGATCGTAAGCCGACCGTCAGCCGATCATCAGCGGCCCCTCCTAGCGTCGTCGGCATAAGGAGAACGACGAAGGAGTGAGCGCGATGTCCCAGTCAGTTGTGATCTACCCGCTGCCGGACGCCGACCCGGCCAAGGACCGGATCGTGTTCGAGGGCGGCGGACGCCGGGTGACGCTGGTCGCCGTCCCGGACGAGGAGAAGGCGGCGCCGGTGATCGCCGGGCTCGTCGACGAGGGCGCCGGGCTGGTGGAGCTGTGCGGCGGCTTCGGGCCGGTCGGCGCCGCCCGGGTGATCGCCGAGGTGGGCGACCGGGCGCCGGTGGGGGCGATCGGTTATGGCGGCGAGTCGCTGGCCGCGATCTCCCGCTACCACCTGGCGTTCCTGGCCGGGGAGGTCCAGTCGGAGCTGTTCCTGGTGCTGGTGCCGGGCGCCGACCCGGACCGGGACCGGGTCGTCCGCGAGCACGGCGGCGGTGCCCGGTTCACGACCGTGGCCGTGCCCGACATCGCCGCGGCGGAGCGGGTCGCCGCCGAGCACAGGGTCGGGCTGATCGAGCTGTTCGGCGGCTTCGGCGCGGACGCGGTGGCCCGGGTGCACGCGGCCGCCGGAGGCGCCCCGGTCGGCTCGATCACCTACGGCCTCGAATCGATGGACGCGGCCGCCGCCTTCCGCGCCTGATCCCGGCGGGGGCCGTCTCACGACGGCCCCGCGAGGGTCGCGCGCAGCGCTTGGAGGACCAGGTGGCAGGCACGGGCCAGGCGGTATCGCCGGGGGCGTTCGCACAGATGGCGGGCGAACTCCTCGCGGTAACGGGTGCGGCCCGGCGGCGGGAGAGGCCGCGTGCCGACGTCGACAAGCCGGCGCATGACCCGGCCGGGCAACGCTTCCGCTCGGGTTCGGTCAGCATCGCCCGGAGCAGCGGCCAGGGCGGCACGATCGCGCGGCGCTCGGCGCCGACGATCGCGAAAATGATGCCGACCAGCAGAACGACGCAGCACATCGCCAGTCCGACGAGCATCTTCGTGTCGTCGTCGACGTTCCTGAACCCCAAACCTCACCCCGTCAGGACGCTCCCCACCCTTGAGCATCCCGGCCTCGCGCCCGGTCGGAGCTTGGTGGCACTCTGCGGCCCGCCGTGCGCGGCGGGCCGCAGAGGTGATCATTCCCCGGCGAGCGGGATCAGCCGCTCCCCTCCTCCGGCTGTGACGCGGCCCCGACGCCGTAGGTCAGGCACACGCGTCCCTCCGAGAGCCGCCGGACGTCGTGCAGTTCGAGCGCGCGGCGGTGTTCGGTCGCGGCGAAGAGGGCGGGCCCCTCCCCCGCGACCAGCGGGTAGACGATGAGGCGCAGCTCGTCCACGAGCCCGGCGTCGATCAGGCTCGTGGTGAGCCGGGCGCCCCCCACCAGGTAGATGTCCTTGCCCGGCTGCTGTTTGAGCGCGGTGACCTCGTCGAGGCCGCGAAGGAGCGTCGTCGACGGCCACTGGAGCTCGTTGAGGGTGGTCGACAACACGTGGTGCGGGGTCCGCGCGGCGAAGCGGCCCCACTCGATCTCCGCCTCGGTCGGCATCAGGCCGGTGAGCGGGTGGGGCTTGCCGGGCTCGTTCTGGATCGGCGTCCAGTACTGCTCGTAGCCGGGGTACATGCCGCCCCCGAGCAGGCACGCGTCGATCCGCGACCGGATGCCGTACTCCTCCGACCAGTCCACCACCCAGTCCGCCAGGTGCTCGGGGCCTTCGAACTTGGCGTCGACCGAGATCTTCATTCCGGCGATCAGCTTGCGCATGTTTCCTCCTTGGTTCGCCCCACCGACGAACAGGGACGCGTCAAATCGACAGGTCCCGGAGAAAACCCTCAGACGGTCCGGAAAGCGGGTGCTCAGGCGCGGGCGCCGGTCTCCGACAGGCGGCGGGCCAGGAAGCGGCGTTCGCTGTCGGTGGTGGCCAGCGCGAGGGCGCGGCGGTAGGCGGTGGCGGCCTCGCCGGTGCGGTGCAGGCGGCGCAGGAGGTCGGCGCGGGTGGCGGGCAGCAGATGGTAGTCGGGCAGGGCGCCGGACGCCTCCAGCGCCTCGACGATTTCGAGCCCGGCCGCCGGGCCCTGGGCCATGGCGACCGCGACGGCGCGGTTCAGCTCCACCACCGGGGAGGGCACCAGCTCGGCCAGGCGGCCGTACAGGCCGGCGATCTGGTGCCAGTCGGTGGCGGCGGCGCCGTGGGCGGTGGCGTGGCAGGCGACGATGGCCGCCTGGATCTGGTACGGGCCGGGACGCCCCCGTTCGAGGGTCTTCTTCAGCAGGGCGACGCCCTCGGCGATCTCGGCGGCGTCCCAGCGGGAACGGTCCTGCTCTTCCAGCGGAACCAGGTCGCCCGCGTCGTCCAGGCGGGCGTCGCGGCGGGCGTCGTGCAGCAGGGTGAGCGCGAGCAGCCCCGCGACCTCGGCTTCGTCCGGCATGAGGCGGGCCAGCAGGCGGGTGAGCCGCATCGCCTCGGCCGACAGCCTGCGGCGCGTCAGGTCGGCGCCGCTGGTGGCGGAGTAGCCCTCGTTGAACAGCAGGTAGAGAACGCCCAGGACCGCCTGCGTGCGCTCGGGCAGCAGGTGGGCGGGCGGCACCCGGTACGGAATCGCGGCATTGCGGATCTTGCGTTTGGCCCGGACGAGGCGCTGGGCCATCGTGGCCTCCGGCACCAGGAAGGCCCTGGCGATCTCGGGGGTGGTCAGGCCCGCCAGGGTGCGCAGGGTGAGGGCGACCTGGGCCTCCATGACCAGCGCGGGGTGGCAGCAGGTGAAGATCAGCCGCAGCCGGTCGTCGGGCACGCCGCTGAGGACGGCCTCGTCGTCGCGCGTCGCGCCGCCGCGCGCCCCGGCCGCGACCTCGCGCAGCTTGGCGGCGCCGACGGCCTCGCGGCGCAGCCGGTCGGTGGCGCGGTTGCGGGCGGTTCGAGTGAGCCAGGCGCCGGGACGGCTCGGGACGCCGTCGCGCCGCCAGGTCTCCAGCGCCTGCGTGAAGGCATCCTGCGCGCACTCCTCGGCCAGGTCCCAGTCGCCGGTGACCCCGATGAGGGTCGCGACGATCTGGCCCCAGTCGGTCTGGAACGCCTCGGCGACCGCCCGCTCGACCTGGCCGCTCACTCCCAGACCGGCCTCACCTCGACCGCGCCGTGCGCGGCGAAGGGATGCCGGGAGGCGACCTCGACCGCCATGTCGAGGTCGTCGCACTCGATCATCGCGAACCCGCCGATCTGCTCCTTGGTCTCGACGAACGGCCCGTCGCTGATCAGGACCTGGCCGTCGCGCGTCCGGACGGTGGTGGAGTCGCCGCCGGGGCGCAGGCGGGCGCCGCCCAGCAGCGTGACGCCCGCGCGGTCCATGTAGTCCATCCAGGCGACGTGCGCGGGCAGGCGCTCGATCTCCTCGTGCCCGAGCGGGACGGTACCGTCGTCGCTGATCACCAGCACGTACTTCATGCGTCCTCCTGGCCGCCTCGACGTGCCGGGGAGTCTACGAGGCGCCGGTGACAGGACGCACGACCGCCAGGTACTCGTGCTCGTCGCGCAGCAGCCCGTCCAGCCCCGGCTGCGGCGACGGCGGGAGCACGCGGTCTCCCACGACGATCCCGGTGAGGGTCAGGCCGGTGCCGGTCAGCAGCAGCGCCAGGTCGGCGGGGGTGTAGCAGCGCAGCACCTGGGTGATCTTCTGGTCGGGGGCGGCGGCGTCCCACCAGGTGTCGACGGCGGCGCAGGTGACGGGGTCGAAGCGGGTCCGCTCGCGCAACTCGTGCTCGTAGCCCGCCTCGGGGTCCGGGGTCAGGTGCTCGTCGTCGCCGTCCCAGCCGGCCCAGACGAACGGGTTGAACACATCGATCAGCGCGACTCCGTCCGGCCGGAGCCAGCGCGTGGCGATGCGGTCCAGGAGGCGGCGCTGGTCGGCGTCGAAGCCGATGCCGAAGCCGTTCCAGTAGGCGACGATGTCGAAGCGGCCGTCGGGTTCGGCCTCGTAGAAGTCCTGCTTGTGCAGGGTCAGCGCCCCGGGTGGCAGGTCGCGGGCGAGGCGGGCGGTCTGGTCGGCGCGGTCGCTGATCTCGATGGCGGTGACCGTGTATCCGGCCTCCGCCGAGGCCACGGCGGTCGTCCCGTAGCCGGAGCCCAGTTCCAGGACGCGTCCCCTCTCGCCGCCGTGTTCGCGCAGGAGCCGCACCCGGCGCAGGTCGCGGTCGGTGATCCGCGCATCTGCCTTCTCCCACCACGCCCCGGTCCTGGAGTAGAAGTCCCGCACCCAATCCATGATCATCAGTCAAGCAGAGCGGGCGGCCGCGCGGCCACGGGTTATCGGTCTTGACCTCAACCAATCTTGAGGGACCAGGGTGGTCGTCATGAGCACAGCGATGGAACAGCGAACGTACGACGTCGAGATCGAGGCGATCAAGCGGGTCGTCGCCACCCTTGAGCACGCCCAGCGGAACGAGCTGGTCGAGGAGTTCATCGGCCTGTTCCGGGAGGACGGGATCTGGACGACCGGACACGGCAGGCGCCTGCTCGGCCGGGATGCGATCGAGGCGTTCACCCGGCAGGTCCTCCCCGGGGCGATGACGGACATGTCGGTCGAGTTCGAGGTCGAGCACGTCCTGTTCATCCGGCCGGACGTCGCCGCCGTGAAGCTGCGTCAGCAGTACCTGACCTCCGACGGCGAGCCGTCTGGTGCGCCCGGCACCCCCTTGCACGTGATGGCCAAGGAGGACGGCCGGTGGCGCCTGGCGGCCTGCCAGAACACCGAGGTCCTGGACGCGTGATCAGACGCGCCCGGTGAGGTTCTCCGAGCGGGCGGCCGCGGCGGCCTCGATCAGGTGACGGCGGAGGTCGGCGCCTCCTCCGGTCTGCCGGACGACCCAGTCGAGCTCGTCGCGCAGCGTGACGCCGAAGATGCCGGGGTCGTCGGAGGCGACCACGAACGGGACGTCCTCGGCCAGGAAGCGGTGCACGGGGTGGTGCGCCGGGTCGTCGATGCCGCCGATCCTGCGGTTGGAGGTGGGGCACACCTCGATGACGGCACCGGTGGCCTTGATCCGGTCGATGGCGAAGCGCTGGCGGCGTCGGATCTCGTCCAGGCGGGCGGCGTCGTAGCCGACGGTGACGGAGGCGGTGTCGGGCAGCCGGGCGAGCCTGGCCCGCTCCTCGCGCAGGGAGGCCGGGTCGACCGGCACGCCGCGGGCCCGCAGGCCGTCGCGGTGCCGCAGGTCGTAGGCGATCTGGTCGCGGCGTTCGGTGACGGGTTCCGCGCGGGTGTGTGGCCCGAACCGGGCCGGGTCGACGCCCAGGGCGATCGCGTGCCCCAGGCGGTGGGCGCCGAGCTCGGCGGCGTCCTGGACCCACCGCACGGCGCTCTCCAGGCTCTTGTCGCCGAAGCTCTCGCCGACGTGGACCAGCAGGGCCAGGGCGCGGTCGGGGTGGGCGGCGTTGAAGTCGTGGACGGCGGCCAGGAACGCCGCCAGCTCCTTGGGCGGATGCCCTTCCTCGACGCCGCAGAAGTCGATGCCGGTGAGCGCGTGACCATGGGGGCCCAGGGCGATTTCCCGCACGCGCGCCCACTCGCGCCAGGGGTCCGAGCGGTCGAGCGTGACGGCGAAGCGCTCGAGGCCGCCCTGGTGGAGGGGCGCGAACATGTCGGCGGCGATGCGGTACTCGGCGTGGCCGACGCCCTGCGCGCGGTGCGCCGCGCGGATCGCGGCGGCGTACTCGGGCAGGGGCGAGGGCGAGGCGGCCCACAGCAGGTTGGCCTTGGCCTGGAAGCGGTCGAAGGTGCCCGCGTCGGCGTCGCCGAACACGAAGAGCTCCTCGAAGGCCGCCGCCGCGGTGGCGTCGCCCGCGCGGTGCCGCGCGACGACCTCGCGGGTCGGCGGGACGGTGCCGTAGGCGGCCTCCATCCCGGACTCGTACCAGTCCCACAGGACGGTCTCGCCGCGGGCCAGATGGTCGAGCAGGGCGCGCGGCGGGACGCAGCCGTGGAAATGCAGATGCAGATCGGCGAGCACGGGCGCGAGCGTCGCACCCGGCCCGGCGGGCCCGCAACGGATTTATGGATCAGCGGTCGGCGGGACGGCCGGTCGACAGCAAGAGCAGCTCCCCGGCGGGCCCGCGGACCTCCTTGGCCCCCTCCCCGGCCGTCCAGTCGGTGTCGGTGGCGATCAGCCGGGTGCCGGGCAGGCGCTTGCGGGCGCCGTAGAAGCCGCTGGTCCAGACGCGTTCGAGGGCGACGGCGGCGCGCTCGGCGGGCATCTCGCGGACACGTCCGAGGGGCCGCGCGATGTCCTGTCCGTGGACGAGGACGTCGACCAGCGGGTCGGCGGGCTTGGAGCCGGGCGAGCGGCGGGGCGAGGCGGCGGTCGCGCGGAACTGGGCGATGAGCTCGGCGGGCGTGTACTCGGCCGCGCGGCGCCGGGCCGCGTCGGCCTCCATGCGGTCGAGGCTGCCCCGGGCGCGGATCACGCCCTTGACGAAGGCGGGCAGGCCGGTGCGGGTCGAGAGGGTCAGGTGGGCGAGGACGTCGTGGACCGTCCAGCCCGCGCACAGGGAGTCCACCCCCCACTCGTGCTCGTCGAGGGTGTCGAGGAAGTCGGCGAGGTCGAGGCGCTCGGCCTCGGTCCAGGAAAGGATCTGCTGGAATTCCATGGCGGTCTCCTTGAGGTCGGTGTCAGACGGTCTTGATCGCACCGCCGTCGATCAGGACGTCGGCCCCGCTGACGCTGGCGGCGTGCGGGGAGGCCAGGTAGGCGACCAAGGCGGCGACCTCGTGGGGCTCGATGAGCCTTCCGGTGGTCATGCCCATGGCGGCGGGCAGCCCGGCGAGCAGCTGCGGGAGTTCCAGGCCCATCGAGGCGGCGAGTCCGGCGCCGTATCCGGCGGGATCCTCCCACAGGGCGGTGCGGACCGGGCCGGGTGACACGGTGTTGATCCGCACGCCCTGGGGGCCGAACTCCTCGGCGATCGCCTTGCCGAACGCGGTGAGCGCGGCCTTGGCGGTGGTGTAGGTGACGGGTCCGGCGTGCGGCGTCCGGGCCCCGCTGGAGGAGATGTTCACGATCGTGCCGCCGCGCTCCACCAGGCCGGGTAGGGCCGCGCGCGTGGCGCGGACGGCGCTGAGGAAGTTCAGGTCGAACGAGCGCCGCCACTGCTCGTCGTCGAAGGCGAGGAACCCGTCGGTCTGGCCCTCGCCGCCGTCTCCGCCGCCGACGTTGTTGACCAGCAGGTCGACGGCGCCCGCCCGCTCGATCAGCGCCGCGGGGCCGCCGGGCGTCGACAGGTCGGCCGGGACGCACTCGGCGCCGGTCTTCTCCAGTTCCGGCGTGACGGTGCGCGCGGCGGCCACGACGTGCATCCCCTCGGCGGTCAGCGCCTCGACGATGGCCAGGCCGATCCCCCGGCTGGCTCCGGTGACGACGGCCCTGCGGCCCGCGAGTCCCATGTCCATGATCAATCCTTCCGATATGCGTCTTTCCTGACACTCGAACCGTATTACTTGCAACATCAATGATGCAAGTAGTTGGAGATCGGAGACTTGGTTGTAGGATCTGGGGCATGGAGAGCCTTGGAGGACGCGCTCTGCGGTCGGACGCCGAACGCACCGTCCGGACGATCCTGGAGGCGGCCGAGCGGGTGCTCAGCCGCGACCCGGCCGCGAGCATGGAGCAGATCGCCGAGGCGGCGGGCGTGGCCAGGACCACCGTCCACCGGCGGTTCGCCTCGCGCGAGGCGCTGGTGAACGGCATGAGCGCGTGGGCCGCGCGGCGGTTCGCCGAGGCCGTGGCGGCGGCGCGCCCGGAGGGGGCTCCCCCGATGGTCGCGCTGTATCAGGTCACGGCGAACGTGCTGCGCGTCAAGATCGACTGGAGCTTCGCGATGGACCGGGCGCGCGACGGCGATCCCGAGGTCGCGCGCGTCCACGCCGAGGTGCTCGGGCAGTGCGAGGCGATGTTCCGGCGCGCCCAGGAATCGGGGCTGATCCGTCCCGAGGCCGATCTTGAGTGGGCCCGGCGCGTGTACTACGCCCTGATCCACGAGGCGGCGCAGTCGCGCGACGAGGACGCCGACGTCCTGGCCTCGCGCGTGGTCGACACCCTGCTCGGCGGCGTCGGCACGGGCCGCGGCCTGACCTGAGGGCTCGGCCGTCCAGCACGCCGGCCCGGGCAGCGGCCAGCGCGGCGTCGGCGGCGCGGTGGCGCGCCGTGCGGCCGCCGGGCCGCACGGTGCCGGGCCCCGGAGTCTCCATGAGGACGATGCTCATGCGACGCCACCTGGCGTTAGCGGAGCGATATTCGATGGCGCGCGGCGCGGAGGCTCCGCTAGAACGGTCGGCATGATGCACAAGTACCCCCGGACGCGGCACATCGAGGGGTCCCGGCTCCAGCCGGGAGACCACGACCTGGCCGCGGTCCCGTTCCGGGAGGTCGCCGGGCGGTACCTGGTGGTCGAGGAGAAGCTCGACGGCGCCAACTCGGGCATCAGCTTCACCGCCGAGGGCGACCTGCGCCTGCAGAGCCGGGGGCATTTCCTGACCGGCGGCCCCCGGGAGAAGCAGTTCGGGCCGTTCAAGGCGTGGGCGTCGTCGGTCCAGCAGGTGCTGCGCGAGCGGCTGGGCGACCGGTACGTGATGTACGGGGAGTGGCTCTACGCCAAGCACACCGTGTTCTACGACGCGCTCCCGCACTACTTCTGCGAGTTCGACGTGCTGGACCGCTCGGACGGGACGTTCCTGTCGACCGAGCGGCGCCGCGAGCTGCTCGCGGGCACGCCCGTGGTGTCGGTCCCGGTGCTGCACGAGGGCCCGCTGACCAGGGTCGCCGAGCTCACGGCGCTCGTGGGCCCCTCGACCTGCCGCACCGCGGCGTGGCGGGACGCGCTGCGCGCGGCCGCCGCGGCGGGCGGCGCCGACCCCGACCGGGTCGCCGGTGAGACCGACACCTCCGACGAGATGGAGGGCCTGTACATCAAGGTCGAGGAGGACGGCCGGACGGTCGGCCGCTACAAGTGGGTCCGTCCGGGTTTCCTGACCGCCATCCTCGACTCGGGGACGCACTGGCAGGAGCGCCCGATCATCGCCAACGGGCTGGCCGATCCGGAGGTGCTCTATGCGGGTGTTCGATGAGCTGTGCCCGGCGCCGCCGCTGTGGCGGGTGCCGTGGCCGGAGATCCGCGAGGCGTTCGCGTGGGTGCGGCGGCTGTCGGGCGTCCCGCAGGACGCGGTCCACCACGCCGAGGGCGATGTCGAGGTCCACACGCGGATGGCGTGCGAGGCGCTGGCCGCGTCGCCCGCGTGGCGGGCCCGTCCGGCCGAGGAGCGCGTGCGGCTGTTCGCCACCGTGCTCATGCACGACATCGCCAAGCCCGACTGCACGCAGACCGGCCCGGACGGGCGCATCACCGCCCACGGCCACTCGCGGCGCGGCGACCTGATGGTGCGGCGCGTCCTGTGGGAGCTGGGGGCGCCGATCGCCTGGCGCGAGCACGTGGCCGCGCTCGTCCGCCACCACCAG
Source organism: Spirillospora sp. CA-294931 (assembly GCF_050946795.1). GTDB lineage: Bacteria > Actinomycetota > Actinomycetes > Streptosporangiales > Streptosporangiaceae > Spirillospora. The sequence goes on from NZ_CP192006.1 coordinate 4,739,299, forward strand.
GTGCCGTTCTGGGCGCTGGAACGCCCCGACCTGCAGCAGATCGCGTTCCGGGTGAGCCTGCTGGCGCGCAACGACGACCTGGTGCTGCTGGCGACCGCCGACATCCTCGGCCGGATCTGCTCCGACACCGAGGAGGTCATGGAGAACATCGCGCTGTACGAGGAGTACTGCGCCGAGCAGGGCTGCCTGGACGTCCCGCGTGTGTTCCCCTCCGACCATGCCCGCTTCTGGTACTTCCGCAAGCCCGGACGCGACCCCGACTACGCCGCCTACGACGACTCCCGCTGCTCGGTCACCGTCCTGTCGGGGCTCCCGGGGGTGGGCAAGGACCACTGGATCGCGCGGAACCGTCCGGGCCTGCCGGTGGTGAGCCTGGACCGGCTCCGCGCCGAGCTGGGCGTCTCCCCCACCGCCGACCAGCGTCCGGTCGCGGCGGCCGCGCACGAGGAGGCCCGCGTGCACCTGCGGGCCGGACGCCCGTTCGTGTGGAACGCCACCAACGTGTCGCGGATGCTGCGCGAGCAGTGCACGGGACTGATCGCCGGTTACAACGGGCGGATCGAGCTGGTGTCGCTGGAGGCGCCGCCGGACGTGCTGCGCGCCCGCAACCGGGCGCGCGAGGCCCCCGTCCCCGACGCGGTCATCGACCGGCTCGCCGGGCGGTGGGAACTGCCCGACCCCACCGAGGCCCACACGGTCGACTGGCTCACGACCGCGTCATAGCGCCTTGGCGGGTTCGGGCTCGGCCGGGGTGCGGGCGCGGCCGGAGTCGCGCGGCGCCAGCATCGCGTGGACGAGGACGGCGGCCACGGCGCAGATGGCGGCCAGGGCCCACAGCATGATGTGCAGGACGTCGGTGAACTGGGCGGCGAGGCGGGCGTGGTCGGCCCCGCCCAGGTCTCCGGCGGCGACGCGTCCGGCCAGGTCCGCCGAGCCGACCCGGCCGCGCAGCAGGCTGGTGAACGCCGAGAGGAAGACGGCGATCACGATGGCCTCGCTGCCGATCCGCATGGTGTTGAGGAACCCCGCGGCCATGCCCGCCCGCGCGGGCTCGACCATCGACAGGGCCATGCCGTCGTTGACGCCGAACGACAGCCCGGCGCCGAGGCCGAGGAGCAGGAGCGGGCCCATCAGCGTCGCGGCGCCCGCACCCGGGTGGACGACCGTGAGCCAGGCGTTGCCTCCGGCGAACATCAGCAGGCCGGCGCCGATGAGGGTGCGTCCGGGCACGCCCCGGTTGAACATCCAGCCCGCGATCGGGGGCGCGACCAGCACCGGCGCGGTCAGCAGCAGCATCGTGGCGCCCGCGCGGGCGGCCGACCACTCGTTCACGCCCACCAGGTAGGTCGGCAGGAATGTCAGGAGCGTGACGAACCCGAACGAGGTCGCGACGGGGGTGAGGCACAGCGCCAGGAACCGGCGGTCGCGCACCAGGCCGAGGTCCAGGACGGGCGCGGCCGAGCGCAGCTCGACGGCGACGAACGCCGCCAGCAGCGCGGCGGCCCCGGCGAACAGGGCCAGGACGGCGGGGCTGCCCCAGCCCGACTCCGGCCCCTGGACGACCGCCAGGGTGAGCAGCGCCAGCCCGCCGATGAACGTGGCGACGCCCGCGCGGTCGATCGCGGCCCGCTCGGGCGCCCGCGACTCCGGTATCACGGCGGTGCCGAGCAGGGCGACGGCCAGCACGGCCGTGCACGCGGCGAACATCGAGCGCCAGCCCAGCGCGCCCACCAGCACGCCGGACGCCGTCGGGCCGAGCGCGAGCCCGATCCCGGCGGCCGTCCCGAGGGCGGCGAACGCGCGGGTGCGGGCCGGGCCCTGGAACGTCACGGCCAGGATCGCGCCGCCCGCGGCCAGCACCCCCGCCGCGCCCGCCCCGGCCACGGCCCGGGAGAGGTCGAGCAGCCAGATGGTGTTCGCCACGGCACCCAGGGCCGATCCGGCGCCGAACAGGGCCGCGCCGAGCGCGAACACGCGGCGGCGCCCGAAGGTGTCGGCGAGCGAGCCGAACACCAGCGTCAGCGAGGCGAAGGTCAGGTTGTAGGCGTTGACGACCCATTGCAGGGACGCGCCGGAGGCGTCCAGGTCGGTGCCGATCGCCGGCAGCGCGACGGCGGCGCCGGAGATCGACATGGGCACGACCAGGACGCCCAGCAGGACGACGGCGAGCGTCAGGTGACGCCGGCCGGCGGGAGACGTGCTCATGGGTCAGGGGCTCCTAGGGTTGGGGTAACTGAGAGGAGAGTGCCACTCAGTGGCAAATGCTGTCAAAGAGCATCCGCCTCTGAGGCGTAGGGTGGGGGGATGAGCGCCGATCTCCGAGAGCTTCCGCTGCGCGAGCGCAAGAAGGCCCGCACCCGCCGGGCGCTGACCGACACGGCGACCCGGCTGTTCGCCGAGCGGGGCTACGACGCGACCACGCTGGACGACCTGTGCGACGCGGTCGAGGTCTCCAAGCGGACGTTCTTCCGCAACTTCCGCTCCAAGGAGGACGTCGCGCTCGCCGCCGACACCGAGCTGTGGTCGGCCTACCTGGCCGACGTGGCGGCCCTCGACCTGGACGGGCCGGTGATCCCCGCGCTGCACCGCGCGCTGGCGGCGACCATCGGGCGGATGGACGAGGCGTGGGAGCGGCGCTTCCTGTCCGCTCGGGCCCTGTGCGCGGCGGTCCCCGCCGTACGGGCGCACAGCCTCGGCTACTGCGACGACACTAGCACCGCCCTGGCCGCCCTTCTCGCCGCCCGCCTGCCGCTCTCAGCCGAGGACCCGCGCGTCCCGCTGGCCGCCGAGATCACCATCGCCGCCTGGCGCTCGGCCGCCCTGACCTGGACCGGCGCCGGTGGCACGGGCGGCCGCACCGCCCTGCTGCACCGCATGGAACGCACCTTCGCCGCCGTTCCCGACGCCGTGTCCCTGTCGGCCTGATCACGACGATGGACGCCAGCGGCATCGCCGAACGGGTCGGGCGGCGGGAGATCTCCGCCGTCGAGGTCGTGGAGGCCGCGCTGGAGCGGCTGGCCGCGCGCGACCCCGAACTTCGTGCCTTCACCGAGGTCCGGCCCGACCAGGCGCGTGAGCGGGCACGCGCCGTCGACCGGGCCGTCGCGCGTGGCGACGTCCTGCGGATGGCGGGCGTTCCGATCGGGGTCAAGGCCTGGCGGCGCTCGCAGGAGGAGCACGCGCGGCGGCTCGAACGCGAGGGGTGCGTGGTGATCGGGCTGACGTCCGTCCCGGGGCCGGGCACGGACTGGCAGACCTGGGGGTTCACCGATCGTGGGCCGACCCGCAACCCCTGGCGGGCCGACCGCTCCCCCGGCGGGTCGTCGGCGGGGTCGGCCGCCGCCGTGGGCGCCGGGATCGTCCCGCTGGCCACCGGCAGCGACGGGGCGGGGTCGCTGCGCGTCCCGGCCGCGTGGTGCGGCGTCCTCGGCCTCAAGCCGACCAACCGCCGCCTGCCCGCGCGCGACGCGTCCGGCCTGGCGGCCCTGGGCGCGCTGGTCAGTTCCGCGCGGGACGCGGCGCTGCACCTGTCGGTCATGCTGGACGAGCCCGTCCCGGCTCCCGGCGGCGGCGGGGCGCTCACCGCCGTGTGGTCGTCCACCTTGGGGTTCGCCGACCCCGATCCCGAGCGGGCCGGGATCGCCTACGCCGCCGCCCGGCGGCTGCCGGTGTCCTGGCGCCCGCACGACCTTCGGCTGCTGGACCCCGAACCCGCCTGGCGCGCCCTGCGCGGCGGCGCCGACCACGAGGTGCGGGCCGCCAACGACGCCCGCCTGGACGCGCTGTTCCGCGACGCCGACGTCTTGCTGACGCCCGCCACGCCGGGCGGCCCGCACGGGCACTCCGGGCCGGGAAGGACGATGACGGTCGGCCTGACCTGGGTGTTCAACGTCAGCGGCCATCCCGCGATCAGCATTCCCGCCGGGCTGGCCCGCGACGGCCTGCCGGTCGGCCTCCAGGCCGTGGCCCGGCACGGTCACGAGCACGTGCTGCTGCGTCTTGCCGCCGCGCTGGAGCCGTACCCGGTTCAGGACCGGTCGGCCTGATCCCGCAGGGTCCGGGCGAGCGTCCGCACGGCCTCGCGCAGGGCGTCGGGGCGCCGGACGACGAAGGGCCAGCCGAGTCCGGCGAGCATCTGGGCCATGCCGTCCAGGCGTTCGGCCCGGGTGCTCATCAGGACGCCGCCGGGCGCCTCGGTGAGGGTGGCGGTGGAGGCGGGGATCCGGCGGCGCGCCTCGGCCAGGGTCGTCTCCAGCAGCACCTCCACCTCGTGCGCGTAGGGGACGCTCGCCAGCGAGGCCGTGACGTGCCGGACGGGGTCGAGGTCGTCGGGGATCTCGTAGGTCTCGGCGCGCTGCTCCACCGCCAGGACCCGGTCGACGCGGAAGGTGCGGACCTCGCCGCTGCCGTGGTCGTGCCCGGTGACGTACCAGCGTCCCGAGTGGAAGACCAGGCCGTAGGGGTCCAGGTCGCGCTCGCTGTCGGCGCCCTTCCAGGAGCGGTAGCGGATGCGGGTCCGGCGGCGCGCGCGGGCGGCGGCGGCCAGCGACAGGAGGGCGGCGGTGGCGGGGCTGACGCCCTCGCGAGCCGCCCCGGTGAATCCGAGCGTCTCCTGCAGGGCCTGGACGCGTTCGCGCAGGGCGGCGGGCAGCACGCGCTGCACCTTGGCCAGGGCGCTCTCGGTGGCCTCGCCGGGCAGACCGGCCCGGCGTCCGGCCAGCAGCCCGAGGACGACGGCGGTGGCCTCGTCGTCGCTGAGCATCAGGGGCGGCAGCTTGTACCCGGGCAGGATCCCGTAGCCGCCGTAGCGGCCCCGCTCGGCCACGACGGGGATGCCGAGCTCCTCCAGGCGCGCGGCATACCGGCGCACGGTGCGCTCGTCGACGTCCAGCCGCCGGGCCAGTTCGGCACCGCCGATCCGGTGCCCGGCCTGCAGCAGCTCCAGCATCGCCAGGATGCGGGTCGTGGGATGTGACACGGGTCACTCGCTTTATCCGGGCGGGTTCTGTCCGGTATTGATCGTACGCTGGTGTCAACGGCAAACGAGGAAAGGCACCGAAAATGGCGACGTTCGTACTGGTCCCCGGTTACTGGCTCGGCGCGTGGGCGTGGGACGAGGTGGCCGCCGAACTGCGCGCCGCCGGTCACGAGGTGCGCGCGGTGACGCTCACCGGGATGGCCGAGCGCTCCGGCGAGGCGGCCCCCGAGGTCGATGTCGACACCCACGTCGGCGACCTGGTCCGCCTCATCGAGGGCGACGACCTGCGCGAGGTGGTGCTGGTCGGGCACAGCGGCGCCAACATGGCGGTGACGGGCGCGGCCGACCGCGTCCCGGAGCGCGTGGCGCGGATCGTCTACGTCGACACCGCGCCGATGCCCTCGGGCCTGGCGGGGATCGACTTCTACGACCCCGACGAGCGCGCGGAGCTGGAGGCGCTGGTGCAGAGCGAGGGCGAGGGGTGGAAGATCCCGGTGCCGCCGCTCGACCCGGCCGTCGACCCCCGCGTGGGCGGGCTCACCGAGCAGCACCTGGCGGCGATCCGCGACCGCGGCACGCCGCAGCCGTTCGGCACCGCCACGCAGGCGCTGACGCGTCCGGTGCCGCTGCCGGACGTCCCCAAGACACTGATCATGAACATGATCCCGATCGCGACCGTGCTGCAGCTCGCCGCCAGCGGCAACCCGGTGTTCGGCGCGCTGACCGGGCCGGAATGGAGCTACCTGGACCTGCCCACCGGCCACTGGCCGATGTTCTCGCGCCCCAAGGAGCTGGCCGAGCTCCTAGCGGGCCTGGCCTGACCGCTGACCCGTGAGGGCGCGGCCCGCGTGACCGAGCGCGGTGCCCAGCGCCCAGCCGGCCAGGGCGTCGGTGGGCCAGTGGTAGCCGAGGATCACCACGGCGAACGCGACGGCGACGGCGACGGCGTGGGCGGCGATCGTCCAGGCGCGGGAGGCGCGCAGGAGCGCGGCCAGGACCAGCAGGCACGCGGCGGCGTTGGCCGCGTGGCCCGAGGGGAACGACAGGTATCCGGGTTCGAACAGGACGTCGGAGCCGGTGCGCGGCGGGGTGCGGGCGAACAGGAGCTGGGCGCCCCTGATGGTCAGCTCGGTGACGGCGAGCCAGATCGCGGTGCGGACCAGCGGCGCGACACCGCGGCCCCGCCACGCCACGTATCCGGCGGCGGCGGCCAGCAGGACGGCCAGCAACCCGTACTGGCCTCCGGTCACCACGACGCGCCAGAAAAGGTGCCAGGCGCCGGTGCGCGGCGGAAGCCCGTCCTGGAAGATCCATCGGTCGAATCCGCGCAACGGCCCGTCGAGCAGCACGTCCAGCGTCGCCGCCGCCGCCACGGCGGGCAGCGCGAGGGAGCGCGCCCGCCGGACGGGACGCGTCGGTCCGGGAGGGCGCTCCGCCCCCGATTCGGGCACCCGCATGCTCCCGATCATGCCCGACCACGGCGTGGACCGGTCCTCCCCTCCAGGTCCGGGCCCCGTTAGGGTGACCCCCATGGACGGACAGCGACCCGAGGAACAGGAGGACGGACGCCGCCGCGCGCCGTTCCGCCGCCTGTCCTCCGATCGCCGGCGCGAGGAGATCATCACCGCGGCGGTCGAGGTCTTCGGGAGCCATCCCGAGGACGCGGTCTCCATCGACGCCATCGCCCAGGCGGCCGGGACGTCCCGTTCGTCGCTGTACCGCTACTTCGACAGCCGTGGCGAGATCTACGGCGCCGCGGTGCACCGGGTCGGCAACGAGCTCATCCACCGGCTGCGCACCGTCCCGCCCGGTGCTCCCTCGGCCCGGCTGAGCGCCCAGATCTCCATCTACTTCGACTTTCTGGAACGTTTCGAGGTCGGGTACGCCGCGCTGCTGGGCCGGGGCGAGCGCCCCAGCGCACCCGAGGCCGGGTTCGAGGCGGCCCAGCACGTCCGTGACCAGATCTGCGTGATGACCTGCGAGACGCTGGAGGTCCGCGACCCCAGCCCGCTGATGGCGACCACCGTCCGGTCGTGGATCGCGGCGGTCGAGTGGGCGGGCACCGAGTGGCTGCGCACCCGCGAGCCCTCGCGGCGCGAGGTCGAGTGGCTGGTGTGCGGCCACATCGCGGTGATGCTCATCGGCGCCTCGCCCCTCGACCCCACGGTCGCCGAGCGGGTGGCCTGGCTGGTCGAGGTCGAACCGGTCGACTCGATGTTCGGCCACCTGATCCGGGGCATCGCCGGAACCGTCGACAAGCGGACCCTGGCCAACCTGGCCCGGTTCCTGTCGTACGAGCCCTGACGCTCCCGGGTCAGGAGGGCAGCACGGTGATCGGCAGGCTGCCGTCCAGGTAGGCGTTGCGGCAGGCGGTCCGCGAGACCTTGCCGCTGCTGGTGCGGGGCAGCCCGCCCGGCTCGATCAGCACCAGCTCGTGCAGCCGGACGTCGTGGTGGCGCTGGACGGCGCCGCGCACGGTGTCGGTCACCTCCGCGGGGTCGAGCCTGCGGATCGGCACCCGGCGGTTGCGCTCGGCGACCACGACCAGGTTCTCGGTCTCCTCGCCGCTGACGGCGAACGCGGCGACGTACTCGCGGCGCACGCCCTCGTGGGCGGAGTAGGAGGTGTACTCGATGTCCTGGGGGTAGTGGTTGCGGCCGTCCACGATGATCAGGTCCTTGATGCGGCCGGTGACGTACAGCTCGCCCTCGAACAGGACGCCGAGGTCGCCGGAGCGCAGCCAGGGCCGGGCGGGCAGGTCACCGGTGTCGCCGGCGAGCGTGGCCTCGAACGTCTCGGCGGTGGCCTCGGGCCGGTTCCAGTACCCGGCGGTGATGTTGGGGCCGTGCACCCAGATCTCGCCGACGCGGCCGTCGGGGAGGCGCTCGCCGGTGGCCGGGTCGGCGATGGCCACGAGCTGGCCGTAGGGGGCGCCGCAGCCGACCATGACGGTGGCGCGCTCGGCGTCGCGGTCGCATTCCTCGGCGACGCCGCGGTTGATCGCGTCGCGGTCGAACGCCTTGGTGGTCGGGGGCCGGTACCGCGAGGACGAGGAGACGTAGACGGTGGCCTCGGCCAGCCCGTAGGCGGGCACCTGCACCTCGGGGCGCAGCCCGCAGTCCTTGAACGCCTCGAGGAAGCGGGTGAGGGTGCCCTCGCGGATGGTCTCGGCGCCGTTCATGAAGACCTGCACGCCGCTGAGGTCCAGGACGGCGCGCTGCTCGTCGGTGACCTTGGCGGCCAGGTACTCGTAGGCGAAGTTGGGCGCGCAGGTGAACGCGTCGCTCTGCTCGCTGAGCAGCTCCAGCCACCGGAAGGGGTTCATGATGAACGCGACCGGGTCCATCAGGTGCGCGGGGCTGGCGTAGGCCAGGGGCAGCGCGATCGCGGTGACCAGGCCCATGTCGTGGAACAGCGGGAGCCAGTTCACGCCGGTCGACACGCGCGGGGTGCCGTCGAAGGTGCCCCAGCACTGCTCGGCGTTGACGGCGAAGTTGCCGTGGGTGACCATCACGCCCGCGGGCGTGCGGGTGGAGCCCGAGGTGTACTGCAGGTAGGCCAGGTCGTCGGCGTCGACGGGCTCGGGGTGGCGGTCCCAGCCGAGGGTCGAGTCGACCGTGTCGACGGTGATGATCTGCTTGGGGTACGGGACGGCGTTGCCCTCGAAGAACGCCGTGACGTGCGGCATGACCGCGGTGGTGGTGAGGACGACCTCGGGCTCGGAGTCGGTGTAGACGGCAAGCAGCCGGTCGGCGTGGCCGGGCAGGTCCGGGGAGAACAGCGGCACGGCGATCACGCGGGCGTACATGCAGCCAAGGAACGCGGTGATGTACTCCAGGTTCTGCGGGACGAGGATCGCGGCGCGCTGCCCGGCGGCGGTGACCTGGCGCAGCGCGGCGGCGACCGAGCGGGCCCGCGCGTCCAGCTCGCGCCAGCTCAGGTCGGTGCGCGCGCCGTTGACGTCGACGGTGTAGTCGACGTAGGTGTAGGCGCGGTCGTCGGGGTAGAGCTCGGCCCAGCGCCCGAGCCGCTCGATCAGCGGGGTGCGGTCCAGGTCGGTCATGGTGGCTCCAATGCTGTGGAGAGACGCGGAGGCGGCGGGGGTCAGGAGGCGCGGCGGACGGCGAGCCGCTTTTCGTCGGGCCAGCGCACGTCCCACACCCATCCGGCCTTCTCCATCAGCCAGATCACCCGGGCGCTGATGTCGATCTGGCCTTTCAGGACGCCGTGGCGGGCGCACGTGGGGTCGGCGTGGTGCAGGTTGTGCCACGACTCCCCGAAGGACGGGATGGCCAGCCACCACACGTTGCGCGAGTGGTCGCGGGTCTTGAAGTCGGTGCGGCCGAAGACGTGGCAGATGGAGTTGATGGAGAAGGTGATGTGGTCACCGGCGAAGACCCGCAGGATCCCGGCCCAGAACAGGGCGGTGACGGCGCCGTGCCACGACCAGGTGAACAGGGCGCCCAGGCCCATGGGGACCAGCAGGGTCGACAGCGCGATCAGGGCGTAGACGTCGTTGCGTCCCAGGAACAGCAGGTCCTTGTCCTTGAGCAGGTCGGGGGCGTACTTGGTGCGCGAGGTGCGGTACTTGCGGAACAGCCATCCCATGTGCGCGTGGAACAGCCCCTTGGTCAGCCCGACCACGCCCGGCCCGTAGGCCCAGGGCGAGTGCGGGTCGCCCTCCTGGTCGGCGAACTTGTGGTGGCGCCGGTGGTCGGCGACCCAGAAGATGACCGACCCCTGCCACGCCTGGCCGCCCAGGATCGCCAGCACGATCCGCAGCCATCGCTTGGCCTTGAACCCGCCGTGGGTGAAGTGGCGGTGGTAGCCGATGGTGATGCCCAGAGCGTTGAAGGGGTAGAGCAACGCGAAAATCAGCACGTCGCTCCACCCCAGCCCCCATCCCCAGAAGAACGGGACGGCGGCCAGCACCCCCACGATCGGGGCCACGACGAAGACGACAACGCTCACCCGCTCGACCAGCGGCACGGGTTTGGGCGAGATGTCCGGCTGCGGTACCGCGTTCCCCGCCTCGGCGAAACCCGTACTCATTGGTGGCTCCTTCGCACGTCACGATGTCGGGACGAACGTAGAGGCGGGCGCACCACCGGGGCTTCTGCCCGATCACACTTGTTCGGCGCCCCCGTACGAAGGCGACTGATAAGAACGCCTGCGGCTCCCGGGCGTGCCCGGTGCCGGGTTCGACGCGCTGCTCAGCGGGTTCCGCCAGGTCCCGGCCGAGCACACACGTGCGAGGGCGCCGGTGTCAGCGGGCGGCGGTGTGGTCGAGGATCGCGGGGACGACCACGTCCCATTGGGCCCGGGGGAAGACCTCGTGACCGGTCTGCTCCACGGGGACGAGGCGGGCGCCGGGGATCTCGGCCGCGAGCGCCTGGCCGTGGCCGATCGGGAGGAAGGGGTCTTCGGTGCCGTGCAGCACCAGCGTCGGAGCGGTCACCTGGCCGAGGCGTCCGCGCCAGGGCTCGCCCGCGTCGATGAGGAAGGGGTTGGTGATCTGCGCGGCGATGTCGGCGGCGCGGTCGACGAGGCGCGCGGCCAGCGCCCGCGTGCCTTCGGTGTCGAACGGGCGCGAGGACGCGGCGAAGGGGCGTTCGATCTCGACCAGGTAGTCGATGACCGCGGCCCGGTCGGACCAGTCGGGCGCGGCGGGCTCGTCGGCGAAGAACTCCTGGAGCTGCGGCGACATCCCGGGCAGGTCGGGGTGGTCGTGGCCGGGGCCGCCGGGCGTGGAGGCGTGGAGGGTGAGCGAGGCCACCCGGTCGGCGTGGTCGAGGGCCAGGAGCTGGGCGACCGCGGCTCCCTGCGACATGCCCAGGACGTGCGCGGCGGCGATGCCGAGCGCGTCGAGCAGCGCGGCGGCGTCGGCGACCAGGTCGCCGAGCCCGTGCGCGGGCGACCCCGCCGGGGAGGCGGTCGAGCGGCCCGCGTCCCTGCCGTCGTACCGGATCACCCGGCGTCCGCCCGCCACCAGGCGGCCGACGAACTCCTCGTCCCAGGCCGCCAGGGAGTGGCCCGCGCCGTGGATCAGCAGGACGGCCGGGTCGGCGGGGTCGCCGAAGGACTCCACGCACAGTTCCACGCCATTAGCCTTGATCATCTGCTCATTTGTCGACATCTCATACCTCCAGAGGGTTATTAGTGAATCAGCTTTAGCGTCCGCTGGACGGTTTTATCGTCCCGGTGCCCGCCAGGGCGGCGGTGCGGCGGCGCAGGGCCGGGGCGAGGGCCCGCTGCGCGGCGAACAGCGCGAGGCCGGTCGCCGAGGACGCCGCCCACAGCGCGGTTCGTCCGGCGTGGTCCAGCAGCGCGGTGCCCAGCAGCGGCCCCAGGACGGCGCCCAGGCTCCACGTGCTGGAGGCGACGCCCATGTACCGGCCGCGCAGGTCCGCCGGGGCGAGGCCGGCGAAGGCGGCGCCGAACATGACAGAGACGCCGATCTGGCCGAGGGTCCACACCAGGATCGCCCCGGCGTAACCGGCACCGCCGTGCACGACGGCGCCGAGCCCGCCGCCGACACCGGCCAGCAGCATCGACACCGCCAGGACCGACGCGGTGTCGCGGCCGTCCAGCAGCCGTACCGCGATCGGCTGGACGACGACGATCACGATGCCGTTCAGGGCGAGCACCGCGCCGAAGGTCCCCGGGCCGTGGCCGTCGGCGGCCATGACGAGCGGGAGCGTCGAGAACACCTGGAGGAACATCGTGAAGTAGGCGACGTGGATCGCCGACATCGCGAGCATCACCGGATCGCGCAGCAGGACCGGGAGCAGGGCCCGTCGGGTCGCCGCCGTCTCCGCCGGACGGGTCTCGGGGACGTACCGCCACACGATCAGCGCCGCCAGGACCGAGGCCGCCGCGTTGACCCAGAACAGGATGCCGTAACCGTGGCGGGCCAGGACGCCGGCGGCCACCGTGGAGACCGTGAAGCCGAGGTTGGCCGCCCAGAACAGCAGACCGAAGGCGCGGACCCGCTCCCGCGCGGGCAGATCGGCCACGGCGGCCGATCCCACCGGGCGGAACAGCTCGGCCATCAGCCCGACCCCGGCGGCGGCCACGCAGATCGCCGCCGGCGTCCGCGCCGAGCCGAGCGCGATCAGCGCGACGGCCGTGCCCAGGAACCCGATCAACATGGTGGAGCGCCGGCCGATCCGGTCGCCCAGCCATCCGCCCAGCAGTTGCGACCCGATGTCGCCGATGCCGACCGCCGCGATCACGACCCCGGCCGTCGTCGGCGAGAGCCCGCGCTCCTGGGTCAGGTAGAGCACCAGGAACGCCCGCGCCACCCCGCCGGCGCGGCTCACGAAGTGCGTCGCCGTGAGCGCCCCCACCAGGCCCGATCGCCGTGACCGCGCCCGAATCGGCCGGGGTCCGATCGCCGGCCTGGAAAGCACCGGCGCGCCGTGGAATGTCATGTGCCCGACGGTAGATCCCGCGTGCGTATTGAGAAAAGCGATTGTTTCCGATCGTATCGATCGGCCCCGGTTATACTTCGGCTCGTGATCGACGTGGAGCTGCGGCACCTGGCGACGATGGCGGCCGTCGTCGAGGAGGGCACGTTCGGGCGGGCGGGTACGCGCCTGGGCTACACGCAGTCGACGGTCAGCCAGCAGGTCGCCGCGCTGGAGAAGTCCGTGGGCGGCTCGTTGTTCGAGCGGCCGGGCGGGCCCCGGCCGGTGCGGCTCACCCCGCTGGGCGCCGTGGTCCTCGAACAGGGACGCGAGCTGCTGGCCAAGGCCGCGGAGCTGGCCGACGCGGTCGACCGGTTCAAGGCCGGCGACGGCCGCATCGACATCGGCACGTTCCAGAGCGTGTCCAACGTGATCCTGCCCTCGGTCGTGCGGCGGCTGCGCGACGAGCATCCCGGCTGCGAGATCAGGCTGACCGACCTGCCGGCGATCCCCGAGCTCGGCGACCTGGACCTGCTGTTCCACGACCGGCCGATCGACGGCGACGTCGAGCACGCCAAGCTGGTCGAGGACCCCTACCTGCTGGTGGCCCGGCCCGGCGACTTCCCCGAGGGTCCGGTGCCGCTGGCCGAACTCGACGGCAAGCCGATGGTGGGCTGCCACCCCACCTGCGACGAGGTGTGGATGGATCGCGCCCTGGCCGAGGCCGGCGCGCGACCGCGGATCGTCTTCAACTCCCCGGGCAACGAGACGATCCTGTCGATGGTGCGGGCCGGGCTGGGGTGGGCGGTGGTGCCGCGGCTCGCCCTGCACGGATCCGCCGCCTGGTCCGACGACCGCCTCGCCCTGCACGAGCTGCGCCCCGCCCCGACCCGCGGGATCTATCTCCACTGGCCGGCCACGTCCACCCAGTCGCCCCTGGCCCTGCGGGCGATCGAGATCGCCACCGAGATCGCCGCCGACCTCCCCCAGGCCGCGAACCCGCCGGCCTCGCCCTCCTGAGACGGATGGAGGACGAATGGAGCTCAGGGAGATCGAGATCTTTCTGACCCTGGCCGAGGAGCTGCACTTCGGCCGGACCGCGCAGCGGATGTACCTGTCCCAGTCGCGGGTCAGCCAGACCATCCGCGCCATGGAGACACGCGTCGGCGGCCAGTTGTTCGAGCGCTCCTCGCGCCGCGTGCGGCTGACCCCGCTGGGCGAGCGGCTGCGCGACCGGTTGCGTCCGGGCTTCGACCAGATCCACCTGGCCCTGGCGGAGACACGGGAGATCGCCTCGGGGATCACCGGTGTGCTGCGGGTCAGCCTGGTGAACTTCGCGGCCGGAGGCCCCGGCTTCTCCGAGATCGTGCGGACGTTCACGACGGCTCATCCGGGCTGCGAGGTCGTGGTGTACGAGGCGTTCCCCGGCGAGGCGCTGGGCCGGTTGCGGCGCGGGGAGCTGGACGTCATCGCGCACTGGCTGCCGATCCGCCGTCCGGACCTGGTGGTGGGTCCGCTGCTGCTGCGCGACGAGCGCGCGCTGGTGGTGCCGGCGGGGGCGCCGCTGGCCGAGCGGGGCGAGGCCACCGTGGAGGACCTCGGCGACCATCGGGTGATCGACGCCGAGGGCATGGTCCCGGCCGAGACGCTGGAGGCGCTGTGCCCGGCGCTGACCCCGGCCGGGCGCCCCATCGTCCGCCGCCACCGGGAGGGCCGGATGATGGAGGTGCTGTCGCTGGTGGCGCGCGGGGAGATCGTCCATCCGACGGTGGCCTCGTTCGCCGACTACTACACCCACCCGGGGGTATCGGTGATCCCGTTGCGCGGGATGCCTCCGCTGGAGAGCGCGCTGGTGTGGTCGGCCGAGCGGGAGACCGCGGCGGTCCGCGCGTTCGCCGAGGTCGCCGGGCGGCTCGGCGAGGCCTCCAGCGCCTGGCCCGCCACCGGCTCCCCCGCCTGAAGCACCAGCCAGATCCGCTCGCGGTCGCGCAGCGGTGCCGGATCGGCCAGCGGGTCGCCGTCCACCACGACCAGATCGGCGATCTTGCCCGGCTGGACGGTGCCGAGGTACTCGTCCAGGCCCAGGGCGCGGGCCGCCGTGGCCGTCGCCGCGACCATCGCCTCGGCGGGGCTGAGGCCGTGCCGCACCATCCGGACGAGTTCGGTGGCGCCGTCGGAGAACGGCTGCCAGTCGTGGCCGAGCGCGATCGGCACCCCGGCCGCGCGGGCCGCCGCCAGCGTGCGGTCGGCCTCGGCCAGGTTGTGGTTGGCCAGGTCCACCAGCGCGGGCGTCCACGGCGATCCGGCGTCGGCGTCCGCGGCGTTCTCGTCCAGGCCCGCGACGCCGTAGTAGCACGACAGGGTCGGCACCAGGATCTGCCCGGCTGCGGCCATCAGGTCCAGCAGGTCGGGGCGCTGGTTGAGGTACATGCCGTGTTCGACGGTGTCCACGCCCAGCCGGATGGACAGTTCCGTCCCGGCCAGGCCCTCCGCGTGGGCCGCGACCCGGAGGCCGAGCCGGTGCGCCTCGTCGACCAGCGCGGCCATCTCCGCCTCGGTCACCTGCGCGGGATGGGGGTCCTCCAGCTCGACCGAGCGCGCCCCGGTCGACATGACCTTGATGAAGTCGGCGCCGCGCCGCACCTGCTCGCGCACGGCCCTGCGCACGTCGTCGGGGCCGTCGGCCTCGCGGTACATGCCGTCGAAGAACCGTCCACCCGGCGCGGTGGCCGAGACGATCCGGCCGCAGGTCAGCAGCCGCGGGCCGGGAAAGGCCCCGTAGCGCATGGCCTGCCGGGCCGACACCACCGCGTCGCCGTAGGAGCCGACGTCGCGCAGGGTGGTGAACCCCATCCGCAGCGTCTCCCGCAGTCGCGCGGCCAGCAGGTGCGCGGTCATGTCCGGCCACAGCGGCTCGGCTCCCTCCGCGGGCACCGGCGGTGTCGCGAACACGTGCGCGTGGGCGTCGATCAGGCCGGGGACGACGGTGCGCCCGGCCCCGTCGACGACGTCGGCTCCGTGCGGCGCTCCGTCGCCGGCGTGCGCGACCCGCCTGATCACGCCGTCCTCGACCAGGATCGCGGCGCCCGGCCGGACGGGGGCGCCGGTGCCGTCGAACACGCGGACGTTGGTCAGCCAGAGCAGGCCGGGGCGGCGGGGACGATCGTTGAGTCTCATGGCCCTCATCGTCGGCGGGCGCCCGCGGGGGAACAACGGCGGACCGCTCACCGCACCGATAAGCCCGGCTCATCGCTGGCATGCGGAGACGGCCGTTGTTCGCCCGCCGCGCCGCGGATCACGATGTCCGGGCAGGCAAATCGGGTCGGGAGGCTCTCAATGATCAGAATCAACTACTGGGCCGTGGGCGCGGCGGCGGTGGCGATGCTCGTCGCCAGCTCGGTCTACTACAGCGTCTTCGGCGGGGTGTGGTCGTCGCTGCGCGGCGAGCCCACCACGCGGCCGGAGCTCTGGGAGGCCGCCGCGCAGCTGGGCCGCAACGTCGTGGTGGTGCTCGCCCTGGCCGCGCTGCTGAGCCGGTTGCGGGTCGGCACGCTGCCGGGGGCGCTGGGGCTCGGTGTGACGGTGTGGCTGGGGTTCCAGGCCATGGCGGTGGCCGGTTCGGTGCTGCACGAGGACTACCCCGCCGGGCTGTACGTCCTGCACATCGGCGACTCGCTGATGTGCACGCTGCTGGCGGTGGCCATCCTGGCCGCCTGGCGTCCCGCCGCCTCCGGGGCCGGTGCGCGCACCGACGCCCGCCTGGAGGAGGTGGCCTCGTCGTGAGCCGGGTCAGCCGGTGATGACGGCGACGATGCGGGTGCCGGCGGGGAAGGTGCCCCGGGCGGCCAGGTCGTAGATGCCGTACATCATCTTGGCGACGTAGACGAGGTCGAGCGCGATGCCGTTTCGGCGGTGGAATCCGGTGGCGAACGCTTCCAGCGTCTGAGGACGGCGGGCGAAGCCGCCGAAATGGTAGTCGTAGTTGAGGGCCCAGTTGCTCGACTCGGTTCCGGCCTCCCGTTGGAGGCGGGTGACCTCCCGGTCGAGGAAGGGGCCGCCCTTGAGGACGGAGAAGCCCAGCGCCCGGGCGGGGGCGGCCGAGGCGAGCCCGGCGAGGGTGGCGCCGGTGCCGCAGGGGCAGCAGATGAGGTCGTAGGGGGTGTCGAGTTCGGTGGGGAGTTCGGCGCAGCCGAGGACGGCCAGGGCGTTGCTGCCGCCTTCGGGCAGCAGGTAGAAGTCGCCGAACCGCCGGTGGAGGGCGGCGATGACGTCGGGGTCGGTCTTGCGGCGGTAGGTGGCGCGGTCCAGGTAGGTCAGGCGCATGCCGTCGGCGCGGGCGCGGGCCAGGGACGGGTTGAGGGGGTCGTGCTCCTCGCCGCGGATCACGCCGAGCGTGGCGAAGCCGAAGCGGCGTCCGGCGGCGGCGGTGGCGCGGATGTGGTTGGAGTAGGCGCCGCCGAAGGTGAGCAGGGTGGTGTGGCCCTGGTCGCGGGCGGCGGTGAGGTTGTGCTTGAGCTTGCGCCACTTGTTGCCGGGGATGTCGGGGTCGATCAGGTCGTCGCGTTTGAGGAACAGGCGCGGGCCGTGGCGGGTGAGGTGGTCGTCGTGGAGTTCGGTGAGGGGGGACGGGAGCGGCACGGGCCCGACCGTATCCCGGCCGGGCCCGCGGGTGCTCAGTAGGTCAGGCCGTGGCCCAGGGGGTACAGGGGCGTGGCGGGGTCGTCGTGGACGGGGACGGTCACCGGGAGGCGTCCGCGGGGTGGCTGCTCGCCGAACAGGGTCTTGGCGGCCGAGCGCAGCGCCTCGGCGGT
This sequence comes from Spirillospora sp. CA-294931, assembly GCF_050946795.1. Lineage (GTDB taxonomy): Bacteria > Actinomycetota > Actinomycetes > Streptosporangiales > Streptosporangiaceae > Spirillospora. The sequence goes on from NZ_CP192006.1 coordinate 4,756,497, forward strand.
GTAGGAGTAGGTGGCGGCGTAGGTGGGCGCCTGGGTGAAGTGGGCGATGTCGTAGGGGTCGCGGACGGCCAGGACGACGACGGACTTGCCGGTGGCCAGCAGCGCCCTGACCAGGTCGCGCTGGCCGGGGCCGTTGTGAGGTTCGCCGGGCTGGGACGGTTTGACGTCCCAGGCGCGGTTGGTGACGGCGACGACGAGGTCGTGGTCGCGGGCGGCCGCGGCGGTCTGCGCGATGCGGTCGGGGGTGGGGCTGAGGCCGGTCTCGGTGACGGTGGGGGTGGCGCCGCGCTTGCCGAGCTCGTCGGCGAGGGTGCGGATGGTGGCGGCGCCCCAGCCGGCGACCAGGACCTTGCGGGGGCCGGGGCGCAGCGGCAGGAGGCGGGCGTCGTTCTTGATCAGCGTGGTGGTGCGGTCGGCGGCGCGCTGGGCGGCGGCCAGGTGCGGTTTGGCGCCGACGATCGCGCCGACCTTGGACTCGTCGACGTAGGGGGCGCGGAACAGGCCGCGCTTCTTCTTCAGGGCCAGGACGCGGTAGACCGATGCGTCGAGGCGCTCCTCGGTGAGCTCGCCCTTGCGGACGGCCTGGACGACGGCGGCGAGCTGGCGGGCGAACACGCCGTCGCCCTTGTCGTCGGCGGGAGGCTTGAGCAGCACGTCCACGCCGGCCTTCAGGGCCAGGACGGGGATGCGCTCGTCGCCGTACTTGGCGCGGGCGCCCTTCATGTCCAGGGCGTCGGTGACGACGACGCCGCGGTAGCCGAGCCGGTCGCGCAGGATGCCGGTGACGATGGGCCGCGAGAGCGTGGCGGGGTCGCCGGTGGGGTCCAGGGACCGCACCACGATGTGCGCGGTCATGATCGAGTCGACGCCGCGGGCGATGGCGGCGCGGAACGGCGGCAGGTCGTACTTCTCCCATTCCTCGCGGGTGTGGTCGATCTCGGGGACGCCCAGGTGGCTGTCGGTGGTGGTGTCGCCGTGTCCGGGGAAGTGCTTGGCGGTGGGGGTGACGTTGGCGGCCTGGTATCCGTCGACCTGGGCGCCGACGAACTTCGACACCAGGGCGGGGTCGGAGCCGAAGGAGCGGACGCCGATGACGGGGTTGGCGGGGTTGATGTTGACGTCGGCGTCGGGGGCGTAGTTCTGGTCGATGCCGATGGCGCGCAGCTCGCGTCCGGTGAGGCGGGCCATCTCGCGGGCGTCGCCGGGGCGGCGTCCGGCGGCCAGGGCCATGCTGCCGGGCGACTGGACGGCGGGCGGCTGGACGCGGGCGACGATGCCGCCCTCCTGGTCGATGCCGATGGTGGCGGGGACGCGGTGCGGCTGGGCCATGGCGGCGCGCTGGATGCCGTTGGAGAAGGCGGCCAGCTGCTGGGGGCTCTCGACGTTGGGCGGGTCGGCGGAGTAGTAGAGGAACCCGCCGGGCTTGTAGCGGGCGATGACCTGGGCGGCGTTGTCGACGCCGTACAGGCGGCGGTTGCGGGCGACGTCGGCGGGGTCGGCGGTGTCGGCGCTCTTGCCGTAGATCTGCAGGACGAACAGCTGGGCGGCCTTCTCCTCCAGGGTCATCGCCGCGATGAGCCGGGTGAGCCGCGGATCCTTTCCGGTGTCGGGCGCGGCGGCGCGGGCGGTGGCCGGGCCGAGGCTCGCGGTCATCGCGGCCGCCAGGGCCGCGGCGAGCAGGGCGTGGCGCCGAGGACGTTGCATGGTGCCGGCTCCCAGGTGCTCTGGCGCCTCCCCCGCGCGGCGCGCCGAAAACGATCAAGCATGCTTCTCGCACGCTAGACGGCGGTGGCGGGGCGCGTCCAGGGTCATCGGGGGCCGCGGGTGAAGGGGAAGCGGCCGCGCGGGGCGGGCGGCGGCGGGGTGACCTCGGTGAGGGGGTGGTCCTCGACGTCGTAGCGGCGGACGTAGGCGCCCAGGAAGGACTGGATGCTGGCCCAGACGGGCAGGGCCAGCAGGGCGCCGATGGGGCCGACCAGCGCGGTTCCGGCCAGGACGGCGCCGAAGGCCACGGCGGGGTGCATGTCCAGGGTCCTGGCGGTGACGCGCGGCTGGAGCAGGTAGTTCTCCAGTTGCTGGTAGGCCAGGATGAACAGCAGGATCCACAGCGCGGTGACGGGTCCCTCGGCCAGCGCGATCAGCACCGGGACGGCGCCCGCCAGGTAGGTGCCGACGGTGGGGATGAACTGGGAGACCACCCCGACCCACAGGGCCAGCGTGAGCGCGAACGGGACGTCCAGCAGCGACAGGGCCAGGTAGTGGGCGACGCCGGAGAACAGGGCCAGCAGGGCGCGGGAGTAGATGTAGCCGCCGGTCTTGGCGATGGCGATCTCCCAGGCCCACAGCACCTGGCGCTGGCGGTGGGGCGGCAGCAGCGAGCAGACGCCGCGGCGGAACTGGGGGCCCTGCGCCGACAGGTAGAAGGTGAACAGGATCATGCCCAGGCCCTGGAACACCACGCCGAGGGCGGTGGCGCCGATGCCCCAGGCGTTGCCGGCCAGGCCCGACAGGTGTTTGGACAGCTCGCCGGTGAGGGTGGGGAGCCGCCGGAACAGCGACCGCTCTGACAGGCGGGTGCCGAAGGTGTCGTTCACCCAGGCGATGATCTTGTCGACATAGCCGGGGAACCCGTTGACCAGGTTGGTGGACTGGGTGACCAGCAGCGAGCCCAGGACGCCGAAGAACACTGCCGCGCACACGCCGATGAGCAGCAGCATCGCGCCGGTGGCCAGGCCGCGCCGCCAGCCGCGCGCGGCCAGCCAGTTGACGGCGGGTTCGATGGCGAAGGCCAGGAACAGCGAGGTCAGCAGCAGGAGCAGCAGGGAGCGCAACTGCTGCAGCATCCACAGGCCCGCGCCGAACAGCACCACGGTCGCCATGGCCAGGACGAACGCGCGCGGCAGCCAGGGCGGCATGGGCGCCCGGCCGCCCTGCGCCTGCGCCAGGGCGTCGGCGGGGGTGTCGTGGGGCGGTTGCGCCATGGCTGGCACGCTAGCCAGGGCCGGTGGGCCCGCCCGTCGGCACGCACGCGGCCAGGGGCAACCTTTGCCGAGTCTTCAGCACGGCGCAGCGGGGAGGGGTGGGCGGGACGGGCGGCCGGCGCCTCATCGGGCTCTGGTTCGTTCCAATGACGACGTTTCCAGATGTGGAATCTGGCTTCTGCCCGATGCGCCCGGCGCAGTTCCCGCGCCTCCGATTGAAGTGGGTGGCGGCGGCCCGGGGCAACCCCTTTAGGCCCCGGTGGTGTCGTGGCGGGCGAACACCGACACGTAGACGGCGCGGCCGCCGTCGGTGACGACCTGCCCGGCCAGGTGCGGGGCCGTGAGGGTCGACAGGCGCAGGCCGAGGTAGGCGTCCTCCTCCTGGGCCTGGACGGGTCCCGCGGGGACCTCGGCGAGCCAGCGGGCGACCTGGGCGACGCGGGAGGCGCGGTCGCGGTCGAGTTCGGCGCGCAGCTCGGCCAGGGTGGCGGCGACGTAGGGCTCGGCGTCGAGGCCGGTGGGCGGTTCGGCGTGCCAGGCGGCCACGCCGTAGGCGAAGCACACCAGCGCGGTCCACACCTCGGCGAAGTAGACGGGGTCGGGTGCGATCTCCAGCCCGGCGAAGCGGTCGCCGACGAAGAACAGGGCGCCGAGCTGGCCGGGGTGGAGTTCCAACCGGCTCTGGAACTGGGTGAGGACGGGCCGCCTGCCCGACAGGAGCTGTTCCAGGTGGCCGCGCGGGGGCAGGCCGTAGGCGCGGTTGAGGGCGGCGATGTCGTCCCACAGCTTGCTGTAGGAGTGGGTGCCGCGCAGTTCCAGGGCGCGTGCGCGCAGTTCGTAGGGCAGGACGAAGAACCACTGGTCGCGTCCGGCCAGGTGGCCGCCCTGGCCTTCCTGGACGCAGCAGGCGTCCTCGAACATCAGGCTCTGCCCGGCGGCCAGGAACGCCGAGCGGCACAGGGCGTGGTTCTGCGCGGCGTCCTGGATGTAGCCGATGTGCAGCGGGACGATCGCGACGCCGGAGCCGGCGCCGTTGGCCAGCTCGACGCGGCCGTATCCGGCGACGCGGGACAGCTTGAGCCCGCTGCGGGGCGGGACGATGCCGGGATAGGCGGGCCCGGAGATCGGGACCATCGTCAGCGCGCCGGCGCGCTGCGGGGTGCCCAGGCGGTGCCCGGCCAGGCTGAGCGGGCCCGGGACCAGGGTGTCCAGGGCGGTCTGGGTGGTCAGGTTCACGCGCGGAGCCTTCCGATCTCCCGGTCGAGGGCGTCCAGGCGGCGGTGCAGCGCGGCGCGCAGCCAGGGCTCTCCCGCGGCGCAGTGGCCGAACATCCAGGTCAGCAGCTCGGCGAAGTCGTCCTGGTGCCAGAAGCCGCGCTGGGGCAGGGCGGGGGCGGGCCGCCGCAGCGTCAGGTCGTCGCCCGCGGTGAACATGGGGTGGCAGAACACCACGGGGGTGGTGACCCCGGTGCGCGGCAGGGTGGCCACCACGCGGGCCAGGTCGCCGGGGAACAGGTTCTCGTAGCCGTCGGAGACGACGGCGACCAGGTCGGGGGCGGTGCCGAGGGCGTCCAGGACGCCCAGGGCCAGGTCGGTGGCGCCGCGCGGGATCCGTTCCTGGCCGCCGACCTCGACGACCTCCAGCCGCCGGCAGACCTCCGACAGGACCATGCGCAGCGCGGCGGCCTGGGACAGCACGGCCCATTCGCGGTCGCCGTAGCCGCGCATGGAGGCCGAGGCGTCAAGGACGAGCGCGACGGTGCCGGGGAAGGGCGGGTATCCGGCGACGGCGGTGCTCAGGTAGCGGCCGAGCGCGGTGTAGAGCTCCTCGGCGGGTCCGCCGCGGTACAGGTGCACCAGGGTGGCGGCGATCTCGCCGCGGTTGGTGGCGGTGACGGTGGGGGTGTGCTCGCTCGCGTCGTCCAGGTGCAGGGCGGGTTCGTGCGGCGGCTCGGCGCCGGGGTGGGCGGGCGCGTACAGGGCGGCGACGCGGGCGGGGGCGCGTTCGGGGGCGGTCAGGAAGCGCAGCAGGCGGCGCTGCAGGTAGTCCGAGCCGGTGTCGCCCTCGGCGATGCGGCGGGCGCAGCCGCGGGCGGTGGCCTTGCCCAGGGCGTGCTCGAAGCAGTCGACCAGGACGGGGCGCCGGGCGGCGATGAGCGCGTCGGCGTCGGGGTGTTCCAGGACGAACCGCAGGACGGCGCGGGTTGTGTGCTTGTGGTTGGCGCGCAGGCGCCGCAGGCCCAGCAGGACGGTGACGACGTGGGCGGGGGGCAGGGCGAGGGACAGGGCGCGGGAGACGCGGGCCAGGGTGGCGCGGGCCTGGTCGTCGAGCCCGGCCTGGGAGGCGGCCAGGACCTGCAGGAGCACCCGGGCGCGCTGCCAGGGCCGGACGCCGGGCGCCAGGCCGAGCAGCGCGTAGCCCTCGGGGTCGGCGGCGTGGGCGGCGCGGTGCAGGTCGGCGTCGTCCCAGCACAGGGTGCCGCCCCGGGGCAGGGTCAGGGGCGCGCAGTCGGTCTCGAGGTGGGCCAGCAGCGTGGGGGTGTCCATGGTCGTGTGCCTCCGCAACCATGGAGTCTAGGAACGGCCGCGACCGCCTCGACACTCATTTTCCCGAAGCCGCGTCGCGCGCGCCGGTGTCGGGGGGTTTGACGGCGTAGTCGCCGATGCCGCGCTCGAGCAGGTCGAAGACGCGGTGGGCGTTGGCGTAGACGGTGTCGCGCATCTCGTGCAGGGTCTGCCCGGCCATCTTGCGGCCGACGATGTCGCCGACCAGTTCCCACTGGGCGGCGTGCACCATGGCGGCGACCACGCGCGGGGTGATGTCGTCGGGGTCGGCGCCGGTCTCCTCGGCCAGCGCCTCGGCGAGGCGGCGGCGCGAGCTTCGGCCGAACTCCTCCTGCTTGGCCATCAGGGCGGCGCTGTCCATGACGGTCTTGGCCCAGATCTCCGAGCCCTCGTGGAAGCCGGTGGGGTAGGCGTTCTCGTCGAGGCTCTCGATGAAGCGGCGGCGGAACAGCGCCACGACCGACTCGCCGGGGCGTCGTCGGCGCAGCTCGCCGGCGACGCCCTCGACCAGTTCGTCCTGCCGGTCGAAGAACAGGTCCTCTTTGGTTCCGAAGTAGTTGAAGACGGTGTTCACCGACACGTCGGCGGCGCGGGCGACGTCGGCGATGGTGACGTTGTCGAACCCGCGCATGGTGAACAGCCCGGTCGCGATGTCGGAGATGCGCCGCCGGGTGGCGCGCTTCTTGCGTTCGCGCAGGCCCAGCTCGGGCTCGGGGGCGACCTCGTCCGTCATGACCGGGATTCTAACCGATGTGGAGTCGATGAAATTTTGGCGTGACTTAAAATTTGTGGTTACTCTATGGACGTCACCCCTCGGGAGGAACCAGTGATCAAGGCACGCGGGCTGGCCCGCACCTTCACCACCAAGCGCGGCGCCGTCGAGGCCGTGCGCGGCGTCGACCTGGACGTCGCGCCCGGCGAGATCGTGGGGTTCCTCGGCCCCAACGGCGCGGGAAAGTCCACGACGCTGCGGATGCTCACCACGCTGCTGCGGCCCACGGCGGGCACCGCGTCGGTGGCCGGGCACGACCTGCGCGCCGACCCGGCGGGCGTGCGCCGCCGGATCGGCTACGTCGCCCAGGGCGGCGGCACCGACCCCGGCGTGCCGGTCGGCGAGGAGCTCGACCTGCAGGCCCGCCTGTACGGCGTGCGCGACGCGCCCGGCCGCATCGCCGAGCTGTGCGCGCGGCTGGAGCTGGAGGGGCTGGAGCGGCGCGCGCCGGGCACGCTGTCGGGCGGGCAGCGGCGCCGCCTGGACATCGCGCTCGGCCTGGTGCACCGTCCCGCCCTGGTGTTCCTGGACGAGCCCACCACGGGCCTGGACCCGCAGAGCCGGGGCAACCTGTGGGAGCACATCCGGCGGCTGCGCGGACAGGACGGCAGCACGGTCTTCCTGACCACGCACTACCTGGACGAGGCCGACGCCCTGTGCGACCGCATCCTGATCATCGACCACGGCCGGATCGTGGCCGCGGGCACGCCCGCCGAGCTCAAGCGGCGGGTCTCGGGCGACGTGATCACCCTCGCGCTGGGCCACGGCGGAGCCGACAAGGCGCGCGCCGCCCTGGAGGTGCTGCCGGAGGTCCGGGAGGTGGCCCTGACCGGCGACGACGTCCGGCTGAGCGTCCGCGACGGCGACCGGGCGCTGACGCCGCTGATCCGCGCGCTGGACGCCGCCGGGGTGGAGCTGACCGCGCTCAGCCTGGCCCGCCCGACCCTCGACGACGTCTTCCTCACCGTCACCGGCCGCTCGCTGCGCGACGCGGCCTGAAGGAGCCCTCGATGACCAAGGTCCTGCGCGACACCCGGCTGCTCTTCCTGCGGTACCTGCGGCAGACGCTGCGCAACAAGGCGGTGCTGGTGTTCGGCGCCTTCCAGCCGCTGCTGTACCTGCTGTTGTTCGGCCCGCTGCTGGGCGAGGTCGCCGGGGTGCGCGACTTCGGCGAGGGCGACGCCTGGCAGGTGCTGGTGCCGGGCATCCTGGTGCAGCTCGCGCTGTTCGGCGCCGGGTTCGTGGGCTTCGGGCTGATCGCCGAGCTGCGGTTCGGCGTGGTCGAGCGGCTGCGGGTGACGCCGGTCAGCCGCGTGTCGCTGCTGCTGGGCCGGGTCCTGCGCGACGCGGTGATGCTGGGCGTCCAGGCGGTGATGCTGGTGGCGGTGGGCGTGGCGCTGGGCCTGCGCGCGCCGGTCGCGGGCGTGCTGATGGGCCTGGTGTTCGTGGTGCTGCTGGCGCTGAGCATCGCCTCGATCTCCTACGTGCTGGCGATGACGACGCGGAACGAGAACGCGTTCGCGCCGCTGCTGACCACGGTGACGGTCCCGCTGATGCTGCTGTCGGGGCTGCTGCTGCCGATGAGCCTGGCGCCGCGCTGGCTGGACGTGCTGTCGCGCTTCACCCCGTTCCGGTACGTGGTCGACGGCACGCGCGCGGCGTTCCTGGGCCACTACGCCTCGGCGGAGGTGGCGGGCGCGGCCCTGGTGGCGGCGGCGATGGTGGTGGTGTCGGTGTGGCTGGGGGTGCGGCGCTTCCTGGGCGAGAACGCCTGAGGTCAGCGGGCGCCCGCGACCGCGGCCTCCCGCGCGGGGGCCTGGTCGGGCGCGCGCTCGATGACGGCGCGCTGGGCGATGTAGGCCCCGGCGAGCACGATCAGCCCGCCCGCGATCTGGACGGGGGTGAGCCGCTCGCCCAGCGCGGCCCAGGCGATGAGCCCGGCGGCGACGGCCTCGGTGTAGCAGATCGCGCCCGCGACCTGCGCCGACAGCCGCTGCACGGCGATCGCGCCGGTGACGTAGGCGAAGACCGTGCTGACCACGACGATCCAGGCGGCCAGGGCCCAGCCGGGCGCGGTGTGCTCGCCGACCGGGACCGGGTCGGACAGCACGTCCCACGGCAGCGCCCAGGGCGCGGAGATCACCGTCAGCGCCACGGCGGCGATGGCGCTTCCGGCCGCGGTCATGGCCAGGGGGTCGATCTTGCCGGTCATCCGGTCGACGATGAGGAAGTAGGCGGCCTGGCAGGCCGCGGCGCCCAGCCCGGCCAGCAGGCCGAGCAGGTCCAAGCCCAGCCCCGACCAGATCTCCACCACCATCGCCAGCCCGGCCATCGCCACCGCGACACCGGCCACGGCGGTGCGGTGCACCGGGGCCCGCCGCACCAGCCGCAGCCAGGCCAGCACCAGGATCGGCCCGGTGAACTCCAGCAGGATCGCGATGCCGACCGGCAGCCGCGAGGCGGCCACGAAGTAGAACGCCTGGCATCCCGCCACGCCGGTGAGCCCGTAGACGATCAGCGGGCGCCACTCGCGCCGGACGCACGCCAGATCGCGCACGCCGCGCACGGCCAGCACCACCACCGCCAGCACCAGCGCCGCGCCGGCGATGCGGATCCAGACGGCCTGCAGCGGGCTCAGGCCCGCGTTGATCAGGGCCTTGCCGAACGGGCCCGAGGCGCCGAAGCAGACCGAGGAGAACACCGCGAAGCCCAACCCCCAGGCACGCGTGCGCGCCGCTGTGTCCATCGCCGTCCCGTCTCCCCGTACCCCATCAGCATTCAGGACCATCCTGCCATAACACTCATTACAGGTCGATCGGAACGTTACCCGCGAAGATCGGACGGATGCCGGGCCGCGGGCCCCGGGCGACTACTATTCGCCGAGTGAACTGGCAGGGGGCCGGGGCGGGACTCGGCGGAACCGGAGGCGGGCCGTCCGGCGATCTGTTCGCGGCGGTTGAAGACAACGTCCGCGAGCTGGTGGCCTCGGCGTGGTGGCAGACCGCGCCGCCCCAGCAGCGCGCCGAGCAGATCCTGGCCCGGCTGCTGTGGGGCGCCAGCGAATGGTGGCTGTTCGGCGCCTGGGGCCGCTGGTACCGCTGCGGCCTGGACGGCAACTGGCACCCCTGCCCGCCGCCCGCCGACCCCAACGAGCGCCGCATCGTCACCCCCGCCCAGCGCGGCGCCGGAAGCCCCCCGGTCCCGCCGCAGCTGTTCCCCACCGGCCCCGACCTGACCGCCGGGCGCGTGGCGTCCCCGGGGTTCCTCGGCCCCGCGCCCGAGACCACCGTCGTCGCGCGCATCCAGCAGGCGCTGACCACCGCCTGGGCGGTCAACCCGGCCCAGTTCGCCCAGCAGGACCCCACCTTCCAGTCCGGCACGCCCAGCACCGTCGCCGCCGCCTGGGCCGCGCTGCTGTGGTGCGCCGGGTCCCCGGTCGTGCTGACCGAGCACCCCCTGATCGAGTCGTTCATCCCGTTCCTGACCACGCCCGCCGAGCGGCTGCACTGGATGATGCCGCCGGAGTTCGCCACCCTGGCCGGCTACTACTACAACCGGCTCGGCGCGGGCGACGGCGGCGGCGCCGCCCACATCGCCCGCGTGATGTACGAGGTCGCCGTCGGCCTGCAGGGCGACCCGCGGTTCCGTCCCGGCGCCGACGCCCTGGCCGCCGTCACCGCCGCCTCGCTGCGCCTGGTCCAGCAGGACGTGGCCACCGCCCGCTACGGGCCCGCCGCCGTCCTGCAGGAATGGCGGCGCCGCTGCCCCGCCGAGTACGCCACGCCCATGGTCCGCGACGCCGCCCCCGGCGAGTACCTGCGGCTGGCCCTGTACGACCTGCAGCAGATCGTCGCCGAGCTCACCGGGCCCCGGCCGCCGTCCCAGCCCGGCGGGCGCGGCCACGACGAGGTCCGCCGCGCCGGCGTCGCCGTTCTGGCGGCCGACCTGCAGGCCGCGCCCAACGTCCTGCCCGCGCTGCAGCGCTGGCTCGACCCCGACAGCGCCCGCACGCTGCAGGAGGTCCTGACCAACCCCAGCCACCCGCTGCGCGAGCTGTGGCCCCGCGACGGCCGCCTGCCCGAGGCGCTGCGCAGCACCGACACCGACGCCCTGGGGTCCCTGCTGGCCACCACCTACACCCTCGGCCTGACCTGGTGCCGCCTGGCGCAGATCCCGCCCCCGGCCACCGGCTTCGCCGTCCCGCAGGCGATCGCGTCGGAGCTGACCAGCCCCGCCCTGTACGCGCCGCCGTCCACCGACGAGCTCAGCGCCTGGGACATCATCAAGGCCGCCCGCGCCCACATGGCCTCCGAGCGCGAGACCGGCGAGGTCGCGCCCGACGAGCCCGTGGCCCCGATGCCGCAGCCGGACGTCCCCCCGGCCGAGCCCCCCGGCCCGCCGCCCGCCCACACCCCGGCACCGCCGCCCGAAGCCCCGGCACCGCCGCCGGGCGAGGGCACGCCGCCGCAGCACGTAGCCGCTCCCCCGCCCGGCTACGCCGGGCCCGCGGCGTCGGCGATGCCGCCGCCCGCGCCGCCCACGGCACCGGTGTGGCCCTCCGACTCCCCCCAGCAGGCCCCGGCGCCCGGGGCGTCCTGGCCCGCCGACCCGGCGGCCACGCATCTGGACCCCGAGGCCACCCATCTCGACCCGCGCGCCGCCGCGCCGCCACCGCAGCCCGACCTGCCGCCTCCCCCGGCGCCGGTGTCGGAGCCGGTGCCGCCGCTGCCGCCGTCCCAGCAGCCCGAGCCGGGCCCGCAGATCGCCACGGCCTACGGCATCCGGTTCCTGTGCGGGGCCGACGACATCGAACGGGTCGTCACCGAAGTCCGCCGCCGCGGCAAGTGGGCCGAGCGGCTGCGCGGCCAGGAGGTCTCCAGCGCCTCGGTCCCGGCGCTGCTGCTGATCGGCATGCCCTCCAGCGGCCAGCGCCGCCTGGCCCGCATGGTCGCGCGCGCCCTGGCCGAGGTGTCGGTGTCCAGCGGCGAGGTCCGCTCCGCCCACGCCGACGACCTGCGCGGCCGGGGCCCCGACGGGCTGCGCGCGGCGCTGGACGAGCACGCCGGTCACGTCCTGGTCCTGGAGGGCCTGGACGCGCTGATCCTCGACCATCCCCAGGGCCGGGCGTTCGCCGAGGCGCTCTACCGCGCCCGGCTGGAGGGCGTCAGCGACACCGCGCTGCTGGGCACCTGCCAGCCCAGCCGCGTCGGCGAACTGTCGGCCGCGTCCCCCGAACTGGTCACCGACCTGCGCGCGGTGCGGCTGCCCGACCTGGGCGACCCCCGCACCCGCGCCGCGCTGCTGGGCCTGCTGGCCGAGGAGCGGCGCCTGCGCGTCGGGCCCGACGCCTGGGAGCTGGTCCGCCGCGACCTGGCCGCCCTGCGTCCCCGCGGCCGCCTGACCGGCGCCCGCCTCATCGAGGCCTACCTCGACCGGGCCGCCACCCGCACGCTGGGCCGCGCCGACGCCACCCAGGCCATCGGCGACGCCGACGCGCTCACCCTGTCGGCGGCCGACTTCACCGGCATCGCCGCCGAACTGTCAGGCTGAGCCCACGCACTCGCGGGCCGCCGCCAGGAAGCGGGCGATCGCGGGCGACCGGCTGCCCTCCGGCCACAGCGCCAGGGTGCGGTACGGCGCCGCGTCGGGCACCGGACGGTAGGTCACGTCCGGCCGCCGGTTCTTCGCGGCCACCGAGGCGGGCACCAGCGCCACCGCCTGGCCGAGCGCCACGACCTCCAGCAGCTCGGCGCTGTCGCGCACGACCGGGCCCCCGGCCCGACGGTCCGGGAAGTCGGCCCGGCCGCTCCATCGCGCGGCCGGTTCACCGGCCAGGTCGGCCAGGCGCAGGACGTCGCGTCCGGCCAGTGGATGCGCGGCGGCCAGCGCGGCGACGCGCGGTTCGTCCGCCAGCGGCTCGGTGTCCAGGCCGTCGCCGTCGAAGCACGCCGCGATCGCCACGTCCGCCCGGCCGTCGCGGACCATGTCGGCCTGCTCGTCGAACCCGCTCACCACGACCGTCAGCTCGGCGCCGAACCGCGCGCCGATCCGGCGCAGCAGCTCGGTGGCCACGCCGGGCTTGGCGGTGACCACCAGCGCGCCGTCGGGCAGGCCCGCCAGCCGCGTGCGGCGCACGGCCAGATCGAGCGCGCCCAGAACGGCGGCGGCCTCCTCGGCGAGGGTCTTCCCAGCGGGGGTCAGGGCCAGCCGGCGCCCGCTCCGATCGAACAGCGCCACCCCGAGCCGGCTTTCCAGACGGCGCATGGCCCGCGACAACGGCGGCTGCGCCATGCCCAGCCGCCGGGCCGCGCGGGTCAGGTTCAGCTCCTGGGCGACGGCGCGGAAATAGCGCAGCTCGCGGACTTCCGGCTCCGGCATACCCCCAGGGTAGAGCGGCCGGACCCGATCGGTCTTTCCGTTCCGCCGCACGAGCCGCTGAGATGGACGGCATGAACGCGAACAGAGTGGCGCTGGTGACCGGCGGCAACAAGGGCATCGGCCGGGAGATCGTCCGGCTCCTCGCCGAGCGCGGCCACACCGTGTATTTGGGCGCCCGCGACCCCGGACGCGGCCGCGCGGCGGCCGCGGAGCTGAGCGAGGCGGGCCTGGACGTCCGTTTTGTGCGGCTCGACGTGACCGACCCCGCATCGGCCAGGCAGGCCGCCGCCACGATCGAGGCCGACTCGGGACGGCTGGACGCGCTGGTCAACAACGCCGGGATCATGACCGAGTGGGGCGTGGAGACCGCCGACGCCGACGCCGCGCGGCTGCGCGAGGCGTACGAGGTCAACGTCTTCGGCGTCGTCACCGTCATCTCGGCGTGCCTGCCGCTGCTGCGCCGGTCACCCGCCGCGCGGATCGTCAACCTCTCCAGCGGCCTGGGGTCGCTGACCCTGCTCAGCAACCCCGACAGCCCGATCCTGGACCGGGCCTTCCTGGCCTACAGCTCGTCCAAGGCGGCGCTCAACGCGCTGACCCTGATCTACGCCCACGCCCTGCGCGGCGACGGCATCAAGGTCAACGCCACCAGCCCGGGCATGGTGCCCACCGACCAGAACGCCGACGCGCCGTTCCCGCGCGGCGAGCGCACCACCGCCGAGGGCGCGGCCGTGCCCGTCCTGCTCGCGACGCTGCCCGACGACGGCCCCACCGGCACCTTCCGCGGCCCCGACACCCTGGAGGAGGTCATCCCCTGGTGACGGGCACGTCACCGCCGATCGCGTGAAAGTGTCGGTGGCGCGGGTCACCATGAAGGCGTGAACCGTGTCGACCGGTTGCTGGCCGTGGTGGCCGAGCTGCGCGCGGCGGACGGGCCGCTGACCGCCGACGAACTCGCCGCGCGCCTGGGCGTCAGCGTGCGGACCGTCCGCCGCGATCTGGAACTGCTGACCCATGGCGGCCTTCCCCTGGAGGCCGAGCGCGGCCGCGGCCACGTCCTGGCGCCACAGCCGCCCGAGCCGCTGAGCGAGGCGGGCTCGCTGGTGGGCCCCGTCCGCGACACCCTGACCGAGGCCGTCCGCACCCGGCGCGTGGTCCGGCTGGCCTACACCGACCAGTCGGGCGCGCGCAGCCTGCGCGACGTCGAGGCGCACGGCCTGGTCCTGGCCCCCTACGCCGAGTACCTGGTCGGCTGGTGCCGCATGCGCGACGGGCCCCGCATGTTCCGCCTCGACCGCATCGGCGCCGCGTACCTGTCGGGACGCGGCGCGGGCGTGCGCGACCTGGACGACCTGCTGACGGCGCTGCGGGTGCCGGTCCCGCGTCCACCGCCCGACCCCTCGCCACGCGGCCCGGCGGGCGCGGCCCGCGCCCGGGCGTGGACACTCGACCGCTTCGGGCACGTCCGCGAGCGCCTGCGCGACACCACCGCCGAGGTCCGCCGCACGCGCCAGGGCGCGGCGGCGTTCCGCGGGGTGCTGGCGCATCTGGCCGAGTGGACGCGCTGGCAGGTCGGCGCGACGCTGGCCTCGGCCACAGGCGCCCCCCCGACCTGGCCCGGCCGCCGCCCCGACTTCGCCGACGGCGAGGCCCCCGACATCAGCGAACCGTCCATCCAGGACGCCATGGCCCTGCGATCCCTGGCCGAGATCGCCCGCGACCTGGAACAGATCCTCGACGCCGCCGCGCACTGGGCGGCAGGCTGCGACGCCCGCCTGTGGGAAATCCCCCACCCCGACCCGCGCCCGTCCGGCCCACCCGGCGACCCGCGCCCCCTGGCCGACCTCCTGGCGGGCTGGCGCGGCCCCCTGGCCCACATCGAATGGCACCTGGACCACATCGACAACGACCGCCCCACCTTCGACGAGGAGACCTGGCTCGTCCCCAACTGCCCCCTGGAAACCTAGCCCCAGCTCGCACAGCCCTACGCACGCGCCAAAGACCAACGCCCAGACCCGCAGGGCCGCGAGTCGACACCGTCCCGGCCCGAGCACCATTTCGCGCCCCAGGGTCCGGCGGGAGGATCTTCGACCATGCCGCAGGCGAAGGGGAATTCCACCAGGCGGTGACGTCACCTTGGGTTGTCTTCAGCACGCGCCAGGTCCTCGGAGGTCCTCAGAAAGATTTCGCAGGCGGTGTCGGATCGGGTCAGTCGTGTTCGTGGAAGTGGTGAAGCCGCCCAACGGAGGCGGCGCGAGGCAAGGGAGCAACACCATGAGCACCACCTTCACTGTCGACTTCTTCTGCAGCCTCGACGGCTACGGCATGGCCAGAGGCTGGCCCGGCTACTGGGGGAAGGAAGGCCCCGAGCTCATCGAGGACCGAGTGCGCACCTTCGCGCAGGACCAGGTGCTCGTCTTCGGCGCGACGACGTTCCGGCAGTTCCGCGAGTTCGTGGTCGAGTACGACGAGCCCTACTACGACAGCCTGAACGAGCTGCCGAAGATCGTGTTCTCCAGCACGCTCGAAGACCCGCTCGGGTGGCAGAACTCAACAGTTCTCAACGAGGACGCGGTGACGGCGATCGAGCGCCTGAAGCGCACCACCGACGTCCCGATGCGTTCGCACGGCAGCATCTCGCTGAACCGCGCTCTGCTCGCCGCCGGCCTCGTCGACCGAATCGAAGTCATCATGTTCCCCGCCGTCTCAGGTCGCGCCGGCGAAGCGGCGCTCTTGCACGGCGGGGCGGAGTTCGACCTGGAGCTCATCGAGTCGACCGTGCTCGACGGTCAGACGCACAAGCTCGTGTACACCCCGCACCTTCACGGCGAGATCCCCGAGGGCGTCGGGCCACAGCTCCGGAACGCGGGCTAGATCGTCGATGTCGGGTCCTGTCACACGAGGAGTGTCTCGAGCTGTGGGAGTCGGCCGAACAGGTCGGGGAGGCCGCGCACGCCGTCGCGTACGGACTCGTGCGACAGGGCGAGGTCAGGGCCGGCGCCGGCCTCGACACCGGTGAGGCACCGCAGGATGTTCCACCTGGTGTGCCCCAGCCATCCGCCGATCATGAACACGAACCAGCTGGGACCTGGCGGCGGCAGCGTTCCGCCCGCCGCGACATAGCCGTCCAGGACCGAGCGGAAGGTGGCGGGCTTGATGTCGTCGAAGCCGGGTCCCTTCGCCAGGCTCAGCGCGGTCGAGCCGAGCTCACCGGACAGGTCGAGCATCCCCGACAGCTCCCAGTCGAGCACCACCGGCCGACCGGCTCGAGCCAGCAGGTTCCACGGCTGGATGTCCCGGTGGGTCAGCACGACGGGGCCTGGCCGTTGGCAGGTGTCGACGAAGTGGGCTATCGCGAGGAACGTCTCGACGTGAGCGGCGAGCTCGTCGGCCCACGGCTGTCCGGTCGCCGCCGCCCGCCCGGCGAGCTCGGCCCAGTCCCGTGGCGCCGGTTCCTCGATCGGCACAGGGGTCCACGCGACGTCGAGCGCGTGGATGCGCGCGAGGATCTCACCGATCTCAACCGCGTACGCCGCCGACACCGGCGCTTCGGGCATCTTCTCTGCCTCGACCCACCGGTGAACGAGCGTGTCGTGGTCGGCCGAGATCGGCTCCGGCATCGGAATGCCGGCGGCGAAGGCCGCCCGCTCGAAGCTGAACACGTCCTGGACGCGATAGGCCCAGCGGCGATCGAGCAGGTTCAACTCCTTCACCGCGAACGACCCCTGGTCGGTGTCGAGCCGGTACATCCGGTTGGCGAACCCGCCGTGGACACGGATCATCGGCCCGACCGGCGCACCAAGATGCGAAAGATCCACCCACGCATGCTAGGAGCCGACAGTTCATCGACGCACCGGACTTTCCCTCGACGCACGATCACCACCCCGCCCAAGGCACCGGCTTGCAGCGGTGCTGCTGGTCGGCTTTGGGAGGGTGGGGGGTGACAAGATCAGGGGGGTGGGGTTTGTTGGGGTTGGGGTTGTTGTGGTGGGGGCGGTGCCGAGACGATCATCGGTATGCGACGTTTTGCGAGCCTTTCTGAGTTCGCCGCGGCGACGGGGGAACACCTCGGTGACAGTCCCTGGCGCGAGGTGACTCAGCGGCAGATCGGGCAGTTCGCCGACGCGACCGGCGATCATCAGTGGATCCATGTCGATCCGGAGCGGGCGGCTGACGGGCCCTTCGGGACCACGATCGCCCACGGTTACCTGACGTTGTCTCTGGTGTCGTCGTTCCTGCCGGAGATCTTCTGGGTGGACGGCGTGGGCATGGCCGTGAACGTGGGGTTGAACAAGGTCCGGTTCCACTCCCCCGTCAAGGTCGGTTCCCGTGTGCGGGGTTCGGCGGATCTGGTGTCGGTCAAGAACTCTCCGGCGGGCAGGCTGGTGACCATCAAGGTCGGGGTGCAGGTCGAGGGGGAACGACGTCCCGCTTGCGTGGCCGAGACCCTCGCCCTCTACGTGGAGGGCTAGCGGACGCCCCGGCGGGTGCGGGGCGTCCGGTGACGCGCCTAGGGGTTGAAGAAGGTGAGCACTTGGTCGGTGGTGTACCTCGGGTTCTCTTCGGGGATGAAGTGGCCGGCGTCGGGTGCGATCACTTCGCGGACGTCGTCGGCGACGTTGCGGAATGAGGCGGCGACCATGGACTGCATGGAGTACTGGCCGCCCATCGCCAGCACCGGCATGCGCAGGCGCCGGCCCGCGTGCGCGCGGTTGTCGGCGGCGTCGGCGGTGAAGGCGCGGTAGTAGTCGAAGCCCGCGCTGCGGTCGGCCGGGTCGGCGTAGGCCCGGTAGTAGCGGTCCCGGTCGATGGCGTCGGGGTGGCGGGTGCCGTCGTAGATGGAGCCGTAGAACCGCTTGACGTCGTTGTTGTCCACGATCTGCTCGGGGATGGGCTTTCTCATCTGGTTGAACTCGATGTGCCAGGTGAACGCGTAGAGGTCGTCCAGGCCGAAGCCGGGCAGCGGTGCCTCCATCACGGCGATCCGCGACACCTCGCCGGGGTGGTCGCGGGCCCAGGGGTAGGCGATGGAGACTCCCAGGTCGTGGGCCACGATGCCCACCTTGGTGTAGCCGAGTTTGCGGACCGCCTCGCGGATCCGCTGGGCCGTGGTGGCCTTGTCGTAGCCCTTGGACGGCGCGGTGGAGTCGCCGAGCCCGGGCAGGTCGACCGCGATCACGGTGTGCTTGCGGGCGAGGGCGGGCATCACCTTGTGCCAGGTCCACCACGTCTCGGGCCAGCCGTGGATCAGCACCAGCGGCGGCCCGGATCCGCCGCGCACGTAGTGGATGACGGAGCCGTTGACCTGGACCTTTCCGTGCTGGAATCCGTCCAGGCCCGTCGTCGGCTCGGACGGTCTGGCTCCGGCCGCCAGGCTCAGGACGACGGCCAGCGCGGCGAGGACGGACGTCACGGCCCGCCAGGGCCTGCGGAGCCGTTTCATGGTCGATGGCATGTCTGCTCCCGTGGTTGGTCACGATCACTCACCAGTGATGACCTCGGGGGCGTTCGAAAATGATCGCTCCGCCGCGCTGCTCTTTCCGCGATCAGCGGCGGGGGGTGGGCGGGGGGCCGAAGGTGGCGGGGTGGGCCTCGCATTCGGCGATGAAGTCGGCGGGGAAGCCGCGTTCGAAGCCGGTGGCGGCGTCGAGGCGTTCGACGGCGTCGGGGGGCAGGTCCAGGGCGGCGGCGCCGAGGTTGTCGGTGAGCTGGGCGGGGGTCCCGGCGCCGATGATGGGGTGGACGTGGGGCGACTTGGCGCGGGTCCAGGCGAGGGCGACCTGGGCGGGGGTGGCGTCCAGGTCGTGGGCGAGGCCGCGGACGGCGCGGGCGACGCGGTGCTCGCGTTCGGTGACCGTGGCGGGGTCGACGCGGGTGCCCTGGAGGGCGGGGGCGTCGGTGTGCTTGCCGGTCAGGACGCCGCCCGCCAGGGGCCCCCAGGCCGCCACGGTCAGGTCGAGCGCCTCGGCCATGGGAAGCAGTTCGCGTTCGATGTCGCGCCGCAGCAGGTTGTAGGGGACCTGGATCGCGGCGAAGGGCGTCCAGCCGCGCCATTCGGCCAGGGTGTTGGCGCGGCTGACCAGCCAGGCGGGGACGTCGGAGAAGCCGGTGTAAAGGATCTTCCCGGCGGTGACGGCGTCGTCCAGGGCCCGCATCGTCTCCTCGACGGGGGTGTGGCGGTCCCACACGTGCGCCCAGTACAGGTCGATGTAGTCGGTGCCCAGGCGGCGCAGGCTGTTGTCCAGCGACAGGGTGAGGTTCTTGCGGTGGTTGCCGCCGGCGTTGGGGTCGGCGTGGTCGCGCGAGAGGGTGTACTTGGTGGACAGCACGAACCGGTCGCGGCGTCCGGCCAGCAGCTCGCCGAGGATGAGCTCGCTGTCGCCGTAGGCGGTGGCGGTGTCGACGACGTTGCCGCCCGCGTCGGCGTAGGCGTCCAGGACGGCGCGGTGCTCGGCGGTGCCGCCGCGCTCGTAGAAGGTCATGGCGCCCAGGAACAGCTCCGACACCCGCAGGCCCGTCCGGCCCAGCACTCGGTAACGCACGTGGAAGATCCTTTCCGGCGATCGGGTCGTACGCCCGATGATCGCCGGGGACGAGCGTGCCAGAGCGGGTGGGGTGGAGGGAGGCCCTGTTCAGGGCCACCCTCAGGTGCCGGCGGCCAGGGTGAGGACGGCGCGGATCTGGCCGACGATGTCCAGGCGGTTCTGGACGAAGGCGGGGTCGGTGACGGTGCCGGTGGCGGGGTCGGTGTTGCCGGGGCCGAACTGCAGGACGGGGGTGTGCAGGTGGCCGCCGGGCAGGGTGGTCAGGCCGAGCCGGTCGCGCAGGAGGGTGGCGCGGTAGGCGATCTCGTTGGACAGGTAGTCGCCGCCGCCTCCGGCGCGGGCGGTGGAGCCGGGGGTGGGCCCGTCGGGGCGGACGACGGGTTCGGTGGCGCCGGCGGGGATCTCGGTGACGGAGGTGTTGTCGCGGACGGGGAAGCGGCCGGTCGGGGCGGCGGTGATGCGCGCGTAGGGCAGGGTGGTGGTGGTCCACTGCGGCTGGGTGGACGGCGAGGCGACGGGGATGGTCTCGGTGCGCGAGAGGTTCTCGTTGTCGCCGAACCCGCCGCGCCAGGCGCCGTTGGTGCGTTCGACGTCGAAGCGGCCGACGCGGCCCTGGCTGACGGTGGTGAACATGTCGACGCGCGGCAGGTGGGGCCGCAGGGCCCGTTCGACCATGCCGCCGGAGAAGTCGCGCCAGCGGACGGGGAACATCGCGGTCTCGATCCGGGCGGGGCCGCGGCTGGTGCGCACCAGGGTGCCGTCCAGGGCCAGGGCGGCGGCGCCGGAGGGGTTGCTGATGCGGGTGTCGCGGTCGAGGGTGAAGGGGTCGAAGCCGGTGACCAGGATCCGGCGGGCGGCGCCGGGGTAGCGGATCTCGTCGTGGCCGCGTGAGGCGCGTTCCAGGCGGGCCAGCAGGCGTTCGCGGGTGGTGTCGCCGAGCGGGAAGTCGGGGGTCCAGGCGCGCAGGGCGCGGGTCATGCCGAGCCGGGCCCAGTACAGGGGACGGTCGTCGTCGCGGGACAGGGCGTCGGCGGGGCCGCGTCCCTGGGCGCGGTCGACGGCGCGGCGCCACAGGCGGGCGCCGTGCCGGGTGACGGCCTGCTCGGCGGCGCGGGCCGACCCGGCGTGTCGCAGGGCGCGGGCCAGGGCGGGGGCGGCGTCGCCGAAGCCGCTCAGGCGCAGGATCTCCTGGGGGACGGCGCGGTCGAGGCGCTGTTCCTCGGCCGTGGCGGGGGCGGCGGTGGCCGCGGGGGCCAGGGCGGTGCCCGTCCAGGCCAGGGTGGAGACGACCAGTACGCCGAGCCGCGCTGCCCGCATGAGGCGTCCTTC
Source organism: Spirillospora sp. CA-294931 (assembly GCF_050946795.1). Classification (GTDB taxonomy): domain Bacteria; phylum Actinomycetota; class Actinomycetes; order Streptosporangiales; family Streptosporangiaceae; genus Spirillospora. The sequence continues at coordinate 4,777,066 of NZ_CP192006.1, forward strand.
CGGAGGGGACCGAGAGGCCGCGATCATAACGGCGGCGGTGCGGGCCGCCGCAACCCCCGGGGGGGTGGTCAGGGGTGGGCGGCCAGGAGGCGGGAGAACCAGACGGTCTTGCCGGGACGGCCGGGACGGACGCCGAACTCGGTGGCCAGGGCGGTCACCAGCAGCAGGCCGCGGCCCTGCTCGGACCAGTCCAGGACGCCGGGGGCGGCGCCGGGGACCAGCGGGGAGCCGGGGGCGTCGTCGGTGACCTCGGCCAGCAGCCGGGCGCCGCGCAGGCTCAGCCGCAGCCGGACGGGCCCGGCGCCGTGCACGACGGCGTTGGTGATGAGCTCGTCGACCATGAGCACGACGTCGTCGAGATCGGCGGGCTGGATCATCCGCCAGCCGCGCAGGGTGGCGGCGGTGAGCGTCCGGGCGCGGGACGCGGCGCGGGTCTCGGGTTGCAGTTCCCACGCCGCGTGGCTAGAGGCACCGGGGTCGTCCGCGGTGTCCTCGTGGGCGGCGCCCCCGGGGGCGCCGCCGTGTGCTCGGCCGTCGGCCCCGAGCCATCTGGTCCTCAATGCCCCGTCTCCTTCGCGTCTGCCGGTTTCCGCAGCTCAGCGGTGATACCTGGCATGTTCCCGGCCTGTGCCCCGTGATAGGGGCCGACGTGCAGGTCTGGCCGAACCGGGAGTTCCCCGTACCGGTCTCGGCAGGTGGCCCGCACCCGGGACGTGGCGGCGCCGGGTGTCGCGTTCGCCGCGTCCGTCCGTCTTTGTGACGCCGGGGTCGCGGGGGTGGTGCACGCCTCAACACAACCCTCACCTCGCGGTCAGGTGATCGATGACACGGGCGGGTCGTGGAGGAGGCATCCCCGGATTGCCGTTATGGTGGGTGGCGTCGGTGTGGCATGTGTCCCCCGGGCTCTAAAAACAGCCTTCGAGGAATACCGCCGGGCCGTGGTTCGGGCAGGAGCTTCGTTGTGCCTTTCGCCGTGAGGCGACCTCCACACCGGCCTAGACGTCACAGGCCCCGGAGAGATCTGATCTCTCCGGGGCCTGCGGCGTTCTCGATCACGTTCCGTCCGGCCCCCACGGCCTCGGCGGGCCGCCCGTCACAGGTCGCTGCGACGCCAGGACGAGAACAGGTCCGACGGCTCGCGGTGCCGTCACGACAGGGCGGTGGCGATCGCCGTCACCACGGCGGTCGCCACACCGATCACCACGACCAGCACGGCCGCGATGACCCGGACGCGCCTGCGGCCGCGCCGCTGCCGGCCGAGTCCCGCGAAACGGTGGGCCAGCCGCGGGTCGTCCTCGCAAAGCCGGTGCTCGATCTCGGCGAGGATCCGCTGCTCCTGCATCGACAGCGCCATGCTCACACCTCCGGGGGGCGTACAAGTGCTGTGTTACTCCCCCGTCAGCAAGATCATTATCCCCGTCCGGCGGTAACCGTTGATCCCCGTCCCGGGGGGCTTTCGCGGTGGGTGCGGTCGAGCGCGGTGACGTAGTAGGTGTAGGTCTTGCCGGCCTTGGCGGACGGGTCGATGATGCCGCCGCCGCGGACCGTGGCCACCAGCGTCCCGGGGTCGACGGGGGCGCAGCCGGGGCGCTTGCCGTCGGCCCGGTACACCGCGTAGGCGTCGGCGCCCTGCGCCGGGCGCCACTGGACCCGCACGCCCTTGGCCTCGGCGCCGGTCTCCAGCGCCTGGATCGCGGCGGGTTCGCGGCCGCCGCGCCCCATGGGCGGGATGGCGGGACGGCTGTAGTGGTCGTCGCGCAGCCTGGCGGCGAACCCGAGCTTGTTGGCGGCCAGGTTGGTGGCCGAGAAGTACACGTCGCCGCGCACCTGCGGGTACTTGGCGTTGAGCGTCAGGTGCTTGGACAGCTCCTCGGGACGCTTCCAGGCGGCGTCCTCGCCGACGCGGTATCCGGCCTGGCCGATGGACAGCTGCACCTTGGTTCCCTCGACCTGCCCGGCCCACCACTTGACGAGGGTGGCGTAGTCGGCGCGCTTGTCGCCGATCGGCCAGTACAGCTGCGGGGTGACGTAGTCGATCCACCCCTGCTTGATCCACTTGCGGGTGTCGCCGTAGATGTCGTCGTAGCTCTGCAGGGCGGTGGTGTCGGACCCGGCGGGGTCGGTGCGCTTGTTGCGCCACACCCCGAACGGGCTGATGCCGAACCGCATCCACGGCTTGGCCTGGTGGATGCGGCGCGACAGGTCGCGCACCAGGGTGTCGACGTTCTGGCGGCGCCAGTCGTCGCGCTTCATGCCCTTGCCGTAGGTCTTGAAGGTGGCGCCGTCGGGGAACTCGCCCGACTCGGGGTAGGGGTAGAAGTAGTCGTCGAAGTGCACGGCGTCGATGTCGTACTTGGCGACGACGTCCAGGACGGCCTTGGTGGCCAGGTCGCGGACCTCCGGCAGCCCCGGGTCGTACCAGAGCCCCGCCCCGTACTTGCGGACCCACCCGGGGTTGCGGCGGGCGGGGCTGGTGGGGGCGAGCTTCTTCAGGTCGCTCTGCCGCGAGACGCGGTAGGGGTTGAACCAGGCGTGGAACTCCAGGTTGCGGGCCTTGGACTCCTTGACCATGAAGTCCAGGACGTCGTACCCGGGGTCCTTGCCGGGCGTCCCGGTGATCCACTGCGACCACGGCTCGTAGGGCGACTTGTAGAACGCGTCGGAGTTGGGCCGGATCTGGACGAACACGGCGTTGAGGTTCATCGCCTGCGCGGTGTCCAGCAGCCTGCGGTATCCGGCCTTCTGCTGCTCGGGGGTCTTGTCGGAGTCCTTGGGCCAGTCGATGCCCGCGACGGTGGCGATCCACATGGCGCGCAGCTGCCGCGCCCTGGAGTCGCCGGGCGCCGGGACGCCGGTGCACTCGCCCTTGGCGTTGACCGGGACGGGAGCCCGCCCGCCCCCCTTGGGTTCGTCGGTGCCGCCGAGCGCGGGCACGCCACACGCGGCCAGCGCTCCCGCGCAGGCCGCCGCCGCCATCGTCCGACTCGCTGTTCGCCACCCCATAGCGAGCCATTGTTACTCATCCGTTGCGATGCTCGGACCAGAACACCGATCCCCGGAGTTGCGATCTTCGAACATCTGTTCAATCATGTGCGGCCTGACGGTATCGCTCAAACGTTCGATCTCGGGGGTGCGGGGTGCGCTGGAACCATCTGAGCCTCACCGAGGACGCCACCGTGCCCGAGCAGCCGCTGATCGAGCGCGGCGCGGTCGCCCGCACCTTCGACACCCCCGAGTTCCGCGGCCTGACCTTCTACGAGATCCACGCCAAGTCGATCATCAACCGGGTGCCGGCGGAGTCCCGCGTCCCGTTCGGCTGGACGATCAACCCCTACCGGGGCTGCTCGCACGCCTGCACCTACTGCTTCGCCCGCAAGACCCACCGCTACCTCGACCTGGACTCCGGCGCCGACTTCGACTCCAAGATCGTGGTGAAGGTGAACGCGGCCGAGCTGGTGCGGCGCGAGCTGGCCGCGCCGCGCTGGCGCGGCGAGCCCATCGCCATGGGCACCAACGTCGACTGCTACCAGCGCGCCGAGGGCCGCTACCGGCTGATGCCGGGCATCATCGCCGCGCTGCGCGACGCGGCCAACCCGTTCTCGATCCTGACCAAGGGCGCGCTGATCCTGCGCGACCTGCCGCTGCTGGCCGAGGCCGCCGAACGCACCGAGGTCGGCGCGGCGGTGTCGGTCGGCGCCGTCGACCGCGACCTGACCCGCCTGATCGAGCCCGGCGCGCCCCTGCCGCGCCGCCGCCTGGAGGTGTGCGCCGCGCTGAACGAGGCCGGCATCGGCTGCGCGGTCCTGATGGGCCCGGTCATCCCCTACCTGAGCGACTCCCCCGCCCAGCTGGAGGCCGCCGTCCGCGACATCGCCGCCGCCGGCGCCACCTCGGTCACCGCGATCCCGCTGCACCTGCGTCCCGGCGCCCGCGAGTGGTTCATGGCCTGGCTCCGCGAGCACCACCCGAGCCTGGTCGTCCCCTACGCCCGCCTGTACCGCGGCGGCTCCTACACCCCCCGCGAGTACCAGGAGAAGATCTCCGCCCAGATCCGCGACCTGGCCCGCGCCCACGGCATAGGCCCCCGCCGCCCCCACCGTCCAGCCCCACCCACCCCGCCTCCCGGCCCAGAGCAACTCACCCTGCTCTGACCACCCCCGACCCGGGAGCCACACATCCCGCCCGCCCGAACGCCCCAAGCCCGGCGCAAGGCCCGGCGCCCTCGTCCCCCGCCAACCGCAAGGCCCTCGCTCCGCTCGGACAGCCCCCTTGGGGCTGCGCCCCAACCCCCGGTGGGGGGCTCCGCCCCCACGCCCCCCCTCCATTCAGATTCGCGCACCGGCATAGCCGAAGTGTCTGCCTTCAGCCCCGACCCACGCGTTCTAACTCCGCCGGACACACGTGCCCGCCGGTATCGACGGGCGCGTGCGGGGGGATGAGCCCGGTTGTGATCGGCGAGGTCCCGCCCTCGGAGCTGGTGCGGCTGGTGCGGGAGTTGCCCCGGGCGATCGCCTCGGCTTCCGGCAAGGATGGTGCGGTCTTCCTGTACCTGAACGGCACGGCGGAGTGGGTCGAGAACGACGGGCCGCCGGACGGCTGGCCGGGCGATCTGAGGTGACTTGATCTGGCCGGTGGGGGTTCCGGTGAACGGCCCGGCGTCGGCGCCGGTCGCCACGCGCGCGATCGGCCTGGCGCTGGGGTTGCTGCCGGACGCCCTCTGAGGCTCAGAGGGCGTCGCGGGGTTGGGCGGCGTCAGGTGGTGGGGTGGCCGAACCAGCGGGTGAGGTGGGTGTTGAGGTTCTGCTGGTCGTCGCCGATCCAGGCGACGTGGCCGTCGGGGCGCAGCAGGAGGCCGGGGACGTCCAGGTCGGCGGTGGGGTCGGCGAGGTGGTCGACGCGGTCGGACCAGCCCGCGGTGGTCAGGTGTCCGGTGCGGTCCAGCAGCAGGCCGCGGCCGTGGTGCAGAAGGCCGTACAGGGGGCCGTGGGCGGTGTCGAGGTCGCGCAGGCGGCGGCCGAGCAGGTCGGGGCCTTCGCCGAGGTCGTAGCGGATGTCGATCGCGGTGATCTTCTCGATCAGGTGGCGGTTCACGGCGTCGTGGTCCATGAGTTCGGTGAGCAGTCTGCGCAGGGCCCGCGGGCCGGGTTCGGTGGATTGCAGTGCCATCTGGGCGCGGGTGTTGTCCAGGACGTCGGCGGCGACGGGGTGGCGTTCGGCGTGGTAGGTGTCCAGCAGTGTCGGCGGTGCCCAGCCGCGGATCCGCGCGGCCAGTTTCCAGCCGAGGTTGACGGCGTCCTGGACGCCGAGGTTGAGGCCCTGCCCGCCCAGGGGCGGGTGGATGTGGGCCGCGTCGCCGGCCAGCAGCACCCGTCCGACCCGGTAGCGGTCGGCCAGCCGGGTGGCGTCGCCGAAGCGTGACAGCCAGCCCGGGGAGTGCGCGCCGAAGTCGGTTCCGGCGATGGCGCGCAGTTGCCGCTGGAAGTCCTCGAAGGTGGGTGGTTCGGCGCGGTCGGTGACGTGGGCGGCGGGGACGACGACGCTGTAGCGGTCGTCGCCGAGGGGCCTGATCCAGAGCCGTCCGCCGGGCTCGATCCGCTCGGGCGGTGCGGCGAGTTTCATCTCGCCCATGAGCGTGTCGGTGCGGGAGGGTTCGCCGGGGAAACCGACGCCGAGGTGTTTGCGGACGGTGCTGCGTGCGCCGTCGCAGCCGACGAGGTAGCGCGCGCGCAGCCGTTGGCCGTCGTCCAGTTCGACGGTGACGCCCCGGTCGTCCTGCTGGAACGCGGTGACGGCGCGTCCGCGCTCGACGCGGGCGCCCAGGTCGGTGGCGTGCTGTCGCAGGAGGCGCTCGAGGACCGGCTGCGGGATGCCCAGCAGGTAGGCGTGGGCGGAGTCCAGGCCCGGGGGCACGGGTTTGGGGATGGCGGCGAAGAATCCGCCCGCCGGGCGGCGGCGTCCGTGCGGGAGGACGCGGTCCAGCAGGCCGCGCATGGCCAGCAGTTCGAGGCTGCGGATGTGCAGGCCGACGATGCGGGCGAAGGAGGCGGGCGCGGTCTGCTTGTCCAGGACCAGGACGCGGACGTCGTGCAGCCGCAGTTCGGCGGCCAGCATCGCGCCGGTCGGCCCGCAACCGGCGATGATCACGTCGTGGGAGGGTGGCGAAGAGTGCATCGGTGGTGCCTTTCGGGAGTGCCTTGGGGGGCGCTCCCGGCGGCACCTGCGTCAGTCGCCGGCCGTGACGGGGAGGGGGAGCACCCACATCGCTGCTGCGTTCATGGGTCTCACCTCCTCGGGTGGTGTCACGGTCGACCGGAAGGTACCAGCCCGGCCGTCGCGATGTCGATCTGTTTTCCCGCTCATGGTGGGGTGGGGGCGACGTGGACGCGGGTGGTGTCGCCGTCGCTGAGGAAGGAGGCCAGGGCCTGGCCGTGGTCGGCGATGTCGGAGCGTTCGGCCGGGGTGAGGGGGCGCAGCGGGGTGACGGTCACGGTGGCGTCGGTGCGGGTCCAGGTGGCGGTGACGCGGCCGTCGACCAGGACGAACCGGGCGCCGGTGATCGACAGGCCGCGGTGGGCGGTGTCGATGATGCGGGTGCGGTCGTCGTAGCCGAGGACGGCGTTGTCGAAGGCCGGCAGGAACCGTACCGGGGCGGGGGTGGCGGGGTCGGGGCGGGGCGCGTCCGGCAGGTCGAGCAGTTCGCGGCCTCGTTCGTCGCGGAAGGCGACCAGTTCGGGGCGCAGGGCGGCGACGGCGGCGGGCAGCCCGGCCAGGCCGCACCAGGCGCGCAGGTCGGCGGTGGCGGCGGGGCCGAACGCGGCCAGGTAGCGGCGTGCCAGGTCCTGCCCGGTGGGGTCGGTGCCGTCGGGTGAGGGCGGGGCCGGGTCGCGTCGCAGCCAGTGGGCCAGCGGGAGGTGGCGCACGCCGGCCTTGGCGCGCCACAGGCCGCGCGGCGGCAGTTGGACGTTCGGGATCATGCTGATGAGCGTTTCGCCCAGGGCGCGGGGCGGGGTGTCGGGCCAGCGGCCGGCCAGGGCGGCGGTGAGCTCGGCCATGGTGCGGGCCTCGCCGTCGGCCATGATCTTCCGGCCTGCCGTCTCGAGCTCGTCCAGGTCGATCCCGGCGAGTTCGCGCCGGTAGACCGCCAGGACCCGCTGGCGCAGCATCGGGGTGTGGCGGGCCCGCCAGGCCAGGGCGTCGGCGGCGGTGACCAGGTGGACGGTGCGGCGCATCAGGTGGGTCCGCACCACCTGGCGTCCGGTGAGCAGGTCCGAGAGCGCGGCGGGGGTGAAGCCGCGCAGCCGGGTCCAGAGCCCGACGAAGGGTTCCTGGGGTTCCTGGGCCTGCAGCCCGCACAGGTGCGCGACGGCGTCCAGGGGTGTCATGCCGGACGGTTCGAGCAGCAGCTGCCGGGCGAGGGTGGCGCGGTTGAGCGCGCGGGTGTCCAGGACGGTCACGGTTCCAGGGGCCTTTCGGGTCGTGGTCCGGAAGGCCCCATGGTGGCAGGGATGGAGGTCAGGGTGTGTCCTCGATCGGTGCCGTGGCGGTCCCGCCGTCCACCCGGGGGCGGGCGGCGGGACCGGCAGAGGGGCCGAGCTTTGAGGAAACCCTGTGGCCCTCTCCAGCACAGCCACCATGCGGCATCGGGGCGGCGCGTGCACAGGCGGGTGATTGTCGCCATTTGAACTGCTCAGCGAGACGGGCTGGTCGGCGGCCCGCCGCGGTCGGTGCGGTGGACGTCGAGGCCGTGGCGTCCGGGGGCCAGGTGGGGGGCCAGGACCAGGTCGGTGCCGTAGTCGCCGCCGTGCTCGTGGCGGTAGCCGATGGCCGGGGTGGTGGGCAGGTCGCGGAGCCGTTCGCGCAGTTCGGCCAGGACGGCGGGGTGGCCGGCCGGGGTGTGGCGGTCGGCGGAGGGGATGAGCAGCGGCGGCACCACGGCGACGCCGGTGTACCACAGCGTGCCGTGCAGCAGCGGGAACAGGACGTCCTCCAGGTCGCCGTGGACGCCGCGCGGGCCCAGGCCGCTGCGGCGCGCCCCGGCGGTGGTGATGACCAGGGCGCGCTTGCCGGCCAGGCCGCCGTCGCCGTAGCGGCGGACCTGCCCCCGCTCGCCGGTGAGGCCGAACGCGAACCCCTGGACCAGGACGCGGTCGAACCAGCCCTTGAGGATGGCGGGCATCCCGAACCACCACAGCGGGAACTGCACGACCAGGGTGTCGGCCCAGGCGAGTTTGTCCTGCTCGGCGGCGATGTCGTCGCTGAGGCGTCCCTGGGCGTGGGCGCGTTCGGACGCCGCGCCGACGACGAGGCGCCGCGCGGGGTCGTGCCCGAAGTCGGCGGCGTCCACCACGGGGTTCCACCGCATCGCGTACAGGTCCGACTCGCGGACCTCGTGGCCGAGTTCCTTCAGGGTGTGCAGGCCCTCGTCGCGCAGCGCGCCGTTGAGCGAGCGCGGCTCGGGGTGGGCCAGGATCCACAGCACCTTCATCGTCGTCTCCTCTCGCGGCGGCCGTGCCCTCCCAGGGTGCGGGCGGCGGCCACGCCGCCACGAGTGGCCCGTTGGCCATGATGTGCAAGAATCGGGCCATGCATCGAGTGGCGGTGGTCGTCCGGCACGGCGTGCTGCCGATGGAGCTGGGGCTGGTGCACCAGCTGTTCGGCGCGGCGGTGTCCAGCGGCGGCGAGCGGCTGTACGAGGTGGTGACGTGCGCGCCGCGGCCGGGCCCGGTCCGCACCGACGCCGACTTCACCATCGCGGTCGGGCACGGGCTGGAGGCCGCGCGGGACGCCGGGACGGTGATCGTGCCCGCGTCCCATGAACGCGACGGCGTCCCCGGCGCCTCCGCCGAGCTGGCCGGTGTGCTGCGCGGCGGGGCGCGGGTGGCCTCGATCTGCACGGGCGCGTTCGTGCTGGCCGAGGCGGGCCTGCTGGACGGGCGGCGCGCCACCACGCACTGGCGGTCGGCCGCGGCGTTCGCGGCGCGGTTCCCCGCGGTGCGGCTGGACCCCGACGTGCTGTACGTCGACGAGGGCCAGGTGCTGACCTCGGCGGGCGAGGCGGCGGGGATCGACCTGTGCCTGCATCTGATCCGCCGCGACCACGGGTCGGCGGTGGCCAACGAGGCGGCGCGCCGCACGGTCGTCCCGCCGCACCGCGAGGGCGGCCAGGCGCAGTTCATCCGCCGCCCGGTCGCCGAGCCCGGCGTGTCGTCGACCGGCGCGGCGCGGGCGTGGGCGCTGCGGCATCTGGACCGGCCGCTGACGCTGCGGGACCTGGCGGCGCGCGAGTCGATGAGCGTGCGGACCTTCACCCGCCGCTTCCGCGAGGAGACCGGCCTCTCGGCGGCGCGGTGGCTGACACGCCAGCGGGTCGAGCGGGCCCGCCAGCTGCTGGAGGACACCGACCTTCCCGTCGAACGCGTCGCCGAGCGGTCCGGGTTCGGCACCGCCGCCGCCCTGCGGCTGAACCTGCACGCCGCCCTGGGGGTGTCCCCCACCGCCTACCGCGCCACCTTCCGGGGCCCGGAAACGGTCAGGCGCTGACCCCGACGGGACGCGCGACGGTCTCCGCGACGCCGATGAAGTCGAGCATGGCCCGGGCCACGTCGGCCCGGGGGACGCTGGTGCCCCGGGGCCCGGCGTCGACCTCGTACCGGTAGCGGCCGGTGCCGGGCCGGTCGGTCAGCCGCGGCGGGCGCACGGCGGTCCACTCCAGGCCGCTGTCGCGCAGCACCCGTTCCATGACCTCCAGGTCGCTGTAGGTGTCGCGCAGGATCCGCCACAGCAGCGGCCGCCAGACACGGTGCGCGGCGAAGCTCTGACCGGCCCCGGTGCGGTTGAGCGGCCCGGCGCTGACCACCAGCACCCGCCGCGTCCCGGTCGCGGCCATGGCCTCGGCGGCGGCGCGGGCCGAGGCGGAGGCCGGTTTGAGCGGGTCCCGGCGCCCGGCGGCACCGATCCCCGACAGGACGGCGTCGGTACCGGCGACGACGTCCTTGAGCGAGGCGGGGTCGAGGGCGTCGGCGCGGGCGACGGTCAGCCGGGGATGGTTCAGGCCGAGCCTGGCCGGGTCCCGCACGGCGGCCGTCACGGTGTGGCCGTCGTGCAGCGCCTGGGTGACGATGTGCCGCCCGATCCCGCCCGTCGCGCCGAGCACGGCGATCCTCATGATCCCCTCCATGGGTAAGTGAGTGTTCACTAACCCAGCATAGGAGCGGCCCCCGGCCCGGTCGAAGCGGGCCGGGGCCGGTCCGGTTGTGGGACGCTGGAGCGGTGTCGGGTGCGGGTGCGTTCGCCGCCAGGCTGGGCGCGTGGCGCGGCGGCGAGCCGCCGCTGGGCCGGGCCCTGGCCGGGGCGGTGCGGGACGCCGTGGTGGACGGGCGGATCTCGGTCGGGGCCGTGCTGCCGTCCGAGCGGGCGCTGGCCGGCGCGCTGGGCGTCAGCCGGGGCACGGTGGTGGCGGCGCTGGCGCTGCTGCGCGCTGAGGGCTGGATCCACACCCGCCACGGCAGCGGCAGCGTCGTGCGGCTGCCGCCGCACCTGACCGAGCGCACCACGCCGTGGTCGCTGGACCACGGCGGGGCGGGCCTGGACCTCACCCGCGCGGTCACCGCCGCTCCGCACGAGCCCTACCTGCGGGCGCTGCGCCGGGCGGTGGAGCGCTGCGCGACGCTGCTGGTCGACTCCGGCGAGGCCGACGCCGGGCTGCCGGCGCTGCGGGAGACGATCGCCGCCCGCTACACCGCCGGGGGCCTGCCGACCCGTCCGGAGCAGATCCTGGTCACCTCCGGAGCGCGGGGCGCGCTGATCCTGCTGCTGGACCAGCTGCACGACCGGCGGCGTCCGGTGGTGGTGGAGAACCCGACGTTCCCCGGCGCGCTGGACCTGCTGCGCCGCCGCCGGGCCCGGCTGGCCACGGTCCCGGTCACCGCGCGGGGCTGGGACGCCGACCGGCTCGCCGAGGTCACCGGAGCCGGGCTGGCCTACCTGATGCCCGACTTCCACAACCCGACCGGCGCGCTGATGCCCGCCGCCGTGCGGGCCCGCGCGGCACGGCTGGCCGAGACCGTGATCGTGGACGAGACCATGCGCGACCTGGACCTGCGCACCCCCCAGCGTCCCATCCCCTACCTGCCCGGCTCCCGGGTGGTGTCGGTCGGGTCGGCCAGCAAGCTGCTGTGGGGCGGCCTGCGCGTCGGGTGGATCAGGGCGGGCGCCGCGCTGGTCGCCGAGCTGCTGCGCAACCCGCTGCAGCCGCAGCTGTCGCCGCCGCCGCTGGAACAGCTGGTCACCGCCGACCTGCTCGGCGACGTCGAGGCCGTCACCGCCGGGCGCCGCGCCCAGCTGCGCGCCCAGCGCGACCACCTGGCCGCGCTGCTGTCGGGCAGCGACGCGTGGAGCTTCACCGTCCCGCCCGGCGGCCTGGCGATCTGGCTGCGGCTGCACCACGCCACCAGCGCCGACCTGGTCACCCGCGCCCGGGCCCGCGGCCTGGCGCTGACCCCCGGCCCGGTCTTCTCCGCCGACCGCACCCTGACCCGCTACCTGCGCGTCCCGTTCACCGCCACCCCCGACCTGCTGACCCGCGCCGTCGGCCTCCTGCGGGACGGGTGACGCGGGGCTAGAGCGCGGACAGCGCGGCGTACACGCGATCGACGTCGGCCAGGGTGGTGCGCCAGTTGCTGAACGCCGCACGCAGCGCGGGCACCCCCTCGTACACGGTCGGGGTCAGGAACGCCTCCGGTGCCAGCGCCCGCAGGATCGGGTCCAGCGGACGGCCGTCGGCGGGACCGAAGCACACCACGTTCAGCCGGACGGGCGCCAGCAGCCGCCACCGCGCGTCGGCCTCCAGCCGGGCGCCCAGCGCGCGGGCGCAGTCGACGTCGCGTTCGACGATCTCCCGGTGCCCCTGGGTGCCGTAGGCGGTCAGCGCGAACCAGGCGGGCAGGGCCCGCAGGCGGCGCGAGTTCTCCGGGGTCAGGTGCAGGAAGTCCGGCTCGCCGCCGCCGGACTCGGTCAGGTACGCGGCCGAGTTGCGGAACACCCGCGCCTGCAGGTCGCGGCGCCGGGTGAACTGCACCGCCGAGTCGTAGGGGACGTTGAGCCACTTGTGCAGGTCCACGCAGACCGAGTCGGCCGCCTCGATCCCCGCGACCAGGTGGGCGTGGCGCGGCGACAGCGCCGCGAACCCGCCGAACGCGGCGTCCACGTGCAGCCAGAACGGGTACCGCTCGCGCAGCGCGGCGATGGCGCGCAGATCGTCGAAGTCGACGGTGTTGACCGTCCCGGCGTTGGCCACCACGATCGCCGGGCCCTCGCGCAGCGCGTCCTCCAGGGCCGCCAGGTCGACGGCCTCGCGTCCCGGCGCCGTCGGCAGGACGCGGACGGCGCCGCGCCCCACGCCCAGCATCGCCAGCGCCTTGAACACGCTGGAGTGCGGCGTGCCCGACAGCACCCGCACCGCCAGCCCGCCGGCGCCCTCCTGCGCGACGCTGAACCCGGCGCGCTCACCGAGCCACTCGCGGCCGATCGCCAGCCCGGTGAAGTTGGACATGGTCGCGCCGCTGACGAACGCCCCCGTGTGGCCGCCGAGCCCGAGCATGTCCGCCAGCCACGCCACCGTCACCCGTTCCAGCGCCGCCGCCGACGACCCCGCGATCGAGGCGGCGTTCTGGTCGTGGACGCTGGTCACCCAGTCGCCCGCCACCGACGCCGGCGTGGCGCCGCCGGTGACGAACCCCAGGAAACGCGGCCCGGCACTGGCCGCGAACCCCGGCTCCCACTCCCGGCCGAACCGCTCCAGCGCCGCCACCGCCCCGACCCCCTCCACCGGCACCGGGCCCGGGTCGGCGGCGCTCTCGCTCAGGACGGGCGCCACCGCGCGGCCGTCCATCGCCGCGACCGCGTCCCGCCCGGCCTCGGCCGCCGCCCGCAGGATCGCGGCGAAGCCGTCCAGATCGGCGGCGAGTCTCGGATGCATGATCGTCCCCCTTGGTCGCGTCACCGCCACCCTAAGCACCGCCCGCCCCGCGACACCTGATCCAATCACCAGCCACTGGACCAAAACGGCGGGAACGTCCGGTACGGTTCGGCGGCATGGGCAACACCGAAGCCGTCCGCGAGAAGGTGGCGTGGGTCCTGACGCGCGACGGCCGCGTCCTGCAGACCCGCACCCACGGCAAAACGATCTTCAACTTCCCCGGCGGGATGCGCGAACCCGGCGAGACCGACGCCCAGACCCTCGCCCGCGAGATCGACGAGGAACTGCGCACCGCCATCGACACCGCCTCGATGCGCCACGTCGGCACCTTCGCCATGAGCGACGGCCCCACCGACCGTGTCACCTTCCGGATGATCTGCTACACCGCCCGCCACACCGGCCCGCTCACCCCCGCCGCCGAGATCGCCGAGATCGCCTGGTTCCACCACGCCGACCGCGACCGCGTCGCCCCCGTCGACCGCAAGGCCATGGACGCCCTGCACACCGACGGCACCCTGCGCTAGCCCCCCGCTCCCCTCCCAACCCCGCGCCAGACCCGCGCGCCAAGCCCCACGCCAAGCCCCACGCCGAGCCTCCGCGCTAGGCCCTCGCGCCAAGCCGCCGCGCCAGGCCGCCGCGCCAGGCCGCCGCGCCAAGCCCTCGCGTCAGGCCCTCGCGTCAGGCCCTCGCGCCAAGCCCTCGCGCCAAGCCCTCGCGCTAGGCGCTCGCGCTAGGCCGCCGCGCCAAGCCGCTGCGCCAGGCCCCCCGCGTTAGAGCCCGCGTGCCGCGGTGGCGGCCAGGGACGCTGCCGCGAGCGCGGCGCCCACGCTCGCCGCCACGTTCAGCAGCGCCCGGCCCCGGGCACCGCCCTCGGCCAGCCGCAGCGTCTCGTACCCCAACGTGGAATAGGTCGTCAGCGCGCCGCAGAAACCCGTCCCCCACAACGCCGACGCCGCCTGCCCGGCGGGCAGCGCCGCCAGGAACCCCAGCAGCGCGCTCCCGGCCACGTTCACCGCGAACGTGCCCCACGGGAACACCCCGCCGTACCGCGACCGGACGGCCTGATCGACCAGGAACCGCAACGGCGCCCCGACCGCCGCGCCCACGACCACCAGCAGCACCGTCACCGCCACACCGCCCGGGCCAGCCGCGACCCCGCCCAGGTCGCCGCCACCGCCACCACCGGCGTCACCGCCAGCTGCGCCGCCACCGCCACCGGCCCGTCCGCGCGCTGCACGTCCACCACATAGGCCGAGAAGGTGGTGAACCCGCCCAGCACCCCCACCCCCAGGAACGGCCGCGCCAGACGGTGCGCCCGGCCCGACTCCACCACCGCCATCAGCACCCCGATCAGCAGGCACCCGGACGCGTTCACCAGCATCGTCGTCCACGGCGACGGCACCGCCACCGACACCGCGTGCCGGGCCAGCGCGCCCAGCGCACCACCCGCCGACACCGCCGCCAGCACGGCGGCCCGCGACCCCACCGGTTCCTCCGCCGTCACCAGCCCCTCCAGCCGCACCGATCGGTGGCGTCACAATGTAACCGCCCACCGCCACGGTCTAGGGTCGTGCCATGCCGCATCCTCCCGCGACCGAACCCGCCGTCCTGGAACGCGCGCCCGGCGCCGGCGGCGAGCTGGTGCTGCGGCGCGCGGGCGCCCACTTCGAGATCATCAGCAACGGCGTGTTCCTGATGGACACCCGCAACGGCGAATCCGAACGGCTCCTGGTCCGCACCGCCACCGCCGGCCTCCAGCCGCCCGCGCGGCTGCTGATCGGCGGGCTGGGCGTCGGATTCTCCCTCGCCGAGGCGCTCACCGACCCCGCCGTCGGCGAGGTGACCGTGATCGAACGCGAACCCGCCGTCGTCGCCTGGCACACCACCCACCTCGAACCGTTCTCCCGGGGTGCCCTGCGCGACCCCCGCGTCCGCGTCGAGACCACCGACCTGCTCGACTGGCTCACCACCGCCACCGGCCACTACGACGCCCTGTGCCTGGACATCGACAACGGCCCCGACTGGACGGTCACCCCCGGCAACGCCCGCCTCTACGACGCCACCGGCCTGGACCTGCTGGCCCGCCGCATGACCGCCCGCGGCGTGCTGGCCGTCTGGAGCGCCCGCGCCGTCCCCGCCTTCGAGAACCTGCTGCGCGCCCGCTTCACCGACGTGGACGTCCATGCCGTGCCCGTCCCCCGCGGCGAACCCGACGTGATCTACCTCGCCCGCACCCCCGACAAAACCGGTAAGGAGAATGTGTAGCCCCCAAGATCGAAATCCGGGGCGGCCGTCGGTTAGGTTCCCGGAAAGAAGATCTACTTTGGAGGGATTTGTGGCTACCGTTCACGCGACCCGGCGGCGACCCGCCGTCCTGGGCGACCTGCTCCCCGGCTCACTGGCCCGCGACGCCGCCCTCGTCACCGCCGCCGCGGTGCTCGTCGGAATCGCCGCGCAGATCTCCGTCCCCCTGCCCGGCACCCCCGTCCCCGTCAGCGGCCAGACCTTCGCCGTCCTGCTCACCGGTGCCGCCCTGGGCTGGGGACGCGGCGCGCTCGGCATGGCCCTCTACCTGGCCGCCGGAATGGCCGGCGTCCCCTGGTTCAGCGAAGGAGCCTCCGGCGCCGGGCTCCACACCCTGGGCTACATCATCGGATTCATCGCCGCCGCCGCCGCCGTCGGCCGCCTGTCCCAGCTGGGCGGCGACCGCACCCCCCTGCGCACCGTCGCCACCATGCTGCTGGGAACCGCCATCATCTACGCCGTCGGCGTCCCCTACCTGGCCCTGTCCCTGGACGTCGGCCTGACCAAGGCCATCGACCTGGGCCTCACCCCGTTCCTGGCCGGAGACGCCCTGAAGGTCCTGCTGGCCGCCGGGCTGCTGCCCGCCGCCTGGAAACTCGCCGGACGCGACGACCGCGACGCCTGACCCGCCGCGCGCCACACCCCCGCCCACCCGGGCGGTGTGGCGCACACCATCCGACCCCCCTGTTTGAACAGGTTCAAATCTGTCGTACAGTGGGCGACGTGAAGCTCGCCGTGACAGCATCGGACCGACTCACCGTCCGCACCACACCCATCGCCGACCCCGGCGACCTGGTGTCCGGACTCCCCCACCCGGCCGCCCTGGCCTGGATCCGCGACGGCGAGGGCATCGTCGGCTGGGGCGAGGCCGCCCGCCTGCACCTGCCCGGTGGCGACGACCGCTTCGCCCACGCCGACACCTGGCTGCGCGACTTCTTCCGCACCGCCGAGATCGACGACCCCGTCCGCCTCCCCGGCTCCGGCCCCGTCGCCTTCGGCAGCTTCGGCTTCGACACCAAATCCCCCGACTCGGTCCTCATCATCCCCCGCTGGGTCATGGGACGCCGCGACGGCCAAGCCTGGCTCACCACCATAGGCGACGACGCCGACCCCCTCGCCCTCGTCCACCCCCCGCAACCCCCCACCACACTCCACTGGCACGACGGCGGCCTCACCGCCACCGCCTGGCAGGACGCCGTCGCCACCGCCGTCACCCGCATCCGCTCCGGCGCCCTCGGCAAAACCGTCCTCGCCCGCGACCTGGTCGCCCGCGCCGACGCCCCCATCGACGCCCGCGTCCTGCTCGCCCGCCTCACCGACCGCTACCCCGCCTGCTACACCTTCTCCGTCGCCGGACTCATCGGCGCCACACCCGAACTCCTCATCCGCCGCACCGGCGACCAGATCCACTCCCTCGTCCTGGCCGGCACCACCGCACGCGGCCACGACCCCGCCGACGACGCCGAACGCGCCTCCCGCCTGTTCACCTCCCCCAAAGACCGCGAAGAACACTCCTACGCCGCCGAAATGGTCCGCGACGCGCTCACCCCCCTGTGCGCCGAACTCACCGTCCCCCACGAACCCGAACTCCTCACCCTCCCCAACCTCACCCACCTGGCCTCGCCCGTCCGCGGCCGCCTGCACAGCCAGCGCTCCGTCCTGGACGTCGTCGCCGCCCTGCACCCCACCCCCGCCGTCTGCGGCACCCCCACCGACACCGCCATGGACCTCATCCGCGAACTCGAAGGCATGGACCGAGGCCGCTACGCCGGACCCGTCGGCTGGATCGACTCCCGCGGCGACGGCGAATGGGGCATCGCCCTGCGCTGCGCCGAGATCACCGGCGCCCACGCCCGCCTGTTCGCCGGCTGCGGCATCGTCGCCGACTCCGACCCCGCCGCCGAACTCGCCGAAGCCCACACCAAGTTCCGCGTCATGCGAAGCGCCCTAGAAGGCTGACCCCCAGCGCCCGCGCCCGGCCACCGCCGGCACCGGCTTGCCGAACATCGCACAGGTCGTCGCGTCCTGGAGGGCCTTGGCCGCCCGCGCCATCTCCGGATCGGCCTCGAACTCGGCCCAGAACTCCGCCGAGATCAACACCGTCGAGGCACGGCGCCCGGACCCGTCGCTGAGACCCGTGGACAGATAGCCCGGCATCCCGCCGTCATGACCCCAGAACGTCCCACACGGCCCCGCACCGGTCTGAACACCCAATCCGTACCCCGGCCCGTCCGGCTCCCCCGGCCGCACCGGCACCGTCGCCCGCATCTGCGCCATCTGAGCGGCCGGCAGCAGCCGACCCGACATCAACGCCCGGGAGAACCGCGACCAGTCCCGCGCGGTCGACACCACCACCCCGGCCGCCCCACCCCACCCGGGATCATTGCCCGACACGTCCACATGGCCACGGCGGCGCGGCCCCGCCACCACCCTGAACTCGGCCGGCACCGCCGGCGGCATATGAGCCGCATCCGGTTCATAACCATGCACATGACGCCCACGCCAGCCGCCGCCCCGGGGAACATAGGTGTGCTCCAGACCCAGCGGCCGCGCGATCCGATCCCGCACCAGCTCCCCCAGGCTCACCCCCGTGACCCGCTCCAGCACCGCCCCGATCGCCGCGTAATCGGTGTTGCTGTACGACCACCGCGCGCCCGGCGGGAACGGCGGATCATGCCGCACCCCCACGGCCAGCAACTCCTCCGAAGTCCACCGCCGCCGATCCCAGCCGAGAATCGACGGCCAGATCTCCTCGTCCCGCGTGTAGTCGAACAACCCAGCGGTGTGGTTCAGCAGCATCCGCAACGAGATCGCCCCACCCTGGGGCACCCGGCCCGGCAGCCACCGCTCCACCGGATCGTCCAGACCGACCCTGCCCTCGGCGACCAGCTGCAACGCCAGCACCGCCACCATCGTCTTGGTGTTGGACCCCATCCGGAACTCGTCCCCCGCACCGAGCACACCGTCCCGCCGGGTCCACCCGGCCTGCTCGACGATCTCGACCGGCCGGCCCCGCCCGTCATCGACCCGCACGATCACCCCCGGCGCCCCGGCCTCCACCAACCGCCGCGCCAGCGACCGCAGCTCACCACCGCTCCCGGCCGCCGACCCGGCCGGCACCACACCCACACCCACGGCCACCGCCGCCACCACGACCACACGCAGCCAACGCGACCACACACTCCGCGACATCAACCCGCCCCTCCAACACCGCTCACCGACGACCCCACATCAAGCGACGGAGAATCCACGGCCACCACACGGCGACCGCGAATTCGTCGGCTGACCCTCACCCCTGGCAGCGCGGGCACCAGAACAGGTTCCGCGCCGCCACCACCTCCGCGCGCACCTCCACCGAGCACACCAGGCACGGCAACCCCGCACGCCGGTACACGTACACCTCACCACCATGATCGTCCACCCGCGGCGGACGCCCCATCGCCTCCGGCGTGTGCTCCGGACGCACCGTGTCGATCCGCCCCGACCGCACACCCTCGGCCATCAACGGCCCCAGATCGTCCCAGATCGCCGACCACCGCTCCACACCCAGCTCACGCCCCGGCGTCCGCGGATCGACCCCCTGCCGGAACAGCACCTCGGCCCGGTAGATGTTCCCCGGACCCGCCACCACCGACTGATCCATCAGCAACGTCGCGATCATCGACCGGCTCCGCCCGATCCGCCGCCACGCCTCATCCGGATCCGCGTCCGCACGCAACGGATCGGGACCCAGCCGATCACGCAACACCTTCAGCTCACCCGGCTCCAGCAGCTCGCACGCGTTCGGACCGCGCAGATCCGCGAACCCCGACTCCCCCGCCAACCGCAACCGCACCGCCCCCACCGGAGACGGCACCGGCACCCCACCGAACACGTACTTCCCGTAAATCCCCAAATGGACGTGAAGGAGCAACTCCCCCTCAAAACGCACCACCAGATGCTTCCCGAACGCCTCCGCGTCCACCAGCACCCGCCCGTCCAACCGGCGCGCCCCCGCCTCGAACCGCCCCTGCGGACTCTCCGCCCGCACGCCACGACCGCCGAACACCCGAAGATGCTCGGCGGCCAGACGATGAATCGTGTGTCCCTCAGGCATGACCACGCCAGCATAGGCGCGGCCACCCCCTCACGAACGCAGGTCCGCACCCACCTCGTGCATGTGCCGCAACGCCTGCCGATACGAGTCCACCAGACCCGTCTCCGCATACGGCAGCCCCACCCGCGCACAATGCGCCTTCACCAGCGGCTGCAATTTCCGCAGACTCGGCCGCGGCACACTCGGGAACAGATGATGCTCGATCTGGTAGTTCAACCCGCCCAGCAGCCAGTCCGTCACCGGCCCACCACGCACGTTCCGCGACGTCAGCACCTGACGCCGCAGATGGTCCAGCCGCTCGTCCTCGGCCGGCATCGCCATCCCCTTGTGATTCGGCGCGAACGCCGACCCCAGATGCACCCCGAACAACCCCTGGTGGATCGCGATCAGCACCACGGCCTTGCCCGGCGACACCAGCGTGAACACCAGCGCCAGATACGCCGCGTGATGCGTCACCAGCAGCGTCCCCTCCAGCCACCGATCACGCGGCGACCGGTTCTTCAGATCCATCAGGCTGTTGGCCTTCAGATTCAGGCCCTCCAGCAACAGCAGCGGGAAGAACAACCGCGCCTGATGCCGCGACAGCCACCGCAGCACCCCCTGCTTGCGCGCCGCCTGCTCCACCGTCCACGACAGCACGCCCTCCCCCACGTCCGGATCCTTCCCGACATGGTTCGGATTGGCGTGATGACGGTTGTGCTTGTCGTTCCACCACCCGTAACTCAGGCCCCCCATCACCGGGCCCAGCACCATCCCCAGCAGCCGGTTCACCCGATGCGACGACGCGATCTGCCGATGCCCCGCGTCATGTCCCAGGAACCCCGTCCGCGCCGACAGCGCCGCCAGCGGAACTCCCAGCAGCACCACCCACCACGAGGCCGACGCCCACGCCACGGCGCACCACACCGCGACGATCCCGACGACGTTCAGCCCCCCAGCCCGCACGTAGTAGCCGATCCGGCGATCGAGCAGCCCGCTGTCCCGCACCTCGCGCGCCAGCGGGCCGAAATCACTCGCCGTGCCACGTTCCGGCGGATCTTGCAGGGTGACCGTCATCGAGCCTCCAATTCAGGGGGTCTGCCTGTCCCGCAACCTACGGAACCCAAGATCGGATGTCGCCACACCCCAGAGCCAACTCGGCCCTGGCCCGCAGGTCTCATGCCCGAGCGGCGACATCGCCCGGCCGGCGGACGCCGGCACCCCCAACAATGCCCGTGACCTGCGGACACTACAGGGGGGCCAGGACCACTCCGGACGTAGTGCCAGCACCACCCCACCCACCCACCCCACCGCCAAGAACCCCCCACAACGGCAGATAAGGTCATAAGCCATGAACGCGCACACTCGGTGGATCACCCTGGACGGTGCGGTCAACGTCCGCGACCTCGGCGGCCTCCCCACGGCCGACGGCCGCACCACCCGGCGCGGCCGGGCCCTGCGCGCCGACAACCTCCAGGACCTCACCGTCACCGACATCCGCACCCTGCTCGACGACTACTCCCTCAAGAACGTCATCGACCTGCGCAGCGGCGCCGAAGTCGACCTCGAAGGCCCCGGCCCCCTCACCCGTGTCCCCTCGGTCACCATCCACCACCTGTCGCTGTTCCCCGAAGGCGGCCGCCACACCGACGTCGCCGCCGACACCCCCAAGGTCGACATCGACCGCGTCCTGCCCTGGCAGAACCGCCCCGACATGGGCGCCGAGAACGATCGCAGCATCCACCACTACCTCGGCTACATGCGCGACCGCGCCGACTCCATCGTCGCCGCCCTGCGCGTCATGGCCCGCACCGACGGCTCGGCCCTGGTCCACTGCGCCGCGGGCAAGGACCGCACCGGCGTCGTCTGCGCCCTGGCCCTGGAGGTCGCGGGCGTCACCCGCGAGGCCGTCGTCACCGACTACGCCCAGACCGGCGACCGCCTCGAGGCCATCCTGGGACGCCTGCGCTCCAGCACCACCTACGCCGAGGACATCGACTCGCGCCCCGCCGACAGCCACCTCCCCCGCGCGGACATCATGGAGAAGTTCCTGACCCGCCTGGACGAGCAGCACGGCGGCGCCCTCGACTGGCTCGCCGCCAACGGCTGGACCCCCGAGGACACCACCGCCCTCCAAGCCCGCCTCCTGGACTGAGCCCTCCCGCATCGCGGCAAGTTTTCTTGTTTGTGGGCGGAGAGCAGCTGCTCTCCGCCCACGGCCTTTACGTTGTAAGTTTCATGTGGGTCGGACGTTCCTGATGCCGCGCAGCAGCATGAGGGCGGCGATCACCACCAGCGGCCCCGGGGTCGGCTCGACGATGTAGGCGACCGCGCCGCCCCACCCGAGCACCGTCCAGGCCAGGAAGACCGGCGGGACGATGCCGCGCCGGTCCATCCACCCCACCAGCAGGCCGACGAGCAGCAGCGGCAGGCCGAAACCCGCCGGGTTCCCCCAGAAGGCGCTGGCCGAGTCGGTGTCCTCCCACCAGCTCCCCCACAGGCCCAGCGTCAGCCAGTCACCGAGATGGGGCGCGCTGAACAGCAGTCCGAGGGTGAGGTGTCCCCCGCCGACGACCGCCAGGATGCGCCCGGCCCAGGTGATCTCGCGGTGGGGGCGCGGCGAGGTCGCCACCGGCGGCCGGTGGTCGCGCAGTCGGTCCGTCATCGGAGTGCCTCCTGGGAGTGGTCGCGGACACGGTCGCGGTCGCGGTCGCCGAGCCAGGCCAGGGTCACCAGCAGGGCGATCGCCAGGCACAGCGGCGAGTACAGGCGCGTGTTCCAGGTCACGAACTCCTGGGCCGCCCCCGCGTTGAAGACCCAGCCGCCCGCGCCGCGCGCCACCATGACGGCGATCAGCCCGCTGTTGCCCAGGCGGTAGATCCACCCAGGACCCGGCCGGGGCACCAGCCGGGACGCCGCCAGCGCCAGATACGCCCCCGCGAACAGCGCCCCCGCCACGGCGGCGGTCGGCAGCGGCGGCGCCCACACCTCGGGATCGCCCACCAGATACAGGCCGCCCTCGGACTCCGAGGAGAACGGCCACGCCGAGAAGACCCAGACCGCGTGCAGCGCCCCGGTCGTCGCCAAAGCCGCCGCCGCGACCGCTCCCGACGCCCTGGGCCAGGGCCCCCTCATCGCGGCACCTCCGCCGAACGCCGTCCCGGCGCCGCGGACGAGCCGCCGGCCGGGCCGCCGCGCGCCGCCACCAGCGCGGCGACGCCGAGCGCGATCAGCAGCCACGACCCCGAGGCCGGTTGCAGGACGGCCAGGGGCACGCCGATCCCCAGCATCCAGAACCCCGTGCCGAGCGGAACGCGCCCGTGGTCGAGCACCGCGCGGCGGGCCTGGAACCCGATCGCGGCGAGCCCGGCACCGGCGAGCATGAACCACATCCAGCCCTCCCGTTCGGCGTCGTCGCCGACGGCGTTGACGAACCCGTCGGAGGCGATGCCGCCCAGCGAGCTCTCGACAAGGAATCCATAACCGAAATGCACGGCGGTCACCGCGAGGATGAGCCGCGGAATCCAGCGGTTGAAATTGCTCATGGCCATAACGCTAGAAAAACCGCCGGACCCCGCGCGACCAGGTGGGCATCACAAACCGAGGTGGTGCGTGCACCACCTGTACGATCGGGAGCCATGAAACTCCGGATCGTGCTGGCCGACGACGACTATCTCGTCCGCGCGGGCGTCGCCGCCCTGCTCGAACAGGTCGACGGGCTCGACGTCGTCGCCGTCGCGGCCGACCTGCCCGAGTTGATCGCCCTGGCCGCCCAGCACCGCCCGGACGTCGTCCTGACCGACATCCGCATGCCGCCCGACCACCGCGACGAGGGAGTCCAGGCCGCCCGCCGCATCCGGGCCGAGCAGCCGGGCACCGGCGTCCTGGTGCTGTCCCAGCACGCCGAGCCCGCCTACGCCCGCGACCTGATGGCCGGCGGCGCGGGCGGCACCGGCTACCTGCTCAAAGAACGCGTCACCCATCTCGGCGAATTGGCCCTGGCGCTGGAAAGCGTCGCGCGCGGCGGCTCGGTACTCGATCCGAAAGTGGTCGAAGTGCTTCTGGAAGGCCATTCCTCTTCGCCGCTTGACCGGCTTTCCCCGCGGGAGCGGGAAGTACTCGCCGAGATGGCGCAGGGAAAGAGCAACAATCGCATCGCCGCCGATCTGCACGTGACCGTCCGCGCCGTCGAGAAACACATCAACGCGGTGTTCGCCAAACTCGGCCTCGCCGAGGAGAGCACCATCAGCCGCCGCGTCATGGCCGTGCTCACCTTCCTGGACGAGGCACGTTGACCCCTCGCCCGCCCGCCTTCCCCCGATGGCCGCGCGTCCTGGCCCACGCCGGGTGGCTGAGCACGGTCGTGCTCGCGTGCGCCACCGCCCTGCTGGCGGTCCTCACCCGGCTGCCCGCGCGCGAGGTCGCGATGCCGTTCGGCGCGGCGGTCATGGCGGTCGCGTTCGCGGGCGTCGGGACGCTCGTCGCGCTGCGGCGCCCCGGCAATCCGATGGGCTGGCTGCTGAGCGCCATCGGCCTCTCGGTGATCTTGACCGTCGGGCTCCCCCTCTACGCCCGCTACACCCTGGAGACCCGGCCGGGCGCGCTGCCCGGCGGCGAGCTCGCGGGCTGGACCGGATTGTGGATCTGGACGTTCGCGCCCGGCCTGGCGGGAACGTTCCTGCTCCTGCTGTTCCCCGACGGGCGGCTGCCCTCGCCCCGCTGGCGGCCGGTGGCGTGGCTGGCGGCGGCCGACCTGGCCGTCTGCGCCGCCGCGACCGCGATTGTCGCCGCGGGCTTCCGGCCGCCCTCCTTCTCTCCCGAGTTCGACACCCCCGCCGACCCGCTGCTGCTGGGCGTGCCCGGCGCGGGGTTCCTCGCGCTGTTCGTCGCGTCCGCCGCCGCCTGCCGCGGCCGGTACCGCCGCGCACGGGGAGACGAGCGACGCCAGCTCCAGTGGTTCGGGTTCAGCGTCGCCATCGCCGCCGCGGCCGTCGCCGCGCAGTTCCTCGGCGACCCGGAGAACAAGCCCGATCCCGTGACGTCCTGGCTGGTCGCCCTGGCGATCGGCATCCCGTTCGCGATCGGCTTCGCGATCTTCAAATACCGGCTGTACGACATCGACGTCGTCATCCGCAAGACCGTCGTGTACGCGGTCCTGGCGGGCTTCGTCACGCTGGTCTACCTGGCCGTCGTCGTCGGGATCGGCGCGCTGGCCGGAACCGGCGACGGGGTCGGCGACGGCACCGACCTCCTGCCGCCCCTGCTGGCCACCGCCGTCGCCGCCCTGGGCTTCAGCAGCGTCCGCGACCGGGCGCGGCGCCTGGCCGACCGGCTCGTCTACGGCGTCCGCGCCACCCCCTACGAGGCGCTGTCACGGCTGTCGGAACGGCTCACCGCCGCCTACGAGATGCACGAGTTCCTGCCCGCGCTCACCCGGCTGCTGGCCGAGGCCACCGGCGCCCGCCGCACCGAGGTGTGGGTGCGGGTCGGCGCCGAACTGCGCCGCCTGGCCGTCCACGGCGAGGACGGACCGCCCGGCGCGACACCCCTCACGACCCCGATGCCGGACGCCGCGACCCTGCCCGACCTCCCCGGCGCCGACCTGACCGCCCCGATCCGCAACCGCGGCGAGCTCCTCGGGGCGATCACGCTCACCAAGTCCCCCGGCGAGGCACTCGACGAACGCGACGCCGGACTCGTCCGCGACCTGGCCGCGCAGGCCGCCGTCGCCCTGCGCGACGTGATGCTCACCGCCGAGCTGCGGGCCTCGCGGCAGCGGATCGTCCTGGCGCAGGACACCGAGCGGCGCCGGCTCGAACGCGACATCCACGACGGCGCCCAGCAGAACCTCGTCGCGCTCGCCCTCAAGCTCCGGCTGGCCCGCGCCCTGCTCGACACCGCCGACCCCCGCGCCCACGTCCTCCTGGACGAGCTGGGCACCGACATCGAGACCGCCCTGGCCACGATGCGCGACCTGGCCCGAGGCGTGTTCCCCGCGATCCTCACCGACCACGGGCTCGTCCACGCCCTGCGCGCCCACGCCGCGTCCCTGCCCCGCCGGGTGCGGACCCGCTTCCAGGTCGATCCACCCGATCTGCGCTGCGACCCGGAGATCGAGACGGCGGTGTACTTCTGCGTCCGCGAGGCCCTGCAGAACGCCGTCAAGCACGCCGACGACGGCGCCCTGCACCTGACGCTGACCCTCGACCCGGGCGGACTGGAGTTCTCGGTGGCCGACTCCGGGCCGGGCTTCGACCCGGCCTCGACCGGCCCCGGCACCGGACTGCAGAACATCAAGGACCGCCTCGAAGCCCTCGGCGGAACACTCACCCTGCGCACGGCCCCCGGCGAGGGCACCACCGTCACCGGCGCCGTCACCACCTAGCCGACGTCGCGCCCCTCAACGGGACAGGAACGCGCGGACGGCCTCGTGGGCCGCCTTGCGCATCTCCGCGTGCAGCGCCGCGTTGGCCTCGCGGTCGGTGCGGGCCTCCACAATCCGCAGCCCCTCCCCCGCGATCACCTTCGGCAGGTCGGCCGCCGCCTCCAGCCGCCGGTACGGGACGCCGTGCGCCGCCGCCACATGCTCCAGATCGACCTGGTGCGGCGTGCCGAAGACCCGCTCGAACGGACCCGGCAGCGCCGCCTGGGGCAGCAGCGAGAAGATCCCCCCGCCCTGGTTGTTCACCACCACGATCGCCAGGTCGGGACGCCGGTCCTCCGGCCCCAGAATCAGCCCGTTCTGGTCGTGCAGGAACGCCAGATCACCCAGCAGCGCGTACGAGCGGCCGCTGTGCGCCAGCGCCGCCCCCATCGCCGTCGACACCAGCCCGTCGATGCCGCTCGCGCCGCGGCTGGCCATGATCCGGATACCGCGCCGGGGACGCATCACCTGGTCAAGGTCGCGGATCGGCATGCTCGCCGCCGTGAACAGCAGCGAACCGCCCGGCAGCGCCGACACCAGGTCGCGCGCCAGCCTCGGCTCGCTCACCTCCGGGACGGCGTCCAGCACCGCGTCGACCGCCGCCGCGGCCGCCAGATCGGCCGACCGCCACGACTTCAGCCACGCGTCGTCACCCGACACCACCGGGATCTCCACGTCCTGCGCCACCTGCGTCGCCGACCGCACCGGGTCGGGCCAGTTCGCCAGCGCCGGCGACAGCACGATGTGCTCCTCGGCCCGCCGCAGCAGCGACAGCAGCGGACGCGACAGCCCCGGCTTGCCCAGCGTCACCACCACCTCGGGACGGTGCCGCTCCACGAACTCCGGCACCCCCAGCAGGAAGTGATGCGAGGACAGCGCGTGGTCGCCGTAGCGGGCGTTGCCGTTCGGCTCGGCCAGCACCGGCCAGCCCGCCATCGACGCCGCCGCCACGTACCGCTTGACGTTGGACGCCCCGTCGCCGACCACCAGCACGCCCCGCCGCGTCGGCGGCACGTGCAGCACCGACCCCGGCGTGGCCGCCCGCACCTTGGTCCACGCGCCCGTCGCGTCACCGTCCAGCGGCTCGCACCACGACTCGTCGCCATCGGGGACCAGCGGCTCACGGAACGCCACGTTCAGATGCACCGGACCCGGCTCGGGAGCCTGCGCCAGCCCCCACGCCCGGCTCACCAGCGACCGCCAGTACGCCACCATCCCCGGACGGTTCTCCGGCACACCGACCTCGCAGCTCCACCGGACCGCCGTCCCGTACAGCTTCACCTGGTCGATCGTCTGGTTCGCGCCCGTGTCGCGCAGCTCGGGAGGACGGTCGGCCGTCAGCACCAGCAGCGGCACCCCCGACTGGTGCGCCTCGATCACCGCCGGATGGAAGTTGGCCGCCGCCGTCCCCGACGTGCACACCAGCGCCACCGGACGCGCCGACCGCTTGGCCAGCCCCAGCGCCAGGAACGACGCCGACCGCTCGTCGATCCGCACGTGCAGCCGCAGCCGCCCCGCCTGCGTCGCCCCGTGCAGCGCCAGCGCCAGCGGCGCCGACCGCGACCCCGGCGCCAGCACCACGTCGGTCGCGCCGCAGCGCAGCAGCTCGTCCACCAGGACGGTCGCCAGCGCGGTGGCCGGATTCATCGTGCCTCGCCTTCCAGATGGGCCGCGGCGTCCCGCACGCGCCCCGCCCAGCCCGCCGCGCCGATCTCATAGCGCCGCAGCGCCGCCTCGTCCACCGCGGGCCGGCGCACCTCGATCTCACCGCCGCGCGGCACCAGCGGGTCGGCCACCACATCGCCCTCCAGCAGCGACAGCGTCGCCAGCCCGCACGCGAACGGCAGTTCCGGCAGCGCCGCCGCCAGCGCCAGCCCCGCCGCCAGCCCGACCGAGGTCTCCACCGCGCTCGACACCACCACCGGCAGCCCGCACGCCTCGGCGACCTTCAACGCGCTGCGCACCCCGCCCAGCGGCTGCGCCTTCAGCACCGCGATGTCGGCCGCGCCCGCCGCCCGCACCTTCAACGGGTCCTCGGCACGGCGGATCGACTCGTCGGCCGCGACGGGGACGTCCACCCGCAACCGCACCCGCGCCAGCTCCTCCAGCGTCGCGCACGGCTGCTCCACGTACTCCAGGTCGAACCGGTCCAGCGCGCGGATCATCCGCACCGCCGTGCCGACGTCCCAGCCGCCGTTCACATCGACGCGCACCCGGCCCCCGGGACCGATCGCGTCGCGCACCGCCTCGACCCGCTCCAGATCGTCGGCCTCGTCCTGGCCCCGCTCGGCGACCTTCACCTTCGCCGTGCCGCACCCCGACGCCGCCGTCATCGCGTGCGCCCGGTCGGCGTCGACCGCCGGGATCGTCACATTGACCGGGACGCGGTCGCGCAGCGGCTCGGGCCACCCGTCATGGGCGGCCTCCCGCGCCGCCGCCAGCCACCGCGCGCTCTCGACCGCCCCGTACTCGGCGAAAGGGGAGAACTCCCCCCACCCCGCCGGGCCCTGGATGAGCACACCCTCCCGCTGCGCGATCCCGCGAAACCGCGTCCGCATCGGGATGGCGTACACCCTCACCCTCAGACCCCCTGCCGCTCACGCCGAACAATTAGTGGTACGCCTGAGAACGTACCGGACCGGGGCGGTTTGATGCCGCGCCGGTCAGTAGTACCAGGGGAAACGCGACCAGTCGGGATCGCGCTTCTCCAGGAAGGAGTCCCGGCCCTCGGCCGCCTCGTCGGTGGCGTAGGCCAGGCGGGTCGCCTCCCCGGCGAACACCTGCTGGCCCACCAGGCCGTCGTCGACCGCGTTGAAGGCGAACTTCAGCATCCGCTGCGCCGTGGGGCTCTTGCCGTTGATCTTGGCGGCCCACTCCAGCGCCGTGCGCTCCAGCTCCGCGTGCGGGACGACCGCGTTCACCATCCCCATCCGGTACGCGGCCTCGGCGTCGTAGGTCTCCCCCAGGAAGAAGATCTCCCGCGCGAACTTCTGCCCCACCTGCCGCGCCAGATACGCCGACCCGAACCCGCCGTCGAAGCTGGCCACGTCCGCGTCGGTCTGCTTGAACCGCGCGTGCTCCCGGCTGGCCAGCGTCAGGTCGGCCACCACGTGCAGGCTGTGCCCGCCCCCGGCCGCCCAGCCCGGCACCACGCAGATCACGACCTTGCCCATGAACCGGATCAGCCGCTGCACCTCCAGGATGTGCAGCCGCCCCGCCCGCGCCGGGTCGATCGACGCCGCCGTCTCACCCTCGGCGTACTTGTAGCCGTCCTTGCCCCGGATCCGCTGGTCGCCGCCCGAGCAGAACGCCCACCCGCCGTCCCGGGGGGACGGCCCGTTGCCCGTCAGCAGCACGCACCCGACATCGCTCGACATCCGCGCGTGGTCCAGCGCCCGGTACAGCTCGTCCACCGTGTGCGGACGGAACGCGTTGCGCACCTCCGGCCGGTCGAACGCGATCCGCACCGTCCCCTGGTCGACGGCACGGTGGTAGGTGATCTCGGTGAACCCGAAACCCTCGACCTCTTTCCACGCGCCCGGGTCGAACAGCTCAGAAACCATGGTCCCTCTTCCTGTCGGCGCCCCCATTCAACCGCCCCGCGGATTCGAACGCGTTCAGCGGGGTCCTATACGCTGGCCACGCCATGAACCGCCGCCTGCACGCCGTCGTCCTCCCGCCAGGTCAGCGCCTGTTCCAGGCGCTCGCCGCCGCGCTCGACGGCACCGGCCCCGCGATCTGCCCGCTGTCCCCCGACCTGCCCGCCCCGGCCCTGCGCGACCTGCTGGACGCCCTGGCCCCGCACGCCGTCGAGACCGAGGACGGCCTCACCCCCACCGCGGGCGTCCCCGTCGACGACGCCACCGCCGTCCTGATCGCCACCTCCGGCACCACCGGCCGCCCCAAGTTCGTCGAGCTGTCCGCCGCCGCCCTGCGCCACTCGGCCCAGGGCACCCTGGCCCGCATCCAGGCCGCGCCCGGCGACCGCTGGCTGTGCTGCGTGCCCACCAGCCACATCTCCGGCGTCCAGGTCCTGGTCCGCTCGCTGGTCGCCGGCACCGACCCGATCATCCAGCCCCGCTTCGACGTCGACGCCCTGGCCCACACCCGCGCCGCCCACGTCGCGATGGTCCCCACCCAGCTGCGCCGCCTGCTGGCCACCGGCGCCGACCTGACCGGGCTCGGCGCGATCGTCCTCGGCGGCGCCGCCGCCTCCCCCGCCCTGCTGGCCGAGGCCGCGCGGCGCGGGCTGACCGTCCACCCCTCCTACGGCATGAGCGAGACCTGCGGCGGCTGCGTCTACGACGGCGTCCCGCTCGACGGCATGCGCGTCAAGATCGGCGAGGACGGGCTGATCCGCCTGGCCGGCCCATCGCTGTTCACCGGCTACCGCCTCGACCCCGCCCGCACCGAGGCCGCCCGCGACGGCGACTGGTTCGTCACCCAGGACCTCGGCGAGCTGACCGGCGGCCGCCTGCGCGTGCTGGGACGCGCCGACGACGTCATCAACACCGGCGGCGAGAAGGTCGTGGCCGGCGAGGTCGCCGCCGCCCTGTCCCTGCACCCCAAGGTCGGCGACGTGGTCGTGGTCGGACGCGACGACCCCGAATGGGGCCAGCGGGTCACCGCCGTCGTCGTCCCCGCACAGACCACTCCCCCGGCCCTGGACGAGCTGCGCGCCTGGATCCGCGGCACCATGCCCGCCCACGCCGCCCCCCGCGAACTGGAGATCGTCGAGGCGATCCCGCTGCTCCCCTCCGGCAAACCCGACCGCGAGCGCCTGCGCCGCTCCCCCGCCTGACCCGCGACCTGGGCGTTTGCCGGGGGTTCTGGGATGGCAAGGGATACTCATGGCTGATCAGCAGGGAGAGAGCGCGCTGACGGTCCTGCTGGCGTTCGGCGCCAACCTCGGGATCGCCATCGCCAAGATCGTCGCGGCCGTGATCACCGGATCGGCGTCGATGGCCGCCGAGGCCGCACACTCGATCGCCGACACCTTCAACGAGGTGCTGCTGCTGATCGGGCTGCGCCGCAGCGACCGTCCCGCCGACCGCAGGCACCCCCTCGGCTACGGGCTGGAACGCTACATCTGGACGCTGCTGGTCGCCGTGGCGATCTTCGGGATGGGCGCGCTGTTCGCCTTCTACCAGGGCTTCCAGACCCTGACCGGCCACCACGGCGAGGAGGCCGACCCCACCGTCGGCTACATCGTGCTCGGGGTCTCGTTCGTCCTGGAGGCGATCTCCTGGCAGCAGGCCGTCCGGCAGGTGGCCTCCGACGCCCGCGAGAAGGGCCTGCCCCTGCTCGCCTACATCCGGCGCACCGACGAACCCACCTCGATCAGCGTCATGCTGGAGGACTCGGCCGCCCTGATCGGCCTCCTGCTGGCCTTCGCCGGGATGGGCCTGCACCAGGCCACCGGATCGGCCGTGTGGGACGGCGTGGGGTCGGTCCTCATCGGCGTCCTGCTCACCGTCGTCGCCCTGGTCCTCGGCCGGATCAACCTCAACCTGCTGATCGGCCACCAGGCCGACCCGCGGCTGGTCCGCGACGTCCGGGCCCGGCTGGGCGCCGCCCCCGAAGTCGAGACGGTCGTCGACATCGTCACCCTCACCGTCGGCACCGGCAAGGTCCTGACCTGCGCCCGGCTCGACCTGCGCGACGAGCTGACCGCCGGGGACGTCGAGCGCGCCTGCGTCCGCATGGCCGAGGAGCTGCGCGCGGCGCACGAGGAGATCGACGAGGTCTTCCTGGAGCCCGTCCCCCGCGACGACCCCGAGCTGCGGCGCCGCGTCGTGGCCCGGTACGGGGACGTCCCGCCTCTGGATGCATAAAGCCCGCGCCCTTTACACAGTAAGGTTGCTCCGGACGTGAGCCGCCTGACACCCTTCGATCCGGGCGTTCGGGAACAACAGCCCCACCGTGAGGCGTTCCGTCTATTGCGCGCCACCAGAGACTGATTCTCCGCGCCGCACTCACACCACCGAAGGGAGGGGGGCGTCCCCATGCCGCGAACCGCCGTTGAGAGCCCGGCCACGGAGCCGACGAGCCCCGCGCTGGCAGATCTCATCAAGCGTGGCCACGCCCGAGGGCGCCTCTCGCTGGACGAGGTGCGCAAGGCGTTCGAGTCCGCCGGGATCAGCCCGGCCCAGGGCCGGTCGATCCTGCGCGAGCTGTCCGAGTCGGGCATCAGCCTGACCAGCGAGGACAAGCCGGCCAAGAAGAAGACCGCGCGGACTGCCACCGCGACCCGGCGCACGGCCAAGAAGGCCGCCGACGAGCCGCCCCCCGCCGCCCCCGAGGACGACGCCCACGAAGACGGCTCCTTCGACGTCTCCGCCGTCGAGGCCCCCGTCGCCGACCTGGACGACCAGTCCACCGTCATGGGCGACTCGGTGCACACCTACCTCAAGGCGATCGGCCGCCGGCAGCTGCTGACCGCCGAGCAGGAGGTCGACCTGGCCAAGCGCATCGAGGCCGGCCTGTACGCCGAGTACAAGCTGGAGAACGAGAAGCTCGGCCCGCGCGCCCGCGCCGACCTGGAGTGGGTCGCCGCCGACGGCCGCCGCGCCAAGTCCCACATGCTGGAGGCCAACCTCCGCCTGGTGGTCTCGGTCGCCAAGAAGTACTCCGACCGCGGCCTGTCGCTGCTGGACGTCGTCCAGGAGGGCAACCTCGGCCTGATCCGCGCCGTGGAGAAGTTCGACTACTCCAAGGGCTACAAGTTCTCCACCTACGCCATGTGGTGGATCCGCCAGGCCATCCAGCGCGGCTTCGCCGACTCGGCCCGCACCATCCGGCTGCCCGTGCACGTGCTGGAGATGCTGAGCAAGCTCAGCCGGGTCGAGCGCGACATGCACCAGCGCCTGGGCCGCGAGCCCACCCCCGAAGAGCTGGCCCTGGAGCTGGACAAGAGCCCCGAGCAGGTCCGCGAGCTGCTGCGCACCAGCCGCCAGCCGATCAGCCTCGACTCCACCATCGGCGAGGACGGCGAGACCCGCATCGGCGACCTCATCGAGGACACCGACAGCCCCGAGGCCGCCGAGCTGGTCGACCGCCAGCTGATGGCCGACCAGCTGCGCCGCACGCTCGACATCCTCTCGCCCCGCGAGGCCAAGATCATGGCGATGCGGTTCGGCCTGTACGACGGGACGCCCCGCACGCTCGACGAGATCGGCAAGTCGCTCGGCCTGACCCGCGAGCGGATCCGCCAGCTGGAGAAGGAGTCGCTGTCCAAGCTGCGGCACCCCAGCAACGCGATGCCGCTGCTCGACTTCGCCGTCTGAGCCCACGAGACCACACCTCCGCCTCCCACCGAAGGCCCGCCGGACCCTGTCCGGCGGGCCTTCGGCCCGCTCAGGCGGCCGGACGGAACCAGAGCGGGGCGACCTCGGCGCGCGCGAACCGCCAGCCGGACGGGCCGCGCACCGCATCGAACCTCCACCGCAGCCCGGCCGCGCGGAAGGGCTCCCGACCGGGCCGGTAGTAGTGCACGACCAGGTTGGCGCTCACCGCGGCGGCGTCGCCGTCCCGCTCGACCAGCACATCGGACGACAGGTGCTGCGTGCGCTCGTCGTCGGAGCTGTTCTCGCGCAGATAGGCGACCAGCTCGCCGAGGCCGCGGGCCGAGCCGCGCGGGGGTGCTCAGCTCGACGTCCTCGGTGTAGATCGCGCCCAGCCGGGCGTATCGCTCCTCGTCGTTCCAGCTCGCGGCGGGCTCGTCCAGCCAGCGTCCCAGGCGCGCCACCAGCGTCGTGATCTCGTACTCGTCCATCCCCACTCCCCAGTTAGCCGCACTAACGTTAGTGTGACCAACTATACCTCGGAGCCGAGACCGGGAACCGTGTCGGCGAAACGCGGGTCATGATGGGCCAGCACCTTCAGCACCAGCCCCTGGAAGACCTCCAGCTCCTCAGGGCCCAGCGGCTCGAAGATCTGCCGGTACAGCAGCATCGCCTGCTCCCGCCGCGCGGCCAGGAACGTCACGCCCGCGCCGGTGGCCGCCACCGACCAGCGCCGCCGGTCGCGCGGGTCGCGGCGCCGCTCGGCGTAGCCCAGGCGCTCCAGCGCGTCCACGACGCCGACCACGTCGCCCGCGTCCATCCGCAGGCGGTCGCCGACCTCGCGCTGCGACATCGGCCCCTCGACGTGCACGCACGCCAGCACCATCACGTGCGGAAGGCGCACCCCGTCCTCGCCGGTGAGCCGCTCGGCCGAGAAGCGCCTGATCAGCTTGCCCAGCTCGGCGACCAGGTAGACCGGCGACCGCAGCAGCGGATCGGGCGGAATGACGGTGCAGTCCCGGTCGTCCATGCGCCTCTCCTTGGTCGACCTAATTTCTCTTGACGAGAGAGATAGGGTAACCCTACCGTTGGAGAAACCCAAGAGGAGGCCCGCATGCCCGACGGTTCACCCGCCGTCGCCGTCGACGGCCTGGTCAAGCGCTTCGGCGAGGTGGAGGCCGTCCGCGGGATCGAGTTCACCGTCGAGGCCGGGGAGATCTTCGGCTTCCTCGGCCCCAACGGCGCCGGCAAGTCCACGACCATCAACATGCTCTGCACCCTGCTGCGCCCCACGTCCGGCACCGCCCGCGTCGCCGGGCACGACGTGGTGACCGAGCGCGACAGCGTCCGCCGCAACATCGGCCTGGTCTTCCAGGACCCCACGCTGGACGGCTACCTCAGCGGCGAGCAGAACCTGCGCTTCCACGCCGAGCTGTACGGCGTCCCCCGGTCGGTCACCGCCGACCGCATCGGCCAGGTCCTGGAGATGGTCAACCTCTGGGACCGCCGCCGCGACCGCGTCGAGACCTACTCCGGCGGCATGAAGCGCCGCCTGGAGATCGCCCGCGGCCTGCTCCACTCCCCCAGGGTCCTGTTCCTGGACGAGCCCACCGTCGGCCTGGACCCCCAGACCCGCTCGTCGATCTGGGAGTACATCCGGCAGCTCAAGGAGACCGAGAACATCACGATCTTCATGACGACCCACTACATGGACGAGGCCGAGTACTGCGACCGGATCGCCATCATGGACTCCGGCGCCATCGTCGCCCTGGACACCCCCGAGGCCCTCAAGGCCGGGGTGGGCAAGGACCGCGTCCAGATCCAGACCGCCGACGACGACGCGGCCATCGCCGCGCTCAAGGAGCGCTTCGACCTCGAAGCCAACGTCGCCGAGGGCGCGGTGACCTTCGCGGTCGCCTCCGGCGAGTCGTTCGTGCCGCGCCTGTTCGCCGAGCTCGGCGTCCCGATCCGCTCGGTCAGCGTCTCGCGGCCCTCCCTGGACGACGTCTTCATGTCCTTCACCGGCTCCACCATCCGCGAGGCCGAGGGCTCGGCCAGCGACTGGATGCGCATGGCCATGCGCGGAAGGGGCCGCCGATGACCGCCCACGAGATCGTCCGCGTCCGGGTGCCCGAGCGCAGCGTCCGCCACGACCTGCGCGCGGTGAAGATCGTCCTGCATCGCGAGCTGATCCGCTTCTGGCGCGACCGCATCCGCATGGTCTCCAACCTCGTCCAGCCCGTGCTGTGGCTGATGGTCATGGGGACGGGCCTGTCGAACCTGATGGCCACCGGCTCGGGACCGGCGGGCGACGTCGACCTGAAGACCTTCATCTTCCCCGGCGTGTGCGCCATGTCGGTGATGTTCACCGCCATGTTCTCGGCGGGCTCGATCGTCTGGGACCGCGAGTTCGGCTTCCTGCGCGAGATGCTGGTGGCCCCCATCAGCCGCAGCTCCATCGTGATCGGCAAGTGCGTCGGCGGCGCCCTGGTCGCCACCCTGCAGGGCGCCGTCATCCTGGCGCTGGCGGGCCTGGCGGGCATCCCCTACGACCCGCTGCTCCTCCTGGAGCTGCTGGGCCTGATGTTCCTGGGGGCCTTCGCGCTGACCGGCTTCGGCGTCATGCTCGCCGCCCGCATCAAGAGCATGCAGTCCTTCTTCGGCGTCATGCAGATGGCGCTGATGCCGATGATGTTCCTGTCGGGCACCCTGTTCCCCCTCAACGGCCTGCCCACCTGGCTCAGCGTCCTGACCCGCTTCAACCCCCTCACCTACGCCGTCGACCCGCTGCGCCAGGCCGTCTTCGCCCATCTGGACGTCTCCCCCGCCATCGAGCGCGTCTACAACCCGGGCGTCACCTGGAACGGCTGGCAGGTCCCCGTCTGGCTGGAGATCCTGCTCGTCCTGGTCATGGGCTTCGTCCTCATGGGCGTCGCCATCCTCGAGTTCCGCCGCGGCGACTAGCGCGGAAAGGAATGAACCCCGGCCCCTACCCGGGCCGGGGTTCAGCTCTTGAACGCGCCGATGGGCGCGGTGTCAGGCGGCGCAGTTGCCCTGGACGGGCTTGCCGGCGAAGCGGGCCTCGAGGAAGGCGACGCTGTCAGGCTCGCTCTGGACCATGCCCAGGGCGTGCTCGGCCAGCGGGTAGGTCTTCCAGGTGACGTTGGCGCCCTTGGCGCACCAGGCCTGGTGCAGGGTGTCGGCCTGCTTGAGCGGGATGATCTGGTCGTGGACGGCGTGCGGCTGGAAGACCGGCGCGCGCGGGGCGGTGGAGCCCAGGCGGTTGGCGTCCAGGCGGGCCTGCCACTCCCGGGTCTCCAGCGGGTTGCTGGTGGTGTAGTCCTTGATGCGCTTGAACGCGGTCGTCAGCACGGTCGAGACGCCGTCGACGGAGGCCACACAGATGTTCTGGGCGCTCTGCAGGAGCTTGCGGCCGTTGTCGTTGAGGTACTTGGCGAGGTCGAGCTCGGGGTAGGCGGCGTCGTAGCCGACGGCGGCCATGAACATCAGCGCGATGAACGGGCTGCCGTCCAGGCTCGCGGCCACGGCGCGCAGGTCGGCCGGGACGCCCCCGGCGACCACGCCCTTGAGGTCGAGCTCGGGCGCGTAGGACGGTGCCTTCTCGGCGGCCCAGCCCGCCGACGTCCCGCCCTGGGAGTAGCCGCGGACGCCCACGGGCGCTCCGGCCAGGCCCGCGTCGGGCAGGCGCTGCGCGGCCCGCGCCATGTCCAGCACGGCCTTGCCCTGGGAGCCGCCGACCTCGTAGGTGTGCTGACCCGGCGTGCCGAGCCCCTCCATGTCGGTGACGGCGACGGCCCAGCCCTTGTTCAGCAGGTTGGCGATGAACAGGGCCTCGTAGTCCAGGCCGATCGAGAGGGAGTAGGACGGCGCGCACTGGTCGCCCAGGCCGCGGGTGCCGACCGCGTAGGAGATCAGGGGGCGCTTGCCCGCGCCCGTCCAGGGCTTGGTCGGGACGATCACGGCGCCCGACACCGCGATCGGGTCGCCCTTGACCGACTCAGACCGGTACAGCACCTGCCACGTCTTCACCCCGCCGTAGGGCGACTTGAAGACCGGGTCGAGCGTGAACAGCGAGTCGCGCGACCGGATCACGTCACCGGGCTTGCCCGCCGGGAGCGGCGAGGGCGGTTTGTAGAAGGGGTCGTCTCCCGGGGGCGGCGCCGCATGCGCGCTGCCCTGGAGGGCGACGATCGTGAGAGCGAGCGCGGCGCACAGGGCCGTCAAGACGCTCAGGCACCGCCGGACACTGGTTGGCATGGCCAGGACCTTTCGTCGTCCCCCGCACCGTCGGGGTGACGGCGAGCCAACCGTAAGGAAAGTAGATCCTTATTCCAATAGCCCTTCTGGAGAAGTTTTGGCGCTTTTTTACTCACCAGTACGCTAGGCCTGCACGCGCATTGGCGCGGGCATACGAAGCCGCGCCTCGTCGTACCGGCGCAGCACCAGCCGGGCCGCCGCGTCGTGCGCCCCGATCGGCGCGCTCACCACATCGGCGCCCGAGGCCACCATGCGGTCGTGGAAGAAACCCGGCGCCAGCAGATAGGACGCCACCACCACGCGCGACGCCCCGCACCCCCGCTCACGCGCCACGACTTCGGCCAGGGCCGGCCCACCGGCCGCCACGAAGCCATGGGAGACCGGACGCCGCAGCCGCCGCGACAGCAGCCGGGCCGCCGCGCGGACGTCGGCGACGCCCGCCGGATCCGACGAGCCCGCCGCGCCCAGCACCACCGCGTCCGACCGCCGCAGCGCGCCCGCGCCGAGCAGCCGGTCGGCCAGCGCGGCGGCCAGCGCCGCGTGCGGCCCCAGCGGACGCGCCACCGCGGTACCGCTCTGGGAGGACGACCCCCCGGCACCACTCGGTTCGCTCGGGATGAGGGTGGTGTCCGAGCGCAGCCGCTCGACCCGGCCCGGGATGTCGATCAGGGCGTGGTAGCCGCGCGCCAGCATCAGCGGCACCGCGACCACCGGGCCGTCGACCGCGCGCACCGCGTCCTCCAGCGAGGGCGCGGCCAGCTCGGCGTACGCCTCGGCCACCGGGAGCCACGGCCGCAGCGCCCGAACGCGTTCCAGCAGCTCGCGCACGGCCGCGGGCCCCGCCGGGTCACGGGTCCCGTGCGCGACGGCGATCAGGGTCGGTGAGGTCTCAGCCACTGGTCTCCGCTCGCAGGGGTTCGATCAGCCGGGGGTCGCAGGCCAGCCGGTATCCGCGCTTGACCACGGTCTCGACGATGCCCGCGCGTCCCAGCCCGCGCCGCAGCCGCGCCACGGCCATCTCCACCGCGTGCTCGTCGGCCTGCGGACGCCCGTCGCGCTGCCACGGCACGCCGCCCACCAACAGGCGGCTGGGCAGCACGCCGCACAGCTCGGCCCGCGACACCACGTGCCCGGGACGCCGCGCCAGCGCCCGCAGGATCGCCATCGGCGCGGGCGCGATCGGCTTGAGCTGCCCGTCCAGCACCACCGCGTGGCCGCGCAGCTCCATCGAGATGCCCCGCACCTCCACCTGCCGCGCCCGCCGCACCGGCAGGTCGGAGACCAGCGCGCGCACCAGCGCGCCGATCCGCGCCCGCTCCGGCTGGACGGTCGGCACGTCGCGCTCGGTCAGCAGCTGCGCCGTCACCGGCCCCACGCAGGCCGCCACCACGTGCGTGCGCAGCGCGTCCAGCAGCGGCTCCTCCAGCCCGTCCTCGGCCGCGACGGCCAGCGTGGCCGCCACCGCCGGGGAGCTGGTGAAGGTGATCGCGTCGACCGTGCCCGCGACGGCCTGGCCGACCAGCCGCCGCAGCGGGGTCGGGTCCTCGGTCCGCGACCACCGGTACACCGGGATCTCCACCACCTCGGCGCCCGCCTCCCGCAGCGCCTCGGTGAACTCGGTCAGCTGGTCGCCGTAGAGCTGGACGGCGACCCGCGCCCCGGTCAGGTCCTTCTCCAGCAGATGGCCGAGCACCTCGGCACAGCTCTCGGACTCCGGCGACCAGCGCTCCTGGAGCCCGGCCGAGCGGATCGCGCCGCGCGCCTTGGGGCCCCGGGCCAGCAGGTCGGCCACGCCCAGCCGCTCGATCAGGGCGTCGCGCAGCCCCCACCCGTCGGCCGCCTCCAACCAGGCCCGGAAACCGATCCCCGTGGTCACCACGGCGTGGTCGAGCGGACGGGCCAGGCACTCCTCGGTGGCGGCCAGCAGGTCGGCGTCGTCGGCCAACGGGATCAGCCGGATCGCCGGGGCGTGCACCACCCGGGCCCCGCGCCGCTCCAGCAGCGAGGCCAGCTCCTCGTGCCGGCGCGCCGCCGTCACGCCGACGGCGAAACCGGCCAGCGGCTCGCTCTCGGTCTTCCTAGGACCGTCCATCGGGCAGGGCCACCTCCACGCGGTCTCCCGCCGGGTCACGGCGGATCGCGAAGGTGGGCAGCGCCACCTCCGGCTCGGACAGGCACGTGCCGGTGCGCAGGTCGAAGACCTGCTTGAACATGGGCGAGGCCACCGTCGGGACGCCGTCGCGGCACCCCAGGATGCCGCGCGAGATCACGTAGGCGTTGCTGAACGGGTCGTGGTTGCCGACCGCGAACAGCTCGCCGTCGAAGGTGCGGAACACCGCCACCTGGACGCCGTCGACCATCGCGCAGGCGCCTCTCTCGGGGATCAGGTCGCCGTAGGCGCAGATGTCGAACCACCGCACCGTTCCCGCGGGGGCCGTCGCATCGGACGTCAGGGTCATCGGGTCGCCACCTCCAGGCTGGGACCGGCCACCAGGACCGGCTTGATCTGCTCGCGCTCGGACTCGAAGACGATGCTGGGATCGGGGGTGCCGGGTGCGTTGACGAACGAGACGAACCGGCTGAGCTTGTCGGGGTCCTCGATGGCGTCGCGCCACTCGTCGGCGTAGGAGCCGACATGGCGCTCCATCGCCGCGTCCAGCTCGGCGCAGATGCCCAGGCTGTCCTCCACGATCACCTCGCGGAGGTAGTCGAGACCGCCCTCCAGGCCCTCCAGCCAGCTCGCCGTCCGCTGCAGCCGGTCGGCGGTGCGGATGTAGAACATCAGGAACCGGTCGATGTAGCGGACCAGCGTCGCGTCGTCCACGTCGGTGACGAACAGGTCGGCGTGGCGGGGACGCATCCCGCCGTTGCCCGCCACGTACAGGTTCCAGCCCTTCTCCGTGGCGATGATCCCGAAGTCCTTGCTCTGCGCCTCGGCGCACTCGCGGGCGCAGCCCGACACCGCCGACTTCAGCTTGTGCGGGGCGCGCAGCCCCCGGTAGCGCAGCTCCAGCGCGATCGCCATGCCGACCGAGTCCTGGACGCCGTAGCGGCACCAGGTCGACCCGACGCACGACTTCACCGTCCGCAGCGCCTTGCCGTAGGCGTGGCCCGACTCGAACCCGGCGTCCACCAGCCGCTTCCAGATCTGGGGCAGCTGCTCGACGCGGGCGCCGAACAGGTCGATCCGCTGACCGCCGGTGATCTTGGTGTAGAGGCCGAAGTCGCGGGCGACCTCGCCGATCACGATCAGCTTGTCGGGCGTGATCTCCCCGCCGGGGATGCGCGGCACCACCGAGTAGGTGCCGTTCTTCTGCATGTTGGCCAGGAAATGGTCGTTGGTGTCCTGCAGCGCGGCCTGCTCGCCCTCCAGGATCGGCCCGTTGCCCAGGCTGGCCAGGATGGAGGCCACCACCGGCTTGCAGATGTCGCAGCCGCGTCCGCGCCCGTGCTCGTCGATGAGACGGGTGAAGGTGGTGATCCCGGTGACCCGGACGATGTCGAAGAGCTCGGCGCGGCTGTGCTCGAAGTGCTCGCACAGCGCCTTGCTGACCTCGATCCCGGCGGCGGTCAGCTCGGCGTCCAGGATCTTCTTCACCAGCGGGACGCACGACCCGCACGTGCTGCCCGCCCGGGTGCAGCCCTTGACCTCCTCCAGCGCGGTCAGGCCCTCGTCGCGGATCGAGCAGCGGATGTGGTCGGCGCTGACGTTGTTGCAGCTGCAGATCGTGGTGGCGCCCGGCAGGTCTCCCCCGGCCGCCTCCGTCCCGCCGAACAGGGCCTGCTCGGGCGAGCCGGGCAGCTCGGCGCCGATGAACGCGCGCAGCGTCGGGTAGGCCGAGGCGTCGCCGACCAGGACGCCGCCGAGCAGCGTCCGCGCGTCGTCGCTGACGATCAGCCGCTTGTAGACCCCGGCGACCGGGTCGGTGTAGGTGACGTCCAGCGCGCCCTGGTCGGGCCCGGCGAACGGGTCGCCGAAGCTGGCGACGTCCACGCCCATCAGCTTGAGCTTGGTCGACAGGTCGGCGCCCTCGAACCGGGCCGGGCTCTCGGTTCCGGACGCGGCCGCCAGCAGCTGGTCGGCCACCACCTCGGCCATGCTGAAACAGGGCGCGACCAGGCCGAACACCTGGCCGTCGACCAGCGCGCACTCCCCCACCGCGTACACGGCCGGGTCGGCGGTGCGGCAGGCGCCGTCGACCACGATGCCGCCGCGCTCGCCGACCGGCAGCCCGCACAGGCGGGCCAGCTCGTCGCGCGGCCTGATGCCCGCGGAGAAGACCACGACCCCGGCGTCGATCGCGGTGCCGTCGGACAGCTCGACGCGGCCGACCGTCCCGTCCTCCCCCGCCGCCAGGCCCGCCATCGGCGTCCCGGCGTGGACGTTCATGCCCAGGGCCTCGATGTGGCGGCGCAGCATCGCCCCGCCGCCCTCGTCGAGCTGGCGCGGCATCAGCCACGGCGCGACCTCGACGACGTGGGTGTCGACTCCGAGGCCCTGGAGTGCGCGGGCGGCCTCCAGGCCGAGCAGCCCGCCGCCCACCACGACGCCGCCGGCCGCCGGCCTTGACGTTGTAAGGTCGGCGCAGTGGGCGCGGAGCGCCTCCAGGTCGTCGATGGTGCGGTAGACGAAGACTCCCGGGAGGTCCTTGCCCTCGACCGGAGGCACGAACGGCGCCGAGCCCGTGGCCAGCACCAGCGCGTCGTAGCCGATCTCCCGGCCCGAGCCGGTGGTCACGGTGCGCGCGGCCCGGTCGACGGCCACCACGGGGTCGCCGGTGACCAGCTCCACCGCCTCGTCGTGGTCCGGGTAGGCCAGGTCGGCGTCCTCGGTCAGGTAGGAGGTCAGCGCGACCCGGTCGTAGGCCGTCCTGGTCTCCTCACCGATCACCGTGACGCGCCAGGCCCCGGCGGTGTCGCGCTCGCGCAGCGCCTCCACCAGCCGGTGCCCGGTCGGTCCGTGCCCGACGACGACCACCCTCATGCGTCCATCCCCTCCGTCGTCCATGGCCCCGATCCTCAGCAGGGGCCGTTTCGCGGTTGCGTCCCCTTTGTCACCGGCGTGTTAAAAGGCGCTCACTCCGAAATCGAATCGTGGTCACACGTCGGTGCGGCCCGGGAAAGGCGAAACCCCGCCGCGAGTGCGACGGGGCCTTCCTTTCGCGTTTTCAGGCCGAGCGCTGCGCCGAGACCGAGTCCTGCTCGTCGAGCCAGGCCACGATGCCCTCGACGGCGTCGCGGCATCCTCCGCAGCCGGTGCTCGCGCGGGTTCCCTCGGCCACCTCCCCGACCGTGCGAGCGCCCTTCTCCCAGCAGGCCCGGATCTGCCCCTTGGAAACGTTGTTGCA
Source organism: Spirillospora sp. CA-294931 (assembly GCF_050946795.1). GTDB lineage: Bacteria > Actinomycetota > Actinomycetes > Streptosporangiales > Streptosporangiaceae > Spirillospora. The sequence goes on from NZ_CP192006.1 coordinate 4,819,754, forward strand.
CTGGCAGACCGTCGCCGCGTCGGGCATCCGCACCGGCGAATCGGCGGCCTGCGCGCCGCCCACGCCGGGGAAGAACAGGCTCAGCCGGTCCGAGGGCAGCGGCGCCTCCCGGTCGTACAGCTGCGTCAGCGTGCCGGCGGTGCTGGTCTCGCCGAGCAGGATCGCGCCCACGACCCGGTCGCGCCGGATGGCGACCTTCTTGTAGGTGCCCCGGCTGGCGTCGGCGAAATGCATCACCTCGACGTCGGGGTCGTCGTCGCCGAAATGCGTCTCCCCCATCGCCACCAGGTCGACGCTGGCCGCCTTGAGCCGCGTGATCTGCCGCGCCCCCGTGAAGCGCGCACCGGCGTCGGCCCCGGTGAGCAGGTCGGCCAGGACGGTCGCCTGCTCCCAGCACGGCGCGACCAGCCCGTACACGGTGTCGTCGTGCTGGGAGCACTCGCCGATGGCCCGCACCGACGGGTCGGTCACCGAGCGCAGCGTCCCGTCGATCACGATGCCGCGCTCGACCTTGAGGCCCGCGTCGCGGGCCAGGCCGGTCTCGGGACGGACGCCGCACGCCATCACGACCAGGTCGGCCGGGAGCGACTCGCCCGTGGCCAGCTCCACGCCGGTCACCCGTCCGGCCTCGGTGCGCAGGCCGGACACGTTGGCGTCCAGATGGGCGCGGATGCCCAGGCGGCCGAGGGTCCGCGCCAGGACCCTGCCCGCCCCGGGGTCGAGCTGACGCTCCATCAGGTGGCCCGCCAGGTGGACGACCGTCACCTCCAGGCCGCGCCCGGCCAGGCCCCGCGCGGCCTCGATGCCCAGCAGGCCGCCGCCGACGACCACCGCCCGCCCGGCGCCCTCGGCCGCGTCCAGGATCGCGTGGCAGTCGTCCAGGGTGCGGAACGCCACCGCGCCTTCCGGCAGCCCGTCCTCGGTACCCGGGAACGGCGGCACGAACGAGGTGCTGCCGGTGGCGATCACCAGGGTGCCGTAGGGCGTGGCCGTCCCGTCGGAGGCGTGCACGACCCCGGCGTCGCGGTCGATCCGCTCGACCTGGACGCCGAGCCTGGCGTCCACGTCGTTGCGCCCGTACCAGGCGGGGTCGACCAGCCCGATCTGGTCGGGACGCGCGATCCCGGCCAGCACGTTCGACAGCAGCACCCGGTTGTAGGGCTGCTGGGTCTCGGCGCCGAAGACCGTCAGCGGCACCTCCCGGTCGCGGGCGCGGATCTCGGTCACCAGCCGGGAACCGGCCATGCCGTTCCCAATGATCACGATGTCGTTCATGGCGTCTCCTCGGGGGCGGCTTCGAGCCGGACGGCGCAGACCTTGAACTCCGGCATCCGCGACATGGGGTCAAGAGCCGGGTTGGTGAGCAGGTTGGCCCGGCCCCGGCCCGCCCAGTGGAAGGGGATGAAGACCGTGTCGTGCCTGATGGCGTCGGTGAGCCGGGCCCGGACGGTCGCGGTGCCGCGGCGGCTGGACACGCGCACGTCCATGCCGGCCTCGATGCCCAGCCGTCCGGCCAGGTCGGGGTGGAGCTCGACGAACGGCTCCGGCGCGGCCTCCACCAGCGCGCCGACCCGCCGGGTCTGCGCGCCGCTCTGGTACTGGGCCAGGACGCGGCCGGTGGTGAGATAGACGGGGTAGTCGGCGTCGACGTCCTCGGCGGGCCCGCTGTGCTCAACCGGGGTGAAGCGGGCGCGCCCGTCGGGGGTGGCGAAGCGGTCGAGGAACGGGCGGGGCGTGCCGGGGTGCCCGGTGGACGGGCACGGCCAGAACACGCCGCCCTCGTCCTCGATCCGCTCGTAGGTGATGCCCTGGTAGTCGGCCAGGCCGCCCGCGCTGGCGGCCCGCAGCTCGTCGAAGACCTCGGCGGGCTCCTCGCTCCACTTGCCGGGCGCGGCCAGGCGCCCGGCCAGCGCGGCGATGATCTGCAGGTCGGTGCGGACGCCGTCCGGCGGCGCGACGGCGCGGCGGCGGCGCAGCACCCGTCCCTCCAGGTTGGTCATCGTGCCCGACTCCTCGGCCCACTGCGCGGACGGCAGCACGACGTCGGCCAGCACCGCCGTCTCCGAGGGCACGAAGTCGGCGACGGCCAGGAAGTCCAGCGCGGTGATGCGCTCCTGCACGGCCGATGCGCGCGGGGCCGAGACCACCGGGTTGGAGCCGAAGAGCAGCATCGCCTTGGGGCCGTCCGGCGTCCCGAGCGCCGAGAGCAGTTCGTAGGCCGAGCGTCCCGGGCCGGGCAGCGAGCCGGGCTCCACGCCCCAGACGCCCGCGACGTGGGCGCGGGCGGCCGGGTCGTCGATCTTGCGGTAGCCGGGGAGCTGGTCGGCCTTCTGGCCGTGCTCGCGCCCGCCCTGGCCGTTGCCCTGCCCGGTCAGGCAGCCGTACCCGGCGCCCTCCCGGCCCGGCAGGCCCAGGGCCAGCGCCAGGTTGATGAACGCGGTCACCATGTCGGTGCCGCGCGCGTGCTGCTCGGTGCCCCGCGCGGTGAGGATGAACGAGCGCCGTCCCCGGGCCAGCAGCCGCACCGCCTCGCGCATGTGCGGGACGGGCACGCCGGTGATCCGCTCGACCCGGTCGGGCCAGTAGCCGTTGACCACCGTCCGGACGGCCTCGAACCCCCCGGTGCGCTTGGCGATGTACTCCTCGTCGGCCAGGCCCTCGGCCAGCGCCAGGTGCAGCAGGCCGTTGGCCAGTGCCAGGTCGGTGCCGGGGGTGGGCTGGAGGTGCAGGTCGGCCTGGCGGGCGGTCGCGGTGCGGCGGGGGTCGATCACGATCAGCGCGCCGCCGCCGTCCTGGGCCTCGGTGAGGTGCCGCATGAACGGGGGCATGGTCTCGGCCACGTTCCCGCCGACGACCATGATGGCGTCCGCCCGGCCGAGGTCGGTGATCGGTCCGGGCAGGCCGCGGTCCATGCCGAAGGCCCGGCCGGACGCGGCCGCCGCCGACGACATGCAGAACCGGCCGTTGTAGTCGATCTGCGAGGTCCGCAGCGCGACGCGGGCGAACTTGCCGAGCTGGTAGGCCTTCTCGTTGGTGAGGCCGCCGCCGCCGAAGACCGCGACGGCGTCCCGTCCGTGCGCCTCCTGGATCGCGGCGGTCTCGGCGGCGACGCGGTCGAGCGCCTCGTCCCAGGTGCACGGTTCGAGCGGCGCCCCCTTGGCGGCCCGCATCAGCGGCGTGGTCAGCCGGTCGGGGACGACCAGCATCTCGGCGGACGTCCAGCCCTTCTGGCACAGGCCGCCCCGGTTGGCGGGCACGTCGTCCCGAGGCGTCACGCGCAGCAGGGGGCCGCCGCCCGCCAGCGTCATCCCGCACTGCAGCGCGCAGTAGGGACAGTGCGTCGAGGTCTCGGTCATGCCCCGAGACTGTTCGGGCGCCGTTTCGCCCCTGGGTCCCGCGTGTGACCCGGGTGTTAAAAGCCGCTCACCCGGGTGAATTTCTCAAGGTCAGGCAAGTGCGACGGAGATCACACCCGGCACGGTCTGACGATCACGTGTCAAGCGTTGTCGGACGTTGTCAGGGACCATTCGTCGCCTTCACCCCGGTTACCGGAACGGATCGGCGGCGACCCCCGGGACCCCGGGGGCGGATGCGGCCACCGGTCCCCCGAACCCGGGGCAGAGGGCGATCCGCGACGCTTAATCTCGGAACATGCCCGACCTTGATTACTACGCCTCGCTGCCCCGCACGCGCGGCGCCGCCGCGGCGCTCCTGCTCGACGACGACGGGCGCGTGCTGCTGGTCAAGCCCACCTACAAGGAGGGCTGGTTCCTGCCCGGCGGCGTCATCGAGGCGGGCGAGTCGCCCCTGGCCGCCTGCGTGCGCGAATGCGAGGAGGAACTCGGCCTCGTCCCCCGCCTGGACGGCCTGGTCTGCGTCGACTGGGGCCCGCCGCGCGACAACGGCATCGACTCGGTCAACGTGTTCGTCTTCGCCGGCGCCCTCACCGCCGCCGAGATCGAGGCCATCACGCTGCCCGCCGACGAGCTGTCGGACCACGTCCTGGTGCCCGCCGACGAGATCCCCCGCTTCGCGCCGCCGCACATCGCCCGGCGCATGCCCCCCAGCCTGCGCGGGCTCGCCGAAGGCCGCGCCGTCTATCTCGAAGACGGCCGCGAGCCCGGGTTCACCCGATCCCGGTCGCGCCCGCTCGCCTAGGCGAGCACGCTGTCGCGGGCCTCGCGGCCCCGGGCGGGGTCGGCCTGGCGCGCGCAGTGGGCGCAGCAGTACCAGTGCCGGTCCACCTCGATCCCGTGGCCCATGATCTTGCATTCGCAGTGCTCGCAGATGGGCGCCATCCGCGAGATCGCGCACTCGAACGAGTCGAACGTGTGCACCTCCCCCTGCGCGTGCACCTCGAACGACAGCTCGTAATCGTTGCCGCAAACCTCGCACATCGCCATGATTGGCTTCCTTCCGTTCCCCGACGCTCGCGATCACTGTCTACCCACCCTTTCCCCCGCCCTATCGACCCCCAGGCAATACCCCGGCAAAACGCCCCGGGGACCCCTCCCCGACACCCGCGCCTAGGGTTCGTGTCATGACGCACCCCGCCACGCGCGCCTCCGGAGCCCTTCTCGCCGCCGTCACCGTCCTGAGCCTGGCGGGATGCGGGTCGGACGGCTCCAAGGCGACGTCCAAGCCCACGGCTTCCCGGACCTCCGCCGCGCCCTCGTCCTCGGCTCCGCCGCCGACCTCGGCGTCCCCGGTGCCGACCGCCGCCGCCGACGGCACCAGGCTCCGCGCCTGCACCGACGGCACCTGCGAGATCGAGGTGAAGAAGGGCGCGCGGATCCCGGTGAAGCCGAAGTTCGGCGTCGAACAAGTGCGGGTGACCGCCGTCAAGGACAAGGGCGTCTCCCTGGACATGCTCATCACCGGCGGGAGCTTCTCCCTCGCGTGCGACGGCGACGACGACTGCCAGTCCTTCGTCCAGGGCGCGACGGAGTACTCCCCCGGCATGGCCAGGGCGACCGGCCATCCCGGCGCCAAGATCAGCATCAACAAGATCGTCATCAGCGTGCTGGCGGTCTCCGGGAAGTCGGCCATCCTCGGTATCAAACCGGCCTGACCTCCGGCCTTGCGTTTCGCATCGGTTGGCGCGAAGCTCTAGGGCGACCGCGCACCCGGCCCCGGAGACCCCGCCACGATGGACCTCGTCAAAGCGCTCGTCGTCGCCGCCGTCGGCCTGGCGATCGTCTGGGGCGGCCTCAACGAGCTGCTCGCCTGGGCCCGGATGCGCCGCCGGATGCGCCGCACCATCGGCGTGATCGTCGGATCCCGGACGCCCGGTGCCGTCGACCCGGGCATCGTGGGCCGCTCGGGCGTGTTCCAGTTCACCACCGAACGGGGCGAGGTCGTCCAGGCGACGAGTTCGGCCTATGCGGGACGGGGCCCCAAGGTGGGCAAGCGCGTCCCGATCCTCTACGACCCCGAGAACCCGCGCCGCAGCGCCGAGCGCGCCGGGGTGCTGAAGTTCAAGGTCTACCTCTCCCCGGTTCTCATGCTCGCGGGGCTGGCGGTCATCGCCTTCGGCCTGGCACAGCTGCGCTGACCCGGAGAGTTCTTGCGGGGTGCCCGAGATCAAGGGCGGCGACGGAAGTCTGCTGCTCTACCAACCTGAGCTACATCGCCCCTAAGGCGACAGTGGGATTTGAACCCACGTCCCGCAGAACCGAAGTATCCGTTGCCTACGCACCGGGCACCCGCAACGCCCCCTAGACAATCATGATCCGCCTGGCGCCTCAACCGGTTTTCGTCTGTGCGGAGCACCGCGGGCCGCGACTGACTCACTTGGACGTCCAGCGCCCCGGCTCGCTTCTGGTCACACTGGCCGCGCCTCCTGCGATTCCCCCCGTAACCGTGCTCAGGAAGCGGGCGAGCCCCGATGGATCAGCAACTCTCGGAGCGTTCGCGTGCCCGGTTCGGGCTCGTCGGATGCGCCGTCCTGCTCATCGCCGCCGCCGGCGCCGCGGTCGCCGTGGTGCCGCCGTCCGGCGGGTCGACCCGGCTCCACGCGACCTTCGAACGCGCGGGCCAGGGGCTCGACCCGGGCCGGTCGGCGGTGAAGGTCCGCGGCGTCCCGGTGGGCACCGTCGAGCGGGTCGACCTCGACCGCGCCGGCCGGGCGAGCGTGCGGTTCCGGATCGACGACGCCGTGCGCGTCCCCGCGACCGCGACCGCGCGGATCGAGCCGCTCTCGCTGTTCGGCCCCAAGGACCTCGCCCTGGACCTCCACGACGGCGACGGCCCCCACCTGCGCGACGGCGGCACGGTCCGGCGGACGGCGGGCACCGAGGAACTCGCCGATCTGGCCGACCCGGCACACCGGCTCGTCCGGGCCATCGACCCGGACGACGTGACCACCCTGCTGCACACCCTCGCCTCGGGCCTCGCGTCCCAGGGCCCCACCCTGCGCCGCACCATCGGCAACACCGCCGCCGTCATCGACGCGTCCCACCACAACCGCGCCGTGCTCCTCTACGCCCTCCCCCTCGACATCTGCACCCTCATCATCGACATCTGCGAACGGAGATGAGGGCCGGTCGCCGTGCGGCGACCGGCCCTTGGGGGTGGGAGGGGTCAGACTCCGGCTTCGGCGAGGCTCATCTTGGTCTGGCCGACCTTGACCTTGCGCAGGTAGCAGGCCCAGGTGAGGGCGACGCAGATGCCGTAGAAGGCGGCCAGGGTGAGCAGGGCGGGGGTGATGCCGCCGCTCTCTTCGATGGAGATGCGGAAGGTCTGCTGGATCAGGACGCCGCCCGCGGCTCCGACGGCGGAGATGATGCCGATCGCGGCGGCGGCGTTGCGGCGAGCGGTGATGAGCGCCGTGGCCACGGCCTTGTCGTCGGTGGCGTCCACGCCCTCCAGCGATTTGGTTTTAAAGATGGCCGGGATCATCTTGTAGGTCGAGCCGTTGCCGATTCCCGTGGTGATGAAGACGAACAGGAAGGCCGTCAGGAACAGGGGCCAGCTCTTGGCCTCGACCGCCCAGGCGACTCCGGCGACGCCCAGGCCCATCAGAAAGAAGTCGATCATGGTGACGCGGGCGCCGCCGAAGCGGTCGGCGAGCCAGCCGCCGAGGGGGCGGGCGAAGGAGCCCGCGAAGGCGCCCAGCCAGATGAAGTCGGCCCCCTTGATGTCGGGGAACTGGGTCTTGATGAGGACGCCGAAGCTGAACGCGTAGCCGATGAACGAGCCGAACGTGCCGATATAGAGGATCGACATGATGATCGTCTGCGGGTTGCGGGTGCTGGCGGCCATCTCCTTCACCGTGTAGGCCGAGGTGGCCTTGGTGAGGTTGTTCATGAACAGGTAGGCGCAGAGGGCCGCCAGGAGGATGAAGGGCATCCAGACCCAGCCGACGGCGACCAGCCCGAAGGCGACGATCAGCGGCGGCATGGCCAGCTGGGTGACGCTGGTGCCGAGGTTGCCCCCGGCGGCGTTCAGGCCGAGCGGAAGGCCCTGCTTGGACGTCGGGTAGAAGTGGGTGATGTTCGCCATCGAGGACGCGAAGTTGCCGCCGCCCAGACCGGTGGTGGCGGCGATGAGCAGCAGGACCCAGAACGGGACGTCCGGGTTCTCGATCGCGTAGACGAACAGGCCGCACGGGATCAGCAGCAGCAGGGCGCTGACCACCGTGAAGTTCCGGCCGCCGAACAGGGCCGGGGCGAAGGTGTACGGGATGCGCATGGCGGCGCCCACCAGGTTGGGCGTGGTGGTCAGCCAGAGCGCCTCGCTCACCGAGAGCTTGATCCCGACGGTGGGCAGGTTGAGCACCGCGATGCTCCACAGCAGCCAGACCGAGAATCCCAGGTGCTCGGTCAGGATCGAGAAGACCAGGTTCTTGGCGGCGACCTTCTTGCCGGTCTTCGCCCAGAACTGCTCGTCGTCGGGCTCCCAGTGGTCGATCCAGTGACGGCCCCGGGACGCGGCCGCCGCAGCAGGCTCGTCGGTCATCGTGGTCATGCCGGTCCTCCCGGTGTCGTTGCGAACAACCGAGAAGGTAGGAACGCTGAGTTACAGGAGGCGTCGCCTCGTGTGCCCGGAGTGCTACATCCTCCGCACACAAGTAACAATCGTGTGTGAAAGATCCGCTGGTCAGGACCCCGGCCAGTGAGGAGACCGCCCGGACGAGCGCAGCACGGCCTCCCAGGCGTCCCCCGAGGCCAGGGGCAGATGCGGGACGCCCCAGTGCCACGCCGACACCAGCAGCTCGGGGTCGACGGGCCGGTGGTCGGCGCCGATGGCGCGGGCCAGGTCCCAGGCGTGCAGGTGCCATTCGACGCACGCGGCCCCGGCGTGGTCACCCACCGTGTACTTGGTGCCCTTGTAGACGAAGTGCGTCCGGTCCCACATGTCGGGCGTGAGGTCGCGGTAGGCACCGGCCGAGACGGTGAACGCCATGACGCGCTCGGGACCGGACTCGGCGGGCAGGACGGCCAGCTCGGTGGCGTTCTGGCGGGCCTGCTGGCGGATCAGGACGGCCGTCGCGGCCTCCTGGGCGAAAAGCTTGGCCAGGCGGCTGTCGGGCGAGTCCTGGAGGTATTCGAGGTAGCTCTCGGCCACGCACCGCAGGTGCCCCGCCAGGTCGCCGGCCGTCCAGAGGGTGCAGGGGGTGGGCGCCGCCCAGTCGTCCACCCGCGCCGCGAGCGCACGGATCGCGTGTACCCCGTCCTCATAGGACTCGAGTACGCGATGCCGATCCGGCGGCGTGCGCTCCAACGTAGTTCCCCCCGCGATGCAACCCCACGCCAGGGCGCGTCGCGCGCACCGCCGCGTCCCCGTGCGGCCTGTGGTGCGGGGCGCCCCGGCGTTCCCCGAGACGGTACATTCTCAAAGTTCGGCGGCCGTTGCCACTCGGTGACGCTGTGTCGCCGCCGCGGTCAGGCCACGGCCCGGCGGCCACCGGCCCGGAAGCTCAGCCGGTGCGCCTCGCGCGCGGTGCGCAGGCGGTCGACCTCGTCGGTCCACGGGCGGACGTGCGGCTTGGCCTTGGCGGCGCGGCGCGCGATCTCGGCGGCGCGGCGGGTCTTGGCGTCCTGCGCGTCGGTGGCGTAGGTCTTGGTCCCCATGGCCACCCGCTCGGACGCCTCGGCCGCGAGCACGGCCTCGGTGAGCGCGGCGTCGAAGGCGGTCGCCAGCGCGCGGATGTCGGCCTCGCCGCGCGCCTGGGCGTCCCGCAGGTCGCTCTCGGCCCGCGAGGCCGCCGCCAGCCGGTCGCGGTAGACCCCGGCCAAGGCCTGGTCGGCCTCGTACAGCTCCGCGACGTCCTTGCTCACCCGGCGACCCAGCGGCATTGGCGACACTCCTCAAATCCCAGGCTTTCGATTCCAGTCGACGCCAAGCGTACGCTCGGGATCACCGGCTTGTGACAGGGGACACCAAACTCCGCCCCTTTACACAGTAAGGTATCCTCGGAGGGCGCGGCGCCACGACCGACGATCTTCCGGTGTCCGGGGCCCTCCCGGCTCTAGGCTGGCCTCAGCGCCACCGATGGGCCAAGCAGAGAGGCATGGACACCCGAATGGTCCGGCAACCGGCGATCAACGCCCAGAACCGCGCTCCGCTGAGCACCGAGCGCATCATCGAGGCCGCTCTGCAGATCATCGACGGCCAGGGGCTGGGCCGGCTGACCATGCGGCGGCTCGGCGACGCCCTCGAGGTCGAGGCGATGGCGATCTACCACCATCTCCCCCGGGGCAAGGAGCAGCTGCTGGACGGGCTCGTCGCCCATGTCGCGATCGCCCCGGCCCAGACCCGCGACACGGCGGGCTGGCGCGACGCCCTGCGGCGCTGGGCGCTGGCGTACCGCAAGCGGCTCCTCGAACACGCCGGCGTGCTGCCGCTCCTGGTGACCAGCCGCAACCCGGCGGCGCTCGCGACGACGACGGCGTCGCTGCACGAGGTGCTGCGGCAGGGCGGCATCCCCGAGATCACGGCCGAGGTGGCCGCGCACACCCTGCTCGGCTACGTCATCGGCCACGCGGCCCTCGAAGTGCGCGGCGCCCAGGGCGAGGGCCCCGCCGCCGAGGTCGACTGGGACGCCCGCTTCGCCGCCGGGCTCACCCTCGTCCTCGCCGCCGTGAACCCCGGCTGACAAACACCTCAGAGGCCACATTTCACCCATGTTGCGCGCGCGTTCGTGCTTCGATGATGCCTCGTCAGCACAACGCACGATCCGAAGGGCCTCCCATGCCGGAACTCGACGACCCGACCGCCACGTTCAAGGAATTCGACCGCGACGGCGACGGCTACATCACCCGCGAGGAGTTCGCGCTCGCCATGCGCGCGCGTGGTGACGAGGTCACCTCCGCCGAACTCGACTCGATCTTCAACACCGCCGACGGACGCGACGGCGACGCGGACGGACGCATCGCGCTGCGGGAGTTCCTGGTGGCCTGGAACAAGTGACCCCGGCGCCGTGACCCCCTCCCTAGGGGGTCACGGCGCACCCTCCAGAGGAGTAGCGCTCATCCTCGGGGAGGAGCCCCGAGAGGGAACACCGGGGCGCCGCGCGGGCGTTGGAACAAAGTGGGTGACCACTGAAAACCGGCGCGGGCCAGAGCCCCGTACAGGACGGCCGCCGCGAGCGCCATCGAGCCCCGTGACAGGGGCGACGCCCCCAATCAGGCGCGGGTGTTTTCAAATCGGGCGAAACGTTTCCCCATCGGACGGCGTGTCGTTCTTCGGTCGTAATCGCGTGCGGGGCAGGCTGGCCCTACTGCTTCAGGGTGAGACGGGTCACAGCCCGACGGTACTTCGGTACCACCGAGCAACCGTCCCAACGGGCTATGGCCGCGACGATGCGAACCGTTCCACACTGAGATGCGTCACACACAACAACAACCACCCACGAGTAGTTGAGACCGGAGGCACGCCGATGTGCCCGCACCAGCCGCCTTGTCCCTCGCACGACGATGCCAACCGCGACGCCGCGCGGACGATCGCCACCCACCCCGAGCAGGGGTGGAGCCTCCTGTGCAACGGCGTCGTGCTTTTCGAGGACACCGGTGAGCTGCTGCCCGACGGGGGAATCATCGCACCGCACCGTCCGACGGACCTTCAGGCTCCGTCGGCCGCCTGAACCAGTTCTCCACGGGGTTTGACGGGGGACTAGTCCAAACGGGTGATCATTCCACGGGGGTAGCACCACCTGATCGAACCTCTGGGTCCGCACGGGGCCCAGAGGGACTAACCCTTCATCCAGCGACGCAGCCACGGCTCGGCGGCGGCACCGACCGCCGCCGGATTCCTGTCCAGGTCGTGACGCTCGCCCGGCAGGACCACCACCTCGGCCGCGTCCGCCGGGGCCGGAACGCCGAACTGGTCCTTGTCGCCGCTGACCACCAGCACCGGAACGCCCGCCGAGCGGAGCTCGTCCACCCGCGAGGCCGCCGGGTTCCACGGGGGCACCAGCGGGAACGCCAGCGCGATCACCCCGGCGGCCTCCGCCTCCCGCGCCGTCCGGCACGCCACCCGCGCCCCGTTGCTCCGCCCGCCCTGCACCAGCGGGACGTCCCCGGCCCGGCCCCGGACCGCCTCGATCACCTCGAGCCAGGCCGCGTCCTGCTTGGCCGGCGCCCCGGGAGCCCGGCGCCCGGCCCTGCGGAACGGCTGCAGAACCCGCGCCACCGTCCCGCCCAGCCCGAGCGCGACCTCCCGCACGGCCAGCAGGTCCGAGGCGTCCACGCCCCCGTTCGACCCGTGTGTCAGCACGAGCACGAACGCGGGCTCGGGGACCTCGTCCCACGTCACCTCGGCCGTCCCCTGCGAGGTCTCGATCTCCATGCCACTCACCGTAACCACCCGTAGCGGTACTCCCGCCCTGCCCTCACCGTGCGCGGCGGCACCTCAGCAGGCGCTGATCCCACACCACACGTGTCACATGATTGCCCGCGCAGCTCAACTCGTAGGCGATGCCGCTCGCGCATTGCCAGTACTTCCACGCGACACGGTGCGGGAAGTACCCGTGTGGCACCGGGCATTTGAAGGACGCCACCGGCGGGACGTCGGCGGTGGGCTTGGGCGTCGGCGGAGCGGAGCAGAGCAGGGCGCCCGCCACGAGCGCGCAGGGCAGATTGATCATGCGTCCAGGGTCGGGCCCCAGCGGCGGCACGGCGTCCGGGCACGCCCGGCTTGCTCGTTTCTTTACGGGGTCTCGGGGACGGACTCCGCGTCAGGCCACCCGGGAGGCAGGACGCCGGTGGTGGTGCCCATGGCCAGGCGCAGCCGCTCGGCGAAGCTCTCGTGCAGCAGCGGCCCCCACGCGTAGTCGCTGGGGACGCGGACGGCCCGCCCGATGAGCTCGTGCAGCTCGCCGGGACGCTGCTCGCCGGGCTCATCCGCGTACCGGAGCGCCAGCAGCGCGTACATGTGGTCGAGCGCGCCGAACGTCTCGCCCGCCAGCGCGGGCAGGGACCCGTCGGCCACCGACTGCTCGACGACCGGCTCCCACCACAGGTCGCCGGGGTCGGCGTCCTCGTCGGCGAAGTCGCGGCGCAGCCGGGCGCGGACGTCGCCCGCCACCCCGGAGACCGTCAGCCCGCGCCGCCACACCTCCCGCGCCTCCTCGCCCCGCCCGCGCAGCGGCAGCGTGCGGGCCAGCAGCTCGACCGCCAGCGGCCCGACGTCGGGGTCGGCGGCCGCGTCGCCGTCGTCGAGCGCCGCGCCGAACGCCCCGATGGCCTGGTCGAGATAGGCGATGCCGAGGGCGACCGCCAGCCGGGCGTGCGCGTAGGGGGCGGTCTCGCGGTCGATCAGCCGCAGCCCCGCGGTGAGGATCCGCTGCGCCCGCGGCGCCTCGCCGCGCTCCAGCAGCCGCTGCGCGAGGTCGTGCGCGGCGACCGGGCCGTACTCGGCGTCCCCGGTCGCGATCGTCTCCTCCCAGTGGCCGCGCGCCGCGTCGAATTCCCCGGCGTCGTCGGCCAGGCGCGCCAGCGCCAGGTACGCGGGAGGCAGGTAGGCGGCGTTGCCGAAGCCGACGACCGCGCGCCACGCCGCCGCGGCGTCCTCGTGCTCGCCGCCGCGCTCGTGGGTGAGCGCCAGATGGTAGGCCGCCCTCGGCCCGTACTCGGGGTCGCCGGTGGCGATCGCCGCCCGGTCGGCCTCCCGGGCGCCCGCGACGTCGCCCGCGTCGTCCAGGACCACGGCCAGCCCGAGCGCCGCCTGGGCGCGGAAGGGCCCCTCGCCGAGGTCGAGCACGCGCCGGAACAGCCGCGCGGCCTCCTCGGGCTCGCCCGCTTCGGCGAGCCGCCTGGCCTCCTCACACAGGACGGAGGGTTCGGCCGTTTCCGGGGTCTCGCTCATGCGCTGCGCCTCTGGGGGTCGAGTTGGGTGCCCAGAGCCTACCGACCAACCCCCGGCCCGTCCCGCGACACACACGCGATCATCCAGATCTTCCCGCCCCCACGCCCACCGCTGACGACCCGCCTCCCCTACAGGCCGCCGCGAACGCGTCCACGGCGCGACAAGGCGATGCGCGGTGCGGCCCGCCGGAAGCGGGCCGCACCGCGCATCGCCTTTACTGCGGCGCCTTGTGACGAGTGTCGCCAGCTCGCGTGGACGCGGTCGTGCGGGGTGGGCCGCGCCACCGCGCCGGGCGGCGGTGGGGCGGTCAGTCCTCGAAGGCTTCCGGGGGCGGGCAGGAGCAGACGAGGTTGCGGTCGCCGTAGGCCTGGTCGATGCGGCGGACGGGCGACCAGTACTTGTCGTCGCGGAGGGACGGGAGGGGGTAGGCGGCCTCTTCGCGGGTGTAGGGGTGCTTCCAGTCCTCGGTGAGGAGGGCCGGGGCGGTGTGGGGGGCGTTCTTGAGGGGGTTGTCGTCGCGGTCGTAGGAGCCGTCGGCGACCCGCTCGATCTCGCGGCGGATCTCGACCATGGCGTCCACGAAGCGGTCGAGCTCGGCGAGGTCCTCGCTCTCGGTGGGCTCGATCATCAGGGTGCCCGCGACGGGGAAGGACAGGGTCGGGGCGTGGAAGCCGTAGTCGATCAGGCGCTTGGCGACGTCCTCGGCGGTGATCCCGGTGTCCTTGGTGATCTTGCGGAGGTCGGCGATGCACTCGTGGGCGATCAGGCCGTTGCGGCCGGTGTAGAGGATCGGGTAGAGCGGGGCCAGGCGGGTGGCCAGGTAGTTGGCCGAGATGATCGCGCCCTCGGTGGCGGCGCGCAGGCCGTCCGGGCCCATCATCGCGATGTAGGTCCACGAGATCGGCAGGATGCCCGCCGAGCCCCAGGGGGCGGCCGAGATCGGGCCGACGCCGGTGTCGCGCGGTCCCGCCTCCTCGCGGAGGGGGTGGCTGGGCAGGAACGGCGCCAGGTGCGAGCGGACGCCGATCGGGCCGACGCCCGGCCCGCCGCCGCCGTGCGGGATGCAGAAGGTCTTGTGCAGGTTGAGGTGGGAGACGTCCGACCCGAACTCGCCCGGACGGGCCAGCCCGACCAGCGCGTTGAGGTTGGCGCCGTCCACGTAGACCTGGCCGCCCGCGTCGTGCACCGACTTGCAGACGTCGGTGATGGTCTCCTCGAACACCCCGTGGGTGGACGGGTAGGTCACCATGATCGCGGCGAGGTTCGCCCCGTGCTTGCCGATCTTGGCGTGCAGGTCGTCGAGGTCGATGTTGCCGTGGTCGTCGCACTTGACCACCACGACCTTCATCCCGGCCATGACCGCGCTGGCGGCGTTGGTGCCGTGGGCCGACGACGGGATCAGGCAGATCGTGCGGTGGGCCTCGCCGCGCGAGGCGTGGTAGCCGCGGATGGCCAGCAGCCCGGCCAGCTCGCCCTGCGAACCGGCGTTGGGCTGGACGGAGACCTCGTCGTACCCGGTGATCTCGGCGAGCCGCCGCTCCAGGTCCTTGATCAGCTCGATATAGCCGCGGGCCTGCTCGATCGGCGCGAACGGGTGGATGTTCGCGAACTCCGGCCAGGTGACCGGCTCCATCTCGGTGGTCGCGTTCAGCTTCATCGTGCAGGAGCCGAGCGGGATCATCGAGCGGTCGAGCGCGATGTCGCGGTCCTGGAGCTTGCGCAGGTAGCGCAGCATGGCGGTCTCGGAGCGGTGCGCGTGGAACACCGGGTGGGTCAGGTACGGGCTCTCGCGGCGGACGAACCCGAGGTTGTCGCCGTCGGCCGCCGGGACGTCGCCCTCGTATCCGAACGCCTTCCAGACCAGCTCGACATGCTCGTGCGTGGTGGTCTCGTCGCAGGCGATGCCGACGTGGTCGGCGTCCACCCGGCGCAGGTTCACGCCCAGCTCGCGGGCCCGCGCGACGACCACGGCGGCGCGGCCGGGGACGCGGGCCAGGACGGTGTCGAAGAACGCGCGGTGGACGATCTCGACGCCCCCGGCCTCCAGGCCGGCGGCCAGGGTGACCGCGTGGCCGTGGGCGCGCTGCGCGATCGCGGCCAGGCCGTCCGGGCCGTGGTAGACCGCGTACATGCTGGCCATGACGGCCAGCAGCACCTGGGCGGTGCAGATGTTGCTGGTGGCCTTCTCGCGGCGGATGTGCTGCTCGCGGGTCTGCAGGGCCAGCCGGTAGGCGGGCGCGCCGTCGATGTCGACCGAGACGCCGACCAGGCGGCCGGGAAGCTGGCGCTGGATGCCCTCGCGGACGGCCATGTACCCGGCGTGCGGCCCGCCGAAGCCGAAGGGGACGCCGAACCGCTGGGACGAGCCGACGACGATGTCGGCGCCGGACTCGCCGGGCGGGCGCAGCAGCGTCAGCGCGAGCAGGTCGGCGGCCACGACGACCTGGGCGCCGCGCTCGTGCGCCTGGGCGGTGACCGGCTCCAGGTCGCGGACGGCGCCGGACGCCCCCGGGTACTGGAGCAGGACGCCGAAGAAGTCGCCCTCGGGCAGCCCGCCGGACAGGTCGGCGGTCACCACCTCGATGCCGAGCGGGATCGCGCGGGTCCTGATGACCTCGATGGTCTGCGGGAGCGCGTCGGCGTCGACCAGGAACGCGCCGGGCTCCTTGGCCCGGGACGTCCGGTGCGCCAGCGCCATGGCCTCGGCGGCGGCGGTGCCCTCGTCCAGCATGGAGGCGTTGGCGACCGGCAGGCCGGTCAGGTCGGCCACGGTGGTCTGGAAGTTGAGCAGGGCCTCCAGGCGGCCCTGGGAGATCTCGGGCTGGTAGGGCGTGTAGGCGGTGTACCAGCCGGGGTTCTCCATCACGTTGCGCAGGATGACGCCGGGCGTGTGCGTGCCGTGGTAGCCCAGGCCGATCATGGACGTGAGGACGGTGTTCGCCGACGCCAGCTCGCGCAGGCGCTCCAGCGCCGCGGGCTCGCTCA
Source organism: Spirillospora sp. CA-294931 (assembly GCF_050946795.1). GTDB lineage: Bacteria > Actinomycetota > Actinomycetes > Streptosporangiales > Streptosporangiaceae > Spirillospora. The sequence goes on from NZ_CP192006.1 coordinate 4,836,047, forward strand.
GGGCGGCGGGCAGGTCGAGGTCGCCGCCGGTGCGGATGGCCGCGGGCACGGCGTCGTCGATCAGGGCCTCGGCGCTGCCGTAGCCGATCGCCGCCAGCATCCGGCCGCGGTCGTCGGACGACGGCCCGATGTGCCGGTCGGCAAAGGTGTCTCGGGTCTGCTGCGGCGACGCCACGGGGGCGAAGTACGGGGCGGTCATTGGGGAGAGCCTCCTGGGCTGCTGCGGTCGCTCAGGGCCACCACCGGCCCTTGGGCGGCCGGTGGCCGATCTCCCCCTCTGTCATCGGCACCTGAGAGCTTTGCCCGCGAACGGGATTTCCCCTTCGGTGAGGTGCCCCTCCCCCGGGTCTCGGGGAACGGGCTCCTTCTTTCCAGAGGTGCCTCGCCCAGCGGTCCTTTTGCCTGAGAGGTTCCGGGGAGGAGTTGCCCCTTCGGCGTCCCACGCTGGCCGCGTGGGCACTCTCCCGCACAGGGTCGACGGCGTCTGTAGTGGAAACTCTATCCAACCGGAGCCGGAAACGATCGTTACCGCCCCCCGGCGAGACCGCGTCCGCGCCGGAAAACGCACCCCTGCCCGGGCTGTTGCCGTCCGGCACGTAGGATATTGACCGTCCGCGGGTCGGGGGTTCCGCGGATTCGGGGGGCGAGAGCGGCACCGATTACGGGTATGGCCGCACTCGACGATGCGGCGCCCGTTCTGGGACGCTGATCTCAATGACCTGTGCGGACGGCGGTGGGGCGTGACGCAGACCCACGACGAGAAGGTGCGGGACGACCCGTCCGCCCCCTCGGTCGTGCCCGTCGACGAGCCCGCGCTGCCCGACCGCATCCGCCGCCCGTCCGACGCCTTCCGCTGCGCGGCCTCGGTGGCCGGGCTGGTGGTGATCCTGCTGCTGGTCGAGGTGGGGCAGCAGACCACGCGGGGCCTCCAGGGCGACATCGTCGAGGGCACCGCGCACGCCCCGCGCTTCCTGCTGACCCTGGCCACGCTGGCCTCCAGCTTCGGCGTGCTCGCCGTGCCGGTCGGGTTCGCGATCGAGCGGCTGTTCCACAAGGACGGCGTCCGCGTCGCGATCGCCCTGCTCGCCGCCGTGATCACCTTCGGGCTCACGGTCGCGCTGGACGACCTGCGCACCGCCGCCGCCCCCGGCGGAGTGCTCGACTCGCTGATCTGGGGCGGCACCGACACCGCTCCCGTCCACACCGACATCGCCCCGGTGATCGCGTTCGTGAGCGCGGTCGGGATGGCCGGGCGCGCCCGCTGGCAGGCCGCCACCTGGACGATGATCGGCCTGGCGGCGCTGACCGGCCTCACGGCGTCCTACGCCTCGGTCGCCGCGCTGGCCGCCACCTACTTCCTGGGCCGCGCCATCGGCCACGGGACGCTGTACGCCGTCGGCACGCCGAACCCGCGCCCGCCGGGCACGGCCGTGGTGGCGGCGCTGGGGCGGCTGGGACTGCGTCCCGTCCAGGCCGACCGGCTCGCCTCGCTGCCCGACGAGCCGCGCCGCTACGGCGTCCGGGTGGCGCACGAGGCGGGTGCCGCGCCCGCCGACGCCACCGGGGTGACGCTCCCCCAGGGCGACTGGCAGCTGGACGTCCGGGTCCTCGACCGCGACAAGCAGACCGCCGGGCTCCTGCAGCGGATCTGGCGGCTGGTCCGGCTGCGCGAGGCCACGCCGCGCCGCGAGCTGCGCTCGCTGCGCCGCTCGCTGGAGCAGGAGTCGCTGATGGCCTACGCCGCCGACGCGGCGGGGGCCCGCACACCGAGGCTGGTCGGCGCGTCCGAGGTCGGCACCGAGGCGGCACTGCTGGCCTACGAGCACGTCCAGGGGCGGCGCCTGGACACTCTCGACGACGACGAGATCACCGACGCGCTGCTGAGCGACATCTGGCACCAGCTCAAGCTGCTCCAAGTGGCGCGGCTGGCGCACCGGCGCCTGGTCGGCGAGGCGATCCTGGTGGACGACGACGGCCGCCCGTACTTGGTCGGCCTGGGCTCGGGCGAGATCGCCGCCGGTGATCTCGCGCTGCGTCTCGACCTGGCCCAGCTGCTGACCACGCTGGCGCTGCGCGCGGGTCCGGAGCGGACGATCCGCACCGCCGCCGAGGTGCTGGGCGAGCCGGCCCTGGCCGGGACGGTGCCGCTGCTGCAACGGGTGGCGCTGTCGCCCGGGACCCGCGCGGCGCTGCGCCAGGACAAGGAGCTGCTGACTCGCATCCGCGACCGGATCGTCCGGCTCCAGCCCGAGAGCGAGGCGGCGCCGGTCCGGCTGGAGCGGTTCCGGCCGCGCACGATCCTGAGCATCGTCGCGCTGGGCATCGCCGCGTACATCGTCATCCCGCAGTTGAGCAGCGTCGACCTGGTCCATCTGTCCTCCACCGCCGACTGGTGGTGGGTCTCGGTCGGGCTGGCCGCCGCCGCGCTGACGTATCTGGCCGCCGCGCTGATGCTGATGGGGTTCGTCCCCGAGCGGCTGCCGCTGTGGCGGACGGTCGTCGTCCAGATCGCGGCCTCGTTCGTCAAGCTGGTCGCGCCCGCCGCGGTGGGCGGGGTGGCGATCAACACCCGCTATCTCCAGCGTTCGGGCGTCCGGCCGGGCCCGGCCGTGGCCAGCGTCGGCGCGTCGCAGCTCACCGGCATGGTCGCGCACATCCTGCTGCTGATCATCTTCGGTTTCGTCACCGGCTCGACCGGCCAGGCCACCCAGGACCTCGCGCCCTCGCGCACGGTCGTGATCGTCCTGCTGTCGCTGGCGGTGCTGGCGGGGGTCGCGCTGACCATCCCGGCGGTCCGCCATTTCGTGACCGCCCGGCTGGGCAGCATGTTCTCGGGTGTCGTCCCGAGGCTGATGGACGTGCTCCAGTCGCCCCGCAAGCTGGCCACGGGCCTGGGCGGCTCGCTGCTGCTCACCGTGGGCTTCGTGGTCTGCCTGGACGCCTCGATCCGCGCGTTCGGCGGCTCGCTGCCCTGGGCCACGGTGGCGATCGTGTTCCTCACGGCCAACGCCGTCGGCTCGGCCGCCCCCACCCCGGGCGGTCTGGGCGCCGTCGAGGGCGCCCTCACCCTGGCCCTGACCTTCTCCGGCCTGTCCGCCGAGACGGCGACCTCGGCCGTGCTCCTCTACCGCCTGCTCACCCTCTGGCTGCCCGTCCTGCCGGGCTGGGCCGCCTTCGCCTACCTCCAACGCAAGGAAGCGATCTAACCCTGTCAGCCCCGGCCACGCGCGTGAGTGGGCTTCACCGGTCGTTCACAAAGCGAGCCGCTAGGCGAGCGTGGGTGGGTGGTGTTTCGGGCAGCTCAGCCCGTCTTGCGGACGCGGCGGCGGTGGGCCAGCTCGTCGTGGGGGTGGTGGTCGTCGTCGTCCGGGTCGTCGGTGGCGGCGCGCTCGCCGGGGAGTTCGGCGAGGCTGCCCTCGACCTCCTGCCAGACGCGGCCCAGCGCGATGCCGAAGACGCCCTGGCCGCCCTGGAGGAGATCGACGACCTCGTCGGGCGAGGTGCACTCGTAGACGCTGACGCCGTCGCTCATGAGCGTGATCAGGGCCAGGTCGCGGACGCCGCGGTCGCGCAGGTGGGTGACGGCGGTGCGGATCTGCTGGAGGGAGACGCCGGTGTCGAGCAGGCGCTTGACGACCTTGAGGACGAGGATGTCGCGGAAGCTGTAGAGCCGCTGGCTGCCCGATCCGTGGGCGGCGCGGACGCTGGGCTCGACCAGGGCCGTGCGGGCCCAGTAGTCGAGCTGCCGGTAGGTGATGCCCGCCGCGGAGCAGGCCGTGGGACCGCGGTAGCCGACGTCCTCCGGTGGGGCCGACACCTCGGTGTCGAAGAGCAGTCCCTGCTCTCCGGCGCGCTGGGATGCCACATGCCTCTCGGGATTCGCCTTGCCCTCGCCGCTGCTCACCGCCACGCGGACCTCCGGCTTCTATCAGCCCGCCGTGTTTCGTCAAGGGGGTTTGACGAATTACACCACGGGTGTTCCACCAGCACGGTAGGTGCCGGTCAGGGTGTGGTCAACGTTCGACGTCGGCGCGTCGCATGCCCGGATGAACCGGCTTCACGTGGGCAAACTGCGCGTCTTCGCTCCTCAGGGAGTCCTACCCCGCCCGTCACCCTGCGGAAACGGACCTGTTCAGCTCGGCGGGCGGGTTCTGGCCGCGAGGTATTTCCCTGCGGAACGGCCACAGGCGGTCAGCCGGGGGTACGGACCTGTGGCCGGACGGCCCGAAGACCCTCCGAACGGAGGTCAGCCGGCCCGGCCGAAATCCTCGGGGGAGATCGTGTCGAGGAACTCGCGGAACTTCTCGACCTCGTCCTCCTGCTCGTCGGGGATCGCGACGCCCGCCTCTTCGAGGACGTCCTCGCTGGCGAAGATCGTCGCGCCGGTGCGCAGGGCCAGGGCGATGGAGTCGGACGGGCGGGCGCTCACCTCGACGCCGTTGGAGAAGACCAGATCGGCGTAGAAGATGCCCTCGCGCAGGGCGGTGATGTTCACCGTGCGCAGCTGGACGCTCAGGGCCTCAAGGACGTCGCGGAACAGGTCGTGGGTGAGGGGGCGCGCGGGCAGCACGCCCTGCTGGGCGAAGGCGATCGCGGTCGCTTCGACCGCCCCGATCCAGATGGGCAGGTACCGATCTCCGCCGGTCTCCTTCAACAGGACGATCGGCTGATTGGAGGGCATCTCGACCCGGACGCCGACGACCTCCATCTGCTTCACTGCGGCTCCCTGCTGGTTCTCGCTGCTTCGATCACCACATGCCCGGAACGATCCCCGACCGAACCCTGTAGCCAACGTACACCCAGCCTCCGACGGCGCGACGGGGCGACGGCCCGGCAAAAACCTGCGCCCGCTCCCCCGCTATCGGTCAAGGTTTTCCCGCAGCGCTCCGGCCAGCAGAGCCGCGTGGAGCTTCACCGAAAGCTCGGCGATCTCGCGCGCGGTGTCGGCCGCCTGTTCGTGCGCGCCGGGGCTCCGGCGGCGCAGTTGGGGGCCGACCGCCTGCTCGATGAGGTCGGCCTGACGGTCGGCGGCGGCCTTGATCGCCCGCAGGTTGCGGGCCTCGAACCCGTAGGAGCCCAGGGCGGCGGCGGCCCGGGCCACGGTGAGGGCCTGGCCCTCGTAGTGCTGGCCGACCCGGCGCACCAGGCCGTACTCCTCCAGGCGCGCCAGCAGGTCTTCGCCGATGCCCGCGCCGTCCAGGAGCTGGCGGCGGGTGAGCCTGACCTCGGGGTCGGGAGCGGCCGAGTCGGCCGCGACCAGCGTGCGCGGGCGCTTGTCGGCCGGGACGTTCTCGCCCCGGTCGAGCGCCTCGAGCTGCTGCCTGATCACCCGGAGCGGCAGGTAGTGGTCGCGCTGCGCGGTCAGGATGTGACGGAGCCGCTCGACGTCGGCGTCGCTGAACTTGCGGTAGCCCGAGGGACTGCGCTGCGGTTCGATCAGCCCCTCGGACTCCAGGAAACGGATCTTGGAGACCGTGATGTCGGGGAAGTCGGTCCTGAGCAGGCTCAGGACGTCCCCGATCGTCATCAGGGCACGGGCCGCCTGCGCGCTCATGCCCCCTCCCCTCGTCGCTTCCCCGTGATCGCCCCCGTCAGCCGTGCTGCGGATTGGTCAGGAAGACCAACCGGAACTTTCCGATCTGCACCTCGTCCCCGCCGGACAGGCCGGCCTGGTCGATGCGCTGCCGGTTGACATAAGTGCCGTTGAGGCTGCCCACGTCGCGCACCGAGAACGCCCCGCCTTGGCGGACGAACTCGGCATGGTGGCGGGACACGGTCACGTCGTCCAGGAAGATGTGGCTCTCGGGGTGGCGCCCCGCCGAGGTCCGCTCGGTGTCGAGCAGGAAGCGGCTGCCGGCGTTGGGGCCGCGCTTGACCACCAGCAGGGCCGTGCCGGGCGGGAGCGCCTCGACCGCGAGCTGGTCGGCCTGCGGCACCTCGTCGGCGCCCTGATCGGCGTCCAGGGCCTCGAAGCCCCCGATGGAGATGGTCGAGGTCGATTCGCCGGGCGACTCCCTCGGTGGGAGGGGTGCGCCGGCACTCCGCGTCAGCGGCGTGCCGCAGTTCGAGCAGAAGCGGGCATCATCCGGGTTGGCGTGACCGCACTGCGTGCAGTAGACGCTCGGCATCGATCGGCTCGGCCTCCTACCATCGGCATGCCCCAGGCATCGGGCTCCGCTGCCGCGGATCCCGCCTGCGCCATGCGCATCCTGTACCAACCCCCGCCGGGGACCCGCCCCGACCTCGGTCCTTCGTCACCGCCCGGTTTCCCGACGGTCGCCGCAACTTACGCGGGTGAAGCCCGGGGGGTCAACCGGAGTGGTCCGCCGGCACTCCCCAAGCTACCTTCGTCAATGATCGCAGGTCTACGGCGCCGCGCGCACGTCGGCCGGATCGTCCCAGGTCATCCCGGACGAAGCGCCCGAATCTCGATCCGGGCGCGCGAGGTGATCGTGGCCTGGGCGCCGGCGTTGCGCAGCGTCCGGACGACCCCACCGGGGATGTTGAGGGCCGTGGTCATCGTGTGCGGGTCGCCGATGGCCAGGAAGATGTAGGGCGCCTCCAGCTCCCTGCCGTCGGCCTGGACGCCCGAGGCGCCGTCCAGGAAGTAGGTGCCCGCGCCCGCCCGGACGTCGTTGATCTGGATCACCTCGGCGCCGGCGTCGCGCAGCTCCTGGAGGGCGTCGAGCAGGTTCCCCGACCGGACGGCCTTGGCCGGGTCGTCGATCCGCACCTCGATGCCGGGGCCCTCGGCCGGGAGCGTTCCGGCGAGCAGCCCGTAGGCGTCGGCGCGCCTGCGGGCCTCGTCGAGGGCGGTGCTGCCCTCGACGTCGCGCTCCAGGTTGCCCTTGGTGGTCTCCAGCTCGCGCAGGTCGCCCCGGAGCCGCTCGGAGCGCTGCGACAGGTTGGACAGGATGCCGACCAGCTCGTCCTGCCGGGCGGTGGAGAACGTGGTGTCGCGCTTGTTGGACTGGACCTGCGCCACGAAGGCGAAGCCCAGCACGAGCGAGAGCAGCCCGCCCACGAGCTGCGCCCGCGTCCCCCGGGGGCGCAGCAGATCGAACAGCGCCGCGCGCCCCCGAGCCTCACCGCGCACCTCACGAGGCTCCTCGTGAGCCTCGCGCGCCTCGCCGCGGGCCTCGTCACGGGCCTGGTCGCGGGCCTCGTCACGGGCCTCGCGCGTCTCGTCGCGGGTCTCGTCGCGGGTCTCGTCGCGGGTCTCGCGCGTCTCGCCGCAGGCCTCGTCGCGGGTCTCGCGGGCCTCGTCGTCGGCCTCGTGGGTCTTGTCGTGGGTGTTGTCGTCGCTCATGCGCGGAAGAGCCTTCGGCGGATGGCGGCGGCGTTGGAGAAGATCCGGATGCCGAGGACGACCACGACCCCGGTCGAGAGCTGCGAGCCGACGCCGAGCTGGTCGCCCAGGAACACGATCAGCGCGGCGATCACGGTGTTGCTGACGAAGGAGACCACGAAGACCTTCTCGTCGAAGATCCCTTCGAGCTTGGCGCGGACGCCGCCGAACATGGCGTCCAGCGCCGCGACGATCGCGATCGGAAGGTAGGGCTGGAGCCACAGGGGCACGGTCGGCTCGAACAGCAGGCCGAGCAGCACCCCGATCACCAGCCCGATGAGCGCGATCACTCCCGGTTCCCCTCTTCCCCGTTCACGGCCTGCTCAGCTCCCGTCCCGGCCGGGCGTGGCGCAGCCGGGCCGGTCCGGCGGCGGGCAGCCGCGCGGAGCCGTCGGTGCGCGTCTCGACCCGGATGCGGAACCGCTCCTGGAGCGCCCGGAGCCGCTGGTCGGCCGCCGATCCGGCGAACTCCCGGGTCATCAGGTCGGTGTCGCCCAGGGCCGTGACCCGGTAGGGGCCGGTGAGCGGGCGGTAGTCGACCAGGACGGCCTCCCCCGCCGTGCGGATGGCCGAGGTCGGCGTGAGCCGCTGCCCGTTGATGCCGATGGCCGTGGCCCCCGCGGCCCACAGCCCGTTCACCACGATCTGGAGGTCCTGATCATAGACCCGGCCGTCGTCGCCCGCCGAGCGCGAGTCGTCCAGGACGATGGTCAGCCCCGGCCCGGAGGCCGGTGCGGCCGCGGCGGCGGTCTGGGCGGCGGTCAGGTCGTGCTTGGCGCGGCGTCCGGCGTCGCTGCGGGCCAGGGCGGCGCCGCGCAGCCGCTCGGTCTCGGCGCCGAGCCGGTCGACCCGGCGCTCCAGTTGCTCGTTCTCGTCCGTCCTGAGCTTGATCTCGCCGATGAGCCGGGCGCGCTGCTGCGCGGTGGCGGGCTCGCTCCGCTTGACCTCGGCCGCCGCCACCGCCGCCAGGACCCCGGTCAGGACGAGGACGAACAGCACGCCGCCGCGCCGCAGCCGCCCGGGACGGCGCGGCTCGCCCGTCCGCCGGGCCGCGGCCTCGGCGTAGGCGGGGTCGAGCGCCTTGCCGTCGAAAAGGTCGGCCAGCAACGACATGGAGGCGTCCGGGCGACGCCAGTCACGCCTCGGTTCCTCCTGGGTCACGCCCCCCATCATGGCAACCCTCGCCAAATCGTTCCCACGCGCCACGGCGGCCCCTACAGCGGCTCGAGGGTCACCCGCCGGTCGGCGACGCCGGGCGCGGCGAACTCCAGCGTCCGGGCGGCCTCCTCCGTCAGGGCGGCGGCGGTGGCCTCCGGAGGCGTTCCGAAGGGCCGCAGGGTCAGGACGGCGGCGTCGCGGCCGAGGTCGATCGTCCATTCGCCGCCGGTGAAGCCGTCCACCAGCAGGAAGCCCGGCACGGGCCTGCGCTGGGCGTACTTGCGTTCCAGGTGCTGCTCGGTGATGAACCGGGAGCGGTCGGCGTGGGAGAGGAGCAGGTTGTCGAAGTCGTACAGAAGCCGGGGCGGGGCGGGGACGTCGGGGTCGGGGCGCGGGGCGTCCGGCAGGTCGAGCAGTTCCCGGCCCTGCTCGTCGGTGAACACGGCCAGACGCGGCCGGAGCCGGTCGGTGACCTCGCGCAGCCGGGTGAGGCCCGACCAGGTCTGGACGTCGGCGACGGTGGCCGGGCCGAAGGCGGCCAGGTAGCGCAGGACCATCTCGTCCAGGGCGGCGTCCGTGGCGAGCGGCGCGCCGAGCCACGACTCGGCGGTGGTGTGCGCGATGGGGCCGCTCTTGCCCCACACGCCGCGCGGCGGCACCTGGACGAGCGCCATGCGGTTGCGGGCCGCGTACGCCAGCGAGGCGGGCGCCCGGTCCCCCCATCCCGCGCTCCGCCCGTGCTCGGCGAGCAGCGCGCCGAGCTGTTTGGAGGTCAGCGGGCGCTCCTCCAGGAGCGGCCGGGCGGCGGCGGTCAGCTCGTCCATGTCCAGGCCCTCGACGGGCTTGCCGTGGGTGTGGTTCCTGAACAGGTCCCGGTCCAGGACCGGCTGGACGAGGGGCCTGAGCCACAGGCAGTCGCGGGCGCTGACCAGATGGATGGTGGAGCGCATCAGGGCCAGCCGGACGAGCCGGCGCCCCGTCAGCGCTTCGGCGGCGTCCTCGGGGCGCACCCCGTCCAGCCGGGAGGCGAACCCGAAGTACCACGAGTGCGGCGTCTGCGCCTGGAGACCGGCCAGCCGCTCGACGGCCTCGACCACGGGCATCGTCGCGCGCCGCAGCAGGAGCTGCCGTTCGAGCGTGGCGCGGTTGAGCCCCCGGCGGCTGATCATCGCGGTCATGACCGGTGATTATGGCTCACGGGAAGGAGCCCGGATCAGAGGTCAGGAGTTGGCGGGGGTGAGGCCGAGGTGGATGGCGAGTCCGCCCAGGACGGTGCCCATGATGTAGCGCTGGACGCGCTGCCAGCTGGGCCGCTTGGCCAGGAAAACGGCGATGGAGCCCGCGCTGAGGACGATGAGGCCGTTGATGGTCAGGGCGACGGTGATCTGGGAGAGGCCCAGCAGGAGGCTCTGGAGGGCGACGCTGCCCCGGTCCGGGTCGACGAACTGGGGCAGGAGCGAGACGTACAGGATGGCGATCTTGGGGTTGAGGAGGTTGGTCACCAGGCCCATGGTGAACAGGCGGCGGGGCGGGTCGGCGGGGAGGTCGGCCACGGCGAAGGCCGAGGTGCCGCCGGGACGGAGCGTCTGCCAGGCCAGGTAGAGCAGGTAGGCGGCGCCCGCGAGCTTGACCGCCGTGTAGAGGCCGGGGACGAGGGTGAAGACGGCCGTGAGCCCGGCGGTGGCGGCGACGAGGTAGACCCCGAACCCGGCGGCGACGCCGCCGAGGGAGATCAGCCCGGCGCGGCGCCCCTGGGTGACCGAGCGGGACACCAGGTAGATCATGTTCGGGCCGGGGGTCAGCACCAGTCCCAGTGCGACCGCCACGATCCCGGCGAATGCCCCGTAAGTAATCATTGCTCGATGCTATGGCTCCAAATGATTCGGTGCAATAGTAGGATTGAACTCGGTGCAATGAGGGGTGATCGGTGGAGGACTACCGGACGGTGGCCGACGCGGTGGCCGCGGAGATCGCGGGCGGGCGGCTGCGGCCGGGCGACCGGCTGCCGCCGCAGCGGGCGTTCGCGCGCGAGCGCGGGCTGGCGCCCTCGACGGCGGCCCGGGTCTACCGGGAGCTGACGCGGCGGGGGCTGGTGGTCGGCGAGGTGGGGCGCGGGACGTTCGTCCGCGCCTCGGAGCCCCTGCCCGCGCCCGCGCTGACCGAGCCCGCCGGGTCGCGGGTCGATCTGGAGCTGAACTACCCGGTGGCGCCGGGGCAGTCGGCGTTGCTGGCGGGCGGGCTGGAGCGGCTGCTGCGCCCCGACGTCCTGGACGCGGCGCTGCGTCCCACCGGGGTCCGGGGGACGGTGGCGGCACGCGAGGCCGCGGCGGCGTTTCTCACGCGCGACGGGTGGGCCCCCTCCCCAGGGGACGTGGTGTTCGCCGGCAACGGCCGTCAGGCGATCTCAGGGGCGGTGGCCGCCCTGGTGCCGTCGGGCGAGCGGCTGGGAGTCGAGGCGCTCACCTATCCGGTGATCAAGGGGATCGCGGCACGTCTCGGCGTCACGGCCGTGCCGATCTCCACCGATGAACACGGCCTGCGGCCCGAGGCGCTGGAGGACGCGCACCGCCGCGCCCCGCTGCGCGCCGTCTACGTCCAGCCCACGTTGCAGAACCCGTTCAGCGTGACGATGCCCGCGCGGCGGCGCGCCGAGCTGGCCGGGACGCTGGAGCGGCTGAACCTGTTCGCGGTCGAGGACGCCATCTGGGCGTTCCTGCGCGACGACGGTCCCCCGCCCCTGGCGGCCTTCGCACCCGACCGGACGATCCTGGCCGACAGCCTCTCCAAGCGGCTGGCGCCCGGACTGGCGATCGGGATGGCGGTCGTCCCGCCGTCCCTGGCCGACCGCGTCGCGTCCGCGCTGCGGTCCGGATCGTGGGCGCCGACCGGGTACGCGCTGGAGGCGGCGGCGGGCTGGATGCGCGACGGCACCGCCGAGACGATCGGCAGGGCCAAGCGGGCCGATGTCGGGGCGCGGCAGCGGATCGTCGCCGAGCGGCTGCCGGGCGCGGCCCTGCGCACCGATCCGCGCTCCTACTTCTGCTGGTGGGACCTGCCCGCGCCGTGGCGCGCCGAGACCTTCGTCGCGGCCGCCGCCCGGCGCGGCATCGCGGTGACACCGGCGGCCGCGTTCGTCGTCGGGCCGGGCGCCGCCCCCAACGCCGTCCGGATCGGCCTGGCCTCTCCCCCTCCCGAGACGCTCGCCCACGCCCTCGGCACCCTCGCCCGCATCGCGGCGGGCACCCCCGACGAGGTCGAGTCCTAAGAACCGGCGCGTTCGACGATCTCCGCCCATTCCTCCAGGAGTTCCTGGGCGGCGTCGGCGTCGGGGCCCTCGGCCCAGAGGTGGGTGACGGCCTCGGAGGGGTCGGGGAGCACCAGGGCCCAGCGGCCGTCGTCCTCCACGACGCGGACGCCGTCGGTGGTGTCGACGGTGCGGTCGCCGGCCGCCTCGACCACGTGGCGCATCACCCCGCCCTTGGCGGCCCACGGGGTCGGGACGGAGCGGCGCAGCAGGTGGGCCTCGGGGATGCGGCGGTCGATCTGCGAGAGCGTCAGGCGGGTGCGCGCCACCAGGCCGACCAGCCGGACGAACGCCGCGATGCCGTCGACCGTGGTGCTGAACTCGGGCATGAGGAAGCCGCCCCGGCCGTCCCCGGCGAAGATCACCTCGGGGCGGGCGGCGGCCTTGGTGAGGACGTCCTGCGAGGTGGAGGTCCAGTCGACCTCGACGCCGTGGAAGTGGCAGACCTGCTCGGCGACGCGGGTGGTGGTGACGGGCAGCGCCACCCGGCCGGTGCGGCGCTCGGCGGCGACCAGGTCGAGCATGACCAGCAGGGCGCGGTCGTCGCCGATCAGCTCGCCGTTCTCGTCCACGAGGGAGATGCGGGCGCCGACGGGGTCGAACCGGACGCCGAACGCGGCGCCCGAGGACGACACCAGCTCGCCGAGCCGCTGCAGGTCGCGCATCCGCTCGGCGAGGGTCTCGGTCGGGCTGGCCTCGTCGAGCAGGTTGTTGCGGGTGAGGACCTCCACGCCGATCTTGCCGAGCAGCGTGGGCAGGACGAGCGAGGAGGTGCCGCCGGCGCAGTCGAGCACGATCTTGAGCCGGGCCTCGCGGACGCCGGAGATGTCGACGCGGCGCAGCAGGTCGTGGGTGTAGGTCTCCACGACGCGCGCCGAGTACGACAGTTCGGCGATCTCGCCGGGGAAGGCGCGGCGGAACTCCTGGCGGCCGAAGACGCGCTCCAGCTTGCGCTGGGCGGCCAGGGAGAGGTCGGCGCCGCGCTCGTCGAGGAAGACGATGTCGACGCGCTGCGGGTCGCCGAGCGTGGTGCGGATGTAGACGCCGCCCGCGAAGTCGGCGCGTCCGGTCTCGGTGCGGGCGACGGGCAGCGCGCACGCCTCCAGGTCCTGGACGTTGATCGCGCCCGCCGTCAGCGCGCTGATCACCGCGCGCTTGAGGGTGCGGGCGGCGCGGGAGGCGTCGCGGCCGGTGACGACCGTGGCGCCCTTGCGCAGCGTGGTGGCGTAGGCGCTGGCCAGCCGGACGGCCAGCTCGGGTGTGATCTCGACGTTGACCAGGCCGGAGACGCCGCGCGGCCCGAACAGCGTGCGCTGGCCGCGCGACTCCCAGATCACGCTGGTGTTGACGACGGCACCGGCCTCGATGGTCTTGAACGGGTACACCTTGACGCCGCTGGAGACGTACGCCTCGGCCTCGATGACGCATTCGTCGCCGATGATGGCGCCCTCCTCGACGCGGGCGCCCGCCATCAGGTCGGTGTTCTTGCCGATCACGCAGCCGCGCAGGTTGGTGGACGGCGCGATGAACACGTTGTCGTGGACGACCGCCCGGTGCAGGAAGGCGCCCTCCTTGACCACGACGTTGCTGCCGAGGACGGTGAACTCGCGCAGCTCGGCCCCGGCCTCGACCTTGGCGTAGTCGCCGATGTAGAGCGGGCCCTTCAGGATCGCCTCGGGGTCGACCTCGGCTCCCTCGGACACCCAGACGCCGGGCATCACCTCGAACGCGCCGAGCTCGACGTCGACCAGGCCCGACAGCAGGTCGGCCTGGGCCTTGAGGTAGCTCTCGTGGGTGCCGACGTCCTCCCAGTAGCAGTCGGCGACGTATCCGAACAGCCGGGCGCCCTCGGCCAGCAGCTTGGGGAAGACGTCGCCGGACCAGTCGACGGACTCGCCGTCGGCGACGTGGTCGAGGACCTCGGGCTCCATGACGTAGATGCCGGTGTTGACGGTGTCGGAGAACACCTGGCCCCAGGTCGGCTTCTCCAGGAAACGCTGGATGCGGCCGTCCTCGTCGCAGATGATGATCCCGAACTCCAGCGGGTCGGGGACGCGCTTGAGCCCGATCGTGACCAGCGCGTCGTTCTCCTCGTGGAACCGGACCAGGTCGGTGAGGTCCATGTCGGTGAGGGCGTCGCCGGAGATCACCAGGAACCGGTCGTCGCGCAGCGCCTCGGCCGCGTTCTTCACGCTGCCGGCCGTGCCGAGCGGCATCTCCTCGGTGGCGTAGCTCAGCGACATGCCGAGCTCCTCGCCGTCGCCGAAGTAGTTGCGGATCAGCGCCGCCAGGAACTGGACGGTGACGACCGTCTCGTCGAAACCGTGCCGCTTGAGCAGCCGCAGCACATGCTCCATGATCGGCTGGTTGATCAGCGGGAGCAGCGGTTTGGGCTGGTTCGCGGTCATCGGCCGCAGCCGCGTCCCCTCGCCGCCCGCCATCACCACGGCCTTCATCAGGGCGCCTCCGCTCCGTCGGGTTCGGGGCGCCCGGCGCGATCGGCCAGCACGACCTGCCGCGCCTGGACCCAGTAAAGGACGGCCGCCCACCAGTACAGCGCCGTACCCCAGATCGCGAAGGCCCATCCGACGACCTTCGCGCCGGTGGCCACGCCGCCGTCGTGGTCGCCGAGCAGGAGCAGCGGGAACGCGTACAGCAGGCACATCGTGCCCGCCTTGCCGACGAGGTGGACGGGCAGCGTCCCCACGTACCCGAGCCGCCGCATGATCGGCGCGATCGGCAGGATCGCGAACTCGCGCGCCACCAGCAGGGCCAGCAGCCAGATCGGGATGATCTCGCGCACCGACAGGCCGACGAGCGTGGCGAAGATGTAGAGGCGGTCGGCGGCGGGGTCGAGGATGGTGCCGAGCTTGCTGGTCTGGTTCAGGACCCGCGCCAGCTTGCCGTCCAGCCAGTCCGACAGGCCCGCCAGCACCAGGACGCCCAGCGCCCACCAGTCGGCCTCGATCAGGATCAGCCACAGGAACAGCGGGACCCCGGCGAGCCGCGCGAAGCTCAGGATGTTCGGCACCGTCCAGACGCGGCCCGACACGGCGGCGTCCGGCGTCCGATCGATGTCAGGACTCACTAACGCGTTCGCCTCCCCTGTCCCCCATGATCCTGACCTTATAGGTAAGCCTTTGAAAGCCCCCCAAGGGAGCCGCGCGGACGCGGCGGGCCCGCGCCTGGAACGCGCCCGCGAACGCTTCGGCGACCTGACCGCGAGCGACGGCCGAGTGACGCGCCGCACGCGCACCCGGACCGAAACGACGTTCCCCGTCCGGAATCGCGAAATGTTCTCGGCGCCCCTCCGCGCACACGGAAGACTGGGGGCGTGGCGATGATCGTCTGGGTGGACGGGTGGCAGATGCAGTGCTGCGGCGAGCCGTTCGCGGTCGGGGCGGCGGTGTCCTGGGAGCTGGTGGGGCCCGATCGCGAGTGGCTGACCTCGGTGCTGGGCGCGCAGACGGCGGCTGTGGTGGACGGCGCGGAGGAGCGGCACGGCCGGACGGACGGGCGCCCCGTGCATGCCCGGGTCGCCTCCGTCGAGGTCGTGCATTGCCGGTTCGCGGCCAAGCCCGGGGCCGAGGGGCTCTGGCCCGTGGCTGGTTCGGGGGTGCGGACGGCCGTGACCTCGGTCGACGGGCGGGAGGGCGCCGAGGACGGCCTGGAGTTCGTCGGGTACCTGGTCGGGCTCGCGGACCCGGCCGGAGGGTGAGCGCGGCGCTGGCGATAGCGTCCGGGGCATGCGGTGGACGTTGCATGGGGAGCGGTCTGTCTATGACAGCCCGTGGCTGACGGTTCGGCTGGCCGATGTGGAGCTGCCCGACGGGCGGCGGTTCGACCACCATCTAGTGCGGACGCGGCCCGCGGCGGGGGTGGCGGCGATCGACGAGCGGGACCGGGTGCTGATGATCTGGCGGCACCGGTTCATCACTGACCGGTGGGGGTGGGAGATCCCCGGCGGCCGGGTCGAGGACGGCGAGGAGCCGGGCGAGGCCGCGGCGCGCGAGCTGGTCGAGGAGACCGGCTGGCAGGCGGGGCCGCTGCACCATCTGCTGGACGTCCGGCCGTCGCCGGGGCTGCACGACGGCGTCCACCACCTCTACCGCGCCGAGGGCGCGGTCAGGATCGGCGAGCCGACCGACGTGGAGGCCGAGCGGATCGAGTGGGTGCCGCTGGCGGACGTGCCGGGCCTGGCGGCGCGCGGGGAGATCGGGTCGGCCTCGACGCTGGCCGGGCTGCTCTACCTCAGCTCAGGTGGCCGATCCTGAGCAGGTTGCCGTCGGGGTCGACCAGGGCGAACTCGACCATGCCGTAGTCGGTCTCGGCCGGGGCGAGCAGCCGCGGCTCGGCCGTGGGCTCGGCGCTGATGCCCAGGGACTCCCACTCGCGGTACAGCGCGCGGGCGTCGCCGTCGAGCCGCAGGTAGAGGGCGTGCGCGTCGGACTTGGGGTCCATCGACGGCTCGCGCGTGAAGTGCAGCTCGACGTCGTCGCGGACGATGATGAGGTAGCCCTCGTCCTCGTAGAGGCCGTCGAGCGTGAAGCCGAGCCTGGCGTAGAAGTCGGCCGTGGCCACCAGGTCGCGGCTCGGCAGGATCGGTGCGGTGCGGCCGGTCAGCGTCGTCATGCGGAGTCTCTGCCCATCTCGATGGTCGTGGCGTCGAGCACCATCGGCAGGACGGCGGTCACGGTGAACCCGCCGTTCTCCCCGGCGCCCGCCCGGAGCGTGCCGCCCACGCTAAGGGCCCGCTCCGACATTCCGAGGATGCCGAAGCCATTCCCGTCGCCGGAGGGTCCGCATCCGTCGTCGGAGACGGTCAGCGTCAGGTCGTCGCCGTAGGTCACCCGGATCTCGACGCGGGCCGCGCGGGCGTGCTTGACGACGTTGGTCATCGCCTCCTGGACGATGCGGTACACCACGATGCCGACTTCGGGGGGCGGGCGGTCGTCGCCGTCCTCGACCAGCACGGCTTCCAGACCGGCGGCGCGGGCGGCTCCGGCGAGGTCGGGCAGGCCCTCGACGCCGGGTGGCACGACGATCGCGTCGGACGCCTCGTCCTGCCGCAGCACCTGGAGGGTCGCGCGCAGCTCGGCGCGGGTCTCGCGGCAGGTGGCGGCGATCGAGCCGAAGGTGGCGGCGAGCTCGTCGCGGTCGAGCGGCCGGTCGCCCTTGAGCTGGTGCGCGGCCGCCCCGGCCTGGACGCCGATGACGGTGATGCTGTGGGCCAGCAGGTCGTGCAGGTCGCGGGCGATGCGCAGCCGCTCCTCGACGCGCTCGTTCTCGGCCCGCTCGGTGATCGCGGCGACCCGCGCCCGGTGCACGCGCCATGCCTGGATGGCGACGACCACCGCGACCGCCGCCTCGATGACGGCGATCTGCTCGGTCCAGTCGCCGTCGCTCATCCGCAGGCTGAACACGGCGGCGCAGAGGGTCAGCACGATCATCGTGCCCACCAGGACGGCGCGCACCCGCCGTCCCAGGATCGCGAAGTTCAGCAGCGCCAGCGCCTCGACCGGCACCACGGCGTGGTGCTGGAACTGGCACAGGTGGAACGGCAGGACGACGGCCATCACCGCGACCAGCACCGCTCCCGGGTGCTGACGCCGCCACAGAAGCGGCAGATGGGCCGCGACGATCATCGCCATGCCGCCCGCGCCGATCGGCCGCACTCCCGGCCACCGCACCGCCGCCGCGAGCGCGATCGTCATCAGAGTCGTGGCCAGCAGGCCGTCCAGCACCGCACCCCGCGCCCGTATCCCCACGCGGAGATCCTCCCATGACCGGGCCACGAGGTCCCCAGGACCCGGCTACAAGCTCAGTCGCGGGACGACGCCCCGGATGCCGGTCTCGAACACGGCGATGTCGTTCTGGATCCCGACGACCAGCGTTCCGCGCTCGCCGAGGGCGATCCCCCGGCAGGTGTCGGGGAGCCGGAACTCGTCCAGGGCCGCCCCGGTGGTCAGGTCCCAGGTCGTCACCGAGCCCTCGTAGCCCGCGGCGAGCACGACGGGACGCCCGTCCAGCAGCCCGGTGGTGAGGTGGCGGAGGTGGGCCGAGCCGGTCGGGATCGCGCGCAGGGTCCGCCGCCCTGCCGCGTCCCACACGCGCAGGACTCCTCCGTCGCCGGTCGTGATCACCACCGGCAGGCCGTCGACGTTCGCGGTGGTGACGGCGCCGGACGCCGCCGGTTCGAGCATGGCCAGGCGCGAGCCGTCGGCGAGGTCCCAGAGGTCGACGGCGTACCTGTCGCTCAGGTGCCCGGTCGTGACGGCGGCGGCGGGCCTGCCGTTCACGTCCAGCAGCGCCACGGCCGTCGGGTGGGCGGCCCCCGTGTCGCACCGCTCTTCCTCGACGCCGATGTCGATCCCCCGCCGCCGACCGAGGATCTTTCCCGTGGCCAGGTCGTAGAGCCGCAGGACGTCTCCGGCCGACGCGATGGCCGCGACGGGCCGGCCGTCGACCCGCCCGGTCGTTCCCGCCTCGACGTGCCTGGCGTAGTACGGCTCGGTCAGGCCACCGGTCTTGAGGGACACGCCGCCCCCGAGACCGGGACGGCGGACCTCGGCGAAACCGACCCCGCCGAGCACGATCAAGGGGTGGCCGTCGTGCTCGTCCATCCCGGCGAACTTGGTGTGGCCGACGGGCATCCGGGCGACGACACGGTGCGCGTCGAGGTCCCACAGGAACGCGGTGTCGTCCAGGCCGACCGAGAGGGCGAGGCGGTGCTCGCCGCGGTCGAGCACGGCCAGCCCCATCAGGTACATCCCGTGGCCGGGGGCCGGATCGCCCAGCCGCTGGTCGGCGAGGGTCAGATCCCAGAGCCGGACGGTGCCGTCCCAGCCGCCGCCGGTCACGGCCACCGGACGGCCGTCGACCTTCGTCACCGCGACGGCCTGGGTCCCTTCGGTGTGCCCCGCCAGCGGCCGCCCCACCGGGCGCCAGTCGAGCAGGTCCCACACCAGCAGCGTGGTGTCGTCATCGTCGGGACCCGGGTCGTTGTGCCCGGACGAGGTCACCGCGATGGGGCGGCCGTCCAGCTCGGTGACGGCGATGCCGGACACCGACCAGCCGTGGTCGCTCCGGGGTTCGCCGATCATGCGGCGGGTGCGCAGGTCCCACAGCTGAAGCATGCCGGAGCCGTCCGCGCACCCGTTGACGACGACCGGCCGTCCCGCCACCTCGGCCACCGCCAGGTGGAAGACCGCACCCGGGGTCGGCATCGCCGGGCCGATCTCGCGCCCGGACCGCGGGTCCCACACCTGCACGGAGGTCCATCCTCCGGTGACCGCGACGGGATCGCCGTCCAGTTCGGTGAACGCGACGGCGCGCGGGCGCTCGCCCATCGGACCGGCGACGAGCTCGTGCGTGCGCAGGTCCCACAGGCGCATGCCCTTCCTGCCGAGGCTCACCCACACCGGCCGCCCGTCGAGCTCGGTCACCGCGACCCCGTCCACCGAGTCGCCCTGGTCGAAGGTCCGCTCGACGATCAGGCGCGCCGCCAGAAGATCCCATACCTGGGCGCGGTTCGCTCCGCCGACGACGGCGAGCAGCCGGTCGTCGAGGGTGGTCAGCGCCAGGTAGGGCGACTGGTAGCTCGACCAGGGCAGCCCGTCGATGACGCTGCCGATCGGGCGCTGGTCGGCGACGTCCCACAGGCACATGCGGCCGCCCTCGCTGCCGCTGAGCGCGATGGGGCGGCCGTCGTACGTCCCGGCCGCCATCGAGCTGATGTTGCCCCGATGGGCGGTCAGGGTGGCCAGCAGCGCGCCGTGCTGGCGGGCCCCGGTGGCGAACCGGACGGGCCACGACGACGACTCCCGCGTGAACGACGCCTGGAGGTCGCGGGCGCCCAGGCGCGCGGCGTCGAGTGCGAGCACCCGGGCCCGGGCGTTCGCGTCGAGGCGCCGGTGGTCGGCGCTGGACGCCCGGTAGCACGCCACCGCCAGGAGCCCTTCGGGCGTGGCCGCCTCGTGCAGGACGGCCAGCAGCGGGCTCGGATCGGCGTGGACCAGGAAGCCGCCGTCGCTCATCAGGTCGTCCAGCGTGCCCGCACGGGCCGCGTGCCCGGCGAGCTGGGCGCGGACATACGGGTCGGCGTCCTGCCACCTCCGGCGCCCCTCCTCCACCGGCACCGTGGCCTCCAGTGCCCGGACGACGACCCGGTGCGGATCGCGGACCAGGCAGTTCTCGCGCAGATGCTCGTCGAGGACCTCGTGGTACAGGCGGTAGGTCGGCGTGCCGTCCGGGCGGACCGCCGTCTCGATCAGGTACGAGGCCGCGGAGTCGAACACCCGGGTCAGGTCGGCGGCCGACACGGTGCGTCCCGGTGTGAGGGCCTCCGCGAGCCGGAGCCACAGGTCGTTGCGCGGCAGCCCGCCGCCAGCGCCGAAGGCCAGAGCGGTGAGGACGCGCTCGACCAGGGCCCGGTCCGGCCCGAACGCGTCGAGGTACTTCTCCATGGCTTCGCCGACGGTCGAGGGGAGTTCCTCGTCCAGGTCGGCGCCGGTTCCCGCGAGGAGCAGCCAGCGGCTGGTGAGCTGGGCGACCAGGAAGTTGTGCCGGGCCCGCTCGGCGATGGCCGCGGCGAGGCCGGGCACGTCCCGGTGGCGGCCCGCCAGTCGCCGGGCGACGTATTCGGCGATGTCGTCGCGGCGCAGGTAGCGGTCCGACTCCAGGTCGATCGTGGGCGTCGAGCGTCCCCAGGCCCGCTGGACGCGGGCGCGCATGCTCCCCGGCGGAGCGGTGCGGACCCCGACGACAACGCGCGCCACGCCCGCGCCCGCCAGCTCGCTCAGCAGGCGCGCGATCCGCAGTGACTCCTCGACGGTGGCGGCCTCGTCGAGCGCGTCGCACAGCACCGTGACCGGACGTCCGGCCGCCGCGTGCCGGTCGCGCAACGCGACGAGCAACTCCCCCGGGTCGGCGGCGAGCACGTCCGAGAGCGCGGCGAGGCGGGACACGACGTCGTCGACGGTGAGGCCCTTGAGGTGCAGGGCGACATCGACGGCACCCAGGGCCGGACGAGGCCCGTCGTCCGGGACGCTCGCCGCCCATCGCGGATCGGTGCTGACCAGGGTGTGGGCGAGCAGGGCCGACTTGCCCGTCCCGGGTCCGCCGGTGACCACCAGCAGCGGCGGGCCGTCCTCCAGCCAGGCGCGGATCTCCCGGCGGGCCTCGGTGCGGCCGGTGAAGTACCAGGTGCCGGAGTCCGACTCGACCTCCGAGCCGCGAGCCCGGGGCAGCCAGTGGGTGCGCAGAGCCGGGTCGTGGTCGAGCCGCCACCCGAGAAGATCGCGCAGCCACGGCCAGGTCTCCAGCAGGGACGCCAGCGGGAGCACGCGGGCGCCGTCCGCGCCGGGCGCGAGCAGGCCGACGACCGCGTCGGCGTCCCGGTCGAACACCGGCGCCCCGGCGAAGCCGCCGTCGGACTGCCACTGCTCCGCGACCCGGCGCACGCCGAACCACCGTCCCCCAGGCCCGGCCGGACCGTCGAGATGGCCCCCGACCTGGACGACCTCGACCGCACCACCCGGAAACCCATGCGCGACGAACGCATGGCCCTCGGCGAGCGACGGCGCGGCCAACGGTGCCGCGACCACATCGGCGGCTTCGGCCAGCTCCAGCACCGCGGCGGTCGACCCACGCTCCACCACCCTGGCAACGCACCCGCTCACTCCCGCGAAGGGCAGGTCGACCAGAAGGGTCTCCGATGACGGCGAGCCGAGGGTCAGAATTCGCAGCGGGTCGAGCAGCACCCCGGCCGTCCCGTCGGAGAGACGGACCAGCCACGACGGCCGCTCGGCGGCCCGGCCCCGCGACGAGGCCGACCGACCCGTCGGAAGATGCAGGTGGACGCCGCCGCTGATCGACCCGGCCTGGATCAGAGAGCCCGCGACGTCGCCGGTCACGATGTTGACCGTGCGATCCGGACCCCTCTCGCCCATGCAGGCATGGTCGCAGAACGCGTTTTCCCTGTCAGGCGATCCCTGGGCCTGAGGGCGTCGCCCCGGTAAGGTGCACGGCCGTGACCCCAGGACTCCCCGCCGAGTACCGCTTCCCGGTGCCGCTGACTACGCATCAGCTCTGGATGGTGTCCCTGTGCGCCCCCGTCAACAGGGGCTCGGACACCTCCCGGACGACCCTCTACCCGTACAAGATCACCGATGACGATCGGGCCCGCGAGTGGCTGGCCGACAGCTGGGGCGTCGTCTCGGCGGACGAGGTGTACGACGCCCTGGAGGGCCTGGCCGAGTCGGGCTACCGCGCCCAGGTCGAACGGCAGTTCGGCGTCTCGCCCTTGGCCTGGGACGTCGCGCTGTACGTCGACGTCGTCCGCAACGCCTTCGCCTGCGGCTACCTGGACGAGCCCTCGGCATGGCGGCACCTGGCGGCCGTCGTCCCGCCCGCCACCCGCAGGTACGACTCGTGGCGCAGGTTCGCCGAGGACTACCTGCTGGGCCGCGTCGTCTGGACGGGCACGCTCCAGGGCACCCCCGACGAGGATTTTCCCGCGCCCCAGGTCGAGGCGGACGAGCACATCCAGCGGCTGCTGTATCCCCCGAACCACGAAAGCCCCTGGAACAGGGTCCCGTGGCAGGCGATCCACCATCCGGACCAGCCCCGCCCCCACCACTGACAAGTCATCCCCCGAAGGCGGCGAACTCGGCCCACACGGTCGTGCGCAGCCCGTCCTCCAGGTAGCCCCACCGATCGGACAGCGCCCCCAGCAGAAGCAGACCCCGCCCATGCTCGCTGAACGGCTCCCCCGGGGGAACGAAGAGGGTGGGTCGTGCCCCGCCCGCACCATCGTCGGTGACTTCCGTCCGGACGACGCCCCGCGCCGCACAAACGGACACCGTGACCAAGCCGCCTTTCCCCGAGGCGGTGTGAACTGTTGCATTGGCGAACTTTTCAGTGAGGCAGAGACCTATATCGCCTAGGCGCGGATGGTCGGCGCCTATCATGTCCCTGGCGAACCCCCGCAGATACCTGGCGGACCTCCCCACGCCAGGAAGAGTGATCGTGCCGAGCACGGTGAATTCAGCGTTCACGGGCCCTCCGCGTCCGGTTACATGTGTCGCGTGACACATTCGCCCCTGACCTCGATCGACTCAACACCTTCGCGAGGATTCCAAAGGATCTCGAATCTCCGTCTTCAGAAAACTGAATCTTCAGACGCCCAGCATTCGATAGCGAAGCGTGAAACCGTGACTACATGGCCCACGAGAACCGGCCCTCGGTACGCTTCCGCCGCATCGGCAGCGCCCTGCGCCAAGCCCGCGAGGAGCGCCGCCTCACCCTGGGCACCGCCAGCCGCCGCTTCGGCAAGTCAGCGGGCTGGCTCAGCACGGTCGAGACCGGCCAGATCCCCATCAGGGTCGACGACCTAGCCGACCTCCTGGACCTCTACGACATAGACGACGGCCCGCTACGCGAGTCGCTACTCCACCTCGCAGCCCAAGGCCGCCGCAAGAATTGGGCGCAGGCTCGCGAGGGACGCATCTCCGCAGCGGCGCTCGATTTGGCCAGCCTTGAGGATGACTCGGCACATATGCGCGCATTCCAACCCAACCTGATTCCAGGGTTGCTGCAGAATGAGATGTACACGAGAGCCTTGATCGCGGCCGGACTGCCAAGCGCCACACGCGACCCTGACGCACTTGTAGCCTTCCGAATGGCGAGACAGGCGGTACTCAGACGTCAGCCACCACCTCGCTACGCCGCCATCATCGGCGAATCTGCCCTTCACCACCCTGTCGGCGGGCGCACGACGATGCAGGACCAGTACCGCCTCCTCAACGCCACCGCGCGCCTTCCCCACATTTCGCTTTACATACTCCCGAGTTCCGCCGCCGCATGCCTCTGGGTAGCTGGTCCCTTTGACATCTTCACCCTTCGCCCACCCGGGCGACTTACTGTCACCGTGATCGAGCAGTTCAGCCAGAGTCTTTTCATTGAAGATGAGCAAGAGGTCGCCTATCACGAACGAATCTTCGACCACCTCCTCTCCGTTTCACTCAACGAATCTGATTCGCTGGAGGTCCTCCAAGGGCTAGTGTCATAGGCATGAACAGACTCACCTTGTCCAGCGCGGCCTGGCGCAAGAGCAGCCACAGCGGCGGTGACGAAGGCAGCTGTGTCGAAGTGGCTACTGTTTGGCAGAAGAGCAGCTACAGCGGGGGCGACGAAGGCGACTGTGTCGAGGTGGCGGGGGGTGGGCGGGTTGTGGCTGCTCGGGACTCGAAGGATCCTGAGGGGCCGGTGTTGTGTTTGGGGGCGGACGCGTGGCGGGGGCTGTGTGATGTGATCCGCAGCGGAAAGTACGACCTTCGGGGTTGAGGCGGAGCCTCCTCTGAAATATTACTGTAACGGCGGGTGGGTCCCGTTGATCTTGCGGTCCGGGACGCGCTGACGTCGGGAGATATACCGCCATGCGGGGCATTTAGCTGCAATCTGGCGGTAACCCCCGCGTCATGCGGATAAAACCCGTAGGCCCTACGGGGCGTTCCCACGGTTGTTTGACCTGCGACTCAGGCAGAAAGTGATCGCCGAGTGGCCACCGTTCCCCACCCCACCTGAGGCCACTCCAGCGGGAGGCTCGGCAGGCGCCCGTTGCAGGGAGACGGAGTACGCGTTCATGTCAGAAACCAGACCCATGCGCGCCGCGCAGGTCAGCTGGGCAACGGCGCCCGCGACCGAGCTCGGCGGATCCCCGCGGTCGCGCCTTCCCGGCGCGACCGCGGGGAGCGACATCGTCAAGGAAAGGCGAGGGCCGGCCGTCGACTCCACCAGCCAGCCGCTCTACCCCGGTTTCGGCAAGGAGGAGCACCATGCGTAAAGCAAGGATCGCCGCGGCGGGAATCGGCCTCGCGGTAGCGGCGGCGCTGCTGGGCGGAACCCCGGCGTCGGCCGCACCGGCCGAGGGCAAGATCCACCAGGCCAAGAAGCACTACGCCGGCCAGTACATCGTGGTTCTCAAGGCCGACGCCCAGAAGGCCGCCAAGGGCAAGGCCGAATCGCTGGCCGACAAGTACGGCGGCGATGTCACCAGCACCTACTCCGTCACCCTCAACGGGTACGCGGTCAAGAAGATGTCCGAGGGCCAGGCCAAGAAGCTGGCGGCGGACCCGTCGGTCAAGGCCGTCTACGAGGACGGCACCACGCGCGCGGCGGGCGAGCAGCCCAACCCGCCGTCGTGGGGCCTGGACATGGTCGACCAGAAGACCCACACCCTCGACAAGAAGTACGTCTACCCCAACACCGCCGACAGCGTCACGGCCTACGTGATCGACTCCGGCGTGAAGAAGGACCACTCGGAGTTCGAAGGCCGCGTCAGCTTCGGCTACGACTTCGTGGACAACGACGCCGACGCCAGCGACTGTTTCTGGCACGGCACGCACGTCGCCGGGACCATCGCGGGCAAGACGGTCGGCGTCGCGAAGAAGGCCAAGATCGTCGCGGTCCGGTCGCTGGGCTGTGGCGGATCGGCGCCGGACTCGGCGACCGTCAGCTCCATGGAGTGGGTGGCCAAGAACGGCACCACGCCGGGCGTGGTCAACATGAGCCTCGGCATGGACAGCGTCGGGGTCGGTGACGAGCAGGTCAAGGCCATGGTGGCCAAGGGCTTCGTCGTCGCGGTCGCCGGTGGCAACGCCGGGTCGGACGCCTGCCAGACCAGCCCCGCCCGCGTTCCCGAGGCGATCACCGTCGGATGGATGAACCAGGGCGGCAGCCGCAGCGGCAACTACGGCACCTGCCTCGACCTGTTCGCGCCGGGCGGCAACATCTACTCGGCCGACCACACCGGCAGCTACCGCACCGGCAGCGGCACGTCGATGGCGACCCCGCACGTCGCGGGCGCCGCGGCGCTGGACCTGGAGGCCAACCCCGGCTCCACCCCGGCCCAGGTGCGCGACCGGCTCGTGAACAACTCCACCCCCAACCTGGTGTCCAACGCCGGCAGCGGCTCGCCCAACAAGCACCTGTGGGTCGGCTACATCACCGGTGGCCCCGGCCCCGGCACGTGCGGGCTGAAGTCCAACGACGAGGACGTGGCGATCCCGGACCAGCTTCCGGACGCCGCCCCGAGCGGTGACCCCGTGGGCAGCAGCATCACCCAGGACAAGTGCGACGGCCAGGCCCGCGCCGCACTGCCGGTCAAGGTCGACATCGACCACACCTTCACCCGTGACCTGAAGATCGACCTGGTCGGCCCGAGCGGCAAGGTCTACGCGCTCAAGGCCGCCGGCGGCATCGGCGAGTCGGGCGGCGTCCACAAGACCTACACGGTGGACGCCTCCGCCGAGAAGGCCAACGGTACGTGGAAGCTCCAGATCCAGGACCTCTTCATGTACGACGAGGGCAAGCTCACGGGCTGGTCGATCGACTTCTGACCCGTCGCCCCCAGACCACAACAGGCACGCGTTCCCTGCGCCGTGCCGCCTCCCCCAGGGTGAGCTGGGGAGGGACAGCCGGCTCAGCTTCCCTCCCCAGCTCCCCACCCCCCGATACAAAGGGAATCCTGATGAGATCACCACGTGTCATCGCGACCCTGGCGCTCGCCGCGGCCGCGGCGGTGCTGCCGATGGTCAGCGCGGTCGCGGCGGAACCCCCGCGGCAGCCGCTCGCCAAGGCCGCCACCCCCACCGACCTGCTCAAGCCGGAGGAAGGCCCGACGACCAAGGTCGTCAACGGAACCCGGACCACCGTCAAGGAGAACCCGCACCTGATCACGGGACTCCGCGTCGGCGGCGGCGGCCCGCAGGGCGCGTCCTGCACCGCCTCCGTGGTCGGCAAGCGCAAGATCCTCACCGCCGCGCACTGCATGATCGACGTGTCCGGCGACAAGAGCTACCTCTACGGCGACGACGACCTCAACACCACGGGCGACGAGACGTTCCGCACCAAGGTCGCCTCGTACAAGGTGCACCCCAAGTACACCGGCCCCAACAGCTGGAAGAACGGCTACGACGTCGCCGTGATCACCACGGCCGACGACATCCCCGTGCCCGAGTCCCAGTGGGCCAAGGTCGCCGGGTCCGGCGACAGCGCCCTCACCGCCCCCGGCAAGTCCGGTCAGGCGATGGGCTGGGGCAAGGTCTCGGCGGGCGGCTCGTCCGGCGTGCTCTACAAGACCACCATGCCGGTCAACGACCCGGCCAACTGCCAGGTCTTCGACGTCACCGTCAACGGCGACACGATGGTCTGCGTCGGCTACAACGACGGCCGCACCGGCACCTGCTCGGGTGACAGCGGCGGCCCGTACACCGTGGACGGCGTCGTGGTCGGCGTCGTGTCGTGGGGCGCGGGCAACTGCGACCGCTACAGCATCATGGCCCGCCTGACCAACGAGATGGGCGACTGGGCCAAGAAGGAGATCGGCGGAGACACCCCGATTCCCGGGAAGTTCGCCGTCGGCCTGAACCCGAACTCCGGCAAGGTCGAGCCCGGCAAGTACGTCTCCACCACCGTCACCTCCACGGCCGCCGACACCGGTGCCGAGGACGTGCAGCTGTCGGTGTCGGGTCTGCCTTCGGGCGCCAACGCCGTCTTCCAGCCGGACAGCATCCGCTCCGGCGAGACCTCCAAGGTCACCTTCACGACCGCTGCCGAGACCCCCAAGGGCGTCTACAAGCTGACGCTCTCGGGCAAGGGCACCTCCGGCACGGCGACCGCCGAGTACACCCTCACCGTCGGTGAGGGCACCCCAGGCGGCGAGATCGCGGCCTCGGCCTCACCCGCGTCCGTCACCGTGCAGCGCGGAATGTTCGCCGAGACGACGGTCACCGTGAACGGCGGCTCGGGGACCATCTCGCTCAAGGGGAGCGGCCAGGGCATGTCCTTCCCGCCCATGTTCTTCCCGCAGACCATCAGCCCCGGCGGTTCCTCGGAGATGACCGCTTTCGCTCCGTTCAACCCCGGCACCTACCCCATCACCATCACGGCGACCGACAGCAACGGCAAGACGGCTACGACCACCTTCACCGTCACCGTCCAGTAGCCCCTAGTCCGGCGGGCCGTCTCTCCAGCATCCCGGTGTGACGGCCCGCCATCCACCCCCACCCGGGTGGAGTTCGACGTTCGCAGGACAGGCACCGCTGTACTGGCCTCGGACACGACGACTGCGCGCGGCACCGTCCCACAGGGCGGCTGCCGCGCGGAGCCGTTTCCGGGGGTATGTCGCTCGCGTGATAGTCGAGGACCCCCGGTTGCGGCAACAGGGGGTGTTCGGGTTAACGTCAGGGACGACATCGCGGGGGCCCGGCGAACCGGGCTGAGATCGCGGCTGACACGGCCGCCGACCGCTGGAACCTGACCGGGTAATGCCGGCGTAGGGAGAGATTCGGTCGTCATGACGGAGAACGTGTTTTCACCTGCCCGCAAGACGTTCCTGCAAGGCTCGCGCGACGACCTCCGGGTCCCCATGCGCGAGATCGCGCTCACCAACGGGGACGCGATCGTCCTGTACGACACCTCGGGCCCGTACACCGACCCCGCGCACGAGGCGGACGTCCGCCGGGGCCTGCCCGCCCTGCGCGCGGCGTGGATCGCCGAGCGCGGCGACACCGCCGAGTACGACGGACGGGACGCGCGCCCCGAGGACGACGGCCGCAGATCAGGCGACCCGGCCCGGGACCAGGCGGCCTTCCCGGCCCGCCGTCCGCGCCGCGCCACCGGCCCCGCGGTCACGCAGCGCGCGTACGCCAAGCGCGGCGAGATCACGCCGGAGATGGAGTTCGTCGCCCTGCGCGAGGGCGTCGAGCCGGAGTTCGTCCGGGCCGAGCTGGCGGCGGGACGCGCCGTCCTCCCGGCCAACGTCAACCACCCCGAGATCGAGCCGATGATCATCGGCAAGAACTTCCTGTGCAAGGTCAACGCCAACATCGGCAACTCGGCCGTCGCCTCGTCCATCGAGGACGAGGTCGACAAGATGACCTGGGCGACCCGCTGGGGCGCCGACACGATCATGGACCTGTCCACCGGGCGCGACATCCACACCACCCGCGAGTGGATCCTGCGCAACTCCCCCGTTCCGGTCGGCACCGTCCCGCTGTACCAGGCGGTCGAGAAGGTCGGCGGCAACCCGGCCGACCTGACCTTCGAGATCTTCCGCGACACCGTCATCGAGCAGGCCGAGCAGGGCGTCGACTACATGACGATCCACGCCGCCGTCCTGCTCTCCTACGTCCCGATGACGGCCCGGCGCAAGACCGGCATCGTCTCCCGAGGCGGCTCGATCATGGCGGCCTGGTGCCTGGCGCACCACCAGGAGAACTTCCTCTACACACGCTTCCGCGAGCTGTGCGAGATCTTCGCCGCCTACGACATCACCTGGTCGCTGGGCGACGGGCTGCGTCCCGGCTCCATCGCCGACGCCAACGACGAGGCCCAGTTCGCCGAGCTGCGCACCCAGGGCGAGCTCACCAAGATCGCGGCCGAGTACGACAACCAGGTCATGAACGAGGGCCCGGGCCACGTCCCCATGCACAAGATCAAGGAGAACGTCGACCTCCAGCAGGAGTGGTGCGACGAGGCCCCCTTCTACACCCTCGGCCCGCTGACCACCGACATCGCTCCCGGCTACGACCACATCACCTCGGCCATCGGCGCCGCGATGATCGGCTGGTTCGGCACCGCGATGCTCTGCTACGTCACGCCCAAGGAGCACCTGGGCCTGCCCGACCGCGACGACGTCAAGGCGGGCGTGATCGCCTACAAGATCGCCGCCCATGCCGCCGACCTCGCCAAGGGCCACCCCGGCGCCCAGGCGTGGGACGACGCCCTGTCGGACGCGCGCTTCGAGTTCCGCTGGGAGGACCAGTTCAACCTCTCCCTCGACCCCGACACCGCGCGCTCGTTCCACGACGAGACCCTGCCCGCCGCCCCGGCCAAGACCGCCCACTTCTGCTCCATGTGCGGCCCGCACTTCTGCTCCATGAAGATCACCCGTGACGTCCGCGCCTACGCCGAGGCCAACGACCTGGCCGAGACCGAGGCCCTGACCGCGGGCATGCGCGAGAAGGCCGCCGAATTCACCGCCTCCGGAGGCCGCGTCTACCTCCCCCTCACCACCGACTGACCCACCCCGGGACACCCCGCCCAAAAGCGGGGTGTCCCGGGGCTCAACAGGCCTCTGGGCGGTCCTCTCCCGAATAGTCGAAGTCGTCGGCGGGTTGGGAGCGGGTCGTGGCGAGGAAGTCTTCGCCGTCGGCCGTGTAGTCCGTCATCCGGTCCTGACCGTCGGCGTCGCCACAGGAGAAGCCGTAGCTGCCGAGGGGTTCGTCCGCACCGAAGGATGCCATCGGCGGAACCTTCCGTTCGACGTCGCGAAATACCAGTCCATCCCAGGACGCGGACCGGCGCACCCCCCGATGAAAACGATGACCACTCCCGGTCAGGCGGCGCGGACCGGGTGACGCAGGACGGTGCGCATCAGCGCGGGGTCGGTCTCGGCCGGGTCGGACAGGTAGATCTCGTGGTGGAGGCCGTTCATGACCAGGCCGGAGCGCTCCATGAACGCCGCCATGAGGGCCAGCGTCCTCGGCTCCTCGGAGTACGAGCCGTGGTGCATGGCCTGGACGCAGGTGCCCGTCGTGAAGGCCGCGAACTGGACGCGGGGCGCCGCCGGATGCGACGAGACCTGCCGTGCCTGGTCGGCCCAGCTCTCGGAGACCGTGTCGGGCAGCCGCAGGAACAGGTGCCACCACCACTGGTCGCGCGGGACCTCGAGGGGCGGGCGGTCGTCCTCGGTCCACCAGCGGCCCTCCAGCGGCGGCATCTGGATCGGCGCGCCCTGCGCGGCGGCGATCCCGAGCAGGGGTCCGGCGACGCTGTAGAGCGCCTCGACGCTGGTGGTGTGGGCCTGCCCGCCCGGCTCGCCCCGGCCGGTGACCGCGAGGCCCCGGACGGGGCCGAACTCGGCGAGCTCGGGGGTGTCGGCGGCGGAATACCAGGTCATTCGGGGTCCTCCAGCTTGATCCTGAGATGGGTGACCAGCCCCTCGGGCGGGGTGGTCGCGGGGTTGGAGATGTAGACCTCCAGCAGCGGCCCGCGCGGCGTGTGCCCGTGGTCGCCCGCCCAGGCGAGCAGGGCGTGGCCGGTGAGCGGGATCTGGTCGTAGGGGCCGACATGGGTCGCCGACGCGTGGACGCCGCCGGGCAGGACGTCGGGCCCGTCGGGTGTCTCGGCGGCGACGGCCACGGCGAAGCGCGGCGACAGGTCGAGGGGGAAGAGGCCGACCAGCGAGCCCGTGGGCGGTCCGGTGGCCTCGATCAGGCGGGCCACGCAGGACGAGGTGACCGCGGCGATGTCGTCGGGCGTGCAGGCGTCCCGCACCAGGACGACGCGGCGGGCCTCCTCGCGGACCAGCGTGACCTCGGGACGGGGCAGGCCCTCGGTCAGCACGCGGTCGAGCGCGGCCAGGGTGCGGCGGCGGCGCGCGAGGTCGTCCTCCATGCGGTCGCGGACGTCCGCGAGCACGTCGAGCCCGCCGGTCAGCACCCGTCCGACCTCCGGGAGCGGGACGTCCAGGGAGCGCAGCAGCCCGATCAGCAGGGCGTCGCGCGCCTGGGCGGGGCGGTAGTAGCGGTAGCCGCTGTCGGGGTCCACGCGCGCCGGGGCCAGCAGCCCCAGCTCGTCGTAGTGCCGCAGCTGCTTGACGCTGAGGCGGCACAGCCGGGCGAAGCGGCCGATCGGCAGGTATCCGTCGTTCACATGACCAGCATGGACGCTCCCATAAGGGGAGAGTCCAATCAGCGCTTGGCGGTCATGACCAGGACGACGCCCGCGCCCGAGACGAGCATCCCGATGACGACGCTGGCGGCCAGGCCCTGGCCGAGCAGCGGGACGGCGAGCAGCGCCGTCACCGGGGGGACGAGGTAGAGCAGGCTCGTGGCCGCTCCCCCGGTGCCCCGGCGCAGCAGGACGAACAGCAGGATCAGCGCGCCGATGGAGTTCACCACGGCCAGCCAGGCCAGCGAGCCGAGCGCTTCGGCCGTCGTCGGGATGCCGAGGCCGCCGTGCAGGGCGGCCAGCGGGAAGGTCGTGACCGCCGCGCCCAGGAGCTGGATCGTGGTGCCGGTGCGCAGGTCGACGGTCTGGCCGAACTTCTTCTGGTAGAGCGTCCCCGCCGCCAGGCCCGCCAGCGCCAGGCCGGTCAGCGCGTACCCGGCGAGTTGCCCGCCTCCGGCCAGCCGGTCGCTGACCGAGATCGCGACGCCCGCCAGGCCGAGGGCGAGCCCGGCCCACTGGCGTCCGGTCAGCCGCTCGGCGAACATCGGGACGGCCACGGCCGCCACGATCAGCGGGCACACGCTCAGGATCAGCGACGAAACCCCGGCCGGAACGCCGCGTCCGAGCCCGAGGAAGACCGCGCCAAGCTGGACGGTCTGCAGCAGCACGCCCGTGACCAGCAGGTGCGCATAGACGCGCGGCTCGGTCGGCCATCGGGCCCGGGTCGCCAGGGCCACGGCCCCGAGCACCAGGACCGCGACCAGGAAACGCCAGGCCACCAGGGCCAGCGACGCCCCGCCGCGCGCGCCGATGGTGCCCGCGATGTACCCGCTGCTCCAGATCGGGACGAACATCACGGGCAGCGCGGCCGAGAGAAGGCGGCTCCTGTTGATCACCATCCCCCGTCCCAACAGCACCCCGGGCCCCGGGATTCCACGGGAAAGGAACGGAGTTTCCTCCGTTCTCGTCATATGTTCATGGAGCCGGAAACGCTCGACCTGAGGCTGCACAGGAACGGACGCATCCTCGCAGGTATCGTGCTGCCCCTTTTCATCGTCGTGACGTCGGTGGCCTTCGTCATCGACGGGCTGAGGGACGCGGACCAGGCCGCCGGGAGCGTTCTGGGGATCCTGGCGTTTCCCTTCGGCGTGGCGCTGGGCGTGCGCGCACGGCGGCTCGGCGTCCAGGCGAGGCCCGGCGTGATCATCGTGCACAACGTCTTCCAGACGGTGCGCGTTCCGACCGCGGGAGTCATCGGAATCAGCGTCGCGGAATCGCAGATCCGGTGGCAGCGCCCCGACGGCAGAACCGTCCAGACGCGGATGTCGTCGTTCCAGCAGTTGAGCACCTCGGTCGTGCCCTCCGATTACAGCCGGGACCGGGTCGTGGAACTGCGCGACTGGTGGCTGGCGACCCGGCCCGCGGCGGGGGCCTGACTCAGGGAAGCAGACCGTCCACTAGGGCGCGTAGCCCCGAGGCGTAGGTGTCGCGGGCGGTCAGCTCGGGCCAGCGGTCGGCGACCGCCGCCAGGTGGGGGTAGCGGGCGGCGTCGAGCTCGCGGAACACCTCGTCGCGCCGGATGGCGCGCGGCGGCTCGGCGCGACGGCGGGCGGCGTTGGCCCTGATGAGGATCTCGCCCGCCGTGAAGTACCAGACGCCTCGATACAGATCGACGGCCCGCTCGGGGGTGAGGCCGAGCTCGACGGCTCCCCCGACGATCGTCTCGACCATCCAGAGCGCCGACTCGCCGGTGAGGTCGTCGGCGGTGAGGATCTCGGCGACCCAGGGCCAGTCCGCCAGCGCGTCGTGCATGACGATCGCGGCGGTGAGGATGCGCTCGCGCGGGTCGTCCGGCAGGTCGGGGCGCGGGATCTGCCCCGCGTAGTCGTTCAGGAGCTGCGTCAGCAGGTCGTCCTTGTCGCGGACGTGGTGGTACAGCGTCGTCGGGGCCGTCCCGGCCTCGGCCGCCAGCCGCCGGATCGTGAGCTTCTCCCAGCCGTCGCGGTCGATGAGGCGGCGCGCGGCGGCCAGGATCTGGGCGCGCGACGTGCGGGGTGGACGGCCGGTGCGGCCGCCGGTCAGAGGCATCGGCCCATCATCTCACTGGACACGGGCCGAGGCGCGAGATACTTTTCGTACATGTTCGAAAAGTATCCGACACGGCCTGGAGCCGTACTGGCCGCGGCCGCCGTGGCCCAGTTCATGGTCGCCCTCGACATGGCCGTGGTGAACGTCGCGCTGCCCGCGATCCGGGACGCCCTCGGCTTCGAGCCCGTCGACCTTGGATGGGTCGTGCAGGCCTACGCGCTGGCGTTCGGCGGCTTCCTGCTGCTCGGGGGCCGCGCCGCCGACCTGTTCGGCCGCCGCAGGCTGTTCGTGATCGGCCTGGCGGCCTTCGGCGTCGCCTCGGCGGCGGGCGGGTTCGCGCAGGCCCCCTGGCAGCTGGTCGCCGCCAGGGCCGCGCAGGGCGTCGCCGCCGCGGCCGTCGCCCCCGCCGGGCTCGCCCTGCTGACCACCACGTTCGCCGAGGGCCGCGCCCGGGTGCGGGCGCTGGGCGTCTGGAGCGCGGTCAACGCCGCCGGAGGCGCGCTCGGCGTCCTGGCGGGCGGGCTGCTCAGCCAGTACGCGGGCTGGCGGTGGGTCATGCTCGTCAACGTCCCGATCGTGCTGGTGGCACTGGCCCTGGTCGCGGCCGGGGTGCCCGCCGACGGCCCGCGCGGGCGGGGCCGTCCCGACGTGCTCGGCGCGGTGCTGGCCACGCTCGGCGTGGGGCTGCTGGTCCTCGGCGTGATCAGGACCGACCGGTACGCCTGGACGTCCCCGGTCACGCTGGCCACGCTCGGCGCGGCCGCGCTGCTGCTGATCGCGTTCGTCGCGGTCGAGGCCAGGGCGAGCGCGCCCCTGGTGCGGCTCGGGCTGTTCCGCAACCGATGGGTCACCGGCGCCAACGTGTTCGTCTTCCTCGCGGCGGCCGGGCAGTTCTCCGCCTTCTACTTCGTGTCCCTCTACATGCAGGAGGTCCTGCGCATGGGCGCCGCCGCCACGGGCGCCGCCTTCCTGCCGTTCTCACTCGGGGTCGTCGCCGGGACGATCGTGGCCACCCGGCTCGGCGACAGCCGCACGCCCCGCACGTCCATGATCATCGGTGCGCTGCTCGCCTCGGCCGGGACGGCCTGGTTCGGGCTGATGAGCGCGGACGGGAGCTTCCTGACCGACGTCCTCGGCCCGTCGATCCTGGCGAGCGTCGGCGTCGGCATGTGCCTGGCGCCCGTCGCCGCCGCCGCGACCACCGGCGTGGCGTCCCACGAGGCCGGGATGGCCTCCGGCGTGCTCAACAGCGCACGCCAGATCGGCGGCAGCATCGGGATGGCCGCCCTGGCCACCCTCGCCGCCCACCGCACCGGCTCGGCGTCCGGGCCCGAGGCCCTCAACCAGGGCTACGGGCTCAGCCTGCTGGTCGCCGGAGCCCTGTTCGTCGCCGCGGCCGTCGTGGCGATCACCGTACTGCCGACGAAGGGAAAGACCATGAGCCTTGCCACCATCGACCTGTTCACCGCGGGGATCCGCATCCACGAGGACGGCCGGGTGGACGCCGGGGAGCGGCGGATGAGCGGCGACGCCGACGGCTGGCAGGTCGCCGCCTTCCGCGCCGAGACCGACGCCGACGTCCACGCCGACCACTGGGAGATCCACCCCGATTCCGAGGAGCTGGTCTGCCTGCTCTCGGGCGAGCTGCGGTTCTACGTCCGAGGGGCGGACGCGCCCACGACGCTGACGCCGGGGACCGCCGTGATCGTCCCGCGCGACACCTGGCACCGGCTCGAGCTGGGCGCGCCCAGCGATCTCCTGGTCATCACCCAGCGGGCCGGGAGCCGTCTGGAGGAGCGGGCGGCCGGGCTGCCGCGCTGAACCGCTCGGCCAGGACCCGCAGGTGATCGGCCAACTCCGGCGGCGACTCGACCTCGAAACCGACGCCCAGCAGGCCGACCACCAGGGCGACCAGGTCGAACGACTCGGTCGCCAGCTCCACCCGGCAGGTGCCGTCGTCGACGGGGGTCACCACCCCGTCGACGCGGGCGGCCATCTCCTCGGCCGGGGCGTGCAGCAGGAGGCGCACCCGGTGGGGCCACATCTCGAAGCCCATCGTCCGCCGCATGAAGGCCGTCACGTCGCCGTCGGGCGGGTCCCGATGGGTGAAGCGCGGCCCGTTCGGGGTGCGCGGCGAGATCCGGTCGGCGCGGAAGGTCCGCCAGTCGTCGCGCCCGGTGTCCCAGCCCAGCAGGTACCAGCGGCGTCCCCAGGAGACCAGCCGGTGCGGCTCGACCTCCCGGACGGACGGCGTTCCGTCGTGCCTGACGTACTCGAACCTCAGCGTCTCGGCCGCCCGGATCGCGGCCGAGAGCGTGGTGAGGAGGTCCGCGGTGACCGAGGGGCCACCCGGTCTGGCGGGCATGGTGACCATGGCGCCGCCCAGGGCCCCGACCCGCTGCCGCAACCGGGACGGCAGCACCTGCTCCACCTTGTTCAGCGCCCGCAGCGACGCCTCCTCGATCCCCTCCACGCCCCCGGAGGCCGCCCCTTGAAGACCCACCGTGACCGCGACCGCCTCGTCGTCGTCCAGCAGGAGCGGCGGCAAGGACGCGCCCGCGCCCAGCCGGTAGCCGCCCAGCGCCCCCATCGCCGCGTGGACGGGATAGCCGAGCTCGCGCAGCCGGTCGACGTCCCGCCGGACCGTCCGCGTGGTGACGCCCAGGCGCTCGGCGAGCTCGCGGCCCGACCAGTCACGGTGCGTCTGGAGCAGCGACAGGAGCCGCAGCAGGCGGGCCGAGGTTTCCAGCATGGCTCCAGCGTCCCATCGATAGAGGACCGAGACCGTCCTATAGGGGTTCGAGCCCGGCCTCCAGATCGTCGCGCAGAACTCGATCATCGGCACGGTGATCTCGTTGGCGATGGGCTGTCTCGTGTTCCTCGCGGTTCCGGGAGTCACTAGACAAATTTGACTAGCGCCCCGGCGTGCCTACCTCCCCGCGAGGGCCGTGCGGACGCCCGCGGCGATCTCCAGGTCTTCGCGTGCGGTGATGACGGCCGTCCGTACCCGGGAGCCGGAGGCCGTGATGTCGGCGTCCCCGCGCGCGGCGTCGTTCTTCCCGGGGTCGACGGCGACGCCGAGGAAGGCCAGGTCGTCGGCCGCGCGGCGGCGGACCTGAGGGGCGTGCTCGCCGACGCCGCCGGTGAACACCAGCGCGTCCAAGCCCCCGAGCGCGGCCACCATGGCGGCGGCGCAGGCCCGCAGGCGGTGGTGGTAGACGTCCAGGGCGGACGCCGCGAGGTCGTCTCCCCCGTTGGCGGCGTCCTGGATCTGGCGCATGTCGCCGGTGCCCGCCAGGGCGCGCAGACCGCTGCGGTGGTCCAGGGCGTCGGAGATCTCGCCTTCGGGGACGCCGTGTTTGAGCAGCCACAGCGGTATCCCGGGGTCCAGGCTCCCGGCGCGGGTGGCCATGACGAGCCCGTCGATCGGGGTGAATCCCATGGTGGTGTCGACCGACCGTCCGCTCCGGACCGCCGCCAGCGACGCGCCCGAGCCCAGATGGCACACCACGACGCGCGCGGTGCGGGGGTCCAGGCCCAGGAGCTCCCCGGCCCGGCGGACGGCGTAGGCGTGCGAGAGCCCGTGGAAGCCGTACCGGCGCAGCCCGAACCGTTCGCGCCATTCCACCGGGACGGCGTAGGTCGCGGCGGCCTCGGGCAGGGTCGTGTGGAAGGCGGTGTCGAAGCACGCCACGACGGGCACGCCCGGCAGCGCCCTGCCGATCTCGCCCAGCCCGTAGAGCGAGAGAGGCTGGTGCAGGGGCGCGAGATCGATCAGCGCGTGCAGCCGCTTGGCCACCTCGTCGTCGATCACGACGGGGTGAGCGAAGTCGCGGCCCCCGTGCACGAACCGCAGGCCGACCGCGTCCGGCGCGGGCATGCGGGCGACCGCGTCCCCGAGACGATCCCCCGAACCGGTCTCCATCACCGTGTCGTCGGCGTCCAGCAGGCTGAGCTTCAGGCTGCTGGACCCGGGGTTGACCGTCAGGACCCGCATCACGTGCTCCTCGGGTAGGGCCAGGTCCAGTCGCGGATCTCGGGGGCGTCCTCGCCGTGCTCGCGGGTGTGGGCGCGCAGGGACAGGCGCTTGTCGGCCATCCGCTGGCGGACATGGGCGACGCGGCCCCCCAGGGACGGCACCCGGTCGATGACGTCCATGACCAGGTGGAAGCGGTCCAGGTCGTTGAGCATCACCATGTCGAACGGCGTGGTGGTGGTGCCCTCCTCCTTGTAGCCCCGCACGTGCAGGTTCCGGTGGCCGTTCCTGCGGTAGGTGAGCCGGTGGATCAGGTAGGGATAGCCGTGGAAGGCGAAGATGACCGGCCTGTCGGTGGTGAACAGGGCGTCGAAGTCGCGGTCGCCCAACCCGTGCGGGTGCTCGCCCTCGGGCTGGAGCCTCATCAGATCGACCACGTTGACCACCCGGACCGCCAGGTCGGGGAACAACTGCCGCAGCAGGTCGGCGGCGGCGAGGGTCTCCAGAGTCGGGACGTCGCCCGCGCACGCCAGCACGACGTCGGGCTCACCGCCCCCGTCCGTGCTCGCCCACTCCCAGATGCCGATGCCCCGGGTGCAGTGCAGCACGGCCTCGTCCATCGGCAGCCAGTTCAGCGCGGGCTGCTTGCCCGCCACCACCACGTTGACATAGTCGCGCGAGCGCAGGCAGTGGTCGGCGACCGACAGCAGCGTGTTGGCGTCCGGCGGCAGGTAGACCCGGACGATCTCGGCCTTCTTGTTCATCACCACGTCCAGGAACCCCGGGTCCTGGTGGGTGAAGCCGTTGTGGTCCTGCCGCCACACGTGCGACGACAGCAGGTAGTTCAGCGACGCGATCGGACGCCGCCACGGCAGCCCCCGGGTCACCTTCAGCCACTTGGCGTGCTGGTTGAACATCGCGTCCACGATGTGCACGAACGCCTCGTAGCTGTTGAACAGCCCGTGCCGTCCGGTCAGCAGATACCCCTCCAGCCAGCCCTGGCACAGATGCTCGCTGAGGACCTCCATCACCCGGCCGTGCGGCGCCTGGTGCTCGTCGGTGTCGTACCGCTCGCCCCGGAAGACCCGATCGGTCACCTCGAAGACGTCGCCGAGCCGGTTGGACGCGGTCTCGTCCGGGCCCATGACCCGGAAGTTGTCCGGATTGGCCGCGATCACATCGCGCAGCAGGGCGCCCAGGGCCCGGGTCGGCTCGGCCGTGGTCGTCCCGGGTTCCTCGACCGGCACCGCGTACCGACGGAAATCGGGCAGCTTCAACGGACGCAGCAGCAGCCCACCGTTGGCGTGCGGGTTGGCGCTCATCCGCCGCTCCCCCACCGGCGCCAGGTCCAGCAGGTCCTTCAGCGGCCGCCCGTCCTCGTCGAACAGCTCCCGAGGCCGATAGGACGCCAGCCACTCCTCCAACAGCGCCAAATGCGCCGGATTCTCCCGCACCCCCGCCAGCGGGACCTGGTGCGACCGCCAGGTCCCCTCCACCGGCAGGCCATCGACCTCCTTGGGGCCCGTCCACCCCTTCGGCGTCCGCAGAATGATCATCGGCCAGGCCCGCCGCGCGACCCCCTCGCCCGCCCGCGCCTCGGCCTGGACGCGGTCGATCTCGTCCATCGCCTCGTCCAAGGCGCCCGCCATCGCCCGGTGCATTTCCCTCGGATTGTCACCGCCCACCAGAATGGGACGATGCCCGTACCCCTCGAAGAGCTTCACCAGCTCGTCCTCGGGAATCCGGGCCAGCACCGAGGGATTGGCGATCTTGTACCCGTTCAGATGCAGGATCGGCAGCACCGCGCCGTCGGCCACCGGGTCCAGGAACTTGGTGGAGTGCCAGCTCGCCGCCAGCGGCCCGGTCTCGGCCTCCCCGTCCCCCACGATGCACGCCACCACCAGCCCCGGGTTGTCAAAAGCCGCCCCATAGGCATGCGCCAGCGCGTAACCCAGCTCCCCACCCTCATGGATCGAGCCCGGCGTCTCCGGAGCCACATGACTCGGCACCCCACCCGGGGACGAGAACTGCCGGAACAACCGCGCCATCCCGTCCGCGTCCAGCGACACGTCCGGATACACCTCGCTGTAGGTGCCCTCAAGCCACGCGTTCGCCACCGCCGCCGGACCCCCGTGCCCCGGCCCCATGATGTAGATCATGTCCCGGTCACGATCCCTGATCACCCGGTTGAGATGGGCATAGCAGAAGTTCAGCCCCGGCGACGTCCCCCAATGCCCCAGCAACCGCGGCTTGATGTGCGAAGCCCGCAACGGCTCACGCAGAAGCGGATTCTCCCGCAAATAGATCTGCCCCACCGACAGGTAATTGGCAGCTCTCCAGTACCGATCGATCCCCTGGAGATCATCGTGAGCGTTCACGAGGTGGTCCCTTCGGTCACTGGACGGCCGGCCCTCAGGCGGCGTTCCCGCCTCAAAGACCACCAACCCCCCGGCCCGGTCAGGATTCACGAAACCCGAGGACGCCCACCACGCGGGTGCTCAGGGACGGTTGACGACGCGGGCGACTCCGGCGGCGATCGTGGTGGCCAGCACCCAGCCCGCCGCGACGAACACGTACGACAGCCACTGGAAGGCGCCCACGGGGTTGAACGCGCGTTCCTGCCCGAGATTGACCAGCGGGATCATCAAGTCGAGCGTGTAGACGACCGGATTGAACTGCGGCGCCTCGTCGGCCTTGAGCGGGGCGGGCGGGTGCAGCCCGTAGACCACGCCGCCGATGGCCAGCAACGCCGCCGACCACAGGAACGCCCGCCATGGGCGGTACCCGTA
The DNA here is from genome assembly GCF_050946795.1 of Spirillospora sp. CA-294931. Lineage (GTDB taxonomy): Bacteria > Actinomycetota > Actinomycetes > Streptosporangiales > Streptosporangiaceae > Spirillospora. Next base: position 4,876,447 of record NZ_CP192006.1, read on the forward strand.
TCCGGTGGTGACGTCCTGCAAACGCCCCCAGAGCCCGATGAGCGCGACCTCGCCGTCCAGTCGGTGGCGTTCCTTGGCGCCCAGGACCGCACGCGCGTCGGCGTGCAGACCGAGCGCGGTGTAGTACGCGGCGAGCTGCTCATAGGGCTGTGACTCAAAGCCGCCACTTCCGCCCTTCAGCCAGGCCAGCCGCTGTCTGGCGGGCAGCGGCGGTTCCAGCGCCCGGTAGGTGAGCCCGTTGACGTCCAGGACGGCGGGCCAGTGGTCCGGGTCGTCGTGGAGCACACCGATCTGGGCGTGGGCCAGCACGACTTTGCCCTCGATCGGCACCGCGGGCACCAGCGACAGTTCCGCCGCCACCAGCCCGCGGGCGTCCAGCGCGACACCCTCGCCCACCGCCAGGCGAAGCCCGGTGAGATCCACGTGCTGACCGGCACGCGTCCCGTAGAGCCTGAGCTCCCCGTTGGCCAGGAGGTTGTGCGCGACCAGGTCGCTGCCGATCTCGCTGCCGGAGGCGCGCAGTGCCGTGCCCTGCGGGACGTGCAGTTCGGCGTCCAGGAGCAGCAACCGGACGTTGATCCGGGTGGCGCGGATCATCACCTCGCCATGCGCGCGCAGCCCGCACAGGGAGACCAGACCGAGCTCGGCGTGATCGATGGCGAGGGTGCGCAGGCCGTCGGCGTTGCGCAGTTCGGCGCCGTCCAGGTCCACCCGCCCGGCGACCCGGGTGTTGCGCATACTGACCTCGCCCGCCGTCACGCGCAGCCGGACACCGGTCACCTCGCTGCACGTCGCCGAGTCCAGATCCAGGGCCTTGCCGCCGGGATGGTTCAGCCGGGCGTCGTCGAAGGTGACGTTGCCGGCGATCTGCGCGCCGATCAGTCGGACGCCGCCGTCGGCGCTGAACCCGCGCCAGCCGAAGAAGCCTCCGCCCACCGTGGCCCCTCCGGCGTTGAGCACGTCATGGCCGGGCGCGCTCAGCCGGGCCCCGGGCAGGGCGACGGAGCCGCCGATGTTCGCGTTCCGCAGCAGGACGGCCCCGGTGACCTCGATGCCGGCGGCACGGATCTGCCCGCCGACCGTGATCGCGTCGCCGTGCAGGGCGGCCCGCTCGCCGGGATTGCTGAGACGTCCGCCCTCCAGGACGAGGTCGCCGGCGATCTGGCCGCCGCGCAGGTTGAACTCGCCGTGCACCGTGATCCCGGCGGCGTTCAGCCTGCCCTGGATCTGGACGTTGTGCGCGATCACCCGGACGGCCGTGACATTCGCCAGGCGGACCTCGTTCTCCAACCGCGCGTGGTCGAGCCGCAGACCGCCGTCGATCGACGAACCCTCCAGGGAGACCAGCCCGCTCGCCCGCAACCGTGCCCCCTTGAACGCCCGGAGGCGGCTGCCCGTGATGCGCAGCGTGCGCAGGCCGGCCTCGGCGAAGCTGACCGGGTCGTCGAAGACACAGTCACCGCAGTCCAGCAGGGTGTCGAACTCGGTTCCGTCCAGGTCGAGCCGTCCGACGATCCGGGCCCCTCGCAGCCGGACGCCCGGGTAGCGACCGGGTTCGGGTTGGACCGCGCCCAGCAGCAGCGCCGCGATCACCTCGGCGCGCACGACCTCGCCGCCGAACCTGACGATCTCGCCGCCCGGACAGGCGTCCCACAGCCGCAGTTCCGCGTCGGACAGTTCATGTCGTTCCATCCCGTGATCACATCAGATGCGCTCTGTCGGTGGCGTCGCGTTTAATCGAGGGGTGGACGTTGAAGAGCGCATCGCGGAGCTGACCGCCGAGGTCAAGCGGCTGAACGACCTGTACTACGGCGGCGGCGACAGTCCGGTGCCCGACGCCGACTACGACGCTTTGAAGGACGAGCTGGCGGCGCTCGTGGCCGAGCATCCGGAGCTCGAACCGGCCGACAGCCCGCTGGGAAAGGTCAACGCCCCCGCGGAGCTGACCGGCCCGACCATCCGCCACGCGCGTCCGATGCTGTCGCTGGCCAAGGCGACGAGCGAGGAGCAGATCCGCACGTTCTGCGAACGCTTCGGCGGCCAGGTCTTCCGCGTCTCGGAAAAGCTCGACGGCCTCTCGCTCAGCCTCGTCTACACCGACGGAAAGCTCGATTACGTCGCCACCCGCGGCACCGGCGCGGTCGGGGAACTGGTGACCGAGAAAGTGCGCCATGTGATCCCTGGGCTGCCCACCGAGATCGAGGCGCCGGGACGCATCGAGGTCCGCGGCGAGGCCGTCATGCTGCGCTCGGTTTGGTCCGCCTACAACGAGGCACACCCCGACCGCATCCTGACCAACCCGCGCTCGGGCGCCGCGGGAACCCTGGTGCTGAAAGACCCCGCCGCAGCCGCGGAAGCCAAGCGGGTGCTCCGATTCTTCGCCTTCGGCGCCGACCGCAACGGCGCCGCGGTGGAGATCCCGGCGGGCTTCGAGCCGGTCGCCCAATACGTGGGCACCAGCCTCGAAGAGGTGATGGACGCGATCCACGAGATCGGCGGCCGCCGCGACGGCCTCGACTACGACATCGACGGCGCCGTCGTGCGGCTGCACGAACCAGCGGCCTTCGACGCGGCGGGCTTCAACAGCGCCGAGCCGCGCGGGGCGATCGCGTTCAAGTACCCGCCGGAGGAGAAGCTGACCACGCTGCTGTCGGTCGAGTGGCCAGTCGGCAAGATCGGCCGCGTCCCACCGCGCGCGAAGGTCGCACCGGTGTTCGTCGGCGGCGTGACCGTCGAGAACGTCACGCTGCACAACCCGCGCCTGATCCGCGAGCGCGACCTGCGGATCGGCGACACGGTGGCGGTCGTCCGGCGCGGCGACGTGATCCCGTTCGCGGGCCGCTCCCTGCCCGAGAAGCGCGACGGGAGCGAGATCGAGATCGTCCCGCCGACGCACTGCCCGTCATGCGGGTCCGAGCTTGAGGTCCGCGGCACCGGCGAGGAGTGCTGGTGCGTGAACCTCCAGTGCCCCGCGCAGGCGACCCGGCGGCTGATGCACTGGGCCTCCCGGCAGGCGGCCGACATGGAGGGCGTCGGCGACACCTGGATCGAGAAGCTCGCCGACGACGGCGTGCTCAAGCGCCGCAGCGACTTCTACGACCTGACCGCCGACCAGCTGCTCGGCTACGAGCGGATGGGCGAGGTCAGCGCCAAGAACATGGTCGACTCGATCGCCTCGTCCAAGAACGTGGGCCTACGACGGGCACTGATCGGGCTGGCGATCCCCATGGCCTCCGAGGGCACGGCCAAGCGCCTGTGCCTGGCCGGTTACGAGCGCATCGAGGACGTCGCGGCCGCGACGGTCGACGACCTGGTGGCGATCCGCGACATCGGCCCGAAGGCCGCCGAGAGCATCGTGGGCTTCTTCGCCCGGGCGGAGGTCCAAGAGGAGATCGCGGCGCTGCGCGAACGCGGCGTCGACCTCGACGTCCTAGACGAAGACCGCCCCCTCGACGCGGCCGCCGCGGGCGACTCCCCGCTCAAGGGAGAATCCGTCGTGATCACCGGCGCCTTCACCGACCCCCGCTCCGGCGCGAAAATCAGCCGCCCCGACGTCACCCGCCTGGTCGAACTAGCCGCGGCGACAACCGCCTCGTCCGTCTCCGCCAACACCACCTACCTCCTCGCCGGCGACAACGTCGGCGCCGCCAAAATCACCAAGGCCGAAAAACTCGGCGTCACGGTCGTCCAGCAAGACGAACTATGGCGCTGGCTAACCCAAGCCAACGTCATCTAATCCCGGAGCACCGTCACAGCCTCGCATTGGTGACGTGGGTGCGGGGTTGGCCGCGCCAAAGGAAAAGCCCCCGGCACGCGGGTGCGTGGCCGGGGGGTGGGGGTGGGTTAGGCGTTTTTGCCCCAGATGTAGGTGCCCAGGGCCAGGAGGAGGACGCTTACTCCGGAGAAGGCGCCCCTGATGGTGTTCCAGGTCGTCCAGCGGCCCGAGTAGTCGGACCAGACCTGGGCGGCCTGGGCGGGGTCGGTGGGGATGGCGGTGGTGTCGAGGGTGTTGTTCATCGGGACGTTCACCACCACCGTGGGCAGGAAGCAGCCGAGGAAGTAGACGGCGCCCGCGGCCAGGAACAGCAGGCCCGCCGACTTCTGGTCGGAGATCAGGAGCAGGACGCCCGCGATCGCGGCCGTGACCGGGGCCAGGACGAACGTGGCCAGGAACAGCGGGTTGAGGATCTTCTGGTTGATGGCCTGCATGGACTCGATCGCCGAGGACGCCTTGGCCGCGTTCAGGCCGGGCATCACGCCGACCGAGAATCCGAAGAAGGCTCCCGAGATGCCGGCGGCCATCAGGAAGGACAGGGCCGCCATGACGGCCGCGAGGTTGGTCTTCATCGTTCATTCCTTCCAGGTGCCCGCGGCGACGGCGTCGCGGGCGAAATCGCTGAAATCCCGGGGAGCGCGGCCCAGGAGGCGGGCCAGGTCGTCGGTCATCGCGGTGTTCCTGCCGTCCATGAGGTCGGTGTAGAGGTAGGTGACCAGCCCGGCGACCTCGGGAGGGAAGCCCTCCGCCTCCAGCCCCGCCGCGAACTCTTCGGGAGAGCATCGCACGTAGTCGATCTCCTTGCCCAGTGCCGAGGCGATCTCCGCGACGGCTTCCTCCCAGGTCAGCGTACGGGTGCCGGTCAGCTCGTGGACCTTGCCCGCGTGCCCGTCCTCGGTGAGGGCCAGGACCGCGACCTCGGCGATGTCGCCCGCGTCCAGGAAGGGCTCGGGCACGTCGCCGACCGGGAGCACCACCCTGCCCCGGACGATGCGCGGCGCCATCTCCGACTCGCTGAAGTTCTGGAAGAACCAGGACGCCCGGACGACCGTGGCGTCGATGTCCGCGCCGAGCACGATGCGCTCGCACTCCTGGGCCTGCTTCTCGCCCCGCGCGGTCAGCAGGACGATCCGCTCGACGCCCGCGTCCACGGCGGCGGTGGTGAACGCGCTGATGGTCTCCGGCGCCCCGGGGACGGAGAGGTCGGGGTAGAAGGCGACGTAGACGGCGGCGACGCCGTCGAGGGCGGTCGGCCAGGTTTCGGGGGCGTCCCAGTCGAAGGACGGGTCGGCCGAACGCGACCCGATCCGCACGGGCAGGCCGCGCTCCTCGAGGAGGCCGGCGACCCTGCGCCCGGTCTTGCCCGTTCCGCCGAGGACCAAGGTGAGCTTGTCGTTTGTCATGTCCATAATTCAAGGGCCGCGGGGCGTCCGGAAACATGGCCGAGATGCTCGACCGCATACGTGAGCGTCTAACCTTTGGCCATGGACGCGCTCACCGACCTGCTCGACGGTCCCCGGGCCCGCGGGGCGTTCCTTCTGCGGACGATGCTCGACCCGCCCTGGTCGATGCGTATCGCCGATCAGGCGCCGGTCTGTTTGATGGCGCTGGTGCGCGGCACCGTGTGGGTCACCTATGACGGCGGCGAGCCGGTGCGGATGGACGCGGGCGACGTCGCGATCGCGCGGGGCACCGGCGGGTACGTCGTCGCGGATGATCCCGCGACGCCGCCGCAGGTGCTGATCCATCGGGACAACAGCTGCACCACGCTTTATGGCGAGCCGCTGATGGAGTCGATGTCGCTGGGCGTGCGGACCTGGGGCAACAGCCCGGCGGGACGCGACATCCTGCTGATCGGCACCTACCAGGCGCGGGTCGAGCTGACCAACCGGCTGCTGGCGGCGCTGCCGCCGCTGCTGGTGCTGCGCGACGCGGAGTGGGACTGCGCGCTGGTCCCGCTGCTGGCCGAGGAGATCGTCAAGGACGACCCCGGCCAGGGCGCGGTGCTCGACCGGATTCTGGATCTGCTGATGATCGCGGTGCTGCGGGCCTGGTTCTCGCGCGAGGAGGCCGAGTCGACCGGCTGGTTCCGGGCGCATGCGGACCCTGTGGTGGGTCCGGCGCTGGAGCTGATGCACCAGAACCCCGCCTTTCCCTGGACGATCGCCGCGCTGGCGTCCAAGGTCGGTGTCTCGCGGGCGTCGCTGTCCTCGCGGTTCGCCAAGCTCCTGGGCGAACCGCCGATGACCTACCTGACCGGGCTGCGGCTGGCCGAGGCCGCCGATCTGCTCCGCGAGAGCGACGCGACGCTGGAGTCGGTGGCGCGGCAGGTCGGCTACGGCACCGCGTTCGCGCTCAGCGCCGCGTTCAAGCGCGAGCGGGGCGTCAGCCCGCAGGAGTTCCGCTCCCGGGTGCCCGCCTGATCATTCCTTCACCGCGCCCGAGAGCATCCCGGCGATGAAGCGGCGCTGGAGGAAGACGTACAGCAGGACGACCGGCGCGGCGATGATCAGCGCGCCGGCCGTCAGCAGCGCGTAGTCGGTCTGGTGGGAGCCCTGGAAGAACGACAGGCCCAGCGGCGCGGTGCGCAGCCCCTCGTCGGAGTTGAGGATGACCAGGGGCAGCAGGAACTCGTTCCACGTCCACATGGACGTCAGGACGACCATGGTGAGGATCGCCGGTCGCCCCATCGGCACCAGGACTCGCCACAGGGTCGTCCAGCTGGACGCGCCGTCGATCCGGGCGGCGTCGATCAGCGAGCGGGGCACGCCGCGGAAGTAGGCGCGCATCCAGTAGGTGCCGAAGGCGACCGACTGCGCGACCTGCGGCAGGATCACCCCGGCGTAGGTGTTGTCGAGGCCGAGCGTGCGCAGGTCGAAGTAGAGCGGGATCACCACCGCCTCGGTCGGCACGGTCAGCCCGGCCAGGAACAGCAGGAACAGCGCCTCCGAGCCGGGCAGGCGCAGCACTCCGAGCGCGTAGCCCGCCATGATCGACAGGACGGACGCGCAGGCGACGGTCACGGCGGTCACGATGGCGCTGTTGCGCAGGTAGGTGCCGAAGTGGCCCTCGCGCCAGGCGTCCCGGAAGGTCCCGGCGTCCAGGTCGGGGAACTGGAGCGCCTGGGCGACCACGCCGATCATGGGGAACAGCGCGGCGGCGGAGAAGACGATCAGGATCGCGTAGTTCAGCAGCCGCTCGCGGGCGGAGATCATCGCCGTCCTCCCTCGGCCAGCCGGCCGACCGCCGCCGTGACCACGAAGATCACCACGGCGAGGGTGACGCCGATCGCGCAGGCCAGGCCGACCTCGCCGGTGTTGAACGCGCGGTTGTAGACCTCGTAGGCCGGGACCTTGGTCGCCTCGCCGGGCCCGCCCTTGGTCGTCACGTAGATCAGGTCGAAGTTGCGCAGCGCCGCGACGGTCGTGAGCGTGAGCGCCACGGCCAGTTCGCGGCGCAGGCCGGGGAGCGTGACCGCCAGGAACTCGCGCACCGGCCCGGCGCCGTCGATCCGCGCCGCCTCGTACAGCTCGCGCGGGATCTTCTGCGCGCCCGCCAGGAACAGCACCAGGGCCAGGCCCGTCCAGACCCAGGTGCCGATGACGCCGACGGCGGGGAGCGCGAGGTCGAAGTCGCCGAGCCAGCCCCGCGACCAGTCGGGCAGCCCGAGCCGGTGCAGCCCGCGCAGCGCCGCGTTGACCGGGCCGTCGGCCGAGTACATCCACTGCCAGGCCACGGCCACCGCGACCATCGCCACGACCTGCGGCAGGAACAGCACGGTCCGGAAGAACGTCAGCCCCCGGATCCGCGATCGGGAGATGGCGCCGACCAGGACGAACGCGATGCAGCACGGCAGGACGGAGTAGAACACCACCAGCACCAGCGAGTGCCCGAACGCGCCGCGCAGCGACGGGTCCGAGAGCGTCTCGGCGTAGTTCGCCAGGCCCGCCCAGGTGCCGGTGCTGACGCCGTCCCACTCGTAGAGGGAGAACCAGAACCCGCGCGCCAGCGGCCACAGCAGGAACCCCGCGTAGACCAGCAGGCCCGGCAGGACGTACAGCCAGCCGACGCGCCGCGGCTCGCCCGCGCTCACTTCTTCAGGAAGCCCGCGTAGTCGCGCTGGGCCTCCTTCATGGCCTCCTCGGGGGTCGTCCGGCCCGCGATCAGCTCCTGGAGGGGGCCGCCGAACGCGTCGGCGAAGTTCGGGGTGGCGTAGTCGAGGTAGGGGGTGATGCCGTCGGCGCGGCTCAGCGCCGTCCACGCGGACGCGACGTCGGTCATCAGCGCGCCGTCCGGCCGCCTGGACGGCGGGCTCAGCGCGGGCAGGTTCCCGGTCTCGACCGAGGCGTCCATGGCCGCGGGCGAGGTGATGAAGGCGATGTAGGCCGCCGCGACGTCGGGATGCTTGGATTTGGCCGTGATGGAGAACGGCAGGCTCTCGCCGCCCATGGTGACCGGGGGCGCGAAGAAGCCCACCTTGTCGCCGAGCCGGTCCCTGAGGTCGGCGGCCCACCAGTTGCCGCCGACCATGAACACGCCCTGGCCCTTGGCGAAGTTCACCGGGGTGTCGTCCCACTTGACGGCGTTGGCGTCCTTGTTGAAGTAGCCCTTGCGGGACCAGTCCGCCAGCGTGCGGGCGGCCTGGACGTGCGGGGCGTCGGTCCAGGCGCCGCCCCGGCCGAACACCAGCGACCGGACGGCGTCCTTCCCTGCGGTCTGGTCCTGGATGAGCCCGTACAGCTGCATCGCGGGCAGCTTCTCCAGGTTGCCGAACGCCAGCGGCTGCTCGCCCCTGCCCTTGGCCGCCGCGAGCCCGGCTTCGAGGTCGGCCCAGGTCTTCGGCGGACGGAGCCCGAGACGGGCCAGCTTGTCCTTGTTGTAGTAGACGCCGACGACCTCGCCGTTCAGCGAGACCCCGTACAGGTCGCCCGAGCCGATCGCCCTGCCGCCGGACGTCACGCTGTTGAGGTCCAGCAGGCCCTTGGGGTAGCGCTTGGTCCACCCGTATGCCTTGTCGTAGGGGCCGAGCGGGAGCAGCATCCCGCCCTTCACGAACTGCGCCATCGCGGCGTGGCCCTGGTTCGCCTGGACGACGTCGGGCGGCTCGTTCCCCGACAGCGCGAGCCGCAGCGTCTTCTGCAGGTCGGTGAACGACCGCGACACCCGTTTGACCTTGACGTTGGGGTACCTGGCCTGGAACGCGGCGTTGAGCTTCTCGATCTGCTTGCGCTGCCCGCCCTGGACCTCCTGGTCCCAGACGGTCAGCGTGACGTTCCCCGCCTTGGCGACGTCCGTCCCGGCGGGCCGGGGCGTGGGCTTGGAGGAGTCGCCGCCCGAACCGGGCGCGCAGGCCGCGGCGAGGATCAGCGCGGCGAGGCCGAGGGCGGTGCCGGCCGGACGTGACATCGGCTAGGGCTCCTTCCGGAGGGTGGGTTCCGCCCGCACCGCCGAGTCGGCGGCCGCGTCGGGAATGAAGGGGATCACGAACGCGTAGTCGGCCAGGATCGACTCGGGCACCTCGCCGGACTCGCCGAACGCGGCGATCTCGCCCCAGCAGGGCGAGCCGAGCGAGCCGCTGCGGTGCCGCACCGACAGGCCCGCGCACAGGTTGGCGAAGCGCAGCCGCTCGTCCAGCGGCATGCCCGCGAGCGTCCCGTAGACGAAGCCCGCCGCGAACACGTCGCCCGCGCCGGTCGCGTCGAGCGCCCGGACGGGCAGCGCCGGGGTCTCGGCCCGCTCCCCCGAGACCGAGTCGATCGCGATGGCGCCCTCGCCGCCGCGCTTGACGACCACCACCGGCAGCCGCTCGGCCAGCGCCTCGGCCGCGCGTTCGGGCGAGCCGGTCCGCGTGTAGGCCATCGCCTCCACCGCGTTGGGCAGGAAGACATCGACGTGTTCGAGCCGGTCCAGGACCTCCGAGGACCAGGTGCCGGTCTGGTCCCAGCCCAGGTCGGCCACCACCAGCGACCCCGCCGCCCGCATCGCCACCGCCCAGGCGGGGACGGGCCGGTCGACGTCGATGAAGCACGCCCTGGCCGCCGGGGGCGCGGCGCCGACCAGCTCGTCGGCGGTCAGCGGGCCGGGCGGCGCGTAGGTGACCATGCTGCGGTCGGAGTCGTAGGCCATCGAGACCGTGACCGGAGTGGGCCACGACGGCACCTTGCGCGAGCGGCCGAGGTCGACGCCCTCCTGGAGGGCCAGGGTGCGCCACAGATAGGAGCCGAACATGTCGTCCCCGAATGGCGCCGCGAGCCCGACCCGGAGGCCGAGGCGGCTCATCGCGACCGCGATGTTGGCGATGCCCCCGGGTGCCGAGCCGAGCCCGTCGGTCACCACCTCGGTGCCCGGCGGCGGCAGGCCCGGCAGCCCCGTGAAGATCATGTCCATGAAGACCTGGCCGGACAGGAACACGTCCAGGGCGGGGGCGGAGTCGCCGCCGCGCAGCCGCTCGCCCGCCAGGTCGCGGTCGGCGCAGTGGTCGTCGGGCGGCTTCTCGGGAGTGGGCGGCATGTGGCCGCGCCATTCGGGATGCCGGGTGAACGAGCGGGAACGGTTCTCGGCCTCGGTCCTTGTCACGGAGCCCCCCGCGGTTAAGCGCGACTTTCCCCGAACATAGCTCCAGGCGACGGACCGCTGACACGTTCCAACGGGTCTCGTGATCAGATCTTGTCCGAAGCTTCTCCCAGGTCCGGGCCGCATTCGCGGGCCGGTCCCGTCAAGGGATTTCCACGGAATCGGTCAGTGCGGACCGCCCCGGACGATTGCCCGCGTCCATTCGGCGGTCATTTCGCTTTCACCCCCGACAGGGCCGTGCGGTCACCGGACGTCCGGGAACGCACCGGAACGGCACCATTGGCCGAATGTCGCGGGAACGTGCGATGACCCGGCGGCGTTTCACAGCATGACCCCCCGGACGGGTGTGTCATGATGCGGGACACATCGGACCAATACGAGGAGTGATATGACCACCAAACCGACCGAGGATGACCTTCTGGCCCTGTTCTCGCGGGCGGACCTCGGCGGTGACGACAAGCTCGACCTGATGGAGTTCACCCTGGTGCTCGACAGCCTCGGGCTGTCATGGACGCGGGCCGAGCTCCAGGACAGGTTCGAGAGGGCGGACACCAACCGGGACGGCTTCATCTCGCTGCCCGAGCTTCGCGCGCTCCTGGACGCCTTCGGCTGGGACGCGGATCCGTCGCCGAACTAGCGTCACCCCAGAGACCACGTCTCACCCCAGACCACGTCTCGCCCGGCCCCCGCGGCATCGGCCCACCGGTGCGGAGCACCGCGGACACCGGACGAAACGTCGTCCCGTCCCCACGGCCGTCCCGTCCCCGGGACGGCCGTTCTCCGTCCCCGGGCGGTCAGGTCGCGCGGCCTCGCAGGGATCGGTAGCGCCGCACCAGCGAGGCGGTGGACGGGTCGGGGGCCTCGGCGGGGGGCTCCTGGGAGGTCAGGGCCGGGGCGAGGTCCTGCGCCATGACCTTGCCCAGTTCGACGCCCCACTGGTCGAAGGAGTCGATGCCCCAGACCGTGCCCTCCACGAACACGATGTGCTCGTAGAGCGCGACCAGCTGGCCCAGCGTGGACGGGGTCAGCTTGGGCGCCAGGATCGTGCTGGTCGGGCGGTTGCCCGGCATCACCTTGTGCGGGACGACCGCGGCGGGCGTCCCCTCGGCGGCGATCTCCTCGGCCGTCTTGCCGAAGGCCAGCGCCGAGGTCTGCGCGAAGAGGTTGGCGTTGAGCAGGTCGTGCATGCCGGGACCGTCGGGCGCGGCGTCGCGGAACGGCTCGGCGAAGCCGATGAAGTCGGCCGGGACGAGCCGGGTGCCCTGGTGGAGCAGCTGGTAGAACGCGTGCTGCCCGTTGGTGCCGGGCTCGCCCCAGAAGATCGCGCCGGTCTGCGCGATCACCGGGACGCCGTCGGCCCGCACCGACTTGCCGTTGGACTCCATCGTGAGCTGCTGAAGGTAGGCGGGGAAGCGCGACAGGCGCTGGCTGTAGGGCAGCACGGCCCGGGTCTGGGCGCCGAAGAAGTCGGTGTACCAGACGCCCAGCAGGCCCATCAGCACGGGCATGTTGGTCTCGAACGGCTCGGTGCGGAAGTGCTCGTCGACCGCGTGGAACCCGGCCAGCATCTCGCGGAAGCCGTCGGCGCCGATCGCGATCATCAGCGAGAGGCCGATGGCGCCGTCGAAGGAGTAGCGGCCGCCCACCCAGTCCCAGAAGCCGAACATGTTCTCGGGGTCGATGCCGAAGTCGGCGACCCGCTCGGCGTTGGTGGAGACCGCGACGAAGTGGCGCGAGACGGCCTTCTCGTCGCCGAGCCGCTCGACCAGCCAGTCGCGGGCGACCCTGGCGTTGGTCAGCGTCTCCAGCGTGCCGAAGGTCTTGGAGCTGACCACGACCAGGGTCTGCTCGGGGTCGAGGCCGGCCAGCGCGCCGGTGACGTCGGCGGGGTCGATGTTGGAGACGAACCGGGCGGTGATGCCCGCGTCGGCGTAGTCGCTCAGCGCCTCGTAGGCCATCGCGGGGCCGAGGTCGGAGCCGCCGATGCCGATGTTGACCACGGTGCGGATGGGCTTGCCGGTGAAGCCCGTCCACTCCCCCGACCGGACGCGGCCCGCGAACGCGGCCATCTTGTCGAGCACCGCGTGCACGTCGGCGGCGACGTCCTGGCCGTCGACGCTCAGCGCGGCCCCGCGCGGCAGCCGCAGCGCGGTGTGCAGCACGGCGCGGTCCTCGCTCACGTTGATGTGCGCCCCCGCGAACATCGCGTCGATGCGCTCGCGCAGCCCGGCGGCCTCGGCCAGGGCGACCAGCAGGCCGAGCGTCTCGCCGGTGACGCGGTGCTTGGAGTAGTCCAGGAAGAGGTCGCCGGCCGTCGCCGTCATCCGCTCCGCCCGGCCCGGGTCGTCGTCGAACAGCTCCCGGAGGTGCCGGCCGACCAGCTCCCCGTGGTGCTCGTTCAGAGCGGCCCACTCCGCCGTCTCGGTGATGTCCATGTCCCCTCAATCTTCTCGCCGTGCCGACGGGCGCCGGCCAGTGGTCCCCCGCGGCGCCCGCCCGTTGGCGATCATAGGTCGCCCCTCCGACGTCCCGCCAAGACAACTCCCCAATACCCGCGAACGGCGGTGCCGCTCACTCTCGGGACGGTTCGGCGACCGTGTCGTCCCTCTCGCGCGGCCTCACCTCGACCAATACGGCGCGCACGGCCAGCACCGCCAGCGCGGCCTCGCACATGAGGGTCAGCAGGACCATGGCCGCGAGGTTCTCGCTCACGAAGAGCGCGCCCGCGAACACCACGCCCATGAGGACGAGCGGAGCCGCGGAGAGCGGCCGCCGCGCGGCGGCCCGGCGGCCCGCGCCGCGCAGGCGCCGCCCGGTCACCGACCGGACGGCGCCACCGAAGAAGAGCAGCGCGGTGGCCAGCTTCAGGACGTTGCCGGGCCGGGCGGCGATCAGCGCGTCCCACTCCTCGGCGCGTTCCTCCGCGCGCTCGGGGTCGCGGGCGTAGCAGGCCCGGGCGGCCCGGCGGGCGAGCTTCCCGGCGGCCCAGGGCGTGAGCACGCTGAGCTCGGCGACGACGAGCCCGGCGACCACACCGCACAGCACCCCCATTGCCATCGCGCCGGTCATGACGGCTCCAGCCCGTCGACCAGGCGCGGCGGGACGCGGCGTCGCAGCGCTCGGGGGCGCCGCTCGCGCAGCACCGAGCTCGCCGCCTCCGCGCCCGTGGGAGTGAGGCTGTAGAACCTGCGGCGCGGTTTACCGGGGGTGGGGTTCTCGCTCTCCCACTCGGCGTCGAGCCAGCCCGCCTCCGCGAAGCGGTCGAGGGCGCGGTACACCGTGGGGCCGTGCCGCCCGGTCGCCTTCATGATCTCCCAGCCGTGCGGCCGGGTGTTCTGGCGATGCGCCCGCAGCAGCGCCTCCAGGACGTCCAGCTGAGCGCCCGTGACCCTTTGCATAGCTACTAATGTACCTATGCGCCGCCAAGGTCACCAGCGCCGTCCGGTCAGCAGACCTGGGGGAGGTAGACGGTGCGGCCGTCGCCCCGGGCACGGCGGGCGGCCGGGATCCGGGAGGCGCTGATCGGGGGCATCTTGGTCTCGGCCTCGGTCCAGGTCCAGAACCGGGCGTCGTCGAGCTCGTCGTCCTGGACCCGGATGCGGGCGGGGTCGGCGACCTGCCCGCCGTCGAAGACGAACGTCATGATCGGACGGGGACGGTCGCCCCCCGGCGGGGTCCAGTCGAGCACGAGAAGCGGGCCCGGCTCGACGGCCAGGCCCACCTCCTCGGCCACCTCGCGGGCGGCGCACTCGTGCGGCGACTCGCCGGCGTCCAGGATGCCGCCGGGCAGCGACCACCCCGGCCGGTAATTGGGTTTGACCAGGAGGACGCGGTCCCGGTCGTCGGTGAGCACCATGCCCGCCGAGATGTAGACGGTGTGAAGGCTGGCGTACCACTCGGACGGCTGGAGGAAGGCCACGCTTTCACGCTACTCGGCGGCGGCGCGGTTCAGAGGACGAAGCCGTTCGGGAACGGATCGTCCGGGTCGAGAAGGTAGTTGGCCGTCCCGGTGATCCAGGCGCGGCCGGAGAACTCCGGCAGCACGGCGGGGACGCCGCCGACCTCGGTGGTGCCGACCACGCGGCCGGTGAAGCGGGTCCCGATGAACGACTCGTTGACGAAGTCGGTGTCGGCGGGCAGGTGCCCGCGCGCGTGGAGCTGCGCCATCCGCGCGGACGTGCCGGTGCCGCACGGCGAACGGTCGAACCACCCGGGGTGGATGGCCATCGCGTGACGCGAGTGCTTGGCGTCCGACCCGGGGGCCAGGAACTGGACGTGCTTGCAGCCGCCGATCCCCGGGTCCCCCGGGTGGACCGGCGGGTTCTGCGCGTTGACGGCCGCCATGATGTCCAGGCCCGCCTTGAGGATCTCGTCCTTGTGCGAGCGGTCGAACGGCAGACCGAGACGCTCCAGCTCGGTGATGGCGTAGAAGTTGCCCCCGTAGGCCATGTCGTAGCGGACCTCGCCCAGGCCGGGGACGGTCACCGACGCGTCCGCCTCCAGCAGGAACGCCGGGACGTTGCGCAGCGTCACCCGTTCGGCGACGCCGTCCCTGACCGCGACCCTGGCCTCGACCAGCCCCGCCGGGGTGTCGAGCGTGACGACGGTCTCGGGCTCGGTCACCTCGACCATGCCGGTCTCGACCAGGACGGTCGCGACGCCGATCGTGCCGTGCCCGCACATCGGCAGGAAGCCGCTGACCTCGATGTAGACCACGCCCCAGTCGGCCTCGGGGCGGGTGGGCGGCTGGAGCAGCGCGCCGCTCATCGCGGGGTGGCCGCGCGGCTCGTCCATGAGGAAGCGGCGCAGGCCGTCCAGGTGGTCGATGGCGTGGCGGCGGCGCTCGGCCATGGTCGCGCCGGGGATCGGCGGGACGCCGCCGGTCACCACGCGGGTCGGCATCCCCTCGGTGTGGGAGTCGACCGCGCTGATCGTGCGGACGGAACGCATCACAGGCTCCCGATCGCTCGGTCCATGTCGGCGGTGATCAGCGCGCGGTGCTCGTCGCTGAGCGGGCCGCGCGGCGGGCGGCAGGGGCCGCCGTAGCGTCCGACCTGGTCCATCCCGAGCTTGATCGCCTGGACGAACTCGGTGCGCGAGTCCCAGCGGAACGCGGCCACCAGCGGCTCGTACAGCGCCCTGGCCTCCTCCAGCTTGCCCGCGACGGCCAGCTCGAACAGGCGGGCCGACTCGGCCGGGAACACGTTCGGGAACCCCGCGAACCAGCCGGTGGCGCCCATCAGCAGGGCCTCCAGCGTCACGTCGTCCGCGCCCGCGACGACCTCCAGGCCCGGGGCGCGCTCCCTGATCTCCAGGACCCGCCGGACGTCGCCGGAGAACTCCTTGACGGCCACGACGTTGTCGATCCCGGCGATCTCGGCCAGCAGCGCGGGCGTCAGGTCGACCTTGGTGTCGATCGGGTTGTTGTAGACCATGACCGGCAGGCCCACCGACGCCACGGCCTCGAAGTGCGCGACGACCTCGGAGTCGTTGGCCCGGTACATGGTCGGCGGCAGGCACAGGACGCCGTCGGCGCCGTCCTCGGCGGCGATCTCGGCCCAGTGCCTGGCCTGGTGCGACCCCGGCCCGTGGACGCCGACGACGACCACGCCGTCATCGCCGACGGCCTCGACGGCCGTCTTGGCGACGCGGCGCCGCTCCTCGTCGGTCAGCGACGAGTACTCCCCCAGCGACCCGTTGGGGCCGACACCGCGGCACCCGTTGTCCACGAGCCAGCGGCAGTGCTCGGCATAGCGGTCGTAGTCGACGGCCAGCCCGGCGGGGGCCGAGGCGTCCTCGCGGTAGGGCAGGGCGGTGGCGACGATGACGCCGCCCAGACTCTCAACGCTCATCGGGGGTTGCCTCTCTCACGGGTGCGGCGAGCTCGCCGAGCCGGATCGGCTGGGCGATGGGACGGTGATGGGCCGGGGGCGAGCCGAGGATCTCGGCGACCGTCGGGCCGCACACGCGGCCCTGGCACGGCCCGAGCCCGGCCCGGGTGGCGAGCCTGACGGCGCGCGGGGCGTTGGCGGCCTGGTCCCCGGCGGCACGGCACAGGTCGCCGTAGGTGGCCTCCTCGCAGCGGCAGACCACGGTGCCGGGACGCAGCCACTCCTTCCACGCGTCCCCGATGGGATGCGCGGCGGCGAGGCGGCGGGCGAAGGCGCGTCCCTGATCGCGACGGCGCCGCAACGCCGGGACGCGGGGCGACCCGCCCCCGGCGATCCACCCGGCGAGCAGCCCCTCGGCCTTGGCGGCGGGCGCCCCGGCGATCCCGGTGACCTCTCCGGCCGCGAAGACGCCCGCGGCGCTCGTCCTCTGGTCGCCGTCGACCCGGACGAAGCCGTCGACGGCGCACCCGGCGGCGACCGCGAGTTCGAGGCGCGGCGAGAACCCGTGGCTGACGCAGACGGCGTCCACCGCATGGCTCCGCTCGCTCCCCGGCACCACGGACCAGTCGGCCCGCAGCCGCGCCGTGACGACCTCCTCGACGCGCCCGTCTCCCCGGGCCTCCACCACGGTCCGTCCCATCCGGACGGGCACGCGGTGGCGCGCGAGCAGCGCGGCGTACCCCGCCAGCTCCCCCACCTTCGAGACCTGCCACGGCGGACGCCCCCAGCCGCGCAGCACGGTCGAGGCGGGGTTGGCCTCCAGCACTTCCACGACCCGGGACCCCGCCTCCAGAAGGGAAGCGGCCACGGGCAGCAGGAAGGGGCCTGACCCTGCGACGACGACCTTCTCCCCCACGGCCAGGCACTCGCCCTTCGCGAGGGCCTGGGCCGCCCCCGCCGTGTAGACACCGGGCAGGTCCCACCCGGGGAAGGGCAGCACCCGGTCATGAGCCCCCGGCGCCAGGACCAGCGCGTCCGGCTCCAGCGCGAACCGCTCGCCGCCCCGCAGCACGTGGACCAGCGGCGCCCCGTCCCCGGAACGCTCAAACGCCCATACGCTGCTCTCGGCCCACCAGGCGAGCCCGGGCCAGGCCAGCTCCAACCGCGGCCCCCCGAGTTCCACGGGGGCAGTCCGGTGGATCTGCCCGCCGGGCCGCTCGGCCGCGTCCAGCAGGGTCACCCGGGCCCCGGCCCGCAACGCCCCCGAGGCCGCGCCCAGCCCCGCGGGCCCTGCCCCCACGACGACCACATGCCGCCCCATCACGACTCCGCCCGGCGCGATTGCGTGGTCACCTGGTCGCCGTCGCGTGCCCGGCGGACGCAGGCGCGAACGTCGGGAGACTCGTTGACGGTCAGAAGGCAGTCGAAGCAGACGCCTATGCCGCAGAAAACGCCGCGCCGGGCGCCTGACGGGGCGGTGCGCCAGGTCTGGCGCCCGTGGGACAGCAGGACACCGGCGATGGTCTGGCCCTCGACGCCCTCGACGGGGACGCCGTCGACGGTGATCGTCAGAGGCGTGCCCGTGCGGAGGAGTTTGGGGGTCATGCGCTCTGTCCTTCCGGGAGGACGGCGGGACGGGCGGGGCTGAAGGGAGCGGCGTCCAGGGCGGGGGCGCGGTCGAGCAGGAGGTCGGCCAGGACGCGGGCGGTGCCCGGGGCCAGGCCGATTCCGGCGCCCTCGTGGCCGGTGGCGTGCCAGAGGCCGTCCAGCCGGGGGTCGGGGCCGATGACCGGGAGGTGGTCGGCGACGTACGGGCGGAAGCCGCCGTAAGCGCGCATGACGGGGACGCCCGCCAGGGACGGGAACAGCCGCAGGGCCTTGCGCGCGATGACCGACAGGACCTCCGGACGCAGGCGGTCGTCGAAGCCGACGCGGCGCCGGGACGAGCCGAGCAGGATGGTTCCCGCCCGGGTCGACTCCACCACCGCCGACGCCTGGAGCTCCTGGTCGCCGCTGCCCACCGCGCCGACGTAGTCGGCGTCGTAGACCTTGTGGAAGACCGTGGGCGGCCGGGGCGTGGTCACCAGGACCTCGCCGCGCCGGGGACGGACGTCCAGCGGCGCGCCGAGGCGGGCCGCGACCTCGCCCGACCAGGGGCCCGCCGCGTTGACGACGACGTCGCCCTCGATCGTGCCGAGGGACGTGCGGACGCCGGTGAGGCGCGAGCCGCGCGTGGCGGCGCCCAGGACCTCGCAGCCCGTGCGGAGGACGGCCCCGGCGGCCAGGGCGTCGGACAGCAGCGCGGTGGCGGCCGCCACGGGCTGCACCTGGGCGTCCTGGGGGTAGTGGACGGCGGCGGCGACGTCCCGCGTGAGGTGGGGTTCGGCGTTGGCCAGGGTCGCCGCGTCCAGGCTCTCGGCCTCCACGCCCGCCAGGCGCTGGGACTCCGCGAAGTTCTCCAGGTCGCGGGCGCCTTCGGGGGTGGCGGCGACGACGATGCCGCCCTTGGGGTCCCATTCGGCGGCCGGGTGGGCGGGGACGATCCCGGGCCAGAGCTCGAGCGAGAGCCCGGCCAGTTCCAGCTCCGGCCCGGGCCCCTTGTCGGAGACCAGGATGTTGCCCTCGCCGTGGGCAGTGGTGGCCGAGGCCGGGCGGTCGCGGTCGAGTACGGTGACGGCGAACCCCTCGCGGGCCAGCTCGCGGGCGCAGGCGGCGCCGACGATCCCGGCGCCGAGCACCACGACCCGCGTTCCGTTCACCATGCCTCCCGTTCGCTATATCGAACGGTTGTGACTCTAGGTCGGCCGGTGGACGGTGTCAATGCTCCTTGCTCAGGCAGGTGGGTCCGGAGTGAACGCGCTGGTCGGCGCGGTAATGCAGGAGCAGGACCGAGCTGACGGGCCCGTCGAGCGCGACATAGGAGTGCGGGTTCGCGGCCTCGAAGCCGATGTAGTCGCCGGGGCCGAGCTCGACCTCGCGGTCGGCCACCCGGACGCCGAGCCGCCCGGCCTGGACGATCGTGTGCTCGGTCCCGACATGGCCGAGGGAGTCCTGGCGTCCCCTGACCCGCTGGTCGTAGACCTCGACGAGCGAGTCGCCGGTCTCGATGCCGCGCAGCGGGCGCAGGTCGATGCCCTCGCCGCTGAGCGCCTCGACGTCGGCGGCGCGCACCACGGTCGGGCCCGAGGGGCGCGGCCGGTCGAGCAGGTCGGAGATCGGCACCTCCAGCGCCCGCGAGAGGCTGAACACGGTCTCGATCGTGGGGTTGCCCGCGCCCGCCTCCAGCTGCGAGAGCGTGGCCTTTCCTATGCCCGACCTGCGGGACAGCTCCGAGAGCGAGAGCGCGCGGTCGGTCCTGGCCTGCCTGAGGTTGGCGGCCAGCATCTCCCGGATCGACTCGCCCATCGGCCGCCCCATTCCGGCCCGGCCGGGGGCCGCGACCTGATCGTCGTTCGCTTTACCGAACGAGTATAGGCCGCGACCCCATGACTCAGGCCGTGGGCCGCTTGGCCACCAGCGTGAGCACGTCGTACTTGGCCACCGACGCGCCGTCCTGGTTGGTGACGTCGGTGTCCCAGCGCACCTCGCCGTGGTCGCCGCCCTCCCGGGGGATGATCTGCTTGGCGGTCAGCGTGACCGTCAGCTCGTCGCCCGGGTAGGTCGGGGTCAGGAAGCGCAGGTTCTCCAGCCCGTAGTTGGCCAGGACGGGGCCGGGCTCGGGCGAGACGAACAGCCCCGCCGCGAACGAGACGACCAGGTAGCCGTGCGCGACCCGGCCGTCGAAGAACGGGTTGGCGGCGGCGGCCTCCTCGTCCATGTGGGCGTAGAAGGTGTCGCCGGTGAACTCGGCGAAGTGCTCGATGTCCTCCAGCGTCACCGTGCGCGGCCCCGCGACGACCGTGTCGCCGATGCGCAGGTCTTCCAGGTGCTTGCGGAACGGGTGCGCGTCGCCGGTCGAGCGCCGGGCGCCGGTGACCCACTGGCCCGTGATGGCCGCGAGCGTGTCGGGCCCCGCCTGGACGGCCGTGCGCTGCATGTGGTGCAGCACGCCGCGGATACCGCCCAGCTCCTCGCCGCCGCCGGCCCGGCCGGGACCGCCGTGGACGAGCGCGGGCAGCGGCGATCCGTGCCCGGTCGACTCCTTGGCGTTGCCCGCGTTCAGGACCAGCACGCGCCCGTGCCAGGGCGCCATGCCGAGGACGACCTCGCGGGCGAACCCGTCGTCGGCGGTCACCACCGACCCGGCCAGGCTCCCCCGGCCCCGGGCCGCCAGCTCGACCGCGTGCGCGGCGTCCCGGTACGGCATCAGCGTGCTGACCGGCCCGAACGCCTCCACCTCGTGCGGCTCGGCCCGGGACGGGTCGTCCGCGCGCAGCAGCACCGGGGAGATGAACGCGCCGCGCTCGGGGTCGGCGTCGACCGCCTCGACGGTGTCGGGGTCGCCGAACACCACCCGCCCGGCGTCGCGCAGCGCCTTGAGCGAGCGGCGGACCTCCTCGCGCTGGTCGAGGCTGGCCAGCGCGCCCATCCGCACGTCGGCGTTGGCGGGGTTGCCCACCACGATCCGGCCGAGCCGCTCGCGCACGGCCTCGGTGACGTCGTCGGCCAGCGCCTCGGGCACCAGCGCGCGGCGGATCGCCGTGCACTTCTGCCCGGCCTTGGAGGTCATCTCGGCGACCAGCTGCTTGACGAACAGGTCGAACTCCGGGGTGCCGGACGCGGCGTCCGGGCCCAGGACCGACACGTTCAGCGAGTCCGCCTCGGCGTTGAAGCGGACCGAGCGGCCCACGATCGTGGGGTGGGTGCGCAGCAACTGGGCCGTGGACGCCGACCCGGTGAACGCCACCAGGTCCTGCTCGGTCAGGTGGTCGAGCAGGTCGCCCGCGTCGCCCGTGAGCAGCTGCACCGAGCCCTCGGGCAGGATGCCCGACTCCACGATCAGCTCGACCAGCCGGACCGTCAGGTACGCGGTCTGGCTCGCGGGCTTGATCAGGCTGGGCATCCCCGCGATGAAGGCCGGGGCGAACTTCTCCAGCGGACCCCACATGGGGAAGTTGAACGCGTTGATCTGCACCGCCACACCGTGCAGCGGGGTGCAGACGTGCTGGCCGAGGAACGTCCCCTCCTTGCTGAGGGGTTCGAGCGCGCCCTCGGCCAGGACGGTGGAGTTCGGCAGCTCCCTGCGCCCCTTGCTGGAGTAGCCGAAGAGCGTCCCGATGCCGCCGTCGATGTCGACCCTGGAGTCGTTCAGCGTGGCGCCGGTGCGGGCCGACAGCGCGTAGAGCTCCTCGCGGTGCTCGCGCAGCGCGGAGGCGAGCGCCTTCAGCAGCGCGGCGCGCTGGTGGAAGGTCAGCTCGCGCAGCGCCGGACCGCCGACGCGGCGGCCGTGGTCGAGCGCGGCGGCCCGGTCGATCCCCGCCGTGGAGATCCGCGCCACCTCCTCGCCGGTCACCGCGTCCGGCAACGGCACTCCGTCATCCGCCGGTGCCTGCCAAGACCCGGAAACATAGCTGCGCAACGCGACCACTGGGGACCTCCTTGTCCGCATGCTGTCCGCAAACTGTCCTCCAGCATCTTGCCCCCACACGCCCGCAAAGGTCACGCCGGGATCCCCAGAGACTTGGAATGAAGCATTCCGTTCTGCTACTATCGGAACAGAACATTCCGTTCAGACGTATTGCATCGAGGAGAACACCATGACGATCCTGGTCACCGGAGCCACCGGAACCGTCGGCCGCCACGTGGTCCAGGCCCTGATCGAGGCGGGCGCCCCGGTGCGGGCGCTGACGCGCGACCCGGCCAAGGCCGACCTGCCCGACGGCGTCGAGGTCGTCGCGGGAGACCTCACCGACCCGTCCGGGCTCGCCCCGGCCTTCGCGGGCGTGACGGCCGTCCACCTGATCAACTTCGCGGGCGACGCCTACGCGGCGCTCACCACCGGCCCCGAGATCGTGGAACTGGCCGTCACGAGCGGCGTCCGGCGCGTGACGATCCTGGGCGGACGCGAGGACGGCGAGCTGGAGAAGCTCCTGGACGCCAGCGAGCTGGAGGTCACCCGGCTCAACCCGGTCGAGTTCATGCGCAACACCCGCCAGTGGTGGGCGGCCTCGGTCGCCGCCGGGGACGAGGTCCGCTGGCCCTTCGGCCACCAGCTCAGCGCGCTGGTGCACGAGGCCGACATCGGCGCGGTGGCGGCGACCGTCCTGATGGAGGGCGGCCACGGCGGCCAGACCTACACGATCACCGGCCCGGAGGCCATCACCGTCACCCGCAAGGTCGAGCTGCTCAGCGAGGCGATCGGCCGCGACATCCGCTTCGTGGAACTGACCGCCGACCAGGCCCGCGCCATGTGGAAGTCCCACGGCATGCCGGACGAGATCGCGGCCTTCCTCATCGAGGCCCTCGGCAACACCCCCGAAGAGGGCTACACGGTCGTACCGACGGTGGAGCGGATCACCGGCCGCCCCGCCCGGACGTTCGCCCAGTGGGCCGCCGAGAACGCCGCCGCGTTCAGCGCCGCGGGCTAGCTCACAGGCAGGACCAGCAGAACAAGCCGTCCCCCGCCTTCTCGGCCCTGCGGGCGAGCCCCACCAGGCTCGTCAGCCAGTCGAGAAGGTGGGCCGGTTCGGCCGTCCCGCCGAACTCCTCGATGCCCGCCCACCGGTCGGCGATCTCCGGCAACGCCGCGTCGGCCAGGTGGGCGAACCCGTCGCGGGCCTCGTCGGAGAACCGCATGACGGTGACACCCGACTCCCATTCCTCGCCCCCCTCGTCGTAGGGGGTCTTGGGCCACACCAGCGCGATGTCGACCAGGTCGACGCTCCAGGGCACGCCGAGACCGAACGCCAGCGCCTGGCTGAGGGCCACGCCGGGTTCGACCCCGTTGCCCTCCACGGTGTCGAGCCCGCCCTCGGCCGAGCTCAGCGGCGCGATGTCGTCCCGGTCCATCAGGCGCAGCGCGGTCTCGCCGTCCGGAGCCCGGAAATAGTCGTACAGCACACCCACGAAATCCTCCTAGCGACGGGAACGCACGTTACGCCCGAGGTAATCGCCTCCGCTACCTGGACGCTCATACCGTCGGTCATGTCGATGAGGCACTTCGGAAGGAACCATCATGACCGCCACCAGCCCCCTCAGCGGACTTTTCGCCGACGGACAGCGTCTGCTCCGCCTCGCCCTCCGGCTGGACGCCGTGGTGACCGGCGCCAACGGCCTGGCCTACGTCGCCCTGGCCGGGCCGCTTGAGGACCTGCTCGGCCTGGACGTCGCCCACAGCCGCGTCATCGGGGCCTTCCTGCTGGCCTACGCCGCCGCCGTGTGGGCGGTCTCCGTCCGGCCGCGCCGGATGGCCGTCACCGCCGTGATCGAGGCGAACCTCGTGTGGAGCGTGCTCAGCGTGGTCGCGGTCGTGACCGGCTGGCTGTCGCTGAGCGTGGTCGGCGGCGTGTGGGCCGTCCTGCAGGCGATGGTCGTGGCCGGGTTCGCGGGGCTCCAGTACACCGCGCAGCGGCGCGGGTGACTACAGCTCGTCCCATGCCAGTTGACGGACGTCGATGTGCCCGGACGAGCGGAGCACGTCCCGGAGCCCCGCCCAGGGCGGCGCCCACCGGGTCTCCTGCCCGCCGAACCGCACGATCGTGAGGGCCAGCAGCTCGGCGACCGGGTCCCCGCCGCCCGCCAGGCTCCGGGCGGCGGGAAGGAGCCCCTCGGGGCCCGCCGTCCGGAACCGGAGGGGCAGCCCCCTGAACAGCTTGGCGGCCAGGACCGGCCTGTCCCGGAGCATGGCCGCCAGCGCCGGGAGCGCTTCGGCCAGGCCGTCCTCGTCCCAGGGGAGAAGCTCGACGGAGAGCCGGACCGCCCGCGGGAGGTGCAGCGGATGTGCCCCCAGGAGACCGGCGGCCCGGCGCGCGAGCTCCTTCCTGTACGCGGGCGCGCCGTGTCCGGGGGTCAGAGAGCCGACGAGGGCGTCGATCCGCCGGTGCGGGCCCGTGCCCGGCGGGGCGTCCAGGAGCCGCCGCAGCACCTCGATCGCGGGGTCACGGACCAGGCCCTGCCGGACGAGCGCCGCCAGCACCTCGGTCTCCTCCTCCCCCGCCGGGTCGTCCGGATCGCCCGCCGCGGCGATGATCTCGTCGTGGCCGCCCGCGTACCACTCGGCCCACACCGCGAACGCCCTGGACGCGCGGAACCGCACCCCGGGGTCGTCGGCCGCGACGAGCAGGTTCCGGATGAGCCCGGCGACGCGGGGACGGTCGTCCGGCGCGTAGCCCGACGGCTTGGCCCGCAGGAGCGTGCGCGCCAGCGGCTCGCTCGCATGGCGTCCTGACGCCGTGTCCAGGGCCGCCAGGCAGCGCGGATCCTCGGGCATCTGGAGCAGGGCGCCGCCCACCGCCGCCCGGACGGCGCGGTGCAGGCCCGGATCGTCCCAGGCGCGCAGCAGGATGTCGGCCGCCCCGGCCGGACGGCGCCGTTCGAGCTGCCGCGCGGCGAGCTTGCGCACCCCGACCCGGTGCCCGGGACCGGTGAGCGCGGCGTCGAGCAACGGGCCGAGCCGGGACGGCGGCATCGCCCGGCAGCACCGGGTCAGCGCCGCCCGCGCCGCCGGGTCGTCGGCCCGGTCGAGGAGCGCCTGGGCGGCGGTGGCCGGATCGTCGGCCCGCGCCATCGCCGCCAGCGACCGCGCCGCCCGGTCCCGCTCGTCGAAGGTCCGGGACGCGTCGGCGGCCGCCTCCTCCAGCAGCGCGCGCACCGTCGCGCGCTGCGCCGGTGTCCACCGCCGCTCCTCTCCGGCCACGACGGGGACCTCGGTCCCGAGGGAGGGCAGGAGGAGGTCGGTGCGGCGGGAGGCCACGACGTTCCACACCCGCGGCAGGGTGATCGTCGACGGCGCCGCCTCCAGCAGCTCGAGCACCCGCCGCTCTCCCCGGCCGCCAGCCAGAGCGCGGCCGCCTCCCGATCGCCGGGTGCGGCGGTCCGGAGGTCGTCCTGGAGCTCGGCGATGCCGAAGGCCCTGCGCCGCAGGGCGCGCGCCAGCGAGATCGCCGGGGTGAGGTCACCGCGTTCGCGTGCGGCGTCGAGATGCGGGCGGAGCACGTCGAGCAGGTCGTGCTCCTGGCCGCGCCGCAGGATCAGGTCGAGGCGCCCGCGGGCGCCGTCACGGGCGATGACCGCGCCGCAGGTCTCCAGCGCCCACGAGACCAGCGCGGGGTCGTCCAGATGCCTCAGCACCCGGGCCGCCAGGTCGCCGAACGCGCGGCGGGTGGCCGCCGAGGAGTCCTTCGCCTCGATCGCGGTGGCCGAGAGCCGCCGCAGGTCGGGCACGAGTTCACCCGTCAGCAGGTGCGGCCGCACCCGAGCCAGGGCCTCGGGCAGCACGCCGCGCAGCGGATCGCGTTCGTTCAGCAGCCGAGGGGCGAGGCCGCCGACGCACTCCGTCAAGGTGACCGGGTCGCCGGTGCGGGCGGCGCACTCGACCAGGAGCGTCCGGGCCGGGCCCCGGCGCCTCGGGTCGCCGTCGGTCGCCGCCTCGGCGAGCGGGCCGGACGCCTCGTCGTAGGGCAGGTACGCGGTCATCCGCAATGGCAGGGCCGGGTCGTCCAGGCGCGCGCGGGCCGAGTGCCAGACCGAGCCGTGCCAGTCGAGCATCCGCCGCGCCTCGGCCGCCGCGTCGGCGGGCGGCAGGAGGTCGAGGAGGCGCAGCGCGCCGAGCCCCGGGAACGGGCCGCCCCGGCGCTCCACGGCCGCGCGGAAGATCCACCCGCGCCTGCCCGCGGGCAGGGACGCCAGCAAACACGCCAAGGTGTGCTCATGGGACGGGACGACCCGCAGCAGCTCGGAGTCGGGGCAGGAGCGGAGATAGCGCCGCAGCGTCTTGCCGGGCCTCCGCCGCCGCCCCCTCCGATCACCGAGCAGCAGCCGTCCCGTGCGGCCGGGATCCGTTCGGGCGAGAAGCGCGAAGAACGCCTCAGGGATCAGCTGGGCGCGCGGTCCCAGCCCACGTCGCTCCAGGAGCGCGAGCACGCGTGCGGGGTCGGCGTGCGCGGCGTGCGTCCAATGCCGGACGGCCATCCATCGCCGCTCCGCCAGGTCCAGGAGCGGGCCCGGATGGTGCTTGCCGATCGCCCGCCAGGAGGGGACGGCGTGGACGAGGCCGTCCAGCGACCGCGCCACCGTGGCGGGACCGCAGGCGGGCAGGAGCGCGGCGGCTTCGCGTTCGCCCCAGCGTTCGCGGACCTCGGGCAGCAGCCGGTCGGCCAGCGCGTGCCTGCGGGCGTGCAGGAGCGTCCGGTAGAAGGCCCGGCGAAGCACTTCGGGGGCGTCGTCCAGGACCCGGGCCGCGTCGTCGTCCGGGACGGGGAGCGTCCGCACGGCGCGCAGCGCGGCGCGGCGGAGATCCAGGTCGGGACCGGCCAGGGCGCGGGCCACGTGGTCGAGGTCGCGGACGGCCATGGCCATGTGCAGGGCGACGCGGCGCTCGTAGGGGCCGCGCGCGGCCAGATCGGCGAGAAGGTCGTGCAGTTCGGGTGTACCGGCGATCCCACGGGCGAACAGGGCCAGCTCCCGCATGCGGCGCGGGTGGGCGAGCTGTTCGACATGCGCGAGAAGCGCGGCGGCGGGGCTCAACGGCCCGGGCCGTGACCGCCCTTCCTGTAGATCATGGGCCCGATGATGGCCGAAGCGCCCTCCCGTGGCAAGCGCGTATCAATGCTCGTGGTCGGCGCGCGCGAGGACGGGGTCGGCCAGGAGCCGCGCGATCCGGTCACGGGCGCGCTGGTCGGTGGGGGTGTAGACGATCACGCGGGAGTGGCGGGGCGAGGCCAGTTCCATGATGGTGAGCCGGGTCGACATCTCGCCCACGGCCGGGTGCCGGAACACCTTGCGCTGGGCGGTCGGCTGCGCGACGTCGCGTTTGGCCCAGAGCCGGGCGAACTCGGGGCTGGCCTCGTTGACCCGGCGGACCAGGTCCTTCCAGCCCGGCTCGTTCAGGTGGCGGCTGTAGCGGTAACGCAGGGTGGCCACGTGCACCGGCGCCTCCTTCGCCATGTCGGCGATCGGGTTGCAGCAGGGCGGCAGCGTGAAGATCAGCCAGGTGAGGTTGCGCTCGGCGGGCGGCGCGTAGGCCACGCCGGGGAAAATCGCGGCGAAGGTGCGGTTCCAGGCCAGCAGGTCGGAGCGGTGGCTGACCACCGCCGCCGGGAGCGGGTCGAGGCCGTCCAGGATCTCCTGGAGGTCGGGGGCGAGCCGGTCGGTGGACTCGGCGGCGGCCACGGGCACCTCGGCCAGCAGGTACAGGTGCTCGCGCTCGACCGGGTCGAGCATGAGCGTGCGCGCCACGGCGTCGAGCACCTGGCCGCTGGCGTTGATCGGACGGCCCTGCTCGAGCCAGGTGTACCAGGTCACCCCGACCCCGGCGAGCTGCGCGACCTCCTCGCGGCGCAGCCCCGGGGTGCGGCGGCGGGGGCCGGGAGGCAGCCCCACGTCCTCGGGGGTGATCCGCTCGCGGCGGCTGCGCAGGAACGCGGCCAGCTCCGTGCGGCGTTCCGCCCCCGCCCTCGCGGTCGTGGCCACGCGGCACCTCCTTGCCTGGTGTTGCCGGTACCAGTATCAGCAGGCTCTCACTACCAGTACGCAATCTCCTTGATCATTTTACCCATGACGCACCAGACGACCGGCCGGAAGACGTGTGTTCCCGAGCGAGAGCGGCGCGGTCCCTCCGGCGGGCTGATCCTGGCGGTGGTCCTGATCGGGCAGTTCACCGCCGTGCTGGACATCAACATCGTCAACGTGGCGCTGCCGACCCTGCGGGCCGACCTGAACGCCAGCGGTGCCGAGCTCCAGCTGGTCGTCGCCGGGTACATCATCGCCTACGCCGTCCTGCTGATCACCGGGGCGCGTCTGGGCGACCTCTTCGGGCACCGCCGGATGTTCCTGGTGGGGCTCTCCCTGTTCACGGCCGCCTCGCTGGCGTGCGGCCTGGCGCCCGGAACCGGGTGGCTCATCGCCTTCCGGTTCCTCCAGGGGACGGGCGCCGCTCTGATGAGCCCCCAGGTCATGAGCCTGATCCAGCTGAACTTCACCGGGGCCGCGCGGGCGCGGGCGTTCGGGACGTACTCGGCCGTCATCTCCTGCGGCGTGGTCGCCGGGCAGATCGCGGGCGGGCTGCTGCTGAGCGCCGACGTCCTCGGCTGGCGTTCGGTGTTCCTGGTCAACGTGCCGATCGGGCTGGCGCTGCTGGCGATCGCGCCTCGGGTCCTGCCCGCCGCCGAGCCGCGCCGACGTACCGGGCTCGATCTGCCGGGCCTGCTGGTGCTGACCCCGGCGACGGTCCTGGTCGTCGTCCCGCTGATCCTCGGGCACGAGCTGGGCTGGCCCGCGTGGGGCTGGACGTCCCTGGCGGTCGGGCTCGCGCTGCTGCCGGTGTTCGTGCTGGTCGAGCGGGCGGTGTCGCGCCGGGGCGGGCGTCCGCTGGTCTCGGGGCGCATCCTGCGCTCCCCCGGCCTGCCCCCGGCCCTGGTGACCGCCACGCTGGGCCCGGGGACCTGGGGCGCCTTCCTGTTCACCACGACCCTGCACCTCCAGGGCGACCTGGGGTTCGGGCCGCTGGCGTCCGGGCTGGCGTTCATGCCGAGCATCCTGGGCTTCGCCCTGGTGAGCCTGCGCTGGCAGCGGCTGCCCGCGCACCGGCACGCCTGGCTGGTCCCCATCGGCTACACCGTCGCGGCGGTGGGCTACCTGCTGGTCGGCCCCTTCGCGGGCGGCGGCCCGCTCTACTTCGCCGCGACCGTCGTCGTGGGCATGGGCCTCGGAGTGATGTCGGTCGTGCTGACCGTGGTGCTGACCCACGTCCCGGCCGAGGACACCGCCGACGGCAGCGGGCTGATGCTCACCGTGATGCAGATCGGCCAGGTGCTCGGCATCGCGACCATCGGCTCGCTCTTCCTGACGCTCTCGCGGGACGGCGAGGGCTCGACCCGCCACGCCGAGTGGGGCACCAGCTGGGCGCTGGCGGCGGTCTCGCTGACCGCGGCGGTCATGGCGGTCTTCATGGCCCGGGGTTCCCGGCCGCGCGCGGAGCGCGACCGGGAACCGGTGACCGCGACGGACTAGCGCCGGGGACGGGGCAGCGCGCAGGTGCCGCCCAGCACCACGTCGTTGCCCGCGCCCAGGCACTGGGCCAGCAGGTAGGTCTGCTGGCCGTAGTTGATGTTGTGGCGCACCGTGACGTTGCCGGCCTCGTCGACCTCGCACGGGTTGTTCAGCGTGCAGCGCTCACCGTCGTTGTTGCCGGTGTTGTTGACGCCCACGACCTGGCCGGACGCCTGGTCGATCACCGGGGAGCCGGACGTGCCGCCGATCGTGTCGCACTCGGGCGTGTACCGAATGGAGTCCTTCCAGGTCCAGTTGGCCTCGCGCAGGCGGTACACGAACCCGTCGATCTTGCAGTTGTAGATCCGCTTCCAGTAGCCCGAGACCACGCTGATGGCGTTGCCCGCCGTCGGGTGGGCGGTGGACAGCTTGAGCGCCTCGGTGGCATACCGCGAGCGGATGGCCGCGTACGTGGTGTCCAGCTTGTAGATCGCCACGTCGGTGTCGGTCATCGTGCCGTACTCGACCTGGGTCGCGCGCAGCGTGCCGAGCGTCGAGCTCCCGCTCTTGTTGAGCAGCTTGAACGTGCGCGAGGACGCCTTGTCGACGATGACCTGGCCGGGGCCGGGCATGCCGCTCTCCAGGCAGTGGCCGTTGGTCATGACCAGGGCCCGGTCGGTGTCGGCCGACTTGGGGCCGCGCACCAGCGAGCCCGAGCAGTTGCTGAGCGCGACGATCGCGGTGAAGTCGACCGCCTTGGCCTGCTGCTGCTTGACCGGGACGGGCGGCGCGGCGGCCTCGGCCGCGCTTCCGGTCGCGGTCAGGAGCGCGCCGGCCGCCAGGGCGGCGAGGGCGGCTCCGGTGAACCGTGTCTTCATGGGGCGGGTCCTTTCGGGCGAGCCGGCACACGCGAGCGGGCCGGCCGGTGGGGGCCGAAACGGTCAGGGCACGCCGAACGGCGCGTCCGACCGCAGCGCGATGCTAGATCAGAACACCTGCGGAAAGACGGGCAAAAACCAACAAAAACGCCGCCGTCACCTCGGTGACGGCGGCGGTTTGTCCGTGCCTTCTACCGTGCGGGCCTGGGCAGCTCGCACTTGGCGTCCAGGACGATCGCGTTGTCGCGGCCGAGGCAGCGGGCCAGCAGGTAGGTCTGCTGGCCGTAGCTGATGCCCTTCCGGACGGTGATCTTCCCGGACTCGTCGACCTCGCACGGGTTGTTCAGCGTGCACTCCTCACCGTTGTCGTTCCCGGTGTTGTGCACGCCGACGACCTGGCCCGTCTGGTGGTCGACGACCGGGGAGCCGGAGGTCCCGCCGATCGTGTCGCACGCCGGGGTGTAGCGGATGGAGTCCTTCCAGGTCCAGCCCGCCTCGCGGACGCGGTGGGCGAAGCCGTCGATCTTGCAGGTGTAGATCCGCTTCCAGTACCCCGAGACGATGCTGATGTCCTTGCCCTCGCGCGGGTGGGACACGGCCAGCTTCAGGGCGCTGATGCCGTACTTCGCCTTGATCTCGCCATAGGTCGTGTCGAGCTGGTACACGGTGGCGTCGGTGTCGGTCATCGTCGAGTAGGCGACCTTGGCGGCCTTCAGCTCGCCGAGCACCGAGGTGCCCTTGCGGTCGAGCAGCTTGAAGGCGCGGGTGGACTTCTGGTCGACGATCACCTGGCCGGGCTTGGGCATGCCGGTCTCCAGGCAGTGCCCGTTGGTGAGCACCAGCGCCTTGTCGCGGGTGCTGGTGCGCGGGCCGCGCACCAGCGAGCCCGAGCAGTTGCTGAGCGCCACGATGCCCGTGAAGTCCGGCGCCTGCCTGCCCCGCTCCTGCGCGGGGGCCGAGGGCGCGGCGGCCTGGGCGGCCCCGCCCGTGGCGGTCAGCAGCGCGCCGCCCGCCGCGACGGCCAGGGCTGCTCCGGCGAAACGTCGGTACATAGGAGTCCTCTCGGTGGGGGAAATGAACGGTATGCGACTCTAGATCATCTTCGTCCGGTCAGTCGTCGCCGTCCACGTCCACCCAGCCGAAGGTGCGCTCCACGGCCTTGCGCCAGCCCGCGTACCCCTTCTCGCGCTGGTCCTCGTCCCATTCGGGCTGCCAGCGTTTGGCCTCGTTCCAGTTGCTGCGCAGCTCGTCGGTGTTCTGCCAGAACCCGACCGCCAGACCCGCCGCGTACGCGGCGCCCAGCGCGGTGGTCTCGGCCACGACGGGCCGCGAGACCGGGACGCCGAGGATGTCCGCCTGGAGCTGCATGCACAGCTCGTTCGCGGTGACGCCGCCGTCCACCTTGAGCACGTCGAGCGAGACGCCCGAGTCCTCCCGCATCGCCTCGACCACGTCGCGGGACTGGTAGCAGATCGATTCCAGGGTGGCGCGGGCCAGGTGGGCGTTGGTGTTGAAGCGCGACAGGCCGACGATGGCCCCGCGCGCGTCGCTGCGCCAGTACGGCGCGAACAACCCCGAGAACGCCGGGACGAAGTACACCCCGCCGTTGTCCTCCACCTGCCGCGCCAGCGCCTCGCTCTGCGACGCGCCGGAGATGATGCCGAGCTGGTCGCGCAGCCACTGCACCGCCGAGCCGGTGACCGCGATCGAGCCCTCCAGCGCGTAGACCGGGGCGTCCTGACCGAAGCGGTAGCAGACGGTCGTGAGCATCCCGGCCTTGGAGCGGACGAGTTCGGTCCCGGTGTTGAGCAGCAGGAAGTTGCCCGTCCCGTAGGTGTTCTTGGCCTCCCCGGGCGCGAAGCACACCTGCCCCACCGTCGCCGCCTGCTGGTCGCCCAGATCTCCGGTGAGGGGCACCTCGCCGCCCAGCGGGCCGTCGGCACGCGTCACCCCGTAGGGGTCGGGCGCGGACGACGGCTTGATCTCCGGGAGCATGGACCGGGGAATGCCGAAGAACGACAGGAGCTGGTCGTCCCACTCCAGGGTCTCCAGGTCCATCAGCATCGTCCGGCTGGCGTTGGTGGGGTCGGTGACGTGCACGCCCCCGTCCACCCCGCCGGTGAGGTTCCACAGGACCCAGGTGTCGATGTTGCCGAAGACGGCCTCGCCGCGCTCGGCGTCCTCGCGGACCCCGTCGACGTTCTCCAGGATCCACTGGATCTTGCCGCCGGAGAAGTAGGTGGCGGGCGGCAGCCCGGCCCGGTGCCGGATCGTCTCGCCGCGCCCGTCGCGCTCCAGCGCCGAGGCGATCCGGTCGGTGCGGGTGTCCTGCCAGACGATCGCGTTGTAGTACGGGCGTCCCGTGCGGCGGTTCCAGACCACGGTGGTCTCGCGCTGGTTGGTGATGCCCAGCGCGGCCAGGTCGGAGTGGCGCAGGTTCGCCTTGTGCAGCGTCGACTGGATGACGGCGCGGGTGCGCTCCCAGATCTCGGTGGGGTTGTGCTCCACCCACCCCGCGCGCGGCAGGATCTGCTCGTGCTCCAGCTGGTGGCGGGCGATCTCGTTCCCGCCGTGATCGAAGATCATGAACCGGGTACTCGTCGTCCCCTGGTCAAGCGCCCCGACGTAGTCGGCCATCCGGCTCTCTCCTTCTGTTTCGGGACTGGCGAACGGCGGGTCAGGCCGAGGGGTCGTACTTGGGCTCCCGCTCGGCCGCGGCGACCTCGGGCTCCTCCTCCGGCGGCAGGTTGCGCCCGATGAGGAACAGGTACAGCCCGGCGCCGACCACCCCGCCGATGATCGGGCCGACGATCGGCACCCAGAAGTACAGGTCGCCGTACTGATCTCGCCATGCCCCGTCATACCCCGTCAGGAACTGGGCGAGCCGGGGCCCGAAGTCGCGGGCCGGGTTGATCGCGTAGCCCGCGTCGGTGCCCCACGCCATGCCGATCGCCACGACCAGCAGGCCGATGACCACCGGGGTGAGGTTGGCCAGCGGCGCCTGGTTGCGCGCGTCGGTGAGCGCCATGACGATGAACAGCAGGATCGCGGTGCCGATGATCTGGTCGCGCAGCCCGCCCCACATGCTGACCGGGAGCGTGCCGTTGCCCGGCAGCGTCGTGAAGACGCCCTGGGTCTTGATCGTGTGGCCGGGATCGGCCTTGGCCAGCACCTCGGTGTAGTTCCACCGGACGATCAGCGCCGCGACGAACGCTCCGGTCGTCTGCGCCAGGATGTAGGGCCCGACCTTGCTCCACGACAGGCGCTTGAAGACGGCCAGTGCGATCGTCACCGCCGGGTTGAGATGCCCGCCGCTGATCCGCGCGGACACGTAGACGCCGAGCGTGACACCGATCCCCCAGGCCCAGGCGATGCTGTCGTGGTCGCCGATCCCCCCGGCCGCGACCTGGGCGACCACGCCCACGCCGAAGAGGATCAGGATCATCGTCCCCGCGAACTCCGCGGACATCTCCTTGGCCAGTGGGGAGAATCTCAGCCGTTCAGCCAATGCCCTACCTCCTCGTGGAGCGTTGTGACGTGAGACACAACTTCCGCGAAGGTAAGTATCTGGATGATCTCGGGTCAACCCCTGGCGCCGACGGTCTTTAGCGAGAAGTGGACAATCAATCGTTTCACAACTGTTGCGTCCGCACATTTACTCGGAGCGGCCGGGCGTGGACGATCTGTGCAGCGTGTGACTCACTCCGACACCACCCCGACACCACCCCCCGGAGGCTCGATGCACAGCAGACTCATGGTGGCGGGCGCCACGCTCACCGCGGTCACCGCATTGTCCGGAGCCCTCCCCGCGGAGGCGGCACCCCGTCCGCCCGCCCCCACGGCGACCACGCTCCAGCAGGCGCCCAACCCGGCGTTCGACGTCCTCCAGCCGTCCGGCACGCCACTCCCCCTGCGCGTGAACCCGCGCCAGCTCTCGGTCACCTACACCTACGAAGGCAAGCAGCACACCCTCGACAGCTACCTGGCCCGCACCGGCACGCAGGGCTTCGTCGTGCTGGACGGCCAGGACATCGTCATGGAGCGGTACTCGTTCGCCACCCGCGACACCCGCTTCCAGTCGTGGTCGGTCGCCAAGTCGTTCACCTCGGCCGCCTTCGGCATCGCGCTGGACGAGGGCCACATCGACTCCATCGACGACCCGGTCACCAAGTACCTGCCCGAGCTGCGCGGCTCGGGCTACGACGGCGTCTCGCTGCTGAACGTGCTGCGGATGTCGTCGGGCGTGACGTGGAACGAGGTCACCGACGTTCCCCCCGTCCACGTCGCGGCCAGCCTGGGCTACCCGCTGCCGAAGCTGGCGGCGGCGCGCGTGCGCGGCTGGGAGCCGGGCAGCCGGTTCAACTACACCTCCATGAACTCCTTCGTCCTGGGCTGGGTCATCGCCCGCGCCACCGGGACGCCGTACCACGAGTACGTCGAGAAGAAGCTCTGGAAGCCCGCCGGAATGGAGTCCAGCGCCCACCTGGGCAACGACTCCAACGGCAACAGCATGGCCTACTGCTGCTACTACGCCACCAGCCGCGACTTCGCGCGGTTCGGACTGCTGTTCCTGCGCGACGGCACCGCCGCCGGGCGGCAGGTCGTCCCGGGCCCGTGGGTCAAGGAGTCGACCCGGCCGTCGTCCACGACCTACCCGGGCTACGGTCTGCACTGGTGGATCTGGGGCAACGACGGCTCTTACGCCGCCGAGGGCCTGGGCGGTCAGAAGATCTACGTCTCGCCCAAGCACGGCGTGGTGATCGCCAAGAACCAGCTGGCGGCGCTCGCGGGCGACAACGAGACCGAGGCCGCGTTCGAGGCGCTGGCGGCCGAGGTGGCGCGCACCCGTCCGTCCCGGCAGCGCTGATCACGAAAGATCCGGCGGGCCTCCCGATCCTCAAGGTAAGTTAGGCTTACCTAACTAACGGGGAATCGGGAGGCACGCCATGGCGGACGAGAAGCCGCGCAAGGGACGGAAGCTGAACAGGGCCAAGGTCCTGCGGACCGAACGGCTCACCCCGCACATGATCCGGGTGGTCGTCGGCGGGGACGAGCTGGCGGGATTCGGCGCGGGCGAATGGACCGACCACTACGTCAAGCTGCTCTTCTTCAAACCCGGCGTGGACTATCCCGAGCCGCTCGACCTGGAGCAGGCCCGCGCGGAGCTGCCGCGCGAGGACTGGCCGACGACCCGCACCTACACGGTGCGCGCCTGGGACCCCGACCTGGTCGAGCTGACCCTCGACTTCGTCTACCACGGCGACGAGGGCCTGGCGGGGCCGTGGGCCGCCGCCGCGAAGCCGGGCGATCCACTCCTCTTCGTCGGACCGGGCGGCGCCTACGCGCCCCGCGAGGACGCAGCCTGGCACCTGCTGGCCGGTGACGAGAGCGCCCTGCCCGCGATCGCCGCCTCGCTGGAGCGCATCCCCGAGGGCGCGCCCACGCGCGTCTTCGTCGAGGTCGAGGGCCCCGAGGAGGAGCAGGACCTCAAGACCCCCGGCGACGCCGAGATCGTGTGGCTGCACCGGGGGGCGTCACCGGTCGGCCAGAAGCTGGTCGGCGCGGTCAAGGGTTTGGAGTTCCCCGAGGGCGAGGTGCACGCGTTCGTCCACGGCGAGGCGGGCTTCGTCAAGGAGCTGCGCCGCCACCTGCGGGTCGAGCGCGGCATCCCGCTGGAGCGGCTGTCGATCTCGGGCTACTGGCGCACCGGCCGCGACGAGGACGGCTGGCAGTCGTCCAAGCGCGACTGGAACCGCCAGGTCGAGGAGGAAGAGGCCAAGGCGCTGGGCTAGCGGTCACGCCGTCGCCTCGGCCTCCTCGTCGGGGCCGTCGCCGTCGGCGAAGCCGGGCAGCCAGCGCTCGGCCTCGGCCCGGAAGGCGCCCTCGGCCCCCAGCTGGCACAGCACTCCCCCGCATCCGGCCATCGCCCGCGACACCGCCAGGTACTGCGGCGGGAGCCGGAGCTGGCGGGCCAGCCCGCTGGAGCGCATGTCGGTGGCCAGGCCGACGCCCCGCGCGGTCTGCTCGCGCAGCCATTCGCGGCTATAGCGGAAGCGCTCCTCGGCGAACGGCTCGGTGTGCGGGGCGACGATGGCGGCCAGCTGCTCGGGGTCGACCTCGCCCTCGGGGGCCAGGAAGCCCTCCTCGCGCGCGACGCGGACGATCTCGTCGCCGTCGCCCAGCGTCCCGATGCGCAGCATCCGGCCGATCGACCACTGGAGCTCGGCCGGGACGCGGGCGGCGCCGCCGAAGTCCATGACGCCCAGACGGCCGTCCGGCAGCAGCCGGAAGTTGCCCGGGTGCGGATCGATGTGGATCATCTCGCAGCGGGCCGGGCCCGACAGCAGGAACCGGAACAGCAGCAGGCCCGCGCGGTCGCGCTCCTCCTGGGTACCGGCCGCGATGACCTTCGCCAGGGGCGTCCCGCCGAGCCACTCGGTGACCAGGACGTTGCCCGACTGCGCGACCACGGCGGGGACCAGGAAGTCGGGGTCGCCGGCATAGGCGTCGTGGAAGGCGGTCTGCGCACGGGCCTCGTCGACGTAGTCGAGCTCCTTCTCCAGGCGCCGCTTGAGGTCGGCGACGACCGGCTTGACCTCCACGCCGGGGAACAGCGGCGTGATCAGCCTGCTGAGCCGCGAGATCTGGTTGAAGTCGCTCATCAGCGCCTGCCCGGCGCCCGGGTACTGCACCTTGACCGCGACGTCGCGCCCGTCGTGCCAGACCGCGCGGTGCACCTGGCCGATGGACGCCGCGGCGGCCGGGGCGTCGTCGAACTCGGCGAACATCTCGCGCCAGTCGTCGCCAAGCCCCTCGGCCAGCACGCGGTGCGTGGTGGCGGCGGGCATCGGGGGCGCCGACTCCTGGAGCTTGGTCAGGCTGGCGCGGAACGGCCCCGCGAGCTCCTCGGGCAGACCCGCCTCGAAGATCGACAGCAGCTGGCCGACCTTCATCGCGCCGCCCTTGAGCTCGCCCAGCACCCGGAACAGCTGCTCGGCGGTGCGCCGCTGGACCTCCAGCGCCACCGTCTCGGCGGGACGTCCCAGCGTGCGCTTGCCCAGGCCGATCGCCCGCCGTCCGGCGAAGCCGATGGGCAGGGACGCCAGCTTGGCGGTGCGGGTGACGGCGCGGCGCGGGATGTCGCTCACGGCCGTGCCGTCCCCGCGGTGCGCGTCAGTTCACGGAGCCTCAGGATCATCACTCCCTCATCATTCCCGACAGACCGGGCACGTCATACCAATTACCGGCAGACTTCATTGTCACCGACATGTGAGACAAGTCGTCAGGCCGCGACGAGGTCGATGAGGCGGGCCAGGAACTCGACGCGGGACGGGACCGAGGCGAGGTCGAGCCATTCGTCCGGGGTGTGGTCGGCGCCGCCGACCGGGCCGAGGCCGTCGAGCACCGGGACGCCCGTCGCGGCGATCAGGTTGGCGTCCGCGCCCCCGCCGGTGGCGGCGTCGCGGACGGGGACGCCGGCCGCGCGGCCCGCGCGCTCGGCGAGCGCGACCAGGGCGGCGGTGGCCGGGCCCTTCTCCCACGGAGGCATGGGGGCGTGCTCGGTCACCGTGGCCGTCACCCCGGGGACGCCGTGCTCGTCGGCCAGGCGGGCGATCGCGTCGGCCGTGGCGCGGAAGGCCCCGGCGCGCTCGCCCCGCACGTCGACGGCCAGGCGGGCGGACGCCGGGACGACGTTGGCCGCGATGCCCGCGCTCAGCACCCCGACGTTGACCGTGGCGCCCGACCCGGTGCCGTTGAGGGCCTGGAACGCGAGGGTGAGGCGGGCGGCGGCGAGCGCCGCGCTGGCGCCCTTCTCGGGTTCGATGCCCGCGTGCGCGGCGCGTCCGGCCAGCAGGACCTCGATCTCGGTGACGCCCTTGCGTGAGGAGACCAGGTCGCCGTTCTCGCGGGCGCATTCGAGGCAGAGCGCGGCGGCGGCGTCACGCACCTCGCGTTCGAGGACCGCGCGGCCCAGCGGGGAGCCGATCTCCTCGTCGGGCGAGCACACCAGGGCGACCTCTCCGTAGCGCTCGCGCCCGGCCCGGACCAGCGCCTCCATGGCCGCGAGCCCGGCCAGGAGCCCGCCCTTGTCGTCGCACACGCCCGGCCCCCGGGCGCGGTCGCCGTCCACCCGGAACGGCCGCTCGCACGCCGTGCCCACAGGGAAGACGGTGTCCATGTGGGCCGACAGGACGATCTTCACCTGCCCGCCGCCGCGCCGCCGGACGACCAGACCCGAGCGCCCGTCGGCCAGCGGGAGGGTCTCGGACGCGAAACCGGCCTCGCGGGCGTACCCGGCCACGAGCCCGGCGACCAGGTTCACGCCGTCGGTGTCGGCGCTGCCCGAATCGACCGCCACCAGCTCGGCCAGCCGCGACCGATACCGGGGCAGGCCCGCCCGTACCGCGTCCCGCAGGTCCGATTCGCCCATGAATGCCCTCCGGGGTCAAATGACTACCGTACGCATTCAAGGGTAAGCAGCCCATGTGACAGACAAAACCGGGGGTACCGGCCGTAAGGGCCGGTTGCTGATCATTGGAGGGGCCGAGAACCGGACATGCGGTTCGGGCCCGCTGGAGACCTTCGTCGAGCTGTCCGGCAACGAGGACGCGCGGATCGTGGTGGTCACGACCGCCACGGAGATCCCCGAGGAGGTCAGCGCCGAGTACACCGCGGTGTTCGGCCGTCTCGGCGTCGCCGCGGTCCGCGAGCTGAGGCTGCTCGGGCGCGCCGCGTCCGACGACCCGGCCACGCTGGACGCCCTGGAGTCGGCCACCGGCATCCTGTTCAGCGGCGGCGACCAGTCGCGCATCAGGACGCTCGTCGGCTCCAAGACCAACGACCTGCTGCTGCGGCGGCTGGCCGAGGACGGGCTGGTGGTGGCCGGGACGAGCGCCGGCGCGACCGCGATGGGCCACTGGATGATCCTGGGCGGCCAGGGCCACGAGGTGGCGGCGTCCACGGTCCGCATCGGGCCCGGCCTGGGCCTGCTCGACAACGTGCTCATCGACATGCACTTCAACGAGCGCGGGCGGCTTCCCCGCCTGCTCAGCGGGATCTCGCTCGATATAAGGCTGCTGGGCCTGGGCATCGACGAGGACACCGCCGTTGTCGTGGACGGCGACCGGCTCGACGTCGTCGGCACCGGCGTGGTCACCGTGGTGGACGCCCACAAGTCCACGGTCGCCTACGCGGCCGAGGACGACGAGCCGATGGCCCTGTTCGACGTGTACCTGCACCTTCTCCCCGGTGGTTGCTGGTTCGAGATGACCGAACGCAAGCCGGCGATCGGCCGGATGCGCGGAGAGGTGGACTGACGGTGCGTCTGGAACATGTGAGGCGCCTCGGCGCGCCCAACGTCTATCTGTCGTCGCGGCCCGTGGCGATCGCCCGGCTGGAGCTGGGCCCGCTGACCGAGCGCGAGACGACCGACCATCCCGGTTTCGCCGAGCGGCTGGTCGAGACCGTCCCCGGCCTGGCGACCCACCACTGCTCGGCGGGACGGCCCGGCGGGCTCCTGGACGCGATGGCCCGGGGAACGTTCTTCGGCCACGTCACCGAGCACCTGACGCTGGAGCTGTCGGGGATGATCGGCCGGGACGCCTACTTCGGCCGCACCACGCGGGCCGGGGCGCCGGGACGCTACGACCTGATCCTGGAGTGCCCGCGCGACGAGCCCGCGTGCAGCCCGGTCGTCGAACGGCTGCTCGGCCTGGCCGTGCGGACCGTGACGACGCTGCTGCGCGGGGGCGCGCCCGCGTTGCGGCCCGAGCTCGACGAGATCGCCGCCGAGTACGAGGGGACGCGGCTGGGCGTCAGCACGGCCGCGCTCGCCCGCGCGGCGCGCGAGCGCGACATCCCGGTCAAGCGGGTCGGCGACCTGAACCTGCTGCACCTGGGCCAGGGACGGCACCGCCGCTCGGTCTGGGCCGCGATGACCGACGCCACCTCGGCGATCGGGATGGAGATCGCGGCCGACAAGCGGCTGGCGCACCGGCTGCTGTCGGAGGCGGGCCTGCCGATCCCCGACGGACGGCTGGTGACCAGCGTGCCCGAGGCGCTGGAGGCGCTGCGCGACCTCGGCGGCCCCGTGGTGGTCAAGCCGCTGGCGGGACACCACGGGCAGGGCGTCCACATCGAGCTGTCCGACCCGCCCGACGTCGCCGCGGCGTTCCTGGCGGCGTCCGGGGACAACGGCGGGGACGTGCTCGTCGAGACCTACATCCCCGGCAACGACTACCGGGTGCTCGTGGTCGGCGGCCGGATGGTCGCGGCCTCCGAGCTGACCGCCGCGCACGTCGTCGGCGACGGCCTGGCGACGGTCGCCGAGCTGGTCGAGCGGGTCAACGCCGACCCGGCGCGGGGCGTCGGGCACGACCGGCCGCTCACCCGGCTCCAGCTCGGCCCGTCCGAGCTGGAACGGCTGGCGCGCCAGGGGCAGGGGCCCGCCACGGTCCCGGCCGAGGGCCAGGTCGTGTGGCTGCGGCGCAACGCCAACCTCTCCACCGGGGGCACCAGCCGGGACGTCACCGACGCCGTCCACCCGAGCGTGGCCTCGCTGTGCGTCCGCGCGGCGGCCACCATCGGCATGGACGTCTGCGGCCTGGACCTGCGGCTGCCCGACATCGCGGCGCCGCCGCCCGCCGAGCGCGGCGCGGCCGGGATCCTGGAGGTCAACGCGGCCCCCGGGTTGCGGATGCACCTGGCGCCCTACGAGGGCCCCAAGCGCGACGTGGCCGGGAACATCATCGACGTGCTCTACCCGCCGGGGACGCCGTCGCGGGTGCCGATCGTGTCGGTCACCGGCACCAACGGCAAGACCACGACGGTCCGGATGATCGCGCACGCGCTGCGCGAGAACGACACCCGCACCGGCATGACCAGCACTGACGGCGTCTATCTGGACGGCCGTCTGACCCTCCGGGCGGACGCGTCCGGCCCGCGCTCGGCCGAGATGGTGCTCGGCGACCCGACGGTCGAGGCGGCGGTGCTGGAGACGGCGCGGGGCGGCATCGTCCGGCGCGGTCTCGGCTACGACCGCGCCGACGTCGCCGTCGTCACCAACATCACCCGCGACCACCTCGGCCCCGGGGAGATGGTGTCGCTGGAGCACCTCATCGAGGCCAAGGCGCTGGTCGCCGAGGAGATCAGGCCCGGCGGACGGCTGGTGCTGGGCGCCGACGACCCCAACGCGGCGGGACTCGCCGACCGCGAGGGCGTCCTGGACGGCGATCCCGAGCTGACCTATTTCGGGCTCTCGCCCGACGGGCCCGTCATCGCCCGCCACCTGGCGCGGGGCGGCACCGCCTACTTCGTGGAGAACGGCTGGCTGACCGAGGGCACCGGCGATCGCGGCCGCGTCCCGCTGGTTCCCGCGGCCGAGGTCGCGGGCTCGTTCGGCGGACGGGCCGGGCACGTGATCGCTAACGCCCTGGCCGCCTGCGCGGCGTGCCGGGCGCTGGACGTCCCGGCCGGGGTGCTGGCGCGGGCCCTGGCCTCGTTCGACCCGCACGACCTCAACCCGGGACGCGGCTGCGTGTACCGCATCGGCGACAACCCCGTGGTGGTCGACTACGCCCACAACCCGGCGGCCGTCGCCGCGATCGGCGAGCTGATCGCGCGGCAGTGGGGGCCGCACGGCGTCGCGGCGGTGACGCTGCCCGGCGACCGGGGCGACGAGCTGGTGGTCGAGACCGCGCGGGAGGTCGCCGCGGCGTTCGGCCGCGTCGTCGTCTACGAGGACGAGGACCTGCGCGGGCGGCGTCCGGGCGAGATGACCCGGCTGATCGAGGAGGGCCTGGCCGAGGGCCGGGCGGACGT
Source organism: Spirillospora sp. CA-294931 (assembly GCF_050946795.1). GTDB lineage: Bacteria > Actinomycetota > Actinomycetes > Streptosporangiales > Streptosporangiaceae > Spirillospora. The sequence goes on from NZ_CP192006.1 coordinate 4,918,410, forward strand.
CCGCTGGCAGCCCGCGGGCGACCTCAAGGGCGCGCTGACCTACGCGCTGGCGCTGGCGGGGCCGGGCGAGCCCGTCCTGCTGCTCTACGAGAAGATCCAGCCGGTCGGCGACCTGCTCCAGACGCTGGGAGCCGTCCCCGAGAGGTGATCCCCGGGGCCACGATCATCGAGAGCACGTCCGGCATCCACCGGGCGTGCTCTCGGGACCGGGTCAGGGTTTCGCGGCGCCGGGAATCCGAGCGAGCACCGGTGGTCTGAACACCGCGAGCACCACGCCGAGGATCGCCGCGACCACCACGCCGTCCAGCCAGTAGTGGTTGGCCGTGGCCACGACCACGGCGCTCGTGATGATCGGGTGCGCCAGCCACAGCCAGCGCCACCGGCTCCCCGTCGCGACGATGAGCCCGACCGCCACGATCAGCGCCCAGCCGATGTGCAGCGACGGCATCGCGGCGTACTGGTTGGAGATCGTGTCGGTCTGCGGCGCCCCGTACACCCCCGGACCGTACGCGGCGCCCAGGTCGATCATCCCGATGTCGCCCAGCATCCGCGGCGGGGCCAGCGGGACCAGCACGTGCAGCACCAGGCCCGAGGCCGTGAGGGCGACGACCGTCCAGCGGATCCAGCGGTAGTGGCCCGGCCTGCGCAGGTAGATCCACAGCAGGAACGCGGCCGTCGCGGGGAAGTGCACGTAGGCGTAGTAGGCGTTGGCCAGGTGGATGAGGGCGTCACTGTGCAGGAGCAGCCGCTGCAGGGCGCTCTCGTCGGGCAGGCCGAGCTCGCGCTCCAGCCGCCATACGTCGCGGGCGTTGGCGAAGGCGTCGGACACGCGGCCGTTCGCCGCCAGGCGTCCGGCCTTGTAGACCGCGAACAGCACAATGATCAGCAGCAGCTCCCGGACCGGTCTGGGCCGGGCGGGCGCGGCCGGCGGCCGGGCCTGGGGCCGCACGAGAAGGTTCAGCACGCAAAGTCCTCGGGGGTGGGACCCGCCGGGGCGATGCGACGGCGGTCAAGGCGGCTCCGGGCCGCCGTCCCGGTGGGACGGCGGCCCGGAGATCGTTCAGGATCTGCTCGGTTCCAGCGGGCGCTCGACCCGCTGGTCGTCGTCGAGCATATGGCGCAGCTTCTCACCTTCGACGTCCACGTCGGGCAGGATCCGGTCGAGCCACCGGGGAAGCCACCACGCGGACCGGCCCAGCAGCGCCATCACCGCCGGGACGATCGTCATCCGGACGATGAACGCGTCGAAGAAGACGCCGATCGCCAGCGCGAAGCCCATCATCTTGATCATCGACTCGTCCGAGGCGATGAACCCGGCGAACACCGCCATCATGATGATCGCCGCGGCGGTCACCACCCGGGCGCCGTGCCGGAACCCCGACGTGACCGCCTCCTTGGGCGCGGCGCCGTGCACGTAGTCCTCGCGCATCCGGGTGACCAGGAAGACCTGGTAGTCCATGGCCAGCCCGAACACCACACCGATCATGAAGATCGGCATCATGCTCATGATCGGCCCGGTGGTGTCGACGCCGATCAGCCCGGCCAGCCAGCCCCACTGGAAGACCGCGACCACCGCGCCGAACGTCGCCGCCACCGTGAGCAGGAAGCCCAGCGTCGCCTTGATCGGCACCACGATCGAGCGGAACACCAGCATCAGCAGCAGGAACGCCAGCCCGACCACCACGGCCAGGTAGGGCGCCAGCGCACCGGCCATCTTGTCCGAGATGTCGATCATCATGGCCGTCTGGCCGGTCACCATGACCTCGGTGCCGCCCGGCGGCGGAAGATCGCGGATCGCCCTGACCAGCTTCTCGGTGCCCTCCTCGCTCGGCCCGCTCTTGGGCACGACCGACAGCAGCGCGGTGCCGCCGTCCTTGTTCGGCATGGGCCGGTCGACCAGGGCGACGTCGGCGAGCCCCTTGATCGAGCCCGACAGCCGCTCGGCCGAAGCCATGACGTTCTCGCCCGGCTTGCCGTTCACCACGACCAGCAGCGGCCCGTTGAACCCGGGGCCGAACCCCTCGGCCAGCGTGTCGTACGCCTTGCGCGGGCTGCTGGACTCGGACTTGGCCTCGTCCCCCGGCATGCCCAGCCGCAGGTCGGTCATCGGCGCGGCGAGCACGCCCATGCCCACGATCGCCAGCAGCAGCACCGGCAGCGGCCTGCGGACGATGAACCGGGCCCACTTCTCGCCCATGGGCGTCCGTCCACCGGACGCGGGCCCCCGCAGACCGGGGATCTTCCCGCCGAGGATCTTGCGTCCGGCGAACCCCAGCAGCGCGGGCAGCAGGCTCAGCGCGATCAGCACCGCGATCAGCACCGCGAACGCCGCCGCCACGCCCATCTCGGTCAGCAGCGGGATGTTGACGATCGCCAGCCCGGTCAGGGCCACGATCACGGTCAGACCGGCGAACACCACGGCCGAACCGGCCGTGCCGAGGGCCCGACCGGCGGCGTCCTCCCCGGCACGTCCCTCCTCCAGTTCGTGCCGGTACCGCGACACGATGAACAACGCGTAGTCGATCGCCACCGCGAGCCCCAGCATCAGCGCCAGCGTCGAGGTGTTGGAGCTCATGTCGATCAGCCCGGTCGCCGCCGTGATCGCCGACAGCGCGATCCCGACACCGAGGATGGCGTTCAGCAGCGGCAGCCCCGCCGCGATCAGCGACCCGAACGTGATGAACAGGACGAAGGCCGCGATCACCACACCGATGATCTCGGTGGCGCTCTGCTCGGGGAATCCCTCCGTCGCGCTGCCGCCCATCTCCACCGAAAGGCCGGCATCGCGTCCCGGATGGGCCGAATCGAGCAGGGCCTCGCGATCCTTTTCGGAGATGTCGATCTGGGTCACCTTGTAGGAGACCTGCGCGTAGGCGATCCGCCCGTCCGGCGAGACCGCCTTGGCCTGGAAGGGGTCGACCACCCCGATCACCTTGGGCGCGGACTTCAGCTTCCCGACGACCTGTTCGACACCCTTCCGATTGGCCGGATCGGTGAGCTTCTGCCCTTCCGGAGCCTTGAAGACGACCCGCGCCTCCGCCCCGTCGGCCGCCGCCTCGGGCATTCGCTTGTCGAGCATGTCGATCGCCTTCTGCGATTCGGTGCCCGGCATCGAGAAATCGCTGGACGTGGGCCCGGAGAGCGTGGCCGAGGCGACGCCCACCAGCACCAACAGCGCCACCCACACAAGCAGGACGAGCTTTCGCCGCCTATAGGAGAACCGGCCGAGCCGGTACAGGAACGTTGCCATGTCACAGATCCCATCAAATCCAGGAAGCACTACAGCGACCCGGGTCGGTCGTAGGCATACGGAACTCACCGGACGACGGGCTGATCGCCTGGAGAAAAGGGGGTAATTGCTAACTAATCGGGCGAGGGAAGCCCCGAGCGAAACTGCTCGAGCGCGGAATCGACCAGATCAAGAACGTCCACATCAATGCGGCCTTCCATCCACATCTCGACGGCCACGCGCATCGAAATGCCCATCGCCCCCGCCAGCAGATGCGGATACATGTCCCGCTCGGGGTCGGTCCCGGTCCGCTCGGCGATCACCCGGGAGATCTGCTCCTGCATGTCCCCCAGGCACCCGAGCTGCTGCGCCACCAACCCCGGATTCCCCTTCACCAGCCGCATCAGCGCGATCGTCTCGCTCCGCGTCTCCGAAGGCAGCAGCACCTCGCGCACACCCCACCGGATCGAATCCCAGATCGGCTCCCCCTGGGGCCGGCTCCGCAACCCGTCCAGCAGGGCCTGCACCCCGTCGAACAGAGGCGCCACGATCGCCTCTTCCTTGCCGGTGAAGTAGTTGTGGAACGTCCGCGCCGAGACCCCCGCCGCACCGGCGATCGCCTCCACCGTCACCCGCTCGACCCCGTGCTCGACCGCCAGCCGCGCCGCCGCCCGCCCCAGAGCCCCCCGAGTAGCGGCCTTCTTCCGCTCCCGAAGCCCCATCTCCACCGTCATGCCCTCACCGTAACCCAATCTTGCAGACCAAGCAAAAATTCAGCGACTGCCAACTTACGTGATCTGCATCTCACCACCCCAAAGCCACCACCCCACCGCACCCAGCGACCAACTCCCCACCTGACGAAGACACCCCCTCTCCGCCCAACCAGCACGCCCCCCACGCAGAGCACCCACCCTCAGCAAGGCCAACCGCGCACGGGACACACACCGCCCCGTCCCCCAAAACGTGAAACGCCCCCACACCAGCCACACCGCAGCGCGGACAGAAGCACAACGCGGCTCGCGCGGAAGCGCGAGCACGAGGCACGGGCGGAAACGCAGCGTGGGTGCGCGGGGGCGTCACCGCGTGCGCGATGCGGGATTTGAGCGCGGGCGGGCGCGTGGGCGAACGCCTAAGGCAGGCACACCGGGCGCGTTTGCTCCGCCAGATGCGAGCTTCAGCGCGGACGGCACGGCAGGAAAACGCGGGGGGCACGACGCGAAGGCGCGGGCCGAGGTGGCTGGAGCGGTGTGCCGCTGCGCGCGGAGGCGTGGAGTCGGGCGCAGGTGCGTGGGTAAACACGTAGCGCAAGATGCGGAGCTTCAGCGCGGACCGCGCGGCAGAGATACGGGGCGCGGCGCGAAGGCGCGGGACGCAGAAGCACAGCGCGGGCGGGGTGCGGCGCGGGCGGGAGTACGGGGCGTCGCTGCGTGTGGGATGCGGGTTTGGGCGCGGGCGCGTGGGTGAACGCGTATGGCAGGCGCACCGGGCGCGTTTACTGCGCCAGATGCAGAGCGTAAGCGCGGATGACGCGGCAGAGACACGGGGCGCGGCGAAGGCGCGGGAGCACAGCACGGGCGGAAGCATGGCGCCGGCGCAGGGGGAAGCTCGGCGGAGCGGGCACGAGGTGTGGAAGCGCGGCGTGGGCGGGGGGTGCAGGGGGTGTCGCTGTGTGGGGGGCGTTGGGGGCGTGGGGTGTGGGGTGTGGGTGGGGTGGGTTAGGTGTGGGCTTTTAGGTGGTGGGCTTGGGGGGTGTGGTGCCAGGGGCCTTGGGGGGCTTTGGTGAGGAAGGCGGTTTGGAGGGATTGCATGTGGGCTGGGCCCTGGCGGAGGGCTAGGGCTTTCAGGGGGCCCGCGGTGGTCATGGCCTCCCAGAAGACTTGGGGGCTGGGGTGGGTCATGGGGAAGGCGAGGGTCTGGAGGGTTGCGGTCATGCCGGCTTGGGTGAGGGGTTCTCGGAGGTCTTGGTCGCGGAGGGACGGGGGTTCGCCGCGTAGTTCGGCCAGGAGGGCGAAGGGGCCCTCGGTTTCCACTTGGGAGGGCCAGTAGACGACGGAGAGCTGGCCGCCGGGGAGGAGGGCCTTGGCCCAGGACGTCAGGGCCGCTTGGGGGTCGGGGAGTTGCTGGAGGCCGAAGACGGAGACGACCGCGGCGGCGGTGCCCGGGGTGAGGGTCGCGGCGTCGCCCTCGATGACCTGGGCCTGGGGCCAGGGGGTGGCGCGTTCGCGGGCCAGGCGGACCATGCCGGGTGAGAGGTCGATTCCGATGATCTTGCGGGTGGGGAAGGCTCGGATCAGGTCGGGGAGTTCGGGGAAGGTGCCGCAGCAGGGGACGAGGATCGGCCCCGGCGGGAGGGGCTCCTGGACGGCCTCGACCGCCGCTTTCACCCAGGGGGCGAAGCGGGGGACGAAGTAGCGGTCGTAGCCCTCGGCCACCTCGTCCCAGGCTTGTGAGATTTCCACCTCAGACGGTCTCGGGGAGGCCGAAGGTGGTGAAGAGGGTGGTGTCGAAGAAGACGGCGGCGCGGGCGACTCCTTCGGCGGTGATGCTGAGGACCTGGATGTGGAAGGCGCGGTGGACGCCGTCGTCGCCGCGCTTGTAGACGGCGAAGGCGGGCTGGCCGTTGGCGGTGGTGGGGACCAGGCGCAGGTCGCCGGGCTCGGGCTCGCACTGGCGGATGATCAGGCGGCGGATGGACTCGACGCCGACGAACCACTCGGGGAACGGGGGCATCTCCCAGACCGCGTCCTGCTTGAACAGCTCGACCAGGCCGCTGATGTCGGCCTTCTCGAACAGGGTGGCGTAGCGGTCGAGGAGTTCGCGTTGCTCGGGGTCTGTGGGTTCGGTGAGGGTGTCTTGAGTTGGGGACGCCTGCTGGAGCTGGGCCCGGGCGCGCTGGAGGGCGCTGTTGATGGACGCGGTCGAGGTCTCCAGCAGCTCGGCGACCTCGGCGGCCTTCCACTTCAGGACGTCGCGCAGGATCAGCACGACGCGCTGGTTGGGCGGCAGGTGCTGGAGGGCGGCGACGAAGGCCAGGCGGGTGGTCTCGCGGGTGGCGACGATGGTGGCCGGGTCGGACGCGTCGCCCGCCAGGAGGGAGTCGGGGGCGGGTTCGAGCCAGGGGACCTCGTCGGCGGCGACGACCGGGCGCTCGGGGTCGCTGGGCGCGCCCAGACCGGACGGCATGGGACGGTTGCCGCGCTGGTCGATGGCCGTGAGGCAGCAGTTGGTCGCGATGCGGTAGAGCCAGGTGCGCAGGGACGAGCGTCCCTCGAACTTCTCGTAGGAGCGCCAGGCGCGCAGGTAGGTCTCCTGGACGAGGTCTTCGGCGTCGTGGATGGAGCCGAGCATGCGGTAGCAGTGCGCGAGCAGCTCGCGGCGGTAGGGGTCGACCTGCCGCTGGAAGTCCTGGTTCTGGTCGATCGTGTCGTGTGCCATGGGTCGTCACCTTCGTTGTGGGCGGCGCGAAGTGCCGAGGCCGTCGGTTCGACCGTAGGCGTCACCACCGACAGAACGGGAACGAGTCAGCATCGTACGCCTCAACCTGGGAGAACACGATAGTTCGCCGCGTTCCGATGATTTCTCGGCGCGGCTCTGGTCGGTATGGGTGACGGTCATCCTGACGACGAAATGAGAACGCGATGAACTCCTCCGGGCGCCGGGCGTGGATCGGGCTGGCGGTACTTGCCCTTCCCACCCTGTTGATCTCACTGGACATGTCCGTGCTTTACCTGGCGCTGCCGCATCTGAGCGCGGATCTCGGTGCGGACGCCACCCAGCAGCTGTGGATCATGGACATCTACGGGTTCATGATCGCCGGGTTCCTGGTGACCATGGGCACGCTGGGCGATCGCATCGGGCGGCGCAGGCTGCTGATGTTCGGCGCGGCGGCGTTCAGCGTGGCGTCGGTGCTGGCCGCCTACTCGACCAGCGCAGAGATGCTGATCGCGACGCGGGCGATCCTGGGGATCGCGGGGGCGACGCTGATGCCCTCGACGCTGGCGCTGATCAGCAACATGTTCGCCAGCGCCCGTGAGCGGGGCCTGGCGATCGCGGTGTGGATCAGCTGCTTCATGGGCGGCGCGGCCATCGGCCCGGTGATCGGCGGGGCCCTGCTGGAGAACTTCTGGTGGGGTTCGGCGTTCCTGCTGGGCGTCCCGGTGATGGTGCTGCTGCTGGTGACCGGCCCGTTCCTGCTCCCCGAGTTCCGCAACGAGGACGCCGGGCGCATCGACCTGGTGTCGGTGGTGCTGTCGCTGGCCGCGATCCTGCCGGTCGTGTACGGCCTCAAGCAGTTGGCCAAGGACGGCTGGGCCTGGCCGGCGGTCGCGGCCCTGGTGGCGGGCGTCGTCGTCGGGGTGTTCTTCGTGCGGCGCCAGCGCGTCCTGCCCGACCCGCTGCTCGACCTCGGCATGCTGAAGAACCGGACGTTCAGCGGCGCCCTGGGCATCTGGCTGCTGTTCGGCGCGATCCAGGGCGGCAGCTTCCTGTTCGTGACGCTGTACCTCCAGGTGGTGGCGGGACTGTCGCCGATGCGGGCGGGGCTGTGGCTGGTGCCGAGCGCGCTGGCGATGATCGTCGGTTCGCAGCTGGCGCCGCTGCTGGCGCGGCGCTTCCGTCCCGGGTACGTGATCTCGGGCGGCCTGGGCATCACGGCGGTCGGCTACCTGATCCTCACCGGGCTGGACGCGTCGGGCTCGCTGCCGACGCTGGTGACGGGGATGATCGTGGCGCTGTTCGGGGTCGGCATCGCGGCCGCGCTGGGCACCGACCTGATCGTGGGCTCGGTCTCCCCGGCCAAGGCGGGGTCGGCGTCGGCGCTGTCGGAGACGGGCGCCGAGCTGGGCATCTCGCTGGGCGTGGCATCGCTGGGCAGCGTGACCACGGCCATCTACCGGAGTGAGATCACCGAGGCGATGCCCGAGGACGTCCCGGCGGGCGTGGCCGAGGCGGCGCGCGAGAACGCCGCCGGTGCCGCGGCCTCGGCGGGCGAGCTGCCCGCCGCGCAGGCGGCGGAGGTGCTGGACGCGGTGCGCGAGGCGTTCACCTCCGGGCTGACGTCGGTCATGGTGCTCGGCGCGGTGCTGTTCGCCGGGCTGGCCGTGTTCGCCGCGATCAGCCTGCGGGACGCCGAGCCCACCGCGGCCCAGGACGCGGAGACCCCCGAGAAGGAACTGGTCTCCGCCTGAGGCATTGCGTACGAGGAACGGGTCGCCGGAAGGCGGCCCGTTCCTCAGTTAATCTCCACTTGAGAATTACCTGGTTCCTCGTTATCGTCTCATTGACGACAACTGGAGGAACCCTCATGGCCGACATCCAGCGCCGACCGTTCCTGCGGCACCTGCGCGGCACCCCGACGACGTACGTGCGTCACCTGCGGCGCGGCAAGGCCGCGCACGAGGGCGTGGGCGTCTCGTTCTGGTTCCGGCCGCTCGGGGCCGTGCTCAGCGAGGTGCCGGTGGACGACCGGGAGCTCCCGATGATGTTCCACGCCAGGACGGCCGACTTCCAGGACGTCAGCGTCCAGGCCACGGTCACCTACCGCGTCCAGGACCCGGCGCTGGCGGCCCGCAGGCTCGACTTCGCCATCAGTCCCGAGACCGGGCAGTGGCGGGCGGCGCCGCTCGACCAGGTCGCCTCGATGCTCACCGAGATCGCCCAGCAGCACGCGCTCACCCTGGTCGCGCGGATGGCGCTGCGCGAGGCGATCGTGGACGGACCCGCCGCGGTCCGCGCCGAGGTGACCTCGGGCCTGTCGGACGACGCGCGCCTCAACGACACGGGCGTGGCCGTCGTGGGTGTCCGGGTCGTGGCCATCAGGCCCGAGGCCGACGTGGAACGCGCCCTCCAGACCCCCGCTCGGGAGGAGGTCCAGCAGGAGGCCGACAAAGCCACCTACGAGCGGCGGGCGCTGGCCGTCGAGCGCGAGCGCGCGATCGCCGAGAACGAGATGCAGAACCAGATCGAGCTGGCGCACCGCGAGGAGCAGCTGGTCGCGCGGCGCGGGCAGAACGAGCAGCGGCGGGTCAGGGAGGCGGCGGCCGCCGCCTGGCTGGAGGCCGAGGCCAGGGCCGAGCGCGAGCGGCTCGAGGCGACCTCGCGGGCCGAGACGCTGCGCACGGTCGGCGCGGCGGAGGCCGAGGCCAAGGCGGCGTTCCTGGGCGCCTACCAGGACGCCGACCAGCGCGTGCTGCTGGCCCTGGCGGCCCAGTCGCTGGCCGAGCACCTGCCGGAGATCGGCCAGCTCAACCTCTCCCCCGATGTCGTGACGAGCGCGCTCGCCCGCCTCCAGGGGCGCGCATGACCCTCGCTCCCCGGGTGGTCGTGGTGCACCGGCGCACCGAATACGACGAGCTGCTCGCCCGGCACGGCACGCGGAGCCAGGCCGAGTTCTATCTCCGCACCCGGGGACGCGACATAGCGGAGGTCGCCGCCGCGCACGAGGCGACCTCCCGCGCCCTCACCGAAGCGGCGCGCGCCATCCCGGTGACGTGGCGGCGCGGCACGGTGGAGCGCGCCGACCTCGACCGGTTCCTGTTCGCGCCGGACGACGTCATCGTGGTGGTCGGCCAGGACGGCCTGGTCGCCAACACCGCCAAGTACCTCGGCGCCCAGCCCGTCATCGGCCTCAACCCCGACCCGGGACGCAACCCGGGTGTGCTCGTCCCCCACCCCGTGGAGGCGTGCGCCGACCTGCTCGGGGCCGTGTCATCGGGGGCGGAGTCCTGTGAGGAGCGGGTGATGGTGCGGGCGGTGGCCGACGACGGGCGCGAGCTGACCGCGCTCAACGAGGTCTATGTCGGCCACCCGACCCACCAGTCGTCCCGCTACCGGCTGGAGGACGAGCGGCAGTCCTCGTCCGGGGTCCTGGTCTCCTCGGGCACCGGGGCGACGGGCTGGTGCCGGTCGGTCTGGCTGGAGAGGGGCGGCAAGACCCGTCTCCCCGAACCGGCCGAGCCCATGCTGGCGTGGTTCGTCCGGGAGGCATGGCCGTCGCCGTCCACCGGGACGTCCCGTACCGAGGGCACGCTGGACGAGGGCGAGGCCCTCTCGCTGATCTGCGAGACCGACGGCCTGGTGGTCTTCGGCGACGGTATCGAGAGCGACCGCCTCGTCCTGTCCTGGGGCCAGCGCGTCGATCTCGCGGTGGCGTCGCGGCGGCTGCGGCTGGTGCGCTAGAACGCGAAGCCGCCCGGACGCCCGTTGCGGTCGGCCAGCAGGCCCGCCAGCGTGGCGACGGCGATCTCGGCGGGGGCGCGCGAGCCGATGTTGAGTCCGATGGGCCGCTGGACGCGGGCGATCTCGTCCGGCGCGACGCCCAGGGCCGTCAGGGCGGGGACGTGCGGCGCCGGGTGCTTGGGGTTGCCCATCACCCCGACCCAGCGGACCCGCCTGGCCAGGACGTCGCGCAGCACCGTCCCCAGTTCGGGACGGTGATGGTCGGTGACCACCACGTCGGCGGTCGCGCCGACGTCCTCGGGCAGACCGGGCACGCCGTCCGGCGCGCGGTCCCGGTCGGGCTCGACCAGCACGCACGTGTAACCCAGGTCGGCGCCGTAGCGCAGCAGGAACTCGGCCACCGGGGACGCGAAGACCGCCACCAGAACGCGGTCGGCGTGGTCGGGGGCGGCCGCGCCGTGCGCGACCGCGCACGACGGGTCGGGTTCGGTCATGCCCCGAGTTTCTCAGGTCGCGTAGTTGCGGACGACCCGCAGCGCCGCCTCCGCGTGGGGTCCCTCCGCGACCAGGGCCGTGTCCCCGGGGGCGACCCGGCGGGCGCCGACCCGGCAGAAGTCCCCGACCGGCCCCCGGATGACCGAGGGCGCGCCGGGGTCTCCGAACGTCCAGGACTCCCCGTCCGGCCCGGTGAGCTCGCAGCGGACGGGCCCGCCCTCCTCTCCCTCGGTGGCGAAGGCATACGGGAGGGTCCGCTGGGCGAGCCAGGCGATGTGCCTCAGCCGCGCGGTGTCGGGGAAGTCGATTCCCAGCGGATCGGTGATGTCCAGACCGTGGGCCCAGTGCTCGGCGAGCCGGGTGGTGGCCAGCGTGCGCGGCGACAGCGGGACGGCCGCCCAGGCCAGCCGCTCCTTGGGCGGGTGGTTCCGCAGCGCGTCCGGCGACGCGGCCGCCGCCTTGCGCCACCGTTCGAACACCTGCTCGGGCGTCATTCCCCGATCGGCCGCCACCAGGCGGTCCATCAGCGTGTCGAGGTGGACGCCCTCCTCGCGGACGAACCCCGCGCGCTCGCCCCCGACCGTGGCGAGGACAAGTTCCTCCGACTGGGCCAGATGCAGGACGACGTCGCTGATCGTCCACCCGGGGGCGCCGGACTCGCGCACCCAGTCGTCGGGGCCCAATCCCGCGAGAATCGCGTCGAGCCGCCGGTGCTCGGCGGCGAGATCGTCGAAAACGCTGGATTCCGGTTTCGGCACCATCCCGGCACTCTACCGAATGCGATTCGGTCATGTAAGAAGGAACAACGATGCACGAACTGCCGTGAAACACTTCCCCCTGCCGGGGTATGACTGCACTCTAGGGTGCACACCGTCGGTGCCAGCTCGTTCGGGAGGGAACGTGATCGCGAGACCGGAGGGCGGTCCGCGCGTCGTCGTGGGCGTCGACGACACCCCCGCGGCACGCTGCGCCCTGTCCTGGGCGATCGGCGAGGCCCGGCTCCGGGGTCTGTCGCTGCTGGTCGTCCATGCCGAGCCGCTGCCCCCGCACGTGTCGGCGGCGGGCCAGCTGGGCGGCGGGGTGACCGACGCCCTGCGCGGAGCGGGCGCCGAACTGATCGCGACGCTCCTCGACGAGGTCGCCGACGGCACCCCGCACGGCGTGGAGCTCACCGCCGTGGCCGTCGTCGGGGAACCCGGCGCCACCCTGGTCAAGCTCGCGGGCGACGACGACATGCTCGTGGTGGGCCACGGCGACCGAGGGCCCCTTTCCCGCCTGCTGCGGCCCTCGGTCCGCCTGCACTGCGCCCGCCGCGCCCGCGCGACCTTCGTCTGCGTGCGGCCCCCGACGCTCGACTCCCTGATCGAGTCGCTCTCGGACGGCGAGGAACCGCCCGCCCCCGCCCCCGAGGTCTCCCCCATCCGCCGCCTGGGCGGGTGGCTGCGCCGCAGCCACCCGGTGTAGCCCCCGGGCGCCAGGACTCTGCGGTCCACCCAATCCCCCGCGACTCCCGAAAACCCCTCCGACCCAGCGAAGGGCTGCGCCGCAGCCACTTTGTGTAGCCGCCGGACGGTCAGGATTCGGCGATCCGCTTGATGGCGGTGAGGCGCGCCTCCCAGTCGGCCGCGATTCCCGACATCCAGCGGGCGGTGGCGTCCAGGCGCTCGGGCCGGACGGCGAAGCGGATCTCGCGGCCCCGCCGGTTGCTCTCGACCAGGTGCGCGGCGTCCAGGACGGCCAGATGCTTGACCACGGCCTGCCGGGAGATGGGCAGCCCGGCGGCCAGCGTGGAGGCGCTCGCCTCGCCGCGTGCGGCGAGCGCCTCCAGGATCCGCCGGCGCATGGGGTCGGCCAGCGCGGCCAGGACCTCCCCGGCGGAGTCGTGGTCGAGGGTCATGCCGCCGAGGTCTCCAGGTAACGGGCGAGGTCCTCGGTCTTCTCGCGCCAGCCGCCCTCGTTGTCGGACCAGGCGCTGCGCTGGAGCTCCTCTCCCCCGGCCAGGCGGTCGAAACCGGTCTCGATCACTCGAAGGAGCGTCCCGTCGCCCTCCGGGCGCAGCGTGAACTCCACGAGCGTGGAGTTGGCGTCGGTGACGTCCTGCCCCGGGAAGGCACTGGCCCAGCGCCAGGAGAACGTGCGCGGCGGGTCGACCTCCACGATCGTCGAGGGGAAGACGCCGTACTCCCCGTGGTCGACGACCATCGTCCCGCCGGGGCGCAGGTCGATCTCCGCGGGCTTGCCCGCGGCGCCGAACCACGACCCGACGTGCTCGGGCTCGGTGATCACCGACCACACCCGCTCGACGGGGGCGGCGATGACGATCTCGCGTTCGATCCGGTCCTGGCTCATGGTGTTTCCTCTCCTCGTTGCTGCAACTCCAGGGTTGCACATCAGAGGCCTCTAGTGCAACCCCCGAGTTGCACTAGAGCCGGGCGGGGCGGATTAGGCCCGCGAGCTCCGCGCGTGGAAGGGTTCGTCCATGCGCAAGTACGTCATCATCGGGGCCCAGGGCAGCGGCAAAGGCACGCAGTCCCTCCTGCTCGCCCAGGATCTCGACCTGGTGCACATCAGCGTCGGCGACATCTTCCGCTGGCATGTGCAGAACCACACCAAGCTGGGCGCCAAGGTGCGCCGGACGATGGCGGCGGGCGAGCTCGTCGGCGACGACGTGGTCGAGGCGGCCGTCCGCGACCGGCTGGAGCTGCACGACTGGAACTACGGGTTCATCGTCGACGGCTTCCCCCGCAACGTCCGGCAGGCCGAGTTCTTCCTGGAGACCTACGACATCGACGGCGTCATCCACCTCGACCTGCCCGACGACGAGGTCCGCCGCCGGGTGCTCGCCCGGCGGCTGTGCTCGGGCTGCGGCCTGGACTACAACCTCATCGCGCACCGCCCCAAGCAGGAGGGCCGCTGCGACGCCTGCGGCGGCGAGCTGGTCAGCCGCGAGGACGACACCGAGGAGGCCCTGGCCGGACGGCTGCGCACCTACCACGAGAAGACCGACCCCGTGCTCGACCTCTTCCGCCGCAAGGAGTTCGTGGTCACGGTCGACGCCCGCCACGACATCCCCGCCATCCAGCACGAGATCAGAACCCGCCTCGGCCTCCCGATGCCGAGCGGGACCTGACCGACGGGTCAGACGGCACGGAGGGTTCCCGGGTGGCGGCCGTTGAGGCGGTCCAGCGCGGCCGAGGCCGCCTCGTCGGCCGCGAGGTAGACCAGGATGCGCTGGTCGTTGGCGTCGGGGAGCAGCAGGGTCTCGAAGGCCAGGTTCAGCTCCCCGACCTCGGGGTGGGCCACCCGCTCGATGCCGCTTCGGCGGGTCGCGGCGTCCGGGTCGTTCAGGCGGTCGCTGAACGGCGCCCCGACGGTCACCGTCAGGTCCTCGGCCAGCTCGGCGACGTGCGGGTCGCACGGCGCCGAGTCCATCACCAGGTCGCCGGCGCGGGCGTCGGCCACCCGGCCCCAGTCCGGGTAGACCTCGCGGGCGCGGGGGTCGGTGAAGGTGAAGCGGGCCAGGTTCGGCGGGTCGCCGTCCAGTAGGCCGAGCGGACGGGTCAGGCGCTCGTAGGCCGGGGTGTGGGCCAGCACGTCGCTGAGCCGGTTCAGCAGGACGGCGGGCGCGGGCTCCAGACCGGCCAGCAGCGCCCGGACGGTCGGCCTGACCGAGCGGGCCGGGGGCTCCGAACCGGGACAGAAGACGCCGATCTCGCCGTTGGCCAGCTTGGCGACATGGCGGAGCCGCTGGCGGTCCTCCGGGCTCATCAGCAGCGCGTCGGCGATGGCGGCCAGCACCTGGGCGGACGGACGGCGGTCGCGGCCCTGCTCCAGGCGGGCGAGGTACTCCACGCTGATCCCGGCGAGGGTGGCCAGTTCCGTCCGGCGCAGGCCGGGCGTGCGGCGGCGCGTCCCGGCGGGCATGCCGACGTCCTCGGGGGTGACGGCCTCACGGCGCGCGCGGAGGAAGAGTCCCAGTTCGTTCCCACTCACAGGACGAACGTACCCGCCCGGGCGTCCCGCAGGGTGGCCCTGTCAGGGCCCGTCTAGGCACGGCCTCCCTCTCTGGCGGCCGCGCGGCCATGGTTGGCTCCATGAACACGACCACGACTCCTCTTCCGCTCAAGCCGGGCACCTGGGTGCTCGACCCCATGCACTCCGCCGTGAACTTCACCGTCCGGCACCTGGGGATCTCCAAGGTGCGCGGCCAGTTCGCCGAGTTCGAGGCCGGGCTCGTCGCGGGCCCCGCGCTCGGCGACTTCTCGGTCACCGCGCGGATCGCGCTGGCCTCGATCGACACCGGCAACGCCATGCGCGACGAGCACGTCAGGTCGCCCGAGCTGCTCGACGTGGCCAGGCGGCCCACCATGACCTTCGTCTCGACCCGTGTCGAGGGCAAGGGCGACGACTGGACGCTCGACGGCGAGCTGACCATCGGCGACGTCACCCGTCCGGTGAGCCTCGAGGTCGAGTTCGGCGGCGTGGTGGAGTCGGCCGTCGACGGAAAGCCGCACGCCGGGTTCGAGGCGCGCGGCAAGATCAGCCGCAGGGACTACGGCCTGACGTTCGGCGCGGGCGACGCCGTGGTCGGCGACGCCGTGACCGTCGTGCTCGACATGCAGTTCATCGAGCCGGAGGAAGGCTGACCAGCTCCGCCAGCGCCGCCCGGTGCCGGTCGGGGGTGCCCAGGCCGATGGCCGCGCTCTTGGCCCGCTTGAGGTAGAGGTGGGCCGGGTGCTCCCAGGTGAACCCGATGCCGCCGTGCATCTGGACGCACTCCTCGGCCGCCGTTACCGCGGTGGCCGAGCAGTGCGCCTGGGCGACCGCGACCCGCACGCCGAGATCGCCGGAGCCCGACGCCAGCGCGTCGGCGGCGTTCCTGGCCACGGCGCGGGCCTGGGTGACCGAGGCCCACAGGTCGGCGAGGCGGTGCTTGAGCGCCTGGTAGGAGCCGACCGGACGCCCGAACTGGTAGCGCGTCTTCACGTAGGCGACCGTGGTCTCCAGGCACGCCTCGGCCAGGCCGAGCTGCTCGGAGGCCAGCATCGCGGCACCGGCGGTGAGCGCGGCGGCGACGGCGTCCGGCCCGGCGGCGATCTCGCGCGCGGGGACGTCCGAGAACGCCAGGTCGGTCAGCCGCCGGGTCATGTCCAGGGACGTCACCGGCGTCCGTGCGGCCTCGGCGGCGTCCACCGCGTACAGGGCACCGGCCGCCGGGACGAGGAGCACGGCGGCCGCGGCCCCGTCCGCGACCCCGCGGACCTCGCCGGTCAGCCGTCCACCCTCGGCGCGGACGGACGCCTCGGGCACGCCGGGCCCCGCCCCGAACGGGACGGCCAGGACGGCGATCCCCTCCCCCGAGGCGGCCCGCGCCAGCAGCTCCCCGTCCCCGGCCGACAGCAGCGCGGCCACGCCCATCACGGCGCCGGTGAGGAACGGCACCGGCGCGACGGCCCGGCCGAGCTCCTCCATGACGACGGCGGTCTCGCGCCAGGACGCGCCGCCCCCGCCCGCCCCCTCGGGCACCGGGAGGCCGGTCACGCCCATGGCGGTCAGGTCTCGCCACAGCGCGGCGTCGTACGGCTCGTCCTTCTCGGTACCCGCCAGGACGTGCGCCCAGGGCGCCTTGTCGGCCAGCAGGGAACGGACGCCCGCGCGCAGGTCGTCCTCGATCTCGGTGTAGAGCAGGCCGCTCACTTGGGCAGGTCCTTCCACGCGACGTCCTTGTCGACCCGGATCTCGCCGGGCAGGCCGAGGATCCGCTCGGCGATGATGTTGCGCAGGATCTCCGAGGTGCCGCCCTCGATCGAGTTGCCCTTGGCCCGCAGGTAGCGGTAGCCGGGCGAGCGGCGGGTGAAGTCGACCTCGGTGGGGCGGCGCATCGTCCAGTCGTCGTAGCGCAGGCCCTCGTCGCCCAGGATCTCCAGCTCAAGGCCGGAGATCTCCTGGTTGAGCCGGGCGAAGGCGAGCTTGACGGCCGAGCCCTCGGGGCCCGGAAGGCCCGCGTTGAGCTGGAGCCGGAGCCGCTCCCCGGTGACGCGCGCGGCCTCGGCCGCGACCCACTGCCGCATCAGCGCGTCGTGCAGCCCGGGGGTGCGCAGGTCGGGACGGTCGCGCCAGAGCCCGGCCACCACGCCGATCATGCCGCCCTCGCGCGGGGCCGCGCCGCCGCCGATCGCGACCCGCTCGTTCATCAGCGTGGTCGTCGCGACCCGCCAGCCCTGCCCCACCTCCCCCAGCCGGTGCTCGTCGGGGATCCGCACGTCGGTCAGGAAGACCTCGTTGAACTCGGCCTCGCCGGTGATCTGCCGCAGCGGCCGCACCTCGACGCCGGGGGCACGCATGTCGCACACGAAGTAGGTCATGCCCCGGTGCTTGGGCACCTCGGGGTCGGTGCGCGCGACCAGGATGGCCCAGGACGCCTCGTGGGCCATGGACGTCCACACCTTCTGGCCGCTGACCAGCCAGTGGTCGCCGTCCCTGACGGCGCGGGTGCCCAGCGCCGCCAGGTCGGATCCGGCGCCGGGCTCGCTGAAGAGCTGGCACCAGATCTCCTCGCCGGTCCACAGCGGGCGCAGGAGCCGCCGCTTCAGCGCGTCGGGGGCGAACGCCAGGATCGTCGGCGCCGCCATCCCGAGCCCGATGAGGTTGCGTTCGGGGTGGTTGCGCGGCGCCCCGGCCGCGTCGAAGGCGGCGTCGACGCCGGTCTGCAGGACGCGCGGGGCGCCGAGGCCGCCGAGTCCTTCGGGGTAGTGGACCCAGGCGAGCCCGGCGTCGAACCTGGCGCGCAGGAACTCCAGTGGTTCCGTCCCGGCGGGGTCGTGGTCGGCGAGGAACTCCTCGACCCGGGTGCTCAGGTGCTCTGCGTCAGGCTCCGCTGTGGTCACGCGAGAACATTACGAATCTCGTTCTAGAACGTCAACGAGCCGGGCGGGCAGATCGGACTCGTGCACCACGGTCAGCGTCGAGACCGCCCGGGTCAGCACCACGTAGAGCCGCGCGAGCCCGCGCGTCTCGGCCGCCACGATCTCGGCGGGCCCGGCCACGACCACATGGTCGTACTCCAGGCCCTTGGCCAGCGACGCGGGGACGACCAGCAGCCGCCCCAACCCGTCGGACTCCGGGCCCAGCACCCCGTGATCGAGCCCGGCGGACTCCAGCGCCGCCGCGTGGGCGGGCACGGCCGCGTCGGGGACGATCAGCCCGATCGAGCCCTCCCGGTCCAGCGCCTCACGGCAGGCGGCCACGGCCCCGGCGACCTGGTCGGGGACGCGCCGCACGTCCAACGCGCCGGTTCCGGCGCGCAGCGAGCGCGGCGGCTCCAGCTCGGGCGCGATCTCCGGCAGCAGCCGGGCCGCGAAGTCCAGCACGGGCCCCGGGACGCGGAACCCCAGCGTCAGCTCGGTGACGTCGCCCTCCTGCCCCAGATGGTGCAGCACCTCCTTCCAGGAGCGGGCCGACCAGGCGGTGGTGCCCTGCGCCAGGTCGCCCAGGACGGTGGCCGAGCCGGTGCCGCAGCGGCGGCCCAGCGCCCTGAGCTGCATGGCCGACAGGTCCTGCGCCTCGTCCACGACCAGATGACCGAGCGAGGACGTCCGCTCGATCAGGTCGTTCAGCTCGTCCAGCAGGGCGCGGTCGGCGGCCGTCCACTTCACGGTGCGGTGCGACCTGGCGGGCTTGGCCCACACGAGCGCGCGCTGCTCGTCGTCGTCCAGGACGCCCTTGGCCGCGCCGCGCAGGAACCCGGCGTCGGAGCAGAGCCGGAACAGCACCTGTTCGGCGGTCACCTTGGGCCACACCAGCTCGACCAGCGCCTTGACGGGCTTGGACCTGGCCACCTGGTCCTGGACGCGGTCGTCGGGCGCCTCGCCGCGCTGCTCCATCCTGATCAGGATCTGGTGGGCGAGCCGCTGCGCGAACGCCGCCCGGCCGTTGCCGTAGCGCATCGTGCCGCGCAGGGACGCGGCGATCTCCCTGACCTCGTGGTCGGCCAGCCGGAATCGGGACGCGCCGCGCGTGACGACCAGGCCCTCCTCCGGCCTGCGCAGATGCCGCCACAGCGCCCGGTCCAGCACCGCGGCCATCCGGGCGTCGCCCTTGAGCGCGCCCGTCGCGGCGGGCTCGGCGGCCAGCGGCGCGCCGAGCAGGTCGTCGATCGTGGCCTGGTCGACGCGGACCTCGCCGAGCGCGGGCAGCACGGCCGAGATGTAGGACAGGAACGCCCGGTTCGGCCCGACGATCAGGACGCCCGACCGCGAGAGCCGCTCGCGGTGCGTGAACAGCAGGTAGGCGGCGCGGTGCAGGCCGACGGCGGTCTTGCCGGTGCCGGGCGCGCCCTGGACGCAGACGGTGCGGGGCAGCTCCGCCCGGACGATGGAGTCCTGCTCGGGCTGGATGGTGGCGACGATGTCGCGCATCGGCCCGGTGCGGGGCCGCTCGATCTCGTCGGTGAGGATCGTGGACGGGCCGAGCGCGCGGCCGTCCAGCGGCTCGTCCTCGAAGGCGGTCAGCTCGCCGCCCCGGAACCCGAAGCGGCGGCGCAGCCGCCAGCCCATCGGCTCGTCCGGCCCCGCCTGGTAGAACGCCCGCGAGATCGGGGCGCGCCAGTCGAGGACCAGCGGACGCCCCTCGTCGCCGTCGTGCACGTGGCGGCGCCCCACATGGATCGTGGGCGGGACCTCCGTGTCGGCGCCGTCGGCGTCGAGGCGGCCGAAGAACAGCGGGGTGTCGGGATGGTCGGCGAGCGCGGCGACGCGCTTGTCGAGCAGCGACTCCAGGATCTGCCTGGAGACCCAGTCGGCCGCCATGTCGGCCGAGAGGCCCCGCGCGTACTCGCGCATGCGGCGCAGGGCGGCACGTGACTCGGCCAGGTGGGCGCGCTCGGCGGCGAGCACCTCGTCGCCGCCGGTCTCCTGCGCGTCGGTGGGCATGCGAACAGACCTCCGGGGTGAGAGCGGGTGGCGGCAAAGCCGACCACTCTACCCGTCACAGGCGCGGCAGTGCCTCCTGATAAAGCCAGCCCTCCAGCAACGCGGGGGCGGCGTGGCGTCCGGCCAGGACGGTGAAGTCTTCGGTGGTGACCGTGCCGTGCCGGTTCTGGGACGTCCACACGCGCAGCATGGAGAAGAACGCGTCGTCGCCCATCGCCTCGCGCAGGGCGTGCAGGGTCAGCGCTCCGCGCTTGTAGACGCGGTCGTCGAAGATGTCGCGGGGGCCGGGATCGGCCAGGACGAGGTCCTGGGGCAGCCGCGACAGGCGCGCGTGCCAGCGGGCCGCGTGCGCGGCGGCGGTCTCGCCGCCCGAGACCTCCGACCAGAGCCACTCGGCGTAGCTGGCGAACCCCTCGTGCAGCCAGATGTCCTTCCAGCGGCCCAGCGTGAGGCTGTTGCCGAACCACTGGTGCGCCAGCTCGTGCGCGACCAGCCGCTCGCTGCCGCGCCGCCCGTCGACGTGGTTGGCGCCGAACGTCGACATCCCCTGCGCCTCGACCGGGATCTCCAGGTCGTCCGCGGTGATCACGACGGTGTAGGACGGGAAGGGGTAGGGCCCGAACAGCTCGGTGAAGGCCGTGATCATCTCGTGCTGGCGGCCGAAGTCGTACCTGACCCGGTCGCGCACGGCGCCGGGGTAGACCAGCCGCTGCGGGACGGCGCCCGCCACCTCGACGCTCTGGTAGCGGCCGATCTGGACGCTGGCCAGGTAGGTCGCCATGGGCTCGTCCTGCTCGTACACCCACGTGGTGGTCGCGCCGGAGGAGGTCTTGGCGGCCAGACCGCCGTTGGACACCACGTGGTACCCCGACGCGGTCGTCACCGAGATCCGGTAGGCGGCCTTGTCGTCGGGACGGTCGTTGCACGGGAACCAGGACGGGGCGCCGATCGGCTGCCCGGCGACCAGGGACCCGTCGGTGAGCTGCTCCCACCCGAGGCCGCCCCAGTGGCTGGAGACGGGGTTCGGGTTGCCCGAGTAGCGGACCTCGACCAGGAACCGCGCCCCGGCCGGGACCGCCTTGGCCGGGGTGACGTGGAGCCGGGTGCGGCGGTGCCGGAACTTGGCCGGTCTGCCGTCGACCAGGACCCGCGCGATGCGGAACGGTCCCAGATCGAGCTCGAACCGGTCGAGCCGCTCGGCGGCCACGGCCGACAGCCGCGCGGTGGCGGCGAGCCGGTTGGGGCCGACCCGGTACTCCAGGGCCAGGTCGTAGTGCTCGACTCCGTATCCGTCGCTGCCGCGTTCGGGAAAATAGGTGCACCGCGGCACGCTCGGACCCTCCGGATCACTCGTCGTCGTCGGGGGCCCAGGCCGCGATCGGGTTGCCGAGCCAGCGGGTCCGCGCGGGCAGCTGCTCGCCGCGCATCACCAGTGAGGCAGGTCCGACCGTGGCGTCCGCCCCGACCAGGGCCGCCGGGAGGACGACCCCGTTGGAGCCTAGCGTCGCGCCCCGTTCGAGCACGACCGTATCGATGCTCATGATCCGGTCGTGGAACAGATGGGTCTGCAGGACGCAGCCCTGGTTGACGGTCGCGCCGTCGCCGAGGGCGATCAGGTCGGCCTCGGGAAGCCAGTAGGTGCCGCACCACACGCCCCGTCCGACGCGGGCGCCCAGCGAGCGCAGCCACAGGTTCAGGGGCGCGGTGCCCAGCCACGGCTCGGCGAACCAGGGCGCGGCGAGCACCTCGACGAAGTTGTCGGCCAGCTCGTTGCGCCAGACGAAGGAGCTCCACAGCGGCCGCTCGCCCGCCGCGACGCGGCCGAGCAGCAGCCACTTGGCGGCGGTCGCCACGGCGGCGGCCAGCACACCCGCGCCGATGAGGACCGCTCCCCCGAGCAGGGCGGCGACGCCGAACCCGTAGGCGGCGGCCAGCCACTGCGTCGCCGCGACGGCCAGGACGCCGACCGCGACCGTGCACATCGCCGGGACGACCCGGCACGCCTCGACCACCGCGCGGGCGACCTTGAGGCGCCGGGGCGGCCGGTAGGTGCGCGACTGGTCGCCCGACTCGGCGGTGCGGCGCAGCCGCACCGGGGGCATACCGAGGTAGGTCGCCCCGGCCTTGGCCTTCTTGGGCGCGGCGGACAGCACACCGATCAGGCCGCCCTTGGGGACCTTGCGGCCCGGCCCGGTCATGCCGGAGTTGCCGAGGAAGGCGCGCTTGCCGATGCGGGCCCGCGCGACGCGCATCCGGCCGCCGCCCAGCTCGTAGGGGGTCACCATCGTGTCGTCGGCCAGGAACGCGCCGTCGGCCACGGTGGTCATCGTGGGCAGCGCCAGCACCGTCGACAGCTCGACGTCGCGGCCGACCTTCATGCCCAGCGCCCGCAGCCAGGCGGGCGTGAGGATGCTCGCGTACAGCGGGAACAGCCAGATCCGCGCGGCGGCCATCAGCCGGCTGGTCGCCCAGGCCTGCCAGGCCTGGCGGCTGTGCACCGGGTGGTCGCCCTCGCGCAGGCCGACGGCCAGCAGCCGCACGCAGACCAGGGTCGCCAGGGCGAAGGAGGCCATGCCCGCCAGCGTGGCCAGCGGCACGGCGGCCAGCGCCGTGGTGAGCGCGGCGCCCAGCGAGGTCGTGCCGCGCAGGAAGTATCCGAGGACGGCCACGCCCGGCAGGGCGGCGGCCAGCGGGAGCAGGCTCAGGCCGAGGGCGGTCACCGCGTAGGCCGCGGCCCAGCGGCGCCTGCGGGGCGGGCGCTCGTCGCGGCGGACGCGGGCCTTGCCGCTCCGCTCGGCGGGCGCTCCGGCCCAGCGCTGCCCGGCGGGCACCCGTCCGGTGACGGCGGCGCCGGGCGCCACCTGCGCGTTCTTGCCGACTCGTGTACCGGGGAACAGCACGGCCCTGGCGCCGACCGTGGCGCCCGCGCCGATCCTGATCGCGCCGATCCGGACGACGTCGCCGTCGATCCAGTGCCCGCTCAGGTCGACCTCGGGCTCGACGGCGGCCTCGCGCCCGACCCGGAGCAGACCGGTGATCGGCGGCGGCGAGTGCAGGTCGACGTCGGGGTCGATCCGGGCGCCGAGCGCCCGCGCGTAGGTCGCGAACCAGGGCGCGCCCGACAGCTCGGCGGCGCCGAGCCGGGCGGCGAGCTGCTCGGCCGTCCACAGCCTCAGGTGCACCGAGCCGCCGCGCGGGTGGGCGCCGGGTTCCAGACCGCGCAGCAGCAGCCGCGCGCCTCCGGCGGAGATGGCCATGCGCCCGGCGGGCGAGACGAACAGGACCGCCCCCGCGAGCACCCACCACCACGAGACAGCGGGAGCCCAGGGGACGCCGGCGAGATTGTTGAAGGCCGCCAGCCCGGTCACCCAGCGTAGAGAACCGAGTGTGAGCAACGGCACCATCAGCAGGGCCTGGATCAGGGCCGCGCGACGCGGGACGGGCTTCACCACGCGGTCGGAGACGACCGCCCGGGGGGCGGTACGGGCGTCCGCCTCGCCGAGGTGGGCCGCGAGAGCCCGCAGGGTCGGGTGCTCGTAGATGTCACCGACGGCGACGGACGGGTAGCGGGGGCGCAGCACCGACACCAGGCGGGCCGCGCCGAGGCTGCTGCCGCCCAGCGCGAAGAACTCGGCGTCGGGGGCGGCCGGAGCCTCGCCCAGGACCTCGGCCCAGCGCTCGGCCAGCCAGCGCTCGGGCTCGGACATCGGCGCGTCCGCGCGTTCCTCGGCGCCGGGCAGGGGCCAGGGCAGCGCGTCGCGGTCGACCTTGCCCGAGGTGCGGGTCGGCAGGTCGTCGACCCGGGCCAGGCGGGGCACCAGGGCGGCGGGCAGGGTCTCGGCGAGCCGCTCGCGGGCGGCGTCCTCGTCGAAGCCGGGCGCGGTCACCACGTAGCCGACCAGCAACTGGCCGCCCGCGCCGCGCACGGCGGCGGCCGCGCCCGTCACGCCCGGCAGGGCCTGGAGGGCGGCGTCGACCTCGCCGAGCTCGATCCGGCGGCCGCCCAGCTTGATCTGCTCGTCGGCGCGGCCGACGAAGACCAGCCCGTCGCGCTCGGCCCTGACCAGGTCGCCGCTGCGATAGGCGCGGCTCCAGCCCAGGGACGGCAGGGGCGCGTACTTCTCGGCGTCCTTGGCCGGGTCGAGGTAGCGCGCCAGCCCCACGCCGCCGATGACCAGCTCGCCGGTTTCGCCCCAGGCCACGGGCTCTCCTGCGGCGTCGACGACGGCGAGGTCCCAGCCGTCCAGCGGGAGGCCGATGCGGACGGGCCCCGCGCCGTCCAGGGGGGCGGCGCAGGCCACGACGGTGGCCTCGGTGGGTCCGTAGGTGTTCCAGACCTGGCGGCCGTCGACGGCCAGGCGGGCGGCCAGCTCGGGCGGGCACGCCTCGCCGCCGAAGATCAGCAGCCGGATGCCCGCGAGGGTCTCGACCGGCCACAGCGAGGCCAGCGTGGGCACCGTGGACACCACGGTGATGCCCTGGCCCGCCAGCCAGGGGCCGAGGTCCATGCCCGTCCTGACCAGCGAGCGGGGCGCGGGCACCAGGCAGGCGCCGTGCCGCCAGGCCAGCCACATCTCCTCGCAGGAGGCGTCGAAGGCCACCGACAGCCCGGCCAGCACGCGGTCGGACGGCCGGGCCGGGAACAGCCGGGCCTCGGCGTCGACGAACGCGGCGGCGCTGCGGTGGGTCACGGCCACGCCCTTGGGGCGGCCGGTCGAGCCGGAGGTGAAGATGATCCAGGCGTCGTCGTCCGGTTCCGGCCGCCCGGTGCGGCCGCCGGGCGTGCCGCACGGCGTCACGACCCGCTCGGCGCCGATGACCGCGCAGACCCCGGCCTCGCCGAACACCATCGCGGCGCGCTCGTCGGGGTCGTCGGCGTCGACGGGGACGTAGGCCGCGCCGCAGGTGAGGACGCCCAGGATCGCGATGTACAGGTCGGCGGTGCCGGAGGGGACCCGGATGCCGACGCGGTCTCCACGGCCGATCCCGGCCTGCTCCAGCTCCTTGGCGAGCCGCCTGGCCTCGGATTTGAGCGTGTCGTAGTCGAGCCGGACGGCTCCGTCGTCGAGGGCGGGCTCATACGGGAACCGCAGCGCGGTCGCGTCGAGGACGTCCAACAAGGTGCGGGCCCGAGCCGCGGAATCGCGCGAGGCGAAGACCGCGCCCTGGGCGACGGCAGGCAATGTCAGCAAGAGTTCCCCTGAAGTTTGACGAACGGCGGCCGTCTCGTCACAAGACCACCCCAACCGCCAAACAGGAGACTCTACTCGACGCGGACGAACACGCTCCGTGAGACCCCCATTCCGGGCCTCACGGAGCGTAGCCGAAATGACCGGTCAAGCCGGTCGGCGATCACTTGTGGCGGGCCACCTCGTAGGCGGCGCAGCCGATGAGCTCGAGTGACACCTGGAGGCGCTGGAGGCTGATGTTGCCCGCCACGGTGTCCTCGGGGGTGTGGTAGACGGGCTCCAGCTGGCTGGGGGCCTCCTCGCCGCGCCAGCTGAAGTTTCCGGCGGCGATCCCGCGCTCGAAGAACGCCTCGTGGTCGCTGGAGCCGCGCGCGACCGGGCCCTTGGTCTGGCCGGTGTAGCCCAGGCGCTCGGCGGCGGCGGTGATGGCGGCCGTGGTGGTGTTCACCTTGCCGTCCACCGACAGCAGCCAGTAGGTGCCCGCCGGGGGGTGGCTGGTGGCGATCATGTCGTTCTGGAAGACGCCGGTGATCTGCCCGACGCCCGCGGCGTCCAGGCCCTTGACGTAGTGGCGGGCGCCCACCAGGCCGATCTCCTCCGCGCCCCACAGGCTGATGCGGATGTCCTGCTGGGTGGGCAGGTGCCGCAGCACGCGGGCCAGCTCCAGGCACAGGGCCGAGCCGCTGCCGTCGTCGTTGCCGCCGGGCGAGCCGGGGACGCTGTCGTAGTGCGCGCTGATCATGACGGCCTTGCCGTCCGGGTTGGGCAGCGTGGCCTTGCGCGAGGCCAGCACGTTGTAGGAGGTGAGGCCGGTGAGGCTGGTCACCTCCAGCGACAGGCGCGTGACGCCCTTGCGCAGCTCGGCCCCGTGGTACTCGGCCAGGCCCAGCACGGGGATCGCCACGTCCTCGGTGAGGCTCGGCGCGAACGAGGCCGCCTTGCGCTCGGGGTAGGTCGTCGAGCGGACGTTCACGATCAGCACGGCCCTGGCGCCCTTGGCGGCGGCCGACTTGGCCTGCGCCTGCTCCTGCCCGGCCACGCGGGTGAACAGCGCCACCTTGCCGGTCAGGTCGGCCGTGGCCTCGGTGGCGGTGCCCAGGTCGGCGATGTCGCCCTTGACCCGGCCGACGCCGCCCCTGAGGGCGGCGGCGCTCTGCCAGTGGGCGCCGCCGGCGCGCAGCTCGGCCAGCTTCTTGTCGGGGACGGGGAGGGGCTGCAGCTCCACCTTGTAGCCCAGGTCCCGCAGGACGCTCGCGGCGTACTTGGCGGCGCGGTGCTCCTGGCGCGTGCCGCAGACCCGCCAGCCGATGTCGTCGCTCAGCACCCGCAGATGCTTCAGCGCGCGCTTGGCGTCCACCTTGGCGACGACGGCCTTGTCGCCGGGGCCCAGGGACGGCGCGCTGACCGCGCCCGGACGGTGACGGGACGCGGCGGCGGCCGTACCGGGCAGCAGCCCGACGGTCGCGAATCCGGCGAAGGCAGCGGCTCCTGCCAGAAGGTCACGGCGTTTGACCTCGGACATGCGTCTCCTCAAGGAGTCAGGGGCGACGGCCACGCCGCCCCGAGTCCGGGAGCAGGGAACCGGACGGTCGACGTTGACCACCGCGTGAAGATCAGGGGGTTGCCCCGTTCGCGCCGAATTTACGAAACGTCCAGATTTCGGGCAAGACTCCCGACATGCACGAAACCGAACCGTGATCAGCGCGGACGTCCCCGGGGCGGTTGATCGTGGCCGCGAAGGCTCAGTAGGGTGAGCAGCCGCCGTGACCCAGATCACAGCGACCGCGCGGGAGGTTCCAGGCGATGGCGAGCGAGCGGCCAGGGCTCACGATCTCCGGCGTCACCGTCCGCTTCGGCGGGGTGACCGCCATCGACGACGTCTGCCTGGCCGTCCCTCCGGCGACCGTGACCGGCCTGGTCGGCCCCGACGGCGCGGGCAAGACCACGCTGCTCGACGTGGCGGCGGGACGGCGGCGGCCCTCGCGCGGCACGGTGCTCCTCGACGGCGTCCCCGCCGAGTCCGGCGTCGCCCGCACGTTCCAGGAGCCGCCCGCGCCCCGGGGACGGACCGTCCGCGAGCACGTCCTGTCCGCGACCCGTGCCCGGATGGCGCGCCGTCCCGGGTGCGGGCGCACCCCGGCCGACCGCTGGCGGTGGCGCCGCGACGCCAGGCGCGGCGCCGAGGAGACCGCCGACGCGCTGCTCGACCGCGTCGGCATCGCCGAGCACGCCCACGCGCCCACCCGGACGCTGCCGCCCGGCCCGGCGCAGCTGCTCCAGCTGGCCAAGGCGCTGGCGGCCGAACCCCGGGCGCTCCTGCTCGACCAGCCGTCGGCGGGGCTGTCGGTGGCCGAGTCGCGCGCGCTCGAGGTGCTGCTGCGCGAGCTGGCGGCCGAGGGCCTCGCGGTCCTGCTCGCCGAGCACGACCTGGAGGCGGTCATCGGCGTCTGCGACGTCCTGTACGCCCTGAGCTCCGGAAAGGTGATCGCCTCGGGGCCCCCGGTCGAGGTGCGCGGCCATCCCCGCGTCCGCACGGAAACGCGTGCATCCCCGGTCGAATAGGGCTTGTCGGTGGTCTCTGCCAGGATTCCGCCATGCCGCAGACGACGCTGATCTGGGTGCCCGCGGGGAACGGCTTCGAGCTCGCTCTGGACGGGCCCGTCCTCCGGTGCCGTGACGACCGCGGCCGCCCGGTCGACCCCCTCCCCCCGCAGGTGCGCGAGACCCGGCTCTACCCCGCCTGGGCGCTGGTGCGCCACCCCGCCGACGCCGAGACCGCGCTGGCGACCGCGGCCCGGCTGGAGCGGGCGGCCGGGGACCGTCCCAGCGACGCCGCCGCCACCTACGACCTGCTGGCGCGCGACCTGCCCCCGGCGCACCTGCCCGCGTTCTTCGACCACGCCGGGCGCGCCCTGGTCGCCGCGGGCGACGCCAAGCGCGCGGCGGTGCTGTTCGGCCGCGCCCGCGAGGCCGAGCGCGAGCACGGCGTCCCGTCCGACGACGCGGTCTGGCTCGCCGCGCATCTGGAGTTCGCCGAGGCCGGGGCGCTCAGCGCCAAGGCCCTCACCCCGTTCGTGGCGGGGCTGCGCGAGCGGTTCCCCGCGGGCGAGGCGCTCGACGCGCTGATCGAGGTCGCGGTCCGCCGGGGCCGCGCCGGGCAGCCGCCCTGGGCGCAGTTCCCCCGGCAGCTGTCCGCGCTGGCCAAGGCCGCCGGGCGCGACGAGACCGCCGAGCAGCGCCGCGCCATCGACGCGCTGCTGGCGACCTCGGCGGCGCGCCACGCCCCCGCCGCCCTGTGGAAGGCGTGGCGGCCCACGCTGGTGAAGGTCGCGCGCGACTCTCCCCAGACCCGCGGCCGGCTGCTCGACCTGTTCCCCACCCCCGAGGGCATCGACGGCTGGTGGCTCGACGTGCTCGACGACTGCGGGGCGCTCGACGCCCTCACCGGCGACGGCGACCCCGGGTCCGAGCCCCTGGACGGCCGCGCGGGATGGCTGTCCCGGACGGTCCAGCACCCGCTGACCAACGCGACCATGCAGCGGCGCCCCAGCCGCGTCATCGGCGAGAGGCCCCGGCCGCTGCTCGACCTCATCCCCCGTATGAGCGCCAGGCTGGCCGGGGACGGCGTCGCGGTGCGCCTGGACGGCACCGACCACTGGGCCCGCGAGATCGACGTCCGCGTGCTGGAGACCTGCCTGGCCAACGGCGTCCCGGTGGCCGACCCGGGCCCCGGCGCGTCGCTGGGCGTGACGCGCTGGCTCCGCCATCGCGAGCCCGGCGAAGACCTGCCCGCCACCGTGGCCGACCCGGTCTTCGGGCCGCTGCTGCGCGGCGTCGCCGCGTCCTTCCGCGACCCGGTCGAGCTGTGGAAGGTCCCCGCGCTGCGCCCGTTCGTCACGTCGCCGGAGGGCGAGCGGCTGACCGGGCCCGAGGCCGTCCCGCCGCACCCGCTCGACGACCTGGCCGTCATCGACGCGCTCAACGGGCTGATCGGGCCCGGCCTCGACCGGCCCGGGCTGATCCGCGAGGTCCAGCTCGACGACGCCCGCGCGCGTGACCTGGCGGGCACCGCCCGCGCCGACGCGCTGCGGGCGGGCGCGGGCCGGCTCAACGGGCTCGTCGGCCGTGTCGGCGGCCTCGCGCTGCGGGCGGTGGCCGCCGCCACCCGCGACGAGCGCCGCGCGCGGCTGCTGGCCGTCCTGGAGGTGTGGGCCGGGACGCTGTTCGCCGACCGCGAGGCCGCGCCGCTCACCTGGGGCGACGCCGCGCAACTGCGCGCCCTCCTCGAACTCGTGCGCGACAGGGGGCCCGCGCCCTTCGATCCCGAGGCCGCCTCGCTGCTGGCGCGGCGCACCGGTATGAGCCGTCCCGCCGCCGCCCTGCTGCTCGTGGGCGTCCTGGGAGTGCGTCTGTACCGGCCGCCCTTCCTGGACGACGGTGAGCGCGCGGTCCTCGGCCTCACGGCCGCCGAGGCCGACGACGCCCGCACCGAGCTCGACCGCGCCCTCACGATGGACCAGGGGCTCGACCTGTGGGCC
This sequence comes from Spirillospora sp. CA-294931, assembly GCF_050946795.1. Lineage (GTDB taxonomy): Bacteria > Actinomycetota > Actinomycetes > Streptosporangiales > Streptosporangiaceae > Spirillospora. The sequence goes on from NZ_CP192006.1 coordinate 4,947,967, forward strand.
GGCGCGCTACCCGCCGACCCGGCCGGGCTCTGGGAACCCGGCGGGCAGCGCGACCTCGCCGAACGGCTGGCCGAGCGCTGGGTCGCCCTGGTGGGGCGGCGCGTCGCGGTGCCGGAGGAGACCGTCGCCGCCGCCACGTCCGCCCTCGAACTGGGCGGCCACGGCGTCACCGCCGCCGTCATGTGCGCCGCGCTGGCCGAGCCCGGCACGCTGCCCCTGCTCACCACGAACGTCGACACCTGGCTCGACCAGCACTCCTGGCTCCCCGGCCGCCCGCCCCAGGTGCGCGTCACCAGCGCCGGAGACGGCCACCACTGGTACGGCGCCCTGCTCGACGACGTGGTCGCCGCCGCCCGCTGGGCCTACGCCGAGCTTCCCGGCGGCGATCCCGTCCGCGCCGGTGTCCCCGAGGTGCTCGCCCTGCTCCGCGAGCGGCTCGGCCACCCGGGCCTGCTCGTCACCGCCGGGCTGGCCGACTTCGGGTTCGCCTCGCTGGACGCCCTGCGCTCGCGGTTCGGCTCGGCGCCCTACCGGGGCCCCGGCCCCATCGAGATCGCGACGGTCGACGACGGGCTCACCGTCGCGGCCGAGACCGCGCACTCCCCCCGCTTGTTCTTCCGCCCCGCGCTGTTTCTGCGCGACGACCGCTCCCGGCACCTGCTCGACACGCTCGGCACCCCGGACGGGCTGGTGGCGTCGATCCAATGGCTGCTCGGCGAGGAGTGCGGCGCGATGATGGAACGCATCAGGTCCCGGACGCTGCCCGACAGGGCCTGCGAGTCCGACCCGCGCGCGAGCGTCCCCGCGCTCGTGGACGAGGTCGCCGCCCACCACGGGCTTGAGACCGGCCCCGCCGCGCTCTACCTCCAGTTGCTGGCCCTGCCCGGCCCGACCGACCGCAACGTGCGCGCGTGGAACCGCTGGAACCCCGCGCGGCACAAGAAGGCGGTCGAGGAGCTGTCGGCACGCGGCCTGGTGGTCGTGGAGAAGCGGTCGCGCGCCGGGCGGACCGCGTTCCTGCCCGGCGGCTGGCAGCCCGCCGGGAAGCCGTGGCTTCCGATGGAGAGCTGGAAGGGCGACCCGCCGCTGGCCGAGGGCAGGGCCCCGGGCTCCTGCTGGCCCCGCCGCCCCCTCCCCGACCTGTTCACCGCGGCCTGGCGGCGCGTCCTGGAGGGAGACCCGCCCCGCTGATCACCCGGTCACCGGATCTTGGCGGCGACCGTCTCCACGATCAGGGGGTTGACGTCGTCGCGCCACACGAACGGGGCCGGAGCCGGTTTCCCCTTGAACGCCACGGTGGTCTGGCCGCCCACGGAGAACAGCACGGAGCCCTTGCGGCAGATCCAGTTCCCCTCGCGCAGACCGGTGAGGGCACAGGCGTCCGCGCCGCGGGCACTCTGGTTGGTGCCCGTCACGCCCAGGAGCTGGCCCTCGTAGTAGCGCCTGATCAGATCCGGGTCGGCCACCGCGTGGACGCGCACCCACAGCTGGGTGGCCTGGTAGGTCTCACCGGGCAGGCGCATGCCGTACAGGCACTGCCCGGCCTCGGCGCGGGCGCCCTGGCTCCACTCGGGGTCGGCGGCGAACTCGCCGATCGACTTGACGCCGACCAGCCGGCTCTCCTGCTCGATCTCCTCGGCCTCGGGCAAGATGGCCTCGACGTCCGTCCGCCCGACCAGCTCGCACGCGCTCGGCCACCGGTCGGCGGGCAGGATCTTGCCCTTCCCCAGCACCGGAACCTCGGACGTCGTCCGGGCGGGGGCGGCCTTGCCGATGGCCACGTCCCCCTCGTCGGGAGAGGACGTGTCCGTCACCGCCACGACGGTGACCACGATGGCGAGAAGGGCGACGAACACCCCCACAAGCAGCATCTTCCCCGACGCCGAGTTCCGCGTTGTTCGCATGGTGGGCGATTATGCCGCTCGTTCGGCCGATGTGAGAACGGGCGGTGATTCGCTTGGGAGCGGGGCGGCGGCGAGCGATCATAATGATGACCGTCGGGAATGCCGTCGGGTGACCCGGAGGGAAAGAGCGATGAGCACCGTGGGTGGCTCGGTGCGCGGCGCGCTGCTGGACGCCGCCGCCGACCTGCTGGTCCAGCGCGGGTACCGGGGGCTCCGGATGCAGGAGGTCGCGGCGCGGGCGGGCGTGAGCCGCCAGACCGTCTACAACGAGTTCGGCGACAAATGGGGCCTGGCCCAGGCCGTGGTGATCCGCGACAACGAGCGGTATCTGGACGGCATCGACCAGGTCCTGGCCGAGCACACCGACCTGTACTCGGCGGTCGAGGCCGCCGTGCGCTTCACGCTGGAGCTGTCGGCCGACGACCCGCTGAAGAAGGTCGTGCTGACCGGCGCGGGCGGCGACGAGCTGCTCCCCCTGCTCACCACGCAGGCCGAGCCCGTCCTGTTCAGCGCCAGCGCGCGGGTGGTCGAGCACGCCCGGCGGCACTGGCCCCACCTGGACGTCCAGGCCCTGACCGAGATCTCCGACGCCGCCGTCCGGCTGACGATGAGCCATCTGGTGCTGCCGTCCCTGCCGCCCGAGCAGGTCGCCCAGCTGATCGCCCAGATCGTGGCCCGCTACCTCGGCGAGAACGCCGGCGGGCCGGAACGGCGCTGAGATTCCAGCACCGCCCGGCCCGCCGGTTCGAGCGAACGTCCTCAGAGCCGTCAGAGCTCGGCGGCGCCCTTCTTGATCTCGGCCGCGAAGTGGCTCACCTGGGTGTAGACGCCGGGCTTACCGGGCCGCGCGCAGCCCTCGCCCCAGCTGACGATGCCGACCTGGATCCACTCGTCCCCGGCGTCCTTGCGGAACATCGGGCCGCCGGAGTCGCCCTGGCAGGTGTCCACGCCGCCGGTGTCCATGATGCCGGCGCAGATCTCCTCGGCGTCCACCAGCCTGGAGTAGGCCTTCTTGCAGGTGGCGTCGTCCACGAACGGGACCTGGGCCTTCAGCAGGTAGCGCTGCTGCTGGCCGCCCTCCTTGTCGGCCCCCCAGCCGGCGACGTCGAAGGTGTCCTTGTCGAAGTCGCCGTTCTCGGCGATCTTCAGCGTGGGCAGGTTCTCGATCGGCTTCTCCAGCTTGATCAGGGCCCAGTCCTTGCCGGTCCCGTTGTAGCCGGGGGCCTGCAGGACCTTGGTGGACTTGACCTTGACGGCGGCGGAGTCCTGGAGGTCCACGACACCGGCGGTGGCGGTGATGCTGGTGTTCGGGCCCGAGCCGTCCACGCAGTGCGCGGCGGTCAGGACGATGTCCTTGGCGTAGAGGGAGCCTCCACAGCCCATGGACAGGCGGACCATGAACGGGAACTCGCCCTGCTTGGCGGGGGTGCCTCCGACGACCTTGATCTCGGGGTCGGCGGGGGGCGCCGCCTGCGCGGCGGTGGAGTGCAGTCCGAAGACCGCGACGGTCGACAGGCCGATGGCGGCGGCTCTGCGGACCAGCTGGGAGCGGTGGTTCACGTGTGTTCCTCTCTGCGGGGGGTGCAGTACACCGGAACGAAAGGTGTCACCCAATGGTGGGAATTGGGTCCCACGGACACAATGGACAAGAGTGCCAACACCGGTCCATGACCCCTAGTGAAGATCACCAAGGAGAGAAAAACCCCTGGTGCGCGAGCTGAGAGGCACGCTACGTTCTGAGATCCACCTCGCGGCTGCTGACTCCCGAGGCCTTTGCGGACATTCACTCCGCCCATTTCGCCATGCCCGAAGCAGCCCGAAGGACCCTTCCACCATGCGCATCCGGCAAGATCATCGTCTGGTCCGGCTCGACGATTCCTGGCTGACGCTGCCCAACCCGCGCGACGTCCCGGTCGAGCTCTGCGCCCGCCCGGACGTCCCCCTCGAACCCGCCGCCGTCGACGAGGCGCTCACACTTTTGGAGACCGCCGAAACCCTCGACCGGCTGGCCGAGGCTACCCCCGGCTACGACGGGCCGCCGCCCCGCCTCACCCGCGTCGCCCTCACGCCCGACTTCCACAAGGGCGCCGGAATTCCCATCGGCACGGTCATCGAGACCGAGCACGCGCTGCTGCCCCAGGCGGTCGGCAACGACGTCAACTGCGGCATGCGGCTGGAGGTCACCTCGCTCACCGAGGACGCCGTGCGGCCCCGCCTGGACGCGCTCGAACGGCGGCTGCGGCACCTGTTCTTCGAGGGCGGGCGCCGCATCGCCCTCACGCCCGCGCAACGGGAGGCGCTGCTGCGCGACGGCCTGCCCGGCCTCCTGCTCACCGGCGACGCGTCCTGGCCGGGCCTGTCGCCGGACGACGCCGACGACGCGGTTGACCGCGCGCACGCCTCCGGCTTCCCCACCGAGACGGCCGAGGCGTTCTCCGGCTGGATCGGCAGCGCGGGCGGCGCGAGCCACGACAGCCTGATCGGCGGGATCGGGGGCGGCAACCACTTCTGCGAGATCCAGTGCGTCTCGCGCGTCCACGACGCCGCGGCGGCCCACGCGTGGGGTCTCACGCCCGGCACGGTGGTGCTGATGGTGCACAGCGGCTCGCTCGGGCTCGGGCACCAGGCCAACGCCACGGCCCTGGACCGGCTCCGGGCGGGCTGGCCGGACGGCCTCCCCCGTCCGCGCAACGGGATCCTGCCGTTCCTGCTCGACGAGCGCTCCGCCGCGGCCCGGCGCCGCTACCTGGACGCGTTCGGCAACGCGGCCAACTTCGCCCTCGGCAACCGGTTCTTCCTGTCGCTCACGCTGCGGGCCGGGCTCGGCGCCGAGTGCGGGGAGACGGCCTCGCGCCTCCTCTACGACGCGCCGCACAACCTGTTCTGGCGGGACGGCGACCGGGTCGTCCACCGCAAGGGGGCGACGCCCGCGGGCGGCCCGACCGGCGCGGGCACGTTCGGGATGTGGGGCGAGCCCGTCATCGTGCCGGGATCGATGGGGGCCTCCAGCTTCGTCATGCGCGGCCACGGCAACCCCAGGACGCTGGCCAGCGCGTGCCACGGGGCCGGGCGCTCCGTCCCGCGCGGCGCCACCGCGCGAGCGAGCGAGGCGGAGCTCGACGCGTTCCTGCGCGAGTTCCGCGTGGTCACGCCCCTGGACCACCGCGACCCGGTCGTCGCGCGCCGCTCCGACGTGATGTCGGCCTGGCGCCGCGACCTCAAGCAGGAGGCGCCCTGGGCCTACAAGGACATCACGCCGGTCGTGTCCAGCCTGGACGATGGCGGCGTCGCCTCGCCGGTGGCCGAGCTGCGCCCGCTGCTGACGGTCAAGGGCTGACCCCGGCCCGGGGACGCTCGGCGGGCTCGCGGCCGGGCGTCCCCTGGCGGATCGACACGTGGGTCAGCACGCCGAGCGCGGCCAGGAGCCAGCCGCCGGAGGCGGGGTCGATGACGCTCATCGTGACGCCGGTGAACAGCAGGAACCAGCCCAGCTCGCGGGGCAGGCTCCCGGTGGTCTGGGCCGAGCGCAGGCCGAACGCCCCGGCGATGAAGAAGCCCATCCCGGCGTAGAAGAACCATTCGGCCGACTCGCGCTCGGCCACCCCGCCGACCCCGTTCCAGACGCCGGCGTCGGCGATGTCGCCCCAGGCACCGGCCTTGGAGGTCAGCCCGTAGACGGTGTGCACGGCGGCGATGAAGAACAGGATCCGCGGGATCCATCGGGTGAGGGCGTTCATGCGGGGTTCCTTTCGGTGTGCTTCGCGGTGCGGCCGTCGGCCGCGAGCGAAGCGGTCGCCAGATCGACGACGGTGGTGAGGATCTCGCGCATCTCGGCTTGCGAGACCGCGGGGATGAGGTGGTCGCCGCCGATGAGGATCAGGTAGCAGAGCCGGGCCAGCCGGGCGGACTCGACGGGTTCGCCGGTCAGCTCCTCCCAGAGCCACTGGACGTAGTCCAGCCGCGTCCGGTCGATCCGCTCCTGGGTGACCCGGACCTCGGGGTCCTGCTGGGCCCAGGCGCGCACGGCCACCTCCAGCGCGGAGCTGGGGTCATCGGTGGCCACCAGCTCGATCAGATCGTGGATCTTGCGAATCGCCGGCCGCTCGGGGCCGAGCTCGACGACGTCGATGTAGGCGGTGGTGTAGTCGGCCTCGAACCGCTCAAGCAGCGCGGTCCGGAACGCGGGCATGCCCTTGAAGTGGTGGTAGAACGACCCCTTGCTGAGCCCGAGGCGCTCGGTCAGCCGCTCGATGGTCACCGCCGGGGCGCCCTCGGTCTCCAGGATGCGCAGCCCCGCGTCGATCCAGTCTGACCTGCCTGCCATCCGCGCCTCCCGGCATTCCATACGGTTTGGTATGCACCACCATACCAAACGGTATGGCATGCCCACCAGGACCCGGATGTCAGTGCCCACTTACTTCTCGGCTACGGTGGTCGGCACCACGTTCGAGGAGGCGACGAGTGGACTTCGACCTGCCGGAAGGCGCGCTGGCGGTACGCGACGGCGTGCGGGCGATCGCCGAGCGCTACGGCCCCGACTACTGGGACCGCTGCGACACCGAGAAGCGCTGGCCCGAGGAGGTGTGGCGCGAGCTCGTCCAGGGCGGCTGGCACAGCCTGGCCGTCCCCGAGGAGTACGGCGGCGGGGGCCAGGGGCTGCTGGAGCTCGCGGTGGCCTTGGAGGCCCTGGCCGAGGGCGGCGCGGGCGGCGCGGCCGCGTTCATGTACCTGCTCACCCCCGCGTTCGGCGGGCTGACCATCGCCAGGCACGGCACCGAGGAGCAGAAACGCGACCTGCTGCCCGCCCTCGTCTCCGGCGAGCTGGAGACCTGCTTCGCGATCACCGAGCCGGACGCCGGAAGCAACGCCATCGCCATCACCACCCACGCCCGCCGCGACGGCGACCACTACGTGGTGAGCGGCCAGAAGATCTGGATCTCCGGCATCGAGCGCGCCGACGTCCTGGTGCTGGTCGCCCGGACGACCCCGGCGGCCGAGGCCAGGCCCCGCACCAGCGGCTTCACCGTCCTGCTGGTCGACGTCAAGGAGGCGGTCGCCCAGGGGACCCTGACCCACCGGCCGATCCCGAAGCTGGGCACGAACACCGTGGCGTCCAGCATGGTCTTCCTGGACGAGGTGCGCGTCCCGGCCGGACGCGTGCTCGGCGAGCCCGGTCAGGGCTTCGCGGTCATGTGGGACATCCTCAACCCCGAGCGGATCCTGGCGGCGGCGAGCGGCGTGGGCTTCGCCGAGCTGATCCTCCGGACGGCCTGCGACTACGCCCGCGAGCGCGCCCCGTTCGGCACCCCGATCGGCGCCCACCAGGCGGTCGCCTTCCCGCTGGCCAAGGTCAAGGCCCAGACCGGGCTGGCCCGCCTGATGACCCACAAGGCCGCCTGGCTCTGGGACCGGGGCCGCCCCTGCGGCTCGGAGGCCAACATCGCCAAGCTCACCGCGGCCGACGCGGCCTGGCAGGCGGCCGACCGCGCCTTCCAGACCCACGGCGGCATGGCCTACTCGCTCGAGTACCCGGTGGCCCGCATGTTCCGCGACGCCCGCGTCGCCAGGAACATCCCGGTGGCCGAGGAACTCGTCCTGGCCCACATCGCCCAGCACGACCTGGGCCTCCCCAAGTCCTACTGAGACCGCCGATTTCTTTTGTGTTAACGGATTCTTAGATAAACGGCCGTCGTCTGGACCGGGAACCCCACCGCGGAGAGGCTCCAGCTGCAACCACTCCGTGCGGGAGGACTCCTCGTGACGACAAAGACATCCGCGCGCACCCCCTGGAAGGCGGTGTTCGGCGGCTCGATCGGCAACATGGTCGAGTGGTACGACTGGTTCGTCTACGCAAGCTTCGCCACCTACTTCGCCGGGGCGTTCTTCCCCAAGGGGAACGACACCGCGCAGCTGCTCAACACCGCGGGGATCTTCGCGGTCGGCTTCTTCATGCGCCCGGTCGGCGGGTGGCTGCTGGGCCGCTTCGCCGACCGCCGCGGCCGCAAGGCCGCGCTCACGCTCACGGTCACGCTGATGTCCGGGAGCGCGCTGCTCATCGCGATCGCGCCGACCTACGAGCAGGTCGGGTACTTCGGCGCGGCGGTGCTGCTGGTCGCGCGGCTCCTGCAGGGGCTGTCGGTCGGCGGCGAGTACGCCGCCAGCGCGACCTACCTGACCGAGGCCACTCCCCCGGGCAAGCGCGGCTTCGCCTCCAGCTTCCAGTACGTCTCGATGACGGCCGGGCAGCTGATCGGGCTCGGACTGCTGATCATCCTCCAGCACACCCTGACCAAGGCCGAGCTGCACGACTACGGCTGGCGCATCCCGTTCGTCGTCGGCGCCCTCGCGGCGGCCGTGGTGTTCTACCTGCGGCGCAACCTGCTGGAGACCGAGGCGTACGACGAGGAGACCCGCGAGGCGGGCGCGGCCGAGCGCGGCACAGTGCGCGCGCTGCTGGAGCACAAGCGCGAGGCGATGCTGGTCATCGCGCTGACGATGGGCGGCACGCTCGCCTACTACACCTACACGACCTACCTGACCAAGTACCTGTCCAATACCGCCGGGCTGCCCAAAAGCACCGCCTCCGAGGTGAGCTTCTGCGCGCTGTTCCTGTTCATGCTCGTCCAGCCGCTGGCCGGGGCCCTGTCGGACCGGATCGGGCGGCGGCCGCTGCTGATCACCTTCGGCATCGGCGGCACGCTGGGGACGGTGCCGCTGATGACCGGGCTCTCGGGCGTGGACGGCTTCGGCGACGCCCTGGCGCTGTCGCTGGTGGGCCTGCTGATCGTGACCGGGTACACCTCGATCAACGCCGTGGTGAAGGCGGAACTGTTCCCGACCCACGTGCGCGCCCTGGGCGTGGCGCTGCCGTACGCGATCGCCAACGCCACTTTCGGCGGAACGGCCGAGTACGTCGCGCTGTGGTTCAAGAAGGGCGGCATCGAGTCGGGCTATTACTGGTACGTCGCGGGCTGCGCGGCGGTCTCCCTGCTGGTCTACGTCTTCATGCGCGAGACCCGCGACGCCGCGCTGACCCGGCGGGAGGACGTCAAGGACCCCGTCGCCGTGCGCGTCTAACCTGAGCCCATGCGCGTTCTTCTCGTCGAGGACGACGACCGGCTCGCCGGCGCCCTGACCACGGCGCTCACCCGGCACGGTCACCGCGTCGAGCGCGCGGCCCTGGCCGTCGACGCCCTCCGCCTGGCGGGGGGCGTCGACTTCGTCCTGCTCGACCTCGGCCTGCCCGACCTGGACGGTCTGGAGGCGCTGCGCCGGGTCCGGCGCGTCTCGGCGGTGCCGATCATCGTGGTGACGGCCAGGACCGGCGAGCGCGACGTGCTGCGCGGGCTGCGCTCCGGCGCCGACGACTACCTGGTCAAGCCGTTCCGCACCGCCGAGCTGATGGCCCGGATGGAGGCCGTGATGCGGCGCGGGACGCGCCCGATGCCCGCCGCCGACCAGGCCGTGCGGGTCGGGGACGTCCTGATCGACCTTTCGTCGCGGCGGGTGACGGTGGCCGGGGCGCCGGTCGCGCTGACGCGCCGCGAGTTCGACCTGCTGGCGCTGCTGGCCCGCGAGCCTGGGGTGGTGCGCAGCCGCGAGGAGATCCTCGACGCGGTCTGGGGCGACCCGCTGCTGGCGGCGTCGCGGTCGCTGGACGTCCATGTGGCGGGGCTGCGGTCCAAGACGGGCCGTCCCGGGCTGGTGGAGACCCTGCGCGGCACCGGGTACCGGCTCGGCGCCGCACCGTGAGGCCCCGCCTGGTGGTGACGTTCACGACGCTGATCGTCCTGGTGATCACGGCGCTGGCGGTGCCGCTGGGCCTGGCCTACGCCTCGCATCGCACCGGGCGGCTGCTGCTCGACCGGCGCGCCGACGCCACCCGCTTCGCCGAGCTGGCCGACCAGGCCGTCCGCGAGGGCGACCGGACGGCGCTGCGCGCGGAGATCATCCGCTATGCCGATCTCTACGGCGCGGCCGTGCGCATCAGGGGCCGGGACGGCACCGTCCTGGCCGACGCGGGCGAATTGGACGCCGACGACGGCCCGGCGACCCGGCTGGCGCTCTCGGGCCGGACGACCGAGGACCTCCCGTCGGTCACCCCGTTCGGCCCGGACCGGGTCATGATCGCCGAACCGGCCGGACGGGACGCCCAGCTCACCGGGGCCGTCCTGCTGCTGGCCCCGGCCGACCAGGCGCGCCGCGACGTGGCGCTGGTGTGGGCGGCGCTGGCGCTGGGCGCGCTCGCGGCGCTCGGCTGCTCGGTGCTGGCGGCCCGCGCGCTGGCCCGCTGGATCCTGCGCCCGGTCACCGAGCTCGACCGCACGACGCGCGCGATCGCCGAGGGTCATCTGGAGGCCCGCGCGACGCCCGACATCGGCCCCTCGGAGCTGCGGCGGCTCAAGGAGCGCTTCAACGCGATGGCCGACGCCGTCTCGGTCGCGCTGGAGCGGCAGCGGGCCTTCGCCGCCGACGCCTCCCACGAGCTGCGGACCCCGCTGACGGCGCTGTCGCTGCGCCTGGAGAACCTCCAGCCGCATCTGGACGCGGCGGGCACGGCCGAGTACGGGGAGGCGCTGGCCGAGATCGACCGGCTCTCGGTGCTGGTGGAGGACCTGCTGGCGCTGGCCAGGATCGAGGCCGGGACGGTCGTGCGCGAGATCGACGCCGTGGCCGAGCTGCGTCCCCGGCTCGCGGGCTGGTGCGAGGTCTTCAGCGCGACGGGCCTGGAACTGGAGGTCTCCCTGCCGGAGGAGGCGCGCGTGCGGGCCGTGCCGGACGCCGTGGCGCGCATCGCCGATATCGCGCTCGACAACGCGCACAAGTTCGTCCCCCGGGGCGGGACCGTCACCGTCACGCTCGACGGCCCGGTGCTGCGGGTCGCCGACCGGGGGCCGGGGCTCACCGAGACCGAGCGGGCCGAGGCGCTCGGCCGGTTCTGGCGCGCCGGGGAGCACGCCAACCTGCCCGGCAGCGGCCTCGGCCTGGCCATCGCGGCGGAACTGGCACGCGGGTGCGGCGGCACACTCGAACTGCTGCCCAACCAGCCCCACGGGCTGGTGGTGGAGCTCAGGCTCGCTCAGCCGTAGACCGAACGGTAGTAGCGCGCGGCCCCCGGATGCAGCGGCACGGATCCGGTGCCGATGGCGTAGCGCTTGTCGAGCCGACCCCCGGGTGCGTTGGGGGCCTGGAGCCGGTCGCGGCGGGAGAACAGCGTCTCGGTGGTGGTGAAGGCGAGGTCGCGCGAGAGATCGGCCCGGCAGACCAGGTAGCTCGCCGTCCCGATCGTCGAGACCGGCAGGCCCAGCCGGTACGACCCGGCGGGCACCGACGCCACCTCGTACACCGGCCCGAACGCCCGGCGCAGCGTCGCGACCAGGCCGTCCAGCGGGATCAGCCGGACCGGCGCGGCCCGCGCGAAGGCTTCCAGGGCCGGGGTCGGCACTCCGCCTGACCAGAAGAACCCGGCGATCTCCCCGCGCCGCAGCGCCGCGAAGGACGCGTCCAGCTCCATCCGGACCCGGCGCACGGGCCGGGCGAGCTTGGCGACGTCCAGCACGCGCTCGGCGGTGACGGCCGTCCCCGAGCCCTGCGCCCCGATCGCGACGGTGCGTCCGGCCAGACCCGCCGCGGCCACCACCGGCGAGTCCCTGAGCACGACCAGGTGGACGTAGTTCATGTACATCCGCGCCAGCGCGGTGATCGGGAGGCGCCGCACCGCGACGGCGTCCTCGGCGCTGTCGGCCAGCGCGAGGCCCAGATCGGCGCGGCCGTCGGCGAGCATGCCGAGGTTGGCCACGCTCGCGGCCGTCCTCAGCACCCTGACCTTCAGCCCGGTGCGCCGCAGCTCGGCGGCGAACCGCTCCCCCAGTACCTCGTACGGGCCGCCCTGGGGCCCGGTGGCGAGGCGGAGCTCCCGCCCCTCCGCGCCGCCGCCGGAGCAGCCCGCCGCGAGCGCGGCGGAGCCCAGCAGGACGGCTCGGCGGGACGGGACCATAACTGCACCGTAGGCGCATCGGCTCCGATCAGCAGCAGGAACCGCGCCCGTGGCCGTCCTCGTGCCACCACAGGCGCTTGGCGGCGGCCGGGGCGGCCAGCGGCGGCAGGGTGCGGTTGGCGGCGCGCCGGGCGGCGGCCCCCGGGTCGGCGAACGGCTTGAGCAGGTCGTCCACCTCGTGCAGGACGCCGCCCGCCATGACCTTGCGGACGTCCGCGGCGGCCTTGATGTCGGCGAGCGGGTCGCCGGAGACGAACGCCAGGTCGGCCAGGCGGCCGCGCTCGACGGTGCCGAGCCGGTCGCTCATGCCCAGGGCCTCGGCCGCGTCACGGGTCGCGGTCAGCAGCGCCCGGTACGGGCTCATCCCGCCGCGCACCAGGGCCCGCAGGTTGAGGTGCAGGCTGATCGCCGGGCTGTCGATCGGCGCGTCGGTGCCGGACACGACCAGGCCGCCACCGCTCCCGATCGCCCGGACGGTCGCGACGTTCGCCGCCAGCGACCGCTCCACGACCTCAAGGTCCTCCGGCGAGGCCGCCTTCAGCCCCGCCACCCTCGCCCGGAGGTCCGCCAGGTCCCAGGACGGGTAGAGCGCGGTGACGCGGCGGTCCTCGGCCAGCGAGGAGTCGCGCGCCAGCAGCACCATCGACAGGAACAGCGTGGGCGTCACCGCCATCCGCGCGGCCCCGAACAGCGCGACGACGTCCTGGTAGGAGCGGCCCAGCCGCGACACCGTCATCGAGTAGCCGAACTTGCTGGTGGCCCCGAGGTGCTCCATCCCGTCGATGCCGTAGCCCGAGGACGGGTACAGGTAGTGCGAGGTCACCCATTTGCCCTTGGCGTGCGCGGCGGCGATGACCTTTCGCTGCGAGGCCGCGGGCAGCCGGACGTACGCCTTGACCAGGTCGTAGTCGAGGCCGAAGGCGCGGTCGAGCTCCCGGGCCAGCTCGGTGCCGTTCGTGGTCGGCCGCATGAAGTTGTAGTAGACGCGGGGCCCGTCGATGGCCTCGCCGGTGCCGAAGTAGCGCGGGCCGAGACGGCGTCCCGCCGCGACCGACTCGCGCTCCTCGACGGCCTGGTAGGCGGGGTCGCCGGGCGAGCGGAGCGCGGTGACGCCGAACGCGAGCCAGATGCGGCCCTGCCGGGATCCGAGCGCCTTGCCCTTCATGTGGACGTGGACGTGCATGTCGGTCAGGCCCGGCATCACCGTGAGCCCCGAGGCGTCGACGATCTTCGCGTCGCCCCGATCGTCCCTGCGGGGCTCGACCGCCACGATCCGGTCGCCCTCGACGACGATGTCGACGTCGGCGCGCAGCTTCTCCGAGCGCCCGTCCCACAGGCGCCCGGCGCGGATCACGGTGCGTCCCTCGGGGACGGCGGGCGTCCAGGTCAGCGGCACCGGGATCGTCTTCGGGCGCCCGCCGCCCGCCGGGACGAGCCGGAGCCGCCCGTTGGACAGGTACAGCAGCGACCGGGAGTCGCCGCTCCACGACGGCGCGTCGGTCACCTCGTCGTTGACCTGGCGTGGCTCGCCCGCGGGACGTCCCGCCGCGTCGACCGGCAGCACCCACAGGACGCTGCCCATCACGAAGGCCATCGACCGGCCGTCCGGCGACCACGCGGGGCCGTCATAGCCCCGGGTCGTGATCGACCGGTGGCGGCGCGGCTCGTGGTAGGCGACGGCGCCGGTGCGCAGGTCGAGGGTGAGGATCTGGTTGGTGCCCTCGCGGAACCGGGCGGAGTAGGGCTTCTGCGCGGCGAAGGCCAGCACCTTGCCGTCCGCCGACCAGGTGGGGCGGCCCGGCATCCAGAGCCGGTCCAGCACCTTGCGGACCTCGCCGGAGGCGACCGTGACCACGTAGGTGGAGCCCACCTGGTCCTGGAAGGCGATCCGGTCCCCTTCCGGAGACCAGGCGCCCGCGACGGCGGCGTGGGGCAGGGCGGTCAGTCGGCGCTCCGCGCCCGAGGCGACGTCGCGGATCCACAGGTCGGGGGTCCCGGCGCGGTCGGTGGTGTAGAGCAGCGCGCGGCCGTCGGGCGACCAGGCGGGGTCGGTCACGGAGAACCCGCCGGACGTCAGGCGCCGGGGCGCGCCGCCGACCGGCATCAGCCACAGGTCGCCGAGCGCGCAGAAGGCCACCGAACGCCCGTCCGGGGAGAGCCGGGGGCCGACGATCCCGCGCACCGGACGGTTCCCGCGATCGTCGCGGTCGCGGCGGGGCGGGAGCGGGCGCCGGGGCGTGACCCGGACCGAGGCGGTGAACGGGATGTCGGCGACCTCGCCCGAGACGACGTCGCGGCGCCGGATCTTCCCGTCGGCGGCGTAGAGGAGTTCTGTCTTCGACAGCCACGCGAGCCGGAACGGGAACACCTCCTCTTCGGGGCCGGTGACGGCCTTGTCCCCGACGAAGACACGGGTGGACTTGGTCGCGGTCGGGCTGGGCGTGGGCAGCACCCCGGCCGAGACCGTGTAGGCGATCTGCTTGCCGTCCGGGGTCCAGGCGGGGGCGCCGAGGACCGCGTCCTTCACCTCGGCCAGCCTGCGGCGGGCGCCCTTGGCGTCGACGGCGTCGATGGCCGTGGCGCCGACGCCGAACGCGATCGTCGACCCGTCCGGCGACCAGGCGGGCGCGGACTCCTCGCCCTGCCCGCCCTCGGCCCAGGGCGTGATCGCGCCGGTCGCCAGGTCCAGCACGTGGACGGTGTACCGGCCGGTCCGGTCGGTGGTGAAGGCGATCCGCCGCCCGTCCGGCGAGAACCGCGGCTCGCGGTGGTCGTAGGACCCTGAGGTGAGGCGGCGGCGCCCCCGGCCGTCGGCGCCCACCGCGAACAGGTGGAACGCCTCCTCGGTGTAGGCCTGGTAGACCAGCGTGCGCCCGTCGGGCGACCAGTCCGGCTGGACGGCCTCGACCAGTTCGGGGTCCAGGCGGCGGGCCGCGCCGCCGCCGATCGGCACCGTCCAGAGCGTGCCCTGGAGGTCGAAGGCCACCGTCCGGCCGTCCGGCGAGGCGACCGCGGTGATGTTCGTGCCCTCGCGCAGCGTCACCGGCGTGCCCGCCGCGACCTCGGCGGCGGCCGCCGCCTCGGCCGGAGGGGCGGCCAGGCCGCCCAGGCCCGCGACGGCCACCGCGCCGCCGCCCGCCTGCATGAGATTCCTGCGCGAGATGCCGGTGACACCGGCGTCGAAGATGTCGGGGTGGGGCTGCATCGTCGGGTGTCCTCCCGTAGATGATCTCCGTCGTCCTCCATCGCAACAGGTGTTGCGCGCATCACATTCCAGGAGCAGCATGAGACCGTTGATCTCCGCCTCACCGTCGAGGAGAGCCGCATGCCCAGGCCCTACGCCAGCGCCGTCCTCAACGCCTCGGCCGACGAGGTCTGGTCCTATCTGCGCGACTTCTCCAACCTGGCCGCGTGGATGCCGGGCGTGGAGACCGGGATCATCGAGGACGGCGGTCCGGCCGACCGGGTCGGCTGCGTGCGCCGCCTCATCGGGCCGGGCAGCTCGGTGTTCCGCGAGCGCCTGAGCGCGTTCGACGACGCCGCGCGCACCTACCGCTACGAGATCCTCGAATGCCCGCTCCCCGTGAGCGCGGCGCGGGGCGTCCTGCGGGTCTCGCCCGTCACCGACACCGGGCAGGCGTTCGTGGAGTGGTGGGGCGAGTTCTCCGCCGCCCCGGCGGACGAGGAGGCCATGCTCAAGACCTTCGGAAACGGAATCTACGCGACCGGCCTGCAGGCCCTGAGCCGCCGCTTCGCCGGGCTCAGCCGAACTTCGGCGGCCGCTTCTCCCGGACGGCCGTGACGCCCTCGCGCACGTCGGGCCCGGTGAACCCGAGGAACTCCAGCGCGAGCGAGGCGTCGAAGGCGGGCCCGGCCGAGCGCAGCCAATTGTTGAGCGCGTGCTTGGTGAACCGGAGCGCGTCGGCGGAGCCCGCCGCGAGCCGTCCGGCGATCTCCAGGGCCCGGTCGTGCACCTCGTCGTCGTCGACGCAAAGGCTGACCAGTCCGATGCGCTCGGCCTCCTCGCCGGTCAGCACGTCGTTGAGCAGCAGGTAGTACTTGGCCTTGGCCAGGCCGCACAGCAGCGGCCAGACGATCGCCGCGTGGTCGCCGGCCGCCACCCCGATCTTGGTGTGGCCGTCGATCAGCTTGGCCGTCCGCCCGGCGACGGAGATGTCGGCCAGCAGCGCCACCGCGAGCCCGGCGCCGACGGCCGGTCCCTGGATCGCGCTCACCACCGGCTTGGAGCAGTTGATCACGTTCATCACGATGTCGCGCGCCTCGCGCAGGATCCGGATCCTGGCGGCGTGGTCGGACATCATCTGCTCGATCATCGACAGGTCGCCGCCCGCCGAGAACGCGGCGCCCTCGCCGCGCACCAGGACCGCGCGCACGGCCTCGTCGGCGTCCAGGTCGCGCCAGATCTCGGCCAGCTCGCGGTGCCCCACGGTGTCGACGGCGTTGAGCCGCCCGGGGGTGGAGATGGTGACGCGCAGCACCCCCGGCGACGCCCAGTCGAGCTTCAGCCGCTCGTAAGCGTCGTACCGAGAATCCTCGATCCCAGTCATGCCGCATCCTCCCGAGCCGCCGCGCCTTCGAACGCCGCCCGCAATCGTCGCACAGCGAAGATCATGGCCTCGACGGCGGCGTCGAACATCTCCGGGAGGAGGAAGAACGAGTGGACCATGCCGTCGTAGCGGCGCAGCTCGACCGGGACTCCGGCCTCGCCGAGGCGCCGCGCGTACGCCTCGCCCTCGTCGCGCAGGACGTCGTATTCGGCCGTGATGACGGTCGCGGGGGCGAGCCCGGACAGGTCCGGGGCGCGGAGGGGGGACAAACGGGGGTCGGACGGGTCGGCGGAGCCCGCGTAGAGAGTGACCGAGCGGGCCATCGCGGCGGCGTCCAGGGCGTACCCGGTGCCGAACTCGGCGTAGCTGGAGGTGTCCATGGCCATGTCGGTCGCGGGATAGACCAGCAGCTGATGGGCCAGCGGGACGCCCCGGTCGCGCGCCATGATCGCCACAGCCGCCGCGATGTTGCCGCCCGCGCTGTCGCCCGCGATCGCCAGGGCGCCCGGGACGGCGTCGAAGCGCTCGGGGTCGCCGGTCACGGCGGCGACGACCGTCCAGGCGTCCTCCACCGCGGCGGGAAAGGGATGCTCGGGCGCCAGCCGGTACCCCACGCTGATCACCGCGCAGCCCGCCTCGGCCGCCAGCTCCCGGCAGGCGCGGTCGACGGCCTCGATGCCGCCGATCAGCCAGCCGCCGCCGTGCAGGTAGACCACGACGGGAAGCGCGCCCTCGCCGCGCGGCTCGGCCCGGTACTCGCGCACGGGGACGGGGCCGTCCTCGCCCTGGACGGTGAGGTCGCGCACCGAGGGCAGGTCGCGGCGCTCGACCGGGAAGACCGCGCCGGTCCTGCGGCGCATCTCCTCGATCGACGGCTCCGGCTCGCCCGCCATCGACCAGGAGGACAGGAAACGCAGCAGCCTCGCGCTCTGCGGATGCAACGGCATGGTCGGCCCCCTTCCCACACCCACCTCTATCAACCCGTCAGCCGGACGGCACCCCCATATCCGGACGGATCGATCAGCGCCCGGCGGCCTCGGCGGTCAGCGCCTCCAGCAGGCGGCGGTCGTCGGCCTCCTCCGGGTGCCACTGGACGCCCAGCCCGAAGCGGTGCCCCTGGAGCTCCACGGCCTCGACCACCTGGTCGTCCGCCCAGGCCACGGCCACCAGGCCCTTGCCCAGGCGTCCGACGGCCTGGCGGTGGTAGGTGGGGACGTCGGCCGACTCGCCGAGGATCTTGCCGACCGCGCTGGTCGGGGTGATCGTCACCCGGTGGGTGCCGACCATGCCGGTCGCCGGGGCGTGGCCCTCGTGGCCGACCGCCTCGGGCAGGTTCTGGATCAGCGCGCCGCCCCGGGCGACGTTCAGCACCTGCATCCCCCGGCAGATCGCCAGGAACGGCAGATCGGCGTCGATCACCGCGCGGACCAGCGCCAGCTCGAAACGGTCGCGCTGCGGCTGCGGCGGCCCGGTCTCGGGGTGCCGCTCGGCCCCGTACAGCTCGGGGTCGACGTCGCCGCCCCCGGCGAACACGATGGCGTCCAGCCCCTGGATCAGGGCGTCGACACCGCGCAGCCCACCCGTCGGCGGGACCATCACCGGGACGGCCCCGGCGCGTTCCACGGCCCGGATGTAGGGCGCGGGCAGGAGCGCGGCCTCGCGTACCCAGGTGCCCCAGCGCGCGGGTTCGAGGTAGGTCGTGATTCCGATGATCGGCGGAGAGTTCCTCGCTCCGGCCTGGGGGCCCGGAGCCCCCCGGGTCGCCTCTCGCATGCCTGGTTCCCCTCTGGTGAGCACTGGCCACGGCTCGCTACCCGAATACGGCGGTTCACCGCCTTTGCCAGGTCATCATGACGCATGACCCCGGTTTTCGGACCGCCCCACCCGTGGCCTTGTCGTGGCCAGCTTGCCGCAACCCTCCCGATCGCGCAGGGCGAAGCGGGCAGATCGCACGCCCCCCGAGCGAAGACGATCACGCTCGGCGATCACCGGCCGCGCTCGGCGGCGGAACGCGAAATTAGGAAACCTTATACGCGGGATGAGATTCTTCCTCCCCTCTCGGGCAATGGCGGACATCGGCGACTTCACGGACCTCACCCTCCGCCCAATTGCCATGGGCGATCAGCTCTCTGACCACCTTGCTCGATACCGGCCGGTATTCGTCGACCCCGCCGATCACCATGCGATTACGGGGAATCAGGTTTCGATTACTCTTCGTGGTGAGATGCGCAGGTTGCCGCGAAACGGTTGAGTACCAGCGACTTTGGATGCGAGAATCTCACCGAGCCGGGCACCTCGAGGGCGCCGAAGCGCCGGGGAACATCGAGAACCCGACGACAAAAGGCAGGGGGGCGAGCTTGGCATATGTCATTGCAACCCCGGATCGTCAAGGAGAGTTTCGCACAACTCGAACCGTCCGCCGATAAGGCGGCCGCCTATTTCTACGGGCGCCTATTCGCGGAGAACCCACGACTGCGGGCCCTGTTCCCGCCGGCGATGGAGGTGCAACGCGACCGTCTCTTCCACGCACTCACGAAGATCGTCTGGAGCCTGGACTCCCCCGAGAACCTCGCCGCCTACCTCGGGCAACTCGGGCAGGACCATCGCAAGTTCGGCGTCCTGCGCGAGCACTACCCCGCCGTCGGCGCGGCCCTGGTGGCCACGCTGCGCAAGTTCAGCGGGGACGCCTGGACCCCGGAGGTGGAGGCCGCCTGGACCGCCGCCTACCGGGCCGCCTCGGAGATCATGATCAACGCCGCCGAGGAGAGCGCCGCGCAGGCCCCGCCCTGGTGGGTGGCCGAGGTCACCGACCACGAGCGCCGCTCGCACGATCTCGCGGTGATCACCGTCCGGCCCGGGCAACCGTTCCCCTACACCGCCGGCCAGTACCTCACGGTGCAGACGTCCAGGTGGCCGAGGGTGTGGCGCCCCTACTCCATCGCCAACGCACCCCGCTCGGACGGACGCCTGCGCCTGCACGTGCGGGCCAGCCCGGGCGGATGGGTCAGCGGGGCCCTGGTCCGCTACACCGGCCAGGGCGACACCGTGCTCCTCGGCCCCGCCATGGGCACGATGACCCTCGACCCCGATTCGGACCGCGCGCTGCTGCTCATCGCGGGCGGCACCGGCCTCGCCCCGCTCAAGGCCCTGGCCGAACAGGTGATCACGGCCGGCCGCCGCCGCGAGGTCCACCTGCTGGTGGGCGCGCGGACCGAGCGTGATCTGTACGACCTGCCCGACCTCCGTCTCCTGGAGTCCACCTACCCGTGGCTCCGCGTTATCCCCGTGGTTTCGGACGATCCGGAATTCGACGGGATGCGCGGACAGGTCGGCGACGTCCTCGACCGCTTCGACGGATGGGACGACCACGACGTCTACGTCGCGGGTCCCGACCCGATGATCCGGTCGGCGGTGGACGCCCTCCAGGAGCAGGGGGTGCCGCTCTCGCACATCCATCACGACCTGCTGAAGGCCGAGGGAGCGGCCCAGAGGCGGCACGCGTGCCGTTGACCTGGTCAACGCGATCGCGCGCCTGACCCGGGGCGGGTGCGGTAAGGGGCCGGGACCGGCCGCCGCCGGCGGGGGGACTCATCGCCGGCGGCGGCCGGGCCGGGCTCACCAGCCGGCGCGTTCGCGCAGGTAGCGCGAGGTGGTCTCGTCCGCCGGGTAGAACGACTCGATCGCCAGCTCCGCCACCGTGATGTCGACGGGGCTGCCGAACGTCGCGATCGTGGTGAAGAACGAGAGCTCCCGGCCGTCGGCCCGCAGCCGCAGCGGCACCACGACCTCGTTGCCGGACGGCGGGACCACGGCGTCGGCCACCGGGTCGGCCCCGGGGAAGTCGCGCAGCTCTCGGTACAGCTGCGCGAGCGACTCGTCCGCGGTCAGCGCCACGTGCCGCCGCACCCGGTCGATCATGTGGGCGCGCCACTCCCCCAGGTTGATGATGTGCCGGGCCATCCCGTCCGGGTGCATGCTGAGCCGCAGCACGTTCAGGGGCGGCCGGAGGAGCTCCTCGGGGGCGCCCTCCATGAAGAGCCCGGCGGCGGCGTTGGCGTCGACCAGGTTCCAGAACCGGTCGACCACCACGGCCGGGAACGGCTCGTGCCCCTGGAGCACCTGCCGCAGCGCCGCCCGCACCGAGTCCATCCGGGGCTCCTCGATCGAGGTCTCGGAGTAGACGGGGGCGTAACCCGCCGAGACCAGCAGCAGGTTGCGGTCGCGCAGCGGGACGTCCAGATGCTCGGCCAGCCGCAGCACCATCTCCCGGCTCGGCACCGAGCGCCCGGTCTCCATGAAGCTGAGGTGCCGCGTCGACACGTCGGCCCCCGAGGCCAGCTCCAGCTGGCTCAGACGGCGCCGCTGCCGCCACGCGCGCAGTTGCTCGCCGATCGGCCGTACGTCGCTCAGGGACGTCGTCATCGTAGTCACGGGCCCGACGCTACCCAGGCCCACGTCATCACGGCGATTACCCCCCGCGTAATGGCGTGCGGGCGGAACGCTCCACCACCCTGGCGCCATGCCCCAGGCCGTCATCTGATGACGCGTCCCGTCCGGACCGGGTCCGGACGGGACGCGGCGGATCTCAGCAGTTGGGGATGACGGTGCCCGAGTTGTCCTTGGCGACGTCGTTGCCCCAGCGCTTGAGGTAGTAGGCCGACACGTAGGCCCCGCGCCCGCTCTTGCCGGGCAGGGAACGGTCCAGGTCGGTGCGCAGCCACCAGTGGTTGAAGGAGGAGCCGTTGCGCACCTCGGCGCCCCACACCTTGCAGTAGACGTAGTTGGTGCCCCGCAGGAGCGTCCCGCGGGCCTCGCCGGTGTTGGCGGCGCCGTAGCCCGTGGCGTTGGCGAAGGTGTCCACCCAGTACTTGCCGGTGGACGGGGGCGGCGTGCCGCCGCCACCGCCGAGGACGTGCGGCCGGTAGGCGCTGTACTCGCTGCCCGCGTTCAGACCGTAGGTCAGCACCCGGTAGTCGGTGCCGTAGCCGCCGCGCTGCTCGAAGGCGCGGTAGGAACGCTTGGACGCGTCGGTCCAGCCCTCGAAGATCACCACATGGCGGGTGTTGCTGTTGCCCGCCGCGTCGATCACCAGGTCACCGGTCTGCAGGTCGCCCATGTTGATCCGGGCGCTGACCGACGACGCGGCCAGCCCGACGGTGTTGAGGCCGGGGCCCGCGAGGCCGAGCGCCATCGAGGCGTACCCCGAGCAGTCGGCCCGGTACCCGTTGTGCGTGTTGACCTGGCTGTAGGGAACCCGCTGCGGCGTCCCGGGGTTCCACGTCCGGGCCCGGGCGATCACCTGGTCCCGCCCGATCATCGCCCGGCTCTGCGCCGCCGGTGCCGCCGGGGCGGCCTCGGCCGCGACGGCCGTGAGCCCGACGCCGGCCATCACGACCACCGACGCCGTCGCCGTGCCCGCCAGGGCACGCACTGCTTGTCTTCCTGCCATTCTCATCCTTTCCTGGCGCGAACACCGGGTCCATGGACCCGATGGGGAGCCGCACCAGATGGGGGGCCGGCGCCCGAGAAACAAAAGGCGCCGGGGACTGATGAGTTGCAGGAGATCATGGTGACCCCAGCGCCCCATTTCAACCCCTTGCGGGTTAAATGTCGAGACAATGAAGTTTTCGTTATCGACGCCCTGACCTGCACACACGCCCTTCTCAGGTAAGGCGTCCGATCAAAATCGTCAACTGTTCACAAAGATCGACTTCCCCCGGACTGTCCGACCCCGCTGGCACACTCCGCGCCAGGACCCGAAAGATCGGAGACCCCTCGTCAATGAAGCGCTACGAGTGGCGCCCGTTCCTGAAACGCTGGAGTCAGGACTGGATCGCCGCACACGACCCCGAACGCGACCGCCCGCTCGACGAGGACGTGGTGCGGAACGAATGGCTCGGCTTCTCCCCCGCCACCTCCGCCCAGGTGGCCGAGGCCGAAGCCCGTCTCGGGCTGACGCTGCCGCCCTCGTTCCGCGACTTCCTCCTGACGACCGACGGCTGGCGTGACGCGGGGAACTTCGTCTACCGCCTCGCGGGCACCGCGGAGATCGGCTACCTCCGCGACATGGACTCCATGTGGAACGTCTACGCGGACGCCGACGACGACCTGGGGCCCGATTTCAACGCGGTCGTCCAGATCTCACTGGAGGGCGACGCGTGCGTCCTGTTCCTCGACCCCGGCGACATGGGTGGCGACGGTGAATGGGCCGCCTACCGGCTGGCCTCCTGGTCCGGCATGGGCCCAGAGCGCCATGCCTCCTTCCACGACCTGATGCACGCGCTTTTCAGCTCGTTCCACGCGCTCCGAAAGCCGCCGGGCGAGACCCGGCGAGAATGGGACGCCGAGGTGGAAACGGCACGCGTGGCCGCCCTTTCCGGCGAGGTCGACGGGCCGTTGCAGGTATTCGAGGAGGCCGCGAAATTCGGACATGCCCGCGCCCAGTTGCTGGCCTTCCAGATGCGGGCCCTGGGCTGGGACGCGCGGCATCTCGCCCTGCCCGCCGGCGAGGACGCCTGGCTGCTCGACGACCCGGCCTTCACCGGTGAGCTCCTCCCCCTGATCGTCGCCCGAGAGCCGCACGCGTCCCAGACCCTCATGCGCTCCGGACCCGAACGGGTGCGCCTCCTCATCGCCCGGTACGCGGAGCGACTGGGCGACTCCGGGTACCGGATGTGCTTCGGCGACCCCGGCTTCGACGCGGCCGTGAACGCCGTGGTCGACCGGCTCTCCACCGACCCGGGGGCCGACGTGTGGCCCGACCTGCGCGAGGCCGTGGGGTTGTGGCGTCCCCTGAGCGACCATCACCTCGCCCCGGTGATCCTCCTCGCCCACCCCGCGCTCTCCCGGGTCATCACCGGCGCACGCGGGCGCGAGATCCTCTCGATGCCGAGGAGCGGCCGATGAGACCCCCGAATCGCACCGACATCGCCGCCCGGAAGATCACGCGCGAGTGCGCCGCCCGTGACCATGACTTCCCCGACGAGGGGCTCCGGCCCACCACCACCTGGACGGACGCCGACGGCGACGTCCATCATGAACAGCGGACGCCCTGCGCCGGGTGCGGCACCATCAGGGTGATGCGTTGGCGGGAACCTCGGGCGGCCGTGGGCGCCTTCATGGCCATGTCGACGAACGAGTGGCCCGAACCGGGCGATGTGCCGGGCATCGACGCGATCGCGGCGGCGCTCACCGACGAGGAGATCGTCCAAGCGGGCGGGCTGCCCTTCCCGGTCGTGGAAGTCGTGCCCGAGACGCTGCGTCCGGCCGTACGGGTGAAGGCCCGGCAGTTCTACCTTCTCGACGGGCGGACAGACCCGTCGGAGATCATCCCGGTGCCCCGTGGGGCGACGGGGGCGATCCTGATGCACGCGGTTCCCGGGGCCGCGGTGTTCTGGACGGAGTCCAACGCCGACGCCCTCGACCTGACCGTCGTGGTGTCGCCGACCGACCCGGGCGCGGAGCTGGACGGCTACGACGATGTCGTGGAGGCCACCTTCGAGGCGGGGACCGGCGAGCTGCGTCTGGACGCGATCGGCTCCGAGCGCCACCCGTTCCGGCCGCTGTCCATTCGCGACTACCGGGTGCGGTACCACGTCCGAAACGGGGCGTACCTGCTGCAGATCTGGCCATGGGCGCGGAGTGCGCCTCGGGTGCTCAAGCTGACCAGCGCGTGGGCGGTGGGGAGGCGGGTCACGTCTCCATGACGAAGTCGCGGATCTGGGAGGCGAGCTTCGCGGGCTGGTCCAGGGGGATGAGGGTGTAGGTGTCGTCTATCTCGGCGTAGGTGGCCTGGGGCAGGAGGTCGGCGAGGCGGCGGCCGTGTTCGGGGGGCATGACGCGGTCTTCGGACGCCCAGACGACCAGGGCCGGACGGTCGTAGGACGGCAGGCCCTCGGCCGCGGCGCGGGTGTGGTCGCGGTGGACGGCGCGGACGCAGACCACGGCGTCCTTGCGGACGGCCCGGTTCTTCAGGACGGGGTCGAGCCAGCCGGTGAAGATGTCGCCCGGGATGGGGCGCTTGGCCATCCGGCCGAAGGTGAAGGGGGCACGGCGCAGGGGCTTGAGCCGCAGGGAGAGCATGGAGAGGTAGAGGCCGCCGGGCATCCGCGCCGACATCGCGTCGACCCGGCCGGGGAGGCCCGGCGGGAAGTTGTCGAACGCCTCGCAGGAGGTGAGCACCAGGCGCTCCACGGGTTTGGCGTTCTCCCCCGCGAGGAGCTGGGCGACCACGCCTCCGGTGTCGTTGCCGACCAGGGTGACGGCGTCCAGGCCCAGGCGATCCAGGAACTCGGTCAGGATCCGCGCCTGGCCCGGCATCGAGAGGTCGGTTCCCGGGCGCATCGGATGGCGGTGCGCGCCCATCGGGAGGGTCGGGACGACGCAGCGATGGCCGGCGCTCAGGTCGGCGGCCACCGCGCGCCACACCGCGCCGTCCATGTGGATGCCGTGCAGGAAAACCAGCACCGGTCCCGTGCCGGAGTCCTCGTATTCGATGGTCCCCACCGAAAGTTCCACCTCGGGCATGGCCCGCACCCCCTGGTCGCGATTTCCTCCACGACACCAGCGGCGGCGGTCGCCCGTCCAACAGCCATCGATACTCCGGCCACAACCGGTGGTTGGGGCTCAGAGGTCGGCGCGGTCCGCCGGGGGCAGCCAGTGGGACGCCGGGTCGAACCGCAGCCAGCCTTCCTCGTCGCCGAGGGCGGCGAGGCGGTCCAGGAACCGGGGCAGCAGCGGATGGCGGTCGTCCTTGCGCCAGGCGAGCGACCACAGCAGGCACGGCACGGGCTCGACGCGGAGCGTTCGCAGGCCGCTGTCTTCGGGGAGCGTCCACTGGCCGGCGATCGTCGCGACCCGGGCCGGGTCGTCGCGGAGCTCGGCCAGGATGTGCTCGAGCCCGAGGTTGACGCCGTCGAGGTGGGCGGGGACGCCGTGCTCGTCGCAGTACGCACGCAGCAGCGACCGCAGTTCGGGGGCGGTGTCGCCGAAGGGGAACCAGACGCCGGTCGCGCGCAGGTCGTCCGGGCCCACGACCTCGCGGCCCGCGAGCGGGTGCCGCGCCGACAGGGCGACCTGGTAGGGCGCCAGGACGACCGGCCTGCGGTCGAGGCCGGACGGCCAGGGACGCCCCAGGTCGTGGACGCGGCCGAACACCGCGTCCACCTCCCGTCGCTGGAGCGCCTTGAGTGCTCCGGCGAGGTCGCGGCGCGCGCTGACCTCGATCGCCAGGTCGGGGTCGGCGTCCGTCACCCGGCGGACCACGGTGAGCGGCGTCAGGATCTCGCTCCAGACGTCCACCCGCAACGGCGGCACCGAGGCCGACCGCACGGCCGCGGCGGCCTCCTCGGCGTCGGCGAGCAGGCGGCGGGCGTGCGGCAGGAACCGCCGCCCGGCCGGGGTGAGCTCGACGCCGCGTCCGTGCCGCCGGAACAGCCGCTCGCCGAGCATCGCCTCCAGGCGCCGCACCCGCTTGGACAGCGCCTGCTGGCTGATGTGAAGCTCGTCCGCCGCGCCGCCGAAGTTCGCCCTTTCGGCGGCGACCACGAACCCTCGAACCTGGGCCAAATCAAGGTCCATACCGCATGGTATTGCGTGAGCCCGAGCCCAGGCGCTGGTCAGAGGGTGGGATGCTGGGGCGATCCCGTCCGAGTGGAGGAGTGAAGTGAAGAGCGTCGAACCCGAGGTCTTCCTGGTGGCCAAGCCGGAACTCGACTACGAGGAGATCGCGCGGTATCTGCGGGACGTCGGCGGCGAGAGCTGGCTGGAACGGCTCGACCGGGGCGACCTCGACGGCGAGCTGAACGACCCGCAGAACCTCGCCGAGTTCGCGGGGAGGCTGTGCTACCGCTCGTGGGAGCCGGGGCTCAACCCGAACGTGACGCGGGTCCGCACCGACCAGGACCAGTACCTCCAGAACATCCTGCGCAGCCTGCACGGGTCGGTGCTGGAGCACGTCAGCTTCAGCTTCGTCCTGCACAACGTCAGCCGGGTGCTGACCCACGAGCTGATCAGGCACCGGCCCGGGGTCGCGATCTCGCAGGAGTCGCTGCGGTTCGTGCGGCTCCAGGACATCCCCTTCTGGTTCCCCGACTGGGCCAAGGAAGACCAGGAGCTGATGAAGCGCGCCACGGCGCTGCTGGAGCAGATGGAGGAGTTCCAGGGCTGGATGGCCGGGCACTTCGGGCTCGACGACGAGGGCGTGCCGTTCAAGGTCAAGAAGCACCACACGTCCTTCATGCGGCGCTTCGCCCCCGAAGGGGTCGGCACCGGGCTGGTCTGGACGGCCAACGTCCGCACGCTGCGCCACACGCTGGAGGCGCGGACGGCCGAGGGCGCCGAGGAGGAGATCCGGCTGCTGTTCGGCAAGATCGGCGAGACCGTGAAGGCGGAGGCGCCCGCCCTGTTCGGCGACTACGAGATCCGCGACGGCGCTTGGGTGCCCCAGTGGCGCAAGGTCTGACCTTGTAACCTGTGTGAGGGCGTTACGGTCCTGTCCCGCCCGCTGGAGGTGTGATGGGTGCCGAGCTGAAGGTCCTGGGGTCCTGCCCCCTGGACTGCCCCGACGGGTGCTCCTGGGTCGTGACGGTCCAGGACGGCCGGGCCGTCAAGCTGCGCGGCAACCCCGACCACCCCTACACGCGCGGCGCCCTGTGCACGAAGGTGAACCGCTGGCTGGAGCACGCGGAGCAGGACGACCGGATCCTGCATCCGCTGCGCCGGGTGGGCGCCAAGGGCGAGGGACGCTTCGAGCGCATCGGCTGGGACGAGGCGCTCGGCGAGATCGCCGAGCGGCTCGCGGCCGTGGCGGCCGAGCACGGCGGCGAGGCGATCTGGCCCTACTGGGGCACGGGCACGCTGGGGTACCTGCAAGGTCAGGAGGGCTTCCCGGGACGGCGGCTCTTCAACGTCCTGGGCGCCTCGCAGCACTACGCCAACATCTGCTCGGCGGCAGGGACCACCGGGCTCGGGCTCACGATGGGGTCGGCCGGGGGGTTCGATCCCGAAGACCTCGCGCACTCCGGTCTGATCATCCTGTGGGGCACCAACCCGCTGACCAGCGGGCATCACCTGTGGAAGTTCGTCCAGGCGGCGCGCGGGAAGGGCGCCCACGTCGTGGCCGTCGACCCGGTGGCGACGCGGACGGCCCGGCAGGCCGACGAGCATCTGGCCCCGGTCCCGGGCACCGACGCCGCGCTGGCCCTGGGCCTGATGAACGTGATCGTCGGCCTGGGCGCGCACGACGAGGACTACATCGCCCGGTACACGCTCGGATGGGAGGAGTTCCGCGAGCGGATCGCGGCCTTCCCGCCGGAGCGCGCCGCCGCGATCACCGGTGTCCCGGCCGAGCGGATCGTGGCGCTGGGCGAGCGGATCGCCCGCACGCGCCCGACCGCGATCCGCGCCACCCAGGGACTGCAACGGCACGCGGGCGGCGGCATGGCGCTGCGCGCGATCGCCTGCATCCCCGGCCTGACCGGCGACTGGCGGCGGCGCGGTGGCGGCGTCTCCTACTCGACGTCCGGGCACATCAAGCTCGACCGGCGGGCGCTGTACCGTCCCGACCTGCTCCCCGGGCCGGTGCGGACGCTGACGATGACCCGCCTGGGCGAGGGCCTGCTCGACATCGACGACCCGCCCGTCCAGGCCCTGTTCGTGATCGCGGCGAACCCGGTGGCCAGCACCCCGCACCAGAACAAGATCCGGCGGGGCCTGTCCAGGGACGACCTGTTCACGGTGGTGGTCGAGCAGTTCCCCACCGACACCACCGACTACGCCGACATCGTCCTGCCCTCGACGATGCAGCACGAGCACGCCGACCTGCACGACGGCTACGGGCACCTGTACCTCTCGTGGAACGAGCCCGCCGTCGAGCCTCCCGGGGAGTGCCTCTCCGCCACCGAGACGTTCCGGCGGCTGGCGCACCGGATGGGCATGACCGAGCCCGCGCTGTACGACTCCGACGAGCGGCTGGCCGAGCAGGCCCTGGCCTCGGGCCACCCCTACCTGGAGGGCGTCACGCTCGACCGGCTGCGCAAGAACGGGTTCGTCCGGCTCTCGGTGCCCGACCCGTTCCTGCCCTACGCCGAGTCGTTCCCCACGCCGTCGGGACGCCTGGAGTTCCGGTCGGAGCGGGCGCGGCTCGCCGGGTCCGACCCGCTCGTGGGCTACACGCCCCCGGCCGAGGTCGCCGACAAGGTCCGGGCCCGCGAGTATCCGCTGGCGCTGATCTCGGCGGCGTCGCACGAGTTCCTCAACACGGTGTTCGGCAGCAACGACGAGCTGCGCAGGCGCTCGGGCGGCCTTTCGGTGCGGTTGCACCCCGACGACGCCGCCTCGCGCGGGGTCGAGGACGGCGCCGCGGTGCGCGTGTTCAACGACCGCGGCTCCTTCGAGGCGGTCGCCGAGGTGACCGACGCGGTCAGGCCGGGCGTGGCCGCCACGACCAAGGGCCATTGGGCCAAGCTCTCCGGCGGCGCCAACGCCAACGCGGTCGTCGACGAGCGCGACGCCGACCTCGGCGAGGGGCCGGTCTTCCATGACGCCAGAGTCCAGGTGGAGGGGCTGCGGCAGCCGGTACGGTAGGCCCGTATCGGAGGGATCATGACAGTTCAGGGCGAGGCGGGCCCGCTGCTGGAGCGCGCCAAGAAGTACGAGCGGCAGGGCAAGCCCGAGGAGGCCGCGCACGCCTACGCGCGCGTCGCGCAGGCCATGGAGTCCAGGTCCGAGTGGGCCGCCGCGATCGCGGTGCGGGCCAGGCACGCCCGCGCGCTGGCCGAGGCGGGACGCCACGACGAGGCACTGCGCATCCTGTCCGGGGCCGAGCACGCCGCCGCGTCGCTCCCCCACGCCGCCGAGGCCAAAGCCGTGCTGGAGGGCCAGGCCGCGCACGTGCTGGCGGCCGCCGGACGTCCGGGCGAGGGCGCCCGCCGGGCCTGGGCGGCCATGGGGGCGTTCCGTGCGCTGAACGACCCCAAGCGCGCCGACATCGCGGGAGCCCACGCCGCGCGCCTGATCGTCCGGGACGCCGGGCCCCGCGAGGCGCTGCGGCCGCTGCGCGAGCTGCTGGCCCAGCTCACGCCCGGCGGCGACGGCCACCGGCAGGTCGCGGCGCTGCTGGCCGAGACCGAGCGCAGGCCCGACCGCGACCACGACATCCTCGTCTCCGACCCGGACGTGCCGGTGTGGGGGCGCTTCGCCGCCGCCCTGGCCGTCGGAGCCCATCTGGCGGTCGGCAACGGCACCCCGTGGAACTCGCTGGACGCCGCCGACACCACGCCCGAGGAGAACCGGTCGATGCTGGCCGACAGCTGGGGCGTCACCGACCCGGCGAGCTGGCGCGAGCAGATGGACGCGCTGCTGGAGGCCGACAACAGCGACCCGGTCATCCAGGTCGTCCTGGCGCGGCGCGTCCGTGGCGCCGACCCGCGCGCCTGGCGGGCCGCGATCGAAGCGTGGTGCCGGGAGCACGACATCTCGGCCGAGGGCGTCCAGGCGGCGCTCGACCTCAGCGGGGAGATCCTGCGCTACGAGTCGCGGTTCCGGGCCGACGGCCTGCTCGCGCCGGACGGGCGGGTCGAGAGCGTGTACGCCTACGACTTCGGCCGGGCGGTCAACATGGCGCGCTGGGGTCTGAGCGCGGGCTTCTGCGACCGCGAGGCCGCCGAGGAGTGCGTGCTCACCGCTGGCCACCGGGCCAACCGGGTCTACGCGTCGTGGGCCGAGTTCTCCGCCGGGTACGTGCTCGGGCGGATGCTCCGCTTCGACGGCGGGGAGTTCGGCGAGTGGTACGAGCGCTCGCTGGCCGGGCACCGCGTCCTGACCGATGATCCGGCCAGCCCCTGGCGGCGGATGGCCTGGGGCTGACCGGAGCCGGCTCGGGCCCGGCTCAGACCAGCGCGTCGATCTCGTCCACGATCGCCTTCTTGTCCGGCTCGTCCAGGCACGAGGCCGTCACGCCGTTGCGGGCGAGCCCGGCCAGCTCGGCCCGGCCGAGGCCGAACGCGGCGGCGACCGCCCGGTACTCGCCGTTCAGCGTGGTGTCGAACATCGGCGGGTCGTCGGTGTTGAGCGTGACGAACAGCCCCTCCTCCAGCATGCGCGGCAGGGGGTGGGCGGCCAGGCCGGGCACCTGGTTGGTGCAGACGTTGGAGGTGGGGCACACCTCCAGCGGGATCTGCGTCTCGCGCAGGTGCGCGATCAGGCGCGGGTCCTGGACGCAGCTGGTGCCGTGGCCGATCCGCTCGGCGCCCAGCTCGTTGAGCGCCTCCCAGATCGTCTCGGGGCCGGACATCTCACCCGCGTGCGGCACGCTGCGCAGCCCGGCGGCGCGGGCGCGTCCGAACGCCCGGCGGATGTCGTCGCGGATGCCGTCGCGCACCTGCTCGATGCCGCCGATGCCGAACCCGACCAGCGCCTCGGGCGGATGGTCGAGGGCGTGGTCGGCGGTGCGGACGCACGCCTCGGCGCCGAACTCGGCGGGGATGTCGAAGACGTAGGCGACGCGGACGCCGTGCGTCTCGCGGGCCTGGCGGGCGGCGCGGTCGAGCGCCTCGGTGATCGCGGGCATCGCCATCCCGGCCCGCTGGTGGGTGTAGGGAGTGACGGTGAGCTCGAAGTAGCGGACGTTCTGCGCCGCCAGGTCGCGCGCCGTGCCGAGCACGAGCGTGGCGACGTCGTCGGGGGTGCGCACCAGGCCCGAGACCGCGTCGTAGATCTCGGCGAAGTGGGGGAAGTCGCGGAAGACGTAGTACTCGCGCAGCTCGGCCTCGCCGGTGGGGACGCGGCCGTCGGGGTGGCGGCGCGAGAGCTCCAGGACCGTGGGGAGCGACGCCGAACCGACGAGGTGGACGTGCAGCTCGACCTTCGGCAGTGCCTCGATGAACGTGTCGAGCGGTGTGTGTTCCTTCAGCATGCCCAGCGACGCTAACAGGGAATTCGCCGCCACAGACAGCCAAAATCGGCGAAGCTGACACCAAAATGTCAGAATGGGGTCATGCGTGCGTCCCGGCTCATCTCGCTGGTCCTTCTGCTCCAGTCGCGGGAGACGATGACGGCCGCCGAACTGGCCCGCGAGCTGGAGGTCTCCGAGCGGACGGTCTACCGGGACGTCGAGGCGCTGTCGGCGGCGGGCGTCCCGGTCTACGCCGACCAGGGCCGCCACGGCGGCTACCGGCTGGTCGGCGGATACCGCACCCGGTTGACCGGGCTCAGCCGCGAAGAGGCCGAGGCGCTGTTCCTGTCCGGGCTGCCCGGGCCCGCCGAGGACATGGGGCTGGCCGACGCGGTCGCGGCGGCCGAGCTGAAGGTGCTCGCCGCGCTGCCCGAATCGCTGCGCGACGCGCCCAAGCACGCCGGGCAGCACTTCCATCTGGACGCGCCGGGCTGGTTCGGGCACTCCGAGCCTCCGCCCATGCTGCGCGAGCTGGCGCGGGCGGTGTGGCGCGACGAGGTGGTCGAGCTGCGCTACCGCAAGGCCGAGGAGGTCACCCGGACGGTCCGGCCCTACGGCCTGGTGCTGAAGAACGGCGTCTGGTACCTGGTGGCGGCGGTCGGCGGCGGCCACCGCACCTACCGGGTCGAGCGGATCACCGCCGTGCGCCCGACCGGCGAGACGTTCGAGCGCGACGAGGACTTCGACCTGCCCGCCCACTGGCGCGGACAGGCCGAGGAGTTCGTGCGCTCGATGCTGCGCGAGGAGGTGACCGTCCGGTTGAGCCCCACCGGACGCCGCGCGCTGCGGTACGCCGTGGAGCCCTACGCGATGCGCCGGGCTCTGGAGGAGGCGGGCGAACCCGACGAGGAGGGATGGGTGACGACCACCCTCCCCGTCGAGTCCGCCACGGTCGCCCACTCCGAGCTGCTGCGGCTGGGACCGGAGGTCGAGGTCATCGCGCCACCGGAGCTGCGGGCCGCGATGGCCGAGTCGGCGGCGCGGCTGGCCGCGCTCTACCGGTAGCCGGTGGCGTCGGCAGCCTTGCCCTGCCGCTCGACCTCCTCGATGTAGCGCCAGGCGTCCGGGCGGCTCCCGTCGACGTCGGTGAACCCGTAGACCTGGGCCAGGCCGCCGCTGGACAGCGACTTCCCGTTCCACCGTGCCTTGTCGGGATCGGCCGCCAGCGCGGCCACCGCGCGCCCGACGAAGGCGGGGGTCTCGGAGATCACGAAGTGCGGCGCGAGCTTGGCGCCGTCGAGCCAGTTCTCCTCGGTGACGCCGTAGTGCTCCAGCATCGCCTCCGAGCGCAGCCAGCCCGGGGTGAGCGCGACGGCCGTCCCGCCGTGGGGCTTCACCTCGTGGCCCTGGGTGAGACCGAGCCGGATGACGCCCCACTTGGCCAGGTCGTAGAAGATGCCGCAGTCCTTGCGGTAGTCGGCGTTGGTCTCCAGGGTGCCGTCGGTCACCTCGACGACGAGCCCGCCCGGGTTCCGGTTGAGCAGGGGCAGGGCCGTGTGGCTGGTGATGAGGTGGGTGTCGATGGCCAGCCGGAGCATCCGCAGCCCCTCCTGGAGGGGGAGGTCCACGAAGGTGGCGTCGAACTTCAGGTACATGTCGGAGCCCCAGATGTCGTTCACCAGGACGTCGAGCCGGCCGTGCTCCCGGTCGATCCGCCGGACCAGGCGCTCGACCTGCTCGACCTCCAGATGGTCGGTCGGGACCGCGATCCCCGTGCCGCCGGCCGCGGTGACCCGCTCGGCGGTCTCCTCGATCGTCTCGGGGCGGTTCATCTCGGACCGCCGCGTGCGCGTGGTGCGTCCGGTCACATAGACGGTGGCGCCCGCGGCGCCGAGCTCGACGGCGATGCCCCGTCCGGCGCCGCGGGTGGCGCCCGCGACCAGCGCGATCTTTCCCCTCAGGTCTGCGTTCATGAGGACCAGGCTGCCCTCGAAACCTGACAGGGAGCGTCAGTCTTTCCCGGCGCGTCCGTGCCGGACGCTACGGGTTGAAGATGCTGACCCCGCCGGGGCCGACCAGGAAGCCCAGCACGATGAGCACGATCCCGAAGATCAGCTCTCGCCGGGCGATGATGACGTAGATACCCGCGATGACCATGGCCACCGCGATGAGCCAGAGAAGAGTAGCCATGGCTCCGGGGTCCCCTCAGCCAGGGGAAGGAAACCGCGATTCCATTTCGGTTGTCCTTAAATGAGATATCGGACGGGAGCGAGAAGGGTGCGCGCTCCCGTCCGATAGGGGCTCGCTAGGGCCGGCACAGCCGCAGGACGTTGGCCACGATGCGGTGGCCGGCGCCGCCCGCGGCCGTCAGGATCGATTCCGGGTGGAACTGCACCGCCCAGCGGCGGCGCTCCGGGTCTTCGATGGCCATGACCACGTCGCCGGTGAGCGCCGTGACCTTGAATCCCTTCACCCGCTCGGGCCTGGCGTGCAGCGAGTGGTAGCGGGCGGCGGTGAACGTGGCGGGCAGCCCCGCCAGCAGCTCGCCGCCCGAATGCTCGACCCGTCCCGGCTTGCCGTGCGAGGGCTCGGGCAGCAGGCCGAGCTCGCCGCCGGCGTGCTCGACCATCGCCTGGAGGCCCAGGCAGACGCCGAAGACCGGCAGCCCGCGCGCGTCGAGGGCGTCCAGCAGCGCGTCCGTCGCGAAGTCGACGGGACGCCCCGGGCCGGGAGACAGCACGACCAGGTCGGGAGCCTGCTCGTCGAGCATCCGGACCGGGAAGCCGTGCCGCAGCGTGACCACCTCGGCGCCCTGCTGGCGGATGTAGTCGGCCAGCGTGTTGACGAAGGAGTCCTCGTGGTCGACCAGCAGGACCTTCAGCCCGTCGCCGGCCCGCTCGGGCACCACCTCGACCGCCTCATGGGCCGCCGGGTCCTGCGTGGCGGCCATCGCCTGGAGCAGGGCGCTGGCCTTCAGATGGGTCTCGCGCTCCTCCTCGTCGGGGTCGGAGTCGTAGAGCAGCGTGGCACCCGCCCGGACGGTCGCGACGCCGTTCCTGATCTGCGCCGTGCGCAGCGTGAGACCGGTGTTCATCGACCCGTCGAACCCGACGCAGCCGACGGCGCCGCCGTACCAGCGGCGCGGCTCGTCCTCGTGGTCCTCGATGAACTGCATCGCCCACGCCTTGGGCGCGCCGGTGACCGTGACGGCCCACATGTGGGTGAGGAAGGCGTCCAGGGCGTCGAAGCCGGGACGCAGCCGCCCCTCGATGTGGTCGACGGTGTGGATCAGCCGCGAGTACAGCTCGATCTGGCGGCGGCCCAGGACGGTCACGCTCCCGGGGACGCAGATCCGCGACTTGTCGTTGCGGTCGACGTCGGTGCACATGGTCAGCTCGGACTCGTCCTTGGCCGAGGACAGGATGGTGCGGATCTGCTCGGCGTCCTCCAGCGCGTCGGCACCGCGCCGGATCGTCCCGGCGATCGGGCAGGTCTCGACGCGGTCGCCGCTCACCCGCACGAACATCTCGGGCGAGGCACCGACCAGGAACTCGCCGTCGCCCAGGTTGAACAGGAACTCGTACGGAGCCGGATTGGTCTCGCGGAGCCGCTCGAAGAAGGCGGCGGGCGAGTCGCAGCGCCCGTACATCGCGTGCCCGGGCGTCACCTCGAACAGATCGCCCCGGATGAACTTCTCCTTGGCGTCGCGGACCATCTGGGCGTACACGCCGGGCACGGGCTGCGGCGGCAGCTCGGCGGCCCGGCCCGCGGGAGCGGGCGCGGTCTCGCGCGGCAGCCCCTCGGTGCGGTTCTCGCCGACCGTGAAGTCGTAGGACATCCGGTGGGACGTCTCGCGCTTGCGGTCCACCACGATCATCTCGTCGGCCAGGTGGAGCACCAGGTCGCGCTGGTCGTCCGGCCGTTCGAGCCGGGTGCGCAGCGGCTCGAACTGGAGCGAGAGGTCGTATCCGAAGGCGCCGTACAGGCCAAGATGCGGGTCGTCGCAGCGGAAAAGGGCGACCACCGCGCGCAGCGCGGTGAAGACCGTGGGCTGGCGGCTGCGCTCCTCTTCGGGGAAGAACTCCTCGGTGGGCGGGACGTGCACCGCGAGCAGACCCGGCTCGTCGGTGATCGTCTCGCCCGCGCCGAGGATCGCCGGGGCCAGGGCGGGCAGCAGCACCCTGCCGCGCTCGTTGAGGGCCCGCGCGGTGAGGTCGCGGCCGCGCGCCACGATCTCCAGGCAGGGGTCGATGTAGGCCATGTGCCAGCGGCTGTAGCGGCCGGGATACTCCATGCCGGAGCTGAGCACGCCACCGCGCCGCTCCCCCACGGCGGCGACGAGCGCGTTGAGCACGTCGGACTTGCGCTCGGGATCGACGGGTGTGGCGGTACGGGTCACCCGTACGCCGCCCGCGGTCACGAACTCGCTGGTCTGCGGTTGCTGTGGGACGGTGTCCACCGCGTGGCCCCTCGTGGTCGGGCCCTCACCCGGTGCGGAGGAAACAAGAAACGACCGCCGGGTGGGGGCGGTCGCCTTGACGTCAGATACGCGCGAACCGGCACCGCCTCAGCGGCGCCACCACCAGCGGCGGGTCTCGGTTCGCATGCGGCGAGGATACCCGCTCGGCGAGGCGGCGGCCAAGCACCCGGCGCCCCTCGCTCGCGGACGTCACCCGAACGGGGTTCAGTTCCGCCGGAATCCCTGCCAGCATAGGGACATAAGGGTCAAACTCGGGAGGACGGCGGTTTCCCATGTCCGGGGAGAACGGCGAGTTCGAACTGCGCGGCGTCAACCATCTCGCCCTGGTGTGCCGGGACATGAAGCGCACCGTGGACTTCTACTCCGGCGTCCTCGGGATGCCGCTGATCAAGACCATCGAGCTGCCAATGGGCTGGGGCCAGCACTTCTTCTTCGACTGCGGGGGCGGCGACGCCCTGGCCTTCTTCTGGTTCCCCGACGCCCCCGAGGCCGTCCCCGGCGTCTCGGCGCCCAAGGGCCTGCCCGACCGGGGCGAGCTGCTGTCGGCGGTCGGCTCGATGAACCACATCGCCTTCGACGTGCCGCCCGAGCGGATCGAGGAGTACCGCGACCGGCTGGAGGCCAAGGGGGTCGACGTCGGCGTCCTGCTCAACCACGACGACAGCGAGTTCGGCGTCTCCAAGGAGATGCACGACGGCGTCTTCGTCCGCTCGATCTACTTCAAGGACCCCGACGGGATCCTGGTGGAGTTCGCCGCGTGGACGCGCGAGCTCGACCCGTCCACCGAGGTGCGCCACGAGCCCAGGACGGCCGCCGACCGCACGGTCTGACCTGCGGAAGATCCTCCAGGCGCGGCCGGGTCGATCGATTGTGGAACGATCCATGGATTCGTTCCGTGTTCGAGATCACACGGTGACCACCGGAGGGGTAGGCTCTCCGCCCGCCCCTGGCGCCGTCCTGTCGCACGATGTGGACCTGGCATGGGTTTCGCCATGCCATGAGGAGGATCCGTTGTCCGCGCAAGAACCGTCGCCGGAGAAGCCCCGGCGTAGCGACCTGAGCCACTGGAACTGGCTCCTGGTCGTCCCCGTGGTGGTCCCCCTGTTGACCCTCCTGTTCAACAGCAGGACGCCCGAAATCGGCGGGTTCCCCGCCTTCTACTGGATGCAGCTGGCGTTCATTCCGCTCGGCGTGGCCTGCACGGCCGTCGTCTACCACATGACCAAGCGGAAGGACTGAGCGATGTCGGACCACATCACCGAGATCGTCGTCTTCGGCACGCTCTTCCTCCTGGTCAGCGGCATGGGATTCGTCGCGGCGCGCTGGCGGCGCCCCGACACCATGGACAGCCTGGACGAGTGGGGCCTGGGCGGCCGCAGCTTCGGCAGCTGGATCACCTGGTTCCTGATCGGCGGCGACCTCTACACCGCCTACACCTTCGTCGCGGTGCCCGCGCTGGTCTTCGGGGCGGGCGCGGCCGGGTTCTTCGCCGTCCCGTACACGATCATCGTCTATCCGCTGGTCTTCCTCGTGCTGATCCGGCTCTGGTCGGTGTCGCACGTGCACGGGTTCGTCACCCCGGCCGACTTCGTCCGGGCGCGGTTCGGCTCGTCCAGCCTGGCGCTGGTGGTGGCGATCACCGGGATCGTGGCGACGATGCCCTACATCGCGCTCCAGCTGGTCGGCATCGAGGCCGTGCTGAAGGCGATGGGCGTCACCGGCCATCTGCCGATCATCATCGCGTTCGCGATCCTGGCGGCCTACACCTACCAGTCCGGGCTGCGGGCCCCCGCGCTGATCGCCTTCGTCAAGGACATCCTGATCTACCTGGTGATCATCGTGGCCGTCCTGTACATCCCGGGCAAGCTCGGAGGCTGGGGCGAGATCTTCGGCGCCGCCGAGGCCAAGTTCGAGAAGTCGCCGGCGCCGAACGACGGCATCCTGCTGGACGCCACCAACCAGCTCAACTACGCCACGCTGGCCCTGGGCTCGGCGCTGGCGCTGTTCCTGTACCCGCACAGCATCACCGGCGTGCTGGCCAGCAAGAACCGCAACGTGATCAAGCGGAACATGGCGGCGCTGCCCGCCTACAGCTTCGTCCTGGGCCTGATCGCGCTGCTGGGCTTCATGGCGATCGCCGCCGGGGTCAAGCCGATCACGACCGACGGGAAGGCCGACACCAACACGGTGGTGCCGGTCCTGTTCGACAAGATGTTCCCCGACTGGTTCGCGGGCGTCGCCTACGCGGCGATCGGCATCGGCGCCCTGGTCCCCGCCGCGATCATGTCGATCGCCGCGGCGAACCTGTTCACGCGCAACATCTACAAGGAGTACATCCGCAAGGACGCCACCGACAAGCAGGAGGCCACGGTCAGCAAGCTGGCCTCGCTGGTGGTCAAGGTCGGCGCGGTCGCCTGCATCCTGCTGCTCGACCCGGAGTTCTCCATCGACCTCCAGCTGATCGGCGGGGTGATCATCCTGCAGACGCTGCCCGCGGTGGCGATCGGGCTGGCCACGCGCTGGTTCCACCGGTGGGCGCTCATCGCCGGATGGGCCTCCGGCCTGGCCGCCG
Organism: Spirillospora sp. CA-294931; assembly: GCF_050946795.1. GTDB lineage: Bacteria > Actinomycetota > Actinomycetes > Streptosporangiales > Streptosporangiaceae > Spirillospora. The sequence goes on from NZ_CP192006.1 coordinate 4,986,381, forward strand.
GGCTGTGGATGCTGTACCAGATCCCCAACCCGGCCAAGGGCAAGGAGCACTTCGGCGGCTCGGCCTACAGGCTGAGCGAGCTGGGCTTCGACACCAAGATGACGGTGTACGTCGGCATCCTGGCGATCCTGGTGAACCTGACGGTGACCGTCGTGGGGACGCTCGTGCTGCGTGCCGCGAAGGTCGCCGACGGCAAGGACGCCACCCGCGACGACGACTACACCGCCGACGAGGGCGACCCCAAGGTCAAGAAGCTGGAGCTCTCCGGCTCGACCTGAGCGGCCCTTCCGGCCCGCCCTGACCGGTAGCGGCCGGGGGCGTGATCACCTGAAATTGATAGGTTACTTTCCTATTTATGCCTCAGCGATCCGCGCCTCCGGCCCACCGGAGAAGGGCGGTGGCCATCCTCTCGGCCACCGCGCTGGTAACGACGCTCACCGTGGCCACCGGCCCCCCGGCCGCGACGGCCGGCTGCCGTCCGGACGCCCGCGACCTGCTGGTCACCTACCAGCCCGTCGACCACACCGTCACCGACGCCCAGTACCACCGGGCCCGGCTGACCCTCGCCAACGGCTCCCGGCGCTGCGCGCTGGACGGCCGCTGGACGATGTACTTCAACGGAGTACGCCAGCCCGCCGCCGTGCTCCCCGGAGCCAACGGCGACATCGCGCGCAAGCAGCTGGCCGACCAGGGGCTCGCGGTGACGCGCGCCGACGCCGCCCGCAGCGGCGACCTCTACGCCCTGGCCCCCTCCCCCGCCTTCGCGCCGGTCCGGCCCGGCGAGAAGCGGCAGATCGACCTCAACGTCGAGCTGTGGGCCACGCACAAGTCCGACGCCCCGTCCGGCTGGAGCGTCTCGTTCGACGGGGGCCCGGCGCGCTGGGTGCCCGCCAAGGTCGTGCTCGACCCGTCCGACCCCAAGCAGACCACCGCCTTCTCCGGCGACAAGCGGCCCGTGCAGACCGCCGCCACGCGGTTCGCCGAGAACACCTCCGGCAAGGTCGACCTGTCGCTGAAGCAGCGGATCCTGCCGCAGCCGCTGCGGGCCACCGCCACCGGCGGGACGCTCCGGATCGGCGGGGGCTCCCCCGTCGAGCACCCGGCCGGGCTGCGCGGCGAGGCCGCCTACCTGCGCTCGGCGCTGCGGGACGCGGCCAAGGGCGGCGGCGCCCCGATCGAGCTGAGTCTCGACCCGGGCCTGGACGCCGACCGCGACGGGAAGCCCGACGCCGAGGGCTACACCCTCGACATCACCGCCAAGGGCGTCCGCATCGTGGGCAAGGACCGGGCCGGGGTGCTCTACGGCGTCCAGACGCTGCGCCAGCTCCTGCGTCCCGGCTCGGCCGAGGTGCCCAGGGCGTCGATCGCCGACGCGCCGCTGTTCGGCTACCGGGGCCTGCACATCGACGTCGCGCGGCACTTCGAGTCCAAGGAGACGGTCAAGAAGTTCCTGGACCTGATGGCCTTCACCAAGCTCAACCGGCTCCACTTCGGCCTCACCAACGACGAGGGCTGGCGGCTGGAGATCCCCGGGCTGCCGGAGCTCACCTCCTTCGGCTCGCGCCGCGCTCTCGACCTGCCCGAGAAGGGCGCGCTGCACCAGGGCATGGGCTCGGTCAACGACCTGGCGGGCAAGGACGGCGTGGGCGGCAAGGCCCGCGACCACACTGAGGCCAACCTCGGAAGCAGGCCCGCCTACCAGGGCTTCGAGCAGTCGACCCTGAACTTCGTCGGCAAGGGCTCGGGGCACTACTCGGCGCGCGACTTCAAGGAGATCCTGGCCTACGCGACCGAGCGCCACATCGAGGTCGTGCCCGAGTTCAACTTCCCCGCGCACGCCCGCGCGGCCGTCCAGTCGATGGAGCACCGCTACCAGCGCACCAAGGACGACACCTACCGGCTGCTCGACCCGGACGACACCTCCAAGCACGTGAGCGTGCAGTACTACACCGACAACCTCGCCAACCCCTGCATACCGGGCACCTACGCCTTCCTCGGCAAGGTCGTGTCCGAGGTGAAGTCCATGTACGCCTCGGCCAAGGCGCCGCTGAACCGCCTCAACCTCGGCGGCGACGAGCCCCCGGGTCCGCCCGCGGGCTGGTGGAACGGCTCGCCCGCCTGCGAGAAGAACCCCGAGACCGCGGGCAAGTCGGGCGAGGAGCTGGCCGACCTCTTCTTCACCAAGTGGAACGCCATCGCCCAGACCGCCGCCAAGACCACCGCGGGCTGGGAGGACGCCACCGCCGCCGACCGGGGCCTGCGGCTGAAGAACTTCGCGCCGCTCCCCTGGCAGAACGTGTGGGGCTGGGGACGCGAGGACTGGGCGTACCGGTACGCCAACGAGGGCACCCCGGTGATCCTGGCGCACGCCACCAACCTCTACATGGACCTCGCCTACAACAAGGACCCCGACGAGCCCGGCTACTACTGGGCGGCCTACGTCGACGAGAAGAGCACCTTCACCTACCAGCCCTTCAACGTGTACGCCAACGCGACCGAGGACCGCTGGGGCAACCCGGTCACGCCGAACCCCAAGTGGGAGCGCCTGACCGAGAAGGGCAAGCAAAGCATTCTCGGCATCGAGGCCCAGCTGTGGGCCGAGAACGGCAAGGCGCCCGAGATCCGCGAGTACCAGGCGTTCCCCAAGCTCCTCGGCGTGGCCGAGCGCGCCTGGAACCGCGAGACCCCGTCACCGGACCAGATGCCGCAGGCCTGGAACGTCTTCAACAACACCCTCGGGCAGGTCACGTTCCCGCTGCTGTCGTCCTACCGGCCGGTGGGGCTGCGCGGGCAGGGCGTCAACTACCGCGTCCCGCTGCCGGGCGGGCGGATCTCGGACGGGACGCTCACGGCCAACGTCCGCAACCCCGGCCTGACCATCGAGTACTCCGTCGACGGACGGCGCTGGCACACCTACGCGGGCCCGGTGCGGGTCGGCAAGAGCGCGCTGACGCGCACCCGGGCCGTGGACGGCCGCACCAGCCGGGTCTCCCCGGTGAAGGAGGGCGCCTGACGACACGCCGGTGACGCGCAGCGGACTCGGCAAACCTCGGCAAAGATCACCCCAAACCCGCCGTGATCGGTGGCGGGCCGGGAATCACGTGCGCAGGGTGACGTGATTTCTTCGGGGGGAAGAGTGCGCACGAAGACCGCTGTCCGCACCGGGCTGGTACCGGTTTTCCTGCTGGCGGGCGCCGCGATGGCGGCGCCCGCCGCGAGCGCCGACACACCGCTGAACATCGACCCGAACTCGGTCCGCCCGGGTGACTCGGTGACCATCTCGGGATGGTGCGGCAAGAACAACGACGCGGTGGCCCGCGTCACCAGCCCCGCGCTGGCCCCGGCGGACGCCGACGTGGACGAGCGCGGCTCGTTCACCGTCGAGACCACCGTGAGCTACGTCAGGCCCAAGGTCTACACGGTCATCGCCAAGTGCAACATGACCGGCCAGCGCGGCACCGCCCGGATCCTGGTGAAGAAGAGGAAGCCGCCGCGCGAGCCCAAGGGCTGGGCGCACACGGGCGGCGGCGGCTCGCAGGGGCCGGACGTGCCGTGGACGCCGATGGGACTCGTCCTGGTCGCGGGCGCCGCCGGGATCGGCGGTGCCGCCCTCCTGCGCTCCCGGGCCCGTGGGCGAGCTTAACCGCGGCTATCTCGTCGCGGGCGGCGTCGCGGTGCTGGGCGCCCTGGCCATGGGCCAGGGGATGCGCGACACCGAGCCCGAGCCGCACTACCGCGACTTCGGCGGGCCGCGCGCGCTTTGGCGCATCCCCGACGGGCAGGCGCTGCCCTACTCTCCGCCCGTCCGGATCGACATTCCCGGCATCGACGTCCGCGCGCCCCTGATGAGGGTCGGCCAGAACAAGGACGGGACGGTCGAGGTCCCCTCGTTCAAGGAGGCGAGCAAGGTCGGGTGGTACGAGCACGGCGCCGCCCCGGGGGGCCGTGGGGCCGCGGTCGTGCTCGGGCACTACGACGGGCTCACCGGCCCAGCGGTCTTCTACAAGGTGCACAAGTTGCGCCCCGGTGCGCCGATCCGCGTCGTCCGCGCGGACGGGCGCGTGGCGGAGTTCCGGGTGGACGCGATGGAGCGCGTCCCCAAATGGGAGTTCCCCCGCACGCGCGTCTACGGGAAGGTGCGCTACGCCGGGCTGCGGCTGGTGACCTGCGGCGGGAAGTACGACAAGGACGAGCACTCCTACCGCGACAACGTCATCGTCTACGCCCACCTCACCGGGAGCGCCGGTCAGGCGCGGCCGTAGGAGTCCTCAAGGCGTTCGATGTCGTCCTCGTCGAACCGGCCGAAGGCGATCTCCATGACCCGCACGGCCGGGCCGCCCGAGCCCAGCCGGTGGGTGTCGCCCGCGCGGATCAGGATCCGCTCGCCCACCTCGGGCAGGACGCGCCGCCCGGCCACCTCGAAGACCGCGCCCGGGTCGAGCGCGACCCAGAGCTCGTCGCGGTCGCGGTGGCGCTGGAGGCTGAGCCGCTGCCCGGCCTCCACATGGATGATCTTCACCGTGGACGGCTCGTTCAGCGTGAACCGCTCGAAGGAGCCCCAGGGCCGCCGTTCGGTCACGACGTCGCGGAGCGCCGCCTCGCCGTCGCCGGTCTGCGTGTCGGAGTGCACTGTCACCTCTGGGTTCGTGGTTCCTGGAACAGTTCGAGCACCCGGCCGCCGGACGCCGCCGGCAGCCCGCCGAGGATGAGGTCGACCAGACCGTCCACGACGGCCTCGCGCGGCACCTCCCCGGCGTGGTCGAGCCACCAGTCGCCGGCGGTCTGCACCATGCCGACGACCGCGTGGCCCCACACATAGGCGCGGGTACGGTCCTCAAGCCGCCCCTCGGCGATTATCACCTCGGCCAGTTCCCGGCTCACCTCGCGGATCATGGTGCTCATCGCGCTGTGGGTGGCGGTGTCCTCCGCGCTGGCGCGGTGCATGAGGAACCGGTAGAGGTGCAGGTTGGCCGAGATGCTGGCCAGATAGGTGTCGATGGTCGACCGGGTGCGCTCGCGGACCGAGCCGGAGCGGGAGAACTCCAGCTGGATGCCCTCGATCAGCTTGCGCGCGTGCCGCTCGGCGAGCGCCTGGTACAGCCCGCTCTTGTCGCCGAAGTGGCGGTACAGGATCGGCTTGCTGATGCCCGCCTCCGCCGCGATGGCGGCCATCGACGCCTCCGGGCCCTCCTTCTGGATCACTCGGTCGGCCGCTTCGAGCAGGGCGCGGCGGCGTCCCGGGTCGCGGCGCGGCCCGGTGCTCACCGCCCCCGATGTCATGGAAGGGACATTATCGTCAGCCGGTGCGACCGCCGGCTCCCGGTCACCGCCACCCATTGCTCCCCACCTTTACATTGCGGACAATTCAATGGCCGTCCACGCATCGGTAGACTCGGTGTCATGACGCGCGAGGAGACCGGGGCGGACGACCTGCTGGGGCTCGACACGCAGGTCTGCTTCGCCCTGCACACCACGGCACGCGCCTTCGACGCCCTGTACCGCTCGGTGCTGCGCGACCTCGGCCTCACGTACCCGCAGTACCTGGCGATGCTGGCGCTGTGGGAGCGCGACGGCGCGACCGTCAAGGAACTCGGCGCCCGCCTCCGGCTCGACTCCGGCACCCTCTCGCCGCTGATCAAGCGCCTCCAGGTGGCCGGGCTGGTCGAGCGCAGGCGCGGCACCCGCGACGAGCGCTCGGTCTCGGTGCACCTGACGTCCCGGGGCCTGGCCCTGAAGGCCGAGGCCGCCGGGGTGCCCCGGCGCATCATGGCGGCGTCCGGGCTCGACCACGCCGAGCTCGCCGAGCTCCACGCCCTGCTCCGGCGCACCACCGACCATCTCGACGCCGCCATCCACACCTGAGTCCGGCCCGCCGCGCCGATGAGTCCCGAAGGCGCCGCGGCGGGCCGGGGCCACATCAGCGCACGGGCAGACCGGTGAGGGTCCGGCCGATCACCAGCCGCTGGATCTCCGACGTCCCCTCGAAGATCGTGAAGATCTTCGCGTCGCGGTGCATCCGCTCCACCGGGTACTCGCGGGTGTAACCGTTGCCGCCGAGGATCTGGATGGCCTCGTCGGTCACCCGGACGGCGGTCTCGCTGGCCATCAGCTTGGCCATCGAGCCCTCGGCGTTGTTGAAGTCCTTGCCGTTGCGGGCCATCCAGGCGGCGCGCCACACCATCAGGCGGGCGGCGTCGATCTGGCACTTCATGTCGGCCAGCTTGAACGCGATGGCCTGGAAGTCGCCGATCTTCTTGCCGAACTGCTCGCGCTCCTGCGAGTACTGCAGGGCGTAGTCGTAGGCGGCGCGCGCGGGGCCGAGCGCCATCGCGCCGACGGTCGGGCGCGTGGTCTCGAAGGTCTTCATCGCGGCCTGGCCCTTGGCCCGCTTGCCCTCGCGCACCCGGGCGATCCGCTCGTCGAACTTCTCCTTGCCGCCGATGATCAGGCCACCCGGAACGCGGACGTTGTCGAGGATGACCTCGGCGGTGTGGGACGCGCGGATGCCGTGCTTCTTGAACTTCTGCCCCTGCTTGAGGCCCGGGGTGTTCGGCGGCACGATGAAGCTGGCCTGGCCGCGGCTGCCCAGGTCGGGGTAGACGGAGGCGACCACCACGTGGATGTCGGCGATGCCGCCGTTGGTGGCCCAGGTCTTGGTGCCGTTCAGCACCCACTCGTCCTTGGCCTCGTCGTAGTTGGCCCGCGCGCGGATCGAGCCCACGTCGCTGCCCGCGTCCGGCTCGGAGGCGCAGAAGGCGCCGAGCTTGACGTCGTCGGCGGTGCCGAACATCTGCGGCACCCACTCGGCGGTCTGCTCGGGCGTGCCGGTCGCCGCGACCGAGGCGGCCGCCAGGCCGGTGCCCACGATCGAGAGCCCGATGCCCGCGTCCCCCCAGAAGAGCTCCTCGAAGGCGACGGGGATGCCGAGGCCGCTCGGCTCCAGCCACTGCGTGGCGAAGAAGTCGAGCGAGTACAGGCCGACCTTGGACGCCTCCTGGATCACCGGCCAGGGGGTCTCCTCGCGCTCGTCCCACTCCTCGGCGGCCGGTCGCACGACCTCCTTGGCGAACTCGTGCACCCACTGCTGGACCTCGCGCACGTCCTCGCTCAGCTCCAGCGAGAACGGCGTCGCCTCGGTGCTCGTCATTTATTGACCCTTCCTCCAATATCGCGTGTTACCAACGGTAGCACCTCGATCCGTTACCCGGGGTAACACCGTGCCCAGAGTCACACGGAACATGCGAAGGAGGCTCAGCGGAGCAGGGAGCGCCGGGCGGCCGCGTATTCGGGCACGTCGATCATCGGCGGGCGCTCGCCCACCGCGATGTCACTGACCCGCACGTCATGCCCGTCCGGTCCGCGCCGGAACTGGGTGAGCGCCGTGGAGGGCTCCTCCATCGGCAGCATCCGGCCGTGCCGCTCCAGCCGCGACCACGCGGTCAGCATGATCTGGCCGGACATGGCCCCCAGGGCCTCGATGCCCTGGTGGGAGTGGACCCGGCGGCCCAGGTCGACCTGGGCGATGGAGTCCAGACCGTGGGTCTCGTAGACGTCCAGCAGAAGGCCGAGCTCCACCCCGTACCCGGTGACGAACGGCAGGCGCTCCAGCAGGGAGCGGCGTCCGGCGTACTCGCCGCCCAGCGGCTGGACGACCCCGGCGAGGTTCGGCCAGTGCAGGTTGATCAGAGGGCGCGCCACCAGCTCGGTCACCCGGCCGCCGCCACCCTCGACCACCCGGTCGTGACCGGCCAGCGGACGGTCGTAGCAGCCCTTGACGTACCCGACCGAGGAGTCGGTCAGCAGCGGCCCGAGCAGGCCCGTGACGTAGGACGAGGTGAAGCCGCGCAGGTCGGCGTCCACGAAGACCAGCAGGTCGCCGCCGGTGACCGCCAGGGACTTCCACAGCGCCTCGCCCTTGCCCGACATCCGCCCGTGCCCGGGCAGGACGGCGTCCTGCGCCACGACCTCGGCCCCGGCCTCGGCCGCCACGGCGGCCGTGCGGTCGCTGGACCGCGAGTCGACGACCACGATCTCGTCGACCAGCGGCGCGCGCTCCATGAGGTCGGCCCGGATGGCCGCCACGATGGCGCCGACCGTGCCCTCCTCGTCGCGCGCGGGCAGCACGACGCTGACCCGCGCCGTGCCCTTGGCCGCGAGCAGCGTCTCCAGCGGCCAGTCCACCGACGCGCTGGTGCGGCGCCTCGCCCACGCGGCGACTTCAGGCAGCACGCTCTTCCCCCTCCCCTGCAGACTCTTCCAACGGTCCTACACCTGTAGGAAACGTCACGTCACCACAGATCATTCACTGTTGGTGCGGGAGCGAAGACCCGACCCGAAGAGTTAACACCGCCACAACACGCCGTTATTCGGCGGCGTGGCGGTCGAGGAAGGTGTAGACGTCGGCCTCGTCGACGCCGGGGAAGGCGCCGGGGGGCAGGACGGACAGGACGTGCGAGTGGGCGCGGGCGGACGGCCACGCCTGGCCCTCCCAGCGGTCGGCGAGCTCCTGCGGGGGACGCTGGCAGCAGTCGCCGTCGGGGCAGGCCGACTTGACGCGGTTGGTCGACTCGCGGCCACGGAACCAGCGCGAGTCTTCGAAGCGGACGCCGAGCGTGATGGCGAAGTCGCGTTCGTGGGTGGGGTCGATGTGCGAGAGGCACCAGTAGGTGCCCTTGGGGGTGTCGGTGTACTGGTAGTAGACCGAGAAGCGGTCGGCGGCGGAGAAGACATGGCGTCCGGCCCACTGGCGGCACATGCGCTGGCCCTCGATCGCGCCGTCCTCGTCCTGGGGGAAGATCAGGCCGTCGTTGGCGTAGGCCTTGTAGATCGTGCCGTTCTCGTCGTTCTTGGTGAAGTGCAGCTGAAGGTCGAGATGGTGGGTGGCGACGTTGGTGAAGCGGTGCGCGGCCATCTCGTAGGAGACCGAGAAGACGTCGGCCAGGTCCTCGATGGACAGCTCGCGGGCGGCCTTGGCTTCCTGGAGGTAGGGGACGACGGCGCGTTCGGGCATCAGCATCGCGGCGCCGAAGTAGTTGGCCTCGACCCGCTGGCGCAGGAAGTCGGCGAAGTCGCGGGGGACGTCGTGCCCCAGCGCGATGTGGCCGAGGGTCTGGAGCAGGATCGTGCGGGGCGTGTGCATGCCGAGCTGCTCGCGCTCCAGGTAGATGCGCCGGTTGCGCTGGTCGGTGATCGACCGGACGGTGCGCGGGAGGTCCTGGACGTAGCGCAGGTCGTACCCGAAGTGGCTGACGAGCGACATCAGCATGCCCTGGGAGACCGCGCCGCCCCGGTAGCCGACCGCGTCGAGCGTGGTGGCGGCCACGTCCTCGATCTCGCCGAAGTGGTTGCCGCGCTCGTGCATCTGCTGCCGGAGGGCGGCGTTGGCCTTGCGGGCCTCCTCCGGGCTGGCGGTGGGCTTGGTGCGGCTGCGGCGCACCTCGCCGTAGAGCGCCAGGATGTGCTCGATCACCTCGTTGGGCAGGCGCTTGCCCACCCGCAGGTGCGAGAGGCCGAGCGACTTGTACAGCGGGTCGCGCTGCGCCTCTTCCAGCGCGATCTCCAGCTGGGCGCGGCGGCTGGGCGGCTGGCGGCGCAGCAGTTCCTCGACCGGGACCTCCAGCGCGTTCGCCAGGGACTGGAGCAGGGAGAGCTTGGGCTCGCGACGGCCGTTCTCCAGCAGCGAGAGCTGGGACGGCGCGCGCCCCACCCGCTCACCGAGGTCGGACAGCGTCATCCCCTTGCCGCGCCGCAGATGACGCAGGCGTTGCCCGAAGGTGACGAGATCTACGTCACTCGTCAAGTTGAGGGGTTCTTCTGGTCGCAAGGTCGTCACGGGTTCATCGTAGCGGAAATTTCGCAGTTCTTCTGTTACTCATCAGTTCATTAACGCTTGCGCCCGGGGCATAGTCAAGGCAAGCACCCAGGGGACGACACGGAAGGGCAAGATCATGAGCGACAGTCGCCTCAAGGGCGCAGCCGAAGAGCTGCAGCGTCAGTGGGCCACCGACGAGCGATGGAACGGCATCGAGCGGACCTACACGGCCGAGGATGTCGTCAAGCTCCGTGGATCGGTCCAGGAGGAGTTCACCCTCGCCCGGCTCGGCGCCGAGCGCCTCTGGAAGCTGCTGCACGAGGAGGACTACGTCCACTCCCTCGGCGCGCTCACCGGAATGCAGGCCGTCCAGCAGGTCAAGGCCGGTCTCAAGGCCATCTACCTGTCCGGCTGGCAGGTCGCGGCCGACGCCAACCTGGCGGGCCAGACCTACCCGGACCAGAGCATCTACCCGGCCAACTCGGTGCCGCAGGTCGTCCGCCGCATCAACAACGCGCTGCTGCGCGCCGACCAGGTGCAGTGGTCCGAGGGCGAGGGCGACACGCACTTCCTGGCGCCGATCGTGGCCGACGCCGAGGCCGGCTTCGGCGGCGTGCTGAACGCCTTCGAGCTCATGAAGGGCATGATCGCCGCCGGTGCGGCCGGCGTGCACTGGGAGGACCAGCTGGCCTCCGAGAAGAAGTGCGGCCACCTGGGCGGCAAGGTCCTCATCCCGACCTCGCAGCACATCAAGACCCTGAACACGGCCCGCCTCGCGGCGGACATCTCCAACGTGCCCTCCCTGATCATCGCGCGGACCGACGCCGAGGCCGCGACCCTGATCACCACGGACACCGACGAGCGCGACCGCGAGTTCATCACCGGCGAGCGCACCGCCGAGGGCTTCTACCGGGTCCGCAACGGCATCGAGCCCTGTATCGCCCGCGCCAAGGCCTACGCGCCCTACTCCGACCTCATCTGGATGGAGACCGGCACCCCGGACCTGGAGCAGGCCCGCAAGTTCGCCGAGGCCGTCAAGGCCGAGTACCCGGACCAGATGCTGGCCTACAACTGCTCGCCGTCCTTCAACTGGAAGAAGCACCTGGACGACGCGACCATCGCCAAGTTCCAGCGCGAGCTCGGCCACATGGGCTTCAAGTTCCAGTTCATCACGCTGGCGGGCTTCCACTCGCTCAACAGCGGGATGTTCGACCTGGCCTACGGCTACGCCCGCGAGGGCATGACCGCCTACGTCGAGCTCCAGGAGCGCGAGTTCGCGGCGGCGCCGCGCGGCTTCAGCGCCGTCAAGCACCAGCGCGAGTCGGGCACCGGCTACTTCGACCTGGTCAGCACCGCGATCGCCCCGGACTCCTCCACCACGGCGCTCAAGGGCTCCACCGAAGAGGGCCAGTTCCACTAAAGACCCGTCCTCAGTCCTCAAGGCTCACTGAGGACGCGCCGGTCGCGCCCTGACCGGCAACAAAGAAGGCCCCCTCCGACCTACACCCGGAGGGGGCCTTCTGGTGTGCCCGGCCGGACGCCCCGGACCGCCTGATCGTTGTCTTTAGCGGCCGATTCCGGCAGTGATCTCGACAATCGCGGCGAATCAGAGCAATCTGGGCTCTCTTTGGATCACTCAATGGAGAGGACCCGCCCATGGCGCTGCGCCGGCCCCGCTTGATTCCCCCGCATAAATCCCCAGGACGCCTGCTGCCCCTCACCGTGGCGGCCGTGAGCCTGGTGGCCCTGGCCCCCGTCGCGGCCTCCGCGACCGAGGGGCGCGGGAACGACCGCTACTCCCCCGGAGCGCCCGGCGTGGGCGACTCCTACTTCCCCCTTGAGGGCAACGGCGGCTACGACGTCCAGCACTACGACCTCGAGCTGGCCTACGACCCCGACTTCGACCAGCTGGACGGCGTCGTCACCATCACCGCCCGCGCCACCCAGGACCTGTCCAGCTTCAACCTGGACCTGTCCGGGATGGACGTGGAACGTGTCAAAGTCGACCGCAGCAAGGCCGACTTCAAGCGGCGCGGCCAGGAGCTGACCGTCACGCCCCGCAAGGGTATCCGCAAGGGCAACCTCTTCAAGGCCGTCATCACCTACGGCGGCGTGCCGCAGACCATCGTCGGCTCCCCGATCGTGTTCGGCTCCCCCTACGGGTTCCTGCACACGCCCGACGGCGCCTTCGTCGGCGGCGAGCCCAACGGCGCCTCGACCTGGTTCCCGGGCAACGACCACCCGAGCGACAAGGCCACGTTCGACTACACCATCACCGTGCCCAAGGGCCTGCAGGCGATCGCCAACGGCAAGCTGCTGAGCCAGCGGACCAAGTCCGCCAGCTTCAGCCGCCGCCGGTCGGCGACCGAGGCCAACGTGTTCAAGTGGCGCGAGGACAGCCAGATGGCGACCTACCTCACCACCATGGACATCGGAAAGTGGGTGATCAAGAGTGGCAAGACGCCCATGGGCACCCCGAATTACACGGCGGTCGACCCCGTCCTGCTCCAGAACCAGCCGGACGCGCTGAACTTCTTCTTCGACACCACCAGCGAGGCCACCGACCTCTGGACCAAGACCTGGGGCCCGTACCCGTTCAACACCGCCGGCGCCATCGCCGACGACGCGCGCTTCAACGGCCAGCCGCTCGGCTTCTCCCTGGAGACCCAGGGCAAGCCGGTCTACTCGGCCGTCCGCGACACCACCACGATCGCGCACGAGATGGCGCACATGTGGTTCGGCGACCAGGTCTCCCCGGCCCGCTGGAAGGACATCTGGCTCAACGAGAGCTTCGCCACCTGGTCGCACCAGTACTGGAACGAGAAGCACGGCGGCGCGACCGTCGCCGCCGCGGCCCGCTCCACCTACAACTCGCGGCCGTTCCCCGACCCGGCCGGACGCCCGTTCTGGTCGGTCATGATCGCCGACCCGCAGCGCGACACCATGTTCAACACCCGCGTCTACAACGGCGGCGCCATGGTGCTGCAGTTCCTGCGCGAGAAGATCGGTGACGAGAAGTTCTTCAACCTGCTGCGCACCTGGCTCGTCAAGTACCGCTACGGCAACGCCAGCACCGAGCAGTTCACCGCCCTCGCCAACGAGGTGACCGGCCAGAACCTCGACCCGTTCTTCAAGACCTGGATCTACTCCACCGACAAGCCCCCGCTCCCGTAGCGAGGTAGCGTTTTCACGCGTCGGCCGGGGTTGATGTGAACCGTAACCTCGGCCGACGCGACTGGAATGTAAAACCCCATGCGGTGAGGGCGCCGGCCGCGTAAGCTCATGGCGAGTGAGCGTCTTTCCGTGGGTGGCCTGGTACGCGTGGCGGCGCCACACCGCCTACCCGCTCAGCGCGGCCGCCGAGGCCCTCACCAACACGGTGTTCGGATTCATCCGCGCCTACGTCCTGCTGGCACTTTGGAGCGCGAAGCCGGGGCTGGGCGGCTACGACGCGACCGACGCGGTCACCTTCTGCTTTCTGACCCAGGCCCTCATCGGGCCCATGCAGGTGTTCGGCGGCCTCGAACTCAGCGCGCGCGTCCGCAGCGGCGACGTGGCCATCGACCTCTACCGTCCGGTCGACCTCCAGACCTGGTGGCTCGCCGACGACCTGGCCCGCGCGCTCGCCGCGACCCTACTGCGCGGCGTTCCGCCGATGCTGGCCGGGGCGCTGTTCTTCACGCTGACCCTGCCCGGGCCCACCGCGCTCGCGGGCTTCGCCGCCGCCGTGCTCCTGGCCATGCTGGTCAGCTTCGGCATCCGCTACCTGGTGGCGCTGGCGGTGTTCTGGCTCCACGACGACCGGGGGCTGAGCGCGGTCTCGCTGGTCATGTCGCTGTTCTTCTCCGGGATGATCCTGCCGCTGGTGGCCTTTCCCGGGTGGCTGGGCACGCTGGCCCAAACCCTGCCCTGGTCGGCCCTGATCCAGGTGCCCGCCGACATCTTCCTCGGCAAGAGCACGGGGAGCGAGCTGCTCTCCGCCCTGGCCTTCCAGGCGACCTGGGCCGTCGTCCTGCTGGCCGCCGGACGCGCGCTGACGCTCGCGGCGCGCCGGAGGCTGGTGATCCAGGGTGGCTGAGATCCTGCGCGTCTACCCGCTGCTGGTCTGGACGTGGGTGCGGGCGGCGGCGCAGTACCCGGTGTCGATGGTGCTGCTCGCCGTGGCCACGGCCGCCATCACCAGCCTCGACCTCGCCGCGATCCTGCTGATGTTCGCCCAGGCCCCGAGGATCGCGGGCTTCACCGCTCCCGAGGTGCTGTTCCTGTACGGCACCGCCACGCTGGCGTTCTCCGTCGCCGACCTCATGTTCGGCGCCACCGAGCGGCTGGGGCAGCATCTGCGGGAGGGGACGCTGGACGCGATGCTCGTCCGGCCGGTCAGCCCGCTGGTCCAGATCGCGACCGAGGACTTCTCCCCGCGCCGGTGCGGGAAGCTCGTCCCGCCGATCGCCGTGCTGGCGCTGGTCATCCCCCGCCTGGACGTCCCGTGGGACGCCGGGCGCGCGCTGATGGTCCCGGTGATGGTCGTCTCGGGGACGGCGATCTTCGCGGGGCTCTGGATCCTGGGGGCCGCTGTCCAGTTCGTCCTGATCGAGGGACAAGGGGCGGCGAAGTCGGTCACTTACGGGGGCGCGTACCTGACGCAGTTCCCCTTGAACATCTTCGCCCGCGATTTGGTGCGCGGCGTGACGTTCGCCGTCCCGCTGGCGTTCGTGAACTGGCAGCCCGCGCTGTACGTGCTCGACCGCCCGGATCCGCTGGGGCTGCCCGAGGCGTTGCGGTTCGCCTCGCCGCTGGTCGCCGTCGTGCTCTGCGCGGTGGCGGGGACGGCGTGGCGGGCCGGGCTGCGCCACTACAGGTCGACCGGAAGCTGAGGGACCCGATGATCGAGGTCGAGGACGTCACCAAGGAGTTCACCGTGCGGCGGCGGGCCGGGCGCCTGCGCCGCGTCCGGACGACGGCGCGGGCGGTGGACGGGGTGTCGTTCGCGGTGGCGCGCGGCGAGTTCGTCGGCTACCTCGGGCCGAACGGCGCGGGCAAGAGCACCACCATCAAGATGCTCACCGGCATCCTGACGCCGTCTTCCGGCTCGGTGCGGGTGTGCGGCCTGGACCCGTCGCGGCGGCGCACCACGCTGGCCCGGCGGCTCGGGGTCGTGTTCGGGCAGCGCACCACGCTCTGGTGGGACCTCCCGCTGCGCGACAGCCTGACGCTGGTCAGGCATCTGTACCGGGTGGAGGCGTCCGCGCACCGCGCCCGCCTGGCCGAGCTGACCGCGCTGCTGGAGCTGGAGCCGTTCCTGGACACGCCCGTCCGGCAGCTCAGCCTGGGGCAGCGGATGCGCGGCGACCTGACCGCCGCGCTCCTGCACGACCCCGAGGTGCTGGTGCTGGACGAGCCCACGATCGGCCTGGACGTGGTGAGCAAGGCGACCGTCCGCGGGTTCCTGGAGCGGCTCAACACCGAGCGCGGGACGACCATCCTGCTCACCACCCACGACCTCGGCGACATCGAGCGGCTGTGCCGCCGGGTGCTGATCATCGACCATGGGCGGCTGGCCTACGACGGCGAGCTGGAGCGCCTGCGCGCGAGCGTGGCCGCCGAGCGGACGCTGACCGTCGACCTGGCCGCGCCGGGCCCTCCGGTCGAACTGCCGGGCGTCGAGGTGGTCAGGACCGAGGGTCCGCGCCAGTGGCTGCGCCTGCCGGCCACGGCCAACGCCGCCGAGGTGGTCGCGGCCCTGGCGGGCCGGTACGACGTCCGCGACCTCACCGTACGCGAGGCCGACATCGAGGACGTCCTGGCCCGGCTCTACCGGGGCGACCACGCCTATGACCTGGCGGTGGGCGCGGCTCAGCTCCCGACGGCGGACGAGTAGCGGGGCGCGATCATGTCGTCGTCGTCCTCGTCCCGGGGCGAGCGCCAGCGGCGCGGCGCCCAGGTGGGCATCAGCAGGGCGAAGCCGAGCATGGCGTACACGCCGGTGCCCAGGAGCATGCGCAGGCCGAAGTCCAGCTCGCCGCCCGGCGGCAGCCGTCCGGGCAGGTCGAGCACGCTTCCCGGATCGACCAGGAAGGAGACCGACAGGCCCAGCAGCGCCAGGGCCGGGACGAGGGAGACGAGCGGGGAGGCCCAGCGGGCCACTATGATCACGCCCACCACCAGCCCGACGGCGGCCAGCAGCGCGAACGAGCCGTACATGCGCGTGTGGTCGGTGATCGCCTGACCGGACCCGTCGAACGACCGGCCCGCCTGGACGTATCCCCAGGCCGTTCCGTAGGTGAGGGCGGGGGTCAGCAGGACGCCGAGCAGGAAGCCGAACGCGTGACGCACCGTCCACCACATCCCATCGCGGTCACCCGCACCCGGTCGCGCGGGTTCCCACCATGACAGCACGCACCGGCGGGCCCGCGCAGTAAATCCCGATTTATCGGATCCCGGTCGACGGACCGGATAACGCTCGATGAAAATTGATCACCTGATTGGTGAACCATTACCGTGCTTGAGGCATCTAACAGCGTGAGATCTCGTAGGCGGACAGGAGCCGCGGCCCTTCCCACCGTTCCACCGATCCGCAGGCGGCCCCCCGCGGGCGGAGCGGTCGACGGCCGCGGCGGGGGGAAGTGATGGTCCAGTTGCGTGGCCGGGCCGTGCGTGCGGAACAGGCGGAGACTCCCGAAGACGGGCACGCCGTGCCCTGGTGGCCGACCGGCGCCATGGA
Organism: Spirillospora sp. CA-294931; assembly: GCF_050946795.1. Taxonomy (GTDB): domain Bacteria; phylum Actinomycetota; class Actinomycetes; order Streptosporangiales; family Streptosporangiaceae; genus Spirillospora. The sequence goes on from NZ_CP192006.1 coordinate 5,002,913, forward strand.
CCGGCTGACCGACGGCATCGTCGTCGCCTTCGCCCTCTGGACGCTGATCTACCATCTGGGGCTGGTGCTCAAGCCCCCGACCTGGGGCCTGCTGGCCGGGTGGGTCGTCGCGACGCTGCTGATCGCCGTCGTCTTCCTCCGCAAGCGTCCGGGGACGCGCCCGCTGTGGCCGGAGACCCCGCGCTGGACGGCGACGCGCCTGCCCCTGGCCGTCCCGCTGGTCTCGATCGCCGCCGGTGCCGGCGCGGGCGTGTGCGCCGGGCTGCGCAACGAGGGCGTCCCGTGGTGGCTCACCTGCGTGCTGGCCGTGGCCAGCGTGGCGACCGCCGCCTACGGCGTCCTGCGGGCGCGGGGCACGGCGCGCGGCGAGAGCGCCCCCGAAGACCCCGAGCCCGGCGGCCCCGCCGTCCGGCCCTGGGAGTACCGGTGGGGCTCGCTGGTCGCGCTGGTGACGGGCGCGGGCTTCGCCGTGGCGTCGCTGTTCATCGTCAACTCCGACGGCGACGACACCTACTTCGTGTCGCGGTCGGTCGCGACCGCCGCGACGGGCGAGATCCCGCTGCGCGACGTCATCTTCACCTCCGGCAAGACCGGCGGGCTGTCCGGCGAACCTCCCGTCTCGTCGATCGAGGTCCTGGTCGGGGCGCTGGCCCGCCTCACCGGCCTGCACGCCACCTCGTTCCTGTACTACCTGGCGCTGCCCGCCGTCACCTTCCTGTCGCTGTGGACGGTGTGGCGGCTGGTGCGCACCTGGGCCCCGCGCAACGCGCTCGCCTGCTACGCGGTCGCGGCGGTCTTCCTGCTGTGGGGCGGGCTGGGCCAGGCGGCGATGGCCTCGTTCCACATGTCGCGCATGTGGCAGGGCAAGGCGATGTTCCTCTCGGCCCTCATCCCGCTCCTCTACGTGTACCTGACCCGCTGGGCCGAGCGCCGCAGCGCGTCCGCGCTCGCGCTGCTGGCCGCCGGGGGCGTCGCCGCCGTCGGGCTCACCTCGACGGCGACGATGATCGTCCCGCTGATCACGGTCGCGGCCGCCGCGCCGCTGGTGGTGAGCGGCCGCCTGCGCACGGGCGCCGCCGCGCTGGCGCTGATGGCCTATCCGATCGCCGCCGGGCTGGCCGTCGTCGTGCTCGGCAGCAAGGTCGCCGTCCACGGCGCGATCCAGAACGGCGAGGTCAGCTACTCCTGGGTCCTGCTCAGCGGCACCCTGGGCATCATGGCGGGGCTGGCCCTGTGGCTGTCGCCCTGGACGGCCCGCCGGGGCGTTCCCGCGCTGGTCACCACCGGAGTGGCGGCGGTGGCGACGCTGGTGTTCCTGCCGGGCGTGATGGAGCTCCTCACCGACATCACCGACGCCGGGCAGGTCATGTGGCGCCTGACCTGGGTGGTGCCCGTCCCGGTCTTCATCGGCCTGCTGGCGGGCGTGCGCGTCCCGCTCCCCCGCCTGCCCCGGGCGGGCCTGGCCCTGGTGCCGCTCGTCCCGGCCGCCGTGCTGGCGACCGTGCTGATCGTGGGCGGCGCCCCGGTCTGGACGAAGACCAACGGCTCGACGCTGGCCGACCGCCCGTCCTGGAAGACCAGCTCGGTGGTGGGGCTCTCGGCCTCCCGGGCCCTGCTGCGCAGGACCGGCGGCAGGGGCGTCCTGCTGATGCCGCAGTCGTACATGCGCACCGTGCCGCTGCTGACGGCCAAGGCGCACGCGGTCAACCCCAGCACCCATTACCTGAAGCTGATCCCGGGCCCGGCGTCCTTCATCGACGACCGGATCCTGCTCACCGAGCTGGTCGACGCGCCCAAGGGCCGCAAGCCGGACGCGGCGCGGGTGCGCGACGCGCTGCGCAGGGTCGGCGTGACCGCCGCCTGCACCCGGCGCGGCGACAAGGAGGCCTTGGCCACGCTGGAAGAGGCGGGGTACGGCGGCCGGGTCCGCGTCAAAACCCTGAACTGCGTGTTCCCGGGACGCTGATCGCGCGGGCGCGCCGGGCCCGCGGCGCGCCCGTCCCGTTTCGACCCCTTCTGTCGGGGCATCGGGGTGACGTTCGTTCCAACCCACTGTTGGGGAGTGAGAACAATGTCGACCGTCATCATGGTCGTCATCATCGTCGCCATCGTCGCCCTGATCGCGGGCGCCGGCTATGTGATGTGGACCCGCGCCCGGAGCGGCAAGCTCCGCAAGCAGTTCGGGCCCGAGTACGACCGCGCCGTCGAACGGCACGGCAACCGAAGCGCCGCCGAGCGGGAGCTGCGGTCCCGCCAGGAGCGCCACCAGGAGCTCGAACTGCGCGAGCTCGACCCCCGCCAGCGCGAGCTGTACCGCGAGCAGTGGACGCACGTCCAGGAGCAGTTCGTGGACGCCCCCGAGGCCGCCGTCGAGCAGGGCGACCGCCTGGTCGCCGCCGTGATGGGCGAGCGCGGCTACCCCACCCGCGGCTACGAGGACCGCGTCGCCCACCTGTCGGTCGAGCACGGCCGCACGCTGGACCACTACCGCCGCGGGCACGAGATCAGCGTCCGCGCGAGCCGCAAGGAGGCGGGCACCGAGGACCTGCGGCAGGCCATGGTGCACTACCGCGCCCTCTTCGAGGACCTGCTGGCCGTCCCCGCCGAGGAACGCTCGGCGGGCAAGGTCGGCGACCAGCGCACACCTGGAGGCCGTTCATGAACGACCGTGATTCTCAGGTCCCGCCCCAGAGGGCGACCCGAGACCGGGTGCGCGAGGCGGCCGTCCCCCCGGACACCCGCGTCGCCGGGTCCCGCCCCTCGCCCCGGCCCATGCCTCCCTCTGGCCCGGCCCCCGGGATCGCCGACACCAACCCCGAACAGCCGATCCCGGCCGCGTCGGCGCCGGGTCGTCCGGCCCCCACGGGCTCGGGCCCGACGGGCCTGCCTCCCGGGGGCTCGACCCCGGCGGACGCGCTTCCGCGCCTGACGGGCTCCGACCTGCTCGACAAGGAACGCGCGGACAGATTGCGCCAACGCTGGCGCGAGGTGCAGTCCGGATTCGTGGACGACCCGGGCGAAGCGGTGCGCAGGGCCGACGCCCTCACCGGCGAGGCCGTCGAGGCGATCGCCGAGGCGCTCAACGCGCAACGGCGCGAGCTCGACTCCCGCGCCCGGACCGGCTCCGGCGAACCCGACACCGAGCGGCTGCGCCAGACCCTGCGCGCCTACCGCGAGTTCCTGGACCGTGTGCTCGCCACCTGAGCGGCGGTGAGCACACGGCCCAAGGGTCAGCCGTTGAGGAACGCGGTGACCGCCTCCCGTCCGGCGGTCCCCCGTTCCCGGTTCTGGATGGAGTGGGCGGCGCCCCGCACGACCACGAGTCGGCCGTGCGGGGCCCGCCTCAGCTCCTCCCGCGCCCATTCCAGGGGCGTGGACAGGTCGCGGTCGCCGTTGAGCAGCAGGACCGGGACCTTCGGCAGCGTGGGCCGCGCGGCCTCGGCGTCGTGCCGCGACACCGGCCAGTGCCGGCAGCCCTGGACGAAGGCGTTGCCGACCGCCGTCTCGGCGGTGAAGGGCCAGGTCGCGCGCTCAGGCAGTCGATCGCGCACCTTCTCTATGGCGCGTTGACGTCCCGCGAGCGGGGCCTCGGACGTCCCCCACGGGAACCGGCCGTCACCGCAGATGGTCGCGATGTGGAGACCCGAGCTGTAGCTCGCGATGGGGTCGCCCCCGCTGTTGAAGCCGCGCAGCTGCGCGTCGAGCCGGGCCGGGTCGCCGTGGCGCGCCCGGTGGATCGCCCCGATGACGTCGCCCGGGGTGTTGGGCGGCATGTTGTTCGCGTCCGGGTCGCGGTAGGTCGGGTCGGCGAACTCGTAGGAGACCAGCAGATCGAAGATCAGCACATGGTCGCGGCGGTGGCGCACGAGCCAGGCCAGATCCTCGGCCGGGTCGAACCCGCAGGCGGGCGCCACCCGGCAGGCGTCGCGCAGCACGCGCGCGGTCGCCCGCAGGCCGGTCAGGTAGAGCATGTCGTCGCCCCGCGAATCGACATGCGGCAGGACCGAGTCGAGCACGACCTTGTTCACGTTGCGCGGGTAGCGGTCGGCGTAGCGCGCGGCCGTCCAGGAGCCGTAGGACACGCCGTCCAGGCTCATCTTCCGGACGCCCACGGCCCGCCGCAGCAGGTCGAGGTCGCCGAGCGTCTGCTCGGTGGTGAAGTAGTGCCGCCGGTCCCCCAGGATTCCGGCGCATTCGCGGACGGCCTCGGGCGCGGGCGGCTCGATGTCGGAGCTGCCGACCTGCGCCTGGAGCATCGGGCAGTCGATCGCGCCGAACCTGCCCGTCCCGCGCTGGTCGATCATGACGAAGCGGTACTGCCGGGCGACCTCGGGCAGCCGCTCGGAGATCCTCTTGATCAGGGAGGCGCCCGGCTGCCCCGGGCCGCCCGACAGGAAGAGGAGCACGCCCTTGGGCGCGTCGGCGTTGTCCCCCGTCGCCACCTGGAGCTTGAGTTCACCGGGAGCCTGGCCCCGGTGGTCGAGCGGCACGGTCAACCACGAGCAGGTGAAGCCGGGCTGGTCGGCGCAGGGATGCGGATCGCTGAGTGCGGGCGATGTCCTCGCCTCGGTGGTCCCCGTAGGACGCGCGGCCGCCGTCGCCCCGCCGGACGCGGTGAGGACGAGGGCGAGGACGAGCGCCGCGCTGATACGTGATCGCATCCTCGGATCATCGATCCGCCCCCATAACGAATCGGCAACCGGAGCCGCATCCGGCCACCGAAACCCGCGCCCGTCCCAGGTTTGACCACATCACGTGACGTGAAGATCACCCAGTGGAGCGACCACAGCCGTGGTAAGCCCGATCGGGGGAGATTTCTCATGCGCGTTCTCGTCACCATGGCCGTCACCACCCTGGCCCTGGCACCCACCGCCACCGCCTCGGCCTCGGAACCACCACCCAGCGTGCCGCGCCCACCGGCGGCCGCTCCGCGACCAGACCTCGGAGCGCCCAAGGCACCGCGACCGGTCGCCAAGCCCTCGCCAGGGACCGCGGAAGCACCGAAGACGGTTTCGGAGCCGCCGCCTGGGGTGGCGGAGGCTTCGGCGACGTTCTCGCTGGGGGCGGCTTCGGGGTCGGCCGAGGTGGGGCGGCCGGTTGAGGTTCCGTCCGGGCAGGTGGAGGTCCAGTTGGTGGCCAGGGCGAATCATCAGCGGCCGGTCGCTCCCGGGGACACACACGTTGTGCGGTGGACGGTGCGCAACATCGGTAGCGGGCAGCTTGATCGGGTGTGGATCGACGCCCATGTGCCGCCGTGGCGGCTGGTGCGGGCTCCGGGCTGCGTCCAGGCCGGGCGGGGGCTGCGGTGCGAGGCGGGGCCCCTGGCGCCCAACGCGGCCAAGACCTTCGTGGTCCGGATGGTCGTGCCCGCCGAGGCGGAGTCCGGGTTCGGGTTCTTCGACGCGGCCATCAGGGTCAAGGCGGGTGGGCGCGAGCACACGGGGCCGAGGGTGCGGATGGGCGTCCTGGTGATGCGGTCTCGATGATCTCCGCTGGCCCGTCCGGCGTGCGGGGTGAATACTGAATCTCGTTCGGACCCGCGTCGAATGGGAGATCCCCCGTGCTCGAATTCGCGATGACCATCTCCGGCGAACCCGTGCCCGCGTCCAGCACGTTCGAGGTGACCGATCCGGCGACCGGCGGCGCCGCGGGCCGGGCGCCGGACTGCTCGCGCGAGCAGCTCGACGCGGCGATGGACGCCGCCGCGCGGGCCCTGCCCGGCTGGAAGGCCGATGAGGCGGTCCGCCGCAAGGCGCTGCTGGCCGCGGCCGAGGTGATGTTCGCGCGCTCGGAGGAGATCGGCCGGGTCCTCACGCTGGAGCAGGGCAAGCCGCTGGGCGACGCCACCATGGAGGTCGTCGGGGCCGGCGTCTGGCTGAAGTACTTCGCCGAGCTGGAGCTGCCGCGCGAGATCATCCAGGACGACGAGCGCGCCCTGGTCGAGGTCGTGCGGCGCCCGATGGGCGTGGTCGCGGCGATCACCCCGTGGAACTTCCCGCTCATGCTGGCGACCTGGAAGCTGGCCCCGGCACTGCTCGCGGGCAACACCGTCGTGCTCAAGCCCTCGCCCTACACGCCGCTGTCGAGCCTGATGCTCGGCGAGGCGCTGCGCGACGTGCTGCCTCCCGGGGTGTTCAACGTGGTGTCCGGCGGCAACGACCTGGGCGCCTGGATGACGTCCCACCCGGTGCCGCGCAAGATCAGCTTCACCGGCAGCGTGGCCACCGGCAAGCGGGTGGCGGCGGCCGCGGCCGACGACCTCAAGCGGGTGACGCTCGAACTCGGCGGCAACGACCCGGCCATCCTGCTGGACGACGCCGACCCGGCCGCCGTGGCCGACCGCCTCTTCGGCGCCGCGTTCATGAACAACGGCCAGGTCTGCTCGGCGATCAAGCGGGTCTACGCGCCCGACGCCCTCTACGACGACGTCGTGGAGGCCCTGGCCGCCCGGGCGCGCGCCGCGAAGGTCGGCAACGGCCTGCGGGAAGGGGTGCAGTACGGCCCCGTCAACAACAAACCGCAGCTCGACCGGGTCGGCGAGCTGGTCACCGACGCGCTGGCGGGCGGCGCCAGGGCGGCGGCGGGCGGCAGGCCGATCGACGGGCCGGGGTACTTCTACGAGCCCACGATCCTGGCCGACGTCGCCGACGGCGCCCGCATCGTGGACGAGGAGCAGTTCGGCCCGGCGCTGCCGGTGATCCGCTACCGGGACCTCGACGAGGCGGTCGCCCGCGCCAACGGCACCCACTTCGGTCTGTCCGGCTCGGTGTGGGGCGCCGACGCCGATCGCGCGAGCGAGGTCGCCGCCCGGCTCGACTGCGGCACCGCCTGGGTGAACACCCATCTCGCGCTCGCCCCGCACCAGCCGTTCGGCGGCTCCAAGTGGAGCGGGATCGGGGTCGAGAACGGCCCGTGGGGCCTGTACGGCTTCACCGAGCTCCAGGTGATCCATCGCTCCAAGCGGTGAACCGGCGGGGACGGGCCGCGTCCGTCCCCTTCCGGTGTGATCGACCTCACGAGTTCGAGTCCGTAAAGTGACATGCCAACTACCCATTGTCGGACTCCGGAATGGGACACTTTCCGCGCGGGGGCGTAGACCATATGTCGCCGACCGTGGAGGGGCCGGAATGGAAACGTGGAGCGTCCTTCGCCAGGACGACAACGGCAATGAGTTCCACTTGGGCTCCCACGACACCCGGATATCGGCACTCGCCCATGTCCTGGTGATGGAGAGCGGTGTGCAGCACAAGCAGCTGTACTGGGTGGCGGGCCCGCCCGGCCCCGCCGTGCGCAGCAATCGCGACCTGTATCTGCATTTCCTGCACATCGGGCAGGAGGCGCGGAACGCGTCGTGGTCCCTTTCCGCGTTTCTGCGGGCATTGTGGAAAGTCAGCGGTCCGCTGTGCGACCGCGAGGTGCTCGACCCCGACGACGTGGCGGCGATGTTCTCCGCCGCGGCCACGACCCCGCCCGCCGAGTTCGACCCGGCGTGGAGCAGCGCGGATCTCGCCCTGCCGGGCGACGAGCCCGAGGGCCACGCCGACTGGGAACGTGTCATCCTGTCCCAGCTCGCGGACCTGGAGGACTTCCTGAACTCCCCGCCCGGCCCGCAGGGACGCTTCGGCGTCGAGGCCCCGAGGCCGACGGGCAGCGGGCGCCGGGCGACGCCGTCCCTCTGGTACAACTTCGACCCGGCCACCTATCTGGAGTGCGCCGTCGCGGGCAGCCTGGGCGGCTGGGACGCGGCCGACGGCGCCCGGGTGCCGCTGCCGGGCGACTCGGGACGCCGCTCCTACGTCCGTCCCATCACCACGATGACCTGGGCCGACCTGGCGCGGATCGCCGTCTGCGGGCAGATGTACGAGTAGCCGCCCGGCGTCCGTCCGACCCCGGTGCGACACTGGGACGGTGAGTGAGAGGCCGGTCGTGTTCGAAGACCGGGGCGGCTGGTGGATGGCCCGCTCCCGGCCGCACCCGGCCCTGCGCCCCTACCTCGCCTTCTACGACGGGTACTGGGAGGACGAGATCGTCCCGACCCGGATGCGCACGGTCCCGATCCGCGCCACCGTCGTGATCATCAATCTGGGGGCGCCGCTGCTGCTGCGGGTGCCCGACCCCGCGACGCCGGACGTCCGGCTCGACTCGTTCGTGGCGGGGATGCACGACGGCCACGGCGGCTACGTGAGCCCGGGCGGCCAGCGGGGAATCCAGCTCGACCTCGGCCCGCTGAGCGCCTACACGCTGCTCGGCGTCCCGATGGCGGCGTTCACCAACATCGCCGTCGACCTGGGCCAGGTGCTGGGCCCGGAGTACACGGCCCTGGTCGCCCGCCTCGGCGAGGCCCCCGGTTGGGCCGAGCGCTTCGACCTGCTCGACGCCTTCCTGCTGCGCCGCCTCGAGCGCGGCCCGTCCCCCGCTCCTGAGGTGCGCCGGGCCTGGGGCCTGCTGACCGGCTCCGACGGTCTCACCTCGGTCGCCGACCTGGCGGGCGACGTCGGCTGGAGCCGCAAGCACCTCACCAACCGCTTCCGCGAGCAGGTCGGCCTCACTCCCAAGGTGATGGCGCGGGTCCTGCGGTTCCAGCGCGCGGTGGAGCTGATGCGGCACGGCGCCCCCAGCTGGGTCGACATCGCCGTGGCCTGCGGCTACTACGACCAGGCCCATCTCAACCGCGAGTTCAGGGCGCTGGCGGGCTGCACCCCGACCGAGCTGCTGGCCGTCCAGGGTCCCGAACCCGTCGACCACGGGCGCTGAGCGCCTCCCATTCGTCCAATACGGCCGGGCGTCAACGCTCCTACCTTGGGAAAGACCAACCAAGGGAGGAAACATGACCGCACCGACCGTCTACCCGTGCCTCACCTACCGGGACGCGCCCGCCGCGATCGACTGGCTGTGCGACGCGTTCGGCTTCAGCCGGAACTTCGTGGCGGACGGACCCGGCGGCAAGGTCGCGCACGCCGAGCTCGGCTGGAGCGAGGGCGGTGTGATCATGCTCGGCTCGGCCGTGGAGGACAACGCCGACATCGCCACCGGGCGCTCGCTGATCTACCTGGCGGTCAGCGACCCGGACGAGCACTTCGCCCGCGCGACCGCCGCCGGGGCCGAGGTCGTCAGGCCGCCCAAGGACGAGGACTACGGCAGCCGCGGCTACACGCTGCGCGATCCCGAAGGACACATCTGGAGCTTCGGCACCTACCGTCCCGGCGGCTAGGTTCCGGGGCTGGACGCGGAGCGAGCGGGGGGTGACGATCGGGACATGCCGCGGCTGATCCTGCTCGGGGTCGGGACGGCGGGTTCGACCAGGTTCGCCCCCGCCGGACTGCTGGTCGAGTACGGCCACACGCATGTCGGGATCGACGGCGGTCCGGGGTCCGAGCCGCCCGAGACGGTGGAGGCCTGGCTCGTCCGGGACGAGCACGACCCGCTCCTGCCCGAGCTGCGGCGGATCGCCCGGGAGTCGGTCATGGCCGAGCCCGGGCTGGGGGCGTTCGCGCACGGCGCCCTGCACGTCGAGCCGAGGGAGGCCGGGTACCGGATCACCATCGGGCACCGGTCGGCGGTCTGGGCCCCGGAGCCCGGGCCGCTGCCGCCGTGGGCGGGGGACGCCGACCTGGCGTTCGCCGGGGCGGTCACCGCCGCCGACGTCGTGGAGGGCGCGCGGACCGCGCGGGAGCTGGGCGTGAAACGCCTGGTCTTCGCCCGGGTCGGCGACGCGCTCGACCGCGGCGAGCCGCCCGCGTCGGGCGAGTGGGGCGAGGAAGGCCGCGTCTACCGGATCTGACGTTCAGTAAATAGCCACTTATGGTTATACCCGCCGGTAGTCGGTAGTAATTGATCGTGCACCTCGATGACTGGTGGATCCTGCTGTCGATGCCGGTCATCGCGGCCGTGATCGGATATCTCACCAAGGTCGCGGCCATCGAGATGATGTTCCGCCCGCTGGAGTTCGTCGGGATCAGGCCCGTCCTGGGATGGCAGGGGGTCGTTCCCCGCTACGCCGACCGGATGGCGCGCACGGCCGTCCGCATCCTGACCGGACGGCTGCTCACCGCCGCGGAGCTGCTGGAGCGGATCGAGCTGGACGACCTGCTCGACCGGATCGAGGAGCCGCTGCGCCAGACCGTGGACGAAGTCGTCCGCGAGATCGCCCTGGAGTACCAGCCCGGGCTCTGGGAGTCGGCGCCCGTCGCCGTGCGGCGGATGGTGGTCGAGCGCGTCCAGGCCGAGACGCCCGGGATGGTCCGGGAGATCTTCGCCGACCTGCGCCGCGACGCCGCCGAGATCCTCGACCTGGAGGAGATGGCCGTCGCGGCCATCACCCGCGACAAGGCGCTGCTCAACCGGCTGATCCGCGACGTGGCCCGGGACGAGCTGGCGTTCATCGTCCGCTCGGGCATCTACTTCGGCCTGATCATCGGGATGGTCCAGGCGCTCGGCTGGGCGCTGACCGGCTCGCATCTGGTGATGCCGCTGTTCGGCGCGTTCACCGGGCTGTTCTCCGACTGGATCGCGCTGCGCATGGTCTTCCGGCCCGTCCGGCGGCGCCGCGTCTTCGGGGTCCTTCCCTGGCAGGGCCTGTTCCACCGCCGCCGCGCCGAAGTCACCGCCAGCTACGCCACGGTGATCGCCGAGGAGGTGCTGAACCCCGCCAACCTGATGGAGGCCCTGCTCACCGGGCCGTCCGGCGCGAAGCTGGCCGTTCTGGTGCGGCGCGCGTTGGAACGCGCCATCGACGAGCGGGCCGGGGTGGCCAAGCCCCTGCTCGTCGCGTGGGTCGGCGGGCGGCGGATGCAGGACCTCAAGCGCGACATGGCCGCCCTGGTGATCGAGAAGGCGTCCCGGCCGCTCGGCCACGCCGAGACGTACGTCGCCGAGTCGCTCGACCTGCGCACCTACATCGAGGCCAAGATGAAGCTGATGACCGCCGAGGAGTACGAGGACCTCCTGCGGCCGGCCTTCAAGCAGGACGAGTGGAAGCTGGTCGCCGTCGGCGCCCTGCTCGGCTTCCTGGTCGGCGAGGCCCAGCTTCTGCTCGTCCTGCACTTCACCTAGTCGCGCGGCACGGCGTGGTCGGCGGCGATGGCCTCGAAGACCTTGGGGTCGTAGTCCCATTCGGTGCCGGGGCGGGGCCAGTGCACGGCGACGTCGGTGACCCCCAGCTCGGCGTAGCGGCCCGCGAGGTCGGCGAACGCCTGGGGCGACTCCAGCCAGGGCTCGTCGGTGAAGCCGGTGAGGAAGTGGACGCGCAGCCCGGACGGGTCGCGGCCCTCGGCCTCGCACGCCTGGCGGAGCAGGCCCAGCTGGTGCCGGACGAGGTCGGGCGGAGTGCGTCCCTCCGCCCGGTCGTTGCCGCTGGTCACCCAGGCCGCGCCCTGGCGCGCTGCCACGCGCATGCCCCGGGGCCCGGCGGCGGCGATCGCGAACGGGACGCGAGGCCGCTGCACGCACCCGGGTTCGCTGATCACCTCGCGGGCCGAGTAGTAGGTGCCCTCGTAGGTGGTCTCGGGCCCCACCAGCAGGCGGTCGAGCAGGTCGACCCACTCGGTGAACCGGGCGGACCGCTCGCGCGGCGTCCATTCCTCGCCGCCGAGGATCCCGCCGTCGGAGCGGCGGTTCGCGCCGCCGCTGCCGATGCCGACGGTGAGCCGCCCGCCGCTGATGTGGTCGATGGTCTTGATCGCGTGGGCGGTGGGCACCGGGTGCCGGAAGTTGGGCGAGGTGACCATCGTGCCGAGCCCCACCCGGGACGTCACCGCGGCGGCCGCCGCCAGCGTCGTGTAGGCGTCGTACCAGGGCGTCGACCCGCGCCAGGCGGTGTGGTCGTAGACCCACGCGGTGTCGAACCCCAGGTCTTCGGCGCGGCGCCACAGCTCGCCCGCCTCCGGCCATGACCGCATCGGCCACATCAGAGCACTGACCCTCATCCGAGCCCCCATTTCATGATCGTCTCGATGCCCATCCCATCATGACGGGCCGTCGAGCCAGTGCCGCAGGGCCCACCACCAGTGGGCCGAGTACGCGACGGCCGAGCCGTCGGCCGGGGCGGCCAGCGGGCGCCCGGTCAGCTCCTGGAGGCGCCGCAGCCGGTACTTGACGGTGTTGCCGTGGACGTGGAGCGCGGCGGCGGTCGGCTCGATGCGCCCGGCGTGGTCGAGACAGACCAGCGCGGTCTCGGCCAGCTCGCGGTGGAAGGCGTCGTCCGGCGAGAGTCCGGAAAGCAGCCGCGCCGCCAGGAGGCCGCCGAGGTCGGGCTCCTCCCCCGTCACCGTGAGGAGCGCGAGGTCGGCCAGGGAGCGCAGGCCCTTGACGCCCGCCCGCTCCCCCGCCCGCAGGACGCGGCGTCCCAGCGCGTACAGCGGGGCGATCTCCGACGGGGGCACGGCGGGCGCCGCCACCAGGAGCGGGACGTCCGCCCCCAGGCGCGGCAGCCGGGTGACCAGCGCGACCAGGCGGCCGTCCACCAGCCCGCACAGGCCGGGACCGGACGAGGTCAGCGCGCCCTCAAGGCGTCCCGCCACGGCCGGGTCGCTCACGTCGGAGACCACGCAGTGGTAGGCCAGGTTCGGGTCGAGGGGCGCCGGCACCGGGACCGCCTCCCCGTGCAGCAACTGCCGGAGCATCTGGGCGTGGCCCTCGCGGGTGGTGCGGGCCATGTCCAGCTCCGCGACCCGGTGGGCGTGCACCATCCGGTGGACGAGTGCCGTGGTGATCTCGTCGATGCGGGTGACGCCGTCCAGCAGCAGGTCGTCGGGCACCTCGAGCCGCCGTCCCTCGTCGATCAGCAGGCGCACCAGATGGGTGCGTCCGGCCTGGAAGCCGTCCAGGAACGCCGCCACCGGGACGCCCTGCCGCGCGCGGTCGGATCCCAGGCCCTCGGCCGCCTTCAGGACGTCGTCCCCGGGCACCCCGCCGTTCTCCAGCGCCGCCAGGATGCCGCCGATCAGCGCGCGGGTGTGCCTGCGGGTCTCCTCCTCGGGCAGCGCCGCGACCAGGTCCGACTTGGTCCTGGCGGCCTTCACCGTCGACTCCAGGATCTCCGGATCGGTGCCGCGCTCCATCAGCAGCCGCAGGAACCGGTCGCTCTCCCGCTCCTCCATGGGGACCTCCCGCATGTCCGGCACGGACAACCGCACCCCGTGTCGCGCCAGAATCTCACAGTATTCGCTGTCCGCGCCGGACAACGACGGCGGCGACCATTGGACGGCCCGCACCTAGCCGTCCGGCCCGTGGTGAGGTTGGGTGGGAGGAGACACAGCCAAGGAGTCATCCATGTCCGACGAAGACAAGTTCCTCGACAAGCTGGCCACCGACCTGATCTTCCGCCTGCCTCCGTCGTTCGACGACGTCGCGGAGGAGCGCCGGTACCGCAAGGAGCGGCTCACCGCCGCCCTGCGGATCTTCGGCAAGCTCGGCTTCGAAGAGGGCGTCGCCGGGCACATCACCGCGCGCGACCCCGAGCACACCGACCACTTCTGGGTGAACCCGTTCGGGATGTCGTTCAAGCACGTCAAGGTCAGCGACCTGATCCTGGTGAACCACGCGGGCCAGGTCGTGGAGGGCCGCTACCCGGTCAACGAGGCCGCGTTCGCGATCCACTCCCAGGTGCACCAGGCCCGTCCCGACGTGGTCGCCGCCGCCCACTCGCACTCCACCCACGGCCGCGCCATCTCGGCGCTCGGCCAGAAGCTGGAGCCCATCACCCAGGACGTCTGCGCGTTCTACCAGGACCACGGCCTGTTCGACGACTACACCGGCGTCGTCACCGACCTCGAGGAGGGCAAGCGCATCGCCGCCGCCCTCGGCGACCACAAGGCCGTCATCCTGCGCAACCACGGCCTGCTGACCGTGGGCGACTCCGTGGACGCCGCCGCCTGGTGGTTCATCACGATGGAGCGCTCGTGCCAGGTTCAGTTGCTGGCCAAGGCGGCGGGCACCGTCGTGCCGATCGAGCACGACAACGCCGTCGTCACCCACGGCCAGATCGGCAACGACCTGGTCGGCTGGATCAACTACCAGCCGCTGCACGACCAGATCGTCCGCGAGCAGCCCGACCTGTTCGACTGAGGCGCGGGTTTACGTCGCGAACACCCCGCGTTGACCGCGATCACAACCTAAACTCCGATACGTAGGTGATCGGACACGGGTTGTGATGGCGAGGTGGGTGCGTGACCACGGCGGCACGGGAGGCGGCCGACCAGCTCGTCCGCCTCATGCGGCTCCTGCTGCCCGAGGAGGAGCCGCCCGCGGCGGTCCCGCCCGCCCGGACGCTGCGGCACAACTCCGCCGAGCTGGACGGCCACGAGCAGCACGTCTTCGGGCTGATCATCCGGGGGCGCCGCAACGACCGCCTGGCCGAGGTCCTGGACCTCCCCGTGGAGGCCATCGAGCAGCATCTCCAGGCGCTGCTGCGCGACTTCGAACGACCACCCGCCCCGGCTCGCGTCGAGCGGCCTCCCCACGAGCCCACGACGGAGCCGGCCCGCCCGCGCGCCCTGCGGCCGTTCCGCCGCCGGCGCGCCGCCCTGCTCGCCTCGGTCACCGGGACGCTCATGCTCGGCGCCGCCGTCCCGCTCACGCTGCCCGGCGAACGTCCCGGCCGCCCCCGGGCGACCCCGCCCTTCGACGCGCTGAGCCCCCTGGCCGCCTACGGCGTCGGACGCCGCTCCTACGCCCGCGAAGCCTTCGCGCCGCTGCGCAAGCGCGCCCGCCACTTCCCCACCGGAATCGCGACCGCCACGTCCTTCTGGGATCCGGCCACCGCGCGCGGCGCCCGGATGTCCTACGACACCCTCGCCAGCCCCTACTGGCCCCTGGGCACCCGCGTCCGCGTCACCTACCGCGACCGCAGCACCGTCGGCGTCGTCGAGGACTTCGGCCCCGCCGACTGGGCCATCGCCCAGCACGACGTCCCGGCCATCATCGACCTGTCCGAGCGCATGATGGCCGACCTCACCGGCTCGCGCGAGCACGCCGTCCGCATCCGCTTCGAGGTTCTCGCGTGGGGACGCGGCGAGGTCTACCGGAC
Source organism: Spirillospora sp. CA-294931 (assembly GCF_050946795.1). Lineage (GTDB taxonomy): Bacteria > Actinomycetota > Actinomycetes > Streptosporangiales > Streptosporangiaceae > Spirillospora. The sequence continues at coordinate 5,017,938 of NZ_CP192006.1, forward strand.
CTCGGGCCCGGGCTACGACCTGGCCACCGGCGCCCCCTGACCGGTCAGAGGGAAACCGTGCGCGATTCGCGCGCGGACACCAGGGCGGCCTCGATGATCTCCAGGCCGGTGATGGCGTCGGCGAGGTCGACCGGCGGCGGCGCCCCGGCGCGCAGAGCACGGGCGACACCGCCGTAGAAGTCCTGGTAAGCGCCATTGTCGGTCGGCTCGGGGCGTTCCTCGCCCGGCGTACCGAGCAAGCCGTGCGCCTCCGGCGGTGTCATGCCCCAGCCGGGGTCCTTCGGGGTGAGGCCCGCACGCAGGGCGCCCTCCTGGCCGTCCAGACCATGAACGCTGTAGGCCGCCCTCGAACCCATCACGCGGAAACGGGGCCCGAGCTGCGACGCGGTCGCGCTCATCCACAGGTGCGAGCGGACGCCGTCGGCGTGCGTGAGCGCGACGAACGCGTCGTCGGCGGCCCTGGCGCCCTCGCGGCGCGCGTCCAGCTCGGCGTAGACCTGGACCGGACGCCCGAACAGCGCGACCGCCTGATCGATGAGATGCGAGCCGAGATCGAACAGGATGCCCCCGGCGTCCCTGGGGTCGTCGCTCTCCTTCCAGCCCGCCTTGACCTCCGGACGCCACCGCTCGAACCGCGACTCGAACCGGCGGACCTCGCCGAGCGCGCCGTCGGCGACCAGGCGCCGCACCGTGCGGAAATCGCCGTCCCACCGCCGGTTGTGGAACGGCACCACCGGCGCGCCCCGCACCGCCGACAGCGCGGCCAGCGAGCGCGCGTCGGCCACCGACGCCGCGACCGGTTTGTCGACCACCACCGCGAGCTCGCAGGTCAGGGCCGTGCGCGCCAGCGGCACATGCTGCCGGTTCGGCGCCGCGACGACCACCAGGTCGTAACCGTCCGAGACCTCCCACAGCCGGTCGGCGCTGTCGAGCACCTTGGCGTCGGGATAGCGGCGGGCCACCTCCTCCCGCCGCCCGGGATCGCCGGTCACCACCGCGGCGAGCCGCAGGTCCGGAACCGAGGAGATCAGCGGGGCGTGGAAGACCGCCCCGCCGGTGCCGTATCCGATGAGCGCCACCCGCAAAGCCATCCACCGATCATCGCCCATGACCCCCGACCCGCGCCGCTCCGGGGTGGGGGCGAGGGCTTACGCTGCTGGAACAACGGTGATCCAAGGAGATTGACGCTTGTCCAAGCCTGTGATCCTGACGGTGGACGACGATCCCGGGGTGTCGCGCGCCGTCGCCCGCGATCTGCGCCGCCGCTACGCCGAGCGCTACCGCGTCGTCCGCGCCGAGTCGGGCCCCCAGGCCCTGGCCTCGCTGCGGGAGCTGAAGCTGCGCGGCGACGACACCGCCGTCCTGATGGCCGACCACCGGATGCCGGAGATGACCGGGGTCGAGTTCCTCGAAGAGGCGATGGACCTCTACCCCTACGCGCGGCGCGTCCTGCTCACCGCCTACGCCGACACCGACGCCGCCATCCGCGCGATCAACGTCGTCGATCTGGACCACTACCTGCTCAAGCCGTGGAACCCGCCGGAGGAGAAGTTCTACCCGGTGATCGACGCGCAGCTGGACGCCTGGCGCGGCACCGACCGGCGCCCGCCCGCCGACCTGCGGGTCGTCGGGCACCGCTGGTCGGCCCGGTCGTACGAGGTGCGCGACTTCCTGGCGCGCAACCAGGTCCCCTACACCTGGCTGCTCGACACCTCGCCCGAGGCCGCCGAGCTGATCAAGGCCTCCGGGGCACCCGAGCTGCCCCTGGTCGTCACCGCCGACGGCACCGTGCTCCCCGCCCCGACCGACGCGGAGCTGGCCTCGGCCGTCGGGCTGGTCACCGTCCCCGGGGCCGCCTTCTACGACCTGATCGTCGTCGGCGGAGGTCCGGCCGGTCTCGGCGCCGCGGTCTACGGCGCGTCCGAGGGGCTGCGGACGGTGCTCGTCGAGCGCCACGCGTCCGGCGGGCAGGCCGGGCAGAGCTCCCGCATCGAGAACTACCTGGGCTTCCCCGACGGCGTCTCCGGCGCCCAGCTCGCCGACCGGGCCCGCCGCCAGGCCGAGAAGTTCGGCGCCGAGCTGATCACCACCGCCGAGGTCACCGGGCTGGACGCGCGGGGCCAGGCGCGGGTCGTCCAGTGCTCGGACGGCACCGAGATCGCCGCCCACGCCGTGATCCTGGCGACCGGCGTCTCCTACCGGCGGCTCCCCGCCCCCGGCCTGGACGACCTCATCGGACGCGGCGTCTACTACGGCGCCGCCATGGCCGAGACGCCCGACTGCGTGAACGAGGAGGTCTACGTCGTCGGCGGCGCCAACTCCGCCGGACAGGCCGCGGTGAACCTCGCCCGCCTCGCCTCCCGCGTGCACCTGCTCGTCCGCGCGGACGGCCTGGAACGGTCGATGTCGCACTACCTCGTCGAGCAGATCGCCGCCATCCCGAACATCGAGGTGCACCCCAACACCGAGGTCACCGCGGGCGAGGGCGGGGACCGGCTCGAACGCCTCACCCTCACCGGCGGCCGGACCGTCGACGCGCACTGGCTCTTCGTCTTCATCGGCGCCCAGCCGCACACCGAATGGCTGGGCGGATCGGTCGACCGCGACGAGCGCGGGTTCGTCCTGACGGGCCCCGACCTGCCCGCGTCCGGCCCCGGCCGTCCGCCCTACCACCTGGAGACGAGCCTCCCGGGTGTGTTCGCCGCCGGGGACGTCCGGGCGAACTCCATCAAACGCGTCGCCTCGGCCGTCGGCGACGGCGCCATGTCCGTCGCCCTCGTCCACCGCTACCTGGAGCGTTCATGATCACATCCGACGAGCTGCGGGGGCTGTTCCTCTTCGAGGCCCTCGACGAGGACCAGCTCGACTGGCTGTGCGCCCACGGCTCGGTCCGCGAGGCCGCCGAGGGCGAGGTCGTCTGCACGCAGGGCGACCCGGCCGAGTTCCTCTTCGTCCTGCTGGACGGCGAGATCTCGCTCAGCCAGCTCATCCAGGGCCACCAGCTCGACATCGTCACCGGGTCCCGTCCGGGCGTCTACGCGGGCGCCGTCCAGGCCTACATCGGCGACCGCATCGAGCAGAAATACGGCCACACCATGCGGGCCACCCGCCCGAGCCGCCTGTTCGCCCTGCCCGCCCGCAAGTTCGGCAAGGCCGTCCGCGAGTGGTTCCCGATGGCCACGCACCTGCTCGAAGGCACGTTCTTCGGGATGAGCACCGCCCGCCGCGTCATCGACCAGCGCGAGCGCCTCACCGCGCTCGGCACCATCACCGCGGGCCTGACCCACGAGCTGAACAACCCGGCGGCCGCCGCGTCCCGCGCCAGCGCCGAACTGGGCGACCACCTGGCCCGCTCGCAGAGGCGCCTGGCCGAACTCGCGTCCGCGGGCGTCGACTGCGAACGCCTCAGCATGCTGGTCTCGCTCCGCCAGAAGCTGACCCCGGCCACCCGCAGCCCCCTGGAGATCAGCGACGCCGAGGACGAACTGGGCGACTGGCTGGAAGGCCACGGCGTCGAGGACGCCTGGGAGCTCAGCTCCGGCCTGGTCACCGCGGGCATCGGCACCGCCGAGGCCGACGAGATCGCCGCGGTCGCCGGCGACCACCTGCCCGCGACCATGCGCTGGCTGGCCGAGGTCACCGAGGTCGCCCAGCTCCAGACCGAGATCTCCGAGGCCACGGGCCGCATCACCGCCCTGCTCGACTCCGCCCGCCAGTACTCCCAGCTCGACCGCGCCCCGCACGGCCGCGCCGACCTGCGCGACCTGCTCGACAGCACCCTCACCATGCTCCGCCGCAAGATCGGCCCGGACATCCGCGTCGTCACCGAGTACGACCCCGGCCTCCCCCAGGTCCCCGTCTACGCGGCCGAACTCAACCAGGTCTGGACCAACCTGATCGTCAACGCCCTCGACGCCATGGACGGCTCCGGCACCCTCACCGTCCGCACGTCCCGCCGAGGCGCCCACGCCGCCGTCGAGATCACCGACACCGGCCCCGGCATCCCCGAAGAGAACCTCGGCCGCATCTTCACCCCGTTCTTCACCACCAAGCCCGTAGGCCAGGGCACCGGCCTCGGCCTGGACATCTCCTGGCGCATCATTGCCGACCGCCACCAGGGCGACATCCAGGTCGAATCCCGCCCCGGCACCACGACCTTCCTCGTCCTGCTCCCCCTAACAGCCCCCACAACCACCTAAGGGGAAACATGAGCTTCACCGCCGAAGAGCTGGCCTACCTGGACACCTGCCGCGTGGTCCGGCTGGCCACCGTGGGACCGGACGGCCGGCCCGACCTGGTCCCGCTGGCCTTCGAATTCGACGGCACCCATTTCTGGGTCGGCGGCATCGGAGAATCCGTCCTCCACACCCGCAAATTCCAGAACGTCGAATCGGGAAACCACCACGTCGCCCTTCTCTTCGACGACATGCCGTCCGTCACCCCGCTCATAGCCCGGGGAATCCGCGTCTACGGCGAAGCCGAGGGCCCCATCGAACGCACCGGCATGATCGGCCCCGGCTTCTACCTCCGCATCACCCCGACCACCTCATGGAGCTGGAACCTGGAAGGCCGACCAGCGGGCGAAACCTGGTATCCCACCACCCGAACCACCCACTGACCAGCGAGTGAGGCTGGTCAGTCCAACGCTTGGAGATCCGCGCAGAGCTTGCGGGGAAAGCGCGGCCCGACGCGCAGGACCTCCTCGCAGCCGCCCCTGGTCGCGGAGTTGAGACCCAGCCCCCCTCGCCGGCGCGGTAGAACGTCAGCCTCCCCACCGCGTGCCGCTCCCAGGGGCATGGAGACCAGCCAGTGCCCGGAGCAGCGCTCCTTTGTGCAAGTGTGGCGCGGGATGTCCGCCCGGCGGATGATCTGTTGGTACAAGGCCTCAGCGCAGCCGGTCGGTGCGGGACGGCAGCCGCCCGAACCGCATCGCCGCGGCGAGCCGTCCGCGGCGGAAGCGAACTGGTGCTCGCTGGGCTGGCCGACCACTATGGACCGTCTCCCAAAGGGCCTGGGAAGGGAGACCTGCGCCGTGATGAGCGCCTTCGGCGGCACACCGATCGGGCGGCACAGCCCGCACCGACCACGAGCACAACGGCCCTCGCTCGCGCGAAGGCTCGCCATCACCTCGTCCGGATCCTCGGCGGTCTCCGCCTGACCACCCGACACGTGAGACGTGCCGAGCCGTCCCCCACCGTCGCCCAGACCAGGTCCTCAGCCGAGGCGCCCGTCGACCCCAGCCGACGAAACAAAGCGCAGCAAAGACACCCAGGGGCTAAAGCACAGAAACGTGCACGTGATCGAAGTGGTTCTGCGTGACGCTGCCGCGGTCTTCCATCGCCCGCCATCCACCACTGCTGCGCATGTCGTAGATCCGCTGGCGCCAGATCACGTACTTGATGCCCAGGCTCGACGCGTTGTTGATCACATACTGGGCGACCTGGTCGCCGTGGTTGCGAGCGGACGTGCTCGGCAACTTCCCGCCGGTGCTCTCCATGAAGTCGCACGCCTTGCCCTGACCATGGTCTTGAGCATCGCCCGGACGGGCACACCCGACCGCCGGGAAGGGGCCGAACTTGCCATCGATCGCCTGGAGCGCGGTGCGCATCCGCGAGGTCATCGAGTTCCCGATGATCGGCGACTTGGTGCCGGAGGCGCCGTCGGGGCGTCCGGGGCCGGGCTTGACCGGGTTCTCCGGCTTGTACTTGGCGAGGAGCTTCTTGACGCGGGCCCGCTGGCTCTCCAGGTCGTCGATCTCCTTGCGGACGTCGGCGAGCTTCGTCCGGGCCTGCTGCTTGGAACGCTCGGCCTGAAGGGCAAGAGCCTGGAGGTTCTGAATCCGCCGCCCATTGTTACGGGCCATGTGCTCGACCACGGTGACGTCCCGGATCGCCGCGCTCGGATCCCCATCGGTGATGATCGGGATGGTCTCCATCCGTCCGGTCATGTAGGACGAGGCCGCGAGCTTGCTGACCGCGCCCCGCGCGGTCTCGTACTCCTGCTCAAGCCTGGCCGCGTCGTCGTTCGCCCGCTGCGCCGCCCGCTTGGCCTGCTCCAGCGAGATCAGCTCGCCGCGGTACTCCTTGGACAGACGCTCGGCGCGCTTCTGCAGCGCCGCCAACTCCTTCTTGACGTCCTTCGGCTCGTACTGGACGCCGGCATTGCTCGGCGCCATCGGCAGAGTCGACGAGAGACCGAGGACGAGCGCCACCGCCACATACCGCTTGCGTCGCCGCTTCGTGCCGCGGGGATCGAGGGCCGCCACTGATATCTCCTCAGAAAGATTGGCGGCACGCTATCACGATCACCCATTTAGCCTCAGGAACTTCACAAAACACATAGCGTTACCCGAAAGTTACCCAAAGCGCCCGAAAGCCGGGCCGCCTAAGGCGACCCGGCCCGGTCAACGCACGAACAGCTCGTCCCAGCGCGGAACCCGCAACTGCACCCGCAGCCGCAGCCCGGCCTCGGACGGCGTCCGGTTCCCTTTGCGGTTGTTGCACTTCCCACACGCGAGCACGGTGTTGTCCCAGGTGTCGGCGCCCCCGCGCGACTGGGGCATCACATGATCGATCGTGTGACCGCGCTTACCGCAGTAACCGCACAACCCCTTGTCCCTCAGGTACACACCCCGCTTGCTCCACGGCGGCCGCTTACCGTGCCTCCACCGCATCGCCACGTACCTGACCAGCCTCAGCACCCGCGGCACGGGGTAATGGCCGATCGTCCGGCCCTCCTCCGCCTCCTCAACGACGGCCACCTCACGCACCAGCATGCGGATGGCGTGCCGCAGGTCCACCTTCTGTAACGGTTCATAGGACGCGTTCAGAACGAGCACGTACATCGGCCACCTCCTCACCCGTTGTGCCGCTCCCCCACCAGGATTCGAACCTGGATTTCCGCATTAACAGCGCGGCGTTCTACCCTTGAACGATGAGGGAATGACTCAGCAATTTCTGGATTCCATCCTCCACAACCCCCATCAGACTGCCCACCCCACCCCCCAAGAGCAACGCATTTTCAGCCCACGCATCCAACCCCACCCACGATCCCCAAGCCCCATTGCCCAAACAACCCCCGAGCGCGCACAACCCGCCCACCACCGCCGAACCCCCATGCCCGCCGCCCACCCCCGCCCGCACTGACGCCACCCGGCAGTCGCGGACAGTGGCGGGCGGTGTCCGGCGATGGCTACCCGTGCGCGACGGTGCGCGACGGTGCGCGACGGTGCGCGACGGTGCGGGCAGATGCCCGGCGGTAACTACCCGCGCTGACGCTCCCCGCCCGCCCCAGCACTGCTCCGCACTGCCCGCCCGTACCCAACACTGCCCGCACCCAGCGCCACCCGCCCGCAGTGTGGGCGTCCGTGCCCTGTGGCGCCTGCATCCGCACGTCGGAGCGCCGGGGCGTCGCATCGCTGGTGATCGCGTGCGGGGTGTGCAACGCGGGTGGAGCCCCATACTCGGGCAGGGACGCGGAGCGTAGGTGGGAGACCCACACACCACAAGAACACGGAGCACACGCGCACACGCCCACTCATGCGGACGCACACGCCCACTCATGCGGGACGCAGGTCCACTCTCGTGCGGAACGTGGAGCACACGCGCACAGACTCGCGCGGACGCGGAGCACACACCCCCACACCCCCACGCCCGCGCGGACACGCAAAACACGCGCTCTCGTGCGGGACATGGAGCACGCGCGCACACGCTCATGCCGGGACGCGGAGCACACGCACACATTTGTGCGGGGCGCGGGCGAGGACCCGGCGCACAAGAACCCGGAGGGCGCATGCAGACGCATATTCGCACGGGGCGCGGAGCACGCGTGGAGACGCGTTTCTGTGCGGGACGTGGAGCACAGGTTGGGGGTGCGCGTTTGGGCTGGGGCGTTGGGGGTTGAGGGGAGTGGGGTGGCCTCCATCAGATGGGCGCAGAGGATTGGGAATTGGCGGCCTTGCTGGTGGCGCGGGTCGGCGGGTGGATGCTGGCGCGCATCGATGGACGGATGGACGACGCCGAGCGCGACTTGGGCATGCTCGCCGCCGGGCAGGGCCGGATGGGTAAAGACGCCGCCCAGCGCATCGGCGAGGTTGGTTGGGGGGTGCGGTGGGTCAGGGGGTGGGGGTGCGGTGGGTTAGGGGGTGGGGGTTGTGGGGTGTTGGGGGATTCGGGGGGTGGCTTGGTCTTGCCACCATTGGAATGGGTCGTGGGGGGTTGTTGGGGAGATGGCTAGGGCTTTGGTGCAGCCGGGGCAGGTGGTGGTGGTTGGGGTTAGGCGGATGGGGAGGGGGTCTGTGTGGGTGGGGCGGGTACCCCAGAAGCGTTGGGTGTCGGCGGGGTCGAGTTGGCGTTCGGTGGCGATCTCCCAGGTGGAGCGGTTTCGGGCTAGGTGGTCGCGGTATTCGGTGAAGAGGCGGAAGGCGGTGCCTCGTAGGAGGTTCGCGGCGGTCAGCATGGTGCCGTAGGGGACCTCGCGGGCGGCCAGTTCGGGTAAGCCGAAGCGGTGGAGGCCGGAGGTGTCGGTTCGGATCAGGCCGCCGGTGTCCATTTCGATGAAGACTCCGATCCATTCGTGGCCGAGGAGAAAGGAATGGGGCTCGGGGACTCCGGGGCGGAGGAGTTGGTTGGAATCGAGGTCGACCAGGAGGCCGCCGGTCTGGGTCGCAAGCGTTCGGGCGACCAGGCGGAATGCTTGGGTGTCGCTGGGCTGGGCGGACGGGGGCGACGTGCCTGTGATCATGGAATGGAAGCCCGCGTTCAGGAGGCGCATGCTTTGCTCGGGTGCGGCGCCGATGCGTTTGAGGCGATCGTCCGGTTGGGCGGCTTTGGATTCGATCGTCAATCGGGAGGAGCCCAGGAGGGACGCTGCCGTGCTTGCCAGGGGGTGACTTGGCAGGGCCTTGCGCACTTGGTTAGAGGTCAGGCGGACGCGGTTCGGGTTAGCCACCAGATATCGGCTCGTGACCGTGGTCGGGATATCGAGGGTTAGTCGTGCCTGCATTGCGGCCCTCTTTCTGGTCGGGGTGGTCAGACCAGGTTCGTGGGCGCGTCGCTTGCGGGCGACTAGAGCGGCGTTCTGTGGAAAACGTGGTCGGGCGGTAGCTGGCTTTGATGTGGACGCGTTCGCCCTGCGGGCCGAGGATGCTGAGGAATTCGACGGGGCGCGCGTCGGCGTTGCCGAACCAGTGCGGGAGGTGGGTGTCGAATTCGGCGACTTCGCCTTCGGTGAGGACGAAGTCCTTGTCGCCGAGGACGACGCGCAGGCGGCCGCGTAGGACGTATAGCCAGTGGTAGCCCTCGTGGGAGCGGGGGTCGGGGTCGCGGCCGTCGGTCAGGCCGGCGGGCATGATGTGCTTGAACGCCTGGAGGCCGCCGGGTTTGCGCGTCAGCGGCACGATGGTCATGCCGTTGTGGCGGAAGGGTGCGGATGTACCCGTGGGGCGACCGATCAGCTCGTCGATTGGTAGCTGGTAGGCCCTGGCCAAGGGCAGGAGGAGTTCCAGTCCCGGTTTGCGGTGGCCCGACTCCAGGCGGGAGAGAGTGCTGATCGGGATGCCGGTGACCGCCGAGAGGGCCGTCAGGGTGAGGCTGCGGCGACGGCGCAACTCGCGCAGCCGGGGGCCGACCGCGGCCAGGACGGCGTCGAAGTCATCGCTCATAAGTCGACTGTGCGAGTGCTTTGCGTTTTCCGCAAAGAACTTTGCCGGATTTGCGCTCTGGACGCAGTCTGGCGGCATGGATGCTCGACGGTGGGACGAGATGTATCGCAGCCGCGATCAGGTGTTCAGCGGCGACCCCAATCCGGTGCTCGTTGCCGAGACCGCCGGTCTGGTGCCTGGGCGGGCACTTGACGTCGGGTGTGGTGAAGGGGCCGACGCGATCTGGCTCGCGCGGAAGGGGTGGCGGGTCACGGCGGTCGATGTGTCCGAGGTTGCCCTGGGACGTGCGGCAGCTGCCAGCGATGGGGATTGGGTGGAGTGGGTGCGGGCCGACGTCGCTGATGTGGCGCCCCGGTTGGGGGCGTTTGATCTGGTGTCCGTCCAGTACTTTCCGCTTCGTCGCCGACACGTGTCGCTGCGTGGGCTTCTGGATGCCGTGGCTCCCGGAGGGACGCTGCTCTTCGCCACGCACGCTCTCGCGGATCTTGATGACCCGGGCGACTACTCCCAGCCCGACGACATCGTCCGACTTCTCGAACCGCTTTCCTGGCGCGTTCAGGTCAATGAGACGCGTCGTCGTGCTGGTCCGGCTCCCGTGGGCACGCGCCATTCCCATGATGCCGTTCTGCGGGCGCTGCGCCTGACGTGAGGGTCGGTTTTCAGGACGGGAGGTGGGCGACTTCGGCCAGGTATTCGCGGGATTCGCGTTGCCAGCGGAAGCCCAGTTCGGCGTTCACGGCCAGCATGTGGGAGTTGTCGCCCGCGTTGTCGGTCTCGATCTCGCGGACTTCCGGACGTTCCTCGCGGAGCCATTCGAGCATCGCGGCCTTCACCCAGATGCCCAGGCGGCGGCCCCGGTGTTCGGGGACGACGGCGGTGTCGTATTGGGACGCGCGTTCGGGGTCTTCGGCGGGGACGACGACCTCGGTGAAGCCCGCGACCACGGCGCCCTGGACGGCGGCGACCGTGTAGAGGCGATCGCCGCGTTTGGCGACCATCTCGGCCATTTCGCGGACGCGGGCGGCGTCCCAGGGAAGCCCCTCGTATTCGGCCAGGTCGGCCATGGCGTGCTTGGCGTGGGCCAGAGCGTCGGCCAGGTCGTCGGGGACGACGCCGCGCCAGCGCACCAGGCGGTAGCCGGGCGGGCCCGCGGCCAGGAGTTCGGCGACGCGTTCCGGGGGGACGTCGTCGAGGCGGAGCAGCAGGCCGCGGAGGGTCAGCACGAGTTCGAAGCCGTGCGACTCCACGAACGGGACGGCCGGGGTTCCGGCCGAGACCTGGGCGATGACGCTGGAGCGGCCGTCGGCGCGCAGGCCGTCGGCGGCGACCGCGAGCAGGCGGGTGCCGAGGCCGCGGCGGCGGTGGTGGGGATGGACCTGGATGTCGATCTCGGCGGGACGGTCGGCGCCGGGCTCGCCGGGCAGGCGCAGTGTGGCCACGGCCAGCATGGCGTCGTCCTCGACGGCCGCCCAGAGACGCTGCCGCGATCCCTGCTCGACGCTCAGCAGGCGGGCGGTGGTCTGCTCCAGATCCGGGGCGGGGTCCTCTCCCGGGTCGGCGTCGTGAACGGCGACCACGACCCCGTGCCACTGCCGGATCCGCGCGTCGGTCGGATCATCAAGCGCGATGACGTCCATCCGAACCTTTCTACAGGATCGAGGCCCGGCGGGACCGCCAATCGGCCCGGAGATCGCCAGGTGACGACCGCCAGGCTCGGCCATGACGAGGCGCATACCGGAACGGTCACGCTCTGGAAAACGTCGTAGGGCAGCCGTCAGAATCGGAAACGCGGAAGTCCCGTTCGATCATCGGAGGCACTGGTGGAGCTTCGGGTCAGCATCGAGAACGGGGACCTCGCCGGGTTGTACCGGTGGCTGGGGCGCGACGCGGAGCTGGCTCACCAGAGCCGGATCTCGCTGCGGTCCGCCCCGCCCGCGCCCGGAGAACTGGGCGGGACGTTCGAGACCATCAACATCGTCCTGGCCAACGCGACGGCCTTGGGCAGCCTTGTGACGGCCGTGCTGACCTATCGGGACGCCAAGAAGCGGGCGGCGCCCCCGGGGGCGGTGCGTTTGGAGAGGAACGGGGTGGTCGTGACCATCCCGCCCGAGTCGCAGGTGGCGATCGAGCAGATCGTCAGCGCCCTGAACGCGGCCTCGCCGCCCGAGGAAGGGCGAGGCCCCCGGCAGTGAGCCCGCCGTCGATCTCGAACCGGAACGACTCCCGGGTGGTCCTGGTCGGGACGGCCCGCTACGCCGACGCGGGCCTGCCTGATCTGCCCGCCGTGGCGAACAACCTCAGCGCGCTCCAGCGGGCGTTCACGCGTGGGCCGTGGGGGCTGCCGCAGGACCGGTGCACCGTACTGCTCGATCCCGAAGACCCCGCCACCGTGTTGGGGGCCCTGCATGACGCGGCCTCGGACACGGGCGACACGCTGGTCTTCTATTACTCCGGGCACGGGCTCGCCAACGCCCTGGGCATCGACGAGCAACTCCTGCTGGGAATGCCCCGGTCGTCGCCGCACAGCCGGCGCTGGCTCAGCCTCTCCTTCGACGCCGTCCGCGAGATCTTCCTGGATCCGGCGACCACCGCCAAGCGCAAGGTGGTGATCCTGGACTGCTGCTACGCCGGGCTTGCCGGGGGCATGAGCGACTCCGAAAGCCTCGGGGGTTCCGCCAACGTGACCGGCAGCTACGTGCTGTGCGCGGCGGGCCCGACCAGCCGGGCGGTCGCGCGGCCGGGCGCGATCTACACCGAGTTCACCGGGGCTCTCCTCGACCTGCATGACAGGGGTCTGGCCGGTGCTGGGCCGACATTGAGCATGGACACCGTCTACCGGTGGCTCGTCCAGGAGCTCCCCGGACGTGGTTATCCTCGGCCGCAGCAGAACAACCGAGACCTCGGCGGCCAGATCTCCTTCATCGTCAACACCTCGCACCGTGAGGACGAACCTGCCGCACCACCGCCGGCCCAGCGAGAAAAGCAACTGCTGAACGGACGATACGAGCTCGGTGAGGTCATCGGTACCGGGTCCTTGAGCGAGGTGTACCGGGCGCGCGATGTCAGGCTCAACCGGGTCGTCGCCGTCAAGTTCCTGCGCGCGGATCTGGCGGGCGAGCCGATGTTTCTGGAGCGCTTCCGCCGAGAGGCCCAGTCGGTCAGGTCTCTGAACCACCCGGCGATCGTCGCGGTGTACGACGTGGGCGAGGAAAGGGGCGGGAGGGTCCGCAGGCCGTACGTCGTGGCGGAGTTCGTCGACGGAGAGAGTCTCCGCGAATGGATCCATCCGCCAGGACGCCCGGCGCAGCCGCTCGACCCCAAGCGGGCGCTCTTCGTCCTCGACGGCGTCCTGGGAGCGCTGGACCACGCTCACGGTGTCGGCATCCTCCATCGCGACATCAAGCCCGCGAAGATCATGGTCAACCGGCAGGACAGGGCCAAGGTCATGGACTTCGGTCTCGCCCGTGTGAAGGCAGACCCCGACGAGGTGACCGGCACCGCTCACTACATGTCACCTGAGCAGTGCACGGGCAAGAAGCTCGACGGCCGAACCGACGTGTACTCCACCGGCTGCGTGCTCTACGAGATGCTCACCGGAGCACCGCCCTTCCGAGGCGACTCCCGCGTCGCCATCGCCTACGAGCACGTGCGGACCGATCCGATACCGCCGTCCCGGATCATGCCGGGCCTCCCCGAGTGGGCCGACGGCGTCGTCCTGACGGCGATGGCCAAGGCGCCGGAACATCGCTACCAGAGCGCCGCGGAGTTCCGGTCCGCCGTCCTGGGGGTCCTCGGGGACCGCAGGCCGCCGCCGCCGCGGAGGCGACGGTGGCCCAGGGGCGGGAGCTGAGTCTCAGCGGGTGAAGGCGTCGAGGATGCGTTGGGCGGCCAGGGCGGGAGTGAGGGTGCCGTCGGCCACCTGGGCCTCCAGGGCGGGTGCCAGGTCGCGGACGGCCGGGTGCGCGTGCAGGTCGGTCAGGAGGCGGTCGCGGACGACGGCCCAGGTCCAGGCGATCTGCTGGGTCCGGCGGCGGGAGTCGAGCTCCCCCGACTCGCGGAGGCGGTCCTGGTGGGCGACCAGGTGCTGCCAGACGGTGTCGAGGCCGGTGTTGTCGCGGGCGCTGCAGGTGAGCACGGGGATGTCGTGGGCGCGTTCGTCGCTGCGCAGCAGGCGCAGGGCCCCGGCCAGCTCGCGGGCGGCCTTCTTGGCGTCCATCTCGTGGGGACCGTCGGCCTTGTTGACGGCGATGACGTCGGCCAGTTCCAGGACGCCCTTCTTGATGCCCTGGAGCTGGTCGCCGGTGCGGGCGAGGGTGAGGAACAGGAAGGAGTCGACCATCTCGGCGACGGTGGTCTCGGACTGGCCGACGCCCACGGTCTCGACCAGCACGACGTCGTAGCCCGCGGCCTCCATGACGACCATGGCCTCGCGGGTGGCCTTGGCCACGCCGCCGAGGGTGCCGGCGGTGGGCGAGGGGCGGATGAAGGCGCGCGGGTCGACGGCCAGGCGCTGCATGCGGGTCTTGTCGCCGAGGATGCTGCCGCCCGACCGGGTGGACGAGGGGTCGACCGCGAGGACGGCGACCTTGTGGCCCTCGGCGGTGAGGTTGGTGCCCAGGGCGTCGATGAAGGTGGACTTGCCGACTCCGGGCACACCGGTGATGCCGACGCGGCGGGCGTCGCCCGCGTGCGGGGTGAGCTCGACCAGCAGCCGCTGGGCCAGGTCGCGATGGTCGGGACGGGTCGACTCCACGAGCGTGATCGCTCGGGCGACCCACGCGCGGGAGCCGTCCCGCACGCCCTTCACGTAATCGTCCAGGCCGTGCTTCACGCCGTCGAGTGTCCCAGCTTCGCGGCGAGCTCGGTCAGCAGTCCGAGGGCCGCGTCGGCCAGGACGGTGCCGGGCGGGAAGATCGCCGAGGCCCCGGCGGCGCGCAGCTCGTCGAAGTCCTGGGGCGGGATCACCCCGCCGACGACGATCATGATGTCGTCGCGGCCGAGGTCAGCCAGCTCCCGGCGCAGGGCCGGGACGAGGGTGAGGTGGCCGGCGGCCAGGGAGTTGACGCCGACGATGTGGACGTCGGCCTCGACCGCCTGGCGGGCGACCTCGCCCGGGGTCTGGAACAGGGGGCCGACGTCGACGTCGAAGCCGAGGTCGGCGAAGCCTGTGGCGATGACCTTCTGGCCGCGGTCGTGGCCGTCCTGGCCCATCTTGGCGACCAGGATGCGGGGACGGCGGCCCTCGGCGTCCTCGAACGCGGCGGTCGCGGCCCGGGCCTTCTCGATGGCCGACACCCGTCCTGCCTCCTCGCGGTACACGCCCGAGATCGTACGGATCTGCGCGGCGTGGCGCCCGTAGGCCCGTTCCAGCGCGTCGGAGATCTCGCCGACGGTGGCCTTGGCGCGGGCGGCGCCGATGGCCAGGGTGAGCAGGTTCTGGTCCAGGCCGGGGGCGCGGGTGCCGTTCTCGGCGGCCTCGGCGGCGCGGGTGAGGGCGTCCAGCGCGGCGAGGGTGGCGGTCTCGTCGCGTTCCTCGCGCAGGCGGCGGAGCTTGTCGATCTGCTGGGCGCGGACGGAGGCGTTGTCGACCTTCAGAACCTCGATGTGCTCGTCGGCGTCCGGCCGGTACTTGTTGACGCCGATCACGGGCTGGCGGCCGGAGTCGATGCGGGCCTGGGTGCGCGCGGCGGCCTCTTCGATGCGCAGCTTGGGCAGGCCCTCGTCGATGGCGCGGGCCATGCCGCCCGCCTCCTCGACCTCCTGGATGTGGGCCCAGGCGCGGCGGGCCAGGTCGTAGGTGAGGCGTTCGACGTAGGCGCTGCCGCCCCACGGGTCGATGGTGCGGGTGGTGCCCGACTCCTGCTGGAGGAGCAGCTGGGTGTTGCGGGCGATGCGGGCGGAGAAGTCGGTGGGCAGCGCCAGGGCCTCGTCGAGCGCGTTGGTGTGCAGCGACTGGGTGTGGCCCTGGGTCGCGGCCATGGCCTCGACGCAGGTGCGGGCGACGTTGTTGAAGACGTCCTGGGCCGTGAGGGACCAGCCGGACGTCTGGCAGTGCGTGCGCAGGCTCAGCGACTTGGGGTTGCCCGGGTCGAAGCCCTTGACGAGCCTGGCCCACAGCAGCCGGGCGGCGCGGAGCTTGGCGACCTCCATGAAGAAGTTCATGCCGACGGCCCAGAAGAACGACAGGCGCGGCGCGAACGCGTCGACGTCCAGGCCCGCCTCGCGTCCGGCCCGGATGTACTCCACGCCGTCGGCGAGGGTGTAGGCCAGCTCCAGGTCGGCCGTGGCCCCGGCCTCCTGGATGTGGTAGCCGGAGATGGAGATGGAGTTGTACTTCGGCATCCGCTGGGAGGTGAACGCGAAGATGTCGGAGATGATCCGCATCGACGGCACGGGCGGGTAGATGTAGGTGTTGCGGACCATGAACTCCTTGAGGATGTCGTTCTGGATGGTCCCGGCCAGCGCGGCGGGCTCCACCCCCTGCTCCTCGGCGGCGGCGATGTAGAGCGCCAGCACCGGCAGGACGGCGCCGTTCATGGTCATCGACACGGTCATCTTGTCGAGCGGGATGCGGTCGAACAGCTGCCGCATGTCGTAGATGGAGTCGATCGCGACCCCGGCCATGCCGACGTCGCCGGCGACGCGGGGGTGGTCGGAGTCGTAGCCGCGGTGGGTGGCCAGGTCGAAGGCGACCGAGAGGCCCTTCTGCCCGGCGGCCAGGTTGCGGCGGTAGAAGGCGTTGGACTCCTCGGCGGTGGAGAACCCGGCGTACTGCCGGATCGTCCACGGCTGGGTGGCGTACATGGCGGGGTAGGGGCCGCGCAGGTACGGGGCGATGCCGGGCAGGGTGCCGAGGAAGTCGAGCCCCGCCAGGTCGTCGCCGGTGTAGAGGGGGCTGACGCCGATGCCTTCGGGGGTGTCCCAGATCTGCGCCTCGGGGTCGCGTCCGGTCGCCTCGGCGACCGCCGCGCGCCAGCGCTTGGCGGCGTCGCCCGCGGCGACGGGCGGGCCGAGCTCGACCTCGAAGAAGTCGGGGATCATCAGCGCACTCCCAGATCGTGGAGGGTCGTTTCGAGCACCTCGACCGCGTCGCATCCGGCGTGGACGCGGCCGTCCACGCCGTCGAAGGAGCCCTTGCCCGCGAGCCACACCCTGGCGGCGCCCGCGTCCTTGAGGGTGCGCGCGGCGTCCTCGGCCCGCTCGCCGTAGAGCCGGTCGCTGGAGCACAGGCAGGCGACGGACGTGCCGGAGGCGGCGAACTCGGCGGGCTCCCCGGTGACGGTGGCGATGCCGCCCGCCTGGAAGAGGTTGGCGGCGAACGACGCCCGCGCGGTGTGGACGGCGACCGGCCCGAGCGTGGCCAGGAACACGGTGGGACGCGAACCGGTGGCCTCGGCGTGCGCGTCGGCGCGGTCGCGGAGGGCCTCGAAGTCCTGCGCGTACCGGACGACCGGCAGCCCGCCCCCGGGCGGCTCGGGCGCGGGCGGGCGCTCGGGGAGCTTCTCGACCGGGTTGGCGAACTCGCTGACCCCGGTCAGCGGCGCCGCGCGGCGGGCGATGTCGCCGCGGCGGCGTTCCCAGGTGGCGGCCAGGCGCCCGGCGACCAGGCCCGAGTCGAGCGCGGCGGCCAGGCCGCCCGCCCGCTCGATCTCGGTGAACCAGGCCCAGGCGGCCTCGGCGAGGTCTTCGGTGACGCGCTCGACGTACCACGAGCCGCCCGCCGGGTCGACGACCCGCGCGAGGCTCGCCTCCTCCATCAGCAGGGTCTGGGTGTTGCGCGCGATGCGGCGGGAGAAGCCGTCCGGCAGGCCCAGGCGCGCGTCGAACGGCTGGACGGTGACCGCGTCGGCTCCCCCGACCCCGGCGGCGAACGCGGCGACGGTGGTGCGGAGCATGTTCACCCAGGGGTCGCGGCGGGTCATCATCGCCGAGGACGTGACCGCGTGGATCCGCGCGGTGCCGTCGGCGGCGCCGGACACCTCGGCGACCCGCGTCCAGAGGCGGCGGGCGGCGCGCAGCTTGGCGACCGAGAGGAAC
Source organism: Spirillospora sp. CA-294931 (assembly GCF_050946795.1). Taxonomy (GTDB): domain Bacteria; phylum Actinomycetota; class Actinomycetes; order Streptosporangiales; family Streptosporangiaceae; genus Spirillospora. Next base: position 5,035,636 of record NZ_CP192006.1, read on the forward strand.
TGGTCGGCGTTGACCGCGAACCGGAACTCCAGCTGGCCGAACGCCGCGTCGACGGTCAGGCCCGCCTCGGTCAGCGCGCGCAGGTAGGCGACGCCCGCCGCGACGGCCGCGCCGAGCTCGTCGGCGTCGCTCCCGCCCGCGTCGTGGTGGGGGGTGGCGTCGACCGTGATCGCGCGCAGGCCGGGGAACTCGCGGGCGCACCGGACGGCGAGCGCGGCCGCCGTGTCGAGCGCGGCGGGTTCGCCGGTGCGGGCGCGCAGCCCGAGCGGGTCGGCGCCGAGGTTGCCCTTGGCGTCGCGCCGCTGGCCGCGCTCGGTGACGAGCGCGAGGAACGCGTCGGCGGCCTCGGGGGTGGCGGAACCGGCGTCCAGGACGACCGGCGCCAGGTTCAGGTGGACGCCGCGCAGCGCGTCCGCGAGCGAGGCGACGGGCAGGCCCGCGGGTCCCAGCACCAGCCAGGACGAGGTCGCGCCCGTCTCCAGGTCGGCCAGGATCGCCTCGCGGATGGCGGCGGGGTCGGGGTGGGCGTGGCGCTGGCGGACGTCCCACCCGGCCAGGCCCTCGCCGTCCGGACGGACCTCGCGCACGTAGGGCGCGAGCCCGGGGCGCCCGGGGGCGGTGTCTTCGGCGGTGTAGAGGGCGGCGATCGGGACGCCCTCATAGGAGTCATGCGTCAGCAGGGCGTCGATCTCATCGAGCGGAGTGTCGTCGGTCGCCGCGCCGGACTTGCGCAGCACTCCCCGCACCATCTCCCGCCACCGGTCGCGCTCGGCCGGGGGGAAGGCGGCGGCCAGTTCGAGTTCCTCAGGCGGCACCGTCATGCCCAGGATGGTAAGGCGTGCGCATACATCAGATTCGCGGCAGGGTCCCTCTGGCCGGTCCCCCTATGACCTGAGCCACATCTCCTTCGCACGTCCGGGAGCAATGTCCAGACTAGTCGCCGTCACGCCTTTTCTACCCGCCACCCTGGATCTGCGGTCGCGCCGGGCATTGCTAAAGTTGCGCCCAGCCGGTCCGACGAAGGTAGAGGGAACAAGAAATGTCGAGTGGAAGCCACGCGGGACGTCCGAAGTCCTGGGTCGCGGTAGCCGTGATCTTCGTCGGGTTCACCGTCGGCGGCGTGGCGCTCTGCCTCGGGCCCAACTGGCCGATGTTCTGGGGCGGCGCGGCCGTGATCGCGCTGGGCGGCGTCATCGCCTTCGCCGTCGACATCATGACCGACGTCGTCGTGGACGAACCCCGGCAATGATCTTCAAGCGCCCCCCGATCGAGGAGCGGATCGCCGCTCGGCAGCGCGAGCGGGGGCCGCTGAAGCCGGTCAGGCACTTCGAGCACGCGCCGGCGCGGACGCTGTTCTACTTCGGGGTCGCCGTCGTGGTGATCTCCCATTTCGTCGCCCTGTCGATGTATTTCTTCCTGCCCGGGCACTGATTTCGGGGCCGTCCGCTCGATCATCGATCGTTTGCCCGCGCCTTCTCGGGGAAGATGCCCTCCGGGCACGCCGCGGCGGTTCCGCCGGATCGGCGAAACCGCACGGCCGCCCGGACGAGGTGGTGGGATGGCCCTCAGATTCGGTGTCGAGGAAGAATATTTCGTCGTCGATCCGGGTTCCCGGTCGGTCGTCCCCCGCGCGGGCGACGTGGTGCGCCGCGCGGCGGAGACCCTGGGCGAGCGCGCCTCCACCGAGCTGATCAGCTTCCTGGCCGAGGCCAAGACCTCGCCCTGCGACGACCTCGACAAGATGACCGAGCAGATCCGGGCGATGCGGGCCGCGATGGCCGGGGCCGCCGCGGACGAGGGCGTCCGGCTGGCCGCGACCGGTTCCCCGGTGCTGGGCGAGCTGACCCCCGCCCCGATCTCCGCGGGCGCCCGCTACGCCGACAGCCTGGCGACCTACCGGGGCCTGGACGACGAGCAGTGCATCTGCTCCTGCCACGTCCATGTGGAGATGCCCGACCGCGCCAAGGCGGTGCGGGTGAGCAACCATCTGCGGCCGTGGCTGCCGACGCTGCTGGCGATGGCGGCGAACTCGCCCTACTGGGCTGGACGCGACACCGGGCACGCGTGCTGGCGCGCCATGTCGTGGGCGCGGTGGCCGGTGGCCGGCCCCCCGCCCTACTTCGAGTCGCTCGCGCACTACGAGCACCTGGTGGGGACGCTGCTGGGCTGCGGCGCCCTGATGGACACCGCGACGATCTTCTGGGACGTCCGGCCCTCGGAGCGGCTGCCGACGCTGGAGGTCCGCCTGGGCGACGTGGCGCTGACGGCGGACGAGGCCGCGCTGTTCGCCGCGCTGGTGCGGGCGCTGGTACAGGTGTGCCTGTCGGCCGTCGAGGCCGGTGATCCCGGCCCCAACCCCACGCCCGAGGTGCTGCGGGCGGCGTACTGGCTGGCCGCCAGGGACGGGCTGGCCGGTACGGGCGTCGACGTGCTGACCGGGCGACCGGCCTCCTTCCGCGAGCTGGCCGGCGGACTGGTCGACCACGCCGCCCCCGCGTTGCGCGACCACGGCGACCTCGATCGGGTGACCGAGGGGTTGCGCGCGCTGGCCGACCGCGGCACGGGCGCCGAGCGCCAGCGCGCGGCCTACCGCGGTCGCGGGCTCCTCAGCGACGTCGTCGATCTGGCGCTGCTGACCCCCGGGGAGCACGACGGCTGACCTCGGGGACTCAAAACTCCCACCACATGGCATTGTTTCCATCTATTTCGGACGGGTAGTCGTTCTGGCGTAATGCTTGCCAGCCGCCAGGAGACCGCAGCGATGACGCCGCGTCGCCCACCCCAGGCGATGTATCCGGCCGTCGCCCTATCCGCGGTACGCCGGTGAACGCGGCGCCCGGCGCCTCGGCGGACCCGAGCTTCGTCCATCCCGCGCTGTTCTACCGCGACCGCGAGGAGTACCTGCGTGGCACCGTGCCGTTCGTCCGCGCCGGTCTGGAGGCGGGCGAGCCGGTCGCCGTCGCGGTCCCCGGCCCGCAGCTGAAGCTCCTGCGGGACGCGGTGGGGGACGGCTCCGATGTCCTGTGGCAGGACATGCACGAGGCGGGCCGCAACCCAGGACGGATCATCCCCGGCGTCCTGCGCGCCTTCGCCGACGGGTTCCCGCACAACCGGGTACGGATCATCGGCGAGCCGATCTGGCCCGGACGCTCGGCGACCGAGTATCCGGCGTGCGCCCAGCACGAGGCGCTGATCAACCTGGCGTTCGAGGGCCGCGCGGTGACGATCCTGTGCCCCTACGACGCGGCCGGCCTCGAACCCGGCGTCCTGGCCGACGCCCGCGCGACGCACCCGACGCTCATCGACCACGAGGGCACCCGCGAGAGCCCCGAGTACGCGCCCCACAGGGTGATCGACGACCAGAACGTCGCCTTCCCCGCGCCGCCGCGCGTTCCCGGCCTGATGTTCGATCTGGAGTCGCTCCCCCGCGTCCGCGCGTTCGTCTGCGGGCGCGCGGCCGAGCGCGGCCTGGGCTCCGAGCGGGTGAGCGTGCTCGAACTCATCGTCAACGAGCTGGCGTCCAACTCCGTCCTGCACGGGGGCGGCACCGGGACCGTCCGGCTGTGGGCCGAGCAGGGGCACATCGTCTGCGAGGTCAGCGACACCGGACGCATCGCCGATCGCCTGGCCGGGCGCCGTCCGGTGAACCTGGGCACCAAGGGCGGCCGGGGCATGCTCCTCGTCAACCACCTGGCCGACCTGGTGCGGATCCACACCGGGCCCGCCGGCACCACGATCCGCGCCTACATGCGGCTTCCGACCGGGTCTTCCTGATCGTCCCGCCGCCGCTCGACCGGAGCGGGAGCGTCCCCTTCGACGCTGGTGGACCGGGTCGTCACCCAGACGGCGACGATCACCAGGGCGCAGCCCCCGAGCTGGAGGAGGGTGGGGCGCTCGGCCAGCAGCGCCGCGCCCAGCAGGACGGCCAGGATGGGCTGCAGGAGCAGGAGCGTCCCGCCGGTCTCGGTCCTCATGCGCGGGAGGGCGGCGCCGATCAGGAGCCAGCCGCAGACCTGGCCGGACATCGCCAGCGCGGCCAGCCAGCCCAGCGCGGGCCAGCCGGGGGTCACGTCGACCTCGCCCGCCAGGCCCGACATCGCGCCCGCGGCGACGGTGGCCAGCAGGAGGGGCCGGAAGCGGTGGTCCTGGTCCCGGCCGTTGACACGGGTCAGGAAGAGGTACCCGGCGTACAGGACGCCCGCGCCCGCTCCGTAGGCGATGCCCGCGAGGGAGTCGGCGCCCAGGGTCCGCGCGCCCGCGAACGCCACCCCGACCAGCATCAGCGGGAGGGCCAGCGCGAACCTCCGCCCGGGACGCTCTCGGAACACGATCAGGGCCAGCAGCGGCAGGACCACGACCTGGACGTTCACCAGGACGGTCGCCATGCCGGCGCCCACGCGGTTGATGGCCTCGCCCCAGAACACCAGATCCAGGCCCAGGAACGCGCCCGCGAGCAGGTCGAGCCCGGGACGGCGGCGTCCGCCCTTCTCCCGCAGCGCCAGGGGGATGAGGATGGGGAGGGCCAGCAGGCAGCGGTAGAACGCGGCCGTGCCGGCCTCGACCCCGGAGACGCGCACGAAGATCGCCGACAGGGAGAGGAAGGCCGCTCCGGCGATCGCGAGCAGGCGAGGGTCGATACGCTCCATGCCTCCACGATGCCGAGCCGGTGCTAATTAGCACAAGCGAATGTTTTTCAACAATATTCGGTAGTATCCCTACTGTGATGAACCTCGATCGCCTGCGCGCCCTGCACGCGGTGTCGGTGCACGGCTCGGTGGCGGGCGCCGCGCAGGCCCTGCACGTGACCCCGTCCGGGGTGTCGCAGCAGCTCGGCAAGCTCGAACGCGAGACCGGCCACCCGCTGCTGGAGCCCGACGGGCGCGGGGTGCGGCTCACCCGGGCCGGGCATGTGCTGGCCGGGCACGCGGCGCGGGTGCTGACCCAGCTCGCGGCGGCCCAGACCGAGCTGGACGGGCTGAGCGGGTCGGTGGCGGGCCCGGTGCGCATCGGCGCCTTCGTCACCGCCGCGCGCGCCGTCCTGCCGCCCGCGCTGACCATGCTGCGCGAGCGCCACCCCCGCCTAGCACCGATCTTCCAGGAGGGCGAGGCCGACCACGTCCTTCCGGCGCTGGTGCGCGGCGACCTCGACCTGGGCCTGATCGAGAGCTGGGACACGCTGCCGGTCCAGGTGCCCGCCTCGATCTCGCTCCAGCCGCTGCTGCGCGACGTCATCGACGTCGCGATCCCGTCGCGGCACCCGCTGGCGCGCCGCCGCGTCGTCGACCTGGCCGAGGTCGACGACCTCCCGTGGGCGACCTGGACGGCCGACACGACCTGCCAGGAGCAGCTGATCCAGACGCTGCGCGAGCGCAACGTCGAACCCGAGGTCGCCTGCACGGTCGCCGACTACCCGACCCAGCTGGCGTTCGTCGCGGCGGGGCTGGCGGCGGCGCTGGTCCCCAGGATGGGCCGCGACCCGCTCCCCGACGGCGTGAGCGTCCTGGCCACGCGCCCGGCGGTGCACCGCAAGGTCTACGCCGCCTGGCGCGCCGACGCCGACCGTCCGGCGATCGGCGCCTGCCTGGAGGCGCTCGACACCGTCGCGCAAGGCATCCCGGCTTGACATGATCGAGTCTCGGAGCGCTGAGGAGACCACCGCATGATCTTTGTGACGGGTGCGACGGGCCACGCGGCCGCCGAGGTCGTCCGCGAGGTGTTCGCGGGATGAGCGAGGCGATCGTCGTTGGGGCCGGGCCCAACGGGCTGGCCGCCGCTGTCACGCTGGCGCGCGAGGGCGTCGAGGTGACCGTGCTGGAGGCCGAGGACGCCATCGGGGGCGGCACCCGCAGTGGCCAGGCCACCGTCCCCGGCCTGTTGCACGACCATTGCGCCGCTGTGCACCCGATGGGCGTCGGGTCGCCGTTCCTGCGCTCGCTCGACCTGGCCGCGCACGGCGTCGAGTGGGCGTGGCCCGAGGTCGACCTGGCGCATCCGCTCGACACCGGCGAGGCGGGCGTGATGACCCGCTCGATCGACGACACCGCCCGCCACCTGGGCTCGGACGGGCCCGCCTGGCGGCGCGTCTTCGGCCCGCTGGCCGAGGGGTTCGACGCGCTGGCCGAAGACATCCTGCGGCCGGTCGTCCACGTGCCGCGCCACCCGTTCCGCCTGGCCCGCTACGGGCTGGGAGCGGCGCGGCCCGCGTCGCTGATGGCGCGGCGATGGCGCACCGACCCGGCCCGCGCGCTGTTCGCGGGCGCGGCCGCCCACGCCTTCCATCCGCTCTCGGCCCCGATGAGCGCGGCGATCGGGCTCATGATGGTCGCCTCGGGCCACCGGCACGGCTGGCCCGTCGCGCGCGGCGGTTCGGCGACGATCACCACCGCGATGGCCTCGATCCTCACCGGCCTGGGCGGCACGATCGAGACCGGCGCGCGCGTCCGGACGGTCGCCGACATCCCGCGCGCCGGAGCCGTCCTGCTCGACCTGACACCGAAGGCGGCGGCCGACCTGCTCGGCGACCGCCTCCCGGCGCACGTCCGGCGCGCCTACCGCCGGTACAAGCCGGGCCCCGGCGCGTTCAAGGTCGATCTGGCCGTCGAGGGCGGCGTCCCCTGGACCAACGACGCCTGCCGCAAGGCCGGCACCCTCCACCTGGGCGGGACGTTCGAAGAGGTCGCCGCCGCCGAACGCGACATGTACCGGGGACGGATGCCCGAGCGGCCCTTCGTCCTGGTGGCCCAGCAGTACCTCGCCGACCCGGGACGTTCCGTCGGCGACGTCCACCCGGTCTACGCCTACGCCCACGTCCCGCACGGCTACCCCCACGACGCCACGGAGGCGGTGCTGGCGCAGATGGAGCGGTTCGCGCCGGGCCTGCGCGAGCGCGTCGTGGCCGTGGCGTCGCGGTCCACCGCCGCGATGGAGAGCTACAACGCCAACTACGTGGGCGGCGACATCATCACCGGGGCCAACACGGCGCTTCAGCTCGCCATGCGTCCCCGGGTGGCCCTCGACCCGTACAGGACGGGCATCCCGGGGGTCTACCTCTGCTCGGCGGCCACTCCGCCGGGGGCGGGCGTCCACGGCATGTGCGGGCACAACGCCGCCCTCTCCGCCCTGCGCCGCCTCCGGCGCTGACGGCGCTTACCAAGTATTGCGATCTCATGCGCTCCCGTTTGCCGACCGGTTCCTACAGTGACAAGACGGACAAACGCGACAATCAGGCGGGTGAGATGAGCGATCAGGCGACCGTCGCGCGGAACCTGGAGGCGTTCCGCGAGCGCGACCGGTCCTGGAACGCCAGGGCAAAGGACTTCATCGACGCGCATACCGTCGACGTCGTCGTCCACCGGCCCGGGTCCCGCGAGCCCACGCGCGGCAACCGGGCACACTGGGAGGAGATGGAGGCGCTCTGGGACGCCTTCACCGACGTCACGATCGGCCCGGTGGGGCCCGACGGCTCGCCCCGCTACGGGACCCAGTTCGGCTCGGGCGACGTGGTGTGCGCCACCAGCGTGGTCAGCGGCACCCACGACGGCGAGCTCAACCTGTTCGGCAAGCTGATCCCGCCCACCGGCAGGCGCGTCGAGATCACCCTGTGCACCGTGGCCCGCTTCGAGAACGGCAAGATCGCCGAGGAGCACCTCTTCTACGACCTGATGCTCCTGGCCAAGGACCTGGGAGTCTGGCCTCCCGACTAGCCCGGCCTCCCCGCGCCCTGCCGGGCGGTGCCCGCCCCGCGACGGCACCACCCGGCGGGCCGGTCTCAGGGCAGGTAGGTGATGTCGGGGTGGGCGGGCGAGGCCCGGTGCAGGACGCGGTCGTCCCTCCCGCGCAGATGGCGGTCGAAGAAGGCGTTCAGGAAGGCGTTCTGCGAGCGCAGGGCGCGGTCGGGACGGACGGTGCCGACCAGTGCGTCGCGGCGCTCGATGCCCGGGACGCGGTGGGTCAGCCAGATGTAGTCGCCGAGGGCGTGCCAGCGCGAGCTCTGGAGCTGGACGTTCAGCTTCCAGCCCGTGAGCTTGGGCCAGAAGGCGCGCCAGCCCGCGTCGGCGACCCGGTTGCCGATCTCGTCGTCGGCGTTGAGCTCGGTGGTCGACAGCAGCATGTAGGGCTTCTTCACGCCCGTGTGGACGATGGGGCTCCAGTCGTCCTTCTCGGTGCCGACCAGGTCGGTCAGCCCGGCCACGGCCTTCACCCGGCGGTCGGTGCGGGTGAGCTCGAGGCCGGGGACGCTGCCGCCCACGTGGCCGTAGACGCCGGTGCGGCGCAGGTCGAACGCTCCGCGCGTGCCCGCGGGGAGGGCGCGCTTCCCGTGGTCGGGGTTGCGGCCCGCGTCGAGGTCGGCAAGACGGTCGATGACGAAGCGCAGGTCGTCCACCCGGACCTTGGTCATCTTCTTCGCGTCGGGCGGGTTCGGGCTGCCCGGAGCCAGCCGGATGGGCTCGACGCGCCCGCCGGGGAACTCCACGCCGAACGCCTCGTGGGTCGACTCCGTCGTGACGACGATGTAGCCGTGGCTGGCCAGGTCCTCGGCCTGGGCGGTGCCGTAGTTGCGCATGCGCAGGTGCTCGGTCGAGTAGACCAGCACGGGGTGCTTCCCCCGCTCCATGGGCGCGCCCAGGTGGGCGTTGGTGAGGATCCCGGTCCAGTTCACCGCGCCGCTCGCCAGGCCGAACTCGCCCCGGGTGATGAACTGGTCGGCGGTCTTGGCGATCGCCGAGGTCATGTACGGCGCGCGCTTGTGGCCCGCCGTCGCAGCGGCCGGGTAGTAGACGCTGACCATCAGCTCCCGCTTGCCCGGCTTGGCCTGCGCGGGCCACGGCTCGTCCCGGTCCTTGTCGACCAGGTGCAGATCGATCTTGCCGACCTTCTCGGGCCCCGTCGGGGCGGGCATGCTCGGGGTGGACGGCGCCGTCGCGGCGGCCGGAACGGCACCGGCCTCGTCGTCGTTGGCGACGACCGCCGCGCTCACGGCCAGCCCGCCGACCACGGCGACGGCGAGCGGCAGGGACAGTCTCTTCATCGGCTCTCCTTCGAGTCGCCTCAAAGGTGGCAGCCACGCCCCGGGGCGCCCCTCCCCCGCGAAGCCATCCCGGCTCCCCCGTCCGGGGGAATCAGCCCGCGGCCAGAGCGCCCTCGATCCGGCGGACGGCGGTGGAGATGGCCAGGATCCAGGCGGGCAGCAGACCGCGGTCGAAGCGGGAGGTGGGAAGGGCCAGGGACACCGCGGCGGCGGGCGCGCCCTCCGCGTCGCGCACGGCCATGCCGATGGCGGTCAGGCCGGTCTCGGTGAGCTGGTCGTTGATGGCGAAGCCGCGGGTGCGGACCAGGCCGAGCTCGTGGCGGAGGGCGGCGTGGTCGACGCCCTCGAACCCGTCGTACAGGGCGGTCAGGCGCCGGGGCGGGAGGGCGGCGAGCATCGCGCGTCCGCCCGAGGCCAGATGCGCGGGCAGGGACAGGCCCTCGCGGTCGCACACGCGCAGGACCTGCTCGCACTCGACCGTGCCGATGAAGGCGATGTCGGTCCCGGTCAGGACCGACAGGTTGGCGGTCTCGCGCGTCTGGTCGACCAGCCACCGCAGGTGGGGACGCGCGGTGCGGCGCAACAGGGCGACCGGGGCCACCGAAGGCTCGACCGTGCGCAGGGCGCGGCCCGCGCGGTAGCGGCGGTCGGGGCCCTCCTCGGCGAAGTCGCGGTAGACCAGCATCGCCAGCAGGCGGTGGGCGGTCGGCTCGGACACGCCGAGCCGTTCGGCGGCCTCGCCCGCGCGCATCGGCCCCTCGCGCCGGAGCAGCGCGGCCAGCCGCAGGGCGTGGTCGACCGACCCGATCGCGTAGGCCGGCCTGTTTCTCACAGAAGGAGAAGCTATCCCGTTCTGGCCACCGGGATTACCCCTCCGGGTCCGGACATGTCATGATATCGATAATGGTTTTCATTCCTGCATGGAGAAGTGGATGACCGTTTCCTCTGACCTGGCCCGGATCTGGGGCGAACTGCTCGACCTGGACCCCGGCGCGATCGACGGCGACGCGAGCTTCCTGCGGCTGGGCGGCGACTCCGTGCTCACCGTGCGGATGTCGGCGCTGGTCCGCAGGAGGCTCTCGGTCGAGCTGGCGCTCTCGGACGTCACCGTGGAGATCACCCTGTCCGCGCTGGCCGACCTGGTGGAGCGCCGCTCCGGGGACGGCGGCGGCGCCCGCGCCCTGCCCGTCGACATCGAGCACCGCGCCGACCCGGGTGCCCCCTTCGCGCTGATGCCCCTCCAGCAGGGCTACTTCGTCGGCCAGCACGACGGCTGGGAGCTGTCCTACGACTCGGCGCACTTCTACGCCGACGTCGGCCTGGCCGGCATGGACCACGACGACGCCGAGGAGACCCTCACCGACGCGCTGGAGCGGCTGGCGCTGCACCAGCCGACGCTGCGGGCCCGGATCACCCCCGAGGGCCTGCAGTACGTGCTGCCACCGGACGCGCCGGGCGCCCTGCCGCGTCCGCGCGTCTACGACCTGCGCGACGCGGACGAGGCCGAGCGGGACGCGACGCTGGCGACGGTGCGGGAGGAGATGAGCACCCGCGGCCCCGACCCGTTGACCGGCCCGGGTCTCGACGTGCGGCTGAGCCTGCTTCCGGGCGGCCGGGGACGGCTGCACACCGCGATGAGCCTGATCGCCATGGACGGCTGGTCGGCCACCGTGCTCAACCGCGAGCTGCTGGCCCTGTCCGCCGACTGGAACGCCGTCCCGGCCCCGCTGGAGGTGGACTTCGGCGATTACGTGACCGCGATCGGGCGGCTGCGCCGGACCGGCGCGTGGGCCGCCGACCGCGACTGGTGGTGGGACCGGCTGGACGACGCCCCTCCCCCGCCCGCGCTGCCGCTGCGCGCCGACCCCCGCGACGTGGCGCCGCGGCTCATGGACACCCGCGACCGCCGCCTGGACGGTGCCCGCTGGGCCGCGCTGCGCGCCCGGTGCGCCGAGCACGGCGTCACGCCCTCGACGGCGATGCTCACCGCGTTCTCGGTCGTGCTGGCGCGCTGGGCCGGGCACCGCCGGATGCTGCTCAACACCCTCCAGCTCAACCGGCTGCCCCTGCACCCCGACATCCACCGGACCATCGGCGCCTTCGCCTCCACGATGCTGGTCCCGGTCGAGCTGGGGGCGGGCCTGACCTTCGCCGAGCTGGCGTCCGGGCGGCAGCGCGACTTCACCGAGCACTCCGCGCACAACCTGATCTCCGGGGTGGAGGTCTCGCGCGAGCTGGCCCGCCGGCGGGGGACGACCCGTCCCGTCGCCCCGGTGGTCTTCCAGAGCACGCTCGGGATGGACGCGACGATCGGCGAGCAGACCCGTTCGGCGGGCCCGCTGGGCGATCTGGACTTCGGCGACTTCTACCACCAGCTCCGCACCCCGCAGGTCTCGCTCGAGGCCCGGTTCTGGGAGATCGAGGGCGAGATGGCCTATGCCTTCTCGCTGGTCGGCGAGCTGTTCGCCCCGGAGGAGGTCGACGCGGCCTTCGACGCGCTCGCCGAGCTGATCGGCGCGCTGGCCGACGGTCCCGCCTGGGACCGCGTGGTCGAGCTGCCCGGCGCCCTCACGCCCGGGACGGCCGCCGAGCCGGTCCCCGTCGCCTCGGCCGTGGAGCCGGGCCCGCCCCGGGACACGCTGGAGCAGCGCGTCGCCGACCTGTGGGAGGAGATCCTCGACGTCCCCGTCCTGGACCGCGCCACCTCGTTCTTCGACCTGGGCGGCGACTCGCTGCTGGCCGTGCGCGCCCTGGCCCGCCTGGCCAAGGACACCGGCCTGGCCGTCGGCGTCCGCGACTTCCTGGACGCCCCCACCCTGGCGGGCCTCGCGGCGGCCGCCCGCGCGAACGGGAACGCATGACGACGATCGGGGTGCTCGGGGGCACGGGCGCGGTGGGCCGGGTGGCCGCCGACCGGCTGGCCTCCTGGGACGCCGGGACGATACGCGTCGGGAGCCGGAGCGCGGGCGTCGATCTGAACGACGACGCCGCGCTGCGGAAGTTCTGCGCGGGATGCGACGTCGTGGTCAACTGCGCGGGCCCGTCCTACCGGGTGCTCGACCGCGTGGCGCGCGTCGCCCTGGACGAGGGCGCGGGCTACGTGGACGCGGCCGGGTGCGACATCGACGCGGCCGGGGGCGTGGCCGTCCACGGGGCCGGAGTCATGCCCGGGCTGTCCGGCCTGCTCCCGCGCGTGCTGGCGCAGGACGGGCCGCTCACCCGGCTCGACATCTACATCGGGGGCGCCGCCGCGCTCGGGCCCGTCGCGGCCATGGACGTGCTGCTGACGCGCGGCCCGCGCTTCGGCGTCCCGCTGGCGGTCTGGCGGCACGGCGATGTGGTTCCGGGCGCGGGTCGTCCGGCGCGGGCGGTGTCGCTCCCGGGGTTCCCCGGACGCGTCCACGCCTGGCCCTACCTGTCGGCGGAGGCGGCCCGGCTGGCGGCCGAGCTGGGCGTCGATGAGCTGCGCAACCACACCGTGTACGGGGGCGAGGCGCTGCCCCGCGCCCTGGCGGAGGCGTGGGCCGACGAGGGAGAGCCGGGCGAGCGCCAGGTGGCGGCGGTCGTGGCCGCCGCCGAGGCCGACCTGGCCGAGGCGGGCCCGTCCTACACGATGCTCTTCCAGGCGGTGCCGTCGCGGCGGCTCGTGGTGCGGACCGAGGACCCCAACGGGCTGAGCGGCGTGGTCGCGGCGGCCGCCGCCCTCGACGTCCTGGCGGGACGGGTCCCGCCGGGCGCCCACGCGGCCGCCGACGTCATGGACGCCGCGCGCACGCTCGCGCTGCTGCGCGAGGACCCGCTGATCACCGCCATCGAGAGGAGCTGAACGGATGGACGAGCCGGGCTACGTCATCAACGCCCCCTACTACGAGCTGATCATTCCCACGGCGCACTGGGACTCCCTGGCGGCCGCCCTGGGCAAGCTGCTGGCGGGCGCGCGGACGGTCGTGGAGATCGGCGCCGGGACGGGCTACTTCACCGAAACGATGCTGCGCGACCTCGACGCCGAGATCGTCGCGATCGAGCCCGCGCGGGTGATGCGGGCGGCCCTGGTCACCCGGCTGGCCCGGATTCCCGAGGCCGGGACCAGGGTCACCGTTCTGGCCGAGGACGCGGCCGCCGCCGAGGTTCCCGGGCCGGTCGACGCGGTCGTCCTGCTCAACCTGGTCATGCATTTCGCGCCCGGCGAGCGCCGGGCCCTGTGGCGCAAATGGGCCTCGGCGCTGCGTCCCGGCGGGACGCTGGTGGTGGAGGCGCAGTACCCGCAGCGGGCCGAGCCGGTGGAGCCCGCCGTCCTGCCCGGCCGGACGCTGGGGCGCCGCAGGTACGAGGCCCGCACGCGCGCCGATGTGATCGGCCCGGACATGGTCCGCTGGGTGAACGCCTACCGGACCTGGGAGGGCGACCGGCTGGTCGCGGAGGAGGTCGCGGAGTTCGACTGCCATGTCGTGTCGGACGAGCGCCTGGCCGCCGAGCTCGCGGAGGCGGGACTCACCCCCGTCCCGGACGCGCCGGAGGGCGTCCATGCCTGGCGGCTATGACGCGAGCACCCGGCGCAGCTCCGCCAGCACCGCGTGCCGGTGCGGGACGAGGTAGAAGTGGTCGCCCGGGAAGACCTCCAGCCGGGTCTCGCGCCGGGTGGCGTGGCTCCACCGCGCCGCCTCCCCCGGAGTGAGGTCGGGGTCGTCCTCGCCGACGAACACCGTCACGGGGCAGTCCAGGGGCGGCAGCGCGCGGGGGCGGTAGGTCTCGATGAGCCGGTAGTCCTCGCGGACATAGGCGAAGATCATCGCCCGGAGCTCGGGGTCCGCCAGGACCTCCGGGTCGGTGGCCCCGAGGCGGGCCAGTTCGGCGTGCAGGGCGGCGTCGTCGCCCCGGTGGACGTCGCCGCCCTTCTCGTCGTGCGGCGCCTCGCGCGCCGAGGCCACCAGATGGACCGGTCCGCGCAGACCCCGGCGGGCCAGCTCGTGCGCGAGCTCGTAGGCGACGGTCGCGCCCATGCTGTGGCCGAACAGCGCATACGGGACGCCGGTCAGCGGCGCCACCGCGTCGGCGAGGGCGTGCACCAGCGCGTCCAGGTCGCGCGGCGCGGGCTCGCCCAGCCGGTCCTCGCGGCCCGGATACTGCACCGCGATCAGCTCGACCCCGGGAGGCAGCAGCTCGGCCCAGCCGAGGAAGGCGCTCGCGCCGCCGCCTCCGTGCGGGACGCAGATGAGCCGGAGCGCCGCGTCCGGGCGCGGGTCGAAGCGGCGTAGCCAGGGACCGAGTTCGTTCAGCACAATAGTCATGATAATCATTTTCACATGGAGTCCGACATGCACGATGTGATCGTTGTGGGCGGGGGCCCGGCGGGCCTCAGCGCGGCCCTGGTCTTCGGCAGGCAGCGGCGGCGGGTGCTGCTGATCGACGGAGGCAGCCCTCGCAACGCCCCCGCGAGCGAGATGCACATGTACCTGAGCCGCGACGGCTTCTCCCCGGCCCGCCTGCTGGAGCTGGGCCGCCGGGAGCTGGCCGCCTACCCCTCGATCGAGGTCCGCTCCGGCGTCGCGCTGAGCGCGAGCGGCGCCGTGGACGACTTCGCGGTCGTCCTGGCCGACGGCGACACCGTCCGCGCCCGGCGGCTCGTCCTGGCCACCGGGCAGGTCGACGAGCCCTACGACATCCCCGGCCTGGCCGAGCGGTTCGGCGTCAGCGTCTTCCACTGCCCCTTCTGCCACGGCTGGGAGACCACCGGCAAGTCGCTGGCCGTCCTGGCCTCCACTTCCCCGGAGGCGATGCTCGCCCTGTACGTCGCCGACCGGTTCAGCGACGACGTCGTCCTGTGCGCCCACGGGCCGCTGGAGCTGCCCGACGAGATCACCAAGCGGCTCGCCGAGCGGGGCGTCCGGGTGATCACCGAGCCCGTCACCGAGATCACCGGCGGGCTCGGGGAACTCGACCTTCGGCTGGCCGACGGCACCGTATTGCGGCGCGAGGCCATTTACCACCGCGCGCCGACCCGCCAGCACTCCGAACTGGCGGCCCAGCTCGGGTGCGAGATCCTCGACGACGGAACCGTGCGGGTCGACGAGCTGCAGCGGACCACCGTCCCGGGGGTGGCGGCGGCGGGTGACACCGCCAAGCTCCCGGCCGTCCCGGACGCCGCCACCCTGGTGTCGCTCGGCGCGGCCGACGGCGTCCGGGCCGCCCTCTGGATGGAGGGCGACCTGTTCCGCTCAAGCCTGGGTCTGGCGCCCCCCGCCTGAGCGGGCCACGAACAGGTGCAGACCCGCCGTGGCGAGCGGGTGGCCGGCGCGGGGAAGGGGGTCGGACGGGCGCAGGCCCGCGCCTTCCAGCTCCCTTCCCCACTCCTCGGCGGTGAGGAAGACACGGTCGGTGCCCGCTCTCGGGTCGGCCGGGGCCAGGCGCTCCTCGCCCGAGTGCGGCGACATGAGGAACTGCATCGAGGTGAGGATCGCGCGCAGCTCGCGGGTCGTCTCGACGAAGACCAGCAGGCCGCCCGGGACGAGCAGGTCCCCGATCCGCGCGAGCGTCGTCCGCAGGTCGCGGGCGTTGTGCAGGACGTTGGCCGCGAGCACGACGTCCAGGGAGCCCGGGGCGGCGCCCTGCCCGAGCACGTCGGCGTTGATGTCGAAGATCCCGAAACGCACGCCGGGACGGTCGCCGAAGCGCTCGCGTCCCAGCGACAGGAAGTAGCGGGACACGTCGGTGAACAAATAGTCGATCTCGCGCCCGGCCAGCGCGTCCAGCGCGTCGGCGGTCGTCCCGCCGACCCCGGCGCCCAGCTCCAGCACCCGCAGCGGCCCGGCGGCGGGAGTCACCTCGCGCAGCACCGCGGCGACCTCGGCGTTCAGGTAGCGGTTGACGGGGTTCTCCCGGTAGGCGCCGTCGGCGGTGCCGTTGTCCTCGTCGTCGAACAGCAGGGACTGCACCGCGAGGTCGTCGCGCAGCAGCTCGGGCAGCCGGGCCATGGCCGTGAGCATGAAGCGGGTGGTCTCGGCCGGATGACCGGCCTCCCGTCCGGCCTCGGCCAGGCCCTCGCCCGCGGCGGCGACCTCGCGCCGCGACACCGGGCGCAGCCCGCCGTAGCGGCCGCCGGGACCCCGGGTCAGCATCCCCTCCTCGGTCAGGACCTCCAGCCAGCGCCGCAGGATCCAGCGGTGCCGCCCCGACACCCGCAGCGCGTCGGCGATCTCCCCGGCGGTCATGGTGACGCTCTCGCGGGCCACGCCGGAGGCGCGCACCGTGCAGGCCATCGCGAGGAGCGCCACGTCCTCGAGCCGTTCGGAGAAGGTCGGCGGGCCCGCGACGGTGACGCCGACCGGCCGGCGCAGGACGCCGCGCACCACCTCCGCCAGCCGCCGCTCGACGAACGCGCCGAACGGCTCGTGCGCGGTGCCGCCGCCCGCGATCTGCGCCACCGGCACGGCCGCGGCCTCCGGCGGCGTGACCAGCGCCAGCGCCGACGGGTCGGACGGGTCGGCCACCACGGCGGCGCGGTCACCGGCGATCTCCCGCAGCCGGGCGGCCGGGACGCCCCGCTCCCAGCGGACCGGCCCCTCCTTCTCGCGCGCGGGCGCGTCGATCCGCAGGACGGCGTCGAAGCGGTAGCGGGTGAGCTCGGTGTCGGCGCGCATCGTCTTGGGGTGGACGCTCATGCGCACGTCGCGGCCGGTCTCGGCGGAGATCGCGGCGGCCAGCGAGGCCAGCAGCGGCGGGTCGAACAGCAGCTCGGCGTCGCGGGCGGCGCGCTCGGTCGCGCGGCGCTCGACCTCCTCCGGATCCGCCCCCGGGTTCTGGGCGCCTTCGACCCAGCGGCAGAAGTCCAGGAGCAGCCGCGCGTCCCTGACGTCGCCGATGATCACCGTCCCGCCGGGGGCGACGAGCTCGATGGCGTCGCACAGCACGGCGCGCAGGTAGTCGACCCCGGGGAAGCACTGGGTCACCGAGTTCACCACGACGCAGTCGGGCCTGCCGTTGGGGAAGCCCGCCGCGCCCAGCGCCTCCCCGACCCGCGGCGACCACACCTCGTGCGCCGCCGCGCGGACGAACGCGGTGCCGGGCTTGGCGGACTCGCTCAACCCCCGGACGGCCGCCTCGGCCACGTCGGCGCCGACGTACCCCTGGACATGGTCGCGCAACCGGTGCGCCAGCAGGCCCGTCCCGCAGCCGAGCTCCAGGATCCAGGCGGGACGCGTGCTCAGCACGAGATCGACGGTGTGGGCGACCCACTCGCGCATGTGCTCGGGCGGGAGCGGCGCGCCGGTGTCGGAGGCGCGCCAGCCGGACAGGTCCAGGTCCTCGGAGTGCCGTTCCTCGCCCTTGGAGTAGGTCCAGTCGTAGACCTCGCCCCAGTGCTCGAGGAACTCCTCCACCAGTCCACCCAGCACCGGCCGGACGGCCAGCGCGGCCTCGGCGGGCCGCACGACCACCCCGTCGCCGCCGGGCCCGATCCGGGCCTCCTCGATCCAGGGGTGGTCGCCCAGGCGCTTGAGTTCTTCGGTGTCAGCGGGCACGCTCATCGATCTCCGTTCGTACGAGGGCGCCTTCGCGCAGGCGCAGGACGCGGTCGGCGGCCGCCGCGACCGCCGGGTCGTGCGTGACCAGCAGCACCGCGAGGCCCTCGCGGCGCAGCCCGGCCAGCAGCCGCAGGACGCCGGCGGCGGTGGCGGCGTCCAGAGCGGCGGTGATCTCGTCGGCGAGCAGCACATCGGGCCCGGCCGCCAGCGCGCGGGCGACGGCGACCCGCTGCCGCTGGCCGCCCGACAGCTCGCCGGGACGCCGCCCGGCAAGCCCCGGGTCGAGCCCCACCCGGCCGAGCAGTCCGGGAACGTCGGCGCCCGGCAGGCGGGCCAGCGCCGTCCCGACCCGATGCACCGGGTTCAGCGCCCCGGCCGGGTCCTGCCCGACGAGCTGGACGGCCAGCAGGTCGTCGCGCCCGCGCCGCTCCAGCGGCCACGGGAGCGTCCGGCCGTGCAGGACGAGCGATCCGCGTTCGGGTGCCTCAAGCCCGGCCAGGGTGCGCAGCAGCGTGCTCTTCCCCGCACCCGAGGGACCGGTGACGGCGACCAGCTCGCCCCGGTGGAGCACCAGCTCGTCGACCTCCACCAGCCCGCCCCGCAGCCGCAGGCCCGTCGCCGTCAGCACCGGCTCGCCGCGGAGCCCGTCCTCCCTCCCGGCGGGCACGGCGTCGAGCCCGGGCGGCGTGAGGTCCACGGCCCGGTCGGCGATCCGGGCGACGAAGTCCCGGTCATGCGAGATCACCAACGTCACCGACCGCCCGTCCTCCCGGCGGCGCTCCACCGCGGCGACCACCAGATCGAGCGCCTCGGCGTCCAAGCCGCTGGTGGGCTCGTCCAGCACAAGCAACTCGGGCTCGGTGAGCAGGGCCCGCGCCAACGCGACCCGCTGCGCCTGACCCCCCGAAAGCCGCCGAGCCCGCCGCCCCCACAACTCCCCCGGGTCAAGACCAAGCGCCCCCAACGCGTCCCGGGCCCCGTCGTGACGGCGGCCGTCGAGGACGGCTGTGCCGACGGTGGAGAGGGGGTTGAGGGACGACGCCGGGTCCTGGTCGAGGAGGCCGACGTGGGTGCGGCGCCATCGCCGGGCGGCTCGTCCGGACGGGATCTCCCGGCCGTCCCAGCGGACGGTGCCGGAGCGCCGCAGGCCGGGCTCCAGCAGGTCGAGCATCGCCCGGACGGCGGTGGTCTTGCCGCTGCCGGACGGCCCGACGATCGCGACGACCTCGCCGGGCGCCGCGTGGAGGGTGAAGCCGGTGAGGATGGGCCGTCCGTCCGGGCCGGTCACGCCGAGCCTGTCGACGGTCAGGCCGGACGCCCCTTCCACGGGCACGGACGGTTCCGTGCGCCTGACCGGGCGCGGTCCGCGCCGGTAGGGCGTGACGAGCAGGGCGGCGGTCACGGCCAGCAGCGCCAGTGCCGTGGCGGGGGCCACCAGCGCCCACGGGTTCAGCCCGGCGCCCGGCAGGTTCTCGCGGAGCATCAGGCCCCAGTCGGGGGCGGGCGGCTCGGGTCCGAAGCCGAGCATCCCGAACGCGGCCACGAGATGGAGCGCCAGGACGAACCGCATCACCAGGTCGGCCGCGGCGCCCGAGGCCAGCGTCGGCAGCACCTCGCGGAGCAGGATCGCGGCGGCCGGTTCGCCGCGTCCCCGCGCGGCCTCGACGTAGCCCGCGCGGCGGGCGTCCCCGACCAGGTCGCGGGTGACGCGCAGGCCGAGCGGCGCTCCGCCGCACACGGTCGCGGCGACCACGGCGGCCTGGCCCGCGAGCGCGACGGCCAGTACCATCGCCAGCAGGAGGAACGGGACGGCGAGCAGGAGGTCGGCCAGGACGGTCAGCAGCCGGCCCGCCCGGCCGGTGCTCCAGCCCGCCGCGAGCCCGCCGCCGACGCCCACGAGGGAGGCGGCCAGGGCCGCGACCAGGGCGGTGAGGGTCAGGTCGCGGCCGCCCGCGAGCAGCCGCGACAGCACGTCGCGTCCGGCGTCGTCGGTGCCCAGCGGGGCTCCCGAGGACGGCGGCGCCCAGGGCAGCCCGATCGACGCCGCCGGGTCGTGGGGGGCGAACAGGCCGCCCAGGAAGATCGCGGCCAGCAGCAGCGCGGCCCACACCCTCATGCGCGCTCCTCCCCCAGCAGGTCGGCCAGGAGCAGGCCCGCCAGGACGGCGGCGGCCCCGAGCATCGCCACGGCCTGCACGACCGGGACGTCGCGGGTCCCGACGGAGCTGACCAGCAGCTCGCCCAGCCCGCTGTAGCCGAACAGGGTCTCCACGACCGCCGCCGCGGCCAGCAGGCCGCCCGTCACGATGGCCAGCACCCGCACGGCCGGGGCGACCAGGAACGGCAGCACATGGCGGACCGCGACCACGTGCGGCGGCAGGCCGCGCGCCACGGCCGAGGTCGCGTGCGGGCGGCGCACGACGTCGGCCACGGCCCCGCCCAGCAGGCCCGCGCCGAACGCCGCCGACGGGACGGCCAGCGCCAGCGTCGGCAGCACCAGGATCTCCGGATCCTCCAGCGGCGACCCGCCCGCGGGCAGGAGGGACACCGGCGGGAGCCAGGCCAGCGCGCCGGAGAAGATCGCCGCCAGGCCCGCCGCGAGCACCACCTGCGGCACCGCCGCCAGCCCGGTGACCAGCGCGGCCAGGCGCGGCGAGGTGCCCGCGGCCCAGGCGAGCAGCAGCATCAGCGGCGCGGTGACGGCCAGGGCGCAGCCCGCCAGGGTGAGCGTGGCGGGCAGCCGCTCGGCGACCATCCGGCCGACCGGGCGGTCGGTGACCAGCGACGCGCCCGCGTCCCCGCGCGCCAGCCCGGCCAGCCAGCCGGTGTAGCGGCGCCAGGCCGGGCGGTCGAGGCCGAGCCGGTCGCGCAGCTCGGCCTCCCCCACGGCCGTGGCGCTCCCGCCGGTGCGGGCGTCGGCGGCGTCCGACGGGAGCAGCTCGGTGGCGCCGAACACCGCCACCGACACCAGCAGGAGCACCACCGCCGCGCGCGCGACGGAGCCCAGGATCCGGGCGGTCACGACTTCAGCCGCACCCGCTCGATGAAGCAGCTCTCGAAGCCGGGGCCGGTGGGCAGCCCCTCCACCCGGGACGAGGACAGGTCGAGCCCGTCGCCGAAGCCCCAGACGACATAGCCGCCCTCGTCGCGCAGCCGCCGCTCCAGCGCGCCGAGCTGGTCGCGGCGCGACCCGGCGTCACCGGTGGCCAGGGCCTTGCCGAACCCCGCGTCCCAATCGGGGCGCTTCCAGGCGGTCTCGTTAGTGGGCGCGTCGCCCAGCAGCGAGACGCGGGCCATGTCGATGAAGGAGATGCCGCCGAAGAAGCCGGTGTAGAAGTCCTTCTTGCCGAAGACCTTGTACCAGTAGGTGTCCGGGGGCTCCATCTTGACGCGGACCCTGATCCCGGCGTCGCCGAGCTGGCGCGCGAAGAGCGTGGCGGCGGTGTCCATCCCCGGGTAGGACGTCGTCGTCGACAGGGTCAGGTCGAGCCCGCCCCCGTGCCCGGCCTGCTTGAGCAGGTCCCTGGCCTTGGCGATGTCGCGGGTCCGTTGCGGGACGCCCTCGGCGCCCGTCGGGGTGAGCAGGTCGTTGCCGACCTTGCCGTAGCCGAGGAAGACCTTGTCGAGCAGTTCCTTGCGGTCGGCGGCCAGCTTGACGGCCTCGCGGACGCGCGGATCGTCGAAGGGCTCGCGGTCCAGCCGCATGACGAAGGGGTATCGCAGCATCGCGGGACGGTGCACGACCTTCAGCTTCGGGGACGCCTCCGCCTGCCGGGCCGAGGAGGGGCTCACGCTCCCGGCCACGTCGGCCTGGCCGGACACGACGGCCTGGGCCCGCGCCTGCGGGTCGATCACCGCGCGCAGCTCGATGCGGCGGGTGCCGGGACGCGGCCCCCACCACTTGTCGTTGCGTTCGAGGATCGCGTGCTGCGGTGTGCCCCCGGTCATCCGGTAGGGCCCGGAGCCGACGGGCGCCTTGTCGAACTTCGCCGTGCCCTCGGGCACGACGAACGTGACCGACTCCAGCGCCTTGGGGACCTCCGCGTACGGCTCGGTGGTGACCAGCTCGACCGTCCTGTCGTCGACGGCCTTGGATTTGCCGAGGTCGAACATCTGCATCCGGCCGAAGTTCTCGGCGGCCTTCTGCTGGATGCGGCGCAGCGAGAACAGCACGTCCCCGGCCCGGACGGGTCGGCCGTCGGTGAACGTCACGCCGGAGCGGAGCTTGATCGTCCAGGTGGTGAGCTCGGCATCGGGGGCGAACGAGGCCGCGAGGCGGTTCTCGGTCGTGCCGTTCGGGCCCGGCTTGGTCAGCACGTCGTAGAGCAGCGCGAAGCGGATCAGGTCCGACTGGTTGCCGATGCCGCCGTGCGGGTCGTTGATCGCGGTGGCGGGGGCGCCGACCGCGACGTAGCGGAGGGTGTCGCCGCCCGAGGAGGCCGCGGCCCCGCCGTCGTCCCCGCAGCCGCTCAGGGCGGCCAGGGACAGGACGAGCGCGCCCGCGCCCGCGTGGAGGGATTTCATCGTCAGGGGGTTCCGTTCTTCGGTCGGAGACGCCGGAGCGTCGCGTTGATGAGCTCGGCCACCCGGGCGACGGCCGGGGGCCGCAGCAGGGTGTAGTGGTCGGCGTCGACGGCGTGGTCCTCGATCGGGCCGGCCAGGTGGGGCTCCCATCCCAGGGCGGGCACTCCGGGCGGGGTGTCGTCCACGCCCATGCCGATGCCGGAGTTGCGGGACGAGCGGCGCCCGGCGCGGATCAGCAGGGTCGTGACGTCCTTGTCGTCCAGCCGTCGCGGGACGTGGTCGGCCAGGCCGCGCAGGTGCCGGGCGAAGACGGCGACCTTCTCCCGGTCGCGCGGGCCGGGGACGGCGTCCTCGCCCAGCAGCCGCCGCGCCGCCTCGGCCTCGGCGGCCTCGGGGGTGGGCGCCTGGATCGCGGTGATGTGGGTCGGGTCGTTGGAGTCGACCATCAGCAGCAGCCGGACGCTCTCGCCCCGCTCGGTGAGCAGGCGCGCGACCTCCTGCCCCAGGCTGCCGCCCATCGACCAGCCGCCCAGCAAGTACGGCCCGGCCGACCGCCGCCGGATCGCCTCGGCGTAGGAGCGGGCCAGCTCGGTCAGGTCTTCGGATGCGTCCCCGTCGACGAGCCCGGGATCGGTCACGGCCACCACGGCGAACCGCTCGTCCAGCAGGCGCGACAGCTCGGCGTAGCACATGACGTCGCCGCCCGAGGGGTGCAGCAGGTAGAGCGTCTCGTCGCCGGTGCCGTCGCGCAGCGGGACGAGCGCGTCCTGGGTGGCGGCCCCGTCCCAGGCCGCGGGGTCGGCGGCCAGGCACCGCAGCCGGGCGACGTACTGGGCGAACACGCGGTCGACCTCGGCGGCGGGCAGGACGCCGTCCACGGCGTCCCACTGCACCAGCAGCTCGCCGCGCTGCACGAGGACCTGGTGGTCGAGCCAGGTCTGGGGCGTCTGGCTCAGCGCGTGCACCTGCTCGCCGACCCATTGGAGGTCGGCCTCGCCGCCGACCAGGTCCTCCAGGCCGAGCGCGCTGGTGAACACCACCGGCACCGCGCCGAGCTCGCCGGTGCGGGCCGCCCGCTCGCCGAACAGGTCCAGCGCCGAGTAGGCGCGGTGGTCCAGGTCGGCGAAGAGCCGCCGGTGCGCGGCGCGGACATGGTCGGCGAACGAGCCGGGCTCGCGGCGGTCCACCTCGTGGACGAGCAGCGAGGTGAAGTCGCCGACGACGGAGTCCACACCGGGATGGATCGCGGGCCGGTCGAACAGCGTGAGGGTCATGGAGAAGTGCGGGCTGCCCGACCATCCCGCCAGCGCCTCGGCGTAGGCGGCCAGGAACACGGCGGTCGGGGTCGCGCCCCGCCGCGCGGCCTCGGTGCGCAGCGCCTCCCACTCGGTGGGCCGGAGGCGGGCCGAGCGCCGGACGAACCGAGGACGCCCGGTGGGCTCGGACACCGGCAGCGGCGGCGGCCCGGGAAGGGTGTCGAGCCGGTCGCGCCAGTAGGCGGCGGCCCGCTTCCACTCCGCGCCGTCGCGGCCCGTCTCCATCGCCTGGACGCAGGCGGCGAAGTCGATCCCGATCTCCGGCAGCGGTGTGCCGGGGTCGCGGTAGAAGTGCCGCAGGTCGCGGTCGATGATCCAGTAGCTTCCGGCGTCGCAGATCAGCACGTCCACGCCGAGGAACAGCCGGACCCGGCCCTCGGGAAGCCGGGCCGCCTGGATCTGGACCAGCGGCCAGCGGTCCGGCGGGCCCGGGTCGCGCGAGACTCGGGCGCGCAACCGCGACAGCCGCTCGTCCCGCTCCTCCTCGCTCGCACCGCTCAGGTCGTGCACCCGGATCCGGTACGGCGGGACGCGGTCGAGCGTCCTCAGCCGCCCGTTCCCGGTGACGATGGTGCGGAGCATCGGGTGCCGGTCGATCACCGCCCGCCAGGCGGCCTCGTAGCGCGTCAGGTCCAGGTCGGGGCAGTCGTACTCCAGGTAGAAGTGGCACGGGATGTCCCCGAGCGCGTAACCGCCGCCGCGCCCGACCCAGTAGGCGTGCTGGACGCGGGTCATCGCGAACGTCCCGTCGGGCGACGTCCGCGCGGGCTCCGGCACCGGCTCGGGGGCGACCTGTCCGGTGTGGGCGGCCAGGAGTTCGGCGAGGCCGCCGACCGTGGGACGCAGCAGGAGGTCCCGGAGCCTGATCTCGGCGCCGTGGCTCTCGCGCAGGCGGGCCAGCATCCGCGTCGCCAGCAGCGAGTGGCCGCCGAGGGCGAAGAAGTCGTCGTCGGCGGAGGACACGGGGGTGCCGAGCAGGTCGGTCCACACGTCGGCGACGGCCCGCTCGGCGGGTTCGAGACCGGTGGCGGACGACGCGCGCCCGGGCCGGGAGTAGGACGCGGCGGCCCGGCGTTCGCGCAGGTCGGTGGCCGAGACCGCCACGACGGGCGGCAGCGCGCCCGACCGGCGGCTGGCCAGCACCCGGTCGAGCGCCGCAAGGCCGGTCGAGACGTCCAGGGCGTGCGCCGGGCGAATCTCGGCGTCCCGGGCGGCCCAGGCGTCCCACAGGACGCTGACCCACCGCGTGCCCGGCTCCCGGTCGAACGCGCGCGCCTCGGCGAGCGCGTCGAGGTAGCGGTTGGCGGCGCAGTACGGGCCGGTGCCGATGCCGCCGACCAGCGTTCCCGCCGACGACATCAGCACCACGGTGGACGGGCGGCGCCCGGCGGGCAGCGCGTCGATCGCGGCCCGCAGCGCCAGCGCGCCCTCGATCTTGGCGGCCACATGGCCGGTCACGTGCGGCTCGCCGACGCGGCGCAGCGGTTCGAGGTCGGCGGTGCCGACCACGCCCGCCGCGTGCACGACCAGCGCGACGGGCGCCTCCCCGGCCAGCTCGGCCAGCAGCGCCGTGGTCGCGGCCGGGTCGGCGGCGTCCACCCGCCTGACGTCGAGGCCGTCGTCGGTCCGTCCACGGGAGGTGACCACGACGCGCAGGCCCTGACGGGTGAGATGCGCGGCGACGGCGCGGCCGACCTCACCGAGACCGCCGGTGATCAGCGCGATGTCCCCGGCGCGGAACGGGCGTTCCCCGTCCGGCGCCGGACGCCACGCGCGGATGTCCCGGACCCAGCGGACACCGCCGCGCAGCGCCACCTCGGCTCCCGAGTCGCGCGCGGCGGCCGCCTCGGCGAGGACGGCCGGGACCAGCGGCGTCCTGGCGTCCAGGTCGAGCGTCCGCCACCGCAGGCCCGGGTGCTCCTGGGCCAGGACGCGGGGCAGCGCGAGGGAGGCCGCCACGGCCGGGTCGGGCCGATCGGAGCTCTCGACGCGCTGCGCCGAACGGGTGACGTGCAGCAGCAGGCCGGGCGGGCGTTCGTTCCCGGCCAGCACGGCGGCGAGCGCGGCCCGCGCGAGCACCTCCTCCACGACGCCGTCGTGGGCGAGCGTGACCACGCCGTCCCACGGGCCCGGACCGGCGTCCTTGAGCGCGACCGCGTCCGCCCCGGCGGCCGCCATGGCCTCGGCGACCGGTGCCTCGTCGGGTCCCGCCACGAGCCAGCGTCCCGCCAGGCGGCCCGGCGGGTCGAGCGGGACGGCCTGGTCCCAGACCGGCACCTGGAGCGGCTCACCCTCGTCGATCTCCTGGCTGCGGGCCCGCTGCGGCGGCGGGTCGATCCACAGGCGGCGGCGCTGGAAGGCGTACCCGGGGGCGGCGACCCGTCTGCGTCCCGGGTGGTGCATCGCCGCGAAGTCGACGTCCACGCCGTGCGCCCACAGATGCCCGGCGGCGGCACGCAGGGCCGTCAGGTCGTCCTCGCCCTCCTCGGCCGCGAGGCAGGGCAGGGCGGACAGGCCGTGGCGGCGCGCCAGGCCCGCCAGCGCCGCGCCCGGCCCGACCTGGAGCACCAGCGCGGAGTCGCCGGCGGCCGTGCGCAGGGCCCGCGAGAATCGCACGGGCTCGCGCAGCTGCGCGGCCCAGTACTCGGCGGTGGAGTACTCGCCGGTGACGGCCTCGCCGGTCAGGGTGCTGATCAGCGGGATCGCCGGGATCGCCGCGCGCACTCCGCTCGCGGCCTTGCGCATCGCCGCGAGCGCGGGGTCGACCAGCCGCGAGTGCGCGGCCACGTCGTAGCGCAGGCGGGACGGTTCGCGCCCGGCGGCGCGCAGCTCGCCTTCCAGCGCTTCGATGGCGGCGTGCGGCCCGGACACCACGCAGGCGTCCGGCGCGTTGACGGCGGCCAGGTCGAGCGCGGGGTGCCGGGCCAGAAGGGCGAGCGTTTCGTCTTCGCCGAGCCGCACGGCCAGCATCGCGCCGTCCCCGGCCGCGCGCGCCATGGCGGTGGACCGCACCGCGATGAGCCGCGCCGCGTCCTCCAGGGGCAGCGCGCCCGCGACGACCGCCGCCGCGCACTCGCCCAGGCTGTGGCCGAGCACCGCGTGCGGCGCGACGCCCCACGCGGCCAGCAGCCGGGCCGTGGCGAGCGAGACGGCGAACAGCGCGGGCGGGCCGTGCACGGGTCCGTGAGCGCGCGCGGTGTCTCCGGTCTCGTCCAGGATCACCGCGCGGACGTCGTGCCCGAGCAGCTCGCGGAAGAGCCCGGCGCACTCGTCCACGCACGCGGCGAAGACCGGCTCGGCCTCGTAGAGCGCGGCGCCCATCCCGGGACGCGCGCTGCCGCCGCCGGAGAAGGCGAACACCAGCCGGGGCGGCGCCGTGACCGGACCCGCCGGGACGGCGGTGCGCAGCGCCTCGCCGAGGTCGGCGCCCGGCACGACCGCGAGCCGGTGCGCGAAGTGCTCGCGTCCGGTCTGGAGCGTGTACGCGAGGTCAGCGTCACCCTCGACCATCCGCGCCAGGTCCGCCGCGGTGTCGCGCAGCGCCTCGCGGCTGTGCGCCGACAGCACGATCGGGTGGGGCCGCAGGTCGGGAACCGCGGCCGGACGATCCGGGGCCGGGCCGACGATCACATGGGCGTTGGTGCCGCCGATGCCGAAGGAGCTGACCCCGGCCAGCTCGGGCCCGTCCCACGGCCGGGTCTCGGTGACGATCTCGAAGGGGGACCCGGCCAGCCCGAGCAGCTCGTTGACGGGCCTGGCGTGCAGGGTGGCGGG
Source organism: Spirillospora sp. CA-294931 (assembly GCF_050946795.1). Classification (GTDB taxonomy): domain Bacteria; phylum Actinomycetota; class Actinomycetes; order Streptosporangiales; family Streptosporangiaceae; genus Spirillospora. The sequence goes on from NZ_CP192006.1 coordinate 5,062,796, forward strand.
CAGCGTGCCGTGCCGCACGGCCAGCACGGTCTTGATGAACGAGGCGATCCCGGCGGCGGCGTTGGCGTGGCCGATGTTGCTCTTCACCGACCCCAGCCCGCACCAGGCGGGCCCGGACTCGCCGAACACCCGGCGCAGCGCGGCGACCTCGATCGGGTCGCCGATCCGGGTGGCGGTGCCGTGCGCCTCGACGTACCCGATGCGGCGCGGATCGGCGCCCGCGACCGCGTGCGCCTCGGCGATCACCCGCGCCTGCCCGGCCATCGACGGCGCGGTGAAGCCCGCCTTGGCCGCGCCGTCGTTGTTCACGGCCGAGCCGTGCACGACCGCGAGCACCGGGTCGCCGTCGTCGAGCGCGTCGCGCAGGCGGCGCAGGACGACGGCCCCGGCGCCCTGGGTGTAGACGATGCCCGAGCCCTCGGCGGAGAAGGCGCGGACGCGGCCGTCGCGCGAGTAGATGCCGTCGGCGACCGAGAGGAACCCCCGGCCCTGCGGGACGATCAGCGAGACCCCGCCCGCGAGCGCGGTGTCGCACTCCCCCGCGACCAGGGACTGCGCGGCGACGTGCACGGCGACCAGCGAGGTGGAGCACGTGGTGTTCAGCGCGACCGCCGGGCCCGTGAGGTTCAGGCGGTAGGCCGTCTGGAGCGGGAGGTAGTCGGTCTGGGTGGCGATGGCGGTCTGGAGGCTTCCCGTGGGGTCGGCGCCGCCGCCGGTGGGGTCCCAGCGGTCGTGCAGGTTGCTCGCCAGGTACGCGCTCTGGGCCGATCCGGCGAACACGCCGACCGACCCGGCGCCGCGTCCGCCGCCGTGCCCCGCCCGCTCCAGCGCGCGCCAGGCGCACTCCAGGAACAGCCGGTGCTGCGGGTCGAGCAGCGCCGCCTCGGCGTCGGCCAGGCCGAACGGCTCGGGGTCGAAGAGCTCCTGGCCCTCGATGAGCCCGGCGACGGGCACGTAGGACGGGTCGCGGCGCAGCCCGCGGGGCACGCCCCGCTCGGCGAGCTGGTCGTCGGTGAGCCGGGTCAGGCCCTCGCGCCCCTCGGCCAGCAGCTCCCAGAAGGTATCGGCGTCGGGCGCGCCGGGGAACCGGCAGGCCAGCCCGGTGACGGCGACGGCGGTGTCGAGGTCGGTCATCGGACGGCCTCGGCGGCCTTCTGGCGCGCCCGGCGCCGGTTCTCCGCGCGCCGCGCCGCCGTGTCCGGCTCGGGCTCGGCCGCCGGGGCCGGGGCTGCGTCCGGCGCCCGGCCGCGGTCGGCGATCAGGGACGCCAGCTGGCGGACGGTGGGACGGGTGAACAGGTCGACCACCGACAGCTCGGGGTCGAGCGCCTCGACCAGCCGGGCGTGCGCGCGGACGAGCGTCAGCGACGTGGCACCCAGGCGCAGGAAGGGGGTCTCGGCGTCGATCGGCGCCCCGCCGAGCAGCTCGCTCAGCGTCCGCGCGATCACCCGCTCGATCTCGGGATCGGGCCCGGCCTCCGCCCGGGGGGCGGGAGCGGACACGGGTGCCGTCGCGGGAACGGGTGCGGGCATGGGCGCCGAGGGCTGTCCCGCGATGACGTTCAGCTCGATCAGCCCGTCGGCGGGCAGCCGCTCGCGCAGGGACAGGCCCTGGCCCGCCGCCGCCGACGAGAGCCGTCCGGCCCACTCGCCCGCCGCCGTGAGCGCGCGGGCGGGGGTGAGCGTGCCGCCGGAGATGCGGACGGACACGTCCAGCCCGTCCTCGCCCGCCCGGCGCAGCAGGAACGCCAGCGGCTCCTCGTCCGTCCGGGGGGCCTCCGCGCGGGGCGCGGGTTCCGGCGCCCGGACGGCGGAGCGGTCGTAGGGGTTCGGCAGGGCCTTGTAATCGATCTTGCCGTTGGCGGTGACCGGGAACCCGTCCCGCCACAGGATGCGGCTGGGGACCATGTAGTCGGGCACGCGCGTCCGCAAATGGGTGATCAGGGCCTCGTCGGAGGGGCGGTCGGCGGGGTCGGCGGCGACCATGTGCGCGACCAGCCGGGGGCGGTCGTCGGGCCCGCGCACCGACAGCGCCACCGACTGGCGCACGCCCGGCGCCCGGTTCAGCGCCGACTCCACCTCGCCGAGCTCGATCCGGTGCCCCCGGATCTTGACCTGGCGGTCCAGGCGGCCGAGGAACTCGATGGTCCCGTCCGGGCGCCAGCGGCCGAGGTCGCCGGTGCGGTACAGGCGGCGGCCGAGCACGGGGTGGGTGACGAACCGCTCGGCGGTCTGCCGCGCGTCGCCGATGTAGCCCCGGGCCAGGCCGTCGCCGCCGATGTGCAGCTCGCCCGGCTCCCCGACTGGCGCGGGGCGTCCGCGCGAATCGAGGATGTGGAACGTCTGGCCGCGCAGCGGGCGGCCGTAGGGGATGCTGGGCCAGGCCGGGTCGACCTCGCCGATCGGGTGGCAGATCGACCAGATCGACGCCTCGGTGGCGCCGCCGAGGCTCACCACCTGGGCCTCGGGGGCGAGCGCCCGGATCTTGTCCGGCAGCGTGACCGGGATCCAGTCGGCCGACAGGAACACCAGCCGCAGCGGGGCGAGCACCGCGCGGGCGCGCTCGGGCTCGATCTCGGCGTACTCGACCAGCATCTCCATCAGCGCAGGCGCGGTGTTCCAGACCGTGACCCGGTGCCGCTCCATCAGGTCGAGCCAGTGCCCCGGGTCGCGCTGCCGTCCCGCCTCGGGCAGCACCACGGCGGCGCCGGTGCCCATCACCCCGAAGACGTCGTGCACCGACAGGTCGAAGCTGAACGCCGAGAGCCCCAGCACCCGGTCGTCCGGGCCGACCGGGAAGCGGTCGATCAGGTCGTCGATCGTCGTGCGGGCGGCCCGGTGCTCGATCGCCACGCCCTTGGGACGTCCGGTCGAGCCGGAGGTGAAGATGACGTAGGCCAGCTCGTCGGGAGCGGCCCGCCGGGGCGGGGTGCCCTCGTCCCCGGCCTGGCCGGGGGTCAGGACGCGGACGCCGGACGGCCAGACGACCGCCGACCCCTCCGGGACGAGGGCGAGCCTGATCCCGGCCTGCTCGCAGACCGACGCGACGCGGCTCGCGGGCCACGACGGCTCGACCGGGACGTAGCCCGCCCCGCTCGCGCACACGCCGAGCAGCGCGGTCACCTGCTCGATGCCCTTGTCGAAGGCCACCGCGACGAGGTCGCCAGGGCCGGCGCCCGCCGCGGTCAGGGCCGCGCCGATGCGGCCGGTGCGCTCGGCCAGCTCGCCGTGGGTGAGCCCGCCGGCGGAGTCGAGCAGGGCGGCGTTGCCGGGCACGGCCTCGGCGGCGGCGCGCAGCGGGTCGTCCAGCCGGGGCCCTGCGTCGCCGAAGGGGCGGCACTCCAGCGGCTCCTCGGGCAGGAAGGTGGGGTCCCAGCCCAGGCCCGGATCGTTCCACGCCTCGGGCTCCGCCGCGAGGCGCCGCAGCAGCCGCAGGTGGGCGTCGCGCATCCCGGCCACGAAGCCGTCGGCGAACGCGCCGTCGGCCGAGTCCCAGGCGACGCGGAGCCGCCCGCCCTCGTCGTGGACGATGTGGTCGAGCGCGACCTGCGGGGTCTGCGAGATCCCGAAGACCTCCTCGCCCAGCCACTCCGCCGGGGACCGCTCGGGGTCGGACAGGCCGATCCCGCTGGTGAAGACCACGGGGTGGGCGGGGGTCAGGTCGGTGGCGTCGGCGTCGCGCAGCACCTCGACGCCCGAGACCGCGCGGTGGTCCATGTCCGTCCAGAACCGGCGGTTCACCCGGGTGGCGAAGTCGTCGAAGGTGCTGTCGGGCTCGGGCACCTCGACCAGGATCGTGGAGGTGAAGTCGCCCACCAGGTGGCGCAGCTCGGGGTCGTCCGGGCGGTCGAACAGGGTGGTGTTGAGGCAGAAGGGCCCGCCCGCGCCCCAGCGCGACAGGACGAGCCCGAACGCCGCGAGCAGCACTCCGGTAGGGCTCAGACCGCGCTCGGCGGCGCGCTCGCGCAGCGCGGCCCACTCGGCGGCGGTCAGCTCGGCCGCGTCGCGGGTGAAGCGGTGCGAGCGCAGCTCGGCCAGGTCGGTGGCCCACGGCAGCCGGGGCCCCGGGGGCAGGGTGGCGGCCCGGTCCTGCCAGTACGCGCGGTCGCGGTCCTTGCGGCCCGCCTCGGCGGGGTCGGCGGCCCGGCGCTCGACCAACTCGGCGAAGGTGAGCGGCGCGGACGGCAGCTCGATGCCGGGGTCGGCGACCACGGCGCCCCACTCGGCGAGGATCTGCATCCATCCGGCCAGGTCGAGCGCCATGACGTCGATGCCCAGCAGCAGGCGCGTCGTGCCGCCGGGCAGCAGCGCCGCGCGGACGTCGAACAGCGGCCAGCGGGAGGCGTCGCGCACCTGGTGGGAGCACGTGTGGCGCAGCTCGTCCAGCCGGGCCCGCACCCGCTCGGGCGCGGCCCGCCGAAGGTCGTCGACCGGGATGTCGTAGGTGTCGACCTCGGGCAGGACGCGCTGGCGCCCTTCGCCGTCGATGACCATGCGCAGCATCGGGTGGTGCTCGACCAGCCGGTTCCAGGCGGCGCCGAGCCGGGCCAGGTCCTTCTCCGGCCCTTCCGGGCCCGGGACGCGGTCGTATTCGCGGTAGTAGAACGTCGCCACTCCCCCGAGCGGGAAGGCGGGGTCGCGGCCGATCCAGTACGCGGTCTGCAACGGGGTCAGCGGGAAGCCCGCGTCCGGCTCCGGCTCACCCTCGCCGGGCTCCTGGACGCCGGCCGCGACGCTGCGGACGGTGGCCGCGCCGAGGAAGGCGGTCAACGGGAGGTCGAGCCCCAGATCGCGCAGGCGCCGCCGCAACCGGACGGCGGTGAAGGACTCCAGTCCCAGCACGGTCAGCGCCGTGTCGGGATCGACCGCGTCGAGCGGGAGGCCGAGGATCTCGGCGACCACCTGCGCGACCTGGTCGACCGGGACCGGCGCGGAGGAGGACGGCACGTCACGCATGGGGCTCCTTGGAAAGGCAGGGGCGAGAACGATAATGATAACCATATCCCCACATTGCGGACGGATGCGGCCATCACGGCGCCGCGTGACGCGAAACGGGAAGGGCGGTGGCGGGCTGTCAGCCGGAGGCGGTGGTGGGCTCGGCCACCAGGGCGGCCCAGCGCGGGCCGATGTCGTCCAGGTCGTAGGCCTTGGAGGCGACCAGCGCCCCCTCGCCCAGGCGGTCGCGCAGGCCCGGGTCCTCGATCAGCTCGCGCAGGGCCTCGGTGAGCCGCGCGACGTCCCCGGGCGGCACGAGCAGGCCGTCCGTACGGTGGGTGATCATCTCGCCCGGGCCGGTCGGGCAGTCGAACGCCACGACCGCCAGTCCCTTGGCCATCGCCTCGATGACCACCATCGGCATGCCCTCGTGGCGCGAGGACAGCACGAAGATCGACGAGCGGACCATCTCGCCCGGCAGGTCGGGCGTGCGGGGACGCAGCTCGACGCGGCCCTCCAGCCCCAGCTCGGTGATCATCGCCCGGAGCCGCGCCCGCTTGCGCCCGGACCCGAAGATCCGCAGCGTCCAGTCCGGGTGCTCGCGGGCCAGCGGCTCGTAGGCGCGCAACAGCAGGTCGAAGCCCTTCTGGCGGGTCAGGCGGCCCGCGGCCAGGATCGTCTTGCGGTCGCGCGGCGAGGGGTTCCCCGGCGGGACGGGCAAGGCGTTGGGTATCCGCACCACCCGGGTGCGCGTGCCCGTCAGAAGGTCCTCATAGTCCTGCCGGGACCGCTCGGTGAGCACGGTGACCACGGTCAGCCCGCCGTAGCAGCGGGCGATCTCGGCGCGCAGCCCCGGGCGGTAGGACGGCAGGTTCATGTGGTCCTGGCCGATCGTGGCCACCCGGCGGGTCGTGAGCGCGGCGGCGAGCAGGTTCAGCGAGGGCCGGGTGCCGATCAGCACGTCCGGCGTCCGGCGGCATAGCGCGCGCACGAGCCGGAGGTCGGAGTAGAGGCTCATGGCGCGGAAGGTGGCGTCCTCCCCCGGGGTGAGCAGGCTGGGCAGCTTCGCCAGCCAGCCTCCGCCGCCGGAGTCGGCGAAGGAGATCTCGACACCGGGCGGAAGGGAGAAGAAGGCGGACTCGCGGCGGCGCACCACGCTGACGATCTCGACGTCGGCGTCGCGGGCCAGATGGCCGCACACGTTGAGGACGGTGCGGATCGTCCCGCCCGTCCCGTAGGCGTGCTGGAGCAGGACCCGGACCCGCGGGCGCCCGCCCGCCGGGCGCGGCCGCAGCCGCCACGACGTCACCACGACCGCGCGGACGCACCGGAGCGCGACCCGGCGCACGGCGCGGTGTGCCAGCCGCTGCGCCCTTCTGCCTTTCATCCCCGCCTGCCCTCGAAGAGGCAACTGATGTTCTTGTGCCTACCCAGCGGGACGGGGAGTGAACGGCCGGTTCAGGCGGTGGTGACGGACCGGTCGAGCGCGCTGCCCTTGACCCAGCGGTTCCAGGACATCTGGTAGAAGCTCCAGCCGTTGTTCCAGTCCAGGCCGCGCTTGCTGCCGGTGATGATGACGGGGTCGCCCCGGTAGGCGAACTCGTAGTACCACTTCGCGGCGGCGGGCGGGGAGTTCAGGCAGCCGTGGCTGACGTTCTGGCGTCCCTGCGCCCAGACGGTGGCGGCCATGGCGTGGACGTACTCGCCGCTGTTGGAGATCCGCACCGCGTGCGGGATGACCTCCCGGTAGCCGCCGTTCTTCTTGTCCTTGGGGTCGACGCCCATCCACTGCGAGGTCATGATCGCGGGATTCTCGCGGCCCATGGTCAGGTGGATGCCGCTGGTGGTGAGGAAGGTGTCGACGCCGTTGACGACGCGGCCGCCCTTGCCGGCGCTGATGCCCCAGCTCTTGATCTTCTTGCCGTTCTTCTTGACGACCAGCTTCTTGGTCTTGGTGCTGACGTTGACCATGTGGGCGTCGCCGATGCGGAACTTGCGGGTGACGTCGGCCAGGCCGTAGGTCGTCTTGCCGGCCCTGACGCCCGAGAGCCGCGCGGTGAACGTCACCTCCTGGTTGGCCTCCCAGTACTTGCCGTTCTGCGTCCGGAAGATCACCTGGGTGTCGCTGACCCAGTACCAGGCGCCGGTCGCGGGCTTCTCCGACTTGACCTGGAGGGCCTGCTCGACGGCCTTGCGGTCCTTGACCGCGCGGTCGAAGGTCACCTGGATCGGCATCCCGATCCCGACCTTCTCCCCCTTGCTCGGGACGATGTCAGTGATGCCGAGCACGGTCTCGGCCTTCAGCGTCTTGAACTTGCTGTTCACGGTGGTCGTCTTGCCCTGCGGGCTCTTGGCGACCGCGGTGACCTGGTACTCCGAGCCGGGACGCAGGGTGCGCGAGCTCCAGCCGGTCTTGTCGGCGGTCATGGCGCCCTCGACGGGCTTGCCCTTGCGGGTGACGCTGACCTGCTCCAGCGCGCCGCCCGCGACCTTGACGCTGATGCCCTTCTCGGGCCTGGCCTTGCCGTCGCCGTTGCCCGGGGTCACCGTCACCTGGGGCTCACCGGCCTCGGACTTGCCGCCGACGGTGGCCTTCTTGCCACCGTCGTCCCCGCCCGAGCACGCGGTCGTCAGGAGCAGCACGGCCCCCGTGACCCCGATCCCGGCACGGACCCCCGCGGTATGCCTCCGCTGCACCGTCAACCTCCCGAACCCCGCCGTCACCAGGGAGACATTAGCGACAAATCACATCGCCGACGTCACTACCACCGGATTTGGCGGGGCTCCGAGATCAAAGCGTTGCAAGCCGACATCCTCGCACGCGGGGACGGTCAGCCGGCGGTCGTCGCCGACTTCCACTTCTCGAACGACATCTGCCAGAAGCCCCAGCCGTTGTCGGGCTCGACCTCGCGGTCGCTGCCGGTGAGGTCGATGACGTCGCCGCGCTGCATGATGTCGTAGTACCACTTGGCATGCGACGGGCTCACGTTCAGGCACCCGTGGCTGACGTTCGCCGACCCCTGCGACCCGAGCGACCAGGGCGCCGCGTGCACGAACTCGCCGCTGTTGGAGAAGCGCACCGCGTGGTTCACCACGGTCTTGTAGTAGCCGGGGTCGCCCTCCTTGCGGCCGGGCGAGATCATGGTGACCGGGTTGCCCTTCTCCATCAGCAGGTGGACGCCGCTGGTGGTGGTGAACTCGCGCGTGGTGCCGTTCCCCGCGCTGAAGGGGATCGTGCGCAGCTTCCGCCCGTCGCGCGTGACCGTCATGTCGTGGTCGCCGATGTCGCCCTTGGTGATCTGGGCGGCGCCGATGCTGATGGTCTGCGCGGCGTCCTTGGTGCCGTAGGCGCCGTTGCCCGCGGCGACGCCCGCCAGCCGCGCGGTGAAGCGCACCTTCTGGTGGGCGGGCCAGTAGGTCTTGGTGCGGTAGACGGCCTGGTCGGGCGCGACCCAGCGCCAGGCGCCCTCGACGGGCTTCTCCGGCGCGACCGTCAGGGCCCGCTGGACGGCCGCCTTGTCGGCCACCGCGCGGTTGAAGCGCACGATGATCGGCATCCCGACGCCGACCTTCTCGCCCTCAAGGCTCGGGGTGACATCGACGATCGACAGCGTCTTCTCCGGCTTGAGGGTGGTGAAGGCGCTGGTCACCGTCTGGTTCTTGCCGTCGTTGCGGGCCTGGGCCGTGACGGTGTAGCTGGTGCCGGGCGTGAGCGTGCGGTCCGAGCGCCAGCTCTTGCGGTCGCCGGACATCTTCCCGGTGATGGCGGCGCCCTGCCCCTGGACGGCCACGTTCTCCAGCTTGGTGCCCGAGGCCTTGACCTCGATCGTCCCGTCGGGCCTGACGGCCTGGGTGCCGTTGCCCGGAGTGATGGTCACGGTGGCCGAGTCGCCGGAGGCGAGCTTGCCTTTACTGCCGTCGCTGCACCCCGCGACGAGGACCATCGCGGCGCCGACCCCGCCGACCACCACAAGCCCCAGGCGACCCTGAACTACCACAAATCCCCCAAATAACCTTAATTCACCCTAAGCAGTGAATGTATCTGAGAATGGGAGACGCTCAGGACGGCCCGAAGGTTCGGGTGGTGTGAGAGAAATCGCCTTTAAGGGGCGACCAATCGGGGCTCGCCGTTGACGTGGCGCAGGCAGCGCCTGAACCCGAAGACCGAGACCACCACCGCCGCCGCGCCCAGCGCGGTCACCAGACCGGTCCGGACCCACAGATAGGTGCTGATCGACTCGTTGAACAGCATCCAGAGGCTGATCAGCGCGTTGGTGAAGAACACCAGCGACCACAGCAGCGAGATCCGCAGGAAGAACTGGCGGACCCGCTCGTGCCGCAGGAACGCCTCGGGCATGGGCACCATGTCGGTCGCCAGCTTCTGCGCCAGCGGGCGCCGCAGGGGCACCGACGCCAGGAAGGCCATGCTCACCACGAGCGTCCCGAGCGTGGGCTGAAGGAAATACACAACGGGGCTGTGCGTGGCCGCCGCCAGCCCGGCTCGGACGGTGACCCCGACCGCCGCCAGCATCAGCATCCCCGGGACGCCGTGACCGCGCGCGTAGCGCCAGGCGATGCCCCCGTACACCCACAGGACCGCCGCGACCAGCGCGCCGTTGAGACCGAGCAGCGCGAACGCCGCGTAGAACACCGCGACCGGGGCGATCACCCCCTCGACGAACCGGGGCAGGGCGTGCCACAGCATCGACGTCAGCCGGGGCAGCTCGAATCCATGGGGATGGTCCATCGAAAAGACGCGCTCCTGCGAGACCGGAGGGGGGAGACCAGCCCACCGTACGTGATGTTCTCCGTTTCCCTGCCCGTCTTGCGGCATTTGCCCGGCGCCGGGCCCTTGACCCTATTGGATCGGATGTTGAATATTTCTCACATCATCACCTCGACGAGGAGGCTCCCCCCGATGAGCGAGATCCGGCCGTCCGGCGCCGACGAGCCCGACCGGCTCCAGGCCATGCTCGACGAGGTCTCCACCCCCGAGGAGCTGCGCCTCCTCCTGGGCGCCGGCGGTGTGGACGACGCGCTGATCACCGAGTTCGCCACCGAGTTCGGCGTCGACCGCGTGCTGGACCGCGTCTTCGCGCTCATGGGAACCCGCTTCCTCCCCGAAAAGGCCAGGGACGCCCGCGGAACGGTCCGCTGGGACGTCCAGACCCCCGAAGGCGAGCGCACCTACCAGCTGGCCATCGACGGCACCCGAGCCACGGGCTCGCGCGGCGCCCCCGCCGCCCCCACGGTCACGCTCCGCATCGCCCTCCCGAACCTGCTGCGGCTCTGCTCGGACGACCTCAACGGCGTGACCGCCGTGATGACCGGCAAGATGAAGATCACCGGCGACCTGATGTTCGGCGCCAAAATGGCCGGCTGGTTCGACTACACCTGACCCCCCGGGGAGCGCAATCGCGCGCGGGCCGCGCGGGTGTCAGTCGCCTGGGGGTGCGGGCTGGGCGTCGCGGGCGGCGGCGTAGATGGCTCGGAGCGTTACGGCAACCGAGGGTCTGCGGACGCTGGCGGCGCGGGTCACGGCGTAGACCTCGCGGGCCAGTTCGCAGTCGGGGATGCGGCGGACGGTCACGCCCTGGTCGCCCGCCGCCAGCGCCAGCGCGGGGATGGCGGCGATGCCGATGCCCCGCGCCACCAGGCTGAGGATGGTGTGCAGGCCCTCGAACTCCCAGGGCACCGGGCGGGCGCCGCCGACGGTGTCCATGAGCCGCTCCACCGCCTGACGTGAGGGCTCGCCCGGAGGTGCCGCCATCCACGACTCCTCGCGCAGCGACTGGAGATCGACGGGCTCGTCCGGGTTGGCCATCGGATGGCCGTCGGGGACGGCCAGCACGAGCGGGTCACGGCGCAGGTGGAAGAACGTCAACGCGGCGGGCGACTGGTCGGGGAGCTTGCCCGTCCAGTCGTCCACCAGGGCGATGTCCACCTCGCCGCTCTGGATCTGGCGGATGCCGTCGCCCGGACGGGTCTGGCGCAGCACGAACGTCAGGCCGGGATGGTCGCGCAGGCTGTGGGCCAGGGTCGGCGCGAACGCGACCGCCGCCGTCGGGAACGCCGTCACCACCACCCGGCCGGACGGGGTGTCGGCCTGGGCCGACAGCTCGGCCTCGGCCGCCTCGACGAGCGTGAGGATCTCCTCCGCCCGCTCGGCCAGCCGCCGTCCGGCGTCGGTCAGCTCGGCGCTGCGGGCCGTGCGGTCCAGCAGCGGGACGTGGGCCTCGCGCTCCAGCGCGGCCAGTTGCTGGGACACCGCGGACGGCGTGTATCCCAGGGCCGCCGCGGTCGCCGCGATGCTGCCGCGCCGGGCGAATTCGGAGAGCAGCCGCAGCCGCCGGACCTCTAGCATCAGCTCAGCTTACGCCCACCATCGATGAGACTCGCTTGTAGTGATGCTTGTGGTGGGGAAAGTATGGGGTGTGCCCGGCCGGGCCTTACGGGGATTCCTTTCCATCGTCACCTGCCACACCTCTATCTGCCATGCCCTGGAGCATCGATGCCTGCCCTTGACCTGCGCCCGGTTCCGCTGTCGCCCACCCTCGCCATCAACGAGGCCATCGCCCGCAAACGAAAAGAGGGCGGCCCGGTCCTTCCCTTGGGGTTCGGGGAGGCCGGGATCCCGATCCACCCGATGCTGACCCGCGAGCTGGCCCTGGCCGCCGGACGGGGCGGCTACGGCCCCGTCGCCGGGTCGGCCGCGCTGCTGTCGGCCGCCGCCGGGTACTGGACGCGCCGCGGCCTGCCCACCGGGCCCGAGCACATGCTCTGCGGACCCGGCAGCAAGTCGCTGCTGTTCGCGATCCTGCTGAGCCTGGGAGGCGAGGTGGCGATCCCGTCCCCGAGTTGGGTGACGTACGCCGCGCAGTCGGCGCTCACCGGCTCCGAGGCGACCTTTGTGGCCACCCCGCCGGGCGAGGGCGGCGTCCCCAACCCCGCGCTGCTGGCAGACGCGGTGGTGCGGGCCAGGGCCGAGGGGCGCAGGATCCGCGCGGTCGTGGTGACGCTGCCCGACAACCCGACCGGGACCCTGGCCTCGGAGGAGACCGTGCGGCGGCTCTGCACGGTCGCCCGGGAGCACGACCTTTTGATCATCTCTGACGAGATCTACCGCGACCTGGTGCACGATCCCGCCCGGACGGTGCCGAGCCCGGCCCTTTACGCGCCCGAGCGCACCATCGTGACCACGGCGCTGAGCAAGCACCTGGCGGCGGGCGGCTGGCGGCTGGGCGTCGCGCGGCTTCCCGACGGCGCGTTCGGGGACGCGCTGCGCGCCAGCCTGCTGGGCATCGCCAGCGAGGTCTGGTCCAGCGCGCCCGCGCCGATCCAGCAGGCCGCGGCGCTGGCGTTCAGCGAGCCGCCCGAGCTGCTGGAGCACGTCGACCGCAGCCGCCGGCTGCACGCGAAGGTCACCGGCGCGGTCGCGGCGGTGTTCCGCGAGGCGGGGGCGCTGGTCCGCACGCCCGAGGCCGCGTTCTACGTCTACCCCGACCTCGGCCCGCTGCGCGAGCGGCTGCGCGCCGACCACGGCGTGACCACCGGAGCGGAGCTGACCGGGTTCCTGCTGGAGCGGTACGGCGTGGGCGTCCTGCCCGCCGGGGCGTTCGGCGAGGCGCCCGAGGCGTTGCGGATGCGTGTGGCGCCGAGCCTGCTTTACGGGGAGAGCGACGAGCGGCGCCTGGCCGCGCTGGCCTCGTCCGACCCGGCGTCGCTGCCGTGGATCGCGGCGGGGCTGGACCGTCTCGCCGAGGTACTCGACGATCTTGGCGGTGGCACCGCCGAGACCACTTCCGGCCAGGGCCTCCGTGCCGCCGCCCTCGCGGGCTGACCAGGGCGGAAGCGGGCGCCGCAGCGATCGCGAAGATCGCTGCGGCGCCCGCGGGCGAATGGCGGAGGGTAAGGGAGTCGAACCCCTTCAAGTGTCACCTTGACGACAGTTTTCGAAACTGCTGCCTTACCGTTCGGCCAACCCTCCGTGCGGACGGCGGGACTCGCACCCGCTCCTCGGCCGTGGCGGGGCCGCGTGCGGCTCACAACACTTCGTCCACGTAGGCGGACGCCGGGAATTGTTCCGGCGCGCCATTGATCATTCGCAGGGAAGGCACGACTCGAACCTGCATTTCGCTGGTTTCGGAGACGTGTCACCCCGGCTTTGATCACGCACTGGCTCTCTCGGGCCGTTCACATGGGTCCAGGATGCAGGGATTCGCCCAAACTCGCACTACATTTTCCGCTTTGTCGATCACTCCCCGGGAGAGTGTGCATCCGATCACTCGTCGTATGCGTTACGACGACGATCTACCTGGTCGGGGTGGGGGCGGCCCCCGCGGGCGGCACGAGGCGGATAAGCGTGGTGTAAGGTCCATCGACGCACGGGCAAACGTCACATAGCGACCAAGTACCGGCCAAGTACAGGTCTGCCACGCTTCCTCGTGGTAAACCCAAATCAGTTGATGTCAGGTATGTGATGGAGAAGGCGAGGGGGCCCGCCATGAGGCACGCACGCGACGGGGCCGCGGCGGCGATGAACGCGGCGTCCCGGGTACTCGTCGCCCGGGGGAAGAACGAGCCGCAGGAGCTGGAGAACCCCGACGTCGGCTGGGGCCAGCGCGCCAAGGACGGGGTGTGGGTCCCCACCAAGGACGGCCAGCGCATCCACATCGGCCTCGACGTCGGCGCGGGCGAGACGATCGCGCAGGTGCTGCGGCCGAGCCTGCGGGTCTACCCCGGCGTGGACGTCGACACCGACATCGTCGCGCAGACGACCGCGAACGGCATCCGGCTCCTGACGGTGATCCACGGCCCGGACGCGCCCGCCGAGTTCCGCTTCCCGATCTCGCTGCCCGACGGGCTGGCGCTGGAGGCGATGCCCTCGGGCGGCTACGACGTCGTCCACCTGCGCTACGGCGCCACCGTGGGGCGGCTGTACTCGCCGTGGGCGTCCGACTCCATGTTCCGCCAGGTCAAGGCCGACTACGTGCTCGAAGGCCAGACGGTGACGATGCGCGTCCAGCACGCCGACTGCTTCTACCCGGTCGTCACCGACCCGCACTACTCGCGCTGATACCCGCGCGGCGTCCCCCTGCCGGTCACCACGTCGGCGAAGTCGAGCTCCCGCCCGATCTCGCGGAGCGTGTCCGCGCCGATCTTCCCCTTGCGGTACAGCGCGTCGAGCTTGGCCCGCTGCGCCTTGGCCAGCTCCGCGCGCACATGCGCGCCGCCGGGCGGCTCGTCGTCCTCCGACGCCTCGCCGCGCTCCTCGTTGAGGAAGTAGCGGACGCGGTCGAGCCTCAGCTCCAGTAGCTGGCGGTAGGCGTCGGCGGTCCGGTCGTCGACCTCCTCGGCGTCGGACATCGCGTCCAGCCGGGCCATCGCCGCCTTCAGCCCGGCCTTGCGGGCGCGCATGGACTCCTCCGCGCGCTTGTCGGCGCCGCTGAGCCCGGAGAAGTGCAGCAGGACCGGCAGGAACGACGCCTGCCCCACGAGGGTGACCAGCACCACCAAGGCCGTCAGGAAGATCAGCGGGCCGCGCTCGTCGCCGACGGCGGTGGGCAGCGACAGCGCGATGGCCAGGGAGATCGCCCCGCGCATCCCGCCCAGGCCGACCACGATCCGCGCTCTCCAGCCCAGGCCCTCCTGGACGCGCCGCCCGCCGGGCAGCAGGTCGGCCAGCGGGCCGTTGCCCAGTTCCCAGGCCAGCCGGATCAGCACCACGACCGCCGAGACCACCAGGCCGGTGAGCAGCAGGCCCGTCCAGGTGTGGTCCCCCGGGTCCTTGAGGACACCCCGGATCGCCAGCCCGAGCAGGACGAACAGCGCGGACTCCAGCAGGAAGATCCAGACGCGCCAGAACGACTGCCCGGCCACCCGGGACGCGGGCTGGAGCAGGCCCTCGCCCCGGGTGCCGATGTGGAAGCCCGCCACGACGGTCGCCAGCACGCCCGAGACGCCCAGGTGCTCGGCCGGGACGTAGGCCAGGTAGGGCGTCGCCAGCGACAGGATGATCTGGCTGCTGGGATCGTCGACCAGGCGGCGCGCCCGCCGCATCACCACCCCGACCAGCAGCCCGTAGGCCACTCCGCCGAGGACGACCTGGGCCAGCCGCCCGCCGCCGTGCGCGAAGGTGTACTCGGTCGTGAGCGCCTCGACGGCCAGGCCGAAGATCGTCAGGGCCACGCCGTCGTTGATGAGGCTCTCGCCCTCCAGGATCGTCACCAGCCGGCGCGGTGCCCCGACCCGTTGGAGCACCCCCGTGGCGGCCACGGCGTCGGTGGGGGCCACGGCCGCCCCGAACGCGATCGCGGCGGGCCAGCCGAGCCCCGGCATGATCAGGTGGACGGTCCCGGCCACGGCGAACGTCGTGACGGCGGTCAGCCCGAAGGCCAGCGTGACGATGGGCACGGCGTCGGCGCGGGCCTCGCGGGGCGCGGTGAAGAAGGCCGCGTTGTAGATCAGCGGGGGCAGGAAGCCCATCAGCACCAGCTCGGACGAGACCTCGATCTCGGGCATCCCCGGGACGAACCCGGCGGCCAGCCCGAGCACGACCAGCGGGATGGCGTCCGGCACGCCGAGCCGTCCGGCCACGGCGCGGGCGAGCAGCACGACCGCCGCGATGACCAGGAGGACGATGAAAAGCTGTTCCTCGTGCACAGACCGATCCTGGCCGCCGGGGAAGCCTCGCGTCCGGCGGCCACGCGCGCCTTCGCCAACTCTTTCCGCCGGTCGCGCGGCCGGTGCCCGGGTCGCGGCTCGGTCACGAGATTGTTCCCACGCGGGAGATCGGCTTGCAAGAAAGATCTCCGTCTGCGTCTATGGTGGAAAGCGGGCCGCGACTTCGGCCCGGCGCCGCCGGGCGCTTGGACTTCCCCTGTATCAGGGACTGGAGCCCTTGTGATCTTCACTCATGACACCGAGCACGCGCTCGCGGCCGTGGTCGACCTCATCAACACCGCGCAGGCCGACTCGGGCGAGGAGAGCCTCGACGACCTCGAGGGGCTGCGCAGCGTGGTCAAGCGCAACCGGCTCAGCGACGTGCACGAGCTGACCGAGCGCGACCTGGAGCAGTTCCGCGCGCTGCGGGCCCGGTTCCAGGCGGTGTTCGACGCTCCCGACGTCCCGACGGCGGTCGAGCTGATCAACGAGATCGTCGGCGGCGTCCGGACGACGCCCCATCTCACCGACCACGACGGCTACGACTGGCACGTGCACTTCTTCGCACCCGGGGCGCCCATCGACGAGCATCTGGCCGCCGACGGCGGCATGGCGCTGGCCTACGTCGTGGCCGCGGGCGAGCTCGACCGCCTGCGCACCTGCGAGGCGCCCGACTGCTCGCGCGTCCTGGTCGACCTGTCGCGCAACCGCTGCCGCCGCTACTGCGACAGCCGCACCTGCGGCAACCGCATGCACGTCGCCGCCTACCGCGCCCGGCAGCGCGAAGCGTCCCTCTAGGCGGGCTCGAGGGCCGCGACGGCGGTCAGGGCCCGGCGGGCCGCCGCGGCGTCGTGGACGCGGAAGACACGCGCGCCCTGCCAGGCCGAGACGCCCAGGACGGCCATCGTGCCCACGCCGCGCTTCTCCACGGGCTGGCCGAGGGTCTCGCCGATGAAGTCCTTGTTGGAGACCGCCACCAGCACGGGCCAGCCGGTCGCGGTCAGCTCGCCCAGCCTGCGGGTGATCTCCAGCGAGTGGCGGGTGTTCTTGCCGAAGTCGTGGGCCGGGTCGATGAGGATGGCATCGCGCCGCACGCCCAGGGCGGCGGCCCGCTCGGCCTCGGCCGTGACATGGCCCACCACGTCGGCGACCACGTCGTCGTACCCGATGCGGTGCGGGCGGGTGCGGGGTTCCAGGCGTCCCGCGTGGGCGCAGACCAGCCCGATGCCGTGCGCGGCGGCGACCTCGGCCAGGCGCGGGTCGGGCCCGCCCCAGGTGTCGTTCAGCAGGTCGGCCCCGGCGGCGGCCACCGCCTCGCCGACCTCGGCCCGCCAGGTGTCGACGCTGATCACGACCCGGGGGTGGCGCTCGCGGACGGCCGCCACCAGGTCAACGACCCGGCGCAGCTCCTCGGCCACGTCGACCTCGTCGCCCGGCCCGGCCTTCACTCCCCCGATGTCGACGATGTCGGCACCGCCCTCGACGGCCCGGTCGACCGCCGCCAGCGCGGCGTCGAAGGCGTAGGTGGCCCCGCGGTCGAAGAACGAGTCGGGCGTGCGGTTGACCACGGCCATGATCACGAAACGGCCGAAGCCGCGGCCGTTGAGCCGAAGCGGCGCGAGCCCCTGACCGAACACCATCGCCTCCCCCATGACGTCCCACACCGTCGCACACGCCGGGCCCCCGGCGCCACGGCCGCGGCCGCGCCGCTGAACCTGAAGCAAATTCGGTTCAAACGGCGCCCTCCCTCGGCAGCATCTGTCAGAGGTCGCTAACCTCGTGTTTCACACTCATTGCGGGCACGTCCCGCGGTGGGCCCCGTCGTCCCATTCAGCCATGGAGGATCCGCTGTCCAGGCGAGCACTCATCACCGGCATCACCGGGCAGGATGGCTCGTACCTCGCCGAGCATCTCCTTGAGCGTGGGTATGAGGTCTGGGGTCTGGTCCGCGGTCAGGCCAACCCGCACGTTTCGCGGCTGCGCAAGCACATCGGCGACGTCCAGATCACCACCGGCGACCTGCTCGACCAGGGCAGCCTGATCTCGGCGGTGGAGCGGGTCCAGCCGGACGAGGTCTACAACCTCGGCGCGATCTCCTACGTCCCGATGTCGTGGCAGCAGGCCGAGCTCACCGCCGAGGTGACCGGGATGGGCGTGCTGCGCTGCCTGGAGGCGATCCGGGTGGTGTCGGGCATCAGCACGTCCCGGACGCCCGCGGGCCAGCAGATCCGCTTCTACCAGGCGTCCTCCTCGGAGATGTTCGGCATGGTCCGCGAGACGCCGCAGACCGAGAAGACGCCCTTCCACCCCCGCAGCCCCTACGGGGTGGCCAAGAGCTACGGGCACTACATCACGCAGAACTACCGCGAGTCGTACGGCATGTTCGCGGTCAGCGGCATCCTGTTCAATCACGAGTCGCCCCGGCGCGGGGCCGAGTTCGTGACCCGCAAGGTGTCGCTCGGCGCCGCCCGCATCAAGCTGGGCCTGGCCACCGAGCTGCGGCTGGGCAACATGGAGGCGCGCCGCGACTGGGGCTTCGCGGGCGACTACGCCCGTGCGATGCGGCTCATGCTCGCCCAGGACGCCCCCGAGGACTACGTGATCGGCACCGGCCAGACGCAGTCGGTGCGCGACCTGGTCGAGTTCGCCTTCACCAGCGTGGGCCTCACCTGGGAAGACCATGTCGTCCTGGACGAGCGCTACACCCGTCCGGCCGAGGTCGACCTGCTGTGCGCCGACCCCAAGAAGGCCCGCGAGCAGCTGCACTGGGAGCCCCAGGTCGACTTCGCGGGCCTGGTGACGATGATGGTCGAGTCCGACCTGCGGCTGCTGTCGGAGTCGAGCCGTCCCGAGGACGAGCCGTTCAGCCCCGACCACTGGTGATCACCTGAGGCGCCGCGTGGCACGATGGGCGTATGGCTACGTGTGAACATGTGAGCGGCCTGCCGGACGCCGATCCGGAGCCGCGCACCCCGAAGGGATGCCAGGAGTGCCTGGCCGAGGGGACCCGCTGGGTCCACCTGCGGCTCTGCCTGAGCTGCGGGCACGTCGGCTGCTGTGACTCCTCGCCGATGAGGCACGCCACCCGGCACTTCCGGGGCGAGGGGCATCCGATCGTCCGGTCCTTCGAGCCGGGCGAGGAGTGGCGCTGGTGCTTCGCCGATGAACTGATCGTCTGATGGGCGACGTCCGGCTGGCCACCGCGCCCGGACGCTGGATCCTGCTGGCCACGGTGCTCGGGTCCAGCGTGGCGTCGCTGGACGCCACGGTGGTCAACGTCGCGCTGCCGCGCCTGGCGCGCGACCTGGACGCCGACATGTCCGGGCTCCAGTGGACGGTCAACGCCTACACCCTCACGCTGGCCGGGTTCATCCTGCTCGGCGGCTCGCTCGGCGACCGCTACGGGCGGCGCAAGGTCTTCCTCATCGGCGTGGTGTGGTTCGCGGTCGCCTCGCTGCTGTGCGGGCTGGCCCAGGACGTCTCCATGCTCGTCGCGGCCCGGGCCTTGCAGGGCGTCGGCGGCGCGCTGCTCACCCCCGGTTCGCTGGCGATCATCCAGGCGTCGTTCGCGGCCGACGACCGTCCGCGCGCGGTCGGCGCCTGGTCGGGCCTCGGCGGCGTCGCGGGCGCGATCGGCCCGTTCGCCGGCGGCTGGCTGGTCGAGAGCGCGGGCTGGCGCTGGGTGTTCCTGCTCAACCTGCCCCTGGCGGCGGTCGTCATCGCGGTGGCGGCGCGGCACGTCCCAGAGACCCGCGACCCGGAGGCGGCCGGGCGCTTCGACGTCCTCGGCGCGGCGCTGGCGGCGCTGGCCCTGGCCGGGACGACCTACGCGCTCACCGAGGCGCAGAACGCCGCGACCGGACCCGCCTGGGTCGGCACCGCCGCCGTCGTGGGCCTGGCCGCCGCGGTCGCGTTCGTCTACGTCGAGCGGCTGCGCGGCCGGGGGCGCGGCACGGGCGCGCCGCGTCCGATGCTGCCGCTGGAGGTGTTCGGCTCCCGCCAGTTCACCGCCGTCAACCTGGTGACGTTCCTGGTCTACGGCGGCATGGGCGTGATGTTCTTCCTGTTCGTGCTCAACCTCCAGGTCGTGTCCGGGTTCGACCCGGTCGCCGCCGGGACGGCGCTGCTGCCGGTGACCTTGCTGATGCTGCTGCTGTCGTCCCGCGCCGGCGCGCTGGCCCAGCGGATCGGCCCGAGGCGGCCCATGGCCGCCGGGCTGGTCGTGGTCGCGATCGGGATGGTGCTGGTCGGCCGGATCGGCGAGGACGCCTCGTACGTGTGGCAGGTGCTGCCCGCCGTCACGGTGTTCGGTCTCGGCCTCTCGGCCGTGGTCGCACCGCTCACGGCGACCGTCCTGGCGACCGCGGACGTGCGGCACGCGGGCGTGGCCAGCGGGGTCAACAACGCGGTGGCGCGGGCCGCGGGCCTGCTCGCCGTCGCGGCGATCCCGCCGCTGACCGGGTTGACGGGCGAGGCCTACAACGACCCGTCCGCGTTCTCCGACGGCTTCCAGACGGCGATGATCGTCTGCGCGTGCCTGCTGGCCGGCGGCGCCGTTCTGAGCTACTTCGCCGTCCGGGACGACGTGCTGCGCGCCGTCCCCGACGAGCGCGAGCCCCAGTGCAAGACGTTCTGCGACGTCGGGGCCCCGCCGCTGGAGCCCGAGCAGGACGCCGACACCAAGGCGACCACACCCTAACCCTTGACAAACGGCCTCGTACCGACATCGAGAACTCGGGTCCGATTCCGGCTATGTCCAGGACCGGATCGGTTCGTAGTCATACAGTCAAGACATGAACCTGCGGCAGTTGCGCTATGTCGTGGCCACCGCCGACCACGGGACGATGACGTCGGCGGCCCAGGCGCTGTATATCGCGCAGCCCGCCCTGTCCAGGGCCGTCCGCGAGCTCGAACGCGAGCTGGGCGTCGAGCTGTTCGCCCGGTCCGGGCGCGGCGTGGTGCTCACCGCCGTGGGCGAGCAGGTCGTCCGGCAGGCCCGCGTCGCGCTGGACGCCGTCGACGCCATCGAGGGCCTGTCGGTGGCACGGGCCAACGGCCGGGGCGCCGAGCTGCGCGTGGCCACCACCACCTCGCTGGAGCCCGAGCTGACCGGGCGCCTGATCCCCCGCTTCGCCCGCGACCAGCCCGCCGTCCGCGTCCGGGTGGTCCGCTGCGAGAGCCGCGAGGCGGTCGCCTCGGCCCTGCGCGCGGGCCGCGCCGACCTGGCCCTGACCGACCTGCCCGTCCCCGGCGACCTGGCCGCCCACCCCTTCGAGCAACGCGAGGTCGTGCTGATCTCGCCCCCGTCCCTGCGGCTGCGCGAACCCGTCCCCCACTCGGCCCTGGACGGAATGCGCCTGATCCTGCCCGCCAAGGGAAGCGCCCGCCGCGCCGAGATGGACGCCCTCCTCGACAAGATCGGCGCCAGCGCCGTCCCCGCCATCGAGTCCGACGAGCGCGCCTCCTGGCTCGGCTGGGTCCGCGCCGGCCTCGGCTCCCTGCTCTGGTACCGCAACCAGATCGAGGAGGCCGACGGCGTCGTGATCCGCTCCTTCATGCCCCCCATCAGCCGCCTCATCGGCCTCGTCCACGCCCACCGCCAGCTCTCCCCCGTCGCCCGCGACTTCCTGAACTTCGCCAAAGAATCCCCCCGCGACCCCCACCACTGACCCGCGTTTTTCACCGAGCAGCCCGAAAGAACACCGCATCGTTCGCGGGCCCGCGGCTCCGCCGCGGGCCCGCGAACGATGCGCACTCCGCCAAGTCGAGTTCCACTTCCGTCGGTGTGTGAGTAGCACGCGGGCCCGGCCGTCTCCACCGTGAGCACGTGAGCAGGCGGCCTTCGCCGGGTTGGGGCTCTGCCCGGGTGGGGTGGGCCGGTGGGGGGCGTGTCATGATCGGGTGGGTGGAGGCGACACACGCACTTTGGCTGCTCGGGGTGCCGGTCAGCGCGTTGCTGGTGGCGGCGCTGGCTCGGCGGGTGGGGGTTTCGGCGCCGCTGGTGCTGGTGATCGCGGGGCTGCTGGTGTCGTCCGCACCGGGGGTGCCGGAGTTCGAGCTCGATCCCGAGTTCGTTTTGTATGTGTTCCTTCCGCCGCTGCTGTTCTCGGCCGCGTGGCAGAGCTCGTACTTCAATCTGCGGGAGAACGTGCGGCCGATCGGGTTGCTGTCGGTCGGGCTCGTGCTCTTCACGACGCTGACGGTGGGGTACGGCGCGCATCTGATGATCCCCGAGTTGCCGCTGGCCGCGGCGTTCGTGCTGGGGGCGATCGTGGCGCCGCCGGACGCGGTGGCGGCGGTGAGCGTGGCGCAGCGTCTTGGGCTGCCCCGGCGGACGGTGACGATCCTGGTCGGGGAGAGCCTGTTCAACGACGCCACGGCGCTGACGGCGTTCCGGGTGGCGGTGGCCGCCGCGGCGGGGGCGGGGTTCACGCTGGCCGACGGCGCCGGGCGGTTCGCGTTCGCGGCGCTGGCGGGCGCCGCGGTCGGGCTGTTGCTCGGGCCGCCGCTGCACTGGCTGCGCTCCCGGCTGGACGATCCGCTGGTGGAGAACGCGATCGTCCTGGTGGCGCCGTTCGCGGCGTACCTGGTGGCCGAGGCGCTGCACAGCTCGGGCGTGATCGCGGTGGTCGTCAGCGGGCTCTACCTGGGCCATCGCTTCACCGACTCCCCGGCGGCGACGCGGCTGATCGGCACGTCGGTGTGGAAGGTGCTGACGTTCATCCTGGAGACGGTGGTGTTCCTGCTCATCGGGCTCCAGCTGCCGCCGGTGATCGACGGGCTGTCGGGGTACTCGACCGGCGAGCTGGCCCTGTGGGCCGTGGTGGTGTTCGCGGTCACGGTCGCGGCGCGTTTCGTTTGGGTGTTCCCGGCGTCCTACCTGCCGCTGTGGCTGTCGGCGCGGGTGCGCAGGCGGGAGGCCGGGGTCGACTGGCGCGGGCACGTGGTGGTCGCCTGGGCGGGCATGCGCGGGGTGGTGTCGCTGGCGGCCGCGTTCGCGATCCCGCTGGTGGACGAGGACGGCCACCCGTTCCCCGGACGCGACCTGATCCTCTTCCTGACCTTCACCACGGTGCTGGGCACGCTGCTGGCGCAGGGCCTGACGTTCCCGGCGCTGATCAGGCTGCTGCGCATCGGCGGGGAGGGCGAGCGCCACACCGACGCGGTGGCCGAGGCGGGCGCGCAGCACGCCGCGGCCAACGCCGCGCTGCGGCGGCTGGAGGAGCTGGTGGCGGCCGAGCCGGTGCCGCCGGACGAGAACGTGGTCGAGCGGCTCAGGCAGCTGGCCGAGCACCGGCAGCTGCGCGCCTGGGAGCGGCTGGGCGGCGGCACCGGTCCCGAGGGCGAGGAGGTGCCCACTTCGACCTACCGGCGGCTGCGGCTGGAGATGCTGGCCGCCGAGCGGGCGGTGTTCGTGGCGATGCGCGACGAGCGCCGCATCGACGACGAGGTGCTCACCCGCGTCCTGCACGAGCTCGCCCTGGAGGAGGTAGCCCTCAGCCGCGACTGACCTGGGCCGCCGCCCCGGGGAGGGGACGGCGGCCGGTGTTCAGGACCCGTTGAGCGGCTTGTCGGGCAGCTCGACGGCGTAGGACTCCTTGACGACGTCCAGGTGGTGCCACGACTCGCGGACGGTCGCGCCCGGCACCGAGCGGATGGCGTCCATCACGGCCACCAGCTCGGCACGCGAGGACGCCTCGGCCTGCCCGACGATGTCGTAGCGGCCGAAACCGGTCGCGAGGTAACGCACGCCGTCCTGTTCGGCCACGGCCTCGGCGACGCGGCGCAGCCCGCCGGTCACCACCAGCCCGAAGCCGCCCAGCTCGGCGGCGCCGAGCGCGTGCGGATCGGCCAGCCCGGTGACCTGGATGACGCCCGAGCGCATCAGCCTGACCACCCTGGCCCGCGTCGCGGCCTGGGACAGCCCGATGATGTGCGCGAGCCTGGTGTAGGGCGCGCGGCCGTCGCGCTGGAGCTCCTGCAGGAGCCTCCAATCGATGTCGTCGAGCGTGATGTCGCCCAGCTCGCGCACCACGGCGTGGGTGTCGCGGACGGTCGAGACCGACCGGAAGACCTCGGCCGAGCGCACGCCGGGGACGGCGCGGATCTGGTCGACCTCGGCGGCGAGCATGGCGTCGTCGCGGGTGCGCACCTGGGCGACCAGGTCGTGCGGGCCCGCGGTCAGGGCGGTGAAGCTGACGGCGGGGCGCTGGGCGACGGCGTCGGCCACCTTGCGGGCCGAGCCGTCCACGGCGATCGAGACGTGCCCGATCGCCTCCGCCCCGACGACCGCGGCATGCACGATGCCGACGACGCGGACGACTCCGGTCTCGAGAAGGTTCTGCACGCGAGCCCGCACCGCCGTGCGGGACAGCCCGACGCGATCGGCGAGGGCCTGGAAGGTCGCCCTCCCATCCCGCTGGAGCTCGCGGACGAGCACGGCGTCGACCGCATCCAGCACGGCTCTCCTCCTCGACATGCGTTGTATCGGTGTGTCGGCAACTGAAAGATCATTCCATTTCCGGACGGTCAATCGTCAAATTTTGATCTTGCTTGTGTCCGTCATGGCCGATAACCGTGGAAGCGTCGGCGTACCGCCGCCGAAGCGCCGAATTCGGCGCCGGGTAAAGCGTGGCGGCAGCACAACGCGGACCAGATCACCCGTTCGGGGGGCCGGAAGGGCGTCCGGAGGCGGCCTCCGCCCACGTGTTGATCATCACGACGGCGGAGCGTGCATGGGGACGCACGCCCGGTGGGGCCAGGACGCGCGGGGGCACGGCACACCGGCTTCGCGGGCGTGACCTGCATGTGCTTCTCCCGGTGTCCTGATGCGACACCCTCGACGGGCGCTGATCGTCCGCGAGGGGCGCATGTAAGAAAACTGCATTGCTGGCGCAGGATCGTCAAGAGGTAACTTTACAGAGAGCTAAACCTCACGTTGCACTGGCATCCACTGAGCCCTTCACTCACCCCCTGTCACGGCTCTGACACGGGATCGGGGCCGAAGGCCTCCCCGAGGCCAGCGCATCGTCACCATCCGGTGATCCTTTGACGGAACGGATCGTGGTCCTTTGACCGCCTTGTGAAGGCGGGGCGCTCGGCGAGGGCCGCGCGGAGCTTCGCGCCGATCCGCCCGGGTATAGATCACGATGTACCGTTGCCCAGCCACTTTCGTCAGCGATTGGTGTGTAGAAGAGCCGTGCGCCTGTTGAACGGTGGGCCCCCCGCCCACGACCTCACTTACAACGACGTCTTCATGGTCCCGCGCCGGTCGGCGATCGGGTCGCGCCTGGAGGTCGATCTGGCCACGGTGGACGGCAGCGGCACCACCGTCCCGCTGGTCGTGGCCAACATGACGGCCGTTTCCGGCCGCCGGATGGCCGAGACGATCGCGCGGCGCGGCGGGCTGGCGGTCGTTCCGCAGGACATCCCCGCCGAGGTCGTGGCCGATGTGATCGGATGGGTCAAGCAGCGGCACCTGGTCTTCGACACCCCGCTGCGGCTCGGGCCGGGCAGCACCGCGGGCGAGGCGCTGGCCCTGCTGCCCAAGCGCGCGCACGCCGCCGTGATCGTCGTCGAGGACGACCGTCCGGTGGGCGTGGTGACCGAGGCCGACTGCCACGGCGTCGACCGCTTCGCCCAGCTGCGCGACATCATGTCGCGCGACCTGGTGACGCTGCCCGGCTCGGTCGACCCCCGCGAGGCGTTCAACCGGCTGCACGAGCGCGGGCACCGCCTGGCCCCCGTCGTCGACGCCTCGGGACGCCTCACCGGCATCCTGACCCGTACGGGGGCGCTGCGCGCCACCCTCTACAAGCCCGCCGTGGACGGCGCCGGGCGCCTGCGCGTGGCCGCCGCGGTCGGCGTGAACGGCGATGTCGCGGGCAAGGCCAAGGCGCTGCTGGAGGCCGGTGCCGACCTGCTGGTCGTCGACACCGCGCACGGCCACCAGGACAAGATGATCAGCGCGCTGGCGGCGGTGCGCGGGCTCGACCCGAGTGTCCCGGTGGTGGCCGGGAACGTGGTCACCGCCGAGGGCACCCGCGACCTCATCGAGGCGGGCGCCGACATCGTCAAGGTCGGCGTGGGCCCCGGCGCCATGTGCACCACCCGCATGATGACCGGTGTCGGCCGCCCGCAGTTCTCCGCCGTGCTGGAGTGCGCCGCCGAGGCGCGCCGCCTGGGCCGCCACGTCTGGGCCGACGGCGGGGTCCGGCACCCCCGGGACGTGGCGCTCGCGCTCGCGGCGGGCGCGGCCAACGTGATGGTCGGGTCGTGGTTCGCGGGCACCTACGAGTCGCCGGGCGACCTGCAGCGCGCCGCCGACGGCCGTCTCTACAAGGAGAGCTTCGGCATGGCCTCCGCACGGGCCGTGCGGCTGCGCACCGCCGACGACTCCCCCTTCGACCGCGCCCGCAAGGCGCTGTTCGAGGAGGGCATCTCCACCTCGCGGATGTTCCTCGACCCGCAGCGCCCCGGCGTCGAGGACCTGGTCGACTCGATCGTCGCGGGGCTGCGCAGCTCGTGCACCTACGCGGGTGCCCGCACGCTGGAGGAGTTCCACGAGCGGGCCACGGTCGGCATCCAGGGCTCGGCGGGCTACGCCGAGGGCAAGCCGCTGTCGACCAGCTGGTGAGCCGGCGAGCGGCCCAATAAGGCGACGCGCCGAAGTTGTATTAACACAGGGCGACCATTCGGTTGCACGCTGTCCCTTCAGGGCGGAGAAGTGGATCTCCGTCCCTGAAGGGGGCTGTCATGTACGACGGTGGACCGATCAGCGCGCGCCTCGAAGCGCACACCGCGGCACCGGAGGCGCTGCCTCCGGATCTCCCCCCGCCGCCGCCCCGCCGGGCCCCCTCGCTGGCCGAGGCCCTGCTGCTGACCGCCCTGTCGGCCCCGCTTCCCGGGCTCGCCCACCTGCGCGCCGGATGGGTCCGGACGGGCACCGCGCTCCTGCTGGCCTACGGCCTCGCGCTGACGGCCGTCGTGGTCATCGTGTGCCGGACCCGATCGGGTCTGATCGAGCTGGCCGTCCGGCCGGGCTGGCTGGCGACGCTGGTCGGCGTCTGCGTCCTGGCGGGCGTCCTCTGGGCGCTGCTGACCCTGCACTCCTACCTGGTGCTGCGGCCCGAGGCCCTGACCCCGGCCGGACGCGTGTGCGGCGGGATCGCCGCGACGGCCCTGTGCCTGCTGGCGGCCGCGCCCGCCCTGACCGCCGCCCGCTACGGCCAGCTCCAGCGCGAGCTGGTCGAGGGGGTCTTCGCCGAGGAGCCCGCCGCGGCCGGGGCACCCGCCGCGCTCCCCCAGGCCGACCCCTTCGCCCGGACGCGCCGCCTGGACGTCCTGCTCATCGGCGGCGACGCCGACGTCGGCCGGGTCGGCATCCGCACCGACAGCATGACGCTCGCCAGCGTCGACACCCGGACCGGGAACACCGTCCTGTTCGGGCTGCCGCGCAACCTCCAGAAGGTGCCCGTCCCGGCCACCCGGGCGAGGTTCCCGGCCAAGGAACTGCTCAACGCCGTCTACCACCACGGCAGCGTCCACCCTCCGGCGTTCGGCCGCCCGGTGCGCGACCCGGGGGCCGAGCTGCTCAAGCGCACGGTGAGCCGCATCGTGGGACGTCCCGTCCCCTACTACGCCATGGTCGACATGCGCAGCTTCCGGCAGATCGTGGACGCGATGGGCGGCGTCCGTGTGTGCGTGGAGCGGGCGGTGCCCGTTCCCCGGCAGCAGGTGCCCGGCGGCGTGCTGCGCCCCGGCTGCCGCAGGCTGAGCGGCCGCGAGGCGCTCTGGTACGGGCGCTCGCGCACGGGGAGTAGCGACTACAGCCGAATGAGTCGCCAGAAATGCCTCATGTGGGGATTGGTCCGGCAGGCCAGTCCGATGACCGTGCTGCGCAGCTTCCAGCGTCTTTCGCGGGTGTTCCGCGCCTCGGTCAGCACCGACATTCCGCGCGGGCTGCTGCCCCATCTCGCCGGGCTCTCGGTCCGGGCGAAGGGCGCCGACATCACCAGCCTGCAGTTCGTCCCGCCCCTGGTCAACGCGAGTGCGCCGGACTACGCGGCCATTCGCGGGCTCACCGCCAGGGCCATCGCCGAATCGGGCTCGGACTCCCCCGGCGTGTCGCGCGTGCATATGCTGAACAAGACTTGCACCTGACGGTGGCCCGATTCCGTTCCGCCGCCCACGCAACCTTTAGCCGGTTTTGCGCGTCCATAATGTAAGTCTGGGTCTGGAATCACCGTGGGTGGGGGATCGGAGCTTACATGGCGAGTCAAACGGCCGACCGGGGTACCGCCGAGGCGGACCCGGAGCCGGCCTCTGACGATGCTCACGGTCTCCCCCGTGCGCTCGCCCTCACCCTCGCCTCCGCCTTCGTGTGGGGAGTGGCCCACCTCTGGTCCGGCCGCCGGGTCGCCGGAGGCGTGCTGCTCGGCGTGTTCGTCGCCCTGGGCATCGGAGCCGCCGTCGCCGCGGCGCTCTACCGCGACGAGCTGATCGAGCTGGCCGTCCAGCCCGACTGGCTGTCGGCCATGGTCGGCGGGCTCGTCCTGCTCGGCCTGATCTGGATCACGGTGGTCGTCCACTCCTACCAGACGGTGCGTCCCGGCGCCCTGTCGCCCGCGGGCCACATCGCGGGCGGCACCGTGGTCGCGCTGCTGTGCTTCGGCGTCGCCGTGCCGGTCGCCTGGAGCGCCTACAACACCTACGTCGCCCGGGACGCGCTCACCAGCATCTTCCGCAGCGGCAACAACAACGGCCGCCACATCGACGCCAGCGACCCGTGGAAGAACCAGCCGCGCGTCAACATCCTGCTGCTGGGCGGCGACGCCGCCGCCAACCGCGAGGGCGTGCGCACCGACAGCATGACGCTGGCCAGCGTCGACACCAAGAGCGGCGACACCGTCCTGCTGAGCCTGCCCCGCAACCTGGAGAACTTCCCGATGCCCGAGGGACCGGCGCGCAACCGGTTCCCCTACGGCTTCACCGGCGACGGCGCCGGGACGCCCGGCCTGCTCAACGAGGTCTACCAGTACGCCGAGGAGCACCCCGACATGGTGCCCGGCGCCGTGAAGAACCAGCGGGGCCCCGAGCTGCTGCGCAAGACCATCTCCGGCATCCTCGGCATGCCGGTCGACTACTACATCCTGGTCGACATGTTCGGCTTCGCCGACATCATCGACGCGATGGGCGGGGTGAAGGTCAAGATCCCCGAGCCCATCCCCTACGGGCAGCAGGGCGCGATCCTGGCTGCGGGCGAGCGGACGCTGGGGGGCAAGGAGGCGCTCTGGTACGGGCGCTCGCGCACCAACAGCGACGACTACACCCGGATGGGCCGCCAGAAGTGCCTGATGCGGGCGATCGCCAAGCAGGCCGACCCGCAGACCATCCTGACCAAGTTCGACCGGCTCGCGGCCGCGACCAAGCGCGCGCTGTCGACCGACATCCCGCAGGAGCTGCTCCCCGCGCTGATCTCGCTGTCCAAGCGGGTCAAGGGCGGCGCGAAGATCAACAGTCTGCAGTTCGTCCCGCCGCTGGTGAGCACCGGCAACCCCGACCTGGCGATGATCCGCCGCCTGGCCGCCAAGGCCGTCCAGGGCTCGCCGGGCGACGCCACCACCTCCCCCAGCACCACCTCGCGGCCCACCACGTCGAGCCCCTCGCCCTCGACGAGCACGGGCCCGAGCACGGGCCCGGGCGGCACCTCGCCCTCGCCGTCGGCGAGCCCCACGAGCCAGACCAAGCCGGTCTCCCTGGACGCCACCTGCCCCTGACCCCGCAGCGAGCCGAGGAGGCCCGATGAGGCGGGCGCAGCGCCTGCGCCAGGTGGTCAACGCCGTCAACCTGTCCACGCCGCTCGGGCTCGCGCTCGCCTCGGCCGGCACCCGCCGGACGTCCGGGCTGACCAGGGCACCGGGCGGGCTCATCGTGGCGGGCGGGTACCGGCTCCCGCTCCCGGCCGCCCACGCCTTCACCGTCGGCGACGTGGTGCTGTTCCGGGGCGAGCCCGCCGAGCTGCTGGAACGTCCCCGCCTGCTGCGCCACGAGGGACGCCACGCGCTCCAGTACGCGCTGTTCCTGGGCCCGGTGATGATCCCCCTCTACTTGGTCTGCGCGGGCGTTTCCAAGGCCGTGTGCGGCGACTACGCCTCCTACAACCCCTTCGAGCGCCTCGCCGGGCTGGACGACGGCGGCTACACCAGGCGCGCTCCGCGCTGGCGCACGTGACCGGCGGTCTTCGCATGCCCCCGAAGGGGGGATCATTAGAGGACTGACCACGAGCGAGAAGGGCTGGTAGGGGTGCCCCTCATCCACGGCTGCGAGGCCTTCCGGGTGACGATGCCGCGCGGCCGTCGCCCGGAGAGCGTCCTGGTGCGCCTGACCGGCGGCCAGGACGCGGTGGGCTGGGGCGAGGCCCCCCTTCCCGCCGGACGCGACGCCGCGCCCGCGGCCGAGGCCGTCTGGGCCGACATCGAGGAGCGTCTGGGCCCCGCGCTGATCGGGCTGGAGCTCGACCGTCCCGAGGACGTCTCGGCGGCCGCCGACCTGGGCGGTCATCCGGCCGCCGCGGCGATCGACATGGCCTGCTGGGACCTGTGGTGCCGGGCGCGGGGGCTGCCGCTGGCGCACGCGCTGGGCGGCACCCGCACCTCCATCGTGACCGGCGCGACGCTCACGCCCGAGCCGATCCTCTCGACGGTGGTCAGCCGGGTGAACCAGGCGGTGGGCGCGGGGCACACGCGCATCACGGTCGAGGTGCGTCCCGGCTGGGACATCGAGCCCCTGCGCGAGATCCGGCGCGCCTATCCGGCGCTGGCGGTCGTGGCCGACGGCGGGCACGCCTACCGCGAGACGCCCGAGCACCTGGACGCCCTCGAGGCGCTCGACGGGTACGAGCTGCTGGCGATCGAGCGGCCCTTCCCGGCGGGCGATCTGGCCGCTCATGCCCGGCTCCAGCTGCGGGTCGGCGCGGCGGTCGCGCCCGAGGCGCCGGACCTGGCGACCCTGGCCGCCGCGATCGAGCTGAACGCGGGCCGCGCGCTCAACCTGCGCATCGGGGTGCTCGGCGGCCTGACGGCGGCGCGCGGCGCCCACGACCGCGCGTGCGCGGCGGGCTGGGACATCTGGTGCACCGGTGCGGGCCCGTTCGGCATCGGCCAGGCCGCCGCCGTGGCGCTGGCCGCGATGCCGGGCTGCACGCTGCCCAGCGACGTGTCCGACCCGGCGGGCGGCCCGGCGATCGTGTCGCCACCGGTCCGCTCGTCCGGCGGGGTGGTGGGGGTGCCGCTCACCCAGGCCGGGCTCGGGCACGAGATCGACGAGGAGCGCATCGTCAGGCTCGCGAGCCGCCGGATGCGCCTGCCCGCGTGACCGGCGCCCCGGTCTGGGTGGTGGCGGGCCCGCCCGGCTGCGGCAAATCCACCGTGGCGCGGCTCCTTCTGGCGCGGCTGCGTCCCGTCCCGGCCCTGCTGGACAAGGACACGATGTACGGCGGCTTCGTGGCCGCGACGCTGGCGGCGCACGGCCGCGACCCGGGTGAGCGCGAGGGGCCCTGGTACGACGAGCACGTCAAGGCGCACGAGTACGGCGGGATGACCGCGACCGCCCGCGAGATCCGCGCGCACGGCTGCCCGGTGCTGCTCGGCGGCCCCTTCACCGGCCAGATCCGCTCGCCGGAGCGGTGGGCCGCCTGGGTGGACGAACTGGGCGGCGACCCCGTCCGGCTGGTGTGGATCCGCACCGACGCCGCCACGCTGCGTCACCGCCTCACCGAGCGCGGGTCGCCGCGCGACACCGGCAAGCTGGCCGCGTTCGAGGAGTTCGCCGCCCGGATGCGGCCGCAGGAGCCGCCACCCGTCCCGCATGTGGAGATCGACAACCGGCTCGGCGCCCCCGTGGCCCTGGAGCCGCAGGTCAGCGGGCTACGCTAAGTCACGGAAATGCAAGAAGGCGCGCCCCTTTGTCCATGGAGCCCGAGCGCGGAAAGGGGTTGGGTTTCGCCAACGGTCGCTGAACGTTCGGCGACGCGGTCTGCGCTCGAAAGGTACGTCATGCGGAACAAACGAGTTGTGTCCCGGCTTGCCGCCGGTGCTGCTGCGATGACGCTCATCGGACCGCTGGCGGCCGCCTGCGGCGGGGACGACGACAAGGGCGACGGCGGCTCCAAGGGTCCCGCGTCGTTCGAGTTCTGGGGCTGGGCCCCCGGTTACGCCGACTCGGTGAAGGCGTGGAACGCCAGCCACCCCGAGATCAAGGTGACCTACCGCGAGATCCCCCCGGGAGCCAAGGGCGGCTACTCCAAGATGCTCTCGGCGGTGAAGTCCGGGAACGCGCCCTGTCTGGCCCAGGTGGGCTACGAGTCGCTGCCCAGCTTCCTGTCCGAGGGCGCCGTCCAGGACGTCTCCGCGCACGCCGACAAGGCCAAGAGCCAGTTCACCGACTGGTCGTGGAGCCAGGCGCAGTTCGAGGGCAAGACCTACGCGGTGCCCGTCGACATCGGCCCGCAGGCGATGTACTACCGCAAGGACGTGCTGGCCGAGCACAAGATCGAGGTGCCCAAGACCTGGGAGGAGTTCAAGGCCGCGGCGCAGAAGCTGAAGAAGGCCGACCCGTCCTCCTCGCTGACCAGCTTCCCGACCGCCGCCAGCTCCAGCTACTGGTTCGCGGGCCTGTCGTGGCAGGCGGGCGGCAAGTGGTTCCAGACCCGGGGCGACTCCTGGAAGGTCGGCCTGGCCGACCCCGCCACCCTCAAGGTCGCCGATTACTGGCAGGGCCTGCTGAAGGAGAAGCTGGTCCGCACCGACGCGGCGTTCAGCCCCGAGTGGTACAAGGGCCTGGGCAGCGGCAAGACCGCCATCGCGATCGGCGCCGTCTGGCTCAACACGCTGATCCAGGAGAACGCGGCCGCGACCAAGGGCAAGTGGGCCGTGGCCCCGACCCCGCAGTGGCAGGCCGGGGGCAAGGCCGCCGGCAACGAGGGCGGCTCCCCCAACGCGGTGCTGAAGGGCTGCAAGTTCCCCGCGCAGGCCGCCGAGTTCGCCACCTGGTTCGCCACCGACCCCGGCAGCCTGAAGAACCTGATCGAGAAGACCGGCATCTACCCCGCGGCCAAGGCCGGGCAGCAGCTGCCCGAGGCCAACAAGCCCTCGGAGTTCTACGGCGGCCAGAACATCTACGAGGTGTTCAAGGACGCCGCGGCCAACACCGACCCGGGCTGGAAGTGGGGGCCGACCATGACCGACTCGGCCACCGTGATCGACGACGCCTTCGGCCGGGCCGCCGCCGGGCGGACCACGCTGGGCGGCGCGCTCCAGGACGCCCAGGCCAAGACCCTGAAGTCGATGAAGGACAAGGGCATCAACGCCACCGGATGACCTCCGGGCGCCGCGCGTCCCCGCCCCGGGGCGCGCGGCGCCGTCCCGTTCCCCGGCCGTTCCGGAGCCGTCCCGCCGAGTAAGGAGCCCTCCGCTCATGGTCCCCGAGGCCCCGCCCGTCGCCGCCGCAGCGCCGGTGGCCAAGCGCCAGGCCACCGCCGTCCGCCGGCGGCGCCGCCCCCGGCCCAACGGCGCCGCCCTCTTCCTGCTGTCGCCGTTCCTGCTGCTGTTCGCCGGGACGTACGCGGCGCCGATGGCCTACTCGGTCTTCAAGAGCCTGTTCCGGGAGAAGCGGTCCGGGCTCGGGCTGTCGGCGCCGGTGACCGAGTTCGCGGGCGTGGACCAGTACGTCAAGGTGTTCTCCGACGAGGCGGTGATGCGCAGCCTGGGACGGGTGCTGCTGTTCGGGATCGTCCAGGTCCCGATCATGCTGGGGCTCGCGCTGGTGCTGGCGCTGCTGCTCGACTCGGCCGCCGCCCGCTTCACCAAGTTCTTCCGGCTGGCGTTCTTCCTGCCCTACGCCGTCCCCGGGGTGGTCGGGGCGATCCTGTGGGCGTTCCTGTACCAGCCCGGGTTCAGCCCGCTGGACGACATCCTGCACGTCGACCTGCTCGGCGAGGGCACCGTGCTGTGGTCGGCGGCCAACATCGTCACCTGGACCTGGACGGGCTACAACATGCTCGTCATCTACACCGCGCTGCAGGCGCTGCCCCGGTCGCTGTACGAGGCGGCGGCGCTGGACGGCGCCTCGGCCTGGACGATCGCCTGGCGGATCAAGGTCCCGCTGGTGCGGCCCGCGCTGGTGCTGACCGGGGTCTTCTCCATCATCGGCACGCTCCAGCTGTTCAACGAGCCGTCGGTGCTGCGTCCCATCTCGGGGAACGTCTCCAGCACCTACACCCCGGCCATGGCCGCCTACAACGCGGCGTTCGGCGCCAACGACTTCAACTACGCCGCCGCCATCGCGGTCGTGCTCGCCGCCACGGCGTGCGTGCTGTCCTACGTCTTCTTCACCGCGTCCAGCCGGGGGGCCGACAAGTGAAACGCGCCCAGGTCCTGACCACCAGCGCGCTGTTCGTCGCGTCGGTCTACTTCCTGCTCCCGCTGTGGTGGCTGATCGTCGCGGCCAACAAGAACGGCTCGGAACTGTTCAGCACTCCCGCCCTGTGGTTCGGCGGCGAGGCGCGGATCGGCGAGAACCTCTCCGACGTCTTCGCCTACCAGGACGGCGTCTTCGCCGACTGGATCGTCAACAGCCTCCTGTACTCGGTCGTCGGCGCGGCGGCCGCGACGCTGCTGGCCGCCGCCGCCGGCTACGCCCTGGCCAAGTACCCGTTCCGGGGACGTGGCCTGGTCTTCGCGGTCATCATCGGCGCGCTGCTGATCCCGCCGCCGCTGCTGGCGGTGCCGCAGTACCTGCTGGCGTCCAAGACCGGCATGGTCGACACGGTCTGGTCGGTGCTGCTGCCGAGCATGGTCAGCCCCTTCGGGGTCTATCTGGCCCGCGTGTACGCCGACACCGTCCCGGACGAGCTGCTGGAGGCCGCCCGGGTCGACGGCGCCGGGGAGCTGCGGATCTTCTGCACCGTCGGGCTCCGGCTGATGGGCCCGGCCCTGGTCACGATCTTCCTGTTCCAGACCGTGCAGATCTGGAACAACTTCTTCCTGCCGCTGGTGATGCTGGCCGACAACAAGCTGTGGCCGCTGACGCTCGGGCTGTACTTCTGGAACAGCAACCCGCAGAAGTCGTTCTTCACGCTGGTCATCGCCGGTTCGCTGATCTCGATCGTCCCGCTGGTGGTGGCGTTCCTGTCGCTGAACCGGTTCTGGCGCGGCGGCATGACGGCGGGCGCCGTCAAGGGCTGACCCAATGTCCAAGGGGGCCCTGCGTTTTGTCCATGGTGCCGGTGATCTCCCAGGAACACGCTGTTCATCGATCGGACAGCGGAAGGATCCCCCCGTGAAAAGATTCACCACGCTCACCGCCGTCGGCGCCATCACCGCCGGGCTGGCCACGGCCCTCCCGGCCGGGGCGGCCCTGGCGGCCCCCGCCGGCGAGGCCGTGCTCTCCTCCGGCGCGCTGGACGTCCGCGTCGACCGCGCGTTCCCGCGCGTGATCTCCTACACCGACACCGCCTCCAGGGCCGTGATGTACGGCCAGGAGAGCGCCCTGACCTCGGTCGTCATCGACGGCAGGGCCCGCACCCCCAAGGTCGCCAGCACCGTGGACGGCGCCACCGCGTCCTACGTCCTGGACTTCGGCGGCGGCGCCGCGATCCGGGCGACGATCCGGGTGCGCGGCATGGTCACCGAGTTCCGGGTCACGCGCGTCTCGGGCATGGCGGTCGGCACCCTGGAGATCCCCGGCCACGGGCTGGTCAGCGTCCGCAGCACCCAGGCCGACGCCACGGTCCGCTCGGCCACGCTGTCGCTGGACAAGGCCAAGGAGGGCGACACGGTCACCGCCGTCACGGCGGCGACCAAGCCGGAGGCGGCGCCGACCGGCGCGACCTACGTGGTCGCCAGCGCCGGGGGCCTGGCCGCCGCGCTGGAGAACAACTCGGTCTACGACCAGCCGGCCAAGGACGTCACCGACTGGGACCGCGGCCGGTTCCAGCGGCAGGCCAGGGCCGGGGACGGCTTCACCGAGGTCGAGATCGGCAACGGGCAGTGGACCGTCCGGGGCAAGGGCGCGGCGCACGACGAGCCGCTCCCCTACGCCCGGGTCGTGATCAGCCGCGACCGCAACGGCGACGGCCGGGTCGACTGGCAGGACGGCGCCATCGCGATGCGCGACATCATGGTGCGCCCGCTCGGCGGCCAGGAGCAGTCGCTGCGGGTCGTCCCGCACATCCCGTTCAACTTCGCCAGCCAGGCCACCAACCCGTTCCTCAAGACGCTCGACAACGTCAAGAGGATCTCGCTGGCCACCGACGGGCTCGGCCAGTACACGCTGCTCAAGGGCTACGCCTCCGAGGGCCACGACTCGGCCCACCCCGACTACGGCGGCAACTACAACCTGCGCGCGGGCGGCCTGCGCGACATGAACCACCTGCTGCGCGAGGGCCGCAAGTGGAACAGCGACTTCGCCGTCCACATCAACGCCACCGAGTCCTACCCCGAGGCCAACGCGTTCAGCGAGACGCTCGTCGACAAGAACAACAAGCAGTGGGACTGGCTCAACCAGTCCTACATGATCGACCACCGCCGCGACCTGACGTCCGGCGACATCGCCCGGCGCCTGGCCGACCTGCGCCGCGAGGCCGACCCCGCGCTGAACATGCTCTACATCGACGTGTTCCGCGAGTCGGGCTGGAACTCCGACGCCCTCCAGCGGATCCTGCGCGCGCAGGGCTGGCAGGTCACCACCGAATGGGCGCACGGGCTGGAGCGCTCGGCGCTGTGGTCGCACTGGGCCAACGACAAGGACTACGGGCCCGACCGGATGCGCGGGATCAACTCCACGCTGATCCGGTTCGTCCGCAACCACGAGAAGGACGTGTGGGCCGACCGCGACGCGCTGCTGGGCACGCCGACGATCCACGACTTCGAGGGCTGGGTCGGCAAGACCGACTGGAACAAGTTCTACGCCGGCGTCTGGACCGACAACCTGCCCGCCAAGTACCTCCAGGCGCACCCGATCAAGTCCTGGTCCGACAAGGAGATCACCTTCTTCGGCCCCACCCGGGTGACCAGCGCCGCGGGACGCAAGCAGATCTTCGACGGCGACCGCCTCGTCTACGACGGCGGCGCCTACCTGCTGCCCTGGTCGCCCAAGAGCGCCACCAAGGCCTACCACTACAACCCCAAGGGCGGCACCACCACCTGGAAGTCGCCGTGGCGCACCTCGTCGGTCTGGGTCTACAAGCTCACCGACCAAGGCCGCGACGCCGGGACGCGCGTCCCGGTCACCGGCGGCGAGGTCACGCTCGACGCGGCTCCCGGGCAGCCCTACGCGGTCTACCCCAAGAAGGCGCCGCCCGCGGCCGACCCCGAATGGGGCCAGTTCACCCCGGTCAAGGACCCCGGGTTCGACTCCGGGACGCTGAAGTCGTGGGCGCTCGGCGGCTCGGCGTCCGTCGAGCGCAACGCCACCGGCGACTACGAGGCCGTCGTCCGCTCCGGCTCCCTCAGCCAGGACCTCAGGCTCGCCCCGGGCACCTACGCCGCCTCGGCCGACGTCGAGGTCGGCGCCACCGCCGGGGAGCGCCGTCCCGCCCGGATCTCGGTGACCTCGGGCGGCCGGACCGAGACCACCACCGCCGAGGTCTCCACCGCCCAGAACCACGTCGCCGCCGACGTCAAGCACGGCTCCCGCCTCCAGCGCGTGTTCACCTACTTCACCGTCGACTCCTCCGGCCGGGCGCGGCTCGCCCTGGACGCCGGGGCGGGGACGGCCCGCGTGAAGTTCGACAACGTCCGGGTCGTCGCGGCGACGCGGCCGGGGAAGGTCGAGGGCTTCGAGCACGTCCCGCAGGGCTGGGGACCGTTCGTCAAGGGCGACGCGGGCGGCGCCATCGATCCGCGCACCCACCTGGCCAGGAGGAACGCGCCGTACACCCAGCGCGGCTGGAACGGCAAGCTGGTCGACGACGTCATCAGCGGCGACTGGTCGCTGAAGTCCCGCGCCGAGAACAAGGGCGTGGTCTACCGCACGACACCCGACCGGGTCCGCTTCAAGCCCGGCCACCGGTACCGCGTGGAGTTCAAGTACGAGAACGCCCACGCCGGGCACTACACGTGGCGGACGGCCGTCGACGAGCCCGCCGCCCGGGTGCTGAAGGACACGCCCATCGGCGTGGTCACCTCGCCCGGCGCCTTCACCCAGGAGTTCACCGCCCCGGCCAAGGGCGACGCCTGGGTCGGGCTGGTCAAGACCGGCGGCGAGGAGGCCGACGCGGAGTTCGTCCTGGACGACTTCACCGTCACCGACCTCGGCCCCGCCACCTGACTCCCGGGGGGCACCGCAACTCGGCGCCCCCCGGAGGAGTCCGGCCGGGTGACCGCGCCACCCGGCGGGACTCACAAACGGAAGGGCCGGCCCCCACCCGGGACCGGCCCTTCCGCCATCCACTCAGCCCGGGCGGGCCCTGCCCCGGCACCACTCAGCCCGGGCGAGCCCTGCCCCGGGCATCCG
This sequence comes from Spirillospora sp. CA-294931, assembly GCF_050946795.1. GTDB lineage: Bacteria > Actinomycetota > Actinomycetes > Streptosporangiales > Streptosporangiaceae > Spirillospora. The sequence goes on from NZ_CP192006.1 coordinate 5,100,907, forward strand.
CTCAGCTCCGGCATCCACTCAGCTCCGGCGCGCCCGGCCCCGGCATCCACTCAGCCCGGGCGAGCCCCACCCCGGCCATCCACTCGGCTCCGGCATCCACTCAGCTCCGGCGCGCCCTGCCCCGGCACCACTCAGCCCGGGCGAGCCCCACCTCGGCCATCCACTCGGCTCCGGCATCCACTCAGCTCCGGCGCGCCCGCCTCCAGCATCCACTCAGCCCGGGCGAGCCCCACCCCGGCCATCCGCTCGGCTCCGGCATCCACTCAGCTCCGGCGCGCCCGGCCCCGGCATCCGCTCAGCCCGGGCGAGCCCCACCTCGGGCATCCGCTCAGCTCCGGCGCGCTCGCCTCCGGCATCGGCTCAGCTCCGGCGAGCCTGCCTCCGGCATCCGCTCAACTCGGGGTGGGCCCCGCCTCCGGCATCGGCTCAGCTCGGGCGGGCGCCGCCGGACAGGTCGGGCTCGGCGAGCAGCTCCACGCGGGGCTCACCGGCCTCCTCCAGCTCCAGGACGACGATCTCGTTGTCCCCCTCGCACAGCACCGGGCCGGGCAGGTAGAGGGTGCGCTGGGGGCCGCGGTCCCAGTAGCGGCCCAGCGCGAAGCCGTTCACCCACACCAGGCCGTGCCGCCAGCCGGGCAGCGCCACGAACGCGTCGCCGGGCTCGCCGACCGTGAAGGTTCCCCGGTAGAACGCCGGGACGGCGGCGGCCGCGCCCTCCTCGAAGGGGACGTCGGGACGCTCGTCCAGCGACAGCGGCCGCGCGGTCACGCCGTGCAGGTACTGGCGCTCGTGCCGGATTCCGCCGAGGACGCCCTTGCGCTCGCCCATCAGCGGGCCGTAGTTCACCCGTCCCAGCGACTCGACCAGCACCGCCACCCGGGACGGCCCCGGCACCTTCACATCACCCGGCTCGCCGCGCTCCACCACCGCGACGCGGCGGCCGTCGACCGAGACGTAGGCGCGGTCGCGCAGGTCCGACAGGATCAGCGGGTAGTCGGCGCGCGGGCCCGGGACGTCGAGCTCGTAGAGCACCAGCCCCTGGCGCAGCCCCAGCTCGTCGAACGTGGGCGGGACGGGCGCCGTCACCGGGTTGCCCAGGGCCGCCTCCAGCGGCGCCGAGGCGGTCAGCGGGACGGGGCGCGGGGGCAGGACGGGCGGCGCGGGCGGCGGCTCGGGGGCGGGCCCCCCGTACCGCGTCAGCACGTCGCGGTAGAGCCAGAACTTCTCGGTCGGGGCGCCCTGCTCGCTGATGGGCGCGTCGTAGTCGTAGGACGTGACCGTGGGCTGGAACGCTCCGTCGTGGTGGGCGCCGCCCCGGTTGGCGCCCGCCCAGGTCCCGAAGTTCGTCCCGCCGTGCGCCATGTAGACGTTGACCGACCCCCCGGCGTCCAGGATCTGCTCCAGCGCCTCGGCGGCGTCCGTCGGGTCGCGGGTGACGTGCTCCTCGCCCCAGTGGTCGAACCAGCCGTTCCAGAACTCCATGCACACCAGCGGGTCCTCGGGCCGGTACCGCTTGAGCATGGCGAACGCCGACTCGGCGTCCGAGCCGAAGTTGACGGTCGCCAGCACCCCGGGGATCATCCCGCCGGTCAGCATGTGCTCCTCGGGCCCGTCGGAGGTGAACAGCGGCACCTCCACCCCCCGCGCGCGCAGCCCGTCGGCCACGTGGGCCAGGTACACCGCGTCCGAGCCGTAGGAGCCGTACTCGTTCTCGGCCTGCACCATCAGAACGTTCCCGCCCCGGTGGATCTGACGCTCGGCGACCAGGGGGATCACCCGGTCGAACCAGCGGTCCAGATGGGCCAGGAACGCGGGGTCGCGGGTGCGGGTGCGCCGGCCGAGCTCGCCGGTCAGCCAGGACGGCAGACCTCCGTTGTCCCATTCCGCGCAGATGTAGGGCCCGGGCCGGACGACCGCGTACAGGCCCGCGCGGGCCGTGGCGTCCAGGAACCGCTCCAGCTCGCCGAGCCGCGCGTAGCGGCCCGGCTCCGGCTCGTGCAGGTTCCATGGCACATAGGTCTCGATCGTGTTAAGGCCCATCGCGCGCGCCATGGCCAGACGATGATCCCAGTGCCCGGGGTGCACGCGGAAATAGTGCACCGCGCCGGCCAGGAGGCGAAAGGGACGTCCGTCCAGGACGAAGTCGGCGCCCTCCACGGTGAAGGCGGGGTTTTTCGAGGTCAGCACCTGCCTTAGCCTGCTGATCTAACGAACGGTTCGGCCATGGACAAACCGCCACGGCTTGATGGACTCGACGAATGGATGACCATGACGGTTGAGGAGGTTCCCCAGCTTCCCGACGTGACCCGGTGGTGGCGCTACCTCACCCCGAGCCCGGTGCATCGCCGTCTGGGCCTGGCGTGCCTGGGCGTGGGCATGCAGGAGGGGGCCCTGCCGACCGTCGGGCCGCGCGCGCTCGACCATTACGTCGCCGTGATCATCAGCCGGGGGCGGGGCTGGTTCTCCTGGGACGGCGGCGAGCCCGTCGAAGTGGTCGCGCCCGCCCTGCTGTGGCTGATCCCCGGGGTGACGCACCACTACGCCCCCGACCCGCCCGGATGGGCCGAGTCGTTCGTCGACTTCGCCGGAGCGGCGGCCAACGCCTATACCGAGCTGGGCTTCATCGATCCCGCCGCCCCTGTGATCCCCCTGTCGAGCACGGGCGCCGCCGAGCAGGTGATCAGCCGGATCGCGCTCGCGTGCCGCAGGGGAGACCCGTTCCTGGAGGTGGAGGCGTCCGCGCTGGTGCACGAGCTGCTGGTCACGCTGCGGCGCAGCCGCGCCGACCAGGACGCCACCGGGAGCCCGGTGCTGAAGAACCTGGCCCGCGACGCCACCCAGCCGCTCTCGATCGCCGAGCACGCCCGGCGGATGGGCCTGTCGGTGGCCGAGCTCCGCAAGGCGGTGCGCCTGTCGGCGGGCTGCAGCCCGAAGGACTACGTGCTGACGATCCGCCTCAACCAGGCCAAGGAGCTGCTGGTCACCACCGACCTGGCGGTCGCCTCGATCGCCCGCCGCGTCGGCTACGACGACCCGGGCTATTTCACCCGCATCTTCACCCGCCGGGTCGGCACGGCCCCGAGCGAGTGGCGCTCGCAGCAGATCGGCGCGCGCTAGCGCGGCGGCCGGCCCGGCGGAGGCTGAACGGGGCCGGACGGAGGCTGAGGCGAGCCGGGCGGAGGCAGGGGCGAGCCGGGCGGAGGCTGAGGCGAGCCGTGGGGAGGCTGAGGTGAGCCGGGCGGCGGAAGCTGAGGCGAGGCGAGCGGCGGGAGCTGGGGCGAGGCAGGTAGGGGCTGGGGCGAGCCAGGCGGTGGGACCTGGGGCGAGCTGGGCGGTGGAAGCTGGGGCGGGCCCGAAGGCGGCTGACGGCGGGCGCGGTTCTTGACCCGGTCGCCCAGCTTGCGGCCCAGGTCCTGGGCCTGGCGGCCGCGTTCGGACTCCAGGGCCTGGCGGCCGAGGTCCTGCGCGCGGCGGGCCTGGTCGGACCGCAGCGCGCTCTGGACGCGGTCGTGCTGGGCCAGGCGCCCGGCGTTCTCCCGGACGGCCTGGGCGCCCTGGCGGGCGGCCTCGGCGGCCTGGCGGTGCGTTCCGGCGCGGACGACGACGGTGCCCGAGAGCAGGTCGTTGAGGGTGCGGCGCGTCCGGGCGAAGGGCAGGGGCAGCAGGTTGGCCGTGAAGACGGCCACGGCCGCCGCCCAGGCCACCACCGACAGGAAGAACCAGCCCTGCAGCAGGAAGATCCAGGCCACCGCGTACACGCCCGTCCCGGCCAGCGTGGCTGCCAGGGCACGGCGGAAGGCCGCCGCCGGCCCGGGCGTGCGGGCGCCGTCGGCGAAGCGGCACACGCGGACGTCCAACGCCACCTTGCCCAGCGTGCGGCCCTTCCAGAGCGTCGCGACGAAGTGGTAGACGAGCTCGATCAGCACCAGCAGGACGATCGCCTGCACGACGTAGCCGACGAACTTGTCCCACACGTCCACGCCGAAGTCGGCGGCGATCTTCTCCACGTCGCCGCCGGACGTCAGCAGCCCGGAGCCCGCCTTGAGCGCCTTGGCGGGCAGCCCGGCGCCCGCGACGTAGTCCTGGAGGCGTCCCCAGGTCATGACGCCCAGCAGGATCGCCGCGACCAGCAGCAGCCCGGCGTCGACGGCCCAGGCGCCCAGGCGGCGTCCCAGCGGGGCAGGGTCGTTGACCAGGTAGGACGACGGCAGCTCGCCCACGGGCGCGGGAGGCGGGGCTGGCTGTGGGGGGCCGTACACGTGCACCTCGGGGGGTTGGGCGGCGGGCGGCACGAAACCCCCGCAGTCTAGGGCGCCCCGGCCCGGCCGCGCGAGGAAACCGTCCGCCCCCGGGGGGGCCGGGTCAGTACGACTTGGGCAGCCCCAGGGAGTGCTGCGCGACGAAGTTGAGGATCATCTCGCGGCTGACCGGCGCGATGCGCATCAGCCGGACCACGCCCGCGAGCATCCCGACGCCGTACTCGGTGGTCAGGCCGTTGCCGCCGTGGGTCTGGATGGCCTGGTCGACGCAGTGGATCGCGGCCTCGGCGGTGGCGTACTTGGCCATGTTGGCCGCCTCGCCCGCGCCCAGGTCGTCGCCCTCGTCGTACAGCCAGGCGGCCTTCTGGCCCATCAGCCGCGCCAGCTCCAGCTCGATCTTGGCCTGGGCCAGCGGGTGCGCCAGGCCCTGGTGGGCGCCGATCGGGGTCTTGAAGACCTGGCGCTCCTTGGCATAGGCGGTCGCCTTGTCCAGGGCCAGGCGGCCGATGCCCGCGCCCATCGCGGACGCCATGATCCGCTCGGGGTTGAGCCCGGCGAACAACTGGAGCATGCCGCCGTCCTCGTCGCCGACCAGCGCCTCGTAGGGCAGCCGCACCTCGTCCAGGTGGCAGATGAACTGCCGCTCGGGTGAGACGATCTCCATCTCGATCGGCGTCCAGGTGAAGCCCGGCGCGTCGGTCGGGACGATGAACAGCGACGGGCGCAGGTTGCCCTTCTGGTCCTCGGTGCGGCTGACGAACAGCACCGCGTCCGACTCGTCCACACCGGAGATGAACGTCTTCTGCCCGCTGAGCACCCACCCGTCGCCGTCGCGGCGCGCGGTTGTGGTGATGCGGTGCGAGTTGGACCCCGCGTCCGGCTCGGTGATCGCGAACGCCATCTTCACCGAACCGTCGGCGAAGCCGGGCAGCCAGCGCTTCTTCTGCTCCTCGGTGCCGGAGCGGGCGATGATCGTGGCGCAGATGGCCGGGGACACCACCATCAGCAGCAGGGGGCAGCCCGCCGCGGCCAGCTCCTCGCAGACCGCGGCCAGGTCGCCGATGCCGCCGCCCCCGCCCCCGTATTCCTCGGGCACGTTCACACCGAGGTAGCCCAGCGCGCCCGCCTCGGCCCACAGCTCGTCGGTCTTCAGCCCGGCCTTGGCCTTCTCCACGTAATACGAGGCGCCGTACTTGGCGCCCAGCTCGGCGACGGCGGCGCGCAGCGCCCGCCGCTCCTCGGTCTCGACGAAGCTCATGGGGGTCCCTTCTCCTTCAGGCGTCCGCGATGACGGCGAGGACGGCTCCCGCCTCGACCTGGTCGCCCGCCGCGACGTTCAGCTCGGCCACCGCGCCGCCCGCGGGCGCGGCGATGCGGTGCTCCATCTTCATGGCCTCCAGGACGACCAGGGTCTGCCCCTCGGTCACGGCCGCGCCGGGTTCGGCCTCGACGCGGACGACCGTCCCCGGCATCGGGGCCAGCAGCGTCCCGGGGGCGACCAGGTCGCTCGGGTCGGCGAACCGGGGCAGCGCGCGCAGCGCCACCGGGCCCAGGGCCGAGTCGACGAAGACCCGGTCACCGTGGACGGTGACGGTGAACGCGCGCACCACGCCCCCGACGTCGAAGGTGACGCCGTCCGGCGAGTGCGCCAGCAGCTCGACGCCCTGAACGTCCAGGCCGCCCCGGGTGAGCCGGTAGGCCGCCTCGACCGTCCCGCCGGGCCCCTCGTAGGACTTGCGCTGCGGCTGCGACGGCACGTTGCGCCACCCGGACGGGAACCCGCCCTGCACGGGCGCGGCGTCCCGGTTGGCGGCGGCGTCCGCCAGCGCCGCGGCCAGCGCCGACAGCCGCACGGCCTCCTCGTCGGCCAGCGGCGCGGACAGGACGTCCAGGCCCACCTCATCGAGGTAGCCGGTGCGGGTCTCGCCCGCCAGGAACGCGGGCTCGGCCATGATCCGGGCCAGCAGCTCGCGGTTGGTGGTCACGCCATGGACGCGCGCGCCGACCAGCGCAGCGCGCAGCCGCCGGGCCGCCGCCGCCCGGCTCGGGCCGAACGCGATCAGCTTGGCCAGCATCGGGTCGTAGTGGATCCCGACCTCGCCGCCGCTCTCCACCCCGCTGTCGAGCCGCAGGCCGTACCCGGCCGGGACGGCGAACTCGGCATCGACTCCCGGGACCTCGAAGCTGTACAGCACGCCGCTGCCCGGACGCCAGTCGGCCGAGGGGTCCTCGGCGTACAGGCGCACCTCGATCGCGTGGCCGCCCGGACGGGGCTGCTCCTCCGGCAGCGCCTCGCCCTCGGCGACCTCCAGCTGGAGACGCACCAGGTCGAGCCCGTAGACGCACTCGGTGACCGGGTGCTCGACCTGGAGGCGCGTGTTGACCTCCAGGAAGAAGAACCGGCCGTCGCCGTTCAGCATGAACTCGACCGTCCCGGCGCCCACATAGCCGATCGCACCGGCCGCGCTGATCGCCGCCTCGCACAGCTCCTCGCGCAGCCCGGGGTCGACCGCCGGGGACGGCGCCTCCTCGACGATCTTCTGGTGGCGGCGCTGGATCGAGCACTCCCGCTCGCCCAGCGCCCACACACGCCCGTGCCGGTCGGCGATCAGCTGCACCTCGATATGCCGCGCGTTCTCCAGCAGCGGCTCGCAGAACACCGCCGGATCGCCGAACGCCGACTCGGCCTCGCGCCGCGCGGCCGCCACGGCTTCGGGCAGGTCTGCCAGCGCACGCACCACCCGCATGCCGCGTCCGCCGCCACCCGCCGACGCCTTGACCAGCAGCGGCAGGTCGTCCTCGGTCACCGCGTCCGGGTCGAGCTCGGGCAGAACCGGCACCCCGGCCGCCGCCATGAGCTTCTTGGCCTCGATCTTGGAGCCCATCGCGGCGATCGCCTCGGGCGGCGGCCCCACCCAGGTCAGGCCCGCGTCCAGCACCGCCCGCGCGAACTCCGCGTTCTCCGACAGGAACCCGTACCCCGGGTGGACGGCGTCCGCCCCGGCCGCCCTGGCCGCCGCGATCACCAGGTCACCGCGCAGATAGGTGTCGGACGGCGCCTCACCCGGGAGCCGGACGGAGGCGTCCGCCTCCCGCACATGCGGGGCGCCCTCGTCGGCGTCGGAGAACACCGCGACCGTCCCGATCCCCAGGTCACGGCAGGTCCGGAAGACCCGCCGCGCGATCTCCCCCCGATTCGCCACCAGCAGCCGGCCGATCATGCCTTCACCTCACACACGGAACACTCCGAATCCCTCGGCGCCGCGCACCGGCGCGTTGTGCGCCACCGACAGGGCCAGCCCCAGCACCGTCCGCGTGTCACGCGGGTCGATCACACCGTCGTCGTAGAGCCGTCCGGACAGGAAGAACGGCAGCGACTCGGCCTCGATCTGCGTCTCGACCATCTCGCGCATCGCCCGGTCCTGCTCCTCGTCGTAGACCTGGCCGCGCGCCTCCGCCGCCTGCCTGGCCACAATCGACAGCACCCCCGCGAGCTGCTGCGGACCCATCACCGCCGACTTCGCGCTCGGCCACGCGAACAGGAAACGCGGGTCATACGCCCGTCCGCACATGCCGTAGTTCCCGGCCCCGTATGACGCCCCCATCACCAGCGTCAGATGCGGCACCTTGCTGTTGGCCACCGCGTTGATCATCAGCGCGCCGTGCTTGATGATCCCGGCCTGCTCGTACTCCTTGCCGACCATGTAGCCGGTGGTGTTGTGCAGGAACAGCAAGGGCGTGTCAGCCTGGTTCGCCAGCTGGATGAACTGCGCCGCCTTCTGCGCCTCCTCGCCGAACAGCACGCCCTGCGCGTTGGCCAGCACCCCGACCGGATACCCGTGCAGCCGCGCCCACCCGGTGACCAGGCTCGTCCCGTACAGCGGCTTGAACTCGTCGAACTCCGAACCGTCCACCACCCGCGCGATGACCTCGCGCGGATCGAACGGGACCTTCAGATCCTCCGGGACGATCCCCGCCAGCTCCTCGGCGTCGTACAGCGGTTCCCGCACCGGACCCGGCGCCGGACCCGCCTTGCGGTGGTTGAGCCGCTTGACGATCTGCCGTCCCAGCCGCAGCGCGTCGGGCTCGTCCACCGCCATGTAGTCGGCGAGGCCGGACGTCCGCGCGTGCATCTCCGCGCCGCCGAGCTCCTCGTCCCCGGCCTCCTCGCCGGTCGCCATCTTCACCAGCGGCGGCCCGCCCAGGAACACCTTCGCGCGTTCCTTGACCATCACCACGTGGTCGCACATCCCCGGGATGTACGCGCCACCGGCCGTCGAGTTGCCGAAGACCAGCGCGATCGTCGGAATCCCCGCCGCCGACAACCGGGTGAGATCCCGGAACATCCGCCCGCCCGGGATGAAGATCTCCTTCTGCGTCGGCAGGTCGGCGCCGCCCGACTCCACCAGATTGATCACCGGCAGCCGGTTCTCCAGCGCGATGTCGGACGCGCGGAAGCTCTTCTTCACCGTCCACGGGTTGCTCGACCCGCCCCGGACCGTCGGGTCGTTGGCCACGATCATGCACTCGACGCCCTCGACCACCCCGATCCCGGTGATCACGCTGGCCCCGACCTGGAAGTCGCTCCCCCACGCCGCCAGCGGGCTCAGCTCCAGAAAAGGCGAGTCGGGATCGAGCAGCATCTCGATCCGCTCCCGCGCGAGCAGCTTCCCCCGTTTGCGATGCCGGTCGACGTACTTCTCACCCCCGCCCATCAGCACCTTCGCGTGCTCCGCCTCAAGCTCGGCCACCTTGGCCAGCATTGACTCCCGCCGCTCCCGGTATTCGGGAGACCGCGTATCGAGCGTGCTCTTGAACGTCAAAGAACTTCCTCCGGAATATCGACCACACGAGACCGCAGCCACTCCCCCAAGGCCTTCCCCTGCGGATCGAACCGGGTCGAAGCCGAAACACCCTCCTGCAACAGCCCTTCGACCACGAAGTTCACCGCCCGCAGATTCGGCAGCTCATACCGAGCCACCGCGAACCCCCGAGTCTCAGGCAGAAGCCCCCACAAACGCTCCACGGTCAAGAACCCCCGAAGCCACCCCCACTGCGCCTCAGTCCGAGCCCAGACCCCGATATTCGCGTTCCCGCCCTTGTCCCCACTGCGAGCCCCGCACACCAACCCCAAGGGCCGCCCCGCGGAGTTATCCCCAGAACCAGATTCGAGTTCCCGCGCACCGCCCAACTCCCCAAAACTGGATCGCCGAGCCAGGGGCGGCAGAGCCCGAGTCGCAACCGGAGGAGCGAGATGAACGCGATCACCACTGGACAGAACGGCAACGTGCTCGACCTGCTCGTTAGGTACGAACGCCGGTGTGTAGACGCCATAAGGGCTGCCCTTCCCGGGCGGCGACGTCATGGTGAATCCCGGATATCCGGCCAGGGCGAGTTCGACGACCGCGCCGCTGAACGCCCGCCCGACCTTGTCGGCGTCCGGATCCAGCACGGCACAGCGCAGCAGGGCGGTGGCCTCCCCCTGCGTCCGCGGATCGGCCCGAGTGGTCCCGATCAGCGTCCACTCGACCTGGGCCGGACGCGCGTCGCCCCCAAGAGCCGCCTCCACCTGCGCCTTGGCAAGATCGGCCTTGGCCTCGATGTCGAGACCGGTGAGAACAAAGGTCATCTCATTGCGATGGCCGCCCAGGTGGTTAAGGCACACCTTGGTCTCCGGCGGCGGAGGCACACCCTGGACGCCGGAGATCCGCACCCGGTCATCGCCCTCGTCCCGCACCCGGACGGTGTCGAACAACGCCGTCACATCAGGGCCCGCATACGAAGGCCCAGCGATCTCATAAAGCAGCTGCGCCGTCACCGTCTCCCCGGTAACGGCACCCCCCGCACCCGAGTGCTTGGTGATCACACTCGATCCGTCCGCGTGGATCTCCGCCAGCGGAAAGCCGGGCGCCTTTACATTGTAGATTTCTTGAAAGAACGCGAAGTTGCCACCCGTCGCCTGCGCCCCGCACTCCAGCACATGCCCGGCGACCGTGGCCCCGGCCAGGGCGTCCCAGTCATCGCGCCCCCACCCAAAGTGCGCGGCCGCGGGCCCCACAACCAACGAAGCATCAGTAACCCGCCCAGTAACCACAACGTCGGCACCCCCCTTGAGGCACTCAACGATCCCCCAAGCCCCCAGATAGGCGTTCGCGGTCAGCGGCGCCCCATACCGCGAATCGTCCAGCCCCAGGTCCTTGGCCCTGGGCAGCAGATCGTCACCCTCGACATACGCGACGCCGACCTCGATACCAAGCCGCTCGGCCAACTCCCGCAGCCTGACCGCCAACCCCCGCGGATTAAGGCCGCCCGCATTGGTCACGATCTTCACACCACGCTCGACGGCCAGCCCCAGCGACTCCTCCATCTGCCGGACGAACGTCGTCGCGTACCCGGCGTCCGGGTCCTTGAGCCTGCCCCGCCCCAGGATCAGCATCGTCAGCTCGGCGAGATAATCACCGGTCAGGACGTCCAGCGGACCGCCCTCCAGCATCTCCCGCACCGCGCCGAAACGGTCGCCATAGAAACCCGAGGCGTTCCCGATGCGCAACGGTTCGCTCATGCCCAGCACCCTGCCAGGCTTCCCAGAAAAAATCAATCACGCTTGATTGTTTTCTGATAACTTAACCCCGTGACCACGCACGCCGTCCCCCGAGAACCCCAGCAGGACCGGAGCCGCGCCACCCGCCAGCGCCTCCTGGAGGCCGCCATCGACTGCCTGGCCTCGCTCGGCTGGGCCGGAACGACCGTCGCCGTCGTCGCCGAACGCGCGGGCGTCTCCCGAGGCGCCGCCCAGCACCACTTCCGCACCCGCGAAGAACTCGTCACCGCGGCCGTCGAATACGGCACCGAAGTCCGCACGGCCCAGATGCGAGAACGCCTCAACGCCCTCTCCGGCCGGCGCCTCCCCACCCTCGACGTCCTGACGACCCTCGCCGACTTCTACACCAGCGCCCTCTTCCGCGCCGCCCTCCAACTCTGGGTGGCCGCCAGCTCCGACGAGCAACTCCGCGCCCAAGTCCTCCCCCTGGAGGCCCGCGTAGGCCGCGAGGCCCACCGCCTAGCCCTCCAGGCCCTGGGCGCCGACGAGTCCATCCCCGGCGTCCGCGAAACCGTCCAAGCCACCCTCGACCTAGTCCGCGGCCTAGGCCTCGCCGACCTCCTCACCGACGACTCCGCCCGCCGCACCCGCCTCCTAACCCAATGGGCCCAAACCCTAGACCGAGTCCTAACCCCTCCACCCGCCTAACACCACCCCACCCCCTCCACCAACACCCGCCCCACCACACCCTCACCCCACCAACCTCTCGCCCCCTCACTCCCACCCCTCACCCCCGCCCCTCGCCCCATCACACCGCCCCATCACACCGCCCCGTCACTCCACCGCTCGCCACTCATCGCACCGCCGCCCCATCGGCCCGTCACACTGTCGACCTCTCGGCCCGCCACACTCTGCACCTCTCAGTCCCGAGCCCTCGCCTCCCTTCGACCCGCCCTGGGCACCCTCCGGCCCGCGCCCTCGTCGCCCTTCAGCCCGCCCTCGACACCCCGACCCGCACCCTCGTCCCCCCTCAGCCCGCCCTCGACACCCCCCGACCCGCACCCTCGATCCGTCAACCGGTCGGCCCGTCTCCCGCAGGGCTCGTCGCCGTCCCTTCCCCCTCGCCTGCTCTCATCGCTGCCCGGTCACGGACGCACGAACGGTACAGCGGCGCGGTGGCGGTACAGCGGCGCGGGGCGCGGGCGGTCAGAGTGCGGAGTGGTGGACTTGGGGGCGGTCCTTGTTGATGTTTTTGCGATGAGGCGATGGGGGTGGGTGGAGGGCTTGGCGGTCTGAGGAGACGGAGGGGCGGGTGCGGCTTGGCGTGCCACCGAGGGAAGCGCTCGGCTTTCTGTGGGGCGGGGACGTTGGGGGTTGGTGATCTCTTGGGCGTGGGTGGGGCGATGGGGCTGATCGTGGGGCTTTGGGGTTAGCGGGCTTTGGCTGGGTGGCCTAGTGGGTTGGGGGGTGTTGTGTTTGGGGGGTCCAGGGGCGGAGTTTTTCGGGGTTGCGGATGGCCCAGAGGTGTTTGATCTTGTTGTTGGTGATTTCGAAGGCGATCACTGTGTGGGTGATGCCCTCCTGCTGGGCGATCAGGCCGGGTTGGCCGTTGACGGTGCGTTCGAGGAGTGTGATTTCGAGGGCGTTGGTGACGGTGATGAGGCCGTGGGCGATCTCGGTGTTGCCGTGGATGGGGTGGAGTTGGGCGTTGACGAGGCCGCCGCCGTCGGAGATCGCGGTGGCGTCGGGGTCGAGGAGGCCGAGGAGTGCCTCGATGTCCTTGGCTTCCCATGCCAGTTTGAAGTCCCGGACGATGGTGGCCTGCCGGGCCGTCGGGGCCGCGGGGGCCTGGGTCTGGCGGATGCGGGCACGGGCCGAGGAGGCGAGCTGGCGGCAGGCCGCGGGGGTGCGGCCGACGATCTCGGCGACTTCGGCGAAGGGGTAGCGGAAGACGTCGTGGAGGATGAACGCGACACGTTCGGCCGGGGTCATCGATTCGAGGACGACGAGGAAGGCCATGTTGACCGACTCGTCCAGGGTGACTCTGTCGGCCGGGTCGGCGGTGGTGCCGCCCGATCGGCCGGTGATCCAGTCCGTGCCGTCCGGCACCGGCTCGGGGATCCACTCCCCCACGTAGCGTTCGCGCCGGACGCGTGCCGAGCCGAGCAGGTCGAGGCAGATGCGGCTGGCGACCTTCATCAGCCAGGCCCCGGGAGAGTCGATGGCGTCCTGCTGCTGTGGTGACATGGCGTACCAGCGGGCGTAGGTCTCCTGGACGACATCTTCGGCATCGGCGAGGGAGCCGAGGAGCCGGTATCCGAGATTGATCAGCTGACGCCGCTCACTCATGATCACGCTCAGGCCGTCCTCGGATGGGGTGCTCATGTGCGTCGACTTCTCCCTTGGTCGCGTCGTCCCTCACTAGTCAGACGAGGTACCGCGCCGGAATGTGAGGTCGTGGCGCCTGACGTTTCGAGAGGTTATGTCGTCGTAGTGCTGGGACGAGACGTCCCACCAACTCGATCGCTCACGACTTCGCAGGAGAAGCCTCATGAATATCGCTCTGTGGAGCATCGCTGGACTGCTGGCCACGGCCCTCCTGGTAGGGGGTGTCATCAAGGTGAGCCAGCCCAAGGAGAAGCTGGCCGCGTCCGGCATGGGGTTCGCCGAGGACTTCAGTGCGGGCGCGGTCAAGGCGATCGGCGTCGCCGAGCTGCTGGCGGCGGTCGGGTTGACGCTGCCCGCTTTGCTCGACGTCGCGCCGGTGGTGGTGCCCGTGGCCGCGGTTGGTGTGGTCCTGCTGATGGTCGGGGCGATGGTCGCCCACGGCCGCCGCCATGAGCCCCAGGCGCTGGTGGTGAACGTGATCTTCATCGTCCTGGCCGCCTTCGTGGCGTGGGGCCGCTTCGGGCCCGAGTCGTTCTCGGGCTGAGCGTGTCCGGCATGGGCGTTGACATTATGCAGGCATTTACCTGCATAATGGAGAGGTGAGCCTCGAAGCGAAGGCGATGGACGCGGTTTTCAAGGCGCTGGCCGACCCCACGCGGCGCCTCCTGCTCGACCGGCTGCGCGAGCACAACGGTCAGACGTTGAGTGAGCTGTGCGAGCGGCTGGACATGAAACGGCAGTCGGCGACCCAGCATCTCGACCTGCTGGAGCGGGCCAATCTGGTGACGACCGTGCGGCGTGGACGCGAACGCCTCCATTACCTCAACCCGACGCCGATCCACGAGATCCAGGAGCGCTGGATCGCGGGGTTCGAGAAGCCCCGTCTGCTAGCGATCAGCGCCATCAAGAACCAGGCAGAGGAGTACGCCATGAGCGGCGAAACCACGACGGTTCCGACCTACGTCTACGTGACCTATATCCGTGCCAGCGCGGAGCAGGTGTGGCAGGCCCTGACGGACGCCGACCTGACGGCTCGCTACTGGGGGCACGCCAACATCTCCGACTGGCAACCCGGTTCGAGCTGGGAGCACCGGCGCGCGGACGAATCGGGCGCCATCGACGCCGTCGGCCAGGTGCTCAAGGCCGAGCCGCCGACCCGCCTGGTCATCACCTTCGACGACGTCCCCGACCCCGAGGCGCCACGGGAGCCGTCAGTCGTCACGTTCCTCGTCGAGCCGCACCAGGACATCGTCCGCCTGACGGTGACCCACGAGAACCTCGCCAACCAGGAGATGCTCGGCGGGATCTCCAAGGGGTGGCCGGCCGTGCTGGCCAACCTCAAGTCCCTGCTGGAGACCGGCGACGTCCTCCCCCAGGCGCCCTGGGACATGTACGACGCACACGCCTGAGAAGGAGCAAGACATGCTGGACACCGCCCCACTTCGGGACGCCTATCGCGCATTCCTGGACGCCGCCGCCACCGTGGCCGACTCCGGTGATCCGGACCCCACCCCGCCGTCCGGCGAGTGGAATGCCGACCAGATCCTCGCGCACGTCGTCCTGGTCACCGCTGCCACGATCACGGCGGTGACCAATGCCGCCACGGGAGCGATCACGACCTACGACAACCGGCTGGCCCAGGACGGCTGGACGCTCGACCGCGTCACCGCCCTCGCCGGTGGCAACGAAGGACTCCGGGAACGCATCCGCTTGCAGGCGGACGCCCTGTGCACGCTGGGCGGGCCGATGCTCAGCGAAACCGAGCTCAACACACCGGTACCTGCCCTGCTCCTGTCCAACGGCAAGGCCCTGGTCGATCAGCCTGTGCCGCTGAGGGACCTCATCACGGGCCTCGCGGACATGGAGCTGCCCGGCCACACCAAGCAGCTCATGGATCTGCTGCCGGAGCGCGCCTGATCAGAAGCGCTCGCGAACGAATGCCCGATGATCAATGGGCTCGGGTGGATTCGCTTCCGCCCGTCCGCCGCCTCGACGGCAGCCCCTTACGTCACCTGGCCGCAGGCGCGAGCCGACGTGCGGTCGCGTCCATTGGACGGTGAAGGTCGGTTCCACGACCTACCCAGCTCGCAAGCACGCCCCCGAAGAGACGCCGGAGGCCGTGTTCAGAGATCACGGCGCGGCGTCCAGCCCATGACCCCACTCTCGCCGCGGTCGATGTCGGAGATGGGCTGAGTGCAAGGCACCATCTCCGCTTCGTCCCAGCCAGGAGCCGCCTGGTCACCGGGCCTGCTCCGATCACGTCCTCGGCAGGCCGGGGAGCCAGGCCACAAGCCGCTGACCGTCCGAGTCTCGGAAGGCCCGGGCGTCCTGCGACAGATGTGGGCGACTTCCCACTCGACCGAACTCGACCCAAAGCAACAAGCCCGGGAAACTCCCGGGCAGCGGCCTCCTGGACTACAAGGCCGTCATGCCATGAAGTGCGGGGTGAATCATCTCGGGCGCCGCCCAGCCGCCCACGGAGTCGTCCGCGCACGGAGATCGTCTCGTACCTCATGAGCCGGAGCGTGGTGGAGAAGACCACCTTCGGGAGCGCGTTCTAGAGACATTCAAGAGAGGCCGAGAGCGACGGCGGCAATATGGCCGCCTGCGAGGGTGCCCGAGTGGGCGGAGTCGGCGAGGGCGCGCAGGATCGTCTCCGGGGCACGGTCGGTTGTTGCGCGCAGGCCAGTGAGCCCGGCCCACAGGGTGAGTCCATCGCGCACCACTGCGTCGAGCCAGGGCTGGTCGACGCGGATGCCGTGGTCGTCCACCACGGTGAAGGGGCTGCCGGTATGTGCCCGGCAGGTGAGCGTCACGCGAACCTGGCCGGGCTGGTCACCCGGGACGAGCGTTGCCCGCCATGAGTTGACGTCGGGAGCAGCGTGCACAAGATCGCTGACCGAGAGGATCTGGAGTCCTTCACGCAACCAGGCTTGCAGATAGGCGTTGGAGTGGGTGCTCTCGTTGCGCAGGCCGGGCATGACCGGCTCCATGATCAATGCGGGACGCGGAGCGGCCTCGCCGACGAGAAGCAAGGGGATGAGGTGCTGGTCGCGAAAGTAGGTGGTGAGGCTGATCGGGCTGTCACGGTCTTCGACCGTCGATGGCGAGCACGCCGTGTGCGCCCAGATGATGTTGAGCAGCGGCCGATCCGGGGTCTCGACAACAGGGAAGCGGCGCACCAGGACGCTCGTCGGTTCCTGAGCTGCGTCGCCCGGACGATCGCAGATCACGCAGTCGTACTGTCCCGGCTCGGGCCCGTCCGTGAGTTCGGCAACCTTCTCCGGCCCGAGAACATCGGCGACCTCAACGCTGATCACGACCTGCCGGACAGACCCCGGCTCCCGCTCGTCGCTCATAAAGGCACCGTAACCCTGGACGTCCCACCATGACCGGCCCGGCGCCCTAGCCCCGCGCTGGCAGGACAACCGGCTCTCGGGCGACGCCGGCTCGATGCTCATCGTCGCCTCGAGGGCCGGACGCCTGGGCTTCGTCTCCTGGCGCAAGATCGTGACTGCACGGAGCGGTTCCTACTACTGGAACATCGGGCCCTGGAAATGAGAAAGGCCCCGCCGTGACGGCGGGGCCTTTCTGCAATACGAGTCCGGCGGTGTCCTACTCTCCCACACAGTCTCCCGTGCAGTACCATCGGCGCTGAAGGGCTTAACTTCCGGGTTCGGGATGGGACCGGGTGTTTCCCCCTCGCCAAAACCACCGAACGACCAACCCAACACCCACCACAAATAGTGGCGTGTTGGAAGCTTGTCGTCCAAGCAACTCGGGCTCAGACATTTAATTATCGGGTTCCCGTTTGTTTTCTGGGAACCACACAGGGACGCGAACACTCAGCAGAACTGCGATTGGTTTGAACGTTCAGTGTGTTCAAGCCACTCGGCCTATTAGTACCAGTCAACTCCACACCTCACGGCGCTTCCATTTCTGGCCTATCAACCCAATCGTCTCTTGGGGGCCTTACACCCACAAAGGGGTGGGAGAACTCATCTTGAGGAAGGCTTCCCGCTTAGATGCTTTCAGCGGTTATCCCGACCGAACGTAGCCAACCAGCCGTGCCCCTGGCGGGACAACTGGCACACCAGAGGTTCGTCCGTCCCGGTCCTCTCGTACTAGGGACAGACCCTCTCAATTCTCCTACGCGCGCAGCGGATAGGGACCGAACTGTCTCGCGACGTTCTAAACCCAGCTCGCGTGCCGCTTTAATGGGCGAACAGCCCAACCCTTGGGACCTACTCCAGCCCCAGGATGCGACGAGCCGACATCGAGGTGCCAAACCATCCCGTCGATATGGACTCTTGGGGAAGATCAGCCTGTTATCCCCGGGGTACCTTTTAGCCGTTGAGCGACACCGCTTCCACACGCCGGTGCCGGATCACTAGGCCCTGCTTTCGCACCTGCTCGACCTGTCGGTCTCACAGTCAAGCTCCCTTGTGCCCTTGCACTCGCCACCTGATTGCCAACCAGGCTGAGGGAACCTTTGGGCGCCTCCGTTACTCTTTGGGAGGCAACCGCCCCAGTTAAACTACCCACCAGGCACTGTCCCCCACCCGGATCCACGGGTGCGGGTTAGACGCTCAAAACGACCAGAGTGGTATTTCACCAACGACTCCACCCAAACTGGCGTCTGAGTTTCACAGTCTCCCACCTATCCTACACAAGACGCTCCAAACGCCAATGCCAAGCTATAGTGAAGGTCCCGGGGTCTTTCCGTCCTGCTGCGCGAAACGAGCATCTTTACTCGTACTGCAATTTCGCCGGGCCTGTGGTTGAGACAGCGGGGAAGTCGTTACGCCATTCGTGCAGGTCGGAACTTACCCGACAAGGAATTTCGCTACCTTAGGATGGTTATAGTTACCACCGCCGTTTACCGGCGCTTAGATTCTCAGCCTCGACCCTTACAGGTCTAACCGGTCCTCTTAACGTTCCGGCACCGGGCAGGCGTCAGTCCGTATACCGCGTCTTACGACTTCGCACGGACCTGTGTTTTTAGTAAACAGTCGCTTCCCCCTGGCCTCTGCGACCCCACCCAGCTCCCACCGCAAGGGTGCTCACCGGGCGTGGTCCCCCTTCTCCCAAAGTTACGGGGGCAATTTGCCGAGTTCCTTAACCACAGTTCACCCGATCGCCTTGGTATTCTCTACCTGACCACCTGAGTCGGTTTGGGGTACGGGCCGCCGGTACACTCACTAGAGGCTTTTCTCGGCAGCATGGGATCACTCACTTCACCTAAAACGGCTCGGCATCACCTCTCACCCTTAACAGTGTGCGGATTTACCTACACACCGGGCTACAGGCTTACCCCAGGACAACCATCGCCTGGGCTGAGCTACCCTCCTGCGTCACCCCATCGCTCACCTACTACCCCCTCGGGCCCCACGCTCCCCCCACCACAGGTCCGAAGACCCACAGCAGAGTTCGGGTGGTTAGCATCAGAGGGTTCAGCGTTGGCGCATACCAGCGGGTACGGGAATATCAACCCGTTGTCCATCGACTACGCCTGTCGGCCTCGCCTTAGGTCCCGACTTACCCTGGGCGGATTAGCCTGCCCCAGGAACCCTTGGTCATCCGGCGCACACGTTTCTCACGTGTGATTCGCTACTCATGCCTGCATTCTCACTCCCACAGCCTCCACCACTCGATCACTCGGCGGCTTCACCGGCTGCAGGACGCTCCCCTACCCACCCCAACAAGTTGGAGTGCCACGGCTTCGGCGGTGTGCTTGAGCCCCGCTACATTGTCGGCGCGGAATCACTTGACCAGTGAGCTATTACGCACTCTTTCAAGGATGGCTGCTTCTAAGCCAACCTCCTGGTTGTCACGGCAACTCCACATCCTTTACCACTTAGCACACGCTTAGGGGCCTTAGCCGATGATCTGGGCTGTTTCCCTCTCGACTACGAAGCTTATCCCCCGCAGTCTCACTGCCACGCTCTCACTTACCGGCATTCGGAGTTTGGCTGACGTCAGTAACCTTGTAGGGCCCATTAGCCATCCAGTAGCTCTACCTCCGGCAAGAAACACGCAACGCTGCACCTAAATGCATTTCGGGGAGAACCAGCTATCACGGAGTTTGATTGGCCTTTCACCCCTAACCACAGGTCATCCCCCAGGTTTTCAACCCTGGTGGGTTCGGGCCTCCACACCGTCTTACCGGCGCTTCACCCTGCCCATGGCTAGATCACCCCGCTTCGGGTCTACAGCATGCGACTAAAACGCCCTATTCAGACTCGCTTTCGCTACGGCTACCCGACACCGGTTAACCTCGCCACACACCATAACTCGCAGGCTCATTCTTCAAAAGGCACGCCATCACCAAACAAAAACACAAGTGTCCTTGTAGGAGGCTCTGACGGCTTGTAGGCACACGGTTTCAGGTACTATTTCACGACCCCTCACCGGGGCACTTTTCACCTTTCCCTCACGGTACTGGTCCGCTATCGGTCATCAGGAAGTATTCAGCCTTACCACGTGGTCGTGGCAGATTCACACGGGATTTCACGGGCCCCGTGCTACTCGGGAACACACCAGAAAGGCAACGCAATTTCGTCTACCGGACTCTCACCGTCTACGGTCGGCCATCCCAAGCCGTTCAACTATCACGTCACTTTATAACTTCCTGCCAGACTGGTAGATCTAGCCAGGTGGTCCCACAACCCCGCACACGCAACCCCTACCAGGTATCACACGCGCACGGTTTAGGCTCCTCCGCTTTCGCTCACCACTACTCACGGAATCACAATTGTTTTCTCTTCCTGCGGGTACTGAGATGTTTCACTTCCCCGCGTTCCCACCAACCGCCCTATACATTCAGACGGCGGCGACACCCCATGACGAGTGCCAGGTTTCCCCATTCGGAAATCCCCGGATCAAAGTCTGGTTGCCGACTCCCCGAGGCATATCGCAGGCTCCCACGTCCTTCATCGGCTCCTGATGCCAAGGCATCCACCGTATGCCCTTAAAAACTTGAACACACAAAACGATCAAACAAATCGCAGAGAGACCACCACCACACCTCCCCCAAAAGAAGAGGAAGACAAAGCGGCGATCTATCAGAGATGCTCGCGTCCACTGTGTAGTTCTCAAAAAACAAGCAGGCCCACCAAACCCAACACCAACCAAGGCGCCGGAATCTGGTCCCGCGATCCAGAAGAAACAACCCAGCCCCAACCCACCACCCACAAGGGTGATGATCTGGGGCTGAAGGGTCCGTTTCCTCAGGACCCAACAGCGTGTCCACCAAACCAGTCCGCCCGGGCTCGCCGTTCCCCACCCCGCAAGGGGGCGGTACTAGCCGAGCCGCACGAGACAGCTTGGTGAGTAGCCAGTGCTCCACATCTATGAGCAGTCATCTGACGAACGTTCGCCGTCAACGATGACCACCGACCCTCACAACCCCTCGCGGGGTTCGTGATGGCCAGTTGGTGCTCCTTAGAAAGGAGGTGATCCAGCCGCACCTTCCGGTACGGCTACCTTGTTACGACTTCGTCCCAATCGCCGGCCCCACCTTCGACCGCTCCCCCCACAAGTGGTTGGGCCACGGGCTTCGGGTGTTGCCGACTTTCGTGACGTGACGGGCGGTGTGTACAAGGCCCGGGAACGTATTCACCGCAGCGTTGCTGATCTGCGATTACTAGCGACTCCGACTTCATGGGGTCGAGTTGCAGACCCCAATCCGAACTGAGACCGGCTTTAAGGGATTCGCTCCACCTTACGGTATCGCAGCCCTCTGTACCGGCCATTGTAGCATGTTTGCAGCCCAAGACATAAGGGGCATGATGACTTGACGTCATCCCCACCTTCCTCCGAGTTGACCCCGGCGGTCTCCCATGAGTCCCCACCATAACGTGCTGGCAACATGGAACGAGGGTTGCGCTCGTTGCGGGACTTAACCCAACATCTCACGACACGAGCTGACGACAGCCATGCACCACCTGTCACCGGCCCAAAAAGGACCCACCATCTCTGATGGTTTTCCGGCGATGTCAAGCCTTGGTAAGGTTCTTCGCGTTGCGTCGAATTAAGCAACATGCTCCGCCGCTTGTGCGGGCCCCCGTCAATTCCTTTGAGTTTTAGCCTTGCGGCCGTACTCCCCAGGCGGGGCGCTTAATGCGTTAGCTACGGCGCGGAATCCGTGGAAGAACCCCACACCTAGCGCCCAACGTTTACGGCGTGGACTACCAGGGTATCTAATCCTGTTCGCTCCCCACGCTTTCGCTCCTCAGCGTCAGTACAGGCCCAGAGCACCGCCTTCGCCACCGGTGTTCCTCCCGATATCTGCGCATTTCACCGCTACACCGGGAATTCCATGCTCCCCTACCTGCCTCTAGTCTGCCCGTATCCACCGCAGACCCACAGTTAAGCCGTGGGCTTTCACGACGGACGCAACAAACCGCCTACGAGCTCTTTACGCCCAATAATTCCGGACAACGCTTGCGCCCTACGTATTACCGCGGCTGCTGGCACGTAGTTAGCCGGCGCTTCTTCTGCAGGTACCGTCACGTTAGCTTCGTCCCTGCTGAAAGAGGTTTACAACCCGAAGGCCGTCATCCCCCACGCGGCGTCGCTGCGTCAGGCTTCCGCCCATTGCGCAATATTCCCCACTGCTGCCTCCCGTAGGAGTCTGGGCCGTGTCTCAGTCCCAGTGTGACCGGTCGCCCTCTCAGGCCGGTTACCCGTCGTCGCCTTGGTAGGCCATCACCCCACCAACAAGCTGATAGGCCGCGAGCCCATCCCCAACCGAAAAACTTTCCACCACCAAACCATGCGATCAGTGGTTATATCCGGTATTAGACCCAGTTTCCCAGGCTTATCCCAGAGTCAGGGGCAGGTTGCTCACGTGTTACTCACCCGTTCGCCGCTCGAGTACCCCCGAAGGGGCCTTTCCGCTCGACTTGCATGTGTTAAGCACGCCGCCAGCGTTCGTCCTGAGCCAGGATCAAACTCTCCATTAAGGTCCAAACGACGGAAATCCCAGGGGCGAACCCGGAACCCGCCAAACCCTATGAGTGAAACATCCTGACAATACAAACCCCTCCAACAGAGGGGCTGCTTGCCTCAAAGAAATCCCCACCACCATCCCTCGCAACGAGAAACAGTGGCCACGGGGCGACCAAGACCCTCACAAAGAAGGCCCTGGCCTATAAAGGCACTGGCTTTTAACACGCTGTTGAGTTCTCAAGAAACGGACACCCACCGCGCCACACCCACTTGCGTGAGGCTGGCTCCGGGGCAACCCTTCAAGCTTACCCGATTCGACCGCTTTGTCAACTTACGACCGTTTCGGGCGGTTCCATAGGCCATCGGCGCGAGCGAGGCTCGCGCTGGAGGTCTCAGGAGGTTCCCCTGGGCCGGCTGCCTTTCGGCGTCCCGCTCCCTTGGGGCAGGTAGAACATTAGGTCGGCCCCCGACCGGCGTCAAATCGGCGATCCTGGGTATGGAATCCCAGTTCAGGCCCGGTTTTCAGGGCCTTGAAGCGTCTTCAGGGCCCCTCCTCGTGATCGCACTGTGACGTGGATCTACCGAAGCTTTCCCCTGACATGAGCGACGCCCGTCCGAAAGGTCCGGACGGGCGCCGCACATCGACCGAGGTCAGGCCCGCAAAGGCCGCGCGAGCGGGGACGTTCAGCCGCGCGCGACCTCGACTCCGCCGATGTTGCGCTTGCCGCGGCGGAGCACCAAAAAGCGGCCGTGGAGCAGGTCGTCCGGGGACGGGACCGCGTCCTCCGACTCCACCTTGGCGTTGTTCACGTACGCGCCGCCCTGGGCGATCGCGCGCCGCGCCTCGGACTTGCTCTTGCACAGGCCGGACGAGGCGAGCAGATCGGCCACCGACGGCAGGGGCTCCCCCGCCGCCAGCTCGGCGCGCGGGACCTCCGCGAGGGCGGCGCGCAGGGTCCGCTCGTCCAGCTCGCGCAGTTCGCCCTGCCCGAACAGCGCGCGGGACGCGGCGATGGCGCTCGCGCACTCGTCGGCTCCATGGACCAGCGTGGTGACCTCCTCGGCCAGCGCGCGCTGCGGGATGCGGGCGGCGGGACGTTCGGCGCCCTGCTTCACCAGGTCCTCGATCTCCTCCCGGGAGCGGAAGCTGAAGACCTTGAGGTACTTCTCCACGTCGCGGTCGTCGGCGTTGAACCAGAACTGGTAGAAGGCGTACGGCGAGGTCAGTTCGGGGTCGAGCCAGTAGGTCTCGCCTCCGGCGGTCTTGCCGAACTTGGTGCCGTCGGCCTTGGTGAGCAGCGGCGTGGTCAGGGCGTGCGCCGTGCCGCTCTCGACGCGGCGGATCAGCTCGACACCGGCGGTGAGGTTGCCCCACTGGTCGCTGCCGCCGGTCTGCAACCGGCACCCGTACCTGCGGAAGAGCTCCAGGAAGTCCATCGACTGGAGCAGGACGTAGCTGAACTCGGTGTAGCTCATGCCGGTGGTGTCCAGGCGGCTCTTGACCGTCTCGCGGGCCAGCATCCGGTTCACCGGGAAGTGCTTGCCGACGTCGCGCAGGAACTCGATCGCCGACATCGGGCCGGTCCAGTCGAGGTTGCTGACCATGAACGCGCCGTTGGGGCCGTCGTGGAACTCCAGCAGCCTGGACACCTGGCCGTGGATGCGCTCCACCCAGGCCGCGACGGTTTCCTCGGAGTTGAGGCCGCGTTCGGCGCTCTTGCCGCTGGGGTCGCCGATGAGGCCGGTGGCGCCGCCGACCAGTCCGATCGGCTTGTGCCCGGCGAGCTGGAAGCGGCGCAGGACGAGGATCTGGAGCAGGTTGCCCAGGTGCAGCGACGGGGCCGTGGGGTCGAAGCCGCAATAGAGCGTGACCGGTCCCTCGGCGAGCAACGCCCGCAGATCTCCCAGGTCCGTGGACTGGGCGATCAGATCGCGCCATGCGAGATCGTCGATGATGTCGGTCACGTGCTTTCCTCGTCTCGGCTTGCCTGGGACGTCCACCAGGGTGCCCGATGGACCTTCGATCACGTTAACGCTTTTCAGCGGCCCGCCGCCGCGCCCGGACGGCGGCGCGGCACGTGGGCGCGATACGGGGAGACGGTGGGGTCGCCGTCGATCCAGAATCGCCAGGGAGTCTCCTTGGCCCCGTTCACCCCGGTTCTCGGGCCGGAGAGGATCGAGGACGGGTCGGCCTGTTCCCCTTCCAGGACGCGCAGCGGGGAGCCGTCGTCGCAGACGTCCAGCCCGTACTGGCCGCGGGCGATGCCCAGGGCCTGGCAGAGCCGGGCCGGGCCGCGCGCCAGGTCGCGGACGGACGAGCGCGGCCTGCGCGCCCGCGCGAGCTCCTCGCCCTCGATGACCTCGCCCGCCCGCAGCAGCACCGCCGAGGCCGTGCCGTCCGGGCCGCAGACCAGGTTCATGCAGAAGTGCATGCCGTAGGTGAAGTACACGTACGAGTGGCCGGGCGGGCCGAACATGACCGCGTTGCGTTCCGTCCGGCCCCGATAGGCGTGGGACGCGGGGTCGAGCGGCCCCGCGTACGCCTCCACCTCGGTGATCCGCAGCGCCACGGGGCCGTCCTGGCTCTCGTGGACCAGGACGTGCCCGAGCAGCGCCGGCGCGACCGCTTCGACCAGACGGTCGAAGAACCCTCGCGACAGCGTCGTCCCGCCCATGGTCCCCCCGTGCTCGTCGCCTGTGGCCCGTCGATCGCACATCGTACGACCACCCCGGCGTCCGTCACACAGACGGCGCCCGTGCCTGGGCCCGTCATCGACGGCGCCCGCGGCGAACGGCCGAGCACGGCGTCCAGCCAGGGCTCCCCGGCGCCCCTCATACGGGGCTCGGGTCAGGCGTCGCCGTTGCGGGCCCAGGTGGCGTGGTCGTTGGTCTGGGATCTCAGGGACTCGATCTGTTCGGCCACGCGCTCGGGGGCCGTGCCCCCGTATGCCTTGCGGGACGCCAGCGCGCCCTGGACGTTGAGGACCTCGCGGACGTCCGGGGTCAGGTGCGGGGAGACCTTGGCCAGCTCGTCGTCGGTGAGGTCGTCGAAGTCCTTGTCGTTGACCTGGCACCAGACGACGAGGTGGCCGACGACCTCGTGGGCGTCGCGGAAGGCGACGCCGCGGCGGACCAGGAGCTCGGCCAGGTCGGTGGCCAGGGCGAAGCCGTCGGGGGCCGAGGCCTCCAGGCGTTCGGTGTTGATGCGCATGGTGGCGATCAGGCCGGACATGGCCGGCAGGACGAGCAGGAGGGTCTCGACGGCGTCGAAGGCGCCCTCCTTGTCCTCCTGGAGGTCGCGGTTGTAGGTGAGCGGCAGGCCCTTGAGGGTGGTCAGGAGGCCGACGAGGTGGCCGATGAGGCGGCCGGCCTTGCCGCGGGCCAGCTCGGCGACGTCGGGGTTCTTCTTCTGGGGCATGATCGACGAACCCGTGGCGTAGGTGTCGTCCATCTCGATCCAGCGGAACTCCTGGGACGCCCACAGGCACACCTCCTCGCCCAGGCGGGAGAGGTGGACGCCGATCATGGCGGCGGCGAAGAGGAACTCGGCGACGAAGTCGCGGTCGGCGACGGCGTCCATGGAGTTGGGCGCGGCGGAGTCGAAGCCGAGCTCGGCGGCGGTGGCCTGGGGGTCCAGGGGCAGGGACGAGCCCGCCAGGGCGCCGGAGCCCAGCGGGGAGACGGCCGCGCGCTTGTCCCAGTCGCGCAGGCGGGAGACGTCGCGCACCAGGGGCTGGACGTGGGCCAGGAGCTGGTGCGAGAACAGCACCGGCTGGGCGTGCTGGAGGTGGGTCATGCCGGGGGCGGCCACGCCGAGGTTGTGCTCGGCCTGGGCGATCAGGGCGGTCTCCAGCTCGACCAGGCGCGAGACGATCTGGCGGACGTGGTCGCGCAGGTAGAGGCGCAGGTCGGTGGCGACCTGGTCGTTGCGCGAGCGGCCCGCGCGCAGCTTGCCGCCGAGGGCGCCCAGGCGCTCCAGCAGGCCGCGTTCCAGGGCCGTGTGGACGTCCTCGTCGGCGACGGCGGGGCGGAACTCGCCCGACCGGCACGCCTCCTCCAGGTCGTCGAGGGCACCGAGCATGCGGTCGAGCTCGTCGCCGGTGAGCAGCCCCGCCCGGTTGAGGACGCGGGCGTGCGCGCGCGAGCCCATCAGGTCGTAGGGGGCCAGGCGCCAGTCGAACTGGACGCTCACCGAGAGCCGCGCGAGCGCGTCCGACGGGCCGCCCTCGAAACGGCCGCCCCACAGACGGGTCGGTGCCTTGGTCACGAAGTGCCTCTTCTTCTCGTCAGGTTCGGCGGACGTGTCGTTACGTCGCCAGATCGTAACTGTAGAGGTCCTAGCCTCGTCGCTCGCGGCCGTTGGTCAGGCGCAGCAGCGCCTGCGCGACGTCCTCGCCGCCCATGGGGTCGCGGGAGATGACCAGGATGGAGTCGTCGCCGGCGACGGTGCCCAGGATGGTGGGCCATTCGGCGTGGTCGATGGCCGAGGCGAGGAACTGGGCGGCGCCGGGCGGGGTCCGGACGATGACCAGGTTGGCGGATGCCTCGGCCGAGACCAGAAGCTCGGCGGCCAGGCGGGAGAGCCGTCCGGCGAAGGTCTCGGTGGCGCCGGTGCGCACGCGCCTGATGCGGTCGCCGCCCTCGCCGGGGACGGCGTAGATCGAGCTGCCGTCGTCGGCGCGCAGCCGGACGGCGCCGATCTCCACCAGGTCGCGCGAGAGCGTGGCCTGGGTGACCTCGACGCCCTCGTCGGCCAGGAGCCGGGCCAGCTCGCCCTGCGAGTGGACGGCGTGGCGGGTGAGCAGCTCGACGACCTTCGCCAGGCGGGCGGCCTTGGTCACCGGTGTGGTCATGCGGTTTTCTCCAGGAGCCAGGTCAGCAGGGCCTTCTGGGCGTGGAGGCGGTTCTCGGCCTCGTCCCAGACGACGCTCTGGGGGCCGTCCAGGACGGCAGCGGCGACCTCCTTGCCACGGTAGGCGGGCAGACAGTGCAGGACGACCGCGTCGGGCGCGGCGAGGGCGAGCAGCGCCTCGTCGACAGAGTACGGCTCGTAGAGCGCGATGTCCTTGCCCTCCTGGCCCATCGACACCCAGGTGTCGGTGGCCAGGACGTCGGCGCCGGACGCGGCCCCCTCGGGGTCGGCGGTGACGGTGACCGATCCGCCGGTGGCGGCGGCGATCTCGGCCGCGCGCTCGACGATCGCGGGGTGCGGCGGGAGGGTGGCGGGCGCGGCGACGCGCACGTGCATCCCGGCGGTGGCGCCGCCGAGCAGGTAGGAGTGGGCCATGTTGTTGGCGCCGTCGCCGAAGTAGGCGAGGGTCAGGCCCGCCAGGCGGCCGCGGGCCTCCCGGACGGCCTGGAGGTCGGCCAGCACCTGGCAGGGGTGGAACTCGTCGGTGAGGGCGTTGACGACCGGGACGGTCGTGCCCGCGGCCATCTCCTCGATGCGTTCCTGGCCGGAGGTCCGCCAGACGATCGCGCTCACCTGCCGTTCGAGCACCCGGGCGGTGTCGGCGATGCTCTCGCCGCGGCCGAGCTGGCTGGTGCCGGCGTCCAGGACCAGGGCGTGGCCGCCGAGTTCGGCGATGCCGACGGCGAAGGAGATCCGCGTCCGGGTGGAGGGCTTGTCGAACATGACCGCGACCGAGCGGGGGCCCTCCAGGGGCCGCGCGGCGAACCGGTCGCGCTTGAGCGCGTCGGCGAGGTCGAGCACCTCGGCCTGTTCGGCGGGGGTGAGGTCGTCGTCGCGCAGGAAGTGCCGGACCATGGCTCAGGGTTCCTTCCGCGCGGCCGTGTCGAGGATCGCGGGCAGGGCCTCGACGAACGAGCGCGCCTGCTCGGGGGTGAGGACGAGCGGCGGGGCGATCCGGATCGCGTCCGGCTGGACGGCGTTGACCAGGAACCCGGCCTCGCGGGCGGCGGCCTCGACGGCGGCGGCGGCCGGGCCGGTCAGCGCGAGGGCGAGCCAGAGGCCTCGGCCGCGCACGCCCGCCAGGAGCGGGTGGTCGATGGCGGCGATGCCTTCGGCGAGTGTCTCGCCCACCCGGGTGGCGTTGCCGAGCAGGTCGTCCCGTTCGATGGTGTTCAGGACGGTGAGCGCGGCGGTGGCGGCGATCGGGTTCCCGCCGAACGTGCTGCCGTGGTCGCCCTTGGCGAACAGCTCGCCGTAGGGGCCGAACCCGATGCACGCGCCGATCGGGAGGCCGCCTCCCAGGCCCTTGGCCAGGGTGAGGATGTCGGGCCGCGCGTTGTCGTGCTGGTGGGCGAACCACACGCCGGTGCGTCCGATGGCCGACTGGATCTCGTCGGCGACGAACAGGGCGCCGGTGGTGTCGCAGATCTCGCGGACGGCCGTGAAGTATCCGGCCGGGGGCGGGACGACCCCGGCCTCGCCCTGTGTCGGCTCCAGGAAGACGGCCGCGCAGTCGTGGGTGACCGCCGCGCGCAGCGCCTCGGCGTCGCCGTAGGGGACGAACCGGACCTCCATGCCGAACGGGCCGAAGGGCTCGCGGATGGCGTGCTTGCCCGTCAGCGACAGCGCGCCCATCGAGCGGCCGTGGAAGCCGTTCTCGGCGGCCACGAGGTAGCCGCGGCCCTCGGCCCCGGCGTACTTGATCGCGAGCTTGAGCGCGCACTCGTTGGCCTCGGTGCCGCTGTTGGTCAGGAAGACCCGGCCCTGGCCGCCGAGCAGCGCGCGCAGCCGCTCGGCCAGCAGCACCTCGGGCTCGTTGACGAACAGGTTGGAGGTGTGGGCCAGGCCCATGACCTGGTCGGCGACGGCCTTGACGAGGTCGGGGTGGGCGTGGCCGAGCGAGCTGACCGCGATGCCGGCGATCAGGTCGAGGTAGGGCGTGCCGTCGGCGTCCCAGACGCGGGCGCCCTCGCCCCTGGCCAGTGCCAGGGCGGGGACGCCGTAGTTGGGCATGAACGCGGCCTCGTACCGCGCCCTCAGGTCCGCGACGCTCATGACGCGCTCTCCTCGGCAGGTCCGGCGGGGGTGGGGAGGATCATCGTGCCGATGCCCTCGTCGGTGAAGATCTCCAGCAGCAGGGAATGCGGGAGGCGTCCGTCCAGGACGTGCGCCCTCGGGACGCCGCCGCGCACCGCCGCCAGGCAGGCCTCCATCTTCGGGATCATCCCGGCCGACAGGTCGGGCAGCATGGCGGCCAGCTCGTCGGCGGTCAGGCTGCCGATCACCTCGTCGCTGGCGGGCCAGTCGGCGTACAGGCCCTCGACGTCGGTGAGCACGACCAGCTTGGAGGCGTCCAGCGCGACCGCGAGCGCGGCGGCGGCGGTGTCGGCGTTGACGTTGAAGACCTCGCCGTCGTCGCCGCGCGCGACGCTGGAGACGACCGGGACGCGGCCGTCGTCCAGCAGGGCCCGCACGGCCCCGACCTGGACCTCGACGATCTCGCCGACCTGGCCGATGTCGACGGGCTCGCCGTCGACCATCGCGCGCTTGCGCTCGGCGGTGAACAGGTGGGCGTCCTCGCCGGACATGCCGACCGCGAAGGCGCCGTGCCGGTTGATGAGCCCGACGACCTCGCGCTGGACCTGGCCGGTCAGCACCATCCGCACCACGTCCATGGCCTCGGGGGTGGTGACGCGGAGCCCGGCGGTGAAGGTGGACTCGATGCCGTGCCGGTCGAGCGCCGCGTTGATCTGCGGGCCGCCGCCGTGGACGATGACCGGCCGCAGCCCGGCGTAGCGCAGGAACACCACGTCCTCGGCGAAGGAGTGCCGCAGCGCCTCGTCGGTCATCGCGTGGCCGCCGTACTTGATCACGACGGTGCGGCCGTGGAAACGTTCCAACCACGGCAGCGCCTTGACCAGGACCTCGGCCTTGTCCATCGCCTGCGCCCTGCTCATGTGGAGTACGCCGAGTTCTCGTGGACGTACTCGGCCGTGAGGTCGGTGGTCCAGACGGTGGCGCTGTGCGGGCCCGCCGACAGGTCGACGGTGATCGTCACGTCGCGGGGGCGCAGGTCGACCTTGTCGCGGTCGTCGCCGGAGGAGCCGTTGCGGCACACCCACACGCCGTTGATGGCGACGTTGAGGCTGCCGGGCTCGAACACGGCGTCGGTGGTGCCGACGGCCGACAGGACCCGGCCCCAGTTGGGGTCCTCGCCGTGCAGGGCGCACTTGAGCAGGTTGTTGCGGGCGATGGAGCGCCCGACGGTGACGGCGTCGTCCTCGCTCGCGGCGCCGACGACCTCGACCGTGATGGCCTTGGACGCGCCCTCGGCGTCCACCAGGAGCTGGCGGGTCAGGTCGGCGGCGACCTCGGTGAGCAGCGCGGTGAACTCCCGCTCGCCGGGAACGGTGCCGGTCGCTCCCGACGCCATCAGCAGGACGGTGTCGTTGGTGGACATGCAGCCGTCGGCGTCCAGCCGGTCGAGGGTGACCGAGGTGGCCGCGCGCAGCGCCCGGTCCAGGACCTCGGCGGGCAGGTCGGCGTCGGTGGTGATGACGCAGAGCATCGTGGCCAGCGAGGGCGCCAGCATCCCCGCGCCCTTGGCCATGCCGCCGATCATGTAGCCGTCGCCCGGCCGGAAGGCGATCTTGGCGACGGTGTCGGTGGTGCGGATGGCGTCGGCGGAGGCCAGGCCGCCGTCGCCGCGCGACAGCTCGGCGGCGGCCGCCTCGATGCCGGGCAGCAGGCGGTCCATCGGGAGCCGCTCGCCGATCAGGCCGGTGGAGCAGACGATGATCTCGGCCGCCGAGTCGCCGAGGACCTCGGCGGTCTTCTCGGCGGTGGCGTGGGTGTCCTGGAAGCCGTCGGGGCCGGTGCAGGCGTTGGCCCCGCCGGAGTTCAGCACCGTGGCGCGCACGCGCCCGCCCCTGATGACCTGCTCGGACCAGACGACGGGGGCGGCCTTGACGCGGTTGCGCGTGAAGACCGCCGCCGCCGCCCGGGACGGGCCGTCGTTGACGACCAGGGCCACGTCGCGGGCGCCGCTGTCTTTGAGCCCGGCGACGACGCCGGCGGCGCGGAAACCCTGGGGGGCGGTGACGCTCAAGGGGACACTCCGATCGTGGTGAGCCCGAGTTCTTCGGGCAGGCCGAGTGCGAGGTTGGCGCTCTGGATCGCTCCCCCGGCCGTGCCCTTGGCGAGGTTGTCGATGGCGGCGACCGCCACCAGCCGTCCGGCGGCCTCGTCGTGGGCGACCTGGACGAGCGCGGTGTTGGCGCCGAACGTCATGGAGGTGGCGGGCCAGCGGCCCTCGGGCAGCAGCCCGGCGAACGGCTCGCCGTCGTAGGCGAGGGTGTAGGCGTCGCGCAGCGTCCGCCCGGTGACGCCGGGACGGACCTTGGCGGTGCAGGTGGCCAGGATGCCCCGGCTCATCGGGGCCAGCGTCGGGGTGAAGGAGACCGTGACCGGCTCCCCCGCGACCGCGGTGAGGTTCTGGATCATCTCGGGCGTGTGGCGGTGGACGCCGCCCACCCCGTATGCGGAGACCGAGCCCATCACCTCGCTGCCGAGCAGGTGCGGCTTGGCGGCCCGGCCCGCGCCCGAGGTGCCGGACGCGGCCACCACGACGACGTCGGGTTCGACCAGCCCGCCCGCGAACGCGGGGAACAGCGCCAGCGTGACGGCGGTCGGGTAGCAGCCGGGGACGGCGATCCGGCGGGTCTCGCGGAGCCGCTCGCGGGCGCCGGGAAGCTCGGGCAGGCCGTAGGGCCAGGTTCCGGCGTGCGGCGAGCCGTAGAAGCGCTCCCAGTCGGCGGGGTCGGCCAGCCGGAAGTCGGCGCCGCAGTCGACGACCAGCACGTCCTCGCCCAACCGTTCGGCGAGGGGCCCGGACTGCCCGTGCGGCAGGGCCAGGAACACCACGTCGTGGCCCGCGAGGGTCTCGGGGGTCGTCTCGGCCAGGACGCGCCCGGCCAGCGATCGCAGGTGCGGCTGGTGCTCGCCGAGCTCGCTGCCCGCGTTGGAGCCCGCCGTCAGCGTCCCGATCTCGAACTCCGGGTGGCCGGCGAGGATGCGCAGCACCTCACCGCCCGCGTACCCGCTGGCGCCGGCGACCGCCGCCCTGATTCCCATGTCCCACAGCCCTTCCGAGGCAACAGGGAAGAGTATGCATGACGATGGAAAAATATTCAACGAGAGGGTGTCGCCAAGTCCACCCCCGACCGGGTGTCCAGGCCCCTGGGGAAGCGCGAAACCCCTGCCTAGCGTGGTGATCCATGAGAACAGGACCCCTCGGTGTCATCTTGCTCACCACCGGGCTCGCATTCACATCGTCCACCGCGGCCGTCGCCGCCGCCCCCGGCGAGACCTCCCTCGGGCGGGGCTCGATCGTGTCGGTGAAGCGGGTCGCGCGCATGTCGGCCGTCCAGGTCGAACGGTACCTCGCGGCCGACCACCCGAACTTCGCGTCCCCCCGTCCGCGCCACGGCGTGGACACCTACCAGGTCGTCTACCGGACCCTCACGCCGCGGGGCCGTCCCACGACGGCGAGCGGCGTCGTGTCGCTCCCCCGGACCTCGGGACGGCTGCGCGCGGTCAGCTACGCCCACGGGACGCACGCCTCCCGGAACATCGCGGGCTCCGTCGACCCCGTAGGCCAGTCGCGCGTGGTGTCGATCTACTACGCCGGAGCCAGGTTCGCCGGGGTCGCGCCCGACTACCTGGGCCTGGGGCTCGGACCGGGCTTCCATCCCTACATGCACGCGGCGTCGGAGGCGGGGGCCTCCCTCGACCTGCTGCGCGCCGCCCGCACCCTCGCGCGCGGCCGGCTGGACGAGCGTGTCCTGGTGACGGGATTCTCCCAGGGCGGCCAGGCGGCGATGGCACTGGGCCGCGAGCTGCAGCGCGGCGCCGACCCCCGGCTGCGCCTCGGCGCGCTCGCGCCGATCAGCGGCCCCTACGACATCCGGCACGCCCAGCTCCCGGCGTCGTTCGACGAGGACGGCCACCTGAAGCCCGAGTACTCGGTGTTCTACCTGGCCTACGTGATCGTCGCGTGGAACCGCCTCTTCCGCCTGTACGGTTCGCCGTCCGAGGCGTTCCAGGCCCCCTACGACCGGCGGGTCGAGCGGCTCTTCGACGGCCACCACGACGACTTCGAGGAGATCGCCCGGGAGCTTCCGCGGCGGCTCGGCGACCTGCTCACCCCGCGCTTCGCGCGGTGGCTCCGGCATCCCTCGGGGGCGATGCTGGAGGCACTGCGCGCGGCGGACGGCACCTGCGACTGGACGCCCCGCGCCCCCGTCCGCGTCTACGCGGCCAGGGGCGACGAGCAGGTCGCCTTCGCCAACACCCGTTCCTGCCTGGAGCGGCTCCGCTCGCACGGAGCCGCCCCCTCACTGGTCGACTACGGCCCCGGGACCGACCACTTCACCACCCTCTTCCGCGGCGTGCCCGACACCCTGCGCTGGTTCCAGCGCGTCGGCTAGAGCGGATCGATCTCGGTCAGGCCCTCCTCCCGGTCGATCCCCAGCCAGCGGGTGATGCCCAGCGTCCGCAGGAACGGCACGTCGTGGCTGACCACGACGAGCGCGCCCCGGTAGGACTCCAGGGCCTGGCCGAGCTGCCGGGCGCTGGCCAGGTCGAGGTTGTTGGTCGGCTCGTCCAGCAGCAGCAGCTGCGGGGCGGGCTCGGCCAGCATCAGCGCCGCCAGCACGGCGCGGAACCGCTCGCCGCCCGACAGCGTCCCGGCCGGACGCTCGGCGCGGGCGCCGCGGAACAGGAACCGCGCCAGCCCGGCCCGCACCACGTTCACCGACGCCGACGGCGCGTGGACGCGCACGTTGTCGATGACGCTGAGCGAGTCGTCCAGGACGTCCAGGCGCTGCGGCAGGTAGCGGACGCCGTCCACCCCCGCCTTGACCTCCATCCCTTCGGGGACCCGTTCCCCGACGAGCGCGCGGAGCAGGGTCGTCTTGCCCGAGCCGTTGGGGCCGACCAGCGCGATCCGCTCGGGACCCTTGATGATCAGCCGCTCCAGCGGGCCGTCCAGCCCGCTCGCGGTCAGCACCGTCCGCCCGGCCGGGACCTCGGTGGCGGGCAGGGCGACGCGGATCTCGGCGTCGTCCCGGAGCGCCTCCTCGGCCTCGGCCAGCCGCTCCCTGGCGTCGGCGAGCCGCTCCTCGTGCAGGATGCGGTGCTTGCCCGCCGACACCTCCGCCTGGCGCTTGCGCGCCCCCATCACGATCTTGGGTTCACGCTTGCTGTCGTTCATCTTCTGGCCGTACCTGGCGCGGCGGGCCAGCTTGACGTGCGCCTCCGCCAGCTCGCGCTTCTGCTTCTTCATGTCGGCCTCGGCGGCGCGGACCGTCCGCTCGGCGGCCTCCTGCTCGACGGCGAGGGCCTGCTCGTACTCGCTCAGGTTGCCGCCGAACATCCGGACGCCGCCCTCGCGCAGGTCGGCGATCTCGTCGACCAGGTCGAGCAGCGCGCGGTCGTGGCTGACCACCACCAGAACGCCCGGGAAGGACGCGACGGCGTCGTAGAGCCGCCGCCGGGCGTCCAGGTCGAGGTTGTTGGTGGGCTCGTCGAGCAGCAGGACGTCCGGCCGGGCGACCAGAAGCGCCGCCAGGCCGACCATCACGCTCTCCCCGCCGGACAGGGTCCCGACCGTCCGGTCGAGCTCCACGCCGTCCAGGCCGAGCCGGTCGAGCTCGGCCCGGGCGCGCTCCTCGACGTCCCAGTCGTCGCCGACGGCGGCGAAGTTCTCCTCCGTCGCCTCGCCCCGCTCGATCGCGTGCAGCGCCTCGCGGGCCGGGGTGATGCCCAGCAGGTCCGAGACGGTCCTGGCCGTGCCCAGGGGAAGGTTCTGCGGCAGGTAGCCGACCTCGCCGGCCACGGTCACGGTCCCGGACGCCGGGCGCAGCTCACCGGCGATCAGCCGCAGCAGCGTCGACTTCCCGGACCCGTTCACGCCTATCAGCCCGGTGCTGCCGGAGCCGAACGCGGCGTCGAGCCCGTCCAGCACCGCCGTGCCGTCCGGCCAGCCGAAGGAGACATCGGTGATCACAATGGAATATGACATGGGGCGGTCCTCCATGACGCGTCGATAAAGATCAGGGACACGTGGAGACACCGCGGATCGCGCGACGTGCCGCGGGCATGAAAAAGCCCGGCGGAACGCGAGTCCGGTTCACTGAGGTCACGTGCGCACGCCCGAAGGGCTACCGCGCGGTGTCAACGACCTCAGTTCTTCAACAGACTCCCCAGCCGGGCGACAATGTGACCCGCCTACGTTAGCCCACCCCTTACAGCAACACAAGTAGCATTAACCACCTTCTCAGCCGGGAGCGGCACCACGCGAGGCCGAGCCGGTGCACGCCACTCGGCTCCGGGGCACCCCGGCCCAAGTCCAGGGCGCGCTCGGCGACTGCTGGCTGTCTGGGGGGTGGGACGGGGATGGGTACGGCCCCCGCCTTGGGGGCGGGGGCCGTGTGGGGTTCGGTCAGGCGGAGCGGAGTTGGGCTCCGGTTCTTTCCACGGCGGTGGCGACGGCGGCCTCGCGGGCCTCGCGGGCCTCCTCGGCGGTGAGGGTGCGGTCGGGTGCGCGCAGGCGCATGGCGTAGGCCAGGGACTTGCGGCCCTCGCCCACCTGCTCGCCGATGTAGACGTCGAAGAGGCGGATCGACTCCAGCAGGTCGCCCGCTCCGTCGCGGAGGGCGGCCTCGACCTCAGTCGCCGGGACGGACGCGTCGACGCTGAGCGCGACGTCCTGGGTGGCGACGGGGTAGCCCGACACGTGCGGGGCACGGACGGAGCCGGGGTCGCCCAGGCGGTCGAGTTCGAGCTCCATCGCGCAGGTGCGGTCGGGCAGGCCGTAGGCCTTGATGGTGCGCGGGTGGAGCTCACCGGCGTGGCCGACCAGGACGTCGCCCAGGTGCAGGGCGGCGCAGCGGCCGGGGTGCCACGGGGCGTGCCGGTCGGCGGTGACCGTCAGCTCGGCGCCCGCCTCGCGGGCGACCAGCCGGGCGGCCTCGATGGCGTCCGCCCAGGTCGCCGGGCGGCCGCCGCCCCACCAGCCGGAGCGCTCGCGCTCGCCCGCCAGGACGACGCCCACGCGGACCGGCTGGTCGGGGAGCGCGGCGTCGACCGAGGCGATCTCCTCGGGGGTCGGCCCCCGGTCGACCGCCAGCCGGGGCGCCGCCGGGGCGCCCGGGCGGGGACGGAAGACCTGGCCGATCTCGTAGAGGCCCACGTCGCCGAAGCCGCGGCCCGCGTTGCGGACCAGCGCCTTGAGCAGGCCGGGCAGCAGCGTGGTGCGCAGCAGCGGCTCGTCCTCCGACAGCGGGTTGGCCAGGCGCAGGGCCGTGCGGCGCGCGTCGTCGGACGGGAGCTGCAGCGCGTCCCAGTCCTTCTCGGCGGCGAACGGGAACGTCAGCGTCTCGACCAGACCGCTGCTCGCCAGGCCGCGGCCGACGCGGCGGCGCAGGCGCTGCCGTGCGGTGAGCCCGCGGCCGGTCGACGGCCGCGGCGGCCTGACCGGGATCTTCTCGTAACCCTCGAGCCGGATGACCTCCTCGGCCAGGTCGTTGGGGTCGGTGAGGTCGGGGCGCCAGGACGGCGGCGTCACCGTCAGCGTCCCCTCCCCCGCGACCGCGCAGCCGACCTGCCGCAGCCGCTCGGCGACCGTCTCCGGGGTGTACTCCACGCCCGCGACCTTGCCGGGGTGCCCGTCGGCCATGGTGATCTCGACGGTCGGGGCGCCGGCGTCGGCGTGGGTGACACCGGGGACGATCTCCGCCCCGCCCAGCTCGGCGAGCATCCGCGCCGCGCGGTAGGAGGCGTACAGCGGCAGCTCGCGGTCGACGCCGCGCTCGAACCGGTAGGACGCCTCGCTGTGCAGCTTGTGGCGGCGGCTCATCCGGGCCGTGCCGATGGCGTCGAAGTGCGCGGCCTCGATGACCATGTCGGTCGACTTCTCGTCGATCTCGGTGGCCAGGCCGCCCATCGTGCCCGCCATCGAGATGGGCCCGGACGCGTCGGTGATCAGGATGTCCTCGGCGTCCAGCGCGCGCCGGACGTGGTCGAGGGTCTCCAGGGTCTCGCCGGGCGCGGCGCGGCGCACGACGATCGGGCCGGTGAGCTTGTTCCGGTCGAACGCGTGCAGCGGCTGCCCGAGCTCCAGCATCAGGTAGTTGGTGACGTCGACGGCCAGCGACACCGGGCGCATCCCCGCGCGGAACAGGCGCACCTGCATCCACATCGGCGTGTGCGCGTCGGGGTCGAAGCCGCGGACCTCGCGCAGGACGAACCGGTCGCAGGCCGCCGGGTCGGCGATGCTCGCCGGATAGACCTCCTTGCGGTGGTCCCGGAGCTCGACGTCGGCGGGGTCGGTGAACGCGACGCCGTAGGCCGTGGCGGCCTCGCGGGCCACGCCGCGGATCGACAGGCAGTAGCCGCGGTCGGGCGTCACGGCGATGTCGAGGACGTCGTCGCGCAGGCCGAGCCACTCGATCGCGTCCGTGCCGACCGGGCTGTCGGACGGCAGCACCAGGATGCCGCTGTGGTCGTCGCCGATGCCCAGCTCGGTGACCGAGCAGATCATGCCCTCCGACACCCGGCCGTAGGTCTTGCGGGCGCCGATCTTGAAGCCGCCGGGCAGCTCGCCGCCGGGCAGGATCACCACCACGCGGTCGCCGACGGCGAAGTTGGCGGCACCGCAGATGATGTTCTGCGGCTCGCCGGTGCCGTTGGCCTGGCCGACGTCGACCTGGCAGTAGCGGATCGGCTTCTTGAACTCGGTGAGCTCCTCGATGGCCAGCACCCGGCCGATCACCAGTGGCCCGACGACGTCGATGCCGGCCTGCTCGACCGTCTCGACCTCCAGCCCGGCGTCGATCAGCTTGGCCGCCAGGGCGCGGCCGGTGACCTCGGCGGGGAGTTCGGCGTACTCCCGCAGCCAGGAGAGCGGGACCCGCATCAGATCTCCATCCCGAACGGAAGGGTGAAGCGCACGTCGCCCTCCACCATGTCGTGCATGTCCTCGACGCCGTGGCGGAACATCAGCGTCCGCTCCACGCCCAGCCCGAACGCCCAGCCGCTGTAGCGGTCGGGGTCGATGCCGCAGGCGACCAGCACCCGGGGGTTGACCATGCCGCAGCCGCCCAGCTCGATCCAGCCCTCCGAGCCGCAGGTGCGGCAGTGCGGCGTGCCGCGCTCGACCGAGGTGCCCCGGCACACGAAGCACTGCATGTCGACCTCGGCCGACGGCTCGGTGAACGGGAAGTAGGACGGGCGCATCCGCGTGTGCAGGCCCTCGCCGAACATGCCGTTCACGAAGGCCTCGATGCCGCCGCGCAGGTCGGCCATCGTCAGGCCCTCGTCGACCGCCAGGCCCTCCAGCTGGTGGAAGACCGGGCTGTGCGTGGCGTCCAGCTCGTCGGTGCGGTAGGTCTTGCCGGGCACCACGACGTACACCGGAAGCTCGCGGGTCAGCAGCGAGCGGATCTGCACCGGCGAGGTGTGCGTGCGCATCACCAGGCCCGTCTCCTCCGACTCGACGAAGAAGGTGTCCTGCATGGTGCGGGCCGGGTGGTCGGGCGTGAAGTTGAGCGCGTCGAAATTGAACCACTCGGCCTCGACCTCGGGGCCCTCGGCCACCTCGAAGCCCATGGAGACGAAGACGTCGGCCATGCGCTCCTGGATCGTGGTCAGCGGGTGCCGGGCGCCGCGCGGCGCGCGGTCCCACGGCAGCGTGACGTCGACGGTCTCCTCGACCAGGACGCGCTGGTCGCGTTCCTCTTCCAGCTCGGCCTGGCGGGTCTTGAGCGCCTGGGAGACCGCGCCGCGCGCGGCGCCGATGCGCTTGCCGGCCTCGGCGCGGGCCGCCGGGGGCAGCGCGCCGATCTCGCGGTTGGCCAGGGCGAGCGCGGAACGGTCGCCGGCGTGGGCCAGGCGGACCTGCTTCAGCTCGTCCAGTCCGGACGCCGCGGCGATGGCCGCGAGGGCCTCGTCACGGGCCCGGTCGAGCTCTTCGGGCTGCAACGCGGACACCTCGACGGGGTCATAGGGCTTATTGGGTGCAGACATGGTGGTGACAACTCCGGTCGTCGTGGATCGTCCGCAGTCTATGGGGCGGGCGCGGAAGATCCCGAAACAACGGGCCGCGCGCGCCGCCGACGGCGGGAGGGTGCCGGGGTGATGGCCCGCGCGACGGTCAGGAGGCGTAGTCCGGAGCGCCGGCGGGCACGGTAAATCGGAACTCG
The DNA here is from genome assembly GCF_050946795.1 of Spirillospora sp. CA-294931. GTDB lineage: Bacteria > Actinomycetota > Actinomycetes > Streptosporangiales > Streptosporangiaceae > Spirillospora. The sequence goes on from NZ_CP192006.1 coordinate 5,140,222, forward strand.
GCGCCGCCCTCGGGGCCGCGCCGGACGGTGATGGCGCCGCCGTGGGCCTCGACCAGGCCCTTGACGATGTAGAGACCGAGACCGGTACCGCCCCTGCGGTTGCCCCCGGGGCCGCGCCAGAACTGCCGGAAGACGCGCTGGGCGGCCTCGGGCGGTATGCCCTCGCCCTCGTCGCGCACCGTCACGGCGGCTCCCTCCTTGTGCGCGTCCGGCTCCACCACAATGGTGACAGTGCCGGCGCCGTGCCGCACGGCGTTTTCGACGAGGTTGCCCAGGATCTGGTCGACCTTGTCGGGGTCGAGCCACATCTCGGGCAGCTCGCCGCGCGCCTCGAAGCGGAAGCGGTCTTCGGGGTCGCCCGCGGCGACGCGTCCCGCGATGACCTTGCGGGCCTCCCCCGCCAGATCGACGACCTGGCGGTGCATCTCCAGCCGTCCCGCCTCGATGCGCGAGACGTCGAGCAGCTCGGTGATCAGCCGGGTGACGCGGTCGGCGTCGGCGTTGACCGTCTCCAGCATGACCCGCTTCTGGTCGTCGTTGAAGCGGGTCCACTTGGCCAGCAGCGTGGCGGTGAAGCCCTTGACGCTGGTCAGCGGCGAGCGCAGCTCGTGCGCGACGGTGGAGACCAGGTCGGCGCGGTCGCGCTCCTGGCGGGCGCGGTGGGCGGCGTCGCGCAGGCAGACGCTGAAGCGCTCGACGCGGCCCTCGGCGTCGCGGCGGTAGCCCGCGGTCACCAGCAGCTCGTGGCCGTCGGCGAGGAAGAGGGAGCGTTCGGGGTGACGGGTGCGGATGGTCAGGCCCTCGTAGGGCGACAGGCACTTCCACCAGTCGCGGCCCTCGGCGTCGTGCAGGGGCAGGACGTCCCTGAAGTCGCGGCCGAGCGCGGCGGAGGCGGCGATGCCGGTCATGCGCCGGGCGGCGGAGTTGAACACCACGACGCGCCCGTCGCGGTCGGCCACCAGGAGACCGTCGGGCAGATCATCGGCGGGGTCGTCGTCGGACGGCACGCGTTCGGGCACGTGCGGGGAGTGCTCTCCACCCACAACGGCCTCCAGAACACCGGTCGGAACGCGGCCCTGTCGAGAGATGACTCTATCCGGATTCGGTCACCCCGCGGGACCCGGGAAACCCCCCGCGGCAAGGCAGGTGTGGCCCGCGGGAGGGGGTGCGGGCCCGTGACCTGCGACGGCGCGGAGAGCGTGTCAGCGGCGTCAGCCGCGCGGGAAGGTCGCCGAGGAGTCTTCCTCGGCGACGGCGTCCTCGACGGTGCCGTAGAGGGCGAACAGGCGGTGCAGGCGCGTGATGCGCAGCAGGCGGCGCTGGGCGGCGCGGACGCGGGCCAGCCGGATCTCGCCGCCGCGCTCGGAGATGCGGTTGTGCACCGCGACCAGGGCGCCCAGCCCGCTGGCGTCGCAGAACAGGACCTCGCCGAAGTCGACGACCAGCCGGCGGAATCCCGACCCGTGCAGCTCGACCAGCCGGTCGCGCAGGGCGTCGGCCGAGCGCAGGTCGATCTCGCCCGCGAGGGTCACGACGACCGTCTCGCCGTGGGCGGCGCCGACGGTGATCTCCAGCTCGGGGAGCACGCCGGGGGCCTCCCTTCCCTCGGCGGGCCGGAGCGCGCCGGACCGGCAGCGGATCTCAAGGCTCCGCCTTCCCGGTCTCCGGAACGTCCGGTCGTCGTCGGTCATCATCGAAAAGCCCCCAACTCTGAACGGCGTCATCGCCGTTTCTGACACCACGGTAGGCACCCCTCATGGATGCGCGAATCCATCGCCCGGCTGGTATCTCGCTCCTACCTGCGAACGAGCCCGTCCCGGCGCCGACGCCATCGGACGGCTTCCGACAGGCACCATCTTCCCAGGTCAAGAATCAAGAAAGGCCGCCACCGACGACCATTAGCGGCCACCCCGGTAACAAACCGGAAGAGCCACCGCCATCTCTTCAGTCAAACTCATACATCTCACGGCCTAGGCCGTACATCTCCCGGCCGAAGCCACCTCGCGCCGAGCCTGGCCCGCACGATTGCGTTAATGAGCGGGAAGCAAGCCGAAGGCGAAGCCTCCCCGGCGAGATCGCGAAGCGGGCCAGAATTAGATCGACAACGCCCGGGCGGAGGCGTAGAGACATACGGCCGCCGCGGTGGCCAGGTTCAGGCTCTCGGCGCGGCCGTGGATCGGGACGCGCACGACCTCGTCGACCTGCCGGAGGATCTCGTCGGGCAGGCCCCATGCCTCGTTGCCGAAGACCCACGCGGTGGGACGGGCCAGCAGCCCGCCGTCGATGGCGTGGTCGAGGGTCCGCTCGCCCGCGCCGTCGGCCGCCAGGACCGTCAGGCCGGACGCCTTCAGCTCGGGGACCAGCTCGTCGAACCTCGGGCCGGTCACGACCGGGAGGTGGAACAGGCTGCCCGCCGAGGCCCGGACGCACTTGCCGTTGTACGGGTCGACCGAGGCGTCGGTGAACACCACCGCGTCGGACCCGGCCGCGTCGGCCGTGCGCAGGACCGTCCCGGCGTTGCCGGGGTCGCGGACGTGCGCCAGGACCGTCACCAGCCGGGTGCCGGGCGCGAGCGCCTCGGCCAGGGGGACGTCGATCAGCGAGCAGACCGCCAGCAGCCCCTGGGGGGTGACGGTCTGCGCCAGGTCGGCCATCACCTCGCCGCTGACGCGCAGGACCGGGACGCCCGCCCGGTCGGCGGCGGTCACCAGCTCCGGGTGGCGGGACTCGGCCTCGGCCGTGGCGAACAGCTCGGTGAGGCGGCCCGGGACCTCCAGGGCCTCCCGCACCGCCTGCGGGCCTTCGGCGAGGAACAGCCGCTCGCGGCGGCGGAACGCGCGCTTGGCGAGCCGCCGAGCCGCCTTCACCCGAGGTGATCGGAGCGAGGTCAGCTCAAGGCCCGCCATACGCGCTTCCGTCCGCTGCCGCCGTGACCGTTCTCAGGCCGCCTCACTGCCCTCGGCGGGCAGGGCGTCCTTGGCCACGGCCACCAGGGCGGCGAAGGCGGGGGCGTCGTTGACGGCCAGCTCTGCCAGCATGCGACGGTCGACCTCGACCTCGGCGGCCTTGAGGCCCTGGATGAACCGGTTGTAGGTCATGCCGTTGGCGCGGGCCGCGGCGTTGATCCGCTGGATCCACAGGCGGCGGAACTGGCCCTTGCGGTCCTTGCGGTCACGGAACGCGTAGGTCATGGAGTGGAGCTGCTGCTCCTTGGCCTTGCGGTACAGGCGCGACCTCTGGCCGCGGTAGCCGCTCGACCGCTCCAGGACGACCCGACGCTTCTTGGCGGAATTGACCGCCCGCTTCACGCGTGCCACGTTTCGAACTCCTTCGTGGGGGCCGGGGCCTCGGGCCTCGGCCGGTCGTACGGACTGCTGGTCTGAGGGCTACTTACTTGCGCAGCAGCTTCTTGATGTTCTTGGCGTCGGCGGGGTGCACGACGGCCGGGCCGTCCAGGCGGCGGGTGCGCTTGGTGGGCTTGTGCTCAAGAAGGTGGTTCTTGTTGGCGCGGCGGCGCATCACCTTGCCGGAGCCGGTCAGCTTGAAGCGCTTCTTGGCCCCGCTGTGGGTCTTGGTCTTCGGCATGGCGCCGTCGTCTCCCTCGTCGTCGTGCCCCCGCGCAGGGGGGCGCGCCTGATCGGACGCATCACACGCGTTCGCGGGACGCGCCTGGTCAGGCTCATCAATGTACGTGCGTCTCAACCCTGCCGGGGCAGGGTTTCGGCCGGGGCGGTCGTGACGGCCGCCCCGCCGACCCGGTCCGTCAGGCGGTGTCGGGGCCGGACTCCTGCGAGCGGGCGGCTGCCGCGCGCTCGGCCTTGGCCTCCGCCTTCTTCTTGTGCGGACCGATCACCATGATCATATTCCGGCCGTCCTGCTTGGGCCGCGACTCGACGAAGCCGAGGTCCTCGACGTCGTCGGCGAGCCGCTGCAGCAGCCGGAAGCCCAGCTCGGGGCGGGACTGCTCACGACCGCGGAACATGATCGTGACCTTGACCTTGTCGCCGGCCTTGAGGAACCGCACCACGTGACCCTTCTTGGTCTCGTAGTCGTGCGGGTCGATCTTCGGCCGGAGCTTGATCTCCTTGATGACCGTGTGCGCCTGGTTCTTCCGCGCCTCACGCGCCTTCATCGCGGACTCGTACTTGAACTTGCCGTAGTCCATGAGCTTCGCGACGGGCGGGCGCGCGGTGGGCGCGACCTCGACCAGGTCCAGGTCCGACTCACGCGCGAGCTCAAGAGCCTTGGCGATGGGCACGATGCCCACCTGTTCGCCGTTCGGGCCGACGAGCCGGACCTCGGGCACGCGAATGCGGTCGTTGATACGCGGTTCGGCGCTGATGGGACCTCCTATGGGCGGGCCGTTACTCAAGTCTCTGACCGGTCGTACCCCGGGCCTTTCACGCGAAAAGCCCCGCACGACTCGCATGCGGGGCCACCTTCGGTCGCCCGGCGTCATCGACGCCGAGGACACCGGCGGCACGAGCGTCAGGACGCCCGTCCGCCGGACCGAGACCCACCGGCTGCGAGCCGGTCAGGTGGGAGGTGGCCTCCGCTTGAGCGCCCGGCGCGGCGAGCCGCATGGCTCGATCGCACAAGGCCGGTCAGCTCTAAAGACTATCACCTGTTCAGCCCTTGCGCAGACGCCGCGCCCGGCGCCCGCCGGTCAGGACGATCAGGCCGTCGCCCGCCGCGAACGTCAGCGGCTGCGACTTGTCGGGATTGACCACGACCCCGGCGTTGGGGGCCAGCGGCTCCCTCGCCCCGACACGGTAGCCGATGGCGACGTCGCCGCGGCGCCGCGCGGCCTCGATCACGGTGTGGAAGTCGATCTCGATCCCGGGCCTGACGTACCCGGTGGCCTTCCTGACGTGCAGTTCCGTTCCCGAGGGCGCGAAGAGCCCGGCCAGGTTCGGGTTCGCCGCCAGGCGCCCGAGGAGGCCGCCCAGCAGCCCGTCGCTGACGAGGAAGTCGTCGGCGCCGCGCTCGCCCGGACGCTCGGGGACGGCCTCACCGGGCACCTCGCCCACGATGGCGAACGTCCGGCCGCTCTCGGCGCGGATCCGGCGCAGGCGGCGCAGCGTGGCGCGGGTCCCCTCGCCGTCGCGGTCGCCGTGGCACAGGACGATCACGCCGTCGTAGGTCGCGGGTTCCATCGACTCCAGGGAGGTCAGGCCCCTGGTGTCGCCGAGTGAGAAGCGCATGTCCAGGCGTTCGAGCCCCGCGGTGACCAGGCTCAGGTCCGACTCGGCCCCGGCGACCACGTCCAGCCGCGACCCCGGGACGACGTGCGCGTCAAGCCAGCGGACCACGGCGGGGGCGCGCAGGTTCCAGCCGAGCATGAGGGTGCGGGACGGGCGCCGCGAACCCGCCGGAAGCGGCTGGACGGCCTCCTCGACGATCTCGCCCGTCCAGCCGCCGGGCCCGAAGCCGCCGCCGTCGGGCAGGAGCGCCACCAGGGCGTCGTCGCGTCCGAGGACGGTGTTCATCCGGGGACGCAGGACGGCGTCGCCGTCTCCGGGAGCCAGGCCGATCACCGACGCGGTGGGCGAGGCGTGCAGGGCCTCGGCGAAGGTCCGGCCTTCGAGGGACGGCTCGTCCCGGACGCGCAGGCGCGCTCCCCCGGTCTCGGCCAGGTCGTGGCAGGCGACCGGCAGGCCGGGCTCGCGGCAGGTCTGCGCGATCAGCCCTCCGGCCAGCTCGTCGGCGCCCACCGGGAGGCGCGCGACGTCGGGCGCCTGGCCGGGCCTGCGGCGCGGCACGGGAATCCACATGGGCCCTCCCTCCGAGAACGTCCTGTACCGATCATGGCGCCTCAAGATCAATAGCAGCCCCACCCGAAGGTCAATGTTCCGGGCGCCGGTGGCAATGTATAGATCATCGGTATATAAAGACCTCATGAGCAAGCCGATGCAGGAACCGACCTTCCTGATCCTCACCGCGCTCGCCGACGAGGCCAGGCACGGCTACGGGATCATCACCGAGGTCGAGCAGATCTCCGGCGGCCGCGTGCGCCTGCGCGCGGGCACCCTCTACGCGGCGCTCGACCGGCTCCAGGGCGACGGGCTCATCGCGACCGACCGCGAGGAGGTCGTGGAGGGGCGGCTGCGCCGCTACTACACCCTCACCGCGCACGGCGCCGAGCGCCTGGCCACCGAGGTCGAGCGCATCCGCGCCCGCGCCGACGCCGCCGCGCGCCGCCTCCGCACCCGTCCCGGCTTCGCCTCCCCCCGCCTGACTCTCCGAGAGGACCTTCCTTGAGCAGCCTTGAAGACCGCTATCGGCGGCTCGTGCGCTGGTACCCGGCCGACCACCGGCGCGACCACGAGGACGAGATGGTCGGCGTCCTGCTCACCGCGGCCGGGCCCGGCCGCGAGCGCCCGTCGCCCCGCGAGACCGCCGACTTGATGCGCGGCGCCGTCCGGCTCCACCTCCGCCGCGCACGCGGGGGCTGGGGAGACGCCGTCGCCCTGGTCGCCGTGCTCTCGGCCGCCATGATCGCCGCGTGGCTGCCGATCTTCCTGGTGGGACTGTCGCCGCTGGCCTCCTACGACCGGCCCGACAGTGTTCTCCTCGCCGGGGCGGGCTCGGTCATCGTGGCGGCGGCCTGGTTCGGGAGAGGGAAGAAGGCCGTCGCCGCCGTCTGGTCCGCCCTGGCACTCACCGTCGCCACGCAGCTCTACCTGCTGTTCTATCCCCACTCCTACTTCATCATGCAGCCCGTGCTCACCGCCGCGATGATCGTCGTCCTGCCCGCGGTGTGCGCGGTCGCGGTGTCGTTCCCCGGCGCCCTCGACCGTGGCCGCGCGCTGGCCGGACGCCCGCGTCTCCTCCGCTTCTGGCTGTCGATGGCCCTGCTGCCCGTGCTGCTCACCCTGCAGCCGACGGTCGCCGTCTCGATCCCGGCGTTCTGGGCCGGGCGCGCCATGGGCCACCCGACCGCGCGAAGGGCCGCGCTGCTGCTCGCCGTCCCCGGGCTCATCAGCGTCGGGTTCCCCCAGCCCTTCCTCGCACCCAGAACCTTCCTGCTGTGGGACCCATTCTTCCTGGTTCCGATGGCGATCCAGCTGCTGGCGCCGACCGCGGTGTTCGCCCTGACCGCCGCCGCGACCGTCGCCCGGACGCGGAAGGGGACGGCCGTCCCGGCGTCCTGAAAGGTGAGGGTGATGTCCCCGCCGGGGTCTCGGTGGCCGCGGCGGGGCTTGCTACGGTGGTTCCAGCACGGACCGCCGGGGTCGGTGGCACGGAAAGATTCCCCGCGATGCCCGTTTTCAGAACCGGCACGTCGACCGTTACCCCTCCGCGCTCGCCGCGGATCAGGCTGGAGTTCGCGCAGAAGGCGTTCATCCTCGACGCGGGCCGCCTGCTCCTGGTGCGCAAGGCCGCGTCCGACCCCCACCACCCGGGCCGCTGGGAAGTCCCGGGCGGGCGCCTCGAGGTGGCCGACGACCTCGACCTGGACGACCACATCCGGCGCGAGGTCTGGGAGGAGGTCGGCCTCAAGATCGACCCGGGTCCGCCGTTCCACCAGTGGCAGTGGTTCATGCCCGACCGGGCCGCGGGCGCCGGTCACCAGATCAGGGTGGTGGCGACCGCGCGGCTGTGCCGTCCGGTCACCCGCGAGCTGAGCGTGGAGTACCAGACGCCGACCGACCATCTGACCGATCCGACGTGGGTCCCGCTGGAGCGGGCCGCCTCCTTCGACCTCATCCCGAGCCTGCGCCCGGTCATGCGGGCCTTCCTGCGCATGCACCCGACGGCGGGGTGAGCCGCGCGCCATGAGCACCGCCAGAGCGCCGGTCCGCCCGCCGGTGCTGTGGCCCGGTCTGGACGGCGCCGAGCGGCGGCGCTTCCGCCTGGTGGTGATGGGCGACGTCCGGATCGAGGTGCGCGCGCCGCTGCCGGGCGTCCGGTTCACCGAGCTGACCTCCGATCGCCTCACCTACGCCCCGGCGCGGGCCCTGGTCGCCGGGACGGCGGTCAACCTGGCGCGGCGCGCGACCGGCTACTTCCGCCGGGTCGCGGTCCTGGGCAGGATCGGCGACGACGACTTCACCCCGGTGGTCCGCCGGGAGCTGCGCCGGATGGGCGTGCGCGACCTGCTCGGCGTCGAGCCGGGCGCCGCCAACGGCATCACGGTCATGCTGCGCGACCGGGGAGACGAGGACGGCCCCGCGGGCGTGCGCCTGCTGGTCGCCGAGGAGCACGCGCCGGACCGGCGGCTGGGCGAGCCCGACGTGCGCCGCGCGGCGCGCGAGATCCGGCGGGCCGACGTCCTGTTCGCCGACGGGTACGCGCTGCTGTCGCCGGTCTCGCGCGCCGCGGTGCGGGCGGCGATCTCGATGGCGCGCGAGAACGGGACGCTGGTCGCCTTCGACCTCGTCCCGCACGACGTCGACCAGCGGCTGACCGCGGCCGAGGTGCTGCCGATCCTGGAGCTGGCCGACGTGGTCATCTCCGAGGCCCCGACACTGGCCCGCCTCCTGGACCGTCCCGCGCCGGACGACACGGCCGGGGTGCGCGAGCTGCTGCCCACGCTCGACCGGGTGGTGTCGGCGCGTCCGCTGTGGCTGCTGCGGTACGGCGGGACGTCGCTGGAGCACGTGGTCGCGCACCTGCGCGAGCGGTTCCTGCTGGAGTACCCGACCGGCTACGAGCCCGGAGTCGAGCGCACCGGGTTCGGCGACCGGCTGGCCTGCGGCGAGCTCTACTGGTGGCTGTCGACCCGGCCGTCGGCCTGACCCTGGCGCAGGGCCAGCAGCGTGCGCATGAACCGGGCGCGGCTGCCGGGCAGGCCGAACGTCTCCTGCCACCGCCACGGGACGCCGGGCTCATGCCCCAGCGCGACGGACACGGCCCAGCGGAGGAACTGGCTCGGCACGCCGTCCCCGGGATACACCATGGGGACGCCCTCCTCTTCGACGAGGAGGTAGGAGCGGCCGTCCCGTATGCGCGCGCGCAGGGCGTCCAGCGTCGCCGGGACGCCCCGCAGCCCGCGCTCCTCCAGCACCGCGCGCACACCGGCGGTGATGGGCAGCAGGTGCCAGTGGGCGTGGTCGATGCACGCGCCGCCGCCCTGGGACGTCCCGGGCCCGTGCTCCAGCATGATCAGGTCGGGGCTCCCGTAAGCCGCGCGGTACATCCGCGCGACCCGGTCGCGCCAGGCCCACGCGCGCCGCCACAGGCGGCCGTCGAACGCCCCCGCGCACTGGCTGTGCCGCGCGGTCACCAGCAGCACGTGCCCCTCGACGAGCGGCGCGAGGTCCGGCATGAGGAAGAAGTCGCCGTCGGCCGCCAGCACCGTCGGCTCCCCCGGCAGGCCCGCCATCGCGTTGAACCGGAACCGCAATGGCGGACACAGCACGCAGTCCGGCATCACGTCCTCTCGCACCATCTGCTCCGACATCGGCACCTCCCACGGGGACGGCGGACCTCCCGGTCACCCGCCGGGAGGGAACCCTTACCTGGGGGGTGCCCGCACAGCCGCGCCGATCTGTACGGCGGTGGATAGAGCCCCGGAACACAGGGGGTAAAGAACATGACTGAACGGGCACATAGGTGTTAGAAGGCGGGAAAAGAGTGAACCATCGCCCCAACACCCCGGCGCCCCGCGCCCCCGTGACCCCCACCATCGACACCGCCGTGCTCGAAGCGCGGCTGAGCGAGTCGTTCGACGTCCTGCACGAGACCTACACCACCGGCCCGAGCACCGGCGGCGGCTGGTACCACGACCTGACCAGGTCCGAGCCCGGTCCGACCGCGACCGCGCTCGGCCTGCTGGCCTTCGCCGAGGCCGGACGGCAGTTCGAGTACTTCGACCAGGCGCTGGCCTTCCTGACCGCGCGGCAGACGTCCTCCGGCGATCCGCTGCGCGACGGCGGCTGGGCCACGCAGACCAGCCTCGGCATGCCGGTCGTGGAGGCCACGGCGTGGATCGCGCGGTTCCTCGCGCGCGGACGCTGCCACCTGCGCGACGACGCGCCCGACGTCCGCCGCGCCTACGAGTGGCTGGTGCGCAACCAGAACCCCGACGGCGGCTGGGGCTCGCTGCGCGACTGCCCGTCGCGGGTCTGGCTGACGTGCCTGGCCGTGCGCGCTCTGAGTCAGCTCAACCCCTACCATCCGGCCGTCGAGCGCGGCGTGGAGTGGCTGATGGCCGACCGGACGGGGCACCGTCCGGCGTGGGGGCCGACCTCCAGCGCCGGACCGACCGTGACGCACACCGCGTTCGCCCTGGTCACGCTGGCCGAGGCGCGGCCCGGGCAGCGCGACGAGCGGCTGCTGGCCGCCTACGACTGGCTGCGCGAGAACCTGGATCCCGACGACGAGCACACCTGGATCGAGACCTACGACGTCTCGCCGCACGGCACCGGCTCCAAGCCGGTGTGGCGGCTGGCGCTGTGGCACTACGGGCTGCCCATCGCGCTGGAGGCGCTGCTGCACGACCCGCGCGGCGCCCCCGGCCCGCTCGTCGCCCGCGCCGTCCGCACGCTCGTGCGCGGCGAGGTCACCGGGCCGGTGCTGAACGGCTACCCGGGAAGCGGGCGCACGTCGCTCTGGACGCTGTGGTGGCGCGTCGAGGCGATCCTGGCGATCAGGAACCTGCTGGTGACCCAGCCCAAGGACGTCATGTACCTGCTCCCGGACGCGATGCTCGTGCAGCGCGCGCACGCCAGAGACCTCGACCTTCCCGAGCTGCTGCCCCGCCGTCCCCGTTTCGATGTCGCGGGCCAGTTCAGACGGCACTGGACGGTGCTGGTGCTCGGGCTGGTCGCCGCCGCCAGCCTCGGCGGCGTCCTGGGCAAGGTGTGGACCTGGCGCGAGTTCTGGCTCAGCGTCATCCTGCCGATCGTGCTGACGACCTGGACGGAGGCCGTGCGGCGCCGCCGTCCCGCCGATCCCCCGGGCGTCCGCTGAGGGCGCTCAGGGGATGATCTGGGCCTCGGCGGCCCGGCGGGCCAGCTCGGCCGCCCCGGCGGCGCGCATGGCCTCGACCGGCACGTCGTCGCGTCCCGTCATCAGGGCGACCTGGCGCACCGCCTGGTGCAGCAGCATCTCGAAGCCGCCGACCACCCGGCCGCCCGCGTCCTGGACGGCCAGCGCGAGCGCGGTCGGCCAGGGCGCGTAGACGACGTCGAACAGGTCGGCGCCGGAGGCCGCCACCACCTCGGCGTAGGCGTCGCCCGCGCGTCCGGGCAGCGTGGAGATGACCAGCTTCTCCGCCAGCCGGCCCGGCAGCAGGTCGAGCGAGCCGACCCGCACGTCCAGGCCGAACCGCTCCCCCACCGCCGCGGTGGCCGCGGCGCGCTCGGGGGTCCTGACCGCCAGGCCCGCGCTGGTCAGCCCGAGCCGCGACAGCGCCGCCAGCGCCGAGGCGGCGGTGGCGCCGCCGCCCAGCACCAGCGCGGACTCCGGCTCGCCCAGGCCCGCCTCGGCCAGCGCCGTCACGATGCCGTAGACGTCGGTGTTGTCGCCGTGGCGGCGCCCCTCGCGCAGCACGATGGTGTTCGCCCCGCCGACGTCGACCGCCAGCTCCGACACGGTGTCGACCAGCTTCAGCGCGGTGCGCTTGAGCGGCATCGTCAGCGAGAGACCCGCCCACTCCTCGTCCATGCCTTCGAGATGGCCCCACAGGCCGGTCTCGTCGCACTCGAACGCGTCGTAGGTCCAGTCGGTCAGGCCCATCGCCGCGTACGCCGCCCGGTGCAGCACCGGGGACAGCGAGTGCGACACCGGCTTGCCGAGGACCGCGGCCCTGCGCCCCATCAGTTCCCCGGGTTCGCTTTTTGCCACGCGCGGAACTTGGCGACCAGCCGCTCGAACTCGGCCGACGTGGTGGCGAATTCGGTGAGCTGCTTGTGCGGGTCGGTCGCCACGAAGTACAGCCAGGTGCCCTTGGCGGGCTTGAGCACGGCCTGGATCGTCTCGGGCCCCATGTTGCCGATCGGGCCCGGCGGCAGGCCCTGCACCTTGTAGGTGTTGTACGGCGACTTGACCTGGAGGTCGCGGTGGCGGACGTCCAGCGTGCGCTTCTTCAGCGCGTACAGGACGGTCGCGTCGGACTGCAGCGGCATCTTGATCTTGATCCGGTTGAGGAACACCCGGGAGATCTTGGGGAAGTCCTCAGGCTTGCCGCCCTCGGCCTGGATCACCGAGGCGAACGTGATCACAGTGGCGGGGTCGAGGTTGACCCGCTCGGCCTCGCCGACCAGGTCGACCTGGGTCGCCATCTGGTTGAACCGGTCGACCATCTGCTTGATGATCTGCCGGGGGCTGGAGTTGGGGTTGATGTCGTACCGGCCCGGCGCCAGATAGCCCTCAAGCTGCCCCCGCGCGTAGTCGGGAAGGCCGAGCCCCTTGGTGTCGGCCGCCACGGCCTGGAACTTCTTCACCGAGATGCCGGTGCGCTTGGACAGCTCCTGGAACACCTCGTCGGCCCGCTTGCCCTCGGTGACGGTGAGCTGGTTGCCCGAGCGCGACTTGGGGTCGAGCAGCAGGGCCATCGCCGACTTCGACGACATCTGCTTGCGCATCTGGTAGAAGCCCGGCTGGAGGCTCGTCGCCTTGGGCTCCTTGCTGTAGACCTTCATGAACGCGCGGACGCTCTTGACCACGTCGTGCTCCTGAAGGGTGGAGGCGATGGCCGAGCCGCTCGCGCCCTCCTTCACCTGCACCGTGACCTTGCCCGAGCCTTCGCCCTTGTAGTCGGGCGGGTTCATCCGCTTGTCGAGCCATACGTAGCCGAACAGCCCGCCGGTGCCGAAGACGGCGACGACGAACGCCATCGCGAACAGCCCGGCGGCACGCCCGTTCGCGCGCCGCCGCTGCTGCCGCTTGCGCGCCTGTCGCTGCGGGCCGCGGCCGGGCGGGTGCTGCCGGGGATGGGGGCGGCCCTCCCCGTGCGGGTCGGAGAAAAGATCCAGATCGCTCATGAGCTCCCCCGGACGATCTCGCCTGAGGGGCGTCCCGTCAACCGTTCGCCGTCCAGCGCCGCCTGGAGCAGGACCGCCGCGGCGGCCTGATCCACGACCTTGCGCCGGGCCTGACCGTGGACTCCGCCGGCGCGCAGCCCGTTCTCCGCCGTCACCGTCGTCAGCCGCTCGTCCTGCAGGCGAACCGTGCCTTCGGGAAGCCGCTCGGCCAACGCCGCGGCGAACCTGCGGGCCGCCTGCGCGGCGGCCCCCTCGCGTCCCGACAGCGACGTCGGCAGCCCGACGACGACCTCGACGGCCTCGTGCTCGGCGGCCAGGGCGACGATGCGGTCGTAGTCGCCCCGCCCGGCCTTCACCGTCTCCAGAGGGGAGGCCAGGATCCCGCCGGGATCGCTGCGGGCGACGCCGATGCGCACCGCGCCCACGTCGATCCCGAGCCGAACCCCGGGCCTCATCGCGCGGGCTCCCTCGTCACGCGGGCCGTGCTCACGCGGCCCCTACTGCTCGTTCGACGGCGGTGAGGGCCTCGCCGATCGCTGCGGCGTCGGCACCTCCGCCCTGGGCGAGGTCGTCCTTGCCGCCGCCTCCGCCGCCGAGCGTCTTGGCGGCCAGGCCGACCAGCCCGCCCGCCTTGAGGCCGCGCTCGCGCGCGCCCTCGGTGACGGCGATGACGACGACCGGACGGTCCTTGGGGACCCCCGCGACCATGACGACGGCGGGACGCGCGGTGAGGCGGCCCCGCACGTCGACCGCCAGCTTGCGCAGGTCGTCGGCGCCGGTGCCGTCGGGGGCGCGGTGCCCCACGTAAGCGACGCCGTTGACGTCGGCCGCGCCGTCGGCCAGCGCGCCCGCGATCGCCAGCACCTGCTGCGAGCGGAGCTTCTCCAGGTCCTTCTCGGCCTCGCGCAGGCGGGCGACCACGCCGGAGATCCGCTCGGGGAGCTCCTCCTTGCGCGTCTTCATCTGCTCGGCCAGCTGCGCGACCAGCACGCTCTCCCTGGCCAGGAAGCGGAAGGCGTCGATGCCGACCAGGGCCTCGACGCGGCGCACGCCCGCGCCGATGGACGACTCGCCCAACACCTTGATCAGCCCGAGCTGGCCGGAGCGCGCGACATGGGTGCCGCCGCACAGCTCGCGGGAGTAGTCGCCGACCTCGACGACCCGGACCTCGTCGCCGTACTTCTCGCCGAACAGGGCCAGCGCGCCCATCGCGCGGGCCTGGTCGATCGAGGTGTGGAAGGCGCGCACGTCCAGGTCGTTGACCAGGACCTCGTTGACCTCGTCCTCGACGTCGCGCAGCACGCTGGGCGGGACCGCGCCCGAGGCGGTGAAGTCGAACCGGAACCGGCCGGGCGAGTTCTCCGAGCCCGCCTGCGCGGCGGACTCGCCGAGCGCGCGGCGGAACCCGGCGTGGACCATGTGGGTCGCGGTGTGCGAGCGCGAGATCGCCCGGCGCCGCTCCACGTCGATCTCGGCGTGGGCGGTGTCGCCGACCTGCGCCTCGCCGCTGCGCACCCGGCCGCGATGCACGACCAGGCCCGCCAGCGGGCTCTGCACGTCGTCGATCTCGACGACCGCGCCGTTGCCGAGCCGGATGACGCCGTGGTCGGCGAGCTGGCCGCCGCCCTCGGCGTAGAACGGGGTGCGGTCGAGGACGACCTCGACCTCGGTGCCCTCTCCCGCCGCCTGGACGTTGGCGCCGTTGACCAGCAGGCCCGCCAGCCGCGCCTCGCCCAGCACGTCGTTGTAGCCGATGAAGTCGACCTTGCCGCCGGAGCGGGTGAGCAGCTCGTCCAGGACCGAGACGTCCAGGTTGCCGGTCTTCTTGTCGCGGGCGTCCTGCTTGGCGCGGTCGCGCTGCTCGGACATGAGGCGGCGGAAGCCGTCCTCGTCGACCCGGAGCCCCTGCTCGCCCGCCATCTCCAGCGTCAGGTCGATCGGGAAGCCGTAGGTGTCGTGCAGCTTGAACGCCTGCTCGCCGCCCAGCAGGGGACGGCCGGAGCGCCTGGTCTCCTCCACCGCCGCGTCGAAGATCGCGGTGCCGGTGCGGAGCGTCGACAGGAAGGACTCCTCCTCCGCGTCGATCACCGTGTGGATGTTGGCGGCGGTGCGGACCAGGTCGTCGTACTGCTCGCCCATCGTGGAGATCGCGACGGAGGTCAGCTCGTGCATGAGCCCGGCCTCCTCGCCGCCCAGCAGCCGCAGGTTGCGGATGGAGCGGCGCAGGATGCGGCGCAGCACGTAGCCCCGGCCCTCGTTGCCGGGACGGATGCCGTCGGCGACCATCATCATGCCGCTGCGCACGTGGTCGGCGATGACGCGCAGCGAGACGTCCGAGCGGTGGTCGCGCCCGTACTTGGTGCCGGTCAGCTCGGCCGCGCGGTCGAGGATCTTCCAGAGGGTGTCGGTCTCGTAGATGTTGTCGACGCCCTGCAGGATCGCCGCCATGCGCTCCAAGCCCATGCCGGTGTCGATGTTCTTGGACGGCAGGTCGCCCCGCACGTCGAAGTCGACCTTCGACCGGACCTCGCTCAGCTGCGACTGCATGAAGACCAGGTTCCAGACCTCCAGGTACCGGTCCTCGTCGGCGATCGGGCCGCCCTCGCGCCCGTACTCCGGGCCCCGGTCGTAGTAGATCTCCGAGCACGGCCCGCCCGGACCCGGCACGCCCATGTGCCAGTAGTTGTCCTCAAGCCCGCGGCGCTGGATGCGGTCGAGCGGGACGCCGACCTGCTTGTGCCAGATGTCCTGGGCCTCGTCGTCATCGGTGTAGACGGTGGCCCACAGCTTCTCCTCCGGGAACCCGAAGCCGCCGTCGGCCTCGGACCTGGTGAGCAGCTCCCAGGCCAGGGGGATGGCCCCCTCCTTGAAGTAGTCACCGATGGAGAAGTTGCCGAGCATCTGGAAGAAGGTGGCGTGCCTGGTGGTCTTGCCGACCTCTTCGATGTCGGGCGTGCGGACGCACTTCTGGGCGCTGGTCATCCGCGGCGATGGCGGGGTGCGCTGGCCGAGGAAGTACGGCTTGAAGGGCACCATTCCCGCGGGCACGAGCAGCAGCGTGGGGTCCTCGGCGATCAGGCTGGCCGAGGGCACCACGGTGTGCCCGCGCTCGTGGAAGAAGTTGAGGAAACGGCGCGCGACCTCTGCCGACTCCATGATCAGTGGCCATCCTTGTCGTCGTCGATGATCCGGGCCTTGAGGACCCGGCGGCGCCGGACCTCGCTGGGCTCGGGTGGAGCTTGGTCGATCTCGATGGCTTCCCGCAGCTCCACTTCACGGGCTTCCATCTCGGTACGCACGTCGTGCGCGAAATGCCTCAGCCGCGCACCGGCGCCGTGGCCCGCCGTCACCGCTCGCGCGGCGACGCCCTCGGGCGACCAGGTGCGGGCGAACCGCTCGACCCGCCGCTTGACCCGGTGCGTGGCGTAGACGCCGGCCCCGGCACCGACCGACAGCCAGAAGAGCCGCCTCATCGCCGCCCCTTCGGAAGCTCGGCCCGCGCGGGCGAGGCGTCCTCGCGGTTGCCCAGGGCCTTGCGCACGCCGTAGGAGAAGGCGGCGGCCTTCACCAGCGGGCCGCCCACCACGGAGGTCATCACGGTCGTGACCGCCGAGACGTTCTGGGTGACCCCGGCCACCTGCTTGGTGATCACGTCGGTGCGCCCGAGCTGCTCGTTGGCGCGCTGCACCGTCTGGGTCATGTCCTCCAGCAGCGGGCCCGCCTGGTCGCCGATGTCGGAGACCACCTTGCTGGCCTCGCCGAGAAGGCGGGCGAGTTTGAGCAGCGTCAGCGCGAGGAATGCTACGAGCACTGCCCAGAACACGGCCACGATGAGGCCTGCTAGCTGTCCACCAGTAAGCATCAGGGTTTCCGTTCACTGTGTTTAGGCTCGGGCCGGAGCCGGTCCCGAAAGACCTTACCGTGGGTACCGGTCCTCACCGCGCGAGGTTTTCGGACGAAACGCGGCCCGCCGCGGCGGGGCCTGCGCCCTCCATCGGACGCGCCCACGCGCCCGCGGTCTCCCTCGAAGGCTATCCGCCCGAGGCCGCCTTATGCGGGACGCCGTGTTCATGAAATCCCAACCCGCACCCACCCCGCCCCGCGAACGGCGTGATGTCGCGTGATCGCCGTGGTGGGGTCCTGGTGCTCGGTTGGTGTGGGGTGGGGCGGTGGCGACCGCGTTGGCGGGGGTGGGTCAGGGTGGGTCGGCGGGAGGGGTCGGGGTGCCGCGGAGGACGGAGCGGAGGCGGGACAGGACTTCGGAGAAGCGGCTCTCGGCGCCGTGTTTGGTGGGGCGGTAGTACTCGCGGCCGTGGACGTTGTCGGGCGCGTACTGCTGGCTCACGACGCCGCCGGGGTGGTTGTGGGCGTACTTGTAGCCCTTGCCGTGGCCGACCTTGGCGGCGCCCTTGTAGTGGGCGTCGCGCAGGTGGCCGGGGACGGGGCCGACCAGGCCCTTGGTGACGTCGCTGACGGCCTCGTTGACGGCCACGATGACGGCGTTGGACTTGGGGGCCAGGGACAGGTGGATCACGGCCTGGGCGAGGTTGATGCGGGCCTCGGGGAGGCCGACGAACTCGACGGCCTGGGCGGCGGCCGTGGCGGTCTGGAGCGCGGTGGGGTCGGCCATGCCGATGTCCTCGCTGGCGTGGACGATCAGCCGCCGGGCGATGAAGCGGGCGTCCTCGCCCGCTTCGAGCATGCGGGCCAGGTAGTGCAGGGCGGCGTCGACGTCGCTGCCCCGGATGCTCTTGATGAACGCGCTGATGACGTCGTAGTGCTGGTCGCCCTCGCGGTCGTAGCGGACGGCGGCCCGGTCGACGGCCTTCTCCAGGACGTCGACGTCGATCGGCTCGCCGTCGCCGACGACCAGGGCGGCGGCCTCAAGGTAGGTGAGCGAGCGCCGGGCGTCGCCGCCCGCGAGCCTGATCAGGTGATCTTCGGCGGCGGTGTCGAGCTCGACCCGGCCGCCGAGACCCCGCTCGTCGGCGATCGCGCGGCGGATGACCTCGCGCAGCTCGTCCTCGCCCAGCGGCTCGAGGGTGAGCAGCAGGGAACGGGAGAGCAGCGGGCTGATCACCGAGAAGAACGGGTTCTCGGTGGTGGCGCCGATGAACGAGACCCAGCGGTTCTCGACGGCGGGGAGCAGGGCGTCCTGCTGGGCCTTGTTGAAGCGATGCACCTCGTCGACGAACAGGACGGTCTGGCGGCCGGTCATGCCGAGCTCGCGGCGGGCCAGGTCGATCTCGGCGCGGACGCGCTTGACGCCGTCGCTGACCGCCGAGACCTCGACGAAGCGGCGGCTGGTGGCGTGGCTGACGACGGTGGCCAGCGTGGTCTTGCCGGTGCCGGGCGGGCCCCACAGCACCAGCGACATCGGGACGTCGCGGTCGACCAGCTGGCGGATGGGGGTGCCGGGGCCCAGCAGGTGGCCCTGCCCGACGACCTCGTCGAGGGAGCGCGGGCGCATCCGCACGGCCAGGGGCTGGCTCGACGGGTCGAGCGAGCCCGGGGGCGGCGGCGCGGCGTCGCCGCCGCGCGGGTCGTCGAAGAGGCCCTCCATGGTCACTCTTCGACACTATCTCGGGCCTGTGACGCTTCCAGCCGGACGGCGACCGCCAGGCAGCCGATCACGATGGCCGAGCCGGCGATGCCGTCCAGCCAGTAGTGGTTGGCGGTCAGGACGACGACCAGCATCGTGGCCACCGGGTGCAGGACCGCCAGGTACCGCCATCTCCCCCGGCCGTACCTGATCACGCCCCAGGCGACCAGGAGGGCCCACCCGACGTGCAGGGACGGCATGGCGGCGAACTGGTTGGTCATGCCCTCGCCGGGCTCGGTGGCGTAGGCGCTGGGCCCGTAGGTGTTCATCAGGTCGACGAAGCCGTGCCCGGGGAGCATCCGGGGCGGGGCCAGCGGATAGAGGAAGTGCACGACCAGGGAGACCGCCGCCGACAGGAGCACCGCCGCGCGCACCCGGGGCCAGGCGTGCCGCCGCCAGATCCAGATCCACGCCATGAACAGGACGGTCGCGGGGAAGTGCACCCGGACGTAGTACTCGTTGGCCGCGCGCGCCCAGCCGTCCCACCGCAGGGCCTCGCGCTGGAAGACCGCCTCGTCGGGGAGCCGCAGGGACCGCTCCAGGTCCCACAGCTCGCGGGCGTGCTCGAACGCCTCCCCCGGCCTCCCGTCGGCCAGGTGGCGGCCATAGCCGTAGAGGCCGAGCAGGACCGCCATCAGGACGACCTGTGCCGCGGCGGCCGCCACCAGCCGCCGGTCCGGCCGCGGCAACCCCCGCGGTGCCGTGGTTGGACGCATGGGTTCATCCTGGGCCACAACCGCGCCGGGGCCGTGGTCCGGGGGGAGGGTTTTCCGCCTCCCCCGAACTGATGATCGGATCCGGGAACCCTCCGCGCCTCGACGGCGTTGGTATCCGCCGTAGGGAGGAGTGTGAGGTTGGGCGGGACGACCGCGCGCCGCCGCCACGGGTTCGCAGGGCTGCTCGTGGCGCTCTTCGTCGTGGCCGGGATCGTCTTCAGCTACGGCCTGGGCCATGCCCAGCCGCTTCGCGTCTGCACCGCCCACTCGCTGAGCGTCCCCGTGCACCATCTTCCGGCGGGCCACGCCGACGGTGACCCGATCGCCGCGTCCACCCCAGTGGACGCCCCGCCGCTGAGCCCCGCCGAGGCATGCCTCAGCCTGGCCGTCCTACTGACCATGCTGACGCTGGCCCTGGCCGCCCGGCCGCGCCTGGCGGGCGCCCTCCGCCTTCCCCGGGCCGGACGCTCACCGCGCGGCCCCACGCCCACGCCTCCCTCTCCCGTATCCCTCGCCGCTCTCCAGGTGCTCCGGCTGTGACGGACCGGCCGTAACGGCCCTCTCCGCGCCATCAGCCATGCCCGTACAGAGCACCCAGAGGGGTACCCCCATGTCCAAAAGCGCCAGAAACCGCGCGCAGCGCAACGTCCTGACCAAGCGCGAGATCCCGTGGGGAAGCATCGCCTTCTTCACCGTCGTCGGCGTGATCGCCGTCGGCGCGATCTCCTTCGCGTTCGCGCAGAGCCGCCCGTCGTCCGCCGACGGCACCGCCGCGATCAGCGGGGTGATCGAGAAGCCGGGGCTGGGACGCGACCACACCACCGGCCCGGTCAAATACGAGACCAACCCGCCGATGGGCGGCGACCACGACCCGATGTGGCAGAACTGCGACGCCCGGGTCTACGACCGCCCGCTGCGCAACGAGAACGCCGTCCACTCGCTGGAGCACGGGGCGGTGTGGATCACCTACCGGCCCGGCCTGGCCGGGGACGGCCTGAACCGGCTCACCGCCAAGGTGAAGGCCACCGACTACACGATGATCAGCCCGAACCCCGGCCAGGACGCGCCGGTCGTCCTCACCGCGTGGGGCAAGCAGCTCAAGCTCCAGGACGCGGGCGACGCGCGGGTCGACGCGTTCCTGCGGGCCAACGTCAAGGGCCCCGGCACGCCCGAGCCCGGCGCGGCCTGCGGCGGGGCCAAGGACACCGCGTGAGCCAGGCGTCGCGGGGACGGCGGGCGACCGCCGTCCTCGCGGTGCTGGTCCTGGCCTCGGCCGCCGTGCTGGCCGGACGGTCGGCGCTGAGCTCGGGCCCGCCCGCCGCCGACGGGCCCGAGGCCGGGTTCGCCCGGGACATGAGCACCCACCACGCCCAGGCGGTGCGGATGTCGTTCGTCGTGCGCGACCGCACCCGCGACGCGCCCGTCCGGCTGCTGGCCTACGACATCATCAACACCCAGTCGGCGCAGATCGGCATGATGACGGCGTGGCTGGACGCCTGGCGGCTGCCCAAGACCGACCCGGCCGGGCCGATGCGCTGGATGAAGGGCCACGGCGGCCACGGCGCCGCCACCGCGACGACGACGATGCCCGGGATGGCCTCTCCCGAGGAGCTCAAGGAGCTCGAACGCGCCTCGGGACGTCCCGCCGAGGTCCGCTTCCTGACGCTCATGACCCGGCACCACCGGGCGGGGGTCACGATGGCCGAGGCCGTCCTGGCCCGCACCGGCGAGCCGAGGGTCAGGGCGCTGGCGCGGACCATGGTCGACGGCCAGCGCTCGGAGATCGACCTGATGAACCGGATGCTCGGGGAGAGGGGCGCCAGGGCCGCGTGAGACGTCCGAGGCGAACCTCGGCATTGTGCTTGACAGGGCGGTCCGATCGCGGGTCACTGACCACCATGGCTCAGAAACTCAGCGGCTACCACCGGGCTCTGGACCTCTTCGAGGGCGTGGTCGGCGGCGTCCCCCGGGACGGGTGGGACGCCGCCTCGCCCTGCGAGGGCTGGACCGCTCGGGACGTCGCGGGCCATGTGATCGCCGGTCAGCACATGATCCGTGCGCTGGCCACCGGGGGCACGGCACCGGAGACCGACCAGGAGCCCGGCCGCCACTGCGTCGGGGACGCCCTGCTGGCGTGGCGCAGCGCGCGCAAGGACTGCGAGGCCGCCCTGACGCCGGAGGCGCTGCGCCGCCCGATCCCCTTCGCCGGGCTGGGCGAGCTGCCGCTGGGCGACTATCTCGGCGGCTACATCCTGGAGCCGCTCGTGCACGCCTGGGACCTGGGCCGGGCGGCCGGGCAGCGGGTGCGTCTCGACCCGGACCTGGTGCACCACGCCTTCGCCACCGCCCACGTGGTCGCGGGCCCCCTGCGCCGCGCGGGCCGCCTGGGCCCCGCACTGCCCGCACCGCCCAGGGCGGACGAGCAGACCCGCCTCCTGGCCTTCCTAGGCCGCGACCCGGACCACGGCTAGGTGCGTGCCTGGGCGTCGCGCAGCAGGGCAGCTGACTTCGAGGCACGCCCTAGGGCGTGCCCGGGCGTCGCGCGGCCGATCGAGGACCCACCGGACACGGCCCGGGTCAGGAGAACTCGGCGAGGGTGCGCTCGGCCTCTTCGAGCCAGGCGTGGCGCGCGGTGAGGGCCTCCTCGGCGTCCTTGACGTCCTTCTCGCGGCCGGCGGTCCTGGCCTTCTCCAGCCGCTTGTTCAGCTGCTCGATGGAGTTGCGCAACTGCGCCACCGTCGCCTCGGCCCGGGCGCGGGCCTCGGGGTTGGTGCGCCGCCACTCCGACTCCTCGGCGCTGCGGACGGCCTCCTCGATCTTGCGGAGGCGACCCTCGAGCCGGTCACGCTGGTCGCGCGGGACCATGCCCGCGGCCTCCCAGCGCTCCTGGATCGTGCGCAGCGTCTGGCGGGCCTGGCGGACGTCCTTGACCGGCAGCAGCCGCTCGGCGTCGGCGAGGATCTTCTCCTTCTCCTCCGCGTGCACCTGGAACTCGGCGTCGCGCTCGGCGAAGGCGGCGCTGCGCGCCTGGAAGAAGACGTCCTGGGCGCCCTTGAACCGGGCCCACAGCTCCTCTTCGGCGTCGCGGGCGGCGCGTCCGGCCAGCTTCCAGCGGCGCATCAGGTCGCGGTAGGCGGCGGCGGTGTCGCCCCAGTCGGTCGAGCCGCTCATCGACTCGGCCTCGGCGACCAGCCGCTCCTTCTCGCGCCTGGCCTCCTCGCGCTGGTCGTCCAGGGTCGCGAAGTAGACCTTGCGGCGCTTGGTGAACGCGTTGCGGGCCGAGGACAGGCGCTTCCACAGGGCGGTCTCGGTGGGCCGGTCGATGCGGTCGGCGGCCTTCCACTCCTCCACCAGCTTGCGCAGGCGCTCGCCGCCGTTCTTCCAGTGGGTCTCCTCGGCCGCGATCCGCTCGGCCTCGGCGACGATGCGTTCCTTGATCTCGCGCGCCTCGTGCCGGGCGTGCTCGCGCTGCGCCTTGACCTCCTCGCGGCGCTGCCCGACCTTCTCGGTCAGGGCGTCCAGCCGCCTGACCAGCGAGTCGAGATCGCCGACCGCGTGGGCGTCGGTGACCGACTCGCGCAGCCGCTCGACGCTCTGCTGCGCCTGCGCGGGCTGGAGGTCGGTGGTGCGGATCCGCTGCTCGAGCAGGCCGATCTCGGTCACGAGCGCGTCGTACTTGCGCTTGAAGTAGGCCAGGGCCTCTTCGGGCGCGCCGGCCTGCCAGGAGCCCACGACCCGCTCGCCGTCCGACGTCTTCACGTAGACGGTTCCGTCCTCGTCGACACGACCGTAGGGATCGGTGGCGCTGGACACCATTGCCTCCCATCATGGCCCGGCCTTTTACCTCAGGACCGGACCTTCCAAACCATAACCGTACGGCCCGCTATTTGGCTGCGATCCCGCCGCCCGCGACCTTGTCGACGACGTCCATGCCCGCCGTGATCTTTCCGAAGATCGTATATTCCGGCGGAAGCTCGGAGTCCTTGTACACAATGAAGAACTGGCTGCCATTGCTGTCGGGCTGGGCGCTGTGCGCCATCGCGAGCGTCCCGCGGGTGTACTTGGCGCCCTTGGTGTTCTCGTTGGCGAAACGGTACCCGGGGCCGCCCTCGGCGGAACCCGTCGGGTCGCCGCATTGCAGCACCGACAGCCCGCTGCCGGCGGCCGGGTCGGCGGCGGTCAGCCGATGGCACTTGGTCTTCTCGTAGTACTTCTTCTCCGCGAGGAAAGCGAAGGAGTTGGTGGTGCAGGGCGCCTTGTCGGCGTCGAGTTCCAGCTTGATCTCGCCCAGGTTCGTCGTGATCGACGCGTTGACCTTGCCCTTACGGGAGGCGGTCGCGGGCGGCTTGCCCAGTCCCTTGGGCGCGCCCTTGTCCTTGGAGTCGGGGTAGGTGCACTTGGCCGTCCCGCCCTCGTCGCCGGTGACGCTCACCTTCTGGAAGGAGAGGTCCTGCTTGGGCGCGCCATCGGTGGGCGGGGGCGTGGACTCCGTCGGCTTGGGGGACGCCTTGGAGTCGTCGTCCTTGCCCACGAACGCGGCGATTCCGGCGCCGGCACCCAGGATGATCACGACCGCGACCACGGTGCCCACGATCTTCATCCGGCGCGCCTTGGCCGCAGCGGCCTCCCTGGCCTGCTGCTGGCGCTCGTAGCGCTGCCGCGCGAGCTGCTTCTTGCGGTCCTTCCCCGCCACGTGCCTGCCCTTCCGCTGTGATCAGGTGAACGTGGAGCGCATAGTAGCGGTACCGGGGTCCCATTGCGCCCCCCAGGCGCACCGCTTTTCGCGCCCGCGACACGGCGATCCGCGGATCTCGTTCGCGGTGGCCAGGGCCGCGCCGGTACCCTTCGAAGGACCGCGCGCCCCGGGGCCGCCCCCTTCTGACGGCGCGAGGGACGACTTTTGGCCTTGATGGAAGGACGACCGTGCTCGTCGCCGGGTTCCCCGCGGGATCGTTCGCCGCGAACTGCTATGTCGTGGCGCCCGCCGCGGGTGAAGAGTGCGTGATCATCGACCCGGGCGAGGGCGCCGAGGCGGGCATCGACGAGATCCTGCGCGAGCACCGCCTCAAGCCGGTCGCCGCACTCCTCACGCACGGCCATATCGACCACGTCTGGTCGGTCGCCCCCGTATGCGGGGCAAAGGACATCCCGGCCTTCGTCCATCCGGACGACCGCGATCTGCTCACCGACCCGGGCAAGGGCCTGTCGCTGGCCGCCCAGCAGCAGTTCCTGGGCGGGCTCCAGCTCACCGAGCCCGACGACGTCCGCGAGCTCGCGGACGGGGCCGTCCTCGAACTGGCGGGCCTCCGGGTCACCGTCGACCACGCGCCCGGCCACACGCCGGGGTCGGTGGCGTTCCGCACGCCCGCCGCCGGGGAGATCCCCGACGTGATGTTCTCCGGCGACCTGCTGTTCGCCGGGTCGATCGGGCGCACCGACCTGCCCGGCGGCTCCTACGACGACATGCTGGCCAGCCTGTCGCGGGTCTGCCTGAGCCTGCCCGACGAGACCGCCGTCCTGCCCGGTCACGGACCGCAGTCCACCATCGGCCGCGAGCGCGCCACCAATCCGTTCCTCTCGGGGCTTTTGCCGGGGGGTTCAGGGGGGTCGTCCCCCCTGAGTGACGGCGCCCAGGTGCCCGCCGACGGTCCCAACAAGGGATTCTGACCTAAAGATCATGAGTTCGAGCTTCCCGACCCCCAAGGGGGTCAGTGAATACGTCCCGCCACGCGCGGACCTCTTCTACGCCATCCGCGCGGCCTTCGCCGAGCAGGCCAGGCTGGCCGGCTACGGCTATCTGGAGCTGGCGGTCTTCGAGGACACCAACCTCTTCAGGCGCGGCGTCGGCGAGTCCACCGACGTCGTCAGCAAGGAGATGTACACCTTCGAAGACCGCGGCGGCCGGTCGCTGACGCTGCGTCCCGAGTTCACCGCGGGGGTGCTGCGCTCGGTGCTGGCCAACGGCCTGCACAAGCAGGGCGCGCTGCCGGTCAAGGTCTGGACGACCGGGCCCGCGTTCCGCGCCGAACGTCCCCAGCAGGGCCGCTACCGGCAGTTCTACCAGCTCGACCTGGAGGCCATCGGCAGCGACGACCCGCGGGTCGACGCCGAGACGATCGCGATCGCGTCCCGCTGGTACCGCTCGCTGGGCCTCACCCAGATCCGGCTGATGCTCAACTCGCTGGGCTGCCGCGAGTGCCGTCCCGCCTACCGGGCCCTGCTCCAGGAGTTCCTGCGCGGACTCGACCTGGACGAGCCCACCCGCGAGCGGATCGAGATCAACCCGCTGCGGGTGCTGGACGACAAGCGTCCCGAGGTCAGGGAGCAGGTCGCCAAGGCACCGCTGATGGCCGACCACCTGTGCGACGCGTGCCAGGCCCACCACGACCGGGTCCGCGAACTGCTCGCCGACCTCGGCATCGAATGGGAAGACTCCCCCACGCTGGTGCGCGGCCTCGACTACTACACCCGCACGACCTACGAGTTCGAGCACCCGCTGCTGGGCGCCCAGTCCGCCATCGGCGGCGGCGGCCGCTACGACGGCCTCTCGGAGGACATCGGCGGCCCCGCGCTGCCCGGCATCGGCTTCGGCCTCGGCCTGGACCGCACGATCCTCGCCCTGGAGGCCGAGGGCACCGGCTTCGCCGCCGCGCCCCGCTGC
Organism: Spirillospora sp. CA-294931; assembly: GCF_050946795.1. GTDB lineage: Bacteria > Actinomycetota > Actinomycetes > Streptosporangiales > Streptosporangiaceae > Spirillospora. The sequence goes on from NZ_CP192006.1 coordinate 5,166,133, forward strand.
GAGGTGTTCGGCGTCGCCCTCGGCGAGCCCGCCGAGCGGCGGCTGTTCACCATGATCGACGAGCTGCGCGGCGCGGGAGTCGCCGCCGACATGGCCTATGGCGGCAAGAAGCTCAAGGGCGCCATGAAGGACGCCGACCGCTCCGGCGCCCGGTACGCGCTGATCCTCGGCGAGCGAGATATCGCCGCCGGGTCCGTCCAGCTGAAGGACCTGGCCGGCGGCGACCAGACCGCCGTACCGCTCACCGAACTCACCGCGACGTTGAAGGAAAGGCTCTCACGATGATCCGCTCACACGAGGCGGGAACGCTCCGCCGGGAGCACGCCGGGCAGCAGGTGACGCTGACCGGCTGGGTGGCCAGGCGCCGTGACCACGGCGGCGTCACGTTCATCGACCTCCGCGACGCCTCCGGCACGGCCCAGGTGGTGTTCCGCGAGGAAGACACCGCGCACGACCTGCGCTCGGAGTTCTGCGTCAAGATCACCGGCGATGTGCGGGTCCGTCCCGCGGGCAACGAGAACCCCGAGCTGCCCACGGGCGACGTCGAGGTCGTCGCCACCGAGATCGAGGTGCTGTCGGAGGCCGCGCCGCTGCCGTTCCCGATCGAGGGCGACGTCAACGTCAACGAGGAGGTCCGGCTCAAGCACCGGTACCTCGACATCCGCCGCGACAGCGTCGCGCGGGCCCTGCGCGTCCGGTCGGAGGGGACCTACATCATCCACGAGGTGATGCGCGAGCACGGCTTCGTCAACGTCGAGACCCCCACCCTCACCCGCTCCACCCCCGAAGGCGCCCGCGACTTCCTGGTGCCCGTCCGGCTCAAGCCGGGCCACTGGTACGCCCTGCCCCAGTCGCCGCAGCTGTTCAAGCAGCTGCTCATGGTCTCGGGCCTGGAACGCTACTACCAGATCGCCCGCTGCTACCGCGACGAGGACTCCCGCGCCGACCGGCAGCCGGAGTTCACCCAGATCGACATCGAGATGTCGTTCATCGAGCAGGACGACATCATGCGGATCGCCGAAGACCTGGTCGGACGGCTGTGGAAGGACATCGTGGGGTACGAGATCCCCCGTCCGATCCCCCACATCACCTACGCCGACGCCATGGCGCGCTACGGCTCCGACAAGCCCGACCTGCGCTTCGGCAACGAGCTCACCGACATGACGGAGTACTTCTCCGGCACGTCCTTCCGGGTCTTCCAGGCCCCCTACGTCGGCGCCGTGGTCATGCCGGGCGGCGCGTCCCAGACCCGCAAGGAGCTGGACGCCTGGCAGGACTGGGCCAAGGCCCGCGGCGCCCGGGGGCTGGCCTACGTCCTGCTCCAGGAGGACGGCACCCTCGGCGGCCCCGTCGCCAAGAACCTGTCCGACGCCGAGAAGGAGGGCCTGGCCGCCAAGGTCGGCGCCGCCCCCGGCGACGCCGTCTTCTTCGGCGCGGGCAAGCCGCACTCCACCCGCGAGCTCCTCGGCGCGGCCCGCCTGGAGATCGGCCGCCGCTGCGACCTGATCGACGCGTCGGCCTGGGCGTTCTGCTGGGTCGTCGACGCCCCGATCTTCGAGCCCGCCGAGGACGACAAGGGCGAGCAGATCGGCTGGACGTCCGTCCACCACCCCTTCACCGCCCCCAAGCCCGAGTACGCCTCGTCCTTCCAGGACGAGCCCGCCACGGCCCTGGCCAACGCCTACGACATCGTCTGCAACGGCAACGAGATCGGCGGCGGCTCCCTGCGCATCCACCGCGCCGAGATGCAGCAGCGCGTCTTCGAGGTGCTGGGCCTGTCCAAGGAAGAGGCCGAATCCAAGTTCGGCTTCCTCCTCGAGGCCTTCAAGTTCGGCCCGCCCCCGCACGGCGGCATCGCCTTCGGCCTCGACCGCACCATCATGCTCCTGGCCGGCGAGGAGTCCATCCGCGAGGTCATCGCCTTCCCCAAGGCCGCCTCCGGCTACGACCCCCTCACCGCCGCCCCCACCCCCATCACCCCCCAGCAACGCAAGGAAGCCGGCGTAGACGTCGTCCCCGAAGAATCCCCGTCCTAGCAAAAACGAGGGCGGCCACCCCAACCCGGTGACCGCCCTCGTGTCGCACTGAGAAGCCGGGATCAGACTGCCATGACCTCAACCCTGGCGAGCGCGTTCTGCTGATCGACCAGCCGGTTGATGTCGCCCGGATCGCTGGTCAGCACGGTCGCGTTGAGATCCGCGGCGAGCACTGCGACCGTGGCGTCCACCACATCGGCCGTATTGCTTTCACCGCAAAGGCGGCCTGCCCGCCGGGCGAGGTCGTCGTCCATTGCCCGCACTTCGACGGCCTTCAGAAGCCGCGCCATACGCACTTGCTTCGGATCACGCCAGGCCTGGGCGACGACCGGCGCGGGGACGATCACGCGGACCTCGTCTCTATAGGCCAGCATGTGCAGGCGCCATACACGCTCATCGCCACGCTCCGCCGCCATCAACACGCCGGTGTCGTAGATGTACGGGTTGACGATCATGACGCCTTCGCCTGATAGTGGGCCAGATCGCGCTTCAGGTGCCGCTGGTGGACCTCTTCCGCCCACTCCCGCGCCTGCTCGGAGATTTCGCCCATTTCTTCGAGCTGCTCTTCGATCGCCGCTCCGCCCACAATAACGCGGGCCTCGCGCTCGGCACCGCGAGCGATCACGTCCGAGACTGTGCTACCTGCTATTTCTGCGGCCTCCTCAAGGAGGCCGACGGTTTCGTCGGGGAGTTCCATAGTCACTCTTTGTACACCCACGGCCACATTCTACCGGCGCGTAGTCAGGTCGGCGGCCCCGCCATCGCAGGAAATATGTTCGTCTGTGGAACGGTGACCGGGCGACATTGTTGCGGCGGGGATTAGCGGGACGAGCCGCTGGTTACTCGGTAGACGTCGTAGACGCCGTCTATGGAGCGGACGGCCTTGAGGACGTGGCCGAGGTGTTTGGGGTCGCCCATTTCGAAGGTGAAGCGGCTGACGGCGACGCGGTCTCGGGTGGTGGTGACCGAGGCCGAGAGGATGTTGACGTGCTGGTCGGACAGGACGCGGGTGACGTCGGAGAGAAGGCGGGGGCGGTCGAGGGCCTCGACCTGGATGGCGACCAGGAAGACGGAGTCTTCGCCGGGGGACCACTTGACGTCGATGAGGCGGTCGGGCTCGGACTTGAGGCTGGCGACGTTGACGCAGTCGGCGCGGTGGACGGAGACGCCGTGGCCGCGGGTGACGAAGCCGAGGATGTCGTCGCCGGGGACCGGGGTGCAACATCGGGACAGGCGGACCCAGACGTCGGGTTCGCCCGCGACGACGACGCCGGGGTCGCCGGCGGGGCGGCCGCGCTTGCGGCGGGTGGGCAGGGCGATCTCGGCGAGGTCCTCGTCGGCGCTCTCGACGCCGCCCAGGGCCTCGACCAGGCGCTGGACGACGCTCTGGGCCGAGACATGGCCCTCGCCGACGGCGGCGTAGAGGGACGAGACGTCCGGGTAGCGCATGTCGCGTGCCAAAGCGAGGAGGGCCTCGCCGGACATCATGCGCTGGAGCGGCATGTTCTGCTTGCGCATGGCGCGGGCGATGGAGTCCTTGCCGGACTCGATCGCGGTGTCGCGGCGCTCCTTGGAGAACCAGTGCTTGATCTTGTTGCGGGCGCGGGCGCTCTTGACGAAGTTCAGCCAGTCGCGGCTGGGGCCCGCGTCCTGTGACTTGGAGGTGAAGACCTCGACGGTGTCGCCGTTGTCGAGGGTGGATTCGAGGGGGACGAGACGGCCGTTGACGCGGGCGCCGATACAGCGGTGGCCGACCTCGGTGTGGATGGCGTAGGCGAAGTCGACCGGGGTGGCCCCTTGGGGCAGCGCGATGACGTCGCCCTTGGGGGTGAAGACGAAGCACTCGGAGACCGAGAGGTCGAAGCGGAGTGATTCGAGGAACTCGGCCGGGTCGGCTGTTTCCTTCTGCCAGTCGAGGAGCTGGCGGAGCCACTGCATGTCGCCCGCTTTTCGGCCGGCGACGGTTTCTTCCTTGTACTTCCAGTGGGCGGCGACGCCGTACTCGGCGCGGCGGTGCATGCCCCAGGTGCGGATCTGCAGCTCGACGGGCTTGCCCTCGGGGCCGATGACCGTGGTGTGCAGCGACTGGTACATGTTGAACTTCGGCATCGCGATGTAGTCCTTGAACCGGCCGGGGACCGGGTTCCATCGCGCGTGAATCGATCCAAGTGCGGCGTAGCAGTCGCGGACGCTGTCGACCAGGACCCGGATGCCGACCAGGTCGTAGATGTCGTCGAAGCTGACGTCCCGGGCGATCATCTTCTGGTAGATCGAGTAGTAGTGCTTGGGACGACCGGTGACGCTGGCCTTGATCTTGGCCTCGCGCAGGTCGGTCGAGACGTTCTCGATCACTTCTTGGAGGAAGATGTCGCGGCGGGGGGCGCGCTCGGAGACCAGGCGGGCGATCTCGTCGAAGCGCTTGGGGTAGAGGGTGGCGAACGCCAGGTCCTCCAGCTCCCACTTGAGGGTGTTCATGCCCAGGCGGTGGGCCAGCGGCGCGAAGACCTCCAGGGTCTCGCGGGCCTTCTTCTCCTGCTTGTGGCGCGCCATGTAGCGCAGGGTGCGCATGTTGTGCAGGCGGTCGGCGAGCTTGATCACCAGGACGCGGATGTCACGTGACATCGCCACGACCATCTTGCGGACCGTCTCGGCCTCGGCCGCCTCGCCGTACTTGACCTTGTCGAGCTTGGTGACGCCGTCGACCAGGGCGGCGATCTCGTCGCCGAAGTCGGCGCGCAGCTCCTCGATGGTGTACGGGGTGTCCTCGACGGTGTCGTGCAGCAGGGCCGCGCAGAGCGTCTCGGTGTTCATGCCGAGCTCGGCGAGGATGGTGGAGACCGCGAGGGGGTGGGTGATGTAGGGGTCGCCGCTCTTGCGCTTCTGGTCGCGGTGGTAGTGCGCGGCGACGTCGTAGGCGCGCTCGATGAGCCGGAGGTCCGCCTTGGGATGGGTGTTGCGGACCGTCTTGATGAGTGGTTCGAGTACCGGGTTCATAGTGGGGCCGCGCTGGGCGCCCAACCTGGCGAGCCTTCGGCGCACCCGGGCGGCAGACGGTGGAATCGTGGCCGGCGTGGGCCTGGACGGATCATCGGACGGGGTCTCGGACGGCGGGTTCTCTTTCGGGCGCACCTGTGGCGCGGCGGGACGCTCGGCCGGTTCGGGCGTCGCGGGCCCCCGGTCGGAACGGGACTCCGCGGCGGGCCCTGATTCGGCCTCGGTCACCGCGTCGGTCGATACCACCTCACCGGGCACCCAGCCTCCTTGACGATGTGGGCGCCATCCCCTTGACGTCCTGCGGGGAAGCGCCCGTCCCCCACCGGACCCCTGATGCCGCCAGTGTATCCGGCATCCAATAAGTGCTAGACCGTAACCAGGGCGTGGACGTCCGTATTCCCCAGCTTCTCCCGGCCGTGCAGGAACGACAGCTCCATCAGGACCGAGAGGCCCACGACCTCGCCGCCGCCCCGTCGGACGAGTTCGGCGGTGGCGCCGGCCGTCCCTCCCGTGGCCAGCACATCATCGACGATCAGCACTCTCTCTCCGGGCCCGAGCGCGTCGGCGTGCATCTGGATCGTCTCGGACCCGTATTCGAGATCATAGGTCTCTTCCAGCGTCCGTGAAGGCAGCTTCCCCTTTTTCCGCACGGGAACGAACCCGGCTCCGAAGTGGTAGGCCACGGGAGCGGCCAGGATGAAGCCCCGCGCCTCGATCCCGACGATCTTGTCGACGGTGCCCCGCCCGTAGTGGTTGACCACAGCGTCCACGACTCCGGCGAAGGCGACATGGTCGGCCAGCAACGGCGTGATGTCCTTGAACATCACGCCGGGCTTGGGGTACTCGGGGATGTCGCGGATCCGGTCGAGGATCAGCCTTTCGAGGTCCACTGGCGCGTCCGCCCCCTTCACTGACGCGCCGGCCGTGTCCACGTCATCGAGCACGTGGACACGGCCGGCGCTTTGGCGTTCGGTGTTATTTGCCGCGTCGCTGCTGGCGGGTGCCGCGCCTGGGCTGCTGCCTGGGCCCCTGCTGCACCACCTTGCGGACGGTGACGCTCGCCGGGATGTCGTCGTCCTCCGGCTCGGGGGCGTCGTCGTCCTGGTCGCCGGACGGCTCCTTGGCGCCGCCGGACGGCTTGGTGGTCTTGACGGTCTTGGCCTTGGCCTGCCGCTTGGGGCTGCTCTCGCGCCTGGCGATGGCCTCGCGCAGCTCGCGGTACTTGGGTTCGCGCTCCTTGAGCTGGACGAGCAGCGGCGTCGCCACGCAGATCGAGGAGTACGTACCGACGATCATGCCGACGAACAGCGAGAGCGAGAGGTCCTTGAGCGTGCCCGCGCCGAACAGCGTCGTCCCGATGAACAGGATCGCCGCGACCGGCAGGATCGCCACCAGCGAGGTGTTCAGCGAGCGCACCAGCGTGTTGCTGAGCGCCTGGTTCGCCGCCTGGCTGTAGGTGACCTTGGACGCCGTCGTCAGCGGGCGCGTGACCTCCTTGATCATGTCGAACACCACGACCGCGTCGTAGAGCGAGTATCCGAGGATCGTCAGGAAGCCCAGCAGCGTCGCCGGTGTGACCTCGAAGCCCGACCAGGCGTAGACGCCCGCCGTGATCACCAGGTCGTGGACGAGCGCGACCACGGCGGCCAGCGCCATCCGTCCCTCGAACGCCACCGACAGATAGGCGATGATCAAGATCATGAAGACGATGAGGGCCTGCCAGGCCTTCTCGGAGATCTCACCGCCCCACGAGGCCCCGACGACCTGGGTGCTCACCTTGTCGGGCGAGATCGCCAGTTCCTCCGCGACGCTCTGCTTGACCTCGGCGACCTGGGTCGAGGACAGGCTCTCGGTGGTCACCCGCCAGTCGCCGCCGGCCTTCTGGACGATGACCTGGTGCGCGCCGCCCTTGGTCACGGCGCCGCGCACCTCCTCGATGGAGGACTTGGCGCCGAAGGTGAAGACCGAGCCGCCCTTGAACTCCACGCCGAAGTTCAGGCCCTGGATCACCAGGCCCAGGATGGAGACGACCAGCAGGAAGCCGGAGATGGAGTACCAGATCTTGGGCTTGCCGACGATGTCGGCGCTGATCTCGCCCCGGTAGATCCGGGAAATGGCTGTGCGCAGCCCCAGCATCTCAGGCCTCCTGGCTCTTCGGGCGGGCGGCGGTGGCGGCGGGCTTGCGGTGCAGGCGCGCGACGTTCAGCCCGGACCACGGGTGGCCCCTGCCGAAGAACTTCGTCCGCGACAGCTGCGCCACCAGCGGCTTGGTGAAGAAGAAGACCACGACCACGTCGATCAGGGTGGTCAGGCCCATCGCGAACGCGAAGCCCCGGACACCGCCCACGGCCAGGAAGTACAGGACCAGCGCGGCCAGGAACGTCACCGCGTCGGCGACCAGGATGGTGCGCCGGGCGCGCTTCCAGGCCGTCTCGACCGAGGGACGCAGCGCGCGTCCCGCGCGCAGCTCGTCCCGCAGGCGTTCGAAGTAGACGATGAACGAGTCGGCGGTGATACCGATCGACACGATCAGACCGATGATGTGCGGCAGCGAGAGCCGGAAGCCCATGTTCTTGCCGAGGATGACCACCGAGACGTAGGTGATCGCCGCGGCGACGACCAGGCTGGACACGGCCACCAGGCCGAGCCCCCGGTAGTACAGCAGGCAGTACAGGACGACCAGCACCAGCCCGATGCCGCCCGCGATGAGGCCGCCCCGGAGCTGGTCGTCGCCCAGCGTGGAGGAGACCTCGTCGATCGAGCTCTGGGTGAACTCCAGCGGCAGCGCGCCGTACTTCAGGACGTTGGCCAGGTCGTTGGCGTAGGTCTGGTTGAAGCTCTTGGGCGGGCCGTCGATCTGGGCGGTGCCACCGGTGATCGCGCCGCTGCGGATCTGCGGGGCGGAGACGACCTGGCCGTCCAGCACGATCGCGACCTGCGCCTGGGGCGACTGCGGCGACTGCTGGTAGGCCTTGTAGGCGTCGCTGGTGACGTCGCCGAACTGCTTGGCGCCCTTGCCCTTGAACTTCAGGCTGACGTACCAGCTGGCCTGGCCCTGCTGGGCGTCCGGCGGCATCGCGTTGGCGCCGGAGACCTCCTCACCCAGGACCCGGACGGGCCCGAGGATGTACTTGGAGATCTGGCCGTCTTCGACCTTCTGGTCGCAGGAGGCCACGTACTTGCGGTTCGGGTCGTTGGCACCGGGGACACGGCGGTCGCCCTTGGTGCAGTCGAGCTCCTCGAACTGCTTCAGCGTGGCCTTGTCGACGTTCGCCAGGCCCGGGTCGGCCGCCGTCGGCGGGATCTGGGGCTGCTGCGTGGGCTGGCCGGACGGCTGCCCCGAGGGCGCGGCGGACGGCGTGCCCGAGGCGGACGCGGTCGGCGTCGGCGTCGGGGCGGCCAGCGCCTCCGACATCGCCCGGCTGCGCGGGGTGGACGAGGCCGAGGGCTTGGTCTCGGACGGCGAGGGAGAAGGCGACTTGCTCTTGTCCTTCTCCTTCTCCTTGTCCTTGCCCGTGGTGGTCGGGGTCGGCGTCTGCGCCGGGGTCGGCCTGCCGTCCGCCGCCGCGATCACCTGGCGGAACTGCAGCTTGGCCGTGGTCCCGATCAGCTTGACCACGCGCTCCTGGCCCTCGCCCGGCACGTTGACGACGATGTTGTTGCTGCCCTGCTTGGCCACCTCGGCGTCCGACACGCCCAGACCGTTGACCCGCTGGGTCATGATCTTGACGGCCTGGTCCATCTGGGCGGAGGGCGGGTTCTTGCCGCTGGCGGTCTTGGCGGTGAGGGTGACGGTGGTTCCACCCGCCAGGTCGAGCCCCAGTTTCGGGGTGGTCTGACCCTGCAGAAGAATCACGCCCGTGAGGGCTGCCATGACCGCGAAGAGCGCGATGAGCGTGCGCCCTGGCCTGGGAACATTGCTAGGCGGAGCCACTGGTCGTCTTACTTCCTGTCTTGTGTCGTCGCCGTCGCCGGCCGGTGGGGTGCCGGGCGCCGGGTCAGGCGGAGGGCTTGTCCGCTGTGGCCTTCGCCCCGGCCTTGACCTCGACGTCCTCGTCCTCGTCGGCGGCGCGCTCGGCGTCGGCGTCCTTGGCTTCGGCGTCCTCGGCCTTGGACAGGTCGATCTCGGAGCGCTTCTCGCCGTCGAGGTCGTCGTCGTCCTCGTCCTCGTCGTCCTCGTCGAGGTCGAGCACCTCGCCGCCGGCCTTGTCGTCGAGCACCTGCATCACGGCGGCCTTGACGAAGCGGACCTCGACGTCGGGAGCGATCTCCAGCAGGAGACCGTCGTCGTCGACCTCGACGACCGTGGCCTGCATGCCGCTGGTCGTCAGGACGCGGACGCCCGGCTGGACGTTGCGCTGCATCTGCAGGGCTTCGCGCCGGCGCTTGCTCTGCGGACGGATCAGCAGGAAGTAGAACACCAGCGGGACGGCCAGCAGGAGGATGATGTTGAAGGCCCCACTGCCGCCCGAGTCCGCCGCAATAATCATGTCGCTGCCCATCACTGGGGCATCCTTCCGATGTGGTTTATCCAGCCTGTCGCCAGTTTTGGCCTCGCACCGAGGGACCGCCGGCTGGAGACGGTGACCAAGTCCCGGAGTCTAGAGAGTATGCGAGGTACCGGCAACGACGTGACGAGCGGCGGCCCCAGGAAGTTCCCAACCCGTTACTCTGCGATCATTCCGCCGTGATCACTACTCGGGGTCGTCGTCGACTTCGAAGAGCGTACCGGCCATCGGGGACGTCGGCGGAGGGGTCAGCCCCAGGTGCGCCCAGGCCGCCGGAGTGGCGATGCGCCCCCGGGGCGTGCGGGCCAGCAACCCCTGCCTGACCAGGAAGGGCTCGGCGACGACCTCGACGGTCTCGGGCTCCTCCCCCACCGACACCGCCAGCGTCGACAGCCCCACGGGCCCCCCGCCGAACTTGCGCATCAGGGACCCCAGGACCGCCCGGTCGAGACGGTCGAGGCCGCGCTCGTCGACCTCGTAGAGGCGCAGCGCGGCGCGGGCCAGCTCGAGGTCGACGGCGCCGTCGGCGCGGACCTCGGCGTAGTCGCGGACGCGCCGCAGCAGCCGGTTGGCGATACGGGGCGTCCCCCGGGAGCGCCCGGCGACCTCGGCGGCGCCGTCGTCGGAGATCTCGACGCCCAGCAGCCGGGCCGAGCGCTTGACGATCACTTCGAGCTCGGCGGGTTCGTAGAAGTCCATGTGGGCGACGAACCCGAACCGGTCGCGCAGGGGGCCGGGCAGCATGCCCGCCCGGGTGGTGGCTCCCACCAGCGTGAAGGGCGCGATGTCGAGCGGGATGGCGGTCGCTCCCGGGCCCTTGCCCACCACGACGTCGACCCGGAAGTCCTCCATCGCCATGTAGAGCATCTCTTCGGCGGGACGGGCCATGCGGTGGATCTCGTCCAGGAAGAGCACCTCGCCCTCGGCCAGCGTCGACAGCACCGCGGCCAGATCGCCCGCCCGCTCGATGGCGGGGCCCGAGGAGATCCGCAGCGGCTGCCCCAGCTCGGCTGAGATGATCATGGCGAGGGTCGTCTTGCCCAGGCCGGGCCCGCCCGACAGCAGCACGTGGTCGGGTGTCCGTCCGCGCCTCAGCGCGCTGTGCAGCACCAGCGAGAGCTGCTCGCGCACCCGCTCCTGCCCGATGAAGTCGTCGAGCTTCTTGGGCCGCAGCGCGGCCTCGATGACCTCCTCCTCGGGCCCGTCGGCATCGGAGGAGACCAGCCTGTCGCCGTTCATGGCCTCGCCTCCGTCCGGCGGCTCGCAGCCGCCTTGCGCGGCGACGTCCCTCGTCGCTCGGCGGGGCGGGTCACTTGCTGAGCTTCTTCAGGGCGGACTTGAGCAGGACGGCGACCGGCGGCGGCTCGTCGGAGCCGAGTTCGGCGGCGACGGCGTCGACGGCGGCGTCGGCGTCGCGGGCGGACCAGCCGAGGTTGATCAGCCCGGCCTGGACCTGGTCGCGCCAGGCGGCGGGGCGGGCGGCCGCGCGGCCGCCGTCGGCCGACGGGTCGCCGATGGGGCCGCCCAGCCGGTCGCGCAGTTCCAGGACGATGCGCTGGGCGCCCTTCTTGCCGATGCCGGGGACCTTGGTGAGCGCGGTGAGGTCTTCGGTGGAGACCGCCAGGCGCAGGGCGTCGGGACTGTGGACGGCGAGCATGGCCAGGGCGAGGCGGGGGCCGACGCCGCTGGCGGTCTGCAGGAGTTCGAACACCGAGCGCTCGTCGTCGTCGGCGAACCCGAACAGGGTCATGGAGTCTTCGCGGACGACCAGCGAGGTGGGCACCTGGGCCTGCTCGCCGACGCGGAGGCCGGCGAGGGTGGCGGGGGTGCACTGGACGGCGTAGCCCACTCCCCCGACGTCGACGACGGCGCCGTCGGGCCCGGTGGCGGCCACCCGGCCGCTGACGAAGGCGATCACTTGCGGGTTCCTCCCGGTGTCCTGGCGCGTGCGGCGGTGAGCCTGGCCTGGGCGCCGCCGCGCCAGACGTGGCAGATGGCCAGGGCCAGCGCGTCGGCGGCGTCGGCGGGCTTGGGCGCGGTCTCCAGGCGCAGCAGCCGCATGACCATGGTGGTGACCTGGGCCTTGTCGGCGCGGCCGTTGCCGGTGACGGCGGCCTTGGCCTCGCTGGGCGTGTGCATGGCCACGGGCAGCCCGCGCCGGGCGGCGATCAGCATCGCCACCCCGGCGGCCTGGGCGGTGCCCATGACGGTGCGGACGTTGTGCTGGGCGAACACGCGCTCGACCGCGATGGCGTCGGGCGCGTACTGCTCGACCAGGGCCTCGATGCCGGTCTCGATGCCCAGCAGGCGCTGGGCGATGTCGTCGCCGGGGTCGGTGCGGACGACGCCGACGTGCACCAGCCGCAGGGGCTTGCCCGGCGCGCCGTCGACGACGCCGACGCCGCAGCGGGTGAGACCAGGGTCGACGCCCATCACCCGCACGGCCCGCTCCTTCGATCATCTGTTCGGCACGCGACACGCTACCGAACCCTCGGGACATCCGTCGCGCACCCGCGCCACGTGTCAGAAGAAGTCGAGCGAATACGGCGAGGCGGTGAACGCGGCGCCGAGGGCGGCGGCGTCGGGCCCGTCCAGCAGGCCCGCGCGGCGCAGGACGGGGACGGGCACGCCCGCGTAGAGACCGGAGAGGCCGCGTGCGGTGAGCCGGATCGCCGACGGGTCCTCGGGCGCGCGCTCCAGGCTGCCGCGCCCGTCCTTGATCACCAGCCGCCAGGAACCGGAGTTGGACGGCACCTGCGGGTCGTCGACCCGCAGGGACGCCTCGGCGGTGACGCCGGGCAGGTAGCCGCGCGCCTCGATGGCGGCGGGCGCGTCGACGACGCGGAGCATCCACCGGTCGCTCTTGCGCGTCTCGCTGGTGCGTTCCCGGGTGAGCCACAGGAGCGGGTCGTCGGGTGCCAGGCAGGCGCTGGCGGTCTTGGCCATGGCCGAGCCGGAGCCGACCAGGGCCCACAGGCCCCTCAGGGTGCGTTCGGAGGCGGCGACGACCCGGTCGACGTCGAAGCCCGAGGAGTCGCGGTTCCAGGAGTAGCGGAGGAAGCCGTCCTCGGCCAGGTAGCAATAGGACGCCTCGTCGTCGAGGAGGGCGGCCCACACGTCCTCGCCCCAGTCGATGGGCCCGCTGTCGCCCGCCTCGCGGTGGATCTCCCTGATGAGCCGGGTCACCTCGGCGGCGTCGCCCGGCCCCGCGCGGCGCACGGTGACCGGCTCGGCCTGGATGGCCCGCAGCGTGGTGGTCGGGATCTCGATGTGGTCGTGGGTGCCCGCGTGTTCCCAGCCGAGGGACCGGTAGAGCTCCGGGACGGTCGGGTAGAGCATGGAGATCGCGTGGCCGTACTCCACGCAGCGCTCCAGGACGGCGGTCATCATCGCGCGGCCGAGCCCTCGGCCGCGGACCTCGGGCGCGACGGTGACGCTGCCGATCCCGCCCATCGAGACGGCGCGGCCGTGCCACCACTGGCGCAGGTCGTGGATGCGGGCGGTGGAGACGATCCGGCCGTCCTCGAACCCGCCGAGCTGGCGTCCGGCCTCGACGGCGGGACGCGTCGCGCGCAGGCTCTCGGCCCACTTCTCGTCCGAGAACCGGCCGAAGGACCGGCTGCGGACGTCGCGGGTGAGCTCCATCTCGTCGTGTCCGAGCGCGCGAATTTCCATGATCCAGACATTACGCGACGGGTCCGACGAGAAGCACCGTCCCGCGCGCCCCCACCTCGACGTCCTCGGTGGCGGACCGGAGTTCGAGGGGACGTCGGAGCGACCGCGCCCGTCCCGTCCTCGGCCCGCGTCTCCTTGGGAGACGCGGGCCGAGGGCCTCCGGCTAGGAGCAGGTGAAGCGGGCCGAGCCCCAGTCGGCCCAGTCGTTGCCGTCGCCGTCGCCGCCGTCGGTGACGTTCAGGTCGACGTAGCGGGCGCCGGTGACGTCGGCCGTCAGGGCGTGGCCGGGCTGACCGCCCTTCATCAGCGGGCTCTCGGCGACCTTGCGGCCGTCGGCGGTGACGGTGAAGGCGACCGTCCCCCGGGTGCCCTGCCGGTCGTCCACACCGACCTCGGCGGTGAAGGCGGTGCAGGTTCCGCCCAGGTAGTACCGGACGGTCGAGTCCGCGTGGGCGCCCAGGCCCTTGTCGTGCTTCTTGCCTCCGATGCTGATCGGGCCGCCGTCGCCGGAGCCCTGCTCGCCGTTGGACTGGTCGCGCTCGACCGGGCCCCAGCCGTTCTCGGCCAGGGTCCAGGGGTGGTCGCTCGCCCATGCCTGGCCCTTCGGGGCCGGAGGCACGGTCCTGACCGCGATCGCGTCGCCCGCGCTGCGGCCGCCGTCGTAGGACGCCGTGGCGGCGATCTTGTAGGTGTCGTACTTCGCGTCGGCCGGAGGAGTGATCGTCCACGTGGTGGACACCCGGGCGCCGGGGGCGACCGTGGCGAACTCGGCGGGGGTGGACGCCGCGGCCGTCCAGCCCTCGGGCACCGCGAGCGCGACCTTCACGTTCGTCGCGGCCTCGCGCTCGTGGTTGGTGAACGCCGTGGTGACCTTGGTGCCCGCACCGGGTTCGAGCGCGCCGGGCGGCGCCGCGATGCTCAGGCTGCCGCAGCTCGGGGCCGCGGCGGGCCCGAGATCGGTGACCTTGAAGCCGTCCAGGACGAAGTCGGCCTCCTTGATGCCGCCGCCGCTCTTGCGCAGCCCGACCCAGGAGTCGCCGCAGCCGCCGACGACCTCCTCGGCGAACCGGCGGGTGGTGTGCTGCTCGCCGAGATCGGTCCGGCGCGTCTCGACCGAGACGGGCTTGGCGTCGGCCACCGAGTCGAACCCGGTCACCCACTGGTAGGCGCCCGCCTTGGCGTTCTGGTAGTCGAACTCGACCCTGTACTTGCGGCCGGGCTCGAAGCGGACGGTCTGCGGCACCGTCCGGTAGACGAGACCGGAGTTCTCCTCGTGCGCCTTGAGCGACCAGTCGCCCTCGATGACGTCGTCCACGAGCTTGCCGTTCCAGCCGCGCTGCGTATACGGGGCGTTCTTCTCCGAGCGGTGGGTGCGCGGGTCGGTCGCGCCGCCCGCGTCGCCCTTGACGAAGGGGCCCCAGCCCGCCTGGTCGTCCTCGAAGTCGCCGCCTCCGGACCCGCCGGGGGTCACGCGGACGTCGTCCACGCCGACCTTGGCGTCGCCGGGCCCGGCCTTGATCGTCAGATCGACGCCGTGGCCCTTCTTGACGGTGAACGTGGTGCTGACGCGCTGGTAGTAGGTGTCGCGTTTCTCGTCGGCGCCCACGCCGTTCTTGGCCGTGGACCGCTGGATCGTCGTCGCGCGGTCCCCCGCCGACAGCGTGACCTCGCGCGACTTGCCGGGCTCGACCTCGATGAACGCGGTCGCGGTGTAGGTGCCCTCGCGCAGGCCGTTGAGCCGCTGCCGGATGGACGACCCGGCCCCGCCCGCCAGGACGGCGACCTGCTGGCCCTTGTCCAGGCGCCAGCGCTGGACGGGCCCGGACGGGTTCCACGCCTTCAGGTCGGAGGCGTTGAATCCCGGGTCCTTGATCTGCGTGTCCTCGCCCCAGTTGGCGTCGGGGCTCTTGGCCGAACCCGGGGTGAGGATGTAGGGCTGCCCGGCGTCGGCCTTCACCGTCACCTTGCCGTCCTTGACGCGGACGTCCCCGGCCTTGACGCGGCCGTTGTCGGTGAGCTTGAAGACGTTGAGCCTGGACGCGCCCTTGTACTCGGCGGGCACCGTCCAGGTGGTGGTGCCGCCCTTGGGGTTGTAGTGGTAGAGCTTGCCGCCCGTCCACGGAATGAGATAGGTGTCGCCGTCGATCACCTTGGCGTCGCCCGCGAAGATCTCCCGCTTCCCGTTCGCGCTCGTGCCGCGCACGCCGCCGGTGAAGGCGATGTCCTTGTCGTTCCAGTCGCGGATCTGGAAGCCCTGGAGGTACTTGGCGGGCAGGGCCTTCTCCCAGATGTTGCGGTAGAAGGCGTTCCAGTCGTTCTGGCCCGTCCAGCCCTCGAAGTCGACCAGCGCGGTCTGCCCGAGGACCGGGTGGCCGTTCCAGACGTCCTTCTCGTGGTTGCGGATGAACCGGATGATCTGGGAGTTCAGCCCCTTGTTGTCCTTGCCGCCGTAGTTGAGGTCGTTGGCCCAGTGCGCCCACGTCGAGGTGCGCTCCATGCTGTAGGCCCACTCGGTGTTGACGTTCCAGCCCAGGGCGGCGATGTCCTTCTGGTGCCGGTCCGAGAGCCAGCCGGACGAGTAGAAGACGTCCACGTACAGGAAGGACAGGTTCGGGTCGGTCTCCTGCCGGAGACGCTTGAGCCTCTTGGCGAACTCCCCCGACGCCAGATCGGTCCGCTGGTCGATGTAGTAGGACGGGTCGAGCCAGTTCCAGCCCGGCTTGGTCTTGTCGACCAGCTTCTCGCTGAAGCTCTTCGCCTCGGGATACGACTCGGTGTTCTGGACGTGGACGCCGAAGGTGGCGTTCCACTTCTTGCCCTTCTTCAACAGCGTGTTGAGGTCCTTCAGCCCACCGGCCCGCTTGTTGTGGTTGCCCCCGTAATCAGGGTGCGCCGAGTCGTGCCCCTCGGACCCGTAGCCCTTGAGAAGGGCCTGCTGCCCGAGCCCGTCCGTCGCCAGCGCGATCCTCTTGACGTTGTCGAGCGTCCGCAGGAACGGGTTGGTGGCCTGGCTGGCGAAATTGAAGGGAATGTGCGCGACCACCCGGTCCTTGGTGCCCTGCCAGCCCGGCGGCTTCACGCCGATCTCGCGGAACGCCACGGCGCCGTCCTGCCAGTCCACGGCGCCGTCGCCGTTGGCGTCCGGCGTGACGATCACCTTGGCGTAGGGCAGTTCCTCGGTGTACGGGGCCTTGTCGGCCCGGTACGTCCACTGCCCGCTCCACACACCGACGGTCGTCTTGCCCCCGTCCTTGCGGGCCTGATGCCAGAAGCGCGCCCCGTCCAGGTTGGACTCCCCCGAGGGCTTGTCGACACTGGAGTTCGACTCGACCGCCGCCGCGAGCTTCCCCGTATTGACGATCCCGTAGGCCGCACCCACCGGCTTGGCGTCGGCAGGCGTATCCCCGGTGACCTTGGCGAACCGGTCGGCCGTCCGCGTGGAGTTGGTATCGAGCCTGGTGAACGCGGTCGAGGCCCCGTCCTGATCGCTGGAGACCGACACCAGATCATGCCCCGGGACATCGATCGTCCCGACCCGGAACGCCTCGGTGTCGCGCACGGCGTCCACCCGGAACGTCGTCACCCGCCCCACGACGCTGAGGCTGGCGTCCAGCTCGACCCCCGCGAGCTCGGGAAACGTGAGCTTGTAAGACGCGGAGGCCCCCGTGCTCTCCGCGCTCACCCCGACCTCGTACTCCTTGCCGTTGAGCACGACCTTGCCCGGCGCACGCGCACTGCCGCCCAGCTCGGCGCCGCTCGCGTTGTCCCGATACCGAAGGACGCGCGGGAAGTCCTTGGCGACGGCGACCGAAAGCTCACCCGACCGCAGGACGAACTCGTCGGCGGGCGCGGCCACGGCCACGGGCGCCAACCACCCTGACCCGGCGATGGAAAGACCCGCCGACACGGCGAGCACACTGCGCAATCGCATGGAACCTCCAGTTCCCGAACCCTGGAGGAAGCTTCCACCTCACCAGCTCACAGCCATATGGACTCCCGTATGCGCCCACATGGACTCTTCACACGATTGAAGATTCAGACCGATGCCGAATCGCTTACATGAACTTACCGAGCGTGACATCGTCGCCAGATGGGCTCAGCGACAACGTCCGTCCGCTGGCGCAGGATCGGCTCAGCACTCCGCGAGATCCGTGAGGCCAACGGCCTGACTCTTGGCGCTGTCTCGCGCCGCTATGGCCGATCCTCGGGCTGGTTCAGCACGCTGGAGAACGGTCAGCACACGATCGACACCTGGGAGCTGGTCGACCTCCTGGACATGTACGAGGTGGCGGCCGACAGCCCTCTGCGTGAAAGCCTCCTTTATTTGTCCATGCGCGGCCGAGGCGGCCGCTGGCAGCGCCCTTGGGAAGGCAAGGTCTCAGCCGCCGCTCTGGATCTCGCCAGCTTGGAGGAGGACTCGAACCTCCTTCGCGAGACCAAGGCGACTACCATCCCGGGCCTGCTTCAGGACCGGGCCTATACCGAAGCACAGTTGGCAGCCGGTCTCCTCAGCCCGTCAAGTGACCCCCAGGCGCTGGTGGAGTTCCGGATGAGCCGCCAACGGGTCCTTACTCGCCCGGATCGCCCACGCTATGAGGTGGTTATCGGCGAGGCCGCGCTCCGCCAGCACATCGGCGGTGCTGAAATCCTCCGCGCTCAACTTCGGAGTCTGCTCGACCACATCCAGGCCCAATCCACGGACCTCCGCATACTCGATCACACCGCAAGCATCGATCCAGGACCGTCGGCCCCGTTCCTCATTCTCAACCTGCGTCCCCCTGGACGGTTGACCACAGTTCTGGTGGACGGCTACACCCACGGCATGTTCATCGCGGACGAGAAGGAAGTCGCCGAATACGAAAAGGCATTCAATCACCTGCGCGCGGCAGCGCTCGATGAATCGGAGTCGCACCGACTGATCGAACAGATACTGTCGGAGATATGAAGACCGCTGACCTGTCAGGCGCCAGGTGGCGCAAGAGTAGCCACAGCGGTGCCAACGAGGGTGCATGCGTGGAGATCGCCAGGGGCGACCGCCTGGTGGCCGTGCGGGACTCGAAGGATCCTTCGGGGCCGGTGCTGCCCCTGACGCCTACCGCGTGGCGCGGGCTCCTCGACCGGTTGAAGACCGAGCACTGAAACCGCGCCGAGGTCGCCGCGTATCGCGGGCGTATTGAAAAACGCATACGCCATGGCAACGGTCACACGTCTTTAGTGAGCGACGGTCTGTTCGTCGATCTGAAGAGGGACGTGAGCATGGACGCGGATTCCGTGGGTGTCGACCGGCGGCGGATGCTCGGGTGGGGCGGGCTGGCGGCCGCGGGGGCGGTGGCGGCGCCGCTGGTGGCCGCAGGGCCCGGTCACGCCGCGCCGGGCCGGGGCGGGCCGATTCCGCCGGACACCCGGCCCGGTGGAGCCTACGACCGGTATGTGGCCAAGCTGGCCGCCGACGGGAAGTTCTCCGGGGTGGTGCTGCTGTCGCATCGGGGCCGGACGGTGCTGTCGCGCAGCTACGGCATGGCCGACAAGGAGAAGGAGATCCGCAACGACGAGGGCGTCGCGTTCACGCTCAGCTCGGCGGGCAAGCCGTTCGGTGCGGTGGCCATCCTGCAGCTGGCGCAGCAGGGCAAGCTGAAGCTGTACGACACGGTGGGCACCCATCTGACGGGCTTCGCCAAGGAGATCGCCGAGAAGGTGACCATCCATCACCTGCTCGCCGGTCTCTCCGGGCTGAGCAACCCGGACGTGGACGTGGAACGCGTCTTCCAGAGCCGGGACGAGGTCCGCGAGTACAACGAGAAGTGGGCCCGGGAGGCCAAGCTGGTGTCCCCGCCCGGCACGCGCACCGACCACGCCGGGGCCGAGGTCGCCATCCCCGCGCAGATCGTGGAGGCCGTGAGCGGCAAGAGCTACTGGGACTATGTCGAGGAGAACATCTTCAAGCGCTGCGGCATGACCGGTTCGGCGTTCTACACCCGGCCGCAGTGGCTCACCGACAAGCACATCGCGCACCCGTACATGGAACTGGCCGACGGCACCGTCGTGGACGCCGTCCGCAATCTGGACAAGGGCAGTCCGAGCCCGCACAACCCGGGCAGGAACCCGGGGCGCGCCTTCATCGACGCCCCCGGGGACGGCGGCTTCTGCACCGCACCCGACCTGGTCCGGTTCGCCCAGGCGCTGACCGACGGGACGGTGCTGGACCGGCACTACGCCGCACTGCTCACCGGGCCCAAGATCCCCAACCCTCCGCAGGGAGGCGGCCTGCGGGCCCGCCGGGCAGCCCCCGCCGACGCCTCGTTCGGGTCCTACATGATGCCGGTCTCCATCACCGGCGGCCAGTGGCTGTGGGGACGCGCGGGCGGCGACCCCGGTGTCGGCGCCAGCTGGAACATCTACCCCGACACCGGCTGGGTCGGCGTCATCCTCACCAACCATGACGGCGCCCCGCTGTGGGAGATCATCGAGCAGGAGACCCGGGCGATCACCGGCCAGCGCTGACGAGGGGCCCTTGGAGGACGGATGCCGCGGCCGGGGGCGGCGGCATCCGTCATGTCCGGACATCTGGATTTCACTCAATCGCCGTCCAGGTGATCGAAAAGCTCTATTGGAACGTCCCATAGCAAAGGAGCACCACCCCGCGGAAACGGAGAGACGATGACGATCCAGCTCGCCAAGGGCGGGAACGCGGCCTTCGAGGGCCGGGCCATCACCATCGCGGTCACGGCCGGACAGCCCGTCGACGTGTCCGCCGCCCTGCTCGGTCCCGAGCGCAAGGTGCGGGCCGATCACGATCTGGTGTTCTTCAACCACCCGGCGCAGGACGGCGTCGCGCTCTCCGGATCGTCGGTCACCGCCGACCTCGACCGGCTGCCCGCCGAGATCACCACGGTCGCCGTGCTGGCCAGCGTCGACGCCGACCGGCCGGACGCGACCTTCGACGCCGCGACCACGCCGAGCGCGACCGTGACCGGCTCCGCCTCCGGGCCAATCGGGTTCACGCCCCCGCCGCTGACCGAAGGCGAGACGGTCGTCGTCCTCGTCGAGCTGTACCGGCGGGGCGAGGGCTGGAAGGTGCGGGCCGTCGGGCAGGGATGGGCCAGCGGGCTCGCCGGCCTGGCCGCCGACTTCGGTGTGGCCGTGGAGGAGCCCGTCCCGGCCCCGGCGCCGCCCGTTCAGACGGCGCCGCGGAAGATCACGCTGGAGAAGGCGGGACGGGCCACCATCAGCCTGGACAAGGGCGATCCCGCCGCGGTGGTCACCGCCACGCTGGAGTGGGACGGCGGCAGCGACCTGCGCCGCGAGATGGGCGCCGACCTGGACCTGTACGCGCTGTTCGTCCCGGCCGAGAAGGCCGGGAAGGGCAGGTTCGGCAAGCGGGGCGGCGGGCGCGCGACCGACGGCGCGGTGTACTACCGCGACCTGGGCTCGCTGACCTCGCCGCCGTACGTCCAGCACGCGGGGGACTCCACCGAGCCGGGACGCGAGACCGTCCGGATCGCCCGTCCCGACCAGCAGGGATACGTGCTGATCTGCGCATACAGCGCGATCGGGAACGGCCACGGCTCGTTCCGGTCGTTCGGCGCCCGCGCGGTGGTGACCGACGGCCGCGGCTCGGCGGTGAACGTGCCGCTGTTCCACGACAACAGCGAGTCCTACTGGGTCGCGATCGCCCTGGTGGACTTCACGGCCCCGGACGGCGTCGAGATCCGTCACGTGGAGACCTACGGCGCCTCGCACGCCGAGGAGCGTCCGGTGCTGTACGCCGACGGCACCTTCGAGATGGACAAGGGCCCCGCCGAGTTCAAGGACGATTTCGAGGACTTCTGAAAACCGAGGATCGGTCTCCGACTTTGGAGGGTCGACGGGGCATTTCGGGTGTTGTAGGTATGAGGCCAACACAATCACCCGGAGGTTGGTCAATGTTGACCAGACCACGCAGGTTCGTTGTCGCACTCACCCTTGTCCTGGCGGGACCGCTGGTCGCGGCGCCGGTCGCCGCGGCGGCGGAGCAGCCGACGGTCCCCAAGCTGAGCTGGCAACCGTGCGGGGAGGACTATCCCGGTTTCGACTGCGCGACCGCTCGTGTGCCGCTCGACTACGACGAGCCGGGCGGACCCACGACGTCGGTCGCGCTGGCACGCAAGGCCGCGACCGATCCGGCCAAGCGGATCGGGTCGGTGTTCCTCAACCCCGGCGGGCCCGGAGGCTCGGGCGTCGAGTTCGCGCTCGGAGCCGGGAACAGGCTGTCGCAGGCATTGGAGGGACGCTTCGACATCGTCGGGTTCGACCCTCGGGGCGTCGGCGCGTCCGACCCGCTGCACTGCTTCGACAGCCAGGAGGAGCTCGGCGCGTTCTTCAACGGCGTGCCGAGCTTCCCGTACAAGCGGGAGCAGGAACGGCCCTACTTCGACAAGTACCGCTCGCTGGCCCGCGAGTGCCTCACGCGCGACGGGACGATCGCGCGGCACATGAGCACCGCCGACGTCGTGCGCGACCTCGACCTGCTGCGCCGGGCGGTCGGCGACAGGAAGCTGAACTACCTCGGCTTCTCCTACGGCTCCCACATCGGCAACACCTACGCGAACATGTTCCCCAAGAACGTCCGCGCGCTGGTCATCGACGGGGTGCTCGACCCGCGGCTGTGGTCCAGCGGGTGGCAGATCGTCAACGACCGGGTGGCCACCGGCCAGGAGTTCAAGGAGTTCCTGCGGCTGTGCGACGAGGCGGGCCCCAACTGCGCGTTCGCCACGGAGCAGGGCTCGGCCAAGCGGTTCGAGGCGCTGGCCCGCGCGGTGCTGGCCAAGCCCGTCGACCTCGGGGACGGCCGCCTCTACACCTACGAGCATCTGATCGGCGACGCCAACAGCTCGCTCTACACGCCCGAATGGTGGCCGGACTACGCGGCGGCGTTCGACTTCATCGCCGACCTCGCCGAGGGCGGCAAGGCCGGGGACGGTCCTTCGGCCGCGGCCTCGCGCGTGCTGGACAAGCGGCGGGCCCCCGCGCCGACGCGTGACGCCGACTACCCCAACGGGTTCGACGCCTACAACGGCAATGTCTGCGCCGACGCCGAGTTCCCCCGCTCGTTCCGGACCTTCCAGGCGGTCGGACGTTACGCCGAGGCCGCCGGACGGCTCGCGCCGTACTGGTGGTGGGGCGGGGCCGCGTGCGCCGACTGGCCGACGAACCAGGACCGCTACGGCGGGCCGTGGAGCACGAAGACCTCCGCACCGGTGCTCGTCGTCGGCAACTACTTCGACGGCGTCACCTCCTACACCGGCGCGCAGGCCAGTGCCCGGCTGCTCAAGGGCAGCAGGCTCCTGTCCTACGCGGGCTGGGGTCACACCGCCTACGAGCGGAGCGACTGCGTCACCGGTCACGTCAACCGCTATCTGCTGACCGGCGCCCTGCCGCCCGCCAAGACCGTGTGCCCGGCCAATCCGAGCCCGTTCCTGCCGGGCGTGGCGGCCACCACCGACGCACCGTTCGCCGGACTTCCGGGCACCTGGCCTGGGATCCGCTGAGACACGACGATGCCGCCGTCCCGTCGGGGCGGCGGCATCGCGCGTGTTTCGGCCGGGTCAGGCGTCGATCTTCTCCATGACCTCGTCGGAGACGTCGAAGTTGGCGTAGACGTCCTGGACGTCGTCGGAGTCTTCGAGGGCGTCCAGAAGGCGGAAGACCTTGCGGGCGTTGTCCTCGTCGAGCGGGACGGTCAGGTTCGGCAGGAACTTGCTCTCGGCCGACTCGTAGTCGATGCCCGCCTCCTGGAGGGCGGTGCGGACGGCGAGCAGGTCACCGGCCTCGGAGACGACCTCGAAGCCCTCGCCCAGGTCGTTGACCTCGTCGGCGCCGGCGTCCAGGACGGCCATCATCACCTCGTCCTCGCTCGTTCCCTCCTTGGGCACGAGCACGACACCCTTGCGGGCGAACATGTAGGAGACCGAGCCCGGGTCGGCGAGCGAGCCGCCGTTGCGGGTCAGCGCGACGCGGACCTCCGAGGCGGCCCGGTTGCGATTGTCGGTCAGGCACTCGATGAGCACCGCGACACCGCCGGGGGCGTAGCCCTCGTAGGTGATGTTCTGCCAGTCGGCGCCGCCCGCCTCTTCACCGGCGCCGCGCTTGCGCGCGCGCTCGATGTTGTCGTTGGGGACCGAGTTCTTCTTCGCCTTGTAGATGGCGTCGTACAGCGTCGGGTTGGCGTCGGGGTCGCCTCCACCCGTCCGCGCCGCCACCTCGATGTTCTTGATCAGCTTGGCGAAGAGCTTGCCGCGCTTGGCGTCGAGGGCGGCCTTCTTGTGCTTGGTCGTCGCCCATTTGGAATGGCCGGACATTCGTTACTCCTCCTCCATCGCCCGGCGCACCAGATCGGCGAAGTAGTGGTGCACGCGGTAGTCGCCCGTCAGCTCAGGGTGGAACGAGGTCGCCAGGAGGCGGCCCTGACGGACGGCGACGATCCTACCGACGTTCGCGCCGCTCTCGGCACGACCGAGCACCCGCACGTCGTCCCCGACCGACTCGACCCAGGGCGCGCGGATGAACACCGCATGGTACGGCGAGTCCTCCATGCCGTCGAGGCGGATCTCGGACTCGAAGGAGTCGACCTGGCGGCCGAACGCGTTGCGCCGCACCGTCATGTCGATGCCGCCGATGGTCTCCTGGCCCGCCGCGCCGTCCCTGATCCGGTCGGCGAGCATGATCATACCGGCGCAGGACCCGTAGGCGGGCATTCCCGACTCGATCCGCTTGCGCAGCGGCTCCATCAACTCGAAGGTGCGGGCCAGCTTCCACATCGTGGTCGACTCGCCGCCCGGGATGACCAGGGCGTCGACGGCCTCCAGCTCTTCGGGGCGGCGCACCGTGGACGTGCGCGCCCCGGCGGCCTGGAGCGCCCGCAGGTGCTCGCGCACGTCGCCCTGCAGGGCGAGGACACCGATCGAGGGCGCAGCAGTCACGTGGGGGACCTCCAGGGAAGTGTGATCGCAAAGGGGGCGCTATCACCCTAAACGCTCCTTACAACGCCCTGGAGCCCGCCAAGATTCCTGACGTCAGCACAGCTTGAAGCGGCGCAGCGGCAATTCAAGAGGGAGGAAGCCGTCGTCGCCTCGATCGGCGATGCCGCGGCCGAACATCTGGGTGCGGGCCAGGGTGAGGCCGAACTCCTCGTGGTCGAAGGGCAGCGGGACGTCGGGGGCGCCCTCGTCGATGGCCTTCCAGAAGGGTCGTTCGGCGGGCAGGCGTTCGCCCTGGTCGACGATCACGCCGTCCTCGGCGGTCACGAACACCTCGCGGCGCAGGTCACCGTCGTCGTACCAGCGGAACCAGCATCCGGCGATGACGCTGTGCAGGACCAGGACGCCGCAGCGGGAGCCGGGCAGCGCCGCGGCGGCGGTGTCGGCGATGCGGCGCGCGTCGTCGTCGAGGCAGAACAGACGGCGGTCGCACAGCAGCAGCGCCCGGTCGAACGCGCCGACGAACAGCTCGTCCTCATACGGCCACAGGGCGAAGTCGAGGACGGTCTCGCCGGTCTCGGTGAGCGTGGCCGAGGGGTAGAGCCCTCGCGCGAGGCCGGGCGCGGCGTCCGGCTCGGGTATCAGGCCCGGCCTGAAGACGTCGGCGGGTTCACCGGTACTCGCGCACGCGAGCGCGACCGACCAGGCCATGATGCGTCCCTCCCGCGGCCGGGCACCACCCGGGGATCACGCCTCCCCACCGGCCGCGCAGCAAAGCGTAACGCCCGGGACGGACGCTGGGGAGAGGGAACCGCTTGTAACCGCCCGGTTACGCTACCGGGCGGTCACCGGCTACCAGCCGCGGCCCGCGAACTTCTGGTCCTCGCCGAGGGAGGCGACGTTGATGCCGACCATGGCCTCGCCGAGCCCGCGCGACACCTTGGCGATGACGTCGGGGTCGTCGTGGAAGGTGGTGGCCTTGACGATGGCCTCGGCGCGCTGCGCCGGGTTGCCGGCCTTGAAGATGCCCGAGCCGACGAAGACGCCCTCGGCGCCGAGCTGCATCATCATCGCGGCGTCGGCCGGGGTGGCGATGCCGCCGGCGGTGAACAGCACGACCGGCAGCTTGCCCGCCCGGGCGACCTCCTTGACCAGCTCGTAGGGCGCCTGGAGTTCCTTGGCCGCCACGAACAGCTCGTCCTCGGGCAGCGACTGGAGCTTGCGGATCTCGGCCCGGATCTCGCGCATGTGGGTGGTGGCGTTGGAGACGTCGCCGGTGCCCGCCTCGCCCTTGGAACGGATCATGGCCGCGCCCTCGGTGATGCGGCGCAGCGCCTCGCCCAGGTTGGTGGCGCCGCACACGAAGGGGACGGTGAAGGCCCACTTGTCGATGTGGTTGGCGTAGTCGGCCGGGGTGAGCACCTCGGACTCGTCGATGTAGTCGACGCCGAGGGCCTGGAGCACCTGGGCCTCGACGAAGTGCCCGATGCGCGCCTTGGCCATGACCGGGATCGACACGGCCTCGATGATGCCGTCGATCATGTCGGGGTCGCTCATCCGGGAGATGCCGCCGTCGGCGCGGATGTCGGCGGGAACCCGCTCCAGCGCCATGACGGCGACCGCGCCGGCGTCCTCGGCGATCTTGGCCTGGTCGGCGGTGACCACGTCCATGATCACCCCGCCCTTGAGCATCTCCGCCATGCCACGCTTCACCCGGGCGGTCCCGGTCTCGGGGGCGGTGTTCTCAGACGCGACATTGCGAGTGGACACGGGCATTCCTTACATCAACGACAAGAACGGACAGTAGACGCTTCCCATGGTATTGCCTGCTCGTAAGGCTCAGGGCACGCGGGGCTTGCCGTCGTTGACCAGCACCACCCACACCTGACCCGGGGCGAACGTCATCGGCTTGCCGTCGGCCGTGGTGAAGGTCGTCCCCTGGTTCTCGGCGGGACGCGACCACTTGGTGTCGTAGGCTTTGCCGTCGCGCAGGACGATCGCGCGTCCGGTGCCCGTGGTGTGAATGAGCGGCGTGTAGTTCCGCAGGAAGTCGTGGAACTTCGAGCGCTCGGTCTTGGCGTACTGGATGATCACGGTTCTGCCGCCCAGGACGCCGCCCTCGGCGGCGGTGTTGGTCCGCCCCCCGTGCGTGGAGAGCCAGCGCTTGGCCTTGGCCGACCAGGTGAAGCCCATGGTGGCCGTGGGCCAGCGGGCGGTGAAGCTCTTGGTCGGGCGGCCGCCTTCCGGGGCCGGGCCGAACCTGAACCCGATGTCGCGCGGCCCCTCGGCCTTCGGCGCCTTCTTCAGCAGCGTCTTGGGGTTGGCGTACAGGTTGTACGGCATGACCTTGGGCCCCTGCCGGAAGTACGCCGAGCCCGCGTTGTCCTGGGAGATGTCGTAGACCGGCGCCCGGCGGATGTACTTCTTCATCTTGCTCTGGACGCCGGAGAACGCGAAGGCGGGCTTCCCGAACTGCGGCAGGATGTGCAGGTCGGAGATGCGGGCGCTGCGGACCGGCCCCACCTGCTTGGGGAGCTTGGACGAGTACACCGCCATCAGCCGCGTCTCCCCGCCCTCGACCTGCTCGACGTAGACCAGGTCGGCCGCGCTCACCCCGTGCTGCGGCATCGCGGGACGGGTGTTCTCGATCTTGACCGCCAGCACCGGGTTGCGCAGCCCCGTCTTGCCGCCGGTGAACGGGTGGACGGCCGCGGCCTCGGGCTTGCCGCTGGTGGTCGCGCCGGGCACCGGGGGCGGGCCGACCTTCTCGCCCTCCTTGCCGTCGTCGGAGCAGCCGGACAGCGCCCCCGCCAGCACGGCGGCACCGACACCGGCCGCCGTCAGGCGAAGGACGCCCCGATTCCAGACCACATGCACCGACTACCCCTCCCGTTGGCGAACCGACCCCCGAGCGTAGCCAATGAGTTCTAGGTGTTTGTCCCTATCCATACGCATTGGTCGCGGTGCCCGGTTCAGAGCCGGGGCGCGTCGTCGTCGATCTCGAAGAAGTCGGGCAGCGGCGCGCGTCCCGCCAGGGGCAGCACCCGGATCAGCAGCTTGCGACGCGCGACGCGCGCCGAGGCCACCGCCGAGTTGTAGAAGCGTCGCGCGTACACGACCTTGGCCGCCGCGCTGCCGAGCTCGTCGAGGACGTCCTGCCCGTCGCCCTTCTCCCCCAGCGCGACCGCGAAGCCGGGCTGGTCGACCACCGCGCGCAGCGCCCGCGACAGGTCGCTCTCGGCGAACTCGCGGGCGTCGGCGTCGGCGGTGCGCGCCTCGTGCGCGGCCGTGGCCAGCACCAGGCTGGTCGCGGGGTCCAGCAGCCGCGAGGCCGCCAGCTCCAGCGCCACCGCGGCCCGCCTGACCAGGGCCGCGTCCAGCGCCGCCCGCGCGGTCTCCACCCGGACGTGCAGCCGGTCGAGCCGGGTCGCGCGCCACGAAACGTACACGCCGACCAGGAACACCACGGCGACCCAGAACAGAACGTCGATGATCCAGTCGTAGGACACCGGGCCGCCCCTCAGGCCCCGACGCCGGACTCGACGACGCCGCTGCCGGAGTCGTGCGCCACGGTCTCGTAGACCCGCAGGACGTCGCGCGCCACCGACGACCAGTCGTAGCGGCGCACGGCCGCGCGGGCCTCGGCCGACAGCTGCTTGCGCCGGGCGGGGTCGTCCAGCAGCTCCCCCGCCGCGGCGGCGAGCGCCTTGTGGTCGCCGACCGGGAACAGCGCACCGGCGCGCCCGCGCAGCAGCACCCGGTCGAACGCCTCGATGTCGCTGGCCAGGATCGGCGCGCCCGCCGACATCGCCTCCGCCAGCACGATGCCGAAGCTCTCGCCGCCGAGGTTGGGCGCCACGAACACGTCCACCGAGTGATAGGCCCGGATCTTGTCCTCCTCGCTCACCATGCCGAGCACCACGACGCGTTCGCGCAGGTCGGGGGAGATTTTGGCGACCGCGTCGTCGGCGTCGCCGGGGCCCGCGACCAGCAGCCGCAGGCCCGGCCGCTCGCGGCCCAGGATCTCGAAGGCGCGCGCGAGGACCTGGAGGCCCTTGCGCGGTTCGTCCATCCGGCCGAGGAAGCCCAGGGTGCCGCCGCCCTCGCGGACGCCCTCCCCCGTGCCCCGCTCGGGCCAGCCCTCCAGCGGCTCGGCCATCGCGTACCGCTCGGTCGCGACGCCGTTGGGGATCAGCACGGCGTCGCCGCCCAGATGACCCACCAGCGTCTTGCGCGCCGCCTCCGACACGGCGATACGGCCGGTGATCTTCTCCAGCGCGCTCTGCAGGATCGGCGCCGTCACCGAGACGACCCGCGACTTCTCGTACGACGCGTGGAACGTCCCCACGATCGGGCCGTCGGCCGCCCAGCAGGCCAGGATGCCCAGCGACGGCGCGGCGGGCTCGTGCACGTGCAGGACGTCGAAGCGCCCGTCGTTGATCCAGCGCCGCACCCGGCCCGCCGACAGGAAGCCGAACGCCAGCCGGGCGACCGACCCGTTGTAGGGCACCGGGACGGCGCGTCCCGCCGAGACCACGTAGGGAGGCAGTTCGGCGTCGTCGTCGGCCGGTGTGATCACCGAGACCTCGTGGCCGTACCCGATGAGCGCCTCGGCGAGGTCGCGGATGTGCTGCTGGACGCCCCCGGGGACGTTCCAGGTGTACGGGCACACGATGCCGATCCTCAACGGCCGTCCTCCGCGAGGTCGTCGACCCATACCTTCTGGAGCATGTGCCAGTCTTCGGGATGCGCGGTGATCCCCTGTTCGAAGACGCGCGCGACCTCCTGCGTCATCGCCTGGATCTTCTCCTGTCTGGCGCCCTCTCCCGGGACCGGGACCTCCTCGTGGACGCGCGCCCCCCAGTACCGGCCTTCGTACCAGAGCGTCACCGGGTACAGCGCCGCGCCGGTCTGGATCGCCAGGGCCGCCGACACCGCGGGCATCCGCGCGGTCGCGCCGAAGAACTCGACGTCGATCCCGCTCGCGGACAGGTCGCGGTCGACCACCAGGCAGACCGGACGCCCCGAGCGGAGCCGCTGGGCCATCCGCCCGTAGGCCGACGCCCCCCGATGAGCCAGAACCTCCATGCCCAGGCTCTCACGGAACGCGACGAACCGGTCGAAGAGGGACTCGGGCTTGAGCCGTTCGGCCACCGTGGTGAACGGGTGCCCCATGTGCACCAGCCAGGCGCCCGCGTGCTCGTAGTTGCCCATGTGCGGCAGCGCGAGGATCACGCCCCGGCCCGACTCCAGCGTCGCCAGCATCGGCTCGTGGCCGCTGACCCGCATGTCGCCCAGGATGCGGTCGCGCCCGTACTCGGGCAGCCGGAAGACCTCCAGCCAGTACCGGAAGTACGAGCGCAGCACCTTCTTGCTGAGGACGCGCACCTCGTCGTCGACGGCCTTCTTGTCCAGGACGCGGCACAGGTTCTTCTCCAGCTGCCTCACCCCGGACCCGTAACGGTGCCAGGTACGGTCGGCCAGGGCGGTGAAGGCCGCCCTGGCCGCGGGTTCGGGCATCTTGCGGACGATCGTCCAGCCGAGCGCGTAGGCGGCGTCCATCGCCTCGTCGCGCATCGGCACGTTCATGCGAGCGACTCCGTGGACGGCTTGGGCGAGGGCGGCAGCCCCGACGGGTCCGGCGGCGGCACCGGGTCGGACCCGGTGGCGGCCGGGCGCGCGGGCGCCGAGGACGGCGGCAGCGGGTTCGGGTCGGCCAGCGCCTGCGCCCGGACGGTCGCGAACCGCTGCCCGACCGTCACGGTGCTCAGCGCGGCCAGCACCCACAGCGCCAACGCCAGCACGTACGGGACGCCGAGGCCGTCCAGGCCCGCCGCGACCAGCGCGACGATCAGCCGCTCGGCCCGCTCGGCGATGCCGACGTTGCACGTGTACCCCAGTCCCTCGGCGCGGGCCTTGGCGTAGGACACCACCACCCCGGACACCAGGCAGAACAGCGCGACGCCGGCCAGCGCGTCCTGGTCGTCGCGGTAGAGGCCGATCATCAGCCCGGAGAAGATCGCCGCGTCGGCGACCCGGTCCATCGTGGAGTCGAGGAACGCGCCGTACTTGGAGGTCTTGCCCGTCACTCGGGCGACCGCGCCGTCCAGCATGTCGAACAGCACGAACGCGGTGATGACGATCGTGCCCCAGAAGAACTGCTGGCGCGGGAAGAAGCCGAGCGCCCCGGCGACCACTCCCACCGTGCCGATCACGGTGATGGTGTTGGGCGTGACCCCGGTCCGCGCGACGGTCCGGCCGATGGGGGTCAGGACGCGGCCCAGGGCGGGCCGCACTTTGTTGAGCATCGCCGTCCGATCATGTGTGGTCGAGGCAGTGGTTCGGGGCAGGCGCCAATCGTAGTGCGACCGCTCGCCCCAGGTGGGGAAGGCGGGGCACCGGCGGCCGTCCGCGCGCGAAGAAGATGACGGACGTTTGACGTTCACCCCTTGTGATCCGGCGCGTCACGGGAAAAGGTATTGACACGGGTGTGACGACGGTCACGCACGTCGAGGAGGTGGCCGCACGCCGCACTCGGACGCCAGGGCCAGGCCTTCGGGCCGGGCCCTCAACGCTCGCGGCCCCGAAAGGGGACCCCGTCCGAGGAGGTAGTCATGGCTGACAAGGGAGGCCACCCGGGAGCCCCCGGCAGGGCACCGACGGCCGATCGGCCCGGCAACGTGCGCAACGTCGTGCTGGTCGGCCATTCGGGGGCGGGCAAGACGACCCTCGTGGAGGCGCTGCTCGCCGCGACGGGCACCGTCCAGCGGGCCGGCAAGGTGGAGGAGGGCACCACGGTCAGCGACTTCGACGAGGTCGAGGTCCGCCAGCAGCGCTCGGTGAACCTGGCGCTGGCGCCGTTCATGTACGGCGACGTCAAGGTCAACCTGATCGACACACCCGGGTACGCCGACTTCGTGGGCGACCTGCGCGCCGGGCTCCGCGCGGCCGACGCGGCCCTGTTCGTGATCTCGGCCGTCGACGGCATCGACGGGCTCACCCGGATGCTCTGGGAGGAGTGCGCCGCGGTCGGCATGCCCCGCGCCGTGGTGATCACCAAGATCGACCAGCAGCGGGGCGACTTCGACGACGTGCTGCTGACCTGCCAGGACGTGTTCGGCGACGGCGTCCTGCCCTGCTACTTCCCGGTCGGGTCGGGCGACGGGCTCACCGGGCTGATCGGGCTGCTGACCCAGCGCTGCTTCGACTACTCCTCCGGCACGCTGACCGAGTGCGAGCCGGACGCCGAGTTCCTGGACCAGATCGAGGAGCAGCGCGGAGCGCTGATCGAAGGGATCATCCAGGAGAGCGAGGACGAGTCGCTCATGGAGCGGTACCTGTCCGGTGAGGAGATCGACGTCAAGGCGCTCATCTCCGACCTGGAGACCGCGGTCGCGCGCGGCAGCTTCTACCCGGTGCTGGCCACCGCGGTGCCGCACGGCGACCGTCCCGGCCCCGTGATCGGCATGCGCGAGCTGCTGGAGGTCATCACCCAGGCTTTCCCGTCGCCGCTGGAGCACCCCATCCCCCCGGTGACCGGCATCGACGGCCGCTCGGCCAAGAAGGTCGAGTGCGACCCCGACGGCCCGCTGGTGGCCGAGGTCGTCAAGACCACCTCCGACCCCTACGTCGGCCGGATCTCCCTGGTCAGGGTGTTCTCCGGGACGCTGCGTCCCGACTCCACCGTGCACGTCTCCGGGCACGGCATGGAGGACCGCGGCCACGAGGACCACGACGTCGACGAGCGGGTGGGCGCGCTGACCAGCCCGCTGGGCAAGACGCAGCGCATCGCGTCCGAGTGCCGCGCGGGCGACATCTGCGCGGTCGCCAAGCTGGCCCGCGCCGAGACCGGCGACACCCTCTCCGATCCGTCCACACCGCTGCTCATGGCGCCGTGGTCGATGCCCGACCCGCTGCTTCCGGTCGCGATCCGCGCCCGCTCCAAGGCCGACGAGGACAAGCTGAGCCAGGCACTGGGCCGCCTGGTCGCCGAAGACCCCACGCTGCGGCTGGAGAACAACCCCGAGACCCGCCAGCTGGTGCTGTGGTGCATGGGCGAGGCCCACGCCGACGTCCTGATCGACCGGCTGAGCACCCGATACGGCGTCGAGGTCGAACGCGTCGAGTTGCGTGTGCCGCTGCGCGAGACGTTCGGCGGGACGGCCAAGGGCCTGGGACGCCACGTCAAGCAGAGCGGCGGGCACGGCCAGTACGGCATCTGCCATGTCGACGTCGAGCCGCTGCCGGCCGGGACGGGCTTCGAGTTCGTCGACAAGATCGTCGGCGGGGTCGTGCCGCGCCAGTTCATCCCCTCGGTCGAGAAGGGCGTCAGGCAGCAGATGGCGCGGGGCGTGTCGGCCGGGTACCCGCTGGTCGACATCAAGGTCACCCTGCACGACGGCAAGGCCCACTCGGTCGACTCCTCCGACATGGCCTTCCAGGCCGCCGGGGCGCTGGCCGTCAAGGACGCCGCCGGGCGCGTGCCGATCCTGCTGCTGGAGCCGGTCGACGAGGTCGAGGTCCTCATCGCCGACGAGTACGTCGGCCCGATCATGTCCGACCTGACCTCGCGGCGGGGCCGGGTGCTCGGCTCGCAGGCCGTCCCGGGCGGCCGCACCATGATCAAGGCCGAGGTGCCGCAGCTGGAGATCGTCCGCTACTCGATCGACCTGCGCTCGATGTCGCAGGGCACGGGCACGTTCAGCCGCGCCTTCCTGCGTTACGAGCCGCTGCCCTCGCATCTGGCCGACAAGCTGGCCGAATCCAAGGATTAACGCCCGCACCATCCCCTGGTCGTATGAGGTCAACCGTACGACCAGGGGATTATGGGAGTGACCGGATCATCCTTCAGGCGTAGGGGGATTCGGCCGCCCGGCCGATTGGCGCATGGCCTGACCGTGAGATTCTTGGCAGGTCATGGACATTTCGGGGGAACAGACCGCGGCCGGGGAGCCGCGGGGGGCGGAGCGCGAGCCACGGCCCGCGCGCCGCCACGTGCTCAAGCGCTTCGGCCTCGCCACCGGGCTGGCCGCCGGATCCACCGCGGGCGCGGTCGGCACCTGGGCGTGGGTGACCGAGGACCCGCCCGCTCCCGCCTCGGCGGCCTCCATCGACTCCTGGCAGCCGCCGGGCCAACAGGTCGACGTGATCTGGGCCGTCGACACCACACGGCGCCTGGTCGCCCTGACCTTCGACGACGGCCCCATGGAGAAGTGGACGCCGCTGGCGCTCGACATCCTCGACGAGGAGAAGGTGCCCGCCACGTTCTTCGTGGTGGGCAGCCGGCTGGTCCGCAACGCCGAACTGATCAAGGGCAGGTTCGACCGGCACGAGGTCGGCAACCACACCTGGAACCACGACGACCTGTCGCGCATGAGCCACAAGCGGGCCTTCCGCTCGATCCACCGCACGCACGAGGCGATCCGCGAGATCACCGGGAAGGACGCGGTGCTGCTGCGGCCCCCGTGGGGCAAGCTCGGCGGCACCACGCTGCACGTGGCGTCCGAGCACGAGTACGACCTGGCGCTGTGGTCGCTGCTGGTCCGCGACCGGCGCTACGGCGACCGTCCCGGGGCGCTGGTGAGCGACATCGTCGACCATGCCAAGCCGGGCACCATCGTGCTGGCCCACGACGTCGGCCAGCCCAGCAGGCTCAAGGCGATCCGGGCGCTGCCCGACATGATCAAGGGGCTGCGCGCCCGGGGGTTCGGGTTCGTCACCGTGTCGGAACTGCGCCGTGGGGCGGCACCGCCCCGGCGCCCGCGATGACCTCTAATCTGTTCGGATGCAGCCGGTGGCATCTCACCTGAGCGGGCGTTCCCGCCTGTGGCGCTCGCTCGTCGCGGCCGCCGTCGTCGGCGCGCTGTTCTACACCAGCTCATACGGGGAGGACGACGACTTCCCGCTCGGGCCGATGACCCAGTTCGCGTTCTCGGTGAAGAACGACGGCGGCGAGATCCACTCGCACTGGCTGGAGGCCGACACCGCCGACGGCCGTCATGTGAAGCTGTCGATGGACGCCGTCGGCTCGGGCATGAAGCGGGCCGAGATCGAGGGCCAGATGACCCGGCTGGCGCGCGACCCGTCGCTGCTCCAGGGCATCGCCGACGCCCAGCGGCGGCTGCACCCCGGGCGCCCGAGGCTGACGAAGATCTACATCGTGAAACAGGTCAGGACGTTGAAGCACGGCAAGGTCGTGAAGACCACCCACGAGAACCGCGTCACCTGGGTGGTGCGATGATCTGGAACCGCTGGTGGTTCGGCCCGGTCCCCCGCGCCCGCGTCGCGTGGCTGCGCATTCTGGCCTACGCCTTCCTGCCCTTCGACATGCTGCTGCTGACGCAGAGCACCCTCGCCCACGCGCGACTGCCCGCCGACCTGTACCAGCCCGTCCGCCTGGCCCGCTGGCTGCATCTCCCCGCGCCCACCCTCGGCGCCATGTACACCCTGCTCGCCGTCACCCTGGTCGCGGCCCTGATCGCCGCGCTGGGACGCCTCCCCCGCACCGCGGGCTTCGTCGCGGCCGGTGGCTACCTGTGGTGGGTCACGATCAGCATGTCCTACGGCAAGGTCGACCACGACCACTTCGCCCTGGTGGTGGCCCTGTTCGTGCTGCCCACCGTCGGGCACGCCCGGATCACCGACCGGATCGCCTGCGAGGCGACCGCCTGGGCGGTGCGCTGCGTCCAGGTCGGCGTGGTGGCGGCCTACTTCCTGTCGGCCTGGGCCAAGGTGCGCATCGGCGGCTTCCCCGCCTGGCCCAACGGCGCCACCCTCCAGTGGGCGCTGAGCCGCCGCGGCACACCGCTCGGCCGGACCCTGATCGAGTATCCCTGGCTGCTGAAGATCAGCCAGTGGTTCACGCTCTTCGCCGAGGCGACGTCACCGGCGCTGCTGTTCCTGCGCGGCCGGGCCCTCTACGCGCTCGTGCTCTTCTTCGTCGGCTTCCACGTGGTCACCTACGCGCTGATGAGCATCCACTTCCTGCCGCACGCCATCTGGCTGGCCGCGTTCCTCCCGCTGGAGCGCCTCACCGACCGCCTGCCCGGGCGCGACCGCGACGAGCGGGAGGAGACCGAGGCTCAGCCGCTCTCGCCCGCCCCCGGACGCTGAGCCGCCGGAAGCGCGCACGCCGCCGTCCCGCCGGGCATCCGGTGCCGGTTCCGGGCGATCAGCCGGTAGACCCCCTGCGCCACCCACCGCACCGGCGGCACCCGGATCACGGCCCCGAGAAGCCGCCACAGCCCGCCCGCGCCCGTCAGCAGCCGCGACACGGCCTGGGCGCCCCCGAAGACACGCCCCTTCCGATCGACCCAGAGCACCTCGTACTCGGCGCGCTCGGCCGTGGTTCCCAGCGCGTCCAGATCAGCGAACTGAAACGGGACGACGCGCGCCTCCGTCGGAACACGCCGCTCCAGGAACCGCACCGAGGAGGTGCAGAACCCGCAGTCCCCGTCGTAGACGAGAACGGGCCGCTCAAGCGTGGTCATATCCATATCCTGCCCGGTCCTCCCGCTGTCCAGACTGTGTGATCGCCCACCACCCGGCCCAGCAGATCACGGCGGCGCACAGGGCACGCGCATTGTCGGCGAGGAAGCCGGCCGCCCCGGGGGCGCCCAACGGGAACGCCATCGCGACCAGGACCACGACCCCGGCGAACCGCCTGGCCGGGCCGCCCCGTGACACCAGCACGAGCCCGGCGAGGACGGTCCAGAACTGGTGGTGGGTCCAGGAGACCGGCGAGGCCGCGATCGTGGCGCAGCCGACGACCACCACCGCCTCGGTCACCCGCCCCTCGGCGCGCAGCTCCCGGGCCCACAGCAGCGCTCCCACCGTGGACACCGCCACATAGAGCAGCCACGCCGACGACAGCTCGGGGTCGAGGCTGCCGTACCGCAGCAGGACGCCCTGGACCGACTGGTTGCCGTCGAAGGCGAGGTCGCCGATGCGCGAGGTCGTGAACACGGCGTCCGTCCAGAACCGCATCGAGTCGCCCGGCAACGCGACCAGTGCCAGCGCGGCCGCCGCCGCGAAGACGCATCCTGCCCGCAGCGCGGCGCGGTACTGCCCGGTGACGAGTAGGTACGGGACGAACAGCAGCGGTGTCAGCTTGATCGCGGCGGCCAGCCCGATGAGCGTTCCCCGCCATCGGGGCGGGGTGATCTCCAGGGCGTCCGCGAGGACGAGCAGCACGATGAACACGCTGACCTGCCCCAGGCGCAGGTTGCTCTGCGACGGCGCGGCCAGGAGAAGGACCGTCGCCGCGCCTCCTGTGACGGCGAGCCTGCGGGAACGGACCCGCCAGGTCAGCAGGACCGCGATGAGCGCGACGGCGAGACAGGTGGCCACCGTCCAGACGGCCCGGACGACCTGTTCGGGCGGCCACCCGACGGGCAGGAGGACCAGCAGCGCGAACGGCGGATAGGTGAAGGGGCCGCCGTCCTCGGCCGCGTAGTCGTAGAGGGGACGGCCGTCCACTACGGTCTGGACGGACCCCACGTAGATATGCAGGTCGGCCTGGCGGCCTGGCAGGGGGCGCCGCAGGGCCGAGACGGTTTCCCGGCAGGCCAGGGCGGCGAAGAGGGCGAACGGGAGGCAGGCGGCGACCCGGCGCCACAGGCGGTTCATCTGTGGACGTCCTTCAGCCGAAGACGGCCTCAGGGTCCTGCTGGGAGTCGTAGATCTCCCGGCCGCCGGAGTCGAAGGCGTGCAGGGTGCCGTCGATGGTGTCGGGGAGCGTGAAGGCGAACTCGCGGAGGTCCGGCAGGCCGGTGCTGACCAGAGGGAGGTTCAGGGTGCGACCGTTGGCGCCCTTGGGGGCCAGCACAAGCCTGGCCACTCCCACCCTGGCGTAGCCGCTGTAGGAGAGCAGCCGCTTCCCCGGCACGTGCTCGGACCAGCCTCCGGTCGTCCGGACGGGACCGGGGAAGTCCGGAAGCTGGCAGTGGAAGCGTCCCGGCGGGGAGGGGCACGGGTCGATGGTGGTGCGCAGACCGGCCAGGCCGGGGACGAAGGTCGGCTGCCCGTCGAGCTCGGACGCGCCCGCGCGGAACTGGGACGTCCAGCGGGCGTTGACGCGGGCCCAGACCGGGTCGGAGGCGGCGTTCATGACCTCGATGTCGGCGAGGCGGGGCCCCACGGCCACCAGGACCGTCGCGGCGACGAGCATGCCCGCCGCGGCGGCCGCCTGGAACGGCCGGGGGCGCTGGGCGGGCGACCAGCCGAGCAGGGCGTGCAGCCGCTTGCGGGCGCGGTGCAGCCGGACGGTGGCGGCCGAGGGCGTGCACCCGAGCGCCAGGGCGAGCTGGTCGCGGTCCAGGCCCTCCCAGGCGGCCAGGCGGATCACCTCGCGGTCCCCGGCGCTCAGCGCGCGCAAGGCGGTGAGCGCCTCGTCGCGGCGGCCGACGGCCTCGGCGTGGTCAGGCTCGACCGGGACCTTGGTCGGGGCCAGGCGCTCGCGGCGTGCGTGACGCCGCTGGTGGTTCGCCGTCAGGTTGCGGGCCACCACGTAGAGCCAGGGAAGCTCCGCGCCCTCGGGAATGTCGCCCATGCGCTGCCAGGCCACCATGAAGGTCTCGGCGGTGACGTCGGCGGCGTGCTCCGTGCCGATCCTGCGCCTGAGATACCGGAGCACCGCCCCATGGTGCTTCTCGTAGATCTCCTCGAAGCGCCGTCCGTCCGCCATGGACCCTGCCTTTCACCTTGTGCCGACACATGGTTGGTGTCGTGAGGCGGGCGGATATTACAGGTCGTCCGGCCAGGCGTCGGAAAGGATCTGGCGGGTGTCGCGCAGGAGCTGCGGGAGCACGCGGGTGTGGCCGACGACCGGCATGAAGTTGGTGTCGCCGCCCCAGCGGGGCACCACGTGCTGGTGCAGGTGGGCCGCGATCCCGGCGCCCGCGACCTGGCCGAGGTTCATGCCGACGTTGAACCCCTGGGCGCCGCTGGCCTTGCGCAGCGCGGTCAGCGAGCGCTGGGTGAAGACGGCGAGCTCGGCCGCCTCGCCGGCGTCGAGCTCGGTGTAGTCGGCGACGTGGCGGTACGGGACGACCATCAGGTGGCCCGAGTTGTAGGGGTAGAGGTTGAGGACGGCGAAGACCCGCGTGCCGCGCGCGACGACCAGGCCCTCGTCGTCGGTCATCGACGGGATGACGCAGAAGGGGCAGCCGTCGCCGGCGCCCGTGCCGGTCGGCTTGTTCTCGCCCTTGATGTAGGCCATCCGGTGCGGAGTCCACAGGCGCTGGAAATTGTCGGGAACGCCCGCGCCTCCCCGTTCCTCCTCGTAACGGGGCTCACGCGCGCTCTGACCTCCCGACTCGGGCGCGTCCTCGCGCGCCTCCTGCACCACGGGCTCCTCCGGCTCTACGCTCAAGGCGGCGCTCTCCTTTTGTTCACGGCCTGACCAGCAGCATAGAGAGAGAAGCCGGACGGCCTGAAGCCGGGATGCCCCGGCGGCCCCGGATCGCGCCCTCACATCCACACCTTCGCGACGCCGCGCGCGTCGCCGAACCGCGGGGAGCCGCGCCGATGTCAGAACTCGACAAGGGCTATCCGAACAACCGCGCGGAGACCTCCCACGCGGAGGTCAGGTCCATGCCGTACTTCCCCGGGTCGCCGCCCGCCACGGCGATGCAGATGGGGACGACGCCGCTGCCCTCACCGGTTCCGCAGCAGGCCGGACGGCACGCGGGCGGCGACGGGCCGCCGCCTCCCGTGCACGGCCGGATCGTGATCGAGGACGAGGTCGTCCAGAAGATCGCGAGCATGGCCGCGATGGAGGTGGGCGGCGTGGCCGGGCTGCTGAGCCGTGCCGACGAGACGCATCAGGGCGTGCGGGTCAGCCTGCGCGACAGCGACGTCTCGCTCGACCTGCGGCTCGCGGTGGAGTACGGCTGCGTGGTGATGGACGTCGCCAAGATCGTCAAGGCCAATGTGGCGCGGGTGGTCGGGCTGATGCTGGGGGTGCGGATCGTGGCCGTCGACGTCGCCATCGAGGACGTCTGGATGCCCCGCGAGGCCGAGGCGCTGTCTTAGAAATCCCGGCCCACCTGCGCTCGCCTGGCGGCTCGCTCCGGTGACCACGATTTTGCGATTGCTGCATCGCTTCGCGATCTCGCCGGGAAGCTTCGCCTTCGGCTCGCTTCCCGCTCATTAACGCAATCGCGCGCGGGCTGAGGTCGTTGGAGGCTCAGGCGCCGGGACGGGCGTAGCAGCTCTCGATCGACGCGCCGGTCGACACCGCGGTGATCTTGACCCGGTCGACCTGGGCGATCTGGACGCCCGGGAAGGTGAACGTGAGCGGGCGGCCGCCCTTGGCCGAGCCCTGCTTGGACTCCGGCGCGCCGCCCCGCAGCGAGAGCTCGGCCCGCACCAGACCGCTGGCCTGGAAGTTGACCGTCACCTCGATGGCCGCGCCCGTGGACTTGTAGTAGGCCGTGCCCGCGGGGCACAGCGACGTGCCCGAGCTGGGGAACCCGTTGTCGCCCGGCATCGTGGGGCCCACCCCCGGCTGCCGCCCGCCGTCGTCCTGGCGCGGGCGGCCGCTCTGGCTCTGCCGCGGTGCGGGTTCGCTGGGCGCCACGGTCTGCGCCTGCGGGCCGGGAGAGACCCCCGCCTGGGGGTCTCCCGCGACGTTGCCGCTGCTGGCCGAGGCGTCGCGCCGGTCGTCCTTGTCGAGGATCGGCATGAGGAGGACCACGAGGGCGGCGGCCACGCAGGCCAGCGCGCCCCCGTATCCGAGGACCCGGAGCCAGGGGTAGGGAGACCTGGTCCCCGGCCTTCTCGTCGTCTTCATCCGTCTCCCGATGTGGCGATGACCGCCGAGGCTACCAACCCCCGGAGATCAGTTCTGCCCTGGCCTTCGGCTAGATCTGGACGCGGGCCTCGACGGCCTTGACGATCTCCTCGACCGCCTCGGCGATCGACACGCCGTTCTTCTGCTCGCCGTTGCGGTAGCGGAAGGAGACCGCGTCCTTGGCCACGTCGTCGTCGCCCGCCAGCAGCATGAAGGGGATCTTCTGCTTCTGCGCGTTGCGGATCTTCTTCTGCATCCGGTCGGAGGAGGAGTCGACCTCGACCCGGACGCCCCGCTCGCGCAGCCGCGCGGCGATCTTGTCCAGGTGCGGGACG
Organism: Spirillospora sp. CA-294931; assembly: GCF_050946795.1. GTDB lineage: Bacteria > Actinomycetota > Actinomycetes > Streptosporangiales > Streptosporangiaceae > Spirillospora. Next base: position 5,206,429 of record NZ_CP192006.1, read on the forward strand.
TGGGCGTCGCCGATCGGGATGCCGACCACCTGCACCGGCGACAGCCACGGCGGCATCGCGCCGGCGTAGTGCTCCAGCAGCACGCCGAAGAACCGCTCGATCGACCCGAACAGCGCGCGGTGGATCATGACCGGCTGCTGCCTGGTCCCGTCGGCGGCCTGGTACTCGAGGTCGAACCGCTTGGGCTGGTTGAAGTCGACCTGGATGGTCGACAGCTGCCAGGTGCGGCCGATGGCGTCCTTGGCCTGCACGGAGATCTTCGGGCCGTAGAACGCCGCGCCGCCCGGGTCGGCGACCAGGTCGAGACCGGACTCGTCGGCGGCCTGCCTCAGCGCGGCGGTCGCCTCCTGCCAGTCGGCGTCCTCGCCGATGAACTTCTCCGAGTCGTCCCTGGTGGACAGCTCCAGGTAGAACTCGTTGAGCCCGTAGTCGCGCAGCAGGCCCAGCACGAAGGACAGCAGCGACTTGATCTCGTCGCCCATCTGCTCCTTGGTGCAGTAAATGTGCGCGTCGTCCTGGGTCATGCCCCGGACGCGGGTCAGGCCGTGCACCACGCCCGACTTCTCGAAGCGGTAGACGCTGCCGAACTCGAACATCCGCAGCGGGAGCTCGCGGTAGGAGCGTCCCCGGGCGTCGAAGATCAGGTTGTGCATCGGGCAGTTCATCGGCTTGAGGTAGTACTCGCCCCCGTCGACCTCCATGGGCGGGAACATGTCGTCCTTGTACCAGCCCAGGTGCCCGGAGGTCTCGAACAGGTCGCCCTTGGTGATGTGGGGGGTGTTGACGAACTCGTACCCCTCCTCCTCGTGGCGCTTGCGCGAGTAGTCCTCCATCACCCGGCGGACGACGCCGCCCTTGGGATGGAAGACCGCCAGGCCGCTGCCGATCTGGTTCGGGAAGGAGAACAGGTCGAGCTCGGCGCCGAGCCTGCGGTGGTCGCGCTTCTCGGCCTCCTCCAGGAGCTTGAGGTACTCGTCCTGCTTCTCGCGCGACTCCCACGCGGTGCCGTAGATACGCTGGAGCTGCGGGTTCTTCTCGCTGCCCCGCCAGTAGGCGCCGCCCGAGCGCATCAGCTTGAACGCCGGGATGACGCGGGTGGTGGGCAGGTGCGGGCCGCGGCACAGATCCTTCCAGCGCAGCTCGCCGGACTTGGCGTCGAGGTTGTCGTAGATGGTCAGCTCGCCCGCGCCGACCTCGACGTCGGCGCCGTCGTCCGAGCCCGCCGAGCCCTTGATGCCGATGAGCTCCAGCTTGTACGGCTCGGCCGCCAGCTCGCGGCGGGCCTCGTCGTCGGCGACCGGACGGCGGGAGAACAGCTGCCCCTGCTTGACGATCTCGCGCATCCGCTTCTCGACGCGCTTGAGGTCGTCGGGGGTGAACGGCTCGGCCACGTCGAAGTCGTAGTAGAAGCCGTTCTCGACCGGTGGCCCGATGCCCAGGCGCGCGTCGGGGAACAGCTCCTGGACGGCCTGCGCCATCACGTGCGCGGCCGAGTGCCGCATGATGGCGCGCCCGTCGGCGGAGCCGATCTCGACCGGCTCGACGGCGTCGCCGGAGGCGACCGGGTGGGCCAGGTCGCGCAGCTCGCCGTTGACCCGAGCCGCGATCACGGTCCGGCCGTCGGCCTCGAGAGCCTGCCCGGCGGTCGTGCCCGAGGGCACCACTCGCTCGCTGCCTCCGAGGGTGATGCGCAGTTCAGGCACGGTGGACACGGTTACTCCTCGCGGTGTCGGTTCTCGTTCGGTTCTGGGCGCAAACGACAAGGCCCCGGGACGGATCCCGGGGCCTCACCGCGTGCAATGTCAGGACAGGCGGTCGCAGCGCCGGGAGTGACCCGGCGTCGTCGTCGGCGAAACGCGTGCGGCTGCCATGGAACCCATCGTAGCCTACGGGACCGCTCGCGGACGGCGGGGAGCCTCCAGCGTGTCCATGTCCTCCAGCTCCCGTCCCTTGGTCTCGGGGACGGCGCGGAACACGAACACCAGGGCCAGCGCCGAGAAGGCGGTGTAGATGCCGTAGGCCAGCCCGAGCGAGACCCCGGAGATCCCGGGGAAGGTCGTGGTGATGATCCAGTTGGCGATCCACTGGGCCGCCGCGGCGACGGCCAGGGCCGAGGCCCGGATGAAGTTGGTGAACATCTCGCCGAGCATCACCCACACCACCGGGCCCCAGGTCGCGGCGAAGGCGAAGACGTAGAGGTTGGCGGCGACCAGCGCGACCGGGCCCGCCACGTCGCCGAGCCGCGGCTCGCCGTCCACCACGGGCGCGGTGGCGAAGCAGGCGGTCATGGTCCCCAGCGTCAGCGCCATCCCGGCGGCTCCCGCCAGCAGCAGCGGGCGGCGTCCGACGCGGTCGACCAGGGCGATGGCCACCAGCGTGGCCACCACGTTCACGACCGAGTTGATCACGGAGGTGAGCATGGCGTCGTTCTCGCTGTAGCCGACCGCCTGCCACAGCGACGACGAGTAGTAGAAGATCACGTTGATGCCGACGAACTGCTGGAAGACCGAGAGCAGGATGCCCGCCCAGACGATCGGCAGCAGCCCGAACCGCGGCCCGCGCAGGTCGCGCAGGTGCACCGGGCGGTCGGCGGCGATCGAGGCGACGATCTCGCGCAGCTTGACGTCGGCCTCGCCGCGTCCCATGACCTTGGCCAGCACCTGCCGGGCCCGGCCGAGCTCCCGCTTCTTCACCAGGTAGCGCGGCGACTCGGGGATCGTCGTCGCGATCACCCCGTACATGACCGCCGGGATGATCGCGCTGGCGAACATCCAGCGCCATGCCGACCCGCCCAGGGGGAACTCGCCGCCCGCGCCGCCGTCCGACATCCGGGCGATCACGTAGTCGACCACCAGCGCCGCGAAGATCCCCAGCACGATCGCCATCTGCTGGAGCGAGCCGAGCCGCCCGCGCAGCGCCGCCGGGGCGATCTCGGCGATGTAGGCGGGCGCGATGACCGAGGCCGCGCCGATCGCCAGGCCGCCCACCACGCGCCAGAACGTCAGGTCCCAGGCGTTGAACGCCAGCGCGGAGCCCAGCGAGCTGACCACGAACACGATCGAGGCGGCCAGCATGACCTTGACCCGGCCGACCCGGTCCGACAGCGGCCCGGCGAACCAGGCGCCGATCGCGCACCCCAGCAGCGCCGAGGACACCACGAAGCCGACCACCAGCTTGCTGAGGTGGAACTGGTCGCGCAGGGCGTCGACGGTCCCGTTGATCACCGACGAGTCGTAGCCGAACAGGAACCCGCCGAGCGCGGCCGACCCCGCCAGCAGCACGGCCGTCGCGGCGGCGTGGGACGGCTCGGCCTCGCGCGGCGGCGCGCCGCCGCTCCCCCCTTGGACCATGCACGTGATCTTCCCCGTGATCGAACCGTTATGCGCTCGGGGTCGCAAGCGGTACTGCTACTCAAGACCCGGACGCGATCTCCCCCTCTGGAGTCAGGCGGTCACGCAGGCGATCGGCTTATTCTCGCGGTGAAATGAACGATCCAGATCTCTCCACCCATCACGAGCACGTGCGGCTCAGGCGGGGCATCCGCTCGGCGCTCGTGCCGGGCCCGCACGACCCGGTGGGCTCGCTGCTGCCGTCCCGCATGTGGCTCGCCGTCCCGATCTTCCTGGTGCTGCTGGCGCTGACCATCGGCTTCACCGGCGGCGCGATCGCCATCCCGCTGAACATCTTCGAACCGCGTCCCGAGCCGACCATGGCGGCGCTGCTGGGCCTCGCCCAGGCCGGTCCGCTGATCTTCGCGACCCGGTGGCCGATGGCCGCCTGGCGGGTGAGCGCCGCGGGGTTCCTGGCCGGTGTCCTGCTGCTGTCGGGCCGCAACTTCATGCCCTGGCCGGTCACCGCCGGGCTCGGCTTCCTGATCATCCTGTTCTTCGTCGCCAACACCGGACGGCGCGAGACGACCGTCGGGGTCGGGGCCGTGACCGTCGGCGGGCTGCTGGTGCCCGCCGTCCTGCTGGGGATGCCGGGCTGGTTCGGGATGATCCTGGCCGGGCTGGTGATCGCGGTGCTGGTGTTCGGCGACGCGGTCAGCGGGCGGCGGCTGGCCGAGGCGATCCTGCGGCGCCAGGAGGAGCTGCGCAAGGAGGACCTGGCCCGGCAGGCCGTGCTGGAGGAGCGCGCCCGCATCGCCCGCGAGCTGCACGACGTGGTGGCACACCACATGTCGGTCATCGCGATGCAGGCCGAGGCCGCCCCCTACAAGATCCCCGAGCTTCCCGACTCCGCGCGCCAGACCTTCGGGGTGGTGCGCGACGCGGCCCGCGAGGCGCTGGCCGAGACGCGGCGCGTGGTCGGGCTGCTGCGCTCGGACGACGACGAGGCGGCCGAACGGTCGCCCCAGCCCGGCCTCGACCGGCTGGACGACCTGGTCGGCACCGCGCGCCAGTCGGGCCTGGCCGTGGCGGTCGCCGTCGTGGGCGTCCCCCGGCAGGTCTCGGCGGGCGTCGACCTCTCGGCGTTCCGCATCGTCCAGGAGTCGCTCAGCAACGCCACCCGGTACGCGCCGGGCTCGCGCGTGCAGATCGAGATCAAGTACGAGGAGTCGCGGTTGCGGATCGAGGTCGCCGACGACGGCCCGCGCAGCACCCCCGACGAGTCGCACAGCGGCGGCCACGGGCTGGTCGGCATGCGCGAGCGGGTGGCGATGCTCAGCGGCAGCCTGGAGGCCGGACCCCGGGGCGACGGCGGCTGGTCGGTGATCGCCGGGCTGCCGTATGACAGCCCGCCCCGTAAGGTGCTCCTGTGACAATACGGGTGCTGATCGCCGACGATCAGGTGATGATCCGCGACGGGCTCGCGGCCCTGCTGTCCTCCGACCCCGAGATCGAGGTGGTGGGCCAGGCGGGCAACGGCCTGGAGGCCGTGGAGATGGCCCGCCAGCTCGATCCCGACGTGATCGTGATGGACATCCGGATGCCGGAGATGGACGGGCTCGCCGCCACCGCCGAGCTGGTCGGCGGCCCACCGGCCGAGGGCGTCGATCCCGCCGACATCCGGCCGAAGGTGCTCGTGCTGACCACCTTCGACCTCGACGAGTACGTCTACGAGGCCCTCGGGTCCGGCGCCAGCGGCTTCCTGCTCAAGGACGCCTCGGCCGCCGACCTGGTCAACGGCGTGCGCGTGGTCGCGGGCGGCGACGCCCTGCTGGCCCCGTCGATCACCCGCCGTCTCATCGGCGACTTCGCCCGCCGCAAGCGCCACCAGCGCCCCAGCCCCGGGGCCACCTCGTCGCTGACCCCGCGCGAGCTGGACGTCCTGCGCCTGATGGCCCGCGGCCTGTCCAACGCCGAGATCGCCGCCGAACTCGTGCTGGCCGAGCAGACCATCAAGACCCACGTGGGCCACGTCCTGACCAAGCTGGCCCTGCGCGACCGCACCCAGGCCGTCGTCTACGCCTACGAGAACGGCCTGGTCGGCACCTGACCCAAACCCCGGTGAAGCGCGCCTCCGGCGCGCTTCACAGAGCAGGTCGCCAGTCACGCCACGCAGCAGGGGCAACCCCGGACCGCGCAACGAGCCCACCACGTAACGGCGGGCCGCATTAAAACGAGCCACGTTGCGGGCAGACCGTGGCACAGGCAGACCGTGGCGCGGGCAGACCGTGGCGCGGGCAAGCCGCGTGGCGGGCAGACCGTGGCGCGGGCAGACCACGTGGCGGGCAGACCGTGGCGGGGGCAGACCGTGGCACGGGCAAGCCGCGTGGCGGGCAGACCGTGGCGCGGGCAGACCGTGGCGCGGGCAGACCGTGGCGCGGGCAGACCGTGGCGCGGGCAGACCGTGGCGCGGGCAGACCGTGGCGCGGGCAGACCGTGGCGCGGGCAGACCGTGGCGCGGGCAGACCGTGGCGCGGGCAGACCGTGGCGCGGGCAAGCCGCGTGGCGGGCAGACCACGTGGCGGGCAGACCGTGGCGCGGGGAGGGCGCGTTCGGGGCGGGGCGGGGTGGGGTCAGCGGGAGGGGTCGAGGACGAGTTTGCCGGTGGTGCGGCGGGCTCGGAGGTCCTCGTGGGCGCGGCGGGCCTCGGCCAGGGCGTACTCGCCGCCGGAGATCACGCGCAGGCGGCCGTCGGCGGCCAGGGCGAACAGCTCGTCCAGGGCCGTGCGCATGACGTCGCCCGGCAGGCGCAGGACGTGGGCGAGCCACATTCCGGCGATGGTGGTGGAGTGGGCCATCAGGTTGGCCGGCTGCACGGGCTTGGGCAGCTCGCGGGAGGCCATGCCGTAGAAGGCCAGGCGGCCGAAGGGGGCCAGCGCGGTCAGGCTCTGGTCGGTGACGGTGCCGCCGGTCATCTCCAGCACCACGTCGACGCGCCTGCCGCCGTTGGCCTCGATGAGCGCGGCCTTGAGGTCGGGCTCGGCGATGTCGACGGCCGCGTCGGCGCCGAGCTCCAGGGCCAGCTCGCGCTTCTCCTTGGACGATGCCGTGGCGATCACGCGTCCGGCGCCCCACTGCTTGGCCAGCTGGACGGCCAGCGTCCCCACACCGCCCGCGGCGGCGTGCACCACGACCGACTCGCCGGGCTCCAGGTGCACGCTGCGGCGCAGCAGCAGCCACGCCGACGCGCCCTGGACGATCATTCCGAGCGCGGTGACGTCGTCGACGGCGTCCGGCACCTCCCAGGCCATGCGGTCGGGCACGGCGGCCTTCTCGGCGTAGCCGCCGCTGCTGGGCAGGGCGACCACGCGCCGGCCGTCGGCGGCGCGGCCGACGACCTCGCCACCGGGCACCATCGGCAGGGACGACTTGGCCAGGTAGCTGTTCTCGGCCTGGTGGGTGTCGGCGTAGTTGATCCCGGCCCGCGAGACCTCCACCAGCGACTCGCCCTCCCCGGGGACGGGGTCGGGCAGCTCGGTGACGGTGAGGACCTCGGGTCCCCCGAACTCGGTGATCTGGACGGCGCGCATGGCGGGTTCCTCCTTGGGTGGGTGACGGGTCAGCGCGGGCCGGGGACGCCGCGGAAGGTGAAGGGGCCGGACTCGCGGCCGGGGACGACGAACCACGCCTCGCCGGTGCCCTCGCCGTCCAGGATCCGCATGAAGGTGTCGACGACGTCCTTCACGTCGAGGATCGGGAAGCCGGTCTCCTCCAGGTGCGCCTTGAGCGGCACGATGATGCCGGTGTCGGCGAACGAGGGGCACAGGGCGTTCACGCGGATGCCGTCGGGCTCGTGCGCCGGGCCGAGGGCCCGCGCCAGGGCCACGACCGCGGCCTTGTTGGCGCCGTAGACCGGGTCGAAGGGCGTCGCGGTGAGCCCGGCCATGCTGGCGGTGGCGATGATGTCGCCGCCGCCCCGGGCCCGCAGCGCGGGGATCGCGGCGTGCGCCCCGAAGACGACGCCGTCCAGGTTGATGCCCATCGCGCGGCGGTAGGCGGCCACGTCGAAGTCGTCGCCGAGGCCGAACCCGCTGGCCACCCCGGCGTTCAGGAACGCCAGGTCGAGCCCGCCGAAGCGCTCCACGGCGGTGGCGACCGCCGCCCGGCTGTCGTCGGGCTCACGGACGTCGCAGCGGACGAACGCGGCGCCGAGCTCGGCGGCCAGGGCCTCGCCCGCCTCGGTGTCGACGTCGGCCAGGACGAGGCGCGCGCCCTCGTCGGCCAGGCGCCGCGCGACCGCCGCGCCGATGCCGTTGGACCCGCCGGTGATCAGGGCGACCTTGCCCGCTCCCTCGAACGCTGTCATGCGCACCCCTCCACAACTAACTGACGAGTCAGTTACTATAGCCGAATGGACTTCGGTTTGAGTGAGCGGGCCCAGGACCACCTCGGCCGCCTGCAGGAATTCATGGACTCCCACGTCTACCCCGCCGAGCCGGTCTACGCGGCGCAGCGCCGCGAGCTGCGCGCCGCCGGGCACGAGCACACCGTCCCCCAGATCGTGGAGGACCTCAAGGTCGAGGCCCGCAAGCGCGGGCTGTGGAACCTCTTCCTGCCCGGCAGCCAGGACCCGGCGCACGGCCTGACCGTCACCGACTACGCCTCGCTGGCGGAGGTCACCGGCCGCTCGCCGCTGCTGGCCCCCGAGGCCACCAACTGCGCGGCCCCCGACACCGGCAACATGGAGGTGCTGCACATGTTCGGCACCCCCGCCCAGAAGAAGCGCTGGCTCGAACCCCTGCTCAACGGCGAGATCCGCAGCGCGTTCGCCATGACCGAGCCGGACGTGGCCAGCTCCGACGCCACCAACATCGCCACCAGCATCGTCCGGGACGGCGACCACTACGTCATCAACGGGCGCAAGTGGTGGATCACCGGCTCCGCCGACCCCCGCTGCAAGATCATGATCGTCATGGGCAAGACCGACCCGGACGCCCACGTCTACCAGCAGCAGTCGATGGTGCTCGTCCCGCTCGACACCCCGGGGGTCGAGGTCGTCCGGCCGCTGCCCGTGTTCGGGTACTCCGACCAGCACGGCCACTGCGAGATCACCTTCACCGACGTGCGGGTTCCGGTGGAGAACCTGGTCGGCGAGGAGGGCGGCGGCTTCCTCATCGCCCAGGCCCGGCTCGGCCCCGGCCGCATCCACCACTGCATGCGCGCCGTCGGCATGGCCGAGCGCGCCCTGGAGCTGATGTGCGAGCGCGCCGCGTCCCGCGTGGCGTTCGGCAAGCCGCTGGCCGCCCAGGGCGTGGTCCGCGCCCAGATCGCCGAGTCGCGGATGGCGATCGAGCAGGCCCGGCTGCTCACCCTCAAGACCGCCTGGCTGATCGACAACCACGGCGTCGCCGCGGCCCGCTCCGAGGTCGCCGCCATCAAGGTCGTCGCCCCCCGCGTCGCGCTGGAGGTCGTCGACCGCGCCATCCAGATCCACGGCGGCGCGGGGGTCAGCGACGACACGCCCCTGGCCGCCATGTGGGCCGGGCTGCGCACCCTCCGCCTGGCCGACGGGCCCGACGAGGTGCACGTCCGGTCCGTGGCACGCGCGGAACTGGGTAAGTTCGTCAGCAAATGACCAGTCATCCGGAAGCGGGCGTGCGGCGGCGGATGCCGCACGCCCGGCGGCGCGAGCAGCTGCTGCGCGCCGCCCTCACCGAGTTCGGCCGGCGCGGCTACCACCTCACCCAGATGGAGCACGTCGCGGCGGGCGCGCAGGTCTCCAAGGCGCTGCTCTACCAGCACTTCACCTCCAAGGAGGAGCTGTTCGCCGAGGTGACCGAGGCCGTGGTGGCCGAGCTCACCGGCCGGATGGCCCGCGCTTTCAAGGCCGAGCGCGACTCGGTCGACCGCACCCGCGCCCTGGTCCGCGTCCTGTTCGACTACGCCACCGCCGAGCCCGACGCCTGGAGCCTGGTGATCAGGCACCTCGACAAGCCCGAGTTCGGCCCGGAACTGCGCGACCTGCGCGAACGCCTCGGCACGTCCTTCGCCGACCTGCTGCTCCTGCGCCGCCGCGCCGACCCCGCCCTCTCCCCCGCCGAGCTGGCCGCCAACGAGCGCCGCGCCCGGCTGCTCGTCCCGCTCATGTACGGCTCGATGCTCTCGATGGTCTCGTGGTGGCTCGAGCACCCCGACACCCCGCGCGACCGCGCCGAGCAGATGACCGTCGAGTTCATCTGGCTCGGCCTCGACCGCCTGCGCTCCGGCGAACGCCTCCGCTTCCCCTAGACGAAGTCCCCCTTGTGCTCGGCGGCCCACTCGGCGAAGGTGCGGGCCGGGCGGCCCGTGACCCGCTCGACGGTGCCGACCACGGTCCGCCCGACCGGCGGGATGTTCTTGAACGTCTCGACCATCCAGGCGACGGACTCCTCGTCATGCCCCTGTGCCCGCCACTCGGCGGCGGCCTCGGCCTCGCTCATCTCGACCAGGCGGATCTCGCGCCCTCGCGCGGCGGCCAGGACCGCCACCTTGTCCCGGACGTCCAGTGCCTGCGGCCCGGTGACCACGTACTCCTTGCCCGCGTGACCGTCGGTGGCCAGCGCGACGGCGGCGACCGCGCCGATGTCGGCCTCGTGGACCATGGCGCTGGGCTGGTCGGCGAACGGCGCCCGCACGACGTCCTCCGCGCGGACGGACTCCGCCCAGTCCAGCGCGTTCGCCATGAACTCGACCGGCATCACCACCGTCCAGTGCAGATCGCTCGCGCGGACCGCGTCCTCGAGCGGGGTCGGCCCGCCACCGTGCAGGACGGTGACGCGCCGCACCCCGGCCTTGCGGGCCAGCTCGACGATCTCCGGGCCGGTCTCCAGCGCGGCGTGGCCGCCGAAGGTGATCAGGTGCAGCCCGGTGACGCCGTCGAGGGCGGGCGGCAGGGTCGCGGGGTCGGTGAGGTCGCCGCCCACCGCCTCCACGCCCTGCGGGAACGACGCCTTCGCGGGGTCGCGGGTCAGCGCGCGGACCGTGTGCCCGCGCTCTGTCAGCTCCCGGACGATCTGACGGCCGACGGTTCCGGTGGCGCCGGTCACGAGATGGGTCTGGGGAGCGCTCTTGTTCATCATGGCGCCAAGGTAGGAGCGATGTAGGTCAGGCTCGTTCCCACATCGGATCCGGGCGGCGCCCGGTCTGACAAGGCGGAGGCTTCACCCTGACTAGTAACGATTTTGATTCGAACGGTTCCCCCATTGGCCCTTCGGGCGCAACCATGGCCGTGTGGCAGTCAACGGGAGTGGCCTGACTTCCAACGCCGGTCGCATCGCCGACCGGATCAGCGCCTGGCCCGGCGTGACCAGGGCCAGGGCCGACTGTGGCGTAGGCGTCGCGCTGGTCTCGGGCGGGCGGCAGATCATGCACCTGCACGGGGACGACGAGGCCGAGCTGAGGCTCACCCGCGCGGTGGTCGACCGGCTCGGCTGCACGCTGGCCGAGTGCGAGCGGGTGGAGATCCGTCCCGGCGGTGAGTGGATCACCGTGCGGCTCGACACCGACTCCGACGTCGCGCTGGTGGTGTCGCTGGCGAGCGTGGCCATCAAGGCCACCGCGACCGACCAGGGCCCGGCGCCGTGCGGCGTGGGGGCCCGGCGGACGGGAACGCTCCGCGGGCTCGCGTCCTCGGTCACCGGCCAGTAGGCGCGGGCAGCTCGCCCGAGCCGCGCACGACCAGGCGGGTCGGCAGCAGGACGCGCTCGGGCGGTCCCTGGTCTCCCGCGATGCGCTTCTGGAGCAGCTCGGCGCCCCGGCGGCCCATCTCGGCGGGCTCGTGCGCCACGACGGTCATCGGCGTCGACAGCAGGTCGGCCAGCTCGAAGTCGTCGAACCCGACCAGCGCGACCGGCGCCCCGGCCGAGCGGATCGCCCGCAGCGCCCCGGCCGCCAGCAGGTTGTTGCCCGCGAACACGGCCGTCGGCGGATCGGCCAGCGCCAGCAGCCCGGTCACGGCGCGCTCGGCGCCGGGCACGTCGTGCAGTCCGGTCCGGACGAGCGCCGAGTCGGCGGCCAGGCCACGGGCCGCCAGCGCCTCCAGATAGCCCCGGCAGCGCTCGCGCGCGGTGTAGATCTCCGGCAGATCGATCAGGCAGGCGATCCGGCGGTGGCCGTGGCGGGCCAGGTGCGCGACGGCGTCGCGCGCGCCGCCCGCGTCGTCGATCAGCACCGTGTCGACGTCGAGCCCGCCCGGACGGTCGAGGAACACCACCGCCGTGCCCAGCGCGAGCTCGGTGGCCAGATGGGCGTGGCCCGCCCCCGACGGGACGATCAGCAGCCCGTCGACCCGCCGTTCGCACAGCGACCCGACCAGCAGCCGCTCCCGCTCGGGGTCCTCGTCGGAGCTGCCCGAGATCACCAGCCGGCCGCCGGCACGGGCGACGTCCTCGACGCCCCGCGCGATCTGCGAGTAGAACGGGTTGGCCACGTCCTTGATCACCAGGCCGATGCTGCCGGTGCGGCCGCCGCCGCGCAGCCCCCGGGCCAGGTCGTTGCGCTGGAAACCGAGCCGCGCTATCGCGTCGCGGACGGCCGCCGCCGTCTCCGGCCGCACCCCGGCCTCGTCGTTGACCACGCGCGACACCGTCTTCAGGCTGACGCCCGCCACGGCCGCGACCTCGCGCATCGTCGGCCGCGTCATCCCCCGCTCGCTCATGACAACGATGTCATCATGACCGGACGGGGCGCGGTCCGGCCGGATCCGGCCATTGACGATCTCGCATACGGAGATCACGATCGGAGTGCCCTGACAACGTTGTCATGCGTCGCGCGTCCCCCCGAGGAGACTTCATGTCCAGACGCCGGCTCGCGAGCGGCCTCGCCCTGGTCCTGCTTCCCCTGGCGCCCGTCACCGTCACGGCGGCCCGGGCGGCCCCGGATCTCACCTCCTACGTCAACCCGTTCGTCGGCACCAAGGACGGCGGGCCCGACTTCGGCCACGGCGGCGGAGCCGGGATGAACTTCCCGGGCGCCGCCGCGCCGTTCGGGATGATGCAGTGGAGCCCCGACACCGTCCGCACCTCCGGGGGCGGCTACAAGTACGAGGACAACCGGCTCCGGGGGTTCTCGCTCACCCACATCTCGGGACCCGGCTGCACGGGCGCCCAGGACTTCCCCGTCATCCCGGTCTCCGGGACGATCGGCCGCTCCCCCGCCACCAACGGTTCCGACTACGTCCAGACCTTCAAGCACGAGAACGAGCAGGCCGCCCCCGGGTACTACGGCGTCACCGCCGACTCGGGCGTGAAGACCGAGCTCACCGCGTCCACCCGGGCAGGGGTCGGACGGTTCACCTTCCCGACCGGCAAGCCGGGCACGCTGCTGCTGAACGTCACCGGCTCGATCAACGGCGTGGACGACGCCGAGGCGACCGTCAGCGGCAACACCGTCTACGGCTGGGCCAAGACCGGCGGGTTCTGCGGCACCAAGAACCGCTACTACGTCTACTTCCACGCCACCTTCGACCGTCCGGTGAAGGCGTTCGGCACCTGGAAGAACGATTCGGTGCGACCCGGTGAGTCGCGCGCCCGCGGAACCGCCCCCGCCAAGGTGCCGCAGACGCCCCAGAAGACCACCGGACGGCTCAACAACGCCCCGGGCGGAAAGCCGGTCGACTCCACCAAGCGGACGTTCTCCGGCGACGTCAACGTCAAGGGGCCCGGCTCGGGCGTCTACCTCCAGTTCGACTCCGACCGGCCGGTGCAGATGCACACCGGCCTGTCGTACGTGAGCATGGACGGCGCCAAGCGCAACCTGAAGTCCGAGATCGGGAGGAAGGACTTCGAGAAGGTCCGGTCGAAGACCCGGGACGCCTGGCAGCGCCGCCTGGAGCAGATCAAGGTCGAGGGCGGCTCCCCCGATCGCCTGCGCACCTTCTACACCGCGCTCTACCACGCCTTCCTCCAGCCGTACGTGTTCGACGACGTCGACGGCACCTACACCGGCTTCGACTACCGCACCCACAAGGTCCGCGAGGGCCATCACCACTACGCGACGTTCTCGGGCTGGGACATCTACCGCAGCGAGATCCAGCTCCTGGCCTTCCTGGCACCCGACGTGGCCAGCGACATCACCCAGTCGATGTACGACAACGCCCGCTCGATCGGCGACGTCTGGGACCGCTGGTCGCACCAGAACACCATCACCGGCGTGATGAACGGCGACCCGTACCACTCCATGACCGCCAGCGCGTACGCGTTCGGGGCCCGCGACTTCGACGCCAGAGGCTCGCTGGCCTCGATGATCGCCGGTGCCGAGCGGATCGGGCCCAAGGCCGGGTACACCGAGCGGCCCGGCAACGAGCAGTACCTCAAGCTCGGCTACGTGCCCGGCGACCCGGCCACCACCGAGGAGTACAACATCGCCGACTTCGGCATCGCGCAGATGGCCGAGCGGCTCGGCGACCCGGCCACCGCCAGGAAGTTCATGGCCCGCTCGCACGGCTGGCAGAACCTCTACAACCCGCTCAACGGGTGGATCCAGCCGCGCTTCGCCGACGGCTCGTTCCTCAGCCCCTTCGACCCGGCCGACTCCAACTGGTACGTCGAGGGCAACGGCTCCCAGTACCACTGGATGACCTATGCCGACGTCCGCGCCCTGTTCACCGCGATGGGCGGGCGCGACGCGGCCGCAAAGCGGCTGGACGCCTTCTTCGCCAAGCTCAACGCGGGCCCGCACGAGGCGATGGCCTACCTGGGCAACGAGCCCTCGCTCCAGTCGCCGTGGCTGTACGCGTGGGCCGGGCGCCCCTACCGGACGCAGGACGTGGTCAACCGGGCCAGGGACGAGCTGTTCAAGCCGACGCCCGACGGCCTGGTCGGCAACGACGACCTCGGCACGATGTCGGCCTGGTACGTGTGGGCGTCGATGGGCGTCTACCCGGTGATCCCCGGACGCGCCGAGCTGATGGTCAACGGACCGGCGTTCTCCAAGATCGAGGTGCGGCGCTCCTCGGGCCAGAAGGTGACGATCAACGCCCCCGGCGCGGACTCGTCCCCCTACATCCAGTCGCTCAAGGTGAACGGGAAGGACACCTCCAAGGCCTGGCTGCCCGAGTCGTTCGCCACCTCGGGCGGGCGGCTGGACTTCGCGATGGGGACCACCCCCAACACGGCGTTCGGAGCGGCCGAGTCCGACGCCCCGCCCTCGTTCGGCGAGGGCGGCAAGTCGTACCTGTCGGCCGTCGACCCGGGGCTCGTCCCGCTCGAACCCGGCGGGAGCACCACCACGACGCTGCGGGTCCAGTCGCTGGGCGGCGGCGGGTCGGTCGCGTGGAAGGCCAGGCCGCCCGCGGGGATCACGGTCACGCCCTCATCGGGGACGCTGGACGTCCCGGCGGCCGGGCACGCCGACCAGAAGTTCACGGTCTCGGTGGCCGCCGACACCAAGACCGACTTCTACTCGGTCCCCCTGGAGATCACCGGGGTGGGCGACGCGGGCCTGACGCTCAACGTGGCCCGCAAGGGCACGATCGAGTGGTACCACAACAACGTCGGCATCTCCTCGGACGGGAACCCGGGGACGGCCAACTTCGACGGCGGCGGCTGGTCGTACTCGGCCCAGGCGCTCGCCGCCGCCGGGCTCAGCCCGGGCAAACAGGTCGCCTGGAACGGCTTCACCTTCGGCTGGCCCGGCCGCAAACCCGGCCAGATGGACAACGTCCACGCCCAAGGACAGACCGTCGAGCTGCCCAACGCGCCCAAGGCGGGCAGGCTCGCCTTCCTCGGGGCGGCGGGCAACGGGAACGCCCCGTCCAAGGTCACGCTCACCTACACCGACGGCTCGACCCAGGAGAGCGACCTGGCCTTCAGCGACTGGGCCCTCGGCGCCGACGCCTATCCCCCGCAGTTCGGCAACCAGATCATCGCCAAGACCCCCTACCGCAACGGAGGTGACGGGACGCCGCAGAAGCTCAACGTCTACGTCTTCGCCGCGACCCCGATCGAGCTGGCCCCCGGGAAGCAGCTCAGGAGCTTCCGGCTGAACACGCCCTCGCAGGGCGGCTCGCTGCACGTGTTCGCCTGGGCGTTCGCCTAGAAAAGACGGAACGCGCCGTGCCACCGAGGTGGCACGGCGCGTTCCGCTGAGACGCTCTAGAGGGGGAAAACGCCCTCGGCCTGGGGGCCCTTCTGACCCTGCGTGATCTCGAAGCCCACTCGCTGGTTCTCTTCGAGCGAGCGGTAGCCGCTGGTGGTGATCGCCGAGTAGTGGACGAACACGTCGGGGCCGCCGCCGTCAGGCGCGATGAACCCGAAGCCCTTCTCGGAGTTGAACCACTTCACGGTGCCTTCGGCCATGCTCTTTCTTCTCCTTCATGAAGCCTCACCGGCCGCCCCCTTGGCGGGCCGGGGCTGCATGCGGACCTTGTCTCGCATCCGCCGGATCACCCGGAGAAAGCAGAAAACGCCCGCTGTCACGAAACTTCCGCGGGCGCTTCGACTAGCGAACGTACGAGGAAACTACGACTGCAACGTGGACAACACTACCCCATGGATCCCGGGATCACCCAGGACACGCCGATCCTTTTTCCGGCCGCCCGAAAGGGATCGCCTGGTCATTTCGCGCCGGGGCACGACTCGCCCAGATGATCCCTATCGGGAGGTGAAAGACCGGCGAACATCCGCCCATCTCTCGGTGAAAGCGGACCTCGGCGGCCCTAGAGCAGGGGCGCCAGGGCCTCGGCCGCGCGGTGGCAGTCGTGGAAGGTGGTGTAGAGCGGGGCGGGGGCCAGGCGCAGCACGTCGGGCTCGCGGGCGTCGGCGACCACGCCCGCCGTCTCCTCCAGCCTTCTGACCAGGCCGCCGGCGTCCTTGACACGAAGGGAAAGCTGGCTTCCCCGCGCCGACGGATCGGCGGGCGTGATGATCTCCGCCCCGGGGGCCAGGCGGGCGCTCAGGTAGGCCGTGAGGCGTTCGCTCTTGGCCCGCAGGGCGTCCATGCCCACCCGGTCGAAGATCTCCAGGGACGCCAGGACGGGCGCCATGGCCAGGATCGGCGGGTTGGACAGCTGCCAGGCGTCGGCCGAGGCCGGTGGCGAGAACCTCGGGCCCATCCTGAAGCGGGTCGTGGGGTCGGTGCCCCACCATCCGGCCAGCTTGGGGACCGACGGGTCACCGGTGTGGCGCTCGTGGACGAAGCAGCCCGCCACCGCGCCGGGCCCGGAGTTGAGGTACTTGTAGGAGCACCAGGCGGCGAAGTCGACGTCCCAGTCGTGCAGCCGGAGCGGAACGTTCCCGGCGGCGTGGGCGAGGTCCCAGCCGACGACGGCCCCGGCGGCGCGGCCCGCCTTGGTGATCGCGGGCAGGTCCATCAGCTGCCCGGTCAGGTAGTTGACGCCGCCGAGCATGACCAGCGCGACCCGGTGGCCCTCGCGCTCCAGGAGCCCGGCGACGTCCTCGGTGCGCAGGTTCTCCTCGCCGGGACGCGGCTTGAGGCGGACCACGGTGGCGGCCGGGTCGAGGCCGTGGTGGATCGCCTGGCTCTCCACGGCGTAGGAGTCGGATGGGAAGGCCGAGTCCTCGATGACGATCCGCGTCCGGTCGCCCGAGGGGCGGTAGAAGCTGGCCATCATCAGGTGCAGGTTGACCGTCAGCGAGTTCATCGCCACGACCTCGTGCGGCAGCGCGCCGACCAGGCGGGCGGCGGGCTCGCGCAGCAGCTCGTGGTAGGAGATCCACGGACGGGCGGCGCGGGTGTGGCCCTCCACGCCGTGGCGCGCCCAGTCGTCCAGCTCCTCGCGCAGCCGGTCGGCGACCGCGCGCGGCTGGAGGCCCAGGGAGTTGCCCGCGAAGTAGGCGGCCTCCCCGACGGGGGTCGTCGGGACGTGGAACTCCGCGCGCAGCGTGGGCAGCGGGTCGGTCTCGTCCAGGCGCAGGGCCTCGGCTTCGAGGGTCACGGTGCCTCCCCTTCGCCGCGCTCGCCCAGGAGGTCGAGCGCGATGTCGACGATCATGTCCTCCTGGCCGCCGACCATGCCCCGCCGCCCGACCTCGACGAGGATGTCGCGGGTGTCGAGGCCGTAGCGGCGCGCGGCGTCCTCGGCATGGCGCAGGAAGCTGGAGTAGACGCCGGCGTAGCCCAGCGTGAGCGTCTCGCGGTCGACCTGGACGGGCCGGTCCTGCAGGGGCCGGACGATGTCGTCGGCGGCGTCCATCAGCCGGAAGACGTCGCAGGAGTGCTTCCACTCCATCAGGTCGGCCACGGCCACGAACGCCTCCAGCGGGCAGTTGCCCGCCCCGGCGCCCATCCCGGCCAGCGAGGCGTCGACCCGGCGGACGCCGTTCTCGACCGCGACCACCGAGTTGGCCACGCCGAGCCCGAGGTTGTGGTGGGCGTGGATGCCGATCTCGGTGGCGGGGTCGAGCACGTCCCGGTAGGCCCGGACGCGGTCGCGGACGCCGTCCATGGTGAGCCTGCCGCCGGAGTCGGTGACGTAGACGCAGCGCGCGCCGTAGGACTCCATGAGCCGCGCCTGCTCCGCCAGCTCGGCGGGCGGCGCCATGTGCGACATCATCAGGAAGCCGGCCACGTCCATGCCCAGCTCGCGGGCGGTGGCGATGTGCTGGGCGGAGATGTCGGCCTCGGTGCAGTGGGTGGCGATCCGCACCGACCGGACGCCGAGCGCGTGGGCCCGGCGCAGGTCGGCGATCGTGCCGATGCCCGGCAGCAGCAGCGTGGTCAGCGTGGCGCGCTCCACCACCTCGGCCGCGGCGGCGATCCACTCCTCGTCCGGGCAGGCGCCGAAGCCGTAGTTGACGCTCGACCCGGCCAGGCCGTCGCCGTGGGCGACCTCGATGGCGTCCACCCCGGCGGCGTCGAGCGCGGCGGCGATCTCGCGGACCTGGGCGGCGGTGTAGCGGTGCCGGATGGCGTGCATGCCGTCCCGCAGCGTGACGTCCTGGACGTACAGCTCGTGGCTCATCGGGTGGCCAGCCTTTCCGCGACGCGCAGCGCGGCCGAGGTCATGATGTCGAGGTTCCCCGCGTACGCGGGGAGGTAGTGGGCGGCGCCCTCGATCTCCAGGAAGACCGAGACCAGCCGGCCGTCGCCTTCGGGGGCGGGACGCACCTGCACGGGCTGCTTGAGCCGGTAGCCGGGCACGTAGGCGGCGACCTCGGCGACCATCTTCTCCACCGAGAGCCGCACCTCCTCCTCGTCGCAGTCGTCCACGACGCAGTAGACGGTGTCGCGCATGATCAGCGGCGGCTCGGCGGGGTTCAGCACGATGATGGCCTTGCCCCGGGCGGCGCCGCCGACCACCTCCAGGGCCCTGGCCGTGGTCTCGGTGAACTCGTCGATGTTGGCGCGGGTGCCGGGCCCGGCGGAGCGGGACGCGATCGAGGCGACGATCTCGGCGTAACTCACCGGCGCCACCCGGGAGACCGCGGCGACGATCGGGACGGTGGCCTGCCCGCCGCACGTGACCATGTTGAGGTTGGGCGCGTCCAGGTGCTCGTCCAGGTTGACCGGCGGGACGACGTAGGGGCCGAGGGCGGCGGGCGTGAGGTCGACCAGCCGCTTGCCGTAGGGCGCGAGCGCCTCGGCGTTGCGGGCGTGGGCGCCCGCCGAGGTCGCGTCCAGCACGATCGCGACCTCGTCGAAGCAGTCCAGGGCGATCAGGCCCTCGACGCCCTCGTGGGTGGTGGCGACACCCAGGCGCCCGGCCCGCGCGAGTCCGTCGGACTCGGGGTCGATGCCCGCCATCGCCGCGACCTCCAGGGTCGCCGACAGCCGCTTCACCTTGACCAGCAGATCGGTGCCGATGTTGCCCGAGCCGATGATCGCGATCTTGGTTCCGGTCACTGTTCCTCCAATGCGAAGAACCTGCGGGCGTTCCCGCCCAGCAGCGCCGCGCGGTCGGCGTCGGTGAGGCCGTCGCAGGCGCGGATGGTCGCGCCGGGATCGAGCTCCCCGAGGGGGAAGGGGAAGTCGGTGCCGAGCATGACCCGTTCGGTGCCCATGACGTCCAGGAGGAGGCGCAGGGCGCGGGGGTCGAAGACGGCCGAGTCGACGTGGAATCGGTCGGTGTAGGCCGAGGGCGGCATCGGGGAGTCCTTGCGGACGATGTCGCGGTTGCGCCACGCGTTGTCGGCGCGGCCCAGGAGGTAGGCGAAGCTGCCCCCGCCGTGGCAGAAGCACAGGTTGAGCGAGCGCGGCAGCCGCTCGAACCCGCCGGACAGGATCAGCGACAGGATCGACAGCTGCGTCTCGGCGGCCATGCCAACCAGCCAGGGCAGCATGTAGCGGCCCTCCATGCGGTCGCCGCCGAGCATGTCCCAGGGGTGGACGAGCACCGGGATCCCCTCGTCCGCGCAGTGGGCCAGGAAGTCGACGATCGCGGCGTCGTCGGGGTAGCGGACGCCCACGTGGTTGCCGATGTGGACGCCCCGGTGCCCGGCCGCCCTCGCCTTGGTGGCCGTCGCGGCGGCCAGCGCGGTGTCCTGGAGCGGCACCTGGCACAGCGGGACCAGGCGGTCAGGCGCCTGCGCGCAGTACTCCAGGATGCGCTGGTTGACCAGCTCGCACCATTCGGCGGCGCGGGCGGGCTCGGCGTCGTAGCCGAACATCAGCGGGGTGGAGGAGACCACCTGGACGTCCACGCTGGAACGATCCATCGCGGCGACCCGCGCCTCTGCGTCCCACAGCTCGGCGCGGACCGGGCGGTACTCGGCGTCCCCGGCCATCATCGCGCCGGTGCCGTCGCCGTTCTCGCGCAGCCAGGGCTCGCCCGCGCCCGCCAGGATCCGGCTCTCGGCGCGCGAGATCCTCGGGAACACGTGGGCGTGCACGTCGATGACGCTCACTGCACCTCCGTCGTCAGGCCCCGCCCACGGCCGCGCCCGGCGCGGCCATGGGCGACGGGTTCGGTCAGGACCGCGTCTCGGTCTTGGGGCGCAGTTCCTCGGGCCACTGCTTGCCCGGGTGGACGGCGCCGCAGTTCGGGCACTTGCGGTCGCCGTCGTAGAAGCCCTGGAACACCGGCGGCAGGTCGTCCACGATCGACCGCACCTGGAGCTCGGCGCGGTGGACCAGGTGGTGGCACTCGGTGCAGTACCACTCGAACGCCTCCTGGAGGCCCTCGGGACGGCTCACCTCGACCACCAGGCCGATGCTGCCCTCCTCGGGCCGCTGCGGCGAGTGCCGGACGTGCGGGGGCAGCAGGAACACGTCGCCCTCGTTGATCTGCACGTCGACCGGCGGCTTGCCCTCCTCCTCCATGACGCGCAGCACCATGTTGCCCTTGAGCTGGTAGAAGTACTCCTCGGTCGGGTCGTCGTGGAAGTCGGTGCGCTGGTTGGGGCCGCCGACCACCATGACGATCAGGTTGGCCTCCTTCCAGACCTGGACGTTGCCCACCGGCGGTTTGAGCAGGTGCCGGTGCTCGTCGATCCAGCGCTGGAAGTTGAACGGCTGACCGTAGGACAGCTTCGGCAGGGTCATGCTCGCTCCTCGGAAGAGACGGGGATGTGGGCCACACACGAGATCTCGATGAGCAGGTGCGGGTGCGGCAGCTGGTGCACGGCGACGGTCGTGCGCGCCGGGCCGGTCTCGTCGAAGAACTCGCCGTAGACCTCGTTGTAGCCGCCGAAGTCGTTCATGTTCACCAGGTACGTCGTCACGTTGACCAGGTCGGACAGGTCGCCCCCGGCCGCGCGCAACAGATCGCGGACGTTCTCGATCACGGCCCGGGTCTGGGCGCGGATGTCGAGGTCGGTCACGCCCATCGGGTCGGCGCTCGCGCCCACGAACGTGCCGTCGGGGCGCCGCGAGCTCGTCCCGGACACGAACACCAGGTCGCCCGCACGCTTGAGGTGCGGGAACCGGCCTCGCGGCTTGGCCTTGCCGCCGACCATCATGGCGTCGCCGTGGCTCATCGCGCCGTCACCTCCACGCTGCCCAGCCCGGAGCCGATGACGCGGACGTGCGCCCCCTTGGGCAGGGGCACGGCCGCCGTCGCGGCCCCGGCGAGCACGATCCACCCCGGCTGGAGCGTGATCCCCGCCTCGGCCGCGAGCCGGGCGGCGGCGCGCAGCGACCGCCTCGGGTCGCCGAGGATCGCCGCCGACGAGCCCGTCTGGACGACCCGTCCGTCGATCTCCATCACCAGGCCGAGGTTGGCCAGGTCGCGCGGCGCGCTCCAGGCGCCGACGCCGAACGCGGCGGCCGAGGCGTTGTCGGCGATCACGTCGGGCAGCGCGAACTTGAAGTTCTCGTAGCGCGAGTCGAGCACCTCGAAACCCACCGCGACGCCCGCGACGGCCGCGTCGACATCGGCCACCGACCGCACCTCGCGTCCGATGAGGAAGGCGATCTCGGGCTCGACCCGGGGGTGGATCAGCCGGTCGGTGTCCACCTCGGACTCCACCAGCATCGCATCGGTGAGCAGGCCCCAGATGACGTCGTCCACGCCCATCTGGAGCATCTTGGCGCGGCTGGTGAAGCCCATCTTCACGCCGGCCATCCGCTCGCCGCGCCCGCGCCGCCGCTCGATCACCGCGCGCTGCACCTCGTACGCCGTGGCGACGTCGAGCGGGGCCGCGTCGCTCAGCCTGCCGATGGGACGCGCGTTCCGGGCGGCCTCGTCGAGCCGCTCGGCCAGTTCGGTCACTCGGGCGCTCATGACCCCTCCTTGGCGAACGCGACGCGGACGTCGCCCAGCCCCTCGACGCGGGCCTCCAGCACGTCCCCGGGCACCGCCGCGACCATCGGGCCGAGCGCCCCGGTCAGCACGGTGTCGCCCGCGCGCAGCGGGCGGCCGACCCGCACCAGCGTGTCGGCCAGCCACAGGGCCGCGTTCAGCGGGTGGCCCAGGCAGGCGGCGCCGGTGCCGGTGGAGACCTGCTCGCCGCGCCGCTCCAGCACCATGCCGCACAGCCGCAGGTCGGCGTCCTCCAGCCGGACCGGGCGGTTCCCCAGCACGTACATGCCGCTGGAGGCGTTGTCGGCCACCGTGTCGGCGAGCGAGATGTCCCAGTCGCGGATCCGGCTGCCGACGACCTCGATGGCGGGCAGCGCGAACGCCGTCGCCCGGATCAGGTCGGCCGCGGTGTGCCGCTCGTGGAGCAGGTCGCGCTCCAGGACCAGCGCCACCTCGGCCTCGGCCTTGGCCTGCAGGACGGCCCCGGCGGGGATCTCGGCGCCGTCGGGCACGGCCATGTCGGCGAACAGCATCCCGAAGTCGGGGCTGCCGACGCCGAGCTGGCGCTGCACGGCCGCCGAGGTCAGCCCGATCTTGCGTCCGGTGAGGCGGCGTCCCTGCCGCTCCCAGTGGTCGGTGACGCGGTCCTGGACCGCGTACGCCTGTTCGGGACCCTCGATGAGGTCGCGAACGGGCTCGCACGGCACGCCGGAGGCGTACGCGCCGAGGATCCGCTCGGCCGCCGCGTGAACTGGCTCAAACACAAGGCTCGCTTTCGCAGGTCGCTAGATCTGGACGCAGACGTTCACGGGCTCGGAGAAGAAGTCGAGGGAGTGCTCCCCGCCTTCGCGGCCGATGCCCGACGCCTTCACGCCGCCGAACGGGGTGCGCAGGTCGCGCAGGTTCCAGCAGTTCACCCAGACGATCCCGGCCTCGACGCGCGGGGCGACCCGGTGCGCCACCGACAGGTCGCGCGTCCAGACGGTGGCGGCCAGCCCGTACGGGCTGTCGTTGGCCAGGCGGACGGCCTCGTCCTCGGTGTCGAACGGCGCGACATGGCAGACCGGGCCGAAGATCTCCTCGCGCACGGCGCGGGAGGTCTCGGGCAGCCCGGTGAGCACGGTCGGCTGCACGTGGAAGCCGCCGTCGCGGCGGTCGCCGAAGGCCGGCACGCCTCCCCCGGCCACGACCGTGGCGCCCTCGTCGCGGGCCAGCCGGTAGTACGACAGGACCTTGTCGCGGTGCTCCGCCGAGATCATCGGCCCGTACCCCTCCAGGGCGCGGGCGCGCTCGCCGAGCGCGGCCACGAACGCCTCGAAGACCGGGCGCTGGACGTAGACGCGCTCGGTGCACAGGCAGATCTGGCCGGAGTGGGTGAACGACGAGCGGACGGTGCCCTCGACGGCGGCGTCGAAGTCGGCGTCGGCGAAGACCAGGGCCGGGTTCTTTCCGCCCAGCTCGAAGGAGACCGGGGTGACGTGGTCGGCGGCCTTGCGCATGATCGCGGCCCCGGTCGCCGACTCCCCGGTGAAGGCGATGGCGTCCACGCCGGGGTTGCCGGTGAGGAACTCGCCCGCCGCGCCCGCGCCGTGGCCGTGCACGAGGTTGAAGGCGCCCGGCGGCAGGCCCGACTCGTGGATCACCGAGGCCAGCAGGGTGGCGCTGGACGGCGTCTCCTCCGACGGCTTGGCGACCACCGCGTTGCCCGCGGCCAGCGCGGGCGCCACCTTCCAGGTGAGCAGCAGCAGCGGGAGGTTCCACGGGGAGATGATCGCGACGACGCCGAGCGGGCGCCTGACGGTGTAGTTGAGGGCGTTGCCGGAACCGCTCCACCCGGGGACGACGGTGTTGTACGCCTGCTCGGCGCGCCCGTACAGGAGGTCGGCGTAGGCCCGGAAGTTGCCGATCGCCCTCGGGACGTCGACCGTGGCGGCCAGCTCGCGCGGCTTGCCGGTGTCGGCGGTCTCGGCGTCGACGAACTCCTCGAACCGCGCCTCGATGCCGTCGGCGATCCGGCGCAGCGCGGCGGAGCGCTCCTGCGGGCTCGCGGCGCCCCAGGGGCCCGCCATCGCCCCGCGCGCGGCCGTGACGGCCTCGTCCACCACCTCGCGGGTGGCCTCGGGGGCGGTCCCGGCCTCGGTGCCGTCCACCGGGTCGATGATCGGGAAGGGCTCGCCGTCCGCGCGGAACGCGCCGCCGACATAGTGCTCGACCTTCATGACGCCTCCTCGTGGCGCGCCCTCTTCGCGGAGGGACGGCCCCCCGCACCCCCGGCAACAGCCGCGATCATTCCTTCGCTTCGCTCAGTCATGACGCCCCGTCTCGCGGATGAGGGTGAGCAGGGCCCGGCTGACCGGCGCCTCGGGATCGGCCAGGTCCAGGACGACGTCGAAATGGTCGCGGTCCTCGACCACCATCAACTCCCCCCTACCCCAATGCCGGTGGAATCTTCGGGACTGCTCCAGGAAGCCGTCGCCGTCGCCGGCGGCCACGGCGAAGACCGCCGGGCAGCGCCGTCCGTCGCCGGCCAGTTCGGGGCTGAGGGCCGCCGCGCGCTCCTCGTCCAGGCCGAGCCACTGGTTGACGTAGACGCGCACCAGCGGGCGGATGTCGTACAGGCCGCTGAACGGCATGCCCGCCTTCACCACGTCGTCGGGGAGGCCGAGCTCCTTCTGCCAGCCGCCGACCATGGTCATCGCGGCCAGATGGCCTCCGGCCGAGCTCCCGCCCACCACGATGCGTTCCGGATCGAGCCCGTGCTCGGGCCCGTGCCGGTGCACCCACGCGATGACCGAGCGCACCTGGCGGACGATCTCCTCCAGCGTCGCCCCGGGTGCGAGCGTGTAGTCGGGGACCACGGTGGCGACCCCGGCGTCGTGCAGCATCCGGGCCATGAACGCCGACTCGGCCCGCGACAGTGCCGCCCAGTAGCCGCCGTGGAAGTAGACGAACACCGGCCTTGCCTCGCCGGGGCCCCAGAGGTCGAGCCGCTCCCCGCTGACCTCGTCGTAGACGATGCCCGGGGTGCCGGGCAGGCCGTCCACGGCGCCGTCGGACATCTCCCGATAGCGGAGCATGTGCCGCGCGAACAGCTCCTCGCCCGCCTTGCGCCGGACGTTGTAGGCGAGGTCGAGCCGCTCGTCATCCATGCGGCCAGCCTCGCGCCCCGAGCCATGCCGATCAAATACCGGTACGACCCGGCGCTATAACGAACCGGCCATGTCAGCGGGCGGCGCCCCAGTCGGGCTCGGCCGACTCGCGGACGCCGCCGTCGGCGCCGAAGACCAGGTAGCGGTCGAAGTCGGCGGCGAACCAGCGGTCGTGGGTCACGGCCAGCACCGTCCCGGCGAAGCCTTCGAGCCCGCGCTGGAGCGCCTCGGCGCTGGCCAGGTCGAGGTTGTCGGTCGGCTCGTCGAGCAGCAGCAGCGTGGCGCCCGACAGCTCCAGCAGCAGGATCTGGAGGCGGGCCTGCTGGCCGCCCGAGAGCGTCCCGAAGGGGCGGGCACCGGCCGGGGCGAGCTCGTAGCGCGCGAGCGCGGCCATGGCCTCGTTGCGCGTCAAGGCGTGGTCGGCCATCACGATGTCGGCCAGGGCCCGGCCGTCCAGGTCGGGACGCGCGTGCGTCTGGACGAAGAGGCCGGGCCGGACGCGCGCCCCGAGCCGGAAAGAGCCCTCGTAGGGGATCGCGCCCGGCCGGTGGGGCGCCAGGAGGCGCAGGAAGGACGACTTCCCCGAGCCGTTGGGCCCGAGGACCGCCACGCGCTCGCCGAACCAGATCTCGGTGTCGAAGGGACGCACCAGACCCGGGAGCCCGAGGCCCTCGCAGGTGACCGCGCGCTTGCCCGTCCGGCCGCCGCGCAGACGGATCCGGACGTTCTGCTCCTTGGGGGCGGCGCGCGGCGGACCCGCCCGCTCGAAGCGCTCCAGGCGCGTCTTGGCGGCCTGATACGGGGACGCCAGCGCGTCGTTGTTGGTCGCGCGCTGGCGGAGGGTGTGCACGAGCTGCCTGAGCCGGGTGTGCTCCTCGTCCCAGCGGCGGCGCAGCTCGTGCAGGCGGTCGGTGCGGTCGCGGCGGGCCTGGGCGTATCCCGCGAAGCCGCCGCCGTGCACCCAGACGTCGCCCGACTCGACGGTCACGATCTTGTCGGCCGTGTCGGCGAGGAGCTGCCGGTCGTGGGAGACCAGCAGCACGGTCTTGGCCGTGGCGCGCAGGCGCTCAGCCAGCCACTGCTTGCCGGGGACGTCAAGGTAGTTGTCGGGCTCGTCCAGCAGGAGGACCTCGTCCGGGCCGCGCAGCAGGGCCTCGAGCACCAGGCGCTTCTGCTCCCCGCCCGAGAGCGTCCCGGTCGGCCGGTCCTTCACCTGGTCGTAGGTGAGGCCGAGCGCGGCGGTCGCGCAGGTGTCCCAGACGACCTCCAGGTCGTAGCCGCCCGCGTCGGTGAAGTCGGTGAGGGCTCGCGCGTAGGCCAGCTGCGACTTCTCGGTGTCGGCCAGCGCCCGCTCGGCCCGGGCGAGCGCGTCCGCGGCGCGCCGGACCCGTTCGGGCGCCACCGACAGCAGCAGGGCGTGGACGGTGGCGGCGTCGATGAACTGGTGCATCACGCCCAGCCCGCCCGAGTGCGTCACCGCGCCGTCCGCCGGGCGCAGGGCCCCGGCGATCAGGCGCAGGAGCGTGGTCTTCCCCGCGCCGTTGGGGCCCACCAGCGCGGCCTTGGCGCCCTCTCCGACACGGAACGAGACGTCGTGGAGAAGGAGGCGCCCGTCCGGGAGGGCGTGGCTCAGGCGGCTGACCTCGATGTGTCCCACACATGCTCCTCGATCACTGTTCGATCGACCGGATCATTGATCCAGTCCTGGCTCAATGTACTAGAGTCGGCTCCCATGACCGAGAGCGTGTGGCTGCGGCCGAAACGGGGGCGCGGCGCCCCGCCCCTGAGCCGCGAGCGGATCGTCGAGGAGGCCGTGGCCCTGCTCGACCAGGAAGGACCCGAGCGGCTGACCATGCGGCGGCTCGCCGAGCGGCTCGGCACCGGCTCCACGACCCTGTACTGGCACGTCAAGACCAAGGACGACGTCGTCGACCTCGCGCTGGACGCGATCTTCGGTGAGGTCAGGGTGCCCGCGCGCGGGGTGAACTGGCGCGCCGACGTCGCCGCCCTGATCGAGGGGTGGCGGGCCGCGATGCTGCGCCACCCGTGGTCGGCCGCGCTGCTCGGCCGCCCCCTGCTGGGGCCGAACGTGCTCGCGCGGACCGAGTTCCTGCACGCCACGCTGGTCGGCGCGGGGCTCAGGGGCCCGCAACTGGTGGCCGCCGCCTACGGGCTGTCGAACTACGTCATCGGGTCGGCGCTGATGCAGGTCGCGTCATCGACCGAGGCCGCGGTGCGCGAGGCGGCCGACGAGCATCTGCGCCTGAACGCGTCCCTGTACCCCAGCCTCGCCGCCCACGGTCATCTCAGCGGCCACGACTGGGACGCCGCGTTCGCCCAGGGCCTGACCTACCTGCTGGACGGCATCGCGCCCCACGCGGGCCGTCAGCCGTTGAGGTAGCCGTTCAGATAGGCGAGCACGGCCAGGACGCGCCGGTGGCCGCCGTCGGCGGGCGGCAGGCCCAGCTTGGTGAAGACGCCGCCGATGTGCTTGCTGACCGAGCGCTCGGTGATCACCAGCGAGGCGGCGATGGTGGCGTT
Organism: Spirillospora sp. CA-294931; assembly: GCF_050946795.1. GTDB lineage: Bacteria > Actinomycetota > Actinomycetes > Streptosporangiales > Streptosporangiaceae > Spirillospora. The sequence continues at coordinate 5,234,123 of NZ_CP192006.1, forward strand.
GTCCAGGCCCTGCGCCATCAGCGCGAGCACCTCGCGCTCGCGCGGCGTCAGCGCCTGCAGCGGGTCGTGGCGCGAGGTCATCAGCTGCGAGACCACCTCGGGGTCGAGCGCCGTGCCGCCCGCGGCCACGCGCCGCAGGGCGTCCAGGAACTCCCCGACCCGCGAGACCCGGTCCTTGAGCAGATAGCCGACTCCCCCGGCGCCGCCCGCGAGCAGCTCGGCGGCGTAGGTCTCCTCGACGTACTGCGAGAGCACCAGGATCGGCAGGCCCGGCAGCGCCTCGCGCGCCGCGATCGCCGCGCGCAGGCCCTCGTCGCGGAACCCGGGCGGGAGCCGGACGTCCAGCACGGCCACGTCGGGCCGGTGCTCCAGCAGCGCGGGCAGCACCTCGGGCCCCGAACCGGCCACCGCCGCCACCTCGTGCCCGTCGCCGGTCAGCAGCAGCACCAGGCCCTCGCGCAGCAGGACGTTGTCCTCGGCGATCACGATCCGCACGGAAGCTCCACCTCGAGCGTCGTCCCTTCCCCGTCGGGGCTGTCGATGCGGGTGGTGCCGTCCAGCGCCGCGACCCGGCGGCGGATGCCCGCCAGTCCGCTGCCCCGGCTCGGATCGGCCCCGCCCTTCCCATCGTCGCGCACCATGATCCGCAACCGCTCGCCCGCCCGCCGCACCGACACCCGCGCCCGTGACGCGCCGCTGTGCCTGGCGACGTTGGTGAGGGCCTCGGCGACCACGAAGTAGGCGGCGGCCTCGATCGCGGCGGGGGCGCGGCGCCCGCCGTCCTCGATCTCCACCTCGATCGGCAGCGGCGGCGCCGCCGCCAGCGCGCGGATCGCGCCGGGCAGCCCGCGGTCGGACAGGATCGGCGGGTAGATGCCCCGGACACCGTGCGCAGCTGGGTCAGCGCCTCCTCGATGCCGTCGCGGGCGTCCAGGAACAGGCGCCGCGCGGCCTCGGGATCGTCCGCGAAGCGCCGGTCGGCCAGCCCGAGCCGGAGCGCGACCGAGACCAGCTGCGCCTGGGTGCCGTCGTGCAGGTCGCGCTCGATGCGGCGCAGCTCGGCCCCGTGCGCCTCGAGCGCCTCGGCCCGGGTCTCGGTCAGCACCTCGACCCGCTCGGTCAGGCTGCTGCGCCGCGTGGGGCGCAGCAGGAACTCCGCGAGCCTGGCCTGCCAGCGCGGGATCCGCGGCACGACCAGCCAGAGCACGAGAACGTTCAGGCCCGCCTGGAGGAACGGCATCGTCAGGGCCTTGGGCCAGCCGTCGATCACGATGAAGGCCGAGACCGAGCCCTCCGGCGCCGCCCACCACCACAGGGGCTGCGACAGCGTGAAGACGGTCGACGGCCACAGTCCCACCGCCAGGACGGCGGCGATCACGCCGGTGGTGCCGTGCGCGATCGTCCAGACCGCGTCGCGCCACGTGGACGCCGAGCGGAACACCCGCAGCGCCTGCGCGAAGGACGACCCGTGCGCGGGCGGGTAGGGGGCGGGGATCTCGCGGCCGAGCACCCGGCCCGCGCGGCGACGCTCACAGTCGGCGAGCGCGCGCATGGGCCGCACGGCCTCGGGCAGCCACGGCAGGGCCACCAGGATGACCGACAGGATCACCACGCCCACCACGACCGGGTACGCCACGAAGGCGGGCAGCGCGGTGCGCAGGTTCCCCACCACCTGGAACGTGGCGTCCCGGCTCCGGACGATCGCCCGTCTCATGGCCCTCACCCCGGCCACGGTATTGGGTCGTTCCGGCGCGCGCAGTGACCTGTCCCCCCGGATCACGGTGTAGCGGGCTACACCCCCAATTCGCCCCCTCCCGCTGCGCCCGGGCAGGCGGGAAGCCGACCCGGCCGGCGACCGGCATACTGATCACCGCGGTCACCCTCCTCGCCTTCGCCAGCGCCGTCACCGGGCTCCCGCTGCGCACGATCTCACCCGTCCTGAGCGCGGCGACCCTGCTCCCGGCCCGCGCCGTGGTCCGCCGGAACCCCCGAGGACAAGGAACTCCCTGATGAAAGCTCTGCTGAAAGCCCTGTACTTGCCCCTGTTCTTCGCGCTGCTGATCGCCGAGGTCGTCGTCGGCGTCATCGACCCGGGTGGCGCCGCCCAGATCGTCCTCAGCGTCCTCGTCGGACTGCTGATCCTCGCATTCCTCGTCGAGACCATCCGCGCCCTCCGCCGGGGCCGTTAACATCTCCGGAGTGCCATGATCGGTGTTGGCATGATCTGTACGGAATGGCGCGACATGGATGACCTCGAACTCCGGCACGGGCTGCCGGACGACCTGCCACAGCTGTTCGCCGAACCCACCGCGGGGCGGGCGCTGTCGGTCGGGCTGCCCGCCGGAGACGTGGTCTGGCCCGACCCCGGGTACCGCCAGAACCGGCTCACGACGCGTCCCGCCTTCTGGTTGACCGACGACCCGGTGCCGCCCGACCTGTGGCCCCGATTGCGGGCCGAGCACCCCGGGTCGGGGCTGTGGCCCCTGCTGATGGACGAGTCCGACCAGCCGTGGGCCGCAGGGCAGATCGCGCCCGAGCCGCTGGCCGACATCGCCGCCTTCGAGCCCACCGCGTTCATGTACGAGGTGTGGACCGAGTGGGCCGAGCAGGCCGACGACGTCGACCTGGCGAACCTGGCCCCCTTCGGCGAGCACTGCCCCGGCCTCGCCCCCCGGGGAGGCCGGATCGCCGATCCCGACGCCCTGGCCGACGACCACGCGCGTGTCCTGGCCGAGCGCGGCCCGTCCCTCGGGCTGGTCGCCGTGGACCGGGGGGCCGACGCGCTGGCCGCCGTGGGCTGGCAGGGCGCGCTCAACCACAACGAGTGGACCGCGCCCCTGGCCGCCGTCGTGCGCAGTTGGGAGGAGCGCTTCGGCGTCCGGGTGGTCGGCCTGGGCTTCAACACCCTGGAGCTGAGCGTCGCCGCTCCCCCGGTGACCACGCGCCACGCCCTCCACGTCGCCGCCGAGCACTGGGCGTTCTGCCCCGACATCCTGTTCCAGGGGCCGGGCACGCTGGCCGGGTACGCCGAGGAACTGCGCGGGAAGCGGTACTGGTCCTTCTGGTGGGACTGAGGGGTTACGGCACCGTAAGCTACTCCTCAGTAGACTGGCGGTGTACCGCCTCGACCACCCAGGAGCCGCCATGCGCCGCACCGTCTTCGACGCCGACCACGAACTGTTCCGCGAGTCCGTCCGGCAGTTCGTCGAGCGCACGCTCCTGCCGCTGGACGAGGACATCCGCGCCGAGCGCATGATCCGCCGCGAGTTCTGGCTGGAGGCGGGCCGCCAGGGGTTCCTCGGCATGCAGGTCCCCGAGGAGTACGGCGGGCAGGACTCCGGCGACTTCCGCTTCAACGCCGTGGTCGGCGAGGAGCTGGCCCGGGTCGCGATCGCCTACAACTCCATCGCCTGCATCCACATCGACATCTGCGCGCCCTACCTGCTGGAGCTGGCCACCGACGAGGCCAGGAAGCGCTGGCTGCCCGGCTTCTGCTCCGGCGAGCTGGTCACCGCCATCGGCATGACCGAGCCGTCCGGCGGCTCCGACCTGGCGGCCCTGAAGACCACCGCCGTCCGCGACGGCGACTCCTGGGTGATCAACGGCTCCAAGACCTTCATCACCAACGGCGGCCATGCCGACCTGATCATCGTGGCCGCCAAGACCACGCCCGACCGGGGCGCCAAGGGCATCACCCTGTTCGGCGTCGAGGCGGGCATGCCCGGCTTCACCCGCGGCACCAAGCTCGACAAGGTCGGTCAGCCCGAGGCCGACACCTCCGAGCTGTTCTTCGAGAACGTCCGCGTCCCGGACTCGCACCTGATCGGCGAGCTCGACCGCGGCTTCATCCACATGATGGAGCGCCTCCCCCAGGAGCGCCTCTCCTGCGCCATCGGCAACATCGCCCACGCCCGGGGCGTCCTCGACGAGACCATCGCCTACGTCAAGGAGCGCACCGCGTTCGGCCAGCCGATCGGCGCCTTCCAGCACAACAAGTTCCTGGTCGCCGAGCTGATCACCAAGCTCGACGTCGCCCAGTCCTTCGTCGACCAGTGCCTGGCCGCCCACATCACCGGCGACCTGGACTCGGTCGACGCCTCCAAGGCCAAGTGGTGGACCTCCGAGGTCCAGAACGAGATCATCGACGGCTGCGTCCAGCTCTTCGGCGGCTACGGCTACATGAAGGAGTACCGCGTCGCCCGAGCCTGGATGGACGCCCGCGTCACCCGCATCTGGGCCGGCTCCAACGAGATCATGAAAGAGATCATCGGCCGCTCCGCCGGCCTCTGAACGCGCCCCTCAGGGGGTGAGGTGGGTGCGGAGGCGGTCGAGGGCCTGGGTGTGCCAGTCCTGGAGGAGGTCCAGGGCCCGCTGGCCGAGTTCGACGTCGCCGGTCTCGATCGAGGTGACGACCTGGTCCCAGAAGTAGAGGTGTTCGGTCGGGTCGCTGTAGAGCGATTCGAGGATCTCGGGTGCGTCGGCGAGCGTGCCGCCCAGGGTGTTGAGCAGGCCCTGGACGATGCCCGCGCCGAGGGAGGCGTGGATGGTGCGCAGGATGTGCAGCACGCTGTCGTGGACGTCGGCGGGGCGGGCGGGCTCGGTCGCGGCGAGCAGGCGCAGCTGGTTCACCGCGCGGCGCGCGGGGGCGGCGTCGACGGCGCCGGGATCGTTGGCGATCTTCATCAGGGCGGCCTGGTAGAAGAGGTGGAGCGTCTCCAGGATCTCCCTGACGTTGTGGATGGCCAGGTCGGGGAGCTTGCTGGAGAAGCGGAGCAGGTACCGCCAGGTCTCGACGCCGCCGTACAGCTGGATGTCGCAGACGATGACGCCGACCCCGTGCCGCGGTCGCACGAATCCGGCGGCGTGCAGGCGTCCGAGGGCCTGCTGGATCTTGCCCGGGCTGACGTGGTACTGCTCGGCCAGCTTGCGGATGGAGGGCAGGGGGTCGCCGGTCTTCAGCTGGCCGGACGCGATCTGGAGGGCGATCCGTTCGGTGATCCCGTCGACCGCGTTGCCTGTCACCACACCGCTCCACCTTGCCGTCCCGCCACTGTCGGGACAGTGTACGCACGGTGTGGCGGATTCCGGGCGGGACGGGGCCCCGGGAGCGGTGTGCCGCTTCCAGGGCCCCGCCGGACGTACTGGATCAGGTCACGGGGTTCTCGACCAGATAGACCTTGGGTGAAGGAGTGCCGCAGGTGCCGGTGGCCTTGGTGCCGCCGTTGAAGGTGAAGTCGGCCTGGGCCTCACCGAGCAGGATCGCCACGGTCCCGGCGCCGTCGGCGGGCTTGAACGGCCCCGCGGTCAGGGTGCCGTTCGCGGGCAGGGACAGCACGACCTTCTTGTCGCGCACGAGCGGGAATTCGGGGACGTCGATGCCGGCCGCGGCGACGTTCTGGGTCGCCGGGACGCCTCCCTCGGAGATCAGGTTCAGCTTGGTGACCTTGCCCGAGGCTCTGGTGTAGCCCTTGTCGAGGAGCTTGTTGACGGTCGCCGCGGGCAGCGTCAGCGCGCCGGAGGCCTGGGTGAAGGAGAACGAACCGCCGCGCTTGACGGTCAGGGGGATGTTGGCGCCGACCGCGACGCCGATGTCCAGCGGCTCGCCGTCGAGGGTGCACCGGTAGGGGGCATTGATGATGCCGACCAGCTCGTTGGAGGCCGGTTCGGGGTAGTTCAGCGGCGCTCCGGTGATCTTGCCCGGCAGATGGCCCGCCCCCGGGCCGATCCCGAGCTTCAGCAGCGCGTTGCCCTGGGAGGGCTTGCAGTCGGCCTTGACCGGCAGGCTGAATCCCAGCCGCGACTTGAGCTGGACCTCGGCGACCGCGGCGTTGAACCCGAGCGTGGTGGCGCCGCTCTGGGCGGCCTTGAACGGGCCGACCTCGAAGGTGCCCTGGACCGGCAGGCCGACCTTGAGGGGCTTGCCCGCCTCGATGGGGATGTCCTTGATCTCCAGGGGCTCGTCCTTGGCGATGTTGATGGCCTCGGGAGTCGAGGTGGTCGCGCCGATGGTCAGATCGGTGATCGTGGCGTCGGCCTTGTCGAGGCCCAGGATCGGCGCCAGGGAGGTCAGCCACGAGGGGAAGGTGATGCTGCCCGATCCCTGGGTGAGCCAGAACTCCTGCCCCGGTCCCAGCTGGACGGGGGCGACGCCCTGCACGTCCACGTCCAGCGGCAGGTACAGCACGGGCAGCACACCGCCCAGGGTGATCGTGCAGGCGATCGGCAGCTTGAAGCGTCCGGTGTCCACCCCGACCTCGGGCACGTTGTCCCGCGGCAGCGCACCGGCCGGGGGCGCGGCGGCCAGCGTGACCGCGCACAGCGCCGCGGCGGCCGCGGCCATGAGCACGCGCGGGCCTCGCCGCACGTCACCTGAACCTTGCTGTTTGCGTTTCATGGACGGTCGTCACCTCACAGGTACGCCAGTGGTGATTTGGCAGACTCACCGTCCTCCACGGCCGCGGGCCGGCGCCACGCAGTGGGGCGCGAGTTTGACGCACGTGATTAGCAACTGTTTGCACAGTGAATCCACAGTCGTATGTCTACTGTTGGTTCTCCTTCCGTGTGCCGTCGAGAAGAGGAGCCGACAGATGCCGATCGCAGGGAGCCGGACCAGGGCGGCCGCGGCCCTGGCCGCGGCGCTGATGCTCGCGGCCTGCTCGGACGGCGGATCACCGCGCGACCAGGGGGCCACGCCCACCGCGACACCGTCCGCCACCCGTCCGCTCGCGTCCCCGAGCCCCGCCACCCGCGCACCCGCCGCGACGCCCGCTCCCCAGCCCAGCGCCGTCACGGCGCTGGTGAAGTGCATGCGGCGTCACGGCATCCCCATCGCGCCCAACGGCACGCCCTCGTCCCCGCCTCCTGGGTACGACCCCCGTAAAGCACAGGGCGTCCTGCGGTCCTGCCTGAGGAACCTGTCCGCCGCACCGGAACCGACTCGCTGAACCATCGATCCGCGCCATGCGGGGTGCGTCCCGCGGGTGGGTCGGATAACGTGATCTTCCCGTTACAGCATGTCAGGGAAGGTGCCCGCGCGGATGGTCCAGCCCGGCCCGATGACCAGCCTCGTGGGACGACGCCGGGAGGCGGGCGAGATCCGTTCGGCGCTGGGGGCCGGACGGCTGGTGACGCTGATCGGTCCCGGCGGGGTCGGCAAGACGCGGCTGGCCACGATGGTGGCGGCGACGGTCGCCCAGGGGCTCGCCGACGGAGCGGTCTTCGTCGGGCTGGCCGAGCTGCGCGACGGCGCGCTGCTGCCCAACCTGATCGCCGACCGTCTCGGGCTGCAGGACCGGTCCGGGCAGCCGGTCGTCCGGGCCGTGCTGGATCACCTCCGCGATCGTGAGCTGCTGCTCGTCCTGGACAACTGCGAGCAGCTGGTGGACGCGTGCGCCGCCTTCACCGCCGAGGTCCTGGCGGAGTGCCCTCGGGTGGCGTCGCTGGCGACCAGCCGCCAGTCGCTGGGCGTCGCGGGCGAGACCGTGATGAGGGTGGCGCCGCTTTCCGTGCCGCCCGCCGACAGGTCCTGCTCGCCCGCGGAGATCGACCAGTACGACGGGGTGCGGCTGTTCCTGGACCGGGCGTCGGCGGCGGAGCCGTCCTTCCAGATCACCACCGGCAACTGCGACGCGGTGGTGCGGGTGTGCCGCCAGCTCGACGGGCTGCCGCTGGCGATCGAGCTGGCGGCGGCGCGGATCCGGGTGCTGTCGCCGCAGCAGATCGCCGACCGGCTCGCCGGCGGGCTGGCCCTGCTCACCGTCGCGCCGCGCACGGCGCCCGACCGGCACCAGACCCTGCGGGCCGCCATCGGCTGGAGCTACGAGCTGTGCTCGGCCGCCGAGCGGGGCGTCTGGCGGCGCGCGTCGGTGTTCGCCGGGTCCTTCGACCTGGACGCCGCCGAGCAGGTGTGCCCGGGGCCCGAGGTCGCGCCGGACGGTGTGCTGGACGCGATCGACGGGCTGCTCGACAAGTCCGTGCTGGTCCGCGACGAGCGGGACGGCATCGTCCGCTACCAGATGCTGGAGACCCTGCGCGAGTACGGCCAGGAGAAGCTGGAGGACGAGGGGGCGCTCGCGGCGGCCGTGCGGCGTCACCGGGACTGGGTCGACCGGCTGACGGCGACGGCCGACGCCGAGTGGGTGAGCCCCCGGCAGGTGGCCTGGATCCATCGGCTGCGGCTGGAGCGGGCGAACCTGCGGGCCGCCCTCGACCGGTGCATGGCCGACCCCGAGGACGCGGGCGTGGCGCTGCGGATCGCGTCCCGGCTGCACGAGTGCTGGACGACGGTCGGCGTCAGCCTGGAGTCCCGCGAGTGGCTGGACCGGTCCCTGGCGGCGGCCTCGCCCGATGACCCCGGCCGGGCGCGGGCTCTGGCCGTCTGCGCGGTGCACGCGCTGTTCCATGCCGGGCTCGATCTGGCCCTGGCCCGGCTCGACGAGGCCGAGACGGCTCCGGGCAGCGACGACGAACGGGCCCGGGCCTTCGTGACCGGGGCCCGCGGCTTCGTCGCGATGGTGTGCGGCGATCCGGCCGCCGCCGCGCTCTCGAAGGCGGCGGCGGACGCCTTCGAGGAGCTCGGCGACGTCCGGCACGCGCTGTTCCCCCTGTACCAGTACGGGATGTCGATCGCCGACCACGGCGATCTGGAGGCCGCCCGCCGGGCGCTGCGGCGCGTGATCGCGCTGAGCGAGTCATACGGCGAGGTCAGCTACCGGGGCGTGGCGCTGTTCGGGACGACCTCCGTCGAGGTCGAACACGGCGACGTCGAGGCGGCGGCCGCCTCGGCCCGGGAGGGCCTGAAGGTCGTCCAGGCGCTGCGGACCCCCTTCGGCGACGCCTACCACCTGGAGTCCCTGGCCTGGGTCGCGGCCCGGCGAGGCGACCACGAACGCGCCGCGACCCTGTTCGGGGCGGCCGCCGAACAGTGGGACGCCATCGGCTCCACCCCCTCGATCGCCGTACCGGCCCCGCACGGCAAGCACAAGCGGAGCACGCTCGACGCCCTGGGCCCGGAGCGCTTCCAGCGGCTCTTCGACGCCGGGCGCGCCCTGACCACCGAGCGGACGCTGCGCTTCGCGCTCGGCGAGGCCGACCCGCCGCCCGACGCCGTCCGGCCCGACGACCTGACCAAGCGCGAGTGGGAGATCGCCGAACTGGTCGCCGCCGGGCTGTCCAACCGCGACATCGCGGCGCGCCTGTTCATCTCGCCGCGGACGGCGGACACCCACGTCCAGAACATCCTGGTCAAGCTCGGCTTCCAGAACCGAGTCCAGGTCGCCGCATGGTTCGCCACCCGAACCGCCCGCCCCATGCGGCGGGCCTGATCACCGGACGCCAGCGCTCCCCTGCCCCAGGATCTTGCGGGTCAGCGCCTCGATCCGGGCGGCGACGTCGGGGGCGAAGGACGGGTCGTCCACACTGATCCGGCCGGACGGCGTGAAGGCGCTGAGCGGCTCGGCGGGTGGGGAGTCGACGCGGGCGATGATCGGCTCGATGCCCCGCTCCACCGCCCTCGGCGGTGACGAGCCGAGTGGAACGGAAGTACCGGGCGCACAGCACGAGCGCGTGCACGGCCGGAAAGCGGTCGTTGATCTCGTTGATGACGCGCCGGTTCTCGGCGACCAGGCTCAGGTCGGCCTGGATGAAATGGGCCCCGGGAAGGGCCTTGGCGGCGGAGCGTCCGACGATGACGACGGTGTCGCCGCGCTCAAGGTAGGTACGGGCCAGGGCGCGGCCCATCCCGTCGGTGCCGCCGGTGATGACGATGGTGTTCATCGGGACGCCTTTCCGGACGTGACGGTTTCGTCGTGGACGGCGCGCGCGGCGGGGCGGCCGGGGAGCAGCGGGACGGCGGTGAGGATGACCAGGAGGACCGCGGTGACAAGCCAGAAGACGCCGTGGAAGCCGGACACCGGATCGCCGGAGGTCTGCAGCGTGAGCGTGACCAGGGCGACTCCGAGTGCGGCCCCGAGCTGGTTGAGCATGTAGAGCACCGAACTGCCCTGCGCCACCATCGGACCCGGCAGGGCGCGGTACAGCGACCCCATCGTGGGGGCGCTGAAACAGCCCATCCCCAGACCGAGGGTCAGGGCGGCCAGGACGGGCCACGCCTCGGCGGTCCCGGTTCCCATCCGGGTGAAGGCCGACGCGCTGAGCAGGGCCAGGATCGCGCCACCACAGGCCAGGCCCCGGGCGCCGAGCCGGTCCGACAACCGTCCCGCCAGCGGCATGGCGATCGCGCCGCCCAGGCCCGCGGGCGCCATCAGCAGCCCGGCGGCGAGCACGCCGTGCCCCCGCGCCTGCTGGTAGTACAGCGGCAGCGCGAACAGCGCCGCGAAGTTGGCCAGGCCGCCCAGCCCCATGATGGTGACGCTCGCGGTGAAGCCGCGCGCGGTGAACAACCGCAGGTCGACCAGCGGCGGCGTCCTTCGGGTGCCGGACGCGTGGACGGCGTACCCGATCAGCAGCACCACGCCCAGGGCCAGCGGCAGCAGCGCCTGCCAGGCGGTGAACGCCGCCTGCTCGGCGGTCTGTGACAGGGCCAGGACGAGCGCGGTGAAGCCCGGCGCGAGCAGGGCCAGGCCCACGACGTCCAGCCGAGTGCGAACACCGGCGTCCGGAGAGTCCGCGGGTATCACGCGCAGCGCCAGCAGGGACGCGACGAGCCCGACGGGCACGCTGAGCAGGAACATCCACCGCCACGAGAGGCCGCTCAGGACGGCTCCCCCGGCGATCGGCCCCAGCACGGGCCCCAGCGACAGCACCACGCCCATCAGGCCCATCACCCGTCCCGCACGGGCCGGACCGGCGGCACGCGCCAGCAGGATCAGCACGAGCGGGTCGAGCAGCCCGGCCCCGACCCCCTGCAGGGTGCGGAAGGCGATCAGACTGCCGGTGTTCCAGGCCAGCCCGGCGGCGAGCGACCCGGCCGTGAACACCGCCAGGCCCGCCAGCCAGAGCCGCCTGCCGCCGAACCGGTCGACCGCCCAGGTGGTGAACGGGATGGTGGCGGTGACCGCCAGCAGGAAGCCGGTCGAGGCCCAGCCCGCCGTGCTGAGCGAGGTGTCGAACCGCGCGGCCAGGTCGCCGGTGGCGACGGCGGCCATCGTGCTGTTGAGGATGCCCAGCAACCCGCCGAGCAGGACCACGGCGATCATCACCAGCAGCCGGGGATCCAGGCGATCGTTGTTTGAACTCATGGGTTCAACATAGTTATCCGGCGCGTTCACTGACAACCAGCGGGTCCATGAATATGAACCAGCGGGTACAGTGAGGGCATGACTGTGTCGCGCGGACGGATCGACAAGCGGCAGGCGATCCTGGAGGGCGCGTTCACCGTGTTCGCCCGTCAGGGATACGCCCAGGCCTGCGTGCAGGAGATCGCCGACGAGTCGGGCGTGGCCAAACCCACGGTGTACAACCACCTCAACGACAAAGCCACCCTGTTCCGGCACGCGATGGGGGCCGCGGCCCAGACCGCCCTGCACCGGCGGCTCGCCGCGCTCGAACCGCTCACCGAAGCCGGCCCCGACCTCCGCGCCGTCCTGGAGGACGTCGGCCACCGCCTCCTGCTGCTGCACACCGACGAGCGCTCCTGCGCGCTGCGGCGGCTGCTCTACGCGGAGATCATCCGTTTCCCCGACGTCCTCGGCATCGTCACCGAGCACGGCCCGCACCGCCTCAACCAGGCCCTCGCCGACCGGCTGGCGCGGCTCGCCCTCACCGGCCGACTGCGCCTGACCGATCCCGACCAGGCGGCCGAGCAGTTCATGGCGCTGCTCACCGGCCCGCTGGAGGCCCGCTCGCTCATGGGCACCCGCCGGCTCGACGACGCCGAGCTGCGCCAGATCACCCGTGCCACCGTCACCACCTTCCTCACCGCTTTCGGCGCCCCGGACGCCTGAGCGCGACCGCGTCTCAGGAGGCCCAGGGGGTCAGGTCTGGCGTGTGCTGCCGGATTTCGGCCAGGGTGGGGGCGGCGGTGCCGCCGGGGCCGGTGACCGAGAGGGAGCCGCAGAGGACGGCCAGGCGGAGGCTGTCGCGCAGGCCGAGGCCGTAGAGGTGGCCCGCGACGAAGCCCGCGTCGAAGCAGTCTCCGGCGCCGACCGTGTCGACGACGGCCATCGCCGGTGCGGGGACGGAGACCCGTTGCGGGCCGGACGCGGCGAGCGCGCCCTCGCGGCCGTTCTTGATCACCACCGTCGGCACCACGTCGGCCAGGGCGTCCAGGGCGAGGTCCAGGCGGGTGCGGCCGGTCAGGGCGCGGGCCTCGGCGGCGTTGGGCAGGAAGACCTCGACGGCCGGCAGCGTCGCGGCGACGGCCGGGTCGTCCAGGGTCGCCTCGATGTGCTGGCAGTCCAGGACGACGGCGGCGCCGGTTTCGCGGGCCGCCGCGAACAGGGGTCCGGCGGTCTCGCCGGTGGGGAGTTCGGTGAGCAGGACGCACGACGGGCGGTGGGCGCGGATCGCGGCGGACGCGTCGGCGGGCGGTACGGGGTCCTTGTGCGAGACGAAGCCGCGTTCGCCGTCGTGGGAGAGGGCGACGCTGACGTTGCGCACCGGGCGGTCGTGCGTCCGGTACGCGGAGGTGTCCAGACCTTCGTCGGCCGCGGCGCGCAGGACCAGGGCGCTGTAGGCGTCGTCGCCCAGCGCGGCGGCCCAGCGGACGGGCACGCCGAGGCGGTGCAGGGCCCGCTGGTGGGTGAAGGCGCCGCCGGGCAGGGTCAGGAACGACGTGCCGAAGATCTCGTGCCCCGGTTCGGGCCAGCGGGGCAGGCCGCCGAAGACCAGGTCGGCGTAGTAGTCGCCGACGACCAGGACGGAGCGGTCGGCGGGAAACCCGGTCATCGCCATTCCCCGACGTGGTCGCGGTGCCCGGCGAGATAGTCGTCGACCAGCGCGGCGGACCGGCTGTAGGACAGGACGAGCGGATGGGCCATCAGCGCGCGCACCGCCTGCGTCCGGGAGCGGTCGCGGATGGCCTGGACGGTGAGCCGTTCGAACGTCTTGACCTGGCGGATGAGCCCGGCCTGGGGCTCGGGGACCTCGCCGATGGGCAGCGGCCTGATGCCCTCGGCGTCGGCGACGACGCTGATCTCCGCGACGTCGGACGGCTCCAGGGCGCCGAGGCAACCCGCGTTGGGGATGTTGACCGCCGTGTGCCGGGCCGGGCCTCCGGCCAGCGCCGCGATCAGGTCGAGGGCGACCGCCGCGTAGCCTTCGGTGCCCTCCCCCAAGGTGCGGTCGCCCTGGGCGGACGAGGGTTCGGCGTACTTCATGTAGGTCGAGCGGCGTCCCGCCTCATAGGCGCGGTAGGCCTCGACGGCCCGGCCCGGGTGCCGCTCGGGGTCGATGGCGGCGAGTTCGGCCAGGAGCGCGGCGTTGCGTTCGCCGACCTCCTCGCCCCGGGTCCTGGTCTCGGTGCCGAGCTGGGCGACGGCCTGCTCGGCGAAGTAGTAGTAATACAGGTATTCGTTGATCCAGGTACCGGTGAGCTCCGTCAGTTCGGGCGGAAAGAAGCGCTGGAGCGTGGCGTCGCGGAACGCGGGGTCGCGCAGCAGCGGTCCCATGAGGTCGCGGCCGTCGGCGTCCCGGACGGCGCGGGCCCACGAGAGGTGGTTCAGGCCGTAGACCTCGGGCCGCAGGCCGTTGGGGTCGACGCCGTGATGGGCGGCGACGGCGTGCTGGGCGAGGTTGGCGCTGTCGCAGATGCCGACCACCCGTTCGTGGCCCGCGTCGACGAGGGCCTGGGTGACCAGCCCGGCCGGGTTGGTGAAGTTGAACAGCCAGGCGTCCGGGCTGAGCCGCCGCAGCAGGTCGGCGTAGCCGAGGACGGCCGGTACCGAGCGCAGCGCCATGGCGAAGCCGCCCGCCCCGGTCGTCTCCTGGCCGAGGACGCCGTGCCGCATGGCGACGCGCTCGTCGACGACCCGTCCCCGGTCGCCGCCGACCCGGATCGTCGTGACGACGTAGGCGGCGTCGGCCAGGGCCCGGTGGGCGTCGGTGGTGGCGACCACGCGGACGGGCGAGTGCTCGCGGGCGAGATGGGCCGACACGGCGCCGAGCAGGTGGAGCTTCTCGGGGTCGATGTCGAGCAGGACGATCTCCGCCAGGCCGAGCTCGCCGGCCCGGCGCGCCGCCGACTCGACGAACAGCGGGCCGCGGACTCCGCCGCCGCCGACCAGGACGAGCTTGTCGTTTCCCATGAGGTCCTCCGTCGCGGGTTCAGGCGTGCCGGGACGGCCCGGCGGTCACGGCGGCGGCGTGCCCCGCCTCGGTCGTGGTGTGGGTGATGCGCAGCGGCAGGCGCCGCGGGTGGTGCAGGGAGTGCGACAGCTCGACGATCCGTCCGGTGTCGTCGTAGGTCACCTGGTCGACGGTCAGCGCGACGGGCGGGTCGGGCAGTTCCAGCGCGGCCGCCTCGTCGGCGTCGGCGATCCGGGAGCCGACCGTGGTCTCCGCCCGGGCCGTGCGGATGCCGAAGCGCTCGCGCAGCTGCTCGAAGAGCGAGGCGTGCGTGAAATCGACCTCGACCAGGCCGGGGACGAGGTCGGCCGGGAGCCAGACGCGTTGCAGGGTGAGGGGGACGCCGTCCCCCAGCCGGACCCGGACCAGGTGGACGACGTCCGCGCCGCTGGCCAGGCCGAGTCCCGCGGCGGTCGCGGGCGAGGCGGGCTGGACCAGGCAGGCCAGGACGCGGCTGCTGGGCCGCACGCCCACGGCCCGCATGGCCGTGGTGTGGCTGAGCAGGGCGTTGAGATCCTGCGGCGCGGCGCGTCCGGCCACGAAGAACCCCTTGCCCGCGGCGCTGGTGAGGTAGCCCTCGGCGACCAGGTCGCGCAGCGCCTGGCGCACGGTGATGCGGCTGGCCCCGACCTCGGCGATGAGCCGCCGTTCGGACGGCAGCCGCGTGCCCGCGGTCAGGCGCCCGCTGTCGACCAGCGCCCGGACCTGGTCCTTGAGCTGCTGGTACATCGGCACCGGAGATCCCTTGTCGACCTGGAGCATGAAACTGAGCATATCTGGTCATATCCAGTTATGCCAGGTTTCCCGGTCACGGAGAGTTGCCGCCGCATTTGCCTCCGCGCCCCACCGGTGCCCCTCCTGACCTGCCGCGCCGCAGGACCGGGCGGCGTCAGAGCCGCGCCAGACGGATTTGGTGTCATCGAACCCGTGCGTCACCACCAGAGGGGAAGGACCAAAATGTCCAGACGGAGAACGATCACCGCCGCCGCGGCGCTGGTGCTCGCCATCGCGGGGCCCGTCGCCACCACGTCCACGGCGTCCGCCGACAGCGAGAAGGACCGCGCCGGGGCGGCGCGATGCATCCTGCCCGACCGCGGGTGGGTCATCTTCTACCGCGACTCGCACTGCGAGGAGCCCATCCAAGGCATGCACCAGTGCGGACCTCAGCGGTTCAGGGGGCCCTTGTACAACGCGGTCAGCTCGTACAACGACGCCCAGTACGGCGGGGCCTACGCGCACGTGTACGACTCGGCGGGCCGTTACGCGTTCGGCACCCACCCGGGTACGGGCCACCGCCAGGTCGCGACCTGGGAGAACGACCGGAGCGCGACCGCGACGATCTTCTGTCCGTGAGGATCTCCAGCTAGCCGCCGCCGGGCTGGGCCGGTCATGCGGGCCCGGCCCGGCGGCCTCCCTCGACTCATCCAGGAGTTCACCGTGGTTCGCCGTGCGATTGCCGTCCTGATGCTGCCCGCCTGCCTCGTGGGCGCCGGTTGCGGCGAAACCAGCCCCGGGACGCCGAAGCTCGCCGCGCAGGCGGCGCCCGATCTCGACAAGCTGAGATACCCGCTGGACGCCTTCGATCTCACCGACACCGAGGCGGTCACGCTGGCGCGGGCCCGGCACCTGCTCACCCAGCGGTGCGCCCGCCGGTTCGGCGCCGAGATCCCCGCCCGGCGTCCCGGGCCCGCGCGTCCCCCTCGGGGCGAGCGGTACGGCCTCGCCGATGCCGGCCTGGCGCGGACCTGGGCGTACTCTCCGAGCATCCCACTGGCACGCCCTGCCCACTGGCAGAGCGAGATCGAGGCCGGATCGCGGACGTTCTTGGTCGTCAACGGGGCCTCGCCGCAGGGACGCAAGGCCGGCATCGCGGGGCTTCCGGTCGGCGGCTGCGAGGGCGCCGCCGAACGGACCCTGCGAAAGGGCGTCGCCACCGGCGCGAAAAGCCCCATCCCCGCACTCGACGAGCAGGCGCTGCGCGCCTCCCGCAACGATCCCGCCGTCAAGAGGGCGGCCGGGGAATGGAAGCGGTGCATGGAGCGGCAGGGCTACCGCATCGACGATCCGGTGGAGGGTCCCTTCCGCTATTGGGGGCAGAAGCGGGCGGCGGGCCCGCGCCCCTCGCGGGAACAGGCGCGCAAGGGGGTCCCGCCGTCGTCACGGGAGCGCCGGGGCGCGCTGTGGGACGTGGCGTGCAAGCAGGAGTCCGGCTTCGTGCGCGTCTGGATCGCCGCCGACATGGCCGAGCAGCGCGGGCTCGTCGCGCGCGACCTCAGGCGGCTCACCGACCACCGCCGCCGCCTCGACACCGAAGTCCGCAACGCGGAGCACGCCCTGAGGTAGTGCGTTCCGAGGGCGGGGATCTCCCGGTTGCGCGCGTAGAGTGATCATGAAACGGGCTTCTGGGAAGCGGGTGCGTTCATGGGCAGGATGATCGGGCAGCGAGCCATCGTCACCGGGGGCGCCAACGGCATCGGGCGTGCCATCGCCCTGGCCTTCGCGGGCGAGGGCTGCGCGGTGTTCTTCACCGCGCTGAGGGACGAGGACGCCGCGCGCTCCACCCGCGCCGAGCTGCGCGATCGCGGCGTCGAGGCGGACTACCTGCTGCTGGACGGCGCCGACCCCGACGGCGTCGCGCGGCTGATGGACGGGGCGGCCCGGGCGCTGGGCGGCGCCGACGTGCTGGTGAACAACGCCGCGACGACGACCAGGACCGCCTATCTCGACCTGACGCCGGACGAGTACGACCGCGTCATGGCGGTCAACGTGCGCTTCCCGTTCTTCGCCACCCAGGCGTTCGCCGCGCGGCTGCGCGACGAGGGAGCGCCGGGGAGCGTCATCAACGTCAGCTCGATCAGCGCCTCGAAGGCCGTCAGCGCCATGGCCCACTACCAGAGCAGCAAGGCCGCGCTGTCGATGCTGACCCGAAGCGCGGCCTACGAGCTGGCCCCGTATGGCATCCGGGTCAACACGATCTCCCCGGGCCTCACCGCCACCAACGCCAACGCCAACCAGTGGCGGGACGACCCCGACCTCTGGCGGGAGCGGTCGCGGGGCATCCCGCTGGGCCGTCCCGGCCACCCGGACGACTTCGCCGGCGCGGCCGTGTTCCTGGCCTCCGCCGAGTCGTCGTGGATGACCGGCGGCGACCTCGTGGTGGACGGCGGCGACGCCGCGGTCTGACCGCCGGGCTCACAGCGACGAGTAGACGGCCTGGATCAGCGCCTTCTTGCGGGGGTCGTTGGCGATCTGGGTGCCCATCCGGTTCATGGTGTAGCCCATGCTGACCCGGTTCTCGGGGTCGGCCAGGCCGAACGAGCCGCCGAAGCCGTCGTGGCCGAAGGCGTCCGGGTTGGGGCCGTAGGCGGCGTCGGTGCTGAGCCAGAAGCCCAGGCAGGTCTCGGTCTCCTGGTTCAGCGCGGTGCCCAGCACCAGGTCCAGGCAGCGCCCCTGGCCCTGGCGGGCCCGCGCCACGGCGGACGGGCTCAGCCCGGCCTCCGGGTCGAGCCCGGCGGCCATGCCGTACAGGCGCGCCACCGCGCGGGCGGTGCCGTGCCCGTTGGCGGACGGGATCTCGGCCCGCCGCCAGGCGAGCGTGTTGGCCTGTTCGGGCCGGGGCGCGGGATTGGTCAGCGTGGCCACGGCCACGGGGTCGGCCTGGGCGAACATGACGGCCAGCTCGCTCTCGCCCAGGACCGGGGGCGGCACCAGCTCGGCCACCCGGTGGTCTTCGGAGGCGGGCAGTCCGATGTGGAAGTCGATGCCGCGCGGGCCGGTGATCTCCTCGCGCAGGAACGCGCCGATGCTCCGGCCGTCGATGCGACGGACCAGCTCGCCGACCAGATGGCCGTAGGTGAAGATGTGGTATCCCGATCGGGTGCCGGGCTCCCACCAGGGCTCGGACGCCGCCAGCCGCGCGGTGATCAGATCCCAGTCGTACAGCTCGTCCTGCGCCGTGGGGGTCCGCGGTGCCGAGAGACCGGCGCGGTGCGCCATCAGCTGCCGGACGGTGATGGCGGCCTTTCCCCCGGCGGCGAACTCGGGCCAGTAGGCCGCCACGGGCGCGTCCAGGTCGAGGAGGCCCCGGTCGGCCAGCGTGTGCGCGCACAGCGCGGCCACGCCCTTGGTCGTGGACCACACGTTGACCAGCGTGTCCCGTTCCCACGGCCGGGTTCCGGCCGGGTCGGCGGCGCCTCCCCACAGATCGGCGACCACCCGGCCGTCGATCATCACGGTCACGGCGGCCCCGAGCTCGTCCCGTTCGTCGAATCCGGCCTCGAAGGCCTTGCGCAGAGCGTCCAGACGGTCGTCGCACTGTCCGTGAATCGGCGTCACCAACAAAAATTACCCAGCGGGCGGCGTCCTGGGAATAGCGCCGCCGCCACGGCCCGCAGGTGCCGCTCGTCCGGAGAGGGCGGCCCCGGCGGACGCGACGCTGACGCAGGCGATCGCGACCCACTGCGGCCAGGAGAGCCGCTCGCCGAGCAGCACGAGCCCGGCCGCGGCCCCGGCGGCCGGTTCGAGGCTCACCATGACCGCGACCACCCGCTCGGGAAGGCGCCGCAGCGCGGCCTGGTCGAGGGACCACGGCAGCGCGGCCGAGACCAGGGCGACACCGAGCCCGGCCAGCAGAACACCCGGCCGCAACAGCACCGTCCCGGCGACCAGGACCAGGGGAAGGCTGAGCACGGCCGCGAAGAGCACCGCCCAGGGCAGGAGCGAGCCGTCCCTCGCACCCGCGCGCTTGACGAGCACCAGGTAGGCCGCCATGCAGACACCCGAGCCCAGCGCGAGGGCGATGCCGGTCGCGGGAAGCGGCACCCCGACCGGGCTGGAGATCAGCACGACGCCCGTTCCGGCGAGGGCCGCCCAGACCAGATCCGCCGCCCGCCGCGCCATGATCAGCGCGAGCGTCAGCGGGCCGAGGAACTGGACCGTCGAGGCGACGCCGACCGGCAGCCGCTCCATCGCCGGATAGATCAGCTGCATCCCGGCGATGGCCGTCCCGAGCGCGGCGACCAGCCCGAGCGCGTCGCGGCCCGGCGGCCGGGGACGCCGCAGGACGAGCAGCGCCAGCGCGGCGAACACCAGCCGGAGCAGGACGACGCCCGACGGCCCCGCCGCCGCGAACAGTCCCTTGCCCCACGCCTGCCCCGCCTGGACGGAGACGACGCTCCCGAGGACCAGCATCGGCGCGGGGACTTCGGATTCGGCCATGACACGAGTCTTGATCCGCGCGATCGTGCGGGTCCATCGAAAGATTCCACAGGGAATCGTGTTGAATGGCCACATGATCGACCCCCGCCTCCAGACGCTCCGCGTCCTGCGGGAGCGCGGCACCGTCACCGCAGCGGCCGAGGCGCTGCACCTCACCCCGTCCACGGTGTCGCAGCAGCTCCGCGGGCTCGCGCGCGACCTCGACCTCGTCCTGCTCGAAGCCCAGGGACGGCGGGTGCGGCTCACCCCCGCCGCCCGCACCCTGCTCGACCATGCCGACCGGCTCCACGCCCTGTGGGAGCGGGCCGAGGCCGACCTGGCCGCCCACCGGGACGGGACGTCCGGCGAGGTGCGCATCGCCGCCGTGTCCAGCGCCCTGGCCGCCCTGGTGGCTCCGGCCGCCGCCCGCCTGCGCGCCGAGCATCCCCGCCTGACCGTCCGGCTGGTCGAGAAGGAGAGCGACGACGCCGCGCCGCTGCTGCTGGCCCACACGGTCGACATCACCGTGATCATCCCCACCGAGCGGAGCCCGGCGCCCGACGACGCCAGGTTCGCCCAGTGGCCCCTGCTCGACGAGCCGCAGGACCTCCTCGTCCCGGTCGCGCATCCCCTCGCGGCGGGCGGCACGGCCCGCCTGGCCGACGCCGCCCGCGAGCCCTGGATCGGCTCGCCCGACCGCTCCGACCAGCACCGCCTCATGCTCACGGCCTGTGCGGCGGCGGGCTATGCCCCGCACATCGCCCACGAGGCCAACGAGTGGTTCGCGGTCTCGGCCCTCGTCGCCCAGGGCTTCGGCATCGGCCTGGTCCCCCGCCTGGCGCCCCTGCCTCCCGAGGACGAGGTCGTCCGCGTGCCGCTGCGCGGCGAGGTCATCCCGTCCCGGCGCATCATCGCCTGCGTCCGGCGCGGCAGTCACCGTCAGCCGCCCGTCGCGCACGGCCTGACCGCCCTCCGCGACACCGCCGCGAACCGCCACGAGCAAGGGTGACCAGCGCCAGCGCGGACAGGACGACAAAGCCCAGCACCACCACGGCCATCGACATCGCGGTGGTGTCGCCGCGGATGCCGGGGAGAGGCGCGGCCGCGGCGCCGAGCACGAACTGGGCGCCGCCGAGCAGCCCGGACGCGGCCCCGGGCGCGTCGCGTCCGGCCGCCAGGACGGTCGCGGTCGAGGCGGGCAGCAGGATCCCGAACCCGGACGTCAGGCCGAACAGGCAGGCCCACGTGACCGGGAAGGCGCTGACCCCGGCGGCGAGCAGGGCCACCAGCGCGACCATGGAGGCCACCGTGATGGCCACGCCGACGGCGAGCAGGGCGCCCGGGCTCACGCGTCCGGCCAGCCGTCCGAAGATCACGCCGGCCGCCACGGTCCCGGCCGCGTTGGCGGCGAAGACGAGGCCGTAGCCGGTGGGAGACAGGCCGTAGACGTCCTGGAAGACGAACGGCGACCCGGTGATGTAGGCGAACACGGCGCCCAGGGCGCACCCCATGACCAGGAGGTGGCCGACCAGGTCGCGACGCCGCAGCAGACCGCCCATCGACCCCAGCGCGGCGCCCAGGCCGCCGGTCCGGCGCCGCTCGGCGGGCAGCGACTCGGGAACCCACGCCCGCACCGCCGCCCACAACGCCAGCCCGGCGACGGCCAGCGCCACGAACACCAGCCGCCACGATCCCACCCCGAGGACGAGCCCCCCGGCGACCGGTGCGATCACCGGCGCGGTCATCGCGACCACGCTCAGCGTCGAGAGCCGCCGCGCGGCGGCGGTGCCGTCGAACCGGTCGCTGATCACCGCCCGCCCGATGACCAGCCCCGCGCCACCGGCGACGCCCTGGAGCAGCCGGGCGATGTCGAACACCACGATGTTGGGGGCGAGCGCGCAGACCAGCGACAGCGCGCCGAACATGCCCGAACCGGCCAGCAGCGGCAGCCTGCGCCCCCCAGGCGTCGCTGAGCGGCCCGATCACGAGCTGCCCCACGGCGAGCCCGACGAGGCAGGCGGTCAGCGAGAGCTGCACGGCCGTCCCCGTGGTGCCGAACGACCTGACGATCTGGGGAAACCCGGGCGCGTACATGTCCGTGGCGAACGGCGACACCGCCGACAGGCCGCCGAGCACGACCACGAGCCGCCCGGTCCGAGATCCCATGTCCATCGGCCCATCGTCGGCACCGAGACAACGCCGTGGTGTTGAGCGAGAGGCCCGGGACTGTGGAGCGCGCGACCGGCGTCAGGAGTGCGCCCGCCGGAACCGCGCGGGCGTCGTGCCACGGTCGCGGCGGAAGGCATGGCCGAAGTTGCTCGCCGAGGAGTAGCCGACCTCGTGCGCGATCCGCTGGACCGGCCAGTCGGTCTCGACGAGCAGGGCCGCCGCCCTGGCCAGGCAGCGGCGCCGGTGGAACTCCATCACCGGCGTCCCGTACAGGGCGCGGAACCCGCGGGTGAGGCGGCGGACCGACATCGAGGACGCGCGGGCCAGCTCCTCCAGCCCCGGCGGCGCGTGCCGCTCCCGCCAGAGCATCTCGGGGACCCGCCGCAGGGCGGCCGCCTCGTGGTCGTCCAGCGCGAGATCGCTGGGCGGAGCCGCGACCGTCTGCGCGTCCACCAGCGCGGCCAGCGCCGCCATGACCCGCGATTCCAGGAACAGCGGGCGCCCCGGGGACGACCGCCGGTGCACGAAGATCTCCTCCAGCGGGCCCGCCACGGGACGCAGCGCGGCGGAACCGTTCAGGTACCGCTCGCGCGCGGCGCCCTCCGGCCGGTCGTCCAGCGGGGCGAGGCCGCCGAGGGACGACTCCAGCCCGCTCCACGTCGCGGTGATCGACACCGCCCGGTACCGCTCGCCGTCGCCGTGCGCGACGACGCCGTCGAGGGGACCTCGCGGGCTCAGCGCCACCGACCGCGCGCGCAGGTCGCCGGTCCCGGCACCGGCCGCGCTGACGGTCATGCGCCCCTCGAGGCAGTGCTCCAGCTCGAAGTGGTCGCCGGGAAAGGCGAACGCGAGCCGGTGCCCGCCGGTGAACGCGACGTCGTAGCGGACGATCTGGATCCCGCCGCGCAGCGGCGTCACCTCGATCGTGCCGTCGCCGACCTCCGGGCGCAGCCGGTGCCGCACGGTGCCGTCCCCGCGCTCGTCGGCCCGGGCGATCGACGCGTAATAGGCCGCGTACGACGCGTCCAGGGCACGGGAACCGGCCGCACCGGCCAGCCGCTGAACCGGGGTCACAGGTCCCAAGGCTACCCACGCCGGTCAGGGGGCCGAGAGGGCCTCGGTGGGAGGCAGGCGGGCGGCTCTCAGCGCCGGGTAGAAGCCCGCCAGGGCACCGATGACGAGGGTCGAGGCCAGGGCGACGAGCATCGCCCACGGGGGCACCACGGCGGGCCAGCCCTGGGTGGTGGCGTAGGCGATGGTGACGACCGCGCCGATCAGGACGCCGCCCAGGCCGCCCAGCGCCGACAGGAGCTGGGACTCGACCAGGAACTGGGTGCGCACCTGGGCGCCGGTGGCGCCCAGCGAGCGGCGCAGGCCGATCTCGGCGCGGCGCTCCAGGACGGAGATGACCATCGTGTTGGCCACGCCCACGCCGCCGACCAGCAGCGACACCGCGCCCAGGCCCAGCAGGAGGGCGCCCAGGGTCGCGTCGGTCGCCTGCTTGGCGGCCAGCGCGTCCGAGGGACGCGACACCTCGACCTCGTTCGGCTTCTCCGGGTTGGCGGTCGCGCCGAGGACGGCTCGGACGTCTTCCACCGCGGGTTCCGCCGCTCGGGTGTAGAGGGTGGTGGGGTGGCCGTCGAAGGCGAGGAGCTCCTGTGCCACGGGCCAGCCGACCAGCGCGGCGGTGTCCAGTTCGGGTGCCAGCGGGGTCGGGCGCAGCAGGCCGGTGACGGTGAACCAGCGGCCGCCCAGCCAGACCTGGACGTCGGTCCGGTGGACGCCGAGCAGCGTGGCGGCCTTGGTGCCGAGGACGACGACCGGGTAGCGCTCGCTGGCGGCGTTCAGCCAGTGCCCCCGGGAGAGCCGGGCGCCCGTCGTGGCGAGCAGGTCCGTGCGGGCCGCGTAGACGCCGATGCCGCTGCTGCGTTCGGCGGGCACGCGGTCGTTGCGGTAGACCTTCGCCTCGGTCTCCCCCGTCGCCGAGACGGATTCCACCGCGTCGAGGGCGCCGATCATGGTGATCGACTCGGCCGGGAGGTGCGCCTGGTCGCCGCCGAGCGACTGGCCGGGCGCGACGGTCAGCAGGTTGGTGCCCAGCGCCCGGAGCCGCCGGTTGAGGTCCTCCTTGCTGGAGGTGGAGATCCCCACGACGCCGATCAGCGCGGCGATGCCGATGGCGATGCCCAGCGCTGACAGGAACACCCGCAGCGGGCGCGTGCGCAGCCCGAACAGGCCGACGCGCAGGACGTCGGACGGCGCGAGCCGGGACGGTTTCGGACGGGTCACGCGCCCACCTCCGCGCGGGTGTCGTGCTCGATGCGGCCGTCCTTGATCTGGACGGCGCGGGGCAGGGACCCGGCGATCCCGTGGTCGTGCGTGATGATCACCACGGCGGTCCCGGCGGCGTTCAGCTCGTGCAGGACGTCCATGACCATCGCGCCGGAGCGGGAGTCCAGCGCGCCGGTCGGCTCGTCGGCCAGCAGGAGCGGCGGGTCGCCCAGGACGGCGCGCGCGATGGCCACGCGCTGCTTCTCGCCGCCCGACAGCTCGTGCGGACGATGGGCGAGCCGGTGTCCGAGGCCGACGCGGCGCATCGCCCGCTCGGCGAGGCGGACCCGTTCGGCGCGCCGGGTGCCGCCGTACAGCAGCCCGTCGGCGACGTTCTCGACGGCGGGAACCCCTCCGGCCAGGTGGAACTGCTGGAAGACGAACCCGATGGCGCGGGCCCGCAGCGCCGACAGCTCCCCGTCACTGAGGTCGGCGACGTCGTGGCCGTCGATCCGGGTGGTGCCGGTGTCGGAGCGGGCCAGCGTCCCCATCACGTTGAGCAGGGTGGACTTCCCCGACCCCGAGGGCCCGACGATGGACAGCAGCTCGCCCCTGGCGATGGTCAGCGTCGCGTCCCGGAGGGCGTGGACGGGACCGTAGGACTTGGAGACCCCTTCCATCTCCACGACCGGCGGGGTCACGAGGGCGCTCCCACGGTCATGCCCTCGGTGATCCCGGCCCCCGAGACCTCGACCAGGCCACCGGCGAACATGCCGGTCTCCGCCTTGACGTAACGGGTCGTCCCGTCGGTTCCGACCGCCTCCAGGGCGTAGCCGCCCTCGCGGAGCGCGACCAGGGCGGTGACCGGGACGACGAGCACGTTCGCGCGGCTCTCGGCGCCGAGCGTGACGTCCACCGGCGCCGCCTGGTGGCGGCCGAGCCGCTTCTGGTCCTTGACGGTGAGCTCCACGCGGACCGTGGGCTCCTTGGCGGCGGTGCCGCCGCCGCTGGTCTCGGTCTCCTCGGCGGTGGCGGTGGTGCCGACCGTGGCGACCCGGGCCTCGACCGTGCCGCCGTCCGGCAGCTCGACCGTCGCCCGGGTGCCCTTGGACACCAGGTCCTCGTGCTCCACCTCGAGGTCGACGATCACCTTGCGGGTGGTCCCGGTCCAGGTGAGCGCCGCTCCCTGGGCGCCGTCGCCCACGATGGCCTTCACCTCGGCCACGCGCCGGGCGCCGGAGGCGACGACGACCTCGCCCTTGGCGACCGTCCCGGTCTGCTCGCGGCCGAGGTCCTCCTGCCAGGCCCGGACGGCGTCGGCGGTGCCGTCGCTGAACGCGTCGTCCACCGTGAAACCGGTGTAGCCCAGGACGGACAGGTTCCGCTCCAGCATCGCGACGTCCTTGCCCTCGTCGCCGGGCTTGATCGTCCGGTACACCGGGGTGGTGCCGTAGAACAGCGGGACCTTCCGCGCGTCGATCGCGTAGACGGCCTTGCCGCGCTCGATCGACGCCCCTTCGGCGGGCAGCCAGGTGAACGTGCCCTTGGACGTCCCGGCCACCGGCACCGGCGTGGCGTCCCCGTATCCCAGGTTGCCCTTGACCGTCTCGGTGCGGGTGAGCGTGGTCCGCTGCACCTTGGTGCCGCGCGGCGGGCCCGACGGCCCGGCCGCAGACTCGGTGCCCTCGCCGCCGAGGCCGATCACCGTCCAGGTCACGGCCGCGCCCGCGACGACGACCAGGACGGTGACCGCGGTGATCCGGACCGGACGCCGCCGCTCACCGAGCGCCATCAGCGGCCGCCCTTGGGGAGGGTGGGGTACTTCTCCTGGCACTTGCGGGACGCGTCGGCGAAGCCCGGGGCGGTGCGGTCGATCTTGCCGAAGTCGAAGCCCTTGGGGCCGGGATCGGGCATGTCGACGCCCTCGTCCCGCATGCACTGGGCGAGCTTGCGCATCATCTCCAGCTTCGCGGCGTCCGGGGGTCCCTGGTCGCGCGCGCCCTGGGGCATCTTGCTCCGGCACGCCTGCATGGCCTTGCGCATCGTGTCCTTGTCGGCCCCCGCCCCGCCCAGCTTGACCCGGCCGGTCTTGGCGTCGGGGTCCTCGACCTTCAACCCCTGCTGGCGCAGGCACTCGGCGAACTCCTTGCCCTGCTCGGCGGGCGCCTTGGAGACCGCGGCCGCCGTGGACGGCGCCCCGCTGTTCAGCGTCGCGACCTTGGGGCCGGTCTCCTCCCCGCCGCAGGCGGACAGGAGACCGGCGGCGAGCACCGCGGCGGGGACACCGGCCGCGAGGGTTCTGATCATGAGGTCCTCTTCTCCTTGGTGGTGCCGACGGAGAAGAGTCTGTGGCTCCCGCCTGGGCGGTCCCTCGGTCCGACCTCAGAGCGACCTCGGAATCGGCAGCGACATCCGGAACGTGGCCCCGCCGCCGGGGGTGGCGGCCAGTTCGAGCCGTCCGGAATGGGCCTGGACGATCGCCGCCGCGATGGCCAGCCCGAGCCCGGTCCCGCCGTCGGCCGCGCGTTCGGCCCGGTAGAGCCGCTCGAACACGTGCGGGGCGTGCTCGGCGGCGACGCCCGGTCCGGTGTCGGCGACCTCGGCCACGGCGACGGGCATGCCCGGCTCGGGGTCGCCGCCGACGGCCGTGACGGCGGGCGGCAGGGCCTCCGGCGCCGCCGAGCCCACCCGCAGGGTGATCGACGCCTCGGCCGGGGTGTACCGGACGGCGTTGTCCAGCAGGTTGGCCAGCACCTGGCGCAGCCGCGGCTCGTCACCCGCCACGATCACCGGTTCGAACAGCGGGCGCGCCTCGTCCAGGCCGGACAGCCGCACCGGCCGGTCGGGACGCCGGGCGTGCAGATCGCTCACCAGCTCGGCGGCGACCGCGAGCAGGTCCACGGGACGCCGCGCGACCGGGCGCTGCTCGTCCAGGCGGGCGAGCTGGAGCAGCTCGTCGACCAGGACGCTCATCCGGGACGCCTCCGCCTCGATCCGCGCCAGCGCGTCCGGCCCGCCCTCGCCGCGCCCGGCCAGCTCGGCGAAGCCGCGCACCGAGGTCAGCGGGTTGCGCAGCTCGTGCGAGGCGTCGGCCAGGAACCGCCGCAGCCGCCGCTCGGACTCCTTGCGGGCGTTGATCTCGCTCTCGACCCGGCCCAGCATGGTGTTGATCGCCAGCCCGAGCCGGCCCGCCTCGGTGTGCGGGTCGACGTCCCGCACGCGGCGCCCGTACTCCCCCGCCGCGATCTCGGCGGCGGTGGCCTCCATCCGCGACAGCGGGCGCAGCCCGATCCGGACGACGAGCCCGGCCAGGAGGCTGAGCAGGACCAGCACCACGGCCAGCACCACCAGGTCGATGACCAGCATCCTTGTGTAGGTCTCCTCCACCGATTCCAGCGAGGCGGCGGCCACCAGATGCGACCCGTCCGGGGTGACCACGACCTTGAGCCGCCAGCCCGCGCCCGAGCCCCGGTCCGGCACGTCGAAGCGGCGGCCCTCCCGTCCGGCCGGGTCCGGCAGCCGCGGCCCGGGTCCGGGCGCGTTGGACGGGAACAGGACGGGCTCGGAGGTACCCGGGGTGTAGAGGTAGAGGCGCACGCCGGTGTCATCGAGCGCCGCCCCGCGGCGTTCCTCCATTCCGGGGGGCCAGGTCCGCAGCCGGGCGGCGGTGGCCTGCCTGCTGCGCGAGGTCATCTGGTCAAGGCGCTGGTCGACGCGCTCGACGAGGTAGGAGCGCAGCAGCACCAGCCCGATCCCGTTGGCGACCAGCAGCCCCGAGGCGGTGAGCGCCGTCGCCGCCAGTGCCAGCCGGGACCGCAGCGTCCACCGCCGCCAGCGCCTCACTCCGGCTCCCGGGGCGGGCGGAGGCTGTACCCCACCCCGCGCAACGTATGGATCAGCGGCTCGCCCATCGAATCGATCTTCTTGCGCAGGTAGTAGACGTAGGTCTCCACGATGCGGCCGTCCCCGGCGAAGTCGTAGGCCCAGACCCGGTCGAGGATCTGCGCCTTGGTCAGCACCCGCCCCGCGTTCTCCATCAGGTAGCGCAGCAGCTTGAACTCCGTCGGCGACAGCTCGACGGGACGGCCGCCGCGCCTGACCGCGTGGGTGTCCTCGTCCAGCTCCAGATCGGCGTAGCGCAGGACCGCGTCGAGCTCGGGCGCGGGCTGGGTCCGGCGGAGCACGGCGCGCACCCGCAGCACCAGCTCCTCCAGGCTGAACGGCTTGGTGACGTAGTCGTCGCCGCCCGCCGTCAGCCCGGCGATGCGGTCCTCGACGGTGTCGCGCGCCGTCAGGAACACCACCGGCGCGTCCAGCCCGGACGCCCGCAGGCGCCGCGCGACCTCCAGGCCGTCCAGGTCCGGCAGCATCACGTCCAGGATGACCAGGGCGGGCGGCGCCGTCCCGGCGGCGGCGATCGCCTCGAGTCCGCGGGCCGCGGCCCGCACCTCGAACCCGACCAGCCGCAGGGCCTGCACCAGGAGGTCACGGATGTTGGGCTCGTCGTCCACCACGAGGATCCGGGTTTTCGCGCACACCCGTACAGAGATATACGAGCCGCCTCAAAGGAACCTCAACGCCACGCGATCAGGAGGGACGCAGGGACGCGCCGTGAAGCGTGGTGTAGAGGGAGGACTCGGTGAATCCGGGGCCGGTCTCCTCGCCGATGTAGAGGTCGATGTGGCGTGGCCCGCCGAGCCCGGGGGTGAACTCGTCCACGACCGTCCAGCGGGACGACCGGAAGCGCGCGCAGATCCCGGCCTCGATGGCGGCGCCGTCGTCGTCGTTGCCGCACCGGGTGATGGTGAACCGGCGTCCCTGCGCCATCACCGAGCGGTCGGCGGCCGCCGAGACCCACGGGCGCAGCGGGCGTCCGGCCGTGTCGCGCGGGGCGGTGTCCAGCCAGTAGCCGACGTCGTACGACCAGTTGAGGTACCGCCCGCGCCGGGGGCCGCTGGTGATGCGGCCGGTGCCCTCGTCGCGCACGGCCTTGGCGAAGCCCTCCGGGTAGGACCCGAGGTCGTCGCGGCCGTGCTCGCACTCCAGGCGCGGGCACCCGCGCACGGTCCGCCGCGGGCCGCGGTGGAAGGACTCGACCGCGGTGTAGTAGACGGTGGCCGTCCAGCCGGACGACTCGGCGGGCGGGTTCGAGGCCCGGGTTTCCGGGGTGGTGCAGGCGGAGACCCCCGCCGCCACCAAGATCAGGGCAACGGGGGCCGGGTTCCGGCGATGACGCCTCCCCGTTCGCTCACGCCTCATCGTTCACTCCCGCGCGCTCGGACCGGTGCTTCCTGTCCTCCAACGCACCGGCTCAGCAGGTCGTGCCGGATCTGATCGGGCGAAGATCGGTCAGGTAGGCGTCCACGGCGCCGGTGACGCAGGCGTTGCTCCGGCCGTAGGCGGTGTGGCCGAGGCCTTTGTAGGTCAGCAGCATCCCATTGGGGAGCTGGCCCGCCAGGCTCTGGGCCTCGTCATACGGGGTGGCGGGGTCGCCGGTCGTCCCGATGACCATGACGCGGGCGAGGCCCGGGGCATGGGCTCGGTGGGGCGTGCCCTTGGGGCCGGGCCAGCCCCGGCAGCCCAGTGCCTCGACGACGCTGGCCGTGCCGAACAGCCCGGCCTCGTCGTAGGCCCGGTCGAGGACGTTCCAGTACGCCCGCGGGTCGGCCGGGTGGGGCACGTCGAGGCAGTCCACGGCCAGCAGGGCCTCCTCGGAGTTGTCGCGCGGCGCGCGGGCCCGCGCGTTCTCGTCGATCGTCGCGGCCAGCGCGGTGCCGTCGCCCTCGGCGGCGGCCGACAGCCCCTTGGACAGGTCCTTCCACTGCGCCTCGGGCGTGTACATGGCCAGGGAGACGCTGTCGTGCAGGAGGGACGAGTCCAGGCCCCAGCCGGCGTCCCGGACGGGCAGCGGGCGACGGGCCGTCCGCTCGTAGAGGTCGTCGACCAGGTCGAGGATCTCCTCGGGCGTCCGGGCCGGGCAGACGTCTCCGGCGATCTTGTGGCAGTTCCGGGCGTAGTCCTCCAGGGCCCGGCCGAACGCCGCGCCCTGGCCGACCGCGCGCCGGTACCAGTCTCGGGAGGGGTCGATGGCGCCGTCCAGCACCATGGCGCGGACTCGGGGCGGGAAGAGCTCGCCATAGGTGGTGCCCAGGGCGGTGCCGTAGGACCAGCCGAGGTAGGTCAGCCGTTCGTCGCCGAGGGCGGCGCGGAGCACGTCCATGTCGCGGGCCGCGTCCTTGGTGCCGACGTGCGGGAGGATCGCGCCGCTGCGGGCCCGGCACGCCGCCAGGCCGTCACGGGCGTCGGCGAGGGCGGCCGCGCGCTCGGCGGGGGTGCGGGGGTCGAGCGTGCCGGGCGCGGTGTCGCGCGGTTCCCTGCCCTTGCCGGGCGCGCAGTTGACCGCCGGTCTGCTGCCCGCGACGCCGCGCGTGTCGAAGCCGACGATGTCGAATCGGGTCCGGACGCTCTTGCCGAAGGAGTCCAGGACCCCGTCCTTCAGTTCGCCGACGCCCGAGGCGCCGGGCCCTCCCGGGTTGAAGACGAGCGATCCGATGCGCCGGGCGGGGTCGCCCGCGGCGGCCCGCGCGACGGGCAGGACGAAGGCTCTGCCGTCGCCCGGCCTGGCGTAGTCCATCGGCACCCGCAGCTCGGCGCACTGGAACGCCCCGCAACGGCTCCAGCGAAGCCGCTGCTTGTAGAAGGGCGCCAGGTCGGGCCGCGCGGACGGGTCTGCCCAGGCGGGCTTGGCCGCCGTGGTGCGGGCCGGGACGGCGGTGCACCCGGCCACCGGGACGAGGGCGAGGACGGCCGCGAGCGCGACGCGCCCGATGACGGACTTCAAGGGACACCTCCGTAAATCACCTGCTCACGGAGCATCGCCGATCGACCCTGAGATTTTGATGAGGGCGCTCAGCGGGGCGGGAGGCGCAGCACGAAGCGGGCGCCGCCCGACGGGCTCGTCCCGGCGGTCAGGGTGCCGCCGTGGGCGTGCGCGGCCCAGGAGGTGATCGACAGGCCGAGCCCGGTGGATCCCGAGCCGCTGCGGAAGCGTTCGAACAGGGACGCCTCCAGCCCCGGGGGAAGGCCGGGGCCCGCGTCGTCGACCGTGACGGTGCCGTCGGCCCGGACGGTGACGGCGATCTCGGCGTCCCGCCCCGGCGCGTGGCCGTGGACCAGGGCGTTGTCGACCAGGTTGCCGACGGCCCTGGTCAGCAGGCCGGGGTCGGCGTCCACGACGACCGGCTCGGTCTCGACGGCGATCCGGTCGCCCGCCTCGGAGTCGGCCACCACCGTCTCCACGAGCTGGTCCAGGCGAAGCGGAGCGCGGGTGAGGGCGTCCACCCCGGCCATCAGCCGGGCGCGGGTGAGCAGGCCGTCGACGAGATCGCCCATACGGGTGGAGAGCCGCGCGGCGCGCCGCAAGGCCTCCCGGGGGTCGCTCTCGCCGCGCAGGCCGGTCTCGGCGAGGGCGCGCATCGACGCGGCCGGGTTCCGCAGGTCGTGGGCGACGTCGGCGAGGAACGCCTCCTGCTGGTGGAGCGCCGCCAGGGCAGGGCGGACGGCCCGTCCGGCCAGGAAGCGCCCCGCGAGGGCCGACAGGGCCACCAGCACCGCGCAGCCCCCCGTCAGGACGAGCGTGAGGCGCCGGTGCGCCGCACGGTCCTCGGAGGCGTCCACGGCGGCCACGACCGCGCCGTCGGGCTCGTACTCCTTCTCGCCCTCGAACGGGTCGGCCAGGAGCCGGAGCCCGCGGCCGTCGCCCGCCCGGACGTCGGCGGTGGCGACCTCCCCCGTGCGCATGGCCGTGCGGGCCACGTGCCGGACGTCGCCGTCCCGGGCCCGCACGCACGGCCTGGACGGCGCGTGGACGACGCCGAGGCGCCCGACCGGACCCGCCAGCACCGTCAGCGCCGGGCAGTCGGTGTCGACGGTCGAGGCCATCTCGGTGGGATCCAGGCGCCTGCCCTCGTAGGTCATGCTGTACATCGCCTCGGTGGTGCGCAGGTTCAGCGTCCGGTCGAGCTGCTCGCGCCAGGCCCGGTCGTCGTTGTGCACCGCAAGCAGCGCCAGCCCGGACAGCGTGACCAGGCTGGTCAGCGCGAACAGCGCCGTGATGCGGCGGCGCAGCCGCCGGATCCTGGCCGCCGCCGTCCTGGGCCGGCCCCGGGAGCCGATCATGGGCCGAGCCGGTACCCCACGCCGCGGACGGTGTGGATCAGCGGCGGATCGCCGAGCTTGCGGCGCAGCTGCGAGACCAGCACCTCAAGGACGTTCGAGCGGGGGTCGGCCATCTCGTCCCAGCAGCCCTCGATCAGCTCGTTCCTCGGCACGGCCTGGCCCTCGCGCCCCGCCAGCAGCTCCAGCACCGCGAACTCCTTGGCCGTGAGCATCAGCAGCACGCCGTCGCGGCGGACCTCCCGGCGGGCGGTGTCGATCTCGACGTCGGCGACGCGGCGCACCGGCGGCCTGACCACCCCGGCCCGGCGGCACAGGCTGCGCACCCGGGCCACCAGCTCGGGCACCGCGAACGGCTTGACGAGGTAGTCGTCGCCTCCGGTGGCGAAGCCCTCCACGCGGTCGGCGACGGTGTCCCTTGCGGTCAGGAAGAGCACCGGCACGGCGTCCCCGGCGCGGCGCATGCCCTCCACGTAGCGGGCGGCGTCGCCCGAGGGCAGCAGCCGGTCGAACACGACGCAGGCGTAGTCGTTGACGAACAGCGACTCGTCCGCCTGGGGCAGGTCGGGCGCCTCGTCGACGGCCAGCCCGGCGCCGCGCAGGGCCGATGCCACACCGAACCGCAGATCATCGTCGTCCTCGACCACGAGCACCCTCACGGGCCCAAGGCTAGCCTCGCGTTCCCGGCCGCCCGTGGGCGCCCGCCCGGCCCGGCGGCGATGTGGCGGCAGTTTGACACGCTGTCTACTATTCGCCCCAAGGGAAGCGATCGGAGCCGGGCCCCTCCCCACTCCGAAAAGGGCGGTTGGCGAACAGGACGGCCAGGTGGGGATGCTCAGGTACGGCCGAGGGCGCGCGACACCGGCGATCATCGGCGGGCTCGCCGCGCTGACGCTGGTCGCCGACGTGACGGTGGTGGCGTCCGGCACCTTCGACAAGAGCGGTTCCAAGGGACGCAAGGACGGCCGGGGCGAGCTGGTCTCGGTCTCCCAGGCCGGTGGGTCGGGCCCGCCGGTGGTGGCGCCGCTGCGCAAGCGCCTCACCCCCCACCTCATGATCGCGGGCTCGGCGCCGCTGCCCGCCGAGACCGTCGAGCGCGCCAGGCGCCTCAAGGGCGTCGCGGGCGTCACCGTGGTCGACGCCGCCCGCGCTCAGGTCGCCGGGCGCCGGGTCGGGCTGCTGGGCGTCGACCCGTCCTCGTTCCGGGCCTACGCGCCCCGCCAGACGGCCGAGTCCGACCAGCTCTGGCAGACCGTCGCCACCGGCGGCCTCGCGGTCTCGTTCTCGCTGAGCCAGGACGGCTCGCTGCCACTGGGCGGGGTCGTCCCCGCGGGAAGCAGCCGCAGCCCCGGGCAGGTCAGGGTCGGCGCCTACGCCTCGATGGGCATCGGCGACGTCGACGCGGTCATCTCGCGCGGGCAGGCCCGCACGCTCGGGATGCCCCAGGGCAACGGGCTGGTGATCAGCGCGCCCAAGGCCGACGCCAAGGGCCTGAGCAAGAAGCTCAAGAAGGTGCTGCCCAAGGGCACCAGGATCGCCCTGCTGGCGCCGCAGCGGCAGGTGCCGTCCACCACGCCCCGCGACCAGCCGAAGGTCACCGAGCGTCCCGACGGGGTCTCCGGCAACCGGTCGGTGATCACCGGCAACATGATGACGCCCACCATGCGAACCGTGGTGATGCAGATCGACGGCATGTTCGGCCCCTTCCCCGTCATCGGCTGCTACCGGGGCTCGGGCGACGCCCAGGACCACGGCGACGGCCGGGCCTGCGACTTCATGGCGTCCACGGCGGGCCAGATGCCCAGCGCCAGCGCCCGGCGGCACGGCGACCAGGTCGCGCAGTTCGCCATCAGCAACGCCCGGCGGCTGGGCATCTCCTACGTGATCTGGCGCCAGCACATCTGGAACATCCGCTTCCCCGGGTGGCGGCCCATGGAAGACCGGGGCAGCATCACCCAGAACCACTACGACCACGTGCACATCTCGGTGCAGCGCTGATCAACGCACGTTCAGCTCGAACCACACGGCCTTGCCGTTGCCGGTGCGGCGCACGCCCCAGCGGTTGGCCAGGCGGCTGACCACGCACAGGCCCCGGCCCGACTCGCTCAGCCCCTCCTCGCACTGGACGCGGGGATGGCCGTCCGAGCCGTCGAAGACCTCGCAGACCAGGTCGCCCTCGCGGACCAGCCGCACCATCACACGGCCGCCCGCGTGGCGGATGGCGTTGGTGACCAGCTCGGTGGCCAGCAGCTCGGCGGTCGGGGACAGGTCGGAAAGGCCCCACGTGTCGAGCCGTCCGCGGATCAGGCCGCGGGCGCGCCGGACGGCGGCCGGGTCGGGCGGCAGCTCCCAGGAGACGTGGTCGTCGGCGGGGATGCGCCGCAGCCGCGCGACCAGCATGGCGATGTCGTCGCGGTGCTGGTCGTCGAAGACCCCGTCCAGCGTGGCCTGGCACAGCTCCTGCAGCGGCCGGGCGTGGGCGCCGGGGCCGAAGGTGCGGCGCAGCCGGGCCAGGCCGTCGTCGATGTCGCGGCCGCGGTTCTCGACCAGGCCGTCGGTGAACAGGAACAGCAGCGTGCCGTCCTCCACCGCGAACTCGCGGGTGGAGATCGCGCCGCCGCCCACGCCGAGCGGCGGCGCCGGGGTCACGTCGAGGTAGGCGGCCTCGCCGCCGGGCGGGGCCAGCAGCGGCGCGAGGTGCCCCGCGCTGGCCACCTTGCACCGGCCGGTGACCGCGTCGTAGACGACGTAGGCGCAGGTGGCGAAGTGCGGCTCGCGCTCGCCGAGCGTCTTCATCAGCGAGTCGAGCCGCTCCAGCGACTCGGCGGGCGGCAGCTCCAGATCGGCCAGCGTGTGGATGGCGGTGCGCAGGCGTCCCATCGTCACCGCCGCGCGGACGCCGTGCCCGGCCACGTCGCCGACCACCAGCGCCACCCGGCCGCCGGGCAGCGCGATCGACTCGTACCAGTCGCCGCCGACCTCGATCAGCCGGCTGCCGGGCAGGTAGCGGTGGTGCACCTCGACCGACGACGGCGCCGACAGCCCCGTCGGGAGCATGCTGCGCTGCAGGGTGAGCGCGGTGGCGCGCTCGCGGCCGTAGCGGCGCGCCGACTCGACCAGCACCGACGCGCGGGTGGCGAACTCCATGCCGATCTCGACGTCGTAGGCGTCGAACGGACGGTGCTCGACGCCGCGCGTGCACACGAAGAACCCCAGGACGAGCTCGTCGGAGACGATCGGCAGCAGCAGCATCGAGGCGCCCTTGAGCAGCTCGGCCACCGGCGCGCGGCGCCACAGCTCCGCGATGCCCTCCACGTCGCTGTCGTTGAGTCCGGGAAGAACGGGCTCACCCGTCTCCATGCACTTCACATACGGGGTTCCCGCCGGGTAGGTCAGCACCTCGCCGGTCGGGAACGTGGCGTCCCACGCCGGGTCACCGTCGTCGAAGACGACCGCCATCCGCCGCAGCGGCGGCGAGTCGCCCGGCACCGAGGGCGCGGGCTCGTCGAAGTCGACCAGGCTCTCCAGCAGCAGCATGCCGCCGGAGTTGCAGAAGTTCGGGACCAGGGCGTTCATCAGGCCCCGGGCCAGCAGCTCCAGGTCGAGGGCGCCGCCCAGGCGCGGCAGCGCGTCCTCGATCAGCGCCCGCCGCACGACCGCCGGGTCGATGAACCGCTCGGCGATCGGCACCGGGACGCGGACGACGGCCAGCGCGGCCTGAGGCTCGGCCGCCTTGCCGTCGTCGCAGGCGCCGCTCATCGGGTGGACGGTGATGAGCGAGTCGCACACCGCACCCCCGCGTGTCTTCACGGGCAGCATGGCGGTGCGCTCGCGGCCCTGCCGCAGCGACTCGGCCAGCGGCTCTCCCGCACCGGCGATCACGTCGTCCAGGCGGGCGCCCAGCAGTTCATCCGGTTCCACGGGGAGAACGGACACCGCGTTGCGGTCGAACTGGAGTATTTTCCCCGACGAATCCAGGCCGAGAATGAGAATTCGGGTAGACGACTCCATCGCTCGATTATGGGACATTGGGCACCGTCGTGAGGCGGTTATCACCGCGCTTCTGAAGGAGATCGTCGTGACGGTTGCCATCGTCGGTGCGGGCCCCACCGGACTCGCCCTCGCCGCCGAACTCGCCCTGGCGGGCGTCCCCTGCCGCGTCTTCGACCGGCGCCCCGGCCCGCGCACCGACTCGCGGGCCATCACGCTGCACGCCCGCAGCCTGGAGCTTCTCGACCTGCGGGGCGTGGCCGGCCGTTTCACCGACGCGGGCGTGCCGCTGCCGGGCTTCCCGCTCGGGCTCAGGGACGCCGTCATCGACTTCTCGCGCCTGGACTCCGACTTTCCCTACATGCTCGGTATTCCCCAGAGCCGAATCGAAGGGCTGCTGGCCGGGCGCGCCGAGGAACTCGGCGCGCAACTCGCCTGGTCGCACCGCGTGACCGGCCTCGAACAGAACGAACACGAAGTGCGGCTGACGTTCGATTCGGGGAAGTCGGAGTCCTTCGCCCAGGTGGTCGGATGCGACGGCATCCGCAGTTTCGTCCGTGAATCCCTGTCCGTCCCATTTCCCGGATTCCCCAATCCGGGCTCGGTCAGCCTCGCCGACGTGACCGTCGAAGGGCTCCGCATGGACCGTGCCTATGGGGAACTGTCCGATCGGGGAATGCTGCTGGTGTTCCCCTATCGCGACGGGTCCTGCCGCGTCGTGCTCTACGACTATTCCCGCGCCGGCCTCCCCGTCGAGGAACCCGTGACGCTGGACGAGGTCGCCGACGGCATCATCGCGATCAGCGGGCGCGACCTGCGGCCCCACGACATGTACTGGTCGGGCCGCTACCGCAGCGAGAGCCGCCAGGTCCCCCGCTACCGGCACGGGCGCGTCCTGCTGGCGGGCGACGCCGCGCACACGCACTCCCCCGCCGGGGCCCAGGGCCTCAACACCGGCATCCAGGACGCCTTCAACCTCGGCTGGAAGCTCGCCGCGGCCGTCCAGGGGCGCGCCCCGTCGTGGCTGCTCGACTCCTACGACGCCGAGCGGCATCCGGTGGGCGCCGCGGTGCTCGCGCTGACCGGCCGCCAGTTCCGGCTGAACACCGCCAGGACCCGGCGGCGCAAGGCGCTGCGCTGGACGGCGGAGAAGGTCGTCGCGCCGCTGCCGCCGGTTCAGGACCGCCTGGCACGCGCCTACTCGGGGATCTCGGTGGCCTATCCGCCGCCGCGCCCGTCCCACCGGCTCACCGGCGCCCGCCTCCCCCGGGGGAGGCTCAACGGCGCCCCGCTCGCCGAACTGTTCCACGACGGCCGGTTCGTCCTGCTCGACGACCGCGAGCACAAAGACCTTCCCGGCCAGGTCACCGGCGTGCGCTACGCCCGGCGCCAGGGCGGGGGCCTGCCGCGGGCGCTGCTCGTCCGTCCCGACGGCTATGTGGCCTGGGCCTCGGACGAGCCCGACCCCCGAGCGCGGACGTCCGCCGCCACGGCGGCCCTCGGCCACTGGTTCAGGTGAGGTACTCGCGCCAGGTGCGCCCGCCCGCCGCGTGGTCCGGGGCGAGGTGCAGGCCGCGGCGGAAGTCGCGGCCGATGCGTCCGGGCAGGGGCACCGGGACCAGCAGACGTTTCCGGCCGGTCGCCTCCAGATAGGTCCGGGCCAGGTCCGCGAAGCCGAGCACCTCGGGCCCGCCCAGGTCGGGGGCGAGCCCCTGCGGGCCGTCCCCGACGATCTCGACCAGGCGGGCCGCGACCTCGGACACGTCGACCGGCTGGTCCTCGATGCCCGCCAGCACCGGCATGACGAGCGGCACCTTGACCAGGTAGCCGAAGACCATCGCGAGCAGGTCGTGGAACTGCGTGGCGCGCAGGATCGTGAACGGCAGCCCCGATTCGGCCACGAGCCGCTCGCAGGCGACCTTGACGCGGTAGTAGGGGTAGTGGTGCCCCTCCACGCCGACGATCGAGACGTAGATCAGATGCGGGTCGCCCTGAGCCCTGGCGGCCTCGACGAGGTTGCGGGTGGCGGGAACGTCGCTCTTGGGACGGCGCGGGTCGGTGGCGCAGTGCACGACGGCCGAGGCCCCGTCCAGGGCGGCGGCCAGGCCCTCGCCCGTGAGCAGGTCGGCCCGCCGCCACTCCACTCCGGGCTCGGCCGGCCTGTCCTTGCGGCTCAGCGCCCGGACGCCGCCCTTCTCCCCGGCCAGCAGCGGGGTGAGTGCGCGGCCGAGCGTCCCGCTCGCTCCGGTGATGACGATGGTCATCTTGGCAGCCTAGACGGCGGGCAGCCGCACCTCGAAGGTGGCCGACCCGGTCACGCGGACGGTGCCGCCGTGCGCGGTCACCAGCTCGCGGACGATGGTCAGGCCGAGGCCCGCCCCGCCGGTGGCGCGGGCGCGGGCGTCGTCCAGCCGGACGAACCGGTCGAAGATCCGCTCCCGCTCGGACGCGGGCACGCCGGGCCCGTCGTCGGCGACGGTGAGCGTGACCGTCCCGTCCCGGCTCGCCACCGTCACGGCGACCCGGCTCGCGGCATGGCGGGCGGCGTTGTCGAGCAGGTTCCGCACGATCCGGCCGAGCCGGTGCTCTCCCCCGCGCACCACGGCGGGCCCCTCGGCGCGCACCGTGAACGCGGGACCGCCCGGACGGCACTCGCGCTCGGCGACCTGTTCCTCGGCCAGCTCGGCCAGGTCGACGGTGTCCGGCGGGGCGGTGTTCTCGGCGGCGAGCAGCAGGAGGTCGTCGGTGAGCGCCTGGAGGCGGACGGTGTCGGCCAGCGCGCCGGTCACCACGGCCCGCCAGTCGGCGGTGTCCGGGTGGACCAGCGGCACCTCCAGCGTGCTGCGCAGCCCGGTGAGCGGCGAGCGCAGCTCGTGCGAGGCGTCGGCGACGAAGCGCCGCTGCTTGAGCACGGCGCGTTCGAGCCGGTCGAGCGTCTGGTTGGTGGTTCCGGCGAGCCCGGCCAGCTCGGCGCTGCCCGCCGGGACCGGGACCCGCCGGTCCAGCGCGCCGTCGCCGATCTCGGCCAGCTCCGCCCGCATCGCCGCGACCGGCCGCATGGCCCGGCCCGTGATCAGCCAGGCCACGATCCCCACGAACAGGATGGCGGCGGGGATCGTCCAGGCGAGGAACCGGTCGACCGTGGCCACGGCCGTGTCGGTGAAGTCGCGCCTGGCCAGCACGTACACCGTCGCCTCCTGGTCGCCGGCCACGTCCTTGACGCCGGTCGCCGACCGGATGACCCTCGCGGGGAGGAAACCGGTGCCCGCTCGGGCGAAGCGCCCGACCCGCCCCGCGTAGGCGGCGACGTCCAGCCCGACGCGGATCCCGTCGTCGGGGATCTTGTCGGGGAACCGCACCCTGATCGGCTCGGTCATCCCGGGCGGGAGCGCGATGACGGGGTGGCCCCGGGCGTCGACGAACGCGTCCCTGTCGTTCCTGACCCACCGCCCGTCGGCCAGCACCACGAAGCAGAGGTGCGACTCGCACGGCACCCGCTCGCCCCGCTGCAGGGACGCGGCGACGGACTCGGCGACCTGCGAGGCCCGGTACAGGGCCTCGCTCTCCCGTTCCTGCCGGATCTCGCCGCGCAGCCACCAGCCGCCCGCGCCGAAGACCAGGGCGGCGGCCAGGGCCGCGCTGAGGGCGGCGCGGGCGCGCAGCGAGGTGGGCCTACGCACCGGATCCGACCAGCCGGTAGCCCGCGCCGCGCACGGTCTGGATGGCCGAGGGCGCGGGCGGGAGGTCCAGCTTGCGGCGCAGGGCGCGGACGTAGACCTCCACCAGGTTGACGTCGCCGTCGTAGTCCTGGTCCCAGACCTCGTCCAGAATGTCGATCTTGGCCACCACCTCGTTGGGACGGCGGGCCAGGCACTCCAGGACGGCGAACTGCTTGGCCGTCAGCCGCACCGGCGTCCCGGCCCGGCGGCACTCGCGCGAGGCGGGGTCGAGCCACAGGTCGCCGACCCTGAGCACCGAGGGCCGCACGGCGCCGCCCCGGCGCAGCAGCGCCCGCAGCCTGGCCACCAGCACGACGTAGGAGAAGGGCTTGGAGATGTAGTCGTCGGCGCCGGTGTCGAGGGCCTCGGCCTCGTCGTACTCGCCGTTCTTGGCGGTCAGCATGAGAACCGGCACCGTGGAGCCGCCGCGCCGCAGCTCGGCGCAGACCGCGTAGCCGTTCAGCCCCGGCAGCATGATGTCCAGGACCACGGCGGCGTAGGGGTGGGTGCGAGCCAGGTCCAGGCCCTCGCGGCCGTCGTGGGCCACGTCGACCGCGTACCCGTCGGCGCGCAGCCCGTGGGCGAGCGTCGCCGCGAAACGCTCCTCGTCCTCGACAAGCAACAGTCGCATCGGGCCATTGTGCACAGTTCGGCCCGCGACTCCCTGAAATCGTCTTCAGCTCGGTTCAGCGTGCCCTCAGGGCCGTGCGACCAGGCTCGGCGCCATGCCGTCCCCCCGCCGCGACCCCTGGCTGCTCGCCGCCGCGCTCTTCGCCGCCTACACGGCCTTCTCGGTCATCCGGCACCTGTCGCTGCGCACGACCGGCTACGACCTGGGGATCTTCGAACAGGCCGTGCGCGGCTACGCGCACCTGCGTGCGCCGGTGTCGGAGCTGAAGGGCCCGGGGTTCCATCTGCTGGGCGACCACTTCCACCCGATTCTGGTGACGATCGCCCCGCTGTACCGGTTGTTCCCCTCGCCTCTCACACTGCTGGTCGTCCAGGCCGCGCTGCTGGCGGTCTCGGCCGTACCCGTGACGCGGCTGGCGTCCGAGCTGTGCGGACGCCACGGCGGCCTGTGCGCGGGCCTGGCCTACGGCCTGTCCTGGGGGCTCCAGCAGGCGGTCGTCTTCGACTTCCACGAGATCGCCTTCGCCGTCCCGCTCATCGCGCGGGCGGTGGAGCTGCTGGCGCGCGGACGGGACGGCGCCGCCGCCGGATGGGCCATGCCGTTGCCGCTGGTCAAGGAGGACCAGGCGCTCATCGTCGCGGCCATCGGCGTGTACGTGTTCTGCCGGGGACGGCACCGGCTCGGGGCGTGCCTGACAGCGGGCGCGGTCGCCGCCGGGCTCCTGGTCGTCCACGTCGTCATCCCGGAGTTCAATCCCGGCCACGTGTATCCGTACGCCTCGGCCACCGAGGCGAAGGCGAATCCGATCGCGCAGTTCCTCACGCCGCTGGACACCAAGGGCACGCTGCTGCTCGCGGTCTTCATGCCGACGCTGTTCCTCGGGTTCCGCTCGCCCCTGACGCTCCTGGCGCTGCCCTCCCTGGCGGCCCGGTTCTGGTCGACCGTCCCGAACCACTGGGAGACCCGGTTCCACTACAGCGCCGTGCTGATGCCCATTGTCTTCGTGGCCGCCCTGGACGGCCTGCGGAGGCTGCGGGCGAGCGAGGCGGCGCGCAGCCGGGCGGCGGCACCGGCCCTTCTGCTGGCGGCCGTCGCGATCACGGTCGCGGGGCGACAGCCCTTCGGCGATCCGGGCCCGTGGCGTCCGTCCCCGGGTGCGGTGGCCGCGTTGAAGGCCGTCCCGGACGGCGCCGACGTCGCCGCGGCCAACCGGCTCGCTCCCCAGCTCACCGGGCGCTGCCGCGTGTTCATGCCGCACCTGTCCGACGCGCAGCCGCCCGAATGGTTCGTGATGACGGAGACGCCGACGCCTTACGAGGCCCACGTGGCCTGGAGGCTGCCCCGCCTCGGGTACCGGGTCGTCGCGCGGGGCGGTGGGGTCGTGGTCTTGCGGTTCAAGGGCGGCCGAAAGTCTGGGGCGGGGGCTCGGGGACCGTGACGTCCTCGCCGTCGCGCAGGGGGCGGGCGCCGCCGCAGAAGGCGGTGAGGTCGGCGCCTTCCAGAAGGCGGGCCCTGGCCAGGCCCCCGGCCGCGCGGCGGGCCAGTTCGGCGGAGGGCAGCGGCGCCCGGGACGCGGCGACGATCAGGTTGCCGAAGCGGCGTCCCCGCAGGACGCCGGGCTCGCCGAGCAGCAGGACGTGCGGGAACACCGAGGCGACGGTCGCCGCGACCCGGCGGGCGAAGGGCAGCCGGAAACCGTCGGCGACGTTCATCAGGTAGGCGCCGCCGGGCCGCAGGACCCGGTCGACGTCCTGGGTGAACTCGCGGGTGGCCAGCTCCAGCGGCATGGACGCCTCGGCGAACGCGTCGGTCACCACCAGGTCGTCGGCGCCGTCGGGCAGGGCGGCAATGCCCGCGCGGCCGTCGGTGACGCGGATCTTCAGCCCCGGCACGCCCTTGACCGGGAGCCGCTCCCTGACCAGCCGCACCAGGGCGGCGTCGGGCTCGAAGACGACCTGCCGCGAGCCCGGACGGGTCGCGGCCAGGTAGCGGGGCAGGGTGCAGCCGGCCCCGCCGATGTGGACGGCGTCCAGCGGCGCGCCCTCGGGCGCCAGGCAGTCGACCACGTCGCCCAACAGGCGCATGTACTCGAAGTCGAGGTGGGTGGGGTCGGCGAGGTCGACATAGGACTGCGGCACCCCGCCGACCAGCAGCACCCAGCCGCCGTCGCGTTCGGAGTCGCGCAGCAGCTCGGCCTCGCCGCCCGCGATCGGGTGGACGTCAGGGCCCGGGGCGTCGCGTCGTGACTTGCGGGACATGCCCCCAACTCTGCCATCGAGTCAGCGCCCGCCGCCCGGCGGGAGCAGGAGCCCGTCGCCGGAGGGGTCGTCGCATGCGCCCATGCTGGGGGGCGGACGACGAAGGCCGGATGACCGGCGCGGGAGCGCGCCATGATCCCTCGGATGCGGTCAGGAGCCCTCGGTCGCCGGATGGGCGTCCTCGGAGGCGAAATGGCAGGCGCTGGGGTGCGCCGAGCCCTCGCGGGTCTCCAGCGCGGGGTCCTCGTTGGAGCAGACGTCCTGGGCCTTCCAGCATCGGGTGCGGAAGCGGCAGCCCGACGGCGGGTCGAGCGGCGACGGGGGCTCGCCCTCCAGCATGATCTGCCCGGCCCACGCCGACGCCTCGGGGTCGGGCACCGGCACGGCCGACAGCAGCGCCTGCGTGTACGGGTGCGTCGGGTGCTCGTAGATCTGGGTCTCGTCGCCGGTCTCGACGATCCGGCCCAGATACATGACGGCGACCCGGTCGCTGATGTGCCGGACGACGGCCAGGTCGTGGGCGATGAAGACGTAGGCCAGGCCCAGCTCGCGCTGGAGGTCGTCCAGCAGGTTCATGACCTGCGCCTGGACGGAGACGTCCAGCGCCGAGACGGGCTCGTCGCACACGATCACGTCGGGGCTCAGCGCCAGGGCGCGGGCGATGCCGATCCGCTGCCGCTGGCCGCCGGAGAACTGGTGCGGGTACCGGTTGACGTGGTCGGGGTCGAGACCGACCAGCTCCAGCAGTTCCTGGACGCGCGTGGTGCGCCCGTCTTTGGGGGCGGCGTCGGGGTGGATGGAGAACGGCTCGCCCACGATGTCGCCGACGCTCATCCTGGGGTTCAGCGAGGTGTAGGGGTCCTGGAGCACGATCTGGATGCGGCGGCGCAGGGCCCGCAGCTCCTTGCGCGGCAGCGCGAAGACGTCGCGGCCATCGAACCTGACCGTCCCCGCGGTCGGACGCTCGGCGGCCAGCAGGAGCTTGGCGAGCGTGGACTTGCCGCAGCCCGACTCGCCCACGACGCCCAGCGTCTCGCCTTTGCGCAGCTCCAGATCGACGCCGTCCACGGCGCGGACCCGGCCGACCTGGCGCCTGATCACCACGCCCTGGGTCACCGGGTAGTGCTTGACCAGGCCCTCGACCTGGAGGATCGGGCCGTCAGTCACCGTGGACCTCCTCGGCGAAGTGGCAGGCGGACCGGTGCCCGGGTGCCCCGACGGCAACCAGCGGCGGTCTCTCCTCGCCGCAGATCGCCTCCGCCCTCGGGCAGCGCGGGCGGAACGGGCAGCCGGACGGCAGCGCGGCGGGGTTCGGCGGCGTCCCCTTGATCGGGCGCAGCCGCTCGCCCCGCTGGTCGAGACGCGGGACGGACGCCAGCAGCCCGGCGGTGTAGGGGTGGGCCGGGCGGGCGTACAGCTCGCGGGCGGGGGCCTCCTCGGCGACCGAGCCCGCGTACATGACCACGATCCGGTCGGCGACGCCCGCCACCACCCCGAGGTCGTGGGTGATGAGGATCATTCCCATCCGCAGCTCGGACTGCAGGTCGGCCAGCAGCTTCATGATCTGGGCCTGGACGGTCACGTCGAGCGCGGTGGTGGGCTCGTCGGCGATGAGCACGTCGGGCTCCAGGGCCAGCGCCATCGCGATCATGACGCGCTGGCGCATCCCGCCGGAGAACTGGTGCGGGTAGTCGCGCACGCGCCGCGCGGCCAGCGGGATCCGGACGCGGTCCATCAGCTCGACCGCCTT
The DNA here is from genome assembly GCF_050946795.1 of Spirillospora sp. CA-294931. Classification (GTDB taxonomy): domain Bacteria; phylum Actinomycetota; class Actinomycetes; order Streptosporangiales; family Streptosporangiaceae; genus Spirillospora. The sequence continues at coordinate 5,278,526 of NZ_CP192006.1, forward strand.
GGCCTCGGCCGCCTTGCGCCGCATCCCCCGGTGCACCTGGTACATCTCGCTGATCTGGTCGCCCACGGTGAACACCGGGTTCAGCGCGGACAGGGCGTCCTGGAAGATCATCGAGATCCGGTCGCCGCGGTAGACGCGGCGGCGGCGCTCGGGCAGGCCGAGCAGTTCCTGGCCGCGCAGCCGGACCGACCCGCCGGTGATCCGCGCGGGGGGCGTGTCGAGGATGCCCATCACGGCCTGCGCCGCGACGCTCTTGCCCGAGCCCGACTCCCCCAGGATCGCGACCGTCTCGCCCTCCTCCAGCGTGTACGACAGCCCGTTGACGGCCCGGACGTCCTGCCCGCGCACGCGGAAGGCGACGCTCAGGTCGTCGACCTCCAGGAGCGGCGCGTCCTTCTCCTCTTTGCCGAGATCCATGGTCACCGGAGTTTCGGGTCGAGGGCGTCGCGGACGGCGTCGCCCAGCATCAGGAAGCTGAGCACGGTCGCCGACAGGAACACCGCGGGGAAGACCAGCAGGTGCGGGTGGTCGACGAAGAACGACTGCGCCTGGTTGAGCTGGAGCCCCCAGGACACCTCCGGGTACTGGAGGCCGACGCCGAGGAAGTCGAGGGTGGCCTCGCCCGCGATCACGTGGCCGACGTTCAGCGTCGCCACCACGATCACCGGGGCGATGGCGTTGGGCAGGACGTGCCGCCGCATGATCCGCAGGTCGGAGGCGCCCAGCAGCCGGGCGGCCGTGACGTAGTCGGCGTCGCGGACCGCGATCACCTGGGCCCGCATGATGCGGACCATGGTCGTCCAGCCGAGCAGCACCAGCACCAGCGTCATGGCGCCGACGCCGTGGCTGGGGAAGGAGATCAGGATGACCGTGGCGCCCAGCACGAACGGCAGCCCGAAGAACACGTCGGTGACCCGGGCGATCAGCGTGTCGACCCAGCCGCCGTAATAGCCCGAGAGCATCCCGAACACCACGGCGATGAGCAGCGCGAACAGCGTGACCAGGACGCCGATCACCAGGGTGGGCCTGGCGCCGTGGATGACGTGGGCGTAGTAGTCGCAGCCCGCCACGTCGGTGCCGAACAGGTGGTCGCCGCCGGGCCCGAGCTTGGAGAAGTTGGGGTCGCACTTCTCGTTCTTGCCGCGCGAGGTGAACAGCCCGGGGAACGCGCTCATCAGGGTCACCAGCGCCAGGATCGTCACCGAGCCCCAGAAGATCCAGCGGCGCCGGAGGTCGTGCCAGGCGTCCCCCCACAGGGACGCCGACCGCCCGGCGACCAGCCCGCCCGCCCCGGCGACGGCGGCCGCCGTCGCGCCGGGCGTGGCGGCGGCCGTGTCGACGCCGGAGCCGGTGGCGTCCGGATCGGGGGCGCCCGTGTCCGTAATCTTCATCCGGCCACTCTTCTAATCGTGCCGGATCCGGGGATCCAGCAGCCCGTACAGCAGGTCGACGACCAGGTTGACCAGCAGGAAGATCAGCACCAGCAGGGTCACGGCGCCGACGACGACCGGGCCCTCCTTGAGCTGGATCGACTGGAACACCTGCTGGCCGATGCCCGGCAGATTGAAGATCCCCTCGGTGACGATGGCCCCGCCCATCAGCGAGCCGAAGTCGACGCCGAGATAGGTCACCACGGGGATCAGGGAGTTGCGCAGGGTGTGGCGCCCGACCACGCGCGCCTTGGTCAGGCCCTTGGCACGGGCCGTCCGGACGTAGTCGGCGCGCAGGTTCTCGGCCAGGCTGGTGCGCGTCAGCCGCGCCACGTACGACAGGCCCAGCGAGCCCAGCACCAGGCCGGGCAGCAGGTAGCTCATCGGCCAGCCGTCCTCGGTGCCCGCCGTGGGGAACAGGCCCCATTCGAGCCCCAGGACGATCTGCGCGGTGTACCCGAGCACGAACACCGGGACGGCGATGATCAGCGTGGTGCCGCCCAGGACGAGGGTGTCGGCGAGCCCCCCGCGCCGCAGCCCCGCCCACACGCCCAGACCGATCCCGATGACCAGCTCGAACAGCCAGGCGGTGAGCGCGAGCTGTGCGGTGACCTGCCAGCGCCCGCTGAGCACGTCGGACACGTTCTGGCCGTCGAAGGTCTCCCCCAGGTCGCCCTGGGGGAGGCCGGCCAGGTACTTGCCGTACTGGATGAGCAGCGGATCGTTGAGGTTGTAGCGCTCGCGCAGGGCGTGCACCACCGACTCCGGCAGCGGCTTGTCCCCGGCCAGCGCCTGGATGGGGTCGCCCGGGAGGGCGAACACCATCGCGTAGATCAGGAACGTCGTGCCGAGGAAGACCGGGATCGCCTGTAGCAGACGCCGTACGACATAGCGCCACATACGCGGTTACTTCACCGTCACTTCGTGCAGGAGCAGACCGGTCGCGTAGGGCGTGATGGTCACGTTGTCGACCTTGCTGGAGCGGCCGCCGAAGCTCTGCCAGATCCAGAGCGGGACCAGCGGCGCCTCCTTCAGCGCGAGGTCCTCGGCCTGGTTGTAGAACCGGATCGCCTCGTCCTCGCTCGCCGCGCCGTTGCCCTTGGCGATGAGGTCGTCGAACTCCTTGCTCGTCCAGCCCATCCGGTTCTTGGTCGAGGACCACTGCGGCTCAAGGTAGTTCTGGGCGCTGGGGTAGTCGGCCTCCCAGTTCTGCCGGTAGGGGCCCTTCTCCTTGCGGTCGCTCAGCAGCGACAGGTAGTCCGAGACCGGGATCTTGCGGAACTGGACGTCGCTGATGCCGAGGTTCTGCTTGAGCTGGTTCGCCACGATCTGCATCCACTGCTCGTAGCTCGGCTGCGCGTTGGAGAAGTACAGCTCCAGCGTGCCCTTGAACCCACCGGCCTTGTCGAACAGCTGCTTGGCCTTGGTCGGGTTGTAGGTGCACAGCTCGCCGCAGGCGCCCTTGCGGTGGCCCTTGATCAGCGGCGGCAGCAGCGAGTCGGCGACGGTGTAGGTCTGGTTGTAGACGGCCTTGTTGATGCCGTTGCGGTCGATCGCCATCGAGAAGGCCCGCCGCAGGTCGGCGCTGGCGAACCGCTTGTCGAACAGGGGGAAGCCCAGGTAGTCGAACGTCCCGGTCTGGCGCGGCAGGACGCGCTCACCGAGCATCCGCTTGGCCTCGGGCACCTTGGCGGCGGGGATCGACATCATGACGTCGACGCGGCCCGCGCGCAGGTCGGTGTAGGTGGTGTCGGCGCTGGCGTAGCTCTTCCAGGTGACGCCCTTGTTCTTGGGCTTGCGCGTCCCGGTGTAGCCGTCGAACGGCTTCATCTTGATCTGCCGGTTGCGCTCCCACTGGCCGTCCATCATGTACGGCCCGTTGCCGATCGGCTTGTTGTCGAACCCCTTGATGTCGGCGAAGGCGGCCTTGGGCAGCGGCGCGAACGCCGGGTGCGTCAGCAGCGTCTTGAACTGGCTGAACGGCGCGGCGAGCGTGACCTCCAGGGTGTCGGCGCCGACGACCTTGAGCCCGGAGAGCTTGTCGGTCTTGGGCTTGGCCTTCTCGTCCTCGGGGTTGAGGTCGGCGTACCCCTGGATCTGCGAGAAGTAGTCGTTGCCCTCGAAGGCGTTGGGCCCGTAGGCGGCCTGGTTCCAGGCGTCGGCGAAGCTGGCGGCGGTGACGGCCTCGCCGTTGTGGAACTTCAGCCCGGTCCTGATCTTGATCGTCCAGACCTTCTGGTCCTTGCTCTGGACCGACTGCGCGACCTGGTCGACGACGTTGCCCTTGGCGTCCAGCCCCACGAGGTTCTCGAACAGGTAGCTCTGCACCTCGTAGGCGTAGCTGCTGGTGGTGTTGCCCGGGGTGAGGTGGTCGGGCTCGGGATGCCCGACGGTGAACGTCCCGTCACCCGACCCGCCGTCGCCGCCACAGGCGGCCAGCACCGTGGACGCGGCCAGCGCCAGCGCGGCCAGCCCCGCGGTTCGGCGGCCCGCACCCTTGACCAAGCTCATGATCATCTCCCTCGCGCACTTGCCCTCGGGACGCCGGGTGGAAGCGCCCGGCGCGTTGGTCGAAGCGTCGTACCGCCCGCCCGATTTCGGTACGGCAATCTCCGATTCGTCACCGGATCGAGACATGCCACGTTAACCTGATCTTTATTCGCTATGGTCAGCGGGAACTTGTAACGCAAGGAACTTTCGAAAGGCACGTAACGGTGACCGACTCCCCGGGCTCCGAGAAGACGGCCGAGCGCGAGGTCGCGGGCCTGTGCTCCGACCTTATCCGCTTCGACACCACCAACGAGGGCGAGGGCGTGGCCCGCCCCGAGCGGCCCGCCGCCGAGCATGTGGCGGCCCTGCTCGCCGATGTCGGGGTGACCGCCGAGGTCGTGGAATCGGCGCGGGGACGCGCGAGCACCCTGGCCCGCATCCCCGGCACCGACCCGTCCGCCCCCGCGTTCCTGATCCACGGACATCTGGACGTCGTTCCCGCCGATCCGTCGGAATGGAGCGTTCCGCCGTTCTCCGGCGAGATCCGCGACGGCTGCGTCTGGGGACGGGGCGCGGTCGACATGAAGGGCACGCTGGCCATGACCCTCGCGGTCGTGCGGCAGCGGATGCGCGAGGACCGGCGCACGCGCGGCGACCTGGTGCTGGCGTTCCTGGCCGACGAGGAGTGCACCGGCGACTACGGGTCGCGGCACGTCGTGGCCGAGCACCGCGAGCTTTTCACCGGGTGCGCCGAGGCGATCAGCGAGTCGGGCGGCTTCAGCGTCACCGACGAGGGCCGCCGGATCTACCCGATCGCGACCGGCGAGCGCGGGACCACCTGGATGCGCCTGACCGCGCGGGGCAAGGCCGGGCACGGCTCCAAGCCCGCGCCCGACAACGCCGTCGCCGAGCTGGCGCACGCGATCTCGCGGCTGGCGTCCCACCGGTGGCCGGTGCGGCTGACACCCGGCGTCCTGGCCCTGCTGGACGGCCTGGCCAAGGCGCTGGGCACCACGATCGACCACGACCGCCTGGACGAGGAGGCCCGGCGCCTGGGCGCGGTCGGCCGCCTCTTCGAGGGGACGATCCGCAACTCGGCCAACCCGACGCGGCTCGACGCCGGGTACAAGGTGAACGTCGTCCCCGGGACGGCGACCGCCCAGGTCGACGGGCGGTACCTGCCGGGCACGGGCGAGGAGTTCCTCGCGACGGTGGACCGCCTGCTCGGCCCGAAGGTGACCCGCGAGTTCGTCAACTTCGAGGAGGCGCCCTCGGCCGACCCGGCGGGGCCCACGTTCGCGGCCCTGGCCGAGTCGCTGCGCTCGGAGGACCCGGCGGCCTGCCCGGTGCCCTACGTCATGACCGGCGGGACGGACGCCAAGTCGTTCCATCGGATCGGCATCCGCAGCTTCGGCTTCGCGCCGCTGCTGCTGGGGCCGGAGCTGGACTACTTCGGCATGTTCCACGGCGTGGACGAGCGGGTCCCGGTCGAGGGGCTGCGTTTCGGCACCCGCGTCCTGGACCGGTTCCTCGACACCCGCTGAGAGCGCGCCGGGGTCAGGTGGTGCGGGCCAGCGCGTCGACCGGCGGGCTGGTCAGGCCGAGCCTGTTCAGCAGTTCCTCGAGCACGTCGTCGGTGCCGGTGTTCTCGGACGCGCACAGCAGCTCGACGATCGGGCCCGGCGCCACCGAGTGCCCCGCCGCGGCGGCCCAGCGGGCGGCCCCGGCGGCGACCTCGTCGGCCACCGGCGCGGGGACGGGGGTGACGCGCCGGAGCTGCGGGCGGCGCGAGGGAATGAAGGCCCGCCAGTACCCGGCGGGCCCGCTGAATCCCTCGACCGAGGCGCTCTCGTCGCTGGTGACCGAGGCGAGCAGCGCGGGGGCGCCGGTCTCGGCGGCCAGCTGGACCAGCAGGGCCAGGGAGTCGGCGAGGTCGGCACCGGGTTCCAGCGAGCAGATCTGCCAGTTGTCGTCGCGCGCCCGGCTCCCGGCGACCGCGTCCGCGTAGGGGCGCAGCGCGCGGAGCTCGGTCAGCGGCCGGTCGTCGCGGCCCACGACATGATGGCCCCAGAGATCCATGCACCGTTCCTTTCCTCATATTGATCAGCGCTTCACGTCACCCGGATGTCACCCGATGGTCATGACCTGCGGAACCTCACCGCTCAGCGGGTATGGACCAAGACGTGGAACTCTCCAGCGCCGCCCATGAGCTTTACGGGGTCGTCCCCCAGGACTTCATGGAGACACGCAAACGCCTGGTCGACGAGGCCCGCTCCGCGGGCGACAAGGGGCTGGCCAAGGACATCGGGGCCCTGCGCAAGCCGACGGTGTCCGCGTGGGCGGTCAACCTGCTGACCCGATCGGCCGGCGAGGATCTGGAGCGGCTCCTGGACGCGGGCGCCGACCTGCGCGAGGCGTGGGCGACCGGCGGGCACATCGGCGGGCTGGAGCAGCGCCGGGGCGAGCTGGTCACGCTGCTGGTGCGCACCGCACGCGCGCTGGCCGCCGAGGCGGGGCAGCCGCTGCGCGACCCGGCGGTGCGCGAGGTCGAGGAGACGCTGCTGGCCGCGACCGTGGACGCCGACGTGGCCGAGGAGGTGCGGGTGGGCCGCCTGCCCCAGCCGCGCAGCCACGCGGGGTTCGTCCCGGCGGGCGGTTTCGGGAGCCCGTCCCCCGCTCGGCCGCCCAAGTCCGCGCCCAAGCGGGACGACCTCGCCGGGAAGCGCGAGGCGGCGGCCAGGAAGCGCGGCGAGGCCGCGCAGGCGGCACGGGAGGCACGCGCGCGCGTCAAGGAGGCCGAGAAGGAGCTGTCCGGCCGCGAGTCGCGGCTGGCCTCGGTTCAGCGGGAGCTGGACGCCGCGCGCCAGGAGGCGGCCGGGCTGCGCCGCGAGCTCGACAAGGCGGACAAGCGGGAGGCCGCGGTCGAGCGGCGGCACACCGTGGCGGAGCGGCGCCGCGACGAGGCGGCGCGGGCCCTGGAGAAGGCCCGCTCCGAGGCCGAGGCGGCCGCCCGGGCGGCCCGGAGCGGCTGACCCGCGCGCATCCGGGATGAAGTAGGCTCCACTAGAATGTCATTCTAATCCCGGAAGGGGCACGCGGTGGCGGACCCACTCATGGAGCAACCGGCGGACTGGACCGAGCCGGGCGCCCACCCGGTCGTGCCCGGCGTGCACCGCATCCCCCTGGCCCTGCCCATCCCCACCCTCCACGCGGTCAACGTGTACGTGATCGAGGACGCGGAAGGCCCGGTCGTGGTCGACTCCGGCTGGGCGATGCCCGACAGCCGCACGGCCCTGGCCGGGGCGCTGCGCACCCTGGGCCACCGTCTGGAGGACGTCGCCCAGTTCCTGGTCACCCACGCGCACTGGGACCACTACTCCCAGGCCCTCGCCCTGCGCGAGTCGTTCGGCACCCGGGTCAGGATCGGCCGGGGCGAGCGCCACTCCCTGGAGGCGTTCGACCTCGACAAGGGCCTGCACCCGCGCCAGTCCGACCTCCTGCGCCGCTGCGGAGCCCCCGCCCTGGCCGACGAGATCGCCGCGATCGCCGTCGACGCCGAGGACCGGAACGTTCCGCACACGATGCCCGACGCGTGGCTCGACGACGGCGAGCGGATCGGGCTGACCCGCCGCGAGCTCGACGTCTTCGCCACCCCGGGGCACACGCGCGGCCATGTCGTGCTGCGCGAGCCGTCGGCCGGGCTGCTGTTCGCGGGCGACCACGTGCTGCCGCACATCAGCCCGTCCATCGGGCTGGAGACCGCGCCCGAGCCCAAGCCGCTGCGCAGCTACCTCGACTCGCTCCGCCTGGTGCGCGACATGCCCGACACGCTGCTGCTGCCCGCGCACGGCGGCGTGAAGCCCAGCGTCCACACCCGGATCGACGAGCTGGTCGCCCATCACGAGGAGCGGCTGGACGCCGCCGCGTTCCAGGTCAAGGCCGGGAACGGCACCGCCTTCGAGGTCGCGGGCGCGATGACCTGGACCCGGCGCCGCCGCGCGCTGGCCGACCTGGACGTCTTCAGCCGGATGCTGGCCGTCCTGGAGATCGACGCCCATCTGGACGTCCTGGTCGACCAGGCCGTGCTCACCTCCCACGAGGAGAACGGCGTCCGCCGCTACGCCCCGTCGGGCTGACGCCCCAGGAACGCCAGCAGCCGGTCGCCCGCCGGGGCCGAGGCGGGCACCGGAACGGGCGGGTCGAACAGGTCCGCGCGCGCGTCGCTCGGGACGATCATCGGCGCCAGCCGCAGCAGGCGGACGGCCAGGGCCTCGGGCATGGGCGCGTCGTTGCCGCAGGCCCGCGCCGCGTCCCAGCCGTGGACGGCGATCTCGATCGCGCCGACGCCGGCGACCACGCCCGCGCGGATCGGGCACCCCGCCACGGTGACCACCCGCTCCCGCTCGCCCGCGGCCGTCCAGGCCCCCAGGAGACGCCCCGCGCTGGACCGGAAGGCCGCCACCGGGTCGGGTCCCGAGGGCGGGGCGGGCTCCGGGCCCACGCTCCCCTGGTCGATGGCCTCGTAGAGCGCGGCGATCGACTCGTCGGCGTGCCGGAGCAGCGTCCACAGGTCCCAGCCCGCGCACGGCGTCGGCCGCTCCAGCGCCCGCGGAGTGACGGGACTCAGCGCGCCCAGCGCGTAGCAGATGGCCCGTTCCAGCAGAACGGTGCCGTAACCCTGCGCCGCGGCCGCCTCGGTCTCGGTCATGGGGCCTCCCTTCACCAATACAGACTCCGGAAGGCCCCGTAAGTCATCGGGAGCGATGATTTCCGGCCTCGCGCGCGGTCTGCATAAGGGAGAGCACGTCGAGAGCATTTCGAGGAGGACCCATGACGCTTCCGCAGATCGTGTCCCCGAGCGAGTGGCTTGAGGCCAGGAAGGCCCTGCTGGTCAAGGAGAAGGAGCTGACCCGGGCGCGCGACGCGCTCAACGCCGAGCGGCGCCGCCTCCCGATGGTGGAGGTGACGGACGACTACGTCTTCGAAGGCCCCGACGGCAAGATCCGCCTGCCCGACCTGTTCGACGGGCGGCGGCAGCTGTTCGTCTACCACGCGATGTTCGCCCCCGAATGGGAGCGGGCCTGCGCGAGCTGCTCGGCGTGGCTCGACGAGCTGTCCAAGGGCCAGCTCCGCCACCTGGGCGAACGCGAGACGACCTTCGCGGCCGTCTCCCGGGCGCCGTTCGCGAAGATCGACCCGTTCCGGACGGAGATGGGCTGGGAGTTCCCCTGGTACTCCTCGCACGGGAGCGGCTTCAACCACGACTTCGGCGTGACGCTCGACGAGTCGGTGCGGCCGATCGTCTACAACTACCGGACCAAGGCCGAGCACGAGAGCGCGGGCAGCGGCTACTACGTCGAGGGCGAGCAGCCCATCGAGCTGCCCGGCGTCAGCTGTTTCCTGCGCGACGGCGACGCGGTCTTCCACACCTACTCGTCCTACGGGCGGGGCGGCGAGAGCGTGGGCGGCTCGTCCTATTTCCTCGACCTGACCGCACTCGGCCGCCAGGAGGACTGGGAGGAGCCGAAGGGACGCGCGTCCGGCGGCATCCCGGCAGGTGACGCGCGGGTCCGCTACCCCGATCAGTACGACGACTGACAGAGGCGGCGTCTTGGCAGGTATTGCGCGTGTCGCCCGGTGACGGCACGGGGACGACCCATTCGTGATCAAGCCACGAGGAGGCCTCCCCATGTCGTCCCCCAAGCGCCCCCTGCTCATCTGCGCCGGACTCACCGCGATGGTGGCCGCGCTGTCGGGCTCCCAGCTCGCCGGTGCCGCCGAGCGGTCCGCACCACCGGCCCCAGCGGCGGCGCCCCAGCAGCAGGCGCGCGAATCGGTCATCAAGGACGTGGTGCTCGCCGTCCACGGCGGCGCGGGCTCGCTCCCGCGCGGCAGCCTGACCCCCGAGCAGGAGAAGGCGTACCGCGACGGGCTCACCCGCGCCGTCCAGGCGGGCTACGCCCTGGTCAAGGACGGCAAGCCGGTGCTGGACGCCGTCGAGAAGGCCGTCAACGTCCTGGAGGACGACCCGAACTTCAACGCGGGCAAGGGCGCGGTCTTCAACACCGACGCCGAGCACGAGCTGGACGCCGCGATCATGAACGGCAAGGACCTGCGCTCGGGGGCCGTCGCGGGCGTCCACAACACCAAGAACCCGATCTCGCTGGCCCGCGCGGTCATGGAGAAGTCCCCGCACGTGCTGATGGCGGGCAGGGGCGCCGACCAGTTCGCGTTGCGCAACGGCTTCGCCTACACCACCCAGGACTACTTCTGGACGCAGAAGCGCTGGGACCAGCTCCTGGCCGCCAAGGGCCGGGCCGGGGCGCGGTCCCCGGCGCACACCGAGGTCGGCGGCACCGTGGGCGCGGTCGCGGTCGACCGGAGCCGCGACGTCGCCACGGCCACCTCGACCGGCGGGCTGACCAACAAGCAGGTCGGGCGGATCGGCGACTCCCCCATCGTCGGCGCCGGGACCTACGCCAACAACCGCACGGTCGCGATCTCGTGCACCGGGACCGGCGAGGTCTTCATCCGGGGCACCGCCGCGCACGACATCTCGGCCCTCATCGAGTACGCGCGCAGGCCCGTGGAGAAGGCCGCCGCCGAGGTGATCACCAAGAAGATCACCGCCCTGGGCGCGACCGGGGCCGCGATCGCCCTCACGCCGCGCGGCGACCTGGCCACCCCGCACAGCACCAAGGGCGTCATCAACGCCTACGTCACGCGCGACGGCAAGATCGTCACCCGCATCTACGACGACGAGACCCCCGCGACCTGAGCGGGCGGATCCGCCCCGCGTAGCATGATCTTCCAAGCCCCCCGGCGAAAGGATCGGCCATGGCGCTGAAGACGGAGGTCGTCGAGGTCACCTCGGAGGACGAGCTGCGCGAGCTGCTCGGCGCACCGATGGGACGGGCGGTCGACAAGGAACGCCGGCGCCTGCACCCCAGGGACGCCGAGTGGCTGGCGGCCTCGCCGTTCTGCCTGATCGCCACCAGCGGCGCCGACGGCACCTGCGACGTCTCCCCCAAGGGCGACCCGCCCGGCTTCACGCTCGTGCTCGACGACACCACGATCGCCGTCCCGGACCGGCCGGGGAACCGGCGGGCGGACGGGTTCACCAACATCCTGACGAACCCGCACGTCGGCCTGATCTACTTCATCCCCGGCCGGAACGACACGCTGCGGATCAACGGGCGCGCCCGGCTGGTGCGCGAGGCGCCGTTCTTCGACGACCTGGTCGTCAAGGGGCACCGGCCGCAACTGGCGCTGCTGGTGGAGATCGAGCAGGTCTACCACCACTGCGCCAAGGCGTTCCTGCGCTCGTCGCTGTGGCGGCCGGAGACCTGGAACCCCGACGTCCTGCCGAACACGGCCCGGCTGGTCAAGGATCTGGCGTTCACCGACGCCAGCCTGGAGGAGCTCGAAAGCTACTACGGGGCCGAGTACGCCAAGAGGCTGTACCAGGGCTGACTACTCCCGGCGGCGTAGGCGCCCGCGGGCGCCTACCCCGTCCAGAGCAGACGCGATGCCGTCGCTCATCCGACGACGCGCGGCCCCTCCGATCCGAGGATTGCACCAAGATCCGGAACGATCAGAGGGGAACCCCATGGGATCGGAGAAGGAAGACCGGCGGCGGGTCGTCCTGCGCTGGACGCTGGCGCCGCTGACGGTCGCGGGCGCCGTGGCGCTCGGCGCGACCGGCTGGGCGGCGACGTCCGGCTCCTCGGCCACGACGACGGCGGCCGCCACGGCCTCGCCGTCGGACAAGTCCACCGAGCACGGCAAGCACGAAGGCGACTGGAAGAAGGGGTCCTGGCGCGGTGGCTGGGGCTGGGGCGGCGGCTGGGGCAAGGGCGGCTTCGGCGGCGCCCTGCACGGCGAGTGCGTCTCCGAGAAGGAGGGCGGAGGCACCCAGACCCATCTGTTCCAGCGCGGCACCGTCACCGAGGTGACGGGGTCGGGCTTCACCGTGCGCAGCAAGGACGGCTTCACCCGGCGCTACTCGGCGACCGGCGACCTGGTCGTCAACGGCGACAAGAAGGGCCCCGCCGGGGTGTCCAAGGACAAGGAGGTCTTCGTCATGGCGCTGAAGGGCGGCGGAGACCCCGCCGCCCGGCGCGTCGTCGAGACCTCGGCCCACAAGGACTAGCGGACCGGGCTCGAAGGGACCGTCGGGGACGCCGTGGCGCGCGCCGACGGTCCCGGCGTGTCAGCCGCTCTTGCGGCGGAACTGGCGCTGGTGGTCCGCCTTGCCGTGGACCCCGCGGACCTTGCCCTTGCCCCTGCTCTCAGCGTGCTTGTCCGCCGACGCGCCGCGCTTGCGCTCCAAGGCCTCCCGGAAGCGACGCTTGACGTCGTCCTCCGTGCCTTCCTTCTCTCCTGCAGACTCGGCCATGCGGACCTCCCGCTAGTGTTGGGCGTCTCTAGCCTCGCACGTCCGGCCGCCCGGCGCTCACTCGGGATCGCGCGGGCCCGCCTCGGCGGCGATCCGCTCCCACGCGGCGCGGACGTGGTCCCGGCCGGTGGAGGGCGCGCCGATCGCGATCCGCAGCAGCACCCGACCGCCGACCTTGGTGTGGGTGAGGTAGAGATCACCCGAGTCGTTGAGGCGCTCCATCAGCGCCATCGTCGCCGCGTCGGCCTCCTCGTCGGGCAGCCCCGCCCAGCGCGGGCGGAAGCAGACCAGCCCGAACGGGTGGTGTTCCAGCAGCTCGAAGCGGGGGTCGTCGCGCACCCACGAGGCCAGTTCCCCGGCGAGCCCGATGCCCGTGCGGATGTGCTCGCGCAGGCCCTCGGCGCCGTACCAGCGGATCACCGACCACAGCTTCAGCGCGCGGAACCGGCGTCCCAGCGAGATCTGCCAGTCGCGGTAGTCGATGACCTCGCCCGAGGAGGTGGCCGTGTTGCGCAGGTATTCGGGCAGGATCGACAGCGCCCCGATGAGGGGTTCGCGGTCGGCCACCCACAGCAGGTTGCAGTCGAAGTTGGTCAGCAGCCACTTGTGGGCGTTGGTGGAGTAGGAGTCGACGTTCTCGGCCAGGCCGTCGTTGATCCAGCGCATCTCGGGGCAGACCGCCGCGACGCCCGCGTAGGCGGCGTCCACGTGCAGCCAGACGCCGTGCCGGCGGCACACCTCACCGATGGCGCGCACGGGGTCGATCGCGGTCGTGGACGTCGTGCCGACCGTCGCGCACACCATCACCGGGAGCGCGCCCGCGGCCGTGTCCTCGGTCAGCAGGGCGTCGAGGTGCGCGGGGTCCATCGCGAGCGTCACGGGGTCGGCGTCCACCACGCGGACGTTCTCGGAGCCGATGCCGCTGATGCGCGCGGCCTTCTCCGTCGCCGAGTGCGTCTGCGCGCTGATGTAGACCGTGTGGCGCCCGTCGATTCCCGACCGGGCCGCCGCTCCCCCGCTCGCCCGGTGCAGGGCGGCCAGGACGGCCACCAGGCCGGCGCTGGACGCCGAGTCCTGGATGACGCCGTTGCCGCGGAACCGGGCGGGCAGGTCGAGCAGTTCGGCCATCCAGTCGGCGACCCGCGTCTCCATCTCGGTGCAGGCCGGGCTGGTGGCCCAGAGCATTCCCTGCACGCCGAGGCCGGACGAGAGCAGGTCGCCCAGGATCGCCGGGCCCGAGGCGTTGCCGGGGAAATAGGCGAAGAAGCGCGGGTGCTGCCAGTGGGTGATGCCGGGCATGACGGCCCGGTCGAGCTCGTCCAGCAGCCCGTCGAAGCCCGCCCCGTCCTCGGGCGGGCTCTCGGGCAGGGCGGCGAGCACGTCGCCGGGCTTGACCTGGGACCGGACGGGATAGCTCTCGACCTTCTCCTGGTAGTCGGCGATCCAGTCGATGACCTGCTTGCCGTAGGTACGGAACTCCTCTGGCGTCATGTGCCCGCGCACCGCGCATCCCCCCAGGGTCGAGACCAATGATCCCCTATGCGACCACGGAAGGCACCGCCGTGACAGTACCAATCCGTGGTCGCCGGGATGGACCAAGACCCGCGGCTACTTGCCGATCTTGACGTGGGCGACGACCGGGTAGTGGTCGGACGGGTAGAGGCCGTCCTTCTGGAAGGGGTCGATCTCGCTCCAGTCCGTCGTGACCCTGCCCCGGGACAGGATCCAGTCGATGCGGTCGCCGCCCGGCACGGGCGTCGTCCACCGGCCGAAGGTGCCGATCTCGGGGCCGTGGTCGCGGGCGGTCTCCCAGGTGTCGGCGAAGGCGTCCGGTCCGGTGAGGATCGCGTAGGGCTGGGTCTTCTTCGCGGCGGCGTTGAAGTCGCCGGTGAAGATCACCGGGACGTCCTTCTCGAAGGCCCGGGCCCGCTCCAGCACCAGCTGGGCGCTCTTGACCCTGGCGTTCTCGGACTGGTGGTCGAAGTGCGTGTTGACGTGGTAGAACACCGAGCCGGTGCGGCGGTCGCGGAACTTGGCCCAGGTGACCATGCGGGTGATCTTGTTGCCCCAGGTGGCCGAGCCGATCACGTTCGGGGTGTCGGAGAGCCAGAAGTGGTCGAAGTCCAGCACCTCGAAGCGGTCCTTGCGGTAGAAGATCGCGGAGAACTCGTCCCGGGTGCCGCCCTGGCGTCCCATGCCGACCCAGTCATAGGCCGGGAGCACGCCGTCCAGGCCGCGCATCTGGTGCCAGAGCCCCTCCTGGATGCCCAGCAGGTCGGGACGGTGCTTGCGCATGAGCTGCTTGACCAACGGGAGCCGCGAGGCCCAGTCCTTGGGCGGCGCGTCCGCGTCGAGCCGGATGTTGAAGGTCATCACGCGCACCCGGGCGTCGCCGGCGGCGGCCTGGCCCGTCAGGACGACCACGCTCGACACCGCCACCGCCAGGGCCGCGAGGAGGGACAGGAACCATCGGCGGCGCGCGGGCCGCGGACCCGAAAGAGACATGAGCCCCATACTTCCCAGAACACATGTCACCGGGGCGACAGAGATCTGTCCGACCCGGGTCACCTTGTCGGGGTCCAGGGGCGGAGCCCCTGGCGGGGGGTGCGGGGGGGTCGCCCCCCCTCATAGGCACGAGTGATGGCGCTCGAACGGCGCACCGCACCAGTGGGTCAGCGCCTCGGTGATGCACGCGGCCCTGCGGTCGGGGGCCGACTCGTCGCACGCCCACGCGACATAGCCGTCGGGCCTGACCAGCACGGTCGAGCGGGTCGCGCCGCCCGCCACCACCGACCGCACCCGGTCGGCCCATCTCCGGCTCGCCAAGTAGTTCACCGCGGGATCCTTCGCGGCCACCACCAGCACGAACCGGCCGTCGCGCAACGCCTCGTACAGGCGCCCGGGCGGGCCGTCCAGCCGGACGTCGGGGGCCCGGCGCCCGACGAGCCGGTGCGCGCCGCGCGGGGCCGGATAGGCGATGCCGATCCCGGAGACCGCGCCGATGAGCCGCCGCCGCACCGGCGACGCCGCCAGCGCGGCCCGGCCGAGCACGCGCCGGGCGATCCGGACCGGCGGCGTCTGGGGCATGAGCGCCATGCGCAGCAGGGCGCCGCTGCTGCGCACGACCATCCGCCCGACGGGGTGGCGCTCCTGGTGGTAGGTGTCCAGCAGCCCCTCCGGTGCGTGGCCGCGCAGGTCGGCGGCCAGCTTCCAGCTCAGGTTGGCGGCGTCCTGGAGCCCGGTGTTCATGCCCTGCCCGCCCGCGGGCGAGTGCACGTGCGCGGCGTCCCCGGCCAGGAACACCCGGCCGCACCGGTACCGGGGCACCTGCCGCTCGTCGCAGTGGAACCGCGAGGTCCAGCGCGGGTCGCCGAGCCCGTGGTCGGTGCCCAGCGCCCGGTGGACGACCTCGCGCAACTCGTCCATGTCGACGGGCTCGGAGTCGTCGGTCTGGTGGTGGCGGTTCCAGGCGATCACCCGGTACCAGCCGTCGCCGAAGGGGGCGAGGAACGCGAACTCGTCGCCGGTCACCCCCACGTTGAGCGTCTCGCGCGGCGCGTCGGCCAGCCGGACGTCGGCCAGCATCATCGACCGGACCGCCGACCCGCCGGGGAACGGCAGGCCCAGCGCGTGGCGCACGGTGCTGTGCACGCCGTCGGCGCCGACGACGTAGGTCGCGTGCCAGGCGCCCCCGTCCCGCACGCGGACGTCGACGCCCTCGGAGTCCTGCCGCAGACCGGTCACCTCGGTGTCGCGGACTATCTCCGCGCCCGCCTTCAGCGCGCGCTCCTCCAGTACCCGCTCGGTCTCGTACTGCGGCGTGACCAGCACGAACGGGAAGCGGCCCGGCAGCCCGGCCAGGCTGAGCGACAGGTCGCCCACCAGGCGCAGGCCGTCCACCCGCTCCCCCGTGGCGACCAGGTCGTCGGCCAGCCCGCGCGCGTCGAGCAGCTCCAGCGTCCGGGCGTGGACGGCGAAGGCCCGCGTGAGGCCGGGCCGGTCGCCGCGGCGTTCCAGCACCGCGCAGCGCACGCCCGCGGCCGCCAGGTCGCCGGCGAGGAGCAGGCCCGTCGGGCCCGCGCCCACGATCACTACGTCCCTGGTGGCAGGCATGCCGCCTCCTCGGTGTCGAGCGGTGTCACACGAGCGGCCATTCCCCGCAAGGCCGGGATATCCACATCTTGACCCCGATTCCGCCGCGGGGCGAGGGCTGCCTCGAAACCCACCCTTGTCAGGACGAGATGTGACATGGCACACTCACGACATCCGACTGTAAGCGCTTACAGGCTCCGATCTCCTGAATGGAAGCGCTTACACACCGCACGAAGAAGGTGCCGATGGACCAGCACGGCCCGACGATCTACGAGGTCGCCCGCCGCGCGGGCGTCTCGATCGCGACGGTCTCGCGCGCCCTGCGCGGGACGGGGCCGGTCGCCCCCGCGACCCGGGAGAAGGTGCTGGCGGCGGTCAAGGAGCTGCGCTTCACCCCGAGCAGGCTGGGCGTCTCGCTCGCCGAGGGACGGCACGCCGCCAACGGCATCGTCTTCCCCGACCTGTCGGGCCCCTACTTCGCGGAGGTGCTGCTCGGTTACGAGGAGGTCGCCTCGGAGCTGGGCCGCTCGGTGATCATCCTGTCGCGGCGCGGGCGCACCGACATCCAGGCCCAGGTCAGGGAGTTGGCCGGACGGGTCGACGGGCTGGTGGTCTTCGGCGACATCGTCGACGACGCCGTGGTGGCCGAGCTGATCGCCGCCGGGACGCCGGTCGTGCTGCTGGCCCGCACCCCGGTCGAGGGCGCCGACCTGGTCGCCTCCGAGAACACCGGGAGCGCGCGGGCGCTGGCCGAGCACCTCATCGGCCACGGGTACCGCGACGTCGCGCTGCTCGGCACCCCCACCGGCGACGACGACATCGGCGAGCGCTGGGCGAGCGCCGCCCGCACGCTGGCCGAGCACGGAGTCGCGGCGCCGCCGCCCGTCCCCTGCGCGCTGACCGTCGAGGGCGGCCTGGAGGCCGGCCGCGCGCTGCTGCGCCGCGACTCGGTTCCGGAGGCGGTCATGTGCGCCGACGACCAGCTGGCCCTCGGCGTGCTGCTGGCCGCCGAGGAGCTCGGGATGAGCGTCCCGGACAACCTGGCCGTCACCGGCTGGGACGACATCATGGCCGCCCGGCACGCGCGGCCGGCGCTGACGACCGTCCGGCAGCCCATGCGCGAACTGGGGGCCCGCGCGGCCACGGCCCTCGACCAGCTCATCACCGGCGCGCGCACGACCGCGCGCCGCCAGACCCTCGCCACCGAGCTCGTCGTGCGGGCCAGCTGTGGCGCCCACCCCCTGGAGGACCAGTGAGAACCATCGGCGGACGGACCGCGGCCTGCGCCGTCGCGGCGGCGCTGGCGCTGAGCGCCTGCGGCCGCGACGGCGGCGCGGCCGGGGACGAGAAGGCCAAGGACGCGGGCACCGGCAAGGTCTCCGGCACCGTCAAGGTGTGGGCGATGGGCAGCGAGGGCGAGCTGCTCGGCGACTTCGCCAAGGAGTTCGAGCGGGCCAACCCCGGCGTCCGGATCGAGGTGACGCCGATGGGCATGGACGTGGCCCACGACCGCCTCGTGTCGTCGATCGCGGGGAACAAGACCCCGGACGTCAGCATGATCGGCTCCACCTGGATGGGCGAGCTGGCCAAGACCGGCGCGCTCGACCCCGCGCCCGGCAACCTGTTCGACAAGTCCAGGTTCTTCCCCGGGTCGTGGGACACCGTGCAGTTCAGGAAGACCGCCTACGGCGTCCCCTGGTACGTGGAGACCCGCGCCTTCTACTACCGCAAGGACCTGGCCGCCAAGGCCGGGGTGAAGCCGCCCGCGACCTGGGCCGAGGCGCGCACGTTCGCCAGGGCGCTCAAGGACCGGGCGGGCGCGACGCAGGGCGTCTACCAGAACTTCCGCATCGACAACTGGCAGGAGATCCTGCCGCTGGTCTGGCAGGCGGGCGGCGCCATCACCGGCCCGGACGGCAAGTGGACCTTCGACACGCCCCAGATGGAGCAGGCCCTGGCTCACTTCCAGTCGTTCTACAAGGACGGCACCGCGCCCAACAAGATCGACACCGGTGCGTTCCCGCAGAACTTCATCAAGGGCCAGGCCGGGGCCTTCTACTCGGGCCCCTGGATGATCTACTCGATGGAGAAGGACGGCGGCAAGGACTTCTCCGCCAAGTTCGACGTCGCCCCCTACCCCAAGGGCTCGGCCGGGGGCACCTCGCTGGTCGGCGGCGGCGACCTGGTCGTGTTCAAGGGCACCAGGAACCGCGACGCCGCGTGGCGATTCGTCCAGTGGCTCACCGACGCCAAGACCCAGGCGCGCTGGTTCACCGTTTCCAAGGACCTGCCCGCCGTCCAGTCGGCCTGGCAGGACCCGGCGCTGAAGTCCGACCCGCGCGTGGCCGTGTTCGGCGCGACCCTGAAGAACGCCAAGACCCCGCCGCCCTACCCGACCTGGACGCAGGTCGGCAAGGTGCTGGAGCGCGAGACCGAGAAGGTCGCGCTCGGCAAGCAGACCCCCGCCGAGGCCGCCGAGGCGATGCAGAAGGGCGCCGAGCGGATCGGCACGGGCGAGTAGGTGGCGACGGGGCGCGCGGGACGGCGCGGCGGACGGACGGCCTGGCTGTTCGCCGCCCCGTTCCTGGTCATCTTCCTGGGGCTGTACGCGGGGCCGCTGCTGGCCGGGCTCGGGATGAGCCTGACCGACCTGCGCAGCACCGACCTGCGGCGTCCCTTCGGCGTCAACCTCGTCGGGTTCGACAACTACTCGCGGCTCTTCGAGGACGAGGTGATGCGGCAGGCGGCGTCCAACACGCTGTTCTTCGTCGCGACGGGCGTCCCGCTGACGATCGTGGCCGGGCTGGCGGCGGCGGTGGCGCTGCACTCGGGCATCGCGCGGGCCAGGACGCTGTTCCGCGTCGGGTACTTCCTGCCGCACGTCACCAGCATCGTCGGCATCGCGGTGGTGTGGCGGTTCCTGCTGGACCCCGAGTCCGGCCTGGTCAACCAGGGCCTGGGCGGGATCGGGATCGGCGGGCCCGCCTGGCTGTCGGACGAGCGGACGGCACTGCCCTCGCTGGTGGTGATGGCGGCCTGGCGCGGCTTCGGCTTCGACATGGTCATCTTCCTGGCCGCCCTCCAGGGCATCCCGCGCGAGCTGTACGAGGCCGCCGACGTCGACGGGGCCGGGGCATGGGCCAGGTTCCGGAGCATCACGCTGCCGATGCTGCGTCCCGCGCTGGTCTTCACCACCGTCTACTCGACGATCGGCTTCATGCAGTTCATGGAGGAGCCGCTGGTCATGACCAAGGGCGGCCCCGACAACGCCACGCTGTCGGGCTCGCTGGCGATCTACCAGCTGTTCGGATCCGGCGACTACGGCTACGCCGGGGCCGCCGCGGGCGTGCTGTTCACGGTGATCGTCGCGCTGACGTTCCTCCAGTTCCGCCTGATGCGGGCCAAACACCACTGAAAGGGGGGTCTGACATGATCGGCAAGGCGCGCCGCGCGGTGCTCTACCTGGCGCTCACGCTGGGCCTCGGACTGGTCGTCACCCCGTTCGGCTGGGCGGTGCTGAGCTCGTTCAAGTCCGAGCCGGAGATCCGCAGGGACCCGCCGACGGGCGTCCCGGAGGCGCCGACGCTCGCCGGGTACCGGGAGCTGTTCGACCGGCTCGACCTGTTCCCGATCTTCCTCAACAGCGTGGCGGCCGCGGTGATCATCGTGGCGGCCAACCTGCTGTTCTGCTCGATGGTGGCCTATGCCCTGACCAAGCTGCCCTTCCGGGCCGCCGGGCTGGTGTTCGCCCTGGTCATGGCGCAGATGATGGTGCCGCCGATCGTGCTGATGATCCCGCAGTTCGTCGTGGTGGCCAACATCGGGCTGGTCGACACGCTGCTGGGCATCGTGCTGCCCTACCTGGTCACCCCGCTCGGGGTGTTCCTGATGCGGCAGTTCATGGCCGAGATCCCCGACGAGCTGGTGCACGCCGCCCGGATCGACGGCGCGGGCGAGTTCCGGATCTTCTTCCGGATCGTGCTGCCGCTGTGCCGCCCCGCGCTGGCGACGCTGACGCTGGTCACCTTCCTGGCCGCCTGGAACAACTTCCTGTGGCCCGCCGTGGTCGCGCAGAACCAGGACACCTACACGCTGCCGGTCGCGCTGGCCATCTTCTCCAACCAGGAGAGCACCCACTACGGCCTGCTGCTGGCGGGTGCCGTCGTCGTGGTGGCCCCCATCGTCGCGATCTTCCTGGCCCTCCAGCGCTTCTTCGTCGAGGGCATCGCCAACACCGGTCTCAAGTAGGGAGCACGAAATGCGTCCACGAATCCGCGCCCTCGCCTGCGTGCTCGCGGCCGGGGCCGCGCTGGCCGTCCCCGGTCCGGCGAGCGCCGAGACCGGCCGCGCCCGGCAGGACGCCGTCCTGCGCTCCTACGCCGCCGACACCTGGCGCTCGCTCACCGCGATGGTCGACCCCGGCACCGGCGTCCCGTCCGACGGCGTCTCCGGCGACCTGGCGACCCGCGACCGCGTCACCTCGCCGACCAACATCGGCGGCTACCTGTGGAGCACGGTCGCCGCGCGCGACCTCGGCCTGATCTCCGCCTCCGACGCCCGGGGCCGCGTGCTCCGGGCGCTGGCGTCGGTCGAGCGGCTGGCCCGGCACCCCGGATCGGGGCAGTTCTTCAACTGGTACGACCCGGCCACGCTCCGGCAGGTCACCACCTGGCCGGGCAACGGGAACGCGGTCAAGCAGTTCCTGTCCAGCGTCGACAACGCGTGGCTGGCCGGGGCGCTGATGACCGTCCGCAACGCGGTGCCCGCCTCGGCGACGGCGGCGAACCGGATCCTGCGCGGCATGGACTTCGCCGCCTACTACGACCCCAAGGGCGCCACCAACGGCACCGGCCTGCTGCGCGGCGGCTTCTGGGTCGCCCCGCCCGACCCGGACTGCTCGATCAAGGGCAACTACACCGGCGGACCCGACGTCTACTACACCTGCCACGTGTACGGCGCCCCCGGCGAGACCCGCATGGCCTCGTACGTCGGCATCGCGCTGGGGCAGGTGCCGCCGCGGCACTACTTCGGCCTGATGCGCACCATGGGCCACTCGGGTTGCGACTACGGCTGGCAGGAGACCAAGCCCGAGGGCACCACCCAGCGGTTCATGGGCCTGGACGTGTTCCAGGGCACCTACGGCTACCGGGGCATCCGGCTGGTGCCGACCTGGGGCGGCAGCATGTTCGAGGCGCTGATGCCCGACCTGCTCGTCCCCGAAAGCGCATGGGCTCCGCGAAGCTGGGGCCGCAACCACCACGCCTTCGTGGACGCCCAGGTGGACCACGGCCTGAACGAGGCCAGGTACGGCTACTGGGGTTTCTCGCCCTCCAACGACCCGGCGGGCGGCTACCGCGAGTACGGCGTGGACGGCATCGGCATCCAGCAGGAGGGCTACACCTCCGACCAGGAGCGGACCCAGACCGACCCGGGCTACGAGGGCTGCCGTCCGGCCGCGTCCCCGCCCACCTCCTTCGGCGACGGCGTCGTCACCCCGCACGCGTCGTTCCTGGCGCTCCCCTACGCCAGGCACACCGCGATGACCAACCTGGCCAAGCTCAAGTCCCGCCTCGGCGCCTACGGGCCGGGCGGGTTCTACGACGCCGTCGCCGTCCGCAGCGGCACGGTCTCCCGCCGCTACCTGTCCCTCGACCAGTCCATGGTCATGGGGGCGCTCGGCAACGTCCTGGCCCGGGGAACCCTCCAGAGGAACTTCGGCACCGCCGACGTGGAGCGCCGCCTCAGGCCGCTCCTGGGCCAGGAGGCCTGGAACGTCGTCGTCCCGCCCGGCAAGCGCCGCCGCTGACCGTCCCGCCCGCCCGCCGACCCGAGAGATGTGACATGACCCCGTTCCCCGAAGGCTTCCTGTGGGGCGCCTCCACCGCCGCCCACCAGATCGAAGGCAACAACACCAACAGCGACTGGTGGCACAAGGAGCACGACGGCCTCTCGCGCGTCCGCGAGCCGAGCCTGGACGCCGCCGACAGCTACCACCGCTGGCGCGAGGACATGGACCTGCTGGCGGGCCTGGGCTTCACCGACTACCGCTTCAGCGTCGAGTGGGCGCGGATCGAGCCCGCCCGAGGGCACTTCTCGCGGGCCGAGCTCGCCCACTACCGCCGCATGGTCGAGGGCGCCGCCGAGCGCGGGCTGCGTCCCCTGGTCACCCTGCACCACTTCACCGTGCCGCGCTGGTTCGAGGAGGGCGGCGGCTGGACGGCCCCCGACGCGGTCGAGCTGTTCGCCCGCTACGTGGCGGCGACGGTCCCGGTGATCGCCGACGGTGTCGGCCATGTCTGCACGATCAACGAGCCCAACATGATCGCCGTGATGGCCGGGGCCGCCAAGCGCGGCGACGCCGGGTTCCCGCCCGCCGGGCTACCGAACCCGGACGAGGAGACCACCCGCGTCCTGATCGCCGCCCACCGCGCGGCCGTCAAGGAGATCAAGGCGGCCGCCCCGGGCGTCCGGGTCGGCTGGACGGTCGCCAACCAGGTCTACCAGGCCCTCCCGGGCGCCGAGGAGGTCACCGCCGCCTACCGACGTCCCCGCGAGGACGTCTTCATCGAGGCCGCCCGGGACGACGACTGGATCGGCGTCCAGTCCTACACCCGCACCAGGATCGGGCCGGACGGTCCCGTCCCGGCCCCTGACGACGCCGAGCGCACCCTGACGAACTGGGAGTACTACCCCCGGGCGGTCGGATACGCGCTGCGCCACACCGCGGACGTCTCCGGCGGCGTCCCGATGATCGTGACCGAGAACGGCATCGCGACCGCCGACGACTCGCGCCGCGTCGACTACTACGCCGAGGCCCTGGAGGAGGTGGCCGCCGCGCTGGACGCGGGGCTCGACGTGCGGGGCTACCTGGCCTGGAGCGCCCTGGACAACTACGAGTGGGGCTCCTACGAGCCGACCTTCGGGCTGATCTCCGTCGATCCCGCGACGTTCGCCCGGACCCCCAAGCCGTCGGCGGTCTGGCTGGGCGACCTCGGCTTCAGGCGCGAGCTGCCCCGCCTCTGAGGCGCCTCAGCGCGGGGTCTCCAGGCCCAGATGGATGCGGTAGCGGTCGGCGCGGTAGGTGGCCAGCGCGGCCTCCACGCACACGCCCCGGCTGAACGTCCGCTGCTCCATGAAGAAGACCGCGTCCCCGGCCTCGATCTCCAGCAGCACGGCCTCCTCGGGCCCCACCGGCCCGGCGTCGATGGTCTGCTCCCCCGCGTCCATCACGATCCCGTAGTGCTTCTCCAGCGCCTCGTACAGGGAGGTGTTGGGGGGACGCCGTTCCACCAGTCCCGGCGCCGCCGACGCCGGGATGTGCGAGCGCTCGATGGCCATCGGCTCGCCGTCGGCCAGCCGCAGCCGCTCGATCACGTATACGGGGGTGCCCCGGTCAAGGCCCAGCATCCGGGCCACGCGCGGGTCGGCCTCGTCCGTCCGGGCGGCCAGGTCGACCGAGCCGGGCCGCAGCCCGCGCGAGACCATGTCTTCGGTGAAGGACACCAGCTCCTTGGGCATCTGCACCTTGGGCCGCGCCACGAACGTCCCCTTGCCCGGGATGCGGCGCAGCCGGTCCTCGGCGACCAGCTGGTCGACGGCCTGCCGGACCGTCATCCGCGACACGCCGTACTGCCGGCACAGCTCGCGCTCGGAGGGCACCGGGGCATCCACGGGCAGCCGCTCGTCGTCGATCAGGTCGAGCAGGATCGCCCGGAGCTGGAGGTACTTCGGCAACGGGCCCGAGGAATTGATCACCCTTCATTCTGGGCCAGTACCGTTCATGGCAACAACATCGGGAGTGACAACATGACCGTGTCCCGGCTTCGTGACATCCCCGGAATCGGCGTCGACGTCGTCGGCGACGCCGCGGACGCCACCGGCGACCCCGAGTTCCTGCGCCTGGAGAACCTCGACACCGACGTGCGCCCGCCCGCCGCCGCGCTGGCGGCCACCCGGGAGGCCGTCGATGACGACGACGCCAACAGCTACCTTCCGTTCCAGGGCCACCGCGCCCTGCTCGAAGCGGCCGCCGCCCACGTCGGGCGCCTGGCGGGCCGCTCCTACGACCCGGCCACCGAGTGCGTGAGCGTCGCGGGCGGACTCAACGGGGTCCTCAACACCCTCCTGGCCACCGTGGAGCCCGGCCAGGAGGTCGTCCTGTGCGACCCCAACTACGCGGGCCTGGTCAACCGCGTCCGCCTGGCCGGGGGCGTGCCGCGCTTCGTCGCCTGCGAGGCCACCGCCGAGGGCTGGACGGTCGACCCCGAGCGCCTGGCCGCGGCCGTCGGCCCCAACACGGCCGCCGCGCTCATGCTCGGCCCCGTCATGCCCACCGGCCTGGTCCTGGACGACACCCACTGGACGGCCCTGGCCGAGGCCCTCGACCGCCACGACGCCTGGCTGATCTACGACGCGGCCATGGAGCGCATCCGCTTCGACGGGCTGCCGCCCGCGCACCCGGCCCGCGTCCCCGGTCTGGCCGGGCGCACGATCACGATCGGCTCGGCGTCCAAGGAGCTCCGGATGATCGGCTGGCGGGTCGGCTGGGTCACCGGTCCCGCCGAGATCATGGCCGACATCCGCCTGGTCGGCCTCACCAACGTGGTCTGCCAGGTCGGCATCGCCCAGCGCGCGGTCGCCACCGCGCTGGCCGCCCCGGACGCCGACGCCGACGTGGCCGCCGCCACCGCCGTCTGGTCCGAGCGCAACACGGCCGTCATGGACGCCCTGGCGGGCCTGCCCGTCGTCCCGCCCGCCGGAGGGTGGTCGCTGCTCGTGGACACCCGTCCCCTCGGCCTGACCCCGGCGGCCCTGTCCCGGCGCCTGTTCGACCGCGCCAGGATCGCCGCCACGCCGATGGACGGCTGGGGCCCCTCCGGCGAGCACTACCTCCGGCTGGTCTTCGCCAACGAGCCCGTGTCGCGCCTTGCCGGCCTGCGGGAACGGTTCGAGCGTGCGCTCTAGACGCCGCGGCTGCGCAGGCTGAGGCCGAGCGCCCGGAACTGGTCGACCGGGTGGTGGTAGCCGCGCTCGATGTGGTGGACGCCGCGCAGGGTGGACGGCCCCTCGGCGACGGCGGCGGCCAGGACGGCGGAGAAGCCGGCCCGGATGTCGGGCATGGTGACGTCGCCGCCGCGCAGCTTGCTGACGCCGCGCACGACGGCCGAGTGCAGCGCCGCCGTGTCGTGGTAGCGGCAGGCCGGGCCGCCCAGGCAAGTGTCGTAGACCTCGATCTCGGCGCCCATGCTCTTGAGGGCGGGGACATAGGCCAGCCGGTTCTCGTACACCGTCTCGTGCAGCACCGACATGCCGTCGGCCTGCGTGAACAGCACCATCAAGGGGGTCTGCCAGTCGGTGGCGAACCCGGGGTGGGTGTCGGTCTGGACGGCGGCGGGGCGCAGCCCGTCCGGCGCCGACGCCATGATCCAGTCATCGGTGATCGCGAACCGGGCGCCCATGCCGGTGAGCGTGGTGATCGCGGTGACCAGGCGGTCCTGCGGGCAGCCGTGCACGCGCACCTCGCCCCGGGTGACCAGCCCGGCGACCAGGTAGGAGAACGCCTCGATGCGGTCGCCCGCCAGCAGGGTCTCGGCGCCGCGCAGCCGCTCGACGCCCTCCACGACGATGCGGCGGTCGGGGGCGAAGGAGATCCGCGCGCCCATCCGCTGGAGGAACAGCGCCAGCTCGATGATCTCCGGCTCGGTGGCGGCGTTGCGGATGACGGTCTTGCCCTTGGCCAGCACGGCCGCGAGCAGCACGGTCTCGGTGGCGCCGACGCTGGGGTAGGGCAGGTTGATCCGGGTGCCGGTGAGCCGCACGGCGCGGGCGTGGATGCCGTCGGCGGCGATCTCCACCTCGGCGCCGAAGGCGCGCAGGGCGTCGACGTGGAAGTCGACCGGGCGGCGGCCGATCGGGTCGCCGCCGACCAGCGGGACGAACGCCTCCCCGGCCAGGTGCAGCAGCGGGCCGAGCATGAGGATCGGGATGCGGTTGAGGCCGGTGAACGCCTTGGGCACGTTGGGCTCGGCGATCGCGCCCGGCACGATCGTCAGCTCGCCGCCGGAGCGCTCGACGGTCATGCCGAGATGCTCCAGCATCGCGGCGGTGATTCCGACCTCGCCCACGTCAGGGGCGTTGCGGATCGTGCTCGGCTCGCGTCCGAGCATGGCGGCCACCATGTGCTTGCTGACCGCGTTCTTGGCGCCCCGGACGGTGACGTCGCCGCGCAGCGGCCCGGACGGCTCGATCTCCCACACCTTTTCGGTCACGCGAGCAGGGTACGCGCTCCCTTGAGGGATCGCCCGTAAACCACCCGGGTACCGGCCGTAAACGATTCAGGACGAGTCGCGCACCACCAGCTCCGTCGGCAGGATCAGCGGCTCGGCGAGACGGTCTCCGTCGGCCGTGTCGCCCGCGAGCAGGACCCGCACGATCGAGCGGGCCACCTCCTCGATCGGGTGCCGGATCGTGGTCAGCGGCGGGTCGGTGAACCGGGCGGCCTCGATGTCGTCGAAGCCCACGACGGCCACGTCGTCGGGGACGCGGCGCCCGGCGCGGCGGAGCGTCTGCAGGGCCCCGATCGCCATCAGGTCGGTCGCGGCGAACACCGCGTCCAGGCTCGGGTCGTCCTCCAGGAGCTGGCGCATGGCCGCGGCGCCCGACTCGCGGGTGAAGTCGCCCATGGCCACCAGCGACCGCCGGTCGGTGCCCGACAGCACCTCGCGGTACCCGGTGAGCCGGTCGATGGCGGCGGTCATGTCGGGCGGCCCGGCGATGTTGGCGATGCGGCGCCGTCCCCGGTCGAGCAGGTGCCGGACGGCGGCGCGCGAGCCCCCCACGTTGTCGCAGTCGCAGTAGGGCATCCGCGCGGCCGAGACGGGACGGCCGTGCGACACCACCGGGACGTGCAGCCGGGCCAGCGCGGCGGGCAGCGGGTCGGAGCCGTGCATCGACAGCAGGATCACGCCGTCGACATGGCCGCCGGCGACGTACCGCTCCACCCGGGCGTGCCCGGCGGGCGAGGACGCCAGCAGCAGCACGACCTGCTTGTCGGCGGCCTCCAGCTCCTGGCCGACCCCGCGCACCACGATCGAGAAGAACGGGTCGTCGGAGAAGACCCGGGCCGGGGGCTCGGACACCACCAGCCCGATGGTGTCGGTACGCTGGGTGACCAGGCTGCGGGCCGCCGAGTTCGGCACGTAGCCGAGCTCGTCGACCGCGCGCAGCACGGCGGCGCGGATGCCGGGCGCCACGCTCGACGACCCGTTCACCACCCGGGAGACCGTCGCGCGCGACACCCCCGCCCTGGCCGCGACGGCCTCCAGCGTCGGACGTTTGATCAAGTGTGTCCCCCGGTACCGTTGGCTGCGATCCCATTATCGGAGATGACGTCCCGGAACCAGCGCGCGCTGTCCTTCAGGACGCGCCGCTGCGTGGCGTAGTCGACGTAGACCAGGCCGAACCTCTTGCCGTAGCCCTCGGCCCACTCGAAGTTGTCCATCAGCGACCACACCAGATAGCCCCGCAGGTCGGCGCCCGAGGCCAGCGCGGCATGGGCCGCGCGCAGGTGGGCGTCGAGGTAGGCGATCCGGCACGGGTCGGGGACACGGCCGTCGGGCCCCCGCTCGTCCTCGAACGCGGCGCCGTTCTCGGTGATGATCAGCGGGACGCCCGGGTAGTCGCGGCTGAGACGCACCAGGACCTCGCCGAGCCCGTCGGGCACGATGGGCCACCCCATCGCGGTCAGCGGCGGGTCGGCGGGCGGGAACGCCACGCCCTCGGACCCGGGGAAGGCGGGGTCGGCGGGCGTGCCGGGCGCGGCCGCGACGTAGGTGGGGTTGTAGTAGTTGACGCCCAGCAGGTCGATCGGCTCGGCGATCACGGCGGCGTCCCCGTCGCGGACATGGTCGAGCCCGCCCAGGCGCGCGGCCGCGGCCAGCACCGGCTCGGGATAGCCGCCGCGCAGCACCGGGTCGAGGAACTGCCGGTTGAGCAGGGCGTCCACCAGGTCGGCGGCGGCCGTGTCGGGGCCCGCGGGACCCGCCCCGCCGCCACGCCCGACGACCGGCGCGAGGTTGAGCGTCAGCGACACGCGCGCCGCCCCGCCCGCGCGCAGTTCGCGCACGGACAGCCCGTGCGCGAGCAGCAGGTGGTGGGCGGCGCGGAAGGCGTCGTGGGCGGACGTCCGGCCGGGGGCGTGCACGCCCGAACCATAACCGAGGAACGCCGCCACCCAGGGCTCGTTCACCGTCGACCACAGCTCGACGCGGTCGCCCAGCCGCTCGCGCACGACGGCGGCGTAGTCGGCGAAGCGGAAGGCGGTGTCGCGCTCGGTCCAGCCGCCCCGGTCCTCCAGGGCTTGCGGGAGGTCCCAGTGGTAGAGCGTCGCATACGGGACGATGCCCGCGTTCAGCAGCGCGTCGACCAGCCGGTCGTAGAAGTCCAGGCCGCGCGGGTTGGCCGGGCCCGACCCGTCCGGCTGGACGCGCGGCCACGCCACCGAGAAGCGGTAGACGCCGAGCCCCAGCTCGGCCATCAGCCCGACGTCGTCCCGGAACCGGTGGTAGTGGTCGCAGGCGACGTCGCCGGTGTGCCCGTCCGCCACCTTGCCGGGGGTGCGGGAAAAGGTGTCCCAGACGGAGGGGCCGCGGCCGTCGTCGCGCGCCGCGCCCTCGATCTGGTACGCCGCCGTGGCGGCGCCCCACAGGAACCCGGGCGGGAACGTGACGCGGCGGTCGGTCGCGGTGATGGCTTCGGTGGCGGTCATGTGTCGCCGGTCCCTCCGATGATGCGCTGCTGGTGCGGGATGCGGTCTGCTCGGGGCGCGTCAGGCCTTGAGGGCGCCGTCCATGATCCCGCCGATGATCTGCCGTCCGAACAGCAGGAACACCACCAGGAGCGGCAGCGTCGCCACCGCCGTCCCGGTGAACATCAGCGAGTAGTCGGTGTAGTGGGCGCCGTTGAGCAGGTTGAGGGAGTACTGGACGGTCGGGTTGTCGGGATCGAGCACGGCCAGCGGCCAGATGAACTCGTTCCAGGTCTGCATGAAGGTGAACAGGCCGAGGACGGCGATGGCGGGCCGCAGCACGGGCAGCACGACGCTCCAGTAGATGCGGAACGTGGAGCAGCCGTCCATCCGGGCGGCCTCGATCAGCTCGTCGGGGACGGCCTGCATCGTGTACTGCCGCATCATGAACACGCCGAACCCGGTGACCAGGAACGGCACGATGACGGCCTTCAGCTCACCCGTCCACCCGATCTCGGCCATCAGCATGTACAGCGGGATGACGCCCATCTGGACCGGGACCATCATCGTCGCCAGCATGACCAGCAGCAGCGCGTTGCGGCCGCGGAAGCGCAGCTTGGCGAACGCGAACCCGGCCAGCGTGGCGAACAGCAGCGTGGACGCCGTCACCGCCGTGGCGGCGACCGCCGAGTTGGCCAGGCCGAGCGCGAAGTGCGCCTGGTCGTTGCCGAACAGCCGCGCCAGGTTGCGTCCCAGCTCGCCGCCGGGCGTCACCGGCGGCGGCACCGACCCGACGGCGTCGTTGGTGCGGGTCGCCACGACGAGCATCCAGTAGATCGGGAACAGCGACAGCACCACGGTCGCGACCAGCATGATCCTGGTCAGCGGGCCCGCGCCCCACAGGGTCGCGACCGGCCCGGTGCGCCTTCTCCTGGTCGTCCTGGTCGGCTTGGACTTCATGACGTCTTGCCTCCGACGCGTCGCAGCCACAGGAAGTTGAGCAGGGAGCCGAGCAGAATGATCATGAAGAGCATCCAGGAGACCGCCGAGGCGTAGCCGTAGTCGAACCGCCGGAACGCGTTCTCGAACATGTACATCGTGACCGTCTGGTACTGCCGCAGCGATCCGCCGGTCATGTCGCCGTTGCCGAACAGCAGCGGCTCGGTGAACAGCTGGAACCCGCCGATCGTGGAGATCAGGGCGGTGAACAGGATCGTCGGGCGCAGCAGCGGGAGGGTGATCGTCCAGAACTGCCGGGCCCGGGACGCTCCGTCGATCGCCGCCGCCTCGTACAGGTCGCGCGGGATCGACTGCATCGCCGCCAGGTAGATCAGCGCGTTGTAGCCCGTCCACCGCCAGTCGACCATCACCGAGATCGCCAACCAGGACGACCAGCGGTGGGCCGTCCAGTCGACCGCGTCCACCCCGAAGCCGCCGAGCACCCAGTTGACCAGCCCGAAGTCGCGGCCGAACAGCTGGCTGAACACGATCGCCACCGCCGCGATCGAGGTCACCATCGGCGCCAGCACGCCCATCCGGGTCAGCGTCCGGCCCCGCATCGAGCGGTTGAGCCCGTTGGCGAGCACCAGCGCCATCAGCAGCTGCGGCACGGTCGCCAGCACGAAGATGCCCGCCGTGTTCCCGACCGAGTTCCAGAACTGCGGGTCGGTCAGCACGAGCCGGAAGTTCTCGGTCCCGACGAACTCGCGCTCGCCCAGCAACTCCCAGTCGTGCAGGGCGACCCACAGCGTGTAGCCCATCGGGAAGAGCCCGAACACCGCGAACAGCGCGAAGTACGGCGACACGAACAGGTAGGGGGAGAACTTCAGGTCCCACCGGGTCCGCGCGGACGTGCGCAGCCGGGGCGGCGCCGCCCGCACGGGACGCGGACGGGAGCGGAGGGACACGCTCATCGGCGTCCTTTCCGGGGTGGACGGGTGGACGGTCGGGACGGGGGCCGGCGGACGGCCTTGGGGAACCGCCAGGGGTCGGGCCGCCGCTGGGGCCACCCGTCCCGACCGGGCTCTGGGCCGCGTTCGGTTCTGGACTCAGCGGGCCTCGCGCTCGGCGTCCTTGAGCGCCTTGCTCCAGGCGGCGCCGGGCGCGAGCCGGCCCTGTTCGAGGGCCAGCAGTGCGTCCTCGAAGCGCTGGTTGACGGGGTTGGTGTCGGCGCCGAGATACAGCGGCTTGAGCGCCTTGGCGCCGGAGGCGTAGATCTTGCCGACGGGCGCGCCGCCGAAGTAGTCGTTCCGGAACGAGGTGACGGCGGGGTCGTCCAGCGCCCGGGGCGAGGACGGCAGGTTGTTGCGGGCCTTGAAGGCGGCGATCTGGCTGTCGGCTCCGGTGAGGTACTTGACCAGCTCGGCCGCCTCGCGCTGGTGCCGGCTCTGCTTGGGCACCGCGAGGAAGGAGCCGCCGCGGCTGCCCGCGCCGCCGGGGATGGGCGCGACGTCCCACTTCCCGGACGCCCCCGCGCCCGCGTTCTCCTTGATCACGCCAAGCATCCAGGAGGGGCAGGCGATGGTGGCGAACCTGGCCTCCTTCAGCCCGCTCCCCCAGCTCGGCTCGAACGACTTCAGACCCGCCGAGAGCCCGGCGTCCTTGATCTTCAGGGTGAGGTCCCAGGCGCCCCGCACGGCGGGGTTGCTGCCCGCCACCAGCGTGCCGCCGGGGTCGAAGTAGGTGTGGCCCGGCCCCTGCGCGGCCTGCTGGGCGAGGATCGTGTTGTAGAGGTTGACGGCCCCGTCGACGAACCTGGTCCCCGCCGGAGCCTTGGCAGCGTACCTGCGCCCGGCGGCCACGTAGGCGTCCCAGGTCGGCCAGAGCGCCCCGACCTTGTCGCGTCCGGTGGGCAGGCCCGCCTTGGCGAACAGATCGGTGCGGTAGCACATGGCCAGGCCGCCCACGTCGGTCCCGAGCCCGACCAGCCGCTTGCCGTCGCGGCTCAGCGCCTGCTTCCACTTCCATTCGAGGAAGTCGCCCCGGAGCGATCCGGCGCCGTGGTCGAGCAGGTTCACGAAGCGGTCGGGCCGTTCCATGAACTTGGTCAGGATGCCCTCTTCGAGCGCGACGACGTCCCCCGCCCCGCTCCCGGCGGCGATCCACTGTTCGAGCCGGGGCAGGTACTCGTCGAGCTGCACCACGTTCCGGTGCTTGATCTTCACACCGGGATGGGCGGCCTCGTACCGCGTGAACAGCTCCTCGTACCCGAAGGTGCTGAAGGTGTCGACGGTGAGCGTGACCTTCCCGTCCGAACCGGCGCCGCCTCCGCCGCCGCAGGCGGGGGCGCCCAGGGCGAGCACGGCCAGGAGGGCGGCCGAGCGGCGCATCGCGCGCCGAGTTTGTGTGCGCATGACTGTCCTCGGGGGGTGGGGGACTGCGTGAGAGCGCTCTCACAGAGATTCCCCGCCGGGCCCGTGGTTGTCAACAGGCATCGCGAAGGATTCTCGGATATACCGTTCCATCCGCGCTTTGACCGGTCCGGACGACCCAACGAGCAGAGGCGTTCTCGCGATCGAAAAGATAGAGCGCTCTCACGATCTCCATTTTCCCCCTTGACAGGCGGCACCTCGGGGGCGACATTGGCGGCACCCGGCAGGTGATGAAAAATTCTCACTTGCTCCCGCTCCCGAGAGGACCCCGCAATGTCCTTTCCCGCCCCCCGCAGTCTCCGCAGACCGCTCGCCGCCCTGGCTGTGCTCGGCCTCCCCGCCACGCTGGCCGCCGCTCCGCCCGCCGAAGCCACCGCCGTGCCGCCGCCTCCCCCGGGATGGACGCTGGTGTGGAGCGACGACTTCGACGGCGCCGCCGGAGCCCCGCCCTCGTCCGACAACTGGACGATCAGCACCGGCCACGGCTACCCCGGCGGCCCCGGCAACTGGGGCACCGGCGAGATCCAGCGCTACACCGCCGACCCGTCCAACCTCGGGCTCGACGGGAACGGCAACCTCCGGATCACGCCGGTGAAGGGCCCGTCCGGCGAGTGGACCTCGTCGCGCGTCGAGACCAGGCGCGCGAACTTCAAGCCCGCCGACGGGCAGGTGCTGCGGATCGAGGCCCGCATCCAGATGCCCGACGTCACCGGCCCGCAGGCGCTGGGCTACTGGCCCGCCTTCTGGGCCCTGGGCTCCCCCTACCGGGGCGACTACTGGAACTGGCCCGCGATCGGCGAGTTCGACATCATGGAGAACGTCAACGGGATCAACTCCGTCTGGGGCGTCCTGCACTGCGGGGTGAACCCCGGCGGCCCGTGCAATGAGACCTCCGGGCTGGGCGCCAGCCGCGCGTGCCCCGGGGCGTCCTGCCAGTCCGGCATGCACGCCTACCGGTTCGAGTGGGACCGCTCCACGACCCCCAACGAGCTGCGCTGGTACGTCGACGGCGAGCAGTACCACAGCGTCAGCGAGTCGCGGCTGGGCGCCGAGACGTGGACGAAGATGACCGAGCACGAGGGCTACTTCCTGCTGCTCAACGTCGCGATGGGCGGCGCCTTCCCCGACGGGGTCGCCGGGCACGCCACCCCCACCGCCGAAACGGTCTCCGGGCGCCCGCTGACCGCCGACTACGTCGCCGTCTGGCAGGGCAAGGACGCCTGAGGAGGCCATCGTGCGCACGATCCTGATCGCCGGTGCCCTCGCGGGCGTCCTGGCCCTGGGCACCGCCGCCCCGGCCTCGTCCACCCGGGTAGCCACGCTCCCGCTGCACGTTTCCAACGACTCGGGCCGCTCCGAGCAGGTCCACCTGTACGTACTCGGAACCGACCTGGCCAGCGGCAGGCTCGGGTACGTCACCGAGTCCGGAACGTTCACCCCCTGGCCCGCGGGCTCCAACCCGCCGTCCCCGGCCCCCGACGCCGCGATCCCCGGCCCCGGCCCGGGCGCCCGCAAGACGCTCCGGGTCCCGCGCGGCACCTCGGGCCGCATGTACATGTCGTTCGGCGAGAAGCTGAAGTTCTTCCTCACTCCCGACGGCCTCGTCCAGCCCGCGCCGTGGAACCCGAGCGACCCCAACCACGCGATCCTGTTCGACTGGAGCGAGTTCACCTACAACGACGCCGGGCTCTGGCTGAACAGCTCGCAGGTCGACATGTTCAGCGTGCCCCACGCGGTGTCGGTGACCGGCGGGGGCGGCACCAAGCGGACCGGGCTTCTCGTCCCCGGGGGCCGCGACCGCGTCTTCGACGCCGTCCGGGCGCAGCCGGGCTGGGACGGGCTTATCTCGACTCGTCCGGACGGCACCCGCCTGCGCGTCCTGTCCCCCGGCAAGGCCCTGGACGCGGGCCGGTTCAGCGCCTCCTACCTCGACGGCTACGTCGACCAGGCATGGAACACCTACCGGTCGCGGACGCTGACGGTCGTCCCGTTCCAGAACGAGCCCGGCACCCGTTTCGAGGGCCGCACCGACGCAGCCGGGGCGCTCCAGTTCACCGACGGATCGGGCGCCCGCGTGGCCACGTTCCACAAGCCGTCCACCCGGGACGTCCTGGGCTGCGACGGCAGGCTGCACGCCCCCAACGACCGGGTCGTCGGCCCCATCGCCCGCACGCTCTGCGCGGGCCTGCATCGCTCCACGCTCGGCCACCTGCACACCCAGCCCACCTACGACGCCGCCGACTTCTACAAGCAGGACGTCACCGACCACTACTCGCGCGTCATCCACGCGAACATGACCGACGGCAGGGCCTTCGGCTTCGCCTTCGACGACGTGGGCGGCTTCGAGTCGCTCGTCCACGACGCCGCCCCCACCTCCGCCGAGATCGCCCTGACACCCTTCTGACCAGGCGAAGGCGCCCGCGCCCAACGCGGGCGCCGCGCGGAGGCGGGTCAGGCGAGCAGGTCGGCGATCGAGGCGACGCCGCGGCCGATGGCACCCTCGGTGAGGTGACCGAAGCCCAGCACGAGCGCCGGCGGACGCGTCGCCCCGTCGATCCGGTAGTGGCTCATGCCGTGCAGGCCGACCGAGCGGGCCATCGCCTCGCGGACGACCCGTTCCTCGTCGAGGTCGCCGGGAAGGTGGGCCACGGCGTGCAGTCCGGCGGCCAGCCCACCGACCCGCACCCGCGGCGCCCGCTGGTGCAGCGCCTCCCGCAGGACGGCCCGGCGGGCACCGTAGACCTTGCGCATCCGGCGCAGATGCCGGTCGAAGCGTCCCGACTCCAGCAGCGTGGCGAGCGCCAGCTGGTCGAGGGCCGGCGACCCCCGGTCGGCGTACCGCTTGCCGTTGCCGACGGCCGCGACGAGCCCCGGCGGGCTGAGGACCCAGCCCAGCCGCAACCCGGGCGCCAGGGACTTGCTCACCGTGCCCAGCAGGACGACCCGATCGGGCGCCAGGCCCTGGAGCGTGCCCACGGGTTCGCGGTCATAGCGGAACTCGGCGTCGTAGTCGTCCTCGATGACCAGCCCGTCCCGCTCGCGGGCCCAGGCCAGCACGGCGTGGCGCCGCTCGGGGGTCAGCACCACGCCGGTCGGCGACTGGTGGGCCGGGGTCAGGAGCACGGCCCCCGCGCCGGTCGCGGCGAGCGCGCCGACGTCGATGCCGCCCTCGTCGACCGGGACGGGCACCGCCTCGACCCCCGCCCGATGCGTGACGACGTCGCGGTAGGCCGGACCGGGCTCCTCGACCGCGACGCGACGGACGCCCCGCGCCGCCAAGGCGTCCAGCACCAGCGCGAGCCCCTGCGCGAAGCCCCCGCTGATCACCATCAGCTCCGGCTCCGCGACCGCCCCGCGCACCCGGCGCAGATAGGACGCGAGCACCTCCCGCAGCCTGCCGCTCCCCTGCGCCTCGCCGTAGCCGAACGCGGAGCCGGGCGCCCGGCGTCCGGCCTCGCCCAGCGCCCACAGCCAGTCGCGGCGCGGGAACGACGAGAGGTCGGGCTGGATCGGCCGGAAATCGACCCCGCCCGGCGGGAGCGGCGCCAGCAGCGGCGCGATCTCCGGCCGCCGGGCGACGGGCGTACTCCGGGCCCCCTCGGCCACCCGCGTCACCGAACCGGGCCTGCTGCTCAGATACCCCTCGGACTCCAGCTGCGCGTAGCAGTCGACGACCAGCCCGCGCGAGACGCCCAGCTCGGCGGCCAGCCGACGGGTGGACGGGATCCGCTCCCCCGCCTCCAGCCGTCCCGACTGGATCGCCCGGCGCAACGCGCCTTCGAGCTGGACGCGCAGCGGCTCGCCGAGCGTGCGGTCGAGCCGCAGCGACAACTCGGGATCCGAACCGGTCCACTCGACCGCCATGCGATCGGACCTTACCGGCGAACCGCCTTCCCGGCAGCCTGGAGGCAGGCGAAAGGAGAAGACATGACCGCCACGCTCGCCCGCCACCCGGCACTGGAGCAGCTCATCGAGGGGGTGCGCGAGGCCGTCGGCGTCCGCGCCGACTGGCCCGCCACCGCCGGGCTCGTCGCCGACCGGCTCCGCCGATGCCTGCCCACGCCCGCCATCCTCACCCCCGAGCAACGCCTCGGGGACCCGGACCGGGCACGCGGCCACGTGCTCCACATCGAGCCCGACTCCTCCTTCTCCGTCCTGGCCGTGGTCTGGCGGCCGGGGCAGGGCACCCGCATCCACGACCACACCACCTGGTGTGTCTTCGGCGGGCTGCAGGGCGTCGAGCACGAGATCGTGTACGACGAGGACCTGAACCCGATCGGCGAGAACGACAACCACCCCGGCGACGTCAGCGGGTTCGCCCCGCCGGGCGACATCCACAAGGTCGTCAACCGGACGTCCGTCAACGCCATCACCCTGCACATCTACGGCACGGACGTGTCCAGGATCGGCTCCAGCGTCCGCCGCTACTACAACTGAGGGGACCACCCATGGGCAAGCTGATCTACTCGATGATCACCTCACTCGACGGCTTCGTGCGCGACCGGGACGGCGACTTCGGCTGGGGCGCCCCCGAACGGGAGACCCACGAGTTCGTCAACGAGCAGATGAAAGAGATCGGCACGCACCTCTACGGCCGCCGCATGTACGAGACGATGGTCTACTGGGAGACCGCGCACCAGGACCCCGCCAACCCGCCGTTCGCCCACGCGTTCGCGCGGACCTGGCAGTCCACCGACAAGATCGTCTACTCGACCACGCTGACCGAGGCCGCGAGCGAGCGGACCCGGATCGAGCCGGCGTTCGACCCCGAGGCGGTCCGCCGGCTGAAGGCCGGATCCGACCTCGACATCGCCGTCGCGGGCCCCGTCCTGGCCGCGCAGGCGATCCGCGCCGGGCTGGTCGACGAGTACCGGCTCTACCTCGGCCCGGCGATCGTCGGCGGCGGCCATCCGTTCTTCCCGGACGGCGTCCGCGCCGACCTCGAACTGCTGGACGAGCGGCGCTTCGGCAACGGCGTGCTCTACGTGAGCTACGGCGTCAGAGGTTAGACCAGGTCGGCGTCGTGCGCGAGAAGCGCGATCTGGGTGCGGTTGTCGAGGTCGAGCTTGGTCAGAATGTGGGAGACATGGGCCTTGACCGTCGCGACGGTCATGTAGAGCTCCGCGGCGATCTCGGCGTTCGCTCGCCCCTTGGCCACCGCCAGGACGACGTCGCTCTCCCGGGGGCTGAGCGTCGCCAGCGCCGCACGAGCCTTCTGGTAGGCGTCCGCCTGGACGGCCGCGCGGTCCATCAACCTCCGGGTGACCCGCGGCGACAGGATCGGCTCGCCCGCCGCGACCTGGGTGATGGCATGGACGATCTCCCCCGGCGGCGTGTCCTTGAGCAGGAACCCCCCGGCGCCCGCGCGCAGCGCCAGCAGGATGTTCTCGTCGGAGTCGAACGTGGTCAGCACCACCACCTCGGGCGGGTCGGGCCTGCGGCGCAGCGCCCGGGTGGCGGCGATACCGTCCACCCGAGGCATCCGCAGATCCATGAGCACGACGTCCGGCGCGTGCGCGTCGGCGGCCGCGGGCACCTGGTCACCGTCGGCCGCCTCACCCACGACCGTGATGCCGTGCGTCCCGTCGAGCATCAGCGCCAGCCCCGCCCGCACCAGGGCGTCGTCGTCCACGATGAGGACGCGCAGCGGAGGGCTCACGCGGGCCATGGTAGCCAGGCACGCAGGCGGAACTCGCCGCCGGACACCTCGTGGTCGAGCCGTCCCCCGGCCAGCTGCACCCGCTCGGTCAGCCCGACCAGACCGGTGCCGGCGCCCGGCGCCAAGGCCCGGCCCTCCGACAGCGGGTTGCTGATGACGATCACAAGCCGTTCCCCAGGCCGCCCCTCCAGCAGCACCCGCACGGGACGCCCCGCCGCATGCTTGCGAGCATTCGTCAGCCCCTCCTGGACGACCCGATAGGCCGTACGCCCCGCCACGGGCGGAAGAGCAGACGGCTGGACAACACGGTCATCGAGCCGGACACGCGTCCCGGCGTCCCGCGACTCCTCGACCAGCCGAGGCAGATCCGCCAGCACGGGCTGCGGCCGCCCCTCAACAGCTTCGTCGTCCTCGCGCAGCACGCAGATCACCTCGCGCAGCTCGTCGAGCGCCTGATGTACCCCCGCCCGGACGACACCCGCCGCATGCGCCAGCTTCTCGGGCGGAGCGTCGGGACGGTACTCCAGCGCCCCCGCATACGTGGCCAGCAGCGACAGCCGGTGCGCCAGGACGTCATGCATCTCCCGGGCGATCCGCGTCCGCTCCAGGATGCGCGCTTCGGCCACCCGGCGCCCCTGCTCCGCCTCGGCCCGCCGCGCCCGCTCCCGCAACGACACCAGAAGCGCCCGCCGCGCCTGGGTCTGCGCTCCCCACCCGATCAGCGCCCCATATCCGACCGCGATCAGGACAAGCCACCACCCCAGGGAGATCCCATCGTTCGGACGCCACAACCCCTGCACCACATGGGCCGCGGCCCCGATCACCGACACCCCGACGGCCACCCGAAAATCGCGCCGCTGAGCCACCAGCAACGCGCCCAACGTCGCCAGCGGCGTAGCGGCAGGCGACACCATCGCCAGAACCGCCAGCAGCAACGCCACCCCGACCGGCCGCCGCGTCAGGACAGGCAGCAACGCGCAACCCACCACACCCACCACGACATCAAGGACCAGTACCCGCGACGCCCCATCGGCCAGATACCGCCCCCCGACCGTCAACACGACCAGGGCACCGACCCCCACGACCATCCCGGCCACCGAGACACCCCGAGCCCCAGCTCCCACCCGCCCACCACAGCTGACCTCGCCCTTCACCCCCCAAAGGCTAGCCACGCCCCCCTTCTCCCCGACACCGACCAAAGTCGGTGCCACCCCCCACCCCCAGTCGAACCGCCCCCACCCCGCCACACACAGACACCCTCACCCTGCCCGCAAGCGCCACCCGCAGACGCACCCCAAACCAACGCGCCCTTAGCACCCCGACAGCCAGCCACACAGCCACTCCTAAGCCAACAACCGGCGTCCCCACCCTGCATGGCACGCCACCCCAGCCAGCCCCCACCGTGCGCAGACGCCACCCGCGCATCCTGCATCGCCCCACCTGACGCGCCCATGAGCATCCCGGCAGTCAGCCAGGCGGCCGCGCCTCGGCCAAGAAGCGCCGTCAGCGACGTCCCCAACCGGCACACGCCACACCCACCAGCCCCGGGCCGCACCTGGACACCGCCCGCGCACCCTGCACCGCCTCGAGCCAGCCCGCCCTCGACCATCTCGACGGCTAGTCAACTGGCCGCTCCTCGGGCCAACAAACAGCGTCAGCAACGCCCCCGTCGCACCTGCGCACCCTGCACCACGCCGCCGCAACACATCCTTGAGCATCTCGATGGCCAGTCAGTCACGCCGCTCCTCGGCCAGCGACTGGCGGTCGAGGCCTCCAGCCGCTCACTCACGCGCCAACTCGGCCGGGGTGAGCGCCTGGCGTCGGTGTCGAGGGAATCCAGGCAAGGTCAGTTCCCGGCGACGCCGCCCCGCATGGGCAACTGGTCAGCCGATGCGCTCGACCGTGGCGCGGCGGATGAGGAACTTGTCGCGTCCATGTCCTCGCCGTTGATCTTCTTGGCCTGCGCTCCCTTGCGTGGCCGTCAACAAGCAGGCAGCCGAAGGCGACGAGGCGCTGAACTTCGATTTCAACTGAGCCTTAGCTCTTCCCAAAAGATCATTAAAATGAGAAAGGCCCCGCCGTGACGGCGGGGCCTTTCTGCAATATGAGTCCGGCGGTGTCCTACTCTCCCACACAGTCTCCCGTGCAGTACCATCGGCGCTGAAGGGCTTAACTTCCGGGTTCGGGATGGGACCGGGTGTTTCCCCCTCGCCAAAACCACCGAACGACCAACCCAACACCCACACACCAAAGCGGTGACGTGTTGGAAGCTTGTCGTCCAAGCGCAAGGCTCAGACATATCTAATTATCAAATTCACGGTTCCCGTTTGTTTTCTGGGAACCACACAGGGACGCGAACACGCTCAAAATCAGGACACACACTCTGCGATTGGTTTGAACGTTCAGTGTGTTCAAGCCACTCGGCCTATTAGTACCAGTCAACTCCACACCTCACGGCGCTTCCATTTCTGGCCTATCAACCCAATCGTCTCTTGGGGGCCTTACACCCACAAAGGGGTGGGAGAACTCATCTTGAGGAAGGCTTCCCGCTTAGATGCTTTCAGCGGTTATCCCGACCGAACGTAGC
This sequence comes from Spirillospora sp. CA-294931, assembly GCF_050946795.1. GTDB lineage: Bacteria > Actinomycetota > Actinomycetes > Streptosporangiales > Streptosporangiaceae > Spirillospora. Next base: position 5,319,298 of record NZ_CP192006.1, read on the forward strand.
CAACCAGCCGTGCCCCTGGCGGGACAACTGGCACACCAGAGGTTCGTCCGTCCCGGTCCTCTCGTACTAGGGACAGACCCTCTCAATTCTCCTACGCGCGCAGCGGATAGGGACCGAACTGTCTCGCGACGTTCTAAACCCAGCTCGCGTGCCGCTTTAATGGGCGAACAGCCCAACCCTTGGGACCTACTCCAGCCCCAGGATGCGACGAGCCGACATCGAGGTGCCAAACCATCCCGTCGATATGGACTCTTGGGGAAGATCAGCCTGTTATCCCCGGGGTACCTTTTAGCCGTTGAGCGACACCGCTTCCACACGCCGGTGCCGGATCACTAGGCCCTGCTTTCGCACCTGCTCGACCTGTCGGTCTCACAGTCAAGCTCCCTTGTGCCCTTGCACTCGCCACCTGATTGCCAACCAGGCTGAGGGAACCTTTGGGCGCCTCCGTTACTCTTTGGGAGGCAACCGCCCCAGTTAAACTACCCACCAGGCACTGTCCCCCACCCGGATCCACGGGTGCGGGTTAGACGCTCAAAACGACCAGAGTGGTATTTCACCAACGACTCCACCCAAACTGGCGTCTGAGTTTCACAGTCTCCCACCTATCCTACACAAGACGCTCCAAACGCCAATGCCAAGCTATAGTGAAGGTCCCGGGGTCTTTCCGTCCTGCTGCGCGAAACGAGCATCTTTACTCGTACTGCAATTTCGCCGGGCCTGTGGTTGAGACAGCGGGGAAGTCGTTACGCCATTCGTGCAGGTCGGAACTTACCCGACAAGGAATTTCGCTACCTTAGGATGGTTATAGTTACCACCGCCGTTTACCGGCGCTTAGATTCTCAGCCTCGACCCTTACGGGTCTAACCGGTCCTCTTAACGTTCCGGCACCGGGCAGGCGTCAGTCCGTATACCGCGTCTTACGACTTCGCACGGACCTGTGTTTTTAGTAAACAGTCGCTTCCCCCTGGCCTCTGCGACCCCACCCAGCTCCCACCGCAAGGGTGCTCACCGGGCGTGGTCCCCCTTCTCCCAAAGTTACGGGGGCAATTTGCCGAGTTCCTTAACCACAGTTCACCCGATCGCCTTGGTATTCTCTACCTGACCACCTGAGTCGGTTTGGGGTACGGGCCGCCGGTACACTCACTAGAGGCTTTTCTCGGCAGCATGGGATCACTCACTTCACCTAAAACGGCTCGGCATCACCTCTCACCCTTAACGGTGTGCGGATTTACCTACACACCGGGCTACAGGCTTACCCCAGGACAACCATCGCCTGGGCTGAGCTACCCTCCTGCGTCACCCCATCGCTCACCTACTACCCCCTCGGGCCCCACGCTCCCCCCACCACAGGTCCGAAGACCCACAGCAGAGATCGGGTGGTTAGCATCAGAGGGTTCAGCGTTGGCGCATACCAGCGGGTACGGGAATATCAACCCGTTGTCCATCGACTACGCCTGTCGGCCTCGCCTTAGGTCCCGACTTACCCTGGGCGGATTAGCCTGCCCCAGGAACCCTTGGTCATCCGGCGCACACGTTTCTCACGTGTGATTCGCTACTCATGCCTGCATTCTCACTCCCACAGCCTCCACCACTCGATCACTCGGCGGCTTCACCGGCTGCAGGACGCTCCCCTACCCACCCCAACAAGTTGGAGTGCCACGGCTTCGGCGGTGTGCTTGAGCCCCGCTACATTGTCGGCGCGGAATCACTTGACCAGTGAGCTATTACGCACTCTTTCAAGGATGGCTGCTTCTAAGCCAACCTCCTGGTTGTCACGGCAACTCCACATCCTTTACCACTTAGCACACGCTTAGGGGCCTTAGCCGATGATCTGGGCTGTTTCCCTCTCGACTACGAAGCTTATCCCCCGCAGTCTCACTGCCACGCTCTCACTTACCGGCATTCGGAGTTTGGCTGACGTCAGTAACCTTGTAGGGCCCATTAGCCATCCAGTAGCTCTACCTCCGGCAAGAAACACGCAACGCTGCACCTAAATGCATTTCGGGGAGAACCAGCTATCACGGAGTTTGATTGGCCTTTCACCCCTAACCACAGGTCATCCCCCAGGTTTTCAACCCTGGTGGGTTCGGGCCTCCACACCGTCTTACCGGCGCTTCACCCTGCCCATGGCTAGATCACCCCGCTTCGGGTCTACAGCATGCGACTAAAACGCCCTATTCAGACTCGCTTTCGCTACGGCTACCCGACACCGGTTAACCTCGCCACACACCATAACTCGCAGGCTCATTCTTCAAAAGGCACGCCATCACCAAACAAAAACACAAGTGTCCTTGTAGGAGGCTCTGACGGCTTGTAGGCACACGGTTTCAGGTACTATTTCACGACCCCTCACCGGGGCACTTTTCACCTTTCCCTCACGGTACTGGTCCGCTATCGGTCATCAGGAAGTATTCAGCCTTACCACGTGGTCGTGGCAGATTCACACGGGATTTCACGGGCCCCGTGCTACTCGGGAACACACCAGAAAGGCAACGCAATTTCGTCTACCGGACTCTCACCGTCTACGGTCGGCCATCCCAAGCCGTTCAACTATCACGTCACTTTATAACTTCCTGCCAGACTGGTAGATCTAGCCAGGTGGTCCCACAACCCCGCACACGCAACCCCTACCAGGTATCACACGCGCACGGTTTAGGCTCCTCCGCTTTCGCTCACCACTACTCACGGAATCACAATTGTTTTCTCTTCCTGCGGGTACTGAGATGTTTCACTTCCCCGCGTTCCCACCAACCGCCCTATACATTCAGACGGCGGCGACACCCCATGACGAGTGCCAGGTTTCCCCATTCGGAAATCCCCGGATCAAAGTCTGGTTGCCGACTCCCCGAGGCATATCGCAGGCTCCCACGTCCTTCATCGGCTCCTGATGCCAAGGCATCCACCGTATGCCCTTAAAAACTTGAACACACAAAACGATCAAACAAATCGCAGAGAGAACCCCAAACCCCCAAAAAAGAGAGTCCAGAGCTCTATCAGAGATGCTCGCGTCCACTGTGTAGTTCTCAAAAAACAAGCAGGCCCACCAAACCTCACCCCAACCAAGAAGCAAGAATCTGGTCCCGCAATCCAGAAGAAAAAACCCAGCCCCAACCCACCACCCACAAGGTGATGATCTGGGGCTGAAGGGTCCGTTTCCTCAGGACCCAACAGCGTGTCCAACCAGCCTCCCGCCCAAGCTTGCCGTTCCCACTCCCCAAAAGAGGGGCGGTACTAGCCAAGTCACACAGGAAGACTTGCTGAGTAGCCAGTGCTCCACATCTATGAGCAGCTGCCCGGCAGACATTCGCTACCGAAGACAGCCACCGACTCGAACCCTCCAGGGAGGCGTACGAGCCAGTTAGTGCTCCTTAGAAAGGAGGTGATCCAGCCGCACCTTCCGGTACGGCTACCTTGTTACGACTTCGTCCCAATCGCCGGCCCCACCTTCGACCGCTCCCCCCACAAGTGGTTGGGCCACGGGCTTCGGGTGTTGCCGACTTTCGTGACGTGACGGGCGGTGTGTACAAGGCCCGGGAACGTATTCACCGCAGCGTTGCTGATCTGCGATTACTAGCGACTCCGACTTCATGGGGTCGAGTTGCAGACCCCAATCCGAACTGAGACCGGCTTTAAGGGATTCGCTCCACCTTACGGTATCGCAGCCCTCTGTACCGGCCATTGTAGCATGTTTGCAGCCCAAGACATAAGGGGCATGATGACTTGACGTCATCCCCACCTTCCTCCGAGTTGACCCCGGCGGTCTCCCATGAGTCCCCACCATAACGTGCTGGCAACATGGAACGAGGGTTGCGCTCGTTGCGGGACTTAACCCAACATCTCACGACACGAGCTGACGACAGCCATGCACCACCTGTCACCGGCCCAAAAAGGACCCACCATCTCTGATGGTTTTCCGGCGATGTCAAGCCTTGGTAAGGTTCTTCGCGTTGCGTCGAATTAAGCAACATGCTCCGCCGCTTGTGCGGGCCCCCGTCAATTCCTTTGAGTTTTAGCCTTGCGGCCGTACTCCCCAGGCGGGGCGCTTAATGCGTTAGCTACGGCGCGGAATCCGTGGAAGAACCCCACACCTAGCGCCCAACGTTTACGGCGTGGACTACCAGGGTATCTAATCCTGTTCGCTCCCCACGCTTTCGCTCCTCAGCGTCAGTACAGGCCCAGAGCACCGCCTTCGCCACCGGTGTTCCTCCCGATATCTGCGCATTTCACCGCTACACCGGGAATTCCATGCTCCCCTACCTGCCTCTAGTCTGCCCGTATCCACCGCAGACCCACAGTTAAGCCGTGGGCTTTCACGACGGACGCAACAAACCGCCTACGAGCTCTTTACGCCCAATAATTCCGGACAACGCTTGCGCCCTACGTATTACCGCGGCTGCTGGCACGTAGTTAGCCGGCGCTTCTTCTGCAGGTACCGTCACGTTAGCTTCGTCCCTGCTGAAAGAGGTTTACAACCCGAAGGCCGTCATCCCCCACGCGGCGTCGCTGCGTCAGGCTTCCGCCCATTGCGCAATATTCCCCACTGCTGCCTCCCGTAGGAGTCTGGGCCGTGTCTCAGTCCCAGTGTGACCGGTCGCCCTCTCAGGCCGGTTACCCGTCGTCGCCTTGGTAGGCCATCACCCCACCAACAAGCTGATAGGCCGCGAGCCCATCCCCAACCGAAAAACTTTCCACCACCAAACCATGCGATCAGTGGTTATATCCGGTATTAGACCCAGTTTCCCAGGCTTATCCCAGAGTCAGGGGCAGGTTGCTCACGTGTTACTCACCCGTTCGCCGCTCGAGTACCCCCGAAGGGGCCTTTCCGCTCGACTTGCATGTGTTAAGCACGCCGCCAGCGTTCGTCCTGAGCCAGGATCAAACTCTCCATTAAGGTCCAAACGACAAGCTCCGGGGGCGAACCCGGAACCCGCCAAACCCTATGAGTGAAACATCCTGACAATACAAACCCCTCCAACAGAGGGGCTGCTTGCCTCAAAGAAATCCCCACCACCATCCCTCGCAACGAGAAACAGTGGCCACGGGGCGACCAAGACCCTCACAAAGAAGGCCCTGGCCTATAAAGGCACTGGCTTTTAACACGCTGTTGAGTTCTCAAGAAACGGACACCCACCGCGCCCACACTCACTTTCGCGAGGCTGGCTCCGGGGCAACCCTTCTACCTTACCGGGCGAATCTTCGCTGTCAAGTAGATCCGGTGAAGATCTTTTGACGGCTGGACTCGCCTGAACCCGCACATCAATGTCGGCGTGCCAGAGGCCGCCTAGATCGACTTGCAGGGAGTGCCCTCCGGGCCGGCCACCTTGCGGCGTCCTGCGTCCCGTCTCGGGCTGACTTAGCCATCGTACAGCAGTCCGAGCGAAGCTCGAACCCGTTTTCCGGCTGGATCCTCAGAGGCCGTCCGCCTGTCGGCGTCCCGTCATCCCCGTGAGGCACTGAAAACTCTACGAGCCCCCCAAGGGGAGCGTCAAATCGCGCCAGTCACTCAAGACTCGATAGAAGGCTTTCGCATCTTTGGCACAGCAAATCATCCCAGGTCACGCATTATGTGCTGGAGTTCACATTGAGGTACGGTTCGGTCGACCGCATCGCCTGAGGGCGGCTCTTCGCCCAGGTTTCGAAGCGGCGTCGTCGCCCCGTGTCGGCTTCGGGTCGAGTCAGGAGGACCCCGCATGAGCGCATCCGCCACTGTTCGTCACTCTCCCGAGCGTCTGGTCGTCGCGGCGACCATGGGCCCGACTGCACACGACGTCCACGCGTGGCGGCTGAAGGTACTACCGGACCTGATCGAGGTCCGTGCCGATCCGGCGCGGTTCCGACCGGCGCACGATCCGCGGGGACGCGACGTCCACCGAAGTTGCGGCGCGGTCCTGATCAACCTGCGTTTGGCGGCGGCGCAGCTCGGGTGCGCGGCGGTCGTGCGATTGCTGCCCGATCCTGAGCGCCCGACGCTCCTGGCGACCGTTCGCCTCGCGGGCAGGCATCGCGTGACGCGTTCGGAGAGGCTTCTCTACGCTGCCACGCTCAGCCCGTCCCGTATGCGCGACCGTACGCACGGCGCACCTGTGCCACTACCGGTCCTCAACGAACTCGCGGGCGCAGCCCGCCTTGAAGGGGCGACGCTGCATCGCCTCCCTGGTGAAGGCGCCACCAAGGCAGTTCTCACGGTTCGGGGGGACTCCCCCGCCGATTGGCTCCGCGCCGGTCAGGCCCTGCAACGCGTGCTGCTCAGCGCCGCCGTCCGTTCCGTCGGCGTCTCTGCGGCAACACCGGACGGGACCCTGGGCATCGAGACCCTCGTCCAGCCCGGGGACGTCCCCCAGGTGACGCTCGACCTCACCCGTCGCCCGCCCACGAACACGTCCTGCCCCACCCCACCGGCCCAGTCGACGGACCACCGCCAGCGGCAGCCCCAACGCCTCGTCTGACCTCCCCCGGGCGTGGCGGCAGCGCTGCTTGGTGCTAGTCCAGGCGGCGAAAGGTCGAGAGCACGAATGACAAGGGCACCGTCAAGGGCTCGGCCAGAGGCTCTATTCGTCGGCGGAGTTCGTCTGGCGGGATGTGGTGCGCGCTGGGGCCCATGCCGACCAACGTGGCGGCTTCGGCGTGGTCGAGGGCGACCTCGACGTCCAGGCCCTCGCGAGACTCCAGAGCGAAGTGCCCGGCAAGGCTCGCTTCGAGGCGGTCGTCCTTGTGCTCGTCGACCGAGATCAGGCCGAGGGCTTCTACCAGCGGTCCCAGGTGCCGGACGGACGGTGTGAGCGTCAGGAGCGCTCCGCCGCGTCCCAGCACCCGGTGGAATTCGGGAGCGTTGCGCGGTGCGAAGACGTTGACGATCGCGTCCACCGCCCCCGTACGCACCGGGAGAGGACGCCAGAGGTCGGCCACCACGGCGCCTGCACGCGGATGCGCCCGAGCGGCTCGTCGCGCCGCGTGCTTGGAGATGTCCATGGCCAGACCGACCGCCCCGGGGACCCGGTCCAGAACACCCGAGAGGTAGTACCCCGTCCCAGCGCCAGCGTCCAAGACACAGCCTGCGCTCCCCATAGCGGAGACCGCGCGTTCCGCAAGGAGCTTCGCGGGTGCGGTGAAGTGCCCCGCGCTCAGAAACGTGTCGCGAGCGCGCACCATGTCCTGGGTGTCTGCCGTCCCCGCACGCGCGTTCCCGGGGAGGAGATTGGCATAGCCCTGGCGAGCGACGTCGAAGGTGTGCCCGTCCGCGCAGCGCAAGGCGCTCGCCTGGAGTTCAAGGTCAGCCCCACATACGGGACACACCAGGTAGTCGACGACATCAGCCAGCATCCGTCCATCATCGAGCATCCCTCACCGTCACCACGCCACCATCGGGCAGCGACGTCGCCTCACGACGTCCAGTCCCCGAGTTCGCCACAAGCGCCACGGCGGGCGATGCATCCGTCACCGCGCGAACCATTGTCCGGCGGGTCCCGACGACCCGCGGCGTAGGCATCTGCTTCGGGGACGGCTGGCCCAGATCTCGTTCGGCAGTGAGACTTCCACCCGAGAATCGCGGCGGATCGCCTTGATCGCGCTGGAGTCACGGCGGCCCGTGGCGACGCCGGGCCAGGGCGACGCCAAGAGCGCAGCGATGCCGGCGCCGGGGGCGACGTCTGGGCCACGCCTGACCCGGGACGACGCCAGCCCGGGCGGCGCCGGGCCCAGGGCGGCGCCAGCGCCCGAAGCGAGGCCAGGACGGGACGACGCCAGGCCCAGAGCGACGCCAGGCCCGGGAGCGGCGTCTGCCCTAGGACGAGGCCAGGGCCGGGGGATGCTGGGCAGGGCGGCACCAATTTGCGTGGGCGCTGTGTTTGGGGCGGCCTGGCGACCGGCCGGTGGTGTTGCGAGGGTCACACGCGCTCGAGCTTGCGGGCGGGTCGGTGCGTTCCCACGCCTAGCGGGCGTCCAGGTGTGTGTTTGGCTGGACGCCCGCCTGCGGAGGTGAGGAGGACGCGAGCTGACGACCCCGCTGGGGTCGTTAGCGGTCGGTCAGGACTTCAGGCGGCGGCGGACGTCGTCCATGTCGAGGTCGCGCACCTGTTCGATCACGTTCTCCAGGACGGAGTCCGGGAGGGCGCCCGGCTCGGCGAAGACGATGACGCCCTCGCGGATCGCCATGAGCGTGGGGATCGAGGAGATCCCGAATCGCTCGGACAGCTCCGGCTGGGCCTCGGTGTCGATCTTGCCGAACACGATGTCCTGGTGCTTGTCGGCCGCCTTCTCGAAGATGGGCGCGAACCGGCGGCAGGGTCCGCACCAGGCGGCCCAGAAGTCGACCAGCACGATCCCGTCGCCCTGGGCGACCTCGTCGAAGTTGTCCGCGGTCAGTGTGACCGTCGCCATGTCGTCTTCTCCTCAATCGGGGTATCAGAACGTTAGGAGCGGCGAACCGCCTCGCAGTATTCCCCAGTTGGGAATCACAGCACCGTGATTCTCGTTGTCCCACTAGGGAATCGCACCGGAGAAGGGTCAGGATGGCTGCAACCCGTACCAAGGGCGAAAGGATCGACACCCCCGACAAGGACCTCGTCGGGGCGTACCTCGATCGGATCGGCCGCACGCCGCTGCTCGACGCGGTGGAAGAGGTCGATCTGGCCAAGGCGATCGAGGGGGGCCTGTACGCCGAACAGCTTCTGGAGCAGGGCACGCCGCCCGAAGGCGCGTCCCTGGAGGAGCTGAGCGAGCTGGTCGAGGCCGGGCTGAGCGCCAAACAGCGCTTCGTCGAGGCGAACCTGCGCCTCGTGGTCTCGATCGCCCGCAAATACCCCACCGACTCTCTGCCGCTCATCGACCTCATCCAGGAGGGCAACCTCGGGTTGATGCGCGCCGTCGAGAAGTTCGACTACCAGCGCGGTTACAAGTTCTCCACCTACGCTACGTGGTGGATCCGGCAGGCGATCGGGCGTGGCCTCAGTCACACCGCCCGGACGATCCGGTTGCCCGTCCATGTGGAGGAGGAGCTCTCGCGTCTGCGCCGGGCCGAGCGGCAGCTCAGCCGCGATTTCGGCCGCGAGCCCACCAAGGACGAGCTGGCCCAGGCGCTGGGCGCCGAGCCCGAGCACGTTTCGGAGCTGATGCGCTGGCGGCGCGACCCCGCGAGCCTGGACGCCACCGTGGACGACGCCGGTGAGACCCCCATGGGCGACCTACTGGAAGACCCCGAGGCGATCACTCCCGAGGCCGAGATTCTCGCGCTGGACGACGTCGAGGGCCTGGCCCGGCTGCTCGATCGCCTTCCGGAGCGGGAGTCGGCCATCCTGCGTGCCCGGTTCGGCATGGACAGCGGCCAGCCGCTGTCGTACGCCCAGATCGGGGCCAGGTACGGGCTGAGCCACAACCGCGTCCGGCAGATCACCGACCGTTCCCTGCGCCGCCTGCGGCAGATGGCCAACGAGGCCGATCTGTCCGGGCGCCGGGCGCTGTCGGAGCCGCAGTCGACGGGCTCCCGGGTCGCGGCATGAGATCGAACGCCGTTCGGTCTCATGCCGGTACGCCGGAAGTGCCATAACCTTGACCTCTGTGAGCACACCTAACGTCTCGGGGGAGCTGGACGCCTGGCGCGCCCTCCCCGCGTTGCAGCAACCCGAGTGGGACGACCCGGCCGAGGTCGAGGCCGTCGCCGGCGCGCTCGCCAAGCAGCCCCCGCTGGTCTTCGCCGGTGAGTGCGACCAGCTCAAGGAGCGGCTGGCCGCCGTGGCCCTCGGTGAGGCGTTCGTCCTTCAGGGCGGCGACTGCGCCGAGACCTTCGACGGCTCGACGGCCGACGCGGTCCGCAACAAGCTCAAGACCCTCCTCCAGATGGCGGTCGTGCTCACCTACGCGGCCAGCGTCCCGGTGGTCAAGATCGGCCGGATGGCGGGGCAGTTCGCCAAGCCCCGCTCCAAGTCGATGGAGGCGCGCGACGGCCTTGAACTGCCCGCCTACCGGGGGGACGCGGTCAACGGTTTCGACTTCACCCCCGACTCGCGTCGGAACGATCCGTGGCGGCTGCTCCAGGCCTACCACTGCTCCGCGGTCACCCTGAACCTCTGCCGCGCCTTCACCAAGGGCGGCTACGCCGACCTGCGCCAGGTGCACGCCTGGAACCAGGACTTCGTGGCCAACAGCCCCGCCGGGCAGCGCTACGAGCGCCTGGCCGGGGAGATCGACCGCGCCCTGACCTTCATGAAGGCCTGCGGCGCCAACCCCGACGAGTTCCACGGCGTGGAGTTCTACTCCAGCCACGAGGCCCTCCTCCTCGAATACGAGCGGGCCCTGACCCGCACCGACAGCCGCAGCGGGCTCCCCTACGACGTCTCCGCCCACTTCTTGTGGCTGGGCGAGCGGACCCGCCAGCTGGACGGCGCCCACGTGGAGTTCCTGCGGCAGATCCGCAACCCGATCGGCGTGAAGCTCGGGCCCACCACGTCCGCCGACGACGCGCTGGCCCTGGTCGAGAAGCTCAACCCCGAGCACGAGCCCGGACGGCTGACCTTCATCACCCGTATGGGCGCCGGGAAGATCCGCGAGGCGCTGCCGCCGCTGATCGAGAAGGTCGAGCGCGGGGGCGCGCCGGTCGCCTGGATCTGCGACCCGATGCACGGCAACACCTTCGAGGCTCCCAGCGGGCACAAGACACGCCGCTTCGACGACGTCCTGGACGAGGTCACCGGCTTCTTCGAGGTCCACCGCGCCCTGGGCACCCACCCGGGCGGCATCCACATCGAGTTCACCGGCGACGACGTCACCGAGTGCGTGGGCGGCGGCCACGAGATCGTCGAGGGCGACCTCCACCAGCGGTACGAGACGGCCTGCGACCCCCGGCTCAACCGCGGTCAGTCCCTCGATCTGGCGTTCATGGTCGCCGAGCTCTACCGCCGCACGGTCTGATCCGGCGTCCGCTCGTCCTCCCGCACCCGGGAGGACGAGCGGCCACGGTCTCACTCGATGAGCTCCGCGATCGACCTGCGGCGTCCGGTGTAGAAGGGCACCTCCTCGCGGACGTGCCGCCGCGCCCCCGACGCGCGCAGGTCACGCATCAGATCGACGATGCGGTGCAGGTCGTCGGACTCGAAGGCGAGCATCCACTCGTAGTCGCCGAGCGCGAAGCTGGGCACGGTGTTGGCGCGCACGTCGGGGTATCCGCGTCCCATGCGGCCGTGCTCGGCCAGGAGCGCGCGGCGTTCCTCGTCCGGCAGCAGGTACCACTCGTAGGACCGGACGAACGGGTACACGCACACCCACGCGCGGGCGGCCTCGTCGGCGAGGAACGCGGGGATGTGGCTCTTGTTGAACTCGGCGGGACGGTGCACGGCCAGCTGCGACCATACGGGGCCGAGCCGCTGGCCGAGGCTAGTCCGGCGGAAGGCCCGGTAGGCGTCCTGGAGCATGTCGGCCGAGGGTGCGTGGGTCCAGAGCATCAGGTCGGCGTCCGCCCGCAGGCCGGACACGTCGTAGGTCCCCCGAATGACGACGTCCCGCGCGGTGAGTTCCTTGAACAGCGCGGTCACCTCGGCGGCGACGCCGTCGCGCTCCTCGGGCCGGACGGGCAGCAGGGACTTGAACACCGACCACATGGTGTAGCGGGTCGTGTCGTTGAGCTCGCGGATGCGGGCGGCGTTGGTCTCGGACATGGGAAACACTCCTCGTCAGCGCGGTCTCGGTGGAGGCGCCGGAGGGCGAGGACGCCCCCGAAGCCGGGGATGAGGGCGAACAGCTTCACCGGGCGTCCGGCCCCGGGCAGCAGCAGCGTGCCGGCGATGGTGCCCAGGTAGGCGCCGCCGTGGACCGGGCCGGTCAGCGACGCGACCGCCTCCAGGTGGACGGTGAACAGGTTGCCGAGCAGGACGATCAGCGACACCGCCTCGACGGCGGCCACGACACGCAGGGCCTGGAGCGGGTTCACTCAGACCCCCGTGGTCGAGCCGGGACGCGTGATCATCAGAACCACCACGACCGCCCAGGTGAGCGCGAAGAGGCCGGAGGACATGCCGAGCCGGGCCACCACGCGCGCCATGGCGGGCGGAGGCGGGTCGTCGGCGTCCAGGGCTCGGATGACCGCCTCCTGCCCCGGCAGTACCCGCAGGAGCAGGATGAGCGCCGCCACGGCCGTGAGCGCCATCGAGACCAGGAGCCACGGCTCGGACAGGACGTCCATCTGGGCCCCGGTCGCCACGCCGAACGCCGGGACGGCCAGCCCCAGGACGGCGTAGACGCGGCTGATCCGGTACAGGACCCCCACCGCGGCGCGCGGTCCCGGGCCGCCCTCCAGGGCGGCGCGGGCGTAGCGCGGGAACATGCTCGCCGCGACCGTGACCGGCCCGATGAAGACGATCGAGGCCAGGATGTGGACCGACAGGAGGAACGCGGTCATCGCTCCCCCGGTGTCGCTGGTCGCGCGGCGCTTCTCGATCTGACGGGCAAGAAGTCCCCCTCTAGGCGTTAGGTGAGCTATTAGCTAGACTTTAAGCTACGCTTTCTACCCGACGCGAAGGACCCCCCCATCAGCGCGGAAAGGCCAGGTCAGTGGGAGAGAACGAGACCAAGCCGGGCCAGCTGGCCTCGTCGCCGGTGATGCAGCTGATCGGCGCGGGACGCAAGCTGCAGCAGCGTCTGGAGGGCGAGCTCGCCGAGCTCGGGCTGACCATGCGCCATCTCGGCGCCCTCGGGCACCTCTCGCGCCGTCCCGACCTGTCCTACAGCGACCTGGCCCGGCGCTCGGGCATCACGACCCCGAGCATGCTCGCCACCGTCCGCGCCCTGGAGAACCTCGGCGCCGTCAGCCGCGCCGACGCGGGCAAGGGCCACCCCGCCCGTCTGGAGATCACCGAAACCGGCCGCGAGCTCCTGGGGCAGGTCCGCGCCGTCGTCGCCCGCCTGGACGCCGAACTCACCGGGGACCTGCCGGACGACCAGCGCGAGACCCTCCAGTCCACCCTGCTCACGCTGATGAGACCGGGCCCCTGAGCCTGAGGCGGCTACCCCTTGAGCTGCTGAGCACGGGCTCCTGAGCCGACGGAAGTCCCGCGCCCAGAGGCTGATGCGGCTGCCCCCTGAGCTAATGGACGACCGCCCCCCGAAGGCTGATGCGGCTGGCCCCCTGAGCTGCTGAGAACGGGCCCCTGAGCCGATGGAAGACCGGCCCCTTGAGGCCGTTGAGACCGGCGCGCTGAGCTAGAGCGGCGAGGGCGACGGACGGATCGTCAGGGTGTTGACGTCCACCCCGGGAGGCTGGGTGAGGGCCCAGATGATCGCCCCGGCGATGTGCTCGGGCGTCATCATCGCGCGGTCCGGGGGGCCACCCCCGGCGTCGAAGAAGGCGGTCTCGGTGGCTCCAGGGTTGACCAGGGTCACGCCCACCCCGTCGCCGGTGACCAAGCGCCGGGTGTTCTCGGCCATGCCGGTCACGGCCCACTTGGTGGCCCCGTAGATGTTGCCGGGACTGTAGACGACCCCGGCAACGCTGCCGATGAGGACGATCCGTCCCCGGGTCTCCTTCAGCGCGGGAAGGGCGGCCCGGATCAGGAGCGCGGGCCCCAGGACGTTGGTCAGCACCATGTCGCGCCAGAGAGCGGGGTCGCCATCGGTGATGTCGTCGAAGGAGGCGAACCCGGCGTTGGCCACCACCGCGTCAAGGCACCCGAACGCCTCGACGGAGGCCGTCACGGCCGCTTGGACCGACTCGTAGTCGGCCGCGTCCCCGGCGATGGTCAGCAGCTCGGGCGGCGACCCCAGCTCCTCGGCGAAGCCGCGCAGCCGCGCCTCTCCACGCCCGGTGACGGTGACGCGATACCCCAGATTCAGGAGCCCGCGCGCGGTGGCGGCCCCGATCCCGCTACCGCCCCCGGTTATGAGCGCCACCGGCGTTTCTGACATGGCCCCTCGCTTCACGATCGCGTCCCGCCCATCCTAGGAGCCACCCACGACATCGCCCGCCCGCAGCACACCGAGCCTCGCACGGCACGAGGCGCGCTCGACCAGCTCGAGGCGCGCTCGGTCGTGACGAGGCGCGCTCGGTCGGCGCAAAGGCGTGCTCGGTCAGCACGAAGCGCGCTCGGTCGGCACCCGACGCGCTCGCGCGGCGCCAGGCGCGGCTCGTGCGGCGCGAGGCGTGCTCGTGCGGCACCCGACGCACTCGGTCGGCACGAGGCGTGCTCGGTCGGCGCAGGGCGTGCTCAGTCGGCACGAAGCGCGCTCGTGCGGCACGAGGCGTGCTCGGTCGGGACGGGGGGTCTCATTGACGTCGGCGGTGTCGGCCACGCCGACGCCGCCGGGATGGGCTCGGTCAGCGAGGTCGGCCGGCAGGGGGCGTGGTGGGGGTGCTCGGGGTCAGATGGTTACTTCGGCCCAGACGACCTTGCCGCCGGTGACGGGTTCGGCGCCCCAGGTGCTGGCGAAGCGGTCGACGATGAACAGGCCGCGGTGGGATTCGTCGAGGGGGCCGGGGACGGTGAGGCGCGGCAGTTGGGCGGCGCGGTCGCGGACCTCGACGCGGATTCGGCCGGTGCCGCGCTGGAGGCGGAGCTCCAGGGCGGTTCCGGCGTGCAGGACGGCGTTGGCGACCAGTTCGGCCACGATGGCCGTCACCAGTTCCTCGCGGTCCATGAGGGCCCAGGTGCGCATGGTGCGGGCGGCGAGGCGGCGCGCGTACTCGACCGCCTCGGTCTGGGGGGCGGCGCGGAGTGTGGTCTCGGTCATGGGATCAGTCACTCGAGTCCACGCGGTCTTGGCGGGTCATGTGCCTACGCCCTCCTCGGCCGAGCCGCCGATCAGGAACCGGTCGAGGCCCGTGGTCCGCAAAACGTTCTCTACGCGCCCGTAGGCGCCGGTGACGGTCAGGTTGGCGTTCTGGGCGCGGGCGTGCTTGTAGGCGCGCACCAGAACGTTCAGGCCCGAGGAGTCGCAGAAGTCGACGGCCGTGAGGTCGACCACGACCTCGCGCTCGCCGGCGTCGACCAGCTCGGTCAGTCGCACCCTCAGCTCGTCGGAGGAGTGCAGGTCGATCGAGCCGCGCGCGGCGACCGTCGCGCGACCCTCAAGTCGTGTCGTGTGCAAGGCAAGACCCACGCCACCCCACCTTACCGATTGTTGGGTCCATCATGACGCCCGGAGAACGATGAGGGCAACGTCGTCGCCCGAGGGCTCGGGACCGAAATCGCGGACCGCGCGCTGGATCCGCGCGGCCACGGCGCCGGCGCTGAGCCCGGTGCAGCCCGCCAGGAGGCGTTCGAGCCCGTGGCCGTCGCCGAGCAGGCGGGCTCCGGAGCGCCGCTCGGTGACGCCGTCGGTGACGCAAAGGAGCACCTGGCCCGACCGCAGCTCGACCGTGTCGGTATGGAAGTCGACGCCGTCGAAGACGCCCAGAAGCGGCTGCGGCGAGGCCACCTCCTTGACGGTTCCGTCCGGGTCGAGGACGAGCGGCGGCGGGTGCCCGGCGCTGGTGAGCCTGATCGTGACGCCGTCCCTGCGTGGCCGGGGCGTGATCTCGCCGTGCAGCAGGGTGAGCAGGCGGCCCCGCTCCCCCTCGCCGAGGATCAGCCGGTTCAGGCGGGTCAGAACGCCCGGAACGGACATGTCCTCGGCGGCGAGGATGCGCAGCGCGTGGCGGGCAAGCCCGGTGACGGCCGCGGCTTGGGGGCCGGTGCCGCAGACGTCCCCGATGGCGAAGCGCCAGCGGGCCGCCTGGCCGGACGCGTCCGAGCGCTCGAAGACGTCGTAGAAGTCGCCGCCGACCTCGCTGCCCTCCCCCGCGGGCTCGTAGACGACCGCGACCTCCAGGCCGGGGATCTCGGGGACGTCGGGGGGCAGCAGGCTGCGTTGCAGCGCGCTGCTCATCGCGGTCTGCTCGGAGTACAGGCGCGCGTTGTCGACGGCCAGCGCGGCGCGGCGGCCGAGCTCCTCGGCCAGCTCGATGGCGCTGCGCGGGAAGCGGTCGCCGGGCGGGCGGCCGATGACGATCGTGCCGATGCGGCGGCCGCGCGCGATCAGGGGGAAGCCGTAGGCCTGGTCGCCCGCGGTGACCTTGGCGGCGGCGCGCACCCGCTCGGGGGCGGTCGCCAGGCCGCTCCAGGGGCCGGGGGCGTCGACGGGCGGCTCGGACCCGGCGTTCTCCAGCAGGTCGCGCAGGCCGTCGGCGCGGTCCTCGTCGGCGTGCCAGACGTAGGCCAGGCGGGCGGCGCCGCCGTCGGCGACGGTGTAGACGGCGCACCAGGTGGCCAGGCGGGGCACGACGAGCTGGGCGACGAGCGCCATCGTGCGTTCCTGGTCGAGGGTTCCGGCCAGCAGGTCGCTGGCCTCGGCGACGAAGCTCAGCCAGCCGCGCCAGGACCGTTCCAGTTCGCCGACTCGTGCCTTCTCCAGCGAGAGCGACATCTCGTCGGCCACGCGTCCGAGCCGGGCGGCGGCCGCGCCGTCGAAGCGGTCGGGCGCCGAGGAGAGCGCGACGACCAGGCCGGTGAGGCGGCCCTGCGCCTCGATCGGGGCGGCGGCCAGGGAGCGGGCGTGCAGGGCGGCGGCGATGGGGTCGGAGGCGTCGGTGGCGAACCACGGGGAGCCGGAGCGCGCGTCGGGGCCGAGGTTGACCACCGAAAGCTCGCCCAGCGGCACTCCCCCGGGCAGCCCCTCGGACGCGCCGAGGACGAGGCGTCCGTCGCGTTCGGTCAGCAGGACGGCGGCGCCGTCGCTCTCCATGACCTCGCGGACGGTGGCGACGGCGTCGCCGAGGATCTCCTTGGCCTCCGCCGAGCGCAGCAGCCGGTCGCCCGCCCCGGGCAGGGCCGAGGTCATGGCGTCGTCGGCGGAACGCGCGGGCTCGGCGGGCAGGTCGTCGTCGCCGGGCTCGGCCCCGATGACCGCCTCGGCGAGGGGTGCCGTCCCGGTCTCCGCGCCGTTGCCGCCGCCGGGACCCGGGAGCCGGAACCACACGCCCTTGGTGCGGCGGTCGTAGGTGACGCCCCACGACAGGGCCAGGCGGGCGATGGACGGGAGACCGCGCCCGCTGGAGGCGTTGATGCCGGGCATGGAGATGGTGCGGGTCGGGTGCAGGTCGCGGACCTCGACCTGGATCTCACCGTCGCCCAGGCGGCAGGCGACCTCGAAGGAGGTGCCGGCGTAGGTGACGGCGTTGGTGGCCAGCTCGCTGGTGGCCAGCACGGCGTCGTCGGCGGACTCCTCGACGCCCCAGTCGGTCAGGACGCGCCGGACGAACCGCCGTGCGTCCGCGACCGAGCCCGCGGCGGACGGGAAGGTGGCCGACACCGTCTGCCGTTCCAACAGTGGTTCCTCACTTGAAGCGCTTGAAGCGTCGGGCCGTGGGTCTGGCCTATCGTGGCAGACCGGCCGGTAACTCGGCCAGGCGGACGCTCCGTCCGCCGCTGTGTCTGACTCCAGGCTCCGCCCGTCTCCGGGCCCAGTTCGTCTCCAAACTCAGCCCGTCACGACCTCAACAGACCGTAACACGGAGACTACAAGCCTATGCCGGACCTTATCGCCGACCCAGGGCCGCCGCCCCTGTCGTCCGGCGACGTAGAGTACTGATGCGGCCCAGGGAAAGGTGTCCGTGAGTCCCGGGTACCCCACATCGCGGGCCAGGAGGATGAAGAAGCATGCCCCGTACCGCATCCCGCTCCCGTCACAACGGAGGTTCGCCTCGTGACACGACGCCTCGGTACAGCGACGCCGATCTCGAACCTCTGCTGAGGGCCCTGGCGGCGGTCCGCGACGGCAAGACCAAGACCGAGCTGGACGTGCCCGGCGAGGGCGCGGTGGCCGAGGCCGCCGCGATCCTTGAGGAGATACGCGAGAACAGCGACGAGCTCGCGTCGGGGCTGAGCCGCGTCCGGCGGGAGATCGGCCGCGAGGGGCAGCTTCAGGGACGGCTGCGGCCCGGCGCGCTGCGGGGCAGCTGGGCGACGTCGGTCGAGGACGCCAACGCGATCATCGACAAGCTGACCGACCTCTCGACCGGGATGCACCAGGTCGTGGCCGCGGTCGCGGCGGGCGACCTGAGCCAGCGGGTCGAGCTGCGGGTGCGCGGCAGGCCCATGCGGGGCGAGCTGCTGCGGATGGCCAAGTCGGTGAACTCCATGGTCGAGCTGCTCGACCAGTTCACCTGGGAGGTCACCCAGTTCGCCCGGGAGGTCGGCACCGAGGGGCGCCTGGGCGGCCAGGCGTCCGGCCGGGGCATGACGGGCCGGTGGCGCGACGTGACCGCGGCGGTGAACGCGATGGCGGGACGCCTCACCTCGCAGGTCCGCGACATCGCCGAGGTGACCACGGCGGTCGCCAAGGGCGACCTGACACGCAAGGTGACGGTCGAGGCGACCGGCGAGCTCCAGGAGCTCAAGCTCACCGTGAACACGATGGTCGACCAGCTGTCGGCGTTCGCGGGCGAGGTGACGCGTGTCGCCCGCGAGGTGGGCACCGAGGGGCAGCTGGGCGGGCAGGCCAACGTCCGGGGCGTCAGCGGGGTCTGGAAGGACCTGACCGACAACGTCAACGCGATGGCCAACAACCTGACCTACCAGGTCCGCAACATCGCCCAGGTGACCACGGCGGTGGCGGGCGGCGACCTGGGCAAGAAGATCACGGTGGACGCGCAGGGCGAGATCCTGCAGCTGAAGCTGACCGTGAACCAGATGGTCGACACCCTCTCGGCGTTCGCCGACGAGGTCACCCGCGTCGCCCGCGAGGTCGGCACCGAGGGCATCCTCGGCGGCCAGGCCCGGGTGCCCGGGGTGAGCGGGGTCTGGAAGGACCTCACCAACAACGTGAACGGCATGGCGTCCAACCTGACCTACCAGGTCCGCAACATCGCGCAGGTCACCACCGCGGTCGCGGGCGGCGACCTCACCAAGAAGATCACGGTGGACGCGCAGGGCGAGATCCTCCAGGTCAAGGACACCGTGAACACGATGGTCGACACGCTGTCGGCGTTCGCCGACGAGGTCACCCGCGTGGCCCGGGAGGTGGGCACCGAGGGGCGGCTGGGCGGCCAGGCGCGGGTTCCGGGCGTGAGCGGGGTGTGGCGCGACCTCACCGAGAACGTGAACTCGATGGCCAACAACCTCACCACGCAGGTGCGGGGCATCGCGCAGGTCACCACGGCCGTCGCGCAGGGCGACCTGGGCAAGAAGATCACCGTGGACGCGCAGGGCGAGATCCTCCAGCTCAAGGACACCATCAACACGATGGTCGACACGCTGTCGGCGTTCGCCAACGAGGTCACCCGCGTCGCCCGCGAGGTCGGCACCGAGGGGCGCCTCGGCGGCCAGGCGATCGTGCCGGGCGCGGGCGGCATGTGGAAGGACCTCACCGACAACGTCAACGGCATGGCGTCCAACCTGACCTACCAGGTCCGCAACATCGCGCAGGTGGCGACCGCGGTCGCGCACGGCGACCTGACCCGGCGCATCGACGTCGACGCCCAGGGCGAGATCCTCGAGGTGAAGACCACGCTGAACACGATGGTCGACACGCTGTCGTCGTTCGCGTCCGAGGTCACCCGTGTGGCCCGCGAGGTGGGCACCGAAGGGCGCCTGGGCGGGCAGGCCGAGGTCGAGGGCGTGTTCGGCACCTGGAAGCGCCTGACCGAGAGCGTGAACGAGCTGGCGGGCAACCTGACCACCCAGGTCCGCGCGATCGGCGCGGTGGCCAGCGCGGTCGCCACCGGCGACCTGACTCGTTCGATCACCGTCGAGGCGCGCGGCGAGGTCGCCGAGCTGAAGGACAACGTCAACCTGATGGTCGCCACGCTCCGCGAGACGACCCTGGCCAACGAGGAACAGGACTGGCTCAAGAGCAACCTGGCGCGCATCGGCGGTCTCATGCAGGGCCACCGCGACCTCATGCAGGTCGCCGACCTGATCATGAGCGAGCTGACGCCGACGGCCAGCGCGCAGTACGGGGCGTTCTACCTGGCCGAGCCGGTCGGCGGCGAGAGCCCGGGCGAGGAGACCGAGCTGGCGCTGATCGCCAGCTACGGGCTGAAGAAGAACCGCGGCCGGTCGTTGCGGTTCGGCCTGGGCGAGGGCCTGGTCGGGCAGGCCGCGCTCGAGCGGCGCACGCTGCTGATCACCGACGCGCCCGGCGACTACATCAAGATCGGGTCGGGGCTCGGGGAGTCGTCCCCGGTCAACATCATCGTGATGCCGATCGTGTTCGAGGACACCGTGCTCGGCGCGATCGAGCTGGCGTCCTTCGGCCGGTTCACCGACGTGCACCTGGCGTTCTTCAGCCAGCTGATCGAGACCATCGGGGTCACGCTCAACGCGATCAGCGCCAACTCGCGCACCGAGGCGCTGCTGACCGAGTCGCAGCGGCTGGCCAAGGAGCTCCAGGAGCGCTCGGACGAGCTGCAGCGCCAGCAGGGCGAGCTGCGCAACTCCAACACCGAGCTGGAGGAGAAGGCGGCGCTGCTGGCCCAGCAGAACCGCGCGATCGAGATCCAGAACTTCCAGATCGAGCAGGCCCGCCGGACGCTGGAGGAGCGCGCCGAGCAGCTGGCGATCTCCTCACGGTACAAGTCCGAGTTCCTGGCGAACATGTCGCACGAGCTGCGCACGCCGCTCAACAGCCTGCTGGTGCTGGCCAAGCTGCTGTCGGAGAACCCGGGCGGCAACCTCACCGACAAGCAGGTCGAGTTCGCCCGCACGATCCACGACTCGGGCACCGACCTGCACGAGCTGATCAACGACATCCTCGACCTGGCCAAGGTCGAGGCCGGGAAGATGGAGCTGCACCCGCAGCGGCTCGCGGTGTCGGGGCTGGTCGACTATGTCGCGGCGACGTTCCGTCCGCTGGCGGTCGACAAGGGCCTGGGGTTCGGCGTGGACGTCGCGCCGGACGTCCCCGGGACGCTCAACACCGACGAGCAGCGGCTGCAGCAGGTGCTGCGCAACCTGCTGTCGAACGCGGTGAAGTTCACCGCCGAAGGTGAGGTGCGGCTGCGCATCGAGCGCGCGGGCGACATCACCTTCACGCTGCCCGCGCTCTGGAACACCCCCGACGTGATCGCCTTCCGGGTCATCGACACCGGCATCGGCATCAGCGCCGACAAGCTCCAGGTCATCTTCGAGGCGTTCCAGCAGGCCGACGGCACCACCAGCCGCCGCTACGGCGGCACCGGGCTGGGCCTGTCGATCAGCCGGAACATCGCCCGGCTGCTGGGCGGGGAGATCCAGGCCGAGAGCCAGCCGGGCCAGGGCAGCGTGTTCACGCTCTACCTGCCCGCCCAGTACACCGAGCCCGACGGCAAGCGCCGCGGCACCGTCCTGCCGGCCGAGCCGGACGCCGCGATCGCCCCGCCCGCCTCGTCGTCGGCCCCGATACAGCCCGCCATGCCGCGCAAGCGTCCCGCGGGCTCGGCCGAACGCGGCGGCGAGGGCGAGCCCGCCATGGCCGGGCTGCTGGACGAGCCGCCGGCCGACTTCCTCGACACGGTGCTCTCGGGCCGCAAGGTCCTGATCGTCGACGACGACGTCCGCAACGTCTTCGCGCTCACCAGCGTGCTGGAGGGCTACGGGATGGAGGTGCTGTACGCCGAGGACGGCCACGCCGGGATCGAGGTGCTGCACCGCAACCCGGACGTCGCCCTGGTACTCATGGACATCATGATGCCCGGACTGGACGGCTACGCCACCACGGCGGCCATCCGGGAGATGCCCCAGTTCGCGGAGTTGCCGATCATCGTGATCACGGCCAAGGTCATGAAGGGCGATCGGGAGAAGAGCCTGGCGGCCGGGGCGTCGGACTACGTGGCCAAGCCGGTGGACGTCGACCGGCTCCTGGACGTGATGCGGACCTGGCTGCAGCCTTCCAACGCCCGCTAGGCGTCCAGGAATCGGGGGCGCCGCTCGGCGCACCCCGCAGGAGGAGCGCGGGCTCGGCGCCGTCGGCGGCCGGTGCCGAGCCGGGAGAGGATCGGAGAGACCACGCGTGGACGACAAGGCGAAGATCCTGCTCGTGGACGACCGCGAGGAGAACCTCATCGCGCTCGAGGCCATCCTCAGCTCGCTCGACCAGGACCTGGTCCGGGCCCGATCCGGTGAGGAGGCGCTGAAGGCGCTGCTCACCGACGAGTACGCGGTCATCCTGCTGGACGTCGTCATGCCCGGCATGGACGGCTTCGAGACCGCCCGCGACATCAAGCGGCGCCGCAAGACCCGCGACCTGCCGATCATCTTCCTGACCGCGGTGAACAGCGACCCCGACTACGCCTTCCGCGGCTACGCGGCGGGCGCGGTCGACTTCATCTCCAAGCCGTTCGACCCGTGGGTCCTGCGCGCGAAGGTCTCGGTGTTCGTCGAGCTGCACAACAAGAACAAGCAACTGCGCGACCAGACGGGCCTCCTGCGCGAACAGGCCGCGCTCCTGCGCGAACAGGCCGCACTGCTCCAGGCCAAACCCAACCCCGGCCAGAACGCCCCCGGCGCGGGCACCGAGGTCATGGCCCGCCTGGCCTCCGTCGAGGAGCAGCTGGAGGAACTGGGCAAGCACGTCCCGTCCGACCTGCGCACCGACTTCGACGAACTGGAACGCCGCGCCGCCCAACTCCGCAGCGCCCTGACCCCCACCACCCCTCCAGACGGCGACGCCACCCCCTAACCACCACCACAAGCACAGAGTCCCGCCCACCCGACACGGTCGAGAGCGCGGTGTCGCCACGGCCGACGCGCATGAGAGCCGGGACCGCCGCAAGACCAGGCACGACCGCCCAACCCGATGGGAAGCGGAGCGCTGCCGCAAAGACAGGCGGAGCTGGCCGGGCGGTGTGGTTGGGAGCAGGATGTCGCCGTGGGGGGAGGGGTGGCTGGCTGGGTGGTGCGGTTGGGGGTGGGGTGAGGCGGGGACGGGCCGGGCGATGAACACCGGCGCGTTGTTCGTGACGGGAGCGGGCACGGGCGTCCTGGCGGGCGCGACGTCGTGCGCCGTCGTCCAGGTCGGTCTGCTCGCCTCGGCGGTGCGAGGGGCCGGGTGTTCGGTCCGGCCGGTGGCGGGGTTCCTGGCGGGCAAGCTGGTGGTGCACACCGTGCTCGGCGCGTTGCTCGGGCTCGTCGGGGGCGTGCTGCGACCGGGGCCGCAGGCGCGAGGGTTGATGCTGGCCGTGGCGGGGGTCGCGCTGGCGCTCTTCGCCCTGGATCTCCTGGGGCTGCGGCTACTCCCCCGTCGTTCGCGTTGCGAGCGGGACGAGCCGTCCCGGGGGACGCCGGTGCTGCTCGGGGCGGCGACGGTGTTCGTCCCGTGCGCGCTGACGCTGACGGCGGAGTTCCTGGCCGTGACATCGCGCTCGCCACTCGGGGGCGCCGTGGTCATGGCCGGGTTCGTTCTCGGCACCGCGCCGGTCTTCGGGGTCGTCGGTATGACGGTGGGACGGGCCCTGACGCGGGGGCGGCTGACCTCGCTCGTCGGCGTCGCGCTCGTGGCGGTCGCGGCGTGGACGCTGATGTCGGGGCTGCGCCTGGGCGGCTGGCTGCCCGGCGGCGACGCGGGCACGGCCGCCGCCGACGCCCGGTTCGTCCGCACCGAGCCCGACGGGACGCAGGTCGTCACCCTCTGGGCCCTGGACGAGGGCTACCGTCCGGCGCTGCTCACGGCGCGGGCAGGGGTACGGACCGTCCTGGAGGTCCGGACGGAGAACACGCGAGGCCACACCAGGGCGTTCAGCGTCCCGGGCAGGGGCCTGGACGCCGTGCTGCCCGCCACCGGCGCCACGCGCCTGGATCTCGGGACTCCCGGGAAGGGCCGGATGCGCTTCCTGTGCGCGTCCGGCCACTTCCCCGGGGCGATCACGTTCCGGTGAGCTTGGCGCGCGCGGCGGCGATGCGGGCGAGGGTGCGCTCGCGTCCCAGGATCTCCAGGGACTCGAACAGCGGCAGCCCCACCGTGCGGCCGGTGACCGCGACGCGGACGGGCGCCTGGGTCTTGCCGAGCTTGAGGCCGCGCTCGGCGCCGACCCGCTCGAGGCGGTTCTTGAGCTCCTCGGTCTCCCAGGGGGCGTCGCGGTAGGCCTCCTCGGCGGCGGCGAGGATGTCGGCGGCCGGCTCCTTCATCGCCTTGTTCCAGGACTGCTCGTCGAGCGGCGGCTCGGGAAGGAACGCGAAGTCGACCATCGCGGTGATCTCCGACAGCAGCGCCACGCGGGTCTGCGCCAGCGGCGCGAGCTGGTCGAACACCGCCGGGTCGACCTCGAACGGCGCGGCGTCGAGGAACGGCAGGCAGGCCGCGGTGAAGTCGAGCGCCGACAGCGCGCGGACGTACTCGCCGTTGATCGCCCGCAGCTTCTTGACGTCGAAGAACGCGGGCGAGGTGTTGACGTCCTCGATGCGGAACTCGGCGACCATGACCTCCCAGGGGACGATCTCGCGGTCGTCGGACGGCGCCCAGCCCAGCAGCATCAGGTAGTTGCGCATGGCCTCGGCGAGGTAGCCCTCGTCGCGGTAGTCCTCCAGCGCGACCTTGTCGCGGCGCTTGGACAGCTTCTGGCGCTTCTCGTTCACGATCACCGGAACGTGCGCCCATACGGGAGGCTCGCCTCCGAGCGCCTCCCACAGCAGCTGCTGCTTGGGCGCGTTGGACAGGTGCTCCTCGCCGCGGACGACGTGGGTGATGTTCTGGCTCATGTCATCGACCGCGTTGGCCAGCAGGAACGTCACCGACCCGTCGGCGCGCGCGATGACGAAGTCTTCCAGGACCGCGTTCTCGAACACCGGCTTGCCGCGCAGGAGGTCGACGACCGTGGTCTGACCCTCGTCCGGCGTCCGGAACCTGAGCGCGCGCTTGTCGCCCGGCTCCAGCCCCCGGTCGCGGCAGAACCCGTCGTAGCCCTTGTGCTGGTCGCCCGTGCGCGCGGTGACGTCGTCGCGCGAGCAGTCGCAGTAGTACGCGCGCCCCTGCTCGCGCAGCGTCGTGGCGGCCGCCGCGTGCTTGTCGGCGTTGGCCGACTGGAAGTAGGGGCCCTCGTACTCGCCGCCGTCCATCCCGAGCCAGGCCAGGGCGCGGATGATGCCCTCGGTCCATTCGGGGCTGTTGCGCGAGGTGTCGGTGTCTTCGATCCGCAGCACGAGCGTCCCGCCCGACTGCTTGGCCATCGCCCAGTTGAACAGGGCCGACCTGGCCCCGCCGACATGGAACATCCCGGTCGGGGACGGCGCGAAACGAACACGGATCGAAGAGGTGGAAGACATACCCCCAGCCTAGAGCGCCTCGCCCCCACCTCGCGCCGTGATCACGCCGCCCCCGGCGAGTCAGGCGGGCTTCCAGCGGGGGTCTCGGCCCGAGAGACCCAGGAGGCGGTCGAGAAGGGGCGCCGTGTCCGGGACGGGGACTTCGGGGCCGAACGCGTCGTACTGGCGGCCCATCTCCGCCGTCGGGACGAGCTGGTCGTAGGCGGCCTGGACGATCTCCCCGGGGAAGGCCGCGGGCTGACCGGTGGCCACGGCCAGGTCCCAGCCGTGCAGGACGCACTCGCCCAGCAGCATCCCGCCGATCATGGGGGCGGGCATGCCGGGCTGGGCGCCGCTGAGGCTGGTCTGGCCCTCCCAGGCGGCGGCCTCGGACCATGCCTCGGCGGACTTGCGGACCTGGACGGCGTACAGCTCGGCCCAGTCGCCCTCGGCGGTGAAGTCGTGGTCCTCGCCGGGGCCGGGCGGCGGCTGCTGCTTGTGGGCGGCGGTCGCGCCGCGGGCGCTCCAGTAGATCAGGTGGTTGACGACGTCGCGCACGGACCAGTCGGGGCACGGGGTCGGCGCGTCCAGGCGGTCGGTCGGGACGTCCCGGACGATGCGCGCGGCCGCCTCCGCGGCGGGCACCATGAGGCTCCGCGTTTCCATGGTTCTCCTTCGAACAGGGCTCTGAACAGGGATTCCACGGTAGAGCCGGCAGGGCGGGGTGTCTTGAAGAAACGCGACGCTAACCTTGGGGCCATGGGCCGGGTCCTGTCCGCGAGCACGCGCGGCATCCTGCACGCGCGGACGGCACGCGAGCGGTTCCAGGTGATCAAGTTCGCGCCCTGCGCGGCACTGGCCCCGTTCGTCGACTTCTTCTGGGTCCTGACGTGGGACCTGCGGGGTGAGCCCCCGCACCGGCAGCGGGTCCTGACGCGGCCGAGCGTGCACATGACGTTCACCAGCTACCTGACCAGCGGCGCGAAGCGCGCGCGGATCGTGGGTGTGGTCCGTGACGAGTTCGTCGAGGAGATCGCCGACGAGGGCCGCGTCGTCGGGGCGGGGTTCCGTCCGGGCGGGTTCCGGCCGTTCCTCGGACGGCCGGTGGCCTCGATCACCGGGCGCTTCCTGGCCGTGGACGCGGTGTTCGGCGAGGCCGGACGGGCCTTGGGCGAGCAGGTGTTCGCGACACCCGGGGCCGAGGACGCGGTCGCGGTGCTGGAGGCGTTCCTGACCGGGCGGGAACCCGAGGCCGATCCGCGGGCCGAAACGGCGGCGCGCATCGTCGCGGGCATCGGCGAGGGCGTCGGCCGGGTGGGAGAACTCGCCGCGTCGCTGGGCATGAGCGAGCGGGGCGTGCAGCGCCTCTTCCGCGAATACGTTGGGGTCGGGCCCAAATGGGTGATCCGCCGGTTCCGGATGCTGGAGGCCGCCGAGCGCGCGGCGGACGGCACCGAAATCGACTGGGCGGCGCTGGCGGCCGAGCTCGGATATTCCGACCAGGCCCATTTCACGCGCGACTTCACCGCCTCCGTGGGCACCTCCCCCGCCCGATACGCGCGGGACGCCTGAGAAGATCTCCCGGTGAGCACCCTTTTCGAGAGCCTGCGCGCGTTCCGCGAGGTCGCGTCCGAGCGGCTGTCGGCCTTCGCGCACGCGACCGTCCCCGACGCCCCCGGGACGCGCCGGGCCGGAGTGGTGCTGTGCGTCCTGGAGGACGAGGGCGTGCCCTCGGTCGTCCTCATCAAGCGGGCCTACAAGGGCCGCAACGCGGGCCAGTGGGGCCTGCCCGGCGGCCGCGTCGACGAGGGCGAGACGCCCGAGCGGGCCGCCCTGCGCGAGCTGCACGAGGAACTCGGTCTGGAGGTCGACCCCGCCGACCTGCTCGGACGGCTGGACGACTTCCCGGCCTCGTCCGGCTTCACGATCACCCCGGTCGTGGTGGCGGTGGACGAGCCGGGCGAGCTGCGTCCCAGCCCGGACGAGGTGCACTCCGTCCACCGAGTGACGCTGGCCAGGCTGGCCGACGACGGGACACCCCGCTGGGTGCCGCAGCTCGACGGCGGGCGGCTGCTCCAGATGCGGCTCGGGCCCGGCTGGGTGGTGCACCCGCCGACGGGCGCGATGCTGTGGCAGTTCCGCGAGGTCGTCCTGCTGGGCCGGGACGCGCGCGTCGCCGACTTCGTCCAGCCCGACTGGACCCGCCGGTAACTTCCGGCGCGAATTTTCGCCCTTCCTTTCCGCAGGTCACGCCCCATACATGATCATGCCCTTAATCAAACCGACATTTACGGTTTATCAACCTAATTGAGACTGAGGCGGTCCATGATCCCCAGCTAGAGGGAGGATCCCCGTGAAGCGCACGGGAAGATTCGCCATCGCTCTCACCGCGGCCGCCGTGCCCGTCTGCGCGCTGGTCGCGCCGCCGGCCGCCACCGCCGCTCCCCCGCCACCGCCGGGCAAGGAGACCGCCGCCAAGAACCTGGAGGCGCTGACCGTCGCCGCCGAGGGCTCGGACTCCGGCTACGACCGCGACAAGTTCCCCCACTGGAGCACCGTCTCGGGCAGCTGCAACACCCGCGAGGAGGTCCTCAAGCGCGACGGCGAGGACGTCCAGACCGGCTCGGACTGCGCGGCCGAGTCGGGCACCTGGGACAGCCCCTACGACGGCGCCACCTGGACGCAGGCGTCCGACGTCGACATCGACCACATGGTCGCCCTGGCCGAGGCCTGGCGGTCCGGCGCCAGCGGCTGGACGACCTCCGAGCGCGAGAAGTTCGCCAACGACCTGTCCAGCTCCCAGCTGTGGGCGGTCACCGACAACGTCAACCAGGAGAAGGGCGACAAGGACCCCGCCGAGTGGACGCCGCCGCTGAGCTCGTTCCACTGCACCTACGCCCTGTCGTGGATCGACGTGAAGTTCCGCTACAAGCTCACCGTCGACACCGCCGAGAAGGACGCGCTGAACCGCCTCCTGGGCACCTGCTGATCAGAGGCTCCGACTGATCAGACGGCTCGTCCGAGGCCCCGGCCCGTGTAGCGATCCCCGCTCCCACACGGCCCGGGGCCTCACCCGTCCACCACGACTCTCCCCTCCACCCACCGCCGAACGCCCCGCCCGAGCACGCCCGCCCTTCCTGCATTCGGGAGTGGCGAGCGTTGGGGGTCTGGTGGGTCGGGGGGACGGCCTAAGGGGTGGGGGTCAGCGGGTGCTGAGGTCGCGTAGCCAACCCGCCGCGCGTTCGATGTGCTCCTCGGTCAGGCCGACCAGCGGGTCGGTGGCCACCAGAAGGTGCTCTCCCACCCCGGGTTCGGCGGCGATGCAGGTGGTGACGTCGGGCTCGTCCTCGAACCACACGAAGGGGCGTCCCTCGGACCAGGCCGCCACGTGCCGGGCCTTCCAGGCGCCGAGCGTGCGGCCCTCCTCGACGCCGGGGAAGCGCGGGATCGGCACGTAGGGAATGCGTGGGAGGCCCACCCGGGGGGCGATCCACTCGTTCGCGTGGTCGCACCAGTAGCTGGCCCAGACCAGCTCGGCACCGGCGGCCTCGACCATGTCGAGCAGCATCCGCCCGTGCCCGGGATGGAGCCAGAGCCGGTAGGTGATGCCCTGCGGCGAGCACTGATGCCGCTGGTAACCCTCATGCGGCCCTTCGAGCGGGTTCAGCACCCCGTCAACGTCCAGCAGCACCAGCGGCGACCCCATATCAGGACCGTACGGCATGCTCCGCCCCGAAGTCGAAGGATCCGGGCCGCCAAGATCCACTTGGCCCGGAGTGGCCGCGCACCCCGGCGGCCGGGGATGTCCGAGGCGGGTCTTAGAGTGGGCCGGGCCGGCCGATGCACGCGACCTCACGCCCCCGAGGAGTTTCAGCGATGCGAGACGAGCTCACGCTGATGGCGGTGCACGCGCACCCCGACGACGAGGTCCTCGGCACCGGCGGGCTGCTGGCCCGGTGCGCCGCCGAGGGCATCCGCACCGTCCTGGTGACGTGCACCAACGGCGAGCAGGGCGACGGCGCCGGCGGCGTCAAGCCGGGCGAGCCCGGGCACGACGCCCAGGGCGTGGCCCGCCAGCGCCTGGCCGAGCTCCAGGAGTCGGTGGAGCTGCTGGGCATCAGCGACCTGGAGATGCTCGGCCACCGCGACTCGGGCATGGTCGGCTGGACGGCCAACGACCACCCCGAGGCGTTCGCCAACATCCCCGTCGAGACCGCCGCGGCGCGGCTGGGCGAGCTGATGGAGCGCTACCGCCCGCAGGTCGTGGTCACCTACGACGAGAACGGCGGCTACGGCCATCCCGACCACATCCAGGCGCACCGCGTTGCCGTCGCGGCGGCCGAGCGGACCGGCATCCCCGAAAAGCTCTACTACACGGCCGTCCCCCGTTCGAGCATCGCGCGGATGTTCGATCATCTGAGGTCGGTCGGCATCGATCCCGCCGATATCGATCTGCCCGAAGACTTCGGCGTCCCGGACGAGCAGATCACCAGCACGGTCGACGTCTCCCCGTACGCCGACCGCAAGCGCAAGGCCCTGCAGGCCCATGCCAGCCAGACCGAGAACCTCTTCCTGCTGCGCCTGCCGGAGGAGGTCCAGAGCCTGATCTTCGGCACCGAGCCGTTCATCCGCCGCTTCAGCCGCGTCCCGGTCCCCGACCACGAGGACGACCTGTTCACCGGCCTCCGCTGAGGCCCTTGCGCCTGGCGGCCCGGTAGCGGTCCAGGACGTCCTGGCGCAGGAGATAGGCGAAACCGGCGCGTTCGAGCCGCAGTGCCAGTGCCGGGAGGTCGACGCCCAGGGCCGCGGCCGTGTCGTCCAGGCGCCAGTCGTGGGCGGCCAGCCGCGTCAGCAGGTGACCGCGGCGGATCTGCCCCTCCGACAAGCGGTAGGTCTTCAGGTAGGCGACGCGTCCGTCGTCGCCGGTGATGGTCTCGCCGATGTGGTTCTCGCGGCCCGGCGTGAACGCGGGCAGGAAGCGCGAGAGCTCGAAGCCCTTCAGGTACTGGACGGTCTGCCGCGATCCGTCCTCGTCGAACAGCAGTCCGGCCATCACCTCGTCGTGGAACCCGGCCCAGTCGCGGCTCCTGCGCCGGGCCTCCGCCCGCAGGTCGGCCAGCGATCTCACCCGGGTCGCGTCGATCGTGCCGTCCAGGTCGGCGGTGGGCGCCCCGAGCAGGCCGTACTGGTAGACCAGCTCGCCGAACAGGTCCTCGACCAGCGTCGGGTGCAGCGACCGGTAGTCGTCGGGATGCGGGACGACGAACGCGCTGGCCAGGGCCTCGGCGACGTAGACCAGCACTCCGCACTGCCCGGGATGGATCTCGAAGATCCGCAGCGCGTCCTCCAGGCCACGGACGCGGTCGCCGGTGTAGGCCTCCTCGCAGCGCGGCGAGAGGCCGTTGGCGACCGCGCGCCGCGACCACTCCTCCCAGGCGATCTCGGGACCGCCGAAGTGCAGCGCGAGATATCCCTCGACGGCCAGGTGCAGCGGCAGGAAGCGCAGGCGGTCCTTGGCGACGCGCCGGGCCATGCGGCGCCTGATCTTGATCGGCATGCGCGGCGGAGCGACTCCCCGGTCGTCCTTCGCCTCCATCCGGGTGCCGTAGGAGGCGGCGGCCCCGTTGTCGGGGCCCCAGACGGCGACGAAGGCGTGCGGGATGAACGAGACGTAGGCGGTGCCGTCCCCGACGTCCACCACCGAGGGCGCCTGGTCGTAGACACGCCGGTGCAGCCTCAGGTCGCGGATCGGCTCGTCCCGCAGCAGGGGCACGAGGCGGATCGAACCCCACGTTTGCGCGGGCCCCGTATGAAGGCCGTCCAGCTGGAAGGTCATGCGCCTGCCTCCAGGAAACGGCCCACCCGATCGTCGAGGTGGGCGCGCAGCTCGTCCAGGCCGACCCGGCCCTCGGCGAACCGCGCCAGCTCCACCAAGGTCAGCAGGTCCTCGGCGTCGCGGACGCCCGCCGTCGGCACCGTCGGCGCCAGCCGCCGCACGTCGAAGCCGCCCGCGTCGTAGACGGGGTTGAGGTGCGTGATCGCCACCTCGTGGTCCGGGTCGAGGCGGGTGCGCCAGACGCGCAGGACCTCGGCGGCCAGACCCGGCGGCGCGTTGTCCCAGCCGTCCGAGACGATGATCAGCCGGTCCGGCGCGCACTCCAGGGCGTCCAGCACACGCTCCCCGATCGGCGTCGGCCCGTACGGCTCCAGCATCAGGGCGTCGGTGCGGCCGGACGTCCAGTACGGGGTGTACTCCTCCGCGAGCGCCTCCAGCAGATAATGCGCGGCGATCGCGACCGCGAGGGGGCGCCGCCGCTTGGCCCACGAGCCGAAGGCGGACGAGCTGTCGTCGAGGACGGCCGCGACACGTCCCCAGCGCCCCTCCCACGGGCTGCCCGCGGCTCGCGAGGCGGCCGCGCGCAGCGCGGAGGTCAGCTCGTCCCTGCGCTCCGCGCGGGCGGACGCGGGCAGCGCCAGGACGTACGAGGCGAGCCGGGTCAGCGGCATCCCGCGAAGGTCGTCGCGGACGGCGCCGACCTCGCGGCCGCGCGCGTCCTCCTGGAGGCGCAGCCGCTCCAGCCGGGTCATGCGCCGCTCGATCCGCTCCAGGAACACCTCGCGGGCGATGCCGTGCTTGGCCGCGAACCCCTCGGCGACGGTGTAGGGCAGCTCGTAGAGGGCGGCGTGCTCGTAGTGCGCGCGCCGCCACGTCTCCAAGCCCGGGGTCCCGAACGCCTTGACGGTCTTGGGGGCGAACAGAAACGTCCCCAGCTCCCCGTCCAGGGGCAGGTGGGCGTGCCGGGCGGCGCTCTTGAGCGCGTTGCGGTACTTCACCGCGTCGAAGGCCAGGTCGGGCCGCGCGGCCAGCCAGTCGCGGACGATCGCGCGGGTGCGGCGGTTGTTGACCCCGGCCAGGCGCAGGTCGCCGAACAGCCGGTAGACGCGCTGCGGCGCCATCCGCTCCAGCCGCCGCGCGATCAGCCGTCCCTCATGGCGGCGCCGTTCCGTCCCCGTCCCGGCGGTGGTCTCCAGGAGCCGCCGCACGATGAGGGCGGCGTTGTGGTCGTTGATGTCGAGTGCGAGCGCGGCGGCGTACAACTCGCGGTAGTTCACCAGCATGTACTCGTGCAGGAACCCGAGGGAGAGCCGCTGCTCGCCCTCGTCGTGGTGGTACTCGCGCTGCCCCGTCCCGGTGATCGCGGCGTTGACGAACATGAGGACGTCCTCGCAGGCCACGAGGTCGGCGAGGGTCTCGGTCATCGGCGTTCCACGGTCGGCGGCGGTCGGAGCCGGCCGGGGAATGGCGGCGCGAACTGCGAAAAAATCGCTGTAAAGGCGGGTTCCGGAAGTCGCACTCGAGTCCCGCGGCCGGCCCGCTCACCGTAACAGCGGTGATCGCGGAGATCCCCCGATTATTCGTGGTCAGGGACGGTACGTCCCGAAGTACCAGATGTTGCCCTCCAGGTCGCGGGCCCCGTATTCGCGGGAGCCGTAGGGCTGGTCGACCAGCTCCATCGTGATCTCGGCCCCCGCGGCCTTGGCCCGGGCGTGGTGGGCGTCGGGGTCGTCGACCGCGACATAGAGGCCGCCGGTGGTGGCCTCGTCCTGCTGCGTGATCATGAGGATGCCGGTGGCGTAGCGGAGCTCGGCGTGGACGATCCGGCCCTCGTCGTCCTTGGTGATCTCGTGCGGCTCGATGGCGAACGCCTTCTCCAGCCACTCGATCGCCTTGGCCGGGTCGGTGTACTTGACGAGCGGAAAGAAGGTCTGCTTCGCGGTGTCGTTCATGTCGTCCTCCCTGGTCATCTCGGGTGAGGATGCCCAGTCTGCGCCCCGCGACCCGGCCCGGTCTTGGACGAATGCGACCTCGCCTCGTCCCGCTCGGCGGCCAGCCGGCGGGTCTCGGGCGAGACGGGCGCGGCCAGGACGGCCGTGACGACGTCCACCAGGCGGCTGGCGAACAGCCGGTCGTCGGCGTGGGCGCCCGAGCGGGCCCGCCGCGCCAGGTCGATCGCGACGTAGCGGATGGCCGTGAACCGCTGGTGCAGGCGCGCGGCCTCCGGCTCCATCAGCGGCTCCACCAGGGTGCGCCAGCGGTACAGGCTGTCGGCGGGGTCGTCCAGCACCGCCCGGGGGACGATCGGGTCGGGACGGTTGATCACATCGGCCCAGATCCGCAGGAACTCGCGTCCACCCGGGTCGGCCAGGCGCGCGGCCAGGGGACGCACCAGGGCCCCGGCCAGGTCGCGCAGACCGGGTTCGCCCGCCGCCTCGCAGGCGTCCAGGAGCGCGTGCCGCCGCGCCTCGACCTCCGGCAGGTGCCGCGCGTAGATCGCCTCCACGATCCCCCGGCGCCCGTCGAAGTGGTACTGGACGGCGGTCGCGTTGCGCGCCCCGGCCGCCTGGTTGATCTCGCGGAGGCTGACCGCGTCCAGGCCGCGCTCGGCGTAGAGGCGCTGCGCGGCGTCCAGCAGGCGCTCACGGGTGCTCTTGGGGGTGGTCACTCGTTCCCGATCGCGTGTTCCAGGGCCTCGGCGTAGCGCTCGCGGGCGGCCTCGCGGCGGGCGGGCAGATGGCCGCTGGGCCACAGGCCCTCGACCGGCTCGTACCCCTTGAGCAGCTGGCGCGCCAGCGTGATCTTGTGGACCTCCGTGGGGCCGTCGGCGATCGCCAGCGCCTGCGCGCCGAGCAGCATCGACGCGAACGGCATCTCCCCCGATACGCCCAGGGCACCGTGCAGGTGCATCGCCCGCTGGACGACGTCGTGCAGCACCTTGGGCATCACGGCCTTCACCGCGGCGATGTCCTTGCGTACGGCCCGGTAGTCGTGATGCTTGTCGATCAGCCAGGCGGTGCGGAGCACCAGCAGCCGGAACTGCTCCATCTCGATCCAGCTGTCGGCGACCTTCTCCCGGGTCATCTGGAGCTTGGACAGCGGCCCGAAGCGCGTCTGCCGTGACACCGCGCGCTCGCACATCATGTCGAAAGCCTTGCGGACCTGCGCGATCGTCCGCATCGCGTGGTGGACGCGGCCGCCGCCGAGCCTGGTCTGCGCGATCGCGAACGCGCCGCCCTCCTCGCCCAGGAGGTTGCCCGCGGGAACCCTGACGTCCTCGTACCGGAGGTATCCGTGCGAGCCCTCGCGCTCGCCGCCGACGCCTACGTTGCGCACGATCGTCAGGCCCGGCGTCCCCGCCGGGACGATGAACATCGACATGCCCTCGTAGGCGCTGACCTCGGTGTCGGTCACGGCCATCACGATGATGAACGCGGCGTGCCTGGCGTTGGAGGAGAACCACTTCTCCCCGGTGATGACCCAGTCGTCCCCGTCGCGGACGGCCCGGGTGGTGAACAGCGTCGGGTCGGCGCCGCCATGCGGCTCGGTCATCGAGTAGGAGGACGAGATCTCGCCGTCCAGCAGCGGCGCCAGGTAGCGCGCCTTCTGCTCGTCCGAGCCGAAGTGGGCCAGGATCTCGGCGTTGCCCGAGTCGGGCGCCTGGCACCC
The DNA here is from genome assembly GCF_050946795.1 of Spirillospora sp. CA-294931. GTDB lineage: Bacteria > Actinomycetota > Actinomycetes > Streptosporangiales > Streptosporangiaceae > Spirillospora. Next base: position 5,353,975 of record NZ_CP192006.1, read on the forward strand.
GAACACCGACGGGGCCCAGCGCGAGCGTCCCAGGATCTCGTTCAGCAGGGCCAGCTTGACCTGGCCGTATCCCTGGCCGCCGAGCTCAGGGCCGAGATGGCACGCCCACAGGCCCTGCTCCCGCACCTGCCGCTGCAAGGGCTTGACGAGCCGGTGATAGCGCGGATCGGCCTTGTCATACGGGTCGCCGAGCACCAGATCGAGGGGCTCGACCTCCTCGCGGACGAACGCGTCCGCCCAGTCGAGCAGCTTCTGGTAGCCGGGGTCGGTCTCGAAATCCCACGCCATGCAGTGCCTCCCGGGAGCTGTTCACGGCATGATGCGCCCCCCTTGGTGATTAATGCAACCGCATGACTGTTACTCTCCGGTACTACGTCGCGACCTGGAAGGACCGCCCCGTGCAGCAGCCCGAGACCATCGACCCGGCGCTCGTCGACTTCGCCGTCCTGGCGGAGTGGATGGACCGCCACGGCCTGCCGGGCGGGCCCTTCGACGATGTCGCGCCGCTCACCGGGGGCACCCAGAACACCCTCATCGGCTTCCGCCGGGGCGACCGCGAGTACGTCCTGCGGCGCGGTCCCCGCCACCTGCGCTCGCGCACCAACGACGTGATGCGGCGCGAGGCGCGCGTCCTGACCGCGCTGAACGACACCGACGTCCCCGCGCCCCGGGTGATCGCGTCCTGCCCGGACGAGAGCGTGATGGGGGGGGCGGTCTTCTACCTGATGACCCCCGTGAAGGGCTTCAACGCCTCCGTCACGCTCCCCGAACCGCACGCCGGCGACCCCGCCGCCATCCGCGAGATGGGCCTGGACGCCGCCCGCGCGCTCTCCTCGCTGGCCGCCGTCGACCACGAGTCGGTGGGCCTGGCCGACTTCGGCAAGCCCGACGGCTTCCTCGAACGCCAGGTCGGCCGCTGGATGTCCGAACTCGACTCCTACAGCGCCCTGGACGGCTACCCGGGGCCCGAGATCCCCGGCCTGGCCGAGGTCGCCTCCTGGCTGGACGCCAACCGTCCGACGACCTGGCGTCCCGGAGTCATGCACGGCGACTACCACCTGGCCAACCTCATGTACTCCTACGACAGCCCCCGGGTGGCCGCGATCGTCGACTGGGAGATGTGCACGATCGGCGACCCGCTGCTCGACCTCGGCTGGCTCCTGGCCACCTGGCCCGACATCGGCGACGAGAGCGCCTCGCTGGCGGGCCCCCTCGGCGCCGGCGGCCACCTCCCGCCGTCCGCCGACCTCGTCACCGCCTACGCCGAACGCCCGGACGCCACCCGGGGCCGCGACCTGGCGTCCATCACCTGGTACGCCGTCCTGGCCTGTTTCAAGCTCGGCATCGTCCTGGAGGGCACCCACGCCCGCGCGGCCGCGGGCAAGGCCCCCAAGGAGACCGGCGACCTCCTCCACTCCATCACCCTCGGTCTCTTCCGCCGGGCCCAGGGCTTCCTCGCCTCCTGACCCCTGTTCTGGGATGCCATGATCTTGATCATGGATATCCGCAGAGGAGGACCGGCCGACCTGCCGGTGGTTCTGGGCATGCTGGACGGGGCCGTGGAGTGGCTCAGCCGCAACGGGCGCGAGGGGCAGTGGGGAACGCAGCCCTGGTCGGGAGACGCCGCGCGCGTGGAACGCATCTCCTCGCTCACCCGGGACGACATCGTCTGGATCGCTGAGATCGACGGGCGTCCGGCGGGAGCGATGACGTTGGGGACCACCTCACCGCACTACATCACCGTCGACCCGGGAGAGCCGGAGGTCTACGTCACCCTGCTGGTGACCGACCGCGCCTTCGGAGGACACGGCGTCGGGGCGGCCCTCCTCGATCACGCTCGCTCCGAAGCGCGCGCGCTCGGCGTCCGCCTCCTGCGCGTCGACTGCTACGCGGGCGGGGACGGACGTCTGGTGGCCTACTACCGCAGGCAAGGTTTCTCCCCCGTGGAGTCCTTCAGTGTCGGGGAGTGGCCCGGCCGACTCCTCAGCCAGCGGCTCGATTAGCACTGGGCTCACACCCCTACAAAAGTGAGCCAGATCACGGGGTATTGGGACGTTCGGATTGTGAAGCAGGACACACAAAGGGGCGCCCCGGCAACCGGAACGCCCCTTTGGGATTCGACTCTACATACGGGTTAGAACGGGACGGGCTCGCCCTTCTTGCCAGCGCCCTCGCCCCACTCCAGAACCTCGTACTTCAGGCCCTTGAGATGACCCTCACCGGTTCCGGCCTCGTAGTCGCTTTCGGGCTTCTTGCCGTCCAGCAGGTACCGGAAGGTGTAGGTGTCGAGGTCGAGCATCACACCGCTGTGCGACGGCGCCCCGGGACCGCGGTCACCGACGAAGCCGACGACGCTGCGGCCGCCGTAGGTCACCTTGACCTTGGTGTGCATGGGCCAGCTCGGGCTGGCGAACAGGCCCTTCTGCATCGGCTTGCCACCGGCGGGGGCGCCGGTGTCGCCGTTGACGCCCGAACCGTCGTCCCAGAAGTAGGACGCGGTGGTCTTGCCGGAGAGCAGCGCCTTGGGGGCGGCCTTCTTGGCGGGCGCGGCCTTCTTGGGGGCGGCCTTCTTTGCGGGGGCGGCCTTGGACTGGGCCTTCGCGGCCTTGGCGGCGGACTGCTTGTTGTGCGCGGCCATCGCCTGGGTCGCGGGCAGGTTCTTCTGCCGAGCGGCGTCGTCCTCGCTGGCGGCGCTCACACCGGCCACCAGCATGCCGGCCAGGGAGACCCCGGTCGCACCGGTCAGGACGACATTGATCGCTCGCTTGTGCATGGAAATCCTTTGTTCGGCGGTCAGGGAGGCCGTCGGGGGGCGCGGCGGGGTCAGGGCCCCGAGGGCAGCGCGGACGGCACCGAGGAGCGCCCTGGGCGCATGGGGCACCAAGGAGCGGACTCGGGTGAAGGGCGCCGTCGCGAAAGGAGACATCCGCGTGAATGGCCCGCCGGGCATGGCGGACCGCGTCCGCGCGCGGCGGCGGACGATCATTTCAAGATCGTCACCGGAGCGCGGACGTGGAATATCTGAAAAGATGCCGACCCGGACGCTGAGGTCCGATCAGAAGCGGCCGTTGCATGGGAGGCCGCAGGTCGGGCGGAAGGTCCCGCCTGGCGGGCGGGGCGCGACGGCTATGTGTATGGCCTGGTCAATGGTCTTTTGACCGCGAGCCGTCGCCCACTATATGCGGCTTTACCATGCCCGCGCCAAATCCCCGTATTCTTTACCTTTCGGAAGGTAGATCATTAGGCCGGAAGCCGTTGTCCACAGGGCTTGCGAGGGTCTTCTGAGGTGGCCCCGGATCTGGCACGATGTCCGGATGACCGACACCGCCGGCCTCCGCTCCGCCGACGACGAAGTGCTCCCACCACACGACTGGGGGCGCCGCAAGCCCGAGCCCGGCACCTGGGCCGCCTGGGGCTTCGCCGCACTCGTATGGGTCCTGGTGCTCGGCCGCGCCTGGGCCTCCCCGCTGATCGACAGCCGCACCCTGGACGCCTGGACCACGATCTTCGTGGCCATCTGCGTCCAGGCCCTTCCCTTCCTGGTCTTCGGGGTGACGCTGTCGGCCACGATCACCGCGTTCGTCCCCGCGTCCTTCTGGAAGAAGGTCCTGCCGGGCAAACCCGGCGCCGCCGTCCCCGTCGCGGGCGCCATGGGTGCCGTGCTGCCCGGGTGCGAATGCGCGTCGGTACCCGTGGCCAGCGGCCTGATGGCCCGCGGCGTCGCCCCCGCCGCCGCGCTGACCTTCCTGCTGGCGGCCCCGGCGATCAACCCGATCGTCCTGGTGGCCACCGCCGTCGCCTTCCCCAACTCCCCCGAGATGGTGGTCGGCCGGTTCGCCGCGTCCCTGGTGGTAGCGGTGCTGGCGGGCTGGGCCTGGCTGCTGTTCGGCAAGGGCGAGTGGATCCGCATCCCCTCGCGTCCCGGTTCCACCGACGGAACCGGGCGCTGGCAGACGTTCCAGGAGGCCATGCGGCACGACATGATGCACGCGGGCGGGTTCCTGGTGGTCGGCGGCATCGCCGCGGCCACGATCAACGTCAGCGTCCCGTCCGAGTGGGTCAACGGCGTCGCCGACATCCCCTGGCTGGCCATCCTCGTCCTGGCGGGCCTGGCCGTGCTGATGTCCATCTGCTCCGAGGCCGACGCGTTCGTCGCCGCCAGCCTCAGCCAGTTCTCCCCGACCGCCAAACTGGCGTTCCTCGTGGTGGGCCCGATGGTCGACCTCAAGCTGATCGCCCTGCAGACCGGCTTCTTCGGCCGCAGCTTCGCGGCCCGGTTCATCCCCCTGACCTTCGTGCTCGCCGTCGTGGTCAGCGTGATCACTGGAGGAATCCTGCTGTGACCAGATCCGCCCAGAACCTGCTCCTGATCCTGATCGGCGGGGCCATCCTCTGGATCACCCTGGCCACCTCCGAGTACCTGAACTACGTCAAGCCCGGCTTCCGCTGGTTCCTGGTGGCCGCGGCCGTCGTCGTCCTGGCCCTCGGGGCCGCCGGGCTCCGCCGCGAGTGGCGCGAGGCGGACGAGGCCAAGAAGGCCGGCGAGAAGGCCGGCGAGCCGGACGAGGCCGTCACGCTCGACAAGCCCGAGGCGCACGACGACCACGACGACCACGGGCACGACCACTCCCACGGCCCCCGCGTGGCCTGGCTGCTCTGCCTCCCCGTCCTGGCGATCTTCATCATCGCCCCGCCCGCGCTCGGCTCGTTCACGGCCTCGCGCGACACGGGCCGCACGGCCCCGCCCCCGCCGCCGCCCGCCCAGGGCTACGCCGCCCTGCCGCAGACCGGCGCCCCCATCGCGATGACCATGAGCGAGTTCATCGGCCGCTCCTACGAGGCCCAGACGGGCCAGTCGGCCACCCTCAAGGGCGTCACCGTGCGCCTGACGGGCTTCGTCACCCCCATGAAGAAGGGCGGCGGCTGGCAGGTCACCCGGCTGAAGATGTCCTGCTGCGCCGGCGACGCCATCGCCTTCCCCGTGGTCGTCCGCGGCCTCGCCAAGCCGCCGGCCGACGCCTGGGTGGAGGTCGACGGCATCTGGCAGCCCAGCACCGGAGGCATGTCCAAGACGGGCCTGCACGAGATCGTCGGCACCTCCGTCAAGCGCGTGAAGCGTCCCAAGAACGCCTACGAGTGACGGGCCGCAGGGCGCTGGTCCTGGGCGCCGGAGGTCTCACCGGCATCGGCTGGGAGTGGGGCATCCTGGCCGGCCTGGCCGAGCACGGCGTCGACCTGACCGACGCCGACCTGGTCATCGGCACCTCGGCCGGCTCGATCGTCGGCGCCCAGGTCGCCCACGGCCCCGACCTGGCCGAGCGCCTCCGCGCCCAGAGCACGTCCCACAACGGCGAACTCCCCGCCCAGGTCAGCCCCACCGTGGCCGCCCAATGGGCCTGGGCCGTGATGCGCTCCAGAACCCCCATCACCGCCCGCGCCCGCATAGGCGCTATGGCCCTGGCCACCCGAACCGTCAGCGAGGCCGACCGCCGCGCCATCGTCGCTTCCCGCCTCCCGGTCAAGACCTGGCCCGACCGCCGCCTCCTGATCACCGCCGTCGATGCCGCCACGGGCGAGTTCACCGTCTTCCACCGCGACTCCGGCGTCCCCCTGCTCGACGCCGTCGGCGCCAGCTGCGCCGTCCCCTGCGTCTGGCCCCCCGTGACCATCCAGGGCCGCCGCTACATGGACGGCGGCGCCCGCTCCCCCGCCAACGCCGACCTGGCCTCCGGCTACGAAACCGTTGTCATCATCGCCCCCACCGCCTCCGGCTTCGGCCCCATCCCCAGCCCCGCCCACCAGGCGACCGCCCTACGCCGCCAAGGCGCCCGGGTAGCCCTCATCACCCCCGACAAACCCTCCCGCCAAGCCTTCGGCCGCAACTCCCTGGACCCCGCCAACCGCCCCGCCGCCGCCCAAGCCGGCCACACCCAAGCCACCCACCTAGCCCCCTCCCTGACCTCCCTCTGGCCCTCCGCCCCCTAACCCCCACCACACAACCCAGACCCCCGTCCGGGGCCATCAACCCCAGCGCCCGCCTTCGCACCACCGCAACAAAGCCCTCGCGCCCGCACCCGGCAACGTGTTGCCAACCCCCCACCGCAAGCAGCCTGGACGCCCCAACGAACATTCGGCCGAACGGGCCACGCGCGCCACGACAGGCAGAACCGCGACGGGCTGACCGACGGCTGGCAGCCCAACGACCAACAAGATCGACCGGCTCTAGAGCCCGCCAAGCCAACAGCCCGGCACTCCGAAGACACACCGCACCCCAGCGCCCCCGATCGCCCCACAACCCGCTTGGTGCCGCTCGAAGGCCCGCACAGGCGGCCTGACCGACCGGTCCAGCGGGCCAACCGGCTGCCTGACGGACGCCCAAGGCCGGACCCGGCTGCCTGACGGGCACCCAAGGCGGACGGGCGAATTAACCGACAGGCCAACAGCTGGTGCGGTGACCATGAAGGTTCGCCGGGTTGCCGACACGCCGGTGGATGTCCCGGGTTCCGTGAGGTGCAGGTCTCGTTCACGTTTGGCGGGAGTAGCGCGTGGCCTTCCGGGCCGGAGAGCAGGAACTCAGCTGGTCACTGAGTGTTAGCGATCATGGTGGATTCCGACATCAACAGCCGGTCGGCCACGACCTCGAAGGCCCGCGATCAGCCATGGGTGTCCAGGCCGTTGCGATCAAGGGCTGCCCGGATCTGGCTGAGCCACTCTGTGCCCAGCCGGCGCCCGTTTGGGAACTGGTCGTCTCGATCCCAGCGCCACGTTGTGATCATCGCTAGCTTGAGGATCCGGCACTGGCGCAACAAGTCTTGATCGACACCCGGATAGTGCTGGCTGACCTCTTCGGGCGCATGGGCGAGGTCGAATTCGACGGGCCCACGGCAGCACGTCTCGAGGTCTGTGAACAACAGCCCGTTCTTCGTGGTGAGCAAGTTGCCGGGGTGCGGCTCGCCGTGCAGTAGCTGCTCGGCGCCGCCGCGCTCGCCGATCACTCGCCTGAGGCTTCGTAGTGTGTTGCCGAGGAGCTCCCGGTCCGCTTCGGCGAGCGCCGGAGTGTGGTCGCGGCTGGCCACAAGTCGTTGGGCCTGCTCGACTCGATCGGTGAAGTGCGGCGTAAAGACATCGAGCTTGCGCATGCCCGCATGTAGCCTCCCGAGCGCATTGGCGTAGTCGGCCGGTGAGACCTCTCCAGGCCTCACGGGTTCGTAGTAGCTCCACAGCGTGACCACGAAGCCATCACGCTCGTAGACGCGTGGCTCGACCCGAGGTTCAAGAGCAGCCACCGGGCTCTCGGATTCGGCGAGCCGTTGAGCAAGCTCGATTTCGAACTGTGCGACCTGATGCGCTGCAGGAGCCACCCGGGCCAGGACGTCACAAGGCAGCAGACGCAGAGTGAGTCTGTTCGAGTCATGAAGAACGATCGCGTCGTCGGCTGGCAGACCAAGCGATGAGGCGGTCCACATGGCCGCGGCCACTGCACGCGGGACCTCCGGCGCCTGCATCGTTGCCTGGCCTCCCCCATGGGGCGCTGCCGTACTCTCCAAGCGGTACGACCTAGCATGGCGACACTAACGTTCGCCGGGGTGTGATCATGCCGTGTCGTGTCGTCGGGGGCGTCCCAGCGTTGCTGGCCTTTGCCGGGGAATCGGGCGCGTTCGCGGCGTTGTGCGGCCAGGACGTCCGGATGGCGGGCGTTGGCGTTGCGCCAGCAGATCGGCGGTCGCCCCCGCGCGCCACGCGGGCAGACTTGCAGCTCGTCAACGGATCAACGGCGGCATCGGGCCTCTGGCCTTGAGGATCCGCAGGCGACTCGGCGCTGCGCCCCCAGACTTTCGCGCGCTTCTTCACGAGATGGAGGGCCGAAGTGATGCCGGTGAGTCGCAGGCGTGACCGCCGCCAGTCCCTAGACCCGGTGTGAATGCTGCCGCGGTGAGGGGCACACCCGGCCGTGGAGCAAGGACGGGCGTTCAGTCTCGTCGTGGCGTTTGCGCCCAAGATGGAGCTGTCTCAGCCGTACGTCCGACCGCACGGGGCCGCGCGTTGGACGGCACGGGGCCGCGCGTTCGACCGCGCGGGGCCGTGCGTTGGACTGAACGGGGCCGCGCGTTGGACGGCACGGGGCCGTGCGTTCGACCGCGCGGGGCCGTGCGTTGGACTGAACAGGGCCGCGCGTTGGACGGCACGGGGCCGTGTGTTGGACTGCACGGGGCCGCGCGTTCGACCGCACGGGGGCCGCGCGTTGGACGGCGCGGGGCCGCGCGTTCGACCGCGCGGGGCCGTGTGTTCGACCGCGCGGGGCCGTGCGTTGGACTGCACGGGGCCGGGCGTTGGGCGGCGCGGGTGGAGGTGTTCTGCGCGGCGGAGGGGCCGGGTGGGGGGTCCGTCGGGCGTGATCGTGACGGGCAGGGGTTCACGGTCAGCTACCGGGCTTGGACGCCCTGCGGTGCTGGGGCCTGGGGCCTGGGGCCAAAAAGCAGCAGCCCGCTACTCGTTGGAGTAACGGGCTACGAAGCTTCTTGAGGGTTAGTAGCTGGGGTAGGGCGTGGGGATCAAGGGGGCGCCCGGTCTAGGCGGGGGCATGGGGGGAGCGTAGGCCGGTGGAGCGGCCTGGGCAGGGATGTGGCCCGCTGGGACGGGGGCGCCATAGGGAGTCGCCGATATCGGGTGGCCCATGGGCATCTCGCCTGCGGGAGGCGGGACGTGGGTTCCGTCGGCTCGTCGGGGTTCGGGGGGCGGCGCCGTCTGCATTCGTCGCTCGCCGAGCAGCGCCATCAGGGCGCGTGCGGTTTCCGCGTCCATGCGCATCAGCACGCTTGGGCGGCCGGCGGGGTCGACGAAAGGCGAGACGGAAGGGCCCGTGGTCTGGGCCGGCAGCGCCTGCCGGAGCTCCTCGCGGAGGTCATGGGCAAGCCGCAGCGCCTGTCGGTCACTGTCGCTCAAGTGTGCGGTCATCGCGATCTCCGTGGAGTTCACGTGCGGGGTCACGTGCCTGGTTCGGGGGCAATCCTGCTAGTTATGGCGTGCAGGTGCAAGGGCTGATGCACGTGCAGAATGCACGGGACATCGACGTTGACTTGGGATCCTGACGCACGCCCCCGACGTTTCGGTCGACGCTTCGAGGCTCCTACCTGGGAGATCATCCGGGCTACGGGACGGCGTCCCGGCGGTGAACGGAGCTCGACGGGGGCGCGGAGTCAGGTCGAGACATTCCCTTGAATCGAGGCCGCCGGACAGCGGATCGGACGTTCAAGGCGGCCGGACAGCGTTTACCCAACGGTCGGATGGCTCGTCGCCAGCCTAGAACGGCGTTCGAAGCGGGAGGCGGCCAACTGATCGAAAATGATTGTCGCCGCCGACCCGGCCCAGGAAGGGACTTTGCCTCTGACCTGCCCGGATGTCCGTCCACCCATACTCGTAACGGGGTGTTGGTGGAGTGCGACGGATCGTGGTCAAGGTTCGCGGGGATTGCGATGGGCGCTGAAGCCGTGGTGTTCAGGGCGCCACGGGCCGCACTTTGGGCGTTGTCTCCAAACGATCACCGATGTCCCTCACTTTGAGTGAGAGCGCTCGTACGATACGCATATGAGCGAGCGCGCCATTTCTCCCCGGCCCTGGTTGGTTCGCATGGGTCCGCGTGACCCCGAGGAGCGGCACAGGGCGGCGACCCCGTTGGAGTTGTTCTTCGACCTGTGTTTCGTGGTGGCGGTCGGGGCCGACGCGGCGCAGCTTGAGCACGCGTTAGCCGAAGGGCATATCGGCAGCGGCGTCCTTAGCTTCCTGCTGGTGTTCTTCGCCATCTGGTGGGCGTGGATGAACTTCTCGTGGTTCGCCTCCGCGTATGACGCCGACGACACGCCCTATCGGCTGGCCACGATGACGGTCATGGCCGGGGTGCTGATCCTGGCGGCGGGCGTGGAGCGGGCATTCGAGGACGAGGATTTCCGGATCATCTTCGTCGGGTATCTGGTGATGCGAGTCGGACTGATCTCGCAGTTGCTGCGCGCGGCGGCGGCCGATGCGTTCCGGCGGGTGACGATGCGCCGTTACGCGATGGGCGAGGCCGGATGCATGGTGCTCTGGGCGATCGCGATCTTCGTCGTCCCGGACGGTCTGCGCCTGTGGGTCTGGCTGCTGGCGGCCGCGGCGGAACTGCTCGTCCCGCCGTGGGCGGAGGCGCGGGAACGGATGCCCTGGCACCCGCACCACATCACCGAGCGGTATGGGCTGTTCACCATCATCGTTCTGGGCGAGGTGATCCTTTCGTCCACCAACACCGTTCGCGAGGGCCTGTCCGGCAAGGCGACGGCCGATCTCTATCTGGTGGCGGCAGGCGGACTGGTGACCGTTCTGGCGCTGTGGTGGGTGTATTTCTCGATGTCGTCAGCGGGACTGCTGACCAATCAGCGCGCGGCGATGCTCTGGGGCTACGGCCACTATGCGGTGTTCGCCTCCGGGGCGGCGGTAGGCGCGGGCATCGCCGTGAACGCGGCCAAGGCGAGCCACCATGCGGAGATCTCCACGACCAAGGCCGGGCTGGCGCTCGCGATTCCGGTATTCGTCTATCTACTCGTGGTGTGGTGGCTCCTGGTGCGTCCACACGGGAAGGACGCCCCTTATGCCGTGGGGATGCCCATTGTCGGACTGGCGGCCATCGGGGCCTCTTTCACTCCCGCCCCCGTACCGGCGATCGGCGCCTTGATGGCCGCGCTCATCGCGCTCAGCATCGTCGCCCACGGGACGAAGGGACGACGTCGCTGACCCTTCTTATTTCCGGCCGACGCCGGCCTGCATGGGGAAGCGCGCGGCGAACTCGGGGACGTCACCGTCCGGACGCCACAGCGGGACGCTGACGAGGCCCGGCTCGACCAGGTCGAGGCCGTCGAAGAACCGGCGGATGTCGTCGATCGGACGCAGGTGCTGCGGAGCGTTCGAGCGGGCGAAATGTCGCGTTCCACGGCCGATGTGATCGGGGTCCGGATCGCCCGACATGTGGGACAGCACCAGGTGGCTGCCCGGCACCATCCGATCCTTGATCAGGGCGACGACTCCATGCGGGTCGTCCTCGTCCGCCAGGTAGTGCAGGACGGCCACGAACAGCACCGCCACAGGCTCCGAGAAGTCGATCAGGTCGGTGACGCCGGGATGCCGGAGCAGGGAGGGCATGTCGCGAATGTCGCCGCGGACCATCCGTGCGGCGTCGTCGCCCACGAGCGTGGCCCGTCCGTGCGCGCACACGACCGGATCATGGTCGACGTAGACGACGCGGGCCTCGGGATGGACCTCCCGCGCCACCTCGTGGACGTTGCCCATCGCGGGCAGGCCCGTCCCGAAGTCGAGGAACTGGCGAACGCCCGCATCGGCGGCAAGACGCACGGCTCGTCCGAGAAACGCCCGATTGGCCCGAGCTCCGAGGCGCGGGTTCGGCCCGCCCTCCCTCGCGAGGGAGATCAACTTCTCGGCCAGCGCCCGGTCGGCCGCGAAATGATCCCGCCCTCTCAGCCAGTAGTCGTACATCCGGGCGATGTTCGGAGTGGTCGGATCAACGCCATCGGGTGCCTCTGCCACCGTGCTCTCCAGCGCCTCTCAGATCGGGAGGTCATGACCCTACTCACTCTGTCGGACGCCGGGCCTAGGGTTTCGGCAGGCGCACCGCCCTGACCTCGAGAAAGTGATCATTCATGGCCGACACCCTCAGCCTCCGGGCGCTCAACCGGGCCACGCTGGCCCGCCAGCTCCTGCTCGCGCGGGCCGACATCGGCGCCGTCGCGGCGGTGGAGCGCGTCGGCGGTCTGCAGGCCCAGGAGCCCCGGCCGCCGTTCCTCGGGCTGTGGGCGCGCGTCGAGGGATTCCGGCCGGACGACCTGCTCGCGGCCGTGCGGGGCCACGAGGTCGTCCGGGCGACGTCCATGCGGGGGACGCTGCACCTGATGTCGTCCGCCGACTACCTCGCGTTCCGGTCCCCGCTGCAACCCGTGCTGGACGCGGGCCTGCGCGTCCTGGGGGCGCGCGCCAAGGGTCTCGACCTGGACGAGGTGCTCCCGGTGGCGCGCGAACTACTGAAGGAGCGTCCTCGAACGTTCGACGAAGTGCGGGCCCTGCTCCAGGAGCGCTTTCCCGACGTCAACGATCGCGCGCTCGGCTTCGCGGTGCGCATGTGTCTCCCGCTGGTGATGGTTCCGACGGACGACCGCTGGGGATTCCCCCGCACCTCCGAATTCGCCCTGGCCGAAACCTGGCTCGGCGCACCCGTCGCAGATGACCGCACCCCGGACGCACTCGTCCTCCGCTACCTCGCGGCATTCGGCCCCGCGTCCGCCGCCGACGTCCAGGCGTGGGCAGGGCTGCCCGCCCCGGGAGAAATCCTTGACCGGTTGCGGCCGCGGCTGCGGATTTTCAAGAGCGAAGGCGGCCGCGAACTGTTCGACCTGCCGGACGCCCCGCGTCCCGGCGAAGACGCCCTGGCCCCGGCCCGTTTCGTCCCAGAATTCGACAACCTCGTCCTCGCCCACGCCGACCGCACGCGAGTGATCGCCGACGAGCACCGACCCGGCCTGACCACCAAGAACCTGCGAGTTCGCGCCACATTCCTCTGGGACGGGTTCGCCCGCGGAACCTGGGAGATCGAACGCAAGCGCAAGACCGCCACGCTGCGACTACGCCCCTTCGCGAAGCTTCCGCCACGCGCCGTGTCCGACCTCACCCTCAAGGCCACTTCGCTCCTAGGATGGGCCGAGCCCGACGCAAGCGATCTGGTCGTCGAGACGGTCGCGAGATGACTCTATGAGCGTGAACCACTTCGAATAGTGATCAATCCGAGACCTGGCCTGATTGAACTTTCCACGGGTTCGTCGCAAGCTATCTCGGGCCAACCGGAATGTCCCCGCCCCCCTTCCACCGCCGACAGGACGCGACCATGTTCGAGATCTGGGAGACGAGCGAGCCCGCCAGGCTCATCAGCGACGCGGGCAGCCTCAAGGTCGCGCTGGAGAAGGTCGACACCATGTGCAGGCTCCGCCACGACCAGGCGGTCGCCCACATCGAGGAGACATCCGAGGGCTATCACTTCGAAATCCGAGACCAGGACGGCCGCGCCCTGGCCCGCCTCACCTACGTCCCCGACACCTCCCGCGACTACCAAAGCGTCGTCGTCGAAGAACTCCGCGGCAACGACTCCTCCCACTGACCCTCATCGCCGCGACACCCGTAGGTGTCGCCGCCCCCAGACATGAAGGCCTCCCGATCGCGCGGACGTATCGTCCGCGCGATCGGAGGCTCCAAGGCACCCGCCCCATAGACGACCACCAGCCAGTCGCGCCGTGACCCGATCCCGCCATCTTCCCCTCAGCCGTGCTCCACACGCCGCCGCCCCCAGCACAGCCCGCGGCATCGTCCGGCAGTGCACGCAGGACAACGCGGCACAGCACGCGGGGCAGCGGCACGGCCCACGCAGCGCGGCACGCAGGGCGGCGCGGCGCAGCACGCGGCGCAGCACGCGGCGCGGCGCTCGACGCGACACGACGCGCACAGCACGTAACGCACAGCGCGCGGCACGACGCAGTATGCAGCGCGACACGGCACAGCAGCATGACAGGCGGCAGGACAAGCACGCAGGGGCCGCCTGGACAGCACGCAGCACGGCACAGCACCGCAGGGCGGCACGCGGCAGCACGCAGCGCGGCACGGCACGGCACGGCAGCACGCAGGGCGGCGCGGCACGACGCGGTATGCAGCGCGACACGGCACAGCAGCGCGACAGGCGGCAAGACAGCACGGAGGGGCCGCCTGGACAGCACGCGGCACGGCACGGCGCAGCGCGCAGCACGGCACGGCGCAGCGCGCGGCGTGCAGCGCGGCATGCGGCAGCACGCAGGGCGGGCGCCGCGCACGGCACGGGACGGCACGGGACGGCACGGGACGGCACGGGACGGCACGGGACGGCACGGGACGGCACGGGACGGCACGGGACGGCACGGGACGGCACGGGACGGCACGGGACGGCACGGGACGGCACGGGACGGCACGGGACGGCACGGGACGGGACGCGGCAGCACAGCACGCGGGGGACGCCGCGTGGCACGCGGCGCCGCGCGCTTTGATCGTGCGCGGGCCCCAGCCAACGGCTTCTCGTCGTATCGGACGCTGGCCGCACGGGCTTGCTTACCCGAGGTCGTAGGAAGCAGGCACTTCGACTTGCCCGTAGCCAAGCGTCGTTGTCGCACATCGCGGATGGGCATTCATCACCACGCTCACCAAACGACCAGCGTGTAGCCGTCAATCGCGCTGCCGACCTCGGCGACCGCCCGCGCGCGAATGTGACGTGAAGCCGCCGAGTTAGGCCCGTCAGCGCTCGGACGCTCCTACGCTGGCGAGACCGTCCATGAAGACGGCCTCTCGTTTCGGGCATCTTGGGGTTGATTTGAGGGAGATTGACGTCCAGCCACTGCTTGCCGAAGCGCTTCGAGCGCTGACGGGCGGAGCGTCCGACGAGTTCGGGCGGCTGGTGGCCAAGTTGAGCCGTCCCGTCCCGGACGCGTGGCGGCTGGCCGTCGACCGGGCAATCTCCGTCCGGCTACAGGACGCCGTGGCGGTCGCCTGGGAGCGCGGCTGGCAGCCGGCGGACGTCGTCCGGCATGTGGTGCGCGAGCGAGGCGAGCGGCACGCACGCCTGGCGACGGACGCGATCGCCGCGCAGGTGCGGGCGTATTCGGCGGCGACGCTGGACGACACGTGGCACGACCAGCTGGCCTCCCTCGACGCGCGCGTCTGGTGGGACGCGGACGACGATCACCTCCCAACCTGGCGTGAGCGCGAAAACGTCCAGCCCGAGGCATTTCTCACCTGCGCGATCGAGTTGATCAACTTGCTCGCCGCGCTCCCCCGCCTCGCGCATATCGGCCCGCTGCCCGGCACCCCTCGCACCGGGGCCCAGGCGTCCGACCGGACGCGCGAGGTCGACCGGCGGATGCTGGGAAAAGTCCGAGCGCTGCTGGCCAAGGCGGAGTCGACCGAGTTCCCAGAGGAGGCCGAGGCGCTCAGCGCGCGGGCGCAGGAGCTGATGGCCCGGCACAGCATCGATCATGCGTTGCTGGCGTCGGGATCGGGCACGTCCGCCGGCGAACCGGCGGGTCGCCGCGTGGCCGTGCCCGATCCCTATCAAACTCCCAAGGCCGTGCTGCTCACCGTCGTCGCCGAGGCGAATCGCTGCCGGGCCGTCTGGCACCGGGAGCTGGGTTTCTCCACGGTGCTCGGGTTCCCCGCGGACTTGGCGGCGGTCGAGATGCTGTTCACGTCGTTGTTGGTTCAGGCGACGTCCGCGATGGTCCACGCCGGGTCGCGGCGGGACTCCCTCGGCACGTCCAGGACCCGTTCGTTCAGGCACGCCTTCCTGGGTGCCTATGCCGCGCGGATCGGTGAACGGCTTCGCGAGACCACAAGCCGGGTGGCCGCGGAGACCGGCGGGAAGGATCTTCTTCCCGTGCTGGCCGCACGCGACCTGGCCGTGGAGCGGGTCGTCGACAGGATGTTCCCTGAGCTCACCAGGGGACGGGCCCGGACGGTTTCCAACCGCGAGGGCTGGATCGCCGGGCGGGCGGCGGCCGATCTGGCCAGCCTCAACGGGCGTTCCGAGGTCACCGGCGACGCCCGCGGATAGGGCCGGAGGCGCCATTGCCCCCGGCGGCGGTCAGTCCTTCTTCCGCCGGGTGTTGCCGCCCCGGCCGCGCAGCGGGACTCCCGCCTCCTTCAGCACGTTGTAGATGAATCCGTACGACCGGCCGGTCTCGGCGGCCAGGTCGCGGATGCTCTCCCCGGCTGCGTATCGGGGGGCGAGTTCGGCCGCCAGCTGGGTGCGTTCGGCGCCGGTCACGCGGGCGCCTCTCGCGAGGGTTCGTGCCACGAGTTCCTCCTAGATGAGCAGTCGGCTGGGGCTACGGGCCATCCCCGCAGCTCACAGCACTGTTGATCTACCCACGGTACAGATTCCCAGAAACTGGCACACAATGCCGCGCGCGCGCCACATGATCGGCCGATGCTGGTCTTATGGCTGGTCACCGGCGTATCAATGCTGTACGCGACCGCTCACGACCGCAGTCTGGTCGACCGTAATCTCATGCTCAGCGGCCTGAATCTGACCCACGAAGCAGACTCCCGATCCATTCTCACACGCCGGTCAGACCCACCGTCCGGCCGCGCGCAATTCCCTTCTCAGCGGGGCAGACACCGCCCTACCCGGCAGGCTCCGACCACCGACCTGACTCCGTCCCAAACAGACACAACCTCCAGGTCACTGATTCAACCAGTCTCCGAACCCGCACCACCCACCCGGCGGTAATCCCCCACGAAGCGGCCTGGACTGGCCGCCGCTCCGATCAAGCGGACGCCACCGGCTCCACCTGGACCGGCGCGACCTCCTGCGATGCGGCCTCCCTCAGCGAGAGATCCGATCGTCGTAGCGGATGCCCGAGCGGCTGGAAGGGGAAGTCGGACGTCTCGTCCAGACCGTCCACGGTCAGGAGCTCGCCGGGCTCCAGGAGGCGCCAGCCGGGATCGTCGTTCAGCGGCTCACTCGCCACCACGACCGCGGGGACCGGCCCCTGCGGCCCGTCCATCCGAAACTCATCGCGGTCGGGTGAAAGCACCCATAGCTCGTTTGACTCCGGGTAGCGCAGCGCCCACATTCGTCCAGGTTCGGCCACCAGCAGATTGAGCGAGTACACCGGCAACTCGGCCCCGATGCGGCGAACCGCCTCGACGATGCCGCTCGCGGTGTCGCCCCGGCGACGGATCTCCTGGGTGATGTAGGCGAAGATCAGCTCGGAGTCGGTCTCGCCCGCCACATGCGCGTGCCCCACGTCCGACAGCCACCCCCGCAGCACCTCGCTGTTCTGGACGACCCCGTTATGGGCGAACATGCGGTCGTGCATCACGAACGGATGGCAGTTATGAACGCTCAGCCCGCCCACCGAAGCGTCCCGGACATGCGCCATGAACGTATGAGACAGCACGTTCCGCGAATGAAGCGCGAAGTCGGGGTTCTCGAACGCCGCCACCGGCGCCCGATCACGAACGGGCTCGTTCCCCAGCGAGAACCACCCGAGCCCCGCCCCGTGACGCATCCTGTGACTCTGCGTCCGCAAACTCTGCGGAGCGTCCAGCAGCCAGTAGGAGCCGCGAACACGGGGGCCTCCGGTAGTCATCCCGAACAGCCGGCACATGGGTCACCTCACTCATCGATAACTGGCACGCAACCCCGAAGGCACAAGGCGACCCTGCCCAGCCACCCTCACCACCAGACTCAACACGCCAGGAGATAGTAACTTTGAGTGACAATTACTTTACCCAACGCCACCCTCCCCTGTCTGCGACTTCCCACCCCCAACCCAATCCCCCACCCTCACCCCAGCCCCCAACCAACACCCACCACCCCAAACAACCCCCACTCCGCACCCGCACCACACGCGCAGCGATCCTCCTCCCCAAACTCGACACCCACCCCCTGGCCCGCCCCTTCATCACCCACTCGGCTGCGACTCACCCAGCACCAACAAGCACTCGACCACCCGGGACGCACGCGTGGCGGGACGCACGCGTGGCGGGCGGGGTATGGCGCGCTGCGCGACCTGACGCGTGGGGCGAGGGAGAGGGCGGGCGGGATCAGGCGGGTTGGGGCGGGTGACTAGGCGACGCGGGATTGCGCGGCCCAGCTTCGGTCGTGGTGTTGAGGTTTGGTGTGATGTTGGCCGCTGCGCTGAGGGCTGCTTGGACTGCTTGGGGTTGAATGCGGCCGGTTTGTGGGGATGGTGGGTGGGAGCTACTGGAGGTGGAGGGCTCGGCGTAGGTCGTCTAGTTGGTCGGATAGGGCTCGGTGTAGCGGGGCGCTCAGGGTGTTGTGGGCTAGACAGTCTGCGGCCCATTGCTCGGTGGCGGGTGTGACGGCGTGGGCGGGGAAGAGGTCCAGGCCGAGCAGGCGGGCTACGACGGGCGCGCGCTCGGGCATTGCGGCGATGTCTTGGAAGTAGCGTTCGACGAAGGCTTCCGTGGTTTCAGGCCGGGAGGGTTGCCAGAAGCCCTGTGCTGTCGCCAGGAGGAGGTGCTTGGAGACCTTCTCGTCGTTGAATAGCAGGTTCCAGGCGCGTTCCTTGGCGGCTGGGTCGGGGAGGGCGGCGCGGCACTTGGCGGCGTTTTCCTCGGACGTGAGACCGGGGTCGCGGGCGAGTTCCGCCTCGATATTCGGTTCGTCCGCGCGGCCCCAGACGGTTAGGCGGAGCAGAGCCTGCCAGCGGAGCTCGGCGTCGAGTGCCGGGCCGTCCGGGATGGTGCCGGTGCGCAGCCAGTCTTCGAGTTCTGTCAGTTCGTCGGAAGTTTGGGCGGACGAGATCAGCGTGCGGGTGGCGGCGAGGCGGAGGCCGTCATCCGATGTGCCTTCGAGGATCTGCCTGCAGACGAAGGCCAGTCGTGTGAGCGCGCCGGCGCGGAGCGCTGGGGGCAGGTAGCGGTCGATGACCTGCTGTCGCGCGAATGCGAGGACGGCTTCGACGACGGTCACAACTCGCTCGGACGGGAGTTGCGCCTCGACGAGCGTCAGGAAGGAGTCCGCGGGGAGGTCGGCGTCTCGGACCATGTCGCGGGCCGTGTTCCAGAGAACCGCTCGGGTGAGCGGGTCGTCGATCGTCGAGAGCGCCGCCGTGACCGACCGCCACGACCGCTCGTCCAGTCGCACCTTGGCGTAACTCAGGTCTCCGTCATTGAGCAGGACGAGGTCAGGACGCTCCGGACCGCTGAAGTGGCCACGCGTCGTCTCGGGTAGATCGAGTTCCAAGCGTTCACGCAGGACGAGGCGTTCGTTCACCAGGTCATATCCGCCGACCTGGATGCGGTGGGGGCGCTCCCCCTCATGGATCACCGTAAGTGTCCCGTCGTCCGAGACCTCGGGGCGGAGGAGATCGATGCCTGTGGTGCGCAGCCAGCGTCTGGCCCATTCGTGCATGTCGCGTCCGGCCGCGCGCTCGATGCAGTCGAGGAGGTCGGCGAGGGCGGCATTGCCCAGGCGGTACCTGGAGAAGTAGTCGTTGACGCCCTTGAGGAAGGCGTCTTCGCCGGCCCACGCCACGAGCTGGCGCAACGCCGACGCGCCCTTCACATATGAGATGCCGTCGAAGTTCATCAGTGCCGACTCGACGTCCTCGACGCTGTCGGCGGCGACGGGATGCGTGGACCGGCGCTGGTCGGCGTCGTATCCCCATGCCTTGCGGGCGGCGGCGAAGGTGCTCCAGGTCGTGGTGAAGCGGGTCGAGGCAGCCGCCACCTCGTAGCCCATGTACTCGGCGAACGACTCGCTCAGCCAGATGTCGTCCCACCAGCGCATGGTCACCAGGTTGCCGAACCACATGTGGGCCATCTCGTGGGCCATGACGACCGCTCTGAGCTCGCGCTGACCGTCGGTGACCGCCGCCTGGAACAGGAACCTCTCGTTGAACAGGACGCAGCTGGGTTTCTCGACCGCGCCCCAGTTCATCTCGGGCACGAAGACCTGGTCGTACTTGCCGAAGGCGTAGCGGTCGTCGAACACCTGGTGGAGGCGGTCGAAGCTTCCCCGGGTCAGGGCGAACAGTTCCTCGGCGTCCTCGTCGAGGTAGGCGGCGAGTGACTTGCGGCAGTACAGGCCGAGCGGGATCCCATCGTGTTCCGACCGCCGGGAGTGGAGGCGACCGGCAGTGACCGTGACCAGGTAGGTGCTCATCGGGATGGTCGGGGCGAACGTCCAGCGCCCCTTGCCCTCGTGAGTGCAGGCGCCGTTGCTGAGGACGGTCCATGCCTCGGGTGCTGTCACCGAGATCATGATCTCGCCCTTGAGGTCTGGCTGGTCAAAGCAGGCGAACACGCGTGGCGCCTGGTCTGGGCCACAGTTCGCGTACAGATAGACCTCCTGGTCCGCCGGGTCGACGAACCGGTGGACGCCCTCCCCGGTTCGCGAGTACGGCATGTCGGCCTCAACGCGCAGCTCGTTCTCGGCCTGGAGCCCGGACAACTCGAACCGCCCGCTGGCCAGCGAGCCCGGATCGAGCTCTCGCCCGTTCAGGACGACGCGACGCAGGACCTCTGGCCTGACGTCGACAAACGTGGTCGCTCCGTCCTCGGCCGCGAACCTGATGAGCGTCGCTGACCCGAAGACCTCCTCACCCCGGGTGAAGTCGAGATCGATGGAGTACGAACGGACGTCCAGGAGGTCTGCGCGGACCCGCGCCTCGTCGCGCGTGAGAGCCGATGAGTTGATCACACCCCGTCCTAACGGCATCTGGATGATCTGAGTTCCCCTCCTCACCAAAAGCGACCCTTGTCTGTGACGAAACTTCAACGCTCCGTAGCCAAATTCACTATGATCGGCACCCTGACGGTGACCATCGCGATCCCCCGGGGCGAAGATGAACGGTTTCCTGCCAGGTCCCAGAGCGGTCCGCTGCGCTTGTGGGCTCCTGGGCTGCGCGGCCTCGGTCGGCGCGCTCTCATTCGGTGCGGTCGCACCGGCGGAGGCGGCCGAGCCGCAACCGCGCGAGCGCGTGCCCCCGATCTGCCAGCAGGCCGAGCAGTGGGGCGACTGGTACACCGAACGCCTGTGTGAACAGGCGTGGCTGGCGATGTACGGCCGCCCTCGAGACGCCCACCGCGAGCGCCCCTCCAGCCCGCCCAAGATCCGTGTGCCCAAGCCGTCCAAGTCGCCGGAGGTACGGACGCAGCCCAAGAACACCGATCGGCCGGCCCCCCGACCGCGCCCTGTCGTCCCTCCTCCCGCCGGTGACTCACCATCGTTTCCTCCTCACGCTCCGTCGTCCCCGCTGCGCCCCAGCCCCGCCACGGTCCGTGACCACGCTGAGGGCGAGGCGTCAAGTTCGGGCTCACTCCAGCCACTCCTCCTTTTCGGTCTGCTGCTCCCTGCGGTCGTCGCCCTCGGGTACTCCCAGCGCCACCGGCTCATCGCGTCCGCCGGAACTGCGTTCTTCTCCCCCACCGCCGCCTTCGGAGCCGAGGACGAGCAACCCTCCGTGCCGTACAACTACCGCCCTGCGGTCGACCCGTTCGTCCTCTCCGTTCTCGGCGTCACCGGCCCCGGAGCCGCCGACAGCGCGCGCGTCTTCGCTCTGACGGCCCTCGAGGAGTGCCGCGACACCGCGCTGGTGGTCATCCCGCGCCCTGACGCCACCGCCCTCTTCGGCCTCTCGGAGGACGACCTGCTGGACGAGACCGCCTCTGGACTCTTCCTCCCAGGCAACCTGGACGCGGCGCTCGCCTACCTCGAAACAGAGCTGGCCATCCGACGCGACTCCGGCGGCACCTACGCCCGTCGTCTCCTCCTCATCGCCGACTGCGAGAAGGACGCCGACCGCATCAAAGCCATCTCCACCCGTCACCCGGGAGAATTCACCGCGATCCTTCTCGGCGCCTGGCCCGGCGATCAGGCCAGGATCGACCATGACGGCCTCCTCGAAGCACCCCCCTCCCTGACCGGCCAACTTCCCGAGCGCCTCCCCGCCGTCTCCCGCACCGAGGCCCGCGACCGCCTCCACAAGGCCCTCGAAAACCACCGCCAACCACCTCTCAAACGCCCCCGCCGCGGCCGCCGCTGACTCGGTCATCACGAGCCGCCCAATCCCCGCCGTTCCGCGCGCACACCACGCCGTGCGAACTGCGCCCACCCTTTATGCCGTGCCCGTCGGGTGCTGCGCCTTGCGCCGTGCTCGCTACCCTCACGCCCTGCGCCCTGCCCACTACACCGTGCTCGCTACGCCATGCTGGCTACGCCCACCCTTTGCGCTCGGCCCGCTACGCCCCGCACGCTGCGCCAGGCCTCCAGACCCCGCCCCCCCCCCACGGTCCGCCCGTTGCGCCCAGCCCGTTACGCCGTGCCGCTGCGCCCCACCGGTTGCGCCCCACCGGTGGCGCCCTGCCCGCTGCCCCAAGCCCACTGCGCCGTGCCCATTGCGCCGAGTCCACCGTGGCCGCCCACCGCACGGAGCCCGCGTGCCTCCCTCCTCCCCCGTCCGTCCTACTGCGTACTTCCTGCTGTGTCCTCCTACTGTGTCCTCCTGGTGCGTCCTTCCTGGTGCGCTCTCCTCGCCGCGACTCGGCCGCCATGTCCTGCCGTCGTGCCCCGCCCGCCACACCATGCCTTCCACACCGCACCGAACCCACCGGCCGGGCTCAGTGCATCGCGACCGCCGCGACCTGCCCGCTGCGGCCTTGCCGCCGCGCCATGTCCTTTGCACCGCACCGGACCCACTGCATCGTGCCGCTGTCCTTGGCACATTGGGTCAAGCCTCCAATACTCCGCCCCCGGCACCCTGCCCGATACGGTCCACCCGTCGCGCCCTGCCCGTTGCGGTCCCGCACGCTGCGCCCTGCCGTTGCGGTCCGTGCGCTGCGCCGGGCGCTGTCCCACGCCTGCTGTCCCACGCCTGCTGTGCAGGGGCTGCTGTGCAGGGGCTGCTGTGCAGGGGCGATCAACCTTGGCAGGGCCTGGAGCGCGTGGGCGTGGTGTGGCCTGGTCGGCCTCGTCGTGACTTGGCGTGGGAGCCATCGGCCTTTGGCATTGGTTGGCCCCAGATCGCTCGGACGGAGTGGGCGGCAGGGGTCCCGACCGGTTGGGCGACGGTGATGACCGAGGCCAGCTGGTCTGGGCTTGTTCAATGGTCTGCCATTACTTCTGGAGGGACGGGGGTTAGGGAGCGGGAGGCGGTTAGGGAGCGTAGGGCTCGGCTCATGGGGGCCAGGTCGGGTGGGTCCGCAGTGGTGCGGTCGAGGTAGGCCGTGCACTTCAGGAGCCAGGTGCGTAGGGAGGATTCGAAGCGCTCCTCAACGCGGCGGGCCTTGGCTTCGGCCTGACGGGCCTGTTCGGCGCGGGCCCGCTTCGCCAGTTCGGGGTCGTCGGCGAGGAGGCGGACGTCGTCCAGCGCGTAGCGTCCCAGTTGGTCGGTGGTGAGGCGGTGTTCGGCGGCCAGGCGGTTGAAGACGCTTTTGGGCCAGCCGAGGATCATGGCGGCGCCTCGAGGGTCGACGGTGTCGAGAAGCGGGCCCTTTCGGGCGGCGACGATCTCCATGACGGTCTCGGCGTCGATCGCGTCCAGGTCTCGCAGTAAGTAGACCGGGTGGCCCTGGTAGCGGCTGATGAGTGTCAGCACGCCCCGGGCCACGAGTACCTCGATGTCGGGGCGGTCGACGTCCAGGCCCACTCGGGTGGCCAGGCGGGCGGCGGCCTTCTCGGCACCGATCGGGGGTTCGTCGCCGAAGGCGGCGAGGATTTCAGGGACGCGGCGCGCGCACTCCTCAGCCTGGACGAACGACCAGCGGCTCTCGTGGTCGGGTTCGGGGAGGAGGCTGTGTTCCTTGGCCAGGCGCAATTGCCAGCGGGCCAGGCCGAGTTTGGCGCCGAGCTGGCGGAATCCGTAGTCCTGTTCTGCGGCCATCGTGCTGCTCCTTGCTGTCGTGCGGACGTTCTCGCACGGACAGCCTCGCCTTCGCGCGGCCGCAACAAAACTAGAATCAGATTCTGGGGATAACTTTCTCGGCCCCTACTTTCCGACCAAGGAATTCCAGAACTCGGTCTCGTAGGCGTGCAGCATCCTCGCTGCTCGGAAGATCGATTCGGGGTCGTCCCCCGACTCGAGGCCCGCGGCGACGACGGCGGTGGCTCTATCGGCGAATCCGGGTGGCGATTCGCTGAAGAAGCGGAAGAAGCCGACTGCCTCTTCCGAAAATCCGTACTGGCTGCGAAGGGCCTCGGCCACTCGCGCGCAATAGGTGCCCCACTCCTCCAGATTGGCCAGCATCGCCAGAGCGACTTCGGCGGCGGTCCCGAATGCCGCTCGCTGCGCCACGTAGGCCGGATATGCCTGGGCCAGCGGGCGGGGTTCGTATCGCTTGAGGTCTTCCTCACTTAGACCGAGTGCAGCTGTGAAGTCCTGCAGGAGGCCCAGCGCTTGTCCCTCTCCCTGCGCGAGTTCCAGAAAGAAGTCGCCCGCCGGCGGTTCGGGATAACGGGAAGCGAGGAGCGCGAAGCTTCTCCGATCGCTGCCGACGATGTGGTATTCCTCACCCGCGAGCCAGACGAGTCGGCCCCGGGGGACGTCCCCCGTCTCCAGACGGTCGAGGAACAGGTTCGGGGTCGCGGCGGCCGTGACCTCGTCCCTGGCGCGCTTGACGAGTTCTGCTGCGGTTCGGGCGGGCATGGCACTCAGCGCAACACCTGGTGATGCCATTCGTCAACCATCTCGGGGCCCCGGACCGACCTCAAAGATCACCTGGCTACGATGAAGGTCGGAATGTCTACGCAGGTGTGGCCGGAGTTGGGGAGCGAGCAAGCATGTCGGATTTCGAGCTCAACCATTCGGGTAGGCGGCTGCCTCTCGATGTGACCGGGGCGGCCGAGGGCCCCGCCGGCGTGCGGGTCGACAGCCTGCTCAAGGAAACGGGTCACGTCACTCTCGACCCGGGCTTCACCAACACCGCGTCCACCACGTCCGCCATCACCTACATCGACGGTGAAGCGGGAATCCTGCGCTACCGCGGCTACCCGATCGAGGAACTGGCCGAGAGCTCGTCGTTCCTTGAGGTCGCCTATCTCCTCATCTACGGCGAGCTGCCCACGTCCGACGAACTCTGGACGTTCACCGACCAGATCCGCAACCACACGCTGCTGGACGAGAAGTTCCGCGCGTTCTTCTCGGCCTTCCCGCGCCGCGCGCACCCGATGGCCGTCCTGTCCTCGGCTGTGAGCGCCCTGTCGACGTTCTACCAGGACAGCCTCGACCCGTTCGACCCTCAGCAGGTCAACCAGTCGAGCATCCGGCTCATCGCCAAGCTCCCCACGATCGCGGCCTACGCCTACAAGACCTCGATCGGGCAGCCGCTGCTGTACCCGGACAACTCTCTCGGGTACGTCGACAACTTCCTGCGGATGACGTTCGGGCTCCCGACGCAGCCCTTCGAGGTCGACCCCGAGGTCGTCCGGGTGCTCGACATGCTGTTCGTCCTGCACGCCGACCACGAGCAGAACTGCTCCACGTCGACCGTCCGGCTGGTGGGCTCGAGCCAGGCGAACCTGTTCTCGTCGGTGTCCGCCGGTGTGGACGCGCTGTTCGGCCCCCTGCACGGCGGCGCCAACCAGGCCGTCCTGGAGATGCTGGAGCGCATCCACGAGAACGGCGATGACGTCAAGAGCTTCGTGAACCGGGTCAAGAACAAGGAGCCCGGCGTCAAGCTCATGGGCTTCGGCCACCGCGTCTACCGCAACTACGACCCGCGTGCCGCGGTGGTGAAGAAGGCCACCCGCAAGGTGCTGGAGACGATGGGCAAGGCCGACCCGCTGCTCGACCTGGCGATGCGTCTGGAAGAGGTCGCGCTCAACGACGACTACTTCATCGAGCGCAAGCTGTACCCGAACGTCGACTTCTACACGGGTGTCATCTACAAGGCGATGGGGTTCCCGACCAACGCCTTCACCGTCCTGTTCGCCCTGGGCCGCCTCCCCGGGTGGATCGCCCAGTGGCGAGAAATGATGAACGACCCGGCCACGAAGATCGGTCGTCCCCGCCAGGTGTACGTGGGCCCCCGAGAGCGCCACTACGTGGACATCTCGTCCCGCTGACCCCTGGCACCGCCCCTCGAGCCCCCACAGGAAGCCTGTGGGGGCTCAATGCGTCCGGGTTAGCCTGAACACCGGTCGGCTCCTCCGGCGGAAGGTCATGGCGTGACCACGACTGTCGAACCGAACCTCACCAGCCTGGACTTCTGGGCGAGACCCCAGGACGAGCGCGACGCGCTCTTCGCCGAGCTCCGCGCAACACGGGAACCCGTCTACTGCCCCTTGCCGGACGGAACCGGCTTCTACGCGCTCACCCGGCACGAGCAGGTCGTCGAGGCGAGCCGGCATCCCGAGATCTTCAGCAGCCAGCCCACCGCGGTGAGCCTCGTCGATCCGCCTCCCGGGCTCCGCGAGTACTCGGGATCGATGATCAGCCTGGACGATCCGCGCCATGCCCGCCTGCGCCGCATCGTCTCGCGCGCGTTCACTCCCCGAATGATCGAACGGTTCGCGGACGATGTCCGGGCGCTGGCGACGTCCATCGTGGACGACCTCGCCGATCGGGGACCGTGTGACTTCGTGACCCACGTCGCCATGCCGATGCCCTTGCAGATCATCTGCTCCATGATGGGCATCCCCGACTCGGAGTACGACGGTGTCATCGAGGCGACCAACGCAATACTGGCAGTGGGAGACCCCGAGTTCGTGGGCTTGGACGGACGCGATCGCACCACCATGCTCAGGGAGTCCTTCTCGTTCCTGCACGAACTGATGGCGGAGCTGGGACGCCTGCGCCGCGCGGAGCCGACCGACGATCTGGTCACCGCGCTGCTGCACGCCAACGTCGACGGCGAGGCGCTCACCGACGTCGAACTCGGACGCTTCTTCGCCCTCCTCGTGGTCGCCGGTAACGAGACGACGCGCAACGCCCTCTCCCACGCCCTCGCCTTGTTCACGGCGAACCCGTCCCAGCGCGATCTGCTCCTATCTGCGCTGGAGGAACGACTCCCCGGGGCGGTGGAAGAGGTCGTCCGGTATGCGACTCCCGTGACGTGGATGCGCCGCACTCTGACGCGTGACCACGAGCTGAGCGGCCACATCTACGAGGCCAACGAAAGGGTAATCCTGTACTACGTCTCGGCCAACCGGGACGAGGAGGTATTCCACGACCCGAATCGCTTCGACATAAGCCGCTCCCCCAACCCACACGTGGGGTTTGGTGCACCTGGTCCGCATTTCTGCCTCGGCGCACATCTTGCTCGGCGTGAGGTGACGGTGCTGCTCCGCGAACTGTTCACGCGGTTCCCCGATATCCACGCAACGGCAGAGCCGGTTCGGCAGCGCGCCAGCTTCATCAATGGGATCAGGTCTCTTCCCTGCGATTCTGAAGTTATCCCCAGAACGGGATTCTATTTTTGATCTGGCGGGCCTCAGTCCAACCTGGGACGACACCCCGGCGATGGCCTGAGGAGGCCCCACCAAATGATCACCTTCACTGTGCCCGATACCGCCACCTCGTGCTTCGTGGTCGCCACCGACCGCGTCCCCGAAGAACTCCCGATCTCGGCCCTCCAGGACCTTCCGGACGCTTTCGCGGAGGGCGCGTCCGAACGGCTCGGCACCCCGAGTCTGGCGATCACGTCATATCCGGCCGCCGACTCCCCCTGGGATCTGTCCCATACGTTCGGCGGCACGGCTGAGGTGAGCGACGCGCGCGAGGCCGTCCACCACATCGGCGTCACGGCCGCACTGCCCGTGAACGATCAACCCGTGGGCATCCAGATCGCACGTGCCGCCGCCCGCGCGATCGCCGACCAACTGCGCGGCACCGCAGTCGACCTCGACACCGGGCAGATCCTCTCGAACGACGCCGAGAACACCCGTTTCCTCCTGGCCGACGACTGGCTCGGCGTCTGGCTTCCGCCCTACCGCAACGGCGGCCGCTGCACCTCCCCCGACGACGAGGTCGACGCCTGCGAATGCGTAAACCTCACGACGTCCGGCCTGACGCGCTTCGGCCTACCCGAACTCCAGATCACGCAAGTCGCCTGCCATCACGATCTGGCCGCCCTCAACGTCTTACGCGTCACGGCCCAACGGCTACTCCCCACCGGCAGACAACCAGGAGGGCACTCCTTCTCCCGCGACCTCTCGATCACGGGGGCCGACTTTTCCGCGTTCTGGGGCGTCCATCACCCCATGTGGGACGACGGCCCCGTCCCCGTCCACCTGACCCCGCGAGGAGGCAGCCTTGTCAGCATCGGCCCGCCCAAGGCGTTCCCCGGCACCTTGAACGAGTGGCTCTGGGACGAACTCCCACCCGTCCTCTACGACCTCCTCAGCTGCGAACCCGACCCCTAAACGGCGGCACGGCGGCACGGCGGCACGGCGGCACGGCGGCACGGCGGCACGGCGGCACGGCGGCACGGCGGCACGGCGGCACGGCGGCACGGCGGCACGGCGGCACGGCGGCACGGCGGCACGGCGGCACGGCGGCACGGCGGCACGGCGGCACGGCGGCACGGCGGCACGGCGGCACGGCGGCACGGCGGCACGGCGGCACGGCGGCACGGCGAGGATACGTTCGATCCGGATGGGCGCCAGATGACGTCGGCCTCTTCGTAACAACGAGGCCGGGCCGAACGGCCGCTGCCCGTGTCAATTACGGTGCCTGACCCCCTCCAGACACCAGGCGGCCCGCGGTTACTCCCCCCTCGCGGGTCGCCTGGTCTCCCTCCTGCTCAAATTTCTTGGCAGCTCTGTCGTGCGGGTGAGGCGGCTTGTCTGGCTGAGACCTGGCCAAGCTGCGGGATTAGGGTTGGTCTTTGGGCAATCTCCGGCAGGGGTGTTCTCGCGAATCTGGCCCCGTTTGGATGCTTACCGTTGGGTTCCCGGTTAGCGCCGTCCGCCGAACGTCCAGTCGTGGACCTCGATGTCGGCGTACTGGTCCTGGGTCAGGACGGCGCGGGCCGTTTCCGGGTCCGGTGCGCGGACCAGTACCGCTGTACCCAGCCAGGCGGAGCCGTCGTCGGACAGGAGCGGCCCATATGCGATCAAATCGTCCCGGTTGGGCGGCGGAACAAGGTCGGCGCCCTTCCCGGAACCGAGGCCCAGCACCAGATATCGGTTGCCGCCCTCCCTGCCGCCGGGGAAGTCCCACATGGTGCGTCCCAGCTCATTGCGCCACCTGCGCAGCATCACGTCCCGGTACACGCCAGCCTGGTAGTTGGGCTCTTCGAAAGCAAAGGCACGCGCAGAAGCGACATCTGGCAGGTCGGCGATGTGCACGCTGCCGGTGGCTGTGTCGCCGTCGGGGCCGAGGGTGGGACCGCGGGCGATCAGTTCGTCGGCGTACTGGTCCATGTACGACCAGTGCGCCTCCCCCAGTTCATCGCGCAGCGCTGCGGAGTCAGGTCGGTCACGGTGGTAGCAGAAAAACTCCATGGTGAGAGTACCTACCATGGAGCGCAGCAACCGCTCCATCTATTTATCCGTGTCGGGCCAGCCCGTTCTCGGGTGGGTGACGGGTGAAAAGTGTTCGGAAGCGCCTGTGGACGGCGGACGACTGCGACTGGCTTCCTCGAACTGTGATCTCAGGGCCCGGAACTGCTTTAGGCCTGGGTAGGACGGCTGGCGTGGTTGGGAGAGGAGTGGGAGAAGGTGGAGGGCGCTACTTCTGGGTGAAAGTATTGGCTGGGCACAGGTGGTGGCTAGATCGGGTCAGGCGATTTGGGAGGGGGGTGCTCCTCCTGGGGATTCGCAGGACGAGTTTGTCGTTGAAGCCTCCTCTTTCAGTGGCCTTGGCGGAGCGCAGTGCTTCCAGGTCTGCGGGTGAGAGGCCGTGGGTGGAGGCGAGAGCTTGGACTACCTCTAGGACGTCTGCGAGTTCGGCAGGGTCTCCGCTTACTATGTATTCGCCCGCCTCCTCGTAGAGTTTGGCGCGGAGTAGAGCGCGGTACTCAACGTCCTCTGCGATTCGGGTGTCCGGTTGTCGACCTGATTGGCGGACGATCTCGGGGATGCGGTCGCGGACCAGCTTTTCAGTGAGTCCACCTGTCTCTTTCGTGGGATGAGAGATGGCTCCGTGGCGGCGGTCGAGCGACTGGATCCATTTAACGGCGACCGCGGCTGTCTGGACGAGTTCGGTGCGCAGGAGTTCTGGGTCTGACTCGGCCAGGGCCTCGTGGAACTCTTCGGTTAGGACATGTCGCCATGTCAGGCGGCCCTCTGACCAGGCGGTACGGCATTCGTCCTTGGCCTGCTCCGCGGCCTGGTTGAACTCGGGGCCGCTTCCGTCCGGAAACTCTTGGATGCCCCAGAGACGGTCCTGTGCTTCTCGCTCGGCCGCAACGTCGGCGAGTACGTCCTTGAGCGATCCGGGGATGTCGTCCATGTCCATGGCAAGTGACGTTAGCCAGGATGAGCCCTTGCCACCTTCACGTTCACGCCAGTGCGTTTCGGCAAGGAGGGTGCTTCAGGCTCTTGGTTGGCAGCCGTCCGTGCTTCCGATGGCAGGGCGGCGAAGGCACCCGGTGTCGTGCTGCCGACCGCCTGAAGGTGATCTCAGGGTGGATTGTTGTGTGAGCGCGCTCGGAGGCCCTGGTGGGCATCCGTCACCTCGACGTCCTGCCGTCGGTCGCTACGCAGGCCGGGCTCCAGAGCGCCGGGTAATCGGGCGTGCGGAGGAGCTTCGCGACCCAATGTGTGGCGCCATTGACAGTGCACTGCTGATCACGCAAGGGCCGAGGGCCGTAGGAGCTTCCTGTTTCGCCTAGCTCCGGAATCAAGAGCGAGCGCTGGCGCCCGCTTCGCCTTGCCCGCTCCGTCCGGGCTGTCGGCGCCACGAGTCGCAAGATCGGCAATCAGGGTGGCGCCTGGCGGGAGAGGTCGATCAAGGCCCAGCGGATTGGGGGCGCTGGAGGCCTTGCTCAGTGATGCGAGGCCGGTCGGTTGATGCGTACGTCGGAGGGGTTGCTGAGACGCGGGGCGGACCCGCCATGTACCGCGCAATGAGATGGGCGTTGGCAGGACCAGCGAAGCAGGGGTGGACGTCTGTGAGTGGAGGAGGGGGTGGGTTAGGTGGCGCCTATGGGGGCGGCTATGGGGTGAGGGAGGGGGTAGGGGCGTTCTTTGGGAAGGAGGACTTTGGCTCTGTCGGGGCGGCCCTCTTGGAGGAGCCGGTGGATTTGGCGGGTTAGAGGGGTGCGGTCTTCGATGGTTAGGGCTCACTCGTCGACGTAGCGGCCGACGATGTGCGGCTGAGGCCCACTTGGATGCTGCGGGCTTCGAGTTTGTGGCCGCGGAGTGTGCGTTCGGGGTCCCACTGGACGCGGACGGGGGCGTTCTGGAGACGTTCGCGCCAGTCGTCCGAGGAGTGGAAGACGCGGCGGTCGGGGTGGGTGGGGACAGCGTTGCGCAGGGCGTCTTCCCAGCCTGTGCGGGTGATGCGGATCGCGAGGATCATTTCCTGGCCGGGTTTGCGGGCCCAGTTGCTGCGGGCCATGAGCCAGAGGAAGGACGGTTTGATCCAGGTCATGCGGTCGCGGGAGAAGGGCGCGACGAAGCGGCCGTGCTCGATGGCGGGCTCGGCGATTTCGGGGCGGTACGCCTGGTAGACGGTGATCGAGTCACGGTCGTAGAGGGCGCGGATCTCGTGCGTGTTCATTTGGGCGTTACGGTGCCGCGTGGCGCCGGGGCGATCAAGTGGTTATCGGTGGCGGAGGCGGTGGGCCTTCTGGCGGCATCCGGCGCTGCAGTAGCGGGCGGGACGGCCCGTGCGGGACGGTTCGAGGGGGCGTGCGCACGTCTCGCAAGTGGTGGGTGTGTTACGAATCGTTTCGTTACGGTGGAGTGGTTTCGTTACGGGGCGGAGGGCTTCGCAGGCGAGGGCGGCCATCCGGCCAGGGAGGGCGCGGCGGCGCTCCATGGTGAGGCATCCGGCCAAAAGGGCCCGGACGTCGTCGATGTCGATGTCGCGGCGGACTTCGCCTGCTGCTCGAGCACGCTGGAGGAGGTCATCTAGGGCCTCGTTGAATGCCTCTTCGATGTGCTGTGTGTTGAGGGGGTCGGATTGCAGGGCGAGCGCCTCGCAGAGGGCGTGGTTGAAGGTCGCTTGCTCGACGACGTGGGCGAAGAAGTCGTAGAAGGCGGTACCGGGGGCGGCTGCGGTGGCGAGAGCTCGGGCCTCGTCCACGATCTGCTCGAGGCGTTCGTTCACCACCTGCTGGAACAGCACTTCCTTGGTGGCGAAGTGCCGGTAGACGGTGCCCGCTCCGACTCCGGCACGGCGGGCTATCTCGTCCAGCGGGACAAGCTTGCCCTCCAGGGCGAACGCCTCCTGGGCGGCCTGGAGGATCTTCGCGCGGTTGCGCTTCGCGTCGGCGCGCAGGGGCGGGAGAGCGTCGTCCTGCACCCTTCGTCCTTTCCGTTGACAAACGGGGCCAGCGTTCCGGTATGGTCGCAAGCGGGGCGGCCGTTCCGATTATATGGGTGAGGAGACTGTGGTGAACGTCGACGCGGTCAGGAAGCGGCTTGGGCGCATCGGGATCGGGCTGATGACTCCGATCGCGCCCGCCGAGGAATGGCGGCGAGCGGTGCGCCGAGTCGAGGCGGCCGGGTTCGGTTCGGTCTGGGTGAACGAGGCCATCGGCGGACGCGAAGCGTTCGCGCAGATGGGGTTGTTGCTGGCGGCGTCCGAACGGATCACAGTCGCCTCGGGCATCGCCAACATCTGGGCGCGGCATCCCGCTTCGATGCAGGGCGGGGCGTCCGTGCTCGCGGACGCCTACCCGGGGCGCCTTGTGCTGGGTTTGGGGGTGAGCATGGCGGCGTTCGTCGAGCGGAGTGGTCAGGAATGGGAGCGCCCTCTCGCGAAGATGACCGGCTATCTCGATCGGATGGACGCGGCCGCCGAACAGGCGCCTCGTCCCGAGGTGCCGTTTCCGCGAGTGCTCGCGGCACTCGGCCCCAAGATGCTCGAACTCGCGAGGGAGCGGGCGGACGGGGCGACTCCGGCGGCACTGCCTGTGGAGCACACTCGGCGGGCCCGCGAGGTGCTTGGACCCGACAAGTTGCTGGTCTCCATGCAGGTGGCGTTGCTGGAGACCGAACCGGAGAAGGCGCGCGGCATCGTCCGGCAGGTTGCATTGACCGACCTGCCGGGGTCGCCCTACACGCGCGCACTGCGGGGCATGGGGTACGGGGACGCCGATCTGGAAGATGGTGGGAGCGATGAGTTGACCGACGCTCGGTTTCCCTGGGGAGGGGTCGACGCTGTCACTGCCAAGATCGGTGCGCATCTGGATGCGGGTGCCGACCATGTGTGCGTCAACGTCGTCGCCCCCGACCTGGCGAGCACGGTCGACCAGTTGGAGTTGCTTGCTCCGGCTTTGTTGGCGCTTTGAGGGATTTGGGGTGGTGAAGGGTCCTGCGGGTGGGTGGCGTTGCTGGGCCCGGGGCGGTGGCAGGGGTTCCCGGGGTACTCGGTTAAGTCGCCCGGCTCGGTGGAGGTGTTGAGCATTTGGGGGTGTGGGCGAGGCTTCGTCTGGTCGGTTGGGCGCTAGACGGCGTCTGAACCTGCCGGACGGAGTATCCGGGCGGGAGGCTGTGGGCTGGCCCAGGGGTGGTCAGCGGACGATCTTGTTGGTGTTGTTGATGTGGAGGGGCGCTCGGCTGGCGGCTGGGGAGCGCCTTGGCCTGACGCGGACGTCGAAGGCTGGAGGGTGGAGCTGCCGCTGAGGGGGCTGGCGACGCAGTGTTGGAGGGGCGGGGCGCGGAGCGCGGACGCGGAGCGCGGACGCGGGCGCGGGCGCGGGCTCGGAGCGCGGACGCGGGCGCGGGCTCGGAGCGCGGACGCGGGCGCGGGCTCGGAGCGCGGACGCGGGCGCGGGCTCGGAGCGCGGACGCGGGCGCGGGCTCGGAGCGCGGACGCGGGCGCGGGCTCGGAGCGCGGACGCGGGCGCGGGCTCGGAGCGCGGACGCGGACGCGGGCGCGGGCTCGGAGCGCGGACGCGGACGCGGGCGCGGGCTCGGAGCGCGGACGCGGACGCGGACGCGGGCGCGGGCTCGGAGCGCGGACGCGGACGCGGGCGCGGGCTCGGACGCGGGCGCGGGCTCGGAGCGCGGACGCGGGCTCGGGCTCGGAGCGCGGACGCGGGCTCGGGCGCGGAGCTGGGGGTGGCTGGGTCCGGGGTGACCGGGCCAGGGGGCACCGGGCCAGGGTGGCCGGGTTGGCCTGACGGGGCTGAGGTGGCCGGGCCGAGGTGGCCGGGATGGGGTTTTGCTGGAGTTCTTGGTGCGGGCTTGTGGTGACTTCGTACTGGGGTTCGGCGGCTACTTGGCGGGACGGGAGGCGGGGTGGATCAGGCCGGATTCATAGGCGGCTATGACCAGTTGGGCTCGGTCTCTGGCCTGGAGTTTGGCCAATAGGTGGCCGATGTGGGTTTTCACGGTGGCCAGGGTCAGGCTGAGGTGGGTGGCCAGTTCGGCGTTGGACAGGCCGCGTGCCACGAGGGCGAGGACTTCGCGTTCGCGGTCGGTGATGCCGTCCAGGCTCTTCAATGGGTGGTTGGACGGCTCGGGGCGGCGGGCGAACTCGGAGATGAGGCGGCGAGTGATGGACGGGGCCAGGAGTCCTTCGCCGGAGGCAATGACGTGGATGGCGTCCAGGAGGGTGGCGGGCGGGGTGTCCTTGAGGAGGAAGCCGCTGGCGCCGGCTCGGAGGGCCGAGTAGACGTAGGAGTCCAGGTCGAAGGTGGTGAGGATGAGGACACGGGGGCCCGCGGACGTGGAGCAGAGGCGGCGGGTGGCCTCGATGCCGTCCATTTCGGGCATGCGGACGTCCATCAGCACGACGTCGGGACGTTCGGCGCGGGCCACGTCGAGGGCCTCGGCGCCGGTGCCCGCTTCGCCCACGACGGTCAGGCCGGGGGCGGTCTCGATCAGGAGCCGGAAGCTGCCGCGCAGCAGCGCTTGATCGTCGGCGACCAGCACGCGGACGGTCACGTCTCGTTCCTTGTCTCTTCGTAGGGCAGGCGGGCGGAGACCGCGAAACCGCCCTGCGCGCGGGGGCCCGCGGCGAAGTCTCCGCCGTACATCATGACGCGTTCGCGCATGCCGATGAGGCCGTGGCCTCCGGTTTCGCCGGGGAGCACCCGGGTGCCGGGGCCGTCGTCGGTCACCTGAACGTTCACCTCGTCGCGACCGCTTTCGATGAGGACGCGGCAGTGGGCGGGGGCGGCGTGCTTGACGACGTTGGTCAGTGCCTCTTGGACGATCCGGTACACCGAGAGCTCGACGCCTTCGGGGAGGCCGTCCACTTTGAGGACGAGGTCGACGCGCACTCCGGCCATCGCGGCGTTCTCGACCAGGGCGTCCAGGGAGGCCAGGCCGGGGGCGGGAGCGAGCTCGTCCTCCGTGGCCTCGGCCCGCAGGACGCCGAGCAGCTGGCGCATTTCGGTGAGCGCGCCGCGGCTGGTCGACTCGATGACGCCAAGCGCGCGCAGCGCCTCGTCGGGACGGGCCTCGGCGACATGAACGGCTACGCCCGCCTTAACGGCGATCAGGCTCATGCTGTGGGCGACGACGTCGTGCAGTTCG
This sequence comes from Spirillospora sp. CA-294931, assembly GCF_050946795.1. Lineage (GTDB taxonomy): Bacteria > Actinomycetota > Actinomycetes > Streptosporangiales > Streptosporangiaceae > Spirillospora. The sequence goes on from NZ_CP192006.1 coordinate 5,389,148, forward strand.
CGCGCTATCCGTAGGCGTTCGTCGGTGACAGCCCGCTCGGCGTACTGGCGAGTGGAGCGCTCGGTGTGGGCGCGGCGTTCGCGGACGACCCGTCCAAGCGTCCAACCCGCGCCGAGTACCGCGAGGCCGAGGGCGAACAGGCCGGCCTCGCGGGCCTGCCAGGTCAGGGGGCCCATGAAGCCGCTGCTGAAGATCACCAGGCCGCTCAGGACGCCGATCGCGCGCGTCGGAATCCAGCGGCGGCGCGGCTGTGTGCTCGCGACCGTGTAGAGGGCGAAGGCCGCTGCAATGAAGGAATCCCAAGGTAGGTCGAGGACGATTCCGACCAGGGAGGACGTCAGAACGAGCGCGAAGACGGGCACGGGCCACATCCGCCGGACGGCGAGCGGCGGACCCATCAGCGCCACGAGGAGGAGGCCCAGGAGCGCGTGGTCGGCGCGCACCGACGTGATCATGGCGAACAGGGCGGTGTACACGAGCGACGCGACGGCGTCGAGACCGATCAGCTGGCGCCGACTGAGCCGCGTCGCGTGCAGCTCGGAATCGTTCACGCCCCGACGGTATCCGCCCTGGTACATCCGTTTCGTCCGGCCCTGGGATGTCATCCCGAGGTCTGAGGCCCGCGGGCGTGTCGAGGAAGAACCGGCCATCAGGTGCGGCACGCGCTCAACCGGGAACCAAAGGCCTAGACGCCTGCGCCCTCAGCGAGGCTCGAATTCTGAATCGCGGTCCTGGTGTGTGCGGGCCTGGCTGGCGCGGACGGCTTCGTCCCAGCGAAAGTCCAAGTACCCCACTTTGAGCCCAAGGCGGTTCAGGACCTGTGTCCTGTGAACAGGCCAGGAGCCTGACCCGAGGCAGCGAAACCTTCCTGCGGCCCGCCGAGACGAGGCGCTCGTGCGATTGCGGGCGGCCATATGAGGAGACTCGGGGACGAGCGCGGGGGCCTGAAGTGGATGGGTGAGCGCCGGGGCTGGAGCGGCTGGGCAGAGGGCCAGCGGGGCTGGGTGGGGGCGGGCGGTTGAGGGACTGGCGTGGGAGTCAGGCCTGGGCGGAGGGAACGGGCGGTTGGGCTGGCATTGGGTGGCAGACCTGGGGCGGGTGGGCGAGGGGGCGGGACGACTGGGGCCTGACTTGGGAGGCCAGCCGGGAGCAGGCATGCGAGAAGGCGAGACAGCTGAGGCTGATCTTGAGAGGCCAGCCGGGAGCAAGCATGCGCGATAGCGGGACGGCTGAGGTTGGCCTTGAGAGGCCAGATGGGAGCGGTTAGGTGGGATGGCTGGCCGCTGTCGTTGGGAGGCCGGACGTGGGGCGGCTCGACGGGGAGGTGGGGCAGCTGGGGTTGGCGGCGGGGGGTCAGGCCTGGGGTTGAGGTTCTTTTGGGGTTCCGGCTGGGGGCGGATGTGGAGGTCCCGTCTGGGGGCCGATGTGTTGGGGGGACGTTTGGACGACGGTGGACGTCATGATCGAAGTACGTGAGCTGACCAAGCGTTATGGGCGGACTCTGGCGGTCGACGGTCTGTCGTTCGAGGTGAAGCGGGGGAACGTCACGGGGTTTCTCGGGCCTAATGGGGCAGGGAAGTCGACGACCATGCGCGTCCTGCTGGGGCTGGACGCCGCCGATTCGGGGGCCGCGCTGGTGAACGGCGGGCGCTATGCCGACCTGCGGTATCCGTTGTGCGAGGTGGGGGCGCTGCTGGACGCGAACGCGGTGCATGGCGGGCGGAGCGCGCTGAACCATTTGCGGTGGATGGCGCGCTCCAACCGGATCGATGATCGGCGGGTGGCGTCCGTCCTCGAACGGGTGGGACTGGCCGGAGCGGCTCGGAGGCGCGTCGGTGGCTTCTCGCTCGGGATGAGGCAGCGGCTCGGTATCGCAGCGGCGCTGCTCGGCGATCCGGGTGTGCTGCTGTTCGACGAGCCGGTCAACGGGCTGGACCCCGACGGTGTCCGGTGGATCCGCGAGCTGATGCGGTCGCTGGCGTCCGAGGGCCGGACGGTGCTGATCTCCAGCCATCTGATGAGCGAGATGGCGATGACCGCCGATCGGCTCGTGATCGTGGGACGGGGGCGGCTGATCGCCGACACGTCCGTGGCGGAGCTGGCCCGGCGGTTCGATCGCGGGGTGCTCGTTCGGTCGCCGCGTGCCGCTGAGCTGGTGGGCGTGCTCGCCGCCGCTGGAGGGACGGTCGAGGCCGGGGCAAGCGAGCTCTCCGTGCGTGGTCTGGAGGTGAGCCAGATCGGGGATCTGGCGGCGGCCAAGGGGATCCCGCTATACGGGGTCGTCCCGCGTAGCGCTTCCTTGGAGGACGCCTATATGGAGTTGACCGCGGATAGCGTCGACTATCGCGCGCAAGGAGTCCCGGCGTGATGGACGCATTGGCCGCGGAGTGGGTGAAGCTCCGTTCTGTTCGCTCCACCGCCTACGTGGTGGGGGTGGTGGGCGTCTTTACGGGGTTGTGCCTGGTGTGGTCCTGGCAGGCGAGCCGGTATTGGGACGGCCTCTCCCTCACCCGTAAGGCGACGGCCGATGCGGCTCCTCCTGAGACGCCGCTGGCCATCGCGCTTCCCGTATGCGCGATCGTGCTCGGAGCTCTGGTGATCACCGGGGAACACGCCACGGGCATGATCCGGACCAGCCTTGTCTCCAGTCCGCGACGCGGCGCGCTGTTCGTCGCCAAGGCCGTGGCGGTCGGGCTGGGGGCGGCCTTGGCCACGGGGGCGAGCCTGGTGGGAGCGATTCTGGGCGGGCGGATCGTGGTGGCTGATCGTCCGATTCCCTCGTTCGACGAGCCGTTGGACGACCATGTCCCACATCTGCTGGCCCTGGGCGCGTCAATGGTGGTGATCGCTCTTCTTGCCTTCGCGGTCGGGACGATCGTGAAGTCGACCGCCGGGACCGTCGGTTCGCTCGCAGGGGTGCTCTTCGTCGTCCCGCCGATGGCGAATCTGGTGCCGGACCCCTGGGGTGATCGTCTGGCTGCGGTGCTGCCTGGCGGGCTGGCGGAACAAGTGGCGGCCTCCCCGGGGGCTACTCCCCCGCAGGTCTTCGCCGCGCCGATGGCGGCCGTGCTTCTCGCTGGGTACGTGGTGGTCGCTTTGGGAGTCGCGTTCTCCGTCTTTGTTAGGCGGGACGCATGACGGGCGCTGAAGGAGTCCAGAAAATGCGCGATGCCGTCGCCGCTGAATGCCGCAAGATCTGGTCGATCAGATCGACCTATCTGGTGCTGTCGGTGGCGGTCGCGTTTGTGCTCGTGGGCATCCTGATCTCGCTGCAGGTGGCGCGGCTCTGGGACGGGGCGTCGGCGGAGCAGCGCTCGACGATCTCCGTGACGCCGCTCCCCGACCTTGTGGCGTGGGCCGCGGCGCTGTGCCTCGCAGTTCTGGGGGTGCTGATGATCACTTCCGAGTACCGCACCGGCATGATTCGCACGAGTCTGCTCGCCGTCCCGGGACGTTGGACGCTCTTGGGGGCTAAGGCCATCGTGGCCGGACTTGTGGCGCTGGCCGTCGGGGAGGTCGTGAGCCTCAGCACGTTCGTGGCCACCCGTCTGGTCATCGGTGATCGTCCGATCGAGGGCTTCGAGGGGACGTTCGCCGATGAGCTGCCCGGATTGATCGTGACGGGCAGTGTCGTGGCCGTTTATGCGCTTCTGGGGCTTGGACTGGGGGCGTTGTTGCGGTCGACGGCGGGCGCGATCGTCCTCGTTGTGGGGATATGGCACATCATCCCGATCTTCGTGGCCATGCTCCCCGAGCCCTGGAACAAGCACCTCGGTTCGTTCATGCTCGGCGGACTCCCCGCGCGGGTGGTGGGGCGCAGCAACGAGTCCAGCGTGTTCGGTGACCTGCTGTCCCCGCCTGCCGCGGTGGCCATGATGGCGGCGTATGCCGTCGTCCCGCTGCTGGGCGCCGCCTTTGCCATCCGCCGCCGAGATGCCTGAGATCGCCCTGACGATCGTGAGCAAAGCGCGCTGGAGTGTGAGTTCGTCCAAGCGCGCGGACGCCATTGTCGTGCGCAGGACGCCCGGCCCAGCCAGAGCGCCGCTTTGGCGCGAGGGAGTTGGGGTGCCACCTGCGTGCGGCATTCGCCCTCGGGCACGAGCACGCAAAACGTCCACGCAAGGTGTGGGCGCCCCCGCGCTTCCGCGCACACGAGTTCGAACGCCAGTGCAGGCGTGGACGCGTCCGTGCAGGAACTCGCGGCGCGAGCGCCGACCTTCAGACGAGCGCAGAGCTTGAGGCGAGCGCAAGCCTTCTCGCGGGCGCAGACCCATACGGACGCAGGCCCTTACGCGGGCGGAGACCTTGACCCGGGCGCAGACCTGGATGCGGGCGCAGGCCCTTACGCGGGCGCAGGGCTTGCGGGTGTTGTCCGAAGGCGCGGTGGCGGCGTGGGCGTAGCGGGCGCGGTTTGGCGGCCACGGCATAGGGGCTGGACGTGATCCGGCGCGGTGCGTCAGCCCGGGGGCGTGGGGACGTGGGTCGGCGCCATGCCCTGGGGGTCAGGGCATGGCGCCGAGGAGGTGGATCTAGCCCGCGCGGCGGTGGGTGGCGCGGAGGGCCAGGCGGTCGCGCATCAGGTCGATGGCCTCGGGGAGCCTGGGCGCGGCGGCCTGGGCTCGCAGGAGGTGGCCGTCCAGCTCGACGATGGCCTGGGCCAGCGCGGGGCGCGGAAGCGACGGGTCGGCGACGACGCTGAGCGTGACCTTCACCGAGGACGGGACGGCGTCGGCGCCCGAGAGAGCGGCGCGGACGGCGCGTTCGGCCGATCGCGTTTCGGTGTCGGTGACGTCTCCAGAGGTGAGGAAACGGACTTCGGGAAGCTCGTGAAGGGTTGCGTTCATTGTCTTTCCCCCAAGATCCACGATGGTGATCAATGAGTTCGAATCTCAGCGGTCGATGAGCACCGGAGCGCGCCGTCGCCACCATCGTCCGGCGGGGCGCTCTCACTTATGAAATGCCCGGCGTGTTACAGGCGTTCGCCTGTAAGGGAGAGACCTCCGTCACGCACTCTCTTCAACGTCCCCACCAGGGTAATCATGCCCTGATGTGTCGGAGGCAACACCGTGAGTGCGATGGGCATCACATAGTGGGCAAATCCGACTGACTGCTCGTACAGTGTCGGGGCATCGGATCCACCGGACACAGAAGGGGCGCCGTGGTCGAATCCGCCGACGGGTGGCTCCGGGTGCCCGTCGGACGGGGGTCCGGACTGTGGGCGACCCGGCGTCACACCAAGAAGGTGCTGGTCGTCGCGCACACCGTGACGTCCACGGCGCGGTTGCTGGACGTCCTGACGGTGATCGAGCGCGACCCTCGCGTCCAGGTGCTCTTCACGGTGATCCCGGCCTCGGCCTTCGACGCGGGGGTGGCCTCGCTGCTGGACGACATCGGCGCCCGGGTCATTCCCTGGGACCAGGCCGTGGACGAGGAGTTCGACCTCGCCCTGACCGCCGGAAACAGCGGAGAATTGCATCGAATTAAAGCACCATCAGTGATCATGCCCCATGGAATGGGGTACAATAAATATCTGAAAACGGAAAACGGAAAACGGAAAACGGTTTACGGGCTTGCGGCGGAGCAGTTGCTGCACAAGGGCGAGGTGGTCGCGGCGTCGATCGTGCTTTCCCATCCCGAGCAGCTGGAGCGGTTGCGCGGGGAGTGTCCGGAGGCCGTCTCCAGGGCGACGGTGGCGGGCGACCCGTGTCTCGACCGGATGGACGCGAGCCTGCCGTGGCGCGAGCGATATCGCGCGGAGCTGGGCCTCAGGGCCGAGCAGCGGCTGGTCGTCGTGGCCTCCACGTGGGGTGAGAACTCGCTCTTCGCCGACCGGCCCGAGTTGCTCGGGCGGCTGCTCGCGAACCTGCCGTTCGACCGCTGTCGCGTCGCGGCGGTCGTCCATCCGAACGTCTGGTACGGCCACGGGACGCGGCAGGTCCGCCGGTGGCTGGACGACTGCCGTCGGTCCGGGCTGATCCTCATTCCCCCGCGCGAGGGCTGGCGCGCCGCCGTCGTCGCGTCGGACTGCGTCGTCGGCGACCACGGGTCGGTCACGCTGTACGCCGCCGCGCTGGGACGTCCCGTGGCGCTCGCGGGCTACAACCCGGACGCGATCGCTCCGGTTACGGCCATGGCCGCGCTGGCCGACCGTGCCCCGCGCCTGGACGCGGTCGCCGATATCGAGACGGTGATGGACGAGTTCAAGCCGGGCCGCTACGACGAGGTGTCCCGGCTCGCCGTGGCGCGGCGCGGGTCGTCCTTCCGTGTCCTGCGCGCGCTTCTCTACGAGCTCATGTGCCTGGACGAGCCGGACGAGCCCCCGCAGGTTCTCCCCGTCCCGCCGGCGTCCCCGGGGGAACGCGAGTGGGGGCATCCGGCCGTCCCGGCGCTTCAGGTCACCGCGTGCGTTGGGGACGCCATTCGGCTGGAGCGCTTTCCCATCGTCTTGAGCGAGTCGCGCGCCGAGCCGCTGTCCGATCCGCACCTGGTCGTCGACGACACCGAGACCGACGACCGGCTCCGGCAGATGGCCCAGGTGCTGGTCCGCCGGGCCGAATCGCCCGGTATGACGGGGGCGGGGGCGCCCGAGCCGGTGTTCGCGGCCCATCCGGCCTGCCGGTGCCTGGCCGACGTGGACGGCGATCGCTGTGTCGTGCGCCTGCGCGACGGGCGGAGCATCGAGCGGGCCCTCAAGGGACGGGACCCGGCCCTGCTCGCCTCGGCCGTCTTCGCCTGGGCGGCCTCGGGCCGTCCGCTCACCGATCTACCCGCCATCGACCATTAGGCGCACCCGGGTGGCGTGGACGCTGCCGACGCGCTCGTAGGCTTCGGCGGCCGCACGGAGGTGGGCATCGCGCTGGCCGGGATCGGTCAGGGCGAGCTCTTCGAGGATCTGGGCCTCCTGGTAGGCGCGGCCTTCGGCTCGGGTGAGGTCCAGGGCGACGTTGAGGGCGGCCTTGGCGGCGGCCGGACGTCCTGCGCGGCGGTAGGCCTTGCCCGAGGTAAGGGAGACCTTGGCCTGGTTGTCGTAGTCGCGGTCCCCGGCGGGGTCGCGGACGCGCGAGAAGCGGTGGAACGCCTCGGTGAGCAGGTCGATCGCCGCGTCCACCTCGCCCAGGCCCAAGCGCGCGCGGGCGATGTGATGGGTGTTGATGGCGACGCCCCGGGGACGATCGTGCTGCTCCTCCAGGTCGCGTGCCTGGAGGAAATATGAGAGGGCCTCGGCGTGATCGCCGTCCAGCAGGTGGGCCTTGCCGGTGAACTCCAGGGCCGAGGCCTCGTTCAATGGGTCGCCGCTCCGGCGGGCCGCGTCCAATGCCTCGCCCAGGACGGCCAGCGCGCGCTCCTTGTGGCCTGTCTCGGACAGACCTCGTCCCAGCTGGGTGCCCAGGCGAAAGACCCAGGCGGGTTCGCCCAGGGCACGAGCCGACCCCAGGCCCTTCTCAAGCACAGGGATGAGCGCCCCGTATGGGCGGTTCGAGAGCTGCAAGCCCCACTGCGCCTCGCAGAGCTGCACGACCAGGTCGTCCCAGCCCTTGTCGGAGGAGACGTAGACGGCCGCGCAGAGGTTGCGGTGCTCGGTCACCAGCCAGGCGAGGCCGCGGCGCTTGGCTTCCTGACCTGTGCCGAAGGGCGCGCCGTCCAGGGTGTCGTAGACGGCGCCCAGCGTCGGCCGGAAGGGGTTGACCGCGCGGTCGGCGGCGGCGGATCCCCGGAGATACCACTCGACGCAACGCCGCTCGGCGGCCTCGGCGTCGTCCTCCCCGGGCTGGCGTCCGGCATGGCGGCGGACGAGGTCGTGGAAGGAGAAGCGCCCGTCGTGCGCGTCGAGCAGGAACCAGTCGCGGAGCACATCGAGGACGTCGGCGGCCTCGTCGGCGTCCATGCCGAGCAGCGCGGCCGCCGCTTCGAGCCGGAAGGTGACGGCGGAGCCTCCCGTGGTGACGGACGGGTGGCGCGCCAGGAGGCGGTAGGCGCGCCGGGCCTCTTCGGGGAGTGCGCCATACGCGGCGTCGCTCACGACGACCAGCTCCTCCCCCGGTTTGCGGCTCATCCTGCGGACGGCCGCCCCGACCTCGCGTCCGGGCCCCCTCTTCAACCATCCCCCGGCGACGCGCAGCACAAGCGGCCAGCCACCACACAGAGCGATCAAGGTGCGGGCGGCCTCGCGTTCGGCGTCGACCCGGGCCTGGCCGACGACGTGTTCGAGCAGGCGCAGGCTGTCGTCGTCGATGAGCGGGCCGAGCCGCACCAGCTCGGCGTCGTGGCGTTCGACCAGGCGTCCCAGGTCCTGATCGGTGGTGACCAGCACCGCGGCGTGGCGCGACGCCGGGACCAGCTCCTCCACCTGGAACGACGCCTGGACGTTGGCGAGAAGCAGCAGGACGCGGCGCTCGGCCGTCAGGTCGCGGAAGAGCCCCAGGCGCCCGGCGTAGCTCACGGGGACGTCCTCGTCCGGCACCTCAAGCCGTGCGAGGAACTCGCCGAGAAGATCGCCGGGGCCGGTCACATCGCGCGAGCCCGGACTGGTGAAATCGTGGAACAAGATTCCGTCGGGAAAGCGTTCCACCAGGTCATGCGCCAATTTCGCCGCGAAGGCGCGGCGGCCGATTCCGGGAAGGCCGGCGATGATCACCACGGCGGGGTTTCCGGCGGGACGTTCGGCGCCCAGGAACGCCCTCACCCGGGAGAACTCCTCGTCACGGTCGACGAGGGTCGCGACCGGCGGCAGCCCCCGCGCACCCGGGGCTGCGGGCTTCTCCGGCGAGTGCCCGTGAACATGAAGGTGCTCGACACGGCCCGCCTGGACGACGTTGCGCGCCGGGCCGTCGAACTCGTTAACGGCCCCACCGGAATCGCTCATGTGTCCGACCCTTTTCGCGCGCTGTTCACTTGGCCCCGGGAACGGCTCAGTTTGCCAGCCCGCCCGTTCCTGTACCACGGTCGCGAAGATCGCGGGAGTGCGCGATAATTCGCCCTTCCCCATCACGTGGGCCGATCCTCTAACATGGGGGTGCCGTTCGGCCCCTGTGAACGGTCCCATCGACTGGCTGGTGAACCCTCTTGACCCAGGAAGCAGCGTCACCCGTTCCCTCGGCCGAGAACGACCCGACCGGCAGCCGGCTGATCGACTATCCGCGCCGGGGCGGGCCGACCGTGCTGCGGATCCTTCTCGGCGCCCAGCTGCGCCGGCTGCGCGAGGCGCGCGGCATCTCCACCGAGGAGGCCGGGTACGAGATCCGCGGCTCCCACTCCAAGATCAGCCGGATGGAGCTCGGCCGGGTCGGGTTCAAGGAGCGCGACGTCTCCGACCTGCTCACCCTTTACGGGGTGGTCGCCCCCGAAGAACGCGCACCCCTGCTCGAACTGGCCAAGGAGGCCAACACCCCGGGCTGGTGGCACCAGTACGGCGACGTCCTGCCCACCTGGTTCGAGACCTACCTCGGGCTGGAAGAGGCGGCCTCGCTGCTGCGCACCTACGAGGTCCAGTTCGTCCCCGGCCTGATGCAGACCGCCGACTACGCGCACGCCGTCGTCCGCCTGGGCCACGCCGACGCGTCCGACGAGATCGTCGACCGCCGCGTCCAGCTCCGCATGATCCGCCACGAGCGCTTCGCCGAGCCCGGTGCCCCGACCCTGTGGGCCGTCCTGGACGAGGCCGTCCTGCGCCGCCAGCTCGGCGGCCGCGAGGTCATGCGCGGCCAGATCGAGCACCTGATCCACATGACCGAGCTGCCGAACGTCACGCTGCAGATCGTCCCGTTCGGCGCGTCCGGCCACCCCGCCGCCGGCGGTCCCTTCACGATCCTGCGCTTCGCCGAGCCCGGCCTGTCCGACGTCGTCTTCCTGGAGCAGCTCACCAGCGCGCTCTACCTCGACAAGCCGACGGACATCGACACCTACATGCGCGTCATGAACAACCTGTGCGTCGCGGCCACCCGTCCCGACGACACCATCCCCTTCCTCCGCCGCCTGCTCAACGAGTACTGAGCCACCGGAGCAGGCCGCCTCGGCGCGCACCCTCGCGCCCCGCCCGGGAATCCAGGCGTATTGATCTCCGCCCGCCGGGGAAGGTCACCCCTGGAAGCGTTGTTGTGATCACACGGTCACAGCACGCGACGCACGCCTGACTTCCCAGGAGGACCAATGCTGTTCGGGCAGGAACACGTGAAGCGCTACCAGGAGACCGACGGCGCCGAGGGCCACGACTGGCAGGGGACGACGGTCCTGCTGCTCACCACCACGGGACGGCGCAGCGGACAGCCGAGGACGACGCCGCTGATCTACCAGAAGGACGGCGACAGGTACGTGATCGTGGCGTCCCTGGGCGGGGCCGACCACCATCCCCAGTGGTACCTCAACCTCCAGAACGACCCTCAGGCCGAACTCCAGGTGAAGGGCGACAAGTTCAAGGCCCGCGCGCACACAGCCGACCAGTCCGAGAAGCCCGCGCTCTGGAAGAAGATGGCCGCCACCTGGCCCGACTACGACGAGTACCAGAAGAAGACCGACCGCGAGATCCCGGTGGTCGTCCTCGAACGCGCCTGACGAAACCCGGCGGCGCCCGCAACCCCGCGGCCCCGGTAGCGGGAAAACCTGGGGGACGGCTCGTTTCGCTTTCGTGGGGCGGGGTCGGACGTGTAGCGTCGATGTGAACATCCGTTCGATCACATGTCCGTTCGAGGCCGGCGAGGTGCTGGGTGCCGACGTCACTGGGTGCAAGCGACACCGACCAGCCCCCTCCACCGCGGCTTCTGAAGCGGTGGGACGTCGGGGCGGCGGGCGAGCCCGTGCCGTCCGGGCGGGCGTGGCGGGTCGACGGCGCGGACGGCGCGTACTTCCTCAAGGAGTACGAGCGGCCCGATCGCCGCCGGGTGCGGTTCCAGCACGCGGTGACGGCGGGCCTGGACGACGCCGGTCTGCCGGTGCTGGCGCCGGTTCCGGCGCGCGGCGGGCGGACGCTGGTCACGGCGTCCGGGCGGGGCTTCGCGCTCTATCCGTGGGTGGCGGGCCGCACGCGCGGCGGGCTCGAGCTGACGTTCGGGCAGTGCGAGCGGGTGGGCGAGCTGCTCGGGCGGCTGCACGCCGAGCTCGATCTGCGGACGCCGCCCGTCCAGCAGAGCATGCTGGTGCCGACTCCGCGCGCCGCCGACGCGGTGGCCGCGATCGACCGGATCCTCGACGCGCTCCCGCCGGACGGCAACGACTTCGACGCGCTCACCGAGCGGCGGCTGCGCGAGCGGCGGGCGCTGCTGGACGAGATGTCCGACCATCAGCCTCCCGAGATGGAGGTCAGCACGGTCGGCCATCTGCACGGCGCCTTCCATCCGGCCAACCTGCGGTACGGCGGGTCCGGCAATGTCACCGCCGTCCTCGGCTGGGGCGCGATGACGACCGGGCCGGTCGCCGGGGAGGTCGTCCGGGCGGCGGCGCGGCTGTTCGCCTTCGATGACGAGCGGGGGCTCGACCTCGATCGGGTGCAGGCGTTCGTGCGCGGGCACCGGTCGGCGTTCCCGCTGGACGCGGGTCAGATCCAGTCGGCGGTGCATCGCGAGTGGTGGGAGCGGCTGTGCGATGTCGGTCCCCTGCGGCAGCGGTATCTCGGGGATGCCGCCCCCGGGGAGCGCGATCCCGGGGCCGCCGCGCTGGTCACCTGGTGGTCGGCGCAGCTGGAGCGGACGCTGGAGTTGTTCGCGGCGCCGTACGCCGACGCCCCGGACGAGAGTCCCGCCTACGGTTAATTTGACCGGACGTTCCAGATTCGCCTAGCGTGTGGGCATGGCACGCACTCGGGAGTTCGACACCGACTCGGCCGTGGACGCCGCGATGCAGGTGTTCTGGAGCCGCGGCTACGAGGCGACATCCGTCCAGGACCTCGTGGAGGCCACCGGGATCGGGCGCGGCTCGCTCTACGCCGCGTTCGGCAGCAAGGACGGCCTGTACGAGGCCGCGCTGCGCAGGTACGCCGAGGACGCGACGGCGAGGATGGCCGCGCGGCTCGACCGCGACGAGCCCGTCCGCGTCGTCCTGGGCGACCTGCTGCTCTCGCTGCTCGACGACACGCTCGACCACCCCGAGCGGCGCGGCTGCCTGATCACCAACACGGCGGTGGAGCGGCTCCCGCGCGACCCCACGGCGGGCCGGATCGTCGGCGACGCCTTCGGCCGGATCGCCGAGTCGGTCGCGGCGGTGCTGCGACGCGCCCGGGCCCGGGGGGAACTGGCGGCCGACGCCGACGTGACGGCGCTGGCCGACTTCGTCGTGACGACGATCCAGGGGCTGCGCGTCCACGGCAAGGCGGGCGCCGACCGGCGCCGTCTGGTCGCCGTGATCGACACGGCCCTCAACGCGCTGCCCACCACAAATCTGTAACAAACAGTCAACTAAGGGGACGTCTAAACATGAGCAAGGTCGCTCTGCTGGGCACCGGCATCATGGGGGCGGCGATGAGCCGCAACCTGCTCAAGGCCGGTCACGAGCTGACGGTCTGGAACCGGACCCGCTCGCGCGCCGAGCCCCTGGCCGCCGACGGCGCCACCGTCGCGGGCACGCCCGCCGAGGCGGTCGGCGGGGCCGACGTCGTCATCACGATGCTGAACGACGGCGACGCGGTGCGGGCGGCGATGACCCAGGCGGCGCCGTCGCTGCGTCCCGGCCAGATCTGGGCGCAGATGAGCACGGTCGGCGTCGTGGCGATCAAGCCGCTCGCGGGGCTCGCCGTCGAGCATGGGCTGATCTTCGTCGACGCGCCCGTCCAGGGGACGCGCCAGCCGGCGGAGCAGGGCAAGCTGGTCATCCTGGCGGCCGGGGCCGAGTCGGTGCGCGCGCCGCTGGAGCCGGTGTTCGGCGCCGTGGGCCAGAAGACCCTGTGGCTCGACGGCGACGGCGCGTCCGGCGCCGCGACCCGGCTGAAGCTGACGACCGTCGGCTACGCGATCTCGCTGACCGCGCTGATCGGCGAGGCCGTCGCGCTCGTCCAGGCCCAGGGGCTCGACCCGTCCCTGTTCGGCGAGGTCGTCACCGGCGGCCCGATGGACAACCCGTACCTCCAGGCCAAGCTGAAGGCCATCCTCACAGACGACTTCGAGCCCAGCTTCTCCGTCGACAACGCCGCCAAGGACACCCGCCTGGTCAACGAGGCCGCGACGGCGTCCGGCGTCCGGGTCGACCTCAACGACGCGACCGGAGAGCGGCTGCGCCGCGCCCAGTCCCAGGGCCACGGCGGCAAGGACATGGCGGCCGCGTATTACGCCAGCAAGTCCTAACCCATCGCGGGCGGACGCACCGGGGTCGGCGTGGTGAGGTGGGCCGTGGCGCCGGCCACCACGCGCGGCCCCGGGTGCAGTTCGAGGATCGAGCCATTCGGGGTGACGCACACCTGAAGGAAGCGGTGGTACGACCGCATGGCCGCCTCGTCCGGCGTCGTGATCCCGGTGGCGAACGACCACAGCAGCGCCCGGATGAACAGGCCGTGGGTGAAGACCGCGACCAGCCTCTCTTCGGGACGGGCCGCCAGGCGCTCCAGGAACGCGCCCGCCCGGGTGAGGAGCGCGGCGAACGACTCCCCGTTGCCGCCGTACGTCGCGGTGGGGTCGGCGCGCTCCCAGTACGCCTCGGCCATCGGGCGCCGCTCGTCCGCGGTCGTCCGCGGGCCGTGGAGTTCGCCCAGGTAGGTGAACTCCTGGACGGGCCACTCCTCGTAGGGCACCTCGGGAAAGCGCGCGCGGGTCGGCGCAGCGGTCTCACGCGCCCGGACGAACGTCGAGCTGACGATGAGCGACGGCGGCTCGGTGAAAGCCGCGGCGACCTGCTCGGCCTGCGCCCGTCCCAGCGGGGTGAGCGGCGACACGCCCGGCCCGTTGGTGGGCAGCCCCGCGTTCGACTCGCTCTCCCCGTGCCGGATCAGCCAGGCCCGCGCACCACCCGTATCGATCATGGAACAAGGCTGGCACGCCCCGCCCGCCCGCGAAACCCCGCACGGACCAGGCGGGCAGGCGAGGATGGGGGGATGGAGGTATTGAGCAGCCGCATTCTGCTTCGTCCCGCCGACGCGGAGCGGAGCCGCCGTTTCTACCGCGATGTGCTGGGGCTCGCGGTCTACCGCGAGTTCGGCCCGGCGGACGATCCCGGCCTGGTGTTCTTCCTCGGGTCGGGGTTCCTCGAGGTCTCGGGGCATGGAGCGGGCGGAACGGGCGCGGCGGCGATGATCTGGCTCCAGGTGCGGGACGTGCGGGCCGAGCACGAACGCCTCGCGTCGGCCGGGGTGACGATCACCCGCGAGCCGCGCCGGGAGCCGTGGGGGCTGATCGAAATGTGGATCGAGGACCCGGAGGGAGTCAAGATCGTTATCGTGGAGACCCCCGACGACCACCCCCTGCGCCGCGACCAGCGGCGGTAATCGAGGAGCGACTCCGATGTCCCGCCCGGCCCGCGGCGAATACTGGAACCACAACACCCACTACCACGGGACGGTGCTGAGCGCCGTCCCCCGGGGTTGCCGCGAGGCGCTGGACGTGGGGTGCGGCGACGGGCTGCTGGTCCGGCGGCTGGCGAACCGGGCGGGACGCGTCACCGGGCTCGACCGCTCCCCCGAGATGGTCGCGAAGGCGCGCGAGCTGAGCGCGGGCATCCCGAACGTGGATTTCGTCGAGGCCGATGTGCTGGAGTACGACGTCCCCGGGGACGGATACGACTTCGTCTGCAGCGTCACGACGATCCACCACATGGATTTCGGACGCGGCCTCACCGCGTTGCGCGACGCCGTCCGTCCGGGCGGGAGCCTGGTGGTCATCAGCCTGGCGAACAACGCGGGCGCCGCCGACCACCTGATCGCGGCGGGCGGGCTGGCCGCCCACTACGTCCACCTGCTGCGGCACGGCGGACGCCAGGGCGACCCGGGTGCGCCGATCGTCGACCCCGCGATGACGTGGCGCGAGGTCCGCGAGCAGGCGGCGCGGGTCCTTCCGGGCGTCCGCTACCGGCGGCATCTCCTGTGGCGCTATTCGCTGATCTGGACGAAACCACGCTGAACCCGGACGAAAGTCGCTGACCCCCTCCGGAAACCATGCTGAACCCCTCCGGAATCGACGCGCGGAGAAAACAGGAAAAGACTGGAAGTGTCTGGAACCTGCGTTATGGTCGGCCGCATGTCCACGCCCGACGCCCTGGAGACGCGCATCACGGAGCTGCGCGCCGAGGTGCGAAGGGCGATCGCGGGCGGCGACCGGCAGGCGGCCCGGACGCTTCGCGCGCAATTGCGGCGGGCCGAACTCGACTGGGAGACCGCCGTCCTCGGCGAACCCGAGCCGGAGCCGGCGCGCGGGCTCGTCCCCGTCCGGGAGCAGGTGCACCAGGCGCTGACGCTCATCGGGGCACCGGCCGCGCCCAAGCTCATCGGCGCCGTCTACGAGGCGTTCTTCCCGGGTGAGATCGCCGGGAGCCGCCTGACCAGCCTGCGACGGGACGAGGAACGCTCTTTCCGGTCGGCCCCTTTCGCCCGCCCTTTCTATTTGTGCGCGGCGCTCACCGCCGACCTTCTCGCGCCCGCGCGCGGGCTGCTGACCGTGAGCACGTGGAGCCTGGAGCAACGCGTCGTCGGGCCGCTCAGCGCGCGCACCGACTTCCTCACCGCCGCCATCCGGATCGCCGAGAGGGCGGGCGACGGGCGCGACGACGCGGCCGAGCGAATCGCCCGCCTGCTGTGGCGGTTCGCCTCCAACATTCCGGGCGCGGACGGCGGTAGCGTCGGGGCGGTCGATCCGGCCGCGCTGGCCAAGGCCGCCAAGGCGGAGCTCGAGGTGCACCTCGACGCCGACCGGAGCCGGCGGGCGCTGGCCGCCGCGCGCGCCGCGGAACGACTCGACCACGCCGGGCGGCTCTTCGGGAGCCCGCTGCGGGCCGTGCGCAAGGCCTCCGGCGGCGACCGCCGGACCGACGCCATCGACGGAGACCAACGATGACCGAGACCGCGGTGCGGCTTGAACGGCTGCGGGGCGACACTCCCCCGCGCAACCACGACGCGCGCACCATCGCGGCTTTGACCGCGAACCCCGGGTGCGCGCGGCGCGGGCTGATGGACGCCGCCGGCATCGACAAGGACGCCGTGGCGATGCACCTGGGGTTCCCCGCGCCGTTCGGCCAGTCCCAGTTCGCCATCACCCGGGGGAACGCGTTCGAGGCGCAGGTCAAGGCCGACGGGTGCGCCGAGCTGCTCACGCTGCTGCGCGACAGGCTGGGGCTGGACGTCCCCGAGGTGGCCTACGACGACCTTGAGGTGGTCGGCGGCAACGAGGGGCGCGAGCTGCGCCACACCCGGACGCGTCGCCTCCTCGGCCGCGCGCTGGAGTCGGGCGAGGGGACGCTGTTCGACCATCCGCTGCTGCGGCTCGACATCGCCGGGCAGACCGCCTACCTGGAGCCGGACGTCATCGCGTTCCAGCTCGGCGGGCGGCTCCACGTGATCGAGATCAAGTCGTTCGCGGTGATCGACGGCCAGGCCGAGCCCGAGCAGGTCGCGGCGGCGGCGCGCCAGGCGGCCGTCTACGTGATGGCGCTGCGCCGGCTGGTGCGCGACCTCGGGCATCCGGCCGAGCGGGTCGCTCACGAGGTGATCCTGGTGTGCCCCGAAGACTTCGCCAACCGTCCGACCGCGACGCCCATCGACGTCCGGCCGCAGCTGGCGGTCCTGGAGCGGCAGCTGACGCGGCTGACCCGGATCGACGAGATCATCGGCCTGCTGCCCGACGACCTGGCGTTCGACCTCGGCGACGACCTGGCCGAGTCGGTGCGCGCGGTCGAGGCCCGCTACGCGCCCGACTGCATGGCCGCCTGCGAGATGGCGTTCTTCTGCCGCGACGAAGCGCGCGCGTGCGGCGCCACCGGGTTGCTCGGACGCTCGGTCCGCGACGACCTGGGAGGCGTCGACTCCATCGACACCGCGCTGGCCCTGGCCAACGGTTCGCTGGAGCCGTCCCCCGATCTCGCCGAGACCGCGTCCCTGCTGCGCACGGCGGCGCGGCTGCGGCGCGAGGCCCTGGGAAGCGGCGCGACGTGAATCCGGAGGTCGTGTGAGCGCGCTCAGCTCGCTCGCCCAGCTGGAGGCCACGGCGACCGGACGCGCCCGGCCGCTGGCGACGGTCAGGCACTGCCATCTCGCGGACGCGCCGCTGGTCATGGTGCCGCTGAAGCTGGCGGGCGAGGCCGCGGCGCCGCTGGCGGTCATGCTCGGCTCCGACCCGGACGCGCCCGCGCTGCTGATCGTCCCGCAGCCGCGCAACCGCGACCTGCGGTTCCGGTTCGCCGCCGCGCTGGGAAGGCGCGTCCTCAACCACATCGAGACGAGCCGGGGAGACGTCGAGGAGCTGCCCCCGGGGAAGGACGGCGAAGAGCGGATCCGCTACGGAGGGGCGCCGCAGATCCTCGTCCCGAATCGGGGCGGCATCGGGTTCCTGCGCCTGCTCGGCCGCTCCACCCGCTTCCGGCGCACCGAGGGCCCGTACGCGGTCGACCCCGAGGTCCCGGTGTCGGGACGATGGCTCACCTGGTTCGCCGACCGCAACGACCGTCCGGGCTCCTCGCTGATGCTGGCGATGACCGAGGTCCTGCGCCGCCACTGGGCGACGGGGCAGAGTTCGCTGGAGGACGGCAACCTCGCCGCGCTCGTCGGGTGGATCGACCCGCCGGACGGGCTGGACGGCTTCGCCGCCGCGTCCCGCGCCGAAGACCCGATCACCTGCCCGCCGTCCGGGCCCACCACCGACCCGACCTTCGACAACGAAGTCTTGGCCCCGGCAATCTCCGCCTACAGCGAGTCCAACGGAGACTCTCGCGCGGAAGAACGGGTGCGCGCCGCACTGGCCAGCCAGCTCACCCCCACCTGGGACCTGATGTGGCAGGCGGTGGGCCTGCTGCGCGCGCTTCCCGAAGGCGCCAGCGTCGCCGACCGCTGGGAACGCGACCGCGACTCGTTCACCTATTACCACCAGACCTTCGGTGAGGCCTATCCTCAAGCGCGCCGCGACCCCCCGGTGCGCGCGGCGAAACGGCTGCACGACCTCGAACGCGCGCAGGAGGCGTACGAGGCGCAGCGCGCGTTCGACGACCCGCTCGTCATGGCCGAGCACCGGCTGGCCGGGCAGGCATTCGGGGGCGTGGTCACCGAAAGCGACCCCACCCGCCTGGACGAGTCAGGGAAACGCCCCAAACTCCGTCCACACCTCCGAGTCAGAACCGAAGACCCGGTCCGCCTCGACATCGGGACGACCGTCTGCAACGCGGCCAGGCCCGCGGTGAAGGGAAAGATCGTCGAGTTCGGGACGGGCGGGATCCTGATGGAACTGACGGGCGGGATGGGGCGCAAACTGTCACCCGAGCCCGGTAGCGTCCCCGACGTCGGCGACAGCGTCTGCTTCACCGCGCTGACCGTCGGCTCCTGGGGCGCCGCCAAATTCCCCGACGCCGAGGACACGCCGTGGACCCACGGCGGCCCGCCCGAGGAGTACGTGCCCACCGACCACGACGCGGCGGAGGAGTGGAGATGACACAACCGGCCGGGCTCGACGCCGTCGACCCCTCGGTCGCGGCGACCAAGGTCGTCGAGGAGGTCCTGGCCGACCTCGACGGAGGTCACAAGGGCGTCGTCGTCGACTCTCCCCCGGGCGCGGGCAAATCCACGCTGGTAGTACGCGCGGCCGCGCACCTGGCCGAGTCAGGTCAGCGCCTCATGATCGTGGCGCAGACCAACGAGCAGGTCGACGACCTCATCGAGCGCATCACCGACAAGCACCCGGCGCTCAGCCTGGGACGGCTGTCGGCGTCCAGCTACACCGTCTCCGCCCGCGTCGCCGCCTCGGTGAAGGTCGCGACCAAGGCCGCCGACCTCGCCGAGCAGACCGTCGTCATCGCCACCGCCGCCAAATGGGCCACGCTCTCCGACGGCTCCTGGCCGTGGGCGATCGTCGACGAGGCCTACCAGATGCGCTCCGACATGCTGCTGCGCATCGCCGGACGCTTCGAACGCGCCCTGTTCGTCGGCGACCCCGGCCAGCTCGACCCGTTCTCCACCGTCGAGGTCGAACGCTGGACCGGCCTGAGCTGGGACCCGATGCGCAGCGCCGTCTCCGTCCTTCTGGCGCACAACCCCGAGCTGCCCGTCCACCGCCTCCCGGTCTCCTGGCGCCTGCCCGCCTCCGCCGCACCCGTCGTGTCGGACGCCTTCTACCCCTTCACCGGCTTCCGCTCCGGCACGGGTCCCGGCGACCGCCGCCTGGAGTTCGCCGCCCGCGGCATGGGCACCACCTACGACCGCGCCCTCGAAGAGGCCGCCAAGACCGGCTGGGCACTGTTCGAACTCCCCGCGCGCCACACCGTCCGCACCGACGCCGAGGCCGTCCAGGCCACCGCGGCCCTGGCCGTCCGCCTCCTCCAGCGCGGCCCCGTCGCCCACTCCGAGCACGGCACCCACACCGTCGGCCGCGACCGCGTCGCCATCGGCGCCGCCCACCGCGACCAGGTCGCCGCCATCCGCACCGCCCTGGGCGACCTGGGCGAGGGCATCACCGTCGACACCGCCAACCGCCTCCAGGGCCGCGAGTACGACGTCACCGTCGTCCTGCACCCCCTCTCGGGCCGCCGCGACGCCACCGCCTTCCACCTCGAATCCGGCCGCCTCTGCGTCCTGACCTCCCGCCACCGCCACGCCTGCATAGTCGTGGCCCGCGCCGGAATCCCCGAACTCCTCGACGCCCACCCGTCCGCCGAACCCGTCCACCTCGGCGTCCCCATCAAGTTCCCCGACGGCTGGGAAGCCAACCAATCCATCCTCGCCCACCTAGCCCCCCACCGAATCCCAGCAACCCCGTAAAACACCCCCACACGGCCTCGGGCCTTCAAGATCCGTGGAGAAAACGCATGAGTGATACGGGCTTCGGCACCGGCAAAGTGGTCGTGAACCGGGCGATGTCGCTGGACGGCTTCATCGCCGGTCCTGACCACGCGATGGACTGGATCGCCGAGCACCTGACCGCGGCCGAGGTCCCGGAGGTCATGGCGGCCACGGGCGCGATGCTCATCGGCCGGGGCACGTACGAGGTCGCCAAGCGTATGGCCGACCAGGACACCGCCTACGACGGGGGCGCACAGTTCGTCCTCACGCACAAGCCTCCCGCCGAGCCGGACCCTACGGTCACATTCCTCACCTGTGGACTTGAGGAAGCCGTTGCCACGGCGCGCAGCGCCGCGGACGGCAAGAACCTGGAGATCCTCGGCGCCGACGTGGCCGCCCAGTGCCTGCGGCGCGGGCTCGTCGACGAGATCCTGGTGTATGTCCTACCGGTGCTCCTGGGCGACGGCGTCCGCTTCTCGCCCCCAAGCCTCGGCAGGATCGACCTGGAACCTTTCAGCAACACCCAGTCGGGCGCCATCACGACGCTCCGCTTCCGTGTGCGAAAGCAGGCGCGGCCCTCCGACAGCTAGTGCGGTGACCCCGAACGTTCGCAGAGATTGATCACGCCGCCTTGGCGCGCCGTTGGATGCGGGCGCGTTCGCGGCGCTGAGCGGCCAGGACTCCGGCGGACTCGGATCGACTCGCCTCCGCCTCGCCGCACGATCTGGGTAAGCCGCTGACCTTCCTGGTCCCTCAGCCGTCGTGCCCGAACCGGCTCTGCCACCCGGTGGCGTCGCTCTCGACAGCGATCTGGTCGCTGTCGAGACTGAGGCCGACAAGCCTCGCCATCACGGACGCCAACCGGCGTGTTACCAACCCGGTGAACGTAGGTGGTCACCGCACTAGGAATCCGACTTTAGTGAGCGCGGCTCGGCTGCTCGCGATGACAACAGGGCTGGCGATCGGGTGTCGTTGGCGGCGATGGCGCGTCATTGCCTGGACGCGGCGTTCGTAGCAGCAGGCGTGTGCCGACCGTGGTTGCACGGGCCTCGGGCAGTAGGTGGGCGGCTTGTCGTTCCGTTGTGTGCGGGTCTCGCACATGCGGGTTTCCAGCACCGAGTGTGTTCGTATGGCGATGGAGTGTGAGGGCGCCGGGTGGAACTTGGGGCGTGTTTGCAGTGCATTGGGGGGAATTTTGGACCGCTGAAGTCCGGGTACGAGACCGGGGCTTGGACGGATACTGTGAGAGCCGGTGCCATGGCGATCACCGGAGGGGGCATGGAGGAGATCGGCTTCATGTGCGCCCGCTGCGGCGGCGAGGTGCACGACGTGACGCACAACCGTGAGGGGTCACTGGACGGGGTGGGCTACCGCCACAACCGCCGGGTCGAGCCCTGGGACCACGAGCTGGAGCTGGCGGTGGGCGTCCCCGCCGCGCAGAGCCCGTCGTGCGATTTCTGCGGCGGAACCGGGCCCCGCTGGCTCTACTACCCGACGCTGGACCCCGAGGACACCGACCTCTTCGAGGTCGAGCTCGACACCACACAACTCTCGGACGACGACACGGCCGTGGCCGTGCTCAACATGCTCTATCCCTGGTACGGCTGCGACACGTGCTCGGTTCTCGTCGCCGACCGCAACATCGACCGGCTGATCACCCGGGCGCTGGAGCGAACGCCCATCCTCCACGACGGCCCCGTGGACGAGGAAACCGTGCGGGCTCGCCTTCGTGGCTCCCTTTCGGTCTTCTTCACCACTCGCCCTGGCCGCCCGCAACCGTCCCGTCCCGTCTAGCCCAGCCCGAGCTCAAGGCACGTCCCGCCGGAGCTTCACACGGATTCGCCCGCTGGCTTACATCGCGCACGACCGGCTCACGGCTCGTCCGGTGGGGCTGCGAGGCTACGTGCGAGGTCGCTGGTCGTCTCCGTTTGAGCGGCGGTGCCCCCGCAGCCGGGCTCAAGAAGCCGTTCACGCCCAGGACGATCGCGAACGATGCCGGACGAAGGTGAGGGGGGTGAACGGCGGTACGTCGTGCTCTCTATGCTCGGCGCCATGACCATTCAGCGGATGGACAACGTCGCCATCGTCGTCGAGGACCTGGACGCGACCATCGCGTTCTTCACCGAGCTCGGTATGGAGATGGAAGGCAGGGGGCAGAACGAAGGTCCTTGGGTGGACGGCACCGTCGGGCTTGAGGGCATCCGGAGCGAGATCGCGATGATGCGGGTCCCGGACGGCCCCGGCCGACTGGAGCTGACCAAGTACCACGCCCCGGCGGCGATCGCCGCCGAGCCGACGAACCCTCCGCCCAACACGGTGGGGCTGCACCGCGTCATGTTCGCCGTCGACGACATCGACGACACCATCGCCCGTCTGCGCCGTCACGGCGCCGAGCTTCTCGGCGAAGTGGCGCAGTACGAGAGCATGTTCCGGCTCTGCTACCTCCGTGGACCTTCGGGCATCATCGTCGCCTTGGCCCAGCAGATCGGTTGATGTGTCCGGTGCCGCGGCGATTCCGGTCGGCGTCCGACTCGCCCTCCGTCGTTGGCTGGCGGGGCGGATGGTTGGTCGACGCACCGGGGCCCTTCGCGATGATCAGGAGGGGCTTGGGTGGTGGCCGAGTGTGTGGAGGAGGTCTTGGGTGTAGGTGGCGAGGCGGGCGGCGTCGTCGGGGTTCAACGTCTTCAGGGTCAGGGGGACGGGCTTGCCGCGGTCGGTCGCGGTGAGGGAGGCCGGGGGCGGCTGGTCGATCCAGTCGACGATCGGACGGACCGCGTCGGCGACCGGACGGGCGAAGAACCGCGCGAGGAGTTTGATCGTGTTCCGGACGAGCGGGTTGGCGTGGGAGTCGGCTCCGCTGCGGGTGAACCCGGGATGGTAGAGGACGTAGCTGGCCTTGCTCTGGGCGGCCAACGCGACGCCGAGGAGGTCGTTCGCCCGGCCGGCCTGGAGCTGGGCACGCACCTGGCCGTACCGTCGTGTCAGTTGCGGGTCGTCCCAGTGGATCCGTCCCGCGGTGTTGCCGACGCCCGCCACGTTGATGATCACAGGGTCGGGGGCGGCGTCGAGGAGGGGGCGTAGCCCTTGACCGAGCAGGTAGCGGCTCACGGCCCGGCCCCCCGTCCGCATCGGTACAACGAGTTGCACCGCGCCGTCGAAGGCATCAGTCAGCGCATGCTGACCCGAACCCTGCGCGGCCTTGAAGCCGACGGGCTGGTACGGCGCGAGGTGCACCCGACCGTGCCGCCCAGTGTCGAAGACAGCCTGCCCCCGCTCGGCCGCTCGCTGCTCGAACCGCTGTCGGCGCTGGCCGACTGGGCCGTGGAGCACGAGGCGGAGATGACGGAGGCCCGGTCCCGGCACTCGGGTGCGTGACGGCGTCCGTTTGGCGGGTTTCGGAAATTTGTGGGGGAACCCGCGTCATGGGAGTGGCGGGGCGCCGTCTGGTTGTTGTGGCTGAAACCAGGCTCCCGGGTGGGGGACGGCGGAAGTGGATCATTAGGATCTATCGGGTTTCTTCGGATGTGTTGTAGGAGTTCAGGTGATCATTGAGTCGCGTTTCCATGGGCCGGACGGCTCGGGCAACGGGGGGTACGTGGCGGGGTTGGTGGCCGGGCAGGTGGCGGCGGAGACCGTGACCGTGGCGTTGCGGCAGCCTCCGCCGCTGGAGACCGAGCTGTGGGTTTCGGTGGATGACGAGCGCGGTCACAGTGTGAAGGTGTGGGACGGGGATTCGCTGGTCGCCGAGGGGCTGGCGGGGGCGATCGTGGTGCCGCCGGTGGCGCCGGTTCCGTTCGAGGAGGCGGTGCTCGCGGCGGAGAAGTACAAGGGGGTGGACGGGCATCCGTTCCCGCGGTGTTTCGTGTGCGGGCCCGAGCGGGAGGTCGGGGACGGGCTGCGCATTTCGCCGGGCGTCGTCGCGGAGGGGGTTGTCGCTGCTCCCTGGGTGCCCGAGGAGGTGCCAGAGAGCGCGGTGGTGTGGGCGGCGCTTGATTGTCCGGGGGCCTGGTCGGACGATCCGCAGGCGCGGCCGGCGGTGCTGGGGACGATGACCGCGCAGGTCGTGGACGTGCCCGCGGCGGGTGAGCGGTGTGTGGTGATGGGGATGACCCGGAGCCGGGAGGGGCGCAAGCTGCATGCCGCGACGGCCCTCTACGGAGAGGACGGGCGGCTGCTGGGGCGGGGCGAGCAGATCTGGATCGAGGTGTCACGCTCGTTCGGAACGTGACAATTCCGCGGTGGCGAAAAATGTGTCGCTTGGCATTGTGGGGAGCGCTACGGTCGAATTCAATCTGAGCGTCGGCGACCTATGGAGGTCGAGCCAGATGAAGGGTGATGGGTTCCTCATCATCGCCATAGCGGCGCTCGCTGCCTACATGGGCAGCTCATGGGAGCGCGCCAGGCGCGCGATCTTCGATGTGCGGATGGGGCGTCAGCGGGTCTCCCGGCTACGGGAGACCGCGTTCAAGGAACGTTTCAACGCGATCCTGATCGTCTCCGCCTCGCTCGTGGTCATTTTCATGATCGTTCGCTATCGGTGACGTTCGGGCGTCACGGACCGGAGTTCAGGGGATCGTCCCGGTCCGTGGCGCCGTTCGCCGAGCGTCCGGGGATGGAGTAGCCGCCGCTCGACAGCGGGGGGATCGGGGGCATGACGCTCCCGGTGCCGTTCTCGGACGCGCCGGTGAGCGGCATCGTGGTGTTGCGCATCCCGCCGTTGGGCGGCTCGTTGTTCTGCGTCGACATCCGCCCGCCCGGCGGGTAGTTCGACGACAGGGTGTTGTGCGTGAACTGGTCGATCTGGCGGCGGGCGCGGTCGGCCTCGGCGCGGGCGGCGTCGCGCTCCTCGGCCAGGGCGGTCAGCGCGGCCTGCTGCTCGGCGACCGACTGGGAGAGCTGGCGCAGCTGGACGGCCTGCTCGCTGATCTTGTTGTTGAGCTCCTCGCGGTCGCTCAGCGACTGGCGGGCCTGGACGAGTGCGGCGTCGCGCTCCTTGACGGCCTCCTCCACGCGGGCGTTGGCCCGGAGCGCCTCGGCCTCGGCCTCGGACTGCGCGCGCAGCGCGGTGGCGCGCTCGGCCTCGGCCTTGCTGGCCGACTGCATGGCGCGCTGGCGCTGGGCCTCGGTGTCGCGCATGGCGTTGCGCAGGTCCTCGGCGCCCTGGCGGGCGACGGCGGCCTCGACGCGCTGCGACTCCACGGCGCCCTCGCTCTCGGCGAGCTTGGCGTGCAGGCCGACCAGTTCGGCGCGGGTGCTCTCCAGGGCGGCCAGGAGCTCGGTCTCGCGGGCGGCGATGCGGTCGCGCTCGCTCTCGGCGGCCAGCTTGGCGCTGACGGCCTGCTGCGCGATCTGGTGCGCCTCCTCCCAGGCCTGCTGGGCGGCGTCGCGCTTGGCGGTGGCGAGCTTGGCCTCCTCGCGGGCGCGGGTGGCGTCCTTCTCGGCGGCCTCGGCGCGCTGGCGAGCTGAGGTGGCCTCCTGCCGCGTCTCGTCGGCCTGGCGCTGGGCGATCTCGCGTTCCTGCTGGGCGGTGGCCAGCTCGCGGGCGGCCTCGGCGCGGACCTCGGCGACGCGGCGCTCGACGCCGGCGACGCTGAGCTCGGAGGTCAGCGAGTCGGCCAGCAGGTCGGCGGCCTGTTCGAGGCGCTCGACCATCTCCCAGGTGGAGGCGACCTGGCCGGTGAGGCCGGGCGCGTCGCGGCCCCGGTCGCGGCGCTCGCGCGCGTCGCGGGCGCAGGCGCCCTCGTTGTCCTGGCAATAGCGGATGACACGGACGGCGCCCACCGCCTGGGGCACGGGGCGCCCGCAGTTGGCGCACGGCCAG
Source organism: Spirillospora sp. CA-294931 (assembly GCF_050946795.1). Taxonomy (GTDB): domain Bacteria; phylum Actinomycetota; class Actinomycetes; order Streptosporangiales; family Streptosporangiaceae; genus Spirillospora. The sequence continues at coordinate 5,414,851 of NZ_CP192006.1, forward strand.
ACGGTCACCGGGTCGCCCATGCGGGCGATCTCCGTGCCGGTCTTGGCCTCGGCCATCGGGACGCGGGGCGCCTGACCTGCGCCGGACGCCGGTGAAACGGTGGCTTCGGAGGTCCCGGCCTTCTCCCTGTGGCCGGTATTGTCGCGCTCATCGCTATTAGGCATGGAATGAACCATACGCACTTGGCCGCGCGACTGCAGTGACTTGAGCGAGCATGTGGGGACCCCCACGCCGCCCGTGGCGCTCGTACCCCCGTGTGACCTCGCGTTACTTGATCTCAGTCCGAGTAGTCGGCGCGGATCTCGTCCAGGCGCTCGCGCCAGCGCTCCATCATGCCGATCAGCTCGCGCTGCATGAAGGTGAAGAACTCGGCCGACTCGACGAGCCGCCGACCGGCCGGGGTGTCGGTGCCGAGCGCGGCGGCGCCTTCCGCCAGCCGGGCCTCGAAGAGGGTGAGCGCGCGTTCGCGGCCGAAGATCGCGTCGTGCCACACCTCGTTGCGGACGCGGTAGACGTCGCGCCGCGTCCCGGGTTCGCGCTCGCGGATGACCATGTGTATCTGGGTGAGGTATCGGACGGCGCCCGACACGGCCGCGGCGCTGATCTGGAGGCGTTCGGCCAGGTCGGCGGCCGTCATGGAGCCGGAGTCCTCGGTCATCAGGGCGGCGAAGACCCGCGCGGGCATGCGCTGCCACCCCGAGTCGGCGAGTTCCGAGGCGAAGCTCTCGATGAACCTCTGCACAGCCTCGTCGTCGCGCTTCGAGGTGGACATCTCGGTCACGTCGCATCATCTCCCCTGGTAGATCGCCCACGTTGAGTATATATGTGCTTCACATCATTCATAGACTTCACAGATTCGTGAAAGTAGTGTACCTTCCGAAGCATGGAAACCGCGATCTCGGTGTCCGGGCTGGTCAAGACCTTCGGCCGGACACGTGCGCTCGATGGACTCGACCTCCACGTCACTCCCGGGGAGGTCCACGGCTTTCTGGGGCCCAACGGCGCCGGAAAGTCGACGACCATCCGCGTTCTGCTCGGGCTGCTGCGCTCCAACGGCGGCACGGCCGAGCTCCTCGGCGGCGATCCCTGGCGGGACGCCACCGAACTGCATCGCCGCCTGGCCTATGTCCCCGGGGACGTGACCCTGTGGCCCAACCTTTCCGGCGGCGAGGTGATCGACCTCCTCGGACGGCTGCGCGGCGGGCTCAACCAGGCGCGCCGCGACGAGCTGCTCCAGCGGTTCGAGCTCGACCCCCGCAAGAAGGGCCGCGCCTACTCCAAGGGCAACCGGCAGAAGGTCGCCCTGGTCGCCGCGCTGGCCTCCGACGCCGAGCTGCTGATCCTGGACGAGCCCACCTCCGGCCTCGACCCGCTGATGGAGGAGATCTTCCAGGAGTGCGTGGCCGAGGAGAAGCGGGCCGGACGCACCGTCCTGCTGTCCAGCCACATCCTCAGCGAGGTCGAGGCGCTGTGCGACCGGGTGACGATCATCCGCAAGGGCCGCACGGTCGAGACCGGGACGCTGAGCGAGCTGCGCCATCTGACCCGCACCTCCATCCAGGCCGAGCTGGCGGCCCCGCCCAACGGGCTGCGCGACCTCGCGGGCGTGCACGCCGTCGAGGTCGACGGCACCCGGGTCCGGCTCGAGGTCGAGACGGCGCGGCTGGACGCCGTCCTGCGGCAGCTCACCGACGTGGGCGTGCGCAGCCTCATCAGCCAGCCTCCCACGCTGGAGGAGCTGTTCCTGCGCCACTACGAGAACGACCTGCAAGGTGCCGGGGAGGCCGCGCGATGAACGCCCTCAAGGGCACCGGCGGCCTCGTGCGGCTCGCCCTGCGGCGCGACCGCGTGATGCTGCCCGCCTGGGTGCTGGGCTTGGTGATGATGGCGGCGACGTCGGCCTCGGCCACCGCCGACCTCTACCCCGAGGTCAAGGACCGGGTGCAGCTGGCCTCGTCCAACAACGACACCCCCTCGCTCGTCGCGCTCTACGGCCGGGTCTACGACCCGACGTCGCTCGGCGCGGTCTCGATGCTGAAGATGAACATCTTCGGCTGCGTGATGGCCGCGATCCTGTCCATCCTCATCGTCGTCCGGCACACCCGGGCCGAGGAGGAGAGCGGACGCCTGGAGCTGGTGGGCGCCACGGCCGTGGGACGACGCGCGCCCCTCACTGCGGCCGTGCTCACCCTGACCGGGACCAACCTCGTCCTCGGCCTGCTGGCGGCGCTGGGGCTGATGTCGGCGGGGCTGCCCGCCGCCGGGTCGATGGCCTCCGGGCTGGCGTGGGCGTGCGTCGGCATGACGTTCGGCGGCATCGCCGCCGTGATGGCCCAGCTGACCGAGAACGCGCGGACGGCCACGGCCCTGTCCTCGGCCGCCCTGGGCGTGTTCTTCATGGTCCGCGCCATCGGCGACACCGCCGAGGACGACGGCACGCACTGGCTCTCGTGGCTTTCTCCCATCGGCTGGGGGCAGCAGTTCCGCCCCTACGCCGGTGACCGCTGGTGGGTCGCGCTGCTGTCGGCCGGGTTCGCGGTCGCCGCGATCGCGGTGGCCTACGGGCTGGTGGCGCGGCGCGACCTCGGCGCCGGGATCCTGCCCGACCGTCCCGGCCCGGCGCACGCGGCCGGGTCGCTGCGCAGCCCGCTGGCCCTGGCCTGGCGGCTGCAGCGCGTGTCGGTCGTCGCCTGGACGGTCACGTTCTTCGTGCTGGGCCTGATCTTCGGCAGCATGGCCACCAACGTCGGCGACATGCTCGACAACGAGAAGGCGCGCGAGTTCATCACCGACATGGGCGGAGTCAAAGGGCTCAGCGACTCGTTCCTGTCCGCCGAGATGGGCATCGTCGCCGTCCTGGCCGGGGTATTCGGCGTGCAGGCCGCGATGCGGCCGCGCGGGGAGGAGTCGGCGCAGCGGGCCGAGGCCCTGCTGTCCACGTCGGTGAGCCGGGTGCGGTGGGTGGGGAGCCATCTGGCGATCTCGCTGGCCGGAACCGCGCTGATGCTCCTGGCGACGGGCCTGGGCGCGGGGCTCTCCTACGGGGCCGCCTCCGACGACATGGGCCAGCTGGGACGCCTGGTCGGCGCTTCGCTGATCCAGATCCCGGCCGTGTGGGTCGTGTCCGGTGTGGTGGTGCTGACCTTCGGCTTCGTGCCGAGGCTGGCCGCCGCCGGATGGGCCGCGCTGGTGGTGTTCCTGCTGATCGGCCAGTTCGGGTCGGTCTTCAATCTGCCGCAGGCGGTGCAGGACGTCTCGCCCTTCGCCCACACGCCGAGGCTCCCGGGCGGCGACTGGAGCATGACCCCGATCGTCTCGCTGCTCGCCGTGGCCGCCGCCCTGGTGGTGGCCGGGATGTACGGGTTCCGCCGCCGGGACGTCCCGGCCTGACCCCTCCGAACTCCACCTCACCCGGTGCCGGCGACCGGGTGGGGTGGCCGGCCCCCCGCGCTGGACGCGGGACGCGACCGTGACCCGGGTGCCGATGGACGAACCGCCCTCCATCGGCACCCGGGTCACGCTCAAGGCAGGGCCAGTCGAGCGGGGCAGCCGATCGGAGGCGCACCGGTCGCGCTTCAGGCCCCCAGCTCGGGGATCCGGGCGGCGTAGCGGGCCAGCAGCGCCCGGTTGCGGGCGTCGCCGCCGGGGACGTTGGCGCTGGTCCAGTACGGCAGGTCGACGCCTCGTGCGACGGCCAGGTCGTCCAGCTCGGCCAGCACGCGGGCCCAGGCGTAGGCGGCGAGGATCGTGGAGACCGCGGCGGTCCGCGGGGCGTCCGGCGGGTGCAGGGCGTCGCCCGGCGGGACGCGGGTGTCGACGACCAGCGTGGCGTGGTCGGCCAGCGTGGTCGCCGAGCGGACGGCGGCCGTCGCGACGGCGCGCGCCGAGGTGAACGCGATCACCGGCACGCCGCGGGCCCGGCACTCCCGGGCGATCTCGACCGGGTAGGGGTTGCGGCCGCTGGTGGAGAAGACCACCGCGACGTCCGGCGGCGCCGGGTCCGCCCGCAGGACGGCCGTCCCGCCCAGACCCTCGCGGCGCTCGGCGTCCGTGGCGGCCCGCGCGTCGCGCAGCGGGAGGACGGCCTCGTCCCAGATCGGGCGGACGGGCGCCAGCCCGCCCGCGCGGTAGAAGGTCTCGCAGACCAGGGACAGGGAGTGCCCCGAACCCGCGGCGTGGATCAGCCCGTCGGCCTCGACGGTCTCCAGCAGGAGCGCGGCGGCGGAGGCGACGGCCGCGGCGCAGGCGCCGTCCAGATCGTCCAGGAGGGCCCGGACGTGGTCTCCGAACGGCATCGCCGCCTCCGATCAGGGTGTGAACTGGGCCATGGCCTTGCGGATCCGCTTGTCGGACACGGGGAACCGGGTGCCGAGCTGCTGGGCGAACAGGCTGACGCGCAGCTCCTCCAGCATCCAGCGGATCTGGCGGACGCCCTCCTCGTCGCGGCGGGACGGGTGCAGCCGCGCGAGGAAGGCCGCGTACTCCTTCTCCAAGGTCTCGGCCTGGTGCATCAGCTGGCGGTCGCGGGCCGGGCTCTCGGGGAGCTTGTCGAGGCGGATCTGAAGCGCCCGCAGGTAGCGGGGCAGGTCGGGCAGGCGCTGCCAGCCGGTCTCGGTGACGAAGCCGGGGTGGATCAACCGGCCGAGCCGGTCGCGGACATCGGTCAGCGCCGGGACGAGCGACAGGCTGGTGGTGCCGCGCAGCCGCCGGTCGATCTCGTGCGACTCGGCCAGGGCCCGCTCGACCAGCGCGACGATCGCGGCGGTGGCGTCGTGCAGGCCCGCGCGGACGTGGTCGTACAGGCGGCGATGGCCGTCCTCGTCCCAGGCCGGTCCCCCGCCCTCGGCGATCAGCCGGTCGGCGGCGGCGGTGACGCAGTCGTCGAACAGGGCCGCCACCGAACCGTGCGGGTTGTGGCTGAGCGCCAGCTTGCCCTGGTTGGTCAGGCGGCCCTGGATGAGCTTCACCGGCGAGGGGGCGTTGAGCAGGATCATCCGCCGGGTGCCGCGCCACATCGCGGCACGCTGCTCGGCCTCGGTCTCGTACATCCGGACGGCGACGGAGTCCTTCTCGTCGGTGAGCGCCGGATAACCCTTGATCTGGTAGCCCGCCTGCTTCTGCTCGTGCGTGCGGGGCAGCTCGCCGATCGTCCACTCGCGCAGGCCGCCGCGCTCCAGATCGCTGGCGGCCTTGGACAGGGTGCCGCGCACCGTGCCCTTGAGCTTGCGTTTGAGTGCGTCCAGGTCGGTGCCCTCGGCCAGCGTGGCGCCCTTGTCGTCCTCGACGCGGAACGTCACGCGCAGGTGCGCGGGCAGGCGGGAGTGGTCCCATGCCTCGCGGGCCACGGGGACGCCGGTGAGCTCGCGCAGCTCGCGTTCCAGCGCGTCCAGCAGCGGCTCGGTGCGGGGCGAGACGCGTCCGAGCACCTTGCGGGCGTAGTCGGGGGCGGGGACGAAGTTGACCCGCAGCTGCTTGGGCAGCGAGCGGATCAGCTCGGTCACCAGTTCCTCGCGCAGGCCCGGCACCTGCCACTCGAACCCGCCCGACCGGACCTGGTTGAGCACCTGGACCGGGACGTGGACCGTGACGCCGTCGGCGTCGGTGCCGGGCTCGAACTGGTAGGTGAGCCGCAGCGCGAGCGGGCCCTGCCGCCAGGTGTCGGGGTAGTCGGCCTCGCTGACGTCGTCGGCGGTGGCGTTCATGAGCATCGACTTCTCGAACCCGAGCAGGTCGGGGTCGGTGCGGCGGGCCTTCTTCCACCAGGAGTCGAAGTGCCGCCCGGAGACGACGTCCTCGGGGACGCGCTCGTCGTAGAAGTCGAACAGGGTCTCGTCGTCGACGAGGATGTCGCGGCGCCGGGCGCGGTGCTCCAGCTCCTCGACCTCGTCCAGCAGGGCCCGGTTGTCGTGGAAGAAGCGGTGGTGGGTCTCCCAGTCGCCCTCGACCAGCGCGTGCCGGATGAACAGCTCGCGCGAGAGCTCGGGGTCGATGCGCCCGTAGTTCACGCGGCGCTGGGCGACGATCGGGACGCCGTAGAGCGTGACCTTCTCGTTCGCCATCACGGCGGCCTGCTTCTTGGACCAGTGCGGCTCGCTGTAGGTGCGCTTGACCAGGTGCTCGGCCAGCGGCTCGACCCACTCGGGCTCGATCTTGGCGTTGATGCGCCCCCAGAGCCGGGACGTCTCGACCAGCTCGGCGGCCATCACCCAGCGCGGGGGCTTCTTGAACAGCGCCGACCCGGGGAACACGGCGAACTTGGCGCCGCGCGCGCCGATGTAGTCGGCCTGGCGCCGGCGGGGGCCGCCCTCGGCCTTCTTCTCCGCCTTCTCGGCGTCCATCAGCCCGATGTGCGACAGCAGGCCCGACAGCAGCGAGACGTGGACGCGTTCGGGGTCGGCGTCGGCGGTGTTGAGCGTGACCCCGAGCGTCTTGGCGACCTGCTTGAGCTGGCTGTGCAGGTCTTGCCATTCGCGCACGCGCAGGAAGTGCAGGAACTCGTTCTTGCACATGCGGCGGAACTGGCTGCCCGACAGCTCGTTCTGCTTGTCGCGCAGGTAGTTCCAGAGGTTCAGGTAGGCCAGGAAGTCGGAGGTGGGGTCGGCGAAGCGGCGGTGCCGCTCGTCGGCGGCCTGCTGGTCGTCGGCGGGACGCTCGCGCGGGTCCTGGATCGACAGCGCGGAGGCGATGATCAGCACCTCGCGGACGCAGCCGTTCTTGTCGGCCTCCAGCACCATCCGGCCGAGCCTGGGGTCGACGGGAAGCTGCGCGAGCCGCCGTCCGAGCGGGGTGAGGCGCTTGCGGGGGTCCTGCTCGGACGGGTCGATGGCGCCGAGCTCGTGCAGCAGGTCGACGCCCGCCTTGACGTTGCGGCGGTCGGGCGGCTCGACGAACGGGAACGCGGCGATGTCGCCCAGGCCGAGCGCGGTCATCTGCAGGATGACCGAGGCCAGGTTGGTGCGCAGGATCTCGGGGTCGGTGAACTCGGGACGCGCGTCGAAGTCGTCCTCGGAGTACAGCCGGATGCACACGCCCTCGGACACGCGCCCGCAGCGGCCCTTGCGCTGGTTGGCCGACGCCTGCGACACCGGTTCGATCGGCAGGCGCTGCACCTTGAGGCGGTGGCTGTAGCGGGAGATGCGCGCGGTGCCGGGGTCGACGACGTACTTGATGCCCGGGACGGTGAGGGACGTCTCGGCGACGTTGGTGGCCAGCACGACGCGGCGTCCCCGGTGCGGCTGGAAGACGCGGTGCTGCTCGGCCGAGGACAGCCGCGCGTAGAGCGGGAGGATCTCGGTGGCCGGGCCCCGGCGGTTCTGGAAGTGCTTGGTGAGCGCGTCGGCGGTGTCGCGGATCTCGCGCTCGCCGCTGAGGAAGACCAGCACGTCGCCGGGCGCCTCGCGGCCCAGCTCGTCGACCGCGTCGACGATCGCCTGGATCTGGTCGCGATCGGGATCGGCCTGCGGGTCGTCGGGGTCGACCACGGGCCGGTAGCGGACCTCCACGGGATACGTGCGGCCCGAGACCTCCACGATGGGGGCGTCGCCGAAGTGCTCGGAGAACCGCTCGGGGTCGATGGTCGCCGAGGTGATGATCACCTTGAGGTCGGGGCGGCGGGGCAGGATCTCCTTGAGATAGCCCAGCAGGAAGTCGATGTTGAGGCTGCGCTCGTGCGCCTCGTCGATGATCAGCGTGTCGTAGCGGCGCAGCAGCCGGTCGGTCTGGACCTCGGCCAGCAGGATGCCGTCGGTCATCAGCTTGACCAGCGTGTCGTCGCCCGACCTGTCGGTGAAGCGGACCTTGTAGCCGACGGCCTCGCCGAGCTCGGTGCCGAGTTCCTCGGCGATCCGGTCGGCGACGGTGCGGGCGGCCAGCCGCCGGGGCTGGGTGTGGCCGATCGAGCCGTGCACGCCCCGGCCCAGCTCCAGGCAGATCTTGGGGATCTGGGTGGTCTTGCCCGAGCCGGTCTCCCCCGCCACGATCACGACCTGGTGGTCGCGGATCGCCGCGAGGATGTCGTCCTTCTTCTGGCTGACCGGAAGCTCGGCCGGGTAGGTGATCGCCGGGACGGCGGCGCGGCGGCGCGCCACGCGGCCCTCGGCGGCCTCGACGTCGGAGGTGATCTCCGCCACCACCCGCTCGCGACGCCGGGCGTCGCGCATCTTCTCGGCGCCGTCGAGGCGGCGGCGCAGCCGATGGCGGTCGAGGGCCGTCAGCTCCGGCAGGCGCGCGCGCAGGTCGGCGAGCGGCGATCTCACAGGCGTTCCCATATCGGTCGAGACGGTGCCAGAAGTACTGGGAGGGCGGGCCGTGCGGCCGAGCCCGGTCGGCTCCATGGCGCAACCTTCAAGAACGTACCCGTCCCGCCACGCCGAAGCGATCGGATTTTCCCGCGCCCTGAACACCAACGCTCCCGCGCGGCGCGGCATTCCGGCCCGGAGGCTCGGCCGGAAAGGATTCCCTAGCCCGGGCCGATCCTCCATCATGGCCACCATGGGCACTCCGCCGGAGGCAGGCCGTTACCGGCTCGACCGGCTCCTGGGGTCGGGCGGCTTCGCCTCGGTCTGGCTGGGACACGACGAGGAGCTCGACTCGCCCGTCGCGGTCAAGATCCTCGCCGAGCACTGGGCGCTGCGCGACGACGTCCGGGAGCGGTTCGTCCAGGAGGCGCGGCTGCTGCGCCAGGTCGACTCGCACCACCTGGTCCAGGTGTTCGACATCGGCGCGCTGGACGACGGCCGCCCCTACTTCGTGATGACCTACGCCGACCTCGGCACGCTGGAGGAGCGCCTGTCCGGCGGGCCGCTCCCGCTGAACGAGGCCCTGGCGCTGGCCCGCGCGATCGCCCGGGGCGTCGAGGCGCTGCACGGGCGGGGCATCGTCCACCGCGATCTCAAGCCGTCCAACGTGCTGATCCGCTCGAGCTCCGACGGCACCGAGGAACGGGTGATGATCTCCGATCTGGGCATTGCCAGGACCGGCGACCGGATCTCCAGCCTCACCCTCCCGGCGGGCTCCCCCGGTTACATGGCGCCCGAGCAGACCCAGGTCGACGGCGCCCCCGACCACCGCTCGGACGTCTACGGGCTGGGCGCGCTGACCTACCACATGCTCACGGGACGGCCCCCGGGGCAGAGCACCCCGCCGCCCAGTGAGGTCCAGCCCGCGGTGCCGCCCGCGATCGACGCCGTCGTGCTGCGCGCGCTGGACGCCGACCGCGAGCGACGCTGGGCCTCGGCGGCCGACTTCGCCCGCGCCCTCGACCTGGCGCGCAGCGGCGTCGACACCGACCCGCTCCCCGAAAGCGCGGACCGCCCGTCCCGGCGCCGCCGCCCGCTGATCATCGCGGCCGCCGCCGTCGTCGCGGCGCTGCTCGCCGGGGGCGGCGCCCTCGTGGCCCTGAACGGTGAGGACGGCCCCGCCGCTTTCTCGAACGGGGGCGCCGACCCCGAGGGCCGCCTGCTGCGCACCGACAAGGGCATCCCCGTCCAGTACCGGGGCCTGATCGTCCAGGCCGGGGGCTGGTGCCGGATGCCCGGCATGAGCCCCGCGCTGATCGCCGCCATGCTCAAGGTCGAGAGCGGGTTCGACGCGAGGCTCTCCGACCCGGCCAAGGACGAGTACGGCATCGCGCGCTGGACGCCGAAGATCCTGGTCCACTGGCAGCCCGGCGGCATGAACAACCCCGAGCCCACGCCCGCCCAGATCACCCCGGAGATGTCCATCCCGGCCGTGGCGCGCTACCTGTGCTTCTGGGGCAAGGACCTGGCGTCCGTGCCGGGCGACCCCGCGCTCAACCTGGCCGCGTCCTACCGCAGCTCGTCCAAGGTGGTCGCGCAGAGCCGGGGCGTCCCGGCACGCTTCAGGCCCTACACCGACAAGGTCGCGCACTACATCCGCGAATACCGGCCCGGCTGATCCTCAACCCCGCGGGGTCCACACGCCGGTGGCGGCGGTCTCCTTGGCGTACTCGGCGAAGGTACGCGGCTCCCGGCCGAGAACCCGGCGGACGTCGTCGGTCACCTTCTCTCCGACGCCGTCCCGGATGGCCTCCAGCAGGCCGGCCAGAACCTCGGCCAGGTCCGCGGGGGTTCCCTCGGCGGTCAGCGCCTGGCGGAACGCGTCCCCGCTGATCGGCGTGTAGCGCAGCGGCCGTCCGGTCTCGGCGGAGATCCGCGCGGCGACGTCGCCGAAATCGAGCGCCTCCGGCCCGGTCAGCTCGTAGATCTTGCCGGAGTGGCCCGCGCCGGTGAGGGCCTCGACCGCGACGTCGGCGATGTCGCGGGTGTCGACGAACGCCTCGCGCCCCTCGCCGGTCGACAGCGCCATTTCGCCCGCGAGGACGAGCGGGTGGAAGAAGTCCTCGCTGAAGTTCTGCGAGAACCAGCCCGGACGCAGGATCGTCCACTCGGCGGCGGACTCGCGCACGGCGGTCTCGTAGGGCTCCTGGATCGGGTGCGCCGCCCCTTCGGTGAGACCGCGCGACGACAGCAGCACCACGCGGCGGTCGCCGATCTCGCGGATGAAGGCCAGCACGGCGCCGACGTCCGCGTACTCGGTCATCGGGACCAGGTACACGGCTCCCGTGCCGTCCAGGGCCGGGCCCCAGGTCGAACGGTCGGCGAAGTCGAAACGGGTGCCGGTCGAGCGGGACGCCGCCCGGACGGGCACGCCGCGCTCCTGGAGGCGCGAGACGACGTGGCGGCCGGTCTTGCCCCGGGCGCCGATGACAAGGATCGGGTTATCGGTCATGTCGGCCATCACATCAGCGGAATCTGAGACGCTCCATGGCCCTGCGTCTCGTCCGCATGTGAGATCGTCTCAGCATGGACCTTCTGGACGACTACCTCGCCGGCGTCCGCGCGCGGGGCGCGCTGTTCTGCCGGTCCGTCGCCGAGCCGCCGTGGGCGCTGCGGTTCAACAGCCCGGCCCCGCTCGCGCTCGGCGCGATGCTGCGCGGCACCGCCTGGATCATCCCCGACGCCGGGGAACCCACCCGGATCGGTGAGGGCGACATCGCCCTGGTCAGGGGCCCGCGCCCGTTCACCGCCGCCGACCGCCTCGACAGCCCCGTCCAGGTCGTGATCGACGGGCCCGAGGCGTGCTGGGCGACCGCCGAGGGCCCCGAGAGCGCGGGGAACAACTTCCAGCTCGGGCCCCGCACCTACGGGCTCGACGCAAGCGGCTCCGACCTGTTCGTCACCGCCGAGTACCTGATGCAGGGCGACGTCTGCGACCGCCTGCTGGTGTCGCTGCCCGAACTGCTGGTGGTCAGGAGCGAGCCGGAGATGGAGCCCCTGCTCGACCTGCTGTCCAGCGAGGTCGTCCGCGAGGAGCCGGGCCAGCAGGTCGTCCTGGACCGGCTGCTCGACCTGCTCCTGGTGCGGGTCGTGCGGTCGTGGTTCGCGCGTCCCGAGGCCGAGCCGCCCGCCGGGTACCGCGCGCTGGAGGACCCGCACATCGCGCGGGCCCTGCGCGCCCTGCACGAGCAGCCCGCCCGTCCCTGGACGGTGGCCGCGCTGGCCGCCGAGGCGGGCCTGTCCCGCGCCGTGTTCGCGCGCCGCTTCGCCGACCTGGTCGGGGAACCGCCGCTGGGCTACCTCACCGGCTGGCGCATGGCCCTGGCCTCCGACCTGCTCCGCGAAAGCGGCGCCAGCGTCGCCTCGGTCGCCCGCCGCGTCGGCTACTCCGACGGCTTCGCCTTCAGCAACGCCTTCAAACGCGTCCGCGGCGAGTCCCCCAGCACATTCGCCGCCCGCTGACCCCAGCCAACGCCCACCGCGCCGCGAGATCGGTCAGCACGCGCCGCGCGCCGAGCGGGCGGCGGGTGTCGCGACGTGAGACGTGGCGGCGGGTGGCGCGTGGTGAGATTGGTCAGCGGGTGCCGTAGGCGGGTTCGGGGGCGGGGGCCCGTTCCAGGAGGGACGCGATCACCGGGCCCAGGGCGGCGGGGTTCCAGCGGGTGGGGCGTTCGGCGGACGGGCCGTGGCGGTAGGGGTCCATGAGGCAGACGCGGCCGCCCTCGGCCTCGAAGACGCGGCCGGTGACCTGGCGGGACTCGGCCGAGCCGAGCCAGACGACCAGGGGCGAGACGTTCTCTGGCGCCATGGCGTCGAAGGCGCCCTCGGCGGGCGGGGCCATCGTCTGGGCGAAGACCTCCTCGGTCATGCGGGTGCGGGCGGCGGGGGCGATGGCGTTGACGGTCACGCCGTAGCGGGCCAGTTCGGCGGACGCGACGAGCGTGAGCCCGGCGATCCCCGCCTTGGCGGCCGAGTAGGCGGCCTGGCCGACGCTGCCGAGCAGTCCCGCGCCGGACGAGGTGTTGACGACCCTGGCGTCCACCGGACGGCCCGCCTTGAACTCCGCGCGCCAGTGCAGCGCGGCGTGCTTGAGCGGGAGGAAGTGGCCCTTGAGGTGGACGCCCATGACGGCGTCCCACTCGTCCTCGGACTGGTTGACCAGCATGCGGTCGCGCAGGAAACCGGCGTTGTTGACCAGGACGTCCAGGCGGCCGAAGGCGTCCAGGGCGGTGGCGATCAGCGCGGCGGCGCCGTCGGACGAGGCGACGTCGTGGGTGCTGGGCACGGCCCGGCCGCCGAGCGCCTCGATCTCCGCGACGACCCGGCGGGCCGGGCCGTCGTGGCCGCCGCCCGTGCCGTCCCGGGCGACGCCGAGGTCGTTGACGACGACCCGGGCGCCCTGGCGGGCGAACTCCAGGGCGTGGGCGCGGCCCAGGCCGCGGCCCGCCCCGGTGATGACGACGACGCGGCCCTCGCAGATCACGCGGTTCCTCCCTTGTTGACGGTGGCGGCGTCCAGGAAGGCGGGGCGCTCTCCCCCGCCGTGCAGGGTCAGCGTCGAGCCGCTGATGTAGGAGGCCAGGTCGGAGGCGAGGAAGGCGCACGCGGCCCCGACGTCGGCGGGCGTGGCCAGACGGCCCAGCGGGACGGTCCGCGCGACGGCGGCGACTCCCCCCTCGTCCCCGTAATGCAGATCGGACCGCTCGGTGCGGACCATCCCGAGCGTCAGCGCGTTGACCCGGACGTGCGGGGCCCACTCGACGGCCAGGGACGCCGTCAGGCTGGCCAGCCCCGCCTTGGCCGCGCCGTAGGCGGCCGATCCGGGCGAGGGACGGGTGGCGCTGACGCTGCCGATCATGATGATCGAGCCGCCCTCGCGCAGGCGCGGGCGGACCGCCCTGGACATGATCAGCGGTGCGGTGAGGTTGAGTTCGATGATCTTCGCGTGGGTGCGGACGTCGCCGTCGGCCAGGGGGAGGTACGGGGTGCCCCCGGCGTTGTTGACCAGGACGTCGAGGTGGTCGAGCCCGTCGGCGAACGCGAGCGCGGCCTCGGCGTCGCGGACGTCCAGGGCGGCGAAACGCGCGGTGCGTCCCCCGGCCGAGGGCGGGTCGTCCGGGGCGCGGCGGCCCACGGCGATCACCTCGGCCCCCGCCTCCAGGAGGGCGCCGGTGATGCCGCGGCCCACGCCGCGCGCGCCGCCGGTGACGACGGCGACCTTGCCGGTGAGATCCAGAGCCAGCGCCATCGGCGGCCTCCTCTGCTACCGTCATTTCTAACAAACGTTTGGTGGAAAGGTAGCGCATGGAAGTCTCGACCACGACCCGCGAGGACGGGATCGCCGAGATCGTCGTCGACGCGCCGCCGGTGAACGCCCTGCCCGTCCGGGGGTGGTTCGACCTCGCGGACGCCGTCCTGGCCGCCGGGCACGACCCGGACGTCGGCGCCGTCGTCCTACGGGCCGAGGGCCGGGGCTTCAACGCGGGCGTCGACATCAAGGAGCTGCAGGAGACCGGCCACGCGGCGCTGGTCGGGGCCAACCGGGGGTGCTTCGCGGCGTTCGCGGCCGTCTACGACTGCGCGGTCCCCGTCGTCGCGGCCGTGCACGGCTTCTGCCTCGGCGGCGGCGTGGGGCTGGCGGGCAACGCCGACCTGGTCGTGGCCTCCGAGGACGCCCATTTCGGGCTGCCCGAGGTCGACCGGGGCGCGCTCGGCGCCGCCGCCCACCTGTCGCGGCTCGTCCCCCAGCAGTTGATGCGCGCGATGGTCTACACGTGCCGCAACGTCACGGCCGCCGAACTCCACCACCACGGCTCGGTGCTGGAGGTCGTCCCGGCGTCCCGGCTGCGCGCGGCGGCCCTGGCGGTCGCCGGAGAGATCGCCGCCAAGGACCGCCGGGTGATCCGGCGGGCCAAGGAGTCGCTCAACGGCATTGACCCCGTGGACGTCAAGCGCGCCTACCGCTTCGAGCAGGGCCTCACCTACGAGCTCACGCTGACCGGCGCTGGCGACGAGCACCGCGACGCGTTCGTCCGGAAGGGAGGCCGCCCGTGACGGGCAAGACCATGACGGCCGGGGAGGTCGTGGCGGCGCTGGACAGCGGAATGACGCTCGGCATCGGCGGGTGGGGCTCGCGCCGCAAGCCGATGGCGCTGGTCCGCGCGATCTGCCGCTCGCCGCTCACCGACCTGACCGTGATCTCCTACGGGGGGCCCGACGTCGGCCTGCTCTGTGCGGCGGGGAAGGTACGGCGCGTCGTCGCGCCGTTCGTCACCCTCGACTCCGTCCCGCTGGAGCCACACTTCCGGCGCGCCCGGCAGGACGGGACGGTCGCGTTCACCGAATACGACGAGGGCATGTTCATGTTCGGCCTGTACGCGGCGGCGCACCGGCTGCCGTTCCTGCCGACCCCGGCGGGGCTCGGGTCGGACGTCCTGCGGGTCAACCCCGAGCTGAGGACGATCCGTTCCCCCTACGCCGACGGCCGGGAGCTGATCGCCGTCCCCGCCCTGACGATGGACGCCGCGCTGATCCACCTGAACCGCGCCGACGCGCGCGGCAACGCCCAGTACCTCGGCCCGGACCCGTTCATGGACGACCTGTTCGCCAAGGCCGCGCGCGACGTCTACGTGTCGTGCGAGCGGCTCGTCGAGACCGGCGACCTGCTCGAGGAGGGGCCCGTCCAGTCGCTCCTGGTCAGCCGCGCCCATGTCACGGGGGTCGTCGAGACCCCGAACGGCGCGCACTTCACCTCCTGCGAGCCCGACCACGGCCGCGACGAGGCGTTCCAGCGCCTCTACGCCGAGTCCGCCGCCGACCCGGCCCGCTGGGCCGCCTTCCACGACCGCTTCCTCTCCGGTGACGAAACCGCCTACCAGAAAGCGATCCAATGAGTGCTACGCGTGCCTCCCGAGGGGGGACGACCCCCCACACCCCCCGACACGCCAAAGAGGCTTCGCCATGAGCGCTACGCGTGCCGAAGTGTGTGCCGTCGCGTGTGCCGAGCTGTTTCGGGGGGACGGCGAGATCGTGGCGGCGGCAGTCAGCGGGACGGTGCCCGCGCTCGGGGCGCGGCTGGCCCGGATGACCTTCGAGCCCGATCTGCTGACCACCGACGGCGGGCCGCTGCTGACCGCCGAACCGGTGCCGCTGGGAGCTCCCGCCGGGGCGGTGGAGGGATGGCTGCCGTTCCGCGAGCATCTGTGGCTGGTGCTGAACGGTCGGCGCCATGTCGTGCTGGGCGCGAGCCAGATCGACCCGTATGGCAACTCCAACATCTCGTGCATCGGCGACTGGGACCGGCCGAAGTCGCAGCTTCTCGGGGTGCGTGGTGCCCCGGGCAACACGCGGCTCAACACCACGAGCTACTGGATTCCCCGGCACTCGCCCCGGGTGTTCACCGAGCGGGCCGACTTCGTGAGCGGCGTCGGCGGGGATCGCGGCGCGTCCGGCCTGAGGCGGGTCGTGACGAACCTGGCCGTGCTCGACTTCGGCGCACCCGGGCGGCGGATGCGGCTGTGCTCGGTGCATCCCGGGGTCACGGTCGGGCGGGTCGCCGAGAGCACCGGGTTCGCGCTGGAGATCCCGGACGAGGTCCCCGAGACGCGCGCGCCGACCGATGAGGAGCTGCGCGTCATGCGCGAGGTGCTGGACCCGGGCGGGCTGCGCGAGCGGGAGGTCGCGGCGTGACCGGCCAGGTCCTCGACACGCCGCTGACCCGGCTGACCGGCGTCCGGCACCCGATCGTGCAGACCGGGATGGGCTGGGTGGCCGGGCCCCGGCTGGTGTCGGCGGTGGCCAACGCGGGCGGGCTCGGCGTCCTGGCGTCGGCCACCATGACCCTCGGGGAACTGGAGGCCGCGATCGCCGAGGTGAAGGGACGCACCGGCGCGCCCTTCGGCGTGAACCTGCGGGCGGACGCCGCCGACGCCGGCGAGCGCGCCGCGCTGCTGATCCGCGAGGGCGTCCGCGTCGCCTCGTTCGCGCTGGCCCCGACCCGCGAGCTGATCGCCCGGTTGAAGGACGCGGGCGTCGTGGTGATCCCGTCGGTCGGGGCCCGCAGGCACGCCGAGAAGGTCGCCGCGTGGGGCGCGGACGCCGTGCTGGTGCAGGGCGGCGAGGGCGGCGGCCACACCGGGCCGGTCGCCACGACGCTGCTGCTCCCCCAGGTGGTCGACGCGGTCGACATCCCCGTGATCGCAGCGGGCGGCTTCTTCGACGGGCGCGGGCTGGCCGCCGCGCTGGCCTACGGCGCGGCGGGGGTGGCGATGGGCACCCGCTTCCTGCTGACCGCCGAGTGCGCCGTCCCGGACGAGGTCAAGCGGGTCTACCTGGGCGCCGCCGAGACCGTGGTCACCCGCCGGGTGGACGGGATGCCGCACCGCGTGCTGCGCAGCGACCTCGTCGACGCCCTGGAACGCTCGGGACGGCTGGCCGGGGCCGTCCGCGCCCTGCGGAGCGCGGCGGCGTTCCGCCGGGTCTCGGGCCGGTCGTGGCGCGCGCTGCTCGCCGACGGCCGCGCGATGCGGCGCGGCGGGGAGCTGTCGTGGGCGCAGGTGCTGATGGCGGCCAACACGCCGATGATGCTCAGGGCCGCGATGGTGGACGGGCGCCCCGACCTCGGCGTCATGGCCTCGGGCCAGGTCGTGGCGCTGCTGTCGGACCTGCCCGGCTGCGCCGAGCTGATCGAGGACGTCGTCGCCCGCGCCGCCGAGGTGCTCGCGGCCCAGCCGTCGCATCTGGCCAGGTGAGAGGCGGGGCCGAAGCCCCGCCCCAGCGATTCAGTACCGCGTGCCGACGGCGGCGGGGAGGTCGTCGAGCTCGTCCAGGTCCTCCTGGGTGAGGTCGACGTCGGCGGCGCCCGCGTTGTCGAGCAGGTACGTGGACTTCTTGGTGCCCGGGATCGGCAGGACGTGGTCGCCCTGGGCGAGCGTCCAGGCGATCGCGACCTGGGCCGGGGTCGCGCCGCGCCGCTCGGCGACCGCCTTGACGACCTCGACGATGCGCAGGTTGGCCTTCAGCGCGTCCTCCTGGAAGCGCGGGTTGCGGCTGCGGATGTCGGTGCCCTCGAAGTCGGCGGCGGTGACGGCCCCGGTGAGGAAGCCGCGCCCGAGGGGCGAGAACGGCACGAACGCCGCGCCGTGGTCCGCGCACCAGCCGACCACGTCGCCGGGGGCCTCGCCGGACGTCGCCACCGCGCCCGAACTGGTGAACGTGCCGACCGAGCCGCCGTCGGCCCCGGTCGCGTCGCGCGTCCACAGCGACAGCTCGGACTGGATCGCGGCCACCGGGTGGACGGCGTGCGCCTGCTCGGCCTGGGCCACGGTGACCTCCGAGAGACCCAGGTGCCGGACCTTGCCCGCGGCGACCAGCTCGGCCATCGCGCCCCAGGTCTCGGTCAGCGGCACCTCGGGGTCGACCCGGTGCAGGTAGAACAGGTCGATCACGTCGGTGCCGAGCCGCTCCAGGCTCTCCTCGGCCGAGCGCCGCACATGGCCCGGCGTCCCGTCGCGGCGCATGGCGCCCTTCTCGGCGTCCAGCACCACCAGGCCGGTCTTGGTGGCCACGACGGCGTCGTCCCGGCGGCCCCGCAGCGCGCGGCCGAGCAGGGACTCGTTGTGCCCGGCGCCGTAGACCTGCGCGGTGTCGAGGAAGGTGACGCCGAGGTCGAGCGCCTGGTGGATCAGCGTGACCGAGGCGTCGTCGTCACGTTCGGACGCGCTGTAGGCCCAGCTCATGCCCATCAGGCCGAGTCCGACGGCCCCGACCGGGGTTCCCGCGAAGTCACGGTTGCGCATGTGGCGTGTCCTCTCTCGAAGCGATCTCCTCAGTACTCCGAGATCGTGCCCGGCCTCAGGCCGGACGACCAGACACGGCTTATCCTGGGTCTGCCACCACCAGCCTGCCGGGCGACCGGAATCAGCTCGCCTGCACCAGCCGGACGGTGCGCATCAGCCGTTCGAGCCGCACGTCGGTGCCCGTGCCGGGCAGCGGGTTGTAGAGCAGCAGATGGTCGCCGGGCCGGTCGGCCAGCGGCAGCATCGTGGCCTCGAAGGTCAGCTCGCCCGCGTCGGGGTGGCGGACGGCCTTGACCAGGTGGGCGTCGCCGCCGACGTCGTGCCGGGCCCACAGCTCGGCGAAGTCGGGGCTGACCGAGCGCAGGTCGCCGATGATGCGGTCGAACGCGGGGTCGTCGGGATAGCGGGCCGCGTCGGCGCGGAACCGGCCGACCACCCCCGTCGCCGCCTCGGCCCACTGCGCGTACACCGCGCGGTACCGGGCGTTGGTGAAGAAGGAGACCAGGCAGTTGTGGTCGATGTCGCCGAAGCCGAACACCGCGCGCGCCGAGTCGTTGATCGCGAGGAAGTTCCAGTGCCGGTCGCGGATGTAGGCGGGGTTGGGCGACCAGGAGTCGAGGATGCGGCGCAGGCCGTCCGGCACCGGCGTGACCGCGCGGGACTCGGGGGCGGGCGGGTTGAGCCCGGCCAGCAGGTAGAGATGGGCGCGCTCGCGCTCGTCCAGCCGCAGCGCGCGGCTGACGGCGTCCAGGACGTCGCCGGACACCTTGATGTCGCGTCCCTGTTCCAGCCACGTGTACCAGGACACCCCGACCCCCGCGAGCACCGCGACCTCCTCGCGGCGCAGCCCCGGGGTGCGGCGGCGGCCCGCGTCGGGCATGCCCACGTCACCGGGGGCGAGCCGGGCCCGGCGGCTGCGCAGGAACTCGCGCAGCTCGTCGCGGCGGCGGCTGGACGCGGCGGCGTTCGGGCTGTCCATGACCTCACGATAGTCGCCCGCTCGCGGCGCGGAGCCACGGCCGGATCAGACGATGGGACGGCCGGTGCGGATCCGGAGGCGGGCCTCCCAGAGGTACAGGTTCCAGGGGAAGGCGCGCAGCGGCGCGGGCAGGAGCCTGTTCAGCAGGCGGGCCCGCCGGACGTGGGCGTCGAAGCGCTTCTGGTCGCGGGGCGTCCAGGGCAGGCCGAGCTCCTCGCGGAAGCGCTCGGGCAGGAACCCGAGGGTGATCATCCGGTGGAACCCGGCCATGGGGCGCCGGACGAGCGGGTGCAGGCTCTCCAGGTCGACCAGCCGCCGCAGGTAGGTGCGGGTGACGTCGTCCATCCGCAGGTCGCGCAGGCGGCGGTTCCAGTACTCGTCGAAGGCGGCGCGGTCGGCGGGCCACATGTCCTGGGTGACCTGGAGGGTGGTCCCGAAGCGCGCGGCGTGCTCGTAGAGGTCGTCCAGGGCCCGCTCGCCCAGGGGGCCGTGCAGCAGGGTGAGGACGTCGACCGTCCCCTGGTAGAGACAGGCGGCGACCCAGAGCTGGAGGTCGCGGTCGAAGGCGTTGTAGGGGACGTCGTCGCCGGGCCCGGAGCGGACGTGGCGGTGCGAGCGGTTGGTCTCGCGGCGCATGATCGCGCGCTCCTCGTCGGAGCCGTGCCAGGCCAGGACGACATAGCTGAGCGTGGTGCGCAGGCGCTTGACCGGGTGCAGGTCGGCGCGGCCGCTGTCGACCTTGCTCTCGGCGACCCCGCGCCCGACCGGCAGCATCGACAGCTGCATGATCACGTTCGCGCCGGCGGCGCCGAGGGCGAACCAGTTCAGCGCGTTGCGCACCGGGAACGGCAGCTCGGGCGAGCCCGGTCGGGTGGCGACGCCGGGTTCCTCGGGGACGGGGAGCCGCCCGATGGCTTCCGCGGACATGTGACCTCACAATCGTTGCCCTGCACACTCAGCGTGACATCAGTAAGTGGGTACTTGCAATGTGACGTGGATCACGGGGGTCGAAACGGACGGAACGGGCCCGCCCCTTAGGCTGGCCGCGTGGCCGATCCGGGCGCGGCGATGCTGCGGTATGCGCGGGGCGGTTTCCTGGCGGCCGTGTGCACGCTGCTGGCGCTCGCGGGCCACTCGCTGGGCGGCGGCGGTGGATGCTGCGTCCCTCCCCTGCCCGCCCTGGTGACGGTCGGCGGCCTCGTCGGCGTCCTGAGCGTCGTCATCGCCCGCCGGGCCGCCTCGTTCTGGCAGATCCTGATCGTCGTCGGCTGGGCTCAGCTCTTCTTCCACCTCGCGTTCACGCTGTCGGCCACCGGTCCCGCCCACCACGCGGCGGCCGCGGCCCCGCCGCCGGTCGCGCCGGGCCCGTCCATGATCGTGGGCCATGCGGTCGCCGCGCTCGCGGCGGCCGTCGTCCTGTCCCGCGCCGAGCGCGCCCTGTGGTGGCTGCTCGGCGCGGTGTTCGCCGTCGCGCTCCCCCGGGTGTCCGCGTCCCGGCCCGTCGCGGCGCTGCCGCCCCGATGGACCGTCCTGGCGGCGGACGACCGGGCTCCCCGCCTGGGCGTCCTGCTCACCCGGGCCCTGGGGCGGCGCGGCCCTCCGATGGTGCCCGCGCGCGCCTTCTGACCTCACCGGCCACCGGTGGGGCCGGACGGCGTGCGTTCGCATGCCCATCCATCCATCGGAACACGCAGGGAATCCCCCATGTTCGAACGCAACACTCTCGCCGCGCTGGCCGTGGTCTCGCTGGCGGCCACCGCCGCCTGCTCGGATTCGGCCGCCGACGGCGCGTCCATCACGGCCTCGGCGCCGCCCGCCCGGACGTCCTACCCGCTGACCTTCGACAACTGCGGCCAGAAGGTCTCGTTCAGCAGGCCGCCCGAGCGCGTCCTGATCCTCAACGGGACGTCCGTCGCCGAGGTGGAGAGCTTCGTCCTCCTCGGGCTGCAGAAGCACGTGCTGGCCAACGCGCAGCACTACGGCGTCTCCGACGACCCCGCGATGGTCGAGGCGATCAAGGCGCTGCCCACCCGGGGCCTGACCACCAACAAGGCCTTCGAGGTGCCCGCCGAGCAGGTGCTGTCGGCCCGCGCGGACCTGGTGATCTCCACCTGGTCGGGCGGGTTCGACGCCAAACGGGGCCTGGCCACCCGCGAGCAGCTCGCCGCCGCCGGGGTGAACACCCTGGTCAACCCCGTGAACTGCGCCTACGGGAAGCCGACGGCCACACCCGAGGAGAAGCGGAACTACGAGCGGCTGTCCATCGAGTCCTCGCACGAGTTCATGACGCTGCTCGGCCGGGTCTTCGACGTCCAGCACAGGGCCGCGCAGGTCACCGCGGGGCTGCGGCAGCGGGTCGACGCGGTCCGCCGCCGCGTCGCGGGCCGACCGCCGAAGAAGGTGCTGGTCGCCTACCCGGGCATGTCGATGATGAACTCCAACGGCCTCCCGGCCGTCATGACCGGACGGATCACCGACGAGGTCATCCGGGCGGCGGGCGGGGTCAACGCCTTCGCCGGACGGTCCCGCGACGTCACCAGCACGCTCAACAAGGAGCAGCTGGCCACCGCCGAGGTCGACGTGGTCGCGGTGGGCGCCTTCCAGCCCGGCGAGGATCCCGCCGCCGAGGCCCGCGCGCTGTTCAAGCGGTATCCCCAGTGGCGCGCGTCCAGGACCGGGACCTACGTGCCCGTCGCCGACGGCATGTTCCTCGGCCCGCTGAACGCCGCGGCCGTGGAGAAGCTCGTCAAGGTGGTGCAGCCCGGTGCTTGAGGGCGGTGAGCGCGGGCCGCACCTGGTGTCGGGGCCGATGACCGGCGTGCTGGTCGCGGGGCTGCTGGTGGCGCTGGCCGCCGCGTCGGTGCTGGCCATCTCGATCGGCTCGGTCACGCTGCCCCTCGGGGTGGTGTGGAAGGTCGTGGCCTCCCATCTCACCGGGCTCGGCGAGCCCGACCCGCTGCGCGACCAGGTGGTCTGGGACATCCGCACGCCCCGGGTGCTGGTGGCCGCGCTGGTGGGCGCCGGGCTCAGCGTCGCGGGCGTGGCGTTGCAGGCCCTGGTCCGCAACCCGCTGGCCGACCCGTACGTCCTCGGGATCTCCTCCGGGGCGTCGCTGGGCGCGGTGCTGGTCACGGCGTTCGGGACGTCCGCGCTGGGCGGCCTCGGCGTGACCGGCGCGGCGTTCGTCACGGCCGTGCTGAGCGTCCTGCTGGTGTACGTGCTGGCGCAGCGCGGCGGGCGGCTGCTGGACTCGCGGCTGGTGCTGGCCGGGGTCGCGGTCGGGTACCTGGCCTCCGCCGCGACCATCTACATCCAGCTCCAGATCAGCCCGACCGAGCTGCACGCGCTGATGTTCTGGCTGATGGGGAGCGTGGCGGGCGCGTCCTGGTCCGACCTGGGCCCGCCCTCGGCGATCATCGCCGCGTGCACGGCGTACCTGCTGCTCCAGGGGCGGAACCTGAACGCGCTGATGGCCGGGGACGACACGGCGACGGGCCTGGGCACCTCCGTGCAGACGCTCCGGATCTCGTTGCTGGTCATCGGGTCGCTGCTCACCGCGGCGGCGGTCAGCGTCGTCGGCGGCGTCGGGTTCGTGGGGCTGATGGTGCCGCACGCGGCCCGGTTCCTGGTCGGCGCCGACCACCGGCGCCTGCTCCCGGTGGCGCTGCTGATGGGCGCGGTCTTCCTGGTCGTGGTCGACCTGGCCACCCGCGTGGTCGACCGGCCCAACGAGCTGCCGGTCGGGGTCTTCACCACGGCGCTCGGCGTCCCGTTCTTCCTGTGGCTGCTGCGCCGCGGGCGGGGAGGGACGGACTGATGCGGCTGTCGATCGCGGGCGTCACCGCACGGCTGGACGGCACGGCGATCGTGTCCGACGTCGACCTGGCCGCCGAGCCCGGCGACTTCGTGGGGCTGATCGGCCCGAACGGCAGCGGGAAGTCCACGCTGCTGCGCACCGTGTACCGGTCGCTGCGGCCGTCCGGCGGTGTCGTGTCGCTGGACGGCGACGACCTGTGGCGGATGCGGGCCCGCGAGGCCGCGCGGCGCCGCGCGGTGGTGACCCAGCACGGCGACCTGGGCGGCGAGTTCTCCGTCGCCGAGGTCGTGGCGATGGGACGCTCGCCGCACAAGGGCATGCTCGACCGCGAGGACGCCTCGGACCGCGCCGTCGTCGCCGAGACGCTCAAACGCGTCGGAATGGACTGGGCCGGGTCCCGGCTGTTCTCGACGCTGTCGGGCGGCGAGCGCCAGCGCGTCCTGCTGGCCAGGGCGCTCGCCCAGGAGGCGCCGCTGCTGGTGCTGGACGAGCCGACCAACCATCTGGACGTGCGGGCGCAGCTCGGCCTGCTCGACCTGATCAGGTCGCTGGGGCTGACCCTGCTCGCCGCGCTGCACGACCTGGACCACGCTGCCGCGTACTGCGACCGGGTGGTCGTGCTGGCGGAGGGACGGGTGCGGGCCGCGGGCCCACCGCTGGAGGTGCTCACGCCGGAGTTCGTGGCCGAGGTCTTCGGGGTCCGGGCCCATATCGGCCCCCACCCGATCACCGGCCGTCCGCACATCGCGGTCGCCTCGCTCGACTGACCCGGATCGGGGGACGCTCCCCAGAGCGTCCCCCGATCGCGCGGCCGCGCGGGTTCAGGACCCGTTGCCGGGCGGGATTCGGAGGCGCTGCCGAGCGGGGTTCAGGGGCGGGGCCGGGCGGGGTTCGGAGGCGCTGCTGGGTGGGTTC
Organism: Spirillospora sp. CA-294931; assembly: GCF_050946795.1. GTDB lineage: Bacteria > Actinomycetota > Actinomycetes > Streptosporangiales > Streptosporangiaceae > Spirillospora. The sequence continues at coordinate 5,438,655 of NZ_CP192006.1, forward strand.
AGGGCTGGGGTCAGAGGCGTTCGATGATGGTGACGTTGGCCTGGCCGCCGCCCTCGCACATGGTCTGGAGGCCGTAGCGCCCGCCCGTGCGTTCCAGTTCGTGCAGCAGCGAGGTCATCAGCCGGGCGCCGGTCGCGCCGAGCGGGTGGCCGAGCGCGATGGCGCCCCCGTTGGGGTTGGTGCGCGCGGGGTCGGCGCCGGTCTCGCGCAGCCAGGCCAGCACCACGGACGCGAACGCCTCGTTGATCTCGACGGCGTCGATGTCGCCGATGTCCATGCCCGCCTTCGCCAGCGCGTGTGCCGTGGCGGGGATCGGGGCCGAGAGCATCCGGATCGGATCCTCGCCGCGTGCCGACAGGTGGTGGATCCGCGCGCGCGGCGTCAGGCCGTGGTCCCTGACGGCGCGAGGGGAGGCGATGAGGAGGGCGGCGGCGCCGTCGGAGATCTGCGAGGCGAGCGCGGCGGTGAGCCGTCCCCCGGGTGCCAGCGGCTTCAGGCCCGCCATCTTCTCCAGGCTCGTGTCACGGCGCGGGCCCTCGTCAGATGCGACGCCCTCATACGGGACGATCTCGCGCGCGAAGCGTCCCTCGTCGACGGCGCGGACCGCGCGCCGGTGCGACTCCAGGGCGAACGCCTCCATCTCCGCGCGCGGGATGTCCCACTCGGCGGCGATCATCTCGGCGCCCGCGAACTGCGAGACCTCGCCGTCCCCGTACCGGCGCGTCCAGCCCCTCGACCCGGCGAACGGGCCCCGGTCGAAGCCGAGCGGCTCGGCCGCGGTCATCGCGAACCCGATCGGGACCTGCGACATGTTCTGCACCCCGCCCGCCACGACCAGGTCGGACGTCCCGCTGAGGACGGCCTGCGCGGCGAAGTGCACGGCCTGCTGCGACGAGCCGCACTGCCGGTCGACGGTCACGCCCGGCACGTGCTCGGGCAGCCCGGCCGCCAGCCAGCACGTCCGGGCGATGTCGCCGGCCTGCGGGCCGACGGCGTCCACGCAGCCGAAGACCACGTCCTCCACGGCCGCCGGGTCGGCGTCCGCCCGCTCCATCAGCGCCGTCAGGACGTGCGCGCCGAGGTCGGCGGGATGCGCCCGCGACAGGCCGCCGCCCCGCCGTCCCACCGGGGTGCGGACCGCCTCGACGATGTAGGCGTCCATCGGGCCCTCCTAGGTCTCCAGGCCCTCCAGGACCATGGCGAGGTACTGCTTGGCGACGTCCTCGGCGGACAGCCGCCCGCCGCGCTGGTACCAGCCCGCCGCCACCCAGACGGTGTCGCGCAGGAACCGGTACACCAGGCTCAGGTCGAGGTCGGCGCGGAACGCCCCCTCGCGCACGCCCCGTTCGAGCAGCGCCATCCACATCTCCTCGAACCGGCGGTGCGACTCGGTGAGGTAGGCGAAGCGCTCGCCCCGGGCCAGATGCCGCGACTCGTTCTGGTAGATCACCACGGCGGGACGGTGCCGGTCGATCGAGCGGAACGACTCCACGACCAGGGCCTCCAGCGTCTCCCGCGCGCCGAGACCGGACGCCAGGACCCGCTCGTAGGCGGCCCACATCTCGTTCAGGAACGTCGAGAGGATCTCGTCGGCCATCGACTCCTTGGAGTCGAAGTGGTAGTACAGGCTGCCGCCCAGGATCCCGGCGGCGTCGGCCACCTGACGGATCGAGGTGGCGGAGTACCCCCGCGAGGCGAACACCTCGGCGGCGGTGGCGAGCAGTTCGGCCCGCCGCTCCGCGCGCGCCGCGGCGGTGCCCTCGGCGTCACGCCGTCGTGGACTCATTTCACGCTCTCTGAGAGGAGACGGAGACGACCTCGCCCGTCATGTAGGACGCGTAGTCGCTGGCCAGGAAGACGATAACGTTGGCCACCTCCCACGGCTCGGCATGGCGGCCGAACGCCTCGCGCCCGGTCAGCTCCTCCAGCAGGTCCCGCGAGGTCACCTTGGCCAGGTGCGGGTGCATCGCCAGCGACGGCGAGACGGCGTTGATCCGGACGCCGTGCTCGGCGGCCTCCAGCGCCGCGCACCGGGTAAGCGCCATGACCCCGGCCTTGGCGGCGGCGTAGTGCGACTGTCCTTTCTGCGCCCGCCAGCCGATCACCGAGGCGTTGTTGACGATGACGCCCGCCCCCTGATCCTTCATGATCCTGAGCGCGGCGCGAGTGCAGCGCATCGTGCCGGTGAGGGTGACGTCCACGACGCGGTCCCACTGCTCGTCGGTCATGTCGGCCAGCTCGGCCGTCCCGCCGAGGCCCGCGTTGTTGACCGCCACGTCGATGCGGCCGAACCGCTCGGACGCCTCCGCGTACAGCGCCCTGACCTGCGTCTCGTCGGTGACGTCGCAGACGCGGGCCGGGACGTCGCCGAACTCCGCCGTCAGGGCGGCCGACGCCTCGTCCAGCCGGCGTTCGTGCGCGTCGGAGAGGAACACGCGCGCGCCCTCCTCCAGGCAGCGCCGCGCGGTCGCGCCGCCGATGCCCGCACCGGCCGCCGCGGTGATCACGACCGTCCGGCCGCGCAGCAGCCCGTGACCCGGCACGTATCGAGGGATCATCGCCGCGGCTCCCGCGGCAGGCCGAGGACGCGCTCGGCGATGATGTCGCGCTGGATCTCGTTCGATCCCGCGTAGATCGTGTCGGCGCGGGAGAACAGGAACAGGCGCTGCCAGTCGTTGAGGTCGTAGGGCTCGCCGTCGGCCACCAGCCCCGCCGCGCCGAGGACGTCCATGGCCAGCTCCCCCAGCTCGCGGTGCCAGGTGGCCCAGACGAGCTTGGAGATCGACGACTCGGGCCCGGTGGAGGTGCCGATGCGCTCGGCGTTCAGCCTCATGACGGCCAGGCCCGTCCACGATCTGGCCAGCCGGTCGCGCAGCAACGGGTCGTCGATGGCCCCGGTGCGGCGCGCCAGCTCGATCAGCGCGCTCAGCTCGCGGCGGAAGCCGACCTGCTGGCCGAGCGTCGCGACGCCGCGCTCGAACCCGAGCGTGGCCAGCGCGATCCGCCACCCGTCGCCGACCTCGCCCACCACGTTGGCCGCGGCGGTCTCGGCGCGGTCGAAGAAGACCTCGTTGAACTCCGAGGTGCCGGTCGGCTGGACGATCGGGCGGACCTCGACGCCGTCCTGCCGCATCGGCACCAGCAGGTAGGACAGTCCCGTGTGGCGGGACGACCCGGGCTCGGTGCGGCACAGGGCGAAGCACCAGTCGGCCTCGCGGGCGAGGGACGTCCAGACCTTCTGGCCGGTGACCAGCCAGCGGTCGCCGTCGCGCTCGGCGCGGGTGCGCACGGCGGCCAGGTCGGACCCGGCGCCGGGCTCGGAGTAGCCCTGGCACCACAGTTCCTCGGCGGCCACGATGGGCGGCAGGAAGCGGGCGCGCTGCTCCTGGGTGCCGAACGCGATGATCGTCGGCCCGAGCAGGTTCTCGCCGATGTGCCCGACCCTGGCGGGCGCCCCGGCCAGCGCGTACTCCTCGTGGAAGGCGACCTGCTGCTCGACGGTCGCACCGCGTCCGCCGTGCTCGACCGGCCATCCCACGCACGTCCAGCCCGCGGCCGCCAGGTGCCGCTCCCAGGCCAGCCGCTCGGGGAACGACTCGTGCTCGCGTCCGGGGCCGCCCAGCCCGCGGACGTGCGCGAACTCGCCCGCCAGGTTGGCGGCGAGCCAGCCGCGGATCTCGGCCCGGAAGTCGTCCACAGCACGGACCCTAGCAAACGATTGTTAGAAAGAATCGGTCACTCGACCCTCAGCGCCAGCATCGTGGTGTCGTCGGCGTCCCGGTCGTGCTCCATCCGCGACAGGACGCGGTCGAGCGCGAGCTGCGGACCGTCGGCGACGTCCTTGAGGATCTCGGTCAGCCGCCCGATCCGGTCGGTGATGTCGGTGTCGCGCCGCTCGACCAGCCCGTCGGTGTAGAGAAAGACCAGGTCACCGGGCACGAGCCGGGTGGTGTTGGTCGCGTAGCCGTAGTTGGGCAGGGCGCCGAGCATCGGATCGGGATCGACGCCCAGCGGCACCGCCTCCCCGCCGCGCACCAGGATCGGCGGCGGATGCCCCGCGCACGCCCACTGCAGCACGCGCAGCTGCGGCTCGAAATACGCGATCACCGCCGTGCCGGTCGCGGCGGGCTCCAGATCACCCACCAGCTCGTTCAGCCAGGCGGCCAGTTCACCGGGCGGACGTCCCGTATAGGCGAGGCCGAGGAGGCCGTTGCGCGTCCTGGCCATCGCGGCCGCCGCCGGAAGGCCGTGCCCGGCGGCGTCCCCGATCGCCAGCAGCGACGTGCCATCGGGCAGCGCACGCGCCGCGAACCAGTCGCCCCCGATACGCGCCGCGCTCTCGGCCGCCAGGCTCCTGATGGCCACGCTCAGGCCCGGCAAAGAAGTGAAATCCTCGGCATCGGGCAGGATCGCGCGGCGCAGCGTCACCGCCACCCGGCGCTCCTGGGCCGTCCTGGCCTGGTGCCGCAGGATCTCCCGGCGCGTCTCCACCAGGGCCTGCTCCACGATCCGGCGGCGGCTGATGTCCTGCGACACCATGTCCACCGAGACCGGCCTGCCCTCGGCGTCCAGCACCGGCTCGGCGAACACCCACAGATGCCGGTGCGCGCCCTGCGACGTCACCACCCGGTGCTCCAGCTCGACCGGCGTCCTGCGGGTGAACAGGGTGTGCATGGCGTCCTCGACCAGCGGCAGGTCTTCGGTGGCGACCACGCTCGACAGCTCCTGCGGATCGGCCGGAGGCTCCTCGAACCCGTAGTTGGCCAGCGTCTGCGGCGACAGATCGAGCTCGTCGGTCGCCAGATCCCACTCGCCGAACCCGATCAGCGCCAGCCGCTCGGCCCGCTCCAGCCGCAGCCGGATCCGGTCCTCCTCATGGTGGTAGCGCCACGTCACGCACACGCCCGTCGGCACGGGCACGCACCGCACGCTCATCCGCGTCCGGCGGCTGACGCCGTCCTGCGCGGTCGTGTACGCGAAGGGTTCCCGCTCATACGGGATCCCCTTCTCCAGGACCTCGACGTACTCGGCGAACAGTCCGGTCAACGCCGAACCCGGGTCGCTCCTGAGCAGCCGCTCCCCCGTCAGCTCCGCCGGCCCGCGCCCGAACAGATCGTGCGCCTGGGCGTTCAACCTCGCGTACAGGAAGTCGACGATCCGTCCCCCGTCACCCCTGACCGGCACCAGATGGGCCGCCGCGTCCAGCGAGGCGTAGAGCACGGCCCTCGCCGCCGGGTCATCGTCCAACCCGGCGAGAATCTTGGCGTCATCAGCGGTGTCGGCATCGGCCATCCGGCGCAGCACCTCGGGCGCGTCGGCCGCCTCGGGCGCCGTCTCCGGCGCGGGCGCGGGCCGCGGAGCCCGGACCCGCGTCTCGGACGTCCCGTCCTCCTGCGCCCCGGCGACCACCAGGGCCGCGGCCTCGTCCAGCTCGACGTCGAGATCGCGCGCCAGCCAGATCAGATGCTGGAGCGCCTCCCCCGGCGGGACGCCCAGCCGCCCGGCGAGCACGACCCGCGCCTCGGCGAGGATCGCCCGCCCGCGAGCCGCGTCCCGAAGGTCTTCTAGCGGCGTGCTCTCGGCATCCGTCACCCATCCCCCGTCCGGCTGATCCGCGACCGTCCACGAGAAAAGGTACATACCCCTCAGGAGCAACTACCCCAGGTCTTTGCGGGCGCATTGCCCACTTCGGGCACACAATTTATTCAGGACGACGCGCGGTGGACCTGCCTGGTCAGCGCCGTCAACCGGCCCTGCGCCACCTGGAACGACGTACCCGCCGGATGCAGGCTCAGAACCACCAAGATCCGCCGCTCCTTCGCCACCAGCCCGGTCGTGTGCAGCACGGGCCGTCCCAATCCAAGATCAGGAGCACTGGCGGGCCGCAGCGTCCCCTTACAAGGCACCGCCGGGGAGTCCCCGAACCCAGACCACCCCTGCTTCACCGCCCAAGGCCGAGGCACCGCCCGCGGAATCCCGAAATACTGGTCGTACTTGTCCGTCCCACACGGCGTCGCCTTACGCAGGTTCCCCACCACGAACTCCCGATCGTCCTCCGGGGCCCCGTCCATCAGATACCGATACGTCTTCACCACATCGGCCGCACTGAGCGCCGTGTAACCCCAGAACCCCGGCTTCTCCGCGGGCGGCGGCGCCGTCTCACCCAACCCCAGCTTCTTGACCATCCGGGCGATGATCGCCGCCTTGCCCCCACGCGCCCAGAACGCCGTCGCCGCCTTGTCATCACTCGACCGCAGCATCGGCCGCAACATCGCCAGATCGGCCGCCGAAGCCTTCTGCCGCCCCAGAAAATCCAGCGCGATCAGGATCTTCACCACCGACGCCGACCGGAACGTCAGATGCTCCCCCTTGGCCAGCACCATCTTCCCGCTGGCCCGATCGAAGACCGCGTACCCCACCCGAGTCCCCGCGGGAACCTTCACCACAGGCCGCACCTTCTTCGCCGGCCGCTGAGGCGTCTGCGTCACCGACCTCGCCCCGGCCGGGGCCTTGTCATCCGCCCCACACCCGACCACACCCAAGCCCACCACGACGACCAGCCCGGCCCGCACCACCAACGAGATCACCCGGCCATCCCTACCAGATCCCCGAGCGTTCAACCCAGTACGCATGCGCTCCCAGACTGCGCTACAGTAATCACGCCTGCTGCGGCGGGCACCGGGACGTAGCGCAGTTTGGCAGCGCACTTGACTGGGGGTCAAGGGGTCGTGGGTTCAAATCCCGCCGTCCCGACAGAGCAACAAACCCCGTTGATTCGGACAACCTCCGAGGTCAACGGGGTTTTCACATTTCTGCCCACACGCACCACCAAGATCTAGACCACCCGCCGCCGGGGACCACCTGGGGACCGACGCGCACCAAGATGCAGACTCAGCACCTCCCCCGCCGCCGCGATCGACTGAGCATCTGGATGCAAGTACCGCTGCGTCGTACTCAGCGACCCATGCCCAGCGATCTTTCGAAGCACATGCACCGGAACTCCCGCCTCGGCCATCCACGTGAGCCCGGTGTGCCGCAGATCATGCCGCGTCAGATACTCGTAACCGAGCCGAGACACCACCTCATCCCAATGCGTAGCGTCCCTCAGAACCGCCGTGGTGATCTGCCCACCACGAGGGCCAGTGAACAGCCGGGCCATCGGCTTGTCGCCGAGCGCATCCAAGCGTCGCCCCACCTTCGGCCGGATCTCCTCGATGATCGGAACCTTCCGAGCTCGCTTACCTTTGGTGCCCTTGTCGATGAGCCCACCAGGGCCGGGGGTCGTCTGCCGCCGGACCGTCCAGGTCCAGGTGTCCTGATCGATATCACAGACACGAACGCCCGAGCCCTCCCCAATTCGGGCCGCAGTGCAGGCGGCATAGATGACGACATCGCCCCATCCGGCGAAATTGTCGGCGGAACGTTCGACCAGGGCGGCCGCAAGCCCGGTCAGCGATTCCCAGTCCGGCAGGCCAGCATCCGAGAGTCGTCAAGTATCGCGAGACTGTTCTTCACTGTTGATCGGCCGCATCCATCAGCGATCCAGGCGTGAACTGTCCGGTCGACCGCCCCATTACTGATCATGCGGACCGCGAGATGCCCAAGCGAGGGGACCACACGGCGCCGCCAACCGGCGCGGTAGGGGTCGAGGGTCTTGGCTTCAAGGCGGCCCGCGAGCCGGGCCGCACGCCGCCGACTCGGCGCCTGGCCGCCGGCCTCCGCTTGAGGCTCCGGCAGGCGGCACAGGTCGGCAGGCGCGACGAGCAGAAAAGCCGGGCAGCTCGAAGAGCGGCACCAGGCCGCACGGGGCCGAGCTGGTCAGGCCCGTGCCGCTGGCTGGTTCCCGACTTGCGCGGGGACCCCGCGCGGGGCCTCACGACGGGCCAGTGCGGGCAGGCAGGTGCTGCCCGTCCGCCGATCAGGCTTACGAGGCCCCGCCCCCACACAAGTCCGGACCGTCCAGCTCAGACGATCTCCATTAAGTGTAATGAACTGAAATATACCCGGGCTCATGGCCGCAGTCGGGCTCGCATTTCTTGTCAAACTCTATCCATCCAGGATCTACTTCCAACTGTGCATCCTCTGATTCAGGAGCCTTATATCTCTGCTGGAATCCATAATGCATTCCAAGATCATCGGGAGCTAGAACCGAATGATCCAAGTGGGTCATTAGACCAACCGATAGATCATAAAATGGGCATCCATCGTCCTCCACTTTCATGAGAACTGGAATTAGTGGCTCGTATAGATCGCCCTTCATGAACAAGGCTGGCGAGATTCCACTCTCTCGACGAACCCCCCAGGTAAGCACCCCATGTCCGAGTACACAGAGTGAACGGATAACGCGAAAACGATCGAGATGTTGATTAATCGAGATAAATCTGAAGGCCAGATCTTCCAAGCTGACACCCTTCTCCAAGCCAGCCGCGACAATTCCGGAGTAGAGAGGGTTTCTGATTGAGTGATAGCAGCCACCAAGAGTGCTATTCTCCAGAATTCTTCCTCCCTCGACAAGGGGGCGCTTCAATCTGTGCAGCGTTACCAACTTGCGCATTGCGTCATCCAAAGTTTTGAAACCTAGCGATTGCTTGACTTCGAGCGCCGCATATACACCTTCGATAGGAAAATACCTCCGCCTGGACTCAATGGTTGGCCCAACCTTAAGACTCGGGAACCAGAAGTCATTGAATATGATCACATCACAATCTCCGGCAGACGCGCCATCTCTATCTGTCACCACGCCTGCGGTTACTCGATAGCGCCCAGGCAGAAGACTGCTAAGTTCATCGCGAACAATCTCTTCAAGTGCCCAGCCTGAATCAAAATTACGAACATTTGCGTCTTTCTCCAACTGTGCCCGTAGAAGCAAAATCTTTTCAATGCCAACACAACGACGATAAAAGGCAGAGGCCAGGTTCTCTTGGTTTCGTTTCTGGGGCATCCACTCCTCAATGTTCGGGAGTGGCGGTTCGATTTTCGTGGATTCCTGCGCTCCAGTTTGCTTCTTGCGCTGTGAAGACAATGAAATCTCCCAACTCTTGTGTTCACAGGAACTCATACCCCAGTTCCATAGCGGCGGCTCTCAAGGAATCCTACGGCGATTCTTATTGGGCTCCGGTCGAGGGCTGGGCGACCTGGCGACAGATCCCCTCATCGGCCGCCCCTTCTGGGGATTCGCTCCTCCAGGAAGAGGACCCGATCCGCTCCGGCGACCAGATTGCAATCCGGGTTCGACGGCTCCTTCCGTTCAGACTCCACAGTGATATGCGCAGTGCGTCTCCGCGACGTTAAGTGCTTCCTCATCCACGTCCAGGAGGCTCCCGAGCGGGCTACGGACTGGTAGGTCGACGCGCTCCCGGTCGACAAGTCCATGCGCGGCGCCGTCGAGACCTCCCGCGTGGAACGGGTCCTGACCGATCCTTCGCGCGGGCAGAACCAAGTCGGACAGTGGGCGCTGGACTTCCGCGAACGCGACCTTGAATACGCCCTGCAATGTGGCCTGTGCAACGGGACGTGGACGACATGCCCCTCAACCCAAATCCGGGGCCGTCCAGTTAGTGTATTCGCCCTCCTATAGGCGCCTTGAGGTGTGCGACCTTTTCCTAACACGCCGCCGAGGCTCCCTTAATGCGAGTGCCGCTTACTACGGGACTTTTATGAATTGAAGGCGGGATTTGAGTTGCCGCATACTCATTATGTTTATTAAGAACATTGATCGAATCGGCTGGATCGCGCATAGACCTCAGCCAATTGGCCCATTCTCGATCCACGCTTATTGCTTGGAAGTCAAATTCCACACCTCCATCATTTTCAGAACCAACAGTATTTAGAGTGTGCCATTGGTTCTTATCGGGCGAAACTTGGCGAGCAGGTTGCAGGAAATATGTTTCCGCCTTCTTTGCTTGGTGAATTAGCCAAACTTCTCTACCCTCTTCCGTTGATCCATTTATTGTAAACTCGTGACATCGCTGAATAATCGCCCCATCATTCAAGGCGAGACTAAGATTACCCTGACTCATGACATTCATGATTACGGTCTGCGTCGAAAAGATGGCGATCAATGCCACCGTCAGAACGGTAACTGCCCAAAATTTGCGAGCCTTTGAATTAAGCCATGACATCGGCTTGAAATGGTTAACAACAAAACCAAGCACGATACCAACGATGAGCAAAAGGGCGTAAAATCCAACACTCAAGGCAATATTCATTTCCTTGCCCAGCATCTCTCAGTAATTCCCAATCTCTTCTTTATGCACAAACCGATTAATCCGGTATTGCGAAAGCATCTCCTCCAGGCTACACATAGAAGGAGGTCAGCACCCGCCGAACCTTGGCCAAGGCCGATCCCGGCCATGTCCGCTCAATTGGACTGAAGCGGATAATATGGGCCAAATCCAACACAAACCCTCACACTGCGCGGACGAGTAACCGCACAGCCGCGAACCAAGCCTCAGCATGCGACCAACAAAGACCAGAATGGCTTGGCCATCCATCCCCGGGGTTAGTTCCATCTTGCCCTTGAGCTAGTCGAACGCCTCGTCGACGGCAGCCGCATTTGTCGGCGGGCCGGTTGCCATCGTTTGGCGGCAAGGTCGTCCAGCAAGAACACGCGCAGGACGTGACCGGGCCCGCAGCCTGGGGGCGTGCAGTCGACGCTGGGCGTGATTGCGGGATGTTTGCGGTTGCGTCAAGAATGCGGCGCGGTTGAGGGCCTCGGGTCACCGACACCAGGCTGCGCGAGGGGGAATGAAGCCGTGCCGCCGAGGCGCTGCGGGAGTTCACCTGCACCGGCGTCGTGGTCTGCGGGCACTGCGAGGACTGCCGGGACGCGTCCCGAGCGATCGGGGCCCACGCATCGTGTCGTTGCTGCCCGCCGCGACCGACATCGTCGTCGAGTTCGGCCTGGTCGCCCACCTGGTCGGCCGCACCCATGAGTGCAACTAGCCGCCGGGCAGGAGGAGGCGGTGGCCGTTGTGACAGCCGCCGGGTCGACGCCGATCGGATGACCAGCCGGGAGATCTCCGCGGCGGTGGGCGGCGCCGGGCACCGGGGTTCGTCGCTGAATGACCTCGACACCGGACTGTTGGCCGAGCTGGCGCCCAAGGTCCCCCTGACGCACGATCTCTGCGGTGTCCCCAGCGGCAGATCACCGAGATCCTTCGCGTGGTGGAGGCCGGGCCGCGCATTCTCAGCCAGGAATCCGCCACGCTCCCGCAAGTACTGGAACGTCTGGCGGACGTCGGGGAGGCGCTGGGCGGCCCCGATCGCCGGCCGGACGAGTTGTGCGCGGGTTGGCGCGGCGGTGGCTGGGCGGGCACGTCCGCTGCTGGCGGCGGTCGGGGAGCATGCGCGCGCCATCAGGTAGGACGAGGTGCGGTGCGCGGATCCGGGCGTGATCGTCCTGCTGCCCTGCGACATCTCCCCGGACCGTACCCACGCGCTTACGGGGCGGCCGGGTTCCGGGGCTGGACGGGCCCGCGTGCTTCAACCGTCCCGGGCCGCGTGCGGTCACGGAGATCCTCGTCCGGGTACTGCACGACGTGGGGACCCCGTATCGGACGTTGAGGCCGGGCTGCTCAGGCTTGGGTGAACAGCCATTTGGCGGCGGACTTCGCCGTGGATGTGGTGGGGGCGTTGGGGGGTGGGGGGCGGTCGATCATGATCACTGGGAGGGCTAGGTGGCGGGCGGCGGTGAGTTTGGCGGCGGTCATCTGGCCGCCGCTGTCCTTGGTGACCAGTGTGTCGATGGCGTGGCGGCGCATTAGGGCGATCTCGTCCTTGACTTCGAAGGGGCCCTTGGCCAGCAGGATGTGCGCGTGGGGAGGTGTGGGGGGTGTCGGTGGTTCGACGGAGCGGATGAGGAACCAGCGTGTGGTGTCGGACGCGAAGGCTGTCACGCTTCCACGGCCGGTTGTGAGGAACACGCGCTTTCCCGGCAGGTTCGCGGCGGCGGCGCGTAGGGACGGGACGCGGCGCCAGTCGTCCTGCGCGCCGGCGATCCAGCCGGGACGGCGGAGCAGCAGCAGGGGCACGTTCGCCGCGGACGTGGCGGCCACTGCGGACGCGGTCATTCTCGCGGCGAACGGGTGCGTCGCGTCGATGACGGCGTCGATGCGCTCGGTCTCCAGCCAGGCCCTGAGTTCGTCGGGGCCGCCGAAGCCGCCCACTCGGGTACGGCCGGGTGGGAGTTCGGGGGCGGCGACGCGGCCGGCCAGCGAACTGATCACCTCGAATTCGGGACGGCCGTCCAGCAGGACGGCGAGCTCGCGCGCCTCCGCGGTTCCGCCGAGGAGGAGAACTCGGCGGGCTGCCCGCGCGTTGCCGTCCATGGCTCCTCCGTCCCGTGTCAAGGCGAATGATAGGGATGAACCCCCCGTCCACGGATCAGAGAGGGAGACGCTGCACCCATGAGGAAGATCATCGTCATCGGTATCGGGGCGGGAGATCCCGAGCAGGTGACCATGCAGGCGGTGGCGGCGATCAACCGGACGGACGTCTTCTTCGTCCTGGACAAGGGCGAGGTGAAACAGGAGCTGGGCGACGCGCGGCAGGAGATCCTCGACCGCTACGCCCAGGGCTCCGTCTACCGGACGGTCTTCGGGCGGGATCCCGAACGTGATCGCTCCTCGGCGGGCTACGTCGAGGCCGTGGACGACTGGCGCCGCCGCCGCGCCGACGTCTGCGCGCGCCTGATCGGCGAGAACCTGGACGAGGGGCAGACCGGTGCCTTTCTGGTTTGGGGCGATCCCGGCCTCTACGACAGCACGCTGGCGATCCTCGATGACATCTCCGGGCGGGGGCTCGCGCTCGACGTGGAGGTGGTCCCGGGAATCAGCTGCGTTTCCGCGCTCACGGCCCGGCACGGGATCGCCCTCAACCAGGTCGGCGCGCCAGTGCAGATCACCACGGGACGGCGCCTCGCCGAGGAATGGCCGCCCGCGACCGACGACGTGGTCGTGATGCTCGACGCCCGCAACGCGTTCGCCGAGTACGCCGAGCACCCGGACGTCGAGATCTACTACGGGGCCTACCTGGGGATGCCGGACGAGATCCTCATCGCCGGTCCCCTGTCCGAGGTCGCCGAACGCATCGTCACCGAACGCGCCGAGGCCCGGAACCGCAAGGGCTGGATCATGGACACCTACCTCCTCCGCCGTCCGGCGACCGGTACGTAGTGCGGGTGATTGCTTTCTGTCTTTAAACGAGTACTTTCCGTTGCGCTATTAAGGAACGGCCTTCTGGGCTGATTGCATTCACTTTGAAAAATTGGTTGGCGCTGAAAGCGTCACACGGGTCGTCGGGCGATCTATCTTCATGGGGCTCCTCCTACCCCCACCAAAGGAGCCGTGTATGTCCATCCGACGCACCATTACCTTGGTAGGCGCCGCTCTGGCACTGCTATTCGGGACGGCCGTCCCCGCTACAGCGGCGTACGGATCCAGTTCCGAGCCCCCTCCGCCCACGCCGCGCATCATCGGCGGTACCACCGTCACCGACGCGCCATGGGCGGCCTCGATCTACCGCAACGGTTCGTTCACCTGCTCCGGAAGCATCATCGCCCCGACGTGGGTCCTGACGGCGCGCCACTGCGTCGGCAGCGGGCTCACGGTCCGGGTCGGCAGCGTCTACCGGTCACGGGCCACTTCGGTCGGTGTGAGCAGCTACCAGGTGTCCTCGCCCGGTGACCTGGCGCTGGTCCGGCTGTCCAGCGCCTACACCACGACTTACGCCCAGCTCGCCGACTCCAACCCGCCGGTCGGGTCGACCAACCAGATCTGCGGCTGGGGCCGGACGAGCTACAACGGGTCCGTCTCCGACCAGCTCAAGTGCGCCGATGTGCGCGTCACGTCCACCACGTGCCGCGACTACTACAGCGGCCAGGCGATCTGCAGCACCCGGATCACCGGCAACGCCTGGAAGGGCGACTCCGGCGGCCCGCAGCGCTACAACGGCCAGCAGGTCGGTGTCGCCTCGACCGCCGACGGTCAGTCGACGCAGCAGTACGGCAGCGTGCCCGCGCACCGCAACTGGATTCGCTCGACCGCCGGCGTCTGACCTCTCCCCAAAGAAACGCCCGGCCGCCCCCTCCGGCCGGGCGTTTTCATTTCTCGCTCGGGGAGGACGGCGTCGAGTTCCAGCTCCACGAGCCACTCGGGGGTCGATGAAGCGGGAGACTTCGACGAAGTGCGGGCCGGTGGTTGAGCCTTATCGGTGGCGCTTGGCGTGGGTGTTCAGGAGCTTGACGGCTCGGAGTGTGGCGGCGTGGAAGCCCGTTGGGAAGGGGTCGGCCGACTGGGCCGCCTGGGAGGGCAGGAGGGCCGTTGCCAAGTCGGTCAGCTCTTCGGCCAGCCATCCGGGGTTCTGGTCCTTCGTGGCGAAGGCGAGGATCGGCGTCAGCTGGCCTTTCAGGGCGATGAACTCGGTGTAGTGGCGCTTCCATTGGGTGTGGGCCGTTTTGTAGGCGTAGGGCTGCGGAGCCTTGTAGGCGAGGGCCTGCTGGAGACGTTCGGCTACGGGCGGGACGTCCAGTGGGGTTCGACGGAAACGGGCCCTGAGGATTTCGGTGAAGCGGTGTATCTGGGTTTCGGGGGTGGGCAGCCTTTGCCGGGGGCCGGGTCTTGCCGGGGCGCGGCCTTCCAGGAGGTCGGTGAGCGTCTGGGTTTCTCGTTGCTCGGCGCGGCGGGCGATGGTGCGCCGGGCGTCGGCCAGGCCCGCCCGGTAGCCCGCTGCTCGTTCGCTGTAGCCCGGGACGGGAAGCGCTCTGATGTCGGCCGACACCTCGTCCAGCGCCTGCTGGAGAGAGTTCCTACTGTTCTGGGCGGCTTCCAGGAGGGTGCGCAGTTGCTTCACCACCGGGGCCGCGTTCGCCCATTCGGCGAAGGTCACGTCGGCGACCTGCCATTCGGGGACCGTTTCCAGCAATTGGCCGGTCAGATGCTCGTGCCAGCGGTTTCCGTAGATCTGGAGTTCGATGTCGGCCGCCAGGGTGGCGAGCAGAAGTGAGAACCGTTCCGCGTGATAGGGCCACGAGGTGGGGGGCGGTAGCAGCGCGGGCTCTTCCATCGGCCTCCTCCCATGCCCTGGTTCGCGGGGTGTTCGCACCATCCCACGCCCCGTTCGGGACCCCTCCCGGGTGCGATTCAGGCCTGGGTGATGCGCGTGGCCAGGGACGGGCCTTCGCGGGCCAGCCAGGCTTCGGCTCGGGGCATCCGTTCCTTGACGTGCTCGTCCCACAGGCGCCGGAAGACCGGGTCGGCTCCGGCGGCGGCGCGGGCGGTCCGGTGGAATCGGCGGACCATGCGGGTCGCGAGCGGGACGAGTTCGCGCCGTTGCGGGCCGCTCATCCCGTAGGCGTCGGCGAACAACGCCACCCGGTGCGGGATGTCGGCGCCGGCCAGCGAGGCCGGGCGGTCCTTGGGATGCAGGAGCGGCGCCCACCAGTAGAGGGCGTTGGCGATCTCGTAGACCCGGGTGGTGGGCCTGGCGAGGTCGAAGTCGATGAGGGCGACGGGCAGGCCGTCCCGGAAGACCACGTTCCCGGGGCAGTAGTCGCGGTGGCCGACCAGCTCGGACGGGGTGTCGACGAGCGGGATCCGCTCGGTGCCCGGAAGGGTCGCCCACACCGCGTCCTCGGGCGGCTTCCAGCTCTCGGCGGCCTCGTGCAGCTTCCGGATCAGCCGGGCGAGCGCGGAGAGGACGTCCTCGTCGGGAAGAGGCTCTCGCGGGACGTCGCCGGGGACGAACGACACCGTCTCGCGTCCCTGGTCGTCGTAGCCGAGCGGGACGGGGGCGTGGGGGAAGCCCGCGCGGTGCAGGTGGGCGAGGTAGGCCTGGATCGTGGCGGTGAAGGGCCGGGCCGGGCGGCGGACGGTGTCGCCGATGCGGACGATGCCCGGGGTGACGCCCTCGCCGATCAGCGGTTGCTCCGGCGCCGGGATCGGTTCGGGGTCGCGCAACGTCCGCTCCGTCCGGGGAGTCTGGTAGCCGGGTGGTCACGGGGTGTCGAGGCTGGTCAAGGGTGGGTCTAGGCGGGGGTTGAGGGGGCTATATTTGCTGGACGACAAATTTTCTGGGCGGAGGTCAGGCGGGCATGGTGAAGTGCTTGTCCCCGGAGGGCGCGGGTTCGCTGGCCTCGTGGAACTGGGCCAGGCCCCAGGCCAGGGCCGCGCGGGCTGGGGCGGACATGCGGCTCAGGACCAGGGTCAGTTCGTCGCGGCGGCGGGAGTGAAGGCGTTCCAGCACGGTCTGGGCCTCGGGGGTCAGGCGGACGGTGACCACCCGGCGGTCGCGGCCCGGGTCGCGGGTGAGCAGGCCCGCGGCCTCCAGGCGGTCGCACAGGCGGCTGGCCGAGGACATGGACGCGCCCATCTCGGCCGCCAGCGTGCTGATGTTGACCGGGCCGCCCTCCAGGACGAGAAGCACGCGCAGTTGGGTGGCGGGCACGGGTACGTTGGCCGCGTAATGCGCGCGGCCCCAGGCCGCGACCAGGGCGTCCACGGCCCCGTCGATGCCGGCGGCGACCTCGGCGGCGTCCTCATGCGGTCCTAGGCCCATGTCCTCACCTTTACACAGCGCCCGTGACTCGGGCAGACCCCATCCCGACCGCGGGGATCGTCCCCGCGGCCCTGATCCCCCGGCGAGGACCCATGCGATCGATGCCCTGGCATGACGTCGAGCACTCCGTGTGGAACGCGGAGCCGCACGAGCTGATCGACACGGCCGCCGCGGCCTTCCGGGGCCATTTCGGGGCGGAGGAGGTCGAGGTGCTGCTGGTGGACTACCGGCAGGCGTCGCTGGTGCCGTCGCGGTCGCGGGACGAGTCGGTGGCGCTCGACACCTCCTCGCAGGGGCGCGCGTTCGCGTCCCAGCAGATCGTGTGGGAGCGGCCCGTCGTGGCGCACGTGCCGCTGGCGGTGCGGGGCGACCGGATCGGGGTGCTGACGCTCCGCTTCCCCGAGCGGCCCGAGGCCGGAGCGCGCGCGGCGCTCGCCGACGCCGCCGAGGTGCTGAGCCGGGCGCTGCGGATCGCCGACATCAGCACGGACCTGTACCGGCAGATCAGGCGCAGGTCGCGGCTGACGCTGGCGGCCGAGATGCAGTGGGATCTGCTCCCGGGACGTTCGTACGTCACCGACGGCTTCCATCTGGCCGGTCAGCTGGAGCCCGCCTACGCGGTGTGGGGCGACAACTTCGACTGGTCGGTGGCCGCCGACCGCCTGACGCTGACCGTCAGCAACGGGATGGGACGCGGCACCGAGGCCGCCGCGCTCACCCACCTGGGCGTGAGCGCGCTGCGCAATGCCCGCCGGTCGGGGGCCGACATCACCGAGCAAGCGGCGCTGGCCAACCAGACCCTTTTCGCGCATCACCGGGGCAAGCGGCATCTGTCCACACTCCTGCTCGATTTCCAGGTCAGCTCGGGACGGGTCCGGGTGGTGGACGCCGGTTCCCCGCACATCCTGCGCATGCGCGGCAACGTCACCGAGATGATCGAGCTGGAGGCCCAGCTCCCCCTGGGGATGTTCGGCGACGGCGAGTACACCGTCGAGGAGTTCGCCGTGGAGCCGGGCGACCGCCTGATCATCGTCAGCGACGGGATCCACGCCGCGCGCTCGGCCACCGGCGACCTGTACGGGGCCGTCGCCCTGACGCGGGCGCTGCGGGAGACCCGGTTGCAGAACCCCTCCGAGGCCGTCCGCACGCTGATCCGCCATTTCCTCGAATACCACCAGGGCGCCGACCCGGCCGACGACGCGGTCGTCGTCTGCCTCGACTGGACGGGCAAGAATCCCTCCGATCCGGCCGACTCGGCCGGCCAGGCCCCGGTGATCCACGACGAGGTGGGCGGCGAGCTGCCGTTCGCCCCGATCGTGCGGTGAGCCCCCGCCTCAGCGCGGGAGCTTCACCACCGTGACGAAGAAGTCGTCGATCCGCTGGATGACGCTGATGAACTGGTCGAAGTCGACCGGCTTGGTGACGTACGCGTTGGCGTGCAGGTTGTAGCTGCGCAGGATGTCCTCGTCGGCCTCGGACGTGGTCAGCACGACCACGGGGAGGCGTCGCAGCCCGTCGTCGGACTTGATCTCCTCCAGCACCTCCCGGCCGTCCTTGCGCGGCAGGTTGAGGTCGAGCAGGACCAGGTCGGGACGCGGGACGTCCTCGTAGGGCGCCTCGCGCCGCAGGAAGGCCATCGCCTGCTCGCCGTCGTTGACCACGTGCAGGGTGTTCTTCACCTTGTTGTGCTCGAACGCCTCGGTGGTCAGCAGGACGTCGCCGGGGTCGTCCTCCACCAGCAGGACCTCGATCGGGCGAACCTCGTCAGTCATCGTCCTTCTCCTGGATAGCGGGGATGGTCCACAGGATCGTCGTGCCCGGGTCGTCCTCGTCGCCGGCGGCCTGGAGCCAGATCCGGCCGCCGTGGTACTCCACGATCTTCTTGCACAGCGCCAGCCCGATGCCGGTGCCGTCGTACTCGTCCCGGGGGTGCAGGCGCTGGAAGATCAGGAAGACCCGGTCGGCGTGGTGGGGCTCGATGCCGATGCCGTTGTCCCGGCAGGCGAACTCCCAGACGTCGCCGTCGCGGCGGGCGGTGACGCGGATGCGCGGCGGCTGGTCACCGCGGAACTTGATCGCGTTGCCGATCAGGTTCTGGAACAGCTGGACCAGCTGGGTACGGTCGCCCATCACCGTGGGCAGGTCGTCGACGACCACCTCGGCGCCGGTCTCCTCGCGCAGCGTGGACAGGTTGTCGAGCGCCCGGTCGGCGGCCGCGTCCAGCTCGACCTCGGTCTCGGGGCCGGACGAGCGGCCGACGCGGGAGAAGCCGAGCAGGTCGTTGATGAGGGCCTGCATCCGCTTGGCGCCGTCGACGGCGAACTCGATGTACTGGCGGCCGCGCTCGTCGAGCTGGTCGCCGTAGCGGCGCTCGATCATCTGGCAGAAGCTGGCGACCTTGCGCAGCGGCTCCTGGAGGTCGTGGCTGGCCACGTAGGCGAACTGCTCCAGCTCGGCGTTGGAGCGGCGCAGCTCGGCGGTCTGCTGGTCGAGCAGCACCCGGGCCTCGGAGCTGACGCGCCACTCGTCCAGGATGCGCCGGCGCATCGCGTCGACGATGGCGGCGAGTTCGACGATCTCGGCGGGCCCGCGGACGTCCAGCGGGTGGGCGAACTCCCCGTGGGCGACGGCGCGGACGCGGTCGGAGAGCCCCGCCACCGGGGCCAGGACGGTGCGGCGGATCAGCAGCGCGAGCGCCACGGCGACCAGCGCGACCAGCGCCAGCGAGGAGCCGATCGCCCAGTGGGTGATGGTGGCGCGCTCGCGCAGCTCGGCCGCCGCGCGCCCGTGGGCGCGGATCAGGGCGTCGCGCAGGGCGCCGAGGCTCGCGCGGGTCGCCGCCGACAGGTCGCGGGCGCCCGCTTCGGCGGCGGGGGCGAGGGCGCGGCCACCCGGTTCGGCGGCGACGGGGTCGGCGAAGTTCGCCCGCCAGCGCGCGGACCGCTCGGTGACCTGGTCGAGGTCGGCGATCACGGCCCGGCCCCCGGCGACGCCCGTCAGGAGCCGCCGCGCCCGCGCGGCCGAGGTCGTCTCGTCGGCGATCGCGGCGCGGTACTCGTCCCTGAACCGGGTCTCCCCCGTCAGGACGTAGTCGTGCAGCGCCCGCTCCTGGCGGTCGAGGGCGCCGCTGATGCGCATCTGCTGGAGCGTGGCTGGGACGAAGTGGCCGACCAGGGCCTCGCGCGCGTGGTGGTTCTGGACGAGCGCGGCCGCGCAATGGGCGGCGGCCGCGACCAGCAGGACCGTCAGCACGACCGCGCTGGTGCGGTAGATGCGGGTGAGCCGCCAGCGGCCGCCCCGGGCCGGGACGCGCACGTCCGGCAGAACAGACGGCGGGCCGCCGCGGACGACGCGCGCCTCGTCGGCGGCGGGCGGGGCGCTCACGAGCCGCTCCCGTGGGTCACCATCAGGACGGCCAGGTCGTCGGCCAGGACGTCGTCGTTGAGGCGCTCGGCCTCGTCGATCAGCGCGTCGACCAGCGCCTGCCCCCGGCGTCCGCCGCCGTGCGCGTCCTCGGCGAGCGCCAGCAGGCCGGGCAGGTCCAGCCGCTCGCTTCCCTTGCCGCAGAAGCCCTCGATCAGGCCGTCGGTGTAGAGCATCAGGGCCCATTCGTCCTCGAAGGCCAGGTCTGCGGCCGCCCAGCGCGCGCCGGGCAGCAGCCCGAGCGCGGGGCCGCAGGGGTCCTCGGGCATCGGGGTGACTCCGGAGCGGTCGAAGACCAGCGGCGGCGGGTGCCCGGCGCGCCAGACCCGCGCGCCGCGGCGATCGGGCGCGATGGCGCACATGCAGAGCGTGGTGAAGATCTCCTCGCTCCACCGCTCGTGGAGCAGGACGGTGTCGAGCGTCTCCAGGAGCGCCTGGCCGGTGCTCCCGGCCAGGATGAGCGTGCGCCAGGCCATGCGCAGCCGCACGCCCAGGGACGCCTCGTCGGCGCCGTGGCCGCTCACGTCGCCGATCACCAGGTGGACCGAGCCGTCGGCGGTCTGGACGGTGTCGTGGAAGTCGCCGCCGAGCAGGGCGCGGTGCCGTCCGGGCCGGTAGCGGGCGTGATGGCCCAGCGCCGGGTCGGCCAGCACCGGGATCGGCAGCAGGCCGCGCTCCAGCCGGGCGTTCTCGCGGCTCACCGCCCGCGCCTCGACCAGCTGCCGCTCGGACTCGTCGGCGCGCCGGCGCTCGATGGCGTACCGGATCGCGCGGCTGAGCAGCGCACCGTCCACGTCCTGCTTGACGAGGTAGTCCTGCGCACCGGCGGCGACGGCGGCCACGCCCACGTGCGCGTCGTCCAGGCCGGTGAGCACCAGCACGGCGGCGCGCGGGGCGGCGGCCAGCACCTCGCGGAGCGCCGCCAGGCCGTGCGCGTCGGGCAGGGACAGGTCGACCAGGATGCAGTGCGGGCCGGTCCTGGCGGCCTCCAGGGCGTCCCGGAGCGTCCGTACCAGGGAGATCTCGACGTCGGGCCCCGCGTCGAGCAGCAGCTCCTCCACCAGGAGCGCGTCGCCCGGGTCGTCCTCGACCAGCAGCAGGCGCAGGGGGCCGTCCCCGGCCAGCAACTGGTCGTTGCCGCGGTCGAAGGTCGCGGTCATGATCTCGGCTTCCTCGTCTCGGGGTCCCATTACTTGTCGTGGGGCAAATATTAGGACAAGTGGGCGGTCACCCGCGGTGACGATGTCGCGATCGCCGCTCGTTCCCTGCGTTTTCGCAGGTGGGAGTGGTCATCGGCATCAGGTCCGATTCGCGGGGTAGTGCGGAGCCACGGTATCCAGCACGTACTAGGAGGAGCGGATGAACCGGACCGTGGAGCCCGAGCCCCCATCGGCCTCCGACGGCCCCCCTTGCGGCACGGAGGTCAGCCCCGACGGCCGCCTGGTGGTGCGCCTTGCCGGCGATCTGGACATCGCCAGCGCCGACCAGGCGCACCAGCGGATCAGCGACGCCGTCGCCCGCTATGTGCCGACCGGCTCGCCGGTCGTGATCCTGGACATGACCGAGGTCGCGTTCTGCGACTCGATGGGCCTGCGCACGCTGATCATTGTCTGGAAGCAGCTGCGCGCGGCGGGCGGTCGCCTGGTGCTGGCGGCGCTGTCGCCGCCGTGCCGGCGCGTCCTGGAACGCACCGGGCTGAGCCAGCGCATCGAGATCCGGCCCAGCGTGGAGAGCGCGATGCGCTCAGGCGGGCTGCCGGGCGGCATGGGGGTACTGGGGTGAGCGGTCCTGGAAGGACAGGATCGCGGCGCTCTGGATGACGCCCTCGCGGATCTCGATGGCCCGCCGGACGATCTCGTCGGCGTCCCAGGCCCGCGGCCCGGCCAGGACCGTCCGCATGTGCGGCAGCATGGCCTCGCTGATCTCCCAGGTGGCCGAGTCCCAGAGGTAGGACGGGCTGTGGTCGACGCCGTAGTGGTGGACGTTGTCGCCCACCGTGTACATCGGGTCCTCGAACGAGGTGGGCCTGGCCCAGGCGAAGCCCATGCCCTCGTCGCACGACACGTCCACGACGAGCGTGCCGGGCGCGAGCGCCTTCAGCTCCTCGTCGGTGACGAACATCAGCGGCGCGGCGGTGTCCTGCAGCACGCAGTTGACGATGATGTCGTGTCCCGCCAGGAAGGCGGCGGTCGGCACGGGCCCCTCAGGCGTGAGCGTCCGCGTCCGGAACGGGTCGTCGGGGTCGCGGTCGAAGTGGACGATGCGGGCCGAGTGGATCGGTGACGCGACCGCGCTGACGCCCCGGTGCGTGAGGATGTGGACGTCGTGGACGCCGTGCGCGTTCAGCGCCGTGACCGCGCCCCGCGCCGTCGCGCCGAAGCTGATGACCGCGGCGCGCCTGCGGCGGCCGTAGACGCCGGTCGCGCCGGTGAGGGTCAGCGCGTGCAGAACCGAGCAGTATCCGGCCAGCTCGTTGTTCTTGTGGAAGACATGGAGCCCGAAACCGCCGTCGGACGACCAGTGGTTCATCGCCTCGAAGGCGATCAGCGTCAGCCGCCGGTCGACGGCGAGCTGGGTGATCTCGCGGTTCTGGACGCAGTGCGGCCATCCCCACAGGGTCTGGCCGGGGCGCAGCTCCTCCAGATCACGGGCCAGCGGCTTGAGCAGCAGGATGACGTCGCAGCGGGCGATGATCTGCTCGCGCGTCAGCACTCCGGCCACGTGCGGCGCCAGCTGCTCGTCCGGGACGCCGAACCGCTCGCCGTACCCGCTCTCGAGGTAGACGCGCGAACGCAGGTCGGGGTCGACCCGCTCGATGTGCGACGGGTGCAGCGGCAGCCGGTGCTCGTTCTCCTTCCCCGATCGCCCGAGGATGCCGAGGGTCAGCGGGGCGGGACCCGCGTCCGGCCTCAACGGGAAGCGCGCGCGACCGCGCCCGTATCGGATCCGGCGAGCGCCTCGGTCACCGAGGCGCGGACGGGGAGGCTGCGGTCGAGTCCGGTGACGCGCAGCACGGACGTGACCTGCGGGCCCGGGCTCGTCAGCAGCAGCACGATGCCCAGGGCGGCGGCGCGGCGGCGGGTGCCGATCAGCACGGCGAGGCCGGCCGCGTCGCAGAACGGCACCCCGGCCAGGTCGAGGATCAGCCGCCGGGTGCCGGGGCGCAGCGCGGCCACCAGGCCCTCCCGCAGGACGGGGGCGGTGGCGATGTCGAGCTCGCCGCGCAGCTTGACGATGGTGTGCTCGGTGCGCCGCAGGACGGTCAGCTCGATCCCGGCCCGGGTGGGCGGCGGGTCGGTATAGGTCATGGTCATGAGAATGCGATTCCGTTTCGTCGGAGGGGGCCCGAGGCCGGGTGTTCCCGGCCTCCAGGGCGAAGTCGTGCGCGCCGCGGGCGGGACGCGGTCAGCGGCGCTGCCAGAGATCCGCGGAGGGGCGTCGCGGCCGGCGTATCCAGGCCGGGCCGGCCAGGACCGTGAGCAGGAAGGCTCCCAGGACCATGGTCGCGGCGGCCAGGATCAGGGCGATCAGCGGCGAGGTCAGCGTCCAGGACACCGCGAGGACGATGAGCGCCGCGGCGGCGAGGGTGCCGGGCCAGGCTCGGCTCGCGCGGTAGGCCCGCACCGGGCGCTCGGTGCCGGCGGGGCTCTCGTCCGGGCGGACCATCGGCATGACATCCCCCTTCGGGGGTGAGCCGGTGCGGCGAGTCAGCCTCGGGGATGTCGTCGGTGCCGGATATTCGAAGTCTACACCGTCCGCTTCAGATATGACCAAATATCTGAAGTAGCCTCGATGGTGTGAGCCCTGACCCGTCGCCCGCCGTCCCGCCGCGGCCCGGTGCGCGCGCCGCCGCGCTGCCCGCCGCCGTCGCCGGGGTCCTCGCCGACTACGAGCGGTGTCTCGCCCTGCCGGGCGAGACGCTCAACGCCGGATCGATCCGTGTCTACCGGTCGCGGGTGCGGCAGTTCCTCGGGTGGCTCGCCGGTGCCATGGCCGACGGTTCGCTGGTCGGCGACCCGCTCACCGACCCCGGCGCCAGGGACGCCGCCGCCCGCGCCTACCGCACCCATCTGGAGACCGTCGCCGGGCGCAGGGCGGCCACGATCAACGCGCATCTGACCGCGATCGACGACCTGTACCGGCGCCGCGGTCTGGGCCCGGCCGCGATCCGGCGGGCCGCGCTGCCGCCGTCCGCGCCGCGCACCCTGGACGAGCACGAGCAGCTGCGGCTGCTGCGCGCCGCCGAGCGGGCGCCGCTGCGCGACCGGGCCATCGCCTTCACCGCCTTCTACGCGGGCACGCTCATCGGCGAGATCGCCGCGCTGGACACGGCCGACGTCCGGATCTCCGAGGGGGAGAGCCGGCTGACCGTCCGCAAGGGCGGCACCGGCAAGGCGCGGCAGGTCCCGCTCCATCCGAGGCTGCGGGCCGTCCTGGCCGACTGGCTGGACGAGCGCGCCACCCGCGGGGGCGCCGAGTCGAACCCGGCCCTGTTCCTCAACCGGCGGGGCGGGCGGCTGTCGGCCCGCTCCGCCTACACCGCGCTCCGGGCGGTGGCCGACGCGGCCGACCTCCCGGTCGGGCGGGACGGCGTCTTCACGCCGCGCGTCCTGCGCGACACCGCGGGCACGGTCATGGCGCGCCAGGGCACCGACATCGCCGTCGTCGCCGAGCTGCTCGGCCACTCTCTGGAGACCGCCCGCCGCTACAGCCGCCCCACCGACCAGGACCGCGAGAGGGCCATCGAGCGGCTGATCACCGACGACTGAGCCGCCGGTCTCACATGGGCTCGCTGATCCAGCGCCAGCCCTGGGACCCGTTCACCGCCCGGACGAGCTGGGCGCCGCTGGAGTCGGCGAGCTGGGCGACCGCGCGGATCAGCGCGCGGTGGAAGCCGTCCGGCGGAACCCGCGACGCGCCGCCCTCCAGCAGGGTCACGCTCACCCTGGACTCGTCGCGCAGCTGCGCGGTCATGCGACCGGTGTCGTCCACGCGGAGCATGACGATCGCGTCGGCGCGGACCAGGTCGCGGCCGTCCTCGGTCGCGATCCAGATGTCGGTCAGTGATCCGCTCATGCCCCTCAGCATGGCGGCCGGCGCCCGCCGCGTCCACAAAAGAGATCGGCCGGGCGAGTTCCGAGGTTTTCGTTATCGGCGCGACGGCGCGAGGTCTCCGGTGCGCATAGGGAACATTCACAGCATCTGGGAGCGAGCGCACGTGAGCACGAGACTGCAGAACGGGCCGTCCTCGAACAACGGGGGCCACCGGGGGCACAAGCCGCGCAGGGCCGCGCCGTGGGTCGTCGCGGCGGCCACCGGGGTGACGGTCGTGGGCGTGGCGGCCGCGGTGGCGGTGAGCGGGACGGGCCGGTCCGACCGTTCGGTCCCGGCCGGGGGCGGGTCGGGAGCGTCCTCTCCCCCGCCGGTCGCCGACGCCCCGCGCGGCGCCCCGCCGAAGTCCGGCGCGCCCCGGGTGGCGATCACACCGAAGAAGGCGGCCAAGAGCGAGGGCCGCAAGCCGGCCAAGCCCAAGGCGAAGCCGAAGCCGAGGCCCACGGCGACCCGTAAGAAGCCCGCCCCCTCGGCCGGGAGCGGTGTCGGGTCCGCCGCCCGGCAGGTCATCGCCCTGACCAACGCCGAGCGCGCCAAGCACGGGTGCCGCGCGGTGGTTTCGGAGGCCCGCCTCCAGCGGGCGGCGCAGCGCCACTCGGCCGACATGGTCGCGCGCCGGTTCTTCGACCACACCAACCCCGACGGCAAGGGGCCGGGCGAGCGGATCACGGCGGCCGGGTACCGCTGGTCGACCTACGGGGAGAACATCGCCGCCGGGCAGCGGACGCCCGCCGACGTCGTCCGGGCCTGGATGAACAGCCCCGGGCACCGCGCGAACATCCTCAACTGCTCGTTCAAGGAGATCGGCGTCGGCCTCAGCGGCGGGACGCCGCACTGGACGCAGAAGTTCGGCGCGCGCTGAGGACGGACGTCATCGGGGATCGGCGAGCTTCTGCGTCCACCACGGGCCGCCGGGGCGGAGGCTGATCCCCACGCCGATCTCGGACAGGCCGCAGTTCACGATGTTGTCGCGGTGGCCCGGGCTCTTCATCCAGGACGCCATCACCGCCGTCGAGGTCCGCGAGCCCTGGGCGATGTTCTCCGCCCAGGCCCTCCAGCGGTAGCCGGCGGCGGTGATGCGGTCGCCGGGGTTCCGGCCGTCCGCGCTCGCGTGGTCCAGCGTGCGGCGGGAGGCCATCTCCTCCGAATGCTTCTGCGCCGCCGCCGTGAGGCGGGCGTTCTCGCGCATCGGGCGGCACCCGCGCCGGGCCCGCTCGGTGTTGACCAGCCGGACGACCTGCTCCCGGAGGCCGCCGCCGCTCTTGGACGGCGCGGGCGAGAGCCACGCGGCGAACGCGCGCGACGAGGGCGGCGGAGCGGGCCGGGGCTTCTCGCGCGGTGACGGGAGCGCCGAGGTCTCAGGCGCCGCGATCGGGGGACGCGGCTCGTCGGACGGCCACAGGCCCCACACGGCGAGCCCCGCGAGGATGACCGCCGGGACCGCGACCAGGGCCGCGTTGCGGACGGCCGCCGACCGCACGGCCGCTACCGGGAGCAGCTCACGGGCGAGCTGAGGCGGGGGCGGGATCAGGACCAGGCCCGCCAGGAGCGACTCGGCCGGGACGAGCGCGCGCCGATGCTCGGAACAGGCGCGGCAGTCACGCGCGTGCCTCGCTATGCGCTTGCGCCACAGCGGGGCGGGCCGCCCGTCCCACCCGGCGGTCATCGCCGCGAGCGTGGGGCACTCGGGCTCGGCGGCGAGGGCCCGCACGACCACGCGGACGGCGTCGAGCTGTTCCTTCATGCGCTTGACCCTGACCGCGGCGTGCGCCGTGGTCAGGCCGAGCGCGGCGGCGAGCTCGGGGCGCGTCAGCTCACCGGCGACCTCCGACCACCACAGGGCCAGCAGCTCGCGGTCGGCGGGGTCGAGCCACCGGGTGGCCTCGGCGACCTCGCGGCGCTGCCCGGACAGGCCGAGCCGCGCGACGGCCACCTCGACGAAGTCGGCGGACGGGTCGGCGATCTCCCCGGCCGACTCCAGGTCGACGGTCGGGCGGCGGCGTCCGGCCGTCCAGCGGCGCCGCACCTGGTTCATCGCGATCGCCAGCAGCCAGGAGCGGAACCGGGACGGGTCGCGCAGGCCGCCGAGGCCCCGGAGCGCGCGCAGCACGGTGTCCTGCACCACGTCGTCGACGTCGGCGTGGCCGTCGAGCGCGCGGCCGACCACGTTGTAGACCAGCGGCAGGTAGTCCGAGATCAGCTGTTCCCTGGCGGCGGCGTCCCCGTCGCGCGCCCTGCGAACCAGGCGTTCCTCTCCGCCTTCCATGCGCACCCTTCCGTCGCGGGCCGAACCGTTCGGCTCCCCGGAGGGAGACCCGCGAACCCGTCCGGCATTACACCAAATTCCACACCATGACGCTCCGGCGGCGACCGGTCGCCCAGGGTCCTGCCCACGTCCCGCCATCGCGCAGGTCAGGGCGTACGGCACATTCGGCCCTCATCCGGACGCGATGAGGAACGCTCACCGCACCCGTGAGTTCTTCACGGCCGCGTCATGATGTTCGCTACTAGAAATGGCTCACAATGGCTGCAATCGTTTCGACGCAGAGGGAAGAGCCAACGGGAGGCAACGGGGATGGACAAGCGATACGAGCTTTATTGCCTCACCGATCGCTTCTTTTACGACTCCCCTCCCGTCGCCCTCGACACCGACTTCGCGATTTCGCACCAGGAGTTGCCGGAGAACTGGGAGAAGATTCGCGGCGACGAATGGATCGTGTACGTTCCCCCTGGCAGGCAGACTCCTGAACAGGGCTGGAAAGTGCATGCCTCCGGCAGCGTGGAAAGCGCCGAGAAGATCCTGGAACACTGCTGGGACTACTGCGTCTCCAAGGGCATCGAATTCAAGCACCTGCGCGGTCCGGGCGCGCTGCGGATGCGCAATGCAAAATATGCCCCCCGGGGCGCGAGCGGAAAACTCGTCACGATCTATCCGTCCGACGAGGGCGAGCTGGCGCTGATCCTCGCCGAGCTCGGCGCCCTCCTGGACGGGCTGCCCGGCCCCTACATCCTCAGCGATCTGCGCATCGGCGAGGGCCCCCTGTTCGTGCGCTACGGCGGGTTCGCCGAGCGCCGCTGCCTGGACGAACGCGGCGAGCTGGTCCCGGCGATCGAGAACGCCGACGGCGAGCTGGTCCCCGACAAGCGCGGCCCCGTCTTCGCGGTGCCGGAGTGGGCGAGCGTCCCGCCGTTCCTGCGCCCGCACATGGAGGCGCGCGGCGCCACGACGACCACCGAGCTGCCCTACCGCATCGAGAAGGCACTGCACTTCTCCAACGGCGGCGGCGTCTACTCGGGCACCGACCTGCGCAGCGGCGAGAAGGTCGTCCTGCGCGAGGCCCGCCCGTACGCCGGGCTGGCCGCCGACGGCGCGGACGCGGTCGTCCGGCTGGGCCGCGAGCACGAGACGCTGGTGCGGCTGGCGGGCGTCGAGGGCGTCCCGCAGGCGCGCGACCGGTTCACGCTCGGCGACCACCACTTCCTCGTCCAGGACTTCATCGAGGGCCGGACGCTCAACACCTTCTTCGCCGAGCGGCACCCGCTGCTGGACCCCGACCCGTCGCCGGAGAAGGTGGCGGGCTACACCGAGTGGGCCCTGAAGATCTACGCGGGCACCGAACGGGTGATCGACGAGCTGCACGCGCGCGGCGTGGTCTTCAACGACCTGCACATGTTCAACATCATGGTGCGCCCGGACGACTCGGTCGCGCTGATCGACTTCGAGGTGGCGGCGCCCGCCTCCGAGCGCGGCCGCCAGACGCTGGCCAACCCGGGCTTCCTGGCCCCGCCCGACCGGCGCGGCACCGAGGTCGACCGCTACGGCCTGGCCTGCCTGCGGCTGGCGCTGTTCGCCCCGATGACCACCCTGTTCATGCTCGACCGGGGCAAGTCACGCCATCTGGCCGAGCTGATCGCCGAGCACTTCCCGGTGCCCCGGGCCTTCCTCGACGAGGCGGTCGAGGAGATCACCCGGACCGAGACGGCGGCCCCGGTGCCGCCGCCCGCGATCGAGCCGGACCGGGAGGGCTGGAGCCGGGCGCGCGAGGCCACGACCCGCTCGATCCTGGCCAGTGCCACGCCCGGACGCGCCGACCGCCTCTACCCCGGCGACGTGGAGCAGTTCAACGGGGCCGCGCTGGGCATCGCCCACGGCGCCGCCGGGGTCCTGCTCGCCCTGGACGCGACCGGGGCCGGACGCCGGCCCGAGCACGAGGAGTGGCTGGCGCGCAAGGCGGTCAGCCCGTCGCGCGGCACCGGGCTCGGGCTCTACGACGGGCTCCAGGGCGTGGCGTACGTCCTGGCGCGTTTCGGCCGCACCGACGCCGCGCTCGCCGCGACCGAGCACTGCCTCAACGAGAAGTGGGAGCGGCTCGGCAGCGACCTGTACGGCGGCCTGCCCGGCTACGCGCTGGTCATGAGCGACCTGGCCGCGCTCACGGGCGAGACGACGCTGCGCGAGGCGGCCGGCCGGGCCGCGCAGATCGTGGCCGACCGCCCGGTCGCCGACGAGAGCCCCCGTCCCGGCCTGCTGTACGGCGGCGCGGGAACCGCGCTGATGTTCATCCGCCTGTACGAGCGCACCGGCGACAAGGCCCTGCTCGACCGCGCGGCCGCCGACCTGCGCCGCGACCTGCGCTCGTGCGTCAAGGACCACAACGGCGCCCTGCACGTCGACCAGGGGCACCGGGTGCTTCCGTACCTGGGACGCGGCAGCGTCGGCATCGGCCTGGTCATCGACGACTACCTCCGGCACCGGCCCGACGAGGAGTTCCTCGCCGCCCGGGACGCCATCCGCGTCGCGGCCATGTCGCACTACTACGCGCAGCCCGGGCTCTTCAACGGGCGCGCCGGAATGCTGCTCTACCTGAGCCGCCACGACCGGGACGACCCGTGGGTCGCGCGGCACGTCCGGGCCCTGGCCTGGCACGCGCTGCACCACGGCGGCGGCCTCGCCTTCCCCGGCGAGCACCTGTACCGGCTCTCCATGGACCTGGGCACCGGGACGGCGGGCGTGCTGCTCGCCCTCGGCGCGGCCCTGCACGACCGTCCGGTCGGACTGCCGTTCCTCGGAACGGCCCACGAGCCCGCCGCGGAGACCTCCGCGGTGGTCACCTCTATCCAGCCCGAGAGGGGGTAAAACTCACATGGCTCTTCTCGACCTTCAGGGAATGACCAGCGAAAACGCCACGGGCGGCAACAGCAGCCTCAGCCTGTTCTGCCACAGCTCGTACAGCGTCACCATCTGCCTGTAAGGGCACTGACCGCCTCTAGCGGGCATTGACTGTCTCTAGCGGCACACAGGCGGCCATGGCCCCTCCCCCGGAGGGCCATGGCCGTCGTGTTTACCGGATCGGAAGGTGGGGAGTTGGGCGCTGATCGGCTGCTGGGACGGACCGCGGCCCGGGGCGGGGCGTGGAGTCTGGTCCTGGCCGTCGCGACGCTGGCGGACGCCGTCGCGGTGACGGTGCTGCCGCTCTTCCTGGCGCGGGCGATCGACGGGGTGCTCGACGGGTCCGTGTCCGCCGCCGTGTGGGGATGCGCGGCCCTGGTGGTCGTCTCCGCGGTGGCCGATGTCCTGGTGCAGCTCGCGGCGGGGTCGGGCACGGCGCGGGCGACCGCGTGGCTCCGGCGCACGCTGGTGCGGCACATCCTGGCCGTGGGGCCCCATCCGCGCGTCCAGGCGGGCGACCTGGCCAGCCGGGTGGTGGGCGGCGCGGGCGAGGCGGGGGTCGCGCCCGCGGCGGCGACCCAGGCGGTGGCGGCGCTGGTGCCGCCCGCCGGTGCGCTGGTCATCCTCGCGCTGCTGGACTGGCGGCTCGCGCTCACCATCGTGGTCGCGCTCCCGGCGATCGCCTTCCTGATGCACGTCTTCGTCCGCGACATCTCCGCGACGGCGCGGCGCTACCTCGACGTCCAGGGCGTCATCGCCGGACGGCTGGCCGAGGCGCTGCGCGGGTCGCGGACGATCGCGGCCGCCGGCACCGCCGAGCGCGAGGTCGGGCGCGTCCTGGCCCCGCTGCCCGAGCTGAGCGCCGAGGGCCACGCGATGTGGCGCACCCAGGGCGCGGTCGCGGCGCGCGGGCTGCTCGCCCTGACCCTGCTCCAGGTGGCCGTGGTCGGCGCGGCGGGCGTGGAGCTCATGGCCGGTCGGATCTCCCCGGGCGAGCTGGTCGCGGCCATCCAGTACGCCGGTCTCGCCGCGGGGTTCGGGCCGGTCGTGACGCATCTGCTGCGGCTGGGGCGGGCCCGGGCCGGGGCCGCACGCGCGGCCGAGGTGCTCGCGCTGCCCGCCCCCGTCTATGGCGACGCCATGCTGCCGTCCGGGCCGGGACGGCTGGAGTTCCGGCGGGTCGCGGCGGGCGACGGGGTCCTGGACGGCGTCGACCTCGTGCTGCCGGGCGGCGAGGCCGTCGCCGTGGTGGGACGCTCGGGCTCGGGCAAGTCGCTGCTGGCCGCGCTGGCCGGGCGGCTGACCGACCCCGATCGCGGCGAGATCCTCCTGGACGGCGTGCCCCTCCCCCGGCTCGGCCGGGCCGAGCTGCGCGGCGCCGTCGGCTACGCCTTCGCCCGTCCGGCCCTGTTCGGGGAGACGGTGATGGACGCGATCGCGTTCCCGGACGGCACCGCCACGGAAGGACGGGTGCGGGAGGCCGCCACCGTCGCGTGCGCCGACCGCTTCGTCGACCGGCTGCCCGAGGGCTTCGGGACCCGGCTGGCCGAGGCGCCGATGTCCGGCGGGGAGCTCCAGCGCCTGGGCCTGGCGCGGGCCTTCGCGCATCCCGGGCGGCTGCTGGTGCTCGACGACGCGACCTCCAGCCTGGACACCGCCACCGAACTCCAGATCAGCCAGGCCCTGCTCGGCCCGCTGGGCGACCGGACCCGGCTGGTGGTCGCCCACCGCGCCACCACGGCCGCCCGCGCCGACCGGGTCGTCTGGCTGGACGGCGGACGGATCCGCGCGTGCGACCGCCACGCGGTCCTGTGGCGCGACCCCGACTACCGCGCCGTGTTCGGAGCCGACGGGCCATGACGACGCGGAGGGACGCGCTGGGCCTGCTGGGGCGGACGTTCGCCCGCACGGCGCGCTCGAACCCCCGGGCGATGACGGCGCTGGCCCTGTGGTCCCTGGTGGAGGCGGTGCCGACGCTGCTGCTCGGGCTCGGCGTCGGACGGACCGTGGACGCGTTCCGCGCCGACGACCCCCGGGAGGCCGCCGGGTGGATCGGCATGCTGGTGGCGGCGGCCGTGGTCGGCGCCGTGGGCAGCCACAGGCTGTACGGCCCGCTGGCCGCCATCGTCGAGCCGTTCCGCGACGACCTGGTCAGGCGGGTGACGCGCGGCGCCCTGCTCCGGTCGGTCGGCGGCCGCCCCGACACCGGCGCGGTGGCCCGTCTCACCCACCAGGTCGAGATCGTCCGCGACACGTTCGGCGGGATGCTGGTCGTCGTGCGCGGGTTCGTGTTCGCCACCGCCGGGGCGCTGGCGGGTCTGTTCGCGCTGATGCCCGAGATCACGCTGCTGGTCGTGCCGCCGCTGCTGCTGGCGCTGGCGCTGTTCGGGGCCGTGTTCGGCGCCGCCGCCGCCCGCCAGCGCGAGCTTGTGGTCGGCGAGGAGGAGATCGCCGAGCGGACGACGGCCCTGGCCGAGGGCCTGCGCGACGTGACGGCCTGCGGCGGCGAGGAGCGCCTGGGCGAGGAGCTGGGCCGCGCGGTCGAGGCGCAGGCGGCGGCCGGGCGCGCGGTGGCGCGGATGACGGCCGCGCAGTCGCTCACCACGGCGATCGGCGGCTGGGTGCCGCCGCTGCTCATCCTGGCGGCCACGCCCTGGCTGGTCCGGCGCGGCGCCACCCCCGGGACGATCATCGGCGCTCTCACCTACGTGCTGCACGGGCTCCAGGGGGCGTTGCAGACGCTCGTCCTGGGCATGGGCGGCAGCGGCCTGCGCCTGGCGGTCACGCTGGGCCGGATCATGGAGACCGGCTCGGCCGCACCGCCGCCGACCGCGCCGGAGCGGGACGGCGCGCCGAGCGCCGCGCCGGACATCGAGCTGCGGGGGGTCACCTTCGCCTACGGGCCGCACGCGCGGCCGGTCGTCCAGGATCTCGACCTGACGATCCCGGCGGGCGACCATCTGGCCGTGGTGGGGCCGAGCGGCATCGGCAAGTCGACGCTCGCCGCCCTGATCGCGGGGCTGCTGGTTCCGGACGCCGGGGTCGTCCGCGTGGGCGGGCGGCCGCCCGGCGACCCGGCGTCGCGGGTGCTCATCCCGCAGGAGGCGTACGTCTTCACCGGGAGCCTGCACGAGAACGTCGCCTACCTGGCGCCGGAGGCGAGCGACCTCGCCGTCGTCCGGGCGGGCGACGCCGTCGGGCTGGGCGCGCTGGCGGCGCGGCTCGGCGGCTACGGCGGCCGGGTCGACCCCGATGCCCTGTCGGCCGGCGAACGCCAGCTCATCGCGCTGTGCCGGGCCTATCTCTCGCCCGCGCCGATCGTCGTGCTCGACGAGGCCGGCTGCCATCTGGACCCGGCCGCCGAGGCCCGGGCGGAACGGGCGTTCGCCCGCCGCCCGGGCACCCTGGTCGTCATCGCGCACCGGATGAGCTCGGCCCTGAGAGCGCGGCGCGTCCTGGCTCTGGACGGCACCCGCGCGTACCTCGGCGGGCACGAGCGGCTGTCGCGGGAGTCCGCGCTCTACCGGGACCTGATCGGGCACTGGACCACGACGGCCTCAGAGCCACCCCGCGTTCTCGGCGATCCGGATGGCGTGGACCCGGTTACGCGCGCCGACCTTGCGGTTGATGCGGGAGAGGTGGTTGCGGACGGTGCCGATCGTCAGCACGAGGGTCTCGGCGATCTGCGCCGCCGAGGCGCCCTGTGAGGCCAGCGCCAGCACCTCCAGTTCGCGGTCGGTCAACGGGTTCTGGGCCGCGCCGAGCTCGGTGAACGCCAGGTCGGGGTCGACGAACCGTTTGCCCTTGGCCAACCGCCTGATCGCGGCCACCAGGCCGTCCGGTGAGGTGTTCTTCATGACGAGCCCGGCGGCGGGGGCGGTGACGGCCCGGCGCAGATCCCCCGGCCTGCGGCGGGCCGCCATGAGCAGCGTCCGGCAGTCGGGCGACGACTCGTGCAGCGCCCGCGCCGCCGCGAAACCGCCCGTTTCGGGAAGGTCGACGTCGATCAGCGCGACCCGCGGCCTGAAGGCCAGGGCGACCGAGCCGATCCGTTCCCCCGAACCGATCGAGGCGACCACCTCGAGATCGTGCAGCCCGCCGAGGAACGCGACGAGCCCGCTTCGCAAAAGGGGGGCCTCCTCGGCGATCAGTATGCGAATCATTTCTGGTCTCCCATGGCCCGCCACCCAAACGGACCGAGACTCGGCCGATAGGACATCTCCTTTGCTCGTCACTGGCACGGGGCGGTGGGCGGCTGAGCCGCCCGATCGCGTGTTGGGGCAGATCATCCATGCCGTCTCCCTTGACGGGCCGGGGACGAGGGGCGCACACGTAGTGAAGTCAACACTTTTCTTCACGTCAACCAACGAGAAGGACAAATTTATACGGCCTGGTACGAGAAAAAGTGGGTCAGCGCAGGCAGGAACGATGCAACCGAACAGCTTCGAACGTTCCGGAAAAGGCAAGGTCAGCCGCTATACCGAATGGCGTTCAGATAAGGGCGAACGGGAAATTGCGGACACTCTTGCCGGAGCGTTACCGCGTGGCCAACTCAGGCCGAGGGCGGCGTTTCGGGGCGCATCACGCCGTAGGCGATCAGCGCGCCAGCCAGCGCAGCACTTCGCGCAGGAAGCGGGCCCGGCCCCGGGCGGGGCGGTCGAGGTGGGCGAAATGGGTGGCGGCGGGGAGAGTGACCGCGCGGACGTCGGCGGCGCGGGTCAGCTCGGCGCGCAGGCCGTCGAGGTCGCCGGGACGGCTCCAGAAGTCCAGCTCAGAGCGGAGCACGAGGGTTCTGGCCCGGACGTCGCGGGCGTCCCAGAGCTTGCGGCCGGTGGCCAGGTAGAAGCTGTCGGACAGGGCGCCCGTCGGCGCGCGGAAGCTCGGCGGCCGCCGCTCGCACGAGGTCGGGTCGCTGCCGAGCGCGGCGGCGACATAGGCGGCGGCCACCTCGGGGTCGCGCCAGCGGGTCTTGTCCTCGACGGGGATGGTGTCGTCCCAGCTCGGGAGCAGGGACGCGCCGGTGCTGAGCCGGTAGGAGCCGAAGGCCGCCGCGTTGAACTCGCCGGGGCGCGCGGGGTCCTCGTACTGGCTGCCGCGTCCCAGCGTCGGGTGTCCGTCCAGCGCCCCGTAAAGGCTGTTGTAGAGGACCAGGTGGCTGACGGTGCGCGGTGACCGCGTGGCGTACCAGCCGAACCAGTGCGCGCCCGTCGCCCAGCCGACCAGGGCGACGGACTCGGCCCGCGTGCGGTGCCGGACGGCCCGGACGACGGCGGCGATGTCGCGGACGACCTCGGCGCCGGTCGCCAGCGGGCGGCCCGTCGGGGACGGACGGGACGAGGCGCCGTAGCCGCGGGCGTCCATGATGTGGACGCGGTGCCCGGCCGCCGCCAGGTCGGCGGCGAGCGATCCGCCCTCGACGGGAAGGTCGAAGCTCGCGGCACCCGGGACGCGCGCGCCATGGAGCAGTACCACGGGCGGAAGGCGGCGCTCGAAGGCACCGGTGTGCCATACCTCGCGCACGGCGACGCGGATGCCGGGGTCGCCGTGGACGTGCCATCGGGCGCGTTCGATCCGGCCGCGCCCGCCGGGCGCGAGGGGAAGCGCTCCGAGACCCGCGCCCAGCCGGAGGACGTGACGGCGCGTCGTCATGGGTGGACCTCCAGCTCGGCGATCTGTGCTCCCCAGCGTCGCCGACGGAGCCCCGATGATCCATCAGGATCGATATGAACCCTCTGGACGATATGTTTCGCATATCGATGAAACGGAGACTCGCCGATGGAGCTTCGCCATCTCCGGTGCGCCGTCGCGGTGGCCGACGCGCTGCATTTCGGACGGGCCGCCCGGTCGCTGGGGATCGCGCAGCCGCCGCTGAGCCAGCAGATCAGGGCGCTGGAGGACGAGCTCGGCGTCCGGCTGTTCGAGCGCAGCTCGCGCCGGGTGGCGCTGACCTCGGCCGGGGAGGCGTTCGTCGCCGAGGCGCGCGGCGTGCTCGCCGGGGCCGACCGCGCCACGCGGGCCGCGCGGATGGCCGGGCGGGGCGACACCGGGCGCCTGGTGGTCGGGCTGGTCGGCTCGGCGGCGCACGCCGTCCTGCCGGGCCTGATGCGGGCCTTCCGGGCCCGCCACCCGGACGTCGAGGTGACGCTGCGGGAGATGCCGACCGCCGCCCAGGCCGCGGCGCTGCTGGCGGGCGACCTGGACGCCGGGCTGCTGCGGCCGCCCCTGGCGGGTGAGGCCTCGCACCGGCTCGACGTGCACGCCTTCGGGGACGAGCCGCTCGTCGCGGTCGTCCCGGCGGGGCACCGGCTGGCGGCGCGCCCCCGCATCCCCGTCCGGGAACTGGCGCGGGAGCCGTTCGTGATGTTCCCCCGCGCCGCCGGTCCCGGCCTCTACGACCAGATCGCCGCTCTGTGCAGGCGCGGGGGGTTCGTCCTTTCGCCCGCGCAGGAGGCGGTGCAGATGCAGACGATCGTCGGGATGGTCGCGACCGGGCTGTGGATCTCGATCGTGCCGTCCTCGGTCGCGCGGACGGCACGTCCCGACGTGGCGTTCGTGCCGGTCGCCCCGCACGCCGTCACCGCGGGGCCCGCGCTGGCGTGGCGCCGCGACGACCCGTCCCCGGTCGTGGCCAACCTGGTGAAGACCGCGCGTGCTCTTTAGGCCCGGCGTCGTTCAGGCGACGACCTTGGCGACGAAGGCGTCCAGGTTGGCCACGGTGCGGGCGATCTGCTCGTCCAGCGTGAGCGACTCCTGGAGACGCGCGCCGGGGCTCGCCTGCTTCTTGCCCCGCACATAGAGCGAGCAGGACAGGTCGGTGCAGAAGTACCCGCCGACCGAGTCGCCCTGCTGTCCCTTGGCGCCGGTCCGGCGCGCGGTCATCAGGGAGACGCCTCCCGTATGGGTGGTCAGGCAGAGCGAGCACATGCTGCGGCGTCCCGTCCCCGCGTGGGGGGCGGCCAGCCGGAGCGCGATGCCCAGCGGCCCGTCGCCGGACTCGGTGACCAGGTAGGTCCGGCCGGGCGCGGCCGGGTCGCGCCAGCCGAGGAAGTCGAGGTCGTCCCACGGCTTCTCGGCCAGGTCGCGGGGGACGGCCAGGCGCTTGGCCTCGCCCTTGGTGCAGTTGACGAATGACGCGCGGATCTCGCGCTCGGTGAGCGGCTCCATGGTCGGCAAGCTATCCTTCCTAGAGGTATTAGGCAAAAGCTTAATGCCTTTAGGCAAACGGAAGGGGATCCATGGCCCGCGCGGGACTGACGGCCGAACGCCTGACCCGGGCCGCGGCGGAGCTCGCCGACGAGGTCGGTTTCGAGAACGTGACCGTCTCGGCTCTCGCCCGCGGGTTCGGGGTGAAGGACGCGAGCCTGTACTCGCACGTCAAGAACGTCCACGACCTGAAGTGCCGGGTCGCGACGCTGGCCCTGACCGAGCTGGCCGACCAGGTCGCCGCCGCGCTGGCCGGCCGCGCGGGCAGGGACGCGCTGGTCGCCTTCGCGAGCGCCTACAGGACCTACGCCAACGCGCACCCGGGACGGTACGCGGCGACGATGTTCAAGCTCGACCCCGAAGCGGCGGCGACCGGCGCGGCGGGCCGCCACGCGGAGATGACCCGGGCGATCCTGCGCGGCTACGCGCTGTCCGAGCCCGACGAGACCGACGCGCTCCGGCTGCTGCACAGCACGTTCCACGGCTTCGTCAGCCTGGAGCAGGCGGTCGGCGCCCAGCAGCCGCGCGACCTGGACGCCTCGTGGCATCGGATCCTCGACGCGCTCGACGCCGCGCTCAAGAACTGGCCCGCGCCCCGGTGAGGAGAACGTGGCGGCCGGGTCGCTGCCGAGCGGCCGTCCACCCGATCCTGGCCCGGCTCGAAAAGGCGGGCTGGGTGGCCAACCGCTGGCAGGCCCACAGCGCGGGCGCGCTGCTCCTCCCCCGCGACGAGCGGGCCTCCTGGGTCGCGCCGCCTGGACCTCGCTGGCCCCGCTCGTCGGCTGGACGATCTACGAGACGGCCGAGGACGGCCTCGTCCTGGCGATCAGGAAACGGAGGTGAGCCGCTTGCTCCGGGACGTCGTGGCCAGGTTGGCGGCGAGTCCGGCCAGGCTCACGGCGGCGGCGGCCAGGCCCAGCCGTCCGGGCGTCAGCCGATCCTGGAGGAGGCCGCCCAGGCCGCCTCCCAGGGCGACGCCGACATAGATCGCGGAGTTGTTCAGGCCGAGCAGCAGCGCCGAGGCGCTCGGGGCCCGGGCGACCAGGCGGCTCTGCTGCGGGACGACCGGCAGCGACACGCAGACGCCCCACAGCACGGCCCAGGCGACCGCGACCGGCATCGCCTTGACGGTCAGCGGGCTGAGGGCCAGGAGCACGGCCGCCGCGGCCAGGCCCGCCGTGACGACGCGCTCGGGCGGGTGGCGGTCGGACAGGCGCCCGGCCAGCGCGTTGCCGGCCATGTTCCCCACGCCCCAGGCCAGCAGGACGACGGTCAGCCGGGTGGTGGACCCGCCGGTCGCCTGGCCCACGGCGGGGCTGATGTAGGTGTAGAGGACGTGGGTGCCCGCCAGGGTCATGACGGTGACGGCGAGCATGCCGAAGACCCACGGCTCGCGCAGCGGGGCCAGGCGGGCGCGCAGCGAGTCGACCGGCAGCGAGATCTCGGGCAGGACGGCGGCGGCACCGGCCATCGCCACGACGCCGAGCCCGGCGACGGCCCACAGGGTCAGCCGCCAGTCCGCACCGCCGATCAGGGTGCCGGCGGGCAGCCCGAACGCGATGGCCAGCGTGAGCCCTCCCATCACGAAGGCCAGGGCCCGGCCCCGGCGCTCCGGCGGCGCGATGGCGGCGGCCGCGCTGAACGCGGCGGCGCCGATGAGGCCGGCCCCGCCCGCAGTGACGATCCGGGCGAGCATGACGGCCGGGTAGGACGGGCCGAGCGCCGTGGCGGCGTTGCCCACGACGAAGATCGCGAGCCCGAGCAGCAGGGCGGAGCGGCGGCTCATGGCGCTGGTCATCGCCCCGAGGACGGGCGCCGAGACGGCGAAGGCGAGCGCGAAGGCGGTGACCAGCTGCCCGGCGGCGGGGACCCCGACATCGAGGTCGTCCGCGATCTGCGGAAGGAGCCCGGCGATGATGAAGCCGTCGGTGCCCACGGCGAACAGGGCCGCCGCCAACGGCAGCAACTGCGTTGTCAGGTTCTTCATTCGCCCGAGGGTGGGTCCCGCCGCTTTCCAGCCGCTTTCCACGTTCTGTCGGGCGGTAGCCTGATCGCGTGCGGTTCGGGGTGCTCGGTCCACTGGCGGTGTCCGGGGACGACGGCACGCCGGTCGCGGTGCCGCGCGCCGACGTGCGCGCGCTGCTGGCCGTCCTGGTGGTGCACGAGGGCTTCCCGGTACCGGTCGAGCGGCTGATCGCCGACCTGTGGCCGGAGACGGTCCCCGCCAACCCCGCCAACGCCCTGCAGATCCGGGTGTCCCGGCTCCGCCGGGCGCTGGAGGCCGCCGGTCCCGGCGGGCGCGGGCTGGTCGAGCACGGGTCGTCCGCCTACCGGCTGCGCGTCCGCGCCGACGCCGTCGACACCGCGCGCTTCCGTGCCCTGCTCGACCGCGCCCGCGCCACCGGTGACCCGTGGACGCGCAAGGGGTTGCTGTCCGACGCGCTCGCGCTGTGGCGCGGCCCCGCCCTGGCCGGGTTCGAGGGCGAGCCGTTCGCCCGTCCGGTGGCCGAGCGGCTGGGCCAGCAGCGACTCGACGCGGTGCAGGCGCTCGCCGAGGCGCGGCTCGACCTGGGTGAGCACGACGCGCTGGCCGCCGATCTGGCCGGATGGGTGCGCGAGCACCCCGAGCGCGAGCGCCTCAGGGCCGCCATGATGCGCGCCCTGTACCGGTCCGGGCGGCAGGGCGAGGCCCTGGCCGCCTACGACGAGTACCGCCGCGACCTCGCCGACGGCCAGGGGCTCGACCCCGGCGTGGAACTCGTCCGGCTCCAGCGGGCGATTCTGGCGCGCGACCCCGCGCTGGACGCGCCGCCCGCTCCCCGGCGCGGCGGGCTCCCCGTCCCGGTCACCGCGCTGGTCGGGCGGGACGAGGCCGTCGAGGACGTGCTGGCGTGCCTGGACACCGCGCGGCTGGTCACGCTCACCGGCCCCGGCGGCGTCGGCAAGACCCGGCTCGGCCTGGCCGCCGCCGCGCGCCTGGAGGACGCCTGCCCCGACGGGGTCTGGCTGGTCGAGCTGGCCGGGCTGAGCGGGGGCGACGCCGTGGCCGAGGCGGTCATGGCGGTGCTCGGCATCCGGGAGAACGCGATGCTCGGGCCGGTGCCGTCCGGCGAGCCGATGAGCCATGCCGACCGGCTGGCCGCGTTCCTGCGCGGCAAGGAGCTTCTGCTCCTGCTCGACAACTGCGAGCACGTCGCGGCGCCGGTGGCCGAGCTGGTCGCCGCGCTGCTGGCGTCGGCGCCGGGCCTGCGGGTGCTGGCGACCGGCCGGGAGCCGCTGGGCGTGCCGGGAGAGGTGCTGCGTCCCGTCCCGCCGCTGGAGGCGCCCGCTCCCGGCGCGGACGCCGGCCGGGTGCGGGAGGCGAGCGCCGTCCGGCTGTTCTGCGCCCGCGCGTCCGACGCCGATCCGGGGTTCGTCCTGGACGCCTCGAACGCGCAGGCGGTGGCCGACCTGGTCCGCGGGCTGGACGGGCTCCCGCTGGCCCTGGAACTGGCCGCCGCGAAGGTGCGGGCCCTCGGGGTGCGCGAGCTGGCGGCGCGCCTGCCCGACCGGCTCGCGCTGCTCGCGGCCGGGAACCGCGGCGCTCCGGCCAGGCAGCGCACGCTGGGCGCCGTGCTCGACTGGAGCTGGGACCTGCTGACCGAGCCCGAGCGGATCGTGCTGCGCCGCCTGGCGGTGCTGGACGGCGGCCCGCTGGCGGCGGTCGAGGCGGTCTGCTCCGGC
This sequence comes from Spirillospora sp. CA-294931, assembly GCF_050946795.1. Lineage (GTDB taxonomy): Bacteria > Actinomycetota > Actinomycetes > Streptosporangiales > Streptosporangiaceae > Spirillospora. The sequence goes on from NZ_CP192006.1 coordinate 5,479,840, forward strand.
GGGCCCGTCCCGCCGTCGCGGGTCGCGGCCGTGCTGGCGCGGCTGGTCGACCGTTCGATGGTCACCGTCACCGGCGACCGGCGGTACCGGTTGCTGGAGACCGTCGGCGTCTACGCGCGGGCGCGGCTCGACGAGGCCGGCGAGCTGGAGTCCGTGCGCGACCGCCACCACCGGCATCACCTGGCGCTCGCCGAGAACGGCGCGCCGGAGCTGTTCGGCCCCGGCCAGGCCGACCGGCTCGCCCGGCTCGACGCCGAGCACCGCAACCTGCACTGCGCGCTGGAGCACGCGATCCGGCGGGGGGACGCCGCGTCCGCGCTGCGTCTGGTGGACGCGCTGGCGTGGTCGTTCCTGCTGCGCGGGCGCGTCCGCCAGGCGGCCAGGTGGGCGGGCCTGGCCCTGGCCGTCCCCGGCTCGGCCCCGTCCGGCCTCCGGGCCCGGGTGCTGTGCTGGGAGGCGGGCATCGCGGCGCTGCTGGACATCGAGCAGGACGCGGCGGCCCGCGCCCGCGCCGCGCTGGCGGCCTTCGAAGGCGCCGAGGACCCGCACGGGCTGGCCATGGCACGCTGGTTCCTGGCCTACGTGCTGCTCCACGCGGGCGACCTGGACACCAGCGAGAAGCTGGCGGCGGACGCGTCCGCCGGGTTCGAGGCGCTCGGGCACCGCTGGGGCCTGGCCGTGACGACCGGCCTGCGGGCCAACCACGCACTCACCCGAGGCGACCTGGCGACGGCGGCCGACGCGTCCGGCCGGGCGGTCGCGCTCTTCCGCGCCCTCGGCGACCGGGGCGGCGAGCTGCTCACCGTCTATCCCCGGGCCGCGCTGGCCGAGATCCGGGGCGACCACCGTGAGGCCGAGCGCCTGCACCGCGAGGGCCTGGCCCTGGCCGAGGGCCTGGGCATGTGGGCCGAGGCCGCCGACCGGCTCTGCGGGCTCGGCCGGGTCGCGATGCTGCGCGGCGACCTCGGCGCGGCGCGCGAGCTGCACGAGCGGGGACGGCGGCTGGCCGCCGAGCACGGGTTCAAGCCCGGCGAGGTCTACGCGGCCATCGGCCTGGGCCAGACCGCCCGCCTCGCCGGTGACCTCGACGCGGCCGCCGGGCACCTGCGCACCGCCGCGGACTGGTACCGCAGGACGGGCCGCGCCCCCGGCCACGCCACGGTCCTGACCGAGCTCGGCCTGCTCGCCGAGCGGCGCGGCGACGCCCGCGAAGCGGCCGGGTACCACCGCCGCGCGCTCGCCCTCGCCCGGCGTCTGGGCGACCCGCGCGCGGAGGCCGCCGCCCTCGACGGGCTCGCCGCGGCGGGCGCTCCGGCCACCGGCCCCTGACACAGCGGGACGGGCCGTCCCCGCGAGGGAACGGCCCGTCCGGCGGTGGGGGCCGGGGGTGATCAGAAGTCGATCGACCAGCCGGTGAGGGTGCCGGTGTCGTAGCGGTGGGCGTCCTTGACCTGGAGCTTCCAGGTGCCGTTGGCGTTCTCGCCGGAGGCGTTCACGCTGTAGGTCTTGTGGATGCCGCCGGACTCGCCGACGCCGCCCGCCGCCTTCAGGGTGAAGACGGCGCCGCTCGGGCCGACGAGGTCGATCGAGAGGTCACGGGTGAAGGTGTGGTCGACGTCGACCTTGACGGGCAGCGTGCCCGAGGCGCGGCCGTCGCACCTGTCCTGCGTGATCGCGCTGCCGACGGCCGCCCCCGCGTCGGGGACGGCCACGTCCTCGTCGTTGGCCTTGGTCCCGCAGGTCGGGGTGCCGCCGCCGGTGATGAAGCCCGACCACAGGAGCTTGTTCGGGGACCCGCTGCCCGGGCTGGTCACCAGGTTCGGGGTGGCGTTGTCGACGATCTCGTCGCGGACCTTCTGCGGTGTCGCGCCAGCGTTGGCGTGCAGGTACATCGCCGCGACCCCGGCGACGTGCGGCGAGGCCATCGAGGTGCCGCTCATGGTGCCGTAGCCGCCGTTGAGCGTGGACGAGTGGATGTTGCCACCGGGGGCGAACAGGTCGAGGCAGGTGCCGTAGTTGCCGCTGCGGCCGCCGCCCTGGTTGATCCAGCCGACCGTGATCGCCTCGGGGACCCGGGCCGGGCTGACGCCGCAGGCGTCGACGCCGTTGTTGCCCGCCGCGACCGCCAGGACGAAGCCCTTGGCCACCAGGGCCTTGGCCTGCTCGTCGCCGACGCCGACGTTGTCCATGGTCATGCTCATGTTGACCACGCCGGGCGTGGCGCCGTTCTTGGCCACCCACTCCATCGCGCTCACAGCGGCCGAGTCGGGCGCCGAGCCGTTGCAGCCCAGGGCGCGCACCGCGACGATCTTGGCCTTCTTGGCGACGCCGACGGTCTTGCCCGCGATCGTCCCGGAGACGTGCGTGCCGTGCCCGTGGCAGTCGGCGGCGTCGGCGTCGTTGTCGACGTAGTCGTAGCCGGAGGAGGCGCGTCCCTCGAACTCGGCGTGGCCCTTCTCGACCCCGGTGTCGATCACGTAGGCGGTGACGCTGTCGGCGGTGTTGGGGTAGACGTACTTCTTGTCGAGGCTGGTGGTCTTCTGGTCGATCTGGTCCAGCCCCCACGACGGCGGGTTGGGCTGCTCGCCCGCGACGCGGGCCGTGCCGTCCTCCCAGACGCCCCGCACGGCCGGGTCGGCCGCCAGGCGGCGCGCCTGGAGGTCGGTCATGTCCTTCACCGAGAACCCGTTGAAGGTGACCGAGTAGACGGTGATGAGCGCGCCGCCGTAGCTGCCCAGAAGCTCGGCGGCCTTGCCGGCGGCGGCCTTGGGGGCGTCACCCTCCAGTGCGACGATGTACTGCCCCGCGACGTGCTGCTTCGCCTGGTGGACCGGGCCCAGCGGCTCGGCCGCCGTGGCGGGGCCCGCGCCCAGCAGCGCCGCGCCGGTCACGAGGGCGGCCGCGGCGGAAACGAACGTCGTCCTGCGCATGTGATGTTCTCCGTCTCCCTGCACCGGGAACATGGGGAGCATCCCGGAGGAGCGGCCTCAGGTGGGGTGGGGAACGGACGGCCGCCCGGCGATCACCATCCGTCACGACCGGGTCGCAAACAACCGTGGGAATGCCCCGTAGGGGATACGGGATTTATGTTCGTGATTTGCGGAATCCTTGGATTCGACCTGCCCGGCGGCGGGTCATGCCGTCCGCTCGGCGCCGCCGATCCTGGGGAAGGGCGTGGTGGAGAAGATCACTTCCACCGGCACCTCGAAATGCTCGGCGATCCGGAGCGCCAGGTGGAGGCTCGGACTGTACTCGCCCCTCTCCAGATACCCGATCGTCTGGTAGTGGACACCGAGCGCGGCCGCGAGCTCGCGGCGCGAGATGCCGCGCTCGGCCCGCAGCATCGCGATGCGGTTGTGGATGGTCTCACTCATCGCGGCTCATCTTCTCAGGCGATCCGCTGCGTCGCCCGCAGGCGGCGGGCCTCCATGGCGGCCCCCGACTCGCGGCGCGCCATCCGCCGCAGCACGGCCGGCGCGACCAGGAACCCGGCCACCGCCCACGCCCCCAGGACACCGGCGGTCTCCCAATGCCGCCACGAGTCGCCGATCTCCGCCGACACCGCCGAGCCCGGCAGGAACGCCGAGCGGACGCCCAGCCCCATCCAGTAGACGGGGAACGCCTGCGCGACCGCCTGGACCCACCCGGGCAGCGCGACGATCGGGTAGAAGATCCCCGAAATCCCGGCGAGGGCCGTCACCCCCAGCATCCCCAGGCCGGAGGCGGCGTTGGAGCCCCGCGCCAGCGAGCCGAGCACCGCGCCCCACGGAAGGGTCGCCAGGAATCCGAGGACGAGCAGCCATCCGAACGTCAGCCACCCGGCCAGGCCGGTCCCGGGAAGCTCCGGGATCAGGAAGAGCCCGGCCGAGAAGATGATCACCAGGCTGAGGATCGTGCCCAGAGCCACCGAGACCACCCGTCCGACGAGATAGCCGATCATTCCGTTCGGCACCGTCCTGGCGCGCAGCAGCGTCCCGTCCTCGCGCTCGACCGAGAGCGTGCTCAGCGCGCCCTGGAAGCCGCCCACGGTGATCCACATGCCGAGGATGCCGGGCAGCACCGCCGAGGCCAGCGACACCTCGGTGCCCTCGACCTTGGAGTCGCGCTGGAAGAACAGCACCACCACGAAGATCATCGCCACGATCACGTTCCAGCCGATGTCCCCCGGGCTCTTCAGCGACTGGCGGAACTCCGTCCAGCCTCGCGACAGGCCCAGCCGGGCGGCGTACAGGACCGCTCTCATCGGGACGCTTCCTCTCGATCGCGGACGGGGCGCGTCTCGTACCGGCGCACCATCGTCATGTAGGTGTCCTCCAGCGAGGCCCGCCGCACCTCCAGGTCGCGGACCTCCTCGCCGTGCTGCGCGAACAGCTCCCGGACGAACCGCGTCGCGTCGTCGGTGGCGTGCACCTGGGGCTCGCCGCCGATCGTCCAGCGGACCTCGGACCGCCCGGCGACCTGCCGGACGAGCTGGTCGGCGCTGCCGTCGGCGACGATCCGCCCGCCCACCAGGATCAGGATGCGGTCAGCGAGCTTCTCGGCCTCGTCCAGGTCGTGGGTGGTGAGCAGGATCGTGGCGTCGTCCAGATCGGACAGGCGGTGCACCAGGTCATGGAAGTCGCGCCGCGCGTGCGGGTCGAAGCCGGCGGTCGGCTCGTCCAGGAACAGCAGCTCGGGACGGCCGATGATGCCGATCGCGACGTCCAGCCGGCGCCGCTGGCCGCCCGAGAGCGTCGAGATCCTGCGGCCGGCCTGCTCGCCGAGGCCGACCGTCGCGATCAGCTCGTCCACGTCGTAGGGCCGGACGTGCTCGGGCGTCGAGTAGGGCTCGTAGTACCTGCCGAGGTGGCGCAGGAGGTCGCGCACCTTCCACCGGCCGTGGTCGCGCCACGACTGGAGCACCACGCCCATGCGCGCCCGCCAGTGCTCGTCGCCCTTGGCGGGGTCGGCCCCGAGGACGCGGACCCGGCCGCCCGAGCGCGTCCGGAAACCCTCCAGGATCTCGATGGTGGTGGTCTTGCCCGCCCCGTTGGGCCCGAGCAGCGCGATCACCTCGCCGCGCCGCGCGGTGAGGTCGATGCCCTTGAGCACCTCGTGGGCGCCGTAACGCATCCGCAGGTCGCGGACGTCGATCACGGGAGCCGGGCCCCACCTCGCCATGTCGCTGCCGACCGTCATGCGTCCCTCGCTTCCTTACCGACGACTGCGTCAATTGATAGCAGATGTACTACATATCGCAACAGGGGTGCTTCTGACCGTCTGAGGCGACCTCGGCAAGGCCACGCTTTGGACACGCGAGCGTCAGCGGAACGTCCCAACGGACCTCTATCCTGCTCACGTCATTCGCCACCGGAAGGTAACCATGCCCGCCAAGACCCTGCTCGGCCTCGTCAAGAGCCTGTTCGCCGTCGTCATGTCGCTGACGCCCGCGTCGGTCCCCGCCGTCGCCACCCTGGTCGCCGTCACCTCCACGGTGGCCGTCACCGCCGGCTGCGCCGCCGAGGACGACGGGGATGACGACGACGACAACGACAACGATGACGGTGGCGATGACGACTGACCCGCGGCGCGCTGCGCGCTCCCGGACGCTCGCCGGGTGCGCGCTCCTGCTCCCCGTCCTCGGGCTGGCCTCGGCCTGCTCCCAGGACGAGACCGCGCTGCGCCAGATCCGCCCGAACGCGGTCGTCTACATCGACGGCTGGGACCAGGACGGCGACAGGGGCGACCGGGCGCGCGTGGAGCAGAAGCCGTCCGGGATGTGGGTCCTGCCGGAGAGCGCGCCCTTCCGCGGCCGGCCGGGCGGCGAGTTCACCGTCCGCGTCACCCTCGACCCCAAACGCGGTTTCGTCGTCACCGACCTGGGCGGCGTCAAGGTCGGCAAGGACCACGACGACTGCCTGGCCACCAACGAGACCTACGCCTGGCTCGGGGTGCCCCAGTCGTCGGTCCAGTGGGAGCCCGAGCCCGGGAACGACGACGGCGCCAACGACGACTGCGCCGTCGTCCCCACCGATTGACCAGATCCTTCCGGACGCCCCGTGCCCGTCACGGGGCGTCCGTTAATCCACGTGCCCTCGCGGGGCCGGGCCTGCACAATGGCCCGCGTGGACAGCGTTCTTGATCTGCTGCGCGAGCGTCACGGCCGCGACGGCTGGGAGCCGGTGACCGAGGGGATGTCGGGCGCCGGGGTCTGGCGGGCCGAAGGTGCGGGCCGCGCGTGCTTCGTGAAGGTCGTCGACGGGCGCGGCGAGCGTCCCGGCGCCGGGCACGCCCTCGAAGCGGAGGCCGAGCGCTCCGCGTGGCTGCGCGACAAGGGTCTGCCCGCCCCACCGGTGCTCGAGTTCGGCACGCGCGACGGCGTGACCTGGCTGGTCACGGCCGCGCTCCCCGGCCGTTCCGCGGCGGCGCCCTGGCCCGCCGAGCGGCGCGACGGCGTCGTCGACGCGCTGGCCGGTCTGGCCCGGTCGTTGCACGCGCTGCCCGTCGCGGACTGCCCGTTCGACCAGAGCCTGAAGGTGACCGTCGCGCAGGCGCGCGACGCCGCCGCGAACGGCTCGGTGGAGCTCGACCAGCTCGACGACGAGCGCGCGGGGTGGGACGAGGCCCGGCTTCTGGCCGCGCTCGACCTGACCCGTCCGGCCGTGGAGGACCTCGTGGTGTGCCACGGCGATCTCTGCCTGCCCAATGTGCTGCTCGACCCGGTCTCGCTCCGGGTGACCGGCGTCATCGACCTGGGCCGCCTCGGCGTCGCCGACCGCCATGCCGACCTGGCGCTGATGGCGCGCAGCATCGCCGACGAGTGGCTCAACTCCCAGTACGACGGCGAGCACGTCCGGCGCTTCCTGCGCGCCTACGGCGGGGAGACCGATCCGGAGCGGCTCGCGTTCTACCGGCTGCTGGACGAGTTCTTCTGATCCGGGCGTCCGCGCCCTACGTTGGTCGGTATGGACCAGCGGGAGGGCGCGTGGCGGTCGGTCGGGACCGTCTGCGCCGCCGGTGCGGCGGCGGCCGGGGCCGACGGCTACGGTGTCACGCTCGCGACGGGTCCCGGGCTGCGCGAGGTGGTGATCGCCTCAGACGATCTGGGCCACCTGGTCGAGGACGCGCAACTGACCTCCGGCCAGGGGCCCTGCACGGACGCCTACCTGACTCTCGAGCCCGTGCTGGTCCCCGACCTCGCGGCCGCCGCGGGCCGGTGGCCGGGGTTCGTCTCGATCGCGGCTCCCCGAGGGGTGGGCGCGGTCTTCGCGTTCCCGCTCGCGGTGGCCGGGATACCGGTCGGCGCGGTCGACTTCTTCCGCCGCGATCCGGGCGGACTGAGCGGAGCGCCGTTGGCCGAGGCGGCGGCCTGCGCCCGGGCCGCGTCCGGGGTCGCGTTCCGCTCGCTGCCCGTCCCGCCGACCGGCGCGGCGCCCGGGCTGCCCCCTCGGGTGCACCAGGCAGGCGGGATGCTGGCCGCGCTGCTGGACGTGCCGGTGCCCGAGGCGATCGTCCGGCTGCGCGCCTACGCCTACGTCCACGACCGGACGCTCCTCGCCATCGCCGAAGAGGTTCTGCTGCGGCGCCACACCCTCGACGACGAGTGATCAGGGGCGGGACGTGGGGTCGGGGGCGAACCGCAGCGTCCGTTCCACCACCTGCCGCGCCACCAGGGTCAGCGGCATGTCGTTGGCGAAGGCGTGGGCCCTCAGCCGCACCAGCGCCTGGTCGACGGTGCAGTCGAGCTGGATCGACACCATCCCGGCGGCCTGGTGGATCGCGCCGCCCAGGCCGAGCCACTCGGCGGGCACCGCCTCGGCCGCGCGCCCGGCCTGCTCGTCGAGCAGCAGCGTCAGGGCGGCGTCGGCGAGGATCAGCGCGTCGCGGCGGGCGGCCGGGTCCAGGGCGCCGGGACGGTCGCGTCCCACCACCAGGACGCCCGCGCGCATGGCCCCGGTGACCAGCGGGAACGCGAACACGGCCGCCACGTTCACCGCGAGCGCGACCTCGGTGAAGATCGGCCAGCGTCGCCCGGCCGACGGGTCGGCCAGATCGGCCGCCAGGACGGGCGCGCCGGTCAGCAGGGCCTCGGCGCACGGGCCGTCGCCGCTGGTGACGGCCGAATCCATGAGGTCGCGGCCCAGCGCGCCGACGGTGTGCACGGGTTCGGGGCGCTCGCCCGCGAGCACCGAGAGCCCGACGCCCCCGGCGTCCAGCAGGCGCGCGCACACGACGCAGACGTCCAGGACGGTCATGCGGCCGCCGCGCGCGCCCGCGCTCTCGACGACCAGCGCCCACACCCGCGCCTCGTCCGTGCTCAGCATCCGTGTCCGCCCGCCCGCTGGTCACAGGTCGAGGTCGTCGACCTCGACATCGATGGTGTGCAGGGTCAGGCCCAGCTGGGTCCGGGCGGCCGTCCGGACGGCCTGGCGGACCCGCTCGGCGGCCTCGGTGGCCGAGGTGCCGTAGCGGACGCTGACGGCCACGGACGCCTCGCCGAGGTCGCCGGGGTCGGGGAAGCGGCAGCCGTGGCTGGTGACGCCGGGGACGGTGTCGGCCGCCGCCGACAGCAAGGTCGCGGCGGCGTGCTCGCTGATGCTCAGCCGCAGCGGCGGCTCGGCGGGCAGGGAGAGGGCGCGCGAGCGCCGGGCCTCGGCGCGGACGCGGCTCATCACCGACTCCACGAAGCCGGGGCCGGGCTCGGACGGCGGCTCGGTGCGGGCGAGCGCGGTGGCCCGCTGGACGGGGACCAGGGCGGCGGCCGCCTCGCGGCAGTGCGGGCAGGTCCGCTCGTGCTCGTCGAGCGTCCCCGCGGCCAGATGGTCGTAGAGATCGTCGAGGGCGCGCCCGCAGGGAAGCGCGCCGGGCTGCCGGTTCACCTCCATGCGCTCAGCTCCTCGGCCAGCCGGGTCCGGGCGCGGTGGATCCGTCCCCGGACGGCGTCGGGGCCGCTCCGGGTGATCTCCGCGATCTCGTCATAGCTCAGCTCTTCCAGTTCTCGTAACACCCAGCATGCCCGCTGTTCCGGTGTGAGCCGAGCCAGCGCCCGCCACAGGGCGCCGCGCAGGTCCTCGGCCAGGACGTGCTGGACGGGGTCTCCGGTGCGGGCGGGCGCGCCGGTGTCCGGCTCCTCGACCGGGTCGGGCTGCCCGGCCGTGCCCCGGCGCCGGGCGGCCGAAAGGGCGCGGGTGGTGGCGATGCGGTAGAGCCAGGCGGCGAACGCCTGCCCGGCCCGGATCTCGTCGAGCCTGCGCCAGGCCGCCACGAACGCCTCCTGGGCGACGTCCTGCGCCGCGTCGGCGTCGTTCAGGACGCGCAGCGCGATGCGGTAGACGGGGCCGGAGTAGCGGCGGACCAGCCGCTCGAAGGCGGCGGTGTCGCCCGTCCTGGCCCGGGCGACCAGGACGCCGTCGTCGGCGTGTCCGGTCAAGGTCCGCGTCCGGGCATGCGAGAGTCGGTCATCGGTGTGATCCAGATCACTGCGTCGGGAGCGTGAGGAAGGGCCGCGCGGCCGCGTCTTCGATGCGTGTGGCCGGCGGGCCGGAGCGACGACGTTAGCACCGGCCCGCACCGTGTGATCGCGTCCGCGAGGACGTGTCCCCGAGCTTGGAAGGAGCGCTCATGAGCGCACCGGCGAACGAGAAGACCACCAGGACGGCGGGCGCCGTGACCCCGCGCGCCGGAACCGAGCTGGTCGGCGAGAACGGCAAGACCTCGATCGCCGACGCGGTGGTCGCCAAGGTCGCCGGGCTGGCCACCCGCGAGGTGCCCGGCGTGTACGCGATGGGCGCCGGGATCACCCGCGCGCTGGGCGCGGTCCGCGAGCGTTTGCCCGGAATGTCGGGCCCGAACATCACCCAGGGCGTCGCCGTCGAGGTCGGCGAGCGACAGGCCGCCATCGACCTGGACGTGATCGTCGAGCATGGGGTGTCCATTCCCGATCTGGCGGCGGGCATCCGCCGCAACGTCATCTCCTCGATCGAGCAGATGTGCGGGCTGGAGGTCACCGAGGTCAACATCATGGTCGGCGACATCCACATCCCGGGCGAGGACTCCGGCGAGCCGGCGGAGTCACGCGTCCAGTGACCTCGGGGGCGGAGCTCGCGCGCGACCCGGGCGCGGCGGCGCGGCTGGCCGATGGGATCGCGGCGGCGGTCACGGCCTGCCCGGCCGTGGCCCGGATGGCCGACGGCCCGGTCGCGACCTACCTGCCGGGACGGGTCGTCCCGGGGGTCGCGGTGGACGAGGGTTCGGCGCGCGTCGCGGTGGTGGCGCGCTACGGCCGTCCGCTGGCCGAGATCGCCGAACAGGTCCGGTCCGCCGCACGGGCCGCGGCCCCAGCTCTGCGCGTCGACGTGGCGATCGAGGACATCGAGCTGCCCGAGTGACCGGGCCGGAGGAAGAACGCGGTGGCTGAGGCGGACGAAGGAGCGCGGCGGGCGTTCCGGGCCTGGGTGCGGGTGCACCATCCGGACGCGGGCGGCGATCCGGAGGAGTTCGTCGCCGGTCTCCAGCGCTGGCACCGGGAGCTCACGGCTCCCACGGTGCGCGGCGGCGGGGGCGAGGTGGTGGCGTTCCGGACGCGGGGCGGGCTGTGGCTGGTGACGCGGTGGTGGCGGCGCCGGACCCGTTCCGGCCGCCGGGTGTTGTGACGACGGAGAGGTGATTCGCTCATGGAAGAGATGCGCGGCTGGCCGGTGATCGGCCTGGCCTTCGGCACGGCGCTCGGGTTCGCCGGGGCGTTCGGCGGATTCGGCGCCTTCTTGATCGTGCTCGTGCTCGGCGCGGTCGGCTTCCTGGCCGGCCGGGCCGTGACGGGCGAACTCGACCTGAGCGAGCTGCTGGGCGGGCGGAGGCGGTCATGACCCCCGTCACGGCGGCACTAGAGCCGGCCCCGGGCGCAAGAGGGGGAGCGCCCGGGGCCCTGGAACCCCCGGAGACCCGGGGGCGCACCGAGATCGCCGACCGGGTCCTGGAACGGATCGCGGCGCGGGCCCTGACCGACGTCGACGCGGCGGGCGGGTCGTCCCGCCGGGTCCTGGGGGTGTCGCTCGGCAAGGACAGCGCGCCCCGGGTGACCGCCCGCGTGGACGGCGGGCTGGCGACGCTGCGGATGACGATCTCCGTGGTCTACCCGGCGCCCATCCGCGAGGTGACCCGGGACGTGCGCGAGCGCGTGACGCGCCAGGTCGGCCGGCTCACGGGGCTGGAGGTCCGGCAGGTCGACATCGAGGTCGACCGGCTGCTCCCGGCCCGTGACCTGGAGAGGCGGGTGCTGTGACGGCCGCGCCCGCCCCCCGAGCGGCCAGGCGCCGAGTCGTGCGGGCGCTGCGGCCCCGGCGCGGGCTGGCGGCGACGCTGGCCGCCGCCGTGGTCGCCGCCGTCGCGGCCCTGGCCGCCGCCGAGATCATCGGCGCGCTCGCGGGCCGTCCGCCGAACGCGCTGCCCGTGTCCGACCTGGCCAGGCTGGGCCGCGAGACGCGCTGGGACGACCCGCTCGCGCTGGCCGTCGCCGGTGCCGCCGCGGCCGCCGGGCTGGTGGCGCTGCTGCTGGCGCTGCGTCCGGGACGGCCCCGCCTGATCCCGCTCGCCCCGGAGGGCCCGCACGTCGTGATCGGGCTGGCCCCGTCCGGGCTGCGGCGCCGGGTCGCGAGCGCCGCCGAGAGCGTGGACGGCATCGCCCGCGTCCGGGTCAAGGCGGGGCGCCGCCGCGTCCGGGTCCGCGCCACCAGCCCGCTGCGCGACGCGTCCGGGCTCACCGACCAGGTCCGCGACGCGGTGCGCGAGTGCGTCGGAGAGCTGGCCCCCCTGCGCATGCCGCGCGTCCGCGTCACCGTCCGCCACCGAGAGGACTGATCATGACCAGCCGCCGCACCGGCCGGGGGAATCGCCTCGGCCTCGCCGCCGTGGGGGTCGCCCTGCTCGCCGCGGGCGGGGCCGCGCTGGCACGCGGGGCCGGGCTGAGCCCGTCCCTGCTCGGCGAGCCCGATGTGCCGGTGCTCGACCGGCGCACCCGCGACTTCGCCGACGACCAGGTCTGGTTCTGGCCCGCGCTGGCGACGACCGCGATCGTGGTCGCGCTGATGGGGCTGCGCTGGCTGGCCGTCCAGACCCGGACGGACGCGGTCCGCTCGATGAGCCTGGAGGCCGACCGGCGCAAGGGCGCGACCCGGATGCCCGCACGCGCGCTCACCGGGGCGGTGCAGGACGACCTCGCGTCCGCCCCCGATCTGCGCGGCGCCAGGGCCACGCTCGCCGGGACGGTCTCGCACCCGCACCTGCGGCTCACCGTGACCCTGGACCCCGACGCCGACGTGCCCGGCGCCAAGCTCCGCATCCAGCAGGCCCTGGACCGCGCGTCGCGGGCCCTGGAGACCGAGCACCTCACGGCCACCGTCCACCTGCGCACCGGCCGGAACTAGCACCCATCCACCGGACGCGCGGCTCCGAACCAACGGTGTGACGATGAACGATCCACCTGGAGAAAGACGCATCGGGGCCGTCCCGGACGCGGGCCCGCCCGATCTGGCCGCGCTCCTGGACCGGGTCGCGCGCGGCGACCAGGACGCCTTCGAGCAGGTCTACGCGCGGCTCTCGGGCCCGGTCTACGGGCTCGCGCTGCGCGTCGTGCGGGACTCGGCCCAGGCGGAGGAGGTCGCCCAGGAGGTCCTGGTCGAGCTCTGGCGCAAGGCCTCGCACTACCGCCCGTCCAAGGGAAGCGCCTCGGCCTGGGCCATGACGCTCGCGCACCGGCGGGCCGTCGACCGCGTCCGCTCGGCCCAGGCCGGACGCGACCGCGAGGCGCGGGTGAGCCCGCCCGAGCCCGACTACGACGAGGTCAGCGAGCAGGTGCACGCGCGCCTCGAGCACCAGCAGGTCCGCAGGTGCCTGGCGGGCCTGACCGAGACGCAGCGAGAGTCGATCACGCTGGCCTACTACGGCGGCTACACCTACCGTGAGGTGGCCGAGCTGCTCGGCGTCGGGCTGGCCGCGATCAAGACACGGATGCGCGACGGCCTGATCCGCCTGCGCGACTGCCTGGGGGTGCAGTGATGACCGACGATGCCCACACCCTCGCGGGCGCCTACGCCATGGACGCGCTGAGCGACACCGAGCGCCGCCGCTTCGAGAGCCATCTGGCCGAGTGCCCGACCTGCGCCCAGGAGGTCCAGGGGCTGCGGGAGGCGACCTCGCGGCTGGCGATGGCCGCCGCCCGCCCCGCCCCGCCCGGCCTGCGCGACCGGGTGTTCGCCGACATCCAGCGGACGCGGCAGCTCTCGCCGCGCTCGGCCCGCTCCCAGTCCTCGGGACGCGGCCGCCACGCCGCCTGGGTGCTCGCCGCGGCCTGCCTCGTCCTGGCGCTGGCGGGCGGGGTCGCCGCCGTCCGCTTCCACGGCGACGCCGACCGGGCCCGCGCGCTCAACGACCGCGTCGCGGCCATCATGACCGCGCCCGACGCCCGCGCCGTCACCGCCCAGGCGCCCGGATCCGGAACCGTCACGGTCGTGGCGTCGCGCTCCCAGGACCGCGCCGTCATCGCCGCCGCCCGTCTGCGGCGGCTCCCGTCCGACCGGACCTACCAGCTCTGGCGCCTGGGATCGGGCGCTCCCCTGTCGGCGGGCCTGCTCCGCTCGCCGGGCGACCGCCCGGTCATCACCACGGGGCTCGACGGCGTCCAGCGGATCGGCCTCACCGTCGAACCCAAGGGCGGCTCCCGCGCGCCCACCACGGCGCCGCTCCTCACCCTCCCCCTGACCTGACCTCTCACCAATAGAAGATCGTCATCAGTTCCTCTTTGAGACGGGTCGGGGTGCGGGTGCCGGTCCGCGTGTCGAGGAGCATGTAGCGGCCGTCGCGCAGGTAGAGGACGTGGCGACGGTCGCCCGCGACGCTCATCGCGGAGGAACCTCCGGACCGCCACCGGTCCAGGACCTTGGGGAGGCCGCCGGAGGCGGGCAGCAGCGTCAGTGAGTGCTCGCCCGGATTGGTTTCGGAGGTGATCCGGTCGCCGTCGGCCAGGAGTTCGAGCTCCTGCGCGGTGGACGTGGGCGGTCCCGTCCGAGGAAGGACGCCGGCCGGTGTGCCCGGGTCGAGTTCGCCCACCGCTCCCTGGGAGGCCCACCAGATGGTGCGCCCATCGCGCGACCAGGCGAGCGAGCCGATGGGGTCGCGCTCTCCCACACCCGCAGCCGGGCGTCGCTCAGCGTCCAGAGCGCGAGTCCCTCGCCCTCGCGGGCGCTGAGCTTCATCGCCAGTTCCGTGCCGTCGGGCGACGGCACGATCGCGTCGATCCGGGACCAGGGCGAGGGCTGGTTGGTCGGTCTGAGGGTGAACTTGGACGTTCCGGCGTCGAGGACCCCGGCCCTCGGCGCCCGCGCCACGAGCCGCGCGATTCCCGGTCGGCCCCGCTCGTCCAGCTGGACGCGGGCGACGTACTGCACGCGTTCCCGCTTGGCGACCACGGTGAGGAAGAAGGTCCGGTTGTCCGAGGCCCCGGTGATCGCGCCCGCCCGCTCCCACTTGTAGCCGTCGGGCGGGCGGAGCGCCGCCACGGTGCGTCCGGTGCGCAGCTCCACCACGACCGGCGTGGCGTCCGGCTGCCGCAGGACGAACCGGGGCGAGTCCGTCGGGACGAGGGGCGCGAGCGTGTTCCCGGTGGCCAGCTCTGGTTCGTCGCCGCCGCCCGGCCGCAGGACGGCGACCACCGCGACCACGATCGTCACGACCACCGCGGCGGCGAGCACCGGCACGAGCACCCGCCGCGGGGGCGCGTCGTCCCAGCCGGGTTCGGGCGGTGCCTGGACCTCGGCGGTTCCGGCCTCGAAGGCCGCGCGCAGGCGGTTCTCCAGCTCGGTGGTCATCGTCCCTCCAGAAGGTCTTCGAGGCTGCGCAGCGCGCGGGAGATCGTCGAGGAGACCGTCCCCCGGCTCACCCCGAGCGCGGCGGCGATCTCACGCAGGCCTTCGGTGGACCGTAGGTGAGACGGCGCAGCAGGCGTTCGGCGGGACCGCGCCGCTCGCGGCGGCGCAGGGCGTCGGCGGCCGCGACCGTGGCGGCCCAGGTGGCGAGGGCGACCGCGGCGGAGGCCGCCACGCCGAGGCGGGCGCCGAGACCGCCGCCGTAGGAGGCCAGGACGGCCACGAACACCACCGACTGGGCCAGGTAGCACGAGAGGGAGCGTTGCCCGCAGGCGCGCAGTGCCCGGGTCAGCGGACCCTCGTTCCGGACGCGCAGTGTGATGAGCGCTATGAGGGCGGCGTAGCCCACGCCGCCGTAGCCGCTCGCGTAGTGGAGGCCGCCCGCGAGCAGGAGCCGTCCCTCCGACGCCGGTCCGGCGGACGCGGTGAGCGCGGCCATCGGCAGGCCGCCGAGCACGGCGACGGCCAGGCCGGTGGCCGCCGTGGCCCGCAGCAGGCGTCGATGGCGGTCGGGCTCCTCCAGCACGCGGCGGCGGGCGGCCCACATCCCCAGCAGCACCGCGCCCGCGACGCCGAGCGGTTGCAGGACGAGGGTCGGCAGCCAGTCCTGCAACCGCAGTCCCAGGGCGGCCCAGAAATCGGACTCGCCGGTCGAGGGAAGCGGGCTGCGCGCTCCCTCGACCGGCAGCGCACCGGCCGCGCCGCCCAGCGAGACCAGCAGGATCGACGCCGTCACCAGGGCGGCCAGCACGAGACCGCGCACGCGCAGGAAGGCGCCGGCGAGGACCACCGCCACGACGCCGTAGGCACCGAGGATGTCGCCGGGCCACAGCAGCAGGGCGTGGACGAAGCCGAACACGATGAGCCACAGGCCGCGACGCCGGACGAGCCGCCGGGCGGCGCGCGGTCCGGTGCCCGCCGCGGTCCGCCGGGCGATGAGCTGGACGACGCCGTAGCCGAACAGCGAGGCGAACATGGGATACGCGCGGCCGTTGACCAGGTCGACCAGGACGAACGCCACGACCCGGTCGAGCGTGCCGCCGTCGCCCGGATAGCCGCCGACGGCGATCTCCCGCCCGTAGAGGTAGGCCGGTGCGTGCGCGAGGGCGATCAGGGCGAGCATCAGGCCGCGGGCGAGGTCGGGGGCCGGGGCGCGGTTCGCGGACGGGACCGGCCCGTCCACCGTGCGCGCCCTAGTTCCACTGGTCACAAGCGTCTCCCGAGGGGTTTGTATACTTGCAGATGTATACTGAGAGATATACATACCGGAGTCTACGATGGGCCCTGTGGCATCGGTCAGCGGGGAGCGGGAAGCGGCACCGCGACGGCGGCTGGGCAGGGCCGAGCGGCGGGAGCAGATCCTGGCGGCGGCGACCCGCGCGTTCGTCCGGGAGGGCGGCTACTCCGGCACCGGGCTCGACGACATCGCCCGCGCGGCGGGCGTCAGCCGGATGATCCTGTACCGGCACTTCGAGTCCAAGCACGACCTCTACCAGGCGGCGATCGACCGGGCCGCCGCCGGTCTGCACGGGGCGGCGACCGGCGAGGCGGGACGGCTCGGCGAGAGCAGCGTCCCGGCGATGATGGCCTGGGCGGGGTCGGACCCCGACGCGTTCCGGCTGATGTTCCGGCACGCGCTGCGCGAACCCGAGTTCCAGGCCGAGGCGACGGCGATCCGGGCCTCGATGGCCGCCGCGCTCGGTGCCCAGATCCCGTCCACCGGCACCGCTCCCGCCTGGGAACGCTGGGTGGCCCGCCTGGCCACGTCCATGGTCATCGAGGGAATCCTGGTCTGGCTGGACGAGGGCGCTCCCGACCCCGAGGACGCCCCCGATCGCCTGCTGCGCGCGATAGATGGCGTCTACCAGTCCCTGCCGACCTGATCCACCGGCGGTGTGACGGTGGCGACATCGGGCCTGACCGGCGCTTTCGCGTGCATAGATCGCGCCCCAGCGGGCATCGGCCCCGCGTACGGCACCCGTACGGAGGGAGGGACCCATGGGTCTCCTCGACAAGCTGAAGAACAAGACCCAGCGCGCCAAGGGTCGGGGCAAGGAAGAGGCCGGCCGTAGCTCCGGCGACCCCTACCTGGAGGCGGAGGGCCGCAAGGACCGGCTTTCCGGCGGCGCCAAGCAGACCGGCGAGAAGCTCAAGGACGCCGCCAAGGAGGTCCGCAGGACCACCGAGCGGTGACCGGGCCCGAGCCCCGCGACCCACCCGGGTCGCGGGGCTCGCTCTTCGGGCCAATTGACAAATTGATTTGTCTAATGCTGGAATGCGGGCATGCGGGACGACCTGGATGTGCTGCGCGAGGAGGAGCGCCTGCGGGGGCGGCTGTCGCTGCTGCGGCGCCGCCTGCTGGAGGAGCTGAGCGAGCCCGGCTCGGCGACGACGCTCGCGGCCCGGCTGGGCGAGACCCGGCAGAAGATCAACTACCACCTGCGCGAGATGGAGAAGGGCGGGCTGGTGGAGCTGGTCGAGCTGCGGCAGCGCCGCGGCCGCACCGAGCGCGTCCTGCGTGCCAGCGCCCGTTCGGTGGTCATCGCGCCGACGGTCATCGGCGACGCGCGGCGCGACGGGCAGGACCGGTTCGCGGCGGACGCGCTGCTCTCGGCCGCCGCCCGCACCTTCAACGACGTCGCCGAGCTGCGCGAGCGCGCCGACGCGGCGGGCAAGCGGCTGGTCACCTTCACCGTCGACACCGAGATCGCGTTCGCCGAGCCCGCCGACATCGAGCGCTTCACCCAGCGGCTGGCCGACCGGCTCGCCGACCTCGCGGCCGAATTCCATTCCCCCGCGTCCGGACGGCGCTACCGCGTCGTCATCGGAGGCCACCCCGTCCGCGGACGGGCCGAGAATCCCCAGGAGCCGGCGCCATGACCGGAAAGAAGCCGTACCAGGTCGAAGTCACCCTCAACGTCCCGCTGGACCTGGTCTGGCGGGCCCTCACCGAGCCCGACCTGATCCGCGACTGGTTCGGCTGGGACTACGAGGGGCTCGACGCGGAGATCCGCTACATCTTCGTGGAGAACTGCCGTCGGCTCCCCGATCACCGGCTGGCCCTGGAGAACGACGAGGAGATCGTCCTGACGCCTTCCGGGTCCGGGACCGTCGTCCGCGTCATCAGCCCCGGCGATCTCGAAGGCACCGGCTGGGACGACCTCTACGACGGCATGGAGGAGGGCTGGCGCACCTTCTTCGAGCAGCTGCGCTTCGCCCTGGAGCGCCAAGAAGGCGCCCGCCGGACGATCTACCTCACCGGAACCGCCGAACCGGCCGAGATCAGGAGCCGCGTCCAGGCACTCGGACACGAGCGCTGGCACGACAGCCGCTTCCAGCACATGGTCGTCGATGCCCGGGGCCATCTGGTCGTGGCCGCCGCCCAGCAGCCCCTGGACGGCGCCGCGGGGCCCGCCCCGGTCAGCGTCACCGTCTCGGCCTACGGCCTGGACGACGCCGCCTTCGCCGACCTGCGCAAGGAATGGCAGAGCACGTGGGAGTCCCTCGCCCGCGACACCGAGGTCACCCCCTGACCCTCAGGGCTTCAGGGACTCGACGGCCCTGGCGAGGCTGGCGGCGCCGTGGCCTTGGGCGATCTGGTCGTCGAAGAGCGCCTGGAGAGGCTTCAGGAGGTCGGTGCTCAAGCCCTGGGCCTCGGTGGCGCCGAGGATGTTGGCCAGGCCGACGGCGTTGATGGCGAGGTTGGAGGTCTCGGTGCGGTAGTCGGCCGCGTCGACCTCTTCGGCGAAGCCGCCGAGGGCGGGGGTCACCGCGGTGAGCCAGCGGACGAGCAGACCGGTGATCTCGACCGCGGGGACGCCGGCCGCCGAGCCGAGGGCGACCGCCTGGAAGAAGCCGGCGAACATCCCGTACATGCCGCTGAGCAGCGCCAGGTCGTAGACGGAGGCCAGGCCGGGGTCGGAGCCGACAAAGCTGCCCACCGCGAGGATCTCCAGGTGGGGGCGGTACTTCTCGTACGCGGCGGCCGCTCCGCTGTAGAGGATGAACGCCTCGGGCGTGGCGATGGTCTGCGGCACCGCGTAGACGGCGCCGTCGAGGTAATCGGCTCCCCGGGACGTCGTCCAGGCGGCGAGCTCGCGGGCTGGATCGGGAGTGCCGGTTCCGAGGTTGAGCACCACGCGTCCGCGCAGGTCGTCCGCGACCGGCATGAGGATCTCGCGCGCGGCGTCATAGTCCAGCACGCAGACGATCACCAGCTCGGACGCCCGGACGGCTTCGGCCGGTGTGGCCGCGAGGGTCGCTCCCTTGGCGACCGGGCCGTCGGCCTTGGCCGCCGTCCGGTTCCACACCGTCGTGGGGTGCCCCTCGGCCGCGAGGGTCCCGGCGAGGACGGCGCCGAGGTTGCCGAGCCCGATGACCGCGATGGACGGCTTGGTGCTCATGATCGATCCTCCGATGTTCCGCTGTGAGTCGGAAACATCCTTGGACGCCTTCCGGCCCGCCGGAAGACGGCACTTTTTTGTCCCTCGGTATCCGCCGGGGAACCGGGCTAGGGGTGGTCGGCGCGGTGGGCAGGGAGCAGGTGGGCGCCGAAGTCCTGGCCCGGCTGGCGGATGACCGTGTGGGCGTGGTCGGCCTCGCGCTGGGTGTTGTCGTACTCGACGAGCAGGTGCTCGGTCTGGAGACGGTAGTAGTGGCCCTCGCCCGGCCGGGTGCCGCCCGCCCAGGCGAACCAGGCCTCGCTGGGATCGACCTGGATGCGCTGATCGGGCGTGAAGCGGTCCAGGTAGACCGACAGCAGGCTCGCCAGGCGCGCCTTCGGGCCGTCGTCCAGGGCCCGGCCGGGGATGCCGAGGGGGCAGAGGGGCTCGGTCAGGTGGCGGTCGGTCTGGCTGATGATGTCGTCCGGCGCGGTCGCCGAGAGGACGGCCTGGCGGTGCAGGTCCGGCGGCAGGTCGGTGATCAGGGCGCGGGCCAGGTCCTCCTCGCGCGCGAGCGGGGCGAGGACCTGGCCGCCGTCGGGGGCGTGGACGCGGGACGGGTTGGCGCCGAAGAACAGCGGGCCGATGACGACCTCGTCGTCGGCCAGCGTCGCGGTGACCGAGAGATGGTGGCCCTCGAACCGCCAGGTCCACGCCTCGTCGTCGGGGTCGCCCGCGAGGACCACCCAGTAGTCGTCGCTGTGGCGCCCGCGCGCGCCGTCCTCGTCCCGGTCGAGGACCTCCTCCCAGCCCATGATCGTGACGGCCTGCGCGAACGCGGACCTGGACAGGGCCGTGGCCAGCAGGCGGTGGGCCGCCTTGCGGGCGTGCTCGTCGAGGCCGAGCAGGCACGTCCCGGGACGGGCCTTGGGACGGTAGTCCCATTGCAGCCTGGCCGGGTCGTTCAGGCGGAGCTGGGCGCGGCCGCGCTGGTCGGGCTTGAGTGCGGAGAGGAAGGCGCGGGCGGCGTCCCGCATGGACTCGGCCACCAAGGGTGACTCTTCCGAAGCAGGGAGTGAGGTCATACCGCGATCATGCCCGCCACAGCCGACCGGTACCCTGGAGACCTCCAGGTAGAGGGGGTTGATGAATATGGCTCGCCAGGCCGTCCCTCGTCATGCCCCTTTCCGGGCCGCGTAGGAATCCTTCGCGACCCGGGCCTCAACCTGGAGATTCGCGTGTTCTCTTCTTTCACTCCGATCGGCTCCGCGCTGGTCACCGAACGTCTCGTCCTGCGCAAGTGGACCGCCGCCGAGCTCTCGGCCGTCGTGGCGGGTCACCGCGAGGACGGCTGGGCCGCCGACTTCCCCGCCGAGGGCGACCGCGTGATCGCGGGGGTCATCGCCGAGCTGGGCAACGAGTCCGACGACTACGGGCACCGTCTGATCGTCGAGCGGGACGGCGGCGCCCTCGTCGGATCGATCAGCCTGCTCGAATCTCCCGACGAGGGCCTGGTGGAGATCGGCTACGGCGTCGTCGCCTCGCGCCGGGGGCGCGGATACGCCGCCGAAGCCGCCCGCGCCCTGGTCGAGTTCGCCCTGGCCTCGGCCGGGATCGACGGCGTCTACGCCGAGGTGGAGCGGGTCAACCCGGCCTCGATCCGCGTCCTGGAGAAGGCCGGGTTCCGGATGTACGGCAGCACCGAGTCCACGGTCCGTTACGGGACCTGATCACCTGGTGGGCGGCGGCGCCGTGACGCCGCCGCCCGTCAGGCGACCGCGATCGGTACGTCGGCGTCGGTCCGGCGGAGGCAGGAGTGCGGACCAAATCTTTACCCCTCCCCCATGGCCCGATCCCTACCTGGGAAAACGCTGTCCCGTGCGGGTTCGGACGGCGGAAAATCGCTGTCCAAGCCTGGTCGCGTGTGCTTAGCGTGGGGTTGTGAGCGATCTTGAGGTGAGGCACGTTCCCGAATCGGACCTGGACCGGGTCATGGACCTGGCCGACATGGCCTTCCACGCCCGCACCGAAGACGACAAGCGCGAACGGCTCAAGTGGATGCCGCGCCGCGCCGACCGGGTCGGCGTCTACGACGGCGACGAGCTGGCGGGGTTCCTGGCGGGCCTGCCCGAGCGGATGTCGGTGCCGGGCGGCGACCTCGGGTGCGCCGCGGTCACGTTCGTGGGCGTGCTGCCCACGCACCGCCGCCGGGGCGTGCTGACCATGATGATCGACCGCATGTTCGCGCGGGCGGCCGAGCACGGGCAGCCGCTGGCCGCCCTGTTCGCCTCCGAGGCCGTGATCTACGGGCGGTTCGGCTTCGGCCAGGCCACCCGAGCCGTGACGCTGAAGATCGACGCGACCCGTCCCCTGAAACTGCGGATCGAGCCGGACGCGCGCTCGCCGCGCCTGGTCCCGCGCGAGCGCGCCGCCGAAGTGCTGGCCGAGCTGTACGCCCGCGCCTGCGCGCGGCGACCCGGGCAGTTGCGGCGCGACCCCGACTGGTGGGCGAACGTCGTGGTCCCCGAGGTGCACGAGGAGGACGACGACCTGACCACGCCGCGGATCGTCGTCATCGACGGCGACCCGGGTGGCTTCGCCATCTACCGAGTGCGGGGATCGGACGGCTCCAGCGGCGCCCCGACCATCGTGGAAGTGGAGGAGCTGGAGGCCGACACCCCCGCGGTGGAGGCCAGGCTCTGGCAGTACCTGGTCTCGATCGACCTGGTCGACCAGGTCAAGGCGTGGAGCGTCCCGGTGGACGGCCCGCTGCCCCTGATCGCCGCCGACACCGACCAGGTGAAGATCATGCAGGACTGGGGCGCGCTCTGGCTGCGGCTGGTCGACGTGCCCGCCGCGCTGGAGGGACGGAGCTGGGCCGCCGGCACCGACCTGGTGCTCGACGTGCGCGACGAGCGGATTCCGGCCAACCACGGGCGCTGGCGGCTGCGGACGCGAGCCGACGGCGGGCCGTCGTGCGCGCGCACGGACGCCGAGCCCGACCTGTCGCTGGACGTCCGGGAGCTCGGCGCGGCCTACCTTGGCGGCACACGGGTCCGGCAGCTGGCGCGCGTGGGCCTGGTCACCGAGCACACGCCCGGAGCCGCCGACCGGCTGGACGGCGCGCTCGCCGTCCCGCTGGCCCCGTTCACCGCCGACCAGTTCTGAACGCGGATCGCCATAACGGGCTGTCCGGAACCCGGTTCGTTGGGGGCCGACCACGGGGAACGCGGAGATTTCGGCATCGCCGCCGTTCGTCAGGGATATGTGAGGAATGGCGGGGTATTTCTGCTTTCGCGGGTCGGGGGCTTTGCCATTCGCCCGACCCGCACCAAACCCCCCACCGCGTGCTTGACGCGAATCCTCTCGCTGTAACTATGATGGTTACACCAAGGGGGGTCCGATGAGCGCGAACAGCCGGTTCACCGTGGCGATCCACATCCTGTCGTGGATGGCCCTGGTGGCGCGGATGGGCCAGGCCGTGGTCACCTCCGACAAGATCGCGGTCAGCGTGAACACCAACCCGGTGGTGATCCGCCGGGCGCTCGGGCAGCTTCGCGCGGGCGGGCTGGTGGAGGCGCGGCGCGGGAACGGGGCGGGCTGGAGCCTGACCCGTCCGGCGACCGCGATCTCCCTGCTCGACGTCTATGCCGCGGTCGAGCGGGACGGCGTCTTCGGCCTGCACTCCGCGGAGCCGAACCAGGGCTGCCCGATCGGCCGGGGCATCCGCCCCACGCTCGGCCGCGTCTACGCCGACGTCGAGGACGCCATGCGCCGCCGCCTCGCCGTGACGACCGTCGAGGACGTCCTCAACGACACCCTGACCACGGACTGAGAACCGGCCCGCCGACGGCGGGCCTCTTTTCTGAACTCAGTCGTAACGATGTTGGATACAACCGAGGGAGAGCGGCGATGCGCGCGATCCAGTACGAGAGCTTCGGCGGGTACGACCGCCTGCGGGCGGTCGAGCTCGCGGAACCGAAGCCGGAGGAAGGCCAGGCCCTCGTCCAGATGACGGTCGCCGGGGTCAGCCCGCTGGACGACACGGTGCGGGCGGGCAGGCTGGATCCGGCCATGTCCAAGCCCCTGCCGCTGGTCCCCGGGGCCAGCGGCGTCGGCCGGGTGATCCGGGCGGGGCACACCGGCCCGGCGGAGGGCACGCGGGTGCTGGTCGGCGGCTGGGGGTACGGGGTCGGGCGCGACGGCACCTGGCGCGAGCGGGTCGAGGCCGAGCCCGATCAGCTGGTGCCGATCCCCCACGGGGTCGACGACATCGCGGCCGCCGCGCTGACGACGGGAGCGGGCTACCTGACCGCCTATCTCGCCCTGACGGGCCTGGTCCCGTTCCGGGCCGGCCAGACCGTGCTGGCCCCCGGCATCGGCGGGGCGGTCGGGCAGGGCGGCGTGGAGGTCGCGCTGGCGCTCGGCGCTTCGGCCGCGTTCTCGACCGCGACCCGGACCGACAAGGCCGAGCGCGGGCGCGCGGAGGGACACGAGGTCATCGACCTGTCCAAGGAGTCGCTGCGCGACGGTGTCGCGCGGCTGACCGGCGGCCGGGGCGTGGACGTCGTCCTGGACGGCGTCGGCGGTCCGGTCACCGGCCAGGCGCTGGCCTCGCTCGCCGGGAGCGGCTCGCTGGTCAGCATCGGCTACTCCGGCGGGACCGGGGCCCGCATCGACGTCACGGACCTGATCTGGAAGACCGCGCACGTCCGCGGCTTCATGTTCTCGCTGTTCGGGGCCGAAACCATCGACGCGGCGCGACGGACCCTGCTCGAACTGCTGGAGCTGCGGATGATCGGCCCGACGGTGGCGCGCGCCTTTCCGCTGGAGGAGGCGGCCGAGGCGCAGCGGCATCTGATCGAGGACCGTCCCTACGGCCGGGTCCTGCTCACGTTCTGACGCCCCGGCTCAGTCGGCGGCCGACAGGAACTGGGTGTCGGCCAGGTCGCGGTACAGGGCGTCCGCCTCGACCAGCTCGCGGTGCGTGCCGGTCGCGCGGATCTCGCCCGCGTCCAGGACCAGGATGCGGTCGGCGCCGGTGACGGTGGACAGCCGGTGGGCGATCACCAGCACGGTGGTGGTGCGGGCGATCTCCTCGACGGCCTCGCGCAGCACCAGCTCGTTGGCGGCGTCGAGCTGCGAGGTGGCCTCGTCCAGCAGGAGCAGGCGGGGACGCCGCAACAGGGCGCGGGCGATCGCGACGCGCTGGCGCTGGCCGCCCGACAGCGTGGTGCCGCGATGGCCGACGCGGGTGTCCAGGCCGTCGGGGAGGTGGTCGAGCAGGCCGGTCAGCCGGGTGCGGGCCAGGACCTCGCGGATCGCGTCGTCGTCGGCCTCCGGGGCGGCGTAGCGCAGGTTGTCGCGGAGCGTCCCGGACAGGATCGGGGCGTCCTGTTCGACATAGCCGATCGCGGCGCGCAGCTCGGCCAGCGGCCAGCGCGACACGTCGGTCCCGTCGATGGCCACGACCCCGGACGTCGGCTCGTAGAAGCGCTCCAGCAGGGCGAAGACCGTGCTCTTGCCCGCGCCGGACGGGCCGACGATCGCGGTCATGCCGTGGCGCGGCACGGAGAAGGAGACCTCGCGCAGGACGTCGGGCAGGCCGTCCCCGTAGCCGAAGGTGACGCCGGTGAAGGAGACCTCCGCCGCCGCGGCGTCGCGGAGCTCGACCAGGCCCGTCTCGGACTCGACCGGGAGGCGCTCCAACTCCGACATCCGCCGCGCCGAGGCCAGCCCCGCCTGCCACGCGGTGGCGGCCGTGGCCACCTGGGAGATCGGATAGGTCAGGTAGAACAGGTAGAGCAGGAACGCCATGAGCGTCGACACCGGCATCGCGCCGTCGGCGACCCGGGCCCCGCCGACGCCCAGCACGACCAGGAAGGCGACCTGCACCGACAGCCAGGACGACACGCCCGACACGGCCTCCCAGCGGGCGCGCTCGACGCCGTGCCGCCAGGCGTCGTGCGCGGCCCGCCCCGCGGCGGCCGTCTCGCGCTCCTCGGCGCCGCTGGACTTCACCGTCCTGAACGCCCCCAGCGCCCGTTCCAGGACGTTGCCCATCTCGCCGATCGCCGCCTGCGCCCGCTCGTTCGCCCGCGCGATCTTCGGCATGACCAGCAGCATCGAGACCGCCACCACGAGCAGGACGGCGACCGTCGAGCCCAGCAGCACCAGGTCCATGAAGCCCATCAGGACGATCGAGGCCACGATCAGCACGGCGCCGTTGACGCCGTCGACCATCCCCTGGGCGGCCACGGCGCGCAGCAGCGTGGTGTCGGAGGTGACCCGCGACATCAGGTCGCCGGGTTTGAGCCGGTCGACCTCGCCCACCCGCAGCCGCAGCAGCCGGGTGATGAGACGTTCCCGCGCGGAGCGCACGACCGTCTCGGCCGTGCGTTCCAGGACGTAAGCGCCGCACGTGGCGATCACCGCGCCGCCCAGGACCACCACGGTCAGGATCCCGACCGGTCCCCACAGCGACTCGTCACGCCCGAGGGCGTCGATGACGGCCTTGGCCGCCAGCGGTTCCAGCAGTCCGGCGATGCCCCCGATCAGCCCCAGCAGCCCGCCGAGCACGACCGTTCCCCGATAGGGGCGGACATGCCCGAGCAGGACCCTCCACGCGGGTGTCTCATCCACGCCCCTCACGCTAGGGAGGCGATGATCGCCCCGCTTCCGCCGCTGGTCCCGACCCCGCCTACTCCCCACGAAGGACGCCGCTCCCCCAGGGGTCGGAGCCCGTCCCGAGTCAGGGTCTGCGGCCCACCCCGGTCAGGAGTTCGCGGATTCTCAGGGGGCCGCCGGTGCCGGGGGCCAGCGGCGGTGTCCGGCCGCCCTTCGCCTCGCGCAGGCCCTCGAGGAGTTCTTCCAGCGCCTCCTTCGCGGTGTGGGCCGGAGACCAGGCCAGCTCGGTACGGGCCCGCGTGGTGTCCATGATCGGCAGGCGCAGGACCAGGTCGAAGAGGTGGGGTGAGGCGGGGACCAGGCGGGCGGTCCAGGCGGCGGCCAGGGCGGCGCGGACGGGGGTCGCCGGGACCTTGACCACGCGCGCGCCCAGGAGGCGCGCCAGTTCGGCGGCGTCCACGACGGGCTCGGCCGCGAGGTTGAAGGCGCCCCGCACCTCCCGCACGACCGCCAGGCGGAACGCCTCGCCCGCGTCGGCCGAGTGCAGGGCCTGGAACCGCAGGCCCGGGATGTCGGGCACGGCCGGGATCAGGCCCGGCCTGGCCAGGCGGCCGGGGACGAAGGGGCCGGCGAACAGGCGGCGCTGCTCCACCGACGCCTCGCGCTTGAAGATGAACCCGGGCCGCAGCCGCACCACGCGGCAGGTCGGATGCTCGGCCTCGAAGGTGTCCAGCAGGCGCTCGGCGTAGGCCTTCTCCCGGCTGTAGGCGGCGGTCGGACGGCCGTGCGTCGGCCACGACTCGTCCACCGGCCGGTCCTTGGGCCCGGGCGAGTACGCACCGACGGACGAGGCGTGCACCAGCGCCGGGACCCGGGCCTCGGCGGCCGCGCGGAAGACCCGCGCCGAGCCGAGCGCGTTGGCGCGCCAGGTCACGATCGGGTCGTGGGTGGGCTGGAACAGCCACGCCAGATGGACCACGGCGTCCGCCCCGCGCAGCAGCGGGACGAGATCGGTCTCGGCGACGTCGGCCTCGGCCCATTCGGTCTTGGCGGCCTTCCGCTCAGGGACGCGGCGCGCCAGGCCGACGATCGAGGTGACCGCCGGGTCCCGGGAGAGCGCGGCCAGGGTGCTCGTGCCGACGTTCCCGGTGGCGCCCGTGACGACGACTCTCATTCGTCCTCGATTCTCATGGCCCGCTCCTCGGCCGTGTAGCCGCCGGCGTCCGGGCCCGCGTCGTAGGCGACGGCGTCCTTCTCGGTGTCGGTGCGGGCGCCCTCGTCGTCCTCGACGATCCGCCCGGCCTCGCGGCGCTCGTCGAGCGCGCCGGTCTCCATGGCCGGGTCGGGCTCCTCGCGGTCGAGGCGGTCGCGCAGCGGCTCGCCCTCGCGCTGCTCGGACGCCGTGGTGCCGTGGTCGTCCAGGGCCAGGGGCTCGTCGCCGGGCACGGCCATGCTCTGCGGGTCCTCCGCCCAGCGCTGCTCGGGCGTCCCGTCCTGGAGGTCGGGAACGCCCTGGTCCTCGAGCTCGGAGCGGGGGTCGGGCTCGGGAAGATTCCTCGCCATCGGTTCCTCCTTGGTCGTCAGGCTCGGTCGTCAGGGCGCGAGCAGCACTTTCACCGCGCCGTCGCGCTTCTTCTGGAAGATCTCGTAGCCGTGCGGGGCCCGCTCCAGCGGGAGGCGGTGGGTGGCCAGGTCCTCGACGCCGAGCGGGTCGGACTCCCCCGAAACCAGCGGCATCAGGTCGTCGATCCACCGCTTCACGTGGGCCTGGCCCATGCGGAGCGTGACGCCCTTGTCGAACATCCGCAGCATCGGCAGCGGGTCGGTCATGCCGCCGTACACGCCCACGACCGAGATCGTGCCTCCCCGGCGGACGATCTCGACGGCCTGGAGCAACGCCGCCAGCCGGTCGACGCCGACGCGCGACATGAGCGGCGCCGCCGCGCGGTCGGGGACCAGGCCGGTGAGCGCGTGCGCGACGCGTCCGGCCAGGGACCCGTGCGCCTCCATCCCGACCGCCTCGATGACCGCGTCGGTGCCGCGGCCCCCGGTGAGCTGGCGGATCGCCCCGGCCACGTCGTCGGTGGAGTCGGCGTCGACCACCTCGATCCCGTGCCGCCGCGCCATCTCCAGCCGTTCGGGGACGAGGTCGACGCCCACGGCCCGGTAGCCGAGATGGCGGGCGATGCGGGCGCTCATCTGCCCGATCGGCCCGAGCCCCAGGACGGTCACGCTGCCGCCCTCGGGGACGTCCGCGAACGCGACGGCCTGCCAGGCGGTGGGCAGGACGTCGGAGAGGTAGACGAACCGCTCGTCGGGCGGCCCGTCGGGCACCTTGATCGGGCCGAACTGCGCCTGCGGGACCCGCAGGTACTCGGCCTGGCCGCCGGGCACCTGCCCGTACAGCTTGGTGTAGCCGAACAGGGCGGCACCCGAGTCGTGCTCGCGGACCTGCGTGGTCTCGCACTGCGCGTACAGACGCAGCTCGCACATGTGGCAGTGGCCGCACGAGATGTTGAACGGGATCACCACCCGGTCGCCCGGCCGGACGTGGGTGACCTCGGGTCCGGTCTCCTCGACGATCCCCATGGCCTCGTGGCCGAGGATGTCGCCCTCGGTCATGAACGGCCCGAGCACCTCGTAGAGGTGCAGATCCGAGCCGCAGACACCGGTCGAGGTGACCCTGACCACCGCGTCGTTCGGCTCCTTGATCACCGGATCGGGCACGGTGTCCACGCGGACGTCGCGCTTCCCGTGCCAGGTGAGCGCCTTCATCACAACCTCCTTGTCCCCCACGACCCGCCCTTCCCGGCACCCGGGCCCGAAACATCGCGGGCCCGTCCGGGCGCCGGTTTGATCTCGGGGCGGCCGGGGACAGAGAGCACGTGCCGAACGGGCTGTGAGAGGCCCGTTCCCGTGTGTGACAAGCGGCAAGTGGAGGAAGACATGAGCGCTGGAAATGGCGTGGTCGCGGCGATCAAGGACGACCACCGGGAGCTGGAGCGGATGTTCGACCGGCTGGCGGACCGGCCGGACGCCGCGCTGCTGGCCGAGATGTCGGCGCTGTTCCTGGCCCACGGCAAGGCCGAGGAGGCCGAGGTCTACCCCAAGATGCTCGAGCGGGGCGGCCCGGACGACAAGGAGGAGGTCTTCCACGGCGTCGAGGAGCATCGCGAGGCGGAGGAGCTGCTGCGCAAGCTTCAGGGGATCAGCCCGGGCGGTCCCGGGTTCAAGGCGGCGCTGAAGAAGTTCGTCGACGCGGTCTCCCACCATGTGGAGGAGGAAGAGAGCGAGGTCCTGCCCGCCCTCGACCGGAAGATGGACGCCGCCGAGTCGGCCCGCGCGGAGAAGGCGTTCCGCGCCGCCGAGGCGGCCGAGAAGAAGCGGCTGTCGACCACCTCGGGTCGTGACCTGGACGTCATGACCAAGGAGGAGCTGATCGCCCAGGCGAACCTCAAGGGGCTGCGGGCCACGGCGTCCAGCACCAAGGACGAGCTCAAGACCGAGCTGCGCGCGGCCCTGCACCCCTAGAGGGCAGGATGTCCGGATCCGGCTAGACGCGGGGTCGCCGGGGCGGCGAGGCTTGACCCGTGACGAGGTACTCCGCGGTCCGGACGACGGGCATCTACTGCAGGCCCGGCTGCGGTGCCCGGCCGCTGCCGGGCAACGTCAGGACGTTCGAGCTCGCCGCCGCCGCCGAGGCGGCGGGCTACCGCGCGTGCCTGCGCTGCCGCCCCTACCGGGTGGCGGG
This sequence comes from Spirillospora sp. CA-294931, assembly GCF_050946795.1. Taxonomy (GTDB): domain Bacteria; phylum Actinomycetota; class Actinomycetes; order Streptosporangiales; family Streptosporangiaceae; genus Spirillospora. The sequence continues at coordinate 5,509,497 of NZ_CP192006.1, forward strand.
CGGGGTCGCCGACGCTCCCGAGCTGGTGTGCCGGGCCGTCCAGCTGATCATCGGGGGACTGCTGGACGAGGCGGGCGAGGCCGCGCTCGGTGCCCGGCTCGGGGTGTCGGCCCGTCATCTGCGGCGGATGTTCAACGAGCACCTCGGGGTCACGCCCGACCGGTTCGCCCGCTCGCGCCGCGCGCATTTCGCCCGCAGGCTGCTGGACGACTCCGATCTCGCGATCGCCGATGTGGCCTTCGCCTCCGGGTACGGCAGCCTGCGGCAGTTCAACCGGGAGATGAAGGAAGTGTTCAAGGCCGCCCCCCGCGAGCTGCGGGCGCGGCGGCGCAGGGACGACCGGCTCACCGCCGACGGCGGTCTGCCGCTCCGGCTGCCGTTCACCGACTCCTACGACTGGGCGGCCGTCCTTGGGTTCCTGGCCGCCCGGGCGATTCCGGGGGTGGAGTCGGCCGAGGACCGCACCTACCGGCGGATCATCGCGCTCGACGGGGAACCGGGGATGCTGGAGATCGGCCCCGGCGGCCCCGACCACCTGCTCCTGCACGCCCATCTCCCCTACTGGGAAGGCGTCATCCACATCGTCGAGCGCGCGTCCCGGCTCGTCGCCGTCGACGCCGACCCGGCGGCGGGCCCGCGAGTCCCCGGGGCGTGGAACCCTCTGGAGATCGCCGCCGGGGCGGTCCTGTCGCGCGACGGGCTCGGCCGCCTGACCCGCTCCCACGGGACGCCGGTCCCCGGCCTCGGGCACGGCCTCACCCACCTGTTCCCCGCCGCCGACGTCCTGGCCAAGGCGGACGACGCGCCCGAGACCGTCCGGAGCCTGGCCCGCGCCGTCTGCGCCGGTGACGTCGTCCTCGACGGCGCCGAGGCTCCGGCCGAGCTGCTGGCGTCCCTGGCCCCGATCCCCGGCCTCACCCGGGAGGCGGCGCTCCAGATCGCCCGCCGGCTCAGCCCGCCGGGGACGCTTCCGCCGCTCGGCGCAGAAGGCCGTTGAGCTCCCCGTAGTCCACCCCGTTCTCCAGGGCGCCGTAGGTGCCGGGGCCGAGCAGCTCGCGCGCGGCCGCGGCGGCCAGCCCGTAGGCGGCCTGCGCGATCGCCGTGCCGACGCTGACGCGCGCGACGCCGAGCTCGGCCAGCTCGGGCACCGACGGCGCGCCCGGGTGCACCATCACGTTGACCGGCAGAGGACCGGCCACGAGCGCGCTGATCGCCGCGCGGTCTCCGACCCCCGGGACGAACAGGACGTCCGCCCCCGCGGCGGCGTACCGCTCGGCGCGCTCCAGCACGGCGGCGAGCCGCTCGTCCGCCGAGCCGGTCCCGGCGAGGAAGACGTCGGTCCTGGCGTTGAGGCACAGGCGGACGCCCGCCGCCTCGGCGGCCTCGCGCGCGGCGGCCAGGCGCTCGGCCTGGGCTCCGATCTCGAACAGCGGCGCCGCCCGGTCGCCGGTCCCGTCCTCGATGTTGACGCCCGCCGCGCCCGCCGCGATGACCTCGGTGATCGTCGTCGCGACCTCGTCCGGCGTGATCCCGTAACCCGCCTCGATGTCGGCGGTCACCGGGACCGAGACGGCGGCGGCGACGCGGCGGACCGCGTCGAGCGCGGCGTCGCGGCCCAGGCCGCCCGCGTCCGGGGCCCCGGCGGCCCAGGACGTCCCGCCGCTGGTGGTGGCGATCGCCGCGGCGCCCGCGGCCTCGATCAGCACCGCCGACGCCGGGTCCCACGCGTTGGGCAGCACGAGCGGGCGCCGCTCGTGCAGGGAGTGCAGCAGCTCGGCCTTCTGGGCGGTGGTCATGCGGTGAGTCCTCTCATCCGTGTTCACGGATGAGAGGATCTCGCGCCGGGCCGGCGCCGGTCCCGTCATATCCGGACGGGAGCGGGTTCAGGCGATCATGAACTCCGGGTCGATCTGGGCGGTGAGGTCGACTCCGTTGGACCCGGCCCACTTGCGGGCGTTGCGCACGTGGAACTCCCTGGCCTGGCGGGTGAACCGCTCCCAGTCCTTGGGACGGCCGTCCACCTCCTTCTGGATCACGCGCAGGGCCTCCCGCGCCTCCCCGTCGAGGGCGTCGAGGCCGAAGGGGCGGCCCTGTTCCATCGCGCGCACCGCGGGCTGGTGCCCGACATAGGTCAGCAGGTCGTCGCCGACGTGCTCGTAGAGGAAGTCGACGTCGTCCGGCGGCTGGACCTTGTTGCCGACGACCGCGATCGCGACGCCGAAGTCGGCCGCGTGGCCGGTGTACTGCCGGTAGACGGCCACGCCCTTCCTGGTGGGCTCCACGACCAGGAACATCAGGTCGAAGCGGGTGAAGAGCCCGGAGGCGAAGGTGTCGGCGCCCGCCGTCATGTCGGCCACGACGTACTCGCCGGGGCCGTCCACGAGGTGGTTGAGGTACAGCTCCATCGCCCCGGTCTTGCCGTGGTAGCACGAGACCCCGAGATCGTCCGCGTCGAACGGTCCCGTGGCCATGAAGGTCACCCCCTCCACCTGCCGCGACATCGCGTGGATCGGGTCGGGGCCGCCCATCCGCAGCAACCGGGACCCGCGTCCCGGCGGGGTGGTCTTCACCATCTCGTCGGCGGATCCGATGCGCGGGTTGTCCCCCCGCAGGTAGTCCTTGATCTCCGGCAGGTGCGCGCCGAGGGCGGGCACGGCGGCGGCCTCGGCCTCGCTCATGCCGAGTGCGGTCCCGAGATGCTGGTTGATGTCGGCGTCGATGGCCACGACCGGCAGGCCCTCGGCCGCCAGGTGCCGGATGAACAGCGACGAGAGCGTGGTCTTGCCGCTCCCGCCCTTGCCGACGAAGGCGATCTTCACATCGACCCTCTTTCCCGGAATGAACAATCGATGGCCATAGCGTGGAGTGTCATGAGCCGTAAGAGGAGTTGTCATTAGGCGATAGCGCCATGCAATGTCGGTAACTCCCACCGCCCGCCGCCGAGGGCCCCGGTCGTCCCCCGCCGCGCACCGCCGGGGGTCGCGGCGGTGCGCGGGGGTCGTACCGCCGGATCGGATCAGGCGCGGGCCGGGTCGGTGACGGACTCGACGGGGAGGCCGGCGTTGGTCCAGTCCTCGATGCCCTCGGGGTAGGTCCGCACGTCGGTGTAGCCGAGCTTCTCCAGGCGGAGGGCGACCGCCTTGCTGTTGCCGCAGGCGGTGTTGGAGCAGTAGGTGACGATCGTGGCGTTCTTGTCCGGCAGGACGGTGGCGGCCCTCTCGGCCACCTGGTCCTCGACGAGGCTGACGGCGCCGGGAAGGTGCCGCTGCTCGTAGTAGGTGCCGCCGAGGGCGTCCACCACGGTGACCGTGCCCGCCTCGATTGCGGTCCGCAGGTCGACGCGGCCGATGGTCGCTGGCATTGCTCCTCCAGAAAGAAATGGACTACAGTCCGGTTAACGATGTGGGCGACAGTAGCGGACTGTGGTCCGGTTGACAAGGGGAGCGCGTGGACCTCGAACTGATGCGGACGCCGCCGCCCAAGGAGCGGGCGGACGCGGCCCGCAACCGGGCGAAGGTGCTGGAGGCCGCGGCCGGGCTCTTCGCCGAGCACGGCGTCGAGTCGGTCTCGATGGACGCGGTGGCCGCCCGCGCGGGCGTGGGCAAGGGGACCCTGTTCCGCCGCTTCGGCGACAAGGCGGGCCTGGCCGTGGCGCTGCTGGACGAGCGCGAACGCGAGTTGCAGGACGCGATCCTGTCCGGCCCGCCCCCGCTCGGACCGGGCGAGAACGCCGATCCGGCGGATCGTCTGCGCGCCTTCGCCGAGGCGTATCTCGACTACGCGCTCGCGCACCTGGCGCTCGTCCGGATGTCGGAGACCGCGTCCCCGGGCGCCCGGTACCGCATCGGCGCCTACCGCTTCTGGCACCGGCACGTCTGCCTGCTCCTGGGACCGGCGCGCGATCCCGAGGCCCTGGCGCACGCGCTGCTCGCACCCCTGGGTGCCGAGCACCTCACGGCGATGGTCGAGGAACTCGGCCCGGAGCGGACCCGCGCGGGCGTGCGGGCTATCGTCGAATCATTGATTGACGCCCGGATTCGTCCCTGGGTTGACCCGGCCGTCCACCCCCGGCCATGACCGGCGGCACACCTCCCACCGCCGATAAACAGAACCGTTCACACAATCTGGGAGGTAAACGGGTGAAGAGGATTCTTGCCACGGGCACGGCCGCGGTCGCGGCGCTCGGGCTCATGGCGGCGCCCGCCGAGGCCGCCTCGGCGGTGCAGATCTACCGCGTCTACTTCGACTCCCCCGGCAGGGACACCGGGTCGAACACCAGCCTCAACGGCGAGTGGGTGCAGCTGCGCAACACCGGCCGCACGGCCCGCCAGCTCAGGGGCTACCGGCTGCGCGACAGGACGGGCTACACCTACGTCTTCGGGAGCTACGTCCTGCGCGGCAAGGCCACGGTGAAGGTCCGCACCGGGAAGGGCCGCAACACCACGGCCAACCGCTACTGGAACCGCCGCTGGTACGTCTGGAACAACACCGGCGACACCGCCTACCTCCAGTACCCGAACAAGCGCAACGCCGACATCTGCTCGTGGACCGCCAAGGGCGACTGGAAGTACTGCTGATCGCCGCCCGGGCCCGGACGCGGGAATCCGGGCCCGGGCTCACGACAACGTGAGGCGATTTCGCAATTTCGTTCATCGAGAGTTCATTCCTTCCCGCCAACCTTTCACGCCGCGCTCGCGTCTCATTTCGGGGAAATCCAAAGAAAACGGGGGAAGGCGTGGAGGGTCCGGCCGGGCGTGAACTGCGCACGCTCCTCCGGTCCTATGCCGCGGAAACCCGGCTGATCGTCGCGTTCGTCTGCGGCGTCCTGGCACTTTCCGGGGGCACTTCGCAGAACATCGCCATCACGGCGGGCATCATCGCCGTGTGCTTCGTGTGGAGCGGCGTCTACTTCTTCGAGGCGTCCGAAGAGCGCGAGACCGGACGGGTCGGCGCGGATCTGCTGGTGATCTGCGGTGTCTGCCTGTTACAGGGCTGGCTGGTCCCGCCCGATCTCCAGAACGCCGGAACCGGCTGGGTGCGCACTCTCGCGTCCGTCACGATCGTCACCTACCAGTGGCACACGCGCCCGAGCGTCGGCGCCTGGAGCACGCTGGCGATCGTCACGTCGTACACCATCGGGCTGGACGTCTCCGGCGCGACGACCATCGAGGCGTTCTGGCCCCGGGTGCCGTGGATGCTGGTCGAGGCCCTGCTGTCTCGGATGCTGTTCGTGTGCATCACACGCGGTGGCCGGCGCGCCGACATGGCGATCGCCGACTCCGAGCGGCACGAGCGCGAGCGGGTGCTCGCCGCGGCGCGGCGCGCCGACGAGCGCGACTACCTGGCCGACCTGCACGACACGGCGGCGGCCACGCTGCTGATGGTGGGCACGGGCGCCGCCGGGAGCCGGGCGCCCTGGCTGGCGCGGCAGGCCCACCGCGACCTCGACGTGCTCAGCGGGCAGGCGGGCGTCACCGCCGGGGACGCCGACCTCCGCGAGATGCTGGGCGTGCTGGCCAGGCGCGGGCCGCTGACCGTGTCCCTGTGGGCCGAGGGGGCGTTGCGGATCCCGTCGGCGCCCGCGCTGGCGATCTGCCGCAGCGTCCAGGAGGCCCTGGTCAACGTCGCGCGGCACGCCGGGGTGGACTCGGCCGCGATCCTCGCCCGGAGCCACGGCGATGCCGTCTCGGTCGAGGTCGTCGACCGGGGCCGGGGCTTCGACCCGGACGCCCTGGGCCCGCAGCGGCGCGGGGTGGCACGCTCCATCGTCGAGCGGATGGCGCGGACGGGCGGACGGGCGACGGTGACCTCCCAGCGCGGCCAGGGCACCCGCGTCCGGGTGGAGTGGTCGCCGGGCGCCCGCCGCGAGCACGGGGCCCGGTCCAGCGGGCTGACGGCGTTCAACCTGCTGCGCGCCCTGCGCATCGCGATGCTGCTGGTGACGATGACGACCCTGCTGGCCTGGGGCCCGCTGATGCACCGCGGCGACACCGGGCTCTACCGGTCGCCCGGCCTCCAGATCGTCCTGTACTCGGTCGTCGCGGCGGTGACGGCGCTGAGCGGGATCTGGGTGCTGCGCGGGCGTCCGCTGCGGGGCTGGCGATGGCCGCTCCTCGCGGTCGTGTTCGCGGCCACCGCCCTGGGCACCGCCGACGTCCGGCCCGAACACCTCGGGTCGTCGGCGCACTGGGAGTTCGGCCAGGCGACCTGGTTCGGGGTGCTGGTCCTGATGGAACTGCGCCTGGGCCTGGTCGTCGCCGTCCTGGTGGCCGACTTCGCCTGGTCGCTGGGCGTCCTGGCGGTGGCGGGACAGGCCGGGGCCGCCTCGATCGGGCTGCTGGTGAACGCCGGCGTCATCATGTGGGCGTGCCAGCTCGCCTTCGTCACCTCCGCCCGGGCGCTGCGGCGGCTGGCCGACGTGGCGGCGGAGAACTCCGCCCTCGACGAGCGCGCGCGGACCGAGACCGCGGTGGCCGAGCAGCTCCACCACGACCGGCAGGCTCGGTACGCCGAGCTGGCCAGAACCGCCGTCCCGCTGCTGCGCTCCCTGGCCTCGGGCCTGTTCGACCCGGCGGACCCGAAGGTCCGGCGGGCCTGCATGCTGGAAGCGGCCCGCATGCGCCGCCTCCTCGCCGAGAATGAGGACGTGCCCGACCCTCTCCTGCACGAGCTGGGGGCGTGCGTCGACCTGGCCGCACGGCGCGGCGTCGACGTGACGTTCGTCCGGCGGGGCGGGCGGGCCCCGGTCGAGACGGTCGAGGTCCGCCGCGCCCTGGTCGAGCCCGTGATGACCGTCCTGGCCTCGGCCGTCGGCACGGCGCGGGTGACGCTGGTGGCGGGGAAGGCCGCGGTGACGGTCAGCGTGATCGCCGAGCTTCCGCCCGGCGAGCGCGCTCCCGAGCGGGCCGGGCACGAGGCGATCACGATCAGCACGACCATCGAGGGGCGGCGCACGTGGGTGGAGACATCGGTCCGGACACCGGCATGATCAGCGCGGTGATCATCGATGACCACCCCGCGATCGTCGCGGGGGTGCGCGGATGGTGCGCCGGGGCCGAGCCGCCGATCGAGGTGGTGGCGGCGGGCGCGAGCGTCGAGCACGCCTGGGACGGCGCGGGCAGGACGGCCGACGTGGTCGTCTTCGACCTCCAGCTCGACAGCTCCACCCCCGCCTACGGCGAACTCGGCCGGCTGGTCGACGACGGCCGCCAGGTCATCGTCTTCACCATGCGCGACGACCAGGAGGCCGCCCTGGCGTGCCTGGACATCGGCGCGTTCAGCTACCTCACCAAGGCCGAGAGCGAGGCGCACCTCATCAAGGCCATCAGGGCGGCCGCGGAGGACCGCCCCTACACTCCGCCCGCGCTCGCGGGGGCGATCAGCACCGACACCCGCTCGCACCGGCCGCGGCTGTCGCCACGCGAGATCAGCGTGCTGGTCAGCTGGTTCCAGAGCGAGTCCAAGGAGATGGTCGCCCGCAAGCTCCACCTGTCGACCCGGACCGTCAGCACCTACATCGACCGCGTGCGCATCAAGTACGCCAACGTCGGCCGTCCGGCCCCCACCAAGGCCGCCCTGGTGGCCCGGGCCGTCCAGGACGGGCTGGTCCGCCTCGACGACCTGTAAATGCGCACTTCGACCGCCCGCATGTAGGTCGAACGACCGTCACAGGTTCCTTTCAGCCCTTTCTAGGCTGGCGTTCAGGACGCCGCGATGATCAGTGCGAAATCGCGTCGTCACTAACTGTTCGAGCCTTCCCTCGGGGGAATCGGAAGGAGCGGCTCCGCCATGCGGCCGTCTTTGCAATTTCACACCTTGGGTGCCCTGGAAGTGAGCGTCGGAAACCAGCGGGTTCCCATTAGGTCCACCAAGCAGCGCATCGTCCTGTCGACCCTGTTGTTGAACGCCGAACGATTCGTCACCGTGGACGAGCTGATCGAGCGGCTGTGGGAAAAGCCGCCCAGCGACGCCAGGGGAACGGCACAGGTGCACCTCGGCCGGTTGCGCCGCACCCTGCTGGCCGCCCACCCCGCCCGGTCCCTGATCCGGACCGAGCCGCAGGGCTACGCGATCGAGATGGCCGGCGCCGACCTCGACCTGGCCCGCTTCGAGGACCTGGCCGGGGCCGCCAAGCGCGAGACCGAGCCCCGCCACGAGCTGGCGCTGCTCAGGGAGGCGCTGTCCCTGTGGCACGGGCGGCCGTTCAGCAACGTGCCCTCGGAGTTCATCCAGCGGCACGACGTCCCCCAGCTGGCCGAGCGGCGGCTCCAGCTGGCCGAGCGGCGCTTCGAGCTCGAACTGGAACTCACCGGCGCCCAGACGGTCATCGGGGAGCTGCGCGCGCTCGCCCATGCGGAGCCGTTCCGCGAACGCCTCTGGGCGCTGCTCATGACCGCGCTGTACCGGCAGGGACGCCAGCAGGAGGCGCTGGAGTGCTACCGCGTGTGCGCCGCCGTCCTCCGCGAGGAGATCGGGCTCGACCCCGGCGAGGAGCTGCGGAACCTGCACCAGGCGATCCTGGAGGGGGCGCCGCAGGCCCCCGCGCCGGCGGCCAGGACGCAGCCGGCGGCGCCGCGCGAGGCGCCGTGCCAGCTGCCGCCCGAGATCGGCGACTTCGTGGGGCGCGCGCGACTCCTGGAGCACATCACCGGGCATCTCGCGGCGGGGGCGTCGCCGTCCACGGTCCCGATCCTCGCGGTGGTGGGGACGCCGGGCGTCGGCAAGACGGCGCTGGCGGTCAAGGCGGCGCACCTGCTGCGCCCCGCCTTCCCCGACGGGCAGCTGTACGTCCAGCTGGGCGGGTCGGTGTCGCGGCCCCGCGATCCGCGCGACTCGCTTGGCGATCTGCTCAACGGGCTCGGCGAGCCCGGCCCCTACCCCGACGACCTGGAGGGCAGGGCGACGATGCTGCGCGAGCGGCTGGCCGACCGGCGCGTCCTGCTGGTCATCGACGACGTGGCCGACGTCGCCCAGGCCAGGGTCATGCTGCCGGGGACGCGCGGCTGCGGCGTCCTGCTCACCAGCCGCCAGCGCCTGGTCGGGCTGCCGGGCGTGGAGCGCGTCCGGCCGGGACCGCTGTCGCCGGGCGAGGCGCGCGAGTTCCTGGAGCGCCTGGTGGGCGCCGAGCGGGTCCGGCAGGAGCACGCGGTCGCCGACGAGATCGCCCGCATGTGCGGGCTGCTGCCGCTGGCCCTGCGGATCGTCGGGGTCCGGCTGGCGCTGCGGCCGTGGCAGACCCTGGCGCGGCTGGCGGTGCTGCTGCGCGACAAGGAGCGCCGGCTGGACGAGCTGGCCACCCAGGACCTCCAGATGCGCGCGGTGCTGGACGGCAGCTACGCCGCGCTCGACCCGGCGGCACGCCGCCTGCTGCACCGGCTCGGCACGCTGTGCGACGCCGAGTTCGTCGAGGGCACCGCGCTGGAGCTGGCCGGCGACCGGGGCGACGGCGCGCAGGCGCTCGACCGGCTCGTGGAGGCCAACCTGGTGGAGCCGCTCGGCTCCGGCCTGGCGGGCGAGCCGCGCTTCCGGCTGCCCGGTCTCGTGGCCATCCACGCGTCCCAGCGCCTGGAGCACGCCTGATCCCGGGCTCCCCTTGACCGCCGGAGCCTCACCGGCACCCCCGTTCCCGCAGGCCGCAACCGCTGTCGGCCAGGTGTCGGCGGGACGCCGGTGGGGCGCCGGTGAGGGGTCGGCGCCGCGTCGGCCGGGCTTCGGCGCGACTCCCTAGCGTCGTCGGCGCCGGAGATCCTCCGGCACGAGACGGCATCGGGAGAACGCTGTGAACCGTTCGACAATCCCTCTGGACGTCGCCATCGTGGCCGCGGACGACGTGGAGCCGAACCGCCGGCACGGGGGCGCCATCCGGGTGCTCCTGTCCCCGAGCTCGGTCACCACGACCGCGGGCTTCATGGCCCTGTTCGATCTGGAGCCCGGCGAACACGCCACCGAGCACTACCACCCCTACAGCGACGAGCACGTGGTCGTCACCGCGGGCGAGCTGGTGGTGGTGGTCAACGGCGTCGAGACCAAGCTCGGCCCGCGCGAGGCGGCGCTGATCCGGCGGGGCGCCCGGCACCGCTACGAGAACCGGGGGCAGGAGCGCGCGACGGCGGTGCTCTTCCTCGGTCCCCTCGCGCCGCGTCCCGACATGGGCCACGTGGAGACCGAGGACGTGGCGCACGCGGAGCTCGCTCCCCCCAGCGTCGGGGAGGCGCCGTGAACCGCCGCGTCGCGATCACCGGCATCGGGGTGATGGCGCCGGGCGCCCCGGGGACCAAGGGCTTCTGGGACACCATCACCGGCGGCAAGCCCACCTTCCGCACGATCTCCTCCTTCGACCCCGGCCGGTTCCGCTCGCGGGTCGTCGCCGAGGTCGACTTCGTCCCCGAGGAGCACGGGCTGACGCCGCGGGAGACGCGGCGCATGGACCGCGCCGCCCAGTTCGCCGTCGTCACCGCCCGGGAGGCCCTGGCCGCGTCCGGTCTGACCCGCGCGGACCTGGACCCGGCGCGCACCGGCGTGGTCGTGGGCAGCGCGGTGGGCTGCACCACCTCGCTGGAGCGCGAGTACAGCGTGGTCAGCGACAGCGGCGCCTTGCCGGTGGTGGACCCCGCCTACGCCTCGCCGCACCTGCCCGACTACCTGGTGCCCGCGTCGCTGGCCCGCGAGGTCGCCTGGGACGCCGGGGCGGAGGGCCCGGCCTGCGTGGTGTCGACCGGCTGCACGTCCGGGCTGGACGCCGTCGCGCACGGGGTCGAGGTCATCCGGGAGGGCGGCGCCGACCTCATGCTGGCGGGCGCCTCGGACGCCCCGATCTCGCCGATCACGGTGGCGTGCTTCGACGCCATCAAGGCCACCTCGCCCGACAACGACGACCCCGAGCACGCGTGCCGCCCGTTCGACGCCACCCGCGCGGGCTTCGTGCTCGGGGAGGGCGCCGCGATGCTGGTGCTGGAGGACCTGGAGGCCGCCCGTGCCCGGGGCGCGCACGTCCACGCCGAGATCCTCGGGTTCGCCTCGCGCTGCAACGCCCACCACATGACGGGGCTGCGCGCGGACGGCGCCGAGATGGCGGCCGCGATCGACGCGGCGCTGGCCGAGGCCCGCGTCCCGGCCGACGGGATCGACTACGTCAACGCGCACGGCTCGGGCACCAAGCAGAACGACCGGCACGAGACCGCCGCCGTCAAGCGGAGCCTCGGCGCCCACGCCTACCGGGTGCCGATGAGCTCGATCAAGTCGGTCGTGGGCCACTCGCTGGGCGCGATCGGCGCCATCGAGGTGGCGGCCAGCGCGCTGACCGTCGACCACGACCTGGTGCCGCCGACCGCGAACCTGCGCCACCCCGACCCGGAGTGCGACCTGGACTACGTGCCGCTGGTCGCGCGCGAGCGGCGGGTCGACACCGTCGTGTCGGTCGGCAGCGGCTTCGGCGGCTTCCAGAGCGCGATGGTGCTCGGGGCGCCCGGCAGGTGGTCGCGGTGACCGTGACGGCCCATGACGACCACGCGGTCATCACCGGGCTGGGCGTGGCCTCGCCCAGCGGCCTGGGCGCCGTCGACCACTGGGCGTCGACCCTGGCCGGACGCACCGCGATCGGGCCCATCACCCGGTTCGACGCGAGCGGATACCCCGTCCGGCTGGCCGGGGAGGTCCCGGGCTTCGTGCCCCGCGACCACCTGCCCGGACGGCTCCTGCCGCAGACCGACCACCTCACCCGGCTCGCGCTGGCGGCGGCGGACTGGGCGATCGCCGATTCGGCGCTCGCGCCCGCTCCCGAGGAGTCGCTGGGCTACGGCGTGGTCACGGCCAACTCGGCGGGCGGCTTCGCCTTCGGCGAGAACGAGCTGCGCAAGCTGTGGTCGACCGGGCCGCACAAGGTCAGCGCCTACCAGTCGTTCGCCTGGTTCTACGCCGTCAACACCGGCCAGATCTCCATCCGCAACGGGCTGCGCGGGCCGAGCGGCGTCCTGGTCAGCGGCGAGGCGGGCGGCCTGGACGCGATCGGCCAGGCGCGGCGGGTGCTGCGCAAGGGCGCGGCGGGCGTGCTGACCGGCGGGTTCGAGTCGGCGCTGAACTCCTGGGGCGTCACCGCGCAGCTCGCGGGGCCTCGGGTGTCGCGCGGCGGCGACCCGGAGACCGCCTACCGGCCGTTCGCGGCGGACGCGTCCGGCCATGTGATCGGCGAGGGCGGCGCCATCCTGGTGATGGAGCGCGAGAGCCGGGCGCGCGAGCGCGGCTCGGCGCCCCACTACGGGCGCGTCGCCGGGTACGCCGCGACGCTCGACCCCGCACCCGGGTCCGGACGCCCGCCCACGCTGCGGCGGGCCGCCGAGCTGGCCCTCGCCGACGCGGGCCTGGCGCCCGGCGACATCGACGTGGTGTTCGCCGACGCGGCGGGCTCGCCCGACCTGGACGCGGCCGAGGCCGCCGCGATCGCCGCGCTGTTCGGCCCGGGCGGCGTGCCGGTGACCGCGCCCAAGGCCATGACCGGACGGCTGTCGGCGGGCGGCGCCGCCGTGGACGTCGCCACCTGCCTGCTGGCGATGCGCGACGGCCTCATCCCGCCGACCGCCGACATCGGCCCCGACCCGCTGTACCAGCTCGACCTGGTGACCGGGCGGCCCCGTCCCGCCCGGCTGCGCAACGCGCTGATCCTCGCCCGCGGCGACGGGGGCTTCAACAGCGCGCTGGTGCTGGCCGGGCCGTGCCCGAACCCGACCGACCCCGAGGACGAGGAGACCCGAGCGTGAACACGACCGAGATCACCCTGACCGATCTGGTGGCGACCCTGCGCGAGTGCGCGGGCGAGGAGGAGAGCGTCGACCTCGACGGCGCCATCGACGACCGCACCTTCGCCGACCTCGGCTACGACTCCATCGCGCTGCTGGAGACGCACGCGCGGCTGGCCGACCGGCACGACCTCACGCTCGACGACTCCGAGCTCGCCGAGCTGCACACACCGGCCGAACTTCTCAGGTACCTCAACGGGGTCCTGGCCAAGGGAGCGTGACCATGACCGGGCACACCGACAACAAGATCCTCGTCAACGCGCCGATGTCGCTGGTGTGGGAGCACACCAACGACGTGGCGGGCTGGCCCGAGCTGTTCAGCGAGTACGCCGCCGCAGAGATCCTGGAGCGGGACGAGTCCTCGGTCACCTTCCGGCTGACCACGCACCCCGACGAGGACGGCAAGGTCTGGTCGTGGGTGTCGCGGCGCACGCCCGACCCCGAGACCCGCACAGTCGCGGCGCAGCGGGTCGAGACCGGCCCGTTCGCGTACATGAACATCCGCTGGGAGTACCACCAGGAGGCCTCCGGCGTGGTGATGCGCTGGATCCAGGACTTCGCGATGAAGCCCGAGTCCGGGATCGACGAGCGGGCCATGGTCGACCGGCTCAACCGGACGACGGCCGAGCAGATGGCCCACATCAAGAAGGTCCTGGAGAGCCGCGCCCGGGGCGGTGCCGACTACGGGCCCGGCGACCTGCACGCCCAGCGGCTGCTCTACCTGACCTGCGGGCCGCGCCTGGCGGCCGTCGTCACGACGCTGGCCGAGCTGGGCATCGTCGACCTGGTGGCCGAGGGGCCGCGCGAGGTCGCCGGCCTGGCCGAGGAGGCCGGGGCGAACGCGGACGCGCTCTACCGGCTGCTGCGCTGCGCGGCGTCGGTCGGCATCCTGACCGAGCTGCCCGACGGGCGGTTCGAGAGCACCCCGCTGGCCGACGGCATGCGGGCCGACCGGCCCTACAGCCTGCTCCCGCTGGTGCGCTACAGCGCGCAGACGTTCGTCACCCGTCCCTACGGCGCGCTGACCCACAGCGTCCGCACCGGGGAGCCCGCGACCACGCCCACGCTCGGCTCGGACCTGTGGCGGTACTTCGAGGAGGTCCCCGAGGACGGCGCCTTCTTCGACGCCACCATGACCGGCCTGGGCCGCTGGGAGACCGAACGCCATCTGGAGGTCGTCAGGCCCGAGCGCTTCGGCAGCATCGCCGACATCGGCGGCGGGCAGGGGCACTTCCTGGCCGAGGCGCTCAAGCGCGCGCCGGAGGCCACCGGCGTCCTGTTCGAGCGGCCCGACGCCCTGTCCGGCGCGGCCGTGGTGTTCGGTGAGCACGGCGTCGCCGAGCGGGTCACGCCGATCGGCGGTGACTTCCTGTCCGACCCGCTGCCCGAGGGCTGCGACGCCTACATCCTCAAGGCCGTCCTGCACAACTGGCCGGACGCCGCCTGCGAGCAGCTCCTGACCGCCGTCCGCAAGGCCATCGGGGACCGTCCGCAGGCCCGCCTGTTCGTGGTCGAACAGGTCGTCGCGGGCGGCAACGCCTGGGACCACGCCAAGTTCCTCGACCTGGACATGCTGGTGCTGTTCGGCGGCCGCGAGCGGCGGCTCGGCGAGTGGCGCGAGCTGTTCGCCTCCTGCGGGTTCGAGCTGGTCAACCGGCCGGGCGAGGGCCACTGGACGGTGCTGGAGTGCCGTCCGGCGGAGGGCTCGCTGTGACCGCCCAGGCCGTGGCGGCGCCCGAGTGGGTGCTGTGCCCGTCCTGCGCCCGGCCGCAGTACGGGCGCAGGCTGGCGCGCGAGCTGGCGGTCTGCCCCGGCTGCTCGGCCCATCTGCGGGTCGGCGCCGAGGAGCGGCTGCGGCAGCTCCTGGACCCGGGCAGCGTCGTCGGCCTGCCCGGGGTCCCGGACGCGCTGGACGACCCGCTGGAGTTCACCGACACCCTCCCCTACCCCGAGCGGCTGCGCCGGGCGCGCGCCTCCAGCGGGCTGGACGAGGCGGTCGTCTGCGCGGCGGGCGAGATCGCCGGGCTGCCCCTGGTCGTGGCCGTCATGGACTTCGCGTTCCTCGGCGGCAGCATGGGCATGGCCGCCGGGCAGCGGCTGTGCGACGCCGCGCGCGAGGCGCTGGAGCGGCGGGTGCCGCTGCTGACCGTGACCGCGTCCGGCGGCGCCCGGATGCAGGAGGGCATCTTCTCGCTGCGGCAGATGGCGCGGGTCTCGGCGGCGTTCGCCCGGCTCGACGACGCCGGACTGCTCACCGTGACGCTGGTGACCGACCCGACCTACGGCGGGGTCGCGGCCTCGGTGGCGACGCTGGCCGACGTCATCGTGGCCGAGCCCCGGGCGCGGATGGGGTTCGCCGGGCCGAGGGTCGTCCGGCAGACGACGCGGGCGCCGCTGCCCGAGGGATTCCAGTCGGCCGAGTGGCTGGCCGAGCGCGGTCTGATCGACCGTGTCGTCCCGCGCGGGTCGCTGCGCCCGACGCTGGCGGCGCTGCTGCGGTCCGCGCACGCCGAGGGCGGCGGCGGGCCCGTCCCGGACGACCCGGTGGTGCGCGACCCGGACGCGCTCGGCCAGGCCGACGCGTGGGACCGGGTGCGGCGCGCCCGCGAGCTCGGCCGCACCACCACGCTCGACCACATCGCGCTGCTGTTCTCCGACTTCCAGGAGCTGCGCGGCGACCGGACCGGGTCCGACTGCCCCGCGCTGGTCGGGGGCCTGGCCCGTTTCCGGGGCCGCCGCGTGGTGGTCATGGGCCACCAGAAGGGCCGGACGGCGCGCGAGCTGTCCCAGCGCAACTTCGGGATGGCCTCGCCGTCGGGCTACCGCAAGGCCGCCCGGCTGGCCCGGCTCGCCGCCAAGCTGCGCTGCCCGGTGATCACCCTGGTCGACACGCCCGGCGCCGACCCCGGCGCCGAGGCCGAGAACGGCGGGCAGTCCGGGGCGATCGCCGACAACCTGCGGCTGATGGCCCGGCTGCCCGCGCCGATCGTCTCGGTCATCACCGGCGAGGGCGGCAGCGGCGGCGCGCTGGCGCTGACGGTCTCCGACCGGCTGCTGATGCTGGAGAACGCCGTGTACTCGGTGATCAGCCGCGAGGGCTGCGCCGCGATCCTGTGGCGGAGCGAGTCGGCCGCGCCGACCGCCGCCGCGGCGCTGCGGATGGACGCGGCCTCGCTGCTGCGCGCCGGGGTCGTCCACGGCGTGATCCCCGAATCGGACGACCGCGCGGCCACGGCCCGGGCGGTGGGCGACGCCATCGCCGCCGAGCTGGCCGGTCTCGACGGCCTCCCGGTGGACGAGCTGGTCGCCGCCCGGCAGTCGGCGCTGCTCGACGAGAAGGGGGTCCTGGCATGCCGGTGACCGCCAACGGGCGCCCCGAGGCTCCCGCGGTGCCGCTGGACGGCGCCCTGGAGAGCGTCCGGACGGCCCTGCTCGACCTGCTCGCGACGGCGCCGGGGCCCGTGCCCAAACGAGTCGCGCTCGAGGCGGGCGGGGTGCGGCTGGAGGTCGAATGGCCCGAGTCCCCGGTCGCGGCGGCTCCCGCCGCGACCGTCCCCGAACCGGAACCGGCCGAGCCCGTGGCGCGGGACGAGGGCCACCAGGTCCGCGCCGCGACCGTGGGCACCTTCTACCGGCGCCCGGACCCGTCCGCCCCTCCGTTCGTGGAGGTCGGCGACCGGGTCGAGGCCGGACAGCAGGTGGCGATCGTCGAGGCGATGAAGCTGATGATCCCGGTCGAGGCCCCGGTCGCCGGGACCGTCACGGCGATCCACCTCGACGACGGCGCTGGCGTGGAGTTCGACCAGCCGCTGCTGGCGATCCGGACCGAGGACTCCGCATGAGGGCGGCGATCGCATGGTGACCCGGGTGCTGGTCGCCAACCGAGGCGAGATCGCGCTGCGGGTCATCCGCGCGTGCCGGGAGCTGGGCCTGTCGCCGGTGGCGGTCCACTCCTCCGCCGACGACGGCTCGCCGCACGTGGCCGCCGCCGACGCGGCGGTGCGGATCGGGCCCGCCCCCGCCGCGCTGAGCTACCTCAGCGTCCCGGCGGTGCTGGAGGCCGCGCGGATCACCGGCGCGGACACGGTGCACCCCGGCTACGGCCTGCTGTCGGAGGACGCGGACTTCGCCGAGGCGTGCCGCGCCGAGGGCCTGACGTTCGTGGGCCCCGACACCGAGGCCCTACGGCTGCTGGGCGACAAGATCAGCGCCCGGCGGTTCGCCGCCTCGGCCGGGCTCCCGGTGGCGCCGGGGTCGGAGGAGCCGGTGTCCTCGGCCGAGGACGCCCGCGCGCAGGCCGGCCTCATCGGCTACCCGCTGATCCTCAAGGCGGCGGCCGGAGGCGGCGGACGCGGCATGGAGGTCGTCCGCTCCCCCGACGATCTGGAGGAGGTCTTCACCCGGGTGCGCGCGGCCGCCGCGGCGCTGTTCAACGACGAGCGCGTGTTCGTCGAGCGGTTCATCGGCGGGGCGCGGCATGTCGAGATCCAGATCATGGGCGACCTGCACGGGACCGTCGTCCATCTGGGCAGCCGCGACTGCTCGCTCCAGCGCCGCAACCAGAAGATCGTCGAGGAGGCCCCCGCGCCGGGCCTGCCCGGCGATCTGCTCGACCGCATGGCCGAGGACGCGGTGCGGTGCGCGCGGCGCCTGGGCTACCACGGCGCCGGGACGTTCGAGTTCCTGGTCGAGCCCGACGGCCGCTACTGGTTCATCGAGGCCAACTGCCGCATCCAGGTCGAGCATCCCGTCACCGAGATGGTCACCGGGGTCGACCTCGTCCAGGAGCAGCTTCGGGTGGCCTCCGGCCTTCCCGTGGGGCCCGTCCCCTCGGATCCGTCCACCCGCGGCTGCTCGATCGAGTGCCGGATCAACGCCGAGGACCCCGACCGGGACTTCCGTCCGTCGCCCGGACGGCTGACGGAGGTCGTGCTGCCGTCGGGGCCGTTCGTCCGCGTCGACGGCCACATCGCCCCGGGCTCGGTCGTCCCGGCCGAGTACGACCCGCTGCTGGCCAAGGTCGTGGTCTGGGCGCCCGACCGGCCCGGCGCCATCGCCCGCATGGAGCGGGCGCTGGCCGAGTGCCGGATCGAGGGACCGGGCGTGCGCACCAACCTGGCGTTCCTGCGCGACCTGCTCCGCCACCCCCGTTTCGTGGCGGCCACCCACGACACGGCCCTGCTGTCCGAGCTCATCCCCGGAGGACGACCATGACCGAGATCGACCGTTGCCCCGTGTTCCCGTTCGGGAAGCGCGACGGTGTGGACCCGGCGCCCGAGTACGCCGAGCTGCGCGAGGAACGCCCGATCACCCGGGTCCGGCTGCCGAGCGGCCACCAGGCCTGGCTGGTCACCCGGCACGAGGACGCCCGCCGGGTGTTCACCGACCAGCGGCTCAGCCGGGCCGCGTCCATCGACGACCCCGGCGGCGACTTCGCGGGCATCAACCCGCCCGCGGGTTCCCTGTTCGCGCTTGACCCGCCCGAGCACACCCAGGTGCGCGCGCTGGTGAACAAGGCGTTCACGGCGCGGCGCGTGGAGAACCTCAAGCCGGAGATCGACGCGGTCGCCCGGGGCCTGCTCGCCGATCTGGTCGAGCGGGGCTCGCCCGCCGACCTGGTGACGGGCTTCGCGCAGCCCCTGTCGATGACCGTGCTGTGCCGGCTGCTGGGCGTCCCCGAGGCCGACACCGGCCAGTTCATCGCGTGGTCGCACGCGCTGCTGTCGACGGCGGGCGAAGGCCGGGAGGTCGGCGAGATCCGCGGGCGGCTGGCCGGGTACGTGGCCCGGTTCATCGAGACCCGCCGCCAGGACCCCGCCGACGACCTGGTCTCGGCCCTCATCGAGGCCGTGGACGCCGAGGCGGCGGCGCCGCACCAGGCGATCCTGCTGGTGATGGCGGTCCTGGTCGCCGGGCACGACTCGATGGCCAACCAGCTGGCGGCCACCGCCTACCTGCTGCTGACCCACCCCGAGATCATCGAGCGGCTGCGCGCCGAGCCCGCGATGATCCCCGAGACGGTGGAGGAGTTCCTGCGCTACACCTCGCTGATCGCGGTGGGCGGCTTCCCGCGCGTGGCGCTGGAGGACGTCAAGATCGGCGACGTCCTCATCGAGGCCGGTGACACCGTGATCGCGGCGATCGACTCGGCCAACCGCGACGCTTCGGTGTTCGCCGACCCCGACACCCTCGACATCGACCGGCGGCCGCGCGGCCATCTGGCCTTCGGGCACGGAACCCACCGCTGCCTGGGCGCGCAGCTGGCCAGGGCCGAGCTGGCGATCGCGATCACGGCGCTGCTCGAGGCGGTGCCCGGCATGCGGCTGGCGCGCCCGGCGCCGGAGCTGGAATGGGAGCAGGAATCCCTCGGCAAGGGACTGCGCTCGCTCCCGATCACCTGGTGACACCGACTTCCCCAAGGAGAGACCCCATGTCCGCACGACTCACGCACCGGGCGCTCATGGTCCGCCGCATCGACGCGGCCGACCGCGCCGCGGTCGCCCGGATCTTCCGCGAACACGACCGCACCCCCCTGCCCGGACGCCTCGGCGTCGGCCGCCGCTCGCTGCTGCACTACAACGGCCTCTACTTCCACCTCGTCGAGGGCAACCGCTACTTCCAGGACAACCTCTACGCCGCGCGCGAAGACCCCCTCTTCCGCGAGATCGACCAGAAGCTGGCCAAGCTGCTCACGCCGTTCGACGCCGAGCGTCCCAGCATGCGCGAGGCCCAGGCCGAGGAGTTCTACTCCTGGTCGGACCCGGCACCGTCCGCGGCCTACCGCGTGCTGCTGGAGATCGACGTGCACGAGGGCCGCGCGGAGGAGTTCGAGCGGGTCTGGGAGGCGATGGCCGGCGCGGCGGCCGAGGACCCGGCCAACCTCGCCCAGTCGCTGTGCCGCGACGCCGCCAAGCCGGACACCTACCACATCGTGAGCGACTGGGACGCCGAGGAGTCCTTCACCCGCTTCGCCGACTCCGCCCCGCACAAGGAGCTGGCCGACCGGCTCCGGCCCCTCGGCACCACCGTCCGCATGACCGGCATGCACGTCCGCAAGGAGCACACCCCATGAGCGCTCTGACCAGCCTGGGCGACGTCAACTACCTGGCCGTGGGCGCCGCGGCCGTCGTCCGCCTGCCCCTGGCCGGGTTCTGGCACTCGCCGATCGCGTTCGGCAAGCCGTGGTCGAAGGACGTCGGCCTCACCGCCGAGCAGATGCGGCGCCGTCCGCTGCCCGCCCTGTTCGTCCTGGCCTTCGCGACCTCGCTGGCGGGCGCCTTCGTGCTGGCGCTGCTGCTCGGGCGGGACGCCGGGCTGGCCACCGGGGCCCTGGCCGGGATGCTGGCCGGGCTGGCGGTGGCGGGCGGGGCGCTGCTCAGCTCGATGGCCTTCGAGGGACGCCCGCCCCGGCTGATCGCCATCGACACCGCGTTCCACACGGTGGTGTTCACGATCGCCGGGGCCATCCTCGGCGCCTGGTGACCCTCCGTCTACTCGGGGTCGGTGAAGGAGCCGTGCCGTCCGGCGCCCGCGGCGAACCTGCGGGCGCCGGCGAGGGTGTCGGCGGCCAGGGAGCGGGCGCCGTGGCGCAGCTCGTTCAGCATGGCCTGGTCCTCGGTGAGGCCCTCCTGGTCCAGGACCGAGAGGCGGTCGCGGCGCAGGCACTCCTGCGGGAAGCCGGCGATCTCCAGGGCCAGCGCCCGCGCGTGCTCCAGGGCGGTCCCCGTGGGGACCCTGCGGTTGACCAGGCCGATACGCAGGGCCTCCTCGGCCCCGACGGGGCGTCCGGTGAGGATCAGGTCCATCGCGGCGCTCGTGCCGATCAGGCGCGGCAGCCGGACGGTGCCCCCGTCGATCAGCGGGACGCCCCAGCGGCGGCAGAAGACGCCGAGGACGGCGTCGTCCTCGGCCACGCGCAGGTCGGCCCAGAGCGCGAGTTCGAGGCCGCCCGCGACGGCGTGCCCGCTGATGGCGGCGATGACGGGCTTGCCGAGCCGCATGCGGGTGGGGCCCATCGGGCCGTCGCCGTCGATGGCCACCCGGTTCGCGCCGCCCGTGGCGATGGCCTTGAGGTCGGCGCCCGCGCAGAACGTCCCGCCCTCGCCGTGCAGGACGGCGACCGAGGCTTCGGGGTCGGCGTCGAACGCGCGGAAGGCGTCCGCGAGGCGCTCGGCGGTGGCCCCGTCCACCGCGTTGCGGACCTCGGGGCGGTTCAGCGAGATGGTCGTGACCGGGCCCTGTCTGGTGACCCGGACGGTGTCAGCGGGCAACGCCGCCTCCCTTCCTCTTGTGGTCGCCGAAGGGCTCGTCGCGCTCGCGGACGGCCTCGCGGAAACCGGCCTCGGCCGCGCGGCTCTGGAACGCGTAGCCCTCGCGGGTGTGGCGCGAGACGCCGTCGAACACAGTGCCGATCATGCCGGAGTTGGCCACGCCCTGGGCGAGCAGCGCGCTGTTGAGCGCGAGCTTGGTCATGACGAGCTGGTTGATCGGGACGCGGGCGATGCGTTCCAGCAGGTCCTCGGTGCGCTCGTCGAGCCGGTCGGGCGGCGGGGCCTCCACCGCCAGGCCCCATTCGGCGGCCTGGGCTCCGGTCAGGCAGTCGCCGGTGAACAGCAGCCGCTTGGCCCGCTGGTCGCCGAGCCGGTGCGCCCACATCCCGGCGGCCGGGACGCCCCAGACCCGGGTGGGCGGGTAGCCGATCTTGGTGTCGTCGGCGCAGATTATCTGGTCGGCGAACAGCGCGATGTCCGAGCCGCCCGCGACCGCGAACCCGTGCAGCTTGGCCACCGTCGGCTTGTTCGCGTGCAGGAGGCTGGAGAACCCCCGGTTGAAGCGGCTCATCATCGCGTAGTCGACCATCGGGTCCCACTGGCCGGACGGGTCGTGGTTGCGGGCCTGCGCGACCGGGTCGAGCACGGTGCCCTCGGCACCGTCCGGGCCGTCGGCGGTACCGCTCTCGGCGAAGATCGACAGGTCGTAGCCGCCACAGAAGCCCTTGCCCCGTCCCGCGACCACGATCACGTGCACGCGCGGGTCGAGGTCGGCCCGCTCGACCGCGTGCGCCAGGTCGAGCGGGGTGTCGGCGGTGATGGCGTTCCCGCGTTCGGGGCGGTCGAAGGTGATGCGCGCGATCCGCCCGGTGACCTCGTAGGTCAGCGTCGGGTAGGCGGCCTGGTCGGCGGGCCGGGGACGCCCCGCGAACAGGGGGCCGTCGGCCAGGTCGTCCCGCCAGGCGGCGGGACGCGTTCCGGGGTGTTCCGTCATTGAAGAAGTGAATCCCGATTCTCTTCTTCCGTCAAGCGCGCGCCCCGGCTCAGGCGTCCTTGTGCAGGTCGCGGGCGCGGATCAGGAACAGGGCGGCCAGGACGGCGGCGAGCGCCGCGACGGCCGCCACCAGGCACGTCTGGGCGAGCGTCTCGGTGAAGGCCGTCCTGGCCAGGTCGCGGACCGGATCGGACGGCAGCGCGTCGAACCGCCCGGCCGTCACGGCGGTGCGCGCCCGGTCGGCCGCCGCGGCGTCCAGCCCGTGCGCGGCCAGCCGCGCGTCGGAGAGCTCGGCGCCGATCCGGCCGCTGAACAGGGCCCCGAAGCCCGCCACCCCGGCGGCCGTGCCGAGCGGGAAGAAGGTGTTGCTCAGCCCCGAGGCCATGCCCGCGCGCTCGGGCGGGACCACGCCCACCGCCAGGCCCATCAGCGGCGGGAAGCACAGCGCGCCGCCGATGCCCAGCAGCAGCAGGCCGGGCAGGGCGACCGTCCACGAACTGCCGGGCCCGACCCGCGCCATCAGCAGGAACGCCACCGCGATGAGCGCGAAGCCCGACGCCATGATCCCCGAGACGGGGAACCGGCGCTGGAGCGGCGCGGTCAGCGGCGCGACCACCAGGATCGGCAGCGTCATCGCCAGCAGCCGCACGCCGGTCTCCCACGCCGAGAACCCGAGCATGCCCTGGAGCCAGAGGATCAGGAACGGCAGGAACCCGAAGCTGGTGACGCGGGCGGCGAAGGTCAGCAGGATCGCGCCGCTGAACGTCCGGACGCGGAACAGGGCGAGGTCGAGCATGGCGTCGCGGCGGCCGTGCTCCACCCACAGGAACGCCCCGAGCAGCACCACGCCCGCGACCAGCGTGGTCACGACGAGCGGTGACGTCCAGCCGTCCGCCGGGCCGGTCAGCAGGCCGTAGTTGAGGCTGAACAGCATCGCCACGGCGAGCGCGACGCCCGCGAGGTCGAGGCCGCCGCCGAGCCGCTCGCGGCCCTCGGGCTCGCGCAGCCGCAGCGCCCCGGCGAGCACCAGCGCGCCGACGGGCAGGTTGATCCAGAAGATCCAGCGCCAGCCCAGCAGGTCGACGGCGGCCCCGCCGACCAGCGGGCCCAGTCCGGCGGCGGCGCCGCCCAGCGCGGAGAAGATCCCGATGGCCTTCTGCCGCGCCGCGCCGGCCGGGTAGGCGCCCGCGATGAGCGCCAGCGCGGTGGCCATGATCAGCGCTCCCCCGGCCCCTTGGACGAGCCTGAACACCGTCAGCGAGGCCGGGTTCCAGGCCAGACCGCAGGCCGCCGAGGCGAGGGTGAACACGACCGTGCCCACGGCGAAGATGGTGCGCCGCCCGATCCGGTCGGAGATCGATCCGGCGGTGAGCAGGAGCGCGGCGAAGGCCAGCGGATAGCCGTTGACAACCCATTGCAGCCCGTCGAGCCGGGCGGAGAACTCCCCGGCGATCTCGGGGAGCGCCACGTTGACGATCGTCATGTCCAGCGTGAGCAGGACGGCGGCGAGGCTGACGGTCAGGAGGGTGTGCCCGGCGGAGGAGGCGGGCGCCCGGACGGAGGAGGCGAGCATGTGTACAAAGTACACAGAAGTTAGGCAAACCTAAAGACATTGATCGTCGAAAGTGGGATCAGCGCGCGGTGAGCGCGTCCACCAGCGCGCGCAGCCCGGCCTCGAAGGCCCGCCGATGGTCGAAGCCGTGCATCAGCCGCAGCAGGCGGGCCGGGTCGGTGCCCGTCCGCTCGGCGGTGATCACCATCAGGTCCGCCTGGCTCGCGCGCCGCTCGGGCTCCAGCGACGGAAGGTAGGACAGGTGCCCGAGCACGAACCACCACATGCTCCGGTAGGCCTCGGCGCCCGCCGCGTCGTCGAGCCCCAGCTCGGCGAACCGGTCCAGGGCCCAGACGAACAGCGCCCCCGCCCTCGGCGCGAAGTACTCGCCCTGCCGCAGGATGTCCACGACCCACAGGTGGTCGGCGAGGTAGGCGTCGACCGAGGCGAACATGGCCACGATCCGCTCCGCGGGCTCGCCGTCCTCCGGCGGTGCGGGCAGCCCCTCGGCGACGTCGTCCAGCAACGCCAGCACCAGCTCGCGCTTGTCCTTGACGTGCCGGTACAGCGCCATCGGCGTCGACCCCAGCTCGGTGGCCACCCGCCGGATCGTCAGCCCGTCGATGCCCTCGGCCTCGGCCACGCGCCGCGCCGCCGCCACCACCGTCTGGCGCGTCAAGAACTGCTTTCGCCCCCGCGTCGTCACGCGTCCCAGTATCACCGGTGAAGCTCGCCTTCGGCTCGCTTCACCGGTTGGGCGATGCCCCCGCGTGCGTGCCGAAGGCGAGGACCTAGGAGCCGTCGATGTCTTCGGAGAGGTAGGTGTGGAGGTGGGCGGCGCCCTTGAGCATGGCGCGGGCTTGGCCGGTGAGGGCCGCGCGGCGGTCGGCGACGGCGGTGCGGAGGGCGGCGCTGCCGCCGGTCTCGCGGAGGCCGTCGATGAGGGGGCGGATCTGGGCCAGGGGGTAGCGGCCCTGGCGGAGCATGTTGATCATGCGGGCGTCGCGGACGTCGGACGGCCCGAAGGCGCGGTAGCCCGTGACGCGCTCGCGCTTGGGTTTCAGGAGGCCCTCGGCCTCCCAGACGCGCAGGGCGGAGGTGCGGACGCCCAGGTGGGCGGCCACCTCGCCGATGCGCAGCGGGGAACGGGACGGCGACGGGACGTCCTGCGCGGCGACCGCCTCCAGCGCCTCGCCCGCCGCCTGGAGGGACAGGCGGCGCTCGTGGAGTTCGGCGTGGGACTCGTCCACGATGGCCAGCGCCCGGGTGACGTCACCGGCGTGGACGGCCATCAGGATCGAGCGCGCGGTCTGCGTCCCGAACCCCTCGACGAGCGCGAGGTAGGTCGTCAGCGCGCGGCGATGCCCGCCGTGGAGCACGCGGTAGCCCGAGGACGTCCGCTCGGCCGGGGGCAGGACGCCGAGATCGACGTAGTTGCGGATCTGCTGGGTCGAGGCGCCCGCCAGCCGGGCCAGATCGACCGGACGCAACCGCTCGTCCTCCCCGCGCATCGCACCCCCTTACGTGGTGAGTTGAGGGTTGGAAGCCCTTCGGCACTCAATTTACTGGGGAAATCGCGGAAAAGTATCAAGTAGGCAGTTCAATGACAAACTTGAACCCATGGGTGTGAACGAGGGAAATCAGGGGAACGGCGCGCGCGCCGCGGACGGTCACGACCTCATCCAGGTCCGGGGCGCTCGGGAGAACAATCTGACGGGGATCTCGCTCGACATCCCCAAGCGGAGGCTGACGGTCTTCACGGGGGTCTCGGGCTCCGGCAAGTCGTCGCTGGTCTTCGACACCATCGCCGCCGAGTCGCGGCGGCTGATCAACGAGACCTACACGGCGTTCGTCCAGGGTTTCATGCCGAGCCAGGCGCGGCCGGACGTCGACGGGCTGCGCAACCTGAGCGCGGCCATCATCGTCGACCAGGAGCGGATGGGCGCCAACGCCCGCTCGACCGTGGGCACGGCCACCGACGCGCACACGCTGCTGCGCATCCTGTTCAGCCGGATCGGGGAGCCGTTCGTGGGGCCGCCTTTCGCGTTCGGCTTCAACAACGCCGAGGGCATGTGCCCCGAGTGCGAGGGGCTCGGCCGGGTCTCCCAGATCGACGTCGATCAGCTCGTCGACCGCGAGCTGACTCTCAACGAGGGCGCGATCACGGTGCCGGGCTTCGGCGTGGACACCTGGTACTGGCAGCTGATGGCCCGCTCGGGGCTGTTCGACCCCGACCTGCGGCTGGCGGACTTCCCGGCGGACGTCTGGCACGACTTCCTCCACATGCCGGCCACCAAGGCCAAGGTCGGCTCGAACAACCTGACCGTGGAGGGCCTGGTCACCAAGGTCCGACGGCTCTACCTGGCCAAGGACCGCGAGTCGATGCAGCGCTCGGCGCGCGAGTTCGCCGACCGGGCCGTGGTGATGGCCGGATGCCCCGCCTGCGGCGGTACCCGGCTGAACGAGGCCGCGCGGTCGGCGAAGATCAACGGCCGGACGATCGCCGAGTGCGCGTCCATGCAGATCGACGAGCTGGCCGGGTTCGTCCGCGGCATCGACGCCGACGGCGTCGGGCCCGTCCTGGAGACGCTCGGCGGGACGCTCGACTCGCTGGTCGAGATCGGCCTGGGCTATCTCAGCCTCGACCGCGAGTCGGGCACGCTGTCGGGCGGCGAGTCGCAGCGCGTCCGGATGGTCCGGCATCTGGGGTCGAGCCTGACCGACGTGACCTACGTCTTCGACGAGCCCACGGTGGGCCTGCACCCGCACGACATCGAGCGGATGAACGGGCTGCTGGTCCAGCTGTGCGACAAGGGCAACACGGTGCTGGTCGTCGAGCACAAGCCCGAGACGATCGCGATCGCCGACCACGTGGTCGACCTCGGGCCCGGCGCGGGCGCCGAGGGCGGGCGGCTGTGCTATGCGGGCGACCTGGCGGGGCTGCGCTCGTCGGGGACCCTGACCGGCCGCTACCTCGACCACCGGGTGACGCTGCGCGAGAAGGTCAGGCGGCCGACGGGCGTCCTGCCCATCAAGGACGCCTCGCGGCACAACCTGCGGGACGTGAACGTCGACATCCCGCTCGGCGTCCTCACGGTCGTGACCGGGGTGGCGGGGTCGGGCAAGAGCTCGCTGATCCACGGCTCGCTGCCGGGACGGGACGGCGTGATCGTGGCCGACCAGTCGGCGATCCGCGGCTCGCGCCGCAGCAACCCGGCGACCTACACCGGGCTGCTCGACCCGGTCAGGACGGCGTTCGCCAAGGCCAACGGGGTCAAGCCGGGATTGTTCAGCGCCAACTCCGAGGGCGCCTGCCCGGCCTGCAAGGGGATCGGGCTGATCTACACCGACCTGGCGATGATGGCCGAGGTCGCCTCGGTCTGCGAGGCGTGCGAGGGCCGCAGGTTCAAGCCCGAGGTGCTGGCCTACCGGCTGCGCGGCAAGAACATCGGCGAGGTCCTGGAGATGTCGGTGGCCGAGGCCGGGGCGTTCTTCACCTCGGGCCAGGCCCGCACGATCCTGGAGCGGCTGGTCGCCGTCGGGCTCGGCTACCTCGGCCTCGGCCAGCCGCTCACAACGCTGTCGGGCGGTGAGCGGCAGCGGCTGAAGCTGGCGATCCACATGGCCAGGAACGGCACGACCTACGTCCTGGACGAGCCGACCACCGGCCTGCACCTGGCCGACGTCGACCAGCTGCTCGGGCTGCTGGACCGGCTGGTCGACGACGGCAACACGGTCATCGTGATCGAGCACCACCAGGCCGTGATGGCCCATGCCGACTGGATCATCGACCTCGGGCCGGGCGCCGGGCACGACGGCGGGCAGATCGTCTTCGAGGGCACCCCGGCCGAGCTGGTCGCCGACGGCACCACGCTGACGGCCCGGCACCTGCGCGAGTACATCGCCTAGGCGAGGCGTCCCGCCCGCGCCCTCACACCAGACGCCGGACGGCGGTGGGGGCGTGGGCGGCCTCGGTGGCGACCTCCTCGAACTCCACCACGGCGTCGATGTCCCGGGCGCCCATCGCGATGTCGGTGACGCGTTCCAGGACGGCCTCGACGACGACCGGCACGCGGTACTCCTCGGCCAGCTTCTTCGCCTCCTCGAAGGCGGGGAGCAGGCCGTCCGGCTCGGTCACCCGGATCGCCTTGCAGCCCAGGCCCTCGGCGACCCTGACATGGTCGACGCCGTAGCCGCCGAGCTCGGGCGCGTTGACGTTCTCGAACGACAGCCGCACCTGGTAGTCCATGTCGAACGTCCGCTGGGCCTGGCGGATGAGGCCCAGGTAGGAGTTGTTCACCAGCACGTGGATGTAGGGGATGTTGTGCTGCGCCCCGGCCGCCAGCTCCTCGATCATGAACTGGAAGTCGTAGTCGCCCGAGAGCGCCACCACCGGGGCGCCGGGTTCGGCGACCGCGACGCCGAGCGCGGCCGGGATCGTCCAGCCGAGCGGCCCCGCCTGGCCGCAGTTGATCCAGTGGCGCGGACGGTAGACGTGCAGCAGCTGGGCCCCCGCGATCTGGGAGAGGCCGATCGTGGTGACGTAGCGGGTGTCGGGCCCGAACGCCCGGTTCATCTCCTCGTAGACGCGCTGCGGCTTGATCGGCACGTCGTCGAAGTGGGTGCGCCGCTGGAGCGTGGCCCGGCGCCGCTGCGCCGACGCGGCCCAGTCCGTCCGGTCGGGCAGCTCGCCCGCGTCGCGCAGCTCGCGGGCCGCCTGGACGAAGAGCTCCAGCGCCAGCCCGGCGTCGGAGGCGATGCCGTAGTCGGGCGCGAAGACCCGGCCGATCTGGGTGGGCTCCACGTCCACGTGCACGAACGTGCGCCCGCGCGTGTAGACGTCCAGGCCGCCGGTGTGGCGGTTGGCCCACCGGTTGCCGATGCCCAGGACGAAGTCCGACTCCAGGAACGTGGCGTTGCCGTAGCGGTGCGAGGTCTGGAGCCCGACCATTCCCGCGTTGAGGTCGTGGTCGTCGGGGATCGCGCCCCAGCCCATCAGCGTCGGGACGACGGGCACGCCGGTGATCTCGGCGAACTCGCGCAGCGGCGCGCAGGCGTCGGCGTTCACGACGCCGCCCCCGGCGACGATCAGCGGGCGCTCGGCCGCGTTCAGCATCGCCATCGCCCGGTCGACCTGCGCGCGGGTGGCGGCGGGCCGGTACACCGGCAGCGGCGCGTAGGTCCCGGCGTCGAACTCGATCTCGGCGAGCTGCACGTCGAGCGGGAGGTCCACCAGCACGGGGCCGGGACGTCCCGACCGCATCAGGTGGAACGCCTGCTGGAGCACCCCCGGCACCTGCGCGGGCTCCAGCACGGTCACCGCCATCTTGGTGACCGGGGCGGCGATCGAGGCGATGTCGACGGCCTGGAAGTCCTCCTTGTGCAGCCGCGCCCGGGGGGCCTGGCCCGTGACGCACAGGATCGGGATCGAGTCGCCGATGGCCGAGTACAACCCGGTGATCATGTCCGTCCCGGCGGGACCGGACGTGCCCACGCAGACCCCGATGTTGCCGGGGGCGGCGCGGGTGTAGCCCTCGGCCATGTGCGAGGCGCCCTCGACGTGCCGCGCGAGCGTGTGCTCGATCCCGCCGGCCTCCCGCAGCGCCGCGTAGAAGGGGTTGATCGCGGCACCCGGGACGCCGAACGCGTGGGTGATCCCTTCGAGCTTGAGGATCTCCACGGCGGCGCGGGCGGCGGTCATCCGGGTCATGTCGCGCTCCTTGCGTAGCGGGCGGCGAGCGTCCGCTCGCCGTCGGGGGTCAGGTGTCCGAGGAGGCGGAGGCGGGCGATTCCGCCGTCGGGGTGGATGTCGAGGCGGGCGTGGGTGATGGGGCGGGTGGTGTCCAGGCGGATGCGGTGGCGGTGGTCGGGGCGGATGGGGGTGCGGGGCAGCAGGGTGTGCCAGGGGCCTTGGGGGTCGGTGGCGCCGGACAGGGTGATGGCGGCGGGGGCGTTGAATTTGAGGTGGGTGGTGTCGATCTCGGCCAGGGCGAGGGTGGCCTGGGCGGCCAGGGCGATGACGGCCCAGTCGTGGCCGCCGTCGCGGCGGCGTGCGGTCTCCCAGCCTTCGGCCTGGTTGCGGGCGTGGCCGGGGTGCAGCATGTGCTCGGGGCTGGAGTAGAACTCATCAGAGCAGGCCACCACGCGGGCGCCGTGTTCCAGCGCCGCCACATCGACGGTCAGACCGCTGAGCAGCGCCGGGTCGGGCACCACCCGCCCATGCACCCGCAACCGCGCGATCCCGCCATCGGGGAACATGGTCAGCCGCACGTGAGTGAAACGACGCTCGGCCGCGATCTCGAATTCGTGCGTGGAATCGCCCTTGAGCGGGCTGCGCGGCACGACCTCCACCCATTCGGTGTCGTCGGTGGGGTCCGCGTCGGCCGCGCAGGCTTCCACGGAGGCGTGCGGGGGGTAGTTGCCCTTGAACCAGGCCGTGTCGATCACGACCCGATCGATCACCCCGGGCAGCCCGAGGCGCACGATCGCCCAGTCATGACCACCGTCGCGGCGGCGGGCGGTCTCCCACCCGTCGTACTCCTGCCCCTTGGCCCCGAACGAGTGCGCGGTGAACCCCGGCTCCCACGGGTTGATCAGATTCTCCTTCACCGCGAACGACTCGTCGCTGGCGGCGATCACCGACCCGCCCAGCGTCCGCACCGCGAGATCAGGCATGGGCACTCCGTTCGTCGAGCCAGGTCCGTGCCAGCCGCTCGGCCAGCCGTTCGAGGAGGGGACCGGCGTGGGTCATGCACTTGGCCGGGTCGGGTTCGAGGTCGGTGAGGGCGTAGGCGGCCTGGAGGCGGGCCTTGCGCAGTTGCTCGCCGGTGAGGGCGCGGCGGCCCGAGACCGCGACGGCGGGCACGTCCGCGCGAGCCGCCGCACGGGCCACGCCGATCGGGGCCTTGCCGCGCAGCGACTGGCGGTCCAGGGACCCCTCGCCGGTGATCACCAGCCGGGCGCCCGCCACCCGGTCGGGGAACCCGAGCAGGTCGAGCAGGTACGCGATGCCCGGACGGATGGTGGCCTTCAGGAAGACCAGGGCCCCGTAACCGGCTCCCCCGGCCGCTCCGGCGCCGCGCAGCCCGGCCGCGTGGACGCCGAGGTCGCGGCGGACGACGGCGTCCAGCCGGGCCAGCCCGCGTTCCAGCGTCCTGACCTGCGACGGGCTCGCGCCCTTCTGGGGGCCGAAGACGGCCGCCGCGCCGTCGCGGCCGAGCAGCGGGCTGTCGACGTCGCTCGCCACCACGACGGTCACGCCCGCCAGGCGTTCGCGCAGGGCGCGCACGTCGAGGGAGTGCAGCCGCCGCAGCGCGGCGCCGCCGGGCGGGAGCGGGCGTCCCTCGGCGTCGAGGAACCGCGCGCCGAGCGCGGCGGCGATGCCCGTGCCGCCGTCGGTGCAGGCGCTGCCGCCCAGGCCGAGGACGATCCGGGTCGCGCCGCCGCCGATCGCGGCGTCGATGAGCTCGCCGGTGCCGTGGCTGGACGCGGTCAGCGGTGTCGGGTCGTCCCGCAGCAGCCGCAGCCCGGACGCCTCGGCCAGCTCGACCACGGCCGTGTCGTCCCGGACGGCGTAGGCCGCGACGACCCGCTCCCCCGCCGGGCCGGTGACGGCGGTCCGCAGCCGTGCGAACCCGCACGCCACGGCCGCGTCGACCGTCCCGTCGCCGCCGTCGGCCACCGGCAGGGCGACCAGCGGGACGTCGGGACGGACGCGGCGCAGCCCGGCCGCGACATGGGCGGCGACCTCGGCGGCGGTGAGCGAGCCCTTGAACTTGTCCGGGGCGATGACCACCTGCCCACCGTTCACGCGGCGGACGCCCGGCCGGAGAGATCCTCGACGATCTTCAGCAGCGCGGAGTGGTCGAGGGCGCCGTGGCCCTTGGCACGGGCGGCGGCGATGAGCTGGGCGACCAGCGCGGTCATCGGGAGCGAGACCTCGGCCGACCGGGCGGCGGCGGTGGCGATGCCCATGTCCTTGTGGTGCAGGTCGATGCGGAAGCCCGGTGCGAACTCGCGGGCCAGCATCGAGGCGCGCTTGAGGTCGAGGATCCGGCTGGCCGCCAGCCCGCCCGCGATGACGTCGAGCCCCGCGGCGGCGTCCACGCCCGCGGCCTCCATCAGCACGATCGCCTCGGCGACCAGCGCGTAGGTGCCGCCGACGATGAGCTGGTTGGCCGCCTTGACGTACTGCCCGGCGCCGTTGCCGCCCACGCGGGCGTAGGTCGATCCGACGGTCTCGAAGATCGGCCGGGCGGCCGCGACGTCCTCCTCGGCCCCGCCGACCATGATCGACAGCACCGCGTCCACGGCGCCGCGCTCGCCGCCGCTGACCGGGGCGTCCAGCACCCGCAGGCCGTGCTCGCGCCCGGCCTCGGCGATCCTGACCGAGGTCTCGGGCCTGATGGTGGAGAAGTCGACGAGGAGCGCGCCGGGCCGGGCATGCCGCAGCACGCCGCCGGTCGCCTCGTCGCCGAACACGACGGCCTCGACGTGCTCGTCCTGCGGGAGCATGGTGAGGACGACCTCGGCCTCCGTGACGGCCTCGGCGAGGCTCGCCGCCGCCGTTCCGCCCGCCGCGACCAGCCGGTCGGCCCCGGCCGGGACGACGTCGTAGCCGGTGACCCGGTGGCCCGCCGTGGCCAGGTGGGCGGCCATGGGGCCGCCCATGACGCCGAGGCCGATGAACGCGATCGTGCTCATGAGGGGTGGTTCTCCGTCCAGGTGAGGTCGGTGGGGCCCTGGGGCCGGTACTCCAGGGCGACGAGCCCGGCGTAGCCGGTCTCGGTGAGGGCCCGGTCCAGCGCCGCGAAGTCGATCTCGCCGGTGCCGGGGCGGTCGCGGCCGGGGGCGTCGGCGATCTGCACGTGCCCGATCTCCCCGGCGTGCTCGCGCGCGACCGCGGCCGGGTCCTCGCCGTTGGCGGCCAGGTGGAAGGTGTCGAGCAGGAGCCGCAGGTTGCGCGCCCCGCTCTCGGCGCGCACCCGCTCGATCACCGCGAGGGCGTCGGCGGCGGTCTCCAGCGGGTAGGCGCCGTTGAGCCCGCGGGCGAGCGGCTCGATCAGGACGACGCCGCCGAAGGCGCCGACCCGCCGGGCGGCGAAGGCCAGGTTCCGGGCGGCCACACGATCCTGCTCGGCCGCCGCGACGCCCTGGACCCGCTGCCCGTACAGGGCGTTGAACGCCCTGGCCCCGGTCCGTTCCGCGACGCGCGCCAGCACCTCGGCGCCGGCGCGGAACTCCGCCGCCCGCGCCGGGTCGGACAGCACGCCGCGCTCCCCCGCCGGCATGTCGCCCGCGTAGAAGTTGAGGCCGGTCAGGAGGACGCGCGCGTCCTCCAGGGACTGGCAGAACGCGTCCAGCTCGCCCTCGGACGGGACGGGCACGCCCGGCCACGGCCACCAGAACTCGACCGCGTCGAACCCCGCCGCTTTGGCCGCCGACGGGCGCTCCAGCAACGGCAGCTCGGTGAAGAGGATCGAGCAGTTGACCACCGAGTACCTCACGCCGCCGCCCGCACCCGCTGGTACGCCTCCCAGCTGCCGTGCTCGGTGATGTCGGTCAGGCCACCGTGGGAGGCCGGGGGACGGCGCAGCAGCATGGCCAGCGCGGAGGAGCCGTCGGCCAGCTCGATGACGCCGAGTTCCAGCTCGGCGGGCTCGGCGGGCAGCAGCCGGTCGCGCAGCACGTCCATCGGGACCTCGTAGACCTCGCCCGCGACACTGGCTCCGCCGTGGGCGACCGGTGCGAGCGCGGGGCACCGGTCGCCGACCGAGTAGAACCGGTAGACGGGGGCGGTGGCGGTCTCGGCGACCAGCGGGGCGCCGTCGAGCAGGTGGTGCAACGGGCCGCCCCGCATGGCGCCGCCGTTCAGGAACATCAGGGGCATCGGTCCTCCTGGATTTCGCGATACGAAATCTGATTGCCGCTTCGCGAAATGAACGCTAGGACGGGCCCCTGACCTCGTCAAGGAAGGCTGTGGGGTCCTACGAGAGGGGCATCGGAGCCGGAGCCAGGTCTGGAGGAAGCACAGAGTGGATGGGCCCCCGGGTCCGGCTCAGCGGCGCAGACGTGCCGCCACGGCGCAGCGCGACGAACTCGGCCGCGATCGACAGCGCGGTCTCCTCGGGCGTGCGGGCGCCGAGGTCGAGCCCGATCGGCGAGCGCAGCCGGGCGAGCTCGTCCTCGGTGAGGCCCGCCGCGCGCAGGCGCGCGTTCCGCTCGCGATGGGTGCGGCGCGACCCCATCGCGCCGACGTAGGCCATGGGCAGCCGCAACGCGACCTCCAGGAGCGGGACGTCGAACCTGGCGTCGTGGGTGAGGACGCAGACGACCGTGCGGCCGTCCAGCAGCCCGCGCTCGGCCTGGCCGCCCAGGTAGCGGTGCGGCCAGTCCGCGACGACCTCGTCCGCGTCGGGGAAGCGCGCGGGGGTCGCGAACACCGGACGGGCGTCGCAGACGGTGACGCGGTATCCGAGGAAGCCCCCGATCCGCGCCAGCGCCGCCGCGTGGTCGATCGCCCCGAACACCAGCAGGCGGGGCGCCGGGGCGAACGACTGGACGAACACCTCGAGGTCCTCGTCGCAGGCTACGGAGACCAGCCCGGTACGGCCCGTGTCGAGCAGGGCGCGGGCCTCACCGACCACGACCCGGTCGAGGTCGGCGCGGCCCGTCCCGCCCTGGAACCCGCCGGGCCGGACGGTGAAGGCCGCGCCCGAGCCGTCCAGCGCCTGGACGAACGCCACGGGCTCGCCGCCCGCGATCGCGTCCAGCGGAGCGTCGGGGACCGGGCCGGGACGGACGGCGACCTCGATGGTCCCGCCGCAGGTGAGCCCCACGGCGAAGGCGTCGTCGTCGCTGTAGCCGAAGGACTCGCGGGCGGGTTCACCGGTGCGCAGGGCCTCCCGGCACAGCTCGTAGACGGCGCCTTCGACGCACCCGCCCGACACGCTCCCCACGACCTCGCCGTCGGACGCCACCGCCATCGCGGCGCCGGGCCGGCGTGGCGCGCTGCCTCCGACGGAAACGACGGTGGCGACGGCATAAGCGGTTCCGGCGTCGTTCCAGGCGCGCAGCCGCCCGGCGATCTCACGCATGCGGGTGTCCCCTCCCCATGATCTAGCCGATCCCCAAAGCCTCTTCGACGGGGCGAAGAGCGAAGTAAAGAAGGAAGACCAGCGACAGCGGGTACAGCAGCCAGTGGATCTCGCCGAAGCGGCCCCGCGCGGCCTTGAGCAGCGTGTACACCAGCACTCCGGCGCCGACGCCGACCGTGATCGAGTAGGTGAACGGCATCAGGACGATCACCAGGAACGCCGGGACGGCGACCTCGAGATCCTCCCAGTCGATCTTGCGGACATGGGTCATCATCAGCGCGCCGACCAGCACCAGCGCGGGCGCCGCCGCGCCGACCGGGACCACGCCCGCCAACGGGGTGACGAAGATCAGCGCGGTGAGCAGCGCGCCGGTGACCACGCTGGCCAGACCGGTCCTGGCGCCCTCGGCTACCCCGGCGGCCGACTCGACCACCGCGGTGTTGGCCGAGCCGTTGACGCCGCCGCCGATGACGGCGCCGAGCCCGTCCACGGTCAGGATGCGGCCGAGACCGGGCAGCCGGCCCTTCTCGTCGGTCATCCCGGCCTCCTCGCCGACGCCCAGGATCGTGCCCATGGCGTCGAAGAACCCCGACAGGACGAGCGTGAACAGCACCACCGAGGCGGTGATCGTCCCGGCCCGCTCGAATCCGCCGAACAGGTCGATCTCGAACAGCAGGTCGAACCGGGGCGTGGCGACCACGCTGCCGGGCAGCTCGGGCACGACGGGGCCCCACGCCTTGGGGTCGATCTCGACGGCGGAGTCGATCGCGACCGCGAACGCGGTCGCGGCGACGATCCCGATCAGCATGGCGCCCGGCACCCGCCGGACGAACAGGACCAGCATCAGCGCGAGCCCCGCGCAGAACACCACGACGGGCCAGCCCGCCAGCTTGCCGAGGACGCCGAGCGTGACCGGCGTGGACGCGTTGCCGTGGTGGCCGACGACGCCCGCGTCCACCAGCCCGATCAGCGCGATGAACGCGCCGATCCCGACGCCGATCGCCTGCTTGAGCGCCAGCGGGATCGCGTCCATGATCAGCTGCCGGATCCCGGTCAGCGCGAACAGCACGATCACCAGGCCCTCCAGCACCACCAGGCCCATGGCCTGCGGCCAGGTCATGTGCGGCGCGGCCTGGAAGACCACGATCGGGGTGACGCCCAGACCGGCGGCCATGGCCAGCGGCGCGTTGCCGACCAGCCCCATCAGCAGCGTCGACAGGCCCGCCGAGAGCGCCACCATCGTGGTGAGCTGCGCCGGGTCGAGCCGCGCTCCGGTGACGTCCTGGGCGTCACCGATGATCAGGGGGATGAGGACGACCAGGTAGGCCATCGCGACGAAGGTGGTGACTCCCCCGCGCACCTCGCGGGCCACCGTCGTGCCCCGGCCGCGCAGGTCGAAGAGGCGGTCCAGCGCGGCCATGACCGGCGCGGGGGTGGACGGCGGTGTTCTCTCGGGACGCTCCTGGGTCTTCACGGCTCGGTGCCCTCCTTCAGGGCGCGACCGACCGCCGGACCGGCCCGGCGGGCCGTCCGTCGCGTCGATCCGTGCGGTTGTGGGGGTCCTTCCCGCGCGACTAGGGCGCGGCTCGCGTGATGTGCTCCGGTCGAACCGGCACTCGGGTGAGCGCGAGCCCGGTGGCGTCGCGGATCGCCGCGGCGATCGCCGGGGTGGAGGAGAGCGTGGGTGGCTCTCCCGCGCCCCGGAGCCCGTATGGGGCGTCGGGGTCGGGGTTTTCGAGGATGTCGAGGCGCATGGGTGGCATGTCGAGGATGGTGGGGATGAGGTAGTCGGTGAAGGAGGGGTTGCGGACCAGGCCGTCGGTGACGACGATCTCCTCCATCACGGCCAGGCCGAGGCCCTGGGCGGTGCCGCCGTGGATCTGGCCTTCCAGCGAGAGCCGGTTGATGATCTTGCCGACGTCCTGGACGGCGGCCAGCTCGACGACCTTGACCAGGCCCAGCTCGACGTCGACGTCCACCACCGCCCGGTGCACGCAAAGGGCGAGCTGGGTGTGGCTGTCGCCCTGCCCGGTCACCGGGTCCATGCCGGTGGTCGGCCGGTGGTGGTACTCGCGGGTCTCCTCGATGACCTCGTCGCCGAGGATCTCCTCGATCGAGGCCAGCACGCCCGCCGACCGGGAGACGATCTTGCCTCCGGTCACGATGAGATCGCCGAAGGCGCGGCCCAGCCTCCGCTCGGCCAGGGCGAGCAGCTCCGCCCGGACGGCCTCGCACGCGGTCTTGACCGCGCCACCGGTCATGTACGACTGGCGCGAGGCCGAACTGGACCCGGCGTCGCCCACCCGGTTGTCGGCCGGATGGATCGCCACGCGCTCCACGCCCAGCTCGGTGCGGGCGATCTGCGCCTCCAGCGTGACCAGGCCCTGCCCGACCTCGGCCGCCGCGGTGTGCACCAGCACGCTCGGTTCGCCGCCCACCAGCTCCAGCCGGACGCGGGCGGTGGAGTAGTCGTCGAAGCCCTCGGAGAAGCAGATGTTCTTGATCCCGACGCCGTAGCCGACGCCGCGCACCACCCCCTCGCCGTGTGTGGTCTGCGAGACGCCCCCGGGCAGGTCGCGCAGGTCGGAGGCGTCCAGCGCCGGGGGCATCGGCATGGCCTCCAGCCGGTCGAGCATCCCGGCCAGCGGCGCCGGAGAGCGGATCACCTGACCGGTCGCCAGCTTCGACCCCTGCGACACCGCGTTGCGGCGCCGCACCTCCACCGGACTGATCCCGCAGGCCGCCGCCACCTTGTCCATCATCGACTCATAGGCGAAGCACGCCTGCACCGCCCCGAACCCCCGCATCGCCCCACACGGCGGATTGTTGGTGTAAACGCCGTACGCATCGATCCTGATATTCGGGATCTCGTAGGGCCCCACACCCAGCGAGGCCGCGTTGCCGGTGACGTTCAGCGTGGCCGAGGTGTAGGCGCCGCCGTCCAGGACGATCTCGACGTCGGCGTACAGGAGCCGTCCGTCCTCGGTGGCCCCGTACTCGTACCGCATCTCGGCGGGATGCCGGTGCACGTGCCCGAAGAACGACTCGAACCGGTTGTAGGACATCTTGATCGGCTTGCCCGTGTGCAGCGCGAGCATGCCCGCGTGGATCTGCATCGAGAGGTCCTCGCGGCCGCCGAACGCGCCGCCCACCCCCGCGAGCGTCATCCGGATCTGGCTCTCGTCCAGCCCGAGACAGGGCGCGAGCTGCTTGAGGTCGTTGTGCATCCACTGGGTGGAGACATAGAGGTCGAGGCCGCCGTCCTCACCCGGGACGGCCAGGCCGGACTCGGGGCCGAGGAACGCCTGGTCCTGGATGCCGACCTGGAAGTCGCCGGACACGACCACGGCCGCGGCCGCCCGCGCCTGCTCGACGTCGCCGACGCGGACCGGCTGGTGCCGCGCCAGGCCGCCGCGTTCCTGGACGCGGTTCCGCTCCGGATCGGCGATCACCGCCCGCGCATCGGTGATCGGCTCCAGCACCTCCCACTCGACACCGATCCGCTCCATCGCCCGCCGAGCGATCTCGGGATGATCCGCCGCCACCAGCGCCACCGGCTCACCCTGATGCCGCACCTCACCGAACGCCAGGACGGGCTGGTCCCAGGTCATGTCCAGGCCGTAGACCTTGCGGCCCGGGACGTCCTCGTGCGTCAGCACGGCGTGCACGCCCGGCGTCGCCAGCGCGGGACCGATGTCGATCGACACAATCCGGGCCCGGGCATGCGGGCTGCGGAGCGTCGCACCCCACAACATCCCGTCCATCCACAGATCCGACGAATACGCGAACTCGCCCGCCACCTTCTGCGCGCCGTCCGGGCGGAGCGGGCTGTCGCCCACCCCGCCGCGCCCGACGGCCGCGACCTGGCCGGGGGCCCTGACGGGAGCGTTGATCGGCGCGGCCATCTACAGGACCTCCTTGGCAAGCGTCATCAGGCGGCGGTGGGCGTCGGCGCCCCGGCGGGCGACCTCGTCCTGCGGCACGGTGACCAGCTCGTCGTCGCGGACCACCGTCCTGCCGCCCACCAGCAGGCGCGCCAGCGGAGGCGTCCCGCCGTAGGCGAACGCCGTCACCGGATCGTCGATCGCCGCGTAGAAGCCGTCCACCCGCCAGATCGCGATATCGGCCAGCTTGCCCGGCTCCAGCGAACCCAGCTCGTCCTGACGGCCCAGGCAGCGCGCGCCGCCCAGCGTCGCCATCTCCAGCGCCTGCCGCGCGGTCAGGGCGTCCGGGCCGTAACGGGCCCGCTGCATGTACATCGCCTGCCGGACCTCACCGGCCAGCGGCACCATCTCAGCGGACGCGGCGCCGTCCACCCCCAGGCCGACCGGAACCCCGGCGGCAAGCATGTCGGCCACCCGGGCGATCCCCGCGCCGAGCCTGGCGTTGGAGCTCGGGCAGTGCGCGGCGCCGGTGCCGCTCTGGGCCATCTTCTTGATGTCGGCGTCCTGGAGATGGACGGCGTGCGCGAACCAGACGTCCTCGCCCAGCCACTCCAGGCTCTCCATGTAGTCGACGGGCGACATCCCGAACTGCTCCCGGCAGTGCCGGTCCTCGTCGAGGGTCTCGCACAGGTGGGTGTGCAGCCGGACGCCCTTGGAGCGTGCCAGCTCGGCCGAGCGCTCCAGCAGGTCGCGGCTGACCGAGAACGGCGAGCAGGGCGCGACGGCCACGCGCAGCATCGACCCCGGCGACGGGTCGTGGTAGCGGTCGATCGCCGCCTCGGTCTCGGCCAGGATCGTGTCCAGATCCTCCACCACCTCGTCGGGCGGCAGCCCGCCGTCCGACCGGCCGCGGTCCATCGAGCCCCGGCAGGGATGGAACCGGACGCCCAGCTCGGCGGCCGCCTCGATCTCGGCGGCGAACAGGTCACCGCGTCCCCGGGGAAAAACGTAGTGATGGTCGGTCGAGGTCGTGCAGCCCGACCTCAGCAGCCAGCCGAGCCCGGCGCTCGCCGCGCCGCGCACGACCTCGGCGTCCATCTTCGACCAGGGCTTGTAGAGCGCCACCAGCCACTCGAAGAGGGTGTTGTCCTTGGCCAGGCCCTGGCTCGCCCACTGGTAGAGGTGGTGGTGGGTGTTGATCAGCCCCGGGGTCACCAGGCAGCCGCGCCCGTCGATCCGCTCGGCTCCCTCGGCGGCCGGGGCGCCGCCCGCCCCCACGGCGGTGATCCGGTCGCCGTCGATCACCACATGGCCGCGGGGGTGCTCGGCACCGCTGACCGTGACGACGTGGGCGTTCTCGATGACCTTGACCGTCACCGCGTCCCCGCCTTCCGCGCGGCCGCCAGCCGCACCGCGTCCAGGATCTTCTCGTAGCCGGTGCACCGGCACAGGTTCCCCGCCAGCGCCTCCCTGATCTCCGCGTCGCCCGGCTCGGGCACCCGCTCGATCAGGTCGTGCGCCTGCACCACCAGGCCCGGCGTGCAGAAGCCGCACTGCACCGCGCCCGCCTCGACGAACGCCTGCTGGACGGGGTCCAGCGCGTCCTCCCCGGCCAGGCCCTCGACGGTGCGCACCTCGCGTCCCTCGGCCTGACCGGCCGCCACCAGGCACGCGCACACCGGGACGCCGTCCAGGTAGACGGTGCACGAGCCGCATTCGCCCTGCTCGCAGGCGTTCTTCGAGCCCGGGAGCCCCATTCGCTCCCGCAGCATGTACAGGAGGCTCTCGCCCTCCCACACCTCGTCCACGGACTCCCGTGAGCCGTTGACGGTGAACGTGACGCGCATATCAGGACGCCTCCCTTCCGGTGGTGGCGGCGCGGAAGTCGTTCCACGCCCAGGTCAGGGTCCGGCGGGCCATCACCGACAGCGCGTGCCGCCGGTAGTCGCCCGTGCCCCGGACGTCGTCGATCGGCGCGGCCGCGTCCCGCACCAGCTCGCCGAACCGGCGGGCCGCCGTGAGGGACAGCGGGCCCCGGGTCTCCCAGTCCAGCTCGCCCGCGAGGAACTCCTCGGCGGCCGCGGCCCGGCGGGGCGTCGGCGCCGCCGACCCGATCCCGGTGCCGACCCGGCGCTCCTCCGGATGCAGCGCGATCGCGAACGAGCACACCGCGATCACCATCGCGTTCCGCGTCCCGATCTTGGAGAAGTACTGCGGGCCGGGCGCGGGAGCGCTCCAGAACGCCCGGATCAGCTCGTCGGGCTCCAGCGCGTTGCGCTTCACGCCCAGGTAGAAGTCATCGACGGGGATCATGCGGACGCCCCGCGCCGCCGACTCCACCTCGATGACCGCGCCGCCCGCGAGCAGCGGCGGATGGCTGTCACCGGCGGGCGAGGCCGCGCCCAGGTTCCCGCCGACCGACCCGCGGTTGCGGATCTGCGGCGAGCCCACCGTCCGCGACGCCTGCGCCAGCCCCGGCAGCCGGTCGCCCAGCTCGCCGATCACCCGGACGTAGGGGACGCCCGCGCCCACCCGCAGCCGCCCGTCCACGACGTCCCAGGTGGCCAGCTCGGTCACCCGGGTCAGGTCCAGCAGCGCCTCGGGCCGGTGCACATCGAAGTTGATCTCCACCATCACGTCGGTGCCGCCCTGGAGGGGCAGCGCGCCCGGATGGGCCGCCCGGACCGCCAGCGCGTCCGGCCAGGTCGAAGGTCTCAGGAATTCCATGGTCGCCCTCTCAGTTCCAGGCGGTTCCGGCGTCGGGGGCGTCGTCGGTGCGGACGGAGCCCTCGATCAGGCCGTACGGGCGGTCGGCCGCGTAGAAGACCTCGTTGGGGTTGTCCATGCCGAACGGATCGAGGTCGACGAGGAAGTGGTGCTTGTTGGGCATCGTCAGGCGGACCTCGCAGATCTCCTCGCGCGTTTCGAGCACCCGGCGTCCCATCGCGTAGAGGGTCTGCTGGAGCGAGAGGCTGTGGGTGTCCGCGAACGCGTCCAGGAGGGCCCGGCGCGTCTCGCTGTAGGAACGTCCAAACGAGGCGTCCTCCCCCCGATGCCGCCAGCGGGCGGTGACCTCGGTGGCCAGGACCCGGTCGGTGGTCGGCTTGAGGGTGGTGTACTCGTCCTCGACGAAGCCGTGGAACTCCGACCCGGTCGAGTTCAGCACGACCAGGTCCCGCAGCCCCGAGACCACGCTCGTGGTCCCGTCGCGGTCGTGGTGGACGACGCAGGTGCGCACCTCGCGGCCGCCGCGAACGAAGGAGTGCTCCCGTTCGCGCGGGCCGTCCCCGGCGGGGATCCGGTCCCAGAAGTACTCCTCGATCTCCACCCGGGCGTGGTGGATCGAGGGCTGGGAGCCGACGTAATGGCGCGCCAGCAGCAGCGCGAAGTCCTCGATCTGGTCGATGCCGTGCTTGCGGGCGAACGCGAACGCGGTGTTCTTCTGCGTGTCGGTCGGAAGCACGTTGCCGTTGTCGCCGGTGCGGTGCACGGCGTCCATGTCGCCGGACAGGGCGGAGCTGACGTTGACGTCCTTGAGGTGGTGGACGCCGCCCTCGCGGACGACGCGGACGACGCGCGTCTCCGCCTTGCCGTAGCGGTTGGGGCCGAGAACGATGGCCATGTCGGTCCTTAACTCCCTCGATAGGTCGAGTAGGCGAACGGGCTGAGCAGCAGCGGCACGTGGTGGTGGCGCGCGGGGTCGGTGACCGTGAACGCCACGGCGACCTCGGGGTAGAAGTCCGAGAGCGCCGCGGTGTCGAAGGTCAGCCGGTGCACCCCGGCGACCAGCGCCGCGCCCCACTCCCCGATGCGCCCGTCGCCGTCGGTGCGGGCGCGGGCCAGCTCGCGCCAGCTCCCGTCGCCGTCCCGTAGTTCCCACCGTACGGCCAGGTCAGGGGCCGGTAACCCGCGCGCCGCGTCAAGGACGTGCGTCGACAGCGTCATGCCGCTCCCCCGTCTCCGGCGGCCAGCCTGGTCAGCCTCAGCGCCACGATCCTGCCCAGCTCGGCGCGGACGACGTCCCGCTCGGCGTCCGGCGTGTTGCGCAGCCGCGAGTGCAGGCGGTCGAGCATCTCCTCGGCGGACAGGCCGGTCGCGCAGACCAGGTAGACGTGGCCGAACCGCGCCTCGTAGGCCAGGTTGCCCTCGACCAGGGCGTCCCGGAGCCCCGCCGCGGCCCGGTCCATGCCGGACTGCTCCTGCCGCGACCAGGCCGACTCCCGGTCCTCGCCGGCGACGCGCTCGCCGATGCGGGGGTGGGCGGCCAGCGCCTCCAGGACGCCGTCCCAGCCGAGGCGGTGCAGTTCGGCGGCGCCCATGAGGCGCAGCGTGGCCGCGTCGGGGTAGGGCCTGCCGGCCGCCATCCCCGTCACCCAGCGCCCGGAGGCGCAGCAGGCCAGCAGCTCGGCCTCCGCCTCCGCCGGAGGGAGCCCGTTGAATCGGTCCAGCGCGGTCATCGGCACATCCACCCTCGTTCCGGTCGGTTGTTCTGAAGTACACACAGCCTGCCCCGAGGCGGTCGAGAGACAGGAAGTCCGAACTGTGCCCGCCCCGGACCTCGACATTTCGTGCGTTACTCCAACGGGGTTCCAGGTGAACGATGGGTTAACCTCGCCCGGCGAAGGGCCTGAGCAGGGCCCCTTCACGGAAGGGCGACGATCATGAGGCTCCGCTCGCTGCTCACCGTCTCCGAGCCCCCGTTGGAGATCATCACCGGCCGGGAGCGGCTCGACCGGCCGATCCGCTGGGTCGTCACCACCGACATGATCGATCCCAGCCGCTACCTCAGCGGCGACGAACTGGTGCTGACCGGGCTGGTATGGCGGACGGGCCCGGACGACTCGGAGGCCTTCGTCCGGTCGCTGGCCGGGGCCCGGGTGTCGGCGCTGGCCGCCTGGGACGCCGAGGCCGGGACGGTCCCCGCCGATCTGGTCGACTCGTGCCGCCGCCACGGGCTGCCGCTGTTCCGGGTGCCCGAGGACGTGGCGTTCGCGACCGTCACCGAGGCGGTCGTGCGGCACCTGTCGTCCGCGCGGGCGGCCGATCTGACCGCCGTGCTGGACCGGCACCGCCGCCTGGTCGCCGGGGCCCGCGAGGGAGAGGGCCTGGACTCGGTGCTCGACCTGGTCGGCCGCGACCTCGGCATGCGCTGCTGGGTGCTGACCCCGGCGGGACGCGTGGTCGCCGGGCCGCGCCCGCTGCCCGCGGAGCTCGACCCGGCCGGGCTGGCGCGCGTCTTCCTGACCGCGCCCCGGCTGCCGCACCGGCTCCGCTCCCCCGAGGTGTCGATCTTCCCGGTCACCGAGGGCACCGGGTCGCGGGTCGCCGACTGGTTCGTGGTGTGCGAGGGCGACTGGCAGGACTGGCCCGAGGAGCGGCGCGGGCTCGCCGGCGAGCTGGCCGCGATCGTGGCGCTGGAGCGGGCCCGCTCCGACGACCGGCTGAGCGTCGCGGGACGGCTGGCCCAGGAGCTGGTGGGGCTGGTCGTGGCCGGGGCGCCGGCCGAGGAGATCCTGCCCCGGCTGGAGCTCACCGGCCTTCCCGTCATGGCCTCGTTCGTGGCGGTCGCGGCCTGCGCGCGCGGCACCGGGCGGGGCGACCCGCGTCCCGGCGAGCTGCGGACGCTGCTCGGCGAGGCGCTGCCGGGCCCGCGCCCGGTGGTGGGGCTGCTGGACGACGAGGCGATCGCGCTGGTTCCGGTGCCGCCGGAGTCCGGGCGCGACGTGGCGGGCGAGGTCGGCCGCGTGCTGGGGAGGCTGGCGCCCGGCCTCACCGGCGGCGGGCTCGCGGTCGGCGTCAGCGATGTCGTCGCCGCGGGCGAGCTGCGCGGGGCGGTGGAGGAGGCCCGCTACGCCCGCCGCCTGGCCGCCG
The DNA here is from genome assembly GCF_050946795.1 of Spirillospora sp. CA-294931. Lineage (GTDB taxonomy): Bacteria > Actinomycetota > Actinomycetes > Streptosporangiales > Streptosporangiaceae > Spirillospora. The sequence goes on from NZ_CP192006.1 coordinate 5,553,955, forward strand.
GACGCACCGACCCCGTCTGCGTCGTCGGACACAACGAACTCGCCACCCACGTCCTCCTGCTCGCCAGCGTCCCCGACGACGTCCGCCACATGTTCCGCATGCGCCTCCTAGACCCCCTACGCACCTACGACGACGTCCACAACGCCGACCTCATCCTCACCCTCGAAACCTTCCTCCAAAACTCCGGCTCCTGGACCCGCTGCGCCCAACAACTCCACCTCCACGTCAACTCCGTCCGCTACCGCATCCAACGCATCCAAGAACTCACCGCACGCGACCTATCCAGACTCGAAGACCGCGTCGACTTCTTCCTCGCCCTCCGCCTGCGCTGAGGCCGCGCCCCGCTTCAGCGGTGCTCGGGGTTCTCGAAGTCGAAGCGGCAGCCCGCCTCCCACTCCGAGCGCTGGTTGCCGTGCGCGGGGATGCCCCCGGCGTCCTTGAGCATCCGCGCGACGTGCAGCAGGTTCCAGGTCATGAACGTGGTGTTGCGGTTGGTGAAGTCGTTCTCCGGCCCGCCCGAGCCCTCGTCGAGGTAGGAGGGGCCCGGGCCCGCCTCGCCGATCCACCCGGCGTCGCCCTGCGGCGGGATCGTGTAGCCCAGGTGCTGGAGGCTGTAGAGGATGTTCATCGCGCAGTGCTTGAGGCCGTCCTCGTTCCCGGTGATGAGGCAGCCGCCCGCCTTGCCGTAGTAGGCGTACTGGCCGCGCTCGTTGAGCACCGAGGAGTTGGCGTAGAGCCGCTCGATGACGGTCTTGGTCACCGAGCCGTTGTCGCCCAGCCAGATGGGCCCGGCCAGCACGAGGATGTCGGCGGCCATCACCCGCTCCTGGAGGGCGGGCCACTCGTCGCTCGCCCAGCCGTGCTCGGTCATGTCCGGCCACACGCCGGTGGCGATGTCGTGGTCGACCGCGCGGAACTGGTCGACGCCGACGCCCTGCTTCTCCATGATGCGGGCGCTGACGTCGACCAGCCCCTGCGTGTTGCTCCGCTCGGGAGAGCGCTTGAGCGTGCAGTTGACGAACAACGCGCGCAGATCGTCGTATCGCGGGCTCATCGCGCCGCCCCTCTCCGGAGGATGTCCTGGTCAGAACCGATCCCTACCCAGGTTTCGGCGCGCGGACCTCGGTCAGGCGGTGTCGGGGCGCAGCAGGCCGCGCTGGTAGGCGCGGGCCAGGCGGCGGGGGACCCGGACCTCCCGGCCGTCCACGGTGACGGGAACGAGATCGGGGGCGCTCGCCTTCCACTGGGAGCGGCGAGAACGGGTGTTGCTGCGCGAAGTCCTGCGCTTGGGAACGGCCACGGGATTCACCTCTCTGCTGGATGACGTGTCATGATACTGGAAACGGTTTTCATTTTCACACAGGAGGTCATCCATGTCGGTCCCCGTGGTGCTGGTGGCCGGGCTGCACGGCCCGGCCCGCACCGCCGTCGTCGACCGCCTGCTGCGCGAGCGTCCCGGCGCCCTGGCGATCCACCACGACCTCTGCTCGATCACGGCGGGCAGCCTGCTGCGGGTCGTCCGGGACGCCGGCGGAGAGCGCGAGCAGGCCGTGGTGCGCCTGGCCCACGGCTGCGTGACCTGCGCGGTCCGCCTCGACCTGGTCCCCGAGCTGCTCCGGCTCGCCGGGCACGCGCCGCTGCTGATCGTCGACCTGTGGGACTCGGTCGAGCCCCGCACGGTCGCCGAGGCCCTGGACGCCGAGGCGGCGGACGAGCTGCGCATCGCACAGGTGATCACCGCGCTGGACGCCGAGCTGACCCCGGTGGACGTCTGCCGGGGGGAGCCGCTGGCCGAGGTCGGCAAGCCCGGCGCCGCCGGAGACCGGCGCTACCTGGCCGAGGTGCTGGTCCGCCAGATCGAGTACGCGACCGTCCTGGCGCTGCCCGAGGTGCTGCCCGCCCCGCTGCCCGAGGCCGACCCCGAGAACGTGGCGCTCTGCCGCGAGCTGCTGGGCCATCTCGCGCCGCTGACGCCGGTCGTCGGGCCGGACGAACGGCTGCCCGCGATCGGCGAGGCCGGGCTGTGCACGTTCGAGCTCGCCGCCCGGGTCGATCCCGCGACGGCGCAGCTGCCGCCGGAGACCGCCACCGGCGAGGTGGAGACCGTGATCTGGAGGCGCACCGGCCCGCTGCACCCCGAGCGGTTCTTCGACGCCGCCGACACCCTCGCCATCGAGTCGGTCCGCAGCCGGGGGCGCTTCTGGCTGGCCAACCGTCCCGACCGGATGCTGGCCTGGGACGCCGTCGCGGGCGTCGTCACCGTCGAGGACGCCGGTCCCTGGCTGGCCGCCCTGCCGGAGGCCGCCTGGGAGCTGGTCGCGCCCGTCCGCCGGACGGCGGCGACCCTCGACTGGTCGGCCGAGCACGGCGACCGCGTCCAGCACCTGGTCTTCACCGGTGCCGAGCTGGACCGGGACCGGATCCACGCGCTGCTGGACTCCTGCCTGATGACGCCCGGAGAGTCCCTGGCCGGCATCGACGACCCGTTCGCCCCGATCCTCGATCTCAAGGAGGCCGTGTGAGCCCCGCCCCGTCCCGCCGTCCCGAGCGCCGCCGCAAGGCCAACCCGCTGCACGGGGTGAGCTACGTCGACTACAAGGACGTCGAGCTGCTGCGCCGGTTCATCTCCGACCGGGGCAAGATCCGCAGCCGCCGCGTCACCGGCGTCACCGTCCACCAGCAGCGGCAGCTCGCCCGGGCCATCAAGAACGCCCGCGAGATGGCGCTGCTCCCCTACGGCTCCCGCCAGGGTGGTCAGCGCTCGATGTAGCCGAACAGGAACGCGGCGATCCGCCGGATCTGGATCTCCTCCGAGCCCTCGGTGATGCGGTAGCGGCGGTGGTGGCGGTAGATGTGCTCGAACGGCTTGTGCCGCGTGTAGCCGATGCCGCCGTGCACCTGGATGGCCTGGTCGGCGGCCTGGCAGACCAGGCGGTTGGCGCGGTAGTTGCACATCGAGACGCGGTCGCCGAGCTCGGTCGGCGCGGCGGCGCGGTCGAGCCGCCACGCCGTCTCGCGCACCAGGCCGCGCACCAGCTCGGCCTCGGTGTGCAGCTCGGCCAGGGGCCACTGGATCGCCTGCTGGGAGGCCAGGGGCTTGCCGAAGACCCGGCGGCCGCGCGCGTAGGCGACGCTCTCGTCCACGCAGAACTGGGCGGCGCCGACACCCGAGGCGGCCTGCCTGATGCGGTTCTCGTGGACGAAGTGCTGGGCCACCACCAGCCCCTCGCCCTCGCCGCCCAGGATCGCCGAGGCGGGGACGCGGACGTCGCGCAGCTCGACCTCGGCGTGGTCGGTGGGCATGTTGAACGTCCAGTGGAACATGCCCACCTCGAAGCCCGAGGTGCCGGTCGGGACGAGGAACGCGCTGATGCCCCGGGCCGAGCCCGGCTCGCCGGACGTGCGGGCGAAGATCAGGTCGTCGGTGGCGCTGTGCAGGCCGCTGTTGAACCGCTTGGTGCCGTTGATGACGTAGTCGCCGCCGTCGCGCGCGGCGGCGGTCTCCAGCCAGGTGGCGTCGCTGCCGTGCCCGGGCTCGGTCAGGCCGAAGGCGACGCGGCGGGTGCCGTCGAGCATGGCGTCCAGGTACTCGGCCTTCTGCTCGGGCGTCCCGAAGGCGTGCACGAGCTGGACGACGGGGAAGTTGCCGACCACCGACGCCTCGTTCTGCAGGTCGTTGTGCAGCCCGAGCCCCTTGTGCGCCAGGTGCTCGCGGATGACCGCCATGGCGAGGTTGGTGCCGTCGCTCCCGCCCAGCTCGGCGGGCAGCGCGTAGCGGTAGAACCCGGCCGCGTCGGCGCGGCGGCACATCTCCGTCAGCAGTTCCTCCCACTCCGGGTGCGGGGTGCCACCGGCGTCCCAGTCGGTGCGCGCCCATTCCCGGCGGTGGTCGAAGAACCGGATGTTCTCCTCCTCCAGCGGCTTGATCTCGCGCTCGACGAAGGCGTCGAGCGCGGCCAGGAACTCGGTGATCTCGGCGGGGATGTCGAAGTCCATGCGTCCTCCTGCGTCAGGCGGGCGAGCGGAGATGGCCGGGGCTGGCGACCGCGAGCCGGTCGGTCACCGAGGCCCGCACGGCCCCGATGACCTCGGGCGCGGCGGCGTCGAGCGTCCCGGCGCGGATCGCGCGGGCGAGGTCGGCGTCGGAGGCCGCGCCGAGGGCGGCCAGACGGCGGCGGTGGGCCTGACGGTGGGCGGGGCCGAGGAGCATCTCGCGGCGCGCGACGCGCAGCAGGTTGGCCGCGACCAGGGCGTGGAAGCGCAGCCGCTCGTCCCCGGCGGCGCGGACGTCGGCGGCCAGGAACTCCCCCACGGCCTCCAGCAGCCCGTGCGCGCCGGGCCGGTCGTGCGGGGCGGGCGGGACGTCGGCGGTGCCGTCGAGCACGTCGGGGACGGGAGCGGGCGCGGGGTGCCCGAGCGCGAGCAAGAGGTCGTGCTCCTGCTCGCAGACGCGGCGTCCGAGCGCCGCGAGCTCGATGGACGGCTCGGCGCCCGACAGGTGCCGTTCGGCCTGGAAGCGGCACAGGACCGTCCAGCGAAGGGTCCCGTATACCTCCCACCAGCGCAGCCGCGCGGCGTCCGGACGCCGTCCGCCGCCCTGTTCGTAGCCGTCCAGGAGCTCCTCGCGGGACCCGAGGCCGCCCACCGGGTGGGGCGAGCCGAACCGCCACGCCTTCACGCAGAGCCACCCGAGGTCTTCGGCGGGGTCGCCGGTGTGGACGAGCTCCCAGTCCAGGACGCCCCGGACGCCGTCCGGCGCGACCAGCAGGTTGCCGAGCCGGAAGTCGCCGTGCACCACGGCCGGGGGCACCGGCGGCGGGCGGTGGTCGCGCAGCCAGCGCAGGCCGAGCTCGACGGCGGGACGCGGGTCGCCGAGCCCGTCGTACAGCGCGGTGAGCCCGGCGAGGGGGTCGCCGCCGTCGAGGCCGGGCACCCGGCCCGCCGGGATCGCGTGGATCGCGGCGAGCAGCCGCCCGAGCTCGGCGGCGAGCCCGGACCTGACCCCGGCGAACCGCTCGTCGCGCAGCAGCCTGCGCGGGATCGTCTCGCCGTCCAGGCGCTCCTGGAGCAGGTAGGGAACCGGGATCGCACCGGTGCCGTCGCCCGCGTCCAGGACCTCGGGGACCGGGACGCCCGCCGCCCGCGCCGCCGTGAAGGCCGCCGCCTCCACGGGCAGGCCCGCGCCGATCCGGGTCTGGTCCGGCGACTCGCAGCGCAGGATCAGGCCGCGGCCCGCCGCGTCGAACGACCAGGTCTCGCGGCTGGCGCCGCCGGGCAGCCGCCGGAGCCCGGTCACCTCGGCGCCACCGCCCCACAGCTCGCGCAGCCGCGCCGTCAGGGGGGCGCTCAGTTCGTCCGGGGTCATCGGCACTCCTCGCGCTGACCGGCGTCCGGGCGATCACCGTATGCCCCGGCCGAACCCCGTTCAACTACCCCAGGTCGAACCTCGGCGCGGACGCCGACAGCAGCGCGGTGCGCGGCGTCACGGGCCAGACCCGGGCCAGCTCGTCGGCGACGACCGCGACGAGCTCGGCCACGTCGGCGGCGGCCGAGTCGTGCATCCCCTCGGTGACGACCAGGATCGAGGAGGTCGCCGGGCGGACGGCCGAGCGGCCGCTCTGGCGGTTGGTCCAGCGGCGGGCGTGGGCGTTCCCCGCCTCGTCGGCGAAGATCACCTCGCCGGGCTCGGGCCGCTCGGTCGCGCCCCCGAAGGTCAGGTACTCCTCGTCGCCCCGGGCCGTGCGCACCTCGAGGCTCCCGGCGACCTCCGCGACGTCGAAGACGCCCACGGGGATCGCGAACGCCACCGACACCGCGTTGCACAGGTCGATGACCGGATGGATCCGGGGCAGGGTCCCCTCCTTGCGGAACCGCCGCAGCAGCGACTCCGAGGCGCAGCGGTATTGGGTGGCCTTCAGGCCCATCGAGGTGAACGTGCGGCGCCAGGCCCGGATCTCGGGGAACTCGGCCTCGGGCCCGTCCGCGAGGCGCGTCCGGGCGATGGAGCCGAACTTCTCGACCTGGGCGTCGACCGAGGCGTCGCCGGTGACCCCCGAGGCGTGCACGACGCCCGCCGCCAGGCCGGGGTACCGCGACCAGATCTCGTCGGAATGCTGGAAGCGCATGGGGGTCCTATCGGGCGGAGAAGGCGAGCTTGGCGCCGAGGGTGACGAAGGAACCGGCGAAGACCCGGCGCATCCAGGTCATGACCCGGGGCCGCGAGGTCACCTGGCCGCGCACCGAGGCGGCCAGGACGCCGTATCCGGCGAAGACGACGAACGTGGCGAGCATGAAGACCGCGCTCAGCTCCAGCATCCGCAGGACCGAGCCCGGCTGCCCCGGCGTGACGAACTGCGGCAGGAAGGCCAGGAAGAACATGGTGAGCTTGGGGTTCAGGATGTTGATCAGCACGCCGGTCAGCACCACGCGGGACGCCGGGCGCGGTGCCTGGTCGTCGTCCACGACCAGGGCGTCCTTGTCGCGGAGCGTGGCCCAGGCCATGTAGAGCAGGTACGCGACGCCGAGGTACTTCAGGGTCTGGAACGCCACGGCGCTGGTGTGCAGCAGGGCCGCCGCGCCGGTGATCGTCGCCACCAGGTGCGGGACGATGCCGAGCGTGCAGCCGAACGCGGCGACGACGCTGGCGCGGCGTCCCCGCGACAGGCCCGCCGCCAGGGTGTAGACGGTCCCCGTTCCGGGGGTGGCGACCACGATCAGCGTGGTCACCAGGAATGCGATGCTCAAGGTGGTCTCCTGCGAATTTCGGAAGGTCTCTTCCTCACCAGCAACCCTGGTGCCACTATGGCCTGGTGAACAGGTCCAATATGGAGGCAAGCGACAGGGCCATAACTCCGGGCGCCGACTTCCTCCAACTGGACGTCGCCGAGGCCCCGTCCGGCGGCCGCGCGGACTGGCTGGCCGGACGGCTCCGCGAGGCCATCGCCGCGGGACGGCTCCCCGTCGGCTCCCGGCTTCCCGCCAGCCGCGTGCTGGCCGCCGATCTGCGCGTCTCGCGCGGCGTGGTGACCGAGGCGTACCAGCGCCTGGCTGAGGAGGGCCACGTCGCCGGGCGCGGCCGGGGCGGCACGGTCGTGGTCGGCGCCCCGGTGACGGCGCCGCCCGCCCCGCCCGCGGCCCGCCCGGCGGGCGCCCTGTTCGCCGGGCCGCCCACCACCGAGATCTTCGACGCCCTGCGCACGGCGCCCGCCCGCATCGACCTCACCCCCGGCCTGCCCGACCTGGCGGCCTTCCCCCGGACGGCCTGGCTGCGCGCCGAGCGCGCCGTGCTCGCGCGCCTGTCGGCCCCCGACTTCGGCTACGGCGACCCGCGCGGGACGCCCGCCCTGCGCGTGGCCGTCGCGAACTGGCTGGCCCGCAACCGGGGCGTCCGGGCCGAGCCCGACGAGATCGTCATCGTCGCGGGCACCGCCCAGGCGCTCGGGCTGCTGTGCCACGTCCTGCGCGAGGACGGCGTCTCGACCGTGGCGGTGGAGGAACCCGGTTCGCTGGGCGTCCGCCAGCATCTGCGCAACGGCGGGATGGCCACGCCGCCCGTCCCGGTCGACGAGCAGGGCGTCCGGGTCGACCGGCTGGAGGCCCCGGCCGTCCTGCTCACCCCCGCGCACCAGTTCCCGACCGGAGTGGTGCTCGGCGGCGACCGGCGCCGCGCGCTGGCGCGCTGGGCCGAGGCGGGCGGCCTGGTCATCGAGGACGACTACGACGCCGAGCACCGCTACGACCGCCCGCCCGTCCCCGCGCTGCGGGCCCTGCTGGCCGAGCGGGTCTGCTACGCCGGGAGCGTCTCCAAGCTGCTGGCCCCCGCCCTGCGGACCGGCTGGACGCTCGTCCCGTCCCGGTACCGCGACGCGCTGGTGGCCGCCAAGCGCTTCGCCGACCTCGGCAACCCCGTCCTGCCCCAGCTGGTCCTGGCCCACCTCATGGAGTCGGGAGCCCTGGAACGGCATCTGCGCCTGCTGCGGCGCCGCCACCGGCGGCGCCGCGACGCGATGATCGAGGCGATCGCGTCCGTGCTCCCCGGCGCCCACGTCCACGGCGCGGCGGCGGGCCTGCACCTCACCGTCACCTTCGACACCGCCTTCGACGACACGGCCCTGGCCGCCGAGGCCCTCACTCGGGGCGTTAAGGTGCAGCCCCTGTCGTGGCACCGCCAGTCACCGGGCGAACCGGGCCTCGTCCTCGGCTACGCCGCCACCACCCCCACCGAGATCGCCGAGGGAATCGCCACCCTCGCCGGAATCCTCAAATGAGCCGCCAGGTGTACCGCTACGTGGGTCCCGCCGAGATCGCCGACGCGCTCCCGCCCGGCTCCGGCGGGCACGCGATCGGCTCCCCGTCCGCCCTCGCCGCCTGGGCGGCCGCCACGGACCTGGCCGAACCGTTCACGTTCGTCGTCGGCCTGGACGGCGTGCTGCGCCTGGCCCCCCGGCGCAGCGAGCACGTCGCGTGCGCCGGGGGCGGCCCCGTCCTGGGCGCGGGCGAGATCACCCTCGCCCGCGACGGCGCCGGGTGGGCCGTGACCGAGATCAGCAACCAGTCGACCGGCTACTGCCCGGACCCCGGCTGCTGGCCCGAGGTGGCCGCCGCGCTCGACCGCGCGGGCCTGGCCCGTCCCGGCGGCTTCACCCAGCCCTTCGTCTTCCGCCGGTGCCCCGGCTGCGGCGAGCGCAACCTGGTGAAGGACGCCGACTTCACCTGCGCCCTGTGCGAAGCCGACCTGCCGTCCGAGTGGAACTTCGCCTAGCCGCGCTCAACCGGTGGCGGGGTGGTTCGTCGCGCCCTCCCACATGCGCAGGTAGGTCTCGGCTCCGTTGGCCATGTCCTGGACGAGCTCGTCGCCGACCGAGAGCCGCATGTCCTCGATCCAGTCGGGCACCAGGCCGTAGTTGGCGACGCCGTCGACGTTGAGGTCCCAGGTGCGCTGCCCGGTGCGCAGCCGGTCGAGCGTGACGCTGCCGTCGAAGGAGGCGAAGGGGTACTTCACCTGGCTTCCGTCGCGCGGCGAGGGGAGGTGGCCGAAGCCGTTGGCGTCCAGGCCGTAGCCGTAGCCGAACGGGCCCTGGCCGCCGTGGGCCTTCTTGGCCTGCCGCCAGCCCTCGGCGAACTGGTCGGCCTTGTGGCCGTACCCGGTGACCATGCCGCCCAGGCGGTAGATCCTCGGGAGGAAGGTCGGGTCGCTCCAGCCGTGGGAGGAGATGACGCCCGGGTAGCGGGCCTCCTCAAGGATCTTGAGGGTCTCGTCGGCGGCCTTGACGCTCATGTGGTCGAGTTCGACGATCATGCCGCGCTTCATCATGCCCCTGACCATGTGGGCGCCGAGGTCGGTCAGGCCCTTGACGTTGCAGTGCGGTGCGGGCGGGTAGCCGATCGACAGGCCCTTGGGCAGCGAGAGCCTCTCGCGCAGCGCCTCGGGCAGGGTCAGCGACGGCTCGATCGGGTTGTCGTGGGCCGCGCCGGTGCAGGTCCTGGCCTGCCACAGGCTCTTGGTGCTGAGGAAGTTGCCGAGGTTGACGATGACCCCGGCGGTGCCGCTGTCGAAGCGGACGCCGCACAGCGCGTTGTCGAACTTGTGGCAGACGAACATGCTCCGGACGCCGAGGGCCTTCATCTCGTCCAGGCCCTTGTCGATCTGCGCCCGGGTGCAGTGCGGGATCCCGAGCGTCTGGCGGCAGCCGAACGGCTCGGACTGCTCGATGCCCGGGACGACCGCGAGCTTGCCCTGACCGATGACCTGCCTGGCCTCGGCGGGTGTGCTCACGATGCGGAACCACCCCTTGCCGGGACCGCCGTGCTTGGCGTCGATGAACGCCTGCATGTCGCGGGCGTGCTTGGCCTCGATGCGGATGGTCTGCTGCTCGTCGCAAGGGTTCTTCTTGAGCGGGTAGACGTCGCACAGGACGCGGTTGGCGACCAGCTGGTCGACCAGGATCCGCTGGCCGCCGCGCCACGAACGCTCCAGCCACTCGTAGTAGACCTGCTGGTGGGTCAGGGAGTTGTAGGCGGGCCAGTCCTTGAACGTCGGGTAGCCCTGGGTCGCGTGGGTCCCGAACGGCGACCCGTTCTTCATGAAGTTCTCCAGCAGCGCGCCCTCGCCGTTGGGCTGGTGGTCGTCGCAGTCCCTGAGGGCCTGCTCGATCCCGTCGGGGTCGAAGGGCTTGCCGCAGATGATGCGCCCGCCCAGGTTCTCGTGCCCTTCGGCGTGGGTGTGGGCGTCCACGAACCCGCGGACGGGCACGGCGGCGGCGGCCGACCGCGCGGTCCCGGACGGCTGGGCCGCGGCGTTGCCGACCATGAGGCAGGCGGCGGCCGCCGCGAGCGCGACGGCGAGGGGACGGGTCGTTCTCGGGAATCGCATCGTTGCCACCTGTGGGGGGGACGGGGGTGGTCAGGATCGGAGGCGGAGCTGGTCGCGCAGCCAGTGGAAGGACGCCTTCGGCGTGCGGCGCTGGGTCGTGAAGTCGACATGGACGAGCCCGAAGCGCTGGTGGTAGCCCTCGGACCACTCGAAGTTGTCCAGCAGCGACCAGACGAAGTAGCCGCGCACGTCGACGCCCTCCTCGATGGCCCGGTGGACGGCCCGCAGATGGCCGTCCAGGAACGCGATGCGGTCGGGGTCGTCGACCGTGCCGTCGGGGCCGACGGCGTCGTCGGCCGAGCAGCCGTTCTCGGTGATCACGAGCGGCGGCAGCGCGGCGCCGTAGCGGTCCCGCATGCCGACCAGCAGCTCGCGCAGCCCGTCGGGGACGACGGGCCAGCCGAACGCCGTGACCGGGGTGCCCTCGATCGGGACGTCGACGAACGGCAGCCCCAGGCCGTCGAGTTCCGGTCCCGCCTCGCTGAGCCCGGACGGCCCCTCGCCCCCGCCGCGGCCGGGGGCGGCGACCCTGACCGGGTTGTAGTAGTTCACTCCGAGGGCGTCGAGGGGCGCGGCGATGGCGTCCAGGTCGCCGTCGCGGACCCCGGGCACGGCGTCCACGCCGAAGGCGGTGAGGTCGGGGTAGCGGCCGAGCAGGAGGGGGTCGGTGAACAGCCGGTTGTGCAGGGCGTCGTAGGCGCGGACGGCCGCCGCGTCCTCCGGGGAGCCGCTCGCGGCCCACACCGGCGCGTGGTTGTTGGTCAGCGCGATCGGGGACGTGGTCCGCTCGCGCAGGGCGGCGACGGCGAGCCCGTGCCCGAGCAGTTGGTGGTGGGCGGCGGGAAGCGAGTCGAGCAGCAGCGTCTCGCCCGGCGCGTGCACGCCGAGGCTGTGACCGTAGGTCAGGTGGACGAACGGCTCGTTGAGGGTGATCCAGAGCGCGATCCTGTCGCCCAGGCGGTCGGCGACCAGGCCCGCGTACTCGGCGAACCGGTGGGCGGTGTCGCGGTGCATCCAGCCGCCGGCGTCCTGGAGGGCCTGCGGCAGGTCCCAGTGGTAGAGGGTGAGCGCGGGCGCGATGCCCCGGTCGAGCAGGCCGTCGACCAGCGCCTCGTAGAAGTCCAGGCCGCGCGGGTCGGCGCGGCCCGTCCCGTCGGGCTGGACCCTCGTCCAGGCGACCGAGAAGCGGTAGCCGTTCGCGCCGAGGGCGCTCATCAGCTCCAGGTCCTCGGGCCAGCGGTGGTAGTGGTCGCACGCCCGGTCGCCGGTGTGCCCGTCGCGGACGCGGCCGGGCTCGGCGCAGAAGGTGTCCCAGATGGACGGGCCCCGCCCGTCCTCCCGCACCGCGCCCTCGATCTGGTACGCCGCCGTCGCCGTGCCGAACAGGAAGCCTTCGGGGAACGCGGGCAGGGGGTCCATCGGCACGCCTCCGGCTGGGAGCGGACGGGTGCGGTCACCATAGAACATGAACACCGTTCACGTTAAGGGTGTGGACGAAGAAACTCTGGCTCACCGGCGCGCGCGGCGGCACATCCGTCGTTCACCGGAACGGTGAATTTACGACTTCCCGTCCTTTTCCAGAGGAGAACAACGGCCAGGAACGCCACAAAACGTTCGGTCTCTTGTCATTTAGCGCGGCTAGGCACTGGTAAACCGTCGTGCCACACTCCCTTAGCGATTGCCTGCTCCCCCATGTCAGCCTCCGGCAGTTTCTTCACCAAGGAGACTCATGCGTTCCGAACGACGCCAGAAGCACTGGCGCACCACCGCCATGGTCGCGAGCTCGGCAGGGGTCATCACCGCGGGAATGGCCGCGGTCGTCCCCACCAGCGCCTCGGCCGACCCCGCCTTCCAGGCTCCCGTCCCCTGCGGTCAGCGCTGGACCACCTCGACCCACAGCGGGCACGCCGACGCCGACATGCTGGACATGATCTCCACCGACGGCGTCACGCGCGGCAAGCCGGTGCTCGCCTCCGCCGGCGGCCGGGTCACCGTGTCGACCTTCTCCAACAGCGGTGGCAACATGATCGTCATCGACCACGGAGGCGGCTGGCAGACCCGCTACCTGCACCTGGACAGCCGCGCGGTCGGTGTGGGCGTCGACGTGGGCACGGGCAGGCAGATCGGCGCCGCCGGCACCACCGGCGCCTCCAGCGGCCCCCACCTGCACTTCGAGCAGAAGCTCAACGGCGCCGTCGTGCAGGCCCGGTTCAACGGGTCGCTCGTCCCGCGCGCGTGGAGCTACAACCAGGTGTTCGTCACCAGCAACAACTGCGGCGGGACGCCCGGCAAGTACTGGGTCGACACCCACGCCGACGCCCCCGGCCACAGCTCCCCCGGCGGCACGCGGACCGGGACGCTCAACAAGGGCACCAACTACGTCTACTGCCGCGTCTGGGGCCCCAAGGTCCAGGTCGGCAGCGACTACAACCACTGGTGGATGAAGACCGACCTGGACTCCGGAAACCCGTGGCAGAACCAGTACGTCTCGGCCTACTACCTGTCGCGCTGGGGCAACGACGTCGCCAAGGACAACAACGGCAACGACCTGCCCAACTGCTGATCCCGGCTCCCCCGGCCCCTCCCGGAAGGCACCTCCAGTGAAACGCCTCGACCGGCGTCAGCGCGCGCTCGTCCTCTCCTCGGCCACCGCCTTGGCCGGAGCGCTGTGCAGCGTCATCGTGACCGCCCCCGCCTCGGCGGGCGCGCGTCCCGACTTCCTCCTGCCCTTCCCGTGCCAGTCGGTCATCGAGATCAAGACCTACCGAGGGCACAACCCCGACGACAAGAAGATGGACATGTACCGCCAGGGCATGCCCAGCGGAAGCCCGATCCTGGCGGCGGCCGACGGCTACGTCCACGAGTCGTTCGCCCCCGGAGGCATCGAGATCCGGCACGGCGGCGGCTGGTTCACCACGTACATGCACATGGCGACCCGCGTGCCCACCGGCACCTGGGTCAAGCGCGGCCAGCAGGTCGGCACCATGGGCTCGGTGGGGACCCAGTACCCGCACCTGCACCATGAGCAGCTCTACAACCCCAACAGCGACCAGAACGCCGACAACCAGCACATCGTCAACCCCGTGATCCAGGGCGAGGGGCCGCTCGTCCTGCATCCCGACCGGCCGCTGACCCGGACCAGCTCCAACTGCTCCGGCGATCCCGGCCCCGGCAAGTACAACGTGGACACCCACGCCGACGCCCCCGGACACAGCACGCCCGGAGGCACCCGGACCGGGACGCTCAACAAGGGCACCAACTACGTCTACTGCCGCGTCTGGGGCCCCAAGGTCCAGGTCGGCAGCGACTACAACCACTGGTGGATGAAGACCGACCTGGACTCCGGAAACCCCTGGCAGAACCAGTACGTCTCCGCCTACTACCTCGCCCGCTGGGGCAACGACATCGCCAAGGACAACAACGGCAACGACCTGCCGAACTGCTGACGGCGGGCCGTGGGCCCGGAAATGCAAACCATTTCCGGGCCCGCGCCATTTCCGCGGCGATGAACCTTCGCCGGCCCCGGTGCGTATCGCTCCGTGGGTGAGGAATTATGACCACGCTGGACGACAGGGAGGGCGCGGACGGCGGGCCGGACCGTTTCCTGGCGGGCCTGGAGGACGACTGCGCCCGGTGCGGCGGTTCGGGCCGGGTGGTGAACGACGCCTGGCGGGCCTGGCACGAGCGGGCCGACGAACTGGTCAGGGTGGCGCAGGCGGTGCGGCGCGCGGCCGAGCTGAACGCGCCCGACCGCGAGAACGCCGCGCGGCAGTGCCAGGAGCACGAACCGGAGATCGTCAGGGCCATCGACCGGACGATCGACGACCATGTGCGGGCCCGTCCGGCCGACCCCGAGCGGGTGGGGTGCGCGGCGTGCCGCGGATCGGGCCGGGTTCTCAGCCCGGCCGGGCTGCGGCTGGTGGAGTTCCTGCGGCGGCACGGGTTCGTCCGCGACCGGTGATCAGGCCCGCGAGCGCGCCCCGACGGCCAGCGCGGTGAGCCGGGTCAGCAGCCGCCGCTCGCCGTCGCCCGACCAGACCCAGTGGCGCGCGGCGGGCCACACATAGCTGGGCGAGCCGTCCCGGAACAGGTCGGCGACCCGGGGTTCGCCCAGGGACGCGGCCGCGAACTCGTAGAGACCGGCCAGCCGGGGCGCGATCACGCCGTAGTCGAGGGCGCGCGGCACCGGGCCCTCGGCCGCCATGAGGTCCTCGACCGTGACCCCCGTCAGCGGGTACCGCTCGGGGAAGGCGCGCCGCAGGTCGAGGAAGAGGCCGACCGAGCCGTGGCGGGGGTCGGCGAGCCGGGGCCCGAGGGCCGAGAAGCGGCCGAGCGCGAGCCTCGGCGCCGCCACCAGGGCGTGCGCGTACAGCACCCGCACCAGGGCGACGTTCATCATGAAGCGCTCGGCGGGCAGCTCGTCCTCGGCATGGGCGCGGCTGCCCAGGTATCCGGCCACGACGCTGGCGTTGTGCGCCCGGTACCAGGCCGAGGGCGAGGGGTCTCGGACGAACCGCGTCCACAGCTCGACGGGCCGCGAGGACGGCTCGCCCCGGCGCCCGCCGCACAGCAGCGCGGCCTCGGCCTTGTCGCGCAGCATCCGATCGCTGACCGCGCGCCACCAAGGGCTCCCGGGAGGCGTCGCCCCGGGCGGGTTCAGGACACCCCGGCCCACCAGCCACCGCAGGAAGCTCAGCTCCGCCCGGCCGTAGCCCGCCAGCGGGCCGTGCGCGGGGTAGTACCCGGCGGCAAGGCGGAGCCGCCGGCCGGTCGAGCCGCCCGCCGGCCGGACCTGTTCGCGCGCCGCGCTTTCAACGTCGTCCATGGATCTCCCCGCCCGATTCTCCCCGAATCTCCCGGTTGCCCGGACAGGAGGGGTCCTATCCCGCCCGGCGGGGGACGCGCACGAGCCGGTCGCGCAGCTCGCGGGTGTGCCTGCGGCTCACCGGCAGGCGGGCCCCGCCCACCCGGACCGTGCAGCGGCCGGAGTCGACGCGCAGCTCGTCCACGTGCTGGAGCGCCACCAGGTAGCCGCGGTGGACGCGGACGAACCCGAGATCACGCCAGCGCTCCTCCAGGGACGCCAGCGAGATGCGCACCAGATGGCTGCCGCCGAGCGTGTGCAGGCGCGCGTAGTCGCCCCTGGCCTCGACGAACAGGACGTCCGAGCGGGCGACGAACCGGGTCACCCCGCCCAGCTCGACGGGCACCTGGTCGCGGCTCGCGGCGGGCCCGGCCGTCAGCGGCTCGGCCACCCGCCGGATCGCCTCGGCCAGCCGCTCGGGACGGACGGGCTTGAGCAGGTAGTCGGCGGCCTCGATCGCGAAGGCGTCCACCGCGTGGTCGTCGTAGGCGGTCACGTAGACGATGCGCGGCGGGCGGGCGAACCGGGCCAGCAGGCGGCCGAGGACGACGCCGTCCAGGCCCGGCATCCGGATGTCGAGGAAGACCGCGTCGATCGGGTGGTCCTCGGCCAGCGCGCGGTCGACGCGGCGCAGCGCGGCGGCACCGTCGCGGGCGGTCTGCAGGACGCCGACGCGGGGGTCGGCGCGCAGCAGGAACGCCAGATCGTCGAGCACGGGCAGCTCGTCGTCGACCGCCAGCACGCGAAGGCCAGGCACCGCGCCTCCCTGAGATCTCCCTGACGGCGCCCCCTCCTTTCAAAATGGACACGGGCGCGCGGAGTTGTCAAGGCGCACTTACCGCCACCCCGGGGTGGTCCTTGGGCACGCGGAGCGTCACCTTCGTGCCCGCGCCCACGGCGGTCTCGACGGCCAGGCCGTACTCCTCGCCGTACACTTGCCGCATCCGCAGATCGACGTTCGCCAGGCCGATCCCGACCGGGTCGCCGGTCTCCTCGCCGTCCTCGCCCGCCAGGGCGCGCCGCAGCCGCTCGGGGTCGATGCCGACGCCGTCGTCGGCCACGCTGATCACGCACTCCGTCCCGGCGTCCTCGGCGACGATCGTGACCCGGCCGCGTCCCGGACGGTCCTGGAGCCCGTGCCGGACGGCGTTCTCCACCAGCGGTTGCAGGCACAGGAAGGGCACCGCCACGTGCAGGGCCTCGGGCGCGATCCGCAGCGTGACCCGCAGATGGTCGCCGAACCGGGCGCGCTGGAGCAGCAGGTAGCGGTCGATCGAGCGCAGCTCCTCCGCGAGGGTCGTGAACGCGCCGTGCCGCCGGAAGGAGTACCGGGTGAAGTCGGCGAACTCCAGCAGCAGCTCGCGCGCCCGCTCGGGGTCGGTGCGGACGAAGGAGGCGATCGTGGTCAGCGAGTTGTAGACGAAGTGCGGGGAGATCTGCGCGCGCAGCGCGCGGATCTCCGCCTCGGCCAGGCGGGTCCTGGACCGGTCGAGGTCGGCCAGTTCCAGCTGCGTTTCGGTCCAGCGGCCCAACTCCTGGACGGCGCGCACCAGCGCGGCGGGGACGCGCTCGGCATAGGCGGCCAGGCTTCCGGCCGTCCGGCCGTCGACGGTCAGCGGGACGACGACCGCCCGGCGGACCGGGCAGCCCTCCGTCCGGCAGGTGACCGTGAGCACCGAGGCGCGGCCGCGTCGCAGCGCCTCACCTGCGTGTTCGACGGCGTGCCCGGCGTGGTGGTCGCCCGCGCCGTCCCAGGCCAGCAGCCGCTCCCCGTCGGTCACGGCCGCGGCCGCCGCTCCGAGCAGCGCGCGCAGGTGCGGCGCGGCCCGGCGCGCGGTGTCGTCACCGAGCCCGCCGCGCAGCGCGGGCGCCGCCAGCGAGGCGGTGTGCAGCGTCTGGAACGTGGCCCGCGCGGGCGGCCCCGGGCGCCGTCCGAGCACGACCCACAGCACCGCCCCCATGACGCCGGCCCCGCCCAGTGCCACCGACCCGATCACGAGCGGGCTCAGGTCCATGACCGCCACCGTAGCCCGCTGTCAGGACGCTTTTCATCGTTCTGGACGGGACGATACCGGCCACCTCGCAGGGGTCACGTCCCGGCGCGGTCACCGGAGACCCACGAGATCCGGCCTTCGGCGGAATGCCAGCGCGCCGCGGCGACGCGGCCGACGTACACGTAGCGGGGACAGGTGGAGTCCAGTTCCACGCGGTCGACGGTTCCCGTGGCGTCGGAGCCCGCCGAGGTGAGCGCCGCCCGGAGCAGTTCGAGTGCGCGGTCCCGGTCGGAGGTGACGCCCGCGGGCCCGACGCTGGTCGTCCACGCGTACAGGCGCGGCGGCCCCTCGTCCCGGGGTGCGCTCATGGCGGTCCTCCTCGCTCTGCGGGGGGATCGTCCACCAGCCAAGCCCTCGGGGACGGCGGTGACGAGGTATCCGCGCCCGGCCTGCGGCGGGGCGCCGCAGACGAGCGGCGACGGGTGCGCGGCCGTCGCCCAGCGGTCGGATCGGCGCGCCGAACGGCGCTACCCGGGGTCGGCGATCGCGTGACCGCTGCGCAGCGCGGTGCCGATGCTGTCGCGCAGCGCGGCCTCGGCGCGGCTCGCGTCGTCGGCCAGGGCGGCCAGCTCGTCGCGGGCCAGGTCGTCGCGGACGGTCGCGGCGAGCAGGTCGCGGTAGCGGGCGTTCTGCTCGGGCAGGCGCTGCACGACCCGCCACTCGTGGAAGGCGTCGTCGGCGTCGCGGGCCCGGCGCGCGTACGCCTCCAGCCCCTCGATCCGCTCGGTGATCGAGCCGATCGACAGCTCCAGCGCGCGCCGCTGCGGTTCGAGCAGCACCCGGACGTCGGCGCTGAGCCGCCCGACCCGCTGCTCGCGGCGCTCGCGGCGCAGCCGGGTGTGCTCGGCCAGCGCCTCGGCGATCGCCCATTCCTGACGGGGCAGCACGACGGAGTTGTTGACGGCGTCGAGCAGCCCCGCCCGGTGGGCCTTGGAACCGAGCACGGCGTCGATCGCGCGCTGCGCGCGCAGGAGCAGGCGCGCGGCCGGGCGGTCGAAGTCGCCGGGCAGCAGGTAGCGGCCGTGGTATTCGCGCGCGGCCCGCGCGGTCTCGGGCTCGCGCAGGTGCCGGAGCGTTCCGGCGATCCAGCCGGCGAAGCTGCCCGCGGCCAGCAGCGCCGCCGCCTCGCCCTGCCCGAGCAGCACCATCAGGACCTGCACCGCCGGGGTGAGCATCATCGCCAGCAGCGCCGCGCGGCCCCAGCGGAAGACGCCGCCGAGCAGGTCGTCCTCGTCCAGCGAGGCCAGGAAGAACACCCGGATCCAGCCGCCGGGCAGCACGCCGTAGAAGAAGGCGAACGCGGGCACCCACAGGACGCGACCGGCGATGGTCGCCAGCCCGAGGTGCGGGGCCGGGGGCGCGGGCAGGCTCGCGGCGGTGAGGGCCCCCGGAGCGGAGGCCAGAAGCGCCCGGACGTCGGCGGGGATGGCCGGGTCGAAGACGGGGCGCGGACGTCGTTCGTCGGTCATTGGCTCTCCCAGCGCGCTCAGAGAAACCTCTAACCCATCGGTTTCTCCGTGCCTATCACGCCGAGGGCGGTGTGAACAGCCGCCGTCACCGTTTCGGGCTCGGGGTCGGGGAGGATCGCGGCCAGATGGGCGTCGGGACGGACCACCCACGCCTCGCCCGCCCGGATGCCGAGCGTCGCGGCCAGCTCGCCCGAGGGGTCGAGCTCGGACGGCCGCAGCACGGTCAGCGGGACGCGGGCCGCCGGGGCGGGGCCGTCGCCGATGAAGGCGAAGCCGTCGCGCAGGAGCTGCCGCAGCCGGGTCGCACCGCGCGCCGCGATGGGGGCGTCGGGCACGATGACGCCCGGCGCCGGAGGCTGGAGCGCTCCCCTCGGCGGCCGTCCGGTGGGCGGTCTGGTCGGCTCGGGCGTGGTCAGGGGCGAGGCGGTGTACCAGAAGGGCTCGGCGAAGCGCCCCGAGTCGATGCCGGACGGGTCGGTGGCGTTCTCCAGGGCGGTCAGGCGCCGGGCGCGTTCGCGGTCGTCGTGCGGCACGAGAAAGCGCATCGTGGCGGCGGTGACGTGCAGGTTCTCCAGTGCGGCGGCGTGCCGCTCGTCGTGGTAGGTCTCCAGCAGCGCCTCGGGCGCCGCGCCGCGCGCGACCATGGCGATCTTCCACGCGGCGTTCTCGGCGTCGGGGACGCCGGAGTTGAGCCCCCGGGCGCCGAACGGCGCGTACAGGTGCGCGCTGTCGCCCGCCAGGAAGACGCGGCCCGCCCGCATCCGGTCCGCCACGCGGGACTGGAAACCGTAGACCGACGCCCAGAGGATCTCGTAGGGACGGTCTCCGACGACCTGGCGTATCCGGCGGTCCAGGCCGCCGCTCTCGCGCTCGGCGTCGAGCGAGAACCCCGGCTCCACCTGCCAGTCGATCCGGTAGGACGAGTCCGGGCACGGGTGGATGAGGACCTGGCGCCCGGGGTTCCAGGGCGGGTCGAAGTGGAAGCGCCGCTCCCGTTCCCAGCCGGGCACGTCCGCGCGCAGGTCGACGATGAGGAACCGGTCGGCGAAGCTCTCGCCGGGGAAGCCGATCCCGAGGTCGGCGCGCAGCGCGTCCGAGCGGCCGCCCGAGCACGCCACGACATACGGGGCGCGGACCTTCTCGCCGGTCGCGCAGGTGAGCGTGACGCCCTCGGGGTCCTGCTCGATGCCGGTGACCTCGTGGCCCCGCCGCGTCTCGATCCTCGGGTCGCGGGCGACCAGGTCGGCCAGGATCCGCTCGGTGCGCGACTGGGAGATGTTGACGCAGGCCGGGAGCGTCCTGGCACCGGCGAACTCCCAGCTGAACATCTCCCGCTCGCGGTGGTAGGTGCGCGCGGTGGTCCAGGCCAGGCCCTCCTCGGCGATCGCTCCGGCGCCGACCGCGGACCAGATGTCCAGGACGTCCCGCTGCTGGCAGATCGAGCGCGAGCCGATCGGGACGCGCTCACGATGGCGTTCCAGCACCAGGACGGGCAGCCCCCAGCGGGAGAGCAGCAGCGCGGCGGTGAGCCCGACCGGGCCCGCGCCGATGACCACGACGGGTTCCATGGACCTCAGCCCTGGAGCTCGGCCCAGACCTGGCGGTCGCGTTCGGCCGTCCAGATCCGGGGGCGCTCGACGCCGCCCAGCTCGTCCCAGAGCCGCGAGACGTCGAACGGCAGGCAGTGCTCGAAGATGGGCCAGCCGCCGTACTGGGGCGCGAGCGCGGCATGGACGGCGGCATAGGCGTCTTTGAGCGTTCCACCGCGCTCGTGCGCGGCACCGGTCTCCTTCAGCATCACCTGGAGGAAGTCGCGGGTCTGCGCGATGGCGTCGCGCACCTCCTGACGGCCGTGCGCGACCGCGCCGCGCCCGCCCACCAGCGTCTCGGCGTCGAAGGAGGCGACGTGGTCGAGCGTGCCCGCGGCCCAGTCGCGGTGGAAGGCGTCGCCGGTGTAGAGGGCGGCCTGCGTCTCCACCAGGTCACCGGCGAACAGGACGCGGTGGCGCGGCAGCCACGCCACGATGTCGCCCTCGGTGTGCCCGCGCCCGCAGTAGGCCAGGTCGAGGTCGCCCCGGTCGCCGCCAAGGTCGATGGTGAGGGTACTGGCGAACGTCACGCTGGGCCAGGTGAGCCCGGGGATGCTCTCCGGCTTCTTGAACAGGCGGGGCATCCGCCCGAACTCCGACTCCCAGTCCTGCGTGCCGCGCTCGGCGATCAGCGCCCGGGTGCGGTCGTGCGCGATGACGACGGGGGCGCGGAACGCGCTCGCGCCCAGCGTGCGGACGGCGTGGTAGTGCGAGAGCACCAGGTAGCGGATGGGCTTGTCGGTGTAGGTGCGCAGGATCGCGAGCCAGTCGCGGGCGGCGACGGGGGTCGCCAGCGCCTCGAAGCAGACCAGGAAGTCCTCCCCTTCGATCGCCGCGACGTTGGGGTCGCCCTCGGCGGTCAGCGCGTAGACCCCCTCGGCGAGGACCTCCAGGGTCTGGACCTTCTCCCCCAGGTCGGCGGACGACGCGAACGGCTTGGGCATCATTGCCCTCCTCGGACTCGGTGCTCCCGGACGGCGGTGGGTTCATTCCACACCGCCTGTCTCCATAATCGGGGGTAGGAGGGATCTTGGAAGGGGAAGGAAGGGTGCAACCTGCGCTCGACCGCGGGGAAGACTCCCGGGGAACGCGCGGTAAGGAGACCCGATACCGGTGAACGCCGTGCTCGGCCTGCTGGCCGTCCTGCTGCTGACCGCCGCCACCGGCTGGTTCGTGGCGCAGGAGTTCGCCTACGTCACCGCCGACCGGCCGACGCTGGAGCGGCAGGCCGCCGCGGGCGACCGGAGCGCCGCCCGTGCCGTGCGGGTGATGGAGCGGCTGTCGTTCATGCTGTCGGGCGCCCAGCTCGGCATCACGGTGACGGCCCTGGTCGTCGGGTTCATCGCCAAGCCCGCGCTGGCCGACCTGGTCGCGCCGCCGCTGGAGGGCGCCGGGGTGCCCGAGGGCGCGGTCGGCGGGATCGCGGTGGCGGCCGGGTTCGTGATCGCCACGATCATCCAGATGGTGCTCGGCGAGCTGTTCCCCAAGAACCTGGCGCTGGCCGAGCCCGAGCCGCTGGCCCGCGCGCTGGCCGCGTCCACGCTGCTGTACCTCACGGTGGCCGCGCCGCTGATCCGGTTCTTCGACTCCTCGGCCAACCGGCTGGTGCGCGCGGTCGGCATCGAGCCGGTCGAGGAGCTGCACCACGGCGCCACGCTGGAGGAGCTCGGCCACATCATCGGCGAGTCGGGCGAGAAGCTCCAGGAGGGCCAGGTCGACCTGCTGGAGCGGGCGCTGGCGTTCTCCGAGCGGACGGCCGAGGAGGTCATGGTCCCCCGGGTGGACGTGGTCACCGTGCCGGGCGCCGCCAAGGCCAGCGAGCTGAGCGAGGTCATCACCGCGCACGGGCACAGCCGCTACCCGGTGGTGGAGTCCGGCGTGGACGACGTCATCGGCCTGATCGGGCTGGACGAGCTGATCCTCGTCCAGCCCGAGCGGGCGGCGGTGACCCCGGTCCGCGAGCTGGCCCGGCCGTCGCTGATGGTGCCCTCCACGCTGCCGCTGCCCGACCTGGTCGCCCAGCTCCAGTCGTCCAACGCCGCGATGGCCTGCGTGGTGGACGAGTACGGCGGCTTCGCCGGCCTGGTCACCTGGGAGGACGTGGCCGAGGAGCTGGTCGGGGAGATCGCCGACGAGAACGACGTGGACGAGGACCTGGCGATCAGGCGCGGCGAGTGGTGGACGACCGACGCCGGGCTCCGGGTGGACGAGGTGGCGCACGAGACCGGGATCGCGCTGCCCGAGGGCGACTACGAGACGGTGGCGGGGCTGCTGATGAAGCGGCTCGGCCGGGTGGCCGAGCGCGGCGACGTGGTCACCATCGACCTGGTCCCCGAGCGGATGGACGACCCGCCGCGCCGGGCGGTGGTCGAGGTGCTGAGCATCCACCGGCACGTCCCCGAGCTGATCCGGCTGCGTGCGGAGGAGTCGCGGTGAACCTGTCCACGGGCGTGCCGCTGACCGCCTTCCTGCTGGTCGCCAACGGCTTCTTCGTGGCGGCGGAGTTCGCGCTGGTCGCGGCCAAGCGGCCGCGGCTGGAGCGCGCGGCGGCCCAGGGCAGCCGGACGGCCGCCTCGGCCGTGGCGGGCATCCGCGAGCTGTCGCTGATGCTCGCCGGGGCGCAGCTGGGCATCACGATGTGCTCGCTGGGCCTCGGGCTGGTCTCCGAGCCGGTGATCGCCGACGCGCTGACCCCGCTGTTCCACGCGGCCGGGATGCCCTCGACGGCCTCGCACGCGGTCGCGTTCGTGCTGGCGCTCGGCCTGGTGACGTTCCTGCACATGGTGGTCGGCGAGATGGCGCCCAAGTCGTGGGCGATCGTGCGGCCCGAGCGGTCGGCGATGATGCTGGCGATGCCGTTCCGGGCGTTCACCACCGTCGTCCGGCCGGTGCTCGCGGCGCTGAACGCCGTCACCAACCTGCTGATCCGGATGATCGGGGTCAGGCCCCGGGACGAGATCAGCGTCTCGCGCACGCCCGAGCAGCTGCGCAGCCTGGCGCTGGAGTCGCGGCGGCTCGGGCTGATCGAGGAGACCGAGCTGCACCTGCTCACGGCGGCCCTGGACGCCCCGCGCGCCCCGCTCAAGGGACTGGTGACGCCGGTGGCCGACATCGTCTCGGTGCCGGCCACGGCCGTCCCGCAGGAGGTCCTCGACACCGCCGCCCGGACCGGCCGCACCCGGATCATGCTCCAGGGGCCCGGCCCCCGCATGGTCCATGTCCGCGACGCCTACCTGGCCAGGGCCCGTGGCCGCAGGACCCCGGCCGGTGAGCTGGCGCACCCGGTGCCGACCTTCCCCGTCGGGACGCCCGTGGCCGAGGCGGTGGCGGCGCTCCAGGCCGCGCAGAGCCATCTGGGCCTGGTCCGGGGCGAGGACGGCCGGGTGGCCGGGCTGATCAGCCTGGACGACCTGCTGACAACCCTGCTGGCCGTCAACCAGGGTTGACACTCGCGCGATCGTCAACCTACATTGACGATATGAGCGACGGAGTGACGCTCGCCCAGGAGGCGAGCAGCCGGGACCCCGCGGTCGGGCTGAAGGCGGTCCGCGCCCTGCGCGAGCTCGCCGAGCGCCTGGAGGCCCTCCAGGTCGAGAACGCGCGCGAGCGCGGCTGGTCCTGGCAGGAGATCGCGGTCTGCCTCGGCGTCAGCAAGCAGGCGGTCCACAAGAAGCACGGCGGCGGCCGGAAGATCCTCAACAGGGAGCGATGATGTTCGAACGGTTCACCAAGGAGGCCAGGAACGCCGTGGTCGCGGCCCAGCGGGAGGGGCGGGAGCTGGGCCACGACACGATCGGTCCCCAGCATCTGCTGCTGGCCCTCGCCGCCGACGACGGCCCGGCCGGGCGCGTCCTGCGCGAGCACGGCATCCGCGCCTCGTCCCTGCGGGCGCACGTCGTCCGGGGCGCGGGCGATCCCCTCGACCCCGACGCCCTGCGCGCCATCGGCATCGACCTGGACGAGGTGCGCCAGGCCACCGAGCAGAGCTTCGGCGAGGGCGCGCTGGACGTCCCGGCGGGCCGGTTCCGCCGGGGCAGGGGCCACATCCCCTTCACACGCGACGCCAAGAAGGCCCTGGAGCTCAGCCTCCGCCACGCGATCCGCCTCAAGCACAAGGAGATCAACAGCGGGCACCTGCTGCTCGGCGTCCTGCACGACGAGCGCTTCGCGTCCGTCACGACGCTGGCGGCGGCGGGCGTGAGCGTCGAGACCCTGCGCGACGACGTCACCGGCGAACTCGCCTCGGACGCCGCCTGATTCTTCCCCGATCGGGGAAGGAAGCCGGGTAGTGGACCTTCACGAGCGCATCGACGCCCTGGCCGACCGCCTGGCCCGGGGCGGCGAGCTCACCGACCCGGCGTGGCGGGACGCGCTGCACGCCGTCCCGCGCCATCTGTTCGTCCCCCCGGTGGCCCTCGCCGTCCCCGACGAGGGCCCCGAGTACGCCGTCGACCGCGACCGGGCGCCCGGCGCGTGGTGGGACGCGATCTACGCCGACCAGGCGATCGTCACCCAGCTCGACGACGGCGCCACCGACGTCGGCGCCGGACGCGGCGACTACAGCTCCTCGGTCTCGGCGGCCGGGGTCGCCGTGGAGTTCCTGGAACTGCTGGCCCCCTACGACGGCGACCGGGTGCTGGAGATCGGCACGGGCTCGGGCTGGACGGCCGCGCTGCTGTCCCATCGGCTCGGCGAGCGGAACGTCACCAGCGTCGAAATCGACGAGGGCCTGCATCTGCGGGCGGCCGCGAACCTCGAACGAGCCGGGTACGCGCCGAGGCTCGTGCTGGGCGACGGGACCCGGGGACTGCCGGAAGGCGCGCCCTACGACCGCGTCCACGTGGCGGCGGGCGTGCGCGAGGTCCCCTACGCCTGGGTCGCGCAGACACGTCCGGGCGGCGTCATCGTGTTCCCCTGGATGCCCGACTTCGAGCCGGGCCACAAGGTGCGGCTGATGGTCGACGACACCGGCGTCGCGACCGGCCGCTTCTCCGGGAGCGCCGGGTACATGATGCTCCGGAGCCAGCGCCCGCCCCCGGCCCCCGAGCACCAGGGCGGCCACCGCGAGCGGCCCGCGACGCTGGACCCCCGCCGGATCTTCCGCTCCTGCCGGGGCCTCGACGTGGCCGTGGCGGGGACGCTCCCCGACGTCCACGTCGCCCTGCGAGAGGGGCCCCCGTATGAGGTCTGGCTCTGGACGGACGAGTCGGGCGCCCACGTGACCGGCTCCGTCGTCCGGCAGTTCGGCCCCCGCGACCTGTGGGACGAGCTGGAGGCCGTCTTCTTCCGCTGGATCCGCTGGGGCCAGCCCGACCGCGCCCGGTTCGGGATCACCGTCTCGCCCGAGGGGCAGCACGTCTGGCTGGACGATCCGGACCGGGTTCTGTGAGGCATGATGGACGCGTGCCCCAGATCAAGTTCTACGGCCGCCGCGACGTCTGGGCCGGCCGCCGCGCCGAGCTCTCCGACCTCGCCCACGGCTGCCTGACCGAGGCCTGGCAGACCCCGGAGGACGCCAGATTCCAGCGCTTCCTGCTGCTGGACCCCGAAGACCTGGTCGCGTCCGGCCGGTCCGAGAACTACCTGATCGTCGAGGTCCTGGCCTTCTCGGGCCGCAGCGACGACGCCAAGCGCTCGCTGATCAAGACGATGTACGGGCGTCTCCCCGAGGCGCTCGGCATCTCCCCCGTCGACCTGGAGATCGTCGTCGTCGAGTCGCCCCCGGTCGCCTGGGGCATCCGCGGCGTCCCCGGCGACGAGATCGCGCTCAGCTACTCGGTCGACATCTGATCAGGGGGTGCCGATTTCTGGTCAGGGCTTGCGGACGCCGATCGCGGCGGTGACGGCGGGCCAGCTGCGGCGCAGTTCGCGCTTCCAGTAGGGCCAGTTGTGCATGCCGGGCCCGTAGAGGTTCGCGGTGACGCGGATGCCCTCGCGGCGCGCGGCCGCGACGAAGTTCGTGGTCATCCGGCCGGTGAGCTGCTCGCCGAACCGCCCGGCCGACCACGGCGGCTCGCCCCCCTTGTCGTAGGGGCCGGGCTCGCCGTTGCCCGAGGAGACGTAGACGCCGACGTTGCGCAGGCGGCCGACCAGCACGGTCGGGTCGTGCGCGCGCCAGTTCGCCCGGTCGGTGACCGGGTCGCCCCAGATGGCCGTCGTGCCGTTCAGCTGGGTCAGGACGGCCGGCATGCCCGGCGCGGTGATGTTCAGGGGCCCGCTGTAGGCCGCGACGTACTTGAACAGCGTCGGGTAGCGCACCGCGTACGTCATGGCGCCCTGGGCGCCCGAGGACAGCCCGATCGTCGCGCGCGTCGACCCCGCGCGGAAGTTGCGCTCCATCAGCGGGATGACCTCGCGGATGTGGAAGGTCTCCCAGGCGGGGATGCCGCCCCTGCCGCCGTTCCACCAATTGGTGTACGACCCGTTCCGTCCGCCCTCGGGCATCACGATCATCAGGTCGTATCCGGCGGCGACCTTGGCGAGGTCGGAGTGCTTGGTCCACGACTGGTAGTCGCTGTTGCCGCCGTGGAAGGCGTAGACGACCGGCCAGGAGCGCTTGGCCCCGGCGCTCCACGTCTTGGGGACGATCACGCGCGTCTGCACGACCCTGCCGAGCGCCGGGCTGGCGATCGACAGGTCCAGCCAGCTCTTGCCGAGCCGCTTCAC
The DNA here is from genome assembly GCF_050946795.1 of Spirillospora sp. CA-294931. Lineage (GTDB taxonomy): Bacteria > Actinomycetota > Actinomycetes > Streptosporangiales > Streptosporangiaceae > Spirillospora. The sequence goes on from NZ_CP192006.1 coordinate 5,580,969, forward strand.
CGCCGTGATCTTCGCGCCGTCGTCGGCCTTGTGGAACTTGGTGGGCAGCTTGCCGATGCCCTCGGGCAGGTGCGGCTTCTTGCCGTGCTCGCTCTTGCGGTCGTCCGGGTCGCCACGAGGGGCGCGCGGGCCGGGCTCGGTGTCGAACGGGTAGCTCGACGAGCGGTTCTTCGGCAGGTACGTCGGCGTGGTGACCGGCGATTCGGACGGCTGGGCCGCCGGGCCGAAGCTGGGCAGGTTCGGCCCGCTCTCGCTGGGACTGGTCTGTGCCTGGGGCCGGTTATTGGACGTGGTCCGCCCGATCCCCGTCTCCGAGAGCACGATCATGAAGGTCGGCAGCACGACCGCGACCACGGCTGTTCCGCCGAGGGCGATCTTCCTGTCGGTACGTCGCTGCATGGACTCTCCAGCCGAGGAGGCGACCGGGTTCCCCGCGGGACACCTGGGACCTTAGTAACGAAGTCTGGGAAAAGTTACTGCCCAGGACTATTCCCGAGCAACTATCCCGAACAAATCCCTAGAACTCGTGGGGGTTGACATCCGACGCGGGACCTTGACCTCAAGTAATGTTGAGGGCGCAGACTGAGGGGTATGACCATCAAGCTCGACCACATCATCGTCCCGGCCAACGACAAGCGGGAGTCCGCCGAGTTCCTCGCGGGCATCCTCGGTGTGACGGCGGGCCCCCAGACCGGCCCCTTCTACCCGGTCACGACCGGCAACGGCGTCACGCTCGACTTCATGGACTCCGACGACTTCCGCTGGCACCACTGCGCGTTCCTGGTGCCCGAGGAGGACTTCGACGCCATCCACGCACGCATCAAGGCCTCCGGCGCCAAGTGGTACGCCGACCCCGACGGCAGCGGCGTCGGGGAGATCAACACCCGTGACGGCGGCCGTGGCGTCTACTTCGACGACCCCGGCGGCCACGCCATGGAAGTCCTCACCGTCCCCTACGGCGGCTGGCGGTAGCCGAGTCCGTCAGGGCCGAGGGAAGCCGGCCAGCGCCTTCTCGCAGATGGAGCGGCGGCGCGGGTCGCCGGAGAAGCGGCGGGCGCATTCGGTGCGGGCCCAGGCCGAGGTCGGGGCCGGTCGCGGAGCCGCGACGGGCGTCCGGCGTGGCTCGGGACGGCGGCGCGCGGCCGGGGGCGCGGCCACGGTCGCTCGGGGCCGGGCCGCCGTCCGGTCCGGCTCGCGTTCCGGGTCGGCGGGGACGATGTCGTCCGGCGCGGGCCGCACCGGTGGCGGCGCCGCCGACGGGGCCGGGCGGGGCTCGGCCGCGGGAGTGTCCCTGCGGGCGGGGGCGCCGGGGGTCAGGAACGTGACGGCCACGGCCAGCGCCGCCAGGCCCGCGCAGACGCCGGAGAGGTAGGCGGCACGGCGGGCGCGCGGCGGCTGGGGCAGGGCGCGGGTGAAGCCCGAGGGCGGGACGCGGGAAGGACGCACGCGTCCATCGTCACGCTCCGTGGCGTCGCGGGCACGGAGAAACGCCCGAACGTTATAGGCGGTCGACCCCGGTCACCTTCAGCACGGCCTCGCCCGCCTCGTCCGAACCGGCCAGGTCGACCTCGGCGGAGATCCCCCAGTCGTGGTCGCCCGCCGGGTCGTCGAAGACCTGCCGGACGCGCCACAGCGCGTCCTCGGGGACCTCCTCGATCTGCAGGAGCTTGGGACCGCGCGCGTCGGGGCCGGTGAGCAGCTCGTCGTGGTCCTCCCAGTAGCCGGCCATGGCCGCGGGCCAGTCGAGGTCGGGGTCGAGCTCGCGCAGCTCGGAGTAGCGCTCCAGCGCGGCCAGCTCGACCCGGCGGAACAGGGCGTTGCGCACCAGGACGCGGAACGCCCGCGTGTTGGCCGTGACGCGGGTGACGCGCTCCTCGATGACCTCGTCGGGGTCGTCGGAGGGATTGGCCAACTGCTCCCACTCGTCCAGCAGGCTGGAGTCGACCTGGCGGACCAGCTCGCCCAGCCACTCGATCAGGTCGATCAGGTCGTCGTTCTTGATCGACTCCGGGACGGTCTGCTGGAGCGCCTTGTAGGCGCCCGACAGGTAGCGCAGGACCAGGCCCTCCCCCCGGGCCAGCTCGTAGTAGGAGATGTACTCGGTGAAGGTCATCGCCCGCTCGTACATGTCGCGCACGATGGTCTTGGAGCGCAGCGGGTGGTCGCCGACCCAGGGGTGCCCGGCGCGGTAGATCTCGTAGGCGGCCTCCAGCTCCTCCTCCAGCGGACGCGGGTAGCTGACGTCCTGCAGGAGCTCCATCCGCTCCTCGTACTCGATCCCCTCGGCCTTCATCGCCTGGACGGCCTCGCCGCGCGCCTTGTTCTCCTGCGCGGCCAGGATCTGCCGGGGGTCGTCCAGCGTCGCCTCGATCACCGACAGGACGTCCAGCGCGTAGGTGGGCGAGGCCGGGTCGAGCACCTCGAAGGCGGCCAGCGCGAACGTCGACAGCGGCTGGTTGAGCGCGAAGTCCTCCTGGAGGTCGACGGTGATCCGCGCGTGGCGGCCGTGCTCGTCGGGCTCGGGCAGCGCCTCGACCACTCCCCCGGCCAGCAGCGACCGGTAGATCGCGATGGCCCGGGAGATGTGGCGGCGCTGGGCCGTGCGGTCCTCGTGGTTGTCGGTGAGCAGGCTTTTCATGGCCTGGAACGCGTTGCCCGGCCGGGCGATCACTGACAGCAGCATCGCGTGGCTGACCACGAACCGGGACCGCAGCATCTCGGGCTCGGCGCTCTGGAGCTTGACGAAGACCTCCTCGTCCCAGCCGACGAAGCCCTCGGGGGCCTTCTTGCGCTGGACCTTGCGCCGCTTCTTGGGGTCGTCGCCCGCCTTGGCCAGCGCCTTCTCGTTCTCCACGACATGCTCGGGCGCCTGGGCGACCACGAACCCGACGGTGTCGAACCCGGCCCGTCCGGCCCGCCCGGCGATCTGGTGGAACTCCCGCGCCCGCAGCCTCCGCACCCGGTGCCCGTCGTACTTGCTCAGCGCCGTGAACACCACGGTGCGGATGGGCACGTTCACGCCCACGCCCAGGGTGTCGGTGCCGCAGATGACCTTCAGCAGGCCCGCCTGGGCGAGCCGCTCGACCAGGCGCCGGTACTTGGGCAGCATCCCCGCGTGGTGGACGCCGATCCCGTGCCGCACGAACCGCGACAGGTTGCGCCCGAACTTGGTGGTGAACCGGAAGCCGCCGATCAGCTCGGCGATGCGGGCCTTCTCCTCCTTGGAGCACACGTTGATGCTCATCAGCGACTGGGCCCGCTCGATCGCGGCGGCCTGGGTGAAGTGCACCAGATAGATCGGGGCCTTCAGCTCGCCCAGCAGCTCCTCGATCGTCTCGTGCAGGGGCGTGACCCGGTAGTCGTAGATCAGCGGCACCGGCCGCTCGGCGGAGGTCACCAGCGCCGTCGGCCGTCCCGTCCGGCGGCTGAGGTCCTTCTGGAAGAACTGGACGTCGCCCAGCGTGGCCGACATCAGCAGGAACTGCGCCTGCGGGAGCTCCAGCAGCGGGATCTGCCACGCCCACCCCCGCTCGGGCTCGGCGTAGAAGTGGAACTCGTCCATCACGACCACGCCGACGTCGGCGTCCCTGCCGTCCCGCAGCGCCATGTTGGCCAGCACCTCGGCGGTGCAGCAGATGATCGGCGCGTCGGCGTTGACGGAGGCGTCGCCGGTCATCATCCCGACGTTCTCGCGCCCGAACATCTCGCACAGGTCGAAGAACTTCTCCGACACCAGCGCCTTGATCGGCGCCGTGTAGAACCCGACCTGGTCGCGGGCCAGCCCCGCGAACAACGCCCCGGCGGCCACCAGGCTCTTCCCCGACCCCGTCGGCGTCGACAGGACCACGTTGGCCCCCGAGACCACCTCGATCAGCGCCTCCTCCTGCGCGGGGTACAGCGTGATCCCGCGCCCCGACACCCACCGTTCGAACGCCTCGAACAGGGAGTCGGGGTCAACATCGGCGCCGGACGGAAGCTGATCGATAAGCGGCTCGCTGGAGTTCACCCCCCCATCCTGCCCCCGTTCACCCCCGTCCCGAGCCACCGCCCGCGCCGTTCCCGCCAGAAATGACCGACATGCCCGATAGGTTCGGCCGATCGTCATCAGCCCGAGGAGGCGCCGTGAATGACGGAGCACCCCGCCAGGTCTGGGCCCCGGACGAACTGGCGGCGCCCACGCGTCCCGACTGGCAACCGGCCACGCCCCGCACCCCCGGGCGTTCCAGGCACCCGGCACGGCGGCTCGGCGGCCTGGTCCTCGCGGTCGTGTGCGCCGTGGCCGCCTGGCTCGCCGTCGGCCGGTGGGTCAACCCGGCGATCGAGGAGAAGCGCCACGGCCCCGTCCGCGAACTGACCGTTCCACCCTCGATCGGCAAGTACCGGCTCCAGTCGGGACCGGCGGCACGCCGGACCGCCGCGGCTCTGCGTGACGACATCGCCCGGACGCCCTTCTGGCGCAACCGCGACGTGAGCCGGGTGAAGATCGGCGTCTACCGGCGGGGTGACCGGCAGCTGATCTTCGCCGGTTTCGGCGCCAAGGACTATCCCGACCTGGGCAGGAATCGGTCCCCCGGCCGGACCGTCGACGAAGGGCTGCACGGGCTGGGCGTCTCTCGACCCACCCAGGAGCAGGCCGGGCCCCTGGGCGGGGTGCTGCGATGCGGCCAGGTCGTCCGGCCGAGCCAGCGGTTCTCGGCATGCGCCTGGGCGGACGCCTCGACCGCCGGGCTGGTGGCAAGCGCCGACCTGGCGCCCGCCCGGCTCGCCCAGGCCACGCGCACCGTCAGGAGCGCGGTCGAGCACTGAGCGTCCGGGGGCACTGGCGGTGGGTCAGGGCTGGACCTCGGTGCGGTCGGCGCCCCAGAGGGTGTGGAAGGTGCCCTCGCGGTCGGTGCGGCGGTAGGTGTGGGCGCCGAAGTAGTCGCGCTGGCCCTGGGTCAGGGCGGCGGGAAGGCGTTCGGCGCGCAGGGAGTCGTAGTAGGCCAGGGCGGCCGAGAAGCCCGGGGTCGGGATGCCGAGCTTGGCGGCGGTGGCGACCACGAAGCGCCAGCTGTCCTGGGCGGCGCCCAGGGCCTCGGCGAAGTGGTCGTCGGTGAGCAGGGTCGGCAGCGACGGGTCGGCCTCGTAGGCCGCGCGGATGCGGTCGAGGAAGCGGGCCCGGATGATGCAGCCGCCGCGCCAGATGGTGGCCATCGCGCCGGAGTCGATGCCCCAGCCGTACTCGGCGCTGCCGGCCTGGATCTGGTGGAAGCCCTGGGCATAGGCGACGATCTTGGACGCGTACAGCGCCCGCTCGACATGCTCGGCGAACCCGTTGCCGTTGCCGATGGTGGTGGTGAGCGGGCCCGGGAGGCCCTGGGCCGCCTCGCGCAGCGCGGCGTGGCCGGAGACCGAGCGGGCGAAGACGGCCTCGGCGATGCCGCCGACCGGGACGCCGAGGTCCAGGGCGATCTGGACCGTCCAGCGGCCGGTGCCCTTCTGCTCGGCCTGGTCGACGACGACGTCCACGAACGGCTTGCCGGTCTCGGCGTCGGTGTGGGCCAGGACCTCGGAGGTGATCTCGATGAGGTACGACTCCAGGCGGCCGGTGTTCCAGGTGCGGAAGACCTCGGCGATCTCGCCGGGCGCGTGCCCGGCGGCGCGGCGCAGCAGGTCGTAGGACTCGGCGATCAGCTGCATGTCGGCGTACTCGATGCCGTTGTGCACCATCTTGACGAAGTGGCCGGCGCCGTCCGGGCCGACGTGGACGGCGCAGGGCGTGCCGTCGACCTTGGCCGAGATGTCCTCCAGCAGCGGGCCGAGCGCCTCGTAGGACTCCGCCGAGCCGCCGGGCATGATGCTCGGGCCGTGCAGGGCGCCCTCCTCGCCGCCGGAGATGCCGGCGCCGACGAAGTGCAGGCCGCGCTCGCGCAGGGCGGCCTCGCGGCGGCGGGTGTCGGCGAAGTGCGCGTTGCCGCCGTCCACGATCATGTCGCCCTCCTCCAGGAGGGGGGCGAAGACGTCGATGACCGCGTCGGTGGGCGCTCCGGCCTTGACCATGATCACCAACCGGCGCGGCCGCTCCAGCGACGCCACGAAGACCTCGGGCGTCTCGGCGGCGACGAAGGTGCCCTCGTGCCCGAACTGCTCCACCAGGTCCTTGGTCTTGGCAGGAGTACGGTTGTGGACGGCTACCGGGTGCCCGTGCCGGGCGAGGTTGCGGGCGAGGTTCCGCCCCATGACGGCCAGTCCCGTGACGCCGATGCGCGCCTTGTCCATGAGTGCTCCTTCTATATGAGTGGCCCCACCCACCGTTATACGCGGCTGGTGTGAGGTGCCGTTCGAGTGGGGAACGGGGGAGTACGTACGGATCGACTCTTGGGGGCCCGATGCTCGGACTGCCGGACACGGCCGAAGCGTGCCTGTTCGACCTCGACGGTGTGCTGACCCGCACCGCCGCCGTCCACGCGGCGGCGTGGAAGGAGATGTTCGACGAGTACCTGCGGCGACGGCCGGAACCCTTCGTCCCGTTCGACTCGGTGAAGGAGTACGGGAAGTACGTCGACGGCAAGAAGCGCGAGGACGGGACGCGCTCGTTCCTGGAGTCGCGTGGCATCACCTTGCCCGAGGGCGATCCGGACGACCCGCCCACGGCCGAGACGGTCCGGGGGCTGGGCAACCGCAAGAACGAGCTGGTCCTGAAGCTCATCGAGGAGCGCGGCGTCGAGGTCTTCGACGGCTCGGTCGACTTCGTCCGGGAGGCGCGTAAGGCGGGGCTGAGGACGGCGGTGGTGTCGTCCAGCGCCAACACCGTTCAGGTGCTCCAGGTCGCGGGTATCACCGACCTGTTCGACGCGCGCGTCGACGGCGTCACGGCGCAGGAGCGCGGGCTGCCGGGCAAACCGGCCCCGGACATGTTCCTGGCCGGGGCGCGGGCCGTCGGCGTCCCCGCCGCCGGGGCCGTGGTGTTCGAGGACGCGCTCGCGGGCGTCCAGGCGGGGCGCGCGGGCGGGTTCTCGTACGTGGTGGGGGTCAACCGGGTGGACGAGGAGCACGCGACCGCACTGGCCGAGCACGGCGCCGACATCGTCGTCGGCGACCTTTCCGAACTGCTGGAGGGCACGTGACCGAGCGCGACGTCCATGGGGCGACCGACCGTCCGCTGTACGCCGTCGAGCCGTGGTGCGTGCGCGAGCCCGAACTGCGCCTGGACCGCCTCGCGCAGAGCGAGTCGGTGTTCGCCCTGTCCAACGGGCACGTGGGGCTGCGGGGGAACCTGGACGAGGGCGAGCCGCACGGCCTGCCGGGCAGCTATCTGAACTCCTTCTACGAGCGGCGTCCGCTCCCCTACGCCGAGGCGGGCTACGGCTTCCCCGAATCGGGGCAGACCATCATCAACGTCACCAACGGCAAGCTGATCCGGCTGCTGGTGGACGACGAGCCGTTCGACGTCCGGTACGGGCGCGTCCACGAGCACGAGCGGGTCCTGGATCTGAAGGCGGGGACGCTGCGGCGCCGCGTGGAGTGGACCTCCCCCGCCGAGCGCACCATGCGGATCACCTCGGTGCGGATGGTCTCGCTGACCCAGCGGGCGGTCGCGGCGATCTACTACGAGGTCGAGCCCGTGGACGGCCCGGCGCGCATCGTGGTGCAGTCGGAGATGGTGGCCAACGAGACGCTGCCCGACATGGGCCGCGACCCGCGCGTGGCGGCCGTCCTGGACTCGCCACTGGTCAGCGAGGAGCACGTCTCCAACGGCACCAAGGTGGTGCTGGTGCACCGCACCCGCGACAGCGGGCTGCGGATGGCCGCGGGGATGTCGCACGACGTCGAGGGCCCCGACGACATGGCCGTGGACGCCGAGAGCTCCCCCGACATCGGACGGGTGACGATCTCGACCCGGCTGGAGCCCGGCCAGAAACTGCGGGTCGTGAAGTACATGGCCTACGGCTGGTCGAGCCGGCGCTCGCGGCCCGCGCTGCACGACCAGGTCGTCGGGGCGCTGGCCGCCGCGCGCCACACCGGCTGGGAGGGCCTGCTCAAGGAGCAGCGCGACTACCTCGACGACTTCTGGTGCGGCGCGGACGTCGAGATCGAAGGCGACGCCGAGGTGCAGCAGGCCGTCAGGTTCGGGCTGTTCCACATCCTGCAGGCGGGCGCGCGCGCCGAGCGGCGCATGATCCCCGCCAAGGGGCTGACCGGCCCGGGCTACGACGGCCACACCTTCTGGGACACCGAGACGTTCGTCCTGCCGGTGCTCACCTACACCCACGCCGGGGCGGCCGCCGACGCGCTGGCCTGGCGGCACATGACGCTGCCGCTGGCCCGCGAGCGCGCCACGCAGCTCGGCCTGGCCGGGGCGGCGTTCCCCTGGCGGACGATCCGCGGCCAGGAGTGCTCGGGCTACTGGCCCGCCGGGACCGCCGCGTTCCACATCAACGCCGACATCGCCGACGCCGTCGTCCGGTATCTGGACGCCACCCAGGACGCCGAGTTCGAGCGGGAGATCGGCCTGGAGCTGCTGGTGGAGACGGCCCGCCTGTGGCGCGGCCTCGGGCACCACGACGTCGAGGGCGTGTTCCGCATCGACGGGGTCACCGGCCCGGACGAGTACACCGCGATCGTGGACAACAACGTCTACACCAACCTGATGGCGCGGCGGAACCTCCAGGCGGCCGCCACGATGGCGATGCGCCACCCCGACCTGGCCGACCGGTTCGGCGTGACGACCGAGGAGGCCGCCTCGTGGCGGAACGCGGCCGCCGCCATGCTCATCCCCTACGACGAGCGGCTGGGCGTCCACGCGCAGAGCGAGGGCTTCACCAACCACGCGCGCTGGGACTTCGCCGCGACCAAGCCCGACCACTATCCGCTGCTGCTGAACTTCCCCTACTTCGACCTCTACCGCAAGCAGGTCGTCAAGCAGTCGGACCTGGTGCTGGCGATGCACCTGTGCGGGGAGGCGTTCACGCCCGAGCAGAAGGCGCGGAACTTCGACTACTACGAGGGCGTGACGGTGCGGGACTCCTCGCTGTCGGCGCAGTCGCAGGCGGTGATCGCCGCCGAGGTCGGGCAGCTGGACCTGGCGCACGACTATCTCGGCGAGACCGCCCTGCTCGACCTGCACGACCTGGCCCGCAACACCCGCGACGGGCTGCACATCGCGTCCATGGCCGGGGCCTGGAGCGGCCTGGTCGCCGGGTTCGGCGGGATGCGCACCGGGAACGGGCGCCTGGCGTTCGCGCCGAGGCTGCCCAGCAGCATCGGCCGCCTGGCGTTCCGGCTCCGCTACCGGGGCAGCCGGATCAAGGTCACCGTCCGCGCCAGGTCGGCGAAGTACGAGCTGCTGGACGGCCCGGGCCTGACCCTGCTGCACCACGGCGAGGAGGTCACCCTGGCCGACGAGCCCGCCGAGCTGCCCATCTCACCCGTCCCGGCCCGGCCACGCCCCGCCCAGCCCGCGGGCCGGGAACCGACTCCGAGACGCACCGACCCCCACCTGCGCGAGACGGCCGACGAGCACCCCTAGTCGCAGGACGCGCAGACGTCCTCGGAGACCGCTGAGGAGGACGCCGACGCGCGCGCGCCGTGCTCGACGAGCAGGCGGCGGGGGCCGGGCCCCTCGTCGCCGAGGCGGTCGTAGGGGTTGGCCAGCGCGCATTTGCTGATGGACAGGCAGCCGCACCCGATGCAGTCGGTGAGGTCGTCGCGCAGCCGCTCCAGCTGGGCGATCCGGTCGTCCAGGCCCGTCCGCCAGGTCTCCGACAGCCGCGCCCAGTCCTCGGCGGTGGGCGTGCGCTCGCAGGGCAGCGTGGCCAGCGCGTCCCTGATCTCGCTCAGCGGGATCCCGACCCGCTGGGCGACCTTGATGAACGAGACCCGGCGCAGCGTGTCCCGGCTGAACCGGCGCTGGTTGCCCGCCGTGCGGCGGCTGCTGATCAGGCCCTTGCTCTCGTAGAAGTGCAGGGCCGACACCGCCACGCCGCTGCGCTCGGCGAGCTGCCCGACGGTCAGTTCGTTCAACCTGAACTCAAGCCGCGTCATGCTGGAATCCTAAACGGGACGGCCCGTCATTCGACCTCCACCCGCGAGACGACGTCCCGGGCGGGGACGATCTCGCCCCGACCGGAGGACTCCGCCAAGACGGGGCCTAGTGGTGGGCGATCGGAGCGGCGCGGTGGCGTCCGCGCTCATGGGTGAGCTTCAGAAGGCGGAACGCGGCCCCGACCATGAAGGCCCCGAACAGGATCGAGAAGAACCCGATGATCCAGACCACGGCGAGCGCGCCGTCCTCGGGCCACGCGAACAGCATCAGACCGAACAGCACCGAGACCGCCCCCGACAGGATGTAGAGCCACTCGCCCCGGATCTGCTTGCGCAGCCCGACCGCGGCGACGATCTCGAAGACCCCGGTGATGACCGCCCAGGCCGCGATGAGCATCAGCAGCGCCAGCCCGGTGATCCCGGGCCAGGCCATCGCCATCACGCCCAGCACGACCCCGGACACACCGACCAGCGCCAACCAGGCCCGCGACCGCCCGAACCCGCCCTGGAACGCCGCGACCAGCGAGAAGAACCCGTCCACCAGCGCGTACGCCCCGAACAGGACGACCAGCGCCCAGATGGTGATCCCCGGCCAGGTCCACGCGACCAGCCCGAAGAGAATGGCGAACACCCCGCGCAACGCGAGCACCCACCAGTGGCGGGCCAGCGATTCGAGCATGGAGCCCCCTGTGAGAAAACCGATACCTCACAGGTAGCCGCACCCAGCAGGCCCCAACACCAAGCCCACACCCTTTTACAGCAAAACCCAAAACCCCAGCCGAAAAGGGGCGAGGGGCGGAGCCCCAAAAGGGGGCCTGGGGGCGAAGCCCCCAGTCGGGGGGCGTGGGGGGCGGAAGCCCCTCCACCCGGGGTGCGGTGCCACCCGCAGCGAGCGCAGCGAGCGAGGATGGCGCCGCACCCCGGCCTGGGGGTCCGGGGGGTGGCCCCCCGGGTAAACAGAGTTAGCGCAACCTATTCACGAGGGAGTTGTATTCGTCCCAGAGTTCCTTGGGGAGGTGGTCGCCGAAGGTCTCGAAGTGGGCGGGGACCAGGGCGGCCTCCTGCTTCCAGACCTCGGTGTCGACCGACAGGAGCGTGGCCAGGTCGTCCTCGGCGATCTCCAGGCCGTCGGTGTCGAGGGCGCCGGGGGCCGGGAGGTGGCCGATCGGGGTCTTGACGGCGTCGGCCTGGCCGTTGAGGCGCTCGACGATCCACTTCAGGACGCGGCTGTTCTCGCCGAAGCCGGGCCAGATGAACTTGCCGTCGGCGTTCTTGCGGAACCAGTTGACGTAGTAGATGCGGGGCAGCTTCTCGACCTCGGTCGAGCGGCCGATCTTGAGCCAGTGGGCGAAGTAGTCGCCCATGTTGTAGCCGCAGAAGGGCAGCATGGCGAAGGGGTCGCGGCGCAGCTCGCCGACGGTGCCCTCGGCGGCGGCGGTCTTCTCCGAGGCGACGTTGGCGCCGAGGAAGACGCCCTGCTGCCAGTCGAAGGACTCGGTGACCAGCGGGACGGCGGTGGCGCGGCGGCCGCCGAACAGGATCGCCGAGATCGGGACGCCCTTGGGGTCCTCCCACTCGGGGGCGATGATCGGGCACTGGCCGGCCGGGGTGGTGAAGCGGGCGTTGGGGTGGGCCGCCGGGGTCTCGGACTCGGGCGTCCAGTCGTTGCCCTTCCAGTCGGTGAGGTGCGCGGGGGGCTCCTCGGTGAGGCCCTCCCACCACACGTCGCCGTCGTCGGTGAGCGCGACGTTGGTGAAGATGCTGTTGCCCCAGAGGGTCTTCACGGCGTTGGCGTTGGTGGCCTCGCCGGTGCCGGGCGCGACGCCGAAGAAGCCGGCCTCGGGGTTGATGGCGTAGAGGCGGCCGTCCTCGCCGAAGCGCATCCAGGCGATGTCGTCGCCGATGGTCTCGACCTTCCAGCCCGGGATGGTCGGCTCCAGCATCGCCAGGTTGGTCTTGCCGCAGGCGGACGGGAACGCGGCCGCGACGTAGCGGGTCTCGCCGGTGGGCGGCGTGAGCTTGAGGATGAGCATGTGCTCGGCCATCCAGCCCTCGTCGCGGGCCATGGTCGAGGCGATGCGCAGGGCGTAGCACTTCTTGCCCAGCAGCGCGTTGCCGCCGTAGCCGGACCCGTAGGACCAGATCTCGCGGGTCTCGGGGAAGTGCGAGATGTACTTGGTGTCGCTGCACGGCCACGGGACGTCGGCCTGGCCGGGCTCCAGCGGGGCGCCGACGGAGTGGACGGCCTTGACGAACGAGCCGCGCTCCTCGATCAGGCGCAGCGCGCCCTCGCCCATGCGGGTCATGATCTTCATGGAGACCGCGACGTAGGGCGAGTCGGTGATCTCGACGCCGAGCTGGGAGATGTTGCCGCCCAGGGGGCCCATACAGAAGGGCACCACGTACATGGTGCGGCCCTTCATGCAGCCCTTGAAGAGCTCGCCGAAGGTCTCGCGCATCTCGGCGGGGGCGATCCAGTTGTTGGTGGGCCCGGCGTCGGCCTCGTTCTCCGAGCAGATGTAGGTGCGGTCCTCTACTCGGGCCACGTCGCTGGGGTCGGAGGCGGCGTAGAAGCTGTTGGGCCGCTTGCTCGGGTCGAGGCGCCTGAACGTGCCCTGCTCGACGAGCAGACCGGTGAGGCGCTCCCACTCCGCCTCGGAGCCGTCGCACCACTCCACCCGGTCGGGCTGGGTCAGCTCGGCGATCCCGCGCACCCAGTCGAGAAGTTCGGTGTTACTGGTGGGGGCCTTTTCGGGGCCGGGGGCCGACGACGCAGCGACCTGGTTGGACACGTGCAACTCCTTTAGGTGTTCGCAGGATCTCTGCATCATGAACAAGGGCCCACGATTTAGCCATTTGGTCTGGACCAATCAGGGCCCCTTTTGGGCCCCTCCTACCCGTTCTGTGACTGATATCACCAGCCCCACCTGGGCAGACGGGAGGGAACGGTCGAGCGGGAGTTCGCAGTTCAGGCGGGATAGGCGTGGGTTTCCGCGGCCTTGACAGCCGCCCATACCTCGCTACCCTCCGCCAATTGGAGTTCGGCGACGGCGCCGGGTGTCACATCGGCGGCGGCGGTGATGCCGGAACCGTCGAGCTGGACCCTGACACGGTCTCCCTGCCGCTCGATCGCGCTCACGGCGGCCCGCCAGACATTGCGGGGGCTGCCGTCGGGACGGGTGCGGTAGAGCGCGACGGCCGATGGCGCGAAGGCCAGAAAGACCTCACCTTCAAGCGCTTCGATGCTGTCCAGTGCGAACGCGCTTTCGTGGAGTGTGACCGTCCCGCCGGACGCACGGCCCCGGTACAGGTTCAGGCCCACCAGGCGGGCGACGTAGTCGGTGCGCGGGCGCCGGGCCACCTCGGCGGGCGGGCCCTGCTGGACCAGGCGGCCGTCCTCCACGACGACCAGCCGGTCCGAGAGCACCATGGCGTCCAGGGGGTCGTGGGTGACCAGCACGGCCGCGCCCTCGAACCCCGCGAGATGGCGGCGGAGCGCGGCCCTGATGGTGAGCCTGGTGTGGGCGTCCAGGGCCGAGAGCGGCTCGTCCAGCAGGAGCAGCCGGGGCTCGACGGCCAGGGCGCGGGCCAGCGCGACGCGCTGGGCCTGGCCGCCCGACAGCGCGCGCGGACGCTCGGACGCCCGGTCCGCGAGCCCGACGCGCTCCAGCCAGGCGGCGGCGCGGCGGCGGGCCTCGCGCCGTCCGGCCCCCTGGGAGCGCGGCCCGAAGGCGACGTTCTCCAGCGCGCTCAGATGCGGGAACAGCAGGTAGTCCTGGAAGACCATCCCGATGCCGCGCCTCTCGGGGGGCAGCGGACGCAGGTCGGCGCCGTCGACCCGGACATGCCCTCCGGAGGACGGGACGAGCCCGGCCAGCGCGCGCAGCGCGGTGCTCTTGCCCGCCCCGTTGGGCCCGAGCAACGCCACCACCTCGCCCGGCGCCACGGCCAGCTCAAGGTCGAGCGTGAAGCTTCCGCGCCGCACGACCAGGTGCGCGTCCAGCCCCTTCACGAGGCGCCCGTCCAGCCATCGCGGAGCACCGCCACCACCGCGCCGGGGCCGAGGGGTCCGCGCCGCACAGTCCGGTGCGCGTCCGGGCCCTTCACGAGGCGCCCGTCCAGCGGTCGCGGAGAACCGCCAGGACGACGATGGAGACGGCCAGCAGTACCAGGCTGAGCACGATGGCGGCCTGCGGGTCGGTCTCCAGGGCCAGGTAGACCGCCAGCGGCATGGTCTGGGTGCGGCCGGGGAAGTTGCCCGCGAAGGTGATCGTGGCCCCGAACTCGCCCAGGGCCCGCGCCCAGCACAGGATCGCGCCCGCCAGCACGCCGGGGGCGATCAGCGGCAGCGTGACCCGGCGGAAGATCGTCCAGCGGCCCGCCCCGAGTGTGGCGGCCGCCTCCTCGAAGCGCTGGTCGGCGCCGCGCAGCGCCCCCTCGACGCTGATCACCAGGAACGGCATGGCCACGAAAGTCTCGGCCAGCACGACCCCGGCGGTGGTGAACGGGAGCGTGACGCCGAACGTGACGTCCAGCCACTCCCCCACCAGGCCCCGGCGGCCGAGCACCAGCAGCAGCGCGACGCCGCCGACCACCGGGGGCAGCACCAGCGGGACGGTCACCAGCGCGCGCACAAGCCGCACCCCGGGGAACGGGACCCGGGCCAGCACCCAGGCCAGCGGGACGCCGAACAGCAGGCAGAGCCCCGTGGCGAGGGTCGCGGTGACCAGCGAGAGCCGCAGCGCCTCCAGCACCTGGGGCTGGCCCAGCCGGGTGCCGAGCGTCGACCACGGCGCGCGGACCAGCAGTCCGGCCAGCGGCAGGACCAGGAAGGCGAGCCCGGCCAGGGCCGGGAGCATCAGGACCAGCGGCGGCCTTGACCTCATTCGAACCCGGCGCGGGTGAGGGCGGCCCGGCCGCGCGGGGACAGGACCAGCTCGACGAACTCGCCCGCCAGGCCCGGCTGCGGCGCCTTGGCCAGCGCGACGATCGGATAGTCGTTGACGGCCCTGCCCGCCTCGGGGAACTCGATCGTCCTGACCTGCCCCGAGGCGGCCCTGGCGTCGCTGCGGTAGACCAGACCCGCGTCGGCCTCGCCCAGCCTGACCTTGGTGAGCACCGCCTTGACGTCCTGCTCCCGGGAGACCGGGGTGAGGCGCACCCCGGCGGCGTCGAGCGCCTTCCTGGCGGCGGCCCCGCAGGGGACCTGCTCGGCGCAGACGACGACCTTGACCCCGCGCCCCGCCAGGTCGGACGGCACGCGCACGGGAGCGCCGCCCTTGGTGGGCACGGCGATGACCAGGCGGTTCTTGGCGAACACCCGGGGCGCCCCGGAGGCGTCGCCGCCGTCGGTGACGGTGGTCATGGTGGCGGGGCTGGCGGCGGCGAAGACGTCGGCGGGCGCGCCCTCGGCGATCTGCCGGGCCAGCGTGGAGCTGCCGCCGAAGTTGAACCTGACCTTCACGCCCCCGCGCGACGCCTCGAACTCGCGGCCGAGCTCGGTGAAGGACTCGGTCAGCGACGCGGCGGCGAAGACCGTGAGCGTCCGCGTCCCCGAGGAGCCGCCGTCGGCGGTGTCGCCGCAGGCGGCGACGGCGGGCAGGACCAGGGCCAGGACGGCGGCCGCGGCGCGCTTCACGCGTGCTCCTCGGGGAGTTCGACGACCACGGTGGTGGACTTCACGACGGCGTCGGCGACCACGCCGGTCTCCAGGCCGAGCTCGTCGGCGGCCTCGCGGCTCATCAGCGACACGATCCGGAACGGGCCCGCCTGGATCTCGACCTGGGCCATCACGCCGTCCCTGGTCACCTCGGTGACGATGCCCCGCATCCGGTTGCGGGCGGAGGAGAACCGCTCGCCGCGCTCGGCCGCGCCGCCGCGCGCCTGGTCGCGGGCGAAGGCGGCCAGCTCGGCGCCCGGGACGATGCGATGGCCGTGCTCGTCGCGCGAGGCGGCCAGGCGCCCGCCGTCCACCCACCGGCGGACGGTGTCGGCGCTCACCCCGAGCAGGGCGGCGGCCTCGCTGATGCGGAACGTGGTCACGGAAGGAATGCTACCCCTCGCAGATCCGAGCAGCATCACGAGGATGCTCTGGTAATAGCGGCCAAATTGGCCTCTGGACCTAGCAGATGCGCCAGGGTCTTTACCCGCACCCGGCCGCGATGTCACCATTTACTTACATTCCGGACGAGGAGGACCGTTGACGCGACCGGAACCGACGACGCTGGTGATCGACAGGCGCGGGACGGCGAGCGTGCGGTCGCGCGTGGTGGCGGCCGGGGTGCGGCGCTTCCTGCGCCCGCGCCTGGCGCGCTACGGCAGCGCGCCGCTGGACGACCGGGGCCTGCGCCGGGCCGCCGCGCTGGACCGGATGGCGGCGCGGTCGAGGCCGCCCCGGGGCACCCGCACCGCCCCCGTCCGGTTCGACGGCTTCGGCGCCGAGTGGGTCCACGGCCCCGGCGTGCCACCGGCGCGCGACCGGGCGATCCTCTACCTGCACGGCGGCGGCTGGATCTGCTGCGGCCTCAACACCCACCGCCGGATGATCGCCTGGTTCAGCGCCGCCTGCGGGGTTCCGGCCCTTTCGGTCGACTACCGGATGGTCCCCGTCGTCACCTTCGACCGGGAGGTGGACGACTGCCTGGCGGCCTACCGCTGGCTGCTGGAGGAGAAGCAGATCCCGCCGGAGAACATCGTGATCATGGGCGACTCGGCGGGCGGGCACCTGACGTTCGCGACGGCGCTGCGCGCGCTGAAGGAGGGCCTGCCGCGCCCCGCCGCGCTGGTCCCGATGTCGCCGATGCTCGACATGGATCCGGCGGGCAAGCTCGCCCACGCCAACATGGAGCTCGACCCCGCGGCGCCCGGCACCGTCCTGGAGCGGATCGTGGAGCGGGTGCTGGTCGACCTCGACCCGTCCGACCCGGAGATCTCCCCGATCCACGCCGCCCCGGCCGACCTGGCCGGGCTGCCGCCGGTGCTGCTGACGGCGGGCTCGACCGAGCTGCTGTACTGCGACTCGGAGGAGATGGCGCGGCGGCTGGCCGCCGCGGGCGTCCCGGTCACGCTCCAGGTCTGGGACCGCCAGCTGCACGTGTTCCAGATGTTCGGCCCGCTGCTGCCCGAGTCGCGCGCCGCGATCGCCGAGATGGGCGCGTTCGTCCGCGAGGCGTTCGACAGCGCCGCCGCGCGGGTCAGACCCGCGACACGTGACAGGAGCGCGTGACCCGAGACGGGACCACCACCGGGTGGGACGCGGGCGTCCGCGAGGGCGGCAGCGTGGCCCTCGGCCCGGGCCTGGGCAGGAAGGCCGGACGCAGGTCGGCCTCGTCGTAGTAGCGGTGGAACACCGGCGTGGCCGAGCCCGACAGCGGTGGCACGATCCACGACCAGTCCGCCGGGCAGGCGCGTCCCGCGCCCTCCTCCCGCTCCAGGTGCAGCAGGAACCGGCGCGACTCGGTGTGGTGGTCGGTGATCGACACCCCGGCCTCGCGGAACGAGTGCAGCACCGCCACGTTCAGCTCGACCAGCGCCCGGTCGCGCCAGAGCGTGGCCTCGCTGGAGGTGTCGAGCCCCATCCGCTCGGCGACCACCGGGATCTGGTCGTAGCGCCCCTGGTCACCGAGGTTGCGGGCGCCGATCTCGGTGCCCATGTACCAGCCGTTGAACGGCGCCGCCGGATAGGTGATCCCGCCGATCTCCAGATCCATCCCGGCGATGGCGGGGACGGCGTGCCAGCGCAGCCCGAGCTCGGCGAACCAGGGCAGGCCGGGATGCGTCAGCGGCACCTCCAGCACCGCCTCGCCGGGCAGGTCGAAGCACTGGACGGGCTCCCCCGGCGCCTCCACGACCAGCGGGAGCACGTCGAACGGCGTCCCCGCGCCGCCCGTCCAGCCCAGGGCGCGGGCGGTCTCGGTGATCCGGACGTTGGCCGGGTCGCCCACGACCCGCCCGTCGCGTTCCCGGTAGCCCGCGTACCTGATGAGCTGGTCGTTCCAGATGCGCGGACCCGGCTTTCCCGGACGGTCGGGCGCGAAGACCGTGATGATCGGCCGGACGCGGCCCGTCCCGGACGCCTCGGTCAGATGCTCGACGCACTCGTCGGCCAGCTCGCGCGCCGTGGCCGCGCCGCGCCGGTCGCGGACGCGCAGGCTGCGCCAGTAGAGCCGTCCGATGCAGCGGCTGCTGTTGCGCCAGGCGACCCGGGCGCCGAACGCCAGCTCCTCCTCGGTGTGGGTGTAGGTGCCGGTCTCGCGGATCTCCTCGCAGACCTCCCCCAGCCTCGGCACCAGCCGCTCCGCCCGTCCCTCCTCGGCGTGGAACAGGCGCAGGAACGCCTCGGCGTCCTGTTCCAGCTTCGAAGGGGAAACCACCGCCGTACGACCGAAAAATGACATCGCCCCACCTGTGACCGATTGTCAGCCTTTGATCACTCGAAGTCACAGGATGCCACGCGAGCCGCCGAGGGATGGTGGTTTCCCGTGATTCGCTCGTAATCAGAGCAATCCGTGGTCGTGGGCGTAGATGGCCGCCTGGGTGCGGTCGCGCAGGCCCAGACGGCTGAGGATGCTCGACACGTGGTTCTTGACCGTGCCCTCGCTGACATAGAGGCGGGAGGCGATCTCGCGGTTGGTGGCCCCGGCGGCGATCAGCCGGATCACCTCCAGCTCCCGTCCGGTCAGCCGGGCGTCCGAGGACGGCGGCCTGGGCCGGGACGTGCCCGCCAGCGCGCCGAGCAGCCGTCCCGTGACGGCGGGCGCGAACTGGTCGACCCCCGCGTGGGCCATCCGGACGGCCCGCGCCAGCTCGGCGGCGGGCAGGTCCTTGAGCAGGTACCCGCACGCGCCCGCGCGCAGCGCCGCGACGATGTACTCCTCGTCGTCGAAGGTGGTCAGCATCAGCACGCGGCAGCCGGGCACCTGCTCGCGCAGCGCGGCGGTGGCCTGGACGCCGTCCATGACCGGCATCCGGACGTCCATCAGCACGACCTGCGGGTCCAGGCTCACGGCCTGGTCGACGGCGGCGCGCCCGTCCGGTGCCGTCCCGGCGACGGTGACGCCCGGCTGGAGGTCGAGCAGCGAGGCGATGCCCTCGCGGATGAGCCGCTGGTCGTCGGCGACCAGCACCCGCACCTCGTCCGACCCGGACTCTGGAGCGGAGCGCAGCGGAGTGGAAGGGGCCGTGCGGGGGGTGTGGGGGGTCGTCTCCCCACCGAGATACGGCCCGCTCACGGCCGCACCGGGACGACGGCCGTCACGCGGGTCCCGGCGCCGGGCGCGGACTCGATCCGCAGCGTCCCGCCGACCAGTTCCAGGCGCTCGCGCATGCCCCGCATCCCGAACCCCTCGTCCGCGTCGCTCCCGAACCCGCGCCCGTCGTCGGCGACGACCAGCCGCGCCTCCCGCCTGCCCAGGCTGACCTCGACGGTGACCCGCCCGGCCGCCGCGTGCCGGGTGGCGTTGGTCAGGCTCTCCTGGGCCGCGTGGTAGAGCGCGGGCCCGCCCGCGAACCGGGTCTCCTCGCCGTCGATGTCGAGCGTGACCCCGTCGCCGAAGCGGGCCACCAGCGCGGCCAGCGCCGAGGAGAGCGAGAACACCTCCCCCTGCGAGCGCAGGCCGCCCACCGAGCGGCGGACCTCGCCCAGCGCGATCCGCGCCGACTCCCGCGCGTCCCGCAGCGCCTGGTCGGCGGCTGCGCGGTCCAGGTCGCGGAACGCCTCGGCCTTCTCCAGCTGGACGGCGATCACGGTGAGATGGTGCCCGACGTTGTCGTGGATGTCGCGGGCCAGCCGGTGCCGCTCGGCCACCGTGGCCAGCTCCCTGACCTGCCCGGCCAGGGCCTCGGCCCGGGCGCGCCCGGCCTCCTCGCGATGGGCGGCGGCCGCCATCGCGATCGCGAAGACCAGCCCGATGACGAACATCAGCAGGTCGGAGACGCCCTCGCTGTCGGAGTACCAGCCCGGCCTGGATGCCAGCGCGACGGTGACGGCGCCCAGGCAGAGCACGGCCAGCGCGTACCCGGCGCGGCGGCCCAGCGTGAAGTAGCCGACGAACGGGATCAGCAGGAACAGGGATCGGGCCGTCCCCGAGCAGTCGAGCGCGGCGGCCGCCGCGAACAGGCCCGCCCGCGCCGCCAGCAGGGCCGCCTCCCGGGCCCGTCCGCCGGGACGGAGCCGTTCGAGCGCCGCCGCCGCGACGAGCGCGGCGGTGAACCCGGCCGTCCCGAGCGGGTCGGGCTCGCACAGCCCGACCAGCTCGCCGTACAGGCCCGCCACCAGGACCGTGGCGTACAGGAAGGTCGCCAGCCACGGCACCACCCGCGGCCGGGAGGGCACCGGAGCCACCATGCGGTCAGCGTAAGGGCACGGGCGGGCGGCCGGAACGGCCCGGCGCCGGAATTGGCCGAAGGTCATGGGTGGTCCGGCCGTGCGCTCAGGCGCCGGGCGGCCCCGCCTCCAGCGCCTCGGCCACCATGCCCAGCGTCGACCAGTCGACCAGCCGGTCGCGCCGGAGCGCCCCGTAGGTGGTGATCTCGACGTGGGTGCGCTCGCCGTCGGCGGCCACGCCCCCGGGCCCCGCCGCCCGCAGCCACTCCAGCTCCGCCTCGGTGATCTCGGCGGAGTACAGGTGCGCGCGGTGGGCCGACAGCGTCGCGGCGACCTGCCGGTCGGAGTGGGCGCGCAGGCGCGCGGCGTCGATGGCCAGCCCGGTCTCCTCGGCGACCTCGGCGTGGGCCCGCTCCAGCGGGTCGGCGGGGCCGGAGCCGCCGGGGAGCTCGTGGACGAACCCGTCGGGTGTCGTGGCCGGGCTGCGGAACTCGCGGACGAGCACCACGGTCGTCTCGTCCAGCGTGGGGCCGGGACGGTACAGCAGCACCGTGCTGATGTCGGGCCGCGCGAGCACGACCTCGTTCGCCTTCACCCGGCCCTCGGCCGCCACGTGCACCTGGACGTGCAGCGCCCAGTGCGCGCCGAACCGCCACACCAGGCGGGCGCCGAGCAGCGTGTTGCCCGCCCCGCGCTGCGCCCGGTACCAGCGGCGGAACGGGTCGGTGCGCCAGATCAGCAGCGGGACCTCGCACTCGCCCTCGGCGCGGGACGCGCCCTCCCCCACGACCGCGAGCGCGGCGTCGACCGTCCCGGGCAGGTCGGTGGCGGTGGGGACGTCGAACTTGGCGGCGTAGTGCAGCAGGTACCGGTTCCTGGGCGCCTCGGGCGGCGCGCCGAACACCACCCGGCCGCTGTCGTGCCAGACGCCCCACTCGACGTTGGTGGTGAGCGCGGGCATGGTCGCCAGGTCGCGCGGGACATAGAACAGCACCACGTCGGACAGGTGGAGGCAGCGCTCCTCCCAGTCGATCTGGCCCAGGTAGTCGTCGTAGCGGTCGTGGCGGTGCTCGGGTGAGAACACCACCAGCCGCCCGGCGTGGGCCCAGCGCTCGCACAGCAGCGCGACGGCCTCGGGCCGCCAGGAGGCGACCTCGGGCGAGCGCGGCGAGGGCCCGGCCAGGAACACCGCCGCGTCCCAGCGCTCGGGCGGCTCCTCGCGCGCGTAGACGACGGTGACCTCGCGCCCCATGGGCGTCAGCGGTCCCTGGAGCGCATCTTGCGGACGGTGTCGTGGGTCTCGTAGCTGTGCCGCTCGTCGACCTCGACGTCGTCGCGGTCGGTGAACATGGCCACGAAGCCGACCAGCAGGCCGACGCCGCCGATCCACGGCTCACGCCAGGCGAAGCTGAGCGCCACGCAGGCCGCCGCCACGGACAACAACAGCAACAGCTTCACCCGAGCACCCCTGCCGTCAGCGCTCCCCGCACCCGCCGTAGATACCACGGGTAATGGAGAACTTATCAACCGGACCAAAAGCATCCTGACACGACGAGGCCCGTCCGGGGAAGGGCGTTCCGAACGCCCCCGTCTCCCGGACAGGCCGTGGGGTCACTTCTTCTTGCCGCGCTTCTCGCGGATCTTCATCGTCACGTCGAGCGGGGTTCCGGGGAAGCCGAACTCCTCGCGCAGCCGCCGCTCGATGTAGCGCCGGTAGCCCTCCTCCAGGAAGCCGGAGGTGAACAGCACGAACCTCGGCGGCCGCACGCCCGCCTGCGTGGCGAAAAGGATCTTGGGCTGCTTGCCGCCGCGCACCGGGTGCGGGTGGGAGCTGACCAGGTCGGCGAAGAAGGTGTTGAGCTTGGCCGTCGGCACGCGGGTGCCCCAGCCCTCCAGCGCCGCCTCGATCGCCGGGACGAGCTTCTCCATGTGGCGTCCGGTGCGGGCCGAGACGTTCACCCGGGGCGCCCAGCGCGCGTGGTGGAGCTGCCGGTCGATCTCGCGGTCGAGGTAGTGGCGGCGCTCCTCGTCCAGCAGGTCCCACTTGTTGTAGGCGATCACCAGCGAGCGGCCCGAGTCGACCACCATCGAGATGATCCGCAGGTCCTGCTCGGCCAGCGGCTCGCTGGCGTCGATCAGCACCACCGCCACCTCGGCCCGCTCCAGCGCGGACTGGGTGCGCAGCGTGGCGTAGAAGTCGGCGCCCTGGTTCTCGCGGTGGCGGCGGCGGATGCCGGCGGTGTCGATGAACCGCCAGGTCTTGCCGCCCAGCTCGATCATCTCGTCGACCGGGTCGCGGGTGGTGCCGGCGACCGAGTCGACCACGGCGCGCTTCTCGCCCGCCAGCTGGTTGAGCAGGCTGGACTTGCCCACGTTGGGACGGCCGAGCAGCGCCACCCGGCGCGGCCCGCCGAGCTCGCCGAAGTTCTCGGGCGGCGCCTCCTCGGGAAGCGCCTCCAGCACGGCGTCGAGCAGGTCGCCGCTGCCGCGCCCGTGCAGGGCGCTGACCGGGTGCGGCTCGCCGATGCCCAGCGACCACAGCCCGGACGCGTCGGCCTCGGCGCCGGCGTCGTCGACCTTGTTGGCCACCAGCACCACCGGCTTGCCGGAGCGGCGCAGGATCTCCACCACGGCCTCGTCGACGTCGGTGGCGCCGACCGTGGCGTCCACGACGAACATCACCACGTCGGCCAGGTCGACCGCCAGCCGCGCCTGCTCGGCGATGGCCGCGGCCAGGCCGATGGCGTCGGGCAGCCAGCCCCCGGTGTCGACGACGGTGAAGCGGCGGCCGCTCCACGTCGCGTCGTAGGCGACGCGGTCGCGGGTGACACCCGGCACGTCCTCCACGACGGCCTCGCGGCGGCCGAGGATCCTGTTGACCAGGGTCGACTTGCCGACGTTGGGCCGTCCGACCACGGCGACGACGGGCGCGGGGCCCTCGTCGGCCTCGGCCGGGACGGCGGTCTCGATCTCGTGTTCAGTCACGTCTGCGTCTCTTTCGCGAGGCGGACGACCGCCTCGATGACCTCGCCGAGACCCATCTCGGTCGAGTCGATCTCGTGTGCGCCGTCCGCCCTGGTCAGCGGGGACGTCGTGCGGGTGGAGTCGAGCCGGTCGCGGCGCGCCTGCTCGGCCTGGGTGAGGGTCACCGAGGCGGCCGGGTCGGTGGCCAGGTCCCTGGCGCGGCGCTGGGCGCGCACCTCCTCGCTGGCGGTGAGGTAGACCTTGACCGGCGCGTCCGGTACGACGACCGTGCCGATGTCGCGGCCCTCCACCACGATGCCCCCGGTACCGATGATCTCACGCTGGAGCGCGACAAGACGCGCCCGGACCTCCGGGACCGAGCTGACCGCGCTGACGGCGTTGGTGACCTCGCGGGTGCGGATCGGGCCGGACACGTCGGTGCCGTCGACCGCGATGGAAGGGGCGCCGGGGTCGGTGCCGGACTCGATCACCGGCTCGCCCGCCCGGGCCGCGACCGCCGCGGCGTCCCGCACCGGGACGCCCTCGCGCAGCATCCACCACGTCACGGCCCGGTACATGGCGCCGGTGTCGAGGTAGCGGAGCCCGAGCGCCCGGGCCACGCCCTTGGAGGCGCTGGACTTGCCCGACCCGGACGGTCCGTCCATGGCGATGACGAGCGGCACGATCGCTCCCTTTCCCTTCACGTGTGAGCACTCCCGCGCGCGCCGGGACGGCGCCCGCGCGGGCGGTCGACAGATGTTCCCCCGAACGAGTCCCAACGGGTCAGGGTACCGTTCCGCCGGACCCGCTCAGCCCGGGACGGACCAGCCCCTGGCCCGCAGTTCGGCGGCCAGCTTCTCGGCCGCCTCGGGCGCGACGGCGATCTCCAGGACGCCCAGCGGGCGGCCGGGCGAGTGCTCGATCGTCACGTCCTCGATGTTGACCCCGGCGATCCCCGCCGCCTGGAAGATCATCGCCAGCTCGCCGGGACGGTCGGGGATGACCACCGGCACGGTGGCGTAGGCGGACTGGCGCCCGCCGTGCTTGCCGGGGATGCGCGTCCGCCCGGCCTTGCCGCGCAGCAGCAGGTCGGCCACGTGGGTCGCGGCCTCCTCGCTGCCGTCGCGCAGCAGCGAGGCCGCGACGGCCAGGTCGGTGGCGACGGCCTCCAGCACGTCGGCGACCGGCTCGGCGTTGGCGGTCAGGATGCCGATCCAGAGCGCGGGGTCGCCGGCGGCGATGCGGGTGACGTCGCGGACGCCCTGCCCGGCCAGGCCGAGCGCCACGTCGTCGGCGCCGGTGAGCCGCGCGGCGACCGAGGAGGCCACCACGTGCGGCCCGTGCGAGACCAGCGCCACGGCCCGGTCGTGCGCGGCGGCCTCGACCGTCACCGGCTCGGCGCCGCACGCCCGCACCAGCGCCTCGACCCGCGCGACGGCCTCGGGCGAGGACGTGCCCGCGGGGCAGACGGCCCAGGGACGGCCCAGGAACAGATCGGCGCGCGCCGCCGCGGGGCCGGAGCGCTCGCTGCCGGCCAGCGGGTGGCCCGCCACGAACGTGGTGAGGTCGCATCCCAGCTCGGCGGCCTGGTCGAGCGGCAGTGCCTTCACGCTGGCGACGTCGGTGTAGACCTCGGCGAGCCCGCGCTTCTGGGCGTCCAGCAGCGTGACGGCCACGGCGGCGGGCGGCACCGCCAGCACGGCCAGCTCGGCCGGGCCGTCGAAGCCGTCGTCCGGCAAGGGGCGCCCGGCGTCCAGCTCGACCGCCATCCGCAGCGAGGAGGCGTCGCGGTCGGTGAGATAGACCTCCGCGCCCCGTTCGCGCATCGCCAGGGCGATCGAGGTGCCGATCAGGCCGGTACCGACCACCACGATCCTGCGGGGAAGCGCGTCTGAAGCCACCGGCCCAGACTACCGACACCGCCGCCCGCCCGGAGCCCCGGGACGATCAGAGCGGGGCGGTGCCTACTGGGCGATGTCGACGCGCAGGGCCGTGGCGCCGCGCAGGTACACGTGCTGCATCTCCTCGCGCGGGCGCCCGGTCTCGATGTGCGCCATCAGCCTGATCACGCGCGGCAGGGCGTGCGGGACGGCGATCTCCGACGCGCACAGCAGCGGCACCTCGTGGAAGCCGAGCTTGCGCGCGGCCAGCGCCGGGAACTCGGCCGTCAGGTCGGGGGTCGCCGTGAAGATCACGCTGATCACGTCGTCGGTGGACAGCCCGTTGCGGGACATCACCTCGGTGACCAGCTCGGTGGTCGCCGCGAGGATCTGGTCCCGGTCGTCGGCGTCCACCTGGGTCGCCCCGCGGATCGCGCGTACCGCCACGTTTCTCCCTTTCCTAAAGGCCGACGGCCTTGTAGAGCTCGCCGATCTCCCTGACGTTCAGCGCCCGCATGCCGCCCGGGTGGAGCTGGCCGAGCCGCAGTGGCCCGAACTGCACCCGCGCCAGCTGCTGGACGGGGAACCCGACCTCCTTCAGCAGCCGCCGGACGATGTGCTTGCGCCCCTCGTGCAGGGTGATCTCGACCAGCACCCGCCGCCCGGCCTGGTCGAAGATGCGGAACTTGTCGGCCTTGGCCGGGCCGTCCTCCAGCGTGACCCCGGCGCGCAGCCGCTTGCCCAGGTCGCGCGGGATGGGCCCGTGGATCTCGGCGAGGTAGGTCTTCTCGACGCCGTAGCTGGGGTGGGTGAGGCGGTGCGCGAGCTCGCCGTCGTTGGTGAGCAGCAGCAGGCCCTCGGTGTCGGTGTCGAGGCGCCCGACGTGGAACAGCCGCTCGCGCACGTCGACGAACGCCGCCAGCGACTTGCGGCCCCGCTCGTCGTTCATGGTGCTCACCACGCCGCGCGGCTTGTTGATAATGTAGTAGCGCATCTCGGAGCGGGTCTCGACCCGCTTGCCGTCGACGTGGATGGTGTCGTTCTGGGGGTCGACGCGCTCGCCGAACCTGAACACCTTCTTGCCGTTGACGACGACGCGGCCTTCGCCGATGAGCTCCTCGCAGTGCCGGCGGCTGCCGATGCCGGCCTCGGCCAGCACCTTCTGCAGGCGCACGCCTTCTTTCTCGTTCACGCGTCCTCGATTATCTCGTCAGGCAGGTCGTCGGGCAGGTAGGGGGCGAGCTCGGGGAGCTCGTCGAGACCGCGCAGGCCCAGCCGCTCCAGGAAGTACCCGGTGGTGCGATACAGGTGCGCCTGGGACTCGGGATCCTGGCCCACGTCCTCGATCAGGCCCCGCAGCGTCAGGGTGCGCATCACCCCGTCGCTGTTGACGCCGCGGATCGCCGACACCCGCGCGCGGCTCACCGGCTGGCGGTAGGCCACCACGGCCAGGGTCTCCAGGGCGGCCTGGGTCAGCCGCGCCTGCTGGCCGTCGGTGACGAAGCGTTCCACCACCGGGGCGCAGATGTCTCGAGTGTAGAACCTCCAGCCGCCCGCGACCTCCCTGAGGTCGAACCCGCGGCCCTGGTCGGTGTATTCCCCGGCGAGTTCGCGCAGGGTGGCGGCGACCTCGCGGCGGGGGCGTTCGAGCAGCTGGGCGAGCGTCAGCTCGGTCACCGGCTCGTCCACCACCAGCAGGATCGCCTCGATGGAGGCGCGCAGGCCCGGCAGCGCGGTGAGGTCGGCGCCGGGCGCGTCCGGGAACTCGTCGTCAGTCATCGGTCGTGGTGTCCTTCTGCGGCAGGGGTGCGCCCTCGTAGTCGTCGCCCACCCGGACGTCGCCCTCGTCGGTGCCGGTCCAGGTGATGTGCAGCTCGCCGAGCGGCTCGGCCTGCTCGAACGCGACCGCCTGCTCGCGGTACAGCTCCAGCAGCGCCAGGAAGCGGGCGACGATCTCGAAGGTGCCCTCGGCGTCGTCGGTCAGCTCGCGGAACGTCGTCTCGCGCAGGCGCCGCAGCATCTCCACCACCAGCGCGGCCTGCTCCTTGACGCTGGCCTTGGGCTGGTAGATGTGCTCGACGGAGACGCCGGGCGGCTCCTTGGGCGTCAGCGCCTTGGCGGCGAGCCTGGCGAACTGGTCGGGGCCCAGGCCCAGCAGCACCTCGGGCAGCAGGCCCGCGAAGCGCGGCTCCATCGGGACCAGGCGCGGGAACCGCCGTCCCTGGTCGGCGATGCGCCCGGCGAAGACCGCCGCGACCTCCTTGTAGGCGCGGTACTGCAGAAGCCGCGCGAACAGCAGGTCGCGGGCCTCCAGCAGCGCCAGGTCCTCCTCGTCGTCGACCTCGCCGGACGGCAGCAGCCGCGCGGCCTTCAGGTCGAGCAGCGTGGCCGCGACCAGCAGGAAGTGGCTGGCCTGGTCGAGGTCCCACTCCTTGCCGAAGGAGCGGATGTGGGCGATGAAGTCGTCGGTGACCTTGTGGAGCGAGACCTCGGTGATGTCGAGCTTGTGCTTGGAGATCAGCCCGAGCAGCAGGTCGAAGGGGCCCTCGAAGTTGTCGAGGGAGACGCGGAAGCCGCCGCCGCTCTCGTCGGCGCTCGGTTCCGGGGAGGACGTGGCATCCACGTCACTCAGAGTATCGGGCGGTTTCACCCGAGCCGGCGCCACCGGTCGAGCACCTCGCGGGCCAGGCCCCGGTAGGCGTTGGCGCCCATCGAGTTGGGGTCGAAGTAGGTGATCGGCTCGCCCGCGACGGTGGCGTCGGGGAACCGGACCGTCCGGTTGATGACGGTGTGGAAGACCTGGTCGCCGAACGCCTCGACGATGCGGCCCAGGACTTCGCGGGTGTGCAGGGTGCGCGAGTCGTACATGGTGCCGAGGACGCCGTCGATGACCAGGCTCGGGTTGATGCGGCCCTGGACCTTCTCGATGGTCTCCATCAGCAGCGCGACCCCGCGCATGGCGAAGTACTCGCACTCCAGCGGGATCAGCACGCCCGCGCTGGCCGCCAGGGCGTTGATCGTCAGCAGGCCCAGCGACGGCTGGCAGTCGATCAGGATGTAGTCGTAGTGGTCGACGGCCGACTTCAGGCACCCCGACAGGATGTACTCGCGGCCGACCTCGTGGACGAGCTGAACCTCGGCGCCCGACAGGTCGATGTTGCTGGGCAGCAGCTCCATGCCGTCGACACCGGTCTCGATGACGATGTCCTCCCACTCGGTGTCGCGTTCGAGGAGGAGGTTGTGGATCGTCACGTCGAGCTGGCGGGGGTCGCCCTTGCCCAGGCCGACCGAGAGGGCGCCCTGGGGGTCGAAGTCGACCAGCAGCACCTTGCGGCCGTACTCGGCCAGCGCCGCGCCCAGGTTGATGGTCGTGGTCGTCTTGCCGACCCCGCCCTTCTGGTTGCAGATCGACACGATGCGCGCCGGCCCGTGCTCGGCGGGGGGCTCGGGTTCGGGGAAGGTCGGAATGGGTCGTTGCGTGGGACCGAGGGAGCGCCTCGGATCGGTCTCTATCGTGGCGGAGGAGAGGTCTCCCTTCCCCGCCTTAGTGCTGGACACCAGATCCCTCCCCGGGCGGCCCGAATATGCCATCCGAACGGGGACTCTAGGGCGTGTCAGCGCACGTCTCAAGCCGACGCGCGCCGAACGCCCGCGATTTGTCATCGGACGGTCCCCGTCCGTCAGGTCAGCCTCGCGCTCGCGGATGGGACGTCGCGTAGACCTCGCGCAGCAGCTGGACCGTCACCAGAGTGTAGACCTGAGTGGTCGTCACCGAGGCGTGTCCGAGCAATTCCTGGACGACCCGGACGTCGGCTCCCCCGTCCAGCAGGTGCGTGGCGAACGAGTGCCGCAGGGTGTGCGGGGAGACGTCCGACAGCCCCGCCCGCTCGGCCGCGGCCCGCAGCACCATCCAGGCGCCCTGCCGCGACAGCCGCCCGCCCCGGGCGTTGAGGAACAGCGCGGGGCCGCCCCGTCCCGCCCTGGCCAGCTCGGGACGCGCCCGGACGAGGTAGTCGTCGACGGCGCGGCGGGCGTACCCGCCGATCGGGATCACCCGCGCCTTGCCGCCCTTGCCCGCGACGCGGGCGAACCCGTCGGCCAGGTCGAGGTCGTCGACGTCGAGCCCGACGGCCTCGGAGATCCGCGCGCCCGACCCGTACAGCAGCTCCAGAAGCGCCTTGTCGCGCAGTCCGCGCGCGGTGTCGTCGCCCGCCGCGGCCGAGGCGGCGCCCAGCAGCCGCTCGACCTCCTCGATCGAGATGGCCTTGGGCAGCCGGCGCGGCGGCGTGGGCGGGCGGACGTCGCGCGACGGGTCGTCGCCGGCCAGGCCCTCGCGCAGCGCGAAGCGGTGCAGGCCGCGGACCGCGACGACCGCGCGCGCCGCCGAGCCCGCCGCCAGCGGCGGATGGTCGGGGTCGCCCTCGCGCAGCCCCATCAGGAACGCGCGCACGTCGTCCTCGGCGACGTCGGCGATCGAGCGGCGTCCCCGGGCGTGCAGCACCGCGACGTAGCGGCGCAGGTCACGCCGGTACGAGCTGAGCGTGTTGGCGGCCAGACCCCGTTCGACGGCCAGATGCCCCAGGTAGGTGCCGACGGCCGACTCCAGAGGCGACTCGGCCGCGTGGCCGGGGGACGGCGCGGCGCTCCGGCCCGTCGTGCGCGGTGACAGTGCGATACCCCCAAATCCGGGGCGGAAGTACTGGCGGACGTGCCCATCATGCCGGTTGCGGCCACCCGGGCGCCGCCGCCCCGGCCATGTCGCGCGATCAATCCTCGGGCGCGTCCACGGGCCGCAGCCCGGAGAACCCCGAGGAGCGGGCCGCGTACGCCGCCAGGATGCCGGTGACGGCGATCATGTTGTGGATCTCCCCCGCCAGCACCTTGGCGACCGCGTCGTCCAGCGGGACCCACACGACCGGCATCTCGGCCTCCTCGTGCACCCGCTCGAAGTCGATCTGGTCGGCCGGTACCTCGGTCAGGTCGCGGGCCAGGAAGATCCGGACGCGCTCGTCCGACATGCCCGAGGACGGCAGCACGTCGATGAGGGTGTCCCACCGCGCGGCGCGCTGACCGGCCTCCTCCAGCAGCTCGCGGGCGGCCAGCTCGTGCAGGGGCTCGCCCTCGACGTCGCGCAGCCCGGCGGGCGCCTCCCACAGCAGAAAGCCCGAAGGGTGCCGGTACTGGCGCAGCAACAGCACCCGCCCAGCGCCGTCCAGGGCCAGCACACCGACCGAACCCGGGTGCTCGATGACGTCACGCTGCACGATCTCGCTGCCGCCCGAACCGTCGGGCATGCGCACCTCGTCGCGGCGCACCGAGAAGACATGCCCCTGGAAGGGCCGTCCGCTCCCGACGACCTCCCAGCGCTCGCGGCGGTCCCTGACCTGGTCGGCGTTCACGAGGCGGGCACGGCGGCGTAGTCGAGCGCGGCCGCCACCAGCCCGCGGAACAGCGGATGCGAGCGGGTCGGCCGAGACCGGAACTCCGGATGCGCCTGGGTACCCACGAAGAACGGGTGGACATCACGAGGGAGCTCGACGTACTCGACCAGCCGCCCGTCGGGCGACAGCCCCGAGAACCGCAACCCGGCCTTCTCGAGACTGTCGCGGTAGGCGTTGTTGACCTCGAAGCGGTGACGGTGCCGCTCGGAGGCCTTGGCCTCCCCGTACAGCTCGCGGACGACCGAGCCCTCGGCCAGGTCGGCGGGGTACAGGCCCAGCCGCATCGTCCCGCCCATGTCGCGCTCCCCGGCGACCACGTCGACCTGGTCGGCCATGGTGGCGACCACCGGGTGGGCGGTGGCGGGGTCGAACTCGGTGCTGCCGGCGTCGGCGAGCCCGGCCAGCGAACGCGCGGTCTCGATGACCATGCACTGGAGGCCCAGGCAGATGCCCAGCGTCGGGACCCGGTTCTCACGCGCGTACCGGATCGCGCCGAGCTTGCCCTCGATGCCCCGGACCCCGAATCCACCGGGAATCAGGACCCCGTCGACGCCGTCGAGCTCGCGGCGGGCGCCCTCGGGCGTCTCGCAGTCGTCGCTCTTGACCCACCGGATGTTGACCTTGGCGTCGTTGCCGAACCCGCCGTGCCGCAGCGCCTCGGTCACCGACAGGTAGGCGTCGGGCAGGTCGATGTACTTGCCGACCAGCGCGATCGTCACCTCATGCGCGGGACGGTGGACCCGCCGGAGCAGCTCGTCCCACGCCCCCCAGTCGACATCACGGAACGGCAGACCCAGCCGCCGCACGACATAGGCGTCGAGCCCCTCAGAATGCAGAACCTTGGGGATGTCGTAGATGCTGGCCGCGTCGCAGGCCGACACCACGGCCTCCCGGTCGACGTCGCACATCAGGCTGATCTTCTGCTTGAGCCCGTCGGTGATCGGCCGGTCGGACCGGCACACGATCGCGTCGGGCTGGATGCCGATGGAGCGCAGCGCCGCCACCGAATGCTGGGTCGGCTTGGTCTTCAGCTCGCCGGACGGCCCGATGTAGGGCAGCAGCGAGACGTGCAGGAAGAAGCAGTTCTCGCGGCCGATCTCGTGCCGGATCTGCCGCACCGACTCAAGGAACGGAAGCGACTCGATGTCGCCGACCGTCCCGCCGACCTCGGTGATGACGACGTCGACCTCGGTGTCGGCGGCCATGCCGCGGATCCGGTCCTTGATCTCGTTGGTGATGTGCGGAATCACCTGAACGGTGTCCCCCAGGTACTCCCCGCGCCGCTCCTTGGCGATCACATTGGAGTAGACCTGCCCCGTAGTCACGTTGGCCGACCCATGCAACTGCGTATCGAGGAACCGCTCGTAGTGCCCGATGTCGAGGTCGGTCTCCGCCCCGTCATCGGTCACGAAGACTTCCCCGTGCTGGAACGGGTTCATCGTTCCGGGGTCGACGTTGAGGTACGGATCGAGCTTCTGCATCGTGACCCGAAGGCCGCGCAGGGTCAGAAGCCGCCCGAGGCTGGACGCCGTCAGTCCCTTGCCGAGGCTGGAGGCGACACCGCCGGTGACGAAGAGATGCTTGGTAGGCCGTGATCTACCAGTGGCTGCCGAAGGCAAGAAGACACTCCCGTGGTCGTAGCGAGGCGGACGGTACCGCACTGTCCACGGGCCACCAGATTAACAGGAACGGCAAGAGCACGGGTCCGGCACGTGCCCTTTCACGCGTGTCGCCCCCCGCACAAGGACCAATCCGAGCCCCCAAAGCGCCCCCCACCACCCTTCCACGCAAACCCCAACCCCCAGCGAACAAGGCGCGAACCCCAAGGGGACCGAGGAGCGAAACCCCCAGTCGGGCAAGGGGCGAAGCCGAGCCCCGAGGGGGCAAGGGGCGGAAGCCCCAAGGGGGCCTGGGGGCGAAGCCCCCAGTCGGGGGGCGTGGGGGGCGGGAGCCCCTCACCCGGGGTGCGGGGCCACCCGCAGCGAGCGCAGCGAGCGAGGATGGCGCCGCACCCCGGCCTGGGGGTTAGGGGGTTGGGACCCCCTATAGACGCGGCGCCCCTGTTGGCATGATCGTGCGGAGTTGGCGGGTGAGTTCGTCGATCAGCGAGCGGGCCTGTTCGGCGGCCTGCTTGGCGGCGTCGCGTTCCTGGGAGAGTTCGGCGATCGCGGCGCGCTGCTCGGTGACCGCCTGGGCCAGCTGGTCGACCCACTGGTCGCGTTCGGCGAGCTTCTCGGCGACGGCGTCGCGTTCGGCGGCCACCTGGCGGGTGCCGGTGACGGCCTGGTCGCGTTCGCGTCCGGCCTGGTCGGCGCGGCCGCGGGCCAGGGTGAGCTCGGATTCGGCGCGGGCCTGGGCCTGGACGGCGGCCTCGCGGCCCCGTTCGGCGGCGTCGCGGTCGCGTTCGGCCTTCTTGCGGGCGTCCAGCGACTGCGCGGCGGTGTCGAGGGCCTGGTCGCGCTCCTTCTCGGCCTTGTCGGCGCGGCGGCGGGCGTCGTCGGCGTCCTTGGCGGCCGAGGCGGCCTTGTGCTGGAGGTTCTGGGCCGACATCTCGGCGTCGGTGACCTTGGCGCGCAGCGCCGACAGCTCGGCGTGGGCCTGTTCGAGCGCGCGGGACAGCTCACCGGCCTGCTCGGCCACGCGGTCGCGCTCGGCCTCGGCGGAGCGGCGGGCGCCCACGGCGTCCTCGACGGCGCGCAGGGCGTCGTCGCGGGCCTCGCTCATGGCGTCGCGCTGGGTGATGGCCTGCCGGACCGTGGCCTCGGTCTCGGCGACGCGGCGTTCGGCCTGCTCGAGGGCTGCCTTGGCGGCCTCGGCCTGGCCGCGCGCCTGGTCGGTCTGGGCCCTGGCCTGTTCCATCTGGGTGCGGGCCTGCTCGGCCTGCCCGCGTGCCTGGTCGGCCTGGGCGCGGGTCTGCTGGGCCTGGTTCCAGGCGGCGGCCGCGTCGCGCTGCGCGGTCTCCTTCTCGGACTGGGCGGCGGAGATCTGCTTGCCCGCCTCGGCCTGGAGCTCGGCGGCCTGCCGCTCGGTGTCGGCCAGGCGGCGCTCGGCCTCGATGGCGCGGCGGTCGGCCTGCTCGGCCTGACCACGCGCACGCTGCACCTCACCCCACGCCGCCGCCGCGTCGCGCTGCGCGGCCTCCTTCTCCGACTGGAGCGCGGAGATCTGCCCGGCGGCCTCGTTCTGGGCCTCCTGGAGACGGCGCTCGCCCTCGATCGCGCGGCGGTCGGCCTGCTCGGCCTGACCCCGCGCACGCTGCACCTCACCCCACGCCGCCGCCGCGTCGCGCTGCGCGGCCTCCTTCTCCGACTGGAGCGCGGTGACCTGCGAGGCGGCGTCGCTCTGGGCCTCGGTGACCTTGCGTTCGCCCGCGGCGAGGGCGTCGCCGATGAGGTCGGCCATCTGGCGCAGGCGCTCGACGATGTCCCAGGGCTGGGCCTCGGGGCGGTCGGGTTCGGTGCGCGGTGTCTCGGCGGGCCTGGGCGCCGGTGCGGGCCAGGGCGACGCGGAGTCGGGGACGCGGCGCGCCCCACCCGATCCGTTCAGCTCACTCATGCGGCACCTCGCTCCGCGGCCCGGCGCCGTTCCGGCGCGGCCGCTCCGCTCGTCCTGCCGCTCCCGTTCCTGGCCTGGCGGCTCGTCACTTCGGTCACTTGTCTCCTCGCCAACAGGCTCGGAACCGCCGCTGCGGCACTGCTGTACACGTTCGGGGTCGCTCCGAGGCCTGATGGCTCGTCGCATCGCTCACGAAAGGCACTCTAGTGCCGATCAGCGCAGCGTTTGCCCAGTTTGGGGTTTGGTTTCTCGATCCTCATGATCTATTCGGGTGCTCCGACCTCCCCAAACGGGTTCCGAGCGGGACGATACGCGGTCGCGCGTCCGGTCGCGCGCTGATGCGAGAATCACAGCTCATGGAGCTTCGGACCTTGTATCCACCGATCGAACCGTACGACTCGGGCCTGCTGGACGTCGGCGACGGCGACGCGATCCACTGGGAGGTCTGCGGCAATCCCGTGGGCAAGCCGGTGGTGATGGTGCACGGCGGCCCGGGCGCCGGCTGCAACGACGACCATCGCCGCCAGTTCGATCCCGAGGCGTACCGGATCGTCCTGTTCGACCAGCGCAACTGCGGCCGCAGCACGCCGCACGCCTCGGACCCGGCGGTGTCGCTGGAGAACAACACGACCTGGAACCTGGTCGCCGACATGGAGCTGCTGCGCGAGCATCTGGACATCGACCGGTGGATGGTCTACGGCGGCTCGTGGGGCAGTGCCCTGTCGCTGGCGTACGCGCAGACGCATCCCGACCGGGTGACCGAGCTGGTGCTGCGCGGCATCTTCACCCTGCGGCCGTTCGAGCTGTACTGGTTCTACCAGGAGGGGGCCTCGCTGGTTTATCCCGATCTGTGGGAGCAGTACCTGGCGCCGATTCCCGAGGACGAGCAGGACGACCTCATCGCCGCCTACAGCGAGCGGCTCAACTCCCCCGACCGTGAGGTGCGGGTCGCGGCGGGCCGGGCCTGGTCCCAGTGGGAGGCCGCGGCCATCACGCTGCTGCCCGATCCCGAGACCGTGGAGGAGTTCGGCGAGGAGAACCACGCCGTGGCGTTCGCGCGCATCGAGAACCACTACTTCCTGCACAACGGCTTCTTCGAGGAGGAGCAGCTGCTGCGCGACGTGGACAAGATCCGGCACATCCCGGCCGTGATCATCCAGGGCCGCTACGACATGTGCACCCCGCCGGCGACGGCCTGGGACCTGCACCGCGCGTGGCCCGAGGCGGAGTTCCACATGGTGGACGACGCGGGCCACGCCTTCCACGAGCCGGGGATCCTGCACCGCCTGATCGAGGCGACCGACCGCTTCGCGGCCAAGACCTGACCCCAGCCCGCGCCGCCGCCGGGCGGGCGGGTGAATGGAGCGCTCCCGTCACAGGGCGGGCGGACGGGCACGGGAGGCCCGCCCGTCCGCCCTTTCGCTTCCCTTCCTGGAATCCCCCAGGCAGCACCGGTCACGGGGGCCTGGGTTCGGGTCGCATGACGCGGGCGATAGGTATCCCGTTGTCGTCACAGTTATGTGATTCACGTCACACAAATGAGACATAAGTAGCGCGTAAGAGTGCGCAAAAATCACCGAGAGTGCTCGAGTGACGGGCCACCGAGTGGACGACCTGCGCTTCTCTGAATCGCCCCTGCTTATCGGCGAAGCCGGCGCACCGAACGTCTGAGCCGCCGACGAAAAAACATTCCAGTTTTGGTAGTCGAACAGCCCTACCCGCGATCGGAACGGCCAAACATCTCGCATGTAACAATCGATAACGATCACATCGGGGCGTTGGCTAAATTGGCTTCACATGGCAACGCAACCCCTGCAATCCCCACCCCAACAGCGACCCGGGCGCAACCCGGACGTACGGCTCGAGGAACCTTCCCTAGCGGACGGACCCGAGTTGTGGCGGCTCGCCCGGGACTCGCAGGTGCTCGATGTCAACTCGCCCTACAGCTACGTGCTCTGGTGCCGTGACTTCGCGGAGAGCTCGATCGTCGCGCGCGCCGACGGCTCCCCTTGCGGCTTCATCTCCGGCTATGTGCGCCCCGGGAGCCCCGACACCCTTTTCGTCTGGCAGGTCGCCGTGGACCAGAGGTTCCGCGGCAGGGGGCTGGCCCGCGGGATGCTCGACGAGCTGGCCGCCAGGGCGTCCGCCCGGGGCTGCCGCCATGTGGAGGCGACCGTCACACCCGGCAACACCGCCTCCACCCGGATGTTCGAGTCTTTCGCCCGCGACCACGGATGCGACCTCACCCGCGCGCCCCTGTTCGGCGCCGAGCACCTCCCCGACGGGCACGAGCCCGAGGTGCTCTTCCGCATCGGCCCGCTCGCCCGCACCTGACCTCGGGGTGCGCCCCCGCCGCGGTCCCTTATCGGGCCCGCCCCGCACCGAACGGTCCCTCTCCTCTCGATCGGCTCCCACCCCACTGCCGGAGGCAGCACATGGAAGTTTTCGCCCATCTCGAGTCCGAAGTCCGCGGCTACTGCCGAGGCTGGCCCACGGTGTTCACCACGGCCCGCGGCAGCCAGATGACCGATGAGAACGGCAAGACCTACCTCGATTTCTTCGCCGGCGCGGGAACGCTCAACTACGGGCACAACAATCCCGAGCTGAAACGCCGGCTGATGGACTATCTCGCGAGCGACTCGGTGGTGCACGGCCTCGACATGTACACCGCCGCAAAACGCACGTTCCTGGAGCGGTTCAACGAGGTCGTGCTGGAGCCGCGCGGTCTCGACTACAAGGTGCAGTTCCCCGGCCCCGCGGGCAACCACGCGGTCGAGGCGGCGCTGAAGCTGGCCCGCAAGGCCACCGGCCGCGAGACCGTCGTCAGCTTCACCAACGCCTTCCACGGCATGACGCTGGGCGCGCTGGCCGTCACGGGCAACTCGATGAAGCGCACCGGCGCCGGGGTGCCGCTGGGCCACGGCGTCGCGATGCCCTATGACAACTACCTCGACGGCCGCACGCCCGACTTCCTGCTGCTGGACACCATGCTGGACGACAGCGGCAGCGGCCTGGACAAGCCCGCCGCCGTCATCGTCGAGACCGTCCAGGGCGAGGGCGGCATCAACGTGGCGACGTCCGACTGGCTGCGCGGCCTGGCCGACCTGTGCCGGCGCCACGACATCCTCCTCATCGTCGACGACGTGCAGATGGGCTGCGGCCGCACCGGCGCGTTCTTCAGCTTCGAGGAAGCCGGGATCACCCCGGACATCGTCTGCCTGTCCAAGTCGCTCAGCGGCTACGGCCTGCCGTTCGCGATCACGCTCATGCGGCGCGACCTGGACGTGTGGGAGCCCGGCGAGCACAACGGCACCTTCCGCGGGTTCAACCCGGCGTTCGTGACCGCCACGGGCGCGCTGGAGGACTACTGGAGCGACGCGGGCATGGAGAAGCAGACCCGCACCAAGGGCGAGCAGATCCAGCGGGCGCTGGAGCAGATCACGCTGGAGAACGCCGCCGACATCGACGGCGTGCGCGGCCGGGGCATGGCCTGGGGTCTGGTCATGCGCGACGCGGAGATGGCGCCCAGGG
Organism: Spirillospora sp. CA-294931; assembly: GCF_050946795.1. Classification (GTDB taxonomy): domain Bacteria; phylum Actinomycetota; class Actinomycetes; order Streptosporangiales; family Streptosporangiaceae; genus Spirillospora. Next base: position 5,618,687 of record NZ_CP192006.1, read on the forward strand.
TCTGCACCGCCGCCTTCGAGCGCGGCCTGCTGATGGAGACCTCGGGTCCCGAAGGCGAGGTCGTCAAGCTGCTGCCGCCGCTGACCACCACCGAGCGCGAGCTCGACCAGGGCCTGGAGATCATCGCCGACTCGGTGCGCGCCGTCCGCACCGCCGTCATCGCCTGACGAAACGCCGGATTCGACGAAAGGAAAAGACCACCGTGATCGTCCGTTCCCTGAACGAGATCATCGGCACCGAACGCGACGTGCGGGCCGAGACCTGGCGCAGCAGGCGCCTGGTGCTCGCCAAGGAGAAGGTCGGATTCTCCCTGCACGACACCGTCCTGTACGCGGGCAGCGAGACCCGCATGTGGTACGCCAACCACATCGAGGCCGTCTACTGCATCGAAGGGCAGGGAGAGCTCGTCAACGACGAGACCGGTGAGAAGCACCGCATCGAGCCCGGCGTGATGTACCTGCTGAACGAGCACGAGCACCACACCCTGCACGCCCACACGGACGTCCGGACCGTGTGCGTCTTCAACCCGCCCTGCACGGGTCGGGAGGTCCATGACGAGAACGGTGTCTACCCGCTGCTCACCGAGGAGGACGCATGAGCATCATCGAGTGCAATCCGACCACCACCGACTGCTATCCCACCCGTAAGGCGTCCGAGGCCGCGCTGCTCTACCGGCAGGACCCGGTCGTGTACGGCAAGCCGGACGACGGTCCGATCGACGCCGAGACCCTGGAGTCCTTCGACGCCAACGGCTTCCTGGCCGTCCGGGAGCTGCTGCGCCCGGACGAGGTCGAGCGCTACAGCGCCGAGCTGGACCGGCTCGCCGCCGACCCGCGCGTCCTGGCCGACGAGCGCACCGTGACCGAGCGCGGCTCCGAAGAGGTCCGCTCGATCTTCGAGGTCCACAAGATCAGCGAGGTCTTCGCCGAGATCGTCCACGACCCCCGCGTGGTCGGCCGGGCCCGGCAGATTCTCGGCTCGGACGTTTACGTCCACCAGAGCCGGGTCAATTACAAACCAGGCTTCACCGGCAAGGACTTCTACTGGCACTCCGACTTCGAGACCTGGCACGCCGAGGACGGGATGCCCCGCATGAGGGCGGTGAGCATCTCGATCGCGCTGACCGAGAACTACGTTCATAACGGCGGCCTCATGATCATGCCGGGGTCGCACAAGACGTTCGTGTCGTGCGTCGGCGAGACGCCCGCCGACCACTACAAGGCGTCGCTGAAAAGCCAGGAGATCGGCACGCCTGACCCGGCGAGCCTGTCGATCCTGGCCGACAAGCACGGCATCGAACTGTTCACCGGGCCGGCGGGCTCGGCGACCATGTTCGACTGCAACTGCATGCACGGGTCCAACGGGAACATCACGCCGTTCCCTCGGTCCAACGTCTTCATCGTCTTCAATAGCGTGGAGAACGCCTGCGTAGAGCCGTTCTCCGCCCCCAACCCGCGGCCGAGCTTCATTGGCGCGCGCGATTTCACTCCGGTCTCGATCCGCTGAAAAACCTTTCAGTATAGCGGACCAGCGGAAACAATTGGGGCGTCCGGCCTTCCCACCGAGGGCCGGGCGCCCCATTCGGATCAATCGGAAAAGTCAAGGAGCTCCCCCATGACACAGCAGTGGACCCGGCGCGATCTGCTCAAGAGGTCCGGGCTCGCAGGGGCCGCCATCGTCGGTGGTCCGGTGCTGCTCGGCGCGTGCAGCAAGGCCGAGGAGGGTGGAGAGGGAACGCTGGACCGCCTGAAGAAGGCCGGCACGGTCAAGGTCGGGTTCGCCAAGGAGGCGCCCTACAGCTTCACCGAAGGCAGCAAGTTCACCGGCGAGGCCCCCGAGGTCGCGCGCACGATCTTCAAGGCGCTCGGCGTCGACAAGATCGAGCCGGTGGGCGTCAAGGCGTTCGGCGACCTGATCACCGGGCTCAACAGCCAGCAGTACGACGTGATCGCCGCCGGCATGTTCATCACGCCGGAGCGGTGCGGGCAGATCCTGTTCTCCAACCCCGACTACGCGGCCAAGAACGCGTTCGCGGTCAAGCAGGGCAACCCCAAGGGCATCAAGCGCTTCGAGGACCTGGCCAAGACCGGGGCCAAGGTCGCGGTGCTCGGCGGCGCCGTCGAGGAGGGCTACGCCAAGGACGCCGGGGTCAAGAAGGACAAGATCCAGGTGTTCCCCAAGGCCGACGCGGCCTACCAGGGCCTCATCGACGGCCGGGTGGACGCCATCGCGCTCACCACGATCACGCTGAACTACTACAAGAAGACGCAGTTCGCCGACAAGCCCGTCGAGGTCACCGAGGCGTTCAACCCGGTCGTCAAGGGCAAGCCGCAGACCGGCTCGGGCGGCTACGGCTTCCGCAAGAACGACCAGGCGCTGGTCGACAAGTTCAACGCCGAGCTGAAGAAACTCCAGGACAGCGGGAAACTGCTGCAGATCATGCAGCCGTTCGGCTTCACCGCCCTCGAGGTGGACGAGGCCAAGAAGCAGACCGCAGCGCAGCTGTGCAAGGGCTGATCAACGCCCATGGACACCCTGAGTGACATCGCTCCGGCGCTGCGCGACGGAGCCTGGGTCACGGTGCAGCTCACGCTGGGCGGCACCGTCATCGCCCTGGTCCTGGCCTTCGCCACCGGGCTGGCGGCGACCTCGCCGCGGCGCTGGGTGCGCGCGGTCGTCCGGGCCTACATGGAGTTCGTCCGCGGCACGTCGGTCATCGTCCAGCTGATCTTCGTGTTCCTGGTGCTGCCGAAGATGTTCGGCTACAAGTTCGACAGCGCGCTGACCGCCGGGATCGTGGTCATCGGGCTGAGCATGGGCGCGTACGGATCGGAGATCGTGCGCGGCGCGCTGCAGGCCGTCCCCGTCCCGCAGCGGGAGGCGGCCGTGGCGCTGAACTTCACTCCGTACCAGAGGCTGCGCTACGTGCTCTTCCCGCAGGCGCTGGTCGGGATGCTGCCGCCGATGAACAACATGCTCATCGAACTGCTGAAGTCGACCGCGCTGGTCACCGCGATCTCGCTGGGCGACCTGATCTACCAGGCCGACGACGTGATGAACTCCGGCGCCGACAAGCTGACCACGATGCTGGCGGTCATGACGATCTACCTGGTGTTCGCGCTGCTGATCACCCTGCTGATGCGGCTGCTGGAGCGCCGCGCGGCCCGGGTCGTCGGGCGTGAGGTCCCGCCGCTGTTCCGGCGGCCCACCGCTCCCCCGGTCACCGCGGACGCGGGAGGTGCGGCGTGAACTTCGACTGGAACTACGCCCGCGAGGTGGCGCCCGACCTGCTCACCACCGGGCTGAAGGTCACGCTCCAGGCCACGGCGGGAGGCGCCGTCCTGGCGTTCGTGCTCGGCCTGGTGCTGGCGCTGCTGCTCCGTGTGGACAGCCGGTGGGTCAGGCTGCCGACCCGCACGTTCATCGAGGTCATCCGGAGCACCCCGCTGGTGGCGCAGCTGTTCCTGCTCTACTACGCGCTCCCCACGTTCTCCCGCGACGTGCTCGGCACCCAGATCACGCTGAGCGCGCTCACGGCCGGGATCATCGGCCTGGGCGTCCACTACGCCTGCTACACGGCCGAGGTCTACCGTGCCGGGATCGACGGCGTGCCCCCCGGGCAGTGGGAGGCGTCGATCGCGCTGAACCTGCCGCGGGTGCGGACGTGGACCGACGTGATCCTGCCCCAGGCCATCCGGCGGGTGCTGCCGCCGCTCGGCAACTACCTGATCGCGATCTTCAAGGAGTCGCCCCAGCTCACGCTCATCACCGTGGTGGACGTCGTGGGGCTGGCCCAGAACATGGGAAGCACCAACTTCAAGGTGGTCGAGCCGCTGACCATCGCCGGGCTGTTCTTCCTGATCATCGCGATCCCGTCGTCCATCCTCGTCCGCCGTCTGGAGCGCCGCCTTGCCCAGTGACAAGCCAACCCCAGAGAAGATCTCCCCGACCGAGCCCGACCCGGCCGAGACCGAGTGGATGATCAAGTTCGACAAGGTCGTCAAGCGGTTCGGCGCCAACACGGTGCTGAACGAGCTCGACTTCCACGTCAAGCCGCGCGAGCGCGTGACGCTGATCGGTCCGAGCGGGTCGGGCAAGACGACGATCCTGCGGCTGCTGATGACGCTGGAGAAGGTCACCAGCGGCACGATCCAGGTCAACGGCGACTACCTGAGCCACATGCGGCGCGGCGGCGACAAGCTCGTCCCCGCCGACGAGAAGCATCTGCGCCAGGTCCGCAAGAAGATCGGCATGGTTTTCCAGCAGTTCAACCTGTTCCCCAACATGAACGTGCTGCGCAACATCACCGAGGCGCCGGTGCGGGCCCTGGGCAAGCCCCGCGCGGAGGCCGAGAAGCGGGGCATGGAGCTGCTGGAGATGGTCGGCCTGGCCGACAAGGCCGACCAGCACCCCAGCCGCCTGTCGGGCGGCCAGCAGCAGCGGGTGGCGATCGCCCGGGCGCTGGCCATGGAGCCCGAGATCCTGCTGCTGGACGAGGTCACCTCGGCGCTGGACCCCGAGCTGGTCGCCGGCGTGCAGAGCCTGCTGATCGAGATCGCGCGCAACAGCGATCTGACGATCCTGTGCGTGACGCACGAGATGCACTTCGCCCGGGACATCTCCAACCGCGTCCTGATGTTCGACCAGGGCCAGATCGTGGAGGAGGGACCGCCGGACCAGATCTTCGGAGAGCCGTCCGAGCAGCGCACCCGCGACTTCCTCCAGGCCGTCCTGTCGGCCTGACCGGCCGCACCACGCTCGCCCGCGTCCCCGTTGCCCCGGGGACGCGGGCGACTCGTCTTCTGCTGAAGGTCTGGTGAACGCGGTCCGGCCTCCCGGGTCCGGCGGGCACCCGACCTGGCGGCATAGCCGACGCCTATGGCCGCCATCGCGCGATCGGGGCTGGGCGAGGGCGCGACGGGCTCCTTGAATTCTCGGCGGACACCCGTCCGGCATCGCAGAAGCTCGTCGCAAGGAGCACCCCCATGTTCCGTCGGCTCCCCCTCACGCTCGGCGCCGCCGCCCTCGCGGCCGCGACCCTGATCCCCCTCCCGCCCGCGCAGGCCGCCGCGCCCGGCAAGCGCCACGTCGTGGTGTTCGGGCTGGACGGCGTCCGCTGGGACGTCCTCCAGCAGGTCGACGCCCCCGCGATCAAGTCCCTGATCGCGCAGGGCTACGCGTCCCAGACGTGGCTGTACTCCTCGCCGCTGGCGCAGACCTCCAGCGGGCCCGGCTGGGCGACCGGCCTGACCGGTGTCTGGCCCGACAAGCACAAGGTCAAGGACAACTCCTTCAGCGGCAACGACCTCAAGAGCCACCCCGACTTCCTGACCCGCGTGGAGCAGAGCTCCGCGGCGTTCTCGACCTACGCCGCCCTGGACTGGAAGCCCATCGGCGACCGGATCATCACCGGTGGGATCGACCGCAAGTTCGTCCTGGACGGCGACGCCGACGGCTACACCGTGGACGACCCCAAGGTCGCCGCCGACGCGTCCGCGCACCTGAAGAACAACGGGCCGCACGCCTCGTTCGTGTACTTCGGCAACCCCGACATCGCCGGGCACGACAGCGGCGGGGCCAGCGCGGCCTACCGCGAGGCGATCGAGACCGCGGACCGGCAGATCGGCCAGGTCATCGCGGCCGCCAAGAGCCGCCCGACCTACGCCGAGGAGGAGTGGGCCTTCGTGGTCACCACCGACCACGGGCACACCGACGGCGGCGGGCACGGCGGTTCCTCGTGGCAGGAGCGGCAGTCGTTCGTGGTGGCGGCCGGGCCCGGAATCCCGCACTCCGCCCCCGCCGTCAAGGCGCGCAACGTCGACGTCGCCGCCACCGTCCTGGACTACCTGGGCGTCGCCCGCCCGGCCGCCTATGACGGCGTCCCCGTCACCCGCACCCCGAGCGACCCGTTCGACGCGCTCTCCGGGAGCCTGAAGGCCCGGGTGGACGAGACCGGCATCCCCGCGTCCACGCTCGGCTGGACGCACGCGGCGCCGTCCGGCTGGCGGATCGACACCACCGGGCTCGGCACCGGCGGCGTCACCGAGTGGCGCGGCTGGAGCTTCACCAACGACGAGTTCTGGACCTCCACCGACCGCGGCCAGGACCGCGAGAACAACGTGCGCGCCCGGGGCGTCTTCGCCGTCGCCGACGCCGACGAGTGGGCCGACAAGTCCTTCAGTGGGACGTTCAACTCCACGCTGGTCTCGGCGCCCTACGACGTCGCGGGCAAGAGCGGCGTGCGACTGGGCTTCTCCTCGCACTACCTCCAGGAGGGGAACCAGAAGGCCGAGGTGTTCGTGTCGTTCGACGGCGGCGCCGACACCCGCGTGCTCGCCTACAACGCGCACGTCAAGGCCAAGGTCGAGAACCTGGCCGTGACGGTCCCGTCCGGCGCGCGGCAGATGACCGTCAAGTGGCGCCTGTCCAACGCGGGCAACAACTGGTACTGGGCAGTGGACGCCCCGTCGGTGTCCTGATCCGGGCCGGTTCGGGCCGCCCCGCCCCCGGGCGGCCCGAACCGGATTCGGTATGGTGCGGGGATGAGCGACGGCACGGCGATCAGCGGGCTCGGCATGACCGAGCTCGGCAGGGTGTACGGGCGCAGCCCGCGCAGGCTCGCGGCCGACGCCGTGCGGCTCGCGGCCGCCGACGCGGGCCTGGGCCTCTCCGACCTGGACGGCCTGCTGGTCAGCCACGGCCTGAGCGGCTCCCCCGGGATCGAGGTCGCCGAGACGCTCGGCCTGCGCGACCTGCGGCTGCTCAGCCAGATGAACTCCTTCGGCGCGACCGCCGGGGCGATGGTCTCCTACGCCGCCATGTCGATCCTCAGCGGCGCCGCCTCCACCGTCGCGTGCGTCTTCGCCGACGCCCCGCTCAAGCCCGAGCAGTCCGCGGGCTCGGCCTACCACCGCGACGCCCGCGAGTGGTACGGGTTCGGCGGCATGACCGCCGCGCTCGGGCTGCGCAGCGTCAACGCCTTCTACGCGCTGGCCGCGCAGCGCCACATGGCCCGCCACGGCACCACCAGCGAGCAGCTCGGCGCGATCGCCGTCGCGACCCGCGAATGGGCCGTCCGCAACCCGCTGGCCCAGATGCGCGAGCCGATCACCCTGGCCGACCACCAGAACTCGCGCTGGGTCGCCGAGCCGCTGCACCTGCTGGACTGCTGCATCGTCTCCAACGGCGCCATCGCCGTGATCGTCACCGGCGCCGACCGGGCCCGCGACCTGGCCAGACCCCCGGTGCACCTGTGGGGCTGGGGCCAGGGCCACCCCGGGCACCGCAAGGAACGCGGCAGCGAGTTCGGGCTGACGACCGGCGCGTCCACCTCCGGGCCCGTCGCGATGAAGATGGCGGGGATCACCCCGGGGGACGTGGACGTCTGCCAGCTCTATGACTGCTACACCTACACCGTCCTGGTGTCGCTGGAGGACTACGGCTTCTGCGCCAAGGGCGAGGGCGGCCCGTTCGCCGCGTCCGGCGCCCTGGGCCCCGGTGGCGCCCTGCCCACCAACACCGGCGGCGGCCAGCTGTCGGGCTACTACATGTGGGGCATGACCCCGCTGTCGGAGGCGGTCATCCAGGCCCGGGGCGACGGCGGCGAGCGGCAGGCCGCGCGCAACGACGTCATCCTGGTCAGCGGCAACGGCGGGATCCTCGACCACCATTCCACTCTCATCGTCAGCCCCCACCAGAAGGAGACCTGAGCGTGGACCTCGGCATCCTGCGCCGCGACGGCCGCACCGACCCGTTCTTCGACGGCACCGCCGCCGACCGCCTCATGATCAAACGCTGCGAACCGTGCGAGCGGCCGCGCGGCGGCTGGACTGAGGAGCGTAGCGACGAGGGAAGCCGTCGCGAAGAACGGCCGCTCGCCGGCGAGCGGAGGCGAGCCCATGAGCACGGCCGCTGGTTCGGCCCCGACGCGACCGCGTGCCCGTCCTGCGGGTCGGAGGACCTGGCCTGGGCCGAGGCCGACGGCCGCGCGACCCTGGTCACCTGGACGGTCCTGCACGGCCGTCCCGGCGCGGACGGCACGCCCCCGCCGCCCGCCCTCCTGGCCCTGGTCGAGCTGAGCGAGGGGCCCTGGCTGCACACCCGCCTCGTCGAGGTGGACGCGGTTGACCTGCGCGAGGGACTGCCGCTGCGCGCGACGTTCGTCCACCCCGAGGAAGGCGAGTCGTACGTCCTGTTCCGCCCCTGACAGACTGGGACGCATGGGACAACGGGGACTCTATCCAGCCATCGAGCCGAGCGATTCCGGGCTCCTCCCGGTCGGCGACGGCGACGAGATCTACTGGGAGGTCTGCGGGAACCCCGCCGGGAAGCCCGCGGTCTTCCTGCACGGCGGGCCCGGAGGCGGCGCCTCGGCCGCCCACCGGCGGCTGTTCGACCCGGAGGCGTACCGGATCGTGCTGTTCGACCAGCGCAACTGCGGCCGGAGCCGCCCGCACGCCGGGAACGCCGAGATCGACCTGGCCGCCAACACCACCGCGAATCTGGTGGCCGACATCGAGGCGCTCCGCGAACACCTGGGCATCGACCGGTGGCTGGTGTTCGGCGGTTCGTGGGGAAGCACGCTGGCGCTGGCCTACTCCCAGGCCCACCCCGACCGTGTCACCGAGCTCGTGCTGCGGGGCGTCTTCCTCGCGCTCGACGTCGGCGACCCCTGGTGCTACGCCGAGGGCGGGGCGTCACGGCTCCACCCCGACGCCTGGGAGCGGTTCCGCGCCCCCATCCCCGAGGACGAGCGCGGCGACTACCTGGCCGCCTACACGCGGCGGCTCACCGACCCCGACCCGGCCGTTCACGTCCCGGCCGCCCACGACTGGAACCGCTGGGGGAGCACCTTGGGCGCGCTGCTCCCCCGCCCCGAAAGCAAGGACACCGACCGCTACGCCGTCGCCCATGCGCGGCTGGAGAACCGCTACCTCCGCAATGGCTGCTTCCTGGACAGCGGGCAGTTGCTCCGCGACGCGGACCAGATCCGCGACATCCCCGGCGTGATCGTCAACGGCCGGTACGACCTGCTGACGCCGCCCGACGGCGCCTGGGCTCTGCACCGGGCGTGGCCCGCCTCCGAGCTGCACATCGTCCCGGACGCCGGGCACGCCTTCGACGAGCCGGGCACCCTCCACCGCCTCATCGAGGCCACCGACCGGTACCGACCCTAGACCGAACGGCATTCGGCTGAATAGGGTTCGGTCATGAACACCGAGGTGTGCGAGCGGTTCGGCATCGAGTTCCCGCTCTTCGCGTTCAGCCACTGCCGCGACGTCGTCGCCGCCGTCACCAACGCCGGGGGCCTCGGCGTGCTCGGTGCCGTCGCCTACACGCCCGACCGGCTCGAAGAGGAACTGCGCTGGATCGACGACCGGGTCGGCGGGCGGCCCTACGGCGTGGACGTGCTCGTCCCGTCCAAGATCGACAAGGCCGCGAGCGACGGGGGCGGACTGGAGGCCATGCTCGCGGCCGTCCCGCAGGAGCACTGGACGTTCCTGTTCGGCCTCTTCGAGAAGTACGGCGTCCCGCTGCCCGACTTCGAGAAGGCCCGCAAGGCCAACGCCGAGAGCGGGACGCAGGTCACCGCCCAGGGCGCCACCGATCTCATCGACGTCTCGCTGGCCCACCCGATCAAGCTCATCGCCAGCGCCCTGGGCACACCGCCGCCGCTCATGGTCGACAAGGCCAAGCGGGCGGGCGTCCCCGTGGCCGCGCTGGTCGGCACCGCCGAGCACGCCCGCCGCCAGGTCGCCGCGGGCGTCGACCTCATCGTCGCCCAGGGCGGCGAGGCCGGCGGCCACACCGGCGAGATCTCCACGATGGTCCTGGTGCCCGAGGTCGTCGACACCGTCGCCCCGATCCCCGTCCTGGCCGCCGGGGGCATCGCCACCGGACGCCAGATGGCCGCCGCGATGGCGCTCGGCGCGTCCGGCGTGTGGTGCGGCTCGGTCTGGCTCACCACCGAGGAGGCCGAGACCTCTCCCTCGGTCAAGGCCAAGATGCTCGCCGCCACCTCCCGCGACACCGTCCGCTCGCGCTCGCGCACCGGCAAGCCCGCGCGGCAGCTCCGGTCGGCCTGGACCGACGAGTGGGAGGGCCCGGGCAGCCCCGGCGCGCTCGGGATGCCGCTCCAGATGATCGTCGCGGAGGGCGCCATGCGGCAGATCACCAAGGTCGCCGAGTCGGGCAACGAGGGCGCGCGCGAGCTGGCCAACTACTTCGTGGGCCAGTGCGTCGGCCTGATGAACACCGTCAAGCCCGCCCGGCAGGTCGTCTACGACATGGTCGAGGAGTTCGCCGAGGCCGTCGAGCGGCTGGAGAGCATCACCGGAACTGGTTGAGCTCGCGTCCCGGGCCCTTCCTGACCTGCTCGACGCACAGCCGCGCCATCGCCTCGTGCCCCTTGACTGTCGGGTGGAAGCTGCGCGGCAGCGCGGTCAGCGACGACAGGCTGACCCCCAGCCCGTTCATGTAGGGGTCGGGCTTGCCGACCTCATGCCCGGCGAACGCGCTGTAGGCGTCGGCGAACTCGACGGTGCCCGGCCTGCGGGCCGCCGCCAGCCGCCGGTCGGACTCGGCCACCGTCTGCCTGATCAGCTCGTTGAGGTCGCGGGCCCGCGCGTTGAGCCACCGCTGGTCGTCGATGCTGATGTTGTCGTTGTCGGCCCCTGTCACCTCGGAGAACGCGCGCGGGTAGCCCATCACGATCACCCGGGCGTTCGGCGCCCTGGTGTTGATCCTGGCGAGCACGTCGGGGAGGGTCTGCCGCAGCGTCGCCATCCGGGTGGCGATGTCGCCGCCCTGCGACGTGCAGCTCTTGCTCCACGGGAGCCGGACGACGCACCCCGCCAGCACCCGGCTGAACCCGACGTCGTTGCCGCCCAGGCTGATGGTCACCAAGCTGGTATTGGCGTCGACGCGGCCGAGCTGGGACGGCTCGCCCTTCATCCCGTTCAGCACGTCGCGCGTGGTGGCGCCCGAGCACGCGTAGAACCCGCTGCCCCTGGCGAAGGGGAAGGCCTTTGAGACCGCGTGGTAATACGCCTTGGACGTCCGCTGGCACCGGTTGAGGGGGTTCTGGTCGGCGACGGCCGCCTCGGCGCCCAGGCCCGACGAGTAGGAGTCGCCCAGGGCCACATAGGTGCCGCGCGTGGCCGCCTCCAGCGCGCCCAAGCGGCGTCCCTGGCCGCGCACCTGCTCGGCCGCGGCGGCGGTCAGCGGCTTGCGGCAGCCGCTTCCGAAGACCTCGCACCGGGCGGCGGGAAGCGCCACCAGCGGTGTGATCATGAGCACCAGAAGGCCGCAGAGCAGAGCGACCGCGAGCCCCCGGTCGCCGAGGCGGTCTCTGAGCGACATCGCCATCCCTTCCTCGTCCCGCCAGTAGGAGACGTTCGCGGGGCCGCCCGGGTTCCCGGCTTTACGTTGTAGATCAATTGGGGTGAGGGGCTCCCGGCGGGGAATCCTCAACCCAAGGGGACCAACGATACTTCGGGGGCGCGACTCCATGCTGGCTGTCCTGACCGGCCTCGGCCTGTCCGCCGCGGCGGGCCTGAACGCCTACATCCCGATGCTGCTGGTCGGGCTGCTGGACCGTTACACCGACGTCGTCCGGCTGCCGTCGGAATTCGGCTGGCTGACCAACGGGTGGGTGCTCGCCGTCCTCGGCGTCCTGCTGGCCGTCGAGGTCGTCCTGGACAAGGTCCCGGTCGTCGACAGCGTCAACGACGCCGTCCAGACCCTCGTCCGCCCGGCCGCGGGAGGCGCCGTCTTCGCCGCCACCGACGCCGCCGACCGGGCCGACTCCTCGGCGTTCATGCAGGACAACGCCTGGATCGGCTGGACGCTCGGCATCGCGGTCGCCCTGGTCGTCCACCTCACCAAGATGTCGGTGCGCCCCGTCGTCAACGCCGGGACCCTCGGCACCGGCGCCCCCGTCGCCAGCACCGTCGAGGACACCGTCTCGCTCGGCATGAGCCTGCTCGCCGTCCTCGCACCCGTCCTGGCGCTGATCGCCCTGATCGCCCTGGCCTTCGGCGGCCTGCGCCTGCTGCGACGTATCCGGCGCCGCCGCGCCACCGATTCCTTTCCACCGGCCCGGTGGTCTGCATGGACGAAGGGTTCACACCACCGTCCCGAAGGATGACCGACCATGGCAGCGTCGCTGATCGACCACTACCGGGCCAGCAACCGGGCCGCCACCGCATACCCGCCGCTGACGCTGGAACAGGCCCGCGACGTGGACGAGCGCTGGGGCGACATCACCGCCGAGCCCGGCGGCGTCGACTACCTGGAGACCGACGCCGGGGGCGTCCCGGCCCTGTGGGCCGAGCCGCACGGCTGCGCCCGCGACCGCGTGCTCCTCTGCCTGCACGGCGGCGGGTTCATCGGCGGCTCGATGTACACCCACCGCAAGATGTTCGGCCACCTGGCCAAGGCCGCGGGCGTCCGCGCCCTGATCCCGCACTACCGCCGCACACCCGAGCACCGGCACCCCGCCCCGGTGGACGACGCCACGACCGCCTACGCGTGGCTGCTCGACCAGGGCATCGAGCCGGGCGCCATCGCCGTCACCGGCGACTCGGCGGGCGGCGGCCTCACCGTCACCACGATGCTGAGCGCCCGCGACCGCGGCCTGCCGCTCGCCGCCGCCCTCCTGCCGTTCTCCCCCTGGGTCGACCTGGAGTTCACGGGCGAGACGATCGTGTCCCGGCGCGGCACCGACGTCCTGTTCGGCGGCGACACCCCCATGAACCTGACGGCGCTGGTGGAGATGTTCCTGGGCGACGGCGACCGGCGCGACCCGCTGGTGAGCCCGATCCACGCCGACCTGACCGGCCTCCCGCCCATGTACATCCAGGTCAGCGAGGACGAGATGCTCCTGGACGACGCGCGCCGCCTCGACGAGCACGCCCGCAAGCACGGGGTCGAGGTCAGGCTGGACGAGTTCCCCGGCCAGCAGCACACCTTCCAGATGTCCGCGGGCCGCTCCCCCGTCGCCGACGACGCCATCGCCCGGATGGCCGCCTGGGTCCGTCCCCGGCTGGGCCTGTGACGGCCCCCGGCGACCGCGACTTCGCGGACCTGACCGAGCCCTTCCGCCGCGAGCTCCTGGCGCACTGCTACAGGATGTCGGGCTCGGTGGACGAGGCCGAGGACCTCGTCCAGGAGACCTACCTGCGGGCCTGGCGGTCGTACGAGGGCTTCGAGGGCCGCTCGTCGCTGCGGGTCTGGCTGTACCGGATCGCCACCAACACCTGCCTGACCGCGCTGAAGGGCCGGGGGCGGCGTCCCCTGCCGTCCGGCCTCGGCCCGCCCTCGGACGATCCCGGAGCCGAACCGGTCATGGGCGGGGACGTCCCGTGGGTCGAGCCCCTCCCCGACGCGCTGCTGGACCCCGCCACCATCGCCGCGTCCCGCGAGACGCTCCGGCTCGCGCTGATCGCCGGGCTCCAGTACCTGCCCGCCCGGCAGCGCGCCGTGCTGATCCTGCGCGAGGTGCTGGGCTTCCGCGCCACCGAGGTCGCCGCGATGCTCGGCACGTCGACCGCCGCGGTCAAGAGCACCCTGCAGCGCGCCCGCGCCCGCCTGGACGAGGTCGCCCCGTCCACCGACCGGATGGAGCCCTTCGACCCGCGGCACCGCGACCTGCTCGACGCCTACATGGCCGCCATCGAGAACGCCGACCTCGCCGCCCTGGAACGCGCCCTGCACAAGGACGTCATCCTGCAGATGCCCCCGTCGCGCACCTGGTTCGCGGGCCTGGACACCTGCCTCGACTACCTGCGCGGCGTCCTCGGGTCCCCCGGCGACTGGCGGATGGTCCCGACCGCCGCCAACGGCCGGCCCGCGGCCGCCGCCTACCTCCGCGACGCCACGGGCGTGCACCGGTCGGCGGGCGTCATCGTCCTGGACACCACCGCGAACGGCATCGCGGGAATCACCTTCTTCGGCACCGCCGGAGCCTTCGCCCTGCCCGCCACACTGCCCCCATGAGAATCCGCACCGCCACCCGCGACGACCTTCCCGCCCTCCTGGCTCTGATCACCGAGGGGGACGGGGAGGTCGGCCCGGACCACGAGCGGGCGTTCGCGTCCATCGACGCCGACCCCCGCAACGAACTGCTCGTCCTGGACGACGCCGGAACCGTCGTGGGCTGCCTTCAGGCCACCTACATCCCCGGCCTCGGACGTCGGGGGGCCGAACGCGTCCTGCTGGAGGCCGTCCGCGTCCGCCCGGACCGCCGGGGCGCGGGGCTGGGGCGGCACCTCATCGTCCAGGCCCTGGAACGCGCGCGCCTGCGCGGCTGCGCCCTCGCCCAGCTCACCAGCCACAAACGGCGCACCGAAGCCCACCGGTTCTACACGTCGCTGGGATTCGAACCCACCCACGACGGATTCAAGCGCGCGCTTGACCCAGCTCTCGGTACATCGCCACACGCGGGCCCAGCTCATGGAGACCGGCCTTGATCTCCGCCTCCCAGTAACGACGCAGCCCGGGACCCCACCGCTCCCGCGGGAACTCCGCGAAACCCTGCCGGGCGTACCAGGGCGCGTTCCACGGGACGTCCCGGAAGGTCAGCAGCGTGACCGCGGGCGACCCCGCCTCGGCAGCCCTCGCGACGACGGCGTCCAGCAGCCGGGTCCCGATCCCCTGCCGGACGTGGTCGGCGTGGACGGAGATCTGTTCGAGATGGGTCAGACCATCGACCACCTGCGTCGCCGTGTACGCCACCGGCGGATCGCCCGCCACGAGGATCTCGGCACCGCTGCCCAGCATCTGCTCGATCACCGCGGGCCCCGAAGGAAAGACAATGCCCAGCGGGTGGAACAGCCCGTCCGCCGACTCCTCGATCGGCGAGAGATGCGGATGATCGCGGGGTTCGGCCTGCCGCAACGGGAAGTCCATCCCGCGATCGTACGCCGCTCAGCCGCGCCAGCCGTCCGGCACTCGCCCCAGCCGCACCCGCTGCGGATGATCCCCGACGGGCACCGACAGGACCTTCGTCCCGGTGGCGAAATCGATCACCGTGACCCGGTCGGCGCCGCTCTCGGAGATCACGCATTTGCTCCCATCGCCGCTCACCGTGGCCCAGTAGGGCTTGGACGCCGCGACCAGCGGCCCCTCCGCCAGCGAGGCCCGGTCGACGACCGTGGCGTAGTCGTCCATCGTCCCGGCCACGCACAGCTTGGAGCCGTCCGGGCTCATCGACATCCCATGGTGCCGCGAGTCGTTCACCCAGGTCGTCCGGTCCTCACTGGTGCCCGGGTTCTTCGGCAGGGTCTTCACCCGGGTGACCTTGTCCGCCGCCACGTCGTACTCGACGAAGCCGTTGAAGAACGACACCTGGAAGTAGAGCCTGGACTCGTCCGGCGTGAACGCGACCGGCCGCACCGCGTTGGACAGGTCCTTGCGCCCGAACGCGTCGAGCCGCTGCCGCATGTTGATCGTCTTCACGGGAGCGAACGTCGCGGCGTCCACCACCGTGATCTTGCGGTCGCCCTTCGTCCAGTCGAGCGCGGGATCGTCCAGGTTGGTCGCGACCTCCCCGATCGACATGTTCCACAACCGCCGCCCACCGTCGGTGAACACGTTCTCGTGCGGCTTGTCCCCCGTCGCGAACGACCCGGCCTGCTTCCCGGTCGCGATGTCGAGAACGTGCACGGTGTTGGATGTCGAGGCCGAGACCGCCACCCGCTTCCCGTCCGGCGAGACCGCCATGTGATCGGCCCGGAACCCCGACACCGGGAACCGCCAGTTGATCTTCCCCGTCCCCAGATCGATCGAGACCACGTCGGCGAAGCTCGGCCGCGAGGCCACCACGGCCCGCCCGTCCGGCGTCGAGTACATGTCGTCGACCAGCTGGTCGTGCCCCTCCCCCGGCCCGTACCGGACCCCGAGGAAGAACGCCAGCTTCACCGGGTTGAGGTAGATCTCCCGGAGCCGCTCGTCCTTGTCCGGGACGATGTTCACCCGCCCGATCTTCCCGAAGTCCCCCCGCGCCCTGATGACGTCCGCCGTCCCGTCCCAGTTGTTCCCGACGAACATCACCTCCTTCAGCCCCTCAGCCGAGGCCGCCGGCACCCCGACGACCAGCCCAAGACCCAAGGCCACCAGAACACGCGCACTGAACATCCGACATCCGATCGTCACTACCGCCCGGTAACCGAAGGAAACCACCCCTGGCCCCCACCCGATAGGGCGCCCCAGACCAATCACCACCCCGCCCGTAGTCCCCCCAGGACAAGGAAAACCAGAAGCCCCACAGCCTCCCCGAGTGGCAAGATCCAGCCTCGTGACCCAAATCGTGAACCACGACCCCACCGACGGCGTTTACCCGAGCACCGACGACTACGTCCACGCGGTGGAAGTCCAAGCCCCCGACCGCCTGGTCTTCGTCTCCGGCACGATGGGCCTGGACCCCACCGGCGCACCAGGCACCACCCTGGACGAACAGCTCACGCTGATCTGGTCCAACATCCGCACCATCCTGGCCTCGGCCGGAATGACCCTGGACAACATCGTCCGCCTGACCAGCTACCTCCGCGACCCGTCCTACGCCGAAGCCAACGCCCGAGCCCGCACCCAAGCCCTCGGCAACCGCCCCGTAGCCACAACCGCCCTCATAGCCCAAACCCTGGAACCCACCTGGCTCGTAGAAATCGAAGCCATAGCCGCCACCTAACCCAAACCCACCCCACCCGGCCGCTCCACCCGGTAGCCGTTCTCCCAGACCACGGCGATGCAGCGGACAGCACCGATGTTCTGGAGTTGGTGTGGACGCGGCGCAGACGACCGCGACGCGGACGATCAGCGGTGCCGACGGAGCGAGGTGCGGCACAGATCGGGCTGTGCGAGTAGCGCAGCGCGGCGCAGACCGGGCGTGGTGCGCACACAGCGCGGCGGCGTGGACGGCCGCGGCGCGGACGGGCAGCGATGCCCATCGAGCACGGTGCGGTGCGGGCATGGCGCTGCGCGGGTAGCGCAGCGCCATCACAGACATGGCGTCAGGCGATGCGGACACGGCGCCGCCCGGGCCTGGTGTGGACGGGTGGTGGCGTTGGCCGGGTCTCGCGGGGTGCGGGGGGTTAGTTGACGCCGGCTTCTTTCATGTCTCGGAGTTCGCGTTTTAGTTCTTTGATTTCGTCGCGGAGGCGGGCGGCCAGTTCGAACTGGAGGTCGGTGGCGGCCTGGTGCATTTGGGTGGTCATTTGCTCGATGAGGGACTCGAGTTCCTCGCGGGGGCGGTCGCCCACCAGGTCGGCGGCGTGGCGGCCGGCCTTGGAGGCCAGGCCGGGGACGGGGGCCTTGCCTCGGCTCTGCTGGCGGCCGGCGCCGCCGATGAGGGTCTGGGTGTCGGCGTCCTCGCGGGCCAGGGAGTCGAGGATGTCGGCGATCTTCTTGCGGAGGGCGGTGGGCTCGATGCCGTGTTCTTGGTTGTAGGCCTGCTGTTTGGCGCGGCGGCGGTTGGTCTCGTCGATCGCGCGTTCCATGGACGGGGTGACCTTGTCGGCGTACATGTGGACCTGGCCCGAGACGTTGCGGGCGGCGCGGCCGATGGTCTGGATCAGGGACGTCTCGGAGCGCAGGAAGCCCTCCTTGTCGGCGTCGAGGATGGCGACCAGGGAGACCTCGGGGAGGTCGAGGCCCTCGCGCAGGAGGTTGATGCCGACCAGGACGTCGTACTCGCCCGAGCGCAGCTCGCGCAGGAGCTCGATGCGGCGCAGGGTGTCGACCTCGCTGTGCAGGTAGCGGACGGCGATGCCGAGTTCGAGCAGGTAGTCGGTGAGGTCTTCGGACATCTTCTTGGTCAGGGTGGTGACCAGGACGCGCTCGTCGCGTTCGGTGCGCTCGCGGATCTCGTGGATGAGGTCGTCGATCTGGCCCTTGGTGGGCTTGACGACGATCTCGGGGTCGACCAGGCCGGTGGGGCGGATGACCTGCTCGACGACGTCGCCGCCGACGCGGCCGAGCTCGTAGGGGCCGGGGGTGGCCGACAGGTAGATGGTCTGGCCGATCCGCTCCAGGAACTCCTCCCACTTCAGGGGGCGGTTGTCCATGGCGGACGGGAGGCGGAAGCCGTGGTCGACCAGCATGCGCTTGCGGGACGCGTCGCCCTCGTACATCGCGCCGATCTGCGGGACGGTCTGGTGCGACTCGTCGACGACCAGCAGGAAGTCTTCGGGGAAGAAGTCGAGCAGGGTGTTGGGGGCCGTGCCGGCCTCGCGGCCGTCGATGTGGCGGGAGTAGTTCTCGATGCCCGAGCAGGTGCCGACCTGGCGCATCATCTCGATGTCGTAGGCGGTGCGCATGCGCAGGCGCTGGGCCTCGAGGAGCCTGCCCTGGTCTTCGAGCTGCTTGAGGCGGCCTTCGAGCTCGGACTCGATGCCGCCGATCGCGCGTTCCATGCGCTCGGGGCCCGCGACGTAGTGGGAGGCGGGGAAGACGTAGAGCTCTTCGTCTTCGGTGAGCAGCTCGCCGGTGAGGGGGTGCAGGGTGGCCAGCTTCTCGATCTCGTCGCCGAACATCTCGATGCGGACGGCGAGCTCTTCGTACTGCGGGATGATCTCGATCGTGTCGCCGCGGACGCGGAAGGTGCCCCGGGTGAAGGCGAGGTCGTTGCGGGTGTACTGCATCTGGACGAGCTGGCGCAGCAGGGCGTCGCGTTCGATCTCGTCGCCGACGCGCAGGCGGGTCATGTTGTCGACGTACTCCTGCGGCGTGCCCAGGCCGTAGATGCAGGAGACGGACGCGACGACGATGGTGTCGCGGCGGGTGAGCAGCGAGTTGGTGGCCGAGTGCCGCAGCCGGTCGACCTCGTCGTTGATCGAGGAGTCTTTCTCGATGTAGGTGTCGGTCTGGGGGATGTACGCCTCGGGCTGGTAGTAGTCGTAGTACGAGACGAAGTACTCGACGGCGTTGTGCGGCATCATCTCGCGCAGCTCGTTGGCGAACTGGGCCGCGAGGGTCTTGTTGGGCTGCATGACCAGGGCGGGCCGCTGGAGCTTCTCGACCAGCCAGGCGATGGTGGCGGTCTTGCCCGTGCCGGTGGCGCCGAGCAGCACGGTGTCCTTGTCGCCCTGCTCGATGCGCCGGGCCAGGTCGGCGATGGCCTGCGGCTGGTCGCCGGACGGCGTCATCTCGGTGACGACCTCGATCGGTGCCACCCGTCGCCGCAGATCAGTGATCGGCCGCATCTCGTCTCCCCTCGACTCCCCCAACTGTATGCGGGACGTACGACAATCTCATTTTCGCAGGTCAGGACGCGGGTAGCGGCACCCTGGCCCGGACGGCGAAGCCGCCCTCGGGACGGGGCCCGGCCTCGAACCGGCCGCCGAGGCCGGTGACGCGCTCGCGCAGGCCGACCAGGCCGTTGCCGCCGCTGGGAAGCGCGTGCTGGGGGCCGCTGCGGGGCGGGGCGTTGAGCACCTCGACCTCCACCGCGCCCGTGACGAAGCCGAGGTCGATGGTGGTGTCGGCGTCGCCCGCGTGCTTGTGGACGTTGGTCAGCGCCTCCTGGACGAGCCGGTACACGGTCCGGCTGACGGCGGCGGGCACCGGGTGCTCGTTGCCCCTGACCGAGAAGTCGACGCTGAGGCCCGCGGCGCCGGACTGCCCGACCAGCTCGCGCAGGTCGTCCAGGGTCGGTTCGGGCGGGAGGGCGTCCTCGCCCTGCCGCAGGACGCCGATGACCTGGCGCAGCTCGTTGAGGGCCTGGCGTCCCATGTCGCCGATCACTCCGGCGGTCTCGGCGGCCTGGACGGGGTCGCGCGCGACCACCGACTTCAGGGCGCCCGCGTGGACGACCATGACGCTCACCCGGTTGGCGACGACGTCGTGCATTTCGCGGGCGATGCGGGTGCGTTCTTCGGTCCGCGCGCGCTCGGCGAGAAGGTGCTGCTCGCGTTCGAGGCGTTCCGCACGTTCGCGCAGGGAAAGCAGAAGCTGTTTACGGGCGCCCATATAAAGACCGAGCAGCACCGGGGGAAGCGTGAACGCCACCCCGAATACCACCTGGGCCAGAAAGGAGCCGTTTTCGGCCGTGGGGCCCGGGAAGGCCAGGTAAACGACGTAACCGAGCGTGAACAGCGTCCATACGGTGCGGCGCGAAACGGCGTAGGCACCGAGCGAGTAGAGCATGATCACGACGGAGAAGCCGCCCGCGCCGACCACCACGCTCGCCACCGTGGCGAACATCGTCAGCCACACGGGGTAGCGGCGGCGGAAGACCAGGCCGAGGGCCAGGAGGCCGCTGGCGATGGAGACGCCGGGAGGCGGGAGCCAGTAGTCCTGGGGAGCGAACCAGAGCCAGGCTCCGTCGATCGCTGCCAGGCCGACGGCCAGGGTGACGTCGAGTACCCGGGAGCGCCGCGGAAGGGGGCGCGGCTGGTCGATCGCCTGGAATGACGGCAGTGCCCACAACCTGGACCACCCACCCCGCCAATCCATGGTCAAGAGCCTATAGCGAATCCCCAAGCACCCTGTACAGAGGTGCGGATCGCCATATAGACGGTGGCTTCCCGCCAACGGGGCTGGTTACGATGACGACGCCGCCGACAGGGACGGGGAAACCGCACAACATGACCCGATTCGCCATATGGCTCGGGAAGAACGCCGATGCCGCCATCGCTCTGGTCCTGGCCGTCACGATCGCCGTGCTCGGGATCGGCATCGCACTTCCCAACGAGAACGAGGTCATCAACAGCGCGATCCTGGCGGTGATGGGCCTGCTGGCCACGGCCGTCCTGCGAGATCGGGGGCGGCGCGCCCCGGTGGAGGCGGAGGTGCGCGACTCGCTGCGGGCCTCGTCGGTCACGCTGGAGGGTCTGGACCAGAAGCTCGCGAACATCGAGCGCTTCGAGGGCGTGGTGACCGACACCAAGCGCGCGCTGGACGAGACCACGGTCGTCCGGGTCATCAGCGGCGCGCAGGTGGGCCAGGTGCTCGCCGAGGCCCGGCGCGACACCGACCGGTGGTTCTTCAAGGGCGGCACCGGCACCTACATCCGCGCCAAGACGCTGCCGGAGTGCGTGGCGGCGGCGCGGCGCGAGCGGCGGACGCTGCTGTTCCGGCTGGAGATCATCGACCCGACGAACGTGACGGTGTGCGAGGACTACGCGCGGCACCGCCGCTCGGTGGCCGAGACGCCCGACGCGACGGGTGAGCCGTGGACAGTCGACCGCACCCGTAAGGAGGCGTACGCGACGATCCTGGCGGCGTGCTGGCACAAGCAGCGGTTCGGGATGCTCGACATCGACATCGGCCTCTCCCAGACGATGACGACCCTGCGCTATGACCTGTCGGCGTCCCGGGTGGTCATCACGCGCGACGACCCGCGCGGCGAGGCGCTGGTGGTCGACAGCGGCAAGTTCTACTACGGCTGGTGCAGCGCGGAATTGCAGACCAGCCTCGACCAGGCACGGCGCGTCCCGGTGGAGCAGGCCAGGCTGGCCCCGCTGGACGACGAGCCGACCGTCGAGGAGGTCCGCAAGCTGTTCGACGTGACGGGCCTCGAACTGGCGCGCGGCTACACCGACCGGGACGTCATCGAGATCATCCGCAAGGCACTGCGGGCCAGGGACCCCTACGAATGATGAGGTACGGCCAGATCGAGGACGAGATCGCGGCGGGCACCGCCGGGGTCTCCCTCCCCGTATGGGCGCGGCAGGTCCTCGACGATGTGGCCGAGGGCCGCTCCGACCTCGCGGCGGTGCGGCATCCCCTGGGTTTCCTGTGCCTGCCGGTGGAGCGGGCGGGCGAACTCGGGGTGTGCCTGCACATCTGGTCGCCGGAGCTGCGTCCCGTGGCGACGACCACGTCCGGCGTGCACTGCCACAGCTGGGACCTGGTCAGCTTCGTCCTGTACGGCACGCTGCGGAACGTGCGCGCGCGCCTCAGCGACACGGTGCCGAACCTCCGCCCAGAGCTCGGCGGCGCCACGCACCGGGTGTTCGAGGTCGCCAGCCGGGACGGGGTGGACGAGCTGCGCCCCACGGGCCGTACGGTGCGCTGCACCCCCGGGGACGAGGCCACGTTCACCGCAGGCGATTCCTACACGCTGCCCGCCGGTGTCTTCCACAGCACGCTGATCGAGCACGGGCCGGACGCGGCGACCGTGGCGCTCGGCAGGCAGACGCCAGGGCGCGGCGACCTTTCCCTGGGGCCGCTCGACACCACGGCGCACCAGATGCGCAGGCAGCGCAGCGACCCCGACGAGACCGTCCGGACGACAAGGCGCTCCGCCGGACGGGTCGCCGCCGCGCACCCGCTCCGGGCCGGGGCGCACCCCTGGGAACGAGGGTCGGCGAGACGGTGAGCCGACGACGACTGGAGAGGCCGATGACGTCACCCACCCCGGCACAGGCCGTTCCGGTCGATCTCGCGGCGGCCCGCACCGTCGCGGTGGACGCCGCCGTGGCGGCGGGCTCCCTGCTGCGCGACGGGATGCGCGAGCCCGTGGAGGTGCGGCTGAAGGGTTCCGCCGGTGACGTCGTCACCGAGCTGGACCTGGCGGCCGAGACCCTGATCCTGCGGCGCCTGCGCGACGCTTATCCCGGCCACAGGATCGTGTCGGAGGAGGCCGGGGTCACGGGCGCGGCCAAGGGCGACATGGTCTGGCTGGTCGATCCTTTGGACGGCACCAACAACGTCGCGATCGGCATGCCGGTGTACGCCGTGGGCCTGGCGTTGTGCATGGGCGCCGAACCCGTCCTGGGCGTCGTCCACGACCCGGTCACCGGACGAACCTGGTCGGCCATTCGGGGCCAGGGAGCCCTCGCCCCGGACGGCGCTCCGCTCCGCCTGGACGACCTGCCGCGTCCGGGGCGCGGCAAGAACCCCGTCCTGGCCTGGACGCAGGGTCATGAGGTCGGCAAGAACGACCCCGTGGCCCTTCCCCTTAAGGCGGGTCTTGAGGCGCGCTGCGGTCGGTTGCTCCAGTTGTGGGCGCCCTTGGTCGCCTGGGTCATGCTGGCCCGGGGGGACATCGACGGCATCGTCGGCTACCGTCCCGAGATCGTCGACCTGCCCGCCGGGGCGCTGCTGGCCGCCGAGGCCGGGGCCGAGCTCCGTGCTCTGGACGGTTCCCCCTACGACCTGGACGTCGACCGCCCGTCCTCCGAGCTCGGCTTCGTCGCGGCCCGTCCCGCCCTGCTCGACCGCCTCCTGGAGACCGTCGCGGGCGCGCGCACCGTCACCCGGTGACCAGGAGCGCCGCGGTGGCCGCGGCGCAGCCCAGGACGGCCAGCGCGGCCCCCGTCAGCACGAACGTCCGCATGGGGACGCGGACGCCCCTGCGGCGGCACCACTCGAACCACAGCAGCGTCGCCAGGGACCCCCAGGGCGTGATGACGGGCCCCACGTTGGTGCCGATCAGCAGCGCCAACAATTGATCCTGGTTGGCCTCGGGAATGACGTCCTCGACCGCGACATAGGCGGGCAGGTTGTTGACCACGTTGGAAAGGCCCGCCCCCGAAAAGGCGGCGCGGAACGAGCCGACCGCTCCCCCGTCACGCCCGGCCATCGCCTCCATGACGCCGTCCAGGCCGTGCCTGCTGAGCGTGGGGACCACGAGGAACAGCCCGGTGACGAACACCAGGAGCTGCCAAGGAATCAGGGACGGGGTCAAGCGCGCGCGGTCGCGGACCCCGAATGCGACCACGACGACCCCGGCGGCGACCGTGGACGCGACCGCGATCTCCCAGCCCGTCTCCGCCCCGGCCAGGACGGCACCGATGAAGACCAGGCATCCCAGCCCGGCCGCACCGAACAGGACCCTGTCACCTACGGGGACCGGCACTGGCGGCGTGTAGCGGTCGTCCCCTCGCGCACTCCGTCGCCAATAGAACACCCAGAGGAGTGCCATGGTGACCGCTACGACGGCCAGCTGCGGTGCCCACATCCGTTCCGCGAACTCGGGCGTGCTCAGCGCCACCTGATCGGACGCCAGCAGGTTCGTCAGGTTCGACACGGGAAGGAGCAGGCTCGCCGTGTTGGCCAGCCACACGGTGGTCATGGCCAGCGGCAGCGCGGCGATGTCCGCGCGCGCGGCGAGCGCGAGCATCACCGGCGTGAGCAGCACGGCGGTCGTATCCAGATTGAGGAAGACCGTGGTGATCGAGGCGAACGCCACGCAGAGCAGGAACAGCGCGGCGTAGTTGCCGCCGCCGAACCGGGCCGTGCGCTCGGCGATGACGTCGAAGACCCCGGCCTCCTTCGTCAGCTCGGCCAGGACGATCACGCTGAACAGGAACACCAGCATCGGGGCGATGCGCTCAAGGCTCGCCTCGGCCTCGTCCCCCGGGAGCAGACCCGTCGCGACGAACACCAGCCCCAGGATCAGCAGCCCGATGCGGATCCAGTCGAGGATGCCGAACCTCGCGCCCACGGCCGCGCCCCTGCGCACCCAGGAGGACCGCTTGGCCGTATTCTGCGGGTGTCCCACGGCCCACATGATCGCATGAACGCGAAATACTGGGCGCATGACTCCCCCCGGCGACCGCTCCAGGCACGAGCGCCCGACCGACTTCTTCATCAGCTACTCCCCCGCCGACGAGCGGTGGGCGTCCTGGATCGCCTGGCAACTGGAGGCGACCGGTCACCGGACGATGATGCAGGCGTGGGACTTCGTCCCCGGCACCAACTTCATCGACTTCATGGACCGGGGCCTGTCGGAGGCCAAGGTCGTGGTGGCGGTGCTGTCGAGCAACTACCTGCGCTCGCGGTACGGGCGGATGGAGTGGATGGCGGCGCTGCGCGCCGATCCGGACGACCCGGCCCGCAAGCTGGTGACCGTCCGCGTCGAGGACTGCGAGATCGACGGGCTGCTGTCGACGATCACCTATGTGGACCTGGTGGGCGTCGACGACCCCGACCAAGCGCGCGCGTTGCTCATGCAGCGCATCCAGGAGGCGCTGGTCGGGCACGCGCGGCCGCTGAACGGGCCCGGCTTCCCGGGTGGGCAGGCCCCGCTGGCCGGACGCGTGGAACCTCCGGAGCAGCCGAGCCTCCCCGAACCCACCGGTGAGCGTCCCGTGCGCCGCGCCCCCGTTGTCGCCCCGGCGTTCCCGGCCGGGGCGAGCGAGGACGGCCTGCGCGAGCAGGTGAGCGTCCTGCACGTCCCGGGTCCGAGGTTCGGCCGGACGCTCGCCGAGCCCGGGGAGCCCACGACGGCGGCGGAGCTGCAAGACCACATCTGGAGCGACGTCACCCGTATGGCCGACGCGGGCGTCCCCCGGCCCGAGATGGTCGTCGTCACCGGCAACCTCACGCATTCGGGGAGCCGCAAGGAGTTCGCCGAGGCCCTGTCGTTCCTGACCAGCCTGCGCGCGCTTCTCGGCCTCGAGGCGCAGCGGGTGGTGATCGTGCCGGGCACGCACGACGTGACCCGCGCGGCGTCGCAGGCGTACTTCTCCAGCTGCGAGGCCGACGACATCGACCCGCAGCCGCCCTACTGGCCCAAGTGGCGGCACTTCGCGGGGCTGTTCAAGGAGTTCTACCAGGGCCTGGACGCGCTGATCTTCGACAGCGCCCAGCCGTGGACGCTGTTCCCGATCCCCGACCTCAAGGTCGCGGTGGCGGGCCTGAACTCCACGCTCCCGCAGTCGCACCGCGAGGAGGACCGCTACGGGCAGGTGGGCACGTCCCAGGCCGCGTGGTTCACCGAGCGCCTGCGCCACTTCGAGGACGAGGGCTGGCTGCGGCTGGCCGCGATCGAGCACACGCCGGTCGCCGGGGAGCCGGGCGCCCTGCGCGACCCCGAGACCGTCGACGGCCTGCTCGGCGGCCATGTCAACCTGTTCTTCCAGGGCACCGAGACCGACCTGGGCGCGATCCCGGTGCTGGCGAGCGGCGCGCCGTCCGTCCCGGCGCGCGGCCCGGGACGCCACCAGATCGTCGTGGTGCGGCGCGACGGCCTGGAGCGCTGGTCCCCCGGGGACGCGGGAGGCCGCGGCCCCGAACGCCTGGAGCAGGCGTGGACGCGCGTAGGCGGAACGTTCCCCGCTCCCCGGGAGGACGCCCCCGCCGAAACTCCCGTCGGCCCCACACCCCAGTTGAGCGAGGGTCCGCGGGCCGAACCGACCCCCGACCCCTCCGCCGACCTGCTCGACCGCATCTCCGAAGCCTGCGAGACGCGTTTCGAACGCGCCACGATCCGGCGCATCGCCCCCGCACCCCGGGGAGAGGGACACGCGGACGCACCGCACCTCCTGCTCACCCATATGGAGGACGGCTTCGTCCGGCAGTACCGAATCGGGGCACATGTGGGCCGAATCACCGAGGAGGACGTGGACGCGTTCGTCCGGCACGTGCACGCCGACGGCGCCGACCACGGCTCGGAGCTGGTGTACCTGGGACCGTCCCCGGCCCGCTCGCTGCGCGACGACGCGCTGCGGCGCGGCATCAGGCTGCGCAGTCTCACCGAGTTCCAGGGCCTGCTCGACCTGTCGGAGTACGTGGCGGGGCAGACGGCCCGGCTGTCGCAGGGCGGGCAGTACCCGCCCTCGCTGTACGTCCCGCAGCGCTTCCGCGAGCTGGACCGCGCCAGGCCGTCGGAGGAGCCCGAGGTCGGCCAGGACGCGGTCGGCGAGATGCTGCGGCTGCTGGCCGCCGACCACGGCCGCTTCATGCTGCTGCTCGGCGACTTCGGGCGCGGCAAGACCTTCGCGCTGCGCGAGCTGGCCCGCCGGATCCCGTCCGAGCTGCCGCACGTCATCCCGATCCTGATCGAGCTGCGGGCGCTCGACAAGGCGCATTCGGTGGACGGCCTGGTCGCCGCGCACCTGGCCAACCACGGCGAGGAGCTGATCGACCTCAAGGCGTTCCACTACATGCTGCGGCAGGGCCGCATCGTGCTGCTGTTCGACGGGTTCGACGAGCTGGTCACCCGGGTGACCTACGACCAGGCGGCCGACCATCTGGAGACCCTGCTCCAGGCCGCGCAGGACAAGGCCAAGATCGTCGTCGCCAGCCGGACCCAGCACTTCAAGTCGCAGGCGCAGGTGCTCACCGCGCTCGGCGAGCGGGTCGGCGTCCTGCCGCACCGCCGCGTGCTGAGCCTGGAGGACTTCAACCCCGCGCAGGTGCGCTCGTACCTGATCGGCCGATACGGGGACGAGCGGACGGCCGAGAGCCGCCTGGAGACGCTCACCGGCATCGAGGAACTGCTCGGCCTGACCAGCAACCCCCGAATGCTGAGCTTCATCGCCGACCTGCCCGAGGACAGGCTTCGCGCCGTCGCCCAAGCGCGCGCGACCGTCAGCCCCGCCGACCTGTACCGCGAGATCCTCTCGTCCTGGCTCTCGCATGAGGCCGACCGCGTCCGCCAGGCGGGCGGCCCGTCGGGGCTGACCACCGAGGACATGTGGCAGGCCGTGGGCACCCTCGCGCTGCGCCTGTGGGAGAGCAACGAGACCTTCCTCAGCCTGGCCGAGCTGGCCGACGTGGCCGCCCCGTTGACCGGCATCGCCGAGGGCCGGCTGTCCTCGCACCAGATGACGCACGCCGTCGGCGCCGGAAGCCTGCTGGTCCGCACCGACGAGGGACTGTTCGGCTTCATCCACTGGTCGGTCGTGGAGTGGCTGGTGGCCCGGCACATCGCCGCCGGGCTCGACGGCGGCACCCCGCCCCGGGCGCTCGCGCAGCGCGCGCTTTCCCAGCTCACCGTCGACTTCCTGTGCGACCTGGCCGACACGCGCGCGACCCAGGACTGGGCCACCGGCGTCCTGGCCGACACCGGCGCCGACGACGTCGCCCGCGCGAACGCCATCAAGATCACCACCCGGCTGCGGACCCCGGCGCGCACCGACCTGCGCGGCGCGCGGCTCGCGGGCGAGGACCTGTCCTACCGCGACCTGCAGGAGGTCGACCTCACCGGCGCCGATCTGACCGACGCCCAGCTCGTGGGCGTGAACCTGTCGCGGGCCACCCTGCGCGACGCGTCGCTGGCCGGCGCCCGCCTGGACGAGGCCCGCCTCACCGGCGCCGACCTGCGCGGCGCCGACCTGTCGCGCGCCCGGCTGGCCCGGGCCGACCTGCGCGACGTCGCCGTCGAGGGCAGCCGCTGGACGCGCGCCGCGCTCATCAGCTCCAACATCCCCGACCGCATCGCGCAGGCGCCCGAGCTGTACGAGGCGGCCATCGCCCCCGGCCGTCCGGTCGAGATCCAGGTCGCCCCCGCCGCCGTCGGCGTCCCCTACGGCTTCCACTTCCAGACCAGCCGCCTCCCACAGCCCCTGGCCTACAGCCCCGGGGGCTCGGTCCTGGCGATCGGGAACGAGGACGGGGGCGTCCTCATCTGCGACTCGGTCGCCGGGACGCCCATCCGCACGCTCCTGGGCCACCGCGACCGCGCCTACGCCGTCGCCTTCGACGACCGCGGGAGCATCCTGGTCAGCGGCTCTGCCGACGGCACCGTCCGCGTGTGGGACCTGGCCACCGGCCAGGCGTCGCACACCTTCACCGTCCACCCCGAAGGCGTGTGGCCCGTCGTGGTGGGCCCCGGCGACGCCCCGCTGGTGGCCGCGGGCGCGGCGGACGGCACCATCCGCGTCTGGGACACGGCCTCGGGCGAGCTCCGCCACGAACTCCCCGGCCACACCGCCCCCGTATACACAGCCGTGTTCGACCCCGGCGCGTCCCTCATGGTCACCGGCGACGCGAGCGGCACCCTGCGCGTCTGGAACCTGGCCACGGGCGACCTGCACCGCACCCTCTCCGGTCACCGCGGCGCGGTGTTCCGCGCCGTCTTCCACCCCGACGGCTCGCTGCTGGCCGCCGGGGACGAGGCCGGCGCGGTCCGGCTGTGGGACATCCGCACCGGCGAGATCCGCGGCGAGCTGCTCGGCCACACCGGCCGCGTCTACGCCATCGCCTTCCACCCGGACGGCGAGCGCCTGGTCACCGGCGACACCGACGGTTCCGTCCGGCTGTGGGAGGACGGCCGCACGAAGCTGACCTTCCCCGGTCACGGCGGCGCCATCTACCAGGCGACGTTCAGCCCCGACGGCGGCCGCCTGGCCACCGCCGACAGCGCCGGGTCCGTCCGGCTCTGGGACCCCGAGACCGGACGCCAGCGCCTCGAACTGGCCGGGCACCGCGGCGCGGTCTGGCCGTTCACCTTCCGCGCCGACGGCGCCCAGCTCGCCACCAGCAGCAACGACGGCACCGCCCGCATCTGGGACGCCGAGACCGGCCACTGCCGCCGCGTCCTGCGCGGCCACGGCCGCCGCGTCACCGGCGTCGCGTTCAGCCCCGACGGCGGCCTGCTGGCCAGCAGCGGCAACGACGGACTGGTCAGGCTCTGGGAGCCGCGCACCGGGCGCCTGGTCCGCGAGCTGCGCGGCGTCGCCGACAACCTCACCTCGGCGGTGTTCAACCCCGCCGAGAACCGGCTGGCCACCGCCACCAACGACGGCGGCGTCCACCTCTGGCAGGCCGGGACGGGCACGTTCGAACGCGAGCTGAACGCCGAGACCGACCACGTCTGGGCCCAGGCGTTCAGCCCCGACGGCCACTACCTGGCCACCGCCAACGACGACGACACCGTCCGGCTCTGGTACTGGACGACCGGCCGCCAGACCGTCAACCTCGCCGACCACCGCGGCCGCGTCCGGTCGATCGCCTTCAGCCCCGACGGCGCCCTGGTCGCCACCGGCTGCGACGACACCCACGTCCGCGTCTGGGACGCCAGGTCCGGCGAGCTGCGCGGCGAGCTGCGCGGCCACACCGACCGCGTCTACCAGGTCGCCTTCGACCCCACCGGCACCACGCTGGCCAGCGCGGGCAACGACGGCGACGTCCGCCTGTGGGACCACGCCTCGGGCGAGCTCAGGCACACCCTGACCCGGCACGGCGGCCGCCTGTGGACCACGGCCTTCAGCCCCGACGGCACCCTGCTGGCCTCCGCCGGCGACGACCTGGTCGTCCGCCTGTGGGACCCGGCCACGGGACGCCACCTGCACGCCCTGCCCGGCCACGCCCGCCGCGTCTGGTCGGTCACCTTCGGCCCCGACGGCACGCTGCTGGCGAGTGCCGGGGACGACGGCGCCATCATCCTGTGGGACGTCACCGACCCGTCGGCCCCGGCCCGCAAGGCCACCCTGCTGGGCCTGGCCGAGGGCTGGGCCGCCGTCTCCCCCGACGGCCGCTACAAGTGGGAGGGCAACGCCGCCAGCGAGTTCTGGTACGCGATCGGCATGTGCCGCTTCGACCCCGCCGAACTGTCCCCCTACCTCCCCGAAGTCCGCCAGCTCCCCCTGGACGCGGACTTCTAGAAGGCGCAGAGAGCGAGCGTGGCGTCGTCGTGGGGCTTGGAGCGGGGCCAGCGGGTGGCGTGCGGGTCGGTGCGCTCGACCTCGCGGGTACGGGCGATGACGGCGGCGGGGCCCTCGGTCTCGGCGAGGCGGGCAAGGCCCGGCCAGTCGGTGCGGCCGAAGGTGTCGACCAGGCGGGTGGCGCCGTCGGTCAGCAGCAGCGCGCCGCGCAGGTCGCGCCGCGGCACGGTGCCCGTGAGCGCGGTCTCGGCCACGTCCGGGTCGGAGTTCGCCCAGTTGCGGCCGCCGGTGATCTCGCTCAGGCCGCCCGGGCCGTCCAGCAGGAGCGTCGAGTCGGCCAGGACGAGATAGTCGACCAGATCGCCGCGCACGCGCAGGGCCAGCACCGTCGCGGCGGGCGTGGCGGGGTGCCGCAGGTCGCACGTCCGGGCATGGGACGCCGCCACGTCGGCGATGGCGCCGCGCAGCCGCCGCACCAGGGGCCGGTCGGAGGCGCGGCGGGGCTCCGTCACCGCGCCGACCGGAGGGTCGGCCTCGGGAACGCCGTCGGGGGCGTCCACCAGGCGGGCCAGCAGCCGCGTGCCGAGCGAGCGCGCGTACCACGCGGTGCCGTGGACGCAGCCGAGGTCGGTGCCGAGCGGGAGGCCGCAGCCGTCGAGCACGACCGCCGCCCCGGGAGCGCTCGCGACGAAGTCTTCGTTGCGGCGTTCGGGGGCGCCCTGGTCGGTCGCCCAGAAGACTCGCATCAGGCGTCCGCCGCGCGCCGGACGAGGCTCGCCCAGAGCTCGTCGACCTGGACCTTGAGATCGTCCAGGGAGCCGGAATTGTCGATCACGTGGTGGGCGATGGCGCGGCGGGCCTCGCGGGTGGCCTGCGCGGCGATCCGGGCGCGGGACGCGTCCTGGCTCATGCCCCGGTTGGCCGCCAGCCGCTCGACCTGGGTCTCCACCGGCGCGTCGACGACCACGACCACGTCGTAGAACTCGGCGAGGTTGTTCTCGGTGAGCAGCGGCACGTCGTAGACGACGATGGCGTCGGCGGGCGCGGCGTCCATCAGCTCCCGCATCCGCTCGCCGACCAGCGGGTGGACGATCGCGTTCAGCGCGGCCAGCCGGTCGGCGTCGGCGAACACGATCGCGCCGACCTTCTCGCGGTCGAGGCCGCCCCCGGGGAGCAGCACCTCGTCGCCGAACTCGGCCACGACCGCGGCCAGACCGGGCGTCCCCGGCTCGACGACCTGGCGGGCCAGCCGGTCGGCGTCGATGACGACGGCGCCGTGCTCCTTCAGCCGCGCGGCGACCGCGCTCTTGCCCGACCCGATACCGCCGGTGAGTCCAACCTTCAGCACGCCGACCACCCTAGCCGTGCGGCGGTCAGGTGGTGGGGGCCGGGACCAGGGGCTTGCGCATGTGGACGAGCGTCAGGTGCGCGGCGACGCGTTCGCGGTGGGTCTCGGCATAGCCGAGGCGCCGGTAGAAGCGCAGGTTGCCGTCGCTCAGGTGCCCGGTGAACAGGACGCAGGCGTCCACCCGCCCGGCGACCTCGGTCTCCAGCGCGCGCATCAGCCGCCCGCCGATGCCGCGTCCCTGCGTGTCGGGCGCCACGACCAGCCGTCCGACCAGGCAGGTGTGCTCGCTGAACTGGGCGCGGACCGCCCCGACCAGGCGGCCCGCCTCGACCGCCTTCAGCACGACGGCGTCGCCGGTGAGCAGCTTGCCGAGCTGCTCGAACGACTCGACCAGCGGCGGGATGAACGGGTCGCCGTACAGCTGCGCCTCGGCGACGTAGGCCGCGCGCTGCACGGTGAGGATCTCGCCCGCGTCCGCCGGACCGGCCCGCTCGATCGCGACCGCCTGCTCCGTCATCGCCGTTCCCCGATCGCTTGCCCTGCACCGACCCTAGGCCATGCCCGGGGCTCTGTTTTCTCGTTCCGTGCGGCTATTGCTGGATCCGGACGGTCACGGCCACCGGGTAGTGGTCGGACGCGTCCGAGCGGGGGGCGTCGTAGGAGCCGAACATCACGTCGTCGGTGCCGAAGATCCAGTCGACGCGGCCGCCGTCGGCGCGGGTCGGCGAGGAGTCGCCCAGCGCCGCGCTGCGCAGCTGCGTGTCGTCCATCATCCGCATGATCTCCGGGCTGCCGGACTCGGCGTTGAAGTCGCCGCCGATGATCGTGCGCGGGGCGCCGCCCCAGGCGCGCAGCAGCGCGGCGACCTCGCGGGCGCGCTCGCGGCTCTGGTCGGCTCCGCCCTGCAGGTGCGTGGACCACACGTCCAGCGTGGTGCGGCCGACCTGGAGCCGGGCCCAGAGGTACCCGCGGATCTGCGACCAGTCGCCGCGGTCCATCCGGCCGGTGCCCGAGCGGCGGACCGGCAGCGAGGTCAGGATCGCGTTGCCGAACTGGCCGTCGGCGGCCGGGCCCCACAGCAGCTTCATGCCAAGGCGCCGCGACAGCCAGACGCCGACGTCGGTGGTGCCCGACTTCAGCGACCCCCGGCTGGCCTCCTGGAGCAGGACGACGTCGGGGCTCTGCGCCTTCAGCGTCTTGGCGATGCCCTCGGGGTCGAGGCGGCCCTTCTGGTTGATGGCGTCGCGGATGTTGTAGGTGACGACGCGGACCTGGCCGTCGCTCTGGCCCGCCTTGGCGGGCTCGTCGGGCGCCGCGACGCTGAAGATCAGGGTTCCGGCCAGCAGGACGAGCGCCGCCGCACCGGCCGTCAGGGCGCGCAGCGGAGCGCGCGCGGGCAGGGGGCCGCCCCGGGCGGCGGCGATGGCCGCCAGGCCGCCCAGCGCGATGCCCGCCAGGCCCGGCAGGGCGTTGTTGGGGAACGGCATGGGCTCGACGGCGCTGAGCTGGTACGGGATCAGGATCAGCCCGATCAGCAGCCCGCCGAGCGCGGCGCCGAGGTCGACGCGCCAGACCGGGCCGCCGGAGCCCGCGCGGCGCAGCGGCGCCCGGCAGGCCACCGCCAGCAGCCAGGCCGACAGCACCTGGCCGAGGACGATGATCGGCAGCACCTCCACGCCGGTCAGCGCGTACGTCCCGGCGACGGCGCCCGCGCCGACCCCGAGGACCGTGCCGCCCAGCACGCAGACGCCGCCGGGGACCGCGCGGACGGCCAGGCCGGACGCCAGGAACGCCAGCGCGAGCCCCTGCCCGACGACGACCACCACGTGCGCCGTGGTGAGCGACCGCCAGCCGGACGAGGCCACGAACGCGGGGCTCGACAGCACGAGCACCTGCAGCGCGAGGAACGGGCCGAACGCGGCCGAGCCGAGGGCGTCCCGCCAGGACAGGCCCGGCGCCCGCACCGGCCCCGAGGCCAGCTCACGGTAGAGCGCGACGGCGCCGAGGCCCACGAACAGCAGACAGACCGCCCAGGCGCCGATGCCGGAACGCCAGGCCGGGTCCCAGGTGGCGAAGGCCATCCGGACGGCGGTGTCGATCGACAGTCCCGCGACCGTCGCGGTCGCGAACCCCACGCCGGACAGGCCGCGCGCGCCCTCGTAGAGCGCGGCGACGGCGACCATGCCGACGGCGGTGCCGGCCAGGGCGAGCCAGGTCTGCGGGGTGAGGGCCTGCGCCAGCAGCCGGACGGCGAACAGGCCGCCGATCCCGGCGAGCAGCAGCCCGCGCGGCCCGGCCACGCGGCGCACCAGCGGGCTCAGCAGGCCCGCCAGGTAGATGAGCGGGACGACCAGCGCCGCGACGCCCATGCCGGCGGTGTCGGCGAAATGGTCGAGCTGGGGAAGGGAGAAGCGCAGGGTCTGCGCCAGCACCGCGACCGTGATCGCGATGAGCGCGAGGCGCGCGGGGCCTCGCGGGACGATCGAGGGCCCTGCCGAACCGGCGGGGCCGTCGCCGGGCTTGATGCCTACGTCTGTGCTGACCACTGGAACTGGTGCTCCCGGGGGCGGGCTCTGGATCACGGACGGTGAGAAGGGTACGCGCGAAACAGGTCACGGCCGGACGCCGAACCCCCGACAGGGGCCGCCGTCCGGCCGTGTTCCGATGTCATCGGCCGCCGCGCCGGGCCCCTGAGGGCACGGCACGGCCGCCTGACGTGGGACGCGCGCGAGGCGCGTCCCGGTTGACCGTGAGGTCACTGACCGCCGGAGAGCTTCTCCCGCAGCGCCGCCAGGGCCTCGTCGGTGGCGAGAGCGCCACCGGCGGACTCGGGCTCGGCACCGCCGGAGTAGGAGGTCTCGCCTCCACCGCCGCCGCCACCGGTGGACGCCGCGCCGCCGGCCGGAGCCGCGGTCTCGGCCTCCGCCTCGGCCTTGCGGGCCTCCTCGATCTGCTTGCGGTGAGCGTCGAAGCGACCGCGGGCCTCGGCGTACTGCCGCTCCCAGGTCTCACGCTGCTCGTCGAAGCCCTCGAGCCACTCGCCGGTCTCGGAGTCGAAGCCCTCGGGGTACTTGTAGTTCCCCTCGCTGTCGTACTCGGCGGGCATGCCGTACAGCGTCGGGTCGAAGTCCTCTTCCTCGATGCCCGCCGCGCTCTCGTTGGCCTGCTTGAGCGAGAGGCTGATGCGGCGGCGGTCGAGGTCGATGTCGATGATCTTCACGAAGATCTCGTCGCCGACCTGGACGACCTGCTCGGGGATCTCCACGTGGCGCTCGGCCAGTTCGGAGATGTGGACCAGGCCCTCGATGCCCTCCTCGACCCGGACGAACGCGCCGAACGGCACCAGCTTGGTGACGCGGCCCGGAACGACCTGGCCGATCTGGTGCGTGCGGGCGAACTGCTGCCACGGGTCTTCCTGGGTCGCCTTGAGCGACAGGGAGACGCGCTCGCGCTCCATGTCGACGTCCAGGACCTCGACCGTGACCTCCTGGCCGACCTCGACCACCTCGGAGGGGTGGTCGATGTGCTTCCAGGACAGCTCGGAGACGTGCACCAGTCCGTCGACTCCGCCGAGATCGACGAAGGCGCCGAAGTTGACGATCGAGGACACGACGCCCTTGCGGACCTGCCCCTTCTGGAGCGTGTTGAGGAAGGTCTGGCGGACCTCGCTCTGCGTCTGCTCGAGCCAGGCACGGCGGGACAGGACCACGTTGTTGCGGTTCTTGTCCAGCTCGATGATCTTGGCTTCGAGCTCGCGCCCGACGTAGGGCTGCAGGTCACGGACCCGTCGCATCTCCACCAGCGACGCGGGCAGGAAGCCCCGCAGGCCGATGTCGAGGATGAGGCCGCCCTTGACGACCTCGATGACGGTGCCGGTGACGATGCCGTCCTCGTCCTTGATCTTCTCGATCGTGCCCCAGGCGCGCTCGTACTGAGCGCGCTTCTTGGACAGGATCAGCCGGCCTTCCTTGTCCTCCTTCTGGAGGACGAGGGCCTCGACGTGGTCGCCGACGGTGACGACCTCGTTGGGGTCGACGTCGTGCTTGATCGAGAGCTCGCGCGAGGGAATGACGCCCTCGGTCTTGTAGCCGATGTCGAGGAGGACCTCGTCACGATCGACCTTGACGACGGTGCCTTCGACAATGTCGCCGTCATTGAAGTACTTGATGGTCTCATCGATCGCCGCGAGGAAGGCTTCCTCGGAACCGATGTCGTTGACCGCTACCTGCGGGGTGGTCGAGGTGGCTTCGGTGCTGCTCGTCATGTGTCGGCTGGCTCCGGATACGGACATGAGTAGGTGTCTGGTGATGCGCGGAGGGCCTGTATCCGCCCTGCCGAGAACCGGAAGGAAAGTGACGAGAAGTCACACCTAGAACCGAACCGATGTCGCCGACCTGACCGAGTGCGAACCTGCTCTGTCTGAAGCGCGCGCAGGCCCACAGCGCAGCGATCAGAATATGGGACCAGAGTCCCCTGGTCAATCTCACCCGGTTCTCAGTACATCCTGCCCCGGGCCCGGAAGGCCTTCCCGAGCCGGTCCTCCTCGGTTCTGGGGAAGGAGATCGTCTCCGGATCGCCGTCGGAGGTGTACCTGGTGGCGGGGTTCTTGGCCAGCGTGTCGAGCCAGGCGGTGGAGCAGAACTGCTTGCAGTCGTTCTCCTTGATCTTGCCCTCGGAACGCACCCGAGTGATCGCGAACGGGTCGAACTTGGTGTCGAAGGGCGACTCGGAGGGCTTCCATCCCGCAAGGAAAACTCCCGTGAAGTTCCATTCGCCGGCCTTGCTCAGGGCCCAGGCCCGCTTCTTGGGCACCGACCCGAACGGGTAGGCCAGCGTCGTCGTGTGCACCCCGGCCTGCTGGAGGATCTGGCTCTCCATCCCGCCGATCTCCTTGTGGACGCCCTCCTTGGACATCGAGGAGAGGTCGGGGTGGGTCACGGTGTGGTTGCCGAGCTCGAACCCGTGCTGGAGGAGCCAGCGCAGCCCCGCCGGCGCCTGCGGCCCGAGCCCGAACATGTCCTTGTTCAGGTAGAAGGTCGCGACAGGCCGGAAACCCGGGTGCTTCTGGGCGACCTCCATCAGGATCGCCACCGCGGTGTCGGGTTTGGGCTTGCCGCTCGGGTCGAGCGCGAAGTGCCCGGGCGTGCTGTCGTCGAAGGTCAGCACCACCGGGTGCCGTCCCGCGGGGATGTTGAACCGCCCGCTGACGAACTCGGCCGCCGTGATGGGCACGTACCCCTCCTGCGCGAGGCGGGTCGCCTCCTCGCGGAACTCCTTGACCGTCCGGTCGAGCGACAGCTCGGCCTTGGGCATGATCCGGTGGTACATCAGCACCGGGACCTCGCCCAGCTCGTTCGCCTTCACCGCCGCCGCACCGGGCGCC
Organism: Spirillospora sp. CA-294931; assembly: GCF_050946795.1. Taxonomy (GTDB): domain Bacteria; phylum Actinomycetota; class Actinomycetes; order Streptosporangiales; family Streptosporangiaceae; genus Spirillospora. The sequence continues at coordinate 5,655,693 of NZ_CP192006.1, forward strand.
GCCGCGATCGTCGCGGGCGCCGAAGGCGTGGCCGAGGCACCGGGAGACGACGGCACCGGGGACGCCTGCCCGTTCACAGGACGATCCGCGGGCGCCCGAGAGGACGGCTGCGTGGTCCGCGAGGAAGACCCCGCCCGAGCCGCCTCCTTACCCGAGGTGTTCCGCTCCCGCACGTCCGGCAGCGTCAGCCCGAGGATCACGGCGCAGAGCACGACCACACCGGCGATCTTGTGATGGATCGGCACGACCCTCCCGTCATCCCACACGAATCGGCCAGGACAGCGTACGACTCCTCCGACTTAGCCGGACACGTACGCCAGACACCGCTTTCACCAATTTTTCACCCGTCCCCGCCCCGCCAAAACGCGAACCCACCACAAAGATCACCCCCCCTTCCCCCTCACCACCGCAAACCCACCCCGCCACCCCTCCCCCGGCCTCCCGCGCCCGGACCACGAGTGCCCACACGAACACCTCGCCCCTCAATCCCACCCACGCGAAGACGCGCCACGAACCGCGCACCCCACGCACCCAGCGCGGGCGCAAGCGCCCAAGGCGCCCCGCCCCACCTCGTCAGAGCTCGGCATCCAGACAATGGGGTTCATGGCCTTCCAACGCCCTCCGCAACCCGCACGCTTGCGTGCTGATCGGCCGAAGGCTCACCTTCGGCAGAGCCAACGTCCGCGCTCCGGCCCCCGGGACGCCACGAACCCCTCGTCCGGCCCGGACGAGGGGTTCGTGTGACTTCCAACGCGCCCCAGCCGCGCGCGATTGCGTTAGTGAGCGGGGAAGCGAGCCGAAGGCGAAGCGACGCAGCAATCGCTAAATCACGGTCGCCGCAGCGAGCCGCCAGGCGAAGGGCTCTTCCACCCCCAACACACCCCAGCCACGCACCGAGTGCGTGACCTAACCGGGGAAGCGAAGCCGAAGGCGAGCTTCCCCGGTTAGATCGCGAAGCGATGCGAGCACTCGCCAAATCTTGGTCACCGTAGCGAGCCGCCAGGCGAGCGTAGGTGGGCCAGGATTTCTAGTGTGCAGCTTCCTGCCAGGTGCGGCCGGTGCCCATGGAGACTTCCAGGGGGGCGCGGAGGTCGTAGGCGCCGGACATCTCCTTGGTGATGAGGGCGGTGAGGGCCTCGTGCTCGCCGTCGGCGACCTCGAAGACGAGTTCGTCGTGGACCTGGAGGAGCATGCGGGACGTGAGCCCGGCCGAGCGCAGGGCGCGGTCGACGTTGAGGCTGGCGACCTTGATGATGTCGGCGGCCGAGCCCTGGATGGGCGCGTTGAGGGCCATGCGTTCGGCCATCTCGCGGCGCTGGCGGTTGTCGGAGTTGAGGTCGGGCAGGTAGCGGCGGCGGCCAAGGATGGTCTCGGTGTAGCCGTCCTGGCGGGCCTTGGCGACGACGTTCTGCAGGTAGTCGCGGACGCCGCCGAACTGCTCGAAGTACTCCTCCATCAGGCCGCGGGCCTCGTCCGGCGGGATGCGCAGCTGCTGGGAGAGCCCGTAGGCCGACAGGCCGTAGGCCAGGCCGTAGTTCATGGCCTTGATGCGCGCGCGCAGCTCGGAGTCGATCTGCTCGGGCGGCAGGCCGAACACCCGGGACGCGGTGATGGTGTGGAAGTCGGCGCCCGAGGAGAACGCCTCAAGCAGGGCCGCGTCCTCGGAGAGGTGGGCCATGATCCGCAGCTCGATCTGGCTGTAGTCGGCGGTGAGCAGTGACTCGTAGCCGCCGCCGACCACGAACGCCTCGCGGATCTGGCGGCCCTCGGCGGTGCGGATCGGGATGTTCTGCAGGTTGGGGTCGGTGGACGACAGGCGCCCGGTGGCGGCGACCATCTGGTTGAAGGTGGTGTGGATGCGCCCGGCGTCGTCGGCCATCGGGATCAGCGAGTCGACGATGCTCTTGAGCTTGGCGACCTCGCGCCAGCGCAGGATGTGCTCCAGCACCGGGTGCGCGTCCTTGGCCAGCAGGTTCGACAGGGCCTCGGAGTCGGTGGTGTAGCCGGTCTTGGTGCGCTTGGTCTTGGGCAGGCCGAGCTCGTCGAACAGCACCTGCTGGACCTGCTTGGGCGAGCCGAGGTTGAAGTCGTGGCCGACGGCGTCGTAGGCGAGCTGCTCGACCTCCTTGACCTGCCCGCCCAGGGACGCCGACATGGACGCCAGATGGTCGGCGTCGACGGCGATGCCCGCCCGTTCCATGGCGGCCAGCACCCCGACCAGTGGCAGCTCGACCTCGCGCAGCAGGCGGGTGGCGCCGCGCTGCTCCAGGTCGCGGTCGAGCGCGTCGGCCAGCTCGGCGACGGCGCGGGCCCGGACGGCCAGGGCCTGCGCGGCCTCCTCCTCGCCGGAGCCGTCGAGGGTGAGCTGGCCCGAGTCTTCGGACTCGTTGCGCAGCTCGCGCTGCAGGTAGCGCAGGACGAGGTCGGCCAGGTCGAACGTCCGCTGCCCGGGGAGCGCCAGGTAGGCGGCCAGGGCGGTGTCGCTGGTGAGGCCCGCCAGCCTCAGGCCCCGCGCGGCCAGTGCCAGCATGGGGCCCTTGGCCTCGTGCATCGCCTTGGGACGGCTCTCGTCGGCCAGCCAGGCGGCGAGCGCGCGCTCGTCGTCCTCGATCAGGGCGGACGGGTCGAGGTGGACGGCCGGCCCCTTGGGGGTGGCCAGGGCCAGCGCGGTGATCTCGCCGGTGCCTCGGCCCCAGGTTCCGGTGAGGGCGATGCCGAGGCGTTCGGAGCCGGTGGCGTTCTCGGCCAGCCAGGAGGGCAGAGCGCCCGGCTCAAGCTCGTTCAGCTCGATGTCGAAGCCCTCGTCGGCCTCGGGCTCGGCGGTCGTCAGCGTGGAGTACAGGCGCTCGCGGAGCACCTTGAACTGGAGCGAGTCGAACAGGGTGTGGATCTCTTCGCGGTCCCACTGGCCCATCGCCAGCATCGGCGGGGTCAGTTCGAGCCCGACCTCGGTGTCGAGCTCGTTGACCTGCTGGTTGCGCAGGACCTCGCCCAGGTGCTCGCGCAGGTTGTCGCCGGCCTTGCCGGTGATCTCGTCGACCCGGGCGACGAGCGTGTCGAGGTCGCCGTACTTCACCAGCCACTTGGCCGCGGTCTTGGGGCCGACCCCGGGGACGCCGGGCAGGTTGTCGCTGCTCTCGCCGACCAGCGCGGCCAGCTCGCGGTAGCGCTCGGGCGGGACGCCGTACTTGGCCTCGACCGCCGCCGGGTCCATGCGGGACAGCTCGGACACGCCCCGGATCGGGTACAGGACGGTGACATGCTCGTCGACCAGCTGGAAGGCGTCGCGGTCGCCGGTGACGATCAGCGTCTGCATACCGGCCTGGGTGGCCTGCACCGACAGCGTGGCGATGATGTCGTCGGCCTCGAATCCCGCCACCGAGGTGCGCGGGATGCGCAGCGCGTCGAGCACCTCGAAGATCAGGCTGATCTGGCTGCGGAACTCGTCTGGGGTCTTGTTGCGGCCCGCCTTGTACTCGACGTACTGCTCGTGCCGGAAGGTCGGCTCGGACCGGTCGAACGCCACCGCGATGTGCGTGGGCTTCTCGTCGCGCAGCACGTTGATGAGCATCGAGGTGAAGCCGTACACCGCGTTGGTGGGCTGCCCGTCGGTCGTGTTGAAGTTCTCCACCGGGAGCGCGAAGAACGCGCGGTAGGCCAGGGAGTGCCCGTCGAGCAGGAGCAGGCGGGGCCGGTCGTCAGGGGTCGGTTCTTTCGTCGCCACACCAGGAGCCTAGTCTGCGCGTACGACAGTTTCAGGGAGGCGGAAGTGACTGACACCGGCGGGACGTCCGAGACCGCGCAGCGGGACCACTCGGCTGCCGACGCCCAGGGCGACCTGGGCGTGCGCATGGGCATCGAGTTCCTTGAGGGCTCCCCCGAGCGCGTGGTGGCCCGGATGCCCGTCAAGGGCAACACCCAGCCTTACGGCCTTCTGCACGGCGGCGCGTCGGTCGTCCTGGCCGAGTCGATCGGGTCGGCGGGCGCGGCCCTGCACGCCGGTTCCGGCCGCATCGCGGTCGGCATCGAGATCAACGCCACCCACCACCGGTCGGCGACCGAGGGCTACGTGACCGGTGTGGCCACCCGGGTGCACGGCGGCAACACGCTGGCCACCTACGACATCGTGATCACCGACGAGCGGGACCGCAGGGTCTGTACCGCGCGGCTCACCTGCATGTTGCGCGATCGTCCCGCGACGGCAATCTGAAGGATCTTTCGCCCGCTTCCTTTGCGGCGGTACCGCAGGGTCGCTACCGTGGATTGGAACGGCCCGGGGTCACCGAGTAGACAACGTACGTGCCCGGGGAAGGCTCGTGCGGCCCCAAAGGTGACCCCGGGCCAAAACATGCCCGGAGCCTGGTCTGTCACCGGCTAAATCCGTTCACCGGTTGCGGTTGCGTTGCGGTCCGCCTCCCGCCGTTCTCACGGCGGCCGCGGGAATCTATCGTCGTGATCATGCGACGAGCCACCGCTCTCCTCGTCCTCGCGGGCGCGCTCACGGCCGTGGCGCCCGGCTGCTCCGACGACGGCCCGGGCAGCTACGACAACGACGAGCGCAAGGTGCGGTCTCGGGAGTCGCCGCTCCCCCACCGCGAGACCAGGGTCGGGGAGATCGACTACTGGGTGATGGGCGTCAGCCCCAAGTTCGGCGACGTCGTGGGCAACCACGGCAGCATCCTGCCCAAGAAGGGGCAGTTCGTCCGTATACGCCTCGCCATGGAGAACCACGGGCGCGACCGCCACATCTTCCGCGGCTCCTGGCAGCTGCTGATCACCGGTGACGGGCAGGCGTACAAGCCCAGCTTCGACGCCACGTCCGTCGCGCGCGCGCCGACCGGGCCGCAGACCCTCGCGCGGGACGAGCGGCGCGAGATCGACCTCTGGTACGACGTCCCCAAGAACGTCGAACTCCGCTCTCTGCGGGTCGTGGGCGACGCCACGTCGTCCGCGCTCGGCGAGGCGGTCAAGGAGAACCCGCCCCCGGGGACCAAGAGCGCCGACCTCTCCCTCAAGCCCTGATGCGAACGGCCCCCGCGCCCGATGGACGCGAGGGCCGTTCGGCCGGACTTCGGGGCGATCAGTTGTCGGTGTCGGGGTCCTCCGCGGAGTCCACGCAGGCGCCCAGACCCGAGATGTCCTCGTCGTCGTCCTCGGCGACGGGGGCGGCGGCCGCGGCGGGAGCCGCGGCCGTGGCGGCCCGCGCCGCCTGGGTCTTGGCGACGGCCTCGGACGAGGCGCCACCGCCCAGGTAGGCCGCGCGGACCTCCGGGTCGTCCAGCAGGTCGGCCGCCGGGGCGGACTTGACGACCCGGCCGGTCTCCAGCACGTACGCGCGGTGCGCGATCTGGAGCGCCTGCGCCGCGTTCTGCTCGACCAGCAGCACCGTGGTGCCCCGCCGGTTGATCTCCGTGATGATCGTGAAGATCTGCTGCACCAGCTTGGGCGCCAGGCCCATGGACGGCTCGTCCAGCAGCAGCACCTTCGGACGGGTCATCATCGCCCGCCCGATGGCCAGCATCTGCTGCTCGCCGCCCGACATCGTGCCGCCCGCCTGCGACCGGCGCTCGGCCAGCCTCGGGAACAGGTCGAAGACCTCGTCGAGATCCTTGCTCACGTCGCCCTTGCGCGCGTAGGCGCCCATGTGCAGGTTCTCGGTCACCGTCATGCCGGGGAAGATCCCCCGGCCTTCCGGCGCCTGCCCGATCCCGGCCAGCACGCGCTTGTAGCCCGCCAGCTTGCTGATGTCGCGGCCCTCGAAGGTGATCTTCCCGGACGTCAGCGACCGCAGCCCGGAGATCGTCTTGAGCGTCGTCGTCTTGCCGGCGCCGTTGGCGCCGATCAGCGTGACGATCTCGCCCTCGTCGACGTCGACCGAGACGCCCTTGATCGCCGCGATCTTTCCGTAGTGGACGTTGATGTCCTTGATCTCAAGAAGCATCGGCCGGAGCTCCCAAGTACGCCTCGATGACCCGCGGGTTGTTCTGGATCTCTGCGGGCAGCCCCTCAGCGATCTTCTGGCCGAAGTCCAGCACCGCCAGGCGGTCGCTGATCCCCATGACCAGGCTCATGTCGTGCTCGATGAGCAGCACCGTCCGCCCGCTGTCGCGGATCTTCCTGATCAGCTCCTGCAGAGCCTCTTTCTCCGACGGGTTCATGCCCGCGGCGGGCTCGTCCAGCAGCAGCAGCTTCGGGTTGGTGGCCAGCGCCCGCGCGATCTCCAGGCGCCGCTGGTCGCCGTACGGCAGGTTCTTGGCCGTGTCCTCCATGCGGTGGGTGATCCCCACGAAGTTCAGCAGCTCGCGCGCCTGCTCGCGGCCCCGGCGCTCCTCGCGCCGGTGCCAGGGCAGGCCGAGACCCGCCCCGGCCAGGCCCGTCTTGTGGTGCGCGTCGGCGCCCACCAGCACGTTCTCCAGCGCCGACATGTTGTGGAACAGCCGGACGTTCTGGAACGTGCGGGCGACGCCCCGCTTGGTCACCTTGTAGCGCTTCTGCCCGTCGATCCGGTCGCCGTCGAACTGCACCCGGCCCTCGGTCGGACGGTAGACGCCGGTGGTCACGTTGAACACCGTCGTCTTGCCCGCGCCGTTCGGGCCGATCAGGGCGAAGATCTCGCCCTCGTTGATCGTCAGGCGCAGCCCGTTCACCGCGACCACACCGCCGAACCGCATGGTGACGTCCTGGAGGTCCAGCAGTGGCTTGCCCGCCCCGGCGTGCTTCACCGGCTCGGCGGGCGCGTCCGCCTTCTTGTCACTCATTTGGCCCCCTCCACGGACGCGGCCGATGTGTCGGGTCCGGCGACCTCGGCACCGAGACTGCCCATTCCCCCGGACCCCTCGGCGAGTTCGGCCTGTCTGCGCTTGGAAGGCAGGATCCCCTCCGGGCGCAGCGCCATCATCACGACCAGGATGCCGCCGAACAGCAGGATCCGGTACTCCTTGAGATCCCGGAAGTACTCGGGGATCCAGGCCACCAGGAAGGCGCCGAGCATGACGCCCGGCAGGTTGCCCGAACCGCCCATGACCACGGCGGCCAGGATGGTCGCCGACAGGATGAACGGGAAGTTCGCCGGGATGATCGACGTGGCCTGGCTGGCGTAGACGACGCCGGTCATGCCGCCGATCGCCGCGCCGATCGCGAACGCCGCCAGCTTGAACTTGAACGTCGGGACGCCCATCAGCTCGGCCGCGTCCTCGTCCTCGCGGATCGAGGCCCACGCCCGGCCGACCCGGCTGTTCTCCAGCCGCTTGGCGAAAACGATCGTCGCGATGATCGCGACCAGCATCAGGTAGTAGTACGGCCGGCCGTCCAGCGCCCCGTAAGTGAGCGGCGCCACGCCGTCCAGGCCGAGGAACTCCCACGGCTGGCCCGCCGGGAACTCGTAGTCCGAGAGGTTCGGCGGGTGCGGGATGCCCGAGATGCCGTTCGGTCCGTTGACGTACTCCCAGTTCTGCGCGCTGATCCGGACGATCTCACCGAAGCCCAGGGTCACGATCGCCAGATAGTCGCCCCGCAGGCGCAGCGTCGGCGCGCCCAGCAGGATGCCCGACCCGGCCGAGATGAGGGTCCCGACGATCAGGACCTCCCAGAACGACCACCCGTGCAGCTTGGCGAAGATCGCCATCGCGTAGCCGCCGACCGCGAAGAACGCCACGTACCCGAGGTCGAGCAGGCCCGCCTGGCCGACCACCACGTTCAGGCCGATGGCCAGCAGGATGTACCCGCCGATCGGGAAGAACAGCAGCGTCTGCCACTCGGTGTGCGGCGACATGATGCTGCCGATCGAGTCCGACGGCAGCATGATCCCGAACAGGATGAGCAGCACGTAGACGGCCCAGCGCACCGGGCGTCCCTGCACCGCCCACCAGTCCCTGAGCACGTCGCCGATGGCGCCGCACGTCTCGGTGACCAGGAAGAGCGCGTAGAGAACCTGCCGGAGCCCCGGAGGACGCGAGTCGGTCCGCTGCTTGGCCCTGCCCGGCACCCTGCCGAAGCGGGCGTTGACGGACGAAGTGTTCGCTGCGTTTGCTTTGTTGTTCATGCGCGCGCCTGCTGGAGTGACTCACCGAGGATTCCGGTGGGACGGAACATGAGGACGAGGACGAGCACCGAGAACGCGACCACGTTCTGCCACTCACTTCCGAAGATGGCCGATCCGTACATCTCGATCAGGCCGAGCACGAGACCGCCGACCAGCGCCCCGCGCAGGTTGCCGATGCCGCCGAGCACCGCGGCCGTGAACGCCTTGATACCGAGAAGAAAGCCCACGAAGTAGTTCGTTTCCTCGAAACGCATCATGTAAAGCGCGGCGGCCACACCGGCCATCGCGCCGCCGATGGCGAAGGTCGCCATCACGATCCTGTCGATGTTCACGCCCATGAGGACCGCCGTCTCCGGGTCCTGCGCCGTGGCGCGGATACCGCGCCCCAGCCGGGTCCGGTTCACGAACTGGTCCAGGACCACCATCATCAGGACCGCGCCGACGAACACAACGAGCTTGTCGTTGCGGACGACGAAGTCACCGATCTCGACCAGGTTCGTACGAGTGACGAACTGTTCCTGGATCGGGAGAGCGCCCTTCTCCTTGGGCAGGTCGAACCACCAGGGGATCAGGATCCGGGCGAAGAGCTGCTGCAGGAACAGGGAGGCACCGATCGCGGAGATCAGCGCCGCCAGCCGGGACGCGCCCTTGCGCCGCAGGGGCCTGTAGGCCACGAACTCAAGGGCGACGGCGCTCGCGCCGGAGACCAGACCGGCCACCACCGCGAGCAGAAGGACCATTCCAATCAGCGCGACTCCCCCGACAGGTGCGGAGAGGCCGATGATGTTCAGGGTGGCCAGCGCCGCGAAGGTGCCGACCATGAAGATCTCGGAATGGGCGAAGTTGATGAGCCTCAGGACGCCGTAGACCATCGTGTAGCCGAGGGCGACGAGCGCGTAGATCGCGCCGAGCGCGAGGCCGTCGGTCGTGTACGACCAGAATTGATCAGTGAGGTTGCCGAGCATGTATGTCGCCTTCGTCGAAGGAGCGGGAGCGCTCTAGCGCTCCCGCTCCTGCGCGTTCCAGGGAAACCGAAGTCCAGATCAGCCGACGAACTAGCTGACCGTGGCCTCGGACGCCTTACCGATCAGCGGCAGAGTGTCGCCCTTGACGTCGTAGACGTAGACGTCCTTCGCCGCAGGCTCACCGTTCTCGAACTTGACGACCTTCGAGACACCAGGCTTGTTGACGGTCTTGATGAACTCGTTGATCTCCTCGGCCTTGGTCTTGCCGGCCTTCACCGCCTCGATGAACGCGGTCGCCGAGTCGTAGCCCTCGGCGGAGTAGATCGCCGGGTCGGCCTTGAACTTGGCCTTGTACTTCTCGGCGAAGGTCTTGCTCTCCGTGCCGGCCTTGCCGGTCGGGTCGATCAGGCAGGGGCAGGCGATGATCGAGCCCTCGGCGTTCTTGCCGCCCGCGCCCGCGGCCAGGCCCTTGTCCAGCGAGCCGTCACCGGACATGAACCGGGCCTTCACGCCGCCCTCACGCAGCTGCTTGAGGACCTTGCCACCCTCGGCGTAGTAGCCGCCGAAGAAGATCGCGTCGGGAGAGAACGACTTGACCTTGTTGACCGTGGAGGCGAAGTCCGAGCCCTCCGGGTCGATCGCGTCGACCTGGGTGGTGGCGCCACCGGTCTCGGCGGCCTGCTTCACGCGCTCGCCGAGCGGCTTGCCGTACTCGGAGTTGTCGTGGACGACGAAGACCTTCTTGGCCTTCAGCGCCCGCGTCATGAACTCGCCGACACCGCTTCCCTGGACGTCGTCGTTGCCGACGATGCGGTGCCAGTACTTCCAGTTGTTCTTGCCCAGCGCCGAGTTCGTCGCCGACGGCGAGACGCTCGGGATCTTGCCCTCTTCCAGCACCGGGCCGACCTGCGCCGACTCACCCGAGAACGCCGGGCCGATCAGGCCGACGATCTTGTCCTTGGTGATGGCGTTCTTGGCGAGCGGCACGGCCTGCTCGCCCTTGCCCTGGCTGTCGTAGGTCTTGAGAGTGATCTTGACCTTGGGGTTGGTGGCGTTGTACTCGTCGATCGCCATCTGCGCGCCCTGCTTGGGCGGAATGACGATGCCGGAGTTCTCCCCGGTCAGGTCACCCATGAAGCCGATCGTGACGCCGTCACCGCTACCGCCGTCATCGTCGCCGCCACAAGCGGCCGCCCCGAGCGCCATCATCGCGCTCACCGCCACCGCACCGGTGACCCTCATCATGTTGCGCCGCAAGGTGCCCAACCTTTCATCCGGATCCGGAAGGGATCAGGTACGAGTTTTGCCCCGAGCCGAACCTCACAGGAGGAAACGGTCACTCGGGGAGCAGGTATGTCGTACACCGTGCGCCCCCGCCAAAACAGCACCCCCCAGCAGAAGGGTTACTGGTTCGTTACGCCTCTGTGCTCTATGAATACCCGCATTGCCAGGGAAGATCACGCACCGTAACCAACAGAAACGCCCTGCGGGTCGCCGGATCCGGACTCCGGTCAAGGCGTGTCAGAACTGTCCCCGCCGGACGCTCCTGACACAACGGCCTCGGCCACGGCGCGCATTGTGAGACGCCGGTCCATCGACGTTTTCTGAATCCACCGGAAAGCCTCCGGCTCGCTCCAGCCGTGCGCCGCCTGGAGCAGCCCCTTGGCGCGATCCACCAGCTTGCGCGTCTCGAGGCGGTCGTGCAGGCCCGCGACCTCGGCCTCCAGCGCCCGCAGCTCGGTGTAACGGCTGATCGCCATCTCGATCGCGGGCGCGAGGTCGGTCTTGGTGAACGGCTTGACCAGATAGGCCATCGCCCCGGCGTCGGTCGCGCGCTGCACCAGCTCGCGCTGGGAGAACGCGGTCAGGATGACCACGGGCGCGATCCGGTCCGCCGAGATCAGCTCCGCCGCCGAGATCCCGTCCAGGACGGGCATCTTGACGTCCAGGATCACCAGGTCGGGCTTGTGCTCGGTCGCCAGCCGCACGGCGGTCTCACCGTCGCCCGCCTCCCCCACGACCTCGTAGCCGTCCTCCTGAAGCATCTCCTTGAGGTCCAGCCGGATCAGGGCCTCGTCTTCGGCGATCACAACCCGCCGCGCGCTCTCGGTCACGCACACGAGACTACCGGGACCCGCTAACCTGGTCTTCGTCAGCCCTCCGCGCAGGGCGGCAGCCCAGGCGGTACCGTGTGAACGGCGACCGCCACGCCGGGATGGCGAAATGGTAAACGCTGATGGCTCAAACCCATCTGCCTGAAAGGGCTTGCGGGTTCGAATCCCGCTCCCGGTACGACACGAAAGCCGCCGTCCATCACGGACGGCGGTTCTGTCGTACCTGAGTGTGACGATCACGCACGATGTATGACCCTCGCCAGCGCCTCGTGGCGCTCACACTGTTGAACAATGGCCTCACCGCCGCCGAGGTGCATCGACGTACCGGTATCTCGCGGAACACTCTGGGCAAGTGGCGCAAGGATCTCCCCAGGGCCATGGCACAGACGCTTCCCTCGTGCCCCCGCTGCCACGATCGTTCTCTTGACTCGGCGGTCTACGCATACTTGTTCGGTCTCTATTTGGGCGACGGCCACATCGCCGATGCACCCGGTGACAAGGGCGTGTTCAGGCTTGAGATCGCCTGCGGCGACATGTGGCCGGGCTTGATCGAGGATGCCGCGTCCGCGATCTCGAACGTGATGCCCGGGCTGAAAGTGGGACGCCTGCGAAGTACCGGCTGCACGAACGTCGGCGCTTACTCGAAGCACTGGCCGTGCCTCTTTCCTCAGCATGGGCCAGGCATGAAGCACACTCGCAAGATCGAGCTCGTCCGCTGGCAGCGCGAGATCGTCGACCGGTGTCGTGAAGACTTCGTCCGCGGGCTTATCCACTCGGACGGCTGTCGGACCGTGAACCGTATACGTCGTCACAAGGCGGACGGGGAGGTCATCTACGAGTACCCGCGCTACTTCTTCACCAACGCCTCCGACGACATCCGCGATCTGTTCACCGAGGCCCTCGACCGCCTTGGCATCGCGTGGAAGCAGAACAATCCTCGCCATATCTCGGTCGCGCGGCGGGAGGCCGTAGCGCGACTGGACGAGTTCGTCGGGCCGAAACACTGACGGCCCAGGTCGCCGCCTGGGCCGCGTGGACGTGAGGACGGTGGTCAGCCGACGTGGCGGATGGCGAACTCGGTCTCGACGTCGCGGGGGTTCACGATGACCTCGGGCTTGGGCGGGACCTCCTGGACGCCGACGGTGTCCTTGAGGTCGGTGCGCGGCGGGAGTTTGCTCCAGCGCGCGGAGGGGCTTTTCTCGGGCTTGCGCGAATCCTCGCTCATGTCGCGATCTTAATCGGGCTTTCGGTGAAAACGCAGGGGCGACGGTCAGCGGGACAGGCGGCCCGCGAGGGCCGCCAGGGCGGCTGAGGCGGCGGCCGCCAGGAAGACCGCGGGGTAGCCGAGGGTGGTGGCTATGGCGCCGGTGAGCAGGCCCGCGGCGCCCAGGCCCAGGTCCCAGAAGGAGGTGAAGGCGCCCAGGGCGGCTCCTCGTTCTTCCGGCTTGGAGCGGTTGATGATCAGCAGGGCGAGGGACGGGTAGAGCAGGGTGAAGCCGGCGCCCATGATGAGGGCGCCGAGGATGGCCAGCCAGGATGTCTGGGCCACGGCTATGAGGAGTAGCCCCGCGGCTTCCAGGAGGCCGCAGGCTATGGCGATGCGGGCGCCGCCGACGCGGTCGGGGAGGCGGCCGAACAGGAGCCGGACGGCGATGTAGGCGGCGCCGAAGGCGGCGAGGGTGAGGGAGCCGCCGCCCGCGTCGCGCTCGTCCAGGTGCAGGACGACGAAGCCCGCGAGCGCGGAGTAGCCGACGGCCGCCAGGGCCAGGGCGGTGCCGGGGACGATGACGGGACGCGGGATCAGGCGGCGGGAGGCGAGCCCCGTGCCCAGGTCGGGGCGGGTGAGGCTGAGGGCGAGCGCGGCGGCCGCGATCGGGAGGATCGTGTGGAGCGTCCAGACGGCGTTGTAGCCGTGCTCGCGGCGGAGAGCCTCGCCGAGGAGGGGGCCGAGCGTCCAGCCGCTCCACATGGCCAGGCCGTACCAGCCGACGAGTTGACCCCGGCGGTCTTCGGGGGCGATGGCGACGACCCAGAGCGAGCCGGAGGTGAAGACGGCGGCTTCGGCGAGCCCCATGACGACGCGGAGGGCCAGGAGGGTGGTGGTTCCGGCCGTGTCGCCGAGGGCGGCGGCGCAGGCGTAGCCGGGGCCGAGGAGGGCCGCCGTGGCGGCGCCCGCCGCGATGACGGCGCGGGCGTCGCCGCGCTGGGCGAAGCGGCCGACGTAGGGGCGGGCGAGGAGGGCGGCGACGGCGGAGAGGGCGAAGGCGGCCCCGACGGTGAGGTCGGGGCCGCTGAGGTCGCGGGTGATCAGGCGGGGCAGGACGGGGACGGCGGCGCCGAAGGAGACGAAGGTGAGCAGGATCGCCGCGCAGAGCCCGGCGAACGGCCTGTGCCAGGTGCGCGCGTCCATGGTGGAGGCGGTCTGCGTCACGGGTGCACGCTATCGGGGAAGGGTCAGGGGGTAGCCGTATTTGGCGAGGAGCGGGAGGGCCAGGGCGGTGCTGATGGTCGCTTCTTTCGGGGGGAGGTCGCGGGTCCAGGCGTCGTCCAGGCGGATCCGGATCTCACCGCGGCGCAGGCGGTCGGGGTTGCCGGTGACGGTGTGGTTCTCGCCGAGGGTGGCGGTGCCTTCGGGGGTGATGGCGGGGGCGGCGGGGAGTTCGGCCCAGGCGCTGATGGTGGCGAGGGTCCGGGCGGGGTGGGCGGTGAAGTCCTCGTAGCGGACGCGCAGGTACCGGTCGGGGAATGCGATGCCGATGCGGTCGGAGGCGAGGTTGAAGGCCGTCCAGTAGGCGGTGCTCCGGGTGACGCTCATGGGCGGGATGTAGTCCTTGGCGCGGCGCCAGGAGTGGGCCGTGGCGCGGGGGTCGCGGACCAGGTGCAGGACGCGGACGTCGAGGTCCGGCAGGCCGCAGAGGGCGGCGGCCTCGGCGGGGAACTTGGAGCTGTCGATGAGCGTGTCCGCGTCGAGGATGCGGGCGATCTTGGCGTAGAGGTCGGCCTTGTGCCGCAGGGTTCTGACGACTTGGGGGGATTTGGGTTTGCGCTGCCGGGCCTCGGCGAGGCGGGCGCGGGTGTGGCGGGTCCTGAGGTGCAGGTCGTGGCGGCGGACCTGGTCGCGCGCCGCGGCCTCGCCGGTGAGCGTCCCGGACCATACGGGGCAGTCGCGCAGGTCCTTGCCGCAGCCGCAGGTGGAGTTGGTGCCGTCGCGCAGGACGCCGTTGTTCCAGAGGTAGGCCAGCTCGCCGACGTGCGCGACGCCCTCGGGCTCGGCCAGCAGGTTGCCGAGCAAAGTGCTGCCGGTCCGGCACCAGCCGGTGATGTAGAGGATCTTCATCCGTCCTCGCCGAGGTCGAGCAGGACGAGGTGCTGCGGCAGGTGGACGGCCAGTCCGAGGTGGTGGGACGCCTCGATGACGTCGGGGTCCCGGCGCAGCACCAGGCGGGAGTCGGCCGGGTCGATCAGGGTGGCGACGGCGCGGAAGTCGCCGAGCAGCGCGGACCCCCGGGGGATCATGCGGGTTCGGGAGACGCGGATGCCGCCGCCGTTGAGGTTCTCCAGCGTGCCGCCGACGGCCAGACGCCAGTAGATGTCGGGGTGGACGACGATGCCGTCGCAGGAGCCGCCGGTCTCCTCGACCAGGCCCGCGGCCCAGGCGAGGTCGCGGTCGAGCCGTCCCCGGCCGCGCGCGGCGCGGCGGCCCGGGACGCCGAGCAGGCCCGGGACGACGCCGTCCTGGCTGCCGTGCAGCAGGGCCTCGTTCTCGATGGTGCACAGCCGGACGACGACGCGGCGGTCGATGTGGGCCGCCAGCAGGTCCGGGTGCGCGGTGAGCCCGCCGGGAAGCGGGACGGTGGCCGTGAGGGTGGTCAGCCGTGCCTCGGCCAGGCGCGGTTCGAAGGCCGCCTCGGGGCTGGAGGTGTAGCTCGTGCCCGACTGGGACGGGGTCCGCTCGCCGACCGGCTCGATGACATACGGGGTGCCGTCCCGGCCCGGGTGGGGGTCGCCCAGCAGGTGCCGGACGGTGTAACGGGGACGGGCGGCGAAGAAGGGGAACGTGGTCGGCAGCGAGATGGGCAGGTCGACGATGACCTCGCCGTCGGGCGACTTCTCCAGGGCCTGCGCGAGTTCCTGGCCCGGGGTCCGTCCGGCGATGGTGGGAGTGGTGGCCGTGGGAGCGAGCATGGGCGGTCCCGTCAGTCGAGGGCGGCGTGGACTTTGCGGACGGCGGCGACGAGGTCGTCGCAGTCGTCCGGGCCGAGGTTGGCCGACAGGGGGATGTCGACGGCCTGGCCGACGTAGCGGGCCGTGCGGGGCAGCGCGGCGCGGGCGGTGGCGGGGTCGTCGAAGATGAAGCGCCAGTTCCAGAAGGTGCGGACGTTGGGGTCGGCCGGGTCGCCCAGGGCCCGGGCGTCGATGCCCTCGGCGCACAGCGCGCGGGCGAACCAGGCGCACTGGTCGGGGGCGGCGTCCTCCAGCCGGAAGACCAGGGCCTCGCCCAGGTAGGCGTGGGGCGCGACGGGACGGCGCAGGGCGATGCGGTCCAGCCCTTCGAGCCGCTCGGCGACGTGGTCGTAGTTGCGGTGGTGCAGGGCCAGCCGGGCGGGCAGGCGTTCGAGCAGGGAGCCCGCCAGGGCCGCGCGGATCTCGTCCATGCGGATGCCGAAGATGGGCAGGGCGAGGTCGTCGACGGGCGGCGGGGCGCCGTCGAAGTGGCGGGCCATGCGGCTCTCGTAGGCGCCGCTGTAGACGACGGCGCGGGCGTAGGTCTCGGGGTCGTCGGTGAGCAGGAAGCCGCCCTCGCCGGTGTTGAGCGACTTGTCGGACTGGGTGCTGAAGGCCCCGACATGGCCGAAGGTGCCCAGGTGGCGGTCGCCGAGGCGCGCGCCGAGGGCGGGGACGGCGTCCTCGACGACCGGGACGCCGTACTCGTCGGCGAGGCGGCAGATCGCTGGCAGATCGCTGGCGAAGCCGCGCATGTGGACGACGACGATCGCCTTCGCGCCCTCGGCCAGGGCGCGCTTGAGGTCGGTGACGTCCAGGTGGAGGTCGGCGTCGCACTCCACCAGGAGGGGGCGGTGCCCGGCCAGCAGGATGGCGCTGGGCGTGGCCGCGAAGGTGAAGGCGGGGCAGGCGACCGGGGAGCCGGGCTCCAGGCCGAGCGCCAGGAGGCCGAGCGCGATGGCGGTGGTGCCGCTGGCGCAGGCCAGGGCGTGGCGGACGCCGAAGTGGGCGGCCAGGGACAGTTCCAGGCGGCCGGTCCGGGTCTCCTCGTAGGGACGGTGGTCGTAGCGGAAGTAGAGGCGCTCGCGCAGCGCTTGGATCGCCGCCGCTTCGTCTTCGGGGCTGATGAAGACGTCGCCCTTGTCGTAAGTGGGCCACGGGGCTGTGCGTATCGGCGGCCCGCCGTCGACGGCGAGCCCGGTCTCCTGGCTGGTGAACATGATCGTCCTCCGCTCACGGCGCTCTGGCGTCGTTAACGTAGGGATCTTCGGGCGCCGAAAAGAATGCGCCCGGCCTCCGGAGATTGCCGCAGAGGGGACCGTTCCTTCCTGCGGATGTCGCAAGCGCCACCGGCTGCCTCGCGCCCGCCCCCGAACGGATACTCGGCGGATCATGCGACGGAGGTGAATCGTGACCGATTCCGCTGAGGACTTCCGGGCACGGGGGTGGTGGCGCGCGACCACGGTGCTGGACGATCTGCGGGACGCCGCCCGGCGTCATCCGGACCGGCCGGCGATCGTGGAGTACCGTACCGCCGGCGGGCCGCCGGAGTCGCTGACTTACGGGGAGCTGGCCGATCGGGTGGAGCGGCTGGCGGGGGGCTTGGCCGCGCTCGGGGTCGGGCCCGGCGACATCGTCTCGCTCCAGCTGCCGAACTCGTGGCGGTTCGCCGCGCTGAGCCTGGCGTGCGCGCGGGTGGGGGCCGTGGTGCACCCGGTTCTGCCGATCATGCGGCACCGCGAGGTGACGTTCATGGCCCGCCGTACGGGAGCACGGGTCTACGTGGCCCCGGCGGAGTGGAACGGTTTCTCCTACGCCGACATGCTCGCCGAGGTGCGCAAGGAGGTGCCGACGCTGGAGCACGTCGTCCTGCTGGACGGCTCCGGCCGGGACGCCCTCGACTTCGACGAGCACTTCCTGGACCGCCGGTGGCCGCCGGCCGCGCGCGAGGCGGGCCCCGACGACCTGGCGCAGGTGATGTTCACCTCGGGGACGACCGGCGAGCCCAAGGGCGTGATGCACTCGCACAACACCCTGTACGCGCTGACGCGGGCCGAGGCCGGGTCGCTCCGGCTGACCGGCGACGACGTGCTCAGCATGGGGTCGCCGATGACCCATCAGGCGGGGTACGCGTACTGCCTGCTGATGCCCGTCCTGCTGGGCGCCACCGCCGTGTACCAGGACGCGTGGGACCCGGCGCTGATGCTGCGGCTGGTCGAGGAGCGCGGGGTCACCTTCGCGATGGGCGCGACGACGTTCCTGGTGGACGCGATCCAGGAGCAGCGCGCGAACCCGCGCGACCTGTCGTCGCTGGCGGTGTTCGCGTGCGGCGGCAGCCCGATCCCGCCGCTGGTGGTCGAGCGCGCCTCCGAGGTGCTGGGCGTGCGGGTGCACGCGCTGTGGGGCATGACCGAGAACGGGACGGTGACGATCACCCGTCCGGACGACCCGCCGGACCGGGCGGCGTCCAGCGACGGCACCCCGGTGGACTGGATGCGGGTCCGCGTGGTCGACGAGCGGGACGAGCCGGTCCCCGTCGGCGCGGTGGGACGGCTCCAGGTGCGCGGCGCCAGCCAGTGCCTGGGCTACCTGGGGCGTCCCGACCTCTACCGGGAGTCGCTGGCGCCGGGCGGCTGGTTCGACACCGGCGACCTGGCCAGGGACGACGGATTCGGCGGGATCCGCATCGCCGGTCGGATGAAGGACATCGTGGTGAGAGGCGGCGAGAAGGTGCCGGTGGTGGAGGTCGAGGCCGCGCTCCTGCGGCATCCGGCGGTGCGCGACATCGCGGTGGTCGGGTACCCCGACGAGCGGCTGGGCGAGCGGGCCTGCGCGATCGTGGTGGCCGAGGGGCCGCCGCCGTCCCTGGCGGACCTCACCGCCCATCTTGCGGCGATGGGGATGGCCAAGCAGTACTGGCCCGAGCGGCTGGTGCTGCGCGACGCGCTGCCGAAGACGCCGTCGGGGAAGATCCAGAAGTTCCGGCTCCGCGCCGAGATCACGGGGGGCTGAGCGCCGTGGACTTCTCCTTCACCGCCGAGCAGCAGCGGTACGCCGACCAGATCCGCGAGTTCGCCGAGGAGCGGGTGGCGCCGTTCTACCAGGAGGGGGACGTCACCGGCGAGATGCGTCCCGGTCTGCCCGCCGAGCTGGCCGGGCAGGGGCTGATGGGGCTGCGCGTCCCGGTCGAGCAGGGCGGGCTCGGCGCCGGGTGCGTCACGACGGGCCTGGCCCTGGAGGAGCTGGCCCGCGCGGACTTCAACGCCTGCTACGGGGTGCTCCAGGCCGCGCTGATCGCCGATGTGATCGTGCACAACGCCACCTCCGAGCAGCGGGCGCGCTGGCTGCCCGCGATCGCGTCCGGCCGGGCGCTGGTCGCGCTGTGCCTGACCGAGCCCGAGCACGGGTCGGACGCCGCGGCGATCGGGCTGCGCGCCGAGCCGGACGGGTCCGGCGGATGGCGGCTGCACGGCGTCAAGACCTCGATCATGCTCGGCGCGTACGCCACCCACGGGCTGGTCTTCGCCCGCACGGGCGGGCCGGGGGCGCGCGGGGTCACCGCGTTCTACCTGGGCCTGGACGACGCCCGCGTGACCCGCGCGCGGACCCGCGACCTGGGCGGGCGCGCGGCCGGGCGGGCGGAACTGGAGTTCGACGGGCTCCCGGCGTCCCCCGGCGAGGTCGTGGGCGGCGAGGGGCTGGGGTTCGTCCAGGTCATGCGCGGGTTCGACTACTCGCGCGCGCTGATCAGCCTGATGTGCCTGGCCGCGGCGGGCGTGTCGCTGGATGAGGCGAACGAGCACGTCAGGACCCGCCAGGCGTTCGGCGGCCCGCTGGGACGGTTCCAGGGCGTGGCGTTCCCGCTGGCCGAGCACGCCGGGTACCTGCGCGCGGCCCGCCTGCTGGCCTACGAGGCGCTGTGGCTGAAGGACCAGGGGCGCGACCCGGCCGTCCCCGCCAACATGGCCAAGGCGTGGGCTCCCCGGGCCGCCGTGGAGGCGTGCCACCAGGCGCTGCTCACCTTCGGGCAGCTCGGCTGGTCGGAGTCGCTGCCGCTGGCGCAGCGCCTGCGGGACGTCATCGGCCTGGAGATCGGGGACGGCACGGCGCAGGTCACGCGGCTCGTCGTGGCCCGCCGTCTGCTGGGGCGCGAGCACGCGCCCTGAGGGTCAGGGGCCCAGGGCATCGGCCGCCAGGCCCGCGGAGAACAGGACGATGCCCTGGACGCTCGTCGGCGAGATCCCGGTGAGCAGCTCGACGCGTCCCAGCCGGTAGTCGAGCGTGGAGCGGTGGATGCTCAGCGCGCGCGCCGTGCGGCCGCGGTCCAGGTCGCAGCGGTACAGCACGCGGAGCGTCCCCCACAGATGGTTCTGGCTGCGCACCTCGGTCAGCCGCTCGACCAGGCGGCGGCGCAGGTCGGGACGGTCGCCGAGCAGGACGCCGACGACCCGGTCGATGAGGAACCCGGCACGTCCGCTCTCCCCCAGCCGGACGAACAGCTCGGCCATCGAGACCGCCTCGTGGACGGCGGGCGCGGCGGTCTCGGCGGCCCCCGAGACCGCCAGGCCCGCCACGAACCGGTCGCCGGAGGTGCGGTGGCACGCCTCCACGAGCTCCGAGGCCAGCGCCCTGACCGCCGGCTCGGCCTCGGGCTGCGACGCCTCGGGGACGGGCAGCAGGGCCACGAAGCCCGAGTGGTCGGGGGCGGCGCCGCAGATCGCGCCGTCGGGGCACAGGGAACGCACCTCCTCGGGCACCTCGCGGGGACGGGACGCGGCGACGGACGCTTCCTGGCGGAGGAACACCACCACGCAGGAGTCGGGCAGCTCCAGACCGGCCTCGCGGGCCACACCGGCGGCGTCGCCCCCCTCGACCAGGGCGGCGACGACGAGGTCGTCGGCCCGGCGGCCGCCGATCCGGCCCATCTCCTCGATGTAGGCGCGCCTGACCAGCGCGAGCAGGTCGGGCAGCATCGTGGTGGTCCAGTTGCAGACGCGGAGCAGGTCACCGCAGGCGCGGGGGCGCACCGCGTCCCAGAGGTGACGGAAGACGCAGGTCAGCAGGGTCTGGCAGGTGAGCTCCAGCTCCTGGAGCGGGACCCAGTCGCGGGCGCAGCGGCGCGCGGCGCCGGCGACCCTGCGCTGGTCGCCCGGCGAGGGTCCGGCGGCGTCGCGGAGCCGGGCGAGCAGCCGCGACACCACCCCGGGGACGAGCTCGTCCCAGGGATAGAGCGGTCCAGCGGAATGCAGGGTGGACGCCAGCAGGGGCGCGGCGTCGGCGGCGATCTTCTGGACCATCAGGTCGAGATCCAGGTCGTCGAGCGGAGCGGGTGACTTCGGCACGAAGGTCCTCCACTGTGAGCCTGTCCGGGCGGGACAGACCTACCTTCCGGACCTGTTGATCTCGCCGTCCAGCCACGTTCGGCGACGATCTCGCTCCCGACGGTGACCGCACCAGGAGAGCGCGTTTGCACAGTCTGAAACAGTCCGGAAACGGCCAATTTCCGGAACATCCGTAACGAAGAGGCGGCCACGTTTCGCAAATTGATCACTGACCACCGGACAGGACCCCGGTCGACCGCTGTTTCTCGCCCAAAAGAGCTAAATGACCGCCCGGTATGGAGGCATGAGGTTTACCGCGGTACCCGGGTGGTCCTCAACCGAGACCAACCGGTGACTTACCGAGATGCGGACGCCACTCCCATGGGCAGACCCCGGCCCCGCGCGCGATTGCGTTAATGAGCGGGGAAGCGAGCCGAAGGCGAAGCTTCCCCGGCGAGATCGCGAAGCGATGCAGCAATCGCAAAATCACGGTCGCGTAGCGAGCCGCTAGGCGAGCGCAGCGGGCCGGGGTTTCAGTCAACACAGCGAGCCGCCAGGCGAGCGTAGGTGGGCCGGGATTTCTAAGGTAGAGCGTCGCCGATGCGGTGGACGCGCAGCGCGTTGGTGGAGCCGGGGGTTCCAGGGGGCGATCCGGCGACGATGACGACGCGGTCGCCCTTCTGGCAGCGGCCCGACTCCAGCAGACCCTGCTCGACCTGGCGGACCATCTCGTCGGTGTGGTTGGCGAAGGGGACGATGTAGGTCTCCACGCCCCACACGTGGGCCAGGCGGCCCCGGACGGCGGGCACCGAGGTGAAGGCCAGCAGCGGGATCGGCGAGCGGTAGCGCGACAGGCGGCGCGCGGTCTCGCCGGACATCGTGAACGCCACCAGCGCCTCGGCGCCGACGATCGCGCCGACCTCGGCCGCCGCGCGGGCGATGGCGCCGCCGACGGTCTCGGGCATGCGGTCGAGGGTGTGCGTGGCCTGGAGCGAGGCCTTCTCGGCGGTCGTGACGATGCGGCTCATGGTCTCGACCGACTCGATCGGGAACTGGCCGACGCTGGTCTCGCCGGAGAGCATCACCGCGTCGGCGCCCTCGAAGACCGCGTTGGCCACGTCGGAGGTCTCGGCGCGGGTCGGGCGCGGCGCCGAGATCATCGACTCCAGCATCTGGGTGGCCACGATGACCGGGCGGGCCTTCTCGCGGCACAGCTCGATGGCGCGCTTCTGGACGATCGGCACGTCCTCGAGCGGCAGCTCGACGCCCAGGTCGCCGCGGGCGACCATGATGCCGTCGAAGGCAGCGACGATCTCGGGCAGGTTCTCGACCGCCTGCGGCTTCTCGATCTTGCCGATCAGGGGGACGCGGACGCCCTCCTCCTCCATGATCTGGTAGCAGATCTCGGCGTCGGCGGGGGTCCGCACGAACGAGAGCGCGACCATGTCGACGCCCAGCCGCAGCGACCAGCGCAGGTCGGCCTCGTCCTTGTCGGTGAGCGCGGGCACGCTGACCGGGACGCCCGGCAGGTTGAGGCCCTTGTTGTCGGAGACCATGCCGCCGACGATGACGGTGCAGTGCACGCGCGGCCCGTCGACCCGCACCACCTCCAGCGCGACCCGGCCGTCGTCGATCAGGACGCTGTCGCCGGGGCTGACGTCGCCGGGCAGGCCCTGGTAGGTCGTGGAGACCTCCTTGCGGCTGCCGGGCACGTCGTCGGTGGTGACGGTGAAGGTGTCGCCGAGGGTGAGGCGCACCGGGCCGTCCGGGAACCGTCCGATGCGGATCTTGGGGCCCTGGAGGTCGGCGAGGATGCCGACGCCCCGGCCGGTGGCCTCGGCGGCCGCGCGCAGCCGGTGGTACACCTCCTCGTGGCCGGCATGGTCGCCGTGGCTCATGTTGAGCCGGGCGACGTCGATGCCGGCCTCGACGAGGGCGCGGATCTGCTCGGTGCTGGAGCAGGCGGGGCCGATGGTGCTGACGATCTTCGCTCGACGGGTCACGCGCACAACGCTACTTAGTTACTTGCCGGTACGGATATTCGTGCATGCCACCGCCCTCGAAGATTCATTCAGTGGTCTAGCTCAGAGGTCTAGACCACCACGGAGCGTCACTTCGAGAAGGCCTCGACGGCCGCCTGGCAGAACGCCTTGAGGTCGTCGGGCTTGCGGCTGGTGACCAGCGGACCGGGCCCGTGGTCGCAGACGCGGACCTCCTCGTCGACCCAGGTGGCCCCGGCGTTGCGCAGATCCGTCCGGAGGCTCGGCCACGACGTCAGCACGCGGCCGCGCACCACGTCGGCCTCGATGAGCGTCCAGGGGGCGTGGCAGATCGCCGCCACGGGCTTGCCGGACGTGGTGAACTCCTTCACGAACGCCACCGCCTTCGGCACGGTCCGCAGCAGGTCGGGGTTGGCGACGCCGCCGGGCAGCACCAGCCCGTCGAACTCGTCCGGCCCCGAGACCTCGACCGTGGTGTCGATGGGGAACGTGTCGGCCTTGTCCAGATGGTTGAACGCCTGGAGGCGCCCGGACTGGGTGGAGACCAGACGGGGACGGCCCCCGGCCCGCTCGACGGCCTTCCAGGGCTCGGTGAGCTCGACCTGCTCGGTCCCCTCCGGCGCGGCGAGGAACGCGATCGTCTTGTCCTGGAGAACGGTTGCCATGGCGGCGCTTCCTCCTCGTGGTTCGATGCTCTCACCCCCGGGCTGCCCGCCAGAGAAGGTGATATGCAGGAATGGTGAACATGATCGGGTACCGCGAGGTGACGCCGCCGCCCGGTGCTGGCCTGGCGTGCGTGTGGACCTCGGACCTCCCGGCGGACGCGGAGCCGTCCGTCCAGCGGGTCGTGCCCGACGGCTGCGTCGACCTGATCTGGTGGGGCCGCGACGCGCGCATCCAGGTGGCCGGGCCCGACACCGGCCCCGTCCCGGCCCGTCTGGACCCGGGGGACTTCCTGATCGGCGTCCGGTTCCGTCCCGGGACGGCACCGCCCGCGCTGGGCGTCCCCGCCGACGCGGTGCGCAACGCCCGCGTCCCGCTGAGCGAGCTGTGGGGGCCGGAGGCCGACCGACTCGGCGACCGGGTCGCCGCCGCTCCCGACCCGCGCGCCGCCCTGGTCGCCGCGATCACCGAGCGGGCCAGGGCCGCCGGGCCGCCCGACCCGCTGGTCCCGGCGCTGGTGAACGTCCGGGGCCCGCTCGGTGACGTCGCCCGGCAGCTGGGCCTGGGCGAGCGCCAGCTGCGGCGCCGGGCGCTGGCCGCCTTCGGGTACGGCCCCAAGACGCTCCAGCGCGTGCTGCGCTTCCAGCGCGCGCTACGGATGGCCCGCACGGGCACACCGCTCGCCGACGTCGCCTACGCGACCGGGTACTCCGACCAATCGCACCTGGCACACGACGTCCGCGACCTGGCCGGCGAGCCGCTCACCGCCCTCCTCTAGGCCACACAGCCTCGGGCGTGCGCCCGACGTAGCCCGGGTACCCCGCGCGCGGCGTCCGCGTCCTGGCGGACGGGCCGCTCAGCGGCCTCCTCTGCCGCACCGGCCTCGGGCGTGCGGGCGACGTGGCCCGGGCACCCCCGCACGGCGTCCGCGACCTCGCGGGCGAGCCGCTCAGCGGCCTCCTACGGCGCACCGGCCTCGGGCGTGTGGTCGACGTTTGGGTGCCCGCGCATGGCGTCCGCGGTCTGGGGGGCGAACCGATCAGTGTTCTGGTGTGGGGCGCAGGCGCTGGGGCAGGGTGGCGACGACGACGTCGTGGGACTGGGCGATCAGGCTTTGCAGCTCGTCTTCGGGGAGGACGCCGTCGAGCACGACCGTCACCCAGTGGCGCTTGTTGAGGTGGTAACCGGGCAGGACGGTGCCCTCGTACTGTGCCTTGAGGGCCTCGACCTCGTCCGGCGGCAGCTTCAGGCTCACGCGCGGCGGCTCGGCCTCCTCGGTGAGCAGGGCGAAGATCTTGCCGCCGACCTTGTAGACGGCCGTCCCCTCACCGAAGGGGTACTCCAGGGTGCCGCCGGGGAGTCCGGCGCAGAGTTCGGCCACGTCCTGCTGTTTCATGCCTTGAGTCTGCCGTACGCCCGCAATGTCTTGAGGCGCTCGACCGTGATGTAGCCGCGCCATTCCGGCTCGGTCACCGGCGTCCAGAAGGGGAAGTTCACCGTCCAGCCGCCGTCGTCGAGCCGCGCCTCGACCAGGGCGTCCAGGTGGGCCTCGATGACGTCGTCGGCGAACAGCCGCCTTCCGAATCCATCGGGAGCGGGCGCGAAATCCAAGGGAAAGTGCTGCGCGCCTTCGGCGTCCGGGTCGAGGCTGACCGGGGCCGACAGGGCCGCCCGGACGCGCTCGAACGCGGCTCCGGCCCGCTCGCGTTCGGGGACGTGGTCGAGGAAGGTGAGGATCGCCAGCGCGTCGTAGGGGCCGGGTTCGACGTCCTCGTCCTCCAGATGGGCCCAGCAGAACGCGGTGGCGGGCGCGAGCCAGGGGTGGTCGGCCCCCATCAGGTGCAGCAGGCCCGCCAGCGAGGCCGTCGGGTTGATGGTCCCGGGCGGGTCGTCGGGTGTCTGCCACCAGGGCGCGTGCGGCGCGTCCCTGACCTCGGGCAGGACGAACGGCACTCCCCCGCCGGGCCTGGTGATCGACACCAGGTGGTCGCCGATGCGGCGCACGGCCGGGTCGGTGTCGGCTCCGGCCTCGTGGAGCGTCTCCAGGGCGTGCTGGGCCGGGACGGGCTGGCTGGCCTCCCCGCGCAGGTCGGGTTCCAGCGCGTGGCCGTAGCCGCCGTCGGGGTTCTCGTAGGGGCGCAGGGCGGCCACCAGCGCCTGGGCTGAGCCGCCGCGGAAGTGGAGGGCGAACCGGCGGCGGTCGATGAGACGCGCGTTGAGCCGCAGGAACTCCTCGGCCCGCGCCAGGTCGGAGGCGTCGAGAGTCTTCATGGCGTCCACCGTAGGACGGGCGCCACCCGGGGTCTTGGAGGAAACGGACATGCGCCCGACATGGCCCGGACGCCCCAGCGGTGGGCGACCGGGCCGCGCGAAAACTAACCGACCTGGAAGGTTCCACACAAGCGGACCGGACCAAATGGCAGGGAGTGGTCACAGGCCTGACCGGCCTGACCATTTCCCCCGATGATCATTACTGTTTCACTGGCCGCATGAGCGATCCTCTGTTTGAACGCGACACCGCGGACGCCGCGCTCGACCTGGTGGTCCGCGCGGCGGGGCCCTACCTGGCGTCCCTGCCCGACCGGCTCGTCCACGACGGCGAGCAGGACGCGTTGATCGACGAACTCGACCTGCCGCTGCCCGAACGGGGCGACGGCACCCTGGCCGGCGTGGAACGCCTCCTCCGCGTGGGGACCCGGGCGTCGACCCATTCGGCGGGCCCCCGCTTTTTCCATTTCGTGGTGGGCGGCGCGACACCCGCGGCGCTGGCGGGCGACTGGACGACCTCGCTGCTGGACCAGGCCGCCGGGCTCTGGACGAGCTCGCCGCTGGCCGCCCGCACCGAGACGATCGTGCTGCGCTGGCTGAAGGACCTGTTCGGCCTGCCGGAGTCGTTCGGCGGCGTGCTGACGCCCAGTGCCACCTTCGCCCATGTGACGAGCCTGGCCTGCGCCCGGACGTGGTGGGCCGAGCGGCACGGTGTCGACGTCGCGGCCCAGGGGCTGGCCGGGTTGCCCCAGATGCCGGTTCTCAGCAGCGGCCTGGTCCATGTGAGCACCCGTAAGGCCCTGCAGATACTCGGCTGCGGCCGTGACAACCTGCGTACCTTCAGCCGCGACGACGCCGGCCGCGCCGACCTGGACGCCATGGAGGAGGCCCTGGCCGCGCTCGACGGCGCCCCGGCGGTGCTGGTCGGCAACGTCGGCGACGTGAACGCCGGCGACTCCGACCCCATCGCCGACATGGCCGACCTGGCCGAGCGCCACGGCGCCTGGCTGCACATCGACGGCGCGTTCGGGCTGTTCGCCGCGCTTTCCCCGCGCACCGCCCACATGACCCGGGGCGTCGAGCGGGCCGACTCGGTCACGGCCGACGGCCACAAGTGGCTGAACGTCCCGTATGAGAGCGGCTTCGCCTTCGTCCGCGACCCGTCGCTCATGCCGCGCGCCTTCGGCGCCTGGGGTGCCGACTACCTGACCGACCAGACCGGGGAGGGCCTCGACTACAACACGATCGGGCCCGAGTCGTCGCGCAGGTCGCGCGCGTTCCCGATCTGGGCCACGCTCTACGCCTACGGGCGCGACGGTCACCGCGCGATGGTCGAACGCCATCTGGACCTCGCGCTGCACCTGGGCGGGCTCGTCGAGAAGGCTCCCGACCTGGAGCTGCTGGCGCCCGTCCAGCTCCCGATCGTGTGCTTCCGCTACCGGCCGCCCGGCGTCCCCGAGAGCGAGCTGGACGACCTCAACGCCCGCCTGGGCGAGGCCCTGCTGGCCGACGGGCGCGTCTACGCGGGCACCTCGACCTACCGGGGGATGACGGTCTTCCGCCCCGCGCTGGTCAACTGGCGCTCCACCGACCCCGACGTCGAACTGCTGGTCGAGGTGCTGCGGGAGCTCGGTCCCACGATCAAGTGATCATCCGGACGGCCGGCGCCCGGAGACGCCGGCCGTCCGGATGACTCGCGCGTTCGCCCCGCCATCCCCCGGGAGGCACCGCGCCACGACGCCGGTCAGCGCGCTCCGGGCCACGGGCCGGGCGGGTGGTGCTCCAGGGTCTCGACGGCGACCTTGGTGTCGTACATCCGGAACCCGCGCGCCTGGTAGTTCTTCAGCGCGGCGGGGCCGTCGTTGGAGCAGGTGTGCAGCCAGACCCGGCGGGTCGGCTCGCGGTCGGGCCAGCGGTCGGCCAGGTCCCAGGCCCGCGCGGCTCCCACGCTGAGCAGGTGCCCCCCGAGTCCCTGTCCGAGGAACGGCTTGAGCAGGCCGAAGTAGGCGAGCTCGACCTCCCCGTCGGGCTGCGGATCGAGCTCCACGAAGCCCGCGGGCGTCCCCCGGACGTGGGCGATCCACGTCTCGGCCCCCGGCCTTTCCAGCCAGTTGCGCCACTGCTCGTAGGTCCAGGCGAGCCGGTCCACCCAGTACCAGTCGCCGCCCACCGCGGTGTACAGGAACCGGCTCAGCTCGGGGCTCGGGATCTCCGCCCGGGCGATCCGGAAGGGGAGATCGGGGGCCGGGGCCGACCGCAGCTCCGCGGGGTCGCGCTGTTCCAGATACCAGGTGGTCACGTCCATGCGCCGAATCGGCATGTGCTTTCCCCCCACACATACGACACCGCCGCGCCTCGGGCGGACGCCGGGGACGCGACGGGAGAAATGTCCGAACAGGCTACCGGACTCGTCATTCCTATGAGTTGACCGTGCACCCAAACGGACAGACCTCCCCAATCTACATCGGGCCTGCTCGCAGGGGTGTGAAGCACTCATCCCCGGACATGCGGACGCCCCCGCCAGGGCGGCGGGGGCGTCCGGGTGTGGTCGATCAGGCGATGGGCCTGGCGGTCGGGGGAATCGGATACGGCAGGGACGACGCGTCCTCGCGGAGGAACTTGTCGACGCCGTGGGCCGCCGCGCGGCCCTCGGCGATCGCCCAGACGATCAGCGACTGCCCGCGCCCCATGTCGCCGGCCGCGAACACGCCGGGGACCGAGGTCTGGTAGTCGCCGTCGCGGACGACGTTGCCGCGCTGGTCGAGGTCGACGCCGAGCTGCTCCAGCAGCCCTTCGCGGCGGGGGCCGAGGAAGCCCATCGCGAGCGTGACCAGCTCGGCCGGGATCTCGCGCTCGGTGCCCTCGATCGGGGCGAACCCGGTCTCGGGGCCGCCCACCTCGACGAGCCTGAGCGCGCGGACGTTGCCGTCGCCGTTCCCGGCGAACTCGGTGGTGGAGACCGCGTAGACGCGGTCGCCGCCCTGCGCGGCGAGCTCCTCGTGGGCGCTCTCCATCTTGAACAGCATCGGGTAGGTCGGCCACGGCTGCGCGTCCGGCCGGGACTCCGGCGGCCTCGGCATGATCTCCAACTGGGTGACCGAGGCGGCCCCCTGGCGGATCGCGGTGCCGACGCAGTCGGCGCCGGTGTCACCGCCGCCGATGACCACGACGTGCTTGCCCTCGGCGCTGACGGGCGACTCCTCGAAGTCGCCCTCCTGCACCTTGTTGGCCAGCGGCAGGTACTCCATCGCCTGGTAGACGCCCTTGAGCTCGCGGCCCTTGACGGGCAGGTCGCGCCAGACGGTGGCGCCGCCCGCCAGGACGACGGCGTCGTGCGCCTCGCGCAGCTCGCCGGCCGTGATGTCCGCGCCGACGTCCACCGAGGTCTTGAAGTCGGTGCCCTCGGCACGCATCTGGGCGACGCGGCGGTCGACGTGCCGCTTCTCCATCTTGAACTCGGGGATGCCGTAGCGCAGCAGGCCGCCGACGCGGTCGGCGCGCTCGTACACCTTGACGTCGTGCCCGGCGCGGGTGAGCTGCTGGGCGGCGGCGAGCCCGGCGGGACCCGAGCCGACCACCGCGACCCGCTTGCCGGTCTTGACCGACGGCGGGCGCGGCCGCACCCATCCCTCCGCCCAGGCCCGGTCGATGATCTCGACCTCGACCCGCTTGATGGACACCGGGTCCTGGTTGATGCCCAGGACGCAGGCGGCCTCGCACGGGGCGGGGCAGAGCCGCCCGGTGAACTCGGGGAAGTTGTTGGTCGCGTGCAGGCGCTCGATGGCGTCCTGCCAGTTCTTGCGGTAGACGAGGTCGTTCCACTCGGGGATCAGGTTGCCCAGCGGGCAGCCCTGGTGGCAGAACGGGATGCCGCAGTCCATGCAGCGGCTCGCCTGCTTCTCCAGCCGGTCACCGGCGAAGTCCTCGTAGACCTCCGACCAGCTCTTGATGCGGACGTCCACCGGGCGGCGCTTGGGGAGCTCGCGCCGGACGGTCAGGAAACCCTTCGGGTCGGCCATGGTGGGAGTCCCCCTCTCAGCTCTGCGCGGCGGCCATGATGGCCTCGTCGACGTCGCGGCCCTCGGCCTCGGCCTGCGCCTTGGCCTGGAGGACCCTGCGGTAGTCCCGCGGCATGATCTTGGTGAAGCGGTGCGCGGCGGCGTCCCACCCGGCCAGCAGCCGGGCGGCGACGGTCGAGCCGGTCTCGGCGTGGTGCCGCTCGACCAGCGTCCGGACGAAGTCGCGGTCGCCCGCGTCCAGCGGCTCCAGGTCGACCATCTCGGGGTTGACCCGCTCGGTGACCAGGTCGAGCACGTAGGCGATGCCGCCGGACATGCCCGCCGCCAGGTTGCGGCCGGTGCGGCCGAGGATCAGCGCGCGCCCGCCGGTCATGTACTCGCAGGCGTGGTCGCCGACGCCCTCGACGACGGCGGTCGCGCCGGAGTTGCGCACGCAGAACCGCTCGCCGACCACGCCCCGGGCGAACAGCTCGCCCGAGGTGGCGCCGTACAGGATGACGTTCCCGCCGATGATCTGCTCCTCGGCGGCGAACGGCGCCTCCGCCGGGGGACGCAGCGTGATGCGCCCGCCGGACAGGCCCTTGCCGACATAGTCGTTGGCGTCGCCGGTCAGGCGCAGCGTCACCCCGCGCGGGATGAACGCGCCGAACGAGTTGCCCGCCGAGCCGGCGAAGCTCACGTCGATGGTGTCGTCGGGCAGGCCCGCGCCGCCGTGCTTCTTGGTCACCTCGTGGCCGAGCATGGTGCCGACCGTCCGGTTGACGTTGCGGATCGGCAGGTCGAGCGTGACCTTGTCGCCGAACGCGATCGCGCCCTCGGCCAGCTGGATCAGCGTGTTGTCCAGCGCCTTCTCCAGGCCGTGGTCCTGGCCGACGGTCTGGCGCAGCGCCGTGCCCTCGGCCCGCTCGGGCCGGTGCAGGATCGGCGTCAGGTCCAGGCCGGACGCCTTCCAGTGCTCGACGGCCTCGCGGGTGTCGAGCAGCTCGACGCGGCCGACGGCCTCGTCGAGCGTCCGGAACCCCAGGGCCGCCAGGTACTCGCGGACCTCCTCGGCGACGAACTCGAAGAAGTTGACCACGAACTCGGGCTTGCCGTCGAACCTGCGGCGCAGCACCGGGTTCTGCGTCGCGACGCCCACCGGGCAGGTGTCCAGATGGCACACGCGCATCATCACGCAGCCCGACACCACCAGCGGCGCGGTCGCGAAGCCGAACTCCTCGGCGCCCAGCAGGGCGGCGATCAGCACGTCGCGGCCCGTCTTCATCTGGCCGTCGGCCTGCACCACGATCCGGTCGCGCAGCCCGTTGAGCAGGAGCGTCTGCTGGGTCTCGGCCAGGCCGAGCTCCCACGGCGCGCCCGCGTGCTTGAGCGAGGTGAGCGGCGAGGCGCCGGTGCCGCCGTCGTGCCCGGAGATCAGCACCACGTCGGCGTGCGCCTTGGACACCCCGGCCGCGACCGTCCCGACCCCGACCTCGGCGACGAGCTTGACGTGCACCCGCGCCGCGGGGTTGGCGTTCTTGAGGTCGTGGATCAGCTGCGCCAGGTCCTCGATCGAGTAGATGTCGTGGTGCGGCGGCGGCGAGATCAGACCCACGCCGGGCGTGGAGTGCCGCGTCTTGCCGATCCACGGGTAGACCTTGTGGCCGGGCAGCTGCCCGCCCTCGCCGGGCTTGGCGCCCTGCGCCATCTTGATCTGGATGTCGTCGGCGTTGGTGAGGTACTCCGAGGTCACGCCGAACCGGCCCGAGGCCACCTGCTTGATGGCGCTGCGGCGGAGGTCGCCGTTGGGGTCGGGGGTGAACCGCTCGGGGTCCTCGCCGCCCTCACCGGTGTTGGACTTGCCGCCCAGGCGGTTCATCGCGATCGCGAGCGTCTCGTGCGCCTCGGCCGAGATCGAGCCGTAGGACATGGCGCCGGTGGAGAAGCGCCGCACGATCGACTCGACCGGCTCGACCTCCTCGATCGGCACCGGCGGGCGCTCGCCCTCCTTGAGCCGGAACAGGCCGCGCAGGGTCATCAGCTCCTCGGCCTGCGAGTCGACCGAGGCGGTGTACTCCTTGAAGATCTCGTACCGGCGGGTCCGGGTCGAGTGCTGGAGCTTGAACACCGTGTCCGGGTTGAACAGGTGCAGCTCGCCCTCGCGGCGCCACTGGTACTCGCCGCCGACCTCCAGCGTCCGGTGCGCGGCCTCGTTCCCGCCGGGCGGGTAGGCGCGCCGGTGCCGGGCGGTGACCTCCGCGGCGATGGCGTCGAAGCCGATGCCGCCCAGCCGGGACGTCGTCCCGGTGAAGCAGCGGTCGACGACCTCCGAGCCCAGGCCGATGGCCTCGAAGATCTGGGCCCCGGTGTAGGACGCGACCGTGGACACGCCGATCTTCGACATGACCTTCAGGACGCCCTTGCCGTACCCCTTGACCAGGTTGCGGACGGCCTTGGCGGCGTCCAGGTCCTGGATGTCGCCGGTGTGGACCAGGTCCTCGACGGTCTCCAGCGCCAGGTACGGGTTGATCGCCGACGCGCCGTACCCGATCAGCAGCGCCATGTGGTGGCACTCGCGGGCCTCGGCCGTCTCGATCACCAGGCCGACCTGCGTCCGGGTCTTCTCCCGGATCAGATGGTGGTGGACGGCGCCGGTGAGCAGCAGCGACGGGATCGCCGCGCGCGCCGAGTCGGCGCCGCGGTCCGACAGGACGATGATGCGGGCCCCGGCGTCGATCGCGCGCGACACCTCCGAGCAGATCTCCTCCAGGCGGGCCTGGAGGGCCTCTCCCCCGCCGTTGACCTCGTAGAGGCCGTGCACGACGCGTGCCTGGAGGTGCGGCAGCGAGCCCTCGTCGTTCAGGTGGATGATCTTGGAGAGCTCGTCGTTGTCCAGGATCGGCGTCGGCAGCACCAGCCGGCGGCACGACTCGGGGCCGGGCGACAGCAGGTTGCCCTCGGGGCCGAGCGTGGACTGCAGCGAGGTGACCAGCTCCTCGCGGATGGCGTCCAGCGGCGGGTTGGTGACCTGCGCGAACAGCTGCTTGAAGTAGTCGAACAGCAGCCGGGGCCGTTCCGACAGCACCGCGAGCGGGGTGTCGGTGCCCATCGAGCCGATCGGCTCCGCCCCCGTCTTGGCCATCGGGGTCAGGATGATCCGCTGCTCCTCCAGCGTGTACCCGAAGGTCTGCTGGCGCTTGACCAGGGTCTCGTGGGTCGGGATCTCGCGCTCGCGCTGCGGCAGCTCCTCGAACCGCACCAGGCCCTCGTGCAGCCACTCCTGGTAGGGGTGCTCGGCGGCCAGCTCGGCCTTGACCTCGTCGTCCTCGACGATCCGCCCGGCGGCGGTGTCGACCACGAAGATCTTGCCGGGCTGCAGGCGTCCCTTGCGGACGATCCGCTCGGTCGGGATGTCGAGCACCCCGGCCTCGCTGGACAGCACGACGAAGCCCTCGTCGGTCACCCAGTAGCGCCCGGGGCGCAGGCCGTTGCGGTCCAGGACCGCGCCGACGACGGTGCCGTCGGTGAACGTCACGCTGGCGGGCCCGTCCCAGGCCTCCATCAGCGTGGAGTGGAACTCGTAGAAGGCCCGGCGCGCCGGGTCCATCTCGGTGTGGTTCTCCCACGCCTCGGGGATCATCATCAGCACCGCGTGCGGCAGCGACCGCCCGCCCAGGTGCAGCAGCTCCAGGCACTCGTCGAACGAGGCGGTGTCGCTGGCCTCGATGTCGATCACCGGGTAGATCCGGGCGAGGTCGCCGGGGATCAGGTCGCTGCGCAGCAGCGCCTCGCGGGCGCGCATCCAGTTCCGGTTGCCCTTGACCGTGTTGATCTCGCCGTTGTGCGCGATGAACCGGTACGGGTGGGCCAGCTCCCACGCCGGGAAGGTGTTGGTCGAGAACCGCGAGTGGACCAGAGCGATGGCGCTGGCGAACCGGCGGTCCGACAGGTCGGGGAAGAACGGCTCCAGCTGCGGGGTGGTGAGCATCCCCTTGTAGACGATCGTCCGGCTCGACAGGCTCGGGAAGTAGACCGCGACGTCCTGCTCGGCGCGCTCGCGCATGCAGAACACGACCCGGTCGAGCTCCAGCCCGGTCTTGCCCGCGTGCGGGCCGCCCTCGGCGGCCGTGAGGAACAGCTGGGCGAAGTGCGGCATGGCGCGGCGGGCCGCGGGCCCGGCGAAGGCCGGGTCGAAGGGCAGCTCGCGCCAGCCGAGGACCGTAAGCCCCTCCTGGACGCAGAGCGTCTCGACGCGGGCCACGGCGGCGGCGCGCTCGTCCGCGTCCGCGGGCAGGAACGCGATCCCCGCCGCGTAGGCGCCCGCCTCGGGCAGCGCGAAGCCGACCATCTCGCGGAAGAAGGCGTCGGGAATCTGGACCATGATCCCGACGCCGTCACCGTCGTCGGGCTCGGCGCCGACGGCGCCGCGGTGGTCCAGGTTCCGCAGGACGGTCAGGGCGTTCTGAACGATGTCGTGGCTCGGGCGTCCGTGCAGGTCGGCGACCATGCCGACGCCGCACGCGTCATGCTCGTTGGCCGGGTCGTACAGGCCCTGGGTCTGGGGCAGGCCCGTATTGAGGGCAGCAGAAGCCATCAACCCTCCCGTCGTCGTCGTGTCACTGCCAGATGTCAGTGCAGGCTTGGGACGACGTTGGCCCTGCTGCGGTGTGAAGAGATTACCTCACTGCCGGGATCATGCCCGAGACGACCTGATCGCGAAACTTCTCGTACCGGTCAATCCGCAGGGGCCGTCCACGGTGGTCTAGACCAGAATACCGGCGGGTACACCATGGGAACACCCTGACATCGGTGATCAACCTCACCGGACCGGCATGTTTAACCCAAGAACGGCGCCACACGGCCGTAATCGGACTTTGGCGGATCTTTAGGAGTTCCGGGCGGCCCGGCCCAGCACCGCCGGGGCCTTCCCGCCCTCGATCAGCAGCGACAGGAGCGTCTCGTCCTTCTCGTCGCCCTTGCCGTCCAGGCGCTGCGCCCACGCGACCACCGCGTAATGCCCCATCGCCAGGCCACGGGCCATGCCGAAGCCCCGTCCGAACCCGTCCGCGCCCTCGGCCGTGAGCGGCGTCACGAACCCGCCCCCGCGCCGCCGCTCCAGCGCCTCGACGACCCGTCCCGCCTCCCGCGCCCCGGCCAGGTTGAACACCGTCACCGACAGCGCGTAGCCCTTCTTGGCGTCGACATGGATCGTCCGCGCCGCCTGGCTGCACCCGCCACTGCGCAGCTCGGCGCCCAGGCCGCGTCCCCAGATCGCCGCCGCGCAGTCGCCGTCGAGCCGCTTGCCCTTCAACGCGACCTTGGCCTCCGACGCGGAGATCGACTCGGCGCTCTCGGGGAACGCCTCCGCCGCCGTCAGCGGGGCCGAATCGGCCGACCGGCGCTCGATCGACGCGTACGCCGACGTTGACGGCGAGCTCGAATACGAGGCGGGCGAGGGCCCGCTCTCGGCGGGCACCCCCATCCTGGGCCCGGTCTCCCGCCGGGGAGCCGCCTTCTTCTCCTCGCCTCCCCCGGCCACCAGCGCCACCACCAGCAGCAGGATCACCACCAGCCCCAACGCCCCCGCCGCCAGGAAGTAGATCTTCGGCGAGGCCGCCTTCTTGGGCCGCGACGGCCGTCCGGGCCCGTCATCTCGCCCATTCCGGACCGTTCCCACCCGCTGGGAAGCAGCCGCCGGGACCCGTCCGCCACCGGCCCGCCCCTTCCCCGAGGGCCCCCGCCGCACATCACGCCGTCCCCCACCCACACGCCTGGGCCCCCGCCCGGACGGATCACCACCGCCACGCGGCCCAGCGCCACCACGCCGAGCCGCCGACCCCTCACCCGCACCAAACGAATCAGTACGGCCAGAGCCCGCGCCCCGGCCACCCGGGTCACCACCAGCGCCGCCGCGTTGCCCCACGGGGCGCTCGCCCGGACCGAACGGATCGGTGCGCCCGGGGCCGCCACTCCGGCCGGACGGTCCACTACCTCCGCGCTGCCCCGCCGGGCCCTCACCCGGACGGAACGGATCGGTACGGCCGGAACCTGCATCCCGGCCGGACGGTCCACTACCGCCGCGCTGCTCCGCCCGCCTCTCGCCCGCGCCGAACGGGTCGGTACGGCCGGGGCCTGCACCCCGGCCGGGCGGGGTATTTCTGCCGCGCGCACCGGCGTTGCCCTCGCCCGGACCGAACGGATCGGTGTTGCCAGGCGCACGCGGGCCACCGCGACGAACGGACGGGTCACCACCGCCCGGCGCACCGGCACCGGGCGGATTCGTGCGGCCGGGTCCACCGGGGCTTCCGCGACGGGCGGGCGGGGTGGTGCCGCCCGGTGCGCCGGAGCTTGGGTGGCGGGGAGCCGGTCCCTCGGGCGGGCCGGGGATTTCGGGCGGGCCCGGCTCGCGGCGCCTTGGCGGGGCCGGGTCGGGGGCCGGGCGCGGCTTGGGGACGCGGCGGGCGTCCGGCTGGTTCGGGCGGGGCGGGCCCAGGCGGCGGGCGCGGGGGCCTCGGGAGGGGGCGGGACGGCCCTCGCCGCCCGCCGGACGGGGTCCGCGGCGGCGGGGGCCGGTGCCTGGTTCGTCGATTGCCACGTCGGAGCGGTCTACTGCCCGCGAGCCGGGGCCGGGCGCCGCGTCACGGCCGCGCCTTGGTGTCGACCAGTTCGAGCCGTCCCCAGACGAAGTCGGCGGGCTTCTCGATGGCCAGGCTCGCGTCGATCATCTCGTTCAGCGAGGCCGGACGCTCACCACCGGCGCGCTGGACCCAGGTCACGACCGCGTAGTGGCCGAACGCCTGGACGTAGGCGGCGCTGAAGCCGGTGCCGAACTTTTCCACGCCGGGCGCCACCAGCGGCAGGACGAAGCCCGAGGCGCTGGCCGGATCGAGGGAGCGGACGATCTGCTCGGCGCCCTTCTGGGAGTCGAGGTTGATCCACATGAACTGGCCGGCGTGCTTCTTGTCCTGGCTGAGGTAGGCGCCGCGCCCGATCTGCGAGCAGTGGTACTGCGCCAGGTCGGCGTGGAGGCGCTCGCCCCAGGTGACCGACTTGCAGTCGTCGGTGAGCTTGGACCCGGCCAGCGTGAAGGAGAACTTCTGGTAGGTGACCGTCTTGGCGTCGGCGGGGAACGCCTCGCCCTGGGTGACCGGCCGCTTGTCGACGTCGCGCGAGGCGAGCTTGGCCATGGCCTTGTCGCCCATCTGCGGGGTGAAGGCGGTCGGCATGACGCGCGAGCCGTTGCCTCCGGCGGCGGCGCCGCCCTTGTCGTCGCCGCCCATCAGGACGACGGCGCCCACGACGGCCGCCACGACCACGGCGACCACGGCGATGGCCCCGTATATGAGACGGGTTTTGGAAGCCTTGGGGGGAGGTTGGTCCTCCGGCCAGAAGTCACCTTCGGGGCCGGATCCCGGCGCCCTTCCCGACGGTTGCGGTGAGCCTGTGTCACGAGCCTCGATCACA
This sequence comes from Spirillospora sp. CA-294931, assembly GCF_050946795.1. Taxonomy (GTDB): domain Bacteria; phylum Actinomycetota; class Actinomycetes; order Streptosporangiales; family Streptosporangiaceae; genus Spirillospora. The sequence goes on from NZ_CP192006.1 coordinate 5,692,751, forward strand.
GGCGGGAGCCTATCCGGCTCACCCCCCTCCGCGGGCCAGAAAGGCTGTTTCGTCCAGATTTACCGTGTCAGAAATCGCGGGCGCGCTTACAGACCGTTGGTACCGATGAGCGCGCCGACCCCGTAGGTGATCGCGGCGGCCGCGGCGCCGAACGCGAGCTGGCGCAGCCCGCCGTACCACCACGCGCGGGTGGTGATCCGGGAGACGACCGCGCCCGCGGCGAACAGCCCGAGCGCGGCGATGACGGCGGCGGGCCAGAGGCTTCCGGCGCCCAGCAGGTAGGGCAGCACCGGCAGGACGGCGCCCACGGCGAAGGAGAGGAACGAGGAGACCGCCGCCAGCAGCGGGGAGGGCAGCTCGCCCGGCGCCACGCCGAGCTCCTCGCGGGCGTGCACCTCCAAGGCGTCGTTCGGGTCGCGCGACAGCTGACGGGCCACCTCGGCCGCCACCTCGGGGTCGACACCGCGCGCCTGGAAGACCTCGGCCAGCTCGCGCTGCTCGGCCTGCGGATGGCGGTCGAGCTCCAGCCGCTCGACCTCGATCTCGGCCTGGGCCAGCTCGGACTGCGAGGCGACCGAGACGTACTCCCCGGCCGCCATCGAGAACGCGCCCGCCGCCAGGCCCGCGAGCCCGGCCAGCAGGACGACCCGCTGCCCGGCCTGGCCGCCCGCGACCCCGGCGATCAGCGCGAAGTTCGACACCAGGCCGTCCATCGCGCCGAACACGGCCGGACGCAGCCACCCCCCGGTGACGTCGCGGTGCTTGTGGTGGATCTCCGCGGTCACCCGGGTCCTTCCGTCCGCCCTACTTGGAGTCCTTCACCGGCTCGGCGGACGTCGCGTCGTCGTCGGAGGCCGTGTCGGCCTTCCCATTGTCCTCGCCGCCGACCTCCGGCTCGGGCTCGGGGGCGGCCTCCGGCTCCCGCACGGCCGTCTCGGGCTCGGCGGGCTCGTCCGGCTCCGGCCCGGTCCCCTCGGCCGCCGGGGCCGTCTCGGAGTCGTCGGCGAGTTCGGGCTCGGGGGCCACGTCGGCCTCGGGCTCGGTGACGGCGGCGACTTCGGCCTCGGGCTCGGTGGCGGGGACGGCCTCGGGCTCCGGGGCGGCGTCGGCCTCGGTGTCGGCGGCGACTTCGGTCTCGGGCTCGGCTTCGGTGGCGGGGACGGCCTCGGGCTCCGGGGCGGCGTCGGCCTCGGGCTCCGTCACCTCGGGTTCGGTCGCCTCGGCCTCGGGCTCCGGCGCTTCCTCGGGCTCGGCCTCAGCCGCGGTCTTGGTGGGCTCGTCGGTCTTGGTCAGGGCGACCGGTTCGGCCTCGTCCCGCTCGGGCCCCGGCTCCGGCTCCGCGGTCTCGCCGTCGGCGGGTTCGGTCTGCGGGACGCCGACGGCCTCGGGACCGGTGCGGCCGCGGGCCACGTAGATGTAGGCGACGGCGCCGATGAAGACGACGATGGACGTCCAGTCGTTCAGGCGCAGGCCCAGGAACTCGTGCGCGGTGTCGATCCGCAGGTACTCGATCCAGAACCGGCCGACGGTGTAGGCCGCGACGTAGAGGGCGAAGGTGCGGCCGTGGGTGAGGTTGTAGCGGCGGCCCGCCCAGATGACCACGACCGCGACGCCGACGCACCACAGCGACTCGTACAGGAACGTCGGGTGGTAGGTCGCCACGTCGGCGTACTTCGGATCGAGGGTGCCGTCCGAGAGCCGGGGCCGGTGGCTCTGGTCGATCTCCAGGGCCCAGGCGGCGTCCAGGGGACGGCCGTAAAGCTCCTGGTTCCAGTAGTTGCCCCAGCGGCCGATGGCCTGCGCGAGCGCGATGCCGGGGGCGATCGCGTCGCCGAGCGCCAGCACCGAGACGCCGTGCCTGCGGCAGCCGATCCACGCGCCGACCCCGCCGAGCAGGACGGCGCCCCAGATGCCCAGGCCGCCCTCCCAGATCTTGAGGGCGTTGATCGGGTCCTTGCCGTCGCCGAAGTAGTTCTGGTAGTCGGTGACGACGTGGTAGAGCCGCCCTCCGACCAGCCCGAACGGCACCGCCCAGACCGCGACGTCGATGATCACGCCGGGCGTTCCGCCCTTGGCCGCCCACCGGCGTTCGCCGAGCCAGACCGCCACGACGATGCCGATGATGATCATCAGGGCGTAGGCGCGGATCGGGACGGGACCGAGGTGCCAGACGCCCTGCGAGGGACTGGGGAAGGATGCCACCGTCTGCATGAGCGATGACGTTACCGCCTCCGGCGGGTCGGGCGTGCACGGAGTGCGCAGCAACATCGACAACTCGTGGCGAAGGGGTGAAGAACAGAACGCCGCGGACCCCGGAAGGGGCCCGCGGCGTCCGGCGGAACGCGGATGCGGCTACTTGGGCTTGGCCGCGCCCTCGATGGCCTTGCGCAGCGCGTCGGGGCTGTTCAGCTCGTTCTCAAGCTTCTTGCCGTCCAGGAACACCGACGGGGTGCTCTCGACCTTGCGGTCCTCGAGCGCGTACTTGGTCATCGAGTCGACCTGCGGCTTCTTCTGCTGGTCGGTGACGCACTTCTCCCAGCCCGGGTCGGTGATGCCCAGGTCCTTGCCCCAGCGGACCAGGTCCTTGTTGGCGAAGCCCTCGTCGCCCTCGTTCGGCTGGAACTTGAACAGCGCGTTGTGGTACGAGAGCCACTTGTCGGCGGGGACGCACAGCGCGGCGGCGGCCGAGCGCAGCGAGTTGCTCTTGATCGGGTCGCGCTGCTGGTTGAACAGGTGGAACGGCCGGTACACGACCTTGACCTTGCCCTCGGACGCCAGCTGCATGACCGTCTTGCCGCTGCTGTCCTCGAACGACTTGCACGCCGGGCACTGGAAGTCTTCGAAGACGTCCAGCACCGGGGCGTTGACGCCCGGCTTGGCCATCACGATCGAGCCGTCGGGCTGGCGGCTGAGCGGCGCCTGCGGCCCGCTGTAGGGCGTGACCTTCTTGGCCGCCTCGTCGCGCTTGCGCTTCTCGTCGCGCTCGTTGAGGATCATCACCGTCGCGACCACGACCACCGCCACGGCCAGCACCGTGCCGAGCACGATCGCCAGCAGCTTCTGCTGCTTCTGGCGCGCCGCCTGGCGTTTGCGCTCGACGGCCAGCTTCTCCCTCGCCGAGCGATCCCGTGCGGCCTTGCTCATTGGGTCTCCTATTTCAGGGCGCGGGCCGCCGATGCGGCCGCGCGGGCGACTCGTCAGTCGATCTGCCCGATCCGCCGGAACTCGTCGAACAGGACAAGGACGAACAGCAGGATAGTGATCCCGTGGACGGCGGTGCACCACGTGCAGATCTTGCCGAGGACGAACTCGGCGGACATCAGGTAGGCGACGAACAGCACGCCGACGCTGACACTGGCAAGCCTGCCCCATCGCAGCAGCGGGAGCTCGGAACGCAACGCCTGCGGCGACACCAGGACGGCGAAGCCCACGAAGAAGGCCAGCCCGAGGATCGGCACCGGGATGCCGAGCAGCTCGGAGTACTTGCTGCTGGTGACGGCGTGGCAGTCGAGCGTCTTGCCCGAGGAGCAGACCAGCGAGTCCTTGTCGAAATGGCTGATCGTCATGTAGATCGAGATGCCCAGGCCGGCGAGCGTGAGCACCCAGGCGGTGAGCAGGAACCACAGCGGGCGGGGCGGCGTTTTGGCCGCGCCGTCGTCCCGCGTCTCGACGCGCTGAGCCATCGTGATCCTTCCGAGACGGCACGGCCCGCGGCCGCACCCGTGCTGTTCGCGGGAATCACCCTAGAGGACCCCGCATAAGTTCCGCGTAGGATCTCGCTCCCCGGCGCGCCCGTACACCCCCCGCCCGCGCATCCTCGAACACACACCGCCCCAAGGACCCCGGCCAAACGCAGGCGCCCGAACACGGATGCCCGGACGCGGATGGCCAGAGCCCAGTGGCCGGACGCTGAAGCCCGGTGGCCGAACACGGATGACCGAACACGCACGGCCCGGGCCGGGCGCGGATGGCCAGAGCCCGGTGGCCGGACGCGGGCGCCGGACGCAGGTGGTCCGGACGCCAGTGGCCCGGACGCCGGTGGCCGAAGCCCGGTAGCCGGACGCCGGTGGCCGAACATGGGTGGCCGAACGCGCACGACCCCGAGGGACCCGGGCCGGACGCGGATGGCCGGACGCGGATGGTCGGGGCCCGGTGGACGGGGCCCGGTGGACGGGGCCCGGTGGACGGGGCCCGGTGGACGGGGCCCGGTGGACGGGGCCCGGTGGACGGGGCCCGGGTGGCCGGACGCCCGTGGCCGAACACGCACGGCCCCGAGGGACCCGGGCCGGGCGCGGGTGGCCGGGCGCGGGTGGCCGGGCGCGGGTGGCCGGGCGCGCAGGGCTCCGAGGGGGCCGGTCGGGCGCGGGTGGGCGGGCGTTCGTGTGCGGGTGTGGGCCCGGGCGGGGGCGGGGTGGCGTGGTCGAGGGTGGGAGGCGGTGTACGCGCGGCGACGGCAAGCACGCGCGGACGGGGCGGCCGCGCGTGCTTGGGCGCTTCGTGGATGTGGGCCGCCTCAGGCGCGGACGCCCGCTGCCAGTTCGGAGGCCAGTTCGCGGATGCCGGCCAGGCCGGTGGCGGCGTCGGGCGCGTCCAGGATCCGGCGGATGAAGGCCGAACCGACGATCACGCCGTCGGCGAAGCCCGCGACCTCGGCGGCCTGGGCGCCGTCGCCGACACCGAGGCCGAGGCCGACCGGGAGGTCGAGGCCCTGCTTCTCGATGATCGCCCGGGTGCGCTCGACCAGGCGCGGCGCGCCGGTGTCGACGGCCTTGCGGGCGCCGGTGACGCCCATCAGCGAGGCAGCGTAGACGAAGCCACGGCAGACCTTGACGATCTTCTCGATGCGCTCGTCGGTGGAGCTGAGCGCGACCAGGAACACCTTGTCGAGGTCGTGGACGTCGGCGGCCTCCAGCCAGGGGCCCGCCTCTTCCGGGGTGAGGTCGGGGGTGATCAGCCCGGCGCCGCCCGCGGACTTCAGGTCGCGGGCGAACGCCTCGACCCCGTAGCGGTCGACGGGGTTCCAGTAGGTCATGACGAGGGTGGGCACGCCGGTGGCGGCCACGGCCTCGACCGTGCGGAACACGTCGGCGACGCGGGCGCCGCCGACCAGGGCCCGGTGGACGGCGTCCTGGATGGTGGGGCCGTCCATCATCGGGTCGGTGTAGGGCAGGCCGATCTCGATGACGTCGCAGCCGGAGCCGACCATCGCGCGGGCGGCCTCGATGGCGCCCTCGACGCTGGGGAACCCGGCGGGCAGGTAGCCGACGAGCGCGGCGCGCCCCTCGGCCTTGGCCTTGGCGTAGGCGGTGGCGGTGGCGCTCACTTGGCCTCTCCCCCTTCTGGCATGAGGCCGAAGTAGTTGGCGGCGGTGTGCATGTCCTTGTCGCCGCGGCCCGACAGGCAGACCACGATCACCGCGTCGGGCCCGAGCTCGCGGCCGACCTTGATCGCACCGGCCAGCGCGTGCGCGGACTCGATGGCCGGGATGATGCCCTCGGTGCGGCACAGCAGCGCGAAGGCGTCCATGGCCTCGGCGTCGGTGATCGGCCGGTAGGTGGCGCGGCCGGTGTCGTGCAGCCAGGAGTGCTCGGGGCCGACGCCGGGATAGTCGAGGCCCGCGGAGATCGAGTGCGACTCGATCGTCTGGCCGTCGTCGTCCTGGAGCAGGTAGGTGCGCATGCCGTGGATGACCCCGACCGAACCGCCGGTGATGGTCGCGGCGTGGCGTCCCGTCTCGACGCCGTCGCCCGCCGCCTCGAACCCGCACAGCCGGACGGACTCGTCCGGGATGAAGGCGTGGAACGCGCCGATGGAGTTGGACCCGCCGCCGACGCAGGCGACCACGGCGTCGGGCAGGCGGCCGGCCAGCGCGACGACCTGCTCGCGGGCCTCGACGCCGACGACCCGCTGGAGCTCGCGGACCATCATCGGGAACGGGTGCGGGCCCATGGTGGAGCCGACGCAGTAGTGGGTGTGGTCGACGGTGGCGACCCAGTCGCGGAACGCCTCGTTGCAGGCGTCCTTGAGGGTGCGGCTGCCGGTCGGCACGGGCACGACCTCGGCGCCCAGCATCCGCATCCGGGCGACGTTGAGCGCCTGGCGCTCGGTGTCGAGCTCGCCCATGAAGACCGTGCACTCCAGGCCGAGCAGGGCGGCGGCGGTCGCGGTGGCGACGCCGTGCTGCCCGGCGCCGGTCTCGGCGATGATGCGCCGCTTGCCCATCCGCCGGGTGAGCAGCGCCTGCCCCAGCACATTGTTGATCTTGTGGGAGCCGGTGTGGTTGAGGTCCTCGCGCTTGAGCAGGACGCGGGCGCCGCCCGCGTGCTCGGCGAAGCGCTTGGCCTCGGTCAGCAGGCTGGGACGTCCGGCGTAGTTCTTGAGCAGGTCGTTCAGCTCGGCCATGAAGGCGGCGTCGTCGCGGGCCGCCGCGAACTCGCGGTCGAGCTCGTCGAGCGCGGCCATCAGGGCCTCGGGGGCGAACCGCCCGCCGAAGACGCCGAAGTGGCCGGAGGCGTCGGGCACAGTGGAACTGCGCGCGCTGTCGATGGTCATGAAAAGGATCGTCCTGTCGTGCTCGAAGGGCTACCGGTCAGCGGAAGAGAGACCGGGCCCGCCATCGCTCGCGCAGCGGTTCGAGAAGCATGACCGTAGGTTACCCGCCCTGGCGAAGCGCCGGGTGGGCGCCCGCCGCGACCAGGTCGGCGACCGCAGCGCGCGGGTCTTTGCCCGTGACCAGGCTCTCGCCTACCAGGACGGCGTCGGCGCCGGACGAGGCGTAGGCGAGCAGGTCGTGCGGGCCGCGCACCCCCGACTCGGCGATCTTGACGATGTCCTTGGGGATGAGCGGCGCCACGCGGGCGAACACGCCGCGGTCGACCCGGAGCGTCTTCAGGTCGCGCGCGTTGATGCCGATGACCTTGGCGCCCGCCTCGACCGCGCGGGCGGCCTCCTCCTCGGTGTGCGCCTCGACCAGCGGGAGCAGCCCGATCGACTCGGCCCGCTCGACCAGCGAGACCAGCGCGTCCTGGTCGAGGGCGGCCACGATCAGCAGCGCCATGTCGGCGCCGTGGGCCCGTGCCTCCCACAGCTGGTAGGAGGTCACGATGAAGTCCTTGCGCAGGACGGCGATGTCGACGTTGGCGCGGACGGCGGCCAGGTCGTCGAGGCTGCCGCCGAAGCGGCGGCGCTCGGTCAGCACGCTGATCACCTTGGCGCCGCCGGACTCGTAGTCGCGGGCCAGCGCGGCCGGGTCGGCGATCGCGGCGAGCGCGCCCTTGGAGGGGCTGCTGCGCTTGACCTCGGCGATCACCGAGACGCCCTGCCCCCGCAGCGCGGCCAGCGCGTCGCGGGCCGCCGGGGCCGCCGCGGCCTTCTCCTTGAGGGCGTCGAGGGACACCGCTCGCTGCCGTTCGGCGAGGTCGGCCCGGACGCCTTCGATGATCTCGTCGAGCACGCTGCCGCCGTGTGTCTCGCTCAAGCGCTGGGCCCCCTCCGGTCGGTCCGTGCACCGATCGTAGCCGCCCCCTCCGACACCCCTTGAACTCGGCCCCGGACCCCCGTCACTTAGGGGGCGAGAACGGCAGCGAAGGGCAGATTTCGGACGACCGCGAAGACCACCGCGACCGCAAGCATCGAGACCAGCACCGCAGGACGAGAAAGGACCGTGCGCATGGGCCGTCCCACAGCAGCCGAGTACGTCCAGCGCCCCAGGACATAAGCCCCGACACCGAGCATGAGAAAGGCCAGCTGGTTGTGCCCGAAGGCCGCCCCCACGTCCCCGTGCGCGAGCGAGTTGACCATCCGCAGTCCCCCGCACCCGGGGCAGTAGAGCCCCGTCAGCGCCAGCGAGGGACACGTCGGATAGTGCCCCGGTTCATGCGGATCAACGACCGCCACCAGCAGCACCCCGGCCCCGAGCCCGCCAAGGACCGCCAGCGGCCCCGCCAACGCCCGCCGTCGCCCGACCAGCGTTCCAGTCATCCGACCCACATCCCCAGCGTAAGCCCACCCCGCGCCGACCTCAGCCCGCGCGCGATTGCGTTAATGAGCGGGGAAGCGAGCCGAAGGCGACGCTTCCCCGGCGAGATCGCGAAGCGATGCAGCAATCGCAAAATCACGGTCACCGAAGCGAGCCGCCAGGCGAGCGGAGGTGGGCCGGGGTTTCAGTGAACACAGCCGCCAGGCGAGCGGAGGTGGGCCGGGGTTTCAGTGAACACAGCCGCCAGGCGAGCGCAGGTGGGCCGGGATTTCTTAAATACTGTCGAGGACGTAGCCGACGCCTCTTACCGTGCGGATGGGGCTGCCTTCGCCGAGTTTGGCGCGGAGCTGGGCGATGTGGACGTCGACGGTGCGGCTTCCGGCGCCGGCGCCGGGGCCCCAGGCGGCCTCCAGGAGCTGTTCGCGGGTGAAGACGCGGCCCGCGTTGCCCATGAGGAACTCCAGCAGGTCGAACTCGGTGACGGTGAGCGCGACGGAGCGGTCGGCGACGGTGACGGTGCGGCCGCGGGCGTCGAGGGAGACCGGGCCCGCGCGCAGGACGCCGGGAGGCGCGCCGGGTCCGGCGCGGCGCAGGGCGTCGGCGACGGCGCCGACCAGGACGCGGGGGCCGAACGGGCGGGTGACGTGGTGCTCGCCCAGCGAGCGCGCCACACCCGGGTCGACCGGGTCGGTCACGGCCACCACCGGGGCGGGACGGGCGGTGTCGGTGACGCGGCGGAACAGGTCGGCGGGCAGGGGCGCGGTCGACAGGTCGAGCACGACCACATCCGGCCGGAAGCGGATCACCGCGGCGGCGGCCCGCGAGGGGTCGGTCTCGGTCTCGACCTCGAAGCCCTCGCGGGCGAGGTAGCGGCGCTGGAGTTCGGCCACGGCGGGATCGTGCTCGACGACCAGGACGAGGCCGCCGCTCTCGGTGTTCATGGGCGCCGGTCGTCCCCGAGGGTCGGATCGTCCCCCTGGTCGAGGGACTTCCAGAGGCTGGACGGGTCGTCGTCCGGCGCGGTGCGGGAGCGTCCGGCCGGGACGGCGGCGCCGCGCGCGCGTTCGTAGCGGGCGGACATGCCCGGCCAGCGGGCGCCGCGCAGCACCGTGACCAGTCCGGCGGCGGCCAGGAGCACTCCCCCGGCCAGCGAGACCGTCCACCAGAGCGAGACGTCGGTCGAGGTGTCGCGCGCCAGGCGGATCAGGGCGCTCTCCTCGCCCGCGGTGGAGACGACGTGCTCCTGCCGGACGCTGGACGCCGAGGTGTAGGCGATGCCGACGCCGAACAGCGCCAGCAGCACGCCGACGGCGGAGCGGACCCGGCCGGAGGTGGCGAACAGCGCGGCGAGCCCGGCGAGCCCGGCCCAGCCCAGGGCCCCGGCGACACCGCCGAGGTCGCGTCCGGTGAGTTCCTGTGCGAACGGGGTGATGGCGTCGCCGGCGCGCACGGTCGCCCAGGGGCGCCCGGCGGCCAGCAGGGCGAGCCCGGCGCCCGCCGCGCACAGCAGCGCGGTCAGGCCGCGCTCGCGGGCGGGCGTCATCCGGTCTGTTCTGCGGGGCGCTCGCCCACGACGGCGTCGAGGACGTCGGCGTCCCAGCAGGTGCGGTCGCCGGTGTGGCAGGCGCCGCCGACCTGGTCGACCTTGACCAGGACGACGTCCTTGTCGCAGTCGAGCGCGACCGACTTGACCCACTGCTGGTGGCCGGAGCTCTCGCCCTTCACCCAGTACTCCTGGCGGCTGCGGGACCAGTAGGTGCAGCGGCCGGTGGTGAGGGTGCGGTGCAGGGCCTCGTCGTCCATCCAGCCGAGCATGAGCACCTCGCCGGTGTCGTACTGCTGGGCGATGGCGGGCACGAGGCCGTCGGCGGTGCGCTTGAGGCGGGCGGCGATTTCTGGGTCCAGATTGGACGGTCGAGCGGACATGGCTTCCATTCTGCCGGGTGGCCGCTTCGGCCGCGCTCCGGGGATGCGACAGGGCCCGCACCCCTGGCCGGGAGTGCGGGCCCTGAAGTACGGCTACGGGTGTTACAGGGGGACGACCTGGTCAGCCTGCGGACCCCGGTTACCCTGGGTCACCTCGAACTGAACGCGCTGGTTCTCGTCCAAGGTGCGGTATCCGGAGGACTGGATCGCCGAGTAGTGCACGAAGACGTCCGGCCCGCCGCCGTCGACGGCGATGAATCCGAAGCCCTTTTCGGCGTTGAACCACTTCACGGTGCCCTGCTGGGGCATGTCTTTCTCCTTGCGGCAAAACGTGGGCCCACACCTCGCGGGCCCGGCGCGGTCACTGCGGAACGCTCTCGCCTCCCGTACGGACCCGGAAAAGCCAAAACGCCCGCTGCCATCAGTCCGCGGGCGTCCAGTGAAACGATCGAGAACCACGACTGCAACCGACGCGCCCCACCGTATCACCGCTTCCGCGTAAAGCGGAGGATCAAGAGCCATCGCGATTCGCCTCTCGGCGAACCCGCCCGTTACCAGCCCGTTAAAGGTCGCGTCGGATCTCGTCCAGGCTCTTGACAGCTCCGTCGGATCCGGTCAACCCCTGTCATGCGCCGCCGGTCGTCCCGGGGGCCGTGCGGGGAACTCGCCCTCGCGGGGGCGTGCTCGCGGACGGCTCGAAGCCCCCGCACAGTGGCACTGTGGCCTCGCGGAGCGGTCAGCCCGCCCTTCCCGAGGAGGCAGCCGAGCCGTGCTCCATGGACACTTTTTTAAGGACATATCACGCGAATTTTCACCGTCATCGCCGCAGTTCCGGGGCCCTGTCGCGGCCCGTGGCGGCTCAAGGGGGATCGTGCACGCGTGATGGCACCGTGGTGAACAAAGAACTCGACACTCTTGGCACTTTTGTCCACACCCGAATTCCCGCGATGAAGCTCTCCGGCGCCCACTCCCCCATGGCCCGGACTAGGGCGCCGAGTCGCGGCCCGCGCGCGCTCGTGTCCGCTCCTGGCCGCGATGCTCCGCTTGTGGCCGCCGTCCCGTACAGGTCGCCCGGGCGGTCCGGCCACGGTCCCCAGGAATAAGTGGACGTCCCATCTGGTAATCAATAGCGCGCCCCAACCCCGGCCCCCCCGGGGGCCATCGACGACCCCATCAGGAGGAACCCCCGTGCCAGCAGGTTCCGAAGACGCCCATCACCACGTCCTGAGAGAGGGGATGGGGGTCCTCGCGGTCGCGATCAGGACCGAGCCCCGGCCGTTCACCATCTCGGTGCTGGCCAGCGCCCTGTACGCGGCCATGACCGTCGCCACCGCCAGCGTTCTCGGCTGGGTGACCGAAGAGACGGTCCTGCCCGCCTTCAGGTCCGGCGACACGACGGCGGGGGCGCTGACCGCGGCCGCGCTGGCGATCATCGGCGTCGCGGCGCTCAAGGCGCTGGGAGTGGCCGGACGCCGCTTCTACGCGGGCCTCATGCAGTACCGGATGCAGGCGACCTACCGCCGTGCCGTCACGCGCCAGTACCTGAAGCTCCCCCTGGCCTGGCACCACCGCCACCCGACGGGGCAGCTGCTGTCCAACGCGAACGCCGACGTGGAGGCGTCCTGGGCGCCGCTCGCGCCGCTGCCGATGGCCGTCGGCGTGGTGGTCATGCTGGTGATCTCGGCGGTGTCGATCGTGCTGACGGACCTGACCGTGGCGATCGTCGGCTTCCTGGTCTTCCCGGCCATCGCGCTGCTCAACGTCGTCTACCAGCGGCGGCTCGCCCCGGTCGCGACCCGCGCGCAGCAGTTGCGCGCCGAGGTCAGCGAGGTGGCGCACGAGAGCTTCGAGGGCGGCCTGGTGGTCAAGACCCTCGGCCGCGAGGAGTCGGAGACCGAGCGCTTCCGGGCCACGGCCGAGGCCCTGCGCGACGCCAACGTGCGGGTCGGGCGGGTCCGGGGCATGTTCGACCCCCTGCTGGAGGCGCTGCCCAACCTGGGGGTGCTGGCCGTCCTGCTGGTCGGGTCGATGCGGCTGGACGCGGGCGCCATGACGGCCGGCGACCTGGTGCAGGTGGCGTACCTGTTCACGCTGCTGGCCTGGCCGATCCGGGCGCTCGGCTGGGTCCTGGCCGAGGTGCCGCGCAGCGTGGTGGGCTGGCGGCGGGTGCGGAGCGTCCTGGACGAGGGCGGCTCGCTCCCCTACGGCGAGAAGCGGCCCGGGGACGGCAACGCGGCGGCGCTGGAGGTCAGCAAGGTCCGGTTCGGCTACGCCTCCTCCGACGACATCGGCGAGCCTCCCGGGGACGTCCTGCACGACGTGTCCTTCGACGCCGGGCCCGGGAAGACGCTCGCGGTGGTCGGGCCGACCGGCTCGGGCAAGTCGACGCTCACGTCCCTGCTGGTGCGGCTGGTCGACCCGGCCGACGGCGCGGTCCTGCTGGACGGGGTCGACGTGCGCGACATCGAGCGCGGCGGCGTGGCCGAGACGGCGGCGCTGGTCCCCCAGCAGACGTTCCTGTTCGACGACACCGTCCGCGGCAACGTGACACTCGGGCTCGACCTGCCCGACGAGCGGATCTGGGAGGCGCTGCGCCTGGCGCAGGCCGACGGGTTCGTGGCCGCGCTCGGCGATGGGCTCGACACCCGGGTGGGCGAGCGCGGCGCGACGCTGTCGGGCGGCCAGAGGCAACGGCTGGCCCTGGCCCGTGCCCTGGTCAGGCGGCCCCGGCTGCTGGTGCTGGACGACGCGACGTCCAGCGTCGACTCCCAGGTCGAGGCGCGCATTCTGCGAAGCCTTCGGGAGTCGCGCGGCACGGTCGTCGTGGTGGCCTACCGCAAGGCCACGATCGCCCTGGCGGACGAGGTGGTCTACATGGAGCGCGGCCGGGTCCTGGACCGGGGGCCGCACGCCGAGCTGTTGGAACGTTCTGAGGGCTACCGGAACCTCGTCAACGCCTACGAGCGCGCCGAGGCCGAGCAGGAGCTCATCCACGAGCAGGAAGAGGAAGAGGAGGCGCGGGCGTGACCGCACTCAGTGAGGTGGCCGCGCGCGAGGGCGCGCTGAGCACGCTGCGGCGCGGCATCGCCCTCAGCCCCGAGTTCAAGGCCGGCCTGGCCGGGACGCTCGTGCTCGCGCTGGTCGCGACCGCCGGGCGGATCGTGGTGCCGATCGCCGTCCAGCAGACCATCGACAAGGGCATCACGGCCGACGGCGGCCCCGACGTCGCGTTCATCCGCAACACCGCGCTGCTGTGCGCGCTGGCCGTGCTGGCCACCGCCGTCAGCGCGTACTGCATGAACGTGCGGCTCTACAAGTCGACCGAGTCCGGACTGTCCTCGCTGCGGGTCAAGGCGTTCCGGCACGTGCACGACCTTTCGATGCTGACCCAGAGCGGGGAGCGGCGCGGCGCGCTGGTGTCGCGGGTGACCGGCGACGTCGACCAGATCAGCCAGTTCATGCAGTGGGGCGGGCTGATGATCATCGTGTCGCTGGGGCAGCTGGTGGTGGCCAGCGTGCTGATGGCGGTCTACTCGTGGCCGCTGGCCCTGCTGGTGTGGGCGGCGTTCCTGCCGCTGATGCTGGCGCTGCGCTGGTTCCAGAGGCTGATCTCAGCCGCCTATACCCGGGTGCGCGAGCGGATGGGCGACCTGCTGGCCGCGGTGAGCGAGTCGGTGGTGGGCGCCTCGGTGATCCGCGCGCACGCGGCCGAGGAGCGCACCGCCGAGAAGGTCGACCAGACCGTGGACGAGGCCCGCAGGGCCCAGACCCGGGCGCAGGGGCTGGTCGCGCTCACCTTCCCCTCCACCGAGCTGGTGGCGGCGCTCGCGACCGCCGGGGTCGTGGTCGCCGGGACGCTGCTGGGCATCGGCGGCCATCTGACCGCCGGGAAGCTGGTGGCCTTCCTGTTCCTGGTGACGCTGTTCGTGAGCCCGATGCAGACGGCGACCGAGGTGCTGAACGAGGCGCAGAACGCCATCGCGGGCTGGCGGCGGGTGCTCGGGGTGCTGGACACCGAGCCGGACGTCGCCGACCCGGGTGACGACGGTCAGGTGCTGCCGCGCGGCCCCATCGAGGTCCGGTTCGAGGACGTGGGGTTCGCCTACCCGGGAGGGCCTCCCGTCCTGCACGGGGTCAGCGCGTCGATCGCCCCGCGCTCGCGCGTCGCGATCGTCGGCGAGACGGGGTCGGGCAAGACCACCTTCGCCAAGCTGCTGACGCGGCTGATGGACCCCGTGTCCGGCCGGGTGCTGGTGGACGGCGTCCCCCTGGACCGGATCAGGTTCTCCTCGCTGCGCGAGCGGATCGTGATGGTGCCGCAGGACGGCTTCCTGTTCGACGCGTCGCTGGCCGACAACATCCGCTACGGCAGGCGGGACGCCACCGACGCCGACATCCTGCTCGCGCTGACCGAGCTGGGGCTGGGCGACTGGCTGGCGGGGCTTCCCCGGGGTCTGGAGACGCCCGTCGGGCAGCGCGGGGAGTCGCTGTCGGCGGGCGAGCGGCAGCTGGTGGCCCTGGCCCGCGCCTACCTCGCCGACCCGGACCTGCTGGTGCTGGACGAGGCGACCTCGGCGGTCGACCCGGCCACCGAGGTCAGGATCCAGCGGGCGCTGGACGGCGTGACGCGCGGCCGCACCGCGATCGCTATCGCGCACCGGCTCTCCACGGCCGAGGCCGCCGACGAGGTGATCGTGTTCGACGCGGGACGGATCGTCCAGCGGGGGCCGCACTCGGAGCTGGTCGGCCGCCCGGGGGTCTACGCCGACCTGCACGAGAGCTGGATTTCCCAGCGGACGCTGTGAGAACGGTCTCAACGGGAGGTTTCGCCGGTGTCGTGCTCGTCTCGTTCCCGACATCCGCACGCTAAAGCACTTGCCCGATATCTGGTCGAGTGCGCATTCTGCTGGGGTGAGTAACGAGGTCTTGATGGAATCAGCGAGCACTCTGCACGGTCAACTCCAGCGGGGCCTGGGCAGGGCGGCGCGGCGCGCCGCCGACCGTCCGGGCTCGGGCGAGTACGTCTACGACTGCATTCGCAGGGATCCACGCTGGGACCCGCAGTGCGAGACACGGGACCTCTATTACGCGCGCCTGATGGTCGACCTCGAACTGCCGATCGGCCCCGTGGTGGAGCATCTGTTCGACCCGGCCGACCAGGCGGACCAGGCGGACCAGGCGGACCAGGCGGACACCGACGGCCGCCGGGTGCTGCTCGCGTTGCAGGTGCTGACCGAGATGGCGCGGCTCAGCCGCCGCGAGGCGGCCGTTCCGCTGCGGCGCTACGCCGAGGAGGGCACCCACTGGTACGACGCCCTGGAGGCCCTCATGGCCATCGGTGACCCCGTCCTGGCCGTCGGCCTGGACGAGCTGGTCGCCGGGCGCTGCGACGAGGACACCCTGATGCACCTGGTCATGGCGCCGCCCAACCCCGTGCTGGAGTCGTGGGCCGCCCGCCAGCCCAGGATCGCGGCCGCCGTCGACCACCGGCGTCGGACCGCCAGGACCCGCCTGACGTCGCGTCCGGCCCCGGGTGCGCGCGACGAGCGCCCCGAAGAGGAGCTGGTCGAACTGGCCAGGCGCGGCGACGAGGGCGCCGTCGCGGCCGTGTTCGAGCTGGGCCGCCGCCGCGCGCCCGGCCTGCTCGACCTCGCCGAGGAGATCCTGCCGCGCCGTCCCGGCAAGCTGGGCGGCGTCGTCTGCCGCGCGCTGCGCGAGTACGGCCCCGAGGTGCTGCCGTACGCCCGCAGATGGGCCACCGCCAGAGCCGGGTGCGACGACATCGGCCTGCACCTGCTGGCCCGCTACGGGACGCGCCAGGACATCCCCCTGCTGATGACGGAGCTGAGCGACGCCGTGAGCCGCCGCGACTGGGGCGACGCCGCCAGCCCGATCGAGGGCCTGGGCCGGTTGCGCGCCGGTGAGGCCGTCCCGCTGCTGAAGACCGCGTGGACCGAGTCCACCTACGCCTACCTGCGCACCCGCGTCCTGACCGCCTTGACCCGCACCGCGCCCCACACTGCCGAGGCCTACACCGTCGAGGGCCTGTGGGACTGCGAGGAAGGGGTCCGCCAGGTCGCCGTCGAGACCGCGCCCCTCACCGACGACACCCGGATGCGCCTCCAGCGGTTGAACCACGACGCCGCCGAGGATCCGGGCGTCCGCGCCGCGTCCGCCGCCCGGCTCATGATCTGACGGGGTCCCCGGCTGAACCGCCCGGGGCCCGCGCGCGTACCTCCCGTCGAATCGCGCATCCCATCGCGGGAGGACCGACCATGCATCACCTCAGGACCGCGCTGTCCTGCTGCGCCGCGCTGGCGCTGGCGGCGGGCTGCGGGCAGTCCGGCGGGCATTCCAAGCACGGCGACGCCGCCGCTGCCGCCAAACCCGCCTCGATCGAGCAGCTCGCGTCCAAGGCGGACTGCAAGCTCTCGGGCAAGCGCGCCTCGCGGGAGCTGCGCCAGGGCGTCTGCCAGTCGGGCAAGGGACGCTTCGTCATGCTCGACTTCACCACGGACAATCACCAGCGGGTCTGGCTGGAGGAGGCCAAGCCCTGGGGCGGCTCCTACCTGGTGGGGACGCGCTGGGTCGTCGTCGGCACCCCCAAGATCCTGGAAGGGCTCCGGCCCGAGCTGGGCGGCAAGGTGCTCAACGGACGGCACCACGGCTGAGGCCGGTATGAGGGCCGGGGGCGCGGAGTCATCGCCGGGTACTACTTTGGGTTCGCCTGATTTCCATCTCCGGGAGGGCGGCCCGCGAGGGGCCCGCGCCCTAGACTCACGGCCATGATCTCCCCTGTTAGACGGAAATTGGCCGTCATGCCCCTGATCCTCCTGCCGCTCGCGGCGGTGGCGGCGTGCGGCGGCGAGAACTCCAAGACCGACTGCAACGTCAACTCCTGCACCGTGACGTTCGACCGCGGTGTGGACGCCAACGCCTCGATCCTCGGCGTCAAGGCCGAGCTGGTGAAGGTGGAGGGCGAGAAGGTGACGCTCAAGGTCGGCGACGCCACCGTCACCGTCCCGGTGGGCGACGGCCAGCAGGAGGTGGACGGGTTCGACGTGAGCGTCCAGTCCGTCACCAAGGAGAAGGTCGTCGTCAAGATCTCCAACGGCTGATCGCGGCGGAGTCCCGCCGCGCCGCCCGCGCGCATAGGATTCGCCCATGCGTTCGATCACCGCGGCGGAGCGGCGGGCCAGGCTGGCCGTCCGGCACCGATTGGCCACCGAGTCCAGGGCCGAAGGCGGCGCGGCCGGAGTCACCGGCGTCGCCCGCTCGCTGGTCGCGTTGCACGCGACCGACCCGGCGACGGTCTTCCTGTCGGTCGCGGCGCGCTCGGGCGCCGCGACTCCCGCCGACGTCGAGGCCGCGCTCTACGAGGAGCGTTCCCTGCTGCGGATGCTCGCGATGCGGCGGACCATGTTCGTGGTGCCGGTCGAGCTCGTCCCCGCGTTGCAGGCGTCGTGCGCCGACGCGCTGGCGGTCAGGCAGCGCCGCACCTACGCCGGGTACATCGAGCAGGCCGGTGTCGTCCCCGACGCCGGTCCCTGGCTGGACGAGGTCGAGGCGTCCGCCCACCGCGTCCTGCTCGATCTGGGCGCGGCCACCGGGGCGCAGATCAGCGCGGCCGAGCCCCGGCTGCGCACCAAGGTCGACCCCACCCCCGGCAAGTCCTACTCGCGCCCCCTGAGCATCACCACCTGGGTGCTGGTCACCCTGGGCTGCCAGGGCCGCATCGTGCGCGGGCGGCCCAACGGATCATGGATCAGCAGCCAGTACCGCTGGTCGCCCATCGAGAAGTGGCTGCCGGACGGCGTCCCCCGGCTCCCGATCGACGAGGCCCGCGCCGAGCTGGTCGGACGCTGGCTGCGCGCCTTCGGCCCGGCGCCCCGCTCGGACATCAAGTGGTGGACCGGCTGGAACTTCGGCGACGTCGACAAGGCGCTGGCCCGCCTCGACCTGGCCGAGGCCGATCTCGGCGACGGCGTCACGGGCCTGCTGCACGCCGACGACCTGGAACCCGTGGCCGCGCCCGAGCCCTGGGCGGCGCTGCTCCCGGCCCTCGACCCGACCCCGATGGGCTGGCAGCGCCGCGAGTGGTACCTGGGCGAGCACGCGCCGCCGCTGTTCGACCGCAGCGGCAACATCGGCCCCACGGTCTGGTGGGACGGCCGCGTCGTGGGCGGCTGGGCCCAGCGCCCGGACGGCGAGATCGCGGTGCGGCTGCTGGAGGACGCCGGTGCCGAGGCCCGGGCCGCCGTCGACGCCGAGGCCGCCCGCGTCGCGGCCTGGATGGGTGAGGTCAGGGTCACGCCCCGTTTTCGGACACCCCTTGAGCGCGAGCTGTCGGCCTGATCCGGGAAGATGGGGCCATGCCCGCTGAACGGATGCTTCCCACCCCCGAAGCCGAAGAGCTCATCGCGCTGACCCGCGAGCTCGCCCGCAAGGAACTGGCCCCGCGCGCCGCGGCGGCCGAGGAGGACGCGGCCTTCCCCCGCGAGATGTTCCGGCTGCTCGGCCGCTCCGGCCTGCTCGGCCTGCCCTATCCCGAAGAGCAGGGCGGCGGCGGGCAGCCGTACGAGGTCTACCTCCAGGTCGTGGAGGAGATCGCCTCGGTGTGGGCGTCGGTCGCGGTCGGCCTCAGCGTGCACACCCTGTCCTGCTTCCCGCTGGCCAACTACGGGTCCTCCGAGCAGCGCAAGCGGCTGCCCGAGCTGCTGGCCGGGGAGCTGCTCGGCGGCTACGCCCTGTCGGAGGCGCACGCGGGCTCGGACGCGGGCGCGCTGAGCACCCGCGCGGTCGCCGACGGCGACGGCTACCGGGTCACGGGCACCAAGACCTGGATCACCCACGGCGGCGAGGCCGACTTCTACGTGCTGTTCGCCCGCACGTCCGACGACGGCGGCCGGGGCATCAGCTGCTTCCTGACCGACGGCCGGATGGAGGGCCTGACGTTCGGGCCGCCCGAGCGCAAGATGGGCCTCACCGGGTCCACCACCGCCCAGCTGCACTTCGACAACGCGCGGCTCCCGGCCGAGCGGCGGCTCGGCGAGGAGGGCCAGGGCTTCCCGATCGCCCTTGCGGCGCTCGACTCCGGGCGCCTGGGCATCGCCGCGTGCGCGGTCGGCCTGGCGCAGGGCGCGCTCGACCACGCCGTCAAGTACGCCACCGAGCGCGAGCAGTTCGGCCGTCCGATCATCGCCAACCAGGGCCTGTCGTTCCTGCTGGCCGACATGGCCGCCGCCGTGGAGTCGGCCCGCGCCACCTACCTCGACGCGGCCCGCCGCAAGGACCGCGGGCTGCCGTTCGGGCGCCAGGCGTCCATCGCCAAGCTGGTCGCGACCGACGCGGCGATGAAGGTCACGATCGACGCCGTCCAGGTGCTCGGCGGCTACGGCTACACCCGCGACTTCCCCGTCGAGCGCTACATGCGCGAGGCGAAGGTCATGCAGATCTTCGAGGGCACCAACCAGATCCAGCGCATGGTGATCGGCCGTCACCTGGCCAAGAACACCTAGCTCAGTAGAGCCTCGGGCCGTAATGGCCCGAGGCGCGCACCCTCTGCTTGGAGGCGCGGCGCATCAGCGCCAGCGTGAGCGTGATCGCCGCCGCGAGCGCGACCCCGGCCAGCGCGCCCAGCACCGACAACCCGAGGACGACGTGCGCGGTGTCGTCCGGCCTGACCAGCAATTGGCCGTCGGCGCCACGGCAGGTGAGCTTGATCGTCCCCGACTCGGGCGCCTCGAAGCTCACGACGTACCGGTAGGACTTGTGGTCGGGAGCGCTGAGCGGGCTCTTCTTGGACAGCGTGACCGGCTCGGCCGGTCCGCCGTCCGTCGACAGCGAGCAGGAGGACGGGGCCGAGTCCGACTGACGCGCGTAGATCAGGTACTTGTGGCCGCCGGTGACGTCGAGGCTGATGCCGGTCTCCGGATCGCCGGTCGCCGGGGGCCGGTCGGCGGCGTTCGAGGCGCCGATGTTGGTGAGCAGCATGATCAGGAACCCCACGACGGCGACGACCCCGATCACGGCGGGCAGCGCGTACCACGCGCCGTGCGGCCGGACGCGCGGACGAGGGGGCGGCGGGCCCGTAGGCGCGTTAGGCCACATCTCGTGCTCCCCCGATCGTCTCAATTGATCGAATATTGGCACGCCGGAGGCCGGAACTCCATCGGGGAGTCCACTGACAAGTACGAGTCGCATCGTGTGACGTCGCGTCTGTGGGTCTGGCGGGACGAATACGGGAACGAGACCTTCTGGTCCGGAGTGGTGGGAGACCTGGTCACAGGGGGTGGACGAGCCCTGGATGGTGATCGCGGCCGGTTAACGCGGGTGCGGGTCCGGGTGCCGGGCGGTTACCGTTACTAGGTAGTAGCCCGTCGATCCGGCCGACGCACTCCCGCCCCCGCCGGGGACGTCCGGCGTTCTGGAGTAGAGAAATGGCTCTGAGGAACCGACTACCCGCTCCGCCGCTTCGTCTCCCCCGCCCCCGCACGTTCCGGCGCTATCACGTCCAGCGCGACCTCCGCGTGCCGATGCCCGACGGCGTCACGCTGCTCGCGGACCGCTACATCCCCAACGGGGCCGAGCGGCCCCGCCCGACCATCCTCGTGCGCACCCCCTACGGGCGCCGGGGGCCGCAGTCGATGATCAACGGCCTGCCGTTCGTGCCGTTCGGGTTCCAGCTCCTTGTGCAGAGCGCGCGCGGGACGTTCGGGTCGGGCGGCGAGTTCGACCCGCTCGGCGACGAGCACGAGGACGGCCTGGCCACGGTCGCGTGGCTGCGCGACCAGCCCTGGTTCGACGGCACGTTCGCCGCGTACGGCGCCAGCTACCTCGGCTACTCGGCCTGGGCCCTGGCCGCGGAGGCCGGCCCCGAGCTGAAGGCGATGTCGTTGCAGATCACCGCGTCCTCGTTCCGGGACGCGGCGTACGTCGGCGGCTCGTTCGCGCTGGAGTCGACGCTGAGCTGGACCGATCTCACCCACCGGCAGCACCAGCCGCTCGGCGTGCTCAACGCGGCGCTGCTGTCGCGGCGGCGCGCCCTGCGCGCGGCCCGCTCGGGACGCCCGCTGGCCGAGCTGGACGTCCTGACCGGCGGCGCGCCGATGCGGTTCTACCAGGACCTGCTCACCCACCACCAGACCGGCACCGACTACTGGCTCAGGCGCGACTTCAGCGGGACCGTCGGCCAGGTCGGGGCGCCGGTGACGATGCTCGGCGGCTGGTACGACGTGTTCCTGCCGTGGGAGCTGAAGGACTACCTGGCGCTGCGCGCGGGCGGGCACCGCCCCTACCTGACGATCGGCCCGTGGTGGCACGCCGACGCCCGCCACGCGGTGGTCTCCTTCCGCGAGTCCCTCGCGTGGTTCCGCGCGCACCTGCGCGGCGACCCCTCGGGCCTGCGCGCCGAGCCCGTCCGGCTTTACGTCACGGGGGCGCGCGAGTGGCGCGACTACCGCGACTGGCCGCCACCCGGGGTGCGCCACGAGCGCTTCCACCTGCACGCGAGCGCCGGGCTCGGGGTGGACGGCCCGCAGGACAGGCCGCCGAGCGCCTACCGGTTCGACCCGGCCGACCCGACGCCCGCGCTGGGCGGGCCGACGCTGCTGGGCAGCTCCAAGCCGGTCGACAACCGGCCCCTGGAGAAGCGCCGGGACGTCCTGGTGTTCACCACGGCGCCGCTGGGCGACCACCTGGACGTGATCGGCCCGGTCATGGCCGACCTGTTCGTGCGCTCCGACCGCGAGCACACCGACTTCATCGTCCGGCTGTGCGACGTCGCGCCCGACGGGACGTCCCGCAACGTGTGCGAAGGCGGGCTGCGGCTGCCCGCGGCGGGCGACAAGCCCGTCGGCACCGAAGGGGTCAGGCGGGTCGCGGTCGACCTGTGGCCCACCGCCCACCGCTTCAGGCGCGGTCACCGGATCCGGGTGCACGTGGCCAGCGGCGCCTACCCGAAGGTCGCGACCAACCCCGGCACCGGCGAGCCGCTGGCCACGGCCCGGGAGATGGTCCCGGCCGAGCAGGAGGTCTTCCACGACCCCGACCATCCGTCGGCGATCCTGCTGCCGGTCGTCGAGCGCTCGCCCGAGGCGGCCGTCCACGATCCGGAGGCCGAGGAGGAGCAGGGCGCACCGCTTGACCTCGATCGCGGTTGAGGATCAAGGATGGCGTCATGAGCCTTACCGAACACGAACGCGCCTATCTCGAAGACCAGCCCCTGGCCCGTCTGGCCACCGTGGGGCCCGACGGCGACCCGCAGAACAACCCCGTCGGCGTCTTCTACAACGAGGAGACCGGGTCGATCGACATCCGCGGCTATTCGATGGGGAAGACCCGCAAGTACCGCAACGTCAAGGGCAACCCCCGGGTCGCCCTGGTGATCGACGACCTGGTCTCGCGGCAGCCGTGGACCGTGCGCGGCCTGGAGATCCGGGGCGAGGCCGAGGCGCTCAGCGTCGAGACCCCGCCCGGCTCTCCCTTCAGCCCCGAGATCATCCGCATCCACCCCCGCCTGATCTTCAGCTGGGGCGTCGAGCCCGGCACCGAGGGCGTCCTCAGGCGGACGCTCCCGTGACCCGGGCAGCGATGGCCCGCGCGAACCGGTCGGCCGAGCCCGGGGCGTGGTCGAGGAACAGGTCGGGCTCGGTGAGCTCCAGCTCCAGGACGACCGGCGTCCCGTCCGGGCCGGGCACCAGGTCGACGCGGGCGTAGAGGAGATCGGCGCCGTGCGGGACGGCCGCCAGAGCGCGCCGCGCCACCGCGAGCTGTTCGGGGGCCGCGGTGGCGGGCGACATGTCGCCGCCGCGCGGCTCCTCCGCGACGCCGGTGCCCTCGGCCAGGATCGGCCCCTTGCGGGCGGCGTGGCTGAACTCGCCGTCGAAGAACAGCAGCGCGGTCTCGCCCTCGGTGTCGATGCCGGTGAGGTAGGGCTGCACCATGACCGTCTCGCCGTCGCCGAGCAGTTCGCGCAGGTGGGCCCGGGCACGCTCGCGTTGGCTGGGCCCCCACCGCGCGGTGCCCCGCGCACCGGCGGACACGGCGGGCTTGATGACCAGGTCCGGCCACCGCGACGGCAGATCGGCCGGGTCCCACAGGGTCGGGACGACCGGGACGCCGGCCTCGGCGAGGTCGCGCAGATACCGCTTGTCGGTGTTCCAGCGGACCACGTCCACCGGGTTGGCCAGCCTGGGGACGGCCCTGGCCCAGCCCAGGAACTCCTCGAGGCGGGTGGTGTAGTCCCAGGTGGAGCGGATGACCACCAGCTCATGAGCGGACCAGTCGGCCAGCGGGTCGTCCCAGCGCGTCACGGCGGACTCGATGCCGAAGCCCGAGCGCAGGGCCTCGCGGAGCAGGGGGAGCTCGGCGTTGCCCTCGGGCATCGCGGCGAAGGTGGCGAAGGCAACGGTCATGAGGGGAGGTGCTCCTTCTACCGGATGGGGTGGCCCGCTTCGCGCAGGGCGTCCTTGACCTGCGAGATCTTCAGCTCGCCGAAGTGGAAGACGCTGGCGGCCAGCACCGCGTCGGCGCCCGCGCCGACGGCGGGCGCGAAGTGCTCCAGCGCCCCGGCGCCACCGCTGGCGATCACCGGGACCGAGACGGTCTCCCGCACCAGGCGCAGCAGTTCCAGGTCGAAGCCGTTCTTGGTGCCGTCGGCGTCCATCGAGTTCAGCAGGATCTCGCCCACCCCGAGCTCGGCGCCGCGGGCGGCCCACTCGACGGCGTCGATGCCGGTGCCCTCGCGGCCGCCGTGCGTGGTGACCTCGAAGCCGGACGGTGTGCCCGCCGCGCGGCGGGCGTCGACCGACAGCACCACGCACTGCGACCCGAACCGGTGGGCCGCCTCGCGGAGGAACTCCGGCCGGGCGATGGCCGCGGTGTTCACCGAGACCTTGTCGGCGCCCGCGCGCAGCAGCCGGTCGATGTCGTCGACCGTGCGGACGCCGCCGCCGACGGTCAGCGGGATGAACACCTGCTCGGCGGTGCGGCTCACCACGTCGTAGGTGGTGGAGCGGTCGCCGCTGGAGGCGGTGATGTCGAGGAAGGTCAGCTCGTCGGCGCCCTCGGCGTCATAGCGGCGGGCCAGCTCGACCGGGTCGCCCGCGTCGCGCAGGTTCTGGAAGTTGACACCCTTGACCACCCGCCCGGCATCGACGTCCAGGCAGGGAATCACTCGCACCGCGACACTCATCGGCGAAGCCTCCTTGTGTCCCGGGGGGCGTGGGGGGTCGTCCCCCCACACGGAAACGCGACGGTCATTTGACGGCCGCCAGGGCCTCTTCGAGGGTGAACGCCTGGGCGTACAGGGCCTTGCCGACGATGGCGCCCTCGACGCCGTCGCCCACGAGCCCGGCCAGGACGCGCAGGTCGTCCAGGGACGAGACGCCGCCGGAGGCGATGACGGGCTTGTCGGTGCGGGTGCAGACCTCGCGCAGCAGCTCGGTGTTGGGGCCGCGCAGGGTGCCGTCCTTGGTCACGTCGGTGACGACGTAACGGGGGCAGCCGTCCTCCTCCAGGCGGGCCAGCACCTCCCACAGGTCGCCGCCCTCGCGGGTCCAGCCGCGGGCGGCCAGCGTGGTGCCCCGCACGTCGAGACCGACCGCGATCTGGTCGCCGTGCGAAGCGATGATCTTGCGGCACCACTCGGGGTTCTCCAGCGCGGCGGTGCCGATGTTGACCCGGGCGCAGCCGGTGGCCAGCGCCGCCTCCAGCGAGGCGTCGTCGCGGATGCCGCCCGACAGCTCGACCTTGACGTCCAGGCGCCCGGTGACCTCGGCCAGCAGTTCACGGTTGGAGCCGCGGCCGAACGCGGCGTCCAGGTCGACCAGATGGATCCACTCCGCTCCCGCGCTCTGCCACGCCAGCGCCGCCTCCAGCGGGGCGCCGTAGGAGGTCTCGGTGCCGGCCTCGCCCTGGACCAGGCGCACGGCCTGGCCGTCGGCGACGTCGACTGCGGGAAGGAGCGTCAGAGTCATGGGAAAACCTTATCCGGAGGGTCGGGACCGGCCGCGCTCAGCGGCGGCGGTCGAAGGCCAGCGTGACGAAGACCGGAACCAGGAACAGCGACAGCGCCAGCAGCGCGAACCGGGCGGGCCAGCCGTCCAGCAGGAACCACCCGGCGATCTGGACGGCGGCGAACACGCCCAGCGTGAGGCGGTTCTGCGTCCGGCGGCGGCGGGCCAGCTCGCCGCGCTGCCGCCGGACCCGCACGGGCCGGGGAAGCAGCCTGCCCAGCCGCCGCCACCGCTCCCGCCGCCGGGCCCGCGCGGCCTGGCGCTCGGCGTGCTCGGCGGCCCGCGTGGCGGCGGCCAGTTCGCGCTCGGCCCGGCGCCTGGCCCGCTCCTTGCTCACGAGTCGCTCACGAGAGGGTGGCGAGCCAGTTCTTCAGGAGCTGGGCACCGGCGTCGCCGGACTTCTCCGGGTGGAACTGGGTCGCGCACAGCGGGCCGTTCTCGACGGCCGCCACGAAGCGGTCGCCGTGTTCGGCCCAGGTGACCGTCGGCGGCGTGATCAGGCCCGTCGGGTCGGGTTCCAGCTCCCAGCGGCGGACGCCGTAGGAGTGGACGAAGTAGAAGCGCGTCCCGGCGTCCATGCCCTGGAAGAGCACGGTGTCT
Organism: Spirillospora sp. CA-294931; assembly: GCF_050946795.1. Classification (GTDB taxonomy): domain Bacteria; phylum Actinomycetota; class Actinomycetes; order Streptosporangiales; family Streptosporangiaceae; genus Spirillospora. The sequence continues at coordinate 5,718,272 of NZ_CP192006.1, forward strand.
TCGGGGGCGGCGACGGTGTTCCAGCCCATGTGCGGCACGACGGGGGCCTGGAGGCGCTCGACGGTGCCGGGCCATTCGCCGCAGCCCTCGGTGGTGACGCCGTGCTCGACGCCCTCGCCGAAGAGGATCTGCATGCCGACGCAGATGCCGAGCACCGGGCGTCCGCCCGACAGGCGGCGGCCGATGATCTGCTCGCCGCGCACCGAGCGCAGCCCCCGCATGCAGGCGGAGAACGCGCCCACGCCCGGGACGACCAGGCCGTCGGCCTCGACCGCGGCGTCCCAGTCGGCGGTCACGGTGACGTCGGCGCCGTGCCGGGCCACCGCGCGCTCGGCCGAGCGCAGGTTCCCCGAGCCGTAGTCGAGGATGACGACCCGCATGGCTACAGCGCCCCCTTGGTGGACGGGATGCCGTGCACCTTGGGGTCGAGGGCGACCGCGTCGCGCAGGGCCCGCGCGAGGGCCTTGAACTGGGCCTCGACGATGTGGTGGGCGTTGCGGCCGTACGGGACGTGGACGTGCAGGCAGATCCGCGCGTTCGCCACGAACGACTCGAAGATGTGCCGGGTCATCGTGGTGTCGTACTCCGGGCCGATCATCGGCGCCATGCCCTCGGGCTCGGAGTGCACCAGGTAGGGGCGGCCCGCGATGTCGACGGTGACCTGCGCGAGCGACTCGTCCAGCGGGATCGAGGCGTCGGCGAAGCGGCGGATGCCGGCCTTGTCGCCCAGGGCCTGGGCGAACGCCTGGCCGAGCGCGATCGCGGTGTCCTCGATCGTGTGGTGGCTGTCGATGAACAGGTCGCCGGAGGTCTTGACGGTCAGGTCGAACGACCCGTGCTTGCCGAGCTGGGCCAGCATGTGGTCGTAGAAGCCGACGCCGGTCGCCACGTCGACCACGCCGGTCCCGTCCAGGTCGATCTCGACGAGGACCTGCGTCTCCTTGGTCCCCCGCTCGACCCTCCCCTTGCGGCTCACAGGCTCTCCTTCAGTGCTTCTCGGAACGCGGCCATCTCGCCGGGCGTGCCGACGCTCACCCGCAGCCACTCGGGCGGCCCCACCTCGCGGATCAGGACGCCGCGCGAGAGCAGCGCCTCCCAGACCCGCCTGCGGTCGGGGAACCGCCCGAACAGGACGAAGTTGGCGTCGGAGTCGGCCACGGCGAACCCCTCGCCGCGCAGCCATCCGACCAGGTCGTCGCGCTCGCGGCGCAGCCCGGCCACGGCGGCCAGCAGCTCCTCGCCGTGCGCGACGGCCGTGCGGGCCACCGCCTGGGTGACCGACGAGAGGTGGTAGGGCAGCCTGACCAGCATCAGCGCGTCGATCACGGCCGGGTCGGCGGCCAGGTAGCCCAGCCGCGTGCCCGCCATGGCGAACGCCTTGGACATGGTGCGGGTGACGATCAGGCGCGGACGGCCGGGCAGCAGGGTCAGCGCCGACGGCGTGCCCGCGCGCCGGAACTCGGCGTAGGCCTCGTCGACCACGACCATGCCCGGCGCGGCGTCCAGCACGGCCTCGATCGCCGCCGGCGGCAGCGCGGTGCCCGTCGGGTTGTTGGGCGAGGTCAGGAAGACCACGTCGGGGCGGTGCTCGCGGACGGCCGCGACGGCGCGCTCGGGCGCCAGGCCGAAGTCCTCGTCGCGGTGGGCGTCGACCCACTCGGTCCCCGTGACCCGGGTGATGATCGGGTGCATCGAGTAGGACGGCTCGAAGCCCAGCGCGCGGCGTCCGGGGCCGCCGAAGGCCTGGAGGATCTGCTGGATGACCTCGTTGGAGCCGTTGGCCGCCCAGACCTGCCGGGACGTCAGCCCGGCGCCCGGGGTGTCGTCGTTCAGGAACGCGGCGAGGTCGTCGCGCAGGGCGACCGCGTCGCGGTCGGGGTAGCGGTTCAGCGTCCCTGCGAGGTCCATGACGGCCTCGCCCAGCGCCTTCACCAGCCGGTCGGACGGCCCGTGCGGGTTCTCGTTGGTGTTCAGCGCGACCGGCACGTCGAGCTGCGGCGCGCCGTAGGGCGTGCGGCCGCGCAGGTCGTCGCGGATCGGCAGGTCGGAGAGGTCGGTCATGACGGGGTCTCCCAGCCGAAGCGGGCCTTGAGCGCCGCGCCGTGGGCGGGCAGGTCCTCGGCCTCGGCGAGGGTGACCACGCGGGCGGTGGCCTCGGCCAGCGCGGCCTCGTCGTACTCCACGACGTGGATGCCGCGCAGGAACGTCTGCACCGACAGGCCCGAGGAGTGGCAGGCGCAGCCGCCGGTGGGCAGGACGTGGTTGGACCCGGCCAGGTAGTCGCCGAGCGAGACCGGCGCGTGCGCGCCGATGAAGATCGCCCCGGCGTTGCGGACGCGGGCCGCGACCGCGCGGGCGTCGGCGGTCTGGATCTCCAGGTGTTCGGCGGCGTAGGCGTCGACGACCCGCAGGCCGTCGTCGACGCCGTCGACCAGCACGATGCCCGACTGGCGTCCGGCCAGGGCCTCGGTGATGCGCTCGGTGTGCTTGGTGCGGGCCACCTGGACGGCCAGCTCGGCCTGGACGGCGTCGGCCAGCTCGGCCGAGTCGGTGACCAGCACGGCCGCGGCCAGCGTGTCGTGCTCGGCCTGGCTGATCAGGTCGGCGGCGACATGGACCGGGTCGGCGGTGGCGTCGGCCAGCACGGCGATCTCGGTGGGCCCGGCCTCGGAGTCGATGCCGATGACGCCCTTGAGCAGCCGCTTGGCCGCCGCGACCCAGATGTTGCCGGGCCCGGTGACCAGGTCGGCGCGGGCGCACTCGTCGGTGCCGTAGGCGAACATCGCGATCGCCTGCGCGCCCCCGGCGGCGTGCACCTCCTCGACGCCGAGCAGCGCGCACGCCGCCAGGATCGTGGGGTGCGGCAGGCCGCCGAACTCCTTCTGCGGGGGCGAGGTGACGGCCAGGGAGCCGACGCCCGCCTCCTGGGCCGGGACGACGTTCATCACGACGCTGGACGGGTACACCGCGCGCCCGCCCGGCACGTAGAGCCCGACCCTGCCGACCGGCACCCAGCGCTCGGTGACCGAGCCGCCGGGCACGACCTGCGTGGCGACGTCCTCGCGGCGCTGGTCGCGGTGGACGATCCGGGCACGCCTGACGCACTCCTCCAGCGCGTCCCTGACGGCCGGGTCGAGCGAGGCCAGCGCCCGGTGGATCTCGGCCACCGGGACGCGCGTGCTCTCCAGCTCGACGCCGTCGAAGTCTCGGGTGTACTCCCGCACCGCCTGCGAGCCGCGATGGCGCACGTCGTCGCAGATCGGCCGCACCTTGGCAAGGGCGGCCTCGACGTCGAGCTCGGCGCGGGGCAGCACGGAGCGCAGGTCGCCGGGAAGCGAGCCGCGCAGGTCAATACGGGAAATCACCCGTCCAGTCTACGGAGTGAGACCTGTCCCCCGCGCGGTGTCTCACTGTCCGAGACGTCACATCGCGATCAGACGCGCAGCTCGCCGTCCAGCACGGTCACGGCCGTCCCCGCGAGCCGCACGCGGCCGCCGTCCAGCACGGTGGTGCGGACGTGGCCGCCGCGCTCGGACGCCTGGTACCCGACCAGCCCGGCGCGGCCGAGCTCGGCGGACCAGTAGGGGGCCAGGGCGCAGTGGGCGGACCCGGTGACCGGGTCCTCGTCGACCCCGACGTTGGCGGCGAAGAAGCGCGACACGTAGTCGTGGTCGGCGCCCTCGTCCGCCCGGGCGGTGACGATGACGCCCCGGGACGCCAGGGTGCCGATCAGGGCCGGGTCGGCGTCCAGGTCGCGGACGTCCTTGGCGTGCGCGAGCCGGAGCAGCAGGTCGCCGTTCCCGTTCCGTCCCGCCCAGCGGACGGGCACGCCGATGATCTCCTCGGCTCCGGCCGGGGTCTCGACGGCGGTCAGGGGCTGGGCGGGGAAGTCCATCTCCAGGCCCTCGCCCGCCTGCCGGACGGTCAGCCCGCCGCTCCTCAGCGTCCGGAACCGGATCGGCCGCCCGGCGGGAACGCGGCCCGTCTCGTAGAGGGCGTGGGCGGTCGCCAGCGTGCCGTGCCCGCACAGGGCCACCTCGACGGCCGGGGTGAACCAGCGCAGCTCGAAGTCGGCCTCCTCGTCGAAGATCGAGCGGACGAACGCGGTCTCGGAATGGCGCAGCTCGGCGGCCACCCGCTGCATCCAGGCCGGGTCGGCGGCCTCGTCCAGCAGGCAGACCCCGGCGGGGTTCCCGGCGAACGGCCGGTCGGTGAAGGCGTCGACGACGAGAATCCTCATGGCCCCGACGCTAACCGGCCCGGGTTCGCCGGGACCACGGCCAATCTCCGGCGATTGGCCTCACGCCTCGCCGGTGACGCGGGTGAAGGAGGGCAGCTCCTCCGGGGCGGCGGCGGGTTTCTCGGTGAAGTGCCCGTCCCACCGGCGCGGGCAGGCGACGATCCAGCCGATGACGAAGCCGACGACCAGGCTCGCCACGCTCATGATGATCAGATTCAGCCACATGATGGCGGCCTCCAGTGTCCGTCCGGGGGCGAACCCCCGGGATGGGAAGAAGCTAGCCAGGTCGGAGGGGGCGAGGGGCCGGGTCGGCGCGATCTGGCCCAGGGTGACCAGGGTCACATGCCCCTTTCGGGTGACGAGGGGCTACTCACCCGTAGCGGGAGCGGACACCCAGGTCACGGGGCGGCCTTCACACTGCGAGAAAACGCGGATGGGAAGATCACAAGCCCGGACGTACGCTGGCCGCAAAAGGTGCTCCCCCGGCGAGTGCCTCCCGAATGCGAACGTGGGGGGACACGGTGACCGAACGGCTTCCACTGTTCCCGCTGGGAACGGTGCTGTTCCCGGGCCTGGTGCTGCCCTTGCACCTGTTCGAGGAACGCTATCGCCTGCTGGTCCGCGACCTGCTCGAACGTCCCGAGCCCCGGCGGTTCGGGATCGTGGCCCTGGAGCTGGGCCACGAGGTCGGCCATGACGCCGCGCACCGCCTGGCCGAGGTCGGCTGCGTCGCCGAGCTGCACGGCGTCACGCCGCACGAGGACGGCCGGTTCGACATCATCACCATCGGCGGGCGGCGCTTCCGGCTCAAGGAGCTCGACCGCGCCCGGCCCTACCTGTGCGGCGAGGTGGAGTTCCTGCCCGAGGACGCCGGCACCGACGCCGTGGCGCTCGCCCACCAGGTCAAACCGCTGTTCCAGCTGTACCGGCACCGGCTGGCGGCCGCCGGGGACGGCGACGCGGCCGAGGCCGAGCCGATCGAGCCCATCGAGCTGCCCGACGACCCGGTGCGGCTGTCGTACCTGATCGCCGCCGCCGTGGTGCTGGACGGCCACGAGAAGCAGCGGCTGCTGGAGGCCGAGGACGCCGCGCACCGCCTGCGGTTCACGCGCGACCTGCTGCTGCGCGAGAACCGGCTGCTGGACGTGCTGCCGACCGTCCCGGCGGGGCAGTTCCTGGACGGCTCGTTCCGCCCCAACTGATCCGCGCGGACCGCGACACCGACATGCGGCCGGTGATCATCGGCGGCACACTGGGGTCATGGGCAGGACGAAGGGCGGGAAGGGCACCCCGGCGACGGTCGCGGCGGCCCAGGCGGGGATCGCGTACACGCTGCACACCTACGAGGTGGACGCGAGCGCCGAGTCGTACGGGCGGGCGGCCGCCGACGCCCTGGGCGTCCCGCACGAGCAGATCTTCAAGACCCTGCTGGCCGAGGTGGACGGGAACCTGACCGTCGGCGTCGTGCCGGTCTCGGGCTCGCTGGACCTGAAGGCGCTCGCGGCCGCGGCCGGGGGCAAGAAGGCCCAGATGGCCGACGCGAAGGCCGCCGAGCGCGCGACCGGCTACGTGGTGGGCGGGATCAGCCCGCTGGGCCAGCGCCGTGCGCTGCCGACCGTGATCGACGCGTCGGTGTCAGGGCTGGCGACCGTCTACGTCTCCGCCGGCCGGCGCGGACTCCAGATCGAGCTCGCCCCCGGCGACCTCGTCCGCCTCACCGGAGCGTCGCTTGCGGCGATCGTCCGCGGGTAGCCGCTTCACGATGGCCTCCAGCAGCCCGTAGGTCAGCACGGCCAAAAGCGGCCAGAAGCTCAGCACGCCCTTGGCCCGCAGGTCGGCCACGCCGGTGACGGTCTGGTCGTCGCGCGCCGCGCGCACCGTCCGCTCGAAGTCCGAAAGGCCCACCCAGTGCCCGACCTTCCAGGCCAGGAACGCCGCGGCGAAGCCGCCCACGGCCAGGGCGAACAGGAGCGGGAGGTCGCGTCCCCTGCCACCGAACAGGTAGGCGACGACGCCGCAGACCAGGCCGGCCACGAGCGCGATCACGGCGAACCGGCCGTCGATGCCGATCGGGCCCTGCCCCTCGGGGTCGGCCAGCAGCGGCTCGCCCTGCACCACCACGTAGGTGACGTCCGGGACGAGGGCCGACCACAGCAGGCCCGCCAGGGGCCCGAGAAGCGTCACGACCGCCGTCGCGACGGCCCAGGTCGCCAGGGCCTTCCCGATCGGTCGCCGCAATTCGTACTCTCCTTATTGGGCGGAGTCGCCGCCCGACTGCCGAAAAGCCTAGCCTGCCACCGGTGGCCGATCGACAATCGCCCGGTGCCCGATTCCCGCCCCAGAACGTCCCCGAGCCTGAGATAATGTGCCCGACATGTCCGAATTCAGTCCCGCGTTCGAGCGCCTCGGCGCCGCCCTCGCCGCGGTCGTCCTGCAGCAGCAGGAGACCCTGGCGGAGTTCTTGCCGCGCGAGGACTGGAGCGCCGACCTGACGTCCCGCACCTACACCAGCGGCGGCGTCACGGTCCGGGTCTCGCTGCTGGGCAGCTACGCCGCCCGCGAGCGGACCTGGCTCTGGGGCTGGGCCAACCCCCAGTTCGGCGACGACCACCCGGCCGTCCTGCCCACCCTGGGCATCCGGGACCTGGGCGAGCGCCTGGACATCCCCGAGTTCACCACCCCCGAGGTCGACCTGTCCTGGTACGAGGGCCCGGCCGGGCACGGCGGCGAGCTGATGGCGATGGCCGCGGGCGGCACGCTGGGCGGCGGCGGCTACATCGGCGCCGGTTACGACGGCGGCTCGGCGTACCTGCACGTCGACGACCCGCAGGCGCCCCCGGCGGTGTGGGACCCGATCCCGGTCCCGCGCCTGCTGGTCAACGCGGTCAGCCTCTTCCCCCACGACCACCGGCTGACCCTGGCCCGCCTGCTCAGCCACCACCGCGTCCCCTACCGCGAGACCGGCGGGCGCACCGAGGTCCATCTGCCGGGCGGCGGCCGGGCCCGCGCCGTCTACGACGGCCTGGGCCGCTTCATCGACTGGCACGCCGAGCTGACCCCCGCCAACGTCTAGCGGCGAGCACCCGTAGACGGCGCCAGTAGGACTACTGATTTCCTCGGGGACGGCGCTGGAGGAGGCCGTGACGATCATCCGCGCGATGTGGGAGCCCGGCGGCGGGCGAGGCGGGACGCGACCCCGGGTCGATCACCCGGATCGCCCAGCTCGTCGGGCATGTCACCGACTCTCCCGCCACCGTCCGGCTGGAGGGCGAGACGCCGATCCGCACCGACGCCGCGGGCTGGGCCCGCACGCTGGCCGGGCTGGCCACCGAGACCGGGTTCGACTCCTTCGTCTTCTGGCCCGAGGAGACCAGCGAGACCCAGCTTCTGCGGTGGGCCCGCGAGGTGGTCCCGGCGACCCGCGCGCTGCTGGAGCCCTAGCCGGGAATTGGTCCCGAGTAAATGGACTTGACGACGCTGTTGGAATTGCTGTTCATGCCCTGAGGAACGAAATTCCGCAGCTTATCGTCCCTACAATCTGGGGGCATGGACGCCTTCGAAGTCCGTGAGCTGCGCTATTTCGTCACGGTGGCCGAGGAGCTGAGCTTCTCCCGGGCGGCCGAGCGGCTGGGCATGGCCCAGCCGCCGCTGTCCCGGGCGATCCGCCAGATGGAGCGCCGTCTCGGCGCCGAGCTGTTCCGCCGCGACACCCGGCAGGTGGCCCTCACCGAACTGGGCGAGTCGCTGGTCGACCAGGCCAGGGACGCGATCGAGATCATGTCGGCCCTCGGTGAGCGGGCGCGCCGCGCCGCGCGCACCACGCCGACCCTCGTGGCCACCGCCAAGCCCGGCATCGCCACCGAGATGCTGCGGCGGATCGTCGCGGCCTACGCCGAGGTCCCCGATAGGCCGCTGGTCGAGATCCTTGTCAGCGGATACCGCGAGCAGTCGGCGATGGTCCGCGATGGCCGCGCCGACGTCGCGGTCCTCGGCTCCCCGTATGACCGGTGGCGGCTTGACCTGGAGGTTCTCACGACCCAGCCCCGGGTGGCGGCGCTGCCCGCCGGGCACCGGCTCGCGCTCGCCGAGCGGCTGCACTGCTCCGACCTGCACGGCGAGCCGATGCCCCGCTGGGAGCGATCGACACGTGCCGAGCGCGCCTACTCCATCGGCCGCGCGGGCCCCTCGATCTCCGCCGACGAGGCCGAGGGCGTCCCGGGCCCCGTCGTGAGCGACCCCACCCAGCTGCTGGAGGTCGTGAGCCTCGGCCAGGCCGTCGCGCTGATCCCGCAGTGGCTCGCCGACCGCAACCCCCGCGACGACCTGGTCTACCGCCCGGTCTCCGACGCGAGCCCCTACACGACGGCCATCGCATGGCCCGAGGGCACCCGCTCCCGAATGATCGCCGATTTCGTCCGCACCGCCACCGAGATCTACAAGCCCGCATCCGCCCGCTCGATCGAAACCGCCTGAGCCATCGTGCGCAATACCGCCCGGGTATTCACTCGGAGCGTGAATTCCCATGGGTGTCGTGAGCGGATCAGAAGATGGACCAGCCGGTTGCGGTGGTGAAGGCGTCCAGGGCGGCGGTGGCGGCGATGGGGTTGCCGGAGGCGTCCAGGCCCGGTGACCAGGCGCAGCCGACGCCCCGGCCCGGGATGATCGCCAGCATTCCGCCGCCGATGCCGCTCTTGGCGGGCAGGCCGACGCGGTAGGCGACGTCCCCGGCGGCGTCGTAGGTGCCGCAGGTGAGCAGGACGGCGTTGAGCCGTTTGGTGGCGCTGGGCGTCAGCAGGCGGCCTCCGTCGCGCAGGGTGCCCGTGGCCAGGAACATCGCGGCGCGGGCGAGGTCCGCGCAGCTCGCGGCGATGGCGCTCTGGGCGACGTAGTGGTCCAGGACGGTCTCGATCGGGTTGCGCAGGTTCCCGTGGGCCGCGATGAGGTGCGCGGCGGCGGCGTTGCGGTGGGACGCCGCGCGCTCCGAGGCGGCCACCCGCGCGTCGATCGCGATATCGGGGTCGCCCGACTCGGTCCGGATGAAGTCCAGGACGGCGTCGCTGCCGTCCGGGTACAGGTCCAGCAGCCGGTCGACCAGGACCAGGGCGCCCGCGTTGACGAACGGGTTGCGCGGGATGCCGCGGGTGTCGTCCAGCAGGCCGAGGGCGTCGTAGCGGTGGCTGGACGGTTCGCGGCCGACCCTGGTCCAGAGGGCGTCGCCGTCGCGGGCCAGGACGAGGGCGGTGGTGAACAGCTTGGCGACGCTCTGGATCGAGAAGGGCCGGTCGGCGTCCCCGATCCGGGCGAGCTCGCCGTCGGCGGTGGCCACCGCCATCCCGAAGTGGGAGGTGTCGACCCCGGCGAGCGCGGGGATCGCCGCCGAGGCGGAGCCGGTCCCGAGCTGCTCGGTGACGGCGTCGTGGACGCGGTCGAGAATGGGCGTCAGGTGCATGGGGTTGATTCTCCGGCGTCGCGCCGTCCCGGGGAGGGACGGCGCGACGCGTGCTCTAGGAAACGGCGACGTCGTCGATGAGGAAGCTAGTGGCCAGGTAGGCGTCCTCGGCGCCCGCGAACTCGATCTTGACGCTCGTGCCCCTGTAGGCGCTCAGCCGGCTGGAAGATCGTGTAGGGCGGGCTCTGCCCGCCCGTGGCGGTCGCGGCGAAGCCGATCGAGCAGGGAGACTCGCTGCCGGGCCTCCAGAGGTCCCCGGCCGGGACGGCACCGTCCTGCTGCCGGGGCGCGCCGTCGATGTACTCGACCCGCACCCCCCGGGGACAGGGCCTTGGCCCTGGCGACCAGCCGTTCGGTGGAGGCGTCGGCCCGGGAGCGGTCGATCTGGAGGACGACGCCGTTGGCGCGGGGGTCGGTCCCCCAGGAGTTGACACCCCGGACCCGGTGGCGGACGAGGAGCGCCTCCAGCGCGCCGGTGATCCTCTTCAGCTCGCGGGCGTCGCGGGCGACGCGGCGGGGTTCGGCCCCCGCGGCGCGCACCGCCTCGGCGTCCCGGTCGGTGGTGACGGCGACGGCCAGGCCGCCCGTGCGGGCGTCGAACCACAGGCCCGCCGCGGCGGCCCGGGTCGCCGCCCCGGCCTTGCCCCCCAGGTCACGGGCGTGTGCTTCCTGACGCAGGCGCAGGCGGACCTGCGGCGCGGTCAGGCCGAGGTCGCGCTGGAGCGCCCTGAGCATCTCCGGCGGCGGTTCGGGCGTGCGGGCGGCCTCGGCGGGCAGACCGGAGATCCCGGCCGCCGCGAGCGCCGTGGCCGCCGCCGCCGAGGCCCAGAGAGCCTTCCGCTGTGCGTGGGACACGTCGTTTCCTCCTTGTGTCCGCAGGTGGTGGGCTTGGGAGCAGCATGGCCACGGACGCGGTGCCCGGAATCGGGGGAAACCCTTGTCCTTGGCGGCCACCGGCGGGCGATGGGGGAAAACCCTTGTCTCTGCCGTTCCAGGGTTGCTGACCAGGGCGTTCACCCTTAGGGTCGGCACCCCGAGCGGGCCAGGAGGTGCCATGGCGAGCAGCGCCGGACCGGCACCGCCCGGACGCGGGACCCTGCTGGGGCGGGCCCGGCGGATCCTGGACGACGAGGGCGCCCTCGTCCTGACCGGGCCGTGGGGGTCCGGCCGCACCACGCTCCTGGCCGCGATGGCGGAACCCTCCACCGGACGGCCTCCCGTCCGGGTGGCGCTGGCCGAGAGCGACCGTGACGTCCCGTTCGGCGTCATCTCCCAGCTGCTGGCCGCGCTTCCCGAGGCGGCCCTGCGGACCCTCCGGGGCCCGCGCCGCCGCGTCGTCGCCGAGCTGCTCCGCCACAGCGACCCGCCCCCGGAGGGCTGGGACCCGGTCGCGGTCCGGCTGGCCCTCGCCGACGCCCTGCTCCCGGTTCCGGCGCTCCTGGTGATCGATGACGTCCAGTGGCTGGACGGGGCCAGCGCGGACGTCCTGCGGCACACGCCGTCCCGGTCGCTGCGCGTCCTGGCGGCCGAGCGCGGGACGGCGCCCGGGTCCTCGCCGCTGCGGGGCGCCCGCCTGGCCGTCCCGCCCCTCGACGTCGCCGACGTCGCCGGGCTCCTGCACGACCGCGGGCTCCCCGAGCGCTGGGCGGGCCGCGTCCACCGCCACTGCGGGGGTCACGCCGCGCTGGTGAACGCCATGGTCGAGGGGATCGCGCCGGGCTCGCGTCCCGCCCAGCCGCCGCCGATCCCGCCCGAGGTCGGACGGCTGGCGGCGGCGTGGCTCGGCACCGTCCCGGACGCGGCGGCCCCCGCCCTGCTGGCGGCCGCGCTGTCACACCGTCCCGACCTGGAGACGCTGCGCCGCGCGGGCCACGACGGAACCGGGCTGGACGCGGCCCGCCGCGCGGGCGTGATCGAGCTCGACGACCCCGTGGTGTTCGCGGCCGAGGCCCTGCGCCGCGCCGTCATCGCGCGGGCCCGCCCCGGTGACCGGCTGCGCACCCACGCGGCGATGGCCGAGGCGGTCATGGACCCGGTGCACGCCGTCCGCCATCGCGTCCTGGCGGTCACCGGGTTCGACGAGGCGACGGCGCGGCGGGCCGAGGAGGCGGCGGCCGAGGCGCGGTCCTGCGGCGAGCGGGCGCTGTCGTCGGAGCTGATGCTGCTGGCGGGCGCCCGCACCCCCAACGGCCTGCGCGCCGAACGGCTCCGGCGGCTCGTCGGGGCGGCGGCCGACGCGGCCGGAAGCGCGCGGGCCGATCTGGCCAAGGAGGTCGCCGAGGCGATGCGGGCCGCGCGCGGCGGCCCGGCCGAGCAAGTTGCGGCGCTGCTGGCGGTCGTGGACGCCAGCGGCCAGGCGCTCAAGGACGTCGACGAGGAACTCGCCCGCGCCGCCGACCTGGCCGCCCGCGATCCCGCCCTGCTGGCGGCCGTGCGGCTGCGCGAGGCGGTGCGGGCCAACCTGTGCGAGGGCAGCCCGCACCGCACCCGCGAGATCGCGGCCCAGGCCGTCGAGCTGGCCCGCGCGGCCGCCGACCCGGCCATCGAGGTCCGGGCGCTGACGATGCGCGCCCGGATGGAGCGCGTGTGCTCCGATCCGGCGGCCGCGGCCACGCTCGCCGAGGCGCTGGACCTCGACGTCCCGCCGGACCGGATCGGCGTGGCCGACGGCCCCCGTTACCTGGCGGCCCGGCACGCCGTCTTCGACGACCGCCTCGACGAGGCGCGCGACCTGCTGCTCGACCTGCTGCCGCTGGCCGAGCGCCGGGGCGGCACCGAGGACCTGGAGGAGGTCCTGCGCAGCCTGGCCGAGGTCGACGTGCGCTCGGGCCACTGCGCGCGTGCGCTGGCCTGGAGCGAGCGCGCGCTGGCGGTGTGCTCGGCGGCGGGGCTGTCGCCGGGCCCGGTCTGGTACACCGGCGCGCTCGTCCAGACCGCGGGCGGGACCTTCCAGCAGGCCGCCGAGTACGCCCACCGCGGCGCGCTGGTCTCCCGGGAGGAGCACGACCTGGTCTTCCGCTCGCGCAACCTGCTGGCGCTGGGAACGGTCCGCCTGATCACGGGACGTCCCGGCCAGGCCGTCGCCACGCTGCTGGAGGTCGCCGAGCTCGAAGGCCGCCAGCAGGTCGTCGACCTGCGCGCGCTGCGCTGGCATCCCGAGCTGGTCGAGGCGCTGGCCGCCGCCGGCCGCCTGGACGAGGCCGAGCACCTCCTCGACAGGACGCACGCCACCGCCGTCGCGCAGGGCGTGACGTCCACAGGGGTCGGGCCGTCCCTGCTGCGCGCCCGCGCCGCCGTCCAGGCCCGCCACGGCGAGATCGACGAGGCCAGGGACCTGCTCACCCGATCGGCCGACGCATTCGCGGCGCTCGGCCTCCCTCTGGAGGAGGGCCGCACGCACGTCTCACGCGGACGGCTGGAACGCAGCAACCGCCGTCCCGCCGCCGCCCGCGCCGCCTGGACGCGCGCCGCCGCCCTGTTCGACCAGGCCGGGGCCCGTCCCTGGCGCGCGCTCACCGCCGACCTGCTCGACCGGCTCGAGCCCCGCGGCACCGGCACGCTCACCGAGGCCGAACGGCGCCTGGCCGCCCTGGTCGCCCAGGGCGCCACCAACCAGGAGGCCGCGGGCCGCCTGTTCCTCTCGGTCAAGACGGTCGAGGCGATGCTCAGCCGGATCTACCGCAAGCTGGGCATCCGCTCCCGCACCCAGCTCGTCTCGACCCTCGACCCCTGACTCACACCCCGGCGGGCTCGCGGCGCAGCGCCCCGGCCAGCTCGCTCCGGTAGAAGTCGATGAATCCGTCGGGGTCGGGCCCGGCGTTCTGCAGGACGAGCCGGTCGAACCCGGCCTCGGCGTACTCGCGGGCGACCTCCAGGTGACGCTCGGGGTCGGGCCCGCAGGCGAAGCGTTCGAGCACGTCCTCCTCCCGGATCGCCGCCGAGGCGGCCTCGAAGTTGACCGGGTTGGGCAGCTCGCTCATCACCTTCCACCCCGTCAGCGCCCAGCGCGTGGTCTCCAGCACCGCCCGCGCGGCCGTGCCGGCGTCCGGCGCCCAGGCCACGGGCACCTCGGCGTAGCGCGGCCCCGAGCCCCCGGCGTCGCGGTAGTGCCGGACGATCTCCGGCTTGGGCTCCGTCGCGAACAGCCCGTCGCCGAGCTCGGCCGCGATTCTCGCCGACCGCTCCCCGCTGGCCGCGACCGCGATCACCGGCGGCCGCTCGGGCAGATCGAACACCCGGGCGTCCGACACCCGCAGATGCTTGCCCTCGTAGGACCGGTACCCGCCCCGCCACAGCAGCCGGATGATCTCCAGCGCCTCGCGCAGCAGCTCATGGCGCTCGGCGACGCTCTCGGGGAACCCGGGCCCCACCACGTGCTCGTTGAGCCGCTCCCCCGAGCCCACCCCGAGCGTGAACCGCCCGCCGGACATCACCGCCACGGTCGCCGCGGCCTGGGCGATGATCGCCGGGTGGTACCGCACCGTCGGGCACGTCACCCCCGTCGCCAGCCCGATCCGCTCGGTCCTGACCGCGATCGCCCCGAGCACCGACCACACGAACGGCGAGTGCCCCTGGACGTCCAGCCAGGGATGGTAGTGATCGCTGATCTCGACGAAGTCGAACCCGGCCTCCTCGGCCCGCACCGCCTGCCGGACCAGCTCCTGCGGTCCGAACGCCTCCGACGCCAGCTTGTATCCGATCTCCACGCTCATCCCCCCTCAGGCCTCGCCCTCCCCTGGGAGACGGTCCCGAAACAGGGTCACCAGCCGCGCGGTCAGGCGAGGGTGGGGAAGAGGCCGTGGGTGGCGTGGTTGAGGGTGCCGTCCCGGCTGAGGTCGACGCGGATCTCGTGGAGGCCGCGCATGGCTCTGAGGGTGTGGGGATCGCCGGTGTTCAGGGGCTTGAGGCCGTAGGCCTCGAAGTAGGCGGTGACCATGGCGCGCATGGTCGCCGGGCGGATGCGCTCGGGGGTCAGTTCCTGGAGGAAGTGGGCGGCGGAGATCAGGACGTCGGCCATGACGTCGAGGGAGGCGGCGGGTTCGGGGACGCGGGGGTCGGTGACGGCGTAGTAGCGCTGGTCGCCGTTGGAGGCGGGGACGCGGGCCAGGCCGCGGGCCTTGCCCAGGTGGACGGCGGAGCGGGCCAGGAAGACGGGGATGAAGATCTGGATCTCGCTGGCGGGCAGAGCGAACCCGTCGGCGGCGATGTGCGCGGCGTTGGCGGACGCGCGCAGGCGGGCGACGCCGTCCCAGTCGTCTCCCCATCGCCAGGTGCCGCAGTCGGCCAGGTAGGTGCCGATCTCGTGTGCCTCGGCGGTGAAGAGGTCGCCGTAGCGGAGGACGCCCGCCGTCCATTCGGGTGGGACGCGCTGGTCCCAGCCCAGCCGGGCGAGGTGCTCGCCGAGGGCGTGGGAGCCGCGGTCGAGCGCGGTGGCGGAGTGCGGGGCCAGTTCGGCGAACAGGGGCTCGGGCAGGAAGGAGGCGATCGGGTCGTCGGTGACCGGTGGCGGCGTCGGGGGTGCGGGCGTTACGGGGCCGTCGGGGCCGGTGACTTCCACCTTGTGGAGGCGGTCGTTCTCGAGGTGGGCCAGGACCTGGTGGTCGGGCAGGTTCAGCTCAAGGCCCTCGGGGACTTGGGCCGCTTTGAGGTTGTGGTGCCGTGCGTAGGCGTTGACCAGGTCGGCCGCGCCGGCGCCCGGGAACATGGCGGCGGCGGTCTGGAGGGCGGGCGCGATTCTGGACGGGTCCGGGGCGGCCACCGGGACTCGCTGGTCATGGGTGACCAGGAAGGTGAGGGCCCGGCCACCGTGGGAGTAGTGGAGGGCTCCTCGCGCTTCGAGCAGGGCCATCGCGATGATGGCCAGGTGCTTGGCGGCCTGGCGGGGGTCGCGGAAATGGGCGAGGTCGACCATTCCTTGGGTGAATTCCGGAATGGCTTTCTGCTCGCCGATTTCCCGGAGGCGCAGGGAGACGTCGGTGGGCGGGCTTCCGCGTTTGGCCCAGGACCATTGGAAGCTGGCGTCCTCGGCGTAGGTGCCCAGCAGGTCGGTGCGGAGATCGCTGACGTGGGTGGAGTGGAAGACCTCTTGTTGTTCGACGGCCCAGGCCAGGCCGGGGGTCGCGGCGGCGTTGAGGGCTTCGCTGAAGGAGTCCATCACCTAACCGAGGCAGGAGGGGCCGAGGAGTTGCTTCAGGTCGCCCATGAGGGCGGGTGAGGGGGCCACGCGGAGCTTGTCGTCCAGGCGGACGACGGTGGTCCTCGGGCCGTTCTGGAGGTTGAGGTGGACCTCGGAGCTGCCGGGGTGGGCGGCCAGGACCTCCTTGAGGCCCGCCACGACCGGGGGCGTGCAGCGGCCGATCGGGAGGGTCACCGAGAGCGGGCCGAAGGCGTCGGTCACCGTGAGGTCGGGCTGGGTGACCTCCATCGCGATCACCTTGGCGACGTCCTCGCGACGGTCGAGACGGCCCTTGACCACCAGGACGGCGTCCTCGGCCAGCAGGGTCGAGCAGAGCTGGTAGGACGAGGGGAAGCACATGACCTCGATGCTTCCGCCCAGGTCTTCGAGCTGGAACATGGCCCAGCTGTTGCCCTGCTTGGTGACCTTGCGCTGGAGGCCCGAGAGCAGGCCCGCGATCACCACGACCTGGCCGTCGGGGCGCTCGCCCTCGTTCACCACGGCGATGGTGCAGTCGGCCTCGCGTTCGAGGATGTGCTCGATGCCCAGCAGCGGATGGTCGGAGACGTAGAGGCCGAGCATCTCGCGCTCGAAGGCCAGCAGCGTGGTCTTGTCCCACTCCTCGCCCTCGGGGATCACCACGGCGAAGGCGTCCTGGCCGTCGTCGGCCTCCAGGGCGCCGAACAGGCTGTCCTGGCCGATGGCCTCCTTGCGCTTGATGTCGATCACCGAGTCGATGGCCGCCTCGTGCACCATCAGCAGGGCCTTGCGCTCGTGGCCGAGCTCGTCGAAGCCGCCCGCCTTGATCAGCGACTCCACGACCCGCTTGTTGCAGACGATCGGCGGGACCTTGTTCAGGAAGTCGTTGAAGTCGGTGTAGGCGCCCTTCTCGCGCCGGGCGGCCACGATGCCGTCGACGACGTTGTGGCCCACGTTGCGGACGGCCGACAGGCCGAAGCGGATCTCGGTGTCGCCCAGCGGGGTGAAGTCGGCCTCGGAGGTGTTGACGTCCGGCGGCAGGACCTTCAGGCCCATGCGGCGGCACTCGTTGAGGTAGAGGGCGCTCTTGTCCTTGTCGTCGCCGACCGAGGTGAGCAGGCCCGCCATGTACTCGGCCGGGTAGTTGGCCTTGAGATAGGCCGTCCAATAGGAGACCAGGCCGTAGGCGGCGCTGTGGGCCTTGTTGAACGCGTAGTCGGAGAACGGGACGAGAATGTCCCACAGGGTCTTCACGGCCTCCTTGGAGAAGCCGTTGTCGACCATTCCCTGCTCGAAGCCGACGAACTGCGCGTCCAGCTCGGCCTTCTTCTTCTTGCCCATGACGCGGCGGAGAAGATCGGCCTTGCCGAGCGTGTAGCCCGCGACCTTCTGGGCGATCGCCATGACCTGCTCCTGGTACACGATCAGGCCGTAGGTCGTGCCGAGGATCTCCTTCAGATCTTCTTCGAGCTCGGGGTGGATCGGGGTGATCTCCTGCTGGCCGTTCTTGCGGAGCGCGTAGTTGGTGTGGGAGTTGGCGCCCATCGGGCCCGGACGGTACAGCGCGCCCACGGCGGAGATGTCTTCGAAGTTGTCGGGCTTCATCAGGCGCAGCAGGGACCGCATCGGGCCGCCGTCGAACTGGAAGACGCCCAGGGTGTCGCCCCGGGACAGCAGCTCGTAGGTCGGGCCGTCGGTGAGCGGGAGCGAGAGGAGGTCGACCTCGACGCCCTTGTTCTTCTTGATGCCCTTGAGCGCGTCGTCGATGATCGTCAGGTTGCGCAGGCCCAGGAAGTCCATCTTCAGCAGGCCGAGCGTCTCGCAGGTCGGGTAGTCGAACTGCGTGATGATCGCGCCGTCGGCGTCGCGCCGCATGATCGGGACATGGTCGGTGATCGTCTCGCCGGACATGATGATGCCCGCGGCGTGGACGCCGGTCTGGCGGATCAGGCCCTCGAGGCCCTGCGCCAGGTCCATGATCTGCTTGACGTCGGTCTCTTCCTCGTAGAGCTTGCGCAGCTCCCCCGCCTCGCTGTGCCGGGGGTGCTTGTCGTCGAAGATGCCCGACAACGGGATGTCCTTGCCCATGACGGCGGGCGGGAACGCCTTGGAGATGCGGTCGCCCAGCGCGTACGGGAAGCCCAGGACGCGGCCCGCGTCCTTGATGGCGGCCTTGGCCTTGATGGTGCCGAAGGTGGCGATGAACGAGACCTTGTCGGCGCCCCACTTCTCGGTGGTGTACCGGATGACCTCGGCCCGCCGGTCTTCAGGGAAGTCGATGTCGATGTCGGGCATCGAGGCGCGTTCGGGGTTGAGGAACCGTTCGAAGAACAGCCCGTGCGGGATGGGGTCGAGGTCGGTGATGCCCATCGCGTAGGCGATCAGCGAGCCCGCCGCGCTGCCGCGGCCGGGGCCGACCAGGATGCCGTTCTCCTTGGCCCACATGATGAAGTCGGCCACGACCAGGAAGTACGAGGGGTACCCCTTGCCGAGGATGACGCCCATCTCGTACTCGGCCTGCTCCTTGTACCCCTCGGGCAGACCCTCGGGGAACCGGCGTTCCAGGCCCTTCCAGACCTCCTTGCGGAACCAGCTCTCCTCGGTCTCGCCCTCGGGGACCGGGAACCTCGGGCTGAGGTCGCGGTACTCGAACATGCCGGACGCGTCGACCTTCTCCGCGATCAACAGGGTGTTGCGGCACCCCTCGAGCCAGATGTCGGAGCCGTCGATCGCGCGCATCTCTTCGGCGGTCTTGATGTAGTAGCCGCTGCCGTCGAAGCGGAACCGGTCGGGGTCGGCGAGCTGCTTGCCCACCTGGACGCACAGGAGCGCGTCGTGCGCGGTGGCCTCGCTCTCGTGGGTGTAGTGCGAGTCGTTGGTGACCACCGGCGGGATGTTGAGCTTCTTGCCGATGTCGATCAGACCCTGGCGGACGCGCTTCTCGATGTCGAGACCGTGGTCCATCAGCTCCAGGTAGTAGTTGTCCTTGCCGAAGATGTCCTGGAAGTTGGCCGCCGCCTTCAGGGCCTCGTCGAACTGGCCCAGGCGCAACCGGGTCTGGATCTTGCCGGACGGGCAGCCCGTGGTGGCCATGAGGCCGTCGGCGTGCTCGGCCAGCAGCTCCTCGTCCATGCGGGCGTACTTGAAGACGAAGCCCTCGGTGAACGAGCGGCTGGACAGCTTGAAGAGGTTGTGCAGGCCGGTGCGGTTACGGGCCCAGAGGGTCTTGTGGTTGATCAGGCCGCCGCCGGAGACGTCGTCGCGCTTCTGGCTGGGCTCGCCCCACTGGACCTTCTTCTTGTGGAAGCGGGACTCGGGCGCCATGTACGCCTCGATGCCGATGATCGGCGTGATGCCCGCCTCGGTCGCCTTCTTGTGGAAGTCGTAGGCGCCGTGCATGTTGCCGTGGTCGGTCATCGCGATCGCGGGCATTCCCTGGCGGCCGACTTCTTCGAACATCTGCTTGAGGCGGGCGGCTCCGTCGAGCATGGAGTACTCGGTATGGACATGCAGATGAACGAACGAGTCGTCGGCCATGGACGGAAGCGCCTCCTTTGATGCATGCGCACCGCATGCGACCGCTCACGTGCCGTGGGCACGTGGGCACGATCTTGTTCCGGGGGAAGTCGCCGGCCCGGTTGTGGAGCCCGGTCCGACGCGGCTCTGAGAGCTTAGCCGCGCCCAACGACAGAGCGCGGGCCGACACTCCGGATGTCTGGTTTGCCTCTCTTTAGGCGGATCACCCTGCGGGGCGGGCCCGTGCCCGGCGGTAGGCGCCCGGCGGGATTCCCACCGTCCTCTTGAAGTGACGGGTCAGATGGGACTGGTCGGCGAAGCCGCTTCGGGCGGCCACCTCGGCGGGTCGCAGCCCCTCTTCCAACAGGGTGCGGGCCTGGCGGACCCGGAGCTGGTTGAGGTAGGCGTGGGGCGGCAGGCCCGTGGTGGATCTGAAGGCCCTCAGGAGGGCGAAGGGACGCAGCCCCACCGATTCGGCCAGCGACTCCAGGGACGGCGGGTCGATCAGGCTCTCGTGCAGGATCTCCCGGGCGGCGCGGACGGCCCGCGGCTCGTCGCCCGGGCCGTCTCCGGGCGGGAGGTGGCGGGCGTGGCGCAGCAGCCCGGCAACGGCGGTGCGCATCAGGGTCGTGGCCGCCAGCGCGTCGCCGTGCTCGCTCGCGCGGTGGAACGCGCGGAAGAGCTCCACAATGGCCTGGTCGTGGACGACCGGGTCGGGGAAGTAGGGGGTTCCGGGCGGTGCTCCCAGTTCGGTGGCCACGGCCGCCACCGTTTCGGGTTCGGGGTAGGCCATCCGGTACGCCCAGCCCTCGGTGGTGCCCGCCTGGCCGGTGTGGATCACGCCGGGATTGACCACCACGAGCGAGCCCGCGGGCGCGCTGACGTGCGTCCCGGCGTTCTCGAACTCCTCGACGCCCGACTCGATCACGCCCACCGCGTAGGCGTCGTGGGTGTGCTTGGTGAAGCGGTGGGTCACGTAGCGGGCCGTGAGCAGATCGACGGCGGGCAGCGCGGGATGGCGCCAGTACCGAACCCGCTCCCCGCTCATGACAGCCATGGTAGAGGTGGACCATGGACACCGAGGTCATCACCGTCGCCACCGCGGACGACCGGACGCGGGCCTACGAGATCCGCCTGCGGGTCTTCGTCGGCGAGCAGGGCGTCCCCGCCGCGATCGAGCTGGACGAGCGCGACGCCGAGGCCGAGCACTTCCTGGCCCGCGTGGACGGGCGGCCCGGCGGCACCGCCCGGCTGCTGCCCA
The DNA here is from genome assembly GCF_050946795.1 of Spirillospora sp. CA-294931. Lineage (GTDB taxonomy): Bacteria > Actinomycetota > Actinomycetes > Streptosporangiales > Streptosporangiaceae > Spirillospora. The sequence continues at coordinate 5,738,892 of NZ_CP192006.1, forward strand.
GCGGCCGGGACGGGACGGCGGGGGTGCTCGGACGGCTGGCCGTCCTGCCCGAGTGCCGGGGCTCGGGCCTCGGCGCGACGATCGTGCGGGCGGTGGAGGAGCGGGCGCGCGAGCGGGGGCTGACGGCGCTGGAGCTGCACTCCCAGACGTCCGCCCGCGGCTTCTACGAGCGGCTGGGGTACGCCGCGTTCGGCCCCGAGGAGATCGAGGCGGGGATTCCGCACGTCTGGATGCGCAAGGATCTATGATGACTCCCATGGCACGTCGCTATTTCACGTTTACGCAGCCGGCTCCGGGTGAGCCGGTCCTGGTGACCTGAGCGACGAACCCGGAGCCGGCAGAAGGCAGAGCCCACCAGGGCTCTGCCTTTTCTCATCCACAGGAGCGGCCGGCCCCGGGGCGACGAGTAACCCTTTCCCTGGCGCGGACGGCCGCCGCGAGCAGAGGGAATCCCATGCGAGATCAGACGATCGCCCGTCCCGAGTGCGCCTGCGAGGCGGCCCGTCCCCGGGAGATCGGGACGCTGTCCGAGGCGCGCGCGGCCATCGACGCGATCGACGCGGCGCTGGCCGCGCTGCTGGAGCGGCGGGTGGCGGTGGCCGGGGACGTCCAGCGGCTCAAGCCCGTGGGCGGGTTCGCCGGGCGCGACCCCGAGCGCGAGCGCCAGATCGTCGAGGCGATGGCCGATCGGGCGCCCACGCTGGGGGCCGAGCGCCTGGCGCGCATCATGAACGCCGTCATCGAGGCCGGACTCGACGTGGCCGAGGAGCGCCGCGGCGCGAACCCACCAGGCGCCAGCCTCCCCACAGGGCCACGACCAGGAACGGAACGGCCATGACGGCCCATTTCTGGCGCTCGTCGAAGGCCATCAGCACCACCACCAGGCCCAGGAAGCCCAGCGCCGCCCAGTTGGTGTAGGGCGAGCCAGGCATCCGGTAGTCGGGGCGCTCGACCTCGCCGCGCAGCGCCGCGCGGCGGAAGCACACCTGGGCGTACAGCAGCGTCGCCCAGGTGGTGAGCACGCCGAGCGAGGCGATCGATGTGGCGATCTCGAAGGCGTCCTCGGCCACGAAGTAGTTGAGCCCGACCCCGGCGAGGTAGACCGACGAGGTGAGCAGGATGCCGCCGTAGGGCACGTGGTGCGAGCTCATCTTGGCGGTGAACCCGGGGGCCTCGCCCCGCTCGGCCAGCGAGCGCAGGATCCGTCCGGTGGAGTAAAGGCCCGAGTTGGTGGCCGACAGCGCGGCGGTGAGGACGACCAGGTTCATGATCCCGCCGATGGCGGGCACGCCGAGCGCGGCGAAGACCGTGACGAAGGGGCTCTCCCCCGGCCGGTAGACCGTCCAGGGCAGGACGACCACCAGCAGGAAGACGGCGCCGACGTAGAACAGCGCGATCCGCCAGACCACGCCGTTGATCGCGCCGGGCAGCACCTGCCGGGGGTTGTGCGCCTCCCCCGCCGAGATGCCGACCATCTCGATCGCCGCGTAGGCGAAGATCACGCTGGACAGGCTCAGCAGCACCACGGGGAAGCCCTCGGGGAAGAACCCGCCGTGGGCGGTGAGGTTGCCCAACTCGGCCCGGTGCGACCCGACGTCGGCGTGGGTCAGCACCAGCGCGACGCCCACCAGCAGGAACGTGACGATGGCCGCGACCTTCAGCATCGCGAACCAGAACTCCAGCTCGCCGAAGAGCCGCACCGAGACCAGGTTCACGGACAGCAGGAACGCCAGCGCGAGCAGCGCCGAGATCCACTGCGGGAAGTCCGGCGCCCAGTAGTGGACGTAGATCCCCACGCCGGTGATCTCGGCGACACCGGTGACGGCCCAGTTCAGCCAGTACATCCAGCCGCTGACAAAGCCCGCCCACGGGCCGATGAAGTCGCGGGCGTAGGTCACGAAGCTGCCCGCCGTCGGCCGGTACAGCACCAGCTCGCCCAGCGCCCGCATGACCAGCAGCGCCACCACCCCGGCCAGCAGGTAGGCCAGCAGCAGGCCGGGGCCCGAGTCGTGCAGGCGCTGCGCGGTGCCCAGGAACAGCCCGACCCCGATCGCGCCGCCCATCGCGATCATCCGGACATGCCGGGGCCGCAGGCTCGGACGGTACCCCTCGTCCTCGGAGCCGGCCTCCGTCACCACCACCTCGCCCGAGTCCACGTAGTCATTTGATCACGCTGAGTGGCGGCCACCTGCGGCAGGGCCGCAATAACGTTCAAGACCGGAGGACGAAATCCGACATAACCTCGCCGCCATGTTCGTCAAGGAATCCGAGAAGTGCGAGGGCGACGAGGAGCAGGCACCGTCCCGGGCACCCGCACCCATACGGGACGGCCTGGGCGTCGGGCTGGCCGTCGGCGTCTCCGGACTGGCCTTCGGCGCGGCCGCGATCACCGCGGGCCTGACGGTGGCCCAGGCGTGCGTGCTGAGCCTGGTGGCCTTCACCGGCGCGTCCCAGTTCGCCCTGGCCGGTGTCGTCGGGGGCGGCGGCAACCTCGTCGCCGGGACGGCCGGAGCCGTGATCCTCGGCGGCCGCAACGCCCTGTACGGGCTGCGCATGGCCGACGTCCTGCGGGTGCGGGGCTGGCGGCGGCTGCTCACCGCGCAGGGGGTGATCGACGAGACCACCGGCGTGGCCGACGCCCAGCCCGACCGGGCCTCGGCCCGCACCGGGTTCTTCGTCACCGCGATCAGCCTCTACCTCACCTGGAACCTGACCACGCTGCTCGGCGCCGCCGGGGCGGCCAGGCTCGGCGACCCGAACGCCATCGGGCTGGACGTGGTCGGTCCCGCGGTGTTCCTCGCGCTGGTCTGGCCGAAGCTCGCGTCGGGCCGCACCGAGCGCCGGGTGGCGGCCGCGGCCGCCGTGATCGCGCTGGCCACCACCCCGGTGCTGCCCCAGGGCGTCCCGGTGATGGTCGCGGCCGTCGCGGCGCTGGTCGCGATCGTCCTGCCGGGCAAGGACCGGCCCACCGGTGAGCGCGAGCGGCCGCGCGGTGGCTGGACTGAGGAGCGCAGCGACGAGGGAAGCCGCCGCGTAAAACGGGCGCTCGCCGCCGAGCGAAGGCGAGGCCATGAGGAAGGGCCTCCCGCGTGAACGTCTGGATCGCCGTGATCGCGACCGGGCTCGGCTGCTACGCGCTCAAGCTCGGCGGGCTGGTGACCCCGCAGCGGGTGCTGGACGACCCGAGGGTACGCAGGTTCACCGAACTGGTGCCGGTGGCGCTGCTGACCGCGCTCATCGCCGTCCAGGCCCTGGCGGCCGACGGCCCCCGACTGGAGTTCGACGCCCCCCGTATGGCGGGCCTGGGCGCCGCCGTGGCCGCACTGCTCCTGCGCGCGCCGTTCCTGGTCGTGCTGGCCGTCGCCGCGGCCGTCACTGCCGGGCTGCGCCTGTTCTGAGCCCTACGACTCGGCCTCGACGATCTCCAGCGAACGGGCGAGATCGTCGGGGTAGGGGCTTTCGAACTCCACCCATTCGCCACCGGTGGGGTGCTCGAAGCCCAGGCGCGCCGCGTGCAGCCACTGGCGCTTCAGCCCCAGCCGGGTCGCCAGCGTGGGGTCGGCCCCGTATGCCATGTCGCCGACACAGGGATGCCTGATCGCCTGCATGTGCACCCGGATCTGGTGCGTGCGGCCGGTCTCCAGATCGATGTCGAGCAGCGTCGCCGCGCGGAACGCCTCGATGGTGTCGTAGTGCGTGACCGACGGCTTGCCGCCCGCCACGACGGCGAAACGGCCGTCGTGGGCGGGGTGCCGGTCGATCGGCGCGTCGACCGTGCCGCGGAACGGGTCGGGGTGGCCCTGCACCAGCGCCCGGTACCGCTTGTCGATGCGGCGTTCCTTGAACGCGCGCTTCAGCCGGGAGTAGGCCACCTCGCTCTTGGCCACGACCATCGCGCCGGTGGTGTTGGCGTCCAGCCGGTGCACGATGCCCTGCCGCTCGGCCGCGCCGCTGGTCGCGACGGTGTGACCGGCGCCCAGCAGGCCGCCGAGCACGGTCTTGCCCGTCCAGCCGGTGGTGGGGTGGGCGGCGACGCCGATCGGCTTGTCGACCACCACCAGGTCGTCGTCCTCGTAGATGATGCCCATGCCGGGGACGGGGTCGGCCACCGGGACGGGGGCCGAGGGCGGCGGCGGGAGCGTGACCTCCAGCCACGCGCCGCCGTGCACCCGATCGGACTTGGCGACCTCGCGCCCGTCGACCAGCACGTCGCCCGCCGCGATGATCTCGGCGGCGCGGCCCCGGGACAGCCCGAAGAGCCGGGCCAGCGCGGCGTCGACCCGCTCGCCCTCCAGCCCGTCGGGGACGGGGAGGCTGCGCACATCGGCCATCAGGCCTTCTCCTCCGGCGCGGACCCGCCCTCGGGCTCGCTCTCGGACTGGCCCTCGCCCGTGGGCTCCGGGCTGGGCTCGGGCTCGGGCTCGGCCTTGGTGTCCTCGTCGTCCGACACCCGGGTGCCGTCGATCTGGAGGCCGCGCGCCGCCAGCAGGACCGCGAGGACGCCGCCGCTGACGATCGCGGAGTCGGCCAGGTTGAACACCGGCCAGTGCGGCAGCTCGATCCAGTCGACCACATGGCCCTTGAGCGGCGCGGGCGCGCGGAGCATCCGGTCGATCAGGTTGCCGACCGCCCCGCCGAGCAGCAGACCCAGGCAGATCGCCCAGGGCAGGCTGCGCAGGTCGCGCGCCGTGCGCAGGATCGCGATCACCACCCCGCAGGCGATCACCGTGAAGATCACGGTGTACCCGGTGCCGATCGAGAAGGCCGCGCCGCTGTTGCGCGTCTCGCGCAGCGTCAGCAGCCCGCCCAGCAGCTCGATCGGCTCGCGGTCCTGGAGCTTCGCCACGACGATGATCTTGGAGACCACATCGAGGGCCAGGGCGACCAGCGCCACACCGATCAGGATGCCGACGCGGCGCGGCCGAGGCGATCGCGTCGATCCCTCGGCCCCGCGTTCAGAGTTCTCTTGGTCGCTCAGCGACGTTCCTCGCGTGTTTTGCATGGCACACACAAAGTAGCGCGCGGAAAGGCCTGCAAGCGCGCCTTGCCGATCGGTTCGCCGCAGGCCTCGCAGATTCCGTACGTACCGGCGTCCATACGCTGGACGGCCCGCTCGTTCTGCGCGAGCAGGTCCTGCGAATTATAGGACAGCGCCAGCTCCTGCTCGCGCTCGTAGGTCTTGGCCCCCGCGTCGGCCTGGTCGTCGCCCGACCCGTCGGTCCCGGCGCCCTCGGCGATCTGCGTCGCGGACGCCGAGATCTCCGCCTCCAGCTCGGCGATCTCGGCCTGGAGGACGGCCCTGACCTCGGTCAGCTCGCGGGCGGTCCACCGCTCCTCGCCCGCGCGGACGGGCAGCGCCTCCGCGCCGCGCTTGGCCGGCGCCGACCTGGGCTTGGGCGTGGACGGGGACGTCCTGGCGGGCCGCTTCCCGGCACCGGGGACCCTCGTGGCCTTGGCGTCGGACTTCGCCTTGGTCGTGCTGTTCTCCTCGACGGGCATGGCGGGCAGCATGGGTCCCCTTTCACGGCACGGGCGGCGACCGGGCTCGGTCACACGCCGCATATGCCCCATGACGGTGCGGCGAGAACCCAAGTCCCCGTAGATCACTGAGGTGACCTGCGCCACATCCCCCACCTGGTTCCCGAGCGCGCCGAAATTGGGAACAGCTTTGCCCTCGGGTGCGTTAAGGTCGCAAGCGAAGTCGTATCGGCAGGGCCGTGATGGGGACGCCTGCCGCCGCACGCAGCCATGAGCGACCCGGGGACGGTGCGAGCCCGGGGGCGAGCCCGGCGGCCAGATCACCCCGGAGCCGCCGGAAGAGACCGCCCGGGGTTTTTCGGGGCGGGGTAGACCCGGCAGCCGGCGACTCCAACGAAGCGGGCCGCGCCACACGGGCGCGTCCAAGGAGGGTGGTACCGCGGGGCCCGGACACGGCGCCTCGTCCCTTCGGTCACGTGCAGTTCCGCTCACACGTCGATCCGGAGGTCCCGTCACCGTGAGCCCTCAGTTCCGGCCCCTGCCCGCGCAGGTCGACCTGCCCGCCCTGGAGCGGGAGACCCTGAGCCGCTGGCGCGAGGGAAAGATCTTCGAGCGGTCGCTGGAGCGCACCGCGTCCGGGCCCCGGTGGGTGTTCTACGAGGGCCCGCCGACCGCCAACGGAATGCCCGGCGTGCACCACGTCGAGGCCCGCGTCTTCAAAGACCTCTTCCCCCGCTTCAAGACCATGAAGGGGCACCACGTCCTGCGCAAGGCCGGGTGGGACTGCCACGGCCTGCCCGTCGAGGTCGGCGTCGAGAAGGAGCTCGGCCTCAGCGGCAAGAAGGACATCGAGGCCTACGGCATCGCCGAGTTCAACGCCCGGTGCCGCGAGTCGGTGCTGCGGCACGTGGACGCCTTCGAGGAGATGACCGAGCGGATGGGGCACTGGGTCGACATGTCCCAGGCCTACCGCACCATGGACCCGGAGTACGTCCAGTCGGTCTGGTGGTCGCTCAAGACGATCTTCGAGAAGGGGCTGCTGGTCCGCGACTACCGGATCACGCCGTACTGCCCGCGCTGCGGCACCGGCCTGTCCGACCACGAGCTGGGCCAGCCCGGCGGGTACGAGACCGTCACCAGCCCCTCGGTGTACGTGCGGATGCCGGTCACGTCCGGCCCGCTGGCCGAGCTGGACGCCGCGCTGCTGATCTGGACGACCACGCCCTGGACGCTGGTGTCCAACACGGCCGTCGCCGTCCACCCCGACGTCACCTACGTCGCCGCGCGCGCCGAAGGCTTCGACGAGGTGCTGGTCGTGGCCGAGCCGCTGCTGGAGCAGGTGCTCGGCGAGGGCGCCGAGCGGCTGGCCACCTTCACCGGGACGGAGCTGGAGCGCACCTCCTACCGCCGCCCGTTCGACCTGGTCGAGATCCCCGACGCGCACTACGTCGTCCTCGGCGACTACGTCACGGTCGAGGACGGCACCGGCCTGGTCCACCAGGCGCCCGCGTTCGGCGCCGACGACATGACGGTCTGCCGGAACTACGGGATGCCGATCGTCAACCCGATCGGGCCGGACGGAAAGTTCCTCGCGTCCGTCCCGCTGGTCGGCGGGAAGCTGTTCAAGGACGCCGACGAGGCCCTCACCGACGACCTGCGCGCCCGCGGCCTGCTGTTCCGCGGCGGCCACTTCGACCACCAGTACCCGCACTGCTGGCGGTGCCACACGGCCCTGCTCTACTACGCGCTGCCCGCCTGGTACATCCGCACCACCCAGATCAAGGACCGGCTCCTGGAGGAGAACCAGAACACCAACTGGTTCCCCGAGACGGTCAAGGAGGGCCGGTACGGGGAGTGGCTGCGCAACAACGTCGACTGGTCCCTGTCGCGCAGCCGCTACTGGGGCACGCCGCTGCCGCTGTGGGTCTGCGGCCAGGACGAAGAGCACATCACCTGCGTCGGGTCCCTGGAGGAGCTGGGCGAGCTGGCCGGGCGCGACCTTTCCGCGCTCGACCCGCACCGCCCCTACGTGGACGACGTCACACTGCCCTGCCCTGCTCGTGTCGGAGACGCGGCAAACGGTAGGTGCGGCGGTGAGGCCCGGCGCGTGCCGGACGTGATCGACGCCTGGTACGACTCCGGCTCGATGCCCTTCGCGCAGTGGGGCGCGCCCCACCGCAACAAGGAGGTCTTCGAGGCGTCCTACCCGGCCCAGTACATCTGCGAGGCGCAGGACCAGACCCGCGGCTGGTTCTACTCGCTCATGGCCGTCGGCACGCTGGTCTTCGACCGGTCGTCCTACGAGAACGTCGTCTGCCTCGGCCTGATCCTGGCCGAGGACGGGCGCAAGATGAGCAAGCACCTGGGCAACGTGCTCAAGCCGATCCCGCTGATGGACCAGCACGGCGCCGACGCCCTGCGCTGGTACATGGCGGCCGGGGGCCTGCCCTGGGCCGCCCGCCGCATCGGGCACAACGCGCTTGAGGAGATCGTCCGCAAGGTCCTGCTCACCTACTGGAACACCGCGTCGTTCTTCGTCCTGTACGCCAACGCCGCGGCGGCGCAGGGCCGGGCGTGGACGCCCGACCAGCGCGCGGAGGCCCCCGAGCCGGCGGACCGGCCGCTGATCGACCGCTGGGCGCTGGCCGAGCTGCACCGCACCGTCCGCGAGGTCGACCACGCGCTGGAGCGGTTCGACACCGCGGGCGCCGGGCGGCGGCTCGCCGAGTTCGTCGACGACCTGTCCAACTGGTACGTGCGGCGCTCGCGGCGCCGGTTCTGGGAGGGCCCGTCGACCCCGGCGGGCGCCTCGGCCTTCGCCACGCTCTACGAGTGCCTGGAGACCCTCACCCGCCTCATGGCGCCGATGGTGCCGTTCATCACCGACGCGGTGTGGGACGTCATCCGCGAGCCCGGCAGCCCCGAGTCGGTGCACCTGGCCGACTGGCCGGTCCTGCGCGAGGACCTGCTGGACCCGACGCTGACCGCCCGGATGGCGCTCGTGCGCCGCCTGGTGGAGCTCGGCCGCTCGGCCCGCGCGGCCAGCGGCGTCCGCACCCGGCAGCCGCTGGGCCGGGCGCTGGTCGGCGCGCCGGGCTGGGCGGCGCTGCCCGAGGAGCTGCGCGCCCAGATCTCCGAGGAGCTCAACGTCGTCGGGTTCGAGGAGCTGTCCTCGATCGGCGGCGACCTGGTCGAGTACGAGGTCAAGCCCAACTTCCGCGAGCTGGGCAAGCGCTACGCCAAGGACACCCCGAAGGTCGCCAAGGCCGTCACGGCCGCCGACCCGGCCGCGCTGGTCGCGGCCCTGCGCGCCGAGGGCTCGGTCACCGTCGAGGCCGACGGGCTGGGCGCGGTGCCGCTGGGCCCGGACGACGTGATCGTCACCGAGCGGCCGCGCAGCGGCTGGGCGGTCGAGAGCGGGGGCGGCGAGACCGTCGCCCTCGACCTGACGGTGACGCCAGAGCTGCGGCGCGCGGGGCTGGTCCGCGAGGCGGTCAGGCTCGTCCAGGACGCCCGCAAGTCCGCCGGTCTGGACGTCACCGACCGGATCGAGCTGTGGTGGCGGGCCGCCGGCGACGACCTCGGGGAGGCGCTGCGCGCGCACACCCAGGAGGTCGCCGACGAGGTGCTGGCCGCGACGGTCACCGAGGGCCGTCCGGCCGAGGACGTCCAGGCCCGGCAGGACGACGAGCTCGGCCTGACCTTCTGGCTCCGCAAGGCATAGGACGCGCACACGGGACGGGGACGGCCGCGCGCCGTCCCCGTCCGGTGAACTTCCGGCGAGAACGTTTGTCGAGACACATCGCGTTTGCGATGATGTGTCTCGTGAACGCGCCTGAGCCCTCCCCCGAGCCGGTCCCGCCCGGCGCCATGCGCGCCTCGGACGCCGACCGCGACCGCGTCGCCGACCTGCTCCGCGAGGCCCTCACGGAGGGCCGCATCTCGCCCGAGGAGCATTCCGAGCGCATCGACGCCGTCTACGCGGCCAAGACCTACGCCGACCTCGCCCCCGTCCTGGCGGACCTCCCCGGCGCCTCCACGCCGGACGGCGAACGCGTCCAGCTGCGCAAGGAGGAACTCCGGGACGATCTGCCCGCACCGGTCGCGCAGTCCACGAACCTGGTGGCGATCATGTCGGGCGCCGAGCGCAAGGGCCGCTGGCTGGTCGAGCCGACGACCACGATCACCTGCCTGATGGGCGGCGTCGAACTGGACTTCCGCCAGGCCGTGCTGTCCCAGCGCGAGGTCACCGTCACCATCACCTGCGTGATGGGCGGCGTCGAGATGACCGTCCCGCGGGGCGTGCGGGTGGTGAACTCGGTCACCTGCGTGATGGGCGGCGTCCAGCTGCCCGAGGACGACGGCGCCTTCGACCTCGACGGCCCCGTCATCCGCCTCACCGGCCTGGCCCTGATGGGCGGCGTCGACGTCAAGCGCGCCGACCCCGGCACCACCCGCGCCGACCGGCGCGAGGCCCGCCGCGCCCTGCACCAGGAGCGCCGCGAGGTGCACCGCCGCTTCCACGACGAGCGCCGCGACCGCCTCCGCGAACTCCGCCAGTCCCGCCGCCGCCACGGCGCCTGACCGCGACGGCGGCCTCACCCACCGACGACCTCGACCCCGCGCGCGATTGCGTTAATGAGCGGGGAAGCAAGCCGAAGGCGAAGCTTCCCCGGCGAGATCGCGAAGCGATGCAGCAATCGCACAATCACGGTCACCGAAGCGAGCCGCCAGGCGAGCGTAGGTGGGCCGGGGTTTCTTTACATGCTGTCAGGCTGGCAGACCAGGCAGGGGGTGCAGCCGCGTGCCTTGGCCTGGGCCCGGGAGAGCGCCTCCAGGTCGTCGGCCTCGTCGCCGATGTCCTCGATGAGGGCGCAGTCGGTGCGGTGGTAGCGCTTGGTGCCGCTGAGGATGCGCACCTGGGGGCCCTCGTCTTCGCCTTCCCCGGCCGTGTCCCCCGGGTCGGACTCCAGCGGGAGCGGGGCGGGGGCGGGCTCGGGGAGCTTGGCCTCGGCGCTGTGGACCTCGGGCTCGGGCTCGGGAGCCGCGAGCGGCTCGGTGGGCTCGGCGGGGAGGTCGGTCACCGTGCGGTCGGCCGGGCGGGGAGCACCCCAGGCCGAGGGCGGCGGAGCCGGGGCCGGGGCGGGCGACTCCTCGGGCGCGACCGAGGGGATGTCGTCGCGGGTCGCGGGCGGCGTCGCGGGAAGCTCGGCGGTCGTGGCCTCGGACCCCTTGCTCAGGCCGACGGGCGCGTGCGGGACGGTCGGCGCGGCCTCGTTCTTGGCGGCGGCCGGGACCGTGACCGCGGCACGCGCGGCGAGCGCGGTGTCGGGCATGCAGGCCGTGCAGGGGCTGAAGCCCTCTTCCTTGGCCTCGGCGTAGGTCAGCTCCTCGACGTCGCGTCCGGCGAGCTGCCGGCAGGTGTCGAGGTGGTAGCGCTTGCGGCCGCGCACGACATGGACGAGAGCCTCGTCGGGGACGTTCACCGGCTGGGCCGGGAGCTCCACCTCGTCGTCGGCGGTCGTGGTCGCGGGGACGGCTTCCTTGCCGCCCTTGCCGCGGTCGGCGGGCGAAGGCGCGCCGGCCTTCTTGCCCTTGTCCTTCTTGCTCTTCTTGGGCTGTGCCGCGGGCACCGCCCTGGCTCCGAAGAGTTCCTTGCGCCGGATGAACACCCCGAGGGCCAGACAGAGGGCCGACACGATGCTCACGCCGATCGAAATGTAGATCACGACCAGCGCGTCAAGGCCGAGCACCTGGGCGCTGTCGCCGTTGCCGGCGACGATCCCCGCCACCAGCAGCGCGATGGCCACCACCACGAGGACGCCACTCAGGATGATCACAGGGTCTCTCCCCCTCTACACGCTGTGCGCCCCAGGCCGTCCAGGCCCGGTTACCCACCGCCGACAGTCCGAAACGCCGCCGGGATGGCGGCGATGCCATCCTCGGCGCGGCGATCGGGAAGACACTATCGCCTGCGGGGCCTCGCTCAGCGCCTCTCGTGCGGCGGGTTGTCGCCGCCGGAGTGGAAGGCGCCGGTCGCCGAGTGCTGAACCTGCTGGACGGGCTGCGCCTCGCCGGGGGGCGGGAAGGGCGCGGGACCGGTGGGGTTGGCGCCGGTGCCGTTGCGGTTGTCGTTGTGCTGGACCGTCGGCTGGGGACCGGTCTGGCCCGCGCCCGCCGGAGCGGTGGGGAACGCGCCGGTCTCGGTGCTGCCGGCCTCGAGGTCGCGCAGCTGGCCTTCGAGGTAGACCTTCAGGCGGCTGCGGTACTCGCGCTCGAAGGCGCGCAGGTTGTCGACCTCGCGCTCGAGCTCCTCGCGCTGCTGCACGAGGGAGCCCATGACCTGGCGGTGCCGCTCCTGGGCGTCGCGGTCGAGGGCCTCGGCGCGCGAGCGGGCCTCGCTGACGATCTGGTCGGCCTGGCGGCGGGCCTTGCCGAGGATCTCCTCGGCCTCCCGGCGCGCGCGGCCGAGGGTCTCGTCGGCCTCGCGGCGGGCGTCGGCGATCGCCTGGTCGGCGGTCTGCTGCGCCAGCGCCAGCACGCGCGCCGCGGTGTCCATGTTGTCCTCGCCCGAGGGGGAGGACATGCTGAGGCCGCCCAGCGCGGGCTCCGGCTCGGGCTGGGGCTGCGGCTCGGGACGGGGCGGCTCGGGGATCTTGGCCACGTCGGGCTTGGGCTCGACGATCGGGGCGGCCATCGCCGGGACCTTGCCGCGCAGGCACTCGGCGAGCTTGGCCCGCAGCTCCTCGTTCTCCTGGATGAGGCGGTCGAGCTCGGCCTCGACCTCGTCGAGGAAGGCGTCCACCTCCTCCTCGTCGTACCCCGGCCTCAGCCTGGTGGTGCTGAACTGCTTGTTCCGCACATCCGCGGGTGTGAGCGGCATGTTCGTCTCCTTGGCGCGCTTGGAGTCTGTCCCAGAGGACGGTATCCGATCAGAGCCCCGACACGAAGATGATCAAGACCGAGACCGTGAGGAAGAGGGCGAGGAAGCTGAGGTCCAGTGCCACCACGTTACCCAGCCGGAGGGGCGGGATGAAACGTCTCAGGAGTTTCAGTGGCGGATCGGTGATGGTGTAGATCACCTCCGCGATCACCAGGAGGACGCCCTTGGGGCGCCACTCGCGGGCGAAACTCTGGAGGAGCTCCAGAATCATCCTCCCGATCAGCAGGAGGAGGAAGAGGTAGAGCACGAAGCTCAGAACATCACCAACGGGACTCACGGGCACTCTCGCATCTGGCTGTCAACTCTGGTTGAAGAACCCTCGCTCGGCCATCCGGGCTTTGTCCTCCGCCGTCACCTCGACGTTGGCGGGCGACAGGAGGAACACCTTGTTCGTAACACGCTCGATGCTCCCATGCAGGCCGAATACGAGACCTGCCGCGAAATCGACCAGACGTTTGGCGTCACTGTCGACCATCTCGGTCAGGTTCATGATCACGGGCGTGCCCTCGCGGAAGTGCTCCCCGATGGTGCGCGCCTCGTTGTAGGTCCTGGGATGCAGCGTAGTGATACGAGCGAGGTCGGTGGTACCGGACTCGTAGAGCGCCACGGAACGTCGTTCGGCGGTGGGCGCGGCGTGATGATCGCGATCGCGGTCCGCGGTCTCTTCGGCTCGGGTAAGCTGACCGCCGGACTCGTCGTCGCGCCGACGACCCTGACCACCCTCGGTCTCGTCGTCGTAGACGCCGTACTCGTCGTCGTAGTACTTGTCGTACTTCTCGTCGTAACGGTCGTCCTCCACAAGGCCGAGGTAGACCGCCATCTTGCGCATCGCGCTGGCCATATGCCCCTCCGTCGTCCTGTGGCCGCGGCACCTGCCGCCTGGGCACCGCCGTCGGACTACTGTCTCAGTGGCCTGCCGTTTTGGCAGGTATCACTGGGGGGACATTACCTGACGATTGCCCGTCTGCCTCCGAGCAACGCCGTACCGACCCGCACGTGTGTCGCGCCACACGCTATGGCCTGCTCCAGGTCACCGCTCATCCCCGCGGACACCATGGTGGCATCGGGGTAGAGGGCCCGCACCTCATTTGCCACCGCCGCGAGCCGCGCGAACGCCTCGGCCGGGTCGTCGCCCAGCGGAGCGACGGCCATCACCCCGCCCAGCGTCAGCCCCTCGGCCGCCGCGATGCGCCCGGCGAGCTCCGGCACCGACGCGGGCGCGGCGCCGCCCCGGCCCTCCTCCTCGTCCAGCGAGACCTGGACCAGGCACCGCAGCGTCCGCCCGGCCCGGACGGCCGCCGCGGACAGGGCGTCGGCCAGGCGCGGACGGTCGACGGACTCGACGACATCGGCGTAGGCGGCCACCGAACGCGCCTTGTTGGTCTGCAACTGCCCGACGAAATGCCAGGACAACGGCAGCCCCTCGCACTCGGCCGCCTTGGGCCGCGCCTCTTGGTCACGGTTCTCGGCCACGTCGGTGAGCCCGAGCTCGGCCAGCAGCCGCACGTCCGAGGCGGGGAACGTCTTGGTCACCGCCACCAGCGCGACCTCGTCCACTCCACGCCCGGCTGCCCGGCAGGCCGCCTCGATCCGCTTGCGGACGTCCGCGAGATTGGCCGCCAGCTCCTCCAGCCGCTCAGCACTCACGCCCGCACCCCCACCCGCGCGAGCATGTGCCCGCCACCTCGTAGCTCGCCTCGCCCCACCGGACGCGAGCTTGCGGCGCCCCCGGGCGACGGGGCCAGGGCCGAACGCGCCGGCCGGCATGCGGCTCCCGGTCCGACCGGACGCGAGCACGCGGCACTCCGGGCGGTCTGGTCGAGGCCCGGCGCGCCGCGGCCTTCGTCGCCGCGCGGTCTGGGCGGCGACCCTCCTCGGCCGGCCGGACGCGAGATCGGGGCGTGGGGTGTGGTCCTGGTCATGGAGTCGGCTTGGGGCGGAGCCAGACGAAGCCGGCGAAGCGGCCCGTGCGGCCGTCGCGGCGGTAGGAGAAGAGGGAGGGGGTTTCGAGAGTGCATCGGGGGTCCTGGTGGACGGAAGTCACGCCCTCGGCGGCGAGCTGGGCGGCGATGCCCGCGCGGATGTCGAGGCCGGGGGTGCCCTGACGGGTGGTGGAGTGGGCGGCGGGGACGACCGCGGCGACCTCGTCGCGCATGGCGGCCGGGACCTCGTAGCACGCGCCGCAGGCAGCGGGGCCGATGGCGGCGGAGATCCGCGCGGGGTCGGCGCCGTGCCCGATCATGGCCTTCACCAGAGCCGGGACGACTCCGGCGGCGGTTCCGGGGCGTCCGGAATGGGCGGCCCCGACGACGCCCGCGACGGGGTCGGCGAGCAGGACGGGGGCGCAGTCGGCGACGAGCACGGCCAAGGCGACGCCCGGCTCGGTGGTGACGATCGCGTCGACATCGGGGAGGGGTTCACCGGGGGCGGTCACATGGGCGACGTCGGCGCCGTGGACCTGGCGCATCCAGACGGTCCGCCCGGGGGCGACGCCGAGCGCCGCGGCGACCCGTCGCCGGTTGGCCAGCACGGCGGCGGCATCGTCGCCGACGGCGCCGCCCAGGTTGAGCTGCTCGTACGGAGCGGCGCTCACGCCTCCGGCCCGGCCGGTGAACGCGGCGCCCACGCCGTCACCCAGGGCGACGCTCGTGATCACTTGAGGAAGTCGGGGACGTCGAGATCGTCGTCCTCGTCGAACACGACCGGGCGGCGGCGCGGTCCGGTGGCGGCCGAGCCGCTCTCGGACTCACCGGCGTGGACGCGGGTCGCGGGGGTCTCGGCGGGACGCGGCGCGGGCGCCTTGGGCGCGGGTTCCGGCTCGGGCTCGGGCTGCGGGGCGGCGGCCTGGGCGACGGGCTCGGGACGCGCGGGCGGCGGCGCCGCCGGAGGCTCCTCGCGGGCGTTGGCGGGGGCCTCGGCGGCGGTCTCGCGCGCGGGCGGCTGCGGCCGCTCGGGCGCGGGACGCTGCGGCGCGGGCGCGGCGGCGGCCTGCGCGACCGACTGGTGCGCGGGCTCGGTGCGCCCGACCCGGCTCGGGATCGGGTTGGCGGGCGCAGCCGGGGGCGCGGGCGGAGGCGGCGTGGGCCGGGGCGGCGGCGGGATGCGCTTGGTCTCTGGTTCTGGGGCCGGCTTTGTGGGACGGCCCTCGTCAAAACCCGCCGCGATCACCGTCACACGGACCTCGTCCCCGAGGGCGTCGTCGATGACCGCGCCGAAGATGATGTTGGCGTCGGGTGCCGCCGCGTTGGAGACCAGCTGCGCGGCCTCGTTGATCTCGAACAGGCCGAGATCGGACCCGCCCGAGATCGACAGCAGCACCCCGTGGGCGCCGTCGATGCTGGCCTCCAGCAGCGGGCTGGAGATCGCCATCTCGGCGGCGGCCACGCTGCGGTCGTCGCCGCGGGCCGAGCCGATGCCCATGAGGGCGGACCCGGCGCCGGACATGACCGACTTCACGTCGGCGAAGTCGAGGTTGATCAGGCCCGGGGTGGTGATCAGGTCGGTGATGCCCTGGACACCGGACAGGAGCACCTGGTCGGCCGCCTTGAAGGCGTCCAGCACGCTGACCTGCCGGTCGGAGATCGACAGCAACCGGTCGTTGGGGATGACGATGAGGGTGTCGACCTCGTCGCGCAGCGTCTCGATGCCGGCCTCGGCCTGCATGGCGCGGCGCTTGCCCTCGAAGCTGAAGGGGCGGGTGACCACGCCGATCGTGAGCGCGCCCAGCGACCGTGCGATGTTGGCCACGACGGGCGCGCCGCCGGTGCCGGTGCCGCCGCCCTCCCCAGCGGTCACGAACACCATGTCCGCGCCCTTGAGGACCTCCTCGATCTCCTCCCGGTGATCTTCGGCCGCCTTGCGCCCGACGTCCGGGTTGGCCCCGGCTCCGAGCCCGCGCGTGAGCTCGCGGCCCACGTCGAGCTTCACGTCGGCGTCACTCATCAGCAGCGCCTGGGCGTCCGTGTTGATCGCAATGAACTCGACGCCCTTGAGTCCCTCCTCGATCATCCGGTTGACGGCGTTGACGCCGCCGCCGCCGATGCCGACGACTTTGATGACCGCGAGGTAGTTCTGCGGTGCTGCCACGACGAGGGGCCTTTCCGCTCGCTCAATCCGACCGGCCGCGCCGGGCTCTCACCCGATGCCGCCGCGATGTTCTGGACCATTGTCTTGCCTATGTACTGCCGGTTCGGGCCGGACGGCGCGCGCCCCAACCCTTTCGGGCCGTTCGGCGCGTGCGCCTTCAAACCCTCTCGGGTCGTTTGGCGCGAGCGCCTCCCAACCCTCACCTTCAACTTGAGGCTTACAGTTATGTCAACCTGAAGGCTGATACGGACAGTAGGGCGGGCTTACCGCCAGGGTCAACTAACCTCGCTCCGAGTGCACCGGCGTGTCGCAGTGAGCACCAGTTGCCCTGGTTAGCGAAGGACATCGCCACATCTGCCGTCACCGACGTCCCTCCTTTCCCGCCCTTGACCCGGACCGCCCGGCGCGGGCCCGGTCCGTCCAGCGTGCCCCATCCGGCGGCCGGAATCCCCGCGACACACGCACCGAGGCGGACCTGGCCCCCCGATCGGCTCTCACTGGGTCATGGCCACGTCGGGAGAGCTGACGTCGATGGTCCGCACCGCGCGCCCGGCGGCCGACTTGCGCAGGGCGTCGACCAGCCTGATCTTCTCGTCCGCGCGCTCCGGCGCGCCCCAGACGACGGTCAGCTCGCCGGAGAGCCGCAGCGTCACCGCCTCGGGCCCGGCCGCCTCGACGCCGGTCACCCGCCGTCCCAGCCGGTCGGGCAGGGCGCCGACCACCTTCAGCGCCGCCAGCGTCGCCGGATCGGACGGCCCGGGCGCCGCCGCCGTCAGCACCGGCAGCCGCGGCGGCCGCGCCGGGGTGTCGGTCGCCGCGACCCCGAACCTGTCGAGCTGGTAGAACCGGCCCGCGCGCTCGACGGCCACCAGTGGCACCCGCTCGCGGACCACGATCCGCACGGTCGCGGGCCACCGGCGCTCGACCTTGGCCGACTCGACCTCGCGCAGCTTCTCCACCCGGTCGCGCACCGAGCCGGTGCCGAGCCGCACCATCGGGAGTCCGAGCCTGATGCCCGCCGCCGCCACGATCCGGTCGCGCGGCGCCAGTTGCGTCCCGGTGACCTCGACCTGCCGGACGACCAGCAGCCGCGAGCCGAGCAGCACCCAGGTGGTCGCGCCCAGCACGCCCACCACGAGAAGGGTGACGAACGCCACCTTCCACCGGTTGGCGCCGCGTCCCGTTTTCGGGGAAGGGCCGTTCTCGTCCGATGCCGTGTCCTCCGCGTCCCGCCCGGGCTCGCCGACCGTCCGCCGGTCCGTTCGCGCCTCGGTCATGACACCACCATGGCACCGATCCCGCGCGAACCGCGTCCCCCACGCCCGGCGACGCCCGAATGAACGTCCGATAGCGCCGCCGGACCCTCAGGAGCCGGCGGACAGGCTCTCAAGGATCATGGGGCCGAGCCGGGTGACGTCGCCCGCGCCCAGGGTGATGACCACGTCGCCCGGACGCGCCAGCGCCGCGACCGCCGCGACGACGTCGTCCCACACCGGGACGTAGACGGTCTCGACCCCGCCGGGCACGGCGTCGGCGATCAGCGCGCCGGTGACGCCGGGTTCGGGGTCTTCGCGCGCCCCGTAAACGTCGAGGACCACCGCGACGTCGGCCAGGGCCAGCGCCTGGCCGAACTCGGCGGCGAAGAAGCGGGTGCGGCTGTACAGGTGCGGCTGGAACACCGCGACGATGCGGCCCTCGCGGGTCTGGTCGAGGTAGTCGCGGGTGGCCGACAGGTCGGCGGTGACCTCGGTCGGGTGGTGGGCGTAGCTGTCGAAGACCTCGACACCGGCCGCCGTGCCCTTGGGCTCCAGGCGGCGCATCGCCCCGCGGAAGGCGGTCAGCCCCTCGCGGACCGCGCCGAGATCGCAGTCCAGCGCCCGGGCGACGGCGACCACGGCCGCCGCGTTCAGCGCGTTGTGGCGTCCGGGCACGCTGAGCGCGACCTCGCCCACGCCCTCGATCTCGAACCGGGAGCCCAGGCCACGCGGGGTGAACCCGGTGACGCGCAGATCGGCGCCCGGAGCCTCGCCATAGGTAAGGACGTTCAGGCCGCGCTCGCGCGCGCGCTCGGCCAGCTCCATCGCGACCGGGTCGTCGGCCCCGGCGACCAGCGTCCCGCCGGGCTCGACCCGGTCGACGAACAGGGCGAAGTTCTCCTTCACCTTCTCGAAGCCGCCGTAGTTGTCGAGGTGGTCGGCCTCGACATTGGTGATCACCGCGATGTGCGGCGAGTACATCAGGAACGATCCGTCGCTCTCGTCGGCCTCGGCGACGAAGACGTCGCCCTTGCCCTCGTCGGCGCCCAGGCCGGTGGTGACCAGCTGGCCGCCGATGCAGTACGAGGGGTCGGCGCCCGCGTGCTGGAGCGCCACGGTCAGCATCGAGGTCGTCGTCGTCTTGCCGTGGGTGCCCGCGACGGCCACCGCGCGGCGGCCCACCATCAGCGAGGCCAGCGCGGCCGAGCGGTGCAGGACCCGCAGCCCCCGCTCGCGCGCCGCGACCAGCTCGGGGTTGCCCTCGCGGATCGCGGTGGACACCACGACGGTGTCGGCGCCGCCGAGATGGTCGGCGGAGTGCCCGACGAAGACCTTGGCGCCCAGGCCGGCGAGCTGCTCCAGCAGCTCGGAGTCGCGGGCGTCGCTGCCGGAGACGGCGATGCCGCGGCCCAGCATGATGCGGGCGATGCCGGACATGCCGGCGCCGCCGATCGCGATGAAGTGGACGCCGCCCAGCTCGCCGGCCGAGACGACCTCTTCGGGTCTGATCAGGCTCATCGGTCGCTCGCTGTCCCCTCGTTCCCCATCGTGCCCGCGCCGCGCCTGGCTCAGCGCTGGTGAGCGCGGACCACGTCGTACACCATCTGCGCCAGCGTGACGTCGGCGTCCCTGCGTCCCATCCGTCCGGCCGCCTCGGACATCTGCGCGACGCGGCCGGGGTCGCCCAGCACCGGGATCAGGTTCTGCGCGATCCACTCCGGGGCCAGCTCGGCGTCGTCGACCAGCAGGCCCCCGCCCGCCGCGACGATCGGCTCGGCGTTGAGGCGCTGCTCCCCGTTGCCGATCGGGAGCGGGACGTACACCGCCGGAAGCGCCACCGCCGCCAGCTCGGCGCAGGTCATCGCCCCCGCCCGGCACATGGCCATGTCAGCCGCGGCGTAGGCCA
Source organism: Spirillospora sp. CA-294931 (assembly GCF_050946795.1). Lineage (GTDB taxonomy): Bacteria > Actinomycetota > Actinomycetes > Streptosporangiales > Streptosporangiaceae > Spirillospora. Next base: position 5,758,561 of record NZ_CP192006.1, read on the forward strand.
GGTCCATGCGGTCACAGTACGGGATCGTCACGTACTGCGGCCCGTCGGCGGGCTCGGGCTCCTCGGTGTTCTTGGGCCCGACGATGTGCAGCACCTGGATGCCCGCCTGGCGGAACGCGGGGGCCGCGGCCACGGCCGCCCGGTTGAGCGAGCGCGCGCCCTGCGAGCCGCCGAAGATCAGCAGGGTGGGCAGGTCGGGCAGCAGCCCGAAGTAGGAGCGGGCCTTGTCGCCCATCGCCAGCCTGTCGAGGGAGGCGATCTCGCGGCGCAGGGGGATGCCGACGAACTTGGCGTTGGGCAGCGGCGAGTCGGTGTGGGAGACCGCGACGTGCTCGGTGAAGCGGGCGCCGAGCTTGTTGGCCAGCCCCGGCTTGGGGTTGGCCTCGTGGACGATGATCGGGACCTTGCGCTTGCGCGCCGCCAGGTAGCCGGGCGTGGCGACATAGCCGCCGAAGCCGACCAGGACGTCCGCCTGCGCCTGGTCGAGCACGCCGGCCGCCGCGTTGATCGCCCCGCGCAGCCGGCCGGGGACGGTCAGCAGCTGCGGGGTGAGCGTGCGCGGCAACGGCACCGGCGGGATCAGCGCGAGCTCGTAGCCCCGGGCCGGGACCAGGCGGGTCTCCAGGCCCCGCTCGGTGCCCAGGCAGGTGATCCCCACGTTGGGATCGGTGCGCCGCAGTGCGTCGGCGAGGGCAAGCGCGGGCTCGATGTGTCCGGCGGTGCCGCCGCCGGCCAGGACAACCCTCATGCTCGGTGACATCTCCTCAGCGTGTTCGTCGTGGGGGGTCCCCCGCGGAGGTCTCCCCTCGGGGGCATCCCGTGCGGGGATTCTCAGCGCCGTGCCAGGCCCAGCCAGCTTAGGGCCCTTGGGACCGGTCCGGGACCCCGTGCGGCCAGCGCCTGTCTTGCCCCCGGTTCCCGTTTCGCGAACGCCAGGAGCATTCCGAGCGCCAGCAAGGTCGGGATCAGGGCGGAACCACCATAGGAGACAAGTGGCAGCGGGATACCCGTGATGGGGAACACACCGATCACGGCACCGATGTTCACCACCGCCTGCACCACGAGCCACGCGGTCGTCCCGGCGGCGGCGAGGCGGGTGAAGGGGTCCTTGACCCGGCGGGCGATGCGCAGGCCCGCGTAGGCGAGCAGGCCGAACAGGCTCAGCACCACCAGCGTCCCGACCAGGCCGAACTCCTCGCCCACGATCGCGAAGATGAAGTCGGTCTCGGCGTGCGGGAGGAAGTCCCACTTGGCCCTCCCCTCCCCCAGGCCCGTGCCGACCCACCCCCCGGTGGCGATCGCGTAGAGCCCCTGGGTGCCCTGGTAGTTCTTGCCGAGCTCGTTGCCGGACGGGTCGAGGAAGCCGGTCAGCCGGTCCATCCGGTACGGCTCGACGACGATCAGGATCGACACCACCAGGCAGACCAGCCCGAGGATGCCGATGAACAGCCGCGCGGGCGCCCCCACCACCCAAAGCAGGGCCAGGAAGATCGTCAGCAGCACGAGCGTGGTGCCCAGGTCGTTGCCCAGCATGACCAGCAGCACCAGCAGGCCCGCGCCGGGCATCAGCGGGACGAGCAGCGGCCGCCACTCGGTGAGCTGGCCCAGGCGCTCCTTGCGCGCCAGCATGTCGGCCCCCCAGAGCACCAGGCCGAGCTTGGCCGGTTCGGACGGTTGGATCTGGAACGGGCCAAGGTTGATCCACCGCGTGGCGCCGCCCGCGCTGTGCCCGAGCCCGGGGACCAGCACCATCACCAGCGCGACGATCGACAGCAGCAGCAGCGGGTAGGCCAGCGTCCGGAACGCCTTGACCGGCATCCGCGCCCCGAGCCACATCCCGGGCAGCCCGATCGCGATCCACATGGCCTGCTTCTGGAACAGCGTGTAGGCCGAGCCGGTCCGCTGCAACTGGGTCACGCTGGACGCCGACAGCACCATCGTCAGCCCCAGCGCCAGCAGCATCACCGAACAGCCCAGAACCAGGTAGTACGAGGTCAGCGGCCGGTCCAGCAGCCCCACGGCCGCCGCCACCTGCTGCCGCGCCCCACCGCGCCCCTCATCCTCTTCGACCGAAGTCGCGCTCATGACCTCGCCTCCGCTCGACGGCTCACCGCCGTCTACCTCGATTCGGCGAGGCGGCGGACGGCGGCGATGAAGGCGTCGCCGCGGGCCGGGTAGTCGGCGAACATGTCGAAGGAGGCTCCTACGGGGGCCAGGAGAACGGTGTCGCCCGGGCGGGCCAGGGAGGAGGCTTGCATCACGACGCGGTCCATCGCCCCAGTGTCGGTGTCGGGGACGTCGACAACGGGCACATCGGGCGCGTGTCGCGCGAGTGCCGCCGCGATTCGTTCCCGGTCGCGGCCCAGCAGGACGACGCCGCGCAGTCGTCCGGCACAGGTTTTCACCAGGTCGTCGACGTCCAGGCCCTTGAGCAGGCCCCCGGCGATCCACACGATCGGGTCGTAGGCGGCCAGGGAGGCCGCCGCGGCGTGCGGCTGGGTGGCCTTGGAGTCGTTGATGTAGGCGACGCCGGCGACGTCGGCGACGTGCTGGATGCGGTGCGGGTCGGGGACGAACGAGCGCAGGCCCGCGCGGACGGCCTCGGGCGGCACGCCGAACGAGCGCGCCAGCGCCGCCGCCGCCAGCGCGTTGGCCACGTTGTGGGGCGCGAAGGGACGCACGTCGCCCAGGCTCGCCAGCTCGGCGGCCTCGCGCGTGGGGTCGGCGGTGAAGGCGCGGTCGACCAGCAGCTCCTCGACCACGCCGAGCTGCCCGGGCGCCGGGACGTCGAGCGTGAAGCCCGCGCGGCGCTCGCAGCGCTCGGCGAGCGTGCGGGAGGTGAGGTCGCAGACGTTGTAGACCGCCAGCGTCCCCGGGGCGAAGATCTTGGCCTTGGCCGCGACGTAGGCGTCCATGGAACCGTGCCAGTCGAGGTGGTCGGGCGCCACGTTCAGCACGGCGGCGGCCCGCGGGACGACCGAGGACGACCAGTGCAGCTGGTAGCTCGACAGCTCCACGGCCAGCACGTCGTGCTTCTCCAGGACGGCCTCGACGATCGGGGTGCCGACGTTGCCGACCGCCAGGGCGTCGTGCCCGGCGGCGGTGAGCATCCCGGCCAGCATCCGCACGACCGTGGTCTTGCCGTCGGTGCCGGTGATCGCCAGCCAGGGCGCGGCCCCGGCCGGACGCAGCCGCCAGGCCAGTTCGACCTCGCCGACGACCTCGATGCCCGCGGCGGCGGCCGTGACGAGCAGCGGCGCGTCCGGGCGCCAGCCGGGCGAGGTCACGACCAGGCCGGTGCCCGGGGGGAGGGTGTCGCCGTCGCCGAGCCGGACCGTGACGCCGAGCGCCTCCAGTTCGGCGGCGTGCCCGCGCCAGGCGTCGTCGTCGCGGGCGTCGACGGCGGTGACGCGCGCGCCGCGCGCGGCCAGGACGCGCGCGGCCGCCCGTCCGGACACGCCGAGGCCCGCCACGCAGACGGGCAGCCCCTCCCAGGCGGTCACTTCTTGGGCATCCATTCCAGGTAGAACAGGCCGAGGCCGACGGCGGTGCACAGCGCCGACATCAGCCAGAACCGGACGACGATCGTGGTCTCGGCCCAGCCGGACAGCTCGAAGTGGTGCTGGAGCGGCGCCATCTTGAACACGCGCTTGCGCCCCTTGGTGATCTTGAAGCTGCCCACCTGGATGATCACCGAGAGGGTGATCATCACGATCAGCCCGCAGAGGATGGCCAGCAGGAACTGGGTCTTGGTGAGGATCGCCAGGCCGACCAGCACGCCGCCCAGCGCGAGCGAGCCGGTGTCGCCCATGAAGATCTTGGCGGGAGGGGCGTTCCACCACAGGAAGCCGAACACGCCGCCGAGCACCGCCGCCGCGACGACGGCGAGGTCGAGGGGGTCGCGGACGCTGTAGCAGCCCTGGGCCAGGCCGTTGTCGAAGCAGCTGTTGCGCAGCTGCCAGTTCCCGATGATCACGTAGGCGGCCAGCACCATGGCGCACGGACCGGCGGCCAGGCCGTCGAGACCGTCGGTGAGGTTCACGCCGTTGGACATCGCCGCGATCAGGATCAGCGCCCACCCGACGAACAGGTACGGGCCGATCGTCGGGCCGAAGTCGCGCAGGAACGACAGGCTCGGGTAGGCGGGGGTGACCTGGTACCCGTTGGGGAAGTTCAGCGACGCGACCGCGAACACCACGCCGACCATGATGATGCCGATCATCTTGGCGCCGCTGCGCAGGCCCAGGCTGCGCTGCTTGAACACCTTGATGTAGTCGTCGACGAACCCGACCAGGCCGAGGCCGGTCATCAGGAACAGCACCAGCACGCCCGACACGGTCGGGACGGTGGCGGTGAGCAGGTGCGCCGCGCCGTAGCCCACGAGCGAGCCGATGATGAACACCGTCCCGCCCATGGTGGGGGTGCCGCGCTTGGTGAGGTGCGCCTCGGGGCCCTCGTCGCGGATCATCTGGCCGTAGCCGAGCCGGTTGACGATGCGGATCCACACCGGCGTGCCGACCATGCCGAAGACCATGGCGATGCCGGCCGCGATGATGATGTTGGTCATGCCGGCTCGCCCCCCGCACCCTCGGCGTCGCCCGAGGACGGCTCCCGCAGGAGCTCCTCGGCGGCGCGTTCGAGCCCGACCACGCGAGAGGCCTTCACCAGCACGACGTCCCGCGGCCTCAGCCGCTCCCTGAGCACGGTCACGGCCGCGCCGACGTCATCCACCTGTACGCACTCTCCCGTCCAAGAACCCACCTGCCCGGCCCCTTCGGCCATGGCGGCCGCGCCGCGGCCGACCACGACGAGGCCGGCGATCCCGCTCCGCGCGACATGCTGTCCGATCTTGGCATGTTCCGTGGCGGAAGACGCACCCAGCTCGCGCATCTCGCCCAGCACCGCGAAGGCGCGCGGGGCCCGGCCCGCCGCCGCCCGTCCGCGGGTCATGTGGGCGAGGGTGTCGATGGCGGCCCGCATCGACTCGGGGTTGGCGTTGTAGGCGTCGTTGACGACGGTGACGCCGTCGGCGCGCTCACGCACCTCCATGCGCCACCGGCTGGCCTGCCCGGCCTCCGAGAGCCCCGCGGCGATCTCGGCGGCGTCCATGCCCAGCTCGCGGCCGACGGCCGCCGCCGCCAGCGCGTTGGAGACCGCGTGCGCGCCGTGCAGGCGCAGCGACACCGGCGCCGTGCCCTCGGGCGTGACCAGCGAGAACCGGGCGCGGCCGGCCTCGTCCAGCCATTCGTCCTCGGCCCGGACGGTGGCCTCGGGCACCCGGCCGAACAGCACGATCTTGGCCGGGGTGCGGGCCGCCATCGCGCGCACCATGGGGTCGTCGGCGTTCAGGACCGCCGTGCCGGACGCCGGCAGCGCCTCGACCAGCTCGCCCTTGGCACGCGCCACCATCTCGCGGCTGCCGAACTCGCCGATGTGCGCGCTGCCCACGTTGAGCACCACGCCCACGCGCGGCGGCGCGATGCGGGTGAGGTAGGCGATGTGACCGACGCCACGCGCCCCGAGCTCCACCACGAGCCTGCGGGTCTCCTCGCCGGCGCGCAGGACGGTCAGCGGCAGGCCGATCTCGTTGTTGAACGATCCGGCCGTGGCGACCGTGGGCCCGGAGCGCCGCAGCACCTGGGCGACGAGGTCCTTGGTCGAGGTCTTGCCGGCCGAGCCGGTGATCCCGACGACGGCGGTGTCGGGAAGCCGGGCCAGGACGCCGCGCGCCAGCAGCCCCAGGGCCTCCTGGACGTCGTCGACGAGGACCGTGGGGCCGCCGGAGGGCCGCTCGGCCAGTACGGCCGCGGCACCGGCCGCCAGCGCGGCGTCGGCGTAGTCGTGCCCGTCGACGTTCTCGCCCCGGAAGGCGGCGAACAGCCCGCCGGGCCGCACCGCTCGGGAGTCGATGACCACCGGGCCGCTCACCATCGTGCCTGGGGCCGCCCCGTGGAGGGTCCCCTTGGTGAGCTCCGCGACCGTCGACAGCGGAAGTGGGATCACGCCTGCGTCCCGTCCCCTCTCACACCGGCGTCGCCTCCGGCGGACCGCTCCCTGGCGGGGGCGGCGCCGGTTCGGCGCAGAGCGTCCCGGACGACCTGGCGGTCGTCGAACGGGAACGTCTCGCCGGCGACCTTCTGTCCCTGCTCGTGTCCCTTGCCCGCGACGACCACGACGTCACCGCGCCGGGCCCGGCCGACGGCCAGCTCGATCGCGGCGGCGCGGTCGGGTTCGACCACGATGTGCGCGCGGTGCGGCTGCGGCACCTTGCGCCCGCCCTCGACCATAGCGGCGAGGATCGCCAGCGGATCCTCCGACCTCGGGTTGTCGTTGGTGAAGTACGCCGTGTCGGCCAGCCGGGCCGCCGCCTCGCCCATGAGCGGGCGCTTGCCCCGGTCGCGGTCGCCGCCGCAGCCGAGCACGACCGTCAGGCGTCCCTCGGTGACCGGGCGCAGGGCGGTCAGCACCGCCTCGACGGCGCCGGGCTTGTGCGAGTAGTCGACGAGGGTGACGAAGTCCTGCCCTTCGTCGACGCGTTCGAGGCGCCCGGGGACGCCGGTGAGCGACGCCACGCCCCGCACCGCCGTGGGCAGCGCGATGCCCGCCTCCACCAGCGCCACGATCGCCGACAGGGCGTTGGCGACGTTGAAGGGCCCGGCCAGCGCGACGGAGGCGTCGGCCTCGATGCCGCCGGGGCCGACCACGCGGAAGATGCTGCCGTCGGCGCCGATCCGGACGTCCTCGGCCCGCCAGTCGGCCGCCGGGTCGCCGGTGGCCGAGAACGTGGTCGTCGGGACGGTCGCGACCTCCAGCAGCTCGCGGCCGTAGTGGTCGTCGAGGTTGACGACGCCGACGCGGGAGTACTCGGGGGTGAACAGCCGGGCCTTGGCGGCGAAGTAGTCGGCCATCGTCGGGTGGTAGTCGAGATGGTCCTGCGAGAGGTTGGTGAAGATCGCCACGTCGTAGTGGGCGCCGCCGACGCGGCCCTGCTCCAGGGCGTGGCTGGAGACCTCCATCGCGGCGGCGCCGACGCCGCGCTCGCGCATCATCGCGAACAGCGCGTGCAGGTCGGTGGACTCGGGCGTGGTCAGCTCGCTGGGGACGCGCCGGTCGCCGACCCTGATCTCCACGGTGCCGACCACCCCGGTCTCGATCCCCGCCGCGCGCAGCCCGGCCTCCAGGAGGTAGACGCAGGTGGTCTTGCCGCTGGTCCCGGTGACCCCGATGATCGTCAGGTCGCGTGCGGGGTCGCCGTAGATCCACGCGGACGCCTGGCCGAGCCGGGCCTTGACGTCGTCGATCACCAGGACCGGGACGCCCGCCTCCAGGGCCGCCTCGCGTCCCGCCGGATCGGTCATGATCGCCGTGGCGCCCGCGCGGGCCGCCTGGACGGAGAACTGGGCGCCGTGGGCGCGCGTGCCGGGCAGGGCGGCGTACAGGTCGCCGGGGAGGACCGCCCGCGAGTCGTGGGTGACGCCGGTCACCGATCCGGTGACGCCGCCCGCGTCGGCGCCGAGCAACCGGGCCAGACCCGAGAGTTGTCGGGCCGGGTTGGTCGTCGGGCGCATGGCGTTTCTTTCGGTGCGGGCCTGGGAGGCCGGTTGGGGCGCGGAAGCAGAGCTCACGGCGAGAGAGAGTACTCGCTGTGCTCAGTCGCGGGCGTAGATCTTGACGATCGGCGGTTTGCTGCCCGTCGGAGGGATCTTGCGGGTCTGCAGGGCGAAGCTCATCACGTCCTTGAAGACCGGGGCGGCCGCGTCGCCACCATAGTGGCTCCCCTTCTTGGGGTCCTGGAGGACGACCTGGACGACCAGCTGGGGGTCGTCGGCCGGGGCGAACCCGGTGAACGAGGCGGTGAAGCCGCCGCCCTGGTAGCAGCCGCAGCTCGGGTTGACGATCTCGGCGGTGCCGGTCTTGCCCGCCACCCGGTAGCCCGGGATCTTCGCCTTGGGCGCGGTGCCCTCCTTGGAGGTCACCCCCTCCAGCATGTCGCGGATCTGACGTGCGGTCTCGGCGCTGACCACGCGCTGCTGCCGGGGCGCGGGCGCCGCCGAGAACGCGTCGTTCTCACCGGTGGTGCCCGCGATCAGGTTCGGGGTCACCCGGACGCCACCGTTGGCGATCGTGGCATAGACGCTGGCCATCTGCAGGGCGTTCACCGAGACGGTCTGGCCGAACGCGATCGGGTAGCGGTCGGTGCCCGACCACTGGGACGGGGGCTTGAGCTGCCCGGCCGTCTCGGCGGGCAGGCCGACGCCGGTCCTGGTGCCGAACCCGAACTGGCGCAGGAAGTCGTAGAGCGTCTGGGGCGGGATCCGCTCGCTCGCCATGATCGTGCCGACGTTGCTGGAGGTGGCCAGCACTCCCGCGAACGTCAGGTGCTGGGTGGGGTGGTGGTGCGAGTCGTTGAACGTCCGGTCGTATTTCTTGATCTTGTCGGGGACGATGAACGGCGTGTCGGGGCGCACCCCGCCCTTCTCCATCACCGCGGCGGCCGTGACGACCTTGCCGGTGCTGCCCGGCTCGTACGCCTCCTGGACGATGGGGTTGCCCCACCGCGCCTGGCCCGCCTTGCCGTAGTTGTTGGGGTCGTACCCGGGGGACGAGGCCATCGCCAGCAACTGGCCGTTGCGCGGGTCCATGACCACCACGCTGCCGCTGCGGGCGCCGGTCGCCCTGACCTGGTGCTCGATCGCCTGCTGCGCCTTGTGCTGCACGTCGCGCAGCAGCGTGAGCCGCAGCCCGCGTCCCGGGACCGAGGGCTGCTTCTGGTCTTCGCCCATCGGGATGTGCTGGCCTTCGGGGCTGATCTCGACGCGCTGCCAGCCGTTGCGCCCGGCCAGCAGCTTGTTCTGGGAGTGTTCGAGGCCCGCCCCGCCCTCGCCCGTGGCGTTGACGAACCCGATCACGCCCGCGGCCAGCGAGTCGTTGGGATACATGCGCTTGTACTCGGGCAGGACGCCGATGCCCAGGAACTTCTGCGCGGTCACCAGCCGGGCCTGGTCGGGCCGGACGCCGCGCGCCAGGTACTCGAAGCGGCTGCCCGTCCTGCTGATGACCTTCATGACATGGGCCGGGTCGAGCCCGAGCATCGGCGAGAGGGCGTTGACGATCTGCTGCCGCTTCTCCGGCTTGATCACGAAGGGGTCGGCGAAGACGCCGCGCGCCTCGATCGTCATGGCCAGGAACTTGCCCTGCGCGTCGGTGATGTCGCCCCGCACGGCGGGCAGGTCGATCTTGCGCAGGCGCTGGGTCATCGCCCGCTCGGTGTAGGTGCCCGACTCGATCGTCTGGAGCTGGACCAGCCGCCCCGCGAACAGCGACAGCACGAACGCCACGACCAGCAGCCCCACGTTGAGCCGCTTGATCGGGTCACGGCGCCGGAACGGCGCGCGCGTGCGCTTGGGCGGTCGGCGGCCGGGCCCGCCCGGCCCGCCGGAACGCGGCCGCCCGCCAGGCGGCCTGCCCTTGGCGGTGCCCGGCGGCGGCTTGGCCGCGGCCGTCCGCTGCGGCGGCACCGTCCCGCTACGGGTCGGCCGCCGGGCTGAGGAACCGCCCGGCGACCGTGTCCCTCGATCAGAGGGGTTCCCCGTATGACGCCCGGACGCGCGCGCCGCGCCCGGGCCGCTCTTGTCGTCCCGCCCCGCTCCGCGGGAGCCGGGACCCTGTGGCCCCCGGCGCCGCCCCGGCGGCGGCCCGCCCGGCCCCCGCCCCGGCCGCGCCGTCACCCGCCACTCCCCTCAGCCAAGCGACCGCCCGGTGAGGACACGGCCCTCACCGCCTCGTCCCGAGGCTCACGACCACATGACGCGAACGTCCTGCCCCGTCGCCGCGGTCGCGGGCTCCCGCCACTCCCCTCGACCGCGGGAGCGGGCGGTGAAGACACGGCCCTCACCGCCGCCACCCGGCGAACCACGGCCGCATCACGCGACAGCCTGCCCCGTCGCCGCGGTCGCGGGCTCCCGCCACTCCCCTCGGCCACGGGAGCGGGCAGTGAAGACACGGTCCTCAGCCCCTCCACCTGGCGAACCACGGCCGCATCACGCGACAGCATGCCCCGTCGCCGCGGTCGCGGGCCTCCGGCACTCCGCTCGACCGCGGGGGTGGGCGGTGAGGACGCGGCCCTCGTCGCCTCCACCCGGCGGCCTACGGCCGCATGGCGCGACAGCGTGCCTCGTCGCGGGCTTGCGGTGCTCTTCGGGGTGGCCGTCGGGCGGTCGTGGGGGCGAGCGTGTGTCGGCCTCACTGGATCGCTCCCCTCACGGCGTGCCGTTCTCCGTCTCGGGGTCGGCGGCACCCGGGGCGGTGGGAACACTGTCGCCTGGGACCACCGCGCCGGGGATGCCGACGACACCCGCCGCGCCCGCGGCGGCGGCCGCCGCCTGCGGGACGGGCCTGATCTTGCTTCCGTAGGTCTTGCCGGTGAGGCTGTCGATGTAGGCCGGGACGCCCGGCACCATGCCCTGGGCCTCGGCCTTCTGCTGGAGCCGCTCGGGTGACTCCTCGCGGGCGATCTCGCCGTGGAGCTGCTGGCTCTGCTGTTCCAGGAGCTGGTTGTTCTGCTTCAGGCGGGTGAGCGTGAAGGCGTCCTCGGCCAGCACGGTGTTCAGCAGCAGCAGGCTGACCAGCGCGCCGCCGAGCAGCCCGCAGATGAGCAGCACGAACGGGGCGCGCGGCGGTGCCGGGCGCCGGGATTCGGCCTGCGGGGCCGGACGGGGGCGCGCCTTGGCGCGCGTCGCCGCCGGGGAATCCTTCTTTTCGAGCGGCTTCTCGACCGGCCTGGACGGCCTGGCGGGCGCCCTCGGGGCCGGGTTCCTGCTCTTGCCGCCCGGCGGTCGTCTGGTCGTCGTGGTCATGTCGCCTCCCGCACCCGTTCGGCGGCGCGCATCCGCACCGATCCCGCCCGTGGGTTGGTCGTGGTCTCCTCGTCCGATGCGAGCTCGGCCCCGCGCGTCAGCAGCCGGAACCTCGGCTGGTGCTCGGGCAGCGGGACGGGCAGGTCGGGCGGGGTCGTGTCGGCCGTCTGGGCGGCCAGGGCCAGCTTGGTGATGCGGTCTTCGAGCGAGTGGTAGGACAGCACCGCGATGCGGCCGCCGACGGGCAGCGCCGCCAGCGCGGCGGGCAGCGCCCGGCGCCAGCTGTCGAGCTCGCCGTTGACCTCGATGCGCAGCGCCTGGAAGGTGCGCTTGGCCGGGTTGCCGCCGGTGCGGCGGGTCGCGGCCGGGATCGAGGAGCGCACCAGGTCGGCCAGGCGCCGGGTCGAGGTGAAGGGCTCGTCCACCCGCTCGCGGACGATGGCGGCGGCGATCCGCTGCGCGAACCGCTCTTCGCCGTACTCGCGCAGGATCCGCGCGATCTCGGCGGGCGGGTAGCCGTTGACCACCTCGGCCGCCGTGAGGGTCTGGGTGCGGTCCATCCGCATGTCGAGCGGGGCGTCCTGGGCGTAGGCGAAGCCGCGGTCGGCCTCGTCCAGCTGCGGGGAGGACACCCCGAGGTCGAACAGGACGGCGTCGACGGCGGGCACGCCCAGCCGGTCGAGCACCGAGGGAAGCTCGTGGTAGACGGCGTGCTCGAGGGTCACGCGGTCGCCGAAACGGGCCAGCCGCCGCCCGGCGCGCTCGAGCGCGACCGTGTCGCGGTCGAGGCCGACGAGGCGGAGACCGGGGTGCGCGTCGAGCATGGCCTCGGCGTGGCCGCCCATGCCCAGGGTTCCGTCGAGATAGATCGGCGCACGGCCGGTGACCTGGAGCGCGGGCCCCAGGAGTTCCAGAACGCGGTCGAGCATGACCGGTACGTGACCGGGCCCGGACGCGTGGTCGCCCACGTTCATGGTTCACCCCCTCGTGCTGCCACCTCACCGGCGCTGTCACCGGTGGCTCGCGGATTGCGTGGCATCGTCGGCCGGACCGTGTAGCCCCCTCCGGCGGCCTCGCCCGGCCAGGTCCCCATCCGCTGCCCGTTGAGGAAGTTCACCGCGAAATCGCGGGGGGTCGCCCTCTGGCACCGGGGAAGCTGCGCCAGTTGGCTCGGAGAGCGGCTGGAGACCTGGCCGAACGTGGGCCATGCCGGTCATCGGACCGACGAGTCGTCTCTCAGAGAATCCCTGGCAACACCTCCTCCGAGACATCGGAGAACGCCTGTTCTTCCTGTTCGAGATAGGTCTCCCAGGCCGGCGTGTCCCAGATTTCCAAGCGTGTGTTGGCTCCGATGACGGTGCAGTCGCGCGTCAGGCCCGCGTAGGTGCGCAGTGGCGGCGGGATCGTGACACGTCCCTGCTTGTCGGGAGTCTCGTCGGAGGCGCTGGCGAAGAAGACGCGGCTGTAGGCCCGCACCGCCTTCTCGGTGACCGGTGCGGCACGAAGCGCCTCGGTAATGCGCTGGAACTCCGCCATGGGGAAGACGTACAGGCAGCGTTCCTGGCCCTTCGTGATCACCAATCCCCCCGACAGCTCCTCGCGGTACTTCGCCGGCAGGAACAGTCGTCCCTTGTCGTCGAGACGCGGTGAATGGGTGCCGAGAAACACCGGCCCCACCTCCCCGCGCCGCGTGAGGCGCTTCCGCTCCCCACGGCGCCCCACTCTACTCCACTCTTCCCCACCGTCAACAAGGAAAACCTGTCGTCCAATACGAAATCGCGCGCAAAGACCCAGCTCAGAAGGGGTGGGGCGGAGTGGGGCGCGCGGGACGCCCCTGCGCGTGCCGCCCGTCCGCGACAGCGGGATCCGCCCGTTTCAAGAGCGCTGTCAAGGCGAGGGCGCCGATTCGGGGAGCGAAGTGGGGCATCCTTGGCGGGCGAGCGTGCGCTGACCGCCCGCCACGTGGAGCACAATGGGCACCTCGATCCACATGAACATCGCGACGGCACGTCGTGACGACGTACTGTCGTTTTGGCAGGCATTGGCAGGCTATGAGGAGGGTTGTTGGTGGCTGTAGGCACGCACGGCGAGTCGTACATGGAGACCGGCCCCGCGGCTGAACCCGGCGGCCCGGTCCGCGGCCTCGACGGGCTGGCACAGGTCGCCAACAAGATCCGGGACGCGATCGAGTCGGTCATCGAGGGCAAGCCGTCGGCCGTGCGGCTCGCGCTCACCGTCCTGCTGGCGGAGGGCCACCTGCTCATCGAGGACGTCCCCGGCGTCGGCAAGACGATGCTCGCCAAGGCGCTGGCGCGCTCCATCGACTGCTCGGTGCGCCGGGTGCAGTTCACCCCCGACCTCCTGCCGAGCGACATCACCGGCGTGAGCGCCTACAACCAGGAGCTTCGGGAGTTCGAGTTCAAGCCCGGCCCGGTGTTCGCGAACATCGTCGTCGGCGACGAGATCAACCGCGCGTCCCCCAAGACCCAGTCGGCGCTGCTGGAGTGCATGGAGGAGCGGCAGGTCACCGTCGACGGCACGACCTACCCGCTGGAGCGCCCCTTCATGGTCGTCTCCACCCAGAACCCGGTGGAGATGGAGGGCACGTACCCGCTGCCCGAGGCGCAGCGCGACCGTTTCACCGCGCGCATCTCGATGGGGTACCCCGATCCGGCGGCCGAGCTGGAGATGCTCGACGTGCACGGGCACACCTCGCCGCTCGACCGCCTGTCCCCCGTCGCGCACGCCGCCGACGTCCGCGACCTCATCGACATCGTGCGGCGCCAGCACGTCTCGCCCGCGGTCAGGCAGTACGCCATCGACCTGGTGACCGCCACCCGCAACCATCCGGAGCTGCGGCTGGGGGCCTCGCCCCGGGCCACGCTCCAGCTCGTCCGGGCGGCCCGCGCGTACGCGGCGCTCGACGACCGCGACTTCGTCCTCCCCGACGACCTCCAGGACCTGGCGGTCCCGGTGCTGGCGCACCGGCTGCTGCCCACGGCCGAGGCCCAGGTGGAGCGCCGCCGTCCCGAGCACGTCGTGAGCGAGCTGGTCGCCAGGCTTCCGGTGCCCTCGCCCAGGAAGTGACCCCCTCGACCCCCGGGAAGTGACCTCTTGAGAAGAGCGCTCGCCGGCCTGACCACCCGCGGGCGGTCCTTCGTGGCCGCCGGGGCCACCGCGATCGTGTGCGCCTTCGTCCTGGGCGAGCGCGACCTGCTGCGCGCCGGGGTCCTGGTGCTGGTGCTCCCCCTGCTGTCGACACTGGCGGTCTCGCGGACCCGCTACCGGCTCGCCTGCGCGCGGCGGCTGGACCCGTCGCGGCTGCCCGTCGGGCACGAGACCCGCGTCGACCTGCGCCTGGAGAACGTGTCGCGGCTGCCGAGCGGGCTGCTCATGGTCGAGGACCAGGTGCCCTACACGCTGGGCGGGCGCGCCAGGTTCGTGCTCGACCGCGTCGAGCCCGAGGGCGCGCGCGAGCTGAGCTACCGGCTGCGCTCGGACGTGCGCGGGCGCTACCGGATCGGCCCGCTGGTCGTCCGGCTGGCCGACCCGTTCGGGATGGTGGAGCTGGTCCGCTCCTTCAGCCAGGCCGACACGCTCACGGTCACGCCCGCGATCATCCCGCTGCCGTCCGGGCGGCTGATGGGCGCCTGGACGGGCGGCGGCGACAGCGTCGCCCGGACGATCTCCACCGCGGGCGAGGACGACGTCGCGCCGCGCGAGTACCGCCACGGCGACGACCTGCGGCGCGTCCACTGGAGGTCCACCGCCAGGCGCGGCGAGCTGATGGTGCGCAGGGAAGAGCAGCACTGGCAGAGCAGCGGCACCCTGTTCCTCGACACCCGCCGCTCGGCGCACTGGGGCGACGGCCCCGCCTCCTCGTTCGAGCAGGCGGTCTCGATCGCCGCCTCGATCGGCGTGCACCTGGGCCGGGCCGGGATCGGCCTGCGGCTGGTCACCGACGCCGGTGAGACGCTCGCGCCCTCGGTGTCGTTCGAGGGCACGCTGCTGGACGTGCTGGCGGTCGCGCGCACCTCCGACGTCCCCTCGCTGACCCCGGGCCTGGCCGCGCTGCGCGGCAACTCGGGCCAGGGCCGCGAGGGCGACGGCCTGGTGATCGCGGTGTTCGGCGCGCTGAAGGCCGAGGAGGCCAGGAAGGTCGCCGCGGCCCGCCGCGGCACGGCCACCTACATCGCCATCCTGATCAGGACGGACGAGGACACCGGGTTCGAGACCGCGGCGCGGACGCTGCGCGGGGCGGGCTGGCGGCTGCTGGTCGTCCGGTCGGCCGCCGAGCTGGCCCGCGCCTGGGCGACGGCCGACCAGTCCACCGAAGACTTCGCCAGGGGCGCCCCATGAGAGTGAAGATGACCATCATGGCCGCGCTGGCGACGCTGGCGGGCTCCATCGGGCTGTATCCCCTGTTCTCCTCGGCGAGCTGGTTCTGGCACGCGGTGGGCGCGGTGGTCTCGGTGGCGGTCGGCGGGCTGGTGGTGCGGCGGTTCCGCGTCCCGTCGGTGATCAGCGCCCTGGGCGGGCTGGCGGCCCTGCACCTCTACCTGACCGTGGCGTTCACCTCGGAAGAGGCCGTGCTGGGCGTGATCCCCACCCGGACGTCGCTGGCCCGGCTCGCCGAGCTGGTCGGCGAGGGATGGGACGCGGCCAACCAGTACGCGGCGCCGGTGCCGCTCGTGCCCGGGATCTCGCTGATGGTCGCCGCCGGGGTCGGCGTCGTGGCCGTCGTGGTCGACCTGCTGGCGGTCCGGCTGCGCCGGGCGGCGCCCGCCGGGCTGCCGCTGCTGGCGATGTACAGCGTCCCGGCCGCCGTCCGCGACGAGGGCATCAGCTGGCTCGCGTTCGGCGTCGGCGCCCTGGGGTTCCTGGCCCTGCTCATGACCGACGCGCGCGAGCAGGTCGGCGGGTGGGGACGTGCGGTCTTCACCCGGTACTGGTCCGACGACAGTGGCGAGCGGGCGCCCGGCGCGCGGCCCGACTCCAGCGCGCTGGCGGCCAGCGGGCGCCGCATCGGGGCGGCGGCCGTGGCGCTGGCCGTCCTGATCCCCATGGCGATCCCCGGCATCCAGCCCCGGGGGATGTTCGGCTCCGGGAGCGGCGGCAGCGGCGGCGGGACGCAGACCGTCACCACCCCCGACCCGATGGTCAGCCTGAAACGCGAGCTGACCCGGCGGGACGACTCGATCGTGCTGACCTACACCAGCGACAGCCCCCGGCCCGAGTACCTGCGGATGCACGCGCTCGACAGGTTCGACGGGGAGCGCTGGACCTACACCCAGCTCAAGAGCACCTCCAAGGACCGGCTCTCCGAGGCCGGCGCCCTGCCCGCGCCGCCCGGCCTGCTGACCGCCCAGACCCGCGAGGTCCGCACGGAGGTCAGGGTCCGCCGCCAGGTCAAGGGCATGACGTTCCTGCCGCTGCCGTACGCGCCGAGCCTGGTCTCGATCAAGGGCGACTGGCGGATGCACGGCCCGACGCTCCAGGTCTACTCGCTGAGCGACTCGGCCGGCGGCCGCGAGTACCGGGTGACCAGCACGCAGGCCGAGCCGACCGAGACCGAGCTGCGCGCCAGCGTCCCGGTCACCACCGAGATCACCCGGGAGTACACCTCCGTCCCCGATTCGGTGCCCGGCGAGGTCCGGCGGATGGCCCAGGAGATCACCGCGGGCACCTCGAACATGCACGAGAAGGCGGTGAAGCTCCAGCAGTGGTTCACCCGGGACGGCGGCTACACCTACTCCCTGGACGCCCCCGCCCCGAAGCAGCCCAACGACCTGGTGGACTTCCTCCAGCACAGCAAGCGCGGCTACTGCGAGCAGTTCGCGGCCTCGATGGCGTTGCTGGCCCGGGTCCTCGGCATCCCCGCGCGGGTGGCGATGGGCTACACCCCCGGGACGCGCGACCCGTCGGGCACCTGGGTCGTCCGGTCCCGCGACGCGCACGCCTGGCCTGAGCTGTACTTCGAGGGCACCGGCTGGGTGCGGTTCGAGCCCACTCCGGCCGGGGCGCAGGGCCAGGGGACGGCCACGACGCCGTCCTACAGCGAGCGGTCGTCCGAGAGCGGGACGCCGCGTCCGGGCGAGGAAGTCCCGCGCCCCGAGGCGTCGGAGGGCGCCTCGCAGACGCCGGGCGCCCAGTCGGGCCGCCGCAACCGCGCCGAGAACGAGTCGCCCGAGCTGGCCCCCGTCCTGGAAGAGGACAAGGAGGGCGGGTTCCCCGTCGGCTGGCTGTCGGGCGGCGTCCTGGTGCTCCTCCTGCTCGCGGCGCCGATGGTGGCGCGTGCGCTGGCGAGGCGGCGCAGGTGGGCCGCGATCGCGCCGGGGAGCGGCCCGGGCGACCGGGGCTCTCCCGGGGGCGCGGGGCCGTCCGGCGGAGGCGGGGCGGGCGGTGCCGCCCATGCCGCCTGGCGCGAGATGCACGCCGACGCGCAGGACCACGGGCTGCGCTGGCTGCCCAGCGACTCGCCGCGCGCGGCCGCGCGGCGGCTGGGCGACCTGCTGGAACTGGAGGGGGACGCCGCCAAGGCGCTGGGGCGGATCGCCCACGCCGAGGAACTGGCGCGCTACTCGCGTTCCCGGACGGCCGTGCCCGCCGAGACGCTGCGCGCCGATGTCAGGACCGTGCGCGAGGCCTTCGCGACCTCGGTCGGAACGCGCGCCCGCCTGCGGGCGCGCTATATGCCGCCGTCGGCCCTGACCGGGTTCCGCGCGGCGGCGGCGCGGCTGATGGAGGCCGCCGCCCGGCTGGACATCGGCGGCCGCCTGCCCCGGCTGCCCCGCCGCTGATCTTCGGCGGCCGGGCGGCCGGTCTTCGGTCTGCTACCCGACCGGATTCCTCGATCAGCCGTCAGAGCGCGGTGTGCCGCCCCGAGTCACTCACCCTCGGTGCGACGGCGCCAGCGTTCTTCCATCCGATCCATGAACCCGGTCTTCTCCGGCTTGCCCTCGCGGGTGCCGGAGGCCGCCTCGGCTCCGATTCCGGTCATGCGCTTCCAGCTCGTCAGCGCCCACACGCAGCACAGGACCATGAGCAGGAAACCGGTCACGCTGATCGCGATGGTGGCCGTGCCCGCGTTCATGACCAGACCGGCCATCAGCGCGCACACGCCCACCACGAATCCAAGGGCGGCCTTGACGATCCGCCGCTTGTAGTGGATCTGCGGGTTGGTCGAGCGGACCGCATGAGCGAACTTCGGATCCTCGGCGTACAACTGCTGCTCGATCTGCTCGAGCATGCGTTGCTCGTGCTCAGAGAGCGGCACGGCGCCTCCCAACGACAGCCCCACCCCGGGGTATCCGGTGCGGGACGGGAACCTCAACGGTGATATGCCCAGAATACGAGGCAGGACAATCGTACGAAAGCAAACGGCCAACCGAAGACCACATGCCGGTCATCCCAAAGCCGCGCGTCATCCTCGCCCGTCCCCATCGTCGCCGCTGTCACGTACCATCCCGTCCGACCTCCCGCTCTCGGCGCGACGGACCAGCGCGGCGGGGCGGACCGCTCCGCTGCCGAACCGGTGTGCCACCTGGTCCATCGCGCGTTCGGCCTCTCGCCAGCCGCTCTCCGGTTCGTCGATGGCGAGCTGGCGGGGAGCCTCACCCGAGGGGCCGAGATTCTCGACCCTGACCCCGACCAGGCGGAGTCGTACCCGGTCCAGACCGGAAGCCGCATAGAGCTCGCACGCTGTGACATAGATCACACGAGCGAGGTCGGTGGCCTCGGGCAGGGTGCGGGCCCGGGTGATCGTTTTGAAGTTCGCCATCCGTAGTTTGACGCTGACCGTCCTTCCGGAGTTCCCCGAGGCCCGCAACCGCGCCCCGACCTTCTCCGACAGCCGCAGCAGCTCGCGCCGGATGATCTCCGGATCGTCGATGTCGGACTCGAAGGTCTCCTCCGCGCCGATGCTCTTGTCCGGCGAGTGCGGTGTGACCCTGCGCGGGTCGCGCCCCCACGACAGCGCGTGCAGATGGCTCCCGAGCGCGTTGCCGAGCTCGCGCTGGAGCGTCGCCAGGGGCACCCCGGCGATCTGGCCGACCGTCCGCAGGCCCAGCCGGGTCAGAGTCTCCTCTGTACGCTCCCCCACGCCCCACAGAGACGCGACGGGCAGCGGGTGGAGGAACTCCTCGACCCCGTCCGCCGGAACGACCTGGAGGCCGTCTGGCTTGCACAGGGTGGAGGCCATCTTGGCGACGAACTTGGTGCTCGCCACGCCCACCGAGCACGTGATGCCCTGCTGCTCGCGCACCTGGGCGCGGATCATCGCGGCGATCTCGGCCGGACGGCCCAGCCGGCGCAGCGCCCCGGCCACGTCGAGGAACGCCTCGTCCAGCGAGAGCGGCTCGACCAGCGGCGTGACCGACCGGAAGATCTCGAAGACCGCCGCGGAGACCCGGGCGTAGTTCTCGTGCCGGGGCGGCAGCACCACGGCTCGGGGGCACAGCCGCTGCGCCCGCGTCATCGGCATGGCCGAGTGGACGCCGTAGGCCCGCGCCTCGTAGGAGGCGGCCGAGACCACGCCGCGGCCGCCCGCCCCGCCGACGACCACCGGACGTCCGCGCAGCTCGGGGCGGTCGAGCAGCTCGACGCTGACGAAGAACGCGTCCATGTCGACGTGCAGGATCGAGCAGCCGGTGTCGTCGGCCGGCGGCCCCGGCTGGGGCCCCGGCCGGTGCAGCTGCTGCTTCCTGCTCACCTCTTGTGGGCGAGCAGGTGGAGCTGGGTGGCCAGGTCGCGCAGGACCGGGTGGACGGCCGCGGCCGCCTCCAGGGCCAGCAGGGCCTCGGCGGAATCCTGCTCGGCGTCCTGGAGGGCGCTCGGCACCAGATCGGCGAAGATCCGCACGCCGTGCACCTCGCCGACCTCCAGGCCGGTGCCCTCCACCAGCGCCGACAGCGACTCGCGGGTGAAGCGGCGCGGCATCCGGTCGTGGTCGCCCCAGCGGCCGTCCGGCGCGGTCAGGGCCCGGCGCGCGTCGTCGAAATGCCCGGCCACGGCGCGGTGGAGCGCCGCCGCCACCTGGCCCGCGACCAGCACGCTGACCGAGCCGCCGGGACGGACCGTCCCGGTGAGCGCGGCCAGCGCCTTGGCCGGGTCGTCGACGTACTCAAGGACGCTGTGGCACAGCACGAGGTCGGCGGTGCCGGGGCCGAGCAGGTCGAGCAGGGCGTCGGCGTCGCCCTGGACGGCGCGGACGGTCACTCCGGACTCGGCGGCCCGGCGCTCCAGCGCGGCCAGCGCGTCGGGACTGGCGTCCACCACGGTGACCCGGTGGCCGAGTTCGGCCAACGGCACGGCGAAGCCGCCGGTGCCGCCGCCGACGTCGACCACGTCGCTCGGCCCGGACTCCGGGGCGATGCGGTCGAGCACCGTGCGCAACGCGTCCCACAGGACCGCGCTGCGCATCCGTCCGCTCGCCCGGCCCCGCTTGTGCTGGGCGGCCACGGCCACCCCCCTCGTCTCGCTCATGTCCGAGCCCCCACCCTAGTCATGTGGTGCTCAGGGCAGTGCCCCTGGCCTCGCCTCCGCTCGGCGGCGAACCGCCGCTCCACGCGACGGCTGCCCTCGCCACTCCGGTCGCAAGCCCCCACGCACCTCAATCCAGCCGCCACGCGGCGCCTCGCAAAGCCCATGGCCTCGCCTCCGCACGGCGGCTTCCCCCGTCACTCAGGTCGCAAGCTCCCTGCGCCCCTCAGTCCAGCCGCCACGCGGCGCCTCGCAAAGCCCATGGCCTCGCCTCCGCTCGGCGGCAAGCCGCCGCTTTACGCGGCGGCTGCCCTCGTCACTCCGGTCGCAAGCGCCCTGCGCTCCTCAGTCCAGCCGCCGCGTGGCGGCTCGTAGTACTCGGGGCCTCGCTGCCCTTGGCGGCGAGCCGCCGCCTTGGGGCGGCGGCTCGCTAGAGGCTCAGGGAGGGTTTGAGCTGCTGGAGGCGGGAGAGCAGGCCGTTGACGAACCTGGGCGACTCGTCGGTGGACAGCTCGGTGGCCAGGCCGACGGCCTCGCTGACCGCGACACCGTCGGGGACGTCGTCGACCCACAGCAGTTCGAACGCGCCCATCCGCAGGATGTTGCGGTCGACGACCGGCATCCGGTCGAGGGTCCAGCCCGTGGCGTAGGTGGCGATCAGCTCGTCGATCCGCTCGCTGTGGTCCTGGACGCCCTCGATGATGCGCACCGCGTGGCCGTACTCCGACAGCTCGTCGGTGTTCGGCCGGCCGCGCTGCTCCAGCACGGCCCGGGGCGTCTCCTCCCGCAGTTCGGCGGCGAACAGCACGTCCAGCGCCAGCTTGCGGGCCTTGGTGCGAGCGCTCAACGGCCCGCTCCGGTGGTGAGAGCCATCTCAGCCGCGGCCGAGGTAGTCGCCGGAGCGGGTGTCGACCTTGACCTTCTCGCCGGTGGTGATGAACAGCGGGACGGCGATCTGGGCGCCGGTCTCCAGCGTGGCGGGCTTGCTGCCGCCGGTGGAGCGGTCGCCCTGCAGGCCCGGCTCGGTCTCGGTGACCTCGAGCACGACCGCGGCGGGCAGCTCGACGTAGAGCGGGTTCTCGTTGTTGAAGGCGATGACGGCCATCTGCTCGGGGAGCATGTAGTTGGCGGCGTTGCCGACGACCGAGGCCGGGATGTGCGGCTGGTCGTAGGTCTGGGTGTCCATGAAGACGAAGTCTTCGCCCTCGCGGTACAGGTACTGCATGTCGCGCTTGTCGACGCTGGCGACCTCGACCTTGGTGCCCGCGTTGAAGGTCTTGTCGACGGTCTTGCCGGAGAGCACGTTCTTGATCTTCGTGCGGACGAAGGCCGGGCCCTTGCCGGGCTTGACGTGCTGGAACTCCTGGACCGTCCACAGCTGGCCCTCGATGTTCAGCGTCATGCCGTTCTTCAGGTCGTTCGTCGTCGCCACAGCGTCCTCTCCTGCCCCCCGGCGGGCCCGCCCGCCTCGGTCAGTGCCTTGTGCGCGGACCGGCCGTCCCGTGTCACAGGACGAGCAGATCCTTGGTCGTCTTGGTGAGAAGCTCCGGTCCACCCGGCCTGACGACCAGGGTGTCCTCGATGCGGACTCCGCCCCGGCCGGCGAGGTAGACCCCGGGCTCGGCGGTGATCGGAACTCGATCCCTCAGCTTACCGGTCCTGCCGTACCCCATGAGCGGGGCCTCACCGATCTCCAGGCCGACGCCGTGCCCCACGGCGTGGGGGAAGTCGCCGCCGTGCCCGGCCGCCTCGATGATGTCACGGGCGGCGGCGTCCACGGCCGTGATCTCGGCGTCCGGTGTCGCCGCGTCCACGGCGGCCTGCTGGGCCTTCCTGACCAGGTCGTAGAGGTCGCGCTGCCATTGGGCGACCGCGCCGGCGGCCACGGTGCGGGTCATGTCGGCGTGGTAGCCGCCGTAGCGCGCGCCGAAGTCGAGGGTCACCAGGTCGCCGCGGGCGATCTCGCGGTCCGCGGGGTGGTGGTGCGGGACGGCGCCGTTCTGCCCGGACGCCACGATCGAGGCGAACGCGGGGCCCTCGGCGCCGAGGTCGATCATGGCGCGCTCCAGCGCGATGGCGATCTCCCGCTCGGTCGCCCCCGGCGCGATCATGGGCAGGACGGCCTCGAAGGCGCGGTCGGTGAGGGCGCACGCGTGGCCGAGCAGGGCAAGCTCGTGCTCGTCCTTGACCGTGCGGAGGTCTTCGACGAGCGTCCCGGCCGGGACGAGTTCGGGCGCGCCTTCCAGGGCGGTGAGCGCGGTGTGCTCGGCGACGGTGACGGCGTGCGCCTCGAAGCCCAGGCGGCGGACCCCGGCGGACGCGGTGAGCGCTCGGGCGGTCATGCGGTCGACCTCGACCTCGAGCTCGGGGCAGACGGCTTCGACCATGCCCGCGTAGCGGCCGTCGGTGGCCAGCAGCGCGGGGCCCTCGGCCCTGACCAGCAGCGCGGCGTTGGAGCTGTCGAGCCCGGTCAGGTAGCGGACGTTGACGAGCCGGGTGACCAGCAGGGCGTCCAGTTCGGCGGCGGCGACCAGCGCGGCCAGCCGCGCACGCCGTTCCGCGTGCGTCTGTCCCATGCCGTCCGACTCTAGTGCAGCGGGCCGACCGGGCGTCACGCGATCGGCCCGCGCCCGCTCAGAGGTCGGCGGCCATCTCCTTGATCTTCTCGATCAGCGCGACGCGGCTCTTGTGGTCGCCGGCGATCGGGGTGACGTTCAGCGTGGTGACGCCGGACTCCTTCATGGCGGCCAGGCGCTCGCGGACGTGCCCCTCGGTGCCGATGAGCGACATCTTCTCCAGCAGCTCGTAGGGCACCTTGGCGGCGGCCTCGTCCTTCTTGCCGTCCAGGTAGAGGTCCTGGATCTCCTCGGCCTCCTTCTCCCACCCGTAGCGGCGGCAGAGGTCGTTGTAGAAGTTCTTGCCCTTGGCGCCCATGCCGCCGATGTAGAGCGCGGCCATCGGGCGCCCGAACTCCAGGAAGCCCTGGACGTCGTCGCCGATCGCCAGCGCGGCCTGGCCGACGACGTCCAGCTCGCCCAGCGCGGGGTCGCGCTTGGCCTTGCCCGCGGCCAGGGAGGCGCCCCAGACGTCGGCGGACTTCTCGGGGAGGTAGAAGATCGGCTGCCAGCCGTTGGCGATCTCGGCGGTCAGCTGGACGTTCTTGGGGCCGATCGCGGCGACCAGGACGGGGATGTCGGGGCGGACCGGGTGGTTGATGATCTTCAGGGGCTTGCCGAGGCCGGTGCCCTTGCCCTCGGGCAGCGGCATGGAGTAGTGCTTGCCCTCGTGCTGGAGGCGCTCGCGCTTCCAGACCTTGCGGCAGATCTCGATGACCTCGCGGGTGCGTCCGAGGGGGGCGGTGTAGGGCACGCCGTGGAAGCCCTCGATCACCTGGGGGCCGGACGCGCCGAGGCCCAGCGTGAAGCGGCCGTCGGAGACGTAGTCGAGCCCGGCGGCGGTCATGGCCAGCAGCGTGGGCGTCCGCGAGTAGATCGGCAGGATGCCGGAGGCGATCTCCAGCCGCTCGGTCCTGGCCGCGATGTAGCCCAGCTGGCTCACCGCGTCGAAGCTGTAGGCCTCGGCGACGTAGACGATGTCGAGCCCGGCCTTCTCGTAGTCGGCGAGCTCGTCGACCGTCTCCTTGAAGCCGCCCGAGTAGTTGATGACCATCCCGACGCGCATCCCAGCGCCCCTCTCCGTGGACCGAATCTGATTCTAGATTAGTGACGCGGCGCTTGCCGGCGGGACCCGGGGGTCACCCCAGCGCGGGCCCGCGCAGCGCCGCGAGCGCCGGGCCGTACATGCCGGCGCGGATGCGCCCGACGCTCTTTCCCTGCTTGGGCGCGAGGGACGCGGCGAGCTCGAGCGCCGCGGGCAGGACGCCGTCCTCCGGTGCCGTCCGCTGGACGAACCCGGCGTCCAGGGCCTGCGCGGCGGTGTAGCGGCGGCCGGTGATCATCGCCTCGTGCGCGACCGGGGCGGTCAGGCGCGCCTGGATCAGCGCGCTCATGCCCGGGGTGAAGCTCATTCCGAGGTCGACCTCGGGCAGGCAGAAGTAGCCCCGGTCGTCGCGCATGACGGCGAAGTCGTGGGCGAGGACGAGCATCCCGCCCCCGGCGAAGGCATGGCCGTTGACCGCCGCCACCGTCGGCAGCGGCAGGGACAGGAGCCGCGCGTACAGGCCGTGGACCCGCTCCAGGTAGGGCTCGAACTTGTCCTCGTTGGCGCCCAGCCAGTCGAGGTCGAGGCCGTTGGAGTAGAACTTGCCCGTCCCCGTGGTGACCAGCGCACCCGGCCCCTCGGCGCCTTCGAGGGAGTCGAGCGCGCCCTCGACCGCGTCGAGGAAGTCGGGGCCGAAGCGGTTCTCGCCCGCGTCGAAGCGCAGGATGTGCACGTCGCCGTCGCGCCGCAGGTCGATCAGGTCGCTCACGGAGCTCTCCATTCTTCGGTGCCTGCCCCGACCCTACTGGCCGGTAGGGGGCGGGAACACCATGCAGGTACTGGTTCCGTGCGCGACGAGCCGCCCCTCGGCGTCGGTCACGCGTCCCTCGGTCGTCGCGACCTTCCTACCCCCGTGGATCACGGTTCCCTCGCAGGTCAGGCGTCCTCCTTCGACCGGGACCGGCCTGATGAAGTTCACCTTGAGCTCCAGCGTGGTGTACCCGGCGCCCTCGGGCAGCGAGGTGTGCACCGCGCAGCCCATCGCCGAGTCGAGCAGCGTCGACAGGATCCCGCCGTGCACGGTGCCCAGCGGGTTGCTGAACTCGGGCCTCGGCGTGAGGCCGAAGACCACGCGTCCGGGCTCCAGGCTCTCGATGGTCATGCCGAGCAGGCTCCCGACCCCGACACCCTGTTCGACGCCCAGGGCGAGCAACTCCTTGAGCTGCTCCAGGCCCGCCGTCGTTCGCGTCTCCCCCATGACCTCCCGCTTTCCGATTAGGTATGACGACCGTCATACCGACGATCGTGTATGACAAGCGTCATGGTCAACCCGGAAAGCCTATGATGAAGGTCATAATGGCTTCCATGGGGACCGACAGCCGCGAGCGCATGGTGCGCAGCGCCGCCTATCTCTTCCGCGAGAGGGGCTACAGCGGGACGGGCTTCCGCGACGTCATCACCCACAGCGGCGCGCCGCGCGGGTCGATCTACCACCACTTCCCCGGGGGCAAGGTCCAGCTGGCGGAGGAGGCCGTCCGCTACGCGGGCGAGTTCCTCAACGCCGGCATCCAGGCGGCCGTCGAGGGCGGCGACGCGGCCTCGGCCGTCGACGCCTTCGTCGCCTGGTGGCGCCAGGTCCTGGTCAAGAGCGACTTCCGGGCGGGCTGCCCGGTGGTGGCGGTGACCGTCGAGTCGCACGAGGACGCCCCGCAGCTCGCCGCCGCGGCGGCGGCCGCCTTCGACCGCTGGCAGGACACCCTGGTGACGGGCCTGGCCAACTCCGGCGTCCCCGACGCCCGCGCCGCCCGGCTGGCCACCCTGATCGTCTCGGCCGTCGAGGGCGCCACGATCCTGTGCCGCGCCCACCGCGACCTGCGCGCGCTGGACGAGGTCGTCGCCGAGCTCAAGGAGATGACCCGGGCGGCCACCTTCCAGGACGCCTAGGACGCCTCGTCGGCGAGGGCGTGCAGGGCCAGCACATACGACTTGAGGCCGAACCCGGCGATCGTCCCGGTCGCCACCCCGGCGACCACGGAGGTGTGCCGGAACTCCTCGCGCGCCGCCGGATTGGAGATGTGCACCTCGATCAGCGGCGCCGTGCGCTGCGCCAGCGCGTCCCGCAGCGCGTAGGAGTAGTGCGTGAACGCCGCCGGGTTGAGCACGACCGGCAGCCGCTCGTCGGCGGCCTCGTGCACCCACCGGATCAGCTCGGCCTCGTCGTCGGTCTGCCGCACCTCGACGTCCAGCCCGAGCCGCTGCCCCGTGTCGCGGCACAGCGTCGCCAGGTCGTCGAAGGTCGCCGCCCCGTAGACATCCGGCTCGCGAGTGCCCAGCCGCCGCAGGTTCGGGCCATTGAGCACGAGCACACGGTTCATCGGGCGACCTTCTGGTAGGCGGCCTGGAGGAGGGACTCCTCGGGGGCCTCCAGGCGGGCGGGAGTGGCGGTGGAGTCGAGGACGACGAAGCGGAGCGTGGCGCCCCGCGACTTCTTGTCGATGGTCATGGTGGCGCGAAGCTCGGGCCAGGCGTCGGCGGCGTAGGAGACCGGGAGGCCCACGGAGGTCAGGACGGAGCGGTGGCGCTCGACCTCGGCCGGGGCCAGACGGCCCGCCAGGCGGGACAGCTCGGCGGCGTAGACCATGCCGATCGAGACGGCGTGGCCGTGCCTGAAGCGGTACTCCTCGGCCTTCTCGATGGCGTGGGCCAGGGTGTGGCCGTAGTTGAGGAACTCGCGCAGGCCGCTCTCGCGCAGGTCGGCGGCGACGATGTCGGCCTTGACCTGGACGGCGCGCTCGACCAGCTCGCGGGTGTGGGGCCCCTCGGGGGTGGCGGCGCCCTCGGGGTCGTCCTCCACCAGGTCGAGGATCTTGGGGTCGGCGATGAAACCGGCCTTGATGATCTCGGCAAGACCGCTGATGTAGTCCTCGCGCTCCATGGTCACGAGCGTGGCCAGATCGCACAGGACGCCCGCGGGCGGGTGGAACGCGCCCACGAGGTTCTTGCCCTCGGGGATGTTGATGCCGGTCTTGCCGCCCACGGCGGCGTCGACCATGGCCAGGAGCGTGGTGGGGACCAGCACGACCCGGACGCCGCGCAGCCAGGACGCGGCGGCGAAGCCCGCCAGGTCGGTGGTGGCGCCGCCGCCCACGCCGACGATCGCGTCGGAGCGGGTCATGCCGAGCTCGGCGAAGCGCGACCAGAGCCCCGCCAGGACGGCGACGTCCTTGGCGGCCTCGCCGTCCGGCACCGGGAGCGCGTGGACGGTGTACCCCGCGCGCTCCAGGACGCCCTGGGCCGGGCGGGCGATCTCGGCGAGCCCCTCGGCGTGCACCACCGCGACCGTCCGGACGCGATCGCCGAGCAAACCAGGCAGATCACCCAGGATGCCGGTGCCGATCACCACGTCGTAGGGGTCGGCGCCCCCGACGTGGATGCGCGAGGCCGTCATCCCAGCTCCTTGACGATCTCTTCGACGATGTCGTCCGGGTCCCGCTCGTCGGTGTCGACGTGCAGGGTGCCCAGCCGCTCGTAGATCGGGAGCCGCTCCTCCAGCAGCTTGCGCAGCTGGCTGCGGGGGTTCAGCACGAGCAGCGGCCGGGCCGAGGCCAGGCCGACGCGCTTGACCGCCTCCGAGAGCCCGACCTTGAGGTAGACGACGGTGTGGCCGTCCAGCAGCTCCTGGGTCGCGGGCGACAGGACGGCGCCGCCGCCGAGCGCGAGCACGCCGTCGTGCTCGGCAAGCGCCGCGCGGACGGCCGCGTGCTCCAGCTCGCGGAAGCGCTCCTCGCCGTCGTCGATGAAGATCTCGCCGATCGGCTTGCCCGCCGCCGCCTCGGCGTCGGCGTCGGTGTCGCGCAGCGCGACGCCGAGCCGCTCGGCCAGCGCGGCGCCGATGGTGGACTTGCCCGAGCCTGGCGGGCCGATGAGCACCGCCTTGGGTCGCGTCATGTGTCGAGGGTTCCCTACTTGATCGCGAGCGAGGACACGTAGCCCCGCAGGTTGCGCGCGGTCTCCTCCACCGAGTCGCCGCCGAACTTCTCCAGCGCGGCGTCGGCCAGCACCAGCGCGACCATCGCCTCGGCGACGACCCCCGCCGCCGGAACGGCCGTGACGTCGCTGCGCTGGTTGATGGCCTTGGCGGGCTCG
The DNA here is from genome assembly GCF_050946795.1 of Spirillospora sp. CA-294931. Classification (GTDB taxonomy): domain Bacteria; phylum Actinomycetota; class Actinomycetes; order Streptosporangiales; family Streptosporangiaceae; genus Spirillospora. The sequence goes on from NZ_CP192006.1 coordinate 5,786,703, forward strand.
CCGGTCTTGACGTCGATGGTGTCGAGCCTGCGCGGGACGGTGGAGATCGGCTTCATCGCGGCGCGCACACGCAGCACCTCGCCGGTGGTCATGCCGCCCTCGATGCCGCCCGCGCGGTTGGTGCGCCGCCGGATGCCGTCGGCGGTGTTGTCGATCTCGTCGTGGGCACGCGAACCGGGCCGCCTGGCGGTGGTGAACCCGTCGCCGACCTCGACGCCCTTGATCGCCTGGATGCCCATCAGAATTCCGGCCAGACGCGAGTCGAGCCTGCGGTCCCAGTGCACATGGCTGCCCAGGCCCGGCGGCAACCCGTGCGCCACGACCTCGACCACGCCCCCGATGGTGTCACCGGCCCGCTTCAGCTCGTCGATGTGCGCGACCATCGCCTCACTGGTCGCGGGGTCGAGACACCGGACGGGGCTCTCATCGATGACGCCGAGGTCACCGGGTTCGGGGACGAGCCCGTCCGGCGCCGCGACCTCACCGAGCGCCACCACATGGCTGAGCACCTCGACACCGAGCGCCTGACGCAGGAACTGCCGGGCCACCTCTCCCAACGCGACCCGAGCGGCCGTCTCCCGGGCACTGGCCCGTTCAAGCACCGGCCGCGCGTCGTCGAACCCGTACTTCTGCATGCCGACCAAATCAGCATGCCCCGGCCTCGGCTGCGACAGCGGCGCGTTACGCGCCTGCGCGGCCAGCACATCGGGATCGACCGGATCGGCCGACATCACCGTCTCCCACTTGGGCCACTCGGTGTTGCCGACCTCAATCGCCACGGGCCCGCCCTGGGTCACGCCGTGGCGCACACCGCCCAGGATCGAGACCTTGTCCTGCTCGAACTTCATCCGGGCACCCCGCCCGTGCCCGAGCCGGCGGCGGCGCAGGGCCTCGGCGATGTCACCCGAGGTCACGCGCACACCAGCCGGAAGGCCCTCCACGATCGCGGTGAGGGCCGGGCCATGGGACTCCCCCGCGGTCAACCAGCGCAGCATGGCCCAATCCTTCCATCCCCACGAACGTCCCCGCGCACGGCCCACCAGGTCAGGGAAGCTCACCCCAGTCAAGCACCCCCGAAACCAGCTCCCGCACGGCCGCCAGGAACCCCAGACGGTTGGCCCTGACACCCGCGTCGCCGTCCATGACCAGGACGTCGTCGAAGTAGACACCGACCGCTTGACGCAGCGGCGCGGCGGCCTCGGCGAACACCGCCTCGGTGCCCGCCGGGACGATCCGCAGGACGCGCCGGACGGCCGTGGCCAGGTCCAGAAAGCGGCCGCTGCGCAGCAGGACGGTCAGATCGTCCGCGGCCCTGACGGCGCGAGCGGGCGCCCCGGCATGCGGCAGAACGGCCCGGGCGACGTGAACGGGGTGGCCCGCGTCCAGCAGGGTCTGCTCGAAGCGCCGCGCCACGAACCGCGCGGCCTCGTCCAGCACACCGGCCGCGACCTCGACGGGCTGATGTTGCAGGCCGTCATCCACGGCGAACACGCCGGTCAGCAGGTCAAGCCGGTCGGCAACGCAGCGCAGAGCCCGACCACGCTCGCAGGCGCACCGCGCTCGGCCTCGCCTCGCGCGAGGAGCACCAGCCCCGCTAGTAGCGGCCCGCCCGGGAACTAGCCCCTGCTCCTAACGGGGATATCCCATCCGATGCATCCTGGGGAAGTTCGAGATTCGAGCCAGAAGTGGTGGACTGGCTCGACGGCGTGTGGGAGCTGCGGGTCCACCTGCACCCCATGGACATGCGGATCGCCTAGTGGTTCGCAGGCGATGAGCGGATCGTGCTGCTCACCGTCTTCCGCAAGACGCGAGACAACGAGCGACATCACGTCGCCCGCGCGAAGCGGGCCAAGACGATCTGTGAGGCCGAACACGACACCGACCTGACCATCGGTGTCATCGAAACCCCGGACGAGGGCCGATCATGACCAGCACCGCCCCGCGTCGCCATGTAGTCCTCGGCGACGTCCCGGCACTGGCCGCCAAGCGCGACACCGCCGAGTATCGCGCCGCCCGCCAGATGGCCAAGCTTGAGATCGCGCTCGGCCGTGCCGTCTACCAGCGCCGGACCGCGCTGGGGATCTCCCAGCGGGAGCTGGCCAAGCGTGCAGGCATGACCCAGCCCGCCATCTCACGGCTGGAGGCCGGTGGCGGCGGCGTGCCGACCCTGGCCGTCCTTGACCGCCTCGGCCGGGCCCTCGGCGTCAGGTTCGCCGTCACCGTCGGCGACCCCGGTGACGAGACCACCGCACCTGGCGACGTCCTCGCCCTGACCGGGTGACGAGGCCCGAGGCCCGCCGCCGGATCGGGCGGGCGTAGGCGAGGCCGGGGGCGTTCCAGCGCATGTTCTTCTCGGCACGCAGGCCGCCGACCAGGGCGGGGAGCAGTTCGGCCAGCACCCGCGCGGCGGGACGGCCCCGCCACCCGCCGGATGAGGCCCCCGTACTCGCCGCCGTCCACGGTCACCTGGCCGACCTCCGCCGGATCGACGCCCTGGCCGCGCGAAGCCGCGCAGGGCCGGGGTCGGGGCGCCATCGGCGTCGTAGGCGGCCGCCAGGTGGGGGCCCTTGACGACCTGCTCGGTGTCGGGCTCGCCTGGCTCCAGGTCGGTGACGATCACGACGAGGCGGCGGGGCGTGCTGGTGACATGGTGCCCGCACGCGTCGGTGGACAGGCCCGCTGCCTCCAGTGCTCGGGTCAGCTCGCGGGCGAGGTGGGCGGCGGCGCGCTCGGGCTCGCCGGGCGGAGGTTCCTCCGCCCCGATCTCCAGCGCGAACGTGCCGGGCGCGGAGAGCTCCGGGAGGGTGGGGGCGCACCCCTGTGTCGCCCGGCAGGTGGCCGAGTTCGGCGCGGCGTTGGGTCTGGAGGTTGGGTTGTTGCCGTGGTGGGAGTCGTGCGGGCGGACGCTGGGTTCGGTGTGGGCCGCTCTCCAAGGTTCGGGGCCCCAGGACGCGCAGGGCGGTGGCGGGGGTGTGCCGCGCCGGCCTCGGTGTTCGTGGGCTGGGTGATGAGGCGGATCAGGGCGTCCTGCGGGGCCGGTCTCGGCGGGGTGGGTGGGGTCAGCGGCCGAGGGCTTGGCGGATGGCCTGTTCGACTGGGGAGTAGGTGCCGTCCGGGCGGTGCAGGGTCAGGGGTTCGGCTGGGTGGAGTGGGGGTTGGGCCATGAAGCGGGGTTCGGTGCCTCGGTGGGGTTGGGCGGCGTGGACGACGAAGGGGTGGACGAGGTAGACGTCGCCCGCGCGGCCGGTGGCGTGGACGACCGGGCGGTGCTCGGTGGCGGCCTCGGCGCGGCGGGCCAATTCCATGAAGGGCAGGCCCGCCTCGCCTGCGGGTTCGAGGATCGGGGCGACGTCGAGGTGGGAGCCGGTTCTGATGCGGGTGGGGGCGTCGTTCTCGCCTACGTCGGAGAACAGGAAGAGCAGCAGGAGGGCGCGGCCCTTGGACTCGACGTTGGTGCGCCAGGACATGAAGTCGGCGGGGTCGTCGCCCTCGAAGCTCGACTCCACGTGCCAGCCGTCGTCGCCGGGGTCCTCCTCGCTCGGGAAGCGGACCGGGACGGTGCCCAGGCCGGGACGCGGCACCCAGCGGCCCGGGCCCACGAGGGTGTCGAAGGCGCTGTGGAGCGCCGGTGTGTTGGCGGCGATGCGGAAGGGCTCTTGGGCGTAGTGGAAGAGGCGCACTACGGGCTTTGTCCATGTGGAGCGGTCGTCGGGGTCGCAGCCGGTGTCCGGCCACATGACGCGGCGGCATTCCGCGGCGATCTCGCGGGGGAACGCGCCCTCCACCTTTACGAAACCGTCCTCGATGAAGGACGTCACTTCTGGGTCGTTCATGGCGATCAGGATGGCGTGCGGGGGCCGGGGCGAGCGAACGGTTTGTTTCCGCGCTAACGTCATGCCCGGGGGCGGTTTGGGGCCACTCGGAGGAAAGGCACAGCGATGGATCAGGACCCGTTGGACCAGGAGAGGCCGCCCGGGTTGAACCCGAATGTTCCTCATTCGGCCCGTGTCTGGAACTACTGGCTCGGTGGCAAGGACAATTACCCCGCTGACCGTGAGGTCGGGGACAAGGTCCGGGAGCTCTATCCGGGGATCGTCGACATCGCGCGGCATACCCGTGCCTTTCTCGGGCGTGCTGTGCGGTATCTGGTCGCGGAGGAGGGCATCCGCCAGTTCCTTGACATCGGTACCGGGCTGCCGGTGGTCGACAACACCCATGAGGTGGCGCAGCGGATCGTGCCCGAGTGCCGCATCGTGTACGTCGACAATGATCCGCTTGTGCTGGTGCACGCGCGGGCGTTGCTGAACAGCAGTCCCAGTGGCGCGTGTTCGTATATCGACGCCGATGTCCGTGATCCCGACAAGATCCTGGCGGGGGCGGCCGAGACGCTCGACTTCTCCCAGCCGATCGGGCTGATGATGCTGGGGATTCTCGGGAACGTGCACGACGACGATGAGGCCCTGGCGATCCGTCACCGGCTGGTGGGGGCGCTGCCGTCCGGGAGCTTCCTGGCCCTGGAGGACGGGACGAAGATGGTGCTGCCCGAAGCGGCCGCCAAGGCCGAGCAGACCCGCGCGGAGGGCGGCGACCCCTATCGGTTGCGCACGCCCGCGCAGATCGCGCGGTTCTTCGACGGGCTCGAGCTGCTGGAGCCCGGTGTGGTGTCGGTGTCGCGGTGGCGGCCCGAGGCCGGGCCGTGGCCGCAGCCCGACGAGGTGGACGCCCTGAGCGGCCTGGCCCGCGTCCCCTAGGAGCGGATGACGTTCAGCTCGACGCCGCCGACGATGCGGCCGCGCAGGAGTTCGGCCAGGCGGTCGGAGACCCGCTGGACGGTGACGCGCTCGTCGTGACCGGCGGCGATGCCGAACCTGATGGCCAGTTCGGCGCCGACGCCCTTGGTGACGCGGACGCGCTCGACGCCCGAGTCGCCCCCGAACGCCGCCTCGATCGCGGCCAGGACCTCCGGGTCCTCGTGCGGGGGCGGTATCGCGCGGCCCTCGGCCAGCAGGTGCAGGCGCAGGCCGTCGACGGCGAAGGGCACCGGGCCCGCCACGTCGACGACCAGCGCGTGCGCGCCCTCGTCGAGGGCGGCCAGGCAGGCCTGCCGGGCGTGCACGGCGACCGGGCGGGCGTCGGCCCGCCAGGCCTTCATGGTCTCGTTGGAGGTGAAGCCCAGGACGCCCCGGCGGCCGTCCTCGCCGACGAGGGTCGGCAGGGCCATGTCGCTGGACTTCTCGCGGCGCAGTTCGCCGGGGGCGACGTCCTCCTCCTCGGTGAGGACGGCGACCACCGGGACCAGCAGGCGCGAGTCGTACAGCTCCTGGAGCACGACGTGCTCGCCGACGCGCCCGGCCGCGAATCCGGCGAGCGCCTCGGCCAGCCGCGGGTCGGGGCTGCCGTCGTCCGCGGGGAACTGGGGTTCGGGAATCGTCTTTCCGGACACGGCAACGAGCGTATAGGCAACGACGCGCACCGAGGGCTACGGTTTACATACATTGCGTAAGTGAGGCGTCGATCACTCGGCGAGGTCGGCGATCGCCGCGACGGTGCCGCCGCCCGACGGGCCCTGGTGGACGGCGGCGACCGAGACGAACACCGCCGGGTCGCCGGTGACCGAGGCCGCCACTCCCCCGACGCACGCCTTGATCTGGCGGTGCCAGTGCACGTCGGAGTCGTCCAGCATGATGTTGCGGCGGCCCCGGACCGATCCGGACGGGTCGGCCTCGCACTTGATGAAGACGTTCACCAGGCGTTCACCGAGGTCGGCGGTGCGCGGACGTTCGGGCAGGTCGAGCCCGGACGCGCGGATGGCGTCCCACACGCCGTCGGCGTCCAGGGCGTCGCGCATGACGCCGTGGCCGGCGCGGTAGCGGCCGCCGATGCCGCGCACGTTGCCGACGACGACGATCTGCGCGCGGTCGAGCTCCACGCCCGACGAGCACGACGCCACCGAGGAGTACAGCGAGAGGTCCTTGTGGATCTGCTCGGCGGCGGGCGTCTCGATCTCGCCGAGCGCCACGGCGATGCCGAGCGCGGTGGTGGAGTTGGAGATGTCCATCGACTTGAGGGTGTCCTCGGTGACGACCGTGCGGCCCCGGCCCTTGGCGTCGTTGATGGTGTCGAGCGTCAGCAGCGGCGTCTTGGTCTGCACGTAGTGGACGTCGGCGGGGTCGTCGATCCCGGCGGCCTTCATGGCCTCGCGCACCCCGGCCGCGACGGTCTCGACCATCGCGGGACGGCCGATGTCCTCGGGCAGGATGACCTCGCTCATCGCCACCCCGACCGACAGCCTCGGCTCGTCGGTGGGCGTCACCGACGCCGGGTCGACGGTCGCGAAGATCGTGGCGTGCGGGCTCAGCACGCCGTCGGTGCCGCCCGACCACACCAGCGGGACGCGCCGCACCTCGTCCTCGCTCCGGGTGCCCTTGGCGAGCAGCACCTCGCGGAACGCCCGGTCGGCCAGCAGCCGCGTGTAGTCGTTGACGCCGCCGTTGCCCTCGGTCTTGCCGACCACGGCCAGGACCCGGTCGGCCGACAGGACGCCGTCGTCGATGAGTCGGACCAGCCCGGAGGCGTCGGTCACGCTCTCGATGGCCACCTTGCGCACTTCGATCGGATCGGGCACGTCGTCACTCCTCGATGATGGTTCCTGCCTTGCCGCGGACCGCGTCGGTGATCCGGTCGAGCGAGGTGATCACCGCGCGCCGGCCGCCGGCGGCGACGAACCTCCGCGCCGCCTCCACCTTCGGGCCCATGCTGCCGTCGGGGAAGTGCCCGGCCCGCGCCAGCGCGCCGAGCTCGGCGACGGTGGTGCGGCGCAGCGCGCGCCCGTCCGGGGTCCCGTACCCCGCGATCACGTGTTCCACGTCGGTGGCGATGACCAGCGTGGACGCGCCCAGCTCCCGGGCGAGCAGCTGGGCGGCCAGGTCCTTGTCGACGACGGCCTCGACGCCGCGCAGGACGTCGCCGTCGCGCACGACGGGCACTCCCCCGCCGCCCGCCGCGACGACGACGTGCCCGGCCTCCAGCAGCAGCGCGGCCGCGGCGGCGTCCAGGATCTCCAGCGGCTCGGGCGAGGCGACCACGCGCCGCCAGCCGCGCTCGCCGAACGGCTTCCATGACTGGCCCATCGCCGTGCAGCGCCGGGCCTCGTCTTCGGGGAAGTAGCGTCCGACGGGCTTGGCCGGGGCGGCGAAGCCGGGGTCGGCGGCGTCGACGCGGGTGCGGGTCACGACGGTCGAGACCGGGCGCTCGGCGCCGCGGGCGGCCAGGGCGCGGCCCAGCGCGTTCATGATCAGGACGCCGACGGTGGCCTGGGTCTGGGCGCCGCACCAGTCCAGCGGGACCGGCGGGACGACGTGCGCGGCGAGCTGGTTCTTGATCAGCAGATTGCCGACCTGGGGCCCGTTGCCGTGGGTGAGCGCGACCGTGGCGCCGTCGGCCACCAGCTCGGCGACCCGCTCCATCGCGACCGCGACCGAGGCGGCCTGGTCGCCGGGCGTGGCGCTGCCGTCGGGCGCGGTCATGGCGTTGCCGCCCAGCGCGATCAGCACCCGCTCGCCCGTCCCCCTGCCCATTCGCCGACGCTATCGGCGCGCGGGACGGCGCCGCCTGGGCGAGATCCGCCCAACCGGCGCCGTCCCTTCGGCAACTCGCGCCGTTACCTCGCGCTCTGGATCGCCGCGATCAGGCGCTTGGTGTCGGGCGTGCCCATCTTGACGAACAGCGGCAGCGTGCCGAGATCGGCCTGGTAGCCGCGCAGGTCGCCGCCGTTGACGACCTTGCCCCGGGCGACGTCGTACCAGGTGCCGGGCGGCAGGTGGACGTCGCGGGAGGTGCCCTCGGTGAGCACGGGCGCGGCCAGCAGCGAGTCGCCCAGCAGCCACTCGTCGCTCACGGTGTAGGCGGCCTCGTCCTTCGGGAAGTTGAAGAACAGCGGCTTCATGATCGGCTCGTTGCTCGCCACGGCCCGCTTGACCTGGTCCTGGATGTAGGGGTTCAGGGCTTGGTGAAGCCGCATCGCCTTCCCGTAAAGCTCGGCGACCTCGGGCGGGTACACCACCCACTTCTTGTTGACGAAGTCCCACACCTTGTCGGGCGCCGTGGACGAGTACACCAGCGGCATCGCGGCGGCGGACTGCGCCCAGCGGACCAGGACCTCCTTGGTGGGCGGCGGCATCGAGGACGAGCCGCCGATCATGTCGGTCTCGACGAAGGGGTAGCCGACGGTCGAGATCGCCAGGTTCTGGGTGACCGAGGCGCGCAGCGAGCTCCAGTCGGTGCCCTTGTCGACCTGCCGGGTGACGAAGCCGTACTTCTGCGCGCCGGTCCAGTGCACGCGGATGCCGATGCCCTGCTGGTCGAAGCCGTCGGCGAGCTCGGCGCCGAGCCTTCGGTAGTCGGCGGCGTCCAGGCCCGAGGCGGGGGCGCAGCGCTCGTCGAAGAAGCGGGTGTCGAACTTGAAGCCGTCCACGCCGTAGTCCTTCTCCAGCGCGTGCAGATGGTCCTCGTACCACTTGTAGGCGGCGGGGTTGCCCAGGTCGATGAGCCCGGCCTTGCCGTTCCACCAGGTGACGGTGCACGGCGTGTTCGGGTCGTCCTTGGACTTGAGCAGGTAGCCCTTCCGCTTGGCCAGCTCGTAGTTGTCGGCGTCCAGGTTGATCCACTGGGTGACCCACAGGCCGAACTTGTAACCCATCTTGTGGATCTCGTCGGACATGGCCTTGGGGTCGGGGTACTTGGTGGTGTTCCACTCGAAGTCGCCGTAGTGCTTCATCCACCCGTCGTCCAGCGACATGGTGTGGCCCGGGATCTTCGACGCCTTGATGCGTCGGGCGTAGTCGAGGAAGTTCTTCTGGTCGATCGTGGAATAGTACTGCGCCCAGGTGTTCCAGAGCGGCGTGGCGTACTGCTCGGGGGTGGCGTCGCTCTTCTCGGGCTTGCCCGCGATGCCGACGTAGTCCTCGTACACGCGGCGGGCGTTCTTCTCGACGAAGACCGTCGTCCGCAGCGAACCGGTGTCGGTGACGTCGAGGTCGGCGACGCCCGCGTTGCGGCGGCCGAGCGAGACCCGCATGAGGTTCTTGGTGTCGACATAGACCCCGGCGGCGGTCTTGGTGAACCAGAACGGTTCGAGCATCAGGTAGGACGCGGGCCCGAACTTCTCGTCGTTGACCTGCTGGTTCCCCTTCGCCGCGTCCAGCGGCCAGGGCTGGAGGGTGGCGGGCTCGCCCTCGGCGTCGCTCTTGGCCTCGCCGTGGCCGTACCAGTGCCCGCCGGACTTCAGGTCGTAGTGGACGCCGGTGGCGGTGGCCTTGACCCCCTCGACGGTGCTGTCGAGCCGGTAGCGGTCGGATCCCGGCGTGATCGTGACGCGGAGCGCGGCGCTCGGGTCGGTGGTGGCGACGGTCAGCGTGAGCACGCCGCCTGTCCAGGACGTCCTGGTCACCCGGGTGGCGGTGGCGCGTCCGCTGGGCCCGGTGAAGTCGAGCGCGCCGGACGCGGCCGTGGCGAGCACGGTGCGTCCGGCGCGGCGGGTGGTGATCGCGAACGGCTCCTTGGCGATCCGGAGCTCGTAGTCGCGGTGCTTGAGCGTGATCGTCCGGTCGTCCTGGCGGAGGCCGGGCGCCTCGCCGGAGGCGGGAGAGGCGGTGGCGACGGCCGCCACCGGTCCGAGGAGGACCAGCGCGGCCAGGGCGCGGGAGAGGGAGTGCGGCACGGGCACCTCACAGAGGTTGAGCGCGTCAATGCTCGTTTATGAGCGGTTCTTGCGGTTCGCAAGCGTATATACGCACTCCCTCTCAGATCAAGATCACCCCGTCACGCGTCGCAGCCGCTCCACCGCCTCGTCGATCACCTCGTCCTTCTTGCAGAACGCGAAGCGCACGAACCGGGCGCCCTCGTCCGGGCGCTGGTAGAAGACCTGGCTGGGGATGGCCACCACCCCTGCCTTGCCGGGCAGCGCCCGGGCCAGCTCGACGCCGTCCTTGAAGCCCAGCGGGCCGATGTCGGTCTGGACGAAGTAGGTGCCCTGCGGCCGGAACGCGGTGAACCCGGCCGCCTCCAGACCGGTGATCAGCCGGTCCCGCTTGGCCTGGAGCGAGGCGCGCAGCTCCTCGACCCAGGGCAGCTCGTTGCCCAGCGCGTACGCCGTGGCGCGCTGCCAGGGGCCGCCGACCGCGAAGGTCGTGAACTGCTTGACGGTCTGGACCGCCCGTATGTAGGGCGCGGGTGCGGTGACCCACCCGGTCTTCCAGCCGGTGACCGAGAAGGTCTTGCCGACCGAGGAGACCGCGACCGTGCGCTCGCGCATCCCGGGGAGGGTCGCCAGCGGGATGTGCTCGGCGCCGTCGAAGGTCAGATACTCGTACACCTCGTCGGTGAGGGCGACCAGGTCGTGCTCGCGGCACAGCCCGGCGATCAGTTCGAGCTCGTCGCGGGTGAAGACCGTCCCCACCGGGTTGTGCGGCGAGTTGACCAGGATCATCCGGGTGCGCGGGCCGACGGCCGCGCGCAGCTCGTCCGGGTCGAAGGTGAAGCGCCCGCCGTCGGGACGGAGCGTGACCGGGCGCAGCACGGCCCCGGCCAGCGCGATCGTGGCCGCGTAGGAGTCGTAGGTGGGCTCGAAGGCGATGACCTCGTCGCCCGGCCCGGTCAGGGCGAGCACCGAGGCGGCGATGCCCTCGGTGGCGCCGACGGTCACGAAGACCTCCGCCGCCGGGTCGTAGGACAGGCCGTAGCGCTCGCGCTTCTGGTCGGCGACCGCCTGCCTGAGCTCGGGCAGGCCCGGACCCGGCGGGTATTGGTTGAGGCCGGACCTGATGGCCTCGATCGCGGTGTCGAGCATCGCCGGGGGCCCGTCGGTGTCGGGGAAGCCCTGGCCGAGGTTGATGGAGCCGGTCTCCACGGCGAGCGCCGACATCTCGGCGAAGATCGTGGTGCCGAATCCCTGCATGCGCGGTACGAGAGGTTCGCTCACCCCGCCACCCTAATTCGGCTCCGTGATCGTGCAGACTGGGTCCATGCGCGTGGCTCTGTGTCAGATCGAGGTCGGCGACGACCCGGGTGAGAACCTCAAGCGGATGCTGGACGCCCTGGCGGAGGCCGCCGAGGCCGATCTGGCGGTGTTCCCCGAGGCGGCGCAGGTGCGCTTCGGCAACGACCTGGCCGCCGTGGCCGAGCCGCTGGACGGGCCCTTCGTCGGCGCGCTGAGCGAGGCGGCCCGCGAGCACGGCACGGCCGTCGTCGCGGGGGTCTTCGAGCCCGCGCCCGACGGGCGGGTCTACAACACCGTGGTCGGCATCGACGCCTCCGGTGAGCTGGTGGGCTCCTACCGCAAGATCCATATGTTCGACGCGTTCGGCGACCACGAGTCCGAGGACGTCGCGCCCGGCGACCGTCCCGTGGTGGTCGAGCTGGCGGGCACCCGGATCGGCCTGATCACCTGCTACGACGTCCGCTTCCCCGAGCTGGCCCGGGCCCTGGTCGACCTCGGGGCGCAGCTGCTGGTCGTCCCGGCGGCGTGGGGGCAGGGCGTGTTCAAGGAGGAGCACTGGACCACGCTCGTGCGCGCCCGCGCGATCGAGAACACCACCTGGGTCGTGGCCGTCGACAAGGCGCCCGACACCACCCGCCCGCCGCGCGGCGCCCCCGGCGGCGTCGGGCGCAGCCAGCTGATCGACCCGATGGGCACCGTGCTGGCCGACCTCGGCCCCTTCCCCTCGGTGCGCGTCGCCGAGATCGACCCCGAGACCGCGGCCCGCGTCCGCGCGGTGCTGCCCGCGCTGGAGCATCGCCGCCCCGACCTCTTCCAGAGGTGAGCGCGCGGGAACGGATCCTGGACGCGGCCGCCGAGGTGATGCGGACGCGGGGCGCGGCCAAGGCGACCACCAAGGAGATCGCCCGCGCCGCCGAGTACTCCGAGGCGCTGCTCTACAAGCACTTCCGCGACAAGGAGGAGCTGATCCTGTGCGTCCTGCGCGAGCGGATGCCCGCCCCTCAGGAACAGGTGCGGCCCGGCGAAGGCTCGGTGGCGGGCAATCTGACCGGCATCGCCCGGCGCGCCCTGGGCTACTACGCCCGCACCTTCCCGATGATGGCCTCGATGGCCGCGCGGCCCGACCTCATGGCCGCCAGCCGCGAGTCGATGCGCAAGTACGGCACCGGCCCCCAGGAGCCCGTCGTCCAACTCGGCGCCTACCTGCGCGCCGAGCGCGAGCTCGGCCGGGTCAGGGCGGAGGCCGACACCGACGCGGCCGCCGCCCTGCTCATGGGCGCCTGCTTCCAGCAGGGGTTCCTGCGGTACTACGCCGAGGGCGCCGAAGCCCCCGACCCGCCCGAGTCGGACGCCGCCGCCCTCGTCGCCCCGTTGCTCCCCGGCCTGCTCACCCGAGACGGGTCTTGACGACCTTGCCCATGGCGTTGCGCGGCAGCGACTCGACCAAGTGGACGGCGCGGGGCCGCTTGTGGGCCGACAGGCGCCCGGCGACCGCGTCGATCAGGGCACGCTCGGTGACGCCCGCGTCGGCGACGACGTAGGCGGTCACCTGCTCGCCCAGATCGGCGTGCGGCGTGCCGATCACGGCCGCCTCCCGGACGCCGGGATGGGCCAGCAGGGCGTTCTCCACCTCGCCCGCGCCGATCCGGTAGCCGCCGCTCTTGATCAGGTCGGTGGACGCGCGGCCGACGATCCGGTGCCAGCCGTCGGGGCCGATCGCGGCGATGTCGCCGGTGCGGAACCAGCCGTCCGGCGTCAGCGACGCGGCGGTCGCCTCGGGGCGGTTCAGGTAGCCGCCGAACAGCGTCGGCGACCGGACCAGCAGCTCGCCGGGGGTCTCGCCGTCATGCGGGACGGGTGAGCCGTCCTCGGCGGCCAGCCGGGTCTCGACCCCGGTCAGGGGCGTGCCCACATGGCCGGGCCTGCGGTCGCCGTCCGCGCGGGCACTGATCGTGATCAGCGTCTCGGTCATCCCGTAACGCTCCACGGGCCGGTGGCCGGTGAGCGCCGCCAGGCGCTCGAAGACCGGCACCGGCAGCGGGGCGCTCCCCGAGACCAGCAGCCTGGCCCCGGCCAGCGCGCGGGCCGAGCCCGGGTCGTCGCACAACCGCGACCAGACCGTCGGGACGCCGAAGTACAGCGACCCGCCCGCCGCCGCGTACGCCTCCGGCCGGGGCCGCCCGGTGTGGACCAGCGGCGACCCGGCCCGCAGCGCCCCGAGGACCCCGAGGACGAGCCCGTGGACGTGGAACAGCGGCAGCCCGTGCGCCACGACGTCGTCGGGCGTCCAGGCCCACGCCTCGGCGAGGGCGTCCAGGCCCGCCGCGATGGCGTCGCGCGAGATGAGCACGCCCTTCGGCGCGCCCGTCGTCCCGCTGGTGTAGAGGATGAGGGCCGTGGCGTCCCCGGGGGGCGGCGCGAGGGTCGTCCCGCTCGCGGGGAGGCCGTCGACCGGCACCACCGGCGGGTCCGAGGGACCGGGCTCGTAGGCGCCCTCGGCGGCGAGCAGGAGGCTCGCCCCCGAGTCGCCGAGGATGTGCGCCCGCTCGTCCGGTCCGGAGTCGGGCGGCAGCGGCACGACCGGCACCCCCGCCGTCAGGCCGCCCACCACGGCGACGATCGTCTCCAGCGAGGCCGTGGCGTGCACCGCGACGGCCCCGGCGCCCGCGATCTCGGCCGCCACGGCCGAGGCGCGGCCGAACAGTTCCGCGCGGGACAGGCCGCGCCCGTCGACGCGCACCGCCTCGTCCGCACCCGTCTCGCCGCCCAGCAGGTCGGTCACGCGCCCTCCTCGTCCTCGTTCTCCGACAGCCAGGCGAGGACGGACTCGGTGTGCTCGCCCAGCAGCGGCGGCGCCGTGTGCTCCCGCCGCGCTTCGCCGTCGAACCGCAGCGGCGGCCCGGGCAGCTCGATCGGCCCCAGCGACGGATGGTCGACCTCGACCACCAGTCCCTGCGACCTGGTCTGGTCCCACTCGTAGACCTCGTCGATGGACCGGATCGCCCCGGCCGGAACGCCCGCCGCCGCCAGCCGTTCCAGCCAGGCCGCGCGCGTGTCGAGGGCCAGCGCCCGCTCGATGTCGGCCGTGAGGTCCGCGCGGCGGGCCGCGCGCTCGGGGATGGCGGCGTAGCGGGGGTCGTCCGGATCGAGGCCGACCATCGGCGCGAACCGCCGCCACAGCCCCTGGTTGGCGACGCCGATCTGCAGGACGCCGTCCGCGCACCGGAACGTGCCGTAGGGCGCGATCGACGGATGGTCGTTGCCGACGGACTCGGGGACGTCCTTGGCCACCGTCCACCGGGTGCCCTGGAACATGTGGGCGCCCACCACCGAGGCCAGCAGCGAGGTGCGGACGACGCGTCCGCGTCCGGTCCGCTCGCGCTCGTACAGGGCCGCCAGGATTCCGGCCACGCCGTTGCCCGCCGCGAGCACGTCCGCGATCGACAGCCCGACCTTGCTCGGCGTCCCCGGCGGGCCGGTCACGCTCATCAGGCCCGCCTCGCCCTGCGCGATCGCGTCGTAGCCCGGCCGCCCGCCCTCGGGGCCGTCGTGCCCGAACCCGGTGATCGACAGGATCACCAGGCGGGGGTTCAGCTCGTGCAGCCGGCCGACCGGGAAGCCCAGCCGGTCGAGCACCCCCGTCCGGAAGTTCTCGACCAGCACGTCGGCCCGCCGCACCAGCCGGGCCAGGACCTCGGCGCCCTCGCCCGACTTCAGATCGAGGGCGATCGACTCCTTGTTCCGGTTGCACGACAGGTAGTAGGTGCTCACGCCGTCGACGAACGGCGGGCCCCAGCCCCGGGTCTCGTCGCCCGTCCCCGGCCGCTCCACCTTGATCACGCGGGCCCCGAGGTCGGCCAGCGTCTGGGTGGCGTGCGGCCCGGCCACCACGCGGCTGAGATCGACGACGACGAGACCTTCGAGCGGTCCGGGCAAGGAGGCTCCTCCGGGGCGGCGGCTGCTTCCTGGAAGTATGCATGGCGTGCCCGAACCGTCCCCGGCCGCCCTGGCCGCCCGTGTCGCGGCGCTCGCGCCGTCGTGCGGGCCGGCTCGCGTGGTCGCCGTCGACGGGCCCAGCGGCGCGGGCAAGACGACCCTGGCAGGTCGGCTGGCCGCCGCCCTGGGCGGCGCGCCGGTCGTCGGGTCCGACGACTTCGATGTCCCGTGGGACGCCGAGCCGCTCGCCTGGTGGCCGCCGCTGCGCGCGGCCGTCCTCGATCCGCTGGCCGCCGGGCTCCCCGGGAGGCTGCGCCGCTACGACTGGCGCCGGGGTGTCTACGGGCCCGAGGAGGAGATCCCCGCGGGCCCCTTCCTGATCGTCGAGGGCGTCGGCGCGGCCTGGCGGGGGTCGCCCGCCGCCCTGCGCGTCTGGGTCGACGCGCCGCGCGACGTGCGCCGGGCCCGCGCCCTGGAGCGCGACGGCACGGAGATCGCGGCGGCCTGGGACGCGTGGAGCGCCCGGGAGGCACGGCACTTCGCCGCCGACGGCACGCGCGACCGCGTCGATCTCGTTCTCGCTCGATGACGGGGACGACGCTCGGGCGCCTATGTGGTCGGTGGCGTCCCGGCTGACGACTGAGGGCCGGGTTCGTCGACGTCGGCGGTGGTCTGGCCGCCTGATAGGAGGGGGTAGCCGGGGCCGCGGTCGAAGAACGGGGACGGGCCGCGTTCGGTGCGCAGGCGCTCGCGCAGCGCGGTGGTCGCCGGCTCGTCGACGTCCGCGCCGACCAGGACGACGCCGTAGTCGTTTCGGGCGCCCTCGGGGCTCACCTTGCCGTCGCGGACGTCGTCGCGGACCAGGGACGGGGCGCGGTCGAGCGGGTCGCCCCAACCGCCGCCGCCGGTCGTCCGGATCCGGATGACCTGGCCCGCGCGGACCGGGTGGTCGTCCACCAGGCCCTCCATCTCGCGGCCGTCGACCTCCACGCGGAACGGGCGCCCGGCCCGGCCGCCGTTCACGCCCCAGCAGGCCAGGATCGAGCGGTCGGCGATCGACATGTAGTGGGCGTCTCGCAGCATCCGGATGTGCTTGTCGTAGCCGAGCCCGCCGCGATACTCGCCCGGCCCGCCGGAGTCGACCGCCAGCCCGAGCCGCTCGACCACGAACGGCCAGCGCGCCTCGGCGAACTCGGCGGGGATGTTGCGCGAATCGGGGACGATGTGGATGGTGTCCTCGCCGTCGGCGTAGGGCCGCCCGCCCGACCCGCCGCCGAGCACCTCGCGCATCAGGTAGGGCCCGCGGTCGTCGTCCCCGTATACGCCGGTGTAGCGGATCGTCTCCTGGTCGGCGGGCATCCGGCCGCCGGTGGCCTTGGCCAGCACCCCCGCCAGGACGCCCAGCAGCCGCAGGATCACGAACGTCCGCGCGTTGGTCGGCGCCGGGAAGATCGGCGTGAGCAGCGTTCCCTTCTCGGGGAAGCGCATCTCGATCAGCGGGACGACGCCCTCGTTGACGTCCAGCTCGGCGGCCCGCTCGGGCGTGTCGGCCAGGTTCCGCAGTACGGGCGCCAGCCATTTCTTGAGGAAGACCCCACCGGCGTAGTCGCCCGCGTGGTTGATCGGCCCCTTGGCCTGCGGCGAAGTCCCGGTGAAGTCGATGACCAGCGGGACGTCGGCCGCGTTGTCGACCGTCAGCGTGATCCGCTGGGTGTGCAGTCGCGGCGGGTCGACGCCGTCGTGCTCGGCGTAGTCCTCCCAGACGTAGGTCCCGTCGGGGATCGTGGACAGCAGCTCGCGGCGGAACGTCCGGGTGGTCTTGTCGATGATCGCGTCGAAGCACGCCTCCACCGGCGCGCGGCCGTACCGCTCGAACAGCTCCCCCAG
This sequence comes from Spirillospora sp. CA-294931, assembly GCF_050946795.1. GTDB lineage: Bacteria > Actinomycetota > Actinomycetes > Streptosporangiales > Streptosporangiaceae > Spirillospora. The sequence goes on from NZ_CP192006.1 coordinate 5,803,522, forward strand.
CCTCCGGGCGCCCATCAGGCAGGCCGAGCACTCGGCGTCCAGGTCCCCGGCCAGCGAGTCGGGCATCCGGGAGTTGCGCGTCATGATCCGCAGCGCCGCCTCGTTGGGGACGCCCGCGTCCCACAGCTTGATCGGCGGGACCATCAGCCCCTCCTCGAACGCGCTGCGCGCGTGGCTCGGCATCGACCCCGGGACGGCGCCGCCGATGTCGTCGTGATGCCCGAACGCCTGGACGAACGCGACCACCTCGCCCTGGTGGAAGACCGGGACGGTCACGCACAGGTCGGGAAGGTGCCCGATCCCGCCCTCGGACAGGTAGACGTCGTTGTGGAAGAACACGTCCCCCGGCCGCATCGTTTCCAGCGGGAAGTCGCGCGCGATCGGGTGCACCAGCGCCGAGTACGACCGCCCGGTCAGCTTGCGCAGCCTCCGGTCGTGGATGCCCGCCCGGAAGTCGTGCGCGTCCCGGATCATCGGCGAGCGCGCGGTACGGGCGATCGCCGTCTCCACCTCACGCTCGACCGAGGCCAAGGTGCCCTCGATGACGCTCACCTGAAGGTCTGGGGCCTCGGCTCTCTCCCCCTGGTGGCCGTTGGGGGTGATCACCAGGTTGCCGTGGGGGTCGACCGTTGTGGTGAAGCCCGGGTGGAGGGGAAGCGTGGAACCGAACTCCTCGATGACGGCGGGGCCGTGGATCACGTGGCCCGCGGTCAGGTCTTCTCTGCGGTAGACGGGGGTCTCGGCCCATTCGTCGAACAGGACCCGGCGGGTTCCTGAAGGGCGCGGGTCGCCATTGCTCTTGGGGAGTTCGGGCAGGCGGGGGCGGGTGATCGGACCGATGCCCGAGACGCGGAGGTTGACCCATTCGACGGGGTAGCGCTCGTCGTCGCGGTAGCAGTAGCCGTAGAGGCGCTCGTGGGCGTCGTGGAAGCGGCGGACGACCTCGGCGCGGAACGTCTCGTCCACCGGGCCGCCCGGGGCGGGGACCCTGACCTCGGACGCCTGGCCGTAATAGCGCAGGTCCGCCGAGCGGTCGAACCGGCGGTCGGGCGGTGCGAAACCCTCGCGTTCCAGGGCGGCCGACGCCTCGTGCTCCAGGTCGGACAGGACGTCCGCCACCCCGGACAGGTCGAGCTCGGCGTCGCGCTCGACGCGGGTGCGGACGTAGTCGTTCTTGACGTCCACGGTGAGCAGGCCGAACGCCGACAGGTTGCCCGGGTTCACCGGGATCACCGCCGAGGGCAGGCCCAGCACGTCCAGCAGGCGGCACGCCAGCAGCGGACCCGACCCGCCGAACGCCACCATCGGGTAGTCGCGGACGTCCAGGCCCCGCTTCACCGTGATCTGGCGGATCGCGTTGGCCTGGTTCCACGCGGAGATCTCCAGGATGCCCGTCGCCGCGCGTTCCACCGAAAGGCCCAGCTCGCCGGCCAGCGCCGCCAGGCCCGCGCGGGCCGCGCCGACGTCGAGGGGGATCCGGCCGCCCAGCAGGTGCGGCGGGATCCGGCCGAGCACGGCGTGCGCGTCGGTGACGGTGACCTCCGCCCCGCCCCGGCCGTAGCACAGGGGGCCCGGGTCGGCGCCCGCGCTGCGCGGCCCGACCTTCAGCGTGCCCTCCGGCGACACCCACGCCACCGACCCGCCGCCCGCGCCCACGGTCACGATGTCGATCATCGGGATCTTCACCGGGTGGCGGCCGATCGATCCCTCGGTGGTCAGCGTCGGCTCGCCGTCCAGCACCACGGCGACGTCGGTGGACGTGCCGCCGCCGTCCAGCGTCACGACCGAGCCGTGCCCGGTGTGCGAGGCCACGAACGCGGCGCCCAGCGCCCCCGCCGCCGGGCCCGACAGGACGGTCGTGATCGGCTGGTGCACGACCTCGGCCGCCGACAGGACGCCCCCGTTGCTCTTCATCACGTGCAGCGGGCGCCCGATCCGTCCCAGGTACCGCGACATGGCGGGCTTCACCGCCGCGTCCACCAGCGTCGTGACCGCCCGCTCGTACTCCCGGTACTCGCGCAGCACCTCCGACGACAGCGACACCACCGCCTCGGGATGCTCGCGCCGCAGGACCTCGCGCATCGCCAGCTCGTGCGAAGGGTCGGCGTAGGCGTGCAGGAAGCACACCCCGATCGCCCGGACGCCTTCCGCGCGGAACCACCGCGCCGCCGCCACCGCGCCGTCCTCGTCGAACGGCCGGATCTCGGCCCCCGTGTGGTCGAGCCGCCCGCCCACCGTCCGCACCCGGTGCGCCGGGACGAGCCTCGGCGGCTTCACCCAGAAGTAGCTGTTGCCGTAGCCGTCCGGGACGCTCTGCCGCGCGATCTCCAGGATGGACCCGAACCCCTCGGTGGTGACGAGGCCGAGATCGTCCAGCCGGTCCTCCAGCAGCCGGTTGGTGGCGACCGTCGTCCCGTGGGCCAGGCCCGCCACGTCGGCGTCCCCGGCCACCCGGGCGAGCCCGTCGAGGAACCCCACCGCGGGATCGTCCGGCGTCGAGGGCGTCTTGGTGGTGATGATCTCGCCGGTGTCCTCGTCCACGGCCACGACGTCGGTGAACGTCCCGCCGGTGTCGATCCCGATCCGCAGCCTCATGCTGTGTGTCTACCGGGATGATCGCGAACTGCCAAGGGCACGGCGGATAGGCTGTGCGCCATTCCGTCCCACCTACACCACCGCTGGAGCCTGGCAATGGCGCTTGAACGGCCCGAGATCGACTTCCCCGAGGGGAACCCGCCGACGTACCTGGACATCACCGACATCTGGCCCGGTGACGGCGCGGAGGCCACCAAGGGCTCCACCGTCTCCATGCACTACGTCGGCGTCTCCTTCTCCACGGGCGAGGAGTTCGACGCGTCCTGGAACCGCGGCAGCACCCTCGACTTCGCGCTCGGCACCGGCCGCGTCATCAAGGGCTGGGACATGGGCATCCAGGGCATGAAGGTCGGCGGCCGGCGCAAGCTCGTCATCCCGCCCCACCTCGCCTACGGCGACCGCAGCCCCTCCCCCGCCATCAAGCCCGGCGAGACCCTCATCTTCGTCGTGGACCTGGTGGCCGTCTCCTAGTTCCACCCCCGTGGCGCCGCCCGATTGGGCGGCGCCACACCCATTTCCGCACCCGGTAATCGGGGGGTCAAAACTTGGGTGGCGGGGAAGCGCGGCTGTTTCCCGGGGGCGGAGCGTTGGTATCGGGCGGACATGATCGAGGCGCGGGGGTTGAGCAAGCGGTTCGGGCCCAAGACGGCGGTGGATCGCGTGGACTTCACGGTGGCCACGGGGCGGGTGACCGGATTTCTCGGGCCTAACGGGGCAGGGAAATCGACCACGATGCGGATGATCCTGGGGCTGGATCGGCCGACCGAGGGCGATGTCACCGTCAACGGGAAGCACTACCGGGATCTCGGGGCGCCGCTGCGCGAGGTGGGGGCGCTGCTGGACGCCAAGGCGATCCATCCCGGGCGCAGCGCCTACAACCACCTGTACTGCCTGGCCAAAAGCAACGGGATCGCCAGGCGGCGGGTGGACGAGGTGCTCGGGCTCGTGGGACTGAGCGAGGTCGCCAGGAAGCCGTCCAAGGGGTTCTCGCTGGGGATGGGGCAGCGGCTGGGGATCGCGGGGGCGTTGCTGGGCGATCCGCCGGTGCTGATGTTCGACGAACCGGTGAACGGGCTCGACCCCGAGGGGATCCTGTGGATCCGCAACCTGATGCGGCAGCTCGCCCGGGAGGGGCGGACGGTCTTCGTGTCGAGCCATCTGATGTCGGAGATGGCGCTGACGGCCGATCACCTGGTGGTCATCGGGCGGGGACGGATCATCGCCGACACGGGCGTCCGGGAGTTCATCGACGCCAACGCGACCAGCCATGTGCTGGTGCGCTCGCCGCAGGCGGCCGAGTTCGGGCCGCTGATGGCCAGACGGGGCTGGCAGGTGCAGCCGCTGGACGACGACTCGCTGCGGGTGGACGGGGCCAAGTCGTCGGAGATCGGGGAGCTGGCCGCCGACCACGGTGTGCGGCTGCACGAACTGGCCAACGTCCAGCCCTCGCTGGAGGAGGCGTTCATGCGGCTCACCGGGGACGCCGTGGAGTACCACGCCGGGACGATCGCCGGGGGGCTGTGATGGCGGACGCGGTGGGGACGGCCAAGGCCGGGTTCGGCAGCGTGGTCGGGTCGGAGTGGATCAAGATCCGGACGGTGAAGTCGACCTTCTGGACGCTGCTGGCCGGGATCATCGTGACGATCGGGCTGAGCGTGCTGCTCGCGCTGGCGTTCACCAGCGCCTGGGACGACATGGACGCCCAGGACCGGGCCGACTTCGACGCGGCCGGGTTCGGGCTGGTCGGGATCAACTTCGGGATGGTCGCGTTCGGGGTGCTCGGCGTGCTGATCATCACGGGCGAGTACGCGACCGGGATGATCCGCACCTCGCTGACCGCGATGCCGCGCCGGACGGAGCTGATGGCGGCCAAGGCGCTGGTGCTCGGGGCGGTCGTGCTGGTGGTGGGGCTGGTGGCGTCGTTCGCCTCGTTCCTGCTGAGCCAGCTGTTCTTCCAGAGCAAGGACATCGACGCGTCGCTGGGCGACAGCGGGATCCTGCGGGCGGTGATCGGCGGTGGTCTCTATCTGACGCTGATCGCGCTGTTCTCGCTCGGGATCGGGGCGCTGCTGCGGCATACGGCGGGCGCGGTCACCACGGTGCTGGGGCTGTTGTTCGTCCTGCCGATCATCGGGAACTTCCTGCCCGGCGACTGGGGCGACACGCTGCGCCGGTACCTGCCGTCCAACGCCGGTGGCGCGATCATGTCGGCGCACAAGGCCGAGAACAGCCTGGACCCCTGGACGGGCTTCGGCGTGTTCGCGCTCTACACGGCCGTGGTGCTGGTGGCGGCGGTCGTCCTGTTCAACAAGCGGGACGCCTGAGCCGTGGTCACGGCCCTGTGGCGGGCCGCGCTCGGATGCCTGGCCGTGACGATGGTCACGGTGTGCTTCCTGAGCCGGCGGCCCGGCACCGACGCGGTCGACTACTTCAGCTACTTCACGATCCTGAGCAACCTCGTCGGGGCGGCGGCGCTGCTGGCCGGGACGGTCCCGGCCTGGCGCTCCCGCCGGTGGCTCGACTGGCTGCGCGGCGCCGCGGCGCTGTACCTGGCGATCACCGGGATCGTGTACGCCGTGCTGATGGGCGGGGAGGCCGCCCACTGGACGGGCTGGGTGCAGCACCGGATCATGCCGGTCGCGATGCCGCTGGACTGGCTGCTGATCGCGCCGGCGGGGCGCCTGCCGACGTGGCGGACGCTGCTGGGCTGGCTGGCCTTCCCACTGGGCTACCTGGTCTACACGCTGGCACACGGGGCCGCCACGTCGTGGTACCCGTACCCGTTCCTCAACGCCGCTCGGTACGGGTACACGGTGGTGACCGGCTACACGATCGGGATCGCCGCCACGTTCGTGGTGTTCGCGGCCCTGCTCCTGGGGGCCGCCAATAGGGCCGTTCCCCAGGTCAGGGAGCGGCGGGCCGCCGTCTCCTGACCCAGGAGACTCCGCGTCGCCGTGCCGTTGCCGAGTTCACTTCAATCGCCTCCAAATGTGGTTTCACTCGCGGGGTCATTCGGTTGCGGGTCGTGCGAACGTCATGACCGCCGAGGGCGGTCGACGAACGGGCGGAACGGGAAGAGGGACGGTCCCGTCAGCGGCACCACCGGAACGAGCCGGTGGTGAGGCGGGGTGGGAGGGGACGGGGGACCGCCCACCCGGCCGTCAGCCGACGGGACCGAGATCATGGAACCTGCACCGGTGCGCGGGGCGGGCTGGTCGGCCACTTCGCCTCCGGTAACGGGCCAACGAGTTTTCACTCGTTATCTGCTGCGAGGATACTGGGGCGAATCGACCTACGGAGTCAAGGTGCACTTTGACGGTTACTCTTCCCCAGGGGGACGCCTCGCGCAGGACCTGGTGAACACCCAGGACGTCGTCAAGGGAAGCGACGGCATCCCCGACGTGCCGTCCCTGGAAAGCTTCCTGCGCAAGCGCGCGCTGTCGCAGGACGCCCCGCTCACCGGCGCCGACCTGGCGCTGGCGATCGACCTGCGCACCCGTTTGCGCCGCGTGTTCGTCGGCGGCGAGCGGAACTCCTCGCTCGAGGCCCTGAACACGATGCTGCGCGAGTGCGGCGCCACGCCACAGCTGATCACCCACGATGGATCGCCCCTTCACCTGCACGTCACCACGCCCGACATGCCGGCCGTCCGGCGGCTGGGCGCCGACGCCGCCATGGGCATGCTGTCGGTGATCAGGGCCAACGGGTTCGAGCGGTTCCGTGTCTGCGGCGGCAGGCGGTGCCAGGCGGTGTTCCTCGACGTCTCCAAGAACGGTTCGCGACGGTTCTGCAGCCCCTCGGCGTGCGGGAACCGTTCACGTGCGGCGACCTTCCGAGCAAAGGACCGCGGGGCGCGGCCGCCCGGCGACCACTGACCTCGCCCTTTACTCGCAAGCGAACTTTCCGCAATCAATTGACTACCGTCCGTAGAGAATATGCTCGACCATTGTCGGTCGGGGGTTGTCGTCCGTGGCCGTCTGAACAATTCCCATCGATCACCGAATCACACGCCAACGGCCGGAGTACTTTCGAGTGACCGCATCAGGCCAGCACCGCCCTGGTATGGTAACGGCGCGTTCCACTTTTGGCGACCCGCGCGATCACGGCGAAGCCCGCCGAACATTCCCGGTTCCACCGGCCGCTCGTCCACGCGTCGATCATCGCAGAAAAATGCGGCATATTGACCGGACAGCCGAGGTGACACCGGTAACTGGAAGGGTCACGGACCGGCGAACGCGCGCTCACCAGCGCATTGAAGATTCCGGAATGCCGTTCCCCGGGGGAAACTTTACCTATGATTGAACCCCGTCGGCGCGCGTCGGTCAGTGGGTGAATGACGGGCACGGCACCGCGGCCTGCCCGGCGCCGTCGCGGTGCGGCTCAGGCGCCGCCGCGCGGGAACGGGGCCGAGGCCGGGCCGAACAGCTCGGCCGCGTGCTTCTCGTAGAGCTCCAGGTTGCGCTCGGCGAGATGGTCGAAGCCGTGCGGGACGGACGAACCCGGGGTCAGCGAGGCCATCGCCGCGCCCGGGTCGAGCGCGGCGGCGACCCAGCCCTCGTGCGTGGCGGCCCGCGCCACGACCTCCGCGACCGGCGTCACGATCATGGAGTTGCCGAAGTAGAGCGTGCCCGCCGGATCGGCGCCCACCGCGTTGGCCCCGACCACGTAGACGTGCTCGTCGTAGGCCCGCGCCCGGCAGGTCAGCTCCCAGATGTCGGCCGAGCGCAGCAGCGCCGACGGGCGGCAGATCAGCTCGGCGCCGCGCACCGCCTGGATCCGCCACAGCTCGGGGAAGTCGCCGTCGAAGCAGATCGCCATGCCGATCCGTCCCAGCGGCGTGTCGGCGACGCACACGTCCGAGCCGGGCGTCGCCCAGCCGCCCCGGCGCGCGTCCTCGACCCGGAACGGATGGGTCTTGTGGTAGGTCCCGAGGACGTCCCCGCCGGGCCCGACCAGGACCGCCGCGTTGTAGACGACCCCGGGGACGGCGCCCCGCTCGTAGGTGCCGAAACACAGATGGACGCCCAGGTCGCGCGCGGCCTCCTGGAAGGGCTCGGTGACGTCGCCGGGCACCAGCTCCCACAGCTCGGCGGCCGAGACGCCCGGATTGAACCCGGTGGTGCACGACTCGGGCAGGACGACCAGCTCGGCGCCGGACCCGGACACGCAGCGGCCGGTCCACTCCACGGCCTTGGTGATGTTGGCCCGCACCGACCCGGCCGACAGCGGGCCCGGCTCGGGCGCGAACTGCACGGCCGCCGCGACGAATGGCCTCATCGTCTCGCCTCCCCGCCGGAACGCGTTCGCCCGAGGACGTACCCCACGACGACCCCGGCAAGCGCCGCCGCGGCCCCTGCTCCGAAGGCGGCGAGTGTGGCGGCGGTCGAGGGCTCCGCGCCACCGGCCGCCCCGCTGAACGCCTCGCCGCGCGTCGCCGGAACGCCCGGAGGGACCGCGCTCTCGACCTCGCCGGGCGGGGCGGTCAGCCGATGCTCGACGGCGGCGAAGAACTCTCCCGCCGTCCTGCGGGCGACGCTGCCGAGCATCCGCTGCCCGACGCCGCCGATCATGCCGCCGACCACGGCGTCCGCGTCGTAGTCGACCCGGGTGCCGCCGCCGTCCTCCGACAGCCGCACGCGCACCGTGGCGTCCACCGTTCCCGGGGCGCCCTGCCCCTTGGCCCGCAGGACGAACGAGGACGGCGGATCGGGCTCGCTCAGCTCGACCTGCCCGACATAGGTGCCCTTGAGGGAGGCCACCCCGGCGGCCACGGTCATCCGATAGGTGTCGCGGGCCGTCTCCTCCAGGGAGCGGCAGCCGGGGATCGTACCGGCGAGCACCGCCGGGTCCTGGAGCGCGTCCCAGACCGTCGGGAGCGGAGCCGCGATGCGTGCACTGCCGGTTACCTTCATGGACTGACCTTAGGGAAAACCCCGCCCGCCCCGAAGGGCAACTGTTGCCGAGTGCGGGGCGAAGTTTGGGCGTATCCCCCGGACATGCTGAGATGGGGACGGCGGCGGCGCGTGAACCTCGCCGCCTCCCCACGCGTCAACGAGGAACGGACACCTTTCCGATCTTCAAACCCCCGGACGGAGCGAACCACCGATGCGAGGGAAGATGCCCGTGGCCGCCATGGTGGCGGCCGCCGCGGTCGGCCTGGCCGCCGGGGCCTGGCCCAGCGTGCGCGTCCAGGCGGGCGGCGACGACGACAAGGGCCCCTCGATGCGCGCCCAGCTGACGACCGTGCTCGGCGACCAGCGGTGGGACCGTCCCAAGCCCGGCTCCTGGACGCCGCCCCGGCCCTCCCCCGACGGCCTGCCCCCGGTGATCCGCAACATCGCCACCACCGACAAGGTCGTCTTCCTCACCATCGACGACGGCTACGAGTACGACGCCGAGTTCGTGAACCTGGTCAGGCGGCACAAGGTGCCGATCATGACGTTCCTGACCACCACCTACACCAAGAGCCAGGCCCAGTACTTCTGGGCGCTACGCAACGCCGGGTCGCAGATGGAGAACCACACCATCACCCACCCCGACATGAAGGGCCTGGGGCCCGAGGGGCAGCAGCGGCAGATCTGCGAGGCGTCCAGCACGATCGCCACCCAGTACGGGCGGCGGCCCCAGATCTTCCGGCCGCCCTTCGGCAGCTTCGACGAGACCACCCGCACCGCCGCCAAGAACTGCGGCATCAAGTCGATCCTGCTGTGGTCGGCCGAGTACTACAACGGCACCTCGGGCCCCGGCGTCGGCCTCAACGGGTTCGCGCGCGGCGACGGCGGCCAGGGCTTCAAGCCGGGCGACATCGTCCTGATGCACTACCGCAAGGGCCTGGCCCAGCAGTTCGAGACCATCCTCGGCTGGATCCGCCAGGCGGGCTTCCGCCCGGCGGCCGTGGAGAACTACCTGCCCGTCTCCCTCGGCGGCAACGCCCCCGACCAGCCCGCCAAGCCCTAACCCGACCATTCGGGAGGTTTCCCGGTTGCCCCGACCGGCCCCTCCCGCCAGGAATAAAGTGCACAGGCTGGCGGGGTTGAGGTCCCCCGCTCCCCGAGCAGCCCCGCCAGCACAAATGCCTTCTCAGCCGCCGATGGCGTGTTCGACGTAGGTGCCGCAGTCGCGGAAGCCGAGGCGGCGGTAGACCGGGGCGCCCTCGGCGGACGCCTGGAGCACCGCCAGCTCGTCGCCGCGCTCGCGGGCGGCGTGCAGCGTGGCCAGGGTGATCGCGCCGCCGTAGCCCCGGCGGCGATGGGCGGCCAGCGTGCAGATGTTGTAGATCCCGGCGACGCCCGCGTGGTGCAGCACCTCGGCCGAGCAGACCGGGACGTCCCCGGCATACCCGACCAGGAAGGTGGCCGGGCAATCGGGCGCCAGCGCCCACCGCGCGGCCCGGGCGTAGAAGTCCTCGACGGTCGCGGCGGGCGGGTCCCAGTTCGCCGCCAGGATCATCGCGTAGTCGGCCAGTTCGGCGGGCGTGGTCACCCGGCGGATCTCCAGCCCGTCGGCACGCGCGGGCGGCAGGCCGGCGGGCAGCTCCGACCACATGGCGGTCTCCTCCTCCGACTCCGGCAGTCCCGCCGCGGCCAGACGCGCGGACAGGTCGGACGGACGCGACGCGGGTCCCACCCACCACGAGAAGGGGCGTCCCGTCGCCGCCAGCTTCCTGACGGTCTCCTCGATGCGCGCGTCCGCCGCCTCGGGGGCGAAACGGGCCGCCGCGACGATGTTGAAGGTGTCGTCGCCCAGCCCGCTGTCGGCCACCATCAGATCGCCGGTCCATGTCACGGACGCGCCGGCCAGGTGCCGGTGCAGGTGGCAGGCGTGCTCGGCGAGGTTGCGGTCCATCCGGTCGAGGATGTCGGCCTCGCGGCCCGATGAATGACTGATCATGGACACCACTCTACGAACGGCCGATGCCCTCGCGCAGGGCGCGGCGGGTGCGCAGGTCCGGGTCCTCGGCCGCGCGCAGCCGCAGCCGGAACAGGTCATCGGGTGAGAGCGGCATCGCGTCGATCCTGATGCCCTCGGCGTCCTCGACCGCCGAGGCGATGACCGCCGAGACCGGGATGACGCCCGCCTCGCCCGCGCCCTTGATGCCGAGGGGGTTGAGCGGCGAGGGCGTCTCCTGGTGGCCGGTCTCGATCACCGGGATCTCGGTCGCGTACGGCATCAGGAAGTCCATGAACGAGGCGTTGAGCAGCTGGCCGGACTCGTCGTAGACCATGCGCTCGTACAGCGCGCCGCCGATGCCCTGGGCCACTCCCCCGTGGATCTGGCCCTCGACGATCCGGGGGTTGATCAACCGGCCGCAGTCGTGGACGACCGCGTACCGCAGGATCGCGATCTCGGCGGTGTCGGGATCGACCTCCACGATCGCGGCGTGCATCCCGGACGCGAACGTCGAGCGCACCGGCGAGTAGTACTCGCGGCCCTCCAGCCCGGGCGCCTCGCCCGCCGCCACCGGGGGCTCGTCGGGCGAGCCGCCCACGGCGAACTGGGTCGCGCGGCCCGCCTCCTCGTCGAAGGCGTACCGCAGCGGGTTGGACAGCACCGCGACGGTCCGCAGCGGCACCGCCGCCGTGACGTCGCCGCGCACGTGCACGACCCCGTCGGTGATCTCCAGATCGGCCGGGTCGGCCTCCAGCGCCTCGCCCGCGATCCGCAGCGCCTTCTCGCGGACGCGGCGGCAGGCCAGCGCGATCGCGTTGCCGCTCATCACGGCCGCGCGCGAGGCGAAGGTGCCCACCGCGTACCCGAACCGCCGGGTGTCGCCCGTGGTGACGTGCACGTCCTCGATCGGGACGCCCAGCTCGGCGGCGGCGATCTGGGCGAAGACGGTCTGGTGCCCCTGGCCCTGCGAGGTCAGCCCGGTGGAGACGTTGACGCGTCCGGTGGAGTCGATCTCGACATGGCCGCCCTCGTAGGGGCCGACGCCGGTGCCCTCGACGTAGCAGCCCACGCCGATGCCGACGCGGTGGCCCGCCGCGCGCCGGGCCGCGAACGCGTCCCAGCCGATGAGGTCTTTGAGCTTGGCCAGCAGCGCGGGGTAGTCGCCGGAGTCGTAGATCAGCGGGCGCCCGTCCTGGAAGGTCAGGCCCTGGTCGTAGGGGAACTCGCCGGGACCGATGAAGTTGGCCTCGCGGACGTCGGCGCGGTCGCGGCCGAGGTGGTCGGCGATGCGGTCCATCGTCCGCTCCATGCAGAACACGCCCTGCGGCCTCCCGGCGCCCCGGTACGGGGTGACGATCAGCGTGTTGGTGTAGAGGCTGGTGACCTCCGCGCGGTAGGCCCCGATCTTGTACGGACCCAGCAACTGGGTGGACGTGACGATCGGGATGATGATCCCGTACGGGGTGTAGGCGCCGTGGTCGTGCAGGATCCGCACGTCCAGCCCGAGCACGCGGCCCTCGTCGTCGAAGCCCACCCGCACGCGCTGCACCTGGCCGCGCTCGTGCGCGGCGGCCACGAAGTGCTCGCGGCGGTCCTCGGCCCACTTGAGCTCGCGGTTCAGCAGCCGGGCCGCCCACGGCACCAGGATCTCCTCGGGCCACGGGTGGACGATCTTCACCCCGAACCCGCCGCCGACGTCGGGCGCCACGACCTCGACCTTGCCCGGCGGCAGCCCCAGCTTGGCGGCGATCGCCGCGCGGACGCTGGTGGAGGCCTGCGTGGAGGTGTAGACGCGCAGCGAGGCGTCGTCGGCGTCCCAGCGGGCGTAGACGCCGCGTCCCTCCAGCGGCGTGGCGGCGCTGCGCTCGATGTCGAGGCGGAACTCCAGCACGTGCGGCGCGCCGTCGATCGCGGCCGCCGCGTCGCCGGTCTCCTGCACCAGCACGGCCCCGACGTTGCCGGGGACGTCGTCGTGGACGAGGTGCTCGGCGCGCTCGGCGTTCTCGATGCCGACCACCGGCGGCAGCGGCTCGTACTCCACGGTGATCAGCGCGGCGGCGTCCTCGGCGAGGTAGCGGTCGCGCGCGACGACCATGACGACCGGCTCGCCCACGTGGCGGACGAGGTCGCGGGCCAGCGGGTAGGCGGTGCGACCGTGCGTCAGCGCGGGGTGCGGGATCAGCAGCGGGAGCGGCTCGCCGACGCGTCCCGGCAGGTCCTCCCACGTGTAGACGGCGACCAGGCCCTCGACGTCCAGCGCCCCGGACACGTCGATGTCGGTGATCCGCGCGTGCGCGTGCGGCGAGCGGACGAAGGCCGCCGCGAGCGCGTCGCGGCCGAGGTCGTCGAGGTAGCGTCCCTGCCCCGTGAGCAGCCTGGGGTCCTCGCGGCGGACGATCGGCTCCCCGAAGCTCATGACCCGGCCCCGTTCCCGGCGGCGCGGTGGACCGCGGCGATGATGTTCTGGTAGCCCGTGCAGCGGCACAGGTTGCCGCTGATGCCCTCCAGGACCTCCTCGTCGGTGGGGTCGGGCGTCTCGCGCAGCAGGGCGGTGACGGTGCACAGGAAGCCCGGCGTGCAGAAGCCGCACTGGAGCGCGTGGGTGTCCTGGAAGGCCCGCTGGACGGGCGACAGCTCGCCGTCCGGCCCGGCCAGGCCCTCCACGGTGGTGATCTCGTGCCCGGCGGCGGTGACGGCGAGCATCAGGCACGAGCGGACCGGTTCGCCGTCCAGCAGGACGGTGCAGCAGCCGCACACGCCGTGCTCGCAGCCGACGTGCGTGCCGGTCAGGCCGAGCTCGTGGCGGAGCAGGTCCGACAGCAGCCGCCGGGCCGGGACCCGCGCCGTGCGGTGCGCCCCGTTGACGGTCACCGCGATCTCGTGGGTCTCCTCGGTCATGCGAGCGCCTCCGCGGTGGCCTCGTCGAGGGCGCGCAGGGTCAGGACGCCCGCCAGATGGCGCCGGTAGGCGGCGCTCGCGTGGATGTCGGGTTCGGGGTCGAGCCGCTCGCGGACGTGCGCGGCGGCGTCCGTCCAGTCGCAGGACCCGGGCGGGCGGCCCGACTGACCGTCCCGGGCGGGCCCGGTCAGGTCGAGGACGACGGGCGTGGCGCCGACGCTCAGGAACGCGGCCCGCGCCGACCGGACGAACAGGTCGTCGTCGGCGGCGACCTCGACCGCGACCCCGGCCAGCGCGTAGTCGCCGTGGCGGCGGGCGGTCTCGGCGAAGGCGGTGCCGGTGCGCGGGGCGGCGGCCGGGAAGAACGCGCCGACCGCCAGCTCGTCCTCGCGCAGCGCCGACTCCAGCGGACCGGCGAAGAAGTCGGCGGCCCGGATCGTCCGGGTGCCGCGCGCCGAGGCGGCCTCGACCGTCCCGCCGAGCAGGGCCAGGACGGCCGGGAGCTCGGCGGCGGGGTCGGCGTGGGCCAGGCTGCCGACGACCGTGCCCCGGTTGCGGATGACGGGGTGGGCGACGTGCCGGAGGGCCCGGCGCAGCAGCGGCTGCGCGGCGGCAACGTCCTGGTCGCGCTCGACCCGGGTGTGGCGGGCCAGGGCCCCGACGCGGACGCCCCGGGACGTCACCTCCACCTCGTCCAGCCCGGCGACGCGGTTGATGTCGACCAGGTGCGCGGGGGCCGCGAGCCGCATGTTCAGCAACGGGATGAGGCTCTGCCCTCCCGCCAGGACCTTGGCGTTCTCGTGCTCGGCGAGGAACCGCAGGGCCTCGTCGAGGGTGCGGGGCGCGTGGTAGGCGAAGGGAGGAGGTTTCATCCGCGGGCCGCGCCCTCCCCCGAGACCCTCCCGGATATGGCCCGCAGGAGGTGGTAACCGGCCAGCAGGACGATCGTGCCGAACGCGATGCCCTCCAGCTTGAAGTCCTCGTTGATCTCGTGCACCACGGGCCCGATGGCCAGGATGATCCCCGCGCCGACCGGCACCATGTTGACCGGGTCGGCGAAGTCGACCCGGCTCTCGATCCAGATCTTGGCGCCGAGCAGCCCGATCATCCCGTAAAGGATCACGGTGACGCCGCCGAGGACGCCGCCCGGGGTCGCGGCCACCAGCGCGCCGAACTTCGGGCACAGGCCGAACAGGATCGCGATGGCGGCGGCGATGTAGTAGGCGGCGGTCGAGTAGATGCGGGTCGCGGCCATGACGCCGATGTTCTCGGCGTAGGTGGTGGTCGGCGAGCCGCCGACCGAGGTGGTCACCACCGTGCCCACGCCGTCGGCGAAGACCGCGCGGCCGATCATCGGGTCGAGGTCGGTGCCGGTCATCTCGCCCACGGCCTTGACGTGCCCGGTGTTCTCGGCGATCAGCGCGATCACGGCGGGGAGCACCAGCAGGATCGCCGACATCTTGAAGTCGGGCGCGTGCATCTCGGGCAGGCCGAACCAGTCGGCCGCCTTCATCGCGTCGAAGGAGACCCGGTCGTGCTCGAACGCGGTGGCCACGCAGTAGGGGCCCTCGGCCGTGCAGGGCTTGCCGGAGGCGTCCAGGAGCCGCTGCCCGGGCAGCACGGAGGTGATCTGCCCCACGGTCCTGTCGAGCACCCACGACAGCGCGAAGCCGAACAGCAGCCCGAGCAGGATCGCGATGCGGCCGAGGAAGCCGCGGAACAGCACCATGACCAGGAAGACGAAGGTCATGGTCGCCAGCGCGACCCAGTGGTCCTGCGGCCAGTAGGTGTCGGCCACCACGAACGCCAGGCCGAACCCGATGAGCATCACCACGCCGCCCGTCACCACCGGTGGGAACACCGCGTGGATCACGCGCGTTCCCAGAAAGTGGATCACCAGCCCGCACATCGCCAGGACGACGCCCGCGACCAGGATCGCGCCCGTCACCCAGCCGTCGGTCTGCGCGGTGTCCACCCCGGCGCGGATCGCGAAGACGCCGCCCACGAACGAGGCGCTCGTGCCCAGGTAGCTGGGCACCTTCCCCTGCACGATCAGCAGGAACACGATGGTGGCGACGCCGGACATCATCACCGCGAGGTTGGGGTCGAGCCCCATCACCAGCGGGAAGACGAAGGTCGCCCCGAACATCGCGACGACGTGCTGCGCGCCGATGCCGGCGGTCCTCGGCCACGAGAGGCGTTCGTCCGGCCCGACCACCTCCCCCACCGGAGGTGTCGTGCCGTCGCCGTGCAGCTTCCAGCCGAAGGCCATCTGCGCTCTCCCTCGGGCCCCGCCGGTGCTCACGCGGCCCCGCGAGCACCTCGAAGCCTTGCGCGAAACCTAGATCCCTCCCGTTGGACGGGCATCGGCGACATCTGCCAAAGGATCCGCCCCAGGTTGGGAAGGGAGAGTATCGCGATCAGATCCCTCTCATGCGAAGGACATGGAGGGCGAGGGTCAAGTTCAGCCGAAGATGGGCGTCCTCGGTGAACGGGCCGAGCATCCTTTCCAGTTTCCCGATCCGGTAGCGCAGGGTGTTGTAGTGGAAGTGCAGGCGGCGCGCCGTCTCGGCGACGTTCAGGTTGGTCTCCAGCAGCACCTGGAGGGTGCGGCGCAGATCGACCAGTTCGGGCTCGTCGTCGCCCGACAGCTCGCCCAGCGTCTCCCGGACGAACGCGTGCAGCTCCTCGGTGTCGGTGACCAGGCTGAGCAGCCGGTAGACGCCCAGCTGGTCGAAGTTGGACTGGGCGCCGTCGCCGTGCAGCTGGCGGCCGACCCGCACCGCCTTGATCGCCTGCTCGTAGGCGTCGGGAAGCGCGGCGGGCGTGGCGACGGTGCGGCTGATCCCGGTCGAGAACGTGCGCCGCACCGACAGATGTTCGGCGAAGAGGGCCGTCGCCTCCTTCACCATCGTCTGGATCGGTCCACTGGAAAGTCCTGCGGCGTCGTCCTCATCGACACCGACGACGGCCACGACCTCGTGGGCGAAGCTCGCGACGGCCGCGCCCCGGTCGTGCCGCCTGACCACCGTGGTCCACGCGGCGGCCAGCCGCTCCTGGGCCGAGCGCTCCTCGGCCCCGCGCGCGGTGCGCGGAGCGGCCTCGGCCTCGGGCGTCCGGGCCCGGGCGTCCTCGGGGGCGCGGGTGCGCCCGTCCAGCTCGGCGACCACGACCATGACGGGACGGTCGAGGTCCCAGCCGAACCCGGAGCAGTGCGCGACGACGCGGTCGTCGTCGCCGGCCCGCCCGGCCAGGATGTCGCGCAGGAAGTCGGCGCGGTACTTGCTCTCCACCGCGGCCACGGCCTGCTGCTTGGTGACGACCAGCGCCGCCACGGTGGCGGCGCGTTCGAGGATGCCCAGGTCGGTCTCGCGCAGCGCCCCGTTGGGGCTGTAGGCGATGATCTTGCCGTGGTCGAAGCCCCCGGCGACGACGGGGACCACCAGATGGTCGCCGCCTCCGCGCGGACGCGAGGCCAGGCGCCCGGCGTCGAACGCCCGCATCGCCTGGATGTTCTCGTCGGGTCCCGCGCCCGCCAGGACGCGCTGCTCGCCGTCGAGCATGACGACCGCGACGTCCAGGAGCGTGGCGACCTCGTCGACGACCTCCTGGAGCCCGCCGCCGCACAGCACGATCTGCACCAGTGCCCGGTGCACCTCCTCGGTGCGCGCCAGGACGGCCGCCTGCCGGTTCAGGATGTCGGTGAGCACCTGGTTGAGGATGTCGTCGAAGCCGACGTCGCCCGGCAGCTCGATCAGGGGGAAGCCCCTGCGGTCGGCCTGCTCGATCATCTCGTCGGGCAGGGTCTCCAGGTACCGGCTCGGCTTGATCGCCAGAGCGGCCAGACCGCGCTCGTCCAGATGGGCGATCAGGTTGTCGAGTGACTGGGGGGTGTTGCGCAGGGGGTAGCCGGTGGTCAGCAGGAGCTCGTTGGGCTTGACCCACGGCAGGATGTCGGGGACCTCCATCACGTTGAGGCGTTGGACGACGCGGTCGAGGCCGGATCGTCCGGCGATGAGGCGTGCGCCGTTCAGGGTGGAAACTCCGAGGACCTCACCGACTGACAGTCCATAGGTCAGCGTGCCGGTGCTCGCGAGCCTGAGGGCCGGTGGGCCCGGGTCCGCGCTGGTGTAACTCATGCCAGGGGTCACCTCGCCTTTTGGTGCGTACATCGCCCGAAAGGGCATGATCGCTACCGGTTTGCGATCAACCCTGACAACAAACACGAACGTTGACAACCAGCCTTGGCAAAATCCTCCATACGTCCGGTGCGGGGCCCGGTCTACGGTCCCACCAGAGGTCGAGCCTTGAGGGTGAGGCTCTGAGCCGACCTCAGGAGGATTCGTGACCGAGCGATACCAGTGCGCAACGGAGAGCACGGGGTCTCCCGCCGCTGACGCGGCGAGGGAGGCGGCGTGACGGCACTCGTCCGAGACCCGATTCCCTTGACCCCACGGCCCGGGGCGCGTTCACCGGCCGCCGGGGCGGCGGGTCTGGCGCTGCGCCCCGTCCTCGATCCGCCGCGCCGGCCGGCGCGCGTGATCGCCGTGTTCCCGTCCGCCGTCTACATGGAACTGCGTGGAATGCAAGAGCCGCGGGTTGTGGCGATTGTCACATCCGATGCGGTCCGGCTTCCCAACTCCGTCGTGGTCGCCGCCACCGGCCGCGAACGTCCCTTCCGCGGCGTCCGCGAGGGCGGCGAGGCGTGGGTGGGCGACGGGCTGGTGGAGGCCGAGGGCCTGCAGGTCAAGGTGCGCCGCTGGTGGGACCCGGCGCCCGTGCTTGGAACGCTCTCCTCGGCCGCGCTCGCCCGGGGCGCGGCCGAACTGGAGGCGTGCCTGGAGGGCGCCGGCGAGGCGGCCGTTTCCGGCCTGGCGGGTCACCCCGACCCGCAACTGCTGGCCGAGAGCTGCGCGGCGGGAGATCTGGCGGGCGCCGTCGAGGCGGCCGAGCGCATCGTCGGGCTCGGGCCCGGGCTGACGCCCAGCGGGGACGACATCCTGGCCGGGCTGCTGATCTCGCTGCGGCTGATGGGCGACGCCGTCGATCCCTGGGTGGGGGGACGACCCCCCACGCCCCCCGGCGGCCTGATCGGCCGAGATCAGCCGGGCGGGCGGGCCGCGTGGCTGGCCGACTGGCTCGGCGCCGCGGTGACCGCCGACGCGGGCACCAGGACCACGGCCCTGGCCGCCACGCTGCTGCACTGCGCGGTGTCCGGCGGCGCCGGGGCCGAGGTCGCCGCCGTGCTGCGCGCGGTCGCGGGCCACGAGCCCGCCGAGCCCGCGGTCAAGCGGCTGCTGGCCGCGGGCCACACCTCGGGCGCCGATCTGGCCTGGGGCGTCCAGGCCGGGTGCCGCGCGGCGCTCGCCCTCGCCTCCTCGACGGTGGACGCCCGGCAGGCCTCATGACGCCGTGGGTGGAGGTGCGCAGGGGGGCCTATCACGACTCGGTCACCCTGATGCGGGTCAGCCGCCGGATCGGCGCCCGGCCCGACGTCGCCTCCGCCATGGCCGCCATGGCCACCGAGCTCAACCGCGAGGTGCTGGAACGGATGGGGTTCGACGTCCCGGGCGACGCGGGCCCCGCCGACCTGGTCGTGGCCATAGAGGCCGACGACGTCGACGGGGCCCGCGCCGAGCTCGACGACCTGCTGCGCGACTCGTCCCGGGCCCCGGCCGACCCGGGGCTCGGGGCGCGCGCGCCCGCGCGGACCATCGCCTCGGCCGCCGCGCGCACCGAGGCCACGCTCGCGCTGGTGTCGGTGCCGGGCCCGCACGTGTTCACCGAGGCGATGGACGCCCTGGCCGCCGGGCTCAACGTCATGATCTTCAGCGACAACGTGCCGGTCGAGGCGGAGGTCGCGCTCAAGGAGGAGGCCACGCGGCGCGGGCTGATCGTCATGGGGCCCGACTGCGGGACGGCGGTGATCGGCGGCGCCGGTCTGGGGTTCGCCAACGCGGTGCGTCCCGGCCCGGTCGGTCTCGTCGCCGCCTCGGGCACCGGCGCGCAGCAGATCATGTGCCTGCTCGACTCGGCGGGCGTCGGCGTCGGCAACGTGCTCGGCGTCGGAGGGCGCGATCTGTCCCCCGAGGTCAGCGGGCGCTCGGCGATGTCGGCGCTGGCCGCGCTGGACGCCGATCCCGCCACCGAGCTGATCGTGGTCGTGTCCAAGCCGCCCGCGCCGAAGGTGGCGCATCTGATCCGCGAGGCCGCCCGCCGGATGGACACGCCCGTGGTGTTCGCGCTGCCGGGCCCGGGCGAGGACGACCTGACCCAGGCCGTGGAGAGCGCGCTGGAGCGGCTCGGGCGTCCCCTCCCGCTGTGGCCGTGCCTGTCGGCTCCCGTCACGCCCCGGATCCCGGCCGGACGGACGCTGCGCGGCCTGTTCGCCGGGGGCACGCTGCGCGACGAGGCCGAGATCGTCGCCGCGGACGTCCTCGGCCCCGAGGAGTTCACGCTGGTCGACTACGGCGACGACGCCTACACCCGGGGCCGCGCGCACCCGATGATCGACCCGACGCTCCGGCTGGAGGCGCTGGCCGAGGCCGCGGCCGACCCGGACACGGGCGTCCTGCTCCTAGACGTCGTCCTCGGGCACGGCGCCGACCCCGACCCGTCCGCGACGCTCGTCCCGGCGCTGAAGTCGGCGCTGGGCGGACGCGACGACCTGGCCGCCGTGATCTCGCTCTGCGGCGCGGCCGACGACCCCCAGGACCTCGACCGCCAGGCCACCGCGCTGTGCGAGGCGGGGGCCGCCGTCTTCGCCTCCAACGCCGAGGCCGTCCGGCACGCCGCCGGGCTCCTTCGCGGGACGCCGCGATGACCGCGACCTGGCCCCGGCTCGGGGGCCTGCTCACCACCGACCCGAAGGTCGTGACCGCGGGCGTCGACGTCCTCGCCGAGGCCCTGGAGCGGCAGGCCGTGCCGGTCGAACGCGTCGACTGGCGTCCGCCCCCGGCCGGGACCGAGGCCGCGCTCGCCGCCGTGCTCGGGCGCCGCGGCCAGGTCGAGGCCAACGTCCGCGCCGTCGGCCGGATGCTCAGCGCCCGGCCGCACCTGGTCGACGTCCGTCCGGCGAGCCAGGCCCTCGACCTCGACCCCGGCACGTTCCTGCACGCCGGGCCCCCGCTGGAGTGGGAGCGGGCCTCGGGTCCCATGCGCGGCGCCCTGATCGGCGCGATGCTGCTGGAGCGGCTGGCCGAGACGCCCGAGCAGGCCGAGAAGGCTCTGTCCAGGGGCGCGGCCCGGCTGGAGCCCTGCCACCACCGCGGCGCCGTGGGACCGATGGCGGGCGTGGTGAGCCCCTCGATGTGGATGCTCACGGTGAAGGACCACCAGCACGGCGGCGTCTCCTACTGCTCGCTGAACGAGGGTCTGGGCAAGGTCCTGCGGTACGGGGCGTTCGGGCCCGAGGTGATCGACCGGCTGCGCTGGATGGGCGACGTCCTCGGCCCGGCGCTGCGCGAGGCCGTCCGGCGGCACGGCCCGGTCGACCTGCTGACGATCATGGCCCAGGCGCTGCAGATGGGCGACGAGCTGCACAACCGCAACCGCGCCGCGACCTCGCTGCTGCTGCGCGAGCTGGCCGCCGACGTGGCCGCGGGCGGCCGGGGCCCCGAGGTGCTGCGGTTCATGGCGGGCAACGACCACTTCTTCCTCAACCCCGGCATGGCCGCCGCCAAGGCCGCCACCGACGCGGCCCGCGACGTGCCGGGTTCCAGCCTGGTGGTGGCGATGGCCCGCAACGGGACCGACTTCGGCATCCAGGTCTCGGGCACCGGCGACCGCTGGTTCACCGGTCCCGCCGGGACGCCCGACGGGCTCTACCTCGGCTCCTACGGCCCGGACGACGCCAACCCCGACATCGGCGACTCGGCGATCACCGAGACCGCGGGCATGGGCGGCTTCGCCCTGGCCGCCGCCCCCGCCATCGTGCGTTTCGTCGGCGGCGAGGTCCCCGAGGCGCTGGCCGCGACCCAGCGGATGTACGAGATCACGCTGGCCGAGCACCCCGCGCTGCAGATCCCACTGCTGTCGTTCCGGGGCACCCCCGCCGGGATCGACGTGACGCGGGTCGTCCGCACCGGGATCCTCCCGGTGATCGACACCGGCATCGCGGGCCGCCTCGCGGGCACGGGCCAGGTCGGAGCGGGCCTGGTCACACCCCCCGCCGGGATCTTCACCGACGCCCTGACCGCCCTCGCCGAACAACCGGCCGACCCATGATCATCTCTCGCTTAGCATCGGCCCCATGCGAGCGATCGAGATCAAGAAGTTCGGCGGCCCCGAGGTGCTGGAGGTGGCCGAGGTGCCCGAGCCGGTCGGCGGGCCGGGGCAGACCCTGGTCGAGGTGTCGGCGGCGGGAGTGAACTACGCCGACCTGCTGCGGGCCGAGGGCGCCTACGGCACCGGCGAGCCGCCCTTCGTCCCGGGCATGGAGGTCGTGGGACGCGACCCGAGCGGGCGGCGCGTGGTGGCGCTGCCCCTGGAAGGCGGGGGCTACGCCGAACGCGCCGTCGTGAGCGCGGACGACACCGTCGAGGTGCCGGACGGCGTCGACGACGGCCAGGCCCTGGCCCTGCTGGTGCAGGGCCTGACCGCCTGGCACCTGCTGCGCACGTCCGCCCGGATCCGCGCGGGCGAGTCGGTGGTGGTCAACGCGGCGGCGGGCGGGGTCGGGAGCCTGGCCGTCCAGCTCGCCCGCGGGTTCGGGGCCGGACGGGTCATCGCCACGGCGTCCACCGAGGACAAGCGTGCCCTGGCCCTGGAGCGCGGCGCCGACGCCGCCGTCGGCGGGGACCCCGAGGGGTACGCCGGGCGCGTCCGGGAGGCGAACCTGGGACGGCCGGTGGACATCGTGCTGGACGCCAACGGCGGCGCCGCCCTCCCGGCGGCGCTGGAGGCGCTCGCCCCGTTCGGCCGCCTGGTGACCTACGGCGACTCGTCCCGCGAGGGCCGCGCGCCCGTCGACCCGGGGGCGCTGGCGGAGCGGAACCTGACCGTGTCGGCGTTCTGGCTCGGGCCCGCGCTCTCCCTGCCGGGCGTCTTCCGCGAGCCGCTGGCGGAGCTGCTGGCGATGACGGCCGAGGGCCGCCTGCGTCCGCTGGCGGGCTCGGGCTATCGGCTGGAGGACGCGCGCCGGGCGTTCGAGGACATGGCCGCGCGCCGGACGACGGGCAAGGTGTTCCTGCGCGTCTGACCGGCGCGGCGGCTCAGTGGTAGAAGCAGACGAGGTCGCGCTCGGTCGCCAGGCACCGGTCGATCCAGTCGCGGATCTCCAGGATCGCCGTGAGCGCGGTCTCGTCCGGCACGCTCTCGGCGTCGGCCCTGGCCAGCTCGGCCCGGACGCCCGGCAGGTCGGCGCGGGCGAGATGGCCGATGTTGGGGAAGTCGCCGATCGGCGGCAGCGCGATCCCGGCGCCGCCGGAGATCAGGTCGACCGGGTCGAAGTCCACCTCGGCCGCGTCCAGCGCCGACTGGACGGTCTCGAACCAGCTGAAGCGCATCCCCGACCAGGACGCGTTCGGGAGCAGGTCGCCGCAGACCCGGCACAGGATCTTCAGGCAGTACCCGTGGACGTAGCCGTGCTTGTGGTCGGCCTCCGGCTCGTCGCCGATCAGCATCCGCCAGAACACCGTCCGCGCCTTCGGGACCGACTCGTCGCCCCAGGCCAGGTCGTCGATCTCCGCGAGCTGGGAGCTCCACGACTCGGCCAGGCTGTCGGCCAGGTCGGCGTCGCCGCAGCCGATGACGGCGCGGACCATGGAAAGGTCGACGGCGAACGGAATGATCGCGTAGCTCATGCGGGCCTGCCTTCTCGGATGGCGGAACGACGGTGAGTCTGGCACAGCCGGGCGGCGTCATCACGCTAGGTCACGGAACGGGCACCGAAACGCGGGCCGGTTCGGCGGGAGGCACCGGACGGCGTCCCAGCCGTTTGCCGAAACGCTGGGCCGGGGCCTCGATCCAGCGGTGGGCGGCCCAGCTCACCGCGAGCAGCGCGACGACGAACGCCCCGAGCGCGAAAGCCTCGTCCTGGCCGGAAGTCCCGAAGAACAGGTTCGAGGCCATCAGCAGCAGCGGATGCAGCAGGTAGACCGAGAAGCTCACCGTGCCCAGGCCCGCGAGCCATCGGGGGACGCTGCGCGCGCGGAGCGTCCACGCGACGGCGAAGGTCGCCGCCGCGAGCACCATCGGGACCGACCAGAACAGCCAGGCCCGCAGGCCGTCCTGGGCACCGGCGGCGACCGAGGCCGCCAGCACCGCGACCGCGGCCAGCGCCGTGACGGGACGGGAGACCTGGCCGTGCTCCGCCCGGTAGACGGCGGTGCCGGTGAACATCACGGCGAGGATGACCAGCCCCTCCCCCGGGCTCATCCGGCCGTTCACCACGACGAGCGCCAGCGCTAGCAGCCCGCCGAGCAGGCCGCCGGCGGCGCGCAGGGCCGGACGGTCCGACACCGCCGCGGCGATCGCCGCCACCAGCAGCGCGGCGGCCAGGGCGACCACCAGATCGGCCCCCAAGGCGCGCGACAGCAGCGCGGTCGGCAGCAGCCCGCCCGCCAGCAGCGCCGTCGCGGCGAGCCCGGCCGCCACGCCCGCCGACCGGCGGTGCGCCCCGGCGACGAACAGCGCGACGACCAGCAGGTAGAAGACCATCTCGTACGACAGCGTCCACAGCACGTTCATCGCGTTGGGCACGGCCAGCACGTCCTGGAGCATCGTCAGGTGGGCCGCGAGCGCGGTGGCCGTGTCGTACTCGTCCAGGCCAGCCCGCAGGCGGCCCGCGCCCAGGACGACGGGCAGCACCGCGATCGCGCACGCCACGGCCAGCAGCGGGTAGATGCGGAAGAAGCGCCCGATCCAGAACCGCCGCACGCTGCCGTGCCGCTCCAGGGAAGCGGGGACGATGTAGCCGCTGACCAGGAAGAACACCAGGACGCCGTACCAGCCGGGATCGAACCGGCCGGTCAGGCCGGTCTGCACGCTCGGCAGGTAGAGATAACTCGCGTGGTGCAGCGCGACCAGCAACGCGGCGATGCCCCGCAGCGCGTCCAGCCAGGCCAGCCGCGTCGCGGGCTGCACGGGGGCCGGGACGGCCGACGGCGACACCACCGCGCCAGCCTAGGGGCGCGCGGAACGCGGCGCGAGGGGCCCGACTTGTCGACCCGGCGCCGAAGCGTGAAGCTGGGCCGGAGCGAACTCGGGGGGTGGGGCCGATGCCCGGAGATCTCGGGGCGAGAGTGCGCGAGCTTCGCGAACGCGCGGGGCTGACGCAGCGGGAGCTGGCCGACCGGGCCGGGGTCAGCCCGCGCGCCGTGCGTTACATCGAGGGCGGCACGGTGCGCAACCCGCGCGAGGACACGGTGCGGCGCCTGGCCGAGGTGCTCGGCGCGGGCGTCCACGCGGACGAGGCGGCGCCCGTCCGGATCGAGGTGCTCGGCCCCCTGACGGTGCGGCGCGGCGCGACCGCGCTGGAGATCGGGCCGCCGCGGCGGCGCGGGCTGCTGGGGCTGCTGGCCGTCCAGGCGGGACGGCCGGTCGGCACCGACGAGATCGTCGACGTCCTGTGGGACGGGCGCCCGCCCGCCACCCACGCGAGCCAGCTCCACTCGCACATCGCCCGGCTGCGCCGCCTGCTGCGTGACGGGCCGGGCCCCGCACCGGTCATCGAGCGGGCCGCCGCGGGCTACGTCCTGCGGGCGGACGACGCCCAGCTCGACCTGGCCGAGTTCGACACCCGGGTGGAGTCCGGCCCGCGCGTGGAGGAGCTGGAGGCGGCGCTGCGCCTGTGGCGGGGGCCCGTGCTGGAGGGGATGCCGGGCCCCCTGCGGGCGCACCCGGCGGTCGTCGCGGCCGGGCGGCGCAGGGTCGCCGCCGCGGTCGCCTACGCCGACCTCGCGCTCGACCTGTGCCTGCACTCGCGGGCCGTGACGCTGCTGCAGCCGGTCTCCGATCTGGAGCCGCTGCACGAGGGTCTTCAGGCGCGGCTCATGCTCGCGCTGGCGGGCGCCGGGCGGCAGGCCGCCGCCCTCCGCCTGTACGAGACGCTGCGGCGACGGCTCGTCGACGAGCTGGGCGTGGAACCGGGCGACGCGGTGCGCGACGCCCATGTGCGGGTGCTGCGCCAGGAGGTCGCGGCGGAAGGGCCGTCGGGGCCCGTCCCGGCGCAGCTTCCCCGGGACATCGCCGGGTTCTGCGGGCGCGGGGCCGCCCTGGCGGAGCTCGACGCCGCCGCCTCGGCGGTCGAGGCCGTGGTGATCACCGGGGCGCCCGGGATCGGCAAGAGCGCGCTGGCGGTCCGGTGGGCCCACGGCGCCCGCGAGCGGTTCCCCGATGGGCAGCTGTTCGCCGACCTGCGCGGCCACTCCCCCCGCCCCCCGGCGTCCGCGGCCGAGACCCTCTCGGGGTTCCTCGCGGCGCTGGGCGTCTCCGCCGCCCGGATTCCCTCCGGCGAGGAGGCCGCCGCGACCCTGTTCCGGACGCTGCTGGCCGAGCGCCGCATGCTCGTGATCCTGGACGACGCCGCCGAGGCGGGCCAGGTCAGAGCGCTCCTGCCCGGGGGGCGCGGCTGCCTGGTGGTGGTCACCAGCCGCGACCGGCTGGCCGGGCTGGTCGCCCGCGAGGGCGCCCGCAGGGTGGCGCTGGAGCCGCCGCCGCCCGACGACGCGCGCGACCTGCTGGCCCATGTCGCGGGCGCCGACCGCGTGGCCGCCGAGCCGGAGGCCGCCGCCCGCCTGGTCGCGCGGTGCGGCCGGCTGCCGCTCGCGCTGCGGATCGCCGGGGAACGCGCGGCGTCCCCGCACGTCCCCCTGGCCGGGCTCGCGGACGAGATCGACGACGAGCACGACCGGCTCGACCTGCTCAGCGCCGACGGCGACGCGTGCACGGCCGTGCGGACGGTGTTCGCGTGGTCGTACCGCGCCCTGCCCGGACCGGCCGCCCTGATGTTCCGGCGGCTGGGCCTGAACCCCGGTTCCGATCTCAGCCTCCCGGCCGCCGCCGCGCTCGCCGGGACGACGGTCGGCCGGGTGCGGGGGCCGCTGGCCACGCTGACGTCCCGGCATCTGGTCGAGGAGCACCGGCCGGGCCGCTACCGGCTGCACGAGCTGCTGCGCCTGTACGCGCGGGAGCGGGCCGTCGCCGAGGACCCGGCCGGCGACCGGGCCTCGGCCGTCCGGCGGCTGCTGGCCTGGTACCACGGCGCGGTCGACGCGGCGCAACGGGTGATGGTGCCGCACGGGGCGCAGATTCCGGTCGAGGCCGGCGACGTCGGCCCGCGTCCGGTCTTCGTCGAACCCGGGCAGGCGCTGCGCTGGTGCGAGAGCGAGCGCGCCAACCTCGTGGCGGGCGCGCTGGCGGCCGCCGAGTCCGACGACGACGCGCTCGCCTGGAAGCTCCCGCTCAGCCTGTGGGGCCTGTTCTACCTGAAGGGCCACCACGCCGACTGGATCGCCACCCACCGCGCCGCCTTGGCCGCCGCCCGCCGCCGCGGCGACACCGAGGGCGAGGCGTGGGTCCTCACCAGCCTGGCCTTCGCGTTCCGCGCGGCGAGCCGCCCGTCCGACGCCCGCGTCCTGATGTCCGAGGCCATCGCCCTGTGGCGGCGCCGCGGCCACTGCTACGGCGAGGCCGTCGCCCTGAGCGGGCTGAGCGACCTGGAACGGGAGGCGGGCGACGACGCCGCCGCGCTGGAGCACGGCGAGCGCGCCCTGGCCAGGTTCACGGAGGCGGGGAGCCTCTGGGGCGAGGGCATCGCCCTGACCAGCACCGGGCTGGCCCACCGCAGGCTCGGGCGCCCCTCGGTCGCGCTGGACCGCTACCGGCGGGCCCTGGCCGCGTTCTACGAGGTCGGCGACCGGTTCGGCGCGGGCGAGACCCTGGCCGCGCTCGGCGAGATCCAGGTCGAGCTGGGCCGGACGGACCGGGGCCTGCGGCTCTACGAGCGGGCACTGGAGGCCTCCCGGGCGAGCGGCAACCGTCCCGTGCAGGGCCAGGTGCTGGCCGCGCTCGGCGACCTGCTGGCCGAGACGGGACGAGAGGCCGAGGCCGAGTCCGCCAGGCGCGAGGCGCTCCCCCTCCTCGACGCCGCGGGCGACCCCCGAGCCGCCACCGTGCGAGCCGAGCTCAGCCTCTCCGAAGAGGAACGAACCCTGTCCTGATCTTGCCGCCCCCCACCCGGACAACCCCACTGACCTGGTCTTTCCCAACGAACCCTGAAGACAGGGGCAGGACAGGGCGCTCTGATGTGATCTTCCCGCACGAATCACCATCGGGGAGATCACATGAGCCAGCACACGCGCCGGACCGTCCTCGGCGGAGGCACGGCCGCCATGGTCACCATGCTCGGCGCCTGCCGGGCCGTCGAGGCCGAGCCCGCCGGCGCCGCGGAACCGGCGTCGGGGCCGGTCACCATAGGCCGCGGCGACCCGCGCTACAAGTCCTTCGTGAACCGCGGCTACAACCGGCGCTTCGAGGGCACGCCCGACCACGTCCGCGTGGTCACCTCGACGCGTGACGTCGTCCGGGCCGTCGAGGAGGCGGTGCGGGCGGGCAAGCCGATCTCCGTCCGCTCGGGCGGGCACTGCTTCGAGGACTTCGTCGACAACGCCCGCGTGCGCGTCGTGATCGACCTGTGCGGCATGACCGAGGTCTCCTTCGACCGCGAGCGCCGGGCCTTCGCCGTCGAGGCCGGAGCGACGCTCGGCGATGTCTACCAGCGCCTTTACACCCACTGGGGCGTGACCATCCCGGCCGGGACCAACGCGCTGGTCGGCGTCGGCGGCCACGTCCAGGGCGGCGGGTACGGGGCCCTCAACCGCCTGCACGGCCTGACCGTCGACCACCTGTACGCGGTGGAGGTGGTCGTCGTCGACAAGTCGGGCAAGGCCCGCGCCGTCGTGGCCACACGCGACGCGTCCGACCCCAACAGGGAGCTGTGGTGGGCCCACACCGGCGGAGGCGGGGGCAACTTCGGCGTCGTCACCCGCTACTGGTTCCGTTCCCCCGGGTCACGCGGCTCCGACCCGGGGGAACTGCTCCCCAACCCACCCTCATCGGTCCTTCAATTCACCCTCACCTGGGACTGGAAGCAGATCGACCAGCGGAAATTCACCGCCCTGGTGGACAGCTACGGCCGCTGGGCCGAGCGCAACGCCGGGGCGGGCTCCCCCGGTGCCGTCCTCTACGGCGAGTTCGTCCTCTCGGCCGCGTCGACCGGCGCCCTCAGCATGGCGGGCCAGGTCTCCTCCACCTCGGCCCCCGAACGGCAACTCGACCGCTTCGTCTCCGCGCTCGGCGTCCCGCCCGAGCGGACCGCGCGGACCGTCCCGTGGCTCACCGCCACCCACGGCCTGACCACCGAACCCGGCCCGGTCTACCGCCTCAAGATCAAGTCCGGCTACCCGCGCCGCCGCTTCACCCCCCGCCAGGTGGAGGCCCTCTACCGCAATCTCACCCAGCGGGACACGCCCATGGGCGGCCTGGTGTCGGTCAACCTGTACGGCGGGAAGGTCAACACCGTCCCGCCCACCGCGACCGCCATGCCGCACCGCGACTCGATCCTGGTGCTGGCCTACATCGCCGGATGGCTCGACCCCGCCCACGACAAGGCGAGCCTGTCCTGGATCCGCAAGCTGTACCGCGAGGTCTACGCCGACACCGGCGGCGTCCCGTCCGAGGACGGCACGTTCATCAACTACCCCGACACCGACCTCGCCGACCCCAAGATCAACACCTCGCCCGTCCCCTGGCACAAGCTCTACTACAAGGACTCCTACACACGCCTCCAACGCGCCAAGTCCCACTGGGACCCCCGCGGCGTCTTCACCCACCCCCTCTCCATCAAACCCGCCTGAAACCGGGTTGTTCGGGGGCGGGGGGTTGGGGAGCATGCGGGTATGCGGTTTTCGATCAATGTGCCGAACTTCGGGGACTTCGCTGATGCGGGGACGGTGGCCGCGGTGGCGGTGGCGGCCGAGGAGGCGGGGTGGGACGGGCTGTTCGTCTGGGATCACGTCGTGCACGACAAGGGCGCGCGGCGGTCGTTCGGTGATCCCTGGATGCTGCTGACGGCGGCGGCGCTGGCGACCTCGCGGATCAGGGTCGGGCCCATGGTGACGCCGGTGCCGCGGCGGCGGCCCGAGCAGGTGGCGCGGCAGGTGGCGACGCTGGACCGGCTGAGCGGCGGGCGGGTGATCTTCGGGGCGGGGCTCGGCGGGCCGGTCGAGGACGAGTACGGGAGCTTCGGCGAGCCGACCGATCCGGTGGTGCTCGCCCGGCGGCTGGACGAGGGGCTCGGGCTGATCGACCGGTACTGGTCCGGCGAGGCGGTGACGCATCGGGGGGAGCACTACCGGGCCGAGGACGTCACGCTGCTGCCGACGCCTGTGCAGCGGCCCCGGGTGCCGGTGTGGATCGCGGGGATCTGGCCCAACCGGCGTCCGATGCGCCGCGCCGCCCGGTGGGACGGCGCGATCCCGCTGTTCGCCGACGCCACGCACGGGGTCGCGCCGCCGCCGGAGCAGGTCGGCGAGATGGTCTCGTTCGTGCGCGGCGAGCGGGACGGCGAGGGGCCGTTCGAGTTCGTGGTCGGCGGGGTCAGCCCGGCAGGGAACGCCCGTGACTTGTTGGGTCCGCTGGCCGACGCGGGGGCCACCTGGTGGGACGAGCGGCGGCCGATCGACGAGACCGTCGACAAGGTCGCTCCGGTGATGCGGCGGATCGAGCAGGGGCCGCCGGTCCTCTAGTCGCCGCCCCCTCCATCGTCGCCGCCGCCGCAGCCTCCGGCGCCGCCCCCGCGGTGGTCGAGGGCCTGGTTGACGCCCCTGCTCAGGGCCCGGGCGAACGAGCCGGGGCCGGTGGCCAGGGCGCCACCGAGGTCGGCGCCGTGCGCGAAGGAGGGGTCGAAGCTCATCATGGCCTCGGCGCCGTAGAGGGCCACTCCGATCGTGGCGCCGCTGACGCCGTAGGACGCCCATTCGGGGGCCCGGCCCGGTGGGTGCATGTAGCGGTAGTCGTCCTCGGCCGTCGCGAGCGCCTTCCGCCCGGCTCGCGTCACGTGCGGGAAGAACAGCAGGTAGGCGCCGAGGAGAAGGGTCGCAGGCGGCAGGACGAGCCTGGTGACGATCGAGTCGTGGAGGAGCAGGTAGGGCACCAGCGGCACGAGCCAGAACGGGACGGTCAGCAGCCTGGCCCGCCGCCGGGCCGTGGCGTCGGGCGCCAGGCCCTGCTCGCTGAGCCCGTCCCGCAGGGCGTCGAGGGCCTCCCGCACGGGCGGGCCGTAGGGCCCGCGGGTCGGCAGGGTGCCCCCCTCCTGGATGGCCCGGTAGACGACGGCCTCCAGGTGGGACGACGGTTCGTGGTGGCGTGTGGTCGCGCGTACACCCCCGCCGCCTGAGGGCCAGATGGCTCCCTCGCCGCGCAGGGTGGTCAGGACGGCGCCGATCACCCTGCGCTCTCCCCCGGCCAGGTACGCCACCTCGTGAACCGTCAGCTCACGGGTGGGGGCCCGGCCCCGGAGCGCCCTCGCGCGCGCGGCCAGGGCGGGGAGGGGCAGGACGCCGAGTGCGAGGAAGCCGATAACGATCTCCATGCCTCATAGATGCGCCGGGCGGGGCGGAGGTTCGCGGGAGACGCGGGCGGCGCAGGCCGTGCCGAGGGCGAGCAGGGCGACGACGGCCGCCGTGACCCGGACCAGGCCGTCGGGCGACGTGGGGGCGGCGAAGTAGACGCTGCCCAGTCCGGCGACGGAGATCACGCTGGCCAGCAGCGGGCCGCTGGAGTTCAGCGCGGAGATCGCCGAGGCGTGGCGGACGTCCACCAGGGACGTGATCCGGGCGATCAGCGGACTGTACCCGGCCGCGTGGCCCGCCCCGGCGGCGAAAAGGAGCGGGACCGAGAGCGCCCAGGGCCAGTCGTCGCGGGCCAGCAGCGCCACGGTGGTGCCGCCGATCGCGAACAGGACGGGCCCCGCCACGGGTAGGACGTCGCGCAGCCATACGGGGTAGCGGTTCCAGGTCAGGCTGAGCGAGCCGAACCCGAGCGCATACGGGACGAACGCCAGGCCCGCCTCCAGCGGGGAGAACCGCAGGGACGACTGGAGGTGCAGCGTGAGCGTCAGCAGGAACGCCGTGTAGCAGCCCATGATGATCCAGCAGGCGGCCAGGCCCGCCTTCACCCCCCGGGGACGCACGGCGGCCAGGTCCAGCAGCGGGCGGGGCGCGGACGCCTCGTACCGCACGAAGACGGCCAGCAGGACGGCGCCGCACACCAGCGAGGCCCAGGCCCACGGCGGCCAGCCGGTGGACGGGCCGAAGATCAGCGGGCCGCAGAAGCCGGTCATGGCGACGGTCAGCAGGGCCACGCCCGCCAGGTCGAGGCGCGGCGCGCCGCCCGTCCGGGCCGAGGGCAGGACGCGCGGGCCGACGGCCAGCAGGACGGCGCCGATCGGGACGTTGACCAGGAAGACCGGACGCCAGCCCAGGCCGAGCAGGTCGGCTCCGGCGATGAGTCCGCCGGCGATCTGGCCGAGCGCGACGCCCAGGGCCAGCACCATGCTGTAGAGGCCGATGGCCCGGCGGCGTGCGGGCCCGTCCCAGTGCAGCTGGATCAGGGAGAAGACCTGCGGCATCATCAGCGCGGCGCCGACGCCCTGGGCGACGCGCGCGAGCGTCAGGACGGTCGCGTCCGGGGCGATCCCGCACAGGAGGGACGCGGCGGTGAACCCGCCGAGCCCGAGCAGGAACGCGCGGCGGTGGCCGAGGATGTCGCCCAGGCGGGCGCAGGTGATCAGCAGGACGCCGGTGGTCAGCAGGTAGCCGGAGACGATCAGCTGGACGGCGGTGCCTCCGGCCGCCAGGTCGTCCCGGATGGTCTGCGCCGCGACCGAGACGATCGAGCCGTCCATGGACGCCATGAGCTGCCCGGTGAGCAGCACGGCCAGCATGCGCCCGAGGCGCGGCGGAGCGGCGGCCGGGGCGGCGGTGGAGATCATTCCCCGAGGATCGCCGGGGGCCGCCCCGCGCGTCTTGAAGATATTTGCGTACCGTCGGAGCATGCGCAGTTCCCAGGTCGTGGCCGAGAGCCCGCACTATGTGATCCAGCGGGTCGTGTGCGTGGACGACCACGCGGGCTGGTCGGCGCCGGAGCTGACGCGGGCGCCGCAGATCGTGCTGGTCAGGCGGGGATGCTTCCGGCTCGACTCGCGGGGCCGCCGGGTGCTGGCCGATCCGACCACGGGTTACCTGCACGGTCCCGGTGAGGAGAAGCGGTTCTCCCATTCCGCCGGAGGGGACGTCTGCACGGCGATCACGTTCAGCGGCGGGGAGCTGGTGTCCGGGCTCTGGCCGGAGTCGCCGCGGCCGTCGCCCGCCCTGCGCGTGGACGCCAGGCTCGAGCTGGCCCACCGGCTGCTGCTGCGCACGGCGCCCGATCCCGAGCGCGCCGCCGAAGCCGTCCTCGACCTGCTGGCGCTGGCCCTGCGCGGCGGGCCGGACGCCACGCCCGGCCCCGGACGGGGCGCGCTGGCCGAGCGGGCGCGGGAGGCGATCCTGGCGGACGCGCCGCAGAGCGGGGATCTGGTCTCCCTGGCCCGCCTGCTGGACGCGTCGCCGTCCCATCTGAGCCGGACGTTCCGCCACCACACGGGGACGCCGCTGAGCCGCTACCGCAACCGCGTGCGGGTCAGCCGGGCGCTGAGCCGCATCGAGGACGGCGAGACCGATCTGGCCGGGCTGGCGCTCGACCTCGGCTTCAGCGACCAGCCGCACTTCACCCGCGTGATGCGCGAGGAGCTGGGCCACACGCCGAGCCGGGTCAGGGCCCTGCTCACCGCCGGGGCGCGACCCCGGCCGTGAGCAGCGCCTCGCGCAGGTCGGCGGCGGTCTGGAAGCCGATCGAGGGGCGCTCGCGCAGGGCCGTGTCGATGACCTCGGCCAGTTCGGCCGGGACGGACGGCTCGCGGTCGCGAATCGGGACCGGCGCCTCCTGGAGGACGATCTGCCAGGGGTCCTTGCCCCGGGGGAAGTCACGCGGATGGCGTCCGGTCAGGACGTTGTAGAGGCAGGCGGCGAGCGCCCAGACGTCCACGGCGGGCGCGGCGTTGCGGAAGTTGATGACCTGCTGGCGCGGGATGAACCCGGGCTTGCCCGCGGCGGTGCCGGTGCGGGTGAGCCCGCTCAGCCCGGCCTGGTCGAACGCCTTGCCCAGGCCGAAGTCGGCGATCTTGGCGATGGTGGCGCCGTCCGGGCTCCGGGTCAGCAGGATGTTGGACGGGCTGAGGTCGCGGTGCACGACGCCCTGGGCGTGGGCGTGTTCGAGGCCGTCGAGCACCTGGAGCATCAGGGCGAGGGCCTCGCCCGCGGGGAGCCGCCCGCCGCGCCCGAGATGCCGGTCCAGGCTGCCGCCCTCGCAGTACTCGATGGTGAAGTAGAAGGCGCCGTCGGCGAAGCCCGCGTCGTGCAGGGTCGTGATGTTCGGGTGCCGCAGCGCCCGGGTGAGCGCCACCTCGCGCAGGAACCGGGCGCGGGCCTTGGCGCTGGCCGCCACCTTCGGCAGCATCACCTTCAGCGCGACCTCGGTGCCGCCGTCGCCGTCGCGGGCGAGGTAGACCGCGCCCATCCCGCCCCGTCCCAGCTCGCGCAGGACGGTGTACCCGGCGATCGGCGCCAGGTCGGCGCGCCCGCTGTCGGCCAGCTCGATCAGCAGCCTGAGCACGGCGGACGGCTCGGCCTGGCAGGCCGCGCAGACGTACTCGCCCGTCCGGCCGCCGACCTCGCCGCCGACCTCCCGCCCGCACTTGGCGCAGCGCGGCATCGTGAGCGTGCCCGCGTCCCCGGCGGCCTTGACGCCGACGCGGAAGACCGTCTCGCCGAGCCCGATCTCGTCGCCGTCGGCCAGGTCGTGCTCGGGAAAGGGGACCAGGGCAGCTTCCTCGGGGGTCTGGCCTTCCTTGCGCTGGCCGATCTTGCGGCCGTTGACGTAGGTGCCGTTGAGGCTGCCGAAGTCGCGGATGCGCACGTCGGGCGGGTTGATGTCGAGCAGGCAGTGGTGCCGCGAGACCGTGCGGTGGTGCTCGTCGTTCGGCAGCCGGGGCGCGCAGTCGCCCGCCCGGCCGAGCACGGCGGTCGTGCGCTCGTCGAACACGTACTCGCCGGGTTCGAGCCGTCCCCGGACCAGCGTCAGGGTGACCCTGGCGGCCTCGGTCATCGTGTGGTCCCCTCCAGGCGCTCGGTCGTCGTCTCGTCCTGACGATAGGACGGGGTGAAAGCCAGTGCCTCGCCTTCGGCCTCGACCAGCACGGTGACGCCGTCGCCGAACCGCTCGTCCAGCAGGGCGCGGCCCAGCGGCTGGACCAGCAGCCGGTCGAAGGCGTGCTCCAGCGCGCGGGCGCCCGAGCGCGCGTCCGATCCCGCGCGGATCAGGAGCTCGCGGGCGCCGCCGGTCAGCGCGAGCGTGATCGCCCGGTCGGCCAGGCGGTCCTGGAGGCGGGCGGCCAGGGCGTCGACGATCCGGTGCAGCGCGTCCGGCGACAGCGGGTCGAACACCACGACGCGCCCGATGCGGCCGAGCAGCTCGGGCCGCAGCGTCGCGCGCAGGGCGTCCATGACCCGGCCGGACGCGGCGGGCGGCGCGGCGGCGGGCGCGAAGCCGAACGGCCCGCCCCCGGACGCGGCGGGCGGCGCGGCGCCGAGATTGGACGTCAGGATGACGACCGCGTCGGTGAAGGAGACCCGGCGTCCCCGGGAGTCGGTCAGCCGTCCCTCGTCGAAGATCTGCAGGAAGAGGTCCAGGACCTCCGGATGGGCCTTCTCCACCTCGTCGAAGAGCACCACGCTGTGCGGGTGGGCGCGCATCGGGCCGCTGAGCTGCCCCTCGCGGTCGTGCCCGAGGTACCCGGGCGGCGCGCCCAGCAGCCGCGACACCGAATGCCGCTCCTTGTACTCGGACATGTCGACGCGGACGAGCCGCCGCTCGTCGTCGAACAGGAACTCCGCCAGCGCCTTGGCCAGCTCGGTCTTGCCCGTCCCGGTGGGCCCGGCGAACAGGAACACCCCGATCGGCCTGCGGGGGTCGCCCAGCCCGGCCCGGGCGGTGCGCACCGCCTCGGCGACGGCGGCGACCGCCTCGTCCTGCCCCACGACGCGCCGCCGCAGGTGCTCCTCCATGCCGCGCAGCCGCCGGGCCTGGCTCGCCTCGACCCGCTCGACCGGGAGCCGGGCGCGGGCGGCGACGACGGCCGCGATCTCGGCGCGGCCGACGCGCCCGGGCCCGGCGGGGTTCTCGCCGGGGCTGAGCGTCGGGATCCGCGCGGCGGCGCAGGCCTGGTCGATCAGGTCGATGGCCTTGTCCGGGAGGCGCAGGCCGGGCAGGTGACGGATCGCCAGGTCCACCGCGGCGGCCGGGGCGTCGGCGCCGATCTCCACGCCGTGGTGGTCGGCGAGGCGCTCGCGCAGCCCGTCCAGGATCTCCAGCGCCTCGGCCCGGGTCGGCTCGTCCACCCAGATCACCTCGAAGCGGCGCTCCAGGGCCGGATCGGTCTCGATGGTCCTGGCGTACTCGCCCGGTGTGGTGGCGCCCACGCAGCGCAGCTCGCCGCGCGCCAGCGCGGGCTTGAGGATGTTGGCCGCGTCGCCCGCGCCTCTGCCGCCCGCGCCCAGCACCGTGTGGACCTCGTCGACGAACAGGATCAGCTCGGGGTTCTCGCGCGCCTCCGCGAGCACGGCCTGGAGCCGCTTCTCGAAGTCACCCCGATAGGCGGCCCCGGCGAGCAGCGCCGTCATCGACAACTCCACCACCCGGGCGCCCGCGAGGTCGGCGGGCGCGCCCGGTGCGGCCAGCCGCTGCGCCAGGCCCTCGACGATCCCGGTCTTGCCGACGCCCGCGTCGCCCACCAGGACGGCGTTGGCCTTGCGCTGCCGGACGAGCACCCGGGCCAGGGACCGCAGCTCGGCGCGCCGTCCGACGAGCGGGGGCAGCGCGCCCTCGCCCGCGAGACGGGTCAGGTCGCGCCCGTAGCGGTCGAGGTGGGGTGTCGGGCGCGGGCTCGGGGCGGCCTCGGGAAAGAAGGCGGCGAGCGGGTCGGCGGCCCCGCACCTGGCGAACACCGCTCGGACGCGGTCGTCGGCGGCCTCCAGCAGAGCACGCAGCAGGTCGGCCGCGCGGACCCGGCCGTCCCGCGCGTGCGCCTGGGCCCGGGTGAGCGCGGAGGTCAGCTCGTGTCCGGCCGGGCGCGGCTCGACCCCGTCGAGGCGACGACGGAGGCGGCGGCGCAGGGCGTCGGGGTCGACGCCCGCCCCGGTGAAGCGCCGCCGCAGCTCCTCCGCGTCGCGTTCCAGCTCGCGCCGCTCGTCCGCGTCCATACCGCGCCCGTCGATCAGGTCGCTCAGATCGGGACGGCAGAGCCGGGTCAGCCCCATGATCAGGTGGCCGCCGCCGACCTCGGCCGCGCCCCCCGCCCCGGCCTCGATCCGTGCCAGCCGGAGGACGAGCGAGACGCTTCTCGCGAGCATGCACGGAACCCTAACGACTAAAAAACATGATCGTCTATGTAACTGCGCTCACGCCAGGCTAGCGGGCGGCCTCGGGAGGACTCCCGAGCGCCTGGTCGGCGACGAACAGGGCCATGGCCATCACGGTCAGCTGGGGATTGACCTCGGGACAGGTCGGCAGGACCGAGGCGTCCGCCACGTGGACGCCGCCCACACCGCGCAGGCGTCCCGACGGGTCGACGGGCGTGTGCTCGGGGTCGGGCCCCATCCTGGCGGTGCCGGTGGGGTGGAACCCGGCCAGCCGCATCTCGGCGGCGGGGGTCGAGGCCACCGCGCCGGCCAGCTCGTCCACGGTGGCCGCGACCGGACGGCGGGGCAGGCCGGTGAGGACCTCGCGGGCGCCCGCCGCGAACATCAGCCGTCCCATGGCCACCAGCGCGCGGCGCAGCCGGGCGGCGTCCGCGCGGGCCAGGTCGTAGCGCGGCAGCGCCCGGCGGCGCCCGTGCACCCGGCCGGACGGCGCGTCGGCGATCATCGCGCCCAGCACCGCGAGCCGGTCGGCGCCCGCCAGCTCGGCGCGCAGCCTCCGGCCGACCCCGGGCGGCGCGAACGCGCTCATCCCCGGCGGCCCGGCGGTGGCCTCGATCAGGATGCCGTCGTCATGGAGCTCCTCGACGCCGACGCTCTGCATCACGCCCGACCACGCCACCACCGGCTCGTCGAACCGTCCGGCCAGGTTGGTCGCCGGGTGGACGGCCATCCCCCGGCCGAGACCGGGATGGCCGCCGAGCCCCGACCTGCGCAGCAGCGGCGGCGTCTGGAGCGCGCCCGCCGCGACGACGACCAGCGGCGCGAGGATCTCCAGGGCCGTGCCGTCGGGACGGCGCGCCCGCACGCCCGTGGCCCGGCCCCGCTCGACGATGATCCGCTCCACCCGCGCGTGAGTGACGATGCGGGCGCCCGCCGCGCACGCCTGGGGCAGCGCGTTGAGGTGGACACCGTTCTTGGCGTTCCGGGGACAGCCCGCCGCGCACTGGGAGCTGCCGCCGCAACCGGGGGCGTTGCGGCGCAGCGGCGCGGCCCGCCAGCCGAGCCGGGCGGCCCCGGCCAGCGCGAGCCGCCCGTTGCGGCCCAGGACGTCGGCGGGCTGCGGCGCCACCCGCAGCGTCGCCTCGACCTCGTCGAGGTAGGCGCCGAACCGTTCGGGGTCGGTGCCCCAGCGGCGCAGCACCCGGTCCGGCGTGCGGTAGCAGGTGCCGCTGTTGATCAGCGTGGTGCCGCCGACCGCGCGCCCCTCGGGCAGCAGCACGGGCGGGCGTCCCAGCGCGAAGGAGGCGCCGCCGTCGCGGTAGACGTCCAGGAGGCGGTCCAGCGGCGCCCGGGTCCGGAACTCGGCGGCGGTGTGGCGCCGCCCCTCCTCCAGGACGACCACGGCCAGCCCGGCGCGGGCCAGCGTGCGGGCCGCCATCGCACCGCCCGCGCCGGACCCGATCACGACCGCGTCGGCGGTGCCGCACGACGGCCACTCCCCCGACGGCGTGCAGTCCAGCTCGGCGTCGGGCGCGGCGCCCTCGGCGGACACCTCGATCACCCCGTGGCGCACCGCGCCCTCGGCCAGCAGCATCGGGACCTTCAGCGCCTCCACCAGCCGCCCGCCCGCCGGGCGGGCCGCCAGCGCGGCGCACACCGCGTCGCGCCGGTCGGCGGGCAGGGCGCCGAGCCGGTGCCCGGTGAGCAGCACCGACGCCGCCTCCACCGCGCCCGCCCCGGCGCGCAGGCCGATCCGCGCCGGGGCGGGAAGGGCACGGGCGAGATCGTCCAGCCGGGCGCTCACGCGGGCCAGCTCGTCCGCGTCGCCGATGCCGAGCAGCGCCGCCGCCGCGTCCCTCACCGCTCGCCCAGCTCGGCGTGGCCGGTGCCGCGCAGCGTCCACTCGCGCTCGGTCCGCCAGCGTCCGCCGTCCCGCCGCGACAGGACGATGGACACGTCGGCCCGCTCGGTGTTGTGGCAGACCGCCGGGGCGCCGTCCGGGTCGGCGTAGTCGACCGAGACGGTCTCCTCGGGCGGCTGCGTCACCCGGACGACCAGGCGCCGGTCGCCGATCCGGCCCCGGACCGTCCAGGTGGGCAGGCCGAGGTCGGCGCGCAGCCGCAGCGCCGCGAGCAGCGGGTCCCCGGCGGGCCAGTCCCGGCCCCCGACGCGCAGCCGCACGAGCGGGAGCGCGGGCAGCCGGTCCAGCACGGGACGCGTGGAGACGGCCGCCACGACCTCGCAGACGTCGCCGCCGCCGAGGTCGGCGTGCAGCCACACCCACCGCTTGGCGTTGCCGTGCCCGTAGATGTGCGCGGACGCGCCGCGCGCGCCCCGCAGCTCCAGAGTCCGTCCGCCGAACCGCACCGTCCCGTCGTAGACGGCGGCGGGCTTGGGGACGACCTGCGCGGCGGGCAGCAGCTCCCGCTCCCAGGCCCAGCGCGGGAACGTGAACATCGGGCGGCCGCCGCCGGTCTCGGCCAGCTCCCAGGAGATCCCGTCGGCCGTCCCGGTGAAGCGGTCGTCGTAGGACGCGAAGCGCCCGAAGACCGGCGCGCCGTCCGGCGGGAACACCGCCGCCCAGCCGTGCCGGCGATGCGCGCCACCACCGGCGGGGGCGACCAGTTCGTGGTGCAGCCACAGGCCGGTGCCGGTGGCCGGGTCGGTGAGCGTGGTGTACCAGACCTCCAGCCGGCCGGGCTGCCCCCGCCAGCGGGACGCCATCAGGTCCGCCTCGTGCCCGGGAAAGCGGAACCCCGCCAGGAACCGGGCCAGGTCGCGCCGTACGGCGAAGCGCAGCCGCGCCTGGCCGACAACCGTCCCCTCGGCGTCGGTGACGGTCGCGGGCAGGCGGGTCATCGAGCGGACCGGGTGGCGTGCCGAGGTCGACTTCAAGCCGTCCAGGCGCAGGCTCCGCCCGTCCCCGGTCGCGAAGTCCAGCGTGTAGCGGATTCTGCGGGCCGCGATCGGCGCGACCCGCAGCGTCCCCCGCGCCGCACGGTCGTCGGCCCAGCCCGGCACGCGCACCCGTCCGGCCAGCGCGCCCTCCACGTCGGACCACGGTGTCAGGACGCCGGGCAGGTCGGCCGCCAGCTCCAGCCGCAGGGGACGGTCGCGGTCCTCGCCCGCGAGCCGGATCGTCCCCTCCATCACCTCGTCGAACCTGGTGCGCCGCCCGCTCACCGCTCCCGCCCCCCGATCATCACGGCCTCGGTCTCGGCGAAGTAGGCCAGCGCGGCCTGGTGGGTGCGATCGGGGTCGGCGTCGCACAGGGCCTGGACGACCGGATGGATCCGGTCGGCGGCGACCTCGGGATCGGCGAACGCGTGCCAGAACACCTCGCGCACCTCCAGGTAGGTGTTGAGCAGGGCGTTGACCAGGAAGCCGTACACCCGGTTGCCGGTGGACGCGGCGATCAGCCGGTGGATCTCGCACTCGATGACCTGCGCGGCCGGCGCGTCGGCGGCCGCGCGCAGGTCGCCGACCAGCGCGGTCAGCCCCTCGCGCTGCTCGGCGCCCGCGTGCGCGGCGGCCTTGGCGGCCACCAGCGCCCCGATCTCGCGCCGCACCTGGAAGATCTCCGCGATCCACTCGGGCCCGGCGGACTTCGCCAGCAGGGGCAGCAGCTCGGGCCCGCCCAGGCGCTCGTAGTCGCGCACCCGGGTGCCCACGCCGTGCTTGGTCTCCACCAGCCCCGCCTGGCCGAGCCGGACGAGCGCGTGCTTCAGCGAGGTGCGCGTCACCGCGTAGGCGGCGGCCAGCTCGCGCTCGGGAGGCAGGAAGGAGCCGGGCGGGTAGCGCCCGCTGAGCACGTCGCCGCGCAGCCGGTCGACCAGCGCGTCGACCACGGTGTCGCGGGTGATGGGAGAGGTCACGTCGGCTCCAAGGTCGCGGATCAGTGGATCAGTGGATGAGCCACTAGACCAAGCAGCGTTCTACACTTGTCCCGATCCGTCAACCGAGGGGAAGGGTTACGGGCGCTCGCTCAGCGCGAGCTTGCCGCCGAGCGCCAGCAGGACGACGCCGACCACGCCGTCCAGGGCGCGCTCGAAGTAGCGGCGTCCCAGCAGCCGCGTGGTGCGGTGCGCGGCGACCGCGAAGACGCACAGCCCCGCGAGGTTCGCGGCGGCGGCGATCAGCGCCAGCCCCATCACCGACGGCGCCGCGGCGAGCCCGTCGGCGGTCACGAACTGCGGGAGCAGGGCCGTGAAGAACGCCCCCGCCTTGGGGTTGAGCAGGTTCGTGGTCAGCCCCTGCCGGAACAGCGCCGAGGAGGAGGCCACGGGACGGACCCGGTCCGCCACGACCTCGGCCTCGGGACGCCGCCACGCCTGCCACAGCATCCGCACGCCCAGGTACCCCAGGTACGCGGCGCCCGCGAACTTCAGGATCGTGAAGGCGAGCGAGGACGCCGCGAGGATGCCCGCGATCCCGAGGCTGGCCCCCAGCCCCCAGGCCACCAGCCCGGTCGCGCTACCGAGCCCGGTGCGCACCCCCGCCGACCAGCCGTGGCGCATGGCGTTGCGCAGGACGACGGCCGTGTCGGGTCCCGGGGTCACGGAGATCATCGCGACGACGCCCAGATAGGCCAGCAGCGCTTCACGGGTCATCGCCCCACTCTAGGCCGCCAAGATCCCCGTCAGAAGCGGAAGGCGGCGGCCAGGGTCCGGATGGCCTCGGCCTCGGAGTCGTTCGGGACGGCCTCCGGGGCGTGTTCGGTGAGTGCGGCGCCGACCAGGCCGTCCACTCGGGAGACGAGGTCGGCCAGGCGGGCCACCGACGGACCGTCCGGCACCGGGTAGCAGGTGGAGCCGAATTCCGACGGGTCGAGCACGTCCAGGTCGATGTGCGCGTAGACGGGGCCGGTGAGGCCGTCCAGGACGGCCTCCAGGTCGTCGACGCCGTGCCTGCGCAACCCGGCCTTCTCCAGGTACTCGTACTCCGAGGGCTCGCCGGTCCGGAGACCGGCATACCTGACCTGCTCGGGCGCCAGCGGCTCGGCGGGGACGAGCTCAGCGGGCCCGTCGCCGAGCAGGGTGCGCAGCACCATCCCGTGGAACGCGCCCGACGGGAGGGTCGCGGGGGTGAACAGATCGGGGTGCGCGTCGATCCACAGCACCGTCAGGCGGTCGCCGTACCGGGCGCGGGCGGCGGCGATCGGCGCCAGGTCGACGCCGCAGTCGCCGCCGACCGTGATCACGGCGTCGTCGATCGCGGCGTGCGCCGCGCGGGTCAGCCGGTGGTTCTCCACGAGGACGTCGAGCGCCCGCGTGCCGGTGAGGTTCTCGCCGCCCGCCTCCAGCACGGGCACGGTGACCCGGGCGTCGGCCGGGACGAGCGCGGCGGCCGTCCGGGCCCCTTCCGCCAGGCGCGGCGCCTTGGCGGAGGCCGATCCCTGCCACTGGGGCACGCAGAGCACAGTCGTCATGCGGGCGAGGCTAGAGGTGACGGCGATCACACCGCGACCGGTTTTCGGTGCTCAACTCCGGGTGTCGCCGTACGACTCCAGCAGCGTGGACAGGGTTCCGGCGAGCCCCTGGAGCGCGTCGCGGTCCAGGGCCTGGAGCAGCCGGGCCTCGTTGGCGATGTGCAGCGGGAGCACCCGCTCGATGACGTCGAGGCCCCGCTCGGTGAGGCGGATGCGCACCGAGCGGCGGTCCGCGCTGTCGCGCACCCGAGTGACCAGGCCCTTCTCCTGCATGCGGTCCACGCGCAGGGTGATCGCGCCCGTTGTGACCAGGGACGCCTTGAGGAACGCGCCCGCCGTCAGCTCGTAGGGCTCCCCCGACCGCCGCAGGGTCGACAGCATGTCGAACTCGCCGGGTTCGAGGTCGTGCCCCGCCAGGAAGTCCTTGATCTCCTTGTCCCACATGCGGGAGATCCGCATGATCCGGCCGACGATCCCGAGCGGCCAGGTGTCGACGTCGGGACGCTCGCGCCGCCACTGCTCCAGGACCGCCTCCACCGCGTCGGTCATGACCCTCCATTATCTTAGTGCTCATTTATTTGACACTCATACAAGTGCTGATTATCTTAGCGCTCATCTAACCAGTCAGGAGATGTCGATGTCCTACCCCGACCCGCGCTATTTCGGCGACGGCGGCGAGATCAGCGCGACCTTCCGCCCCGCCTCCACCGAACCCGATTACGTGTCCAAGCCCGTGGTGTCGTCCGGGCCGACCGTGGCCCAGGGCACCGCCTACCACTACCTGTCCACGACCGACTCCACCGGCGGCGAGTACGGCCTGTACCGCGTGGACATGGGGCCCGAGGCGGGCGGCCCGAGCACCCATTTCCACAAGGCGATGTCGGAGTCGTTCTTCATCCTGTCCGGCACCATGCGGCTCTTCGACGGCGAGCGCTGGGTCGACGCCACCGAGGGCGACTACCTCTACGTCCCGGTCGGCGGCCTGCACGCCTTCCGCAACGAGTCGGGCGAGCCCGCGTCCATGCTGATGCTGTTCGCCCCCGGGGCCCCGCGCGAGGGCTACTTCGAGGGGATCACCGAGCTGGCGGGGATGAGCGAGGAGGAGCGCGCCGAGTTCTTCGTCCGGCACGACAGCTTCTTCGTCTGAACCGAGCGGGCGGGGGAAGGGGTGGGATGAGCTGTCAGCTATCGAAGGAGTGCGGATGCCCATTCCCGCGCCAGTGGCCCGGTTCAAC
Organism: Spirillospora sp. CA-294931; assembly: GCF_050946795.1. Lineage (GTDB taxonomy): Bacteria > Actinomycetota > Actinomycetes > Streptosporangiales > Streptosporangiaceae > Spirillospora. The sequence goes on from NZ_CP192006.1 coordinate 5,847,087, forward strand.
CGGGTCGTCACCAATCGGGTGACCAAGCCGTTCGCGGGGCGGTTGCCGGGGTTCGCGGTGGTGCGGCACCGGGGACGCAAGTCCGGGCGCGCCTACGCGACCCCGGTCAACATCTTCCGGCACGGCGACCGGTACGTCGCCGCGCTCACCTACGGGCCCGACTGCGACTGGGTCAGGAACGTCGTGGCGGCCGGGGAATGCGAGCTGGACGTGCGCGGAAGGACGGTCCGCCTGACCGAGCCCGAGATCGTCCACGACCCCACGCGGGCGGCGGTGCCGCCCGCGGTGCGGCCGATCCTCGCGGTCATCGGGGTCACGGACTTCCTGCATCTCAAGGCGCCTCCGGGACGCTAACCGACCAGCGAGAAGACGACCGAGCCGCTGCCGTCCATCCTCACGTCGAGGGAGCGGCCGTTCAGCGCCTCGGCGGCGCGCGGTTCGAGGAACAGGCGCGCGCCGTTCACCTCGATGATCTCGTCGCCGGGCACCGGACCCGGGGACATCACCAGGACGAGCGCCACGGGATCGTCCTGCTGCGGCGCGATGCGGATGCCGGTGCCCGTGGGCAGCTCGGGCTTGGTGGTCATGTCGTGGATGGCGGTGACGGCGTTTTCGGTGAGGCTGAGCATGGACGGCTCCTGGTCGGGTCAGCGGCCGGCGAGCTTGCGCTGGATGAAGGTGTAGGACAGATCGCCCACCTGGGTGGCGAACTCGGCCGGGCTCTCGGTCGCGGCGCGGAAGTGCACCCCGGCCCAGACCCGGCTCTTCCCGCAGTCCCGGTTCAGGTCGGTCCAGTTGCCCCACCGGAGAGTGAGGTCCGAGGCGGGTGTGACGCCCGGCTCGACCAGGGACGATCCCTGGGGACGGGGCAGGCTGATCTCGATCTTGTCGCCGCCGAGGAAGCGGCGGGCCGCCTGGGTGAAGGCGAAGCACAGCGACGCCGAGCCGGACGGGTAGTCCGGGTGGTCGGCCGTGTTCAGATAGCTGCGCCACTCCTTGCCCGTGATGTCGTTGACGGTGCCCTTGCCGGGGCCGCCCCAGGCCGTCAGCTTCTTGTCCCCGTATAGGTACCGGACGGCGCTGAACGGCCGGACGGAGTCGTACTTCCTCTTGAAGTGCCACGTGGCGATGGTGGCGTCGTAGATGGCGGTGTCGACGGTGGAGACGAAGTGCACGCTCTTCTCGACGTCGAGCCGGTACTGCTCGACCGCCGCGGCACCGGCGATGACACCGAGGCTGTAGATCTTGTCGTTGAAGAACTCGGCCATCATCTTCTGCCGGTCGGTCAGGTTGGCCGAGGCGTTGACGATCTCGTCGGTCTGGCGCTTGTACGCCTCGCGGTCGGTGTGGTCGCTGTCGCTCGGCGGGTCCAGGCGGAACCGCGTCGGGCTGTCGTAGGAGACCGGCTTGGTGATGGCCATCTGCGGCGTCGCGAACTGCTGGACGCGCGCGATCCCGTTCCTGTCGTAGATGACGTTCGGCTGCCAGCGTGAAGGGTTGTTGAGCTTGTAGGCCGTGTTCACCGGGACGTATCCGGTGTAGTCGGCGAGGGGCGTGCGGTTGTACTTGCGCCCTCCCTCGTCGCCCAGCCGGTTGAACCCGTCGTGCCTGCGCTTCTCCAGGACGGTCCGGGCCGCGAGGTTGCCCAGACCGGACGGCGTGGTGGTGTTCTCCCGGTCGTCGTCGGGGTCGAGGCCGACCCGGCGCATCATGGCGCGGAAGTCGTCCTTGGCCTGCGGCATCGTGAGCAGGAACGAGCGGTAGGCCGCGTAGATGACGGCGATGTTCCGGTTGCGGGTGGTGCGCTCGCTCGCGGGACGGCGCCCGAGGTCGGAGAAGATCCCGACCGCCGTGGGGTGGTAGGGGGCGATGGCGTCGAACCAGGCCGACTCCACGATCATCGCGGAGTCGACGACGAGCGTGGCGTCGGAGCCGTCGGCGGAGACCAGCACGCGCAGCGCCTTCTCGTAGGGCCAGTAGACCACTTCGGCGATGGCGTTGCCCTTGTCGAAGTCGAACGCGGGCTCGCGGCCCTGGGCGGGCACCGCGGCGCCGGTGAGCGTGGCGCCGAGCACGGCGGCGCAGGCCAGGGTCACCGGATTTCTCAACCGCCGTTTCGTGCGTCTCACGGGATGTCCTTCCTCTTGCCGGCCTCTTGCCGGTCCTCATTCGTCCGCGTCGCGGAACCACGCGGAGTCGTGCCTGGTGAAACCGATGTGCGGGTAGTAGTCGGCGGCCGCGGGCGCCGACAGGAGGATGAGCTTGGCGGCCGGGGCCTCCTTTCGCGTCGCCTCGATCAGCGCCCGGCCGATGCCCGCGCGCTGGTACTCGCGGCTGACGGCGATGTCGGAGAGATACGTGGCATAGGAGAAGTCGGAGATGCTCCTGGCGATGCCGACGAGCCTGTCGTCCACGCGGCAGACCATGACCAGGTCGGCGAAGCGGAGCATCGCGGCGAAGCGCTCGCGGTCGCCGACGGGACGCCGCTCCCCCAGCCCCGAGGACCGGTACACCCCGAGGACCTCGTCGACGTCCAGGTCGGCGCCGTCGGCGCGCTCAATCTTCCAGGTCACCGAGGGCCTCCAGCCGGGAGAAGATCACGTCGTTGTGGACGGGCGGGCGGTCGGGCGGGAGCGGCTCGTCCACGCCCTGCGCCTTGAGCGTCTCGGCGAAGTGCTCGCCGGTGGCGGCGGTGCGGTCGGCGGCGGCCTGGACCAGGCGGTAGGCCCGCTCCCGCTCCACGCCGTTCTCCAGCAGGCCGGTCAGGACGGCCGAGCTGTGGATCAGCCCCGAGGTCGCGCCGAGCGCCGCGGCCATGCGGTCGGGGAAGACCGTCAGGCCCTCGACCAGGTCGGCCGCCAGCGACGCCTGGTAGTGCCCGACGGTCAGGGCGTCGGGGAGGACGACCCGCTCGACCGAGGAGTGCGACAGGTCCCGCTCGTGCCAGAGCGCCACGTCCTCCAGGGCGGCCGCGGCGTGCCCGCGCAGCAGCCGGGCCAGGCCGCACAGCCGCTCGCTGGTGGTCGGGTTGCGCTTGTGCGGCATGGCGCTCGACCCCTGGTAGGCGGCCGTCCGGCCCTCCTCGACCTCGCGCACCTCCGTTCGTTGGAGCAGCCGCAGCTCCAGCGCGATCTGCTCGACGCACGCGCCCAGCAGGGCCACCGCCTGCACGAGCCGGGCGTGCCGGTCCCGGGCGACGACCTGGCTGGGCGCGGGCTCGATGCCCAGGCCGAGCGACCGGCAGACATGGCGCTCGACGGCCGGGTCGATCAGCGCGTAGGTGCCGACCGAGCCCGACACCGTCCCCACCGCCACGGCCTCGCGGGCGGCGGCGAGCCCGCGCAGCGAGCGGTCGACGGCGAAGGCGAACCCGGCGAGCTTGTGCCCGAACGTCGTCGGCTCCGCGTGGACGCCGTGGGTGCGGCCCACGCACACGGTGCCGCGATGCTCGAAGGCCCGGGCCGCCAGCACCCGGCGCAGCCGCCGCGCCTCCCGGATCAGCAGGTCGCAGGCGCGGGCCAGGGTGGAACCGAGCGCCGTGTCGACCAGGTCGTAGCTGGTCATGCCGAGATGCACCCAGCGGGCCGAATCCGGCGGGATGTCCTCGCAGTACGCGGCGAGGAACGAGAGCACCTCGTGGTCGCGCTCCCGTTCGATCTCGGCCACTCGCGCGGGCGCCGGGACGCGGGCGCGCCGCATGTCCTCGACCGCGTCCACCGGGACGCGTCCCAGCCGCGCCTGGGCCTCCGACGCCAGGATCTCCACCCGGACCCAGGTCTCGTAGCGCTTCTCGTCCGACCACAGCGCGGCCATCTCCGGCAGCGCGTATCTGGAGATCATCGACCGCCTCCCCTTCAGTAGCTCGCGAAGTACTCGCGGTGCTCCCAGCCGGTCACCGCTCCGTCCGGGGGCCGCTCCCGGTCGCTCCAGGCCTGGAAGCGCGCCAGCTCGCTCTCCTTGATCTTGATGAGGCAGGAGGTGAGCGGGACGCCGAGCAGGTCGGCGGCCGGGCCGTCGCGGAACGCCGCCAGCGACTCGGCCAGCGAGGCGGGCAGGGTCTCGGCGGGCCCGCCGGACGGCCCGCCGTCGAGCCCGCCCAGGCCCGCGTGCAGCTGCGCCGCGATGGCCAGGTAGGGGTTCGCGCACGGCTCCCCCGCCCGGTTCTCCACGTGCGCCGAGCTGTCGCCGCCCAGGACGCGGACCATCACGCTGCGGTCCTCGAAGCTCCAGCCGACGCGGGTCGGGGACAGCGAGAAACCCGGGCCGAGCCGCCGGTACCCGTTGACGGTCGGGACCGACAGCAGGCACAGGTCGCGGGCCCTTGCCAGCAGGCCCTCGACGTAGCCCTTCCCCTCCACCGAGATGCCGTCGGACACACCGTCGCCCGGGGAGAAGATGTTGCGCCCGGACGCCTCGTCCATGACCGACTGGTGAATGTGCCACCCGCTGGGGTCGAACCCGTCGAGCGCGGGCAGCGACATGAACGAGGCGTGGAAGCCCTGGCGCGCGCACGTCTGCTTGACCAGCGTCCGGAACAGCAGCATCGCGTCGGCCGCGTCCATGGCGAGCATGGGGTCGAAGGTCGTCTCGACCTGCCCCGGACCCGACTCGTGCTCCATCGACCGCAGCGGCAGGCCGAGCCCCTGGAGCAGCAGGGCCAGGGGGTCGGTCACCGGGGCGACCGAGTCGTAGGAGGTGTCGAGGTTGAACTGGTAGCCGGGGTTCATCGCGCGCACCTCGGGCGCGGCGCCCTGGAGGCCGAAACCGTTGCCCGCGTTGCCCGGCGGCCCGTCGAGCAGGCGGGTGAGGTACCACTCGACCTCCAGCCCTACGACCGGGGTCAGGTTCCGTCCGGCGTAGCGCGCGCAGACCCGGCGCAGCACGTCCCGGGTGCCGAGCGGATGGCGCGAGCCGTCGCGCAGGAATTCGTCGCCGAGAACCCAGGCCGTCCTCGGCCCGGTGCCGGGCAGCGGCAGGAACGTGACGGGGTCGGGGACGACGACGAAGTCGCCCGCGCCGAAGATCTCCTCCACCCCGACGCCGGGCTCGGCCAGGAAGTCCACCGCGACCGCGTGGCCGGTGTCGAAGATGAACGGCCCCGGGCTGAAGTCCATGCCGTTGCGCAGGACGGTGCGGAACGCCGCCGCCGTCAGCGTCTTGGACCTGGCCAGCCCGTGCGGGTCGCAGAACACCAGCCGGACCAGGTCGATCCCGGCGAGGGCCGCCTCGACCTGCTCGGCGGCGGCGGCCCGCCGGTCGTCCCAGAGCCCGTGCTCGGCCACGAACGCCGGGCGGCCCACGCTGCCCTCGCCGTGCACGCGGGACCATGGTCGCGAGTACATCGATTCACCGCACCCTTCCGAGGACGTGACGGGCAGGCGCCGGAAGCGGGCCGAGCTCGGCCTCGATCCGGCGGGCGGCCGCGAGGACCAGGTCGTCGGCCCCGAGACGGCCCACCAGCTGCACGCCCACCGGATGCCCGGACGAGGTCAGGCCCGCCGGAAGCGACACGGCGGGCTGGCCGGTCAGGTTGAACGGGTAGGTCGCGGGCGACCAGGCCAGCCAGAGCAGGTCGGCCGGGTCGGCCGCCCATTCGGGGGCGATCGCGTCGAAGGCGTACGGCTCGACCGGGACGGTGGCCATCGCCAGCAGGTCGTAGCGGTCCATCATCGCGTGCAGCTCGGCGCGCAGGGCCGTCCTGGCCTCCTCGGCCCTGATCATCGCCGCGCCGGAGACCGTCCGCCCGTACCGGACGACCGCGAGCCGTCCCGGGTCGCAGCGCGCCTCGTCCTCGGGGGCGGTGCCCGCGGCCTCGGCGGCGGCGATCACGTCGACCAGCGCCGGGTAGGGGTCGGCGAACGGGACGTCCAGCCCTTCGAGCCGCGCCCCCTGCCCGGCCAGGACGGGCCAGACGCGCTCGCTGACCTCGCGGACCTCCGGGGCGGTGCCCGGGAACTCGATCCAGCCGATCCGGAGCGGTTCGCCGCCGGAGCGTTCCCCCGGATCGTGCGGCCCTCGCGAGTCGGGGTCGGCCGGATGCGGGCGCGCCAGGATCTCCATCAGCTCGGCGGCGTCGCCGGCCGTCCCGGCGAGGGGACCCAGATGCGAGAGCCGGTCGGCGCACGGCGGGACGTAGGGGACGCGGCCGAAGGAGGGCTTGAACCCGACCACGCCGCAGAACGCGGCGGGGATGCGGATCGAGCCCGCGCCGTCGGTGCCGAGCGCGACCGGGCACAGGCCCGCCGCGACCGCCGCGGCCGACCCTCCGCTCGATCCCCCGGCCGAGCGGCCGTGGTCCCAGGGGTTGCGGGTGGGCGCGGCGACCGGCCCGACCGTGCTTGCGCTCCAGCCGTGCTCGGAGGTGGCGGTCTTGCCGATCACGATCGCGCCCGCCCCGCGCAGACGGGCGACCGCCGGGGCGTCGGTACGCGGCCGCCCGTCGCTCAGCAGGGACCCGCGCGTGGTGGGCAGGTCCCAGGTCCGGATGAGGTCCTTCACCGCGACGGGGACGCCGAGCAGCGGCAGGCCGCGCCAGGCGTCCGGGCCGCGCTCGCGGACCAGGGCGTCGGCCGCCTCGGCCTCGGCCATCGCCGCGTCGCCCGCGAGCGCGAAGAAGGCACCCAGGTCGCGGTCGGTCCCGGCGGCGCGCTCCAGCACCGACGCGATGTGGGCGGCCACGGTGGTCTCGCCCCGAGCGAGCGCCCGCCGCGTCTCGCGTATCCCGTTCGCGCTCACCGGCCGTCCCCGGTGGTTCCGGCGATGGTCGTCCAGTGCCAGCGGGGGTCGAACGCGCGGACCTCGATGTCGGCGCCGTCGGCGACCAGGGCGGCGGCCCGTTCGGTGGCGCGGGCGACCAAGCCCGAGATCCGGTGGGCGGCCAGCAGGTCCTGCTCGTCGAAGGGGCGGCCCGCGCAGCGCAGCAGCCGCAGGTCGACGAACCCGGCGAACGTCCGGTCCAGGATCCGGACGGGCTGCGGGCTCCGGATGCTGAACCGCACCTTGGCGGCGACATGGCCGTGATGGTGCTGGTCGGAGTGCAGGGCCAGGTCGGGGATCGTCGGCGGGACGAAGTAGTCGCGCGCCCGCACCTCGGGGGTCGTGGGCAGGTTGCCCGCGATGAAGTGCCAGGAGTTGTACTGCATCCGGGCCGAGATCGACCAGGCGATGTCGGCCAGGTGCGCGTCCGAGCCGCCGAAGTGGTGCCGGGCCCCGGCCGAGGGCACCACGCAGCAGAAGTACTCGCCGATCTCCCAGCCGATGATCTCGGGCCAGTCGCGCTCGCGCAGCGCGCGGATGAGCCGGGGCAGCGACCGGGTGCCCCGGCTCATGGCGAAGTCGACGTCCCCGGCCCGGACGACGCCGTCCACGACCGCGAAGACCAGCGATTCCAGGCCGGTGCCGAACCCGCCGTGCGGGCGGGCCAGCCAGCCGGGCGAGGAGTCGAGGCCGGCGGCGAGCTCGTCGAGCGTGGCGCCGCCGATCGGGAGGACGTCGCTGAGCCGGGCGCACAGATCGCGCTCGCGGCGCCGTCCCGCGCCGGAGTAGGGCCCGGCGATCCGCTCGATCTTGTGCATCAGCGTGCCGTGGATCTCCCGGTAGAGCCGGACGTCCGCGCCGAACTCCCCCCGGCGCGCCCGCAGCGCGCGGGCCAGGGCGTCCAGGTCCGGGACGCGGGACGAACCGGCGGCGGGCACATGCGTCCCGCCCGGCACCTGGTTGTACGCCTGCCGGGTGCGTTCGAGCAGGTGGGCGACGTGGTCGACGGTCAGCTGGGTGCCGTTGGCCTCCTCGACGCGCGCGTACCCGGCCGAGCGCACCAGCAGCGTGAGGCAGACGACCATCACCGCGTCGCTGTCGGACCACAGCTCCAGCGGCGTCTCCTGGAGCGAGCTGAGCGCGCAGTCCGGATGGCCCGGCCACAGCGACTTGCCGGTGAGGGTCTGGCGGTCGCGGAAGTTCGTGTACTGCCGGTCCTCCTGGTAGAGGACGAAGGGGGCGGTCCGCAACGCGGCCTCCTTGAGCTCCTCCAGCAGGGCGTCGCGGTCCGCGCCGGTCAGCCATTCGCGGCAGCCGGCCGCGCTCGCGTCGCGGCGCTCGGCCGCGCGGGCCATCGCGCGCTCGTAGTCGCGCAGCGCCCGGGCCGACCAGGGGACGCGCAGGACGCCGTCGACCAGGTCCACCTCGGTCTCCAGCGGGCCCTGCGAGGGGACGCGCACGACGATCCGCCCGGAGGTGGCCAGCCCCAACTCGCCCAGGAACGCCGGACGTTCCGTGGGCACGGGTAACGCGACCGCGTCGCCGCCCTCCCGCCGCCACGACACGCCGCACAGGACGTCGAGCGCGGTCTCGTCGGCGGTGCGCAGGGCGCGCAACTGCACCTCGGCCGGGACGAGCCCGCCCAGCGTGAGCAGCTCGTCCACCGTCGCCCGCAGGCCGGGCGCCGCGATGGCCTCGCGCCAGACCCGCTTGAGCAGCCCGGCGAACCCGGCGTCGCCGTCGAGCACGTAGTCGGGCTTGGGCGCGACGCCCGCCCGGGTGCCCAGGCGGGACGGACGCCTGCTCTGCCTCTTCTCGGCCAGCCGCTCGCGGCGGGACGGGACGGGCGCGTTCATGAGCGGGCCTCGGCGGTCAGCTCGACGTGGTTCCACAGGGCGGTCGCGGTCGGCGTCCACTCCTCGTCGAGGTAGATGCAGTCGACCGGGCAGGCCAGGACGCAGGCCGGGCAGCCGGAGCACAGCTCGGGGACGATGACCACGTCCAGGCCGAGGTCGAAGATGGCGCCGAACTCCGGCGGGCAGCTGCGCACGCAGCTGTCGCAGGTGATGCATTCGGAGGACTCGATCCGGCGCGGCGGTTTCCTCCAGACCTCGCCGCGCGACCGCGACGCGATCCGCGCCGGCCGGCCGGTGGGCGCACTCGGCGGATTCTCTTTCTTCCAGGGCATCGGAACTCCCCAACTGGACTTCTTCGCCGGCGTCCACCCTAAGAAGGGCGATGGCAACTCGTAAATGACGGCGCTGGTCGGTGGAGACTCGACAACAATGACATAGCCCCCGCACGATGGGAATGGACGGGCGTATCCGGGAGTGTGCGCAGGTCCCATGATCGATAAATGGGGCCCGGCGGTGGTCCCGGCCCGTTCAACCGCGGAAGTCCGCAGTCGAACACCCGGGCGTGAATCGTTGCTGAAATGGAGGCGACGCCGGTGTCGCGCTATGACTGGGCCAAAGAACATCCCGCGATCGACAAGCTGAAGAAGGTGATCGAACCCGCCCGCGCGGAGGTCGTCGGCCATCCGGTTTACACCCGGCTGAGAACAATCGAGGATGTGAGGGTCTTCACCGAGAACCATGTGTTCGCGGTGTGGGATTTCATGTCCCTGCTCAAGAACCTGCAGCGCACGCTCACCTGCGTCGAGGTGCCCTGGACGCCGCGCGGCTCGGGCGAGAGCCGGCGCCTGATCAACGACATCGTGCTGGTCGAGGAGAGCGACGAGCTCGGCGACGGGTTCGTCAGCCACTTCGAGCTCTACGTGCGGGCCATGGAGGAGGCCGGCGCCGACACCGGCCCCGTCGAGGCGTTCCTGGAGCGGATCCGCTCGGGCGCGGGCGTGCGCGCGGCGCTCACCGACGCGAGCGTGCCGCGCGCCGCGGCCGCCTTCACCGCCACCACCTGGGACTTCATCGAGAACGCCGAGCCGCACCGGCAGGCCGCGGCCTTCGCCTTCGGCCGCGAGGACCTGATTCCCGAGATGTTCGACCAGGTCGTCGGCATCGGCGAGCGGGACGGCCGGCTGGCCACCTTCTGCGACTACCTGGCCCGGCACATCGAGGTCGACGGCGAGGAGCACACGCCGATGGCCATGGCCATGGTCGCCGACCTCTGCGGCGACGACACCGCCAAGTGGGACGACTGCGCCGACACCGTCACCGGCGCGCTGGCCGCCCGCGGGGCCCTGTGGGACGGCATCGTCGCCGAACTCGACGGCAGGCCCTGAACCGGGCGAAGGAAAAGCCTCGCGACCCGCGGCCGATCGCCTCCGGGCAATCGGCCATTGTCGCGATGTCGCACGCATGTGACAAAGGGAAGGACAGGTCATGAGTGAAACTCGCGCCAGCGAGTACGACGCGATCGTCATCGGCGGCGGACCCAGCGGTTCCAGCTATGCGATGACGCTTGCCAGGAACGGTTACTCCGTGCTGGTACTGGAGCGGGAGGAGTTCCCCAGGTTCCATATCGGAGAGTCACTTCTCACCTACACGGCGGATGTGCTGGACCAGCTCGGCGTCCTGGACCGGATTTGCGAATCCGGGTTCGTCCTCAAGAAAGGCATCGAGCTCACCGGGACCGATGGCCACTTCCGGCGTCTCGACCTCGGCCAGATAGGCGACGACCTCCGCCCCTGGACCCTTCACGTGGAAAGGTCGGACTTCGACAAGATCCTGCTGGACGCCGCCGCCGAGGAGCCGAACGTCACCGTCCTGCAGGGCGCCCGCGTCACGCGGCTCAACCGCTCGGGCGAGCGGATCGACGGCGTCCGGTACGAGTACGAGCACGGCGAGCACGAGGCCGCGGCGCGGATGGTCGTGGACGCCAGCGGGCGCACGGGCGTGATCGCCCGCACCCTCGACCTGCGCAAGACCGACAACCAGCTCAAGATGGCGGCGGTCTTCAAGCACTTCGGCGGCGTGGACGAGAGCAACAACCCGGCGACCGAGGGCGACATCCAGCTCGGGCTGCACGACGACGGCTGGCTTTGGGCGATCCCGATCCGCCCCGACACCATGAGCGTCGGCGTGATGGTCCCGGCCTCGATCCTGCGCGCGGCCCGTCCCGAGCAGCTGTTCGACGAGCACCTCAGCCGCATCCCGCGGATCACGCAGCGGATCAAGGGCACCACGGTCGTCCGCGACCTCACCGGCGAGAACAACTTCGAGTACCACTGCGACACCCTGGCCGGGCCCGGCTACTTCATCGTCGGGGACGCGGGCTGCTTCACCGACCCGGTGTTCTCCGGCGGCGTCCTGCTGGCGCTGACCACCGGACGCCGGGCGGCCGAGGAGACCGCGCGGATCCTCGGCGGCGACATCTCCGAGCGGGAGGCGGCCGACCGGTACCAGGCGTTCTTCAAGACGGGCTATGAGACGTACTACCGGCTCATCCGCGCCGTCTACGACAACCGGTACCCGGCCGCGGGCCGCGAGATGCGGTTCGTGCCCTCCGAGAACGAGGCGCGGCTCACCGGCGCGGGCTGGTGGGGCATCCAGGAACGGCTCAAGGCCACCTCCGGCGGTCCCTTCGACACCAAGGAGGAGATCGAGCACAAGGAGCTGGTCCGGGCGCTGAACGGCGACTTCTGGGCGGAGGACAACCGGTTCTTCCAGCGGCTGCGCGAGGAGAAGGAGTGGACGCTCTTCGAGAGCTTCGAGCCGGTGTACGGCTGTCCCGTGCAGAGCGTCCGGGCCGCCAACGGCCACGGCGACCGCTCCTGATCGGGCGGCCGCGATGACACAGGCGAATCCCCCGGCCGGGACGGGCGCGAGCCACCGGCCGGATCCGGACCGGACCTACGACGTCGCCCTGCTGGGCGCCCATCTGGCCACCGGCATGCTCGCCGCGATCCTGGCCCGCGCGGGCCTGCGGGTGCTGGTGGCCGGGGTGCCGCAGGACGCGACCGAGCTGTCGGGCGAGACCACCGTGCCCTACACCGCCGAGGTGTTCATGCTGCTGGCGGACCGCTTCGAGGTGCCGGAGATCGCGGCGTTCGGCCGCTTCTCCGACCTGCCCGCGGACCTGCGGCGCGGCAGCGGGATCAAGCGCAGCCTCGGCTTCCTCTACCACCGGGAGGGGACGGCCCAGGACCCGCGCGAGAGCGTCCAGTTCAACGTCCCCGGCGAGCACACCGAATGGCATCCGTACCGGCCCGACGTCGACCGCTACGCCATCCGGGTGGCGGAGAAGTACGGGGTCGTCACCGTCCCGGCCGGGGTCGTCGCCGAGGACGCGTGGGTCGAGGACGGGGCCGAGGGCCGCGTTCGGTGCGACGACGGCACCGTCTACCGGGCGCGCTTCCTGGTCGACTGCGCCGGGCCGCGCTCGCCGCTGGTGCGGCGCCACGGCGGCGACGACACCGAGCCCCGGCTCCAGCACCGCTCGCGCGTGCTGGCGGCCCGGATGCGCGGGGTCGCGCCGTTCGAGGACCTGGTGGACGGTTCCCGCTACCCCCGGGCCTCGGCCTGGTCGCAGGGCACCGTGCACCACCTGTTCGACGGCGGATGGCTCCAGCTCGCGTCCTTCGGCAACCACGGGCACAGCACCAACGACGGCACGAGCGTGACGCTCAGCCTCGACCCGGACGCCTTCCCCGACCTGCCCGCCGACCCGGGCCAGGCGTTCCGTGCCGTGGTCGACCGGTTCCCCGACCTGAAGCGGCAGTTCGACACGGCCGTGCCGGACGCCTGGCGCGACGTGCCGCTGATCCAGCGGACGGCGGCCCGCACGCACGGGGACCGCTGGTTCGCGCTCGAACGGTCGGCCGTCCGCGACGACCTGCTGCTGGCGCGCGACGTGACGATGACGGCGGAGCTGGTGCACGCCCTGGCCGGCGCGTTGATCCCCGCCCTTCGGGAGGGGGACCTGTCGGCCGGGCGGTTCGCCGAGGTGGCGCGCTTCCAGGAGCGGCTGGCCGCCTTCCACGACGCGTGGCTCGCCGGTGCGCGCGCGGCGTGCGCCGACTTCGCCCTGCTGAACGCCTTCTGCCGGGTCTGGCTGCTGTGGCAGATCCTGGCCGACCTGTCGCTGAAGCGGGCACGGCTCGACTGCAAGCACGCGGCGGCGCGCAGTGGGCGTCCCGACTGGTCTCCGGTCGAGCGCTTCGACCTGGGCGGCGTCTGGTTCCGGGCGCCCGGCGGGCTGCGCGAGCTGATCGACTTCACGATGGACACGCTCGGGCAGGTGCGCTCGGGGGCCCTGGCTCCCCGGATCGCCGCCGACGACCTGTTCGCCAGGCTGCGGCGGGACGCGTTCGTCCCGCCGCTGTACGCGTTCGGCGACCCCGCCGCGCGGATCTACCGCTTCACGTTCCTCAAGCGGCTGCAGATGCTGTGGTGGGTCAAGACCAAGGCGCCCGCGGACTTCCGCCGCCTGCTCACCCAGGACAACGTCACCTCGGTCAGCACCCGCTCCTCCCGCTAACCCGCGAAAGAAGAAGTCCGCCGGGCCGACTGGCCCGGCGGACTTCTCTTATGTGGGGGTCAGCGGTGCAGCCTGGCGTAGTCGCCGCGCCAGTAGGTCAGCGGAGAGCGTTCGGGGAACGCGTCCCCGCCCACGATCCGGCCCAGCAGCATCGTGTGGTCACCGGCCTCGACGGCGCCGCTCAGCTCGCACTCGGCATGGGCGACCGTCGCCTGGAGCAGCGGCATCCCGGTCACCCGGCCGAGGCTCCAGCCCACGCGGTCGAACTTGCCCTCGGTCCCCCGGGACGCGAACAGCTGGGAGATCTCCTGGCCCCGGACCCCGAGGATGTTCACGGCGAAGTGGCCCCGGTCGAAGATCTCGCGCATCGTGCTGCTGACGGTGTTCACGCACGACAGCAGCAGCGGCGGGGAGCTGGAGACGCTGCACAGGGCCGAGCAGGTGAACCCGCGCGGCTCGCCGGAGTCGTCCAGCGTGGTGACCACCGAGACGCCGCTGGCGAACGAGCCCATGACCCGGCGGAACGTCACCGAGTCGACCGAGGGCAGCGGCGAGGTCCGGATGTCGGCCACATGGACGCTGGCGGTCGGCGTCTCGGGGATCATCGCGGCTCACCCCCCTCGGCGAGCGCGAGCAGCCGCGCCCGGTCGGTCTTCCCGTTGCCGGTCCTCGGCAGGTCGCCGACGCGGTGCAGCCGATCGATGATCATGTATTTGGGCAGGCGCTCCGCGCAGTGGCGCTTGACGGCCAGCAGCGACGGGCGGGCGCCGTCCTCCGGGACGGCGAACGCGTGCAGCCGCGCCCTGGTGCCCTCGCCGACCACCAGCACGGCGGCCTCCGAGACGCCGTCCATGGCGGCCAGCGCGGCCTCCACCTCGCCGAGCTCGACCCGGTGCCCGCGCAGCTTGACCATGTGGTCGCGGCGTCCCAGGTAGTGCAGGTCGCCGTCGTCGTCCCGCCGGGCCAGGTCGCCGGTGCGGTAGGGGCCGGTGTGCGGCTCCATGCCCCAGTAGCCGAGCATGACGGTCGGGCCGGTCACCACGACCTCGCCCTCACCGTCCCCGTCCGCCTCGACCGTGACGGTGTCGCCCGAGCAGGCCGTCCCGATCGGGAGCGGGCCCGACCTGGCCAGGTCGGCGTCGGTGACCTCGTAGGACGTGCAGACGTTGGTCTCCGTCGGGCCGTACCAGTTGAGCAGCCGCACCGGCGGCCACTGCTTGCGCAGCGCCTGGACGTGGTGGATCGCGAACGGCTCCCCCGCGAACACGCAGGCCCGCAGGTCGGGCGGGGGCGACCCGTCCAGCAGCCCGCCCTGGCGGATCATCAGGCTGAGCGCGGACGGCACCGAGTACCAGACGGTGATCCGGCTCTCCCGCAGGAAGCGCACCAGCTGCGCCGGGGCGTAGGACATCTCCTCCGGGATCAGGTGGACCGACGCCCCGGCCAGGAAGGCCGCGTAGAGGTCGAAGACCGACAGGTCGAAGTTGAACGGGGCGTGGTTGGACAGCCGGTCGCCCGGCTCGATCTCCAGTTCCCCCGCCGCCCACTCCACGAACGCCAGCGCGTTGCGGTTGCTGATGCACACGCCCTTGGGCGTCCCGGTCGAGCCCGAGGTGTACAGGATGTACGCGGGCGCGTCGGGCCCGGCGTCGTAAGGCACCGGGGGCTCGCCGCCGAGGCTCTCAAGCTCGCGGAAGGCGACCAGCTCCGCGCCCGCCCACCGGGCCGCGCGGGCCTTGGCGGCGCACTCGTCGTCGGCCACCACCAGCGCGGGCTCGGCGCTCGCGGCGATGAGCCCCAGCCTGGCCAGCGGGTTGGACGCCACCACCGGCACATAGAGCGCGCCCAGGCGCAGCGCGGCCTGCATGACCGCGATCGCCCAGGCGCCCTTCTCTCCCCAGATCACCACCCGGTCGCCGGGCCCGACGCCCTTCTCTCGCAGGGCCGCCGCGTACCGGTCGGCGAGCCGGTCCAGCTCGCCGTAGGTCGTCTCGCCCCCGGCGTCGGCCACGGCGAGGGCGTCCGGGAAGCGCCGTGCCGAGTCCGAGAGCAGTTCACGTAACATCACAGTCCCAGCTCCTTCGCGATCAGTTCCCGCTGGATGTCGGAGGTGCCCGAGAAGATGACCGCGGGCACAGTGTCCCGCAGCGCCGCCTCGATGCCGTCCGGGCGCAGATACCCCCGACCGCCGAACAGCCGCACCGCGTCCAGCGCGCTGGCCAGCACGCCCTCGGAGACCGCCAGCTTCGACAGCGGCGTGTAGACCGTCGCCTGCCCGCCCTGGTCGAGCTCCCAGCACGCCCGGTACAGCAGCAGCCGCGCCGACTCCACCCGCAGCTTCATCTCCGCGAGGCGGTGCGAGATGGCCTGGAACGAGGCGATCCGGCGTCCGAACTGGCGGCGCCCGCGGGCGTGCTCGACGCACTGGTCGAGCACCCGGTCGGCCAGGCCGAGGTAGCCGGCGAACAGGCAGCTGCGCTCCCAGCCCATGGAGTGCTGGAAGATCCAGCCGCCCTGGCCCGGCTCGCCGATGACCTGCTCGTCGCGCACGAAGCAGTCCACGAACCGCACGCCGCCCGCCGGGCACTGCGACAGGCCCATCTTCTCCAGCGGATCGCCGGGGACGACCCCGTCCGCCTCGCGGTCCACCACGAACGCGGTGACGCCGAGGTGCCCGGCCTTCTCGTCGGTGGTCGCGTAGGTCACGTAGACGTCGGCGACCGGGCCGTTGCTGACGAAGCTCTTGTGCCCGTTGAGCACCCAGCCGCCGTCGGCCCGCTCGGCGGTCACCGCGAGCCGGGCCACGTCCGAGCCCGCGCCGGGCTCGGTCATGGCGTTGCCCGCGACCAGGTCGCCCGCGCACATCCCGGGCAGCACCCCGACGCGCATCTTCTCGCTGCCGAAGTCGGCGATCGGCATCGCGCACGCGAACAGGTGGGCGCTCGCGGCGAACACCAGGCCGGTGTGCGAGCAGCCGCGCCCGAGCGCCTCCATCATCAGCGCGGTGTCCAGGGCGCCGAGCCCTCCCCCGCCGTAGCCCTCGGGGACCGAGGCGCCCAGCAGGCCCAGCTCGCCGAGCACCCGCCAGTCGTCGCGGCTGAAGAAGGCGGCGGGCGCGGACTTGTCGTCGGGGAACGACAGCCGCACCCCGGCCAGCGTCCGTTCGTACAGGTCACGTTGCCGGTCACTCCAGGCGAAATCCATGTCGCTCCTGAATCGTCGAGTCGGTCGCGTCCCTCACGCCCCGCCGCGCCCCTGGGCCTGGGGATGCTTGGCGCCGGGCAGCGCGGCGACGTCCAGCAGTTCCGAGCCCGCGGCGTCGCGGGGAGCCCTGCGCAGCAGGGCCGTGATGATGGGCGAGGTCATCCCGGTGGTGATCAGCGCCATGAGCACCATCAGCGTGAACAGCTCGGTGCTCAGCAGGCCCAGCCCGTACCCGACGTTGAGCACCACCAGCTCGGTGAGCCCGCGCGTGTTCAGCAGGACGCCGAGCGCGGAGGCGTCCCGCCAGCCCATGCCGGTCAGGCGGGCCGAGAGCGTCACGCCGCCGAGCTTGCCCCCGATCGCCACCGTCACGATCAGCAGCAGCTGGGCCAGCCCGGCCGCCGTGATGGAGTTGAGGTCGACCGACAGGCCCGTGACGACGAAGAACACCGGGAGCAGCAGCCGCCCGGCGTCCTCCAGCGGGATGAGCACCGTGCGCCGCACCAGCTCCCGGTCGCCGGTGCGCGGCATGACCGCGCCGAACAGGAAGGCGCCGAAGATCGCGTGCAGCCCGATCATCGACGTGGCGTACGCGGAGCCGAAGACCCCCGCCGCGATCAGCATCGGGAGGTAGGAGAAGGCGCTCGCGCTGAGGCGCGGGATGAGCCGCGCCAGCAGGGGCCTGACCACCAGCAGCATCGCCAGCAGGTAGACCACGCCCCAGCCCAGGATCGCCTGGAGCTCGCCGCTGCCCGACGAGGTCGCCAGCGCCACCACCACGGCGAGCATCGACCAGGCGAACAGGTCGTCCAGCGCGGCGATCGCCAGCGCGTACGAGCCGATCGGCCGGCGGTGGATGCCGTGCTCGGTGAGCAGCCTGGCCAGGACGGGAAAGGCCGCCACCGACAGCGCCACCCCGAGGAACAGCGCGAAGTGCAGGAACCGCACCGGCTCGCCGTTCACCGTGTCGTGGAACCGGTACAGGACGAAGGCCAGCCCGATCCCGAGGCTCATGCAGATGGTCATGCCGCCCGACCACAGCAGGCCGGTCCGCTTCCCACGGCCGCGCAGCACGCTGCCGTCGAGCTCCCAGCCCACGATGAACATGAACAGCACCACGCCCACCTGGGCCACGACGCTCAGGAACGGCCTGACCTCGACCGGGAACAGCCGTTCGGTCAGGTTCCCGGGGAACAGGCCGACCACGCTCGGGCCGAGACAGATCCCGGCGATGATCTCGGCGATGACCGGCGGCTGGCGCAGGCGGCGGATCAGCACGATGAAGATCGTGGAGGTCAGCAGCAGGATCCCGATGCCGCCGATCGCGGTCGCGTAGACCCAGTCGAGATGCTCGGCCCTTTCCATGGTTCCTTCCCCTCACACGCGCGGGCCGTCACTCAGGCCATGGCCACCGGTGCCTCGATGAGCCGCAGGAACGCCTCGTCGAGATCGTCGGTGCGGGTGGTCTTGCGGATCATCTCCGGGGTGTCGTCGGCGATGATCCGGCCGGCGCGCATCAGCAGGATCCGGTCGCAGCGGGCCGCCTCGTCCATGACGTGGCTGGAGACCAGGATGGTCGCGCCCGTCGACCTGGCCAGGTCGTGGAAGTGGCCCCAGAGCTCGCGGCGCAGCAGCGGGTCCTGGCCGACGGTCGGCTCGTCCAGGACGAGCAGCCGGGGCTTGGCCACCAGGGCGCAGGCCAGGTTGGCGCGCGTGTGCTGCCCGCCGGACAGCTTGCGCACCAACTGCTTGGACTTGGCGCTCAGTCCGACGGTCTCGATCGCGGCGGCGGCGTCCCGCTTGGACTTGCGGTGCAGCGCCGCGAAGTGCCGGACGTTCTCCTCCACGGTGAGGTCGCCGTACACGCTGGGCGACTGGGTCAGGTAGCTGACCTCGCGGCGCAGCGCGGCGGTCCCGGCCGGACGTCCCAGCACGGTGACCCGACCGCTCTTGATCTTCTGCACGCCGACGACGGAGCGCAGCAGGGTCGTCTTGCCGCCGCCGCTCGGGCCCACGAGGCCGGTCACGGTGCCGGACTCCACTTCGAGGTCGATGTCGTCCAGGACCAGGGCGCCACCGCGGTACACGACGAGCTTCCTTATTTGCACGGCCGGTGCGATCACGGATCTCTCCATTCTCCGGGGGGTTTCAGCTGACGTGGATCGGGTGGCCTCAGGCCGTCTGCCTGCGGATGACCGCCGCGACGCAGAGCTGGGCGGCCACGATGAGCGCGACCATGCCGATGCCGTTGGACACCAGCTCCGAGCCGCCGTAGGAGTGTTCGCGGGCCGCCGTCATCGCCCGGGTGACCGTGGAGAACGGGACGTACCGCTCGATGTCCTGGAGCCAGTCGGCGAAGCGCGAGACGGGCCAGAAGACGCCGCAGATCAGCAGCTGCGGCACCATGAGGCCGGGCACCAGCTGGGACGCCTGGCCCTCGTTCTGGCAGATGGCGCTGAAGGCCAGGCCGAGGCTCATGCCGAACACGCCGCACAGCGCGATGACGACCGCCAGCAGCCAGGCCGGGCTCGCCATGTCGATGCCGCTGAGCGTGTACCCGACGGTGATGGTGCACACGGCCTGGACCAGGGAGGCGGCCACGCCCGCGAACAGGTAGGCCGTGACGAGGTCGAGCCGGCTGGCGGGGGTGGCCAGCACCGCCTCCAGGGTCCCCCGGTTGCGCTCGCGCACCACCAGCGTGCTGCCGACCATGTACATCGACAGCGCGGGGAAGGCGCCGAGCATCATCGCGCCGGTCGGGTTGAAGGCCGCGGCGGTGTCGAAGAGGTAGCGCACCAGCACCAGGAGGACGCCGGGCGCGACGAGCAGGAAGACGCGCGAGCGGTGGTCGCGGAAGACCTCGCGCAGGATGCGATGGGCGATCGCCAGCGTGATCCTCAGGGAGAACACGTCGTCTCTCCTTTCTGCTACGCGGTCCGGCGCTTCAGCACGGTGCCCGCGGTCATGCCGGCGAAGGCCAGCACGATCGCGATCGACAGGCTCAGATAGAGCACCAGCGCGGAAGTGACCGAGGAATGGGTGTGGAGTTCGGTGACGGTGCTGACCATGTAGCGCCACGGAGCGATGGTGGCCAGGACCTGCATCCATTCGGGCATCTTGTCGTAGGGCCGGAAAAGGCCGGAGACGCACAGATGGGGAATGGCGACGGCGGGCAGGATCTTGGTGAGCTGCAGCTCGTTGTGCGCCAGGTTCACCGCGAACATGCCGAGCACGACGCCCAGAATGCAGGCCAGCATCGCCAGCAGCCCGACCGCCCACCAGGGACCGGCGCTGTTCAGCCCGAGCAGCCCGTAGGTCACCGAGAGCGTCAGCGCGATCTGCGCGACCGCCGGGACGCTGAAGGCCAGCACATAGCCGACCAGGACGTCCAGCCGGGTGACGGGGCCCGCCAGCAGGTACTCCAGCGAGCCCCGGTACCGTTCGCGCTGAATGGCGAACGCGGTGAAAAGGAACGCCGGGGCGGTCGGGAACAGCCCCATCACCAGCAGGCCGACCCGGTCGAAAGTCCGCGGCGTGTTGTCGAGCATTCCGGCGCACAGGACCATGACGAACATCGGAGAAAGGGTGAACAGGAAGAGCGTCCTGCCGTCCCGTTTCAGCTCCCGGAGAACCCTGGTCGTGACATGCAGGCAATTGCGTGAGATCACGATTACCACCCTTTCTTGGACTCTGGGTCCGCTCTCGGTCAGAGGATGCGGCGGCCTCGGATCATTTCCCTGCTGCTCTCGCGCAGGAAGCCGAGCATCAGCCGCCGGACGTCCGGCGGCGCCTGCCGGGCGGCCCACCACATGGTCTTGGTGACGCGGCGCATGTTGGGGTTGATGAACCGCAGGTCGCGCTCGGTCCAGCCCCAGTGGCGCGGGACGAACGGCGCGCGCTCCAGATGGTCGTACAGCGCGTCGGCCGCCTCGCGCCCGGTGATCCGGCCCAGGTCGTACGCCTCGCACTGCGCGACCATGTCGTTGAACAGCTCGGCGTAGCCCTCGTGGTCGGACCAGTGCAGGCCCGGGTTCTCCACCTCTTCCAGTTCGAGGAGGTGGGCGTCGTCGCCGCTCTTGCGCCAGCGCCGGAACGCCTCCAGCGCGCGGAACGTCCCGGCGTTGGAGCCCCAGGCCCAGATCCGGAAGACCGCCGACCACAGGTCGTGGTCGGAGAAGGACTGGTAGGCCGCGTTGACGAGCCGGTCGTTGCCCTCGAACAGGGCCTGCTGGCGCCGGTCGACCTCCTCGAACCGCTCGGCGGAGAAGTCGTCGTCCTTGACCGCCCGCAGGACGCGCCAGGCCAGCAGGTTCACCGCCTCGCAGGTGTTGTGCAGGCCCCGCGAGAACAGCGGGTCGATGAAGGCCGCGGCGTGCGCGAGCAGCGCCCACCGGTCGCCCACGGTGTGCGAGGAGGAGTACTGCAGCCGGTCGGTGGCCACCCACTCGCGCACCGGCTTGACGCCCTCGAACTGGCGGGCGATGTCGGGGAAGCGGTTGACGTGGTGCCAGAAGTCCTCTTCGGGCGTGACGTCCTTGGGCTTGGGGTAGCGGCGCTCGTCCAGCGTGAGGCCCACGCTGCACAGCGGGTTGCGGGAGGACTCGTGGTTGTCGAAGGCGATGACCCAGAACCAGCCGTGGTCGAAGATGTGGTGGACGGTGCCGTCGTACCAGGGCACCGGCGGGGTGTCGGCCTTGGGACGCCGGAACACGTCGTCGGTCTTGGGCGTGTCCCGCATGTGGTTCCACACCGACCGGGAGTGGTGCTTGTAGCGGCACGGGTTCTCCCGCAACCCGAACTTCTGGGCCAGCGGCGACCGGTAGCCGCTGGCGTCCACGACGTACCTGGCCCGCATCTCCTCGCCCCGGGCGGACGCGATCGTCACGCCCGAGCCGTCGAAGTCCAGGTCCTCGGCGGTGAAGTTGGTGCGGGTCTCGCAGCCGTACTTGATGGCGACGTTGTAGAGGTAGGCGTCGATGTCCTGGCGGAGCATGTGCGCCGCCGGGTGCAGGAGCAGCTTGGGGAAGTTGAACATCGTCAGCTGCCGGGGGTCCTGCTCCTTGCCCTCCTGGTGCGCCATGAAGCCGAAGTGGATCTTCTGCCCGTGCGCGGCGGAGACGATCTTCTGGCAGCCGGTGAACGTCGAGATCGCCATCAGCTCCGGCACGTCGTACCGCAGCGCCATGGTGCGCAGCGTCACCAGCATGTTGGGGATGGTGGACTCGCCGATGGCGAACTTGGGATGGGACTTGCTGTCCAGCAGCAGGACCTTGGCCCCGTTGCGCGCCAGGATGGCGCCCAGCATGGAGCCGGCGAACCCGGAGCCCAGGATGGCGACATCGAAGAGCTCGTTTTTCGTTGTGGTCGGCACTTCTCGCTCCCGGAGGTGAAGGGTTTCGGTGGTCCTAGCACTTGAGGGGGTCGGGGATGCGGAGCTTGCGGCCGAGGTAGCGGCGGCCGGCCAGGAACTGGCGGAACTCCTCGGTGACCTCGAACTCGCCCTTGGCGAAGCGCTTCTTCATGAAGAGCGTCAGGCCGTCGTAGGTCAGCTCCCCGATCGCCGGGGGCGCCTTCTTGCGGGCCCAGCGCAGGGTGCGCAGGATGCCGAAGAACTTGGCGTCCAGGCAGAGCATCTTCGGGTCGGCCAGGCCGAAGGCGGGCGGGATGAAGTCCGCCTCCTTCAGCCGCCGCATGATGGTGTCGGCCGCCTCCCCGGCGTCCAGGCCCTCCCGCTGGACGGCCTGGCACAGCTCGCTCACCTCGCGCAGCAGCTCCAGCACGGGCGCGTACGGAGAGTCCTCGGCGAACGCCTTGCCGCGCCACCACGCGTGCTCCAGCGGATCGAGCACCGCGGTGTCGCCGGTCTGGAGGAATCGGGCGTAGGCACGGTTCACCTCGAAGGTCGCGATGATCTGGCCGAGCGCCCAGATCCGGAACCAGGCGTTCCAGAGCCGCCAGTCGCCGAAGGCGACGTAGGCGTTCGCCACCAGGTCGTCGTTGAAGTCCAGCAGGCCCTGCTCCAGCTCCTGCATGAACGAGAACCGCTCGACCGAGAAGTCGTCGTCGCGGATGGCGTCCAGGAGCCGGTGCGTCAGCGCGTGGACGGTCTCCATCGTGTTCGACATGCCGCGCGAGAAGAGCGGGTCGATGAAGCCGGCCGCGTGCGAGGTCAGGCACCAGCGGTACCCGACCGTCTGGCGGGGCGAGTACTGGAGCCGTCCGGTGCGGACCCAGCTGCGGACCGGGCGCGCCCCCTCGAACTGGGCCGCGACGTCGGGGAACTTGGCCAGGAACGCCTGGAACTCCTCGTCGGGCGAGCAGTCGGGCTCGGGGTGGATCCGCGGGTCGAGCTGGATGCCGACGCTGCACAGCGGGTTGGTCGCCCGGGGGTGGTTGTCGAACGGGATCACCCACATCCACCCGCCGTGGAACATGTGGTGCAGGGTGCCCTCGCCCCAACGGGTGGGGAACCCCTTGTCGGGCTTGGCCACGTCGTCGAACGGCTTGACGCCGGTGAAGTGGTTGAACAGCGACCGGGAGTGGTGCCGGAACCGCGTCGGCTCCTCGCGGAGCGCGAACTTGTCGGCCAGGACCGACTTGTGGCCGCTGGCGTCCACGACGAACTTGGCGCGCAGCGTTCCGCCGGGCGCCAGCTTCAGCGTCGCGCCGTCGTCGTCGATGTCCACGTCGACCACGGGCTGCTGCTGGCGGACCGTGGTGCCGTACTTGACGGCGACCGACAGCATCCAGGAGTCGACGTCCTGGCGGAAGTAGTGGTTCTCGGTGTTGAGGATCTTGGGGATCTGGAAGTGCGTGCGCTGGGCCGGGTCCTGGCGCTCGCCCGCGCGGTGGTAGACGAAGCCGAAGTTCCGTTTGATCCCGCACTGGGTGGTGATGTGCGCGTACACGCCCTCGAACGTGGACAGGTGCTTGATCTCCGGCACCTTGTACCGCTCGGCGAGGAGCCGCAGCATCATCGAGGTGAAGGGGATCGTCGACTCGCCGATGGTGAACTTGGGATGGGTGGCGGCGTCGATCAGCACCACCTTGGCTCCGTTGCGCGCCAGGCACGCGGCGAGGATCGTGCCGGCCACGCCGGAACCGATGATCGCGACGTCGTGGAGGTCCTGGACGTCCCGGCCGTCCGCGGCTAGCTGCCCGCTGACCATGTCATGGCTCCTCTGTCAGAAACTGGGGGCCGCCGACGGCGACTTCAGGCTGCCCAGGTACGGGTGCCACAGATGGGTGGGGTCGTCCTCGACGACCTTGACGATCTCGCGCATCGTGGCCAGGGCGCGGGGCTCGTCGCCGTCCCAGACATCGCCCTGGAGCATCCTCAGCACGTCGAGGCGGTACCGCTCGTCCTGCACGAACGCGGTGAACAGGATGTTCAGCCGGTAGTAGATCGTGATGAACTCGTACCAGTTGCTCACCCCGCGGCGCAGCTTGCTTTCGTACGTGGCGAAGCGCTCCTTGGAGAAGTCGCCCGCCTCGGCCGCCGCGGCGATGTCGTGGCAGGCGATCCGGGCGCTGTTCATCGCGACGCTGACACCGCTGGAGAAGATCGGGTCGACGAAGCGGGCCGCGTCGCCGATCAGGACGAACCGGTCGCCGCAGATCTGCGTCATCCCGTAGCTGTAGTCGCCCTCGGTCTTGAGCGGGCGGACCTGGTCGGAGTTCTTCAGCGCGTCCAGCAGCTCGGGCCGGCTGGCGACGGTGTCCCAGAAGAACCGGTCCCGGTCGCCGCCGTACTCCTTGAACCGCTTCTTCTGGCTGACGACGCCGACCGAGGTGATGGTGTCGGTGATGGGGATCTGCCAGACCCAGGTGTCGGTGACCGGCAGGAAGTGGATGAAGATGTAGTCGGCCTTGGCCTGGTCGACGGCCAGGGCCGTGCGGTCGAAGTCGTCGAACCAGGCGTGCACGGCGTACTGGTTGAACACCGGGTCCGTCTGCTTGAACTTGAGCTGGCCGCCGAGCTGGGTCCGGCGGCCGCTGGCGTCCACGACCATGCGCACGGGGACGCCGACCGCCTGGCCGCCGATCCGGACGTTGACCGTGACCGCCTCGTCGTCGGAGAAGTCGACGTCGCGCACGTGGACGCCCTGGAACACCGTGGCCCCGAGCTCCTCGGCGTGCTTGAGCAGGATGAGGTCGAACTTCCCGCGGTCGACGTGGAAGGTGAAGTCGCGGTCGACCCCGGGCTGGTCGCGCTCGTTGAACAGGATCTCGGCGGCGCGGAAGTCGTGGGTGAGGCCGCGGAAGCCCATGTGGTCGATCGGGCGGTGCTCGGCCGAGGTCCACGCGGCCCCGTACTTCTTGGGGAAGCCGGCGGCCTCCACCTTCTCCATGGCGCCGGTCTCCAGCAGGACCGGGGTGGTCGCCGGGACGAGCGACTCCCCGACATGCTCCCTGGGGAAGTTCTCGCTCTCGAAGAGCGCGACCTTCAGGCCCGCCTTGGCCAGATAGGCGGCGGCCGTCGATCCCGCCGGCCCGCCCCCGATGATGCCGACATCGAACTCTGCGCGCACGTCGCCCTTCCCTTCTGACTCGGCCCTCAGCACGGAGCCGCTTGTGGTTTCTGGTTCGGACCGCGGTCCGGTGTTCAGGCCGCACGCAGCGAGAGCTCGTGGACCATCTCGGTGATGGAGCTCAGGTCACGGAAACGCTTGCCCGTGATGTACATGGGCGGGATGTCCACACCGAACCGGTCCCGGATGTGCGCCATCAGGACGGCGGTGTTCATGGAATTGAGGACCCCCCACTCGAGCAGCGGGGTGTCGCGATCCAGTTCGTCGATCTCCGCCCCCTCCAGGAAATTCCCGGAGACATAGGCGCGGAGTTCCGTGTAGATGTCCTCGGTTTTGAGAGCCATAAGGCCGAACCCTTTCGACTGGTCCTACCCGGGTCACCTTGGTCGGCGGCGATGGGATCCTGCACGGATTCGGGTCGCAGGCGGTTCAAGGATCCGTCCAGACCGGCAAGGAGTGAGGTCACACCGCTGATCGACTCCGTACCGGAAATGGGAATTCGCGCGTCAAGATTGGTCTTCGAGTGAGACACGAACCGGTGAAACCATCTTGTGCCCGAGAACCGCAACCATTCACGGACCTTTTACGGGCCTCCGGCCGAAGAGGAGTGGGGCATGCCCGAGCCGCGGCAGGACCGGTACGAGACCGAGGCTGATCCGGCCGATATCGCGGTCGTCGGGGTCGGTTGCCGATTCCCGGGGGAAGTGCGCGACCTGGACGGCCTGTGGCGAATCCTCATCGAGGGGCGCGATGTCGTCGAGCCGATTCCGGCGGACCGCTGGAACGGATCGTCCACGAAAAACGGGGACGCCGCGCACCACGCGGGCGGATTCCTGTCCGGAATCGATCGCTTCGACGCGGGATTCTTCGGGATATCGCCCCGCGAGGCGCGGCAGATGGACCCGCAGCAGCGGCTGCTGATGGAGGTCGCCTGGGAGGCGATGGAGGACTCGGGCGTCCCCCGGGAGGGCTGGCGGCACTCGGCGACGAGCCTGCATTTCGGGATCCTCGGCTCGGACTACATGGTGCTGCACGCCAAGACCGTCGGGCCCGAGGGCGTGGACCCGTACTTCGCCAGCGGCAAGGAGTTCAGCTTCGCCGCGGGGCGCATCGCCTACACCTTCGACCTGCGCGGCCCGAGCATGACCGTGAACACCGCCTGCTCGTCGTCGCTGGTGGCGGTGCACCTGGCGTGCCAGGGCCTGCGCTCGGGCGAGGTCGACACCGCGCTGGCGGGCGGCGTCAACGCGATGGTGGCGCCCGAGCTGACCCTCTACATGGACCGGGTGCAGGCCCTGTCGCGCACCGGGCGCTGCCGGCCCTTCGACGCGCGCGCGGACGGCGTGGTGCGCGGCGAAGGGTGCGGGATCGTCGTCCTGAAGCGCCTGGAGGACGCCCTGCGCGACCGCGACCAGGTCTACGGGGTGATCCGGGGCTCGGCCGTCAACCAGGACGGCCACAGCGCGGGCCTGACCGCCCCCAGCGCGCCCGCGCAGCGCGAGCTGCTGGTCGCCGCGCTGCGGGCGGCGCGGCTCGGCGCGCGGGAGCCGTGCTTCGTGGAGGCGCACGGCACCGGCACGCCGCTGGGCGACCCGCTGGAGATCTCCGCGCTGGCCGAGGTGCTCGGGGCGGGGCGCGCGGACGGGAGCCCGCTGCTGGTGGGCTCGCACAAGGCCAACTTCGGGCACATGGACTCGGCCGCCGGGATCGCCGGGCTGCTCAAGACCCTGCTGGTGCTGCGGCACCGGACCGTGCCGCCGCAGGTCCACTACGCCACCCCGTCGCCGCTGATCGACTGGGCGGGGTCGGGGGTCGCCGTCCCCACCGCCGCGACTCCGCTCCCGGCCGAGGGGCCGCTGGTGGCGGGGGTCAGCGCCTTCGGCCTGTCCGGCACCAACGCGCACGTGCTGCTGTCCACCCCGCCCGAGCCCGCCCCCGTGGGACGGGAAGAGGGCGCCGCTCCCCCGCACACCGTGACGCTGTCGTCCTCGACGCCCAAGGGCCTGCGGGCGCTGGCCGGGGACTACGCGCGGGCGCTGCGCGAGGAGGACGCTCCGGTCGCCGGGATCGCGGTCGCGTCCACCGTCCGCCGCACCCACCTCGCCCACCGGCTCGCCGTCGTCGGCGACTCCGGCGACGAGCTGGCCGCGGGCCTGGAGGCGTTCGAGCGCGGGGAGGCGCACCCCTCGGTCGCCGACGACCTGACCGAGGAGCAGCCGCCCCCGGTGGCCTTCGTGTTCTCCGGGCAGGGCTCGCAGTGGCCCGGCATGGGCCTGGATCTGTACGGGCGCGAGACGGCGGTCACCGAGACGCTCGACGAGTGCGACGCCGTGATCGCCGCGCACGGCGGCTGGTCGCTGCTGGACGCGCTGCGCGATGAGGAGCCGGCCCGGCTCCGGGCGACCGAGGTGGCACAGCCCGCGCTGTTCGCGCTCCAGGTCGCGCTGGCCCGCCTCTGGCGCTCGTGGGGCGTCGCGCCGGACGTCGTCATCGGGCACAGCATGGGCGAGATCGCCGCCGCGTGCGTCGCGGGCGCGCTCGCCCTCCCGGACGCGGCCCGCCTGATCGTGGACCGGGGCCGGCTGATGCAGCGCGCGACGGGAAGCGGCCGGATGGTCGCGGTGGAGCTGTCGGCCGAGGACGCGCGCCGCCGCCTGGCGGGCGGGCATCCCGAGGTCTGCGTCGCGACCGAGAACGGCCCCCGGTCGGTGGTGCTCGCGGGCCCCGCCGGTCCGGTCGAAAAGGCGGCGCGCGAGCTCGAACGCGACGGGGTGACCACCGTCCCGCTCGGCGTGGACTACGCCTTCCACAGCCCGGCGATGCGCCCGCACGCCGACGAGCTGGAGGGGCTGCTCAAGGACCTGCCGGTCACCGAACCGGAGATCCCGCTGCTGTCCACGGTCGATCCGGCCCTGCGGTCGCCGCTGATGGACGCCGCCTACTGGGGACGGAGCCTGCGCGACCCCGTGCTGCTGTGGCCCGCGGCCGACGCGCTGCTGGCCGAGGGGGACGCCGCGTTCGTCGAGATCGGTGCCCACCCGGTGCTGACCCGGCCGCTGCGCGCGGCGTTGGCCGAGCACGACCGGGTCGGGCCGGTCGTCGGGTCGCTCGCGCGCGGGCAGTCGGGGCCCGCCACGCTGGCCAGGGCCCGGGCCCGGCTGCACACGGCCGGGATCGGCGTCGACTGGGCGGCGGTGGCGGGCGGGCCCGTCCGGGCCGTCCACCTCCCGCCGCCACGCTGGGCGGACGAGCGGCACTGGCTGCCCGGCGTCACCCGGGGGCAGCAGGAGGGGGCGGCCTCGCCCGCCGCCGTGCGCGCCGAGGTGCGGCTCTACGACGCGGCGGGCGAGCTGATCGCCGAACTCTCCGGCGCCCCCGGGGAGGTGCGTCCCGTTGAGGAGCCCGCGCCGAACGCCCCGACGCCCGTTCCGGCGCCGGTCCCCGACCGGGAGCGGGCCGCCGCGGTCGTCCACCGGGTGCTGCTGGACGTGCTGGGCCACCCGCCCGGCCACCGCCTCCCGCGCACGCGCGGCCTGTTCGACCTCGGCCTGGACTCGGTCTCGACGGTCCGGTTCGCCCGCGATCTGGAGGAGGCGCTGGGCTGCGAGGTGACCGGCGCCGACGTCCTGGCGCACG
The DNA here is from genome assembly GCF_050946795.1 of Spirillospora sp. CA-294931. Lineage (GTDB taxonomy): Bacteria > Actinomycetota > Actinomycetes > Streptosporangiales > Streptosporangiaceae > Spirillospora. Next base: position 5,875,652 of record NZ_CP192006.1, read on the forward strand.
CGACGATCGACGCGCTGGCCGACCACGTCCTCTCCCTCGGCCCGACGACGCGGGAGACCTCCGCCGAACCGGGGCCCGCACCCGAGCCCGAACGCGCCGCCGTCCGGCCGGGCGGCGCGGAGCCGATCGCGATCGTCGGCATCGGCTGCCGGCTGCCCGGCGGCGTCCACGGCCCGGCCGGCTTCTGGCGGCTGCTGTCCGAGCGGACCGACACCACGGGCGAGGTCCCCGCCGACCGCTGGAACGCCGCCGCGCTGCTGGCCGACGGGCAGGTCTCCCCGGGGACCACGGTGACGGGCCGGGGCGCCTTCCTGGACGCCATCGACGGCTTCGACAACGCCTTCTTCCGGGTCTCGCCGCACGAGGCGCGGAGCATGGACCCGCAGCAGCGGCTGTTCCTGGAGGTGGCGTGGGAGGCGCTGGAGGACGCGGGCCTGCCCGCCGAGCGGCTGCGCGGCGGCCGCACCGGGGTCTTCGTCGGGCTGAACACCACCGACTACCAGCAGCTCGTCACGGCCCAGGCCACCGACATCGACCTGTACTACGGCACCGGGAACTCCTTCAGCGGCGCCGCCGGGCGGCTGTCGTACTTCCTGGGCGTGCGGGGGCCGAGCATCGCCGTCGACACCGCCTGCTCCTCGTCGCTGACGGCCGTGCACCTGGCGTGCCAGAGCCTGCGCACCGGGGAGAGCGAGGTGGCCCTGGCCGGGGGCGCCAACGCGATGTGCACGCCTACGGTGTTCCTGTCGATGTCGTCGGCCGGGGCGCTGGCGCCGGACGGCCGGTGCAAGACCTTCGACGACTCCGCCGACGGCTACGGGCGCGGCGAGGGCAGCGGCGCCGTCGTCCTCAAGACGCTGTCGCGCGCCCTGAAGGACGGCGACCGCGTCTACGCGGTGATCCGCGGCAGCGCCGTGAACCAGGACGGCGCCAGCGGCGGGCTGACCGTGCCCAGCGGCGAGGCCCAGCAGGAGGTCGTCCGGGCGGCGCTGGAGCAGGCGGGCGCGCGGCCCGCACAGATCGGCTATGTCGAGGCGCACGGGACCGGGACCCGGCTGGGCGACGCGATCGAGCTGCGGGCGCTGTCGGCCGAGCTGGGCGCCGGGCGCGACGCCCGCGACCCGCTGCTGGTGGGCTCGGTGAAGACCAACATGGGGCATCTGGAGGCGGCGTCCGGGATCGCCGGGCTGATCAAGACGGTGCTGGCGCTGCACCACGAGGAGATCCCGGCGCACCTGCACGTCAGCACCCCGACCCGCCAGGTGGACTGGGAGCGCCTGGCGGTGCGGGTGGCCACCGACCCGGTGTCCTGGCCGCGCGGGAGCCGTCCGAGGCTCGCCGGGGTGAGCGCCTTCGGGTTCACCGGCACCAACGCGCACGTCGTGGTGCAGGAGGCTCCGGTCCAGGCTCCTCCGGCCGGGCGCGAGGCCGCGCCGGGACGCCCGCTGGCGCTCGCCGTGTCCGGCGCGACGCGCGCGGCGCTGGACGCGGCGGCCGACCGCCTGCGCGCGGCCCTGCGCGACGTGCCGGACGCGGACCTGCCGCACCTGTGCTGGACGTCGGGCGCGCGGCGGACGCATCACGAGCACCGCGCCGTCGTCGTCGGCGCCGGACGGCGTGACCTGGTCGCGGGCCTGGACGCCGTCCGGGACGGGACGGAGCGTCCCGGCGTGCGCGCGGGCGTCGCGCGTCCGGGCGAGCACAAGCGCCTGGCCTTCTACTTCGGCCCCGAAGCGCCCGCGCCGGTCGACGGCGTCCCGGACGACCCGCCCTGGGCGGCCGACCTCGGCGAGGCGTTCGCGCTGTGGCGCGCGGGCACGGTTCCCGAGGCCGGTTCGCCGGAGCGGGACCTGGTGACGCTCGCGGGCCATCTGGCCATGACCGCCGTGTGGGAGTCGTACGGCCTCGTCCCGGACACCGCCGTGGGCACGGGCGCCGGAGCCTACGCCGCCGCGTGCGCGACGCGGGAGCTGAGCGTGGCCGACGCGGCCGGGATGCTGACCGGTGAGCACCGCTCCGGCGGCGACCCGCCGGGCGTCCCGGCCCGGTACCGGGTCCGGGGCGAGTGGGCGGACATCGCGGAGCGGGTCACCGGCGACGGCGCCGAGGCCGTGCTGGGAGTGGACGGCCCGTCCGGCGACGGCCCGCTGGCGGTGTCGGCGCCACCCGGAGCCGGTCCCGGCGACCTGCTCGACGTGGTCGCGGCCCTGCACGCGCACGGCTGCCGGGTGGACTGGGACCGGGTCGTCCCTGCTGGTGGCAGGCTCGTCGCGCTGCCGCGCTACCCGTGGCAGCACCGCTCGCACTGGATCGCGGCGGCGCCCGCCGAGAAGGCTCCGGCGGCGCCGGAGCAGCCCGAAGAGACCGGACGCCTGGCGGCCGAGGTGGCCGCGCTGCCCCCGGACGCGCGCCGCGACCATGTCATCGAGGCGGTCATCGAGCTGGCCTGCGCCGTGCTCGGCGGCGTCGACGACATAGCGCCCGACCAGGGGTTCTTCGATCTGGGCATGGACTCGGTGCTCTCGGCCCGGCTGAAGGCCGCCGCCGAGCGCGACCTCGGGTGCGAGCTGCCCGGCACCGTGATGTTCGAGTGCCCCAACGCCGCGTCGTTCGCCGACTTCATCCTCGCCGAGGTGCTCGACCTCGGCACCGCCACCGGGGAGGGCCCGGGCGGGGACGGCCCCGACGGGCTGGACGACCTGGACGAGCAGGCCCTGGCCGACCGCCTGCTGACCGCGATCGCCACGGCCGAATCGATGCTGAACGAAGGAGACCGCACATGAGCACCCCCGACAAGCGGGGCCCACTCGTCGAGGCCGCCCGGACCATCGAGCGGCTCCAGCGCCAGCTGCGCGAGCGCCCCGCGGAGGCCGCCCGCGAGCCCATCGCCGTCATCGGGCTCGGCTGCCGGTTCCCGGGAGGCGCGGACACGCCCGAGCGCTTCTGGAGGCTGCTGGCCGACGGCGTGGACGCGATCCGCGAGTTCCCCGCCGAGCGGGGCGACGCCGCCGCCGTCTACCACCCCGACCCCGACGAGCCGGGCAAGGCCTACACCGTCCAGGGCGGCTTCCTGGACGAGGTCGACCGGTTCGAACCGGCCGCGTTCGGGATCTCGCCGCGCGAGGCGCTCGGCATGGACCCGCAGCAGCGGCTCGCGCTGGAGGTGGCCTGGGAGGCCCTGGAGCGGGCCGGGCAGGCGCCCGACCAGCTGGCGGGCAGCGCGACCGGCGTCTTCATGGGCCTCAGCACGACCGACTACGTGCGGATGCGGCAGAGCGAGGGCGACATCCGCGACGTGGACGCCTACCAGCTGATGGGCGAGCCCAGCTTCGCGGCCGGGCGGATCTCCTACACGCTGGGCCTGGAGGGCCCCTGCAAGGTCATCGACACCACGTGCTCGTCCTCGCTGGTCGCGGTGCACGACGCGTGCCAGGCGCTGCGCCTGGGCGAGTGCGACCTGGCGCTGGCGGGCGGAGTGAACATGATCCTCTCGCCCTACGGCTACGTGCTGATGAGCAAGTTCAAGGCCCTGTCGCCGGACGGCCGCTGCAAGACCTTCGACGCCGCCGCCGACGGGTACGCCCGCGGCGAGGGCGCCGGGGTGCTGGTGCTCAAGCGGCTGTCGGACGCGGTGAGGAACCGCGACCCGGTCCTGGCCGTGGTGGCGGGGTCGGCGGTCAACCACGACGGCCGCTCCAGCGGGCTGACCGTGCCCAACCCCGCCGCCCAGCAGAAGGTGATCAGGGCGGCGCTCGCGCAGGGCCGGATCGACCCGGCCGAGATCGACTATGTCGAGGTGCACGGCACCGGCACCGCGCTCGGCGACCCGATCGAGCTGCGCGCCCTGGAGGCGGTCGTGGGGCGGCACCACGGCGACGGCGCGCCGCTGCTGGTCGGGTCGGTCAAGACCAACATCGGGCATCTGGAGCCCGCGGCGGGCGTGGCGGGCCTGATCAAGGTGGTGCTCGCGCTGCGGAACCGCCGGATCCCGCCCCACCTGCACTTCACCAGCCCCAACCCGAACGTGGACTGGGACCGGCTGCACATCCGGGTCGCCGCCGAGGGGACGCCCTGGCCCGAGCACGACCGGCCCCGGGCGGGCGCGGTCAGCAGCTTCGGGGTCAGCGGCACCAACGCCCACTGCGTCGTCCGCTCCCCCGACGAGCCCGAGCCGCTCTCGGCCGGGGAGCCGCCGGACGCGGCGCCGGGCGTCCTGCTCCTGTCGGCGCACACCCCGCAGGCCCTGGCCCAGCTCGCGGGCCGGTACGCCGACCATCTGCGCGCCGAGCCCGGTCTCGGGCTCGCCGACGTCTGCTACACCACCCAGGTCGGGCGCGGCCGCCAGCGGCACGGGCTGGCCGTGGCGTCCGGCTCGCTGGAGGAGATGGCCGAGGCCCTCGGGGCCCACTCCCAGGGCTCGCGCCATCCGCTGCTGCGGGCCGAGGAGCTGCCGGGGCGCAAGCACCGCAAGGCCGCCTGGCTGTTCACCGGGCAGGGCGCACAGTACGCCGGGATGGCGTCCGGGCTGAGGGACGAGCCCGCCTTCGCCGAGGCGTTCGGCCGGTGCGCCGAGCTGTTCGACCCGCTGCTCGACCGTCCCCTCCGCGACGTGCTCTGGCCCGAGGACGAGGACGACGGCGCGATCGACGACACCCGCTACACCCAGCCCGCGCTGTTCGCGGTCGAGTACGCCCTGGCCCGGCTCTGGCAGTCCTGGGGCCTGGCCCCCGGGGCGCTGGCCGGGCACAGCATCGGCGAGATCGTCGCCGCGTGCCTCGCCGGGGTCTTCGAGCTTCCGGACGCCGTCCGGCTCGTGGCCGCCAGGGCCGCCCTGATGGCCGGGCTCCCGGCGGGCGGGGTGATGACGGCCCTGGAGACCACCGAGGAGACGGCGCTGGAGGCGATCGGCGAGCGCGCCTCGACCGTCTCCGTGGCCGCCGTGAACGGGCCGGGCAGTGTGGTGATCTCCGGCGCGGCCGACGACGTCGCCGCGATCGAGGCCGAGCTGGCCGGTCGCGGCGTCACGGCCCGGCGCCTGACGGTGTCGCACGCCTTCCACTCGCCGCTGCTCGCGCCGATGCTGGAGGAGTTCCGCGCGGTCGCGGCCGGGATCGAGCACCGGGAGCCGGCCGTCCCGCTGGTGTCCAACGTGACGGGACGGTTCTGGGAGCCCGGGGACGGCGGGCCGGACTACTGGGTGCGGCACGCCGCGGGGACGGTCCGCTTCCACGACGGGCTCCGGGCCCTGCACGACGGCGGCTACCGCACGTTCGTCGAGATGGGTCCCGCCCCCGTCCTGTGCGGGCTGGGCTCCCGCGCGATCGACGACCCCGAATGCGCGTGGATCGGGACGCAGCGCCGCCGTGCCGACGACCGCGTGGCGGCGCGCTCGGCGCTGGGGGCGGCGAGCCTGCGCGGGGTCGCCGTGGACTGGGAGAAGGTCCACGGCGACTCCGAGCCCCGGCGCGTCCCGCTCCCCACCACGGTCTGGAGGGGCACGCCGTACTGGTTCGAGGAGAAGCGCGACAAGGCGCCCTCGTCGTCCGGGGCGGCCCCGGCGGCGGAGGTGTTGTCCGGCGATCTCCCCGGGGGGATGCGCAGGCTCCGCGCCGCCGTCGCCACCTATCAGGCCGACCTCGACTCCCCGTTCTGGGCGCGCTACACCCGCACCGGCGCGGCGGGCCCCTTCCTGTCGATCGGCGGTATCGGCATCGTGGTCAACGCCGCCGTCGCCGACGCGATGGGCGGGCCGTGGCCGCGCGCCGAGGACATGGAGCTCGACCAGCGCGTGCCGATGGACGACACCGGCCGCGTCCTGCAGATCACGGTCGTGCCCGGCGCCGCCGGGGAGGCCGTGGTGGAGCTCCATTCGCTGTCGCGGGCCGAGGAGGACGCGGGCGCGCCCTGGCAGCGCCACGGGCGGGGCGTGGTGCGGCGGCGGCCGTCCGGCCGGGGCCTGCTCCCTCCGTCCCCGGACGACTTCGACCCGGGCGACTACGACCGCGCGATCGCCTACGAGGGCGGCTCGCTGCCCTCGGCCCTGGTCGCCGCGATCAACGGCGCCCGCCGGGGCTGCGAGGGCGTGCTGGTGGCGCTGGAGCCCCGGTCCGAGCCCGACCCCGCCGACGAGTGGGCCTCGGTGCTCGACGCGTCCGTCGCCGCGCTCGCCTGGGCGGCGGGCGGGACCGGGGCGCGGGACGGGGCACGGGACGGTGTCGGACGCGCCCGCCGCCTGGCCGAGGGCACGGTGCGCGATCCCGGCCGGGTCCGCTACGTCACGGCGGTGGCCGAGGCGCGCGACGACGGCGCGGTGACCGGGGACGTGGTGTTCCTCGCCGAGGACGGCTCCTACCTCGGCGGGCTGCGCGCCCTGGAGGTGGCCGAGGACCGGGCGGAGACGGCGGGCGCGGGCTGGCGCCCGCCGGGCGAGCTGCTGTACGACGTGGAATGGGAGCGCCTGGAGCCGTCCTCTCCGCCGCGCGTGCGCGGTGAGCACGTCGTGCTGCTGGCCGACCGCGGCGGCACCGCGGCGGCGCTGGCGGCGCGGCTGCGCCAGGGCGGCGCCCGCTGCGAGGTGGTCGAGCCGGACGAGGCCGCGACGTTCCCCTTCGACGACTGGGCCCGGCCCGAGGCGCCCGGCCGGGTCGTCGTCCTCACCGGCCTGGACGCGCCCGATCCCGAGAAGGCCGACACCGAGGCCGTGACCGGCTTCCTGCGCCACGGCGAGCTGACCGTGGCCGCGCTCGTCCAGGGCATGCTGGAGCGCCCCGCCTACGCGCGGACGAAGGTATGCCTGGTCACCCGGGGCGCCGTGCCCGCCGAGAACCGCCTCACCTCCCCCTTCGCCGGGACGCTGTGGGGACTCGGCCGCGTCATCGCGCTGGAGCACCCCGAGCACTGGGGAGGCGCCGTCGACCTGGACCCGTCCGCCCCGGACGACGCCGACATCGACGCGCTGGTCGCGGCGCTGTTCTCCGGGACGGCCGAGGACGAGCACGCCCTGCGCGACCGCGAGCGGTTCGTCCCCCGGCTGGCCCGGCGCGCCCCCGAGGCGCGCGAGCTGCGCCGCACGCCGCGGATCAGCCCGTCGGGCGCCTACCTCGTCACCGGCGCGTTCGGCGGCATCGGGCAGACGGTCGGGCGGTGGCTGGCCGAGCGGGGCGCCGGGAAGGCCGTCCTGCTGAGCCGCACCCCGCTCCCGCCGAGGCGGGAGTGGGACGGCGACCTCGCGCCCGCCACGGCCGAGCGCGTCGCCTTCGTCCGCCAGTTGGAGGCCCTGGGCACGGTCGTGGAGGTGGTGGCCGCCGACGTCGCCGACCCCGTCCAGATGGAGCCGGTGATCGCGGCCCTGCGCGAGGGCCCCCACCCGCTGCGCGGCGTCGTGCACGCGGCGGGCGTGTCGGACCCGCAGTTCCTGCGCGACGTCCCGGTCGCCGAGCCGGTGGCCTACGAGGGCGTCTGGCGTCCCAAGGTGGTCGGCGGATGGCTGCTGCACCGGCTGACCGGCGGCCTTGACCTGGACTTCTTCCTGGGGTTCTCCTCGATCGCCGCGACCTGGGGCTCGCAGCACCTGGCGAGCTACTCGGCGGGCAACGCGTTCCTGGACGCGCTCGCCGGGTACCGGCGCGGCCGGGGCCAGGCCGCGCTGACCGTGGCGTGGGGGCCGTGGGACCTGCCCTCGGCCCTGTTCGACGAGGAGGTGCTGCGGTTCCTGACCTCGACGGGCCTGCGCACGCTGTCGGCGCCGCAGTGCCTGCGGCTGCTGGGCATGCTCCTGGCCGGGCCCGCCGCCCACGCGGTGGTCTGCGCGGCCGACTGGGGCACGTTCAAGCCCGTCATGGAGGCCAGGATCGACCGGCCGCTGCTGCGGGCGATCGACGTCGCCGACGACGACGGGGCGGCCGCCGCGCCGCTGCTGGACGACCTGACCGCCGCCGATCCCGCGCGGCGGACCGCGATGCTCATCGGCTATCTCCAGGACGCGCTCGGCGACGTCCTCGGCATCGCGCCCCGCGACATCGCCGTGGAGGACGACGTGATCGGATACGGGCTCGACTCGCTGATGGTGATGGAGATCGTCAAGCGCTGCCGGCGCGACCTCCAGGTCAACGTCCGGCCCAACCGGTTCTTCGCCCAGACGACGCTGGGCGAGTGGGCCGAGCTGCTGCACGAGGAGCTGGGCGGCCTCGCCGCCGCCGAGACCGAGGACGGCGACACCGACCTGACCACGCCCGAGGCGATCTCGCCGCACGTGACGCTCGACCCGGCGATCCGTCCCGAGGGCCCGCTGGGCGAGGGCCATCTGAACCCGCGCCGGGTGCTGCTGACCGGCGCCACCGGCTTCGTCGGCGCCTACCTGCTGGACGAGCTGCTGGCCGCCACGGAGGCCACGGTGGTCTGCCTGGTGCGCTGCGACGGGCGCGACGACGGCCTGGCCCGGATCCGCGCCAACCTCGAACGCTACCTGCCCTGGCGTGAGGACCGGGCGGACCGGATCGAGGTGCTGCCGGGCGACCTGGCCGAGCCGCTGCTGGGGCTGGGCGAGGACGGCTTCGACACACTGGCCCGGAGCCTCGACGCCATCTACCACTGCGGTGCCTGGGTCAACTTCTCCTACACCTACCGGCAACTGGAGGCGGCCAACATCGACGGCGTGGCCGAGATCCTCCGGCTGGCCTGCCGGGGGCCGCTGACGCCGGTCAGCCATGTCTCGACCTACGGGATCTGGGGCATCCCCGCCGACGGCCGGACGGTGATCGCCGAGACCGACCCCATCGCCTCGGCGGGCAAGCTGGTCACCGGCTACGTGCAGTCCAAGTGGGCCGCCGAGCGGCTGGTGGAGATCGCGCGCGAGCGCGGGATCCCGGTGGACGTGCACCGGCCCGGCCGGGTCTTGGGCGACTCGCGCACCGGCGCCTGCCTGACGACCCACTTCACCACCCGGGTCATCAAGGGCTGCGTGCAGCTCGGGATGGCGCCCGACCTCGATCTGGAGGTCGAGATGACGCCGGTCGACTACGTCGGCGCGGCGCTGGTCGCGATCTCCCGGACGCCGCACGACTTCGGCGGGGATTACCATCTGGTCAACCGCGCGAAGATGCGATTCGGCGATCTGATCCGCCAGGTCGCGGCGCACGGATGGCCCGTGGAAGTGGTTCCGGTCGACCGCTGGTGGCAGGAACTGCAGAATTCCTTCGGGGAACGCGACAACGAACTGCATCCGGTACTGGAAGTCGTCGAGGAGTTCGTGGTCGGCGGCGAAGAGGCGATCGATTACGACACGGCGCGGGCCGAAAATGCGCTGGCCGGTTCCGGAGTGAGCTGCCCGCCCCTCGACGAACGGCTGCTCGCCACCTATTTCACCTGGATGAAGGACACCGGATATCTGCCCGGGTAGGCCTGTTCAAACACAACGGGGGCCCGCCGACCGTCAAGGCCGGCGGGCCCCGGTGCTGTCGCCGCGGGACGCCGCGGCCGCCCTCAGCCGTTGACCGTCCCCGCGGCCGACCGGGGCTTGCCCACCATGAGGACGTCCTGGTGGATCTCCTGGATCTCCGGCGAGGGCAGCAGCCCGAGCTCGTTGTCGAGGGTGTGGCGCAGGCTGTAGAAGACGTCCAGCGCCTCGTTGCGCCGCCCGGCCCGGCTCAGGGCCATGATCAGCTGGCCGTGGAACCACTCGTTGAAGGGGTTCCTGGCCACCAGCGAGCGCAGCTCGCCGATCAGCTCCCGGTCGCGGCCGAGCTTCACGTCGGCCTTGATCCGCATCTCCAGCGCGTGCAGGCGCTGTTCTTCCAGGTGGACGGCGTGTGCCGAGAGCAGCGGCCCCCGGTTGACCCCGGCCAGCGGTGGACCGGTCCACAGCGCCAGGGCGTGCCGCAGGTTCCGCGACGCCTCCTCGGGACGGCCCGCCTCCAGCAGCCGCCGCCCGCGCGCCACCTCCTCCTCGAAGACATAGACGTCCAGCTCCGAGGGCTCGACCTTGAGCATGTAGCCCGAGGGCCTGGTGACCAGCAGCTCGCGGCTGTCGGGCGCGAGCCGCTCGATCTCGATGGTCTTGCGCAGCTGGTAGATGTAGGTCTGCGCGGTAGTGAGGGCGCTCTTGGGCGGTGCGTCGCCCCACAGCTCCTCGACCACCGTCTCCAGCGGGACCAGCTGATTCCTTCGCATCAGCAGCAGGGCGAGCACCTGCCGTAATTTCGGGGCGGTCAGCCCGCACGGCTCCGCGCCGTTGAAGATTTCGAACGAACCAAGGATCGCAAACCGAGCCATTTATGGCCCCCCATTTGTCCGCTTAGCCCTGAGGTTCGGCGCCGCCGAGAGGTCGGCCGGGCCGAAGTCGGCACCATGAGGGGAGAATAATTCCTCCCGTCCCGAGCTACAACACCGCGCTGTTGCCCGGGCCCGGCGCGGAAATGTTGAATCGGGTTATGGCCAACACCGGTGCTGTTCATGTCGAAGTGCTCGTAGTAGGGGCCGGCCCGGCGGGTCTGATCATGGCGATGACGCTGGCGAGATATGGCGTGGGCGTTCTCCTCGTGGAAAAGCGGCGGGAGATTTCGACGCTGTCGCGCGCTCTGGTGGTGAGCACCAGGAACATGGAGATCCTTCGTTCGTGGGGCCTGGAGGACGCCGTGCGCGCCGGGTCCGCCGACGTCGAGCCGTGCGGCTGGGTGACCCGGACGCTCGTCTCGGGCGTCGGCAAGGAGGTCCCCCTGGGCTTCCCGGCGTCCGAGCACGCCGCCCGGCTGAGCCCGTCGGCCCCCGCGTGGGTCCCGCAGGACCATCTGGAGCCGGTGCTGCTGGCCGCGCTGCGGGAGCGGCCCGCCGCCGAGGTCAGGTTCGGCTCGGAGCTCACCGGCCTGCGCCGCCGCGGCGACCGGGTGCGCGCGACCCTCCGCGACCACACCGGCGGGGGCCTCGAACGCGCGGTGGAGGCGTCGTACGTCGTCGGCGCCGACGGGGCGCACAGCACGGTGCGCGAGACGCTGGGCATCCGCATGGACGGGCCCGCCGTCCGCGGCGACTACTCCGGCGTCCAGTTCCGCGCGCCGCTCTGGCGCCACCTGGACGACCGCCGGTACGGGCTCAACATCATCACCGTCGAGGGCGCGGCGGGCGTGCTGGCCCCGCGCGGTCCGGGCGACCGGTGGCACTACGGCCGCGAGCGCGGGCCGGGCCAGGAGCGGCTGACCGACCTGCCGCACGAGCGGCTCGCGGCGCTGATCGGCACTGCGGCGGGCGTCCCCGATCTGCGGCCGCGCATCGAGTACGTCAGCGCGTTCGGCTTCGCCACCCGGATCGCCCGCCGCTACCGCCGCGGGCCGGGCTTCCTGGTCGGCGACGCGGCCCACCAGATGACGCCGCGCGGCGGGACCGGCATGAACACCGCCATCCAGGACGCCTACGACCTGGGCTGGAAGCTCGCCTGGGTGCTGCGCGGCTGGGCGGACCCGGCCCTGCTGGACACCTACGAGGACGAGCGGCGGCCCGTCGCGCTGCACAACGTGACCCGCTCGGCCGACGCCAACGGCGCCCAGCGCCAGGCCGACGAGGCGCTGCGCTGGGACCTCAACGGGCGGCTGCGGCACCGCTGGCTGGAGCCGGGCGGGCGCCGGGTCTCGACGCTGGATCTGCTCGGACCGGGCGTCACCCTGCTCGCGGGCCCGGACGGCGCCGGACGTCCCGCCCCCGGCTGCCGCGCGCCGCTGACCCGGCACACCGTGGACGAACCCACCGCGCACGCCCTGGCCGTCCCGCCCGGCGGCGCGCTGGTGCTGCGGCCGGACGGCCGCGAAATGGCGCCGGGCGGGTCGGCGCTCTGACCGCTCCGACCCGCCCGGCGTCCGGAAACCGCTTCAGCGGCGTTCCGCGCGCACGTTCCACATCGGCAGCAGGATGCGCCCGCGCTCGTCCTCGCCCAGTCCGGACGGGTCGAAGGCGGCCTGGCCTTCGGGGGCCTTGTCGCGCTGCTCCTCCAGGAACGCGCGGGTGAACCGCGTCGCCGAGCTGGTCTCCCGGATGTCCAGGATGCGCCAGTGGGTGCCGAGGTGGGCCTCCAGGTTCGCGCGGCTGACGCGCAGCCACGCCGGGGGCAGGCCGGGCGGCGCCGTCTCGCTGAAGCTGAACAGCTGCAGCCGCGCGCCCGGCTCGCACACCCGGTGCAGGGCCTCGGCGTAGCGGACCCGCTGCTCGTCCTTGAGGCAGTGGTAGAGGCCGTAGTCCAGCACGGTGGCGAAGCCGCCCTCGACGCCGTCGAGACGGGTCGCGTCGGCCACCACGAACTCCACCTCGGCGCCCTGGTCGCGGGCGCGCTCCTCAGCCTGGGCGATGGCGCTGGGCGAGCTGTCGACACCGGTCACCCGGTGCCCCCGGCCCGCGAGGTAGATCGCGTGGCCGCCCCGGCCGCACCCGGCGTCCAGGACCCTGCCGCGGAACCCGCCGTCCCGTTCGAGGTCGACGACGACGGCCTGCGGCTCGCCGATGTCCCACGGCGCGAAGCCGAACCGCATCCCGAGTCCCTCGACGGGCGCCCGCCCGGCGTACAGCGGCTCGAATGCGGAATTGTCCTCGGTGAATACCTGGTCCTTCGCGTTCACCTGTCGCCTCCCTTGCGCGATGTGCCTTGAGAATCGGAACCGAACCAGCGGAGCAGGGCGGGACGCGGGTCGCACCCGCCCGCTCCCGTCCACGCGACATGGCCGTCCGGGCGCAGCAGCACCGCGTCCAGCCCCTCGACCGGTCCGCCGGGGTGGCGGGCCGCCGTGACGAGGTCGACGCGCCCGGCCCATCCGGCGGCGGCCTTGCCGAGCGCGGGTTGGGCGGACAGGTCCAGCAGGACGCCGCGGCCGCCGCGCAGCAGCGCCGCCGTCTCGACCGTCCCGGCCCCGGTGTCGAGGGCCAGGTGCGGCATCCGGGCGCCGACCAGGGGGTGCGGGCCGGGCTCGTAGCGGACGTCCAGACCGCTGATCGTCGCGGCCAGCCGGGCCTCGGCCTCGGGACGGCCGATCAGCTCGGCCAGCACGGCGCGCAACGGGTCGATCTCGGGGCCGCCGAGCAGCAGCAGGGCCTGCGCCTCGATCGCCCGCAGGACGCGCCGCCCGGTCGCGTGGCGCTCGTCGTGGTAGGTGTCCAGCAGCCCATCGGGGGCGTCGCCGCGGACTTGGGCGGCGAGCTTCCAGCCGAGGTTGGCCGCGTCCTGGACGCCCAGGTTGACGGCCTGTCCCCCGGCCGGGAGCTGCCGGTGCGCCGCGTCGCCCGCCAGCAGCACCCGTCCGGCGCGGTACCGCTCGGCCAGGCGGCTCGCGTCGCCGAAGGCGTGCAGCCAGAGCGCGGACCCGCCGCCGATGTCCTCGCCGGTCACCCGCAGCCAGGCCGCGCGGACCCGGTCGAACGACGGCCGGCCGGCGCGCCGCGCGGCCGGGCGGCCGTGCTCGGCCACCATCACGCGGGTGACGCCGTCCGGCCGCCGCGCCGCGACGGCCGTCCCGCCCGGCAGGCGCTCGAAGCGGCGGTCGCGGATCGCGATGCCCGCCACGTCGGCGGCCAGCAGCTCGCGGGCGGCGTCGCGGCCGGGGAAGCCGATGCCCGCCAGCCGCCGGACGGCGCCGCCCTCCCCGTCGCAGCCGACCACGTACTCGGCGGCCAGGTCGTAGGAACCCGCCGGGCCCGTGACGTCGACCGTGACCCGGTCGGGCCCGGCGGTGAGGCCGGTCACCTCGTGGCCGCGCCGGATCTCGGCGCCGAGCCCCGTCGCCCAGTGCGCCAGCAGCTCCTCGACCCGGGCCTGCGGCACCTTCCACTGGCCGGGAAAGCGCGTGGGCGCCCCGCCGAGGTCGAGCGGCACGCCGCCGAAGTGGCCCGCGCGCTGGACCGGCGGGACGCCCAGCGGCTCCAGCAGCCCGCGCTGGTCGAAGATCTCCATCGTCCGCGCGTGCAGCGTGGACGCCCGGGACTCGGTGACGGGCGCGGCCAGGCGTTCGACCACCACCACCCCGGCGCCGCCGAGCCGCAGCTCGCCGGCGAGCATGAGGCCGGTCGGACCGGCTCCGACGACGGCGACCTGGGTGTCCATGATCAGGTCCGGCTCTCCGCGAACTCCTTGGCGTGCCCGAGCGTGGCGCGGCTGTTGGCGCCGAGCGCGTCGCGCAGGAACTGGCGCGCCCGGTCCACGGTCGCGCCCTCGCCGAGCACCGTGACGAGGTTGGCCTCGTTGACCGAGACCGTGTGCACGGAGGTGACGGTCACCGCGTCCTCGCCGGGACGGGGCTCGATCCGCCAGCACCCGGTGTGCAGCCCGAGCAGGGCGGGCAGGGTGATCTGCTTGTAGACGATCTTGTGGTGCGGGAAGCAGACCCGGACCGACCTGGTCGTGTGGGTCGAGCCGTTCTTGGCGGTGGTGTCCATCTCCAGGATCTGCAGGCCCGGGGTGTCCTCGGTGAGGACGACGCGGGTGACGTGCGGGAGCCGTTCCTCCCACAGCCCCGCCTCGTTGAGGAAGTCGTAGACCGACGCGGCGGCCTTCTCCGGCGGCCCCTCGACGGTGATCGAGTCCTCGAAGGAGAAGGTGAGCCGGTCGTCGGCCCCGGCCGCCGTCTCGACGTTGGTCCGCAGCGCGGCCAGCTCCGAGCGGCTGTTGCCGTCCACCGCCCGCTCGATCCACTCCAGGTCGGCGGGGTCGTCGCCGATCGCCCGGTAGTCGTGCAGCAGCCGCACGCGCGAGCGCGCCTCCGACAGCGGCTCGATGACCCAAGTGCCACCCATCGCCGCGACGGGCGGCGCGGAGACCTCCTGGCGGAACTCCACGCGCAGCCGGGCGGGGTCGAGCGCGCGGCGCGAGGTCCAGTTCTTGACCTCGCCGTTGGCGAAGGCCCAGATCCTGATCCGCTCCGCCCGCTCCGAGTGCTCCAGGTGCTCGACATGGACGGTCGGCGGGAACAGCCTCGGCCAGTCGCCGACCCCCGCGATCATCCGGTAGACGGTCGCGGCGGGCGCGCCGATCTCGATCTCGTGCTCCACCTCGCGGTGGCCCGAACGCTCCATGACGCCTCCTAGAAGTTTCCGAGGCCACCGCACACGTTGATGGCCTGTGCCGTGACGGACGCGGCCGTGTCGGTGACCAGGTAGCAGACGAGACCGGCCACCTCCTCGGGGGTCGAGTAGCGGCCCAGCGGGATCTTGGCCTGGAACTTCTCCAGGACCGCCTCCTCGGTGGTGCCGAGCACCTCGGCGTAGCCCTGGCGCACGCGCTGGGCCATCGGGGTCTCGACATAGCCGGGGCAGACCGCGTTCACCGTGACTCCGGTGGGCGCCAGCTCGTTGCCCAGGGCCTTGGTGAACCCCACGACGCCGTGCTTGGACGCCGAGTACGGCGCGCCCAGCACCACGCCCTGCTTGCCCGCGGTCGAGGCGATGTTGACGACGCGCCCGCCCGGGCGCCCGGCCAGGCCACCGGCGGTGAGCACCTCGCGGGTCATGAAGAACACGCTGTTGAGATTGGTGTCGATGACGTCCAGCCACAGGTCGTCGGCCAGGCCCGAGGTGGCGCCGCCGCCGCTGCGGCCGGCGTTGTTGACCAGGATCGCGACCGGGCCGAACCGCCGGACCGCCGACCCGACGAAGGCGCGGATGTCCTCGCGCGACCGCACGTCGCACGCCTCGCCCTCCACGTCCAGGCCGTCGCCCTGGAACTGCTTCACGGTGTCGCGGACCGCCTCGGCGTCCCGCGCGCAGATGAACACCGGGTGCCCCCGCTCGGCCAGGGCACGGGTGATCGCGAATCCGATTCCGCTGGTCGCCCCGGTCACCAGGGCGACCCGCTCGCGCTCAGAGGTCATGCTCTCCTCCACTGTGTCGTTACCGCCTCGCTACTGCGCCGCCCCCGCGTTGACGGACTCCCCGAGCAGGCGGGAGACCAGGCCGGTGTCGTAGGTGCCCGCGCGGAAGCGCTCGTCGGCGAGCACCTCGCGCAGGAAGCCCGCGGTGGTGCGCACGCCGGGGCCGGACGCGCGGAACTCCGCCAGCGCCCGGTCCATCCGGGCCACCGCCTGCTCACGGGTCGCGCCCCAGGCCAGGATCTTGGCCAGCAGCGGGTCGTAGATCGCGGGCATCTTGTAGCCCGGATAGCCGTGGGTGTCGACGCGCACGAACGGTCCGCCGGGCAGCTCGAACGCCTCGATCCGGCCCGGGGCGGGGACGAACCCCCGGTCGGGGTCCTCGACGTTGATGCGGCATTCGATGGCCGCGCCGCGCGTGGACACGTCCCGCTGGCGCAGCCCGAGCGGCTCGCCCGCCGCGATCCTCAGCTGCTCGCTCACCAGGTCCAGGCCGGTGACCAGCTCGGTCACCGGGTGCTCGACCTGGATCCGGCAGTTGACCTCCATGAAGAAGAACTCCGCGTCGGCGTCGACCAGGAACTCCACCGTCCCGGCCCCCACATAGCCCGCGGCGAGCGCCCCGGCGACCGCGCTCTCGCCCATCCGGGCGATCACCTCGGCGGGCAGCCGCGGCGCCGGGCTCTCCTCCAGCAGCTTCTGGTGGCGGCGCTGCACCGAGCAGTCGCGCACGCCCAGATGGACCCCGGCGCCGTGGGCGTCGCACAGCACCTGGACCTCGACATGGCGCGCGGACGGCAGGTAGCGCTCCACGTAGAGCGTGGAGTCGCCGAACAGGACCTGCGCCTCGGCCGACACGTCGGTGTAGGCGGGCAGGACCGCGTTGAGGTTCTCCACCACCCGCATGCCGCGTCCGCCGCCGCCCGCCGCCGCCTTGATGATCACGGGGAAGCCGATCCGCTCGGCCGCGCGCCGCGCCTCCTCCTCCGACCGCACCGGCCCGAAGCTGCCCGGCAGCAGCGGCAGCCCGGCCTCGGCCATCGTCCGGCGCGCCGTGCACTTGTCGCCCAGGGCGGCGATCACCTCGGGCGGCGGCCCGACGAAGACCAGGCCGTTCTTCCCGCAGACCTCCGCGAAGTCGGCGTCCTCGGACAGGAACCCGTAGCCGGGGTGGACGGCGTCGGCGCCCGTCTGCCGGGCCGCCTCGACGACGGCCGGGATGTTGAGGTAGCTGCGCCGCGCCGGGCCGGGCCCGATCTGGACGGCCTCGTCGGCGTAGGAGACCACCGCGGAGTCGCGGTCCTCGGTGGAGTAGACCGCGACGGTCCGGATGCCCAGCTCGCGGCAGGTGCGGGCGATCCGCATCGCGATCTCGCCCCGGTTGGCGATCAGAACCGTGCCGAACATCCGCCTCAGTCCTCCCCGGCTTCCAGCGCGAACAGCGGCTCGCCGTACTCGACCGGCTCGCCGTCCTCCTTGACGACGGCGGTGACGGTGCCCGCCCGGTCGGCCTCGACGGGGATCATCAGCTTCATCGCCTCGACGATCCCGATCTGCTGGCCCGGCCTGACGGTCGCGCCGACCGAGACGAACGGCTCCGCGCCCGGCTCCCTGGCGTGGTAGAAGACGCCGACGGCGGGCGAGGTGAGATAGCGCGCCCCCGTGCCGTCGGCCGCCGCCGTCCGTCCGGGCTCGGCGGCGGGGACGGCGGGCGGCGGGACGGGCGCGGCCGGTGCCTCGTCGTCCCAGGCGATGTCGATGGTGATCGTCCCGGTCTCGATCCGCAGGTTGCGCGGCGGGCGTTCCAGGCGCGCAAGCAGCTCGACGGCCTGCTCCCTGACCTCGGCGAGCGCGTCGGACGCGGGCGCGCCGTCCGCCACCCGCGTCGCCTCGCGCGTCATTGCTCGTTCCATTGGTGATGGCCCTCCAGCTCCGAACCGAAAGCGCGGTACCTTTCCCCTCTGGCGCGGACCAGCTCCTCGGGCCCGGCCGCCGCGAGCCTGGCCAGGCTCGCGGCCAGCGATGCGGCGACCCGGCGGGCCGCCTCCTGCGGATCGGCCTGGCTGCCGCCGTCCGGCTCCCGGATCACCGCGTCGACCACCTTCAGCCGCAGCAGGCTGCGGGCGTCCACCCGCAGCGCGGCGGCGGCCGAGGGCGCCCTGGCCGCGTCGTTCCACAAAATCGAGGCGCAGCCCTCCGGGCTGATCACCGAGTACACGCCGCGCTCGCCGATCAGCACCTCGTCGGCGACGGCCAGGGCCAGCGCCCCGCCGCTGCCGCCCTCCCCGATGATCACCGTGACCACCGGGACCGGCAGGTCGGCCATCAGCCGGATGCTCTGGGAGATGGCCTGCGCCTGACCCCGTTCCTCCGCCTCCACTCCCGGGTGCGCGCCGGGGGTGTCGACGAAGGTCACCACCGGCAGCCCGAGCTTGGCGGCCGTCCGCATCAGCCGCGCCGCCTTGCGGTATCCCGAGGGGCTGGGCATCCCGTAGTTGCGGGCGGCCAGCTCGGCGGCCGTGTGGCCGCGCTGGTGCCCGATCACCATGACCGGCGCGCCGCCGAGGGTGGCCACGCCGCCCACGATCGACGGGCAGTCGCCGCCGACCCGGTCGCCGCGCAGCTCGGCGAAGTCGCGGAACGCCCGGCCGATGTAGTCGAGCGTGGTCGGCCGCTCCAGGTCCCTGGCCTGCTGGACGGCCTGCCAGGGCTCGATCGGGTCCAGCAGGTCGGGGTCGCGCACCAGCGTGCCGGGCGGCGACGCCGGTGCCGACGGGACGCCGGGACGCGCCGCCGCCAGCAGCCCGCGCAGCTCGGCGCGCAGCGCGTGGCGCGGCGTGACCGCGTCCAGGAAACCGCGTTCGAGCAGGAACTCGGCCGTCTGGAACGCGGCCGGCAGCTCCCGCCCGATCGTCTGCTCGATCACCCGGCGGCCCGCGAAGCCCAGCCGCGCGGCGGGCTCGGCGATGACCACGTCGCACTGCGTCGCGAACGAGGCGGCCACGCCGCCGAAGGTCGGATCGGTGATCAGCGCGATCGTCAGGACGCCCGCCTCGTCCAGCCGGGCCAGGGCCTGGCTGGTCTTGGCCATCTGCATGAGCGAGATCGGGCCCTCCTGCATGCGGGCGCCGCCGGAGGCCGCCACGATCAGCAGCGGGACGCGCCGCCCCAGCGCCGTGTCGGCCGCCCCGGCGATCAGCTCACCGGCCGCGGCGCCGAGGCTGCCGCCCAGGAAGCCGAAGTCCATCACGGCGGTGACCAGCGGTCTGCCGCCGATCTCGCCCGCCGCCACGAGCACGCCCTCGCTCAGGCCCGTCGCGCGGCGCGCCCGTTCCAGCCGCTCGGGATAGGGCACGGTGTCGACGAAGCCCAGGACGTCCCGGGTGACGACCGGCGAGCCGATCTCCTCCAGGGTGCCGGGGTCGAGCAGTTGTTCCGCCCGCTCGCGGGCGGGCAGGCGGTGATGGTGGCCGCAGTCCGGGCACACCTTGAGGTTGCGCTCGAACCGCCTGCCGTACACCATCGCCCGGCACCGGGTGCATAAGACCCAGTCGGCGTCGATCGTCGCTGCGTCCGCTGTTGCAGTTGACAACGCTTCGGCTCCTTGCCGTCCGTTTTTCAGCGTTTCCGTTCATTGACCAGGTCCAGCAGGAGCCGGGCCGTGGTGGCCCCGGCCAGCTCCTCCTCGTCGAGGCGCACCCCGTGCTCGCGGCTGATCCTCGACGCGGTCTCCATCAGCGCGATCGAGTCGATGCCGAGCTCGTCGAACTCGGTGTCGATGGCCGCGCCGTCGAAGTCGACGGCATGGTCGACGCCCGCGCTCTCCCTGAAGATCGTGCTCAGTTCGTCCAGTTCAAGGGGCCTGTCCGGCATGATGCGCTCCTCCCAGCGGCTGTGTGCGCCCCGGCCGTCCGGGGACGCCGGCCCTGCCGCGCGGACCACCAGCGCGGAGTTGAACCCGCCCTGCCCGCGCGCGATGACGACCGCGGCCCGCAGCGGCGCGCGCCGGGGCCCGCCCGTCACGACCTCGATCGGATGGTGGTGCGCCGGGCGCACGTTGACCGTCGGCGGGATGACCCCGTCGCGGATCGCCAGCAGCGCGGTGGCCACGTCGAGCGCGGCCGTCCCCGCGTACATGCGCCCGAGCATGGTCTTGGGCGCGGTCACCGGGACCGCGCGGTCGCCGAACACGGCCGCGATCGCCTCGGTCTCGGCCCGGTCCAGCGCCGGGGTTGCGGCGGCGTCGGCGAAGACCACGTCGATCTCGCCGGGACGCGTCCCGGCGTCGGCCAGGGCGCCCTCGATCGCGCGCCGCAGCGTGGAGCCGCGCCCGCCGCCGGGACGCGGGTCGAACGTCGCCGCGTACCCGGCGATCTCGCCGTACACGCGCGGGGCGCCGCGCTCGCGCGCGTCCTCGGGGTCCTCCAGGACCAGGATCGCCCCGCCCTCGGCGGGCACGTGCCCCGCCGCGCGTTCGTCGAAGGGCAGGTAGGCCGTGGCCGGGTCGTCCCCGGTGCCCAGCCTCCCGCTGGTGAGCTGGGCCGTCCTGCCCCAGGGGCAGATCGATCCGTCCACACCGCCGCAGACGATCAGGCGGCTGCGGCGGCGCAGCTGCCGCCGCGCCTCGGCGATCGCGTCGAGCCCGCCCGCCTGGTCGGTGACCAGCACACCGCCGGGCCCCTTCAGGCCGTGCCGGATCGAGATCTGGCCGGTGTTCACCGCGTAGAACCACGCGAACGACTGGTAGGCGCTGACGTACTCGCCGCCGCGGCTCCAGAGCATCTCCAGCTCGCGCTGCCCGAACTCGAAGCCGCCCGCCGAGGCCGCGGTGACCACGCCGCGGTCGAGCGCGGCGTCGCCGCCGGGCTCGACGGCCGCGTCGTCCAGGGCCTCGCCCGCCGCGACGAGCGCCAGCCGGGTCATGTGGTCGGTCTGCGGCAGCAGCCGGCTCGGCAGGTGCTCGGCGGCGTCGAACCCGGCGACCTCCCCGGCCAGCCGGCTCGGGTACTGCGCGGCGTCGAACCGGGCCACGGGACCGATGCCCGAGACGCCCGCCCGGGTCGCGGCCCAGTACCGCTCGGCGCCCAGGCCGTTGGGCGCGGCTATCCCGATCCCGGTCACCACCGGCGCGCGGCTCATCGCGTCCGGCCCTCCCGGGTCAGCACCATCGCGCTCTGGAACCCGCCGAAGCCGCTGCCCACGCTCAGCACCGTGTCGGTGGGCCACTCGCGCGCCACGCGCGGGACGTAGTCCAGGTCGCACTCCGGGTCGGGATGCTCCAGGTTCGCCGTCGGCGGGACGACATCGTTCTCGATCGCCAGCACCGACGCCGCGATCTCCAGCGAGCCGATCGCGCCCAGCGAGTGGCCGATCATCGACTTGATCGAGCTGACCGGCGTCCGGTAGGCGTGCGCGCCGAGGCTCCGCTTGAACGCGGCGGTCTCGTGCCGGTCGTTCTGCCGGGTGCCCGAGCCGTGCGCGTTGACGTAGTCGACGTCCTGCGGCGCCAGCCGGGCCTCGTCGAGGGCGTCCCGGATCGCCTCGGCCATCTCGGCGCCGTCCGGGCGCAGCCCGGTCATGTGGAAGGCGTTGCAGTGCGAGCCGAACCCGGCGATCTCGGCCCGGATCTCCGCGCCGCGCCCGCGGGCCCGGTCCAGGTCCTCCAGGACGAAGATCGCCGCGCCCTCCCCCAGCACGAACCCGTTCCGGGTGCGGTCGAAGGGACGCGAGGCGTGCTCGGGGTCGTCGTTGCGCGGCGTGGTGGCCCTGATGGCGTCGAAGCACGCCACGGTGATCGGGGAGATCGGGGCGTCGGTCGCCCCGGCGACCATGACGTCGGCCGAGCCCTCACGGATCAGTTCGGCGGCGTGGCCGACGGCGTCCAGCCCGGAGGTGCACCCGGTGGAGACCACCGAGACCGGGCCCTCCGCGCCGCACACCCAGGCGACCTCGCAGGCGAAGGAGCTCGGCACGTAGTACCCGTACAGGTGGGGCACGGCGTAGGTGTGGTCGACCAGGTGGAGGCGGCCGTCGTCGCTGACCACGCGGTACTCGCGGTCGAGCCCCATGGTCGCGCCGACGGCGGTGCCCAGCGTGACGCCGAGCCGCGCGGGGTCGAGCGCGTCGAACTCCAGGCCGCTGCCGGCCACGGCCTCTCGCGCGGCCACCACGGCCAGCTGCGCGGCCCGGTCCATCCGGCGGATCTCCTGCGGGGTCAGCCCGTGCGCGTACGGGTCGAAGTCGATCTCGGCGGCCACCCGGGAGCGGAACGGAGCCGGGTCGAAGAACGTGATCTCGCGCGTCGCGGTGCGCCCCTCCTGGAGCAGGCTCCAGAACTCCTTGGTCCCGATGGCTCCCGGCGCCACGACGCCGGCTCCGACGATGGCAACTCGCCGCGGCATGTGCTCCCCTTCCCGATGCCCTCGTCGCGGGCTACTGCGCGGCCCAGTGGTAGAACCGCGTCGCCATGGCGTCCTTGGGCGACCGCCAGGTCAGCGGGTCGTAGGCGGTGATGAACTCCTTGAGGTCCTCGCTGATCCGCACGAACGACGGGTGCGCGCGCACGGACTCGATCCGCTCCTCGCCCCGGTCGTCGTCGAAGTCCTGGAGGTGGAAGTACAGGCCGTTGAAGTGGAACAGCTGGCGCCTGCGGGTCCCCATGAGCCCGGGCATCTCGCTCGCGTCGAAGTCCTGGAACAGGCGCGCGACGGACGTTCCGGAGCCTGGCTCCATCCGGGCGACGATCAGGGTGCTGTGCTTCATCGCTCTTCTCCTTCGCCGGGGCCGAACCAGCGCCGCAGCGCCTCGGTCAGGTCGCCGCCCCCGGGGTCGGCCCAGACGACATGGCCGTCGGGCCGGATCAGGACGGACCGGGTGTCGTGCCAGGCGTTCTCGACGTCGCCGGTGACGCGGTCGGCCGGGACGGCGTCGACCCGGCCCGACCATCCGGGCGGGAGGTCGTCCCCCTTGGTGGTGAGGAAGACGCCGCGCGCCGGGTGCAGCAGCTCGGCGACGCGCGTCCGGCCGCCGCCGGGCAGGGCGAGTTCGAGGTCGGGCAGGCGAGCCCCGAGCAGCGGGTGGTCGCCGGGGCCGGCGTCGTAGCGGATGTCGAGGCCGCTCACCATGCCCGACAGGTGACGCCCGGCCTCGGGGAGCGCGACGATCTCGGTCATCACGGTCCGCAGCGGCTCGATCTCCTCACCGCTGAGATAGAGCGTTCCCTGGGCGCGTGTGTTGCGCAACACCCGCTCGCCGACCGGGTGCCGCTCCGCGTGGTAGGTGTCCAGCAGCCCGGGGGGCGCCCAGCCCCGGACCGTGGCGGCCAGCTTCCAGCCGAGGTTCGCCGCGTCCTGGACGCCGACGCTCAGCCCCTGGCCGCCCGCCGGGAGGTGGATGTGCGCCGCGTCGCCCGCCAGCAGGACGCGCCCGCGCCGGTACTCGGTGACCTGGCGGGTGGCGTCGGTGAAGGAGCTGAACCAGCGGGCCTCGGCACCGCGCAGCGACTCGCCGGTCAGGCTCTCCCATCCCTCGGCGATCTCGCCGAACGTGGTCGCCCGGTCGTCGCCGGGCGGCGGCGCGCCGTGCGGGCAGACGATGATGCGGTCGATGCCCGGCTCCAGCGGGGCCGCCATGACCATCCCGCCCTTGACCCGCTCGCCGATGAACCTCGGCCGGATGTCCCGTCCGATGACGTCGGCCAGGTACATCTCCCGGGTGGCGTCGGTACCCGGGAAGTCGAACCCGGCGAGCGCGCGGACGACGCTGCGCCCGCCGTCGCATCCCACCAGATACCGGGCGGTCTGCTCGTAGCGGCCCTCGGGGCCGTCGACGACGACCGTCACGCCGTCGTCCTCGGTGCGCAGGGCGACCACCTCGTGGCCGCGCCGGACGTCGGCGCCGAGTTCCCCGGCCCACTCCTCCAGCATCGCCTCGACGCGGTGCTGCGGTATCCCCCGCACCCCGAAGTGCGACCCTTCGAGCACGCCGAAGTCCATCGGGATGCCGCCGAAGTGCCCCTGGCGGCTCGCCTCGGCCTTCCCGAAGCGGGCCAGCAGGCCGCGCTGGTGGAAGACCTCGGTCGCGCGGGCGGTGAACCCGAGCCCGCGCGACTCGCCGCTGGGCTCCGGGCGTCTCTCGTGGACGACGACGTCCGCCCCGCCGAGCCGCAGCTCGCCGGCCAGCATCAGCCCGACCGGCCCGGCGCCGACGACGATCACTTCGGTGTCCATGGTGCTCCCCAGGGGTGCGAGAGTTCGGGGGTCAGACGGGACGGGCCTCGATGATCGAGACCGCGGACGCGGTCGCGACCACCTGGGTGAGCTCGAACCCGGCCTTGGCGAACAGGTCCGCGTACTGCGCCGAGGTGCGCTCCCGGCCGCCGATCAGCA
Source organism: Spirillospora sp. CA-294931 (assembly GCF_050946795.1). GTDB lineage: Bacteria > Actinomycetota > Actinomycetes > Streptosporangiales > Streptosporangiaceae > Spirillospora. Next base: position 5,899,869 of record NZ_CP192006.1, read on the forward strand.
GCAGCAGCCACAGGTCGACGAGCTTGGCGGGATGGTCCGAGGCGTCCTCGGGGACGACGAACTCCATCACCAGCAGCCGCCCGTCGTCCTTGATGGCCCCGCGCACGTTGCGCAGGATCTCCAGCGACTTCTCCTCGGACCACTCGTGCAGGATGTGCTTGAGCACGTAGGCGTCGCCGCCCGCGGGCGGTGGCGCGAACAGGCCGGTGCCGTCGACGGAGCACCGGCCGGACACGCCCGCCCGCTCGAAGAGCGCGGCGGCGCCCAGCGTCTCGGCGCGCTCGTCGACCAGCACGCCCTTGGACTTCTCGGCCCGGCCGAGCAGCGCGGCCAGCAGCGAACCGCCGCCGCCGAAGACGTCCACGATCGTGTCGAACCGCTCGAACGGGTACGCCTGGACGATCGCGTCGGTCTCCAGGTTCGACATGTTCCCCATCGCCCCGGTGAACACCTGGGCGAACTCGGGGTCGGAGGCCAGGAACTCGTAGGCGCCCATCCCGCGCAGCTTGGGCAGGACGGGCTCGCCGGTCCGCACCGCGTCGACGAGGTGGCCCCAGTCCTCCCAGTGGAGCGGGCCGCCGATCAGCAGCGCCAGGTCGCGCATCGACACCGGCGAGTCGGCGCGCAGCGCGTCGGCCATGGGGGTCGTCTCGAACGTGCCGTCCGCCCGCTCGGCGAAGATCGAGCGGCTGGCCAGCAGGCGGAGCAGGCGGTAGGTCGCGTCGGGGTCGGACCCGGCGCGGCGGGCGACCTCGTCCGCGCTCAGCGGCCCGTCCGCGAGGGCCTCGGCCAGGTCGAGCCGGGCGGCGACATGGACCGCCTGGGTGACCATCGACCCCATGATCAGATGGAGCAGGACGATCGGCGGTGGAAACACCTTCCCGGACATCTTCTCGGACATCGGAACCCTTCTCTTTCGCGCTGGTTTCGGGCAGGCGGCATCGCCGCCTCGCGGCCGACCGGATCGCCGCGGCGGATGAGGCGTTCAACTGCGCCCGTACCGCAATCGAACGCGGCGGCTTTCGGAAACGACGCCGTCAGGGCGCCGACCGGGTGTGGACGACTCGGTAGGAGTTCCAGTCGCGGGCCGTCACGAGCGCGTCCAGCAGTTCCTGCGTCTTCTTGCGGTCGGCGGGCCATTCCGTCTCGGGCAGTTCACGGAAGGTGTCGTAGGATTCTTTGTCGTCCCACTGCGAATAGCTCACCGCGAAAGGCCCGTCAAATCCCGTATGCGCGTCGAGTCCGCGCAGAACGGAGTGGGACCGGTAGCCGGGCGTGTCCAGCAGCCATTCCTGCTGGCCCAGTGCGGCGATCACCCTCTCCTGGTTCTCCGGATCCATCCCGAAGAACTCGATGACCGTGTAGTCGTCGCGATCGGGGGAAATCTCGGTCGTGTCGCCGAGCGAGGGATGCCGTTGCGTGGAGGCCACCTCGGTCCGCAGCAGTTTCATCGACGTGGTGATCTCGTCGAACAGCGGGACCGTGCGGTGCTTGAATTCGTCGCCCTCGTAGCGCCGGTCGAGGTCCTTTCCGCTGCGCCACTGGATGAAGTTCGCCGTCCCGAGCCGGTCCTGGCCGCTGTGGACGGTGCTGGAAATCCAGCCCTCGAAGGCCGCCGTGTCGACGATCTCACGCATCGCCGCAAGCAGCCGGTCCTGCTTCTGGGGCGCGTCGGTGGTGAACAGGTTCAGGACGGTCAGGTAGCCGCTGTCGACCGAGATGGTGGGCATGATCTCCTCTTCTCTTCAGCCGGGGGTGGAAGGACCGCTGTTCACGCGTTCCGGGGCGAGCCGAACCACCGGGCCAGGGCGTCGGTGAGCCCCTCGGTGCCCGTATCGGTGTGGGGGGACGCCCCCCCACGCCCCCCGGCGGCCTGATCGGCCGGGATCGGACCGGCCCAGGCCACGTAGCCGTCGGGACGCACCAGCACGGCGCCGGTGCCGTCGAGCGGCGTCCCGGCCCCGGCGTCGTGGGGGGCGGCGGTGACCACGTCGACCAGGTCGCCCCAGGGCTCGGCGGCGGCCCGGACCTCCGGGGCGCCGGCCAGGTCGAACAGCACGCCGCGCGCGGTGTGCAGCCGCTCGTACACCGAGGTCTTGCCGGAATCGGGGAAGTCGCCGACCAGCTCCTGGTCGGGCAGGCGGCGGCCGGTCAGCGGGTGGTCGCCGGGGCCGGTGTCGTAGCGGATGTCGAAGCCGGTGACCATGCCGACCAGGTGGCGCTGGACGGACTCGTAGGTCAGCAGCTCGGCGAAGATCTCGCGCATCGGCTCCATGTCGTCGCCGCCGAGGTAGAGGATGCGCTGGGCCAGGGTGTTGGCGATGACGCGGGCGCCGACCGGGTGCCGCTCGGTGTGGTAGCTGTCCAGCAGCCCCGGGGCCGCGCGGCCCTGGACGGCGGCGGCGAGCTTCCAGCCGAGGTTGACCGCGTCCTGGACGCCCGCGCTCATTCCCTGCGCGCCGATCGGCATGTGCACGTGGGCGGCGTCGCCCGCCAGGAAGACCCGGCCGCGCCGGTACTCGCTGGCCAGGCGGCTGGAGTCGGTGAACCAGCTGACCCAGAACGGCGTCCCGCCGTGGATGTCCTCGCCGGTCAGGCGCTCCCAGGCGTCGGCCACCTGGGCGAAGGTGGGGGGCGTGCGGTCGCGCCGGGGCTCGGCGCCGCGCTCGTAGACCACGACGCGGTTGAGGTCGGGGCCCAGCGGCAGCACCATGACCATCCCGCCCGGCACCCGTTCGCCCGAGAACCGGGGGCGCAGCCGGGGGCCGGACACGTCGGCCAGCCACATCTCGATGGCGGGCTCGGTGCCGGGGAAGTCGATGCCGGCCAGCTCGCGGACGGTGCTGCGCGCGCCGTCGCAGCCCACCACGTACCCGGCCCGCAGGGTGCGCGGCCCTTCGGGAGTGGCGGCGGTCAGTTCGACGCCGGCGTCGCCCGCGGTGAGGGCCTCGACCTCGCAGCCGCGGCGGACGTCCGCGCCCAGGCCGGTGGCCCATTGCGCGAGGATGGATTCGGTGCGCGACTGCGGAATGCCCCGCGCGCCGTACGAACCGCCCTCGACAATGCGGTAGTCGATCTGAAACCCGCCGAAATGGCCGACGGGTATGGTCTGGAGTTCCCCGAAAGCCGGCAGCAGCCCGCGCTGGTCGAACTCCTCGATCGTGCGTGCGGAGAAACCCAGTGCGCGTGACTGCCGCATGGGCTCGGTAAGCCGTTCGAGAACGATGACCGAGACCCCCGCAAGGCGTAATTCGCCCGCGAGCATGAGTCCTGTGGGCCCGGCACCTACAACAATGACATCCGCATCATGGTCGTCCACGTGCTCTTCCCTCCGTGGTCATCGGTGAGCGCAGGAATTGGGCGTCGGAGTGGGCCCCCTCGGGAGCCGGCCATCGTGGGCTTCAGTTTCCAACACGCTTCTCGAATTGACCACAGAGCGGCGTTCGCGAACGGGCGGAGAATCGGTTCGGGGACCGTGCGAGCGACACGGGGACGGCTTCGCGGGAGTCCGGTGGCCCGCGTTGTCGACCGCACCTGTTCGACTGCGCCAAGGACGCAGTCGAACAGCGGAGGTCACGGGCCTGCGCCGCCCCGGGCCGGATCCGGCCATTTGCCGGACGCGAGCGCGGCAAAGGCGGCGCCATTTGTCCGCTGCTCAGCCTACAACTTGGCGTTTGCCCGATTCATGGCTGGAGGGATCAGAGCAAGGGCCGGGGTTGCCGTGCCGGGACGAGCCTGGGCGGGCCGTGGAGGCGCGGGCCCGTCCCGGCCGGGGCACCGCGACCGACGTTCTTCCTTGATCGTCCCGGTCGTCAACCGGGGAGGGGCGGCGGCCCGGCGCCCGGGGCGGCCCGCGCCCGCTTGACGCTCCAGGGGCCGCGCGGTGCACTGGTCGGGACGTCAGTTCGTTGAGCACGCGGGGGCGCTGGACAGGCGAACGGCCGACGCCCCCGCCCGACCGCCGCAACCACGCGCCCCGGTAGCCCAATTTGGCAGTCAGGCAGCGGGCTTAAAACCCGCTTTAGGTGTGGGTTCGAATCCCACCCGGGGCACCTGCGCTCTCCGTGGTCATGCCGATGACCGCGCCATCATTCCGATGACGGGAGGCGAGAATGATCGCGGGAGCCGTCTCAGTTCCGCCGCGACGGGTCGTCGTGGTCCATCACCTCCCCGAACGATTCGGGGGCCGCGACGCCCAGGCGGCGCAGCCGCTGGGGATGGGCCCACACGTTGATCTCGTCGATCGTGCCGTCCCGCACCGTGAAGCCGATGACCGAGAAGGGCTCCCCGCGCGGGGCCACCACGACGCCCACCTCCCCGTTCACCAGGACGGGACGGGCGAACCTGACCAGGCGCGAGAAGAACAGCGCCTTGCGGGCCACGGCGGCGGCTCCCCTGACCTCCATCGGCAGGCCGGGGGCGGGCGCCGCCGGGTCGTGGTCGGCGCGCAGCAGGACGTCCGGGTGGAGCACCGAGACCAGGGCGTCGAAGTCGCCGGCCCGCGCGGCGGCGAAGAAGGCGTCCACCGCCTCGCGCTGGCGCGACTGGTCGGGCTCGGGCTCGGGGGCCGCCGCCCGCATCCGGCGGCGCGCGCGGCTGGCCAGCTGCCGGGCCGCGGCGGGCGAGCGCCCGGTCAGCGGGGCGATCCGGTCGAAGGGGACGCCGAACATGTCGTGCAGCACGTAGGCCAGCCGCTCGGCCGGGGCCAGCGTGTCGAGCACCACCAGCATCGCCAGGCCGACCGAGTCGGCCATCATCGCCGCCTCTTCGGGGTCGCCGCCGTCCAGCCCGGTCACGATCGGATCGGGGACGTGGGCGTCCAGCGGTTCCTCCTGCCTGAGCTTGCGCGAGCGCAGCATGTCCAGGCACACCCGGGCGACGACCATCGTGAGCCAGCCGCCGAGGTTCTCCACGCCGGAGGCGCCGGTGCGGCTGAGCCGGAACCACGCCTCCTGCACCGCGTCGTCGGCCTCGCTCAGCGAGCCGAGCATCCCGTAGGCCACCGTGCGCAGATGGCCCCGGTGGGCCTCGAACCGTTCCGCCAGCAGCTCGCTCTCCGTCACGGTCACATCCCTTGATCGCGCTTCGTCATATCTATGACGAACGGGAAACGGTGGATGTGACAGGCACGGCCCTCTCGCCGCCCGCGACCGTCACCCGGCACGCGAAGACCGTCGCAGGCACACGCCCGACCACGGACGCCGCTCCCGGCCGACCGGCCGGAGCGGCGCTTCTCGCCCGGATCGACTGGAGGTAGGCAGCAATGAGCCACGACACGCACGACAAGCGGGACGGCGAGGCATCGCCGGCACCCCATCCGAGGCGATGGGCGGCGCTGGTCATCCTTCTCATCGCCGGATTCATGGACCTGCTCGACGTCACGATCGTCAACGTGGCGATCCCGACCATCCTGGAGGACCTCGACGCCGAGTACGCCCAGATCGAGTGGGTGGTGGCGAGTTATGTGCTGGGCTTCGCCGCCCTGCTCATCACCGGCGGCCGTCTCGGCGACACCTACGGGCGCAAACGCCTGTTCCTGGTCGGCGTCACCGGGTTCACCATCGCCTCGGCGCTGTGCGGCCTCGCGGTCAACCCCGAGATGCTCATCGTGTCCCGCTTCCTGCAGGGCGCACTGGCCGGGCTGATGGTCCCGCAGATCCTCGCGATCGTCCATGTCGCCTTCCCGCCCGAGGAGCGCGGCAAGGCCCTGGGGATCTGGGGCGGCGTCCTCGGCTCGGCCTCGGCCACCGGCCTGATCGCCGGCGCGGTGCTGATCGAGTGGAACCCCGCGGACCTCGGGTGGCGCTCCATCTTCCTGGTCAACGTGCCCATCGGGATCGCGGCCGTGGCCATCGCCTGGCACATCATCCCCGAGTCCACCTCCCCGGCCGCGCTCAAGCTCGACCTGGTCGGCGTGCTGCTCAGCATCACGGCCATCCTGATCCTGGTCTACCCGCTCACCGAGGGACGCAGCCTCGGCTGGCCCGCCTGGTCGTTCTGGCTCATGGGCGCCTCGCTCGTCCTGCTGGCGGCGTTCGTCCTGTACGAACGCAGGCGCAGCGCGACCACGGGCTCGCCGGTGATGGAGCTGACGCTGTTCCGCCTGCGCGCGTTCAGCGTCGGCCTGGTGGTGTGGCTGCTGTTCTGGCTGGCGCTGGGCGGCTTCTTCCTGGTGTGGACCCTCTACATGCAGGTCGGCCTCGGCTGGACGCCGATGCGCGCCGGGCTGACGTCCCTGGCCTTCGCGGTCGGCGCCGCCACCGGCTCGGGCCTGTCGGTCCAGGTGTTCACGCCCCGCTTCGGGCGCCGCGTCCTGATGGGGGGCGCGCTGCTGAACGCCGCCGGGTTCGCCTCCTACGCGTGGATCACCGCCGCGCAGGACGTCGGCGTCCACTCGTGGCAGATGGTGGTCCCCCTGGCCTGCGCGGGCTTCGGCTTCGGCCTGGTCGTCGCGCCGATGATCGACGGCATCCTCACCGGTGTGCCCCGCGAGGACGCGGGCTCGGCGTCCGGCGTGCTGAGCACCACGCAGCAGGTCGGCATGGCCCTGGGCGTCGCGCTGGTCGGCGTGCTGTTCTTCGGCCGCCTCGACAGCGCGTCCGATCACGGGGTCGACGAGGTCACGCCCGCCCTGCGCACCGAGCTGACGTCCATGGGCGTCCCCGCGCAGGCCCAGGGCGGCATCCTGGACGGCTTCCGCGCCTGCGTCCGCGACCGCTCCGGCTCGTCGGACCCCATGGCGATCCCCGCGAGCTGCAGGAGCGACCAGGCCCAGGCCGATCCGCGCATGGGCGACCTGATGACGCGCTTCGGCGAGGAGGCCAACGGCCACAACTTCGCCCGCACCTTCTCCTACACGCTCTGGTACGGCGCCGGGATGCTCGTCATCGTCTTCCTCGGCCTGTTCGCCATCCCCAAGCGGGTCAAGGCCCGCGACTTCGAGGCCGAGCTGGCCCCGGTCGGTGAGTCCGCCGCCCGTCACTGACCCGGCCACGCCGGAAAGCGACCTCGCGCCCGGGGTCTGCGGGGCGCGAGGTCGCCGCGGTGGCCGATCGTGGTCAGGGGGCGGGACGGACGACCAGGGCGCTGCCGCCGTGCCGCCGGACGGGTTCGGCCACGGCCTGGACGCGCCCGGCGCCCAGGAACTCCAGGCCGGTGGCGGCGCCGATCACGGCCTCGGGGCCCTGCTCGACGAACAGCCGGACGACATGTCCTCTGGCCTGCAACGCGGGGCCGTACCGGTCGATGAACGCCTGCTCGCCGAAGGTCGCGGGAGTGTTGCGCTGGGTCGCGCGGGGCGCGGCCAGGGCGGCGGGAAGGTCCATCCCGAGATCGAGACGGTTCACCAGGATCTGCAGCACGGTCGTGATGATCGTGGAGCCGCCGGGCGAGCCGACCGCCAGCAGCGGGCGGCCGTCCTCGAGCACCAGCGTCGGCGCCATGCTGCTGCGCGGCCGCTTGCCCGGGGCGGGCAGGTTCGGGTCGGGCGTGCCGTCGGCGGGCGGCGCGAGGCTGAAGTCGGTCAGCTCGTTGTTGAGCAGGAATCCGCGTCCGGGGACGGTGAGCGCGCTGCCGCCGAGCTGCTCGATCGACATCGTGAACGACGCCACGTTCCCGTGCTTGTCGGTGACGTTGAGATGGGTCGTCTGCGCGCCCTCGTGGGGCAGCGCTCGCGGAGCGGCCGAGGGCTTGGGGCAGTCCTGGTAGTCGCCGTCGGGCGACCCGGGCGGCACCGGGGAGGTCGCGGCGCGCGCGGGGTCGATGAGGCAGGCGCGCTCACGGGCGAATCCGGACGAGAGAATTTCCTTCAGCGGGACGCTCACCTGTCCCGGGTCGCCGATGTAGCGGTTGCGGTCCGCGTAGGCGAACCGCGACGCCTCCAGGTAATGGTGCAGCGCGCGCCCGGGGTCGTCCTTGGGCAGCTTGACGTTCCGGAGGAGGTTGAGCGCCTCGCCCACCGTCGACCCGCCGGAGGAGGGCGGCGCCATCCCGTAGACGTCCAGGCCCCGATAGGAGACGCGGGTCGGATCGCGGACCTCCGCGCGGTACCGGGCCATGTCTCCTCCCTCGATCAGCCCGGGGCGGACGTTGCGGGTGGAGGACGGGTCGACGGGCGGCCGCCGTGCCGTGTCCACGACCTCGCGGGCCAGGGCGCCGCGGTAGAACCAGCCGGTGCCGTGCCGGGAGATCGCCCGGTAGGTCGCGGCGAGGTCGGGGTTGCGGAACGTCGAGCCGACGGCGGGCGGGCCGCCGCCCGGGAGGAACAGCTCGCGGGTCGGGACGATGTCCTTGAAGCGCGCCGCGTTCGCGCGGGTCTGGTCGTGGAATTCCCGGTCGACGGTGAACCCGCGATCGGCGACGCCGATCGCGGGCCTGAGCAGCGTGGAGAGCTTCCGCGTCCCGAACCGGTCCAGCATCCGGTCCCATTGGGCGAGCGTTCCGGGAACGCCGACGGAAAGGCCGCTCGTCACCGCCTCGGGGAACGGGAGAGGACGGCCGGTCGCGGGGTCGATGAACGCCTTCTCCCCCATTGCGCGCGGCGCCGTCTCTCTGCCGTCATATGTGTGAACGCGACGGGATCTCGCGTCGTAGTAGACCATGAAGCCACCTCCTCCGATTCCCGCCACGTAGGGTTCGGTGACCCCGAGGGTCGCGGCGGCGGCCACGGCGGCGTCCATCGCGTTGCCGCCGCGTCGGAGAACGTCGATCGCGGTACGACTTGCATCTATGTCAACGGTGGAAACGGCTCCGCCGTATCCGACGGCCGTGGGCACGGCGCTGTGACCCGCGGTCGCCGGAGCGGCGGTGGATCGCCCGGTCGCCGCCCTTTCGGCGGCATCCGGGGAGGACGGTGAATGCGCGAGCCCGGCCGGTGCGACCGGGCCGGACGACACGACCGTTGTCAGGGCGAGCGTTCCGGCGGCCCAGATCATGCGGCGGCCGGTGAGCGATTTCCTCATCGTGATCAGAACCTCCACGATTGAATCGAACGCGAAACTCAGAATTCCCCGATCCCCGATCCCCGATCCCCGATCCCCGTGTGGTGGTGTCAGGAGCGGCCACCTGTCGCGGTGGTCTCCGCCCCGCAGAACGGCGTGACGCGGCCGTTCTTAGTCGATGCGTTGCCTGAGTCGTTCGGCCAGGGTGATCCACGCTGTGGCGCAGCCCCGCGCCAGGTCGGCGATGACCGGCGCGCAGTGGTCCGGCAGGTCGCGGCAGAGGCCCTCAAGGTCCTCGGGGTCCACCGTGTGGCGGTGCAGCCACCGGAGGGTGTGCCTGCCGGATTCGTTGAACTTCAGCGATGGATCGTTCCTCAGTTTGGCCAGGAGGGCGTTCTGGTCGACGGATCCGTCCTCGGAGCGCGGTTTCCGGTTCTCACCGGAGGTGCGCGGGGGCGGCGAGTCGGCCGCCGAGGCGGCCGGCTCGTGCTCGTTCGCCGACCGGTACCGCTCGGGCACCGGGTCCTCGCCTCGGCCGACGCGCTGCCGCACGTCCTGCACCGTGGCCAGGGAAAGGCCGGTCGCCCTGGCGATCGTGCGCAGCCCGGCCTCCGGATTGTCGTTGATCATCGCCGCCGCCTGGCGCCGCTTGGCCCCGCTGTCGAGCGGTCGCAGCCGGCCGTCCCTGCCCAGCCGGACGCCGGAGCGGGGGTTCTCCGCGCTCGATCGGCACCGAATCCGTGAAACGGTCTTACCGGAAAGTCCGGTGGCCGCGGCCACCGCCCGGTCCGACCATTGTGGATTGGCACTGATGATACGGTTCGCCGCCGCCACCCGATCGGCCTGAGAAAGGGGAAGACCATGGGCGACATTGGCTTCTACGGCCAGAATGAACGCGACGTTCGCATCGCAGTCGACCAATCGGGCCTCGATCGCGTCCAGATTGTTCAGCATCGCCGCCTGAACACGGTGCACGCCGTCAATGACGCGCATCGTGGGCTGGTGAACTATTATCGGCGGGAGGCTTTCGCAGGATTCGGCGAGCACCCGGACATGCTCCCAGTTCTCGCCTTCCTGCCGCGGCGAGTCCCCGATGACCAGGGATTCGATCCGCACTCTGGTGACCGGCTGCGACTTGATCCATGAGGACGAGGGAACAACGTCGTCCACATCGATCCTGGAACTCTCTAAATCCCTGTCGATGGTGGGACTCTCTAAACCCTTTCCACTAATTGAGCGATCGGCGAGTTCGGACATACATCGCCTCCTGAGCGCCTCGACATTGACTGTGATGTGGAGTCCTAGTCGTACCGCGCTTTCAGAGAACAAGCCCCAAGGAACGATGTCAACCCCCCGGGGGGCGACCCCACTCACCTTGTAGATATCCCTCGTCAGGAACGCCGTTGCGGACGCGAGTAGCGCCGGGTACTATGCGCCGACCATATGGGCATGCGCTTTCCCTATCGCGCGGTGACACCTACTGACATATGCGTTCGACCAGCGGGAATGCCCAGTCGAGCGTGGTCAGGCGGGTGCAATCGCGGCGGCCAAGATCATTTAACCTGGGGTTAACAACGCGGCGAAGACGATTGTCCAGGCCCTACCGAATGGTAGAAGGTGCCAATCTGAAACCGAGTCGCGTTCAGGGTGCAGCATTCTTCCCGACCGGGCCCGTATCGGAACTCCGGTCGCGGCGGCGGCTTACAGGTGACCGTGAGATGGCCGTCAGGCATCGCCCCCCGGCAGCACGGCACCCTCATTGGTGACGGCGTCCAAGAACGCCCCCGTGAAGGCCTCGACAGCCTCCTCGATGGTGGGGAACTCCGCTCCGAGCACCGGCGCGAGGGCCGGGCGGAGCAGCATGTGGGTGGCGAGGGGGCCGATGAGCAGCTGCGCGAGGATCGGCAGCGGCAGCGGCTTGAACCGGCCCGCCTCGACCTCCCCGGCCAGCCAGAGGCCGACGCTGCCGAGCAGGCGGGGCAGCGCCGTGGCCACCCAGACCTCGCGGCCGGGCCCGGCCGGGCGGGCCAGGACGTCGGCCATGATCGCGGGGAACACCCGCGGCTCGCGGCTGAACCCGTCCACGAAGGTGCGGTAGATGGTGCGCACGGTGGCCTCGGTGCTCGCGGGAGGCCGCGACAGCAGGTTCTCCAGGTCGAGTAGCGGCATGTAGCGCTCGAAGACCGCCGAGAGCAGGCCGTCGCGCCCCTCGAACGCCAGATGCAGGCTGGGCAGCGAGCATCCGGCCGCCGCCGCGACGCCCTCCAGCGTCACCGCCGCCAGGCCGTTGTCGGCGATCAGCACCGCCGCGGCGTCGATGGCACGGTCCCGCACCGGCCGCCCGCCCGGGTCGACGCCGGCCGCGCGGACGGCGTCGTCGAGCGTCTTCCTGGTCCCCCCGAGCCGCCGGACGAGCGTGCTGCGCGACATGCCGGCGGCGTCGGCGATCACGCCGATCGGCACGTCGGCGACGTCGGAGCCGCGCTCGCGGGCGACGCGGATCGCGGCCTCCACAAGATCCTCAGGAACCTTCACGTTCCGATCCATGCTGGCCATTGTACTCCACTATATTCTTGGCATAGTCTAGTTCCATCAAGGCTTAACCGGTGCCGTTCCCGGCCGCTACCGGCGTAAATGCCGCCTTTGCGTCCGGGCCTGCCACAAATGGGCGGAGGGTCCGACATGTGGGCAATGATCATAAAGGAGTTTCTCGAGCTGCGCCGAGACAAGCGCACCATGGCGATGATCGTGGTGCTGCCCCTGGTGCTTCTCGTGGTGTTCGGATACGCGGCCAGCTTCAACGTCGACAGCATCTCCACGCACGTGGTCGGGCCGCAGGCCCAGCAGGTCGCGGGCCAGCTGCGCGAGCCCTTCGACGTCAAGAAGGTCGAGCCGACGACCGACGAGGCCACCGCGCGCGAACGCCTGCGCGACAGCAAGGTCGACGTGGTGGTCGTGACCAAGGAGGGGTCCTCCACCGCGCTGGTGGACGGCTCGCAGCTGTTCACCGCCAAGGCCGCGGTGGCCGAGCTCGCCAAGACCGGCGGGGCGATCAAGCCGGACGTCCTGTACAACCCCGATCTCAAGACCTCGTGGATCATGATCCCGGCGCTGGTCGGCATGATCCTGGCCTTCATCGGCACGATCATCACCAGCATCGGCCTGGTGCGCGAGCGCCAGGCGGGCACGCTGGAGCAGCTGGCCGTGATGCCCTTCCGGCCGTCCGACGTCATCGCCGGAAAGATCGCGCCGTACTTCGCGCTCGCCGCGCTGGACATGATCGTGGTCGCCGTCGTCGGCGGCCTGCTGTTCGGGGTCCCGTTCTCCGGCTCGGTCCTGACCTTCGCGCTCGGCGGCGCGCTGTTCCTGTTCGCGGTGCTCGGGATCGGCGTGCTGATCTCGACGGTCTCGCAGAACCAGGGCCAGGCCACCCAGCTCGCCCTGATGACGATGCTGCCGCAGATCCTGCTCTCGGGAATGATCTTCCCGCTGGAGTCGATGGCCGCGGGCGTCCGCTGGATCGGCTACCTGCTGCCGCTGACCTACTTCATCCAGATCTCCAACGGGACGATGCTGCGCGGCGCCCCGATCGCCTCGCTCTGGATTCCGCTGGTCGTCCTCGCGGCGATGGCCACGGTCGTCTTCTGCGCCGCCGTCCTGCGGTTCCGGCGTGACCTCGCGCCGAGCCAGCCGTCGGCCAAGCGCAAGGACAGCGAGCAGATGGCGGGTGCCCGATGAGCACCGACCCGGGCTGGGGCGCCTGGGACGTCACCGTGGCCTACGGCGGCCAGGTCGCGCTGGAAGGCGTGACCCTGGCCGTCCCCCAGGGGAGCGTCTCCGCTGTGGTCGGCGGCGACGGCGCGGGCAAGACCACGCTGCTGCGCTGCCTGGCCGGGGCGGTCAGGGCCCGCTCTGGACGCGTCGAGGCCCCGCCGCAGCGCGAGATCGGCTTCATGCCCACCGCCACCGGGGCGTGGCGCGAGCTGACCGTGGCCGAGAACGTCGAGTTCGTCGGCGCCGCCCACCGCATCCGCGGCAAGGAGCTGCGCGCCCGCCGCGACGAGCTGCTGGAGGCCGCCGGGCTGGAGAAGGTGCTCGACCGGCAGGCGGGCATGCTCTCGGGCGGCATGCGGCACAAGCTGGCGTTTTCGCTGGCGATGCTGCACAAGCCGCGGATGCTCATCCTGGACGAGCCCAGCACGGGCGTCGACCCGGTCAGCCGCGTGGACCTGTGGCGGCTGATCGCGCAGGCCGCCGTGGACGGCACCGCGATCGCCATGGCGACCACCTATCTCGACGAGGCCGAGCGCTGCGCCACCGTGCTCGTCCTCGACGGCGGCCGCGTCCTGCAGTCGGGCACGCCCGACGAGGTCATGGCCGACTCCCCGGGCACGATCACGGCCACCCACCAGCCCCCCGATCCCGAACTGGCCTGGCGCCGCGGGCGGATCTTCCACACCTGGCACCCGGGCCCGCCGCGCCCGGGTGAGCAGCCGATCGCCCCGGACATGGAGGACGCCGTCGTGGCAGCGGCCCTCAGCAGCCTGAGCCGCACCGGGTCCGAACCCGACAAGGACGTGTCATGAGCAGCACACCGCTCGCCCACGCCGACGCCGTCACCCGCCGCTTCGGCGACTTCACCGCCGTCGAGGACGTGTCGATGACGGTCGAGCCCGGTGAGATCGTCGGTCTGCTGGGCGCCAACGGCGCGGGCAAGACCACCCTTCTGCGCATGCTGCTGGGCCTGCTCCTCCCCACCGAGGGCGCGGTCAGGCTCTTCGGCGAGCCGCCCTCGCGCGAGGTGCGCATCAGGCTCGGCTACGTGCCGCAGGGCCTGGGCCTTTACACCGACCTCACCGCCGTCGAGAACTTGGAGTTCGTGTCCCAGGCGTTCGGCCAGGAGACCGCGCCCGACGCTCCCCCGGGCTCGGGCGGGCGCCTGGTCGGCGGCATCGGGCTCGGCATGCAGCGGCGGCTGGCCTTCGCCGCCGCGCTCAGCCACAACCCGGGCCTGCTGATCCTGGACGAGCCCACCTCGGGCGTCGACCCCCTCTCGCGCGCCCGTCTGTGGGACACCATCCACTCCCAGGCCGAGCAGGACGTCGGCGTCCTGGTGACCACGCACTACATGCAGGAAGCGCAGCAGTGCGACCGCCTGATCCTGATGTCGCACGGCCGCCAGGTCGCCTCCGGCACCGAGGCCGACATCATCGGCGACTCCACCGCCGTCGAGATCGACCCCGCCGCCGACTGGACCCGCGCGTTCTCCGCCCTCAACGAGGCGGGCCTGCCCGTCACCCTCGCGGGCCGCAACGTCCGCGTGGCCGACACCCGGCCGGACGACGTCCGCACCGCCCTGCGCGCGGCGGGCCTGGAGGCCGACATCCGCACGGTTCCCGCCACCCTCGAAGAGAAGATGACCATCTTCGACCGTGCCACCCCCAATTCCCCCACCCCGGTGGCCTCCGCGGGCTCGGCGCCCCCCTGAGCCCGCGGAGGCCACCGGGGTCGGTCCAGCCGAACTCCAGGGCGATGAACCCACCGCCGGTGAGCATGACGGCGCCGCCCGGCGGTCAACGGGGTGAACGCCTCGATCGCGAGGATCAGGCGTTCACCCGCCGCCGTCCGCGCCACACCCCGGCAGCCGCCGTCCGCATGGCGGCGGCCTCGGCGAGCGCCGCGCCGAAGCCGGTGCCGAGTTCCGCGCCGAACGGGCCGACGGTCGGCAAGGGCAGGTCGCGCCCGTCCTCGATCCGCGGCGCGGCCGCCAGCCGGGCAAGGTCGGCGGCGGGGTGCGGGTACACGGCGCCCCGGGTCGAGTGCACGAGCACGGTCGGCGGCCCGGGTCAGGGCGCGGTCGTGGCGACGTAGACGGTGTTCTCGGCGGTTCCTCCCTGGATCGGGTTGGGGAACTCCACCACGTGGGCCTTCACCTCGGCGAAGACCCGGGCGAGCAGGGCGCGGAACTCCTCGTCCGGCGGGTCGTTGGACCACACCGCGAAGACGCCGCCCGGATGGAGCCGCCCGGCCGTCCGGCGCAGCGGCTCCTCCTGGTAGAACGCCGCGTGGTCCGGGTTCAGGACATGGCGGGGCGAGTGGTCGATGTCCAGCAGGACGGCGTGGAAGAGGCCGCCGTCCCCGCGCGGGTCGAGCCCCGACGGCCCGAAGAAGTCGCCCTGGGCCAGCTCGCACCGGGTGTCGGAGGTCAGGCGCTCCCCCAGCGGCACCAGCCCCCGCGCGTGCCACTCGATCACCTCGCCGAGGGCCTCGATCACGACCAGGGAGCGCACCCTCGTGTCGTCCAGCACCGCCCCGGCCGTGTAGCCGAGGCCGAGCCCGCCGACGGCCACGTCCAGCGCGTCGCCGGTCACCGCCGCCAGGCCCAGCCGGGCCAGCTCGACCTCTCCGGCCGTCCAGAGGCTCGACATCAGGAAGTCGTCGTCGAGCTTGATCTCGTAGACGTCGATCCGCAGCGCCGGATCGCGCCGCCGCCGGAGGCTGACGTCCCCCATCGGCGTGGGACGCCAGTCGAGCTCCTCGAACAGTGCGCCCATGGGCGTTCCTCTCCTCGTCCCGCGCGGTGTGTGGTTCCACACTGCCAGGCGCACCGGCCTCCGCCCGCGCGTGTCGGAGTCTCAGCCGTCCTCGGCGCGCCCGGTGGCGAACGGCACGTCCAGGACGTGCGAGATCCGGCCCGCCGCCGTCTCGGTGTCCCACAACGGGCACAACGGCTCCAGCTCGGGCGGGGACTGGCGGGCCGGACCGGCCCAGGCCCACAGCCACCAGAGTGCCCCGTCGTGGCGACGGCACAGCACCTCCTGCCGCATGCCCGGGTGCATCGCGTGCCCGAGCGGGTCGCCGGGGTCGGGTTCACCGGCCGGGTTGGTCACCCGGACGGCGCCGTTCCCGCACAGCCGCGCCTCCAGGCCGCGCCGCTCCAGAGCGCCGACAAGGGCCAGGGCCGCCGCGCGCCACGCGCGGTCGGGAAGGTGCTGCGTTTTCGTCAGGTTCATGATCGGGAACTCCTCTCCGCTTCGGCCAGGGCGTGGCGGGCGGTGCGGCGGGCGGCCTGGCGGGCGGGGTCGGGGACGGGTGACGCCATGAGCAGGCGGCGCGTGTAGGGATGCCGGGGGTCGGTGGTGATCTGGTCGCCGGTTCCGGACTCGACGATCTCGCCTCGGTACAGGACGTTGACCCGGTGGCTGAGGCGGCGGATCACCGCCAGGTCGTGGGAGATGAACAGGTAGGCGACCCCGGTCGTCTCCTGGATGTGGAGGAAGAGGTCGAGGATGCGGGCCTGGGTGGACAGGTCGAGCGCGGAGACGGGCTCGTCGCACACGATGACCTTGGGGTCCAGGGCCAGGGCGCGGGCGATGGCGATGCGCTGACGCTGGCCTCCGGAGAACTCCCGGGGCAGCCGCCGGGCCGCGGACGCGGGCAGCCCGACCCGGTCGAGGAGTTCGCGCGTGCGCTCGTCGGCGGCGCCGGTGTCGAGCGACCGGACGGCGACCAGGGGCTCGGCCAGGATCCGGCCGATGGGGTGGGCGGGGTTGAGGGAGCCGTAGGGGTCCTGGAAGACGACCTGGAGGTCGGTGGCGAGGGCGCGGCGGTCGCGGCGCGGCAGATGGGTGATGTCGCGGTCCTGGTAGAGGACGCGGCCGCCGGTGACGGGCGCCAGGCCCAGGACCGCGCGGCCGATCGTGGTCTTGCCCGAGCCGGACTCGCCCACCAGGCCGACGGTCTCCCCGGCGCGCACGTCCAGGTCGACGCCGTGCAGGATCTCGACCGGACGCGAGCGCGGGCCCCGGCGCGGATAGGCGACGCGCAGTCCGCTGATCCGCAGGATCGGAGGGTGGGTCATGCGGTCACCTCGCCGAACAGCGGCGGCCTGGCCGGGCCGCCGTCGATGATCGCGTCCATCAGCGCGCGGGTGTAGGGGTGGCGCGGGGCGGCGAAGACCGGCTCCACCGGACCCGTCTCGACGATCCGTCCGGCCCGCATGACCGACACGCGGTCGCACAGGTCGGCGACCACGCCGAGGTCGTGGGTGACCAGCAGCAGCCCCATCCCCCGTTCCGCCTGGAGGTCGCGCAGCAGGTCGAGCACCTCGGCCTGGACGGTGACGTCCAGCGCGGTCGTGGGCTCGTCCGCGATGAGCAGGTCGGGGTCGCAGGAGATCGCCCCGGCGATGAGCACGCGCTGGGCCATGCCGCCGGAGATCTGGTGCGGGTAGGCGGCGAACGTGCGCGCGGGGTCGGCGATGCCGACCCGGTCCAGCAGGTCGAGGGCGCGCTCGCGGGCCCGGGCGCGCGACAGCCGCAGCTGGTGCCTGATCGGCTCGGTGAGCTGGTAGCCGATCGTGAACGCGGGGTCGAGGTTGGACATGGGCTCCTGGGGGATGTAGCCGATCCGGCGTCCGCGCAGCGGTGCCAGCGTCCGCTCCGGCGCCCCCGCGAGCTCGGTTCCGTCGAAGGTGACCGAGCCGTCCAGGACGCGGCCTCCCGTGGGCAGGACGCCCAGCACGGCGAACGCGGTCTGGGTCTTGCCCGACCCCGACTCGCCGACCAGGCCGTGGACCTCGCCCCGGCGCACCCGCAGGTCGACGCCGCGAACGACCTCGACGGCGGCGGCGCCGGGACGGCCGTAGCCCACCCGCAGCCCCCGCACGACCAGCAGATCGTCCGCCGAGGGCTCCGGGGGCGCCGCGGCGTCGGCCGCTTCGGGGCTCACGTCGTCGTCCCCGGCGTCGGTGCCGCCGGAGCCGCCCGCCTCCAGCGTGTCGCGGATCGCGGCGGCCAGCAGGGCGAACGCCACGCACACCAGGCCGATGGCGAGGCTCGGCCACAGCAGTTGCAGCGGCGCGGTGTACAGGTCGCGGAAGCCGTTGTTGAGCATCGTGCCCCAGGTGACCCGGTTGGGGTCGCCGAGGCCGACGAACTCCAGCCCCGCCTGGATCCCGATCGCCGCCCCCGCGATCATCGCGGTCTGGATGATGATCGGCGCGCGCACGACCGCGAGGACGTGCCGGCGGATGATCCGGACGTCCGACAGCCCGGCGACGCGGGCCGCGTCGATGTAGGGCTCCTGCCGGACCGCCAGCACCGCGCCGCGGACCACGCGGGAGTACACCGGCGCGGCCAGGACGCCCACGATGGCCATCGATCCCCACAGGCTGGGGCCCAGGACCGCGCGGGCGGCCAGCAGGACGATCATGCCGGGCAGCGCGAGGACCAGGTTGACCGCCCAGTCCGCGACCGTCTCGAACCAGCCGCGGAAGTAGCCGGCGACCAGGCCGGTGGTGATGCCGAGCAGCGCGGCCACGGCCAGCGTGAGGCAGGCCCCGGCCAGGCTGAACCGGCCCGCGTACAGGAGGTTGGACAGCACGTCCGCGCCGGTGGAGTCGGTGCCGAGCGGATGCCCGCCGCCCGGTGCGCGCAGCGCGTCGGCGACGTCCCCGCTGCGCGGTCCGTACGGCGCCAGCAGTGGAGCGAAGACCGCCGACAGGGCCGCGGCGACCAGGACGGTGAGCGAGGCGACGGCGAGCGGGTCGCGTACCAGCCGGCGGGCGAGCCCGGTCCGCGCGACCGGCGGCGGGTCGGTGATCTCGGCGGGCATTCCGGTCATGGCCGCCTCTGCTTCGGGTTGAGCCACCCGGCCAGCAGGTCGGTGACCAGGTTGACCAGGACGACCACGACCGCGGTCATCACCACCAGCCCCATCACCACGGGGAGGTCGCCGCTGGCCGTGGCGCTGATCGTCAGCTGTCCGACGCCCGGCAGCGAGAACACCTGCTCGACGATCACCGCGCCGCCGATCAGCGCGATGAGCTGCAGCCCGAGCACCGACAGGGCGGGGCCGCCCGCGTTGCGCAGCACGTGGCCGAACAGGATCCGCCGCTCGGGCAGGCCCCGGGTGCGCAGGGTGCGCACCCAGTCCTGGCGCAGGGTGTCGATGACCGAGCCGCGGACCTGCTGGGTGACATAGACCGTGGACGAGCCCGCCAGCGCGATCACCGGCAGGGTGATCGACGACAGCCAGCCGCTCACCGACGTCCCGAGCGGCGTGTAGCCGGTGGCCTGGAAGAGGTCGAGCCGCACCGCGAAGATCGTGACGAGGAACAGCGCGACGACGAACCCGGGCAGCGCCACGCCGAGCACCGAGACCGCCTGGACGATCCGGTCCACCCGTCCGCGCCGGACGCCCGCCCACATGCCGAGGACGGTGGCGGTGACGGCGGTGAGCAGGATCGTCCCGACGACCAGCGACAGCGTGACCGGGAGCCGGGCCGAGACCGCCTGCGCGACCGGCTGCCCGGTGAACCACGACCGGCCGAGGTCGCCGCGCACGGCGTGCGCCAGCCAGTCGCCGAACTGGACCAGGACGGGACGGTCCACCCCGAGCTCGGCGGCCTTCTGGTCGACCTGCTCCCGGGACGCGGTGTCGCCGAGGATCTTGCGGGCGACGTCGCCGGACCCGGCGTACAGCAGCAGGAAGGACAGGGTGGTGACGGCGGCGAGCAGGACGATCCCCGCCGCGAGCCTCCGCAGGAGATAGGCGAGCATGGGTCAGGCCTTGGGGGTGAAGTTCAGGACGTACGGCGAGGTGTAGTTCTTGACCAGCCGCACGGAGGTGCGGGTGTCGGTGGCCCACGGCATCTCGACGTGCAGCCACGGCGCGAACCACGCCTGCTCGGTCAGGTGGGCGTTCAGCTCCTTGAGCGCGGCCCGCTGCGCCGTGGCGTCACCGGCGCGGTACCGGTCGATGAGGCCGAGCATCCTGGCGTCGCGGACGCGGAAGGGGTTGAGCGGCGCCTGCGGCGCGAGCAGCTGCTGCATCATGAACCAGGGGTCGCCGCCCTGGAACGGGAAGTAGGAGGCGGGGTACTTCGCCGCGAGGATGTCGCTGGTGACGTTGGGTCCGCCGTCCTTGAGGTCGACGGTGACGCCCACGGCGCCGAGCTGCTGCTTGACCACGTCCATGAGGACCTTGCCCGCGGCGGTCGTCGGCATGGTGATCTTGACGTCGGTGGCGTGCCCGGCCTCCTTCAGCAGCGCCCTGGCCTTGGCCGGGTCGTAGGCCCAGCGGGTTTCGAGCGCGGGGTCCAGCGGGCCGCTGTCGGTGGAGAACATCTGCGCCGTGGTGGTGCCCATGCCGCCGGAGACCACGCGGAGCAGCGCCTCGCGGTTGACCGCCAGGTTGATGGCCTGGCGGACGCGCCGGTCCTTCAGCGCCGGTGACACCTTGCCCTCGCGGTCGAACAGGAACAGCCCGGCGACGTCCAGCTTCTGCGTCGCCACCGACCAGCCCGCGGCCCTGACCTGCTTGTTCAGCGAGGTGTACATGTGCGCGGCGTTGACCTGGCCCGACCTGATCGCGTTGGCCATGGCGCTCTGGTCGGTGAAGGACTTGAGCGCGAGCTCGTTGTAGCGGACCGCGCCCGCGTTCCAGTAGCCCGGGTTCTTCTTGTAGACGTAGTTCGACCCGATGACCGTGTCGGAGGCCACGGTGTAGGGGCCGGTGCCGACGGGCCTGGTGGCCGCGTCGGGCTTGTCGAAGGTGTTCGGGGCCTGCATGTAGGAGATCGAGGTGCCCAGCGCGCGGACGATGCCCGGGTCCTTCTGCTTGAGCGTGATGACCAGGGTGGCGGCGTCCGGCGCGGCGAAGCTCTTCACGGCCGACATGGCCTGGGCGTTGAACCCGACCTTGACGTTGCGCTCGAGGTTGGCCTTGGCCGCGCTCGCGTCGAAGGGGGCGCCGTTGGTGAACTTCACGCCGCCGCGCAGCGTGAGGGTCAGGACGGTCTGCTCGGGGTTGTAGGCCCACTTGGTGGCGAGCATGGGCGCGGGGGTCCCGTCCGGGCGCAGCAGGACGAGGGTGTCATAGACCGCCTGGTAGTACATCGTCCTGCCGCCGGTGACGGTGGTGTTGGCGGCCAGCGACAGCGGCGCGCCCTGCATTCCCACCGTCAGCCGGGCCGACGTGCCCCCGCTCGCCCCGCCGCCGCATCCGGCCAGAGCCAGGGCCAGGGTCACCGCGAGGGCGGCGCCCACGCCTTTCGCCGCGGCCCCGCTTCCGGCCGCCGTCCTTCGGTCCATCAACGCCTCCTCGATCGGTCCCAGGGTGCTTCATCGCCTGCGGGGGTGAGATGAAGCACCCTGGCCTCGATGCGGAGAGTAACATTCAACTTCTAACGAGCGATAGGGATTCAGTGCGCAAATCCTCGAGCGGTGACAAAGCCACGGACAATGAGCCCATGATCGAAGGTGAACGTCCCGAGCCGCGCGACCGGCGCCGCGGGCCCTACCGCAAGAGCATCGAGCGGCGCCGCGAGATCCTCGACGCCGCGCTGCTGGTGTTCGGCCGCAGCGGCTACCGCAGCGGCTCGATCCGTGAGATCGCCGAGCTCGTCGGGATGAGCGCGCCCGGCCTCCTGCATCACTTCGGGACCAAGGACGCGCTGCTCATCGCGGTGCTGCGGCACCGCCAGCAGGTCGACCGCGACTACTTCGCCGACCGGGACGCGCAGGGCGCGGGCGCGCTGATCTCGCTGGTCGAGGCCGCCGAGCGCAACGCCCGCCGCAGGGGCCTGATCGAGCTGTACTCCGTCCTGTCGGCCGAGGCCACCTCCGCCGACCACCCGGCGCACGCCTACTTCACCGAGCGCTACAACGGGTCGCGCGCGTTCATCGGCGGCGCGTTCGAGGAGCTGGCCGCGCTCGGCCAGCTGCGTCCGGACGTCGACCCCGTGGTGGCGACCCGCTCCACGATCGCGCTGATGGACGGCCTCCAGATCCAGTGGCTGCTGGACGGCGACTCCGTCGACATGCCCGGCGACCTGGCGGTTTACCTCCAGAGCCTCGTCTCGCCCGAGGCCTGGGCGCTGGCACTGGCGCGCCGCGGACAGCCCGCCCCGCCGGCCCGTCCCGGCAGGTCCGCACCGGCGCCGGTCGGCCATCGCGGCGCCACGATCCAGGACGTCGCCGACGCCACCGGCGTCTCGATCGCCTCGGTCTCCCGCGCGCTCAACGGCAAGCCGGGCGTGTCGGCGTCCACCCGGGCGGCCGTCCTCGCGGCCGCCGGGGAACTGGGCTTCACGGGCAACGCCACCGCTCGCGCGCTGAAGCTCGGCAGGACCGGCAGGATCGCGCTCACCGTCCCCGAACTGCACGCCGCCGACGCCGCGCTCATCATCTCCGGCGCCGCCGAGGCGCTGCAGAAGGCGGGCCACAGCCTCGCGGTCGGCACCACCGGCGCCGACGGGGGGCGCATCGTCCCGGCGCTCGACCGGCTGGCCCAGCACGGGTTCGACGGCGCCATCCTCGTCCAGCCGTCCGCCCCGCCCGAGGAGTACCAGGACCTGGTCGCCGCGGGTGTGCGCGCGGTCCTGATCGAACCCGCCACCGACCCCGTCCCCGATCTCCCCGCCGTGACCTGCGCCAACGCCGAGGGGGCCCGCCGGGCGGCGCGGCACCTGGCAGACCTCGGTCACACCCGGGTCGCCGTCCTGGCCGGCGATCCGACCCACCCGCTCACCCGCGCCCGCCTTCGCGGCGTCCACCAAGCCCTGGAGGCGACCACCCTCCGGCACTGCGACGACCTCGACTCCGCCCGCGCCACCGCCCGCACCCTACTCCGCACGCCCGCGCCGCCCACCGCGATCCTCGCCTTCGGCGACCACCTGGCCGCCGGTGCCCTGCAGGCCGCCCGCTCCCTGGGCGTCGACGTTCCGGGACGTCTGTCGGTGATCGGCTTCGACGACGGGACCGCCGACCTGCTCGCCCCCGCGCTCACCGTCGTCCGCCGCCCCCTGGCCGAACTCGGAGCCGCGGCGGCCCGGCTGCTGCTCGACCGGGAGTCGCGATCCCTGGATCTCCCCACCGACCTGGTCGTCCGTGCGAGCACGGCCGCTGTGCCAGAATCGTAAACGTTTACGCTCACTGGCACCCCCAACGGGTCGCGACCCGACCCCAAGGAGCACGATGAACGCCACCCCCGCCGAGATCCTGCGGTCCCTGACCCTCGCCCAGAAGGCCTCCCTCACCTCCGGAGCCGACTACTGGCACATTCCGGGCATCGACGAGGCGGGCGTCCCGCCGATGCGCGTCGCCGACGGCCCGCACGGCCTGCGCCGGCAACCCGGCGACGCCGACGCCATCGGGATCGGCGAGAGCCTCCCCGCGACCTGCTTTCCCCCCGCCGTCGCCCTGGCGTCCTCCTGGGACCTGGACCTGATCCGCCGCATCGGGGAGGCGCTCGGCGCCGAGGCCCGCGCCGCCCAGGTCTCGGTGCTGCTCGGCCCCGGCGTGAACATCAAGCGGACCCCGCTCTGCGGGCGCAACTTCGAGTACTTCTCCGAGGACCCGTTCCTGTCCGGCCGGGCCGGGGCCGCCTACGTGCACGGGGTCCAGTCCCAGGGAGTCGGCGCCTCGCTCAAGCACTTCGCGGCCAACAACCAGGAGACCGACCGGATCCGCATCAGCGCCGACGTCGACGAGCGCACCCTGCGCGAGATCTACCTGCCCGCCTTCGAGCACGTCGTGCGGGACGCCCGTCCCGCCACCGTCATGTGCTCCTACAACAGGCTCAACGGGACGCACGCGAGCGAGAACCACTGGCTGCTGACCACGCTGCTCCGCGACGAATGGGGCTTCGAAGGCCTGGTCGTCTCCGACTGGGGAGCGGTCGCGGACCGCGTCCGGTCCGTCGCGGCGGGGCTGGACGTCCAGATGCCCCCGACCCGCACCGACCACCTCGTCGTCGAGGCCGTCCAGGACGGCCGGCTGGCGGAAGACCAGGTGGACGCCGCCGCCCGCCGCGTCCTGGAGCTCCACGCCGCCCTCCCCCGTCCCGCCGCCGACGCGCGCTTCGACCCCGATGAGCACCACCGGCTGGCCCGCGCCGCCGCCGCGTCCTGCGCCGTCCTGCTGAAGAACGAGTCCGGCCTGCTGCCCCTTGACCCGTCCGGCACCGCGAGGATCGCGGTCATCGGCGAGTTCGCCCGCACCCCCCGCTACCAGGGCGCGGGCAGCTCCCAGGTCAGGCCGACCCGCCTGGACACGGCCCTGGACGCCATCACCGCCGCCGCCGGTGACCGCGTCACGTTCGCCCCCGGGTTCACCCTGGACGGCTCGCCCGTCCCCGCCCTGGCGGCCGAGGCGGTCGAGACCGCGCGGAACGCCGAGGTGGCCGTGCTCTTCCTCGGCCTGCCCCCGGCCGCCGAGTCCGAGGGTCTCGACCGCACGCACCTCGACCTGCCCGCCGACCAGCTCGCGCTCCTCGCGGCCGTCCACGAGGTCAATCCGCACACGGTCGTGGTTCTCTCCAACGGTGCGGTCGTCTCCGTCAGCGAATGGCAGCACAACGCGCGCGCGATCCTGGAGGGCTGGCTCCTGGGCCAGGCGGGCGGCTCCGCCACCGCCGACGTCCTGTTCGGCCACGCCGAGCCCACCGGGCGGCTGGCCGAGACCATCCCGCTCCGGCTCGAAGACACCCCGGCCCACCTCTACTTCCCCGGGGGAGAGCAGCACGTCCGCTACGGGGAGGGCCTCTACGTCGGTTACCGCCACTACGACACGTTGGAAAAGCCCGTCGCCTACCCCTTCGGGTTCGGCCTCGGCTACACCACCTTCGAACTGGGCGGGCTGACCGTCACCCCGGCCGGTGACAACGCCTTCGATGTCACGCTCCAAGTCACCAACACCGGTGCCCGGACGGGCACGCAGACCGTGCAGATCTACGTCCACGACGTGGAGAGCTCGCTCGACCGCCCCGTCCACGAGCTCAAGGGCTTCGCGAAGACCACCCTCGCCCCGGGCGAGACGGGCCGGGTCGGGCTTCACCTGGACGAACGCGCGTTCGCCTTCTGGTCGGTCGCCGAGCACCGCTGGAAGATCGAGGCGGGCCTGGTCGAGATCCGCGCCGGGTTCTCCTCCCGCGACATCCGGGCCCGCCACCGCGCCGAGATCGCGGGCGACCGCGTCCCGACCCCCCTGGACGCCATGTCCACCCTGGACGAATGGCTGGCCCACCCGGTGGCCGCCCCGCTCCTGCGGCCGTTCCTCAGCCAGAGCGCCCTCTGGTCGGCCGACCTGACCCCGACCCGCCGCAAGATCATCGGCGCCATGCCCATGGCCAAGCTCGCCACCTTCGGCGTGGGCATCTCCCCCGCCCAGCTGGCCGACCTGATGCGTCACTACCGGGCCCAGGCCGACGCCGCCTCCTGACCCGCTAACCCACCTCTTCCACCTCGTGGTCGATGAGGATCTCGCGTTGCAGGGTGGCGGCGTAGCTTTCGACGCTGTCCACGATGTCGACCTCGTCGGGGTCCAGCAGCCACTGGGTCTGGAGCCCGTCGAGGGTGGCCACGATCTCGGTGGCCTTCACCCAGGGGTCGAAGTCGGTGCGGGCCTCGCCGTCCTCCTGGGCCCGGCGCAGCGACTCGGTGACGATGGCCCGCATCGCGCGGTAGCGATCGACGAAGTGCTCGTGGGCGGGCGCGTCCGGTTCCAGGTTCTCGGCCACCAGGACGGTGAACAGCTTGGCCAGCCCCGCCCGCTCGCGGTTCCGGCGCGCGTAGTTCGGCAGCTCCCGCAGCCGGACGTCCGGGCTCAGGCCGAGCAGTTCCATGGCGTACGCCTCGCTGTCGGCGTTGCGCTGCTCGATCACCGCGATCAGCAGGCCCTCCTTGGTGCCGAAATGGTGCAGCAGGCCGGGCTGGGTGATGCCCGCCTCGCGGGCCACGTCGGCCAGGGCGGTACCTCGGAATCCGTTGCGCGCGAACAGTTCGGCGGCCATCGCGACGATCTCGGCGCGCCGCTGTGCGGCCCGCTCCCGCCTGCTGGGCTGTTGCTTGTCAGAGCTCACGGTGTCAGCATAGTCTCGTTCACTTACCGAGTATTAGGTAAGTGAACGAGGCGGGTCATCACCCGTCCCCCCTCTCCCCACCCCTCCCGGAGGTGCGACATGCGCTTCGCGCGCCACGCGTCACGCTCTTTGCTGGCACTGCTGCTTCTTCCGCTCGCCCTGCTGGTTCCCCTCGGTCCCGCGCACGCGGCCCAGGTCGAGCCCGTGATCCTCGTGCACGGCTGGTACGGCTCGGCGTCCAACATGACCGACCTGGCCACCGCGCTGAACCAGGCGGGCTACCGCGCCTACACGATCAACCTGCCCGGCCAGGAGAACGTGGCCAACGCGCGGGCGATCGGCGACCTGGTCACCAAGGCCCGCAACGAGACCGGCGCGGCCAAGGTCAGCCTGGTCGGGCACAGCATGGGCGGCCTGTCCACGCGTCACTACATCAAGTTCATGGGAGGCACCAACACGGTGCGGGCCTACGTCTCCATGGGCACCGGACAGCACGGCTACCAGCCCGCCTGCTCGCTCGGCGAGTGGTTCGGCGGCCAGATGTGCCCGACCAACAAGTTCATCCTCGACCTCAACGCCGGCGACCAGACCCCGGGTGACGTCGCCTACACCACCCTCTACAGCACCAAGGACGAGGCCAAGGAGCCGCTCGTCGGCGCCTGGTGCTCCCGCGAGATCCCCGACGTCAACCACGCCGACGAGCCGAAGTCGCCGCTGTTCATCGACGCGACCAAGAAGGCCCTCAGCGGCGTCTGCCCCTGACAGTGAGAGAAGGTGGGTGAGCCGGCCCACCACGCCAGGATCGTGAATCGGGGTGGGTCGCGAGGCCCACCCCTCCCCGCTCAGGCGGGCTTGCGGGCGATGGCCCCGTACATGTGGACGTGGGCGTCGTCCACGGCGGCCGACTCCGCGTCGGGGAACCAGTGGTTGACCAGGACGACGCCGGGGTCGAGAAGCTCCAGGCCGTCGAAGAACGCCTCCACGCGCGGCTTGTCGCGGGCGACCAGCGGAATGCCGTTGGCGTTGTAGGCCGCCACCCCCGCCTTCACCTCGGCGGGGGCGCTGTCGGCGGTGCAGGTCGACAGCGCCAGGACGCTGCCGGGCGCCAGCGGGGCCATGAGGCGGTCGATGATGCGGCGCACCTCGGCGTCGTCGGGGATGAAATGGACGATCGCGATCAGGCTCAGCGCGACCGGCCGGTCCAGGTCGAGGGTCTGGTCCAGCTGCGGCGAGCCGAGGATCGCATCGGGGTCGAGGAAGTCGGCGTCCAGATAGGTGGTCCGGCCCTCGGGCGAGCTGGTCAGGAGCGCGCGGGCGTGGACGAGGACGATCGGGTCGTTGTCGACATAGACGATCCGGGCGTCGGGCGCGACGGCCTGCGCGACCTCGTGCAGGTTGGGCGCGGTCGGCAGCCCGGTGCCGATGTCCAGGAACTGCCGGACGCCGAGGTCGTGGGCGAGGTGGTGCGCCATGCGCGCCATGAAGCGCCGGTTGGCGCGCATCGACGCGGGCAGGTTCGGCCAGTAGGCCACGATGTTCGCGGCGGCCTCCCGATCGGCCGGGAAATGGTCTTTGCCGCCGAGAATGTAGTCGTACACCCGGGCCGAATGCGCCACCTCGGTCTTCAGCTCGATACCCTCGCCCATACGTGTCCCCTTTGCGTGCCTTTGCCGCCCGGACGCCACGGTAGGCCCTTCGCACCCGACTGTCTCGCCTTTCGAGACGCCGGACGGTCTAGTGCCAGGACTCCTGGCGCAGGCAGCGCACCGCGAGCATCGGGACGCCCGGGAACGCGCGGGATTCGGCGACGGCCCGGAAGACTGCCTGCTCGGCGTCGGCGGGCGCCGGTCCGTCCGACAGGCGAACCCAGGACTGCGGCAGGACGCCGAACGCCCCGCCCTCCCGGCTCAGCACCGAGGTCGCGGACGGCGTGTCCGTCTCCGGCCAGCGTCCCAGGACCGCGCCGTCGAGCACGACCGCCAGCCGCTCGTACGCCAGGACCGCCTTGTAGCCCATCGGCACCCGGTCGTAGAAGCCGCCGTACCCGCCGAACTCCCCGAAGTCGCCCGCGGGCCACGTCCGCCCCCAGCCGTTGCCCTCGCTCGTGGCGAAGACCCAGCGAGTCGGCCCCTCGTCCAGCGCGAACGGGTCTCCCCCACCCGGAGGCCAGTCGTACCGGATCGCCGTCGCGGGCACCCCGCCGTCGGTCACGCGGCATCGCCCTTCTCAAGCATCGATTCGATCCCCGTGACGAGCATGGTCAGCACCGTCTCGAACAGCACGTCCGGGGGTTCGGGGGTCGCGGCGGCAAGGACGCGCCGCAGGTTCGCCAGTTCCCCGCCGGGCGTGGCCGGGGGTATCCCCGTCCAGGACGCGGGGTCCAGGCCGGGCGGCGGACGGTCGTGCCAGGCGTCCCAGACCTCGGCGAACCCGGCCACCTGGAGCACGGCGATCGACCAGGCCCGGTAGGCGTCCTGCGCGGACAGGCCGATGGCGGTGAGAAAGCCCACCAGCGCGTCGTCGCCGCGCGACAGGTCGGGCGAGGCGAACGGGGTGAGGTCCTCGGCGCGGGCGAGGGCGAGCATTCCCGGATGGTCGCGGTACCAGGAGCGCAGGGCGCGGCAGTGCTCGCGCAGGCTCTCGCGCCAGCGCGCGGGGTCGAGCGACGGTTCGGGACGGTCGGCCTGGCAGACGGCGACGATCTCGCGGAGCAGATCGCGCCGGTCGGCCACGTAGTTGTAGAGGGCGCGCGGCGAGACGCCCAGCCGGTCGCCGACGTTGCGCATGGTCAGCTCGGACGGGCCGGCCTCCCCCACGATCGCCAGGGCCGCCCGGGCGATCCGCTCCCTGGTCAGGGTCGGGCGTCCCTTGCGGAACTCGGGCCGTCTGCGACGTCCGGAAACGCCGCCGGGAGCTGATCCGGTCGACACGGGCGCCATCGTAGCCCGGTTTGAACTTCATAGAGCGTTGACTTTAATGGACCTCGCACGGCAGATTAGGCATGCCTTACTAACCAACAAGACCGAGAGGACCGGCATGGACTGGTCGGCCGTCATCACCTATGGAGTCGGGTACGGAGTGGCGCTGGGCGTCGCGTTCACCGTGGCGGTGTTCGCGGGCGCCGCGGCGAGCCGGGACTTCCTGCTGAACGACTACCCGCGGACGATCCAGGACCGGTACGGCCGCCCCAAGAGCGCGCGCGGACGCCGGGTGGCGATCGTCTTCGGGGTGGCGGTCTGGGGCGGGTGCGGGCTCCCGCTGATGACGATGGCGATGGTCGGCCTGGACGGGGCGCTGGACGACGGCCTGGACTTCCCGTCCGCGGCCGTCTGCGCCGCCCTCGTCTTCGCCACCTTGAGCCTCTGGGACCTGGTGGTGCTCGACTGGATCATCCTGGCCGGGTTCCGCCCCCGGCTCCTGGTGCTGCCCGGCACCGAGGGCATGAAGGAGTATCGCGACCTGCGCTTCCACCTCGTGGCCGCGCTCAAGGGCAGCCCGGCGATCGCGGTCGTCGGCCTGGTCACCGCGACCGTGGCCACGCTGCTGGCGTGATCGCTCCAGGGAGGCGAAAAGCAACGCGCTTCGGGGTGGCTTTGCCAAACCTTCACGCTTGCGGCGTTCACCTATTACGATCACTGCGCAGCCATATACCTGCCGGGGGTGCAGCCCCAGAGAGGCCATCGGTGACCGACCGCGAGGTTCCCTACGAGTTCGACGTCGATGTGCCCAACGCGGCGCGGATGTACGACTACTACCTGGGCGGCAAGGACAATTACGCCGCCGACCGGGAAGCAGCCGAGAAGATCATGGCGTTGGGACCGAGCCGGGACATCTGCGTGGCCAACAGGCGCTTCCTCGGACGCGCCGTCCGGCTGGCCGCCGCCTCGGGGATCGGGCAGTTCCTCGATCTGGGGACGGGCCTGCCGACGCAGGACAACGTGCACCAGGTCGCCAAGCGTGTGGATTCCGGGGCGCGGGTCGTCTATGTCGACTCCGACCCGATGGTGCTCGCGCACGCCCGGGCGCTGCGCGCGCTCGACGCCACCACGGCGGTGATCCACCGCGACATCCGCGACCCGGACGGGGTGCTCGGGCATCCCGAGGTGGAACGGCTGATCGACTTCGACGCGCCGGTGGCGGTGCTGTTCGTGGCCGTCCTGCACTGCCTCACCGACGCCGAGGACCCCTGGACGGTGGTCCGGCGCCTCACCGCGCGGATGGTGCCCGGCAGCCTGCTGATCATCTCGCATCTGACCGACGACGCCCATCCCGAGGTGGGCGCGGCGGCGCGCGAGGTCTACGAGAACGCCACCGCGCCGCTGGTGCACCGGTCCCAGGCCGCCATCTCCCGGTTCTTCGACGGGTTCGAACTGCTGGAGCCGGGAGTGACGACGGTGAACCGGTGGCGTCCCGACGACGACCTGGACCGCGGGCGTCCGGGCGGTGAATGGTTCTACGTGGGAGTGGGCCGCAAATCATGAGACGGCGTTGTGCGATCGTCGCGGCGGGCCTGACGCTGCTGGCCGCGTCCTGTGCGGACGCGGACAAGGACGGCGGGAAGGTCGAGTCGAAGAACGCCACCAGCATCGCGTTCTTCGGGTTCGCCAAGGCCAACTCCTTCACGGCCGCCACGTTCGAGGGCGTGCGGCAGCAGGCGGGCAAGGAGGGCGGGAAAGCCGAGTTCTTCGATCCCGGCTTCGACGCCCAGGCCCAGGTGAGGCAGCTTCAGGACGCGATCACCGCCAAGCGGTTCGGCGTGTTCGTCGTCCAGGCCGTGGACGGCGCCGCCGTCGTCCCGGCGCTGCGCACGGCGGTCAGGAACGGGATCACGGTGGTCGTCCAGTTCACCCCGGTCGGCACCCGGTACGACACCGCCGAGCCGCAGGTGCCCGGCACGATCTCCCTGGTCGACGTGCCCGTGCGCAACGGGGAGCGGCTCGGGCAACTCGGCGCCGCGGCCTGCAAGAGCGCGAAGCCGTGCAAGGTGGCCTACCTCGAAGGGATGCGGGCCCTCCCTCTGGACAACGCGCGGACGAAGGCGGTCGTCGGCGCGCTCAAGCGCACCCCGGGGACGCAGGTCGTCGCCCAGGTCGAGGGCGGGTACACGCGCGACACCGGACGCAAGGCGATGCAGGACGTCCTCCAGGCCCACCCCGACGTGAACGTCGTGATCGGCGCCTCGCAGGCGCTGCTGGGCGCCGAGTCCGCGGCCAAGGGCAAGAAGGTCGTCTATGTCGGCAACGGGGCGTCCCGCCAGGCGGTCGCCGCCGTGCGGGAGGGCCGCTGGCACGGCGTCCCCTACCTGCCGGTCAGGACCGCCGGGGCCAAGGCCGCCGAGCTCGGGCTCGCCAAGGCGCGCGGCAAGAGCGTCCCGGCCGCGACCGAGATCTCCTCGCTGGCCCCCAACGGCGGCGTCGTCACCGCGAAAGAGGTCGCCGCCTTCGGCATCACCGGCGAGTACGACGAGTAGCCGGGCATGGACGTCTCCCTCCAGGGGATCGTCAAGACCTACGGCGAGACGACCGTCCTGCGCGAGGTCTCGCTGAGCCTGCGCGGCGGGCGGGTGCACGGGCTGGTCGGCGAGAACGGGGCGGGCAAGAGCACGCTGGCCCGGGTGCTGTGCGGCGCCGTCCGCCCGGACTCGGGAAACCTGCTCGTCGACGGGGCGCGGGTCCGCGTCCGCTCCCCGCGCGACGCGCTGCGCCACCGGATCGCGATGGTCACGCAGGAGGGCGCGGTCGTGCCCGCGCTGAGCGTGCTCGACAACGTCCTGCTGGGCACCCGGCCGCCCCGGCGCGGCCTGCGCGACCGCGCGGCGGACCGGCGGCGGTTCGCCGCGCTGCTGGAGCGCGCGGGCTTCGACCTCGACCCCGGCGCGCGGGCGGGGAGCCTGCCTCCGGCGCGCCGCCAGCGGGTCGAGATCCTGCGGGCCCTCGCCCACGACGCGCGGCTGATCGTGCTGGACGAGCCGACCGCCGCGCTGGGCCGCGACGACGCCGCCCGCCTGCTCGAACTGGTCCGCGACCTGGCCGAGCGGTCGGGCGTCGCGGCCGTGCTGATCTCGCACCGCCTGGAGGAGGTCCTGGGCACCTGCGACACCGTCACCGTTCTGCGGGACGGACGGCACGTCTCCACCGTCCCCGCCGCCGGGACCACACCGCGGGACCTGCTGCGCGCCATGGTCGGCGTGCCGGTCGCGACGCTCTACCCCGAACCGCCGGAGGTGCCCGGCGACGCGCCGGTCGTGCTCGCCGCGCGCGGGCTGTCGCGCGGCGGCGCGGTGCGGGACGTGAGCCTGAGCGTGCGGGCGGGCGAGATCGTCGGGCTCGCCGGGCTGGTCGGCAGCGGTCGGACCGAGACGCTGCGGCTGATCTTCGGCGCGGACCGCCGCGACGCGGGCGAGGTGACGATCGGCGGGCGCCCGGTCGACGGGCTGCGCGGGGCGATGGCGCTGGGCGCGGCCCTGGTCCCGGAGTCGCGGGCCGACCAGGGGCTCGTCCTGGTCAGGCCCGTCGCGGAGAACCTGGCGCTGGCCAGCCTGCCCGCGCGGCGGCGGCTGGGGTTCGTCCGGAACCGGGCCGAGCGCCGCGCGGTCGGGCGGGCCGTGGCCGGGCTCGACATCCGGGGCGCGGCGCCCGGCCGTCCCGCCTGGACGCTGTCGGGCGGCAACCAGCAGAAGTCGCTGTTCGCCAAGTGGCTGATCAGGGAGCCGCGCGTGCTCCTGGCCGACGAGCCCACGCGCGGCGTGGACGTGGCCGCCAAGCTGCGCCTGCACCGGCTGATCGTCGAGCAGGCCGCGCGCGGGGTGGCCGTGCTGATCGCCTCGTCCGAGACCGAGGAGGTCATCGGGCTGGCGCACCGCGTCCTGGTCATGCGGGACGGCCGGCTCGCGGGCGAGTTCGCGCGCGGCACCGCCGACGCGCGCGCGGTCCTGACGCTGGCGGGCCTGCGATGAGGGCCGCCGCCGCGCGCGACCACGGCATCCTGCTCGTCCCGGTGCTGCTGGTGGCGGCCCTGTCGCTGTCGACCGACACCTTCCTCACCGCGGGCAACCTGGTCAACCTGCTCGACCAGGGCGTCGTGGTCGGCCTGCTGGCCTGCGGCATGGCCCTGTGCGTGATCTGCGGGGTGTTCGACCTGTCGGTCGGCGCCGTCCTGGCGGTCAGCGCGGTCGTGGCCGTGACCGTCACCCGGTCGTCCGGGGTTCCCGCCGGATACGCGGCCGCCCTGGCGACCGGCGCGCTGATGGGCACCACCACCGGCGTGATCACGATGCTCTCGCGTGTGCACTCCTTCATCTCGACGCTGGCCCTGAGCATCGTCTACCGGGGGCTGGCCCTCGTCATCACCGGCGGCGCCATCGTCTATCCCCACGCCCACCAGCTGGACGCCTTCCAGCGGCTCGGCGGCCCGACCGTGCTGGCCGACGTCACGGCGCCCACCCTGCTCCTGGCGGGCGTGGCCGCCTTCTGCTGGATCCTGCTGGCCCGCACCACGCTGGGCCGCTGCGTCTACGCCGTCGGGGGCAACGCCGAGGCGTCCCGCCTGTCGGGCGTCCGCGTCGGGGCGGTGCGCGTCGCGATGTTCGCGCTCAGCGGCACCTGCGCGGGCGCGGCCGGGCTGGTCATGGCCGCCCGGGGCGGCTCGGCCCAGGCCGACCTCGGCACCCTGCTCGAACTGACCGCGATCGCCGCCGTCGTCATCGGCGGCACCAGCATCCTGGGCGGGCAGGGCACCGTCTGGCGCGCCCTGGTCGGCGTCCTGATCCTCACCCTCATCTCCAACGGCTTCAACCTGCTCGGCTGGAACCCCATCTACAAGCAGCTGATCGAGGGCCTGCTCATCCTCACCGCCGTGACCCTCGACCAGATGCTGCGCCGCCGATCCCGGTGACCCGTCCCGTCAACCGGACCTGCGGCCGACGCCCGCGTAGCACCACTGGCGCTCGGCGCCGAACGGCACGGTCGAGCCGGGCCGGGGCCGCCACAGCGAGAGGGTGGTCAGGCCGGGCTCGACGAGGTCGAAGCCGTCGAACAGCCGCTCCACCTCGGCGCGTGCGCGCAGGGTGATCTGCGAGGTGGCCTTCTCGTACACGGCACCGGCCTCCCTGACCCGGCAGTCGTCGTCGAAGTCCGCGGTCACGTGCGAGATCATCAGATGGCTGCCGGGGGCCATGGCCGAACGCAGCCGCGCCACGATCCCGGGAGGGTCGTCGGCGTCGTCGATGAAGTGCAGCACCGCCAGCATCAGCACGGCGACGGGCTGGTCCAGATCGATCAGCTTGGTCAGCTCGGGGTGGGCCAGGATGTCCTCGACGCGGCGGGCGTCCCCCTGGATCACGGCCACGCCGGGCGTGCCCGCCAGCAGCGCGCGCCCGTGGGTCAGGACGATCGGATCGACGTCGGCGTACACGACGCGGGCGTCCGGGGCGATCTGGTGGGCGATCTCGTGCACGTTGCCCTGCGTCGGGAGGCCCGAGCCGATGTCGACGAACTGCCGGATGCCGGACTCGGCCAGGAACCGCACCCCGCGTCCGAGGAAGGCGCGGTTCTCGCGCGCGACGAACGGGGTGTCGGGGGCGCGGCGGACGACCTCCTCCACCGCTTCGCGGTCGGCGGCGTAGTTGTCCTTGCCGCCGAGCAGATAGTCGTACATCCGCGCGACGTTCGGAGTACGCAGATCGACCGCGTCCAGTGTCCTCTCCCGGCCCTTCCCGGCGGCGCGCCCGGAAACATCGTCCATTACGCGAAATACCTGAGAGTATGCAAGCACAGCGATCACCTCGGAACAACCGGATCGAAAGTCCCGACGCGGGAGAGCGACATGCGAGGCGACGGCAGCACCCCACCGCGGATTCCCGGGCCGCCCGTGCGGGGCGACGGCGTCGAGGCCATCGTGGCGGCGGGCGGGTTGCACAACTACCAGCTGGAACTCCACGCCGAATACGGGCCCGTGGTGCGGTTCCCGCTGCCGGGCGCCGATCTGGCGGTCTCGGTCGCCGATCCCGTGCTGCTGGAGGCCACCGCCGCGATCAACAAGCGTCCCGAGGCGTTGTTCGAGTTCCTGACCCCGCTCCAGGAGTCGGGCAATCTCCAGACGCTCCCGGCCGAGGAGCACATCCCCTGGCGGCGGGTGATGCTGTCGGTGCTGGCCGGACGCCCCTCGCACGAGGCGCACTTCGCGCGGTTCGCCGAGCTGACGTCCCGGACGGCCGACCGCTGGGCGGACCGCGCCGGGGACGAGCCCGTCGAGCTGCAGAAGGACCTCAGCGAGCTGTCGCTGCGCATGATCTGCGAGTACGCGCTCGCCGGCGGCCTG
Source organism: Spirillospora sp. CA-294931 (assembly GCF_050946795.1). Classification (GTDB taxonomy): domain Bacteria; phylum Actinomycetota; class Actinomycetes; order Streptosporangiales; family Streptosporangiaceae; genus Spirillospora. Next base: position 5,934,989 of record NZ_CP192006.1, read on the forward strand.
GAGCCCGAGGAGCCGGGACGCGTCGTCGCGGCGTTCGAGGACGTGCTCACCGAGTACCTCGCGCGGCTGTACCAAACGGACGCGCCGGGCACCGAGGACGAGCGGCGCGCCCGCGCCGAGGAGGCGCTGACCTTCCTGCGCGCGACCGTCGACCGGGTGCTGGCCGCCTACGCCGAGCGCGACGACGGGCCACCCGAGCGCAGCGACCTGGTCGCGGCCCTGGTCGCGGCGGGCGAGTCCCCCGCGCGGATCCGCGACACGGTGCTGATGACGCTGCTGGCCGCCCACCACACCACCGGCGTCGCCATCTCCTGGACGCTCTACCTGCTGGCCCGGCACCCGGACGCGGCCGAGCGCGCCGCGGCCGAGGTCGACGCCGTCCTCGGCGACCGCGCCGCCCCCGACTACGGCGACCTCAAGCGGCTGACCTACCTCGACATGGTGCTCAAGGAGGCGATGCGCCTGTACCCGCCCGGCCCCTACGGGGCGCGCGAGGCCACCGAGGACCTCACGCTCGGCGAGTACACCGTCCCGGCGGGCACGACGATCTTCTACCCGTTCTGGGCCGTCCACATGAACCCCGAGCACTGGCCCGACCCGGAGGTGTTCGACCCCGAGCGCTTCACCCCGGAGGCGTCCGCCGGGCGGCACCGGCTCGCCTACATCCCCTTCGGGATCGGCCCGCGCAGTTGCGAGGGCGCGACGCTGGCGATGGTCGAGGCCGAACTCGTCCTGGCGATGCTGCTCAAGCGGTTCCGCTTCCGGCCGGCGGCCGACAGGACGATCACGCCCATCGAGCGCTTCGTCCTGTGGGCCGCCGAGGACATCCCCATGCACCTCACCCCCCGGTGAGGCGCGGGCGGTGGATCATCCGGGGAAGTCGAGGTTCCAGCCGTGGTGGTCCCAGATCTGCGCCAGCCGCCCGTCGGCGGTGACGGCGTAGAGGGACTTGAGGTTCCGTCCCATGTCGCGGCCGAACCCGGCGGGCGCGCCCTTGAAGCGCAGGTCGTCGAAGCCCGCCAGCTCGGCGGGGAAGTCGATGTTCCAGCCCTCGTGATCCCAGATCTGCGCGAGCCGGCCCTCGCTCGTGACCGCGTACACCGTCTTCAGGTTCTGCCTCGGGCTTCTGACGAACACCGTCGGCGAGCCCCCGAAGCGCAGTTCCCCGGCGCCCGCCAGCTCGGCCGGGAAGTCGATGTTCCAGCCCTCGTGATCCCACACCTGCGCGAGCCGGCCCTCGCTCGTGACCGCGTACACCGTCTTCAGGTTCCGCCCCGGATCCCGCGCGAACACCGTCGGCGACCCCTGGAAGCGCAGCTCCTGCGACCCCGCCAGCTCGGCCGGGAAGTCCAGGTTCCAGCCCTGGTGATCCCACACCTGCGCGAGACGCCCCTCACGGGTCACGGCGTAGATCGTCTTGAGGTTGCGCGCGGCGCTCCTGGCGAAGACCGCGGGTGAGTTCTGGAAGCGAAGGCCGGTGTGGCCCGCCACCTCGGCGGGGAAGTCGACGTGCCAGCCGTCGTGGTCCCAGATCTGCGCGAGGCGGCCGTCGGTGGTGATCGCGTACAGCGTCTTGAGGTTCCGCTCGGCGTCCCGGGCGAACACGACCGGCGAGCCCGCGAAGCGCAGGCCGGCGGCGCCCGCCAGCTCGGCCGGGAAGTCGATCTTCCAGCCGTCGTGATCCCAGATCTGCGCCAGGCGGCCGTCGGTGGTGATCGCGTAGGACGTCTTGAGGTTGCGGGCCAGGTCCCGGGCGAAGACGGCCGGGGCGCCCTGGAAGCGCAGGTCGGGTTCGCCCGCGAGCTCGGCCGGGAAGTCGGTGTGCCAGCCGTCGTGGTCCCAGGTCTGCGCCAGCCGTCCCTCGGCGGTGACGTGGAAGATCGTCTTCAGGTTGCGCGTCAGCGCCCGGCCGAACACGCTCACTCCCGTCCCCGCCCAGCTGAGGGGCAGCAGCGACGCGAGCGCCTGGAAGGCGTTGACGCGGCCGCGCCCGAGCAGGCCCGCGATCGCGGGGTTCGCCGCGTCGACGTTCTCGCAGGTCGTCTCGATCGCGGCGCGGACCTGCGCGTTGGTCAGGTCGCGGTCGTGCGACCACAGGAGCGCGGCCAGGCCCGCGACGTGCGGCGAGGCCATCGAGGTCCCGTCGAGGACGGCGTGCAGGCCGTCGAGGGACGCGGAGTGGATGTTGACACCCGGCGCCGCGACGTCCACCGCCCGGCCGATGTTGGAGAAGCCCGCCCTGACGTCGTTCTGGTCGGTGGCGGCCACCGCGATGACCTCGGGGTAGACGGCGGGGAACCGGGGCAGGACGTCGATGTCGCGGCCGTCGTTCCCGGCCGCGTAGACGACCACGACGTTGTTGTTCACCGCGTTGACGATGGCGTTGCGCACGCCCGCGTGGTCGCCGTTCATGACCCAGCTGCAGTTGACGACGTAGCGGCGGTTCGGGTTGCCGGCCGCCTGCGCGGCCACGTAGTTGAGGGCGTCGGCCCGGTTCTGGTTCATCCCGGACGTGAGGTCGACGCGCAGCGGCATGACCCGGCACCGGGGCGCCACCCCGATGAGCCCGGCCCGGTCGTCGGGGGCCGCGATCGTGCCGCTGACGTGCGAGCCGTGGCCCTGGGTGTCGTCGGGCGAGGGGTCGCCCGCGTCGGCGAAGTCCCAGTCCTCGCTTCCGCGCGGCAGGATGTTCGCCTGGAGGTCGGGGTGGTCCAGATCGGCACCGGTGTCGATCACCGCGACGATCACGTCGGGGTCGCCGAACCCGAGGTCCCACGCCTGGAGCGCGTCGATGTCGCAGCCGGGCGTCCCGGCGACCTTGTCCACGGTCTGGCCGGTGTTGTGCAGCCCCCACAGCAGCCCGAAGTCGGGGTCGTCGGGCACCTCGACGACGGCGCTGTTGAAGCTCACCTCGCTGGGCTCGGCGAAGGCCACCTCGTCCAGCTCCGTGAAATCGCGAATGGTCGCGAAAAGGCCCCGCCCCTCGGGCACCGCGATCGTGTAATACCCGGGAGTGCGCTGCTCTCTGATCACCCGGCTGCCCAGCCGGGCGATGATGCTCTCGGCCCGGACCTGGTCGACGCCCGGGACGAATTGCACCGTCAGCTCGTCCGGCAGGAAATGGCGGGTGAGCCCATCGTCGTCGATCATGGCCGGAATGGCGTTGACGATCTCGGGCGCGTCCGTGGCCGAGGCGATGCGCGATTCGAGCGCGTCGTCGTCGGTCTCGACCGCCGCGAATCCGCGTTCGAGGTTGACCCCGGCGCTGACGTCGAACGGCGTGGCCGCCAGCAGCTCCCCGAGCCGGGTCTCGCTGGGCCGTTCGCCGAAGGTGACCACGGCCTCCCGCGAACTCGGCCGGAATCCCCGCCGCCGGTCGCTGGTCTTGTCGGTGTAGAAGAAATCACTCTCTTCGCGAGCCACCGCACGGCGCTCGAAGTCCGCAGGCATGCGCTCCCCCTATTTCACGAAAATGCCACTCCCCCGTTAATCGCAATCATCTCCCCGGCCCTGGCGGCGCGCCCACCCTCCCGTCCACCAGCGGCCATCGCCTGACCGCCCCCGGCCATTGAAAATGATCACTGTCAGAGGTGGGTCCGGCGATCCGAGGCGGGCAGGATGGGCGCATGAAGTTTCGTCCGGCGGATCTGCTGTTCATCGGTGGACCGGTGCTGACCATGGACCCGGCGCGCCCTCGGGTGAGCGGCCTGGCGGTGCGCGACGGGCGCGTCCTGGCCCTGGGCGAGGTGCGGGAGCTGGCGGGCCCGCGCACCGAGATCGTGGACCTGCGCGGGCGGCCGCTGCTTCCGGGCTTCCAGGACGCCCACATCCACGCCGTGCTGGGCGGCGTGCAGCTGGGCCAGTGCGATCTGAGCGGCACCACCGACCCCCGCGAATACGAGCGCCTGCTGCGGTCCCATGCCGACGCCAACCCGGGGGCGGAATGGATCGTCGGGGGCGGCTGGTCGATGGAGAGCTTCGCGGGCGGCCTGCCGGCCCGCGACCGCCTGGACGCGGTCGTCCCCGATCGGCCGGTGTTCCTGACCAACCGCGACCAGCACGGCGCGTGGGTCAACACCCGGGCCCTGGAGCTCGCCGGGATCACCGCCGGAACGCCGGACCCTCCCGACGGCAGGATCGAGCGCGACGCGGACGGCGTCCCGAGCGGCATGCTCCAGGAGGGGGCGATGGCGCTGGTGGCCGTCCACCTGCCGGAGGTGACCGCCGCGGAGCGCCTGGCCGGGCTGCTGCGGGCCCAACGGCTGCTGCACGGCCTGGGCGTCACGGCCTGGCAGGACGCCCTGCTCGACGGGTCCGACGGCTATCCCGACGTGTCGGACGCCTACCTGACCGCCGCGCTCGACGGCACGCTGACCGCGCGGGTGGCCGGTGCGCTGTGGTGGGCGCGGGGCCGGGGCGCCGAGCAGATCGACCGCCTGCGCGAACGCCGCGAGCGCCTCACCGCGGGACGGCTGCGCTGCCGCACCGTGAAGTTCATGCAGGACGGCGTGGCGGAGAACTTCACCGCCGCGATGACCGCCCCGTACCTGGACGCCTGCGGCCACGCGACCGCCAACTCCGGGATCAGCTTCGTCGATCCCGAGGCGCTCAAGGAGTACGTCACCGCCCTGGACGCGCTCGGCTTCCAGACCCATTTCCACGCGCTGGGCGACCGCGCCGTCCGCGAGGCGCTGGACGCGGTCCAGGCGGCGCGCGGCGCCAACGGCCCCCTGGATACTCGCCCGCACCTGGCGCATCTCCAGGTCGTCCACCCCGCCGACGTCCCCCGCTTCCGTGCGCTCGGCGCCACCGCGAACATCCAGCCGCTGTGGGCCGCGCACGAGCCGCAGATGGACGAGTTGACCATCCCCTTCCTCGGCCCCGAACGCGCCGCCTGGCAGTACCCCTTCGGCGATCTCCATCGCGCCGGCGCTCGCCTCGCGGCGGGCAGCGACTGGCCGGTCAGCAGCCCCGACCCGCTCCAGGGCGTCCATGTCGCGGTCAACCGCGTCCTGCCGGACGCCGCCGAGAAGCCCTTCCTCCCCGGCCAGGCCCTCGACCTCGCCACCGCCCTGCACGCCTACACGGCGGGCGCCGCCTACGTGAACCACCTCGACGACACCGGGACGCTGCGCACCGGCCACCGCGCCGACCTCGTCGTGCTGGACCGCGACCCCTTCGACGGCCCCGCGCACGCCATCGCCGAAACCCGCGTGGCCCTCACCTACGTGGAGGGCCACCGCGTCCACGCGGCCCCCGATGCCTGAAAGGGTGGGCGGGCACACCTACGCGAACGGGAGACATGTCATGGGAGTCAGCCTGACCAAGGGCGGGAACATCTCGCTCACCAAGGAGGCCCCGGGCCTCAGTGCCGTGATCGTGGGCCTGGGCTGGGACGTCCGCACCACCACCGGCGCCGAGTTCGACCTCGACGCCAGCGCGCTGGTCGTCAACGCCGAGGGCAAGGTGCTCACCAAGCAGCACTTCGTCTACTACGGCAACCTGCGCAGCCCGGACGGCGCCGTCGAGCACACCGGCGACAACCTCACCGGCGCGGGCGAGGGGGACGACGAGCAGATCAAGGTGAACCTCGGCGCGGTCCCCGCCGAGGCCGACAAGATCGTTTTCCCGGTCTCGGTCTACGAGGGCCTCAAGCGCGGCCAGAACTTCGGGCAGGTCCGCAATGCCTTCATCCGCGTCGCCGACCAGAACGGCGGCACCGAACTGGCCCGCTACGACCTGTCCGAGGACGCCTCCACCGAGACCGCCATGATCTTCGGCGAGCTGTACCGGCACGGCAGCGACTGGAAGTTCCGCGCGGTCGGCCAGGGCTACGCCTCCGGCCTGGCCGGGATCGCCAAGGACTTCGGCGTCGGCGGCTGACCTGGTCTAGCGGCCGACGAGATCGGGGGTGATGTCGGCGAGCTTCCTGACCCCGGCCAGGGACATGGCGTCGGTCAGCTCGCCGAGCAGCACGCGCAGGACGTCGGTGACGCCCTCGGCCGCGCCGACCGCCAGGCCGTGCAGGACGGGACGCCCGAGCAGGACGGCGTCGGCGCCGAGGGCCAGCGCGGCCAGGACGTCGCGGCCCCGGCGCACCCCGCCGTCCAGCAGGATCGGCAGCCGCCCGGCCACCGCGGCGGCGATCTCCGGCAGGACGTCGAGGCTGGCCGGGACGCCGTCGAGCTGGCGGCCGCCGTGGTTGGACACCACGATGCCGTCCACGCCCGCGCCGGCCGCGAGCCGGGCGTCGGAGCCGGTGAGGATGCCCTTCACCAGGACCGGCAGTGAGCTGATCGAGCGCAGCCAGTCGACCGCCGACCAGTCCAGGTCCGGGTCGAACTCGGTTCTGGCGTGCGCGGCGGGCTCGGCGAAGCGGTCGTCCCCGGCCAGGTTGGCGGGGACGATCCCTTCGGGAAGGCGGAAGCCGTTGCGGACGTCGCGCAGCCTGCGCCCCAGATGCGGGGCGTCGACGGTGAGGACGAGCGCCTCGTAGCCCGCGTCCCGGGCGCGTTCGACCAGGCTCCGCGTCACCGCGCGGTCGCGCAGGCAGTACACCTGGAGCCAGAGCGGGAGGCCGGCGCCGTCGGCGACCTCCTCGATCGTGCGGCCGGAGAACGTGCTGACCACGACCGGGACCCTGGCCGCGGCCGCGGTGCCCTGGACCGTGGCGACCTCGCCCATCGGGTGCGCGAGGGTCTGGAAGGCGATCGGGGCGATCGCGACGGGCGCGTCCCAGGTGCGTCCCAGGATCGTGACGGCGGTCTCCGGGCTGGACGCCCCGCGCAGGACCGAGGGCCGCAGCCACTGCCGGTCGAACGCGTCGAGGTTGGCGGCGAGGGTGCGCTCCTCACCCGCCCCGCCTTCGAAGAAGTCCCAGACCGCCGGATCGAGGCGGCCCCGGGCCGACCGGGCGAAGTCGCCCAGCGTCAGTCGCATCGCGGTCCCTGCCCTCGGTCAGTCGAGCCCGGCCGGCCGGGCCGCCTGCTGACGGGCGACGGCCTCGTAGAGGGCCTGGATGTTGTTGCTGCCGAACGTCCGGGCGCCGCGCCGGTCGATGAGCTCGTAGAAGAGCGTGCCCCTCGGGTGCCGCGACTCGGTGAAGATCTGGAGCATGACGCCCGCGTGGTCGCGGTCGGCCAGGATGTTGAGCTCGCGCAGCTCGTCCACCGGGACGCCGACCTGGCCCAGGCGCGGCGTCAGCATGTCGTAGTAGCTCTCGGGGGTGGACAGGAACCGCACGCCCCGCTCGCCGCCCGTGCGCACGGCGGTGGTGATGTCGTCGGTGAGGAACGCCACGTGCTGCACTCCGGCGCCGTCGTGCGCGGCCAGGAACGCGTCGATCTGGCCGGGGTCGCGGCTGGTGTCGGGCTCGATGACGGTGAGGGTGAAGCGCTCCGAGGCGCTCTGGACGACCTTGGAGTCCATGGCCTGGCCGCCGACCACGATCCGCTCCTCGAAGGTCTGGCTCAGGCCGAAGACCTCACGGTAGTGGTGCACGGTCGCGTCGAGGGTTCCGGCGGGAACGCAGATCGCGAAATGGTCGACGGTCTTGAGCAGGCCGCCGCCGCCCCGGCCGCAGCCGGTCTCCTCGATGAAGGGGGCGAAGGGGCCCGCGCGGTTCTCGCGGGAGACGAAGCGGTGCTCGACGTCGCCGAACCCCTCGACCGAGGCGAACACGACCCGGGCGCCGTCGGGCCCGACCGTCTCGGGCGGGGCGACCGGGACGGCCCCGCGCTCCACGGCCTCGGCGAAGGCGGCCTGCGCGTCGTCGACCAGGAGGCCGATGACGCCCACCCCGTCGCCGTGCTGCCGGACGTATTCGGCGGCCCGGTGGTCCGCGCTGGTGGCGGCGGTCAGCAGAAGGGTGATCCCGCCCTGGCGTAATAAGACCGACTCGCATCCGCGCAGCCCGGTTCCGGCTCCGCCGCGACCGGCGAGCGCGAAACCGAAGCCGTCGCGCAGATGGGCGGCCGGTTCTTCGGCGTCTTCCACGAACAGTTCGATGTGATCGATCGCCCGGATTTCCATGCGCACCTCCTCGGACAGCACTTTCGTGGAGGTAGTCAACGGCAAACACGGCGTGACCGTCCAACTGGGATTCGGCGACGCTTGAACACCTCGTGCGCACCCTTGACGCTGCTCGCGGAGCCGAGAAGGATCCGCAGGGTCGTCGCACAGCCCCGCCGAACCGAACGGGTGAGTCCGTAGCGATGGAACAACGGGGTTCAGCGCCGATAACAGCGGCGCGCCCGCTTCTCGTGCCGGTCTCGATAACGGCCACCAAGCCCCTTCTGCCCACGCACGTGAAAGGATTCCTTTGGCTGGACGCCCTTTTCCGGGCAACCGGTCTGATTGGCGATCCCGAGTATGTGTGGGGACCGCGCACGCCCAATCTGACAGGGCAGACCATTCAGTTCTGGGACTACCTCGACCGCCGTCACGCGGGCCTGGACTTCGGCGCCGTCCATCCGGACGACCTCGGCCGCCTCTATGTGCGGTTCCACGCCTCGGGCGACGCCAGGCCGCTGGATGCGCTGCGTCACTACGCCGCCCGGGTGGACGGCGAGGGGTGGGTGCATCCGGCCACGCGGCGGATGACGCTGCACTGGAAGCGGCATCTCGATCTGCTCGGCGTCCACGATCCGGGGCTGCTGCGGGACCGGCCGGTGGCGCTGCCGGTCGGCGAGACGGTCGAGCGGCTGGCGCGGCTGCGGCTGTGCGTCGACCACCGCCGCCACGGCGGTCCCGTCTATCTGGACGGCACGCGCTGGGGCATGCCGCTGCGCAAGGTCGTCGGCACCGACGGGCACGCCAACTACCTGCTGGTGATCCTGCGGGACCTGCTCCCGCGCCTGACGCCGCGGCGGCGGGTCCTGTTCGTCTACGACGACGACCTGGCGCACGACTACGCCCTGCTCGCGCGGGTGGTCGGCGCGCTGGGGGCGCGGGTGGAGCGCCTCCCGCTGGGCCGGGTGCCGCTGGGCGGGCTCGTCCGGACGAGCCGCCACGGCGGGTGGGACGAGGTCACCATCGACCGGCTCGCGCGCCTGTGCCGCGCGGAGGCCGGTCCCGACGCCTACCGCCTCGGGATGCGGCTGTACTTCATCGCGATGCTGAAGCGGACGTCGGGCGAGACGTTCCGGCCCGACCTGCTGCGCCGGGCGCTGGGGCGCGCCGAGCGGATGCTGGGCGAGGCGCGCGGCGACGGCCCGCCCGAGGCGAGCGCGGCCGGTTGCCTGCGGCCTTCGGGGTGGGTCGACCCCTACCGGCTCACCGACGGCCTGTTCGCCCGGCGCTCCCGTCCGGTGTCGCGGACGCTGCTGGACGCGGTCTTCCTGTGATCGACCCCTAGGAGAAGCGATGACAACTCAAGAGCGCGCGGCGGCCTACCGCCGCAGGGTGCGCCGGGAGAGCGGCGCGTTCCTCGACTCCCTCGGATCCCCCCGTATGGCCCAGGACGCGGTGCTGCGCGAGATCCTCGCCGAGCACGCCGACACGGCGTTCGGCCGCGAGCACGGGCTGGCCTCGGTGCGCGACGCGGACGGCTACCGCCGGGCGGTCCCGATCCGGGGCCACGAGGAGTTCGGGCCGTGGCTCGACCGCGTCCACGCGGGCGAGAAGGGTGTGCTGACCGCCGAGGAGCCCGTCGCGTTCTTCGCCAGCAGCGGCACCACCGGGGAGGAGAAGACGATCCCGGTGACCGGCGGCTTCCTGCGCCGCTGCTTCCTGCCCTTCTACTTCGCGGGGTTCGGGCGGCTGGTGGAGCACCACCCGGGCCTGCCCGAGCGCGAGGACGCCGTGCTCAACCTGTGGCAGGACCCGCACTCCCCGACCGGGACGACCAGCGGCGGCCGTCCCCATCTGGGCCCGAGCCAGCTCGACTACGGGAAGGTCGGGGAGGACCTCGCGGTCGGGCTCGGCAACCGGGCGCCGTGGAGCCGCCTGCCGGACGGGATCGGCGACTCCGGCCCCTGGGAGCGCACCTACCATCGGGTCAGGCTCGCGGCCGAGCACGACGTGCGCGGTGTCATCGCGGTGAACCCCGCCATCGCCGCCGCGCTCCCCCACCAGCTCCGCGAGTGGTGGCCCCGCCTGGTCCGGGAGATCAGGGACGGGACGGTGGGCGGCGTCCCGTCGCGGCCCCCGAATCCCGAGCGCGCCGGTGCGCTGGAGCGCCTGGCGGCCCGGCACGGCGGCCCGCGCCCGGCCGACCTGTGGCCGCGCCTGGAGCTGTTGCTGACCTGGAACACCTATGTCGCGCGGCTCTACCTGCCGCGCCTGCGCGAGGACTACGGGGAGGGCGTGGCGATCCGCCCGGCGCCGATCGGGTCGTCGGAGGGGCCGCTGGCCATTCCCGTGGACGACCGGCCCGCGGGCGGCCCGCTGGCCGTGACGAGCTGCTTCTACGAGTTCGTCCCGGCCGACGAGGAGATCACGCCGTGGAGCGCCACGGTGGCGGCGGAGGAGCTGGAAGAGGGACGCGAGTACCACGTGATCCTCTCCCACCTCGGCGGCCTGTACCGGTGCGCGGTCCGCGACATCGTCCGGGTGACCGGCGCGGTGGCCGGGACGCCCGTCGTGGAGTACTCCTGCCGCGCGGGCGTGGTGTCGGCGGCGGGCGAGCGGCTGCGCGAGTCGCAGGTGCTGCGGGCGATGGACGAGGCGGCGGCCCGGACCGGCGCCGCGATCCACAATCTGGCCTACCGCGCGCGGCCGGACGACGACGGGACGCCGGGGCACGAGGCGGCCGTCGCGTTCGAGGCCGCGCCGCCGGAGCCGCGCGCGTTCGGCGACGTCCTCGACGCGGCGCTGGCCGTCCAGGACCCCGCCTACGGCGCCGCCCGCCGGTCGGGAGCCCTCGCGGCGCCGCTGGTGAGACCGGTCGCTCCGGAGGGTTTCCACCGCGAGTGGCGCAGGCGGGTCGAGGCGGGCGATCGGCCCCCGCGCGTCAAGGACCGGGTGTTCCAGGGCGACGCCGCCGTCTGGACCCGGCTGGCCGCCGGAGCGGGTGCCGACCATGGCTGAGTCGTTCGACGGCTCGTACCCGGTCATGCCGGGACGCGGCGAGTACACCGAGCGGGCCAGGCGGGCCAGGCTGGAGTGGCTGCGCGGCGCCTCGGGCGTGCCGCTGCCGTCGCTGGAGCGCACGTCGATCGATCCGCGCTCGCTGCCGGGGAACGTGGAGAACCTGGTCGGCGGGATCGAGATCCCGGTCGGGCTCGCGGGGCCGCTGCTGATCAACGGACGGGACGTCCGGGGGCTGGTCACGGCGCCGCTGGCGACCACCGAGGGCGCGATGGTCGCCTCGGTGGCGCGGGGGGCCAAGGCGATCACCCTGGCGGGCGGGACGACGACCCATGTCGTCTCGCAGCGGATGACGCGGGTGCCGGTGTTCGAGTTCGACGGGCTGGGCACGGCGGCGGAGTTCGCGCGCTGGGTCGTCGGCCGCAAGGCCGAGCTCGACCGCGAGGTCGCCACGGTCTCGGCGCACTCGCGGCTGGTGGAGCTCGACCCGGTGCAGCTCGGGCGGGCCGTCCATCTGCGCTTCGTCTACGAGACCGGCGACGCCAGCGGCCAGAACATGACGACCGCGGCGACCTGGCAGGCGTGCCGCTGGATCCACGACCGGCTCTCGGCGACGCCGGACCTGGTGCCGACCTGGTTCGCGGTGGAGGCCAACCTCAGCGGCGACAAGAAGTTCAGCCATCTCAACATGATCAAGGGGCGCGGCACCCGGGTGATGGCCGAGTGCGTGCTGGACCGCGCGACGGTCCGGCGGGTGCTGAAGACCACCCCCGAGGCGGTCGACCGGCTGTACCGGATCACGGTGGTGGCGGCGCAGCAGGCGGGGATGCCGGGGCACGACATCGACGCCGCCAACGTCATCGCGGCCATCTTCGTCGCGACCGGGCAGGACATCGCCAGCGTGTACGAGTCGGGGGCCGCGATGTTCTCCGTGGACGCCGAGGGCGGCGACCTGCGCGCGACGCTCGTCCTGCCGAGCCTGGTCACCGGCGCGGTGGGCGGCGGCACGGGGCTGCCGCGGCAGCGCGACTACCTGGCCTCGCTGGGCTGTTCGGGCGACGGCACCGCCGGACGGCTCGCGGAGATCATCTGCGGGTTCGCGCTCGCCCTGGACGTCTCGACGTTCGCGGCCGTGGCCGGGGGCCAGTTCGCCGACGCGCACGAGCGGCTCGGCCGGCGGCGCCGGGTCGACTGGCTGCGTCCGGCCGATCTGGGCGCGCCGCTGCTCCAGCCGATGCTGGCCGAGGCGCTCGACGCGCCCGGCCTGCGCGTCACCGAGGCCGTCCCGATCGCCGACGACCCCGGGTCGAGCCTGGTCACCGAGCTGACCGCGCGCGGCGAGCGGCGCAAGACGATCGGCGTCCTGCCGCTGCGCCTCACGTGGGTGCGGCGCGAGGGGGAGGATCCCAAGCAGACCGACGTGGTCGTCAAGGCCAAGCCGCTCGACCGGGAGGTGATCATCGAGGCGGCCAAGCTGGCCTCGCTGTGCGGCGGCCGCCTGGCCGAGGTCTATCCCCGCTGGCGCGACTGGACCGGGTTCCGCGGCCTGCACACCCGCGAACCGGCGGTGTACCGCTCGGACGAGCCCGCGCTGCGCGCCGTCCTGCCCAAGACCTACGGGACCTACGAGGACCCGGCCCGCGAGGCGTACGTGATCGCGATGGAGCGGCTCGGCCCCAACGTGATCCTCAAGGACACCGGCGCGACGCCGGAGCGGTGGCGGGCGCCGCACATCGCCGCGGCCGTGCGCGGCATCGCGGGCGTCCACGCGGCCTGGCTGGGCCGCGCGGACGCGCTGCGGGCCGAGGGCTGGCTGGGCGAGCCGCAGAGCGCCGAGCGCATGACGGCCATGCGGGAGCTGTGGTCGGCCCTGGTCGAGCATGCCGCCGCCGAGCACCCGGGCCTGCTGGACGAGGCGGGCGCGTGCCGTCTCCAGGAGATCGTCGAGACGATCCCCGAGTGGTGGGCCCGGCTCGAGGCCATGCCGCGCACGCTGGCGCACAACGACTTCAACCCGCGCAACGTGGCCCTGCGCGCCGCCGACCTGAGCCTGGTCGCCTACGACTGGGAGCTGGCCACGCTGCACGTCCCGCAGCGGGACGTGGCCGAGTTCCTGGCCTTCGTCCTGCCTCCGGACGTCACCGCCCCGGACGTCACCGGCCATCTCGACCAGCACCGGCGGGCGGTGGACGAGACGATCGACGCGGCCGTCTGGCGCGAGGGGCACCGGCTGGCGCTGTGGGACTTCGCCGTCACCCGGCTCCAGCTGTACCTGATGGTGCACACCCACCGGGAGCTGCCGTTCCTGCACCGGCTGGTCGCCACGACGATGCGGCTGATCGCCATCGAGGACGCCCGCGGGGCGGAGGCGTGACGGGCGCGCGGCGGGTCGCGCTGCTGGGGATCGACGGGTCGGGGAAGAGCACGCTGGCGCGGCTGCTGGCGGAGCGGGCGGGGACGGGCGGGCGCGCCGTGGTCCTGTCGAGCCTGCGCGCCCACGAGCACCCCGACGGGCCGCTGCGGGAGCTGTCCCGGCATCTCGACACGCTGTCGAAGGAGGCGGACCGGCTGGGCAGCCCCGACCTGAAGCTCGCCGTCCTGTACCTCCAGATGTGCACCTACGGGGTCGCGGAGCGCTTCTTCACCCGGGAGCTGGCGGCCCGGGTCGTCATCAGCGAACGCCATCCCGTCCTGGACGCGCTGGCCTACGTGCCCCTGTACCGGGACGGGATCGAGCGGGTCGGCGGGCCCGGCCGCCGCGAGGTCCTGCGCGAGCAGCTCGCGGGCCTGCCCCCGGCCGCCGTCGCGGCCGCGCGGGACTGGTGCGCGGTGCTGGGCGCCCGGCGGGACGGGCGCGCCGTCAGGCTCGAAACGCTGGGCGCCGAGCTCGTCGGCCTGCTGGGGCTGCCCGACGCCCGGCGCGCCGCCGAGCTGTCCGCCCGGTTCGGCGTCGCCGCGCCGGACGTCGCGGTGGTGCTCGACCTCGACGTGGAGACCGCGCTCGGCCGGGTGAAGGCCCGGGGCCGCCACCTCGAACCGCACGAGCGCGCCGAACTGCTGTCGCGGGTCGGCGACGGCTACGACCGGGCGCTGGCGGTGTTCGACACCGTCCGCGTGCACCGGGTGGCCGCCGACCGGCCGCCGTCGGACCTGGCCGCGCGGGTCGCGCGGCTGATCGCCCTGTGAGGTTCTCCCAGGACGTCCTGCGCGCGCACTTCGAGGCGCGGGTCGCGCGCGCCGGGTCGCGTCCGGCCGGGGACTACGGAGCCGTCGCGGTGCTGCGGGACTTCGACCCCGCGACGTTCGCGGGCGCGGCGGCGGGGTTCGCCCGCGCGACCGCCGGGGACCGGCGCGCGGCCTGGTACGGCGCCTTCACCCGGACGATCTTCCTGGCCGGTGACCCGGCGAACCTCGCGGAGCGTTTTCCCAGGCGGCATCTGTCTCCCGGTGGGAGCGTGGCCTGGTACGGCCCCGGACCGCTGGCCGACCTTCGGACGTTGCGGCGGCTGCTGCGGCCGTTCCGGGGGCCGCTCGGCGTCCCGGTCCCATTCGCGCACGAGATCGACCTCCCCGGGGGCGGGCACGGCCGCGCGGTCCTTTCGGTCCTCGGGGCGGGAATGGCGGTGGAGGACTACCTGGTCGACGTCAACCATCTGGTGGCGGAGGCCGAGTTCGACGGCCTGCTCGACGGCGTGGGCCGCCTGCTCGTCCGGCATCTGCCGGACGCGACGGACCCTCCCGCCCGACCCGACCGCCTCCGGGTGACCGCCGACCTGGGACAGTTCCGCGCCCGCGCCTACCTGTCGGTGGGCTGAGACTCGGCCCGGACGAAGGCGGCCAGGCGGGCGAGGCCCTCGTCCACCTGGGCGCGGGTGACGTAGCTGGTCGAGAGCCTGATCGTGCGGTCGCCGCCGCCGTGCGGGTGGAAGTAGGACATCGGCGTCCAGATCACGCCGAAGTCCTGGGCCGACCGGATCAGGGCGGCGTTGTCGGCGGCGAAGGGGACCTGGAGGGTCAGGAAGAACCCGCCGGTCGGGGAGTTCCAGCTCACCCCCAGTTCGGGTGGGAACTCGCGCTCCAGGCCGTCCAGGATGTAGCGCATGGTGTCGCCGTAGTGGGCGGCGGTGTCGGCGGCCAGCTCCGAGACGCGCCCGCCGGACTCCAGCAGCGCGCCCGCGACCGCCGCCTGGCTGAGCGCCGAGGTGTTCACCGTGACCATGCTCTTGATCTTCGCCAGCTCGTCGGCCAGCAGGCCCGACGTGCCGTCGTCCCGAAGCACCGGCTGGTCGGCCACCGCGTAGCCGACCCGCGCGCCGGGGAAGAGGGTCTTGGCGTAGGAACCCAGGTGGACGACGCGGTGATGACGGTCGAGCGACTTGAGCGTCGGCGCCTGCGGGCCGGGGCTGACAAGCCGGTAAGGGCTGTCCTCCAGGATCAGCACGTCGAGCCGCTCGGCCAGGTCGAGCAGCTCGTGCCGGGCCGGGGCCGGGAGCGTGACGCCGGACGGGTTGGAGTGGTCGGGGACCACGTAGACCGCGCGCGGGCGGCGTCCCCGCGCCCGCTCGGCCAGGATCGCGGCCTCCAGGTCGGCGCAGGACAGGCCGTCCGGGCCCTCCTCGACGACGGCCACCTCGGCGTCCAGCAGCCGGGCCGCCCCGACGATGCCCACGTAGCAGGGGCTGGAGACCATCACCACGTCGCGGGGTCCGGAGATGAGCGCGCGCAGCGCCAGGAACATCGCCTCCTGGCAGCCGACGGTGACCACGATCGACTCCGGCGCGACGTCGATGCCCTCGTCGGCGCGCAGCGAGTCGGCGATCAGGTCGCGGATCAGTCCCGCCGACGGCCCGTACTGGAACAGCGCCTCGCGCACCTGCGCCGGTGATCGCCCCTGGGCGGCGAGGTGGTCGAGGTAGCGGCGGACGTGGGTGAAGATCTGCTCGGTGTCGAAGAACCCGTCGTACGGCCTTCCCGGGGCGAAGGAGACGGCCTCGGGGTAGCGCAGCGTCACCTCGTTGAGGAAGTTCATCGTGTCCATCATCGGGTCGGCGACGCTGGCGTGCAGGTCGGTGCGGCGGAGACCGGCCGTGGGCCGGGTCGCGATGTCGGTCACCGCCCCGATTCCGGCGGCCGCCATGGCCTCGGCGAGTTCGTCGCGCAGGATCGCCGCCACCTGCTCGACTCCCGCGCCGCCGCCGACGGTCAGGCCGTGCAGGACGGGGCGTCCGACCAGCACCGCGTCGGCGCCGAGCGCGAGCGCCGCGAGCACGTCGCGGCCATGGCGCACCCCGCCGCCGAGCAGGACGGGCAGGCGTCCGGCCACCGCCGCCATCACCTCGGGGTCCAGGTCGCGGGAGAGGACGAGCGCGTCGGCGCCCGCGTCGGCCGCGCGCCGCGCCCGCGCGGCGGTCGTGAGGCCGCTCACCACGATCGGCAGGGTCGTCAGCAGGCGCAGGCGCTCGAAGCGCGGCGCGTCCAGGACGAGCGCCTCGACGCCCGCCTCCTCCGCCCGCCGGACCAGATCGAGGTCGAGGTCGAGATCGAGGTCGCCGGGGTCGTCGATCCGGAGCCAGAGCCCGGCCTCTCCCCCGGCGGCCAGCTCCTCGACCGACCGGCCGGACGCCGCGCCGACCACGGCAGGGACGCCCGCCGCCGCGGCGCCGCGCACGATGCCCAGCTCGCCCGACTCGTGCCCGAAGGGAAGTCCCGGGGGTGGCGCGAGGCCCACCGGGACGCTCCAGACCCGTCCGAGGATCTTGGTCGCGGTGTCCGGGCGGCCGTCGCCCGGCGCGGTCGCGGCGTCCTCGCCGGGGGCGGGAGCGGCGGTGTCGGTCCGCGCCCCGGCCAGCCGCTCCAGGTCACTCAGGGTCCATTCCATCAGCCGACCTCGCCATTCATGGGAATGCCTTGCGGAATTTCTGCGACGACCGTGCGGCTGCCATTGAACAGATGGACGTCCCGCCGGTTCGGGCGCTTAAATCGGGCCGACACACCCCCTTGGCCCAAACGGTAGAGGCAGTCCCCTTAAAAGGGACCAGTTGTCGGTTCGAGTCCGACCGGGGGTACGGCCTTCACGGAGACGGGAAACGCGCAGCGCCCGTGGCGGGCGGGGAGTGCTCCCCGCCCGCCACGGGCGTCAGGCGCGCGGGGTCACCAGCGCCATTCCTGCTGACCGTAGAGGTGCCCGGCGGGAATCCCGCGCTCCTTGCACCAGGTCATGAACTCCTCGATCTGTTTGATCTGGTAGGTGTCCTCGTTGTAGGTGGTGGCCATGACGTGGCCGAGCCACGGCTCCTCGCCCATCGCGTAGACGTAGGCCTCTCCGGCGCCGAGCTCGGTCATGATGGCGGCGGCCTGCTCGGCGTTGGAGCCCGACAGCTTGCGCGAGTCGCTCATCTTCTTGGTGACCGGGACGGTCAGCAGCGCCTGGTAGAGCCAGGTCAGCGGCGCGCCGTCGCACTCCATGCCGAGGAAGGCGATGTCGGCGGTGCCCAGGTGCTGTTTGACGTAGCGGTACAGGGCGGGGTCGATGCCCGACGAGTCGGCGCCGATGAAAATCTTCTTGCCGGCCAGCTCGGCCCAGAAGGTCGACTTGCCGCGGATGTCCAGGTCGCAGTGCTCGCCCAGGAACGGGGTGGCGGTGACCTTGCCGCCGGGGAACTCGACCTCGTCGAAGTCGTCGACCTCGATGACGGGGAAGCCCTGGTGCTTGAGCATCAGCGCCATCGACGGGTCGACGAGGTTGCCGCGCGAGGAGCGCGGAACCACGATCGCGCCGACGCGGTTGCGCAGTTGGAGCAGCGTCTCCAGCACGATGTGGTCCTGGTGGCCGTGCGTGATGAGCACCAGGTCGATGTAGTCGGGCAGGTCGTCGAGGGTGTAGCGGTCACCGGCGGTGCTGTCGGCGCTGATGAACGGGTCGGTGACGATGGCGGCCTGCGGCGTCTGCAGCACCAGGCAGGCGTGGCCGAAGTACCGGATGCGCCCGCCGGCGTCGATGTGCCGGTCGGGGTTGAGGCTGGGCCGGTCGCTGAGCATCCCGGCCAGCTGCTTGGCCTGCGCGTCGTCCAGTTCCAGCGCCTCGCGCAGGTGGGCCAGCGTGGTGCCCTGGACCCGGGCCTTGAACAGCTCGCCGAGGCCGGGGTGGCGGAACGGGATGTCGAGCTCCAGGACGTCCGGCGAGGTCAGCCGCGGCGTGCTGAGGATGAACGGGCGCTCGATGCCGGTCTCGAACGACAGCTGCACCGACTGGCGCGACTCCTGGTACAGGTCGCTGGTGTAGACCAGGGGCTCCATGAAGCGCATCTGCGCCTGGTTGTCGGTGTCGTAGGCCAGCTCGACCAGGCCGCCGAGCTCCTTGGGCAGCTTGGGGTACAGCGGGGTGAGGTCGAAGCCGGTCGCGTTGGCCCGCAGCAGCTCCTGGCCCTCGGCGATCGCCTCGGCGAACCGCAGGATGTGCGCCCGGTCCCGCTTGATCGCGGCCAGCAGGTCGCGCACCTCGTCGACGCGCGACTCGGGGATGTTGATGAAGTAGCCGCCGCGCAGATCGGGGTTGTTGCTGGCCGCGACGTGCACCTGCGGCGACTGCAGGTACGACTCCAGAAGCGGCACCTGGAGGAAGGCCAGGTTCATCGCCGACTGGATCGGCGCGAGCGTGTGCGGCCAGGTGAAGAATCTGTCCTGCAGTGGCTCGACAATGACCTTCGACTTCAGGAACAACTGCTCTTCGGCCATCGGCGACCTACCTCCAGAGAACGGGAAATCGTTCGCACCATACTCCGAGGTTTCGCGGGAACGCAGTGGTGTTCAACTGTTCCGGTGCGACAGTTGAACATCGACGCCGACCGGCGACCATGATGTCATAGTGAGCGCTCCGCCTCCTTTCTACTCCTTTCCTTGGCGGGCGGACCACCTCCCAGAGTTCAACCTCATCGACCGGGAAATGGCAAGCGGTTCATGGCTTTTGTGGAAACCAATGGCATCCGGCTCTCGTACCGGAGATCGGGCCGGGGCGAACCGGTCGTCATGATCATGGGATCGTCCGCGGCGGGCCGGGTATGGACCATGCACCAGACCCCGGCGCTGAACGACGCGGGATTCGAGACGATCACCTTCGACAACCGCGGCGTGCCGCCCTCGGACTCCCCGGCGGGCGACTATTCCCTCGCCATGATGGTCACCGACACCGCGGGCCTGATCGAGACGCTGGGCCTGGGGCCGTGCCATCTCGTCGGCGCCTCGATGGGGTCGATGATCGCGCAGGAGCTGGCGCTGGCCCGGCCGGAGCTGGTGCGCTCGGCGGTGCTGCTGGCGACGCGGGCGCGCTCGGACGTCCTGCGCCGGGCCCAGACCGAAGCCGACCGGGTGCTGCGCGAGAGCGGCATCACGCTGCCGCCCCGGTACCTGGCCGCCAGAACGGTGCTGGAGATGCTCTCCCCCGCGACGCTGGACGACGACGCCTCGGCCGCGCGCTGGCTGGAGCTCTTCGAGCTCACCGGCGGCCGCGGGGCGGGCGGTCAGCTCGGGGCCGTCGCGGCGCTCGGCGACCGGCGCGCGGCGCTGCGCGGGGTGGACGTCCCGTGCCGCGCCGTCGCGTTCGCCGACGACCGCGTCTGCCCGCCGCACCTGGTCGCCGAGGTCGTGGACGCCGTCCCGGGCTGCGAGCTGGTGACGATTCCCGACACCGGGCACCTCGGTTACCTCGAACGGCCCGAGGCTGTCAACGCGGCCATCGTCGAGTTCCTGAACAGGCACCGGGACGGCGGGCTCCTGCACACCGTCGGCGGGCCCGCCGGAGAGCAGTCGCCGCTGCGGCGCGGCCGGGACGCATGACCGCGTTCAGCGGCCCGCCCGCGGGCGCGTTCCGGCCCGGCCCGCGCGACGAGACGGCCAAGGAGCGCAAGGTCGACCGGCGCACGGTCCGGCGGATCATGCCGTACGCGCGGCCGTACCGGGGGCAGATCGTCCTGCTGCTGACGTTCACCGTGCTCAGCGCGTGCATCGCCGCCGCCAACCCGCTGTTCCTCAAGCTGATCATCGACCACGGCATCCTGCCCCGCAGGCTCGGCGTGGTCGTGGGCCTGAGCCTGGGCCTGGC
Organism: Spirillospora sp. CA-294931; assembly: GCF_050946795.1. GTDB lineage: Bacteria > Actinomycetota > Actinomycetes > Streptosporangiales > Streptosporangiaceae > Spirillospora. The sequence goes on from NZ_CP192006.1 coordinate 5,955,114, forward strand.
GGGGCTGGCGGTGCTGGACGCCGGTGCGGTCTTTCTCCAGAACCGGTGGTCGGGCAAGATCGGCGAGGGGGTCGTCTACGAGCTGCGCACCGAGGTGTTCGCCCATGTGCAGCGGCAGCCGCTGGCGTTCTTCACCCGCGCGCAGACCGGCAAGCTGATCAGCCGGCTCAACTCCGACGTGACCGGCGCCCGGCAGGCGGTGACCACGCTGCTGACCCAGGCGGTCTCGGCGCTGCTCACCCTGGTCCTGGTGCTGGCCGCCATGTTCTACCTGTCGTGGCACATCACCGTGGCCGCGCTGATCATGGTCCCGATCTTCCTGATCCCCGCCCGGCTCATCGGCCGCCGGATGCAGCGGCTGGCCCGGCAGACGATGGAGCACGAGGCCGAGATGAGCTCGATGATGACCGAGCGCTTCAACGTCTCCGGCGCGATGCTCAGCAAGCTCTACGGCGATCCTTCCGAGGAGCAGCGGCTGTTCACCGACCGGGCCGCCCAGGTCCGCGACGTCGCCGCCAGGATGGTCGTCTGGAACCGGATGCTGCCGATCGTGGTCATGCTGCTGACCTCGTGCACCACCGCGCTCGTCTACGGGTTCGGCGGCGCCCTCGCCGTCGACCGGAGGCTGGAGTTCGGCACGCTGGTGGCGATGGTCGCGCTGCTGCTGCGGCTGTACGGCCCCATCAACCAGCTGTCCACCATGCAGTCGTCGGCGATGGTCGCGCTGGTGAGCTTCGACCGGGTCTTCGAGGTGCTCGACCTCAAGCCGCTCATCGCCGAGCGGCCGACCGCGCGTCCCCTGACCCCGCCGCCCGGTCTCGGGCTGAACGGGAAGCTGGCCGTCCCCGACGTCGAGTTCGAGTTCGTCTCGTTTCGCTATCCGAGCGCCGACGAGGTGTCGCTGGCGTCGCTGGAGTCGACCGCCAGGCCCGATCCGGGGCGGTCGCGCGGCAACGCGGGCGTCCTGCACGAGCTGAGCTTCCACGCCCCGGCCGGGAAGCTCACCGCCCTGGTCGGGCCGTCCGGCGCGGGCAAGACCACCATCACCCATCTGGTGCCCCGCCTGTACGACCCGACCTCGGGCACCGTGCGGATCGGCGGCGAGGACATCCGCGACGTCACGCTGGCCTCGCTGCGCCAGAACATCGGGGTGGTCACCCAGGACGCGCATCTCTTCCACGAGACGCTGCGCGCCAACCTGACCTACGGCCGTCCCGGCGCCGGTGACCGGGAGCTGATGGAGGCGTGCCGGGCCGCGCTGATCTGGGACACCATCAACGCGCTGCCCGACGGTCTCGACACCGTCGTCGGCGAGCGCGGCTACCGGTTCTCCGGCGGCGAGAAGCAGCGGATCGCGCTGGCCCGGCTGCTGCTGAAGGCGCCGCCGGTCGTGGTGCTGGACGAGGCCACCGCCCATCTGGACACCGAGTCGGAGGCGTCGATCCAGCGGGCGCTCAAGACCGCGCTGGCGGGCCGCACCTCGCTGGTGATCGCGCACCGGCTGTCCACGATCCGCGAGGCGGACCAGATCCTGGTCGTCGAGGCCGGCCGGATCCGCGAGCGCGGCACCCACGACAAGCTGCTCGCGACGGGCGGCCTCTACGCCGACCTCTACCACCGGCAGTTCGCCCACCAGGAAACGGTTCACCGACCCCACAACGGCCACGTCCTCGGCCGCTGAATCCAATGAGGAGCCTATGAATCCCGTTTGCGAATCGCCGGTCTTCGTCCTCTCCACCGCACGGTCGGGCTCGACCCTGCTCAGGTTCATCCTCGACAGCCACCCCGTATTGGCCTGCCCACCCGAAAGCGACGTCGCTTTGGCCGGACGCCACCTTTTCCGCACCGCCCGGATCCTGGACCAGGCAAGACCCGGCGGCCCGGAGCAGAGCCCCCCGGACGGCGGCCTGCCGCCGCACCTGGCGGCGGCGGTCCGCACGCCGATCGACGCGATCTTCGGCCAGTTCCTGCGTGACACGGGCAAGTCGCGCTGGTGCGACAAGTCCCCCGACTCGGCCGCCGACGCGCACCTGCTCGCCGACCTGTATCCCGAGGCGAAGTTCATCTGCCTCTACCGCCATTGCATGGACGTGGTCGCCTCGCTGCTGGAAAGCCACCCGTTCGGCCTGGGCGGCGGCCTGGCGGCCCGCCACCAGTCCTTCACCGCGCAGTACCCGGGGAACCTCGTGGCCGCCGCGGGCGCCTACTGGGAGTCGCACGTCGACCGCATGACGGCGTTCGAGGAGAAGAACCCCGAGCGCTGCCACCGCGTCCGCTACGAAGACCTGGTCACCGCCCCCGAGGAGACGGCCGAGGGGATCTTCTCCTTCCTGGACGTCGAGCAGGTCCCGGGCATCACCCAGGCGTGCTTCCAGGTCGAGCACGCCCGGGTCGGCCCCGGCGACAAGAAGATCTGGCTCACCGACCGCGTCTCGTCCGACTCGCTCGGCCGCGGCGTCCGCATCCCGGCGGGCTTCCTGCCCAGACCGCTGCGCGACGAGGTCAACGGCCTCCTCGGCAAGCTGGACTACCGCCCGGTCGACCGGTCGTGGAACGAGGCGGTCGACCACACCGACCCGCGAACGGAACCGCCCGCTCCGAAGGGCGGCAGCCCCGAACTGGACGCCGCGGTCCGCGAGGTCGACGACCGGGTCACGTCCCTGTCCCCCGGCGACCTCCAGCTGATCGTGGAGCGCTGGCCCGCCCTCGCGGGACAGGCCCTGCGCATCATCGTCCAGGGCCCGGACGGCGCGTCCCGGAAGCTCGACTGGAGCTTCGCCCCCGCCGGAGAGAAGATCGCGTTGCGTCCGGAGCCCGCGGCGGACGGCGAGCCGATCACCCTGGCCGCCGACGCGGCCACCTGGCGCGGCCTGATCGCCGGGACGGCGAACCTGGAGATCGAGCGGAAGGCCGGACGGCTCCGCCACTTCCAGCGGCGCGACGGATTCCCCGGCTCCGACTCCCACTGGAACGAACTGCTCGCCGCCTCCACCCTCCTGGGCTTCGCGCCCGTCCCGGCCGTGAGCGCGGACGCATGACCACCCAAGCCCCGACCATCAACCTGGTGCGCCCCGGCCTCTACTCCCACGGCGACCCCTTCGAGCAATGGACGTGGCTGCGGGCCAACGACCCCGTCCACTGGCACGCGCCGACCGAACTGCCGGGCTTCTGGGCGCTGACCCGGTACGCCGACGTCCGGTCCGCCTACCAGGACCACGAGACGTTCAGCTCGGCCCACGGCATCCTGCTGCGCCCCGACGAGCACGGCGCCGATCCCGGCGGCGGCCGGACGCTGGCCCTGACCGACCCGCCCCGCCACCGCCAGCTGCGCGGCCTGGTCGACGGCTGGTTCGCGGTCCGCTCCGTCCGCGCGCTCGAGGCCGAGATGGCCGACATCGCCCGCGGCGTCGTGGACCGCGCCCTGGAGGCCGGGACCTGCGACTTCGTCACCGACATCGCGGCCCGCGTCCCCCTGTACGTCATCTGCCGGATGATGGGCGTCCCCGAATCGGACTGGGAGCACCTCTACACCCTCACCAGCCAGGCCTTCGCCGCCGACGACGCCCTGACCCGCCGCATCGCCCACCTGGAGCTCCTCGGCTACTTCGAGGATCTGCGCAAGGCCAAAACCGCCGCACCGGGCGACGACCTGGTGAGCGTCCTGGCGACCGCCGAGATCGACGGCGCCCCGCTCGACCCCCAGGACGTCATCCTCAACTGCGACAACCTCTTCGTCGGCGGCACCGAGAACACCCGCATCGCCGCCTCCGGCGGCATGCTGGCCTTCCTGGAACACCCCGACCAATGGCAGGCGCTGGTAGACGACCCCGACCTCCTGCACCCGGCCGTCGAGGAGGTGCTGCGCTGGACGTCCACCGCCACCCACATCATGCGCACCGCAACCCGCCCGGTCACCCTGCACGACCGCGACATCGCGGCGGGCGACAAGGTCGTGATGTGGCTCCCGTCGGCCAACCGCGACGAGTCGGTGTTCGACGACCCGGACCGCTTCGACGTCCGCCGCAAACCCAACCGCCACCTGGCCCTGGGCTTCGGCGAACACTTCTGCCTGGGCAGCATGCTCGCCCGGGTCGAGTTGCGCCTGCTCTACCGCGAGTTGCTCACCCGGTCACCGCACATCTCCCTTGACGGCCCGCCCAAGCTCCTGGACTCCATCGTCGTCAACGGCCCCGAACAACTCATGGTCACCTTCAGGGCCGGCGCATGAGGGGGTGCCCGTCCCGCGCGCAGCGTCTGTTCACGGCTGTCTTCACCGCCGGACTCACCCTCGTCACACCCGCCGCGGCGCGGGCGTCCACCAACGAGCTGCCCGACCCCAGCACCTACGACGCGGCCATCGCGTGGCTGCCCGACACCCAGTTCTACTCCGCGAGGCACCCGCGGCACTTCAAGAACCAGACACGCTGGCTGGTCGACAACGCGGCCACCCGCAAGATCGGCTACGCCACCCACACCGGCGACATCGTCCACAACGCCTCATCGACCCGCCAGTGGAACAACGCGGACGCCGCCATGGGGACCCTGGACGAAGGCAAGTTCCCCTACGGCATCGTCCAGGGCAATCACGATGTCGGCGACAAGTACTTCGCCTACTTCGGCGAGTGGCGCTTCAAGGACTCCCCGGTGTACAGCGAGTCCTTCAAGAACAACCGCCAGCACTACGACCTCGTCGATGTCGCGGGCCGCAAGGTCCTTATGCTGTCGCTGACCTGGGCCATGAGAGACGACGACTTCGCCTGGGCCAAGCAGGTCCTAACCAAGCACAGCAACCTGCCCGTCATCGTCAGCGTGCACGCCTACCTCAACACCGACGGCACCTACGACCAGCAGGGCCAGCGGATCTTCGACGAGATCGTCAAGCCCTACGCCAACGTCAAGGCAGTCCTCTGTGGACACAACCATGGTGCCGCCCACAAGGTCCGCGACCTCGGCAACGGCCGCAAGGTCCCGGAAATCCTCGCCGACTACCAGCGCGCGAAGGAAGGCGGCCTCGGCTACCTTCGCCTGCTGCAGTTCGACCTCGACGCCAAGAAGATGATCGTCGACACCTACTCCCCGTCCCTCAACGACTCCAGCTACTTCGCCACAGGCGACGACTTCACCGTGGACGTCGACCTGCTACCGCCTCCTCGATAGCGGCCGCCAAGGCCGCCCGGCGCACAACCAGCATCGGGCCGCCGGGGTCCTTGGAATCCCGCACGGCGACAGCAGCCGGAGCAAACGGAGCAAGCTCCACGCAATCACCGCCGTTGGACGTCGTGTAGCTCGACTTGCGGAATTTCAGGTCTTCCATCGTTCGTCCCTTGTCCTTCTGATCAGGTCGAGCGACTGGCTCACGGGGAGCGCCAGCGCTCGAATCTCGATGAGCACTCGCGAGAAGGCGGCAATGTCGTCGGGATCGGTCATGGTGAATCCCCGAGCCGCGGTATCGGAGTACGCAAACTCGCTTCTGTCCGCCAGCGTAGCCAACACGAATGCTCCGCTGTTTCCGTCATGAGTCCCGTCGGAGGGCACGACCTGGACCGTGATGTTCGGGTGGGCGCTCACGTTCTCCAGATGGTCCAACTGCTGTCGCATCGTCTCCGCGTCACCTACAGGCCGCTCCAGGGCGACCTGGTCCAGCAGCAGCGAGAATATCGGGGCGGGCGGCTCGTCCCGTCTGAGGATCTCCTGCCGCTTGAGTCGGCCCTCGACCTTCTTCTCGTTGCCTCCGAGGATCGCGGACGCGTAGGCGGGGGTCTGGAGCAGTCCGTGAACGAGGAGCGGTTGATAGCTCTGGAGTTGGGCGGCCACCGCCTCGACCTCTAGCCAGTCGAACCATTCCGGGAAGGTGGCGTCTTCGACGAAGTCGTGCCAGAGGTCGACCAATTGCCCTTCGGCCCCAAAAGCTGCGTCCATTCCCTCGGCGAACTCCAAGGTGCAGCGGGTCCGCCCGTTCTCGACTGCACCGATGTATTGAGAAGTCACGCCCTGCCCGCCATTCGCACGAGCGGCGGCCGCTTCCTGGCTCCACCCATTCGCGTCGCGGAAGCGTTTGAAGCGTCTCCCGAACGCCAGCAACGTGGGTGAGACCGTGCCTCGTTTCCGCTGGGGTGTCATACACCGAGTCTCCCCCAACCGGGACCCAACCGGAAGCCAACCAGGCAAGTTGCCAGCGGGATGACTTGCCGTCCGACCTCCCGGCTTTGTGATGTTCGACGCTGCGAACATGTCTGAATGGGGTCAAGACAGCCAGCTTCGCAGAGGTCGTGTCCCCATGAAGATCGATACAACGTCAGGCGTTGGAACGCTGGTCCTGCGTGCTTCCGACCGCGCTCCGCAGAAAGGGCGCAGCTTTGTGTCCGAAATGTTCCTTGAGGAGGGTCTCGGGGACTCCTTCATCGCGCAAACCGTGATCACTGAATTGATCACGAACGCGTGCAAGCACACCGATTCGGAAACGGTGGTCGCCCGCGTCGTGCCCGACGACGAGGCCGCGCTGACGATCGAGGTGTGGGACAGCTCGGACGAGGCTCCCGTGATGGGGCCGGACGAGGACTTCGAGAGCGAGTCGGGCCGGGGTCTGCTGCTCATGTCCTTCCTGGTGGACGACTGGGGAACACGCCCCCTCAGCGGGGGCGGAAAGATCGTCTGGGCCCGCCTGGGCTAAAGAAACCTGGGAGGTGGTGTCGGATCAGGGTGGTGCTGTTCGTGGTAGGGGTGAGGCCGTCCGCAAGGGGCGGCGCCATCCCTCCTACTGAACAGGCGGAAAGATGACCGACGGCACCAAACCCTTCCGATTCGGCGTGGTCGCACCGCTCCGCACCGACCTGGCGACATGGCGGGACCAGGTGCGTCGTATCGCCGACCACGGCTACTCCACGCTGCTGATGCCCGACGTCCCGCGATGGCAGCCCGCGCCCGGCCCCACGCTGGCCGTCGCGGCCGGACTTGCCGGCCTGCGGGTGGGCTCTTGGGTGTACGCCTCCCCGCTGCGCCGCCCCTGGAACACTGCCTGGGAAGCGCACTCGCTGTCGGTGCTCACCGAGGGTCGCTTCGAGATGGGTATCGGGACCGGCAGGCCCGGCATCGAAGACGAGCTCCGCGAACTGGGACTGCCCGTCGTACCGCCGGGCGAGCGGCTGGCGCAGGTGCGTGAGACCGTGACGGCGCTGCGAGACCTCGACGGGCCCGACTCGCACACGCCGGTGGTGATGGCCGTACGCGGGCCGAAGGCCCGGGCACTGGCGGCCGACCTCGCGGACACGGTCGCCTTCGCACTGATGCCGGGAGACGATCGCGCCGAGATCACCCGAGTGGTACGCGACTTCCGCTCCGGCCGGGACGTCGAACTCGCGCAGCACGTCGCGGTGGTCGGCGACACCGTCGCGCCGTTCATGGCTCCCCCCGGCACCGACCCCGCCGCCCTCCGCGCGGCGGACTCACTGGAGATCCTTCCGGACGACCCCGCGGCGGCCGTCGAGGAGATCCGGCGCCGACGAGAGGAGCTCGGCTTCTCCTACTTCGTCTTCGGCGCCGGCTCGGCCGACACGCTCGCTCCGGTCGTGGCCGAGCTGGCGGGAAATTAGGTTCGGACGGGTCAGGTGGCCAGCCAGCGGGTGATGGCCTCCGAGGCCAGGGCGATCATGTCGGGCCGGACGGCGTCGGAGTGGCGGCACGGCAGGTGGACGGTTGTGGCGGGGCGGGTGAGATGGGGGCTCCATCGTGCCTCGGACGAGAAGTCCTCGGGCTTGCCCTCGTCGGCGACCAGGACCAGGGTGTCGCCGCCGAAACGGCCGTGGTCGTGCTGGGCCTTGAGCGTCACGTTGTTGTGGAACACGCGGGCCAGCAGCGTCAGCTCGTCGTCGGACAGGCCGCCGAGCATGTCGCCCAACTCGTCGCGCATGTGTTGCGCGAGGTTGGCCACCGAGTCCTCACCGCCGCTGATTTCGCGTGGGGCCGCGCCCTGCTCCGGCGGGAAGGAGTCCATGACGATCAGCGCCGCCGTTTCCCCGGCCTCCTCCAGGCGGACGGCGATCTCGTGCGCTGGGGCGCCCCCGAAGGAGAAGCCGACGATGTAGTAGGGCCCGGACGGTTGGAGGGCGCGGATCCGGTCGACGTACTCGTCCGCCATCGCCGTGACCGAGCCCGGGAGGTCGCCGGTGCCGTCCAGGCCGTCGGCTTGGAGGCCGTACAGGGCGTGGCCCTCGGGCAGGTGGCGGGCGAACGGCAGGTAGCACCAGCTCAGGCCGCCCGCCGGGTGGACGAAGAAGAACGCGGGCTTCGTGCCGCCTTCCCGGATGTGCAGGACGCCGTCCAGGGCGTCGCGCACCGCTGACAGGCCGAGGGTGCCGATCAGGCCCGCCGGGGTCGGGTTGGTGATCAGGTCGCGGAGCGCCACCGTGATGCCCTTGGCCTGCAACCGCTCTACAAGGGTGATGGCCAGGAGCGAGTGGCCGCCGCGGCGGAAGAAGTCGTCGTCCGTCCCGACGGAGTCCACCTGGAGGGTCTCGGCGAACGCCTCGCACACCGCCTTCTCCAGGGCGCTGGCCGAGCCGCCGCGTTCTGGCGCGTCCGGTGTGTACTCGGGCGCGGGCAGGGCTCCGCGGTCGAGTTTGCCGTTGGTGGTGATCGGCAGTTCGTCCAGGGTCACGAAAGCCGAGGGCACCATGTACTGCGGCAGGCGTTCGGCGGCGAACTCGTGCAGGGTCGTTGTGTCCTCGGCGACGACGTAGGCGACCAGGCGTTTGTCGCCCGGGGTGTCTTCCCGAGCGATGACCGCGACCTGCGCGACCTCCGGATGGGCGGCCAGGACGCTCTCGATCTCGCCCGGTTCGATTCGCTGGCCGCGGATCTTCACCTGCTGGTCGGCGCGGCCCGCGAAGACCAATTGGCCGTCGGACGTCCAGCGGGCGAGGTCGCCCGTGCGGTACATGCGGCCGCCGTAGGGGCACGCCACGAACCGTTCGGCGGTCAGGCCCGGGCGGTCCACGTAGCCGCGTGCCAGGCCGGGCCCGGTGACATAGAGTTCGCCGACCACGCCTACCGGGGCCGGCTCCAAGCGGCCGTCCAGGACGAAGACGCGGGTGTTGGCCACCGGGGTGCCGATGGCCACCTCGGCGGCGGTCGGGTCGCACTGCCACAGCGTGGCGTCGACGGTGGTCTCGGCCGGGCCGTAGGAGTTGAACATCCGGCGGCCCGGAGCCCACCGGCCGAGGATCTCGGCGGACGACGCCTCACCGGCCACGACGAGCACGACGTCCGGGTCGATCGAGTCCTCGTCCAGCGTGGCCAGCACCGCTGGGGGCAGGGTCACGTGCGTCACCCGCTCCTCGGCGAGCAGGGACGGAAGCGCGTCGCCCAGACGCTGTTCCCGGGGAATGACGACGAGCGTCGCGCCGGTGAGAAGCGCCGACATCCACTCCCAGCCGAAGGTGTCGAACGCGGCCGAGGCGAACTGGCCGACGCGTGCCCCCGGGCCGACTCCGAGGTGCCGGACGTGCCCTTCGATCATGCTCGCCACGCCCGTGTGCGAGACCTGGACGCCCTTGGGGACGCCGGTCGAGCCCGACGTGTAGATCACATAGGCGGACGACGCCACCGGGACCGCCGGGAGGGCGACCTCGTCGAGCACCTCGGCGGTGGCCGGGCCGTCCACGCCGACGCGGACGAGGTCGTCCGGCAGCGAGCCGCCCCACGCCGCCGTCGTCACCACGGAACGCACGTCGGCGTCGCGCAGCATGAATTCGAGGCGCTCGGCGGGGTGCTCGGCGTCCAGCAGCAGGTACGCGCCGCCCGCCTTCAGCACACCGAGGACCGCGACCATCAGGTCGATCCCGCGTTCCAGGCCGATCGCGACGGTGGTCTCGGGGCCCGAGCCGCTGGCGACCAGGTATCGGGCGAGGCGGTTCGCTCGCTCGTCCAGCTCGCCGTAGGACACCTGGACGTCGTCGGCGACCAGCGCCACCGCGTCCGGATCGCGGGCGACCCGGCTCTCGAACAGTTCCGGGATCGTCGCCATGGCGACGTCGGTCTCGGTGTCGTTCCAGTCCCGGAGGATGCGGTCGCGCTCGGCGTCACCGAGGGTGCGGACCGCCGACAGGCGGCTGTCCGGGTTCTCCTTCAGGGCGGTCAGCATGTCGACGAGGCAGGTGTGCAGCGACGCGCACACCGCCTCCCCGTCGACCGACGGCAGCGCATCGACGATCAACGCGAACTCGGTGCCCGAGTCCTCGACCAGGACGGCCACCGGGTAGTTCGTCGCCTCGCGGGTGAAGACCCGGCTCACTCCGCGGAGCCCGCCGCTGGTCTCCTGGGCGGACGCCGCGTCGGTGCGCTGGCTGTGCCGGTAGTTCAGGATCGAGGTGAACAGCGGGCTGCCGCCCGGCACGCCGCTGGCCTGCTGTGCCAGGGCGAGCGGCGCGTGCTCGTGGACGAGCAGCTCCGCGAGCTGGTGCCGCAGGCCGTCCAGCGCCGTGCCGACACCGGACTCACCGACCCGCACCCGTACTGGCAGCGTGTTCATGAACATGCCCGGGACACGGTCGGCCCCGGCCCCGGCGTTCATCCGGCCGAACAGGACCGTCCCGAACACCACGTCATCGCGGCCGCTCACCGTGGCCAGCACCCGCGCCCACGCCAGGTGGAAGATCGTGGCGGGGCTCACGCCGCGCGAACGCGCCGTCTCCCGCATGAGCCGCGAGACCTCCTCGTCCACGGTCATGCGGGCCCGCGCCACGCCGCTGCCGTCGCCGTGGACGTCCAGGAGCCCGAAGGGGGCCGTGGTCTCGTCCACGTCGCCGAGCAGGCCGGCGAAGTACCGCTCGTGCTCCGCGCTCGACACGCCGAGGCGGGCCTGCGCCACGAAGTCGCGGAACGGCAGGGGATCTGGCAGCGACGCCTCCCGGCCGTCCATGATCGCGCCCAGTTCCTCGATCATGACGTCCTGGGTGGTGTGGTCGTGCACCAGGTGGTGGATCCGCAGGAGGGCCAGCCACCGGCCGGTCTCCGGATCGAGGGCCGTGTGCGCGTCGAGCAGCGGGGCCCGGCCCGAGCGCATCCCGGACGAGCCGACCGCGAGCAGTTGCTGAACCGCGTCGGGGCCGTCGGCCGGTAGGTTGATCTCGGTCACGGGCAGCGTCGCCCGCCGCGTCACCACCTGGACCGGCTCGGGCAGCCCCTCCCAGACGATCGCCGTGCGGTACACGTCGTGGCGGTCGATCACTCGTTGCAGGGCGCCGAGGAACGCGTCCAGACGCTCCCGCGTGTCGAAGCCGACGATGCGCGGCCGGTAGTACACGTCGCCGTCGCCATCGGCTTGCAGCAGGTGGTGGAAGAAGATGCCTTCCTGGAGCGGGGCGAGGGGGTAGACGTCGGCGATGTTGGCCGCGCCGCCGTCGACGGCCTCGACCAGCCGCGCGATCTCGTCCTCGGAGAGGTCGACGAGCGTCAGCATCTCCGGCGTGAGCGCCGTCGCGCCCGCCGGGATGCGGTTGGGCGGCACCTCTACCTCAACCGGCCCCGCCGCGCCGGCGAGGCCCGCCGGGGTCGGGGTCTCGAACAGCGCGCGCACCGACACCGACACGCCACGCCGCCGCAGCAGCTCCACCAGCGTGACGGCCAGCAGCGAGTGCCCGCCCAGCATGAAGAAGTCGTCGTCCACCCCAACGGTCTCCAGGCCCAGCACCTCGGCGAACACCTCGCAGAGGATCTCTTCCTGGACGCTGGCCGGGGCGCGTCCGCCGATCGAGGCGGACGCGGCGAAGTCGGGTGCGGGCAGGGCCTTGCGGTCGAGCTTGCCGTTGGACGCGAGCGGGAGCGTTTCCAGGGCGACGAAGGCCGAGGGGACCATGTGGTCGGGCAACCGCGCCGCCACGTAGTCACGGAGAGCGGTGGCGTCCTCGGCGACGACGTAGGCCACCAGACGCTCCTCGCGAACGACCACGGCAACCTGCTCGACCTGCGCGTGAGCCGCCAGAACGGCCTCGACCTCGCCCGGCTCCACCCGGAACCCCCGGATCTTCACCTGGTCGTCGACCCGGCCCGCGAACACCAGCTGGCCTTCACTCGTCCACCGGGCCAGGTCACCGGTCCGGTACATCCGCCCGCCATACGGACACGCGACGAATCGTTCGGCCGTCAGGCCGGGACGTCCGACATAGCCGCGCGCCAGTTGGGCGCCAGCAATGTAGAGCTCTCCGGCCACACCGACGGGCACGGGTTGGAGGTTGTCGTCCAGGACGTAGAGGCGGGTGTTGGCGACCGGTGAGCCGATCGGCACCACGTCCGAGCCGGGCGTGAGCCGAGTCGTGGCGACGCCGATGGTGGTCTCGGTCGGGCCGTAGTGGTTGAACACCTCGGTCCCGGCCAGCAGCTCCGCCACCAGTTCCGGAGATGCCGCCTCGCCGCCCAGCACCAGCGACCGGCGCGGCGCGATGGCACCGAGAGCAGCCACATGCGAAGGCACGGCCTTGACGTAATCGATCTCGTTCTCGGCCAGATAGGCGCGCACGGCGGCCGGGTCGGTGATGGTCTCCTCGTCCAGGACGTGGAGTTCGCCGCCCGACACCAGGCTCGCGAACACCACCGTGTTGCCCAGGTCGGTGACCTGCGCCTGAAGGACGGCGTACTTCCCGCCCGACGAGCCAAAGCCCACACGCTCGGGCACACTCGCCACGTAATTCGCCAGACCCGCATGCGTGACCGCGACACCCTTGGGGCGACCGGTCGAACCCGAGGTGTAGATCACGTACGCGACCTGGTCCAGCTTGAGATCCAGCTCGGGGGCGGACTCCGGCTGCATCTGGAGCTGCATGGTCATCAGGGCGTCGTCCAGCACCACCCAGCGATGACGCCCCGCCGGAAGATCCTCCAGAACCTCCTCGGTGGTCAGCGTCAGAACAGCGCCACTGTCCTTCACCACGAACGCGACCCGGTCGGCGGGCTGCGACGGGTCAACCGGGACGTACGCCGCGCCCGCCTTCCAGATACCGACGATCGCCACGATCATCTCCGCGCCGCGCGGCAGACAGACGCCCACCACGGACTCGGAGCCGATGCCTTGGCTCCGCAGCCAATGCGCCAGCCGGTTCGCCCGCACGTCCAGCTCGGTGTAGGTGAGCCGCTCATCGCCCGCCACCACGGCCACCGAGTCCCGCGCCGTGATCAGCTCCGGAACCGACGCCCCGGGCAGTTCGACCTCGGTGTCGTTCCACTCCACCAACACCCTGTGGCGCTCGGCCGGGTCGAGGAGGTCCACTCCGCTCACACGCTGGGACGGGTCGTCCGCCAACGCGGACAGGACGCGGACCAGACCGTCGGTCAGCCGTTCAACCGACTGGCGCTCGAACAGGTCCACGGCCCCGGCGATGACGCCGCCGATGCCCGCCGGGGCGCCGTCGGCGTCGAACCGCTCCCCCACCAGCACCGACAGGTCGAACTTGGCCCTCGTCGCGCCCATGGCGAGTTTGCTGGCCCGGACGCCCGTCGAGGCCGATCCGCCCGCGCCGCGCCCGACCGCACCATCCTGCATGGTCAGGATGACCTGGAAAAGCGGCTGGCGACCCAGCGATCGGGACGGGGCCAGCTCCTCCACGAGCCGCTCGAACGGCACGTCCTGGTTCGCGAACGCGCGCAGACCCTTCTCCCGGACACGGCCCAGGAGCTGGGTGAAGGTGGGGTCGCCGGTCAGGTCGGTGCGGATCACCAGCGTGTTGACGAAACAGCCCACCAGCTCGTCCAGCGACTCGTCCGTGCGGCCCGCCACCGCCGAACCGATCGGGATGTCCTTGCCCGCTCCCGACCTCGACAGCAGAGTGGCGACGGCGGCCTGGAGAATCATGAAGACCGTCACGCCTTCGGCGCGGGCCAGCTCTCTGAGCCGTGCGTGCACCTCGGCCGGGACCTTGACGTCGATCTCGTGGCCCTGATGCGAGGCGACGGCCGGACGCGGACGGTCGAACGGCAGCGCCAGTTCCTCGGGAGCACCGGACAACTCCTCGCGCCAGTATTCGACCTGGCGCGTCAGAAGGCTGTCGGGGCCATCGCCCAGCAACTCACGCTGCCAGATCGCATAATCGGCGTACTGCACCGGCAATGGCGCCCACTCCGGCGCACGCCCCTCACAACGCGCGGCATACGCGGCCGACACGTCGCGCGCCAGCGGCCCCATCGACCAACCGTCACTGGCGATGTGATGCACCACCAGCACCAGAACATGATCATCTGGCCCGACACCGAACAACCACGCCTTGATCGGCGCCTCGGACGCGAAGTCAAAGGCGTAGCCGCTCGCCTTGGCGACGGCCTCGGGGAGGCCCTCGGAGGTCACCTCTTCGAGCGGCAGACCGAGCCCGGTCTCCGCCACGCCCAGGACGTGCTGGTAGGGCTCACCATCGGCCACCGGGAAGAGCGTACGGAGCACTTCGTGCCGCTCCAGGACGTCCCGGAACGCGGCTTCCAGAGCCTCCCGGTTCAGGTCACCGGACAGGCGGACCACGACCGGGCTGTTGTACGTCGCGCTCGCACCTTCCAACTGGCCAAGGAACCACAGCCGCCGCTGAGCGAACGACAACGGCACCCGCTCGGGACGCACCACCGGCTCCAACCTCGGCCGGGCCGCATCCGCCCCGTCCAAACGAGCGGCCAGACCCGCCACCGTCGGCGCCTCGAACAGGGCACGCAGCGGCACTTCCACGCCCAGGACGGGCCGCACCCGGCTGACCAGCCGCATCGCCAGGATCGAATGACCGCCGAGCGCGAAGAAGTCGTCATCGACCCCCACCGTGGGCAGCCCCAGGACTTCGGCGAAGATCTGGCAAAGCAGCTCTTCCCGGAGCGTCACCGGCGCGCGGCCGGAGCCGGTCTCGACGTCGGGAGCGGGCAGGGCCTTGCGGTCCAGCTTGCCGTTGGCGTTGAGCGGCAGGGCGTCCAGCGCAACAATCGCGGACGGGACCATGTAGTGCGGCAGCCGCTCGGCCGCGAGTTCGAGCAGCCCGCTCGAATCCGAGGCGACGACGTAGGCGACCAGGCGCTTGTCCCCCGGAATGTCTTCCCGGACCACGACCGCGACCTGAGCAACCTGGGAGGCCAGGACGGCCTCGATCTCGCCCAGCTCGATCCGGAACCCGCGAAGCTTGACCTGGTCGTCCGCCCTCCCGAGGTACTCCAGGTTCCCGTCGGCGCGCCACCGCACCACATCACCCGTCCGGTACATCCGCTCACCCGGAGCCCCGAACGGGCACGCCACGAACCGCTCACCAGTCAGGCCCGGACGGTTCAGGTAACCGCGCGCCAGCTGATCACCGGCCAGGTAAAGCTCACCGGCCACACCGACCGGCACCGGCTCCAGCCCGGCGTCCAGTACGAACACCCGCGTGTTCGCGACCGGTCGCCCGATCGGGACGGAGACATCCTCGGGCGAGCACTCCCAGGCCGTCACGTCGATCGACGCCTCAGTCGGCCCATACAGGTTGTGCAGCTCGACATCCTCGAACAGCTCGAAGAACCGCGCCACCGCAGAAGCGGGCAACGCCTCGCCCGAGCAGATCACCCGCTCCAGGCTCGTGCAGTCGGCGGCAGCCGGTTCGGCCAAGAACGCCTCCAGCATCGACGGCACGAAATGCACCGTGGAGATCTCCTGCCGCTGGATCGCCTCCGCCACATACACCGGATCGCGGTGACCGTCCGGCCTGGCCATCACCAGGGTCGCGCCCTGCGACAGCGGCCAGAAGAACTCCCACACCGACACATCGAAACCAAACGGCGTCTTCTGCAACACACGATCATCGACGCCCAGACCGAACCGCGTCTGCATCCCCGCCAGCCGGTTGACAATCCCCGAATGCGGAACCACCACACCCTTCGGACGACCCGTCGACCCCGACGTATAAATCACATACGCCGCATCATCCGGCGACAGCCGCACATCGGTCAGATCATCGCCCGAGAACTCGGACGCCTCCGTATCGGTGATCACCAGCGCCGGAGCCGCATCGTCCAGGATGAACGCGCGACGATCCGCAGGCAGATCCTCATCCAGCGGCAAATACGCCGCACCCGCCTTCAACACACCCAGCAGAGCGACCACCAGATCGGCCGAGCGCGGCAGCGCCACACCCACAACCTGGCCCGGTTCCACGCCCTTGGTCACCAGCAGACGCGCCAACCGATTCGCCCGCGCGTTCAACTCCGCGAACGAAAGTGCGGCGTCATCGGTCACCACGGCCACCGCATCCGGAGTCCGCGCCACCTGAGCCTCGAACAAACCCGGAAGCGTCGCGGGCGTGACGTCGGCCGAAGTCTCGTTCCAGCCGTGGACGAGACGATCACGCTCAGCCTTGTCGAGGACCTCGATGGTGTCCATCGGGAGTTCCTGGTCGTCTTCCAGTGCGGACACGAGGCTGTCGATGCAGGTGTGCAGCAACCGGCAGACCGCGTCGCCGTCGATCGGGCTCACCGCGTCCACGTCGAGCATGACCGAGGTGATCCCGTCCTCGACCGCCGCCACCATCGGGTAGTTGGTGGTCTCGCGCAGCGACAGCACGTTGATGCCCGTGATGCCCGCCCGCCTGCCGCCGCTCGGCGCGGCGGAGGACTGGTTGTGGCGGTAATTGAGGACGGAGGTGAACAGGGGGCTCCCGGCGGTGACCCCGCTGGCCCGCTGCGCCAGCGACAGCGGCGCGTGCTCGTGAACGAGCAGATCCGCCAACTGGTCACGCATCCCGGCCAGCGCGCCCCCGACACCCGCGTCACCCAACCGCACCCGCACCGGCAAGGTGTTGATGAACAGACCCGGCACACGATCGGCGCCCTCGCCGGAGTTCATCCGCCCGGCCAGGACCGTCCCGAACACGACGTCGTCGCGGCCGCTCAGCGTCGCCACCACCCGGGCCCACGCCAGGTGGAAGATGGCGGCGGTGCTCATGCCCCGCGCTCCGGCGACCTCGCGCAGGCGCCGGTTCAGGTCCTCGTCGAGGCGCAGGCGCGAGCGTTCGACCTGACTCCCGTCGCCGTGGACGTTCAGCAGCCCGTACGGCGCCGTCGTCTCCTCGACATCGCCGAGCAGGTCGGCGAAGTAGCGCTCGTGCTCCTCGCGCGGAACGCCCATCCGGACCTGCGCCACGAAGTTGCGGAACGGCAGCGGGTCGGGCAGGGAGTCCTCGCGTCCGGACACGATCGCGCCGAACTCGCCCAGGAACACGTCCTGGCTCGCGTGGTCCTGCGCCAGGTGGTGGACCCGCAGCAGGCCCAGCCATTGGCCGGTGCCCGGCTCGGGTGCGATGTGCATGTCGATCAGTGGGGCGCGGGTCAGGTCCATCGCCGCGCCACCGGCCGCGAGCAGCACGTCCGCCGCTTCGTCCGCCGAGGTGTCGGCGGACAGCTCGACTTCCGTGACCGGGAGCACCGCGCGGCGCGTCACCACCTGGACCGCTTCGGGCAGGCCCTCCCACACGATCGCCGTGCGGTAGATGTCATGGCGGTCGATCAACCGCTGGAGCGCCGCGAGGCACTCGTCCAGCCGCTCACGCGACTCGAACCGCAGGACGCGCGGCACCACGTAGGCGTCATGACCGCCGTCCGCCATCAGATAGTGGAAGAGCAGGCCCTCCTGGAGCGGGGCGAGAGGGTACACGTCGGCGATGTTGGCCGCGCCGCCCTCCACCACCGCGACGACCCGCGCGATCTCCTCGGCCGACAGCTCGACCAGCGTCAGCATGTCCGGCGTGATCGCGGTGGCGTCGCTCGGGATCAGGTTCGGGGGAACGTTCAGCCGCTGCGGCGCGGTCGCGACCGCGGCGAGGCTCGCGGGCGTAGGCGTCTGGAAGAGCGCCCGCACCGACACCCCGACCCCGCGTCCGCGCAGCAGCTCGACGAGCCGGACCGCGAGCAGCGAGTGCCCGCCCAGCATGAAGAAGTCGTCCTCGACCCCGACGCCGTCCAGGCCCAGCACCTCGGCGAACGACCGGCACAGGATCTCCTCCTGGACGCTGCCCGGGGCGCGTCCGCCGGTCGAGGTGAAGTCGGGCGCGGGAAGGGCCTTGCGGTCCAGCTTGCCGTTGGAGGCCAGCGGGAGTGCGTCCAGGGCGACGAAGGCCGAGGGGACCATGTGGTCGGGCAGCCGCGCGGCAGCGAAGTCACGCAGGTCTGACACGTCCTCGGCGACGACGTAGGCCACCAGGCGCTCGTCCCGAGCGACCACCGCGACCTGCTCCACCTGTGGATGAGCCGCCAGGACGGATTCGACCTCGCCCGGCTCCACCCGGAACCCGCGAATCTTCACCTGGTCGTCGACCCGGCCCGCGAACACCAGCTGGCCTTCGCTCGTCCACCGGGCCAGGTCGCCCGTGCGGTACATCCGGCCACCGAACGGACACGCCACGAATCGCTCGGCCGTCAGGCCGGGGCGTCCGACATAGCCGCGCGCGAGCTGAGCCCCGGCGATGTAGAGCTCACCGGCGACACCGACCGGTACGGGCTGGAGCCGGTCGTCCAGAACGTAGAGGCGGGTGTTGGCCACCGGCGAGCCGATCGGCACCACGTCCGAGTCAGGCGTGAGCCGAGTCGTGGCGACACCGATCGTGGCCTCGGTCGGACCGTAGTGATTGAACACCTCAGTCCCGGCCGACAGCTCCGCCACCAACTCCGGAGATGCCGCCTCACCGCCCAGCACCAGTGACCGGTTCGGAGTCACCGCGCCCAAGGCGGCCAGGTGGGACGGGACGGCCTTGAGGTAATCGATCTCGTGCTCGGCTAGATAAGCGCGTACAGCGGCCGGGTCGGTGACCGTGTCCTCGTCCAGGATGTGCAACTCACCACCGGACACCAGGCTCGCGAACACAACGGTGTTGCCCAGGTCGGTGACCTGGGCCTGCAACACCGCGTACTTCCCGCCCGACGAGCCGAAGCCCACGCGCTCGGGAACACTCGCCACGTAGTTGGCCAAGCCCGCGTGCGTAACCGCGACACCCTTCGGGCGGCCGGTCGAACCGGAGGTGTACATGACGTAGGCGACCTGATCCAGCTCCAGGTTCAGGTCTGGTGCGGTCTCCGGCTGAGACGCGTCGTCCGGCACCACGCAGCGGGGAAGGTCGCCGGGCAGATCTTCGAGAACCTCGTCGCTGGTCAGCGTCAGGACAGCGCCGCTGTCCTTCACCACGAACGCGATCCGATCGGCGGGCTGGGCAGGGTCGACCGGTACGTACGCCGCGCCCGCCTTCCAGATGCCGACGATCGCCACGATCATCTCCGCACCGCGCGGCAGGCACACGCCCACCACGGACTCGGAGCCGATGCCTTGGCTCCGCAGCCAATGCGCCAGCCGGTTCGCCCGCACGTCCAGCTCGGTGTAGGTGAGCCGCTCATCGCCCGCCACCACGGCCACCGAGTCCCGCGCCGTGATCAGCTCCGGGATCGGCGTGGGAGAGGTCTCGACCTCGGTGTCGTTCCACTCCACCAACACCCTGTGGCGCTCGCCCGGGTCGAGGAGGTCCACCCCGCTCACACGCTGGGACGGGTCGTCCGCCAACGCGGACAGCACTCGGACCAGGCCCTCGGTCAGCCGCTCCACCGTGGACTCCGCGAACAGGTCGACGGCTCCGACGACGAGCCCGCCGATTCCAGCGGGAGCGCCCTCGGCATCGAACCGCTCGCCCACCAGCACCGACAGGTCGAACTTGGCTCGGGCCGTGCGGTTGGCGACCCTGCTCACCCGGACTCGGGACTCGGTCGCTCCGGTCGTGCCGCCCCCTGCGGCGTCCTGCATGGTCAGCTGGACCTGGAAAAGCGGCTGGCGGCCCAGCGATCGGGACGGGGCCAGCTCCTCCACGAGCCGCTCGAACGGCACGTCCTGGTGCGCGAGGGCGCGCAGGCCCGTCTCGCGGACTCGGCCGAGCAGCTCGGTGAAGGTCGGGTCGCCGGACAGGTCGCTCCGGATCACCAGCGTGTTGACGAAGAAGCCGACCAGGTCGTTCAGTGACTCGTCCATCCGGCCCGCGTTCGCGGAGCCGATCGGGATGTCGCGCCCCGCGCCGAAGCGCGACAGCAACGTCGCCAGTCCGGCCTGAAGGATCATGAAGACCGTCACGCCTTCGGCGCGGGCCAGCTCCCTGAGCCGCGCGTGCACCTCGGCCGGGACCTTGACGTCGATCTCGTGGCCCTGATGCGAGGCGACGGCCGGACGCGGACGGTCGAACGGCAGCGTCAGTTCCTCCGGCGCGCCCGCCAGCTCCTCGCGCCAGTATTCGACCTGACGCGTCAGAAGGCTGTCGGGGCCATCGCCCAGCAACTCACGCTGCCAGATGGCGTAGTCGGCGTACTGCACCGGCAACGGCGCCCACTCCGGCGCACGGCCCTCACAACGCGCCGCGTACGCGGCCGACACGTCGCGCGCCAGCGGACCCATCGACCAGCCATCGCTGGCGATGTGATGCACCACCAGCACCAGAACATGATCATCCGGCCCGACACCAAACAGCCACGCCTTGATCGGCACCTCGGACGCGAAGTCAAAGGCGTAACCGCTCGCCTCGGCCACCGCTTCCGGCAGCTCCGCCTCGGTGACCTGCACCAGGGGAAGCCCGATTCCGGATTCCTCCGTCGTGAGGACGTGCTGGTAGGGCTCGCCATCGTCCATGCGGATCGTCGTGCGGAGGATTTCGTGCCGCTCCAGGACGTCCCGCAGTGCGGCTTCCAGGGCCTCCCGGTTCAGGTCACCGGACAGGCGGACCACGACCGGGCTGTTGTACGTCGCGTTCGGGCCCTCCAACTGGCCCAGGAACCACAGCCGCTTTTGCGCGAACGACAACGGCACCCGCTCCGGACGGACCACCGGCTCCAGCCTCGGCCGGGCCGCGCCCGCCGTGTCCAGCCGGGCGGCCAGCCCCGCCACCGTCGGCGCCTCGAACAAGGCACGCAACGGCACCTCGACATCGAGGACCGTGCGAATCCGGCTGACCAGCCGCATCGCCAGGATCGAGTGACCGCCGAGCGCGAAGAAGTCGTCATCGACCCCGACGGCGTCCAGGCCGAGCACATGGGCGAAGGACTGACAGAGGATCTCTTCCCGCGCGGTGACCGGCCCTCGGCCCGAACCGGCGGCGTGGGCGGGGGCGGGCAGCGCCTTGCGGTCGAGCTTGCCGTTGGCGTTAAGCGGTAGCGCGTCCAGCACAACGAACGCGGACGGCACCATGTAGTGCGGCAGCCGCTCGGCGGCGAACTCCCGCAGGCCCTCGGTGTCCGCACCGACGACATAGGCCACCAGGCGCTTGTCTCCCGGAACGTCCTCGCGGACCACGACCGCGACCTGCGCAACCTGGGAGGCCAGGACGGCCTCGATCTCGCCCAGCTCGATGCGGAACCCGCGAAGCTTGACCTGGTCGTCCGCCCTCCCGAGGTACTCCAGGTTCCCGTCGGCGCGCCACCGCACCACATCACCCGTGCGGTACATCCGCTCACCCGGAGCCCCGAACGGGCACGCCACGAACCGCTCACCAGTCAGGCCCGGACGGTTCAGGTAACCGCGCGCCAACTGGTCACCGGCCAGGTAAAGCTCACCCGCCACACCGACCGGCACCGGCTCCAGAGCCGCGTCGAGAACGAACGTGCGCGTGTTGGGAACCGCCTGCCCGATCGGGACAGACACGTCCTCGGGGCCGCATTCCCAGGCCGTGACGTCGATCGACGCCTCGGTCGGCCCGTACAGGTTGTGCAGCTCGACATCCTCGAAGAGCTCGAAGAACCGCGCCACGGCCGAAGGCGGCAGTGCCTCGCCCGAGCAGATCACCCGCTTCAAACTCGTGCAGCCAGCCGCGGCCGGTTCGGCCAGGAACGCCTCCAGCATCGACGGCACGAAATGCACCGTGGAGATCTCCTGCCGCTGGATCGCCTCCGCCACATACACCGGATCGCGGTGACCGTCCGGCCTGGCCATCACCAGGGTCGCGCCCTGCGACAGCGGCCAGAAGAACTCCCACACCGACACATCGAAACCAAACGGCGTCTTCTGCAACACACGATCATCGACGCCCAGACCGAACCGCGCCTGCATCCCCGCCAGCCGATTCACGATCCCCGAATGCGGAACCACCACACCCTTCGGACGACCCGTCGACCCCGACGTATAAATCACATACGCCGCAGCACCCGGCGACAGCCGCACATCGGCCAGATCATCACCCGAGAACTCAGACGCCTCCGTATCGGTGATCACCAGAGCCGGAGCCGCATCGTCCAGGATGAACGCGCGACGATCCGCAGGCAGATCCTCATCCAGCGGCAGATACGCCGCACCCGCCTTCAACACACCCAGCAGAGCGACCACCAGATCGGCCGAGCGCGGCAAAGCCACACCCACCACCTGACCCGGCTCCACACCCTCGGCCACCAGCAAACGCGCCAACCGATTCGCCCGCGCGTTCAACTCCGCGAACGAAAGCGCCGCATCATCGGCCACCACCGCCACCGCATCCGGAGTCCGCGCCACCTGAGCCTCGAACAAACCCGGAAGCGTCGATGCCGGTACGTCCAGGAGCGACCCGGTCCAGCCGTGGACGAGGCGGTCGCGGTCCGTCTTCTCCAGGATCTCGACCATGCCCAGCGGGCGGTCCGGCTCCTCTTCCAGGGCGGACACCAGGCCGCTGAGGCAGGTGTGCAGCAACCGGCACAGGGCCGCGCCGTCGGCGGGGCCGACGGCGTCCACGGTCAGGGCGAACTCCTCGCCTCGATCCTCCACCGCGACGACCACCGGATAGTTGGTGACCTCGCTCATGGACTCGGTGCTGATGCCCTCGAAGCGTTCCTGCGGGGACCGCACCGTGGCGGTGGCGGACCGGCTGTGCCGGTAATTGAAGATCGAGCTGAACAGGGGGCTTCCGGCGTCGATCCCGCTGGCCCGTTGCGCCAGCGACAGCGGCGCGTGCTCGTGGACGAGCAGGTCCGCCAGCTGGTCGCGCATCCCGGCCAGGGCAGCCCCGACACCCGCATCAGCCAACCGCACCCGAACCGGCAGCGTGTTGATGAACAACCCCGGCACCCGGTCGGCACCCGCACCGGCGTTCATCCGGCCGAACAACACCGTCCCGAACACCACGTCATCGCGACCGCTCAACGTCGACAACACCCGCGCCCACGCCAGATGGAACACCGTCGCCGCACTCACACCCAGCGACCGCGCCGCGTCCCGCACCCGGGCGGCCAGCTCGTCATCGACGGGCAGGTGCGCCCGCTCCACGCCGCTTCCGTCGCCGTGGACGTCGACCAGCCCGTAAGGGGCGGTGGTCTCCTGGACGTCGCCGAGGAGACCCGCGAAGTAGCGCTCGTGCTCCTCGCGCGGGACGCCGAGACGGGCCTGGGCCACGAATTCGCGGAAGGGGAGCGGGGTGGGCAGCGAGTCCTCGCGCCCGGCCAGGATCGCGCCCAGCTCTTCGATGAGCACGTCGCGGGTCGTGTGGTCCTGGATCAGGTGGTGCACGCGCAGCAGCGCGACCCACTGCCCGGTGTCGGGCTCGGCGGCGCAGTGGACGTCCATCAGCGGGGCGCGGCCGAGGTCCATCCGCGAACGGGGCCGGTCCGGGACCGGCGAACCGTCGGCCGACCACGTCACCGGCAGCTCCGCGTGCCGGACCACGACCTGGACGGGCTCGCGCAGCCCCTCCCACACGATCGCCGTGCGGTAGACGTCGTGCCGATCGACCAGCCGCCGCAGCGCCGCCAGGAAGGCGTCCAGCCGCTCGCGCGACTCGAACCGCAGCACCTGCGGGACGACATAGGCGTCCTGGCCGCCCTCGGCCATCAGGTGGTGGAAGAACAGGCCCTCCTGCAACGGCGCCAGCGGGTACACGTCCGCGATGTCGGCCGCGCCGCCCTCCACCGCCGCGACGACCCGCTCGATCTCCTCGGCCGACAGGTCGACCAGCGTCAGCATCTCCGGGGTGATCGCGGTCGCGTCCTCGGGAATGCCGTTGGGCGGGACGACGACCGCGTCCGGACCCGCCGCCCCGGCCAGGCCCGCGGGGGTCGGCGTCTGGAACAGCGCCCGCACCGACACCGGCACGCCGCGCTCGCGCAGTGACTCCACCAGCCGCACCGCCAGCAGGGAGTGCCCGCCCAGCGCGAAGAAGTCGTCGTCGACCCCCACGCCGTCCAGGCCGAGAACCTCGGCGAACGCGCGGCAGAGGATCTCCTCCCGGACGCCCGCCGGGGCCCGGCCGGAACCGGTGCCCGCCGCGCGGTCAGGCGCGGGCAGCGCCGCACGGTCGATCTTGCCGTTGGCGTTCAGCGGCAGGGCGTCCAGGACGACCACGGCCGACGGCACCATGTAGTACGGCAGCCGCTCCGCGGCTGTCGCGCGCAGGGCGTCAGGCAGCGCGGCGCCGGTGGCCTGGCCTGGGTCGGCCGGGACGGCATAGGCCACAAGACGCGGATCGTCGCCCGCGTCGACCCGGGCGATCACCGCGACCTGCGCGACCCGCGGATCGGCGGCCAGCACCGCCTCGATCTCGCCCGTCTCGATCCTGAACCCGCGGATCTGCACCTGGTCGTCGGTGCGTCCCGCGAAGACCAGATCACCGTCGGCGGTCCAGCGGACCAGGTCGCCGGTCCGGTACATCCGCTCGCCGGAACCATACGGGTCGGCCACGAACCGCTCGCCCGTCAGGGCCGGACGCGTGAGGTACCCGCGCGCCAGCCCCGCGCCGGCCACATAGAGCTCCCCGATCACCCCGGGGGGAACCGGTTGGAGGCGGGCGTCCAGCACATAGGCGCGCGCGTTGCCGATCGGCGTGCCGATCGGCACCTCCGCCGACCCGGGACGGCACCGCCAGGACGTGGCGTCGACGGTCGTCTCGCTGGGGCCATAGGTGTTGAACAGCACCCGTCCTGGGGACCAGCGAGCGGCCAGCTCCGGTGGGCACGCCTCGCCGCCGACCTCCACGACCAGGTCGGGGGGAATCGAGTCCTCCCGCAGACCGGCCAGCACCGCGGGCGGCAACGACACGTGCGTGATCCCGCGGTCCACGATGAATCGGGACAGGTCATCGCCGATCCGGGCCTCGTCCGGGACGACGACCAGCGCCGCTCCCGACGACAGGGCGACCGACCATTCCAGGCAGAAGTTGTCGAAACCGGCCGAGGCGAACTGCGCGACCCGCGAACCCGGGCCCGTCGCGAACCGGCCCCGGCCCGCCGCCGCGGTGTTGGCGAACCCGGCGTGCGTGACCATCACGCCCTTCGGGACGCCCGTCGACCCCGACGTGTACACCACATACGCCGGGTGCCCGCCCAGCACGGGCACGGCACGTTCACCCGCGCCGTCCGGGCGCGCCGCCGCCGTCGCGGACGCCGCCGCGAAGTCGAGAGCGTCGACGCCGGGGACGAGGGTGGACGACCCCGCGACGGACGCCGCCCCGGCCGCATCGGTGATCATCAGGGAGACCCCGGCGTCCCGCAGCACATACGCCAGCCGCTCGGCCGGTTGGGCGGGGTCGAGCGCCAGATACGCGCCGCCCGCCTTCAGCACGCCCAACAGGGCGGTCAGCAGCCCGGCGCCGCGTTCCATCACGACCGCGACCACCGACTCGGGCCCGACGCCCCGGGCCCGCAGCGACGCGGCCAACCGGCTCGCCCGCACGTCCAGCCGGGCGTAGGACACCTCGGCACCGTCGGCGATCACCGCGGGCGCGTCCGGAGTCAGCGCCGCCCGCGCCTCGAACAGCGCCGGAACCGGCAGCGGCGGCACCTCGGCGGCGGTGTCGTTCCACTCCACCAGCATCGTGCGCCGCTCGTCCGGGTCCAGCACGTCGACCGCGCTCACCCGCAGCGACGGGTCATCGGCCACCGCCGCCAGCACCCGGACCCAGGCGGCTGCGATCCGCGCGGCGGTCCGCTCGTCGAACAGGTCGGCGGCGGCGATCACCGATCCGCGCATCCCGGCCGGCGCGCCCTCGCCGTCGAAGGTCTCCGCCGCGCCGACCTCCAGGTCGAACTTCGCCACGGTCGGGCCCGCGGCCAGGCCGGACGCCGTGAGGCCGCGCAGGCCCAGCTCGGCCGAACCGGCGTTCTGGACGGTCAGCATCACCTGGAACAGCGGGTGCCGCGACAGGGAGCGCACCGGCGCCAGCTCCTCCACCAGGCGTTCGAAGGGCACGTCCTGGTGGCCGAACGCCCCCAGGCCGGCCTCGCGCACCCGCTCCAGCAGCTCGGCGAACGTCGGGTCACCGGACAGGTCGCCCCGGATCACCAGCGTGTTGACGAAGAAGCCGACCAGGTCGTCCAGTGCCTCGTCCGTGCGTCCCGCGACCACCGAGCCGATCGGGACGTCGGTGCCCGCGCCCAGCCGCGACAGCGTCGCCGCGAGCGCCGCCTGCGCCACCATGAACACCGTCACGCCCTCGGCGCGCGCCACCTCCCGCAGCCGCGCGTGCACCTCGGCGGACAGTTCCAGGGGGACGCGATGCCCCCGGTACGAGGCCATCGCCGGGCGCGGCCGGTCGAAGGGCAGGGCCAGCTCTTCGGGGGCCCCGGCCAGGGCGTCACGCCAGTACGCCACCTGGCGGGAGAGAACACTCTCGGGGTCGTCGTCGGCCCCGAGCAGGTTCCGCTGCCACAGCGCGTAGTCGGCGTACTGCACCGGCAGCGGCGCCCACTCCGGCGCACGCCCCTCGCTCCGGGCGGTGTACGCCAGGGAGAGGTCCCGCGCCAGCGGCCCGGTCGACCATCCGTCACCGGCGATGTGGTGCACGACCAGGACCAGCACGTGCTCGTCCGGTTCCAGCGCGAACAGGGCGGCCCTGATCGGCGGCTCGGCCGCCAGGTCGAAGACATGGCCGCTCATCTCGGCCACCGCGCCCGGAAGGTCCGCCGCGGTGACGTCGGCGACCGTGAGGTCCCACTCCAGTTCCTCGGGGGGCACGATCCGCTGGTACGGCTCGCCGCCGGATACGGGGAACACCGTCCGCAGCACCTCGTGGCGCCCGATCACGTCCCGCAGCGCGGTTCCGAGAGCACGCGCGTCCAGGTCACCGGTCAGCCGCAGCGCCATCGAGATGTTGTAGGCGCTCGACCTCTCCAGCTGCGCCAGGAACCACAGGCGCCGCTGCGCGAACGAGAGCGGGAGCCGCTCCGGACGGACGGCCGGGGCCGGCGCCGTGCGCGCAGTGCCCGCACCGGCGAGCCGCGCGGCCAGCCGCGCCGCGGTCGGCGCCTCGAACAGCGCGCGCAGCGGGAGCTCCACCTCCAGCACCGCGCGCACCCGGCTCACCAGACGCGTCGCCAGCAGCGAGTGACCGCCCAGCCGGAAGAAGTCGTCGTCGACCCCGACCGAGTGCAGGCCGAGGACGTCCGCGAACAACTGGCACAGGATCTCCTCCTGCACGGAGCCGGGAGCGCGCCCCGCGTCCCCCTTGTATTCGGGAGCGGGCAGGGCCGCGCGGTCCAGCTTGTCGTTGGTGTTCAGCGGCAGCGCGTCCAGGGACACGAAGGCCGAGGGCACCATGTAGTCGGGGAGCCGTTCGGCGGCGAACCGCCGCAGCTCCGCCTCCCCCGCGTCTCCCACCATGTAGGCGACCAGGCGCTTGTCTCCCGGGACGTCCTCGCGGACGACCACCGCGGCCTGGGCCACTCGGGGGTGCCCCGCCAGGACCGCCCGCACCTCGCCGGGCTCGACCCGGAACCCGCGGATCTTCGCCTGGTCGTCGGCGCGGCCCGCGAACACCAGGTGCCCGTCGGCGGTCCAGCGGACCAGGTCGCCGCTGCGGTACATCCGCTCACCCGCGCCGCCGAACGGGCACGCGACGAACCGCTCGGCCGTGAGCCCGGGACGTCCGACATACCCCCGTCCCAGCTGGTCGCCCGCGATGTAGAGCTCACCGGCCACGCCGACCGGCACCGGACGCAGCGTCCCGTCGAGAACGAACACACGGGTGTTGGGCCCCGGTCCGCCCATCGGCACCGCGGGCTCGGAGCCGTCGACGCGGGCGGTGGTCACGATGACCGTCGCCTCGGTCGGACCGTAGGCGTTCACCAGCTCGCGGTCCCGCGCCCACGCCCGCACCAGCCGGCGGCTGATCGGTTCCGATCCGACCACCATCCGCGCCACGCCCGCCAGGTCGGCCGGGTCCAGGACGGCCAGCAGCGAGGGCACCACGCTCGCCGACTCGATCCCGGTGCTCCGGATCAGCTCCACCAGCAGCGAGGTGTCGGCGCGCTCCTCCGCCGAGGCGATCACCAGGGTGGCGCCCGCGGGCAGCGCCACGGCGACGTCCAGGACCGAGGCGTCGAAGTTGAACGAGGCGAACTGGAGCATCCGCACACCGGGCGCGGGCCCGAGGCGCGCGCCCAGCGCCACCGTCAGGTTCGTCAGGCCGCCGTGCGTGGACACCACGCCCTTCGGACGCCCCGTCGAACCCGAAGTGTAGGTCACGTACGCGGCCTGCGCGGGCAGCAACGGCACACCCGGCGCGGCGTCGGGCAGCGCGGCGAGCCGCTCCCGGACGCGCGGGTCGCCCAGGTCCAGCACCCGCACCCCGCCGAGCCCGGCCGCCGCCTCCCCGCGACCGAGCACGATCCGCGCGCCGCTGTCGGCCACCATGAAACCGAGCCGCTCGGGCGGGTGCGCCTGGTCCAGCGGCACGTACGCCGCACCGGCCTTCCACACGCCCACGATCGCCGCGACCATCTCGGCTCCACGGGGCAGGCACAGGCCGACGACGGACTCGGCGCCGACTCCCTCGGCCCGCAGCAGGCGGGCGAGGCGGTTCGCGCTCGCGTCCAGCTCCGCGTAGGACATCTCGGCGCGGTCGGCGATGAGCGCCACCGCGTCCGGCGTCCGCGCCGCCTGGGCCTCGAACCGCCGCACCACCGACTCCTGCGGCACCGGCACGGCGGTGTCGTTCCACTCGACCAGCAGCGTGCGCAGGTCGGCCGGATCCATGATCTCCAGCTCGCTGACGCGCGTGTCCGGAGCGTGCGCCACCGACGCCAGCACGCGGGCCCAGGCCTGGGCGATCCGGTCGGCCGTTCCCTCGTCGAACAGGTCGGCCGCGGCCGTCACCACCGCGCGCAGGCCCGCCGGGGCGCCCGCGCGGTCGGCGAGCTCGGTGGCGCTGACGTCCAGATCGAACCTCGCCGAGGGCGCGCCGCCCGGCACACCGGACACCTTGAGGCCGCGCAGGCTCAGCTCGGCCGGACCGGTGTTCTGCAGCGTCAGCATCACCTGGAACAGCGGGTGCCGCGACAGCGACCGGACCGGCGCCAGCTCCTCCACCAGCCGCTCGAACGGGACGTCCTGATGCTCGAACGCGTCGAGCCCGGCCTCCCGCACCCGCCCGAGAAGCTCGGCGAACGTCGGGTCGCCCGAGACGTCGCCGCGGATCACCAGCGTGTTGACGAAGAAGCCGACCAGGTCGTGCAGCGCCTTGTCGGTGCGCCCGGCGACGGCCGCGCCGATCGGGACGTCGGTGCCCGCGCCGAGCCGGGCGAGCGTCGCCGCGAGCGCGGCCTGGAGCACCATGAACACGCTCATCCGCCGCTCACGGGCGAGGGCGGTCAGCCGCTCGTGGACACCGGCCGGGATCTCCACCACGACCTGGTGCCCTCGGTAGGAGGGCGCCGTCGGCCGTGGCCGGTCGAACGGCAGCGCCAGCTCCTCCGGAACGCCCGCCAGCGTCCGGCGCCAGAACTCCACCTGCTCGGAGAGCAGACTCTCCGGGTCGTTCTCGTCGCCGAGCGCCTCGCGCTGCCACAGCGTGTAGTCGGCGTACTGGATCGGCAGCGGCTCCCATTCCGGCGCCCTGCCCTCGCACCGCGCCGCGTACGCCGCCGACACGTCGCGCGCCAGCGGGCCGGCCGACCAGCCGTCCCAGGCGATGTGGTGCACCAGGACGACCAGCACGTGCTCGTCGCGTCCCTCGGCGAACAGCCACGCCTTCAACGGGATCTCGGCGGCCAGGTCGAAGGTGTGCCGCAGCGCGCGGGCGACGGCCGCCGTCCGCTCCCCCGGGGTCACGTCGGCGACGGTCAGGTCGAACCCGGTCGCCTCGGCCGGGAGGATCCGCTGGCAGGGCTCGCCGTCCCGCTCGGGGAAGACGGTGCGCAGCACCTCGTGCCGTTCGAGGACGTCCCGGAACGCGGCCCGCAGCGCCTCCCGGTCGAGCGTTCCCGTGAGGCGGAGGACGATGGGGCTGTTGTACGTCGTGCCCGGCCCCTCCAGCTGCGCCAGGAACCACAGACGACGCTGGGCGAACGAGAGCGGGATCATCGAGATTCCTCCTGCCCGCGCATGGAGCGCAGGATGGGCTTGGCCCTTCGGGTTCTTCCGTGTTCTGCGAGCCAGACCGCGAGACCGGCCGGTGTGGGGGTCGCGAAGACCGAGCGGATGGGCAGCTCCATGCCCAGTTCCTCCTGGACCTCGCTGGCGAGCCTGGTGGCCAGCAGCGAATGGCCGCCGAGCTCGAAGAAGTCGTCGTCGGGGCCGACGAGCTCCAGGCCGAGCACCTCGGCGAAGGCCCGGCACAGGACCTCCTCCCGGTGCCCGGACGGGGCGCGGCCGACTCCCCGTGCGGCGCCCGCGGCCGCGTATTCCGGCGCGGGCAGCGCCTTGCGGTCGAGCTTGCCGTTGGAGGCCAGTGGGAGGGTCTCCAGGGGCACGACGGCCGAGGGCACCATGTGGTCGGGCAGCCGCCCCGCGGCGTACTCGCGGATCTCGGTGGTCCGCTCGGACAGATCGGTGTGGGCGGCGGGAACCACGTAGGCGACCAGCCGCGTGTCGCCGGGGACGTCCTCGCGGGCGACGACCGCGACCCGGTCGACCTGCGGATGGGACAGCAGCGCGGCCTCGACCTCGCCGGGCTCGACCCGGAACCCGCGGATCTTGACCTGGTCGTCGGCGCGGCCCGCGAACACCAGCAGCCCCTCGGCGGTCCAGGACACCAGGTCGCCGGTCCGGTACATCCGCTCACCGGCACCGCCGTACGGGGACGCCACGAACCGCTCGGCCGTCAGACCCGGCCGGTTCACGTACCCCCGCGCGAGCTGGTCGCCGGCGATGTACAGCTCACCGGGCACCCCCACGGGCACCGGCCTCAGATGCGCGTCGAGGACGTAGAGGCGGGTGTTGGCCACCGGCGCGCCGATCGGCACCACGTCCGAGCCGGACGTGAGCCGGGTCGTGGCCACACCGATCGTGGCCTCGGTCGGGCCGTAGTGGTTGAACACCTCGGTCCCGGCCGACAGCTCGGCCACCAGTTCCGGAGAGGCCGCCTCGCCGCCCAGCACCAGCGACCGGCGCGGCGCGATGACACCGAGAGCGGCCACGTGCGAGGGGACGGCCTTGAGGTAGTCGATGCCGTGCTCGGCCAGGTAGGCGCGCACCGCCACCGCGTCGGTGACGGTCTCCTCGCCCAGGACGTGCAGCTCACCGCCCGAGACCAGGCTCGCGAACACCACCGTGTTGCCCAGGTCGGTCACCTGCGCCTGCAACACCGCGTACCGGCCGCCGGACGCGCCGAACCCGACCCTCTCCGGGACGGTGGCCACATAGTTCGCCAGACCGCCGTGAGTCACCGCCACACCCTTCGGGCGGCCCGTCGAACCGGAGGTGTAGATCACGTACGCCACGTGCTCCGGTGCCGGGGCGAGACCGGCCGCGGACTCCGGCTCCGTCGGGAGCGGCATCGCCGTCAGCGCGTCGTCCAGCGCCACCCAGCGGTGCCGGCCCGCGGGCAGATCCTCCAGCACCTCCCGGCTGGTCAGCGTCAGCACCGCGCCGCTGTCCTTGACCACGAACGCGACCCGGTCGGTGGGCTGCGCCGGATCGATCGGCGCGTACGCCGCCCCCGCCCGCCAGACCGCCAGGATCGCGGAGATCATCTCCCTGCCGCGCGGCAGGCACACGCCCACCACCGATTCGGCTCCCACGCCCTGGGCCCGCAGATAGCCCGCCAGCCGATCCACCTGGGCGTCCAGCTCCGCGTACGAGACGGCGACGCCGTCGGCCACCACCGCGACCGCGCCCGGCGTCCTGGCCACCTGCGCCGCGAACATCTGCGGCACCGACACCGGCGGCACGTCCACCGCGGTGTCGTTCCACTCCACCAGTACCTTGCGCCGCTCGGCCTCGCCGACGACCTCGACCGCCGACAGCGAGCCGTCCTGGTCGTGCTCCAGCGCGGCCACCAGGTTGTCGAGGCAGGTCTCCAGCAGGCGGCACACGGCCGCCGCGTCGACCGGCTCCACCGTGTGCACGGTCAGGCCGAACCCGGTCTCCAGATCGTCCACCGACACGGTGACGGGATAGTTGGTGTTTGCCTGGGGCGGGGTGAACACCGTCTTGATGCCCTTGGGCTCGGTGGGGCGCTCGTGCTCCGGCCGCGTCTCCGAACGGTGGCGGTGCCGGTAGTTCAGGAGCGAGGTGAACAGCGGGCCGCCGTTCTGAACCCCGCTGGCCCGCTGCGCCAGGGTCAGCGGCGCGTGCTCGTGGACGAGCAGGTCGGCCAGCTGACCGCGCATGCCCTTCACGGCGTCGCGCACGCCACCCGATCCGGTCCGCACCCGGACCGGCAGGGTGTTGATGAACAGGCCCGGCACCCGATCGGCCCCGGCCCCGGCGTTCATCCGGCCGAACAGGACCGTCCCGAACACGACGTCGTCGCGGCCGCTCACGGTCGCGAGCACCCGCGCCCATGCCAGGTGGAAGAGGGTGGCCGGGCTCACGCCGAGAGTGCGCGCCACCTCCCGGATCCGTGCACCGATCTCCGCGTCGACATCCCGGCGCACCCGCTCCACACCGCTGCCGTCGCCGTGCACGTTCAGCAGGCCGTACGGGGCCGTGGTCTCCGTCACGTCACCGAGCAGGTCGGCGAAGTACCGCCGATGCTCCTCCCGCGAGATTCCCAGGCGGGCCTGCGCCACCAGGTTGCGGAACGGCAGCGGCTCGGGCAGCGCATCCTCCCGGCCCGACAGCATCGCGTCCAGCTCGTTCAGCAGGACGTGGTGGGAGGTGTTGTCCAGCACGAGGTGATGGATCCGCAGCAGTGCCAGCCACCGGCCGGACTCCCGTGCGGGCATGAGGTGAACGTCGATCAGCGGAGCACGCCCGACGTCCATCCTCGACCTCCCGGCCGCGAGCAGCCGCTCCACCGGATCGGTGTCATCGGTACCGGGCACGAGCCGGTGGACCGGGAGGTCCGCCCGGCGCGTCACCACCTGGACCGGTTCGGGCAGGCCCTCCCACACGATCGCCGTGCGGTAGATGTCGTGCCGGTCGATCACCCGCTGGAACGCGTCGAGGAACGCCTCCAGCCGCTCCCGCGAGTCGAACTCGAACACCCTCGGTGAGGCGTACACGTCGATGCCGTCGTCGGCCTGGAGGAGGTGGTGGAAGAGGATGCCCTCCTGGAGCGGCGCCAGCGGATAGACGTCGGCGATGTTGGGCGCGCCGCCCTCCACGGCCGCGACGACCCGCTCGACCTGCTCGGGCGAGAGATCGATCAGCGGCAGCATCTCCGGGGTGATCTCGGTCGCGCCCGCCGGTATCCGGTTCGGCGGCACCTCGATCACACCGCGTCCCGCCTCCGTCGCGAGCTCGGCGGGCGTCGGCGTCTGGAACAGCGCCCGCACCGACACCGACACACCGCGCCCGCGCAGCGACTCCACCAGCCGGACGGCCAGCAGCGAATGGCCGCCCAGCATGAAGAAGTCGTCATCGACCCCCACGGAGTCCAGGCCGAGAACCTCGGCGAACGCCTGGCACAGGATCTCCTCCTCCACGCTCATCGGAGCACGGCCGCTCCCGGCGGAAAGGACCGCCGCGTAGTCGGGTGCGGGCAGGGCCTTGCGGTCGAGCTTGCCGTTGGACGCGAGCGGGAGCGTTTCCAGGGCGACGAAGGCCGAGGGGACCATGTGGTCGGGCAGCCGCGCCGCCACGTAGTCGCGGAGGGCGGTGGCGTCGTCGGTGACGACGTAGGCCACCAGACGTTCGTCGCGAGCGATCACCGCGACCTGGTCCACCTGTGCGTGGGCCGCCAGGACGGCTTCGATCTCGCCGGGCTCGACGCGGAACCCGCGAATCTTGACCTGGTCGTCCACCCGGCCCGCGAACACCAGCTGGCCTTCGCTCGTCCACCGGGCCAGGTCGCCCGTGCGGTACATCCGCCCACCGAACGGACAGGCGACGAACCGCTCTGCCGTCAGGCCGGGACGTCCGACATAGCCGCGCGCCAGTTGAGCTCCGGCGATGTAGAGCTCACCGGCCACACCGACAGGGACGGGTTGGAGGTGGTCGTCCAGAACGTAGAGGCGGGTGTTGGCCACCGGCGAGCCGATCGGCACCACGTCCGAGCCGAGTGTGAGCCGGGTCGTTGCCACGCCGATGGTGGTCTCGGTCGGGCCGTAGTGGTTGAACACCTCGGTCCCGGCCAGCAGCTCCGCCACCAGCTCGGGAGACGCCGCCTCACCACCCAGCACCAGCGACCGGCGCGGGGCCACAGCCCCCAGCGCGGCCACATGGGACGGGACGGCCTTGACGTAGTCGATCTCGTGGTCGGCCAGGTAGGCGCGTACGGCGGCCGGGTCGGTGATGGTCTCCTCGTCCAGGACGTGGAGTTCGCCGCCCGACACCAGGCTCGCGAACACCACCGTGTTGCCCAGGTCGGTCACCTGCGCCTGCAACACGGCGTACTTCCCACCCGACGAGCCGAAGCCCACACGCTCGGGCACACTCGCCACGTAGTTCGCCAGAGCCCCGTGGGTCACCGCCACGCCCTTCGGACGGCCGGTCGACCCCGAGGTGTAAATGACGTAGGCGACCTGGTCCAGCTTGAGATCCAGCTCGGGGGCGGACTCCGGCTGCATCTGGAGCTGCATGGTCATCAGGGCGTCGTCCAGCACCACCCAGCGATGACGGCCCGCCGGAAGATCCTCCAGAACCTCCTCGGTGGTCAGCGTCAGCACCGCGCCGCTGTCCTTCACCACGAACGCGATCCGGTCGGCGGGCTGCTCGGAGTCGACCGGGACGTAGGCCGCGCCCGCCTTCCAGATGCCCACGATCGCGGCGATCATCTCGACGCCGCGCGGCAGGCACACGCCCACCACCGACTCCGCGCCGATCCCCTGGCTCCGCAGCCAGTGCGCCAGCCGGTTCGCCCGCGCGTCCAGCTCCGCGTACGTGACGCGTTCATCGCCCGCCACCACGGCCACCGCATCACGCGCCGTGATCAGTTCCGGGACAGGCGTGCGGGCGGTCTCGACCTCGGTGTCGTTCCACTCGACCATCACCCTGTGGCGCTCGGCCGGGTCGAGGAGGTCCACCGCGCTCAGGCGCCGGGACGGGTCGTCCGCCAACGCGGACAGCACGCGGACCAGAGCTTCGGTCAACCGCTCGACCGACTCGCGCTCGAACAGATCCACCGCTCCCGCGACCACGCCGCCGATGCCACTGGGAACGCCGTCGGCGTCGAACCGCTCCCCCACCAGCACCGACAGGTCGAACTTGGCTCCCGTCCGGTCCATCGGCAGCGCGCTCGCCCGCACGCCGGACGTCCCGCCGGTACCGCCGTGCTTCGCCGCGGCGTCCTGCATGGTCAGGATGACCTGGAACAGCGGCTGGCGGCCGAGGGAGCGGGACGGGGCCAGCTCCTCCACGAGCCTTTCGAACGGCACGTCCTGGTTCGCGTACGCGCGCAGGCCCTTCTCCCGGACACGGCCCAGCAGCTCGGTGAAGGTCGGGTCACCGGACAGGTCGGTGCGGATCACCAGCGTGTTGACGAAACAGCCCACCAGCTCGTCCAGCGACTCATCCGTGCGGCCCGCCACTGCCGAACCGATCGGGACGTCAGTCCCGGCGCCCATCCGCGACAGTGTCACCGCGAGCGCCGCCTGCAACACCATGAACACCGTCACGCCTTCGGCACGCGCCACCTCGCCCAACCGCGCGTGCACGTCGGCGGACACCCGCACCGGCACCTGATGGCCCCGATGCGAGGCCACCGCCGGTCGCCGACGATCAAACGGCAGCGCCAGTTCCTCCGGCGCGCCCGCCAGCTCCTCGCGCCAGTATTCGACCTGACGCGTCAGAAGGCTGTCGGGGCCATCGCCCAGCAACTCACGCTGCCAGATCGCATAATCGGCGTACTGCACCGGCAACGGCGCCCACTCCGGCGCACGGCCCTCACAACGCGCCGCGTATGCGGCCGACACGTCCTGAGTCAGCGGACCCATCGACCAGCCATCGCTGGCGATGTGATGCACCACCAGCACCAGAACATGATCTTCCGCCCCGACACCGAACAGCCACGCCTTGATCGGCACCTCGGAGGAGAAGTCGAAGGCGTACCCGCTCGCCTTGGCGACGGCCTCGGGCAAGCCCTCGGAAGTCACCTCCTCCAGCGGCAGACCGAGCCCGGCCTCCGCCACGGTCAGGACACGCTGGTACGGCTCACCATCGGCCACCGGGAAGACCGTGCGGAGCACTTCGTGCCGCTCCAGCACGTCCCGCAGCGCGGCCTCCAGGGCCTCGTGATCGAGCCCGCCCGAGAGGCGGACCACGATCGGGCTGTTGTAGGTCGCGCTCGGGCCCTCCAATTGGCCAAGGAACCAAAACCGGCGCTGAGCGAACGACAACGGCACCCGCTCGGGACGCACCACCGGCTCCAACCTCGGCCGCGCGACATCCGCCCCGTCCAAGCGAGCGGCCAAGCCCGCCACCGTCGGCGCCTCGAACACCGATCGCAGCGGTAGCTCCACATCCAGCACCGCACGCGCCCGACCCACCAGACGCATCGCCAGCAGCGAATGGCCACCCAGCTCAAAGAAGTCGTCGTCCACCCCGACCGAGGCCAGCCCAAGCACCTCAGCGAAGATCTGGCACAGCAGTTCCTCCCGCAACGTCACCGGGGCCCTGCCTCCACCGGCGTGATCCGGAGCAGGCAGCGCCTTGCGGTCGAGCTTGCCGTTGGCGTTGAGCGGCAGGGCGTCCAGCGCAACGATCGCGGACGGGACCATGTAGTGCGGCAGCCGCTCGGCGGCGAACTCCCGCAGACCCGTGGTGTCCGCGCCGACGACGTAGGCGACCAGGCGCTTGTCTCCTGGGACGTCCTCGCGGACCACGACCGCGACCTGCGCAACCTGGGAGGCCAGGACGGCCTCGATCTCGCCCAGCTCGATCCGGAATCCACGGATCTTGACCTGGTCATCGGCACGGCCCAGGAAGTCAAGGTTCCCATCGGCACGCCACCGCACCACATCACCCGTGCGGTACATCCGCTCGCCAGGTGTGCCGAACGGACAGGCGACGAACCGCTCACCGGTCAAACCCGGACGGCCCAGATAGCCCCGGGCCACCTGCACACCCGCCAAGTACAACTCACCGGCCACGCCCACCGGCACCGGCTCCAGAGCCGCGTCGAGAACGAACGTGCGCGTGTTGGGAACCGCCTGCCCGATCGGGACAGACACGTCCCCGGGCGAGCACTTCCAGGCCGTCACGTCGATCGACGCCTCGGTCGGCCCGTACAGGTTGTGCAGCTCGACATCTTCGAACAGCTCGAAGAACCGCGCCACCGCAGAAGCGGGCAACGCCTCGCCCGAGCAGATCACCCGCTCCAGGCTCGTGCAGTCGGCGGCGGCCGGTTCGGCCAGGAACGCCTCCAGCATCGACGGCACGAAATGCACCGTGGAGATCTCCTGCCGCTGGATCGCCTCCGCCACATACAGCGGATCGCGGTGACCGTCCGGCCTGGCCATCACCAGGGTCGCGCCCTGCGACAGCGGCCAGAAAAACTCCCACACCGACACATCGAAACCAAACGGCGTCTTCTGCAACACACGATCATCGACGCCCAGACCGAATTGCGTCTGCATGCCCGCCAGCCGATTCACGATCCCCGAATGCGGAACCACCACACCCTTCGGACGACCCGTCGACCCCGACGTATAAATCACATACGCCGCATCATCCGGCGACAGCCGCACATCGGCCAGATCATCGCCCGAGAATTCGGACGCTTCTGTGTCGGTGATCAGCAGGGCCGGGGTCGCGTCGTCCAGGATGAACGCCACCCGGTCAGCGGGCAGGTCACCATCCAGCGGCAGATACGCCGCACCCGCCTTCAACACACCCAGCAGAGCGACCACCAGATCGGCCGAGCGCGGCAGCGCCACACCCACAACCTGGCCCGGCTTCACGCCCTTGGTCACCAGCAGACGCGCCAACCGATTCGCCCGCGCGTTCAACTCCGCGAACGAAAGCGCGGCGTCATCGGTCACCACGGCCACCGCATCGGGAGTCCGCGCCACCTGAGCCTCGAACAACTCCGGCAGGGTTGTCCGGAGGGTTTCGGCCGCGGATTCGTCCCGCCGTTGGACGAGCAGGTCGCGCTCGACCTTGTCGAGGATTCCGACCTGGGAGAGGCGGCCTTGCGGCTCCTCTTCCAACGCCGTGACCAGGCTGCCGAGACAGGTGTGCAGCAACCGGCACAGCGCGGCGCCGTCGACCGAGCCCACCGCGTCCACGGTCAGCCCGAACCGGGTGCCCAGGTCTTCCACCGACACGGCCACGGGGTAGTTGGTGGCTTCCCGGGTGAACATCGTCTTGATGCCTTGGAGGCCGGTGCCGTTCGCTCGGTCCGTTCCGGTCTCCGGGCGTCGGCTGTGCCGGTAGTTGAGGATGGAGGTGAACAGCGGGCTGCCGCCCGCGACACCACTGGCCTGCTGCGCGAGCGCCAACGGCGCGTGCTCGTGCACCAGCAGTTCCGCCAACTGGTCCCGCACATCGAAGAGCGCCTCGCCCACGCCCTTCCGCCCCGAACGCACCCGGACCGGCAGCGTGTTGATGAACAACCCCGGCACCCGGTCGGCACCCGCACCGGCGTTCATCCGGCCGAACAACACCGTCCCGAACACCACGTCATCGCGACCGCTCAACGTCGACAACACCCGCGCCCACGCCAGATGGAACACCGTCGCCGCACTCACACCCAGCGACCGCGCCGCCGCCCGCACCCGGTCGCCGATCTCCCCGTCGACGGCCAACTCCGCGCGCTCGACTCCACCGCCGTCGCCGCGCACGTCCAGGAGGCCATAGGGAGCGGTCGTCTCCTCCACGTCGCCCAGCAGGGCCGCGAAGTACCGCTCATGCTCCTCTTGTGAGATCCCCAGCCGCGCCTGCGCCACGAAGTCGCGGAACGGCAACGGTTCGGCGAGCGAGTCCTCCCGGCCCGCCAGGATCGCCTCCAGCTCCCCGATCAACACGTCCTGTGTCGTGTGGTCCTGAACCAGATGGTGAATCCGCAGCAGCGCGAGCCACCGGCCGGACTCCGGCTCGGCCGCGACATGGACGTCGATCAGCGGGGCGCGGCCCACATCCATGTGTGACCCGCAGGCCGCGAGCAGCCGTTCCACCGGGTCCGCGGCGTCCGGGCCGAGGACGACCTCCTCGACCGGCAGCACCGCCCCCCGGAGCACCACCTGCACCGGCTCCCGCAGTCCCTCCCACACGATCGCCGTGCGGTAGACGTCGTGCCGCTCCACCACGCGCCGCAGCGCGGCGACGAACGCGTCCAGCCGCTCGCGCGAGTCGAACCCGACGACGCGTGGGGAGACGTACACGTCGGCGTCCGCGTCGGCCTGCAGCAGGTGGTGGAAGAAGATGCCCTCCTGCAACGGCGCGAGCGGGTAGACGTCCGCGATGTTGGCGGCGCCGCCCTCCACCGCCGCGACGACCCGCTCGACCTCCTCGGCCGACAGCTCGACCAGCGGCAGCATCTCCGGCGTGAGGTGAACGGCGTCGGCGGGAATCCGGTTCTCGGGGACCTGGACCGGCTCGGGCGTCGCGGCGGCGGCCAGCCCGGCGGGCGTCGGCGTCTCGAACAGCGCCCGCACCGACACCGACACGCCGCGCCCGCGCAGCGACTCCACCAGCCGCACCGCCAGCAGCGAATGACCGCCCAGCCGGAAGAAGTCGTCCTCCACCCCGACCGAGGGCAGCCCGAGCACGTCCGCGAAAGCGCCGCAGAGGATTTCCTCCTCCACGCCGGCCGGGGCCCGGCCACGCCCGGCCTCGCCCGCGAGGTCCGGGGCGGGCAGGGCGGCGCGGTCGAGCTTGCCGTTGGCCGTGAGCGGCAGGGTCTCCATGACGACGACCGCGCCGGGGACCATGTAGTGCGGCAGCCGGGTGGAGGCCAGGCGGCGCAGATCATCGGCCAGGGCCCGGGCGTCACTGCTGGGATCGGCGGGCGCCGCGTAGGCGACCAGGCGCCGGTCGCCCGGAGCGTCCTCCCGGACGACCACGGCGGCCTGCGCGACTCCCGGATGACCGGCCAGGACGGCCCGGACCTCGCCCGGCTCGATCCGGAAGCCGCGGATCTTGACCTGCTCGTCGGCCCGTCCCGCGAACGCCAGGCGGCCGTCGGCCGTCCATCGGGCCAGGTCGCCGGTCCGGTACATCCGCGCGCCGTCCGCGGCGAACGGGTTCGCCACGAACCTCTCGGCGGTCAGGCCGGGACGGCCCACGTATCCCCGGGCGAGCCCGGCGCCCGCGATGTACAACTCCCCCGTCGCGCCGACGGGTGCCGGGTGCAGGTTCTCGTCCAGGACGAAGACGCGCGTGTTGGCGATCGGCCCGCCGATGCCGCCGCCGTCGCCCGGAGACAGCGGGGCGGACATCGTGGTGCAGACGGTGGCCTCCGTCGGCCCGTAGACATTGACGAACCGCCGGCCAGGCGCCCAGCGGGCCACCAGGTCGGCGCCGAGGGCCTCACCCGCCGACATCAGCGTCTCCACCGAGGCGAGGTCCCCTGGCGCGAGCATCGCCAGGACCGCGGGCGGCACCTTGGCGTGCGTGACGCCGTGCCGCGCCACGACTCCGGCCAGCCCGGCGCCCGGCAGCAGTTCCCCGGCGTCGGCCAGCACCAGCCGCGCCCCGCGCGACAGCGTCACCAGCACCTCGGTCACCGCCGCGTCGAAGCTCATCGACGCGAACTGCAGCATCCGGCCGGTGCCGTCCAGCGCGAACCGCTCGGCCTGGGCGGTCACCAGGCTCGCCAGCCCGGCATGCGACACCGCCACGCCCTTCGGACGGCCCGTCGAGCCCGAGGTGTAGATCACGTAGGCCAGCCCAGCCGTCGCGACCCGCACCTCGGGGGCCACCGCCGGTGCGGCCGCGACGGCGGCGGCCACCCGCGGGTCGTCCAGGTCCAGCGCCCGCGCCGCCGACGCTCCGGCGGGCGCGTCACCGCGGCCGACCACGAGCCGGGCGCCGCTGTCGGCCAGCATGAACTCCAGCCGCTCGGCCGGGTACCCGGGGTCCAGCGGGACGTACGCCGCCCCCGCCTTCCAGACCCCCAGGATCACGGCGATCAGGTCGACGCCGCGCGGCAGGCGGACACCGACCACCGACTCGGGGCCGGCCCCCTGGCTGAGCAGCCAGTGCGCCAGCCGGTTGGCCCGCGCGTCCAGTTCGGCGTAGGACAGCGCGACGTCGCCGTGCACCACGGCCACCGCGTCCGGAGTGCGCGCGGCCTGGGCCTCGAACAGACCGCTCGCCGAGAGCCCAGGCACGTCCACCGAGGTGTCGTTCCACTCGTGCAGCAGCCGGTTCCGCTCGGCCTCGTCCAAGACGTCGACGGCGCTCACCCGGACCTGCGGCGCGGACAGCACCGTGTCCAGCACCCGGGTCAGCCGGGCCGCGAAGCGCTCGGCGGCCACGGCGTCGAACACGTCCGCGGCGACGACCACCACGCCGCGCAGCCCGGCCGGTGCGCCCCGCTCGTCGAAGTGCTCGGTGACGGCGACGTCCAGGTCGAACTTCGCCG
Organism: Spirillospora sp. CA-294931; assembly: GCF_050946795.1. Taxonomy (GTDB): domain Bacteria; phylum Actinomycetota; class Actinomycetes; order Streptosporangiales; family Streptosporangiaceae; genus Spirillospora. The sequence goes on from NZ_CP192006.1 coordinate 5,996,912, forward strand.
CCGCGGTGCCGGGCCGGTCGGCCGACATGCCGACGGCCCGCAGCCCGTGCAGGTCCAGGGCGGCCCGCGCGTTGTTCTGGAGGGTCAGCGTCACCTGGAACAGCGGGTGCCGCGCCAGCGAACGGGCCGGGGCCAGGTCCTCCACCAGCCGCTCGAAGGGCACGTCCTGATGCTCGAACGCCTCGACACCCCGGACGCGGACGCGCTCCAGGACCTCGGCGAACGTCGGGTCGCCGGACAGGTCCGTGCGGATCACCAGCGTGTTGACGAAGAACCCGACCAGGTCGTCCAGCGCCTCGTCCAGCCGGCCCGCGACCGCCGAGCCGATCGGGAGGTCGGTGCCCGCGCCGAGCCGGTTCAGCATGACCGCCATGGCGGCCTGGAGGACCATGAACGGCGTGGCCCCGCGATCCCGCGCGACCTTCAGCAGCCGGGCATGGGTCTCGGCCGGGAGCTCCAGCGGCGCCCGGTGGCCCCGGTGCGAGGCCGCCGCCGGACGCGGCCGATCGAACGGCAGCGCCATCTCGACCGGCGCCCCGGCGAGCGTCTCGCGCCAGTACGCCATCTGGCGCGCCAGCACGCTGCCCGGGTCGTCCTCGTCGCCGAGGAGCTCGCGCTGCCACAGGGCATAGTCGGCGTACTGCACCGGCAACGGCGTCCAGTCCGGGGCGCCGCCCTCGCGCCGCGCGGCGTACGCCACCGACACATCGCGCGCCAGCGGGGCCCACGACCAGCCGTCGCTGGCGATGTGGTGCACCAGGAGCACGAGCACGTGCTCGTCGGGCGCCACCGCGAACAGGCAGGCCCGCAACGGGATCTCGGCCGACAGATCGAACGCGTACCGGCACGCCTCCGCCACCGCGTCCGGCACATCGTCGGCGGCGACCTCCAGCACCGGCAGGCCGAACCCGGTCTCCGCCACCGGAAGCACCCACTGGTGCGGCTCGCCCTGAGCCGACGGGAAGACGGTCCGCAGCACCTCGTGCCGCTCCAGGACGTCCCGCAGCGCCGCTTCGAGCGCCGCGCGGTCCAGCTCACCGGTCAGCCGCAGCACGACCGGGCTGTTGTAGGTCGCGCTCGGCCCCTCCAGCCGCGCCAGGAACCAGAGCCGCCGCTGCGCGAACGACAGCGGCACCCGCTCCGGACGCGCCACCGGCACCAGGGCCGAGCGCGCCTCGCCCGCCTCGGCGAGCCGCGCCGCCAGGGCCGCCGCCGTCGGCGCCTCGAACAGCGTCCGCACCGGCACCTCGACGCCCAGGAGCGCGCGGACCCTGCTGAGCAGCCGGATCGCCAGCAGCGAATGCCCGCCCGACTCGAAGAAGTCGTCGTCGACCCCGACGGCCTCCAGGCCCAGCACCTCGGCGAACGCCCGGCACAGGGTCTCCTCCGCAGCCGTCGCCGGTGCCCTGCCGGTGCGGGCGCCCGTCCCGTAATCGGGCGCGGGCAGCGCGGCGCGGTCGAGCTTGCCGTTCACCGTGATCGGCAGCGCGTCCATGGCGACGAAGGCCGAGGGCACCATGTACTGCGGCAGGCGCTCGGCGGCGAACTCGCGCAGGCCCGTGGTGCCGGCGGCGACGACGTAGGCGACCAGGCGCCGGTCTCCGGACGCGTCCTCGCGGACGACGACCGCGGCGTGCGCGACCTCGGGATGACCGGCCAGGACGCTCTCGATCTCCCCCGGCTCGATCCGCTGACCCCGGATCTTCACCTGCTCGTCGGCGCGGCCCGCGAACACCAGCTGACCGTCGGGCGTCCACCGGGCCAGGTCGCCCGTGCGGTACATCCGCTCGCCCGCGCCGCCGAACGGGCAGGCCACGAACCGCTCACCCGTCAGGCCCGCCCGGCCGACGTAACCGCGTGCCAGACCGGAACCCGCCACATACAGCTCGCCGACCACGCCCTCGGGAACCGGGCGCAGCCCCTCGTCCAGCACGAACACCCGCGTGTTCGCCACCGGACGGCCGATCGCCACCTCGCCCGCATCCGGATCGCACCGCCACAGCGTCGCGTCGACCGTCGTCTCGGCCGGGCCGTAGGAGTTGAACATCCGGCGGCCCGGAGCCCACCGGCCCAGCACCTCGGCCGACGACGCCTCGCCCGCGACGACCAGGACGACGTCCCGGTCGATCGAGGTCTCGTCGAGCGTCGCGAGAACCGCGGGCGGCAACGTCACGTGCGACACCCGCTCCTCGGCCAGCAGCGCCGGAAGCGCGGCGCCCAGGCGCCGCTCACGCGGGATGACGACGAGCGTGGCGCCGGACAGCAGCGCCGACATCCACTCCCACCCGAACGTGTCGAACGCCGCCGAGGCGAACTGCCCCACTCGGGACCCGGGACCGACGCCCAGATGCCGTACATGGCCCTCGACCATGCTCGACACGCCCGCGTGGGAGACGAGAACGCCCTTCGGGACACCCGTGGACCCCGAGGTGTAGATCACGTACGCCGCCGACGCCACCGGCACGACCGCACGACCAGCGGCGGTCCCCGGCCCGTCCACCGCGACGCGGATGACCTCGTCCGGCAGCGTCCCGGCCCAGCCGGAATCGGTCACCACCGACCGGACGCCGGCGTCGCGGAGCATGAACGCGATGCGCTCGGGCGGATGTTCGGCGTCCAGCAGCAGATACGCGCTCCCCGCCTTCAGGACGCCCAGCATCGCGACCATGAGGTCGGCGCCGCGCTCCAATCCGACGGCGACGACACTCCCCGCGCCCGCAAGGCGACCCGCCAGACGACCCGCGCGCTCGTCCAACCGCGCGTAGGTCACCTCGACGCCGTCGGCCACGACCGCCACCGTGTCCGGCGCACGCGCCACCTGAGCCTCGAACAACTCCGGAATCGACGCCACCGCGACCTCGGTCCCGGTGTCGTTCCACTCCACCAGGAGCCGCTCCCGACCGGCCGGGTCCAGCGCCTCCACGGCGCCCACACGCACGGCGGGATCGGCGACCAGCCCCGACAGCACCCGCGACCACGCCCCGGCGAAACGCTCCGCCGACGCCGCCTCGAACACGTCGGCCGACACGATCAGCGAACCGCGCAGCCCCGCGGGCGCGCCCTCGGCGTCGAAGACCTCGGAGACGACGATCTCCAGGTCGAACTTGGACGCCTGTTCCCCCACGGGCAGCGCGGAGACCTCGACGCCGGGCAGGGCCAGGTCGGGCGAACCGGTGTTGAGCAAGGTCAGCATGACCTGGAACAGCGGATGGCGGCCGAGGACGCGGTCCGGGGCGAGCTCCTCGACCAGGCGCTCGAACGGCACGTCCTGGTGCTCGAAGGCGCCCAGGCCCGTCTCCCTGACCTGGGCGAGCAGGTCGGCGAAGGTCGGGTCGCCGGACAGGTCGGTCCGGATCACCAGCATGTTCACGAAGAAGCCGACCAGGTCGTCGAGCGCCTCGTCGAGGCGGCCCGCGATGGTGGAGCCGATCGGGACGTCGTGTCCGGCGCCGAGCCGCGACAGCGTCACCGCCAGGGCCGACTGCACCACCATGAAGACCGTCACGCCCTCGGCCCGCGCCACCTCGCGCAGCCGGGCGTGCAGGTCGGCCGGGAGCTCCAGCGGGACCCGATGGGCGCGGTAGGAGGCCGCCGCCGGGCGCGGATGGTCGAAGGGCAGCGCGAGTTCCGCCGGGGCTCCGGCGAGCGCCTCGCGCCAGTACGCCACCTGGCGCGACACCACGCTGCCCGGGTCGTCCTCGTCGCCGAGCAGCGTGCGCTGCCACAGCGCGTAGTCCGCGTATTGCACCGGCAGCGGCGTCCACTCCGGGGCACCGCCTCCGGAACGCGCCGCGTACGCCGCCGACACGTCGCGGGCCAGCGGCACCAGGGACCAGCCGTCGCTGGCGATGTGGTGCACCAGTACGACGAGCACGTGCTCGTCCGGCCGCACGGCGAACAGCCACGCCTTCAGCGGGATCTCGGCCGCCAGGTCGAAGGTCCGCCGCGCGGCGGCGGTGACGGCCGCCGGGACTTCCTCCGGGGCCACGTCGGCGACGGACAGCGCGAAACCGGTCTCGTCCGTCGCCATGACGCGCTGGTAGGGCTCGCCGCCGGACGCCGGGAACACCGTGCGCAGCACCTCGTGCCGGGCCAGGACGTCCCGCAGCGCCGCTTCGAGCGCCGCGCGGTCCAGGTCGCCGGTCAGCCGCAGCACGACCGGGCTGTTGTAGGTCGCGCTCGGCCCCTCCAGCTGCGCCAGGAACCACAGGCGGCGCTGCGCGAACGACAGCGGAACCCGCTCCGGGCGGACGGCCGGGGCCAGGGCCGTGCGCGCCGCGCCCGCCCCGGCCAGCCGGGCGGCCAGGCCCGCCGCAGTCGGCGCCTCGAACAGGGTCCGCAGCGCCACCTCGACGTCCAGCACGGCGCGCACCCGGCTCACCAGCCGGGTCGCGAGCAGCGAGTGCCCGCCGAGTGCGAAGAAGTCGTCGTCGACCCCGACGCCGTCGCGGCCCAGGACCTCGGCGAACACCTGGCAGAGGAGCTCCTCGCGCATCGTGGCGGGCGCGCGGCCCTCGCCGCCGGTGGCGGCGGGGGCGGGCAGCGCCGCGCGGTCGAGCTTGCCGTTCACGGTGAGCGGCAGCGCGTCCAGCGCCACGAACGCGGACGGGACCATGTAGTGCGGCAGCCGCTCGACGGCGAACCCACGCAGGGCCGGCGCGTCCTCGGCGACGACGTAGGCCACCAGGTAGCGGTCACCGGGAACGTCGTCGCGGGCCACGACGGCGGCCTGCGCCACGCCCGGGTGGGCGGCCAGCACCGCCTCGATCTCGCCGGGCTCGATCCGGAAGCCGCGGATCTTCAGCTGCTCGTCCGTCCGGCCCGCGAACACCAGCAGACCGTCGTCCCGCCATTGGACCAGGTCGCCGGTGCGGTACATCCGCCCGCCGAACGGGCAGGCCACGAACCGCTCACCGGTCAGGCCGGGCCGCCCGGCGTAACCGCGCGCCAGCCCGGCGCCCGCGAGGTACAGCTCACCGACCACGCCGACCGGCACCGGCCGCAGCCGGTCGTCCAGGACGTAGGCGCGGGTGTTGCGGATCGGCGCGCCGATCGGGACGCCGGCCGCGCCGGATTCGCCGCGCCAGGACACGGCGTCGACCGTCGTCTCGGTCGGGCCGTAGGTGTTGAACAGCACCCGGCCCCGGGACCAGCGGGACGCCAGCTCCGGCGGGCACGCCTCCCCACCGACCTCGATCACCACGTCGGCGGGGACGGACCGCTCCCGCAGGCTCGCCAGCACCGCGGGCGGCAGCGACGCGTGCGTGATCCCGTTCCCGGCGACGAAACCGGCCAGGGCCTCGCCCAGCCGGGCCTCGTCCGGGACGACGACCAGCGCCGCCCCCGAAAGCAGCGCGACCGACCATTCCAGGCAGAAGTTGTCAAAGCCCGCCGACGCGAACTGCGCCACGCGCGAGCCCGGGGCTGTCGCGAACCGCTCCCGGCCCGCCAGCGCGGTGTTGGCGAATCCGGCGTGCGTGACCACGACGCCCTTGGGGGTGCCGGTCGAACCCGAGGTGTAGACCACGTAGGCCGGATGGTCGCCCAGCACGGACGCCTCGACGGCGTGGCCGGGCGTCTCCGCGAAATCGGGGGCGTCGACGGCCAGGATCTCGCCGGGGAATCCCTCGACGGTCCCCGCACCGGCCTTGTCGGCGATGACCAGGCGGGGCCCGGCGTCCTTCAGGACGAACGCCGCGCGTTCGGCGGGCAGGGCGAGATCGAGCACCAGGTAGGCGCCGCCCGCCTTCAGCACGGCCAGCAGCGCGACCATCAGGTCGGCGCCGCGCTCCATCGCGACCGCGACGACGGACTCGGGGCCGGTGCCGCGCGCCGCCAGCAGGCGGGCGAGCCGGTCGGCGCGGGCGTCCAGTTCCGCGTACGTGGTCTCGGCACCGCCGTCGATCACCGCCGCCGCGTCCGGGGTGCGGGCGGCCTGGGCCGCGAACAGCTCGGGGACGAAGCCGTCCGGAGCGGGTGCCGCGGTGGCGTTCCAGTCGCGGACGATCCGGTCGCCCTCGGCGCCGTCGAGGACCTCGACGGCGGAGACCGGGGCGTCCGGGGCGGCGACGAGGGCCTCGACGGCCCGGCGCAGCCAGCCCGCGAGCCGTTCGGCGGTGCGCGGCTCGAAGAGGTCGGCGGCGGCGACGAGGCGTCCGGCCAGCCCGGCGGGCGCGCCGGAGGCGTCGAAGGACTCCCCCACCGAGACGTCGAGGTCGAACCGCGTCGCCGTGGATTCCGACAGCGCCCGCGCGGCGAGCCCCTCGGCCTCCAGGCCGGGCAGGACGAGCTCGGCCGGGGCGGCGTTCTGGACCGTCAGCATCACCTGGAACAGCGGGTGCCGCACCGTGGAGCGGACCGGCGCCAGCTCCTCCACCAGCCGCTCGAACGGCACGTCCTGCTGCTCGAACGCCCCGAGGTCGGTGTCGCGCACCCGGTCGAGCAGGTCGGCGAAGGTGGGGTCGCCGGCCAGGTCGGTGCGCATGACCAGGGTGTTCACGAAGAACCCGACCAGGCCGTCCAGGGCCTCGTCCAGGCGCCCGGCGACGGCGGTGCCGATCGGGACGTCGGTGCCCGCTCCCGCGCGCGACAGCGTCACGGCGAGGGCCGCCTGCATCACCATGAACACCGTCACCCGGTGTTCCCTGGCGACGTCCTGGAGCCGGGCGTGGACGTCGGCCGGGAACTCCAGCGGCACGGCGTGCCCCCGATCCGAGGCCACCGCCGGGCGCGGCCGGTCCAACGGCAGCGCCAGCTCCTGCGGCGCTCCCGCGAGGGCCTCGCGCCAGTACGCGACCTGCCGCGCCAGGACGCTTCCGGCGTCGTCCGCCTCGCCCAGCAGTTCCCGCTGCCACAGCGCGTAGTCGGCGTACTGGACCGGCAGGGGCTCCCAGTCGGGCGCCCTGCCCTCGCAGCGCGCCGCGTAGGCCGCCGACACGTCGCGCGCCAGCGGTCTCAGCGACCAGCCGTCACCGGCGATGTGGTGGAGCACCAGGAGGATGACGTGCTCGCGCGGCCCCACGGCGAACAGCCGCGCCCGCAGCGGGATCTCCGTGCCCAGGTCGAAGGGGGACCGCACGGCCTCCGACAGGGCTCCGGTCAGGTCGGCGTCCGTCGTGTCCGTGACGGCCAGGACGAACCCGGTCTCCTCCGGAGCGAGGATCCGCTGGTACGGCTCGCCGTCGGCCGCGGGGAAGACCGTCCTGAGCACCTCGTGACGGCCGATCACGTCGCGCAGCGCCGCGTCCAGCGCGGGGCGGTCCAGGTCGCCGGTCAGCCGCAGCGCCATCGCCAGGTTGTGGGCCGCACCCGGCCCTTCCATCTGCGTCAGGAACCACAGCCTGCGCTGGGCGAACGAGAGCGGGGTCATCGGGACTCCTCCTGTCGGCGCATCGGGCGCAGTGCGGGCCTGGCTCGCTGCGGGGGTTCTGCGTGGTCGGCGAGCCAGGACGCCAGCGCGGCGGGGGTCGGGGTGGCGAACAGCCGCCGCAGCGGCAGCTCGGCGCCCAGCGCCGTCCGCACCCGGCTCACCAGCCGGACCGCCAGCAGCGAATGGCCGCCCAGGGCGAAGAAGTCGTCGTCGACGGTGACCGACGGCAGCCCGAGCAGGTCCGCGAAGGCCCCGCACAGGACCTTCTCCCCCTCGGTCTCGGGGGCCCGGCCCCGGCCCGCGAGCCCGGCGTCACTCGGGGCGGGCAGCGCCGCGCGGTCGAGCTTGCCGCTGGCGTTCAGCGGGAGGGCGGGCAGGACGACGACCGACGCGGGCAGCATGTAGTGCGGGAGCCGTTCGGCCGCGAAGCCCCGCAGGACGTCCGGCAGGTCGTCGCCCGCTTTCCCCTCCGGGACGACGTAGGCGACCAGCCGCGGGTCGCCGGGGACGTCCTCGCGGGCGATCACGGCGGCCTGGGCCACTCCCGGGTGGGCGGCCAGCGCGGCCCGCACCTCGCCCGGCTCGATCCGGAAGCCGCGGATCTTCACCTGCTCGTCGGCCCGGCCCTCGTAGGTCAGCGTGCCGTCGGCGGTGCGGCGGGCCAGGTCGCCGGTCCGGTACATCCGCTCGCCCGGGGCGCCGAAGGGGCAGGCCACGAACCGCTCGCCGGTCAGGCCCGGCCGCCCCGCGTATCCGCGGGCCAGGCCGTGCCCGGCCACGTAGAGCTCCCCCACGACCCCGGGCGGAACCGGCGCGAGCCACGCGTCCAGCACGAACACGCGGGCGTTGACCATCGGCCCGCCGATCCCGACACCGTCCCCGGGAGAGAGCGGGGCCGACATGGTGGCACAGACGGTCGTCTCCGTCGGGCCGTAGCCGTTGACGAACCGGCGTCCGGGCGCCCACCGCTCCACCAGCTCGGCGCTCAGCGCCTCGCCCGCCGAGGTCAGCGACACCACCGAGGCCAGGTCGTCCGGCTCCAGCGTCTCCAGCACCGCCGGGGGCAGCGTCACGTGCGTGATCTCATGGCGCGCCACCACCTCGGCCAGTCCCGCGCCCGGCAGCAGTTCCTCGGAACCGGCGAGCACCAGCCGCGCCCCGCACGACAGCGTCACCAGGATCTCGGAGATCGCCGCGTCGAAGCTCGCCGAGGCGAACTGGAGCACCCGTGCCGCGCCGTCCACCGCGAACCGCTCGGTCTGCGCCGCCATCAGGCTCGCCAGCCCGGCATGCGGCACCGCGACGCCCTTCGGCCGTCCCGTCGATCCGGAGGTGTAGATCAGGTAGGCGGTCTGGGCGGGCAGCACCGGCGCGGCCTCGGGCACCCGCTCCGGTTCCGGGCCGTCCGGATCCACGGCCCGCACCCCGGGCGGGACGGCGCCGCGCGTGATGACGATCCCGGCACCGCTGTCGGCCAGCATGAACTCCAGCCGCCCGGCGGGCTGCGCGGGGTCGAGCGGCAGGTAGGTCCCGCCCGCCTTCCACACCCCGAGCAGCGCCGTGACCGCCTCGCTGCCGCGCGGCAGCGACACGCCGACGACGGACTCGGCGCCGACGCCCTCGCTCCGCAGCCGCCGCGCGATCCGCTCGGCGGCGGCGTCCAGCTCGGCATAGGACAGCCGGGACTCGCCGTGCTCGACGGCGACCGCGTCCGGCGTGCGGGCCGCCTGGGCCTCGACGATCGCGGCCGCCGGGACGCGCTCGACCGCGAGGGCCGTGTCGTTCCACGCCCGGACGCCCCGGTCGCGCCCGGCCTCGTCGAGGATCTCGACGGCGCGCAGCGGGATCGCCGGTTCCTTCTCCAGCGCGGTCACCAGGTTGCCGACGCAGGTGCGGAACAGGTCGCAGACCGCGTCGGCGTCCACGGAGGCCGCCGCGTCGACGGTCAGCCGGAACCCGCTCCCGTAGTCGTCCACGGCGACGGCGAGCGGGTAGTTGGTGCGCTCACGCGTGAGCAGCAGGGTCAGTCCGGCGGGCACGGCGCCCCCGGGCTTGGCCGCCACCTGGTTGTGCCGGTAATTGAACAGGGAGGTGAACAGCGGGCCGCCGCCCGGAATCCCCGCCGCCCGCTGCGCGAGCGCCAGCGGCGCGTGCTCGTGGACGAGCAGCTCGGCCAGCTGGTCGCGCAGACCCGCCAGCGCCTCGCCCGTCCCGTCCGCGCCGACGCGGACCCGCACCGGCAGCGTGTTGATGAACGGCCCCTGGACGCGGTCGGCCCCGGCCCCGGCGTTCATCCGGCCGAACAGGACCGTCCCGAAGACGACGTCGTCCCGCCCGCTCAGCGTCGCCAGGACGCGGGCCCAGGCCAGGTGGAACACCGTGGCCGCGCTCACGCCCGAGACGCGGGCGATCTCCCGCAGCCGGGCGCCGACCTCCTCCGCCACCGCCTGCTGCGCCCGCTCCACGTCGCCGCCGTCGCCGTGGACGTCCAGCAGCCCGAAGGGCGCCGTGGTCTCCCGCACGTCACCGAGCAGCGCGGTGAAGTGGCGCCGGTGCTCCTCGCGCGGCACCCCGAGATGCGCCTGGCCCACGAACGTGCGGAAGGGCAGCGGCTCGGGCAGCGACGCGGCGCGCCCCGAAAGGATCGCGTCCAGCTCCCTGAGCAGCGACTCCTGCGTGGTGTGGTCGCGGACCAGCTGATGGACGCGGACCACCCCCAGCCACCGGCCGGTGCCGGGCTCCGCCGCCACATGCACGTCGAGCAGCGGGGCGCGGGTCAGGTCCATCCGGCCGCCGCTCGCCGCGACCAGCCGCTCCACGCCGTCGCCGGAGCCGAGCTCGACCTCCCGGACCGGCAGCGTCACCCGGCGGGCCACGACCTGGACCGGCTCGCGCAGCCCGTCCCAGACGATCGCGGTGCGGTAGATGTCATGACGGTCGACCACCTGCCGCAGGGCGTCGAGGAACGCCTCCAGCCGCTCGCGCGAGTCGAAGCCGAGGGCGATCGGCAGCACGTAGGCGTCGCGACCGGCCTCCCCCGCCATGAGGTGGTGGAAGAAGATGCCCTCCTGGAGAGGGGCGAGAGGGTAGACGTCGGCGATGTTGGCCGCGCCGCCGTCGACGGCCTCGACCAGCCGCGCGACCTCGTCCTCGGAGAGGTCGACCAGCGTCAGCATCTCCGGCGTGAGCGCCGTCGCGCCCGCCGGGATGCCGTTGGGCGGGACGACGACCTCGGCCGGACCCGCCGCCGACGCCAGCCCCGCCGGGGTGGGCGTCTGGAACAGGGCCTTCACCGACACCCCGACCCCGCGTCCGCGCAGCAGCTCGACCAGCCGCACCGCGAGCAACGAGTGCCCGCCCAGCATGAAGAAGTCGTCCTCGACCCCGACGCCGTCCAGGCCCAGCACCTCGGCGAACGACCGGCAGAGGATCTCTTCCTGGACGCTGCTCGGAGCGCGCCCCTCGACCGTCGCCCCGGCGTGGTCGGGCGCGGGCAGGGCCTTGCGGTCCAGCTTGCCGTTGGAGGCCAACGGGAGTGCGTCCAGGGCGACGAAGGCCGAGGGGACCATGTGGTCGGGCAGCCGCGCCGCCACGTAGTCGCGGAGGGCGGTGGCGTCGTCGGTGACGACGTAGGCCACCAGACGTTCGTCGCGAGCGATCACCGCGACCTGGTCCACCTGTGCGTGGGCCGCCAGGACGGCTTCGATCTCGCCCGGCTCCACCCGGAACCCGCGAATCTTCACCTGGTCGTCCACCCGGCCCGCGAACACCAGCTGGCCTTCGCTCGTCCACCGGGCCAGGTCGCCCGTGCGGTACATCCGGCCACCGAACGGACACGCCACGAATCGCTCGGCCGTCAGGCCGGGGCGTCCGACATAGCCGCGCGCGAGCTGAGCCCCGGCGATGTAGAGCTCACCGGCCACGCCCACCGGCACCGGCCGAAGGGTCGCGTCGAGCACGTACAGGCGTGTGTTCGCGACGGGAGAACCGATCGGCACCACATCGGCATCGGGCGTGAGCCGGGCCGTGGCGACACCGATCGTGGCCTCAGTAGGGCCGTAGTGGTTGAACACCTCGGTCCCGGCCAGCAGCTCCGCCACCAGTTCAGGAGATGCCGCCTCACCGCCCAGCACCAGCGACCGGCGCGGGGCCACAGCCCCCAGCACGGCCACATGGGACGGGACGGCCTTGAGGTAATCGATCTCGTGCACGGCCAGATAAGCGCGCACCGCCGCCGGGTCGGTCACCGTGTCCTCGCCCAGAACATGCAGCTCACCACCGGACACCAGGCTCGCGAACACCACCGTGTTGCCCAGGTCGGTCACCTGCGCCTGGAGGACGGCGTAGTTCCCGCCCGACGAGCCGAACCCGACCCGGCTCGGGACCGAGGCCACGTAGTTCGCCAGACCCGCGTGGGTCACCGCCACACCCTTCGGGCGGCCGGTGGAGCCCGAGGTGTAGATGACGTAGGCGACCTGGTCCAGCTTCAGATCCTGCTCAGGTGTGGTCTCGGGCTGCATCTGGAGCTGCATGGTCATCAGGGCGTCGTCCGGCACCACCCAGCGATGACGCCCGGCGGGCAGATCTTCGAGAACCTCGTCGCTGGTCAGCGTCAAAACAGCGCTGCTGTCCTTGACGACGAACGCGATGCGGTCGGCGGGCTGAGCCGGGTCAACGGGCACATACGCCGCACCCGCCTTCCAGATGCCGACGAGCGCCGCGATCATCTCCGCACCACGCGGCAGGCACACGCCCACCACCGACTCGGAGCCGATGCCCTGACTGCGCAGCCAGTGAGCGAGACGGTTGGCACGCGCGTCCAGCTCGGCGTAGGTGAGCTGGTCGTCCTCGGCGACCAGGGCCACCGCGTCGGGCGTGCGGGCCGCCTGTGCGGCGATCCACTCCGGGACGGAACCGTCTGGCAGCTCGGCGGCGATGCCGTTCCACTCGACGAGCATCGTGCGGCGCTCGGCGGGGTCCAGGACGTCCACGGCGCCCACGCGCAGCGACGGGTCCTCGACCAGGGCCGAGACCACCCGGACCAGGCCGTCGGCCAGGCGGGCGGCCGTGGGCGCGTCGAACAGGTCCGCCGCGACCGTCACCGAGCCGTGCAGGCCCAGCGGGACGCCCCCGGCGTCGAAGGTCTCCTCGACCATGACGTCCAGGTCGAACTTGGCCGCGGGGCGGGCGGTCGCCATGCGCTCGTAGGTCAGTCCGGGCAGGCGCAGCACCGCCTCCGCCGTGTCGTGCATCGTGAGGACGACCTGGAACAGCGGCTGCCGCGCCAGCGAACGGGCCGGGGCCAGCTCCTCGACCAGCCGCTCGAACGGGACGTCCTGATGGGCGAAGGCGCCCAGGCTCGTCTCGCGCACCCGGGCCAGCAGCTCGCCGAACGACGGGTCACCGGACAGGTCGTTGCGGATGACCAGCGTGTTGACGAAGCAGCCCACCAGGTCGTTCAGCGACTCGTCCAGCCGACCCGCGATCGCGGAACCGATGGGGACGTCGGTGCCCGCGCCGAGCCGGTTGAGCAGCACGGCCGTCGCGGCCTGCATCACCATGAACGGCGTCACGCCCTCGGCGCGCGCCACCTCGCGGAGCCGGGCGTGCACGTCGGCGGGAAGGTCGAGCGGAGCCTGGTGCCCCTTGCGCGAGGCGATCTGCGGCCGAGGCCGGTCGAACGGGAGCGCCAGCTCCTCGGGCGATCCGGCCAGCGCCTCACGCCAGTAGGCGATCTGGCGCGACAGCATGCTCTCCGGGTCGTCGCCGTCGCCCAGCAGCTCGCGCTGCCACAACGCGTAGTCGGCGTACTGCGCCGGAAGCGGCGCCCAGCCCGGCTCGGTCCCCTGGCGCCGCGCCGCGTAGGCCACCGACACGTCCCGGGCCAGCGGCCCGAGCGACCAGCCGTCACCGGCGATGTGGTTCAGCACCAGGACCAGGACATGCTCGTCCGGCCCGAGACGGAACAGCCACGCCCTGATCGGCGCCTCGACCGCGAGGTCGAACGCGTGACGGCTCGCCTCGCTCATCGCCTCCGGCAGTTCCTCGGGGGTCACGTCCGTCACGGACAGGTCGAGCCGCAGCTCGTCCACGCCGAGGACGTGCTGGTACGGCTCGCCGTCGATCTCGGGGAACACCGTCCGCAGCACCTCGTGCCGACCGGCCACATCGCGCAGCGCACCTTCGAGCGCCCCCCGGTCAAGGTCGCCCTTGAGCCGCAGCGCGATCGGGCTGTTGTAGGTGGTGCTCGGCCCTTCGAGGCGGCCGATGAACCACAACCGGCGCTGCGCGTGCGACAGCGGCACCCGCTCGGGACGCTCGACCGGCTCCAGCGGTGGCCGCGCGGCGGCGCCCTCGTCCAGCCGCGCCGCCAGGCCCGCGACGGTCGGGGCCTCGAACAGCGCGCGGATCTCGACCTCGATGCCGAGCACCGCCCGGACCCGGCTGACCAGCCGCGTCGCCAGCAGCGAGTGCCCGCCCAGCAGGAAGAAGTCGCCGTCCACACCGACGGATTCCAGGCCGAGGACCTCGGCGAACACCTGGCAGAGGATCTCCTCGCGCAGGGTCACCGGCGCCCGTCCGGTCCCGGTGGCCACCGTGAGACCGGGTGCGGGAAGGGCCTTGCGGTCGAGTTTGCCGTTGGAGGCGAGCGGGAGCGCGTCCAAGGCGACGAAGGCCGAGGGGACCATGTGGTCGGGCAGCCGCGCCGCCACGTAGTCACGGAGAGGGGCGGCGTCCTCGGCGACGACGTAGGCCACCAGACGCTCCTCGCGAACGACCACCGCGACCTGGTCCACCTGTGCGTGGGCCGCCAGAACGGCTTCGACCTCGCCCGGCTCCACCCGGAACCCACGGATCTTCACCTGGTCATCGGTCCGGCCCGCGAACACCAGCTGGCCCTCGGGCGTCCACCGGGCCAGGTCGCCCGTGCGGTACATCCGACCGCCATACGGGCAGGCGACGAACCGCTCGGCCGTCAGGCCGGGGCGTCCGACGTAGCCGCGCGCCAGTTGAGCTCCGGCGATGTAAAGCTCACCGGCCACACCAACGGGGACGGGTTGGAGGTGGTCGTCCAGGACGTACAGACGGGTGTTGGCCACGGGAGAGCCGATCGGCACCACATCGCCATCGGGTGTGAGCCGAGTCGTGGCGACGCCGATCGTGGTCTCAGTGGGGCCGTAGTGGTTGAACACCTCGCTCCCGGCCAGCAGTTCCTTCACCAGCTCCGGAGATGCCGCCTCGCCACCCAGCACCAGCGACCGCTGGGGAGCGATACCACCCAAGGCCGCCACATGCGAAGGCACCGCTTTGACGTAATCGATCCCGTTCTCGGCCAGATAAGCGCGCACCGCCGCCGGGTCGGTCACCGTGTCCTCGTCCAGGACGTGCAGCTCACCACCGGACACCAGGCTCGCGAACACAACGGTGTTGCCCAGGTCGGTGACCTGCGCCTGCAACACCGCGTACTTCCCGCCCGATGAGCCGAAGCCCACACGCTCGGGAACACTCGCCACGTAGTTGGCCAAGCCCGCGTGCGTAACCGCGACACCCTTCGGGCGGCCGGTCGAACCGGAGGTGTAAATGACGTACGCGACCTGGTCCAGAACCAAGGACAACTCGGGTGCGGTCTCGGGCTGCATCTGGAGCTGCATGGTCATCAGGGCGTCGTCCAGTACCACCCAGCGATGACGCCCGGCGGGCAGATCTTCGAGAACCTCGTCGCTGGTCAGCGTCAAAACAGCGCCGCTGTCCTTCACCACGAAGGCGATCCGATCGGCGGGCTGGGCAGGGTCGACCGGGACGTACGCCGCGCCCGCCTTCCAGATACCGACAATCGCCACGACCATCCCGGCACCACGCGGCAGACAGACGCCCACCACCGACTCCGCGGCGATGCCCTGACTACGCAACCAATGCGCCAGTCGGTTCGCACGCACGTCCAACTCGGCATACGTGAGCCGCTCATCGCCCGCCACCACGGCCACCGAGTCCCGCGCCGTGATCAACTCCGGAACCGCCACCCCCAGCAACTCGACCTCGGTGTCGTTCCACTCCACCAACACCCTGCGGCGCTCGTCCTCCCCCAGGGCGTCGACCTCGCTCACGCGGAGGGCCGGGTTCCGGACCAGCTCCGAGAGCACACGGACGAGGCGCTCGGACACCCGCTCGACCGAGCTCGGCTCGAACAGGTCCAGGGCACCGGTGACCAGACCGCTGATGCCCTCCGGACGGCCGTCGGCGTCGAACAGCTCGCCCACCAGGACGTCGAGGTCGAACTTCACGACGGGCTTGCCGAAGAACAGCGACCGGGACTCGATCCCCGGAAGCGAGAGGGTCGACGGCGCGCTCTCCAGCTCGGGAGAGGCGTTGAGCTTGGTGAGCACCACCTGGAACAACGGGTGCCGCGACAGCGACCGGGCCGGGGCCAGTTCTTCGACGAGGCGCTCGAACGGCACGTCCTGGTGCGCGTAGGCGCCCAGGCTCGTCTCCCGCACCCGGGCCAGCAGCTCGGCGAACGTCGGGTCGCCGGACAGGTCGCTCCGGATCACCAGCGTGTTGACGAAGCAGCCGACCAGGTCGTCCAGCGCGGCGTCCATCCGCCCGGCGATCGCCGAGCCGATGGGAATGTCGGTTCCGGCGCCCAGCCGCGACAGCGTCACCGCGAGCCCGGCCTGGAGCACCATGAAGACCGTGACGCCCTCGGCGCGCGCGACCTCCCGGAGCAGCGCGTGGACGTCGGACGGCAGGTCGAAGGCGGCCGAGTGACCGCGATGGCCCGCCACGGCGGGGCGCGGCCGGTCGAACGGCAGCGCCAGCTCCTCGGGGGCGCCCGCCAGGGCCTCACTCCAATAACCGAGCTGCCGGGCCGCCAGGCTCCGCGCGTCGGTGTCGTCGCCGAGCAGCTCGCGCTGCCAGAGCGCGTAGTCCGCGTACTGGACGGGCAGCGGCGTCCACTCCGGAGCGCGTCCCTCGGCGCGTGCCGCGTACGCCGTGGAGACATCGCGGGCCAGCGGCCCCATCGACCAGCCGTCACCGGCGATGTGATGCACGACCAGGACCAGGACGTGCTCGTCCGGCGCGACGCCGAACAGCCAGGCCCGGATCGGCACCTCGGCCGCGAAGTCGAAGGCGTGCCCGCTGGCCTCGGCGACGGCCTCCGGAAGGCTGTCCGGAGAGACCTCGGCGATCGCCATTTCCCAGGACAGGTCGTCCAGGTCCAGCACCCGCTGGAACGGCTCGCCGGCGTGTACCGGGAACACCGTCCGCAGCACCTCGTGACGGCCGATCACATCCCGCAGGGCCTCGCCCAGGGCACGCCGGTCGAGCGCGCCTTCCAGCCGGAGGACGACCGGGCTGTTGTAGGTGGCGCTCGGCCCGTCCAGTTGCCCGAGGAACCAGAGCCGCCGCTGCGCGTACGACAGCGACACCCGCTCCGGACGCTCGACCGGCTCCAGCGCCCTCCGCGTCCGCTGCTCCGCCTCCGACAGATGGGCCGCCAGCCCCGCCACCGTCGGGGTCTCGAACAGCGCCCGGATCTCGATCTCGACACCCAGCACCGCGCGGATGCGGCTCACGAGCCGCGTGGCCAGCAGCGAGTGCCCGCCCAGCATGAAGAAGTCGTCCTCGACCCCGACGCCGTCCAGGCCCAGCACCTCGGCGAACGCCTGGCAGAGGATCTCCTCCTCCACGCTGACCGGTGCCCGGCCGCCCGTGGCGGCGGACGCGGCGTAGTCCGGCGCGGGGAGGGCCTTGCGGTCGAGCTTGCCGTTGGAGGCCAGCGGGAGCGCGTCCAGGACGACGAAGGCCGAAGGAACCATGTGGTCGGGCAGTCGCGCGGCGGCGAACTCGCGCAGACCGGACGCGTCGCCGGCCACGACGTAGGCCACCAGACGCTCCTCGCGAGCGACCACCGCGACCTGCTCCACCTGCGGATGAGCCGCCAGCACGGCCTCGACCTCGCCCGGCTCGACCCGGAACCCGCGGATCTTCACCTGGTCGTCCACGCGGCCCGCGAACACCAACTGGCCTTCGCTCGTCCACCGGGCCAGGTCACCCGTGCGGTACATCCGGCCGCCGAACGGGCACGCCACGAATCGTTCGGCCGTCAGGCCGGGGCGTCCGACGTAACCGCGCGCGAGCTGGGCTCCGGCCACGTAGAGCTCACCGGCCACACCAACCGGGACGGGCTGGAGGCGGTCGTCCAGAACGTACAGGCGGGTGTTGGCCACCGGAGAGCCGATGGGCACGACAACGGCATCGGGCGTAAGGCGAGCCGTTGCGACACCGATCGTGGTCTCGGTCGGGCCGTAGTGGTTGAACACCTCGGACCCGGCCAGCAGCTCATTCACCAACTCCGGTGACGCCGCCTCGCCGCCCAGCACCAGCGACCGGCCGGGCGCGACGCCGCCCAGTGCCGCCACGTGCGAGGGAACGGCCTTGACGTAATCGATCTCGTGCTCGGCCAGGTAGGAGTGGACGGCGGCGGGGTCGGTCACCGTGTCCTCGTCCAGGACGTGCAGTTCGCCGCCGGACACCAGGCTCGCGAACACCACCGTGTTGCCCAGGTCGGTGACCTGCGCCTGCAACACCGCGTACTTCCCACCCGCAAAGCCCACACGCTCGGGCACGGTCGCCACGTAGTTCGCCAGACCCGCATGCGTCACCGCCACACCCTTCGGGCGGCCGGTGGAGCCCGAGGTGTAAATGACGTACGCGACCTGGTCCAGCTTCAGATCCAGCTCAGGTGCGGCCTCCGGCTGCATCTGGAGCTGCATGGTCATCAGGGCGTCGTCCAGCACCACCCAGCGATGACGCCCGGCGGGCAGATCTTCGAGAACCTCGTCGCTGGTCAGCGTCAAAACAGCGCCGCTGTCCTTCACCACGAACGCGATCCGGTCCGCGGGCTGCGACGGGTCAACGGGCACATACGCCGCACCCGCCTTCCAGATGCCGACGATCGCCACGATCATCTCCGCACCACGCGGCAGGCACACGCCCACCACCGACTCAGAGCCGATGCCCTGACTGCGCAGCCAGTGAGCGAGACGATTCGCGCGCACGTCCAACTCGGCATAGGTAAGCCGCTCATCGCCCGCCACCACGGCGACCGCGTCCCGGGCCGTGATCAACTCCGGAACCGAAACCCCCGACAGTTCGACCCCGGTGTCGTTCCACTCCACCAGCACCCGGTGCCGTTCGGAGTCGTCCAGGATCTCGACGGCGCCGACGGGACGGGACGGGTCGTGGACGACGGCCGACAGGACGCGGGTCCAGTGCCGGGCGATGCGGTCGGCGGTCGTCCGGTCGAACAGGTCGGCGGCGACGGTGATCGAGCCCTGGACGCCCAGCGGCGCGCCTTCGGCGTCGAAGGTCTCCTCGACCATGACGTCCAGGTCGAACTTGGCGGCCGGGCGGGCCGTCGACAGCGGGCGGACGTCCAGCCCGCGCAGGTGGAGCGCGGGCATCGAGGTGCCCGCCTCGGTCGGCGAGGCGCTGGTGTTGAGCTTGGTGAGGACGACCTGGAAGAGCGGGTGCCGCGACAGCGAGCGGGTGGGCGCCAGCTCCTCGACGAGGCGTTCGAACGGGACGTCCTGGTGGGCGTAGGCGCCCAAGCTGGTCTCCCGGACCCGCGCGAGCAGTTCGGTGAAGGTCGGGTCGCCGGACAGGTCGCTCCGGATCACCAGCGTGTTGACGAAGCAGCCGACCAGGTCGTCCAGCGCGTCGTCGAGGCGTCCGGCCACGGCCGAGCCGATGGGGACGTCGGTTCCGGCGCCCAGCCGCGACAGCGTGACGGCGAGCGCGGCCTGGAGGGCCATGAAGACCGTGACGCCCTCGGCGCGGGCGACCTCGCGCAGCCGCCGGTGAACCTCGGGCGGGACGGCGAAGCCGGTGGTGAACCCGTGGTGGGTGGCGACCGGGGGGCGCGGCCGGTCGAAGGGCAGGGCCAGTTCTTCGGGCGCGCCCGCCAGGGCCCGGCGCCAGTAGCCGACCTGCCGTGCGACCAGGCTCCCCGGGTCGGTGTCGTCGCCGAGCAGCTCGCGCTGCCAGAGCGCGTAGTCGGCGTACTGCACGGGCAGCGGCGTCCATTCGGGCGCGCGTCCCTCGCACCGCGCCGCGTACGCCGTGGACACGTCGCGGGCCAGCGGCCCCATCGACCAGCCGTCACCGGCGATGTGGTGCACGACGATGACCAGGACGTGCTCGTCCGGTCCGGCGGCCAGCAGCGTGGCCCGGAACGGCACCTCGGCCGACAGGTCGAAGGTGTGGCGGGCCGCGCGGACGACGGCGGCGGCGAGGTCGGGCGTGCCCTCGGGCTCCTCCCGCTGGGGTGCGGACAGGTCTTCCAGGCTCTGGAGGCGGGTGTAGGACTCGGACGTCCCGGTCACGCCGACGACGGGCAGGTCCCAGTCGAGGTCGTCGAGGCCGATGACCCGCTGGTAGGACTCGTCGTGGTCGGCGGGGAAGGTCGTGCGCAGGGCCTCGTGCCGCTCCAGCACGTCGCGGAGCGCGGCGTGGAGCGCGTCGCGGTCCAGGGCGCCGGACAGGCCGAGGACGATCGGCGCGTTGTAGGTGGAGCTGGGTCCTTCGATCTGCTCGATGAGCCACAGGCGGCGCTGGGCGAAGGACAGGGGGACGCGTTCGGGGCGGTCCCCCGCGGCGAGCGGGAGGCGGGTGGCCCCGCCGTCCTCGATCCGGGCGGCCAGGGCGGCGACGGTGGGCGCCTCGAAGACGTCGGTGACGCGTAATTCGGCGCCCAGCAGGGACCTGACCCGGCCGGCCAGGCGGGTCGCCTGGAGGGAGTGACCGCCGAGTTCGAAGAAGTTGTCGTCGACGCCGATCGTGGTGACGCCGAGGATCTCGGCGAACGCGGCGCACAGGATCTCCTCGCGCACCGTCGCGGGCGCGCGGCCCTCGCCTCCGGCGAATTCGGGGGCGGGCAGCGCCGTGCGGTCGAGCTTGCCGTTGACCGTGACCGGCAGCGCGTCCAGCAGGACGACGGCCGAGGGCACCATGTGCTCCGGCAGGCGCCGCGCGGCCAGGTCCCGCAGCCCGGCCGACGTCCGCGCGCGGTCGGCGTCGGGGTCGGCCGGGACGACGTAGGCGACCAGGCGCCCGTCCCGGATGGCCGCGGCGACCCGCGCGGCGGACTCGTGGACGCCCAGGGCGGCCTCGACCTCGCCCAGCTCGATCCGGAAGCCGCGGAGCTTCACCTGGTCGTCGCTCCGGCCGAGGTAGAGCAGCTCGCCCCCGGGGGTCCAGCGGGCCAGGTCGCCGGTGCGGTACATCCGCTCACCGGGGGCGAAGGGGGACGCCACGAACCGTTCCGCCGTCAGGGCGGGACGGCCCAGGTATCCGCGGGCCAGCTGGACGCCCGCGATGTACAGCTCGCCCGTGGCACCGGGGGGAACGGGCCGCAGCGACTCGTCCAGGACGTAGGCCCGGGTGTTCCAGACCGGGCGGCCGATGGGAACCGCGCCGTCCCGCCCGTCGGGGCAGGGACGGAACGTCACGTCCACCGCCGTCTCGGTCGGCCCGTAGAGGTTGTGCAGCTCCCCCGGCAGGCGCCGGTGGAACTCGGTGACCAGGTCGGCGCCCAGCGCCTCGCCGCTGCACACCACCCGCTTGAGCGACGCGCAGCGGCCCGGCGCCACCTCGGGCAGGAACGCGCCGAGCATGGACGGCACGAAGTGCACCGTCGTGACCGCCTCCTTCTCGATCGTCTCGACCAGGTAGGCGGGGTCCTGGTGGCCACCGGGACGCGCCAGCACCAGTCGGGCGCCGTTGACCAGCGGCCAGAAGAACTCCCAGACCGAGACGTCGAAGCCGGACGGCGTCTTCTGCAGGACGGTGTCGGCGGCGTCCAGCCCGTACTCGTCCTGCATCCACAGCAGGCGGTTCACGATCGCCTCGTGCGGCACCACCACGCCCTTGGGGCGTCCGGTCGAGCCCGAGGTGTAGATCACGTAGGCGGGGTGGGCGGGCCCGACCGGCACGCCGAGGTCGGAGCCGTCACCCGGGACGTCCACGTCGTCGGCGGTGACCACGAGCACCGGGTCGGCGTCTTCCAGCATGTAGGCGATGCGGTCGTCCGGGTAGTCCGGGTCGATCGGCACGTACGCCGCCCCGGCCTTCAGAATCGCCAGGAGCGCCACCACCAGACCGGTCGAGCGCGGCACCATCAGGGCGACCCGCCGCTCCGGCCCGGCGCCCTGCGCGACCAGGTGCCGCGCGAGCCGGTTGGCCGCCGCGTTCACCTCGGCGTAGCTCAGGGTCGTGCCTTCGAACGTCACCGCCGGGGCGTCCGGGTGCAGCCTCACCCGCGCCTCGAACATCTCGGGGACGGTCGAGCGCGGCACGGGGCGGAGCCCGCCGTCGGCCCACTCGGACAGGACCAGGCGGCGTTCGGTGTCGTCCAGCAGATCCAGGTCGCCGACGGGCGCGTCCGGCGCGGCGGCCCCGAGCCAGTTGGCGATCCGCAGGACGCGGCGGGTGATGTCGCGGGCGTCGGCCGGGTCGTGGACGTCGACGTTGACGTCCACGTCGAGCTTGACGCCCTCCTGCCCGGGCCGGTCGTAGAGGTCGATGCGCGCGGTGTCGATCGGCCCGGTGGACAGGTTGCGTCCCGTCACGGCGCAGCCGCCGAACATCGCCGGGTAGCCGAAGGACATGACGTTGACGTACAGGCCGCACAGGGAGGCTCCGCGCACGAGCTTCAGGTCCCTGAGGGTGTCCTCGTAGCGGTAGCGGCGTCGCTTGAGCGCCTGCCGCACGCCGTCGCTGGTCTGCCGCACCAGCGCGGCGACCGTGGTCTCCCGGTCGATCCGCAGCCGGATCGGCAGGATGTTGGCGGTCATGCCGGGGGCGAAGACCCGGCGCCGGTCGGGCAGGCCGTTCACCGGGAGGCCGATCACGACGTCGCGCTCGCCCGTGGCGCGGTGCTGGTGGACGGCGGCGGCCGCGATCATCAGCCCGGCCAGGTGGGTCTTCAGCCCGCGCGCGGCCGCCTTCAGGGCGGCCGAGGCGTCGGGGCCGAGGTCCTGGCTGTGCCGCGCCAGCGCGGACGGCAGCTTGCTCGTGCGGCTCGCGGACGTCCCGGCGGTCACCGGCAAACCCGACAGGGCGCCGTGCCAGTAGGCCCGGTCCTCGTCGAGGTCGGGCGAGGCGCGGTAGGCGCGCTCGGCCTCCAGGAGACCGGCGAGGGGCTCCAGCGCCCCGTCCTCGCCGGTCCCGCCCGCGAGGAGCTGGGCGTAGATGTCGGCGACGCGGGTGACGAAGGTCAGCGTGGCGTAGCCGTCCATCGCCAGGTGATGGGCGCGCTCGTACCAGAGGTGGCGGGCCGGGCCGAGCTTGAAGACGGCCTGGGTGAAAAGCTGCCCGTGCGTGAGGGTCGCGGGCGTGCGCACGTCCCGCAGCATCCAGGCGTCGGCCGCCGCGACCGGGTCCGGCTCCCCGCTGAGGTCGAGGACATTGATCTCGTAGTCGTACGGGGCGACGATGGCCTGCTTGGGCTCGCCCGCGTCCAGGTGCAGGCGCAGGCGGAAGGTGTCGGCCTCGTCCAGGGCGCGCCGCAGCGCGGTGACGAAGAGGTCCACGTCGAAGTCGCCGCGGATCTCCAGACACTCGGCGATGTTGTAGACCGGGTTCTCGGGGGCGAGCTGCTGGGCCTGCCAGATTCCGAGCTGACCGGCCATCAGGTCATGCGGGGCACCGTCTAGAACAGCCATTGAAGCCCAATCCCAAAGAGTTATCCGGCAAAACAGATGCTGCCCAGTCCGCTGGTAAAAGTCGACCGGGCAGCACCAAGGAAACCGCTTCTACTTCTCCATTGCCTCAACCAGGCTCCGGGGCCGCATATCGGTCCAGGAAGCCTCGATGTAGTCCAGGCATTCCTGCCGGCCCGCCTCACCGAAGACCAATTTCCAGCCGTCGGGCACGTCGGCGAAAACCGGCCAGAGCGAATGCTGTCCCTCGTCGTTGACCAGGACCAGGTACATGGCATCGGGGTCTTCGAACGGATTGGTCACCGTGATGTCCCTTCCAGAGAGAGAATCGATCCGGGCAGCCACGGGACGACCCGGTTCCGATAGTCCCGGCTCCCATGCCAGACAATGATTAGCGATCATGGAGGCCCGTGGTCAACTGGCTCCAGGCGCCAGTTGAACAGGGCTGGAGGGGACAGCGCGCGCGTCTAGGCTCGTGGCGGCGGACGCGGCTTCGAGTACGGCACTTGACAAAAACCGTCACTTCTGAAAACAGGCGGACAGCGGCCATGCCAAAGCTCGGCGGGACGAAGGGCCGCCATTGATGACCGGTCTAATC
Source organism: Spirillospora sp. CA-294931 (assembly GCF_050946795.1). Lineage (GTDB taxonomy): Bacteria > Actinomycetota > Actinomycetes > Streptosporangiales > Streptosporangiaceae > Spirillospora. The sequence continues at coordinate 6,020,601 of NZ_CP192006.1, forward strand.
GCAGATCCGCGTTCGATGGTGTGTTGGCGAGGGGCCGGGCGTGTCGGCGTCCGGCCCGTCGCTCGAATCCCCGCTCAGCCCACGCCGCTCTCGCGGCCCGCCGCCTGCGAGGTCTGCAGTTCCCGCAGCTCCACCGAGAACGACTGCAGGATCTGCGCGTAGGCGTGGCTCAGCTCCGCCATCAGCGCGAGCTGGTGCGGAGGGAGCCTCTTCTTGATCGTCTCTTCCGCCCGGACGACCGCCTGGCACGCGTCGAACATGCGCAGCAGCGTGCGTCCCGCGTCGGTGAAGCGCAGGGAGGGGTCCCGGCGCAGCCGCCCGAAGGTGGCCGTGAGCTCGGAGATCACCTTGGCGGGCGACTCCTTCTCCGCGGTGGCGCAGACCTCGGGGTGCGAGGCCGCCAGCGCCTCCTTGGCCTTGGCGGACCGGCGCGAGGGAATCGGGTCCTCGCCGCGCCGGAGCCGGTCGCGCACGTCGGCGGCGGTGGCGGGAGAGATGCCGGCCTCGCGGGCGATCTGGCGGAGCGAGGCGTGCGGCTCGGTCGTGATCAGTGTCGCCGCGCGCTGCCGGCCGACCGCGCCGTCGACCGGCCGCGACCGGCCGTCACGGCCGATCCGGACGGCGGGCTGCGGAATATGACCGACCACCCGCTGCCGCAGCGTGCCGATTTTCTTGTTCGATAGTCCCACGACGATCGCGACCATCCGGTCCGACCATTCCGGATGGATGGCGAAGATGCGCTCGGCCGCCGCCATGCGGTCCCGCTGCGAGAGCGGCAGGCCGTGCTGGATGTTCGCCGCGACCGAGAGCAGGAAGACATCCGCCTCCGTGCCATGGAAGAAACGCGCCTCGATATCGCGCTCGCCCCGAAGTACCGCCGCCCGGAGGCGGTGCATGCCGTCGATGACACGACGGGACGGCAGGTGCACCACGATCGGCGGCAATAAGGTGCCCGATTCGGCGAGCGTGCGTATGTGCTCTTCGTCTTCTCCCTCCAGTCGCGGCGACGCCGTCGTCACCAGAGAGTCGATGGGCACCCGCGCCACCACCGAGCGCTCGATGCCTTCCTGCTGAAGCGAGAGATGCCGGACGAGAGCATTCTCGGTAGAGAGTGATTGTGCAGTCATATCCAAAACAGCCGAGCCCCCAACGGAATGTGGATGACAGCGCCCAGTACCCGCTTTACGAATGGCCGCGGCACGCGGCCGGCCGCAGTATCGGCACCCTCGACGACAATCCTGCGCCGGAAGCCCCACCTCCATCCCGGGCGGTCCGATGCGGTACTCACTCGACGTTACATCGGGGCCCCTTACCGATGGCTAACCGGCCCGAGCCGAACCGTTAGCCGATCGTGTCAGGGGCGTGCCAGGCGTTCCTCGACCGAGCGCTGACCGGCCCGGTCGCCGATCCCGCCGAACAGGTCGCGCGCCTCGGTCCAGCCGGACCGCGCCGCGCCCCGGTTCCCCGCCGTGGCGTGGGCGTCACCGAGAGTGCGCAAGGCGCGCGCCAGGAACGGGATCCAGCCGCGGGTGCGCCACACGCGCACCGAGCGTTCCAGGCAGTCGATCGCCGCCGGCAGGTCGCCCTCGGCCAGGTTCAGCTCGCCCAGCACCCCGAGCGCGTCGGCGAGATGGTGACGGAAGTTCCCCTCGTGGCTGTAGCCGAGCGCCAGCTCAAGGGTCGGCCGGGCCCGGTCGTCCCCCGTCGCCACGAACAGCCTGGCCAGATAGAGCAGTGAGAACGTCTCCAGATAGCGGTCGTCCAGCTCGCGGGCCATCACGATGGACTCGTCCAGCAGCTTTCGGCCGCCGATGACGTCGCCGCAGAGCGCATGGGCCGCGCCCAGGAACTGCACCACCGTCGCGACGAACCGGGGATTGCCGAGTTCCTCGGCGACCACCAGCGCCTGCTCCAGGCATTCCAGGGCGCTGCGCGGGTTCTCCTCCCCGTGCACGATGGCCATGACGTGCAGGGCCCGCGCCTGCCCGCCGAGGTAGCCCGCCTCACGCGCCGTGCTCAGGGCGCGCTCGGACAGGGCCAGCGCCTCGGTGCCGGCGCCGTCGGCCACCTTCCCCCAGACCATCGCCACCAGCGCGTCGGCGATCCCGGCCGGATCCTCCAGTTCGGTGAACAGGGCGAGGAGCCGGGCGGCCAGGGTGCGCATCTGGCCCATGGCCGGCCCGTTCCCGGCCGGGGACGTCCAGGTCGTGACCTCCAGCAGGCCGCGCAGCAGCACGGCCTCCCCGCGCCTGTCACCGGCCTCCCGGCACAGCGTCAGCGCGCGCTCGTGCATCTGGCGCCAGTCGTCGTAGAGCCCGCGGACGTCGCAGTACCGCTCCATCGAGGCCGCCAGGTCCCAGGCGTACTCGACGAGCCGCAGGTCGCACGCCTGCCCGACCGCCGCGACCAGCGCCGCGCGCTCGGCGGCGAACCAGGCCATCGGATCGGCCACCAGCCGCGCCCTGGTCCCGGCGGGCAGCGACCAGCGCGGCGCGGAGCCGCGCATGGCGGCATAGCAGGGGCCGGGCACCCGCTCCGCGGCCTCCTCCGCCATCGCGAGCCAGCCGCCCAGCGCGCGGCGCAGCGCCGCCGCGCGCTCGGCGGCCGGGTCGTCGCGCTCGGCCCGCTCCCGCGCGTACAGCCGGAGCAGGTCCTGCAGCCGGTACCTGAGCTGTCCCGTCTCGTCGGTGCCGGTGGCGTCGGCGAGGTAGGCGTCCATCAGGATCTCCAGGTGCCGCTGCGCCTCGGCCATGGACACGTCGAGGAGCGCGGCGACCGTCCAGCAGGCGAAGTCGGGGGCGTCCAGCAGTCCGATCAGCCGGAACGCGCGCCGCGTCGTCCCGGGCAGCAGCCGGTAACTCATCTCGAAGCCGGCCCGCACCTCCAGGTCACCGGCCACCAGCTCGTCCAGGCGGCGCCGCTCCCCGCGCAGGAGGTCGGCCAGATGTGCCAGCGTCCAGTGCCCCCGGCCCAGCAGCCGTGCCGCCGCGATGCGCACCGCAAGCGGCACGTGTCCGCAGAGCCGGGCGATCTCGACCGCGACGTCCGGCTCGGCCGCGACCCGCCGCTCGCCGACGATGTTGGTGATCAACTCGACCGCCTCGGCGGAGGGCAGCGGCTCCAGGTCGAGCCGCCTGGCCCCTTCCAGGCCGATGAGGCCGTTGCGGCTGGTGATCAGCACGGCCGCGTCCGGTGTCCCGGGCAGCAGCGGCCGCACCTGGCTTTCCCCGGCGGCGTTGTCGAGCACGACCAGGATCCGGTTCCCGGCCACGCGGGTCCGGTACAGCGCCATCCGCTCGTCCAGCGAGGACGGGATGCCCGCGCCGGACATGCCGAGCGTGCGCAGGAACCTTCCGAGCACCTCCGCCGGGTCGGCGGGGTTCCCCGAATCCCCGTGCAGGTTCACGTAGAGCTGCCCGCCGGGGAAGGATTCCATTACCCGGTGGGCGGCGTGAACCGCCACCGCCGTCTTGCCGACACCGCCCATCCCCGCGACGGTGGCGACGGCCACCGACCGCTGCCGGGCGTCCGGAGCGCCGGTGAGGATCTCGACGAGTTCGGCCACCTCGCCGGTCCGGCCCGTGAAGTCGACGATGTCGAGCGGGAGCTGGGCGGGCGGCGCCGGCAGCGGTTCCGGCCGGGTTTCCGGCTCGCTCACGGCCCGGGTGTCGGACAGGACGAGCAGGTGCGCGCGCTGGACGTCCTCGCTGGGCCGGACGCCGAGCTCGTCCGAGAGCCGCTCGCTCAGCCGCCGGTAGACCTCCAGGGCCTCGGCCGGCCGGCCACCGGCCATCAGCAGCCGGATGAGCGCGGCGTGCAGCGGCTCGTCGAACGGCAGCTCCTCGGCCAGCTGGCCGACCGCCGCGACCGCGCCCTCCGCCTCGCCGGCCTCCAGCGCCGCGTCGGCCAGGCCCACGGCCGCCTGGCGGATCTCCTCCTCCAGCCCGCGCACCAGGGCGTCGGCCCGGTCGACCCGCGCCAGCCCGGCCAGCAGCGGCCCTCGGCGCTCGGCGAAAGCGGTGGAGAGCGCCCGGTACCGCTGCGCCGGGCCGGCCAGGGATCGCGCCTCTGCGGTCACGGCCAGGAACCGGCCGAGGTCCGACCGCTGGGCCGCGCAGTCGAGCAGGTAGCCGTCCTGGTACCTGATCGCGATCCGGTCCGGCCCGCCCGTGTCGAGGCGGGCCAGCCATTTGCGCAGGCGGGACACCCCGACATGGACCGACTCGCGGCTGGTCTCCTGGGCGCGGTCGTTCCACACCAGCTCGGCGAGGCGGCCCGTCGGCAGCGGTTCCCCGCGCGCCAGCAGCAGCACGCCCAGCAGCCCCTGGAGGACCGAGGAGCGCGGCGGCGGGATCGCGGCGCCGTCCACGCCGACCGCCAGCGGCCCCAGCACCCGGAAATACACACCCACCGCGGCCATGCTCTCGTCACCCCCGCCAGGACGAATCAGAAGTCACCGAAACACGTGTCAGGAAACTGATCTGATCGGCTGGATTAACAGCCCGCCCAGTACGGCCATTACGGCGGCGAAAAGGAACAGCGACGGATAGCCGCCGAAGCCGACCCATTGGGCCGCGACGACGGGGGCGAGCGCGACCGCGCCGCTGCTCGCCATGTTCATGATCCCCAGGTTCATGCCCCGGTCGTTCTCGCTCCGCAGGAGCTGGGTGACCAGCGCCTGGTCGACCGCGAGGTAGGCGCCGTACCCGGCACCGAGCGCGACGGCGGCGACGAGCGCCGCCGGCCAGGTCGGGACCAGCGCCATGCCCACCAGCCCGGCCGCCATCAGCGCCGCGCCCAGGATCACGAACGCCTTGCGCCGTCCCAGCCGGTCGGAGGCGCGCCCGACCACCAGGCTCGTCACGATCAGGCCCGTGGTGAACAGAAGGCTGAGCACCGCCACACCCCCGGCCGGGCTGTCGATCCCGATCTCGTCGCGAAGGAAGTACAGCAGGTAGATCGTGGCCAGGGAAGCCGCGAACTGGGCCGCGAACCGTCCCGCCAGGGCCCAGGCGAAGTCGGCACCGAGGAAGGCCAGGCCGGACGACCACGGCCTGCCGCGCGGTTCCCGGGCGGCCGCGGGCGCGTCGCGTCCGGCCACCGCGTAGGGCACCGCCAGCGCCGCTACCAGCACGGCGACCAGCGGGTATCCCACCCCGTCCGGCACGCTGGAGACCAGCAGCGTCCCCAGGACCAGACCGCACGGCTGGGCGAGCCCGACGACGGCGAACACCGTCGCGCGCCGGTTCACCGGGACGCGGTCCGGGATCACCGCGCACAGCGTCGCGTGCAGACCGCCCGCGCCGCCGTGCACGATCGCCCAGCAGACGCCGATCCCGATGACCGTGGACTGCCACGACAGAAGGAGGACGGCCACCGCGCACAGCACCGATCCGCCGACCACCCACGACCGGCGCCGGCCGACACGATCGGACAGGGCACCGAAGACGGGCGCGGTCAGCACGGCCGCCACGGCGCCCGCGGTGGTCACCACGCCCAGGACCCAGACCTTGCCGGCCGGGTCGACGGCCTCGATCTGGGCGGGCAGCAGAACCTGCGCGGACGCGAGAAGCCCGACCCACATTCCGAGGGTCACGGCGAACAGCGCCGGCAACCAGGAATGGGAAAGGGGAGCGAATGCGGGAGACTTCTCAGCGGGGAGCGACTTGATGGCAGGGGGCGTCTTCATTTCGAGCTGGCCAACCCCCGCTCTCCCGGAAAAGCCGATGATCTTCGCCGTCCGAAGATAGCACAACAGACCAGGCCAGACTACTCATTTCACCCTCAAGCCGATTATCATCGGAAAAGCATAAAAAAGGCTTGAATGCGAGAATGACTCGGAAACTCGACCCGGTCATATTTTGTCGTCCATGGTCGCGTCCATGACGAGATCCGACACCGGCCGGTGCGTGCTCCTGAAGGGTTCGACGTTCGAATCGACGAAGAAGTTGCGTTCGTCCCGCGCGGATTCCCGCCGGGTCCGCACTCGCCGACGACGGCCTCCGCGCCGCCGGCGTGCGTCCGAACGAGCACTACCCGGCGGGCTTGTAGATCAAGTGCAGCACGCCGGTCTCGAAGGTCTCGGCCGAGACCAGCTCCAGCGGGACGGGAGGCGACACCACGATCTTGCGGGCGTCGCCCAGCGCCTTGCCCATCGGCGCGTCCTCGCCGCCCGCGGCCTCCCGCTCCGGCCACGCGCCGGCGAAGCTGTCGTAGGTCACGCGTCCCAGGATGAGGGTGTCGGCGGTGGCCAGCTGCTCGGTCACCGCGACCCCCCTCTCGTCGCGGTGGTCAGGAACGACGCCAGACGGTGCCGATCTGGGTTCCGGCCCAGATGGTGGTGGTGTGCGGAACGCGGGTCATCGAGTACGCGGTCACCCCGGCGGGCGGGACGGCGCGGGTCCAGGAGGCGCCGTCGAAGTGCAGCAGGTGGGAGGGGTCGAACGGGGTGGACAGCCAGACGCCCCGCCGCCCGTCGGACGCGATCGAGCCGAGGAATCCGATCGCGGACGCCGGACGTACCGCGCCGGACGGGCGCGGGATCGGGTGCACGGTGAACCCGGAGCCGTTCCAGTGGTGCAGCGCCGGAGGCGGGAACAGCGGGTGCTGTTCGAGGGCGTAGAACCAGACGTCATCGGGAGCGACGTACTCGATCTGCAGGATCCAATGGGCCCAGGTCGACCCCCACGGGAAGCGCGTCCACCCCGCGCCGTCGAAGTGCCACAGCGGGGTCGGATCGGTCTGCGACTCGCCCATCCCGCCGGCCCAGACGTCCGAGGCGCTTCCGGCGGCGATGGCGTTGAGCCCGGACGGCTCCGGCAGGGTGAGCGAGTTCGCCCACCGGCCGTCGCGCCGCACGGACACCGTCGTGGTGTCCCCGCCCGTCCCGGTCGCCCACAGCCCGCCGCTCCGGTCCAGGTCGATGGCCTGGAGCCGGCGGCCCTCGGGGCCGGACACCGTCGTCCACCGGCGCCCGTTCCAGTGCAGCAGGTCGGTGCGCTGCTGGGCGTCCCGGCCGGAGGCGACGGCCCAGGCGTCGGCGGCGTGCCGGGCCCGGACGTCGCCGACGACCGCCAGCCCGTCGGGCAGCGCCGCCCGCGTCCAGCCGCGCGGGGTCCGGTGCAGCATGACGGCGCGCGAGTCCGGCTGGAACGCGTTCTCGGTGCCACCGGCGAAGACGTGCCACGGGGACGGCGCGGCGATCCCGAGCAGGTGACTCTGCCCCGCCGGCGGCGGAACGGGCACGTCGGCCCACTCCCCCGTCGGCGGCGCGGCGGCACCCGCGCGCCCGGCCAACGGCCCGGCGACAAGAACCGCCGCACCCCCAGCCAGGAGGGCACGACGAGAAGGAAAGGTGTTCGAGACGGCTCGATCCACAGAGGGCTCCCAGGCAGCGGAACAATTAACGCCAGTATTTGCTGGCAAGGTCCCGGTATCCATCCCCTGACCTAATACGGCCAGACCCCCGGGGCCTAGGTCGTCCTCGCGGGACGTTCGTCGGGAGTGTGGGCGCCGCGGGAGGCGAGCAGCCGGTTGGTGACGCCGCGTTTGAGCGGTGGGACGTTGTTGATCAGGCGGGCTCCGCCGCGGACGAGGGTCAGGGCGGCGCGTCCCAGGACGGGACGGTTGAGCGGGTTGTCCTTGCCGTAGAACTTCAGTGACTCGGTCACGGCTGTGAAGCCGTAGTCGATCATCTGGGTCTCGTAGTCGTGGATGGCCTCCAGCAGGGGCCGCTCGCCGCGGTGGGCGCCGACCAGCTGGTGGGCCAGGAGCTGGGCGTCCTTGAGGGCGGTGTTGGCGCCAACGCCGCGTCCGGGTGTCATGGTGTGGATGGCGTCGCCGAGCAGGGTGACGTTGGTGGTCTCCCATGCCTCGACGGGCACCGAGGTGGACTGGCGGGTGGAGGCACCGCAGGTGGACGGGTCGCTCATCTCGATCAGGCGGTGCAGGGCCGGGGACCAGCCGGGCGACATCCGCCTGGCCATCTCGATGATCTGAGCGCCTTCGGCCTCGGCCAGGCCGTCGGGTGCCAGGTGAGGCGGTACGGCCAGGCCCCAGATCATGTGGTCGCGGGTGTTGTCGAACTGGAGGCCCGGCCAGGCCGAGATCAGTTCGGCGTCGCGGGAGCCGATGCCGTTCTTGAGTCGCAGGTCGTCTCCCCAGGGGAACTCCATGGTGTGCGAGATGAAGAACCGCCCGCCCGGCGCCAGGATGATCGACATTCCCCGCGTCATGTGCGGGGGCAGCAGGTCGCGGACCCGGTCGTCCAGCGGCACCTTGCCCGCCACCGCCACCATCTCGGCGTCGTCGAGGGCGGCGTGCGGCAGGTACTGCTGCCGGACGCGGGAGCGGGTGCCGTCGGCGGCGACCAGGACGTCCCCGATCGCGCTCGTGCCGTCTTCGAAGTGCGCGACCACCCGTCCGTCGGGGGTGTGCTCGTAGTGGGTGCAGTACTTGCCGAAGTGCAGGAAGTCGTCGGCGTCGCTGCGCAGCACCTGTTTGAGGGTGACGCGGCTGACCGACTTCTCGCTGTTGAGCGCGTCGCGGTCCAGCGGGAACTCCAGGCTCAGCACCTCGCCCAGGCGCTCGGTGTAGAGGTTGCCGCGCTCCATCGGGCTGGCGCAGGTGGCCAGGAACAGCTCGAACAGCTCGTCGGGCAGGCACGCCCGCAGGGCGCGGGTCCCTTCGGGGTTGATGCCGACACGGTGCCCTTGCAGGAAGTCGGCGCGGGTGCGGTCGCGCTCGTAGACCGCGACGCTCACCTTGTTCTTGTGCAGCGCGTGCGCCAGGGCCATGCCGCCGGTTCCGGCGCCGATGACCAGGACATGCAATGGTGATTCGGACATGGGGGAACGACCTCCGTGGTCGAGGGGGGAAGGGATGGTCGCCGGTCAGTCGGCGCTGGGTGGGCTGAAGCGGGCGATCTGTTCGGCGATCAGTTCGGGCGACCAGGTGAGGGCGCCGCTGTGAAGGTCGTCGATCAGGCCGGTCAGCCAGGCCAGCTCGGCCGCGACAACGGCCCGCCGCAGCTCCTCCTCCAGCAGCATCAGCCGGTGTAGAAACGCCCCGCCCTCGGCCAGCGCCGACTCGGTCTCGGCCAGCGTCGCCGCCAACGCCTCGCGCCGCGCCTCCAGCAGCGACACCGCCTCGCCGACGTCCAGCAGCGGCAGGTAGGAAATCGCCACCGGGAACTCGGGGAAGACCTCACGCGGAGCCGACAACATGGCGCGCAGCCACCGGTGGAAGTCCGCCCGGCCGTTCTCGGTGATCTCGTAGACCGTCCGGCCGGGACGCGAGGACGACTGGACGGTCTCGTGCACCGCGATCAGACCGTCCCGCTCCAGCCGCCGGATCGCCTGGTAGAAGCTGCTGCGCTGCTCCACACCAAGAACCCGGTCCTTGCCGCGCTCCTTCAACAGCCGCTGCATCTCGTACGGATGCATCCGCGCCTCCTGCAGCAACCCCAGGATGACGAACGACAACGCGGACGGACGCTTGTTCATAGTGAGCACGCTACTAGTGATGTCCTCACTATGCAACCGTTGGTCCACCCCGAGCCCCCGGGGGCCTCTGTCTGCGGCCTGTGCCGCACCTATTCGCGCGATGGCACTGTCACCTCCAATTCGAAGCCTTTTGCGTTAGGCTTCAACCCTGCCCTTCCAGATCTTTTCAAAGCCTTTACACAAGGCTCTGCATGAGTGCGGACGGGCGAGATCTGGTGCCGGATAAATAGTGATCAAACCCCCCTAATGCTGACAAATCATGTATTACGGGGAACGGTCGGGCAGTGCTCGTGAGAAAAGAAAAGTGGATCAAGGAATACGGGTTTGACCTGCGGGTTTGTTCTTTGGCGACACATAAATCTAGCGGCGGGGTCATTGAAGATGACCATGAAGAAAGCGCATTTTTAAGACAGCGGCAGACACATTCCGCAAACCTCGTCGCCATTACTCCAGACCAGTTTCGCGTTACCGCTTGCTAATCGTGGCGCCCGTCTGTCTATAGTCCCGAGAACAGGCCACGACGCCCGAACCCCCGTTCGGTGCAGACCGTCGGGCTGCGATTCTCGAGGGTGGTGAAATGGGCTCAGCACGCCGTACGCGGTCAGCGAAGCGAATGATTGTGTCCCTGTTGGTCCTGCCATTGACGGCTCTGCTGCTGCTGTGGGGGTTCGTCGTCGTCTTCGCGATCGGCGACAGTATGCGGCTCGTCAACGCGAACACGTTCGACACCAAGGTCGTGCGGCCGACGGAGTCGCTCATCGCCGAGCTGCAGAACGAGCGCCGTATGTCGCTGGCGTTCCTGGCCGACGACCCCTTCACCGGGCGGGTCGGCTTCGATGCCCAGCGCCTGCGTACGGACCAGTCCCGCGACCGGTTCGCCAAGGCGGCCAGAAGCGGCGACCTGGACCGGGCCACCACGGCCGACACCCGCGCGCGGATGCGCACGCTGGTCACCAAGCTCGGCGACCTGGCGCCGACGCGCAAGAACGTGGACCGCAAGCAGGTCTCCAGCACCGACGTGCTCAAGGCCTACACCGACCTCATCGAGGCGGCCGGAGCGATCTACGACGCGGCCTACCCCGGTGAGCCCGACATCGGCCGCGACACCAGGACCCTCATCGGCTTCCAGACGGCGCGCGAGCACATCAGTTACGAGGACGCCCTGATCACCGGTGCGCTGGCCAGGAACCGGCCGACCCCGGCCGAGCAGTCCGAGTTCGCCCGGCGGGTCGGCGCCCACCGGCTGCGCTACGCCGAGCTCGCCGAGGCGCTGCCCGCCGCCGACCGCGAACGGCTGGCCGCGCTCGTCGGCAGCCCTGCCTACCGCGAGCTGGCGGGCCTCGAAGACCAGGTGATCGCCTGGCAGTCGGTCGACCTCAACGCCTGGCACGCCAGGTCCGAGGCGGCGATGAAGTCGCTCCGCGATTTCCGGGACCAGACCCTCAGCGGACGGCCGGACGACCTCGAAGCCTGGCGCGCCAGGGCCGAGGCCGCGATGAAGTCGGTCAACGCCATCGGCGAGTTCCGGGACCAGACGATGGACCGGCAGCCCGCCGACCTCGGTGCCTGGCACGCCAAGTCCGAGGCCGCCATCAACGCCATGGTCGAGTTCGAGGACGAGACCCGCCGGGGCATCTCCGACCGGGCCGCCGACCACGCCCGCGGCGTGCTGATCCGGCTCGGGCTGGCCGGCGGCATCGGCCTCCTCGCGGTGATCGTCTCCGCGATCGTCGGGGTCCGGCTGGGCCGCCGGCTGGTCGTGGAGAACCGCGAGATGGTCCGGACGGTGGACGACTTCGCCACCAAGCAGCTACCCGACCTGGCCGGGCGCATCCACAAGGGCGAGCACGTCGACCCCGACGCCGACTCTCCGCCGAACAGGTTCGAGCTCCGGGAGATCTCCCAGGTCTACGAGTCGTTCGCCGAGGCCAGGCGCGCGGTGGTGCGGGCGACCGTCGCCGAGGCCGCCACCCGCCGCGGGCTCGGCGAGGTGTTCGTCAACCTGGCCCGCCGCAACCAGGTGCTGCTGCAGCGGGTGCTCAAGCTGCTCGACGGCATGGAGCGCAAGGCCAAGAACCCCGACGAGCTGGCCGAGCTGTTCACCATCGACCATCTCGTCACCCGGATGCGTCGGCACGCCGAGGGCCTGGTCATCCTGGCGGGCCGGTCCGCCGGGCGCACCTGGAACGCGCCCGTCCCGATCGTCGACGCCGTCCGGGCCGCGGTCTCCGAGATCGAGCAGTACCAGCGGGTCAAGGTGCTGAGCATGCCCGAGACCCACGCGCTGTCCGGCACCTCCGCCGCCGACGTGATCCATCTGCTGGCCGAGTTGATCGAGAACGCCGTCATGTACTCGCCGCCCGGCACCCAGGTCACCGTCAGCGCCCAGACGGTCGGCGCCGGCGTGGCCGTCGAGGTGGAGGACCGCGGGCTCGGGCTCGACCCCGACAAGATGGCGATGCTCAACCAGACCCTCTACGAGGCGCCCGACTTCGACCTGTTCGACAGCGCCAGGCTCGGTCTGTTCGTCGTCGCGCGGCTGGCCGCCAAGCACGACATCCGGGTGCTGCTGCGGGCCTCGCCCTACGGCGGGACGACGGCGATCGTGCTGCTGCCCGAGACCATGCTCGCCGAGCACGACGCGAGCGCGCAGGTCCCCGTCGTGCACGTGCCGGAGCCCGCCCTTCCCCCGGGAGCCGAGTCCACCCGGCAGCTCGTCCCGATGGCACCGGCGAGTGGGCCGGCCGAGCAGAGCGGCGGGCGGCACCGGCTCCAGTCCGACGCGCTGGACGACCACCCGGTGGCCGACGACGAGGACCTCCCCCAGCGCACCCGCCAGCAGAGCCTGGACCCCCGGCTGCGGGAGCGCCCGCCCGCCCAGGAGCCGGTACCGGTGGCCGCCCCGGCGGAACGCCCGGCGGAAGAGGTCCGCAGCACGTTCTCGGCCATGCAGGACGGATGGCGGCGCGGCCGCGAGGCGGCCGAGCAGGAACGACGGTCAGGGAACGGACAATGAGGAGGCCGAGGATGACCGGTAAGTCCACCAGCAACCGCGAGCTCAACTGGCTGCTCGACTCGGTGCTCGACCGGGTCGTCTCCGCCCGGCACCTGGTCGTCCTGTCCGGGGACGGGCTGCGCATCGCCTCCTCGTGCGGCATCAGCCGCGAGGACGCCGAGCATCTGTCCGCGGTGGCCGCCGGATTCCAGAGCCTGGCCCGAGGGACCGCGGAACAGTTCCACGGCGGCGGCGTCCGCCAGACGATCGTGGAGATGAACCACGGCTTCCTGTTCATCACCGCCGCCGGTCAGGGCGCCTGCCTGGCGTTGCTCGCCCATGGCGACGCCGACGTGGGAGTCATCGCCTACGAGATGGCGCTGCTGGTCAGCCGGGTCGGGGAACACCTGTCGGTGGGCAGCCGGGTGCTGGACGGCACCTGATGCCCGAGCCGTTCCGCGAGGAGGACCCCGGTCCGATCGTGCGGCCGTACACGCTGACCGGGGGCCGCACGCGCAGCGACGCCGAGGACGCCTTCGACCTGGTCAGCCTGATCGAGACCACCGACGATCCGGTCCTGCCCACGATGGATCTCGGGCCCGAGCACCTGAAGATCCGGGACATCTGCGCCGGACCGCTCTCGGTGGCGGAGGTCGCCTCCGACCTGGATCTGCCGGTCGACGTCGTCCGGGTGCTGCTCGGAGATCTCCTTAAACACCAATTGATCCGTTCGCGCGCGGCGGCGCCCGGCTCCCACCTGCCCGACGACCGACTGCTGAAGGAAGTCATCGATGGACTCAACGAGCTCTGAGCCCGAGGGCCAGATCGCCATCAAGATCATGATCGCGGGCGGTTTCGGTGTCGGCAAGACGACCCTGGTCGGCGCGATCAGCGAGATCCGCACCCTGCGCACCGAGTCGGCCATGACGGCGCGGAGCGAGGGGGTGGACGACATCGGCCTGGTTCCGGAGAAGACCACCACGACGGTGGCGATGGACTTCGGCCGGATCACCCTGCGCGAAGGGCTCAGCATCTACCTGTTCGGCACCCCGGGACAGAACCGCTTCTGGTTCATGTGGGACGAGCTGGCGGCCGGGGCGCTCGGCGCGGTGGTGCTGGCCGACACGCGGCGGCTGTCGGACTGCTTCGCCGCGATCGACTACTTCGAAGAGCGCGGCCTGCCGTTCCTGGTGGCGATCAATCAGTTCGACGGCGCGCGGACCTACGAGCCGGCGAGGGTCAAGACCGCCCTCGACCTGGACCCGCATGTGCCGATCCTGGTCTGCGACGCCCGCGTGCGCGAGTCGGCGAAACGGACCCTGGTCTCCCTCGTCGAGCACGTCATCAAAGAGAAGGAGCGGATGGGATGAGAACGACCGGTGCCCTGGCCCTCGCCCTGGCGGTGGGCCTCCCCCTCTCCTCCTGTTCCACCAAGGATCAGGTCTCGGTGAAGGAGGGGACCCCCGGGATCACCGAGAAGGCCTGCCCGAACGCGGTGAACAAGGACAACGGGTGCATCTACCTCGGTTTCCTCACCGACCAGAGCAGCACCAGCTTCAAGGCGACCGCCGCGATCGGCACTGAGGCCCAGCGCGCGTTCTGGCACCGAGTCAACCTCCAGGGCGGCATCGGGGGCTATGACATCGACGCCACCTCGCACGTGCTCGACAACGGGTACGACCCGGCCAAGAACCTGAGCGCCCTGCGCGCGAGCAAGGACAAAGTGTTCGCCTACGCCCAGATGTTCGGCTCCAAACCGACCGTCGAGGCCCTTCCGGAGCTCAAGCGCGAGTCGATCGTGACGGTGCCGGTGAGCTTCACCTCGGAGTGGGTGTTCGCCGAGAACGTCCTGGAGACGGCGGCGAGCTACTGCATCGAGGCCATGAACGGCATCGACTACGCGGTCGAGGCGTTCCCGAAGAAGGGCTTCAAGGTCGAGAGCGTGCTGGCCGTCCACTACCCGGGCGACTACGGCGCCGACGCCGCCGGTGGCGCCAGGAGGGCCGCGCAGGCGCACGGCCTGGCGTTCGACTCCATCGCGGTCGCACCGGGGCTGAAACCGTCCGCCGAGGCGATCAAGAAGATCATCGAGACCCGGCCGAGCCTGGTGATGCTCTCGGTCGGGCCGCCGGACACCGCGACCATCGTCGGCACCGCGAGCAAGGGCGGCTTCCGCGGCCGGTACATCGGCAGCAACCCCGGCTGGTCGCCCGCGCTGCTCCAGACGCCGGCGGGCCCGGCCTTCGAGAAGCAGTACTGGCAGGCCACGGTCGCGCGCGAGTTCGCGACGGACTCCCCCGGCCACGCGGCGATGCGCAAGGCGCTCAAGCAGGTGGCGCCCAGCGACACCTACGTCAGCGGCTGGATCCTCTCCTATCCGCTGAAGGCGGCCCTGGAACAGGCCGCCGCGAGCGGGGAACTGTCCCGGCAGAGTCTTCTCGAGGCCATCCGCCGTCCCAAGCCCGTCGACTACGAGGGCATGCTGCCGCCCGGCGACCCCGGCCCGCGACGCGGCCCCCGGCAGAGCACGATCGGCCACGCCGACCCGTCCCAGTACTCCGGCATCCGCTCCGGAACCGACTTCTTTGAGGGCCCCACGTCCAGGAAGTTCTCCTTCGACAAGCCCTGCTACGCCTCGTGATCGCGCTCACGGCGGGGGGTCAGACCGGCCCCCCGCCGTGGGCGTCCAGCTCGAAGACCATGCTGACCACGCACGGGTCGCCGCTGGCGGTGGGCCGGGCGCCCAGCCCGGCCGCGAACGCCACCACCCGGCGGTTCTCGGCGACGACGTGGGCCATGACCCGCGCGTAACCCGCCGTCGTGGCCGAGGCCAGCAGCAGCTCGCAGACGGCCCGACCGATGCCGCGTCCCTGCCAGGCGTCGGCCACCAGCAGGCCCAGCTCGGCGGTGCGGGGCGATCGGGTGAACGCCAGCCCGCACAGCCCCACCATCTGGCCTTCGGGTTCGTGCACGGCCAGGTAGAGGCCCTGCGCTCGGTCGGTCATGTGGTCGAGCATGGACGCGGTCGGCTGCCGGAGGCCGCAGTGGTAGCGGTGGTACCGGGTGGTGTCCGAACACCGCAGGTGCAGGTCGCCGATCTGATCGCGGTCGGTCGCGGCGGTCGGCCTGGCGACCACCACGGCCCCGTCCACCGGAATCCGCGTGAGGGGCGTCCGGCGGAGCGCCGCCCGTAGCGGCTCCGCCTCGTCCGGCGGGGTTCGCGGGGTGGGGATCTGGCTGAGCGCCGCTTGCCGCAGCTCGGTCATCGTGTCTCCGTACTGTGGAATGCCCGCGTCGGGACCAGGCGGACGGCGGCGCCCTGGCAGAGCCCCGATCGCACGCCGTCGATGGAGATGAGGAGGTCGCCGCGCACAGTCGGGTACGGGTCGGCGGCGACCGCCGCGACGAAGAGCTCGCATTCGAGCATTCGGCTGTCCGGGGTCGCCTCGCCCCGGAACCTGGCCTTCATGGGCCGTTCGGGCACGATGTCGAACTCCCAGCCCGCCCGGCCGGCGGTGTGGCCGAGCGCGGCGAGGTAGAACGACATCGCCTGGAGTCCGAACTGCACCATCAGGCTGCCGGGCATGCAGGGGTCGTTGAGGAAGTGCGCGTCGAAGTACCAGTCGCCGGGCGAGATCGGGAGGGTGGCGCGGAGGTAGCCGCGCCCCGGATCGAACTCGGGCACGTCCCGGAGCATGCGCAGGCGTGCGTCGGGCGGCAGCGGCAGGTCGAGGGCCGCGATGTCCGCCGCGCCGAACGCGCGGGACGCGCCGGGCTCGCCGCCGGGCTCCGGCGTCCAGTCGAGGCCGGTCTTCGCGGTGCCGCCGGTGCGCGCGAAGACGCCCGCCCGGCCGTCGCGCACGCTCATCCGCAGCTCGTCGCCGACGTAGGACCGGCTGCTGAACGCGACCAGGACCGTGCCGTCGTGCTCGACGTGCTCCCCGACCCGGGTCTCGTGCCGCAGCGTCTCCCCCGCGCTCGGGCGCGGGCCGTGGAAGACGACCTCCGCGTCGAGCAGCCGCGCCGACCGGTCGCCGGTCCCGGGATCGAAGCCCAGCCAGCTCAGCAGGGGCAGCGCGATCTGCGCGGTCTCGGCCATGAGCCCGGCGGGCATCCGCCCGCCGGAGTCGAGAAACCAGCTGTCCGGCCGGACGTCGGTCTCCGAATGGATCGTTCCACGCCCTCGGGACATCGGGACCGCGTGCACCTCGGTCACCCTGTCGAGCACGAGCATGGGACCTCGGGGCAGCCGGACCCGGTGGCGCAGACCGTCCAGGTGGGAGTGCTCGGGACCGAAGGCCGCCGACACCCGGCCCTCAGCCAGCTCGTCCAGCCCCGACCGGTCCAGCACCGGGCCCGGCCGGGGCAGCACCGGCGGCAGCGCGGGCGGCGGCACCATCACCTGCCGCGACAGCGCCCGCGCCAGGACGGCGGCGTCGACCTCGATCCCGGCGGCGGCCAGTTCCGCGACCGTGCGCCAGAGGCCCTCGACGCCGCGTCCCGGCTCGTCCATCGCGACCGCGAGATGGTCGCGGCCGTCCAGAATCCGGTCGATGAAGGTGGTGCACTGGCGGCGAGGGCCCATCTCGACGAAGACCCGCACCCCGTCTCCGTAGGCCCGCTCGATCAGCGCGGGAAAGTCGATCGTGTGCAGGTGCAGGCCGGTCATCGCCTCGGCGACGCGTTCCGGCGTCACCGCGTAGGGCCGTCCGGTCACGCCGCTGTAGAAGCGCGTCCCCGTCACGGGGCGCACGGGACCCGTGAAGCCCCGCCGCACCCGGTCGGCGACCCCGGCGAGGTCCGGCACGTGCGCCGCGAGCTCGTAGTCGAGCGGCAGCGCGAACTCGCCGAAGACCGCACCGACCCGGGCGGCCGCCGCGGCCTCTCCCCCGATCACGAACAGGCCGGGAGCGCTGACCACCAGCAGATGGACGGCGGGCTCGGCGGCCAGCGCCGCCTCGACCCGCGCCCGGTCCGTGTGCACCAGGAAGCTCGCCCACCGGTCGCCCTCGACCCCGGCCGCGCGCCAGGCCGCGCGGACCGCGCGGAACTCCCCGGCCATCTCGGTCCGGTACAGGCTTCCCGCGCACAGGCCGGCCATGAGCCGTCCGGGTTCCCGCCAGACGTTCAGGGCGAGCAGCGCCACGGTCTCGCCGAAGGAGTAGCCGATCGCGGCGGCGGGCCGCAGCCCGAGCAGCGTCCGTGCGATCGCGGTGTGCAGAGAGCCGAGCCGGGCGCACTCCAGGAGCCGTCCTAGCACCCCGGGTTCTCCTCCGTCGCCCACGGCCGTGCCGGTGAGGCCCGGCAGCACCGCGGCGAGTTCCCGGCCCATGCCGTCGTAGGAGGCCGCCCCGTTGGTGTAGACGAAGGCGACCTCACCGGTGACCGGTGCCTCCCGGAAGGCCACCCCTCGGGGCCGCGGCCCGCCGTCGCGCAGCCAGGCCGCCGCCCGCGCGGCATCGCCGGAATCGGCGATCGCCAGCCGGGCCGGGCCGGTATCGGACTCGCGGCGCGCCTCCAGGGCGGCCAGCACCCCGGCGCGGTCGGCGCCGGAGAAGATCCGAAGGCTCATGAGGGCCTCAGCACCAGCTCCAGGTCGCGCAGGTCCGCGAACGGCTCACCGTCGCCGGTGGTCAGGGCGACCTGGCACCGGACGTGGTCGCCGCGCACCGGTTCGGCGCTGACCGTGCAGCCGAGCGGGCCGCCTGCCGGGCCGGTGCGATGGACGCGGAACTCCCCCAGCGCCATCGGCAGGGTCGCGCCGCCGAGCAGGCCCTCGGCCCACACGACCGCGAGCTGCAGCGCACCGTCGATCGCCGCCGGATCGGTCTGCCAGTCCCCGGCCCGCCAGCCGAGGGCGCCGAGGCCGGTGACCGAGCCGCGAGCGCCGCTCATCGAGACGCCCTCGATCCGGTCCAGCGACCGGAACAGGGGGCCGTGGAACAGGGTGTCGCCGTCGTAGATCTCGTCCCTCGGGGAGAGTGCGAGGTTCTCCGGTGGGCGCGGCGGGTCCAGCGGCCCGGGGTCGGGCTCGACCAGCGCGCGGTAGTGCGGGTGCTCGCCCTCTCCGCGCAGTTCCGCTACGAGCCCGCCCCTGGCCCCCGACAGGGTGAAGGTGTGTCCTTCTCCGGCGAGGTCGGGCAGCGGGGCGCCGCGCAGCACCCGGACGTCGCGGAGCGCGACCCGGTCGGCGTCGGGATGCCAGGCGCGCGCCGCGCCGGTGAGCCACTCCAGCGCCTGCGTCATCGGCAGGACCGGGGTGCCCGCGATCACATGGTCGGCGAGCTGCGGATGGCTGCGCGCGGTCACCGTCACCTGTGCCCGGATCGGCTCGTCCGGGCGGCCGAGCGCCTCGGCGGGACGGGACGTCCCGTCGGCGGCGCTGATCACCGCGCGGGCGCTCCGGCCGGAGGTGACCTCCGCGACGAAGGCCCGCGCGCCCTCGGCCCGCGGCAGCAGCGGCACGCCCGCGCGGGTGAAGTGAGCGGCCAGGGCCGGTGTGACCATGCCGCCGTCCCAGGGTCCCCAGGCGATCGAGCCGACCTGGCAGCCGGGACGCCGCGCCGCCTCCGCCGACGCCACCTGGGCGAGCACCTCGTTGGCCATCGCGTAGTCGCCCTGGCCCCGGTTGCCGAACGTCCCCGCGACGGAGGAGAAGACGCACAGGGTCGTCAGCGGGTCCTTGGAGGTGGCTCCGAGCAGCGCGGACAGGCCCACGGCCTTGGTGTCGAAGACCGCGCCGAACTGGGCGTCGGTCTTGTCCGCCAGGGAGCGGTCGGCGAGCCGGCCGGCGGCGTGCACCACGGCGGTGATCGGGCCCCATTCGGCCCGCACCTCGTCCAGAGCCATGGACAGCGCCCCGGCGTCGGTGGCGTCCACGGACAGGTAGCGGGCGGGCGACCCCGCCGCCGCGAGCGCCGCGAGGGTGGCGCGGATCTCGCGGACCGCCGTGATCTGGCGGACCCGCGCGGCCAGCTTCGCCGGGGGCGGCGGCTCGTCCGCGCGCCTGGCCAGCTCACGGGTGAGGGTCTGCTCGTCGGCGTCGCCGGGCAGACCGTCCGGCTCGTCGGTCAGTTCGGTCCTGCCGAGCAGGACGAGCCGGGGACGGCGCCGCCGGGCCAGTTCGATCAGGGCCGCGGCGGTGACGCCCCGTCCGCCGCCGGTGACGACCACCACCGAGTCGGGTCCGATCCCGCTCTCGCCGGTGGGCGCGGGCGCCGGGACGGACCTGGGACGCGGCGTCGACCGGGTGCCGTCGGCAGGCAGCCCGACGTCCAGCAGCGGGCCGCCCCGCAGCAGCTCCGCCGCGATGGCCTCGGCCAGCTCGCCGGGCGTGCGGTCCGCCCTGGCGCAGTCGACGGCCTTGACCGCCGCCCGCGGCCACTCCTTGGCGGCCGTCCTGGCCAGGGCCGCGAGCCCGCCGACCCAGGCCCGCTCGCCCGCACCGGCCAGCCCGAAGTCACCACCGGTGTCCTGGACGGTGACGAACAGGCCGCCCGTGGTGCCCAGCTCGGGCGCGAGCCGCCGCGCCAGCCGGAACGCCGTGCGCTGCTGCCGGAACCCGTCCGCCGGTTCGGTGATCCGGGCCATCCCGCCGAGCAGCACGACGCCCTCGGCGTCGTCGGGCACCTCCTCGCAGAAGGCGATGGGCGTCGCCGACACGCCCTGGGCGCGCAGGCACTCGGCCAGCCGGCCGGCCAGCCCCGCGCCCTCGTCCACGACGAGCACCCGAGTGTCCATCAGGCCGCACATCGCCAGCCCGGTGGACGGCGCCGGGACCGCCACCAGCTCCTGCCGGACGACACGGCCGGTGACCGGGGTTCCCGCGGCGCGGTCAGACCGCGCCGCCAGGGATTTTCCCGGCACCACCGCCGTCCGGAGCCGGTCGATGATCTGTTGCGGGGTCCGCAGCGAGCCCAGCTCGGACGCGGGGACGTCCAGCTCGCCCAGCTTCCCCTTGAGCCCGGAGAAGATCTCGACCCGCTTGATCGAGTCGATCCCCAGGTCGGCCTCCAGCTCCATGTCCGGGTCCAGCATCTCCAGCGGATAGCCCGTCCGGTCGGCCACCACCTCCATCAGCGCGGCCGCCAGGTCGGGGCCGTCCTGAACGGGCGGGGCGGGCGGTTCCGGTGGCGCTTGAGGCGCCGGTGCCCGGACGGCCGGTGGCGCCGCCACGACCGCCGGGGCGAGCGCCGCCGTGGCGGGCGGCCGCGGGGCCGGGACGAGCGGCGCGAGCTCGGTCTCGTCGCCCAGCGCCTGCTGGGAGAAGTGCAGGAAGGCCAGATGGGCGTCCGTCATCAGGCGCTGGTAGTCGGCGTGCGCGTCGCTGGCGCGGCGCAGGATCTCATCCCGGGCGTTCATCGGTTCTCCTTCGGTGGCTTCCAGGTCCGGGACCGCTTCCCCGAGCTCGGGGACGGGGTCCGGTGGGATGATCCGGGCCGGTGCGGGCGACGGCGTCGCGGTGGTCACCGGATAGGGCCTGTCGTGGTTGCCGCCGTCGATCCCGACCGACAGCCGGGGCGGCGGGGCGGCGGGACGTTCCGGTCCGTACGGCCGCCAGTGCGCCGCCCAGTCGAGGCCGAATCCGTGCACGGCCAGCCGCCCGAGCCCCTGGTAGAGGGCGTGCATGCCGTTCTGCCCGGCGCGGTCGAGCGAGACCGCCAGATGGGGGCGGTCCGCCAGGACCCGCCGGACCAGTCCGGTCAGCGGGCCGGACGCGCCGACCTCGACGAAGGTCCGGACGCCCGCCGCGTACATCGCCTCGATCTGCTCGGCGAACAGCACGGGCGCGGCCAGATGGCCGCCGATCCGCGCACGGATGGCGTCCGGGCCCGCCGGATAGCGACCCGCGTCCGCGTTGCCGTAGACGTCGAGCGCGGGCGCGCCGACCTCGACCGTGCCGAGGAACTCGGTGAACGGCGCGCAGGCCGCGGAGACCAGCGGGCTGTGGAACGCGGCCGCGGCGCGCAGCCGGGTGGCCGGCACCCGGCGGCGCGCGAAGCGGGCGGCCATCGACTCCAGCGCCTCCAGCGAACCGGACAGGACGGTCTGCTCGGGCGCGTTGCTGTTGGCGATCCACACCTCCGGCACGCCGCTCGCGGCCAGTTCGGCCTCGGTCTCCGCGCGGGAGAGGGCGACCGCGAGCATCCCGCCCGGACGGGCGGCGGCGTCCCGCATCAGCTCGCCTCGTCGGCGGGCGATCCGCATGAGGGTGCCCGCGTCATAGGCTCCGGCGACGTGCAGGGCGACCAGCTCGCCGAAGCTGTGCCCGGCCACGCAGTCGGGAGTCAGGCCGAGTTCGGCGAGCACCGCGTACAGCGACAGGCTGTGCGCGGCGAG
This sequence comes from Spirillospora sp. CA-294931, assembly GCF_050946795.1. Classification (GTDB taxonomy): domain Bacteria; phylum Actinomycetota; class Actinomycetes; order Streptosporangiales; family Streptosporangiaceae; genus Spirillospora. Next base: position 6,042,438 of record NZ_CP192006.1, read on the forward strand.
CGCGGGCTGGGCCCATTCGGTGGCGGTGACGCGGTCGCGCTGGACGGCCCGCTCCTCGGACGTGAACGCGGGCGGCGGGAACACGACCCGGTGCAGGGGTTCGCCGTCGAACTCCAGCGTGCCGAGCTCGTCCCAGACCCGGCGCGCGGCGGGCAGCTCGACCGCAACGGGCGCGCCCATGCCCGGGTACTGCGCGCCTTGGCCGGGGAACAGGAAGGCGACCTTGCCCCGGTCCGGTTCGCCGGTGACGTAGTGCACGCCCGGCCCGTCCAGGGAACCGAGCCGCTCGCGCAGGGCCTCCAGATCGTCCGCGACCACGGCCAGCCGGTGTGCGGCCGACGGGTCGAAGCCCTCCTGGGCCGCCCGGGCCAGCGCCACCAGGTCGGTCGCCCCGGCGGCCTCCCGCATGCGGTCGCGCAACCCGTCCTGCGACCCGGCGCTCAGCAGCACCAGCTCGGCGGGCGAGGCCCTGATCCGGGACGGGCGCCGTCCCCACTCGCCCGCGTACTCCTCGAGCGTCACGTGGTAGTTGCTGCCGCCGAACCCGAAGCTCGACACCGCGGCCCGGCGCGGGTGGGAGGCGCCGTGGAACCAGGGCCGGGTCTCGGTGTTGAGGTAGAGCGGGCTGGTCTCGACGGCCAGCTCGGCGTTGGGCCGGTCCACCTTGATCGTGGCGGGCAGCACCCCGTGGTGCAGCGCGAGGACCGCCTTCAGCAGGCCCGCCGCCCCCGCCGCGCCCTTGGCATGGCCGATCTGCGACTTGATCGATCCGAGCGCGCACCACCGGCCGGGGGTCTCCTCGGCGGCGAACACCGACCGCAGCGCGGAGAACTCAGCCTTGTCACCGGCCCTGGTGCCGGTGCCGTGCGCCTCGACCAGCCCGACGGTCTCCGGTCCGTACCCGGCGAACTCGTAGGCGCGGCGCAGCGCCCGCTGCTGGCCCTCGGGGAGGGGCGCGTAGATGGCGTTGCTCCGGCCGTCCGAGGACGTGCCGAGCCCGGTGATCACCGAGTAGATCTGGTCGCCGTCCCGTTCGGCGTCGTCCAGCCGCTTCAGCGCGAACATCACCACGCCCTCGCCGAGGATCGTCCCGTCGGCGTCGTCGGAGAAGGGGCGGCAGTCGCCGGTGCGCGACAGCGCCGGGGTCTTGCTGAAGCACAGGTGCATCAGCTCGTCGCAGACGGTGTCGACGCCGCCCGTCAGGATCAGGTCCGCGCGGCCGACGGACAGCTCGTCGATCGCGGTCGACAGGGCGGCCAGCGAACTCGCGCACGCGGCGTCCGTGGTGTGGTTGGTCCCGTGCAGGTCGAACCGGTTGGCGATCCGTCCGGCGGTGACGTTCGGCAGCAGCCCGGGAAAGGTCGCCTCCTGCCACGGGACGAACGTGCCGGCGATGCTCCGGCAGATCTCCTCCGCCCGCGGCTCCGGGACGCCCGCGGCGCGCAGCCCGGCCAGCCAGTGCGGGCGCGCGGTCCGCGCCGCCATGTGCGCGGCCAGCGGCAGGTAGCCGGTCGAGCCGATGATCACACCGGTCCGGTCGCGGTCGAGCGCGCCCGCGTCGTCCAGCACCTGGTCGGCGACCAGCAGGGCGAGCAGCTGCGCGGAGTCGGTCGACTGCATCGTGCTCGGCGGTATGCCGTAACGCAGCGGGTCGAAATCGACCCGGGGCAGGAATCCGCCGCGCTTGGCGTACGTCCGGTCGGGAGCGCGCGGATCGGGGTCGTAGTAGTCGCCGACCAGCCAGCGGTCGCCGGGGACCTCGCGGATCTGGTCGGCACCGGCGAGGATCATCCGCCAGCACGCGTCCACGCCGGTGGCTCCGGGCAGGATCGCGCCGAGCGCCACGACGGCGACCGGCCGGGGTCCGGGCCTCCCGGTCACTGGAAGGGCCCCTGGTCGAGGGGGCGGGGCTCGAACGCGAACGCCGCGTGCGGGACGGCGACGCCATGGGTGCGCAGCTGCTGGGCCCGGGTGATCACCGCGGCGCCCTCGAGCAGGTTGCGGGCGATCTGCACGACCGACCGTCCGGCGGGTTCGGCCAGGAAGGTCCCCCGGGCCCAGTCGTTGAACGCCCCCATCGCCGGACCGCACCAGATCTGGTAGTCCGTGCGGCGGGCGCTGTCGCTCCGCACCGCCCAGCGGCTCGACATCCCGAGATACCAGCGGAACACCAGCGCCATCTGGTGCCGCGGGTCCCGCTCGGCCCTGGCGACCTGCTCGGGGTCGCGCTCCAGCCAGAACGCCCTGGACCGGGCCCACACGTCGGCGTAGGACGCCTTGAGCTGGGTGCGTTCGATCTTGGCGCGGGTCCGCTCCGGCACCTCGTCCCAGGACCCGTGGGCGGAGTAGACCTGGTGCAGCTGGGCCGCCCTGAAGGCGAACATGGTGCCCCGGCGCAGCACCTGCAGGCGCACGCCGAGCTCGAACATGTCGGCCGCCGGGGCCATCACCACGTCGGCCATCCCCGCCTCGCTCAGCATGGCCTTGCCGTCCTCGGACATGCCGGACTCGACGCTCGCCTGGTTGACCGAGCCGGTGACCACGTACGCCGCGCCCAGCGCGAAGGCGGCGGCGACCGCGCCCGGCGTGCCGAGCCCGCCCGCCGCGCCGACCCGGATCGGCCGGTCGTACCCGTGGTCCTCGGCCAGTCTGGCCCGGAGCGCCAGGATGATCGGCATCACGACGGTGAGCGCGCGGTTGTCGGTGTGCCCGCCGCTGTCGGCCTCGACCGTGATGTCCTCGGCCACCGGCACCGACGCGGCGAGCTCGGCCTCGGCCTCGGTGAGGTGACCGCGTTCGACCAGGGCACGGACCAGCGGCGCGGGCGCGGGCCGCATGAACTGCTCGGCCACCTCGGGCCTGGACACCTTGGCGAACAACCGCGTTCGGCGCCGCACCCGGCCGCTCGCGTCCCGGGTCAGCCCGTGCGCCGCCAGCCGGACGACCGCGGGCGTGAGCTCCATGAACGCCGACGCGGACACGGCGGGCACCCCGGCCGCAAGCAGCAGCGCGGCGACGGCGTCCTCGGTGGCGGGCTCCGCCGGGGAGTGGATGAGGTTCACGCCCCAGTTGACCCGGCCGGGCAGGGCCGCCTTCAGCTCGGCGACGGCCTGCTCCACCCGCGCCACGGGAAGCCCGCCCGCGCCGAAGAAGCCGAGCATGTCCGCCCGCGCCATCGCGATGACCATGGACGTCGTGGCGATGCCGCCCGCCATCTCGCCCGCGACATACGGGAACCGGACGCCGTGCGCCTCGTTGAAGGACCGGTCGCCCAGCCATTCGGGATACAGCGCGGGCAGCAGCCCGAGGAGCCGGTGCCCGTCAACGGAGCCGTCGGTGACGGTTCCGCCGACGCCGACCCCGACCCCGTGGCCGCTGCCGGCGGCCACCAGGTGCAGCGGCTCCCGGATCCGGGCCGCGCACGCGGTGATCTGGTCGCCGCGGAACACCGCGGGTCTGCCATCGGGAACCCACACCGCCGTCCGGGCCGGTGGCCGTGCGAGTACGTCCGTCCCCATCGCCTGTCCTTACTCCTGGAAGTCAGGAGTGAGGCTGTCACCAGGGCCCTGAAATGCCGCTGATCATCGCCTGACGAAACACTGATCGGGATCGTGCAAGTCCGACGACTGCGTGAGGATCGCCTGCACCCTGCTCTGGATGCCCGGTCCGGGCACGATGCCGAGCCGCTCGGCGAGCTGGTGCCGGAGCCGGTCGTAGACCGCCAGCGCCTGGGACTGCCTGCCGCTGCGGTACAGGGCCAGCATGAGCAGATCCTGTAGCGACTCCTCCAGCGGGTGGGCGGCGGCCAGCTCCTGGAGGTCCGGGATGAGCGCCGCGTGCTCGCCGCGTCCCAGCCGCAGCTCGTACAGGTGGGTGACGGCGAGCAATCGCAGGTCCATCAGCACCGAGGCCGAGGCGGCGCAGATCGGCCCCTCGGCCGCGTCGAGCAGCGCCGGTCCGCGCCACAGGCGCAGCCCGCGCTCCAGCGACGCGATCGCCTCCGCCGGGCCGCGCGAGGGTTCGTACGCCTGGCGGCGCAGCTCCTTGAACCGCAGGACGTCGACCTCGTCCGGGGCGACCGCGAGGGCGTATCCGCCGGGTCTGGCCGCGAGCCGGTCGCGTCCCGGGCCCTCCGGCTCCCAGGCGTCCAGGTACCTGCGCAGCCGGGAGACGTGCGCGTGCAGCGCGTTCTCCACCCGGGGCGGCGGCTCCTGCGGCCAGAGTTCCTCGACCAGCTCTTCGGTCCTGACCCCGTCACCGGCCCGCAGCACCAGAACGGCGAACAGCCGGCGCGGGATCGCGCTGAGCTTGTCGCTCCGGCCTTGCCCGCCAATGACCTCGACAGGCCCGAGCAGGCGTATTTCGAGCACGACATCTCCCAAACATCGATCGGGACATCACACCGAAGCAAGATCATATAAGCACCCAGGATGGACGGCGCCCCATTTTCAGCACCAACATTCCCCGCCAAACTCGACAAAGTTCCCATTTCACTTTTCATTTGGTGCCGATTATGTGTCCGAATAGAAAGACCTTCTGGGATGGCGCGTTCCCTAGCATTGTCGGCGGCAAGGAATCGGCAATAGGAGGAACGCATGCTCAACCTGGCGACCGTGCTGGAGGACAGCGCCCGCGAAGCACCGGACCAGGCGGCACTCGTCCTCGGCGAGACCCGTTACCCGTACTCGATGGTGAACGCGATCGCCTGCCAGATCGCCAATCTCCTGGTCTCGCGCGGCATCGGCAAGGGCGACAAAGTGGCCCTGGCATGCCCGAACGTGCCCTATTTCCCGTTCGTTTATTACGGAATCCTCAAGGCGGGCGCGACGGTCGTCCCGCTCAACGTCCTCTTCCAGCCCCGCGAGATCACCTACCACCTCGACGACAGCGACGCCAAGGCGCTGTTCTGCTTCGAAGGCACCCCCGAACTGCCGCTGGGCGAGCGCGGCAGGGCGGGATTCGACCAGGCGTCCACCGAGCACTTCATCGTGCTCCCCACCACACCGCTGGCCGTCGAGTCCGAGCACGGCGAGACGCTGTGGGCCGCGCTGGAGGGCACGCCCTCGGAGTTCTCCACCGTCCCCACCTCGGGCGACGACACGGCCGTCATCCTCTACACCAGCGGAACGACCGGCCGCCCCAAGGGCGCCGAGCTGACCCACCAGAACATGCTGCTCAACGCCCTCATCTCCGACGAGATGTTCCCCCGCTCCGGACAGGACGCCTACCTGGTCGCCCTCCCCCTCTTCCACTCCTTCGGGCAGACCACGATGCTGAACGCGGGCTTCCGGCGCGGGGCGACCCTCGTCCTGCTCCCGCGCTTCGAGCCCGGCACGGCGCTCGACCTCATGCGCCGCGAGAACGTCACGATGTTCGCCGGCGTCCCGACGATGTACCGGGCCATGCTGGCCGCCCTCCAGGGCGAGGTGCCCCGGTCGCTGCGGGCGGCGATCTCCGGCGGCGCGGCCGCGCCGGTCGACCTGCTCAAGGACTTCGAGGCCGCCTTCGGCCTGCCGATCAACGAGGGCTACGGCCTGTCGGAGACCGCACCGGTCGCCAGCTTCAACCAGCCCGGACGCCCCGGCAAGGCCGGCTCGATCGGCTGGCCGATCTGGGGCGTGGAAATGCGGCTCATCGACGACAAATGGAACGCCATCGAGGGCGAGGGCCCGGGCGAGATCGCCATTCGCGGCCACAATGTCATGAAAGGCTACTACAAGCGCCCCGAAGCCACCGAAGAAGCCATCCGCGACGGCTGGCTCCACACCGGTGACCTGGCCACCCGCGACAGCGACGGCTACTACTTCATCATCGACCGCGCCAAAGACGTCATCATTCGCGGCGGCTTCAACGTCTACCCCCGCGAGATCGAGGACGTCCTCATGACCCACCCCCAGATCTCCGTCGCCGCCGTCGTCGGCGTCCCGCACCCCTCCCACGGCGAAGAGATCAAGCTCTACGCCATCCGCACCCCCGACGCCACCCTCACCGAAACAGAACTGCTCACCTGGTGCAAAGAGAACTTCGCAGCCTACAAATACCCCCGCATCATCGAATTCCGCGAAAACCTCCCCATGACCGCCACCGGCAAAATCCTCAAACGCGAACTCCGCTGACCCACCCCCCAGACGCACCCAAGCTGACGCCCCACTGAGGGGATGCAGTCGGGATCATCGCGGCATTGTCCGGGGTGGACGTGTGGTGGGCGGCGCCTGGGTCTCGGGGCGGTTCAGGGGGTGGTGGCGTAGTGGGAGAGGAAGACGTCAACGCCGGAGGAGACCAGGTCGTCGAGTTCGCCGTCGGCGAACTGGTAGGTGACGCGGAAGGTGCGGATGAGCTGGGCGGCGCCGATGGTCATGGCGATGAGCTGGCGGACGGCGCGGCGGGGTTCGGGGACGTTCAGGACGCCGCGGTCGTGCAGTCGGGTGAAGGCCGCGATGAGGGCGTCGTCGTTGCGGGTGTTGATGAGGGCCCACATCTCCCCGAGCTGGGGGAAGCGGCAGACTTCGCCGATGACCAGGCGGCGGATGGTCATCATGTCTTCGCGCAGGGTGATGGCGAGCCAGGTGGCGGTGTAGTCGATGAGGGCGGCGCGCAGTTCGGGGGCGGCGATGTCGGCGATGGCGGGCGGCAGGGGGCACAGGTCGGTGTAGTTGTCGCGGAGGTAGCCGCCGATGACTGCGAGGAAGAGGCGTTCCTTGCTGCCGAAGTGGTTGTAGATGGTGGGTTTGGAGACCCCGGCCCGGGTGGCGATGGCGTCGACGGAGACCCCGGCGTAGCCGCGGGCGACGAATTCGGCGATGGCGGCTTGGGTGATCGCTTGGTGTTTGCGTTCGGAGGCGATCATGGTGGACGCGATGCGGGGGATGCCGAATTCGTCGAGGTCGCTGGCTGTTTCGGGCATCAGGTGGTCTCCGGTCGTGGTGCTGGGGCCGGGGGCCATCTTAACTAAACGGTTTGGTCATGTCGGGTGGGAGCGGGGGCGGCGGCCGGGGAGCCGGTCTGGAAGGCGCGGGCGACGATGATCATGAGGACCATTCCTGCGGCGGCCGCGAGGACGGCGGTGCGCAGGCCGTCGGTGGTGGCGTGGCGCAGGGCGGCGCCGGTGTGGCCGTCCAGGCCGGAGTTGGCGACGGCGACCAGGATGGCGAGGCCGACGGCGGTGCCGGTCTGCTGGCCGGTGGAGGCGATGCCGGAGGCGACGCCCTGCATGTGGGCGGGGACGCCGGTGGAGGCGGCGGCGAACATGGCGGTGAAGGTGATGCCCTGTCCGATGCTGAGCAGGATGAGGCCGGGCAGAAGGGCGAGGTAGGTGCCGTCCGGGGAGAGGGCCAGGGCGAACAGGGTGGTGCCGACGACGCCGAAGGGCAGGCTGATCATGAGGGTGGTGCGGGGGCCGTGGCGGGTCATGAGGCGTCCACCGGCGGCCGATCCGGCGAGGATGACCGCGCAGGGGATGAGGAAGGCGGCGCCGGTGCGCAGGGGGCTGTAGCGGTGGACCTCCTGGAGGTAGAGCGTGAAGAAGTAGGTGACGGAGACGAAGGTGGCGGTGAACAGGAAGGTGGTGACGACTCCGGCGCTGAGGTTGCGGTTGGTGAACAGGCGCAGCGGCATGAGGGCGTCGGTGCCGCGTCTTTCGATGGTGGCGAAGGCGGCGAGCAGGGCGAGCCCGGTGAGAGCGGCGGCGAGGACGGCGGGTGACGTCCAGCCGTGTTCGGGGCCCTGGACGAGGGCGAAGACGAGCAGGGTGGTGCCGCCGGTGCCGGTGAGCGCGCCGGGGATGTCGAAGCGGCCCGGGCGGCGGGGTCCGTCGGGGGGCAGGAGGGGGAAGGTGGCGATGAGGGCGAGGGCCGCCAGGGGGACGTTGACGTAGAAGACCGACTCCCAGCCGAACGCGTCGGTGAGGACGCCGCCGAGCAGGGAGCCGAGGACGAGTCCACCGGCGCCGGCGGAGGCCCAGATGCCCAGGGCGCGGTTGCGGGGGCGGCCTTCGGCGAAGGTGGTGTTGATGAGGGAGAGGGTGGCGGGGAACAGGGCCGCTCCTCCGAGTCCTTGGGCGGCGCGGGCGCCGATGAGGAGGGCCGGGTGGGTGGCCAGGCCGCCGATCAGCGAGGCGACGGCGTAGAGGGTGAGGCCGAGCAGGAACATGCGGCGTCGGCCGAGGAGGTCGCACATGCGTCCGCCGAGGAGAAGGAAGCCTCCGTAGACGACGGTGTAGGCGCTGATGACCCATTGGAGGTTCTGGGTGGTGAAGCCGAGTTCGTGGCCGATGTCGGGGATGGCGACGTACACGATGTTGTAGTCGAGGGAGATGATCAGGTGGGCCAGGGCGAGGAGTGCGAGGGCGGGGCCGGTGGCTCGGTGTGGCGAGGGCGGAGTCGGCATGCGGCATATCCGACTACACCACTTGGTTAAAAGTCAATACTAAACCGTGTGGTTTGATTTTTTAACTAACCGGTGTAGTTTCGGCGGCAGGTCCCCATCGCCGTCCCCCAAGGAGTGAGCGCCCATGCGTGTCGACGTGCACGTCCGTCCCCGCACATCTTTGGGTGCGCGGCCATGACGGCCAACGTTCCCCTATGGGAGATCCTCGCCAGGTCGGCGCCGCGGCCGATCACGCCGTCGGGGCCCGACAGCATCCGGGCGCAGCGCGAAGCGCTGGAGCGCGGCGCGACGCGGCCGCCCGGCGACGCGGTGTTCGCGCCGGTCCCGGCGATCGGCGGGCTGTGGACGACGACGCCGCGTTCGCCGACCGGGCGGGTCGTCCTGCAACTGCACGGTGGCGGGTACCACTACGCCTCGGCATGGCTGCAGCGCGACTTCACCGCGCGGCTGGCCGACGCGGCCGGTGCGCGGGTGCTGGGCGTGGACTACCCGCTGGCGCCCGAGCACACCTTCCCGGCGCCGGTCACGGCGGCGACGGCGGCGTACCGGTGGTTGCTGGAGTCGGGGGTCTCCCCCGGGCGGATCGCGGTGACGGGTGATTCGGCCGGGGGCGGGCTGGCGCTGGCGGTGCTGGTGACGTTGCGGGACGAAGGCACGCCGCTGCCCGCGTCCATGGTGCTGATGTCACCATGGGCCGACCTGCGGGTCGGGGGCGCTTCGGCGCGGAGCCGGGCGGCGCGTGACCCGCATCTGGATCCGGACGTCCTGCGGGCATGGGGGGAGAGCTATCTGGGGGGCGCCGACCCGGGGCATCCGCTGGCGTCGCCGGTGCACGCGGACCTGTCGGGATTGCCGCCGGCGCTGGTGCAGGTGGGCACGGAGGAGATCCTCTACGACGACGCGGTGCGCGTGGCGGAACTGCTGGACGACGCGGAACTGGACGTCGCCGAGGGCATGCCGCACCTATGGCAGATGTTCGCCGGGACGCTGCCCGAGGGCGCGCGGGCGATCGAGCGGATAGGGCGGCATGTGCGAACGCACGATCGCGCCGAAACTTCAGGATGAAAGACGGGGGCCTGGCCCAGGCCGTCCAGGACGGTCTGTCGTAGCGGGTCACGGCATTGGGGCGAATTCGGGCAGTGTCAGGGCCGAGTGGGCCGGTATTGCCGCCGAGGCCGGCATGGTGACGAGTTCGCGCAGCATGGTGTTTCGTTGCTCCAGTGCCCGCGCCGTAGTGGGGAACAGCGTGGCCGCACCGTTGTCGACCAGGGCCTGGTTCATTGCCACGAACTCGCGGACGTCGCGTTCGTAGGCGGCGAAGGCCGCGGTGTGGTCCCGGTTCGCGGCCAGGGCGTTGGCGAGCATGTAGGCACCGGCCAGCGCGAGGCTTGAGCCTTGTCCGGTCAGGAACGAGGGCGCGTACGCGGCGTCGCCGACCAGCGCCACGCGGCCGCTGGACCAGTGGGGCATGCGGATCTGGCCGGCCGTGTCGAAGAACAGGTCGTCCGCGTCGCGCATGGCGTCGAGCATGCCGGGGACCTCCCATCCCGCGTCCGCGAAGACCGTGGCGACCAGGTCCCGCTGGGCGCCGGGATTCCGGAGGACGTCGGACGGCGGTTCCGGCCGGTGAAAGTTCAGGAAGGCGTGGAGTTCGTCGCCGTCCCCGACTGCATAAAGGGCCGCTGCCTTCCCGGGGGTGTTCCACAACACCAGCTCGTGGGAGAGCCCGAAGGTGTTCGGCATGGTGAATATGGCGAAGCAGTAACCGAGATAGCGGTGGAACTGCTCTTCGGGACCGAACAGGGACTCGCGCGTATGGGAGTGCATGCCATCAGCCCCGACCACCAGGTCGAACGTGCGGCGTTGCCCGCTGTGGAAGGCGACGTCCACGCCATGTCCGGTCTGGTCGAGGGTCTCGATGGAGTCGTTGAACAGGAATTCCACGTCGTCGCGAACCAGCGCATAGAGGGCCGAGGCCAGATCCCCGCGGCGCACCTCAAGGTCGCGTCCCTCGGCACGCGGGCTGACTTTGGCCACCTCGCTGCCATCGGCGTTGAGGAAAGTGTAGTGACGTGAGTCGATGTGGGCGTCCTGCAATCGCGGCAGTATTCCCATTCGCCGGACCACCTCTATCGCGGTACCGCGGATGTCGATCGGGTAACCACCGCCGCGCAGGGCGCCCGCCTTCTCCACCACGGTGACCGCGAATCCGGCCCGGTGCAGCCAGTACGCCAGCGCGGGTCCGGAAATACTGGCTCCGGAGATCAGAACCTTGCCTTTCATTTCTGGACTTCCTTCCTCGTGATCCGGACGAAGAGCAGCGACAACACCGCGACGAGGCCGGCGACGGCGAACCCCGTGACGAAGGCCGATTCGGCCGGCAGGCCCGTCGGGTCGACCCCGGCGTCCAGGATCGCGCCGCCGATCTGGACGCCGAGAGCGACACCGATCACGCGCGTCACCACGAGCAGGCTGGTGGCGATGCCGATGTCCTTGGTCTCGACGGCGGTGGCGGTCCCGGCGACCAACGCCGTGGTGCCGGCGCCCACGGCGAACGCGATCAGCACCTTCGCGAGGACGAGCTGCCATTCCGCACCGTGCATCGAGGCCAGGGCGATCATCGTGGCCGCCATGACGACGGTGCCCCCGAGGACCACGGCGCGCGGACCGAAACGCCGCGCCGCGAAACCGCCGACCGAATCGCTCACCGCTCCGGCGATGGCGCCGGGCAGCAGGAACAGCCCGATGGCGGTGGTGTCGGCGCCGAAGCCGTATCCGTCGGCCGATATCGCGAACAGCTGCGGGAGCAGAAAGAGCACCATCCCGAGACTGGTGGTCATGACGAAGGTGAGCACGCACGAATGCCACATCGCGGGCTTGGCCAGCATTCGCAGATCGACCATCGGCGCGATCGCCCGGCGCTCGACGACGACCCATCCGGTCGCGAGGGCGGCCACGACCACCGCGATGACACCGAACGCGTAGGGCGGCAGGTCGGCGCTCGTCACCGACACGAGACCGAGCATGAACGCGAGCAACGTCCCGCTCAGCAGAAGCACGCCGGGCCAGTCGATCCTTTCGTCCGACCGGATCGGCGGATCATGCGGCATCAGCCGGGCCACGACCACCGTCATCGCGATGAGCGCGAACGTTGGCAGCGCGAACATCCAATGCCAGGACACCGCTTCCGCGATCGGCCCGGCGGTCAGCGTCCCCACCATGCCGCCGCCGGTGAACAGCGCGATGACCAGCCCGATCGCCACCTGCGACTCGTCCGCCGAAAGGTGTTTGCGCACCAGAATGAACGAGAGGGGCAGCGCGCCCACCATGACGCCCTGCAGTACCTGACCGAGCAACAACACCGGCAGGTTCGGCGCCAGGCTCGCCAGCAGGCCACCGGCCGCGACCACGGCCATCAACCGGATCAGCACCCGCTTTCCGCCATAGCGGTCGCCGAGTTTTCCTGCGACGGGCGTGACGACCGCGCCGGTGATGAGCAGCGTGTTGCCGATCAATGCCGCCTCGGCGGAACTGACCCCCAGCTCACGTTGCAGCAGCGGGAGCGCGGGCTCCACCACCGACTGAAGGGTGCCGAGAGCGAGCGCCAGGATGCCGAGCGCACCGATCGACAGCCTCCCCATGCGGACCGGAGAATCCGCAGCCTCCGAGACAACCGTCCCTTTCGTCACCCGCTGATCACTCCAGACGCCGCCAGGCAAAGGGGAAATGCGCGAGATTCGCATGCCCGCAACACTTCCCCCCGGCGGCCCGGCCGGGCATCGCCTCCCGTCACCGTCCTCCCCTAGTGCGCGCGCACCAGCCGCCCGCACGTCCTGGTCCCTACACACCTAGCCCCGAGCGGTGGACCGGACGATTTCCCCAAGCTCCCGTCCCGGGTGTCGTCCAGCACGGGCCGTGCGACGACGAAGTACCTGATCAACCTGCCCCAGCCGGACGCTCCCCCGGGGTAACCGCTCCGCCGACCGCGCGATCACTTTGGGCCGACCACCGGTCGAGCACGGGGATCAGGGCGAAGAGCGCCACGATGGGTAGCCACGGAATGTTGATGACCAGGTATCCGGTGAGGTTGGAGCCACCCTTCCAGGCGCCCGACGCCATCGTGCCCCAGTTGAAGACCACACCGGCGTACACCGAGACGGTCAGGCAGACGATGCCGAGCCATCGGCTCCAGCGTGCCCCGCGCAGGTAGCCGATGGCGAAGCCCACCGACAGTACCGAGATCACCAGGTCGACCGCCCCCATCGCTGCGATCACGTCCACCGCCTGCGGCTGCCAGCCGCCCGCCGGCTCGGGGAACGGCACCCCGTCCGACCGGGCGAACATGAAGCGGCGCTCGACGATCACGTAGTGGGCTCCAAAGATCGTGTGCACCGCCTGGAACAGCCCGAACCAGATCACGAGCGCTCGTACGACGCGACGCCGCATGACGCCTCCCCACTGAGTAGAAGTGAGGTAAACCTAACTTGGGCGACTGTCCAAGTCAATCGTCCAGGTAGAATGCTCGAATGGCACATGTTCCAGCCGAGCAACGGCGACAGCAGCTCATCACCGCGGCCTTCCAGGTGGTGGCCAAGGAGGGGGTCGCCGCCGCCTCCACCCGGCGGATCGCCGCCGAGGCAGGGGTCCCCGCGGGGGTCGTGCATTACTGCTTCCAGTCCAGGCGCGAACTGCTGACCGCGATGATGTCCGCCGTCTTCGAGGAATCCGAACAGGCCGTACGAGGAGTACTAAGCCCCGTCAACGCGGCAACGGACTCCCCCGAGGCACAAAGGGCATTGCGGGACGGCAATGAGGTCGGGAGCTCCATTGCGATGGCGCTTGAGCAGCTTTGGGAGCTCTATCGAGCGGACCCGGAACGCCATCAGGCGGTGTTCGATCTGACTGTTGACGCGCTCCGGCAGCCGGAGACGGCGGAGATCCTTCGGCGACATCAGGCGCGGATCGACGAGCTTGGCGAGAGCTTCCTCAGCGCGTTGGCGGACCAGGCCGGGGTGACCTGGAATCGGCCTGTAGCCGTATTGAGTCGGCTGCTGATCGCCACGGTGGACGGGATTCTGCTCGGTTGGCTGATCGACCGCGACGACACTCTTGCTCGTGAGGGATTGGCCACGCTGACCATGAACCTCACCACGCAAGCAAAAACGTGACATCGGCCGCAGCCTCCGAGAAGGAACGACATACGATCCGGATTCAATGCCAACGATGCCCGCAACGCTCCATCGATCCGCGCGGCGCAGCTTCGCGACGAGGTGCTCGGGCCGGCCGTGGGTGAGCCAGCCGAACCGATCGCCGTCCACGTTCGACCCCCAGGAAAGGAATCCGCCAGCCTCAGACCCAAGCCGGCATCGGGTGGGATTCGGGGAACTGCTCTCGCCAGCGGCGATAATCGTCTCCCGCTTCACGCGCCCACTGGGCGAAGGATTTCTGGAGGCCTCTCCTGGGGTCGACGACCAGCAGAAAGTCGTTGCCGAAAGCGCTGGCACCGTACAGCTCGACGAACGCCACGAAGTCCGGAGGGAGTTCGGTGCCGAGCTCGGCGAAGACCTGATCCCAGGGTCGAGTGCCGAAGGTTGGACGGGGTGGAGGTGTCACCTGAGCGCGAAACCGTTCCAGGTGGGGAAAATCGTTCCTGGACGGCCTTTCTCAACACCATCAGGTCTTGGTTCCTGCTGGCCCCCGGCCAGAGGGCGTTCACGAGTCTCCCCGACCGCAAGCGAAGCCCACCTGACACACCACATTCTCGGCGCTAGCGGCAAAGACTTCGAGGCGCCGTTGCGGCGTAGAGGAGCGTGCCGGGGCCCCAGCCCCGCCAGAGGCGGGTACGGCTAGCCGTCAACACGGTCGGCGTAGTCCGGCGATCAGGAGTCTGACCAGTCGGCCTGGGTCGTAGCGGGGGTCGTTGCCCGCGCCGATGCAGAGGTTGCCGACGCCGCGCATGAGTTCGTAGGCCTGGACGTCGGGACGGATCTCGCCGGCGTCGGCCGCCGCCTCCAGCAGTTGGGTGCACGCCGGCACGAGGCGATCGAGGAAGTAGGCGTGCAGTGCCTGGAAGGCGGCGTCATCGGACTGCAGCGCGGCGGCGAGTCCGTGCTTGGTGACCAGGAAGTCGACGAACAGATCGATCCATTCCTCGAGTGCGGCATGCGGGGTCGGGCTGCTTGCCAGCAGGGCCGGGCCCGCCTGGACGCAGGCCTGCACCTGGTGCCGGTAGACGCCGATGATGAGATCGGCCCGAGTCGGGAAATGGCGGTAGATCGTAGCCGTCCCGACACCGGCCTTGGCCGCGATGTCGCGCATCGGCGCCTCCACGCCTGAGGCGACGAAGACCGCGGCGGCCGCGTCCAGCAGGGCCTCCTTGTTGCGTCGGGCGTCGGCCCGTGGGGGACGCGCCGCGAGTTCCGCGCTGCCGTCGCTGTCATTGGTCACGGCGGTGCCTCCCCTGCCAAGATTGCTAAACGGGACAGTGTCCCGTATCGTCCAAACGAGACAACGTCCCGTTTGTTCAGGATGCCAGAACAGGAGGCGCGGCGACCAGCTCGCCGCGCCTCCTGCTCCCCCCCATTCACACTTCACCCGTTCACGGAGGAACCCAGACATGCAGTACCGAACCTTGGGCCGTACCGGTGTGCAGGTCAGCGCCCTTGCGCTCGGCGCGATGAATTTCGGCGCGCTCGGACGCACCACTCAGGAAGAGGCCACCGCCATCGTCGACGCCGCCCTGGAAGGCGGCGTAAACGTCATCGACACCGCTGATCTCTACAGCGGCGGCGCGTCCGAAGAGATGGTCGGCAAGGCCATCGCCGACCGGCGCGACGACATCGTGCTGGCCACCAAAGCGAGCATGCCGATGGGCGACGAGCGCAACCATCGGGGCGGCTCGCGCCGCTGGCTGATCACCGCACTGGACGCCAGCCTGCGCCGCCTGGGCGTCGACCACATCGACCTGTATCAGATTCACCGGTGGGACCCGCACACCAGCGACGAGGAGACCCTCTCGGCGCTGACCGACCTGCAACGCGCAGGCAAGATCCGCTACTTCGGCTCCTCGACCTTCCCCGCCTACCGCATCGTCCAAGCCCAGTGGGCCGCTCGCGAACATCACCTGAGCCGATACGTCACCGAGCAACCCAGCTACTCGATTCTGCAACGCGGCATCGAAAGCCACGTCCTGCCCGTGACCACCGAATACGGCCTCGGCGTGCTGGCATGGAGTCCGCTGGCCTCGGGCTGGCTTTCGGGCGCGGTCAGAGAGGGGCGACAAATTACCACCAACCGCTCGACGTTCATGCCCGAGCGCTTTGACACCGCCGTCCCCGCCAACCGGGCCCGGCTTGAGGCCGTCGAACAGCTGGCCAAGGTCGCCGACCAAGCCGGACTGACGATGATCCAGCTCGCGCTCGGATTCGTGACCTCCCACCCCGCCGTGACCAGCGCGATCATCGGCCCCCGCACCCTGGAGCACCTGCACTCCCAGCTCGCCGCCCAAGACACCGTGCTGTCGGCCGATGTCCTCGACGCCATCGACACCATCGTCACCCCCGGCACCGACCTCGCCCCCGAGGAGAAACACGACACCCCGCCCGCACTGCTCGACCCTGCCCTGCGACGCCGCTGACCTGCCACGATTCCTTCCTGTCTCGCGCTGCGCGGGCACCGACAGTGGCGGGGACCAGGCCAGTGGGAGAGGCGGTGGAGACCAGGAGACCCCTTGGAGCGCCGGCTGAGCCTGTACCGGGTGAGTGCTGGCGGAACGCCCCGGCAAATCGCGGCAGGGCTGGCAGCCCCCAGCGCAGCCGCCGATACACCGAAGCCCTTCAGTAGCGGCAGCTTCGGGATTCCGTTCTACGCCGAGGGCGACAAGTGACTGAGGACCTGCACCACGGGCCAGCACCTGGCCCTCGTCTCCGCAGGAAGCCGGGCTGCCGGAACCTGGACGCTGTGACCAGCAACTTCAGGGCCGCTCCCGTCTGCTCCCGCCCCCGGCGAGCCTGGCCGCGGGTCGACCGGAGACAATCACCGCCACCGATCTCCGAAAACCTCCACTGCCCGAGGTAGATATTCGCGGCCGGGTGAGGTACTGTTCCTGTCATCGACGAAGAACAAGTCCATCAGACGCGGCAGAGGACGAACTGCCCGGTGAAGTGGATAGCGCAGACCGGACGTGCCGGGGTCAACGCAAGGGAAGGGACTCCGGCAGCCGGTCCAGCGCCCGGCGGCCAACGGGCCGCAGGCAACGCAAACGCAAGCGAAGAAAACAACGCAGGAAAGGCAAGAACAGAAGGGAGGTTCTCGGCACCATCGGGATCGCCCGTCGCGGGCTCCAGTCACACCGCGCGGGTACCGCAGCCCCACAGATTGGACGGTGGTCTACGGTCACGCATCCGCGATCCCCGCGCCCCCGCCCAACACGGCCGGCGCGGACAAGGACCGGCCACAGCGCCGGATAGATGGTGTTGTACCTCAAGGCCCCGGCGCCGTTGGCGCCGGGGCCCCGTTCGCGTCCCCACAACACCCGACACCCACCACCACAACAGTACGGAAGGCTTTGTGAAAGCACCCCAGCCGGCCCAGACCGGCACCACCCCACACCCCAACCAACCCCAACACGACAACACCGACACCGACACCGACACCAGACTGAACGACAAACTCGACGACGAGGACTACCCCGCCTACAGCATGGGCCGAGCCGCCGAACTCCTCGACGTCACCCCAGGATTCCTCCGCGGCCTAGACACCGCCAAACTCTTCGTCCCACAACGCTCACCCGGCGGCCACCGCCGCTACTCCCGCTACCAACTACGCCTAGCCCAACGCGCCCGCGACCTCATCGACCAAGGCACCGCACTAGAAGCCGCCTGCCGCATCATCATCCTGGAAGACCAACTCGCCGAAGCCCAACGCATCAACACCCAACTCCAACAGCGCATCAACCAGGCTTCCTGACAAAGTCCTGACTGCCAACGCCCCTGTCGGCGACGGCCCCGACGCCGACGCGACCCCAGGCCCGACTTCCGGCCGGGGCGCGCGGCGGCGCACCGGATGCACGAACCCGATTCGAGGTCCGCTTCCACCGATAACATCCCCACCCCCGTCCCCCGAAGCCAGGGGCGAAACGCAGGCGACTGGCCGCTAAGGGGGCGGCGCCGGCGCCCCTGCGCGACTTGGTCCAGAAACGTGGCCCCTACACGATCCGCTGATCAGAGCGGCAAGCTGGCCTCCGCCGGCTCAGACCAGCGCGTCCCGGCCACAGGCGGTCATCAGGTCACCGGGACGATGATCGCCTCGGCCAGACGGCCGTGCTCGATGGTCAGCAGCCCGATGGTGCCGTGCGGCTGGCGGCGGCGGTCGGTGGGTGAGCCCGGGTTGAAGATCCGCACACCGTCGCCCGTTTCGTCGAGGGGGATGTGCGAGTGGCCGAAGACCACGAGGTCGGCTGAGGGGAACCAGCGCCGCATCCGGGCGGTGCGCCCGCCTGCGCGTCCCGCGTCGTGCACCATGCCCACAGTCAGCCCGTCGAGGTCGAGTTCCAGCCGCTCCACCGCTCCCCAGCCCGCCACATCGGGCCCGTCGTTGTTCCCCATCACGACGTGCACGGGCGCGAACGCCGTCAGCTCGTCCAGAACCGAGGCCACGCAGACGTCCCCCGCATGCAAGATCACGTCCACCTCGCGCAGCCACCGCGCCACCTCCGGCGGACACCCCTTCCACCGCCTGGGCGCATGAGTGTCCGCCACCACCCCGACCTTCATCCCCTCATCCTTACTTGCGAAGTCGATTGGCCAGCACGACTTCCCCGTTCGCGCTCCGCGCAACCCTGCCATGATCGAGTCGGTCAGCCGACCTGCCGCCCACCGCCATCACCGACCTTTTCGGCGGCCCTGTCTAGCGACTGACGGTCAAGGAGCGCACGCCGAGTCCCTCCCGGGCTGGTCGTGCTCTGGGGATGACGATCGGGGCGTTCGCCCACCGTGTCGGTGTCGCTGCCAGGACTGTGGAAACTGGGCCGCTCATCCGCAGATGGTCCCTCGTTCGGGGCCGGCAGGCCGCGCTCGGTCGACTGTCGGCCTCTCCCCCGCCGACCGTACGGGACCCAGGCGGCCGTTCCGGCGGGACGTTCGATGACTGATCATCGGCTGCGCGCGGCGGCGACGGCCGCTGGCACGATGACCAGCGCCAGGATGCCGCCGCCGATGGTCAGGAGTGGGTAGCCGGCAGCGGCGACGACGAGGCCCGAGGCCATGCCGCCAGTGGCGCCGGCGACCGCGATGGCGACATCGACCAGGCCCTGGGTCTTGGCTCGGGTGGCCAGCGGGACGGCGTCGGTGATGATCGCGGTGCCGGTGACGATGCCGAAGTTCCAACCCAGACCCAGCAGCGCGAGGGCCACCACGAGCGGAGCGACGGCGTCACCGGGGGCGCTGGCGGCAATGATCCCGGCGGCGAGCAGCGTCAGCCCGGAGGTCGCGGCGATCGTGAGGCGGCCATAACGGTCGACGAGCCAGCCGGTCAGGGGCGAGGGCAGGTACATCGCGCCGATGTGGACGGCGATGACGAAGCCGGAGGCGCCGGTGCCGTGGCCGTGGTCGTGCATGTGGACGGGCGTCATCGTCATGATCGCGACCATGACCAGCTGGGTGAGCACCATGACCAGCGCGCCGACCAGCAGGCGGGAGCGGTGTGCTTCGACCGCCGGGCGTGGTCGGCCGGTGGCTTCGCCCGGCTGCGCGCACGCCGCGGCGGCGCGCTCGGCTTCCAGAGCGCCGGCCAGCAGCAGCGGATCGGGGCGCAGCCAGATGGCCAGGATCAAGGCGGCCATCGCATAGGCGGCGCCGGCGAGAAGGAACGGCCCGGCCAACTCGGGGATGCCGAGGGTGTGAGCGAGGTCGCCGGTGGGTGCGGTGAGGTTGGGGCCGACCACGCCGCCCAGGGTGGTGGCGACGAGCACGGTGGACACGGCGCTGGCGCGGTGCGCGGGGGATGCCAGATCGGCTCCGGCGTAGCGGGCTTGCAGGTTGGTGGCCGTCCCGGCGCCGTAGACGAACAGCGAGAGGAAAAGCAGGACGGCGTTGCCTGCGACGGCCGCGACGATGACACCCGCGCTGCCGACGGCACCGGCCAGATACCCGGCGGCGAGACCGGGGCGGCGGCCTCGGGCTTGGGAGATGCGCCCGACGGCGAGGGCCGCCAGCGCGGAACCCGCGGTGCCCAGGGCGCTGGGCAGACCGGCAAGGCTGGTGGAGCTGAGCATTTCCTGCGCGAGCAGGGCACCGACGGCCACACCGGCCGCCAGGCCGGCGCCGCTGAGGACCTGAGCGGCGACCAGGACGATCAGGACGCGACGCTGCACCTGGGCATGCGGGAGGTCCTCGGTCCGGGCGGGCACGGTGTTGGCCACAAGAGAGAGTTCCTTCGATTGACGTGACCTGCCCGGACGCCACCACCGGCGCGATTGCGACGAGTGCGGCCGACAGGGAAGCGACGTCGAGGGCCGAGAAGATCACGAATGGAGCCGGGTTCGGGCGGCGCCGACCCGCCCGGTCAGCCCAGGTCGCCGAAGTCCAGGCGGTTGACCAGCCCAGCGGCGGTGAAGGCGGCCACCAGTTCGTCACGGCCCTCGGTGAAGTGCGCCCAACCGTCGTAGTGGACGGGAACCACCCGGCGGGCGCCGAGGATCTTGGCGGCCTCGGCGGCCTGGGCGCTGTCAAGGACGATGGGCGCGTTGTCGAAGAGGACGGTGAAGCGGGGAGCCCCGGCGAAGAGGATCGCGGTGTCCACCGGTTCGAAGCGTTCGGCGATCTGCTTGACCAGGTCGAGCGAGGCGTTGTCGCCACTGACGTAGATCGTGGGCAGGCCCTCCCCGGTCAGGACGAATCCGACGACCTGGCCGGTGAGCGGTTCGACCTCCTCGCGTGTGCCGGGCCCGTGGATCGCGGGCACGCCCGTCACGGTGATCGTGCCGCCGCCGGGGCGGTCCAGCTCGATCGACTCCCAGTCGCCCAGTCCCCTGGCCCCATTCCCCAAACGCTGCCCGCCCCCGGGCGTGGTGAGGATAAGCGGGACGTCGGCGAGCAGTGCTCGGCCGGAGTCGTCGAGGTTGTCCGGGTGCTCGTCGTGAGAGAGCAGGACCACGTCGACACGGCCGAGGTCGCCCGGTGCGGCGGAGGAGGGTGCCACCTTGGTCAGCCGGCCGCCCGGCACGTGATACTCGCGGGGCGGGTCGAACGTCGGGTCGGTCAGGAACCGCAGGCCGGCGTACTCGAAGAGGGCAGTCGGCCCGCCGAAGACGCGGACGGGGATCTGTGCGGTGGTCGTGCTGGTACTGGCCATTCCAAGCACCTCACGGATGAGAAGTGATTTATCCGTGAAGGACGGTAGCGGCTTCTCACGGACGAGCGCAAGCCGTACCATGAGAGCCGTGAGCGAGACCCTGACCGCCGAGTCCGCGCTGCCGCCCGCGCCGGGTGCGGGTGACTATCTCGCGCTCGACTTCGTCAACAGCGCCATCGCGCTGCCCGGAGGGCAGCTCATCGATCTCCTCGCCACCCCCGCGGCGACGAATCGGTGGCTCACCGAACGCGGCCTCGCTCCGGCCGATGCCGGGGTGCGGGAGATGTGCGCGACGCAACTGCGCGCGCTGCGTGAAAACCTCAAGTCACTGTTCGCCGCCCATGTCGCCGGGCTCCCCGCTTTGCCCGCGGCTTTGTCCGCCGTCAACGACGCGCTGAGCAAAGCCCCCACGGCCGCCCGGCTGTACTGGGACGAGAAGAACGGCCCCTACCGCGCGGCCCCCTGCCCCACCAACGAGATCCTCGACCACGCCCTCGCGACCCTCGCAGCCAACGCGGCCGACCTCCTGACCGGTCCCGACGCCGAACGCCTCACCGCCTGTGGTTCCACCCCATGCAACCGCTACTTGCTGCGCCACGGCCGCCGCCACTGGTGTTCCATCCGCTGCGGCGACCGCGCCCGCGCCGCACGCGCCTACGCCCGACGCACCCAGCCGAACGCAGACTGACGAACCTGCTGGCGCAGTGATCGGTGGCAGCACGCATGGACGCGCTCGCGCCCCTCCACGACCTGGAGGTACACCCACCCACCCAAATCGACACGCGCCAGAAACAGATTCACCGAGGTCTTCTTCGACATGCAGGCATGGTCCCGGTCAGCTATACCGGATGCCGTTAGCGGCACCCGAACATCCGGCAACTCCGGGACGACTGCCCAACCCGTGGCGCTCGTGACCGACCCCCAGATCGTCCGGGCGGCCGCGACTGCCAACAAGGCAACAACGCTGTCCCGCTGATCTTCTGGAGACGTACGGGCTGCGCACGGCGGGACTCCTCGCGATGATCCATCGGCTGGAGAACCCGGCTTCAGCGGCCTCCACCACCCGACAGGGGAAAGCGCCCCTGACCTGGTCAAACATTAGAAGAGGGGGCCGACGGTGGGCCCGCGCTCCTGGACGTTGGTCCCGGCCGGGCCACACACTGATCACCGGGGCGAATCACCGCTCGGGTTGATCGTCGCGGGGTAGGAGGATTGGATGCTGAACGGTTTGGCCGCCTTTGTGGTGGCGTCGCTCCTGGTCTCGATGGCACCCGGCCCGACCACCGTGGTGATCATGCGCCAGTCGCTGCGTTCGGGCCGGTCCGTGGGTGTCGCGGCCGTGCTGGGCAACGAGACCGGGTGGTTGTTGTGGTCGATGACGGCCGCGCTTGGCCTTTCGGCGCTGTTGCTGGCATCGCGGCTCGCCTATGACGCGATGCGGATCGCCGGTGCCGTCGTGCTGGTGTACTTCGGGGCCAGGGTCGTGTGGCAGGCCCGCCGCGGCTCGTCCGGCCGGGAGGGCGTCGACCAGGCGGCGGAAGATCCGGCGCCCTCGTGGTGGCGGAGCTACCGGCTCGGCCTGCTGACGAACCTCGCGAATCCGAAGGCCGCCGTGTTCGCGGTGTCGTTCCTGCCGCAGTTCGTGCCCCCGGGCGCCCCCGTACCGGCGACGCTGGCGCTGTTGGCGCTGGCCACGACGCTGATCGACCTGGGATGGTACCTCGCGATCGTGGCCCTGATCACAAGGGCCAAGCGGTTCTTCCAACGGCCCGCGGTGCGACGCCGGCTGGACTACCTGTCCGGAACGGTGCTCATCGGCCTGGCGGTGAATCTGGCCGCTCAGGCGCGCTAAGCCGCCGGGATGGACGCGACCGGCACGGCGCGCAATGAGATCGTGTACAGCAGCCCGATGACCGCGCGGTCGAGGCCGGAATGACCGTTACCAACTCGCCAGCCGCCTGGCCGCCCGCGGCTCGCACGCCGGTTCGAGGACGACCCCGACTTCCCCGCCCGCGAACAACACGATCAGGATCGGCGGATCACCCTCGGCGTGCTGACCGGCTGCCAGGAGCCGCCCTGCCGGGTACCGCGCGGGTCGGTGCCGAACCGGCACCGGCCAGGCCCGTGAGGTCGGAGTACATTCCGGTGTCGCGGGCCTGGTCGGTTCTGCGGCTGATCTTCTGGAGACGTACGGGCTGCGCACGGGGAACTCCTCGCGGTGATCCATCGGCTGGAGAACCCGGCTTCAGCGGCCTCCACCAGCCGACAGGGAAAGCGCCTCTGAACTGGTCAAGCAGTAGGAGAGGGGGTTGGCGATTCCCTTACTGGGCTGGGTGGGGGATCATGTCGGGGTGAACCTGAGTGTCTCGTCGTTTGATGATCTGTCCGCGCGGGTGGCTGGGGTGCTGGACGAGCATGCTCGGCACTTTCCCGGGGCGGCGACCGGGCGGCAGCCGGTGCATACGGTCTATGTGCCCGCCGATCGGTTCTCGCCGTCGACTCCGGCGAACTTCGGGACGGAGGCGTTGCGCCTGCTCAACACGCACACGCCTGGGGCCGGGTCGTTCGGGGCGGCGTTCGGGCTCGATCCGGAGATCGCCGGGCCGGTGCGCGAGCGGGTCGCGGCCAAGCTGGCCGGTGAGCCGGTGGAGGACATCCGCATCGACTTCGAGGACGGCTACGGCCTGCGCCCCGACGCGGAGGAGGACGCCCATGTCGCGCAGGCCGTCGAGGCGGTCGCGGCGGCCTACCAGGTGAAGGGGCTCCCCCATTACTGGGGCATCCGGGTCAAGTCGTTCGCCGACGGGGCCCACGACCGGTCGATGCGCAGCCTGGACGGGTTCCTGACCGCGCTGCGCGACCGTCTCGGGCGGCTGCCCGGTGGTTTCACCATCACCTTTCCCAAGGTGACGATGGCGGCGCAGGTGGGCCTGTTCGTGGAGTACCTCGATCGGCTGGAGACCGCGCTCGGGCTGCCGGGCGGGATCCTGCGCTTCGAGGTCCAGATCGAGACCACCGAGGCGATCATCGACCACGAGGGACGGCTGGGTGTGCGGGCCATCGTGGAGGCCGCGGCGGGGCGCATGACCGCCGCCCACTTCGGGGTGTTCGACTACACCGCCGCGTGCGGGCTGCCGCCCGAGCAGCAGCGCCTCGACCATCCCGCCTGCGACTTCGCACGGCATGTCATGCAGGTCGGCCTGGCGGGGACCGGCATCCGGCTCTCGGACGGCTCCACCAACATCATCCCGCGCAACGACGGGCCCGACGAGGTGAACGAGGCGTGGGCGGTGCATGCCGCCCATGTCAGGCACTCGATTACCCATGGCTTCTACCAGGGCTGGGACCTGCACCCCGCCCACCTGCCCAGCCGCTACGCCGCGGTGTACGGCTACCACCTGAACGGGGTGGACGAGGTCATCGGACGGGTCCGGGCCTGGCGCGAGCAGGCGGCGGGCAAGGACAACGGCGTGCTGGACGAGCCCGCCACCATCGCGGCCCTGTCCGATCGGCTGCGCCGCGCCGTCGACTGCGGCGCGCTGGACGAGAGCGTCCTTCCCGCGTCCGACGCCTAGAGGTCTTCGGGGGTGTCGATGTCTTCGGGGGACGCTATGTCTTCGCAGGGGACATGGGTGATGAGGTGTGGGTGCGCGTGGAGGAAAGTGCGGGCGCCGGTGTCGCCTGTGGCTGACGCGATGACCGCCGGGAAGTGCGCGGCGCGGAAGAGGACGGGGTTGCGGGGGCGGCCCTCGTAGGTGGCCACGGCGACCTCGGCGCCCGCCTCGTAGGCCGCGACCAGGCGGCGGACGGCGGGCGGGGTGATCTTCGGCTGGTCGACCAGCGCCACGACGGCGGCGGGGCAGCCGGGCGGCAGGGCCGCCAGGCCGGTGCGCAGGGACGAGCCCATGCCGGTGCTCCAGTCCGGGTTGGGCACGACGACCGCGCCGATGACCTCCAGCGGCGCGGCGCCCGCCACGACCACGATCGGCGAGCAGCCCGCCTCGCGCAGCAGCCGGATCCCCCGGTCGACCAGGCGTTCGCCGTCCAGTTCCACCAGTGCCTTCGGCCGTCCGAACCGGCGGCCGGCGCCGGCCGCGAGCAGGATTCCGGCCACCGGCCTGTCCCCGTGCAAGGTCGTCATCACGCGAGGGTAGCCGCGTCAGACGGCGTCGCCGTGGATTCGGCCGGTGGTGTCGGTGAGGGGACGGCCCGAGCCGCCCCAGCGCAGCTGGATCAGCTCTGCGGCGATGGACACCGCGGTCTCCTCGGGGGTGCGGGCGCCGAGGTCGAGGCCGATCGGGGAGCGGAGCCTGGCCAGCTCCGTCTCGTCCAGGCCGGCCGCGCGCAGGCGTTCGAGCCGGTCGTCGTGGGTGCGGCGCGAGCCCATCGCGCCGACGTAGCCGGCGGGCGTGCGCAGCGCGACCTCCAGGAGCGGGACGTCGAACTTGGGGTCGTGGGTCAGGACGCAGATCGCGGTGCGCTCGTCGACCTCGGCCCCGTCCAGGTACTTGTGCGGCCACTTCACCACGACCTCGTCGGCGTCGGGGAAGCGCTTGGCCGTGGCGAACACCGGGCGCGCGTCGCAGACGGTCACGTGGTAGCCGAGGAACTTGCCGACCCGGGCGACGGCGGCGGCGAAGTCGATGGCGCCGAAGACCAGGAGGCGCGGGGACGGGGCGAAGGAGTGGACGAAGACGGTCAGCTCGTCCAGCCGCCGCTCCCCCTCGGGTCCGTAGTGGCGCCGGCCGGTGAGGCCCTGGGCGAGCATGCCGCGGGCGTCGTCGTCGACGGCGGCGTCGAGGCGGGCGGCATACGGGGCGCCGGGGGCGAGTGAGCCGGAGGCGCGTCCCGGCCAGATGACGCGGCGCGCGCCGATCCGCCCGGGGCCCGCGATCACGGTGGCGACGGCGACCGGTTCGCGCCCCGCGATCGAGGCGGCGACCGCGCCGAACTCGGGGAAGGTGGCGGGCCCGACGGGCTCGACGAGGATGTCCAGGACGCCGCCGCAGGTCAGGCCGACGGCGAACGCGTCGTCGTCGCTCACCCCGTACCGCTGGACGGCGGTCGCGCCGCTGTCCAGCACCGCGCGTCCCAGCTCGTACACCGCGCCCTCGACGCAGCCGCCGGAGACGCTGCCCACGACCTCGCCGGTGGACGAGACCGCCATCGCGGCCCCCGGGGCGCGGGGCGCACTGCGGAACGTGTTGACCACGGTGGCCAGCGCGAACGTCTCTCCGCGCGAGTACCACTCCAGGACCTCGTCGAGCACGTCACGCACGAGCCCGCCCTCCGATCAGCCCGGCCAGCTCCTCCAGCGCCCCGAGGCTGTGCCCGGAGGTGAAGTCGTCGACATGCGGCAGGGCCGCCATGATGCCCGCGGTGCGGGGCTCGTAACCCGGCCGCGCCTTGTGCGGGTTGGCCCACACGACCCGGTGTGCGAGCCGGTGCAGGCGGGCCATCTGCTCGCCCAGCAGCCGGGCGTCGCCGCGCTCCCAGCCGTCGGAGGCGATCAGCACGACGGCGCCGCGCGCCATCCCGCGCTGCCCGAAGCGGTCGAGGAACTCCTTGAGCTCGGAGCCGAGCCGGGTCCCGCCGCTCCAGTCCGGGATCGCCGCCGAGGCGGCGGCCATCGCCGCGTCGGGGTCGCGCAGGCGCAGCTCCCGGGTGAGCCGGGTCAGGCGCGTCCCCACGCTGAACACCTCGGCGGGACGGGCGGCGTGCGCGAACCGCAGGAACGCGTCGGCGTAGGGGCTCATCGAGCCGCTGACGTCGATCAGCAGCACGAGCCGCCGCGGCCGCGTCCGGCGGGCGCGGTGGCGCAGCCGGGACGTCTCGCCGCCCCGGCGCAGCGTCTCGGCCATCGTCGCGCGCGGGTCGAGCCGCCCGCGCGACGCGGGCGCGAACCGGCGCGTCCTGCGGAGTTCGGCCGAGGTGGACAGCAACGCGATCAGCCGTTCGACCTCGGCGCGCTCGGTGTCGCTGAGCCGCGCGATGTCGCGCCGCCGCAGCACCTCGGACGCGCTGGCGGTCGCGACCGAGGTGCCGGACGCCGCCTCGCCCTCCTCGGCCGAGGGTTCGGCCACCCGCACCGTCACCGTCGCGGGAGGAGCGCGCCGGACGGGCCGCGCGGTGGCGCCGGAGAAGTAGGCCGCGAAGCAGCGGTCGTAGCGGGCCAGGTCGTCGGGACCGGCGCAGAGCGTGAGCCGTCCCGCCCAGTAGGCGTCGGCGGGGTCGAGGACGTCGAGATGGTCCAGGGCGCGCAGCATGGCCTGGACGCGCTCGGGGTCGGCGGTGCCGCCCGCGGCCCGCAGCGTCCGGGCGAACCCGACGATCGTCTCGGTGAGGTCCCTGGCCACGGCGCTCAGGCCCCGTCCAGGAGGATCTCCAGACCGCGCACCTGGTCTTCGCGGTGCTTCAGGACGGCGCCGAGCGTGGCCGCGGCCCGGTCGGGGTCCAGCGACCGGACGCCCAGCGCGACCAGGGCCTCGGTCCAGTCGAGGGTCTCGGCGACGCCGGGCGGCTTGAGCAGGCCTGCGCCGCGCAGCCGCTCGGCGGCCCGCGCGACCTCCCCCGCCAGCCGCTCGGACGCCTCGGGCAGGCGGCGCCGGATGATGGCGACCTCCCGCTCGAACGGCGGATGGTCGAGCCAGTGGTACAGGCAGCGGCGCTTGAGCGCGTCGTGCACCTCGCGCGTCCGGTTGGAGGTGATGACCACGACCGGGGGCCGCTCGGCGCGGATCGTGCCCAGCTCGGGCACCGTGATCGCGAAGTCGCTCAGCACCTCGAGCAGGAACGCCTCGAACTCGTCGTCGGCCCGGTCGACCTCGTCGACCAGCAGCACCGAGGGCGAGGTCTCCAGGGCCTTCAGCAGGGGGCGCGCGAGCAGGAAGCGCCGGTCGTAGAGCTCGCCCTCCAGGCGTCCGGCGTCGGTGACGCCCGCGGCCTCGGCCGTCCTCAGATGCAGGAGCTGGCGCGGGAAGTCCCAGTCGTACAGGGCCTGCGAGGCGTCGAGCCCCTCGTAGCACTGCAACCGGATCAGCGGGGCGCCGAGCGCGGACGCCAAGGTCTTGGCCAGCTCGGTCTTGCCGACGCCCGCCTCGCCCTCCAGGAACAGCGGCCGCCGCATCGTCAGCGCGAGGAAACCCGCCGTGGCCAGGCCCTCGTCGCACAGGTAGGCGTGCCGGTCGAGCAGCCGGGCCAGTTCTTCGGGCGAGCCGATCACAGGGCCAGGCTATCCGGACATTACCCGCCTAATCTAATAGGAAAAGTTGACTTTTGCGCCGAAGGTCACCAGCATCGACCGCATGGACCGGGACCTGACCGACGAGGGTGTCTACGAGACCGTCCGCTCCGAGCAGTGGATGTCGCGCCGGGGCCTGCTGCGGATCACCGCCGGGGCCGGGCTCGGCGCCGCGATCGCCACCCCCGCGCGGGCCGCCGAGGAGACCGCCACCGGCATCGTGAAGCCCCTTCCCCCCGAACTGTTCGTCCCGCACGGCACCAACGCCGAGATGCGCTGGGAGGCCATGCGCGGCCAGGGCGTCACCACGCCCAACGACCGCTTCTTCGTCCGCAACCACGTCGCCACCCCGCGCCTGGACGCCCGCACCTGGCGCCTGCGCCTGTGGGGCACGGGCCTGCACGGCTCCCCCGCCGAGCACGCGCCGGTCGAGTTCGGCTACGACGACCTCCTCGGCCTGCGCTCGCAGACCCTGACCGCCTTCATCGAGTGCACGGGCAACGGCCGCAGCTTCTACACCACGCAGCAGGGCGACCGGGTCTCGGGCACACCCTGGAAGCTCGGCGCCGTCGGCGTGGCCCGCTGGCGCGGCGTCCCCCTGAGCACCGTCCTGGAACGCGCGGGCCTCACCGACCAGGCCGTCGACCTCCTGCCCCGGGGCCTGGACGCCGACTACGTCGACAAGGGCGAGAACCACGGCCGCGTCCGCCGTCCGCTCCCGATCGCCAAGGCCCTGAAGGACGTCCTGCTCGCCTACGAGATGAACGGCGTCCCGCTGCCTCCCGACCACGGGTACCCGGTGCGGCTGGTCGTCCCGTCCTGGGTCGGCATCGCCTCGATCAAGTGGCTCGGCGACATCCAGGTGGCCGACCGCCCCCTGTTCTCCCCCTGGAACACCCGCTACTACCGCCTGTTCGGCCCGGACCACCCGGCCGAGGGCACCGCCCCGCTCACCCGCATGAACCTCAAGAGCGCCTTCGAACTCCCCTGGGACGCCCAGCTCAAGGCGGGCCGCACGCACCTGCTGCACGGCCGCTCATGGTCGGGCAACGGCCGCGTCCGCCGCGTCGAGGTCAGCGCCGACCACGGCGCGACCTGGCACCGATGTCGCCTCAGAGGCCCCCACCACCCCCGCTCCTGGGTCCGCTGGGACGTCCCCTGGCACCCGAGAACCCCCGGCCGCTACGAACTGATGGCCCGCACCACCGACGAGACCGGCACCACCCAGCCCGTCACCGCCGTCCCCAACACCTACGGGTACCTCTTCGGCGCGACAGTCCGCCACCCGATCACCGCCACCTGAGCCGTGCTCGAGAAACATACTGAAAGGTATGGCACGATTCATCACAAGATCGAGGAGAACCGAGGGTCTTGTGGTGGCGAACAGTGTCTGGGTCGGCGAACGGCGGCTGGGCTTGATTCGAGTGTCCGAGATCCGGCAGGTCGCCGGGTTCGGTGCGCTGCCTTGGGGGCGGTTGCGGCTTGGCGAGGTCGCGCTCGGGGGTCGGGCGCGGCTCCTGCGCGCCGGGAAGGTGATCGCCGAGGATCTCCGTATCGGGGCTCTGGCCACGGACAAGGGTCCCGAGACGAGCGTTACCGGGGGACGACGGTTCGCGGTGGCGATCGGGTGGACTGATGTGCGGGCGAAGGACTTCATCGAGGTCTATGAGCGTGCGGCGCAGGCAGAAGCCGATCCCGAACTGGTGCCGGGTTACCACGCCGCGGCCCCGGAGGACGAGGTGATGCAGGGGTGCGCCGAGGTGCGCGGGGTCGGCTCCGGGTCCCCGGCCGTGCTCGCCGTGATCACCGCGGGACGGCTGGCGGTCGGTGATCGGGTTCGGGTCGTCCGCGAGGGGCGGACCGTGGCCGAGACACTGCGGGTGCATGCGGTGACCGGGCGGGACGGGCGTCCGATCGACGAGCTCCCGGCGGACGGTGGCGCGTCCGTCCACCTGGGCTACCAGGGTCTGCGGGCCGGGGACACGCTCGTGGCCTACAGCGTGCCCTCACCGCAGTGGACGGAGGTGCGCTCCGAACGGCTCGGGGTGCTCAAGGCGGGGTCGGACGGTGTGATGGCGCGGGCCGGGGTCGTCCGCCTCCGATCGGCGGCGGGCGAGGCGCAGTTGGAGGCCGGGCACCGGGCCCGGGTGCTGCGCGGCGACACCGTCATCGCCGACGGGCTGACCATCGGTCACCGGCACCATCTGATGGTCACCCAAGATCGGACGTCCATGGAAGTCAGCATCGATTTTCCCTACCTGCGTCCAGACGACGTGATCGAGCCCTACCAGGTCATCCCCGCCGATCAGGAACCGCCGGGGAGGCGGCCCGAGAGCACGCGGTTGCTGGTCGGCGTCACCGTGCTCCTTGGGACCCTCGGGCTGTGCTCCGGATGGGGGGCCGTCGAAGGGGTCAGGATTGCCCTCAGGGACGAAGAGGCCTGGCCGCTGGCGATGACGGCCTTTCTCGGGCTAGGAACCGTCATGCTCGGCTCTCTGCTCGTTTACGGCCATATGTATCAAGCGAAGCTGCGAAGGCGGTATCGGGAGAAGGGCTGATCCGTCAGGTGGGGTCGGGGGCTTCGCCTTGCTGGTGGATGAGGAGGCGGAGTTCGGCGAGCTGGCGGGCGGACAGGGCCTTCTCGGTGCCGTTGATGCCCATGGCGCCGATCGAGGTGCCGTCGCTGAGGTCGAGGGTGGGCCAGGGCTCGCCGGTGCTCATCGAGACGTCGATGACCTCGGCCCATTCGAGGCGGCGGGTGCGGAAGGCGTTGACGACCGTGATGCCCTCGGCGTCGGCGGCGACGCGGCAGCGGGCCAGCATGTGCAGCACCCAGCCGATCAGGACGCCGAAAAGGATCATCAGGACGCGGTCGAACAGCTTGAACTGGGGGGCCACCACGACGGCGAGCACGATCATGCTGAGCACGATCACGCCCGCCGTCGTGTAGGCGACGTACCTGGTGGTGCGCGGGCGCCACACCACCGGGAGGGCCGGAGTCTCAGTCAACGATCTTGGAGATGGGGATCTCGAGGATGTCGTGGGCGCCGGCGGCCTTCAGTGCCGGGATGAGGGTGTTGACGCCGCGCTTGGCGACCACGCTCTCCACCGCGTTGTGGTCGCCGCCCGCCAGCGAGGTGACCGTCGGCGAGGACATGGACGGCATGATGTCGAGCACCGCCCGGAGGTCGGCCTGGGCCACGTTCAGCTTGAGCAGGACGTTGCCCCGCGCCCGGATGGCGCCTTGGAGGAGCAGCGCGATGTCCTCCATCGCGGCGCGCTTCTCGGCGTCCTGGTAGGACTCGCGGTTGGCGACCAGCTCGGTGTAGCTGGTCAGGAGGGTGTCGAGGATCCGCAGGCCGTTCTTGCGCAGCGACGAGCCGGTCTCGGTCAGGTCGACGATCACGTCGACGATGTCGGGGACCTTGGCCTCGGTGGCGCCGTAGGACGGGACGACCTTCGCCTCGACGCCGTGCTTGTCCAGGAAGCGCTTGGTCATGGCCGGGAACTCGGTGGAGATCCGCACGCCCTTGGGAAGCTCGGAGACCTTCTGCCAGGGGGCGTCGTTCGGCACCGCCATGATCACGCGGACCGGGTTGGCGGTGGCCTTGGAGTACTGGAGCTCGCCGAGGCTCACCACGTCGGAGTCGGTCTCGGTGATCCAGTCGCGGCCGGTGATGCCGAGGTCGAACAGGCCCTGTTCGAGGTAGGTCGGGATCTCCTGCGGGCGCAGGACCCGGACGCGGTCGATGCGCGGGTCGTCGATGGAGGCGCGGTAGTCGCGGTCCGAGGTGCGCCGGACGGTGAGGTCGGCGGCGTCGAACAGCTGCACGGTCGCCTTTTCGAGCGAACCCTTGGGCAGGACGAGGGACAGCACGGTTTGAGCCTTTCGTGGATGGGTTACGACCGGGGGCCTTCAGGAGCTGCGATGCTCCAGGCCATGCCCGGCGTGACCGTGTTCATCCCGCCCCGCCACCCCACGAGACCCGATGCCGCCCTGCCGCAGGCCCTTCAAGGTCAGAGCCGTGTCGAGTGCGGCCACAGTCGCCTCCCATCCCTTGTCCTCGTGGCTGTCGGGCAGCCCGCTGCGGTCCAGTGCTTGCTCAAGGGTGTCACATGTGAGAACCCCGTTACCCACCGGGGTGGCCTCGTCGAGAGCGATGCGCGTCACACCGGCGGTGACCGAGTCGCATACGTAGTCGAAGTGGGCCGTCTCGCCGCGGACGACCGCGCCGAGGACGACGACGGCGTCCAGCTCCCTGGCCAGCTGCTGGGCGACGACCGGCAGTTCCAGGGCGCCCGCGACCCGGGTCACGACGGGCTCGGCGACGCCGCAGGCCTTGGCGGCGGCCAGCGCGCGTTCGAGCAGCCTGTCGGTGATCCGGGCGTGCCAGCGCGTGCAGACGATGCCGAGCGTGAGCTCGGCGGCGTCGACGACGGTTTCCTCCGGGCGTCCTGACCCGCTCATCACAGTCCCTCGATCAGATGTCCGAGACGGTCGCGCTTGACCGTCAGGTAACGGCGGTTGTCCTCGGTGACGACGACGGGCATGCCCACCCGGCCGAGCACGTCGAGGCCGAACCCGGACAGCCCGGCGAGCTTGGCCGGGTTGTTGGTGAGCACCCGGATCGACCGCACGCCGAGGTCGCGCAGCATGTGGGCGGCGTTGGAGTACTCGCGCGCGTCGGCGGGCAGGCCGAGTTCGAGGTTGGCGTCGACGGTGTCGGAGCCGTTGTCCTGCAGCGCGTAGGCGCGCAGCTTGGCCAGCAGGCCGATGCCGCGTCCCTCGTGGCCGCGCAGGTAGAGGACGACGCCGCGTCCCTCCTGGGCGATGCGTTCCATCGCCGCGTCCAGCTGGGTTCCGCAGTCGCAGCGCTCGGAGTGCAGGACGTCGCCGGTCAGGCACTCGGAGTGGGCCCGGACCAGCACGTCGGTGCCGTCCCCGAGGTCGCCCAGGACCAGCGCGACATGCTCGCCGCCGTCGATGGCGCTGGAGAAGCCGACCGCGCGCCACTCGCCGAACCGGTTGGGCAGGCGGGTCTCGACCGCGCGCTGGACCATCGGCTCGTTGCGGCGGCGGTACTCCACCAGCTGCTCGATGGAGATCAGCTTGAGGCCGTGCTCCTTGGCGAAGACCTGGAGCTCGGGCAGGCGCGCCATGGTGCCGTCGTCGTTGACGACCTCGGCCAGGACGCCCGCCGGGGGCAGCCCCGCCAGCCTGGCCAGGTCGACCGACGCCTCGGTGTGGCCGCGACGGCGCAGGACGCCGCCCTCGTGGTAGCGCAGGGGGAAGATGTGGCCGGGCCTGACCAGCTCGTAGGGCTCGGTGGCCGAGTCGCACAGCGTCCGGATGGTCCTGGCCCGGTCGGCGGCCGAGATGCCGGTGGTGACGCCGTCGCGGGCGTCCACGCTGATGGTGTATGCGGTGCGCATCCGCTCGGAGTTCTGCGCGGTCATCAGCGGGATCTGGAGCCGGTCCAGGTCCTCGCCGAGCATGGGGACGCAGATCACGCCGCTGGTGTAGCGGATGGTGAACGTGAGCAGCTCCGGCGTCGCCTTGGACGCGGCGAAGATGATGTCGCCCTCGTTCTCGCGGTCCTCGTCGTCGACCACCACGACCGGACGCCCTGCCGCGATGTCGGCGATCGCGTCCTCGATGGAGTCGAAAATCCCGTTCTCACTCATGCCGCTTCCCCCGAGGGGGGACGACCCCCCACTCCCCCCGGCAAGTACCGCGCTCATTCGTTCGCTTCGCTCACTCATGCCGCCACCGCATCTCTCATCCGGGCGCTCTCGACCGGGCGCCGGGACTCCCGGAGCCAGTCGCGGAAGCCCGCCATCACCATGAAGAAGAAGATCCCGTAGACCGCCGCGGAGACGTACAGCCCCGACTTGAGCGCGAGGGGCACGCCCACCAGGTCCACCAGGATCCAGACGATCCAGAAGTCGACCAGCGCGCGGCTCTGGGCGAAGGTCGCCACCGCGCTGCCGACGAAGATGTAGGCGTTCGCCCACGGCGACCAGGCCACCTGGAGCCAGGTCAGGTGGATGAACAATTGCGCCACGACGGCGGTGCCGCCCAGCAGCACGGCGCCGAGCACGAGGCGCTCGCGCGCGGTGGCGCGGCGCACCAGGAGGCTGCCGCCGGTCTGGCGGCCCTGCCGCCAGCTCCAGAATCCGAACACCGCCAGGCCGCAGAACAGGACCTGCTTGAGCGCGTTGCCGGGGGCGTGCGCGTGCAGGGACGCGGCGAGCAGCAGCAGCGCGCCGGTGAGCTGGACCGGCCACGTCCAGAGGGTCTTGCGCATGGCCAGGTAGACCACGGCCAGCGAGAGCGCGTTGCCGAGGAGATCGGTCCACAGGACGTGCTCGCCGAAGAGCGTGAAGCTCGCGTTCAGCCAGCTCATGACCGGAGCCCGGCGCTCTGGAGGCGCTCGACGTACTTGGCGATCACGTCGACCTCGAGGTTGACGGGGGCGCCGATGTCCTTGTGGCCGAGCGTGGTGAGCGCGAGCGTGGTGGGGATCAGCGCGACGCTGAAGCGGTCGGAGCCGGCCTCGACGACGGTCAGGCTGATGCCGTCGACCGTGATCGAGCCCTTGTCGACCAGGTAGCGGGTCAGGTCCTTGGGCAGCGAGAACGTGACGACGTCCCAGCGGTCGCCCGGTTCACGGGACAGGATCCGGCCCACGCCGTCGACATGGCCCTGGACCAGATGCCCGCCGAGCCGGTCCGACAGCCGGACGGGACGTTCGAGGTTGACCTTGGAGCCGACCTCCAGCACGCCCAGGCTGGACTTGTCGAGGGTCTCCTTGATGGCGTCCGCGGTGAACGCCCCGTCCTTGACGTCGACCACCGTGAGGCAGACGCCGTTGACCGCGATCGAGGCGCCGTGCACGGCGTCCTGGGTGACGAGCGGGCCGCGGATCGTGAAGGTGATCGAATCGCCTTCGGGCGCGATCGCCTCGATCTCGCCGAGCTCCTCGACGATGCCGGTGAACATCTCTCCCGGGCCTCCTCTTATGCGTGTGCATAGGGGGCTCCGGGGCGATACGAAAACAGCGCCCCACGCAGGGGCGTATTGCGCGCTGCCTCCCATCCGGACTTTCACCGTCGGTCCCGGAGTTCCACCGGGTCAACCGGCCGATGGCTTCGGCCGGGTCGCGGACTGTCACCGCCGGTTCGGAATTTCACCGACCCCGGAGCACGCGTTCACTTGCTGCCAACCAGTGTGCCACGAAACGCATTCCCGCCCTGGCGTGAGAATGCCCACCCAGAAAAGCAACCAAGCGCTCGTTAGGTTATCACGCGCAGGCCACCGGGGACGGCGGAGACCCCGCTCAGATCGGGGACGACCAGGTGGGCCTCGGTCAGCTCGGACGCGTCGTGGCTGGTCGCGACCGCGAGCACGGTCGCTCCCGCCGCCAGCCCCGCCCGCACGCCCGCGGGTGCGTCCTCGATGACCAGACACTCGCCCGGGTCGACGCCGAGGCGCTCGGCGGCCAGGAGGTAGCCCGAAGGGTCGGGCTTGCCGTGCGTGACCAGCTCGGCCGTCACCACGATCTCCGGCACCGGGACGCCGGCGACCCCGGTGCGCACTTCGAACTGCCCGCGGTCCATCGAGGTCACGATCGCCCAGGGCAGACCGTTCATCGCGGTGAGGAGCGCGACCGCCCCCGGGAGGGCCGTGATGCCGTCGGTGCTGGACGCCTCCAGCGCGTCCAGCAGCGCGGTCTCCTCCTCCACCCGATCGGGCGGGACGAACTCGGCGACGCGGTCGCGGGTGCGGCGGCCGTGGGCGCCGGTCATGAACACCACGGGGTCGATGCCCCGCTCCTCGGCCCACAGCCGCCCCGCGCGCTCGACCAGCGGGGTGGAGTCGACCAGCGTGCCGTCGACGTCGAACAGGACCGCCGTGCAGGGAAGGTAGGTCTCGCTCATCCCCGCCCCGCCACCGCCTCGGCCTGGTCGCGGAGCTTGCGGACGGCCTCGGCCGGGTCGTCGGCGCCGTAGACGGCGCTGCCCGCCACGAAGACGTCGGCCCCCGCCTCGGCGCAGCGCTCGATGGTCTCGGCGCTGACGCCGCCGTCCACCTGGAGCCAGACCGGCAGGTCGCGGCCCTTGATCAGCTCGCGGGCCCGGCGGACCTTGGGCAGCACCACGTCCAGGAACTTCTGCCCGCCGAAGCCCGGCTCGACGGTCATCAGCAGCAGCATGTCGATCTCGCCGAGCAGGTCTTCGTAGGGCTCGACGGGCGTGGCCGGGTTGATGCCGAGCCCCGCGCGCGCCCCGGCGGCGCGGATGGTGCGCAGCGTCCGGATCGGCGCCTTGGCGGCCTCGACGTGGATGGTGACGCTGCCCGCGCCGGCCTCGGCGTACTGGGGCGCCCAGCGGTCCGGGTCCTCGATCATCAGATGGCAGTCGAGGGGCAGCGCGCTGTGCTTGAGCAGCGCCTCCACGATCGGCAGCCCGAGGGTCAAGTTGGGGACGAAATGGTTGTCCATGACGTCGACGTGCACCCAGTCGGCCGCGCCGGAGATGAGCGCGACGTCGTCGGCCAGGTGGGCGAAGTCGGCGGACAGGATGCTGGGTGAGATCTGCGCTGGAGCCATGATGCCCCGATTCTATTGGCGCAGCTCCGCGACACCCTCACCCGCCCGGGTGACCGCGCGGGGGGTTCGCCGCGCCAGCCCCAGCCGGACGAACGCCTCGGGCGCCCCCGCCGCCGTCCACAGACCCAGCAGGGCCTGGACGGCGAACGCCTGCACGGGCTGGTCGCCGAACGGCAGCCCGCACGCGTAGATCGCCAGCAGCCCGGTGACGCCGACCGGGACGCGGGCCAGCCGCCGCCACAGGACGCCCTCGGCCTCGAACCCGCCCCGGTGCGCGAGCACCGTCACCCCGGCCAGGATGCCGCACAGGCCGCCCGCCGCCGTGGCGCCCCGGCTCAGCGTGATCGGCCCGGTGGTGCCCCCGGCCTCGACGATCGCCTGGGACCAGGCGGCGGGCCATTCCCAGCCCTCCAGCGACTCCACGGCCGCCCAGGCCGCCAGCAGGAAGGCGCCCGAGACCGCCAGGCACAGCGCCAGCTGGACGGCCAGCGCCCGCGCCCGCCACCACGGCACGACCAGCGGCTCCAGTCCGAGCGCCGCGACCAGCAACACCGCGCCGACGGCCCAGCCCGCCACGACCTGCCCCACCGAGTGCACGCCGAGCTGCACCCGCGAGACACCGATCAGCACGACCATGACCGCGGCGGCGGCCCAGACCGTCCATCTCCGCAGGTGGACGGCGAGGAACCCCCAGGCCAGGGAGGCGCTCTGGGCATGGCCCGAGGGCATGCCGAACGAGTCGCGTCCCTCGTGGCCGGTGATGGAGGCGTCGGTCCAGAACGGGCGCGGCGAGTGGAACGCCAGCTTGAGCACCGTGTTGACCACCGATCCGAACGACATGACCACCGCGGCCCGGGCGCCGAACCGGGGGCTCACGCACCAGAACACCAGCACGATCACCGGAAGGTAGAACGCGCCGCTGCCGACGAAGGACACCACGTGCATGAAGTCGGTGAGCATCGGGGCCTCCCCGGCGGTCAGCGGCGGCGCAGCAGGGCCAGGAACATCGCGTCGGTTCCGTGCCGGTGCGGCCAGAACTGCGCGAACGGGCCCTCGCCGAGGCCGGTCAGTTCGGGGGCGATCGAGGCCAGCACGGACGGGGCGTCCAGCCGGTCGACGTCGTCGCGCCCGCGCAGGGCGTCGTCGACCACGACGCGGGTCTCGGCCAGGTGCGGCGAGCACGTGACGTAGGCCAGCACTCCCCCGGGGCGCACCGACTCCAGCGCCTTGCCCAGCAGCGAGCGCTGGAGCGGCCCCAGCTCGGCCACGGCCTCGGGCCCCCGGCGCCAGCGCGCCTCCGGCCGCCGCCGCAGCGCGCCGAGGCCGGTGCACGGGACGTCCAGCAGGACGCGGTCGAACGCGCCGGGACGCCAGGCCGGGACCGTGCCGTCCGAGACGACCACCGCGGCGCGGTCGTCGACCGCCCGCCGCACCAGGCCCGCGCGGTGCGGCTGGACGTCGCAGGCCAGCAGCCGGGCGTCGCGCCGCGCGGCGAGCGCCGCCAGCAGCCCCGCCTTGCCGCCCGGACCGGCGCACAGGTCGGCCCAGAACGCGTCGCGCCCCTCCAGCGGCGCGGCGGCCAGGGCCAGGGCGACCAGCTGGCTGGCCTCGTCCTGCACGGCCGCGCGGCCGTCCTGGACGGCGCGGATCGCGGCCGGGTCACCGTCGGGCAGCACCGCGGCATACGGGGAAAACGGCGCGGGCTCGGCGCCCGCGTCATACAGCTCCTGCGGCTCGGCCCTGCCGGGGCGCGCGACGAGCGTCACCCGCGGACGCGCGTTGTCGGCGGCGAGCAGGTCGTCGATCTCGTCGCGGTCGGGGCCGAGCGCGTCGCGCAGCGCCGAGACGATCCACTTGGGGTGGCTGTGCGCGATCGACAGCCGGGAGGTCAGGTCGGCGTCCTCGGGCGCGACGATGGCCAGCCAGCCCGGCAGGTCGCGGGTGGTGACCTTGCGGAGCACCGCGTTGGCGAACTTGGCCTGCCCGGGGCCCGAGACCGTCCGGGCCAGCTCGACGGTGGTGCCGACGGCCGCGTGCGGCGGGATGCGGGTGGCCAGGATCTGGTGGGTGCCCAGGCGCAGGACGTCCAGCAGCGGCGGGTCGATGCGCCGCAGCTCGCGGTCGCTGCACAGCGCCAGCACCGCGTCGTAGGTGCCGCGGCCGCGCAGCGTGCCGTAGGTCAGCTCGGTGGCCAGGGCGGCGTCGCGGCCGGTCAGGCCGCGGTCGCGCAGCCGCGTGGGCAGCAGCAGGTTGGCGTAGGCGTCGCGGGTCTCCACCGCGCGGATCACGTCGAAGGCGGTGCGCCTGACCAGGTCTTCGGGACGACCCGTCGCGCGCGGGCCGCCGGGCCTGCGGTTGCGGCTCGGATGGCCGTGGCCCTGGCGTCTGCGGTCGGGCGCCATCAGGCGAACGCGTCCTTCTCGGAGAGGGTGAGGCCGCGCATCCAGTCGGCGGCGGCCATGCGGCGCTTGCCCTGCGGCTGGACCTCGCCGAGCGCGAGCGGATGGGTGGCCGTGCCGACCAGGACCTCCTTCCTGGTCGCGCGCAGGCGTCCCGGATCGAGCCTCTCGGCGCCGACCGCGAGCCGCAGCGGGCCCAGCTTGACCCGCTCGTCGCGGAAGGTCGTCCAGGGGCCCGGCGCGGGCGTGCAGGCCCGCACCAGCCGGTGCACGTGCGCGGCGGGCTTGGCCCAGTCGACGCGGGCGGTCTCGGGGGTGAGTTTGCTGGCGTAGGAGACGCCCTCGTCGGGCTGGGGGCGTGGCTCCAGCACCCCGGCCTCGATGCCGTCCATGGTGTCGAGCAGCAGCTTGGCGCCCGCGACGGCCAGGCGTCCCAGCAGGTCGCCGGTGGTGTCGTCCGGCCGGATCGGCTCGGTCAGCACCCCGTAGACCGGGCCGGTGTCCAGGCCCTCCTCGATCTCGAAGGTGGCCGCGCCGGTCATGTCGTCGCCGTGCAGGATCGCGTGCTGGACGGGCGCCGCGCCGCGCCACGCGGGCAGCAGCGAGAAGTGCAGGTTCACCCAGCCGTGCCGGGGGATCTCCAGCGCGGCGGGCTTGAGCAGCGCCCCGTAGGCCACGACCGGGCAGCAGTCGGGCGCGATGGCCCGCAGCCGGTCGAGGAACTCGGGATCGGACGCCTTGGCCGGCCTGAGCACCTCCACCCCGGCCTCCTCGGCCCGCCGCGCGACCGGGCTGGCCACCACATGGCGGCCCCGTCCGGCGGGCGCGTCGGGCCGGGTGACCACGGCGGCCACCTCGTGCCCGGACGCCAGCAGCGCGTCCAGCGACGGTACGGCGGTCTCCGGGGTCCCCGCGAACACCAGCTTCACTTAGATGGCCTTCCCGAAAGTGCGGTGGGGGGACTCCTTGACGACGGGGGCGGGATCGCCGAACCACTCGGCCTCGCGGATGGCCTTCATCGCGGCCTTGCGCTGCTCGGGATCCATCCGGTCGATGAAGATGATCCCGTCGAGATGGTCGGTCTCGTGCTGCACGCAGCGGGCCAGCAGATGGGTGCCCTCCAGCGTGATCGGCTCGCCGTGCATGTTGAAGCCCTTGGCCACCGCGCGCACCGCCCGGGGCGTGGGGAACGCCATACCGGGCAGCGACAGGCAGCCCTCGTCGTCGGTCTCCCGCTCGTCGGACAGGTCGAGCGTGGGATTGACCACATGGCCGAGCCGGTCGTCGACGTAGTAGGTGAAGACCCGCAGGCCGACGCCCAGCTGCGGCGCGGCCAGACCGGCCCCCGGGGCGTCGATCATCGTGTCGGTGAGGTCCTTGACGAGCTGGCGCAGCTCCTTGTCGAAGTCCTTCACCGGGTCGGCGGCGGTGCGCAGCACGGGATCGCCGAAGAGGCGGATGGGCTTGACGGCCAACGAGGGCTCCGTTTCCTGCGGATGGACTTGCGGTGACAAGTCTACGGAGGCTTCAGGCCCTCCGGGTTGACCGCGCCTTGTAGGCGGCGGTGCGCGCCGCCTTCGCGGTGGCCTTGTCGGGGTGGTGCGCCCCCAGCGCGTCCAGCACCTCGGCGGCGTCCGGGTGGCCCGCGCGCCACATCTCCTCGACCATGGCGGCCATCTCGGCGTCCGGCGGGACGTCGGTCAGCGCGGCCGCCACGGCGTCCCCCGGCTCGCTGGTCTCCAGCATCCCGGCGACGGTGTCGACGAACAGCCACAGGTACGCCTCGCGGCCGAGGTCCTCGGGCTCGCCGTCGCCGTGCTCGTTGAGCCACAGCGTCACGTGCGGGCCGATCAGCGGGTCGTCCTCGGCCTCGGCGACGACCGGCAGCGCGCCCGGGCCGACCCGGCCCAGGACGGCGGCGGCCAGGTTGCGGTGGCCGGGGCCGCCCGTCCGCATGACCTCCAGCAGACCGGCCGCCGCGACCTGGGGGTCGCGGCCGTCGAGCCAGCCGTCGATCTCCTCGTCGGCGGTGTCGTGCCGGTGCCAGGTCAGCCCCGCGACCAGCTCGGCGGCGGGCGCGGACGCCAGGTCGCCCACGACGGGTGCGGAGAACCCGTCGGCGACCAGCAGCTCGCGCACGGCCCACACGCCCAGCGGGGTGAGGGCGTACCCGTCGCCGTCGGCCTCGGCCACGTCCCAGCGGACCAGGTCGTCCAGCTCCAGCGCGAGCGACTCGCGGACGGCGGCCGCCAGGCCCGGCTCGTCGGACACGTCGTAGGACTCGGCGATGTGGTCGGTCAGCGTCGCCGCCAGCACCGCGTGCGAGGACGGCCGTTCCTGCTCGTAGAGGTGGATCAGGACGCCGGTCAGCTCGTTCTGCACCAGCTCGATCGGGTCGAGGCCGTCCTCGGCGTCGTGCTCGGGGACGGCGGCGGCGTCGAACAGGCGCAGCCAGGCCGCCAGGAACGCCGCGTCGTCGCCGGAACGCAGGGCGTCCAGCGCCGGGCCGGGCCCGGTCTCGCCCTCGGCGGTGACGATCACCTCGGCGTCGGCCGCGGCCCACCAGAGCCGGTCGAGCTCGGGCAGGTCGGCCTGGGAGTCGGCGGGGCCCTCGACGCGGCGCGGGCTGGGCAGCGCGAGGGCCGCCAGGGCCTGCTCGGCCTCGTCCACCGGCAGCTGGCCGTAGTCGTCGACGGGACGCTCGCCCACCCACTCGGCCAGGGCCACGGCCTGGACGGTCAGCGCCGAGTCGCGGGCGGCGGCGGCCAGTTCGGCCTCGGGCGCCAGCCGGACCGGCGGGACGACCATCTCCTCGGCGCGCCGCAGGTACTCCTCGGTGCGGGCGTAGCGCTCGTCGTCGGGCAGCGCCTCGAAAGCACGGACCCAGCGCTCGACCGCGTCCTGGTCGTCCAGCGGCACGCCGTCGGCGCGCATCATGCCGGAGATCACCTCGGCGGCCGTCCGGCGCTCCTCGCTGTCGGCCTGCTCGACGGCGTCGGCGAACTCGGGGGCGATCCGGTCGAGCTCGGCGATGAGCTCGGCGTCCCGTCCCTGCGGAAGGACGTCGGTCTCGCCCAGGAACGCCAGCACCTGGCGGACGGTGGCCAGGATCGCGGGCACCTCGTCGCCCTCGGCCACCACCGTCTCGGGGAACGCCTCCAGGAGCAGCTCGCCCAGCGTGTCGGGGGTCAGGCCGCCGGGACCGCTCAGCCCCACCTCGTCGCGCGCCAGCTCCAGCAGCAGCTCCGCGCCCTGGACGTCCACGTCGGCGCCCCGTGCCTCCGCCCATGCGCGCAGGTCTCGGACGGCGGTTTTCACCCAGTTGTCGGCCACCCCTGAACCCTAGTGCGTGTCCGGTGGGCCTCCGGTGGGCTTCGCCGGGAACAGGCCCCCGGACGCGCGCTCCGCTCAGATGAGATCGAGCGGGTCGATCTGGACCCGGACGACCTCGGTCGCCCGGCGGGCGCTGCGGATGCCTTGCGCGGCCTGGAGCGCCTTGGCCATGGCCAGGGCGTGGGCGCGTGGGACGCGGACGAGCGCGCGTTCCTTGCCCTCGTCCGCGATCGGGACGGGCCCGAGGACCTCGGCGTCGTCCGGCAGCCGCGCGTCGGCCAGCAGCTCCCTGATCGCCGCCGGCGACGCCGTCAGCGAGGCCATCCGCACGGCGGGCGGGAAGCCGACCTCGCGGCGCTCGCCCAGCTCGCGCTCGGCGTAGGTGACCGGGTCCCAGCGCAGCAGGGCCTGGACCTCGGCCAGGCCCGCGTCCGCGCCGACCACGACCGCACCGGACGGCCGGACCAGCGCGGCGGCGTTCATCCAGCGCCGCAGGGTCTCCTCCCCCGCCCGCAGATCGGCGCGGCCGAGCAGCACCCAGCCGTCCAGCAGCAACGCGGCGGCGTAGCCGTCCTCGGCCACCGGCTCGGCCCCCGGCGTCGCCACCACCAGGGCCCGCTCGGGGCCGATCCGGTCGAGGATCGCGTCGCGTCCCGACGTGCGCACCACGGCGCCCGGGAACGCCCGGCCGAGCTCCTCGGCCGTCCGGCGCGCGCCGACCACCACCGCGCGGAAGTGACGCGTCCCGCATTCGGGACAGGCCCAGTCGCCCGC
This sequence comes from Spirillospora sp. CA-294931, assembly GCF_050946795.1. Taxonomy (GTDB): domain Bacteria; phylum Actinomycetota; class Actinomycetes; order Streptosporangiales; family Streptosporangiaceae; genus Spirillospora. Next base: position 6,085,532 of record NZ_CP192006.1, read on the forward strand.
GATACGGCCGCACCAGCGGCAGTAGGGCGCCGCGTGGGCCGACCGCAGCGCGAGGGGCCCCTGGCAGGCGCCGCACCTGGCGGCGGTGCGGCAGCGCACGCACGCCAGGCCCGGCAGGTACCCCCGGCGCGGCACCTGCACGAGGACGGGCCCGTCCTCCAGCGCGCGCCTGGCGGCCTCGAACGCGGCCTTGGACAGGCGCGCCGCGCGTGCGGCGCCGTCGCGGGCCAGCTCGGCGTCGTCGCCCGCCGGACGCACGCGCGGCATGACCTCGCGGATCCGCGGCCGGTCGGCGGCCAGGGCGTGGGCCCACCCCGACTCCACGAGCTGGGTCGCGTCGGTCGTCCGCGTGTAGCCGCCGAACAGGGCGGCGGCGTCGGACCTGTGCGCGCGCAGCGCCAGCACCTCGCGCGGGTGCGGGTACGGCGCGTGCGGATCGGGGTGGACGTCGTCACCGTCGTCCCAGAGCACCACCAGGCCCAGCTCGGCGACCGGCGCGAACATCGCGGCCCGCGTCCCGATGACCGCGCGCCGCGCGCCGCGCAGCACCGCCAGCCAGCGCCGGTAGCGCTCCTCCGGCCCCAGCTCGGCGGTCAGCGCGATGTGGGCGCCCTCCCCCAGTTCGCCGGTCAGGGCGCGGTCGATCGCGGCGACGTCGCGCCCGTTGGCCACCACCACCAGCGCGCCGCGTCCCGCCGACAGCGCCGCCGCGACGGCCCGCGCGATCGCCCCGGCCCAGGCCGGGCCGGGCAGCGCCGTCCAGACTCCCCGGGGAGCGCGCCCCTCGGCCAGGGCCGTCAGAAAGGACGGCCCCGCCGGGTATTCGCCCCAGGGGCCGGGCTCCTTCGGCCGCTCCGGCGCCTCCGGCGGCTCCCCGGGGGCCTCCGCCTCCACTCGCGCGTGCCGGGGCGGGATCGCCAGGCGGACGACGTCGGAGAACGTCCCCGCGTACCGGTCGGCCACCTCGCGGGCCAGCGCGGCGATCTCCGGGGTCAGCACCACCTCGGGGGACGTCACCCGCTCCAGGAAGAGCAGGCGGCCCTCGTGATCGCTCTCCTCCACCCGTTCGAGCAGCAGGCCGTCCACCAGAGCCCCGGCGAACCGCACCCGCACCCGGCAGCCCGGCACGGCCTTGGCGTCGAGCTTGTCGGGGACGAGGTAGTCGAACGGGCGGTCGAGGTGCGGAAGCGGATGGTCGACGGCGATCCGCGCCACCGCGAGCCGCTCGGCCCTGCGCTTGGCGCCCTTCTTCGGAGCGGGCCGCTTCTTCTTCGCATCGGCGCTGGTCACGGCCGTCGGCCGGAGATCCCCGAGTCCCGGGAGCGGCTCGGCTCCCGCCCCGTCTTTCGTCACGTCACCGTCCTACCAGATCAGGACGGTAACGTAGGCGTGGGCGCCGGGTGGTCCCGTTCGGTTTGAACTCACCACCCGATCATTGGATCATTACCCGAAATTCCCCGCGTCCCGCTACTCCAATCCCAGTAGGCACAGTGACCACAGCCGAAACCAAACAGCGAGTGGGCGCACAGGTCCGGCCCGCGCCGCAACGTCGCCCGGACTCCGTCTTCTCCTGGCGGCGGTGGCTCGACCCGCGCAACCCCGTGACGGCGGCGACGTTCGTCGCCGGTGTGCTGCACCTGGTCTGGGGCCTGGTCCTGGCGACCGAGGGCGGCGACCTGGCCGCCCAGTCCGCCTGGACGCACTTCGCGGGCAAGTACCCCGACGAGGCCTACAACCTCGCCTGGTACGGGGGGATGCACCCGGCGAACTACAGCGTCCTGTCGCCCTACCTGATGTCCTGGTTCGGCATCCGCACCGTCGCCGTGATCGCCGGCACGTTCTCGGCCACGCTGACCGCGATGCTCCTGGTCAGGTTCAAGGCCCCGATGGCCATGGCCGCCTCGCTGTGGGCCGCGTTCGCGCTGTCGTGCAACGCCGCCTCGGGCCGGGTCACCTTCGGCCTCGGCATGCTGTTCGCGCTGATGGTCACCGTCCTGGCGTTCTCGCCCCGGGGCACCCGCCCCCTGCGCGCCATCGCGATGGTGGTCCTCGGGATGCTGGCCACGCTGTCCAGCCCGGTCGCCGGGCTGTTCATCATGGTCCTGGCCGCCTCGCTCTTCCTGACCGGACGCCGCCACGCCGGGGTCGCGCTCGCGCTGGGGCCGCCGCTGGTCGTCGGGACGACGACGCTGCTGTTCCCCTTCCAGGGCGTGCAGCCCATCTCGCTGACGGCCATCGTGCTGCCCGCGATCACCGGCGTCGTCGCGGTGCTGTTCTGCGCGCCCAAGGAGTGGCGGGTCGTCCGGGTCGGCGCCGCCGTCTACCTGCTCGGCATCGCCCTGGCCTGGTTCATCCCGTCCCCCGTCGGCAGCAACGTCGAGCGCCTCTCGCTGCTGTTCAGCGGCGTGATGCTGCTGGTGGCGATCACCCGCACCTCCGACCGGATCCGCCTCGGCGTCCTGTGCGTCGCCTTCGTGATCACCGCGGGCTGGCAGGTGGTCAAGCCGGTCGACGACCTGATCCACACTCGTCCCGCCAAGACGGCCGCGAGCAGCTCCAAGGACCTCATCGCGCGCCTGCACCGCCTGGGCGCCGACCGCGGCCGGGTCGAGGCGATCCCGCTGCGCTCGCACTGGGAGTCGGCCGGGCTCTCCCGTCACGTCGTCCTGGCCCGCGGCTGGAACCGCCAGATCGACGCCGAGCGCCACGCGCTGTTCTACGACAAGAAGAACCCCCTCACCCCAGCCGCCTACAACGCGTGGCTGCACAAGTGGGCCGTGCAGTACGTCGTCCTGCCCACCCTGGAGGTCGACTGGTCGGCCAGGCCGGAGGCCGAGCTCGTCAAGAAGGGCCAGCCCTTCCTCGAGGAGATCTGGCGCGACGACAAGTGGCGCCTGTTCCGCGTCGCCGCCCCGACCCCGCTGGCCGCCGCGCCCGCGACCGTCGACCGCATCAACGCCCGCGAGCTCGTCCTCGACGTCCCGGCCAAGGCCTCGATCCAGGTGCGGATCTCCTGGTCGCCCTGGCTCAACGTCCGCGGCCCCGAGGGGGCCTGCCTGTCCGCCGACGGCGACGGCGAGTTCGTCCGCCTCACCACCCCCGGCCCCGGCCGCTACCGCATCAGCGCCCGCTACAGCCTCCTGCGCGGCACTCCGTGTGACTGAGAAAGGATTCGGCCCCGGCGATCTGTGATCGCCGGGGCCGAGTCGTGCGTGGCGGTTCTACAGACCGGCGGCCTTGGCCAGGTCGGTGGCGCGGTCGGTGCGCTCCCAGGAGAAGTCCGGCACCGGGCGGCCGAAGTGGCCGTAGGCGGCGGTCTGGGAGTAGATGGGACGCAGCAGGTCGAGGTCGCGGACGATCGCGGCGGGGCGCAGGTCGAAGACGTCCTGGACGGCCTCGGCGATCTTGGCGACGTCGACCTTCTCGGTGCCGAAGGTCTCGACGAAGACGCCGACGGGGTGCGCCTTGCCGATGGCGTAGGCGACCTGGACCTCGGCGCGGTCGGCGAGCTCGGCGGCCACGATGTTCTTGGCGACCCAGCGCATCGCGTAGGCGGCCGAGCGGTCGACCTTGGACGGGTCCTTGCCGGAGAAGGCGCCGCCGCCGTGGCGGGCCATGCCGCCGTACGTGTCGACGATGATCTTGCGGCCGGTGAGGCCGGCGTCGCCCATCGGGCCGCCGATCTCGAAGCGGCCGGTCGGGTTGACCAGCAGGCGGTACCCGGTGGTGTCGATCTCGAACTCGCCGAGGACCTGGTCGACGACGTGCTCGGCGATGTCGGGGGTCAGCAGCTCCTTGAGGTCGATGTCGGGAGCGTGCTGGCTGGAGACCACGACGGTGTCGAGCCGGACGGCGCGGTTGCCGTCGTACTCGATGGTGACCTGGGTCTTGCCGTCCGGGCGCAGGTACGGGACCAGGCCCTCCTTGCGGACCTGCGACAGGCGCTGGGCCAGGCGGTGCGCGAGGGTGATCGGCAGCGGCATGAGCTCGGGGGTCTCGTTGGTGGCGTACCCGAACATCAGGCCCTGGTCGCCGGCCCCCTGGCGGTCGAGGTCGTCGACACCCTCGCCCTCACGGGTCTCGTACGCGTCGTCGACGCCCTGGGCGATGTCGGGCGACTGCGCGCCGATGGACACCGACACGCCGCAGGAATGGCCGTCGAAGCCCTTCTTGGACGAGTCGTAACCGATTTCGAGGATCTTCTCCCGGATGACACCGGGGATGTCCACGTAGGTCTCGGTCGTGACCTCACCGGCGACGTGCACCTGGCCGGTGGTGATCATGGTCTCGACGGCGACCCGGCTCTTGGGATCGTCCTTGAGCATGGAATCGAGGATCGCGTCGCTGATCTGGTCCGCAATCTTGTCCGGGTGTCCTTCGGTGACGGACTCGGAGGTGAACAGGCGGCGAGACACGTACGTGAACTCCTTGCAGCGGCTGCTGACTGATGTCGCAGAAACGGACTATCGGATCGATTTCGGCGAGGAGAGCACCCCACCCTTGCGTGGCGCGTATTCCGCCGAAGTCTATAGGGAATGACCTCGGGGATCGCCAAACCTCACTAGGTCGCCAGGTACCACCACGACTAACGACATCGTTCGGCGACCAGGTCCCACACCACGTCGGCGAGCGCCTCCTTGGCACCGCGCGGCACCTCGGTGGAGGTGCCGTCGGCGCCCAGGATCACGGCGGCGTTGTCGGGGCGCCCGAACACCAGGTCGGCGCCGACCTGGTTGACCACGAGCAGGTCGCTGCCCTTGCGGGCGAGCTTGTCGCGCCCGTTGGCCAGGACGTCGTCGGTCTCGGCGGCGAAGCCGACGACGACCTGCCCGGGGCGCCGCTCCCGGCCGAGCTCGGCCAGGATGTCGGGGTTCTTGACGAGCCTGATCGGCTCGGGCTCGGCCCCGGACGCCTTCTTGATCTTGCTGTCGCGGTAGTCGGCCGGGCGGAAGTCGGCGACGGCGGCGGCCATCACGACCGCGTCGGCGTCACCGGCCGCCGCGAGCACGGCCTCGCGCATCTCCTCGGCCGTCCCCACGGGGACGACGTGCGCGCCCGCCGGGTCGGGCAGGCTGACATTGCCCGCGACCAGGGTGACGGTCGCTCCCCTGGCCACGGCCGTGCGGGCCAGGGCGTAGCCCTGGAGGCCCGAGGAGCGGTTGCCCAGGTACCGGACGGGGTCGAGGGGCTCGCGGGTGCCGCCCGCCGAGACCACCACGTGGCGTCCGGCCAGATCGAGTTCGGCGCCCCGGGCGCCGCGGTCGAGGACGCGCCGGGCGACCTCGAACAGCTCGGCCGGGTCGGGCAGGCGCCCGGGGCCGGTGTCTTTGCCGGTGAGGCGGCCGGAGGCGGGCTCGACGACGATGGCGCCGCGCGAGCGGAGCGTCTCGACGTTGGCCCGGGTGGCCGGGTGCTCCCACATCTCGGTGTGCATGGCCGGGGCGAACACGACCGGGCACCGCGCGGTGAGCAGGGTGTTGGTGAGCAGGTCGTCGGCCAGCCCGTGCGCCGCCCTGGCCAGCAGGTCGGCGGTGGCGGGGGCGACGAGGACCAGGTCGGCCTCCTGGCCGAGCCGGACGTGGGGGACGCCCGCGACCCCGTCCCACACCTGGGTGGAGACGGGGTGGCCCGACAGGGCGGCCCAGGTCGGTTCGCCGACGAAGCGGAGCGCGTCGGCCGTGGGCACCACGCGGACGTCGTGCCCGGACTCGGTGAGCCTGCGCAGCAGCTCGCACACCTTGTAGGCCGCGATGCCGGCGCTGACGCCGAGGACGACGCGCGGCCCGGCCCCCGAGGGCCGGGCGGGCTCGCTGCCGCCGGAGGTCATGGGATCGCCTCAGCCGTACCGCGGATCGGGTCTCAGCCCTCGATGGGCTCGGCGTTGAGCAGGCCCTCGCGGGTCTCGCGCAGCGCGATCGACAGGGGCTTCTCCTGCACCTGGGTCTCGACGAGCGGGCCCACGTACTCCAGCAGGCCCTCGCCCAGCTGGGCGTAGTAGGCGTTGATCTGCCGGGCGCGCTTGGCCGCGATGCTCACGAGGCCGTACTTGGTGTCGACGACCTCGAGGAGCTCGTCGATCGACGGGTTGGTGATGCCTTCGCTGCTGGCAGCCACGCCGTCACCTTTCATTAGAGGAAAGTCTTTCTCAGCACCGGGAAAACGGCTCCCGCTCGGGGGCCCGCCGGTGATCATCGCGCCGTCAGGGCGCGAACGCCGGACAGTCTACCGCCGCATCAGGGCCAGCAGGTCGCGGCACACGTCGGTGACGGCGGTGTTGACGAGGGTCACGTCGAACTCCTTCTCCGCGGCGAGCTCGACGCGGGCGGCCTCAAGCCGCCGTTCGATCACCTCGGGGGGTTCGGTTCCGCGCCCGACCAGGCGGCGCACCAGCTCGTCCCAGCTGGGCGGGGCGAGGAAGACCAGCCGCGCGTCCGGCATCGAGTGCCGGACCTGGCGCGCGCCCTGAAGGTCGATCTCCAGGAGGACGGGCTCGCCTCGGGCGAGCCTCTCCTGGACGGGGCCTCGGGGGGTTCCATAGCGATTCCCCGCGAATTCGGCCCATTCGAGCAATTCCCCTTCGGCGACGAGCCGGTCGAAACCGGCGTCGTCGACGAAGAAGTACTGCACACCGTGCTTCTCACCCGGCCGCGGGGACCGGGTTGTCACCGAGACCGACAGCCACACCTGCGGGTGGGCCCGCCGGATCTCGGCGACGACCGTGCTCTTTCCCACGCCGGACGGGCCGGAGAGGACCGTCAGGCGCCGTGTGAGCTGGTCTTGCGACGGGGAGCCGTCCGGCGCAGGAATGGGTGCGCCGGAGTTGGGCGGGGTGGTGCCGCCCCCGGTGAGGCCGGGGCCGGCCGCGGCGGAAGGACCGCCGCGCCCGTCCGTGAATCGGTGATCAGTTTCCACTACCGCCGAACTCACGCTCCAGGGAGGCGCGCTGGTTGGCGCCGAGGCCCCGCACACGGCGGGATTCGGCGATGCCCAGACGCTCCATGATCTGCTTCGCACGGACCTTGCCCACACCGGGCAGTGATTCCAGGAGGGCCGACACCTTCATCTTCCCGATGACGTCGTCGGACTGCCCCTCCTTGAGAACCTCGGCAAGGGTGGTTCCCCCGTGCTTCAGCCGATTCTTAACCTCGGCCCGCTCTTTGCGGGCCTTGGCAGCCTTCTCAAGGGCTGCGGCGCGCTGTTCGGGGGTTAGGGGCGGAAGAGCCACGCCGGGTCACCTCAGGTTTCCACTCGACGGAGTAGTCGGACGGGTTGGGAAGTTAGCGAGTTCACGCCCCATAAGGCAACGTGAAGTGCCGTTTTACCCGCCACAAAATCACGAATATTACTCCTTGAGTTGTCCTGAATACAGAGTGTATCCAACTCGGCGGGTCCAGGGGCCGATCACCGCGTCACCCTGGACTTTCGCATGATCGTGAAAAATCGCCCGACAGCACCCAGAATGTGTCACTCCTCACCAGCTTTCCCGAATAAGACTCGCCTTGGAGCGGACCCGGGCCCTCTCGGCCGCCGATTCGGACGTGACACAGATCACTAAGGTAAAATTCAGTAAAAAGGCTGTCAGGACGCGCTTCCGGCGGTGCGCCGAAGGGCCGCCGCGATGCCCGCCGCCGCGGCACCCGGATCCGGCGCACCGGTGATCGGGCGTCCGATCACCAGCAGGTCGGCCCCGGCCGCGAGCGCCTGCTCCGGAGTGGCCACCCGGGCCTGGTCCTGAGTGGCCGATCCGGCCGGACGGACGCCGGGAGTGATGAGGGTGATCTCCGGACCCACCTCTGCGCGGACCGCAGCGGCCTCCTGCGGGCTGCACACCAGTGCCTGCGCCCCCGCCTCTACCGCGAGGCCCGCCAGGCGCCGTACGGCGTCCAGAGCCGGTCCGGCGAGCCCGATGCCCGCGAGGTCGGCCTCGCCCAGTGACGTCAGGAGGGTGACGGCCGCGATCCGGATGCCGGGGGCCGACTCCACGGCGGCGCGGATCATCGCCGTGCCCCCCGCCGCGTGCACGGTCAGATAGGCGGGCTTGAGCCGCGCCACGGCGCGCGCGGCGCCCGCCACCGTCGCCGGGATGTCGTGCAGCTTCAGATCCAGGAACACCTGGACGCCGCTGGCCCCGCGCACGCTGGCCACGACGTCCGGCCCGTAACGCAGGTACAGCTCCAGGCCCACCTTCACGGTGCTCACGTGGGGGGTGACCAGGTTGGCCCAGCGTGCGGCCGTCTCCAGGTCGGGGGCGTCGAGGGCGACGGCGATGGGGGCAGCGGTCACGGCAGTTTCTCCTTCAGGTCCCCCGGTTCGGCGGACTCCGGGGCGGCCTCGTCCGCCCGGGGTTCCGGACGCACCTGGGGCGGGACGAATCCGGTGGGTTTGTGGGCGAGACCGACGGCGTCGGCGAGACGGCCGATGCGGCGCGCGGCCAGCGCCTCGTCCAGCTCGCGCAGGACACGGGGGGCCGCCGTCGGGTCGTGGAAGGTCGCGGTGCCGACCGCGACGGCCGAGGCGCCCGCGAGGACGAACTCCAGCGCGTCCAGCCCGGACGCGATGCCGCCGACGCCCACGATCGGGACGCCGGGAAGCGCCGCGTGCACCTGGTACACGCAGCGGACGGCGATGGGCCTGATCGCCGGGCCGGACAGTCCGCCCGACACGCCGGTGAGAGCCGGGCGCAGCGTCCCCGGGTCGATCGCCATGCCCTCCATCGTGTTGATCAGGGTGAGCCCGTCGGCGCCCGCGTCGACGCAGGCCAGCGCGATGGTGACGATGTCGGTGACGTCCGGCGCCAGCTTGGCCAGCACCGGGACGCCGGGCCTGGCCATCGCGCGCACGTTCCGGATGACCGAGGCGGCGGCGCTGGGGTGCCACCCGAACATGCGGCCGCGGTCCTCGACGTTGGGGCAGGCCACGTTGACCTCGATCGCGGCGATCCCGGAGACGCCGCGCAACCGGCGCGCCAGCTCCCCGAACTCCTCCACGCTGTTGCCCGCGATCGAGACGATCGTGCGTGCCTCCTGCTCGGCCAGCCAGGGCAGGTCACGTTCCAGGAATCCCTCGATGCCCGGCCCGGGAAGCCCCATCGCCGTCAGCAGCCCGCTGGGCGCCTCGGCCATGCGCGGCGTAGGACGTCCCGCGCGCGCTTGCAGCATCACCGATGTGGTGACGAACGCGCCCAGCTTCGACAACTCGAAGAACTGCGCCAGCTCGCGCCCCGTCCCCCCGCACCCCGAAGCCGTCAGAACCGGATTGGGCAAGTCAAGCCCCGCGAGCCTGGTTCCGAGCGCGCTCATGGCCTCGCCTCCGCTCGGCGGCTCGCAGCCGCCATACGCGACGGCTTCCCTCGTCGCTCCGGTCGCAAGCTCCCTGCGCTCCTCAGTCCAGCCGCCGCGCGGCTGCGAGCGTCGCTCACTTGGAGCCTCCCTCCGAGACGTTGAGGACGCGCGGGGCACCCAGCGCGTCGAAGGGGATGGTGCCGAGGTCGCCCCAGCGGACGCGGTCGCCGCGCAGGACGGGGCCGTCGGCGCACGCGCGGACCATGCGGGTCACGCCGTCGTCGCCGTGGATGGGCAGGACGCAGGTCATGCAGACGCCGATGCCGCACGCCCCGGTCTCCTGGAGGAACTCCTCCACCGAGACCTGGGACGGGAGGCCGTACTCGCCCGCGACCTGGGTCACCGAGCGCAGCAGGCGGGTGGGCCCGCAGCCGTAGACGACGTCGGCGCCGGTCTCCTGGATGACGCGCGGCATCACCTCGCGGACGGTGCCCCGCTCCCCCAGCGAGCCGTCCTCGGTGGTGACGGTCGCGGAGTCTCCGATGCGCTGCGCCATACGGGACCCGAAGACCTGCTTGGCGGACGGGCCACCCAGCACGAAATGCACCTGGCAGCCGCGTCTGTGGAGCGTGTCGGCCAGGGCGAACAGGGCCGCGCCCCCGGGGCCGCCTCCCGCGAGGAGACAGCTCACCGGGTCGCGCGGGAGGCGGAACGGGCGTCCCAGCGGCCCGACGAGGTCGACCTGGTCGCGGGACCGGCGTCCCGCGAGCCAGGCCGTGCCCGGCTCGCGGTCGGCGAAGACCAGCTCGACCGTCCCGCCGTAGTCGGACTTGACCTCGTAGACCCCGAAACACCGGCGGACGAGCCGGCCCGTGTGCTCGCCGCCGACGGCGAGCGCCACGAACTGGCCCGGCCGGAACCGCTCGGCGATCGCCGGCGCCACCAGCGTCATCGCGTGGTAGTCCTGCACCTGGCGGACCGTCAGAACGGTTGCCGACGTCTGCACCGGTGAGTCGGACACCAGTCTCCCTCTCGTCGTCCCTGAGAACCGGCACGAGGCCGGTGACCCGGGCGGCTACCCCCTTCCGTGGGCGCCGCTCAGGCGTGCGGCGTGCTCCTGCAGCGAGCGCACGCCGACGTGGCCGCCCGCGATGGCCTCGATTCCCTGCACGGCCGCGGCGAGGCCCTGCACGGTGGTGACGCAGGGAACGCCGCGCAGCACGGCCGCGGTCCGGATCTCGTAGCCGTCCAGGCGCGGCCCCGACTGCCCGGGGCTTCCGAACGGAGTATTGACGATGAGGTCCACCTCACCGTCGAGGACGCGCCGCACGATGGTGGGCTCGCCGTCCGAACCCGGACCCGCGCTGTGCTTGCGCACGATCTTGGCACGCACGCCGTTGCGGCGCAGGACCTCCGCGGTCCCTTCCGTGGCAAGAATCTCAAAGCCCAGGTCAGCAAGCCGCTTGACGGGGAACACCATGTGCCGCTTGTCCCGGTTCGCCACCGAGACGAACGCGCGGCCCTTGGTCGGCAGCGAGCCGTAGGCGGCCTGCTGCGACTTGGCGTAGGCGGTGCCGAACACCTCGTCGATGCCCATGACCTCGCCGGTCGAGCGCATCTCGGGGCCGAGGACGGTGTCGACGAACTGGCCCTCGGCGGTGCGGAACCGGTCGAAGGGCAGCACGGCCTCCTTGACCGCGATCGGGGCGTCCAGCGGCAGCGAGCCGCCGTCGCCCGACTCGGGCAGCAGGCCCTCGGCGCGCAGCTCGGCGATCGTGGCGCCCATCATGACCCGCGCGGCGGCCTTGGCCAGCGGGACGGCGGTCGCCTTCGACACGAACGGCACCGTCCGCGACGCGCGCGGGTTGGCCTCCAGGACGTACAGGACGCCCGCCGACAGCGCGTACTGGACGTTCATGAGCCCGAGCACGCCCACGCCCTCGGCCAGGGCCCGGGTCGACTCGCGGATGCGGCGCAGGTCGTCGTGGCCGAGCGTGATCGGCGGGAGCGCGCAGGCCGAGTCGCCGGAGTGGATCCCCGCCTCCTCGATGTGCTCCATGACGCCGCCGAGGTAGAGGTCGGAGCCGTCGTAGAGCGCGTCCACGTCGATCTCGATGGCCTCGTCCAGGAACCGGTCGACCAGCACCGGGTGCTCGGGGCTCGCGTCGGTCGCCTTGGCCATGTACGACTCGAGCGTGACGTCGTCGTACACGATCTCCATGCCGCGGCCGCCCAGCACGTACGACGGCCGGACCAGCACCGGGTAGCCGATCTCGGCGGCGATCTCGCGGGCCTCGTCGTAGGAGGTGGCGGTGCCGTGCTTGGGCGCCAGCAGCCCGGCCCGGTGCAGGACGCGCCCGAACGCGCCGCGCTCCTCGGCCAGGTGGATGCTCTCGGGGGAAGTCCCGACGATCGGCACCCCTGCGTTCTTGAGCTTCTGCGCGAGCCCGAGCGGGGTCTGCCCGCCCAGCTGGACGATCACGCCCGCGACCTCGCCCGACTGCTGTTCGGCGTGGACGACCTCCAGGACGTCCTCCAGCGTGAGCGGCTCGAAGTAGAGCCGGTCGGAGGTGTCGTAGTCGGTGGAGACCGTCTCGGGGTTGCAGTTGACCATGACGGTCTCGTAGCCCGCGTCGGCGAGCGTGAACGAGGCGTGGACGCAGGAGTAGTCGAACTCCACGCCCTGCCCGATCCGGTTCGGCCCGCTGCCCAGGATGATCACCTTGGGCTTCTCACCCGGGGGGACCTCGGTCTCCTCGTCGTAGGCCGAGTACAGGTACGGCGTCTGCGCCGCGAACTCGGCCGCGCACGTGTCGACGGTGAGGTAGACCGGGCGGACGCCGAGCGCGTGCCTGACCTCGCGGACGACGTCCTCCGACAGGCCGCGCAGCTCGGCGATCTGCGCGTCGGAGAACCCGGCGCGCTTGGCCAGGAGCAGCTTCTCGCGGGTCAGCGCGTCCTCGGCCGCCTTGACCTCGGCGGCGATCTCGTTGATCGCGGCGATCTGGTCGAGGAACCACGGGTCGATGCCGGTGGCCTCGTAGACCCGCTGCACGCTCGCCCCGGCCCACAGGGCGCGCTGGACGTCGCGCAGCCGCCCGTCGTGGGGGCGTCCGGCCGACTCCACCAGGGCGTCCAGGTCGCCCGTCTCGCCCTTCCAGGAGAACGAGGAGCCCTTCTGCTCCAGCGACCGCAGCGCCTTCTGCAGAGCCTCGGTGAAGCAGCGCCCGATCGCCATGGCCTCGCCCACCGACTTCATGTGGGTGGTGAGGGTGCCGTCGGCCCCGGGGAACTTCTCGAACGCGAACCTGGGGACCTTGACCACGACGTAGTCGAGCGTCGGCTCGAAGCTGGCCGGGGTCTCGCCGGTGATGTCGTTGGGGATCTCGTCCAGCGTGTACCCGACGGCCAGCCGCGCCGCGATCTTGGCGATCGGGAAGCCGGTGGCCTTGGACGCCAGCGCCGACGACCGCGACACGCGCGGGTTCATCTCGATGACGATCATCCGGCCGGTGCCCGGGTGGACGGCGAACTGGATGTTGCAGCCGCCGGTGTCGACGCCGACCTCGCGGATGACGGCGATGGCGACGTCCCGCATGTTCTGGTACTCGCGGTCGGTGAGCGTCATCGCGGGCGCCACGGTGATGGAGTCGCCGGTGTGCACGCCCATCGGGTCGAGGTTCTCGATGGAGCAGACGATCACGACGTTGTCGGCGCGGTCGCGCATGACCTCCAGCTCGTACTCCTTCCAGCCGAGGATCGACTCCTCAAGGAGCACCTCGCTGGTCGGGGACGCGTCGAGCCCCGCGCCCGCGATGCGGCGCAGGTCGTCCTCGTCGTGGGCGAAGCCGGAGCCGGCGCCGCCCATGGTGAACGAGGGCCGCACGACCAGCGGGTAGCCCAGCTCCTTCACGGCGGCCAGGCACTCGTCCATCGTGTGGCAGATCACCGAGCGGGCCGACTCGGCGTTCAGGCCCTGCTCGCGGGCGACCTTGGCGACCACGCCCTTGAACCGCTCGCGGTTCTCGCCGGCCTGGATCGCCTCGATGTCGGCGCCGATCAGCTCGACGTCGTACTCGGCCAGCACCCCGCTCTCGTAGAGCGCGACGGCCGTGTTGAGCGCGGTCTGGCCGCCCAGCGTGGGCAGCAGCGCGTCGGGCCGCTCCTTGGCGATGATCTTCTCGACGACCTCGGGCGTGATCGGCTCGACGTAGGTGGCGTCGGCGAACTCCGGATCGGTCATGATCGTCGCCGGGTTGCTGTTGACGAGGGTCACCCGCAGGCCCTCGTCCTTGAGCACCCGGCACGCCTGCGTCCCGGAGTAGTCGAACTCGCACGCCTGGCCGATCACGATCGGCCCGGAGCCGATGACCAGGACGGACCGCAGATCTTGGCGGCGCGGCATCAGCGGTCGCCCCCCATCGCTTCATTCGGGTTGGGACGGGTGGCCCCGCCAATCGGGTGGGGACGGGCCCCGGCCATCGCCTCGGCGAAGCGGTCGAACAGGCCGCTCGCGTCGTGCGGGCCGGCGGCCGCCTCGGGGTGGTACTGGACGCTGAACGCCGGCCGGTCGAGCAGCCGCAGGCCCTCGACGCAGCCGTCGTTCAGGTTGACGTGCGTGACCTCGCCGGGCCCATACGGGGTGTCGAACGTCCCCTCGGTGGGCGCCTGCACCGCGAAGCCGTGGTTGTGCGCGGAGACGTCGACCTTGCCCGTCCGGCGGTCCCGGACGGGCTGGTTGATCCCCCGGTGGCCGAAGCGCAGCTTGTAGGTGCCCAGGCCGAGCGCGCGCCCGAAGATCTGGTTGCCGAAGCAGATGCCGAAGAACGGCTTGCCCGCGTCCAGGACGCCCTTGAGCGCGTCCACCGCGTAGTCGGCGGCGGCGGGGTCGCCGGGGCCGTTGCTGAAGAACACGCCGTCGGGGTCGAGGGCGAGGATGTCACTCGCGGTGCTGCTCGCGGGGAGCACGTGCACCTCGCACCCGCGCTCGGCCATCCGGTAGGGGGTCATCGACTTGATCCCGAGGTCGACGGCCGCCACGGTGAACCGCTTCTCGCCATGGGCCCGGACGACATACGGCTCCCGGGTGCTGACGTCCCGCGCCAGGTCGGCGCCGACCATCGACGGGCTCGCCTTCACCCGCTCCACGAGCTCCTCCTCGGAGGCGAGGGCGTCCCCGCTGAAGATCCCGGCGCGCATGGCCCCCCGATCGCGCAGGTGACGCGTCAGCGCCCGCGTCCCCGTGATCGCGATGCCCACGACACCCTGCTCGCGCAGCGCCGCCCCCAGCGAGCCCGTGGCCCGCCAGTTCGACGCCACCCGAGCGGGCTCGCGCACGACGTAGCCCGCGACCTGGATGCGCGACGACTCGGGGTCTTCGTCGTTCACCCCGGTGTTGCCGATGTGCGGCGACGTCATCGCCACGATCTGCCGCGCGTACGAAGGGTCGGTCAGCGTCTCCTGGTAGCCGGTCATCCCGGTGTTGAAGACCATCTCGCCGAAGGTCTCCCCCTCGGCGCCGTAACCCGTCCCCCGAAAGACCCGCCCGTCCTCTAGAACAAGTATCGCGGTTGGTGCGTTCACTGGAGCTTCCCTTCGAGGACGGTCGGGCGGCCGCGCAGGAAGGTCGCGATGACGCGCCCCGGGAGCTCAAGGCCCGTGAACGGGGTGTTGCGGCTCTTGGACGTCATCGACGTCGGTTCGACCGTGCGGCGCGGCGCCGGGTCGTACAGCGTGATGTTGGCGGGCGAACCGGCCTCCAGCGGGCGGCCCTGGCCCGGCAGGCGCCCGATGCGCGCGGGCGTGAACGACATGCGCTCGGCGACACCGGCCCAGTCGAGCAGGTCGGTCTCGACCATCGCCTCCTGGACGACCGGGAGTGCGGTCTCCAGCCCGATCATGCCCATCGCGGCGACCGCCCACTCGGTCTCCTTGGCCTCGACCGGGTGCGGCGCGTGGTCGGTGGCGACGCAGTCGATCGTGCCGTCGGCCAGCGCGTGGCGCAGCGCGGTCACGTCGTCGGCGGTGCGCAGCGGCGGGTTGACCTTGAAGATCGGGTCGTAGGACTCGGCCCGGGCGTCGGTGAGCAGCAGGTGGTGCGGGGTCACCTCGGCGGTCACCGGGCAGCCCTTGCTCTTGGCCCAGCGGATGATCTCCACCGAGCCGGCCGTGGAGACGTGGCAGACGTGCAGGCGCGACCCGACGTGCTGGGCCAGCAGGACGTCCCGGGCGATGATCGCCTCCTCGGCGACCGCGGGCCACCCGGGCAGGCCGAGCGCCGCCGAGACCTCGCCCTCGTTCATCTGCGCGCCCTCGGTGAGCCTGGGCTCCTGCGCGTGCTGGGCGACGACGCCGTCGAACGCCTTGACGTACTCCAGCGCCCGCCGCATGATCACCGCGTCCGAGACGCAGTGGCCGTCGTCGGAGAACACCCGGACCCCGGCGGCCGAGTCGGCCATCGCGCCGAGCTCGGCGAGCTGCTCGCCCCGGATGCCCCGGGTGACGGCCCCCACCGGCTGGACGTCGCAGTACCCGGCCTCGCGGCCCAGGCGCCATACCTGCTCGACCACTCCGGCGGTGTCGGCGACAGGGTCGGTGTTGGCCATGGCGTGCACGGCCGTGAAGCCGCCCATGGCGGCCGACTTCGTCCCGGACTCGACGGTCTCGGCGTCCTCGCGTCCCGGCTCGCGCAGGTGCGTGTGGAGGTCGACCAGGCCCGGCAGGGCGATCAGCCCCTCCGCCTGGACGACCTGCGCCCCGGCGTCGTCCAGCCCGTGTCCGACCCCGGCGATGACGCCGTCGCGGACCAGGATGTCGGCGGGCTCCCCGCCCAGGATCCGCGCGCCTTTGATGATGTACGTGGTCATGTCGCGCTCCCCGCTCGGTTGGTTCGTCCCGGTCACTCGGCGCCCCCCTGGCCGATGGCGGGCTCCGAGCCGCCCAGCAGCAGGTAGAGCACCGCCATACGGGCGCTGACGCCGTTGGCGACCTGCTCGACGATCGTGGAGCGGACCGAGTCGGCCACGTCGGCCGCGATCTCGACGCCCCGGTTCATCGGGCCCGGGTGCATGACGATGGCCTCCTCGCCCATGCGCGCGAAGCGCTCGGCGTCCAGCCCGTAGCGCCGGCTGTACTCGCGTACGCTGGGGAAGTACGCGGCGTTCATGCGCTCCTGCTGGACGCGCAGCATCATCACCACGTCGCTCTTGGGCAGGACGGAGTCGAGGTCGTAGGAGACCTGGCAGGGCCAGGTGTCGATCGCGACCGGCAGCAGCGTCGGCGGGGCCACCACGGTGACGTCGGCGCCCAGGGTGCCCAGCAGCAGCACGTTGGATCGTGCCACGCGGCTGTGCAGGACGTCGCCCACGATCGTGATCTTGCGCCCCTCCAGGTCGCCGAGGCGGCGGCGCATGGTGAAGGCGTCCAGCAGGGCCTGCGTCGGGTGCTCGTGCGTGCCGTCGCCCGCGTTGATGACGCTGCCCTGGACCCAGTTGGCCAGGCGGTGCGGCGCCCCCGAAGCGCTGTGGCGGATGACCACGCCGTCGGCGCCCATCGCCTCCAGCGTCATGGCCGTGTCCTTCAGGCTCTCCCCCTTGGACACGCTGGAGCCCTTGGCGGAGAAGTTGATGACGTCCGCCGACAGCCGCTTGGCGGCCGCCTCGAACGAGATGCGGGTGCGGGTGGAGTCTTCGAAGAACAGGTTCACCACGGTGAGCCCGCGCAGCGTCGGCAGCTTCTTGATGGACCTGCCCGCGACCTGGGCGAGCTCCTCGGCGGTGTCGAGGATGAGCAGCGCGTCGTCGCGGCTCAGGTCGGCCGCCGAAATCAGGTGGCGCTTCATTTCCCGGCCTCCCCGCCTCGCGTGCGCGGCCCACCGGCGGGACCGAGCAGGACGGCGTCGTGCCCGTCGTTCTCGGCCAGCAGGACCCTCACGGTCTCGCGCATGGCCGTGGGCAGGTTCTTGCCGACGTAGTCGGCGCGGATGGGCAGCTCGCGATGGCCTCGGTCGACCAGGACGGCCAGCTGGACGGCGCGCGGCCGGCCGAGGTCGTTGAGCGCGTCCAGCGCGGCGCGCACGGTGCGCCCCGAGAAGAGCACGTCGTCGACCAGGACCACGATCTTGTCGTCCACGCCCTCGCTGGGGAGTTCGGTCCGCCCGAGCGCGCGCGCGGGCTTCATGCGCAGATCGTCGCGGTACATCGTCACGTCGAGGGAGCCCCAGGGGACGGGACGTCCCTCGATCTGCTCCAGCAGACCGGCGAGCCGGTCGGCGAGCGTGACCCCCCGGGTCTGGATGCCGAGGAGCAGGACGTCGTCGCCGCCCTTGGTGCGTTCGAGGATCTCGTGCGCGATCCGGGTCAGCGCGCGCCGGATGTCGGGACCCTCGAGTACGGCCTTGTGCCGAGGGTCACCGTCCGCCACGCGCGCCTCGGCCGGTTCCTGGGGCCTGGAGGCAGCATTCACCACCGAAACCTCCTTTCCCGCCTCACGGGACGGGTCTTAAAGGACGTCTTGTCTCCCTCACCGTAGCAGTCCGCCACCGGGTGCCCCCTCCCTCACCTCCCGCGTCTTGCCTGGTGAGAGCGGTCACACTGCCAGCCCCGGCACTCGTTTTCACGGACGGGAAAATGCCTGTGGCGCCGCACCTGCGGGGCTTCGGGGCCATCCGAACACCCCAGACTGAGACCTGCGGATTCGACCGCTTTTTTCCAATCGGCTTGACCTGGGGCCGTCCCCGTTTTACCGTCACTGTCCGTAACCATCCCTGGAGACAGACACTTGGGGCTTCACCGCCTTAGGAACCTGACTCCCCCCGGGAACGGACGACCCGTCCATCCTGGGGCGATAACGACGACGAAAGTGAGCCTGGGGGGCCGCACAATGCCGTCTGAATACGCTAAGGCTCTCGGCGCGCGCCTGCGCGCCATCCGCACCCAGCAGGGGTTGTCCCTGCACGGCGTGGAAGAGAAGTCCCGCGGCCGCTGGAAGGCCGTCGTCGTGGGTTCGTACGAGCGGGGCGACCGCGCCGTCACCGTTCAGAAGCTGGCCGAGCTCGCCGATTTCTATGGCGTGCCGGTTTCCGAGTTGCTGCCCGGCGGAGCCGCGCCGAGCCCGCTCGGGCCTACACCGAAGCTCGTGATCGATCTCGAGCGACTGCAGCAGCTTCCGAAGGACAAGGCCGGTCCTCTCGCCCGCTACGCCGCGACGATTCAGAGCCAGCGGGGCGACTACAACGGAAAGGTCCTGTCCATCCGCCAGGAAGACCTGCGTTCACTCGCGGTCATCTACGACAAGTCTCCCACCGAGCTGACCGAAGAGCTCATCACCTGGGGCGTTCTGGACCCGGAGGCGCGCCGCGCCGTCGAGTCCTTCTAGCTCCTCCTACACCCGCGAGCCGCGCCCCCCGCTCGGCCACGCTCGCGGCGGCTGACGCACTCCCGGCGGCCGGGGCCACATGGCCCCGGCCGCCGTGTCAGTGCGGGCGCCGGACACGCTCGGCGATCCTCAGTCCCGCGAAGGCGCCGACCACGGCGGTCACGATCGGGACCCCGAGGAAGACCGCGATCAGCGCCGGGTATTTCTCCACATCGGGGGTCAGCCCCAAGACGAAGTGGAAAAAGGCCGCGCCGCCCTCGGTGAGGACGAAGCCGCCGACACCGCCGACGACGAAACCGGCGACGACCGCGCCGGGCTTGCTGGTGGAATCGTCCATCCTTCCAGCGTTGCCGGACGGCGCGTCCGGGCACATCGCCCCGGTGTTGCGCCTTACGGGACGGCGGCTACCCCGGCGGTTGCGCGGCCCATGCCGGGCGCACCAAACCCGACTCATACGCGAGGACGACCAGCTGCGCCCGGTCGCGGACGCACAGCTTGGCCATGATCCGGCTGACCGCGCTGCGCGCCGTGGCGGGGCTCAGCACCAGCCGCGCCGCGATCTCGTCGTTCGACAACCCGGCCGCGACCAGCGAGACCACCTCGCGCTCCCGGGGCGTCAGCCGCGGATCGGGCTCCGGGCGCGGCGACCGGTTCGCGTACTCGGCGATCAGCCGCCGGGTGATCGCCGGACTGATCAGCGCGTCACCCCGCGCGACGACCCGCACGGCGCGGACCAGCTCGTCCGGCTCGGTGTCCTTGACCAGGAACCCGGCCGCCCCGGCCCTGAGCGCACCGTAGACGTGCTCATCGAGGTCGTAGGTGGTCAGGATGACCACCCGCACCTCCGCGAGCCGCTGGTCGCCACAGATGGCCCGCGTGGCCCCCAGCCCGTCGGCCCGCGGCATGCGGATGTCCATGAGCACCACATCGGGACGAAGATCACGTGCCGCCGCCAGCGCCGCCTCCCCGTCGGCCGCCTCGCCGACCACGTCGATGTCGTCCTCGTCGTCCAGCAGCGAGGAGAACCCCGCACGAACCAGATGCTGGTCATCGGCCAGCAGAACGCGGATCATCCCGACTCCCCGTAAGGCAACCGGGCCCGCACCCTGAAGCCACCGTCCCGCAGAGGTCCAGCGGCCAGATCCCCGCCCAGGGCACGCGCACGTTCACTCATCCCCCGTATGCCGGTGCCAGCGGCGCCCGGGGAGCCCTTCCCGTCGTCCTCGACCTCCAGCCTCAGGTCGGACGTCCCGTAGGTGACGCGGAGCCGCACCTGCCCGGCGGCGGCGTGCCGCGTCACGTTCGTGATCGACTCCTGAAGGATCCGGTACGCGGCGAGGTCCACGTCCGCCCGCAGCCGCCGGGCCTCCCCCACGACCTCGGCCGAGACCCGCAGCCCCGCCAGCTCGGCATAGCGGACGAGCTCGTCCAGGCGCTCCAGACCGCCCATCGGGGCGGCGTCGTCGACCTGCCGCAGCACGCCCAGCGTCGAGCGCAGCTCCCGCAGCGTGTCGCGGCTGGCCTCCTTGATCACCCCGAGCGCCGCCTCGGCCCGCTCGGGATGCCGCTCGAACCGGTGCAGGGCCGTCCCCGCCTGAACGTTGATCATGGACAGATGGTGCCCGACCACATCGTGCAACTCCCGCGCGATCCGCAGCCGCTCCTCCGTGGCCCGCCGCAGCGCCCGCTCCTCGGCCCGCTCGACGGCGGCCCGCAGCGCCTCCTGCCGCGTCCACCGGACGAACCCGAGCGCGACCAGCGCCACCACCCACCCGGCCATCATGAGCAGCGCCACCCCGTTGATGTCGTCGCTCCCGGCCAGCGACGCCACCCCGCCCGCGACAACGATCAAAACCCCGAGCAGGACGGCCACCAGAAGCCGCCCGGACGCCGCCACCCGATAGACCCCCAGCAGCACCACCACGATCAGCGGCCCGTCGATGGGACTGATCACGTAGAAGACCCCGGTCGCCACCAGCGCGTAAGCGCAGGCGGCCACCGGATGGGCGCGCCAGAAAAGAAGCGTCGCGCAAACAGTGGCGACCAGCGTCCAGTCGAGGACCGACTTGGAAACGACCTGATCGGGCGCCCTCAGCCACCCCGGGACGGTGACCGCCACAGCCACAAGCGCGAGCGCTACATCCGCGACACGGAGTCGGGGGACCATTGGCCCAGCATAGAAACCCTCCGCCGCCGAGGCGCGATCATGGCCAGAACCAGCGCGACCGCCATCACCACCGCGCTGACGGCGAACCCGGCCACGAACCCGCCCTCCCCCGGCACGCCGACCACGATCACCGCGCTGACCTGCGTCCCGAGCGAGGCGCCCACCGTCCGGATGAGCGTGTTGATCCCCGTCGCGACCCCCGTCTCCCCCACGGGAACCTCCGCGACCACCAGATTGGCCACCGCCGCATACGCGAACCCCAACCCCACCCCCCGCGCGATGCCGCCCACATACAACTGCCACATGTCCTCATGCTGAAAGGCCACGAAGGCATATCCCGCCCCCGTAAGGACGCCCCCCGCCATCAACACCACCCGCGACCCGACCCGACGATCCAGAAGCCCCGCGGCCATCCCCGCCACCGTCATCCCGATACTCGCCGGAAGCTGCAACAACGCGGCCTGAGTGGCACTCCCCCCAAACCCGAACCCCGTGCTCTCAGGCAGCTGCACCAACAACGGAAACAAAACGCCACCCGCCATGAGCGCGTACCCGGCCAGCAACGAAGCCGCGTTGGCCGTCCAAACTCCCCGCCGCCGCATCACCCGAAGATCGACCAGCGGCGCCTCAACCCGTCCCTCAACCCACAACCACAAACCCGCCAGAACAACAGCAAGCCCCAGCAACCCGAGCACCCCAGGCGACCGCCACCCCCAATCCATCCCCTGCGTCAACGCGGTCAAGGCGGCGACCAGCCACCCCGCGAAAAGCGCGGCCCCCCACCAGTCGATCCGCACCCGCGTCCGCACCGCCGACCGTGGAACGATCCACCAAGCCGCCACCATGCCCGGCACCAGCCCCGCCACCGGCACCCAGAGCAGCCACCGCCACCCCAAATGATCAATGATCGGCCCCGCGATACACCACGACACCGCCCCACCGAGCCCGAGCATCGACGACATCAACCCCACCGCCGAAGCCAGCCGCTCAGGCGGAAAGACGTCCCGAATGATCGTGTACGCCAGCGGAAAAACCCCGCCCCCGATCCCGCTGAGCACCCGCCCGACCACCATGACCGCCAACGACCCCGCCAACGCGGCCACGACCATCCCCACCACCGCGACGGCCAGCACCACCATCAACACCCGCCGAGGCCCGAACTGATCCCCCAACCGCCCGATCACCGGCGTGGAAACCGCCGCCGACAACGTCATGGCCGTCAACGCCCAAGCCGCCCCCGCCGCCGACGTCCCCAACCCCTCCTGCAACAACGGCAACGCAGGCGTAACCACCGCCACAGAAAGCGAGTAACCCATAACCCCCAAAAACGCCAGCAGCCCCACCAGCCACCGCCCACCCCCCACATCCACCACCCAAACATTCTCAACCCCCACCCCAACGCAACCCCACCCGGGCCGCCAACCGCACCACAAGCCCCAAAAAGCGCGCCGCAATCCCGTCCACAGGCTTCGCCCCTGCCCACAACTCGAGGCAACTCACGCGAAGCAACACGCGCCCTGAACGCACGGCACGGACACGCAACGTGAACACGCGCCACGAATGCGTGATGTGAACGCGTGATGTGAACGCCCGGCGTGAACGCGCAACGTGAACGCACGACGTGAGCACGCGATGTGGGCGCCTGGCGTGGACGCGCCACGTGGACGCGCCACGTGGACGCGCCACGTGGACGCGCCACGTGGCTGCGCGGCGTGGACCCGGGGCGTGGACGCGTGGGGTGAGCACGCGATGTGGACGCGGCGCGTGGACGCGCGGCGTGGACGCGCGGCGTGGACGCGCGGCATGAGCCCACGGCATGAGCGCGCGGGGTGGACACGCGGGATGAGCGCGCGGGATGAGCGCGCGGGATGAGCGCGCGGGATGAGCGCGCGGGATGAGCGCGCGGGATGAGCGCGCGGGATGAGCGCGCGGGATGAGCGCGCGGGGTGAGCACGCGGGGTGAGCACGCCGCGTGGACGCATGGCGTGAGCACGCGATGTGGACGCGGGGCGTGGACGCGGCGCGTGGACGCACAGCGTGGACGCACAGCGTGGACGCACAGCGTGGACGCACAGCGTGGACGCACAGCGTGGACGCACAGCGTGGACGCACAGCGTGGACGCACAGCGTGGACGCACAGCGTGGACGCACAGCGTGGACGCACAGCGTGGACGCACAGCGTGGACGCACAGCGTGGACGCACAGCGTGGACGCACAGCGTGGACGCACGGCGTGAGCGCGCGGGGTGAGCGCGCGGTGTGGACGCGCCGCGTGGACGCATGGCGTGAGCACGCGATGTGGACGCCTGGCGTGAGCGCGGGGCGTGGACGCGGGGCGTGGACGCGGGGCGTGGACGCGCGGCATGAGCGCGCGGCATGAGCGCGCGGCATGAGCGCGCGGGGTGGACGCGCGGGGTGAGCGCGCGGGGTGGACACGGGGCGTGGGCGCGGGGCCTGGACGCAGGGCGCGGGGGCGGGGGGTGGGGCTGTGTGTGGCTTGTGGGATGTGGGTGGGGCGATGTGGGGGTGGGGAGGGGGGTTGGTTGGGGAGGCCGGGGCCGTCGCTTGGCTTTGAGGGTGGCCTTGCGACGGCCCCGGTCTGGGATGCGGGCCGCCTCAGGGGGAGGAGCGGGCCGCTTGTGGCTTAGCTGGCTTCGGGGATGGGGAGGGTGGGCTGGCCTGGGACGCCGAGGGTGTCTTCTACCAGGGAGACGAAGACCTCGGCGTCGTGGAGGAGGTCGTCGGCCTCGTGGGGGGCGACGGCTCGGGGGAGGCCGGCCTCGGCGGCGGCGCGCTTGTCGGCGCCGGCGGCGAAGAAGGCGGCCCATTCGCGCAGGGCGGGCTCGGCTTCGGGGAGCAGGACCCAGACGCTGCGGGGACGGCCCCGGCGGTGCGTCTCCAGGGGTTCCTTGGTGGCCAGGACGGCCGCGGCGGCGCGCAGGGCGGCCAGGTGGGCGCAGACGTAGCGGACGGCCGGCGAGGTCGCCTCGGCGGCCTCGGCCAGGCCCATGCGGGCCGCGTGGAGCTGCCCGACGGCCGTGTGGGCGGGCCGTGGCGCAGGAAGCGGACGGGGTCGGGGGGTGGCCGCGCCGAACTGGGCGGCGGAGTGCACACCTCGTGCGGTCATCGTTCCGGACATGACTGCCTCCTTCCGGCTCGGGCGCCGGCCGGGCGGAGAGCTTCCCCTCACTCCGCCCGGCCGTCGTCCCCCGCCGATTCCGGCGGGGGACGCCGCCCAGGTGCGAGCCGCGAGTCCCGCACCACCTCGAACATAAGTTCGACGCATTCACAGTAAACAGGGCCCGTGATGATTCGTCAATACGTTCGAACGCGTGTTGCCACGCTCTGCGATCTTGACGAGTAAGCCCAGGTCATCCCTATGAGAGCAGGTGGGTCTGACAGTCAGCGGTACTCGGGCGGGAGCCAGTGGCCCAGGGACGGGATGCGGGCTGTGGGGAGGGCTCGGAGGAGGCGCTGGAGTTGGGGTTTGGTGTTGTGGCGGTGCCAGACGACGGACCAGGGGGCGAGGGGTGTCGGGTCGGTCAGGCGGATTCGGTGGACGGCCGCTTCGGGGGTCAGCTCGACGCTCGCTTCGCCCAGGGCGACGTTCTCTTGGTCGCGGTTGATCAGTTCGGCGTAGTGGCTGAGGCCCATGGCGGGCTCGATGAAGCGGATCGGGACCTCGAAGTGGCGGGCGATGCGGGTCAGGAACGCGCGCGCTTCGGTGGCGCCCCCGGGGTCGGGCATGGAGATCCCCGGGAGGTCGGCTGGACGCATACGGGTGACCCCGGCGAGGGGATGGTCGCGGCCTACGAAGGCGGCCATGGGTTCCAGGTGGACGAGGCGGTGCGCGAGTTCGGACGGCCAGGGCCCGGGCAGGTCGTGCACCTGGCCGAAGGCGGCGTCGATCTCGCGGGAGCGGACGGCGGGCAGCGCGAGGGCGAGGCCCTGGCGCATGCCGGGCTCGATCCGCAGGTCCGGATCGGCGTCGATGAGGTCGCGGAGGATACGCCGAGGGCTGAACCGCTCGTCGAAGACGTCGACGCGCAGGCGGCCGGGATCGTCGCGGACGGCCTCGACCGCGCTGTCGAACGCGGCGAGGGCCTCGCGGGCCAGGGGGAGGAATCGGCGACCCGCGGCGGTCAGCTCGACGCGGCGGGTGGTCCGGTCGAAAAGGGGCGTGGCCAGGGCTTCTTCGAGCCTTCTCACGCGCCGGGAGAGCGCCTGCTGGGTGAGGAACAGGCGCTGGGCGGCGCGTCCGAAGTGCATCTCCTCGGCCACGGCCAGGAAGGCGCGCACGCCCGGGACGTCGACGGTCATGGCGTCAGGATCCGATTGACAACCGGTGCTTGTCAAAGGGGGCCGAGTACTTGTTGGACGCCCGGCTGAGCTGCGGCTTTCCTGAGCGCATGACGACCGACACGGCCCTTGCGCCGACGACCGAAGCGGTGTTCCAGCGGCTGCTGCGCGAGCGCGTGGTGTTCCTCGGGCAGGAGGTGGACGACGCCATCGCCAACCGGCTCTGCGGCGAGATCCTCCTGCTGTCGGCCGAGGACCGCACGCGGGACATCCACCTTTACATCAACTCACCCGGGGGCTCCGTCACCGCCGGGATGGCCATCTACGACGTGATGCAGTACGTCCCGAATGACGTGGCCACGCTGTCGCTGGGGTTCACCGCGTCCATGGGGCAGTTCCTGCTGTGCGCCGGTGCCCCCGGGAAGCGCTACGCACTGCCTCATGCGCGGATCCTGATGCACCAGCCGTCCGGTGGTATCGGGGGGACCGCGTCCGACATCAGGATCCAGACGGAGAACATGCTGTTCACCAAGCGCCGGATGCAGGAGCGGATCGCGTTCCATACGGGGCAGACCGTCGAGCGCATCGAGGCCGATTCGGACCGCGACCGGTTCTTCACCGCCGAGGAGGCCCGGGATTACGGGATCGTGGACGAGGTGGTCACCCGCATCTAGGGCCGGCGCAGGTGCACCGGCACGTTGGTGCCGAGGAGCTTGGGGAAGTCTTCGGCGACGTGCATCGGGAGCCGCACGCACCCGTGGGACGCGGGGTAGCGCGGCACGTCGAGCGCGCCGTGGAAGGCGATGCCCCCGTTGAAGTAGATGGGGTTGTAGAGCCGTCCCAGCGGTGAGACCTCCCAGCCGGACGCGCGGCGACCGGTCCGGAAGTCGCCGGTGCTGGTGGTGGCGTAGCGGCAGCGGGCGACCTTGGCACCGCGGTCCTTGGCGCAGTAGTACTCGCCCGAGCCCGAGGAGATGTGCGTGATCAGCTCGGGCTTGCCGCCCTTGTAGAGGACGAGGTACTGGCGGCGCAGGTCGACGTCCACCCGGTCGGCCTCGCGCCCCTTCTTGGCCATGGGCTGGGGCTCCTTGGGGGCGTCCAGAGCGTCCCAGGTCTTCTTGCTCACGGTGCTGGTGACCTTGAGCCGGTTGACCTTCTGGAACGCCCACACGGCCATCTGGGTGGTCAGGCCGTACTTCCCATCGGGCTTGCCCGGGGCGTAATGCAGCTCGGCGAGGCGGCGCTGGAGTTCGCGGACGGGCTCGCCCTTGGCGCCCGCCTTGAGTTTGGGCCGCGGCGGCTTGGGCGTGGGCGCCGGGGAACTGGACGTGGGCGACGCCGAAGGCGTGGCCTCGGCGCCCGCGGCGCCGGCGTCGGACTCGTCCCCAGAGCAACCCGCCACCAGGACGGCACCACCCGCGAGCAGGGCCGCCGCCGCGCTCGTCCGCCTTCGCACGCTCATACGCATCCTTTGTCCCCGCCACCCGATCAGAACACTTTAGGGTGCTTGTTCATGCATCCCAATGTCGATCGGGTCACAAATGATCTGCGCGCGAAGGGCGCGAACGGCGAGGTCGTGGAGCTGCCCGAGCCCGCGCCGACGGCGCAGGCGGCGGCCGATCAGCTCGGCTGCGAGGTCGGGGCGATCGCCAACAGCCTGATCTTCGACGCCGACGGGGTGGCGCTGCTGGTGCTCACCAGCGGCGCGCACCGGGTCGACACCGCCCGGGTCGCCGCGCTGGTCGGCGCGGCGAAGGTCAGGCGGGCGTCGCCGGAGTTCGTCCGGCAGTCGACGGGCCAGGCGATCGGGGGTGTCGCTCCCGTGGGGCACCCCGCGCCGATCCGTACCCTCGTTGATGTCTGGCTGGAAAAGTACGACGAGGTCTGGGCGGCGGGCGGGCACGTGCACACCGTCTTCCCCACCTCGTTCGAGGAGTTGCTGCGCATCACCGGCGGCACCGCCGCGGAAGTGGGGGAATAGATGGAGATCTGGCACAACCCGCGCTGCTCGAAGAGCCGCACGGCCAAGGCGGCCCTGGACGAGGCGGGCGTCGCCTACACCGAGCGCCGCTACCTGGACGACCCGCCGACGGCGGCCGAGCTCGACGCGGTCCTCACCAAGATCGGCGCCGAGCCGTGGGAGGTGGCCCGGATGACCGAGGCCGTCGCCAAGGAGCTCGACCTGAAGAACCTGGAGCGCGACCGGGCCCGCTGGATCGAGGTCATGGCGGCCAACCCGGTGCTGATCCAGCGGCCGATCGTGGTGACCGACGACGGGCGCGCGGTCGTCGCGCGCGACGCCGAATCGGTCGGCAGGGCCCTCGACAGCGAGTGACGCGGGTGTGATTCTGGGGAACCGACCAAGGACGGAGGGGCGATGACGGGGCAGATGCGCACCGGCCCGGCCGCGCGCGACGCGGAGTTCCGGGGGATCGACCCGCCCGCGCTCAACCAGCTGATCAAGCAGGTCCAGGACGCCAACACGGCGATCAAGGGCTGGCTGAACACGCACCGTCCGCCACCCGGGGTGTCGGCCACCGGGTACCGGCAGGCCGACCAGGTCGCGCAGTGGGCGGCCGACCAGCTCGGCATGCTGACCCGCCGCTACAACTTCGCGATCACGCATCCCGACCAGGGTGGCGGTGTCACTCCCCCGCCCGTCCCGTCGCCCGATCCGGGCCCTTCGGGAGGCCCGGGCAAGGGCCCCTCGGACGCCCCCGCCCCCGTGACGCCGCCGAGGCCGATCAGGCCGACGCCCCCGAATGGCGCGGGCGGCGATCTGGGCAACTTCCCCACCCGGCAGGCCGCGGCCAAGGCCGCCCGTGCCGACGCCCTGGCGGTCGCGACCGCGGTCAAGGGCGGCAAGCCGGTGCCCGACTCGGTCTGGAAGCACCTGAAGGCCAACGCCGACGACCCCGATTACACCGAGACGCTGCACGAGCGGCTCGGTCCCGGGTCGGCGGCGGCGCTGCTCAAGGCCGCGCAGGGTGACAAGGCCAGGCTGAAGGCCGTCCAGGAGTCGCTCGGCACGGCCAGCTACCACCTGACGATGGACGTGCGGTGGCTGCGGGCGTTCCTGGCCGAGGCCGAGCGCACCGGGGTCCATCCCGTCGCCGTCCAGGTTCTGACCGGCGCGAACATGAGCCGGAAGACCCGGGAGGCCTTGAACAGGCTGGGCCTGCGTCAGCCCAGCCCCACCTAGGAGACCCGATGGCCGCTCCGCCGCCGCCCGGCAGCCTCCCGCCGCCCCTGGACGAGGCCGCCGCGACACAACTTCCGCCCACCGAGAAGCCCAACCCGGCCTACCGGGAGCTCTACCAGGCCTATGCCGACGCCTACGGCAGCATCACCCGGCTGCGCACGGCGCTCGACCCGGCGATCAAGACCGCGCGCGGCTCGGACGCTTGGCTCGGCCCCGAGGCGCGCCAGTGGGGCGGCCAGCTCGACACCAATCGGGGAGCCCTGCAGAAGGCGGCCGACACGATCCTCTGGGACATCTACGACCGCCTGTCGGCCACCCAGCGCACGATGTCGCGGGCCTGAGCCCGATGCCGATCGCCACGCCGGTGCGGCGTCCCGCGCCACCGCCGCCACGGTCTAGCCTCGACGCGTGAGGGAAGCCAAGCTGCGCGAACTCGACGAGCGCGCTTTCCGGCGGCGTCTGCCCGCGATGCTCGACGTCTACGCGGCGGCCATGCGGCCCCCAGCCGACCAGCTGCCGGGACGGCACACGATCATGGAGCGCCACTCGGCGTATCCGCGGTTCCGCGCGCTGGTCGCCGAGCGTCCGGGTCTGCTGCCGGGCGGCGCCGCGATCCGGGGCTTCGCCTACGGGTTCCAGGGCGAGCGCGGCCAATGGTGGCACGACATCGTCCACCGGGCGCTGGTCGGGCTCGGCGGGGACGAGCACGCCGCGACCTGGCTGGACGAGCCGTTCGAGGTCGCCGAGCTGCACGTGCACCCGGGGTACCAGGGACGCGGCGTGGGCAGGCGGCTGCTCACCGGGCTGTGCGAGGGCAGGCCCGAGCGGACGGTGGTGCTCTCGACGCTGGACGGCGGCTCCGACACCCCCGCCAGGCGCCTCTACCGGTCGGTGGGCATGGTCGATCTGCTCACCGACTTCGAGTTCCCCGGGGGCGGGCCCCGTTACGCCGTCATGGGGGCGGCGTTGCCCCTGGCCTCGAATGAGGCCGCGCCGAGCAGGTCGTAGACCTCGCGCGTCGCGGTCGACTTGTTGAAGGTGATGAAGTGGATGCCGGGCGCGTCCTGGTCGAGCAGCTCGCGGCAGAGCTCGGCGGCGTGCTCGATGCCCAGCCGCCGGACGGCCTCGGGGTCGTCGCCGACGGCCTCGAACCGCGCGCGGACCTCGGGCGGGAAGGGCGCCCCCGACAGCTGCTCGGACCGCTCGATGGTGCTGAGCTGGGTGACCGGCATGATGCCCGGGATGATCGGGACGTCGCAGCCCTGCGCCGTCACGCGGTCGCGCAGGCGGAAGTAGTCGTCGGCGCGGAAGAACATCTGGGTGATCGCGTAGTCGGCGCCGGCCCGGCACTTGTCGACGAAGTAGCGGGTGTCGCTCTCGATGTCGGCCGAGCGCGGGTGCTTGTAGGGGAAGGCCGCGACGCCGACGCAGAAGTCGCCGTAGGAGCGGATCAGCTTGACCAGCTCGGCGGCGTACTCGACGCCCTCGGGGTGCTTGACCCACTCCCCCATCGGGTCGCCGGGCGGGTCGCCGCGCAGGGCGAGGATGTTGCGGACGCCCGCGGCGGCGAACCGGCCGATCAGGTGCCGCAGCTCGGCCTGGGAGTGGTTGACGGCGGTGAAGTGCGCCACCGGGGTGAGCGTGGTCTCGGTGGCGATCCGCTCGACGATGTCGACGGTGGTGTCGCGGGTGCCGCCGCCCGCGCCGTAGGTGACCGACACGAAGGTCGGGTTGAGCGCCTCCAGCTCGCGGATCGCGCGCCAGAGGTTGCGGACGCCCTTGTCCGTCTTGGGCGGGAAGAACTCGAAGGAGAAGGACTTGCCGCCGGCGGCGAGCAGCTCACGGATGGTGGGGGCTCGGTCTGGGCGCTCATGTCGCATCCTCCAAGCGTAGTGCCGTCCGTCCTGCTCGGGGTGCCGGTGGCCCGGTCGGGCGCTCCGGGGCCTTCCGGTGTGAGCCATACCACGGCGTAACGCGGAGATTTCCCACCAAACACTCCCCTTTCGCCGGGCGAAAGTGCCCGAACGCATGGATACGATCACCGCATGCCCACGAGCCGCATCCGCAAGGAGGTCGACGAGGCGCTGCTGGCGTTCGTCGACAGCCAGCGCCCCGCGCTGCTGGCCGTCAGCGACGATCTGGCGCCCATGCTGAGCGCCCTGGACGTCCTGATCTCCGGCGGCAAGCGGCTGCGGCCGGCGTTCTGCTACTGGGGCTGGCGCGGCGCGGGGGGCGACGACCGTCCCGGCATCGTGAACGCGGCCGCCTCGCTGGAGATGCTCCAGGCCAGCGCGCTGATCCACGACGATGTGATGGACGCGAGCGACACCCGGCGCGGCCGGCCGTCGGCGCACCGCAGGTTCGAGGCGATGGCGCGGGAGAACGGCTGGCCCGGCGCGGCCGGGCCGTTCGGCGAGGGCGCGGCGATCCTGCTCGGCGACCTGTGCCTGGCCTGGTCGGGCGAGATGTACGAGCGGAGCGAACTGGACCGTGACAGCCTCGCCCGAGGGCGTCCGGTCTACAACGTCATGCGCACCGAGGTCATGTCCGGCCAGTACCTCGACATGCTGGAGGGCGCCCGGGGCCGCAGCACCGTCGAGACCGCCCTGCGGGTGGTGGAGTACAAGTCGGCCAAGTACACCATCGAGCGCCCGCTGCACCTCGGCGCGGCCCTGGCGGGAGCGCCCGCCGAGGTCACCCGGGCGCTGAGCGGGTACGGGCTGCCGCTCGGCATCGCGTTCCAGCTGCGCGACGACGTCCTCGGCGTCTTCGGCGACCCGGCCGAGACCGGCAAGCCCGCCGGGGACGACCTGCGCGAGGGCAAGCGGACCGTCCTGGTCGCGCTCACCGCCGAGGGCGCGGGCCCGGCCGAGGCCGCGCTGCTCGAGAGCAGGCTTGGCGACCGCGACCTGACCACCGCCGACGTGGACGCCCTGCGCGAGATCATCGAGACGACCGGCGGCCTGGCCGCCTGCGAGGCGATGATCGACCGCTATGCCGAGCGGGCGCAGGAGGCTCTGGAGGCCGCCCCGATCACCGAGGACGCCCGGCACGCGCTCAGCGAGCTGACCATCGCCGCGACCGCCCGGAGCGTCTGAGCCCGCTTCCCGCCGAGTGGCAGGATGTGGCCAAAACGGGTCGCCGGGGTAGCACCGTCCCACCAAATGGTGGCACAAATGTCGGCATGCCAGCCGAGAGTCCCGACCCGCCGGACACACCGCGCCTGAGCCCGCTGCCCGAGGCCGAGTGGGACGACGTCCTGAAGGTCATCGCCGCCACGACCGGCCCGCTGAACATCTTCACCACCCTGGGACGCCATCCCGACCTGCTGCACGCGTGGATCGGCCTGGGCTCGATGCTGCTCTCCAAGGGGACGCTCGACGCCCGCACCCGGGAGCTGCTCATCCTGCGCGTCGCGCACCACCGCTCCAGCGAGTACGAGTGGCACCACCACCGGCGGCTGGGACTGGAGGCGGGGCTGTCCGAGGTCGAGATCGCCGCGCTGCGGCTGCCCACCGGCGACCACCCGTGGACGGACGACGACCGCGCCGTCCTCACCGCCGCCGACGAGCTGCACGACACCGGCACGCTGGGCGACGCGACCTGGGACGTCCTGTCGCGGCGGTTCGGGGAGCGGGAGCTGATCGAACTGATCTTCGTCGTCGGCCACTACCACATGGTCGCCTTCGCGCTGAACGCCCTGCGCGTCCAGCCCGAGAAGGACGCCTGATGCGTGCGCCGCGACGCTGGATGTGCGCTGCGGGGGTGCTCATATCCGCGCTGGCGCTGGCCACCGTCCCCACGGGGGCCGGACGGGCCGCGGCGGGCCGCTGCGGCGACCCGGCCGAGCGCCCCTGGTGCCGGACCGGCCTGCCCGCCGACGAGCGGGCGCGGCTGCTGGTCGCCGCGATGACCGCCGACGAGAAGATCGCGATCCTGTCGTCCGACGACCCGTTCGGCGGGCCGCTCGGCGGGTTCAGCGAGAACGCCCACGCCGACACCAACTGGGGCATCCCCCGCCTGGGCATTCCGGCGCTCTACATGGCCGACGGCCCGGCCGGGGTCCGGCAGGGCAAGGCGACGGCGCTGCCCGCCCCGATCGCCCTCGCGGCCGGATTCGACCCCCAGGCCGCGCAACGGTACGGCTCGGTCGTGGGCTGGGAGGCCCGCCACCGGGGGAACGACGTGGTGTTCGGCCCGACCGTGGACGTCCTGCGCACCCCGCGCAACGGGCGGACGTTCGAGGGCTTCGGCGAGGACCCCTACCTGTCGGCGAGCCTGGCGGCACCGTGGGTGCGCGGCGCGCAGGACCAGGGCGTGATGAGCTCGGTGAAGCACCTGGCCGCCTACGCGCAGGAGACCGACCGGCTCGAACTCGACATGAAGGTGGCGCGGCGCACGCTGCGCGAGATCTACCTGGTGCCGTTCGAGTCGGCCGTCAAGGACGGCCGCGCCGCCACGGTCATGTGCGGGTTCGGCAGGCTCAACGGGCGCTGGGCCTGCCAGGACGGCACCGTCCTCAACGAGATCCTCAAGGGCGAGTGGGGCTTCGACGGGTTCGTCGCGTCCGACCACACCGCCGTGCGCGACGAGGTGGACGCGGCCAACGGCGGCCTGGACATGGAGCTGCCGGTCGGGATGAAGTACAACGCCTTCCTGCTCAAGCGGGCCGTCGAACAGAACAGGGTCGCGCAGGCGACCGTCGACGGCCACACCCGGGCGATCCTGCGCACGATGTTCGCGTTCGGGGTGTTCGACCGGGCCGAGTACCCCAACGACCTCACCGGGATCGACCGCTCGGCGAGCGAGGCCGAGGCGCAGCGGATCGCCGAGGGCGGCATGACGCTGCTGCGCAACCAGGGCGGCGCGCTGCCGCTGCGCTCCCCCGGCTCGATCGCGCTGATCGGGCGGGGCGCCGAGGCGGTGCCGAGCGGCAGCGGCTCGGCCAGTGTCGAGCCGTTCACCCACGTCACCCCGCGCGACGGCATCACCCGGCGGGCCGGATCGGCCACGAAGGTCACCTACCACGACGGCGGCGACCGGGGCCGGGCCGCGCAGGCGGCGCGCGAGGCGGACGTCGCGATCGTCTTCGCCACCGACTCGCAGGGCGAGTTCTTCGACAAGTCGTGCCTGACACTGCGGTGCGGCGACCCGTGGCGCGGCGACCAGGACGCGCTCATCTCCGAAGTGGCCAAGGCCAACCCCAAGACGATCGTGGTCCTGGAGACGGGCGGGCCCGTGCTGACCCCGTGGGCCGGTCAGGTCGCGGGCATCGTCGCCGCCTGGTACCCCGGCCAGCGGGCCGGGACGGCACTCGCCCGCGTGCTCTACGGCGACGTCGACCCGGGAGGGCGCCTGCCGGTGTCGTTCCCCGTCGCCGAGGCCGACGCGCCCACGGCGGGCAACCCCGAGCAGTACCCCGGGGTGAACAAGACCGTGACGTTCTCCGAGGGCGTCTTCATCGGGTACCGGCACTACGACGCCAAGAAGATCGCGCCCCAGTTCCCGTTCGGGCACGGGCTGTCGTACACGACCTTCGCCTACAGCGGGCTGGACGTCGGCCCGGAAGCGGTACGGGTCACCGTGACCAACACCGGCTCGCGCCCCGGGGTGGCCGTGCCGCAGCTCTACCTCGGCCTGCCGTCCACGGCCGTTCCCCAGCCGCCCCGGCAGCTCAAGGGATACCAGAAGCTCACTCTGGCCCCCGGCCAGAGCGGCCAGGTCACCTTCCCGCTGACCTCCCGTTCCCTGTCCTACTGGGACGAGGAGGCGAGCACCTGGAAGGTCGCCCCCGGGTGCTACAAGGTGACGGTCGGAGGCTCGTCCCGCGACGCCGCGCAGACCGGCTCCTTCGCGAGGGGGTCCGCCACCTGCTGACATCGAACGCGCGCGGAGAGTAAAAGATCACCGTTCCTCCCCCGCCGCGAGCGCGCACGCGGTAAAAAGGGGACATCTTCGTCCGATCCCCCGCAGTCGGAGCCCTCAGTGCCGCACGATCCCTCCCGAGGGGGGACGACGTCCCCTCCCCCGCGTACGGCCCAGGCACGCCCTGAACGCGACGAGCTGCCCCTGGTGCCGGACGACCCGCGCCGCATCGGCGCCTACACGCTCGTGGCCCGGCTCGGCGAGGGCGGCCAGGGCGTGGTCTACCTCGCCCGCGACGACGCGGGCGCCCCGGTCACGGTGAAGCTGCTGCGCGCGGGCGGCGCCCGGGCGCGCAGCCGGTTCGTCAAGGAGGCCGAGGCGGCGCTCCAGGTGACGGGCCGCCACACCGCGCAGGTGCTGGACGCCGACGTCACCGGCGACCGGCCCTACATCGTCAGCGAGTTCGTCGAGGGCCCCTCGCTCCAGCACGTCGTGGCGGACCGGGGCCCGCTCACGCCCGCGCAGCTGCGCAGGCTGGCGATCCGCACGGCCGCCGCGCTGGCCGAGATCCACCGGGCGGGCATCGTGCACCGCGACCTCAAGCCGGGCAACATCGTGCTCGGCCCGGACGGCGCCAAGGTGATCGACTTCGGTATCGCGCGCATGACCGACGCGACCCCGCTCACCACCGACGGCCCGATCGGCACCCCCGCGTACATGGCGCCCGAGCAGATCGAGGACGAGCCCGTCGGCCCGCCCGCCGACATCTTCGCCTGGGGCGCGACGCTGGTGTACGCCGCGACGGGCGTGCCGCCCTTCGGGACGGGGTCGAGCGCGGCGGTCATGCGCCGGGTGACCACGCGCCGTCCCGACCTGGGCGACCTGGACGGCCCGCTGCGCGACCTGGCGGCCCGCTGCCTGGACAAGAACCCCGCGGCCCGTCCGACCGCGCGCCAGCTCGTGCGCGCGCTCAAGGAGGGCGTCCTGCCCGCGGCCAAGCCCAGGCCGAAGCAGATCCCCCGCTACCGCTGGCGCATGATGGTCGCGCTGGCCGGAGTGATCACCGCCGGATTCGTGCTGGGCATCCTGTTCTAGAAGGGGTGCCCCGGTCACCAGTGCGGCGGGCGGTCCTCGATCAGGCGGGCGTCGTCGTCGGACTCGCCGCGCCACTCGCCCCAGCCGGTGTCGGTGTCGTCGCCGGTCTGGTCCGGCAGGATCTCGATCTCGTCGTCGGTCAGGTCGACCGGCCGCTCGTCGTCGGGTCCGAGGTTCATGGCCCCATTCTCGGCCATGACGGGCGGCACCCGGTCATCGGGTCCCCAGACGTCGGGCGAACTCGGCCGCGGCCTCGCGCGGGTCGCCGGCCTCGGTGATCGCGCGGACGACCACCACCCGAGTGGCGCCCGCCTCGATCACCTGGTCGAGGTTGCCCAGGTCGATGCCGCCGATCGCGAACCACGGACGTCCCTCGCCCCGTCCGGCGACGTGCCGCAGCAGGCCGGGGCCGGGGGCGTGGCGTCCGGGCTTGGTGGGCGTCGGCCAGACCGGGCCCGCGCAGAAGTAGTCGACCCCGGGCTCGGCGGCCGCCGCGTCGGCCTGGTCGCCGGAGTGGGTGGAGCGCCCGATCAGGACGTCCTCCCCCACGATGGCCCGCGCGGCCGCGACCGGAAGGTCGTCCTGCCCCAGGTGCAGGACGTCGGCGTGCGCGGCGTGGGCGACGTCGGCGCCGTCGTTGACGGCCAGCAGCGCCCCGTGCCGCTCGCACGCGGCACGGAACACCCGGAGGTACTCCAGCTCCTGGCGCGCCTCCAGACCCTTCTGGCGCAGCTGGACGACATCGACCCCGCCCCCGAGCGCCGCGTCGAGGAACTCGGGCAGGTCGCCCTGACGCTCGCGCGCGTCGGTGCACAGATACAGGCGCGAGCGGCTGAGCCGAGCGCGCAGGGCGACCGCGCGGTCGGAGAGGAGGTGGCCGGGCACGCTCCTAGAATGCCAGGGCCTGCGCCCGCCGCCTGACCTCGGTCCCCCGGTTCTCGGCGAGGGCCTGCACGGGCGTTCCCGGGAGGGTGTCGTCGGCGGTGAAGAGCCAGCGCAGCGTCTCCACGTCGTCGAAGCCCGCGTCCGAGAGCAGCGTGAGCGTGCCGGGCAGGCCCTTGATGACCTGGCCCTCGGAGATGAACTCGGCCGGCACCATCGGCTGGCCCTCGCGCCGGATCGCCAGCAGCTTGCGCTCGCTGAGCAGCTGCTTGACCCGGTTCTGCTTGATGCCGAGACGCTCGGTCGTCTCCTTGAGGGAGAGCCACTCACCGACGAGCCCGTCGGTCTGGGGGTCGAGCGTCTTTTCAACGGTTGCGTGCAGTTGCGTCACGTCAACCTGCCTACCACGCCCCCGTCCCCCTCAAACCATTCAGCGTTTCACTGCCTGGCGTAGGGGAACGCCCGGGTCGGCGAGAAGCGCCGCGTCGACCGGGGTCCCGGCCGCGATGACGCGTTTGGCCTGGACGAGATCCTTGGGCCGGTCGACCGTCAGGACTGCGTCCAGGCGGTCGCCGGTGAGCCAGCACAGCGTCCACTGGGCCTCGCCGGGGTCGCCCCTGCGCACGAGCCGTTCGGCCTCGGCGTGGTGCCCGGCGTACTGCACCATCCGCCCGAACTGCTCGGACCAGAAGTAGGGCGCCGTGTCGTACTCGGCGTCCTGGCCGAGCAGGGTCGCGGCGGCGACGTCGGGGGCGTTGAGGGCGGCGTCCCAGTGCTCGACGAGCATCCGGCGCCCGTAGCGGCGCGACCACCAGGCCGCGCAGTCGCCCACGGCCACGACGTCCGGACGGACCGTGCCGTCCACCGAGACGCGGAACGAGGCGTCGGTGACGACGCCGCGCTCCAGGTCGAGGCCGGAGCCGTCCAGCCAGGCCAGCTCGGGGCGCACGCCGACGCCCACCAGGACCTCGTCGGCGGCCAGCCACCCGCCGCCCGCCAGCGCCAGGCCGCCCGCCTCGACGGACGCGACCTTGACGCCGGTGCGCAGCGCGACGCCCGCCTCGGCGTACCAGGGGGCGGTCAGGGACCCGATCTCCGCGCCGAGCGCGTTGGCCAGCGGCGCGTCGGCGGCCTCGACAACCGTTACCGCGCAGCCCTTCTTGGCGGCGGCGGTGGCGACCTCGGCGCCGATCCACCCGGCGCCCACGATCGCCAGGCGGGTGCCCTCGGTGAGGCGCTCACGCAGGGCGAGCGAGTCGTCGATGGTGCGCAGCACGCGCTGGGGCCCGTCGCCCGGCAGCGTGATCGGCACCGCTCCGGTCGCGATGACCAGGCCGTCGAAGGGCAGCTCGCCCGCCTCGGTCCGCACCGCGCCGCCGCGGCCGTCCAGCCGCAGGGACGTCGCGCGCTCGCCGAGCCGGAGATCGACGCCAAGCTCGTCCCAGGCGGCGTCGACGGTCGTCGCGTCGGTCTCCCCGGCCAGGACGGCCTTGGACAGCGGCGGACGGTCGTAGGGGCGATGCCGCTCGGCCGACAGGAGCGTCAGCGCTCCCCGATACCCCTTGCCCCGCAAGGACTCGACGGCGCGCACGCCCGCCAGCCCGCCGCCCACGACGATCACCCGTTCCATGGGCGATCACATTAGCCCGGGATGGTCGAGAAACGCTCCAGCGGTCGTAGTCTGGGTGGAGGAAAGCGCGGGAGTCCGGTTCGACCGGGCTGAGAGGGCGACTGAGGCCAATCGGGAGATCACTCCCCGGCCGCACGGGTCGCCGACCGCCACGACCTGATCCGGATCATGCCGGCGAAGGGAGCGCCATGGAGATCGTGATCGTTGGAGCCGGGGTCGTCGGGCTGGCGACCGCCTGGCGGGCGGCCGCCCGAGGGGCCGCCGTCACCCTGGTCGACCCGGCACCCGGGAGCGCGGCCACGGCCGTCGCCGCGGGAATGCTCAATCCGGTCAGCGAGCTGACCTACGGCGAGGAACCGCTGCTGCGCCTGGGGCTGGCGTCCCGCGAGCGGTACGGCGCGTTCGTCGCCGAACTGGAAGAGCTCACCGGCCTCGACACCGCCTACCGCGCCGACGGCATCGTCCAGGTCGCCTTCGACTCCGGCGACCTCGGCTATCTCGACGACCTGCGCCGGTTCCAGGAGTCGCTGGGCGTCCCGGCCGCGCCGCTGACCGGACGCGAGTGCCGCGAGCTGGAGCCGATGCTGGCCCCCGGGGTCAGGGGCGGGCTGCTGGCCCCCGAAGACGGCTCGATCGATCCCCGGCGGCTGGCGCCCGCGCTGCTGGCCGCCGCCGAGAAGCGGGGCACGCGGCTCGTGCGGCGGCGGGCCGAGGGCGTGCTGGTCGAGCGCGACGCGGCGGTCGGCGTCCGGCTGGACGACGGCACCGAGCTCCGGGCCGACCGGGTGCTGCTGGCCGCCGGGCCGTGGTCGGGCGACCTCGACGGGCTCCCCCCGGGGGCCGTTCCTGCGGTCCGCCCTGTCAAGGGCCAGGTCATCCGGCTGCGCACCCGGGTTCCGTTCCTGCGGCGCTGCGTCCGGGGGCTCGTCCAGGGCTCCTCGATCTACCTCGTGCCGCGCGCCGACGGGGAGATCGTCCTCGGGGCGACGCAGGAGGAGCTTGGCTTCGACACCCAGGTCACCGCGGGCGGGCTGTGGGAGCTGCTGCGCGACGCGCGCGAGCTGCTGCCGGGCATCACCGAGCTGGACTTCGTCGAGGTCTCCGCGGGGCTGCGGCCAGGCTCGCCCGACAACGCCCCGGTGATGGGCCCGAGCCCGCTGCCCGGGCTCGTCCTCGGCACCGGGCACTTCCGCAACGGCATCCTGCTCACGCCCGTCAGCGCCGACATCCTGACCGACGTCCTGCTGGACGGAACGGTCCCCGACGTCGGCCTCCCCTTCACCCCCGCCCGCTTCGAGGAGCAGCGATGACAGAGCCAGGCCGAGCCGTCCGCGTGATCGTCAACGGCGAGCCCCGCGAGCTGCCCGAGGGCGCCAGCGTGGCCGACGCGGTGGCGGTGGTCTCCCCGGCGCCGTCCGGGGTCGCGGCGGCGCTCAACGACGAGGTCGTCCGGCGGTCCGCCTGGGACGCGACGACGCTGAAGGACGCGGATCGGCTCGAAGTGCTGACCGCCGTGCAGGGAGGGTGAACATGGACCGCAACGGGAGCGACGACCCCCTCGTCATCGCGGGCGAGGCGTTCGGCTCACGGCTGATCATGGGGACCGGCGGGGCGCCGAGCATGAGCGTGCTGGCCGAGGCGCTGGCCGCCTCCGGCACCGAGCTGACCACCGTCGCGATGCGGCGCGTCGACCCGGCGGCGCGCGGCTCGGTGCTGGACGTCCTGCGCGAGGGCGGCATCCGCGTGCTGCCCAACACCGCTGGCTGCTTCACCGCCGGCGAGGCCGTGCTGACCGCCAAGCTCGCCCGCGAGGCCCTCGGGACGTCCTGGGTGAAGCTTGAGGTGATCGCCGACGAGCGGACCCTGCTCCCCGACCCCATCGAGCTGGTCGACGCCGCCGCGCAACTGGTCGAGGACGGCTTCACCGTCCTGCCCTACACCAACGACGACCCGATCCTCGCGCGGCGGCTCGAACAGGCCGGCTGCGCGGCCGTGATGCCGCTGGGCTCGCCGATCGGCTCCGGTCTGGGCATCCGCAACCCGCACAACATCGAGCTGATCGTCGAGCGGGCCGGGGTGCCGGTCATCCTGGACGCCGGTCTCGGCACGGCCAGCGACGCCGCCCTGGCCATGGAGCTGGGCTGCGACGCCGTGCTGCTGGCCACCGCCGTCACCCGCGCCCAGTCACCCGCCCGGATGGCCGCCGCCATGCGCCACGCGGTCGAGGCCGGACGGCTCGCGCGGCTGGCGGGCCGCATTCCCAAGCGCCGCTACGCCGAGGCGTCCTCGCCCTGGGAGGGAATCAGCCGGGCCGAATAAGCAGAGCTAAACGGTCACCTATAGAAATACTCGCTGGACCTGCACATTCGCCCGCCCCAGACTGGGTGCCACTTGCGGTGCAACCCCAGGCCGCATCTCGGTGTTCCTCGGTTCGATGCCGACCGAAATGTCCCCAACCTAGGGTGCGAATCATGAAGCAGGCAGTGGACCGGCGTGCCGTCGTGGCCGCCTCGGTGACCGTCGTCCTGTGGGCGTCGGCCTTCGTGTCGATCCGCAGCGCGGGCGAAGACTACAGCCCGGGCGCGCTGGCGCTCGGCCGGATGGCGACGGGCGCGCTCGTCCTCGGCCTGATCCTGGTGATCCGCCGGGAGGGGCTGCCGCCCCGCGCGGCCTGGCCCGGGATCGCGGTCTCCGGCGTCCTCTGGTTCGGCCTCTACATGATCGCGCTCAACTGGGGCGAGCAGAAGGTCGACGCGGGCACCGCGGCGCTGGTGGTCAACGTCGGCCCGATCCTGATGGCACTGCTGGGCGGCTGGCTGCTCAAGGAGGGGTTCCCGCCGCGGATCATGGCCGGGATGGGGGTCTCGTTCGCCGGAGCGGCGGTGGTGGGCCTCTCGATGTCCGGCGACGGCAAGTCGTCGGTCGTCGGGGTGCTGCTGTGCCTGTTCGCGGCCGTCGCCTACGCCGCGGGCGTGGTGATCCAGAAGCCCGTCCTGCGGCACGCCTCGGCCCTCCAGGCCACGACGTTCGGCTGCGCCTTCGGCGCGCTGGCCTGCCTCCCGTTCGCCGGTTCGCTGGTCGCGGAGATCCCCGACGCCTCGGTCCCGGCGACGCTGAACATGCTCTACCTCGGGATCTTCCCGACCGCCATCGCCTTCACCACCTGGGCCTACGCGCTGGCCCGGACCTCGGCGGGCAAGATGGGCGCCACCACCTACGCGGCCCCGGCGCTGGTCGTCCTGATGTCGTGGGCCTTCCTGGACGAGGTCCCCGGCCTGATCACCCTCGGCGGCGGGCTGCTCTGCCTCGTCGGGGTGGCGGTGTCGCGCTCGTCCCGCAAGCCCGCCACGCCCGAGGCCGACCCGGCGCCGGACGTCCCCGCCGGGCTCGCCAAGTGAGCCCCACCGGTTGAGCCGTTCCCGGCCCCTCGCGCGTATCTCCTGCCGAGGGGCCGTCGACGCTCATACTCCGGACTGATGAGATCTGATTCCATTGACCTCTAAAATCTCACTGATGGACGCGACTGCGACTGATCCACTCGTGGGGCTGGTGCTCGACGGGCGGTACCGCATTGAGTCACGGGTCGCCCGAGGCGGAATGGCGACGGTCTACGTGGCCCTCGATCTCCGGCTCGACCGCACCGTGGCGCTCAAGGTCATGCACGGCGGCCTGGCCGCCGACGACGACTTCGTCGCCCGGTTCATCGGCGAGGCCAAGGCCGCCGCCGCGCTGTCCCACCACAACGTCGTGGCCGTCTACGACCAGCGCACCGACGGCGAGCACGTGTTCCTGGTCATGGAGTACGTCCCGGGACGCACGCTGCGCGACCTGCTCGAAGAGCGCGGCAGGCTCGGCCCCGGGGCCGCCCTCGAGGTCCTGCAGCCCGTCCTGGCGGCGCTCGGCGCCGCCCACCGGCGCGGGCTCGTGCACCGCGACGTCAAGCCCGAGAACGTCCTGATCCACGAGGACGGCCGGGTCAAGGTCGCCGACTTCGGGCTGGCCAGGGCCGAGACCGCCAGCAAGATGACCAAGACCGGCATGGTCATCGGCACCGTCGGCTACCTCGCCCCCGAGCAGGTGCTCTCGGGCAACGCCGACGTCCGCTCCGACGTCTACGCCGCGGGCGTCCTGTTGTTCGAACTGCTCACCGGGGTGCTGCCGCACCAGGGCGACTCGCCGCTCGCGGTGGCCTACAAGCATGTCAACGAGGACGTCCGGCCGCCCTCGGAGCTGGTGGCCGG
This sequence comes from Spirillospora sp. CA-294931, assembly GCF_050946795.1. Taxonomy (GTDB): domain Bacteria; phylum Actinomycetota; class Actinomycetes; order Streptosporangiales; family Streptosporangiaceae; genus Spirillospora. The sequence continues at coordinate 6,127,568 of NZ_CP192006.1, forward strand.
GCTGCCCGCCGAGGTCGACGCGCTCGTCCAGCGGGCCATGAGCCGCGACCCCGCGGGCCGTCCGGACGACGCCGACGCCCTGCTGGGCGAGGTCGCGACCGTCCGGGCGGCGCTCCCGCCCGACATCGACCTGCGGGTCGAGCAGGCCGTCCACCGGCCGACCGCCGTGCTGGACGCCAGTCCCACCGACGGCCGCACCGCGATGTTCGAACCCGAGGCCACCAGCCGCTTCGAACCGCCGCCGCGCACCCGCGCCGACCGCGCCATCGGCGTCGTCACCGGCCGGTACGTCCTGATCGCCCTCGGCATGGTCGCCGCGATGATCCTGGCCTGGGCCGTCTGGTGGCAGACCTCCGGGCAGTACGACAAGGTGCCCGACAAGATCATCGGGATGAGGGTCGCCGACGCCCGCAAGGAGCTCCAGGGCGACGGCATCAGCGTCCGGGTGCTGGCACCGGTGTTCAGCGAGCGCGTCCGCAAGGACGCCGTCGCCCGCTCCGCCCCGGGTCCCGGCGCCCGCATCGCCCAGGGTGAGACGGTCACGCTGACGCCGTCCAAGGGCCGCGCTCCCCGGGACGTCCCCGACGTCTCCGGCAAGACCGAGGACGAGGCCAAGAAGGCACTCAAGGACAAGGGCTTCACGACCGGCGCGACCAGCAGCGAGCCGTCCCAGACCGTCGACAAGGGCAGGATCACCCGCACCGACCCCCCGTCGGGCGAGAAGCACTCCCCCGACGTCCCGGTGAAGCTCATCGTCAGCAGCGGCATGTCGATGCCGTCGCTGGTCGGCCGCAACGCCGACGACGCCGCCAACCAGCTGCGCTCCATGGGCCTCAACGTCGACATCGACAAGAAGGACGGCGGCGGGGCCCGTCCCAACACCGTCCTCTCGCAGGACCCCGAGCCCGGCACCGGCGTCTCCCGCGAAGACTCCGTCACCCTCGTGATCAGCAAGAAGGACTGCCTGGTCGGCGACTTCTTCTGCAAGGACAGCGGCTCGGACGACGGCGACCAGATCCCCGTCCCGACGGTGATCGGGCGCTCGTTCGACGACGCGCGCTCGGCCCTGGAGGAATCGGGGTTCCAGGTCAGGATCGGCAGCCGCCTCACCAACCGGGTCGTCGGCCAGAACCCGGTCGCGGGCAACGCCGCCCGCGATTCGGTGGTCACGATCTGGGGCTGAACCAGCCTAGGCTGAAAGACCTATGACCTTCTCAAAGAGCCCCGTGGGGGCCCATGTGCCGGTGGCCGGGGGCCTGGCCACCGGGGGGCTGAAGTACGCCGCCCAGATCGGCGCCGAGGCCGTCCAGGTGTTCGTGGCCAACCCGCGCGGGTGGGCGCTCCCGGAGGGCAAGCCCGCCGAGGACGCCAAGCTGCGCGAGCGCGACGACGTCCCGGTCTACGTCCACGCGCCGTATCTGGTGAACTTCGGCTCGCCCAATCCCGAGACCCTCGCCAAGTCCGTGGAGACCGTCCGCCACTCCCTGCGCCGCGGCCGGGCCATCGGCGCGCGCGGCGTCGTCGTCCACACCGGCTCGTCGGTCACCCAGACCTACGACCAGGCGTTGGCCCAGATCCACGAGAGCGTCCTGCCGCTGCTCGAAGAGATCCCCGACGACGGCCCCGACCTGCTCCTGGAGCCGATGGCCGGGCAGAACAACATGCTGTGCGCGCGCGTCGAGCAGCTGGGCCCGTTCTTCGAGCAGCTGCGGCACCACCCCAGGCTCGGGGTCTGCTTCGACACCTGCCACGCCTTCGCCGCGGGCCACGACCTCACCGCGCCCGACGGCGTCGCCGAGACGATGGACGCCCTGGTCGCCACCGTCGGCGCCGGACGCCTCAAGCTCATCCACGCCAACGACTCCAAGGACCCCTGCGCCTCGGCCCGCGACCACCACGAGAACATCGGCGCCGGCCACATCGGCGAGAAGCCCTTCGCCGCGCTCCTCGACCACCCGGTCGTCAAGGGCATCCCGTTCATCATCGAGACCCCGGGCCGCAGCCCCGACCCCCACCGGGCGGACATAGAGACCCTGAAACGCCTCAGAGGCGACTAGTCACAAGCCGGGGCGGTCAAGGTGAACCTGCCGGGGGTTCACCACGCAACGAGCCCGACCCCGCACGCGATTGCGTTAATGAGCGGGGAAGCGAGCCGAAGGCGAAGCTTCCCCGGCGAGATCGCGAAGCGATGCAGCAATCGCAAAACCACGGTCACCGAAGCGAGCCGCCAGGCGAGCGTAGGTGGGCCGGGGTTTCTGTAAACACAGCCGCCAGGCGAGCGTAGGTGGGCCTGTATTTCAAATAACAAGACTCGGGCGCTGCTGAACAACCCCCCGACTGTTCAGCAGCGCCCGAATCGCTCGTCGCTGGATCCCACCCCCCCGGTACGGGATCCGGCGACTCTTGACCCGGTGGTCGACATGCGATCACCAGATCTCCAGTTATGTCTTCGCGGGGAACCGCACGGCGATTCGACTCGCCGTCCGCGCCCCACTGAGAACATTAGAGGGGTCGGAAGGCCCCTTGGGAGGGGCACGGGGTGACCCTCGATGAACGGTGTGTAGTTGTCGTTGTACGCAGAGTAGTCACACGACGAGCGGTCGTCCGGGCGCGACGAACGGTTCGGGGGTGGAACGGGAACGGTCCAGCCGGGGCGGAGGCGCCGGAATTCTCCCACGTCAGCGGATGACGATCTCCTCGGGAAGGTGCAGGCGGGCCATGGCACGGTCGGCCCGGCGCGGGACGGTGCGGCGGGTCAGCAGCGACACCGCGACCATCACCGCGAACGCCACCGGGACGATGACCAGCGCGGGACGGGTCAGCATCGCGCCCGTCCACCCTCCCCCGGGCCCCACGAACAGGCCCACGACGCCCGCGATCACGGCGAGGCCGCCGCCGACCACCAGGCCCGCGCCCGCGCCCGCCGGTGTCAGGCCGCGCCACCAGATACCCAGCAGCAGGAGGGGGCACAGCGAGCAGGCCGAGACCGTGAGCGCGAGGGTGACCAGCCCCGCCGCCCCCTGGGGGCCGACGCGCCAGACGACGGTCAGCGGGACGGCCAGCGCGAACACCGCGCCGAGGCGGAAGGCGCCGATGCCGCCGCGCAGCAGGAGGCTCTGCGACGTGGTGCCCGCGATGGCGACCACGATGCCGCAGGACGTGGAGATGAACGCGGCGAAGGCCCCCGCCGCGATCAGCCCCGAGAGCAGCGCGCCCACCATCCCCGGGACGAGGCGCTGCGGCAGCATCAGGATCGTGGCGTCGGTGTCGCCGGTCATGAGGAGCTCGGGCGTGTAGAGCCGTCCCATCGCCCCGTACAGGGCCGGGAACACGTAGAACAGCGACAGCAGCACCGGCACCATCGCGGCCGTGCGGCGCGCGGCCCGGCCGCAGGTGTTGGTGTAGAAGCGCATCAGGATGTGCGGCAGACCCACGGTGCCCAGCAGGACGCCGATCATCCCCGAGTAGGCCGAGTACAGCTCGTGGCCCGCGCCCCGCCCGAAGGGGGTCGCCCAGGTGACGCCGTCCTGCACCGGCAACCGCTCGACGTGCGGGACGCCCGCCCCCGCCGGGAAGACCAGCTCGGACTTCTCCCCCACGACATGGGGCCCGGCGGTGAGCATCAGCTCCGTGCCGTCGCGGTCGACGCCGTCCAGCCGTCCCCGGACGGTCACCGGCGTCGCGGCGGTGACCTTGACGGCCGCCTCGGCGTGCACCTGGACGGTGGTCGCGCGCTCGAACACCGGTGGACGGTCGGCGGCCGGGTCGCCGGGGTCGTCCAGCCGCCACACGGCCAGCAGCGCGATCGCCGGGACCGCCACGGCCAGCAGCTTGACCCAGAACTGCACGGCCTGGACGGCGGTGATGCTGCGCATGCCGCCCGACAGCACCAGCGCCAGCACCACGGCGACGACGACCAGCCACCCCGCCCAGACGGGCGCGCCGGTCAGCACGCGCAGGGTGACGCCCGCGCCCTGGAACTGGGGCAGCAGGTAGAACCAGCCGATGAAGCAGACGCAGGCGGTGACGATCCGCCGGACGGCGAACGAGCCCAGCCGCCATTCGGCGAAGTCGGACATGCTGTAGGCGCCCGAGCGGCGCAGCGGCGCGGTCACGAACGCCAGCAGCAGCACGTAGCCGGCGACGGCGCCGACCGGCAGCCAGAGCATGTCGGTGCCGTAGGCCAGCACCAGCCCGGCGGTGCCGAGGAAGGCCGCGGCCGAGATGTACTCGCCGCTGATCGCCGAGGCGTTCCACAGCGGGGTCACGCCTCGGGAGGCGACCAGGAAGTCGGAGGTGGTGGGGCCGGGGCGGCGGCGGCCTCGGGCGCCCAGCATCGTGACCATGCCAAGGGCGGCGACCAGCGCGCTCAGCGCCATCGCCACGATCATGACGATCACCGCCGGCCCACCATCCGGACGAACTCGCGCTCGGTGCGCTCGGCCCGGCGGACGTGCAGGAACGCGGCGGCGATCCAGACCGGCTGGACGCCGCCGATCAGGATCACCCACGACAGCGGGACGCCGGACACCCGCGCCCGCGACACCGGCGGCGCCAGCGCGAACAGCAGCGGCAGCCCGACCACGACGAGCAGCACCAGCGCGCAGGTCACCAGGGCGGTGCGCAGCTGCGCGCGGATCAGGGCGCGCGCGTAGACGGTGCCGAGCTCGGTCTGCTGGTCGAGGTCGTGCAACAGATCCCAGCCCGCGTCCGGGCCCGGCGCGGCGACCGCGCGCGCCCGGCGCGTACGGGGGCTGGACACCAGCACCCGCTGCCCCTCACTCATCCCGCTCACCGTCGGCGTGCTCGGCATGGCGGAACCGCCGGACGAGCAGGTCGCGCACCTCGCGCGTGTGGCGGCGGCTCACCGGCAGCAGTTCCTGCCCCACCTGGACCGACGCCCGCCCGCCGTCGAAGCGCAGCTCGCTGATGTGCGCCGAGGCCACCAGCGTGCTGCGGTGGATGCGGATGAACCCGGCCTCCTCCCAGCGGCGGGCCAGCACGACCAGCGGCATCCGGACCAGGTAGCTGCCGTCGCCGGTGTGCAGCCGGACGTAGTCGCCCTGGGCCTCCACATGGGTGACCGCGCGCCGCGACACCAGCCGGGTGCGGCCGCCGAGCTCGACCGGGATCATCTCGTCCTCGTCGGGCGGGCCCGGCGTGCCCTCCCCCGGCGGGACGGCCCGGTGCACCGCCTCGTCCACCCGGCGGACCGCCTCCGACAGCCGCTCGGGGCGCACCGGCTTGAGCAGGTAGTCGAGCGCGCCGAGCTCGTAGGCGGTCACGGCGCAGTCGTCGTGGGCGGTCACGAAGACCACCTCGGGCGGCTCGGCGAACCCGGTCAGCAGCCGGGTGAAGTCGAGACCGTCCAGGCCGGGCATGCGGATGTCGAGGAACACCGCGTCGAGGCGGTCGCGGGACACCAGCATCCGGCTCAGGTCGCGCAGCGCCGACGGGGCGTCGCCGGCGCAGGCCACCTCCTCGATGCGCGGATCGGCGCGGAGAAGGTAGGTCAGCTCTTCGAGGGCGGGGACCTCGTCGTCGACGGCCAGAACGCGCAGCATACGAGGACAATGCCTCGATTACGGCCCGTGTGCAATCGGTTTCGCCAGGTAGGCGTGGTGTCGTTTCGGCACGCCCCGGCAGCGGTCAGTCCGGGAACACTCCGGGCCTGTACTTGGGAACCCGCAGGTTGACCTTGGTGCCCTCGCCCGGGGCGGTCTCGACGGTCAGCCCGAATTCGTCCCCGTAGACCTGCCGCATTCTCTCGTCGACGTTCGCCAGGCCGATTCCGGCGCCGTTCGCGCGGCGCTCGCGTCCCGTCCCGAATCGGCCCTGCCGGTCGCCGGGGGCGGCGAGGATCTCGCTCAGCCGCTCGGGGTCCATGCCGACGCCGTCGTCCTCCACGCTGATCGTCGCCTCGGGCCCGGAGTCGCGCGCCACGATCCGGATGTGGAACGACTCGCGGGTGCCCTCCATCCCGTGCCGGATGGCGTTCTCGACCAGCGGCTGCAACGACAGGAACGGGACCGCGACCGGCAGCACCTCCGGCGCCACCTCCACGCTGAACTGGAGCCGGTCGCCGAACCTGGCCCGCTCCAGCAGCAGGTAGCGGTCGATCGAGCGCAGCTCGTCGGCCAGCGTGGTGAACTCGCGCGGGTTGCGGAACGAGTAGCGGGCGAAGTCGGCGAAGTCGAGCAGCAGCTCGCGGGCGCGCTCGGGGTCGGTCCGGACGAACGAGGCGATCGTGGTCAGCGAGTTGTAGACGAAGTGCGGCGAGATCTGCGCCCGCAGCGCCCGCATCTCGGCCTCGGCGAGCCGTGCCCGCGACGAGTCGAGCTCGGCCAGCTCCAGCTGGCTGGACACCCAGCGCGCGACCTCGCCGACGGCCCGCACCCGGGCGGCGGACGCCCCCGGCCCGTAGGCGGCCAGCGTCCCCTCGACCCGTCCGTCGACGGCGAGCGGGGCGACCATCGCGACGCGGATGCGGCAGTCGGGGTCGTCGCACGCCAGCGCGCTGGGGGCGACCACCCGGGGCCGTCCGGTCGCCAGGACGGGATGCGCGTGGTCGAGCGCGCCGTCCGCGTGCCGGTCGCCGCCCGCGCCGTCCCACACCAGCAGGCGTCCGCCGTCGGGGTCGCCGGTGTCGTCCGGGTCGGCCGCGACCAGCGCGACGGCCTCGGCGCCGAGCAGGATCCGCAGATGGCGCGCGGACTTGCGGGCCGAGTCGCGGGTCAGGCCCGACCGCAGCGACGGCGAGGCCCGCGAGATGGTGTGCAGGGTCGCGAACGTCGCCTCGTCGGCGAGCGTCCCGAACCCCTGGCGCCGCGCGCGGACCCTGCGGTGCAGCGAGAGGCCACCGGCGACGGTGGCCGCGAACGTGGCCGCAAGGGGAACGCAGGCGAGCGCATCCAACACGGATGGTACGGCCATGGGAACTCACCGTAACGGTACGGGACGCCGTGCGCAGCGGATTCGGAACTGTCCCGGACGCCCTACGGCGGCGATTCCCCGTCGTCCTCCTGGTAGGAGTAACGCTGCTCGCGCCAGGGGTCGGCCACGTTGTGGTAGCCGCGCTCCTCCCAGAACCCGCGGCGGTCCTTGACCAGGTACTCCACGCCGCGCACCCACTTGACGCTCTTCCACGCGTAGAGGTGCGGCACAACGATCCGGATCGGGTAGCCGTGGTCGGGCGTGAGCCGCTCACCGTTGCGATGGGTGGCGAACATCGTGCCCTCGGCGAGGAAATCGGAGATGCGCAGGTTGGCGCTGTAGCCGTACTCGGCCCACACCATGACGTGGGTGACGTCCTCGTGCGGCGGCGCCAGCTCGGCCAGGGCCGAGCAGGCGATCCCCTCCCACTCGTTGTCGGGGATCGTGAACTTGGTGACGCAGTGGAAGTCGGCCACCGCCTTGGCCCGGGGCAGGCCCTCGAACTGCTCCCACGTCCAGCGGTGCTGCCCACCCGAAGCGGTGGCGCCGAACACGCGGAATTCCCAGTCTTTGGGACGGAACTTGGGAACGGGCCCGTAGTGGAGGACGGGCCAGCCGCGGGGGATGTACTGCCCGGGCGGCAAGGGCCGTGGTTCTGGAAAGGACTGCTCCGGTGACGACATGACGCGGCCATCCTGCCATCAGGCGTGAGCTGAGCCATATTCGGGGGTTGGCGTCCGTAATACGGGATGCATGGGTTACTCTTTGGGGCATGCGCAACGTTGTGTATTTCTTTTGGTACGACCAGCCCGGGAGGCTGGTCTGCCAGACGCTGCGCTGACAGACCACATGGCGACAAGCCCCGGGCCTCTGGCCCGGGGCTTTCGTCGTTTTCAGGGTGTTTTCGCGGGGCGCACGGCCCCGCATCACGAGGAGAGGCAACATCATGGTCGTCGTCATGGCCCCGGAGGCCACCGAAGCCGATATCAACGCCGTCGTCTCACTGGTCGAGACGGCGGGCGGCGACGCCTTCGTCAGCCGCGGCGTGGAACGCACGATCGTCGGACTGGTCGGCGACGTCCAGCAGTTCGGTTCGCTCAACCTGCGCGGGATGCGGGGCGTCAGCCAGGTCGTGCGGATCTCCGTCCCCTACAAGCTGGTGAGCCGCGAGAACCACGCCGAGCGCTCGGTCGTGCGGGTGGGCGGCGTCCCGATCGGCCCCGGCACCATGACCCTGATCGCCGGTCCGTGCGCGGTCGAGACCCCCGAGCAGACCCTCCAGGCCGCCCGCATGGCCCAGGCCGCCGGAGCCACCCTGCTGCGCGGCGGCGCGTTCAAGCCGCGTTCGTCCCCGTACGCCTTCCAGGGGCTCGGCGAGGCCGGGCTGAAGATCCTCGCCGACGTCCGCGCGGAGACCGGAATGCCGGTGGTGACCGAGGTCGTCGACGCCTCCGACGTCGCGCTGGTCGCCTCCTACGCCGACATGCTCCAGATCGGCACCCGCAACGCCCAGAACTTCGCCCTGCTCCAGGCCGCGGGCGAGGCGGGCAAGCCCGTGATGATCAAGCGCGGGATGAGCGGCACCATCGAGGAGTGGCTGATGGCCGCCGAGTACGTCGCCCAGCGCGGCAACCTCGACATCGTGCTGTGCGAGCGCGGCATCCGCACCTTCGAGAAGGCCACCCGCAACACCCTGGACGTCTCCGCGGTCCCGGTCGCCCAGCGCCTCTCCCACCTGCCGGTGATCGTCGACCCGTCGCACTCGGGCGGCAGCCGCGACCTGGTCCTGCCGCTCACCCGGGCCGCGATCGCGGTCGGCGCGGACGGGGTGATCATCGACGTCCACCCGCACCCCGAGACCGCCCTGTGCGACGGCCCGCAGGCCCTCGTGGACGGCGACGTGCGCGAGCTGGCCAAGGTCGTGCGCACCTTCCCGCCGCTGGTCGACCGCACCCTGACCCAGGCGCCCGACACCGTCCCGGCCTGACCGGCCGCCTCGCGACGCGGCGGGCCAGGGCCCGGCTCGCCGCACGCTGGTAAGGTCACGACCATGGCGTACTGGACCCCCGATTGCGGGCCGCCCCGCTCCTGACCGGGGCGCGGCACCTTTCTGAGTCCTTCTGAGACCCGGCGCGAGACGCGCCCGGTCCTGCTCTCGCGCGCCCCGGACCCGGATCACCTCATCCGATTCGAGTTCAGGAGCGCACCTCCATGTCCGTTGGCACACCCCGGCGAAGCACGCCCAGAACCTCCCCGCTCCGCGCGGGCGGCAGCACCGACATCCTCGTCGCCGCCTGCCTGTGGGGGACGACCGGGACCGTCCGCACCTTCGTCCCGTCGGCGTCCAGCCTCTCGATCGCCGCGCTGCGGATCGTCCTGGGCGGCCTGATCCTGCTCGTCCTGGCGGCCTGCACCGCACGCGCCGCGGGCCTGCGCGAGCTGGCCGCCCGCCGCTCGCACTGGGCGCCGCTCGCCGCGGGCGCGATCGCGATCATCATCTACCAGGCCGCCTTCTTCAGCGCCGCCGCCCGCACCGGCGTCGCGATCGGCACCGTCGTCACCCTCGGCAGCGCCCCCGCGTTCACCGGCCTGCTCGGGCTGGTCACCCGCCGCTCGACGCTCACCGGCCGCTGGTGCCTGGCCACGGCCGGCGCCGTGACCGGCTGCGCCGCCCTGATCGGCGGCGGCCAGGACGCCGGAGCCGACCCCGTCGGCATCGGCCTGGCCCTCCTGTCCGGCCTGTCCTACGCCGTCTACACCACGATCGCCTCGTCCCTGATCACCGACGGCCAGGAGGACCGGGCCGTGGTCGGGGCCCTCTTCGGCCTGGCCGCCCTGATCATGACCCCCGTCCTCCTGTGGGACTCCCCCGGATGGATGACGTCCCCGTCCGGCGCCCTGATCGCCCTCTACCTCGGCGCGGTCACCACGGGCGGCGGCTACCTGCTGTTCGCCCGCGGCCTGCGCACCACCCCCGCCACGACCGCCACCACCCTCACCCTCGCCGAACCCGCCGTGGCGGCCGTGCTGGGAATCATCGTCCTGAACGAACACCTCGGCCCCCTGGCGCTCACCGGTCTGGGACTCCTGGTGGCGAGCCTCCTCGTCCTGGTGGCACCGACCCGCCGCTAGCCGCTTAAGGGCCCCCTGGCAACGCCCCCAGGGGGCCCGGATTGGTCACCCGAAGCACCAGAGAAAATGGCTCGAACCACTCGCCAAGGGGCGGTCCTGGCATGGATGATGTCGCGCATGACATCCGGCGAAGGAGACGCCGGTGGGCGCCTGTTCCGCGAGAACCTGCACGGCGTCGACCCGGTCGCCGCGGTCATGGAGGCGGACGCCCGCCGCTCCATCGCCGCCTACCCCGAACTCGTCCTGGTCGGCTCGCTGTTCACCTCGGCCGAACGCGTCCCGGCCGGGTGGCAGATCCTCTGCCCGTGCGACCCCGTCACCCAGGGCGCTCGCGAACTGCTGGCCGACCACCTCGACGACCGCGCCTCCCTCACCGAGGGCGGCCGCGGCCGCGAACTGCGCGCCGCCGCCCGGAACCTGCGCCTGGAACCCCTGGACGAGCTCCGCTCGGCGGGCCGCCGCTTCCGGATCATCCGCGTCGACCAGCTCGTCCGCTCCGGCCCTGACGGCCCCGAGCCGCCCCGTCCCACCGACCTGGACCCGCACCCCCACGACGCCCGCAGCCGCTACCCGCGCCCCTACGAGCTCCTCCCGGACGGCCTCCCCGACCCCGACATCGCCTCGGCGGCCCTGCTGACCCGCCTCCTGGAGCCCACCCCCCTCGACCCCGAGCACGACCAGGTCACCCCGGTCCTGCTCGCCCCCGCCTTCACGGTCGCCGAGCGCATCCAGGGCCGCTGGTGCCCCGTAGGCCGCCAGCACGAAACCCCCCAGCAGGCCCGCGACTCCCTCGCCACCTACTTCCGCCACGTCGTCCCGGCCATCGAATGCCCGTCCGCCGAGACCCGCGCCGAGTACGCCGAGGCCGCCGACTCCATCTCCGACGTCACCCGCCGCAACGGCATCACCGTCGCCGGCCGCCGCTTCCGCGTCGTCCGCATAGAACGAGCCGCCCTCTCCGGCCCCGACGGCCCCGAACCCCCCAGACCCACCGACCCCCACTAGGTCGTCACGCGCTGACGGGCGTCTCCGGTGCGCCCAGGGCAGCTTCCGCTCCAGCTGAGCGGCGACGCGCAGCAGAAGGTCCTCGCGACCGTGGGCGGCGACGAGCTGGACACCGACGGGCAGTCCGCCGGGGGTCCAATGCAGCGGCAGCGAGATCGCGGGCTGTCCCGAGTAGTTGTACGACTGGACGAAGTGCATGATCTCACCGTCCAGCGCGGGCCGGCTGGGCACCTCGCCGAGCAGCGACGACGGCGCGTAGCCCGTGGGCGTGAGCAACAGATCCCACCCGTCGCGCCGCCACCAGTTCTCCAACCGCGACTGGTAGCCGCGGATGTGGTCGAGACCGGCCATCAGGGCGACGCCGGTGGCCGCCTTGCCGCGACCGAACTCGACCGCCCCCCAGGTCTCCGGCTGGAGGTCCTTGTCGGTCAGCTCCCGGCCGATCCACCGGCCGAACGCGTCGACCTCGGACACGATGGAGGCGTCGGGGAACCTCGCCGCCATCCGGTGGACGTGCAGCCCACCGGCAACAACGCTCGTGGTGGAACGGCCGAGCTCGGCTCAGCCAGCACGGGCCGCGAGACGAGGGGCTCTGTTCAGCGAGGAGCAGTACCGTCCTGGTGTTCGGCTTCCAGGAGTGCGAGCAGTCCGGGAAACCTGCTCTCGACGTCCGCGCGTCGTAGGCGGATGCCCTTGCGGTTGCCGTAGTCGATCTCGTCGATGAGGCCTGCTTCGCGCAGGACCCGGAAGTGGTGGGTCTGGGTCTGCTTCGAGATCGAAAGACCGAACGAGTTACAGCCTCGCTCTCCGTCGGTGCGATCGGCGGCCAACTCCGTCATCACCGAACGACGGTGCTCGTCAGCGAGAGCGCGAAGCACCGCGCCCAGCTCAAGCGCATCGACCACTGGACCGACCAGGTTCGTTCCGGCCACGGACGCCTCCTTCAGGTACGACTTGCATCGTACCTCAGGGGCGTGCTCTACTCGCCGAGTACGAAAATGATCGTACCTAGATGGCGCACGCTCCGAGAGGTCTTGTCATGAAGAAGCCCGAGGTGCTGATAGTCGGTGCCGGAATCGCCGGGCCCGCGCTCGCGTACTGGCTCGCCCAGAAGGGATACCGGCCGACCGTCGTCGAGCATGCCCGGCAGCTGCGCTCCGGTGGCAGCGCGATCGTCGTGAAGGGGCCCGCGATACCGGTCGCCGAACGTATGGGCATCCTTCCGCGGCTGCGCGAGCTCGCCACCCGCAATCGGTCGCTGACCCTGCTCGACCCGGCAGGCAAACGAGTCCTGCGACTTCCCTCCTCCTCGGGAGGCTCTCCGACGGTCGAGGTGACCCGGGCCGACCTGTCCGAGGTACTCCACCGGTCGGCGCGGGGTGAGGCCGAGTTCGTGTTCGACGACACGGTCACCGCACTCGATCAGGACGAAGGTGGCGTCGACGTCACCTTTCGACGGTCCGCGCCACGGCGTTTCGACTTGGTGATCGGTGCCGATGGGATGCACTCCACCATACGGCGTCTGGTGTTCGGGCCTGAGCGGCAGTTCGTGAGCGACCTGGGTCTGTACGGCGCGACCGTCCCGCTGGAACCCGACGCCATCGACGACCCGAGCGAGCTGACGATGCTGACCGTGCCGAACCGGATGCTGGTCGTCCACCCCTCGCGCACCACGCCGCTCGCGATCTTCACCTTCCGGGCCGCACAGCCGGCGCCCCACGACCGCAAGAACATCGCCCTCCACAAGCAAACCGTGGCCGACACCTACGCCGACGTGCGGTGGCGGGCGCCGGAACTCGTGGCGGCGTACCTCGACCACCCGGCCCCGTTCTTCGACCCCCTGACGACCGTCCGGATGCCCTCATGGTCCCGCGGACGGGTCGTACTGCTCGGGGACGCGGCGGCGGCCACAGCCCTGCTGGGCGACGGATCCAGCATGGCGATGGCAGGGGCGTATGCCCTAGCGGAAGAACTCGCAGCCCACCACGACGATCACGCCCGCGCCTTCGCCGCCTACGAGTCGCGGCTCCGCCGCGAAGTGCGACCGCGGCAGCGACGCGTCGGCCTGCTCTCCAGACTCATGGTGCCCCGCACCCGACCAGGCCTCGTGGTACGCAACACAGTGGGCCGCGCGGTCGGACTCACGAACCGGATCACCTCTCGCGAAACCGCAAACGGAAAGACCATGTAGCAGTTGGATCCCCATTACGGATTCGCCTCACGCGCGAACCGGTCTCCGTGGTGCTGGCGGTCTGGGATTCGTCCGACGCCATGCCCCAGGCCCGGCCCGTGGTCGAACTGGAGCCCGAGGATCTGGATCTGTCCCCGGCCAACTTCGACAACAACGGTGGGTGGGGACTCCCGCTCGTCGAGGCCCTCGCCTGCCAATCCGGCGTCACCCGCACCCAGCCGCACGGCAAATGGGTGTGGGCCCGCCTGAAGTGTTGAGTCCCGAGGGCTCCAACGCTTGTCGGGGGTGTGGGGGGCGGAGCCCCCCACCTTGGGGGTTTGGGGGCGGGAGGCCCTGATGGGGCTGTCCGAGCGGTAGCGAGGGGCTCGGTGGGTTAGGCGCCGTAGATGGGGCGGTGTTCTTGGGCTGAGGTGACTAGTTGGTCGGCTAGTTCCTCGTCCAGGCGCTTTTCGATTTGGCGGAGGTCGTCGATTTTGGCCTTGGTCTCGGCTCGGCGGGGGGCGAGCATGGTGCAGCAGTCCTCGTCGGGGAGTTCGGAGATGGTGAGGGTGCGGATGCGGCGGGCCTGGTCCATGATCTCGACCTTGTCCATGCCGACGAGGGGGCGCAGGATGGGGAGCTGGACGGCGTCGTCCAGGGCCGTGATGTTGGTGAGGGTCTGGCTGCTGACCTGGCCGAGGGCGTCGCCGGTGATGAGGGCGGTGCCCTTGAGGCGGCGGGCCAGGAGTTCGCCGGTGCGGAGCATGAGGCGGCGCTGGGCGATGACGGCCAGGCGGTCGGCGCCGGAGGTCTTGATCTGCTGCTGGGCCTTGCCGAAGGGGACGACGAACAGGCGCGAGCCGCCCTGGAACTTGTCGAGCTCGCGGACCAGGGCGTAGGCCTTGTAGATCGACTCGGGGCCGGTGAAGGGCATGCCCGAGAAGTGCAGGTAGTCGACGCGGAGGCCGCGGCGCATCATGCGGTAGGCGGCGACCGGGGAGTCGATGCCGCCCGACATCAGGACCAGGGCGCGGCCGCTCATGCCGGCGGGGAGGCCGCCCTGGCCGGGCAGGCCGCCGGAGAAGACGAAGACCTCGTCGCGGTCGACCTCGATCGACAGGGTGGTGTCGGGGTTCTTGAGCTGGACCTTCAGGCCGTACTTGTCGTTGATCTTGCCGCCGACCTGGCGGTCGAGCTCGGTGGAGGTGAGCGGGAAGCGCTTGTCGCGGCGGCGGGAGCGGACGGCGAAGGTGCCGGTGCGTCCGGCCATCAGCTCCAGGGCCGCGCGCTCGACGCTCTCGACGTCCTTGCCGACACGCCAGGCGCGGTGGGCCCAGACGATGCCCATGACGTCGGTGATCCGCTCGGCCAGGGCGTCGACCGTCGCGACGTCGGCGTCCTTGGTGCGGACGATGAAGACGCCGTGGCGGCGGATGACGTCGACCTTCGCGATCGGCCGGACGGCCGTGCGGACGTTGTCGGCCAGCCGCCGCTCGAACAGTTCGCGGTTCTTGCCCTTCAGGACGACCTCGCCCAGCTTGAGCAGGACACACGGTTCACCGTCGACCGGCGTCCGTTCACCGGCGGCCGGGGTCACGGTGTCGAGCGTGGGCATGCGGGATCCTCCAGGAAAGGGTGAGAGCGGGCCCTCTAGTCTGACCCACTGACGCCAACACCGCGACCTCCTGGGGTGTTCCCGTCAGCCGAAGAAGACCTCTGCCTCGGAATAGCGCTCCAGCGGGACGGTCTTGAGCTCCTTGGTGGCCTCGTCCAGGCCCACCCGGACGACGTTCGTGCCCTGGAGGGCGACCATGGTGCCGAAGTCGCCGTCGCGGACGGCGTCGATGGCGTGCAGGCCGAAGCGGGTGGCCAGGACGCGGTCGAAGGCCGTGGGCGTGCCGCCGCGCTGGATGTGGCCCAGGACGGTGGCGCGGGCCTCCTTGCCGGTGCGCTTCTCGATCTCGTCGGCCAGGCGCTGGCCGATGCCGCCGAGCCGGACGTGGCCGAACGCGTCGCGCTCGCCGGTCTGGAGCTCCATCTGGCCGTCGATGGGGTGGGCGCCCTCGGAGACCACGATGATCGGGGCGTAGCGGGTCTTGAAGCGGCTCTCGACGTAGGCGACGACCTTGTCGATGTCGAAGGGCCGTTCGGGGATCAGGATGACGTTGGCGCCCGCGGCCATGCCGGTGTGCAGCGCGATCCAGCCCGCGTGGCGGCCCATGACCTCGCAGATCAGGGCGCGGTGGTGGCTCTCGGCGGTGGTGTGGAGGCGGTCGACGGCCTCCATGGCGATGTTGACGGCGGTGTCGAACCCGAAGGTGAGGTCGGTGCCGTTGAGGTCGTTGTCGATGGTCTTGGGGACGCCCACGATGTTGACGCCGCCCGCGTACAGTTCGCGCGCTACGCCGAGGGTGTCTTCACCGCCGATGGCGATCAGGGCGTCGACGCCGAGCCCGGCGAGGTTGTCCTTGATCCGTTCGACGCCGCCCTCGACCTTGACGGGGTTGGTGCGCGAGGAGCCCAGGATGGTGCCGCCGCGCGGCAGGATGCCCCGCACGGCCTGGACGTCCAGCGCCACGGTGTCGCCCTCGAGGGGGCCACGCCATCCGGCCCTGAAGCCGACGAACTCGTACCCGAAGACCTGCACGCCCTTGCGCACGACGGCGCGGATGACGGCGTTCAGACCGGGGCAGTCCCCGCCTCCGGTCAGCACTCCGACGCGCATGCCTTCTCCCTGTCCAGACACCGTGCTCCTCCCTGGATTCCTGCGTCCAGACTAGTCGTCACGGCAGGCCCGCACAGGGCATTCGCCGGGCACCCCGGCGTGCCGTATTGGACTAGACCACTCAGCGTGGTCCGAAGACTCTGGTCCGTCCCAGGATCTGCACCGCGATCCCGCGCGGGACCCGGCGGACGGCGGCGCGGCGGCGGCGCGGCTCGCTCGTCCCGTCGTAGCGCCAGCGGGCCTCGGTGAGGGCCAGTTCGAGGGTCGCGGCGGCGTCCAGCCGGTCGCGGTGGGCGCGGGCGAAGTCCCAGGCGTCGCGGACCGATCCCCGGGTCGGACGTTCGGCGGCCCATTCCGCGAACGCCCGGTGCCACCCCTCGCCGAAGGACGCGGCAAGGGCGGGCCAGGCGCCCGCGACCACGCCCGCCCGCTTGCGCAGGATGCTCCCGGCGGCGGCCCGGACGCCGCCGGCGTCGAACCCGGGCGGCAGCGGACCACCGGACGTGATCGCCAGCACCAGCGCCTCCTGCGCCGCGGCCAGGTCGGGGTCGAGGACTTCGGTCATGTCGCGGTCTCCATGCTCGCGGCCGCCGCGATGGCGTCGAGCTCGGCGCGGAGCTCGGCGGCGGGCGGGTAGCGGCCGTCGCGTTCCAGCAGGAAGCCGGGTGGACGGCGGCGGACGCACAGCTCCTCGATCAGGCCGAGGACCTCGGGCGGGACGGGCGCGGTGTGCGTGTCGTGGTAGCGGCCGCCCTCGTCGACGCCGCCCGCGACGTGGCAGTAGGCGATGCGTTCCAGGGGGAGCCGGTCGAGGATGTCCATGGGGTCCTGGCCCCGGTTTCGGGCGTTGGCGTAGACGTTGGCGACGTCCAGGAGCAGGTAGGCGCCGGTGCGCTCGACCAGTTCGGTGAGGAAGTCGCCCTCGGTGTACTCGGCGTCCGGCCAGTCGAACAGCGCGGCGATCGGCTCGACGGCCAGCGGGACGGGCAGGCCGTCCTGCGTCCGGCGGATGTTGGCGGCGAGCACGTCGAGCGCGGCGCGGGTGCGCGGGACGGGCAGCAGGTGCCCGGCCTCGACACCGCCCGCCCTGACGAACGCGACATGCTCGCTGACCAGCGGCGAGCCGAAGATCTCGGCGCAGCGGGCCAGCTGCTCCACCCGTTCGGCGGCGACCGGCTCGGCCCCGCCGAGCGACAGCTTGACCCCGTGCGGGATCACCCGGACGCCGCGGTCGCGCAGTTCGGTCAGGGCGGGCGGCGGATGGCCGGGATGGACGGACTCGGCGATCACCTCGGTGAAGCCGAGCCCGGGCAGCTCGCGGACGAATCCGCTGATCTCCGGCCGCCAGCCGATGCCGACCCCGAGCGGCGGAATTGTCATTTCCAACCTCCTATCAGCCGCCGCAGCCGCCGCCACCGCCGCCACCGCCACACCCGCCGCCGCCACCGCTGTCGCCGGAGCCGCCGGAACCGCTGCTCGACCCGCCGCCCGAGACGCTGTGGATCTCCGATGCCAGGGCGAACTCGGGGTCGATGCTCATCAGGGCGGCGCCACCGAAGAGCGCGACACCGAACGCGGCGCCGTGCGCACCGTAGGTGGACCAGGCGGGGGAATTCCTCGGGTTCAGGTGGTCGTAGCGCTCCCGGGTGTCGCGTACCGCCTTCTCACCTGAGCGGGTCGCGCGGAACGGATCCCAGAGCATGCAGAGCAGGGCGATGCACAGGAGCCCCAGGACGATGCCCAGGAAGGTGTAGGGCTTGTCGTTGTCGATGGCCGCCTGCACCCGGAGGCCGCCCACCCCGATCAGCAGCACCAGCGGGATGAGGGCGAGCCTGCGCGCCTGCCGTGCGGCGGGGCCCATGGCCAGCCGCTCCCGGACGAGAGAATCGTTCAACTCGCGGAGCGCGGCCCGGACCTGACGCTTGCGGCGCAGACCGCCCACCTTGGTCTCGCGCGAGCCGGCGATCGTCTGGTGGATCGCCTGGTCGATCGGTGTCATGTCGCCGCTCGGCGCGGCGCCCGTCGCCGTCACCCTGCCCTTGGACGACACCGCGATCGCGCCCTCGGTGCGCAGGACGGCCAGCGCCGCGTGGACCACGCGCTCCGCGCCGTCGTCGAGGTATCCCGCCTCATACGGGTGCAGGTCGCGAGCGCGGTTCTTTCCGCCCCGGAACACGCCTCGCAGCATCATCGTCAGTATCAGCGTGACGACCGCCGCCGGAACGTACAGCATCCAGAGAAAGGTCGGTCCGGCGATACCCCATGTGTCCCCCGCCGCTGCCATGTTCATGGCTTCTCCTGTCGACTCACCCCGTTGTCGTTGTCCCCACTACCTAGATGCGCGAGCCGCCCTGTCGGTTCAATCCCGCAGGACGTGTTCATCCGCGCGTCAGTTCCCACCACCACCACCGCCGCAGCCTCCCCCGCCGCCTCCGCACCCGCCGGAACCGCCGTCGGAGCCGCCGTCGAACCAGCCGCTCCCGGACGTGGCCGACACGTCGTCCGCCATCTTCCTCATGGCCGCGTCGAACTTGGTCGTCTTCAGGAATTCGAGGTCGACCTGATCCGCCACCGCGGCACCGTGCAGGGCGACGCCCAGGGCCGTGACGGCCGGGCCATACGTCGTCCAGGCCGGGGACGCCGACGGGTCGAGATGGGAGTTCTCCGCGCGCGCCTTCGCCACGGCTTCGCGTCCCGAATCGAGCACGACCGGACGGCGCGCGGTCAGCGTCCAGGCGCAGGCGCCCAGGAGAAGGGCGGAGGCCAGGGTCAGGACGACCCATCCGGCCGAGAGGGGTCCGGAGCCGAGCACCGCGAGGGCCGCGCCCGCCGCGCACAGGAGCCAGGCCGGCCACACCGCGCGCAGGAGGCGGGCCTGCTCGACGGCCCCCGCGACCAGGCCGTCCCGGACCAGGCGGTCGTGGATCGCGGCGACCGCGCTGCGGACGGGTGCGGCGTTGGCGGCCGCGGCCACGGTGGGCGCGGTGCGCAGCGACACGGCGCGGTGCAGCTCGCGATCGAGCGGCTCGGTCGCCGTGCGCGGCTCGGCGCGCACGGTCAGCCGGCCCTCCCCCGAGGCGGCGAGCGCACCGTCGGCCGAGAGCGCGGCCAGGGCCGTGGCGACGGCGCGGTACAGGCCGCCGTAGAGGTAGGCGATCTCGTAGGCGTGCAGCTCGCGGGCCACAGGTCGCCCCCGGGTAGTGCGAGCGCGAACGAACACGGCGGCGGCCACGGCAAGCACGGCCGCTCCCGCATACGACAGCAGGATCAGCGGCGCCCCGATGCCCCAGAGTTCACCCTCGACTGAGAAAAGGTCCATGCACGTCCCCCGTTCACTTTTGGTCCATTAAGGCCAAAGCGGGGTTCGTGCACAGCGTCATATGACGCAGAAGGTGATCATTCTTGGTCGAGGCCCTTCTCGATCGCGTAACGGACGAGCTCGACCCGATTGTGGAGCTGGAGCTTGCCGAGGGTGTTCTGGACGTGGTTCTGCACCGTGCGGTGCGAGAGCACCAGCCGCTCGGCGATCTGCTTGTAGGTCAGGCCCTTGGCGACCAGCCGCAGCACCTCGGTCTCGCGGTCGGTCAGGCGCGGGGTGTCGTCGTCCTCGCGGCGGGGCGCGGAGGCCAGCCGCCGGAACTCGCCGAGCACCAGCCCGGCCAGGCCGGGGGTGAAGACCGCGTCGCCGTCGCCGGTGCGCCGCACCGCGTCGAGGAACTCCTCGCGCCCGGCCGACTTGAGCAGGTAGCCGGTGGCGCCCGCCTTGACGGCCTCCAGGACGTCCTGGTGCTCGCCGCTGGCCGACAGGACCAGGACCCGCACCGGCGGTTCGGCCGCGACCAGCTGCCGGGTCACCTCGACCCCGCTGATGTCGGGCAGTTGCAGATCCACGACGGCGACCTGGGGGCGCGCGGCGGCGGCGATGCGGACGGCGGTCCTGCCGTCGCCCGCGGTGGCCACCACCTCGTGCCCGGCGTCGGCGAGGTCGCGGGCGACCGCGTCGCGCCACATCGGATGGTCGTCGACGACCATGACCCTGAGGTGCCCGGAGGCGGCGTCGCTCACGGCACCAGCCTAGGTCAGGATCCGGCCGGCACGATCATCTCGATCTCGGTTCCCTGGCCGGGCGCCGAGACGATCTCCACGGTGCCGCCGAGGTCGCGGATCCGGCCCTTGATCGACTGGGCGACGCCGAGCCGGCCGTCGGCGGCGGCCTCGGCCAGGCGCCGGGGCGGCATCCCGGGCCCGTCGTCGCGGACGCTCACGATGACCTCCCCTGCCCCGTCGTCCTCCAGCAGCACCCACGCCCGCGTGCCGTCGCCGCAGTGGCGCCGGACGTTGTCGAGCGCGGCCGCCACGGCGGCCTCGACCTCCCGGGCGGTGTGGCCGGGCAGCTCCACCGGCGTGGCCGGGGACGACACCGTCACGGTCGTGGACGCCAGCGCGCCCAGCAGGGTGCGCAGGTCGAGCCGCTCCCCCTCCGCGCGGACGGGCGCGGCCGGGACGGAGGTCCCGGAGCTGATCAGGGCCCGCAGCGCCGCCTCCTGCTCGCCCGCCAGGCGGCCCAGCTCGGCCGCCTCGCCGCCCAGCTCGCCGCCGCGCCGCTGGACCATCGCCAGGACCTGCAGGACGGAGTCGTGGATCCGCCGGGCCAGCCGCTCGCGCTCGCGGGTGGCCGACTCCAGCTCCACCGCCCGGGCCAGCCGGGCCTCGGCGTCGCGGGCCAGCTTGACCACGTGGCCGACGACGAGCCCGGCCAGGAACAGCAGGACGAGGCTGTTGAGCGTGTAGGGCAGCCGCTCCTCGGTTCCGGCGATCATGTGGATCAGCACGTTGGCCAGGGCCAGCACGGCGGCCGCGACGATGCCCAGGCGCTTGCCGCCCGAGACCGCCCAGCTGAGGATCACGGCGGCGACCCACGAGACCGTCAGCGTCGGCTCGCCCCGGGCCAGCCGTCCGGCGTCCTCGATCCAGGCGGTGGAGACCAGGCAGCCGGTCGCCACGGCCAGGTCGGCGAGCAGCAGGGTCCGGCCCCGGCGGCGCTCGTCGGCGAAGGCGAACGTGGCGTAGGCCGTCCAGGCGGTCATGACGCCGAGCACCACCCAGCCCGCGGCGGGGTACTCGTACCGGTCGAAGTTCTTGATGATCAGGAAGGCCGCGAAGAGCAGCGCGGCCCACCGGAAGAAGGCGACCGCGCGCCACAGCGCGACCTCGAGGCCCATGTCCGCGTTCTCCCCGCGGAGCCCGGTCGCCGTGCGGTCAGTCGTCCTCATCGACCGGCCGCGGCGTCTTCCCGGCCATCTCCGCCTTGACCTCGGCCGCGTACCGGTCGACGTACTCCTGCCCGGAAAGCTCCCTGATGGCACGCATGATCTCGTCGGTGACCTCGCGCAGCACCGCCCGGTCGTCCTCCTTGCCGTAGAAGCGGGAGAAGTCCAGGGGCGGGCCGAACCGGACGCCCGGACGCACGCCCAGCCTCGGGTAGGGCTGGCCGGGCGGCATCAGCTCGAAGGTGTTGACCATGGCCATCGGGACCACCGGGACCTTCGACTTCAGCGCCAGGCGGGCCGCACCGGTCTTGCCCCGGTAGAGCCGGACGTCCGGCGCCCGGGTGCCCTCGGGGTAGATCCCCAGCAGCTTGCCCTCGCCCAGGATGCGCAGGCCGGTGTCGAGCGCGGCCTCGGCCGCCGAACCGCCCGTCCGGTCGACCGGGACGACCCCGACCCCCTTCATGAACGCCTTGCTGATCAGGCCCTTGAGGCCCGTGCCGGTGAAGTACTCGCCCTTGCCGATGAAGTAGATCGGGCGCCGCAGCGGCAGCGGGCCGAAGAAGTGGTCGGCGAACGAGAGGTGGTTGCCCACCAGCAGGGCCGGGCCCTTCTGGGGGACGTGCCTCATGCCCGAGTTCCTCGGCCGCCACAGCAGGTACATGATGGGCGTGAGGACGACCCTCAGCAGGATCCAGAACCAGAGCATGTCGGCACCTTCCTCCGGCCGCATCCTGGGTGCGGCGCTGCTTTCGCTCCGACGACGGGGGGCGATGGGTCATCTTCCCACCACTCGGGGTGTGCGCCCACACCCGCGCCCGGCGCACCTTTCCCCCACCGCCCGTCCGTGCGGACGGGTGGCGGGGGAACGTAGGCTCTCCGGAGGGAATCTCAATCGGGTGTGCCCGGGGGGCTTGTTCCGGGCGGCCCAGCGAATACCGTGGGACACACGTTTCGGGGTGTCCGGATGTGCCGCCGCGTACCGCGGGCGTCACGCCGGGCACACGTCAATCGGGGAGCGGAGGCCGTCATGCCGGTGCTGTCGGTCACGCTGGAGTCGACGAAGGAGCCGGCCCCGTGAATCGCCGTGGCAATGGACTCTCAGCCGACGACTACGCGCCGCTGGTCGATCTCGCCCCGAACCTGGCCGACGCCATGCTCACGGCGTTGCGGGACGCGGGGGTGGCGGCCTACGCGGCGTCCGCGCAGGAGCCCGCCGACTTCGCCACCGAGCTCGGCGGCGGTGGTGAGGCGTCCGGCGGCGTGGCCGAGGACGACGCCCTCGACCGCCTGTACGTCGACGTCGAGCTCAAGCCCACAGCCGAGGTGATCCTCAGGGCGCACCTGGCCCGGCTGCGCGACGCCGGGGCCCGCCGCTCCGACGGCGAGGACGCCGACCCGCGCGACTACCCCGGCGACACGGCCGAGCGCGACAGCGACCCCGAGACCGGGACCGGCCATCCCGCGGGCAAGGGCGACTCCGCCGCGGGCACCGCCGAGCGCGACGAGGACGCCATCTGGGCCGAGATCGTCGCGGGCTTCGACGCCGCGCCCGCCGAGGGCGAGCGCGTCCCCTGGCCCGACCAGGAGAACCTGGAGGAGCCCGCCGCCCCGCCCGAGGAGGGCGACGACCGCACCGGGCGCCTCCCCCGCGCCCGGGTGATCAAGGGCGCGGACGTCACCGACTTCCCGCCGGAGGACGAGGACGGGCACTACACGCCGCCTCCCCCGCCGCCGCTGCCCGCCGCCGACCCGCTCACCAAGGGCGCCTGGGTGGCCCTGATCGGCGGCCCGCTCTACCTGCTGATCACCGTGATCCTCGACTGGGACGTGCCCGGCTGGGCCGCCTTCTGCGCGGTCGCGGCGTTCATCGGCGGTTTCGTCACGCTCGTCCTGCGCATGGGCGACGAGCCCCGCGACCCCGACGACGGCGCCATCGTCTAGCGTCCCCTCAGGGAAGCCTCAGCTCGGCCCGGAGCGGGCGGTGGTCGGTGGCCAGGAGGTAGTCGGCCGCCAGGGCCTCGTCGTCGGGGACGCCGCAGGCGATCACCTCGATCTCCGCGTCGGCGAAGACCGCGTCGATGCGGCGGCGCGGGTCGCGGGCCGAGAAGGTCAGCTCCAGACCGGACGGCGCGACCTGGTAGGCGTCCTGGAAGCCCCCGGCGAACCGCGTCCACGACGCGCCGCCGGGTTCCTCGTTGATGTCGCCGGTCAGCACGACGGGCGCGCCGAACCGCCTCCGCGCCCGGTCGAGCAGGTCGACGACCTCGGCGGTGTGGGCGAGCCGGGGCTCGTCGGCCAGGTCGAGATGGGTGCTGGCGGCGATCAGCCGGGCGCCGCCGACCTCCAGGAAGGCGATCGCCAGCGCCCGGCGGTGCAGGCCGGGCGCCTTGGACAGCAGATGGAACTCGCGCCTGACCCGGCGCACCCTGGGGCCGGTGAACACCGCCAGGCCGCAGGCGCGCCGCCCGGCGGCGATGGACAGCCCGCAGGCCCGGGCCAGGCGGCGGCGCTGGCGGCGCCAGCCGAAGAAACGGGGCACCTCCTGGAGGCACAGCACGTCCGGCCCCAGGGACCGCACCACGCGCGCCACGGCGGCGGGGTCGTCCCTGAGCGACCTGATGTTGTAGCTGACCACCCGGAGCTCGGTCATCGCGGGGCCGTGGGCTAGATCCTGGCCAGATCGGCGGCGCCGACGATGCCGGCGGCCGAGCCGAGCTCGGCGATCCGGATCTCGGGCAGCGGACGGTGGCCCCGGCCGGTGA
Organism: Spirillospora sp. CA-294931; assembly: GCF_050946795.1. Lineage (GTDB taxonomy): Bacteria > Actinomycetota > Actinomycetes > Streptosporangiales > Streptosporangiaceae > Spirillospora. Next base: position 6,151,565 of record NZ_CP192006.1, read on the forward strand.
GCGCGTTCTCGAACGCCCGCCTGACCGGGTCGAGCAGCAGGTCTCCGGCGTCGGACAGGCCGCCGCCGATGATGAACGCGCCCGGGTCGAGGATCGCGGTGAGGTCGGCCAGGCCCTGACCGGCCCACCCGGCCACGATGCGGAAGCACTCCAGCGCGGCCTTGTCGCCCTCGCGGGCGGCCTGCGTCACCTCGGGGCCGCTGATGCCCTCGGGACGGCCGTCGCCCAGCTCCAGCAGCCGCCCGGCCATCGCCGGGGCGACCCTGGCCAGGTCGCGGGCCTCCTGCACCAGCGCGTTGCCGCTGGCGTACTGCTCCCAGCAGCCCCGGTTGCCGCAGCCGCAGCGGCGGCCGTCCGGCACGACCCGGAAGTGCCCGAACTCGGCGCCGATGCCGAAGCGGCCCCGGTACAGCTCGCCGCCCACGATGATGCCGGCGCCGATGCCCGTTCCGAGCGTGACCAGCACGATGAAGTCGTGGCCGCGCCCGGCGCCGAAGCGCGCCTCGCCCCAGGCGGTGGCGTTGCCGTCGTTCTCCACCACCACGGGGAGCCCGACCAGGCCCTCGACCTTCTCCTTGATCGGCTCGTCGCGCCACGCCAGGTTGGGCGCGAACAGCACCGACGAGCGCGTCTCGTCCACGAACCCGGCGGTGCCGAGCCCGACCGCGACGACCTCCTCGAACTTGCCCTTGAGCAGGTCGACGACCTCGGCGATGACCTCGGCGGTCTCCTTGGGGTTGGTGGACGGCGTGGGCCGCCTCACCTGCTCAAGGATGACTCCCTTGTCGTCGACCACGCCCGCGGCGACCTTCGTGCCGCCAACGTCCACGCCGATGGTCAGCGCCATGTACGCTTCCTCCTCCTCACGGCGCCCGTGCGGGACGCCTGTGCCGCCTCTAACCGAAGTCCACGGGGTCGCTGCCCGCGGACCGCCCGGCCCCGCCCCGAGGGCGGGTGCGCTCGTAGGCGGCCACCAGGTCGAACGCGGCCGCCAGCAGCGACCGCCCCGCCTGCCTGACATGCTCCCCGACGTCGGGGCCCGACTCGCGCGCCAGCGCCATGCCCCGGCAGATCGGGCAGTGGCGGCACTCCGCGGAGGCGGCGGCCGTGTCCGTGTGCTCGGGTTCCCGCGCCGTCGCCCGGCTCCACACGTCCCCGCCCTCGTCGCGGCCGACTCCCGCGCCCAGATCACCGAGCCTGCGGCGCAGTTCACCGGCCAGTCTGTCGGCGATCCTCGCCGCCTCGCCCAGGACGTCACCCGGCTGCTCGTTCATGTGACTCATTTTCCATCCGTCGTCGGCGTGAAACCGCATCGGCCCGCCGGTCGCGGCCCGGGACCCGTCCGCGCGCCCGGACCCGGGCACCGCCGGGCTCAGCTCTCGACGTGCCGCTTGAGGTCCTTGAGGGCGGAGTCGATGATCCGCTTCTGCCCCTTGCGCTTGACCATGCCGATCATCGGGACGCGCACGTCGACGGCCAGCTCGTAGGTGACCTCGGTCACACCGGCCTTCTCGGCCAGGACGTAGGAGCCGTGCAGGCCGCTGACCACGGTGCCCTTCTCGACCAGCTCCCAGCGGACGGCGTCGTCGCCGTCCCAGTCGTAGGTCAGCCCGACGGTGTCGCTGAACGGGCCGCCGTCGAAGGTCAGCCGCGCGCGGCGGGCCCGGCCGTCCTCGCCGGACTCCTGAACCGTGAACTCGCGGATGCCGCTCGCCCAGGTCGGATAGGCCTCAAGATCGGCGATCACCGCCATGATCTCGGGTTTTCCCGCCTTGATCGTGATGGAAGAACTCGTCCGGTCCGCCATAGATCCACCTTCCTCGATCCTCGCCCTTGAGCCCTCAAGAAAGTATCCGTCACACCGACAGGACGTACGGCACCCCGCTGGCACGGAAATGGCCGACGTTCACGCATTCGGTGCGGCCGATCCGCATGCGGCGCGCGAGCGGCTGGTGGACATGGCCGAACAGCACGTACCGGGGCTGCGTCCGGTGGATCAGGTCGAGCACGGCCTCGCTGCCCCGCTCGAACCGCCGCGCCACCGTGTCGTACAGCAGTTCCGGGACGGCCGGAGGGATGTGGCAGCACAGCACGTCCACCGCGCCGACGGCCTCGACCTTGGCGGCGTAGGCGTCGTCGTCCAGCTCGTAGGGGGTGCGGTACTCGGTGCGCAGGCCGCCGCCCACGAACCCGAACCGCAGCCCGCCGATCTCGGTGACCTCGCCGTCCAGCACGTGGTGGCCGTCCTGGACGTAGTCGCCCCACATCTGCGGGACGTCCACGTTCCCGTAAGTCAGGTACGCGGGCGTCGGCATGGCCGCGAACAGCTCGGCGTACTGGCGCCGGACGGCCCGCTCGATGTGCGGCCAGGCGCCGCCTTCGAGCGAGTCCCACTTCTCCCGGGAGAACGCCCTGGCCTCGTCGAAGCGCTTCTGGGTGCGCAGGTCGATCAGGTGGTCGGCGTCCCGCTGGCCGAACAGGTCGGCGAAGATGCCCTGCCCGTGATCGGAGTAGTCGATGAAAAGGATGAGGTCGCCGAGGCAGATGAGCGCGTCGGCTCCGTCGCCCGCTCGCTTGAGGGCGTCCACGCGGCCGTGCACGTCGCTCACCACATGGATCCGCATGAAACGACTCTAATGGTGCTGGGGCCGTTGTCCCCAAGGGGCCTCACCCGGGGGCGGCGGCGTCCACGAGGGTGCGCCATTCGCCGACGAGCCTGGCGTCTACCGGGGAGTCCCAGCCCCCGTCGGGCCGGACGGCCGTCCCCACGTGGAAGGCCCCGACGCCCGAGGCCGCCAGCACCGCCACGTGCTTGCGGCGAAGGCCGCCTCCGGCCATGATCAGCCCGGCCGACTCCGGACGCCCCGCCGCCCGGCGGACCAGGACGCCGACCCCGGCGTCCACCCCGCGCGGCGACCCGGCGGTCAGGACGGTGTCGAGCCCGCCGCCGAGATCGCGCACCGTCCGCCAGGCCCGCTCGGGGTCGGCGGAGTGGTCGAGCGCCCGGTGGAACGTCCACGGGAGGGGCGCCGCGACGGCCGCCAGCTTGCTCACCGCGGCCACGTCGACCGCGCCCGCGTCGTCGAGAAATCCCAGGACGAAGCCGTCCGCGCCCGCCTCGCGCAGGTTCTCGGCCGCGCGGCGCAGCCGGTCGAGCTCGGGCGCGGTGGTCCGGAACCCGGCGTTGGCCCGCAGCATCACCCGCATCGGCAGGTCGGCGGCCTTGCGGATCTCCGCGACCGCGTCGGGGTCGGGGGTCAGGCCGTCGGCGGCCATGTCGGCCACGATCTCGACCCGGTCGGCGCCGCCGTCCTCGGCCGCGCGGGCGTCGTCGGCGTCCAGAGCGATCACTTCGAGCAACGCCATGGCCGTCCCCGCCCTCACCCGTCACCCAGTCGCACGTCGGTCCTGGTCAAGGCTAGGCGAGCCGGACGCGGGCGCCACGGCGGTGTCGCCGGATTTTGCGCGGACGTTAACCGGGGCCCTCCTGTCAATGCCCTCGGGCAACGTTTGCTACTCATGGGTATCCTTCAGCGGAAGGAAAGCTGTACCGTCGTCCCCGCCGTATGCAGCCGGAACCGAGGAGTGGGCCGTGCGTGAGATCAGCGTCCCCGCGATGGTGGAGGTGCCCGACTCCACCAATCTGACCGATGCGCCCTTCACCCGGGCCACCGAATCGCCGGGCACGATCGTGCTGCGGCGAAAGAGCGGCGAGGCCTGGAGCGCGGTGACCGCGAGCGAGTTCGTCGCCGAGGTCTCCGGGGTGGCCAAGGGCCTGGTCGCGGCGGGCATCGAGCCCGGAGACCGGGTCGCGATCATGTCGCGCACGCGCTACGAATGGACCGTTCTCGACTACGCGGTCTGGGCCGCGGGGGCGGTCGCCGTCCCGATCTACGAGACGTCGTCCGCGCAGCAGATCGAGTGGATTCTGGGCGACTCGGCCGCCAAGGGCGTCTTCGCCGAGACCGACGCCCATCTGGCGACCGTCGCCGAGGTCAGCGGCGCCCTCCCCGTCCCGCCGCTCGTCTGGGGCATCGACCGGGGCGACCTGGCCACCGTCACCGCCCAGGGCGAGAAGGTCTCCGACGAGGCGCTGGAGGAGCGGCGGCGCTCCCGCTCGGGCGGCGACACCGCCACGCTGATCTACACCTCGGGCACCACGGGCCGTCCCAAGGGCTGCGAGCTGACCCACTTCAACCTGGTGTCGACCTCGCGCAACGCCATCCAGGGCGCGATCTCCGAGGTCACCGTCGACGGCAGCTCCACGCTGCTGTTCCTGCCGCTGGCGCACGTCTTCGCCCGGCTGATCCAGGTCGCCTGCGTCGAGGGCGGCATCGAGCTCGGCCACAGCGACATCCCGAACCTGCTGCCCGACCTGGCCTCCTTCCAGCCGACGTTCCTGCTCGCCGTCCCGCGCGTGTTCGAGAAGGTCTACAACGGCGCCGAGCAGAAGGCCGCAGCCGCGGGCAAGGGCAAGATCTTCCACGCCGCCGCCGACACCGCCATCGCCTACAGCCGCGCCCTGGACGACGGCGGGCCCGGCATCGGCCTCAAGCTCAAGCACAAGGTCTTCGACGTCCTGGTCTACGGTAAGCTCCGCGCGGCCGTCGGGGGCAGGGTCGAGTACGCCGTGTCCGGCGGCGCCGCGCTCGGCGAGCGGCTCGGCCACTTCTTCCGGGGCGTGGGCATCATCATCCTGGAGGGCTACGGCCTCACCGAGACCACCGCGCCCGCCACCGTCAACCGCCCCACCGCCATCAAGATCGGCACCGTGGGGCGTCCGATCCCGGGTGTCACGGTCCGGATCGCCGAGGACGGCGAGATCCTGGTCAAGGGCGTGAACGTCCTGTCGGGCTACTGGAACAACGAGGCCGCCACCCAGGAGGCCCTGGAGGACGGCTGGTTCCACACCGGCGACCTCGGCTCGCTCGACGCCGACGGCTACCTGTCGATCACCGGGCGCAAGAAGGAGATCCTGGTGACGGCGGCGGGCAAGAACGTGGCCCCCGCGCCGCTGGAGGACCGGCTGCGCGCCCACCCGCTGATCAGCCAGTGCCTGGTGGTCGGCGACGGCCGGAAGTTCATCAGCGCGCTGATCACGCTGGACGAGGAGGCCCTGGGCCCCTGGAAGGAGCAGCAGGGCAAGCCCGCCTCGATGAGCCTGGACGAGCTGCGCCGCGACGCCGACCTCGTCGCCGAGATCGAGGCCGCCGTGTCCGAGGCCAACAAGTCGGTCTCGCACGCCGAGGCGATCAAGAAGTACGAGATCCTCGGCGTCGACTTCACCGAGGAGGCCGGGCACATGACCCCGAGCCTCAAGGTCCGCCGCCACGCCGTCATCAAGGACTTCGCGCCCGAGATCGACGCCCTCTACACCTGACGCCCCCGGGTGGTGGGCCACCGGACCCGGCCCACCACCCCGAGGTCACAGCGCCGCGACGGCCTCGGAGACGGGTACGTCCCCGTTCAGGAGTTCGAGCGTCCGGCGGGTGACGCCGGGCGCGGCCAGCAGCCCCGCCACGACCAGGGCGGTGTCGTCCCGCGTCACCTCGCCGCGCCCGAGCATTGGCTCCCCCAGCCTGACCATGCCCGTCCCCGCGTCGTCGGTCAGCCTGCCGGGACGCAGGATCACCCAGTCGAGCGCGCGGGCCCGCAGGTCGTCCTCCGCCTCGCCCTTGGCCTTGAGGTACGCGCCCCAGACCTCCTCAAGCCCCGGGGACGGGTCGCTGTCGGCGCCCATCGCGGAGATCTGCACGAAGCGCGGGACCCCCGCCCGCTCGGCCGCCTCGGCCAGCAGCACCGACGCCGCCCGGTCGACGGTGTCCTTGCGCGCCTTCCCGCTCCCCGGCCCGGCCCCCGCCGCGAACACCACGGCGTCCGCCCCGGTCAGATGGTCGGCCAGCTCGTCGACGGACGCCCGCTCCAGGTCGCACACGACCGGGCCCGCCCCCGAGCCCCGGACGTCGTCCCCGTGGTCCGGATTCCTGATCAGGCTCAGCACGGTGTCCCCCCGCGCGGCCAGCACCCGCGCCAACCGCAGAGCGATCTGCCCGTGGCCCCCAGCGATCACAACATTCATCCCCCGATCCTAGGCAGCCCCCCGTCCACGAACCCCCTGCGCTCGGTAACCCCCAGCCGATTTCCGGCCAACGTCGGGACGGCCCGTCCCTTGGTGGGTTCGGGACGGGCCGCGCTCGGATCGGACGGGTCAGCAGCGACGGCCGGAGTTGATGCAGTTGACGGCCTGGCGCATCAGGTTCCGCGGCATGAGGTTCTCGAAGTCGGCGTGGTCGGTGACCGGGTCGTGCCCCTGCTCGGGGAAGCTGTCCACGGCGAAGGCCAGCGGCTGCGCGGGCAGGTCGTAGGTCAGCGACATCTGCAACTTCGGCACCGCCCGAGTGCCCTGAGGGCACTGGCCGTTGCGGTCGGGGAAGCGGATGTGGTCGCGGTGGTTGGCGCTGTCGGTGTTCTGGCCGTCCCAGCAGCTCGGGAACTCCAGGATCCGCTGCACCCGGCTCCCCCGGGGGCACAGGGGGTAGTCCTCGGTCAGGACGCGGTTCTGGCCGGTGCAGGACCACTGCGCACGGGCGTTGGCGTCGCCGTTCGTCCCGGCCTTGGCGTCCCCGGTGATGGCCCGCAGGAACGTGGGCATCGCCACGACCTTGCTGCGCGGGTTGCCCAGGAAGTTCATGCCGGCCGATGACGGCTGGACGATGCGCCCCACGTTGCCGTCGGCCTCGCTCTGCTCGGCCTGGTCGGAGTCGTCCTGCTGGTTCCTGATCCGCATCACCGGCCAGAAGTAGGTGGACTTGTCGCCGTTGGCGCAGGTGGTCCCGGCGGCGGCCAGGCTCTCGTCGGTCGAGAAGCCGTCGGTCGACAAGTTGCCGACATAGTCGTGGATGTGGTGGGCGCCGTTCTGGACGCCGGGCGCCACGATGAAGTTGTCCGGGTTCGCGTGCTGGTTCTCGTTCGTCCCGCACTGCGAGGTGAACGAGCCCCGCGAGCCCTGCCGTCGCACCCGGTTCTGGTTCTTGCGCTGGCCCTGCTGGATCGGGACGAAGTCGTTCGCGTCCGGCCCTTCCTTGACCGCGTTCTGGTCCTGCTGCTCCTCGTTGTTCTGGTCGTTGTCGCCGTTGTCGTTCTGGTTGTCGTTCTGACCGTCCTGATTGTTGTTCTGGCCGTCCTGGCCGTTGTTGTTCTGGTCGTTGTCGTCGCCTTGGTTGTTCTGGTCGTTGTCGTTGTTCTGGTCGTTGTCGCGGCCGTCGTCGGGGTCGGGGGCGGCGTTCAGCGTGTAGGTGACCGCCGCGCCCGCGGGGGCCTCGGTCGCCGCCGCGACCAGCGCCAGCGCCGAGAGGACGGCGGCCATGCCTTTCTTTCTTCCCATGGAGTTCTCCCTGGTAGGCGGGGGTGGAAAGACCCGTCAGGAAAGGGCCGGTTCGGTGACGAGCCCGGTGCTTTCCAGGAGTGTCATATGCGTGTTCACGTATTTCAGGCAGCGTTCGGCGAAGGCCCGGACCTCGGCGTTCTGAGTTTGGGCCCTGACCTTGGCGATGAGGGCGAAGACCTTGCCGTGCGCGGAGCGCAGGCGCAGGACGAACGTCCGGTCGAAGTCGGCGCCGAACTCGCCCGACATCTCGGCGAGCCAGCCCTTCTGGCTGGCATTGGGCTCCGACGGCAGGATCACGCCCAGCCGCTGGGCGGTGCCCCGGACGTCCTCGTCGAGCTGCATGTGCTGCTCGGCGATCATGTCCGCGATCTCCTTGACCCTCGGGCTGGACGCCCGCTGCTGGGCCTGCTGGCCCGCGGGGGTCTCCCAGAGCCCGGCCTGCCTGACCTTGCTGACCAGGTCCCGGTCGTCGGCCGAGAGCGGCCCGAACCGGGTCTCGGTCACGCCGCCCCGGGTCTCGCCGTCGGCCGGGACGCCCGGCGGGCTGAGGACGACGAGAAGCGCCGCCGCGACCGCGACGGCGGCCGCCATGAGCGTGAACAGCTGTCCGCGTCCCGGTCTCGGCAACCTCCGCGCCGTCGCGGTGCCGTACGACTTCCTCAAGGGACCCTTCCTCCTTTCCGCGACTGTCGGCAGGTAATACGCAACCCGCGGGCCGACGGTTCAGACAATGGCCGCGAATTTTCTTCTCCGCGCCTTCGAAAAATGGCATGCATTCACCCGGCCACCGGCTTTCCGGCGCACCTGAAGGCGATTTCCTTTTTCAGGGGCGGCGGGCGGGGCTCCTCGGGACGCCGGTGATGACGCGCAGCGCCAGGGCCGGGCACATCGCCACCGCCCGCTGGACGTCGCGCTCCATCCAGGGCGGGATGTCGGTGCCCAGCACGACGGGGAACCCGTACCGGTCGAGCTGGATCAGCTCGGGCACGAGGTAGGCGCACAGGCCGTGCCCGTCGCAGCGGCTCCAGTCGATGGCCACCTGGCCCTCGTCGCCGGTCGGGACGGGCAGCGGCAGCACGCCGAACACCGGCTGTCCGCAGCCGCCGCCGATCCGGTGCAGCTCGATGTCGGCGGCGAACGCCTCCAGCGCCGACAGCACGAACCTGGCCGTCCCGTCGGGATGGCTGCAGGCGCCGCGGCCGCGTCCGATGCCGGCGGCGCGGCGCACGTCGTCCAGGCCGCCGGAGCCGTCCGCCAGCGCGTTGAGCGCGCGGACCACGTCGGGCAGCCCGAGCCGGCAGGGGCCGCACTGCCCGGCGGACTGCGCGGCGAGGTAGGACGCGATCCGGGTCGTCTCCCCCAGCGGGCAGGTGCCCTCGGTGAGCGGCAGGACGATGCCCGCGCCGACCGTCCCGCCGACCGCGCGCATGCCCCGGCGCGACAGGACGGCGCGCGCCGCGTCCAGCGGGCTCAGCCACATCCCGTGGTAGCCGCCGACGAGCACGCCCTGGGCGGCCGAGACCTCGCAGTGGTCCAGGACGGTGCGCAGCGACGTCCCGAACGGAACCTCGACGACCTTGGTGCCGCCGACCGTGAGCAGCGTCGTGCCGGGCTCGTCCTGGGTGCCCGCGGACGCGTAGAGGTCGGCGCCGAGCGAGGTCAGCACCGCCAGCTGCGCGAACGTCTCGGTGTTGGACAGCAGGGTGGGGCACCCGTCGACGCCGGACTCCGCGACGCGGACCTTGCGCCCGGGCGGGATCGGGGTCTCGCCGTTGACCGCGCGGACCACGGCCCCGGCCTGCCCGGAGATGAAGCGGTCGACCAGCCGGACGACCCGCGCGGGCATCCTCCGCTCGGCGATCGCGGCGCGGATCGAGCGGGCCGACTCGTCGTCCTCGACGGCCACCACGATCCGCTGGGTGCCCAGGGCGGACGCGGCGATCGCCGCCCCGTCCAGGACCAGGTGCGGGGCCCGGCTCAGCAGCACCTTGTCCTTGCGGCTGCCCGGCTCGCCCTCGGCGCCGTTGACGACCACCACGGCGTCCTCGGCCGGACGGCGCGCGCCGGCCTTCTCGCCGGGGAGCAGCGTGGTCGAGCGGGTGATCTGCGCGGCGACGGCCATGAGCTTGCGGGCGAAGGGGAACCCGGCGCCGCCGCGTCCGCGCAGGTCGACCTGTTCGGCCATCGTGACGAGGTCGTCCAGGGCGGGCGTCTCCAGCTTTCCGTGGACCGCCAGATGCCGGTCGAGGTCGAGCCGGTCGAATCGGTCGAAGCCCAGCGTGAGGCGGGGGCCGCCGATCCCGGTGACCATGACGGTGGGGCTCATCGCGTCATCTCCCGGTCGCGGACGCCCGGCGCCTCGGACGGCGCGCGCCGGTCGGCGCCGGGGCCCTGGATGATCTCGTCGGCGCGCCGCACGTCCCGGGGACGGGCCACGACGACGAGACGGGTGAGCAGGGCGAGCGCGACCGCGCCGCCGCAGAGCACGTAGCTGAGCGTCACCCACGCCGGGGCGGGACGTCCGGCGGTGAGACCGTGCATGATCGCCATCGGCCACGAGAGGTAGGCCAGGGCGTGCGTCGTCCGCCAGACCCACGGGTTGCCGCCGAACGCGAACCTGGCCCGCAGCATCCCGGTCGCCACGACGAGGATCATCAGGTCGAGCGCCAGCGCGCCGAGCCCTACCGGACCGGTGCCGGGCACCACGATCTGCGACGGGACGGCCAGCCCGCCCAGCACCTTCACCAGGACGTGCGCGATCAAGGTCGACACCGCCAGAACGGACGCGGCCCGGTGGACGCCCTGCGCCAGCACCCGGTGCCGGATCCGCAGGATGAGGCGCTCGGTGGCCAGCAGCCCGCTGACCACCGCCGCCGTCATCGCGAGCAGGGCGAAGACGCCCGCGTAGTACGAGAGGAAGCGCTGCACGTCGCCGGTCATCGCCGCACCGGCCGGCGTCGCGGCGCCCACGATCACCAGGATCGCGGCCGCCACCACGGCGCGCAGCGCCCAGACCGGCACGGCGGGTTCGTCACTGCTGGTCGTTCGCACGAGGGCTCCTGTTGTCGTTGGTGGCGTCCTTCGGCTTCTCGTTCGGCCCCGGGGCGACGGGACGCCGCTGCCCGGGCAGCGGTGGAAGGGCCGAGCCGAGATTGGCCAGCGGGGCCCCCAGGAGCACCCGCGTGTCGCCTCGCTCGGCGTATCCGATCGCGGGATCCGCCCGCTCGCCGAATCTCCAGCCGCCGATGCCGGCGCCGTTCATGGAGACCTCCGCGGCCCCCCGACGCAGCGAGAACTGCACGAGAGCGCGTGGCGCGGGAGCGCCGCCGCAGGGACGTTCGGCGCCGGTCCGTCCGAGCGGCTCGCCCCGCCGGACGACGCTGCCGCTTCGCAGCTGGGTGACGCCGCGCATCCGGTAGTAGAGGCTCGAGACACCGCTGCGATGCACGATCATGACCAGTGCCCGTCCGGCGCCGTCGCCGCAGAACCGGTACAGGCGTCCGTCCCCGGCCGACTGGACCTCCCCGTCGCCGCCCCAGAAGGCCAGCGCGCCGAGGGGACGGCCCTCGCCGCTGGGGGCGGCGCTGCCCATCGTCCAGTCGGTGCCCGGGCTCCAGGGCAGCATGAGCCGATCGGTGCCGCGCGCCGCGTTCGCCGCGGCCTGGGAGGCGGTGGCGAAGTTGTAGCGCGCCAGCGCCGCCGACTCCGACGGCGACATCATCGAGACCGGCATCCGCGAGAGCAGGTTGGCGAAGACCGCGGTGCCCGAGAGCGCGGCCGTCCAGCGTCCCTCCGTCCAGCGCGCGGCGAAGAACGCGAGCTCGGGCGGCGCCGGGCTGCTCTGCGGGACGGGGATCGCGGTCGTCCCGAAGGCCCAGAGGCGGTCGGGGCTGAACCGGTCGGTCCGCACCAGCGGCGCGCGCTCGGGAGCCGCGCCGTAGACCCGCCGCGCGACGGTCCCGCGCTGCTCCAGGGTGATTCGCCGGATCTGCGACGTCAGCGCCTGCGCGTCGGGAGGCGTGGACGTCGAGGGAACCGGAGGCCGCGACTGCCCGGGCCGGGTGGAGGGCCGGGGTCTCGGCCTGCTCACCGGCGACGTCGGCGTCTGGAGCACCAGGTCGTTCCCGGCGGGCCCCGGAGTGCCCACCGGTGTGCCCTCAAGGAGCGCACGCTCCACCACCGCCAGCAGCGAGAGCCCCACGACCATCGAGAACACCAGCGCGCCGGTGCTCAGCCGATCGGTGGACCCACGCGACCTGGACCGGTGCCGCCTGCGCTTGGGGAGCCGCGCGGGTGGCGAGAGCCGCGGCGGCTGGCGCCCGTGAAGACGTTCATCGGGCGTCCGGACCGGCGGCGCGGGCTGTCGCCGTCCCCGGCGTCGCCTTCCCTGCCGCGGGCGTGCGGGCGGATTCGCCCACGAAGAAGCGCGCGCCGATCGTCGGGACGCGTGCTTGTTGTCGTGTCGCGCCATGCCCTCTCCTGTTGAGGAGACGGAGCACTCGGCGAAACGGGCCGTGGTCCGTGCCGCCAAGGCCGCACGGAACCCCGACCGGGGACCGGACTGAGACAGTGGAACACCGCCCGGAGCCCGCTCTGCCCCTCGCGATGTTCACGGAAAGCCCCTCGCGAGGCGATCCGACAACCCCGGAGCATACGCCCCGTCACCGGGATTACTACAAGCCGATGACGAAAATTGCAGAAGAATCCCATTCGAACCCCGGATTTCGGTCACCAATGGCGAAACGCGGCCCGGCCCGAGGCCAATACGCACACGCCCTCGTGAAGGTTCATGATCACCAGAACTCGCCATTGCCGAAGTGCCCGACTTAGCGCGATCTCAGGGACCCCTTAAGCCAGGCATAACGGGCACCCTGCGGTCCCCGGGACGCCCTAACGTCAGGGGTGCCATCGGCCGCGACACACGGAGGGGGTGCCTCGGTGAACGTCACTCTTCACGGGGAAGCCCACTCCTCCTCCGCCGCGTCGCCCCCGCGGGCCGGGGTCGCGCCCGGTCTTCCCGTCCACGCACGCACCGATCCGGCGCCGCCCGTCCGCAACGGCGCGCCCGCCTCCGGAATCTCCCCCATTCAGGGCGCGGGACCGGCGGCCACCGGATCGACGGGCACCGGCGTGGAACTGGTCTCCGGGAACACCGGCGCGACCTCGTATTCAGCAAATCCCGCCCATCGGCCACCGAGTCCGAGGTGAGCGTCCCGCCCTCGGCGCGGAGGCGGGACGCTCTCCTGGGGCCCGGACCCATACCGTCCGCGCTCGGGTGCGATGGAATCGTTACCGTAAGTCATGAGGGCCAGGAGAGAGGCTCTCTAGGCTCGGGGTGTGCTTCGGAGTCTGGTTTCACTGGGCGTTTTTGGGGTCGGGGTCGGGGCCGGGGTTCCGGCGGCGGAGGCCGCGGGACGGGGTGAGGCGGTCTACTTTGTGCACGGCGTCCAGTGGGACGAGAGCGCGGACTGCGAGGCCACGTGGAAGGACGCCAAGCGGGTCGTCCGGGCTCGGGGGTTGAGCGGGGCCCTGGTCACCTGGGGTTATTACCGGGGGGACACTCGCTGTACTTATCGGGTGGACGGGACGCTCGACACGGGCATCGTGGAGCTGGGGCGGCGGCTGGCCTGGGACGTCTATCTGCGCCACTCGCGGTACGGGCGGGCGGTGGACGTCGTGGGGCACTCGATGGGCGGGCTGGTCGCGGCGGCGGCCGTGGCGGGGGTGCGGGAATACGGGGGCGGCGCTTGGCCGCCGTTTCTGAAGGTTCGTGATGTCGTGACGCTCGGGACGCCCTTCGGGGGCGTCACGTGCTCGTCCGAGCGAGTGCAGTGCCGAGACCTGCGAGCCGGGAGCGGATTCCTCCGGTGGCTCGCCGCCCACCAGAACCCGCAGGGACGGGGCGGCACCGATTGGACCCTCGTCGGCGCGCACGACGATCGGCGGGTCGGGATCAGGTCGGCGCTGGGCGGCAGGGCCCGGCACAAGGTGGCGTATCTGCCCAAGCAGCGCATCACCCACTACAACTTGCACCATCTGGCGGGCGACGGGCGCTGGCGGTTCCGCTACACCAACGACGGGGCCAGGACGGTCCGGACGACGTCGAAGGGGGCGGCCCCGTTGCACGTCACCGCCGCGGCGCTCACTTCGGCGGCGCGTTAGGTGCGAGCAGGGCGTCCAGCCGGGACGCCTGGATCTCCCAGCGCCATTCGTCCTCGATCCAGGCGCGGCCCTGGGCACCCAGATCACGCGCCTCGGACGGGTCGGTCAGGAGGTCGACGAGGGCCCGGGCGACCGACGCCACGGAGCGGCCGTCCACGACGAGGCCGGTCTTTCCCGCCAGCACGGCGTCCGGGGCGCCGCCGGAGTCTCCCGCGATGACCGGCAGGCCCGTGGCGGACGCTTCCAGGTAGACGATGCCCAGCCCTTCGACGTCCAGGCCGCGGCGGCGGGTGCGGCAGGGCATCGCGAAGACGTCGCCCGCGTCGTAGTGGGCGGGCAGTTCCTCCCACGGGACGCTGCCGGTGAAGATGACGGAGTTCTCCACCCCCAGATCGGCGGCGGTCTTCTCCAGGGCGGTCCGGTAGGGGCCGCCGCCCACCAGGAGGAGGGCCGCGTCGGGGGCCTCCTTCAGGACGCGGGGCCAGGCGTGGATCAGGGCGTCCTGGCCCTTGCGGGGCACCAGGCGGGAGACGCAGATGGCCACGGGACGGTCCGACAGCCCGTAACGCAGGCGCACCTCCGCTCCCCCAGCGCCCGGACGGAACACGGTCTCGTCCACGCCGGGAGCCAGCCTCGCCATACGGGCGGTGGCCTCCGGGGAGAGAGCCGTGGCCATACGGGAGCGGGTGTACTCCCCCAGATAGGTCAGGACGTCGGTGCCGTCGCCGATCCGGCGCAGCAGGGTCCGTGCCACCGGGAGCGAGGCCCAGCCCGCCTCGTGGCCGTGGGTGATGCCGACGATCCGGGCGGCGCCGCGTTCCCGCAGCGCGGGCGCCAGCAGCCCGAGCGGGGCCGACGCCCCGAACAGGACGGAGTCGCACCCCTCGGAGCGCAGGATCTCCCCCGCGCGGCGCAGGACGGACGGCTCGGGCAGCATCAGCGAGGCGCGGTGCCGCACTACGGGGAACGGCTGCCCGGCGTCGAACGCCGCCGCGCCCTTCCAGGACGGCGCGTACACCACGACCGAACCCGGGGGACGGCGGAGCGCGAGGTTGTGCACGAACGCCTGGATCCCGCCCGGCCTCGGCGGGAAGTCGTTGGTCACGACGAGAGTCTTGGTCATGTCATCCCCCAGGCTACGGACATGCGAGAAGGGGCCCGCCTCGGGCGGGCCCCTTCTCGTCGATCTCTACGGTTCAGTGGCGGATCTCGGTGTGCTCCTTGCCGCCCTCGATCGCGTGGTCGTCGCCGTTCCCGTGCTCGTGCTCCTCGACGGGGATGTCGTCGAACGTCCAGGCGCGCTGGAGCCGGGAGCGCAGGTGGCCCAGCGGGCCCTTGGCGCCGGGCGCCGGAATGCCGTTGGCGTCGGTCGACGGCGTCTCGCCCTTGTAGTTCTCCTTGGAGAGCAGGACGGCCTTCTCCACCTCGCGGACGGGCTCGTGCCGCTCGCTGAACTTGCCGTCGGGCGACATCATGATGATGCCGCTCTCCACGCCGTGGCTCACCACCGCCGCGTCCTTGCGCTGGAGGCCCAGGCAGATCCGCTTGGTGATGATGTAGGCCAGCACCGGCCCGACGAACACCGCGACGCGGAAGAACCAGGTCGTGGCGAACAGCGAGACATGGAACTTGTCGGCGACCACGTCGTTGGCGCCCGCGACCCACAGCAGCCCGTAGAAGGCCACCGCCGCCATGCCGATGGCGGTGCGGACCGGGGCGTTGCGCGGACGGTCGTTGACGTGGTGCGAGCGGTGGTCGCCGGTGACCCACCGTTCGACCCACGGGAAGACGGCCGCGCCGGTGAAGATGATGCCCAGCGGCACCAGCGCGGGGATCAGCACGTTCAGGCTGAGCGTGTGGCCCCAGGCCGAGATCTCCCAGTTGGGCATGATCCGCAGCGCGCCCTCGAGGATGCCCATGTAGAAGTCGGGCTGGGAGCCCGACGAGATGGCACCCGGGTCATAGGGGCCGAACAGCCAGATCGGGTTGATCTGGGCGAAGGCTCCCAGCAGCGCGCAGACGCCGAAGGTGAACAGGAAGTAGGCGCCCGTCTTGGCCATGAAGACCGGGTAGAAGGGGTAGCCGTAGACCTGCTCCTCGGTCTGGTGCTTGACCGGCATCGAGGTGTGCTTCTGGTGCCACATGATCATCATGTGCGCCGTCACCATGCCCAGGATGATGCCCGGGATCAGCAGGACGTGCAGGGTGAACAGGCGCGGGATGATGTCGCCGTTGTTGCCCTCGGGGAACTCGCCCCCGAACAGGAACATGTAGATGTAGGTTCCGACCACCGGGATCGACTCGGCCACGCCCTGGGTGATCCGCAGGCCGGTGCCCGACAGCAGGTCGTCGGGCAGCGAGTAGCCGAACAGGCCCTCGATCATGCCCAGCGTGAACATGCCGATGCCGATCAGCCAGTTCAGCTCGCGCGGCTTGCGGTAGGCGCCGGTGAAGAACACCCGCAGCATGTGCACCATGATCGACGCCATGAACAGGATGGCGGCCCAGTGGTGGATCTGCCGCATGAGCAGGCCGCCGCGCACGTCGAAGCTGATGTGCAGCGTCGAGGCGTACGCCTCGGACATCTTCACACCCTGCAGCTTGGTGTACGAGCCGTCGTAGACGACCTCGTGCATGCTCGGCTGGAACCAGAGCGTCAGGAACGTGCCGGTCAGCAGCAGGATGATGAACGAGTACAGCGCGATCTCGCCCAGCATGAACGACCAGTGGTCGGGGAACACCTTCTTGGCGTTGCGCTTGAAGAAGGTGGTGGAGCCCAGCCGGTCGTCGAGGAAGTTCAGGCTTCCCTCGACGGCCTTCGGAGCCGTCGCTTCACTCATCCGCGCTCCCAGAAGCTCGGGCCGATCGGCTCGGGGAAGTCGTCGGTGGCTACGAGGTAGCCGTCTTCCACGGCGAGCGGCAACTGCGGCAGCGGCCGGGCCGCCGGTCCGAAGATGACCTTGGCCGCGTCGGTCGCGTCGAAGGTCGACTGGTGGCACGGGCACAGGATGTGGTGCGTGGTCTGCTCGTAGAGCGCCGCGGGGCAGCCGACGTGCGTGCAGATCTTGGAGTAGGCCACGATCCCGTTGACGTGCCAGTTCTCACGTCCCTTGGCCGGCTTGAACTGGTCGGCCGGGACGTTGATCAGGATCGTCACCGCCTTGGCCGTCTCGTTCAGCACGTGGTGGGCGTTCTCCTCGATGCCCTCGGGCAGCACGGTGATCATGCTGCCGGGGCTGGCGAAGTCGCTGACCTTCAACGGCCGGTTGGTGCCGTCCACCACCAGGCGGACGCCCTTCTTGCCCTGCTCCTTGGCCTTCTTGACCGACTCGGCCCAGTAGGTGTGGCGCAGCCGCTTCTCGGGCAGCGGGCCGAGGTCGCGCAGCAGCACCAGCGGGGCCAGGCCCAGCGGGGCCGCCGCCAGCAGCAGCGTCCGGCGCAGCAGCGGGCGCTTGGTGATCCCGCTGTCCTCCGCGCCCTCCAGGAAGATCTCGTTGAACGCCGCCCGGGTCTCGGGGTCGGCGGCCAGCTCGTGCCGCTCCTGGACGATCGGCTTGCTGGTCATCAGGCGGCGCACCCAGATGGTGACGCCCACGGCCAGGGCCAGGAACGACAGCGCCATCATGCCGCCGAGCCAGAAGTTGGACTCGCGGGCCCGCTCGACGCCGTGCATGCCGCCGTCGCGGCCGCTCCAGCCGATGTAGTAGGCGATGAAGGCGACGCTGCCGGCGAAGGCGAGCAGGAAGAACGCCGCGACCACGCGCTCGGCGCGCTTGGCGGCCTCCTCGTCCAGCTCCTCGCCCGCACCCGCGGGCGCGGAGATGTCCTCCTTGGCCAGCAGCGACCGCTCGGTCGCCGGCGACGGCGTGCCGATCACCCGGCCGGGCGCGTCGCCCTCCTCGCGCGGCTCCGGCGCGGCGGGGATGTCCTTGTTCTCGTCGCTCATGACTTCTTCAGCTTCTTCGGCTTCTTCGCGGTGATCCACATTGCGGCGAGCACGAGCAGCCCGATCCCGATCAGCCAGCCGGCCAGGCCCTCGGACACCGGGCCGATGCGGCCCAGACCGTTGCCGCCCGGGTTGGGCTCGTCACGCGTCTGGACGAGGTAGGCGATGATCGCCTGCTTGTCCGAGGCCGTGAGCGTGGTGTCGTTGAAGATCGGCATCGCCTGCGGGCCGGTGAGCATGGCCTCGTAGATCTGGGTGGGCGTGACGTCGCTCTTGTCGAGCGGCGGAGCGTACTTGCCGCCGGTCAGCGCGCCGCCGGCACCGGTGAAGTTGTGGCACTGGGCGCAGTTGGTGCGGAAGAGCTTGCCGCCGAGGGCGGCGTCGCCCTTGCTCGGGTCGACCATCGAGGCGGAGGGGACGGCGGGCCCGCCACCCAGGGAGGAGACGTAGGCGCGAAGGTCGGCCAGGTTCTTCTCGGCCGTCCGCTTCTGCTTCTCGGCCTCCTCGCGCCGCTCCTTCTCGTGGTAGTCGGTCTTGATCCCGACGTTGAACTCGGGGATGGGCTCCTTGCGCGGCATCTGGGCGCCCGGGCTCTGCGCGGGCATGCGGCCCGTGCTGACCTGGAAGTCGACGGACGCGGCGCCCACGCCGATCAGGCTGGGGGCCAGGGACTTGCCCTTGGCGTCCTTGGAGCCCTCGCCGTTGAGACCGTGGCAGGAGCCGCAGTTCTTGTTGAAGAGCTGCTTGCCGTTGGCCAGGTCGTCGGCGGACTTGGCCGCGCTGGTCGCCTCGGCGCGCTCAGCCTGCGGCGTGAAGCCGGTGTAGATGGCGCCAATGGCCACCAGGGCCGCCAGCACGACGGCGTAGCCCGCCCAGGGGCGCCGTCGCCATGCGGTGAACCTTTTCACGGAATTCCCCGTTCGGGTCATGTCGTCGGGATGGGGTGGAGCGAGGTCAGACGTCGAGCAGGTAGATGGTCGCGAACAGGCCGATCCAGACCACGTCGACGAAGTGCCAGTAGTAGGAGACGACGATCGCGCTCGTCGCCTGCTCGTGCGTCCAGCGCTTGGCGGCGTAGGTGCGGCCCAGGACGAACAGGAAGGCGATCAGGCCGCCGGTCACGTGCAGGCCGTGGAACCCGGTGGTCAGGTAGAACACCGACCCGTAAGCCGAGGACGACAGCGTCAGCCCGTCCTTGGTGACCAGCTGGTAGTACTCGTACGCCTGACCCGCCACGAAGTAGGCGCCCATCAGGAACGAGAGGACGTACCACTCGCGCAGGCCCCAGCGCTTGAAGTTCAGCAGGCCGCCGTCGCGGCCGACCTTCCCGGCCTCGGCCTTGAACACGCCCATCTGGCAGGTCACGGAGGACAGGACCAGGATCAGGGTGTTGGCGCTGGAGAGCGGGAGGTCCAGCTTGGCGCCCGGCCATGAACCGTCACCGTGCTGGCCGATCGTCACTGAGCGGATCGTGAAGAACATCGCGAACAGCGCCGCGAAGAACATCAGCTCGGACGACAGCCAGACGATGGTCCCCACGCTGACGAGGTTGGGACGGTTCGCCCGAGCGTGAGGTGTTGTCTCTATCGCGGATGCTGTTGCCACGGGCAGCATTATTACGTCACCCGAACCAGGACTGACGCATGACCCCCCTTCAGGAGTTCCCGAGCGTGTCTTGGGCAGGGAATATCCGGGGGCGTCAGGACGTTCGATCCCCCGCGTACGCAGGGCGGACACCGCTTTCGGGCGGATCGGCCGCTCCCCCCGCGGCGTCCGGCCACGTTTCGGACACGTTCCAGAGGGGTACGGCGCCGCCGCGTACCGGGGCTCGTCTCCGCGAGGCCTGACCCGGTAACCTTCTCTGCCATGAGCACCGCCCCGGACAGCCCGATGAAGGTCCTGGTCTACAGCGACGACGCGAGCACGCGCGCCCAGATCCGGCTCGCGCTCGGGCGCAGGCCCGCCGCCGACCTTCCGCTGATCGAGTACGTCGAGTGCGCGACCCAGCCCGCCGCCGTCACCCGGCTGGACGAGGGCGACATCGACGTCATGATCGTCGATGCCGAGGCGCGTCCGGCCGGTGGCCTCGGGGTCTGCCGGCAGGCCAAGGACGAGGTCTACGACTGCCCGCCGGTGCTGGCGATCATCGCCCGCCGCGACGACGGCTGGCTGGCCACCTGGTCGCGCGCCGACAAGGTGATCAGCCTCCCCCTCGACCCGATGGCCGCCGCCAACGCGGTGGCCGAGCTGATGCGCTGGCGCACCGCCAACCGCCTTCCGGCCCTGTAAGCCTGTTCGCCGGGGGGTGCGCCCTCCGCGCATCCCCCAGGACCCACCTCACCCTGGGGGAGACCATGGACGCGCCCACCACCTGGCCCGCGCTGCTCAACGCCCTGCTCGACGGCGAGTCGCTGACGAGCGGGCAGACCGCCTGGGCGATGAACCAGATCATGAGCGGCGAGGCCACGGACGCCCAGATCGCCGGATTCGCCGTGGCCATGCGCGCCAAGGGCGAGACCGTCGCCGAGGTGTCGGGCCTGGCCGAGGGGATGATGGCCAACGCCACCCCGATCGAGATCCCGGGCCGCATCGCCGACCTGGTCGGCACCGGCGGCGACCGGGCCCACACGGTCAACATCTCCACGATGGCCGCCGTGGTCGCCGCCGCCGCGGGCGTCAAGGTCGTCAAGCACGGCAACCGGGCCGCCTCGTCGTCGTGCGGCGCCGCCGACCTGCTGGAGGCGCTGGGCGTGGCGATCGACCTGGCGCCCGCGCAGACCGCGCGGGTCGCCGAGGAGATCGGCATCACCTTCTGTTTCGCGCCGCTCTACCACCCGGCGCTGAAGTACGCCGCCAACACCCGGCGCCAGCTCGGGACCCCGACGGTGTTCAACTTCCTGGGGCCGCTCACCAACCCGGCCCGTCCGCGCACCCAGGCGGTGGGCGTCTTCCATCCCCGTATGGCGGGCATCGTGGCGGGCGTCTTCGCCGAGCGCGGCTGCTCGTCGCTGGTCTTCCGCGGCGACGACGGCCTGGACGAGCTCACCACCACCGGGACGTCCACGGTCTGGGTCGTGTCCGGCGGCACCGCCACCGAGACGACCTTCGACCCGTCCGACCTGGGCATCCCCCCGGCCGACCTCGACGACCTGCGGGGCGCCGACGCCGCCTTCAACGCGGGCGTGGCCCGGGCGCTGTTCGGGGGCGAGCGGGGCGCCGTCCGCGACATGGTCGCGCTGAACGCCGCCGCGCTGATCGCCGCCTACGACGGCGCGCCGTCGGCCGACAAGCTGACCGAGACCCTCCGGACGGCCTACACCCGGGCCACCGAGGCCATCGACTCCGGCGCCGCGAACGCGCTGCTGGAGCGCTGGGTCACCCTGACCCAGAGCCTGAAGAAGGGCTAGTCGGCGTCGGGGAGGCCGAGCGAGAACGCGGCCTCGAGGTCGTGCTGCGAGTAGGTCTGGAAGGCGATGTGGGTCGCCGTGTCGCGGATGCCGGGGACCTTGTTCAGGCTCCCCGGGATCACCTCGTTGAGGTCGTCGTGGTGGTGCACGCGGACCATCGCGATCAGGTCGTACTCGCCGGTGACCGAGTAGACCTCGCTGACGCCGGAAAGGGCGGCGATCGCCTCGGCCACCTCGGGAATGCGCGCGACGTCGGCCTTGACGAACACGATCGCAGTGACCACTGCTGTCCTCCCGGTTGCGGAACGCCCGCGTGAACTCTACCCGCGCCCCGGTGTCTACCCGCGGCTGAGGGCGGCGATGCCTCGGCCGGGGCCGGCGCGGCGGGCGGCGAGGGCGAACAGCAGGCCGGCGACGAAGCCGGCGATGTGGGCCTCGTAGGCGACGTTGCTCTCGCTGTTGCCGAGCGACAGCCACTGGAGGATGAAGAAGTAGGCCATGACGACCCATACGGGGAGGCGGGCCACGATGAACGGTGGGACGAGGCTGACGATGCGGCCCCGGGGGTTGAGGATCAGGTACACGCCCATGACGCCCGCGACCGCTCCCGAGGCGCCGACGACGGGAGTGGTGGCGTCCGGGGCGCTGTAGGCCTGGCCGTAGACGGCGGCCAGGCCGAAGAACAGGTAGGCCAGCAGGAAGCGCAGGCGTCCCAGCCGGTCTTCGACACCGCTGCCGATGACGAACAGGGCGACCAGGTTGCCCAGCAGGTGCAGCGGGCTGCCGTGCAGGAACATCGAGGAGAACGCCGACATCCAGGGCGTCTTCTCGAAACCGTCCGGCCCGCAGCGGTAGATCACCTCGTCGGGCAGCGGCTGCTGCTCACCGGTGGTGAGCTCCTTGGGGATGGCCCCGTACTCGTGGGTGAACTCGACGGTGTTGCAGACGCGCTCGCGACCCTCGCCGTACCAGCTCGCGAAGTTGGCCATCGGAGTGATCAGGAAGATCACGACGTTGGCCGCGACGAGCAGGTAGGTCACCCACGGCACCCGCCGCGCCGGCTGGCTGTCGTAGAGGGGCAGGGTCATCCGCGGGTGTCACCTTCGATTTGCCGGGTTTCTCCGTCACCTTAGTGGGCGTCCCGCCCGGTGGTCGTCCGGCTCGGGGGCCACGTAGGCGTTGTCGATCCACTGCCGCAGGCTCTCGGCGCCGTGCGCCGGGCAGCTCCACACTCCGTCGACCTCGACCAGGCGGGCGCCCGGGGTGTCGAGCCAGCGCAGCACGCACTCCATCTCCTCGGCGCCCGCTCCCGCACCCGGTACGGCCGGGACCGTGCCAGGGGCGGCGGGCGCCCCTGGGAGGACGGTCTCGGCGGTGGCGATGAGGGCGTCGACGTAAGGGCGGGGATGCGCGCGCGCCGGGACCATGCCCGCCGCGGCCAGCCGCCCGTACCTGACGACCGCGAGCTCCCATCCGCCGTCGAACGCCGGACGGGCCGCGACGACCTGCGCGCACCCGGCCAGCGCGGCCAGCCGCTGGGCGCGCGCGGCGGCCCGGACGAACGCGGCCAGCCGGTCGCGCTGGACGCCGGCCTCCTCGTAGCGCTGCTCGGCGGAGAGCCGGTCGATGCGCACCTGGGCGGCCGCCACCACGGGACGCACGTCGCCCCGCATCACCGAGCCCGCCAGCGTCGTGTGCAGGGCGTAGGCGTCGGCCGACTCGCGTCCCTCACAGGGCGCGCCGCAGCGACCGATCTCCGACAGCACGCAACTGCGGGCCGCGCCGCGCTCGATCAGCCGCAGCGTGAGCCGCTGGGTGCACTGCCGCAGCGGGACGGCCTCGTGCAGCGCCGCCCGCGCCTCCTCGGCCTGCCGCTGGGACGACAGCGGCCCCAGGTACACCGAACCGTCCTGGCGGCACTCGCGCACGATCGACAGGCGGGGGAACGGCTCGACGGTCAGCTTGAGCCACATCGCCCGTTCGGGGAACTTCGAGCGCCGGTTGTAGCGCGGCTTGTGCTCGGCGATCAGGCGCAGCTCGCGGACCTCGGCCTCCAGGCCCGTCGCGCACACGATCGGGCGGACGCGCTCGGCAAGCCCGACCATCTCGCGGACGCGCCAGCGCGTCTCGGAGCCGGTGAAGTAGTTGCGCACCCGGGAGCGGAGGTCGCCGCTCTTGCCGATGTAGAGCGCCTCTCCCCCGGCGTCCTCGAACACGTACACCCCGGGTGCGCTCGGCACGTCGTCGGCCAGGTGCCGCTTGCGCCGCTGCTCGGGCGTGGGCGCCTTGGCGAACGACTTCAGCTCCTCAAGGGAGGTGACTCCGAACGAGCCGAGCCGTTCGATCAGGCCGTGCAGGACGTCGACGGTCGCGCGCGCGTCGGCCAGGGCTCGGTGGCAGGGCTCGGTACCCGACCGGAAGAACCGGGCCAGCGTGCCGAGCTTGCAGTTGGGCACCTCGTCTCTGGTCAGCACGCGGCGGGCGAGGTCGACGGTGTCGACGACGGGAAACGTGGGCCAGGCGTAACCGCCCGCGGCACACGAGCGTTTGAGGAAGCCGACGTCGAACGGCGCGTTGTGCGCCACCAGGACGCAGCCGCGCGCGAACTCCAGGAACGCGGGCAGCACCGAGTCGATGCGGGGCGCCGCGACGACCATCGCCTCGGTGATGCCGGTGAGCGCGGTGATGAACGGCGGGATCGGGCCGCCCGGGTCGACCAGCGTCGCGAACTCGCCCTGCTCGACGCCGCCGCGCACCTTGACGGCGCCGATCTCGGTGATGGCCGAGTCGGCCGAGCCACCGGTCGTCTCCAGGTCGACGACCACGAAGGTCACCTCGGCGAGGGGGGTTCCGAGGTCGTCGAGCGTGCCCTGGACGCCGTGATCAGCCGTCATGTCCGCGAACGTAGAGGACGCCTCTGACAGTGCGGCTCCCGCTAGGGTTGTGGGACGCCGGGCGCGTTCTCGATGGCGGGGGCCTCGCGAGAACGGTCGGGGCGCGGCGTCGCGTTCCGGCGAATCACGCGTCCGTGCTGGTTAACCCCGGGTCCCCCGGGGAAGACACAGCGCACCGGCGGCATATCGCTGGGAGGAGCGGGATCATCGACAGCAGTCCGGAACCGGGAGACGCGCCGGGCCCGGCCGCCCGGACGGAGCAGGCCGAGCGCCTGACCCGCCCCCTTCCCGAGGCGGTCCGCCAGGCGGTGGTCGAGGCCGCCTCCGAGCTGATCGGCGCCCTGCCCCCCGACGAGGTGCCGATGCCGCTGCGCCGCTTCGCCCGGTTCGAGCGGCGCAAGCGCGCCAAACTCGCCGGTCAGCCGATCGCGGCGCTGCTGGAGAAGGACGAGGACTTCCGGCTCCGGGTCGCCGTGCCGCTGCGTGACGCGCAGCCCGATCTGGTGGAGGCCGTCGAGAACGACCACGTACCCCCGGCGGCCGATCCGGTTCGGGTGGCGGTCATCGCCTACCTGCTGCGTCCGGCCAAGTGGACGGCGCTGGTGGAGGCCGCGCGCGAGGAGCTGGAGCGGTCCGCGAGCGTCTCGGAGGGCGAGGCCGCCGAGCGCCGCATCGCTGCGCTGCGCGAGGAGGTGGCGGCCGCGCGCGCGTCCCGTTCGGCCGAGATCGAGAAGCTGCGCTCGGAGCTGCGCGAGACCAAGGCCGAGGTGTCCGAGCTGCGCCGCAAGCTGCACGAGGCGCGGCTCAAGAGCAAGGCGGCGCAGGAGCGCGCCGAGACGCTGGCCGGCGACAGCGGGCGCGAGCTGGCGTCCGCGCGGGAGGCGACGGCCGCCGCCGACAAGGAGCTGCGCAAGCTGCGCGCGCGGGTCGGCCAGGCCGAGGCGGCCGCCGAGGCCGCCCGGCGGGCCGCGCGCGAGGGACGCAACGTCGACGACGTCCGGCTGCGGATGCTGCTCGACACGCTGGTCGACGCGGCGCAGGGGGTGCGGCGCGAGCTGGCGCTGCCCTCGACCATCGCCCGTCCCGCCGACGCGGTGGCGGGGGTCGAGCCCAGCACCGCGTTGCACCGGGCACTCCCCGGCCGGGCCCTGTCGGACGACGACCCGCAGCTGCTCGACCGGCTGCTGACGCTCCCCCAGGTGCACCTGGTCGTGGACGGATACAACGTCACCAAGACCGGCTACGGCGAACTGCCGCTGGCCGACCAGCGCAACCGGCTGGTGTCGGGGCTCGGCGGGCTCGCGGCGCAGACCCGCGCCGAGGTCACCTGCGTGTTCGACGGCGCCGAGCTGGACGCCCCGGTCGCGATCGCCGCGCCGCGCGGCGTCCGGGTGATGTTCAGCCACCCGGGGCAGACCGCCGACGAGCTGATCGGCGAGCTGGTGCGCGCCGAGCCGTCCGGCCGCGCGGTCGTGGTGGTCTCCTCCGACCGCGAGGTGGCCGACGCGGCCCGCAGGTCCGGCGCGCGGCCCGCGCCGTCCACGCTGCTGCTGCGGCGGCTGGGACGCTCCTGAGCGCGTTCTGTCACACCCTCCCCCTACCGTCGTCACGGAGAGCGATCATCGGAGGAGGACGCCATGCTGATCGACTGCGACGGCTGCCAGGTGCGCGGCACGGGCTGCGCCGACTGCGTCGTCCCGACCCTGCTGGGCGGGGCCGGGGCGGGCGTGGTCGAGATCGACGACGAGGAGCGCAGAGCCCTGCGCGTGCTGGCCGACCTCGATATGGTGCCTCCGTTGCGACTGGTGCCGCGCGACCGCGAACGCGCATCGTGATCCTGGAATCACAATAAGTAGGGCGAGTGCGAACAACTCCTGCGAATAGTGATGTTTCAGTTGTGACGGGTGCGGCCCCTCAGTAATGTCGTCCGCTGACGACTTGGACGAGAGGGGCATACCGGACCGTGGCCAGCGAATTCACCGGCACCTCACGCCGGCTGACAGCGAGCGTCTGTCTCGTCGTGGCGGCGACACTCGCGGCTCCCCCCGCGGTGGCGCACGCCAAGCCCAAGCCGAACGCGGCCGAGGCTCGCAAGAAGCTCATCAAGCTCAACGAGCAGGTCGAAGACCTCGTCGAGAAGTACAACGACCTCGGCGAGAAGCTCAAGGTGGCGCGCAAGAAGCTCGACGCCGCCAAGAAGAGCAACCGCGAGGAGCTGAAGACCTTCGAGGAGCGTCGCCGCAAGATCGCGGAGATGGCCGCCACCGCCTACAAGAACGGTGACAACTCCGACGTCACCGGCTTCGTGGCGGGCGACCCCCAGGCCGTGCTCGACCAGGCCGCCGTCTTCTCGCACCTCTCGCGCAACCGCAGCTCGGAGATCAGCCAGTTCCTGGACGCCGCCCAGCGGCTCCGGCGCGAGCAGGCCCAGGCCCAGTCGGCCTTCGACGAGGTCAACAACAAGGCCAAGGACCTGAAGAAGCAGAAGGCCGAGGTCGAGCAGTCGATCAAGAAGCAGAAGAAGCTTCTTGAGGCGGCGGGCGAGAAGCCCAGCAGTTCCAACTCCGGCGGCGGGGGCAACTACACCGGCCCCGCCAGCGGCAACGCCCGCACCGCGCTCAACTTCGCCTACGCCCAGCTCGGCAAGCCCTACATCTACGGAGGCACGGGCCCCAGCGGCTTCGACTGCTCCGGCCTCACGATGAAGGCCTGGGGAGCGGCGGGCGTCGGCATCACCCGCACCACCAATTCGCAGTACGCCGCGACCAAGCGGATCGACAAGAGCGCTCTGCAGCCCGGTGACCTGGTCTTCTTCCGGAGCCTTGGTCACGTGGGCCTCTACGTCGGCGGCGGCCAGATGATCCATGCGCCGCGGACGGGGAAGAACGTCGAGGTGGTCAGCATCACCTCGGGGTACTACCTGTCGAACTACTACGGCGCCGGGCGCCCTTAGGGGCGTACAAGCCCCTGAACGCGGGGGCGATCGCAGCTTCACCCGCATCGGACCAGGCCTTGACCTGGTCCGATGTATTTTTTGGTACCGATTTGCCTTTAGATGACTCTTTGGTACCTTGTGTCGACCAGCGGCGCCCTCCACGCGTCGCGTCGCCGTAGATGCCCCGAGCATCACGGCCCGCACGGCGCCCCCCAGACGCCGTGCCGCCGCCGCACCTTCCACGTGCCGGCGGAAACCGAATACCGGCCACCCGGCCGCACCGTGCGCACGCCGACAGCGTGCATGGGCGCTGAGAGCGCGCCACGACGGACTTTCCCGGGCAGGCCGAGGGCGGACCCCCGATGGCGGGGGCGCCTTTCACACAAATCAGAGCCGCTCTTCCACAGGCGGGACAAAGGGTCCCGTGCCCGGGCCTCATGACGTCCGGGGAATCAGCGGCACACGCCGAGTCCGCCACAGAGCGGAGCCGGGGACCCAAACGCCGGTGGATCGCCACCGGCACGGGGTGAATCGGCGCGCCTTTCCTCGATACGCATCCTCGATACGGATCGAGCCTGGCCGCCGTAGGGCCACTTCCACGTCCGAACCCGTCAGCTAACCCGGTAGGCGTCTGGAAGAAGGAGATTCCCCTGTCCAGCAATGCTGTCAGCACGCCTCGCCGTGCCCGGATCGCCGGCGGTCTCGTGGCCGCCACGGTCGTGGCCACCCCCCTCGTGGCGGCTGTGACGACTCCCGCGGCCCAGGCCGCCGCCCCCAAGGCGGTGCCCGTGGCCAAGGTGGTCAAGCAGGCCAAGAAGAAGTCCTGGGCCCAGCGGCAGAAGACCGCCCAGAAGGCCCTGAAGGCCGCCCACGGCAAGAAGGGCAAGCCCTACCGCTACGGTGCGGCCGGCCCGAACTCCTTCGACTGCTCCGGTCTGGTGCAGTGGTCGTACCGCAAGGCCGGGGTCAAGCTCCCCCGCGTCACCACCGCCCAGTACCGGGCGGTCAGGAACAAGGTGAAGTGGAGCTCGCTCGCCCCCGGTGACCTGGTGTTCTTCCACGGCAAGGGCCACGTCGGCCTGGTCTCCAAGCGCAAGGGCAAGAAGATCTACATGATCCACGCCCCGAGCAGCGGAAGCCACGTCAAGGTCGTCCTGCTCAACAGCTACCGGAAGAAGACCTTCTCCGGCGCCGTGCGTCCGTACTGACCCTCGGCCCGGTCTGAGAAGCGTCACCCCTGAAAGGCGTGGCCGTCCGTCCTCTCATCCCCCTCGGACGGACGGCCACGCACCCCCCTTTCTCTTAAGGGCGCGCACAGCACTCTGGGACGGCCCGTAGCGCCGTTCCGTCTGGCAGAAGGGCGGCCGATCGCCGCCGCTGCGTCCATCCGAATCTCGGGCGCCCGCTCTGGGCGCCCACCGCCGAGTCCGCTTTCGAGCGGAGCCGGGGACCCAACGTCCTTGGGGTGAATCGGCCCGTCCACGGGCCGTAGGGCAGCTTCCACGCCCGAACCCGTCAGCTAACCCGGTAGGCGGTAGGGAAGCAAGGAGAACCCCGCCGTGACAGGCAAGCACCGCAAGCCCGGCCCCCTGACCCTCACCTTCGGCACGACCGGAGGACTGATCATCGGCGCCGCCGTCCTCGGGACCGCCGCCGCCACCGCGCAGGCCGGAGTGGTGAACCCCGGCCCCGCCCCCAAGGCCCCGGCCCCCAAGGCCGCCGCCTGGAGCGGCAAGACCGCCGAGCTGGCCGCCCGCGTCTCGGGCGCCCCCGAGGCCCGCGGCCTCGCCAAGGCGCCCGCCAAGGCCGCCGCGAAGGCCAAGGCCAAGGCCTCCAACAAGCGCCAGCACGAGCGCAAGCGCAAGCTTCCGACGGCCGCCGACACGGTCGGCCTCGCCACGAAGCAGGTCGGGATCACCGAGGCGGCCGACGGGTCCACCAAGTTCCAGCAGTGGTACATGACCACCGAGCGCGCCAAGGAGACCGTCCAGCGCGACGGCGGCTCCATCTCCGGCTACAAGGGCGCCGCGTGGTGCTCGATGTTCCTGTCCTGGGTCGGCGAGAGCCTCGGCATCAGCGACCAGATCGGGTCGGACGCCTGGACGATCGGCCACGCCCGCTGGTTCCAGCAGCAGAAGCGCTGGGGCACCAAGCCCTACCCGGGCGCCATCGTGTTCTTCGACTGGGCCGGCGGCAAGACCAACCCCGGCATCGACCACGTCGGCATGGTCGTCAAGGACCGCGGCGACGGGACGGTCGACACGGTCGAGGGCAACACCGACAACGCGGTCAAGCTCCGCAACCGGCCGCTGGACAAGATCGTCGGCTTCGGCTACCCGAAGTACGCCAAGTAACACGCGTCCGGCGGGAGTCATAGGATCGCGCCCATGGAAGCTGATCCCGGCGGGAGGCGGCGGCCGCGCGCCCGCACCGCCGCCCTGCTCGCCCTGGGATCGGCCGCCTGCCTGCTGACCGTGCTCGGCGTCAGGGCCGCGGGGCCGGACGGCGACGCCCCCGCCGCCAAGGTCCCCGCGGCCGTGACGGCCCCGGCCGAGAAGGCCGTCACGGCCGTCCTGGCGAACCGGGCGCGCGCCGTCCGCGAGCACGACCGCACGGCCTTCCTGGCCACCGTGGCGGCCGCTCCGGCCGCCTTCCAGGACGCCCAGGCCCGCATGTACGACAACCTGGCCAGGCTGCCCCTGGACGGCTGGCGCGAGACCTACCGCGGGGCCGCGCCCGGCGCGGGCTCGGCCTCGGTCCGGGTCACGCTGGAGTACCGCCTCGAGGGCTTCGACCGCTCCCCCGTCACCCGCGAACGCACGCTGACGTTCGCGCCCCGCTCGGACACCTGGGTGATCACCGGGGAGCGTCCCGGCGACACCGAGATCTGGGACGGCGGCCCGCTCACCGTCGTGCGCGGCAAGTCGAGCCTGGTCATCGGCGACGCCTCCGGGCTGGCGGAGGTCGCCCGCCACCTGGACGCGGCCGTCCCGGTGGTCTCGGAGGTCGTGGGCAAGGCGTGGGCGCGGCGGGCCGTCGCGCTCGTCCCGGCCGACCCCGCGCGGGCCGCCGAGCTGGCGGGCGGCGGCCGCGACCTCCAGGAGATCGCCGCGCTGGCCACCGCGTCCCCCGACCGGATCGTCATCGCCCCCGGCACGTTCGGGCGGCTCAACCGGCTCGGCCGCGACGTCGTCCTCACCCATGAGCTGACCCACGTGGCCACCGGGGGCGCCCGCGACGGCCGCACCCCGCTGTGGCTGATCGAGGGCTTCGCCGACTACGTCGGCTACCGCGAGGCCAAGGTGGGCGTCGGGTCGGCGGCCCGCGAGCTGGCCCGCGAGGTCAGGGCGGGACGCGTCCCGTCCGCGCTGCCGGGCGCGGAGTCGTTCGACCACCCGTCCGGACGCCTCTCCCAGGCGTACCAGGAGGCCTGGCTGGCGTGCCGCATGATCGCCGACCGGTACGGTGAGTCGACGCTGGTGCGGCTCTACCGGGCCGCCGGGCAACGGTCCGAGGCCGCCGCGCTGGACGACGTGCTCGGCCTCACCCCGGCCCGCCTCACCGCGATGTGGCGCGATTACCTGCAAGAGGAGCTGCGTTGAGCGGAGTCCCCACGGCCGACCGGCGCTCCCGGCTGGCCGCCGCCGTCGGGGCCGCGGTGCTGTTCGCGACGGTCGGCGCCATCCTGGCCGCGACCACCCCCTGGAACCCGCTCCCCGGTTCCGTCCCCGGGGGGCCGGTCTCCCCCGACCCCTCGCTCGACTTCTCCGCCGCCGAGATCGCCCGCTCGCGGGCGTTCGACTCGGCGATCAACCCGCCCGCCTACGCCGGGCTGGTCGCCGGGCTGGTCGCGGTTCTCGTCCTCGGCCTGACCCCGCTGGGAGCCCGCCTCATCCGCTGGACGACCGCGCCCGCGCGCCGCCGCGTCCCGAGGATCGCGCTGGCCGCGGTGGTGCTGACCACCGTGCTGCGGCTGGCCGGGCTGCCCTTCGACATCTGGAGCGAGTCGGTCCTGCGGCGCTACGGCCTGTCGACCCAGACCTGGCCCGAATGGCTGGTCGACCAGCTCAAGTCGCTCGCCCTGAGCTGGGTGATCTACTCGCTCGTCCTGCTCCTGCTGTACGGCCTGCTGCGGCGCTTCCCGCGCTACTGGTGGACGGGCGCGGCGGCCGGGGCGTTCGTGCTGGTCGTCGGGATCTCGTTCCTCTACCCGCTGGCCATCGAGCCGGTGTTCAACAAGTTCCACTCGCTGCCCGCGGGCAAGCTGCGCACCGACCTGCTGGCGATGGCCGAACGCGACGGCGTCCCGGTGGAGGACGTCCTGGTCGCCGACGCCTCCCGCCGGACGACCGCGCTCAACGCCTACGTCTCGGGCTTCGGCTCCACCCGGCGCATCGTCGTGTACGACACGTTGCTCAAGTCGCCGCCCGCGCGGATCGAGTCGATCGTCGCGCACGAGCTCGGCCACGCCAAGAACGACGACGTCCTGCACGGCACGCTGATCGGCGGGCTCGGCGTCGCGGCGGCCGTCTGCCTGCTCCATCTGCTGGTGACCTCGCCGCGGCTGCTGCGCCGCGCCGGGATCGAGCCCGCGCCGGACGACCAGGGCGCGGGCGGCCCGGCCGACCCGCGCTCGATCGCGCTGGTGCTCGCCCTGGTGACGGCCGCGACCCAGCTCGGGACGCCCGTCCAGAACCTGATCAGCCGCCGGATCGAGGCGCGCGCCGACGCGCACGCGCTCGACCTGACCCGCGACCCGTCGACCTTCGTCTCGATGCAGCACGAGCTGTCCGGCCGCAACATCTCCGACCTGCGGCCCGATGCCCTGGAGCGGCTCCTGTGGATGTCGCACCCGGCGGGCCCCGAACGCATCGCCATGGCCCGCGAGTGGGCCAGGATCCACCGGGTCAAGGAGCCGCCCCCGCTGAACCGCTGACCGGTCAGGGGGCGGCGGCGATGCCCTGCCGGGCCGCCTGCGGCCCGACCTGCTGCGCCCGCTTGAGCGCGCTGCCCTTCAGCCAGTCGGCCCAGCCGAGCTGCCAGTAGCCCCAGCCGTTCTGCGGGTCGAGCTCGCGGCTCGACCCCGTCACCTTGAACGGGTCGCCCCGGTAGGCGAAGTTGTAGAACCAGCGGGCGTCGGAGGGGCTGGCGTTCACGCAGCCGTGGCTGACGTTGCTGTTGCCCTGGGAGCCGACCGACCAGGGCGCGCTGTGGACGTACTCGCCGCTGTCGGAGATCCGCACGGCCGAGTACACCGTCTGGCGGTAGTAGTCGGGGCAGCCCTTGCCGCAGCCCACCGTGGTGGAGTCCATGATGACCGGGCTGGCCTTGTCCATGGTCAGGTGGTTGCCGTTGGTGGTGGTGTATTTGGTCAGGCCGCCCTTGCCCATGCTGATCCGCATGGTGCGGACCTTCTTGCCGTTCTTGCGGACGGTCATGACGTGCGCGTTCTCGCTCGCCTTCATGATGTGCTCGTCACCGATCTCGAAGTCGGTGCGGTAGTTCTTGCCCCCGTATACGCCCTTGGCCATGCGCACCCCGGCCAGGTGAGCGCGGAAGCTCACCTGGGTGTGGGCGGGCCAGTGCTGCTTCGTCCGGAACACCACCGACTGCGCGTCGAACCAGTGCCAGGCCCCTTCGGCGGGCTTGCTGGCCCGGACCTCAAGCGCGCGCTCGACCGCGGCCCTGTCGGCGACCGGACGCTCGAACTGGAGGATGATCGGCATGCCGACCCCGACGACCTCCTTGGCGTTCGGGGCGGTGACCGTGGTGGCGAGCGTCCGCTTGGCCTGGGCGGTGCGGAACTGCCGGGTGACGGTCTGGGTGCGGCCGTCGTTGCCCAGGGCCGTCGCGGTGAGCGTGTAGGCGGTGCCGGGCTGGAGCGACCAGCGCGAGCTCCAGCCGGTGCGGTCGCCGCTGAGCCGGCCCTCGACGGCCTCGCCCTTGGTGGCGACGGTCACGTCCTCCAGCGTCCCGCCCTTGGCCCGGACGTCCAGCGCCGCGTCCGGGCGGACCTTCCCCGCGCCCGCGGCGGGCGTCACCGCCAGGCTCACCGCCTCGCCGCGCTCGGCCGCCCCGCTGCCCGAGCACCCGGCGGCGGCCGCCGCCACTGCGGCGCCAAGCAGCGCGGCGGCCGTGAACCGCCCGCGTCCCCCGATCGCAAAGACGCCGCCCTGCACCGTCATCCCCGGCCCCCACCTGTGAGAAGTCACTGCGTGATCTTGATTGTGTTCACTCGGTGACCGCGCGAAACCTCGTCGCATTATGAAGGGACCGGTGCCCGCCGAAGCGCGGACACCGGTCCCTTGGGGATCTTTTACCGGTCAGTGAGCGAAGTGCCCCCGGTAGTACTCGAACACCAGCCCGATCGTGGTCATGATCGAGGCGGCGGCGCCGAGCAGCACCAGCCACCAGCCGAACACCACGCCGAGCGAGACGCACGCCGCCGAGAGGCCCACGAACAGCGGCCACCAGCTGTGCGGGCTGAAGAAGCCCAGCTCACCGGCCGCGTCGGCGATGTCGCCATCGGGGTCGTCCTCGTACAGCGGGCCGCCGTTGGCCTTCTCCAGCCGCCGCACCGTGAAGTGGATGTAGAACCCGATCAGGCCGGCCAGGCCGACCGCCAGGGCCATCGCCGTGGTGCCGGTCCAGTCCTTGGACCACAGCCAGTAGACGACGTCGGTGGCGAGGAAGAACAGCGCACACCCGTAGAACAGGAACGCCTGGACACGCATCGGCTACTCTCCCTTCGTCCCGGCGAGCTCGCCCTTGACGTCGGCGTAGGGGTGGTGCAGGTCGAACGCCGGACGCTCGGAGCGGATCTTCGGAATCGAGTTGAAGTTGTGCCGCGGGGGCGGGCAGGTCGTCGCCCATTCCAGCGAGGCGCCGTAACCCCACGGGTCGTCGACGTCGACCTTCTTGCCCTTCTTGTAGGTGATGTAGACGTTGTAGAAGAAGGGCAGCAGCGAGATCGCCAGGATGAACGAGAACGCCGTCGACAGCTGGTTGAGCCCGGTGAACTCGTCGGCGTAGTCGGCGTACCGCCGGGGCATGCCCTCGGCGCCGAGCCAGTGCTGCACCAGGAACGTCCCGTGGAAGCCGATGAACAGCAACCAGAAGTGCACCTTGCCCAGCCGGTCGTTCAGCATCTTCCCGGTGAACTTGGGCCACCAGAAGTAGAAGCCGGCGAACATCGCGAACACCACGGTGCCGAACACCACGTAGTGGAAGTGCGCCACCACGAAGTAGGAGTCGCTCAGCTGGAAGTCCATCGGCGGCGAGGCCAGGATGACGCCCGTCAGACCGCCGAACAGGAACGTCACCAGGAAGCCGATCGACCACAGCATCGGTGACTCGAACGTCAGTTGTCCTCGCCAGATGGTTCCCACCCAGTTGAAGAACTTCACCCCCGTGGGCACGGCGATGAGGAACGTCATGAAGGAGAAGAACGGCAGCAGCACCTGGCCGGTCACGAACATGTGGTGCGCCCACACGGTGATCGACAGACCGGCGATGGTGATCGTCGCGAAGACCAGGCTGACGTAACCGAAGATCGGCTTGCGGCTGAACACCGGGAGGATCTCGGTCACGATGCCGAAGAAGGGCAACGCGATGATGTAGACCTCCGGATGCCCGAAGAACCAGAACAGGTGCTGCCAGAGCAGCGCGCCGCCGTGCGAGGCGTCGAAGATGTGCGCCCCGAGCTTGCGGTCGGCCTCCAGCGCCAGCAGCGCCGCCGCCAGCACCGGGAAGGCCAGCAGGACCAGGATCGAGGTCAGCAGGATGTTCCAGGTGAAGATCGGCATCCGGAACATCGTCATGCCGGGCGCGCGCATGCACAGGATCGTGGTGATGAAGTTGACCGCGCCCATGATCGTGCCGAAGCCCGACATGGCCAGGCCCATCACCCACATGTCGCCGCCGATGCCCGGCGAGCGCACGGCGTCCGACAGCGGCGCGTAGGCGAACCACCCGAAGCTGGCCGCGCCGCCCGGGGTCAGGAAGCCCGCGATGACGATCAGGCTGCCGAACAGGAACAGCCAGTAGGCCAGCATGTTCATCCGGGGGAACGCCACGTCGGGCGCCCCGATCTGCAGCGGCATGATCACGTTGGCGAAGCCCGCGAACAGCGGCGTCGCGAACATCAGCAGCATGATCGTGCCGTGCATGGTGAACAGCTGGTTGAACTGCTCGTTGCTCACGAACTCCATGCCGGGCTCGAACAGTTCGAGCCGCATGATCAGCGCCATCACGCCGCCGATCAGGAACATGAAGAACGACGTGATCAGGTACAGGTAGCCGATCACCTTGTGGTCGGTGGACGACATCCAGGAGGCGATCAGCCGCCCCTTGGTCGTCCGCGACGCGATGACCGGCGCGCTCGGCGCGTGATCGACCGTCGTCACTTGGCACCCCCGGCCTTCAGCTTGGCGTCGGCGATGAACTTGTCGTACTCGGCGGGCGGGACGACCTTGAGCTGGAAAAGCATCCGGCTGTGGTCGACGCCGCAGAGCTCGGCGCACCGGCCCTCGTACGTCCCGTGCTTGTTCGCCGTGAACTCGAACTCGTTGGTGTACCCCGGCATGACGTCCTTCTTGTAGAGGAGCGCCGGGACCCAGAACGAGTGGATGACGTCATTGGCGTGCAAGCGGATCCGCACGGTCTTCCCGGAGGGGATCGTCATCACGGGCTTGGTTCCGACCGGCTTGTTCGGGTCGGCGGGCGTTCCCACCACCGAGGCCACCGTCTTCTCCTGCCCCGCCGTCTTCTCGCGGTAGTCGAACTGCCAGCTCCACTGGAAGCCGTACACGTCGATCGTGACCGCCGGGTTCTTGGTGGTCTCCTCGACGTAGTTCTCGTCGCGGGCGGTGAAGTAGAACAGCACGCCGATCACGACGAACGGGACCGCCGTATAGAGGATCTCGATCGGCATGTTGTAGCGCACCTGCGGCGGCAGGTCGTCGGAGCGCTTGCGGTGGAACAGCACCGCCCAGATGATCAGCCCCCAGACGACGGCGCCCACGGCGAACGCCGCGATCCAGGAGCCCTGCCAGAGCTTGAGCATGCGCTCGGCCTGGTCGCTGATCGGCTCGGGCATGCCCAGGCGGGACGCCTCACCGCTGCACGCGGTGGCGGTCAGCGCGAGCAGCCCGAGTGCTCCTGCGCTTCTCAATGCGCGGCGACCGCGCACAGGCGTACGCCGCTCCCTAGAGCGGGTCGGACTCACGGAATGCCTTCCCCACGGATGAGAGCCCAGGGAACTCCCGGGCAGCGAGATCAGTTCTTACACGTTTGGGGGACACAGTAGCGCGAGGGTCCGGCACCCCCTTGATTGGGTGCCGAGTTAAGGTTCTGGCGTGGCTAACTCCGCGCCGAGGGTAGGTGCGTACTTCGATGCCGCCTCTGCTGAGCCGCTGCATCCGGCGGCCCGGGAGGCGCTGATCGCAGCGCTGGACGTGTCCTGGGCCGATCCTGCTCGTTTGTACGGCGTGGCGCGCGGAGCGCGAGTTCAGTTGGACCAGGCGCGGGCCACGGTGGCGGATGTTCTCGGAGTGCGGGCGGACGAAGTGTGGTTCGCGTCCTCGGGGACTCAGGCCGTGCACCTGGCCGTCTTGGGGGCGCTGAACGGGCGTCGGCGTGTTGGACGCCATCTGGTCGTGAGCGCCGTGGAGCACTCCAGCGTGCTGCACGCGGCTGAGGCCCACGAGCGCGATGGTGGCGAGGTCACCGTGGTGGGTGTTGATCGGCAGGGGCGTGTCGATCCGGCCGGGTTCGCGGCGGCGCTGCGTCCGGACACCGCGCTGGCGTGCCTCCAGTCGGCCAACCACGAGGTCGGCTCCCTTCAGCCGGTGGCCGAGGTCGGCGAGGCGTGCCGGGCCGCGCGCGTCCCGCTGTTCGTCGACGCCGCCCAGTCGGCCGGGCGCGTGGACGTCCCGCCGGGCTGGTCGCTGCTGGCGGCCAGTGCCCACAAGTGGGGCGGCCCCGCCGGGGTCGGCGTCCTGGTGATCCGCAAGGGCACCCGGTGGCGATCGCCGCTTCCCGAGGACGAGCGCGAGGGCCGCCGCGTCCCCGGCTTCGAGAACGTCCCGGCCGCCGTGGCCGCGGCCGCGGCACTGAAGGCCCGCCGCCACGAGATGGACGACGACGGCCCCCGGCTGCGCGAGCTGATCGACCGCATCCGCGATCAAGTCCCCCGGCTCATCACCGATGTCGAGGTGGTCGGCGACCCCGTGCGCCGCCTGCCGCACCTGGTCACCTTCAGCTGCCTCTACGTCCCCGGCGAGGCCCTGCTCTCCGAACTGGACAGATTTGGATTCGCGGTTTCGTCCGGCAGTTCATGCACGGCCGATACGCTGCGACCAAGCCACGTGCTGGAGGCGATGGGAGTGATTACGCATGGCAACGTGCGGGTATCGCTGCCGCGTGGCGCGAATTCGTCCGACGTCGACCGCTTTCTCGCCGTGCTTCCCGACACCGTCACCCGACTTCGCCGCGCCGCCGGAGTAACGAGCCCATGATCACCCCGCGAGTGCAATGGAGGCGGACGCGCCCATGAGGTTCCGAGGCCGCGGCAAGGACGCGCACGCAGACCGCGACGCGCCGGCCCAGGCCCCCCAGAACGACGGTCCCCCCGCCTTCCTCGTCCTGGACGCGCTGGGCCGCAAATGCCCCATCCCCATCATCATGGTCGCCGAACGCATCCGCGAGGTCCCGGTCGGCGAGATCATCGCCGTCAAGGCCGACGATGTCGCCGCCCGCACCGACATCCCCGCCTGGTGCCGCATGAAGTCGCAGGACTTCGTCCGTGAGGAGCCCCTCCCCCACGGCTGGTCCTTCCACATCCGCCGTACTTACTGACCGCCCGCACTGCGACAGGACCGCCGCCCCGGGGGCGGCGGTCCTTCGACGTCAGGGGTTGGGGCAAGTGAGGTGGGAGTCGACCTCGGCGGCGGACTCGGAACCGTAGACCGTGGCGAGGCGGTCGAGGAAGGCCCGCTTGCCGAGGGTGTACTCCTGGGGGCCGGCGGCTTCGAGGCCGTAGGCCGCGATGACGTTGCCGACCTGGGCGGCGCGTTCCAGCGGGAGGCCCCAGGCGGTGGCGGTGAGGAAGCCGCCGCGGAAGGCGTCGCCGACGCCCGTGGGGTCGGCGACCTCGGTGACGGGGGCCGCGGGGACGTGGACGCCCTCCTCGCCCTTGCGGTCGATGGCCACGCCCTTGGCGCCCAGGGTGGTCAGGCGGATGCCGACGCGGTCGAGGATCTCCTCGCCCGACCAGCCGGTCTTCTCCTCGCAGAGGGCCCGCTCGTACTCGTTGGTGAACAGGTAGGCGGCGCCGTCGATCAGGCGGCGGACGTCCGCGCCGTCCATGCGGGCCAGCTGCTGGGACGGGTCGGCGGCGAACGGGATGCCGCGGGTGCGGCACTCGTCGGTGTGCCGGAGCATGGCCTCGGGGTCGTTGGGGCTGACCACCACCAGGTCGAGGCCGCCGACGCGGTCGGCGACGGGCTGGAGCTCGATCTCGCGGGCCTCGCTCATGGCGCCCGCGTAGAACGTGGCGATCTGGTTCTGGTCCTGGTCGGTGGTGCACAGGAACCGGGCCGTGTGGTGCAGCTGGGAGACCCGCACCGAGCCGGTGTCGACGTGGTGGCGTTCGAGCCAGGAGCGGTAGTCGGCGAAGTCGTCGCCGACGGAGCCCACCAGGAAGGACGCCTTGCCGAGGCTGCCCATGGCGAAACAGATGTTGGCGGCGATGCCACCGCGCCTGATCTTCAGCTCGTCCACCAGGAACGACAGCGAGACGCGGTCGAGCTGGTCGGGCATCAGCTGGTCGGTGAACTTGCCTGGGAAGGACATCAGGTGGTCGGTCGCGATGGAGCCAGTCACGGCGATGCGCACTGCGTCGCTCTCCTCGTCGGTGTCGTCCGGCTATGTGCCGGCTGTTCTCAACCCCATGGGGGATCGGCAGGCTCGACAGACTACTTCCCATAGGACCACAGGACGCACCCGAGTGCATACGAAGAACGCCCCGGACGTCTCCGTCCGGGGCGTTCTCGGGTGTCTCTAGTTGAAGCTGTCGCCGCAGGCGCAGGAGCTGCCGGCGTTGGGGTTGTCGATCGTGAAGCCCTGCTTCTCGATGGAGTCGACGAAGTCGATGGTGGCGCCGGACAGGTAGGGGGCGCTCATCCGGTCGACGCGCACGTTGAGGCCCTCGAACTCCTGGACCTGGTCGCCGTCCATCTCGCGCTCGTCGAAGAAGAGCTGGTAGATCAGGCCCGAGCAGCCGCCGGGCTGCACGGCGACGCGCAGCGCGAGATCGTCGCGGCCCTCCTGCTCGAGCAGGCCCCTGGCCTTCTCGGCGGCGGCGTCGGTGAGGACGACGCCCTGCTGCTGCGTGGTCTCGGTCTCGCCGGAAACCGTCATGTGTTCAGCTCCTGGGTCTCGCTCAAGCCGCGGGTGCGGCGCTTTGTGCATGTCCTCGAAGACGCGCTGCGCCTCTTCCGTACAACAACGTACCTCGCGGCCTGCCCATTCCGCTTGCGGCCTAACTTTCCCGGGCTGATGCGGTGTGCGTCACACCACATCTGGTTGAACGTCCGGTTCGGGTACTGTGTCATCATTACTCGTCACAGCGACGATAAGTCCCGTCGCAGGAGGGAGACTCCCGTGACCACCCCGGTTCGCGACCTGCCACTGCTCTTCCTGGGCACCGGCTCCGACCCCGCCAGCGAGCGCGGTGTGGACTGCCCCGGCGACCTGCCGCCGGCGTCCGACCCCGCGCTGGTGGAACGTGCCCGCGCGGCCAAGGCGGCGCTCGGCGACCGCGTCTTCGTGCTGGGCCACCACTACCAGCGGGACGAGGTCATCCAGTTCGCGGACGTGACCGGCGACTCGTTCAAGCTGGCCCAGCAGGCGGCCGCCCGCCCGGACGCCCCCTACATCGTGTTCTGCGGCGTGCACTTCATGGCCGAGTCGGCCGACATCCTGACCGCCCCCCACCAGCGGGTCATCCTGCCCGACCTGGCGGCCGGGTGCTCGATGGCCGACATGGCGACCTTCGACCAGGTCGAGGAGTGCTGGGAGGCCCTCGAGGACGCCGGGATCGCCGATGACGTGGTGCCCGTCACCTACATGAACTCCTCGGCCGACATCAAGGCGTTCGTGGGACGCCACGGCGGGACGGTCTGCACCTCGTCCAACGCCAAGCGCGCGCTCGACTGGGCTTATGCGAGGGGCGAAAAGGTCCTGTTCCTGCCCGATCAGCACCTGGGACGGAACACGGCCGTGCTGGAGATGGGGCTTTCGCTGGACGACTGCGTCGTCTACAACCCGCACCGCCCCAACGGCGGACTGACCGACGAGCAACTGCGCGACGCCAAGATGATCCTCTGGCAGGGCCACTGCTCGGTGCACGGCCGCTTCAGCAAGAAGTCGGTGGACGACGTCCGCGCGCGTGTGCCGGGGGTGAACGTCCTTGTGCACCCCGAGTGCCGCCACGAGGTGGTGCTGTCGGCCGACCTGGTCGGCTCGACCGAGTACATCATCAAGACCGTCGAGGCCGCGGCGCCCGGCTCGTCCTGGGCCATCGGGACCGAGCTCAACCTGGTGAAGCGGCTGGCGACCGAGCACCCGGACAAGAACATCATGTTCCTCGACAAGGCCGTGTGCTTCTGCTCGACGATGAACCGCATCGACCTGCCGCACCTGGTCCGCTCGCTGGAGTCGCTGATGCGCGACGAGGTCGTCAACCAGATCAAGGTGGACGAGGAGACCGCGCACTACTCCCGTAAGGCGCTCGATCAGATGCTGGCGCTCCCCTAGAGACCGGGGCCCTGGAGACCGGGGCCCTAGAGGCCGGGGGCGCCCCATACGGGGAACCAGCGCCCCAGGTCGTCCTCGAAGGGCAGATCGGCTCCGACGGCGCCGCGCACCTGAAGTTCCAGGGCGTTGTCACGCTTCTCCCCGGGGAGCGGGGCGAAGGGGTAGAACGTCCCGCGCTTGTACAGGTAGACGAGCGCGAGGCGTTGCCCGTCCGGGCCCTGGAACCCGGCCAGGGAGCACAGCAGATGCGGGCCGAAGCCGTTGGCCTCCAGCGTGGAGTTCACGGCGTGGAGATCGGTGACCAGGCCCGCCAGTTCATCGGGGGACTGGCGGGCCAACATCCAGGTGTAGCCGTAAGTGTCGGTGCTCAGCTCGACCTTGGGGCCGTCGTCGGCGTCCAGCAGCTCGCGGACGTCCCGCTGCAGCTGGGCGAACGCGGCGCCCTCGGCGGCGCGGAAGCACACCGAGCCCAGGCCGGTCGGGGCGAGGCCGGTGGCGGCCTCCAGCGTCACGGCCGCGGTCGGCAGCGCGAAGAGCCGGTCGAGGTCCGGCCTGACCGGCTTGGACCGGCCGAGCAGCGTGTCGAGGAATCCCACGCGGTCACACTCCCCTGCTGAGCTGTCCCGAGATCGCCTGGAGCTGCGCCAGGCGCTTTTCCAGCGGCGGGTGGGTGGCGAACAGGCTGGAGACGCTGAATCCCTTGGCCAGCGCGGGAGCGAAGAAGAACGCGTTGAACGGCTCGGCGGCCCGCAGGTCGCGGGTGGGGATGCGGGCGATCTCGCCCGAGACCTTGGTCAGCGCGCTGGCCAGCGCGGACGGGCGGCCGGTCAGCAGCGCGGCGGCGCGGTCGGCCGACAGCTCGCGGTAGCGCGACAGGGCGCGGGTCAGCAGGAAGCTGATGCCGTAGGCCACGGCGCTGACCGCGATCACCAGCAGCAGGACGAGCCCGGTGTTCTGGTCGCCGTTGCGTCGGCTGAACCCGCCCCACAGGCCCCATTCCAGGCCGAAGCGGGTGATGAGCCCGGCGCAGATGCCCAGGAACGAGGCGATGGTCATGACCGCGACGTCGCGGTGGGCGACATGGGCCATCTCGTGCGCCAGGACGCCCTCCAGCTCCACCGGGTCGAGGCGCCGCAGGAGGCCGGTGGTGACGCAGACGACGGCCTTCTTCTGGTTGCGGCCCGTCGCGAACGCGTTGGGGACGTCGGTGTCGGCGATCGCCACCCTCGGCTTGGGCGCGTCCGACATGGCGCAGATCCGGTCGATGACGCCGTGCAGCTCGGGCAGCTCCTCGGCGGAGACCTCCCGGCCGTGCATGGCGAACATCGTCAGGCGGTCGGAGAAAAAGTACTGGACGAGCAGGAACACCACGGCGACCGCGAGCGCGGCCATCCCCCAGCTCGGCGCGATGACGAAGAACGCCGAGACGAACACCACGTAGACGAGCCCCAGCAGGAACATCGTCACGAGCATGCGTGACGTGAGCCCCCGATCCGACGCGTAGCGCGTGCGTGCCCCAGCCATACGGACCCCCCTGTCCCCTGGCGAGCCTTCCCCGCTTCACCTGTTCGAACGCACGGGGACCGGAAATTCGTGCCGAACGGGCGCGAGGCTCAGGGGGGACCCGGCGTGATCAGTCCGGGATGAGCCCCTCGTCGCCCAGCATCGCCTTGACCTCGTCCATCTCGGCGTCGGCGGGCGGCAGGATCAGGTCGGACGGCTCCAGGCTGTCTTCGCTGAGCACCTCCCCGACCCCCCGGACGCTGTCGAGCAGCAAATGCAGCGCCGTGCGGAACGACGCCTCGTCGCCGGACTCGATCGCCGCCTCCAGGACGTCGTCGAGCTTGTTCAGCTCGCCGAGGTCGGCGTCCGCGACCCGGAGCTGCCCCTCCCCCATGATCCGGACGATCACTGAGCACCCCAATCGGTCGGCTTGGCCTGGGGGGTGTCCTGCTGCCGCGGCTGGGAGTTCGGGGTTCCCGGGTTGAGCTCCTTGGCCGCGGGCCCCTGGCCCAGCTCGGCCTTGAGCTGCTCAAGCTCCAGGTCGACGCCGGGTCCGCTGGCCATGCGGTCGAGCTCGGCCTGGATGTCGTCCTTGGGACCGGAGAAGTCTTCGAGCGCGCCGGAGGCCAGCAGCTCGTCGATCGCCCCCGCCCGGGCCTTCATCGTCTCGGTCTTCTCCTCGGCGCG
Organism: Spirillospora sp. CA-294931; assembly: GCF_050946795.1. Lineage (GTDB taxonomy): Bacteria > Actinomycetota > Actinomycetes > Streptosporangiales > Streptosporangiaceae > Spirillospora. The sequence continues at coordinate 6,194,304 of NZ_CP192006.1, forward strand.
CTGGATCGCCAGACCGACGTCGCCCATCTCCTCGGAGATGCCGCTGAACGCCTCGTTGATCTTGGTCTGCGCCTCGGCGGCCGTGTAGGTGGCCTTGATCGTCTCCTTGCGGGTGCGGAAGGAGTCGACCTTGGCCTGCAGGCGCTGGGAGGCCAGCGTCAGCTTCTCCTCCTCGCCCTGCAACTGCTGGTACTGCGCCCGCAGATCGCTCATCTGCGAGTCGAGGCCCGAGCGCCGCGTCAGCGCCTCGCGGGCCAGATCCTCACGGCCGACCTGCAGGGCCTTCTTGCCCTGCTCGGTCAGCTTGTTGTGCTGCGATTCCAACTGGTTGATCTGCAGCTCGAGACGCTTGCGCGAGGTGGCGACGTCGGCAACACCCCGACGGACCTTCTGCAGCATCTCCAGCTGGCGCTGGTAGGAGTAGTCCAGGGTCTCGCGAGGATCTTCCATCTTGTCCAGGGCCTTGTTCGCCTTGGACTTGAAGATCATCGACATTCGCTTCATCACGCTCATCGCGCGGCGCCGGTCCCTTCGTGTGCCGTACTCAGTCACAAACTGGGCTCAATGACCACTGCTGGGGTTCATATCACCCTACGCGTTAACGCGCGAGGCAGCCACGATGTTCGCAGCCGGTAGGCTGATCTCTGTGTTCCGACGTCGTACCCAGGAAGCCCCCGAGAATCCTCCTCAGGTAGCAAAGCCGGGAGGAAAGGGCCGTCCCACGCCCAAACGCAAGGACGCCGAAAAGGCGCGCCGCCAGCCGATCACCGCACCGGCCAGCCGCAAGGAGGCCTATCGCAAGACGCGGGAGAGGCAGGCCGCCGAGCGCGCCAAGGCCAAGGAGGGCATGGCCAAGGGCGACGAGAAGTACCTTCTCAAGCGCGACCGCGGCCCGGTGCGCAAGCTGGCCCGCGACTACGTCGACGCCCGCCGGACGATCGGCTCGTACCTCATGTACGGCATGTTCGCGATCGTCGCGCTGAGCCTGCTGCCGGTGCTGGCCGCCAAGCTGCTGGTGCTGTTCGCCCCGCCGGTCCTGCTGGCGGCGGTGTTCATCGAGGGCCTGCTGATCAGCCGGGCCATCAAGAAGCTGGCCGCCGAGCGGTTCCCCGGGGAGGACGCCAAGGGCGTCGGCCTCTACGCCGCGATGCGCGCCATGCAGCTGCGTCCGATGCGCATGCCCAAGCCGCAGGTGAAGCCCGGGGAGAAGTCCAAGGTCTGATCGAGGGGGCTGATCTTGCCCGGCTAGTCTCGGGACATGGAGTTTCGACGTCTCGGCCGCAGCGGCCTCAAGATCAGCGAGATCTCGTACGGCAACTGGCTCACCCACGGCTCCCAGGTCGAGGAGGACGCCGCCCTCGCCTGTGTGGAGGCCGCCCTCGACGAGGGGATCACGACCTTCGACACCGCGGACGTGTACGCCGGGACCCGCGCCGAGGAGGTCCTCGGACGCGCCCTCACCGGCCGCCGCCGCGAGGGCCTGGAGATCTTCACCAAGGTCTATTTCCCGACCGGTCCGGGCCAGAACGACCGGGGGCTGTCGCGCAAGCACGTCTTCGAGTCGATCCACGCGTCGCTGCGGCGGCTGAAGACCGACTACGTCGACCTGTACCAGGCGCACCGGTTCGACTACGAGACGCCGCTGGAGGAGACCCTGCGGGCGTTCGACGACCTCGTCCGGCAGGGCAAGGTGCTGTACGTCGGCGTCTCGGAGTGGCGGGCCGACGAGATCGAGCGGGCCCTGAGGATCGCCGACGAGATGGGCTTCGACCGGATCGTCTCCAGCCAGCCGCAGTACTCCATGCTCTGGCGGGTCATCGAGTCCGAGGTCGTCCCGGTCTGCGAGCGCGAGGGCATCGGCCAGATCGTCTGGTCGCCGATCGCGCAGGGCGTCCTGACGGGCAAGTACAAGCCGGGGCAGCCGCGGCCCGAGGGGTCGCGCGCCACCGACGACAAGGGCGGCTCCGACATGATCGGCCGCTACCTGGACGACGACCTGCTCACCCGGGTGCAGGAACTGCGGCCGATCGCCGGAGACCTGGGGCTGAGCATGGCCCAGCTCGCGATCGCGTGGGTGCTGCAGAACCCGAACGTGGCCTCGGCCATCGTGGGCGCGTCCCGTCCCGAGCAGGTGCGCGACAACGTCAAGGCCGCCGGGGTCAGGCTGGACGCCGACGTCCTGAAGAAGATCGACGACGTGCTCGGCCCGTTCGTCGAGCGCGACCCGTCCCGCACCATCAGCCCGTCCACCCGCCCCTGACCGGCCCCCGGGGGCGCGGCACGCCACGCCCCCGGGTGGGTGGTTTTAGCCTGCGGTGTGCAGGCTCATGTCGTAGACGACCTCGTCCCCCTCCAGGAGGGTGACCTTGTCTATTCCGTCCTCGCGCAGGGAGCGCCAGTTCTCGCCCAGCCACGTCTCCGCGTCGGCCTGCGTGGTGAAAGACTCCTCGGCCATGCCGACCACCTGCCCGTCGGCCTTCTCCAAACGCCAGCTCCACGCCATCGCCCCGCGCCCCTCCCTGACTCGCCTGTACACGACACTAACGCTCTTGATCAGCCGGCGGACTCGATCGCGCGGCGCATGGCCTCCGGAGTCTGGGTGTCGCTGGTGGACAGCGTCCGCCCGTTGACCCGGACGGACGGCGTGCCCTGGATCCCGGCGGAGAGGTACCCCTTGCTCGCCGCGCGAACCCGGTCGGCCTGCCGCTGCTCCTTGACGCACTTCTCGAAGTCCGCGCCGGTCACGCCGAGGGGCCGCGCGTAGGAGACCAGGTCGGCGGTCTCGTATCCCCGGGTCGTCTCGCTGGGAGGCTGGTGGTCGTAGAGAACGTCCTGGTAGGACAGCCAGCGGGCGCCGTCGCCGAGGCAGCGCAGGGCGGACGCCGCGCGCAGCGAGTTGCCGTGCATCGGCTCGGTGCCCTCGCCGAAGATGACCATGGGCCGGAACACGACCTTGGCCTTGCCGCCGACGGCCAGTTCCTTGAGCATCGGGTCGTGCTTCTCGTCGAACTTCCCGCACGAGGGGCACGCGAAGTCCTCGTAGACCTCCACCAGCGGACGCTCCACGCCGGGACGGGCCATCGCCAGGCTGCCGTCCTGGCCGGGACGGGCCTCGGCGCCGCCCGCGATCTGGCCGACCCGCAGCTCGACGTCCGCGGCCTGGCTCTTTCCTTCCCCGTCGCGCAGCGCCACCACGGCCACGCCGACGGCGATCAGCGCGACCAGGGCCACTCCGGCGACGACGGCGATCACCACCCCGGTGTTCCCCCGCTTGGGCGGGGCCGGGGGCGGCGGCATCCAGGGCTGGCCGGGCTGCTGCGGCCAGGGGGCGTTGGGCGGTTGGCTCACCGGGGGACTCCTCACGACGACGATCACTGCGAACTCTATGGTCTCGGCTATGAACATCGAGTTGCGCGGTCTGGCCGCCCGGGACGGCTGGCCCGCGCCCGGCTGCCGCTGCGCCTCCTGCAACCGGCTGCGCTCCTCCGGCGTCCGTCACGAACCCACTCTGGCGTTCGCCGATGGTGTCCCGCTGGACGATTGCCCTCGCGTCGAGGTGCCGGGTGGGTGGGAGGTGTCCGCCCCGGGTGGAGGACGCGTGCTGGTGGCGTCCGGCCCGGGGGCGTGTCCGGAACCGGTCGGGGGCGCGGTCTACGACGCGGTGCTGCTCGATCTGGCCGGGAGTCCCGAGCATCTCGGGCGTCTGCGGCATCTGGGCGCGGTCACCGCCGCGACCGAGGTCTTCGCCGTTCATGTGGACCACCGCGTCCCGTCCCTGGAGGAACTGGAGCGGCGGATGGGCTACTGGCGCCGTCCGGCCGAGGGTCCGCACCGGACGCTGCTGCTCGGCGGATCGCGGTCGGGCAAGTCGGCCGAGGCCGAGCGCAGGCTTCTCGCGCACCCGTCGGTGACCTATCTGGCGACGAGCGAGCCGCGTCCGGACGACGCCGAGTGGCGGGCCCGCGTGGAGGCGCACCGAGGGCGCCGTCCGTCGTGGTGGCGGACGGTCGAGACCACCGATCTGGCCGGGGCCCTCGCGACCGAGGCGGGCGCGGTGCTGGTCGACGGCATCGGCACCTGGCTCGCCGCCGTCATGGGCGCGGCGGACGCGTGGGAGAACCCCGGCGCCGCGCTCCCCCGCGTCGAGGAGCTGGTGGACGCCTGGCGCTCGACGTCCGCGCTCGTGGTGGCCGTGAGCGACGAGGTCGGCCTGTCCCTGGTCCCGACCACGCCGTCGGGACGCGCCTTCCGCGACCTGCTCGGCCACCTCAACCAGCGCCTGGCCGCCGAGTCCGAGGAGACCGCCCTGGTCGTGGCGGGCCGGGTCATGGAGCTGGGGTGAGGGGCTGGATCGCCGGGCTCCGGCTCGCGGTGTCGCTGCTGACGGTCGTGCCCTCCGGTGAGGTCCGCGTGGACGGGGGCGTGGCGCGGCGGGCGATGGCGCTGGCGCCGCTGACCGGGCTGATCGTCGGCGGCGCGGCGGCGCTGGTGCTGATGGCGGGCGATCTGGCCGGGCTGAGCCCCCTCCTGCGGGCCGCGCTGGCCGTCGGCGCGATGGCCGTCGTGACGCGGGCGCTGCATCTGGACGGTCTCGCCGACCTCGCCGACGGCCTGGGCAGCGGCCGGCCGGCCGGCGACGCGCTGGCGATCATGAAGCGCTCGGACATCGGGCCGTTCGGCGTCGTGACGCTGCTGCTCACGCTGATGATCCAGGTGGCGGCCCTGGCCTCGGCGCCGGACGCCCCCGTCGCCGTGATCGTCGCGGCCGTCGCCGGGCGGACCGCGCTTCCGTGGGCCTGCCGCCGCCCGGTGCCCTCCGCGCGTCCCGGTGGGCTGGGCGCCCTCGTCGCGGGAACGGTCGCGACCCGCACGGCCGTGGTCGTGACCGCAGTCGTGGTGGCCGCGTCCCTGGTGACCTGGAGCCCGTACGGCCCCGTGGCGGTGCTGGCGGGGCTCGCGTCGGCCCTGCTGCTGCTGAGGCATGCCGTCCGGCGTTTGGGCGGGATCACCGGGGACGTCATGGGCGCCCTGGTCGAGACCGCCACGACCACGGCGCTGATCGTCCTAGCCGCCGCCTAGCGCTCGCCGGGCATAGGCGCGGACGTCGGCGTCGGTGTCGTCGAGCGCCGCGCGCAGGGCCTCGGCCACGTCCGGTTCGCCGGGCCGTCCGGCCAGGGCCAGGACGGCGGCCTTGCGGACGTCGAGGTGCGGGTCGTCCAGGGCCTTGACCAGCGGGACGGTCGCGACCGACGGGTCGGCGGCGGCGAGCCCGCGCGCGGCTCCCGTGCGCACCTGCCAGGCGGGGTCGCCCAGGGCCTCGACCGCCGCGCCCGCGAGCGGTGCCGGGCAGCCGATCCCGGCGAGCGCCTCCAGGGCCGCGCCCCTGACCACCGGGTCGCGGTCGCGGACGAGACCGGCGAGCGCGGCGGCCCCGGTGGGCGCCCCGACGGTGCCGAGCCCGTGCGCGACGGCGACCCTGACCTCGCGGGCGGGGTCGAGGGCGGCGCGGGCGATCGCGGGGGCGTCGTCGTGGGCGACCAGGCCCCGCACGGCCTGGATCCGGACGCGATGGTCCTCGTCGCCGAGCGCGGCGGCGAAGGTCTCCGGGGCGCCCAGGCGGAGGGCGCGCAGGACGTCCAGGACGACCGCCCGGACCTGGGCGTCGCCGCTGTCCAGGGCGGGCGCGAGGGCCGCGCGCAGGGCGGGCGTGGCCGGGAGCACCTCGACCAGTTCGCGCAGCGCCGTCGCGGCGGCGCGCCGCACCGAGCCGTGCCCGTCGAGCAGGGCCGCCGCCAGGGCGCCCTCCACCCCCGGCGGGACGGTCTCGGTGAGCGTCGCGACGGCCGCGCGCCGCACCTTCGGGTCGGCGTCGGCCAGGTAGGGGGCGATGGCGTCCAGGTCGGGGCCCGTCTCGGCGAGCTCCAGCAGCTCGACCAGGCGGGGTGAGCGGCCGATCGGCGCGGCCCTGACCGGCGCCGGGGACGCGGTGGGCGTCGCGGCGGGCGCGGCGGCCGGCTGCGTGAGAACGACGGGCACGTTGCCCTCGGGCACCTCGAATTCGGGCACGGGCACCACATACGGGGCGACGGGACGCTTGACGAACTCCATCGCGCCGTCGTCCCGGCGCCGCAGGTTGAGGTGGTAGAACCACTCCGCGTCGTCGCGTTCGGGCAGGTCGGCGCGGTCGTGGTAGAGGCCCCAGCGGCTCTCGGAGCGGACCAGGGACGAGCGGGCCGCCATCTCCGCGCAGTCGCGGATGAAGGTGACCTCGGCGCAGCGCATCAGCTCGTGCGGCGTCCGCGCCCCCATCGAGGCGATCTCACCCTCCATCCGGGTGAACGTCTCGACGGCGATGGCGAGCTTGGCGCCGGTCTTGGGCGGCGCGACGTAGTCGTTGACGAAGCGGCGCAGCTTGTACTCGACCTGCGGCTGCGGCGGGCCGCCGGGGTTGCGCAGCGGCCGGTAGATCAGCTCGTGGGCCGCCGTGACCTGGTCTTCGGGCAGGGGCCCCGGGGCGGGTGCGGCGGACTCGGCGGCGTGCGCCCCGGCCAGGTCGCCGAAGACGAACGCGCCGATCATGTAGTTGTGCGGGACGCAGGCCAGGTCGCCCGCCGCGTAGAGCCCCGGGACGGTCGTGCGGGCGTCGCCGTCCACCCAGACGCCCGAGGCCGAGTGCCCGCCGCACAGCCCGATCTCCGAGATGTGCATCTCGACGTCGTGGGTTCGGTAGTCGTGGCCGCGTCCGGCGTGGAAGGTCCCCCGGGTGGGCCGCTCGGTGGTGTGCAGGATGCCTTCGAGCTCGCTGACGGTCTCGTCGGGCAGATGGCTGAGCTTGAGGTAGATCGGCCCCCGGGCGGAGTCGATCTCGCGTTTCACCTCGGCCATCATCTGCCCGGACCAGTAGTCGCTGTCGACGAACCGCTCGCCGCGCGCGTTGACCTGGTAGCCGCCGAACGGGTTGGCGACGTAGGCGCAGGCGGGCCCGTTGTAGTCCTTGATCAGCGGGTTGATCTGGAAGCACTCGATGCCGCTCAGCTCGGCCCCGGCGTGGTAGGCCATGGCGTGGCCGTCCCCCGCGTTGGTCGGGTTCTCGTACGTCCCGTAGAGGTAGCCGCTGGCGGGCAGGCCCAGCCGCCCGCTCGCCCCGGTCGCCAGGATCACCGCGCCCGCCGCGACGGTCACGAACGCGCCGCTGCGGGTGTCGAACCCGGCGGCGCCCACGGCTCGCCCGCCCGAGGTGAGGACGCGCACCGGCATCACCCGGTTCTCGATCGTCACCTTCTCGCGGATCGAGCGGCGCCGCAGCACCCGGTAGAGCACCTTCTTGACGTCCTTGCCCTCCGGCATGGGCAGCACGTACGACCCGGACCGGTGGACGCGGCGGACGGCGTACTCGCCGTGCTCGTCCTTCTCGAACTTCACGCCGTAGCCCTCCAGCCGCCGGACCATGGCGTAGCCCCGGGTGGCGGTCTGCCGGACGGTCGACTGGTCGACGATCCCGTCGTTGGCGCGGGTGATCTCGGCGACGTAGTCCTCAGGGGTGGCCTTGCCGGGGATGACGGCGTTGTTCACGCCGTCCATGCCCATGGCGAGCGCTCCCGAATGCCGGACATGGGCCTTCTCCAGCAGCAGGACGGACGCGCCCTTCTCGGCGGCGGTGATCGCGGCCATCGTCCCGGCGGTGCCGCCGCCGATGACCAGGACGTCGCAGCGCAGCTCCCGGCGCTCGGTCACGGAGGGGATCTCCATCAGCCGACCTCTTCCTTGAGGGGTTCGAGGGCGCCGAGTTCGGCGAGGATCGGGCCGCGCGGGTCGTCCCCCGGGGAGAACTCGGCGGTGACGCCGGACGGGCCGAGCACGACGATCCGGTCGCCGATCAGCAGGGCCTCGTCCACGTCGTGGGTCACGAAGACGACGGTCGCGGGCGCGTCGCGCAGGACGCCGAGCAGCAGGCGCTGCATGGCGGCCCGGGTCTGGGCGTCCAGCGCGCCGAACGGCTCGTCCATGAGGATCGCGCGGGGCTCGGCCGCCAGCGCCCGCGCCAGCTGGACGCGCTGGCGCATCCCGCCCGAAAGCGCGCGCGGCAGCCGCTCGGCCGCCTCGCCGAGCCCGACGCGCTCCAGCCAGCTCCTGGCCTGGTCGCGGCGCTCGCCCCGGGGGACACCCCGGACGGCCAGCGCGAGCTCGACGTTGCGGCGGGCGCTGCGCCAGGGCAGCAGGGCGTCGTCCTGGAAGATCAGCGTCCGGTCGCGGCCGGGGCCGGTGATGGGGACGCCGCCCGCCAGGACGCGCCCGGCGGCGACCGGGAGCAGCCCGGCGAACGCCCGCAGCAGTGTGGACTTCCCGCATCCGGACGGCCCGAGGACAGCCAGGACCTCGCCCTCGGCCACGTCCAGATCGAGCCCGGTGATCACGGCGCGGTCGCCGTAGGCGAGCGCGGCCCCCTCGGCTCTGAGCGCTGTCACGGCGCCTCCCTCGGCAGCCATCGGGTGAGACGGCGCCCGGCGAGCTCCACGGCACCGGCGGTGAGACGGCCCAGCAGGCCGATGGTGACCATCCCGACCAGGACGGCCGGGTAGTCGACGATCGTGTAGGCCGCCCAGGTGCGGTAGCCGACGCCGTAGTCGCCGGAGATCATCTCGGCGGAGATCACGCAGATCCAGGCCACGCCCATGCCGACCGACAGGCCGCCGAACACGCCGGGCAGGACCCCGGGGAGCACGACGCCCAGCAGCACGCGCGGCCTGCCGCCGCCCAGCGTGCGGACGCCCTCCTCCCACGCGGTGGGCAGGGCGCGGACGGCGTGGCGGGTGCTGACCAGGATCGGGAAGAACGCCGCCGCGAACGTGATGAACACGATGCCCTGCTCGTTGGCGGGGAACAGCAGGATCGCGACCGGCACCAGCGCGATCGCCGGGATCGGGCGGACGACCTCGAACAGCGGCTGGAGCAGGCCGGCCGTCCACCGCGAGCGCGCGACCGCGATGCCGAGCGCGACGCCCAGCACGGCGGCCAGCGCGAACCCCGACAGGATGCGCACCAGGCTCTGCGCCATGTCGCCGTAGAACTGCGCGCTCTGGAGCTGGCGCCCGAACTCCCGCGCCACCTCGGCCGGGCCGGGGAAGCGGTCGAACCGCATCCAGAACCGGACGTCGGCGGCGGTCAGCACGTGCCAGGCCGTCAGCGCGGCGCCGAGCGCGACCGCGCCGAGCGCCGTGTTGAACAGGCGCGGCCGGGACGACCGCGCTCCGGCCGGACGCCGGCGGTTCTCGCGCGACCGGCCGGGCGGGCCCGCGTCAGGCATGCTCGGACGCGGCCGGGTCGCCGTGCGCGGCCCGGTCGTCGTGCGTGGACGGCTCGTCGTGCGTGGACGGGTCATGCGCGCGCCACCGCCTCGTCGTAGGTGACGATCCGGGTGCCGGGACGGGCGGCGAGGTGCTTGTCGGCGTGCTCCCGGGTGGCGAAGGGCGTGAAGGATTTGCCGGGCCCTTCGACCCAGACCGACTTGTCGGCGAACCAGCGGGTGCCGGTCGTGGGGTCGGGGATGTAGGCGGCCCTGACCTTCTTACCCTGGGCCCGTAGTTCCCGGACGCCCTTGAGCAGGCAGCCGGGCCCGGCGGACGGGCGGGTGACGGCCTCGCCGTCCACCCAGATCTCCCCCGCGTCGTCACCGACGGGCTTCTTGCATACGGGGTCGGTGCCCTTGATGGCGGCCGGGTTCACGGTCGAGACCGCGTCCCGGTCGTAGGCGGGCCCGTACGCCTGCCGGATGTAGGCGTCGTTGACGAAGGGCCCGACGTCCAGCGGCGACCGGATCACCCCGATCGACTTCAGGAACGGGACGTCGTGGGACAGCGCGTCCCGGAGCGGCTTCTTGATCGTGGTGTCGAACGTCGCGACGCCGCCCCGGCCGTTGTAGAGATAGACGGTCTCGGGCGGGAGCCCGGTCGTCGAGGCCACGGACTCGGCCGCCTTGACCGGATCGGCGTGCAGGTACCGCGTCGCCTCGATCTGCGCGCCCAGGAACGCCTGGAGCACCTTGCCCTTCTCCCCCGCGAACGCCTTGCGGACGACGACGCCGTGGAAGGTCGGGACGTCCAGGTCGCCCCCGTCGTACAGCAGCCTGGCCTGGCCCTTGTTCACCAGCAGCCCCGGCCAGGCCACGAACTGCGCGAGCGCCGCGACGCCGCCCGACTCCAGGGCGGACGAGCCGACCGAGGGCTGCTGGTTCTCGACCTTGACGTCCCCGGCGTCCATGCCGTACTTCTCCAGGGCCTGGACGAGCGTCCCGTGTCCGGCCGAGCCGACGCTCGCCGAGACCTTCTCGCCCTTCAGGTCGCGCAGCGTCCTGGCGCGGGAGTCGCCCGCGACCACGACGCCGTTGAGCGAGCCGCGCCGGTTGTAACCGGTCACCGAGACCAGCTCGGTGCGGGCGTCGCCGCCCTGGGCCTGCGCCCGCGAGCCGTTGATGAGCAGGGGGTAGTCGCCCATCGAGCCGATGTCGATCTTCCCGGCCAGCATCTGGGCGGTGATCGGGGCGCCGGTGTCGTAGTCCTGCCAGACGACGGAGTACTTCTTGCCTTCGGAGCGTCCGAGGGCGTCCAGCCGCTTCTCGAAGTAGCCCAGCGAGCGCAGCAGCGTCCCCGCCGTGACCGTGTTGATCGTCTTGGACTGGTAGCCCACGACGATCTTGATGGCGTCTCCCCCGCCCGCCGCGTTCCCGGCCACGGTGCATCCGGCCAGAACCGGGATCAGGGCGGCGGCCGCCGCCGTCGTGCGTTTCATCGGGTCCCTCACCTCAGGAGATACGGCATGTTGACGGTCACGGCGCCCGTGGGGCAGCGGTCGGCGCACGGGCCGCAGTACCAGCACTCGTCCACGTGCATGTAGGCCTTGCCCGTTTCGGGGTGGATGGCCAGGGCGTCCAGCGGGCAGACGTCGACGCACAGCGTGCAGCCGTCGACGCACAGGGCCTCGTCGACCGTCACGGGGACGTCGGCGCGGTTCTCCACCAGGGACATCGCTAACTCCAGGGGTCGGGGCGGCGCAGGGTGCCGCCCATCGTGATGCGGTCACCGCGGAAGCGGATGAACTCCAGGTCGACCGGGCGGCCGTCGGCCAGATGGGCGAGCCGCTCGACCATGAGCAGCGCGGCGCCCCTCGGGGCCTCCAGCGTCGCGGCCAGGTGCGGGTCGGCGTTGACGGCCTCGACGGTGATCTCGCCGTGGCCCAGGCTCTGGCCCGCGATCCGTTCGAGCAGGACGAAGATGTCGGTGGAGGCCAGGTCGTGCTCCAGCAGCGGCTCGCCCAGGTCGCGGGCCACGTAGGTGAGGTCGAGCGAGAGCGGCAGGCCGTTGAGGCGCCGCAACCGTTCGATGTAGACCACCGGCTCGCCCGCGGGCAGCCGCAGCCGGGCCGCGATCTCCCGGGGCGGGTCGATCAGCCCGGTCGTGCGGACCTGGTTGACCACCTCGCCGTGCTCGCGGAGCGTCTCGGCCAGGCCGAGCAGCCGCTCCAGGCCGTGCGGGTACTTCTGGCTGACCACGATCGTCCCGACGCCCGGACAGCGCTCGACCAGGCCCTCCGCGCGCAGCAGGTCGAGCGCGTCGCGGACGGTGTTGCGGGAGGCGCCGAACTCACCGACGAGGTCGGCCTCGGAGGGCAGCGGTCCCGAGCGGAACTCCCCGGAGAGGACCCGCCGCCGCAGGACGTCGGCCACCTGCCGGGCCCGGTCGGCGCGCAGCCGCCGGGCGTCGGTGAGGGAGAGGGCCGCCGAGCTGATGTCGTTCCTGGTCACGGCGGTAACCTACTAAATAAGTAGGAATAGCTGAATAGCGGGCGGATCACGCCACCCCGGGCGGCGGGAAATGCCTCGGGACCTGCGCCGGAGCCCGGCAAGATCGCCGTTCCGCCACCCCCGAGGCCGGAAAACGCCCCCGAGGAAGATCCACTTCGGGGGCGAAACCGGTCACGAGGAGGACTAACATCGTCCTACGTGACGAGCATCAGCCTTGACGGCGCAGCAGCGAGTACCTTCGACGTCGACGCGATCGTGATCGGTGTCGCCCCCGACGGCCCCGGGATCGCCCCGGCCTCCGGGGTCCACGACCTCGACGGCGCGTTCGGCGGGAAGCTCGCGGAAGCGCTGAAGGCACTGGGCGCCACCGGCAAGGCCGGTGAGATCACCAAGCTTCCCACCCTGGGCACGCTGCCCGCCCCGGTCGTCGTCGCCGTGGGCCTCGGCGAGAACCCCGACGCCGAGGCGCTGCGCCGCGCCGCGGGCGCCGCGCTGCGCTCCCTGGCCGGTTCGGCCAAGGTGGCCGTTGCCCTGCCCGCGAATTCCGCCGAGGAGACCGAGGCCGTCGCCCTCGGCGCACTCCTGGGCAACTACGGCTTCGGCAACTACCGCACCGGCGAGCACAAGAGCCCGGTCGACGAGATCGTCCTCGCGCTCCCCGGCGACCACTCCGCCTCGGTCGAGCGCGCCCGCGTCCTGGCCGAGTCGGTCACGCTGGTCCGCGACATGGTCAACACCCCGCCCTCCGACCTCAACCCCGAGGAGTTCGCCTCCATCGCCGGGCGCGTCGCGGGCGAGACCGGGCTTGAGATCACCGTCCTGGACGAGAAGGCCCTGGTCGAGGGCGGCTACGGCGGCATCGCGGGCGTCGGGCAGGGCTCGGCCAACCCGCCGTGCCTGGTCCGCCTGGCCTACACCCACCCCGACGCCACCAAGACCCTCGCGCTGGTCGGCAAGGGCATCACCTTCGACTCCGGCGGCCTGTCCCTCAAGCCCGCCGAGGCGATGGACTGGATGAAGTCCGACATGGGCGGCGCCGGCGCCGTCCTCGGCGCGCTGGCCGCGATCGGCAAGCTCGCCCCCAAGGTCAACGTCGTCGGCTACCTCGCCCTCGCCGAGAACATGCCCAGCGGCACCGCGCAGCGCCCCTCCGACGTCATCCACATCTACGGCGGCAAGACCGTCGAGGTCCTCAACACCGACGCCGAGGGACGCCTCGTCCTGGCCGACGCGCTGGTCCGCGCGGGCGAAGACCACCCCGACCTCATCGTCGACGTCGCCACCCTCACCGGCGCGCAGCTGGTCGCGCTCGGCACCCGCACCGCGGGCGTGATGGCCAACGACGACGACGTGCGCGAGAAGGTCGTCGCCTCGGCCGGACGCGCGGGCGAGGCCGCCTGGGGCATGCCGCTGCCCGGCGAGCTGCGCAAGGGCCTCGACTCCGCCGTCGCCGACATCGCCAACATCAGCGGCGACCGCTGGGGCGGCATGCTGGTCGCGGGCGTCTTCCTCGCCGAGTTCGTCCCCGACGGCGTCAAGTGGGCCCACCTCGACATCGCGGGCCCCTCGTTCAACAAGGCCGAGCCCTACGGGTACACCCCCAAGGGCGGCACGGGCGCCGCGACGCGTACTTTGGTCGTCATCGCCGAAGACCTCGCGGCGGGCGTCCTGTAACAGGACGCTTCCGCGGGCGTCGACGGGTAGAAGTGAATAGGTTTCCCCTTGACGGCGGGGCCCGATCGCGGCGCCCCTCCGCCGGGGGCGTCGGCAGCTTCATCGCGAAAACACCGAAAGGGAGCGTCCAGTGGGCAACAGCGGCCCCTTCGACATCGTCGTCCTGGGTGGTGGCAGCGGCGGCTACGCGTGCGCGTTGCGCGCCGTGGAACTCGGCCGGTCCGTGGCGCTCATCGAGCGCGACAAGCTCGGCGGGACGTGCCTGAACCGGGGATGCATCCCCACCAAGGCGCTGCTCCACGCCGCCGAGGTGGCCGACCAGGCGCGCGAGGCCGCGACGTTCGGCGTCAAGGCCACCTTCGAGGGCATCGACGTCGCGGGCGTCAACGCCTACAAGGACAAGATCGTCTCCACCACCGTGAAGGGCCTGACCGGGCTGATCAAGTCCAAGAAGGGCATCACGATCATCGAGGGCGAGGGACGGCTCACCGGACCGTCCACCGTCCGCGTCACCGGGGCCGACGGCTCGTCCACCGACGTCGAGGGGCAGCACATCGTGCTGGCCACCGGGTCGCGGCCCAAGTCGCTCCCCGGCCTCGACATCGACGGCCAGCGGGTCATCTCCAGCGACCACGCCCTCGAACTCGACCGCGTCCCCGGCTCGGTGGTCATCCTCGGCGGCGGCGTCATCGGCGTCGAGTTCGCCAGCGTCTGGCGCTCGTTCGGCTCCGAGGTCACCATCGTCGAGGCCCTGCCCCACCTGCTCCCGCTGGAGGAGGAGTCCAGCTCCAAGCGGCTGGAGCGCGCCTTCCGCAAGCGCGGCATCTCCTTCGAGCTCGGCAAGCGGTTCGAGAGCGTCAAGACCACCCAGGGCGGCGTCGCCGTCACCCTGGAGGGCGGCAAGACCATCGACGCCGAACTGCTGCTGGTCGCCGTCGGCCGGGGCCCGGTCTCCGACGACATCGGGCTGGAGGCCGCGGGCGTCCGGACCGAGCGCGGCTTCGTCACCGTCGACGAGTACTGCCGCACCAACGTCCCCACGATCTCGGCGGTCGGCGACCTGGTCGCGACGCCGCAGCTGGCCCATGTCGGCTTCGCCGAGGGCATCCTGGTGGCCGAGCGGCTCGGCGGGCTCGCCCCGCGGCCGATCGACTACGACGGGGTGCCGCGCATCACCTACTCCGACCCCGAGGTCGCCTCCGTGGGCATCACCACCCAGGCGGCGCGGGACAAGGGATACGAGATCAACACGGTCACCTACGACCTGGCGGGGAACCCCAAGAGCAAGATCCTGGGGACGCAGGGCGAGGTCAAGGTGATCGCGGCCGTGGACGGCCCCGTCCTCGGCATCCACATGGTGGGCGCCCGCGTGGGCGAGCTCATCACGGAGGGTCAGCTCATCTACAACTGGGAGGCCCTGCCCGCCGAGGTCGCCCAGCTGATCCACCCGCACCCGACCCAGTCCGAAGCGATCGGTGAGGCGCATCTCGCCCTCGCCGGCAAGCCATTGCACGTGCACGGCTGAACGCCGGCACAGATCGAAGGAGTCGCTGAGAGCCATGCCGGTCTCCGTCACCATGCCCCAGCTCGGCGAGAGCGTCACCGAGGGCACCGTCACCCGCTGGCTGAAGAAGGAGGGTGAGCACGTCGAGACGGACGAGCCGCTCCTCGAAGTGTCGACCGACAAGGTCGACACCGAGATTCCTTCACCCGCTTCGGGCGTTCTGAGCAGCATCAAGGTCGCCGAGGACGAGACCGTCGAGGTCGGCGCCGAACTCGCGGTCATCGGCGAGGGCGGCGAGGGCGGCGAGGGCGCCGCCCCCGCCGAGGAGCCCAAGGCCGCACAGCCCGAGCCCGAACCCGAGCCCGAACCCGAGCCGCAGCAGCCCGCCGCGCAGCAGGCCCCGCCGCCCGCCGCGTGGCCGCCGCCCGCCGCCCAGCAGCCCCCGGCCGCACCTCCGGCGCCCGCGCCGGCCGCGCAGCCGCCGGCTCCCGCCCCGGCCGCCCGGCAGGACTCCGCCCCGGCGCAGCCCTCGGCACCGTCCGGCGACGGCCCGTACGTCACGCCGCTGGTGCGCAAGCTGGCCTCCGAGCACAACGTCGACCTGTCCACGGTCAAGGGCACCGGCGTCGGCGGCCGCATCCGCAAGCAGGACGTCCTGGAGGCCGCCCGCGCGGCCCAGCAGGCCGCCCAGGCCCCGGCGGCACCCGCCGCCCCGGCCGCCGCGCCCGCCGCCCCGAGCAAGCCGGCCCCCGCCGCGGCCCGTCCGGCCCCGGCCACCGCGCCCGCCGACCAGATCGCGCTACGCGGCCAGACCCAGAAGATGCCCCGCATCAGGCAGACCATCGCCCGCCGCATGGTCGAGTCGCTGCACATCTCGGCCCAGCTCACCACGGTGGTCGAGATCGACCTCACCAAGATCGCGCGGCTGCGCGACCGGGCGAAGGCCGACTTCCAGGCCCGCGAGGGCGTGAAGCTGTCGTTCACGCCGTTCTTCGCCCAGGCCACGATCGAGGCCCTCAAGGTCCACCCGAAGCTGAACGCCGTCATCGACAGCGAGACCCACGAGGTCACCTACCACGACGTCGAGAACCTCGGCATCGCGGTCGACGTGCCCGAGCGGGGCCTGATGGTCCCGGTCATCCACAACGCCGGCCAGCTGAACCTGGGCGGCCTCGCCCAGCGCATCGCCGACGTCGCCGAGCGGACCCGCACCAACAAGGTCAGCCCGGACGAACTGGCGGGCGGCACGTTCACGCTGACCAACACCGGCAGCCGAGGCGCGCTGTTCGACACCCCGATCC
This sequence comes from Spirillospora sp. CA-294931, assembly GCF_050946795.1. GTDB lineage: Bacteria > Actinomycetota > Actinomycetes > Streptosporangiales > Streptosporangiaceae > Spirillospora. Next base: position 6,210,580 of record NZ_CP192006.1, read on the forward strand.
TCAACCAGCCCCAGGTCGGCATGCTCGGCACCGGCGCCGTCGTCAAGCGCCCCGCCGTCATCGACGACCCCGAGCTGGGCGAGGTCATCGCCGTCCGGTCCATGGCCTACCTGGCCCTGACCTACGACCACCGCCTCATCGACGGCGCCGACGCCGCCCGCTTCCTAGGCACCATCAAGCACCGCCTGGAAGAAGGCAACTTCGAAGCCGACCTCAACCTCTAACCCCAATCCAAAGCCGTGTGCCGCCGCCCCGAGGGCGGCGGCACACGGCTTTTGGTTGGGGGGTCGTGTTGGGCGGGTGGGGGGCTAGGTCGGGGGTTACGGTGGGTGGGTGAAGATCGTTGTCAGTGGGGCCAGCGGACTTATCGGGGGCAGGCTCGTCAAGGAGCTGCTCAGGGACGGGCACGAGGTCGTGCGGCTGGTGCGGCGGGAGCCGCGGGGGGCGGGCGAGGCTCGGTGGAGTCCCGGGGGGTCGGTTGATGCCTCGGCGCTTCGGGGGGCGGATGCGGTGGTGCATCTGGCGGGAGCGGGCGTGGCCGACCGGCCCTGGACGGCGTCGTACAAGCGGCAGATCCGGGAGAGCCGGCTCCAGGGGACGCGGACGCTGGCCGAGGCCATCGCCGGGGCGGACGATGGGCCTCGGGTTCTGGTTTGCGGGTCGGCGGTCGGGTTCTACGGTGACCGGGGCGGCGAGGAGCTGGACGAGACCTCGCGGGGCGGAACGGGCTTTCTGGCCGATCTGGTGCGGGATTGGGAGGCGGCGGCCCAACCGGCGGCAAACGCGGGCGTACGGGTCGCCTACGCGCGTACAGGCATCGTCCTGGACGCCAAGGGCGGGCTCATGGGCAAGACGCTGCTGCCGTTCAAGCTCGGGCTGGGCGCCAAGCTCGGGAACGGGCGGCAGTGGATGAGCTGGATCTCCCTGGACGACGAGGTCGCCGCGTTGCGGCATCTGATCGATCACGAGGTGGCGGGGCCGGTGAACCTGACGGCGCCCGCGCCGGTGACCAATGCCGAGTTCACCAAGGCGCTCGGGCGGGCGCTGGGACGTCCCGCCGTGCTGGCGGTGCCCGCGTTCGCGTTGCGGGCCGTCCTGCGGGGGCTCGCGGACGAGGGGCCGCTGGTCAGCCAGCGGGCCGTGCCGAACCGGCTGTCGGAGACCGGGTTCGCGTTCATGCACCCGGAGCTGGACGGCGCCCTGCGCGCATTGCTCAGATGATGACGTCCTCACCAAGAAACCCCAAAATGACACATGATCCCTCTCGGTAGTCGTACGGTGACACTGAGAGCAGTTCCGAACGGGAGTGAGCCGCGATGAGCACGGACGGACAGCCGCACATCCTCGCTATCGGTGGCGGGACACTCGTCCCGGACGACCGGTACGGCATGTCGCCCAGCCCCCTTATGCGTTACGCCCTCGACCTCACCGGCCAGGACCGCCCGCGGATCTGCTTCCTCACCACGGCACTCGGCGACGGCAACGAGTACATCGCCCGCTTCTACGCGGCGTTCTCCCGGCTCGACGCCGAGGTCAGCCATCTGGCGCTGTTCCCGATGCCGAACGTGGCCGACGTCCGCTCGCACCTGCTCGCCCAGGACCTGATCTACGTGTCCGGCGGCAGCGTGGCCAACCTGCTGGCGCTGTGGCGGCTGCACGGCGTGGACGAGGTCATGCGCGAGGCGTGGCACGAGGGCGTGGTGCTGTCCGGGCAGAGCGCGGGCGCGCTGTGCTGGCACGTCGGCGGCAACACCGACTCCTACGGGCCGCAGCTGCGCCCGCTGACCGACGGGCTGGGCTTCCTGCCCTACTCCTGCGGCGTCCACTACGACAGCGACACCCAGCGGCGCCCGCTGCTGCAGCAGCTCGTCGGCGAGGGCACGCTGCCCGGCGGCTACGCCGCCGACGAAAGGGTCGGGCTGCACTACGTGGGCACCGAGTTCGTCCAGGCCGTCTCCTACGGCGACGGCGCGCACGCCTACCGGATCGAGCCCGACGGCTCGGGCGCGGCCAAGGAGACCGTGATCGACCCGAGACGGCTGGCGTCGCTCTAGCGCGTAGGCTGGACGCCGTGAGCGACCTTGACGCACGCGTTGCGGTACGGGAACTGGTGATCGTCCACGTCGGGTTCGGGACGGCGGCCGTCCCCTACGTCCAGGGCTGGGACCTCCAGAAACGCACGCTGGAACGCCGCCTGGCGGACGAGATCTCCGACACTCTGCTGCTGCTGGAGCACGAGCCGGTCTACACCGCCGGCAAGCGCACCGGCGCGCTCGACCGTCCGGTCGGTGACCCGGGGGCCCCGGTGATCGACGTCGATCGGGGCGGCAAGATCACCTGGCATGGTCCCGGGCAGCTGACCGGCTACCCGATCGTCAAGCTTCCCGACTCCAAGAGCGGCGTGACCTTCGTCCGGCTGCTGGAGCGGATGATGATGGCGGTCTGCGCCGAGTTCGGGCTGGAGACCAAGTTCGTCGAGAGCCGCAGCGGTCTGTGGGTGCCGGGCACCCCCGACCGCAAGATCGGCTCGATCGGTCTCCGGGTGCGCCAGGGCGTGACCATGCACGGCTTCCAGATCAACTGCGACAATGACATGTCGTGGTTCGACCGGATCATCCCGTGCGGGATCAGCGACGCCGGCTCGACCTCGCTCAGCCGGGAGCTGGGCCGCCAGGTCACGGTCGCCGAGGTGACGCCGATCGTCGAGCGTCACCTGGCCGAGGCGCTGGGTGCGGTGGAGGTCTTCCACCGCACCACCACGCAGCTCGACACGGTCAGCGTCTGATCTCCGCCATGACCTTGTAGACGGCCTGGCCGTCGGTGGCCGCCGTCCGGAAGAAGCGCGTCAGCTCCTCGTAGGCGGGCTTGAGCGCCTTGTCGCGCGCCCTGACGTCGAGGGTCTTGGCGTCCTGGACGTCCGCCGCCGCCATCGCGGCCGGGTCGAAGCGCCCGGCGATCGTGGCGAACGGCGTGGCCGCCAGATGGTCGGCGGTCGGCTTGACCCGGTCGGGCGCCAGGTAGATGACGTCCAGGCCGAGCTCGGCGGCGCCGTCCTCGGTGAGCAGCCGCCCGCCGCAGACCACGTCGGCCTCGGGCGGCCGTCCTTCCCAGGCGTCCCCGGTGATCAGGAAGTGCAGGGCCTGCCAGTACATCCCGAGGTCGACCACCTCCCCGGCGCGCTTGCGCCAGCCGGGCTGCCCGAAGAGGCTGCGCGCGATCCGGCCCGGATCCGGCTCCCCCTCCAGCACCGGCGGCACCCTGAGGTACGACATTGCCAGACCCACGGCTGACCCTCCTGCTTACGACATGACGACAGGGAGTCACCCTAGAGAGATCGACAGCTACCAAGGGTCGAAACGCGGGAAATGGCTTGGGGCTCATGTTCTGGCAGACGATCCGGCGGATGTGCCGAGTCCGTTGATCGCGACGTAATCTGTTGAGGTGACGACGGTGACACCTGAGGGGCGCAAGCTCCTGCGCATTGAAGCCCGCAACGCCGAGACCCCCATCGAGCGCAAGCCCGACTGGATCAAGACGCGTCTGAAGATGGGGCCCCAGTACAAGGAACTCACCAAACTGGTGAAGTCCGAGGGGCTGCACACGGTGTGCCAGGAGGCCGGGTGTCCCAACATCTACGAATGCTGGGAAGATCGCGAGGCCACGTTCCTCATCGGCGGCGACCAGTGCACCCGGCGCTGCGACTTCTGCCAGATCGACACCGGCAAGCCCGCCGCGCTCGACCGTGACGAGCCGCGCCGCGTGGCCGAGTCCGTGGCCCAGATGGGCCTGAAGTACGCCACCGTGACCGGTGTGGCGCGCGACGACCTCGAGGACGGCGGCGCCTGGCTGTACGCCGAGACGGTCCGGCAGATCCACGCCGCGATCCCCGGCTGCGGCGTCGAGCTGCTCATCCCCGACTTCAACGCCGACCCCGACCAGCTGGCCGAGGTGTTCTCCTCGCGTCCCGAGGTGCTGGCGCACAACGTCGAGACCGTCCCCCGCATCTTCAAGCGGATCCGTCCCGGGTTCCGCTACGAGCGCTCCCTCGAAGTGATCACCAAGGCGCGGGAGGACGGGCTGGTCACCAAGTCCAACCTGATCCTGGGCATGGGCGAGAACCGCGAGGAGGTCTCCGCGGCGCTGCGCGACCTGCACGCGGCCGGTTGCGAACTGATCACGATCACCCAGTACCTGCGTCCGAGCCCCCGGCACCACCCGGTGGAGCGCTGGGTCAAGCCCGAGGAGTTCGTGGAGCTGTCGGCCGAGGCCGAGGAGATCGGGTTCGCCGGGGTGATGTCCGGGCCGCTCGTCCGGTCCAGCTACCGGGCCGGGCGCCTCTACAAGCAGGCCGTGGAGGCTCGGCAGGAGTAGGACACGACTATCCTTGGGGATATGTCGAACAAGCCCACGGACGGGGCCCAGGAGCGTCCGGGCCGTTTCAACCAGATCCGCATGGTCGCCCGGCTGCTCAGGCAGGCCGATCCCAAGGCCCTGCCGATCGTCTTCGCCTCGGCGATCGGCACCCTGGTCGTCGTCCTCCTCATCGGGATGCTCATCGGCCAGCTGTGGTTCTTCATCCCGCTGGCGCTGCTGGCCGCGTTCGCCGTCGGCATGATCATCTTCGGTCAGATGGCCCAGCGCGCGCAGTACAAGGTGATCGCGGGCCAGCCGGGGGCGGCCGCGGCGATCCTGAAGAACATGCGCGGCGGCTGGACGGTCACCGAGGCGGTGAGCGGCAACCGCAACCTCGACATGGTGCACCGTGCGGTCGGCCGCGCCGGGGTCGTGCTGGTGTCCGAGGGCCCGCGCTCCCGGGTGGGGCCGCTGCTGGGCGCGGAGAAGAAGCGCATCTCCCGTGCCGCCCAGCAGGTCCCGATCTATGACGTCCAGGTCGGGGACGACGAGGGCCAGATCCCCGTCGACAAGCTCCAGCGGCACCTGATGAAGCTCCCCCGCAACCTGTCCAAGGGCCAGGTCGCCGAGCTGAACGACCGCCTCCAGGCGCTCCCCCGGTCGATGCAGATGCCCAAGGGCCCGATGCCCAAGGGCGCCAAGATGCCCAAGGGCCCCAAGCCCAAGATGCGCTGAGACCTACCGAAGGCGCCCCCAGTCGACGGGGGCGCCTTTCTCAGAAGTTCACAACGACGGTGTTGGCCGCCCGATCGTGCAGACCGCGGTAGTCGCGGTCCCAGATCAGGGCGGGGACGACCAGCAGCAACAGCAGCGTCCTGACCAGGCCCCACAGCGGCCCTACGGGGCCGCCGCCCAGCCGCACCACCCGCAGGCCGCACAGCCGCTTGCCGATCGTCGTCCCGACCAGCCCGGTCATCAGCCAGACCGAGACGCCGAAGACGGCCGACGTCCCCAGTTGCCGCTCTATCGGTGACCAGCCCAGCGCGTTGGCCAGAAGCGCGGCCACCAGCAGCGCCAGCAGCCAGTCGAGGAAGAGCGACACCAAGCGCCGCCCGTATCCCGCGACGGAACCGCTGCCGCTCTCCGGAAGGCCGAGGCCCTCCCCCGGGTACCCCAGGTCGGCCCCCGCCGCGCGCGCGCCGCCCAACCACGTCTGCGTCCAGCGCGCTTCCGAAGCCGGCCGGTCCTTCCCACTGCTCATAGCCATACGCTATCCCGTCCCTGGGTAAAGACCTGACTGGGTCGGGCCCAGCGCCTGGCTCCTGACACCGTGTGACGCGTAACACAGACGAAACACATGGGACATGGCCGGGAAACGGCGCTCCCGTAGCCTGCCGTAAGCCCAGATAGCGCCCCAGGGAGGCTGGATGTTCAGCAGCGCCGAAGAGGTCCTGAGCTACATCAGGAACGAAGGTGTGCGATTCGTCGACTGCCGGTTCGTGGACCTGCCAGGCAAGATGCAGCACTTCACGTTCCCGGTCGAGAGCTTCGGTGAGAGCGTCTTCACCGAGGGGCTCATGTTCGACGGGTCCTCGGTCCGTGGATTCCAGGAGATCCACGAGTCGGACATGCTCCTGTTGCCCGACCCCGCCACCGCCGTCCTGGACCCCTTCCGCCAGCACAAGACGCTGAACCTCAACTTCTTCGTGCACGACCCGCTGACCGGGGAGCCCTACAGCCGCGACCCGCGCAACGTCGCCAAGAAGGCCCAGGACTACCTGCGCGGCACCGGCGTCGCCGACACCGTCTACGTCGGCCCCGAGGCCGAGTTCTACATCTTCGACGACGTCCGCTTCGAGACCAGGGAGAACGCGGGCTACTACTACCTCGACTCGGTCGAGGGCGCCTGGAACACCGGACGCGAGGAGCCGGGCGGCAACCTCGGCGCCAAGCCCCCCTACAAGGGCGGCTACTTCCCCGTCCCGCCGATGGACCACTACACCGACCTGCGCTCGGAGATGGTCACCCAGCTGCTCAACGCCGACATCCATGTCGAGATGCAGCACCATGAGGTCGGCACCGCGGGCCAGGCGGAGATCGACTTCCGCTTCGACACGCTGCTCAAGACCGCCGACAACCTGATGCTGTACAAGTACATCGTCAAGAACGTCGCGCGCGCCGCGGGCAAGACCGTCACGTTCATGCCGAAGCCGATCTTCGGCGACAACGGCTCGGGCATGCACGTCCACCAGTCGCTCTGGAAGGACGGCTCGCCGCTGTTCTACGACGAGGTCGGCTACGCGGGCCTGTCGGACAACGCCCGCTACTACATCGGCGGCCTGCTCAAGCACGCCCCGTCGCTGCTGGCCTTCACCAACCCGACGGTGAACTCCTACCACCGCCTGGTCCCCGGCTACGAGGCCCCGGTCAACCTGGTCTACTCCCAGCGCAACCGCTCGGCCTGCATCCGCATCCCGATCACCGGCTCGAACCCGAAGGCCAAGCGCGTCGAGTTCCGCGTCCCGGACCCGTCCTGCAACCCGTACCTGGCCTTCTCCGCCATGCTCATGGCCGGCCTCGACGGCATCAAGAACAAGATCGAGCCCGCCGAGCCGGTCGACAAGGACCTCTACGAGCTCCCGCCCGAAGAGGCCCGCGCCATTCCCCAGGTCCCCGGCTCGCTGGAGGAAGTCCTGACGGCCCTGGAAGCCGACCACGACTACCTCCTGGAAGGCGGCGTCTTCACCCCGGACCTGGTCGAGACCTGGATCGCCATGAAGCGCGAGTTCGAGATCGACCCGATCCGCCTCCGCCCCCACCCCCACGAGTTCGAGTTGTACTACGACATCTAACTCGCTCTTCGTCACCGGTGAGCCCCCTGGCCCTGAGGCCGGGGGGCTCACTGCGTGGGAGGGTGGGGAGGGGATCGAGGGAGGGGTCGTGCGGGCGGTCTGGGTGGTTCCGGTGGTGGTGATGAGCGCCGCTTGTGGGAGTGAGGTGGTGCCGGCGGCGCCGCGGGCTTCGCCTTCGGTGTCGGCTTCGGTTTGGGCGCCGCCGCCCTGTCCTCGGTCGGGGCTCAGGGTTTCGGCGGACGAGGCCGACGCGGCGATGGGGTTGCGGGTGATGAGCCTGCGGATCGTCAACTGCGGCCGGAAGCGGTTGCGGGTCAAGGGGTATCCGCAGGTGGCGCTCTTCGACGCGGAGGGGAAGGCGCTCAAGGTGCGGGTGGGGCGTGGGGCGGCGGGGGTGGCGACCTTGCCCGAGTTGGACCGTGCGCCGGGGACGGTGAGTCTGAAGCCGGGTGAGCAGGCCGTGGCGGGGGTCGCATGGCGGAATCTGGTGCTGGACGGGGTGAAGGCCGCCGAGACGGCCGACGCCGTGGACGTGACGGTGTCGCCGGGGACGGCGGTTCAGCGGGTCGTCGGCGTCAATATCGATCTCGGGACGACCGGCAAGGTGGGGGTCGGGCCATGGGTGCGGGCACCCGAGTCTCAGAGGCAGCCCTCGAACTGAGGGACGCCCAGGTGGGTGAGGTCGAGGCCGGTGCCGGAGAACCATTTGCGGACGAGCCTTTGGGCCGTGCCGTCCTGGTACATCTGGGTGATGGCGCGGTTGAGGGCCTCGCAGGCGTCCGGGTCGCCGCGGCGGATGCCGATGGCGGTGTGCTGCTCGCTGATCTGGGCGCCGACGAGGCGGAGGCCGCGGCCCTCGCGTTTGATGAGGCCCGCGAGGATCACGTCGTTGGTGGTGATGGCGTCGATGCGGTCGGCCTTGAGCAGACTCATGCACTGGTCGTAGTGGTCGGCGGGGACCTGGACGACGGTCATCCCGCGCAGCGTCGCGACGCGGCGGGCGGGGTCGGAGCCCTTGACGGCGCAGAAGCGGCGGCCCTTGAGGTCGCGGACGCCCCGGGCGCGGTCGTTCTGGCGGACCATGATGTCCTGGTAGGACACGAAGTAGGGGCCCGCGTAGGCGATCTCGGTCTTGCGGTCCGGGGTGATCGACAGGGTGGCCAGCATCATGTCGACGCGGCCGGACACCAGGAACGGGATCCGGTCGGAGGCCAGCGCCGGGACGAACCTGACGTCGCGGTCGATCTTGCGGGCGACGTAGCGGGCGACGTCGATGTCGAAGCCCTCGAAGGTGCCGTCCTTGCGCTTGAGGCCCAGGCCGGGCAGGTCTGGGCGCACGCCGACCGTCAGGGTCTCCTTGTCCAGGAGGGAGCCTTGTTCGGTTGTTCCGCACGCCGTCAGGCCGCACGCCAGGGCGACGGCCGTCAGGATGCGCGCTGTTCGTCCGGGCATCGAGCGCCGTCCCCCGCGAGCTAGAGTGATCGACGCAGATTATCGGTGATCATCCGCGAAAATGCGGATAACGACCACATCCGGACGTCATTCGGGGTGGTCGGGGCGTTGGTCGGGCGGTACGCCGCCGCCTTCTCCGCCTCCCTTGTCGCCCTTGTCGGTTCCGTGGGCGTGGCCCCCGGTGCGGGTCGGTTTGGGGTCGGTGGCCTCGGGCGCGGGCTCCTCGGTGACCGAGGTGCGCTCCGACCTGCGCAGGTCGCGGTCCTGTGGGTTGGGCATCTGTTCTCTCCTTTCCCTTGTGCCCCTACCCGGACTGGTCGGAGGCATGCTCGTCGGGTTTGTGGGCCAGGAGATACGCCTGGGGTGTGGTGTCGTACTTGTTGGGCGGGGTGGTCAAGTGGGCGGCCATGACGAACCCGGCGTCGGCGAGGAGCTCGGTCACGCGGTCGGGTTGCCAGCGGTAGGAGTCGAGCGCCACCGGGTGGCCGTGCGGCTGGTCGACGCGCAGGGGTTCGTCGCCGATCTGGAAGGCCAGGACGAGGTGGCCACCGGGGGCGAGCGCCCGGTGGAACTCGGCGATGGCGTCCGGGACGAGCTCGGGCGGCAGGTGGATGATCGAGTACCAGGCGACGATGCCCGACAGCGCGCCGTCGGCGACGGGGAGCTCGGTCATCGTGCCCTCCTCGAACCGGACGGCGGGCAGGGCGCGGCGGGCGTGCGCGATCATTCCGGGCGACAGGTCGAGGCCGAAGACGTCCACGCCCAGCGAGTCGAGCAGCGCGGTGGTGTGGCCGGGCCCGCAGCCGACGTCGGCCACCTTTCCCCCGGCGGCCAGTTCGGCGAACGCGCCGAGGAAGGCGCGGCCCATCACGTTCTCGGCGAGCTCGGTGCCGTAGCAGACGACGTAGTCGTCGGCGATCGTGTCGTAGAAGCGTCGTGCCTCGCTCAGGTGGTCGGTCATGGCGGCGAACCTAGCCGACCCGGCCGACCGGGCGATGTCGGTGGCTGCTGGCATCATGGGCACGGTGACGAGGGAGGACGCCAGGGCGCGAGCGGAGCGGGCGCCCAAGGACGTCCTGCGCGACGGGACGGCCCTGTGGGGTTCCGCGCGCGACCTGATCGGTGACCATCGCGGTGCGCTGCGGGAGGTTCACGGGGCGCTGGCGCCGCTGCGGACGGAGGCGGCGCGCGAGCAGCTCGCCGAGATCCCGCTCGGCCGGCTGAAGGACGTCACCGGGGGCCAGCTTCGCCTCACCGCGCTCGAACGGGCCGAATACGGCTCGGTGCTCCAGGTGCTCGACGCCTCGCCGTACGAGCTGCAGGCGCTGCCGGGTATCGGGCCCAAGACCGCGCAGCAGGTCCACGCGGCGGCGCGGCAGATCTGCGAGGCCGCCGAGCGGGCGGCGAGCGTCCGGATCGATGTCGAGGGGCGCGACGACCGCACCACGGCACTGGTGATCGCGCTGCACCGGCTGGTCAACGCCGGGCCCGACCTCCCCCGGGCGCGGGCGGCGGCCGACGAGATCGACCGGCGGCTTGCGGCCCTGGTGCCGGTCGCGCGGCGTGGCGTGGGCTTCTGGCGGCGGTTGTTCGCCGGGCGCGCGCGCAAGGAGCGGGCCTTCGAGGCGCTGGCCGGCATCGCGGAGGTGCTGCGCGGGCAGGTCGAGCCCGAGCTGATCCCGCAGGCGTCGGTCGACCTGCTCCGGCCGGACGCGCGGCCCGACGAGGCGTGGATCGACTTCGAGCTGCGCGCGTCCGACTATTACGCCCTGCTCGCCGAGATCGCGGCGCTGGAGCCCGAGCGTCACGCGGCCGAGGGGTTCCTGCCCGACGACATCGCCCAGCGGGTCAAGGACCAGCCGCTCGACCAGAGCCGCCTTCGGGTGTCGCTGCGCGGGTACCAGTCTTTCGGGGCGCGGTTCGCGCTCGCGCAGCGCCGGTCGATCGTCGGTGACGAGATGGGGCTGGGCAAGACCGTCCAGGCCCTGGCGGCGATGGCGCACCTGGCCAGCGAGGGCGCGACGCATTTCCTGGTGGCGTGCCCGGCCAGCGTGCTGATCAACTGGACGCGCGAGATCGAGGGGCGCAGCGCCCTGACGGCGGTCCCGGTGCACGGCCCCGACCGGGCGAACGCCCTGAAGGAGTGGGCGCGCGACGGCGGTGTCGCGGTCACCACGCTCGACACCCTGCACACGCTCGACGTCCCCGACGACGTGCGGCCGGGGCTGTTCGTGGTCGACGAGGCGCATCTGGTGAAGAACCCCGAGACGCGGCGGTCCCGGGCGGTGGCCGGGTGGTGCGCGCGCACCGAGCGGGTGCTGTTCCTGACCGGCACGCCGATGGAGAACCGCGTCGAGGAGTTCCGCAATCTGGTGGCGCGGCTGCGTCCCGACCTGCTGCCCGAGATCAGGCGCAGCGACGCGGCGATGGGGCCCGAGGCGTTCCGCGCGGCGGTGGCGCCGGTCTACCTGCGCCGCAACCAGCCTGACGTGCTGGTCGAGCTGCCCGAGGTCGTCCATGTGGACGAGTGGGAGGAGTTCAGCGCCACCGACGAGGCCGTCTACCGGCGGGCGGTGGCGTCCGGCAACTTCATGGCGATGCGCGCCGCCGCCTACGCCGACCCCCGGGGCTCGGCGAAGCTGCGGCGGGTGGTGGAGCTGGTGGAGGAGGCCGAGGCCAACGGGCTGAAGGTAGTGGTCTTCTCCTACTTCCGGGCGGTGCTGGCAGCCGTGGGGCAGGCGCTGGACGGCGCGGCGCACGGGCCGATCGCCGGTGACGTCCCGGCCGTGCGGCGCCAGCTCATCGCCGACGGCTTCGGGAACGTGCCCGGACACGCGGTGCTGCTGGCGCAGATCCAGGCGGGCGGCACGGGCCTGAACCTCCAGGCCGCCTCCGTCGTGATCATCTGCGAGCCGCAGGTGAAGCCCGCGCTGGAGCACCAGGCCGTGGCGCGGGCGCATCGCATGGGGCAGGTCAGGCGCGTCCAGTCGCACCGCCTGCTGACCCCCGACAGCGTCGACGAGCGGATGCTGCGGCTCCTGCGCTCCAAGGACGCCCTGTTCGACGCCTACGCGCGCCGCAGCCAGGTCGCCGAGTCCAACCCCGAGGCCCTCGACATCTCCGAGCAGAGCCTGGCCGCCCGCATCGTCGAGGAGGAGCAGGAGCGTCTGGCGGGCCACGGATAGATCGGTGGTCAACGCGTCGGCACCTGGGGTCGGGGAAGTTCTGGACGGTCCGTCGTGTTTCGATGGGCGACATATTTCCGGACGATCAAAGGGGATCCATGGCGACGGTGAAGGTCGAGCGCACCGAGGACGGTTTCGAGGCCACCAACGACCGGGGCGCGCGGGTCGCGATCGGCGACTCCGACGCCGAGGGCGTGTTCTCGCCGGTCGAGCTGCTGCTGGCGGCGCTGGGGGGCTGCGAGCTGGTGAGCGTCGAGCCCCTGACCGCCCAGCGGGGGCACCGGCTGGTCCGGCTGGCCGCGACGGTCGAGGCGGAGAAGGTCGCGACCAGTTCGCTGGGGACGATCACCATCAGCTATGACGTCGAGCTCCCCGAGGGCGACGAGCGGGCCGCCGACGTGTTCGCCAAGGTGGCCAAGCGCGTGCACGACAGCTACTGCACGGTCGGGAACGCCCTCAAGGAGCCGAAGAAGGTCGACCAGATCCTCCCGTAGCCGTTCAGCCGCAGGTGGCTCCGTTGGACGGGACGACGCCGTCCAGCAGATAGGCGTCGACGGCGCGGCGGACGCACGGGTCGCCGGTGTCGTAGGCGCCGTGGCCCTCCCCCTGGAGGGTGAGGAGCGCGGCGCGTCCGCCCAGTCCCTTGGTGAGGGCGGGGGCCCAGGCATACGGGGTGGCGGGGTCGCCGGTGGTGCCGATGACGACCATCGGCGCGGCACCGGGGGCGCTCACCTCCCGGGCGGCGGGGTCGCCCGGGACGGGCCAGCCCGCGCAGTCCAGCAGGTCCCACGCCAGGGACGGCCCGAAGACCGGCGACACATTGCGGTATCGGGGCAGCAGCTCGCGCACGTCGGCGGCGTCGTAGCGGTCGGGAGTGTCCGCGCAGGTGATCGCGGTCCGGGCGGCGTCCAGGTTGCCGTAGCGGCCGTCGCCGCGCCGCCCGTTCCGCGTGTCTGCCAGCGCGAGCAGGACGGTGCCGCCGCCCCGCTTCGCCTCGGTCAGGCCCCGCGCGAGCGCCGGCCAGAGCCGCTTGGAGCGCAGGGCGGCGGAGACGCCGGTCGTGCCGAGGCTCTGGGTGAGCTCCCGGCCGTCCGCGGCGGGCAGCGGACGGCGGTCGAGCTCGTCCAGCAGAGCGGCGATCGAGGCCTGGCCGACGCCGGAGGGGCAGGCCCGCGCGCAGAACGCGGCGAAGTCGCCGAGCGCGCGCTGCGACGCCGCCGCCTGCTGGAGGCCGAGGTCCAGCGGGCCGAGCTCGGTGTCGACCGCCCCGTCCAGGACGGCGCGGCCGACCCTTCCCGGCAGCTGGTGGGCGTAGTGGCCGCCGAGCCACGTCCCGTAGGACGTCCCGAAGTAGTGGAGCCGCCGGTCGCCGAGGACGGCGCGGACGACGTCCAGGTCGCGTGCGGCGTTGGACGTCCCGACATACGGGAGAAGGCCCCCCGAGTTGGTCTGGCAGGCGCGCCGGAAGGACGTGTGGCCGCCGGTGAGCGCCGTTTCCTCCGCCGGGTCGTCGGGCGAGGCGTCCAGGGCGACGAAGCGGTCCATGGACGCGTCGTCCAGGCAGTCGACGGCGGTGCTGCGTCCTGCACCGCGCGGGTCGAAGCTCACCAGGTCGTAACGGGTGTTGAGGTTCCGGTAGCCCGCCGCGGCCCGCCTGAGGCCCTCGATGCCCGAGCTGCCGGGCCCCCCGAAGGCGAAGACCAATGACCCGAGGCGGCCCTGGGGGCGCGCGGCCCTGACCCTGACGAGAGCCAGGGCGATCGTCCCGCCGTTCTCAGGGGCGGAGTAGTCCCGGGGTACCTTGACGCTGGTGCATTCGAAGGGGGCGCCGCAGCCCTTCCACACGGGACGCTGGCCCAGGACGGAAGCCGGAAGTGCCCGGGACGCCCACGCCGCGCTCCGGGTGGAGTCGGCGCTCCTCCCCCAGGTGGACAGGCCAAAAGCGGTCACCGAGGCGGCCATGGCCACCGCGACAGCGGGTATTGGCCTGGTCCACGCCATTTGCGCCCTCCGTTCGTCTCACGGGGGGCTCAGATGACCTACCCACCCCCTATGAGCTGATGCATCATCGACCACAGGGGTCACTCCCCCATACATCCACGAACGTCTCCCCCGAAAGTCCGGATGCGGCATCGGGGGCGTACTACTCAAGTCTGAGATGAAGACCATTCGGCGTGGTGATCTCAAGACGGGGGCCGCGCCGCAAAGATAGGTACCATGGCCCAAATCGCCCCAGCACGACCCCGAGGCCAGTCCGACCAGGCCCATCGCGCGGAGACGCGGACCGGCCGGCCGCGGCTGCCGCGGTCGCTGACCGCACCGCCGCTCTGGCGCGAGCTTCTGCTCATCGCCCTGTTCTACACAGGCTATACGGTCACCCGTATGGTCCTGGTTCAGGACGGAACGGGACCTGCCTTCGCCCACGCGGACCAGGTCCTCACGCTGGAGCGATATCTCGGGATCGATGTCGAACTGGGCGTCAACCAGTGGCTGCTCGGCGTGCCCTGGCTGGCCAAGGCGGCCAACATCTTCTACGGCACCGCCCATTTCGGGGTGACGCTGGTCGTGGTGGTCTGGGTCTATCGCCATCGCCCGCAGGACTACCGCTGGCTCCGCACCGGGATCATGGTCGCGACCGGCATGGCGCTGATCGGGTTCTGGCTCTACCCGCTGGCCCCGCCGCGCTTCCTGCCGTCCGAGGGGTTCGTCGACCCGGTGTCGGCGCTGCAGACCTGGGGCCTGTACGCCAGCGACGCCTCGGCCAACCTGACCAACCAGTACGCCGCGATGCCGTCGATGCACGCGGGCTGGGCGCTGTGGTGCGGGTTCATCCTGGTCCGCACGACCCGGCGGTGGGCCAAGGTGCTGGGCGTGCTCTACCCGGCGACGACCGTGTACGTCATCCTCGGTACGGCCAACCACTACATCCTGGACGCCATCGCGGGCATCGCCCTGATCGCCGGGGCCCTGGCGATCTCCTGGCTCCTCTACCACCGGCCGCCGTCGTGGGTGCGCAGCCTCCCCGGACGCACCCGGGCGCTGGCGTCCCGCTGGTCGCAGCCGATCGTGCCGGTGTTCGCGCCGGGCGGCGAGGTTCCCGCCCCCCGCCGGGCCGCGACCGCGCGAACTGAGAAGACACTGACCGAATCCGCACCGCCCGGTGGTGCGCACCGGTCCGCCATTTGAGATCCTAGAGATCATGGCCAGGTCGGTGGACGTGTCGGGGGCCGGCTCCCGTCCGGCCCGCCCCGCGGCGAGCTCCACGCAGGAGGCCGCCCGCGGCGCGGGCCGTCCTCGCCTGTGGCCTGAGCTGGTGATGCTCCTGGTCTGCTACCTGGCCTACGAGGCGGTGCGCAACCTGGTGCCGCGCGACCACGCGATGGCCGTCCACCGGGCCTACGAGATCCTCAACCTCGAATACACGCTGAACCTGGACGTCGAGTACTCGCTCAACCGGTTCTTCGTCACCAACGGCTGGCTCGCGGTGCCCGCCAACTACTTCTACTCCACGCTGCACTTCGTGATCACGATCGGCGTGATGGTGTGGCTCTACGTGTGGCAGCCCGCCCATTACGCCCGCTACCGGTCGCTGCTGTTCGCCACGACCCTGCTCGGCCTGGTCGGGTTCTGGCTCTACCCGCTGGCCCCGCCGCGGATGCTGCCCGGCTTCACCGACACGGTGATCAGCTTCGGGACGTGGGGCATCTACGACTCCGGCCCGACGGCCACGGTGTCCAACCAGTACGCGGCGATGCCCTCTATGCACATGGCCTGGGGCCTGTGGTGCTCGGTGGCCGTGCTCGGCATCGTCCGGCGGCGCTGGGTGGTGGTGCTCGCGGTCCTGTACCCCGCCGCGACGCTGGTGGTGATCATCGGGACCGCCAACCACTACACGCTGGACGCCCTGGCGGGCTGCCTGGTGCTGGCCATCGGGTACGCGCTGAGCCGCGTCCCCTATCGCGCGAGAGCGCTGATCCTGGCGCGGTCGAGATCCGAGCCGGACCCCGTCCGCCCCTCCCCCTGACTGGGCACCGTCCGCCCTCCCAGCCGAACGCCGTCCCCCCTGGCTGGGCGCCGTCCCCCCTAGCTGGACGCCGTCCGCTCCTCCCAGCCGAACGCCGTCCGCCCTCCTCGGAGCCGAACGCCGTCCGCCTGGCCGGGCGCCTAGAGGCCGGCTACTTCCTCGCCGTAGAAGACGCGCTCGACGACGGCGCGTGCGCGCCGCGCGCACCGGCGGTAGTCCTCCAGGAGGTCCCCGGCGCCCGGGTAGCCCAGCACCCGGGTGACGGCGCTGCGTTCGTGGTGGTGGTCGGTCGGGAGCAGGTCCGAGGCCCTCCCCCGCACGAGCATCATCGTCCCCCTGATCCGGGTGGCCAGCTCCCACGCCTCCGACAGGACGGCGGCGTCCTCGGCGTCCAGCAGGCGCGCCGCCACGGCGGCGTCGAGGGCGGCGAGCGTCCGGGTGGTGCGCAGCGCGGGGACCTCCTGGGCGTGGCGCAGCTGGAGGAGCTGGGCGACCCACTCCACGTCCGACAGGCCGCCGGGGCCGAGCTTGGTGTGCAGGCGCCGCTCGACGCCACGCGGCAGCCGCTCGGACTCCATCCGCGCCTTCAGCCGCCGGATCTGGCGCAGGGCGTCCTCGTCGATGCCGTCCTCGGGCCAGCGGACGGGGTCGATCACCGCGCGGAACCGCTCGCACAGGTCGGGGTCGCCGATCAGCGGGTCGGCGCGGAGCAGCGCCTGGCTCTCCCAGGGCGCCGACCAGCGGGCGTAGTAGGCCGCGTAGGACGCCAGCGTGCGCACCAGCGGCCCCTGGCGTCCCTCGGGACGCAGGTTGGGGTCGATCTCCAGTGGCGGGTCGGGAGCGGGCAGGGCCAGCAGGCGGCGCAGCTCCTCGGCCACGGCGTGCGCGGCGCGTCCCGCCTCGCGCTCGTCGGCGCCGGGCAGCGGGTCGTGGACGAACATCACGTCGGCGTCGCTGCCGTAGCCGAGCTCGTGGCCGCCGAACCGGCCCATGGCGACCACGGCCATCCGGGTCGGCAGGGGGCTCCGGCGCTCCAGCTCGATCTTGTTGATGGCGGCCCGCAGCGCCGCCTCGACGGTCACGGTCGCGATGTCGGTGAGGGCCTCGCCGACCGTCCTGACGTCGGCCAGGCCGAGCAGGTCGGCGACCGCGACCCGGAACAGCTCGCGGCGCCGCAGCGCCCGCACGACCGCGACCGCGTCCTCGGCGGTGCTGCCCGTCGCGGGGGTGTCGCGGTCGGCATGGCGCCGGACGGCGGCCAGCGCCTCGGTCCGCAGCGCCGCGAACGGCCGGGGCGCCAACTCGGCGGCGCTGCCGAGCATGGTGACCGCCTCGGGGGCGCGCAGGAGCAGGTCGGTGGCGTACAGGCTCGATCCGAGTACCCAGGCCATCCGTTCGGCCACGGTCACCTCGTCGCGCAGCAGCCGCAGGTACCAGGGCGTGGTCCCGAGCGCGTCGCTCACCCGGCGGAAGCCGAGCAGCCCCGCGTCGGGATCGGGCGCGTCGGCGAACCAGCCGAGCATGACCGGGAGCAGCGTCCGCTGGATGGACGCGCGGCGCGACACCCCCGACGTGAGCGCCTCGATGTGACGCAGGGCGCCCGCCGGGTCGTTGTAGCCGAGCGCCTCCAGGCGCGACCGGGCGGCCTCGGGGGTGAGCCTGGCCTCCTCCCCGGGGAGACGGGCCACGGCGCGCAGCAGCGGACGGTAGAAGAGCTTCTCGTGGATGCGGCGCACCTCGCGGGCGTGCCGCCGCCACTGCCCGGTGAACTCCCGGACGGGGTCGGCGCGCAGCCCCAGAGCGCGGCCGAGGCGGCGCAGGTCGGCGGGGTCGTCGGGCACCATGTGGGTCCGGCGCAGCCGGTGCAGCTGGACCAGGTGCTCGACGCGGCGCAGGAACCGGTAGGCCGAGGCCAGCGCGGCGGCGTCGTCCCGTCCGACATAGCCGCCCGCCGACAGCGCCGCGAGCGCCTCGAGGGTGGCCGCGCCGTGCAGGGTGTCGTCGGTGCGCCCGTGCACGAGCTGGAGCAGCTGGACGGCGAACTCCACGTCGCGCAGGCCGCCGGGCCCCAGCTTGAGCTGCCGCTCGGCCTCGGCGATCCGCTCGTTCAGGTGCGCCTCGACGCGGCGGCGCATCGACTGGACGTCCTCGACGAAGCCGACCCCGGCGGCGGCCTTCCACACCATCGGCGCGATGGCGTCGATGTAGCGGCCGCCGAGCTCGGCGTCCCCGGCGACCGGACGGGCCTTGAGCAGGGCCTGGAACTCCCACGTCTTGGCCCATCGCTCGTAGTAGGCCCGGTGGCTGGCCAGAGTGCGCACCAGCGGCCCGGACTTGCCCTCGGGACGCAGCGCCGCGTCGACCTCCCACAGCGAGCCCTCGGTCGTGCTGGCCGAGCACGCGCGCATCATGGCCGAGGCCATACGGGTGGCCGCGCGCAAGGCGGCGTCCTCGGGGTGGCCCTCCCGCGCCTCGGCGACGAAGATGACGTCGACGTCGCTGACGTAGTTGAGCTCGCGCCCGCCGCACTTGCCCATGCCGATGACGGCCAGGCGGCACGAGACGTGCTCGGGGACCTCGGCGCGCGCGATGGCCAGGCCCGCCTCCAGGGCGGCGGCGGCCAGGTCGGCCAGCTCCGCCGCGACCCCGGGCAGGTCGTCGGCGCCGCCGGTCAGGTCGCGTCCGGCCAGGGCCAGCAGGAGGCGCCGGTATCCGGCGCGCAGATCGACCAGAGTGTCGGGTGCGGCGTCGCGGGCCACCGGCTCGGCCGAGGCGGGGTCGGCGCCGACGGCGCGCAGCAGCTCGGCGCGGAGCTCGGCCGGGCTCGGGCGCTCCGGCTGCCGCTCGGCCGCGTCGTCGCCGGACGGGGCGTCGCGCAGCACCCGCCAGTCACCGGGGTGGCGGACGAGATGGTCGGCGAGGGCGGCGCTGACGCCGAGCACCGTCAGCAGGCGTCCGGCCATGTCCGGCTCCTCGGCCAGCGCGGCCCGCAGGTCGTCGTGGGAGGTGTCCGGCACGGCCAGGACGCGCAGCAGGCCGTCCAGGGCGAGGTCGGGATCGGCCGTGGCGCCCAGGCGCTCCAGCAGCCCGCCGGAGGACAGGCCCGCGGCGCCCGGGCCCGCGTCCAGCAGGGCGCGCTCGGCCCGTCCCGGGTCGGTGAAGCCAAGCCTGGCCAGGCGTCCGGCCAGGGAGGGACGGCGGTCGGGGGTCCACGACTCGGTCACCTCCTCAACCTATTCGGACGGGCACCCGGTGGAAGGGGAAGCACGCGGCGCGGAGATCTCGATTCCGTCTCCACCTCCGCGCCGCACCCGGGGTAAACCCACAGTGATCTTGAGGCGTCTCCCTCACGACTCCCCCGCGAACGTTCCAGGAACACCCGACGACAGCAGGGATGTGCATGAGAATCCGTTCGATCTCCGCGGCGGCCACGGTCGCGGCGGGAGCCGCCGCTGTCCTCACCTTCACGGTGCCCGCCAGCGACGCGGCGTCCGCCCCCCGCCCCCAGACCTCCGACTTCAACGGCGACGGCCACCGCGACCTGGTGATCGGCAGCCCCGAGGGCTACGTGAAGGGCCACCGCCACGCCGGCTTCGTCACCGTGGTCTACGGCGGCCCCGCCGGGCCCGACACCCGCAAGCGCCAGCACCTCGACCAGGACAGCCCCGGCGTGCCGGGCGCGCCCGCCGAGAGCGACCAGTTCGCCTCGGCGATCGCCACCGCCGACTTCGACGGCGACCGCTACTCCGACCTGGCGATCGGCACGCCCTTCGGCAAGGGCGTCGTCATCGTGTACGGCGGGCCCAAGGGCCTGACGGCGCGCACCGTCCATCTGAAGGCCGGGGGCAGCGACGCCGGGGTCAAGCTCGTCGTCGGCGACTTCAACCGCAACGGCGTGCCCGACCTGGTGTTCAAACCGGGACGCAGCGCCGACCACTTCATGACCTACTCCGACTTCAAGAACCGGCCCGTCGCCGGGACCAGGACGTCCGCCTCGGCCGACGAGGGCCTGTGGTTCGCCCTGCCGACCGGGGGCGACTTCACCGGGGACGGCTACACCGACCTGGCCATGCAGGTCGTGGCCGATATGGACGGCCACCCGGCCTACCAGTACGTCGAGCTGCGGCTGGGTTCGCCGAAGGGCCTCGGCCCCGCCCGGCGCATCCGCGGCGACATCGGCGACGCCGGGGTGTCGGGCGACGTCAACGGGGACGGCAAAGCCGACCTGATCGCCCGCGGCCGCACCGAGGACACCGGCGAGGGCGAGCCGAACAAGGGCGCGATCAAGGTCTTCCTCGGCACCGCCACCGGCCTCGGCAAGCCGGTGACCATCACCCAGGACACCCCCGGCGTCCCGGGGACGGGCGAGAAGAACGACGAGTTCGGCGCCCAGCTCGCCGTCGGCGACGTCAACGGCGACCGGCGGGCCGACGTCGCCGTCGGCGCGCCCCTGGAGGACATCGGCAAGGCCGGCAACGCCGGCAGCGTCACGATCCTCTACGGCGGCCCCAAGGGACTCACCGCCAAGGGCGCCCAGGGCTTCTCCCAGGACACCAAGGGCATACCCGGGACCGCCGAGCGCGGCGACTACTTCGGCCAGGGCCTGTCGGTCGCCGACCTCAACCGCGACGGCCGCGCCGAGGTGTCGGTCGGCGCCCCAATGGAGGACACCTGGACCCCACCGGGCACGGCCTTCACACGCTGGGAGGGCCGCGTCTACATCCTCCGCGGCGCCAAGACCGGCGTGACCCTGGCAGGCCTCCGCCACTTCGGCCCAGACGCCCTGGGCCTAGCCCGCCGCAACGCCCTACTCGGCGACCCCCTGCTCCCCTAACCCCCACCACCCGTCCTCTGGCCCTCCGGGGTCAGAGGACGGCGATGAGGCGGCGCCGCTCGAACTCGGTGACCTGCCGCCGATAGTCCTCCCGGCGCACCGGCAAGGCCGCAGTCAGGCGCGGTGCCCGAGTGGCATCAGCTTGACCGTCGGCGCCGCAGCGGGCGACGGCGATGACGGCGGGCGGGCGCGTTGGAAGGTGCGGCGAGGGTCGACGGCGGTACGGCCGGGTCGAGCTCGATGAGACCCTTGCCGGGCCGCCACCAGTAGGCCTTCGGCGTGCACGAATCATCGGATGCGGCGTGCATGTCTCGCGCCACCTGGAAGAACACCGGCAGGACCTCGCTCACGGGCGCCGAGCCGATCGGGTAGAGCAGCATCGTGCTGTGCGAGGGCAGGGCCAGCAGCGCACCGGCGCCGCCCGCGTCCGGCAGGAATCGGTGCACCTCGGTGAGCAGTGCCGAGACATACCGGGATCCGGGCTGGGAGACCACCCGAACCGACTCGGTCATGGTCAGCGGCATCTCATGGAGCCGGACGTCCGCCAAGCGGTCATGGGTATTCGTGACGGCGCTGCCGAGGCGGCGGTTCATTCCCATGAGGGCCGCCAGGTCTCGACTCAGAGGCTTGGGGCGATGGGGCAGGTCGATGACCACGACGGCATCGAAGTACCTCCCCACCGCGATGACCACCATGCCCTCGCGCTCGGCCTCGGTCAGTTTCGGCACGACGCGCACGCGCAGCAGATCCTGGAAGCTTTCGCACAGCTCACGGACGTCCCCCATGAGGTCGAGCTCCGTGATCGCCAGAGCGAGACTGTCACTCAGGTCACGCAACCAGTCTTCGACCAGCGAGGGCCAGCTCTCGCGAGGCTCCCGCGCACACCGCTCCAGGATTCCCCAAGTACCGGCTCGAGGAACGAAACCACCGACCGCGATCTGCACCTCGGCCAGGTCGCGGTCGAACCGGGCGTCCGGGTTCACGCGGGGCAGAAGCTCCTCAATGAGATCGTTCACATGGACCGAGACCTCAAATATCTCCATATGGGGTCACAGCCTCACCGCTGACTCCCACCACCAGTGATGCGGCGGAATTCCCGGTGGTACCGCTTCGCTGGGCAGCGGATCGTAGCAGGGCAGCCGGTCGCGCAGTTCCTCGTCGACGTCGTTCACGTCGTCCATGTCGACAAGGGAGAACGCCACGCCACCCAGGTAGTTCTCGAAGAGCGTCTCCAGCGCCGACCGGTAAAGGCACGCACCGAACGCGCCCCCAGCTCCGGCGGCGAGCGCGTACGACTCCGCCTTCGAGACGTAGGCACCGAGCGATCCGCCGCGCCCGGCCATCAACTCGGCCAACGGCATCCGGCCGGCCTGGTCGTCATCGCCAGGCAGGCCCAGGCCCGTCGCAAGAACCATCAGCATGACCTGGTCGAACGGGCCGTCCCCCCGCAACCCGTCAAGTGCCTCGGTCAGGTAGCCCCCGCGGGTTCCGCCGAAGGTGTAGACGGCTCCTCGGGTCGTCCAGCCGAACGCTTCCAGGTAGGGACGCCCGGCACCCTCGATGCGGACGGCGGCCTCCAACGTCACCGAGATGCCCGCCGCGACGGGCGCCACGCGCTGGAACACCAGGCGCCGCACGCCCGCGTTCGTCGTGTGGGCCTTCAGTTCGCCTTCGGCGACCGTCCGCCCCGCCGCCCGGTGGTACGGACCGATCGGCGAGCCGCTCCCGCGCTCGTCCGCGGGAAGGTCATCGATGTGCTTCAGCGACTGCGTGGCCGCGTCGACGGGCGACTCGAACCCGAGCAGCCCGGCGGCCTGCCGCACCTGCTCGGGGATCGACGCGTCACCGAGCGTCAGGTCGACGCTCGCGCCCGAGCGCCCCAGCGCCGCGACCTCGTGAAGGTCAGCGTCCAGGCGTGCCTGCATCCGCCCGGGATCGGCCACCGCGACCAGCCGCGGGTCCGCTTCATTCGCCATCGCTGTCGACCATCCTCGTCACGCCGGTGCGGTGGCGCACCAGCACTCCTTGTCTCCGCACCGGAGCCACTCGGCCGACCCGGGCGCATTGCTCTGGTGCTCCTCCAGATCTCCCGAGAAGACCCTCGCGCGGTACTCCCACATGTCAACGGGCTTTGGCATCCACCACCACCAATACGACCTGGGCGCCCACGAGGGGATCTGCCCCCTGTGCACGGGAGTGGCGTCCCCGTCGAGTTCGCGGATCTCCTCGTCGGTCTCCTCAAGGTCATCGAGGACGAACCCGGCGACCACATCCCACTCAGAGTAGTCATCCAGCAACAATTGAAGCGCGGTGCGATGCTCGCACGTCATCCGGAAGCCGTCCGTCCGGCCGCGCGTCAGCCACAGGTCGACCTCCCCCACCTCGGCGGAGAACACGCCCTGCGGACCGTCGTCGGCTCCGAAGAGGTCGGCGATCTCCTTGCGCCGGACCCGGCCCCGGAGGGCCTCGGCCTCGGCGGGATCACGTCTCTCCCAGCCCGCCAGCGCGAGATAGACTTCCAGGAGATCACTCGCCACGGTCCGGGCATCGTCGCCTGGCCCGGCCCCTTCGAGCCTGGCCACCAGATCGGCGATCCGATCGTCCGTCACTGCCGTCGCCCTCTCCCTACTTGACTTGGCCGTAGGTCGGCATCACGATCTTGCCGTCCGGCCGCACGATGACCACGGCCCTGAGCTTCGCGCCATCCACCTCACGCACGAACTCCAGCCGCTCGGTCCCGTCCTCGTCCACGTTGCGAGACCGCAGCTCCCCTTCGCGAATCGTACGCTCGGCACTGTTCAGGTAGTCGTTGACGATGTCGCCGTGCTTCTCGGAGTCGGGCAGTTCCTTGTAGTGCTTGCGGGCGTGGTAGGCCGAGGACGTGTCGTTGCCCATGCCGATGTCGCCGGCCTGGCCGCGCACGGCGTCCGTCCTGGCGTCGCCCTTCAGGCCGGGGTCGATACCGCCCCCGCCCGGCCGGGCCGCCCGGACATCGGCGACGTCCCGCTCCAGGTCCCCGCGGACATCGATCTCGTTGAACCGCTCGACCGCGGCCTTCGCCTTGTTCGTGCCCGCGGGCAGGTCGCCCGACTTGACGTCCGCCTCGACCGCCCGCATGGCCTCGTCGTAACGCGCCTTGAAATACTCGTACCGGTAGGCGACCGCACGCGGGTTGTCGGCCCCCTCCATAGCGAACCGCAGCGCGTCACTATGGATGTCCGGCGCCGCCTTGAGCGTCTTCTTGCCGAAGTTCTGTTCGAGCGCCGAGGCCAGGCGCTGCCACTGGTCGCCGTCGCGCGGGTTGTCCCCCCGCAGCCGCTCGATCTGCTCGTCCGAGAGCCCGCCCTTGCGCAGCGAGTCCTCAAGCGCGTCGGCCTTCTTGAGCGCCTTCTCCCGCTCGGGGTCATCGCCGCCGTCGTTCCCCTTGGGATCTTTGTCCCCGGGCGGGTCCTTGGGCCCGTCCCCGCCATCACCCTTGGGCGGCTGCTGCTGGTCTTCCTTACCCGGGTCGTTCTCGTGCCCCGGCTCATTGTTCTGCCCCGGGTCGTTCTCCTGGCCCGGATCCGAGTCGTTCCCAGGCTGGTCATCCTTCCCCGGGTCCGTGCCATTCCCGGGCTGGTCGTCCTTGGGCGGATCGGTGTCGCCGTTCTGCTCTCGGTCGGGGACGCTGGCGGGCTCGCGGTCCTTGAAGTCGCCGGCGTCATCCAGCGAGTTCTGGAGCTCGCTCAGCTCCTTGTCGTTGATGTCGAGTTCGCCGAGCTCGTTCTGCAGTTCGCGGGTGGTGAGGTTGGGGTCGGAGTTGTTGCTGGGCAGGTCGGCGTTGTCGTCCAGACGGCCGTCGCCGTCGGAGTCGCCGTCGCGCGTGTTGGGAGCGTCGGCGTCTCCGCGCTTGAGCAACTTGGAGATCAACTTGACCTCACCCACACCGATGGCGAGGCTGCCGATGTTCAAGATGCTCTGCGTGATGACATAGCCCGGACGATCACCCCACTCGCGCCACGGGACAAAGGAGTGCGCGACCTCGGTCCAGGCGCCGGAGAAGTTGCCCCACCAACTCCCGCCGTCCCAGACCCAGCCGTCCTTGCCATGCAGACCAACCAGGCCACCCAGGTCCTGCAGGACCTGGGTGTAGTTGTTCTTCATGTTGTCCAGCCAGTTACCGCCGTCCCACAGCCAGCCGTCCTTGCCGTGCAGGCCGGTGAGGTCGCCCAGGTCGGTCAGGATGCCGCCGACGAAGTCGGTGACGCCGTTCCACGCGTCCTCATACCAAGGCTTGTCGTGCTCCTGCGGCTTGGCCCAAGGCGTCTCCACATCCTTGGGGGCCTTGCCCATCCCGTAGCCCTTCTCGCCCGCACCGGGCTTGCCGTCCCCAGGGACGAAACGGGTACCGCCGAAGATGCCGGTGATCTTGTTGGCACAGGACCGCTCGGCCTCCTGATACTGCGCCAGCGCCGCCAGGACGTCGTTGTTGAGCTTGTTGTGCTCGTTGACCTTGTCCTCGTCCTTGCGCCAGTCATCATCGCCGTCGATCTTGTTCCGGAACGTCTGGGCCGAGGACTTCAAGCCCTGGATCTTGCTGATGATGGGACGCACCTCACCGGCGAAGGTGATCAACGCGTCACCGACCGTCGTCACCTCGCCCTTGAAGGCATCACCCGCGGCGGCCACCGGCTTGGGCGCATTGAGCAGCAGACCCGACTCCGGCGCGACATAAAACTCCGACAGGCCCTGCCAACCAGAGTTGATGTCATGACCGGTTTGAGAGATACCGGTCCCGTCCTTCTTCAGCGCGTTACCCGCCGCCTCGACATCATCCGGGTTCGCCTTCGGGATCGGAATCGCGCTCGGATCGATCACGCCACTCAACGCAGGACTCCCGCCACTTGACCCCAGGGCAAACACTGCTCAACTATCCGTTTGACGCTCAATGATACGAAGAAGATCAAAACCGGATGGTGTGACGCGCGCCACAGATGGGGCCACCTGCGGGTGGACGTATCCGTGGGGGGTGTTGCCGGGAGTGACCTAGTCGCTCCCGTGTGCGGCTCGCCCGACCGGGCCGGGGTCAGAGGACGGCGATGAGGCGGCGCCGCTCGAACTCGGTGACCTGCCGCCGATAGTCCTCCCACTCCTGGCGCTTGTTGCGCAGGAAGAAGTCGAACACGTGCTCGCCGAGCACGTCGGCCATCAGCTCGCTGCGTTCCATCGCGTGGATGGCCTCGTCCAGGCTCTGCGGGAGCGGCTCGATGCCGAGCGCGCGGCGCTCGGCCGGGGTGAGCGCCCACACGTCGTCCTCGGCGCCCTGCGGGAGTTCGTAGCCCTCCTCGATGCCCTTGAGGCCGGCGCCGAGGATCGCCGCGAACGCCAGGTAGGGGTTGGCGGCGGTGTCCAGCGAGCGGAACTCGATGCGCGTCGCGTGGCCCTTCTGCGGCTTGTACATCGGGACGCGCACGAGCGCGGACCGGTTGTTGTGCCCCCAGCAGATGTAGGACGGGGCCTCGCCGCCCGCGCCCGCGGTGGAGCCGACGCCGCCCCACAGCCGCTTGTAGGAGTTGACCCACTGGTTGCAGACCGCGGTGATCTCGGACGAGTGCCGCAGGACGCCCGCGATGAAGGCGCGTCCGACCTTGGAGAGCTGGAACTCGGCACCGGGCTCGTAGAAGGCGTTGCGGTCGCCTTCGAACAGCGACATATGGGTGTGCATGCCCGAGCCGGGGTGCTCGGTGAACGGCTTGGGCATGAACGAGGCGAACACCCCCTGTTCGAGGGCGACCTCCTTCATGACCAGGCGGAACGTCATGATGTTGTCGGCCGTGGTCAGCGCGTCGGCGTACCGCAGGTCGATCTCCTGCTGGCCCGGGGCGCCCTCGTGGTGGCTGAACTCCACCGAGATGCCCATGGCCTCCAGCATCATGATCGCGTTGCGCCGGAAGTCGTGCGCCGCGCTGTGCGGGGTGTGGTCGAAGTAGCCGCCCGAGTCGACCGGGACGGGCTCGCGGCCGTCCTCCGGGCGGTCCTTGAGCAGGAAGAACTCGACCTCGGGATGGGTGTAGAACGTGAACCCGAGGTCAGCCGCCCGCGCCAGCGACCGCTTGAGCACGTACCGGGGGTCGGCGAAGCTCGGCGTACCGTCCGGCATCAGGATGTCGCAGAACATGCGGGCGACGCCCGGGGCCTCGCTGCGCCAGGGCAGCACCTGGAACGTGGACGGGTCCGGCTTGGCGATCATGTCGGCCTCGTACACGCGGGCGAAGCCCTCGATGGCCGACCCGTCGAAGCCGATGCCCTCGGCGAAGGCGCCCTCGAGCTCGGCGGGAGCCACGGCCACCGACTTCAGGAAACCCTGAACGTCGGTGAACCACAGCCGGATGAACCGGATGT
This sequence comes from Spirillospora sp. CA-294931, assembly GCF_050946795.1. Classification (GTDB taxonomy): domain Bacteria; phylum Actinomycetota; class Actinomycetes; order Streptosporangiales; family Streptosporangiaceae; genus Spirillospora. Next base: position 6,237,661 of record NZ_CP192006.1, read on the forward strand.
CGCGCTCTTCCAGCGTCCGGAGCACGAACTCCTGCTGACGGTCCAAAGCCTTCTCCCTTGACGAAACCGTGCCGTCTGCCACGAGCCCTACCCGCGTCCGGCGCCGTCCAACGCGTTCGCGCAGCTCTCGACAGGCCCGGCTACCTTGCAGTATGCCTGGCGGCTGTTACCGCGACGTTAATCGCCCCGTGGAACGACCCAACCGGCACGTAGCGCGCATCTCGCACTCTGCCACACCGGACGGTCCCGCAGGTCCGGGGCGTGCGGCCGCGTTTCCCGAAAATTGACGTGGCGATCTTGGAAAGCCTTCGGAACCGCTCGTTAGCGTGGGCCGAATCGTGGACGTCTCTCTGCTCCTCTCGCTGACCGACCGGGTGCCCGCGCTGGCCGTCCCGTCGGCCATGCACCCGGACGCCTGGCCGCTGGGCGAGCGCCTGGCGGCCTGGTCGCGCTCGCGCGGCCTGGTGCTGGGCGACCCCGACACGTCCTGGCTGGGACGCGCCCGGTGCGAGCGGCTGGCCGCCCGAGTCCTGCCCACCGCCGACCCCGACCGGGTCGACCTGTTCGCCCGCTGGCTGACCTGGACGTTCGCCCTCGACGACATGATCGACGAGGCCTCCCTCGCGGGCAGCGCGACGGCCGTCCACGCCCTCTACCAAGACCTCCTGCGCGCCCTGCGCCGGGGCCACGCCAGACCGGGCGCCAGGCCCGTGGAGTCCACCCTCGTCGAACTGTGGCAGGCCACGTCCGACGGAATGGGCCGCGACTGGCGCCGCCGCTTCCTCCTGCACATGGAGGAACACCGAGCGGGCTGCGCCGAAGAGGCCGTCAACCGCCGGACGGGCCACACCCCCACCGCGGCCGAGTACCCCGCCCTCCGCCGCCGAGCCTGCGGCCCCTACCTGTACGACCTGGCCGAGCCGATCCTGGGCGTCGAACTCCCCGGCCGCATCATGATCACCCCCGCCTGGAAGGTCATGAGCGAGGGCACCGCCGACGTCATCGCCTGGACGAACGACGTCGCCTCCTACGCCCGCGAGGCCGCCCGCTCCGAATCCCACAACCACGTGGCCGTCCTCGCCACCACCTACGGCATAGGCCCCCACCAGGCAGCCGCAATGGTCGTCGACCGCATCGCCGAACGCGTGGAGGAAGTCCGCACGGCCGCCCGCTCCCTCCCCTCCTTCCTGAACCGCATGCGTTTCACCCCCTACGAACGCGCCATCACCAAACAGGTCGTGAAGGTCCTCCTGGACACCCCCCGAGCCCACCTCGACTGGGTCATCGAATCCGGCCGCTACAACGCCACCGACGACACCCCCACCCTGCTCCCCACCCAAAGAACCAACCGCCTAGACGCCCTAGCCTCCCTCCGCCCCCACCCCTAAGCCCGACACCCCCTCACCCCCCCAAAGGCATGGCCCTCGCTCCGCTCGGACAGCCCCATTGGGGGCTCCCGCCCCCAAACCCCCAAGGCGGGGGGCTTCGCCCCCCGCACCCCCACCGTTCAGGAGACACCATTCAGGTGAGGCAATAGCCACCAGGCTCACGCCGCCACTCGCGATCAACCGCACGCTGCGCCCTCCGTAGGAACAGCCATACTCTGCGGCCATTACGAATCACGGGCTGCCGCGAGATAGGCGCCCGATCTCTGCTGCAGGTGCAGCCTCGACTATGGCGGTTTCAGCCCATTTAAGGGGTGCGTACCTGCGCAGGTGCCATGCGGATCAGACTGGGGGCCGACATGGGTGGTACTCGTCAGGCTGCCTCGGTCTTGTTCGTCTTTGAAAATCTCGTTCATCTTCTCGCTGTCTTTGCGAACGATGGGGCGGAGTTGGTGGCGGTACACGCTGCGAGTGGTCTGCGTGCTTGAGTGGCTTACGAGGTCACTGATCTCCTCGTCGGAGAACTCATGGCCGCTCATCAGCAATGCGAAGGTGTGCCGGAGCTCGCGCGGTCCCCAGGTCAGAGCCGATGCCAGTCGCTGATTTGAGCTTCTGGAAGCGGCGGAGAACGTCGCCGTCTGGGCGGGACTTATCATCCTCGTGGCGGAACGCCAGGTTGTGGTCCTTGGAGGCGTCGCTCGCTTCGAACTTCTCTGCGGCTTACCGCTTGCGGAGTGCCTTGAGCCGTCAACGGCATTGTCCGCCATGGTGAATCCGCGACGGCTCGCCTTGGTCTTAATACTGCCCTGCTGGCAAGGTTGATGAAGAGCTCCAGCGCTGAGCCCGCTTCACCGTCGATGACAAGATCACGATCTATGGAGCCACCTTAGGGTTCATTAAATAGTCGATCCTGAACTGGTGATGGATCACGGCCAGAAACCAGTCTCACGTCCGCATCGGGAACATGCCGATGGCTCAACTCAAGCAGAAGTCTAACCGCGGCTTGAGCAAGTTCAGTAAGGGGAAAAGTGGCGTTAGTATGCCCCATGGCCGTACCGGTAATAAAATCCGCTATTAGATTCCGCTTGCTGGCCATTGCTATTGCAGCGACCTGTGCCACTGAGTCGCCGCGAGCTACTAGTTGGCCAAAGTCTGGACTGTCGACAACATCAGCATCGCCGACGGCTTCGATTGAGATGGCGAAGTTAGCTTGCTGGACTTTGACGTCCGTCATACGGACATTCAACTGCCGGATGCCATCAATCAACGTATTGACTGCCACACCGCGTCGCGCCTCAGACGGAGGCAATTCGTTTGACCTAGCGGCAAAGTAAGCGATCCAGCCGTCGCCGTGCAGTGCTAGACAGCCCTTTTCTACACCCCAGTTCGCCTGTTGCTCTTCTGAGTCGGAAGTGCTTTGTCCAAAGACACGCGCACCCCGCGCCTCCAGGCGATCCAAATTTGCTTGGACTAGACGTCCCAGATTTGGCCCTGATTCTGGCCCGATAGCCACTACCTGCTCGAGTCCAATACTGCGGCCGATCCTTCGCCAGAATTGCACATCCTCACTAGTCAGTGTTGCAAGAATTAGAGAAAGATCCTTGCCTGTTATGGGGCCGGCCAACTTGCGGGAGGATGGGAAATTTTCTGGAGATCCACCCTTACCTTCCCAGACCACCTGGTAAAGGCGACTAAGTCGGCTAGCCTGCTCGTCGTCTAGCATTCCCTCGGCGGCTGCGAGCGCCGATCTAATCGGCCCCGCTTCCAGGCTCTCCGCAGCGGAAAGCCCTGCGATGGCTGATTCGGTCGCGCCTCTTGCTGTCTGCTCATCGACCAAGCCCAGACCACCGCGGATAACAGCGTGCGTCAGCACCGCAGTGATCGGGGTGCGGGGGGACACAAACTCCTCGATTGCATCCGGCTCCGTGATTAGGGCACGCGCCTCCTTGGCTGCCGCCATCAAGCCTTCATGAGCGCTTGAACCATGTTCCGACCCGAAGTCATCCAGTGTGAACATAATCGGATGACTAGATGCAATTACCTTGAGATCGGCCGCCAGCCATTCTGGGTTCGGATTGGTGCGCAGAAAGACCAGCCTCTCCCGCTTCTCCTCCGGCCAGGTCAATACCAGGTCTGGCACGAATGTGTGGTTGAAGTACTCGGTCTTTCTAACGCGAACAGACGGGTCGCCGGAGCGCAGGACATTGCTTACACTAGTTTTGAGGGAGTCGATACGTCGATCGGGTGAATCAAACTCCAGTGCATGGCGTAGGGCTGTTCCAAACTGCCCGCTCATTGGGATTCCTCCTCGATACCCATGTACGCTATAAGATGCTTATAATGATCGCTTGTGATTACCAAGCCTTCCTGCTCGTCGCAAAGAGTCAGCAACCATAGGCGACTGGTCAGCTCATAGACGACTTGCTCATCCAACTTGCTTTGCGCTTCCTCGAAGGAATTCGTTCCAAATACTCGAAAAACGTTGTCGGCATGAAGGAGGTGCTTTTTGATAAAATCCGCGCTCCGATGTTCATGCCAGCGCTGCGCTTGGAAGGGGGCCCAGGACAACCATATAAGATTGTCGCACCGATCTGGTTTTTCCTGGAACGCTACGTAGCATTCGGCGACAAATTTACGATACTCCTGGGGGGAGTCCATTTCGTAGCGGTAGGATTTGACCTCCGCCATAAACGATTGATCATGCAGGTCGCCGCCGCGTAGCTTGCCCCCTAGGTCAAAGCTGAACGGTTGACCGCCGTGGGGCCACTGGAAATGCAGCAGGTCCTTAAACACCTTGTCGGTGTTCGCATAGATCGTCGCGACGCGAGTCGAGTAGTTTAGCCATCGCTTAGCTCGCTCTATGCCGATGCTGCCGGTCTGCTGTCGCAACTCACCCGCCACCATTTTCCGGAGGATATATCAGCATCGTGGAGATGGCAATGGATTGAAGATCCACCTGTGATTGGAACGCCACGTGCCAGTGTGGCTGGCTTGGCGTTCCCTGCTGGTGATTGCGACGTATGTCATCCACTGGCGGCAGCGGCGCCCCCGGTCACGTGCCAGATTAACGTGCGATCAGGCGAAGCTGACAAGGATTATGATCACTCGACCAACACTGAGTTGCTGGGGTGTTGATGGTCGTTTTCCCAGCGCAGCCGGGAAGACGTAGCGCACCAAGGTTGGCGGTGCGAAGGAACTGGGCCGCCCGGCCGCTGGCGGACGCCGGGCGCATCGCGATCCGCACCCCGATTGGATAAGCAGGAGCGGGTGCTGGCGAAGGTCGCGGGCGCTCTGACCCAAACTGAGCCTGGGCGGAGCAGAGAACCTCGGCCTCTAAACCACAGGCCCCGATGGCGGCCGTGAGGGGAAATCGACGATCGCGACGGGCAACACGGCGAGAGCAGCCGTGATTCGGATATAGCGATCAGCCACCGGCCAACTCTTCTCGCCACGAGTTGAGGAACGGGTCGCTTTCGGAGTGACCCTGGGCGAGGCGCTCAGCGAGCGTCACGGCGGTGATGGCTCGGTTGTAGTCCAGTAGGTGGGGCCACCTGGTGACTTGCCAGGCTCCATCGACTTGGACGGCTTGGGCGGTCATGGTGCCGTTGGTAGCGAGGGTCATGCGGGCTTCGGTGATCTGGATGGGCATGCTGGATCTCCCCGCCGGGGGGGCGCGGGAGCCAATGGCGCTCGACCTGGTTCGACTGGGTGTGCCAGCCAGGGGTTCACTGCCTGTTGAGGGGCTTCCGGGGCGACTCCATTCGACGCACTCCGGCCGTCTGTGACCGTGCGTGGCTAATACGGGTTTAAGGCGCCTGGGCCAAGGTGGGTTTCGCTGTCGACTCGAACGCAGGCGCTCTTTCGGACCCGTTTGGTGGTCGTTTCGGAGGGCGTGGCGTTCCCAATAAAGGGGCTGGGTTGGTTGTGGGGGTGGTGGCAGGCTGTGGGGGGATTTGGGGTGGTGGCAGGATGGGGTGGTGGAGATGATCTTGCGGGCGGCTGGTGAGGTGTTGGGGGTTGGGGTCTTCGGGGCGGTTGATCTGGGTGGGAGCTCGCGGAGCACGGTGCTGCGTTGTGAGACCGCTGGTGGGGGGAGTGTGATCGTTAAGGCGTTCGGTGGGGAGCCGGAGGCTTTGCGGTGTTTTACGGCTGAGGCTGCTGGGCTTTCGCTGGGGATTGCTGGGCCTGAGGTCTTGGGGGTGGATACCGAGGTTCCCTTGCTGGTGATGGAGGATCTTGGGGAGGCGCCTTCGCTGGCGGATGTGCTGCTTGGGGATGACCCGCGGGCTGCGGAGGACGGGTTGCTGGTTTGGGCTCGGGGCCTTGGGCGGCTGGCTGTTGAGGCGGCGGATCGGCGTGGGGAGCTTCGGGAGTTGTGGGCGCGGTTCGACAAGGGTGTGGCGTCTTGGGAGGACGAGCCTTGGGTGGCGCGGAATGCGGCTGAGCTGCTTGAGCTGGTCGGCGGTGCGGCTGTGCCTGGGCTTGGTGAGGAGCTTGCTTGGGTTGGGACGGCGGGTGGGGAGGAGTATTCGGTCTTCACGCCGGGTGATACCTGTCCGGACAACAACCTGCTCACCACGGACGGCTTGCGGCTGATCGATTTTGAGACGGCCTGTTATCAGTCGGCTTTTCTGGTGGCGGCGTATTGCCGGATGCCGTTTTCCACTTGCTGGTGCGTTTTCAGGCTGCCCGCCGGGGTGGCCGCGCGGGTCGAGGCGGCCTATCGGGCGGAGGTTGTGGGTGTGTATCCCGCGCTGGCCGATGACGGGGTGTGGGAGGCGGGCGTCCGGCAGGCCATTGTGGTCTGGACGGTGGCCGCGACGGCGTTTCTGCTGCCTCGCACGGTGGAGGACGGGCCGCTCCATCCGACGCGGCGTCCGGCGCCGAGCAGGCGGCAATTGCTGAAGCATCGTTGGGAGAAGGCGAGCGAGTTGGAGGAGTTTCCGGCGTTCGCGGCGGCGATGCGATGGCTGTTGCGTGAGGTCGCGGGGGGCTGGGACGTGGCTCCGCTGGCTGGTTATCCGGCTTTCGGAGGGGATTGACTGGTGGGGGCCGGCTCGTTGGAGGTAGTTACCAGGGTGTCGCCTGGGGTGGCTCTGGAGTAGAGGACGCGGCGGCCGAGGCGGTGGCCGGTGATCAGGCCGCAGGCTCTGAGAACGCCCAGGTGCTGGCTGACGGCGCCGGGGGTGACGCCTATGCGGCGGGCCAGGTCCGTGGTGGACGCGGGGGTGGCGAGGGCTGTCAAGATCTCCGCGCGGCGGCGGCCTATGAGGGCCGCCAGGGCGTCGGCGGGTGCGGCGGGGCGGGACTCCCAGAGGGTGGCCACGCCGTGGGGCGGGTAGCAGAGCACCGGCTGGTAGGGCGGGAGCATCACCGAGACGTGCGGGAGGAACACGCTCGGGACGAGCAGCAGCCCGCGTCCGCTCAGCGCGCCGTCGTAGTGCCAGTCGCGGTCGACGCGCAGGCGGTCGCCCGTCCAGCGGACGGTGCGGTGCAGGTCGGCGAACAGGCCCTCGGCGCCGTGGGCGGTCAGTTCGCGCGTGCGGCGGAGGACGTCGCCTTCCAGGACGTCCCTGATCGAATCCCAGAAGGGTTCCAGGGCGGCCTCCCAGTAGCGTTCCAGGAGGGTGGAGACGCGGTCGAGGGTGCGTTCGGGCTCGGCGGCGAGAGGGGCCCACAGGGCGGTGTCGTGGAGCGGTTTGGGCGCGCGGAGCTCGTCCTCGACCACCGACGGGGGTGTGGCGCGGACGGTCGCCAGTTCGGTTTCGAAGTCGGGGAGCGGTGTCTGCGGGGGTGGGGTGAGGAAGTCGGGGATGTAGCCCACCTGGGGGACCAGGGTCTGGAGGAGGGCGAGGTCCAGGTCCTGTACCCGGGAGCGGGCCGAGTGGATCCAGGGCAGGTGCAGGGCGTGCTCGGACGGGGCCGCGAGCACTCGCAGGCTGTGCACCAGCTCCCAGAGCGGCGAGAAGGCGAAACGGACGCGTGCCACGTCGTCTGGGGTGAACAGGAACTGGATCATTTAGGCCAGTCTAAATAAGTACTCAAAGTGGTGGACACCCCTGAAGATCGCTCCATGACCGCCAACGTTGGGACTCCCCCGCTCTCCCCGGCGGGCCGCTTCGTCCAGAGCAGGCTCGGCGGTTTTCCCCGGTCGTTCTGGTTCCTGTGGGCCGGTTCGCTGATCAACCGGCTCGGGACGATGGTCGAGCCGTTCCTCGGGCTCTACCTGACCACCGCGCGCGGCCTCTCGCTGGGCGAGGCGGGCATCGTCATGGCCATCTTCGGCGGCGGGTCCATCGCGGGGCAGCTGCTCGGCGGGTTCCTGTCGGACCGGATCGGGCGGCGGGCCACGCTCTCGTTGTCCATGGGCTGCACCGGCTTCGGCATGATCGCGCTGGCCTATGCCGAGGGCATCCCCTTGATCGTGGTTTCGGCGTTGCTGCTGGGGCTGACGATCGACATGTACCGTCCGGCGTCGGACGCCATGGTGGCGGACCTGATCTCGCCCGAGGAGCGTCCCCGGGCGTACGGGCTGCTCTTCTGGGCGATCAACCTGGGCTTCACGTTCTCGATGCTGCTGGGCGGCACGCTGGCGCGCCACGGCTACCTCACGCTGTTCTGGATCGACGCGGTGACCTGCATGGCGTTCGCGGTCCTGGTGTGGCGGGCGATCCCCGAGACCCGGCCCGCGCGCGACACGGAGGAGGGGAAGGGCGGCACCTTCCTGGACGTCCTGCGCGACCGGCTCATGGTGATCTGCACGCTGATCACGCTGGTCTACACCTTCGTGCTGATGCAGTGCATGACCACGCTGCCGCTGGCCATGAAGGTCGAGGGTCTGGGGCCGCAGCACTACGGGATGGCGATCGCGGCCAACGGGGTGCTGATCGTGACCGTCCAGCCGGTGGTGAACGCCTGGCTCGCGAGCCTGGACCACAGCCGCGTCCTCGCGGTCGGCATGGCCGTGATGGCGGTCGGGTTCGGGATGTACGCGCTGGCGACCCGGTTCTGGATCTTCATCGTGGTGACGCTCGTCTGGACGATCGGCGAGATCATCGCCGCGTCGGTCTCCAAGGCGATCGTGGCCGACCTGGCCCCCGTCCATCTGCGCGGCCGGTACGCCGGGCTGTGGGGCATCGCCTGGTCTGGAGGATTCCTGCTGGCGCCGCTGGGCGGCACCCGGCTGCTGGAGGTCGGCGCGCCGGTACTGTGGATCACCTGCGGGACGCTGGCCGGCCTCGGCGCCGCGGCCCAGGTCATGATCGGCCCCGCCATCCGGCGGCGCAAGGCAGCCTTTTCGTCAGTTTGACGAAACCAGGGGGGCGTCGTTTAGGCTGATGAGGTGGCACAGCTTCGGATTGCGCTCGCACAGGTGAACCCGACGGTCGGCGACCTCGACGGCAACGCCGGCCTCATCGTCGAATGGACACGGCGCGCCGCCGACGCGGGCGCGCATCTGGTCGCCTTCCCCGAGATGATGCTGACCGGCTATCCCGTGGAAGACCTCGCCCTGCGCTCCTCGTTCGTCGAGGCGTCCCAGCGGGCGCTGGCCCGGGTGGCGCGGCGCCTGGCCGACGAGGGCCTGGGCGGCGTCCCGGTCGTCACCGGCTATCTCGACCGGCGCACGGTCAGCCTGGTACGCGCCGGGCAGCCCGCCGGGTCGCCGCAGGATGCCGCGGCGTGGCTGCACGGCGGCGAGGTCATCACCCGCTCCGCCAAGCATCACCTGCCCAACTACGGCGTCTTCGACGAGTACCGCATCTTCGTGCGCGGCGACCGGCTTCCCGTCGTCCGCCTCCACGGCGTCGACGTGGCCACCGTGGTCTGCGAGGACCTCTGGCAGGACGGCGGCCCGGTCAGCGTCGCCGACACCGCGAACGCGGGCCTGCTGCTCGCCATCAACGCCTCCCCGTATGAACGCAACAAGGACGACGTCCGCCTCGACCTCTGCGCCGAACGCGCGCGCGAGGCCGGATGCGCCCTCGCCTACGTCAACATGGTCGGCGGCCAGGACGAGCTGGTCTTCGACGGCGACTCCATCGTGGTGGGCGCCGACGGCGCCCTGCTCGCGCGGGCGCCCCAGTTCGTCGAGCACCTCCTGGTGACCGACCTCGCGCTGCCCGAGGCCGACCCCGCGTCCGAGCCCGGACGCCGCCCGGTCGACGCCCTCGACGGCACCACGATCACGATCGACCGGCAGATCCTGTCGGCCGAGCCGCTGCCCGCCTACGACGTCGCGCCGCAGACGCTCGCCGAGCCCCTCGACGACCTCGCCGAGGCATACGGGGCGCTGGTCCTCGGCACGGGCGACTACATCCGCAAGAACGGGTTCGGGTCGGTCGTCCTCGGCCTGTCCGGCGGCATCGACTCGGCGCTGGTCGCCACGATCGCCGCCGACGCGATCGGGCCCGACTCGGTCCATGTCGTGCTGCTGCCCAGCCGCTACTCCTCCGAGGGCTCGGTCACCGACGCCGAAGAGCTGGTCAAGCGGCAGGGGCTGCACTCCAGCATCGTCCCGATCCGGGGCATGGTCGACGCCTTCGAGGCCGAGCTCGACCTGCACGGGCTGGCCGCCGAGAACCTCCAGGCCCGCATCCGCGCCAACATCTGGATGGGCCTGTCCAACGAGCACGGACATCTGGTGCTCACCGGCGGCAACAAGAGCGAGCTGGCCACCGGCTACTCGACCCTCTACGGCGACTCGGCGGGCGGCTTCGGCCCGATCAAGGACCTCACCAAGACGATGGTCTGGGCGCTGGCCCGCTGGCGCAACGAGCAGACCGGCTCCGACCTGCCGTTCCTGCACCCGTTCGCCCAGGAGCCCATCCCCCAGGTGATCATCGACAAGGAGCCCTCGGCCGAGTTGCGTCCCGACCAGAAGGACGTCGACTCGCTGCCGCCCTACGACGTCCTCGACCCGCTGCTGGTCGACTACGTCGAGCGCGACATGGGCCGCGACGCGCTCATCGCCGCGGGCCACGACGCCGCGCTGGTCGAGCGCGTCATCCGCCTGGTCGACCTGGCCGAGTACAAGCGCCGCCAGTACCCGCCCGGCCCGAAGATCACCCCGAAGAACTTCGGCCGCGACCGCCGCCTGCCGATCACCAGCCGGTGGCGCGAGCGCTGCTGAGGGCCTGGGCGTGTCCGGTGGATCTTGTTCGCCGCGAGCGACGTCCAGGTGCGTGCATCGCAAGGCGGAGGAGGGAGGCAGCCCGGTGTTGGCTGTCGACTGACGACAACGCGGCGAGGTGCGTGCCTGGGCGTCGCGCAGCCGATCGAAGATCCACCGGACACGCCCTAGACGCGCTGGTGCCCGGCGTGGGCGCGGGTGGCCGCGATCAAGTCGAGCAGGGTGCGGCCCATGGCGGCGTCGTCCCAGGCCCGTGACTCGCGCAGGGCGAGGGAATCCACGACCGGGCCCTGCGCGATGTGCTTCAGCGGTTCGCCCGTGTGGGGCAGGTGCGGGACGGCCAGGATCGTCTCGCCCTCGACGGCGAGGTCGACCGAGACGGCCGTCCTGGCGTACTCGTCGGGGCTCAGGCCGCCCGCCGTGCCCGCCACGGCGCGGAAGGGATCGCCGTCGCGGGTGCCGCCGGTGGACGACGACCGGGCCAGTGCCAGCGCCAGGGCGCGGCCGATCGTGGCGTCGCCCTGGTCGGCCCGCACCGAGACGGCCGGGACCAGCGAGCGCGAGTCGAGGGTGCTCGTCGGGACGAACTGGACGAGCCCGCCGGTCTCGAAGACCGTCACCGAGCCGCGCGGGACGGGCGGCGGCTCCGGCGCCGGGATCTCGGCGTCCGGGCCATAGAGCCGGGGGTCGTTCCAGCGGTCGCGGCCGTCCTCGTCCCAGTCGGCGCCCGTGTCGAAGTCGCGGGTGCCCCGGCCGGGCAGGTAGTCGGCGTAGAGGCTCACGTCGTCGGCGTAGGCCAGCGGACGTTCCAGCGCGCGCAGCCCGTCGAAGAGCGCGCGCCCGAACCGCTCCCTCAGCTCGCCCCTGGCCAGGTTGTCGCCGCCCCGGTACTCCAGGGACAGCTCGTAGGCGTAGGGCGCCAGGGCCGTGCCGTCGTCGGGCTCGGCGTCGGTCGGGGCCAGGGTCAGCGTGCCGGTGCCCTCGGCGCCGATCCAGCGCGAGGCGTCCAGCGCGAAGACGGCCGAGGACCGCGAGGCGAAGTAGGCGGACACGCCCAGCTCCTCACCGACGCGCTGCGCCAGCGGGAGGAGCTCCCCCCGGTCGGCCACGTAAATCTCGACAGTCCTGCTCACCGATCGCCTTTCCGTTCTTTCCCGCCGTCTCGAAGATTACCGGCCCGTGCCGCCGGCCAGCTCCCTGAGCTCGTCCAGGCTCCCGGCCTCGCGCTCCTGAGTGCCCGCCGGGATCTCACCGCCGCGCGGGTCGGGCGGCGTGCCGACCAGGCGCCGTAGCGCCTCGATCGCGGGCAGTCCCTCCGCGTGCGCGTCGCGCAGCCTGACCTTCCACGGCACGCCCGCGTTCCATCCGTCCACGCCGACCTCGGCGCGCTCCAGATAGGACGCCGCCTCACGCGTCGGCGAGGCCCACACGTAGCCGACGACCCGGCCCTCCTTGGCGACCGGCAGGTACACCACCGGCCCGGACGTCTCGTCGGGGTAGGTCGAGGGATTCGGGAGCGAGAGCGGCCCCCAGCCCTTCGAGCGGTCGATCGGCGTCCCGTCGGGCAGCAGCCCCCGGTCGAGGTCGGCGAACGCGTCCGGGTCGGCCGGGTTGCCCGGGTTGGCCAGTTCGTCGATCTCGGCCAGCCCGGACGCCTCGCCCTCGGGCGCGCCCGCCGCGACCGTCCCGGCCTCGGGGTGCTCGGGCGCGCCGACCTGATCGCGGATCGCCTCGACGGCCGAGAGCCCCCGGGCGTGGGCCGCCATGAGCCGCTCGGACCAGACCCCGGAGGCCAGGAACGTCCCTTCGGGGCCGTCCACCCGGCGCCAGAAGCCGGCGGCCGGCTCCGAACGCGACGCCCACAGGAAGCCGATCAGCTCCCCGCCGAGCGTGACCGGGTAGTACGCCACCGGCCCGTAGGTGTGGGCGGCGTAGTCGTTGGCGGGCACCACGCGGGCCGTGGGGTCCCACGCGCCGCCCTGGGGTGCCTGGTCAGCCATGCTGCGCACACCTTCCGATCGCTGCGGTCGTCATCAGTGCCCCGCCCCGGGCAGGATCACTTCGGCGTCGATGTCGTAGGACACCTTCCCGTCGGGCCCGATGACCTTCTCCACCTTGTTGATCTTGATTTGGGTGCCTCGGGGCAGGATCAGCTCGCGCTGGTCGTCGTACGCGCTCTTCTTGCCCATCCAGAGGCCGCGGCCGCCCTTGGGCACGTCGATGTGCATCCGGTACTCGAAGCCCTTGCCGTCGACCTTAGTCGTACCCTCCCCGAGCGAGGTCGACATGTAACCGGGCTCGGTCCAGGTCTGGCCCTCCAGCAGGGACGGGTCGCGGCCGTTGAGCGGCTGCCCGTCCGGCCCGCGCATGAAGTCGACGTCGTGCAGACCGCGCTGCACCTGGACGGGCTCGGGCAGGGGCTGGTCGATGGCCCGGTCGAGATCGTGGATCCGGTCCCAGAACACGTCGGGCGTCGGCCTGACCCCGCCGAAGTAGTCGTGCAGGAACCGCCAGTAGTTCGACGATCCCTCCATCCGGTTGAGCCGGTCGTTGACGTTGCGGTCGTTCAGCAGGTCCTGGAGCAGGCGGCGCTGGTCGGCGTCCAGGTCCGTCCGGTGCCACATCTGGTTCAGGTCGGCGACGGTCGGCCTGCGGCCCCCGTTCAGGTCGACCAGGCTCCGGAACGCGTTGTGCTCGCCTTCGAGGTGGTTGAAGTAGCTGCCGACGTCCGAGCCGGGACGCAGGAACCCGTTGGGGAACGACTGGCGCGTGTACCACCAGGCCGCCCTGCGCTGCTCGTCCGGCAGGTTGTCGTAGCGGTCGCCGAGCTCGCGCTCGCCGTAGTCCTCGCCCGCTTGGTCGGAGTCGAAGCGGCGGACGCCGTCGTCGCCGACGGTTCCGGGCTTGCCGTCGTCGTCCTTGGCACCGTCGTTGTCGTTGTCCTGGTCGTTCTTGCCGTCGTTGTCGCTTCCGTCGTTGTCGGCGTCGTTGCCTCGGTCACCGTCGGGGTCGGGGCCGTTCTGCTGGTTCGGGCCCTGCTGGTCGGGGTCCTGGCCGCCCTTGTCGCCGCCGTTCCCGTCGTTGCCGTTCCCGCCGTCGTTGCCGTTGCCGCCGTCGGCGTCGAGGCCGTCCTGGTCGGGCTTCGGCGCGCCGCCGCCGTTGTCGTTCGGCGACTTCGGCGGGTCGGTGTCCTTGGGCGTCCCGCCGTCGTCGTCGTTGCCGTCGTCGTCCTTCTTGCCGTCGTTGCCGTCGTCGCCGTCGGCGTCCTTGCCCCCGTCTGCGTCATTGCCGCCGTCGGGCTTCTTGCCGTCGTCGGGGTCGGGGGTCTTGTCGCCGCCGTTGTCGTTGTCCTGGTCCTTGCCGGAACCGTCGTTGTTCCCGTCCGGACGGGTGTTGCCGTCGTCGGGCGTGGTCCAGCGCTTGGAGTCCGGGTCCCACTGGCGGATGACCTGCTCGCCGGCGTCGGTGATCCGGGTGATGCGGCCGTTCTCGAAGACGAGCCGGTTGCCGTCGCCGAGGTAGGTCTCGATCCGGCCGACGCGGTCGAAGCGGACGTCGCCCTCGCGGTACATCCGGCCGAGACGGTTCTCCAGCCCGCGCAGCGCGTTGTCCTCGGTCAGGCCGCTGCGACGGCCGTCGATGACGATGTCGCCCTCGTTGAACGAACCGTCGGGCTGGTCCCTGAACTTGCCCAGGCCGCGCTTGAGCTGGCTGTCGAACGCGTTGGCCGTGTTCTTGCCGACGTCCTTGTACTCCACGCCCGTGCCCGGGTCGTTCGGGCCCCTGCGCTCGATCGCGTCCAGCGAGCTGTAGCCCTGGTTGTTGAGCGGATGCTCGGGCAGCCGGGTGACCAGCCTGCCCTCGTCGGCCCGGGTGTCGGCGGTCTCGCGCTCATGCGGCTCGAACTGGTCCTTGGGCCGGTCGCCGGGCGGGTCGTAGACGCCGTCCTTGTACTTGTCGCCCAGCGCGCCCGGCTGGCGCGGGTCGGTGTCGCCGAAGTGCTCGGGCGGGATGTCGCGGCCGTCGCCGTCGCCCGGCGTGGACCCGTCGTCGTCCGGCGGGTCGTTGGGCGGGTCGTTCGGGTTGTTCGGGTCGGCGTCGTCCTTCGGCGGGTCCTGCTCGTCGCCGGAGTCGGAGTCGTCGTCCTTGGGCGGGTTCGTCGGGTCCTGGTCGTTGTCGTTGTCGCCCGAGTCGTCCTTGGGCGGCTGCTCGTTCTCGCCGGGCTTGTCGTCATTGTCGCCCGGCTTGTCGGTGTCGCCGCCGTCGTTCTCGTTGTTCCCGTTCCCGTTGTCGTTGTTGCCGTTGTCGTTGTCGGTGTTGCCGTTGTCGTTGTCGGTGTTGCCGTTGTCGGTGTTGTTGCCGTTGTCGGTGTCGCCGCTGCCCGGGTTGGTGTCGCGCGGGCCGTTGTCGGTGTCGCCGTTGTCCCCGTTGTCGCCGTTGTCCCCGTTGTCGCCGTTCTGCTCGCGGTCGCCGACATGGGCGGGCTGACGCTCAAGCTCGCCCGCGTCGTCCAGGGAGCGCTGGAGGTCCTGGAGGTCGCCGCCGTCGAAGTCAAGCTCGTTGAGCTCGTTCTGCAGGTCGCGGGTGGTGGGGTTGTTGCCCGAGTCCAGGCCGTCGACGTTGGCGTTGTCGTCCAGACGGCCGTCGCCGTCGGAGTCGCCGTCGCGAGTGTTGGGAGCGTCGGCGTCGCCGCGCTTGAGCAACTTGGAGATCAACTTGACCTCACCCACACCGATGGCGAGGCTGCCGATGTTCAAGATGCTCTGCGTGATGACATAGCCCGGACGATCACCCCACTCGCGCCACGGGACAAAGGAGTGCGCGACCTCGGTCCAGGCGCCGGAGAAGTTGCCCCACCAACTCCCGCCGTCCCAGACCCAGCCGTCCTTGCCATGCAGACCAACCAGGCCACCCAGGTCCTGCAGGACCTGGGTGTAGTTGTTCTTCATGTTGTCCAGCCAGTTACCGCCCTCCCACAACCAGCCGTCCTTGCCGTGCAGACCGGTGAGGTCGCCCAGGTCGGTCAGGATGCCGCCGACGAAGTCGGTGACGCCGTTCCACGCGTCCTCATACCAAGGCTTGTCGTGCTCCTGCGGCTTGGCCCAAGGCGTCTCCACATCCTTGGGGGCCTTGCCCATCCCGTAGCCCTTCTCGCCCGCACCGGGCTTGCCGTCCCCAGGGACGAAACGGGTACCGCCGAAGATGCCGGTGATCTTGTTGGCACAGGACCGCTCGGCCTCCTGATACTGCGCCAGCGCCGCCAGGACGTCGTTGTTGAGCTTGTTGTGCTCGTTGACCTTGTCCTCGTCCTTGCGCCAGTCATCATCGCCGTCGATCTTGTTCCGGAACGTCTGGGCCGAGGACTTCAAGCCCTGGATCTTGCTGATGATGGGACGCACCTCACCGGCGAAGGTGATCAACGCGTCACCGACCGTCGTCACCTCGCCCTTGAAGGCATCACCCGCGGCGGCCACCGGCTTGGGCGCATTGAGCAGCAGACCCGACTCCGGCGCGACATAAAACTCCGACAGGCCCTGCCAACCAGAGTTGATGTCATGACCGGTTTGAGAGATACCGGTCCCGTCCTTCTTCAGCGCGTTACCCGCCGCCTCGACATCATCCGGGTTCGCCTTCGGGATCGGAATCGCGCTCGGATCGATCACGCCACTCAACGCTGCACACCCCTAACACTCGACCCCGAGACCTCACCGAACCGTACGACGCTCCACGGGGGGGAAGAAGATCTTAAGGGCCCGTGTGAATCGCGTCACACGGGCCGGGAGCTCACTTGCCGATCTTGGGAGCCGGCGCGTTCGCGGCAGCGCGCTGCGCCTCGGCCATCATCTCCAGGTCACCGCGGTTGTAGGCCTTGACCGCGTCCACCGCGCCCTTGATGCAGCTGCCGGTCTTGGTGACCATGCCCTTCAGCCCCGGCGTGGTGTGGTCGACGTATTCCTTCAGGGCCGTGCCGATCGGCATGCTGGCCGCCGCCGTCCCGGCGTTGCCCACATGGTCGGCGAAATTGGACAGCTGCTTGACCAGGCCGCCCTCGCCCTTGCCGCCCTCGCCCGCGACATAGCCGCCGACCTTGCTGACGACCGAGCCCACCCCAGGGGGGTCGATGTCATATCTCGCCATGCTCCCCGTTCCCTTTCCCTACTCGCCCGCCCGCCGACCGAACCGGCCCGCCCGGAAGTTCTCCGGCGGGGCCGCGCCGTCCCATTCCACCGCGTCCGTCTGGGAGCTCTGCACGACCTCGGCCAGCTCCGCCAGGGAGGCGTCGATCCCCTCGGCCGCGACGGCGACCTCGGCCACGAACTGGCTGGTCAGCGCCTCGATGCCCGCGACCGGGTCGTCACCGGGTCCCTCGGGCGCATGCGAAACACCCGCCTCGTCCTCGACGGTCTCGGGGACGGCGGGTTCGGGTGGCTCCACCAGTTCGAACTTCATCGCTCCACCAACGCTCGGCTGTGGTCCGACCAGAGGCACTGCCTCATGGGGATTGGACGTCCACGGCGCCCATGATGTTCAAACACGCCCATCGGTGTCCAGTCGCACCCTTCGCTTCGTCCTGTCCGAAATCTCTCAGCATCTTCGTCGAACTTCCGCCGCGTCCCGCACGTCCCACTCTTGAGTGGATTCCGTGCACGGCGCCCCTCCCGCTGCGGCGCGGTGGCAGGAAACGGGCAGAGCGAACTAAGGTCGTGCACGGATTCCATCCAGGTAATGAGTCAAGGTCGACCCGACTGGCAGGTGAGGCAACGATGGGGCGATGGGACATGGGCGACACGACGCTCAGCACCCTGGCCAAGAACACCGGCAACTCCGGCGAGGAGCTGTCCGGTCTGATCAAGGCACTGATCGCGGCCGCCGAGCCGCTGTCCGGCAAGTTCAACGGTGCCGGCAAGGCCGCCTTCGACAGCTTCAAGGCGCGCTCCGACCAAATCACGGCCGACCTCCGGGCCGGGCTCGGAAAGGTCAACACCGGCCAGGTCGGCATGGAGAAGGCGTTCGCCACCGGTGACCAGACCATGGCCGACGAGGCCAGCCGCAACATGGGCTCGGCCAACTTCGACGGCGCCAAGTTCCGCTCCGCCTGACGTCTTCGCAGAAGGGACACCACCGTGACCAACGGACGTCGTAGCTACGACACCGGCGCCTCGGGCGAGGCGCAGACCAACATCCAGACCATCGTCGCCCGGCTCGAGGCGCTGATCGGCTCCCGCGACACCGACGTCAAGACCGCCATGTCGGACTTCGAGGCCAGCGGCGTGTCGGACGAGTACAACGCCAAAGAGATCAAGTGGCACACCGCGGCGAACGAGACCCGCGAGATCATCCGTCTGGTGAAGAGCACGCTCGAATCCAACGACGGCCACGCCCAGACAGCTCTGGGGCAGGCCAGTTCGGCGGTCCAGGCCATCTGAACCGGGACGGGTCGCCGGTCGGAGACCTGAACTGAAGACCACGGGAGGGATGCCGCCGCGCGCGGCGGTCCCTCCCGTGTTCCGTTGCCGGGCCCTCCGGTCGCGGCGCGCGACCGGGCACGGCATGATCTGCGGTGGGAGGAGGCCCGTTTGGCACGCGATTACGACACCCAACTGCTGGAGTCGGTGGCGGTCCGCCGCCGCCGGTTGCGCGACGCCCTGATGTTCGGCCCGCATCGCACGCGGCGCACGTTCGACGAGAGCGTCGGCAAGATCGTCGCCGGGCTGTGCGTGGCGGCCGTGCTGTGCGCGGGCACCGTGGGCTGGTCCTTCCTCCAGTCCCGGCTGAAGACGCAGGAGAAGGAGAAGCAGGCGCAGGCGCAGCAGCAGGCGCCCGACGGCGGCGCCGCGCCCGTCCCCGCCGACTGGGTCGGGACGCAGGTCACCTTCCCCCGCCTCCGCGACGCGCTCACCCGGGCCGGGGTGCCCGCGCCGCTGTACGTGCTGCCGGGGCAGCCGCGTCCCGGGCCCGCCAAGGCGTCCAGCTACTACGTGATCGCCCGGAACAAGGACCAGTTCACCGCCGGGCTCGTGGAGTTCCAGCAGGGACGCATCGCCGCCGAGTTCCCCAGCGAGGACGAGGCCAGCCGCTGGCTGTACGGCGAGCTGGTCGTCCGGGAGACGCCGCCGCACGTCCTGACTCCGCAGGCCGAGCAGCAGGCGATCAAGGACGGCGCCGCGCTCGCCCAGGACGCCCGCTCCAAGATCGCGGGTGCGGGCGGCGGCTCGGTCACCTACCCGCTGGCCCAGGGCAAGCTGGTCGACCAGTTCGGCCAGGAGAGCGGCTCGATGCTGTTCCCGTTCGGCCTCCCCTTCGCCCAGCGCGGGCTGCCGAGATCGGCACGTGCGACCACCATCCCCGGCATTCCGGGCGGGTACCTGCGCTACCGGGTGGTCAAGCAGTTCAACGTCACCGCGTCGATCTCCGCCCCGGGCCCCGACAGCCCCGGCGGCGGCACGCGGTTCACCGTCAACGCCGGGTTCTTCCCCCGGCCGCCGGTGCTGCCGACCGTCCGCTGGCTGGTCCGCAACGGCTACCTTGAACGGGTCACCGGCACGGCCGTGCCCCGGTGACCGACGCAAGCGAACGACGTACTCATGGAAGGGCACAATGGCCGCGTGGAGCCGGGTCACCCTCGTCGGTGAGCGCCGCAGGGTGGATATGGTCCTTCCCGCGCAGGAGCCGATCGGCGCTCTCATGCCCGACGTGCTGCAACTGCTCGGCGACCCGGTGCAGAGCCCGCCGCGGCTCCGGCACCTGATCACCTCCACCGGCGAGGTCCTGGAGCCCGGGGCCAGCCTCGCCGACCGGCAGATCCCCGACGGGTCGGTGCTGCGGCTGGTCCGCTCGGACGAGCCGCTGCCCGCGCCGGTCGTCCACGAGGTGCCCGAGGTGGTCGGCGACTCCCTCGACGGGCGCCTGTGGCGCTGGGGGCCAGGGGCGATCCGCTGGAGCGCGTCTCTCACGCTGATGACGCTGGTCTTCGCGATGGGCCTGCTGATCCGGGGCGAGGTCGACGGGAACGCGGGGGTCGGCGTCGTCGCGGGCCTGGCCGCCGTCCTGGTGGCCTCCGGCCTGGCGATCGGCGTCGCCTGGCGCGAGCCGCTCGGCACCGCGCTGACGCTCGGCGGCGGCGTGACCGGCGGCCTGGCCGTCTGGACGGCCGCCGACCTGCACGACTGGGAGTCGTGGGCCCGCTGGGGCGGTCTCGCGCTCATCGCCGCCGCGATCGTCGCCCTGCTCGGCCTGAGCTCCCCGCTCGGCCGGGGCGGGCTCATCGGCGGCGCCCTGGCCGCGCTGCTCGGCGGCACCGGGACGCTCTGCGCCGGCCTCGGCCTCGACGGCGGGCGCACCGGCTCGGTCCTGGCGCTGACCTGCGTCGTCCTGCTGAGCGTGCTGCTGCGCACGGCGCTGTCGCTGTCGGGGCTGGCGTCCCTGGACGACCGCCGCGGCTCCGGCGACGCCGTCGCGCGCGGCGACGTCATGGGCGCCCTCGACACCGCCCACCGCAGCATGGTGATCGCCACCGTCGCGGTCGCGCTGGCCGCGGCCGTCGCCGGGCTGGGCGCCACGGCCGACTTCGACGGCTGGTCCGGCGGCCTGGCGGGCCTGCTGGCCGTCGTGGTCGCCAGCCGCGCCCGGATGTTCCCGCTCGTGCTGGAGAAGGGCGCGCTGTTCGCGTCCGCCATGGTGATCGTGGTCGCTCTCTGCGTGCGATGGGCCGATCACGTTACGTGGGGCGTGTGGCCCGCACTGGGTATGCTTCTGGCGGGCCTGGCGATCCCGTTCGTCGTCCTCACCCGCGACCAGCCCGAGCACGTGCGCGCCCGGCTGCGCCGCGTGATGAACCGGGTCGAGGCCGCCGCCGTGGTGGCGATCATCCCGGTCGCCATCGGCACCTTCGGCACCTTCGAACGTCTGCTCGACACCTTCTGAGAGGACGCGGGTTGACCCACAAGGACCGGGACGAGCCCCGGCCCGACCCGGAATCGACGACCATCGATCCGCCGACGGTCTCCCCACGCCGCACCCCCGCTCCCACCCGTCCCCAGCCCCTCCCCACACCCCCACAACCCCAACCGAACCAGCAGCAGCCCCCAACGCAGCAGAGCCCGCCGAACCAAGGCCCAGCTCAGCCGGGCCCGCCGCCTCCCCCGGCGACCACGACCGACTTCAACGCCGGACGTCCGGCGCCGCGCCCGCCCGCGCCGCCGCCCACCGCGGCCGAGCCCGGGGTGGACCCCGAGAAGCTGGTGCTCCAAGACGTCCACGGCGACTCCCGGCTGCGGCGCGTGGGGCGGGCCGCCGTGCGTCCCTTCCGCCCGGCGGACGAGATGCAGCGCATCGCCGAGCACGGCCGCTGGATCCAGCACCCGGTCACCACGGGCCGCCGCATCGCGGTGATCGGCGTGCGCGGCGGCACCGGCAAGAGCACGGTCGCCGCGCTGGTCGCCTCGGTGTTCGCCCGCTACCGCCAGGACCGCGTCCTGGCCCTGGACGTCGACCCCGAGCGCGGCTCGCTCCCCCTGCGCCTGGGCCTGCGCGGCCAGTACACCCTCACCGACCTGGCCCGCGCCGAGCTGGCCACCGCGTCCTTCGACCAGGTCGAGCCGTACCTCGCCCACCCGCTCGAACGCCTGTGGGCGCTGCCCGGCACCCGCGGCCCGATCGGCGGCGCCGCCCTGTCGGCCGACACCTACCGCTCCACCGGCATCCCCCTGACGCGCTTCTTCGGCGTCACGATCACCGACAGCGGTGCCGGGATCCGCACCGAGCTGCACCGCGCCGTCCTCCGCGCGGCCCATGCCCAGGTGCTGGTCGCCACGGCCACCCCCGAGGGCGCCGCCAGCGTGGGGCACGCCCTCGACTGGATGGCGGCCAACGGCCTCCAGGCCCTGCACCCCCGCACCATCGTGGTCTTCACCGCCCACTCCCCCACCATGGCCCAGGGTCTGGACGTCAAGCGCGCGAGCGAGGTCCTGACCGAGGTCGGCGCGGGCGTCGTCCGGATGGGCTATGACCGCCACATGGCCGTCGGCGCCGCCCTCGACCCGTCCCGCCTGGCCCAGGCGACCCACGTCACCGCCGTCACGATCGCCGCCGAGGCCCTCCGCCGCAGTGTTTCTTGAAATCCCGGCCCACCTGCGCTCGCCTGGCGGCTGTGTTCACTGAAACCCCGGCCCACCTACGCTCGCCTGGCGGCTCGCTCCGGTGACCGTGATTTTGCGATTGCTGCATCGCTTCGCGATCTAACCGGGGAAGCTCGCCTTCGGCTTCGCTTCCCCGGTTAGTTAACGCAATCGCGCGCGGGGCGGGGGTCGCTGGGTTGTAGGAGCCGGATCGGGGAGATCAGGCGGGGTTCAGGAGCGGCGCCAGGGGCGGCGGCGTTTTTGGGGTGGGGGTGGGGGGTCGGCGGCGGGGTGGAGTTTGATCATGGGGTGGTCGCGGCGCCACCAGAAGGTCTCGGGCGTGCAGGGGTCGTCGGCGGCGGCGTGCATGTCCTGGGCCAGCTGCATGAAGACGGGCAGGACCTGCGACATCCCGGCACTGGTGATCGTGTAGAGGAGGATCGTGCTGTGGGACGGGACGGCCAGCAGCACGCCCGTGGGGCCCGCGTCGGGGAGGAAGCGGTCGAGCTCGGTCAGCAGGGCCGAGACGTAGCGGGAGCCCGGCTTGGTGACCACGCGGACCTGCTCGTCGAGGGTCAGGGGCTGGTCGTGGGACGTGACGTCGGCCAGTTCGCGCTGGTGGGTGTTGCGGACGACCAGGTCGCCCAGGCGGCGCAGGGCCAGCAGGGACGCGCGGGCCTCGGTCAGGGGGCCGCCGAACCGCGGGTGGTCGATCATCACCATGGCGTCGAAGTGCTCCCCGACGGGCAGGACGACCAGGCCCGCCTTCGCCGTGTCGGTGAGTTTGGGCACGATGCGCAGGCGCAGGAGCTCGCGGACGTCGCCGAGCAGTTCGATGTCGGCGATCGCCATCGCCGCGCGGTCGCCCACCTCGCGCAGCCAGTCCTCCACCAGCCGGGGCCAGGCGGGACGGGGCTCGCGGGCACAGCGCTCCAAGATCACCCAGGTGGACGCGCTGGGCGCGAAGCGGCCCACCGGCAGGACGACCCGGGCCAGCTCGGCTTCGAAGCGCGCGGCCGGATTGACCACGGGCAGCAGGTCCTCGATGAGGGCGTGCACATCACCCGACACCTCGAAAATCCGCATCCAACCTCCCCAACACGACCCGTCTCCGGCCGCCCCTAAGATGTAGCGGATTCAAGGAATCGCGAGGAGTGGCTGGAGTGACGACCCGGGTAGTGCATCGACCCGCACGTACCGTGTACCCCCCGGCCGTACGGGAACCCCGCCAGATCGAGGCGCCGCCCACGCTCCCCGAGGGGGGCGGGGCCGGCAACCAGCTCATGACGATCCTGCCGATGGTCGGCATGATGGGCTCGCTCACCATTATGACGGTGCTGCGGAACCCGGCGTTCATGATGCTGGGCGCGGTGATGCTGGTCGTCTGCGTCCTGGCGGGCGCGGCGATGCTGTTGTCGCGGCGCGGCCAGGTGTCGCGGCAGCGCAAGAGCCAGCGCGAGCTCTACCTGGAGTACCTGGAGGAGCTGCGCGAGGACCTGTCCGGCCAGGAGCGCGACGACCGCGTCCAGGCCCGGGTCCTCGACCCGCCGCCGGAGGCGCTGTACGACGTGGTCCGCGACCCCACGCGGCTGTGGGAGCGGCGCCGTCCGCACGCCGACTTCCTCCGGGTGCGGGTGGGCACCGGGTTCGTGCCCGGGCATCCGCTCGAAGTGGGCGAGCAGGGCACGGCCCTCACGCCCACCGACCCGTTCATGCTCTCCGAGGCGCGGGCCCTGCTGGGGAGGTTCAGTTCCTCGCCCGACATGCCGCTGGTCCTCCCGCTCGACATGGCCGGCAACGTCAGCGTGGTCGGCGAGCGCGAGGACGTCCTGCGCGTGGCGCGGGCGCTGCTGGCCCAGCTCACGGCGTTCCACGCCCCCGAAGACGTCGCCGTCGCGGTGGCCTTCCCCGGCCCGAGGACGCGCGACTGGCAGTGGCTGAAGTGGCTGCCGCACGTCCTCGACCAGCACCGCAGGGACGGCGGCGCGCCGGTCCGGCTGATCGCGTCCAGCCCGCTGAAGCTGGCGGCCCTGCTCGCCGAAGACCTGCGCGAGCGCACCGACTTCGCCGCCGAGGTGCGGCGCGGTCTGGGCAAGCGCGACTCGTTCCGGCTGCTGCGCCGCCTGGTGGTGGTGCACGACACCCACGGCGAGATCGCCGCCGACCTCGTCCGCCCGGACGAGACCGTCTCGCCCGCCGACCTGGTCACGACCGTCCTGCACATGGTGGCCGACCAGACGCACGAGCCGGGCGACGTCAGCGTCCGCATCCGGGTGGCCGGTGACCAGGTCGTGGTGGAGGACCTGCGCGGCCAGAACCCCGTGACCATGGGCGGGACGGTCGACGACGTCCCCGCCTCGATGCTCACCGGCCTGGCCCGGATGCTCGCCCCGCTGCGGCTCTCGCGCGAGTCGATCGAGGAGGGCCCGGCGCAGGGCGGCAACGTCGACTTCACCGCGCTGATGGGCGTCACCGACCCGGCCGACCTCGACATGCGCCGGATGTGGGCGCCGCGCAGCGAGCGGGCCTTCCTGCGGGTGCCGATCGGCCTGGACGACACCGGCCAGCCGGTGATCCTCGACCTCAAGGAGGCGGCCAGCCTCGGCATGGGCCCGCACGGCCTGTGCGTCGGCGCGACCGGGTCGGGCAAGAGCGAGATGCTGCGGACGCTCGTCCTGGCGCTGGCGGCCTCGCACCCGCCCGACCAGGCCAGCATGGTGCTGGTCGACTACAAGGGCGGCGCCACCTTCGCACCGTTCGAGAACCTCCCGCACGTCGCCGGTGTGATCACCAACCTGGAGGACGACGCCGGGCTGATCGAGCGCGTCTACGCCAGCCTCTCGGGCGAGGTGCAGCGCCGCCAGCAGGTGCTGCGCGACGCGGGCAACATCGCCAACATCGGCGACTACAACTACCAGCGGCGGCAGCGGCCCGACCTGCCCCCGCTCCCCCACCTGCTGGTGATCATCGACGAGTTCGGCGAGCTGCTCACCGCGCGTCCCGACTTCATCGAGCTGTTCCTGTCGATCGGCCGCATCGGGCGCAGCATCGGCGTCCACCTGCTGCTGTCGAGCCAGCGGATCGAGAGCGGCAAGCTGCGCGGTCTGGAGACCTACCTGTCGTACCGGATCGGCCTGCGCACGTTCTCCGAGGAGGAGAGCCGCACGGTCCTGGACTCGCCGGACGCCTTCCACCTCCCCGCCCTCCCCGGGTTCGGGTTCCTGAAGGTAGACACCAGCGTCTACCTGCGGTTCAAGGGCAGCTACGTCTCCGGCCCCTACCGGGGGCCGCTCGAAGCGCTGGACGAGGGGCCGGGGCGGGCCCCCGTCCGCCCCTACCCGATCTACAACATCGGCGGCCAGGGTGACGCCCCCGGCCAGGCCAGCGCGGGCGGCGACGAGCCCGACCTGCCCGAACGCACCACCGGCCCGACCCTGCTCGACGTGATGGCCGGGCAGATGACCCGCCACGGACAACGCGTTCAGAACATCTGGCTGCCGCCGCTGCCCGCCGTGACCACGCTGGACGCCATCACGGGCCCCGTCCGGGTCACCGAGGAGGGCATGCGGCTGCCCGTCCGGGTCGAGCCGCTGCACGTCCCGCTGGGCCTGCTCGACGACGCGCGCCGCCAGTGGCAGGGCGTCTGGCAGCTCGACCTCACCGCGGCGGGCGGCCATGTCGCGATCATCGGCGGGCCGCAGACCGGCAAGACCACGCTGCTGCGCACGCTGGTGATGTCGCTGGCGCTGACCCACTCGCCGAGCCAGGTGGCGGTGTACGGCCTCGACCTGGTCGGCGGCGGCCTCCAGGTGCTGGCCGACCTGCCCAATGTCGGCGGCACGGCCGGGCGCACCGACCACGAGCGCATCCGCCGCACCGTCGAAGAGATCTACGGGATGCTCGAACACCGCCAGGAGGTGTTCCGCCAGCGCGGCATCGACGGCGTCCAGCGGCTGCGCCAGATGCACGCCGCCGGTCAGGTGCCCGAGCTGCCGTCCGCCGACGTCGTGCTGGTCGTCGACGGGTTCGGCGCGATCCGCAACGACTTCGAGGAGATCGACGACATGGTCTCCGACCTGCTCCAGCGCGGCGGCGGGTACGGCATCCACATCGTCGCGGGCATGCTGCGCTGGAACGACGTCAGGATCGCCGCGCAGTCGACGTTCGGCCAGCGCGTCGAGCTGCGGCTCAACGACCCCTCCGACTCCACCGTCGACCGCAAGCTGGCCGAGACGATCAGCGCCGAGCTGCCGGGGCGCGCGCTGACCGACGGCAAGCTCTTCGGCCATGTGGCCGTCCCGGCGCTGGGTGGCCTGCCCAACACCACCGAACTCGGTGTGGCCGCCGAGTCGGCCGTCCGGGCGATCCGCAACGCCTGGACGGGCACGACGGCGCCCCGCGTCCGCGTCCTGCCGCACCGGCTGCCCGCCGGGAACCTCCCCGGGCCCGAGCAGGAGCCGCGGCTCGTCCCGATCGGCGTGGACGAGCGCGCGTTCCAGCCGGTGCTGCTCGACCTGTTCGACGCCGACCAGAGCCTGCTCGTCCTGGGCGACGGCGGCTCGGGCAAGTCCAACCTGCTGCGCCTGATCGCCCGCAACCTGGTCGCGCGCTACACGCCCGAGCAGGTCGTCTTCGCGGTCATGGACCCGCGCAGGTCGCTGCGCGACCTGGTCCCCGAGCCCTATCTCGGCGGCTACGCCACCACGCCGCGCGTGTGCGCGGGCCTGGCCGGCGGTGTCGCCAAGGAGCTGGAGGAGCGGATGCCCGAGGACGCCGCCGAGGCGCCCGACGGCACCGTCAAGGGGCCGCAGATCGTCGTCCTGGCCGACGACTACGACCTGCTCACCACGGCGGGCCAGCAGCCGCTGGCCCCGTTCGTGCCGTTCGTCCCCAGCGGCCGCGACATCGGCCTGCACTTCGTCGTGGCGCGCCGCGTCGCGGGGGCCAGCCGCGGCCTGTACGACCCGCTGGTCCAGTCCATGCGCGAGACGGGCAGCGCCGCGCTGGTGATGTCGGGCGACCGCTCCGAGGGGCAGCTGTTCCCGCGGATCTACGCCGACACCCTGCCGCCCGGCCGCGGCCTGTACATCAGGCGCGGCGAGTCGCCGAGCCTCATCCAGACCGCGCTCGTCGAGGACGCCCTGACCGACGCCGGTCCCGGTAAGGAGAACCGTTGACCTACGACCTGGTGGTCCTGACCCAGCGCGCGCCAAACGTCCGCGCCATCGTCGACAGCATGGTGCACGCGGGCGAGGCCCTGCGCGTGCGCGGCGCCGGGGCGGGCGCGATCATCCAGCTCTGCGACGACGAGGGACGTCCGCTGGTGAGCATCGAGTCGGCGCAGCGCGTCGATGTCGAGGGCGAGGTGGAACGCCTCCTCGGTGACGAGGCCACGGCCGGTCTCACCGTCCCCTTCTGGTGGGTGGAGGCCCGCGCCTCCAACGGCGAGGCCGACGCCCCACGGCTCGCGCACCGCTTCGCCGACGCCATGGTCACCCGCCTGGGCGGCACCGTCTGGCCCCCGGAAGGAGCCACCAAGTGAGCAGCGCGCATTCCGTCTGTGGGGGGACGACCCCCCACGCCCCCCGAAGCGCAGGGAGGCTTCGCCGATGAGCAGCGCGCACCCGGCAGTCGACATCATCACCGCCAAGAGCGCGGTCGTCATCCAAGACCGTCCCCTGGTGCCGCTCTCCTCCTGGCTGACCGATGCGATGTCCCGTTGCGCGGCGAACGGGCAGCCGATCCAGATCCTCACCCCGCACGACGCGCGGATCACGCTCCCCCTGCGCCTGGCGCTGAGCGGCCCCACCACCCGGTGGGTGGCCCAGGAGCCGGACGGCGACACCTACTATGACGGGTTCTCCGGGCTCCCCCTGGTCTGGGACGGCGGCGCGTTCGCCCTCGCCGAGGGCGGCGGCGACGGGCCGTCCGCGACCTTCCTGACCGGGCCGCCGCCGGACGCGGGCCGCCATCTCATGGTCAGCCTGACCCTCGTCCACGAGGCGACGGCGGGCCTGGAACTGGGCGGCACGATGGAGGCGCTGTCGACGGCCCTCACCGGCGTCCCGCCGGTCGCGTGGGGCACCGCCGAGCCCGCGCTGTCGCGCTGGTCGCCCTCGGAGATCACCGACCTCGGCCGCCGCCGCGCGCCCCAGGCCACCTATCTGATCTTCATGGGCCCGCACGGCCCCAAGGCCGAGGTCCCGCCGAGCGGCGGCACCGCCCGGATCGCCCGCGTCACCTCGGGCGTCAAGGAGACGGTGTCGTTCGGCGTCGCCTACCCCGCCGACCGCGAACCCCCGCTGGACGACCTGGCGGCGCTCGCCGACGAGTACGCCAAGGCCGGGACGCTCCAGACCATGACCGCCCAGTGGGCCCCGGGACGCGCCGACCTCACGTTCCCGGCGCGCTGGTACGGCGCTCCGGTGCCGATCGCCCTGGCCGTGGGCCCCGAGGGCGTCGCCGAGGCGGGCGTCGAGCACGCCCTGGCCGCCGAGGCCGAGGCCAAGACCATCGGCGACCCCGCCAAGCCCGGCATCTGGTACGCCCTGGAGGACGGCGACGGCGCCTGGACGCGCCTCAGCGAACTGATGGAGTACCTGCGCGACCCGGGCGCGGGCAGCTCCAACTGGCGCGGTACCAGCTGACCTACTCGCGGTGGTGGTTCTCGCCGGGCCAGGTGGAGACGGGCTCGGAGGGGTCGGGGTCGACCCCCGGGACGATCTGCTCGCACCAGACGACCTTGCCCGCGGCGGTGCGGCGGGTGCCCCAGCGGTGCGCGAGCTGGCTCACGACGAGCAGGCCGCGGCCGTTCTCGTCGTCGTCGGCCGCGTGGCGCAGGCGCGGGAGCGCCGCCGAGCGGTCGAGGACCTCGCAGACGACGGTGCGTTCGAGCAGCAGGCGCAGCTCGATGGGGCCCGGGGCGTAGCGCAGGGCGTTGGTGATGAGCTCGGACGCCAGCAGCTCGGTGGTGTCGGTGAGGTCGCCCAGGCCCCATTCGTCCAGCCGGGCGCGGACCAGGCCGCGGGCGCGGCGGACGGCGGCGGGGTCGGCCGGGAGCGTCCAGGACGCGCAGCGGTCTTCGGGGAGGCGGCGCAGGCGGGCCAGCAGGACGGCGATGTCGTCGCGGTGGTGGTCGGCGTAGACGCCGTCGAGGGTGGCCTTGGCCAGGTCCTCCATCGGACGGTCGATGGTGTCGGGGCCGAAGATGCTCTGCAGGCGGGCCAGGCCGTCGTCGATGTCGCGGCCCCGGTTCTCGACCAGGCCGTCGGTGTATATGACGAAGACGCTGCCGTCCTCGACGGTGAACTCGCGGCTCTCGATGGCCTGGCCGCCCGCGACGCCCAGCGGCGGCGCCGGGGGGACGGCGAGGTAGCCGTTGGAGCCGTCCGGCGCGACCAGCAGCGGCGGCAGATGGCCCGCCGAGGCGACCTCGATGGTGCCGGTGGTGGCGTCGTAGACGGCGTAGACGCAGGTCGCGAAGTGGGGTTCCTGCTCGCCGAGCTCGATCATCAGCTCGTGCATGACGTGCAGCGCGTCGGCGGGCGGGAGTTCGAGGTTGGCCAAAGTGTGGAGCGCGGTGCGCAGGCGTCCCATGGTGACCGCCGCGCGGACGCCGTGGCCCGCCACGTCGCCGACGATGAGCGCGACCCGGGCGCCGGGCAGCGCGATCGACTCGTACCAGTCGCCGCCGACCTCGACGAGCTTGCTGCCGGGCAGGTAGCGGTGCCTGACCTCGACCGACGACGGCGCCGACAGGCGGTTGGGCAGCAGGCTGCGCTGGAGGGTGAGGGCGGTGGCGCGCTCGCGGCTGAACAGCCGGGCGTTGTCGATGACGATCGCGGCGCGGGCGGCGAACTCCATGCCGATCTCGACGTCGTAGGCGTCGAAGCGGCGGAACCCGGGGACGCGGGTGCAGGCGATGAACCCCAGCAGCGTGTCGCGGGCGATCAGCGGGAGCAGCACCATCGAGCCGCCGGTCAGCAGGTCGCCGACGGGGCGGCGGCGCCATTTGCGGGCGATGTCTCCGGCCTGGTCGGCGTCCACGTGCGGCAGGTGGACCGGACGCGCGGTGTCGAGCACCTCGCGGTACGGGGTGCCCTCGGGGTAGATGAGGACCTCGCCGATGGGGAATGTCGCGGTCCAAGCCGGGTTGCCGTCGTCGGAGGTGACCGCGATGCGGCGCAGCACGGCCGAGCCGCTCTCGCTGTGCACCTCGTCGGCCGCGACCAGGCTCTCCAGCACCAGGACCGACGCGGTCGTGCAGAAGTGCGGGACGATCACGTCGACCAGGCCCTTGGCGCTCTGGTCGAGGTCGAGCGAGGCGCCGAAGCGGGTGAGCGGGTCGTCCATCAGGGCGCGCCGCATCAGCGCCGGGTCCTGGTAGCGCTCGCTGGGCGGCAGCGCCACCCGCACGTACAGCAGCCCGGCCAGCGATCCCTCGCCGACCCCGCCGACCATGGGCTGCGCGGTGACGACGGCGTCGGTGGCGCCCGCGCCCGCGGCGGTGCCCTGGACGGTGAGCACCGCGCGGCGCTCCTGCCCGGCCTCCAGCGCCTCGAGCAGCGCCTCCAGGTCGGCCTTGCCGTCCTCGGCGACCAGCTCGGCGGCCGGGCGGCCGATCAGCTCGGCCGGTTCGCGGCCCAGCACCAGCGCGGCGTTGGGCCCGCACTGGACGATGCGGCGCGCGGCGTCGACGCCCAGGACGAGCGTCCTGGACGCCGGGTCGGCCGCGGTCGAATCGCCCCGCTGCGCCATGATGGATCTCACGTGACGCGCTCCAGACAGCCGGTCCTCACAAGCACTCCCTGCGTCAGTATGGGCCATCGGACGCCGTCGCGGAGAGAAGATCACGCTTACCACGCCGATTCGGCGCGCGTTTCGCGCTACGAGCGCTCGGTCCCGATGGCGCGCAGCACCGTTTCGACGACCTTCCTGGCGTATCCGTCGGGCAGCGGGGCGCCCGGACGCGGCACGTGGAACGGGCCGACCAGCAGGCCGTTGACGACCTCCAGGTCGATGTCGGGGCGCAGCTCGCCGCGGGCGATGCCGGCGCGCAGCACGGAGAAGACCGTCTCGCGGCGCGGCTGGATCACCTGCTGGTAGTACCGCTCGTAGAGCCCGGGGTACTTCTCGTGGCTGCCCAGGACGTTCCAGAAGCAGCGCGAGTGCCGGGCGTTGCGCCCGGCCGCGATGGCCTCGGCGATGGCCAGCAGGTCGTCGCGGACCGACTCGCCCCGCGGCTCGGGCAGGGGCGCCTTGGCCTCGGCGAGCGCGCCGACGATCAGCGCCTCCTTGTTGGGCCAGCGGCGGTAGATCGTGGTCTTGGCCACCCCCGCCAGGGCGGCCACGGCCTCGATCGACACGCCGTCCACCCCGGACTCGGCGGCCAGCAGTTCGAGGGTCGCGTCAAGAATCGCCTTCTCGGCCCGCTCACTGCGGGGCCGCCCGGGGGCACGGGGGGCGACCGGCGGGTCAGTCGTCTCAGTCATCGCGGCCACATTATTCTCACACCGCCGTGGTCTGCTTGCGGTCCGCCTCGTCGCGCGCATCGTCCGGGACGATGTCGTGCGAGGCGGCGGCGCCCTTGCCGGGCATCCACTTCAGGACGACCAGCGCGGCGGCGAACGTGATCGCGGCGGCCGCGACCGAGGTGGTGTGCATGGCGTGGACGAACGCGGCGTTGGCCGGTTCGACGAGCCCCTCGCCCGCCGGTCCGAGGCGGGCGGCGACCGCGTGGGCGCCCTCGATCGACTGCCCGGCGGCCTCGCGGGACCCCTCGGGCAGGGCGGCGAGCCGCTCCTTGAGGTCGCCGCGGTACACCGAGGCGATCACCGAGCCGAGGACGGCGACGCCGAGCGCCACCGCGACCTGGCGGGCGGTGTTGTTGATCGCCGATCCGGCGCCCGCCTTCTCGCGCGGCAGCGCGGACATGACGGCCTCGGTGGCGGGCGGCATGACGTTGGCCATGCCCGCGCCCTGGACGAAGAAGATCGCGCCGAGGATCCACAGCGGGGTGCCGATGCCGACGAACTGGTAGGCGGCGAGGGCGCCGCTGACCATGAGCAGGCCGGTGGTGCAGACGGCCTTGGCGCCGAAGCGGCGGACCGTCGACGCGCTGATCGGCGAGAAGATCAGCTGGGCGACGGCGAACGGGACCACCATCAGGCCGGACTGGAGCGGCGAGAGGCCGCGGACCGACTGCATGTAGAAGTTGGAGAAGAAGAACACGCCCGCGGCCCCGAAGAAGCACAGCGCGATGGAGGCCACCGAAGCTGACATGCGCGGGTCGCGGAAGAGCCGGACGTCGAAGGCGGGGTGGTCGGTGCGGGCCTCGTGCCAGACGAAGGCCGCCAGCACGGCCGCTCCGGCCGCGATCGGGCCGAGCACTCCGGCCTGGACCCACTCGCCCTTCTCGCCGCCCTGGATGATGCCGTAGGACAGGGCGACCAGGCCCACGATCGACAGCAGGACGCCGATCGGGTCGAGTCGTCCGGGGGTGGGGTTGCGCGACTCGGGCACCAGGAACGCCAGGAGCACCAGGCTGGCCGCGATGACCGGGACGTTGATCAGGAAGACCGAGCCCCACCAGAAGTGGGCCAGCAGCAGCCCGCCGGTGACCGGGCCGATCGCGACGGCCAGGCCGACCGCCCCGGCCCAGATGCCGATGGCGCGGCCGCGCTCGTGCGGCTCGAAGACGTTGGTGATGATCGAGAGCGTCTGCGGCATGATCGCCGCGCCGCCCAGGCCCATGAGAGCGCGGGCCCAGATGAGCTGGTCGGGGTTCTGCGCGTAGGCCGACAGCAGCGAGGAGATCGCGAACACGACCATGCCGGCCATGAGCACGCGCTTGCGGCCGATCCGGTCGCCGATCACCCCGAAGGTGAACAGCAGCCCGGCGAACACGAGCGTGTAGGAGTTGATCGACCACTCCAGCTCGGACTGCGTGGCCCCCAGGCCCTCGTGCGGGTCGGCGATGGTCTTGAGGGCGACGTTGAGGATCGTGTTGTCGAGGACCACGACGAGCAGGCTGAGCGTCAGCACGCCGAGGATGTACCAGCGCCTGCGCTGGATTGTGGCGGAATCCACATCTCTCCCTGCGGGGGTGGAACGGTTGAACGATACGTTGGCGTTTCGTAAGTAGCGTAGTACCGGTTGAGTCAGATACGCAACCGTAGCGTTTCGTATCAACAGCGGAGGGCACCCAGGAATTTCGGGGGTACCAGAATCGTTTTCCAAGTGGCACCATCGATCTCGTCCGGGTACGCCACCGTGGCGCCTCGAGACTTCGGAGGTTCTCCATGTCTTCGTCTGCTTCGAAAGCCCAGCCGACCGCTCTGTACGGCGGCAAGGGTGGACGACGGGTCACCGTCAGGGACATCGCGGCCGCCAAGGAGCGCCGCGAGAAGTGGCCCATGCTCACCGCCTACGACGCGCTCACCGCGCGGGTCTTCGACGAGGCGGGCATCCCCGTCCTGCTGGTCGGCGACTCGGCCGCGATGGTCGTCTACGGCTACGACTCCACGATCCCCGTCACGGTCGACGACCTCATCCCGCTGACGGCGGCCGTGGTGCGCGGCTCCAAGCGCGCGATGGTGGTGGCCGACCTCCCGTTCGGTTCCTACCAGACCGGCGTCTCCGACGGCCTGGCGACCGCCACCCGCTTCCTCAAGGAGACCGGCGCGCACGCGGTCAAGCTGGAGGGCGGACGGCGCGTCCTGCCCCAGGCCGAGGCGATGGTCGCGGCCGGCATCCCGGTGATGGGCCACCTCGGCCTCACCCCGCAGTCGGTGAACGCCCTGGGCGGCTACCGCGTCCAGGGACGCGGCCAGGCGGGCGACGAACTCATGGCCGACGCCAAGTCACTGGAGGCCGCGGGCGCCTTCGCCGTCGTGCTGGAATGCGTCCCCGAAGAGCTGGCCGCCCGGGTGACCGCCTCGCTGTCGATCCCCACGATCGGCATCGGCGCGGGCGACGTGACCGACGCCCAGGTCCTGGTGTGGCAGGACATGGCCGGGCTCACCCCGCACACCGCCAAGTTCGTCAAGAAGTACGCCGACCTCCAGACCGTCCTGGGCGACGCCGCGCGCGCGTACGCCGACGAGGTCGTGGGCGGCGTCTTCCCGTCCCCCGAACACGCCTACCACTAGACCTACTGGTCGGGAGCGTCCCGCGTCACCCGATGGGACGACCGCGCCACGATGAGGCGGTCGCCCGTCTGGAGGCGGGCGCACGCGGCGTCGTCGTAGGGCAGCGTCCGGCCGTCGCGCACCAGCGCGATCGCGGGCTCCCCGACGCCGCCGATCGGTCCTCCGACCTCGTCCGGCGTGACGTCGCGCTGGACGAGGTCGAGGCCGCTGCCCTGTTCGAGCAGGTCCTCGATGACCTCGCTGACGTACGGCTGGCTGGTGGCCACGCCGAGCAGCCGTCCCGCTGCCTCGGACGAGGTGATCACGTGGTCGGCCCCGCTCTGGCGCAGCAGCGGGACGTTCTCGGACTCGCGGACCGCCGCCTGGATGCCCGCGCCCGGGTTGAGCTGCCGCGCGGTCAGCGTGATCAGCACCGCGGTGTCGTCGCGGTCGCTGGCCACGATGACCTCGCGCGCCCGGTGGACGCCCGCCTGGCGCAGCACCGAGCGGCGCGTGGCGTCGCCGACGACCCCCACCAGGCCCGCCTCGGCGGCCTCGGCCACCACCCGCGGGTCGGGGTCGACGACCACCACCGAGTCGCGGTCGACCCCGGTGCTGAGCAGGCTCTTGACGGCGCTACGGCCCTTGGTTCCGTAGCCCGCGACGACGACGTGGTCGCGCACCCTGGCCCTCCAGCGGGACTCGCGCCAGTCCGCCCTGGTGCGCTCGGCGAGCACCTCCAGGGTCGTCCCGACGAGGACGATGAGGAACAGCACCCGGACGGGGGTGATGAAGATCGTGTTGATCAGCCGCGCGAACGGGCTGACCGGCGTGATGTCGCCGTAGCCGGTGGTCGAGACCGACACGGTCGCGTAGTAGAAGCAGTCGAGCAGCGACAGCGGCCCGCCCGCGGAGTCGCGATACCCGTCCCGATCGGCGTACACCGCCGCGACCACGGCCAGCAGCAGGGCGAACGCGACGCCGACCCGTTGCAGCACCGCCCGCATCGGCCCCGTGCGCGCCGAGGGCAGCAATACCCGCGGCCGGCCGCCCGCCCCATCCCCCGCGCTCACGCTGCAAGACCGTACCAGCGCCCCACTCCCCCACCCCGCACGGCACGGCCGCTCAGACGTCGGTGATTCGCAGGCCCGCGTGGGACTTGTAGCGGCGGTTGATGGAGATCAGGTTGGCGGTGAACGCCTCGACCTGGTGGGCGTTGTGCAGGCGGCCGCCGTAGACGCCGCGCATGCCGGGGATGCGGCCGGCCAGGGCCTGGACCAGGTCGGTGGCCTCGCGGTCGTCGCCGAGGACCAGGACGTCCAGCTCCATCTCCCCCACCTCGGGGTCGAGCAGCAGCTTGGCGGAGACGTGGTGGAAGGCGGCGACCACGCGGCTCTCGGTCAGGACCGCGGCGGCCTGCTGGGCGGCGCTGCCCTCCTCGACCGGCAGCGCGTACATGCCCTTGCCCTTCTCGAAGGCCAGGGGGTTCACGCAGTCGACGACGATCTTCCCGGCCAGCTCCGAGCGCAGGGACTCCAGCGTCGCCCTGTGCCCGTCCCAGGGCACCGCGATGATCACGACGTCGGACTCGCCGGCGGCGACGGGGTTCTCGGCGCCGCGCACGCGCAGGTCGGCGCCGAGGTCGTCGGCGGCCTGCTGGGCGCGCTCGGCCTTGCGCGACCCGATCGTCACCTGGTGGCCCGCGAGCGCGAACCGGCGGGCCAGCCCCTTGCCCTGGTCACCGGTGCCGCCGAGGATGCCGATGGTCAGGCCGGAGGCGTCGGGCAGGTCGTGGGGGCTCTTCTGCTGCTCAGTCATGCGGCCGAGTCTGCCAGGGGCCTGGGTGGGCGGGTTTCCCCGGGTTGGCGAAACACCCGGTGCGGGACACCGTTTGGGGCACCATGGAGGCGTGGATTCCGAGCAGGTCACTCTGTTGCGCGAAGTGCTGGCGGCCACCGGGTGGCTGGAGCGCACCGGCGAGTTCGGCCGTGCCGTGCGCAAGAGCGCCCGGACCCCGGGGGGCCTGCTGCTGGTCGGCACTCCGGCGGAGGACCCCTGGCATCTGGCGGCCCATCTGGACGACGAGAGCCGCCTGGGCGACGCCCCCGGCCTGGCGCCGACGCTGGTGCGCTGGTCGCCGCCGCCGGACGCGCCCGCGCATCTGAAGATCGGTCTTGAGCGGCTGGAGGCGGCCCGCCGGGGAGAGACGCTGTTCGTCGTCGCCGAGGAGGACGCCCCCGTCCCGCTGCTGGAGCGGGTGGACGACGCCCGCCGCACCGGCGCGGTGATCCTCGCGCTCGAAGGGGGCGACAAGGAACTGCGGGGCCTGGCCCACGAGGCGCTGACCGTCCCGCCGGACGAGGCGCTGGTCTCGTTCGACGCGGCCCAGCACCTGGTCAGCGCCGCGGCCGGGCAGGAGCCCGGCAAGCGGGGCCTGCGCGGCCGCCTGGCCCGCCTCCTGGACGCGGTGAGCGGCCCGCAGACGGCCGACTAGCCGTTGCGCTCCCACTGGCGATTGCGCTCGCGCGCCTTCTCCAGGGCGTGCGCGGCCGCGTCCTGGTCGTCGTAGGGGCCCATGCGGTCCTTGTTCGGGCAGCCCGGGCCGTGTTCGACCTTCATGTGCTTGAGACAGAACCACCAGTCGCCGTCGTTCTCGGTCATCGACATCCTCCGATCTTGCCCCGCCTTCCCGATTCGTGCCCGGATCGGGCTGACTACACTCGCTGAATATGACGACCCAACTTCTCCGACCCGGCCGGGTATCGCCCATGCGAAAGGTTCCCGCGCACATCCCGCGTCCGGAGTACGTGGGCAAGAAGCGCCCCAAGACCGGCGAGCCCGACGTCAAGACGCCCGAGATCATCGAGAGGATGCGGGTGGCGGGCAAGATCGCGGCACGGGCGCTGGAGGAGGTCGGGAAGAACATCCGGCCCGGCATCACCACCGACGAGCTGGACGTCATCGGCCACGAGTACCTGCTCGACCACGACGCCTACCCCTCGACGCTCGGCTACCGGGGCTTCCCCAAGTCGCTGTGCACCTCGATCAACGAGGTGATCTGCCACGGCATCCCGGACGACACCGTGGTGCGCGACGGCGACATCATCAACATCGACATCACCGCGTTCATCGACGGCGTCCACGGCGACACCGATGCGACGTTCCTGTGCGGCGAGGTGGACGAGGAGTCGCGGCTGCTGGTCGAGCGCACCCGCGAGGCGATGATGCGCGGCATCCGCGCCGTCGCGCCGGGACGCGCCCTCAACGTGGTCGGACGCGTCATCGAGTCCTACGCCAAGCGGTTCGGCTACGGCGTCGTCCGCGACTTCACCGGCCACGGCATCGGCACCACGTTCCACTCGGGCCTGGTCGTGCCGCACTACGACGACCCGAGCGCCACCACGCTGATCCAGCCCGGCATGACGTTCACGATCGAGCCGATGCTCACGCTCGGCGGGTTCGACTACGACATCTGGAAGGACGGCTGGACCGTCGTCACCAAGGACCGCAAGCGCACCGCGCAGTTCGAGCACACGATCCTGGTCACCGACGACGGCCATGAGATCCTGACACTTCCCTGACCGTCCCCGGACGGAGCCCACCGCCCAGACCGGCTCGGGAGACAACTCGATGAAGGTGCCCTCGCCCTACGAACCGCGTGTTCCGTCCGACGACATGCCCCCGGGGCGAGCCGCCATGAGCGTGACCTGGGCGGCGCTGCCGGTGCTGACCTTCGGCTACGCGACCCCGTTCACCTTCCTCGCCGCGCTGCTGTGGCGGCGCACGGCGCATCTGCTGGTGTCGTCGCTGGCCTACCTCGCGGCGTTCGTGCTGATGCTGTCGCTGCTGCCGGACTACGGCGACGACGACGGCAGCCAGAAGGCCGTCGGTGTGCTGATCTTCGTCCTGGCCATCGTCGGGACGACGCACGCGTTCCTGATCAGGCGGCGGGTGTTCGACCCGGACGGCCTGTCGGGCATCGACAACGAGGCCGTGATCGAGCGGGTCAGGCAGCAGCGGCTGCTGCGGCAGAAGGCCCGCGAGCTGGCGGCGGGCGACCCCGGGCTGGCCCGCGAGCTGCGGATCGGCCGTCCCGACCTGCCGCACCAGTTCAAGGACGGCGGGCTGATCGACGTCAACCACGCCCCGGTCGAGGTCCTGATGCAGCTCCCGGGCATCACCCGGCCGCTGGCCGAGAAGATCGAGCGGGTGCGCGAGGAGGCGGGCGGCTTCGTGTCGGCCGAGGAGCTGTCCGCGCTGGCCGGGCTGCCGCCCGCCCTCACCTCCGACGTGGCCGACTACGCCGTCTTCATCCGCTGAAATCGGGTACATCCCCGGCGTGGCCGACCACGACCGCCTCACCGAGTACCGGGGCAAACGCGACGCCCGTAAGACGCCCGAGCCCGTCCCCGCGTCGGGGCCGGTTCCCCAGGGCGACGACGACACCTTCGTGATCCAGGAGCACCACGCCCGCAGCCTGCACTGGGACCTGCGGCTGGAGCGCGACGGGGTCCTGGTGTCGTGGGCCGTTCCCAAGGGCATCCCGGCCGACCCCAAGACCAACCACCTCGCCGTCCACACCGAGGACCATCCGCTGGAGTACGCCACGTTCGAGGGCGAGATCCCGCGCGGCGAGTACGGCGGCGGGACGATGACGATCTGGGACCGCGGGACGTACGAGACCGAGAAGTGGTCCGACCGCGAGGTGATGATCGTCCTGTCCGGAAGCCGGGTGACGGGGAAGTACGTCCTGTTCAAGACCGGCGGCAAGAACTGGATGATCCATCGGATGGACCCGCCCGCCGACCCCGACGCCGAGCCGCTCCCCGACCGCGTCCTGGCCATGGAGCCCGAGGAGAAGCAGCGTCTCCCCCGCGACCAGGCCCGTTACGCGTTCGAGTTCGCCTGGGACGGGCGCCGCCTGCTCGCCTTTGTCGAAGGCGGCCGCACCCGCTTCACCGACGGCGAGGGACGCAAGGTGGGCGGGCCCGCCGGGCTCGGGGCACGGCTGGGCGCGTCGCTCGGCGTCCGTCCGGCCGTGCTGGACGGCGAGCTGGCCACCGTGGACGGCCGCGAGGTCTATCTGATCTTCGATCTGCTCCACCTCGACGGCCACCCGCTCTTCGAGGAGCCGTACGAGGAGCGCCGCTCCCGCCTGGACGACCTCGACCTCAACGGCCCTCGCTGGCAGACCTCGCCCTGGTTCCCCGGCGACGGCGGGGCCGTCCGCGACGCGGCCCGCGAGCAGGGCCTGCCCGGCGTGGTCGCCAAGCGCCTCGACTCGCCCTACGAGCCCGGCGAGCGGCCCGGGACCTGGCGCTTCGTGGCGTCCTGACCCGAGAGCGGGATGACCAGCGGCGTCCCGTTGACGGGATCGGTGATGACCTTGGCGGCCAGGCCGAACACCGCGTCCAGCCGCTCCTCGGTCAGGACCTCCTCGGGCCCGCCCCGCGCCACCACCGCGCCGTCGCGCATGGCGACCAGCTGCCCCGCGTACCGGGCCGCCAGGTTCAGGTCGTGCAGCACCATCACGATCGTCCGGCCGTCCTCCTCGTGCAGGCGGCGGACGAGTTCGAGCACCTCCACCTGGTGGGCCAGGTCGAGGTAGGTGGTGGGCTCGTCGAGCAGGAGCAGCGGGGTGTCCTGGGCCAGCGCCATCGAGATCCAGACCCGCTGCCGCTGGCCGCCCGACAGCTCGTCCAGCGGGCGGTCGGCGAACTCCAGCATGTCGGTCCTGGCCAGCGCCGCGTCGACCACCTTCTCGTCGCCGGGCGACCACTGCCGGTACCAGGCCTGGTGCGGATGGCGCCCGCGCGCCACCAGGTCGGCGACCGTGAGGCCCTCGGGGGCCTGCGGCGCCTGCGGCAGGACGGCCATGCGCCGCGCCACCTCCTTGGTGGGCAGCCGGGCGATGTCGCGGCCGTCCAGCACGACCTGGCCGCCGCGCGGCTTCAGCAGCCGCCCGAGTCCGCGCAGCAGCGTCGACTTGCCGCAGCCGTTCGG
This sequence comes from Spirillospora sp. CA-294931, assembly GCF_050946795.1. GTDB lineage: Bacteria > Actinomycetota > Actinomycetes > Streptosporangiales > Streptosporangiaceae > Spirillospora. The sequence goes on from NZ_CP192006.1 coordinate 6,277,424, forward strand.
GCCGATGATCGCCGTGATGCCCCCGTCCAGGTCGAGGGAGAGGCCGTCGACGACCGGCGCCCCGGCGTAGCCGAGCGTGAGGTCGTGCGCCGCCAGGGACGTCGTTGCCGGGGTGGTCACAGGGTCGCCTTTCGACGGGACCGGACGAGCAGGTAGAGCAGGAAGGGCGCGCCGAGCACGGCGGTGACGACGCCGACCGGCAGCTCGACGGGGAACGCGGTGCGCGCGACCAGGTCGGCGCCGACGGTGAGGACGGCCCCGGTGACCAGCGAGCCCATCAGCGGCGGGCGTCCCGTCCCGGCCAGCCGCAGCGCGATCTGCGGCGCCGCGAGCCCGACGAACTCCACCGGGCCCGCCGCGGCGGTCGCGACCGAGGCCAGCGCGATCGCGGCGAGCAGCAGCAGGGACCGGTCGCGGTCGACCCGCAGGCCGAGGCCGCGCGCCGGTTCGTCGCCCAGCCGGAGCGTCCCGAGGGTGAACGCGCCGATCGCCACCAGCGGGACCAGCACGGCCAGCGCGAGCCCGACCGGACGGACGTGCTCCCAGCCGCGGGCGTTGAGGCTCCCGGTGATCCAGGCCATCGCCCGTCCGGCGTCGTTGACGTCGCCGAGGGTCAGCAGCCACCACTTGATGTTGGCCGCGACGCCGGAGAACCCGATGCCGACCAGGACGAGCCGGTATCCGTCCAGTCCGCGCCGCCAGGCCAGCGAGTAGACCGCGATCCCGCTGACCAGCCCGCCGATGAGGGCGGCCAGCGGGACGCCCAGCGCGGCGACCGTCCCGCCCGCGCCACCGGCGGCGCTCCCGGTGGCCACGGTGATCGAGACGACCGCGACGCTCGCGCCCGCGGTGATGCCGAGCGTGTCCGGGCCCGCCAGCGCGTTGCGCGAGATGGTCTGCGTCAGCGCTCCCGCGAGCCCGAGCGCCGCCCCGACCAGCGCGCCGGTCAGGACACGCGGCAGCCGCAGCTCCATCACCACGAAGCGGTTCTCGGGGGCGAACACCTCGCCGATGCCGATGTGCTGGTCGCCGCGTCCGATGTTGAGGAGCATCAGCAGCGCCAGGACGGCCAGCCCCACGACCACCACCAGCACCTCGCGCGGCCGCACCCGGAACGACACCCGGGCGGCCCGCACCGTCAGCGCGCTCACAGCCGCACCAGCCTGCGGCGGCGGACCAGCCCGATGAAGAACGGCCCGCCGATCAGCGCGAGCATGATGCCCACCTCCAGCTCGTCCGGACGGATCACCAGGCGCCCCACGACGTCGGCCGTCAGCAGCAGCGCCGCCCCGATGAGGCCGGAGAACGGCAGCAGCCACCGGTGGTCGGGCCCCGAGAGCGACCGCGCCAGATGCGGCACGACCAGGCCGAGGAACGCCAGGGACCCGCACGCCGCCACCGCGGCGCCGGTCAGCAGCGTGATCGCGGCGATGCCCACGGCGCGGGTCAGCGGGATCCGGTGGCCGAGGGAGCGCGCCACGTCCTCGCCCAGCGCCAGCGCGTTGAGCCCCGTCGCGTTCAGCATGGCCAGGACCAGGCCCGCCAGGACGAAGGGCAGCAGCTGCGGCAGGACGCCGGAGTCGCGTCCGGCCAGCGCGCCCGCCTGCCAGAACCGGTAGGTGTCCATGGCCTGCTGGTCGATCAGGACGAGCCCGGCGACCATCCCGTGCAGCATCGCCGTCACGGCGGCCCCGGCCAGGGCGAGCGTCAGCGGCGTGGCGCCGCCCCGTCCCGCGCCGCCCAGCGCGAAGACCAGCGCGCTGGCGATCAGCGCGCCCGCGAACCCGAACCAGAGGTAGGTGCCGGGGCTCGTGATCCCGAGCGTGAAGATCCCCAGCACCATCGCGAAGGCCGCGCCCTGGGTGACCCCGAGGAGCCCGGGGTCGGCGAGCGGGTTGCGCGTGTGGCCTTGGACGAGCGCTCCGGCCACGCCGAGCGCCGTCCCCGCCAGGAGGCCGAACGCCGTGCGCGGCACCCGCAGGGAACGGATGATGTCGTCGTGCTCGCTGCCCCCGGGGCTGAAGATCGCGTTCCACACGTCGGGCAGCGAGATCGCGCGCGATCCCAGCGCGACGCTCCCCACGGCCGCCAGGGCGGTCAGCGCGAGGAGACCGCCGAGCACGGCGAGCCGATGCCGTCGCAGCGCCAACGTACCCCCCTCGTTCCGCCCCAGGTCAGCTTATGGTTAGGTGAGCCTTGCCTTAATCAGGCAAGGCTCACCTAACCGAGAAGGAAGCATAGATGAGGATGTCACGGCTCCGGCGGGCGGCCACCGGGCTCGCGCTCGCCGCCCTGTCCACGCTCGGGCTCGCGGCCTGCGGCTCGTCCGACGAGGACGCCGGAAAGCCGCTGCGCACCGTCCAGCACGCGATGGGCACCACCAAGATCTTCAAGGAGCCCAAGCGGATCGTCGCGCTCGACCAGGCGTTCGTCGACGCCGCGGTCAGCCTCGACGCCGACGTGTACGGCTACACCTCCTACCGCTCGATCACCGACAAGCTCCCCGAGCACCTCGGCGAGGCCGGGCGCAAGCACGGCGCCAAGGCCACCTCGGTCGGCACGCTCACCGAGCCGAGCCTGGAGAAGATCAGCGCGCTCAAGCCCGACCTGATCCTTTCGGCCAAGGTCCGCCACGAGGCCCTCTACGGCAAGCTCTCCAAGATCGCCCCGACCGTCTTCAGCGAGACCACCGGCGCGATCTGGAAGGACAACGTCCGCCTCACGGCCAAGGCCCTGGGCAAGGAGCAGCTCGCCGACCAGCGCCTCAAGGCCTACGAGACCCGCGCCAGGACCGTCGGCACGGCCATCGGCCAGAAGAACGGCGGCACGCTCCCCACGGTCTCGATCGTGCGCTTCGTCGACGAGCCCACCATCCGGCTCTACACCGAGAACTCCTACTCGGGCGTCGTCTTCAAGGACGCCGGGTTCCCCCGCCCCAAGGGACAGCCCACCGACTCCAAGATCTCGGTCAACCTGAGCGAGGAGCGCATCCGCGACGTCGACGCCGACCACATCTTCCTGGCCACCTATCCCGACGAGGCCAAGAAGTCCGCCCAGACCCAGTCCAAGTTCACCTCCAACCCGCTCTGGACGCGTCTCAAGGGCAAGAAGCACGATGTCGCCGACATCACCTGGATGAGCGCCGTGGGCCTCCAGGGCGCCCATGCCATCCTCGACGACCTCGCCGAGTTCTTCGACGTGCCGCCGGCCCGGCAGTAGCCGGGTCAGTAGGCGACGCTGATGCGGCGCTGGAGGGCGGCGGGGGTCTCCAGCTCGTTGATCAGAGCGACGGCGTAGTCCTCGGCGCTGATCTCGCTCCTGCCTTCGGCGTCGGTGAGGAACTGGTCGCCGCCGACGCGGAAGGCGCCCGTCCTCGGGCCGGGCTCGATCTGGGCGGCGGGCGAGATGTAGGTCCAGTCGAGGTCGGCCGCCTCCCGCCGGACGAGCTCCAGGAGCTCGGCCTGAGCGAGGGACTCCTGCTTGTAGAGCTCGGGGAAGTCGGGGTGGTCGACCAGCCGCGAGCCGGGCGCGACTTCGAGGCTGCCCGCGCCGCCCACGATCAGGAGGCGGCGGACGCCGGACTGCCGAAGCGCCTCCAGGACCGCGCGTCCGGCGGCCAGGAGCGGCGGGGCGGTCGCGGAGCCGTCGCGGGGCGGAGCGATGGCGAGGACGACCGCGTCGTGGCCCTTGGCCAGAGCGGCCACGGCATCGGCGTCGGCGGCCTCGGCCCTCTCGGTTCCGTCCGCGCCGCTACGAGTGACGCCGGTGACCTCGTGACCGCGGGCGCGGGCCTCGGTGGCGACGCGGCTTCCGATCATCCCGCTCGCGCCGATCAGCAGAACTCTCATGGTTACGACCTCCTGGAAGGGCTGTTGGCTGGAAGGTATCCATTGGATACTGGTTACTTCAACGTGCCATTGGTACCCTTTGGAAACTATGAGCTCCGGCGACGCCTTCGACCCGAACTGCCCCACCCGGCTGGTCCTCGACCGGATCGGCGACAAGTGGTCCGTGCTCGTCGTCCTGTGCCTCCAGGACGGGCCGCGCCGGTTCACCGAGCTGCGGAACATGATCGGCGGCGTCACGCCGAAGGTGCTGACGCAGACGCTGCGGGCCATGGAGCACGACGGCCTCCTCACCCGCGAGGTCTTCGCCGAAGTCCCGCCGCGCGTGGAGTACACGCTGACCCCGCTGGGCGCGTCCCTGCGCACGCCGATCCAGGCCATCGCCGACTGGGCCGAGAAAAACGTCGAAGAGGTCATGTTCGCGCGCGCGTCGCGTGACGCCTGACGGAACCAGTACAAATCCCGCCACATCCAATCGGCGTGCCATCGTCGATGAAGATCGGCAAACGGCTAGAGTCCGGCCGTATTGATCAATTGGATATGAAGGCGGGGGAACCGTAGATGATGGGGCAGACGCACGCCCTCAGCGGCGCGCTGGTGTGGCTCGGAGCGGTTCCCCTTCTCAGCCAGGACAGGTTGCTGGGCGACCACGCCATCCACCTGTCCCCCGCCCAGCTGATCGCGGGCGCGGTGGTCTGCGCGGGCGCGGCGCTGCTGCCCGACATCGACCACCACAACGGGCGCATCGCCAACACCTTCGGCCCGATCACCAAGCACATGTGCAAGTGGGTCGGGAAGATCTCCGGCGGCCACCGGCAGGCCACCCACTCCATCTTCTTCGCGGTCGCGATGGGCCTGGCGATGGACGCCCTGGCCACGCATTTCGAATACGGGTGGTGGGCCGCGCTCTTCGTCATCGTCGGGTTCGGCCTGCGCGGCATCGGCCTGGACTTCGAGGGCAAGGAGCCGCAGTCCGCGCTGGCCGACTGCGCCGTCGCGGCCCTGGCCGTCTTCCTGATGCACGACCTGGACATGTCGTTCGCGGGCTTCGCGATCGCGCTCGGCTGCCTGGCCCATGTCGTCGGCGACTGCCTGACACCCCGGGGCTGCCCGGTCTTCTGGCCGATGAAGTGGCGGACCATCGTCCCGGTGATCCCGGTGACGGACGGAAAGGTGGAGCGCTGGGTGGTGTCCCCGATCCTGACCCTCGGCGTGGCCATCCTGACCATCCGCTCGGTGCTGGGCGACATCACCACCCGATGGCTCACCAAGGGCTGAAAACACGAGAAGGCTCTGGGCGACCCACCATCGCCCAAAGCCCTCTCACATGACTAGGACTCGGCGGTGGCCTCTCTGGTTCCCGGGATGAGCCGATTATTGTTGCCGTTTTGTTGGTAACCCCTTCAGCGCAGGTCACGATAGTCCTCACAGGTTCGTGAGGGCAGGTACCGTGTGCTGCCGGTCCGCACGAATATCAGGCGGACCCGCGCGACTCGGGGGATGGTCATGGCCGTGCAGATGACCTGGGCTTGGGCGAGCCTGGTCCAGGGCAGGTCGTCCTCCAGCGTGATGCTGAGACTCTTCTCGGCGGGATGGTCGAAGTGGGCGGCGCGTCTTTGGGGGACCTCGTTGCGCAGGCCCCAGCGCCGCTCCTGGGTCGTGGGCCGGCCGAGGAGCTGGACGACCGGGTAGTAGGGGTCGCCCACCAACCCCGGTCGCGTCACGGCGACGAGCTTTCCCGCCGGATTGATCAGGTAGATCGCCACCGACGTGTTCGGCGCGGCGGCGGCGGGCCCCGGCCCGGCGCCGATGGTCCCCGTCGGGCGGATCCCGCAGGCGCACAGGCAGATGAGCATCAGGGCGAGCGCCGTTTTCGCTTTCACTGCTCCTCCCGCCCGGCGGGGATCCACAGCGTGAACATCGCTCCCGCGCCGGGGACGTTGGCCGCGCCGAGGGTGCCACCGTGCAGCAGGGCGTTCTCGCGGGCGATGGACAGGCCCAGACCGCTCCCCTCGCTCTGCGCCCGCGCCGCCTCGCCCTTGACGAACCGGTCGAACACGACCGGAAGGAGGTCGTCCGGGATGCCGGGCCCCGCGTCGGTGACGACCAGCTCGACCCCGCCGGCCTCCCGGACCTCCAGCCGGACGGGCGGACGCCCGTGCCCGAGCGCGTTGCCCACGAGGTTGGCGACGATGACGTCGAAGCGGCGCGGGTCGAGCCGGACGGTCAGCCGGGCCGGGCCGTCCACCTCCAGGCGGCCGGACCACCCCCGGGACGCCAGGGTCCGGGCGATCGCCTCCATCACGTCCACGTCGTCCAGGACGAGGGACGCCGCGCCCGCGTCGAACCGGCTGACCTCGATCAAGTGCTCGACCAGCTGCCCGAGCCGCCGGGTCTCGGCGGCCACGAGCGCGGCCGCGGCGGGCTCCTCGGCCATGAGGTCGGTCACGGCGACCATGGAGGTCAGCGGGGTGCGCAGCTCGTGGGAGACGTCGGCGACGAACCGGCGCGAGGCCGCCTCGATCGCCCGCAGCTCGGTCACGGTCCGTTCCAGGGCCTCGGCCGTGGCGTTGAACGTCCGGGCCAGGTCGGCCAGCTCGTCCCGGCCGCGTACATCGACACGGGTGTGCAGCTCTCCGTCGCCGAGCGCGCGGGCGGCCCGGCCCAGGTGGCGCACCGGGCGCAGCACGCCGCGCGTGGCCAGGTGCGCCAGGACCAGCGCCAGCAGAAGGGCGGCGGCGTCGGCGATGGCGAGGGATCGGGTGAAGGAGCGCAGATCGGCCTCTTCGCGGTGCAGGCTCACCGACACCACCAGCACCGGGGGCTGAGCCCGGTCTGGTTCGTACCCGTCCGTCACGTAGTTCGCCGGTATGGCGCCGATCAGGAGGTACGGCCTGCCCTTGTGGATCACCCGCCGGAACTTCATCCCGTCCCGCAGCGCGGCGACGAACGCGCGGTCGAGCGGCACATGCAGGCTCCCGGGGGGCGGGGTGAGGGGCGTCTCACGGGTGACGAGAAGGGGCGTCGCCCAGGCGCGCCGATCCCCGTTCGGTGTTCTGAGGGCGTTCTCCACCCTCCGCGCGATCTCCCGTCCCGAGTCCGTGGGGATCGTGGTGGGCACGAACCGCGAGATCGTCTGGCGGACCTCGGTCAGCTGCGCGTCCTGCGTGCGCTGGACCATCGCGGTGCGCACGAGCGGATAGGCGATGCCGGACGCCAGGACCGAGGCCAGCAGGGCGACGGCGACGAAGGCCGTGGCCAGGCGCAGCCGCAGGCTCGCGTACCAGCCGCCCTTCACGGCGCGGTGAAGCGGTAGCCGAAGCCGCGGACGGTCTCGATGAAGAACGGCTCGGCGGGCTCGTCCTCGATCTTGGCCCGGACGCGCTGGACGCAGGCGTCCACGAGCCGGGAGTCCCCCGGATAGGTGTGCTCCCAGACGGCGGCGAGCAGTTGCTGGCGGGTCATCGCCCGGCCGGGGCGGCGGGCGAGTTCGAGCAGCAGGCGGAGCTCGGTCGGGGTGAGGCGGACGTCCCGGCCGTCCTTGCTGACCTTGAGCGAGGTCCGGTCGATCACCAGGTTCCCGAAGGCCGCCCGGTCGGTGTGGGTCTGGTCGGCGCGGCGCAGGACGGCGCGGATCCGGGCGTCCAGCACCCGGGGCTCGACGGGCTTGACCACGTAGTCGTCGGCACCCGCCTCCAGGCCGAGGACGATGTCGAGGTCGTCGCCGCGCGCGGTGAGCAGGATGACCGGGAGGGTGTCCTCGCGCCGGACCCGGCGGCACACCTCGATCCCGTCGATGCCGGGGAGCATGACGTCGAGCACGGCGATCTCCGGGCGGCGGGCGCGCAGCGCGTCCAGCCCCTCCTCGCCGGTCGCGCGCGAGGTCACGCTGTGCCCCTGGCGGGTGAGCGCCATCTCCAGCGCCGCCCGGGCGGAAGGGTCGTCTTCGACGAACAGGATGCGCGCCACGTTCGCATTATCGACCTATCGGGGATCTTGATTCGGGTCTGTCACGAGATCCGGATATTTCGGCGACGGTGCCGGGACGATCCGTCGCGACGGTGGGCCCATGACCCTCCTGATGACCCGACCGCCGACGGCCGAGACGCCCGTGCCCGCGCGCCGGACGGGACGGCTGCCGTGGCTGCTCGTGGCGGGCTGGTTCGCCCAGGTGTGCCTACGGCTCTGCCTCGCCCGGGCCCGCGTCGCGCCCGCCGCCGATCCCGACGAGACCGGCTATCTGGTGGCCGCCCGGTGGCTGGCGGGCGGGCCGGGCGCCGACCTGTCGGGCAACACGCTCTACCAGGGCGCCTACCCGGTGCTGCTGGCTCCGGTCCACGCGGTGACGCACGATCCGGCGGAGGTCTACACGGCCGTCATGGTGATCAACGCGCTGATCGGGGCGCTGGCGTTCCCGCTGGGCTACCTGGCGGCGCGGCGCCTGGGCCTTCCGCGCGCGACGGCGCTGCCGTCGGCCTGGGCGGCGGCGCTGCTGCCCGCGGCGACGTTCTTCGGCGCGTTCGCGCTGGCGGACGCCGTCCTGCCGGTGGTCGTCCTGGCCTGGGCGCTGACGCTGGACCGGCACGTGCGCTTCGGGAGCGCGCACGCGGCCGTCGGCGCGACCCTCGTCGCCGTGTACGCCTCCGCCACGCACTCGCGCGGCCAGGTCCTCCTCGCCGTGCACGCGGCGGTGCTGATCTTCCTGGCGGTCCGGGGACGGGGGCGCCGGGCGTCGCTGATCGGCCTCGGCCTGGCGGCGGCGGGCCAGGCGGGGGGCAGCGCGTTCAACGGCCTGGTCGCGGGCGCGCTCTACCCGGACGGCACCCGTGACCTGGCGGCCAACGTCACGACCCGGCTGACCTCGGCGGACGGGCTGGCCTGGGCCTCGTCCGGCGCGGCGGGCCAGATCTGGTACCTGGTGGCGGCGACGTGGGGGCTGGGCGGGATCGGGCTGGTGGCCGTCGCCGCCGCGCTCGGGCGGCGCGACACCCGCGTGATGGCGGCGGCGCTGCTCGCGCTCACGGGCGGGATCGCCGTCGCGTCCTCGGCGGCGCTCCCCGACGAGCACCGGGTGGGCAACTTCGTCTACGGCCGCTACCTGGCCTGCCTCGCCGTTGTCTACGCGCTGGCCGGGATCGCGGCGCTGGTCCGGCTCCCGCTCCGGAGGGCGGCCGGGCTGGCCCTGATCGCGGGCGCCGTCCTGGCCGGGACGGCCCTCGGCGTCCGGTGGTACGCCGGGGAACGGCTGCGCACCCACGCCTACATCGGGTTCGACTTCCCGGAGATCCAGTTCCTCACCGGCGACCGGACGGGCTTCGACCTCGCGGGGGCCACCGCCGCCACCGCCGGGCTGCTCGTCGCCTTCCTGGCGCTGCGGCGCGCGCCGGGCCCGTCGATCGCGGCGCTGCTGCTCGCGATCAACGTGGGCGCCCTGGTGCACATCTTCGGCCTGGACCTGCGGCGGCCCGGTCCGCCGCCTCCGCTGCCGCTCGCGACCGGGGGCGTCGCGCTCGACCGGTCGCTCCCCTGGTACGCGCCGGTCAAGCTGGCGCACCCGGTGTGGTGGACGGAGCTGTCGTCCTTCGACGCCCGGACGCACCCGGCCCCTGGCATCTGCACCGTCGTGGTGAACCGTCCCGCCGGAACCGACGCGAACGCGACCTGGCCCGGCCGTCCGCGAGGATGGCGTCTCGCGGACGACCGGGCCGGGGCCTGGACGGTCTGGTACCGGCCCGGCTGCCGCTAGAAGCGGGTGACCAGGGCGATACGGTCGTGGTCGATCAGGAAGCCGTCGGAGACGAAGGTGACCTCGCCCCCGTATTCGAGGGTGCTCTCGATGATGTCGTCGACGGCGTCGTCGACCACCCCGTCGCCCTTGAGCGCGCCGAGCGGGCCGTCCACCGGCAGCAGCTCGCCGTTGGTGCGGACGGCCGGGGCGTAGTAGCCGCGCTCGACGACCAGGTGCTCGCCGCGTCCCTGCCCCACCAGCTCCATCACTTCCAGGAGGCCGCCCGCGTAGCGCTGGAGGCTCCGGGCGGCCTCCAGCTCGGTGAGGACGGCGACCTCGCGCAGATCCTCGTAGGCGTGCAGGACGGGACGCGCCAGGTCGGCCAGGACGCTGGCGGGGGCGCCGTCGAAGCTGCCGTCGACGCGTCCCGCCACGGTGACGTCGGGCCCGGACAGCTCGTCGAAGAACGCCTGGTGCCGGGTGACCCCGGCGACGATCACCGGGCGGCGGTCGCGGGACAGGACCGCGCCGAGCGACGCCAGGATCTCGCGGAAGTACTGGCGGTGGTACTCGTCGCCGTGCTGGGCGCCGCGCGGCGAGTGCCGTCCGGTGGTCTCCTCGTCGATCGGGTCGGGCGAGCGTGGGAAGCCGTCGTCATGGACCTCGGTGAGCTCGTCGCCCTCGCCGCCCCACAGCCGCGTCCGTCCGTCCGAGAGAACCAGCAGCCAGTACCGCGAGGAGCGGGTGTAGGCGGCGACGAGGTCGCGGGTCGCGAACGTGCTGTCCACGACGACGCGCTCGTCCACGGGCTGGTCCACCTTGAACGCGTGGTGCTCGCCGTCGGGCGCGGCGAACAGCACCAGCCCGTCGGCGGCGTGCCGCAGGTCGATCTCGCCCGCCGCCAGCTCCAGGCCGCGCACCACCTCGTCGGCGGCGTCCGGCGCCACCCGCGTGTCGTCGCGCAGCCGCTTCCTGACCTCGCTGAGGAGGTTGCGCAACCGGATGGGGTCCTGCTTGTTCTCCGGGGCGCGGCGGAAGGTCGGCATGAGCACCGAGACGGCCGGGTAGGCGCGCGGCTTGCGCAGGTCGGACAGAGTTACGGCGTCCATGATCCCCCGATCGTTTGTCCTTCTCCTCTGTTGCCTCATTTCTAACGAACCACAGGTAAACGACGTGTAAGCCGGGATTGAGGATCGCGCCGGTAAAGGCCGGACTGTCGCGGTTCTGGGCCCACGCCCGCCGCCCGGGTTCGGCGCCGCCGCGTCACCGCCGAGGCCGAGCGGCCGGCCGCGGCGGGCGCCGCGATCGTCGAGGCCCGCGAGGGACAGTGGGGCGAGCACTGGATCGTCATGCTCGACCCCGAAGGCAACGAGTTCTGCGTGGAGTGACCTCTCCGCCCTTACCGCAGGCGCTCGATCACCGGGGCGAAGGCGTCCATGAACGGGTTGTGGACGGTGAAGTTGGTGAACCCGTAGCGCTCGCGGCTCTCCAGGAGCTGCTCGGCGATCTGCTGCTCGGTTCCGAGCAGCACGAACGGGGTCTCCAGCATCTCCTCGACGGTCAGGTGCGGTGACTCCGCGACCATCTCCTCGGCGGCGGCCCGCCGGTCGGGCGTGACGGTCACCCGTTGGATGAGGCAGTTGAGCTCCAGATCGCCGAACCGGTCGCCGGCGTGCTCGCGGACGAACGCGACCCGCTCCAGCGCCTGCTCGGCCGTCCCGAGCCGCAGCGAACCCGGCGGCCGGCCCTTCACCTGGTAGGCGCCGGTGAACCCGACGATGTCGGCGCGGGCGGCCGCGATCCGCAGGACGGTGTCGCCCGTGCCGCCGACCAGCAGCGGCGGCCCGTGCCCGCCGAACCCGCTGGTCTGGACGGGCTTGAGCGCCGCCAGTCCGAAGTGGGCGCGGGCCTGGACGCGCTCGGGGTAGTCCGGCGCGGCGAACAGCGCGCCGAGCTCGTCGATCATGCTGTCCAGCCGCTCGGCGCGGGCCCGGAACGGCTCCCACGCGATCCCGGCGGTGTCGAACTCCCACTTCATGTGGCCCGAGCCGAGGCCCAGCTCGACCCGCCCGCCGGTGAGCCGGTCGGCCGTGGCGACCTCGCGCGCCAGCAGGTGCGGGTTCCAGAACGGGACGTTCAGCACCAGCGTGCCGACCCGCAGCCGCTCGGTGGCGTCCGCCGCGGCCTGCATCGTGGGGAACGGCGCCGGCGAGCCCAGATGGTCGGGCACCAGCGCCACGTCGTAGCCGACGGCCTCGGCCCGGCGGCAGGACGCCAGGAAGTCGTCGCGCGACTTGATGTCGAAGAAGTTGAAGCCGAACCGGAAGTCCCTCATGACGATCATCCTGACGGCGCGGCGCCCCGGGCGCCATGCCGTCCGCGCGCAGCGTAAGAGGACGGCCCGCGAGATCAGCCGGGAACGATGAAGCCCGTCTCGTACGCGAAGATCACGGCCTGGGTGCGGTCGCGGGCCTGGAGCTTGGCCAGGACGTTGCCGACATGCGTCTTGACCGTCTGCGGGCTGACGAACAGCTCGCTCGCGATCTCGGCGTTGGAGTGACCCTTGGCGATCAGGCGCAGCACGTCGGCCTCCCGCTCGGTGAGCAGCTCGTGCCAGCGCGCGCCGCGCGGCGCCTGGTCGCCGCCCGCGTGCTCGGCCGCCAGCGCGCGGATCGCGGCGGGGAACAGCAGGCTGTCGCCCCCCGACACCATCCGGATCGCCTGGACGATCTCCTCCGGGCGGGTGCGCTTGAGCAGGAAGCCGCTGGCCCCGGCCTTGAGCGCGTCGTAGACGTACTCGTCGTTCTCGAACGTGGTGACCACGATGATCCGCGGCGGCTCCGGCATGGTCTCCAGCAGGTGCCGGGTGGCCTGGATGCCGTCGAGCATGGGCATCCGCACGTCCATCAGCACCACGTCGGGACGCAGCCGCGACACCTGGCCGGGGACCTCGGCCCCGTCGGCCGCCTCCCCCACCACCGTCAGATCGGGCTCGGCGTCGATGATCGCCGCGAGCCCCGCCCGGATGAGGCGCTCGTCGTCCACCAGCAGGACCTTGATCGTCATGATCCGGACCTTAGCGGGAGCGAGACCTCCATGCGCCACCGGTCGCCGTCCGCGCCCGCCTCCATCCGGCCGCGCAGGACGGTGACGCGCTCGCGGATGCCGCCGAGCCCGCGCCCGCCGCCGTGGTCGCGTCCGGCGGGACGGGCACCCAGCGGATTGCTCATCTCCAGCTCCAGCCGGTCGTCGAGCACCCCGACATGCAGGCGGACGGGCACCCGTCCCGCGTGCCGCAGGGCGTTGGTCAGGCCCTCCTGGACGATCCGGTACGCCTCCCGCGACACCGCCGCGGGCACGTGTTCGAGGGTCGGATCGACCTCGGCGTCCAGCTCGACCCCGGCGATCCTGGACTGCTCCAGCAGCCGTTGCAGGTCCTTCAGCGTGGGCTGGGGCGCCGACGCGCGCGAGGGGTCCTCGCGGAGCAGGCCGAGGACGTGGTCGAGGTCCTCCAGCGCGGAGCGGGCCGACTCCTCGATCGCGCCGAGCGCCTCGCGGGCGAACGCCGGATCGCTGTCGAGCACGCGTCCGGCCGCGCCCGCCTGGAGCGTCACCACGCTGAGCGCGTGCCCCACCGAGTCGTGCAGCTCGCGGGCCAGCCGGTTGCGCTCGGCCAGCCGGAGCGCCCGCGCCTCGGCCGCAGACAGCTTCTCGGCGGCCGAAGGGCCGAGCAGCCGCGGCCCGAGGGACGACAGCGTCATCCCGGCGATGATGATCAGCGCGACCAGGACGAACAGCAGCGTGAGCCCGGCGAACGGCGCCAGCCACACGTAGTCGCTGTGCTTCCAGTCGTAGAAGGGGCTCTTCTCCGCCTCGGTGCCCAGGCCGAACCCGACGAACGGGAACAGCAGCAGCACCACGGCCATGGGCGGGACCGCCAGGCTGAACGCGCTGAGGATCACCCCCACGTGCAGGTGCAGCGAGAACCAGACGCCGGTGCGGAAACGGGTCTCGCCGGAGTGCGAGGGGGCGGGCGCCAGCGCCGAGCTGGGCCCCGCGAGCAGTTCCTTGGCCGCCGTCCCCTCCAGCAGCCGCACCGGCCCGACCAGCCCGGTGAGGAACGTCGCGGGCAGCGGCAGCAGGAAGATCAGGGGGACGCCCACCAGGCTCTTCAGGTCTCCCGGCAGGGGGATCAGCCCCACCACGACCATGCTCAGGAACCAGTACGGCATGAGCAGGGCGCCGCCCACCACCAGATAGGACCACCGCCGCCAGGTGGTCCGGTGGGCCAGCAGCCGGACTACGCGCATCACGCCTCGATAATCGCAGATCAGCGCGCCGCGCCACTCCCCCGCTCGGGGGACGCCGCGCCGGTCACGTCCGGTCGCGGCGGTCCTTCTCGGCCAGCTTGGCCAGGCGCGCGTTGTAGGTGGCCAGCTCGTCCTCGCCGCCCCCGCCTCCGGCGGCGGCGCGGTCGGCCTTGCGGTCGTCGCGCTTGGCCTGGCGCTGGTCGGCGAAGAACCACTGGAACGCCAGGAAGGTCAGCACGATGAACGTCGGGATCTCGCCGAAGCCCCAGGCGATCGCGCCGCCGGTGTGCTGGTCCTTCAGCGTGGAGGTGCCCCAGGACGGGTCGACCGCCTGGTACCAGGCGCGGGCCAGCGGCTCGCCGAGGTTCATCAGCGCGATGCCGAAGAACGCGTGGAACGGCATCGTGACGAACAGGAGCAGGACGCGCCCGGGGTAGGGCAGCTTCTTCGGCGCCGGGTCGACGCCGAGCAGCACCCAGAAGAACAGCGACCCGGCCAGCAGGAAGTGCGCCGTCATCGCGATGTGCCCGAGATGGTTGCGCATCGCCTTCTCGAACAGCGGCGTGAAATAGAGCACGAACGTGCTCGCCACGAAGATCACCGTCGCCACGGCGGGATGCGCGACGAACGCCGTGAACCTGCTGTGCAGGGCGGCGGTCAGCCACTCGCGCGGCCCCCGGTCGCCGCGGATCTTGGCGGGCTTGAACGCGCGCAGCGCCAGCGTGACGGGCGCGCCGACCACCAGGAAGATCGGCGCCAGCATGTTGAGCACCATGTGCTCGACCATGTGGACGCTGAACAGGACCGGCGCGTACTTGGCGATGCCGCTCTGGGTGGCGATCACGATTGTGAGCAGCCCGACGCACCAGGAGACGGTCCGTCCGAGCGGCCAGGAGTCGCCCCGCCGCCGCAGCCGCACGACGCCGCCGAGGTACAGGGCCCCGAGCGCCACGACGACCGTGGCGAAGAACAGGTCGAACTGCCACAGGGTGGCCAGGCGGGCCGGGGTCAGCGCGGGCGGCATGTCGTAGCCGATGAGGTCCTTGACCGGGTTGGCCTCGGCGACGGGCGCGGGCGGCGCCGTCCTCGACAGGGCCACGGCCAGGCCCATCGTCGCGGCCATGACGGCCGCCTCCACGCTGGCCAGGCGGGTGAACGCCCCGGGCTTGCGCGCGGCCAGCGCGGGCAGCGTGCGTCCCCGGTGCCACCAGCCGAACCAGCCCAGCAGCGCGAAGAACACGACCTTGCCGAGCGCGAGCCGTCCGTAGTCGGTGCTCAGCAGCTCGTTCGGGTCGGGCAGCCGGACGATCACGTTGACGAAGCCGCTGGCGCCGACGGCGATGTAGCACCACAGCGCCATCCGGCTGAACCGGTCGGCCATGACGTCGAGCTTCCCGGCGCCCGACAGGGCGTGCACCCCGAGCAGGAGCAGCCCGCCGACCCACGGGGCGATGGCCACCACGTGCAGGGCGGTGCCGGTCGTGGCGGCGGAGTGGTTGGCGGCCGAGGCCGAGTGCCCGGTCAGCGGCGGCGGGAGCAGCGCGACCACGGCCATGGCCAGCAGCCCGAACGCGGCGGCGGGGGTGGTGCTCGTGCGGGCCAGCAGCGCGACCACCACGCTGAGCAGCACGACCAGCATCAGCGCGGTGCCCTGCGGGAGCGTCCCGACGTAGCCGCTGAGCTCGTTGCCGGTCAGCACGTCGAGCACGGGCTGGGCCGTGACGTCGGCGACGGTGAACACCAGGTTGGCCGCGGCGGCCGCGGCCCAGGCCGCCGCCGTCCAGGAGGCGGCGCGCAGGTAGGTGAGGGCGTCGGACGACAGGCGCGGGCCGCCCTTGCCCGACTTGCCGCCCTCCAGCGGCAGCAGCAGCGTGGCAGCGATCAGGGCGCCGACGGTCACCACCGCGGACAGGTCCATGGCCAGGCGCGACAGCGGCAGGCCCCAGCGGGTCACCGGACCGGGGTCGCCCAGCAGCGGCGTGACCTTCTCGGCGACGGCCCCGCCCACGACGAGCCCGACGACCATGGTCGTCACCGACGCGGCCAGGGCCACCGCCCCGACGCGCGCGACGCGCAGGCTGCCGCCGTTCACAGCCCGGAGCCCGGCCCGTGCTTGCGCTTGGCGCGGTACACGATCCCCAGGCCGATCCCGACGCCGACCAGCACACCGACCACGATCATGACGATCTTCGCCGTGCCCGAGCCGGAGCCCTTCTCGGCACGGGTGCCCGCGGTCGCCCTGAGCGTGATCGTCTGGGGTGTTCCGGCGGGCGCCGTCCGGACCAGGCCGTCGGGTGACGGCGTGCTACCGGAGACCGCCCCGGCCCGCGCCGCCGCGCCGCCTTCGGCCGGACCGACGCCGACCGTCCAGGCGCAGGCCAGCAGGAGCGTGGCCAGGAGCGCGACGAACGCCGCGGAAGCTCCCCGCCGGACGAGCGGGCGGGACGTGAGGGTGAACATGGAAGGCCGGGTTCTCCATTCGGTTCGGAGGCTCCCCCAGCCTACTGAGCCGGGCCCGTGCGGAGGTTCCGGGTCGAGTACAACCGGGTCACGGCGAACAGTCGCAGCACTCACAGCAGTTGCAGTCGCAACTGCTGTCGCAGTGACGCGTGCACCAGCACCGGTCCGAGCACGACTTGCGCCGGTGCTTGGACCACTTGGGCTGGTAGATGCCGCAGGTGAAGCAGACCAGGGTTCCGGTGAAGCACGGGATGGGCAGGCCGGGCCGCCTGGGACGTCCGTCGGGGTAGCCGTAGCCGCCACCGCCCCCAAAGCCGCCGCCCCCGGGCGGCTGACCCCAGTCGCCGCCACCACCTTTCTGCAGGTTCGGCCCCTGAGGCGGGTAGTGCTGCGGGTTGTACCCGTGCGGCTGCTGAGGTTGGTGCCCGTGCGGCTGCTGACCGGGCGGGTACGGCGGCTGGTGGCCGTGCGGGTGATGGCCGTGGGGTTGGCGCAGGGACTGGCCGCCGGGATGGGGTGCGAAGATCTGGTCGACCGAGCGGCGCAGCTCGCGCTCGAGCAGGATCCGCACCAGGGCCCGGTTCTCCAGGTCGAGGTCGTCGAGGGCGAGCCGGATGCCCTGGACGGCGTCGTCGCACAGCCGCCGTGCCTCCGCCGGGCCGGTGCCGGTGGCGATCAGCGGGTTGAAGGCGCCCGAGGCCAGGTCGGTGTGGACGTCCTCGACCGCGTCGAGCAGATGGGCCAGCCGGCCGAACAGGCGTCCGGCCTCGGCGAGCGTCTCGGCGTTGTGCTCCTTGCGCGCCAGGACGGCGGTGTGCGCGAAGACCGCCGCCACGCCCGTCTCGGCGGGCTCGGTGAGGTCGAGCAGCCCGATGCCGGGCTCGGCCTCCAGCAGGGGCTGGCGGGCCACGGCGTCCCGCAGCACCGAGGGGTCGAACCCGATGCGGCCGCTGGTGCGCCCGCCCGCGCCGTCCCAGCGCTCGGCGACGCGTCCGGCGGCCGAGGCGACCAGGCGCCGGGCGTAGGGGCCGTCGCCGTCGGCGAGATGGTCGCGGGTCTTGCCCGCCGCCAGCAGCAGCGAGGTCGCGGCGGCGAGCCTGGCGCCCTCGGCCCGCGCGTCGACGACGTCGGCCCGCCGCATCCCGCGCAGCGCGCACGCCCCCGCCTTGCGGCGCGGCGACAGGTCGGGCGTCTGCCCCTCCACCAGCACCGAGACCAGCAGGCCGTCGTAGTTGGTGACCATCCGTGCCAGCTGGCCATGCTCGGCCCGCAGGGTCAGGCACAGCCCGCACAGATGGGCCAGCCAGTCGTCGAACAGGTGCCCGCACAGGACATGCCTGCACGGCCTCACGATTCCGAACATGCGGTCGGGCTCTCCGTCGGGTCGTCGTGCGGCGGTGTCAGACCCCCGCGCAGGTCAACGCGCGGCGGTAGGCGGTCAGGCGGGGCTCTTCGGGGGCGCCGGTCTCGCCGAGCAGCTCGGCCAGGTCGAACCACGCCTGCGCGGCGTCGCGTGAGGACTCCATCTCCCGCAGATGGTCGGCGGCGCGGGTGAGGACCTCGATCGCCCGCTCGCGGCGGCCGAGCCGCACACACGCCTCGCCCTGGACGGTCAGCGCCCAGGCGGTCGCGCGGCGGGGCGCGTCGCCCAGCAGGTCGAGGGCCTCGTCGGTGAGCGTGACGGCCTCGGCGGCGCGGCCCAGCGCGATGTCGGCGCGGGCCAGCTCGGTGAGGCACCAGGCGACGTCGATCTCGCCGGCGGAGCTGGCGTTGATCTCGCGGCGCACCCGGCTCAGCAGCTCGCGGGCGTTCTCGGCCTGGTCGGGACGCGCCCGCATCAGCAGCCCGGCGTAGATGATGCGCAGCCGGCCGATGTGGCGGGGGTCGTCCTCGTCGCCGGCCAGCATCAGCGCCCGCTCGGCCAGCGTGACGCCGTTCTCGTAGTCGCCGCAGATCTCGGCGACGTAGGCGGCCTCCCAGTAGGCGGTCATCTTGGCGCGGGCGCCGCCGATGCGCTCGGCCCGCTGGACGAGCTGGGCCGCGAGCTGGCGCGCGCGGACCAGGTCGCCGCGCTCGATGAACGCCGCGAGCAGCGTGGCGCCCAGCAGCACGGCCGCGTCGGTGGAGTCGGCGCCCGAGGCGATGAGGTGGCGCAGCGCGTTCTCGGCCACCTCGACCCCGGCGCTGATGTCGCCGCGCTCGCGCAGGCAGCGGCTGAGCGCGACGTGGACCTTGGCCCAGTGTTCGAGGTCGGCCTCGGCCGAGGCCTGGTCGGTGAGCGCGCGCAGCCCGGCGATCGCCTCTTCGAGCTCGCCCGCGGCCTCCAGCGCCAGCGCGTGGCCCCAGCGGGCCTGGTGCATCATGTCCGGGAGCGCGACGGCGTCGGCGCTGGCCAGCACCTCGGCGAAGCGGGCGCGCGCCTCGGCGGCGGCACCGTTGGCCAGCGCGATCTCGGCGTAGTCGAGCGTCATCCGCAGCTCGTCGACGACGTCTTCCTTGACCCCGCTGACCAGGTAGGTCGCCGAGCAGTTCAGCTTGGCGGCCAGCAGGTCGATGACGCTGGGCGCCGGAATCCGCTTGTCGCTCTCGATCAGAGAGATGTAACTGTCGGACAGCTCAGGAAAAGCGAGCTGGGCCTGGCTGACGCCCTGTCTGATGCGCAGGGCCCGGATCCGCTGCCCGAGCGTCTCCCGATCCATCGTGTGACCACCGCCTACGGGGTTCTCTCTCACCGACCGCGCCCGACGGGACGCGAGGGAAGAAATCTACTCGATCTGCTCTGTGTGCCGCGCTGTTATCGCAGGACGACCCGGGCGGCCGCCCGTCCGGCACCCCATTCCTATCGCGGATCACTGGTCTACTGGGATCATGACAGTGTCCACCCATGTCCTCGACACCGGACTGGGGCGCCCGGCCGCCGAGGTGCCCGTCCGGCTGGACCGGTACGACGGAACGACCTGGCAGCCCCTGGGTGAGGGAGCCACCGACGCCGACGGCCGCTGGCGGGCGCCCTCGGCGGACGAGCCGGGCACCTACCGCCTCAGGTTCGGCACCGGCCACTACTTCGCGGGAAGGCCGTCCTTCTACCCGGAAGTGATGATCGTCTTCGTCGTGGCGGACGCCGCCGAGCATCATCACGTGCCGCTGCTGCTGAGTCCCTACGGCTACTCCACCTACAGGGGAAGCTGACCGCGCCGTCAACACCGAGTGCATCACGCCATTTGAAACCCTGGCACAAGGTTCTGGGTGTCAAATAGTGCCGTCATGACGTAAGCAGGAGGTAAGGCCTTACCTCCCGGCGTGAAAGGCGTGCCTGTGGCGTCCGCGGACTCACCCCTCGATCCGCTCCAGGGCGGCCATGTGCTGCTCGCGCCGGACCGGTTCAAGGGGTCGCTCACCGGAACCGAGGTCGCCCAGCACCTGGCGACGGGCCTGCGCCGGGCGCGTCCCGGGCTGCGGGTGATCGAGCTGCCGGTCTCCGACGGCGGCGACGGCACCGCCGAGGCGGCGATCGCCGCGGGCTGGCGCCGGGTCGAGGTGGAGGTGTCGGGTCCCACGGGACGTCCCGTCGCCGCGACGATGGCCCTGAACGGCCAGGCGGCGGTCGTGGAGCTCGCTGAGGCGTCCGGTCTGCGGCGGCTCCCGGGGGGACGGGCCCAGCCGCTCACCGCGACCAGCCTCGGGACCGGGCAGCTGCTGGCCCACGCGCTGCGGATGGGCGCGCGCAAGATCGTGCTGGGCGTGGGCGGCGCCGCCTGCGCCGACGGCGGCGCGGGGCTCGTCCAGGGGCTCGGCGGCCGGCTGCTCGACGCCCTCGGCAAGGACCTCCCGCCGGGCGGAGCCGCGCTGCGCTCCCTGCACGCGCTCGACCTGCGCGGGCTGCCCGACGTCTCCGGGGTACGGATCGTCCTGGCGGGCGACTCCACGGGCGACTCGTCCAGCCCGCTGCTGGGCCGCAACGGCGCGACCGCCGCCCACGCGGCCCGGCGGGGCGCCGGGCGCGACGAGGCCAGGATGCTGGACGCGGGCCTGCGGCGCTGGGCCGACCTGGCCGAGGCGGCGGCGCGCACCAACGCCCGCGACCGTCCGGGCGCCGGGGCCGCGGGCGGGGTGGGGTTCGCCGCGCTGGCGTTCCTGGGCGCCTCGATCGAGCCGGGGCTCGGCCTGATGCTCGACCTGCTCGGCTTCGCCGACAAAGCCCGAGGCGCACGACTCGTGGTCACCGGGGAAGGCTCACTGGACGCCAGAACCCTGCGCGGCCGCGCACCCGTCGGAGTGGCCAGGGCGGCCGCCCGAGCGGGGGTTCCGGTCGTCGCGGTGGCCGGCCGCCGGGGCCTGACCGGCGAGCAGCTGCGCCGGGCGCGCGTCCAGGCGGCCTACGCGCTCACCGACATCGAGCCGGACGCCGCGCGCTGCGTCCGGCACGCCGGACCGCTGCTGGAGCAGCTCACGGTGGCCATAGCCGACGAATGGCTGCCTCCGCGCCGCCCCTAGCCGTTACGCGGTGTCAGGATATCGGGGAATGCCTTTACAGACTGGACGTGGTCGCCGGCCCTCCGCACCCCGCACTCTTGAGGCGTACATCCTGGTCAGCGTTGACGGAGGACACCGTGAAGATCGGCGTGCCGCGCGAAATCAAGAACCACGAATACCGGATCGCCATCACCCCCGCCGGGGTGCACGAGCTGACCCGGCACGGGCACGAGGTGTTCGTGGAGGTCGGCGCGGGCCTGGGTTCGGCGATCCCGGACGACGACTTCACGGCCGCCGGCGCCAAGATCCTGGACGGCCCCGACGCCGTCTGGGCCGAGGGCGACCTGATCCTGAAGGTCAAGGAGCCCATCGCCGACGAGTACCACCGGATGCGCCAGGACCAGACCCTGTTCACCTACCTGCACCTGGCCGCGTCCCGCGCGTGCACCGACGCGCTGCTGAACGCCGGTGTGACCGCGATCGCGTACGAGACCGTCCAGCTGCCCAACGGCGCCCTCCCCCTCCTGGCCCCGATGTCCGAGGTGGCCGGGCGCCTGGCCCCGCAGGTCGGCGCCTACAACCTGATGCGCTCCAACGGCGGCCGCGGCGTGCTGCCGGGCGGCGTCCCGGGGGTCGCCCCGGCCAAGGTCGTGGTGATCGGCGGCGGCGTCTCCGGCCTCAACGCGGCGCAGATCGCGGTCGGCATGGGCGCCGAGGTCACGATCCTGGACGTCAACGTCGACCGGCTCCGCCAGATCGACGCGATCTACCAGGGCCGGCTGAAGACCCTGGTCTCCAACTCCTACACGCTGGAGCAGGAGGTCAAGGCCGCCGACCTGGTGATCGGCGCGGTGCTGATCCCCGGCGCCAAGGCCCCGACCCTGGTCTCCAACCACCTGGTCTCGCAGATGAAGCCCGGCTCCGTCCTCGTCGACATCGCCATCGACCAGGGCGGCTGCTTCGAGGACTCCCGCCCCACCACCCACGCCGACCCGACCTACAAGGTCCACGAGTCGGTCTTCTACTGCGTGGCCAACATGCCGGGCTCGGTCCCCAACACCTCCACCTACGCCCTCACCAACGTCACGCTCCCGTACGCCGTGGCCATCGCCGACAAGGGCTGGCACCAGGCCCTCCGCGACGACGCCGCCCTGGCCGCCGGCCTCAACACCTTCGACGGCAACGTCGTCTACGGCCCCGTTGCCGAGGCCCACGACCTCCCGCACAGCTCCCTCGCCACCGTCCTGGCCTGACCGGACGTCGTAGGGTGTGTCCCATGGGGGAACTGATCATCCTGCGACACGGCGAGACCGAGTGGAGCCGCGCCCGCCGGCACACGGGCCGGACCGACCTGCCGCTCACCGAGCGCGGTGAGGAGCAGGCCCGGTCGCTCAAGCCCGTGGTCGGCGGGCGCGCGTTCGTCCGCGTCCTCAGCAGCCCCGCCGAGCGCGCCCGCCGCACGGCCGAACTCGCCGGGCTGACCGTCGACGCCGTCGACCCCGACCTGTGGGAATGGGACTACGGCGGCTACGAGGGCATCTCCAGCGCCGAGATCCGAGAAGACCGTCCCGGCTTCTACCTGTGGGACGACGGCGTGGTGCCCGGCGACGCCGACCACCCGGGCGAGTCCGTGGAGACCGTGGGGTCACGGGTGGACGCCGTCCTGTCCCGCGTCCGTCCACTCCTGGACGAGGGCGACGTCGCCCTCGTCGCCCACGGCCACGTCCTGCGCGTCCTGACCGCCCGCTGGCTCGGCCTGGAGCCCAAAGCGGGACGCCTGTTCGCCCTGGACACCGGTACCCTGTCCACGCTCGGAACCGAGCACGACCGACCGGTGATCACCGCCTGGAACGTCCCGCCGTCGAGAGGGTAAAATACCCCCTGGGGGTGACGGCGCCCCCAGACGATTGCGAGGACGACGATGGCCAGCGAGACGCCCACCCGCGGCTACACCGCCACCAAGGACCAGCTCCAGACCCGCCTGCGCCGCATCGAGGGCCAGGTCCGCGGCATCGAACGCATGGTCGAGGACGACCGCTACTGCATCGACGTGCTCACCCAGATCAGCGCCATCCAGGCCGCCCTCGACAAGGTCGCCCTGGGCCTCCTGGACGGCCACGTCCGCCACTGCGTCGCCGAAGGCGCCGAAGAAGGCAAGTCCGAAGCCATGTCCACCGAACTCATGGCCGCCGTAGGCCGCCTGATGCGCCGCGGCTAAAGGTCAACGGATGCGCCCGCCGGGATCCGGGCGTACTCGGCCTCCTCTTCCAGCCACTCGTCGAAGTACTCCAGACCGATCCTGCTGAGCTGAATGTCGTGGATCGGAAACGCCCGAGCGGGCCGCACCCCCCGCACGAAGGTGATGGCCTCACCGATCTTCACCCAGGGACCCGACGCCGGAACCAGCAGGGTCTCGACCTCTTCGGAGGGCACGAAGAAGGAATCCCCCGGGTGATAAAGGCCGTCCACGAGAAACCCAAGGTTCGGACAGCCGGGAAGGCCGTCGATAACCTCGGCTTGCTCACCACCAACAGCTTTCACGCTGAAGCCACCGGCACTGAAGGTCTCCCCCGCGGCAACCGCGACCGCCCCCGGCCAGCCCCGCATGCGTGTACACAGTCAACGCCGGATCACGCGCCCAGGCCGCCTTAAGAGCATCCACGTCAATGTGATCAGCATGCTCGTGCGAAACAAGCACGGCCGTAGCACCGGACAACGCAACATCCCCCTCGGAGAAGACGCCCGGATCGATCACCAGCACCCGATCGCCGTCCTGCACACACACAGGCATGTCCGAAATTTGCAAGTTTCACCCGACGCCCCTATCGACCACCACCGGCAGAGAAAGCGCTTCAGCACACCTCACCCCGCCCCGGAATAGCTCCGCACAGAAACCCAGACGGCCAAACCCACCTGGCGCAGAGACGTGCCCGCGAAGGCGAGAGACGGATGGCCGATCACCCCGGTCAGCTGACGCCGAGCGCAAGGCTGAACAGCATGGGGCGAACAGACGCCCAAGCGCGGGCCCCGCCCCCTCAACGGCAAGCCGGAGTTCGACGGGCCGCGAAGTCTTAAAAAACGGCGGCCGCGGAACACAACGCAAGGCGCGGACCTGCGACGCGGAGCCACGGCACACGGCACACGGCGCGGGACATGGAGCGCGCGACGCGGGGAGTGAGGCGCACAGCGCGGGGCGCACGGCGCAGAACGCGGGCCGTTGGTCGCGGAACACGGCAGCGGAACGCACGGCGCGGGACGCACGGCGCGGGACGCGGCATGCGGGGCCCGGAGGCGGGACGCACAGCGCGGGGCGCGGGACGCACAGCGCGGGGCGCGGGACGCACAGCGCGGGGCGCGGGACGCACGGCGCGGGAGGTACGGCACACGGCGCCGAACGCGGGACTTCGAGTGGACAGCGCGAAGGCACAGCGCACGGCGCAGAACGCGGGCCGTTGGTCGCGGAACACGGCAGCGGGACGCACGGCGCGAAGCCACGCGCTGGGCGCACGGCGCGGGACGCGGCATGCGGGGCGCGAGGCCGCGGCCCGGGACCCGAGGCGGGGCGCGGGCGCACGGCGCGGGGGCGCGGCACGGGGCCGAGGCGCGGGGCCGAGGCGGGACGCGGGCGCACGGCGCTGTGCACGGAACCGGCGCGCACAACGCACAGCGCGGGGCACATCACGCGGAGCTGGACGGACGAGCGGGCGTGGATCGGGCCGCCTGGGGGGAGGCGGAACGGCCCAACGTGGCCGCGAAGGCTCGCGAAGCGGCCAGTCAGTGATGTGGCGCGAGCAGATGAATGTGAACAGCTGACGTCGAGGCAGAGCAGCTCCGCCCGGAAGGCCGAGGGACGAGGTCACGGGGCGCGGCGCGGGGCGCGGGGCACGGCCCGGGACGCGAGGCTCAAGGGGATGCGGAACGCGACACACTGCGCCGGACGCCGAGCGTCGGGGGCGAAATCGGGGCGCACAACGCACAGCGCGAGGCACGGCAGGCGGGGCTGGACGGACGAGCAGACGTGGATCGAGGCGCCGGACGGGGAGACGGAATGGCCTAACGGGCTGCGAAGATTCGCGAAGCAGCGGGGCCAGTGATGTGGCGCGAACGGATAGCTGGGTGAACAGCCGGTGTCGAGGCCGGGCAACTCCGCCCGGAAAGCCAGGGGCCGAGGCTAGCTGGCGCGGAACGCTGGGCGCACGCCGCGGAACGCGGACCGCGGGGCGCGAAAAACGGGGCGGAACCTACGGCACGGTGGGACGGCGCTGGGCGCACGGCACGCGGCGCAGGACACGCGGCGCGAAGGCCGGGACGCTGGGCGCGAGGCAGGAACGCGCGACTCGGGGGCGGGCGGGGCGGGGGCGCGGGCGCGAGGCGGAGTGCGCAAGGCGGGGACGCGAGGCGGGAGCGCGCGATGCAGGGCGGCGGGGCGCACGACGCGGGGACACGGCGGCGCGAGGCGCGGCGGTACGAGGGCGCGAGGCGCGGCGGCGCACGGCACACGGCGCGGGAGCTGCGGCGCAGGACACGCGGCGCGGAGGCCGGGGCGCGGAAGGCGGGGCGCAGGAGGCGGGAGCCGGGGCGCGGGGCGCTGGGGCGCGAGGCGGGGTGCGCAACGCGGGGACGCGCGACGTGGAGCGCGCGACGCGGAACGCGAGGCGGGAGCGCGCGATGCGGGGCGGGGGGGCGCACGGCGCGGGGACGCGACGGCGCGAGGCGCGGCGACGCACGGCGCGGCGACGCGGAACCCGGGGGCTGGAACCTACGGCGCGGTGGGACGGCGCTGGGCGCACGGCACACAGCGCGGTAGCCACGGCGCGGGAGGCGGGAGCCGGGACGCAGGACGCTGGGGCGCGAGGCGAGAACGCGCGACGCGGGGGCGGGCGGGACGCACGGCGCGGGGACGCGCGACGCGGGGCGGGATACGCGGCGCGGAGGCAGGGGCGGGGCGCAGGAGGCGGGGCGCTGCGCGGGGGGCGAGGCGCGAGACACCGGCGCGGGAGGCGGGAGCCGGGCGCGGGGCGCTGGGGCGCGAGGCGGGAACGCGCCACGGGGGCGGGCGGGGCGCACGGGGCGCGGGCGCGAGGCGGGGTGCGCAACGCGGGGACGCGCGACGCGAGGCGGAAGCGCGCGATGCGGGGCGGGCGGGGCGCACGGCGCGGGGGGGCGACGGCGCGAGGCGCGGCGGTGCGAGGGCGCGGCGGCGCGAGGGCGCGAGGCGCACAATACGGCGCACGGCGGGGCCGGTGATGTGGCAGGGGCGGATGGTTGCGTAGACAGCCGGGGTGGAGGCGGAGTAGCCCGTCCGGAAGCCAGGCGGCCGAGGTTAGCGGCGCAGAACGCACGGTGCACGGCGCGGGGTGCACGGCGCGGGCACGGGGCACGCTGCGGGCACGGGGCACGCTGCGGGTGCGAGGCGCGAGGCGCGGGGCACGCCTCGGGCGCGGGGCGCGGGGTTGACACGGGGTGGGGACGGACGAGTGGGCTTGGACCAGGTGGCTTGGGTGGGGAGGTGGGGGTTCGGCGGGGCCGTGGAGGCTTGGGAAGTGGCGGGGGTGGTGATGCGCGGGTGGGTGGGTGCGTGGAGAGTGGGTGGGGGTGGTGAATGGCTCTGGTCGTGGAGGGTTAGGCGGCGGGGGTTACTTGGTGTTGGCGGGTTAGGCGGTGGGCTCTTTGTGCGTCCGGGCCGTAGCGGTAGCGCTCGGGGATCACTCGGGTGGTGCGGTAGAGGCCCTTGAGGGTGAGGGTGGCGGCCAGGTCGGAGGTGGGGAGGCCGGGCAGGCCGTACATGCGGCGGGCCCAGCGTGGGAGCGTGGAGACCACCAGCACGCCAACGCCGGGGGCCGCCAGCTTCAGCGGGAGGAGGTTGCGGGGGACGTTGGGGTTGAACATGCGCAACAGGCCCTCGCGCGCCTCTTTGCAGGCCCAGATTTTCGGGCGCATTTGGGCGTAGTAGTCCTTCAGCTCGGCGACCGAGGCGGGGACGGCGGACGGGTCCAGGCCCACCACGGCGGCCGAGCGGCGCTGCTCGTCGACGAAGCGGTCGGTGTCGGCGCGGGTCAGCGGGACGCCCGAGCGGCGGGCGACGTCGAGGTAGGAGTCGACCTCGCCCATGTGCACCCAGAGCAGGTATTCGGGGTCGTCGACGGGGAAGGTCTCGCCCGTGCGGGGGTCGGTGCCGCGCAGCTTGGAGTGCAGCTTGCGGACGCGGCGGCCGACGCGGTCGACCTCGGCCGTGGTGCCCCAGGTGCGCACGCGCACGAACTCGACGGTGCGGCCCAGACGGGCCCAGGCGGCGTCGGGGTTCATGAGCTCGGAGTTCTGGGACGTCCCCCACATCGCGTAGGGGTGCAGCGCCTGGAGCAGCAGCGCGCGGACGCCGCCGACGATGAGCACGGGTTCGCCCATCACCCGCCACGTCACCGAGCCCGGTCCGAACAGTCCGTAGTCTTCGTCCACCGCCACCTCCTGAGTAACCCATGACTTATTCCCAAGACGGCCGGGCGTCACACCGGTCAGGCAGTCAGCGGTGCGGCCTCGTCCTCGGCAGGCCGATGCAGATAGACCGTGCTCCGGAAAGTACCTGGCTGGCGATGATTCCGATGATGGTGAACCGCTCAGGCCCGGCTCCGGCGGTTGATCGGGGCGGCAGCGGCGTCGACTGCGTCGTCCTTGGCGGGTTCGGCAGCCCATGCCAGATAGTCATGCTTCGGGAACGACGCTGCTGGTGGAGATCCCAGGATGGTGAACCACTGCTCAGGCCCGGGACCCCCCGGCAGGTCGGGCGGGGCACGGCGGCCTCCTCGGCGGCTGGGCGACCCACGCCGGACAGGCCATGCTTCGGCCGCGACGTTGCTGGTGGTGATCTCGGAATCGGTGAACCACCGCTCAGGCCCGGGGCCGCCCCGGCAGGGTGGGCGGGGCGCGGTGGCGTCCTTGGTGGGTGGGCGAGCCACGCCGGGCGGGCGGTGCTTCGGATGTTGCTGGTGGTGATTCCGGGATGGTGAGCCGCTCAGGGCGGGGGCCGTCCCGGTTGGGCGGGGTGTGCTGGAGGGGGCGTGCTTTGGGGACGGGGATTGGGGGGAACTGCTTGGGGGCGGTGGTTAGTCGGGGGCGGCGTCGTCTACGGCTTCGTCTTCGGCGGGTTCGGTTTGTTCGGCTACCCAGGCCAGGTAGTCCATGCTTCCGGCGACGACGTTGGTGGCGATGATCTCTGGGGTGTCGTAGGAGTGGCCCTCGGTGATGAGGGAGGCGAGCTCGTCGAAGCGGTCGGCGGTGGTCTTGAAGACGACCATCCACTCCTCGGCCGACTCGATCTCGCCCTCCCACCAGTAGGTGCTGGCGACGGGGCCGACGAGTTGCGCGCAGGCCGCCAGGCGCTCTTCCACCGCGGACCTGGCCAGCTCGGCGGCCTCCAGTCTGGAGTCCGTCGTGGTCGTCACCTGAACATAAGCCCGCGCCATGGCACGACTCCTTCCCCCTTGAGGTGATCGTAGTCGCGCCAGTGCGGGCTCATCTGAGCGGATGGACGACCTGGGCGCTGCCGCCGCCGCGCCGGGTGGGCTCGGCGACCGCCTGGACGAGCCCTGGGCGCAGGATCTCCAGGCCCGCGGCGGCGCCGATCACGCCGCGTGGTGGGCCGGGGAACAGTTCGAGGCGGTGCCCCCTGGCCGCGAGGGCCTTGCCGTAGCGCTGGATGAACGCTTCCTCGGCGAAGACCTGCGGGGTGTTGCGCTGGGTGGCGCGCGGTGCCGCGAGTGCTCGGGGCAGGCTCATGCCCAGGTCGATGCGGTTGACCAGGGTCTGCAGGACGGTGGTGATGATCGTCGAGCCGCCGGGGGTGCCCAGCGCCAGCACCGGGCGGCCGTCCTTCAGGACGATCGTCGGCGACATGCTGCTGCGCGGCCGCTTGCCCGGCCCGGGCAGGTTGGGGTCGGGGGTCGCGCCGGGCGCCGGGGGCTGGAGCGTGAAGTCGGTCAGCTGGTTGTTGAGGATGAAGCCGCGCCCGGGGACGGTGATGCCGCTGCCGCCGAACTGCTCGATGGACAACGTATAGGACGCGACATTGCCCCATTTGTCGGCCACTGAGAGGTGCGTGGTCTGTGGCCCCTCGAACGTCAGGGCCTGCGACGAGCGGCCCGGCGGGACGCACGGGTCGTACCGGCCGTCCGGGCTGCCGGGGGTGACGGGGGCCGTGGCGGCGCGGTCGGGCCTGATCTGGCAGGCGCGTTCGCGGGCGAAGCCGCGCGAGAGCAGCTCGCGGGTCGGGACGTCGACCTTGGCGGGGTCGCCGACGTAGCGTCCCCGGTCGGCGTAGGCGAGCTTGGACGCCTCCAGGTAGTAGTGCAGCGCCTTGACCGGGTCGTTCGGGTCGAGCTTGAAGTTGGCGAGGATGTTCAGCGCCCCACCGACCGTGGTGCCGCCCGAGGAGGAGGGCGGCATGCCGTAGACGTCGAGGCCCCGGTAGGAGACGCGGGTGGGGTCCTTGGACAGCGCGCGGTAGTCGTCGAGGTCGTCGTTCTTCAGGAGGCCGGGACGCACGTTGCGGGTGGCACCGGGGACGACCGGCGGCTTGTTGACCGTCTGGACGATCTCCTTGGCCAGCGCGCCGTCGTAGAACCAGTCGGCGCCGTGCCGCCCGAGCTCGCGGTAGGTGCGGGCCAGGTCGGGGTTGCGGAAGACCGAGCCGATCTCGGGCAGCTTGCCGCCGGGCAGGAACAGGTCGCGGGTCGGGGCGATGTCGCGGAACCGGGCCTCGTTCACCGCCGTCTGCTCGCGGAACTCCCCGTCGATGACGAAGCCCTTCTCGGCGACCCGGATCGCGGGCTTGAGCAGCGTGCCCAGGTCGCGGGTGCCGAACCGGCGCAGGCCGCGGTCCCACTGGGCGACCGTGCCGGGGGTGCCGACGCTGAGGCCGCTGGTGACGGCCTGGTCGAACGGGATGGCCTTGCCCGTGGCGGGGTCGACGAAGGAGTTCTCGCGCATGGCCGCGGGCGCGGTCTCGCGGCCGTCGATGGCGTGGACGCGGCGCTTCTTGGCATCGTAGTAGGTCAGGTAGCCGCCACCGCCGATCGCGGCGACGTACGGTTCGGTGACCCCGAGGGTGGCACCGGCGGCCACGGCGGCGTCCATCGCGTTGCCGCCGCGCCTGAGCACCTCGATGGCGGTGGCGCTGGCGTCCGGGTCGACCGTGGCGACGGCGCCCCCGTACCCGGTGGCCACCGGCTGCTTGGACGGTGGCGGCGCCGCGGCGGGGGCGGCCTGGGCCGTGACGGGCGCGACCAGCGACAGCGCGACGGTCGCGCCGGCGGCCAGGGCCGTGCGGCGACGAAGAACTCGGGCGATGGTGCTCAGTGACACGGAACCTCCTGCGAAACCCGGCGACCTCACGGTGCCATCGATCTCCCTCCGGCGCCACCGCTGTCGCCCGCCTGTGGATAACCCGCCGTGCCGCGTGCCCGTCCGGTGATTATTTGATAATTGCGGAGGTGAATGCGTGAGCAATTGCCGGGCGCTTCTCGTGGACCGGTGCAACCCGATCGCGGTTCGCTGTACGTGAGCGGACCACTTCGCTGGGCGATCGTAATGGCCGGACAAGGTACCGAGAAGGCATCAATACGCCGGAAATCATTGAATCTCACCCCCGGGATAGTGAACTCTAAGGGACTTCAACAGCTCTGTCTCGCGAACAGCGGCGCGGGTTCAGGCCTTGGGGGACACCTATGACCTGGGAAATCCGCATGCGTAACAACATGTTCCGTCGCCTGCCGGTGGAGCAGGCGACAGGCCGGCTCTATGGCGGGCGGCACCGTTTGCGCGTGGTCTACCGGACCCGCGATCTCGTGGTGCTCGGCCTCGGAGTCATGATCGGTTCCGGCATTTTCAAGATCGCCGGATCGCAGGCCACCACCAGCGCCGGTCCCGCGGTGATCATTTCTTTCGTGATCGCGGGCGTCGTCTGCATGCTCGCCGCGCTGGCCTATGCCGAGCTCTCCTCGATCATTCCGGTCGCGGGCAGCGCCTACTCGTTCAGCTATGTCGCCTTCGGCGAGGTCTGGGCCTGGGTGGTCGGCTGGTCGCTCATCCTCGAACTGCTGCTGGCGGCCTCGGTCGTGGCGCGGGGGTGGTCGCTGTTCACCGCGCAGATGCTCAGCGACTTCAACGTGAAGGTCCCCGAGAGCGTGGCGGGGATCATCGGGCAGCCCAAGGGCTTCGACATCTTCGCCCTGAGCATCCTGGTGCTGATCATCATCATGCTCGCCACCGGGAGCAAGGTCAGCCTGCGCTCGCTGTGGTTCATGGTGCTGGCCAAGCTGATCGTGATCGGGCTGGTGATCGCGACGGGACTGAAGTTCTTCGACATGGGGAACCTCAAGCCGTTCGTCCCGCCCGCGCAGGCCGCCTCGGGCACCGAGGGACGGACGGTGCTGGACGCCATCATGGGCGCGTTCACCGGCAGTTCGCCCCAGGTGTTCGGCGTGTGGGGCATCTTCGCCGCCGCGCCCGCGATCGCGTTCGCCTACATCGGGTTCGACCTGATCGCCACGGCGTCCGAGGAGACCGACGACGCTCCGCGCAAGGTCCCGCGCGGCATGCTCGCCAGCCTCGGCATCGCGATCGTCCTCTACATCGGTGTCGCGGTGGCCATGCTCGGCATGGCGTCCTACAAGAACCTCGATCCGGCCCAGCCCGCCATCACCAACGCGTTCGCGATGGTCGGCGCCGACTCCATGCGCAAGGTCATCGACGTCGGCGTGGTGATCGCGCTGACCACCGTCATCCTCGTGGTGATGGTGAGCCTCACCCGTGTGGTGTTCTCGATGGCCCGCGACGGGCTCCTCCCCCGCCCGATCGCCCAGATGAGCCGGTACAAGGTGCCCTCGCGCGCGACGCTCGTCGCCGGAGCGGCCGCGGTGATCATGTCGCAGACCATCGACGTGCTGACGCTGGAGCAGATGGTCGTGATCGGGACGCTGTTCGCGTTCCTGTTCGTGTCGGCCGCCGTGCTCGCGCTGCGCAAGGACCGTCCCGACCTGCACCGGCCGTTCCGCGTCCCGGTGGCGCCGTTCACGGCGATCGTGACGATCCTGGCCACCGGGTGGCTGATGCTGAACCTGAAGGTCCAGACCTGGGGTTATTTCCTGATCTGGATGCTCGCGGGCGTCCTGATCTACCTGGCGTACGGCCGCCGCCGCAGCCAGATGCGGCTCCTGCTGAGCGAGCCCGCGCCACCGCGCCGGACGCCCGGGCAGATGGCCCCGCCGCCGTCCGCCTCGCAGCCGATGACCGCGCCGATCGGGGGCGACCCCAGCTCGACCGGGGCCTTCCGCCGCGACCCGTACCTGCTCAACCGGAGCCCGAACACCGAACTGCCACCCGGGTACCACCCGAGCGGCGGACGGCAGACCGGCCAGTACCCGGCGCACCATAGCGGCGCGACCCCGGTTCCGGGGCAGCGCGGCCCCGGGGACAGCGGCCCCTTCCGGCCGAGGCCCTTCGACAGTGGCCCGCACCAGAACGATCCGTACCAGAGCGGCCCCCAGCCGCCCTATCCCCCGGGGCAACCGCCGCGTCAGACGGGTCCGCAACCGAGCCAGACGGGCCAGTACCCGTCCGACCCGCGCCAGACGGGCCAGTATCCGTCGGACCCGCGCCAGAGCGGCCCGTGGCCGGGCGAGGAGCCCGAGCCGCCGGTTCCGCCGGGCCGCCACCGCCGCTGATCCGATCCATCCGAGCGCCGCCTCCCCTGGTCAGGGGAGGCGGCGCTCGTTCGTGTGCCTCATCGGCTGGACGAATCGTCCCGGTCCGGGGTATGTTCTTCTCAATTCGAGTTGAACTCAATCTGAGACTGTCTCTCAAGGAGAAGAACGCGATGACGCCGGAACCGCAGCGGGACGAGAGCGACTTCCTGGCCGCCTACGACCCCCGGGCCTTCGACCCGGTCGCCGTGACGGTCGACGTCGTCTCGCTCACCATCCGCGACGGCGGCCTGCACGTCTTGCTCGTCCGGCGCGGCGGGGCCCCGTTCGCGGGGATGTGGGCACTGCCCGGCGGTTTCGTCCGGGGGGTCAGGGACGCCGAGGACCTCCCGGACGCGGCCGTCCGCGAACTCGCCGAGGAGACCGGCCTCAGCGCCAAGTCCGGGGCCATGGACCGCATCCACCTGGAGCAGCTCGGCACCTACGGCACCCCGGGACGCGACCCCCGTATGCGGATCATCTCCGTGGCCTATCTGGCCTTCGCCCCCGAACTCCCCGACCCCGAGGCGGGCGGCGACGCCGCCGACGCCGACTGGGTCGCGATCGAGGCCCTCGGCCTCACCGAGGCCGGCGACCAGTCCCCCGGGACGACGCGCAGGCTCGCCTTCGACCACGCGCGGATCCTCACCGACGGGCTGGAGCGGGCGCGCTCCAAGCTGGAGTACACCCCGCTCGCCACGGCCTTCTGCGCCCCCGAATTCACGGTCCCCGAACTGCGTGCCGTCTACGAGGCGGTCTGGGGCGAGGAACTGCACGCGGGCAACTTCCATCGCAAGGTCCTGTCGGTCCCCGGGTTCGTGGAGAGCACCGGGACGACGTCCGATCGGGGCGGCCGCCGCGGTGGCCCCCGTCCCAAGCTCTACCGCGCGGGCGACGCCCGCCTCCTGCACCCCGCCCTGCTCCGGCCCAGCCGGGAGGAAGAGATCCGATGAGCACACTGCACCTCGACCTCGACGAGGCGCTGGCCCGGATGGACCGGGTCCGCACGCCCGCCGACCTGTTCGGCCGGGACACCGCCGAGGCCGCCCGGATGTACCGGCGGCTGGCCCGGCTCGTCCACCCGGACGCCACCGGGGGCCGCACCCGCGACGCCTTCACCCGGCTGAACGAGCTGTGGCGCACCTACAACCGCGCGGACTCCACCACGCTGGCGACCAAGCGCCACACCTACAGCCTGGGCGCGCGCGCCGCGCAGGGCGACCTCGCCGACCTCTACGGCGCCTCCTACGACGGCGGCCGCGACGTACTCATCAAGATGCCCCGCGACCCGGCCGACAGCGATCTGCTCGAACGGGAGGCCGTCGCGCTGCGCCAGCTGCCCAAGGACGGCGACGACCGGTTCGTCCCCTACGTCCCTCGCCTGGTCGAGTCGTTCCGGCACCGCGACACGGCCACCGGCAAGCAGCGCCAGACCAACGCCCTGGAGAGGCTGGACGGCTTCGTCAGCCTCACCGAGGTGCGCGCGGCCTACCCCGGTGGGATCGACCCCCGGGACGCGGCCTGGATGTGGCGCCGCCTGCTGGTCGCACTGGGCTTCGCCCACCGCGCGGGCGTCCTGCACGGGGCGGTGCTGCCCGACCATGTGCTCGTCCACCCGGGCGAGCACGGGCTGGTCCTGGTCGACTGGTGCTACTCGGTGCCGGGCTGCTACGCGCACGTCGACTCCAGCGGACGGGTGCCCGCGATGATCGACCGCTACGCCGACCGGTACCCGCCCGAGGTCCCCGCCCGGCAGACCGCCAGCGGCGCCACCGACCTCTACATGGCCACCCAGTGCATGACCGACCTCATGGGTGACAGGGCGCCCAAGCCGATGCGGATGTTCGCCAAGGGCTGCCGCCTGGCGTCGCAGAACCGGCGTCCCGGGGACGCCTGGCGGCTGCTGGGCGAGTTCGACGAGCTGCTCGAACGCCTCTACGGCCGCCGCCGCTTCCGCCCGTTCCGCATGCCGCCCTCCACCCCCCACAAGCCCTAGACAAGGAGAGAGACCAATGGGAAGCGGACACTGGTCCACCAACGTGTACGACGCCGCCCAGAACTACAGGGCGTCCACCGGAGCCAGCGCCTTCGCCTACAGCGACGCAGGCGCGACCTCCACCCACCCCTCGCTCGACCCGAAGGGCGTGACCTTCCGCGAGAGCCGCGACTCCGACGACCACCCCGAATCGCTGGCGATCGCCGTGCTGTTCGACGTCACCGGGTCGATGGGGACGGTCCCCAGGACGCTCCAGTCCAAGCTGCCCGACCTGCTCGGGCTGCTGCTGCGCAAGGGCTACGTCGAGCACCCGCACATCCTGTTCGGCGCCGTCGGCGACGCCACCTGCGACCGGGCCCCGCTGCAGATCGGCCAGTTCGAGGCCGACAACCGGATGGACGACGACCTCGGGCGCGTCCTGCTGGAGGGCGGCGGCGGGGGCCAGATGCGCGAGTCGTACGAGCTGGCCATGTACTTCATGGCGCGGCACACCGCGATCGACTGCTTCGACAAACGGGGCAGGCGCGGCTACCTGTTCATGATCGGCGACGAGCTGGCCTACCCGAAGGTGAGCCGTCACCAGGTGCGCTCGATCATCGGGGCCGAACTGGACGAGGACGTCCCGGCCGAGGAGATCGTCCGCGAACTCCAGCGGCGCTACGACGTCTACTTCATCATCCCCGAGGGCGCGCACCACGCCGGGAGCCGCAAGCTGAAGGACTTCTGGAACGGCCTGCTCGGCCAGAACGTGCTCTACCTGGACGACCTCAACGCGACATGCGAGACCATCGCGCTGACCGTCGGGCTGGGCGAGGACGCCATCGACCTCGACGAGGGCCTCGAGCACCTGGACGAGGTCGGCTCCGACGCGCGTCCCTCGGTCTCGCGGGCCCTGGCCAGGCTGGACGCCTCGCGGGCGCCGGTCACGACCTCGTCGGCTCCCCCGGACCTGGGGTCGGCGTCGTCCGGCACCACGCGTCTGTAGGCGGGGCCCGCCATGGGGCACGTGATCGTGGTCGACCTCGGCTTCGGGGACGCCGGCAAGGGAACGGTGGTGGACTGGCTCTGCTCGCGGGGGCCGGAGCCGGTCCACACCGTGGCGCGCTTCAACGGAGGGGCGCAGGCGGCGCACAACGTCGTCACGCCGGACGGACGGCACCACACCTTCGCGCAGTTCGGTTCCGGGACCTTCACCCCGGGGGTCCGGACGCACCTGTCGCGGTTCACGCTCGTCGATCCGCTGGCGCTGGCCGCCGAGGCCGCGCATCTGGCGGCGCTCGGCGTGCGCGACGCCCTCGACCGGCTGACGGCCGACCACGACGCGCTGCTCACCACGCCCTACCACCAGGCCGCCAACCGCGCGCGCGAGGCCGCGCGGGGGGCGGCCCGGCACGGCTCCTGCGGGATGGGCATCGGTGAGACCGCCGCGTACGCGCTCTGGAACGACGCCGCTCCCCGGGTCGGGGACTGCCTGTCCCCCGCGCGGCTCCGGCAGCGGCTGGGAGCCGTCCGCGACTGGTATCTGGCGAGTTTCCCCGGCGGCCCTTCCGTCCCCGAGGTCGAGGCATGCCTGGACGCCTTCCTCGCATTCGGGGAGCGGGTGCGCGTGGTCGACGGCGACTACCTCGCCGGGGTCCTGCACCAGGGGAACGTTGTGTTCGAAGGGGCCCAGGGCGTCCTGCTGGACGAGTGGCATGGCTTCCACCCGTATACGACCTGGTCGACCACGACGTTCGCGAACGCCGAGACGCTGCTGGCCGAGGCGGGCGAGGGCGGCGCACGTCTCGGCGTCCTGCGCGCCTACGCCACGCGCCACGGCCCGGGGCCGTTCGTCACCGAAGACCCGGCGCTCACGTCCGACCTGCCCGACCGCCACAACGGCCGGGGCCCGTGGCAGGGGGTGTTCAGGGTCGGCCACCTCGACCTGGTGGCGCTCAAGTACGCCCTGCGGGCGTCCGGCGGGGCCGACGCTCTGGCCCTGACCCACCTGGACGTCGCCGAGGCGCGCCGCGACCTCATGGCCTGCACCGACTACGAGATGGACGGGCGCCTGGAGCCGGGCCCGGCCCACGACCTCGGCCACCAGTCCGACCTGACACAAAGGCTGCTGACGGCCAGGCCCGTCTACGAACCGCTGATCGACCCCGTTGGAACCGTGGAAGAGGCGTCGCGGACGCCGGTGGCCCTGCACTCCCACGGCCCCACGTCCACCGACAAGCGGGCCACGAGGCTCATCGGCCGCTGGTGAGCGCCGCTCCGGAGTCCCCCTCGAACCACGGAGCTTGGACGCCAAGCAGAGGCCCCCGGAAGACGTCCCGGGGGCCTCTTGGGTCAGGCGGCTAGTAGACGCTCACGCCGTAGCGGCTGAGGGCCTCCTTGACGGGCTGGAAGAACGTGGTCCCGCCGGACGAGCAGTTGCCGCTGCCGCCCGAGGTCAGGCCGAGCGCCGTGGTGCCCGCGAACAGGGAGCCGCCGCTGTCGCCGCCCTCGGCGCACACGTTGGTGCGGATCATGCCGTAGACGGAGCCTTCGGCGTAGTTGACGGTGGCGTTGAGACCGGTCACCGAGCCGCTGCGGACACCGGTGGTGCTGCCGCTGCGGCGCACGGACTGGCCGACGTAGGCGTCGCCCGCGCTGGTGATGTCCTGCGAGCCGCTCCCGTAGAGGTAGACGGTGCCGGGCTTGGACACCGACGTGTTGGTGTAGCGGACGATGCCGTAGTCGTTCCCGGGGAAGCTGGACCCGGAACGGCTGCCGAGCACGGTGCCACCCGACTGCGACCAGGTGGACGCGATGTTCGTGCAGTGGCCCGCGGTCAGGAAGTAGTACGTGGTCCCGCTGCGGACGTTGAAGCCGAGCGAGCAGCGCGAGCCGCCGCCGTAGATGGCCTGGCCGCCGGCGATGCGCTTGCTGAGCGTCCCGGACAGCTTCTCCAGGCGCACGGCGCCGCCGTGCCTGGCGGCCGCGGACCGCACCTTGGCCAGTTTCTTGCCGGTCACGGTCTCGTCGTAGGAGACCACGACCTGGTTGGTCGCGGCGTCGACGGCCCAGGCCGTGCCGACGATCCTGGCCGTCCGGCCGAGGTCGGCGGTGACCTTGCTCAGGGCCGCGCCGCTGCGCGCGACGGACTTGGGGACGGCGCCGGCCCGGCGGACCTGCGCCGCCGCGTCCGCGTCCGACACCGTGACGACGAGCTTGCCGCCGCTCACGTAGGAACCGGCACTGCGCGCACCGAGCTGGTCGGCCAGCCTGGCCGCCAGGGAGCCCGTGTCAGCGGGCGCCGCCGGAGCCGCCTGGGCGGGCGTGGCGAGGGCCATGGCGGCCATCGCGGCCACCGCCGCGCTCGTGACAGTGGCGGGGTGGATGGTGGTGGGTCGCATCCTCACTGTGCCTCCATCGATCGCAAGCGCGTCCCGGTAGACGCGCTTGGGTCAGGTGAATCGTGTTCAGACCGGCACACCCCCACAAGATGGAGAACTTGCTGATTTAACTGACTGCGTATGGCAATACTCCGAATCCTCCCTGTTAGGGGATCTATCAGGGCGAACAACTCTTTCCAGACTCTGCAAAAAGCTCGGCCCTGACTCATGCCCAAGGTAACTTCAGGGTCATCGGAGGGTTGCCCCGCCATTACAGAACGCTCACCGCACTCGCCAGCTGATGCGTTCGGGGGCCCGCGTGCGTACCTCCGGGCATGACGGCTACGCGCACACGGAAGCGGTTCCTGGCCGCCCTCGTCCTCGCCTGCCTGCCGGTCGCCGGCGCCGCCTGCGACCTCGACCCGCGCGAGAAGCTCGCGGAGGCGACGACCGAGCGACCGCGGCCCTCCCCCACCCGGCCCGCCCGCACCGCCGACCTCACCTCGCGCGACACCGCGGAGTTCCGCGAGGACCTGCGCACCGCCCAGTCGGTCGTCGACGCCTATTGGCGCGCGAACTGGGGACGCCACTTCACCGGCCGGTACCGTCCGCCTCGGGTCGTGGGGCTGTACGACGGCAACGACAGGTCGTCCCGCCCCCGCTGCGGCGACCAGCCCCTGGCCAAGAACAACGCGGTCTACTGCCCGGCCGCCGACTACGTGGCCTGGGACGTCAGCCTCATGCGCACCGGCTACGCGCGCGGCGACGCCTGGGTCTACATGGTGATCGCCCACGAGTGGGGCCACGCGATCCAGAGCCGCCTGCGGCGCGATCTGGTCTCGGCGGCCGGGGAGCTCCAGGCCGACTGCCTGGCGGGCGCCGTGCTCTACGGCGCCGCCGCCGACGGGACGCTGAGGTTCGAGGACGGCGACGAGCAGGAGATCGTCAACGCCTTCCAGGTGATCGGCGACCGAACCCCCTGGACCAAGCCCGGCGACCACGGCAACGCCACCCAACGCCTGCGCGCCTTCTCCCGAGGCGGCACCGGCGGTGTCGGAGCCTGCCTGATCCGCACCGAGGGCTGACCAACCGACCATGGACGACTTTCCCAAAAGGCTTGGCAACCTTCCGTGTTCGCGCAATGATTCTGTGTTACCTGAGCCCCGACCCGAGGTCGCCCATGCCGGACACCGCCGCCACCATGGTCGTCGTCGACGCGGAGCGGTACACCACCGTCCTGCTGACCGGCGAACTCGACCGCCGCCACGCCCCCGCCGTCCAGCACCGCCTGCGCGATCTGGCCCGGGGCCGCCCGCTGGTACTCGACCTGGCGGGCGTCGCGTTCATCGACGCCGCCGGAATGCGCGCCATCGCCATAGCCGCGGCCCACAGCGCCGAACACGGCGCCGGACTGGCCGTCGTCGGCCTCCGCCCCTTCACCGCCAAGATGTTCCGCATCCTGGGGATGCACGAGCGCATCCCTCTCTGCACCTCCACCGAAGAGGCCCTCGCCTGCCTGATCCCCCCAACCGACGCCCAGATCCACCACTGGCTGACCGAAACCTGACCCCGGCAGAACGCCCCCCTCACCCCGAAGCCAGCACCGCGAACACGAGAGCCGCGGCATGGGCGCCAAGCGGGGCGTGCACCGCGACAACGCGCGCAAGCCCGTGCCCCGTACGAAGGCGAGCTGCGGCGTGGGCGCGACGCGGTGGTGCGTACCGGGGCGCCCAGGCACACGCCGTAGCGCGGGCGCGGAACGCAGCGCTTACGGGGCGGCGCGCGGTGGCGCGGAAGGGAGGTGGCGGGGCGTGTGTGCGGGGGCGGGGTTAGGGGGTGTCGGAGGCGAGGTGTCGTTCCACGGATTCGATTTTGGTGGTGAGGGCATTGGTGACGCCGGGGCGCAGGTCGGCCTTGAGGACCAGGCCGACGCGGGGGGCCAGGGCGGCGACGGCTTCGGTGGCCTCCTTGACGACGGCCATGACCTCGTCCCAGTCGCCCTCGATCGTGGTGAACATGGCGTCGGTGCGGTTGGGCAGGCCGCTGGCGCGGACGACGCGGACGGCCTCCGCCACGGCCTCTCCGACCTCTTCGCCCACGCCGAGCGGGGTCACCGAGAATGCGACGAGCACGCGCCTACCTCCTTGTCAGGGACGATCCGGACGGGCCGGCTGTCTGACCACGATCTCATTGAGGCGGCGCTCGACGATCACCCCCACCGGCCAGTCGCGGACCAGGCAGCGCAGCAGGGCGGCCTCGTGCTCGGCGTAGGAGGGATCGCAGCCCTGCTGTTCGAGGCTGGAACGGATGGCCTCGACATAGTCGGCGTCGGTGAAGCCGGGGACCTCGCGGACCATCGCGGTGGTGGTGGCGCGGTGCGAGTTGAGGCCGGCGAACGCGCGGGCGCAGCCGCAACCGCCGTCCGGGTCGCCGGAGTCGCGGTCGCAGACGGCGCCGATGTTGACCAGCTCGCCCTCGACGCACCAGTCGAAGTCGTTGTCTCGGAAACCCTGGCTGGCATTGGTGGCGGTGAGCAGCTTCATGCCGGACCCCCTCGGCGCATCGCGGGTACCTGCCCACGGTACGACGGGGGTCGGACATCCCGGGCGGGTTCTCACCCCGAACGGTCCTGACGTAGCGTCACGTTCATGAGCGATGTCCTGGTCGAGCGCGACGGCCCCTTCACCACCATCACGCTGAACCGGCCGCGGCGGCGCAACGCGCTGTCGCGCGGGTTCCTGGTCGAGATCGCCGGGGCCTTCGAGGAGGTGGCGGCCACGGACGCGCGCGGCGTGATCCTGGCCGCCAACGGGCCGGTGTTCTCGGCGGGGCACGACTTCGGCGACATGGCCGGGGCGTCCCACGCCGACGTGCGGAGCCTGCTGCGGACCTGCACCGACCTGATGGCCGCGATCCAGTCGGCGCCGCAGGTGGTGATCGCGCGGGTGCACGCGCTGGCGACGGCCGCCGGGTGCCAGCTGGTGGCCGGCTGCGACCTGGTCGTGGCGGCCGAGAGCGCCGGGTTCGCGGCGCCCGGCGGCAGGGGCGGCTGGTTCTGCCACACGCCGATGGTGGCGATCTCCCGCAACGTGGGACGCAAGCGCGCGATGGAGCTGGCGCTCACCGGGGACGTCATCGACGCGCGCACGGCCGCCGAGTGGGGGCTGATCAACTATGCCGTGCCGGACGACCGGCTGGAGAAGGCCACGCTCGACCTGCTCGAACGGGCGACCCGGGGCAGCGCCCGGAGCAAGGCGCTGGGCAAGGAGACCATGTACGCCCAGCTCGACCGGCCCGAGCACGACGCCTACGCCCTGGCCGTGGAGGTCATGGCGGCGTCCAGCCAGACGCCCGAGGCCCAGGAGGGGATGAGCGCCTTCCTGGCCAAGCGGCGCCCGGAGTTCCCGGCCTGATGGCCATGCGCGCCGTCGACCTGCTCAGCGGGCGGCTGAAGCTGCGGCACCTGGTCCTGGTGGTGGAGATCGCCGACCGGGGCAGCGTGCTGCGCGCGGCCGAGCACCTGCGGCTGGCGCAGCCGGCGGTGACGCGCAGCCTGCGGGAGGTGGAGCACATCCTGGGCGTGGAGCTGTTCACCCGGGGGCCGCGCGGAGTGACCCCCACGCTGTTCGGGGACGCGTTCATCGAGCACGCGCGGGCCGTGCTGGCCGAGCTGCGCCGGGCGGGCGACCGGATCGCCGGGCTGGCCGACGGCGAGGTCGGGACGG
The DNA here is from genome assembly GCF_050946795.1 of Spirillospora sp. CA-294931. Classification (GTDB taxonomy): domain Bacteria; phylum Actinomycetota; class Actinomycetes; order Streptosporangiales; family Streptosporangiaceae; genus Spirillospora. The sequence goes on from NZ_CP192006.1 coordinate 6,319,055, forward strand.
TCGCGGTCGGGACGCTGCTGGCCGGTTCGAACGTGCTGCTTCCCCGGGCGATCGCGGCGCTCAAGCGGGCCAGGCCGGGCGTCACGGTGATCGTCCGGGAGGCGACCTTCGACGCGCAGGTCCCGCGGCTGCTGGACGGCGAGATCGACCTGATCCTCGGCCGACTGAACCCGATCGACGATCTGCCGGGGCTGCGGCAGATCAACCTCTACGGCGAGCCCGTCCGGCTGGTCGCGCGGGTCGACCATCCCGCCCGGGCCCGCGAGGGCCTGTGCCTGGCCGACCTGCTCGACTACCCGTGGGTGCTGCCGCTGGAGCAGACGGCGCTGCGCCAGGAGCTGGAGCAGATCTTCCGCTCCGAGGGCCTGCCGCTGCCCGCCAACAGGGTCGAGTGCACCTCGGTCCTGACGGTGCGCACGCTGGTCAGGGACGCCGACATGATCGCGACATTGCCCGACCTGGTCGCGCGCACCGACGACCACATCGCCCCGCTGCCCGTCCCCCTGGAGCCGGTCAGGCGCCAGGTCGGCGTCACGCTGCACGCGGGGCGCGAGCTGACGCCGTCGGCCCGGCTGATGCTCGACCGGCTCAGGGAAGAGGCGGCGAAGCTCGTCATCGAGTGAGCGCGGGCTCCTTACGGGACGCGACCAGGGCGAGCACCCCGAGCAGGATCAGCCCGGGGGCGCCCGAGAGCGGGAACAGGATCTGCAAGGGGACGCCCACGGCCAGCAGGTACCACCCGAGTTGGGCGGGGATCCGGCCGGTGGCGTCCACGATGGCCTTGCTCATCGTGCCGAGCGCGAGCATGCCGAACCCGGCGAGGAAGTACCAGAGCTCGTGCTCGCGTTGCGGCTTGCCGGGGACGGTGTCCCAGAAGCCGTCACGGGCGATGTCACCGAAGGTGCTCCAGCCCACGATCGCGATGGCGAAGTGCAGGCCGATGAAGGCGATGAGCGCGGCCATGGAGGAGTGGGCCGCCGAGAGCACCACGCTGTTCATCACCGAACTGGGCGCCGTTCCCCACCCCCGCGACCGGCTGGCCGCCCTGTTCACCATCGCGCTCGGGCGGGAGGACATCCTCGGCCTGGAACCGGCGATCGTCGCGCACGCCGACCACCCGGCGGTCGCACCCGTTCTGCGGCGGGTCACCGAGCTGCGCATCGACTACCTCACCGGCATCTACACAGAGCTCGGGCTGGACGCCGGAGCCGCCCGCCGCCAGGCCGTCACCGCCTACGCCGCCTACCTCGGCTGGATCGAGCTGCGCCGCGCCGCGTCCGATCTGGTTCCCGAGGTCGCCCTGAGCGGGGACCACGCCCGGGGGGCCGTCGACCATCTGATCGCGTGGCTCACTCCGCCCCCGTCCACGTAGATCATTCCGCCGCGCTCCCCGTACTCTCGGGTCATGATCGAAGAGATACTCCCCGGCTCGGCGATGACGGCGGAGGCGTTCGGCGACGAGCTGTTCGACGCCGAGATCTTTCCCGAGGAGGAGCGGGTGATCGCGCGCGCCGTCGCCAAGCGGCGCAACGACTTCATCTCGGCGCGGGCCTGCGCGCGCCAGGCCCTGGGCAAGCTGGGCGTCGATCCGGTGCCGATCCTGCCGGGCGAGCGCGGGGCGCCGGGATGGCCGCCGGGCATCGTCGGCAGCATGACCCACTGCGAGGGCTACCGCGCGGCCGCGGTCGCCCGCTCGTCCGACCTGATCTCCCTGGGGCTGGACGCCGAGCCGGACGGGCCGCTGCCCGAGGGCGTGCTCGACCAGATCGCCCGCGCCGAGGAGCTGCCCCGCCTGGCCGCGCTGCCGCCGGGCGTCCATTGGGACCGGCTGCTGTTCAGCGCCAAGGAGTCGATCTACAAGACCTGGTTCCCGCTGGCCCGCCGCTGGCTGGGGTTCGAGGAGGCCAGCGTCACCTTCGGCCGGGACGGCACGTTCACCGCCACGATCCTCCAGGCCGGCCCCCCGGCGGCCCTGGCGGGCACCGTCCACGGCCGCTGGCTCGCCCGGGACGGGCTGGTGGTCACCGCGATCGCCGTCTAGCCCACCGGCAGCGGCAGGATCGGACGCGGGCCCGTCGGGGCGTCCCCGCGCTTGCGCCACTCGCGCGGGTAGCCGACCGACACCTCCACGAACGGGACGCCCTCGTCGTGGATCGTCCGCGGGATGTGCAGGTGGCCGTACACGACGGAGACCGCGTTGAACCTGCGGTGCCAGTCGGCCGTCCGCTCGGTGCCGCACCACTGCGCGAACTCGGGGTACCACAGCACCCGGGTCGGTTCGCGGATCAGCGGGAAGTGGTTGACCAGCACCGTCCGCGTCCCCGGGGGCAGTTCGGCCATGCGGGCCTCGGTGTAGGCGATACGGGCGTCACACCAGGCTTCGCGGCTCGGGTACGGGTCCGGGTGCAGCATCATCTCGTCGCTGCACACGATCCCGGCCTCGTAGGCGATCTCCAGCGCCTCCTTCTTGTTGGAGGCGCCCTCGGGCCTGAAGGTGTAGTCGTAGAGGACGAACAAGGGGGCGACGGCGACCGGCCCGCCCTCGCCCTCCCAGATGGGATAGGGATCCTCCGGCGTGTGCACGCCCAGGCCACGGCACATCTCGACAAGGTTCAGATACCGCTCCTCGCCGCGCGACCGGTTCGGGTCGTCGCGGGGCGTCCACAGCTCGTGGTTGCCCGGGGCCCAGATCACCTGGGCGAAGCGGCCGCTCAACGTGCGCAGGGCCCACTCGACCTCGGCGAACCGCTCGGCCACGTCGCCGGCGACGATCAGCCAGTCGTCCTCCTTCTCGGGACGCAGGCTCTCGACAAAGGTCCGGTTCTCGGCGAAACCCACATGAAGATCGCTAATGCCGTAAAGACCGCTCATGCAGTTGATCGTAAGCGGCCGTCAGGACTTGCGGGCAACGCCGCAGTACGCGTCCAGCCGCGGCGGCTCGGCATCGCTCTCGGGACGCCAGGCGGGGGTCGGCACCACCCCCGGTTCGAGGAGTTCCAGGCCCTCCAGGTAACCGGCGAGCTGCTCGGGGCTGCGGTTGTAGTACTGGGCGGAGCCGCGCTGGTTGTGCCGCTGGGTGGCCGCCACGCGCGCCTCGCTGGTGTCGGTGCCGTCGTTGATCACCAGATAGCTGCCGGACGGCATCGCGTCCATCAGCGTGCGGACGATCTCGCAGGCGCGGTCGTAGTCGCGCACGTTGCCGAGCACGCCCATCATCACCACCGCGATGGGACGGGAGAAGTCGAGGGTCTCGGCGGCGTCGCGCAAGATCGTTTCGGGGTCGTGGACGTCGGCCTCGATGTAGGCGCAGACGCCCTCGGGCGTGCTGGTGAGCAGCGCGCGGGCGTGCGCGAGCACCAGCGGGTCGTTGTCGACGTAGACGATGCGCGACTCGGGCGCGGCCCGCTGGGCGACCTCGTGGGTGTTGTCGGCCGACGGCAGGCCCGTGCCGATGTCGAGGAACTGCCGGATGCCCACGTCGTCGGTCAGGTGCCGGACGACCCGTCCGAGGAACTCACGCGAGGCGCGTGCGACATCGACGATTCCCGGGTAGACCGCCATGATGCGCCCGGCCGCCTCGCGGTCGATCGGGTAGTGGTCCTTGCCTCCGAGCCAGTAGTTCCACATCCGGGCGGGATGCGGGACCGACGGGTCGATGAGCTTCGACACCTGACGGCGCTGGGACGGAGAGTCTTCGGGCATGGTGCGGCGCCGCCTCTGCTCGATCTCGGCGTTCTTAACGATCAAACGCAACTATAGACCGTGACCAGGGCCATGACAGACTCATACAACAGGGGTGATGACGTGGGCGAACATAAGTTTCCCGACTTCCGCCAGGTCGTTCTGGACGCCACGGACGCCAGGCAGCTGGCCGAGTTCTACCGGCGGCTCCTGGGGCTGCGCTACCGGCCGGGCCACGAGCCGCCGCCAGCCGGGCGCCCCGACCCGGCGGGCGGCGACTGGCTCGTGCTCTGCGACGCCGCCGGCCGCCCCCAGTTGGCCTTCCAGCAGGTCGACACGCTGCCCGAGGCGACCTGGCCGGACGGCCCCGTCCCGCAGCAATTGCATCTCGACCTCACCGTGGAGTCGACGGCCGCGCTCGACGTCCAGCACGACCGCGCCCTGGACCTGGGCGCCCGGCTGCTGCACGACCGCTCCGACGACCCCGAAGAGCCCCTGCGCGTCTACGCCGACCCCGCCGGACACCCCTTCTGCATCTTCCTGGAGCCGTCTCTCTGAACCACCCGATGACAGCGCCGCCCTAACCAAACGCGGTCAGGCTCCCGTAGTCGACCCCGGACGGACGATCATCAGCACCACCACGACGGCCCAGAGCAGGTTGAAGACGCCGGTCATCATCGCCAGCCGCGCCGCCCCGTCCCCCGTCTCCAGCAGCCGCGCCTGCCCGGGAAGGATCACCGCCCCCAACACCCCGGCCGCCAGCGCCGTCAGGATCACCGACGCGATCAGCCACGGATCGCCGAGCACCCCCAGCGCCGACCCGGTCGCCAGCCCGAAAACCGGCACCACCAACCCGGCGAACGCGTACCCCCGGCAGATCCGATGCAGGACGGCCGCCCCGCCGTCCGCCGACCTCGCATACCTGGGAAACAACGACGCCGCCACGGCGATCGGCCCGATCATCAGGATCGCCGCGAGCACGTGCAACGACAGGAACACCTTGGCCACCGACGACCTCCTATGAGTTGGCTACCAATGCATTTCCTGTCTACAGGAATTCTGTGTAGGCTGTCCACTCATGAGGGCAGACGCGGTACGTGGGCACCTCGACGGGCTGCTGCTGGCCGTGCTGGAGTCGGGGCCGCTGCACGGCTACGCGATCATCGCCGCCGTCCAGGAACGCAGCGGCGGCGCGCTGGAACTCCGCACGGGCACCATCTATCCCGCCCTGAACCGCCTGGAGCGCCTGGGCCTGCTGCGCAGCAGCCGGACGTCGACGGGCCAGCGCGAACGCCGCTGCTACGAGCTCACCGACTCGGGCCGCCGCGGCCTGGCCACCGAGCGCAGCGCCTGGCGCGAGTTCACCACGGTGATCGGCGCCATCCTCGACCCCGGAGAAGCCACATGAACGCCATCGACGCCTACGCCGAGACCCTGGCCTCCGCCCTGCACGGCCCGTCCAAGGCCAAGGCGCGAATCGTCCAGGACATCCGCGAGGGCCTCACCGACACGGTCGAAGCCCACAAGACCCAGGGCGCCACCCACACCCAGGCCACCAAGAGCGCCCTGGAAGAGTTCGGCACCCCCGAAGACCTGACCCCCACCTGCCAACGCGAACTGACAATCGCCCAAACCCGCAAAACGGCCCAGGCTTTGGCCCTAGCCGTACCAGTCCTCACCACCTGCACCTACCTAACTCACCTGGCAGCCCCGGGCATGGCGATCCCCCTGATCACCCTCACCGCACTCTCGGCCCTGATGGCCGCCACCACCTTCACGGCCACGGGCACCCTCTCCCGCCGCCTCCCCACCCGGGACCGCTTCCCGCTCCTGGTCGCCTGGACCAGCACCACGGCGGCGATAACCATGGGAATCACCGCAATAGCCCTGGCCCTAACAGCGGCCCTGACGACCAACTGGCCCCTGATAGCCGCAGCCGGAGCCCTCACCGCCATATCCCACGCCGCGGTGGCCAACGCCTCCAAAACCTGCCGCCTCTGCGCCCACCTCCCCCAAACCCCAACCATTTGCGAAGGGCCTTGATGGGGCAAGGGGCGAAGGCCCCAGAGGGGGCGTGGGGGGCGGAGCCCCCCACCTTGGGGGTGTGGGGGCGGGAGCCCCCAAGGGGCTGTCCGAGCGGAGCGAGGGCGAAGCCTTTGGGGGTGCGGGGGCGGAGCCCCTGCATCGGGGGGTTCCGGGGGGTCGTCCCCCCGGGCAAGCATGGAACGCGGCCCCGGGAAGCCGCGAATAGCGGCGAACAGAGGACGCCGACGCGTGGGGCGGGCGGGACTCGAACCCGCGACCAAAGGATTATGAGTCCCCTGCTCTGACCAGCTGAGCTACCGCCCCGAAAGACCCTGGATAGGAAGGGTCAAGGCGCGAGCCATATTAGCGGCGGGGGTTGGGGGCGGGCCACCGAGAAGGGGCGCATCGTCCCTGCGGGGGGTGCGGATGTCATACCTGGTACCGAGTGACTTGGCTTGCGACTGGTCGGTAGGGTCCGGCTATGCCTAAGCTCCGTGGTCGTTGGTTGTTGCCGGTTCACGCCGTGTTCGCGCTGGTCGTGGTGTCCGCGTGCGGTGGGGATGACGAGCCCGAGAAGTCGTCGGGGAAGGCTTCGGACCTGAAGGCGCAGCAGCAGGGGCAGGCGACGTTGCAGCGGGCGTCGGTGGCGATGGGCAAGGTCCAGAGCGTGAGCTTCCGGCTGGCGACCGAGGGCAAGCCGTCGATCATGGTGAAGGGCGGCGATCTGAAGCTGCTCAGGAACGGTGACGCCGAGGGGACGCTGACGATCGAGCAGTCCGGGCAGGCCGTGGAGATGAAGGTCGTGGCCCTGGGCAACAACTTCCATCTGAAGGCCGTGACGGGCGGCTGGCGGACGTTGCCGAAGGCGGCGGCGTCGATGATGTACGACACCTCGGCGGTGCTCGATCCGGAGCGGGGCATCGCCAAGTTGCTGACGACGGTCAAGGCGCCCGCGGCGCAGGGGTCGGAGAAGGTGGCCGGGAAGGACGCCGAGAAGGTGTCGGCGACGTTGCCCAAGGACGCCATCGGGGGGCTCATCCCCGGGATCGACTCCGATCTGCCGGGGCAGGTGTGGATCAGCAAGGCCGACAGTCGGCTGGTCAAGGTGAAGGCCGAGATCCCGCCTCCGGCGGGCGGCGGCGACAAGGGGTCGGTGATCATCGACTTCACCGAGTTCGACGCGCCGTACAAGATCAGCGCTCCGAAGTGAACCGTCGCCGCGTCGCGATCGGGGTCGGCGGCACGGTGGTGTTGCTGGCCGCGCTGGACGCCTATGTCGTCACCACGATCCTGGTCACGGTCGTCCAGGATCTGAAGATCCCGGTCAACCGGCTGGAGCGGGTCACGCCGGTGCTGACCGGGTTCCTGCTCGGGTACGTGGCGGCGATGCCGCTGATCGGGCAGTTGTCGGACCGGTTCGGGCGCCGGCCGTTGCTTCAGGTTTGCCTGGTGGTCTTCGCGGTCGGGTCTGCGGTGACCGCGGTGGCCGACACCGTGCCGACGCTTACCGGTGGACGGGTCGTCCAGGGCCTCGCCGGGGGCGCGTTGCTTCCGGTGACGATGGCGCTGGCCGGGGATCTGTGGGACGAGCGCAAGCGTCCCGTGGTGCTGGGCGCGGTGGGCGCGGCGCAGGAGATGGGCAGCGTGCTCGGGCCGCTGTACGGCGCGGGGATCGCGGCGATGCTCGACTGGCGCTGGATCTTCTGGGTGAACCTGCCGCTGGTCGTGGCGGCGATGGTGGCGGTCCATTTCACGGTTCCGGGTGGACGGCCGAAGGGCGTGCGTCCGGGCGTCGACGTCGTGGGCGGGCTGCTGCTCGCGGCCGGGCTCGGCCTGCTGGTCGTGGGGCTCTACAACCCCGAGCCGGACGAGTCCGCGCTGCCCTCGTGGGGGCTCCCGGTGGTCGGCGCCGGGGTCGTGGTGCTGGCCCTGTTCGTCGTGTGGGAGGTCAGGACGCGGACGCGGCTGCTCGATCTGTCGGGCGTGCGGCGGGGGCCGCTGCTGGCGACGCTCGGGGTGAGCCTGCTGTCGGGCGCGGCGCTGATGGTCACGCTGGTGGACGTCGTCCTGATGGCCAAGACGCTGCTGAACAAGGACACCTTCGAGGGCGCGCTGATGCTGACGCGGTTCCTGGTGGCGTTGCCGGTCGCGGCGCTGCTGGGCGGGATGCTCGCGCGCCGGGTGGGCGACCGGTGGCCGATGGCGGCGGGGATGGCGATCGCGGCGCTGGGTTACGTGCTGATCGCCAACTGGCCCGCCGACCTCGGGGACGCCTCGTACGGGCCGCTCCCCCGTATGGACGTCGACCTGGTCATCACCGGGCTGGGGCTGGGCCTGGTGATCGCTCCGGTGTCGTCGGCGGTGCTGCGGTTCGTCCCGGCGGCGCAGCACGGGGTCGCGTCGGCCGCGGTGGTGGTGGCGCGGATGATGGGGATGCTGCTGGGGATCTCGGCGCTCTCGGCGTGGGGGTTCTACCGGTTCCACGCGCTGACGGCCGACCTCCAGGCGCCGCTGCCGTTCCTGATGTCCGAGGCGGAGTTCGCGAAGGCGCTCACGGTTTATACCGGAAAGGTGCAGGACGCGCTACGCACCGAGTATCAGGAAATCTTTCTCATCACGGCGGGATTGTGCCTGATCGGAGCGTTTCTGGCACTCGCCGTGACGTCCGGCGGCGACGATACCGAACCGTCACCTCCGGCCCCCGAAGAGGCCTTGACACGGTGATCACGCGAATGCGACGTTACGGACATGTGAACTGACCTGGCGGTCAGAACAGTCCGGGTCGGGACCAGCGGTCCGCGCCCCTGGGGAGGTCGCTGATGGACCCGGTGATCGAGAGGCGGCCCGGCACCACGGTGCGGGCCCGGCTGGCGGACCGTGGCCTGCGGCTCACGGCCAATCCCGTGCTCTCCTACTGGCCGCTGAACCTGTGGGGGTTGCGTCCCGCGTTCGCGCTCGATCTGGCCGCGCCCGTCGCGCTCCCCACCCCGCGCTGGGCCGAGGTGGAACGCGTCAGGTTCGACGACTTCCCGGCCGAATGGGTCCGCGCGCCGCATTCGGCGGACGACCGCGCCATTCTCTATTTCCATGGCGGCGGTTTCTTCTCCTGCGGGCTGCGGACCCATCGCCGGATGGTGGCCCGCCTTTCCGCCGCGTCGGGCGCGCCGGTCCTTTCGGTGGCCTATCGGCAGCTTCCCTCGGCCCCGCTGGAGACCTCCCTCGCCGACTGCGTCGAGGCGTACCGGTGGCTGCTGGACGAGGGGTACGACGCGAGCCGCATCGTGGTCGCGGGCGACTCGGCGGGCGGATTCCTGGCCTTCGCCGCCACGATGCGGGCCCGGGACGAGGGCCTCCCCTCCCCCGCCGCCATCCTGGCGCTCGCCCCGCTGACCGATCTCGACCACGACACCAAGCTCGCCCACGAGAACGCCCGGCTGGACGCGTACCTGCCCGCGCGGCGGGTGGAGCGCCTGGCCCGGCTGCTCACCGGTGGCACGGTCCCGATCGACCCGTTGACCTCGCCGGTGAACGGCGACCTGTCCGCGCTGCCGCCGGTGCTGATCCAGGTCGGCTCGACCGAGATGCTGCTGCCCGACTCCGAGCTGATGGCGCGGCGGCTGGGTGAGGCGGGCGTCCCCTGCCGGCTCCAGATCTGGGAGGGCCAGGTGCACGTCTTCCAGATCTTCGCCGATCTGGTGCCCGAGGGCCTGGCCGCGCTGCACGAGGCGGGCGCGTTCGTCCGCGAGCACACCGTCCCCGACGCGGCGGAGAAGCGGCGCGACCGGAACCTGGCCGCCTAGCCGCTTATTGCCACCCCGTCCGATTAGCTGGAAGCTCGACGGGAAGCCCCCCGGGACGCTGACGACGGGACGGTGCGGCATGGAGCGGATGAACGGCCTGGACGCGGGTTTCTACTTCGCCGAGTCGGCGAACACCCCGCTGCACATCGCGTCGGTGACGGTCTTCGAGGGACCGGCTCCGGCATACGGGGAGGTGGTCCGGGCGGTCGCCGCCAAGCTCCCCGAAGTCCCGCGCTACCGGCAGCGGGTCAGGACCGTCCCACTTCACCTCGGCCGCCCGATCTGGGTGGACGACCCGCACTTCACGATCCTGTACCACGTCAGGCACACCGCCGTCCCCGCGCCGGGTCTCCCCGACCAGCTGCGCAACCTGGCGGGACGGATCCTGTCGCAGCGCCTCGACCCGGCCAAGCCGCTGTGGGAGATCTGGCTGGTCGAGGGCCTGGAGGGCGGGCGCTGGGCCCTGATCACCAAGGTGCACCACTGCGTCGTGGACGGGGTCGGCGGCGTCGACCTCATGACCACGCTGTTCGATCTCGGCCCCGAGCACGAGACGCCCGAGCACACCGAGCTGCCCGCGCCCGAGCCCGCGCCGTCCGGCGCGGAGCTGCTGGCCGCCTCGGTCGGCGGCGCGATCGGCGAGCCGCTCCGGCACCTGGGCGGGCTGCCCGGCCTGGCGCGGCGGCTGGCCCGCCCGCGCACGCTGCGCGGGGCGGGCGCGGAGGTGCCGCGCACGCTCGCGCGGCTGGCCCGGTCGACCACCGGGTCGTTGAACGGCCCGCTCGGCCCGCACCGCCGCTGGTGCTGGACGCACGCCGGGCTCGACGAGATCCGGGCGATCCGCGCGGTCTTCGGCGGGACGGTCAACGACGTCGTCCTGGCGGCGGTCACGGCGGGCTTCCGCGAAGTCCTCGCGTCCCGTGGCGAGCTGGCGCCCGGCACCCGGGTGCGGACGCTGGTTCCGGTGTCGGTCCGGACCCGCGACGAGCGCGGCGAGATCGGCAACCGGGTGTCGGGGGTGCTGATCAACCTTCCGGCCGGCGAGGACGACCCGCGCCGCCGGCTCTTCAAGATCCGCGAGCAGATGAACGACGTCAAGCGCACCCACCAGGCCACCGGCGGGGAGGTCCTGGCCAAGCTCGCCGGGTTCGCGCCCACCCTGATGGCGCTGGGCTCGCGGTACGCGCTCGGCCACGCGCAGCCGCTCGTCCAGACGGTGGTGACCAACGTCCCCGGGCCCGACTTCCCCCTCTACGTCCTCGGACGCAGGCTGACCGGGCTCTACCCGTTCGTCCCGCTGGCCCTGGGCGTGCGGGCCGGGGTGGCGGTCTTCTCCTACGAGGGACGGCTGACCTTCGGCCTGACCGGCGACTTCGACGGGATGCCCGACCTTTCGGAACTGGCCTCGGGCATCCGGTCGGGCTTCGACGAGCTGGGCAAGCTCGCCGACGGCTGACCGCGCGGATGGCCGGATGCGGCCACGCGCGTCCCGCCGCGTTCCTCCCACCTGGAACGTTCTTAACACGAGCGTCACAGGGAATGCCTACCGTTGTCGCTCCGAGTGATGATCAGCCCCCGCGACGTGAAAAGAGAGGGTGAGGCCGTGCACCGCATGAGCGGACTCGACGCCAGCTTCTATCTCCTGGAGGACGAGAACACCCCACTCCATGTGGCCTCGGTCATCGTGTTCGAGGGGCCCGCCCCGTCCTACGGCGACCTGGTCAGGCACGTCGTCGCCAAGCTCCCCCTGGTCCCGCGCTACCGCCAGCGCGTCCGCTCGGTGCCGCTGCACCTCGGCCGTCCCGTATGGGCCGACGACCCGCACTTCCAGGTGCTGTACCACGTCCGGCACACCGCGATACCGGCCCCCGGAACCGACGAGCAGCTGCGCAACCTGGCGGGCCGCGTCCTGGCGCAGCGCCTCGACCCGGCCAAGCCGCTGTGGGAGATCTGGCTGGTCGAGGGCCTCACCGAGGGCCGCTGGGCGATGATCGCCAAGGTGCACCACTGCATGGTGGACGGCGTTGCCGGCATGGACCTGGCCACCGTGATGTTCGACCTGACGCCCGACCACGAACCGCCGGGCGAGCTCCCGGTGTGGGAACCCGAGCCCGAGCCGTCCTCGCTCGACCTGCTGGTCGACGCCGCCCAGCGCACCGTCATCAGCCCGCTGCGCCAGTTCAACGACGTGGCCCGCAGCGCGGGCGTGGTGCGCAACGCCCGGCAGCTCGGCGACTTCGCGCGCGGCCTCTCCCGCGCGACCGCCCGGTTCGCCCAGCCCACCGCCGGATCGCTGAACGGCCCGATCGGGCCGCACCGGCGCTGGTGCTGGCAGCAGATCCCGCTGGCCGACGCCAAGACGATCCGCAAGGCCCTGGGCGGGACGGTCAACGACGTGATCCTCACCGCCGTCGCCGCCGGGTACCGCGACGTGCTGAGCGCCCGGGGCGAGCTGACCCCCGAGACCGTCGTGCGCACCGCCGTCCCGGTCTCGGTGCGCTCCACCGACGAGCGCGGCGAGCTCAACAACCGCGTGGCCGCGGTCTTCGTCAACCTCCCCGCGGGCGAGGCCGACCCGCTGGAGCGCCTGCGCCTGGTCCGCGAGCAGACCGACGACGTCAAGCGCAGCAACCAGGCCGCCGGAACCAAGACGCTCACCCGCCTCACCGACGTGGCGGTCGCGCCCGCGCTGCTGTCACTCGGGGCGCGCCTGCCGGTCCGCCTGCGCCAGGAACTCGTCCAGACGGTGACCACGAACGTGCCAGGCCCGGACTTCCCCCTCTACGTCATGGGACGCCGCGTGCTCGAACTGCACCCCTATGTGCCGCTGGCCGGAGGCATCCGGGCCGTGACCGCGATCATCTCCTACTGCGGCCAGCTGAACTTCGGCCTCACCGGCGACTTCGACGGCATGCCCGATCTGGACGTCCTCACCAAGGGCATCCAGGGCGGTTTCGACGAGCTGCTCGCCCTCACCGAGTGACCTCGGGGTGCCTGGCCGCGTGCGGTCAGGCACCCGGGAAATCCGCCGTGTTTGCGCCCCCTGCTCTGTGCCGATCATCTAAGTGAGGAATATCCTGGGGAAAGACGGCTAAGGCCTCTTACCGGGAGCACGCTCCCCGGGGAGGTGACCACAATGCGCAAAGCGGGCATCCGAGCGACCGGCTCGGCACCGCGCCGGCTGTGGCGACGTCTCGGGTTCGAACGCAACCCGCTGCGCCGGCCGGTCGACCGCGTCCAGCGGCTGGTCGCGTCCGGCCTGCTGCTAGTGCTGCTGGCGGCCGGGCCGCCAATGGCCGCCTGGTGCTCGGGTTGGGCCTACGACGCGGGCCTGCGCGCCGAGCACTCCGAGCGGGCCAACCGTCAGCCCACGGTCGCCACGGTGGTCGCCGACGGCCGTCCCGGCTCGTCCGGTGACCGCTACATCCACGAGACCGTCCAGGCGTCGTGGCCGGGCCCCGACGGCAGGACCCGCGTCGGCCCCCTGCCGAGCTGGAAGAACGCCAAGACCGGCGCCCGCAAGACGATCTGGATCGACCGCCGCACCGGCGAGCCCGCCGTCCGTCCCCGCCCGCACACCCGCACCGTCACCGACGCCGCCTACGCGGGCGGCGCCGCCGTGATCGTCCTCGGCCTGCCCCTCCTGCTGGTCTACGCCCTGGCCCGCCGCCACTGCGACCGCCACCGCGACGCCCTCTGGGAAGCGGACTGGGCCCAGATGGACGCCGACGCGGGCCACAACCGCCCCTCCTAGCCCACCTTGAGGGCGGGACGCCGTCCCGCCGTGAGCGTGCCGAGCACGAGGATCGCCGCCCCGCACCCGACGAGGATCCAATAGGCCGGACGGGCCGCGTGCACGAACGAGGTGTGCGCGAGCCCCGCGGTGATCACGGCGCCGATGACCGCGACGCCGAGGGCCTGGCCGAGCTGGCGGCTGGTGGAGGCGACGGCGGCGGCCACGCCGGCCTGTTCCCGGGGCATCCCGGACACGGCGGTGTTGGTGATGGGCGCGTTGAGCATGCCGAATCCGAGGCCGAACAGGACGTAGGACGTGAACAGCAGCGGGTCGCGGGTCTCGGCGTCGAACGCGGCCAGCAGCAGGGTGGCGGTGAGCATCGAGGCCCCGGCGAGCTGGAGGGGCAGGCGGGGGCCGCGCGCGCCGACCAGGCGTCCCGACAGCGGTGCGAAGACGCCGGTCGTGGCGGCCATCGGGAGCAGGTACACCCCGGCTTCCAGGGCGGACAGGCCCCGGACGTTCTGAAGGTAGAGGGTGTTGAGGAACAGAAATCCGCCCAGCGAGGCGAACGCCGCCACCGCGATCACGGTGGCGCCGGAGAACGGGACGCTGCGGAAGAAGCGCGGGTCGATCAGGGGCTCGGGGTGGCGGCGCGCGTGGGCCAGGAACCCGGCCAGCGACGCCGCGGCCAGGACGACGCAGCCGATGATGACCGGGGCGTCCCAGCCGAGCATCGGGCCCTCGATGATCGCGTAGGTGAGCCCGCCGAACAGGGCGATCACCAGCAGCTGGCCGAGCGGGTCGGCGCGGCGCGGACGGTCGGCGCGCGATTCGGGGACGAACAGCGCGGTCAGCACCAGCGCCGCCGCCCCGACCGGGACGTTGATCCAGAAGATGGCGCGCCAGCCGACGGAGTCCACGAGCAGCCCGCCGACCAGCGGGCCCGCGGCCATGCTGATGCCGACGACCCCGGCCCACACGCCGATGGCGCGGGCGCGCTCGCGCGGCTCGGTGAAGGTGTTGGTGATGATCGACATCGCGACCGGGTTGAGCATGGAGCCGCCGACGGCCTGCACGACGCGGGCGCCGACCAGCCAGCCCAGGCCCGGGGCCAGACTGCACAGCACCGACCCGAGGGTGAACAGCACCAACCCGGTCTGGAACACGCGGCGGCGGCCGATCCGGTCGGCGGTGGAGCCGGAGAAGATCAGCAGGCTCGCCAGCACGATCAGGTAGGCGTCGATCGTCCATTGCAGGCCCGAGACCGAGGCGTCCAGCTCGCGCTGCATCGAGGGGAGCGCGACGTTCAGGATGGTGTTGTCGAGGCTGACGATCAGCAGGCTCATGCAGCAGATCGCCAGCACCAGCATCCGGCGGCGGGGCGCGAGTTCGGCCAAGACCCCAGATTACAAGCCGGTCTTCACGGCCCTGCGGCGGGCGGCGGGGACGACCAGGGGGGTGCCGGTCTCGGGGTCGTCGATCACCCGGCACGGCAGCCGGAACACCTCCTCCACCAGCTCGGCGGTGACGACCGCGCTCGGGTCGCCCTCGGCCACGATCCGGCCGTCGCGCATGGCGATCAGATGGGTGGCGTAGCGGGCGGCGTGGTTGAGGTCGTGCAGGACGGCCACGATCGTGCGGCCCTCCTCGTGCAGCCGCGCGCACAGGTCGAGGATCTCGATCTGGTGGGCGAGGTCGAGGAACGTGGTCGGCTCGTCGAGCAGGAGCAGCGGGGTCCGCTGGGCCAGCGCCATCGCGATCCAGACGCGCTGCCGCTGCCCGCCCGACAGTTCGTCCACGGGCCGGGCGGCCAGGTCGGCGACGCCGGTGGCTTCCATCGACTCCTGGACGACCCGTTCGTCCTCCTTCGACCACTGGCGCAGCAGGCCCTGGTGCGGGTAGCGGCCGCGCGCCACCAGGTCGGCCACCGCGATGCCCTCGGGCGCGATCGGCGACTGGGGCAGCAGGCCCAGCGTGCGGGCCAGCTTCCTGGCGGGCCAGGAGCCGATGCGCTCGCCGTCCAGCAGGACGGTGCCGCCCGCGGGTTCGAGGATGCGCGCCAGCGCGCGCAGCAGCGTCGACTTGCCGCACGCGTTGGGGCCCGCGATCACGGTGAACGAGCCGTCGGGGACGACGACGTCCAGGCCCTCGGTGATCGTCCGGCGCCCGTAGGCGAGGGTCAGGTCCTCGGCGGTCAGCCGCGCTTTCATATGCGTCCCGTTCTGCGTTGGGTGGCCAGCAGCCACACGAGGTATCCACCGCCGAGGAGCCCGGTCACCACGCCGACCGGGAGCTGGTGACCGGGGAACAGCCGCTGGCCCGCCCAGTCGGAGGCCGCCATCAGCACCGCGCCCATGCAGGCGGCGGGCAGCAGCCCGGGCCCGGCCGCCCGGGTCAGCCGCCGGGCCAGCTGCGGCGCGGTCAGCGCGACGAACGCCACCGGCCCGGCGGACGCCGAGGCGAGCGCGGTGAGCAGGACGGCGGCGCCCAGCAGCACCAGCCGGACGCGGCCGATCGGCACGCCGAGGGCATGCGCGGCGTCGTCGCCCATCTCCAGCATCCGCAGCTGCCGCCCGCATCCGATCAGCACGAGCGGCCCGAGGGTCGCCAGCCCGATGAGCGGGAGCGCGGCGTCGTCCCAGTCGCGGCCGTCCAGGCTGCCGGTCAGCCAGAGCACGGCCCGCGCGGCCTCGGTGATCTGCGCCTCGGTGAGCAGGTAGCCGTTCACTCCGGTCAGGAGGGCGGCGACGCCGATGCCGATCAGCACCAGGCGCTGGCCGTGGGCGCCGCCGCGTCCGGACAGGAGCAGGATCAGGACACCGGTGGCCAGCACCCCGGCGACGGCTCCGAGCGTGACGGCCACGCTGCCGCCACCGACCACGACCATCACGATGAGCACCCCGGTCGCCGCGCCCTGCGAGAACCCCAGGATGTCGGGGCTGCCCAGCGGGTTGCGCACCAGGGACTGGAAGACCGCCCCAGCCAGGCCGAGCGCGGCGCCCGCCGCCAGGCCGGTCGTCACCCGGGGCAGGCGGAGTTCGTTGACGATGAAGGACTGGGCGGGGGTCCCGTCGCCGACCAGGGTGCGCAGCACCTCGGCGGGCGTCATCGGGTAGTCGCCGGTGCCGATGGCCAGCACCGCCACGCCGAGCGCGGCCAGCAGGCAGCCCGCCGCGACGGCCAGGGGCCGCACCGCGAAGCGCAGGGACAGCGTCCCGGTGCGGATCACGCTCACGCCATCCTCCCTCGGGAGCGGACGAAGTAGAGGAAGACCGGGGCGCCCAGGACGACGGTGATGACACCGGCCTGGACCTCGGAGGGACGGGCCACGACGCGTCCGACCACGTCGGCGCCCACCATCAGCACCGGCGCCAGGACCGCGCTGTAGGGCAGCAGCCAGCGCAGGTCGGGGCCGGTCAGGGCGCGGACGAGGTGCGGCACCATCAGCCCGACGAAGGCGATCGGGCCGCAGGCCGCCGTGGCGGCCCCGCACAGCAGCGTGACCGCGACGATGGCGCCCACTCGGGCGCGGGCGGGCCCCGAGCCCAGGGCCTTGGCGGTCTCCTCGCCCATGGCCAGGGCGTTCAGCGGCCGCGCCAGCATCAGCGCCAGGACCAGGCCCGCCAGGACGAACGGGAGCACGCGCCAGACGATCGGCCCCTGCGCCGAGGCGAGCGAGCCGACCGTCCAAAACCGCATCTTGTCGAGCGAGGAGGTGTCCAGGAGCTGCACGGCGCTGACGTAGGAGTACAGGGCGGCGTTGAGCGCGGCGCCCGCGAGCGCGAGTCGCGCGGGCGTGGCGCCGCGTCCGCCGCCGACGGCGTAGAGGAGCACGGCGACGGCGGCGGCCCCGGCGAACGCGAACCACACGAATCCGGCGAAGGACCCGATGCCGAGGAAGGCGATGGCCGACACCACCGCGGCGGCGGCGCCCGCGTTGATGCCGAGGATGCCGGGGTCGGCCAGGGGGTTGCGGGTGAGGGACTGCATGACGGCCCCGGCGACGCCGAGCGCGGCGCCCGCGAGCAGCCCGAGGACGGTGCGCGGCAGCCGCATCTGGTGGACGACGGCGTACCCGGCCGAGGTCTCGTCGACCAGCCCGTCCCACACCTGGGGCGGCGAGAGCTGCTTCGCGCCGACCGCCAGGCTCAGCAGGAGCACGGCGAGCAGCGCCGCGAGGGCCGCGAGCAGCCCGCCCGCGCGGGTGAGGCGCGGGGATCTCATGATCGACACCAACGGGACTCCGGGGGGCACTCTGGACAACGACTTAGGTTAGGTTAACCTAACTCCGCCCGCCCCTGAGCAATGGAGACACCCGTGAAGTCCAGCCCTTCCTCCCACCTGTCCCGCCGCGGCCTGCTGACCGCGACCGGCTCGCTCGCCCTCGGGGCATTGATCGCCGGGTGTGGCGAGAGCGAGGGCGCGGCCAAGGGCGGCGCCTGGAACTTCACCGACGACTTCGGCACCAAGGTCGGCCTGAAGGAGCGTCCCCGCCGCATCGTGGCCTACATCGGCGCGGCGGCCGCCCTGCACGACTTCGGCGTCACCGACCAGATCGTCGGCGTCTTCGGGCCGACCAAGCGCAAGGACGGCAGCCCCGACGTGCAGGCCGGCGGCCTTCCCGTCGACGAGGTGACGATCCTCGGCAACGCCTACGGCGAGTTCAACATCGAGAAGTACGCCGCCCTGCGCCCCGAGGTGCTGATCAGCACCTCGTTCGTCGGCAAGGACCTCTTCTACGTCCCCGCCGAGAGCAAGGACAAGATCTTCCGGCTCGCGCCGCAGATCGGGATCTCGGGCGGGTCCGTCCCGCTGAACAGGCCGATCGAACGGTTCGCCCAGCTGGCCGCCGCGCTGGGCGCCGACACCGCCTCCGCCAAGGTGAAACAGGACCGGGCCCGCTTCGACCGGGCCGCCGCCGCCGTGCGCGCCGCGGCGAAGGAGAACCCCGGCATCACGATCCTCGCCGCGTCGGCGGGAACCGAGCTCCTCTACGCCTCCAACCCCGGCAAGAACACCGACCTCATGTACTTCAAGCAGCTCGGCGCCGGGGTCATCGTCCCCGACAAGATCGGCAAGGACGGCTACTTCGAGGACCTGAGCTGGGAGAACGCCGACAAGTACAAGACCGACGTCGTCCTGCTCGACAACCGTTCGCACGCGATCCAGCCCAAGGACCTGACGTCCAAGCCGTCCTGGCGCGGCCTGCCCGCCGTCAAGGCCGGACAGGTCGCCGCGTGGGCGCCCGAGCCCGCGTTCTCCTACGCGGGCTGCGCACCGGTCCTGGAGGCCCTCGCCCAGACCATCCGCACCGCCAAGAAGATCACCTGACCGGGAGGCCCGCCCATGACCACTCCCTTCCTCTTCTTCGACGTCATCGTGCTGCGCACCCGGCGGCTCAGCCCGACCATGCGCAGGATCACCTTCGCCGGGCACCTGGACGAGTTCGCCTCCGGCGGGCGCGACCAGCGCCTCAAGCTGTTCCTGCCACGGCCCCACCAGAACGCGCCACTGGTCCCCACCGACGCCGGGGACCAGTGGTTCAACGCCTGGCGCGAGCTCGACCCGGACGAACGCGGGATCATGCGGACCTACACCGTCCGGCACCAGCGCCCCGGCGAGTTCGACCTCGACTTCGCCGTGCACGGCGACGGCCCGGCCTCGGATTGGGCCGTGACCGCCGAGCCGGGCGACCGGGTCACCGTGCTCGGCCCGGCCGAGCCGGACAATCCGGGCGTCGACTTCCGGCCGCCGGACGGCACCGGCTGGGTGCTGATCGCCGGGGACGAGAGCGCACTGCCCGCGATCGGCGGCATCCTGGCCGACCTGCCCGGCAACCTGCGCGCCAAGGTGTGGATCGAGGTCGCCCACGGCGCGGACATCCAGGACCTGCCGAGCGCGGCCGACGCCGACATCACCTGGCTGGTCCGGCGCGAGGGCATCCATCTGCTCGGCGCCGTCCGCGCCGCCGAACTCCCGGCCGACGGCTCGCCCTACGCCTGGATCGCGGGCGAGGCCGGAGCCGTCAAGGCCCTGCGCCGCCACCTGGTCAACGAGCGCGGGTTCGACCGCGGGGCCGTCACGTTCACCGGGTACTGGCGCCTGGGCGCCAGCGAGGAGGACCTGCTCGCCGAGCACGCCGTCATGAGCGACGGGTGAAGACCTCGGTCCAGAACCGCTGCCGGTCGGCCTCCACGCCGACCAGGTAGGTCGCCTTGAGCTTGGGCGGCAGGAGGGGCGCCAGCCGGGCGGCGGTCGCGCGGTGCGCGCGCAGCTGGCTCAGCTCGGCGTTGGCCAGGACCCGGTGGACGACGTCGGTCGCGTCCGCGCCCTCGGGCCCCTCCTCGGCGGCGGCGCGCAGCCGCCCGGCCCAGACGTCCAGGTCGTCGGCGAGCTCGCGCAGCCCGGTGATCGGGCGGGACGCCAGCCTGGCCTCCAGGTCGGCCAGCGGCACCGGCGCGTACTCGCCGTCGCCCAGGTAGACCTTGGCCATGTCCAGCGGCATCCCGAGCCGGTGCAGCTTGATCAGGCGTTCGAGGGTCCGCTTGGTGATCCAGGCGCGGCCCTCGTCGTCGATGTCGTTCTTCCACCATTCCAGAACGGTTTCGGCGACCGGCCCGTACCGGTCGATGAGCCACTGGTTGGCCGGGATGTCGTCGGGCTCGATCTCCAGCGAGACGGTGAAGCGGGACGCCTGCGCGATGGTGTTGCGCGCCACCAGCAGCTTGCGGCCCAGATGGTAGGGCGGGTTCTGCAGCGCGATCTGGGCGCGCAGGCCCCCGATCCGGCGCCCGGCCAGCGACCACTCCTGCGTGATCTCCATCAGCCGCGCGAACGTCGCCTTGTCCTTGGGACGGTTGTACTCGTCCCACACGATGGCCTTGTCGCCCTCGGCCACGAACGGCGCGGCCAGGAGGTTGTCGAGCGTCCCGTCCAGGGTGGGGACGGGCGCGCAGAGGTCCTCGACGTTGGTCACCGGCAGCGAGAAGTACAGCGGGTCGTGGCCCAGCTCCGCCCGGACGACCTCCTTGACGACCTCGGTCTTGCCGCAGCCGGGCGGGCCCTGGACGAGCACGGTCCAGCGCCGCTCCAGCGCGGTCCTGACCACCGCGCGGACGGCGTCGGGCACGTGCGCGGGATCGGGGACGTCCCCTCCCCCGCGCCGCAGCTCCTCGGCGATCCAGGCCAGGATCTCGGTGGCCTGGTCGTCCTTGGGCTGGCGGTCCTCCCCGGGAGGCTCGGCCAGCCTGAGCCGCTCGCCGTTCACCAGCGGCAGCCCCCAGACCAGCGGGAACCCGGCCAGGCCGCAGTCGATGACGTGCTGGAGCGTCCTGGGCGAGAGCAGCCTGCGGACGCCGGGCGTCAGCGACGCCCACACGCGGAAGACCCCGGTGAGGTCGACGCCCTTGAACCGGCGGCTCAGCGCCTGCCGCCACGCCGTGTCCGCGGCCGTCACCTGGATCGTGGCCATCCGGTCCAGGATCGCCAGGTCGGAGCGGCGCGCGGCGGTCTCGGTCAGCGACTCGTTGTCGGCGAGGAAGACCCCCACGCAACCCAGTTCACGCAGGTCGTGCTCGCCCAGCGTCCAGGAGCAGGCGACCTGCATGAGCTGCGACTGGACCGTGTCGCCCGCCTGGAGCGAGTCGTCGATCAGCAGCACGAACGGGCGCCCCGGCTTCAGCTGGCGCATGATCAGCTGCCGCAGCGCCAGCTCCCCGTCCGCGCGGCGGACGGGGGCGTTGACCAGCAGGTCGTCCGGCGTGAGGTTGGCCGCGGGCACGTACACCAGGTGCAGGCCCCGGCCGCGCACATGGGCGAAGAACGTGGCGGTCTTGCCGATCCCGTGCTCGCCGAAGACCTGGCCGGTGACGCCCAGCTCGATCATCGCGTCGATGAACCGGGTCAGCGTGGTGCTCATCGAGCAAGTACAGCGGAGCGGGACGCCGGAGATCACCCGATTTAATGGTCGGCATGCGTGACGAGGATCTCCAGACCTGCCTGCGCGTGCTGGCCGAGCTGGCCGAGGCGCCGCCGGACGATCCCGGCCTGGCGCGGGTCCGCGACGCCGTCGCCGCGTTCACCAAGAGGCGGCGCGGACACGACCGGTCGGCGGCGCGGCGCCGCCAGGCCGAGGCCGACGCGGCCCTGCTGGCCTCGACCGCGACGGGAGCTCCCACCCGCCGCGAGGGTGCGCCGCTGGGCTCCGCGCTCCCCGTCGCGCACCGCCCGCTGGGCAACCTGCGCAACTGCTACGCCTGCGGCGCGAACTTCCGCGAGGTCGACGCGTTCTACCACCGGCTGTGCCCGCCGTGCGCCGACGAGCACCGGCTGCGCCGCGCGGCACGCACCGACCTGTCGGGACGTCGCGCCCTGGTCACCGGCGGACGGGTCAAGGCGGGGTTCGAGCTGGTGCTGAAGCTGCTGCGCGACGGCGCGGCCGTGACCGCGATGACCCGGTTCCCGCGCGACGCCCGCGCGCGGTTCGCCGCCGTGCCCGACCACCGTGACTGGTGGGACCGCCTCACCGTCACCGGGATCGACCTGCGCGACATCCCCGCGCTGGTGCGGTGGTGCGACGCGCGGGTCGCCTCCGGCGAGCCGCTGGACATCCTGGTGAACCTGGCGGCGCAGACCGTCCGGCGACCGCCCGAGTCCTACGCCGCGCTCGTGGCGGCCGAGGAGGCGCCCGCGCTGGCGGCGGGGCCCGCGTTTCCCGAATCGGAGGCGCTGGACGTGGCGGGCCTACTGCCCGACCCGTCCCCGGTCAACTCGTGGACGAGCCTGGTGCACGAGGTCGATCCGGTCGAGCTGCTGGAGGTGCAGCTGATCAACGTGACCGCGCCGTTCCTGCTGCTGGGACGGTTGCGCACGCTGCTGGAGCGCTCCGCGCACCCGCGCCGGTACGTGGTGAACGTCTCGGCCGTCGAGGGCCAGTTCGGACGCCGGTACAAGGGCGCCGAGCACCCGCACACCAACATGGCCAAGGCCGCGCTGAACATGCTCACGCGGACCGGCGCGGACGAGCTGGCCGCGAGCGGGGTCTTCATGACCAGCGTCGACCCCGGCTGGTTCACCGACCAGCGGCCCGAGCCCGACCGCGAGCGCCGCACCGCCGCCGGGTTCCGGCCGCCGCTGGACGTCGTCGACGCGGCCGCCCGCGTCTACGACCCGATCGTGCGGGGCGAGGCGGGCGAGCCGATGCACGGCTGCTTCCTGAAGGACTACCGCGTCACGTCGTGGTGACGGCACCGGCCGTCATCAGCAGCTCGGGCAGCGTCCCGGCGAAGCCCTCCTCCAGCAGCCGCAGCGCGACCATCCACGCCTCGGGCCGGTCGCCGAGATGCTCGTGCGCGTGCTCGGCCAGCCGCCGCAGCACGCGCGGGTCGGGCATGACGCCGTCCGGGGCGAGGACCTCGTCCGGCTGGACGAGCGCGAGCACCGCGTCGGCCGAGAGCTCGCCGTCACGCTTGAGGCGCTGCGCGACCGCCTGCCCGTAGACGGCGGCCGGGTCCCAGTGCGACCGGCGGGACGGGTCGCGCAGCCGCCGCCGCGCGCCGTGGCCGGTCTCGTCCACGAAGAACGGGCGCAGCGGCACGTCGCCCGCCCGTCCGAGCCGGTGCCGCAGCGCGGCCGCGGAGCGCAGGCCGGGCAGCCACAGCGACTCCGCGACCGGGCCGAGCAGATCGCCCGGCAGGTCGTCCAGGCTCAGCGTTCCCGCGACCAGGCCGTTGCCGGCGACCTTCACCAGCACCGACGCCCCCGCCCGCCCTTCGGACAGCTCGGCCAGCACCCGGGGCGTGGGCTCGGGAAGGAGCGCGGCGAGGTCGGGGTGGTCGGCGACCGTCCGCAGGACCAGCTCTTCGGGGGCGTCCGAGCGGTGCGCGATCAGGCGGGCCGCGCGGTACGGGATCGGATGCGAGGCGGCGTCGCCGAGCACGGCGTCCCAGTCGACCCTGGGGACGACCGGGTCGCGGCGGTGCACGACCGTCCGGACGACCGGCGTCTGGCGCCAGGGCTCGGCGGCCATGGCGTCGGCGAGCTCGCCGACCGTCCGCAGCATCTCCGGTCGCCGGACCCGCCCGGCCAGGGCGCGCAGCGCCCGCAGGCCGTCCGCGCCGCGCAGCGCGGCCAGGCCGTAGGCGTGAACGCTCGGCTCGCGCTGGCCGGGGCCCCAATAGGAGCTGGGGAGCAGCTCGTCCTTCACCAGGGCCTCGACGTCGGCCAGCCGCCCGGCGTCGGCCAGCGTGCGGCAGGCCCACAGAGCCCCGTGCGGGTCGGCGCCGCGTCCGAGCAGCCGCAGCGAGTGCAGGGCCTGGTCGGGGTCGGCCGCGTAGAGCAGGGCGTGGTCGAGCGCGTCCTTGGCCCGGGCCTCGCGGACCCGGGACAGGAACTCCTCCGGCAGCGGGACCGGCGTGACGCCGTCGCGCCGGGAGGTCTGGGCGGCCAGCTGGCGGCGCAGGTTGCGCGGCAGCGCGCACAGCCCGTACTCGGCGCCCAGCAGTTCCGCGTTCACGGCGGGGTCGTCGAGATCGAGCAGGCGCCCCAGCAGGTCGTGGTCGGGGGCGAGCAGCGCATGCCGCACCAGCCGGTCCCGGTGACCGCCGAGGCGGAACAGGGCGGCGGCCACCTGCCGGTTCGGCAGCCGGTAGCTGGTCAGCGCGCCCTCGACGCGCTCGACCGGCAGGACGCCCACCAGATCGTCCAGCTCTCGTGGCCCGGCGAAGCGCAGCAGACCCGCCGCGCACCGCGCGGGATTCCTGGCCCTGATCATGAAGCGACACCGTAGCCGATCCGGTGGCAGGCCATGGTGCGGTCGGGCCAGTCGTCACCGCCGGGGGTGATCAGCCAGATCCAGCGGTCGGGCTCGGCCGGGACGATCGGCGGCGCGTGCCCGTCGGTGACCATGACGATGGCGTCCGGGTGCTCGTCGAACAGCTTCCCGTCGACCGTGCCGCGTCCCTCGACATAGTCGCGGACGGCGCCGAAGTCGGTCCCGCCCCCGCCGCGCACGTGCTCCCCCGGCCGGAACGGCATCACGTCGCCGTCGAAGCTCAGCCAGTGCGCCTCGACCCCGTCGATGGTCCCGACCAGCTCGGTCAGCCACGTGACCACCGGCTCGGACATGGAGCCCGAGGTGTCGATCGCGATGACCAGCGTCTTCACCCGCCGGGGCCCGCGCCGCGACAGCATCGGCTCGTGCCCGAGCGCCGCCAGCAGCGCGCCGCGCTTCTTGGGGTACACCAGGCGCTCGCCCTCGGCGAGCTTGGAGCCGAGCACGTCGACCAGCCACCGCTGCCACCACTCCACCCGCCGCGTGGCCACGGTCGTCCCGCGCAGGACGTGCGCGCCGAGGTCGCCCCATCGGGTGCTCTCCGGCGTCCGGCCCATGAGGTCGACCAGCTCGCCCCGGGCCGCCGCGTTCCCGCGCCGGGCGGCGATCAGCACGCTGCGCAGCACGTCCGAGGCGATCCGGTCGACGGTCTCCTGGTCGAACTCGCCCTCCAGCACCGAATGGACGCAGACCGCCCCGGCACCCGGGGGCTCCCGCATCCGCCGCAGCTCCCGGTAGACGGTCAGGTCGGTCTCGATCCACGTCGCGTAGGGAACCGGTTCGAGCCCCTGCCCCCGGAGGTCGGCCGCGTAATCCCGGTAGACCTTCGCCGGGTCGATGCCGACGGCCTCCCCCTCGATCTCCGGCAGCCCCTGCTTCAGCCGCAGCAGCGCCACATGGTTGATCGTCACCTCGCAGGCGACGGTGAAGACGGGGTCGTCGCGCAGCTCCGGGTCGGCGAACAGGTGGCGCTGCACCAGGTGCCGCGCCTCGTGGAACAGCACGAACCGCACCCCGTCGAGCCCGATGTCCACGAAGAACCCGGGGTTGTAGAGCAGCAGGCACACGCCGTCGCCCGAGGCCAGCACGGCGGCCGTCCCGACGGCCGTGGTGGGGATCTGGTGGTGGCACTTGCTGTAGATCCACGAGGCCACGGCGCTGCTGCTCATCCCGAGGTCGAGCAGGGCCCGCTCCTTGAGCCGCCGCGCCCGCGCCACGATCTCGCCGTCGGCGGGCCGCCACTCCTCCAGCGCCCGCCGATCGGTCAGCCCCACCACCGGCAGCCGCGGCCTGACCCGCTCCCCGAACCCCATCGCCCTACCTTCCCGCCCCCTCACCGATCCCCCAACCCGTTTTCCCCGCGAACACGGTGCCCACAGGGCGCGACGCCCCCCGCCCAGGGACATCGAGACAGCGCGGGACGTGACGCTCGACGGCCCGCCCGATATGGCGCGCTGGCCGGCCACCGCGTCCACGTCGAGATGCGCCGCCCGCCCTAGGGGGCCTTGTCGTAGACGGTGACGGGGATGCCGTCGAGGTGGCGGAGCAGCAGCGGCTCGACGCGCTCCCAGCGTCCTCCGGCCAGGCCGCAGCCGATGCGGGGCAGGTGGACGCTGGCGTCCAGCTCGCGGGCCTTCTCGGCGAGCGCCGTCAGGCACGTGTCGAGCGCGTCATAGCGGATCGGCGGGCCCTTGCTGCCGGGACGGATGCCGCGCTGGGCGACCATGTTCGCCACCCAGATGTGGGGATCGGCCTGGACGAACTGGACGGCGCCCAGCCCGAAGTCGTTGCTCGCCCTCGCCCGGTGCCAGGCCCGGTACGCCTCTTCGGGGGCCGTCCAGCGCCGGGAGATCGCCAGCACGAAGCCCTTGCCCCAGCCGCCGAGGTCGTTGCAGACGTGGGCGATCACCTTGACGCCCTTGGCCTGCGGGGACGTCGCGTCGCCCCGGATGTAGCGGATCGCGCTCATGGCCAGGAACGTAGCGGGTGCCTGTGACGTCCTACGCGCATGGAACAGGTGGACGCGCAGGCGGCCTGGCGGGAGCGGCGGGCACCCGACGGCGAGATGATCATGTTCGGCGACGGGACGCTGGTGCTGATGGAGACCTGGCACCCGGTGGGGTCGTCCGAGTGGGACTGGCGGGAGATCGTCCGGGCGCGCCAGTGGGTGTCCTCGCGATGGATGGACGTCGACGGCGCCGCCACGGCCGTGTTCGACGGCTACACGGCGCTGGGCGGCGAGGGGTCGTGGGGCGGGATCGGATGGGCGGCGCTGACCGCGCCCGGCGACCAGCTGGAGTGGGTGGCCGTCTCGACGTACTCCAACCCCTTCTCGTCCGTGGCCCTCGACGCGACGACGCTGACCGCGACCAGCACGGCCGGGTTCACGTGGCGGTTCCCGAGGGACGCGCCGCAGGATGTGCGGATCGTCCCGACTTGATCGGGTCGTGCTTTAGGTTAGGCTTCCCTTAGTTTCAGTCGAGGCGGAGGGGCCGTGCAGACGACTCACCCAGTGGTGATCAACGACGGGGCCGCCGCCGAGGCGGCGCTCGCACCGCTCATCGACCACCTGCGCGGCGCCGCCGCGAGCGGGCTCGACCTGGCCGTGGCACCCGGCCTGCTGGCCGAGGGCACGCCGGTCGCCGAGCTCGTGGCCGCGCCCTACACGCGGCTCGCCGCGATGGTCGAGGAGTCCGCCCGCCTCTGGAGCGCGCCCTCCCACGTGGCCGCCGCGCTGTGGTGGAAGCGGTTCTCCTACTGGACGACGCTGCCCGTCACGATCGGCTGGGCCGTCGACCGGACCGTCCCCCTGATGACCGCCGAGAACACGGTGTACCGGCGCAACGCCGAGGAGCCGCTGCTGGTCGTCGGGGTGAACGCGCTCAGGTCGGCGTCCGGCGCCGTCGGGCCCGTCATCCGCGAGACGCTGCTCGAAGGGCTGTTCGCCCCGGTGATCGAGGCGCTGCACGACCTGACCCGGGCCGGACGCCGCGGCCTGTGGGGATCGGTGGCCGAATCGCTGACCCATCCCCTGGACATGGTCGTCTCCGACCCGGCCGCCGCAGCGGAGGAACTGCTCCGCGCGGTCGGGGGGCCGGTCGAGGATCTGATGGAGCTGCCCTCGCTGAAGCGCCGCACCTGCTGCCTCTGGGTGACGCTGCCCGAGGCCGACCCGTGCCCGACCTGCTGCGTGCTGCGATGAGCGGGGTCCTCGCGTCCGCCATCACGGGGCAGAAGAAGTACCTCGCGGGCGGCGCCGTGCTGGCGGCCTCCCACCAGGCGGGCGAGGTGCTGGTGCCCGTCATCATCGGCGTGGTGATCGACCAGGCCGTCACCGAGCGCGACTCGGGCGCGCTGGTCCGCTGGATCGCCGTCCTGGCCGTGGTGTTCGCGGTGCTGTCGTTCAGCTACCGCCTCAGCGCCCGCTTCGCCACCCGCGCGGCGGAGCTGGCGGCGCACGACCTGCGGCTCCGCCTGACCGAGCGGACGCTGCATCCCCGGGGAGGCGCCGAGACCGGACGCCTGCCGGGCGAGCTGGTCACGATCGCGACGGGCGACGCCAAGCGCGTCGGCGGCGTCCACATCGCGCTGGCGGCGTCCATCTCCGCGCTGACCGGGCTGGTCGGCGGCGGCATCGCGCTGCTGAGCGTCTCGGTGCCGCTCGGGCTGGTCGTCCTGCTGGGCATCCCCCCGCTGCTGCTGGCCGGGCACTTCCTCGGCAAGCCGCTGGAGCGGCGCAGCGGCGCCGAGCAGGAGCGCGCCGCCCACGCTTCGGGCGTGGCCGCCGACCTGATCGCCGGGCTGCGCGTGCTGAAGGGCATCGGCGCCGAGCGGACGGCCGTCGAGCGCTACCGCCGCACCAGCCGCGACTCGCTGGCCGCCACGCTGCGGGCCGCGACCGCCCAGGCCTGGCACGACGGCGCCATGATCATCCTCACCGGGGCGTTCATCGCCCTGGTCGCGCTGGTGGGCGGGCGCCTGGCCGCCGCGGGCGACATCTCGATCGGCCAGCTGGTCGCCGCCGTCGGCCTCGCCCAGCTGCTGCTCACCCCGCTGTCGATCCTCGCCTGGGCCAACGGCGAGCTGGCCCAGGGACGCGCGTCGGCCGTGCGGATCGCCGAGGTCCTGGCCTCGCCGCACGCGGTGACCGGGGGCCGGGACGCGCCGTCCGAGCCCGTCCGGGGGCACGTCCGCCTGCGCGACGTCTCGCACGGAGCGCTGGACGGCCTGACGCTCGACATCGCCCCCGGCGAGACGCTGGGCGTCGTCACCGCCGACCCCGCCACCGCGACCACCCTGCTCCAGCTGCTGGGACGGGCCTGCGACCCCGAATCCGGCGTCATCGAACTGGACGGCGTCCCGCTGCCCTCGCTCGACCCCGGCGCCGTCCGCCGCGCCGTGGTCGTCGCCGAGCACGACGCCGACCTGTTCGAGGGGACGCTGCTGGACAACGTCACCGCGGCGGCGCCCGGCCCGCCCGAACCGGCGATGGACGCCGCGGCCGCCGACGAGGTCGCGGCCAACCTCCCCGAAGGGGCCGCGACCGTCCTCACCGAGCGGGGCCGCTCGCTGTCGGGAGGCCAGCGCCAGCGCGTCGCGCTGGCCCGCGCCCTGGCGACCGACGCCCCCGTCCTGGTCCTGCACGACCCGACGACCGCGGTGGACGCGGTCACCGAGGCCAGGATCGCCACCGGGCTCCAGAAGAGCCGGGCCGGACGCACCACGATCGTGGTCGCCACCAGCCCCGCGCTGCTCGCGGCCGCCGACCGGGTCGCGTTCGTCCAGGACGGGACGGTGACCGCCGAGGGCACCCACGCCGCCCTCGTCCACGACCACGAGACCTACCGCGCGACGGTCCTTTCATGACGGAGACGACCATGACCGAGGGCCGCGAGCTCCTGCCCACCGCGTCCGCCGCGCGCACCCGGGCGGCCGTCGCCGAGCTGGCGCGGCCGCACCGCGCGACCGCGATCGGGGGGCTTGCCGTCCTGGTCGGCGCGACGTCCGTCGGCCTGCTCACCGCCCCGGTGCTGGGCCACATCGTCGACCTGGTCGCCGACCGCCGCCCGGCGGACGCGATCACCGCGCCGGTGGTGGCGCTGGTGGTCATCGCGGCCGTCCAGGGCGTGGCGACCGCGCTCGGCGTCACGCTCGTCGCCCGGCTCGGCGAGGGCATGCTGGCCACGCTGCGCGAGCGCTTCGTCGAGCGGGCGCTCCAGCTTCCGCTCGAACGGGTGGAACGGGCGGGCTCGGGCGACCTGACCTCCCGCGTCACCAACGACGTCACCGTGATCACCACGGTGTTGCGCGACGCGCTGCCCGCGCTGGCCCGCTCGGTGCTGAGCATCGGCCTCACCCTGGTCGCCCTGGCCATCCTCGACTGGCGGTTCCTCCTGGTCGCCCTGGTCGCCGTGCCCGTCCAGGCGCACACGCTGCGCTGGTACGTGCGGCGGGCCGTCCCCCTCTACGCCGCGCAACGGGTCGCGGTGGGCTCCCAGCAGCAGCAACTCCTGGGCACCGTCGGCGGCGCCTCGACCGTCCGGTCGTTCAGCCTGTCCGACGACCACGTGGGGCGCGTCGCGTCCACCTCCAACGCGGCGATCGACCTGGCCGTGCGCGGCATCCGGCTGGTGACCCGCTTCTACTCCCGCCTGAACCTGGCCGAGTTCCTCGGGCTCTCGGCGGTCCTGATCACCGGTTTCCTCCTCGTGCGCAACGGGAGCGTCAGCATCGGGACGGCCAGCGCGGCGGCGCTCTACTTCCACAACCTGTTCACCCCGATCAACATCGCGCTGGGCCTGGCCGACGACGCCCAGGCCGCCACCGCCGGGCTGGCGCGCCTGGTCGGCGTCGCCGACACCGCCGTCGAGCCGCCCTCCGACGTGGAACCGCCGAACGCGTCCCTGCGGATCTCCGACGTCACCTACGCCTACCGTCCGGGCCACCCCGTCCTCAGTGACATCGACCTGACGATCGCGCCCCGCGAGCACGTCGCGCTCGTCGGCGCGAGCGGCGCGGGCAAGACGACCCTGGCCAAGCTCATCGCCGGCATCCACCAGCCGGACCGCGGCTCGATCGACATGGGCGGCGCCCCCCTCAGCGGACGCACGGTCACCCTCGTCACCCAGGAGGTCCACGTCTTCACCGGCACCCTCGCCGACGACCTGCGCCTGGCCCGCCCGGACGCCGCCGACGACGACCTGGAGACCGCGCTGGACAAGGTCGGCGCCCTCGCCTGGGCCAGGGCACTGCCGGACGGCCTGCGAACCGTGGTCGGAGAGGGCGGGCACCGCCTGAACGCGGCCCAGGCCCAGCAGCTGGCACTGGCGCGGCTCGTGCTGTCGGACCCGACCGTCGTCGTGCTGGACGAGGCCACCGCCGAGGCGGGAAGCGCCGGGGCCCGGACGCTGGAGGCCGCCGCCCTCGCCGCCATCGAGGGCCGCACCGCCCTGGTCGTGGCCCACCGCCTCACCCAGGCCGCGGCGGCCGACCGCGTCGTGGTGCTGGACGGCGGCCAGGTCGTGGAAAGCGGCGCCCACCACGACCTGATCAATGCGAACGGCCCCTACGCCACCCTCTGGAAAGCCTGGTCCGACGGTCGCACATGATCCTGGCCACCCGTGGTCAAATCACCTGTAAGCCCTTGATTCCGCAGGCCAGCATCCCCATTGATCCACATTAAAAGAATGCCCGATTGACCGACGACATTACAGTTTCTACGCTGAGAAACCATGACGTCGGTGAGTGAACGCGAAATCGAGGACATCACCTACGAAAAGGCGCTCGCCCGCTTGTCGAAGGCTTCGGTCAACAAGCATTGGGAGCCCTACAAGGACATTCCCTGGGACGACCCCGAGTACGCCGTCGATCCGGAGGACCCGCGCTGGATCCTCCCGGCGCACGACCCGCTGAGCCGCGACCCCTGGTACCTGGCGCAGACCCCGCGAGTCCAAGCCCGCATCGGGCTGTATCGCCAGGCCAACGTCGCCAAGGTCGGGATGCAGTTCGAGAACCTGCTCAACCGGGGCCTGCTGGCCTTCGCACTCCGTCTCCCCAACGGCTCCCCCGAATTCCGGTACGTCTACCACGAGATGATCGAAGAGGGTCATCACGGCCTGATGTTCCAGGAGTTCGTGAACCGCAGCGGCACCGAGGTCGAGGGGATGCCGCGCCCCCTGCGCTGGTTCGGGGAGGCCGTCCAGGCGCTCAGCATTCTCACCCCGACCCTCTACTTCTTCGGCGTCCTGGCCGGAGAGGAGCCGATCGACTACATGCAGCGCCGCATCCTCCGCGACGCCTCGTCCGGCCATCCCCTGCTCAACAAGATCATGGCCATCCATGTCGCCGAGGAGGCCCGGCACATCTCCTTCGGCCGCGAGTACATCCGCCACCACGTCCCCCGTATGCCCGCCCCAACCCGCTTCGCCCTGAGCCTGGCCGTCCCCCCGACCGCCAAGGTCATGGCCATCGTCATCCTCACTCCCCCCTCATCCATGGCCAGGGCCTTCGACATCCCGAAGGACGTCGTCAAGAACGCCTACTGGGGCTCGGACGAGTCCAAGGACGCCATCAAGGAAGCCGTGAGCGGCCTCCGCGACCTCTGCGCCGACGTGGGCCTGATGAACCCGATAAGCCGCCCCGTCTGGAAACTCCTCGGCCTCTGGAAGGACTGACCGGCACCCCCGGGAACCCGCTAGAACGGGTCCTCCCGAGAGCGCCGCCAGCCATTCGTCGCGCGTGGTTAGGCCCACTCGAACTCGGTCGAGCGGTCGTTCATCGCGTCCCCGATATAGCTCTGGGTGGTCTGGTGCCCGGTGCGGACACCGCCCCAGTTGGGGTGCTCGTAATGGTTCACCTCGCAGTCGGCGTAGGTCTTGAACGACGAGATCTGGTTGTCCCATTGCGGGTGCTTCTCGGCGATGTTCGGGTGCCAGAAGTCGTTGTCCGGCTCCCTGTCGCAGGCCCAGTCGTTCCACCACGTGAAGGTGGATCCCCCGTGGTTGTGGTGCACGTACTCGATCGAATGGATGATCTGCGCGGCCGCCCCGGCGGACCCCGCGCGCTTCTTCGCGGCGGCGAGGCCGTTGACCCGAGCGGTGAACTTCGCGTCCGTCGCGGCGGCCTTGGCGCTCTCGGGCGCGTCGGCGATCAGACCACCCGAGGCCGCGTGGATCGCCTTGCGGAAGCTGTCATAGCAGGTCACCCGGGTGTTGTCGGCCCGCTTGCCGACCTCGGCCGAGCGGCCGACGCAGTGACGGTCGGGCCCCGCTTGGGGGGCGGCCGACGGGCCCGGTCCCGCCAGCGCGCTCGTCGGCACCAGCAGGGTGGAGGCGGCGGCGAACGCGACGGCCAGGCTTCGGCGTCTGGTTCTCATGCTGAATCCCCGTTCCGATTGGCTTTCTGTCGCCACGAAACTAAGCCGCGCTCGAATTCGAGCGGTATCCCGGAACTTGGGGGGTTGATTCGGCGCTAGCATTCTGATTCATGGGGGACGCGGCGTTTTATGAACCGCTGAGCGAGGGGCGTCATGCCGCCTCGGCGGCGACGGCGGGGCCGTGGTCACCGGACTTCCAGCACGCGGGGCCCGTCACGGGACTGCTGGGAACGGCTTTCACGTCGCCCAGGACGGGCGCCAGACCGTCCCGGACAGCCTCGGCAGGCTTTCGAGGTGGGTGATGATCCCCCGGAGCCCCGGATGCGGATTGGTCTTGGGGAGGATGAGGGAGAGCGGGTAGGCCAGGACCGGGTCCGCGATGGGGATGCGGCGCAGGTCGTGGTTGGTCGGCCAGATGTAGCGGTCGCGCGCGCCGACGAGGGTGGCCACGTCGGCGGAGTCCGCGAGGGCGTCCAGCAGCACCTCGTCTCCGAAGTGCGGGCCCGCCGCGTCGACGCGCAGGTCGAAGGCGGTGGTGAGCTGGTCGTAGAAGTCCGCCCATTCGCTTCGGGGCGCGATTCCCGGCACCCAGATCCGGTGCCCGCGCAGCCGTGAGGGCGTGAGCGTCCGCGCGGAGGCGAGCGGATATCTCGGCCCGACGAGCAGTTCCGCCGGTGAGTCGAAAGCGTGGATCATCCGCAGGTCGGGCGGGAGCGCGGCCGGGTCGGTGACGCTGCGGAACGAGGCGTCGACGTCGCCCGACGCGACGGCGGCGACCGCCACCCGCGGGTCGCTGACCTTGAGGGTCACCACGTCGAGGTCGGTTCCGGGATGCGCGCGCCAGTACTCGTGCAGGACGACGGCCTGCGCGCTGCGCAGGCCGAGCACGTCGATCCGGAGCGCCCGGGAGCCCGGCCTGACCGCGGTGACGGCGCGCTCGACGCCCGCGACGATGCCGCGCGCGTGCGGAAGGAACGCCTGGCCGTCGAGGGTCAGCTCGACTCCTCGGGCGGTGCGGGTGAACAGGCGGACCTCCAGCTCGCGCTCCAGGGCGGCGATCCGCTTGGAGACCGCCTGCTGCGTCACGCCCAGCTCGCCGGCCGCGTGTTGCAGCTGCCCGAGCTCGGCCGCCCGGACGAACGATCGCAGTGCCTCGGTGTCCATCGGCGCATCCTAGGCGTGCACAACCGGTCGTTGTGGCTCGCCGGGAGGCGGTTGTTTGATCGCCTTTCACGCGGGCTGGTGTGATGCGGGCTCCCAACCATCGGTTGTCGCGAGGAGCCAGGTGCGTGTGAGATTGGGGCCCGCCTTCGGGTGGCTGTGGACGGCCCACGCCCTCAGCACCTACGGCACCTGGATCGCCTTCGGGGCGTTCCCGTTCCTGGCGATCCGGGAGCTGCACGCGTCGGCGTTCGCCGTCTCGCTCCTGGAGGCGGCGGGCCTCGCGGTCGCCGCGTTCGCCGCGGTGCCGCTCGGGCCGTGGGTCGAGCGCCGGGCCAAGCGTCCCGTGATGGTCGCGATGGACCTGGTCCGCTTCGTCGCCATGGCGAGCGTTCCGGCCGCGTACGCGCTCGGCCTGCTGTCCTTCGGCCAGTTGCTGGTCGTGTCGGTCGTTTCCGGGACGGCGGGCATCGCCTTCGCCGCGGCGTCCGGCGCGTACCTGAAGTACCTCGTCGACGCCGACCGCCTCCTGGTCGCCAACGGGAGGTTCGAGGGGACGAACTGGCTGGCGACGGCGGCCGGTCCGCCGCTCGGCGGCGCGCTCGTCGGCCTGGTCGGCCCGGTCGTCACGGTCGCGGCCAACGCCGTCGGCTACCTGCTCTCGGCTCTGGCGGTCCTGCGCGTCGGCGGCGGTGACACGGCGACGCCGCGCCCGCGCTCGACCGACCTGCTGAGCGGCTGGCGGCACATCCTGCACGACCGCGTCCTGCGGCGCCTGTTCCTGAACGCGATGGCGGTCAACGGCCTGATCATGGCCACCGGTCCGCTCCTGGCCGTCCTTCTGCTGGGACGGTACGAGCTCCCGGCCTGGCAGTACGGGCTGGCCTTCGGCGTCCCGGCGCTCGGCGGCTTCGCCGGGGCCCGGTTGTCGGCGCGCCTGGTCGCCCGCCACGGACGGCCCCGGGTCCTGACGGCCTCCGGCTGGTTGCGCTCGATCTTCCCGCTCGGGCTCGCGCTCACCGGCCCGGGCATCCCCGGGCTGCTCGTGGTGATCGTCGTCGAGACCCTGGTGATCGCCAGCATGGGCGTCTTCAACCCCGTCGGCGCGACGGAGCGCCTGCTGCGCACTCCGGCCGATCGCGCCGCGCAGGTCATCAGCGCGTGGAGCATCAGCAGCAGGCTCGCCCAGGCCGCCTTCATGGTGGTCTGGGGCGTGCTCGCGACGTTCACGGGCCCGCGCGCCGCGATCGCCGTCTCCGGCGTCCTGCTGCTGGCCACCCCTCTCCTGCTGCCGAAGCGGGCCCACCTGCCGGCACCCGCGCCCCCGGGCTAGTCGCGCCGGACGCGATAGTCGAGCAGGACGAGACGCTCGTCGATCACGCGCGTGCCCGCGAGGTCCAGGTCGACGGCGGGCAGCTCGGCGAAGAGGGGCCGCTCGCCCTCCGCCCCGTGGATCATCGGGAAGACCATGACCCGGACGCGGTCGACCAGCCCGAGCCGGAAGAGCGAGCGGACCAGGGACGGGCTGCCGACGGTGCGCATCGGCGGCCCGTCCCCGGCCTTGAGCGCGGGCACCGCCGTCTCGGCCGGCTCGGCGACGACGGTGGTGTTCGCCCAGCTCAGCGGCGGTTCGAGCGTCTTGGAGAACACGAGCTTGGGAAGCTCGGCCATCCGGGGGAACGTCGGGTCGTCGTCGCCGGCGACGATCTCCGCCATCTGCCGGTAGGAGTTCGCGCCCATGACCATGACGTGGTCCTCGGCGAGCTGCGCGTGCATCCAATCGAACAGGCCCGGGCCGCCATAGCCCCAATACGGGGCCGATCTCGGCCCGCCGCCCCCGTAGGCGTCGACGGTGCCGAACATGTCCACCATCAGCTCACGCATCCGGCCTCCTTCGCTTCGTCTGGAAGTACCGACTCGCGAGGACGCGGAAACTCACCGGCCTACTTCTTGATCAGCGGCACCGCCTGCTCGATGGCGTAGGGGATGCTCAGCACCGTGTAGAACGACAGCGCGGCGCCGATCGGCGGGTTCTCGTAGGTGAAGAAGTGGTCGCGGCCCTCCTTGTGGACCTTGAGCTGCTGGTAGACCTTGTCGTTCTTGATCCGCTGTTGCGGCTCCTTGCCCATGGTCAGCCAGACCAGCCGGTC
Organism: Spirillospora sp. CA-294931; assembly: GCF_050946795.1. GTDB lineage: Bacteria > Actinomycetota > Actinomycetes > Streptosporangiales > Streptosporangiaceae > Spirillospora. The sequence continues at coordinate 6,354,813 of NZ_CP192006.1, forward strand.
GACGTCCAGGACGTCCAGCCCCTCGGAGCCGAACTCGGAGACGTTCAGCTTGCCCGCGTCCTTGTTGATCTTCTCGGGGACCGTGAACCCCAGCTGGGTCAGGAACGCCGACTTCGGGTCGGACTTCTGGAACGCCGAGTAGGCGCCCGGCTTGAAGGTGTCGGCGGCGACGGCGGTCTTGCCCTGCCACTGCGGGTTGTCCTGGCGGACCTTGGCGAACTTGGCGTCGATGCCCTTGATGAGCTCGGCGGCCTTGGCGTCCTGGCCCAGGGCGCGCCCGGCGAGCTTGGTGTACTCCTGCCACGGCGCGGCATACGGGTCGAAGCCCTTGGGCATCGCGACGACGGGCGCGACCTTGGAGAGCTTGGCGTAGTTCTCCTTGGTGATGCCCGCGTACATGGCGAAGATCAGGTCGGGCTTGAGCGAGAGCAGCTTCTCGAACTTCAGGCCCTCCTCGCGTTCGCCGAGGACGACCGGCTCGGTGCCGCCCCAGGCGGCCTTGACCCAGGGCCAGTCGGTGAACGGCTTGCGCGTGAACCAGTCGATGACGCCCACGGGCTTGTGGCCGAGCGCGAGGACGGGCTCGTGGTCGCTGAGCCCGATGGTGACGATCCGCTCCGGCTTCTTCTTGACGGTGGTGCTGCCGAAGGTGTGCTCGACGGTCACCGGGAAGGCCGCGCCCGCCGTCCCGGATCCGGCGCCGGGCGAGGTCGTGGACGCGGAGTCGTCCGAGCCACAACCGGCCAGGACGGCCGCGCCGAACGTCAGGGCCGCGATCGCGGTGAGCGCTTTGCGGGCACCCGAGGTGGACGTGAAGGGACGAAACATGGACTTCCTCTGAAGCTCGGGAGAAAAGAGACACAAACGGCCTCGTGATACTAAGGTAAGCCTTACCTATCTTCAACGCCGCCCCGGAGTTGCACGGCCTTTCGGGGTGAGGTATGCCTTGCCTAACCGCAGCCAGATCGGAAATCCGTGACACGTCAGACCGCAGCGCCCGTCCGGGGCGCACCCAAGCCCGCGGCACGTCCCGCGCCGCGCGGGTCGAGGCGCCCGCTGTTCCTCGTGGCCACGGCCGTGATCCTGCTGTTCCTGTGCCTGCTCTCGCTGGCCGTCGGCTCGCGGGCCATCCCCCTGGACGTCGTCGTCCGCGCCCTGATCGACCCGGGTCATCACAGCGTCGACGCCGAGGCCGAGGCGATCGTCACCGGCACCCGGACGTTCCGCACCATCATGGCCGTGCTGGCCGGGGCGGCGCTCGGCCTGGCGGGCGCGGTCATGCAGGGCGTGACGCGCAACCCGCTCGCCGACCCCGGGCTGCTGGGCGTCAGCGCGGGCGCGGCCTTCGGCACCGTCACCGCCGCCGGGCTGCTCGGCCTGTCCGGGCTGCTCAGCTCGATCTGGTTCGCCTTCGCCGGGGCGCTGGCCGCAGCCGTGGTGGTCTTCGTGCTCGGCAGCCGGGGCCGGGGCGGCGCCTCGCCGGTCAAGCTCGCGCTGGCCGGGGTCGCGGTCACCTACCTGCTCGACTCGCTGACCAGCGGCATCGCGCTGACCGACCCGCAGGCGCTGGACCGCTACCGCTACTGGTCGTCGGGCTCGCTCACCGGGCACGACGCCACGACCATCGTCCAGGTGCTGCCCTTCCTGGTCGCGGGCGCCGTGCTCGCGCTCAGCACCGCGACCTCGCTCAACAGCCTGGCGCTCGGCGACGACGTGGCCGCCGGGCTCGGCCGGCGCGTGGGACGGGTCAGGATGCGCGCCGCGCTGGCCATCACCCTGCTCACCGGCGCCACCGTCGCCGTCACCGGCCCGCTGCTGTTCGTCGGGCTGGTCGTTCCCCATCTGGTCCGGATGATCACCGGCCCCGACCACCGCTGGCTGCTGCCCGGCTCGATGCTGCTCGCGCCCAGCGTGCTGCTGGCCGCCGACATTCTCGGCCGCGTCGTCGCGCGTCCCCAGGAGATCGACGTGTCGCTGATCGCGGCGTTCCTCGGAGCGCCCTTCTTCATCGCCCTGGTCCGCCGCCGCAAGCTCGCGGAGCTCTAGGCGATGCCCGCCGCTCACATCGCGCGCGCCCCGGGACGCGCCTCGTTCCGGCTCGGCGCCGTCTCGGGCGTCGTCCGCCCCCGGCTGATCCTGGTCTGGCTCGTCCTCGCCCTGATCACCTTCCTGGTCTTCTGCCTGACCGTGGCGTTGGGGAGCGGCGACCTGGCGATCCCCGTGTCGGACGTCGTCCCGGCCCTGTGGGGCAGCGGCGACACCGTCACGCTCTTCGCCGTGCGCGAGCTGCGCCTGCCCCGCGCGATGGTCGCGCTGCTCACGGGGGCCGCGTTCGGCGCGTCCGGAGCCGTCTTCCAGGGCGTGACGCGCAACCCCCTGGCGAGCCCCGACATGCTGGGCATCACCCAGGGCGCGGGCGCGGCCGTCGCCGCGGGCGTCACGGTCGGCGCGCTCGGCGGCCTGAGCTCGCAGACGCTCGGCCTGGTCGGAGCCCTGGGGGCCGGGCTGGCGGTCTACCTGCTCGCCTGGAACCGCGGCACCACCGGCTACCGCATCGTGCTCGTGGGCATCGGCGTCAACTGGATGTGCGTCAGCGTCATCTACTACCTGCTCAGCAGGTCCAAGATGATGGAGGCGCAGAAGATCCTGGGCTGGCTGGTCGGCAACCTCAACGACCGGGGCTGGAACCAGGCGCGGCCGCTCGCGATCGCCCTGCTGGTGCTGCTGCCGCTGCTCGTCCTGCTGGGACGTCTCCAGCGCACCATGCAGCTCGGCGACGAGGTGGCGGCGGGCCTCGGCACGCCCGTGCAGCGCGTCCGGCTGGTGCTGCTGCTGGCGGGCTCGGCGCTGGCCGCGTTCGCCACCTCGGCCGCGGGCCCGATCCTGTTCGTGGCGCTGGCCGCCCCGCAGATCGCCCAGCGGCTGGCCCGCACGCCCGCGCCGCCGGTCACCGCCGCCGCCCTCACCGGCGCCACGATCGTCCTGATCAGCGATCTGCTCAGCCAGCGGCTGATGGACGACATGATCCTTCCCGTCGGCGTCGTGACCGGAGTGCTCGGCGCGCCCTTCCTGCTGTGGCAGCTAGCCCGGGCCAACCAGGCCGGTACTGGAGGATGAGAACCGTGACGACCAAGTCGCTGTCCGGCCCGTCGGCCACCGAGGCGCCACCCGCCCCCGAGCTGAGGGCCGAGGGGCTGCGCCTGGCCTACGACGACCGCGTCGTCGTCGACGGGCTCGACCTCGCCGTCCCGCCCGGGAAGATCAGCGTCATCATCGGCGCGAACGCCTGCGGCAAGTCGACGCTGCTGCGCGCGCTCGCCCGGCTGCTGGCGCCGCGCGGCGGCACCGTCCATCTGGACGGCCGCTCGATCCACTCCATGCCGACCCGGCAGGTCGCGCAGCACCTGGGCATCCTGCCGCAGTCGCCGGTGGCGCCCGAGGGCCTGACCGTGCACGACCTGGTCGGCCAGGGACGCGCCCCGCACCAGACGTGGTGGCGCCAGTGGTCCTCGTCCGACGAGGAGGCGGTGACCGAGGCGCTCCGCGCCACCGCGATGCTGGAGCACGCCGACCGTCCGCTGGACGAGCTGTCGGGCGGCCAGCGGCAGCGCGCGTGGATCGCGATGGCCGTCGCCCAGGGCACCCCGATCCTGCTGCTGGACGAGCCCACGACGTTCCTCGACCTGGCGCACCAGATCGACGTCCTGGACCTGGTGGTCGACCTCAACCGCGACGAGGGCCGCACGGTCGTCATGGTGCTGCACGACCTCAACCAGGCGTGCCGCTACGCCGACCACGTCGTGGTGATGAAGGAGGGACGGATCGCCGCCGAGGGGCATCCGTCCGAGGTCATCGACGCCGACCTGGTCGACGACGTGTTCGGGATGCGCTGCCAGGTCACCTCCGACCCGGTCAGCGGCACCCCCCTGATCATCCCGATCGGCCGCCACCACTGAGAGGGCGGCGGCCGATCGGCCCGTCAGCGGGACAGCGCGTAGGAGGTGCGCCCGGCGCGCAGGCGGGCGGCGATCGACTCGACGATCTCCCCGGCGCGGACGGCGGTGTTGGACAGCAGGGTCGAGGTGATGCCGTGCGAGTGCTCGGTGGCGCCCTGCACGTAGATGCCGCAGCGCACCTCGTCGGTGGTGGCGACCCGGTAGTCGCGCTCGATGCGCAGCCCGCCGCCGGGCAGCCGGTGGCAGTGCTCGCCCGCCTCGCCCAGCAGCGTCAGCGGGTCGCCGGGACGGTAGCCGGTCGCGTAGACGATGACGTCGGTCTCCAGCACGGTGCGCTCGCCCGTCGGGAGGAACTCCACGGTGGCGCGCACGCGGTCGTCGCCGTGGGCCACCTCGGCAAGCCGCGAGGCGTTCATGATGCGCAGCCGCTCAACGCCGCGCACCTTCTCCTGGTAGTGGCGCCGGTAGAGCTCGTCGATCAGGTCCAGGTCGACGACGGAGTAGTTCGTCGAGGCGTGGTAGTCCTTCAGCATCCCCTTCACGTTGTCGGGGGAGGTGTAGAAGTGCTCGACCGCCTCGGGGTCGAAGATGCGGTTGGCGAAGGAGCTGTCGTCGGCCGGGGTGTAGCCGTACTTGGTGAAGACGGCGCAGACCTCGGTGGCCGGGAACGTCGTGTGCAGATGGTCGGTGACCTCGGCGGCGCTCTGCCCGGCGCCGACCACGACCACGCGGCGCGGCTCGGCCTTCAGCTCCGAGAGCCGGTCGAGGTACTCCTCGCTGTGCCAGACGCGCTCGCCGCTCATCACGCCCTTGGGAAGCACCGGCTCAAGCCCGACGGCGACGACCAGGTTGCGGGCGCGCCGCGTGACCAGCTCGTCCGAGCAGCCGCCCTGCCGGACGACGACGTCGAAGTACTCGACCGCGCCGTCCACCGTCACCGGCGTGACCGCGACGACCTCCGAGCCGTACTCGACCTCGTCGGTGAAGGAGGCCGCCGCCCATTCGAGGTAGTCGTGGAATTCCATCCGCGAGGGGAACATGGTTTTGTGGTTGATGAAGTCGACCAGCCGTCCCCGTTCGCGCAGATAGCTGAGGAAGCCGAACTCGCTGGCCGGGTTCCGCATGGTGACCAGGTCTTTCAGGAAGGAGACCTGCATGGTCGTGCCCTCCAGCAGCATCCCCCGGTGCCATCCGAAGGCCGGCTGCTTTTCGAAGAAGATCGCGTCGATCGGCTCGCCGTGCTCGCGCAGCGCGATCGCCAGGGCGAGGTTCGAGGGTCCGAAGCCGATGCCGACGAGGTCGTGGACATGCTTCTCCGAGGGGGACATCGGGGGCCTTTCCAGGAGGCGGACTCTTCGTGCGTGGAGGCGGCGCGGCGGGGTCCGCAGCCTCCCATGATCTCACGTTACGATTAGGTTAGGCTCACCTAATGAAGGTGAGCCTAACCTTTCCCGTTCCCCCCGACAAGGAGACACCATGCGGGTCGTGATGTTCGGCTACCAGACCTGGGGGCACCGCACACTCCAGGCGCTCCTGGACTCCGAGCACGAGGTCGTCCTGGTGGTCACCCACCCCAAGAGCGACCACGCCTACGAGAAGATCTGGAGCGACTCGGTGGCCGACCTGGCGGCCGAGCACGGCGTCCCGGTCCTGCTGCGCAACCGGCCGGACGACGAGGAGCTGATCGCCAAGCTCAAGGAGGCCGACCCCGACCTGCTGGTCGCCAACAACTGGCGCACCTGGATCCCGCCGGAGATCTTCACCCTGCCGCGGCACGGCACCCTCAACGTCCACGACTCGCTCCTGCCCGCCTACGCGGGCTTCTCCCCCATCATCTGGGCGCTCATCAACGGGGAGAAGGAGGTCGGCGTCACCGCCCACATGATGGACGAGACGCTCGACGCGGGCGACATCGTCCTGCAGCGCGCGGTGCCCGTCGGCCCCCGCTCCACCGCGACCGACCTGTTCCACGCCACGGTCGACCTCATCGGCCCCATCGTGACCGAGTCGCTCGACCTCATCGCGTCCGGCCGCACCGACTTCACCAAGCAGGACCGCTCCAAGGCCAGCTTCTTCCACAAGCGCGCCCCCGAAGACAGCAACATCGACTGGACCTGGACGGCCGAAGACCTCGACCTGTTCGTCCGCGCCCAGTCCGACCCGTACCCGAACGCCTACACCTTCTACAAGGGCGAGCGCGTCCGCGTGCTGAAGGCGTCGGTGTCCGAGGGCTGCTACGGCGGGACGCCCGGACGCGTCTTCATCCGCGAGGGCGACGGCGTCGTCATCGTCGCCGGCAGCGAGGCCCGCCGCGGGCGCAGCCGCGGCCTGGTGATCGAGCGCGTCCGCACCGAAGACGGCACCGACCTTCCCGCCACCGAATACTTCCGGAAAATGGGCGGCTACCTCACCTCCCGTCCCTGATGGACGAGGCGACCGAACTGCTGGCCGAGCTCGTCCGGATCCCGAGCGCCGGGGGCTCCGCCGCCGAGTCCGAGATCCAGCACTTCCTGGCCGGGCTGCTGCGCGAGGACGGCTTCGAGGTCGACCTGTGGCGGATCCCGGTCAAGGAGCTCGCCGCCAGGCCCGGCTTCCCCGGCATGGAGGTCGAGCGCGACCAGGCATGGGGCCTGGTCGCCCGCCTGCCCGGCACGGGCGAGGGTCCCTCGCTCATGTTCAACGCCCATGTCGACGTCGTCCCGCCGGGCGACCTCACCGCCTGGTCCGCGGACCCGTATGGCGGTGAGGTCGTGGACGGCCGCCTCTACGGCCGCGGCTCGTGCGACATGAAGGGCGGCCTGGTCGCCGCCCTGTTCGCCCTGCGCGCCCTGCGCGAGACACGGTTGCGCGGGGACGTGCTGCTCGCGTGCGTCCCGGGTGAGGAGGACGGCGGCCTCGGCACCCACGCCCTGCTCGACCGGGGATGGCGGGCCGACGCGTGCGTCATCCCCGAACCCACGGGGCTGGACGTCGTGCCCGCCAACGCCGGAGCCCTCACCTTCCGCCTCACCATTCCCGGCCGGGCAGCCCACGCGGCCCGCCGCGAAAGGGGCGTGAGCGCGGTCGAGAAGTTCTGGCCGGTCTTCCAGGCCCTGCGCGAGCTGGAAGGAACCCGCAACACCGACGTCGACCCGCTCATGGACCGCTGGCCGCTGCCCTACGCGATCGAGATCGGGACCGTCCGGGCGGGCGACTGGTCGTCGTCGGTGCCGGGCGACCTGGTGGCCGAGGGACGCGTCGGCGTGGCCCTGGGCGAGTCACCGGCCCAGACCCGCCGAGCCCTGGAGGAAGCGGTGGCCGGGGTGCGGGACCCCTGGCTGGCCGAGCACCCGGTCGAGATCGAGTGGTGGGGCGGCCAGTACGCGGCCGCCAGAAACGAGGGCGACCTGGAAAGACACGTGGCCGAGGCGCACCTTCGGACCACCGGCGCCACACCCTCGGTCTGGGGCGCGCCGTTCGGCAGCGACCTGCGCCTGATGACCGCGCTGGGCGTCCCCACCGTCCAGTACGGCCCGGGCGACATCGAGGTCGCCCACGGCCCGGACGAATACGTCCCGCTGGACGAGGTCGAAACAGCGAGGTCTACCCTGACCACCCTCGCCCAAACCCACTGCCGAAGAGCCTGACCGGAATTCACGAAGGCGCCCGAGCCGTCCGGCCCGGGCGCCTTCGCACGTCGGAGATCAATTCCGCTGACAGCATTCTGTCAAGCTCCTGACCGTGATCGGCCCCTTTCGCTGTCTCACGGCCATCGCGAAAGTACGGTCTGTGACGGAATGCCCCCGCCTGCCCACAGACTCCAGGAGCCTCGATCTCCCATGAAGGCCACCGACCTTGCCCGAAAGCTCCACGAAGACGGGCACATCACCGGTAACCTCAACACAGAGCTAGGACTCGACTTCACACAGTCACGACCCTGGCAAGATCTCGGGGCCACCTGGAACCGACTACCCCAGGACAGATACATGGCGGACGGCGGCACCTACCGGCAGCGGCGATACTCCGAATTCACCTGCGCCTCCGGCCGCGCGGCCCTCCTCCCGCACCGCGAGTTCTACCAGTCCGCCGACATCAACGCCCTCAACGGCGGCGTCGTCCGGCACTTCGACGCGTTCGAACCGGGAACCTCGGCCAACGACGCGCTGCACCGCGTCCTCGCCTGGAGCACCGCCATACTCGACGCCCTGCACGGGCCCTCGAATTGGCTCGCCCAATGTTTCCAGAATCGCACTCTCGCCCGAAAGAAAGCACCGGGACTGCCAACTCCCGAAGGAAAACACCGCGATGGCGCCGATTACAATATGGTGCTTTTGGTAAGGCGCGCGTCGATCACCGGCGCGACCAACACCGTCTACGACTCGTCCGGCGGCCCCATCCGCACCCTGCTCCTATCCGAGCCGGGCGACTTCCTCATCAACGACGACCGCCGCACAATGCACGACGCCACCCCGATATCGCTCCTCGGAACCGCGCCCGAAGGGCACCGCGACGCCTTCGTCGTCAGCTTTACCCGGAACTCCGTCCATGGAGTCTGCAGGAGGTAGGCCCACCGAATGAACAGGGGGCACCGGTGAGCGTCAAGACCCTCCCACCGGTCACACCGGTCCGCACCACCCCGCGCTGGCGCGTGACCGTGGCCGCCGTCCTCGGCGGAGCGCTGCTCGCCGCGTCGGCGACGCTCGTCCGCCTCGCGGAGACCCTCCCGGCCACGGCCGCCACCTTCCGGTTCGTCTACGCGCTCCCCGTCCTGGCGGCCCTGGCCGTCTCCGAACGCCGCCGCCACGGCCCCTACCCCGCCCAGGCCCGCACCATGGCCTGGGCGGCCGGGGCCCTGCTGGCCGTCGACCTGATCCTGCTCCACCACGTCATCGGCTACGTCGGCGCGGGCCTGGCCACCGTCCTGGGCAACCTCCAGGTCTTCGTCCTGGCCCTGGCCGCCTGGTGGTTCCTCAAAGAACGCCCCGCCCCCCGCCTCCTGGCAGCGACCCCCATAGCCTTCGGCGGCGTAGTCCTGCTCTCAGGCGCCTTCGACACCAACGCCTACGGCGCCCGCCCCCTCCTGGGCGTAGCCCTGGGAGCCCTGACCTCCATCACCTACGCGGCGTTCCTCCTGGTCTACCGCCACGGCACAGCCAGCACGGGCCACCTCTTCACACCCCTGGCCCACGCCACCGCCGCCGCAGCCCCCGTAGCCATCATCGCGGGCACCCTCACCGGTGGCGTCGACCTCGTCCCCACCTGGCCCAACCACGCCTGGCTGGTCATCCTCGCCCTCAGCGCCCAGGTGGCAGGCTGGCTCCTGGTCGGCTACGCCCTACCCCGCCAACCAGTAGTGCTCACAGCCCTGCTTCTCCTCTTCCAACCGGTAGCAGCCCTACTCCTGGCCGCCATAACCCTGGAGGAACGCCCGTCCCCCACCCAGTTGGTCGGCTGCACCCTGATAACAGCCGCCCTCACCTACGCAAGAAGACCCTGATCAGCCCAGGTCCAACTCTCCGGTCTTGACCCGCCGCAGAAACACCCCAAGCTCAGCCGCAGCGAACACCAGACTAGGCCCGTCAGCGTCCTTGGAATCACGGAACGCGACCTCGGGAGCGATGCTCGCGACCTCTACACAATCGCCACCGGTGTCGGTGCTGTGGCTGCTCTTACGCCAACGCACGCCCGACAGTTCTGCCCTGGTCATAGCGCCTCCAATATCTTATGAAGCAGCTTCAGAGACTCATCGGTGGGCAATGCCGCACCTCGGATCACGTCGAAACGTAGCGCATACGCGCGAACGACGTCGCCGCGCTCGACAAGCTGCCCGCCCAAGTGACCTTCGACATAGGCGACATCAGATCCGTGGTCGAAGCCCAAGATCGTGAAGGCACCAGGAAGGCCCGCGTAGGCACCTCTGGCGGTTGGGACGATCTGCAACGTCACGCTCCTGCGTTCGGCCAGGTGGATCAGGTGTTGAACCTGACCGCGCATGACCTCGCTACCTCCGATCGGCCGCCGGATGGCTCCCTCGTCGAAGACGACGACAACATGGCACGGATCGTCCCTTTCAAGGATCTCCTGGCGGGCCAGTCGTGTCGAGACGAGTTCCTGGATCTCCTCCTCCGTCCGCCCCGCTTTGAGCAGTTCGTACGCGTACTCGCGGGTCTGGAAGAGACCGGTCACCGCCATGGCCTCGAACTTGTGAATGCTGGTGGCATCGACCTCACGCTTCAGGAACTCAGCGAAACCAGGGGGAAGAATTTGCAGCTTGCCAAGCCGTTGAATCCACCCCCACATTCGGTGAAATGTCCCCTTCGCATCAAAGAAGGTGTCGCAGTCCTTCGCAAAATCCTCCGAGGGGCCGCTCTTCCCCGCCTCGATCTGCCCGATCCACTGAGGCGTGTATCCAAGCCTCTCCGCCAGTTGCGGACGCGTCAGCCCGAACCGTTCACGACAGGCACGTAGCTCAACGCCAAAGTATTCAATCGGCGATTGTGCGACGCCGGGATCTCGGGGACGACGCGGCACCATGCCTCCCGTGGATACGAAACCAAACCGGGTTTCTATCGGACGTCTTCGGCTTTCTTTGACTGGTCAACCAGCCCTTCCCGACGATAGTCCGATCACAGCAAGCTGAGAGGCGGTAACCGACAGAAACCAAACCGTGAGGTTCCCCATCATGACCACGCAGACGCACCCCGAGGACCAGGCGCTCGTCCACCTCCGCCTCGACTTCCCAGGGCACCGGATCTGGCGCTCGACCCGCTCCGACGGCCGCCTGGGCGACTGGATCGCCACACTCCACGACCCACGCGACGGGGTGGATCCCACGGTGATCTGCAGCAACGCCGACGACCTCCGCGACGCCCTCAACCGCGAGCGCACCCGAGCCGCGAAATGATCAAAGACGCGGCCATGAGGACGGCAGTGGACCTGGCCTACTCGGCGGCGTCCCATGGTGGTGAGCTTCCGGACAGGGCCGTTTCGTTGCGGAGCGCCTGCAGGGTGTCGAGTTCGCGGTCGATGTCGCGTCGCTTGGCCTCAAGACGCTCGACCTCCTGGGCGAGCAACTCCTCCATCACACCTGTGCGCTCCTCGGGCGGGGCCTCCAGGCAGGGCAGCAGCTCGTTGATGGTGGCGCTGCACAGACCGGCGGCGAACAGGTGCTGGATCATGACGACCCGCTCGACCATGGACCTGTCGAAGTCACGCCAGCCGCCGGAGGTGCGCTCGGAGCGGATGAGCCCGTGCTCCTCGTAGTAGCGCAGGGACCGGGTGCTGACGCCGCTGGCGTCCGCCAGCTCACCGATGCGCATGAGACCTCCTGAGGCTGTCCGGCGACTCCCATTCTTGCAATTGACACCGGTGTGAAGTTCCAAGCTTCAGGGGCCGCCCCCAGCCGGGGGCGCCTCGCGAAGCCCGGAGGTCGCCATGACTGCTCAGATCCATGTGTGGTCGGACTACGTCTGCCCGTTCTGCCTGATCGCCGACGAGGTGATCGAACGCATGATCACCGACGGGGCCGAGGTCGAGGTCGTCCACCACGCTTACGAGCTTCGTCCCCACCCAGCACCCACCCTCCGACCAGAGGACCCGTACCTGCCCGACATCTGGCGGCGTGCCGTCTACCCGATGGCACGCCGCCACCAGGTCTCGATGCGGTTGCCGACCATCTCACCGCAGCCGTACACCGAGCTGGCCTTCCGCGGCGCCCAGTACGCCTCGGATCAGGGCCGAGCCAACGCGTACCACCGTCGCGTCATGACCGCGTTCTTCCGCGACGACCTCGACATCGGGAACCGAGCGATCCTGGCCCGTCTCGCTCAGGAGACCGGGCTAGACCCGACCGCATACGCCGCGGCCCTCGACGACGAGGAGTACGCCGAACGACACCGGCGCGCCCTAGCCGAGTCGGCACGGCTGGACATCACCGTCGTGCCCACGATCATCATCGGCGTCCGACGCATCGAAGGCGTCGCCACCGAAAGCGTGCTCCGCCGCGCCCTGCACGAAGCGACAGCCGCATGACCACGGACACGACCCGCCTCAAGACCCTGATGGCCGGAGCCGTGGAGGTCAGCGTCCGCCATGTCGAATCCGGCGGGATACCTTTCGTCGGCCTGATCGTCGCCGAAGACGGCTACGTCTCCGACCCCGGCGTGAACCTCGTCCGCGAGACCGGCGACCCCAACGCCCACGCCGAGATCGTCGCCATCCGCACGGCCGTCCAGGCCCGCGGTCGCTCCGGTCTCCAAGGCGTCACACTCCTCGCGACCGGTGAACCCTGCGCCCTGTGCTACCGCGTCGCCGCCAAGCACGGCATCTCCGCCGTCCATTTCGCCGTGGACCGCGACACCGCCGCCGAATGGGGCTTCGACTACCGCGCGGGCTACACCGCACAAACCGACCGCCTGCCCCTCGCGGCAACGGCCCAACACCTCCCCGTAGAGCGAGCTCTGGCCCCTTTCACCCGCTACCTCGACCTGAACCGCTCATAACTCACCCCACAAGGACGTCCACCATGCACTGGCTCTACCTCGCCATCGCCGTCGTCTTCGAGATCACCGTCGCCCTCTCCGCCGGTAAGGCCCAGGGCTTCACCCAACCTGCCTGGACGACCGCCACCCTGGCCAGCGGCGGCCTCGCCACCTACCTCCTCAGCCTGGCGCTGGTGACCTTCGACGTCGGCGTCGGCTACGCGATCTGGACCTCCGTCGCGGGCGTCGGAATCGTCGTCCTCGGCGCCCTCCTGTTCGGCCAGCGCCTCGACTGGCGCAAGCTCCTGGGCATCGCCGCCGTCATCGCCGGAGTAGTCGGCCTCCAACTCAGCGGCGCAGCGTAATACCAACCCACCTCAGCGAAAGGAACCCTCATGCCCACCAAGAACAGCGACCGCGCCCGAGCATGGCTCGTCCTCCTCCTGGCCGGAGCCTTCGAAATCGGCTACGCCCTCTCTGTGGGAGGCAGCGAAGGCTTCACCGTTCTCTCCTGGTCCCTCGTCGCGGTCATCTTCTTCCTTCTCACGCTCTTCGCCCTGAGCGTCGCCCTGCGCACCATCGACGTAGGCATCGGCTACGCCGTCTGGGCCGGTATCGGGGCCGTCGGAGCCGCACTGCTCGGCCCCGTCTTCTTCAGCGAGACCCTCACCCCGGCCAAGTCCTTCTGGCTCACCGTGATCATCGCGGGCGTCGTCTGGCTCAAACTCTCCGACCGCCCCAAGCAAACCAAGGAGCCCTCGACGCCACTGGCCACCGACCACAGCCCGGAGACCACCACACGATGACGTCCACAGCCCGCTCCAGTAGACCTGGCCCGTCAGGCGCAATCGTCGGGAGCTACCATCCGCCTAAGAGGTCCGATGGACAGATGAGACAAGGATGAGCAACACGACACTCCGCGCTCAAGATCGGAGCGAGTGATGAAGGCAGTCCGGTTCCAGCGTTTCGGGGGTCCGGAGGTCCTCGAAGTCGTCGAACTCCCCGATCCGCATCCGGGCCCCGGCCAGGTCCGGATCGCGGTACGCGCTGCCGGCGTCAACCCGAGCGACTGGAAGAAGCGCAAGGGCCTCATGGACCAGGAGCTCCCCCAAACCATGGGCCACGAGGCGGCAGGCTTCGTCGACGAACTCGGCGAGGGCGTCACGAACGCGGCCGTCGGCGATCGCGTGTTCGGCTTCTGCGCCGAAGAAGGAGCCCAGGCCGAGCTGGCGGTCCTGTCCTACTACGCGCCGATCCCGCCCTCGCTCGACTTCCCCGAAGCCGCCGCACTGCCCGCCGCCATCGAAACGGCCACCCGCGCGCTCGACCAACTCAACGTCACCAACGGCAGCACACTGCTCATCAACGGCGCCTCCGGAAGCGTGGGCAGCGCCGCCGTCCAGCTCGCCGTAGCCCGCCACGCCCGCGTGATCGGCACCGCCAGCCCCCCGAACCACGAATACCTCCGCTCCCTGGGCGCCGAACCCGTCACCTACGGCGAGGGCCTCACCGACAGAGTTCGCGCTCTCACACCCCGCGGCGTCGACCTCGCACTCGACGTCGCGGGAAGCGGCGTCCTGCCCGAGCTCATCGACCTCGCCGACGGCCCCGAGAACGTCATCACAGTCGCCGACGTCGGCGGAGCAGAGAAGCACGGCGTGAGATTCAGCCGCGGAGACACCGGCCGCGCACTCCACTCACTCTCCGAGATCGGCGACCTGATCGAGTCCGGCCGCTTCTCCGTCCCGGCCACGCACACCTTCCCCCTCACCGAGGTCGCCAAGGCCCACCAAGCAGGCGAACAGGGCCACACCCACGGAAAGCTCGTCCTACTGATCACCTGACCTCGCCACCGCGACGCAAGTAGCACAAACGAAGACCCCACCGAAATACACGACACAAGATGTCGTGATTTTCCGGAAGCCTTACCAGGGTCACCCTCAGACATCCTGAGCGGTCATTCCCTACGGTCTAGGAGCATCAGTGAGATCTCGGCTCAACCCGTACATCGCCTTCAACGGGAACGCCCGCCAAGCGATGGAGTTCTACCGGGACGTCTTCGGCGGCGAACTGGAAATGGGCACGTACGCCGAGTACGGCTCGCCGGACGCACCGGCCGACAGAATCATGCACGCCCGGCTCGACACTCCGAACGGCTACACACTGATGGCCTGGGACGTCCGGCAGGGGATGCCCTTCCACCCGGGCAACAACGTTGCGGTCTACCTCGGCGGCGACGACGCCGAACTCCACAGCTACTTCGAGAGGCTGTCCGCTAACGGCACCGTGACGTTGCCCCTGGAAAAGCAGTCGTGGGGCGACGAGGCCGGCTCGCTCGTCGACCAGTTCGGAATCACCTGGATGGTCAACATCACCCACCAGGACCAACAACCGTCGCAGTTTCCGGCCGATGCGCTATAGCAGAATGACGAAGATGACCACGGAGACGCTGGTCATGAGAAGGCCGGCGTAGAGGGCCATGGTGGCGTGCTTGCCTCGGTCCGCCCCGAAGGCGTTTCCGTCGGCGTAGCGGGAGCGAAGGCCCAGGGCAGCGAGAATGAGGCCCGTAAGCAGGACGGTGACAAGAGCGGCCACGGTCGGGCCGTCCAATTTCGCCTCGTCACGCTGGATCGCAGCGTAGGCGACCAGGCCCAGCGTCGCGCACCCGCCCAAGACCTGGAAAAGGTTCGCCACCAGGCCCAGGAGACGTTGGCTCGGAGGGTCGCTCATCGGCCGTCCTCTTTCACAGGGGGAAGCGCTCAATGCGCAGTCGGCTCAGACGGGCGGTGCTGTTGCTCCATTGCGCCTCGGACGCGACCGACCCCAACTGCTCCCGCAGGGCATTGACCGCGTCGACCATCGCCGCCTGGTCTCTCCGAAGCTGGCTGAACAAGGGCCGCAGCAACCGAGTCTGCAAGAGGACGGCGACCAGCCCCCCTCCCGCCATCGACGTGACGGCACCGACCATCAGAGCAACCTCGGTGCCGCCAGAGAAATGGAACATCACCATCGCAGCCGCCACGAAGGCACTGAAAACAGCGATCTGCACCGCGTAGACCACCCCGATCAGCAGCCTGTTCCGGTCGACCTGCTGCAGGAGCCCCTCGGCACGGTCAAGCGCGGCGGCGAACTCCACAGCCGACTGCGAGGTGCCAACAGAGACGGTGACGGCCTCGCCGCTGACGTTGTAGACGACCGCCGCGGAGCCGCCCACCTCGTTCTGCGCCCCGCCCTCAGGCTCGACGTTCACAGCACCTCTCCTATCACTGACAGCAGATGGTTGACCAGAGCCGACGTCTGCGAGGAGTCCATGACCGGCGGTGTGGAGACGTCAAGGCCGAATCGGTAGGTGTCAAGACGGCAGCTGAACGGAACCACGGCGACCCTCTTGAGGTTGGACGTCCCCACCCTGTCCACCAACTCCCGCAGCAGGTAAGCGAAGTCGGAGTCGCCACCGGGTGAACCAGGAATATAGTAGTCGCGAACTTCGTCCAACTGAGGCCAATACAAGTCACATTTCGCCACGGCAATGATAAGCCAAACATCCCGACGCCCGTTCCACGCCTTCTTAAGACGTTCACAGATGTCTTCGAAGTTCTTCAGCTCCTCGCGCCGATTCCGCTTGGTGACCGTCGCCAGGTTGATCGGATCACCCTCGGTCCGAATACCGTCGGCGGCCCCCTGCAGCTCGTCCGGCCACACGGTGTTGAACCCCCAGCTCACCGCGTGGATCACCCCGGCGGGATACCTCCGGTTCTCCTCCATCATCGCGTCCAGCGCGAACCTGCGCTGGTTGCTGAACTGCCCCGGCGGCACATGCGCCTCCGCCCGCACGGCCCCGTTCGCGGTCCGAATGTAGGTCCGATGCTTCTCAACCGTCTGGCTCTTACTAGTCGCATGCGAATTGCTAGCCAACCGGCCCGTAAGCGCCTCATACAAGGTCGTCTTCCCCGACCCACTGTGCCCGGTGATCGCTATCGGCACCCGCACCCTACGCGGCGAGAACCGCCGCATCGGCCGCATGTCCACCAGCGGCTGCCCCGCCGGAATCTGAACCGCCCGCTCCGCCCGCGCCCAACCCTCACGCACATCGTCCCAGTCCCAGCTCAAGCCGCCTCGCAAGCTCCTAGGAAACTCCCCCCCGCAATTAGAGCGCCCTCCGAGACAAACCACCACTCAAGCAACCAAACCGATACACCCCCGACCATAAAAGGAGCACCACAAGATCCCCGATTAGGCCCCGGCTCCGAGCACCGCCCGCGACGAAGCTCACAGCCTCGCAGTACTGAAGCATGGCCCACCCCCTGGGCGGATAGCCCCTCGCTCGGCAACACGAGGCGACGCGGCTCGCCCTACACGCGGCTAGTGGCCCGGAAGGGCACACGGTCACTGAGTGGAGGACGTTGGAAGCGAACCCTGGACCAGGAATGGCCAGTGGTCACGCCTGCGCCATTGTCTTTGAGGGACACTGGGGTCGTGACTCTCGGACCGCTCCGAATATTCGTGGCCATGCCCGGCTCGTCCATGGGCGAAGAGGCACGCTGGCGGGACATCTCCATGATCAAGGCGAAGCTGCTCGAACCGGTCGCCGAAGAGATCGGACGGCGGGTCAGCCGAACACCCGTGTTGGTGATCGAGAAGGACAAGACCTCCACTGGCGGGATCTACAGCTCGATGTACGGGGAAGCGATCCATGCCGAGGTCTACATCGCCGACCTCACCGGGGCGAACCCGAACGTCTACCTTGAGCTCGGTGTGCGGTGGGCACTCAAGGACAGCGTGACCGTTCCGATCGCGCAGGACCTCAACGAGGTCAAATTCAACGTGTCCGCGGCGCGGGTGATCCCCTACGGCCCGATGCCCGACGAACTCGACACCGCCAAACAGCAGATCGTCGCCGCCACCGTCGATGGCCTGGCGAACGCCAAACGCATCGACAGCCCGGTCCGCGAAAACCTGCCGCTTGTCAGTATTCCGCGGGACGAACTCAACGCGCTGCACGCCGAGAACCAGCGTCTGAAGGACGAGCGCGGAGAGGATCTCGTCGCGGCCGGACGTGCGACGGAATCGCCGCACCAGCGAATCGAGTTCTTTCGGCGCGCGATCGAGCGCAATCCCGCGAATGTCGATGCCTACCTTGAGCTGGGTGTCGAACTTCGCAAGGCGGGCCGATACCACAAGGCGGCCGATGTACTCCGCCGGGCAACGCGCGTCGATGAGGAACATGCCGCGGCCTGTCGCGAGCTCGGCGTGACGCTCAGCAAAGGCAGCCGCTTGGAGGAGGCGGTCAAGGTGCTGGAGCGAGCCGTCCAACTCGACGAAAGCGACGCCGAGGCATGGTCGAACCTGGGTGGTGCGCTCCGGCGACTCGCGCGCCAGGGCTCGGGGATGTTCGACCGCGATCGGCTTCAGCGCGCCAAACACGCCTACGATCGCGCGGCCCGCCTCAGCGGGAACGAGGTGTACCCGCTGATGAACGCGGCGCGTATCGGATTGTTGCTCGGTGCGGAGAATCAGTCCGATCACACCGAGGCACTCGCACGCTTTGCCCGGCTCGTCCACCTGACGCATTACGCCGTCGAGGAAAGCGAGCGCAGCGACCCGTGGAAACTCTTCGACCTGGCCGACACGCTCGCTCTCACCGGAGAGGGTGACGCCGCGGTGACCGCCGCACAGGACGGCATCGCCCTGATCCAGCCGGAACACCGCGCCTCCTACCTGTCGTCGGTGCTGGAGCCGCTCGATGATCTCCTTGACGCCGTGGCCTTCGACAAGAAGCATGCGGCCAACCTCGTACGGCTCCGCGACATCTACAGCGACGTACTCAACCTCACCGAACACGAACGCCCGGCAGACGAGCCGCACACCACGTGAGCACCCGCAGGCCTCAAGCAAAGGCCAACCCCCAGGGCCGCCCAGGCCCTCCCCCCGCATGAGGCGGCGCGGTTCGCACTACGCAGTTGGCGGGACGGGGGAACGGTGTTGCGCTGGGTGGCGGTGACCCTCAAAGGCTGGCGGTTACCAGCGTTTGTGGGTGGGCGCACGCGAGCCGTTCTGAGGTCAGGTATCCCTCCGCTCCGAATACGGCCTCTTGAATGGAGGCGGGTGTGGGGGCGAGGAGCGGAGCCCTAAGGAGGTGTGGCGGCGACATCTATGCGACGCGACGCGCCACAGCACCCACGTCACCGCTGACGCCGTCAATGGTCCAATCCACTATCTCCCAGCCGCGTCCCTCAAGGAGTTCGACGGCCGAGAACAGTTCAGCCCATTCCCTGTTTGCGCCCTTCACGAAGACGTGCCTGTAAGGACATGCGTCCAGCAACCCGACCTCTTCCAGGAGATCGCCGACATGGACGACGCGTTCCCTCTCAAGACGTTTGGTGACTCTGCTCATGACAGAGATCATGCCGCAAAACAGGGAAAGTGGCAGCACGAATGGAGGGGATGTGTGGGGCGGAGCCCCCCCACATCGGGGGTTTGGGGGCGGGAGCCCCCAAAAGAGGCTGTCCGAGCGGAGCGAGGGCCTTGAAGGGGGCGAGGGGCAAAGCCCCAAAGGGGGCGTGGGGGCGGAGCCCCCACAGCCGGGGGTCCGGGGGTCGTCCCCCGGGAAGGCATGGCGGGCCCCGGCGAAGGTGCAGCGAAGCGCACCGAGCAGGAGACGCCGCCTCGGCTCCCGCGATTGGACTCGAAGCAACCACACACAGTCTCCTGGGCTGTCGTCGAGTCTCTGACCGTAGCCGCTACCAGGCCATCCCATCCGAATGGGACCTGCTGGGATCGAAGCGTACTCGCTGAGACACAAGCCGCCTCTCTCTCGGCATCTCTCTCCCACGAGCGCCGAAGAGTGAGCGGAGCGTCGTTCGTTTCCGAGGTCAGGTACCGGCGGTCAGCGTCCGCAACTCCCGAGCCGCCGGAAGCGCCCGTGCCTTTTCGGGCAGCCCAGCGAGTACATCGTGGGCTGTGTGCGTGACGTAGGTGGCGCGCCACTTGGGAGGTAGGCCGGTGACGGCGGTGACTGCGGACTCAAGTCCGTGGCTGACCTCTCCATCATGGATGTCGCACAACCCCATGCGCATAGTGATGCAGGCACGGTACGCGGCGCGATCCGCAGGGCAGAGCGCGGCGGCATGGGTGAGCGCCGGTCGCGCACTATCGGTCTGGCCTAGGCGGCTGTAGGTGCCTCCCTCGACTTGCCGTAGCCGGGACTCGTCCCACCCCCACACTGTGCTCCCGTCGCCGGTGACGGATGCTGGTAGGCGGCCGTAGACCTTGTCCAGTTGATGGAGCGTTGCGAGGGCTGTGGTCTTGTCGCCGTGTTCGGAGGCGAGCACCGCGCGGTTGCTGAGGGCGGACGCGAGTCCAGCGCTTGGTTTGCCGTCCGCCAACGCGATGGCGGCGTCGTTGAGTTGGGTCACGATGGTTTCGTGGCGGAGCCCGTATCGACCGTTATGGGCTTCCCTGGCGCGCGTCCAGACGGCTAGGTCGCGATCCCCGGAGGCGTCGGCGGCGTGGCGGGCGGTGCGCCACCAGCGCCACGCGGCAGGTAGGTCGCCGGTGTCGTGCAATGCCATAGCCATGACGGCGGCGGTCTGTGCGCTGGCGCGTTGGAGTCCGGCTCTGGTGGCGGGGGTGCGGGCGCGTTCGAGGACGCGGCGTATCTCAACGACGTCAACGGCAAGCCGGGTGATGACCACGTTGGCGGGGACGGTCAACAAGGTGTGCCCGTACTCCCATGCGACCGATTCCCATTCGTTGGCATCCGGGACTGTCGTAGCGACGGTTCCGTCAAGACGGGTGCGGACCGCTTCGAGGGCATCGGCAGGAACAGCCGTCCCGGCACCGAGCGCGGCGAGGAGTTGCAGCAGTGCGCGACGTTCCATGTCGTCGTCCCCCTGGTCGGGAGTAGGACTCTGATCCACGGTACCCGGGGGTAGCGCGATTGAGCCCTGGAGCGGGCCGGGGAACAGGGCGTCGAGGGGGATGGCGTAGGCGGTGGCGTAGGCGTCTGCCCAGTCACGGGGGAAGTGTTGCCCCTTCTCCCATGCGCGGATCTGGCTTGCGAGGTTGACGACCTGGTCGGGGGTCGGCGGTGTGTGCCATTTGGCGGCGTACAACCGGCGGGCCATCTCGTGTTTGCTCCAGCCGCGTTCCTGGCGTTCGTCCTGGATTCGGACGGCCCATGCGGGACGTGGCTTGTGTTGTTGGACGGTCATCGGTGTGCACCTCTGGCTCGAAGCCGCAGACACGCGGAGACGAAGTCTTCGGGTCCCTCCGTGGGTATTCTCCTCTGCCTTTGTGGCGTGCGTCATGGATTCACTGTCTGTAGCGGGGGCGCGTACCGGCCACTTCCCGTGTGGTCCGACGAGCAACACGCGGTGCGCGCCCTCGCCCCTGGACACAAAACGGCCCCGGACGGTGCGCTCAACACCGCTCCCGGGGCCTTGACCGGAAGGTGGTTCCGGCCCATGGCAGAGCGTACGAGCGAACCTGACCCGCTTGCGGCGCTTGGGGCGCATCTGGGGGCGCGCGGTTTCACGGTGGAGTTGACGCGTGAGGGGTTGCAGGTAACGAACCCGCGCGTGGCGGGCTGTTGCGCCGAGGTCCCGCATGTGGGCGACACGATCACGTGCCGTGCCCGTGAGGAAGACGGCGGGCGGTTGTGGTTCTGGACGTCGTGGGGTGATCCGATCGCACCCGCCGACCGGATCACCGACGCGACCATGGTCATTCTGGGAAATCTCGCTGATCGCCCTGTCGGAGCGGGGGCGGAGCGGTGACAACGACGGCGCCGTGGGCGGCGCCCATCCTCGACCCGGACCGCATCGACGCGGAACTACGGCGCCGCTTCCCCGATGCGTGCGCGTGGTGGGGCGAGTTCACCGGCGCATGGTGGGCCCTAGCGCGCGACAGAGCGGGACGTGACCGCCTAGTGGAAGCGACCTCACCGGCCGCGTTGGCGCGCGTTCTGGAGCGGCTTGGCGCCCGCCAGGCGCCGTCTCCGTCCGCGTTCACGCCACGCGAGAGGTAGCGCGATATGACCTATTTCCTAATGGGTGTGGTGGAGGAACTCCGGTGAACAGCCCGTTCGTGCGTCGCCATCGTTTGGCCGTCGAGTTGCGCGCCTTGCGTGAGGAGCGCGGCCTGACCGCCGAAAGCCTCTCGGACCTTCTGCACGTCTCCCGCATGAAAGTCTCCAAGTTGGAGAACGCCCATATCCGTCCCAACCTCGCCGAGATCATGAAGATCCTCGACTGCCTGGAGGTCAAAGGCGACAAACGGGATGAGATCATCGACGTCGCCCGAGGCGCCGCCGAAAAGGGGTGGTGGACCGGTTTCAGTGACGCTATGGACTACAGCCAGCGCTTGTTTACGGACGCAGAATCAGGAGCAACGGAGGTCCGCGAGTTCAGTCAGTTCGCGATTCCAAGCGTTCTTCAATCTCGCAACTACATCCACTCCGCCATCAAGACTGCCTTAGCCAGAAGTGAATTTTCATTCACTCCTGAGCGAGCACTGGAAGCGCAACTTCGCCGTCAGGAGCAATTCTTGGCCCCAGAAGGTCCCCGATATGAGGTCGTAATCGACGAGATTGCTATTCGGCGACCGACCGCACCGCTTCCGGTCATGGTCAGCCAGCTTCGCCACTTGGTTGAGATGGCAACGCGCCACCCTCGCGTCACTATCCGCATACTGCCCCTAACTGCTGACTTCTCGGGCCACATACTGCCAACGTCGGGGTTTTCCATCTACAACTTCCCAGATCCTAGCGACCCATCAATAGTGTTCGCTGAAACCTTGGGCCAACACGTCGTACACATCAAGCCCGAGAGAGTGGGGAAATATCGCAGGCAGTATAAGAATCTTCGGGAGATCGCGCTTTCTGCGACAACAAGTCTCGGTCTGCTGACCGATTTGGCCGACGATCTCCGGAACCGATGATGACGACGGCGCCCGGAGGCCCAGTAAAGGCCCTCCACGGTCCAGCGTGACCTGGAGTTGATCCAATCATCCACCTCCATCGTTACGCCGGATCTTCCACTCGGCCCTCAGGAAGCCTCTGAGCGCCCGCACCCACCGAGGACGGGGACGAAGGTCCTCTCAGGCCCCTGAGGGGGCCTAGGAGGCTATTCAGAGACGCACATCCCCCCTGTGAGGGCCTCATGCCTGCGCCTGCACTTCCCTGGCCGTACTCGTTTCTGTACCAAGCGATTTTCGTTCGCCTGGTTCGACCAGATCTTCACCTTTGGGATGCCGCTGGAGAAAACTTAAGGAGTGAGACCCACCCCTCTAATGATCACGAGGCCAAGCGGCCTGTCGCTGGCTTGCACGTCCAGGGGCGCAGGGTTTTGTGCGTAACGGCCCGTGTGAGGGGCCAGGACAGGCCAGCGAGCAACTCCGGGACCGGCGTCCGCGAAGCACGGTGATCTCCGCGACAGATGATGACGTCCCCAAAGCCCCCTTGGGGAGCTGAGACACCCCGACACCAACACCAGTGGTCACGGGGGTGAACGATGCGGGGTTCCTTAACGCCTACAAGATCATCCCAAGCACAGAGGTGCCCTCTGAGGCATCACCGGCCCTTCCACTGCGCACGGGCCTACAGGGCTTTACCTAAAGTTTACTTTCAACATCCCATAAAACCGGAATAAACTCCATGATCGCCGCGTTTCCCTAGAGACGGAAGCACTGGACGGTCGTTCAAAAGGTTCTAAGAAAATGTGAAGGCCCAGCGAAGCGGCCGGGCCGGTACCGGATGGCGAAGATAGTTTCGGTACACCGAACGTCGGTCTGGTGGCTCGGGTTCGGGAAACCACTGCCCTCGCTATACCCTCACTGGAACGCGTACCTCAGCAACCACTTATGACCCAAGATGGGAGCCCCCTAAGGGGCTCCTCCTGTATCTAAGGGATCTTGTGCGTGGAACGGATCTTGAAGCACGTTAAGGAACCCAGCTACCTCAACCCCGTGATCACCAGTGTTGGTGTCAACAGCCTGTACCGGCGTCCTTCGGACAGAACTTAGGAGGAGCCCCCCAGGGCTCCCCTTCCTTCTAAACAGGGAAACGTACAGTGGCTGAACGATGCGTCACCAACACGGGTTGTGTTGCGTGGAACGCGATGCAGGTTCCTTAACGAACACAAGATCGTTCCAAGCTCAGCAGGTCTTGGCTTCAGCCCGACCCAGCCGCTTCGCTAGGGCCTGCACTCTTCAAAGATCACGCGTTGATGTGGTGCGACACCAACGCCGGACTTGTACGTGGCTGAGCGATGCGGGTTCCCTGGGCTTGAGAGACCGCCCCAGACGCGAACAGTCGCATCCTCAGGGTGCGGGCCCCCTTTGAGGGGCCTACCTCGTTAGAGAGGAACTGAGGGCTGCTGGTGCGTGGTAACCGAAGGCGACACCAACACCGCTCAGCACACAGCCAAGCAGCGCGGATTCCCTCAAGCGCACCAAGGCGTCCCACGGCCGGGTGGGTAGCGACAGTTTGGTGTCGCTGAGTTGCGTGCGCCCCCCGGACCCAAAGCTCAGGAATTACTGAGAACGCATGTGCTCCGCAGAGCACCCGGTTCAGGCTGCCTTCAGTTGAAGATTTTCAAGATTCTTTAGAGATAGTCCTGTCAAGCAACCCTTCGACGCCATAGGGGCTGAAGGGCTCCAAACCTCCTGAAGTGTGCAGGATGACGCCTATGGCTCCGATCATGGGGATGAGTCGGCCCACCGACTGCCGTTGACCCGAAGGAGAATCGCCAAGATTCCCTGAGATCCCCACGGACCACGAGGTGCTGACCATGGCCGAGAACGACCTGGTTTACCGGCTGGACGAGGCTTTCGCCCGGCTGAAGATCAGCCGTAGCGAAGGCTTTCGACTGATGAAGCGAGGCGCGCTCCGGAGCTACAAAGTCGGCCGGTGCCGATTCATCACCCATGCCGAAGTTCTGGCCTTCATCGAACGCCACCAGAACGACGAGGAAGCCGCCTAGCGACCTCCCCGGCCAAACCTTCAAATGAGAAAGCCCCAAACAGTCCGCTACGGCCCCCTGAGGGCCGTACGGGGCCGACCAAGAGGAGGAAGCAAGTGGCAAACACAGGTCACAACAGGGCGAGGGACTAACGGGCGACCGTGCCCATCGACCAGCCGGGCCGCAGCCATGGCGCCCAAACTGGCCACGTGAGGCTCCTTGTGTTCCGCAAGACACTGTAAGACACTGTCGGACATGACCCCTAGAAGAGTTGGACGGCCCACGGCGAGCGTCACCGTCCGGCTTCCCGTCGAACTCAAGGCATGGCTGGACTCTCAAGCCGAAGATCAATTCACAACGGTCACCGAGGTCATAAAGACGATCCTGATCAAGGAATGGAAAGCACAGACCCGCGACGACGGCTGAAAAGAGGAACGGCCCCCAGCGGTGCGCCAACACCGCCGAGGGCCTGAGGCCACACACCACCGCACGAACACCACATCCGAGCACAGCGAGGGCCCTAGCTCGACTCTACCGAGTAGGGGGCCTCCCAAGGAGGACCCGCGATGCCAGACGTCAGCATCTACTTCGACGCCACCCGAGACCGCTGGGTGGCCGACGTCCTCGACTCCCACGGCAAGCGCCGTAAGCGCTCCATCAAGCACGACCCGGCGTGGGACAAGCTGCCCTACGAACAGCAGAAGAAGAAGGCCGCGAAAGCGCTCAAGCCCAAGATCGACGAGCTTGTCAAGGAGGTCCGGGAAGGCACCAGGAGCAACCACACCTACAAGGTCGAAGACGCGGTTAACGACTTCATCGCCAGTGGGCTCAAGGGGCGTGCCCGAGCCACGATCACGCAGGCCCGCTCCCTCGGCAAGCATCAGATCATCGCCCACATCGGTGAAAAGCGGTTGAAGGATCTTCGCTGCCCAGACGTCGACTCCTGGTTGGAGAAGCTCTCCAGGGAACTCAGCTCGAAGACGCTCCGACAAGTTCACCTGCTGCTGACGCGCTCGATCCGGCACGCTCAACGAGACGAGCTGATCAACAAGAACGTCTCCGCACTCTGCGAAACTCCGCCCGGCCAGGCAGGACGGCCCTCAACGTCCATGACCCTGTCCGTCAAGCGAGACGAGCAAGGGGAGATCGTCGAGCTGTCCGGCGAAGTGATCGACCTCCTCAAGGCAGCGCAGGACGACCCGTTTGGGCCCTACGTGATCCTCGCCCTGCTCTCGGGCATCAGGACCGAGGAGGCACGAGCCCTCCAGTGGAAGGACGTGCACTTGGACGACAAGGAGAACGGCCCGCACATCGTGGTCCTCCGCTCAGTGCGCGAACACGGCGACACCAAGACCAAGAAGTCACGACGTGCTCTCGCGCTGCCCGCAATGGCTGTCGAAGCCCTGAAGGCCCACAAGACTCGGCAGGCCGCCGAACGGCTTGCTGCCGGACCGGTCTGGCAGGATCACGGGCTCGTCTTCCCCCGAGCGGACGGCACCCGGATGGACGCCATGACCGCACTCCGCGCGTTCCGGCGACTGCTGAAGAAGACGGGCATCACGGTTCGCTACTCGCTGCGCGAACTGCGCCACACGTACGCGAGCGTCCGGAGCCTGCTGGGCGCGAAGCTGGAGGACATCTCCGGCGAGATGGGCCACGCCACGACTCACGTCACGGAGCGGATCTATCGTCAGGAGCTGCGGCCGGTGATCGTAGCCGGGGCGCTGTCCATGAACGCGGCGTTCAAGGTGGCCGAAGGAGGGTAATCTCTCTCCGGCCTTCTCTCCTTGATCACCAGAAAGAGCGAAACCCCCGCTAGGCGGGGGTTTTTGTTTGCTCCCGCGATTGGACTCGAACCAATAACCTGCCGGTTAACAGCCGGCTGCTCTGCCGATTGAGCTACGCGGGATCGGGCTTGCGGGCGGGGTTTGGGGTCCCTGCCAGCGCGTCTAGGTTAGCGCATGTGGGGTGGTGGTCGCGCACGCTTATCGGGTGGGTGACTGGGGGCGGCGTTCGTGGGTAGGGGTTGGGGCACGAACAGACCGGTAGGGGGATCAGATGAAGTACCGCGTGACGTTCATCGTTGGTGCGGCGGTCGGGTATGTCCTTGGGACGCGGGCCGGGCGTGAGCGCTATGAGCAGCTCGTGCGGGCCTCGCGGCAGGTGACGGAGAACCCGACGGTCCAGGAGAAGGCCGAGGTGCTGCGTACCAAGGGCGGCGAGCTGGCCGGGACGGCGATGGGACGCGCCGAGGGCATGATCCGCGATCATGTGCCGGAGCGGCTGCATCGCAGTCATGAGGAGGCGTCCGTGCCTGAGGATCTTCGGGATCCTCGGCGGGAGACGTCGGTTTAGGGCTACTGGCGCTACTGGGCGCTGCTAAGCGGGCGGTGTTCTTCCGCCCGCTTTGGCCTGCGGTGTTGTGCCGCCCGCTTTGGCCTGCGATCTAGAGGCCGGTTTGGCGGCGTAGGGCTTCTAGGGCCTGTTCGGCGTGGGCTTTCAGGCCTGGGTCGTTGGGGTCCAGGCCCGCTTCGAAGACGAAGGTCCAGCGGACGTCGCCTCCTGTGGTGGGGCGGCGGCCGGTGATGCGGACGGTGCCGCCCGGCAGTTTGGCCTGGTGGTTGACGGCGATGGTGGCGGTTACGCGTTCGCGGACGGCCTCGGGGACGTTGCCCGGGTCGGTCAGGCGGATGTGGTGTTCCCTGCTCTCGTGGACGTGGAGCCAGCCGTCTTTCCATGACGCTTGTTCCACCCGGTCCCAGGGGATTCTGGTGAAGCCGCCGTCCTCTGTGGGCAGGTGGAGAGCTGTGGTTGTGGCTACCACATGGGAGCCGCCGCGTGTCGCGGCGTGGGTGAGGTGGCGCTCGCCGCGTTCCAGGGTGAGGGCTTCGCGGACGGCGGCGGGCAGCCGGTTCAGGCGCATGGGGCAACCGTATGCGATCAGGCTGCTCGGGGGGCGCGGCGGGCTCCGAGGAGGTCCATCACCAGGGCGGCGGACCAGCTGTAGTCGTGGCTGCCCCGGCCTGTGCCGTCGAAGGGGTCGAAGAACTCGCGGAAGCCTGATTGGCGGACCAGGCGCAGGGTGGCGCCGTAGAGGAGATCTGCCACTACGTCGTGGCCGTGGAGCAGTGCGCCGTACCAGAGCAGCCAGTTGGTGTTGATCCAGGTGGGACCGCGCCAGTAGGCCGCGCGGTCGAAGGCGGGCGCTTGGATGTCGCAGGTGGGGACGGGGTACCCGGCTGCTCCGGCGAAGCGGGCCGAGAGGAGGAGGTCGATCAGGCTGCGGGTGATGGGTTCGGGGAGTTCGGGGTCGAGGAGCGGGGCGAAGGAGCCGACCGTTACTACGGGGAGCAGACGGCCGGCGCGGAGGTCGCGGGCGCGGAAGCAACCGGTGTCGCGGTCCCAGAGGCGGTCGAGGAGGGCGGTGTGGACGCGGGACGCGCATTCGCGGTGCGGGGTCGGGTCTTCGCCGATGATCTCGGCGAGTTCGGCCAGGGCGTGGGTGGACGCCAGGTAGGAGGCGTTGAACAGGGGGTCTTCGACGGCGAAGGGGTGGGCGTCGCGGATGTAGGCGGGGTCGTATCCGGTTTCGCGCAGGAGGACGACCAGGCGCACGTAGCGGTCGTAGTCCTCGCCGGTGGGGAGATTGCGGGACGCCCAGCGGGGGGCGTAGTCCGCGGGCGGGAGCTCGACCGCTCCCAGGGGACGGTCCCAGGCGGGGCTGTTGTCGAGGCCCGATTCCCAGGGGTGGCAGATCGCGACCAGGCCGGACGCGCTGAGGTCGCGGACGCGGGCGAGGTAGGCGTGCTGGGCTACGAGCATCGGGTACAGGTGGGCCAGGAAGGCGCGGCTGGCTTCGGCGTCGCGGGCGCACTCGTGCAGGCGCAGGGCCGCCAGGGCGTGGAGGGGCGGGTGGGTCAGGCCGGAGGTGCGGGTTCCGTTTGGCTGTCTTTGCGTTTCCCACAGGTCGGGGCCTGGGAAATAGGCGTGGCGGGCCAGGCTGGTGTTGAAGACGATATGCGGGAGAAGGCCGTCCGACCATTGTCCGTGAAAGAGCGAGACCAGTTCCCGTTCGGCGCGGTCGCGCTTGTAGCGGGCCAGGCCCATGGTGACGAAGACCGAGTCCCAGCTCCACTGATGCGGGTACAGGCCCGGGGACGGGACGGTCGCCGCGCCGGTCCAGTTGGCGTCGAGCACCCGGGCCGCGGCCTTCCACAGCGCGGATTCGTCACCGGTCAGACGGGCGCTCATGAACTCAGCGTGTACCCTCGGTCGCGATCTGGCCACCCTTCACTGCGATTGTGAACGCGGAACGGCGCCGCGACGAGCCTTGGAGGGCCGTCGCTTCTCTTCAGGAAGCGTGACCCAGCGGGGCTCGGGCTCGGGAGGGCCGGCGCCACCTTGGCGGCTTGCACCGGTCGAGGTGCTGGTGCGCCGCGCTCAGCGCGGCCTCGGCGGCGATGAGGGGGCGGGTGAGATGAAACGGCGGGGCGGGGTGCGCCCCGCCCCGCCGTTCGACCCGCGGACGGTCCTGCAGATCAGCAGCGTTGGCCCGGGTTCCGGACCCTGATCGTGTCGGCCTTGTTCTTCGCGTCGCCCAGGTCCCGGATCCCGCTGTGCGGTGGGACCACGGTGATCGTGCCGTTCCAGTCCATGATGCACAGCTTGTGGCCGGTCCGATTCGCGACGGAGCCGAGCATGTTGTTCGGGATGTTGATGACCTGCCCCGGCCTCACGCGGCGGTCGAAGAACTCCCGGCCGCCGTAGTTGACGTAGTCGTATCCGCACGCGTGGGCGACTCCGCAGGTGTTGCGCGGGGCGGCCTTGGCGCCCGCCGACGCCGAAGCCACGGCGCCGGTGGTCACCACCATGGCACCGGCGGCGGCGGTCGAGACCGCGATGAGCGCGGCGGTATGAGATTTTCGGCTGATTTGCACGAGAGCCTCCTGGATTGGCCGAGTCCTTCGGGATGCGGGAGATCGCTATCAAAGTGACACGGGCCCATTGCCGCCGCGTACATTCCCGGTTCATTTCGCGTTCGCGGGTAGCGCCCGCGCCGTTCTGACGGCTTGCCGGGCCTGCGATCTTCTGGCCGGGTCCGGTTGGCGAACCCGCAGGTCGTAGAGCTGAGGCCGATCCGGCCAGTTTTGCGGCCGTGGCATCGGGAGATGGAACGTTGGGTAATCAGTCGGATCATTTGGGACCGGACAACGGGGAAACACAAGATGCGCTTCGGGGTGCTGGGGCCGCTGCATTTCTGTGGCGGTGGGCGCGAAACTCGTATTCGTCCGCTCAAACGTCGCATGATGCTCGCCGTGCTGTTGCGTCACGGCAACAGGACGGTGTCCGTCGACGTCCTCGTTGACGCCCTCTGGGACGGGCGGCCGCCGCGTTCCGCCCAGTCGAACCTGCGGGTGTACGCGCATCACCTCCGGCGGGCGTTGGGAGCCGACGACCGGCTCGTCTGGGAGTCGCCCGGTTATCGCCTGCGGGTATGCCAGGGGGAACTGGACGCCCATCGATTCGAGGACCTTCTGGCGCGTGGCCGTGACGCGCGCCGCGGTGGGGACCTCCTGGCCACGAGCACGCTCCTGCGGGAGGCGCACAGCCTGTGGCGCGGGCCGGCCTACGAGGGTCTCGCTGATTCCCCGCACCTGGCCGACGAGGCGGAACGGCTGGCGGAACTGCACCTAGCCGCGATCGAGGAGAGACTGTCGGCCGACCTGGACCTGGGACGGCATCGCGACCTGGTCCCGGAACTGCGTACGCTCACCGCAGAGCACCCGCTGCGCGAACCCTTCTGCGCGCTGCTCGTCCTCGCCCTCTATCGCTCGGCCCGGCAGGCCGAAGCGCTGGAGGCCTATCAGGAGGCGCGCGGGACGCTCGTCGCCGAACTCGGCGTCGAGCCCGGCCCGCAACTCCGCGCGCTGCACCAGGCGATCCTCGAAGAGGATCCCGGTCTCGACACGGCGCGGTCTCTGGTCTCGGTGCCCGAGGCCGCCCGGGCGGAACCGCCGGCCCTCGCCCCGCCCCGGCAACTGCCGCTGGACGTCTCCATGTTCACTGGGCGTGAGGCTGAGCTGGCGCGGCTCGACCGGCTGCTGCCAAGGCCGGAGGAACCGGCGGACATGGTGATCGCGTCCGTCTCGGGAACGGCCGGGGTGGGCAAGACCGCACTCGCCGTGCACTGGGCGCACCGGGTCGGGGACCACTTCCCGGACGGCCTGCTGTTCACCGACCTGTGCGGCTTCGGCTCGACCGGGCGTCCGGCCCGTGTCGAGGACGTCCTCAACGGGTTTCTGCGTGCGCTGGGCGTGCCGCCCGCCGCCATCCCGCTGCCGTTGGAGGAGCGCGCGGCGCTCTTCCGGACGCGGCTCAACGGGCGCCGGGTGCTGATCGTCCTGGACAACGCGGCGACCTCGGGGCAGGTCCGGTGGCTGCTCCCCGGTTCGCCGGGATGCCGGGTGGTCGTGACCAGCCGCAACCGCATGTCGGGTCTCATGGCGAGGGAGGGCGCCCATGACGTTCCGGTCGATCTGCTCTCGCTCGCGGACGCGCTGGCGCTGCTCCGCCGGGTGACGCGGCCCGAGCTTGTGGACACCGAGCCGGAGGCTGCCGTCGAGCTGGCACGGCGCTGCGCCTTCCTGCCGCTGGCGCTGCGGCTGGCGGCCGAGCTCGCGGCGCTGCGCCCGGGGTTCACGATGGCCGAACTGACCAGGGAACTCGCAGGAACCCGCGACCGGCTGGCCCTGCTCGCCGCGGCCGACGACGAGACCACCACCGTACGGGAGGCGCTCTCATGGTCGTATGAGGTGCTCGACCCGCAGACCGCGCGCGCGTTCCGCCTGCTCGGCCTGCATCCCGGCCAGGACATCAGCCTGGCCGCCGCGGCCGCTCTCTTCAACGCCGGCGGAACCCGGACGGCGGAGCTCCTGGCGGCGCTCACGCGGGTGCACCTGATCCAGGAGACCGCCCGCGGCCGCTACCGCTTCCACGACCTGCTCAAGGATTACGCCGCCGACCGGGCGGACGCGGACGAGCCGCGGGAGGGACGCCAGGCGGCTCTGCGACGCTTGCTCACGTGGTACCTGCACAGCGCGCTCGCGGTCGACCGGGTGCTCATGCCGTGGCGTCGCCGCGTTCCGGTGGATCCGCCGGACCCCGTCTGCGAGGTCGCCGTGCTGGAGTCCGCGGGTGCCGCGGTGAAGTGGTGCGAGACCGAACGGCTCAACATGATGGCGGTCGCCGACCACGCCGCGCGGACGGGCCACGATGAGGTGGCCTGGAAACTGCCCTTCACGCTGTGGAGCTACTTCTACGTCAGCACCCGATGGGACGACTGGATCGCCTCGCATCACCTCGCCCTCCAGGTCGCCCGGCGAAGCGGCGAGAGGTACGGGGAGTCCCTCCTGCTCACCAGTCTCGCCAACGCCCACCGTGAGATCCACCGGCACGACGAGGCGTTCGACCGGTTCCACGAGGCCATCGCGCTGAGTCAGGAGATCGGTGAGCCGTGGGTCGAGGCGGCGGCACGCACGCTGCTCTGCATGAGCCACCGCGATCTGCGGCAGCACGACGCGGCGTTCGGCCATGGCCGCGCCGCCTTGAAGATTTTCGCGAAGATCGGGGACCCCTGGGGAAGGGCCTGGGCTCTGCACCAGCTTGGGGAGACCTACGCGGACGTGCCGCGGAACGACGAGGCCGTCGACCACCTCCGGCAAGCCCTGACGCTGTTCGGTGAGATCGATGACCGGATGGGCAGGAGCCGGGTCCTGTCCATTCTGGGACGGATCCACCGGAACAGGGGCCGGTTCGAGGAGGCGGCCGGCTACGCCCGTCAGGCACTCGCCGTCGCCCGCGAACTCGGCAGCCGGCAGAGCGAGGCGTCCGCGCTCTACACACTCGGCGACGTGCAGTACGACACCGGTCAGCTCCCCGCCGCCCGGCGGTCCTGGGGGCACGCGCTGGCCATCTTCGAGCAGCTCGGCGCCCCGCAGGCGGCGAAAGTGCGAGAGCGGATCCGGCAGGCGCGCTGACCCGCCGGAACACCACTCTGATCGCCGCCGTTCCCCCGTCCAGGTCGACCTCGCATTACCGCGGCCCGGCCGCCTCGCCGCGGCCCACGAAGTGCGATCAGGGAGAAGGCTGTCGCGGTGGTGTTTCCGGCGAACTCGCGGCGTGGTCGAGGAACCAGGAAATGATCTCCTCGCCGGCCGCGATGCCGGTGGCGGTGGTGACGCGGGTGGT
Source organism: Spirillospora sp. CA-294931 (assembly GCF_050946795.1). Lineage (GTDB taxonomy): Bacteria > Actinomycetota > Actinomycetes > Streptosporangiales > Streptosporangiaceae > Spirillospora. The sequence continues at coordinate 6,387,435 of NZ_CP192006.1, forward strand.
TTCGGACGTCCAGTTGGTGTCGTGCAGTTCGCCGTGGGCCGGACGGATCGCGGCGTCGGCGGCGTCCAGCAGCTCGATGTCCAGGAGGGAGTCGCCCGCGGCCAGCATCGTGCCCGCGCCGGTGCGGGCGGCGATCTCGGTCGCGGCGGCGGCCTTGGTCAGCCCGGCGGGCAGGCAGTAGACCTTGCGGCCCTGGAGGGACGTCCGCCAGCCGCGTTCGGCGCACCAGCCGGTGAGGTCCTCGACCCAGCCGCCGGGCAGCGCGGCCCGGTCGACGACGGTGTAGGCGAACAGGTCGGACGCGCTGCGGTACTTCAGGACGAAGTCGCCCCCGATGCGCGTGAGGTGTTCGCGGACCTCGGCCAGTTCGGCGCCGGTTGCGCGCGAGCGGACGGCGGCTGCCCATTCGGGGTCATCTACTCCGTCGACCAGGATGTGGCCCCCGTTGGAGCAGATGGCGTATGCGGGGGGTTTCTCCAGGAGGTGCACTCGGGCGTACTGCTCGGGGGTGCGGGTGGTGGTGGGGACGAACGTGGTGGTGTCGGCCAGGGCTTCCAGGCCCCGGGCGGCTGTCTCGGTCATGTAGGTGAGGGGGGCGCCCTGGTAGAACTCGACGCAGAGCAGGCGCGGCATGGCCTCGTCCGGGCCGGAGAGGTCCATGGAGTTGACCGAGTAGATCAGCGTCCGGTCGAGGTCGGAGCAGACCAGCGTGCTCACTGGGCGGCTCCGCGGGCGAAGCGGGGGTGGATCAGCCCGACGCAGGCGTAGGGCAGCGCGACCGGATCGACGTCGATCACGGGAACCTCTCGTTCGGCGGCCAGGAGCCGGATGTGGGTGAGGTCGGGGCCCGCGTCGGCGCGGGCGAGGATCTTCCAGGGCACCCGGCGCAGGAGGACCCGGGTGGTCTCGCCCACGCCCGGCTTGATCAGGTTCAGGTCGTCGACGCCGTGTTCCGCGCCGACGCGGCGGACGGCCTCCCACCCGGACCAGTCGGGGGCGCGGTCGGACGCCCTGAGCGCGGGCAGGTCCTTGGCGACGCGCTCGGCGACGTCGGGGAAGCGCGCGCAGACCGCGTCCAGGAAGCGCCCGGAGACGTCGTCGGGCGCGAGTTCGGCGTAGAACTTGGCGCCGTGGAAGTCGCCGGGGCCGATCAGCCGGTCGTTCAGCACCGTCCGGCTCACCAGGCCGGACACGGTGGAGTTGAGGCAGGCCGACGGGATGAGGAAGTCGTCGCGGGTGCCGTAGAGGTTCGTGCAGCGTCCGGGGTCGGCCAGCACGGCCAGGTCGGGGGCGAACCGCTCCCCCGTCGCGTCGGCGTGCTCGTCGAGGGCGGCGGCGAGCTCGCGGGTGATCGCGCCCTTGCCCGTCCAGCCGTCGACGAACATCACGGCGGACGGGTCGTGGTGGGCGGCCAGGTAGCGCAGGGCGACGGCGTCGATGCCCCGGCCACGAACGATGCTGACGGCGTAATGCGGCAGGTCCAGGCCGTGTGCGAACCGGGCCCAGCGCCGGGCGAGAACGCCTACGGGAGTGCCCGCGCGCGCCAGGGAGACCAGCACGGCCCCCGACCCGCGTTCGGCGAGGATCATCTCGGTGATGAGCCCGACCGCGTAGGCCAGCCGCTCGGCCGAGGTGTCGAGAGCCTCGTGGAACAGGCGCTGGTAGGCGGGGCTGGGCTGGTATTCCACCGGCAGCGACTCGGCGTAGTGCGCGCGGCCCGCCTGGATGGCGGCCTCGCGCTCCTCGGTGGGCGCCTCCAGCCGGACGGAGGAGAGGTCCTTCAGCAGCCAGGTGACGTCCTCGCGCGCGTAGCTGCCGAACTCGGGCCCGTACAGCGGCTTCACGGCGCCGGCTCCCCTCGGTAGGACGGCACGGCCGCCAGGACGACCGGTGCCAGCTGCGCGAGCCGCTCCAGCAGGCCGCCGGACAGCGCCTCGGTGTCACCGGCATCGTCGACCATCAGCACGATCGCGTCGAATCCGCCTCCGGCCACGTTGTAGGCGTAGCGGTCGCCGGGCCCGTCGGCGGGGTCGTCGTGGGCCGGGAACACCAGCCGTGTGCGGATCGCATAGCCGGGCTCATCCACGGCCAGTACGGGAGAGCGTGTCGTGGTGGAGTAGCGCACGTCCACGTCGGGCAGGGCGTCGGCGAGGGCCTCAGCGAGGCGCAGGGGCGCGTACATCAGCTCCTCGAAGCCCAGCACCAGCACCCGCCGCCCCTCGACGAGGTCGGCGACCCGCTCGGCCATGGCCGGTAGCTCCTTCTCCAAGCGCGCGCGGTGCTCGGGCAGGAAACCGTGGCGTCCGCCGTCGGGGAGGTCTTCGGGCCACATTAGGTCGGCGCGCATCACCGGGTGGGACTCCCCCGGGACGGCCTGGCCGCCGTGCTGCTCCAGCTCGTCCACGAGCGCGCGCCCGGCGTCGAGGATGTCGTCGGGCAGTTCGACCCGTCCCGCCGCCAGCGCGACCGTCTCGATCCGTGCCCCGAGGCGCGCCTCCAGCTCGCGCATGCGCGCCCAATCGGCCTCGCCGCGCAGGTCGACCAGGGCGGCCACCACGTAGTGGCCGCGCGGACGGACGGCGTGCAGCGCCTCGATCGTGTTCAGCACCGTGCGGCCCGTGGACAGCTCGTCGTCCACCAGCACCAGCGGGACGTCCCGGTCGAGCATCGCCGGGTCGGCGGGCAGCATCAGGTGGCTGGTGGCGTGGCTGTGCTCCTCCTCGAACGCCCCGTATGGCGTGAAGCCCGGCACGGGGCGGCGGGTTGAATGCAGGTAATAGGCCCCTGCCAGGGCGTCCGCGACCGAATGCCCCAGCGCCGTCGCCGTTTCGGCGTATCCCAGGACGATGGCGTCGTCGCCGTCCAAGCGCGCGCGGACGAGCCCGCCCAGCCTGATCCCCGCCCCGTAAACGACGCGTGGATCGGTGGGGACGTGCTTGCCCAGCACCGTCGACACCAGCAGATGGGCGCGGCGCGGGTTGCGCCGCACGGCCATGCCGACCAGGCCGGGCAGGCCCTCCCCCACGATCCGCACGCCGAGCCGTTCCGCGACCCACGCGCCGGACCAGACGTTCTCGTTCACCGGCCTCCCGCCGCTTCGAGCAGTTCCACGAACGTCACGTCCTCGGCCGCCACACCGAAGATCCGGGCCCGCAGCATCAGCCGCTCGGCCCAGGCCCGGTGGGGCTTGGCCTCGTTCATCTTGTTGGCATAGGCGCTGGCCATGGCTCCGCCGCCGGAGACGCCCATGATGTCGGCGGCGTCGCAGTACTCCTCGTGCGTCACCACCGACAGGGCGTGGACGGCCGCCACATGGGTCGGATGGATGACGGTCTTGCCCGTCAGCCCGTTGGCCTTGTCGAGGTGCACCTCGCGGATCAGGCCGTCCAGATCGGCGGTGATCAGCCGCTGGCGCAGCGGCGCGGCCTGCTGGCGCTCGAACGGCGACTGCCGCAGCTGCGGCTTGAACAGCCGCTCACCGGCCGAGAAGTACTCCCAGACCGGCCCGGTGACCACGAAGCCCGTCCCGTCGGCGCGGCCCAGGATGTTGACCACGTCGGAGATCACCCCGGCGACCGGGTGGATGTCGTAGATCGTCAGGTCGGGCGGGCGGCGCAGCCCGTAGGCCGCGGACATGTCGGTGGCGCCCAGCCGGACGGCCAGCACGCGCTCGCGGTGCTTGGCCAGGAGCTGGGCGACCTCCTGGAGCATCTGGGTGCGGGTCTCGCGGTAGACCGCCTCCTGGCTCTCGATCACCGGCATGGCCAGCAGCCGCCGCCCGGTGCGGGACGCGGTGTCCTCCAGCGCCTCCAGGAACGCGCCCCCGTCGGCGCCGGTGAACTTGGGCAGGACGAACCCGCTGACCAGCTCGGCCGCGCCGCCCAGCCGGGCGGCCAGATCGCCGATCTGCTCGGGCGTGCGGACCCTGATGAACAGCAGCGGGACCTCGTCCCCCCGGGACCGCACGATGCGCAACTGCTCGACCGCGTTGGCCTCCGCCGCGGCGACGTCGTCGTCGGAGATCGAGTCCTCCAGGCAGACGACCATGCTGGTCACGCCCCTGCGGGCCGCCTTGACCACGTCGTCGGCGATGAAGGGCCTGGTGGCCGGGAGGTAGAGCGTGGCGCCCAGCGCCACCGCCAGGGTCGAGGCGTCGTCGTCCCGGTCGAACGAGCGGGGATGGCGGTAGAACAGAGGTTTCCGGCGCCCGGGATCGATGTGGTCAAAGTGCCGCATGCACGCTTGATCCTCCCCCATCGTCGGTCACGGCCGCCCAGGGTGACCGCTCGATCACCGTAGCGACGCCGTGTAACCAGGGTATGTCCACAGATGAAGCGGGCGGGTACCCGAAGGTACCCGCCCGTCACGTGGGGAGCCAGCGCCCCACCACCGGTGAATCAGCCGTCACAGGTGTGCGGAGACCGCCGGGATGAGGTGCTGGACGGTCCGGCCGGACGCCGTGGCGCCGATGGCCGTCATCGACCAGCCCGAGCCGTCCCGCGAGACCTTCGCCATGATCTGGGCGTTGTGCGGACCCGCACCGCTCAGGTCGTAGCGGGCGATCTCCTGGCCCGTGGCCTCGTCGACCAGCCGGCAGAAGGCGTTCTCGATCTGCGAGAAGTCCTGCCCGGTGAAGGAGTTCACCGTGAACACCAGCTGGGTGACGTTGGCCGGGACCTGCTGGAGGTCGACGTTGATGACCTCGTCGTCGCCCTCCCCCTCGCCGGTCAGGTTGTCGCCGGTGTGCAGGATCGACCCGTCCTTGCTGCGCAGCTGCTTGAACCACACGGCGTCGGCGAGGTTGCCGCTGCCGTCGAACAGCAGGCACGAGGCGTCCAGGTCGATCGTCTGGGCCTTGGACTTGCCGAAGCGGCCCTTCTTGGCCACCGCGTCCCAGCCCAGGCCCATCTTGACCTTGGTGAGCGTGCCGCCGCCCGGCTTGGCCAGCGACACCTTCTGGCCCTTCTGCAACGAGATCGACATCTACGGCTCCTTTGCTGAGATGGGAAGGCACACAGGTCGCGGGGTGTGTACGGGCTCACTCACAGCTTGGTGGAGTGCAGTTCCTTGTCGTCGATCGTCTCGGCCTGCGCGTCGTCCTCGCGGTTGCGCACCAGCGAGCTGATGAACGCGGCGATGATCAGGCCCGCGCCGAGCCCACCGGTGATCCACTCGGGCACGTGGTGACCGATGCTGATCAGCATGCAGACCGCCAGGGCACCGATCGCCCAGTGGGCGCCGTGCTCGAGGTAGACGTACTCGTGCAGCGTGCCCTTGCGCACCAGGTAGACGGTGAGCGACCGGATGTACATGGCGCCGATGCCCAGACCCAGCGCGATGACGACCGGGTCGGTGCTGATGGCGAACGCGCCGATGACGCCGTCGAAGGAGAACGAGGCGTCGAGCACTTCCAGGTAAAGGAACAGGAAGAACCCGGCCTTGCCGGTGGCCAGCACCAGCTCACCCGCTCCGCCGCGCTTCTCGGACACGGCCTTCTCGGACAGGGCCTTGTCGCCCTTGTCCTCGTCGTCGCCCTCGTCGTCATCGTCGTCGTCCAGATCGCCGGCCTCGGAGAACAGCTCGCCGAGCCCGTTGACCGCGATATAGGTGATCATGCCGAGCACTCCGGCGATCATCACTTCGCCGGGATCCTTGGCGTAGAAGCCCGCCACGACCGCGAGCGCACCACCCGCGACGACCACCGACAGCTGGTCCAGCTTCCCGATGCGCGCCAGCGGCCGCTCAAGCCACGGCAGCCACTTGTGGACGTGGTCCTCGAACACGAAGTCGAGGAACAGCATCATCAGGAACATCCCACCGAACGCGGCGATCATGGGATACGCCTCGTCCATCAGACGCTTGTACTTGTCCTCGTCGTCCAACGCCAGCTCGAACGCCTCGATGGGCCCGAGCTTGGCGGTGATCCCCACGATGACCAGCGGGAACACCAGGCGCATGCCGAAGACGGCGATGGCGATGCCGATGGTCAGGAAGATCTTCTGCCAGAACGGGCTCATCCGGTCGAGCACCTTGGCGTTCACCACGGCGTTGTCGAACGAGAGCGAGATCTCAAGGACGGCGAGGACGGCCACCAGCGCCAGCCCGGCCGGCCCTCCGTAAAGGAGGGCGACGACCAGGCCGAGGCCGGTGACCGCGAAGGACCAACCGAAGGTGCGAAGAATCATGCCAATGTTTCTGTTCGTTGCGGGGCGCCGGTGACCGGGACGGTCATCCGACGTTGACGCCGAAGTCCACGGCGATTCCGTGAAGGCCGGAGGCGTACCCCTGGCCCACGGCGCGGAACTTCCACTCCCCGCCGTGCCGGTAAAGCTCCCCGAAGACCATGGCGGTCTCGGTGGAGGCGTCCTCGGTGAGGTCGAACCTCGCCAGCTCGTTGCCGTCGTACCGGTTGACGATCCGGATGAAGGCGTTGCGGACCTGGCCGAAGCTCTGGCCGCGGTTGTCGGCGTCGTAGATCGACACCGGGAAGACGACCCGGTCGCACTCGGGCGGGATGGCGCTCAGGTTGACGTTGATGCTCTCGTCGTCGCCCTCGCCCTCACCGGTGAGGTTGTCACCGGTGTGCTCGATCGAGCCGTCGGGGCTGGTGAGGTTGTTGAAGAACACGAAGTGCTGGTCGGAGAGGACCTTGCCTCCGGCCCCCAGCATAAGCGCCGACGCGTCCAGGTCGAAGTCGGCGCCTGTGGTGGCGCGGACGTCCCAGCCGAGACCGACGGTGACGGCGGTCAGGTTCGGCGCGGCCTTCGACAGCGAGACGTTGCCGCCCTTGGCGAGCGATACTCCCATGATCCGGTCTACTCCCGAGTGTGACGTGAGGGTGGACGCCGCAATTTAGAGGTTCACGCCGAAGTCCGTGGCGATACCCGCCAGGCCGGAGGCGTACCCCTGGCCGACCGCCTTGAACTTCCACTCCGCCCCGTTGCGGTAGAGCTCGCCGAAGACCATCGCGGTCTCGGTGGCGGCGTCCTCGGAGAGGTCGTAGCGGGCCAGTTCGCTGTTGTCGGTCTGGTTGACGACGCGGATGTAGGCGTTGCGCACCTGGCCGAAGTTCTGGCTGCGGGTCTCGGCGTCGTAGATCGAGACCGCGAACGCCACGCGCTCGGCGGTGTCGGGCATCGCGCCGAAGTTGACCTTGATGACCTCGTCGTCGCCCTCGCCCTCGCCGGTCTTGTTGTCGCCGGTGTGCTCGACGCCGCCGTCGGGGGTGCGCAGGTTGTTGAAGAACACGAAGTGCTGGTCGGTGATGATCTTGCCGGTGGAGTCGAGGACCATGGCCGAGGCGTCCAGGTCGAACTCCGTGCCGGTCGTGGTGCGCAGGTCCCAGCCCAGGCCCACGTTCACCGCCGTCAGGCCCGGGGCCTGCTTGGTAAGCGAGACGTTGCCGCCCTTGCTCAGGCTGATTGGCACGTTGCCTCCATGATCGTTTGCTCTGCCTGCCACTTGCCGGACGCCATGCCGACGTCAGGCTTTACGACGCTGATGCGATGCTACTCGTTCCCTATCCTGCCGTTGGCCCGGTCACAACCGGAATGACCATGACGCGACAATGAACAGATCGCCGGTCCTGCGGGACACTGGACCGAGGTGAAGGGAGGCGGAATTGCGGGGAGCGGGCGACCAGCGCCGTCGCGGGCGTGGTGATCAGGGGGCGGCCTCGGCGGTCGAGGCCAGGGAGGCCGCGTCCGCGGCCTTCTACGACATGGACCAGGCGCAGAAGTACATCGCGGGCCGGGTGACGGTGTTCGCCGACCTGGACGCGGCGGCGGCCGCTCCGGTGAGGCGGGAGTTCGAGGGGCTCAACGACGCGGCCGACAACGCCTCGGTCGCCTATATCTCCGTGCTGGACGCGCACGACCTCGACTCCCACGAGCGCTCGGCGGCCGAGTACGACGCGGCGCGGCGCGCGTTCATGGCCGTCACCGACCAGCTGCGGCAGATCACCGGCACCCTCAACGGGTTCGCCGAGCGGCTGGCACCCGCGATGGCGCGGCTGGAGACGGCGCTCGACCAGTTGCCGCCCCGGCTCACCGCCGCGCGCGACGCCGTCGCCGCCGCCGACGCGGCCGTCGTGGCCGCGCAGAAGGCGGGCATGGACGCCTCCGACCCCGAGGCCGACCTGGCCGCCGCCCGCGCGGGGCTCGCCCAGCTGAGCTCCCAGGGCCTGGGCGGGCTCGGCCTCGCGGGCGCGATGGCCAAGGCCGAGGAGGTGCTGGCGCTCGCCGAGAAGGCCCGCGAGGCCGCCGACGAGCTGCCCCTGCTGGGCGAGAAGGTCCGCCACTCGCTCGCCTCGGCCCGCACGCGCGCCGACATCGTGGCCGGGCGCGTCGAGCCCGTCCGGCAGGCCATGCGGCTGCTGCTGCGGGGCTACTCGCAGAGCTGCTGGCAAGACCTCAAGGGCGCGCCGGAGTCGATCGAAGCCGGGGTGACCCGTGCCCGGGAGCGGCTGAACGAGGCGTCGGCCCACCTGTCGCGCAACGAGTGGAAGGACGCGCAGCGCGCGATGACCGCCGCCCGCACCGAGCTGAACGCCGCCGACCGCCGCGCCGGGCAGGTCACCGGCCGAGTGGCCGAACTCGACGCCACCAAGGCCGACCCCCGCAAGCCGGTGGAGTCCGTCCGCTTCGCCGTCCGCGACGCCCAGCGGCTGGCCACGGCCCAGCCCGGCGGCGCGGCGCCCCAGCACGCCCGGGTGCTGGACGGCCTGGTGGAACGCCTGGAGAAGGCACCCGAGCGCCTCTCAGGCACCCACCCCGACTACTGGGCCTACCTCCAGGAGCTGGAGTCGATCAAAACGGCCGCCGGCGACGTCGTCGCCCGCATCCGCTCAGAACGCGCCGCCGGAACCTGACCCTCCGGATGGTACGAAGCGCCCCCATACTCAGCCCCAAAGGACAGCCACCCATGTCCGAACCGACATGAAGGATGTACCCGTCCGGCCCACGGCCGGACGGCCCACCACCCGACACGGGCGGTGAAACGGCGTCCTGGGGGTGTGCGGGTTAGCGGGGGCTTTCGTGGACGCCGATCGTCCGGTTGGGCGGGACGTCCGCCGCCGCCCCGACGGCCGGTCGGCCCGCCGTGGGCTGGCGCGGACGGCCGAGGCCGGACGCCGACCGTGCCGACCCCGCGGCCTCCGCGGAGCGGTCGCCGACGCGGGCTGTGCGCTCGGCGGCCGACGGTCGGGGTCAGCGGGGGGCGGCGGTTAGCGGGGGCGGTCGTGGACGCCGATGGTCAGGTTGCGGGCGGCCATGGGCGGGCCGCCCGGCTGCGGGTCGTAGGGCGGGACCTGCGGGTTCGGGTGGTGGGGTGCGGCCGCCGCGGGGTGCACCTGCTGGTCACCGCGTCCGGCCGACTGCGCGGGCTCGGCCCAGACGGCGGTGCCGTAGGCGCAGACCTCGTGGCCGCCGCCCAGCGCGGCCGTGTCGAAGCACATGCCCACCACGGCGTTGGCGCCCTTGCGCCTGGCCTCCTCGCCGAGGCGCTCGACCGCCTGGCGGCGTGCGGCGGCCAGGCCGACGGTGCCCGGGTTCTCGCCGGTGACCCGGAAGGTTCCGCTGCTGGTCCCCCCGGCGGGACGTCCCTGATCCGCCTGGACGGCCACCCCCATGGCCTCGCCGAGCACATTGCGGATCTCGTACCCCGCCAGGCCGTCAGTCGTCACGATCAGCATGGCTCCAAGGTAATCCACCCATGGCGCCCGATGCACCGTTATGCCCGCCTTTGCCCTGGCACGCCTCCAGAACACGGCAGGGCCGGATTCGGGGACGGGCGGATCATGGGTGGAGGGCACGCTCACGCCGGTGATCCGCGTCCGTCCCCGAAACCGCGCGGCTAGTCGAGGTACTCCCGGAGCATTTGGGCGCGGGACGGGTGACGCAGTTTCGCCAGGGTCTTGGATTCGATCTGGCGGATGCGCTCCCGGGTGACGCCGAACTCCCGGCCCACCTCCTCCAGGGTCCGCGGATGGCCGTCGGTCAGCCCGAAGCGCAGCTGGATGATGCGCTGCTCGCGGTCCGACAGCGTGCCGAGGATGCCTTCCAGCTGGTCCTGCAGGAGGAGGAACGCCGCCGCCTCGATGGGCACGACCGCGTCCGCGTCCTCGATGAAGTCTCCGAGGTCGGAGTCCTCCTCCCCGATCGGGGATTGCAGGGACACCGGCTCCTGGGCGATCCGCTGGATCTCCACGACCCGGACGGGCGACAGGCCCATCTCCCGGCCGATCTCCTCGGGAATCGGCTCGCGACCGAGGTCCTGGTGGAGCTGGCGCTGCACCCGGACCAGCTTGTTGATGGTCTCCACCATGTGGACCGGTATCCGGATCGTCCGGGCCTGGTCGGCGATCGCACGGGTGATCGCCTGACGGATCCACCAGGTGGCGTAGGTCGAGAACTTGAATCCCTTGGTGTAGTCGAATTTCTCGACCGCGCGGATGAGTCCGAGATTTCCCTCCTGGATCAGGTCGAGGAAGAGCATTCCCCGGCCCACGTAGCGTTTGGCGATCGACACCACCAGCCGCAGGTTGGCCTCGATCAGGCGTTGCTTCGCCCGTACACCTTCGCGGGCGAGCAGTTCGAGATCGAGCCGTTGCGCCACGGTGAGGATGGCGGTGTGCGCCATCTTCTCCTCGGCGAACAGGCCCGCCTCGATCGATTTCGCGAGTTCTACCTCATCTTCTGCCGTGAGCAGCGGTACGCGACCGATTTCCCGCAGGTATATCCGGACCAGATCGCTCGTCGGCGCCCGCTTGCCGAGGTCTCCCTCGTCCGCTCGCGTGACGTCCTCGGTCTCGGTCTGAGACTCGAGGACCTCTACCCCCTGCTCTGCGAGCAGCCGGACGATCCGTTCGAGGGAGTCGTCCGGCAAGTCGGAGCGATCGAGTGCGGCGGCGACGTCGTCGACGGTCACGCCGCCGCGTTCTCTGCCGCGCGCGACAAGGTCCGCCACCTGGTCAACCGATGGCGCCTCGCTTGGCAGCACCGAAGGGCCCACGCGAACAGTCTGCGACAAGGAGGGCCAAGATCACAGGACCCAGTTTGCGGTCTCTTGACTTACTGGGCCCCAAGCCCTCGCTCGCGCAACACTCGTCTCTGCTGCTCAAGCGCCACAAGATCGCCGAAGAGGCGGTTGTACTCCTCGGCCTGCTCGACCGGATTCAGCCGCCCGAGTTTAGATTTGGCATTGCTGATCAAGCGGGTGAGCTGCCGTTCCTGAATTCGGGCCAGGAGTTCCACGGCATATCGGTCATCCGATTCTGCCGCCGAGTGCACCGGCTCCACCGCCAGCTGGGTGATCATGCCCCGGACCTGGTCGTTCGCCGCCTCGTCACGGAGCCGGACGACCCATTCGGCCGGGTCGGCCGCCGTCGCGATGCCGCCGATGGCCGCGATCACCGCCCGCACCGCCGCGTGCGGCGGCGCCGCGTACGCCTCGACCGGGACCTCGTCGAACACCGGGCCCAGCAGCGCCGGACGCTGCAGGGCCAGCTTGAGCAGCTCGCGCTCGCGCATCACGTCGGGGTCGCTCGGATCGTAGGCCGGACGCGCCACCTCGGCCTGCTCGCCCCCGCCGTTGGCCGAGGGGCGCCCCCGGCCCGCCAGCTCGCGCACCCGGCGCAGCACGAACTGCTCGTCCATGATGCCGAGCCACCGGTCGAGGCTGACCGCGTACATCTGGCGCAGCGCCCGGTCCTTGATCGCCGCGACCACCGGCGCGGCCGCGTCGAGCGCGGCCAGCCGTCCCTCGGCGGTGTCGAGGTCGTGCTGGGAGATCGCACTGCGCACCGCGAACTCGAACAGCGGGAGCCGCGAGGCGACCAGGTCGCGCACGGCCGCGTCGCCCTGCCTGATCCGCAGGTCGCAGGGGTCGAGGCCGTCGGGCTGGACGGCCACGAAGGTCTGGGTGACGAACTTCTGCTCGTCGGCGAACGCCCGCAGCGCCGCCTTCTGGCCCGCCGAGTCGCCGTCGAAGGTGAAGATCACCTCGCCGCGGAACTCGTCCTGGTCCATCAGCAGCCGGCGCAGGATCTTGATGTGGTCGTCGCCGAACGAGGTGCCGCAGGTCGCGATCGCGGTGGTGACGCCGCTGAGGTGGCAGGCCATCACGTCGGTGTAGCCCTCGACGACGACCGCCTGCCGCCGCCGGGCGATCTCCTTCTTGGACAGGTCGGCCCCGTAGAGCACCGAGCTCTTGTGGAACAGCGGCGACTCGGGGGTGTTGAGGTACTTGGGGCCGTCGTCGTCCTCGTAGAGCTTGCGGGCTCCGAAGCCGACCACGTCGCCGGACAGGTCGCGGATGGGCCACATCAGCCGGCCGCGGAAGCGGTCCATCGGGCCGCGGCGCCCCTCCTTGGCCAGGCCGCCGGAGATCAGCTCGCGGTCGGCGAAGCCGCGTCCGCGCAGGTGGCGCACCAGCGCCTCCCACTCGCGCGGCGCGAAGCCCACGCCGAACTTCTCCGCGTCGGCGGCCTCGAAGCCCCGCTCGGACAGGAACTTGCGCCCGATGGCGCCCTCGGCCGTGGCCAGCTGCCCGGTGTAGTACTCGGCCGCCGCCTTGTGGGCCTCGACCAGCCGGGCGCGCAGGCCCGAGTCTTGACGGGGGGTGTAGCCGCCCTCTTCGTACCGGAGCTGGATGCCGGCCTTGGCCGCCAGCCGCTCGACGGCCTCGGAGAACGACAGGTGCTCGATGTCCTGGACGAACTTGATGACGTCGCCGCCCGCCGAGCAGCCGAAGCAGTAGAACAGGCCGCGGGCCGGGGTGACGTTGAACGAGGGCGACTTCTCGTCGTGGAAGGGGCACAGGCCCTTGAGGTTGCCGCCCCCCGCACTGCGGAGCTGCAGGTACTCGCCGATGACTTCCTCGACGGATGACCGCTCGCGAACGAGCGCGATGTCCTCATTGCGAATCCGGCCTGCCACGGCGGCGAGTCTAACCGCGCGCCCCGACACCTCGTGCGCCGCCGGGGCCATGGGGTAAGACGGATCGCATGACACGATCGATCGTTTGGGTGAAGCCCGAGGGCGCCGAGCTGGCCGACGCCGACACGACCGGGGGACGGCTGAGCGCGTCGGGCTGGGCTATCGGCGCCGACCCGCTCCCCTACCGCCTGGAGTACGAGCTCACCACCGGCGATCGGTACGTGACCGCGCGGCTGCTGGTCGAGGCGTCCGGCACCGCCCCGGGGACGGGGCCGTGGCGGCGCTCGCTGGAGCTGCTGAACCGGCCCGAGGGCGCCTGGACGATCAACGCCCGCGCCGAGGGCCGGGTCCGGCTCCCGCCGCCGGGAGGCGACCCCGAGGAGCTGGCGGGAGCCCTCGACTGCGACCTGGGCCTCTCCCCGCTGACCAACACCATGCCGGTGCTCAGGGAAGGGCTGCTGGACGGCGGCGGCCCCACCGAGTTCCTCATGGCGTGGGTCTCGGTGCCGGACCTGGTGGTCACGCCGTCGCGCCAGACCTACGCCCACGTCCGCCGGGACGGCACCGGAGCGGTGGTCAACTTCTCCAGCGACGGCTTCGTCCGGGACATCGTCTTCGACGCCGACGGGTTCGTCGTCGACTACCCGTCGATCGGTGCCGTTCCGAAAGTATGACGGTCGTGTTTCGGGCGACACAGCGTTGTGAAATGCCTGTTAAAAGGGCGCGCGGGGCGATGCGTGACCGCCGGGTGGGCGCATAGCGTCGGGGCGTGCTGATCACTCCCCACGAGCAGGAACGGCTGCTGCTCCACATGGCCGCCCGGGTCGCCCGCGACCGGCGTGCGCGCGGCCTGCGGCTCAACCATCCGGAGGCCACCGCGATCATCGCGGTGCACGTGCTGGAGGGCGCGCGCGACGGACGCAGCGTGGCCGAGCTGATGGAGTCGGGCCGCACCGTGCTCACCCGGGACGACGTCATGGACGGCATCCCCAAGATGCTCGACTCGGTCCAGATCGAGGCGACGTTCCCCGACGGCACCAAGCTCGTCACCGTCCACCGGCCCGTCCCGTGATCCCCGGCGAGATCGTCCCGGGTGCGGAGCCGGTGGAGCTCAACCCGGGCCGCCCCCGGGTGACGGTCACGGTGGTGAACACGGGCGACCGTCCCGTCCAGGTGGGGTCGCACTACCACTTCGCGGCGGCCAACCCCGCGCTCGACTTCGACCGGGGCGCGGCCTGGGGACACCGGCTGGACGTCCCCGCCGGGACGGCCGTGCGGTTCGAACCCGGCCTCACCCGGGAGGTGTCGCTCGTCCCGCTGGCGGGGCTGCGCGTCGTTCCCGGGTTGCGCCGGGAGAAGGCGGGCCCGCTCGATGGCTGAGATCTCACGCGCGCGCTACGCGGCGCTCTACGGCCCCACCGAGGGCGACCGGATCAGGCTCGCCGACACCGACCTGTTCATCGAGGTGACCGAGGACCGCAGCCGGGGCCCGGCGGGCGCCGGGGACGAGGCGGTGTTCGGCGGCGGCAAGGTGATCCGCGAATCGATGGGCCAGGCCCGCGCCACCCGTGCCGAGGGCGCGCTCGACCTGGTGATCACCGGGGCGGTCGTCCTGGACCACTGGGGCGTGGTGAAGGCCGACGTCGGCGTCCGCGACGGGCGGATCGTCGCGCTCGGCAAGGCGGGCAACCCCGACGTGATGGACGGCGTCCACCCCGGCCTGGTCATCGGCCCGTCGACCGAAGTGCTGGCCGGGAACGGGACGATCCTCACCGCGGGCGCCGTCGACTCGCACGTCCATCTGATCTGCCCGCAACTGCTGGAGGAGGCGCTGGGCGCCGGGGTCACGACGCTGATCGGGGGCGGCACCGGGCCCGCAGAGGGCACCAAGGCCACCACCGTCACCGGCGCCTGGTACCTGCACCGGATGCTGGAGTCGCTGGACGCCTGGCCGGTGAACGTCGCGCTGCTCGGCAAGGGCAACACCGTCTCCGAGGACGCCCTGTGGGAGCAGCTCGAAGCGGGCGCCTCCGGGTTCAAGCTGCACGAGGACTGGGGTTCGACGCCCGCCGCGATCGACGCGTGCCTGCGGGTGTGCGAGGCGTCGGGCGTCCAGGCGGCGCTGCACTCCGACACCCTGAACGAGGCGGGCTACGTCGAGTCGACGCTGGACGCGGTCGGCGGCCGGTCGATCCACGCCTACCACACCGAGGGGGCGGGCGGCGGGCACGCGCCCGACATCATCACGGTCGCGGGACGCCCGAACGTGCTGCCGTCCTCGACCAACCCGACCCGCCCGCACACGGTCAACACGCTCGACGAGCACCTCGACATGCTCATGGTCTGCCACCACCTCAACCCGTCGGTGCCCGAGGACCTGGCCTTCGCCGAGTCGCGGATCAGGCCGACGACCATGGCGGCCGAGGACGTCCTGCACGACCTGGGCGCGATCTCGATCATCGGCTCGGACTCGCAGGCGATGGGCCGGATCGGCGAGACGGTCATCCGGACCTGGCAGACCGCGCACGCGATGAAGCGCCGCCGGGGCGGGCTCGACGACAACCTGCGGGCCCGCCGGTACGTCGCCAAGTACACGATCAACCCGGCCGTCGCGCACGGGCTGGACGCCGAGGTCGGCTCGGTCGAGCCGGGCAAGCTGGCCGATCTCGTGCTGTGGGACCCGGCGTTCTTCGGCGTCCGCCCCCGGGTCGTGCTGAAGGGCGGGATGATCGCGTGGGCCGCGATGGGCGACGCCAACGCGTCCATCCCCACGCCGCAGCCCGTCCTCCCCCGCCCGATGTTCGGCGCCTCGCCCGTCTCGGCCGCGGCCACGTCCCTGCACTTCGTCTCCCGGGCGGCGCTGGAGGCCGGGCTCCCCGAACGGCTCGCGGTGAACCGCGACTTCGTCCCGGTGGCCGACACCCGCGCCGTGACCAAGCACGACATGCGGCTGAACGACGCGCTCCCCCGCATCGAGGTCGACCCGGACACCTTCACCGTCTCGATCGACGGCGACGAGGTCGAACCCGCGCCCGTCGCCGAACTCCCGATGGCCCAGCGCTACTTCCTGTTCTGATGGACGCGTCCCTGCTCCTGCTGGCCGACTCGCGCCTCCCCGCCGGAGGCCACGCCCATTCGGGAGGCCTGGAACCGGCGGTCACCGCGGGCGCCGTCACCGACGTGGCGGGCCTGACCGCGTTCCTGCGCGGACGCCTGTCGACGTCCGGCCTGGTCAGCGCCGCACTCGCGGCCGCGGCGTGCGCCCACGCGACGTCCCCGCCCTGGCGGTGGGCCGAGCTGGACGCCGAGGCCGACGCCCGCACCCCCTCACCCGCACAGCGCCGGGCATCCCGAGCCCAGGGCCGCTCCCTGCTCCGCGCGGCCCGATCATCCTGGCCCCACCCCGCCCTGGACGCGCTGCACACCACACAACACCACCCGCCTCCCGCTCACGATGCCCCCCACCTGGCCCCCGACGACGCGGATGCGCACCGCGTGCGGGGCGTGGGGCGCGGGCCGCATCATGCGGTGGTGTTGGGGGTGGCCGCGGCGGCGGCGGGAGGTGGGCCCGAGCAGGCCGCGGCGATTGCCGCGTATCACGCGGTGACGGCGCCAGCCTCCGCCGCCGTTCGCCTTCTGGGGCTCGATCCCCTCGCGGTGAACCGGGCGCTGGCCGACCTGGCCGGGGACGTGGACGCCACCGCGCGGGAGGCGGCGGCGCGGGCCGACGACTGGGCCGCCCTTCCGGCGGCGTCGGGCCCCGCCCTCGACCTGTACGCCGAGACCCATGTCCGCGCGGACCTCCGCCTTTTCGAATCCTGAACCCGGGAGAGCACCATGGGCGCCGATCACCACCATGACCCGCACCACGCCGCTCCGGCGTCCGGCCGGGCCCTGCGGCTTGGCATCGGAGGCCCCGTGGGGAGCGGCAAGACCGCGCTGACCGCCGCCCTGTGCCGGGTGCTCCGGCGCGAGCTGCGCCTCGCGGTCGTCACCAACGACATCTACACCACCGAGGACGCCGACTTCCTGCGCCGCGAGGCCGTCCTGCCGGACGACCGGATCACCGCCGTGCGGACCGGCGCCTGCCCGCACACCGCGATCCGCGACGACATCTCCGCCAACCTGGACGCGGTCGAGGCGCTGGAGGCCCGGCACGACGGGCTCGACCTGATCATCATCGAGAGCGGCGGCGACAACCTCACGGCGCTGTTCAGCCGGGGCCTGGCCGATCGGCAGATCTTCGTCCTGGACGTGGCGGGCGGCGACGACGTCCCCCGCAAGGGCGGTCTCGGCGTCGCGGCGGCCGACCTGCTGGTCGTCAACAAGACCGACCTCGCGCCCCATGTCGGCAGCGACCTGGACCTCATGGCCCGCGACGCGAAGCGGGTCCGCGACGGTCGCCCGGTCGCGTTCACCTCGCTGCGCGAGCGTCCCGGGGCGCCCGAAGTCGCCGACTGGGTGCGCACCCTGCTGTGACCCGCGCCTACACCGCCAGGGCGGCCGTGACCGCCGAGGGGACGCGCCTCACCCGGCTCCGCTCGGACGGGCCGCTGGCCCTGCGCGCGACACCGGACGCCGTCTACCTGGTGGGTGCGGCCGCGGGCCCGCTCGGCGGCGACCGGCTCGAACTGGACATCGACGTGCGTCCCGGAGCGCGCCTGAGCGTCCGCTCGGCCGCCACCGCCGTGGCGCTCCCGGGCCCGGGCCAGTCGCGGATGACCGTGCGGGCCACCGTCGGCGAAGGGGCGCACCTGGACTTCCATCCCGAACCGACGGTCGCCGCCGCCCGTTGCGACCACCGCGCCGAGGCGTTCGTCGCGCTCGCCCCCGGCGCGACGCTGCGCTGGTGCGAGGAGGTCGTCCTGGGCCGCCACCGCGAGCCCCCGGGCCGCCACACCGGACGCCTGGACGTCATGCTCGACGGCGTCCCGCTCCTGCGCCACGAGCTGCGCCTGGACGTCCCTTCGTCCTACGCCACCGCGGCCGTCCTGGGCGGCGCGACGGCGGTGGGCGGCGTCCTGCTGGTCGGCCCGGACCTCCCGACGGAACCTCGGGTCACGGCGGGCGTCTCGGCGCTGCCGCTGGCCGGGCCCGGCGTCCTGATCACCGCCACGGCCGCCGACTCCGCCACCCTGCGCCGCCGGCTGGACGAGGCCGAGGCGCTCTACACCGGCAGCAGCCGGAACGCGATGAAGGCCGGGAACTCCAGCAGCCCCCGGTAGTGCTCGGGGTACCGCACCGCCATCTCCTCCACCGGACGGGGTTCGAGCAGTTCCTCGATGACGAACCCCGCCTCCTTGAACTCGCGGCAGATCTCGGTGAGCGGGCGCCGCCACACCCGCACCGGCCATTCGCGGTCGGGGCTCAGCGACTCCTCCAGGACCTCGACGGCGAAGTAGGAGCCGCCGAGCCGCTTCCAGTCGTCCATCGGGTGATGGGTCGAGAGCACCAGCGCGCCACCGGGCGCCAGCACCCGGTGCAGTTCGCGGAGCACCGCCACCCGGTCGTCGACGTAGTGCAGGGCGAGCGCCAGGACGACGACGTCGACCGACCGGTCGTCCACCCAGTCAAGCGGTTCGGTGAGGTCGTGGACCCGCAGGTCGGCGCCGTCACCGGCGCGGTCCCTGGCCAGCTTCACGAACGTCGGGCTCTGGTCGAAGCCGATGACCCGGGCTCCGCGCCGCACCAGTTCCTCGGCGTAGAGCCCGGGCCCGCATCCGGCGTCCAGCACCGTCCGGCCCCGGACTTCGCCGGCCAGGCCGAGGACGGCGGGCCGGTCGTAGAGGGCGTTGTAAGCGCTGTCGACGGCATGGGCCGCGTAGTCTTCGGCGAAGCGCTCGTACATGGGTCCGTTCGACATTCTCCTGATCGTGCCACATTCGCACGGCAACTCAAATCAGTCGAAAGACCCACGCTAATGAGTCAAAAAGGCACCGAAAACGGTCCGCTTCTAGCGAGAGACCCGGATACGCGTCCGTAGGGCGACCAATGCGGCGGCGACCAGCGCCGCGCTGACCCACAGCGGCGACCGATACCCGAGCCCCGCCCCGATCGCCAGGCCGCCGAGCGCGGGTCCGAGCGCGGCGCCCACGTTGAACGCGGCCGTGGCGAAACCGCCCGCCAGCGCCGGTGCGGCGACCGCCGCGTAGAGGGCCTGGGAGATCAGGGTCGAGCCGACGGCGAACGACAGCGTGCCCTGCACGAGCACCAGGACGACCGTCGCGGCGGGGCTTCCCGCCGTCACCGCGAACAGGATCCACCCCGCCAGCAGCGCGGCGCCGCCCGCCTCGACCACGCGGTCCGGACGCGTGTCGGCCAGCCGCCCGGCCGCGTTCACCCCGGCGAACGACCCGATCCCGAACAGCGCCAGCAGCGCGGGCACCCACGCGTCCCCGAACCCGGCCACGTCTGTGATCAGCGGCGCCAGGTAGGTGAACGTGCAGAACGTCCCCCCGTTGACCAGGGCACCGACCGTCAGCACCAGCAGGACGGGCCGTCCGCGGATCACCCGCAGCTCCTCGCGGGCGTCCGGCACCGCCGCGTCGGGGGCGGCGTCCGGGACCGACCGGACGATCGCGACCAGGGCGGGCACCGACAGCAGGGCCACGGCCCAGAACGCCGAGCGCCATCCCCACACCTGGCCGAGCAGCGCCCCGGCGGGCACGCCCGCGACGCAGGCCGCGGTGATGCCGCCCAGCAGGACGGAGGTGGCGCGGCCCTTGGCGTCCGGCCCCACCATCGCGGCGGCGGCGGCCAGCGCCACCGCCAGGAACCCGGCGTTGGCCAGGGCCCCCACGATCCGCGCGAACAGCAGCACCGCGAAGCTGCCGGTCAGCGCGCCCAGCACGTGGACCGCCAGGAAGACGGTCAGAAAGACCAGCAGCGCCCGGCGCCGCGGCCATCGCAGGCTCACGATCGCCATCAATGGGGCGCCGATGATCATTCCGGCGGCGAACGCCGGAGTCAGGGAACCGGCGGCCGAGATCGACAGATCCAGGTCGGCGGCGAGGTCCGGAACCAGTCCGGACAGCATGAACTCGGACGTTCCCTGGGCGAATATCGCCAGTCCGAGAATGTAAAGGGCGAAAGGCATGACCGAGCTCCGCTCCACGTCGTGAGATTTCGACAGGAGGGCCGTGCGTCACGGGAGAGGGCGGGAGATCCAGCCGTCCGGCCGGGCGCAGGGCCCGAACGTGGGCGATCGGGTGGCAGGGGCCGGCGTTCGCGCCGACGCGGACAAGCCACCGGATGGCCGGTGGCTACAGTCTTGACGCCTCGGGGCTGGACACGACGATCACCCTAGCCAGACCCGTCCCCGCTCGTCCAAGCGGTTTGCCCGGGGGTATCGTCCCGGGGCGTGGATGAGCTCGTACTGCATGAATACAGCCGGTCCAAGGGCGCGATCGGCGCCGCGTTCATCGTCGCCGTGGGGCTGCTGCTGGTGTTCGCCGGGGCGCTCAAGGCGCTGGACGGCGGCGTCCAGGCCCTGCTGTCCCTCATCCCGATCGTCGCGGGCGTGCTCCTGCTGTGGTTCGCCGCGTACATGATCAAGAACGGCCGGGGGACGCCCGACCGGATGGCCCTGACCTCCAAGGGCGTCCTGGTCGCGCGGGGCTCGGAGTCGTACCTGCTCCCGTCCGACGCGATCGTGTCCTTCGGTCTGGAGCCGGTGAAGACGTTCCACAGCATCAACGTCCGCTACGACCCGGCACGGGCCCCCGCCCTGCCCGGCTACATCGCGCGGCTCGGCAAGGAAACACCCCCCGGCGTGCTGCGCCTGCTGTTCGTCAGCGAAAAGAAGCCCCTCGCGCCGCCGGAACGCGTGGACGAGGCCCGCGAGTTCATCCGCCGCCACGACCTCGGCGCGTGGCCCTAGGACCAGATCTCGCGCGAGGCGTCCAGCGGGTAGGGCCCGTCGGACGGTTCGGTGTCCCAGACACGCGTCACCCGGCTCCCGGCCTCGAATCGGGGCCACCCGGGGTCGCCGGTGGCGGCGAACGACGTCCAGGCGTCGCGCATCCGCTTCGACAGCGGCGCGAAGTCCGCGGGCGGCGGCGAGCCGAGCACACGAGCGGCCATCCGCGTGTCACCGTTCCCGAACACGAACGGCACGTCGACCGTGTGGCAGGCGCCGAACTCCGGCCCCCGCCAGGCGAAGTCGTACAGCCACGTCCGGCCCCCGGACGCCGCGTGGGCCTCGGCGACCCAGGTCGACGGCATCCGGAAGAGCATGTCGGACATCAGCATGGTGAACAGCTCGGGGTCGCTCGTCTCCGGGTGGGCGGCCCGGTACGCGGCGGCCTTGTCCATGGCGGCCAGTTCGCCGCCCCTCGGGTACAGCCGGTACTCCTCGTGGGTGAACCCGCAGATCAGATCGACGTCCTTGCCCCCAAGCGACTCCCACGGCGGCCCGGTCACCAGGTCACCGTCCACGACCGGCCCGACGTCGCCCGGAACCTCCAGGAACGCCTCGGGCGGCAGGGCCGCCAGCCCCTCGCGGGTGGGCGCGACCCCGGCCTTCTCGGCCAGCCGCCCGGTAACGGCCCCGGCTTCCTCGACGGAGTGGTACCCGTCCGGGACGCTCTGCGCGATCGCCCGCCGGAACAGCCCCCGGGTGGACGAGAGCAGCAGCGCGATCGACGCGGCGCCGGCCGACTGCCCGAACACCGTCACGTTGCCGGGATCGCCGCCGAACGCCGCGATGTTGGCCCGCACCCACTCCAGCGCCGCGATCTGGTCGCGCAGCCCCCGGTTGCCGGGCGCTCCCGGCACATGCCCGAACCCCTCGAAGCCCAGCCGGTATCCCACCGTCACGACCACGACCCCGTGCCCCGCCAGGACGGTCGCGTCGTAGCCGGGCATCGCCGTCCCGCCGATCAACCAGCCGCCGCCGTGCAGCCACACCATCACGGGCAGCCCGGCCGCTCCCGGATCGGGGGTCCAGACGTTCAGCGCCAGGCAGTCGAGCCCGTCACCGGGACTCCAGAGCGGAGGCGCCCCCGGCGCCAGCGGACGCTGGGGCGCGGCGGTGGCGAAGGCGAAGGCGTCCCGCACCCCGTCCCACTTCTTCGGACGCGCGGGCGCCCCGAACCGCAGCTCACCTTCGGGAGGCGCCGCGAACGGTATCCCCTTGAACGAGAAGAGCCCGCTGTGAGCCGCGCCTCGAACCCGGCCCGCGTCGGTCCGCACCACCAGTGACATGACGCGACCCTAGCCGGGCTCCCCGATCTCCGCCGCCGATACGGGTAGCGAACCCAAGCACTCGCCCGAGGCGCTTAAGGGGTGGCCGACCACGCCCCTGGATTGGACAATGGCCGGATGTGGCTCCGCGGGCACCGGCGATCGAGGGTCGGACGGTGGATCGTGGCGGCGGCCGGGCTGGGCGTGCTCGGGGTCGCGGCGGCCGGGGTGGGTGACCCGTATCGGCAGACGCGGGAATTCCGCCAGGTCGTGGCGTGCGAGAAGGAGGGCGGCGGCTGCTTCGTCAAGGAGGCCGCGACCATCACGGGCCGCACCACCTACAAGACCACCTCCACCACCACCGACGCCGAAGGCAACACGACGACGACCACGACGACCCACTACAAGGTGAGCTGGCGCCGCGCCGACGGGTCCGCGGATTCCAGTGACGTGTCGTCCGGCTTCTACCGCAAGGCCACGCGGGGGCAGCCGGCCACGCTGCGGCTGTGGCGCGGCGAGGTCGTCGGCGTCGAGGTGACGGGCGCGGACGAATGGTTCCTGCCCAAGGCCAGCGGGGCGCTCGCCTTCTGGCTGTACCTGGCCCACGCGGGCCTCGGACTCCTGCTCTGGGGTCTGCTGTTCGGCTGGTGGGACGGCTTCTTCTCGCTCACCTTCCGCGTCTTCGCCTGGGCGTTCCTGGGCGTCGTGCCGGTGGCCATGGCGACGCACGCCATGGCCTACGGGTGGCCCGCCGCCGTCAACCTCGTCGTGGCGGCGGTGGTCTGCCTCTTCTTCATGGGCATCGCGGGCGCCATGCTGGTCGAGTCGCTCGACGGCTTGTGATCATCGGGTCCTGAGCGCGCGGCCCAGGCGGGTCAGGCCCTCGTCGATGTCGGGCAGGGCCACGGCTCCGTACCCGAAGACCAGGCCGGACGCGGGCGGGCCGGTCACCGCGAACTCGGAGAGGCAGTAGAGGGCGACGCCCTCGTCCTGGGCCCGGGCGACGGCCTCGGCGTCGTCGCGGCCGTCG
Organism: Spirillospora sp. CA-294931; assembly: GCF_050946795.1. Taxonomy (GTDB): domain Bacteria; phylum Actinomycetota; class Actinomycetes; order Streptosporangiales; family Streptosporangiaceae; genus Spirillospora. The sequence goes on from NZ_CP192006.1 coordinate 6,410,583, forward strand.
GGGAAGGTGGCGCCGAGGTGCAGGCCCGCGACCGACGGGACGACCGAGAGCTCCGGGAGGCCGCTCGCGAGCCGCTCGGCGATCCGCTCGTGGCGGGCCTGGTACTCGCGGCGCGAACGGCGGATGTGCCGGGCCAGCAGGCCCTCGTCGACGAAGCGCGCCAGGGCGGCCTGGACCGGCAGCTCCGCGTGCCAGGACGACAGGTACCGGGCCAGGCGGAAGGCGTCGTGCAGGGCGGGCGGTGCCACCAGGAAGCCCAGCCGCAGGACGGGACGCATGATCTTGGAAAAGGTGCCGAGGTAGAGGACGCGGCCGTCGTCGTCCAGGCTCTGCAGCGGCTCGATCGGGCGGCCGCCGTAGCGGAACTCGGTGTCGTAGTCGTCCTCGACGATCACGACGTCGCGGCGGCGGGCCCAGTCGAGCAGGGCCCGGCGGCGCGGCAGCGACATCGGCATGCCGAGGGGGAACTGATGGGACGGCGTCACGTACACGGCCCTGGCGTCCCGGGGTAGCGCGTCCACGCGGATGCCTTCGTCGTCCACGGGGATGCCCCGGACGTCCAGCCCCAGCGACCGGAACAGCAGGTGCGCGGGCGGGTAACCGGGGTCCTCGACCGCGACGACGTCGCCCGGCTCGAGCAGGACCCGGCAGATCAGGTCCAGGGCGTTCTGGACGCCCGCCGTGACCACGACGTCGGCCTCGCTCGCGCGGACCGAGCGGGAGGCCCCGGCGTGGCGGGCGATGGCGGCGCGGAGGGCGGGAAGTCCCGCGGGGTCCCCGGCGGCGTTCGGGGCGTCGAGGGCGTCCGGCCGCAGCTGGGCCGACATCAGGCGCCGCCACGACTCGAAGGGGAACAGCCCGACGTCGGGCAGGCCCGCCCGGAAGTCGTGGGTGATCGCGCCGGGCGGCCGGGCCGCGGGCCAGACCTCGACGCGCTCCCAGGCGGCGCGGGGGCGCAGCGGTGACGCCGCCGGTGCCCGGCGGGACGCCCGGCCCGCCTCCTGGACGAAGGTCCCCGCGCCCACGCGGCCGGTCAGGAAGCCCTCGGCGGCCAGGCGGTCGTAGGCCACGCCGACGGTGTTGCGCGAGATGTCGAGGCTGCGGGCCAGCTCGCGGGTGGGCGGCAGGGCCTGGCCGGGACGCAGCCTGCCGTCGACGATCGCGGCGCGGAGCTGCCGGTAGATCTGCCCCGACAGGTCGCGGCGTCCGGCCAGGGTCACATGCAGGTCCACCCGCCGGAGCCTAGATTGGCTCAGTCCGATTTCGCAATTTTGGATCTTTACCTGGGCCTCTGCGGCTCCCTACGGTGAACCCATGAGCCTGCTGGACGAGCTGCTGACCGCCGACTTCCGCGAACTCGACCGCCGCGCGGCCGACCTCTACCTCGAAGCGGTCGCGCACGTGACACCGGAACAATTGCGGCTCCCGACGCCGTGCGCCGACTGGACCGTGCACGGCCTGCTCCGCCACCAGGTGAGCCAGGACGAGGGGTTCGCGGCGGCGGCCCGGGGTGAGGGTGAGACGCTGAGCGTCTGGCGGAACGGGCTGCTCGGCGATGACCCGTATGGGGCGGCCAAGCGGTCGCTCGCGCTGGTCACCGAGGCGTTCGGCGAGGACGGCGTGCTGGAGCGCGAGTTCGTCCTGCCGGAGGTGCGTCAGGGCGGCGGCTTCCCGGCGCGGCTGGCGATCTCGTTCCACTTCGTCGACCTGGTCGTGCACGCCTGGGACGTCGCGGCGGCCGTCGGTGCCGCGTGGGAGCCGGACGCCGCGCTGGTGGAGGCCGCACTGAAGGTCGCGGCGATCGTCCCGTCCGACCCGGAGACCCGAGGGCCGGGGCTGTCCTTCGACCAAGTCAGCCCCGTCCCGGCGGGCGCGCCCGGCAAGGACGAGCTGCTCGGTGCGCTCGGCCGCGACCCGGGGTGGCGCCCCTGAGCTCAGGCCGAGGCCGCGGCCCGCTCGGCGAGGAACTCGGCGTAGAAGCCGATCTTCCACTGCACCTGCTCCTGCTGCTCGCGCAGGCGCGCGATCCGCTGCTCGACGCGGCGGTCGTGCTCCTTGAGCAGCTCGAAGCGCGCCTCCAGCGTCGCGTCGCCCGCGCGGGCCAGCTCGGCGTAGCGGAGCATCTCGGCGATGGGCATGCCCGTCTCGCGCAGGCAGCGCAGCACGTGCAGCCACTGGAGGTCGTTCTCGCTGAAGCGGCGCCGCCCCGATGCGTTGCGCGCGATGTCCCAGAGCAACCCGATCTTCTCGTAATACCGCAGGGTGTCGATGCTGAAGCCGCTCTTCTCGGCGGTCTCCGCCGGGGAGTAAAGGGTCACCCTGCCACGATCCCACTCATGGTCGGTTTCCGTCAGTCCCCTTGACCTGGAGCGCGCTCCAGCTCGCAGGCTGGTGGTGACACCGACTGTGAAGGATCCCGTATGCGCATCGGACTTCAGATTCCGAGCTTCACCCACCCGGGCGGCCCCGAGAAGATCGCGGGCGAGTTCGCCCGCACCGCCCGCGAGGCCGACCAAGCCGGCCTGCACTCGCTCTGGGTGATGGACCACTTCTTCCAGATCCAGGTGGTGGGCCCCGCCGAGGAGCCCATGCTGGAGGCGTACTCGGCGCTGGCGTACGCGGCCGCGCTCACCGAGCGGATCACCCTCGGGACGATGGTGACCGGCGTGACGTACCGTCACCCGGGCATCCTGGTCAAGACGGTGACCACGCTGGACGTCCTGTCGGGCGGACGGGCGTGGCTGGGCATCGGCGCCGCGTGGAACGACGAGGAGTCCCGCGGCCTCGGCGTGCCCTTCCCGCCGCTCGCCGAGCGCTTCGAGCGGCTGGAGGAGACCCTGAGGATCGCCCACCAGATGTGGAAGGGCGACGAGAGCCCGTTCCGGGGCGAGCACTACACGCTCGAACGTCCGCTGAACTCGCCGCCGCCCGCACGCCGCCCGCATCCGCCGATCCTCATCGGCGGCATGGGCGAGAAGAAGACGCTGCGGTTCGTGGCCAAGTACGCCGACGCCACCAACATGTTCGACCGCGACGACCTGCCCCAGAAGCTGGACGTCCTGCGCGAGCACTGCGAGCGCGAGGGACGCGACTACGCCGCGATCGAGAAGACCGCGCTGGCGGTCGTCCCCGGCGCCCGGCCCTCGGCCGACCAGGCCGTCGACACGGCCGGGCGGCTGGCCGAGAAGGGCGTGGACCAGGTCATCTTCTCCCAGGCGACGGGCCAGGACCTCGCGGGCCTGCTCGGCGAGGCCCTGGCACAGACCGAGAAGATCGTCCCCGAGGGCCGCTGACCCCGCCGGACGCCGGGCGGCCCGCGTCGCCCGGCGTCCACCGGCTCACTTCTTCAGCAGCGCGCGCATGCGGTTGATCTCGGCCTGCTGGGTCGACTGGACGTCCCTGGCCATCTGCTGGACGGTGACGTCGGTGCCCTTGTCGACGACGTCCTTCACCATCGTCAGCGCGCCCTGGTGGTGGGTGATCATCAGGTTCAGGTAGAGCTTGTCGAAGTCGCCGCCGCGCGCCGCCTTCAGCTGGGTCATCTGCTGGGGCGTCGCCATCCCCGCCATGCCCGTGTGCGCGCTGGGGCTCGCCGACGGGCCGCCGTGCCCGCCGTGGCCCGTGGTCGGGGTCTTGACGTTCTGCTTCAGCCACGACTGCATGGCCGAGATCTCCACCGCCTGACCGGCGTCGATCCGGCGCGCCAGCGACTTGACCTGGGAGTCGGACGCCTGCCCCGGCGCCAGCGTCGACATCTCGATCGCCTGCTGGTGGTGCGGGATCATCATCTGCACGAACTTGATCTCCGCCGCCGTCGGGGGCGCGGTCTTGGTCGGCCCGGCCACCTTGGTCTGGTTCGGCTCCCCGGGCCTCCCCGGGACGATCACCGTCCTCTTGGGCCCCGCTTCGGGCTCCTTCTTGTCGTCCTGGCTGCATCCGGCCAGACCGGTGACGGCCACCGCCGCCATCATGATCGTCGCAGCGATCCGCTGTCGCATTCGCGTCCTCCCAGGCCAATCCGGTAGCCGGACCGTATCTACTACGCAGGTCAACGCAACAGAGCGTTAGATATCGAGAAGCTCACAAAAGTATTCAAAGCTGGCGAACCCCCCTGGAACCGTCCATAATCCGGGAGCATTGAACAGTGTTGACGGGGGCCTTAGCAAAGGAGCCAGGGTGGCGCCAGTTCTCAGACGTAGAACCAGACGCAAGACGCTGTTGGGGACGCTAGCGGGGGTCGCGATGGCTCTCTCCGCCGTGGTGGCGATGCCCGCCGCGGCCGATCCGATCCCGGGCAAGGACGAGATCGCCAAGAGCGCCAACATGCACCACCTGGCGAACATCCCCAAGCAGGGGCCGTTCGCCGGGCCGAGCGCCTTCGGCACCGACTGGGCGTTCCAGGGCAAGTACGCCTACGGCGGCAACTACGAAGGCTTCACGGTCTACGACGTCAGCCAGCCCAAGACGCCCAAGGTCGTCTCGGTGGTGTCCTGTCCGGGCGCCCAGAACGACATCTCGATCGCCGGGAACCTGCTGTTCCTGTCGACCGACCGCTCGATGAGCGACGACTCGTGCAAGGCCGTGGCCAAGCCGGCCACCGACAAGACGGCGTGGGAGGGCATCAAGATCTTTGATATCTCCGACCCCGCCAGCCCCAAGTACGTGAAGGCCGTCGAGACCAAGTGCGGCTCGCACACCAACACCCTTCTGCCGGGTAAGAAGACCTCGTACATCTACGTGTCCTCGTACTTCCCGGACGGCACCTTCCCCGACTGCCAGCCCCCGCACGACCTGCTGTCGGTCATCAAGGTCCCGATGAAGGACCCGGCCTCGGCGTCGCTCGCGGCCGAGCCGGTGGTCTTCCCGGACGGCGGCAACCCCGGTGACGGCCAGCCCTGGCCGAACGGCACCTACACCACCTCGGGCTGCCACGACCTGACCACCTACGCGGAGAAGAACCTCATGGCGGGCGCCTGCATGGGCGACGGCGTGCTGTTCGACATCTCCGACCCGCTCAAGCCGCGCACCATCACCAGCGTGCGCGACGACGAGAACTTCGCGTTCTGGCACTCGGCCACGTTCAACAACAAGGCCAACAAGATCGTCTTCACCGACGAGCTCGGCGGCGGATCCGCGGCCACCTGCAACGCCACCATCGGCCAGCAGAAGGGCGCCAACGCGATCTACGACATCGTCGGCAGCGGCGACAAGCGCAAGCTGCGCTTCCGCAGCTACTACAAGATCACCCGGCCCAACGCCGACACCGAGAACTGCGTCGCGCACAACGGCTCGCTGATCCCGGTCAAGGGCAAGGACATCATGGTCCAGGCCTGGTACCAGGGCGGCATCTCGGTGTGGGACTTCACCAACTCCCGCAAGCCGAAGGAGATCGGCTGGTTCGAGCGCGGCCCCTGGTCCGACACGCTCCAGCTCGGCGGCTCGTGGTCGGCGTACTACTACAACGGCTACATCTTCTCCAACGACATCCAGAAGGGTCTGGACGTCATCGACATCCGCGACAAGGCGACCGACGCCGGCAAGAAGGTCCGGATGAAGGAGCTCAACGCCCAGGCGCAGACGGACCTGTTCGACTGACGTCCTGAACGACCGGCTTCACCGTACGACCCGTTTCACCCGAGGGGCCCCGCGCAGTCGCGTGCGGGCCCCTCGGCCTTCGCCGCGACCGAGGCCAGCTTGGACGGGTTCAGCACCCGCCGGTAGGCGGTGACGCGGCCGGCCACGATCTCCAGGCTGTCGACCGAGTTGAGCCCCCGGTCGCCCATGACCACCAGACCGGGCTCGCCGTTCACCTCCGCGTCCGCCAGCCGCAGCCCGTACATCCCGCGCACCCGGACCAGCACCGCCGCGACCCGCTCCGCCCCGGCGATCACCTTGCGAGCGGCGAACAGTTCGCCGCCGCCGTCGGTGGTGTAGGTGGCGTCGGGGGCGAGCAGTTCCAGGAGCGCCTCGGCGTCGCCGTCCTCCTGGGCCCGGCGGAAGGCGGCGACGATCCGCTCGCGCTCGGCCCGCGTCCCACCGGCCTCCCGGGCGGGCCCCACCTTGCGGCGGGCCCGCGAGACCAGCTGGCGGGCGGCGTCGGGCGTCCGGCCGAGCACCTCGGCGATGCGCTCGTAGGGCACCTCGAACGCGCGGCGCAGCACGAACGCGACCCGCTCGGCCGGGGTCAGCTCCTCCATCAGCACCAGCATGGCGGTGCCGACCAGGTCGTCGACCAGCACCGGGCCCGCCGCGTCCGGCCCGGTCAGCAGCGGCTCGGGCAGCCAGGGACCCACGTAGTCGACCCTGCGGGCCCGCGCCGAGGTCAGCACGTCGTAGGCGCGGCGCGCGGCGACGGTGACCAGGAACGCCCGCAGGTCGCGGACGTCGTCGAGCGTCTCGCGCTGGGCGGCGCGCAGCCACACGTCCTGGACGATGTCGTCGGCGTCGGCCACGCTGCCGGTGATGCGGTAGGCCGCGCCGAACACCGCCGGACGGTGCCCGGCCCATTCGGCGTCCAGCCGGTCACGGGCGTCGCTCATGGAGCCGGCGACGTCACGCGGTCGCGGGGGTGAAGACCCACTTCTTGTACGACCAGTAGCGGAACGCCGAGGCGAACGCCAGGCCCACCAGGAGCCCCATGTTGTAGGCGAGACCGCCGTGCAGCCCCAGCGTGTAGTAGGTGAAGCCGGTGCACACCACCTGGATGAGCATGCCCACGCCGTTCAGGCCGAAGAAGACCGCGACCTCGCGGCCGGACCCGTCGCTGGCGGAACCGGCGAACGTCCAGTAGCGGTGGAGCAGGTAGGACGTCATGGTCGAGATCATGGTCGGGACGACCACGCTGAGGAGCGGGGAACCGCCGAGCCAGGTGCGCATCAGGTTGGCGCCGCCGATGGTGATCACCGTGCCGAGGAACCCGACGGTCCCGAAAGTGAGGAGTTCGCGCACGTATGTGCGGTAGTGCGGCGGGACCGGGTCCGTTCTGACCGGTCGGGGCCGCTGCAGGGTGCTCACTCGCCCAGACCTTACCGGAGTCGGACAAATGACGAGGGCGGGACCCGTCAAATCGTGATCAAGGAGCCGCGGTCCTGGCGGCCCCGGCGAAGAGCACGATCATCACCGCGAGCGCGGCCGGGACCGCCAGCGCCCAGGTCTGGCCGACGCCCTGGGCCACGAAACCGATCACCGGAGGGCCCGCGAGCAGGCCGAGGTACCCCACACCCGTCACCCGGGAGATGCCGTTGGCCGCCGGGACGCCCGGCAGGTTGCCCGCGGCGCTGAACGTGACCGGCGCGACAGGCGCGGCGCCGAGCCCGAAAAGCGTGAATCCCGCCACCGCCGCCGCCGGATGCTCCGCCAGGAGCCCGAGGGCCAGGCCCAACCCGGCGATCATCGAGCCCACGCGCAGCACCCGCACCGCGCCGAACCGTGCCACCACCCGGTCGCCCGCGAGCCGCCCGGCCGCCATCGCGATCGCGCAGCCCGCGTAGCCGAGGCCCGCGACGCCCGGGCCCGTGTCGAGGGTCTCGCGCAGGTACACCGCGCTCCAGTCGGCCATCGCGCCCTCGCCGACGAACGAGCACAGGCAGATGACCCCGAGCAGCACCAGAGTCCAGCGGCCGGCCTTGACGGCGGGGCCGCGGTCGACCGCGTCGACGGGCCGGGGCGCCGCGTCGACCGAGGGATCGAGCAGCCGGTGGCGGCAGGCCAGCAGCAGCGACACCATCACGACGGCGGCCACGCCGAAGTGCGCCGCCACCGGGACGTGGAGGTGCGCGGCGGCGGCCCCGGCCAGCGCGGCGACCAGGGTGCCGATGCTGTAGAACCCGTGCAGCCCCGACAGCAGCGGCCGCCCGTACTCGCGTTCCAGCGCCACGCCCTGGGCGTTCATGGCCACGTCCATCAGGCCCAGCGAGGCGCCCAGCGCGGCCAGGGACACGACCAGGATCGGCAGGTTCCACGCCAGGCCCAGCGGGACGAGCGACAGCGCCGAGGCCACCCCCGCGCCGATCGTGGTCGCCCGGCTGCCCCGGCTGCCGACCGTCCGCCCCGCGAGGCGCACCGCCACCGCGAGCCCCACCGGGGCGCCCAGCAGCGCGAGCCCGAGCTCGCCGTCGCTGAGCTCCAGCCGCTCCTTGATCTGCGGGATGCGCGCCACCCAGGCCGCGCTGAGCATGCCGTGCACGAGGAACGCCAGCGTGACCGCGCCACGGGCGCGCGACAGCTCGGGCTTGATCGCGTACGTCACCACTCAAGCGACTGTACGTGCCTTACCCCCGGCCGGGGCAAGCGCTTTCACACCCCCGTTCAGGCGAGATCGGCGAGGGGGACCTTCGGGTCGGCGAGGCGGCCTCGGTCGACCGTGGCGCCCGAGCGGATCAGGGCCTGGATGTCGCCGGTCACGTCCCAGATGTTGGCGTTCATGCCGCCGACGACCCGTCCGCCCGACACCCAGAACGCGATGAACTCCAGCGCGTCCACATCGCCCCGGAACACCACCTCGTCGTACTCGCCCGGCGAGGAGACGCCCGACAGCTCCATGCCCAGCTCGTACTGGTCGGAGAAGAAGTACGGCAGCCGGTCGTAGGTCACGTCCCGGCCGAGCATCGCCCGCGCGGCCGCCGGGCCGCCGTTGAGCGCGTTGGCCCAGTGCTCGACCCGGATCCGCTTGCCCAGGGCGGGGTTGAACGCGTTGGCCACGTCGCCGGCCGCGTAGACGTCCGGGTCGGAGGTGCGCAGCGACTGGTCGACCAGGACGCCGTCGGAGACCTCCAGGCCGGCCTCCTGGGCCAGCTCGGCGTTCGGGCGCGCCCCGATGCCGACGACCACCACGTCCGCCGGGATCTCCTGACCGCCCGAGGTCACCACGGCCGAGACCTGCCCGGCGCCCCAGAACCCCGCGACGCCCTGGTCGAACCGCAGGTCGACACCGTGCTTGCGGTGCAGGTCGGCGAAGAGACCGCCGACCTCGGGCCCCACCGACGCGTGCAGGGGCGTCGGCTCGGGCTCGATCAGCGTCACGTCGTTGGAGTACGTGCGGGCCGCCGCGGCCGTCTCCAGCCCGATCCAGCCGCCGCCCGCCACCACGACCCGGCGTCCCCCGTGGGAGAGCGCCTCACGCAGGGCGGCGGAGTCGGCCATCGTGCGCAGGTAGTGGATGCCCTGGAGCTTGGAACCCGGGACGTCCAGATGGCGCGGGGACGCCCCCGTCGCCAGCAGCACCTTGTCGTAGCCGACCCGCTCCCCCGTGCTCAGCCGCACCTGGTGGGCGTCGCGGTCGAGCGCGGTCACCGACACGCCCAGCCGCAGGTCGATCCGGTTGCGCTCGTACCAGTCGCCCTCGTGGACGTGGGCGTCCTCGCGCGGCTTGTCGCCCAGCAGGAACCCCTTGGACAGCGGCGGCCGCTCGTAGGGTCTCTCGATCTCCTCGCCGATCAGCAGGACCCGCCCCTCGAAGCCCTCCTCACGCAGCGTCTCGGCGGCCTTGGCACCGGCCAGGCTCGCTCCGACGATGACGAACGTCTCCTCGGGCATGGCGACCTCCTGTCGATCGGCACCGCGTAGGCACCCGCTTCTTGTATCCCTACAGGGCGGCCTCATTCGAGACAAGGGACACGCGAGGGCAGGATCGTCCTGACCTGGGGATCCTCACGCAGAGCGAGATCGTCCCTCACGCAGCGCGGTGTGCCGCTGGATCGCCGAGGTGTCGGTCAGCGAGGCGATCTGGTCGACCACGGCCCGCAACCGGGCCGCGTCGTCGCCCGCCTGGAGGAACGCCTCGCGGAACCCCGGGTCGAGGGTTCCGGGCGCACCACTCATGATCAGCTCGGCCAGCTCGGTGATCAGTTCGCGCTGGCGGGCCCGGATCGCCTCATGGCTGATCCACACGTAGTGCGCGGTGATCCCCTTGAGCAGGGCGCACTCCAGCCGCTGCGCGCGCGGGACGATCAGGTCGGCGGCGTACCGGGTCAGCGGCCGGTCGCCGTAGGCCGCGCGGGTGGCGTCCTCGGCGGCCAGGCAGAACCGGCCGATCAGCGTGCTGGTCAGGTTCTTCAGCGCGGCCAGCGTGCGGGGCGTCCCGTCGTAGCGGTCCGGCCAGTAGGGCTGGGCCAGCAGCGCGGCGAAGCTCTCGTCGAGCTCGTTCAGGTCGGCGTCGGCGCAGTACAGCTTGATCGTCGTCGCGGCGACCAGCCGGCGCTCGGCCGGATCGCCGAGCCGTCCGAAGTCGACGTGCCCGGCGACCAGGGCGTCCTCCAGGTCGTGGACGGAGTAGGCGACGTCGTCGCTCCAGTCCATGACCTGCGCCTCGAAGCAGGTCGTGCGGTCCTGGCCGTTGCCGCGCACCCACTCGGCCACGTCCGAATCGTCGTCATACACCCCGAATTTGCCGTTCACGGCCTCATTCTGGGGCCAGGGGTACTTCATCGCCGCGTCCAGGGCCGCGCGCGTGAGGTTGAGGCCCACGCTGCGGCCGTGCAGGGGCGGGCCCTCGGGGGCGAACGACTTGGGTTCGATGCGGGTCAGGATGCGCAGGCTCTGGGCGTTGCCCTCGAAGCCCCCGCAGTCGCGCGCGACGATGTCGAGCGCGGCCTCGCCGTTGTGCCCGAACGGCGGATGCCCGATGTCGTGCGACAGGCAGGCCGTCTCGACCAGGTCGGGGTCGCAGCCCAGGGCTTTGCCCAGCTCACGGCCGATCTGGGCGCATTCGAGGGAGTGCGTCAGCCGGGTGCGCAGGCTCTGCACGTTGTCGGCGCCGTCGGCGCCGGGCGAGGCGACCTGGGTCTTGGCCGCCAGGCGGCGGAGGGCGGCGCTGTGCAGAACCCTGGCCCGGTCGCGCTCGAACGCGGTGCGGTCACGGCGCTTGGGGGGTTCGGGCGCCCATCGCTCGCGGTCGCGTTCCGAATAGTCCTTCATCCCCACCAGGGTATTCGGGACTCGGAACCACTAACCGGTCTCCGTGTTACGAGGAGTGGTCTTGATGGTTTCGCTGGGTGCCTTGACGCTCTTCCCGAGCAGGACGTAGGACAGGTACCCGCCGGTCTCGCGGACGATGTACTTGAACTGGGTGTCGCGCGTCTGGACGCTCGGGCCGCTGCGGGTGGGCGAGGCCGCGGCCTTGATCCCGTTGTCCTCGGCCATCTTCTTGGAGCGCAGGCCGTGCCACGGGTCGGTGACGATGATCCCCGAGTTCCACTTCAGAGCCTTGAAGCGCGTCCCGACGGCCTTCATGCTCTCCAGGGTGTCGTTGCCGACCGGCACCGCGACGACCTTCGACTCGGGGACGCCGCCCCTCTGGATCAGCCAGCGGCGGCCGGAATCGGCCTCGGTGAAGTTGTCGCCCTTCTGCTTGCCGCCGACCGTGACGATCGCCGGGGCGAACCCCTTCTTGTAGAGGTTCAGGGCGTGCCTGAGGCGCCATTCGAGCGTCGGCGAGGGCTTGCCGTTGTACTGGGCCGCGCCGAGCACGATGATCGCGTCCGAGCGGGGCGTCTCGTTCTGGCGGGCCTGGTACCAGACCCGCCACGCCACCGTGAGGGGCGTGACGACCACGCTGGCGAGCAACCCGACGATGATCCCCACCGTGATCGCGAACTTCGCCGAGCGGCGTTTACGGGGCCGTCGGCCCTTTCGGCGCGGCTTTCCGCCACGCCCGCCGTCGGCGTCGTCTCGCTCGTCCGGCGGGTCCGGCGGCCCGGACTCCGGCAATCGCATCTCCACCGTCATCGCACTCGACACGCTAGTTGAGACGTCACGCGACCCGCCGGAGGTTCGGCGGTTTCCCGCCGATCTTGACCGGACGGAGATCGATTCCGTCCGGTCGAGATCGTCGAAAGCCCTGCACCGCGCCCTAGAGGGCCGCGCGTCCCGCCTCCAGTCTGGCGACCGGGACGCGGAAGGGCGAGCAGGAGACGTAGTCCAATCCGACCTCGTGGCAGAAGTGCACCGAGTCGGGGTCGCCCCCGTGCTCGCCGCAGATGCCCAGCTTCAGGCCAGGACGGGTCTTGCGGCCCTCCTCGGCGGCGATGCGCACCAGCCGTCCCACGCCCTCGCGGTCGAGCGTCTCGAAGGGCGAGACGCCGAAGATGCCGAGATCGAGGTAGCGGGAGAAGAACGCCGCCTCGACGTCGTCGCGCGAGAAGCCCCAGGTGGTCTGGGTCAGGTCGTTGGTGCCGAAGGAGAAGAACTCGGCCGCCTCGGCGATCTGCCCGGCCGTCAGCGCGGCCCTCGGCAGCTCGATCATGGTGCCGATCAGGGCCGGGACGTCGACGCCTGTGGCCTCGGCGACCTGCGCCAGGATGCCCCGGGCCTCCTCGCGGATGGCCTCCAGTTCCTGGACGGCGCCCACCAGCGGGATCATGATCTCGGGCCGCGGGTCGCCGCCCGCGTCCCGCCGGGCCGCCGCGGCCTCGGCGATCGCGCGCACCTGCATCGAGAACAGGCCGGGAATCACCAAACCCAGCCGCACGCCGCGCAGTCCGAGCATAGGGTTCTGCTCGTGCAGTCGGTGGACGGCCTCGAGCAGCCTCCGGTCCTGGGGGTCGGCTCCGTCACCGGCCAGGGCCACCTTGACCGACAGCTCGGTCAGGTCGGGAAGGAACTCGTGCAGGGGCGGATCGATCAGCCGGATCGTGACCGGCAGGCCGTCCATGGCCTCGAAGATGCCCTCGAAGTCGGCCTTCTGGAGCGGCTCCAGGGCGTCCAGCGCCGACTGCCGCTCCTCGGCGTTCTCGGCGAGGATGAGCTTCTCCACCAGCTGGCGCCGGTCGCCGAGGAACATGTGCTCGGTGCGGCACAGCCCGATGCCCTGGGCGCCGAAGCGGCGGGCCCTGGCGGCGTCCTCGGGGTTGTCGGCGTTGGCGCGCACGGCCATCCGGGCCCGGGCGTCGGCGTGCCGCATGATCCGGTCGACGGCGGTGACCAGCTCGTCGCCGTCGCCCGCCGTGGCGGCGCCCTCGAAGTAGCGGACGACGGGCGAGTCCTTGACCGGGACCTCGCCGAGGAAGACGTCGCCGGTCGAGCCGTCGATGGAGATGACGTCGCCCTCGTTGACGACGACGTCGCCGGGGGCGGTGAAGGTGCGGCCCTTGACGTCCACCTCCAGCTCCTCGGCGCCGCAGACGCATACCTTGCCCATGCCGCGCGCCACCACGGCGGCGTGCGAGGTCTTGCCGCCGCGCGAGGTCAGGACGCCCTGGGCGGCGACCATGCCGGACAGGTCGTCGGGGTTGGTCTCGCGGCGGACCAGGATGACGTCCTCGCCCCGGGCGGCCAGCTCGACGGCCCGTGGAGAGGAGAACACGACCTTGCCGACGGCCGCGCCCGGCGAGGCGTTCATGCCCTTGGTGAGGCGGGTCGTCCCGTCGGTCCTGTCGCCGTCGAAGCGGGGGAACATCAGCTGGGCGAGCTGGTCGCCGGTGACGCGGCGGGCGGCCTCGTCGGCGTCGATGAGCCCCTGGTCGAGCAGCTGGCAGGCGATGCGGAACGCGGCGGCGGCGGTGCGCTTGCCGACGCGGGTCTGGAGCATCCACAGCTTGCCGCGCTCGATGGTGAACTCGATGTCGCACATGTCGCGGTAGTGGTTCTCCAGCTTCTCCATGATCTGGAGAAGCTGGTCGTAGGACGCCTTGTCGATGCGTTCGAGCTCGGTGAGGGCGACGGTGTTGCGGATGCCGGCGACGACGTCCTCGCCCTGGGCGTTCTGCAGGTAGTCGCCATAGATGCCCTGCTGGCCGGACGCGGGGTCGCGGGTGAAGGCCACGCCGGTGCCCGAGTCGAGCCCGAGGTTGCCGAACACCATCGAGCAGATGTTGACGGCCGTGCCGAGGTCGGTCGGGATGCGCTCCTGGCGCCGGTACAGGATCGCCCTCGGGGCGTTCCACGAGTCGAAGACGGCCTTGACGGCCAGGTCCATCTGCTCGCGGGGGTCGCCGGGGAACTCGCGTCCGGCGTGCTCGCGGACGATGTCCTTGAACGTGGCGACCAGCGCGCGGAAGTCGGCGGCCTCCAGGTCGGCGTCGTCCTTGGTGCCCTTGGCCTCCTTGGCGGCCTCGAGGGCGTCCTCGAACAGGTCGCCGTCCAGGTCGAGCACCGTCTTGCCGAACATCTGGATCAGGCGGCGGTAGGAGTCCCACGCGAACCGCTCGGAGCCCGACTGGGTCGCCAGGCCCGCGACGGACTCGTCGTTCAGGCCGATGTTGAGGACGGTCTCCATCATGCCCGGCATGCTGAACCTGGCGCCGGACCGCACGCTGACCAGCAGCGGGTCGTCCGCCTGGCCCAGGCGCTTGCCCATCTCGCGTTCGAGCGCCGCCAGATGCTCGTCGACCTCGGCCGCGAGCCCTTCGGGAACGGTCCCGTGCTCAAGGTAGTGACGGCAGGCCTCAGTGCTGATCGTGAACCCGGGAGGCACCGGCAGGCCGAGATTGGTCATCTCGGCCAGGTTGGCGCCCTTGCCGCCCAGCAGGTCCTTGAGGTCCTTGTTTCCCTCTGTGAAGTCGAACACGAACTTCGGCACGGGGAGCTCCTTCTCGCTCCGGTTCCACCCATGGACAGGACGGCCGGGTCTCCCCCACCCGGTGGACGCCGTGCGGCGTTCACCCTGGCAGTGGCAGCCCGATGCCCTGCGTTGCCGGGACTGTACCCGCGAAAGCGGCGGTCGCCCGTCGCCCACCCGGCGGCTGCAAGTTTCAGCAGGTCAGACCACCTGCACTGGTCTATTCCAATAAGGACATTCCAGACACAACACCGGAGACACCCGTTGGTCACGACTGCGAAACCCCGGTGTTACATGGCGTACCCATTGCGATCGAGAGGGAATGATGGAGCCAGGAGGTGAGGTTGTGAGGCCTATGGTCGCCGGAGGCCGGGCGGGAGATCCGTTCGCCCCGATCGCCGATTTCGGGTTCCTGTCCGACTGTGAGACGACCGCGCTGGTCGCTCCCAGCGGGAACATCGAATGGATGTGCCTGCCCAAGATGGACTCGCCCAGCGTTTTCGGGTCCATCCTGGACCGGGACGCCGGGTATTTCCGGCTCGGGCCCGCGGGCGTGGAGGTGCCCGCCGCCCAGCGGTACATCCCGGGCACGATGGTCATGGAGACCACCTGGTGGGTGCACGGCGGCTGGCTGGTGGTGACCGACGCTCTGCTGATGGGGCCCTGGCACCACGAGACCGAGCGGTCCCACACCCATCGGCGGGCCCCCACCGACTACGACGCCGACCATGTGCTGCTGCGCATGGTCCGCTGTGTGAACGGCCAGGTCCAGGTGCGCCTCGACTGCATGCCGGTGTTCGACTACGGCCAGACCCCGGCCCGGTGGGAGCACACCGGCGTCGGCTACCACGAGGCCGTCGCGCGCGGCAACGGGATCAACCTGCGCCTGACCACCGACATGAACGTCGGCTTCGAGGGCTCGCTGGCCACGTCCCGCACCCTGCTCAAGCAGGGCGACGCCCGCTTCGTGGCGCTGTCGTGGAGCGAGCACGCTCCCCCGGCCACCTACGAGGACGCCCAGGAGCGCCTGGTCTGGACGGTGCACCACTGGCAGCACTGGCTCGACCGGGGCGAGTTCCCCGACCACCCGTGGCGCAGCCACCTACAGCGCAGCGCCCTCACCCTCAAGGGCCTGACCTACGCCCCCACGGGCGCCGTGGCCGCCGCGGCCACGACGTCCCTCCCGGAGACCCCGGGCGGCGACCGCAACTGGGACTACCGCTACACCTGGATCCGCGACTCCACGATGGCTCTGTGGGCCTTCTACACCCTCGGGTACGACTGGGAGGCCAACGACTTCTTCTACTTCATCACCGACGTCGCCGAGGCGTCCGAGGGCAAGCTGCAGATCATGTACGGCCTCGACGGCCGCGAGGAGCTGCCCGAGTCGACGCTCGACCACCTGTCGGGGTACGACGGCGCGCGTCCCGTCCGCATCGGCAACGAGGCCTACATGCAGGCCCAGCACGACGTCTGGGGCGCGATCATCGGTTCGATCTACCTGTTCGTGCGCAAGCGCGACCGGCTCGACGACCGGCTCTGGAAGATCGTGGTCAAGCAGGTCGAGGACGCGCTCGACAACTGGCGCCAGCCCGACTGCGGCATGTGGGAGGTCCGCGGCGAGCCGCAGCACTTCACCTCGTCCAAGGTGTTCTGCTGGGTGGCCGCCGACCGCGGCGCCCGCCTGGCCCGCATCCGCGGCGACAACGAGCGGGCCCAGCGCTGGCAGGACGCGGCCGACGAGATCCACGCGAACGTCCTGGCCAACGCCCTGGACGAGCGCGGCGTCTTCACCGCCCACTACGGCGCCCCCGCCCTGGACGCCTCAGCCCTGCTGATCCCGCTCCTGGGCTTCCTGCCGGCCGACGACAAACGCGTCCGCGAAACCGTCCTGGCCATCGCCGACGAACTGTCCGAGGACGACCTCGTCCTGCGCTACCGCCCCAACGAGACCGACGACGGCTTCGCCTCCGACGAGGGAACCTTCACCATCTGCTCGTTCTGGCTGGTCAGCGCCCTGGTCATGGTCGGCGAACTCGACCGTGCCCGAGCCCTCTGCGAAAAGCTCCTGAGCTACGCCAGCCCGCTCCAGCTCTACGCCGAGGAGATCGACCCCCACTCGGGCCGCCACCTGGGCAACTTCCCCCAGGCCTTCACCCACCTGGCCCTGATCAACGCCGTAATGCAAGTAATCCGAGCCGAACACGACCAACGCCAACCCCCACTGGCGTGAAGCCCGGGCGGGCGGCCCGAGGCCGCCCGCCCTCGTTCACCTGCCGAAGGTCAGGTCGGTGAGGCCGACCGCGCCCCGCCCGGTGAAGTGGAGGGTGACCGAGCGGACGGCGCGCAGGTCGACACCGCCGAACGCCCCGAGCGGCCCCCGCACCTGGTGCAGGAGGAAGTTGGTCGAGCCGTGGCCGGTGGGCACGGGGTAGTTCAGGGCCGGGCCGGACGCGGTCACCGTGGCATTCCTTCCCGTGCCGTCGGTCAGGGTCACGGCGAGCTTCTGGGGGCGTCCCGGTGGGTTGAGCGGGTCGGTGGGGTCGACTCCGGTGCGGAAGGCGAGGGTTCGGAAACCCGAGACGTCTCCCTTGGCCTTGGGGATGTGGTTCGTCCAGGCGGCCGGCTTGTTCCAGGTGACGCGCAGGATGCTCAGGCCGGGCTTGTCGCCGTTCCAGCGGTGCGGTTCGTAGGTGTCGGCGCGGTCGGCGTGGAGGCAACTGGGGCGCTGGCGGGGGCCGCCGCACAGCAGGCCGGATGCTCCGGTGAGCGTGACCGCGCCGCCCAGGGCGTTTCGTCGGTGGTCGTGTGGCGGCCCTCGTCGTAGTAGTGGACGCCCGGCTGGTCGCTGAGGTCGCCGTCACATTGCGGCAGGACGACTGCCAGGGGGACGTCTGTCACCAGGGGCCGGTGGTGGTTCGTTGAAGCGAGCGGCATGACGGCCCGGACGCCGAAAGGCCCTTTCTGGGCGGCGTTGATCTGGACATGGCGCAGGACGCCCTCGCCGCCGCGTGAGTGGCCCATCGTGCCGATCCGGGTGAAGTCGATCGCGTTCCGGAAGCGCTGTCCGAAGGGTGTGCCGCCCCGGGTCACCCACGTGCGCCAGAGTTCCAGGTGCTTCTGGACGAGCAGGCCGCGTCCGGTCATGCCCGCCGGGTCGAGGCGGTCGGCCTGGTTGATGCCGTTCGCGCTGATGCAGCCTGCCGCGAGGAGCAGCGCGACGGCGAAGACCCGGTGTACCGCCATCGTGTTTCTCCCCAGACCGGTTTCAGCGACGCGGCCAGCCTGCCGGGGCGCCGCTGAAACCGGCCTGAACGATCCTGAAGGCGGTTTCAGCCCTGGACGCGGTCGAGCGGGGCTGGGCTGATGGTTCCGTGCTGCTTGAGGTAGGCGATGAACGCCTCGTGGTCGGGGAGCTCGTTGCGGTGGGCGGCGGTGAAGCCGGCGAAGGCCGGGTAGCCGTCGGCGCCGATGAGCGTGTAGGCGAGGGCGGCCAGGCGGTAGGTCTTGGACGGGTCCAGGGGCCTTCCGTTGACGGCCACGTCCTTGGGGTCGACGCGGTCGCCTTCGGGGCGGGTGGCGTCGTAGCGGTAGCGGACGTTCTTGGAGACGGCGAGGGGCGCGAACTTGCCGCCCTGCCACTGTTGTTCGAGGGCCTGGTGGATCTGCTCGCCCGTCACCGAGACGGTGAGGATCGGGTTGCCGTAGCCGTAGGCGTTCCAGGCCTCGCCGAAGGTGACGCGGCCGTCGGCGTCGCCGGGGTCGGTGCCCTTGGCTGCGGGCAGGTCGCGGCGGAGGGCGGTGGAGCCCTTGAGCGGCTTGGTGGCGATCAGGGCGAGGTCGGCGCGGCCCGCGCGGGAACGGGAGGCCGTCCAGTACTGGACGTCGGCCGCCAGGTCGCCCAGCGTGCTCTCACCGTGGGCGTTCTGGACGCGGGTGAAGTCGCCGGTCTGGGCGGCGACGGGTTCGGCGGCGCGGCGCTGGCCCCGGGCCTTCCAGTAGTCGGCGATCTTCTGCAGGCGGGGGTCGGGCGCGATGTCGCGGGTCACCGGGTGGTTGCGCGCGCGGGTGCCCGAGCGGATGACCTCGCGGGTGCGCGGGTCGATCCGGAGCCCGATCTCGCTGATGACCGTCCCGTGGTTGAGGCCCTCGATGACCGGACGGGGGTCGCCCGCCGGGTCGGGGACGGTGCAGTTGAACCCGGCGTGCCAGTGGCCGGTGAAGATCGCGTCGATGTCCGGGGTGGCCCGGCGGGCGAAGTCGATGGCCGGGCCGGTGGGGTTCTTGCATCCGTCGAACCCGGCGCCGTCGGCCGAGGCGCCGTCGTGGACGTTGGCGACGATGGCCTTGACGCCGCGGCGCTTCAGCTCGGCCGCGTAGCGGTTCGCCGTCTCCACGAGCGGGAGGGCGCGCAGTCCGGGCTGGTAGGACGTGGAGCCCACCGGGGTGTCGGGCACCGTGAGGTTGATGAAGCCGATCTTGACGCCGCCGACGCGCTCGATGTTGTAGGGCTTCAGGATCGTCCGGCCGGAGCGGGCGTCGACGATGTTGGCGCTGTAGAAGGGGAACTTCGCGCCCCGGAAGCGGCGGCCGGTGGAGTCGGTGAAGCAGCTGTCGACGTCGATCCTCCCGAAGCAGCGGCCCTTCATCATGTGGCCCTTGAGGAACTCGGGTGAGACGTCGAGCTCGTGGTTTCCGGTGGTGGAGAACTTGACGCCGAGCGCGTTCAGCACCTCGATGGTGGGCTCGTCCTGGAAGGCGTCCACCTCGAAGGGCCAGCCGCTGAAGTTGTCGCCCACCGAGAACAGGATCGAGTTCTTTGTGGCCAGGCGCTTGAGATGGGCGGCGTTGTAGGCGGCTCCGCCGACCTTGACCCTGGTGCCGTCGGGCAGCGTGAGCTGGTCGTTGCCCACCTGCATGTAGCCGTGGAAGTCGGTGATCGACAGGAGCTGCACGTCGATCGGCTCCGCGGCCCGGGCGGGAGCGGCCAGGCCGGCCGTCGCTGCGATGGCGGCGAGCGCCGCCCCCGCGCGCAGGGAAACTTTGGACACGAACGTGCCTTTCCGTCGCATTTCTGGTGATCACCGGAAGATCATCAGGCGCGGATGGACGGACGGCGGAGCGCAGGTCTTGCCTGGGTGAACGCTTCGGGGGCGTTCTTCACCGTGACGTCATGTAATGGTCCGGTGGCGGCTTTGCTAGCCTCATGCGGGGTCACTCCAATCCTCCTGTTCCCTCATATCGGGAGGATTCGGATGGAAGACCCCGAACTTCGGGCTGGAGCGCTCCACTACGCTCGCCACACCCGCCGCCGCTTCCTCGCCCTGTCTGGTGCGGCCATGACGCTGGCCATGACCACACGCGTGGCGGACGCCGGCACCAGGACCGCCCCCGTCACCAGGACGCCCGACTACCCGTTCGCGCTCGGCATCGCCTCGGGCGAGCCGCTGGCCGACGGCGTCCTGCTGTGGACGCGCCTGGCCCCCCGCCCGCTCGACCCCCGCGCGGGCATGGACGACCGCCGCCACCGCGTGGCCTGGGAGGTCGCCGAGGACGAGGGGTTCCGCCGCGTCGTGCGGCGCGGTGAGGCCGTGGCCGCCCCGGAGTACGCCCACTCGGTGCACGCCGACGTCCGGGGCCTGCGGCCCGGCCGGGACTACTTCTACCGGTTCCGGGCGGGCGGGGAACTGAGCCCGGTCGGACGCACCCGCACCGCCCCCGACCCCCGCGCGCGCTTGGAACGCATGACGTTCGCCTTCGCGTCCTGCCAGGCGTGGCAGGACGGCTACTTCCCCGGCTACCGCCACATGACCGACGAGAACCTCGACTTGGTCGTGCACCTGGGCGACTACCTCTACGAGGGCGGCATCCCCGCCAACGGGGGCGTGCGCAACACCGCCATCCACGACGGGCTGCGCTTCCGCTGCGACACCCTGGACCGGTACCGGTTGCAGTTCGCCCTCTACAAGTCCGACCCCGACCTCCAGGCCGCCCACGCCCACGCGCCCTGGCTCGTGACCTGGGACGACCACGAGGTCATCAACAACTACGCCGGGTCCGTCGCCGACGAGAGCACCGACAGCGTCGCGGCGTTCCTGGTCTGGCGCGCCAACGCCTACCGCGCGTTCTGGGAGAACCAGCCGCTGCGCCGTCCGCAGGAGCCCGTCGGCCCGGACATGCGGCTCTACCGCCGCGTCGCCTACGGCGACCTGGTCGAGTTCGACGTGCTGGACGGCCGCCAGTACCGCTCCGACCAGGCCTGCGGCGACGGCTCCAAGGTCGACTGCGCCGCCCGGCTCGACCCCGCGCGCACCATGCTCGGCTTCGACCAGGAGAAGTGGCTGATCGACGGGCTGGCCGCGTCGAAGGCCCGCTGGAAGGTGCTGGCCAACCAGGTCGTCATCGCGCAGGACGACTTCGACACCAACCCCGACACCCAGACGTTCTCGATGGACTTCTGGGACGGCTACAAGGCGTCCCGCGACCGCCTCTTCAAGGGAATCGCCGACCGGAACGTGAACGACGTCGTGGTCATCACCGGCGACGCGCACCGCGCCCAGGCCGCCGACCTGAAGCTGAACTTCGACGACCCGTCGTCCCGCACCATCGGCTCGGAGTTCCTCGGGACCTCGATCAGCAGCGGCGGCGACGGCTCGCCCGTCGGCGGGCTGCCCCCGGGTGGCACCGACCCCGCCAACCCGCACATCAGGTTCCAGAACAACCAGCGCGGCTACGTGAGCTGCACGCTCACGCCCAAGGAGTACCGCGCCGACTACCGCGTCACGCCGGTGGTGAGCCGTCCGGGCTCGCCGGTGGAGACCAAGGCCAGGTTCGTGATCGAGAGCGGCCGTCCCGGGCTGCGGGTGGAGGGCACACGATGAGCCGGCGCCGGAACCTCGCCCTCGGAGCCGCGGCCGTGGCGTGCGCGGTGGTCGCGTTCCCGCTGGCCGCGACCGGATCGTCCAGCGGCCCCCGCAAGGACCCCAAGCCCACCTGGACGCCCGGCACGCTCGCCTACCCGCCGCCCCCGGAGAACCCGCAACTGGCGACCATTCACAAACTGGAGGCCCGCAGCCTCTCGGCCGCCGCGCGCGGCAAGGTCACCCCGACCGCCGACCGCACCCGGCTGACCGCCGTGAAGGCGTCCGAGGCGCGCTGCCGCAGCGCGTGGATCACGATCGGCGTCCGCAACGCCTCCGCCAAGGCCGCCTACAGCGACCTCACCGCCGACGCGGGGCCCCTGAAGGTGTCGCGCCCGGTGTTCTCCACCTACGTGCCCGCCTCCTACGAGGCCCGGGTGCAGGTCAAGGTCGCGGTGCCGGACGCCGTCGCGCCCGGGGAGCAGCGCCTGCGGCTGAGCGTCGGCCGCGAGCGGCTGACCGTCCCGGTGACGGTCGCGGCCCCCGGGCCGGGCCTGGACAACCTGGCGTGCGGGCGCCGCGCGACGGCCTCGTCCCAGGACGCGTCCGGCCGCTACCCGGCGGCGAGCGTGACCGACGGCGACACCAACGGCGAGACGTTCGGCGTCGGCAACGGCTGGAACGACGCCACGGCGTACAAGTGGCCCGACACGCTCGACGTCGAGCTCGGGAAGGCCCGCCGGATCGGGCGGGTCGTCCTGCACACGCTCGGCAGCAACCGCTACGCGGTCGGCAAGTACGGCCTGCGCGACTGGGACGTCCAGGTCCGCGCGAACGGCTCCTGGACGACGGTCGCCCGCACCCGGGGGAACGCCTCGGTCCGCGTGGAGCAGTCGTTCGCGCCGGTGACGGGGGACGCCGTCCGGATCGTCTGCCTCGGCTCCAACGACAACCGCTTCAGCCGCGTCATCGAGCTGGAGGCGTTCGCGCCGAAGTCCTGAGACCACGGGGCGGAGGGCACCAGCGGCTGGTCCCTCCGCCCCCTTCCCTCGGCCCCCCGGGGGCCGAACCGCGGTCAGGCGCGGCCTCAGACCACGGCGCCCGAATCGCCGGGCTTGCGGGCGGCCGGGCGGTGCAGGGTCTTCGGGCGCGGCACCGGGGCCTTGGCGAAGCGCTCGAAGACGACCGCCAGCGGGGTCGCGGTGAACACGCTGGAGTAGGTCCCGACCCCGATGCCCACCAGCAGGGCGATCGCGAAGTCGGTCAGCGAGTCGCCGCCCAGGAACGCCAGCGCGGCCAGGATGAAGATCGCTCCCATGCCCGTGTTGACGGTCCGGGGCACGGTCTGCAGCGCTCCCCGGTTGGCCACGTCCGCGAACCTGGCCTTGGGCTGGGCGCCCCACAGCTCGCGGACCCGGTCGAACACCACCACGGCGTCGTTCACCGAGTAGCCGATGATCGTCAGCAGCGCGGCCAGGAAGACCCCGTCGATCGGCTTGCCGAGCCAGGCGAAGACCCCGGTCACCACGATCACGTCGTGGAACATCGCGAGCACGGCGCCCGCGCCGAACGTCCAGCGGAACCGGATCGCGAGATAGGCCAGCTGCACCAGCAGCGCGACCGCCAGCGCGATCAGCGCCTTCTGCCGCAGCTCCGCACCCAGGCTGGGGCCGATCAGCTCGTCGCGCTGCTTGGTGACCTGGCCGCCCTTCTCGGCCAGCCGGTCGGCGACCCGCTTCTCCTCGGCGTTGCTGAGGTTCTCCGTCCGGACCGAGATGTCGTCCTTGCCGGACGTCTGCACCACCGCGCGCGGGAACCCGGCGTCGGCGACCGCGCTCCGGGCGGTGTCGATGTCGACCGGCTTGGACGTGGAGTACTCGACCAGCCGTCCGCCGGTGAACTCCACGCCGTAGTTGAGGCCGCGCGAGAAGATCCCCGCCAGCGCCAGGACCACGGCGACGGCCGAGACCGCCAGCCACAGCCACCGGCGCCTCATCAGGTCGGGGTTACGGCGGTCGAGCCAGTCCCTGACCCGGCCGGTGGTGCCCAGCCCGGTCAGCTTGGGCCGGTCGGCCACCATCCGGCGCGCGACGACCGACTCGGTCAGGACGCGGCTGATCAGCATCGCCGAGACCAGCGAGCCGATCACACCGATCGACAGCGTCACCCCGAACCCCTTGACCGGCCCCGAGGCCAGGAAGAACAGCAGCCCGGCGGCCAGCAATGTGGTGATGTTGGAGTCGGCGATCGCCGACCACGCCTTCTCGAAGCCGGTCACCAGCGCGCCCCTGACCCCCTTGCGGGGCGCGGCGGCGAACTCCTCCCTGGCCCGTTCGAACGCCAGGACGTTCGCGTCGATGGCCATGCCGATCGCCAGCACGAACCCGGCCAGCCCCGGCAGGGTCAGCGTCGCGCCGATGGCGACCAGCGCGGCATAGGAGATCAGCGCGTAGCAGGCCAGCGCCATGGTGGCCAGCAGCCCGACCAGCCGGTAGACGGCGATGATGAACAGCCCGGTCAGGATGATCCCGATGATCGCCGCCTGGGCGCTGGCCTCGATCGCGGCGTCCCCGAGCGTCGGGCCGACCACCCGCTGCTCGATGATCTTCACCGGGACGGGCAGCGAGCCGCCCTCGATCAGCGCGGCCAGGTCCTTGGCCGACTCGGCGTTGAACCGCCCGGTGATCTGGGTCGAGCCGCCCACGATGCCCACGCCGCAGGCCACGGTCGTCTCCACCTGCGGCGAGGAGATCACCTTGCCGTCCAGCACGATCGCGACCCGGCGCTCGTGCCCGGACGCGCACGCGGCCTTGGCGGTCACCTTCTCCCACGCCTTGCCGCCGCCCCCGCGGAACTTGATCGTGACGTACCAGCCGCTGGAGTTCTGGGGGTCGAACGAGGCGTCGGACGACCCGATGCCGTCCCCGGTCAGCGCGGGCGGTCCGATCAGGATGGGCTGGCCGTCCTCGTCGGCGACGGCCTTCTCCCCCGCCTTGGGCTTCCCGTCGTAGGCCCGGACGGGATGCGCGGTGAGCTGGGCCGTCTTGCCGAACGTCTCGGCCGCCCGGGTGGGGTCCTGGACGTCGGGCAGCTCGACGATGATCCGCCGGTCTCCCGAGCGGGTGATCGACGACTCGGCGACGCCGAGCGCGTCCACCCGGCGGTGCAGCACCTCCTTGGCGCGGTCGGTGGACTTGCGGTTCGCCTTGGTCGTGGGCGAATCCTGGGTTTCGAGAACGATCTGCGTGCCGCCGCGCAGGTCGAGGCCGAGGCGGGCGGGTTTGGACAGGGCGAAGCCGAGCGAGGTGGCAAGAATGGCCAACGCCAGCAACGCCCGCACCAGATTGGCGCGAGACAAGGGAAAACCTCCACAGGGAAATGCCGTGACAGAGAAGCGTCAGAACCCTGGGGAAACGGGCGGCGACCGCCCGCGAGGAACCTGCCCGGCCGCCGCGCAGGGAGCCTCGGAACCATCGCCCCGCCCACCGAACACCTCGACAGGGGGCACGACCTCGACACCGGGCGGGAGCACCGCCACCTGGCCGGTCGGAGCCTCCGGAGCCAGCTGCCGCGCGAGCGCCGCCAGCCCGCTCTCGGCCCGTACGGGGCAGGGCTTGGACTTGCCACTGCGGCTGGGGACCTTCTGCACCGCCGTGGTGCCGGTGCGCGCGCCGACGCCGGAGCCCGCCTGGGCCGTCCCGGTGACGGGAACGACGACGAACCCGAGCACACCGAAGGCGATGACCAGAAGCCGCGCCAGCCGTCCCCGCTCATCGCAGGCCCGAGAGTCGCGCACGCGATTCCTCTCGTCGGCGGGCAGCGTCTCCGCCACCGTACCCCCAGCGGGCGCTTACCGGGACGTTCGCCATCTACCCGCCGGTAAACCCCGCGTCCACGTCCCATACCGGCCAGTATTCGCCGCCGTTATTGTATTGCCCGCATAACAAAAGGTGAATTACTTTCACGATGCCCACCCCCTACCGGACAAAGGAGACTCCGGTGGCACGCATCAAACAGTTCGTCTCCCTGGGGGCCGCGACCCTCACCGTCCTCGCGCTCGCCGCTCCGCCCGCCTCCGCCGCGGGCACCACCATCCGCAAGGGCTCGGCGACCGCCGACCCCTACGAAGGCAAGGTCCAGGCCGTCCTGCTCGGCACCGCCAGCGTCAGCACCTCGCTGGGCGGCGGGACCTGCAACCGCTCGACCATGGCCGGGACCACCAAGTCCGACGGCACCGCGCTCGACATCAGCGCCGCCTCGTTCACCAACGACCCCGGCCCCGCCTGCGGCGACGCCGCGGTCACCACCGAACGGCTCCCCTGGACGGGCGGCAGCACCGTCTTCGACGCCGCCCACACCGGCGGCCGCGACGCCGCCGTCACCATCGCCAACGCCCGCGTCAAGGCCATCGCCTTCGGCATGACCTGCTACTACGGCGGCAACCTCACGGCCAACGGCTTCAACCCCGACAACCCGGGCCGCGGCGACACCACCGTCGCCGAGGCCCAGGTCAGCGTGAAGAACTCCGTCGTCAACAAGCAGAGCGGCAGCGGCTTCCTCTGCCCCTCCACCGCCACCGTCACCGCCAACTACAAGCTCCTGGGTGAGAAGACCGCGGGCTCCGGCGTCTTCGACCAGACCCTCTACGTGACCGGCTGACCGCCACCCGCCACCTGAACCCGACGACCGCAGGGCCACCCCGCGCCCTGCGGTCGTCCCACGTCCAGCACCCCGGAAGGACGCCCGCACGGAGAACTCCGCAGGGCGGCCCGTCTCCGTCGCGGACGTCCGAGGTCGCGGGAGCGACCTTGGACGTCCGCGACGGTGGGTGCACCGCGTCCGGCGAAGCGCGCCCGAGTGGGGGGTCAGCAGCCGAGGAGTTGGGCGGCGAGGAAGGCCTCGACCTGGCCGAGGGCGATGCGCTCCTGGCTCATCGTGTCGCGTTCGCGGACGGTGACGGCGTCGTCCTCAAGGGTGTCGAAGTCGACGGTGACGCAGAACGGGGTGCCGATCTCGTCCTGGCGGCGATAGCGGCGGCCGATGGCTCCGGCGTCGTCGAAGTCGACGTTCCAGCTCTTGCGGAGCTGGGCGGCCAGGTCGCGGGCCTTGGGCGAGAGGTCGGCGTTGCGCGACAGGGGCAGCACCGCGACCTTGACCGGGGCCAGGCGGCGGTCGAGCCGCATGACCGTGCGCTTCTCCAGCTTGCCCTTGGCGTTGGGCGCCTCGTCCTCGGCGTAGGCGTCCATCATGAACGTCAGCGTGCAGCGGTCGACGCCCGCCGCGGGCTCGATGACGTACGGGATGAAGCGCTCGCCGGCCTCCTGGTCGAAGAACGACAGGTCGGTGCCGGACGCCTTGGCGTGCGTGGCCAGGTCGTAGTCGGTGCGGTTGGCGATGCCCTCGAGCTCGCCCCACTCGCCGCCCTGGAAGCCGAACCGGTACTCCACGTCGACCGTGCGCTTGGAGTAGTGCGAGAGCTTGTCGGCCGGGTGCTCGAACAGCCGCAGGTTGTCCTTGCGGATGCCCAGGTCGACGTACCACTGCATGCGCTCGTCGATCCAGTACTGGTGCCAGTCTTCGTCGGTGCCCGGACGGACGAAGAACTCCATCTCCATCTGCTCGAACTCGCGCGTCCTGAAGATGAAGTTGCCCGGCGTGATCTCGTTGCGGAACGACTTGCCGACCTGGCCGATGCCGAAGGGCACCTTGCGGCGGGCCGACTGCTGGACGTTGAGGTAGTTGATGAAGATGCCCTGCGCGGTCTCGGGACGCAGGTAGGCCAGGCCCGACTCGTCCTCGACGGGGCCGAGGTAGGTCTTGAGCAGGCCGTTGAACATCTTGGGCTCGGTGAACGAGCCCTTCACGCCGCAGTTGGGGCAGGTGATGTCGGCCAGCCCGGCCGCCGGGGGCCGGCCGTGCTTGTCCTGATAGCCCTCTTCGAGGTGGTCGGCGCGGTAGCGCTTGTGGCACGACTGGCACTCGGTCAGCGGGTCGACGAACGCCTGGACGTGCCCGCTGGCCTCCCACACCTCGCGGGCGAGGATCACGCACGAGTCGAGGCCGACGACGTCGTCGCGGCCCTGGACCATCGACTTCCACCACTGGCGCTTGACGTTGTTCTTGAGCTCGACGCCGAGGGGGCCGTAGTCCCAGGACGCGCGCAGCCCGCCGTAGATCTCGCTCGACGGGTAGACCAGACCCCGCCGCTTGGCGAGGTTGACGATCGTGTCCAACACGTCGGAACGGCGTGCCATGAGAGTTTCTCCATCCGGCTGGCGGTCGGCGGGACTGGCCGCTGCCCTCTCACCCTGGCGGCGGGGCGAAGCGGTTGTGTGATCCCCGGTTGTGCGCGCTCCGGAGCGCACCATTCCCCGGCACTCCAAGAGCTCCCTCAAAGCTTAGGGCACGGTCGGCGCCTCCTGCGCGGCATTACTCGCCGACGGCGTCACGTTCGGTGATCGCTCAATAGACGCGGCCGTCGACGTAGTTGCTGTCGATGTTGAGGGTGATTCCGCCGTGCTTTTCCTTGTGGCCGCCTCTGTACTGCTTGATGCGGCGGTGGGGATGCCACCAGTGGTCGAGGAGGTAGGGATTGCCGTACATGCGGACGCTGCCGTCCCAGTGGGCGAACCAGATCGCGCGGGGCTTGGTGATCCCGGTGGCCCGGCCCAGGTCGCGGATGCCGGACGCCACGCTGCTGTAGACCGCGGGCGTGTACTTCAGGGCCGTCATCCTGCGCGAGTAGGAGTGCAGGAACGTCATCACGGCGTTGCGGCACCACGCCTTGCCGCTGTCATAGCCCTCGATGTCGAAGTAGATCGGCATGCGGCGCGGGATGCCGAGCCGCCTGGCGCGGTAGACGGCGTCCGCGGCGGCCCTGCTGCCCTCGCGGGCGGCGTTGGCGGGCGTGAACCTGCTGCGGTAGCGGGTGCACGGCGCCTGGAGGCCCACGTAGGTCGGGATGAGCCGGTACTTCATGGCCCGGACGGCCCGCACCCAGCGGGCGCTCAGGTTGTACTGGGCGCAGCCGCGCGCCGCTCCCCCGATGTAGATGTTGCTGATCCCGTAGGAACGGCGCCATGCGGCCATCGTGTTCAGGGAGGGCGCCGCGCACGTGTCGAACCCTCTGCCCACGGCCCAGCGTTTGGGCCTCTCCGCCGTTGTACGGGCGTTCGAAGGGGCGGGGGCCGCGCGGGTGGGTTCGGGGGTCCAGGAGCCGGAGAGGCGGGCGGAGCGGATCACCGACTGGAGCGCGGCGGGGTCCGTCCCGTAGGTGGCGGTGATCTTGACGCCCGCCTCGGGGAGCGCCAGCTCGACGCCGCGCGCGTCGTTCGCGGGGACGGTGTAGGAGGCGAGCCGGTCCGGGCGGACGGCCGCCCGCCTGGCGCCCCGGCCCCGGTCCAGCGGCTCGACGTGGACGACGTCCGCGCCGCCGACGAGCCGGGCGGGGCAGTCCTGCTGGTCGGCCGGACGGCCGAGGTAGATCGCGTCGCGGTCGAGGCGGACGCACCGGGACGGGTCGCGGTCGAGGCGATGCACGTCCCATCCCGGAGGCACGGCGATCCGGACGCCCCGATACGCGGTCGTCAGCGGGGCGGCCGGGTCGGCCGCGGCCCGCGCGGCGGCCTCCCCTGGGCCGGGGACGAGGGGAGCGACCGCGACCAGCGCGACCGCCCGGACGAACACGGCGCCATTGCGCATCACTTCTCCCCGCACTCGGTGATCGTGATGCGGCAGTGATGACCGTCCGTGCCGGGTGCGAAACGGTACGCGACCGTCTCTTGCCCGGCCCCTACCCTTCGTTGACCTCCACGGCCTCGGACGACGAGACGACCTCGTAGGCGCCCGGCTCGTCGATCGCCAGTGCGGCCAGGGGGATGAACTGGAGGCGGACGTCGTAGGCGCCGAGGGCCCGGCGGTAGAAGCCCGCGCCGTCCCATTCGGTGATGAGGGCCCACAAGGTGGGCTCGTCGACCGTGCGGGCGAGGCGGCCGGAGCGGAAGCCGGGGCTGGCGGCGAGGATCTCCAGGACGGCGGTCATCCGCCCGGAGAAGTCGGCGTCCTCGTCCGGCACGCGGTATCGGGTTATGGCGATCACGGGGCCATCCTCGCAGCGCTCGGGGGCGGACACGCGTACGTTGGGGCCGTGGACACTCGGAACGGCCCCTCGGGGGCCCGAGCGAAGATCGAGGGCTGGAGCGCGGCCCCGCTGGCCTACCTCGCGGGGCTCCCCCGCTGGATGCTGCTCGTGGGGATCTTCGTGCTGCTGGCCGTCGGGATGATCGGCACCGGGGTGGTCGGGGCGCTCGGAATGATCGCGCTCATGGTGGTGCTGGGCTGGTTCGCCTACCTCAACTGGCCGATGCTCAACCCCGGGGGAAGGCTTCTTCGGGTCGCGGCGTTGCTGGTGCTGGCGGTGTTCGCGATAGCCCATCTTGCCCGATTTTGACAATCATTTTCATCTTCGTCCATAATTGGACCGTGCTCACCTCCCGGAAGACCCCTCGCGTCCTGCCGCTCACCGCGCTCGCCCTGGCCTCCGCGCTGGGCCTGGCCGCCTGCGGCGGGTCCGACGGCAAGAGCGGCGGCGGCAAGGCCGAAGTCGTCGCGTCGTTCTACCCGATGGCCTGGCTCGCCGGAAAAGTCGGCGGCGACCAGGCGTCCGTGCAGACCCTCACCAAGCCCGGCGCCGAGCCCCACGACCTGGAGCTGACGCCCCGGCAGATCGCCGACGTGGGCAAGGCCGACCTGGCCGTCTACGTCCGGGGCGTCCAGCCCGCGGTGGACGACGCGGTGGGCAAGCACGCCAAGAACAAGTCCCTCGACGCGGTGGCCGCGGTGAAGACCCTCCCGCCCCCGGCCGAGGACGAGCACGGCCACGAGGGCGAGGGCGAGGAGGGCGGCCACGGCGAGGCCGAGCTCTCCTTCGACCCGCACGTCTGGCTCGACCCGAGCCGCATGGCCACGATCGCCACGGCCCTCGGCGGCAAGCTCGCCGCCGCCGACTCCAAGAACGCGGCCGCGCACAAGTCCCGCGCGACCGCCCTGGCGACCGAGCTGAACAAGCTCGACCAGGAGTTCAAGGACGGCCTGAAGAACTGCAAGCAGAAGACGATGGTCACCTCGCACGCGGCCTTCGGCTACATGGCCGAACGGTACGGGCTCAAGCAGATCTCCATCGCCGGGGTCGACGCCACCAACGAGCCCTCGCCCAAGCGGCTGGCCGAGCTGACCCACGAGATCAAGGAGAACAAGGCGACCACCGTGTTCACCGAGACCCTCGTCAGCCCGAAGGTCGCCGAGGCCCTCGCCCGCTCGGCCGGGGTGAAGACGGCCGTCCTGGATCCCATCGAAGGGCTGAAGCCCGGCTCCTCCGACGACTACCTTTCGGTGATGCGCAAGAACCTTCAAGTCCTCAAGCCCGCCCTGGGGTGCTCATGACCCGTGCCCCCTTCGCGATGACCGGTGGCCGCGTCCTGCGCGACGGCCGCGAGGTGCTGCGCGGGATCGACCTGACGGTCGAGGCCGGGGACATGATGGCCGTGCTCGGCCCCAACGGGGCGGGCAAGTCCACGCTGATCAAGGCCATGCTCGGCCTGATCCCGCTCAGCGAGGGACGCACCGAGATCTACGGGACGCCCCCGGGACGCTTCCGCGACTGGCACCGCATCGGGTACGTCCCGCAGCGGCTGCCGATGGGCGGCGGCGTGCCCGCCACCGTCCGCGAGGTCGTGGCGTCGGGACGGGTCGCGCGGCAGTCGCGCTGGCGTCCGGCCACCTCGGCCGACCGCGCCGCCGTCGACCGCGCCATCGAGGCCCTCGGCCTGACCGACCGCGCCCGCGACACCGCCCAGCTCCTGTCGGGCGGGCAGCAGCAGCGGGTGCTGATCGCCCGCGCGCTGGCGGGCGAGCCGGATACGCTCGTCATGGACGAGCCCACCGCCGGCGTCGACGTGGCCAGCCAGGCCGCGCTGGCCGACACGCTCCGCGACCTGGCCGGGGCGGGCCGCACCGTGGTGATGGTCGCCCACGACCTCGGCCCGATGGAGTCGCTGATCGGACGCGCCGTCACCCTGGAGTACGGCCGCATCGTCCGCGACGACCCGTCCCTGACCGTCACCGGAAAGGCCTCATGACCGGAAACACCCGATGATCGAGATCCTCGACTACGAGTTCATGCGCATCGCCCTGGTCATGGCGGTGCTCATCGGGCTGACCGCGCCCGCGATCGGGACGTTCCTCGTCCAGCGCAGGCTCGCGCTGCTCGGCGACGGCGTCGGGCACATCGCGCTCACCGGCATCGGCCTGGGGCTGCTGACCGGCTCGTCCCCGATCCTGGGCGCCCTGGTCGTCTCGGTCCTCGGCGCGGTCGCGATCGAGGTGCTGCGCGCGCGCAGCCGCACCGGCGGCGACGTGGCGCTGGCCCTGCTGTTCTACGGCGGCCTGGCGGGCGGCGTGATCCTCACCAACGCCGAGGGCGGCGGCGGCAGCCTCCAGTCGTACCTGTTCGGCTCCATCACCAGCGTCTCGATGAACGACCTCTACGTCGTGATCGGCCTGGCGGTCTTCGTCCTCGGGATCGTCGCGCTGTTCGGCCGCGAACTGTTCCTGCTCTGCCAGGACGAGGAGGTGGCGCGGGCCTCGGGCCTGCCGGTCCGCTTCCTCAGCATCCTGATCGCCGCGACCGCGGCCGTGACCGTCGTCATCGCGATGCGCGCGATCGGCCTGCTGCTCGTCAGCGCGCTCATGATCGTTCCGGTCGCGGCGGCACAGCAGGTGACCAGGGGATTCCGGAGCACGATGCTGCTGGCGATGGGAGTCGGTGTACTGTCAGCGGTGTCCGGACTCGTGGGATCGTTTGAGTACGATCTTCCGCCGGGTCCCTCGATCGTCCTGCTGGCCCTCGCGGTGTTCGTGGTGGCGGTGATCGGGGGCGCGGTGGCGCGGCGCAGAAGGACGGTCGCGTCGGCGACCCGGACTAAAGTGGATGCCGAGGCGGAGGTGCTTGGGGGATGACGACGGCCCGGCGGGACGCGGTGCGGCAGGCTCTGGCCGGCAGCGACGGTTTCCGCAGCGCGCAGGACATCTACGCCGATCTGCGCTCGGACGGGTCCAAGATCGGCCTCACCACGGTGTACCGCGCGCTCCAGGCGCTGAGCGACTCCGGCGAGGTCGACGTGCTGCGCACGTCCGACGGCGAGGCCGTCTACCGCGCCTGCGCCACCGAGGAGCACCACCACCACCTGGTCTGCCGTGGCTGCGGCCGCACCGTCGAGGTCGAGGGCCCCGCCGTCGAGAAGTGGGCCGACGCGATCGGCTCCGAGCACGGCTTCATCGACATCACCCACACCGTCGAGGTCTTCGGCACCTGCGCCGACTGCGCCGCCAAGCGCCGCTGACCCACCCCCTTGGGACGCGAGCTTCCACGCGGCCAGTTTCCCTACTTTTCAAGTAGGCGAAGTGACACCCTCTTTGGGCGTTACAGCCCATGACGTCCCGCACCGCCGATATGTAGCAACTCACTGCACTTTGCCGGACACTTTGTCATCTGTGATAGCTGCCGCTATTGGTCCGGTTGTGCAATAAATGTCCCACGCGTCACGGCAGGCCACCAAACGGCCTCTTCGGGAGGGCCGCGACGCCAGTCGAGAGGGCATTCATGAGAAGAACCGGCCTGCTGGCCTTGGCGGTGGCGGTCTCCGCCACCGGACTGGCCGTCCCCGCCTTCGCCACGCCGCAGTCTCCCCCGGCCCCGGCCCCGGCCGCCGCGGCGAAGGCCGCCGCCAGCCGCGCGATCACCGCCACCAGAACCCACGGCGCCGAGCTCAGGGCCGGTGACGGGCAGGCGTTCAAGGTCACCCGGGTGGACGTCGACAGGGACGGCACCACCCACACCCGTATGACCCGCACGTACAAGGGCCTCCCCGTCCTGGGCGGCGACATCGTCGTCCACCAGGCGGCCAACGGCACCTGGCGCGGCAAGAGCGTGGCCCTGGCCAAGGCCCCCGACGACGCCAAGGCCGAACTCTCGGCCAAGACCGCCCGCACGAAGGCGGCCGCCAAGAACCACAAGATCCTCGGCGCGACCGAACTCGTCGTCGAGGCCCGCACCGCCGACCAGAAGCCCCGGCTCGCCTGGCGCGTCCGCAGCGAGGGCCGGCAGCCCGACGGGACGCCGAGCCGCGTCTACACCTCCATCGACGCCGCCACCGGCAAGGTCCTGCTGCGCGACGAGGCCATCCACTCCGAGTCGGGCGACGGCAAGTCGCTGTACGGCGGCACCGTCCCGCTGGAAACGACCAAGTCGGGCGCCTCGTACGTCCTCAAGGACCCCACCCGAGGCAACACCTACACCGGCGACGCGCAGAACCGAACCGACCTGTGCTTCCTGATCTTCTGCTTCATCCGGGCCCCAGCCGACAACTTCACCGACGCCGACAACCACTGGGGCACCGGCGCCGCGTCCGACCGCTCCACCGTGGCCGTCGACGCCCAGTACGGCACCAACGTCACCTGGGACTTCTACAAGCAGACCTTCGGCCGCAACGGCATCCGCAACGACGGCAAGGGCTCGTTCAACCGCGTCCACTACGGCAACAACTACGCCAACGCGTTCTGGGACCCGTCCTGCTTCTGCATGACCTACGGTGACGGCGACGGCAAGACCTTCGGCCCCCTCACCAGCATCGACGTCGCCGCACACGAGATGAGCCACGGCGTCACCAGCGCCACCGCCAACCTCACCTACAGCGGCGAGTCCGGCGGCCTCAACGAGGCCACCTCCGACATCTTCGGCACCGCCGTGGAGTTCTTCGCCAAGAACAGCGCCGACGTCGGCGACTACAAGATCGGCGAGCGGATCGCCCTCTCCGGCCTGGGCCGCGACGCCCTGCGCTACATGGACCGCCCCAGCCGCGACGGCAAGTCGGTCGACTCCTGGTCCCCCACCACCAAGGACCTCAACGTCCACTACTCCTCAGGCGTGGGAAACCACTTCTTCTACCTCCTGGCCGAGGGCAGCGGCAAGAAGACCATCAACGGCGTCAACTACGACAGCCCCACCGCCGACGGCTCCACCCTCACCGGCATCGGCCAGCAGGACGCCACCAAGATCTGGTACCGCGCCCTGACCACCTACTTCACCTCCAGCACCAACTACTCCCAGGCCCGAGCCGCCACCCTCAACGCGGCCAAGGACCTCTACGGCGACGCCAGCCCCCAACACAAGGCAGTAGCCGCCGCCTGGACCGCAGTAAACGTCAAGTAACCCAAGAGAACGCCCCGGCCCGAAGAGGGCCGGGGCGTTCGCGTTCCTCAAAGCAACGCCCTCGCTACCGCTCGGACAGCCCCATTGGGGGCTCCCGCCCCCAAACCCCCAAGGTGGGGGCTCCGCCCCCACACCCCCTCCTCAATCGTCAGCCGAACCACGAAGGCCCAGCCTCCCCATTCGAGCCCACACCCACTTGCCGTGAGGCTCAGTGCGCCGAAGCCCGCACTCCGACGAGAGCGCCTCCACGATGGGCAGCCCCCACCCGCCCGTACCGTCGTCATGCCCGGGATCAGGGGCCGCAGCGTCGGGCGCGATGTCGTCCAGCACAAGCTCGACGACCGGCTTGGCGACGGGCGCGCGGTCGGAAGCGTCCCAGACGGCCAGAAGAACCCCCTCAGCCTCCCGAGCCAACCGCACCCGGATTTCTTGGCCCGGAGTCGCCTCCACCGCATTAGTGATCAATTCCCCGGCGACCAGGAAGAGATCATCCGCGAGCCCCACAAGGCCCCATTCCAGAAGCTGAGCTCCCAACAACGCGCGCACCTCCCCCGGCGTCGCCCGGGAAGCAACGCGGATAATGTCCAAATTGCCGAGAATCATTGCCTTCGCCGCCGCCATGACCGCCTTCTCCGCCGTTGCTTTTGAAGGGCAAGCGTCCACCTTGAAGGTCTGATGCGCTACGTTCCCTGGAAAGCCTGGAATTTTGCCGCGCGGAGCCGGGGAGAAACGATCGTGAACGAGCCGCCGGACCCAAGAGGGTCGATGTGGGACTGGATCGCCTACCAACTGCGCTTTCTCCGACGACAGCACGCATGGTCCGGCGGCACGCTCGCGGATCTTCTCAACTGCGCGCGGTCGAGCATTTCCAGACTGGAGACCGGTGAAGCCAAGCTCACGCCCGACCAAGCGGCGAAGATCGACGACGCCTGGAACACCGGCGGCCTCTTCGGGATCATGGTCTACTACGCGACCCTGGGCCACGATCCCGACTGGTTCAAGGCCCATCTGGAGCTGGAGGCCAAGGCGTCGGTACTGCGAATCTACGAACTCGCCGTCGTCCCGGGCCTCCTGCAGACGGAGGACTACGCGCGTGCTCTGTTTCGTTCCTTCGGTTCCAAGAACGTGGAGGCGCAGGTCGCTCAACGAATGAATCGCCAGCGGGTGCTGCGCAGACAGGATCCACCGACACTCTGGGTCTTGCTCGCGGAGCCCGTTCTTGAGTGGCAGGTCGGCGGCTCCGAGGTGATGCGCGACCAGCTCGGGCACCTTCGGGAAGTCAGCGAACTCCCCAACGTGATCCTGCGCGTCGTGCCCAAGATCGAAGGTGCGCATCCCGGGCTCGGCGGCGCCTTTAAGATCATGAAGGTGGGGGCGGTTGATCTCGTCTACACAGAGGCCATGGGCGGTGGAAGACTGGCCCAGGGAACGTCCGAGGCCGAGACCTCCAGACCTGGTATGACCTCATCGGCGCGCAGGCACTCCCCGAGCGCTCCACGCGAAACTTGATCACGAAGAAGATGGAGTCCCTGGCATGACTGAGTGGCGCAAGTCCAGCCGCAGCAGCGGGATCGACAACAGCGACTGCGTCGAAGTTGCGGAGTGGACGGGGAACATTGCCGTGCGTGACTCCAAGGCGCCAGGGGCCGGGGTCGTGGTCGTTTCGGTCGGGCACTTCGCTGATCTTGTTGCTCGGGTGAAGCGGGCGGAATTGGATCTCTAGGCGAGCGAACACTGCGATGAGCCCCGGCCCTTGGGCTGGGGCTCTTTTGTTTTGGGCAGAGAACTTTTTATGGACGATTTACGGCATACCTGTCGAGTATCGCTGGATACCTGACCAGTATTTGTGGTCGGAATATGCCTTGGCCCACGCTTGAGAAATCCAGCAGCTCACCCTCAAGAAGGGAATGCCATGAGGTCACTCAAGGCCAAGGCCGCGACTCTGGCGGGCATGGCGGTCGCCGCCACCGTGGTCGGGGGCGTGAACGCGGCTCCCGCCAGCGCGCACGTCACGTCCGCCTGTGCACGTTCGACGCAGGCGTTCATCGACACGGGATCGCACCCGGACCGGGTCGGCATCAGGTCTTCGAGGTGCAGGCACTATTCGACGATCGTCTGCCGGAACTCGGCCGGTGCGCGGTGGACGTTCACGGACCGGGCGGCGACGCCGAGCAGGGCGTACAACGTCAACGTCTGCAGGTCCGCGAATCCCTATCTCGTCGCGGTGCAGTTCCACTCCCACTGACCCGCGGGGACGGTGACGCTATGGGCCGGGCTCTCCAGGCGAGGGTCCGGCCCGTCTTGACCGGGGGCTATGGCGCCAGGACGTAGTCCACGACCTTCATGATGTGCACGTCCGCGAGGGCCAGGACGAGCAGGAGCGCGTCCGCCATGACCAGACCATCAGCGTCCGGGCGTGGTGCGGGTCGGTCTGGTAGACCTCCTCGACCTTTGCGTAGACCAGTGCGCCGGGGAGCAATCCTGAGACCGTCCGGAATGAGCATTTCGGGCTTGCTGTTCACGGCCAAGGCTTTGCTCGATGGAACCTCACCGAGGATACCAAACAAATGTGCTAGAATGACGCAAACTGTCGACCGGTTGTTGAATTGGGCGTCTACCAACTCCGATTTGGTCATAGATCCAAGCTTTTATGAGGTGGTTGATATGATCGGCAGGATCTCCTTAAGATGCACAAGCACGATCCTAGTATCTATGAGCACAATTTCAGCATGCCAATACAGTAAAAACGGCAGGGAGTCCAACCCTAGCGACTCAGCACCCACTCCGTCTCGGTCGTCGCAGACGCAGCAAGTCGATTGGGCGAAAGACGTTACTGAACGTGGCAATGCAGGAGAAGCAACAGTACTACAAGTAGACGACCCTCTACGTAAACGACTGGGGGACATTTACTTCTCCAAGGCGGACCTAAGGATCCGGACTCAGTCAACGCGCGATGATGTCGTCGGCCCCAGCAATGTCTACTACGGAATCACCTTCGGGAGAAACCAACACCAGGATAGGTACTACGCCTTGGCCGACATAGGTTATAGCTCATCAGCACAGCAGTCTATTCTTTGGTTTCGCAATGGAAGAAGAGAATGGCGCCTTCAGGCAGTTGTAAGTAGCAAAATTTGCGTTCCTCGATCACTTTACGTCGCCTGGGGTCTTCCAAACTGGCGCGGGTCTTACGAAAGTCAGAGATGCCCAAAATGACCTGGCCTGTGGAGTAATTGGAGCCTGGCTCACCATCGGCGCCCCACAGTCATTGAGCCTTTTCAGCGGGAGCGCGAAGGCCGCTGATCACATGATGGTTGCGGTCTGTGCGGCAGACCTGACCGTCAAGAATCCCCTGGTAGGACGGTTGAGCCTCTCACGACCCGCCGTCCGCACCAGAGGCTCCACATGCGTTTGTACCGTGTTTCGCTGCCGTTGTCGCGCCAGATCCTGACCTACGCCACCGGCATAGTTCGGCGGCACCGCAAGAGGATCGGAAGCAAGGACCGCGTCCCTGCCAGCGGGAATACAGGGGCTGATGACCCTGATTCATCTGTACATGGACGCTGGGTTCGCCGTGTCCACCACAGCTTGGCGCTATGTCAACGAGGCAATCGACGCGCTGGCCGCCCGTTCGCCCAAGCTGGCATCGGTGCTGCGCCGGGCCCGGCGTGACGGCTGCCGTATCTGGTCCTGGACGGCACTCTCATCGCGATCGACCGCCTGGCCGCCGACCGGCCCTTTTACTCGAGAAAGCACCGCACGCACGGCACGAATTTGCAGGCCATCGCCGGTCCGAACGGAGCCTGCTGTGGGGGTCGGGCCCGTGGCGCGCAACAGAGCATGACCTGAGGCCGCGCGTTCTGGGGCATCATCCGCGAGCTGGCCGTCACCGGGCTGCCGGTGCTGGCAGATAAGGCCCACCAGGAGCCAGCGAGCACATCTTGACGCCGTACCGCGGGCGCGGCAAACCCGAGTCGCAGAAGTATCCCAATCGCGCACACGCGCGTCTGCGCGGGCCGGGCGGACGCGCCAAAGTCCAACTCAAGGCATAGCGGATCGTGCACAAGCTGCGCTGCTGCCCTAGCAAGCCAGCCGCATCACCAAGCCGTCCACCCGCTACTACTACGCGAGACCGCCGCATGCACGCCTCCCCGGGCGGCCACGTCTGCCCACGGAACCCGTAGCGCCCATTACGGCGGTGAACCGCGTGGGATCGCTGAGGTTCCTTCGATTACCCAGCACCCAGGGTTCCCGCGCCGCAGTCCCAGATGGATCTCGTTGGTAAGCCTCCCCGCGATCGTCCAAGCGTCGTCCAACTCTGCCTATCTCGCGTGCCGGCCGCGCTCTGTTGGGCGCGCATGACGGTGGGGTCCACCGACACAAGCCGACCGATGTCGTCGGTCGCGTCCCGCCCGCGCGATGCCGAGTGGGTTTCGCACCGTTGATTTTTG
Organism: Spirillospora sp. CA-294931; assembly: GCF_050946795.1. Taxonomy (GTDB): domain Bacteria; phylum Actinomycetota; class Actinomycetes; order Streptosporangiales; family Streptosporangiaceae; genus Spirillospora. The sequence continues at coordinate 6,449,652 of NZ_CP192006.1, forward strand.
TCACTGGGCAGTCGAGGGCGCCTTCACGCGGAGGCTGAAGGTTCTGCAGGGTCAGTTCATTGCGGGCATCACGGCCTACATCGTCCGCAGATCTTGCTTGTCGCAAGTTCACTTTAAACGACACCATAATAGCACACACCCGCACTATGTGCGACCTACTCCTTGTCCAGTTGCGGCCGTAAACCAGGAGACATACACGCACGTCGGAGGATGGCAGCAACTCGAACAAAGAAGTATATGTAACGAAATGATAACGTTCCCGACCCTGATCTTGCAGAGACATCAACAGATTAGTCAAATATTCAGTACAACCGTTCTTGACTGAGTTCAGGGCTTCGCCAAGCCCGCCAGGGCGGTTCGCCCAGGATATCCCTGCTGCTTCACGAACGAGTGTTGTCCGATGAGGGGACATGAAAGCAGCCCAACCTGTTCTTAATCGGTCCTGAAGGAGGGTGTATCACGTGACTCCGAAAATACACCGGCGTATCCCGTCGATACGTGGACTCGTCGTCAGTTCTCTGGTGGCAACTACAACCATCTGCGCGGTGTCTCCCGGCCGCGCCAGTGCCGATGGGGTCGTAACATGGCAGAATCATCACACAGGTAGATACCTCGAGGTCTACAAACAGAGCGCAGTCAATGGCCAGCATGTAGGAACCTGGACCGGTAATGGCGGCACTAACCAGAAATGGTACGACGTAAGGCTCTCCGACGGGTACTGGGTCGAACAAACAATGCTGGATCGAAGTAAAGTGCTTGATCGATGGGGCAATGGTCCCTGCCATCTCACCATTTGGGATTATTGGGGGGGCGCACAGCAACGCTGGAGAGAGCACAAAGTCGCCGCCGGCTGGTGGGGCCTCATTAACAAGGCAGGATGCGAAGGAGATATCTATTGGGATGCAGCTTCTACATATTTGGATACCTCAATATATAATGTGGGCCTCGCAGGACAAAGGTGCGTAGAGTCCACTGGCGATAGAAATTGTCACTGGAAATAGCGAAGAAGGAAGCTCTCCCAATGAATCGACATTTCTCCGCCACCAAAGGACCGGTCCTCGCGGGCGCGGCTATATCCCTCCTCTGTGCGATGACTGCGTGTGGTGCAGAAGTTACCGACCAGTCGTCCGTAAACGCTCATCAGAGCCGGCCTGCCGAGCCTTCCCTAAATCCAGTGGTGCGTGTCACCAATAGCGCACCCGTCCCCATGCCGCTCGATCGATACATGACCTCGATGAAAGACATCCAGCTCATAGACTCAGCAGCGGTTGTGGCAGGTCGCGCTTGCATGCGCACGTTGGGATACTCCGACTGGGGGATCAAGAACGTACCTCGCCCTTCTTCTGAGAACTATAAAGAGATGGACTACATCGAGTATCTGGATCTATCTCTATCGCAGTCCAAGGGGTATACAAATAGGGCGAGGCTCAAAGAGTCTCCCACCAATCAAATCAGCACTTCTGGCAGAAAAGTGGATAAAGACGCGATCTCTGCCTATTCTGGTCGGAGCGTAGAAACTCCGAGCGGTCGACCAGTCCCCAAGGGTGGTTGTGCCGCGCAAGGGCTGCGTAAAGTTCAGCAAGCGGGTGACCTCCCCGTCGACCCTCGTAGTCTGCAAATAATATCCAGAAACTCAGCGATGAAGCATAGCCGCGTCAGGTCGGCGCTTAGCGCTTGGGCCAGCTGCATGAGGAGCGCTGGATTCCGGTTTCAACAACCTGCGGAGGCGGAGTACGATCCGGCTTGGATGAATCGTAGACCTGACGTGCGCCCCGGAACTAAGGAAAAGAACACCGCAGCGTCAGACGCCAAATGCCGCATGGACACGAATGTCGTTGGCATCTTCAAGAGCGCTGAAATCGCCTACCAACGGCAACTAGTCGATAGTAACAAACACAAACTGATCGCGACACATAGACTATTCGCTAAATGGGTAGCGGATGCCAAGGTGCTCCTGTCCAAGGAGTAAAGCGCTAAGACCGTGTCTCATGTGGCCAGCTTGGCGAGCTTCTTGTAGCAGGTGATGGCGGCTGCGAGGGTGAGAAAGGCGGTGAACTGACGGCCGTGGCGTTCGTAGCGGAGGGTCAGGCGGTTGCCGAAGATCCACGCCAGGGTGCGTTCGATCTTCCAGCGGTGTCGACCCAGGCGCTCGCTGGAGTCGCGTGCGATCCGCGGGATGACGCCGCGCTTGCGCAGCCAGGTTCGCAGGTCGGGCGACTCGTAGGCTTTGTCCGTACGAGCCTTGTCGGGCCGGCGGCGGCGTGGCCCTCGCCGGGACCGGATGGCCGGGATGGCCATGAACAAGGGCTTGAACGCCTCGATGTCGTTGGTGTTGGCCGCCGATACGCCAACCACCAGCGGCAGCCCAGCCGCGTCCGACAACACGTGGAATTTGCTGCCCTTCTTGCCTCGATCGACCGGATTGGGGCCGGTCAGCGTGCCCCCCCTTTTGGCGCGCACCGCGGCGGCGTCCACGATCGCCGATGTCCAGTCGACCTGCCCGCGCGCCCCCAGCTCGTCCAGCACCGCCCGGTGCAGCCGTGGCCATAGCCCGGCCCGGGTCCAGGCGGAGAAGCGGCGGTGCGCCGTGGGCACCGACACCCCAAACTCGCCCGGCAGGTGCCGCCAGGCGCACCCGCTGGTCAGCACATACACGATCGCGGTGAACACCGCCCGGTCTTCGACCGGCATGGTCCCGCCGCCCTGGCGGCGCGGGCTAAACTGGGGAATGAGCCGAGCGGCCAGTTACCACGACTCGTTTAATACCAGCCTGCGCGCGAGATCGGAAGCCACGGTCACAGATCATCCCGCAGTCCACTTCAGCTCGGCGGTATCGGTACCGGACGACATAAGCCGACAGCGCACGGCACACGAATCACCGCTGATGTGGACAGAACGAGCTGAACTGATAGTCGCAAACACCGCCTGACCTGTGAGTTTGTGACTTTCCCTCCTGGGTCATTGAGGCGCGGGACCCGGGTTTTCGGCCGGGGACGTGTGCCCGGTGGCTGGAGGGGCGGCTTCCTCGGCCTGTGAACGACCCTGTCAAGTGGGTGAAGGACGACGACTGAGTTTCGGGGTCTGGGGGCGGAGCCCCTAAGCAAAACTGTCCTCGCGAAGCGAGGGCCGCGCTCTTAGCCGGGGTGGGGGCTGAGGGGAAGGCGGGCTTGGGTTTGGGGTGGGGGCTTTGGCAGCGGGGGGTGGGGGGATGAGGAAGAATCGGGCCCATGGCTACGACACGTACCGCGAACGCACACTGGGAAGGGCCGCTCATGGGCGGTCAGGGCACCGTCTCCCTGGACTCCTCGAAGGTCGGAACCTTCGAGGTGACCTGGCCGTCGCGGGCCGAGGAGCCGGACGGACGGACGAGCCCGGAGGAGCTCATCGCCGCCGCGCACTCCACCTGCTACTCGATGGCGCTCTCGCACGGGCTGGCCGGGGCGGGGACGCCGCCGGAGAAGGTCGACACCAAGGCGGAGGTGACCTTCCAGCCGGGTGAGGGGATCACCGGTATTCACCTGACGGTCCGGGCGAGCGTTCCCGGGCTTTCCGCCGCCGACTTCGAGAAGGCCGCGCAGGACGCCAAGGCCGGCTGCCCCGTCAGCAAGGCCCTGGCCGCGACCAAGATCACTCTGGACGCGGCGCTGGTCTGAGCCGACCGATCACCTGGACCCCGGCCGAGGGAGGCCGGGGTCTTTCGCGTTCGGCGGCGGTCCGTCGCTTCGAAACTAAAATTTCAGCTCTCTCCCCCGTCGGTGCGCGTGGTGTGTTCGAAGGCGCCGGGTCCGCGGGAGCGCTCGCAGGGCGTCTACCAGGACGAATGCGACCAGCAGCCGAAACTTTAAAGTTTCCGTTCTGAACCGAAATTCCAGAGTTTTCGCCGACTCCTCCCGAGTGGCCTTGATCCTTTTCGCGGGACGCAGGACTCTACGCCCGTCCCCCCGAGAAGGAGCAACACGATGAAGCACCGTGTGAGCATCCCCCTGGCCGCGCTGGGAGTGGCGGCCCTGATGATCATGGGCGCGCCCGCCGGATCCGGCGCGGCCCGTCCCGACCTGACCGCGTCGGTCGACTCGGCCCTGCGCGACAGGCTCGGCGCCCAGGCCACCACCGCCTACGGGCTGAGCAGCACGCCGCGCACGCTGGTCGAGCCCAAGCGCCACTCCCCCGACGGACGCTGGGCCTTCGGCGGCGGAGCGTTCCTGATGCCGTCCAACACCCACGGCAGCCCGGTCACCGCGCTGTTCGTCGCGCACCTCAGCGGCGGCCAGTGGAAGGTCGCGCTGGAGGGCACCCCCGCGTTCGCCGACCTCTCCCGCCGGGCACCCGACTCGGTCGTCAAGAGCACCGAGCGGGCGCCGTTCGCGCGCACCGCGGCCCCCGCCGCCGCTGCCACGGGCCTCGCGCTGCCGTGGAAGCAGGGCACGGGCTGGGGCCACTGGGGCGTCCACGGCAACGGCGGCAACACCCGTCCCTACAACTCGATCGACTTCTACGGCGGCGACGGCCGCGTGCTCACCTCGCGCGCGGGCACCATGTACCGCTTCTGCACCAGCGGCGGCCGCTGGCCGTTCATCAAGGTCGTCCACGACAACGGCTACACCACGGGCTACTACCACCTGCGCGACACCACCAACAAGAGCGACGGCAGCTCGGTGGCGCTCGGCGAGTACGTCGGCATGATCGACGTCCAGCTTCCGTGCGGTGGCCGGGCCAACGGCGACCACGTCCACTGGACGCTGTGGCAGGGCAGCACGGCGATCGCCGTGAACAGCAAGAGCATCGGCGGCTGGACCTGGTGGGAGAGCTCGACCGCCTACCAGGGGTACGCCGAGCGCAGCGGCACCCGCATCTACCGCAACCAGTGCTGCAGATTGGTCAACTACGGCGGCTGAGCACCGTCACGACGGCCACGGTCCCCGTTCCGGCGGGGACCGTCCGGACGAGGGGCTCGACTGAGCGTGGTGGTGGCGATACGTTCGGGCGATCCCGCATCGTCAGGAGGCCGGAGATGGCGGACTCCTTCGAGGCGACGCTGCGCACGGCCATCCGGGCCCGCGGGCTGAGCCTGGAACGACTGCACGCCCGGCTGGCGGCTCGCGGCATCCGCGTCAGCCTGGCCAGCCTGAGCAACTGGCAGAGCGGACGCTGCCGTCCCGAACGCAGCGACTCGCTGCGCGCGCTGCACGCCCTTGAGGAGATCCTCGAGGTGCCGGACGGCATGCTGCTCACCCTGCTCGGTCCGCCCCGCCCGCGCGGACGCTGGACACGACGCGCCCCGGGGGAGCTGACCTTCCGCGAGATCTGCGTGGTGCACGGCAGCGTCGACCGGCTGCTGGGCGAGATCCGCAATCCGCGCGACGGTCAGCTCCGCTGGCTCGGCTGCCACGAGCGCGTCGTGATCGGCCCCCAGCGGGAGGAACGTTCCGTCCACACCCGGCTGGTGCTCCAGGCGCTGGCCGACGGCGTCGACCGCCATGTCGCGGTCTACCACGGCGAACACGGCCTGCTCCCCGACATCCGCAAGACCACGTACTGCCGTCCCGGCCGTCAGCGGACGGACCTGGACGAGGGCGTCGTCGCGGTCGAGCTGCTCTTCGAACGCCCCCTGCGCGAGCACGAGACCTGCGTCCTGGAGTACGAGTTCGGCTACAGCGACGCCGTCCTCGCGCCCTACAACGCGTTCTGGTACCGCTGGTTCCGCTACCCCGCCCACGAGTACCTGCTCCAGGTCCAGTTCGCCCCGGGTGCGCTGCCGACCCGGTGCCACCAGGTCTGGCAGCCCAACCTGACCGCCTCCCCCACCGAGCTGGACACCCGCCTGGACGCCTGGCACACCGCGCACCTGGCGCAGGTCGACGTCCGTCCCGGCATCCTCGGCCTTCGATGGGACTGGGACTGACAGGGGCGTCATGCGTGCGCGTGTCCGGTGTAGTCGGCGGAGTCGCCCTTGAGCGCGACGCTGGTTCGTCCGTCGACCGAGACCGGCACGTCCCCGGTGACGGTGACGCGCTGGAGTCGGCGTGGACGGTCGAAGTCGGCCACGACCTGGTGCTGGGTGGCGCGGTTGTCCCAGATAGCGACGTCCCCCGGGGTCCACCTCCACCGGACCACGTGCTCGGGCCTGGTGATGTGGTCCTGGAACAGCTTGATCAGGTCGGCCGACGCCTCGCGCGTCTGCCCGGCCAGGCGCCGGGCGAACCCGCCGAGGAGCAGCGAGCGCTCGCCCGTCTCGGGGTGGACGCGCACCACGGGGTGCTCGGTCTCGAACTGGACGGAGGAGAAGATCTCGGCATGCGCGCGCTGCCGGTCGGTGGCCTGCGGCGGCAGGACGTAGTCGAACTGGTTGTTGTGCACGGCCCACAGACGGTCGGCCAGCTCGCGCAGCTCGGGCGAGAGCGTCTCGTAGGCCGCGACGGTGTTGGCCCACTGGGTGTCGCCGCCCCGGTCCGGGAGCGTCACCGCGCGCAGCACCGAGGCCAGCGGCGGACGGTCCAGGAAGGTGACGTCGGTGTGCCAGTGGTTGGCGCCCTGCGCGCCCCGGGCCTCGTAGTCGAGGTCGAGGACGTGGTCCTGGCCGTCCAGCGACGGGACGGTCGGGTGCGCGGCGGTGAGGTCGCCGAGCCGCCGGGCGAAGGCGACCTGGCCGTCGGCGTCCAGGTGGTCCTGGCCGCGAAAGAAGATCACCTTGTGGCGGAGCAGCGCCGCCCTGATCCCGGCGACGAGCGCGTCGTCGAGCGCGCCGGACAGCGCGACGCCGCCGACGACGGCGCCGATCCGGCCGCCGACCGGGGTGATCTCCAGGTTGGCGGTGTCGGGGTGGACGGGGTCGAGGATCTGCTGAGGCATGCGTTCGGTTCCTTGCCTGTGAGGGGACGCCGACGGCCCCGTCCCCGGGCATGGCGGGACGCGCGGGCGCACGAGAGGTGAGGGGCGACGGAAGGTGGCGAGCGGGAACGGCTCAGCGGCGACAGAGCGCGGCGGCCATGCGGCAGAGGTCCACGTGGCGGCGGACGGTCAGGAGATCGGTCGGCCTCATGGCCACGAATCTAGACATCCGGCACCATAAAAGTCAACTAATCAGGTAGGGAATACCAAAAAGGTCTCCCGTGCCCGACACGGGGACCGTGGTCAGTTCGCGGGGGCGGGCTCGACCGGGTTGGGGATGGCGCCGCCGTAGCGGCGGTCGCGGCTCGCGTAGAGCTCGCAGGCGTGCCAGAAGTGCCGCCGGTCGAAGTCGGGCCAGAGCGTGTCGAGGAAGACCATCTCGGCGTAGGCCGACTGCCAGAGCAGGAAGTTGGAGGTGCGCTGCTCGCCGGACGACCGCAGGAACAGGTCGACGTCCGGGATGCCCGGCTCGTCGAGATAGCGGGCGAACACCTTCTCGGTGATCTTGTCGGGGTTCAGCCGCCCGTCGCGGACGTCCCGGGCGATCGCCGCGGCCGCGTCGGCGATCTCGGCGCGGCCCCCGTAGTTCACGCAGAACTGGAGGGTCAGCACGTCGTTGCCGCGCGTCATCTCCTCGGCGGCCTCCAGCTCGTTCACCACGCTGCGCCACAGGCGCGGACGCCGGCCCGCCCACCTGACCCGCACGCCCATCGAGTGCAGCTGGTCGCGGCGGCGGCGGATCACCTCGCGGTTGAAACCCATCAGGAAGCGCACCTCGTCCGGCGACCGCTTCCAGTTCTCGGTGGAGAAGGCGTAGGCCGACAGGTACGGGACGCCCAGCTCGATCGCGCCCATGACCACGTCGAAGAGGGAGTCCTCCCCCATCTTGTGCCCCTCGGTGCGCGGCAGCCCGCGCTCCTTGGCCCACCGGCCGTTGCCGTCCATGACGATGGCCACGTGCTCGGGGACCAGGTCTTTGGGGATCGGCGGCGGCTTGGCTCCGTCCCGGTGGGGTTCGGGGGGCTGAACGGCCCTTCTCAAACTCTCTCCCTGCGATTCGTGTCGGGGTCCTGGCGTCGGGACGGATGGTCGCCCTCGCGCTCGACATGCCGCAGCGACCGGAGGCCGTGCTCCAGGTGCCACTGCAGGTAGGCGGCCACAAGGCCGCTGCACTCTACCCGGTGCCGCTGCTCGCTGCCGTCGGCGTACTCCCACTCGCCGCGCAGCAGGGCCAGCATCAGCTGGAACGTCGGCGGCGCCGGGGTCGCGGAACCGGGCTGGCGGCACCGCGCGCACACCGCGCCGCCCGAGGCGATCGCGAACCCGCGCAGCCCGCCCCGGTCGCCGCAGCGGGAACACTCGTCCAGCGCGGGCGCCCATCCGGCCACCGACAGCGAGCGCAGCAGGAACGCGTCGAGCACCAGCCGGGGGTCGTGGTCGCGCTCGGCGAGCGTCCGCAGCCCGCCCACCAGGAGCAGGAACTGGCGCAACGCGGGCTCGCGCTCCTCGGCGGTGAGCTTCTCGGCCGTCTCCAGCATCGCGGTGCCCGCCGTGTACCGCGGGTAGTCGGTGACGATCTGCTCCCCGTATGGACGCAGCGTCTCGGCCTGGGTGATCAGATCGAGCGAGCGCCGCTCGTACAGCTGGAGATCGACATGGGTGAACGGTTCGAGCCGGGCGCCGAACCGGGACCGGGTCTTGCGGACGCCCTTGGCCGCCGCGCGGATACGGCCGCCGCGGCGCGTGAGCACCGTGACGATCCGGTCGGCCTCGCCCAGCTTCTGGGTGCGCAGCACGACGCCTTCGTCTCGGTAGAGGCTCACCCGCCCATTGTCGCGTATTAACGCTCCCGTCCGTTCCGCGTCGGCACGGCAGGCTTCCGTTACGGTGAGTGACCGCTATCGGCCTCCCGAGTTGTGGCCGAACCTGTGGCCTGAATCACAGGAGCCTGCAAACGTAGATACATGAGATGCACCATCGTGCCCCCGCACATGCTCGAGCAGGTCGCGCAGGACACCGATGATCCGGCCCTGCGCGCCATCGCTCGCCGCACGCTCGTCCTGAGCGCCGCGCAGCGCGTCGAGCGCCGGTCGCTCCCCGTCCAGCCGCCCGCGCCGACCGAAGACTTCGTCCCCAACCGGACGATCAACGACGCCGAGAACCTCGAACAGCTGCCGGGACGCGCCGTCCGCGCCGAGGGCGCCCCCGCCTCCGGCGACCGGATCGTCGATCAGGCCTACGAGTGGCTCGGGGTCACCTTCGACTTCTTCGAGGCCGCCTACCGCCGCAACTCCATCGACGGCGCCGGGCTGCCGATGATCTCCACCGTCCACTACGGGCGCGACTACGACAACGCGTTCTGGAACGGCGAGCAGATGGTCTACGGCGACGGCGACGGGACGCTGTTCAACGCCTTCACCGGTCCCCTCGACGTCACCGGGCACGAACTGGTCCACGGCATCACGCAGTACACCGCGAACCTGGAGTACTTCAGCCAGTCCGGCGCGCTCAACGAGTCGGTCTCCGACGTGTTCGGCTCGCTGATCAAGCAGTGGCATCTGGGCCAGACCGCCGACCAGGCCGACTGGCTGATCGGCCAGGGCCTGCTCGCCGACGGTGTCAACAGCAAGGCCCTGCGCTCCATGAAGGAGCCCGGCACCGCCTACGACGACCCCCGCCTGGGCAAAGACCCCCAGCCCGGCCACATGGACGACTACGTCGACACCCCTCGCGACAACGGGGGCGTGCACATCAACTCCGGCATCCCCAACCGCGCCTTCTACCTCGCGGCCACCGAAATGGGCGGCCACGCCTGGGAGAAGGCGGGACGAATCTGGTATGACACGTTGACCGGCGGCCAACTCTCCAGCACCGTGGACTTCTCGGGATTCGCGGCCGCGACGGTCGCGAGCGCCACCGGCGCCTACGGCGCCGACGGTGCCGAGACCGAAGCGGTTCGCCGGGCTTGGAGGGGGGTAGGCGTATCACAGTGAAGGTGACAGTCGTCCGCTCAGGAGGCTTCGCGGGGCTCGAGCAGCGCGGTCAGTCCGACAGCTCGACCGATCCCGTGCTGGCCAGGCTGGTCGACCGGGTGGATCTGAAGCGAGTGCCGCCACCCGGACGCATCCCCGACCAGTTCCTCTACGACATCGACATCGACGGCAAGGCGGCCACCATCGGCGAGGCCCAGCTCCGCGGCCCGCTCCGCGAACTGGTCCACCACGTCCTCGGCCGCCCCGACTGAGCCAACAAGCACAAAGCGCCGGGCCCCGGTCGTGAGGTTCTCACGATCGGGGCCCGAACGTCGATCAACCACCCTCTACCCGCGTACCCGCTGGACCCGGGCCAACTTCTCAGCCCTGCGTCGTCGCGCGGTAGCGAAGACATCGACGGCGGTACCGGCACCCTTGCCAGGGGCCTCGTTAATCTCCTGGATCTTCTCTGCGACTTGCACCAGGCGTGAACTGCCAGGCTTGGTATCGACGTAGAACAGCGATTCATCGGAACTGCGATCGTCGCCGCCCCAGCGGACCACACCATCGAGTTCGGCGAGGATGTCCCGAATGACGACCTGCTGCTGCGGGAAGAAGCCGCCGCGCACCCCCGCCGGGTAGTGGCCGGGCCGAATCTGGACCGCCGTTCCGGACGCCTGGTTGGACTCCGCAAACTTCCGCCGCACCGTACGAGGCGGACGCCAGCCGACAACCTCTCCTTGCAAGAGGATATCGACTTCGTAGTGGAATCTACGAATCACATGAACGAGGACAGTTTCAACGTCCCCCATCCGAATTTGAACCTCGACCGGTGTTCCTGGAACGGGCCGCGTATAGATGTTGCCGCGATCGTCCACGACCTTCTCCATCTCCCAGCCGTTCTTAGAACGAATACCGGAGAGAACGCGCTCCCTGCGCTCCCTCGCATGCTCCTGCGCTCTTCTCAACGCCTTACGAATCTTGTCCAGATCAGGCCTGCCAGCCGCATATCCAGGAGAGAGAAAGAGTTGAGATCCAACCACCGCGCCCGCGGTGACATAAGTGGCACGCAACAGAACCGAGCGTCGCGACAAAGAAGCCTTCACTCTTTTTCCTCCTTGCGGCACACGAGCAGGTAACCAGTGAGAACTAGAGCGAACACGCCGAACATGGCCACTGACAGGTTTACGTAGGGCGGGACCGCAATTTGGACAACGTGACCATCATCGGAGCGGCAACCAAAATGCAAGGGAACGAACGACGGGGCATAGCCGGCCAGATTCCCTGCTCCGACCGCGGCTTGGCACTCCTGAGCTCGGGCCGCGTCGTCGAGAAAAAGCAGATGCAGGAGCCCCCATGTGTACATACCGATCGCTGCGGTCCATGCTAGGACTGCCGCCGCCTTGACGGCGTCCCTCCCCTGCCTTGCGGTGCAGACTCGCACCAAAACGCGTACTCCATAGAGCAACAACCCGACAGTGGTCGGAGCCCCGGCGAGAAGCAGCAGCAGCACAGCACCCGGGGTGTGGCCTGCAAAGGGTTCGTCACCTGACACTTTATTTTGCCCGTTACCCATTCCTGGAGATCGAGTTGTACTTCTCCATCACATAGTAGAGCCCCAGACGCTTCTTTGCTTCCTTGTAGGCGACGTCACCAGGCCCCTGGTAGCGGCGAAGCACTTCAAAGATCTCACGGTCCGTATAGTCCAGGCTCGGCCGTCGCAGTGCCGGAGAGTCATCGTCACCTCCCGGCTTTCCATCGATGTCCCACATATGGATCATGGCCACGCTAGTGAGAGCGAACTCTTCGTCCTGGTTCGCATCCCTCCAGATTCCATACTTGTCATCGTCCTGGGCCACATCGAGGGTCGGACGGCCCGAGACATATCCCTGACGGAGGCAATGGTTCCAAGCTCCGATGAGCGTTACGGCTCGCTGCTTGGCGATGCCGGTCGAAGTATCCCGGATGTACTTTCCTGTAGTGGTGTAGGCCGCGATCACAGCCGCCCAGGCGGCTTCATCCTCTGGGGCGATGTGCCGCATTTCCCAGTATGCCGTCGTCTGAATCAGCGCTTTGCGCATATTGTATTTGTTTGACAGGCCAGTGATCAACGCGTCGTGCTCGACCACGGTCGTCTCGAAACACTTCCAGTGCTGATAGCTTCTGGTGCCGCCATCCAAGGGATATCCAAGGGAGACCATGAATTTGCCGACGTCAGTCTGCATCGACGAGAGGACATCACCGTTGAGCCGGGTGTCGGGTTTACTTCCGCGCGGAGCATTGAATGAGCCCTCGCCGACATCACGACCGGATGCGATGTTGACATCGATTTCGATTCTGCCCTCCCCAGAGCCGACGGTGCGGGTGACTATCTGGTCGTACGCCCAATTCTCGGGGAGAGGGTAACCAAAGTTCCCGGAGAATCCGGAGGACATGTCGGAAACAAAGGATGCGGATGCGTGGCCGGCATTAGAGACTCGCGTGCAGACGTTACGTGGCCCGTAGACTCCGACGCCGAACCGGTTGCCGTCGTCGGCGATCGCGTCCTCGATACCCTTGAAATGTGGGAGGACGGAGTTGGTGACATCATCGTCCAACGCGTCGAAGTCGACAGCGAAGAAGATCCGTGCGCCGGCCTTGAAGCCGTGGTCGAGAGCGGCGTTGACCGCCGCCTGGGCCGCGGCACGTCCGAGGGGGTAGCTGAAGTCGTCGGCGCTGCCCCCATAGGTCTGATAGATCGGGAAGCATCGAAGGGCCTGGTCAGCGATCGTCTGCAACTCGCCTGGCTGGATGGCCTTCTCTGGAAGCCCTGTGGTGCTCGGGTTGGTGAGGTAACGGCCGACATAGGTGATGCCCTCCGCCTTCAGTGTCGAAGCTCGGGCCGGGGTGATCTTTGTGACCCCGTCACAAGCCCGGCCCTTGCGGGTCTGGTCACCATGGGAGACCAGAAGGGAGGCCCAGGTCGGATAGTCCCCCTTGCCCGTCACCTCAAGTTTCGCGAACGACTGGAAGGCGCTGGCCGCGTTGGCGAGGGATGAATCGAAGGTGGCGGAAAAGGCCACGGGCCGTTGGTTGAGTATCATTCCGGCCGAAAACAACTGCACCCAGGTCCCCCGAGATCCTGCAGAAAGGGTGTGTGTTTTCAGGCCTGATTGGGTGCCCGGACCGAACACCCCGTTCGCAACCCCATCTGCCATCCCCAGCTCGTACTGAACAGCGAAGAGCATGGACTTGGAAACGTCCCTGGAGTTGTGACCGTCGCAGGGAATGACGAAGAAGTCCTTGCGGTTCACGTACCGACTGTTGAGCCACTGCTGCACGGCCCGGATCCCGCCGGAACCAGAGTTCACAACGACGTAGGCGTCCATGTTCAGCATTCCCTTGAACACCTTCGGCGTCAGGTCGCTTCCCGGAAAGAGACCCTGGACCCCCATGTCTGTTTTTAGCTTGATCATCGCCTCCTGAACCCGCGGGCCGTAGGTTCCGTCGATGTCACCTCCGTCGTACCCCTTGCAATACAAAGCGGACTCAATGATGCGGCCGAAGTCTCGCGTGGGCATGGTGGAACTGTTCAGCGTGGGGTACTTCGAGGCCAGCGCTGACAGCGTTGTGGGGCCGAAGTTGTTGGACAAAGGCGTGATGCCCAACTCGTACTGCAGCGCTCGAGTGAGCGCATACATCGTGCTCCAGCCTGTCTGCCCGTCCTCCTCGACCAGCATTCCGATGCGGCCGCCGTAGACGGTGTTTACAAATCGCTGTGCCCGCCTGACCATTTCATCGGCCACGAAGATCTCTTCTCTCTCGGCTGCTTCGAAGGTGAATAACTACCGACACCTGGATTGATCGAGCGCAATATCCGCCCTCGACCGTCAATGCAGGTCGCACGGAACAAATATGAGCTGACAGTGATCCTGACTTACAGACAGATCATGCTCAAGGTGACGAATATCACACAAAGAAGGGGTTACTTGGCGCCCCTTCGAGCGCTACGGAGAGCATCTGCTCTCCACTCCGGCCACGGAGGCGTGGACGTCTCCGACTGCCCACGATCACTACAACGAAGCCCGCGCTACCTGGTGGATCAGTTGTGGAAAGCTCCGTCACGTCGCAGACAGTGAGCGGTACAAAGCGTAAGCGGGACATCACACTTGCTCACCGTCGGAAAGAAGGGCGATAGGGCCTTGCGGGAAAATGACCTGGTGCACCCGCTGCCAGGGTGACCGGAATGGGCCAGCTACTCGACCTCAGCGTGATGAGCATGGGTCCGGGATAACGGCGTTATCGCTTGGCCGGCTTTCAGAGGCGGGTTGTAAGGCGCCGGGCCCCGGTCGTGAGGTCCTCACGATCGGGGCCCGAACGTCGATCACACGTATGGATCACATCGTTGTGATCGGGTCTGTGGGTGGGTCAGGAGGCTTGGGTTTCGCGGTCTACGCGGTTGACGGCGGAGAGCATGGCCTTGAGGGAGGCGGTGACGATGTTGCCGTCGATGCCGACGCCCCAAGCCGTGGTGCCGTTGACGTCGCACTCGACGTAGGCGGCCGCGCGGGCGTCGCCGCCGGCGCTCAGGGCGTGCTCGGTGTAGTCGAGGACGCGCAGGTCGATACCGACCTGGCCCAGGGCGTTCTCGAAGGCCGAGACGGGGCCGTTGCCGACGCCCTGGATCTCGCGGATCTCGCCGTTTACCCGGACGTCGCAGTCGAGCACGTCCTTCTCGTCGGCCTTGGAGGTGGCGCGGTGGGCGAGCAGGCCGACCTTCGGGCCGTTGGTCAGGAACTCGGACTGGAAGATCTCCCACATGCGTGCGGCCGTGACCTCGCCGCCCTCGTCGTCGGTGTGGCGCTGGACGATCCGGGAGAACTCGATCTGGAGGCGGCGGGGCAGCTCCAGCGCGTGCTCGGTCTTCATGATGTAGGCCACGCCGCCCTTGCCGGACTGGCTGTTGACCCGGATGACGGCCTCGTACGAGCGGCCCACGTCCTTGGGGTCGATCGGCAGGTACGGGACCTCCCAGGTGTGCTCGTCCACGGGGACGCCCGCCGCCGCGGCGTCGCGGCGCAGGTGGTCGAAGCCCTTGTTGATGGCGTCCTGGTGGGAGCCGGAGAAGGCCGTGTAGACCAGGTCGCCGCCGTAGGGGTGGCGCTCGTGGACGGGCAGCTGGTTGCAGTACTCGACGGTGCGGCGGATCTCGTCGATGTCGGCGAAGTCGATCTGCGGGTCGACGCCCTGGGTGAACAAGTTCAGGCCCAGGGTGACCAGGCAGACGTTGCCGGTGCGCTCGCCGTTGCCGAACAGGCAGCCCTCGATGCGGTCGGCCCCGGCCATGTAACCGAGCTCGGCGGCGGCGACGGCGGTGCCGCGGTCGTTGTGGGGGTGCAGTGACAGGACGACCGAGTCGCGGTAGGCCAGGTTGCGGCTCATCCACTCGATCTGGTCGGCGTAGACGTTGGGCGTGGCCATCTCGACGGTGGCCGGCAGGTTCACGATGACCTTGCGGTCGGGGGTCGGGCGCCATACCTCGTTGACGGCGTTGCACACCTCGACCGCGTACTCCAGCTCGGTGCCGGTGAACGACTCCGGCGAGTACTGGAAGTAGATCTCGGTGTCGCCCATGTCCTCGGCGAGCTTCTTGCACAGCTTGGCGCCCTCGACGGCGATCGCGGTGATGCCCTCGGTGTCCTGCCCGAACACCACGCGCCGCTGGAGCGTGCTGGTGGAGTTGTACAGGTGGACGATGGCCTGCCGCGCGCCGCGCACGGACTCGAAGGTGCGCTCGATCAGTTCGGGACGCGCCTGCGTCAGCACCTGGATCACCACGTCGTCCGGGACGCGGCCCTCGTCGATGATCTGCCGGACGAAGTCGAAGTCGGTCTGGCTCGCGGCCGGGAACCCGACCTCGATCTCCTTGTAGCCCATCCGCACCAGGAGCTCGAACATGCGCAGCTTGCGGTCGGCGTCCATGGGGTCGATCAGTGCCTGGTTGCCGTCGCGGAGGTCGACGGCGCACCATCGGGGCGCCTCGTCGATCACCCGGCCGGGCCAGGTGCGGTCGGCGAGCCTGATCGGCTGGAACGGGCGGTAACGCTCGAACGGCATGCCGGACGGCTTCTGCTGCGGATACATGCGCTGGATTCCCTCTGTTAAGAACCTGCGGCCGACGTCCATGCCGAACTCCCGCAGCGAGGGAGCCGACCGTTTAAGGGCCCCCGCTGCGGCCGCTAAGGAGGAGCAGCTCACGCAACATCGAGAGCCAAGCTAACAGACGCCATCCGAGTTACGGAAACCCCGTCCCGCATACTGAGACGCACGTGTCTCCCCCGCCAGGACCGTCAACGTCGCGGAACCGGTCGGCCATTCCCCACGGAGTCGCAGGTCACACGGCCAGCAGTGCCTTGACGTCCGCGTCGGCGAGCTCCCCGGCGGGGCCCGAGCGCCGGACGGCGCCGCCCTCGATGATGGCGAAACCGTCGGCCAGGCGCAGCGCCAGTTCGAGGTACTGCTCGACCAGCAGGACGGCCAGCCCGCGCTCCCGGTGCAGGGCGGCGATCGCGGCCTCGATCTCGGCGACGATCGAGGGCTGGACGCCTTCGGTGGGCTCGTCCAGGATCAGCAGCCTCGGCCGGGTGACCAGCGTCCGGGCGATCGCGAGCTGCTGCTGCTGGCCGCCGGACAGGAAGCCCGCGCGGCGGCCCAGCAGGTCCTTGAGGCGGGGGAAGACGTCCAGGGCCTCGTCGACGGCGGCCCGGTCGCGGTGGCGGGACGCCTCCAGCGTCACCAGCAGGTTCTCGGCCACCGTGAGCTGCGGGAACGTCTCGTGCCCCTGCGGGACGTAGCCCATCCCCCGCCGCACCCGCTCGTGCGTCGGGAGCCGGGTGACGTCCTCGCCGTCGAAGACCACCGTCCCGGCCGCCGGCGCCAGCACGCCCATGATCGTGTTGAGCAGGGTGGTCTTCCCCACACCGTTGCGCCCCATCACGCACATCAGCGAGCCCGCCCCGACCGCCAGGTCGACGCCGAACAGCACCCGCGCGCGCCCGTAGGCCGCCTCCAGACCCGTGACCTCCAGCATCAGGCGGCCTCCTTCTTCGTCCGGCCCAGGTAGACCTCCTGGACCCTCGGGTCGGCCTGGACGGACGCCACGTCGCCCTCCACCAGCACCCTGCCCTCGTGCAGCACCGTGACCCGCGAGGCGTACCGGCGCAGGAACTCCATGTCGTGCTCCACGACGATGACCGTGTGGTCGGCGGCGATCTGGGTGAGCAGCTCGCCGGTGCGCTCGCGCTCGTCCCGGCTCATCCCGGCGACGGGCTCGTCCAGCAGCAGCAGGCGGGGCTTCTGGGCCAGCAGCATCCCGATCTCCAGCCACTGGCGCTGCCCGTGTGAAAGCACCCCGGCCGGACGTCCGGCGAGGTCGCCCAGGCCGATCGTGTCCAGCGCGGCGGCGACCGTGTCCGACACGCCGCGCCGCTGCCGCAGAAGCGCGCGCAGCGGGCGCCGGAACTCGGCGGCCAGGTCGAGGTTCTCCACGACCGTCAGCTCCTCGAACACCACCGAGGTCTGGAACGTCCGGCCGATGCCGAGCCGGACGATCCGGTGCTCGCGCAGCCCCGTCAGGTCGGTCCCGCCGAAGGCGGCCGTGCCGGACGCGGGACGCGTCAGCCCGGTGATCACATCGATCAGCGTGGTCTTCCCGGCGCCGTTGGGGCCGATGAGGAAGCGCAGCTCCCCCGGTTCGACGGCCAGGTCGACGCCGTCCAGGGCCGTGAAGCCGTCGAAGACGACGGTGAGACCCTTGATCTCCAGCAAGGCTCCGCTCATGCGGCCACCTCCTCGCGCGCCGCGGCGGGAGCCGGCGGCGCCTCGGGCCGCCGCCGGGCGGCCAGGTCGCGGACCTGCTCGTACAGGCCGGCCGCGCCCCTCGGCGCGAGGGTCATGACCAGGATGAACAGCGCACCCTGGAGGTAGAGCCACCCGCCCGCCCACTGCTCGCTGAACGAGGTCTTGGCGTAGTTCATGACCACGGCGCCGAGGATCGCGCCCGCCAGCGCGTACCGTCCGCCCACGGCGACCGCCACGACCAGTTCCAGGGACGGGACGACGCCCAGCAGCGACGGCGAGATGATCCCCACCACCGGGACGAACAGCGCGCCCGCGAGCCCGGCCATGCCCGCCGAGATCGCGAACGTGACCGTCTTGACCAGGGCCGGGTCGTAGCCGAGGAACCGCACCCGGTCCTCGCCGTCCCGCACGGCCACCAGCAGCCGCCCGAACCGGCTCTTCACCAGTTGCCGCGCCCCCAGGTACAGGACGCCGAGGACGAGCGCGGTGACGAAGTAGAGCGTCCGCTGCGTCCCCTCGGACTCCAGGTCGGCGCCGAAGGGGTCCTTGAAGTTGGTCAGGCCGTTGGAGCCGCCGGTCATCCCCTGCTGCCCGACCAGCAGGATCACGAACGCGGCCGCGAGCGCCTGGGTGAGGATCGCGAAGTAGGCGCCGCGGACGCGCTGCCGGAACACCAGCGCGCCCAGCGCGACCGCCACCGCCACGGGCACCACCACGACCGCGGCCAGCGCGAACACCGGATTCTCGAAGGGACGCCACAGCAGCGGCAGCGCGTCGATCTCGCTCCAGCCCATGAACTCGGGCAGCGCCCCGGGACCGGTGCCCGCCAGCGTCAGGAACATCGCCATCGCGTAGCCGCCGAGGCCGAAGAACACGCCCTGGCCCAGGGTCAGCATCCCGCCCTTGCCCCAGGCCAGGCCGATCCCGAGCGCGGCGATGGCGAAGCAGAGGTACTTGGCCAGCTCGTCCAGCCGGAACGCCGGAAGCGTCAGCGGGGCCACGACCAGCACCAGCAGGGAGACCAGGGCGAACAGCGCGTATCCGCGTCCGCGCGCGCTCATGTCAGCGCCCTGGAGCGCAGCACGAACAGGCCCTGCGGACGCACCTGGAGGAACGCGATGATCGCGGCGAACACGACCACCTTGGCCAGGCTGGCGTCGGTCCAGAACTCGGCATACGAGTTGATCATCCCGAGCGCCACCGCCGCGATCACTGCCCCGCTCAGCCGGCCGAGGCCGCCCGCGACCACGACCAGGAACGCGTCGACGATGTAGTACGTCCCCAGCGACGGCCCGACCGGCCCGATCAGCGTCAGCGCGACCCCCGCGACCCCGGCCAGACCGGACCCGATGAAGAACGTCAGCTGGTCGACCCGGCCGGTGGCCACGCCGCCCACCGCCGCCAGCTCGCGGTTCTGCATGACCGCCCGCATCCGGCGTCCCTGCGCGGAGCGGCTCATGTAGGCCCACACGCCCGCGACGCACGCGAGGGCGAGCCCCATGATGAACAGCCGCGTGTAGGGCAGGCTGCCGCTGAGGACGTCGATGCGCCCGTCCAGCCAGCCCGGCGCGGTGACCTGGACGTTCGGCGCGCCGAACAGATCGCGCGCCACCTGCTGGAGCACCAGGCTGACGCCCCAGGTCAGCAGCAGGGTGTCGAGCGGGCGCCCGTAGAAGTGCCGGATCGCCAGGCGCTCCAGCACCCAGCCCATCGCGCCCGCAACGGCGAACGCGACCGGGAGGGCCACCACGACGGCCTGGGTCCCGGCCCAGTCCTGCACCATGTAGGCCGTGTAGGCCCCGGCCATGATGAACTCGCCATGGGCCATGTTGATCACGCCCATCTGGCCGAACGTGAACGTCAGGCCCAGCGCGATCAGCAGCAGCACCGCGCCGATGCTGAGCCCGATCGGCAGCTGGTTGAACAACGCTTCCATCCGACTCCTTACGTCTCCTACGACAGACCGGCAGCCCACGGGTACGCCTTCAGATAGGGATCGGGCCTGATCGGCCCGCCGGAGTTCCACACCTCGCCGATCAGCCCGTCGCGCCGGACGATCCCGATCCGCGCGGTCTTGTACAGATGCTGGGTGGCGCCGTCGATCGTGACCCGTCCCTCGGGCAGCGCCAGCGAGATCCCGGCCGCCGCCCGGCGCACGGCCTCGACCTCGGTGGTCCCCGCCTTGGTCACGGCCGCCGCCCACAGGTGGACGGCGTTGTACCCGGCCTCCATCGGATCGGACGTCACCTTGGCCCGCCCGTACTTGGCGGTGAACGCCCGCACGAACCGCGCGTTCTCGGCCCCAGGGGTCGTCTGGTAGTAGTTCCAGGCCACCGGCTGGCCCGCGATGTTGTCGTCGCCGATGCCCTTGACCTCTTCTTCGGCGATGCTGACCGACATCACCGGGAGCTGCGCCGCGCTGATCCCCGCCGCCTTCATCTGCTTGAAGAAGGCCACGTTGCTGTCGCCGTTGAGGGTGTTGAACACCGCGTCCGGCTCCGCCGCCGAGATCTTGTTGATCAGCGTGCTGTACTCGGTGTGCCCGAGCGGCGTGTACTCCTCGCCGAGAATCCGGATCCCGTGGGCTCTGGCATACGCCTTGATGACCTTGTTGGCGGTCCGGGGGAAAACGTAGTCGCTCCCCACGAGGAACAGCTTCTTCTTGCCCCGCTGCCGCAGATAGTCGAGCGCGGGCACGATCTGCTGATTGGTCGTCGCGCCCGTGTAGAAGATGTACGGGGAACTCTCCATTCCCTCGTACTGCACCGGATACCAGAGCAGCGCCCGGTTGCGCTCGAACACCGGAAGCATCGCCTTGCGGCTCGCCGAGGTCCACCCGCCGAACACGGCGGCGACCCGGTCCTTCTTGATGAGCTTCTGCGCCTTCTGCGCGAACGTCGGCCAGTCGGACGCCCCGTCCTCGATCACGGGCCGCAGCCGCCGCCCCAGCACCCCGCCCCGCGCGTTGATCTCCTCGATCGCCAGCAGCTCGGAGTCCCTGACCGTCACCTCGCTGATCGCCATCGTCCCGCTCAGCGAGTGCAGGACCCCCACGCCGATCGAGTTCCCGCCGTCCGCCGATATCGACCCGCCTGGCTCACCCCCGCACGCGCCGAGCACCAACCCCACGGCCGCCAGCCCCGCACACCACCGCAACCCGACTCCTCACGGAACACGACCACCTGTTCCGCGACAAAGTCTCGAGAACACATTTCCGCCCGGCCGTCCCCGCGTTACATCCGACTTACAAACCCCTCACTCCGTTTCAGCGGAGGAGGACGGAGAGGCAGGTGACGCAGCCGTCCAGCGCCTCGAACTCGGTGATGTCGACGACGGTGACGCGCAGGCCGTCGGCCGTCAGGCGGTCGGCGGTTCGGGGCGCCGAGGAGGAGAGCAGGACGTGCTGGGGGCCGAGGACGACGACGTGGGCGCCCGCGGGGTCGGGGGCGACCTGGAGGCCGGGAAGCGCGGAGGTGTCGAGGAGGTCGGGCATGCCGATGAGGGTGCCGTCGGGGAGGGCGGTCATGGCCGACTTCAGATGCAGGCAGCCGCTGACGTCAACGGTGACCATGCGGCGGCCGCCCAGGAATCGGGCGAACTGGCAGATGCCCTCCTCGTTGGTGCGGGCGCTGCGGCCGACGTAGACGGTGTCGCCGACCTGGAGGACGTCGCCGCCGTCCAGGGTGCCGGGCGGTTTGATGCGGTCGGTGGGCAGGCCGAGGTCGGCGGCGGCGCGCTCGGCCAGGGCGGCCTCGCCCCGGCGGGACGCGGCGGCCGAGCGGGTGATCACGGCCAGATCGCCCACCACGACGAGGGCGTCCTCGACGAACACGGCGTCCGGGTAGGGGTCCCCGGCGGGGAGGGCCCGGATGCGCCAGCCCGCGGCGCGCAGGGCCGAAACGTAGGCCCCGTGCTGCCGGACGGCCAGCGCGGCGTCGATCGGACGGCGTTCGGCGTGGGTGACGATGGCCTCGGCCAGCCGGGGTCCCGGCGGGCGGACCAGCGCCGTTCCCGCGGTCATGTTTCCCATGCGCACGCTCCAGTCGGCGGCGTCCCGTGTCGCTCGTCTGCCACTCTGGCCGCGTCCCGAGCCGGGCCGCAACCCACCCGGGCGGGTCCGTTACCGGAATGCCGCCTGTCCGCAAACGCGGTTCAGCGGGACGCGCCCTCGGTCGTGGAGATCACTCCGAGCGCGTGGGCCTGCGACATCCCGAGCGACTGGGCCACCTGGTGCACGGCCTGGCGCTCGCCGTCGGTGAGCGGGCCGTCGGCCAGCCCCACCCGGACGACCTGCGCCAGGAACCACTCCTTGGCCTCCACGGCGAGCTGGCCGCCCGCCCTGGACACCTCTTCGTGAAGGTAGGCCGGGGCCAAGTTGAGATCGGTGTTGATCGCGTTCTCGTCGTAGCCGCGCTCGCCGTACCCGCGCACCAGTTCCAGCGCGTAGCGGCGGGCGGCGGCGTCGGACGGGTCGCCGGCCCGCAGCACCAGCGAGACCGAGGCCCGCATGCCCGCGGGCAGCGCGGCGGCGAGCTGCTGCGACGTCGGCGCCTGGAGCACCGAGGTGGTGAAGCGGGTCTTGCAGGTGCGGCACTCGACGACTTCGCCGACGCTGTTCAGGGGCATGACCGGGAGGAAGAACAGCGTGAAGAACCGTCGCCCCGACCGGTGACGGTAGGTCCGGTCACCGCCGCACTGCTGGCAGTGGAACGTCCCCTCGCTGATCGTACGGAAGAACACAGACAGGCCGAAAATAATGAACACCCTTCCAAACTACCGATCCCCGGCCGTCGCCGTGGCCGACCCGAGGAACGCGGGCGTGCCGTTTACGCTGGGCTCATGAGTGGTGACCTCGGAACCGAGGGGAGCGGGCCCGACCCCCGCGCCGTCCCGGCGGGGCTCAGGCCGGCGTTCCTGCCGCCCGACGAGCTTCCCGGGGAGCGGAACGGCGATGCCGAGGCACCCGCGCCTCCGCCCCCGCCTCCGCGTACCGGCCTGGGATGGAACATCGCTCTGATCGCCGCGTCGGCCGTCCTGCTGGTGTCGGCGTTCCTGCCGTGGGCGCGCGTCGACCTGCTGATCGAGGTCTTCGGCCGGACGCTCACGCGCGATCTGGGCAGCGCGGCGGGAATCGAGGCCTACGGGTTGATCGTCGTGGTGCCCGTGCTGGCCGTGGCCGCGATCGGCCTGGCCCTGGGCGACCTGGCCGGACGCGACGCCCGGATCAGCGCGCTCGCGGCCGTCCCGGGTGCGCTCTGCCTGCTGGTGTGCGGGCTGTTCGCGCTGCGGCTCCAGGACCTTGCGGGCGATCTGGCCGCCGAGGGATTCGGCGTCGACCACCGGGTGACGATCCGCTACGGCTGGTACCTGGCGGTCGCGGCGTCGCTGCTGGTGATCGGGTTCGCGCTGATCCGTCCCGTGGCGGCGCGCCGGGGCGAGTGAGACTCAGTCGTCGAAGCCCAGGCGGCGCAGCTGCTTGGGGTCGCGCTGCCAGTCCTTGGCCACCTTGATCCGCAGATCCAGGAAGATCTTGGTGCCGAGCAGCGCCTCGATCTGCCGCCGCGCGCCGGCGCCGACCTCCTTGAGCCTGGCCCCCTTGTGGCCGATGATGATCCCCTTCTGGCTGGAACGCTCGACGAACAGATGGGCGTACACGTCGACGAGGTCGTCGCGTCCCTCGCGCGGGCCCATCTCGTCGACGACCACGGCGATCGAGTGCGGCAGCTCGTCGCGGACGCCCTCCAGCGCGGCCTCGCGGATCAGCTCGGCGACCAGCACCTGCTCGGGCTCGTCGGTGAGATCGCCCTCGGGGTAGAGCGGCGGCCCCTCCGGCAGGTGCGCGATCAGCAGGTCGCCCACCAGGCCGACCTGGAAGCCGTCGCGCCCCGAGCACGGGACGATGTCGGCGAAGTCTCCCAGCTCACCGACCGCCATCAGCTGCTCGGCCACCTTCTCCGGCGGGACGAGGTCGGTCTTGGTCACGATCGCGACGATCGGGGTGCCCTTGACGCCGTCCAGCTCGCGGGCGATGAACTTGTCACCGGGGCCGACGGGCTGGTCGGCCGGAACGCAGAACCCGATCGCGTCCACCTCGGTGAGCGTGGAGCGCACCAGGCTGTCGAGGCGCTCGCCCAGCAGCGTGCGCGGCTTGTGCAGGCCCGGGGTGTCGACGACGATCAGCTGCGCGTCGGGCCGGTGCACGATGCCCCGGATCGCCCGCCGGGTGGTCTGCGGACGGCTGCTGGTGATCGCCACCTTGGTGCCCACCAGGGCGTTCATCAGGGTCGACTTGCCCACATTGGGTCGTCCCACGAAGCAGGCGAACCCCGATCGGAAGCCTTCGGGCGGCGGCGTCAACTCTCCCAGCACTGTCACAGCGTCAATTGTCGCCCACCCACCGGAGCGCATCGTCCATCGACGTGCGAAAAGGGCCCGTCAGGCGGCCGGTGAGCCGAGGGCGTCGAGGGAGGCGGTGGCGTGTCTGACCCAGAAGGGGCCGCCGGCGCGGGCGCCCACCTCGGCGGCCAGGCGGTAGTACTCGGCCGCGCGGTCGGGACGGTCGAGGAAGGCGGCCAAGTCTCCCAGGGTCTGGGCGACCGGCCCTATGACGACGGTGCCCGTGGTGCCTCCGGCGAACTGGTTCTTGTAGGGCTCCAGGCCCTCCAGGGCCTCCTCGGCGACGTCGCGCTGGCCCAGGGCGATGGCGCGCATGCCCCTGGCCGTCATGGCCAGGTCGTAGAAGTAGTCGGGCCGGATCGGGCGCGCGTCCGCGGTGATGCGTCTGGCCTCGTCCTCGCGTCCGGCGCCCAGCAGGGCCAGCGCGTAGAGGTCGGCGACCGCGCCGACGTGCGCCCACTGGTCGAACATCCAGCGGATGCTCTCGGCCAGCTCGCCGACGCGGCCCTGCGCCAGGCGCGAGCAGTAGACGCCGATGAACGCCATCCCGCGCTCGCTGCTCCACACGGCGCCCTCGTCCACGATCTCGTTCATCGCCTCGTAGGCGCGCTCGGCGTCCTCGAAGCGCCCGGCCAGCGCGTGGCACAGGCCGTCGAACCAGCCGCCGATCAGCGCCAGCAGCGGCATCCCGTACTGCTCGGCCAGCCGCCGTCCGGCCTCGACGTGGGCCTTGGCGAGGTCGAGTTCGAGCGCGGTGACATGGACCTGGTGGAGCTGGAGGTGCGCGAGGACGGCGTAGATGCCCAGGTCGTTGGCCGTGGCGAGCTCCAGCAGCTCGGTGCCCAGCGCGATCCGCTCGGTGCGGTCGGCGGCGGTGCGGTAGGCGCTGAGGAAGCGTCCGTTGAGCGCGACCGCGAGCAGTTCGGGACGTCCGACACGGCGGGCGATCTCGATGGCCTCCAGGGCCGCCTGCGGGCCGCGGACGCCCAGATCGCCCGATTCGCCCTCGACCTCAAGGGCCAGGCCCGCGAGCAGGCGCGCCCTCAGCTCGTCCTCGCCGTCGGGCAGCCCGGCCAGGGCCTCCTCGGTCGCGTCCACCACGGACCGGTCGAGGGTGCCGTACAGGCGGCTGGACCACAGGGTGGGCACCAGGAAGGCGTCGATCACCCGGGCGAGCAGCCGGACGTCGCCGAGCGCCTGCGCGTCGGCGATGGCGTGCTGCCTGCGCTCGCGGGCCTCGACGACCTCGCCCGCCAGCGCGCCCGACCGGATCGCGGCGATCTCGGCCTCCAGCCGCTCGCGGACCGTCCCCTCGCCCTGGGCGCGGAGCGTCTCGGCCGCGCGCACCCAGAGCTCGAAGGCCGCGCGGTGCGCGAAGCGGGCCTCGGCGGCCTCGGCCGCCAGGCGCGCGTAGTGGACGGCCTTGTCCGGCGCCGACCCGGCCTCCAGATAGTGGTGGGCGATCGCCGCGACCTCGTCCGGGCGGCGCCGTTCGAGCGCGGCGGCGACCCCGGCGTGCAGGCGGGTGCGGCGCGCCAGCGAGAGCCCCTCGTACAGGGTGTCGCGGACGAGCGCGTGCGCGAAGCGGATGCCTCCGGCGTCCGGTTCCTCGATCAGGCCCGCGGCCAGCCCCGCCTCGACGGCGTCGATCACGGTGTCCTCGTCCCGGCCGGAGATCTCGGTGAGGACGCCGAGGGGCGCGTCGCGTCCCACCACGGCCGCGTACCGGAGGATCAGCTGGGCGTTCTCCGGGAGCGCGGCGACGCGCCGGCGCAGCACGTCGCCCACACCCGCGGGCACGGCGCGGGCGGCGACGTGCGGGCCCTCGGACTCCAGCAGCCGGGCGGTCTCGCGGGTGAAGAACGGATTGCCGCCGGTGCGCTCGGCGATCGCGGCCAGCTCGGCCTCGCCCAGCTCGGCCGTGCAGGTGGCGCGGACCAGCGCGGCGACCTCGGACGGTCCGAGCCCGCCCAGGTCGAGGCGGTGCGGCTCGTGGCGGGCCAGGATCGCCAGGGTCCCGGCCAGCGGCTCCAGCACCTCGGTCTGCCGGAAGGTCCCGACCAGCAGGACAGGACGTCCGCGCAGCCGCTGGGGCAGCCGGGCCAGCAGCGCGAGCGTCTCCTCGTCGGCCCAGTGCAGGTCGTCCAGGACCAGGAGCAGCGGCGACCGTCCGGCGGTTCCGGCGAGGTACTCGGCCACGGCCAGGTGCAGCCGGAACCCGCCCGTGCTGGCGTCGGCGAGGCCGCCCTCCGCGCCGCCGGCCGCGTCGTCGAGCAGCGGGGCCAGGCGTTCGCGCAGGTCGCCGGTCGGCGGCTCGGTGCGGGCCAGGCCGCGCAGCAGCTCGGCCCACGGCCAGGCCGCGGGCGCGCCGCCGGTCTCGGGCGCGCGGCCCCAGCCGCACGTCCAGCCGTCCGACGCCAGAGTGCGGGAGAGCCGCTCGACGAGCGAGGTCTTGCCCATCCCGGCGTCCCCGCCCACCAGGACGAGCGTGCAGGCGCCGTCCTCGGCCGCGCGGGCGGCGGCGGACAGGCGGGCCAGCTCGGCGTCGCGGCCCACGAAGAGGGGTTCGGCCCGTCCGGACGGCTCGGGCACCAGCCTCAGCACCGGACGCTCGGGCTCCAGCCCGGGAGCCTGGGCGAGGATGTCGCTCTCCAGCCCGCGCAGGGCGGGGCCGGGGTCGACGCCGAGCTCCTCGGCCAGGGTCGAGCGGACCTCGCGCAGCGCGCCGAGCGCGTCGCCCTGGCGTCCGGCCCGGTACAGGGCCAGGGCGAGCAGGCGCCACGCCTCCTCGCGCAGCGGGTTCGCCGCCGCGTGGGCCTCCAGCTCGGGGACGGCCTCGGCCTGCGCGCCGAGCCTGAGCATGGCCTCGGCGCGGCGCTCGACGGCGATGCGGCGCCGCTCGTCCAGACGGGCGGCCTCGGCGGCGGCCCAGGGAAGGTCGGCGAACTCGGCGAAGGCCGGGCCCCGCCACTCCCCCAGCGCCTCCTCGGCCCGCCGCCGCGCCTCGGCGGGGTCGCCCGCGTCCAGCAGCTCGGCGGCCTGGTCGACGCGCAGATCGAACCGCCAGGCGTCAACGCCCTCGACCGGGAGACGCAACGCGTACCCGGGAGGCTCGGTCACCAGAACCTGTGCGGGTGTGCGGGGCAGACGGCCGGGTTCAAGGGCACGTCTCAGATGCGAGACGAACGACTGGAGCCCGGCGGACGCGCGCGGCGGAGCCTCCCCCGGCCACAGATCCTCGATCAGCCGGTCGGCCGGGACCATCCGTCCCTGCGCCACGACAAGGCGAGCGAGCACCGAACGCTGGCGAGGCCCCCCGAAATCGGCCGGGGTCCCGCCCACGGACGCTTCGAACGCCCCGAGGACTCGCACGGTCGCCATATTGCGGCCAGCCTAAGCCCGCCCCCCGACCCACCCCCAACCGAGGTGGGGTGACGCGCCTCTCTCTTCCCCCGCACGAGAGAGGCGCGTCCGGTCACTCCCGGCGGCCCCCGGCCCCGGGGGACGCGCTGGGCCCGAGGGCGCGTGCGGTCGGCCCGCCGCAAGCCAGAGGCGCGGTCCGGTCAGTTCATGATCGACTCGCGTTCGGGGCGGGCGGCGGCGGGGTCACCGGGGGGTGAGGGGGCGTGCAGGTCGATATGGGGGACGATGCGGTCGAGCCAGCCGGGGAGCCACCAGTTGGCCTTGCCCATCAGCGCCATCGTGGCCGGGACCAGCACCAGCCGGATCAGCGTGGCGTCCAGGGCGACGGCCACGGCCAGGCCGACGCCCATCTGCTTGACGACCAGGCCCGGGTCGAGCGCGAAGCCGAGGAAGACCGCGACCATGATCATCGCGGCGCTGGAGATGACCCGGCCGGTGGCGGCGAGGCCGGTGGTGACCGAGGTCCGGGCGTCGCCCGTGCGCAGGTACTCCTCCCGCACCCGGGACAGCAGGAACACCTCGTAGTCCATCGAGACGCCGAACAGCACGGCGAACATCAGCAGCAGGATGAAGCTCGACACCGGGACGCTGTGCGGAAGGCCCAGCAGCTCGGCGCCCCAGCCCCACTGGAAGACGGCCGTGAGGACGCCGTAGGCGGCGCCGATCGACAGCAGGTTCATCGCGGCGGCCTTCAGCGGCGCCAGCAGCGACCGGAAGACGATCAGCAGCATCAGGAACGAGGTCGCGACCACGACACCGATCACCGGCCAGAGCCGCTCGTCCAGGACCCGGCTGAGGTCCACGAAGATCGCGGTGAGCCCGGTGACCTCGGCCCCCGGGGGCAGGACGTCCTCGCGTATCCCGTCGACCAGACCGGTGATGTCCTCGTTCTGCGGCCCGAACGTCGGCGTCGCGATCAGGACGGCGGCGCTGCGGTCGGGCGAGTACTGCGGCGGTGTGACCGAGGCGATGTTCTCGGTGGCGGCGAGCTTGGCGCTCAGCCCGGGCAGGCTCTCGGGGCTCACCTTCTTGAGGTCGACGGTGACCAGCAGCGGCCCGTTGGCCCCGGGCCCGTACTTGTCGGCGACCAGGTCATAGGCCTGCCGGACGGTGTTGGACGTCGGTTCGCTGCTCGCGTCGCTGGGCCAGGTGCGCATGCCCACGGCGGGCGCGGCCAGGGCGAGCAGCAGGGTCAGCGCGGCCAGGCCCCAGGCCCACGGGCGCCGCCCGACGCGCTCGGCCCAGTGCCGTACCCGGGGCGACTCGGTCGCGATGGACGCGCCCTCGACGCGGTCGCGCTTGCGCAGCACCCGCTTGCCCGCCAGGCCGAGCACGGCCGGGAGCAGCGTCACCGCGCTCGCCACGGTCAGCGCGACCACGATCCCGGTCGCGAACCCCATCGTCATGAAGACCGGGACCTGGGACAGCACCAGCCCGCACAGCGCCAGCAGCACGGTGACGCCCGCGAAGATCACCGACATTCCGGCGGTGGCGTTGGCGCGTCCCACGGCCTCGGGCACGTCCAGCCCCTCGGCCAGGCCCTCGCGGTGCCGGGTCAGGATGAACAGCGCGTAGTCGATCCCGACGCCGAGCCCGATCATGATCGCCACGGTCGGGGCCGTCGTGGCCACGTTGGCGAACGCCGCCAGGATGGTGATGCCCGAGACGCCGACGCCGAGCCCGGCCAGCGCGACCACCAGCGGAAGCCCCGCCGCGACCACCGACCCGAACGCCAGCAGCAGGATGATCAGGGCGGCGACGATCCCGACCGCCTCGGCGGCGCCGTCGGGCGCCTGCACGTTCTCGGGCACCTGGCCGCCGAACTCCACCCGGTGCCCGGACGACTTCAGCCCGCCGGTCGCCGACCGCAGCCGGTCCAGCGTGTCCTTGGGCTTGAGGTCGGTGACCGGCACGTCGTACCGGACGGTCAGCAGCGCGGTCGTGCCGTCCGCGCTCGGCCTCGGCGGGTCGACGGCGCTGACGTGCGGGAGCGCGGCCAGCCTCGTCCTGGCCTCCGCGACCCGCGCCTGGTCGGCCTTGCCCTCCTTGGCATGGACGACGACGCGCGCGTCCGCGCCCGACAGCGCGGGGAACCGCTCCTTCAGCAGGTCGGTGGCCTCCTGGGAGCCCGTCCCCTTCAGCGTGTAGTCGTCCTGGAGCGCGCCGCCCGCCGTGGCCGCGACCCCGCCGACCGCCACCACCAGCAGCACCCACACGACGATGAACCGCCACGGCCGCAGCGCCGCGGCCTTTCCCAAGCGGTAGAGCAAACGAGACATCTCAGGCCCCCAACACGCACACGTCGTCCATTGAGTGGCCCAGTCTCGCCAGCCCCTCTTGCCGCCCACTTGCCGCCCACTTGCGGCCGGCGGATTACGCTGGCCACCGTGACTGAGCTGAACGCCGAGGACTCCAAGATCATCACGCTGGCCCGGTCGTCCCGCGCGCGGGGCGGCACGGCCGAGGGCGCGGCCGTGCGGGACGAGACCGGGCGCACCTACGCGGCGACCGACGTCGGCCTTCCGTCGCTGAGGCTCTCGGCGCTCCAGGTTGCCGTCGCCATGGCGGTGTCCAGCGGTGCCGAGAGCCTGGAGGCCGCCGCGCTGGTGACGGCCGAGGAGGCCGTCCGCGACGACGACCTCGCCGCCGTCCGCGACCTGGGGCCCAAGGCCCCGCTCCATCTAGCCGCCCCGGACGGAACCCTTCGCACGTCCCTCACCTGAGCCGGGAGCCAGCCTCCTGAGCTTGGACAGGGCCCTGCCGAGCAGACGTTCGGTCTCGCGCGCGCCCTCGGACTCGCCGGGCGCCGCCAGGACGAGGAGGTCGTCGCGCGCGCGGGCCATCACCACGTCCACGCCGAGGTCGCCGTCGGCGTAGCGGACACTGAAGCCGTCCTTGACGCCCCGCAACGAGCGGAGCCGGACGCGGTCGAGCCGCAGGTCGCGGTCGCCGATCTCGACACTGATCCGCGGGCAGGACGCGGCCGCCGAGCGAGTCTCGGCGATGTGCGCGTGGGCACGTCCGGCCGGGAGCCGGAAGACATGGTGGACGAGGCTGGCCCCCGGGTCGACGCGGTAGAACGCCGCGTGGGCCTGCGGGGCGCCGCGGACGCCGCGCAGGTCGTCCTCCCCGTGCAGGTCGGCCAGCTCCAGCAGCCGGACGCAGTCGCGGTCCCGGGGGCGGAGCCCGGCGAACACGTGCTGGTTCTCGGCGGGCAGGTACCCCTCGGGCACCTCGCGCGCGGAGAGCACCGCGGGCGACATCGCCGCCCCCGCCGCGTGCGCCCCCAACCGGGCCGGACGTTCGGTGCCACATCCCGTGGCCATGACTGATAAACCCGCGGCCAGAACGGCAGCGGGGAGTAAGCGCGGCATGAGATCCCCCCGAATCTCTCAACGCGCGTGATCGTTCCCTCTCGGACGTTCCGCTAATCCTGGGCGGATTCGCCCTCGGCGCCCGTGATCGCGGCGGGCAACCGGCTGACCAGCACCGCCCCGATGCGGTTGCGGCGCCCGGCGATGCTCTCGGCGCGCAGGCTCAGCCCCGCGACCGTCGCCGTGGACCCCTCGATCGGCACGCGGCCCAGCGCGTGCGCCAGCAGGCCCCCGACGGTCTCGACCTCCTCGGCCTCGAGCTCGACGTCGAACAGGTCGGCGAGGTCTTCGACCGGCAGCCGCGCCGTCACGCGGGCCTGGCCGTCGTCCAGCCACTCGACGCGCGGCGGCTCCACGTCGTACTCGTCGGCGATCTCGCCCACGATCTCCTCGAGGATGTCCTCGATGGTCACCAGCCCGGCCGTGCCGCCGTACTCGTCGATCACGATGGCCAGATGGATCTGGCGGGCCTGCATCTCGCGCAGCAGCTCGTCGATCGGCTTGCTGTCGGGGACGAACGTCGGCGGCCGCATCACCGAGGCGACCGTCTCCACCGACTCGCCCTCGCGGTGCTCGTGGCTGCGGCGCACGACGTCTTTCAGGTAGGCGACGCCGACGACGTCGTCCTCGTTCTCGCCCACCACCGGGATGCGGGAGAACCCGCTGCGCAGCGCCAGCGACATGGCCTGGAACAGCGTCTTGCCCTGCTCGACGAACACGATGTCGGTGCGCGGCACCATGACCTCGCGGACCAGGGTGTCGCCCAGCTCGAACACCGAGTGGATCATCTCGCGCTCGTCCGGCTCGATGAGGCTGCGCTGCTCGGCCAGGTCGACCAGGTCGCGGAGCTCGGCCTCGGACGCGAACGGCCCCTCGCGGAAGCCCTTGCCGGGGGTCAGCGCGTTGCCGAGAAGGATCAGCAGGCGCGGCAGGGGGCCGAACACCCGCGTCACCGGGTGCACGACCGACGCCCCGGCCAGCGCGACCCGGTCGGCGTGCTGGAGGCCCAGCGTCCTCGGCCCGACCCCCACCACCACGTAGCTGACCACGATCATGATGACCGCGGCCGTCACGTAGGCGCGCCACGTCTCGTCCAGCCACGAGATGCACAGGTCGGCCACCAGGACCGTGGCCACCAGCTCGCAACTGATCCGCAGCAGCAGGACGACGTTGAGGTACCGCGCGGGGTCGGCTACGACCTCGGCGAGGCGTCCGGCGCCCCGGCGCTCCTCACGGACGAGGTCTTCGACCCTGACCCGCGACACCCGGGTCAGCGCGGCCTCGGTGCCCGCGAGCAGCCCCGCCATGAAGACCAGCCCGATCGCCAGCCCCAGCAGCCACCCCTGGGCGGTGTTCACCGCGCATCGCCCCGCATCGTCACTCCGGCCCGGCCGCGGTGGGTCTTCGGTCGGCCGGACGGCGCGCGCCGCGAACAGGACTCACCGCACACGCCCTAGCGCCCGCCGAGCCGGTCGTTCCAGGAGGTCAGCAGCTCGGCTTGGAGGCCGAACATCTCCTTGTGCTCCTCGGGCTCGGCATGGTCGTAGCCGAGCAGGTGCAGGATGCCGTGCGTGCACAGCAGCTCCAGCTCGGCCTCGGTGCCGTGCCCGGCCGTCGCGCCCTGCCGCTCGGCCACCGCCGGGCACAGCACCACGTCGCCCAGCAGGCCCGCCTCGGGCTCGCCGTCGTCGTCGCCGCCCGCCTGGTGACCGGGCCGCAGCTCGTCCATCGGGAAGGCCAGCACGTCGGTCGGCTTGCTCTCGCCCATCCACTTGGCGTTGAGCTCGGTCATCGCCGGCTCGTCGACCAGCAGCAGCGACAGCTCGGCCAGCGGGTGGACGCGCAGGCCGTCCAGGACGTGCCGGGCGAGGTCGACCAGAGCGTTCTCGTCGACCTTCACGCCCGACTCGTTCAGGACCTCGATGCTCATCGCGCGCCTCGGTTGCGGGACGCGCCGCGCCCGCCCTTGATCGCGGGGACGCGCTTGTCGCCCTGCGCGGCCGCCTCGGCCTCGCGCGCGTCGAACCGGCTGTAGGCGTCGACGATGTCGGTCACCAGCTTGTGCCGGACGACGTCCTTGCTGTTCAGACGGCAGAAGTGGATGTCGCCGATGCCCTCGAGGATGTCCTGGACGACACGGAGCCCGCTCAGCTGCCCCCCGGGGAGGTCGACCTGGGTGACGTCACCGGTCACCACGACCTTCGAGCCGAAACCCAGCCGGGTGAGGAACATCTTCATCTGCTCGGGCGAGGTGTTCTGCGCCTCGTCCAGGATGATGAACGAGTCGTTGAGCGTCCGGCCGCGCATGTACGCCAGCGGCGCCACCTCGATCGTGCCCGCCGCCATCAGCCGCGGGATCGAGTCGGGGTCGACCATGTCGTGCAGCGCGTCGTACAGGGGCCGCAGATACGGGTCGATCTTCTCGTAGAGCGTGCCCGGCAGGAAGCCGAGCCGCTCGCCCGCCTCGACCGCCGGGCGCGTCAGGATGATCCGGTTGACCTTCTTGTCCTGCAGCGCCTTCACGGCCTTGGCCATGGCCAGGTACGTCTTGCCGGTACCGGCGGGGCCGATGCCGAACACGACCGTGTGCTTGTCGATCGCGTCGACGTACTTCTTCTGGTTGAGCGTCTTGGGCCGGATCGTGCGTCCCCGGCTGGACAAGACGTCCAGCGTCAGCACGTCGGCCGGGCGCTCGTCGGTGTCGTTGCGCAGCATGGACAGGCTTCGCTCCACGGCGTCCGGGGTGAGCTGGGTACCGCTGTTGAGCAGGTCGATGAGCTCGGTGTACAGCCGCGCGACCAGCTCGATCTCGTTTTCGGGGCCGGTAACGGTGATCTCGTTGCCCCGGACATGGATGTCGCTGTGAAAAGCCTGCTCGATGACGTGGAGCAGTTCATCCCGGGAGCCCAGAAGGCTCACCATCGAATGGTCGTCCGGCACCACGATCTTGATCTGGGACCTCGGGCCCGATTCCTTCCGGGCTCCCGCATGAGTTGATTCGACCATCAGCCGGGCCTTGCGGCCTCTCCGACCTGCCTTTACTGTCCGCTCCGGGTATTCAGCCTCTGTCGCCCCCATGGTACTTGGCCGCGACGACGTCCCGCCGCTGTATTTTCGCTCGCGCGCGGCACGTCCCACCCGTCGAACCGTCAGCCGGGCGGCCAGTTCAGGCCACGCCCCCCGAGCACGTGCGCGTGCACGTGGAACACCGTCTGCCCCGCACCGGAACCGGTGTTGAACACGACCCGGTACCCGCTGTCGGCCACGCCCTCGTCCACCGCGACCTGGTGCGCCTCGGTCATCACCTCCCCGAGCAGCCCCGCGTCGGCGGCGGCCAGCGCTCCCGCGTTCGGATGATGATCTCTGGGGATGACCAGCACGTGCGTGGGCGCCTGCGGGTTGATGTCACGGAACGCGACCACCCGCCCCGTCTCCCGGACGATCTTCGCGGGCACGTCCCCGGAAACGATCTTGCAGAACAGGCAGTCCGTCATCGCTCTCCTCCCACCGCGGTCAGGCGCATGCGGATCCTATCGAGACGTAGCCCACACCTCCCCGACCCGGGTAAAGTTCCACGAATCGGCCACCGGTGGGATCGGCCGCAGTTCGTCGGTGCACTGGATTAGGGTTGCAACCCAAGCGTTCCCCCCGGCTACGGGCGCTTGCCGCACCCCGATCGGCCAGGTCGGGTTCGCCCATCCACGCCGTACCGATGGCGACCATCCGAATGGATGGCCGGGGGACGGCAAAGGCGGCGGATAGGTGACCGAGGCAAGACAGAAGATGCCCTTTCGTAAACCGGACGACGAGGGCGCGCGTCCCACAGATGTGACCGAGACCCTCGTGGCCAGGGGCACTGCAGGGGCCGTGGCCGTTGCCTGGGATGCCGACCAGGCCGTGACCGCGCTCTACAGCGCCAACTACCGTTCCCTGGTCCGCCTTGCCGCCATGCTCGTCCGCGACGCCGGGACCGCCGAAGAGGTGGTCCAGGACGCGTTCGTGGCCATGCACGGCGGCTGGAGGCGCCTGCGCGACCCCGACAAGGCCCTGTCATACTTGCGCCAGTCGGTGGTCAACCGGTCACGGTCGGTGCTCCGTCACCGCGCCGTCGTCGAGAAGTACGCCCCCAAGGGTCTTCCCGACGCGCCCAGCGCGGAAGCCGGAGCCATCGGGGAGCTCGAGCGCTCCGCCGTGGTCGACGCGCTGCACACGCTGCCCGCCCGCCAGCGGGAGGCGCTCGTGCTGCGCTACTACGCCGACCTGTCAGAAGCGGAGATCGCCCAGTCGATGGGCATCTCCCGAGGCGCCGTGAAGAGCCACACGGCGCGCGGCATGGCCGCGCTACGCAACGTCCTGGAGCAATTCTCATGACCACCGACCCCGACGACGAGTACGGCGAGATCCTCCGCCGTGCGCTGAACGCGGAGGCGGAGAAGGTCACCCCCGCGGCGGACGGCCTCGAACGCATCCGTGGCCGCATCGAACGGCGACACCAGCGACGCTTCGGCCTCGACTGGTTCACCACGAACTGGGCCCGCCCGGCCCTGGCCGTGGGCGCCGCCGTCGCCATCGCCGGGATCGGCGTCACCGCCCCGCAGACCATGAACCTCATCACCTCGGCCGGCAGCCACAACCCGTCCGAGACCAGCGAGGGCAACCCCGCGCACAGCGACACCACCAACTCCGAGGGCGACCCCACCGAGCAGACCCAGCCGACGTCCCCGCTCCCCACCGAGAGCGGCGTCCCGTCCTCGTCCGCTCCCAGCGCCTCGCCCACCCCGGCCGACTCTCCCACCTGCTCCGGCGACGGCACGGGCGGAAACCCCACCATCGCCACCCCGCCCAGCGGCGCGGCGTCCACCGCCCCGAGCAGCAACCCTCTCCCGGCCTGCACCACTCCCCCGGCGTCCAAGCCCCCCACCACACCCACCACCACGCCGACGCCCACCGAGCCGGGCAAGCCCACCGAACACCCGGTAGACCCCACCCCCAGCACCGACACCGGCACAGGCCAAGGCACCGGCTCCAAACCCGACGTAGCCCCCGAGTAACCACCCCGCCGAGTCCAGCGCACAGCCCAGCCACCGGCTCACCAGCGCCCCACTCCGGCCAGCCACAAGGCTGTGTCCCACCCCTGCTGACACCGGCCCGGGCAACGCCGCCACACCACAACATCCAGCGCGGGCCACTCAGTGTCGCGTGCGGCGGCGTCCAGCGCGTCGGCCACAGCAACAAAGCGCGACGAAAGAGCAGGCGCCCCAACGCGGCTATCGGCATCGACGGCGACAACGCAACCGGGCTGGCCCCTTGGGTCGACCCTCGACAAAGCGGTTGCAACACAAGCGACAGCTAAGGCTGCGGGGACGCCACTTAGTGGGCAAACACCAGAGCACGCGGCCCCCGCGCGCCAGACGACGACCACGACATGGCGCCGCCACGCACCGATCACAGCCAGTTCGAGCGCAGTGCGGAAGGACGGCGCGACCCTGGTCGGCACAAGGTTCGGAAAGCCGACCGCCTTAAGCCCGCCTTCACCATCTGGGGAAGCAAGCACGGACGCCGCCCAGCATGGACCGACACGAAGACGCAGCCTGGAAGACCACGGCTCGCAGAACGCGTCCGCCGCGTGACCGCGAGCGCCCAACGGGGTCGAAAGATGCTCGATGCGCTGTGGCAGGACTCAAGATGATCTAGGCGTTCTTCAAAGTCAAGTATTTCCCGCTAGGGAAGCTTTAGGGGGAGGGAATCCGGAAGGCCAAACTTGTCCAGTTGACATAGGTACTCCTCCAATTTCTTGGTCGCTGTGCGCCGCAGTCGCCATCGGGAGAGCCGTGAGTTATCTGTAAGCTCAATAACGAGCTGATCGCTGAGCTCACAAAGATCCTGGCACAACGACGCGTAGTCGCCACGATCTGGCCAGTTCGGGGCTTCAGTTATTTCCAGAATTCGGTTGACTGTGTAAGTATGACCGGACATGCATGCTGCGAACCGGCTTGCGCGATTCACCTCGCGGGAGGTGAGGGGTTGACGGAAGCTCAAGCTCTCAAGGATTGCCATAAGGCCACGTGCCTGTTGCCGAATTCCTTTGTCGGCCATGCTGAGTAGCGTGGAAAGGTTGCGTGGCCTCGACTTTTCACGTGCACTATGGATCGCCTGGAGACCCATGGCGACGGTCAGGACCTCGATAACCTTCTTGGTCATCTCCTTGGCGAGGGATTCGTCGACAACCAGCACCGTGAACCCAACGGCCACGAGGCCGACAAGCAGGGTGATGAGTAGTTCAGTCACCAGTGCCAGTACACGCCTTGCCCAGTCGCGCCAGCGGCTGTCATGAATGTTCTGGTTCTCAAGGGCTTCGTCGATCACGGTGTTCGCGATCGTTAGGAGCTCCTTCAGGGTCCCGTCGGGGCTATCTTGTGAGGCTTGTCCACTGCGGCGTCTCCGTTCGCGCAAGAGTTGCTCGCGTAGGCGCTGGATGCGCTCTTCCATTGACTCGTCAAGACTGATTCCGTGATGGGCCAGTTCCTTGGCGAAATCGAACTCCAGGAATGCCTCGATAGGTGCCCGGGATTGGTCAGGCCTAATCTCGAACAGTCCCCAGGCCGCTAGCTCGGTCTGCAGGCCATCGATCGCAACCCGCGCGTTCTGCAGCGAGACAACCAATTCGTCCGGAGGACTGATCGCCGCGTCTCTCAGTGCTTCAGAATGCCGCATGAGGCCGGAGACCTCATTTTGGAGCCTGCGGGCGACCCATTTTCCTTGCAGCTTGCGCTGAAGATACATCCTAATTGGAGGCGGCCCTCCAACCAACGGAGCCTGACGAAATGGCTGGACTGATCTTGATTGTTCAGAAAACGGTTCCGACCCTCCGGAAAAAGATCTCTCATATCCCATAGTCGGCCTCCACTAGGACCCTGATGGCCAAGAAGCCACCTCCTTGACGTTTGTGAGGATGAGACGCTGGTCCTCAACATGCCTGGGGCAGCAGTGAGGAACCGGTAGGCGACAGAGCCGTGCCGGTTGGTCACACAAAAGCGGCTTGTTGTGCGCGAATGTGGGCGAGCCGGTAGGAGTCGATGCCAGTTTCGATGGTGGCATTGAAAATGAGCCGGTCGACGATCGCGGCGCGGAGCCGCCAGCGATCCCATCCCTACCTCGGCCCGTTGCGGACGCCGTCAGGACAAATACTCACACAACGTCGAGTAGGAGATCCCCTCCAACTCCCGCTCGGCCACCAGCCGATCGAAGACCCGCTTGTTGGTGTGCCGCGGCTTGCGCGCCGCACGCAGATCCGCCCGCAAGAACTGATCGATCCATGGCTTGAACGGGTCCAGTCGGGACTTGCGCGGCTTGGGCCACGATGAGGACAACGCCTCCCGCGCCGCGCGACGGTGCACCCCGTACTCGCGGGCCAACGCCCGCCCATGCCCTCATGCCGCGCGTCCCGCCGGACCTCGGCATACATCTCGGTCTTGGTCATCCGCGCCATTAACGCTCCCAGCCCGCCCAGAGCACATCCAGCGTCCCACCCCAACCCGGGCGATGGGGCCAAAACTCACCAGAACGCAATCATCTGCTGACGCAGTGGGGCCGCCGCTGGCTGGAAAATGGAGCCAAGTCTCGCGCTCAGAACCGACCTCATCTCGGATGAGTGGGGCACTGCGCCATACGTCCCACAACGTGGTTGCGGGCCGGCCACCGAACGGTGTGCGCACTACAGGGCGATCACAGCGCGGCGTGTGGCGCGTCGGGGCACACCGGTCTGGGGGCTCGTAACGCCACGAGGCAACGCAGCGACCTGGGCGGCGCGGGAACGGAATCGGCGGTCGGGCGTGGCTCGGAGGAACGGGCGACGCTCACACAACTTTGGACGGCGTCTAGCCGCGCGACCAGCGCAGATGTCACCGCCCGGTTTTCAATGCGGCCGACTACGTCGCGGCGTGCCTTGGGGGGCGGTGCACGGCGCTGGGTGCGCTGTCGATCGCGCGCTTCACTGTGGGTTCGGATGGCAGAGCCTACGGCGGGTTGTCGTGCGCGGCGAACGGCAATGGCCGGGTGGCGGGCTGCCGTTGGCTAGTGGGCTAGCAGGTGGTCTAGTTCGGCTTGGAAGAGCAGGGCGGGATCGAACCGCATTCCGGTGAAGTGGCCCGCGAGTTCCAGGGACAGGACGCCGTGGAGCCTCGTCCAGAAGGTCAAGGCGCGGTGGAGGATCGGAGTCGGAGCCGGGTGGTTGCCTGCCCAGGCTCGGTGGTCTTTCAGATGTGCGTCGAAGGGTGTGGCCGGGGCGTCCCAGGTTTGGGCGGCGAAGGCGTCCAGGAGGGTCGCCATGATCTCGTTGGAGATGGCGGTGGTCTCGTCGGGGGCACGGTAGCCGGGGACGGGGGTGCCGTAGATGAGGAGGTAGCGCTGGGGGTCGTCCAGGGCCCAGCCGCGTAGGGCGTGTGCCAGTGCGGCCACGTCGGCGTCGTCCTCCGAGGCCAGGCGGAGAGTGGTGGCCAGGCCTTGGTAGGCGTCGGTGATCAGTTCGGTGATCAGCTCGTCGCGGCTGGCGTAGTAGCGGTAGAGGGCGGGGC
Organism: Spirillospora sp. CA-294931; assembly: GCF_050946795.1. Classification (GTDB taxonomy): domain Bacteria; phylum Actinomycetota; class Actinomycetes; order Streptosporangiales; family Streptosporangiaceae; genus Spirillospora. The sequence continues at coordinate 6,489,117 of NZ_CP192006.1, forward strand.
CGCTCATGCCCATCTGTTTGGCGATCGCGTTGAGGGAGAGCGCGGACGCGCCCGCCGTCGCGATCTGCTCCCAGGCGTGCTCCTTGACCTCCGCGCGCAGTTGGGCGCGGTAGCGCTCGCGTGGGTTCGTGGTGCCCGTCTCCGCCACCTGCCTGCCGCCTTCCACGCCTGTCGAGCTACTCCCTGAAGATTTAGTTAGAGGCTATCACGAAGTCTATTGACACTCCCCCCGTCTGTTGGTTATAACTTCTAACGTACGCATCAGCTTCTAGCGTGCTGCGGTGTCCGCAGGGCATCTTGGCCAGACGAAAGGAACATCATGTCCACCACGTCTCCGTCGCTCGTCCGTCCGGTCCAGCGCATTCCGCGGTCGGTGACCATCTCCTCGTGGGCCGTCCCCGTCATGGTTCTGGGTCAGTTCGCCCTGCTCTCGGGCATCCCGGTCGTGATCGCGCTGGTCGGCGCCCTCCGCCACGTTCGCGACCGGACGGTCCAGTGGGCCGCCGGGCTCGTCGCGCTGTCGTATGTGGTTCCGCTCGTCATCTGGCGGACGCGACCCGATGGCGCGGAGAGCCTGTCGAAGGACATCCACCCCGTCTTCGTCGGACTGATCGTCGCCGCGTCCGCCGCGCTCATCTTCGCCACCCATCGAGCACGCCGACGCTGAAGACGGGCGCGCACCGAAGCTCTTCAGGTCTGCGTGACGCGGATGTGTGGTGAGGGTCCGTCTGCGTTGACTTCGCTCAGCGCGGGCAGCCGCTCGCGGTGCCCGTCGATCTCGTCGCTGCGCAGCGCGTTCATGCGCGAGGTGCCTATGAGTTCCATGTGCTGCGTGAAGGCGGGCTGATCCGCCAGTACTTCGCGGGGCTGCTGAGGGAGGACCCCGGGGCTTGCGTCACGTCGAGGTTCTCGGACGCACCCGGGGCGGCGGGGGCATGTCGGCAGGGTGCCCTTGCGCGTGCGGGCGCGCTTGGGGCACTGGATGTCCAGCGAGGTGCGCGTCGTCCGGCGAATGGCGGCCTTCGCGTTCGGCTGGCCAGGTCGGGAGTGTTGCGGGCGGTCGTTGCTGCTTTGGGTGGTGTTCCGCTACCAGCGGGTGGTGAGGGTTTGGAGGATGGCGGTGGTGGCTACGCCGGCGGTTGAGGTGCGGAGGACGGTGGGGCCCAGGAGGGTGGGGGTGGCGCCGGCGGTGGAGAAGGTTTCGAGTTCTTCGTCGGTGATGCCGCCTTCGGGGCCGACGATCACCAGGATTTCGCCTTGGGCGGGGGGCTTCAGGGTGCTCAGGCGGGTTGTGGCCGACTCGTGGAGGATCAGGGCGCAGGTGGCCTGCTGGATGCGGGCTGCTACTTGGGGGGTCGTGGCCAGGTCCGCTATGTGAGGGAAACGGGTGCGGCGGGATTGTTTGGCGGCTTCGCGGGCGGTGGCGCGCCAGCGGTTGAGGGCCTTCTCGCGGCGGTCGGGGCGCCATTGGGTGACGCAGCGGGACGCCGACCACGGGACGATCTCGTCGATGCCCGCCTCGGTCATGGTCTCGACGGCCAGTTCGCCGCGGTCGCCCTTGGGGAGGGCCTGGACGACGACGAGGCGCGGCTCGGGCTCGGGGGTGTGATGGCGGGACCGGACGTCCAGGGTGAGGGACGCGCGGTCGGACGTCACCACGACGCACTCGGCGAGCAGGCCGGCGCCGTCGGTGAGGTCGACGCGCTCGCCGGGGCGCAGGCGGCGGACGGTGGCCGCGTGGCGTCCCTCGGGGCCGTCGAGCAGCACCCGGTCGGCGGCGAGTCGCTCGGTTTCGGTCAGGAAGACCGGCGGGCTCATTTCCCCTCCCCTGCTCGAACGAGTTCCCGGAGTTGAGACCTGTTATCGACCAACCCCGGCCCCGCGCGCGATTGCGTTAACCAACCGGGGAAGCGAAGCCGAAGGCGAGCTTCCCCGGTTGGATCGCGGAGCGATGCAGCAATCGCCAAATCACGGTCACCGAAGCGAGCCGCCAGGCGAGCGCGGGTGGGGCGATCAACGCTGCGTGCCGCCGGGCGAGCGCGGGTGGGCCGCGATTTCAGTTGACTCAGTGCTGATTGAAGACGTCGCGGAGGCGGGAGAAGACTCCGCGCTGGCCGGGGGCGAACTTGCCGGGGGGACGTTCTTCGCCGCGGAGCTTGGCCAGGCGGCGCAGGAGTTCTTCCTGCTCCTCGTCCAGGCGGTTGGGGGTCTCGATCTTCACGTGGATGTGGAGGTCGCCGCGGCCGGTCTCGTTGAGGTGCCGGACGCCCCGGTTGTAGAGGGTGATGACCTGGCCGGACTGGGTGCCGGGCTTGATGTCGATCTCCTCGGCGCCGTCGAGGGTCTCGACGGTGACGCCGGTGCCGAGGGCGGCGGCGGTCATCGGGATCTCGACGGTGCAGTGCAGGTCGTCGCCCTCGCGCTCGAAGATCGCGTGGGGCTTCTCGACGATCTCCAGGAAGAGGTCGCCGGGCGGGCCGCCGCCGGGGCCGACCTCGCCCTCGCCGGCGAGCTGGATGTGGATGCCGTTCTCGACGCCCGCGGGGATCTTGACCTTCACGGTGCGGCGGGTGCGGACGCGGCCGTCGCCGGAGCATTCGGGGCAGGGGTTGCGGATCACGCTGCCGAAACCGCCGCAGGCGGGGCACGGACGGGCCGTCATGACCTGGCCGAGGAAGGAGCGCTGGACCTGCTGGACCTCACCGCGTCCCATGCAGGTCTCGCAGGTCTCGGGGTGCGCCCCGGGGGCCGTGCCCTCGCCCTCGCAACTCGCGCACGCGACGGCGGTGTCGATCGACAGCTCGCGCGTGGTGCCGAACGCCGTCTCCTGGAGGTCGAGCTCGACCCGCAGGGTGGCGTTGCGGCCGCGGCGCGCGCGCGTTCGGGGGCCGCGGGACGCCGCCGTCCCGAAAAAGGCGTCCATGATGTCGCTGAACGGGAAACCCGCACCGCCGAAGCCCCCGGCGCCCGCGCCGCCCGAGGGCGCGAACGGGTCGGCCCCCAGGTCGTACATCTCGCGCTTCTTGGGGTCGGAGAGCACCTCGTAGGCCTGGGTGATCTCCTTGAACTTCTCCTGGGTCTCCGGGTCGGGGTTGACGTCCGGGTGGAGTTCGCGAGCGAGCCTGCGGTAGGCCTTCTTGACCTCGTCCGCGCTGGCGTCGCGCCGGACGCCGAGGGTCGCGTAATAGTCGTTTGCCACTTACGACCCCGCCAGGATCTGTCCGACGTAGCGTGCCACTGCCCGTACCGCTCCCATCGTGCTGGGGTAATCCATGCGTGTAGGCCCGAGCACACCAAGCCGGGCCAGAGTGAGATCGCCGACGCCGTAGTCGGCGGCGACCACCGAGGTCGATCGAAGCCCCTCATCGGGGTTCTCGGTGCCGATCCGCACCGTAACAGTAGAGGAATCACCGGTCTCACCGAGCAAACGCATCAGGATGACCTGTTCTTCCAGGGCGACCAGAACGTCCCGCAGGCTCTGCGAGAAGTCGACGGCCGCCAGGTTGGCGGCGCCGGCGAAGACGATCTTCTCCTCGTGCTTCTCGACCAGGGTCTCAAGCAGGACCGACAGAACGGCGGCCACCACCGGACGGTCGTCCGGGGCCACCTTGTCGGGCAGGTCGGAGACCGCGGTCGGCACCTCGCCCAGGCCGCAGCCGTCCAGACAGGTGTTCAGCAGGGCGCGCAGGTGGCCGATCGACTCGTCGGAGACGTCGCCGGGGGTCTCGATCACCCGCTGCTCGACGCGGCCGGTGTTGGTGATCAGCACCAGCAGCAGCCGGTGCGAGGCGACCGGTACCAGCTCGACGTGGCGGACGGCCGATCGGGTGAGCGACGGGTACTGGACGACGGCGACCTGGCGGGTCAGCTGGGCCAGCAGCCGCACCGTGCGGCCGACGACGTCGTCGAGGTCGTAGGCGCCGCTGAGGAAGGTCTCGATCGCGCGGCGCTCGGCGACCGAGAGCGGTTTGATGGTCGACAGCCGGTCGACGAACAGCCGGTAGCCCTTGTCGGTGGGGACCCGGCCCGCGCTGGTGTGCGGCTGGGCGATGTACCCCTGCTCCTCCAGGACGGCCATGTCGTTGCGGATGGTCGCCGAGGAGACCCCGAGGTTGTGCCTGTCCACCAAGGCCTTGGAACCGACCGGCTCGTTGGTGGAGACATAGTCCTCGACTATGGCGCGCAGGACCGCGAGTTTCCTGTCGTCGAGCACGTGGTCACCTCCCCTGCCCGTACTGGCACTCCGTAGTTCCGAGTGCCAAGTGTACGGCCAGGAAGGGACAGTCTGGAGGCCCCGGCTTAGGACGGTCGTCGGCGAGCGACGCCACCAGCGATCGGGACACTTCACGTAGTTCCCTCGATACATCGCGTAACGGGCATGCGTCACAGGCGTCCCAGGAGTCCGTGTGCCGAGTGCGGGACGAGCGTTAGAGTGCCGAACCGTGCAGAGCAAGGACTATGGAGACGACGTCCTGGCGGGCGACTGGCGGCGGCCCCGTAAGGGCCAGATCCCCGAGATCCCGGCCGAGGCCGACCTGGTCGTCGAGGACCCCGACAGCGGTTTCTGCGGCGCCGTGGTCGCGTGCGACAAGTTCGGCGTGACGCTGGAAGACCGGTTCGGCAACAAGCGTCTGTTCCCCCTCACCGAGGCCAGGTTCCTGATCGACGGCAAGCCGGTGACGCTGGTGCGTCCCTCGGCCGCCCCCAAGGGGCCGGCGCGGTCGGCGTCGGGGTCGATCGCCGTCCAGGGGGTGCGGGCCAAGGTGGCCAAGGAGAGCCGCATCTACGTCGAGGGCCTGCACGACGCGGAGCTGGTCGAGAAGATCTGGGGGCACGACCTGCGCGTCGAGGGCGTGGTCGTGGAGTACCTCGAAGGGGTGGACGACCTGCCGGCCATCGTCGAGGAGTTCGAACCCGGGGAGCGGCGGCGGCTCGGGGTCCTGGTCGACCACCTGGTGGACGGCTCCAAGGAGAGCCGGATCGCGGCACAGGTCTCCTCGCCGCACGTGCTCATCACGGGGCACCCCTTCATCGACATCTGGGAGGCCGTGAAGCCCTCTGCGGTGGGCATCGCGGCCTGGCCCAGGGTCCCCCGGGGCGTACCCTGGAAAGAGGGGGTGCTCGACGCTCTCGGGTGGGGCGACAACACGGGCCTCGCCTGGAAACGGATCCTCGGTTCGGTGTCGAATTTCACCGACCTGGAACCAGAGCTGCTGGGCCGCGTCGAAGAGTTGATTGACTTCGTGACCGTCCCCTAGATCGTCATCCCCCGCCCGGACCGAGGAGCAAGCGATGTCGTACGGGACTCCCGACCAGCCCGGCCACGGGCAACCTGACTACGGACAGCAGCAACCGGGGTACGGCACACCGCCCGGCTACGGGCAACAGCCCGGGTACGACCAGGCGCCGGGTTACGGCCAAGCCCCTGGGTACGGGCAGGCGCCCGGCTACGGCCAGACCCCGGGTTACGACGCCTACGGGCAGCAGGCCGGTTACGGGATGCAGCCTTACGCGCCCGGCCCCGGGCAGGTGACGTCGGACGACCGCACCTGGGCGCTGATGTGCCACCTCGGCCAGTTCCTGCTGGGCTTCATCGCCCCGCTGGTCGTCTACCTGACCAAGAAGGACGAGTCGCCCTTCCTCCGCCACCACGGCGCGCAGGGCCTCAACCTCGCGATCACGCAGGCCGTCTACATGATCATCAGCGTCGTCCTGATGCTGGTGCTGATCGGCATCCTGACGTTCATCGCGGCGTTCATCGCCCAGATCGTCTTCCTGATCCTCGCCGCCATGGCGGGCAACCGCGGCGAGTACTACACCTTCCCGTCGTTCATGGCCTGGCCCATGATCCGCTAGCCGGGCGCCCACACCGCCCCCTTCCCGGGGGCGGTGTTCAGGTGAGGTCGCGGACCAGGGCGTCTGCCAGGAGGCGTCCCCGCAGGGTCAGGACGGCCCGGTCCTCGACAGGGGTTATCAAGCCGTCGGCTATGGCCTGTTTGAGGCCGGACGGGTCCAGCAGGGACATGGGGCAGCCCTGGGCCAGGCGGAGCTCCAGCATGACGCGCTCGACCTTCTGGTCTTCGGGGGCGAGGATCTCGCGCGCGTGCGCGGGGGTGGTGCCCTCGGCGAGGCGGGACGCGTAGGCGGCGGGGTGCTTGACGTTCCACCAGCGCGTGCCCCCGACATGGCTGTGAGCGCCGGGGCCTATGCCCCACCAGTCGGCGCCCGTCCAGTACAGGACGTTGTGGCGGCAGGCGGCCTCGGCCCCGATCGCCCAGTTGGAGATCTCGTACCAGCGCAGCCCATGCCCGGTCAGGAGCTCGTCGGCCATGAGGTAGCGGTCGGCCATGGCGTCGTCGTCGGGGGGCGCCAGTTCCCCGCGCCGCACCTGGTTCGCCAGCCGGGTGCCCTCCTCGACGATGAGGGCGTAGGCGGAGACGTGGTCGGGGTCCAGCTCCAGAGCGGCTTCGAGTGAGGCGCGCCAGTCGTCATCGCTCTCGCCGGGGGTGCCGTAGATGAGATCCAGGTTGACGTGGTCGAAGCCTGCCTCGCGTGCCCAGCGCACCACCTGGGGAACCCGGCCCGGGGTGTGAGTGCGCTCCAGCGCGGCCAGGACGTGCTCGCGCGCGCTTTGCATGCCGAAGGAGACACGGGTGTACCCGACCTCGCGGAGCCTGCCGAGGTACGCCTCGTCCACGGACTCGGGGTTGGCCTCCGTGGTGACCTCGGCCCCCGGGGCGAGACCGAACTCGGTCTCTATCGCGGCCAGGACGCGGCCAAGGTCGTCCGGGGAAAGGAGGGTGGGCGTGCCTCCACCGACGAATACCGTCTCCACCGGCAGGTCGGCGTCCCCGAGGACGCGGCGCGCCATGCGCACTTCCCGGATGGCCGTGTCGGCGTAGGAGTCACGGCTCGCCCCGGGGCCCAGTTCCGTGGCCGTGTAGGTGTTGAAGTCGCAGTAGCCGCAGCGGGTCACGCAGAACGGGACGTGCACGTAAAAGGCGAACGGGCGCGTCCCCAGGCCCTCCATGGCGGTGCGCGGCAGCCCGCCGTCGGCGGGTACGGGGTCACCATCGGGGAGAGTCGCGGGCACGCCTCAAGTCTGCCGTGCCGTTCGCCCTGCTCCGGCCGTCCGGCGTGTCAGTAGTTGCCGATGATCACTGAGCAGTAGATGCGGCCCCCGCTGGGCCCGTTCGCGCAGGCGGCGCCGATGGCCCGGGACGAGTCCGCCTGCGCCATGCCGCTGCTCGACCAGTTCCGCACGGCCCCTTGGGGGCCGATGCCGTAGTAGCGGAACACCGCCGACATCATCGGGTAGCCGTACTTCTTGACCGTGGTGTTGGTGTCGGACGAGGGGGTCAGGCCGTTGTCGCGCCGCGCGAGCTCGACGGCCTCCTGGGCCGCCGCCTGGTTGAGCCGCGGGTCGGTGCGGAGCGGGCCCCGGCCCTGGCGGGCGCGCTCCTGGTTGGCGATCGTGATCATCTCCTGCCCGCTCGCGATCGCCCGGCCCCGGTCGGACGACGCGCCCTGCGCCTTCGCCGAGGGTTTCGGCGAGGACGACGGAGACGGCGAGGACGAGGGCCGGGTGGTCGTCCGGGTGGTCGTCGGCGTCGGCTTCCTGGACGGCGCCGCAGAGGCCGAGGAGGCCGGAGGGGGCATCACGACCGCGGGCGGCAGCGCCGGGGCGCGAGAGGGCGGCTCAGGGCCGGACAGGGTGATGACGACCGGGATGGCCACCGCCGTGACGGCGGCCGCGCCCGCCGCGCCCGTGACCGCGACGGGAAGATCGGTGATCCGCTGGAGCAGCCCGGCGGCGGGCGCCTTCCCGATCGCCCCGAGGGCCAGGGCGCCGGGGAGCATCGTCCGAAGCCGCCCGTTGAGGTCGGTCAGCTCGGCGTAGGCCATCCTGCACCGGACGCAACGTTCCATGTGCTCGCGCAACGCCTTGGGACGTCGTCCGCCGCGGCGACGTACGGCGGCGGCCAGCGGAGCGGAGTAGCGCTCACAGTCGAGTTCGGGGCCGGTCGCCGTCGCGTGGGCGGCGAGGTAGGCCTGCCGCAGCTCCTCCCGGGCGCGAAAGACCATCACGCCCACGTTGCCGGGGCTGGTGCCCATCGCCGTGGCCACCTGGGAGCGCGGCTCGCCCTCGACGACCGAGTGCCACAGGACGGTCTGCCAGCGCTCGGGAAGCGACCGGAACGCCCGCACGATCATCGTGTGGTCTTCGCTGTCGGCGACGCGTTCCTCGGGCCCGGCGCTGGTCACGTCCGCCCAGGCGTCGAAGCTCTCGGCCAGGGCTCCGCGCCGGTCGGTGCGGGCCCAGTCCATCGCGACATTACGGGTGACGGTGTAGAGGTACGGCCGCCACGCCCCCGTAGGGCCGCCGCCTCCCCGAACCGCCTGGAGAGTGCGCGCGAAAGCCTCGCTCACGAGGTCTTCGGCGGTGTGCTCGTCCCGACAGCAGCCCCGCGCATAGGCGAGCATGGCCGGGCGGTGACGGCGATAGAGCTCGGCGACGGCCGTGTCGTCGCCCTCCCGCGCCTGACGGACCAGCCCGATTTCCGGCGACGCCTCTGCAGGGCTCACCGCGCGCCCTCCCTCCGCAGATCCTGCTCCGCGATCCGGCGGCCGATACGGCGCCGTCCCTGCGAACCGGCGCCGGTCCCCGCGACTGGACGCCGATTCTCCGCGACCGGGCGGGCGGACACCCGATCGCGGAGAAAAGTACCGCACTCTTCAGGCCGGCACCTCGGGTCCCGGGGTACCGGAGTGGATCGCGAAGTCCATCCGGAAGAGCGCGGCTTGACCGTCGCCCCGGCGGGCGGTGGGATCCGCCGGGACGACGGCGACCTTGGCGGCCTTCGCGCCGCCGGTCCTGGTGACCAGCTGGTAGGCGAGGGCGTCCCGGCCCTGGCCGCCGCTGCTGGTCCATTGCTGGCCGGGCCGTCGCGGGACGCACTCGGCGACCACGACTGAGGCGGCGCGCATCTCCATGCACAGGCCGCCGGCCAGGTTCTTGTAGGTGAAGAATCCCTCGGGGTCGATGGCGCGCTGCCAGACCTGGCGGTCACCCGTCCCGCAGCGTGCCTGCACGACCTTCTTCGAGCGCGCGCCCCCGGCCAGGCACTGGCCGGTGTGGACGCTGACCAGGCGGACGTTCACGGGCCCCGCGCGCTGGTCGTTGATGAAATACGGGGCGGGAAGGTCCAGTTCACGGGCGAGGCCCGCCCCTCCCTGGCACCACGGCAGGACGGCAAGGCCACAGCCGCCGCGAAGCGTGGTGGAGTCGACGAAGAACACCAGTTTGGTACGCGCCCCAGCCGTGGTCAGGAGCCGTCCAAGCGCGACCCCCTGCTCCCCCCGTTTGGCGCTGGCGAGAAGCACCTGCTTCCAGTCGTCGGTCTTCCGAACCTGCAACTTGGCCACCAGTGGACGGCACTGGGCGTCCTGCGCGATCCGCAGGCGCCGGGATCGCCCCGTACGGCGGGCATCGGCGTCGTGTGCCTGGTCGGCGTCCCACAGGGCCTGCCGGACGGCGCCGACCCGCTGCCGGTAACGGTCGGCGCGGCCCTCGTAGACGTACACCGGGACGACCCAGTTCTTGTTGGGGGCGTCCACCCGATCACATGCGAACCCGGGAGGCGTCACGGGAGTGCGCTTCGGCACGGGACGAGGCGCGCGCGACTCCTCCTCGGCCGCGGCCCGATCGGGGGCGGCCGTCCCCCGGGACTCCGCGTCGCCGGCGGAAGCCGCCGTCCCCCCGGGCTTGGTCGCGCCCTTCTCGGCGGCCTGCTCCGAGGCCGACCGCACGGTGAAGCCCTCTCCCTGCGTGAGCCCCACCACGACGGCCAAGGCGACGACCACCGCCAACACGACGATGGCCCGCCGCCCGTGAAAAGAACTGGGTTGCATGGTGCCTCTCTTCGGGTTCACCCCTGAAGACACCGGCACCGGGCGTGCATTACAGGTTTTCGCGAAAAAAGTTCCGCGTTCAATCAGGCGTCACGGAGCATGGACCTCAGCCACCGCGGGATGTTCTCGTCCGATCGGGGGAAACGCTCCAGGTCGAGCGCGTACGCGGACGGGGTGAGCGGCGGGGTGAACTCCGGTTCGCCGTCGTAGTCGAACTCCGCGCTGAACCGTCCGGAACGTTCGATGTCGAGCCGCGCGGTGAACCACGCGCCCTTGCCGCGCCGGTACATGACGCGGCGCAGCTCGTCCATCTTGCCGATGGCCTGCCCCGGGGGCGTCGCCGTGCGCATCCCCCCGGACGCGTCGACCACCTCGAACAGGACGCTGTCGATCCCCACCGTCGCGCGGAACTCGAACCCGAGCCGTTCCCACCCGAACGGCGCGGCCGAACGGAGCGCGCGGACGGCGCCGTTCACCGTCTCCCGTTCCTTCGGTGAACGCAGAACCTGCTCGGAGTGGGTCACCGTCGAACCTCCGGAGCCGTCGCCGCCATCTGACCTCCCGACCGTACCGACATATCCGCCCAGGCCAAGCAACGTCCGCCGTGTCGCGGCGCGCCGCCCGGCACGCCGGAAGGACGATCCGGGACGATCTTGTGCCTAGGGTGCGAAGATCCTCCGCGGGACGGGCCCGCGTGGATAGGGTTTTCCGGTGCGGGAGCAGCGGGAGCCGAAGCTAGGGCGGGTGCCGGCGCGGGTGGTGCTGCGCGGGCGGGACGACGGCTGGCATTACGTGGTCGTCGACGAACGCGGCGACGAGGAACGGATCGAACTCGGGGGCACCGGGGTCACCTGGCAGGCCGGGCAGCGGCGCCCCGACCCCGAACCGCCCTGGTGGGGCCGCCGGGTGGACGAAATCGCCCTCGGAGCGCGCGAGGCGATCGGGCGCGCGCTGACCGACCGCACCTTCGCCGAGATCGGGGTCGAGACCAGCATCGCGTGGTTCGCGGTAGAGGAACCCGTCGAGTGGGAGGGCCTGGTCACCCTGCGCGAACCCGACCCGGCCCGCTTCCCCGGGAAGGTCGCCCCGTACATCGTCACCCTCGAGCCGGGACGCGGTGCCCTGCTCCCGAAGGCCGATCTGCTCTTCTCCACCACCGCCGAGGACGCCTGGACGACGCTCACCGCCGTGGGCGAGCAGTGCGGGACCACTCCCCCGCGCCAGTCGTTCCTGTGCGGGTGGGCCGCGCACCGCAGCGTCCGCATCGGCCGGGGATGGCTGGGCGTGTGCACACAGCGCGCCCATGACGGAGTGGAGCGCCTCGGCGAGATCTACGCGACGCGCGAGCGCGGCTGGGGCGGCAACCCCGAACTGCGGCTCAGGCTCGACGGCGTCGACCTGCTGGACGAACCCGCGAGCGACGTGGTCTCCCTCTTCGAGGGCCTGGGCCACGAGGTCGTGCGCGGGACGGGCGGCTGCCGCATGCCGTCCCTTGGCCTGCGCCTATACGGGGCGCAGGAGGCCGGACGCTTCAGCGGAGGATCGCTTCAGGCACCCGCGCGACCGTGAAGGGCAATGAACACGACACCCACGAGGGACCGCATTGTCACCGCAGCGCAATCAGCCCGTCCTAGGCTCCCTGCCCATGCGAAGCCGCGCACGTTCCGCCGCCCTCGTCCTCACCGGCGCGTTCGCCGGCACCTCCCTGCTCCCGCTCCCCCCGGCCGCGGCCGGGGACGCGCTGGTGATCGAGCGGGGCGGACCGGCCCGGACGCTGAAGTTCTACGCCGACCGTGACGGGGAGGCGGTCATCGGCTTCAAGGCGTCCGCCCCCGGGGTCTCGTGGGCGCGCAAGGGCGCCGAGGCCGCCGTCGTGGCGGTGGACGTGGACGGACGGCACGTCACCGACCTCGTGGTGCCTTCGTCGTCCCCCATCAAGCGCAGCCTCGGCCTGGGCCCGGTCAAGCGCGGCAAGCACAAGGTCACCCTGCGCTTCGCCAAGGGCAGCGCGGACGCCGCCAAGCGCGTCAGGCTCACGCGTCCGGAAGTGGAGCTCCCCAAGGCCGACCAGGTCGCCCTCAGGCACGCCCCCATCGTCGTCGGGCGCACCGGATGGCCCCTCGGGGACGCCTACCAGAACGCGACCACCGACACCCCGCTCATCGCCTGGCACGAGTCACGCGCCGCCGCGACCGCCGGGCACCGCGTCCTCGAATACTCCGTCGTGTGGAGCAACGAGGACGGCGGCACCGACAGCCCCGCCCTGATGGCCCGCTGGGGCCGCACCACCGACATCGAGTGGGTCTACCGCGTCGAGGTCGACGCCCAGGGCCGCCGCGTGGACGGCACCGGCGTCTACCAGGCGCCCGCGCACCAGACCTTCAAGTTCGCCGGGCGCTACGAGGGCGACCACCCTGTCCTGCAGACCTGCACGCAGAACAACAACATGTGCGACGTCATCAGCCCCGGCGCCCCGCTGCGCTTCCTGCCGGACGCCTCGCGCACCCGCCCCACCGACCGCGCCCGCGAGATCGTCATGGACCGCGAGCCCTGGGCCTACCAGATCATGGCCCAGGAGATGATCCGCGAGGGCCGGATCGAGAAGCCGTCGGACCCGTCCACCGTGCAGGTCGGCGACCAGCGCACCTACCTGTGGCTGGAGCTCACGAAGACCACAGGCGCTGCCACCGGGGACGGCTCCAAGCCCGGCGTCGCGCTCGGCGTCCGGCTGAAGTCCGACCCGTCCCGCCTCTACCGGTCCGACCACTCCCAGCCGACCTGGTCGATCGAGCGCGACGGGGCCGCGTCCACCACCGTCGAACTGCCCGAGGGCACCACGGCCGCCGACCTCGCGAGCGTCGAGGCCGTCCGGCAGCCCGTCGGGACCGGCGACAACGGCGCGCCGTCCACGGTCACCGCGATCCACCGGGGCTTCTTCCTCGGCGCGTCCTACGTGCCCCAGGCGTCGGTCGTGCGCTGGAACGGCTCGGTCACCCTGACCAAGACCGCCCCCACCGCCGTCCTCTGGCGCCCATAGATAGCGGGAACCAGCGAACTCCGGGGGCGTCTAAGGAGTCATAGACTTCGCCCACAACCCTTTGCGAACCCCCGGAGAGGAACCAGTCATGGCCTACGGGCCTCCACCGTCACCCGGACAGCAGCCCGGATGGCAGCAACCGGGCATGGCCCCCATGCCGGGAAACGTCGGCCCGGTGACCCACGACGACAAGTCCTGGGCGCTGATGGCCTACCTGGGGCAGTTCCTGGTCGGCGCGATCGCACCACTGGTCGTCCTGGTCGCCAAGGGCCGCTCGCCCTTCGTCCGCAAGCACGCCCGCCAGGCCCTGAACATGGGCATCGCCGCGATCGTCGTCTGGCTGGTCAGCGCACTGCTCCTGCTGGCCACCGAGGCCCTGATCTGGGTGCCGCTGGTCTTCACCGCGGTCGTCCTGGTCTTCCTGGTCTACGCGGCCCGCGCGGCCAACCGCGGCGAATTCCGCCGCGTCCCGGTCTTCATCGCCTGGCCACTCCTCAAGTAGCCCGCGACTCGTTCCCGGGGCCCGGGAGAACCGTCATGGTGCCCGGTTCCCCGGGAGGCTGGTCCAGCCGGACGACCCGTCCGGGATACGCGCGCTCCGCGATGGCCACATCGCGCTCGTCCCACGCCCCGTAGAACACCGGGCACCCGTCCCACAGCTCGGACTTCTCGGCCGCGGTGGGCCAGCGATGCGCGAACGAGTCGATGAGCACCGGCTCCTCGCTGTCCGGCAGATCGGACCCCTTGCCCGGTCCCGTGCCGTCCATGAAACCCCTCCTCGGAACGTTCCGGCGCGGTAGCCGGTCGAAGATCTGGTCGGGGGCGATCTCGATGTCGAAGGGCCGGGTCAGCGAGCACGAACGGCCCCACGTCACGCGGGCCTCCTCGGCATAGCGCCCGTCGTCGGCCAGCTCGAAGACCAGCAGCTCGGGCTCGTCCCCCTTCAGGTCGACGACCCAGTACGAGGGCACCCCGAACCGCTCGTACATCTCGCGCTTGGCGCCCAGGTCGGTCTCCCGCGAGCACTCCGAGGTCACCTCGACCGCGAGCAGCGGCGCCCCCCGCACATACGGGGGCTCCCCTTCACTCTGGTCCTCCTGGAACACCATCAAGTCGGCCCGCAGCCACGTGTCGTCCGCCAGCCGGGCTCCCGCCCGCGTGATGGACCGCTGATCGTCCGCCTCGGCGAGCCCGATGGGCACCACCAGACCGGACACCAGCACCTGATGCAGCAACGTATGCGTCACAACGCCCAGTGTCCTCGCGAGGACACCGAGTCACCACCGCTTTGCCATAACCAGACCCAAAACGACCGCCCCCCACGTCCCGGCGAACCGATCGAGCGGCACCTGACGGACGCCCCCGGGGGACGCCCCCGGGGGACGTCAGCGCATGCGCTTCTTGCCGCGCGCTACTTCTTGCCCTTGTCCGCGGACGTCGGCTCACCCGTCGAAAGCGCCGCCACGAACGCCTCCTGGGGGACGTCGATGCGCCCGCATCGAACACAGCATGCGCTTCTTGCCGCGCGCTACTTCTTGCCCTTGTCCGCAGACGTCGGCTCACCCGTCGAAAGGGCCGCCACGAACGCCTCCTGGGGGACGTCGACGCGCCCGATCGTCTTCATGCGCTTCTTGCCCTCCTTCTGGCGTTCGAGGAGCTTGCGCTTGCGGGAGATGTCGCCGCCGTAGCACTTGGCGAGGACGTCCTTGCGGATGGCGCGGATGTTCTCGCGGGCGATGATGCGTGCGCCGACGGCGGCCTGGATGGGCACCTCGTACTGCTGGCGGGGGATGAGCTCCTTGAGCTTGGAGGTCATCATCAGGCCGTACTCGCGGGACTTGTCCTTGTGGACGATCTGGCTGAAGGCGTCGACCGACTCGCCCTGGAGCAGGATGTCGACCTTGACCAGGTCGGACTCCTGCTCGCCGCTGGGCTCGTAGTCGAGCGAGGCGTACCCGCGCGTCCGCGACTTCAGCTGGTCGAAGAAGTCGAAGATGATCTCGGCGAGCGGAAGGGTGTAGCGGATCTCGACGCGGTCTTCCGACAGGTAGTCCATGCCGAGCAGGACGCCGCGGCGCCCCTGGCAGAGCTCCATGATCGCGCCGATGAACTCGCTCGGCGCCAGCAGCGTCGCCTTGACCATCGGCTCGTAGACCGCGCCGATCTTGCCTTCGGGGAACTCGCTGGGGTTGGTGACCACGTGCTCGGACGCGTCCTCCATCTCCACCCGGTAGACCACGTTGGGCGCGGTGGAGATGAGCGTCAGCCCGAACTCGCGCTCCAGCCGCTCACGGACGATCTCCATGTGCAGCAGCCCGAGGAAGCCGCAGCGGAAGCCGAAGCCCAGCGCGGCCGACGTCTCGGGTTCGTAGATCAGCGCGGCGTCGTTCAGCTGGAGCTTGTCGAGGGCGTCGCGCAGCTCGGGGTACTGGTCGCCGTCCATCGGGTACAGGCCCGAGAACACCATCGGCTTGGGGTCCTGATAGCCGCCCAGCATGTCCGGGGCGGGACGCGTCGCGGTCGTCACGGTGTCGCCGACCCGCGCCTGCCGGACGTCCTTCACCCCGGTGATCAGGTAGCCGACCTCGCCGACGCCCAGACCCGCCACGGCCTTGGGCTCCGGGGAGATCACCCCGACCTCGAGGGTCTCGTGGGACGTCCCGGTCGACATCATCATGCTCTTCTCGCGCCGCGAGAGGTGCCCGTCGATGATCCGCACATAGGTCACGACGCCCCGGTAGGTGTCGTAGACCGAGTCGAAGATCAGCGCGCGGGCGGGCGCGTCAGGGTCGCCCACCGGCCCCGGCACCGTCTCCACGATCCGGTTGAGCAGCTCGGGAACGCCCTCGCCCGTCTTGCCCGAGACCCGCAGCACGTCGGACGGGTCGCAGCCGATGATGCCCGCGATCTCCTCGGCGTACTTCTCCGGCTGCGCCGCCGGAAGGTCGATCTTGTTGAGCACCGGGATCAGATGCAGGTCGGCCTCGATCGCCAGATACAGGTTCGCCAGCGTCTGCGCCTCGATGCCCTGCGCCGCGTCCACCAGCAGGACCGCGCCCTCACACGCCGCCAGCGACCGCGACACCTCATAGGAGAAGTCGACGTGCCCCGGGGTGTCGATCAGGTTGAGGACGTAGTCGGTACCGTCCGCGCCGCGCCACGGCAGGCGCACCGCCTGGCTCTTGATCGTGATGCCGCGCTCGCGCTCGATGTCCATGCGGTCGAGGTACTGGGCGCGCATCTGGCGCTCCTCGACGACCCCGGTGAGCTGCAACATGCGGTCGGCCAGCGTCGACTTGCCATGGTCGATGTGCGCGATGATGCAGAAGTTCCGGATGATCGCGGGATCGGTCTTGTTAGGCTCAGGCGCTGGCACCGGGGTCCGTTCGCAATCTCACAGATGGACAGGGATGTGGCAGATCTTGCCGTATCCCATGGTCCCATGCCGCGGCGGATGCTCCGTCCTCGCCGCTGGTTTGGGGCCGGGCTCCGCTCTTGGTAAGCTGTGCGACTGCGTGTGGCGTACCGTCGTGCCTCGGGGCACCGTCCGCCCCGTCCACTTTCCGAGCCTGCCCGCGCCGCGGCAGGCCACGATCGCTACCAAGGCTGAGGCACTACGACGTGGCTAACATCAAGTCCCAGATCAAGCGGAACAAGCAGAACGAGAAGGCTCGTCTGCGCAACAAGGCCGTCAAGTCCGAGCTGAAGACGGCGATCCGCAAGTTCCGCGAGGCCGCGGAGGCCGGCAACGTCGACGACGCGGTCACCGCCCAGCGCAACGCCGCTCGCAAGCTCGACAAGGCCGCGAGCAAGGGCGTCATCCACAAGAACCAAGCGGCCAACCGCAAGTCGGCGATCGCCAAGCAGGCCGCCGCCCTGCAGGCCAAGTAAGACCCCTCGTTCAGGGGCCGGCAGCGGTACGCCCGTCGCCGGTCCCTTTTCGTGTACGCGAAACCGGAAGATCGTCATACGGTGATCGCGTGCACATGAACGAACGCCGCACGGTGAGGATCTCCAAGTACCTCGCCAAGCATCTGCGGCACCAGCCCGAACGCCTCGGCATCACGCTCGACAAGGCCGGCTGGGTGCCCGTCGCCGTCCTCCTGGACGCCTGCGCCCGCAACGGCTTCCCCATCACGCGCGACGAGCTCGACCACGTGGTCGCCGTCAACGACAAGCGCCGCTACGCCTTCGACGACTCCGGCGAACGGATCCGCGCCAGCCAGGGCCACTCCGTCCCCGTCGACCTCGACCTGCCCGTCGTCGAGCCCCCGGCCGTCCTGTACCACGGCACCGTCGGCGCGTCCCTGGCCGCCATCAAGGCCGAGGGCCTGCGCCCCATGAACCGCCAGTCGGTGCACCTCTCCCCCGACCGCGAAACCGCCGAGACCGTGGGCGCCCGCCGCGGCCGTCCCGTCATCCTCGTCGTGGACGCCGCCCGCATGGCCGCCGACGGCCACGAGTTCCGCGTCAGCGCCAACGGCGTCTGGCTCGCGCCCGCCGTCCCGCCCGAGTACCTCAACCTCCCTGGATGACCCGAATGCACTTCGAAGTGAACCTCGACGTCAACGCCTCCCCCAAGGCCCTCTGGGACGCCCTGGTGGACATCGAGAGCTGGCCCGCCCTCACCCCGTCCATCAACCGCCTGGAACGCCTGGACGACGGCCCCCTCGCCAAGGGCAGCCGCACCCGGGTCTACCAGCCCAAACTCCGTCCCGCCATCTGGACGATCACGGAGTTCACCCCGTCCACGTCCTTCGTCTGGGAAGCCACCGCCCCCGGGGTCAAAACCGTAGGCGGCCACTACATGACCCCAAACGCCGACGACACCGCGTCCCTCCGGCTGACCCTCGACCAAACCGGCCCCCTGGCGCCCCTCATCGCCCTGCTAGCCGGCCGCCGCGCCAAGCTCTACGTCACCCAAGAGGCCCACGCCCTCAAGCAACAAGCCGAATCCCTCTAACCACCAACACCCACCCAGGGAGCTCCCGCACAATTCACGCACCCTCAGACCAAGCCGAGCCCAACGACAGCCCAGCCCTCACAGGGACGACGGCGCCCTCGTTACGACCCCGTCCAGTACGTGAGACGGCACATCTCCAACCGTCTCCCCGTGTGATGGATTGGGCGGGGGCACAGGCATGGCATGCTGCTGGGGTGGCCGGTGACCCTCTTGTTTTGATCGTCGGGGACGAAGAACTGCTCGTTGACCGGGCGATCGCCGACGTGGCCGCGTCCGCGCGCGCCAACGACCCGGACATCGAGGTAACAGACCTCGGACCGGGCGGGCTGGAGCCCGGACGCATTTCGGAGCTGACCTCCCCGTCCCTGTTCGGCGGCGGCAAGGTCCTCGTCCTGCGCTCCACCCAGGACCTGGGCAAAGACCTCACGGCCGAGGTGCTGACGTACGCCAGGCGTCCCGCCGAGGACATCGTGCTGGTGGCCGTCCATCACGGCGGCGCCAAGGGCAAGGCCCTGGTGGACGGGCTGAGCAAGGCCGGGGCGCGCAAGATCTCCTGCCCCAAGGTCACCAAGATGGGCGAGCGGATCGACTTCATCCGCGCCGAGATCCGCCGAGCGGGCGGCAAGATCTCCTCCGACGCGGCCCGCGGCCTCCTGGACGCGGTCGGAAACGACCTCCGCGAGCTGGCCGGAGCCTGCAGCCAGTTGGTCGCCGACACCGGCGGCAAGATCGATGACACCGCTGTCGCCCGCTACTACCGCGGCAGAGCCGAAGTCAGCGGATTCGCGGTCGCCGACAAGGCCATCGAGGGCCAGCTCGCCGACGCACTGGAACAACTCCGCTGGGCCCTCGCAACGGGCGTTGCCCCCGTCCTCATCGTGAGCGCACTGGCCCAGGGCGTGCGCGGCCTGGCCAAGGTGGGCGGCGCCCCCCGAGGCGCCCGAGGAGCTTCCCTCGCCAAGGAACTGGGCATGCCGCCCTGGAAGATCGAGCGCGTCCAGCGCCAACTGCGCGGCTGGTCCGGCGACGGCGTCGCCCACGCGCTGAGAGCCGTCGCCGACGCCGACGAACAGGTCAAGGGCGGCGCCGCCGACCCGGCCTACGCCCTGGAAAAAACCGTCGCCACCATAGTCGCGGCCCGCAACCGCCGCTGACACCCAGATCCGCTCCCTCAACCAGACTCGCCCCTCACACGCGCTTGATAAAAACCGCCTCTCAGCCCGCCCCACCCCCTTGTGGACAGGCCCCCGAGTCGTGCCACCAACCAGCGCAATAGCCTCCGCTGCGCCCGCTCAGTCCGCAATCACGATCAGGTCGTACCCATAAGCGGCAACTTCTCGGTAATAGCGCGCAAGCCATCGCAGGTTGCCCATGGCGCGCGCGAAGGTCTCGCCCTCATCATCGTCCGGCCGCGTCTTGTAAACGCCGAGCGCGACCATCTCCGCAACCGAGAACTCGCGCCGCACGAACGCCTCGTCCAGCGCCTCGATCACGTCAGCGGCCTCAAGCAGAAACGCACGCTCCGAGCAACGCCAAGGGATGCCCTGCGTAGCGACTGCATGCTCACCAAAGGGCCGATCCCCCTGCACGACCCGATAAGCCAGCGACCGCTCCCGCTCGCTGTAGTCCCTCGCGGAGCGATACCTCACCGGATCAAGCGCGTACTCGGCCTGCCCATAGTCACGCGCACCCGAATGCCACGGCCCCTCAAGCGCGTCAAGCCCTGCTGGACGTCCCGCCATCATCGCCCGACTGACCTCAGGCAATGGCTCCCCGAAATCCTCGTCCCCGAAGTAGAAGGGCGGCCGCCACGAAGCGGCCTCAAACACCCCCGCGTCACACCGAATCGCCCGCACCGGCTCCGAGTCCAACAGAACCGGAACACTCGACAGATCTATCCCCACGCCTCACACCCCCTCAGCCAAGGCCAGAGCGCCACCGCTCCCGACGACGAGAACACCCCGTCCCTCCAAGGACACCATCCTCAGGCCAAGGACCGACCGCCTAGCCCGGATAGGCCAACCCACGTCACCGACTAAGCGCGAGAGCTACAGAGTGCTGGACGCAGTGGGCTGGCGTCAGCGGCGGGTTACTGCGGATATGCCGCCTGCTGTTCTCGTTATGGCTATGTCGCCGTTCTGGTCGGTGCGGTGGATTCGGGAGCCGAGGCGTTGGAGGGTAGTCAGGGCTGAGGAGGAAGGGTGGCCGTAGTCGTTGTCGCGACCGACGGAGATCAGCGAGAACTTGGGGCGGGCGGCGGCGAAAAAGGCGGGGTCCAGCTTTCGGGAGCCGTGGTGCGGGACCTTGAGGACGTGGACGCGGGGGACGAAGGGCGCCAGGGCGCGTTGGGCCTCGGTCTCCACGTCGCCGGACAGGAGCGCGGTAAAGCCGGGGCCCTTGGCGACCAGGACGATGCTGGCGTTGTTGATGGCGGCGCCGTCGTCGGCGGTGGATAAGCGGACGCCGGAATCGGACGGCCCAAGGACCGACAGGGAGAGCGGGCCGACCGTCCAGCGTTGACCGGCAATGGCGGGACGTGTTTTCAAGCCTCCCGTGAACCTCTGTTCTCGGCCAAAGCTCAAGGGCGTTGTCAGGACGGTGTGGACCGCGCGGCCTCGGCGCACACCGGAGGCACCGTTGATGTGGTCGGCGTGGGGGTGAGTGAGAACCAGCAGCGGGACGTCCCTTACGGCCAGTCGTCGGAGGCAGGCGTCGACGGGGCCTGGCTCTGGGCCTGCGTCCACGACGACTGCGCGGCCCGCGCCTGCGGAGAGGGCGATCGCGTCTCCTTGCCCAACATCGCAGGCCACCATCGCCCAGCCGGGGGGCGGCCAACCCGGCGCCAGGAGCCGTAGGCCGATGACGGCGACGAGGACACCGGCCACAGCGGCGATGGCAGCCATGCGGAGCCGGGGCAGGCGCAGGATGAGCAGGGCGAAGGCGGCGGCGGCGATGAAGGCCAGCGCGCCAAGTCCGCCGCCTTGCCACGGGATGGTGGCGTACGGGAGGTCGGCGCTCGTCCGGGCGAGCCAGACGATCCAGCCGACGGCCAGCCCGGCGGGCCAGACGACGAGCTGGGCCACGGGCATCGCGAAGAGTGCGATGAGTGCGGCCAATGCCCCTAGAAGGGTGGCCGGAGCTACGGCTGGGGCGGCGAGAAGGTTGGTGGCGATCGCGACCACGCCTAGCTCTCCCGAAAGCATGACCAGCACCGGGGCGACTGCGACCTGGGCTGCGGCGGCGACGGCCAGGGCGTCCGCGAGCGGGCCCGGCATGCGGCGAGCCAGGCGCTCGCGCCATGGCGGTGCCAGAACCAGGAGGCCTCCCGTCGCCAACACGGAGAGGGCGAAGCCATATGAGCGCGCCAGCGCGGGATCGATGAGTATCAGGAGCACGATCGCGCCACCGAGCGCGGGGATGCCTTGCTTCTCACGTCCGGCGAAGAAGGCGAGCAACCCGATCATGCACATCACGGTCGCGCGCAGGACGCTGGGTTCGGGCCGTGCGATGACGACGAACGCCAACAGAGCCAGGACTGCCAGCGGGGGCGCGCGGCGCCGTCCCAGACCAGCCAAGCGGCACAGCGCCATGACGGCTCCGATGACGATCGCCAGGTTGGCGCCCGAGACGACCAGGAGATGGGTCAGCCCGGCCGTCCTGAAGTCCTCAGCGAGCCGTGGATCAAGCCTGGACGTATCGCCTACGACCATGCCCGGCAGCACGCCACGCTGCTCGGGCGGCAGCCTCGCGGTCGCCGTCCTGAGCCTCGCGCGCACGCGCTCGGCCGCACGCTGCACGGCCGACGGCCGCCCTATGTCCATGGGCGGGCCTCGCACGATCACGACGGCGGCGAGCAATTCCGCATGGCGCGGCGGGACGAACTTCCCGCTGAGACGGACTCGCTGGCTGGGTATCAGGTTCTTCCACTGCTGGTCCCCGGCGACCAGCAAGACAGGCACACGAACCTCCGTTCGTCGTCCACGCGCGGTCAGCTCTTCGACCCGCGCTCGCACCAGGATGATCGGCCGTCCCGGTTTGGTCACCAACTGCGGATCAGCGGTCACCACGGCTTGGGCGCTGGCCCGTCCATCTGAAACCGCCATCGCACGGACCGGCCCCGAACTGACGGCCGAAACGCGCAACCCCACACCCGCTGCCGAGGCCGCCACGCAAAGACACACGGCCACACCCGTCATCCGCCACCGACCCCCAGCCCCAATGCCTCGAATCACCTCCCCAATCGCAGCGAGCCGCTCACTGTTGCGGCCGTCTCCCGCTGCCCGCTGTTGCTCCTGGTCCCCCTCCGCGACAGCCCGCCCCCTGGTGATGCCAATGCGCTCGGTCAGCCCGGCGAGGGGCGAGCGAGCAAAGCGTCGCCCACTGACCAGGTCCACACCGCCTTGGTCTGACAGTTCGTCCCCGGGCTTGTCCATCCCTCCGCTAGGCCGCTCCCCCGCCACCGGGCCGGGATTGCTGGTCTCCCGTCGCGGAGCATCCGTCGGCGTATGCGTCTGTAGGCCGTTCTCCGACGTCCCGCCGTGCTCGGTCCATGACGGAGGAAGGCGATCGGGCTCGCGAGCGGTGCGGTCTGGCGATGACGTTGTGCGGAGCTCGTTGATCAGCCTCCGGAGGCGCTCTTCCGCAGTGGTTGATGAGGGGGCGCGCCGGAACCCGCGCTGAGCTTCGGCGGCGAAGCGGCCTGTGTTCTCGGCACTCGGAACGGGTTGTGGAGGTTGGGCCAACTCCGTTGGTCGCGCTGGGGCGGCGGAACGGGCTCTGAGAACCGGAAGAACTCCGGCTGTGACTAGGGCGGCGGCTGCAATCGTGTAGGTGACGGTCGGCGGGAGCGCGAGAGTGAGCGCCGCCGTTAGCCACGTGGCCAGGGCCGGGAGGGCCAGCCGCAGGTCGGGGGTCATACGCGAACCTGGGACTTGAGGTCGGCGAAGCGGCGGGCTCCGATGCCGGAGACCTCTTGGAGCTGGTCCACGGACCGGAAGGTGCCGTGTTGGGTGCGGTAGTCGATGATTCGCTGGGCCAGGACGGGGCCTACGCCGGGGAGGGCGTCCAGTTGGGCCACGGTGGCGGTGTTGAGGTCGATCGTCGCGGCGGTCGGACTGGCGGCGGTCTGAGGGGCGGCGAGGCCCACGGAGATCTGTTCGCCGTCCTGCGCCTTGCGGGCAAGGTTCAGGGTGCCCGACTGGGCGCCCGCGCGGATGCCTCCCGCTGCCTGGATGGCGTCGGCCACGCGGGAGCCGTTGGGGAGGGTCACGATGCCGGGTTTGTTGACCTTCCCAAGGACGTGGACGGTGACCTTCCCCGGGGCCGCGCTGGGGTCGGAGATAGTCGCGGTGGTCGGCTCGGGGACGGGTTCGGGCCTCGCCATCCAGACGTAGACACCGGCCACGACGGCAGCGACGAGCCCTATGAGAGCCAGGGCACGGACGCCCCCGAGCCCCGGATTGAAGTTGGGCGTGGAGCGTAAGTGTGATGAGGGCGGCAGGTCGGTCGGCTTCATGGATCGACCGTGGCAGCCGTCCCCCACCTCCCGGAAGCTTCACTTCGAACTGTGGATAACTCCCCCCGCCCCACCCGCTCGAGGTCGTTACGAAGGTGGGAGTTGGGGGGCTATTACTACGCCGAGCATGCCGGGGCCTACGTGGGCGCCTATTACGGGGCCTACTTCGCCTACGTAGATGTCTTCGGCGGTGGGGATGCGGGTGCGGAGGTGGGTGGCGAGGGTTTCGGCTCGGGGGGCGGCGGCCAGGTGTTGGATGCCGATGTCGACCTTGCGGTCGGCGGCCGCTTGGACGGCGAGTTCTTCCAGGCGGGAGAGGGCTCGGGAGGTGGTGCGGACCTTTTCGAGGGGGGTGATCTTGCCTTCGGTGATGCCGAGGAGGGGTTTGACCATGAGGGCGGAGCCGAGGAGGGTGGCGGCGGCGCCGAGGCGGCCGCCTCGGCGGAGGTGTTCGAGGGTGTCGACGTAGAAGAGGGAGCGGGTGAGGCCGGCGCGGGTTCGGGCGGCGTGGGCGCAGGCGGTGAGGTTGCCGCCGGAGAGGGCGGTGGCGGCGGCGGAGAGGGCGGCGAAGCCCAGGCCCAGGCCGATGGTGCCGGTGTCGACGACCTCGACGGGGACGGGGGCGGCCTCGGCGGCCAGGCGGGCGGCCTCCAGGGTGCCGGACATGGAGGCGGAGAGGTGGACGGAGACGATGGCGGACGCTCCGGTTCCGGCGGCCTCCTTGTAGGCGTGGGCGAAGCGTTCGGGGGCAGGGCGGGAGGTCGTGACGGGGTGCCATTCCTTGAGGGCGCGGGCCGTCTCGGCCGTGGTGATGTCTCCTTCGTCCCGCATGGCGCCGCCGATGGCGACCTGGAGGGGGACGATCGTGAGCCCGTGGCGTTCGGCGAGCTCCCGGGGGAGGTAGGCGGTGGAATCGGTGACGATCGCGACCGGGCTTCCCATATGGGGAGATTACTCCGGAGAAGGTGACGGTGGTGTGTCGGGGAGTAACGATCGCCCGTCAGGGCTGGACGGGGACGCCGCCGCGCCAGACGCGCAGGGCCCGGAGGCCGAACGCCCAGGCGAAGGCGCCTTCGTGGTCGGCGTCCCAGAGGACGACGTCGGCGAGCATGCCGGGTGCCAGGGAGCCGCGGTCGCCGACGCGCAGGGCGGAGGCGCCGCCGAGGGTGGCGGCGCGGAGGGCCTCGGTGACGCTGAGGCCGAACATGGCGACCGAGAGGCCGATGACCAGGGGCATGGACGTGATGCCGCACTGGCCGGGGTTGTGGTCGGTGCCGAGGGCGACGTTGACGCCGCGGTCGAGCATGGCGCGGACGGGTGCGGGTGGCCGGGCGCTGTTGAGGGCGCTGCCGGGGCAGACGGTGGCGGTGACGCCGGCGTGGGCCAGGGCCTTGATGTCGTCCTCGTTGGCCTGGGTGAGCAGGTCGGCGGAGGCGCAGCCGACCTCGGCGGCGACCTGGGCCGCGCCGATGCGCTCGTTGGCGCAGGCGTGCATGCGGGCCTTGAGCCCGGCGCGCTTGCCGGTGAGCAGGAGGGCGCGGGCCTCTTCGGCGGTGAAGTGGCCCTCGTCGCAGTAGACGTCGATGCTGTCGGCCCCGGCGACGGCGGCGTCGCCCGCCCACTGGCGGACGGCCTCGATGTAGTCGCGGCGGCGGCCGAAGAACTCGGGCGGGAGGATGTGGGCCGCGAGGAAGGTGGCGTGGATGCGGGGCATGGACGGCTCGCCCTCGAGCGAGCGGAGCATGCGGATGTCGGCCAGTTCGCCGTCGCGGGTGAGGTGGTAGCCGGTCTTGGCCTCGACGGTGGTGGTTCCGGCCAGGATCCACTGGCGGAGGCGTTCGCGGACGCCGTTGCACAAGGTCCAGGGGTCGGTTCCCCGGGTGACCGTGACGGTGGAGTTGACGCCGCCGCCCGCGGCGGTGATGGCCGTGTGGGACGAGCCGCTGGTGCGCATGGCGAGTTCGGCCCAGCGATTACCGGCGTAGACGGGGTGGGAGTGGGCGTCGATGAGCCCGGGCGTGACGAGCCCGCCGCCGAGGTTCTCCACGTGGTCGACGTCGACGATGTCGTCGATGATGCCGGGGACGCTCTGCGGCAGGTCGGACGCGGGACCGGCCCAGACGATGCGGTCGTCGTGGATGAGGACTGCGGCGTTGCTGCAGACGTCGGTACCGGTCCAGAGCCTGCCGATGTTCGTCAACAGCCGAACCGTCATAGGGTCACCGACCCTTGTGGGACAACGCGCCGCGGGGCGCTGTGACGGACGCCATGGAGTGGGCCACCTGCTCTCGTTCCGGAACGCCGACTGGATGCCGGCGATTCACCACTGGAGGGAGGGGTGGCCGGACGACCACCTTGAGCAACGAGACCGGAGATATCGGTTTCGTCACGGTAGTGCACTGACGGCCCGACCGACAACCTCTGCCCGGGAAACGCAGGCCGCAAGGCCCGAGTTCCCGGGGAGGCGGTCGCACCGGACGGGGTCGGCGGCATGTTCGCGCAGGTCAGCCGGTCGCCACAACCGGACAAAGCTCCCAGAACATCCAAGAATTGCTCGAATATCCGCCCACTGCTCATCCTCGCCACCACCCCGCCCTTAGTCCTACGACGGTACGGATTCCCGCACAAGCGTCAAGCGGAATGGCGAAGCTGTCACCGTTCGGCGACCTTCGTGAGCGCCCAAAAGAATCGGTCGCCCGCCCCAATTACTCGTCCGTTGTCCTCACTCGGAGAGCGGTTATCTGTCAGGTCGCCGGTGCCAGGTCCTCGTAGCGTTCGAGCTGCCCGCCGAGGTCGGCGGGGACGCGCGCGTGCACGGCCGTCCCGTCGGCCAGGTGCTCCTCGCTGATGATCTCGCCGCGCTCGTGGATCTGCGCGACGAGGTCGCCCCGCTCGTAGGGCAGCAGGACGCGCAGCTCGCGCTCCAGGCCCGGCAGGTCGGCCTCGATGGCCACGCGCAGGTCGTCGATGCCGAAGCCGGTGTGCGCCGAGACGACGACGCTGTGCGGCTCGCGGCGGCGCAGCCGGGCGATCGCCAGGTCGTCGGCGACGTCGGCCTTGTTGATCACGACGATCTCGGGGATGTCGCCGGCGCCGATCTCGCGCAGGACCTCGCGGACGGCGTCCAGCTGGGACTCGGGGTCGGCGTCGGAGCCGTCCACCACGTGCAGGATCAGCCCGGCGTCGGTGACCTCCTCCAGCGTCGAGCGGAACGCCTCGACCAGCTGGTGGGGCAGGTGCCGGACGAACCCGACCGTGTCGGCCAGGGTGTAGGCGCGCCCGCTGGCGGTCTCGGCCCGCCTGACGGTGGGGTCGAGGGTGGCGAACAGGGCGTTCTCCACCAGGACGCCGGCGCCGGTGAGCCGGTTGAGCAGGGACGACTTGCCCGCGTTGGTGTAGCCGGCGATCGCGACCGCCGGGACCTCGTGGCGCCGCCGCTCGCCGCGCTTGGCGACGCGCGACTTGCCCATCTCGTTGATCCGGCGGCGCAACTTGGCCATACGGGTGCGGATGCGGCGCCGGTCGAGCTCGATCTTGGTCTCACCGGGGCCGCGGCCGCCGATGCCCACGCCGCCCGCGGCGCGGCCGCCGACCTGGCGGGACAGGTTGCCGCCCCAGCCGCGCAGGCGCGGCAGCAGGTAGTCGAGCTGGGCCAGCTCGACCTGGGCCTTGCCCTCGCGGCTCTTGGCGTGCTGGGCGAAGATGTCGAGGATCAGCGCGGTCCGGTCGATGACCTTGACCTGGACGGTCTGCTCCAGGTGCCGCAGCTGGCTGGGCGCCAGCTCGCCGTCGCAGATGACGGTGTCGGCGCCGGTGGAGATGACCACGTCGCGCAGCTCTTCGGCCTTGCCGGAGCCGATGTAGGTCGCCGCGTCCGGCCTGGCGCGGCGCTGGGTGAGCGCGTCCAGGACCTGCGACCCGGCGGTCTCGGCGAGCAGGGCCAGCTCGCGCAGCGAGTTCTCGGCCTGCTCGGCCGTGCCCTCGGTCCAGACGCCGACCAGGACGACGCGTTCCAGGCGCAGCGCCCGGTACTCGACCTCGGTGACGTCGGTGAGTTCGGTGGAGAGCCCGGCGACGCGGCGCAGCGCGCGGCGGTCGTCGAGATCGAGCTCGCCCGTCATGGGGTCGTCTTCGAGCGGCTCGGCGATGATGCGGGGCTCTTGGTCTTCAGAGAAAGATTGAGTCATATGTCCTCTGTTGAACGCCGCGGAGCGGCTGGTTCTTCCCGGGGATCGTCTCACGCCCGACCCTCGCGGTCACTCGATTATCCCCGCGCGGGCGGGGCATGCCACAAGAGGAACTTCCCCCGCGCTCCCGCGCGAAATCACCGCAGGTCAGGCCCTTGATCCACGGCGCCGGCCCAGACGTCGCCGGGGGTGCTTTGACCTGCACCCGTACCGGCGAGTAGCGTTCTCCACATAACAGAAGTCGAATTTCACTATACGAAAGGCGAGTCATGCCCGCACTGGAAGGGATCGAGGTCACCGGCCCTCGGAACGAGCGGTACGACGAGATCCTCACGCCCGAGGCGCTGAGCCTGCTCGCCGCCCTGCAGAGGGAGTTCGGCGCGCGCCGCAAGGAGCTCCTGGAGGCCCGCGTGGCGCGCCAGGAGCGGCTGTCCGCCGGGGGGACGCTCGACTTCCTGCCCGAGACCGCCGAGGTCCGCGCGGACGAGTCGTGGCGCGTTGCCCAGCCCGCCCCGGGCCTGGAGGACCGCCGGGTCGAGATCACCGGCCCGACCGACCGCAAGATGACCATCAACGCGCTCAACTCGGGCGCCAAGGTGTGGCTGGCCGACCACGAAGACGCCAACACGCCGCTGTGGGACAACATGATCGAGGGCCAGCTCAACCTGCGCGACGCCCTCGACCGCAAGATCGACTTCACCGACCCCAAGTCGGGCAAGACCTACGCGCTGAAGCCGGACGAGGAGCTGGCCACGATCGTGGTCCGTCCGCGCGGCTGGCACATGGAGGAGAAGCACGTCCTGGTCGACGGCGAGCCCATGTCGGGCTCCCTGTTCGACTTCGGCCTGTACTTCTTCCACTGCGCGCGGCGGCAGCTGGAGAAGGGCAAGGGCCCGTACTTCTACCTGCCGAAGATGGAGAGCCACCTGGAGGCGCGCCTCTGGAACGACGCCTTCAACCTCGCCCAGGACACCCTGGAGATCCCGCGCGGCACCATCCGGGCCACGGTGCTGATCGAGACCATCCCGGCCGCGTTCGAGATGGAGGAGATCCTCTTCGAGCTGCGCGACCACTCCGCCGGTCTCAACGCCGGACGCTGGGACTACCTGTTCTCGGTGATCAAGAAGTTCCGCGAGCGCGGGAGCGAGTTCGTCCTGCCCGAGCGGAACGCGATCACGATGACCGCGCCGTTCATGCGCGCCTACACCGAGCTGCTGGTGCGCACCTGCCACAAGCGCGGCGCGCACGCGATCGGCGGCATGGCGGCCTTCATCCCGTCCCGTAAGGACGAGGCCGTCAACAAGATCGCGCTGGAGAAGGTCCGGGCCGACAAGACCCGCGAGTCGGGCGACGGCTTCGACGGCTCATGGGTCGCCCACCCCGACCTGGTGCCGATCTGCCGCGAGGTGTTCGACGGCGTGCTGGGCGACAAGCCCAACCAGCGCGACCGGCTGCGCGAGGACGTGAAGGTCTCGGCCGCCGACCTGCTGAACATCTCCGCCACGCCCGGCGACATCACCGAGGCCGGCCTGCGCGGCAACATCGACGTGGCGCTGCGCTACCTGGCGACCTGGCTGGGCGGTTCGGGCGCGGTGGCGATCCACAACCTGATGGAGGACGCCGCCACGGCGGAGATCTCCCGCTCGCAGGTGTGGCAGTGGATCTACAACGGCATCTCCACCAAGGAGGGCGAGAAGATCACCAAGGAGCTCGTGGAGCGGCTGCTCGACGAGGAGCTCGCCAAGATCCGCGCCGAGCTGGGCGGGGCGTACGACGAGCCGCGCTTCAACGAGGCTGTGACCCTGTTCAAGCAGGTCACGCTCGCCGACGAGTACTCCGAGTTCCTCACCACCCCCGCCTACGTCCACTTCCCGTAAGAAGGAACGGACTTCGCGATGGGCCGCCCTCCCGTATAGCCGGGAGGGCGGCTCGACGTGGGACGGTGGCGGAGGGAAGGTGAGTGCGATGGAAGAGACACTCCAGGTTCTGGCCGACAGGTTCACCGGGTTGCTCGGCCCCGGGTCGGTCATCACGGACCCCGCGCGGTTGCGCACCTATGAGTGCGACGGTCTCACCAACCACCGGGCCACACCGGGCGTGGTCGTCCTCCCCAATACGGCCGAACAGGTCGCGGCCATCGTCCGCGCATGTGTGGACCAGGGCGTGCCGTATGTCGCGCGCGGCTCGGGGACGGGCCTGTCCGGCGGCGCCCTCCCCCGCACCGACGGCGTCCTGATCGTGACGTCCAGGATGCGCCGGATCCTCTCGGTCGACCTCCCGAACCAGCGCGCCGTGGTCGAGCCCGGCGTGATCAACCTGGACGTCACCCGGGCCGTCCGCGCGGACGGCCACTACTTCGCGCCCGACCCGTCCAGCCAGCAGATCTGCTCGGTCGGCGGCAACGTGGCCGAGAACTCCGGCGGCGCGCACTGCCTGAAGTACGGGTTCACCGCGCATCACGTCCTGGCCTGCGAGGTCGTCACGCCGGACGGCGAGATCGTCGAACTGAGCGCCGACGCCCCCGGGTACGACCTGCTGGGCGTCTTCGTCGGGGCCGAGGGAACGCTGGGGATCACCACCAAGATCACCGTGCGGCTGACCCGGGTCCCGGAGACCGTGCAGACGCTGCTGGCCGCCTACGACTCGATCGAGGCGGGCGGCGCGGCGGTGTCGGCGATCATCTCCGCCGGGGTGGTGCCCGCCGCGATCGAGATGATGGACGCCCTGTCGATCGAGGCCGCCGAGGCCGCCGTCCGGTGCGAGTACCCGCCCGGCGCGGGCGCCGTGCTGATCGTGGAGCTCGACGGGCCCGCGGACGAGGTCGCGCACCAGTTCGCCGAGGTCCAGCGGCTGTGCCGGGACGCGGGCGCGTTCGAGATCCGGGTCGCGGCCGACGACGCCGAGCGCGCGCTCATCTGGAAGGGGCGCAAGTCCGCGTTCGCGGCGGTGGGCCGGATCAGCCCGGCCTACCTGGTGCAGGACGGCGTCATCCCGCGCACCTCGCTCCCGGGGGTCCTGGCGAGGATCGACGAACTGTCGGCCGCGTCCGGGGTCAGGGTCGCCAACGTCTTTCACGCCGGGGACGGCAACCTGCATCCGCTGGTGCTGTTCGACGACGCCGAGCCCGGCGCGGCCGAGCGCGCCGAGGAGGTCTCCGGCGCGATCCTCGACCTGTGCATCGAGCACGGCGGCTCGATCACCGGGGAGCACGGGGTGGGCGTCGACAAGTCCCGCCACATGCCGCGCATGTTCACCGAGGCCGACCTGGACACCATGCAGATGGTGCGCTGCGGTTTCGACCCCCGGGGGCTGTGCAACCCGGGGAAGATCTTCCCGACGCCCCGGCTGTGCGGTGAGGTCCCGGGTGTGCGTAAGGAACCGCATCCGCTGGTCCAACAGGGAAAGGCGGAGCAGTTCTGATGCGGCCGCTGGACGCGCTGGCCAAAGTGTGCGCCGATGTGCGCCCGGGTGAGCCCGAGGAAGGTGTGCTGGGCGTCGCCCCCGGGGTCGTGGCCAGCCCCGCCACCGTCGCGGAGGCCGCCGAGACAATGCGGACGGGGGCCGGTCTCGGGCTGGCCGTCGTCCCCCGGGGCGGCGAGACACGGCTCGATTGGGGCATGCCCCCCGATCGCTGCGATCTGCTGCTCGACACGTCCCGGCTCGACCGGATCGTCGAGCACGCCTCCGGCGACCTGATCGTCACGGCGGGCGCCGGGCTGGCCATGGACCGGCTGGCCGAGGCCCTCGCCGAGCACGGCCAGCGCCTCTCGCTCGACGTCCCGCTCCCCGGGTCCACCGTCGGCGGGACGATCGCCACGGGCGCCGCCGGGCCGCTGCGGCTGCTGTACGGGTCGCCGCGCGACCTGGTGATCGGGCTGACCGTGGTCCGCGCCGACGGCGCCGTGGCCCGGTCGGGCGGGAAGGTCGTCAAGAACGTCGCGGGCTACGACCTCGGACGGCTGTTCTGCGGCTCCTTCGGGACGCTCGGCGTGATCGTCGAGGCCACGTTCCGTCTGCACCCGGTGCCGTCGGCCCACGCCTATGTCACGTGCGCGACACCCGATGTGGGCGCGGCCACGCAGGCCGTGCTGCACTCCCCCGTCGCACCGAGCGCGATCGAGTGCTCAGCATCCGACCCAGAAGTGCTGACGGTGTTGCTGGAAGGGACGCCGGAAGGCGTGGCCGCCCGGAGCGAGCAGGTGGCGGCGCTCCTCGGCCCGGACGCCACGATCGGAGCCTCGGCCCCCGAAGGCTGGGGCCTGTACCCGGACGGCACGACGCTCATCGAGGTGGCGGCGCCCCCGACCGTCCTGGCCGGGCTCGGGTTGGCGCGCTGGTCCCCGTCCGGCCGGGGCTACGTGGGGCTGGACACGTCCAAGGACGACGTCGCGCGCGAACTGGAACGGCTCCGGCGCGAGGCCCACGCCATTGTCTGTTACGCCCCCGAAGACGTCCGCGCGGGCCTCGACCTCTGGGGGCCGGTCCCGGCGCTGCCGCTCATGAAGCGGGTCAAGGACCAGTTCGACCCCGACCATCGCCTGTCCCCCGGCCGCTTCGTGGGAGGTATCTGATGCAGGGCCCCGATGAACTGCCCGAACTGCTGGACGACTGCGTCCACTGCGGGTTCTGCCTCCCGACCTGCCCCACCTACGTCCTGTGGGGCGAGGAGATGGACTCTCCCCGGGGACGCATCCACCTGATGAAGCAGCACTCGGAGGGGGCGCCTCTGAGCGCGCCCATGGTGCAGCACTTCGACCAGTGCCTCGGATGCATGGCGTGCGTGACGTCATGCCCGTCGGGCGTCCAGTACGACCGCCTGATCGAGATGACCCGCGCCACCGTCGAGCGCGAACATCCCCGCTCCCCCGCAGAGCGCGCCATACGGGAAGCCATCTTCAGCCTCTTCCCCTATCCGAAGCGGCTGCGCGCCCTGCGCGGGCCACTGCGCGCCTATCAGAAGGCCGGCCTCGACCGTCTCGTCCGGCGCTCGGGCGTCCTGGAACGGCTCTCCCCCGCGCTGGCCGCGATGGAACGGCTCGCGCCGCCCCTCGAACGCACGCCGCGCCTCCCCGAACGCGTGACCGCGCGCGGCCCCCGCCGCGCCACCGTCGCGATGCTCACCGGATGCGTCCAGCGCGAGTTCTTCCCCGGGGTCAACACCGCCACGGCACGCGTCCTGGCGATGGAGGGCTGCGACGTTCTCATCCCCCGGGAGCAGGGATGCTGCGGCGCGCTCTCCCTGCACGCGGGACGTGAGGAGGAAGCCAGGGCGTTCGCCCGCCGCACCGTCGTGACGTTCGAGGCCGTCGACGTCATCGTGGTGAACGCGGCGGGCTGCGGTTCGGCGATGAAGGAGTACCGCGCCCTGCTGGCCGACGAGCCCGAGTGGGCCGGACGCGCCGACGCCCTCTCGGCCAAGACCCGCGACCTCGCCGAGTTCCTCGCCGACCTCGGGCCCCGCGCCGAGCGTCACCCCGTCCCGGCCACGGTCGCCTACCACGACGCGTGCCACCTGGCCCACGCGCAGGGCATCCGCAGCCAGCCCCGGCTGCTGCTCGCGGGCATCCCCCAGCTGACGGTCCGCGAGATCGCCGACCCCGACATCTGCTGCGGATCGGCGGGCACCTACAACCTGCTCGAGCCGGAGGCGGCCGCCGACCTGGGCGACCGCAAGGCCGCCGACGTCGCCGCCACCGAGGCCGAGCTCCTGGTGGCCGCCAACCCCGGGTGCTCCATGCAGATCGCCAACGCCCTGAGCCGCAAGGGCACGCCGATGGCCGTCGCCCATACGGCCCAGGTCCTCGACGCGTCCCTCCGCGGCCTGGGCCGCCGCGCCCTGCGTCTCCCCTAGACCCCCAGGGCGGGTTCGGTCCGGGACGCGGCGGCTAGCCCGCGGCCTCGGTAGGCGCCGATCGCCACAGGACGAGGACGGCGGCCGTCCAGCTCCCCAGCACCGTCAGCGGCATGGTCGCGGCCGCCCTGTCGAAGTAGGCCACCGAGCGCAGCAGCGACACCATGGCCCCCCGGGGGGGCAGCGCCTGGCCGAGCGCCCCCCAGGGTTGCGGCAGCAGCTCGGGCGCGGACGTCGCCGCCGAGAGCGGGTTGGCGATCAGCAGGAAGGTCAGCCCGGCGGGGTCGGCCGCCACCACGTCGTCCACGGCCGGCGCCGACCTGCCGGAGACCGCCTGGGCCAGGCCGCCCGCTCCATGATCACCATCACGGCCCCGGCCAACAGGGCCGGGGCCGCGAGGCTTCCCGCGTCAACGCCGTCGATGCGGGGTTCGGTGGTCGGGTCAGGGCTTGGACGTGGAGTCGCGGGCCTGGAGGGCCAGGGCGTAGGGCGAGCCTTCGGGGAGGGTCCGGTAACCGGACGGGCCGCGCTTCCACGCCTCGTCCACCGCGTACCAGTCGATGGCCGCCGGAGGGTTCCCGGACGAGAGAGCGGTCTCCAAGGTGGTGAAGTAGCGCTTCCAGCGGGCGTGGTAGAGGTCGCCGAGCAGGCCGTTCCAGCCTCGGTTGCAGTAGTCGTGCAGGTCGGCCTCCGACAGCCGCCGATCGCCCCAGGTGGTCAGCACCTCCTTGGCGTCGGCCACGAACCGGGCCTTCTCGGCGGTGTCGGCTCCGGCCGCGTGGGCCTGGGCGATCCACGGCCCCAGCAGGTACGCCGGGACGGTGCCGACGAGCCGGTCGGCCAGCGCGATCATGTCCAGCCACCGCGTGGTCAGCGCGGCGAAGGCCGTCCTGTCCTTGGCGTCGTAGGCCTTCTTGATCCGCGGAAGCAGGACGCGGCCGTGGTTGTCGAGCACCTGGCGGGCCACGCTCACCAGGTCGTAACGGTAGGCGGACGATCGGCGCAGGGCCCGCGGCACGGCCAGGAGGTCGTCCAGCGCGGTGGCGAACCTGGTCGCGTCGTACCGCAGCCGGGTGGGCGACCAGGCGGCCGCGGTGGTCGCCGTCAGGCTGGGCCGCGCGCCGAAGAGGCTGTCGTGCGGCTCGTGCCAGCCGTCGGCGGGAAGGGCGTAGGCGGTGGCGCCCAGGGTGAGCCAGGCCCTCTCGGCGCGGCCGTCGCGGGTTCCGTAGCGACGGTGGGCGTAGTCGGCGAACCAGCGGTCGAAGTCGACCGGGCCGTCCCGCCAGGCGAGCTCGCCGAAGAACTCCAGCGGCAGCGCGTCGCCGTGACCGGCCTCGGGCGACAGCGCGACGCCCACGACCGCGCTGCCGGGCTTGCTCCGCCACTGCCAGTAGCGTTCGTTCCAGACCTTGAGGTTGCCGCCCATCGTGGTGTGGCCTCCGTAGTTCCAGACCGAGCCGAAGGCGTAGGGGGTGCCGCCCCACTGCTTCTCGCGGTCCATCGCCGGGAAGCGGTCCGACTGGAAGTCGACGATGAGGGTGGTCTTCGGGTCCAGGCTCTGGATCAGGTCGGGACGCGGGTTCTCGTGCCAGGCGTGCATCTGCCACAGGGCACCGGGCCGCGCCGTCTGCAGGGCCTTCTGGATGCCCGCACCGGCCTCCTTGAGCGGGATGCCGATGGTGCCGCCCTCGGTGAAGGGGTTCATCGCGTACATCGTGGAGCGGCCGAACAGCTCGTCCTGGATCTCGTAGAACCGGGCGGCGACCCGCTGGTACAGGTCGGTGCGAGGGTCCAGCCACGACAGCATCCGCTGACCGAACCAGTGCCCCCGGTCCACGACCCGGGCCCCGGGGTTCCTCTCGGCGAACCCGTCGGGAACGAACCCCACGAAGCCGGGGATCAGCGGCGTCAGGCCCAGCTCCCGCATCCGGGCGAGGATCTTCTGGCCGAGCCGGACCCGGTCGCGCTGCGCCTTCTCCGAGATCCCGCCGTCGGCGAGCGTCCAGCCGCCCTGCCACATCCCGGCCGCGAGATGGCAGGGCGGGGGCGTCCACCTCAGCATCTCGGCGCGGCTGTAGCCGAATTCCTGGAAGGTCAGGTGGGCCGCCTCCTCCAGCCCGATCGGCATGAACACCTCGTTGTAGCCGTGCAGCGCGAGCAGGTCCAGTTCGCGCTTCCACTCGCGCGTGGTCCAGTGCGGGCCGGTGTAGTCGGTCCAGATGTCGTTGCCGAACAGCCGGTGGGCGACGTTGGCGCGCCGCTCGATGGGCCGGTCGGGGGCGGGCAGGACGGCGGGCAGGTCGAGCTGCTCGCCGTCCCATCCGATGGAGCCGTGCGCGACGTACTTCAGATACCAGTTGAAGCCGGTGAGGATCACCGCGGGCGAGGTGCCCGCGATCGTGATCCGTCCCGGCTCACCCGAGATCCTGAAGACCTCGCCGCCGGATCCGGGGAGCGGCTCGCAGCGGATCTGCGCGGCGATCCGCGGCCCGGCCAGGCGCCGCAGGGCCGCCTGCGCGGGGGCCGAGCCGGAGGGCGGCGCGGCCGTGCCGGACGCGGCCGTTCCCACGACGAGTGCGGGGGCCAGGGCCGCACCGGATGCAAGGACTGTACGACGACGGAGCATGTTCGCGCCCTCTCCTAGACCGACGGTGCCCCGAAACCCATCACGGGGCGTCGCCCCCGCTCCATGGACAAACGGCGCCGACGAACAGCACTTTCGAACCGCCTCGTCAGAGGCGCAGGGGCTCCGGGAGCAGAGGAGTGGACGTCTCCAGAGTGGTCATGTGGTGCTCGATGGCGTCCAGGGCGACCCGGACGGCGCCCAGGGCGACGGCCTGGTCCCCGAGGTCGGACGCCTCCAGGCGCGGGGCCCGCACGCACAGTTCGGCCAGGTGCTCGTCGAGCCTGGGCAGGAGCAGGTCGTGCGCCCGGGAGAAGCCGCCTCCGAGGACGACCAGCTCGGGGTCGACGGTGAGCGCCATGGCGGCGATTCCGCGGGCGAGGTCGCGGCTGAAGCTGTCGACGGCTTCCAGGGAGGCCGTGTCACCGGTGCGGGCGGCGTCGAAGACGGCCTTGGCGGCTCCTTCGCGGGGCGTGTCCTCCGGGAGCCCGGCGGCCTCGGCGAGACGCTGCGGCGCGTCCGACCAGCCGAACTCGGCGAGGGCGCCGATCTCGCCGGCCGCGCCGCCGTGGCCGCGGTGCAGGCCGCCGTTGATGATGAGCCCGGCGCCGAGGCGCAGCCCGGACAGCACGTAGATCATGTTGGTCGTCGCGGCGGCGTGGCCCCGCCACCGTTCGGCGACCGCGGCCAGGCTGCAGTCGTTCTCCACGGCGATCGGGCAGGGCAGCCCGCGTGACAGTTCCTCCGCCAGGGCCAGGCCCGTCCAGCCCGGCAGGACGACCGACTTCTCGACCCGGCCCTCCGACGTGATGATCCCGGCAGTGCCCACGGCCGCCGCCCACAGGTCGTCCCGGCCGAGCCCGGCGTCGGCGAGCGCGGCGGCGATCGCCGTGCGCGCGGTGTCGAGGCGCTCGGGCGCGGTGTCGCCGGGACGCGCGTCGGCCCGGTGGTGTCCGGCGGGGTTCCCCTCCAGGTCGGTCACCACCGCGAGGATCTTGTGCGCGCCGATGTCCAGGCCGAGGACGTGCCCGGCCTCGGCACGGAACCGGAACCGCCGGGCCGGACGGCCCAGACGGCGGCCCGATCGCTGTTCGGCCACCTCGGTGAGCCAGCCGTGGCCGGCCAGTTCCTCGGCGACGACGTTGGTGGTCCGCCAGGAGAGCCCGGTGGCCTCGGAGACCTCCCGCAGCGTGCGGGCGGGAGCGCCCCGCAGGGCCGACAGGACCGACAGTTCGTTCATCCGCCGGACGAGTGTCTGATCACGAGCACCGCTGGCAGGCGTACTGGCCACCTGGCTATCACCCCTTGACATCGCGACGATCCTACTTATTTACTGCCCATACATATTTATGTCCAGTCAATAAAGCGTAGCGCTTCGGAAGGGGGCCAGGTACATGAGGGAGTCCGTCGGCGCTCACCCGGTCAGTCTGGCGGTGGCCGGGGCCGGTTCGCGAGGGCTCGCCTACGCCCGGCGGGCCGTCGCGCAAGGGCGCGCGGAGGTCGTGGCGGTCGCCGAACCCCGCCCGGCACAGCGGGAGTCGTTCGCGGCGGAGTTCGGCCTGGACCCCGGCGCCGTCTTCGCCTCAGAAACCGAACTCCTGGCCGCCGGACGGCTGGCCGACGCGGTGGTGATCGCGACTCCGGACCGCAGGCACGCCGACGCGGCGGTCGCGGCGGCCGGGCTCGGCTACCACATCCTGCTGGAGAAGCCGATGGCGCTGACCGAGCGCGACTGCCTGCGGATCATCGGCGCCGTCGAGCGCGCGGACGTCCTGCTGGCCGTGTGTCACGTGCTGCGCTACACGCCCTACACACGGGCGCTGAAGGAGCTCATCGCCTCCGGCCGGATCGGCGAGATCGCCAGCATCCAGCACCTGGAGCCGGTGGGATGGTGGCACCAGGCGCACTCCTACGTGCGCGGTCAGTGGCGGAGCGAGTCCGAGTCGGGCCCGATGCTGCTCACCAAGTCGAGCCACGACCTCGACTGGCTGATGTACGTGATGGGCGAGATCCCCGTCAAGGTGTCGTCCTTCGGCGGGCTGCTGCACTTCACCCCCGCCAACCGGCCCCCCGGCGCCACCGACCGGTGCGTGACCTGCCCGGTCGAGCCGGACTGCGCCTACTCGGCGAAGAAGATCTACCTCTCGGCGCTCGGCGACCCGGCTCGCGAGTACTGGCCGCTGTCGGTCCTCACCGAGGACATCACCCGCGAGGGCGTCCTGGAGGCGCTGGCCGAGGGGCCCTACGGCCGCTGCGTCTACGCGGGCGACAACGACGTCGTCGACCACCAGGTGGTGAACCTGGAGTTCCCTTCGGGAGCGACCGCCTCGTTCACCATGACCGCGTTCACCGCGCTGGACTTCCGCCAGACCCGCATCTTCGGCACCAAGGGAACGGTCGAGGGCGACGGGAAACGGCTGCGCCTGCACGACTTCACCACCGACACGATCGAGGTCGTCGAGACCGGCACCGCGGGCGACGCCTCCGCGGCCGACGGTCACGGCGGCGCGGACGACGCCCTCATCGAGGCGTTCGTCCGGGCGGTCGCCGACGGCGATCCGGCGCCGCTCCTCTCCGACGCCCGCACCAGTCTTGTGGGACACCAGGTCGTTTGGGCGGCGGAACGAGCCCGCACCACCGCTAGCGTCACCGATATCGCCACCGGATCGTCGCTCCTGGAGCCGTCCGCACGCCCTATCGCGGGTCATTAGCCACAAACTCAATCGAAAGGGAAATGATCGTGATCAAGGTCCGTCTCCCCGCGGCACTGCTGGCCGCCGGAACGACGCTGGTGGCCGCGGCCTGTTCGGCGACCCCCGGCTCCAGTTCGTCCAACGAAGGTCCCAAGACCATCTCCACCACCCTGTCGAGCGAGCCGGTCACGCTGACGCTGGCGACCTCCGGAACGACCGGCATGGAGCAGAAGCTCGTCGAGGGCTTCAAGAAGAAGCACCCGAACGTCACCGTCAAGATCCGGCAGACCGCCAGCGGCGCGGACTACGACAAGAGCATCAACCTCCAGCTCGCCTCGGGCACCGGCCCGGACATCGCCCTGCTCAACCAGATCGGCGAGACCGTCAAGGCCAAGCTCGTCCTCGACCTCGGCCGCTACTCCGACGCCTACAAGTGGGAGTCGTCCTTCGCGAGCACGGTGCTGGACCAGTTCCGCGTGAGCGAGGACGGCCGCACCTTCGGCACCGGCAGCCTCTACGCGCTGCCCAGCGGCGGCTCGCTGGTCGGCGTCTACTACAACAAGAAGCTCGGCGCGAAGATCGGGATGACCGCGCCGCCCCGGTCCCTCGGTGAGTTCGAGGCGGCGCTGGGCAAGGCCAAGGCGGCGGGCGTCCTGCCGATCCAGCTCGGCAACCTGGAGGGGCACGCCTCCTTCATCGTGCAGGCCATCGCCGACCAGGTCGACTCCCCCGCGACGGTGAACGCCTGGGCCTACGGCAAGCCGGGCTCCAAGTTCGACTCCCCCGGCACCCGCCAGGGCCTCGCCAAGCTCAAGGAGTGGACCGGCAAGGGCTACATCCCCTCCGGCGCCAACGGCGCCGACCTGCCCAAGGCCGTCGCCGAGTTCGCCGGGGGCGAGGGACTGTTCCTGTTCGACGGGAACTGGGACGCCGCGACCCTGGACAAGAAGCTCGGCGCCGACGTCGGGTTCTTCACGCTGCCGCCGGTCAAGGCCGGTGGAAAGGGCGCCGCCACCGGCAGCGGCTTCGCGTTCGCGGTCTCCGCCAAGTCCAAGCACCCGGACGCCGCAGCCGCCTTCCTCGACTACTTCCGCGGTCCGGAGGCGTCCAGGGCACAGTTCGAGTCCGGTGTGCTCCCGGTCGACACCAAGGCCGTCCAGCCGGTCAAGGGACGCGTCGTCTCCGACGTCGTCGCCGCCTACGACAAGGTCATCAAGGACGACGGGCTCGTGGCCTACTACAACAACGCCGCCCCGGGCGTCCAGCCCGCGCTGACGTCCAACCTCCAGTCGCTGATCGGGGGCAAGACCTCGCCCGACGCGGTCATCACGGCCGTCCAGGCCGCCTGGACCAAGTTCCATTCCTGATCGGCCGGTTCCCACCATGGCGTTCACCCGACAGGCCGCCGCCCGGCGCCGCCGCGCGCTCCTGGCCTTCACCTATCTGGTTCCCGCGATCGCGATGTACGTCGCGTTCGCGATCGTCCCCCTGCTGTACACCGCCTGGCTCTCGTTCTTCGACTGGGACGGGATCACGCCCGGCACCTGGACGGGGCTGAGCAACTACGCGGAGGTCGTCCAGAACCCCGAACTCCGGGGTGCGCTCGTGCACGCCGCGGTCTTCGTCGTCTTCTACTCGATCCTCCCGATCGCGATCGGGCTCGTCCTGGCGGGCCTGCTCGGGAGGGGCGCCCGACGCGGCTGGGGCGCCATCCGCACGATCATCTTCCTCCCGCAGGTCGTGCCGCTCGTCGCGGTCGGCATCGCCTGGCGGTGGATGTACGCCGACGACGGCACCGTCAACCAGGTCCTGCGCGCCGTCGGCCTCGGCTCGGTGGCGCGCGCGTGGCTCGGCGACTTCACCCTCGCGCTGCCCGCCGTCGGGCTCGTCGGCACCTGGGTGATGACCGGTCTGTGCACGGTCTTCTTCCTGGCGGGCATGCAGAAGATCGACGTGAGCCTGTTCGAGGCGGCCCGGCTGGACGGCGCCGGGGCGGTCCGGGAGTTCCTCTCCCTCATCGTCCCGCTGCTGCGGCAGGAGATCGCCGTCGCGATGACGATCACGGTGATCGCGGCGCTGGCCAGCTTCGACGTCGTGTTCGCCACCACCGGCGGCGGGCCGGGGACGCAGACCACCGTCCCCGGGGTCCTGATCTACCGGCTCGCCTTCACCGAGGGCCAGGTCGGGACGGCCTGCGCGATGGCGACGGTGCTCTCCGCGTTGATCTTCGCGGTCGTGATCTGCATCAACCGTCTCGCCCGGGAGAAGCCATGACGTCTCGCCTCGAAAGATACTCGGGCGCGGTCCTGCTGCTCGGCTTCGCCGCCCTGACCCTGCTGCCGTTCCTCAGCATCCTGTCGGCCTCGCTCCAGGAGTCCGGCGAGCCGGTGAGCGGGCTGCGCTGGCCGAGCTCACCGCACTGGGAGAACTACGCCAAGGCGTGGAGCACCGGCGGCTTCGCCTCGCTCGTCGGATCGAGCGCCTTCGTCGGCGCCGTCGTGGTTCCGGTCTCGGTGCTGCTGGCGGTGATGGCCGGATACGCGCTGGCGGTCCTGCGCCCGGCCGGAGCCAACGCGATCCTGGCGTTCTTCCTGCTCGGGCTCACGCTGCCCGTCGAGGCGGCCGTGATCCCGCTCTACTACAACATGCGCTCGGTCGGCCTGGTCAACACCCACTGGGCGCTCATCCTGCCGCTGATCGGCCTGTTCATGCCGTTCGGCGTCTTCTGGATGCGCGCGGCGTTCGCCGCCACCCCCCGGTCCCTGGTCGAGGCGGCCCAACTGGACGGCGCCACGAACTGGCAGATCCTCTGGCGGGTCGTCTTCCCCACCGTCCGTCCCGCGGTCGCGACGCTGGTCCTGCTCTACTTCATGTGGTCCTGGAACCAGTTCCTGCTCGCCCTCATCCTCATCCAGGACCCGGCCAGGCGCACCGCGCCCGCGGGCCTCGGCCGCTTCATCCAGGAACACGGGATGAACGTCCCCCTGCTCTCCGCCGGAACGGTGATCATCATCACACCGGTCGTCCTGGTCTACCTGCTCACCCAGCGCCATTTCGTCCGGGGAATGCTCGAAGGCGCCCTCAAAGGCTGATCGGTCACCACAAGAGAAAGGGACCCGGCATGCCACGCCGATTCCGGGCGGCCCTGACAGGGCTGCTGCTGTCCGCCTCACTCCTCGCACCGATCCCGGCGGCCGTGCCGGCCTCGGCCGCCGAACCCCCGCCCAACCCGCCGTCCAAGGACGGCTACACCCTGGACTTCCAGGAAGAGTTCAACGGGACGAGCCTCGACCAGAGCAAGTGGCTCCCCAAGTACCTGCCGCACTGGACGTCCACCCCGGAGAACGCCAAGGCGCGCTACACCGTCGCCGACGGCGTCCTCACCGAGCGTCTCGACGCCGACACCCCCGCCTGGAACGCCAAGTGGGACTCGACCGTCAAGATCTCCAGCATCCAGTCCTACAACAAGGACTGGTGGCACAAGTTCAACGCGTCCATGCCCAACGACCACCACGAGCCGGACTTCAACGGGTACACCACCAAGTACGGGTACTTCGAGGTACGCGCCAAGATGGCGAACGTCGGCGGCGGCGGCCACCAGGCGTTCTGGCTGGTCGGCACCGACGACACCAGCAGCGCCTCGGCCAATCCCGAGATCGACATGATCGAGACGTTCTTCAGCAGGCCCGCCAACTGGCGCATCGCGGGCTACGGCTGGGGCGACCCGAACTTCCTCGGCTCCTGGTACTCGTCCGACCAGGCCGTCCCAAGCGGCGAGCCCACCAAGGAGTTCCACAACTACGGCATGGAGTGGACGCCCACCCAGCTGAAGTTCTACTACGACGGACAGCTCTACCGGACCATCGACGACGCCCCCAACATGCCCATGGGCATGATCCTCGGCATCTACACCGACGCCGGCTCCGGGCAGCACAACGACGTCTGGCCCAAGACCTGGAACGTCGACTACGTCCGCGTCTACAAGAAGAACGGCGGCTATCCCGAGCCCTACCAGCGCATCAAGAACCGGCAGACCGGCCAGTACATGTACGCCGACGGGGGCAAGGTCCGCTGCGGCGCCGTCCCGGCGACCCAGCAGAACGCGCAATGGGCCAGGGAAACGACCTCCGACGGCTACGTCCGTTACAAGAACCGCGCCACCGGCGGCTACCTCAACATCGAGAACCTCACCGGCACCGCCGAGGTCACGACCGTCCCCACCACCTACTGGAGCGCCCAGTGGAAGGAGTCCACGACCGACGGCCGCACCAGATTGCAGAACCGCTGGAAGAACACCCATTTCCTGCACACGGAACAGCGCACGGGCTTCGTCCAGCACGGCGACGTCCCGAGCACCTACTGGACCAGCCAGTGGACGTTCGAACCCTGATCGGGCGATGACGCACACCGTCAAGCCCCGGGCCCGTTGGGCTCGGGGCTTGACGGGCCGGGCGGTTCAGAGGTGGGCGGGCGCGGGGACGGCGGCGGACTTGTCCGCGTTCCGCGCGGGACGGGGCGTGTTCATCAGCAGGGCCACGACCACGGCACCGACGAGCATGATCGCGGCGGCCCAGGAGCCCGCGGTGCCGAAGCCCTCGGTCATGGCCTCCTTGGCGAGCGTCGGGCTCTTGGGGTGGCTCACCAGGTAGTCGGCGGCGGCGCTGGCGGCGATGGTGTTGAGCAGGGCGGTCCCGATCGAGCCGCCGACCTGCTGGGAGGTGTTGACGCCCGCCGAGGCGACGCCCGCGTCCTCCGGGGCGATGCCGTAGGTGGAGTAGTCCATGGCCACCGGCATGATCAGGCCCATCCCGAACCCGAGCAGCAGCTGGGCGGTCATGACGCCCTGGGCGTAGCCGGTGGTGGCCTCCAGGGTGGCCGTCCAGGCCATCCCGGCCGCGCCGAAGAGCAGGCCGGGGACGATCAGCAGGCGCGGGGGGAGCTTCAACATGAGCCGCGAGGAGATCCCGCCCGCCGCGACGAGCACCGCCACGCTCATCGGAAGGAACGCGACGCCGGTCTTCACCGGCGAGTACCCGAGGACGACCTGCATGTAGTAGGTGTTGAAGAGGAAGGCGCCGAACAGGCCCACGACTGCCACGGCCACCGCCAGGTAGGCGCCGCCCCGGGTACGGCTCGCCAGCACCCGGAGGGGCAGCAGGGGCTGCGAGATCTTCGACTCGACCGCGACGAACGCCGCGAGCAGCGCCGCCCCGATGGCGAACAGCCCGACCACCAGCGTGGAGCCCCAGCCCTCCGACTCGGCCTCGCTGCACGCGTACACGATCGAGACCAGCCCGCCGCTGACCAGCAGCACGCCGAGGAAGTCGAAGCGCGCGTGCCCTTCGGGACGGGCGTCGCTCAGCACCAGGTAACCGCCCACGGCCGCCACGAGCGCGACGGGGATGTTGACGTACAGGCACCAGCGCCAGTCGAGGTAGTCGGTGAGCGCTCCCCCGAGGATCAGCCCGATGGCGCCGCCACCGGCCGCGATCGCGCCGAAGATCCCGAACGCCTTGGCGCGCTCACGGCCGTCGGTGAACGTGACCGCGATCAGCGACAGCGTCGCCGGCGCCAGCAGCGCCCCGAACAGGCCCTGCAGGACGCGGGAGGCGAGCAGCAGCTCGAAGTTCCCCGCCATGCCGCCCAGCGCCGAGGCGGCCGCGAAGCCGATCAGCGCGATGAGGAAGGCGCGCTTGCGTCCGGTGTAGTCGGCGATGCGCCCGCCCAGGAAGAGCAGGCTGCCGAAGGCCAGCGTGTACCCGGTGATGACCCACTGCCGGTCACCGTCGCTGATCCCGAGATCGGTCTGGAGGGACGGGAGGGCGATGTTCACGATCGTGACGTCCAGGACGATCATCAACTGGGCCAGGCCGATGAAAACCAGGGCCAGCCAGCGCCGCGGGTCGGGGGGCCGGGGATCGGCGGAGAAGCTCATGAGCACTCCCAAATCGGATGTCCGTTTTCCTTGATGCCCACACGATCCACCGCAGCGGGTCGAGTTGTCAAGAACGGACGTTCGTTTTATATTTGCGAGTATGCCCAGAGTCAGTGAAGAGCACCTGGAGCGGCGCAGGCACCAGATCCTGGACGCCGCCCGGGCCTGTTTCATCCGCCG
This sequence comes from Spirillospora sp. CA-294931, assembly GCF_050946795.1. Classification (GTDB taxonomy): domain Bacteria; phylum Actinomycetota; class Actinomycetes; order Streptosporangiales; family Streptosporangiaceae; genus Spirillospora. The sequence continues at coordinate 6,534,013 of NZ_CP192006.1, forward strand.
CAGTATCCACGAGACCTCGATGCAGGACATCTTCACCGAGTCCGGCCTGTCGGCCGGGGCCGTCTACCGATACTTCAAGAGCAAGAACGAGATCATCGAAGCCATCATCGCGACCGTGGTCGACGAGCTGTACGCGTTCCTCAGCGACCTGGTCTACACCGACCCCGTCCCGCCGCTCGACAGCCTGATCGAGGCCATTGTCGAGCGTATCGTCGTCCTGGCCGGGCCGGAAGGGCCCGCGCGACTCGCCCCCCAGGCCTGGGCCCTGGCCATGTACGACAGCGAGCTCGGCCACTACGTCCAGGAGAACTTCGAGCACGTACGGGCGCTGCTGATCGCCTACGTCGGACGCCTGGTCGAGGCCGGACGCCTCCCCGCCGACACCGACACCGTCGCCGCCGGAAAGGCCGTCTTCGGCATGATGCCCGGCTGCCTGCTCCAGTACGTCCTGCTCGGCGACCTGACCCCCGCCGAGATCACCCGCGGCATGCGCGCCATCGGACGCGAGACGATGCTCACCGTCCACTCCGCCACCTGACCCCACCCCATGACGCGGGACCCACAGCCGCACGCCTCACTTGGGCCGGGCGGGCCCCTTGTCTCCGCGGGCCTACCGCAGGGCGGAGCTCCATGGGCAGCGGGTGCCTCGACCGGATCTCGGGCCGGACGCCGCGTCACGGCCGGAGCGGGCGTCGCGGCCGGGGCCGGTGGCGCGGCCGGGGCCGGGGCCGATGGCGCGGCCGGGGTCGGTGGCGCGGCTAGGGCCGGTGGCGCGGCTAGGGCGGGAGTCTCGGCCGCGTTCTGGACGGGTCGCCGCCCTCCCCCGAGAGCGGGCCTCTGCTTCGAAACGTTCCACGTGGCGATGTCCCGAACCCGCCCCTGTAGGGGTTCGACGACCGCCGTCCGCGGGTTCCGGCAGCGTTGTGATCACCTCTCGCACATCGCCTTCCTCTCCCTGCTCCGCAGCGTGTCCGGTCCGCTCGCGGCGCCGTTCCGGTCGTGTTCACGGCGGCGTCCCTCCCGGGCGAGCACCCAAAGAGTGTGGGGCGACGGGAGTCCCGATGTCCTGAGGCGGCCGCCCTTTCCAGGTCAGGACATAGACCAGTGTGCGTTTTAATATTCCGTTACCAAGACGGGAGAGCCATGGTCTCTGTGGAACACGGCCGGAGCGCGGCCCGGGTCGCCCTGCCGGTGGCCCTGATCGCGCTGGTGGCGACGTACTCGACCATGGCGGCCGCGATCGTGCTCCGGTTCGAGCTTCCCGAGCGCCTCAGGCAGCCGCTTTGGCATCCCGAGGGCGTCGCCGCGCTCGCGTTCGGCGCGGCGGCCTATGTGCTCGCGCGGCGCGGGCCCTCGCCGTGGACGGGGCCACTCATGGCCACGGTGGGCGCCACGGCCGCGCTATCGCTGCTCTCCCTGCACCTGGGCCCCTGGCTCGAGTTGCACGACCGGCCGGGCGCCTCGGCCGTCGAGTGGCTCGGCCGCTGGGCCTGGGCGCTGGACTTCTCGCTGATCGCCTTCGTCCTGCCGCTGTCGCTCCCGGGTGCCCGGACGGCAGGCCCCCGGCAGCGCTGGGCACTGGGGCTGGCGGCGTCCGTCCCGGCGATCGTGTGCCTGCGGTTCAGCCTGGCGCCGGAGGCCCGGCCGGGCGAGGGCACCTGGATCTACCCGCTGGACGCCCTCCCCTGGCAGGTCAACGCCATTCTGGTCGTCACGCTCGCGGCGACGCTGTTCTCGGTGGGGTCGAGCGTCCGGTCCGCCTCCCCCGATACGCGACGGCAGATCGCCTGGGCGATGTATGCCCTCGTTCCGGCACAAGTGTTGCTTTTCTCCGGCGATTCACTCGATCTGGTCAACACTCTCCGGGACGTCGCCATTACGGCCGTCCCGGTCGGTATCGTCATCGCCATCACGAAGTTCCGCCTTTACGAGATCGAAGTCGTGCTCAATCGCACCCTGGTCTACCTCGGCGTCGCCGGAGTCCTTGCCGTCGCCTACGTCACGGTCGCGGGACTGGTGGAGCTGGTCACCCCGTTCGACGGGCGGCCGGCCGGTGCCGTCGCGATCGGGGCGGCGTTCGTCCCGGCCCGGCGCACCCTCCAGCGCGCCATCGACCGCGTGATGCACGGTGAACGCGACCCGTACCGGCTGGCCGACCGCCTGCAACAGCGGCTCCAGAGCTCGTCCGCGCCCGACATCGCCGCCGCCACCGCCGCCTCGACGGTCCGCGAGGCGCTCCGCGCCGCCTGGGTCATGATCGAGATCTTCGACCGGGAGGGCCGGGTGGTCGCGACGGCCGAGTCGGGCGTGCCCGACGAGCGGCCGCGGCGGGTCGTCCCGCTGGTCTGGCACGGCGAGCCGGTGGGACGGCTTCGCTTCGGCGTCGGGCGCCGTCCCGACGCCAGGCTGACCTCGATCCTGGCCCGCGACCTGGCCGAACTCGCGGGCGCGGCCCGGCTGGCGGCCGACGTCCAGCGCTCGCGGGCGCGGATCTTGCGCATGCGCGAGGAGGAGCGGCGCCGTCTGCGCCGCGACCTGCACGACGGGCTCGGCCCCACCCTGGCCAGCCTCGCGATGACCGTGGACGCCGCGCGCATCACCCTGCGCAAGGACCCCGAGGCCGTGGACGCGCTGCTGGAGAACCTGCGCAGCATGATGGGCCGCACCATCGGCGACATCCGCGAGCTGGTCTACGACCTGCGGCCGCCCGCGCTGGACGACCTCGGCCTCGCCGGGGCCATCCGCGCCCTGGGCGGCGTCGTCGCCACCGGCGACGGCCCGCGCGTCGACGTCGTGGTGGAGGGCGACCTGACCCAGTTGCCCGCCGCCGCCGAGGTCGCGGCCTACCGCATCGTCCAGGAGGCCCTGACCAACGTGCACCGGCACTCCAAGGCCAACGCCGCGATCGTCAGCCTCTACCTGACCGAGGAGCTGAGCGTGACGGTGGGCGACGACGGTGTGGGCATGCCGCCCGACATCCGCTCCGGGGTGGGGCTCTCGTCGATGCGCGAACGCGCGGCCGAACTGGGCGGATCGTGCACCGTGGGCCCCGGCCCCGAGGGCGGCACCGTGGTGCGCGCCCGTCTCCCCGTCACCGGCAACGTCAACTAGTGCCTTAAAGAGGTCGCACACCCTGTGGGAGGGCCAGCGGTAAGCCCCCCGCCATGAGAGTCACCGCCGGCCCTCGGGCTCCGGCCGGTTCGGGGCTCCCAACCCGAACCGAACGTCGCCATTCCACCAGAGGGTGTGCATCAACGAAGTTAGGCGGCCCGTCGTCCCGCCGGTCAGGGACCGACGTCCCGACCTCGCCGGGAACGTCCAATCACCGGCTCCGCGCTCAGGCGAGCAGCCAGTCGTCGCGCAGGTCGCCCTCCGCGACCAGCACGGCCGGGCCCTTCAGGTGGCTGGTGCGGCCGTCGAGCGTGACCGTGACGCGGCCACCCGGGACGTCGACCGTCCATTCGCCCCGGGGCGGCGCGCCCTGCGCGGACGAGCCGAGGGCCGCGGCGACCGCCACCGCGACGGTGCCGGTGCCGCAGGAGCGGGTCTCGCCCGAGCCGCGTTCGAACACCCGCATCTCGACGTGGTGGTCGCCCACGGTGCGGAAGAACTCGACGTTGACGCCGTCGGGGTAGACCTGCGGGTCGAATTCGGGGGCGCGGGTCAGGTCGAGGCCGCGGACCGGCTCGGCGACCGGGCAGGCCAGATGCGGGTTGCCCATGGAGACGCGCTTGCCGTCGAAGGAGCGTCCGGCCAGCCGCGCCTCGCCCGTCCCGAGGTACTGGGCCGGGCCCATGTCGACGCTGACGTCGCCGGACGCGCCCAGCGTCACCCGCCGAAGCCCGGCCCGGGTCGCCAGATCCCATTCCCCGGGGGCGGCGAGCCCGGCGTCCACCAGGTAGCGCGCGAAGACCCGCACGCCGTTCCCGCACATCTCGGCGACGCTGCCGTCGGCGTTGCGGTAGTCCATGAACCATTCGGCCTCACCGACCGGCGAATTGCCCAGCAGTCCACCGCCTGGCGAGGTGCCGCCCGACGACGCGCCCCCCAGCGAGGGGTCGCCGGGCGACGTGGCACCCGGGGACGGGGCGCTCTGCGGCGCTTCGGCGGACGAGGAGCCGTTCGCGGGTGCGCTCTCGGCCATCAGGGCGGCGAGCGTGGCGGCGTCGAGGGCCTTGGTGCGGACGACGCGCAGCACGCCGTCGGCGCCGATTCCGGCGCGGCGGTCGCACAGCCGGGCGACGGTCTCCGGGGCGAGGTCGAGGGCGCCGTCCGGATCGGGCAGGATCACAAAGTCGTTCTCGGTGCCGTGCCCCTTAATGAACCGCATGGTCCGATGATATTGCCAGCGCGCGCCCGACCAGGTCAGGGTCGTCATAGGGCAGCCAGTGGACGCGGGGGTCGCGGCGGAACCACGACTCCTGGCGCCGGGCGAAGCGCCGGGTGGTCCTGATCGTGTCCTGCCGCGCCTGCTCCTCGGTCCACTCCCCCGCCAGGACACGCAGGACCTGGGCGTAGCCGAGGGCGCGTCCGGCCGTCCGGCCGTCGCGCAGGCCCGCCTTCTCCAGCTCCCTGACCTCGTCGACCAGGCCCGCCTCCCACATCCGGCCGACGCGCAGCGCGATCCGCTCGTCCAGCTCGGGACGCGGCACGGTCAGGCCGATCTGGACGGCGTCGTACCGGTAACGGTGATCGGGGAGGCTGGCGGTGAACGGCCGTCCCGAGATCTCGATCACCTCCAGGGCCCGGACGAGGCGCCGCCCGTTGCTGGGCAGGATCGCCTCCGCCGCCTTCGGGTCGAGTCCGCGCAGCCGCTCGTGCAGGACGCCGGGGCCCGCCGCGTCCAGCTCGGCCTCCAGTCTGGCCCGCACCTCGGGATCGGTCCCCGGGAACTCCAGATGGTCGAGCGCCGCCCGCACGTACAGGCCCGAACCGCCCACCAGGACGGGCAGACGGCCGCGTCCCCGTATGTCGGCGATCGTCGCGTCGCTCAGGCGCTGGTACTCCGCCACGCTCGCGGTGACGGTCACGTCCCACACGTCCAGGAGGTGGTGCGGGACGCCGCGCATCTCGGCGGGGGCGAGCTTGGCGGTGCCGACGTCCATGCCCCGATACAGCTGCATCGAGTCGGCGTTGATCGCCTCGCCGTCCAGCCGCAGGGCCAGTTCCACGGCCAGATCCGACTTGCCCGCCGCGGTGGGCCCGACGACCGCGATCACGTCTCTAAAGGTCACAGGCTTAATTCTGGCAACAATCTGGGTATGGGTCCCCATGTACGGGCGCCGGACGGGTTTCGGACGGCGTCGAACAGACAGGCATCGGGGGGACCGTATGTCCATCGTCGACAAGGTCAAGGGCATGCTCGGCCAGCACGGCGACAAGGCCAAGAAGGGCGTCGACAAGGGCGGCGACATGCTCGACCAGAGGACCGGCGGCAAGTACGCCGACAAGGTCGACAAGGCCCAGGACAAGGCCAACGAGTACATCGACCGCGAGAACCGGGGCGGTCAGCCCGGCGGCGGTCAGCCCGGCATGTGACGCACGGGGGCCGTCGGGGCGTGCAGCCAGCTCGCGACGTGGTATCCGACGCCGTACGGAGCTTCGTGAGCCAGCGGCTCGGCCCCGAACGGCCCCGCGCCCGGCGCCGTGACGGCGCCCGCCAGCACCTGCCAAGCCGCCCGCCCGGCCGCCTGGAGTTCCCCGGACAGCTCCGGGCTCAGCGCGGCCAGCGCGGCGGCGTCGGCATGCCCGAGCGCCTTGGCGACCTCGGCGTCGAACGCCTCGGCGCGCTCGTCGAGATAGCCGGGCGCCTTCTGGGACAGGCACGCCGTGCCGTCACCCATGACCAGCAGCGCGACCCGTCCGGCCGAGTCCGCCAGGGCGCGTCCTAGCCCGAGGCATTCCTCGGGGGCCGCGCCGAACGCCACCGACTGGTAGCGGACGTGCGTTCCGGCCAAGTCCCGCAGGAGCCAGCACCCGATCGTCAGCGAAAGCGGGAGCGGCTCGCCGCCTTCGGGGCCGAATCGCCGGTCGAGCCCGTAGGGCTTCAGGGTCCCCGTCGCCCCGGGGCCGTAGGCGCGGGTCTCGTCCGCACCTCCGACGACGACCACCACGTCCGCGTCGCCCAGACGGCGGACCGCCTCGGCGCACGCGGCGCGCAGGCCGTCCAGCTCGGACGCCGCCTCGCCCGCGACCTCGGGCACCAGCAGCGGCGGATGCGGGCAGACCGCCGCGGAGACCAGCATCAGGAGTGGGCGGAGCAGCCGGACGCGACGGGGGCCGCCTCAGGACGTCCGATGGACGGCATCCCCAGCGACACCCCCTGCGGCGCCTCGCCCTGCCGGGCCTCCCACGCGTCGCCCGCCCGGGTGCGGCGGACGCGTCCCGCCTTGTCGGCCACCAGGTGGTGCGGCGCCGCGTACGTCACCTCGACCGTGACCGTGTCCCCGGGGCGGACGGGCTCGTCCGGCACCTGGAAGTGCACCAGCCGGTTGTCGGGCGCGCGCCCCGAAAGGCGCCGCGTGGCGTTGTCCTTGCGGCCCTCACCCTCGGCGACCAGCACCTCCAGCGTGCGGCCCAGCTGCTTCTTGTTCTCGGCCCAGGAGATCTCCTCCTGGAGCGCCACCAGCCGCTCATAGCGCTCCTGGACGACCGCCTTGGGCACCTGGCCGTCCATCGTGGCGGCCGGGGTGCCCGGACGCTTGGAGTACTGGAACGTGAACGCGCTGGCGAACCGGGCCTCGCGCACCACGTGCAGGGTCTGCTCGAAATCGTCGTCGGTCTCCCCGGGGAAGCCCACGATGATGTCGGTGGTGATCGCGGCGTCTGGGATCGCGGCCCTGACCTTGTCGATGATCCCGAGGAAGCGCTCCTGCCGGTACGACCGGCGCATCGCCTTCAGGACCGGGTCGGCCCCCGACTGGAGCGGCATGTGCAGCGAGGGCATCACGTTCGGCGTCTCGGCCATCGCCGCGATCACGTCGTCGGTGAAGTCCTTGGGATGGGGCGAGGTGAAGCGCACCCGCTCCAGCCCCTCCACTCCCCCGCAGGCCCGAAGCAGCCCCGCGAAGGCCGACTGCCCGCCCGAGGTCATCGCGCGCACCTCGTCCGGGGCGGACGCCAGCGACCCGAAGCCGCTGCCATAGGCGTTCACGTTCTGCCCCAGGAGCGTGATCTCCATGACGCCGTCGGCGACCAGCGCCTCGACCTCGGCCAGGATCTCGCCCGGACGGCGGTCGCGCTCCTTGCCCCGCAGCGCCGGGACGATGCAGAACGTGCAGGTGTTGTTGCAGCCCACCGAGATCGACACCCAGGCCGCGTAGGGCGACTCGCGGCGGGTCGGAAGCGTCGAGGGGAAGGTCACCAGCGACTCTTCGATCTCGACCTGCGCCTCGTCCCGGACCCGCGAACGCTCCAGCAGCACCGGGAGCGAACCGATGTTGTGGGTGCCGAAGACGACGTCCACCCACGGCGCCCGCTTGACGATCGTGTCGCGGTCCTTCTGCGCCAGGCAGCCCCCCACCGCGATCTGCATTCCCGGGTGGCCGTCCTTTACGGGACGCAAATGGCCGAGATTGCCGTAAAGGCGGTTGTCGGCGTTCTCCCGGACGGCGCAGGTGTTGAAAACCACCACGTCAGGCTCGGAATCCCCCGCGCGGACATAACCGGCCGCCTCCAGGAGACCGGACAGCCGCTCGGAGTCGTGGACATTCATCTGGCACCCGTAGGTACGAATCTCATACGTACGGGGGCGAGTCTCTGTGGGCGCACTCATGACAGGAACCAAGGGTACGCGGCGGGGCGGAGCATCGCGTGCGATCATAGAGCCCGGCCCGCGGACGCAGCCGTGCCCCGAGGGCCCCGCGACGTGCGCATCCGTGATCGGATCGGTACCGCGCGGTGCCTTGCCACGCACTCAAGATGCCGTAAAGTCCGGGCCCATGACGGACATCGACAAGGCGCCTGCTGACGATGTGCCCGCGGGTGGCGGGCCCCTCGTCGTGCTTGAGAACGTCAACAAGTACTTCGGTGAACTGCACGTTCTCAAGGACATCAATCTCACCATCCAGCGCGGTGAGGTCGTCGTGGTGATCGGCCCTTCCGGTGGCGGCAAGTCCACACTCTGCAGGTCGATCAACAGGCTCGAGCCGATCAACGACGGCACGATCCTGGTCGACGGCAAGAAGCTCCCCGAGGAGGGCAAAGACCTGGCCCGCCTCCGCTCGGACGTGGGCATGGTCTTCCAGTCCTTCAACCTGTTCGCCCACAAGACGATCCTCGAGAACGTCACTCTGGGGCCGGTCAAGGTTCGCAAGGTGGGCAAGCAAGAGGCCGAGAAGCACGCCATGGAACTGCTCGACCGGGTCGGCATCGGCTCACAGGCCCAGAAGTACCCCGCTCAGCTTTCGGGAGGCCAGCAGCAGCGTGCGGCCATCGCGCGCGCCCTGGCCATGAAGCCCAAGGTGATGCTCTTCGACGAGCCCACCTCGGCTCTGGACCCTGAAATGGTCAAGGAAGTGCTCGACGTCATGACGAGCCTCGCCCACGACGGTATGACCATGATCGTGGTCACCCACGAGATGGGATTCGCCCGCCGGGCAGCTCAGAAGGTCGTCTTCATGGCCGACGGGCAGATCGTCGAGGAGTCGACTCCCGACGAGTTCTTCACCAACGCGCGCACCGAGCGCGCCAAGGACTTCCTTTCCAAGATCCTCACGCACTGAGCCGCGTGGCTCCGGCAGGAAAGCAGAGGTAGTACAGCATGCGTGTACGCAATTACGGGGTCGCGCTGGCGGCTGTGGCCGTCGCGTCGATGACGCTCGCCGGCTGTAGCGAGAAGAAAGACGACACCATCGCCGACAAGGACAAGCTGATCGTCGGTGTGAAGTACGACCAGCCCGGCCTCGGGCTGAAGTCCGGTTCGGGCGCCGAGGGCTTCGACGTCGACGTCGCCAAGGCCATCGCCAAGAAGATGGGCGTGGACGAGAAGAACGTCACGTTCAAGGAGGCCAAGTCGGCCAACCGCGAGTCGTTCATCGCCAACGGCACCGTCGACATGGTCATCGCGACCTACTCGATCACCGCCGCGCGCAAGCCGAAGGTCACCTTCGGCGGCCCCTACATCGTGACCCACCAGGACATCATGGTGCGGGCCGACGACAGCTCCATCAAGGACCTGGCGTCCCTGAAGGGCAAGAAGCTCTGCGCGGTGTCGGGTTCCAACTCGTGGAAGAACATCACCGACGGCACCAACAAGCTCAGCCAGAAGGTCCAGATGGAGACCGTCCCGGCCCAGGGCTATGACGACTGCATCACCAAGCTCAAGGGCGGCGCGGTCGACGTCGTCTCCACCGACGCCACCATCCTGGCGGGCTACGCGGGCCGCGAGGGCTCGTCGGTGAAGGTCGTCAACGCCCCGTTCACCGACGAGAAGTACGGCGTCGGGATCAAGAAGGGCGACACCAAGGGCTGCGAGGCCGTCAACAAGGCCATCGCGGACCTGTACAAGGACGGCACCATGAAGACGGCGTGGGACAAGTGGTTCGGTAAGGCCAACCTCCCCTTCGACGCCAACCAGCCGCAGGCCGAGGGCTGCAGCTGACCGTGACGTTGGACCTGTAGAACCGGTGGGCCCCTCCCAGGGCCCACCGGTCCTGGTTCGAGATGGTGGAGCTCAATGAATTGGGACGTACTTTTTGATTTCACGCCGGTCTTCGACAACTCCGACAAGATCTTCAAATCTTTCTGGGCGACCATTCGCCTGTCGGTGACCACCGGAGTACTGGCGCTGATCCTCGGGACCATCCTCGCGGGGATGCGGGTGGCCCCCACCCCGGTCCTGCGTGCGGCGGGGACGATCTACGTGAACGTCTTCCGCAACACACCGCTCACCCTGGTCCTGGCGTTCTGCGCCCTGGGCCTGAGCGACACGCTCCACATCAAGCTCTCGGGTCAGTCCACGGTCAACTACTACTGGCTCGCGGTCTTCGGGCTGGCGGCGTACACGGCCGCCTTCGTCTGCGAAGCCCTCCGCTCGGGAATCAACACCGTTCCCCTGGGGCAGGCCGAGGCGGCCCGCGCGATCGGGCTGACGTTCACCCAGTCGCTCCGTTTGATCATCCTTCCGCAGGCCTTCCGCGCGGTGATCGCCCCGCTCGGCAGCATCGCGATCGCGATGACCAAGAACACCACGGTCGTCCTGGTCGCCAGCTACGCCGAAGCGGCCAGTGAGATGAAGCAGATGTTCGACGACTACGGCGCCACGCTGCCGATCTTCATCGCCTTCGCGGTGGGCTTCATGTTCCTCACGCTGCCGATGGGCTTCTTCTTCGGCTGGCTGTCCAAGCGAATGGCGGTGGCCCGATGACGACGACCGACGTCACGCCCAAGAAGAAGCGTCCGCCTAAGGTCCAGGAACCGTCGGTTCTCTTCGACGCCCCGGGCCCGCGCGCGCGGGTGCGCAACCACATCCTCACCGCGATCGCGGTCGCGATCTTCCTTGCCATCGCCTACGTGATCTACGCGCGGCTCGACAAGGAGAACCAGTTCCAGGCCAAGCTCTGGGACCCCTTCCTCAAGGGCGACACGTGGACGACCTTCATCATCCCGGGTCTGGTCGGCACTCTGAAGGCCGCGCTGCTCGGTTCGGTGCTCGCGCTGCTGTTCGGCGTGATCTTCGGCCTGGGACGGCTGTCCGACCACCGGTGGATCAGGATCCCGTCGGCGGCGGTCGTCGAGTTCTTCCGCGCGATCCCGCTGCTCATCCTGATCTTCTTCATCTTCTCCGGCCCGCCGACCATCGCCAACGCGCTGAATCGCGAGATCCCCGAGATCACCGCGTTCGTGGCCGTGGTCATCGGCCTGATGCTCTACAACGGCTCGGTGCTGGCGGAGGTCTTCCGGGCGGGCATCCTGTCGCTTCCCAAGGGCCAGTCCGAGGCGGCGTACGCCATCGGCCTGCGCAAGGGCGGCGTCATGCGGCTGATCCTGGTCCCGCAGGCCACCACGGTCATGATGCCCGCGATCATCGCGCAGCTCGTCGTCCTGCTGAAGGACTCGGCGCTCGGCTCGATCATCGCCTACGAAGACCTGCTGAACGCGGGCTTCAACCAGCTGAAGACCAAGTACGGCAACGTCCTGGCGTCCGCCGTGGTCCTGATGGTGATCTACATCGTCATCAACATGGCGCTCGGTTACCTGGCCACCTGGCTGGAGAAGCGCTCGCGCCGCAGCAAGAAGACGTCCGTCCCGGCCATGGGTCCCGGCATCGGGGCTCCTCCGGCACCGGGCATGTCCGCCACCGGCATGGCGACCGGTGAGAACACGGGCGGCGGAGCTTAGCTTCGTTCATCGCCTCTGGGGGCGTCGTCGGGAATCCGGCGGCGCCCCTTGGGGTTTTGGGTGGACGTGACGTACGACGTGGATGTTGCGGTGGTGGGGGCCGGGCAGGCGGGGTTGTCGGCCGGGTACTCGTTGCGTAGGGCGGGGCTTGGGTTCGTCATGTTCGACCATGCCCCGGGGGCGGGTGGGGCCTGGCAGTTTCGGTGGCCGACGTTGACTCTGGGAGCGGCCCACGGGATTCATGATCTGCCGGGGATGGCTCTGGGTGAGCGGGACGCGTCCCGTCCGGCGTCGGAGGTGGTGGCGGAGTACTTCGCCCGGTACGAGCGGGAGTTCGCGCTCGATGTGCGGCGTCCGGTGGATGTCACGGCGGTGCGCGAGGCGGGCGACGGGCGGCTGCTCGTGGAGACGTCCGAGGGCGACTACACGGCGCGCGCGCTCATCAACGCCACGGGGACGTGGGACAAGCCGTTCTGGCCCTACTACCCGGGGATGGAGACGTTCCGGGGACGCCAGGTGCACACCGCCGGGTACCGGGGGCCGGACGAGTTCGCCGGCAAGCGCGTGATCGTCGTCGGGGGCGGGGCCTCGGGCGTCCAGGCGCTCATGGAGATCGCTGAGGTGGCCGCGGAGACCGCCTGGGTGACGCGGCGCCCTCCGGTGTGGGTCGAGGGGCCGTTCGACGAGCAGCGCGGACGTGACGCCGTCGCCCGGGTCGCCGAGCGGGTGCGGCGGGGGCTGCCGCCCGCCAGCGTCGTCAGCGCCACCGGGCTGGTGCTCACCGACGACGTGCGTGAGGCGCGCGACAAGGGCGTCCTGCGGCGGCTTGCGATGTTCGCTCGGCTCGACGAGCGCGGCGCCGTCTGGGACGACGGGACCCGCTTCGACGCCGACGCGATCCTGTGGGCCACCGGGTTCAGGGCCGTGCTGGACCATCTGGCGCCGCTGCGGCTGCGCGGCGCGGGCGGCGGGATCGCGATGGACGGGACGGCCGTGGCCGGCGACCCGCGCGTCCATCTGCTCGGTTACGGACCGTCCGCCAGCACGATCGGGGCCAACCGCGCGGGACGCGTGGCGGTCCGTGAGATCGGCAGGCTCCTGGGCGACTCGGGAAGACCACCTCTGGCCATCGCCGCCGGGCTGTGAGTCCGCCCAGGTGATCAGCCGGAATCTTTCCGGCTTCAATGGCCGAGTCATGGCCCCAACCGATCCCCGTATGCGGGACGATTCCTGTTATGACCGCTCGTGCGACCCTCCCCTACGGCTCCTGGCCCTCCCCGATATCCGCGGCCGACGTCGCTCGCGCCCGGCTGCGCCTCAGCTTCCCCACCGTGTCCGGCAATGATGTCTGGTGGCAGGAGAGCCGGCCCGAGGAAGGCGGACGGACCACGGTCGTCCACCTCCAGGGCGGGCATCGCACCGAGCTGCTGACCGACCCCTGGGACGCGCGCACGCGCGTCCACGAGTACGGGGGTCGCTCCTACCTGCCGGTGCGCACCGGCGACGGGCACGCGCTCGTGTTCTCCAACTACGAGGACCAGCGCCTGCACCGCCTCGACCCCAGCGACCCCAAGCCCCGGCCCCTCACTCCTGAGCCGGCCGTCCCGGGTGGACTGCGCTACGCCGACTACGTCCTGTCCCCCGACGCAACCGAGATCTGGTGCGTGTGCGAGGGCCACACCCCCGAGGGCATCCGGCGCGCGATCGTCGCCGTCCCCCTCGACGGGAGCGCCGCCGAGGACGCCTCGGCCATCCGCGAACTCGTCACCGGGGCCCAGTTCTACGCCAGCCCCGTCCCGTCCCCGTCCGGTGGGCACCTGGCGTGGGTCCAGTGGAACCACCCCCGTATGCCGTGGGACGGCACCGAGTTGCGCGTCGCGGCGATCGAGGACGGCGTCACCGTCCTCCCCCGCACGGTCAAGGGCGGCCTCACCGAATCGGCCATCGCCCCCCTCTGGGCCGACGACAGCGCCCTTTACGTCATCTCCGACTGGCCCGGCTGGTGGAACATCTACCAGGTCGGCCTCCACGGGGAGTCGCCCCAGGCCCTGTACCCGGCCGAGGAGGAGTTCGCCGGGCCGCTGTGGCAGCTCGGGGGCATGCCCTACGCCCTGCTGGAGGACGGCCGCCTCGCCGTCATCCACGGCGAGGGCGACCAGCGCCTGGGCGTCTACGACCCCGAGACCCTCGAACTGGTCGACCTCGAGGTCCCCTACAGCAACTGGCAGACCGCGCTCTCGGCCGACGGCACGACGATCGTCGGCATCGCCGGGGGCGAGGACGTCCCGTCTTCGGTGGTGCGGGTCGACACCGTGACGGGCCGCGTCGAGGGCCTGCGCCGCGAGCTGGCCGAGATCCCCGACGTCGCCTACCTGCCCTCGCCGCGCGCCGAGCAGCTGGAGGGGCCCTTCGGCCGTCCCGTCCACGCCCTGGTCTTCCCCCCGTCCAACCCCGAGGCGGCCGCCCCCGCGGGCGAGCTGCCGCCCTACGTGGTGTTCGTCCACGGCGGCCCCACGAGCCGGGTGTCGAGCACCCTCAACCTGGAGCGCGCGTACTTCACCAGCCGCGGCATCGGCGTCGTCGACGTCAACTACGGCGGCTCCACGGGCTACGGCCGCGCCTACCGCGAACGCCTGCGCCGCCAGTGGGGCGTCGTCGACGTCGAGGACGCCGTCGCCTGCGCCCAGGCCCTCATCGAGGGCGGCCTGGCCGACCCGTCCCGCATCGCCATCCGCGGCGGCAGCGCCGGTGGCTGGACGACCCTCGCCGCCGCCACGCAGACCACCGTCTTCAAGGCCGCGACGTCCTACTACGGCATCAGCGACCTGCAGACGTTCTCCGCGGGCACCCACGACTTCGAATCCCACTACCTCTTCGGCCTGATCGGCCCCCTCCCCGGATTCGAACGCGCCTACGAGGAGCGCTCCCCGCTCAACAACGCGGCCCGGACGGCCTGCCCCGTCCTGCTCCTCCAGGGCCTGGACGACCCCATCGTCCCGGCCGACCAGTCCGAACGCTTCGCCGTCGCCCTGGCCGAGAAGAAGACCCCCTACGCCTACCTGACCTTCGAGGGCGAATCCCACGGATTCCGCCGGGCCCAGACCGTCATCACCTGTCTGGAATCCGAACTGGCCTTCTACGGCCAAACCCTGGGCTTCACCCCCAAGGGAATCGCCCCCATAGACCTGACCACCTAGCCCCTTACCGCCGTGGTCATGCCCCCCGTGCCATGACCACGGCGTCGGGCTCAGGACGAGTCGCTCCCGCCTACGGACGCTCCAGCGGGTGGCGGGACGCGTTGGTCACGTCCCCAGGATGTGGCCCGTCGCCGTCTGCCCCGACACACCCGGCAGCAGCCCTTTCCGCTCGCGCCGCCATGGCGGCGCCGGGACGCCTTTGGCCCATGGGCGTCAAGCCACGCGCTCAACTCGGGGAGAAATCTCGTCTTTCGCGGTGCCGTCCCGCTGGCACGACGGATCGGCGATCTGCCCCAGCGGTCGGTGACGTCGGGTCGGCGCGGGGTTAGCGGGAGGCTTTGTCGGCGGCGGCTCGGAGGTTGTAGACGTCCTTGTCGAAGTAGGGCGAATACGAGGTGTAGTGGACGTTGCCGCCGCCCTGGTGGCCGCCGAGGACGCCGTTGATGAGGCCGCGCTGGGTGCGTGTGCTGTAGTTGATCAGCCAGGGGCTGCCGCTCGTCCCGCCGTAGAAGCCGCCGCAGTCCATGCGCAGTTGGAAGCGGGAGTGGCGGCGGGTCTTGACGTTGCAGTAGATCGGACGGTCGCGGCGGTCGTGGCGGATGTGCGGGTATCCGGCGACGTGCGTCCAGCGTCCGGGGCTCTGGTTGACGGCGAGCTTGTTGGCGCCGACGACGCTCTCGATCCGGCGGTTCCGGACGGGCTTGAGCGCGACGTAGCCGAAGTCGAGGTCGGGATCGCTCTGGGCGATCCAGCGGCGGTCGACGAAGAGCTTGGAGGCCGCCCAGGTGCCGTAGGGACGCTTGCCGCGGTCGTACTTAGGGACGAACGCGACGTACCGGCCGTAGCCTCCGCCCTTGCCGCCGTGGATGCAGTGGGCGGCGGTCAGCAGGAGGCGCTTGGAGTAGCTGTGGACGACGCTTGCGGTGCAGTAGTGGTCACCGCGTCCGTTTCTGAAGAACAGCGCGCCGAGTGTCGGGATGCCCCCGTATGCCTTCGCGGTGGGTCCGGCTTGGGCTCTGGCGCCCTGCGCGGACCGTCCCGTCAGCGGGGTGGCCGAGGCCATCCGCTTCGGCGTCCAGTAGCGCTCGGTGGCACCGGCCTCGGCCGCGCCGACCTCCTGGCTCGCGGACATGTCCGCCACCGTTCTGGTCTGCTCCGAACCCTGGAAGAAGAAGACCGTTCCGGCTCCCGCGGCGACGATCCCCGTGGACGTGACGGCCACGGCCGCCAGTCGCATCCGACCCATATGCATTTGCCCGAAACTACCGCCTAGATCATTCCGCCACCACGTGAATGATCAGACTCAGCGCGCGAACTCCGTGGCCCGGGACTCCCGGACTACCGTGACGCGGATCTGTCCCGGGTAGGTGAGCTCGTCCTCGACCTGCTTGGCGATGTCGCGGGCGATCACCTGGGCCTGGATGTCGTCGACCGCGTCCGGCTTGACCATGACGCGGATCTCACGTCCGGCCTGCATCGCGAAGACCTTCTCGACGCCCTCGTGCCGGTCGCGCGCGATCTCCTCCAGCCGTTCGAGCCGCTTGACGTAGGCCTCCAGCGACTCCCGGCGCGCGCCGGGGCGGCTGCCGCTGATCGCGTCGGCGGCCTGCGTCAGGACGGCCTCGACCGTCCTGACCTCGACCTCGTTGTGGTGCGCCTCGATCGCGTGCACGACGTCCTCGTGCTCGCCGTACCGCCGCGCGATCTCCGCGCCGATCAGCGCGTGGCTGCCCTCGACCTCGTGCGTGAGCGCCTTGCCGATGTCGTGCAGCAGCGTGCAGCGCTTGGCCTGCTCGGCCGGGAGCCGCAGCTCGCTCGCCATCACCCCGGCCAGATGCGCGGACTCGATCAGATGCTTGAGGACGTTCTGCCCGTAGGACGTCCGGTAGCGCAGCTGGCCGAGCAGCGCGATCAGCTCGGGATGCATCTCGGTGATCCCCAGCTCGACCAGCGCGTCCTCCCCGGCCCGGACGCACAGCTGCTCGACGTCGCTCTTGCTGCGCTCGTAGATCTCCTCGATGCGCTGCGGGTGAATGCGCCCGTCCAGGACGAGCTTTTCCAGCGTCAGCCGTCCCACCTCGCGCCGCACCGGGTCGAAGCAGCTCAGCAGCACCGCCTCGGGGGTGTCGTCGATGATCAGGTTGACCCCGGTCGTGGTCTCGAAGGCGCGGATGTTGCGACCCTCGCGCCCGATGATCCGGCCCTTCATCTCGTCCCCGGGGAGGTGCAGCACCGACACCACGGACTCGGTCGTCTGCTCGCTCGCCACCCGCTGGATCGCCAGCGTCACGATCTTGCGCGCGCGCTTCTCTCCCTCGGCCCGCGCCGCGTTCTCGATCTCCCGGGTGAGCGGGATCGCCTCGCGCTTGGCCTGGTTCTCGATCGCCGCGACGAGTTCGCCCTTGGCCTCCTCGGCGGTGAGCCCCGCGACCCGCTCCAGGACGTGCCGCCGCTCCTCTTCGACCGTGCCAAGCTCCTGCTTGCGCTCGGCCAGTTCCCGCTTGGTCTCGGCCAGGCGGCCCGACCACTCCTCCAGGCGCCGCATCTCGCCGTCCAGCCGGGCCTCGCGCTCGGCCAGCCGGGTCTCGCGCCGCTCCAGGTCTTCGCGGACCTTGCGGAGGGCCTGCTCTTTCCCGTCGAGTTCCGCGGCGGCCTGCTGCGCGCCCTTGCGGATCTCCTCGGCGTCGACCTTGGCGGCGGCCCGCAACTCGTCCGCCTCATGCCGGGCGGCCTTGGGTCTGCGAAGCACAACGATCACGAGAGCGACCAGGGTCACCAGTAGCGCGGCCCCCAACAGGACGCTCTCCATGAGGCAGAATCCTTCCTCGCCCACGGGCCCGGGAGCCCTTGCACACGCGAGGATTCACCCACGACACCATGCGGCCACCGCATAACCGCGGCGCCGTCGTGTCCCTTATGCCTCTCAGCTGCTAGAACGTCAGTGGCCGTATCGAAATCCGCGGGTGCGCGGAGTAATTCCTCACTGCGGTAACGGTAAGCGGCACGGGGGTAATGAGCAAGTAAACCCGGTCCATTACGGACCGCCCGACGCTCCCCGGATGAACCGCTTCATAGCCCCCTACCAGCCGGTACACCGAGTCAGAGCCAGGTCAGGGACGCCAGTCATTCATCCGGCGTGTCGGGCACCTCCACGCCGTCCTCTTCGAGCGCTTCCCGGACGACCCGGAACGCCATCCCCGACGGATATCCCTTGCGCGCCAGCATCCCCACCAGCCGCCGCGTCCGCTTGACCGGGTCCACGCCCCGGCTGGCCGCCACCTTGCGCGCGATCAACTCGCGGGCCCGCTGCTCCTCCTGCTCGGAGTCGACCGTCTCGACGGCGTCCTTCAGTGTCTCCTCGGCCACGCCCCGCTGTCGCAACTCCGCGGCCAGCGCCCGCTTTCCCAGCCCCCGTCCACTGTGCCGCGACCGAACCCACGCCTCCGCGAACGCCTCGTCGTCGATCAGCCCGACCTCGGTGAACCGTGCCAGAACCCCCTCGGCGACCTCGTCCGGCACGCCCTTCTTCCGAAGCGCCTCCGCCAGCTGCGCCCGGGTGCGCGGTGCCGAGGCCAACAACCTCAAGCAAATCTCCCGAGCCGCCCCCTCTCCCAGCGGAGCCGAGTCGCCGCCGTCACCCTCCCCACCACGCGCCTTGCCGCCCCGCCCCCGACGCCCCCCGGCGTTCCCACGCTTCCCCGACCGCCCAGAGCCCCCTCGCCCCGCCTTAGGTGCAGGCCGAAATCCGCTCTCGTCCCCCGAGGCATCCTGCTCCCCGTCATCGAGCGCCGCCCCAAGACCCCCACCAGCCTCAAGCCCGGCACCGTCGCGCCCGAAAGGGCCGCCGCTCACAGACGCGGACGATTCGTCACCAAGACGCACGTCCTCCGCTGGAACAACCTCCGCCCGCTGCGCGTCCACCTGGCTCAGCTGCTGAGCCCGGCGTCCACGACTCGTCGACACCGACGCCTTCCGTCCAAGGGCCGACCCCGCTTCCTCACCTGAGGGCTCACCCGCAAGGACATCGCCCCCCGCTACCCCGGACGAGCTCGTCTCCCCCGCTCCCGAGGGCAACGCCTCCCAAGCGGACGCCGCTCCGGGCGCCAACCCGTCCTCGCCGCTCACACGCCCGCGAGGCTCGACAGACGTCGACTTCCTCCGCCTCCGCGTCGCCCGCCCCACCTCGGCACGAGGCTCCTCGGAACGCCCCACCTCAGACGAGTCCGCCCGAGAGGCCCCAGCGACCGCCGCCTCGCCAGACTCGCTTGCACGTCCACCCGCAGCGGCCGATGCCGACACCGTCCGTAGACGCGGCGGCCACGGACCCTCGGCAGACAACTCAACCGGAAGAGCATCGGAAGGCGCCGCCCCGGAAGCCTCCTCCCCGCCGGACTCAACAAACGGCGCCCCCGAAACCGGCGGCGCCTTGCTCAACCGCTCAGCCTGACCGCCCCGACGTCCACCAGGCCCAACGCGTGACGTCACGGCGGGCGGCTTGAGGGGGTCGGTTTCACGAACGCGCGTCTTGGCTGGGGTCGCTGCTTCGCCCTTACGGGCCGGGCGCGGTGTTTCAGCGTCAGGCTCGTCCAAGCGACTCGGCTCGGGCGAAGGCGCCTCGCTGGGCGACTTATGCGGGTCGGTTTCACGAGCGCGCGTTGTGGCTTGGGGCGCTGCTTCGCCCTTACGGGGTGAGCGCGTTGTTTCAGCGTGGGCTTCGTCCAAGCGACTCGGCTCGGGCGAAGGCGCCTCGCTGGACTTGGTGGGCGGCTCGGTGTTACGGCCACGGGTTGTCGTCTGTTTCGCTGATTTGCTGCGGGACGAGTGTGGCCGTTTGGCCGGAAGGGCCTCGGGGCGTCCTGCGTCGGGCGGGCGCGGCTCGCGGGTTTCGGGTGCCTCTGGGGTGGACGCCGCTTCGTTCGACGTCCTCCGGTGTGTCTCCTGGGCGGGTGGCTCAGGTGGGAGGGCCTCTGAAGCGGGCGGGGTTTCCTTGCGGGATGTGGCGGAGGCGGGCCTGGTTTCGGGGCTGCTGGGTGGTGGCTTCTGCTTGTGGGTGGGGTGTTGTTGTTCGGCGGGGGGCGAACCCTGGGGATCTTCGTTCGGGGTGGACGGGGTGGTGGACCAGGCGGTTCGGGCCCATTCGGGGGTGAAGGGGGCCGGGCCTTGGGGGGTGGGCTGGTTCCACGGGTGGGGTTGGGCGGGTTCTGGGGTGGGCGGAGACTCGGAAGGGGTGGTTGGTTCGGTTTCCGACCAGGCGTCGCGGGCCCACTGGGCGGTGAAGGTGGGCTCGGGTGGGGGCTCGTCCCAGGGGTTCCTGGTCATGGGCGCCCGCGAGCGGCGGCGCCATCGGGGAAGGTCCGTGCACCGTGGTGCCGGGTAAGGCGCCGCCGCCCTACATACGAGATCATCGCTTACTCGTCGTCAAGAGTCACCTGGATCGGGGGATTCCTTGTTAGGAATCGCCCTGCTTGGCGGCCTTGGACTTGCGGCCGGCGGGGGCGGGGGCCGCGGTGGCCGGAGCGGGGGCCGCGGGCTCGCCGGGTGCGGGGACGGGCTCGGCCTCCTTGTCGAGCTTGGGGCCGATGCCGAGCTTGTCCTTGATCTTCTTCTCGATCTCGTCGGCCATGTCGGGGTTGGCCTTGAGGAAGTTGCGGGCGTTCTCCTTGCCCTGGCCGAGCTGGTCGCCGTCGTAGGTGTACCAGGCACCGGACTTGCGGACGAAGCCGTGCTCGACGCCGAGGTCGATGAGGCCGCCCTCCTTGGAGATGCCCAGGCCGTACAGGAGGTCGAAGTCGGCGACGCGGAAGGGCGGGGCCATCTTGTTCTTGACGACCTTGACCCGGACGCGGTTGCCGACGGCCTCGGTGCCGTCCTTGAGGGTCTCGATGCGGCGGACGTCGAGGCGGACGGAGGCGTAGAACTTCAGCGCGCGGCCACCGGTGGTGGTCTCGGGGCTGCCGAACATGACGCCGACCTTCTCGCGGAGCTGGTTGATGAAAAGGCAGGTCGTCTTGGTCTGGTTGATGGCGCCGGTCAGCTTGCGCAGGGCCTGCGACATCAGGCGGGCCTGGAGACCGACGTGGCTGTCGCCCATCTCGCCCTCGATCTCGGCGCGGGGGACGAGGGCGGCGACGGAGTCGATGACGACGATGTCGATCGCGCCGGAGCGGATCAGCATGTCGACGATCTCCAGCGCCTGCTCGCCGGTGTCGGGCTGGGAGACCAGCAGGGCGTCGATGTCGACGCCGAGCTTGGAGGCGTACTCGGGGTCGAGGGCGTGCTCGGCGTCGACGAAGGCGGCGATGCCGCCCTGCTTCTGGACGCTGGCGACGGCGTGCAGGGCGATGGAGGTCTTGCCGCTGCCTTCGGGGCCGTAGACCTCGACGACACGGCCGCGCGGCAGGCCGCCGATGCCGAGCGCGATGTCGAGGGAGATGGCGCCCGTGGGGATGATCTCGACGGGCGCCCGGGCCTCGTCGCCCATGCGCATGACAGAGCCCTTGCCGAACTGCCGCTCGATCTGGGCGAGAGCGGTTTCGAGGGCCTTCTCGCGGTCGTTCGCTGCCATGACGGTGTGCCCCTTGTCCTTCTTGTCGTCGTGGCTCGCGGTCGGCCACTGTCTGCAGTGTCGAAGGCGACGCTACGAGGCGCCACCGACAGTTTCGCGTCGCCCACCTTACCGAACATCCGTTCGATCATGGTGGTGGTTCCGATTTTGGCCGGAATCACCCCGTGCGCTCGGCGGGCGAAACCCCGTACGCTGGCGCCGTCCACGGAGGGTTCCATCATGACGCTGACCGTCCTCTTCTGCGTCGATCCGCTCCACCCCCGGCGGGTTGAGCCTCACTTCTCCCGTGAGGCCGCGGCCGTCCGGGATCATTACGGGGAAATCGCTCTCGTCGACCATGACGTCCTGCGGCTCGGGGACGCGGAGACGGCGGTGGGGGCCGTCCCCCGCAATCTCGGTCCGGTCTGGTACCGGGGCTGGATGCTGACCAGCGAGCAGTATTCGGCGCTGTCGGTCGCCCTGAAGAAGCGCGGGGCGACCCTGCTCACGCATCCGGAGGATTACCGGCGTGCCCATGAGCTCCCCGGGTGGCATGACACATTCGCCGGGCTGACTCCGCACAGCGTGTGGTGTCCCCTGGCCCCGGGGGAGAGCCCTAGGGATCTGAGCGAGCTCGTCCGGCCCCTCAGGGGCGGCCCCGCGATCGTCAAGGACTATGTGAAGTCGCGCAAGCACGAGTGGGACGAGGCGTGTTTCGTCCCGGACGTGAAGAACCTCCCGCAACTGCGCTCGATCGTGGCCAAGATGATCGCCCTGCAGGACGAGTTCCTCGCGGGCGGCCTGGTGGTGCGCGAGTTCGAGCCGTATGACGGGGGCGGCGAGGCCCGGGTGTGGTGGGTGGACGGTGAACCCGCGCTGGTGGGGCCGCATCCCGACAGTCCCGGTCTGGAACCCGACCCCGAACTGGACGCGGTGGCCCCCGCCGTGCGGACGCTGGGCTGCCGGTTCATCACCACCGATCTCGCACGGCGGGAGGACGGCCAGTGGCGGGTCGTGGAGGTCGGCGACGGCCAGGTCAGCGACCTTCCCTCGACGGTCGACCCGATGGACCTGTACGCACATCTGCCTGTTCCGGACTAGTTTTCCGCGTTTCGGCAGAACCAGAACGCTAGTCTCCTTCGTCACAGATGGCATCGGTTTCATCATGAAGGAGTCTCGTTGCCCTCGAAGGAAGTCCGGCGCCGGCTCAAGTCCCGCGCGGTCACGGTCGGAATGGTCGGGACGCTGTCCCTGTTCCTGGTGTCCTGCTCAACCGACGACTGCGACTCGTCGTCCTCCAGTTCGTACGACTACGACGACGACTGCGATCGGGACGGGTTCGGCGGCAGTTCAAGCGGAGGGTGAGCGGATCTTCCGTCCGAGTGACGACCCCCTCTAAGCTATGGGCTCCGCGACCCCCGGATCGTTGCCTCTCGGCGCCGTCCGACCCCGTTGTCCGGAACCATATGGACGCTTGCCGCCCGTTTCGAAGGACGTGTTCTCGTTGTCTCCACAGGAGCAGCCTCGCCGGCTCAGTTCCCGGGCTGTCAAGATCGGTATGGTCAGCGCCCTGTCGCTGACCCTGGTCGCCTGCGGGTCGAAATCCACGACGGCCTGGTGCGTCGACCGGCTCGCGCCCCCCGGTGGAAAGACCAAGGGCGGGCTCCGCGTGGTGCCCGACTCCCTGTGCAACTCGCGTGACCCCCAGGCCGGGGCGGTCTCCTACGGCCGTTACTACTGGTACTACGGCGGCAAGCGCGACTCCAGCGGTTACGTTTCGGGTGGCAGCTCCTACGGGCCCAAGAACGGCGACATCAAGACCAGCAAGGGCTCCACCCTGGCCCGCAAGGGCTTCGGCGGACGCGGGAAAAGCGGTGGCTGACAATGCGCCGTGAGGCATCGGTCCCCCGAGAGGGCTGGGCGGAGAAGGTCGAGTCCCACGGGCTGGCGTTCCACAGGACGGCCCACCCCGAGCACCTGACACGCCCCTACTGGGACGAGTCCGTCCAGTACGTCTTCGACATGGACGAGGTGCTCGCCCTAGAAGAGGTCGTGGAGGAACTGCACCGCATGTGCCTCCAGGTGGTCGACCATGTCGTCACCACCGGCCGCTATGAGGCCCTCGGCATCCCCGATTGGGTGGCGCCCCTTATCGAGAAGTCGTGGCGGCGCCAGGACCCGCACCTCTACGGGCGCTTCGACCTCGTCTACGACGGGACGGGCCCGGCCAAGCTCCTGGAGTACAACGCCGACACCCCCACGGCCCTCCTGGAGAGCTCCATCGTCCAGTGGTACTGGCTTCAGGACGTCTATCCCGATGACGACCAGTGGAACTCCATCCACGAGCGGCTGGTCGACCGCTGGAAGGAGATCGCCCCCAGGTTCAACGGGGGCCCGGCGCACTTCGCCTGGACCAACGCCGACGAGACCGGCGAGGAGGTCATGACGATCGCCTACATCCAGGAGACCGCCGAAGAGGCGGGGCTTCCGGGCAAGGCGCTCGCCATGGAGGACATCGGGTGGCACTCCCAACGTAAGCAGTTCTTCGACCTGGAAATGCAGGAGATCCGCGCCCTGTGCAAGCTCTACCCGTGGGAGTGGATCGTCTCCGAGCGGTTCGGGCGGCACATCCCGGCGGCCCCCACGTCCTGGATCGAGCCCATCTGGAAGATGGTGCTCTCCAACAAGGCGCTGCTGGTGCTCCTCTGGGAGCTGTTCCCGGGTCACCCCAACCTGCTCCCGACCTACCTGAACACCCCGTCCGACCTGACCTCGTACGTGCAGAAGCCGCTGCTGGGCCGCGAGGGCGCCAGCATGCGGATCGTCACCGAGGACGGCACCGAGCAGACCACCGAGGGCGAGTACGGCAAGGAGGGCTTCGTCTTCCAGGAGTTCTGCCCGTTGCCCGACTTCGACGGCCAGCACCCGGTGCTGGGCGCGTGGGTCGTCCACGACGAGTCCGCGGGGCTGGGCATCCGCGAGACCAGCGGTCTCATCACCGACGACACCTCCTCCTTCGTCCCCCACCGAATACCCCTGTCATAAAGGAGAACGATGCAACTCGCGCTCGACGACAACCTCGGGAACGTCCTCGCCGAGGGCGTGGGGGCGATCTTCGCCTATGCCGCCGTTGGCCTGGTCCTGTTCATCCTCGGTTTCTACATCGTTGACTGGACGACCCCTGGCCGGCTGATCTCGATCATCCGCACGGACAAGAGCCCCAACGCCACCTTCCTGGCGAGCGCGGCGACCATCGGCATCGGCCTGATCGTGGCCGTGTCGATCTACTACGCCCATGGTGACCTGCTGGAGGGCCTGATCCGGGTCTCGGTGTTCGGCGGCGTCGGCGTGGTCGCGCAGGGCCTGGCCGTGGTGATCTTCGACCGGATCATCGGCGTGGACGTGCGCGGCTGCGTCAAGGCCCCCAAGCTTGAACCCGCCGTGATCCTGCTCGGCGTTGCCAACGTGTCGATCGGCCTGGTCACGGCCATGGCCGTCTCCGGCTGACACTCGCCGAAGGGCCGCTCGGACGTCCGGGCGGCCCTTTTCGCTTCCCGGGGGGCGTCGGGCTACCGAAGACGTGAGGGGACGTCGAAGGTGGCGACCACGGCCTGCCAGACGCGTTTGGCGGGCTCCCCGTCGGCCAGCGCCTGCTCCACCGTGCGGCCGCCAAGCTCGGCCAGGACATAGTCCTTGGCCACGCTGTCGGCATAACCCTCGCCGAACTGCTGGTTCATCCGTTCCCAAAACTGAGTGAGCCGCACCCGGCCCACGCTATCCGAGCCACACCCCCGCCATCGCGGAAGTCCTGCGGCCGGGCGGGCTGGACGCCGTCCCCACGGGCCTGCCGTCCGGCCGTTGTCCGGGCCGGTCGTGGTTTTGTCGGAGGTGGGGGGCAGGATGGACACATGAGCGGTGACGTGCTCGAACGCTTCTCCCCCGCCACGCGAGCGTGGTTCGCGGGGGCGTTCGCCGCGCCCACCACCGCGCAGGTGGGGGCGTGGGAGTCGATCTCGGGGGGCGACAACACGCTGGTCGTGGCGCCTACGGGGTCCGGCAAGACGCTGGCGGCGTTCCTGTGGTCGCTCGATCGGCTGGCCGTGGCGGAGCGTGAGGGGCCCGCGCCCGAGCACCGTTGCCGCGTCCTGTACGTGTCGCCGTTGAAGGCGCTGGCGGTCGACGTCGAGCGCAACCTGCGGGCCCCGCTGACCGGCATCCGGCAGGCCGCGCGGCGGCTGGGGCAGCCCGAGCCCGAGATCAGGGCGGGCATCCGCTCGGGCGACACCCCGGCCGACGAGCGGCGGCGGTTGGCCGTCCGGCCGCCCGACATCCTGATCACCACGCCCGAGTCGCTGTTCCTGATCCTCACGTCTCGGGCGCGTGAGTCGCTGCGCGGGGTCGAGACGGTGATCGTCGACGAGGTCCACGCGGTGGCGGGCACCAAGCGCGGCGCGCATCTGGCCCTCTCGCTGGAGCGGCTGGACGCCCTGCTCGAACGCCCCGCCCAACGGGTGGGGCTGTCGGCGACGGTCCGCCCGACGGACGAGGTCGCGGCGTTCCTCGGCGGGGCGCGACCGGCGCGGGTCGTCCAGCCCCCGTCCGACAAGGTCTTCGACCTCGACATCGTCGTCCCGGTCGAGGACATGTCCGAGATGGCCAACTTCGTCGACGACTCGGGGACGGCCGATCCACGGCAGCGCAGCATCTGGCCCCATGTTGAAGATCATCTGCTCGATCTGATCCAGGCGCACCGCTCGACGCTGGTGTTCGCCAACTCGCGGCGGCTGGCCGAGCGGCTGTGCGGGCGGCTCAACGAGCTGGCCTTCGAACGCGCCCAGGGCCCGCTCGACGAAGATCACTCACCCGGGGAGATGATGGCTCAGGCGGGCGCGTCCAAGGGCGCTCCCGTTGAGATAGCGCGCGCACACCACGGCTCGGTCTCCAAGGAGGAGCGGGCCGGTATCGAGGACGCCCTGAAGCAGGGACGCCTGCCCGCCGTGGTGGCGACGTCCAGCCTCGAACTCGGCATCGACATGGGCGCGGTCGACCTGGTCGTCCAGGTCGAGTCGCCGCCGTCGGTGGCCAGCGGCCTGCAACGGGTCGGGCGCGCGGGCCACCAGGTCGGGGCCGTCTCCAAGGGCGTGATCTTCCCCAAGTACCGGGGCGATCTCGTCCAGACGGCGGTGGTGGCCGAGCGGATGCGCGGCGGGGCGATCGAGGAGATGCGCTATCCGCGCAACCCCCTCGACGTGCTCGCCCAGCAGATCGTGGCCATGGTCGCGATGGACGAATGGACCGTCGACGAGCTTGAAGCGGTGGTCAAGCGCGCGGCCCCGTATGGCGCTCTCCCCCGGTCCGCGCTGGAGGCCACGCTCGACATGCTCGCGGGCCGGTATCCGAGCGACGAGTTCGGCGAGCTGCGTCCCCGCCTGGTGTGGGACCGGGTGGCGGGCGTCCTGCGCGAGCGCCCCGGGGCGCAGAGGCTGGCCGTCACCAGCGGCGGCACCATCCCCGACCGTGGGCTGTTCGGGGTCTTCCTCGTCGGGGAGAAGTCCTCCCGGGTGGGCGAGCTCGACGAGGAGATGGTCTACGAGTCGCGGATCGGCGACGTGTTCGTGCTCGGCGCCAGCTCATGGCGCATCGAGGACATCACCCCCGATCGAGTGCTGGTATCGCCCGCCCCGGGGCAGCCGGGCAAGCTCCCCTTCTGGCACGGCGACCAGCAGGGACGTCCCGCCGAGCTGGGACGGGCCCTGGGTGCGTTCACCCGCGAACTGGCCGCCCTCCCCGCCGCCGAGGCCCGCGCGCGCGTGGCCCGGGCGGGCCTGGACGAGTGGGCCACCGGAAACCTGGTGTCCTATCTGGGCGAGCAGCGCGAAGCCACCGGGCACGTCCCCGACGACCGCACGCTGGTGCTCGAACGGTTCCGCGACGAGCTCGGCGACTGGCGTGTCGTCGTCCACTCCCCCCTGGGGGCGCGGCTGCACGCGCCCTGGGCGCTGGCCATCGCCGGACGCCTGCGCGAGCGATACGGGGTCGACGCCCAGGCGATGCACGGCGACGACGGCATCGTCATCCGCATCCCCGACATGGACGAACCGCCCAGCCTCGACCTGGCCGTCTTCGACCCCGACGACATCGAGCGCGTCGTCGTCGACGAACTGGGCGGCTCGGCGCTGTTCGCGGCGCGGTTCCGCGAATGCGCCGCCCGCTCGCTGCTGCTCCCCCGCCGCCGTCCCGACAAGCGCATGCCGCTGTGGCAGCAACGGCAGCGCGCGTCCCAACTGCTGGCGGTGGCGAGCAAGTACCCGTCGTTCCCGATCGTCCTGGAGACCATGCGCGAGTGCCTTCAGGACGTCTTCGACGTGCCGGGCCTGGTCGGGCTCATGCGGGACCTGTCGGGACGCAAGATCCGCCTGGTCGAGGTCGAGACGTCCGAACCGTCCCCGTATGCACGCTCCCTGCTGTTCCACTACGTGGGCGCGTTCATTTACGAGGGCGACTCGCCCCTGGCCGAACGCCGCGCCCAGGCCCTAGCGCTCGACTCGGCCCTGCTCGCCGAACTGCTCGGCCAGGCCGACCTGCGCGAGCTGCTCGACCCTGACGTCGTCGCCGAAACCGAACGCGAACTACAGCGCCTCGCCCCCGACCGCCAAGCCCGCGACCTGGAAGGCATCGCCGACCTACTCCGCTCACTCGGCCCCCTCACCACAACCGAACTCGCCCAACGAACCCAGACCGCACACGCCTCCGCCTCCACACCGAACCACCGGCGCGAGGACGCTCCCGAGCCCACCCGGGGCCCGCTCCCCGTAGAACCGGAGCCGCCCTCGCCCCCACCCGCAGGCCAAGACACAGATACCGCCGCACAAGCATCTGCCGCCCCCGGGGGCGGTTCCGGGCATGCGCACGCGGAGCCGACCGATGTCAGGCAGGTGGAGAGGTGGTTGGGCGAGCTTTGGGAGACCCGGCGGGCCATCAAGGTCCGTGTCGGGGGGGAGGAGCGATGGGCGGCGGTCGAGGATGCCGGGCGGCTGCGCGACGCACTGGGTGCGCCTCTGCCGGTTGGGATCCCCGAGGCGTTCCTGGAGCCCGTCGCCGATCCGCTTGGTGATCTCGTCTCGCGCTATGCCCGCACTCACGGCCCGTTCCTCACCACGGCCGTGGCCGCGCGGTTCGGGCTCGGCATCGCCGTCGTCAACGAGGCGCTGCGGCGGCTGGCGGCGGAGGGGCGCGTCGTCGAGGGCGAGTTCATGCCCATCGCCCTGCTCGACCAGGACGCCCCGATGTCGGGCGAGTGGTGCGACACCGGCGTGCTGCGCACGCTGCGGCGGCGGTCGCTCGCGCGGCTGCGCGCCGAGGTGGAGCCCTCGCCGCCCGAGGCGCTTGGACGGTTCCTCCCCGCGTGGCACGGCATTACGGGTGGGACGCGGCTGCGCGGCATCGATGGGCTTGTGCAGGCGATCGAGCAGCTACAAGGGGCGGCCGTCCCGGCGTCCGCGCTGGAGACGCTGATCCTGCCGTCCCGCGTTCCCGGGTACTCCCCCGCGATGCTCGACGAGCTGACCTCGTCCGGCGAGGTCGTCTGGGCCGGTCAGGGCGGCCTGGGGTCGGGCGACGGGTGGATCTCGCTCTACCTGGCCGACACCGCGCCCCTGCTCATGCCCGAGCCGGAGGAGATCACCATCACGCCCGTCCACCGGGCGGTGCTCGACACCCTCGGCGGGGGCGGCGCCCTGTTCTTCCGGATGCTGTCCGACCGGGTGAACGCCGAGGTCACCACCAACGACCAAGACCTCGTCGCGGCCGTTTGGGACCTCGTCTGGTCCGGTCACCTCACCAACGACACCCTGGCCCCGCTGCGCGCGGCGCTCGGCTCGGGTCGCCCCACCCACCGATCCCGGACGACCCGGCGTGGACGGCCCGTCCTCCCTTCGCGCACGGGCCCGCCCACGGTCGCCGGACGCTGGTGGCCGCTCCCCGAACGCGAGGCGGCGCCCACCCTGCGTTCCCACGCGCGCGCCGAGGCGCTGCTCGACCGCTACGGCATCGTGATCCGCGGCGCCGTGGCCGCCGAGCGCTCGCCCGGCGGCTTCTCGGCCGTCTACCAGGTGCTCCGCGCCTTCGAAGACAGCGGACGCTGCCGTCGCGGCTACTTCGTCGAGGGCCTGGGGGCGGCGCAGTTCGCCGTCCCGGGTGCCGTCGACCGGCTGCGCGCGCTGCGTCCGTCCGCGGGGCACACTGCCGACCCATGGGAGACCCCGGCGCCCGAGCCGAAGGCGCGCGCGCTCGTCCTGGCCGCCGCCGACCCGGCGAACCCGTATGGCGCAGCGCTCCCCTGGCCCGAGCGCGAATCCGAGGCCGTCAGCGGCCACAAGCCGGGACGCAAGGCCGGCGCGCTGGTCGTCCTGCTCGACGGCGCTCTGGCCCTCTATGTCGAACGCGGCGGACGCACCCTCCTGACATGGACCGACGACCCGGCCACCCTGCAACCGGCCGTCGACGCCCTGGCCCTGGCCGTCCGCGAGGGCGCCCTGGGCAAGCTCACCGTCGAACGCGCCGACGGCGAATCGATCACCACGTCCCCCCTGGCCGCAGCCCTGGAGGCCGCAGGCTTCCACCCCACTCCCCGAGGGCTGCGCATCCGAACCTGACCATGCACCAACCACACCCACACCGCGCGGCCACCTCCCACGCAGCCGGAAGCCGCAACCCCCAAAGTGCTGCACACGCCTGCCCGGCCATGCACCAACCACACCCACACCGCGCGGCCACCCCGCACACAGCCGGAAGCCGCAACCGCCAAAGTGCTGCGCACGCCTGCCTGGCCACGCACCCACCAGATCCGCACCACGCGACCGACCTGCGGCGAACTCGACGACGCGACTCCCCCGGACGTGCGCATCCGCACCCGACCGCGCACCAACCACACCCACGAGGTGCGGCCAACCCGCGCAAAGCGTGAAGCCGCAACACCCAGGACACTGCGCACGCGTGCCTGGCCACGCGCCCACCAGGTGGGGGGCTTGAGGGAGGGGGCGCGGATCAGCAGGACGGCCAGGGCGCAGATGGCCATGCCGAGTAGGGCGGTGATGGTCAGGGGGGTGCCGAACATCAGCCAGCCGCACAGCATCGTGGTCGGTGGGGTGAGGTAGAGCAGGGACGAGACTCGGGTCATGCCCGTTCGGGCCACGTTGATCCAGTAGAGGCCGTAGCCGCCGAACATGGCCAGGACGATCAGCACGGCGATGGCGGCCCAGAAGGTGCCGTCCGAGGGCGGGGTCAGGTCGCCCGTGGCGAGGGCGAGGACGGTGAAGAAGGTCGCGCTCACGGCGGACTGGATCGCCAGCGCTTCGACCAGGTCGGTGGTGGGCCGCCGGCGGCGCTCGACGAGGGTGCCGGCGACCAGGGCCAGCATCGATCCGAAGGGCAGGAGGTAGGCCCAGGGCGGGACGCCGGAGCCAACGCTCAGGTCGCCGCCGACGACCAGGGCGACGCCCGCCAGGCCGACTCCGCACCCCGCGAACTGGACCCAGGTCGCGCGCTCACCCAGCAGGGCGGCGGCCGCGATGACGGCGACCAGGGGCTGGAGGGCGGTGATGAGGCCGTTGGTCCCGGCTGGCACGCCGAGCTGGGCCGCCGCGAAGACGCCGTACAGGTAGCAGATCTGGCTCAGCCCGCCGATCACCAAATGGAGCGCGAGGTCGCGGCGCGGGATGCGGCGGCGGCGCCACAGCACCAGGACGGCCAGGACGGCCGTGGCCGGGAGGAAGCGCCAGGCCAGCAGCGTGGTGGGCGAGGCGCTGCCGGACCCGAGTTCGGCGCCGATGAACCCCGAGCTCCAGGTGAGCACGAAAAGGACTCCGAGCAGGCCGTCCACACGAGAGACGGTCACGACAACCTCCTGAGGTATACATACCGGTATAGCTACTTTACCCATACCGGTGTGTATACTCGCGGTATAGCCGACCGAAGGAGGGCCGTCCCGATGACGACCGGAACCGCGGATCGCCCGCTCACGCCCGCCGCGAGGCGCGTCCTCGAAGTCGCGGAAAGACTTTTCTACGAGCGCGGCATCGGCTCGGTGGGCATGGAGCTCATCGCCGCCGAGGCCGGCGTCACCAAGAAGACCGTCTACGACCGCTACGGCTGCAAGGAGGCGCTGATCGTGGCCTATCTGCGCACCCGGGACAAGCGGTGGCGCGCGTTTGTCAACGACAGCCTGGCCCCGATCGCCGATCCCCAGTCCCGCATCCTGGCCACCTACGACGCTCTCGGCGACTGGCTACGGCGGCACAGCCCCCGGGGGTGCTCGATGGTCAACGCCCTGGCCGAGATCCCCGACCCGGACCACACCGTCCACGCGGTCGCCACGGGACAGAAGACCTGGTTGCGCGACCTCTACGCCGACCTGGCCGCGCAGGCCGGTCTGCCCGATCCCGGCAGGCTGGCCGACCAGTTCCTGCTGCTGCACGAGGGCGCGATCGTCACCTTCAGCGTCGCGAACACCCCGGACGCCCCCGAGGCCGCCCGGGCGGCGGCAGCCGTCCTGCTGAGCGCGTCAACGGCTGAGCATTGAGATCAAGTCCTTCAAGCGCGATCGTCACCTCCGGGGCGCGCGCGTCCTGGCCAGCGCGCCGCCCGCCTGCACACGGCGCAAACGTCCCGGCCCAGCGCGCCACCCGGGTGAGCACGGCGCAGACGTCCCGGCCCAGCGCGCCGCCCGGCCGAGCGCGGCGCGAACGCCCTGCTCGGCGCGCCGCCCGGCTAAGCGCGGCGCAAACGTCCCGGTCAGCGCCCCGCCCAGCTGAGCGCGGCGCGAACGCCCTGCTCGGCGCGCCGCCCGGCTAAGCGCGGCGCAGACGTCTAGGCCAGCGCCCCGCCCAGCTGAGCGCGGCGCGAACGCCCTGCTCGGCGCGCCGCCCGGCTAAGCGCGGCGCAAACGTCCCGGTCAGCGCGCCGCCCGGGTGAGCGCGGTGCGGGTGTTCTGGCCGGGGCGGTTGTTCTGGTCAGCGGGTTTTTCGGTTGAACATGGAGATCAGGCCCTTCAGGGCGCGCTCGTCCATGGAGCCGAAAGGGTTGTCGTGGACGAGGTAGGTCCATGTGGCCGAGGGGCGGTGGACGCCCGCGGCGGACAGGTCGAGGGCCTCGGTGAGGGACGCGAAGGCTTCGGACGTCCGCTCGCGCGATGAGGGGAGGAGCTTCTTCCCCGCGGGCACGGCTTCGCGGTTGAACTCGATGAGGGGGTCGAGGCCGCGGCCCAGCGAGCGCAGGTGGATGCCCTCGCGCAGGTCGGCGAGGAAGCTCAGGTGTTCGGTCCAGCAGCGGTCGAGGTGGAACAGGGCCAGTTGGCGGGCGGCCTCGGCCACCGGGGCCTTGCCCGCGGCCTCGACGAGGGCGGCGTGGTGCTCGGGGTGGGCCTCGGCCAGGGCGCGGTCGGCGTCGTCCTCCAGGAGGATGCCCTCGCGGGCCTTCAGCAGCTCGGCGCGCTGGAGGCCGATCAGATGGTTGTAGCGCCAGGTGTTGCGATGAAGCTCCAGGTCGACGCCCTGGGCGACGCGCTGGGCGTGGCCGACCAGCCAGTCGGCACCCTTGTCGCGGACGCGGCCGTCGGACGCGGGCGCGGCGTCGGCCTTCTGTCCGGGCGCGTAGCGGACGACCAGGTCGTCCTGGAGGCTGGTGAAGAAGACCGAGGCGCCCGGGTCGCCCTGGCGGCCGGAGCGGCCGCGGAGCTGATCGTCCAGGCGTGAGCTGTGGTAGCGGCCGGTGCCGATCACCAGCAGGCCGCCCGCGTCGGCGGACGTGCCGGTCAGGCGGATGTCGGTGCCCCGCCCCGCCATCTGCGTGGACACCGTGATCGCGCCGGGCGCGCCGGCCTCGGCGATGATCGCGGCCTCCTCGGCGTCGTTCTTGGCGTTCAGGACGACGCAGGCCAGCCCCGCCCGCGCCAGTCGGCGCGAGAGCCGCTCGGACTCGGCGACGTCGAGGGTGCCGATCAGGACGGGGCGTCCCCCGGAGTGGGCGTCGGCGATCTCCTCGACGAGGGCCACCTCCTTGTCGTCCAGGGTCGCGAAGAGGCGGTCGGGCTCGTCCTCGCGGACGCAGGGACGGTTCGGCGGGATCACCGCGATCTCCAGCGAGTAGAACTCGCGGAGCTGCCCGGCCACCGCCATCGCCGTGCCGGTCATGCCGCAGCGGACGGGATAGCGCCCGACGAGCTCCTGGACGGTGATCGAGTCGAGGATCTCGCCGCTCGGCGTCGACTCCAGGGCCTCCTTGGCCTCGACGGCCGCCTGGAGGCCGTCGGGCCAGCGTTGCAGGAGCGCGACGCGTCCGCGCGACTCGCTGATCAGCTTCACGGCGCCGTCGCGGACGATGTAGTCGACGTCCCGCTGGAGCAGGACCTCGGCGTGCAGCGCGACGTTGACGGCCGTGAGGGTCTCCAGATGCTCGGGCTCGTACAGGTCGATGTCGCCCAGGGCGCGCTCGACCTCCCGGGTGCCCTTGGGGGTGAGCTGGACGTTGCGGCCCTCGGCGTCGGTCGTGTAGTGCAGGCCCGGACGCAGGCGCCGGACGAGATCGGCATGGCTGGGGTCGGCGCCGTCGTGCTCGGTGGCGCCCGCCAGCACCAGCGGGACCATGGCCTCGTCCACCAGCACGGAGTCGGCCTCGTCGATCAGCGCGACGTCGGGCTCGGGCAGGACGCGGTCGCCGGCCGCGACGGCGAGCCGGTCGCGCAGCAGGTCGAAGCCGACCTCGCTGACCGGGGCGTAGGTGACGTCGGCGGCGTAGGCGGCGCGGCGCTCCTCGGGGGTGGAGGTCTGCCCGACCCACGCGACCGAGACGCCGAGCAGCTCGTAGACCGGACGCATCCATTCGGCGTCCCGCCTGGCCAGATAGTCGTTGACCGACAGGACGTGCACACGGTGCCCGCGCCGCGCGTACCCGGCCGCGGCCAGCGCGCCCGCCAGGGTCTTGCCCTCGCCGGTGGCCATCTCGGCGACATGCCCGGCCAGCATGGCCTGGACGCCGAGGAGCTGGACGTCGTAGGGACGCTCCCCCAGCGCGCGCCGGGCGGCCTCGCGTCCGGCAGCGCAGAGGGCGGCGGTGTCGCCCGCGTCCGGCTTGAGTTCGCCGGTGTCGCGCAGGGCGTCCTCCAGCTCGGCGGCCTTCGCCGCCACGGCCCGGTAGGGCGCCAGGTCGATCGTCCCGGGTTTCTGCACCAGCCGGCGCAGACGGTCACGCAGTGCCATGACGCCCATTCTCGGTCACTCTTCCCCCAACGGGCACGTCGCCGACCTCGTTCCCCAGATGATCTCAGCTCTCCCCAGAAGGTCTTACGCCAGTTCATCCCTGGGGTGGATCCCTTTTGGCCCAGCCCTTGACAGCATTGGGGCATAAGGGGAAGCGGTGACCGGGGATAGCGTCGCCGCAGAACGGGGAGTCAGCATGACACCGACGGCACGGTGGGCCGCCGCACAGCGGCGCAAGCGTCAGATCATCAGCCAGACCGTCATCGACCGGGCCCTGTCGGACCCGCGCCGCAGCGACCAGATCGCCGCCGCCGCACCGCGTACCGACGCCTGAGGCCCCAGACAAGCCCAACGCCCCCACGCACGCGTGGGGGCGTTTCGCATTTGAAGCCGTGGCTTCGCCGGGATCAGTAGTACTTGCAGGACGGCCGCACCTCGACCCAGCCGCCCCCGCGCGCCTGCGGGACGCGGGCCGCCAGGGCGACGGCGGCGTCGAGGTCCTCGACCTCGACCACGGCGAACCCGCCGACCGCCTTGTCGAGGCCGAGCAACGGCCCTTCGGTGGTCACGGTCGCGCCGTTCTCGACCCGGACGGTCGTCGCGTCCTTCGGCAGCCCCAGCGGGGGCGCGCCCGTCCAGTTCTCCATTTTGTTGAGGGCGGCATAGTCGACGTAGGCCGCCTTCTTGTCCTCTTCGGTGACCGACTCGTACTCCGGGGTTCCCGGCAGTGGATAGGTCCCGTGATGAATCACCAGCACGAACTGCATTGCGTTCTCCCTACCTGTTGGCATTTCTGTCTCACTGACGGAACTCCCCTGTCCGATGTGACCGGCCGGTGAGTGTGATCTGGATCTCCCGACGGCAGCGGTCACATATGTCGCGGCGCTTTCGTCATGTCCTCGAATTCATCGACGAACGGAGCCGGAAACGATGACTGAGATCGAGATCCACGGGACGGTGGCGGACGGTTTCGAGACGGTGCGCGAAGAGTTCACCGCCGCGATGGCCGCGAGCGATTGCGGGGCGCAACTGGCGGTGCGCGTGGACGGCCGCACGGTGGTCGACCTGTGGGCCGGGGACGGCGTCACGGGCGACACCCTCACCGGCGTGTACTCCGCCACCAAGGGCGCCGCGACCCTGGTGGTGGCGCTGCTGGCGCAGGACGGCGTCCTGGATCTGGACGAGCCGGTCGCCCGCCACTGGCCGGAGTTCGCCACCCGCGGCAAGGACCGGATCACCCTGCGGGACGTCCTGTCGCACCGGTCCGGGGTGATCGGCGTGGACGGCGGCCTGACGGCGGACGAGCTCGCCGACGACCGCGTGACAGCGCGGCGCCTGGCCGGGCAGCGTCCGTACTGGCGGCCCGGAACCGCCCACGGCTACGGCGGGTTCGTCGCGTTCGCGATCGTGGGCGAGGTGATCCACCGGATCACCGGCCGTTCCCTCCAGCAGATCTTCGAGGAGCGCGTGCGCGCCCCCTTCGACCTGGACCTCCACCTCGGCCTTCCGGAAGCGCTGGAGACCCGGTACCGCGAGGTGCTGCCGGGTCTGGCCGACCCCGAGGAACTGGCCGCGTTCTGGACGAGCGTCCCAGGACCGCAGAGCATCCCCGGGATCGGCTACGGCCTCAACTCCACCCCGCCCCTGGACCAGGTCGCCTTCATCAACACCCGTCGAGTGCGCGCGCTAGGCCAGGCGTCCGCCGCCGGTGTTGGCAGTGCCCGGGGACTGGCCGCCATGTACGCGGCGGCGGTTTTCGGGCTCGAAGGCGACGCCCCGCTGCTGAAACCCGACACCCTCGCCGAGTTCGCCATGCCGCACTCGACCGGCACCGACCTGGTCGGCGGCCCGCGGAGCCAGTTCGCACTGGGATTTGAAGCCAAGGGACTCCGCTATCCCTTCCTGAGCGCCCGGGCGTTCGGCCACGCCGGTTCGGCGGGCGCGGAAGCCTTCACCGATCCCGTCTACGGCATCGCCTTCGGCTACACCCGCCGCCGTTTCTCCTTCAATTGGTCGTATCCCGAACACGACCGGCTGGCCGCCGCCGTCCACCGGGCAGCCGCAAAAGTAGATGTCATGCGCGGATAGTCTCGATAAGGCTGGCGAAGCTGTCTTTACCGTGGCCCGCATCAATACTTCGCGCAGTCAGCGATTTGATGAGTTCGGGCAGCGCGGTGTCGAGACCGCGTTCTCGGGTGGCGTCGATGAGGTGATCCATGAGCGGAGCGTCGAGTTCCAGCCACTCCTGCTCTCCCGGGTAACGACCGTCCTCGATCTGCTGTCCGTAGTCGGTGATCACGTCCGAGACGGTGCTGGACAGCCACCCGGTGAGCAGCGGTGTGACGGTGGTGGCCGGGACATCGGCGGTGGCCAGCAGCGCCGCCGTCTGGAGGTAGCCGATCAGGGTGGCCCAGGCGAAGTTGAGCATCGCCACGTCATAGAGGGCCGCGGTCCCCGGGGACGCCCCCAGGTAAGTGGCACCGCCCAGCAGTCTCAGCAGCGACTCATGACGCTCGAACACCCCGGCCGAGCCGCTGTAGACCACCACCGTGTCCGGGTTGCCGACGTGCTCGGGGTGAGCCATCAACGCGCCGTCGAGGTAATGACCGCCCCGCGTGCCCGTCCGGGCGGCGGCCTCCTCGGCTTGCGCGCTCGTCCCGGACGTCAGATTGACCACGTCGGCGTCGGCGATCTGCGGCCCGGCCTGGTCAAGGACGCGCTGGACGCTCGCGTAGTCCTCGACGCACACCAGGATCATCGACGGGTCCGCAAAATCCGGCCGAGAATCTCCCTCACTGCTCTCGTCCCAAGCCGTGACCGGCACAGCGGCCGCGCCGAGGGCCTCGGCCAACGCCGCGCCGCGCGGATTCAGCCCGATCACCAGCACCGACGCGTCCACACCCTCACCCATCAGGACCTCCCGCATAGCGAGACCGGCATGGTCGCCCGTCTCCGTGCGGTTACGCTAAAACCTCACATCGATGAGAGAGTCAAGGAGGCGGGCGTGCGCATCGGGGAACTCGCCCGGCGGACCGGCGTCAACCATCGGCTGCTGCGCTACTACGAGGAGCAGGGCCTGCTGGAGCCGCAGCGGCGCCCGAGCGGATACCGCGAATACGCCGACACCGACGTCGAACGCGTCCGGCGCATCCGCACGCTGCTGGCCGCCGGGCTCAACACCGCCACCATCGCCGACGTCCTGCCCTGCACCGTCGACACCGGCGACGGCCTTGCGGCGGCCTGCCCGGACCTCCTGACCGACCTGCGCCACGAACGCGATCGCATCAGCGACACGATCACCGAGCTGCACGACGCCCGAACCATGCTGGACGCCATCATCACCGCCACCCAACGCTGAGCGCCTCAGGCCGTCTGCGACCCGCCCTGCTTGATCTGCTGGGTGAGCGAACGCCAGTCGGCCACGGTGAGAGCCAGCCTCGGCCCGTCAGGGTCCTTCGAGTCCCGGACGCCGATGTTTCCAGCGAGGTCGGCAACTTCGACGCAGTTCGACTCCTCCGCGCTGGTGCTGCGGCTGGACTTGCGCCACTGAGTCATTGGTAAGCCTCCATCGTTCTTTCGATCAGCGACAGGGAGGGGCCCACCGTGGTGGCGATGTCCCCTATGCGGTCGTACCCAGTCGAAAGGTACTGCACTTCCGGAGGGTCCACTATGAGGCGACCTCGCCCCGCTGCGTCCGCGTAGACGATGTCCCTGTCGTCCACCGTCAATACCTGAAATGATCCTTCGACGCCCATGTGGCCGCCCGCGCCCTTCTCCAGCACCCGCACGCTGACGTTGGGAAGTTCTGCCATTTCGATCAGGTGGGCAAGCTGGCCGCGCATGATCGTGGCATTGCCGAAAACCTCCTCCAGCACCACCCAGTTGAGGATCACGAAGACCTGCGGGGGCTTCGGCCGCTCGAATACGGCCGCCTGCCGGGCCAGCCTCAATTCGACAGCCCGGTCGAGGTCCTCGTTGAGCCCGGCGGACAGCACCGCTCGCGCGTAGTCGGGGGTTTGGAGAAGACCCGGGACCACCGAAATCTCCCACATCCGCAGGCGTGTTGCCCGTGGCTCGTATTCCTTGAGCCCGGTGAACCAGTCGCCGTCATCGGTCGCGCTCGCGAAGCCCACGAGGTGCGTGAACAGGCCCTCCGTGGCCCACAGCTCGTCCAGCCTGCCCGCGTACGCCAGCGAGAGCCTCCGGAGGCCGTTCTCGATCCTGGAAACAG
Organism: Spirillospora sp. CA-294931; assembly: GCF_050946795.1. Lineage (GTDB taxonomy): Bacteria > Actinomycetota > Actinomycetes > Streptosporangiales > Streptosporangiaceae > Spirillospora. Next base: position 6,572,578 of record NZ_CP192006.1, read on the forward strand.
TGGAACGATCACATTCGAGCAGGTCCGCGAGCCGCGTTCCGGAGATCTTGTGCAATTCGCGCTGCCTTCGCACCTCAACGGCGATGAGGTGCCAGAGTGAACGGTTCGGATCCAGAACATCACTCATTGCCATCGTCCTTTCGGATTGTTGCCATCCTTGTCGGAACGTAGCGAAGTTAAGCCGAGAGGCCCACCCTTGTCTCTGAGACGAGAAAAGAAAGGACGGCGGGATGGGCAGCGACACCGCGATTCACGACGAATTGGACATAGGCTTGCCGGGGACGCTTACTGCACCCGGTCACGTCCGCACCCTGCTCCGATTCCGGCTCACCGAATGGGGGCTCGACCACCTCGCGCACGACCTGTGCCTGATCGCCGGTGAATTGATCGCCAATGCGGTGCAGGCGACACCCGGGAGAGAAATCCGCGTCAGATTCGTCCCCGAGCCGGACGCCGTCCGGCTGTGCGTCTGGGACTCCTGCGACCGCAGTCCCATCTCCACACCGGTAACGGAACTGTCACCCGAAGACATTGTCCCCGACCTTCGGGCCCTCGACCCGGGGCACGACGACGGCACGGGCGGCTGGGGGCTGCCCATCGTCGAGGCACTCGCGTCCGAGTGCGGCGTGCACCCGACCGAGCCCCACGGGAAGTGGGTCTGGGCACGCCTGGCGATTCGCTGAACACTCCGGAGCGATTCGCGTAACGACACGCCTCCTTCGCCGTCTTATGAACGAGAGAGAAGAGGCGGCGCGATGGGTATCGAGACCATGGTCCACGACGAGCTCGACATGACCTGCCTGGCGGCGCGCACGGCGCCCGCGCAGGTGCGGACGCTGCTGGGGTTCAGGCTCGCCGAGTGGGGCCTGGATCGCATCGCGCACGACGTGTGCCTGATCGCGTCCGAGCTCATCGCGAACGCCGTGGACGTGACCCCCGAAGGGCAGATCCGGATCAGGTTCACCCGAGAGCCCGGGGCGGTCATGTTGTCGGTCTGGGACTCCTCCGACCTGCGCCCCATCGCCCGCCCCGTCGAGGAGTGGTCCTTGGACGACATCACTCCCGACCCGGAGGCCCTGGACGAGGGACACGACGACCAGACCGGCGGCTGGGGCCTGCCCATCGTCCAGGCGCTCTCCTCCGAATGCGGCCTCCAGCCCACCCAGCCCGGCGGCAAATGGGTCTGGGCCAGCCTCGCCTGCTGAGGCCCGTCTGCACGGGTGTGTGCAGGGCTCTGCTGTGCTTGAGGTGAGTTGCTTTTGGGGGGTGCGGGGAGCGGAGCCCCCGCCTTGGGGGTTTGGGGGCGGGAGCCCCCAGTGAGGCTGTCCGAGCGTTAGCGAGGGCGATGCGTTAGGAGGGGCGGAGGGCGGAGAGCAGGTCGGCGGGGAGGTTCTGGAGGGCGACGGGGCGCAGGAAGCGGCGGACGGATTCGGTGCCGACCGAGGTGCTCCAGGGGGCGCTGGTGGCGGGCCAGGGGCCGCCGTGGATCATGGCCTGGGTGACCGCCACGCCGGTGGGGACGCCGTTGTAGATGATGCGTCCGGCGATGCCCGCCAGGGCCGGGAGCAGGCGGGCGACCTGGTCGGTGTCTTCGGGGGTGGCGATGATGGTCGCGGTGAGCTGGCCGCCCAGGCGGGACGCCAGTTCGGTGTAGGTGGCGGGGTCGGCGAGGTGCAGGACGGTCGTCGGTCCGAAGTGCTCCTCGGCGAACTCGCCTTCGAGCTCGGGCGCGATTACGGCGAAGGGGCGGACGGTGTAGTCCGCGCCCTCGGCCGCCGTGCCTCCTGCCGCCATGCCCTCGGTTGCGGAGCCCTCCACCTGGGTTTGCCAGCGGCGGTGTTCGGTGGCCATGGGGGCGGTGAGCATCTGCTGGTCGGCGGCGGCGTTGATGCGGGCCACCACGTCCTGGGCCAGGGTCTCGCCCTCGGCCGAGTCGGGGGCGATGATCACGCCGGGCTTGGTGCAGAGCTGGCCCGCCGAGCCGACCACCGCGCCCGCGAGGGTCTGTGCCCAGTCCAGGTCGCGGGCGGCGCCCGGCAGGACGAACACCGGGTTGACGCTGCCCATCTCGGCGTACACCGGAATGGGCTCCGGACGAGCCGCGGCGGCGTCCATCAGCGCACGGCCTCCCCCGGGGGAGCCGGTGAACGCCACGGCCTTGATCGAGGGATGGGTGACCAGCTCGATCGAAACGTCGGGGCCGCCCTCGACGAAGGTGAACGTGCCCTTGGGGGCGCCGGCTCCCTCGATCGCCTCGGCCAGCAGCGCGGCGATGCGGCGTGACAGCCCCGGCTGTGCCGGGTGGCCCTTGACCACCACCGGGCAACCGGCCGCCAACGCCGAAGCGGTGTCACCACCCGCCACGCCGAAGGCGAACGGGAAGTTCGACGCCCCGAACACCGCCACCGGACCGACCGCGAGCTCCACCGTCACGATGTCCCCGCCGCCCGGGGCCGCGCCCGGGGAGCTCAACGGCCGCAAATGACCGCCCGCGAACACATGCTCGCCCAACAGACGCAACTGGCCCGTCGTGCGGGTCAGTTCGGCCTCCAGACGTTCGGTGCCCAGCCGCGTCTCCGCGCGGGCCAGCTCGACCAGCTCGGGACGGGCCGCCTCAAGGGCCTCGGCGCACGCGTTCAGCAGCTCCGCGCGGCGCGCCGCCGCCCACCCGGAGTATTCGGTGGAAACCTCAATGTCGATCATGTGTTCTCCCGCGCGCTTAGTGGGGACGGCCTGACCCTTCGCATCCTGTCGCAGCGGCCCCGCAGGTCAAAGTCCGAAACCGGGTCGGGCAGGCGGCTCGGGAGTGTCATCGGCGTTTACTCGGAACCAAAGCCCGGCCATCGGTTGCGCATGAGCTTATTGTGTCCCTCGTGGACCTTGTCTTCGACGGTGCGGAGCCGTCGGTATGAGCGGCTCAGGGCCCCTGTGCGAGTCGGGTGAGGGCCCCCGCTGGGACGACTCCCGGCAGGAGCTGACCTGGGTCGATCTGACCGCCGGACGGCTGCACGTGGCCTCGGTCGACGGCCCCTGCCTCCAGGAGCCGGTGCGGACGTGCGGCACCGGCTCCCGCACGCTGGGGATCGCGGTGCCGCTGCCCTCGTCCGGCTGGCTGGTGGCGACCGGTCCCTCGCTCGCGCGGCTGAGCATGATGGGCTCGCTCCAGCACCTGGCGACACTGGAGCGTCCGGGGCACCGGCTGAACGACGGCGCCTGCGATCCGCGCGGGCGCTTCTGGGTCGGCGGCATGGCCGACGACGCCAGGCCCGGATCGGGCTCGCTGTTCCGGGTCGACCTCGACGGCTCGGTGTCGCGGGTGCTGGTCGACATGACGCATCCCAACGGGCTGGGCTGGAGCCCCGACGGCGGCACGATGTACGTGACCGACAGCGGCGTCCGGGAGATCACCGCCTATGACTACGACGTCGGCTCCGGTTGGCTCGGCGGGCCCCGGCCGTTCGTCCGGCTGGACGACGGCGGCGTCCCGGACGGCCTGTGCGTCGACTCCGGCGGCGGCGTGTGGGTCGCGACCTCGACCGGACGCCAGGTGCGCCGCTTCGCCCCCGATGGGACGGTCACGATGATCCTCGACGTCCCGGCGCCCCGGGTGTCCGCCTGCGCCTTCGTGGGGCCCGAACGCGACGTCCTGGCGGTGACGACGGGGAGCTCGGGCGGGCTGCCCGAAGGGCGTCTGTTCCTCTACCCGACGCGGGCGCGGGGCCTGCCGTCGCCTCCGTTCTCGGGTGAGCTACCCCGGGGCGGAGAAGACCTCGTCGCGCGCCTCTTCTAGGGCCCGGTGCAGAGCGCCCCGCAGGACCGGGTTCCCCTCCACCTCGCTCACGGCGACGGCGGGACGGGTCGGGCTGATCCGTCCGGCGGCCTCTCCGATGCGGGCGGCGAGGGGCTCTCCCCCGGCCCGGCCGAGCTCGCCGGACAGCACCACGAGCCCCGGGTCGAGCACTATGGTCACCGACGCGACGCCGTAGGAGATGCGCCCGGCCAGTTCGTCCAGGAACGTCCCGCCGAGGTCGAGGTCGGCCGCCGCCGCGCGGACGCAGTCGACGGCGGTCGTCCCAGGCACGCCGTGCCGGTGGGCCAGGTCGCGGACGGCGTCGGCGCCGACGAGCGCGCCGTAGCCACCGGCAAGTGCGGGGATGCCCCAGGTCGTGGAGTCGGTCGTGCCGAGCGGCAGCGGTGCCCCCGGGACGGGCAGGTAGCCGATCTCGCCCGCGCCGCCCGAGCGTCCTCGGTGCAGCCGGCCGCCGAGCATGATCGACAGGCCCAGGCCCCGGTCGAGCCACATCAGCGCGAAGTCCTCGGCGTTGCGGGCGGCGCCGTAGGACCGCTCGGCGATGGCCGCCAGGTTGGCGTCGTTCTCGATCACCACCGGACGGCGCAGGTCGGTGCGCAGGCCCTCCAGGACGCCCTCGTGCCAGGCGGGCAGGTCGAAGGCGAACTTGACGTCGCCCGATCGGGGGTCGACGACGCCGGGCGTCCCGACCACGACCGCGTTCAGGCGGCGCAGCGCCACCTTCGCCGAGCGGCACGCCTTGACCACGGCGTTGTGCACCGATTTCACGGGGTCGACGCCCCCGTCGTCCCACTCCCCGTTGGCCGTCGAGCTCGGCTCGCCCGCGATGATCGCCGTGGCCTGGCTGAGGATCGTGCCGGTGATGTCGGCGACTCCGGCGGTCACGCGGTCGGGCCCGACCTCCAGACCGGCGACATGGGCGCTGGACGGGACGACGGCGTACAGGGCCGCGTTCGGGCCGCGTCCTCCGGCCTGCTCGCCCACGACCTGGACGAGTCCGCGTTCCTCCAGCCGCGACAGCAGCTGGGAGGCGGTCACCTTCGACAGCCCGGTCTGCTCGCCGATCTGTGCGCGCGTCAACGGGCCCTGCCCCACCAGCAGGTCCAGCGCGGCGCGGTCGTTCAGTTCGCGCAGCAGCCGGGGCGTCCCCGGGCGTTGGGCCATGCTCGTCCCCCAAAGTCTCAATCCGCTAACGGACCGTTTTGTTTAGGAAAGTTTCTTGTTAGTTTACGCCCAAGCGTCTCACCGAGGCCCCGCCGGGGCAAGGCGAAACGCGGCGGGCAGGGCACCCGAGGCAGGGCTGCACATAGAGATGGGCATGGCTGGACCCTAACGGTCCGGGCCCTCTCCACCCGTACCGCAGGGCAAGCACGGACGCGAGGCGTAGCGGAAAGGAACCCCTGTGAAGTACATGAAGGTGGCGGCGACGACAGCCGCGATCGCCCTCGCCGCCACGGCATGTGGCGGCGACGGCGATGACGAGGGCGGCTCGGGCAAGGCACCCGCGCAGCTCAAGGTCTGGATGATGGGCGAGGGAACGCCCGAGCAGACCAAGTTCCTCGACGGGGTCGAGGCGGAGTTCAAGGCCAAGCACTCCGGCACCGATGTCGTCGTCAAGTACGTCCCGTGGCCCCAGGTCGCCACGACGTTCCAGAAGGCCGACGCGGGCGGCGAAGGGCCGGACGTCACCGAGCTGGGGAACTCCGACGTCCAGTCGCACATCGAGGCCGGCCGGCTGGCCGACGTCTCCAAGGACTTCGGCGCCTGGGCCGACGGCAAGAACCTCAACAAGACCGCGCTGGCCAACGACCAGTCGGAGGGCAAGACCTACGCGGTGCCGTGGTACGGCGGCGTCCGGGCCGTCTGGTACCGCAAGGACTGGTTCCAGGAGCTGAACATCCAGACGCCCAAGACCTGGGACGAGCTGCGCGCCGCCGCCAAGAAGATCCAGGACGGCAAGAAGGTCCCCGGCATCGGCGTGCCCAGCGACCAGACCAACGCGCTGCTCAGCTTCATCTGGGGCAACGGCGGCGACGTCGCGGTCAAGGAGGGCGGCAAGTGGGTCGGCAAGCTCGACCAGCCGCAGGCCAAGGAGGCCGTGGAGTTCTACGCGGGCCTGGTCAGCAAGGACAAGGTCGCCCCGGCCAAGTACGTCGGCAAGAACGAGCTCGAGGGCCCGCAGCGCGACTTCGCGCTCGGCAAGCTCGGCATGTACTTCGACGGGAGCTGGGCCCTGAAGGAGATGAAGAAGATCTCCGACAAGGACGCCGACAAGTGGGACGTCTTCCCGATCCCGAGCAAGGCCGGCGGCAGCGCGCCGGTCATGGCGGGCGGCTCCGACCTGGCGGTGTGGGCCGACAGCAAGGCCAAGGGCGCGGCGTTCGAGTACATCCAGCTGCTGAACAACGCCAAGAACGCCAAGGGCTGGGCCGACTACAGCGGCTTCTCCTCGATGCGCTCGGACGTGCAGTTCTCCGACCCCAAGCTGGCGGCGTTCGGGCCGATCGCCCAGAACACCAAGTTCCCGCCGATCAGCGCGGGCTGGGGCGAGTTCGAGCAGGCCAAGAAGGTCCTGCCCAACACGGTCAAGTCCATCATGCAGGGAGGGTCGGCGGACGGTGAGCTGAAGAAGGCGAACCAGCAGGCCGGCACGCTCCTCAACCCCTGACCGATCGGACCTGAGTCCATGCTCGACACCGCACCCGCGGTACGGAAGGCGCCGGGCCGCAAGAACCGCACCGGCCCGGCGCGCTCCGGCCGCCGCAGGATCCGCACGGGGCCGTACCTGCTGATCGCCCCGACGGTGCTCGTCATCGCCGTCCTGATGTTCTGGCCGATGATCCAGATCGGAATCATGGCCTTCCAGAAGGTCGGCAGCCGCCAGCTGCGCGGCGCCCCCGCCGAGCAGGTCGGCACCGAGAACTTCCGGACGATCCTGGACGACCCGTTCTTCTGGCAGACCCTGCGCAACACCGTGCTGTTCGCGGTGGTCGCGGTGACGCTGACCATGGTCGTCGGGACCCTGGTCGGGCTGCTGCTGAACCGGCTCGGCTCGAAGATGTCGAACCTGGTCGCGGGCGGGGTGATGGTCGCGTGGGCGACCCCGCCCGTCACCGCCGCGATCATCTTCACCTGGCTCTTCGGGACGACCGGCGGCCTGGTCAACTGGTGCCTGGACGGCCTGCCGGACTGGCTGGTCGGCAGCGGCTGGTCCGACTTCAACTGGTTCGGCAGCCCGCTGCCGACCTACACCGTCCTGACGGTGTGCGTGGTCTGGCAGGCGTGCCCGTTCGTGGCCGTCTCGGTGCTGGCGGGGCTCAAGAGCGTCCCGTCGGAGCTGTACGAGGCGGCCCGGGTGGACGGGTCGGGCCCGTGGCGCTCGTTCTGGGCGATCACGTTCCCGATCCTGAAGCCGATCTTCCTCGTGCTGCTGGTCATGTCGATCATCTGGGACTTCAAGGTGTTCACCCAGTTGTTCGTGATGGCGGGAATGGCCAACCGCGACGCCTTCAACCTCTCGCTGTACGCCTACTCCGAAGCGTTCGGCTCGCTCAACCCCAAGCTCGGGATGGGCTCGGCGATCGCGCTCGTCCTCACGGTGATCCTGCTCGTGGTCACCGCGGCCTATGTCCGGCTCATGGTGCGTCAGGGGGAGACCCGATGAGAGCCTCCAAACGGCTCAGGAAAGTGAGCCTGAACGTCACCGGGATCCTGGTGTTCCTGATCGCGGTGTTCCCCGTCTTCTGGATGGTCTCGACCGCGTTCAAGCCCAACACCGAGATCTTCAGCACGACCCCGAAGCCGCTGCCGTCCAGCCCGACGTTCGACCACTTCGACCTGGTGCTCAACGGCGGCATCGCCGACACGCCGTTCTGGAGCTACTTCCGCAACAGCCTGCTCCTCGCGCTGGCCACCGTCGTGGCGTCCAGCCTGCTGGCGGTGCTGGCGGCGGTGGCCGTGGCGCGGTTCAGGTTCCGCTTCCGCACCACCTTCCTGATCATGCTGCTGGTGGTGCAGATGGTCCCTTGTGAGGCGCTGGTCATCCCGCTGTTCCTCGACCTCAAGCGGATGGGCATGCTCAACAGCCTGCCGGGGCTGGTGGTGGTCTACATCGCCTTCGCCGTCCCGTTCGCCATCTGGATGCTGCGCGGGTTCGTCGCGGCCGTCCCCCGGGAGCTGGAGGAGGCCGCCGCGATCGACGGCGCCGGCCCGATCCGGACGTTCTTCAGCGTCCTGCTCCCGCTGATAGCGCCCGGGCTGGTGGCGACCAGCATTTTCTCGTTCATCACCGCGTGGAACGAGTTCATCTTCGCGTTCACGTTCATCGAAGACCAGGAGAACTACACCTTGCCGATCATGCTGCAGTTCTTCTTCGGCCGCAGCGGCAACGCTTGGGGGCCCATCATGGCGGCGTCGACGCTGCTCACCCTGCCGGTCATCGCCTTCTTCCTCGCCGTCCAGCGCCGGATGGTCTCCGGCCTGACCGCCGGGGCGGTGAAGGGATGAGCCGCGAGGACATCGCCCGGCTGGCCCGGGGGACGCTGCTCCCCGCCTTCGCGGGCGCCGTCCCGCCCCGCTGGCTGCTGCGGGAGGTGGAGCGCGGCCTCGGCGGCGTGACCCTCTTCGCGATCAACGGCAACGTGCCGGGACCCGAGGCGCTGGCGGGGCTCACCGCCGAGCTGCGCAAGGTCGGCGCCCCCTTCGTCGGCATCGACGAGGAGGGCGGCGACGTCACCCGCCTCGGCGGGCACATCACCGCCAGCCCGTACCCGGGGAACGCCGCCCTCGGCGTCGCCGACGACCCCGAGCTGACCCGGCGCGTCTACCGGTCGCTGGGCGCCGAACTGGCCGAGGTCGGGGTGAACCTCAACTTCGCGCCTTCGGTGGACGTCAACACCGCCGACGACAACCCGGTCATCGGCACCCGCGCCTTCGGGTCCGACCCCGCCCTGGTCGCGCGGCACGCCGCGGCCGCGGTCACCGGGACCCAGGAGGCGGGCGTCGCCGCCTGCGCCAAGCACTTCCCCGGCCACGGCGCCACCGTCGAGGACTCCCATCTGGGCGTCCCCGTCGTCGACGCCGACCTGGCGCTGCTGGACCGGCGCGAGTTCGTCCCGTTCCGCGCGGCCATCGAGGCCGGGACGCGGTCGGTCATGACCGGGCACCTCAACCTGCCCGCGATCACCAGCGGCATCCCCGCCACGCTCTCCCCCGAGGCCATCACCGGGCTGCTGCGCGAGCGGCTCGGCTACCAGGGCGTCATCGTCACCGACGCGCTCGACATGGAGGGCGCGTCCGGCGCCATCGGCATCCCGGAGGCGTCCGTCCTGGCCCTGCTCGCGGGCGCCGACCTGCTGTGCCTGGGCCCGCGCGAGCACGAGGCCAGCGTCCAGGCCACGCTCGCGCACATCGAGGCCGCCGTCCGGACCGGACGGCTGCCGCTGGAACGCCTCCAGGACGCCGCGCGCCGCACCGAGGCCCTGCGCGCCTGGCTCGGCGGGCGGGGCTCGGCGTCGGTCGACCGGTCCGCCGGGCTGGACGCCGCGCGCCGTGCCGTCAGCGTCACCGGGGACCTGCCCGCGTGGAACGGCACCCCGCCCCTGGTGGTGGAGCTGGAGGCGACCGGCAACATCGCCGTCGGGCCCACGCCCTGGGGCCTGGCGACCTGGGCGCCCGACCTCGTCCGCGTCTCGGGGGCCGCGCGGGAGGCGCCCGACCTGCTGCGTCACGCGGGTGACCGGGGGCTGGTGATCGTCCTGCGCGACGCCCACCGCCACACCGGCCAGCGGGCCCTGACGACCGCGCTGCTCGAAGCCCGGCCGGACGCCGTCCTGGTCGAGATGGGGCTGCCGGTCTGGCGTCCGGACGGGGCCGTCCATCTGGCCACCTACGGCGCCACCGAGGCCAACGCGCGCGCGGCCGCCGAGCTGCTCGGTCTGGTCACGGCGGCCTGAACTGCGGGGCAAAGCCCAACCAGTCCGATCGGCAAGGGATAATAAGACCATGCGATTGTCCGCACGGGTCGACTACGCGCTGCGTGCCGCCGCGGAGCTGGCTGTGGCCGGGAGTCATCCGGTCACAGCGGTCCAGCTCGCCGAGGCCCAGCAGATCCCACCCAAGTTCCTGGAGAACATCCTCGGCCAGCTGCGCAGGTCCGGACTCATCCGGAGCCAGCGCGGCCCCGAGGGCGGTTACTGGCTGGCCAAGCCGGCCGACCAGATCTCCATGGCCGACATCATCCGCGCCATCGACGGCCCGCTGCTCGGCGTCCGGGGCGAGCGCCCCGAGCACGTCGGCTACGAGGGCCCGGCGCGGTCCCTGCAAGAGGTGTGGATCGCCCTGCGCGCCAGCGAGCGCGCGATCCTCGAACAGGTCAGCCTCGCCCACATCGCCTCGGGCGAGCTGCCCGAGCCGGTGAACCGCCTCACCGAAGACCCGGCCGCCTGGGAGAGCCCCTCCCTGATCTGATTCGCCATGCCCGAAGGCGACACCGTCTGGCTGACCGCCCGGCGCCTCGACGAGGCCCTGACCGGGCGGTCACTGACGTGCAGCGACTTCCGCGTCCCCCGCCTGGCCACCACCGACCTGCGCGGACGCGGCGTCCTGGAGACGGTTCCGCGCGGCAAGCACCTGCTCACCCGCGTCGAGGGCGGCCTGACCGTCCACACGCATCTGAAGATGGACGGCACATGGCGCGTCCGTCCGGCGGGCCCTCCCCCACGCGACCACCGCCTCCGCCTGGCCCTGGGCAACACCGACCACCTGGCCCTGGGCTTCTCCCTGGGCATCGTCGAGCTGCTGAGGACCGACCGCGAATCCGAGGCCGTCGGTCACCTTGGCCCCGACCTGCTGGCCCCCGACTGGGGCCCGGACCTGGCCGCCGAGGCCGTCCGCCGCCTGGCGTCCGCCCCGTCCCGCCCGATAGCCGAGGCCCTCCTCGACCAAACGCGCCTGGCAGGCATAGGCAACGTCTACAAGGCCGAGGCCCTGTTCCTCAGCGGCGTCCACCCCCTGGCTCCCGTCCGGGACGTCGCCGACCTCCCCGCCCTGGTAGACCTCTCCCACCGCCTCCTGGACGCCAACAAGACCCGCCACGGCCACATCACCACCGGCGACCGCCGCCGAGGCCAGGAGCACTGGGTCTACGGCCGCGCGGGCCGTCCCTGCCGCCGCTGCGGCACCAGAATCGACCGCGCCACCCAGGCCGACCGCACCACCTACTGGTGCCCCCGCTGCCAGCCGGTCGACGCTCGGCCGGGCCCGACCGAGTCGCCGCCGTGAACCGGGTCGCCGGATCCAACGCCCGCACCTAGATCGTCGCCTTCCCGGGCAACCCAAGTCAATTCCAGGGTTCTCTTAACCACACCCAAGCTCTAGCTTAGAGCTCATGACACTGGACGACCTCCGCGCCTTCGTAGCCGTCTGCGAGGCGGGCAACCTGAGCGCGGTGGCCCGCGACCTCTCCCGCAGCCAGCCGGCGGTAAGCCAGCACGTGAAGCGCCTGGAACGCGAGACCGGCCTCGTCCTGCTGGAACGCCGTCCCCGCGGCGTCTCACCAACCCGAGCGGGCGAGATCCTCTACCGGGCCGCGGCCGACGGCCTGGCCGGAATCGACGCCGCACTCCGCCAACTGGACGAACTGCGCCGCGGCGTCGGCGGCACCGTCCGCATCGTCACGGGCGCCACGACCGTCCGCCACTTCATGGCCGAGGGCATCGCCGCCTTCCGCGAACAACACCCCGAAGCGTCCCTGCAATTCGTCACCGCGAACTCCACCCGCCGCTGCCTGGCCGCCGTACGAGCCCACGAGGCCGACCTGGCCTGGGTCACCATCGGCTCCGACCAAGAGGGCGTAGAACAACGCCCTTCCTACACCCTCCCCTGGGTCCTGGCCGTCCGCACAGACGACCCCCTGGCCCACCGAGAGAAGATCACCCTCAACGACCTGGCAACCATCCGCCACATCGAACTCCCCGAACACTCCACCTCAAGACTCCGCCTGGAATCCCACCTGGACCAACGAAGCGTGCGCCTGACGTCCACCATGAGCGCCGCCGACTGGGACACCGCCCTCCTCCTAGCCGAACTCGGCCTGGGCCACGCGATCCTCCCCGCCCTCCCCGGCTGGCAGGACGACATCGTCAAACTCATCCCCATCCCAGACCTTCCCCCACTCTCCACCGGCTGGGCCGCCCGCCGCTGGACCGCCCTAACCCCCCTAGCCACCGACTTCGCCACCACCATCCAAACCCACCTACACAAACCCCAACTCCCAAGCCCCCAACCGCAAGGCCCTCGCTAACGCTCGGACAGCTCTCCCTTGGGGCTCCCGCCCCCAAACCCCCAAGGTGGGGGGCTCCGCCCCCCACACCCCCCGAAAACAATCCACCTCAGACGCAGACCGACCCTTGAATTCACGGGGGCCGATTACCCGTCGAGACCTCCGGCCTTGATCACCTCGATGAGGCGCCCAAGCGCGGCCGTGTGCACATGCAATCGCGGCCCTTCCGGGTCCCTGGAATCACGGAACGCTACATAACGCCCCACATTGGCTATCTCGACGCAGTTGCCCTCGCGGGTGTGGCTCGACCTCCTCCACACCGCACCGGACACATGGCTAACGCCGACCTTCTCGTTGTTCATGCGCGGACAGTAATCTCACCGCGAAGTCATTGACCACACCTCCAAGGCAGGAAACCCTCTTGACGGAGGTGCCTCACTTTGCCTCGCCCTCAACAACGGAGGCCGTCATGGCGCTACGGTTGCTGGTGATCGCTCCCAAGACTCAGGGCGGCAACTGCCTGGCGGCGTTCGTCGAGACCGAGAGCGGCGATGTCCTCTTCCAAGGCTGGACCGAGATGGATCCGTCGATGCTCGACGAGGCCGCACAACGCAGCCCGCTCGCACCCAACGAGACGCTGGTGAGGTTTCCGGCCCGGATGCGGAAGCTCATCCTGGAGGCCCTCTGTGACCAAGACACCAGCACCTGACGAGCTCGATCCCGAGAACTTCGGCGCGCTGTTCGCCACCGTCCAGCGGTCCGCTTCTCACCTTGAGCTTCGCGATGCCTACACGCCCGATGACCCGTTGTTTCTGCGTTGGCTGGAGGGCGGGATAACGCCGGACGACATCGCCGAGCACGAACACGAATGGGCGCGGATCGTCCGGGTGACGGTGGCGCGTGGCGTAGAGATGCGCCGCGCGCGAGTCGTGTCTGAGCCTTTGGCCCCCTTCACCAGATTCGAGTACGACGGTGCGGGAGCGCTCAACCAGGCAGCCGGCGAGCAGGTTCGCTGGTTGCCCCGCAGAAACGCATCTGACCTGTGCCTGCCAGGCAACGACTTCTGGCTGCTGGACGGCCGCCTCGTGAGATTCGGGCACTTTTCCGGCGTAGGTGACTACCTCGGCGCGGAGTTGGCTACCGACCCGGCCGTGGTGAAGCACTGTGCGCGGGCCTTTGAAGCGGTGTGGGACAGGGCGATTCCGCACGACGAATACCGACCGCGATAGCCGCGATCCGACGCCGTGGCCTCATCCCAGTACCCCGCTGTCCAGGCTGCCCGCCAAGCCCTCGCCGACCGGCTGCGTGAGATTCGCCTGAACGCCGGGATCAAGTCCAGCCACCTCGCCGAAGCCGCCGGTTGGGATCGGTGGAAGGTCAGCAAGATCGAACACGGGCAGCGCCCCCCGACGGTCGCCGACGTTCGGGCCTGGTGCCGCGTCTGTGACGCCGAAGACCAGTCCGATGACCTCGTTGCCGCTCTACAGGCAGCGGACTCGGCCTACGCGACCTGGAAACGGCTCCAGCGCGGCAAAGACGGACTCAGACGCCTTCAGGAATCGCGGCTTCCCCTCTACGAAGGGACTTCCACAGACTGGACGTACTGTTCGCAAGTCGTCCCCGGCCTGCTCCAAACACGCGACTACGTCACCGAGTTGCTCACCTTGGTGTCACGCCGATCGGGCGGCCCCGACGACGACATCCCCGGGGCCGCGGCGGCCCGAATCGATCGACAGCGCGTCCTGTGGCACCCCAGCAGGAAGTTCCTGTTCCTGATGGAGGAGGCGGCGCTGTATTATCGTCTCGGGAGCCCGCAAGTGATGCGCGACCAACTCGCACACCTGGCTGACATCACCGCCTCGGCGATCCCGTCGGTGGCCCTGGGAGTGCTTCCCTTCGCACGGCCCCGCTCTCAATGGGTCCTAGAGAACTTCACCGTGTTCGACAGCAGCAAGGTGGAGGTGGAGATCCTCTCCGCCCTGGTCACGATCACCGCGCCAGGAGAGGTCTCCCTGTACCTGGCGGCGTTCGAAGACCTCTACCACTCGGCTGTGTTCGGGGCTGAGGCAGGCAAGCTGATCGAGACAGCCGCTACCTCCTATCAGTGAATCTCGGTGCCACTTTTTGCCTCACTTCTGGCCCCACCCTCCTCGCGGAGGCCAATGTGAGGTGACACGAGTTCGGGCAGTTCTTCCGCGGTGCGGCGAGACGCGGCGGTTGCGATCTGGGAGTCACCGATGACGACAGCAGCGCAGGAAACTCAGAGGATCCTGCTGGATCACGAGTTTCCTTCGACGCCGGCCACGGTGAGCATCGTCCGCCACGCCACCGCGCGCGTCCTCACCGCTTGGGGACTCGCCGAGGCTCAGACCAATGACTGCGTCCTCGTCGTTTCCGAACTGGTGACGAACGCGATCGAGGCGCGAAGCCAAAGCGTCCTCAAGCTGCGCCTCAGCGAGGAGGTCCTCGGCACGCTCACCGTGGAGGTCTGGGATGCCGTCCCGGAGCCGCCTTGTCTCCGATCGCCGGAGCACGATGCCGAGGACGGCCGTGGGCTCCTCATCGTGGCGGCGCTGGCCACGCATTATGGCTGGCGCCCGACCAGACGAGGGAAATGGGTCTTCGCCGTCCTGGCGATATCCCCTCTCCATTGACGGTCGGCGCCATGGTTCAGGGGCCGATCTGCCGCCACTGCCGAAAGCCCATTACCTACGGGCCCGGCTGGTGGGAGCACGTCGGCGGAACGGTGGCCTGCAACCCGCACCAGGCGACATCTCCACCCCGTGGTACGAACGCCGCTCCGGTGGCCGAGACCGGCGAAGACCAGGCATTGGAAGCACCGACCACATGATCCCGACTGCGACGCCGCCCCGAATAGCGAGACGCGGCCGGCCCTTCGAACGTCCACGAACGATCTTGGGCTTCCCCGACCTTGGCCGTTGTCACGACCTAGCGCCCTGACCGTCGTCATCGTGCGTTCAGAACCTGCTGGACGACTTGGGGAGCGGCTGGCCGAGCGTTAGCGGGGGTGCTGCCTTCTCGGGGATCGTTAGGGTCGTCGGGGGATGGGTCTTGGGGAGGGCTTTGTGGGTGAGCGTGAGGAGTTGCTGCGGGCGTTGGGTGGGGAGATGCCCGCGTTTATCTCTTCGGCGGTGCGGTTTCAGGTTGCTGTGGCTCATCAGCTCGGGATACCGGTGAGTGATGTGCATGCCCTGGCGGCGTTGTTGGAGAGCGGGCCGGTGGGGGTCAGTCGGCTGGCCGAGGCGATGGGGATGACGACGGGGGCGATCACGCGGCTAGTGGATCGGTTGGAGCGGGGCGGGTACGTGCGGCGGGAGGCGGACGCGGCCGACCGGCGGCGGGTGGTGCTGCGGGTCGTTCCTGAGCGGGTTGCCGAGGTCGCGCGTTATTACGAGCCGATGGACGAGCGCTGGCGGCGAGAGGTCGACCGGTTCTCGGAGGACGAGCTGCGGTTCCTGGTGGAGTTCCTGCGGCGGGAGCGGGAGCACACGCAGGCCGAGACGGCGAGGCTGCGGGACGGCGGCCGGGCGCACGGCACCCGGCGACGCTCTCAGGGTTCACCCTGAGATCACCCTGGTTGCTGCTTCATGCACTAGCTGCTTCAAGCAAGTAATGGTGTCGTTGGGGGCGTAGCAATCGCCTTCGACGAAAGGGGTTCGGACGCATGAAAGCCGGACGTCTTGTTCTTGGAATCGCCGTTCTCGTTCTTGCCGGGACCGCGGGTGTCTCATCAGCGGCCGAGGCCGGGCCCGGGTCCGCTGATGAGGCGGCTGTGCGCCGTCTCCTGCCTTCGGTCAACCAGGCGTGGGCCGAGGGGGACGCGACGAGGTACGCCGCGTTTCACACACCGGACGCCGATCTCATCGACTTTCGGGGTGTGCACGCCGTGGGGCGGAGACAGATCATCGGTCTGCTTCAGCCGCTCTTCGACGGGCCGCTGAAGGGCACCCGTGTCGAGGCGCGGATCGTGGACTTGCGGTTCCTGTCCCGCCGGGTGGCGATCTTCCATACCGAGGGGAGGGTCGTGCCCACCGGGGCGAACTCGGTGCAGACCTTCGTCGCGACGAAGACGGCCGGGCGCTGGTTGATCGCGGCGTTCCAGAACACCCGCGTGCAGGGAACCGGAGGCTGAAATGAGAAATGCAAGGGGCGCGTGCGCTCCTTGCATTTTCAGGTTATAGCGCACCTGGGGGCTTGCGGCAAGACCCGGGTCGTCCCTCATGATTGCCGACCGGAAGGCCAGGGCCTGGGGAAATGGGGGACGTGGAATGCGTGTGCTGTTGTCGACGTGGGGGTCGCGCGGGGATGTCGAACCGCTGGCGGCGCTCGCGGTTCGACTGCGGGAACTGGGTGCGGACGCCTTGGTGTGCGCGCCGCCGGATGAGGAGTTCGTGGCACTGCTGGCGCGTGCGGGCGTGCCGATGGTGCCGCTCGGGCCGTCGGTGCGTTCGGTGGTCGCCGGGGCGAAGCCGACGGCGCGGGACGCGTCCCGGCTCGCTGCCGAACTGGTCGCCGCGCGGTTCGAAACGCTGACGGTGGCGGCCGAGGGGTGTGACGCGCTGCTGGCGACCGGTCTGATGCCGGCCGGCGCACGGGACGTGGCCGAGAAGCTGGGCATCCGTTACGTGTGCGCCGGATTCCATACGTTGGGATTCCCGTCGCGGCATTATCCGCCTGGGAGGCGGCCGGGTACGCCGTCGCCGGAGGGGGAGACCGAGTACCGGGTGCTGTGGGAGCAGGATGCTCAGAGGGTGAACGCGCTCTACGGTGAGGCGCTCAATCGTCATCGGGCGGCGATCGGGCTGCCGCCGGTGGACAACGTCCGGGACCATGTCTTCACCGACCGGCCGTGGCTGGCGGCGGACGAGACGCTGTGGCCGTCGGGGGGCATGACCGACCTGGACGTGGTGCAGACCGGGGCGTGGATTCTGCCCGATGAGCGTTCGCTTCCGGGAGAGCTGGAGGAGTTTCTGGACGCGGGCGAACCGCCGGTGTACGTGGGGTTCGGGAGCATGGCCGCGCACACCCCGGAGGACATTGCCCGGGTGGCCATCGAGGCGTGTCGGGGGCTTGGGCGTCGCGTCGTTCTTGCGCGGGGGTGGGCCGGGCTCGACGCGATGGACGACGGTGTGGACTGCTTCGTCGTTGGTGACGTCAATCAGCAGGCGTTGTTTCCCCGGGTGGCGGCGGTGGTGCACCACGGCGGGGCGGGGACCACGACGGCGGCGGCGCGGGCCGGGGCGCCTCAGGTGGTGGTCCCGCAGATCGCGGACCAGCCACGCTGGGCCGCCCGGGTGGCGGAGTTGGGCATCGGGTCGGCTCATGACGGTCCGAAGCCGACCGTTGAGTCTCTGACCGCCGCGCTCGGGACGGCGCTGGCGTCCGAGGCCCGGGCACGGGCCACCGCCGGGACGATCCGCGCCGACGGGACGACGGTCGCCGCGAACCTCCTGCTCGGCGCGGGGCAGGCCGTCGTTGTCGGCGCGGACCGGGCCGGGGCGTCGGGGCCTACCAGCGCCTAGGCGCCTCGCCGCCGAGCCTCAGTCTGGGGTTCGGGGCGGTCAACTGGAGCCGCACTTGGGGGTGGACGTGCGGGCGCCCCCGCTCGTGATCGGGCGGGGGCGTCCTGTGGTCAGACCTGGGCCTGGAACATCCAGTGCTGCTTCTCCAGGTCGGCGGTGATCTGGATGAGGAGGTCCTGGCTTACCGGGTCGGGATCGTCGGTGGCCGCGATGCGCTCGCGGAAGCGGGCGATGACCTGTTCCAGCGTCTCGGCCACGGAGGCGACGACCTTGTCGTCGGCGAGGTAGCCGGCCTCGGGCTGCGGGATCGAGGTGCGATCGGCGACCGTGCGGACGCGGCCGTCGGGGTTGACCCCGATCGCCACGGCCCGTTCGGCCACGTCGTCGGCGCCCTGCCGGGCGAGGGCGACGACCTCGTCGAGATGTTCGTGCACGACCTTGAAATTGCGGCCCGTGAGGTTCCAGTGGGCCTGCTTGACGACCAGCGAGAGGTCGATCAGGTCGACGAGGGCGCCCTGTAGCGCTTCCCCCGTGGTCTTCTGAGCGGGCTCGGTGAGCGGGCTCTTGACCGCAGCCATCATGGGCTCCTTCCGCGTCGTTCCGGTCTTAACCGTTACAACACTGAAGGCTGCCCCGTAATTGCCGGGTCATTCGTGAGACCGACCACAGACCTCCCGTTGATCCGTTCTCCTCGAGCCGCAGGTCAGGCGGCCACCATGTCGGCGCGGAACTCGCCGGTGATCTCTTCCGGGGTGGACGGGATCGACTCGGCGGAGATGCGCTCGTGCTCGGGCGGCGCGCCGGCCATGACCGGCTCGTGCTGCAGTTCGGCGAGAGCCAGGGCGTCCGACACTTCACGCAGGACGTGGGAGAGCGGCACCCCCAGCGCCTTGCAGATCGAGGCGAGCAGCTCCGAGGACGCTTCCTTCTGTCCTCGTTCCACCTCGGAGAGATATCCGAGGGAAACCCGTGCCGCCGCTGACACCTCACGGAGGGTGCGTCCCTGGCGCAGCCGCAGCTGCCGCAGTACGTCACCGAGCAGCTGGCGAAGCAGGACCATCGTCTCGCTCCCTCCCTCAGTTCGGACCATCTGCCGCTTCCACCGTACCCGCCCTGACGGGGGCCGTGGCAGACCGTTGATTTCGTGTTCGCTCCGAACGTAACGCTGTAATCAGCCCGACTCTTCCCGATCGTCACGAGCCTCAGGGGTTTCGTCGAGCGCGTCAAGTCCCAGCATCTCACGTCGTACCAGGTCAAGAGCGTGCACGACGGTCATCCTGCGGAGGACGGCGCGGATCTCGGACCCGGGGCCGGGCACGGGGAGTCGCGGATCGATCACGCGTGCTGGTTTTCCGCCCGGACCCGCCACGCCGACATAAATCGTTCCAACCGGTTGACCGTCCTGGGGTTCGGGCCCCGCGACCCCGGTCACGGCCACCCCGTAGGTCGCTCCGAGGCGGTCGCGGACGCCCTCGGCCATGGCCGCGGCGACGTCGGGGTGGACGGCCCCGTGCTCGGCCAGGAGCGCCTCGGGGACCCCGAGCACCTCGTGCTTGAGGCGGGTGGCGTAGGTCACGACGCCGCCCGCGTAGGTGGCCGACGAGCCGGGCGTTCCGGTGAGCTCGGCGCCGATCAGGCCGCCGGTGATCGACTCGGCGGTGGCGAGGGTGGCCGACCGCTCGGCCAGGAGCCGGTGGACGACGCGGTCGAGCGTGTCCTCCCCCGCGCCGTAGACCGCCGAGCCCAGCAGCTCGCGGGTCAGCTCCTCGGCGCCCTGGAGGGCGAGGACGGCGTCCGGGCCGGTGGCGGTGATGCGGATCTTCACCTCGCCGGGCGAGGGGAGGTAGGCCAGGCGGATGCCGTCCAGCTTCTCGACGGCGGCGAGCCTGGTCGCGATCACCGACTCCCAGACTCCGGCCGTGCGCAGCGTGCGGCGCACGACGCGGGACGCGGGGGCGCCGCCGGTGAGGTCGGGCAGGACGGCCTCGTCCATCATCGTGCGCATCTCATACGGGACGCCCGGCAGCGCGTACACGACGCCGCCCGGCAGCTCGACGCGCAACCCGGGGGCGGTTCCGGCCGAGTTGACCAGCAGGGCCGCCCCCTCGGGGACGTCGGCCATCCGCAGCGCCATGGGCTGGAGCTCGCGCCCCGCCGCCGCGACCCGCTCGTGCAGCCGCCGCTCCAGGGCCGGGTCGCGGACGAGCGCGACTCCGGCGGCCTTGGCCAGCGCGTCCCGCGTGAGGTCGTCGTAGGTCGGTCCGAGTCCGCCGGTGGTGATGACCGCGTCGGCGCGTCCGAGGGCCTCCTCGACGGCCGCGACGATGACGTCCAGCTCGTCCCCGACGACCACGCTCCGGGTGACGTCGAGGTCGTGCTCGGCCAGGCGGCGGCCCATCCAGGCCGCGTTCCCGTTGATCGTGTCGCCGAGCAGGAGCTCGTCCCCGATGGTCAGCAGTTCGACCCGCACCGCGTACCCCCTCCTGTGATCCGGAGCACCGAATCTACTCGCGCGCGAGACGGCGCAGGACGGCACCGCAGCGGCGGGCGTAGACGCGCTGCATGAAGGGCACGAGGGGGCCGCCCAGGCGCGCCATGAGGCCCGCGGGACGGGCGAAGGCGGTGACGGTGAGCCAGACGTCCTCCATGTCGTCCATGTGGACGACGAACGCCTCCTCGCCCCGTTCGGGGTGGCCGGGGAGGGTGCCGTAGGCCCAGCCCGCGCGGCGCTCCCCCGTCTCGACCCAGACCACGCGGCACGGCGCCTTGATCCGCAGGGGACCGACGCCCAGGCGCACCTCCACGGCCACGCCGACCTCGGCGCGGGGCCCGGACGCCTCGATCCGGACGGGAATGGCCCGGTGCATCCAGAACTCCATCAGGGCGTCGGTGGCGTTGCGCATGACCACCGGCCCCTCCCCCAGCAGCGTGCGCACCCGCAGATGGCTGTAGCCGTCCGGGAGATCGCCTTTCTGGGTCGCACCCACCTCGGTATAGGTGAAGTCGCTCATCGGACGGCCTCCTCTTCCTGAACGCCTCGCAGCGCCCGCCAGGCGAGCATCCCGCACAGCCCGAACCCGAACGCGTTGCCCACCCCGTGCGTGGCGATCATCCAGTCGATGGACGGATGCGGCAACCCGGACGCCTCGCCCAGCGCCCAGCTCAGCGCGAGGACCATGGTCGCGGCGAGCACCACGGCCGAGACCCGGAGCAGGACGGCCGTCGCGCGGCTCTCCGGGCGGACCTCGTGCCAGGTGACCCAGCCCACCAGCCACATGCCCGCGGTCAGGACGACCGCTCCGGCGAACTCGACCCACTGGCCGGTGAAGTAGCCCGCCAGGACCAGCAGCGTCCCGGCGGGGACGCTCAGCGCCCCCAGAACGCCCGCGCGGCCCCCGCCCGCGCGGCAGGCCAGGCCCGCGATCAGCGCCGCCGCGAAGCCCGCGAAGTGGAAGTGCGCGACGGTCAGCGAGAGGATCTTCAACGAGAACCCGAAGAGCTCCACCCCGCCGCGCTCGGCGACCAGCGCCACGCCCGCGACCGACGGCATGGCCAGGGCGCAGGCTCCGGCCGCCGCCACGACTCCCGATCGGGGACGCCACCGAAGCGCGAGCGCGACCAGCGGGAGCGTGGCCAGGGCATACGGGACGGCGAGCGAGACCGCCAGGGCCCCGCGCGGCAGCCAGAGGGAGACGGCGCCGAACACCGCCCCGGCCATCCAGACCCGCTGGAGCGGCGGCGGCGTGTCGAGCAGCCGCAGTCCCATCGGCACCACGGCCAGCATTCCGGTCATCACGATGACGTTCACCAGCGCGATCACCCGGGCCTCCTCGGTTTGAACGTGTTCAACACCGTACCGCGTGACTGAACACGTTCAAAGCGAGAAATCTCTCAGGACGCGGCCGGGGTGCCGCGCCGCAGGCGCCACGCCTGCACCACGTAGTCCAGTCCGGTGACCACGGTCACCACCAGCGCGGCGGCCATCAGCCCCCAGCGGATCGGATCCCAGGGGCCCGGCAGGATGTAGAAGCCGATGGCCAGCACCTGGAGCATCGTCTTGAGCTTGCCGCCCTTGCTCGCCGGGATCACCCCGTACCTGATCACCACGAACCGCATCAGCGTGATGCCGATCTCGCGGACCAGGATCACGATCGTGACCCACCACCACAGCTCGCCGAGCGCGGACAGGATGATCAGCGCGGCGCCGGTCAGCGCCTTGTCGGCGATCGGGTCGGCGATCTTGCCGAAGTCGGTGACCAGACCGCGCGCCCGCGCCAGATCACCGTCGATCTTGTCGGTGATCGACGCGACCGCGAAGACCGCGAACGCGGCCACGCGCCAGCCCGTCCCGTCCTCCAGCATCAGCCACACCAGGACCGGGACCAGCAGGATGCGGACCAGCGTGAGGAGGTTGGCGACGTTGTAGACGCTCGCCTGCGGCGCGGGCGGTGTCCCCGGACTGCCGGGCGAGCCCTCGGTCATGGGATCTCCGTCCCGGGGATCTCCGCCACGAGGTCCACGCCGTCACTCGCGGCGACCCGGGCCTCGACGATCTGGCCCAGCGAGAGCCCCTCGCCGCGCACCAGCACCGTGCCGTCCACCTCCGGGGCCTGGTGCTCGGCGCGTCCCTCGAAGAGCCCGTCGCCCTCCTCCTCGGCCTTGCGCTCCACCAGCACCGCGATGGTCGAGCCCACCCGGTCCTCGGCGCGCTGGGCGGTCAGCTCCTCGGCCAGCGCGGAGACCTCCTCGACCCGGCGGGCGACCTCGTCGGGGTCGACCTTGCCGGGGAGGTCGGCGGCCTCGGTGCCGTCCTCGTCGGAGTAGCCGAACACGCCGATGGCGTCCAGCCGGGCGGCGCTCAGGAAGGCGATCAGCTCCTCCAGGTCGTCCTCGGACTCACCCGGGAAGCCGACGATGAAGTTGGACCGCACGCCCGCCTCGGGCGCCAGCGCCCGGACGCGGTCGAGCAGCTCCAGGAAGCGCTCGCGGTCGCCGAAGCGGCGCATCGAGCGCAGCACCGGCCCGGCGGCGTGCTGGAACGACAGGTCGAAGTAGGGCGCGACACCGGGCGTCCCGCACAGGACCTCGATCAGCCCCGGACGCAGCTCGGCGGGCTGGAGATAGCTCACCCGGACGCGGTCGATGCCCTCCACCGCCGTCAGCTGCGGCAACAGGGTCTCCAGGGCCCTCAGATCGCCCAGGTCCTTGCCGTAGGACGTGGAGTTCTCGCTGACCAGCACCAGCTCGCGCACGTCGTGACCGGCCAGCCAGCGCGCCTCCTCCAGCACCTCCGCCGGAGGACGCGACACGTAGGCGCCGCGGAACGCGGGAATGGCGCAGAACGTGCAGCGCCGGTCGCACCCGGAGGCCAGCTTCAACGGGGCCACCGGGCCGCCGCCCAGACGCCGCCGCAGCACGCGCGGGCCGGACGCGGGGGCGACGCCGTCGGGCAGGTCGCCGTGGCCGGGGATGGAGACCTTCGGCGCGGACGCCGAGCGCTCGACCGGGCTGATCGGCAGCAGCGTGCGGCGGTCGCGCGGCGTGTGCGCCTGGCGGCGGCGCCCGTCCATCACCTCGTCCAGCCGGTCGCCGATCTCGGCGTAGTCGTCGAAGCTCAGCACGGCGTCGGCCTCGGGGAGCGACTCGGCCAGCTCGGCCCCGTACCGCTCGGCCAGGCAGCCCGCCGCCACCACCTTGGCGCCGGAGTCGTGCGCCGCCAGCAGCGTGTCGATCGAGTCCTTCTTGGCCGCGTCGATGAAGCCGCAGGTGTTCACGACCACCACGTCGGCGCCGTCCACCGAGTCGCTCAGGTCCCAGCCGGAGCCCTCCATGCGGGCGGCGAGCTCTTCGGAGTCGACCTCGTTGCGGGCGCATCCGAGCGTGACGAGTGAGACCGTGCGACGTGTGGACATGCCCTAACGGTAATGGGCGCCGCCGGTTGAGCCGACCAACCCCCGCGGTTCGGGGGCGGTGGCGTTCTCGTGGGGACGCGGGTCAGGACGCCTCGGGGTCGTCCGGAGTGAACGACAGGCGCAGGACGCCGCCGCCCTCGCCGGGCGTGCCGAGGTCCTTGCCGTTGACGGTCAGGCGGACGCCGCTCCCGTTGCCGATCAGGATGCTGATCTTCTTCTTGGCCGACCACTCCCGGGTGTCACCGGCCCGGATCATGCCGCTGAACAGCGACTTGCCCTTGTCGCCCCGGACGTTCACCCACGTCGTCCTGCGGGCCTTGACGCGCAGCTCGACCTTCTTGCGCGGCGCCTGCGCGACCGGGTCGCCGCGTCCGGTCGAAGGGCTGGGGGTCGGCGTCGGCGTGGCCGTCGGGGTGACGGGCGCGTCCGCGACCTGGCGGGCGGTGCGCTGCTCCTGCTCGCCGCCGGAACCGAGCTGGACGATGCCGTAGACGACCACCAGCGCCAGCGCGACCGCCATCGCGGCGCTCCAGTTCGGCGAGCGGCGCTCGCGGAACGCGACCGGCTTCTCGGGCTCGAACGCGGCGATCGCCGAGACGGGCTGCGGCGCGCCGCCGTGCGCCTCGTCGAACTCACGGACCAGGGGTTCCGGATCGATGCCGATGACACGCGAGACGCTGCGGATATGACCGCGAGCATAGAAGTTGCCACCACAGGCGGTGAAATCGTCTCGTTCCATTCCGCGAATGACCGACTCGCGGATACGGGTCTGCAGACTCACCTGCGTGACAGTGAGACCGGCCTTCGAACGCTCCTCCGCCAAGGTCTCACCGATGCTCACGCCGAGCCTCCCTTAGAGCGCACCATGACCAAAATCCCCACACTCCAGCATCACCAGTCTAGGAAGCGCAATGCCCGCTGAGCGACAGGCAACACGTTCGAAACAGGGCAAGATTTCGCATCATTCCGTCATGCTCATCCCGCTTGCCCGATCCGATCGTGCCCGTCCCGCCGGACGTTTCCGGGTTGGGTTTCCCACGACGACTCTCGGCTTTCGACCGCCTGTACCCGATCAGACACCGATCACACCTGGGGCGTCCACGACCATCCGGGGAACGATGCGAGAACGAGACGAGTTCCCGCCTCAGCCTTCCGCCTCAGCCTTCCGCCGCAGCCACCGCCGTGCGGCCTCCCCGCCCCAGCCACCGCCGTGCAGGCTTCCCGACTCGGCCACCGCCGTGCAGCCTTCCGCCTCAGCTTCCCCGCCTCAGCCGCCGCCGTGCAGCGCGGTCAGAACGCCCGGCAGGTCGTCCGGCTTGACCAGGACGTCGCGCGCCTTGGACCCCTCGCTCGGGCCCACGATGTCGCGGCTCTCCATCAGGTCCATGAGACGCCCCGCCTTGGCGAACCCGACGCGCAGCTTGCGCTGCAGCATCGAGGTCGACCCGAACTGCGTCGACACCACCAGCTCGATCGCCTGGACCAGCAGGTCCATGTCGTCGCCGATCTCCTCGTCGATCTCCTTCTTGGGACCGGCGACATCGGTGACGTCCTCGCGGTAGACCGCCTCCATCTGCGCCTTGCAGTGGTCGACGATCCCGTGGATCTCCTTCTCGGCGACGTACGCGTTCTGCAGTCGCATCGGCTTGCTCGCGCCCATCGGCAGGAACAGCGCGTCGCCCTGGCCCACCAGCTTCTCCGCGCCCGGCTGGTCGAGGATGACCCGGCTGTCGGCCAGCGACGACGTCGCGAACGCCAGCCGTGAGGGCACGTTGGCCTTGATGAGGCCGGTCACCACGTCGACCGACGGGCGCTGCGTGGCCAGCACCAGGTGGATGCCGGCGGCACGGGCGAGCTGCGTGATGCGGACGACGGAGTCTTCGACATCGCGCGGCGCGACCATCATCAGGTCGGCCAGCTCGTCCACGATCACCAGCATGTACGGGTAGGGCGTGTAGACCCGCTCGCTCCCCGGGGGCGCGGTGAGCTTGCCCGCCTGCACCGCCTTGTTGAAGTCGTCGATGTGCCTGAACCCCGACGCCGCCAGGTCGTCGTACCGGCGGTCCATCTCGCCGACGACCCACTCCAGCGCCTCGGCGGCCTTCTTGGGATTGGTGATGATCGGCGTGATCAGATGCGGGATGCCCTGGTACATCGTCAGCTCGACCCGCTTGGGGTCGACCAGGATCATCCGCACCTCGTCCGGCGTCGACCGCATCAGCACCGAGGTGATGAGCCCGTTGATGCAGGTCGACTTGCCCGCCCCGGTCGCGCCCGCGATCAGGATGTGCGGCATCTTGGCCAGGTTCGCCACGACCGTCCGGCCCTCGACGTCCTTGCCCAGCCCCACGATCATCGGGTGGTGCTCGTTGGTCGCGGCCGGGGAGCGCAGCACGTCGCCCAGGCTCACGATGTCCTTGTCGACGTTCGGGATCTCCACGCCGATCGCCGACTTGCCCGGGATCGGGGACAGGATCCGCACATCGGCGCTCTTGACCGCGTACGCGATGTTCTTGGTGAGCGCGGTGACCTTCTCGACCTTCACCGCCGGGCCCAGCTCGATCTCGTACCGCGTGATCGTCGGCCCCCGGGTGAACCCCGTGACCTGCGCGTCGATGTCGAACTGCTCCAGCACCCCCGACAGCGCGTTCACGACCGTGTCGTTGGCCTTGGTGCGCGGCTTGGAGATGCTGCCAGGACGCAGCATCGCCGGGTCGGGCAGCTCGTAGATCTCACCGGACGACGAGAGCGGCAGCTGCTCGGTGCGGCGCGGCGCCGGGGACGGGTCGGGGACGTCCGCCACCGCGAGCACGCCCTCGGCCTCGGCGGGGTCCGGGTCGGGGGGCAGCGGCGGCGGCTCGGGCGGCATCGACCCGAACGGGTCCGGGTCGAAGATGTCGTCGGCCAGGTTCCGCTCGGACTTGCCGTCCTTCTTCGGCTTCTCCTCCAGCACCGGGGTGTCGTACGGCTTGGAGTGCTCGCCGACCTCCAGCTCGTCGGCCGCGCCGTCCTTCTCCTTGCCCTTGCCCTTGCGGCGCCGCTTGGGCTTGGCCTCGTCGTCGCCCGTCTCGCTCTCGTGGTGCGGGCGGCCCTGGAGGGTCGCCACGGCCCAAAGTTCCGTCAGCCGCTCGGGGACGCGGTTGATCGGCGTCGCGGTCACGACCAGCAGCCCGAACCCCGACAGCAGGAGCAGCAGCGGCACCGCCACCCAGCCGCTCAGCGCCGCCTCGACCGGCGCGGCCGCCAGCCAGCCGATGACGCCGCCGGACGCGCGGATGCCGTCCATGTCCTTGCCCGGCGACGGCGTGCCCGCCGCCACGTGCAGCACGCCCAGCACGCCCACCGACAGCGCCGTCATGCCGATGATGATGCGCCCGGTGTCGTCGTTGTGCTCGGGATGGCGCAGCGTCCGCCATGCCAGCACGGCCAGCAGCACCGGCATCGCCATCGCCATCACGCCGATGCTCCCGCGCACGACCTCCTCGATCGCGACCGTGACGGTGCCGTCCGGCCGCCACCACGTCACCGACGCCAGGACGATCGACGCGCCCAGGAGCGCCAGGCCCAGCCCGTCACGGCGGTGCTCCTCGTCGAGGTCGCGCGCCCCCTGGCCGTACGCGCGGAAGATCGAGCCGACCGCGACCGCCGCCAGGTGGTAGAGCTTGAAGAGCAGCTTGAACAGCCCGATGAAGAGCTGGGGAATCGGATCGGGTTTCCGCGGGGGGCGTCCCTTGCCCGGGGGTCGGCTTCCACCGCCACCCTTCGCGCCACCACTCGGACGCTTACGGGGGGCAGAACCACCGGACTTACGTGCCGCGCCGCCGCCGGTACGCGAGGACGTCTTCGCTCCTCCGGACGCACGAGTGGCCATGATGATGAGACTAACTGTGTTTCCCGGGGGTCCCAACCCCCGGACCCCCAGGCGGCGTGTCGACGCCATCCTCGGTCGCTAGCGCTCCCTGCGGTGGCATCGACCCGCCGGGCAGGGGCTCCGCCCCCACCATCCCCCGCCAAGGGGCTCCGCCCCCTGGACCCCCTTTGGGGCTTCGCCCCTTGCCCCTCGAAACGCTGGTCGCCGTTCGAGTGAGCCTCGCCGTTTCGGTGGAGACGAGGACGGCCCGGCGGGATTTGTCGCCGGGCCGTTCCTTGTGCGTGCTTATACCTCGACCACCACTGGGATGATCATGGGGCGGCGGCGGTAGTTGTCGCTGACCCATTTGCCTACGGTGCGGCGGATGAGCTGGTTGACCTGGTGCGGGTCGTTGACGCCGTCGGCGGCCACGTCGCGCAGGACCGATTCGATGCGCTGGATGAGCTCGTCGAAGTCCTGGTTGACGATGCCGGCGCCGCGGGCGTGGATCTCGGGGCCCGCGACGAGCTTGCCGCTGGTGGAGTCGATGCCGACGACGATGGAGACGAAGCCCTCCTCGCCCAGGATGCGGCGGTCCTTGAGGGAGGTCTCGGTGACCTCGCCCACCGAGAGGCCGTCGACGTAGACGTAGCCCGCGGGGACGGCGCCGACGATTCGGGCCTGGCCCTCGATGAGGTCGACGACGACGCCGTCCTCGGCGATGACGATGTTCTCGTCCGGGACGCCGGTGAGCGCGGCCAGCTTGGCGTGGGCGCGCAGGTGGCGCCACTCGCCGTGGATCGGCATGAAGTTGCCGGGCTTGGTCACGTTCAGGACGTAGAGCAGCTCGCCCGCCGACGCGTGGCCCGAGACGTGGACCAGGGCGTTGCCCTTGTGGACGATGCGGGCGCCCCAGCGGGTGAGGCCGTTGATCACGCGGTTGACCGCGTTCTCGTTGCCGGGGATCAGCGACGAGGCCAGCATCACGGTGTCGCGGTCGGTGATGCGGATCTGGTGGTCGCGGCCCGCCATGCGCGACAGCGCCGACATCGGCTCTCCCTGGGAGCCGGTGCAGACCAGGACCAGGCGGTCGGCCGGGATGTTCTCCAGGTCGCGCTGCTCGATCATGACGCCGTCGGGGACGTTGATGTAGCCCAGCTCGCGGGCCACCCCCATGTTGCGGACCATCGAGCGGCCCACGAAGCACACCCTGCGGTTGTTGGCCACGGCCGCGTCCAGGACCTGCTGGACGCGGTGGATGTGCGAGGCGAAGCAGGCGACGATGATGCGTTCCTTGGCGGTGCGGAACACGTCGTCGATGACCGGGCCGATCTCGCGCTCGCTGGTGACGAACCCGGCGACCTCGGAGTTGGTCGAGTCGGACATCAGCAGGTCGATGCCCTCGGCGCCGAGCCGGGCGAAGCCGGGCAGGTCGGTGAGGCGGCCGTCCAGCGGGAGCTGGTCCATCTTGAAGTCGCCGGTGGCCAGGACCAGGCCCGCCGGAGTGCGGATCGCGACCGCCAGCGCGTCCGGGATGGAGTGGTTGACGGCCAGGAACTCCAGGGCGAACGGACCGAAGGTCTGGCGGCCGCCCTCGGCGACCTGGAGCGTGACCGGTCTGATCCGGTGCTCGGTGAGCTTGGCCTCCAGCAGCGCGAGCGTCAGCCTCGACCCGACCAGCGGGATGTCGGGCCGCTCGCGCAGCAGGTACGGGACGGCCCCGAT
This sequence comes from Spirillospora sp. CA-294931, assembly GCF_050946795.1. Classification (GTDB taxonomy): domain Bacteria; phylum Actinomycetota; class Actinomycetes; order Streptosporangiales; family Streptosporangiaceae; genus Spirillospora. Next base: position 6,601,700 of record NZ_CP192006.1, read on the forward strand.
GTGGTCCTCGTGGCCGTGGGTGAGGACGACGGCCTCGACCTGGTCGAGTCGGTCCCGGATGTACTCGAAGTCCGGGAGGATCAGGTCGATGCCCGGCTGCTCGGTCTCGGGGAACAGCACCCCGCAGTCGACGATGAGCAGGCGTCCGCCGTACTCGAAGACCGTCATGTTGCGGCCGATCTCCCCCAGCCCGCCGAGCGCGACGATGCGCAGCCCGCCCTCGGGCAGTTGGGGTGGAGACGACAGTTCGGGGTGAGGATGACTCACCGATTGACCTCCGGCACTTTGACTCCCCCAATCGTTAGGTCTTCGCGCAGGCGCGCCGCGAACTCCGGCGAGGCGTCGACGAGCGGCCCGCGCACGGTTCCGCCCGGCAGGCCCAGCAGGTTCAGCGCTGCCTTGACGGCGATGGCGCCCTGCGTGCGGGTCATGATCGCGGTGACCACGGGAAGCAGCCGACGATGGATCGACAGCGCCCGCTCCTGGTCACCGGCGCGGTATGCGTCGATCATCTCATGGAGTTCGGCCCCGACGACATGGCCGACGACGCTGACGAATCCCGCGGCCCCGAGGGCCAGCCACGCCAGGTTGAGCGCGTCGTCGCCGGAGTAGAAGACCAGATCGGTCTCCGACATGACCAGCGAGCCGGCGAAAAGGTCGCCCTTGGCGTCCTTGACCGCCGCGATCCTCGGGTGCTCGGCCAGGCGCAGCAGCGTCGCCGTCTCGATCGGCACCCCCGCGCGTCCGGGGATGTCGTAGAGCATGTTCGGGAGGCCCGTGGCGTCCGCGACCTGCGTGAAGTGGTGGATGAGCCCCTCTTGCGGGGGCTTGTTGTAATACGGGGTGACGACGAGGAGTGCGTCGGCACCCGCCTCCTCGGCCTGCCGCGCGAGTTCCCTGCTGTGCGCGGTGTCGTTCGATCCGGCACCCGCCACGATCACGGCGCGATCGCCGACCGCCTCGATCACCGCGAGGAGCAGCCGGCGTTTCTCGTCGTCGCTGGTGGTCGGCGACTCGCCGGTGGTCCCGTTGACGACGAGGCCGTCGTGGCGCTGCTGGTCGACCAGATGGGTCGCCAGGCGGGCGGCTCCGTCGTAGTCGACGCTTCCATCGGGCTCGAACGGGGTGACCATGGCGGTCAGCATCCGTCCGAACGGCGCCGTCGCGCTCGCGGACGCGGCGTCAATGGTTGTGCTGGGTGCCATGCACCGAACGGTACCGTTCCCGCCGGTCGTCGTGGACCCGCAGGGCCCCTCACCGGGTGTCGGAAGAGGCTGCCGCCACACGCTCGGGGGTACGCGTGGCGGCAGCCTCCCACCTCATCGTGGCACGCAAACCGGTCGCTTCGGACCCACTCCGGCGAAAATGCCGCAGTTTGTTACCCGTGGGTCGGAAGCGGATCCAGCTCCCGGATGCGGACGCGCAACTCCTCCACGTCCGGGGTCCTCACGAGGTCGTTGCCCCGCACCGCCCACCAGTGCCCCGACCCCCCTCGGCCGATCCTCCACCCGGCGAACTCGGCGGCCAGAGCCGCGAGTCCCTCCTGGTGCCACGTTCCCTGATGAATTGCCACAGCCTCACTCCCTTGCCCTCGCCGGCCGGGACGCCCCTCATCGATGCTGACCCCGCTGGACCCAGGGCGCAAGAACCCTTATGAGCTGGGAAAACGTGAGTAAGGGAACGTGACAAGCGGGGTTTCCTCGGGGCCAAGATTCCCTTGCCCCCGGTGGCAGCTAAGGCAGCCAGGCGGCCCGGTAGAGCGCCCACTCCGCGGGTAGGGTCGTCCATTCAGCGTAAATACCGACACCGAAGGGCCGGGCGGGCCTGCGGTCGAGGGCGTCCAGGCCGCGCCGGACCCCGCGTATCGCCACGTCGAGCCGCTCCGCCCAGGCCATCTGCGGGCGGTAGGTCGGGATGCCGATGAAGACGGTCGTCCGGTCGCCGATCAGCCGGAGCGTCCGCTCGGTGTGCAGCGCGTACTGGCTCCCCACCAGCGAGGTCGTCGGCAGCGACATGTCATAGGTCATGATCGCGACCTGGTCGGCCCGGTCGGCGACCCGGCGCAGGAAGCCGGTGGTCGCGCGGGCCGGGTAGTGGAAGCGGCCCCACCCGCGGGGGACGAACGCCTTGAGCACCGGCTGGGAGGCGTCGACGAGCGGTGTCTGCTCCAGCGCCACCGAGGTCAGCTTGCCGCGGGCCCGCGTCAGCTCACGCGTCCGGCCGAGGAGGTCGACGAACGCCTCGTCGTCGGGGTAGATCGGCTCGAAGTCGTAGTGGATCCCGTCGAAGCCGAGGTCGAGGAACATCGCGTCGGTCCGCAGGATCCGGTCGCGCACCTTCGGGTCGTCCAGGTCGGTGACGCCCTTGCCGTCGATCTTGCGGATCTGCCCGAGGTAGGCCTGGGCCCGGACGCCCGGGGCATGGACGCGCAGCTTCTTGATCAGCGTCCCGGCGTTGCGGGTCTTGCTCGCGGGGACCGACCCGTCGGCCTCGAAGGGGCCCGCGTGGAAGTAGACGTCGGTGATGCGGTTCTCGCGCAGGAGACGTCCGAGCGTCCGGTACTCGTCGTCGCTGTGCGCCTGCCCGACCCATTGGTGCCGCGCCCAGAGCGCGTTGACCTCGGTCCCCCGGGACGTGGGCTCCGGCTGCCACCACACCCAGATCCCCGCCAGCAGGACGAGGACGAGGCCGAGGAGGTAGGCCAGAGCCCACAGAACCCAACGCATCAGCCGTTTTCGGATCACCGGCCGATGATGGCAGGGGGACGGCGTGAGCACACCGTCCCCCTCCCTGTCACGCGGCGTCGACCAGCACCCGGCCGTCGACCGGCTTACGGGCGGTGAAGCCGCCGTAGTTGCGCTCGACCGCGGCCTTCTCCGTGGCGTTCGGAAGGGGGTTGGTGCAGCTCACACCGCCGGTGGAACCGGACATCAGCGACGAGCACGGGCCGGGCTTGCGGTCGGGCAGCCCGAGGCTGTGACCGAGCTCGTGGGCCGCGATGCGGATCGTGTTGTAGCCCTGGTTGACGGCCTCGCGTCCCATCCAGACGTTGACCGAGCCACCCGGGCGCACCGGCCCGAGGTTGGCCTGGGGCCATCCGTTGGTCGCGATGACGCGGATCTCCGCGCGCTGCCCGGCGGCGACCTTCTCGATCCGGACGTTGCGCACGTTCTCGTTCCACACCTGCACGCCGCGCGCGACGGCGTCCTTGAACTCGGCGGCCTGGCTGTCGTCGTACCGCAGGACGGTCGCCTGGATGTTCTGGCCGGACGCCGCCGGTGCACCGGTGACCGCGAACGAGGCCGCAGCGGCGCCGACCAGCATCAACACGCCTGTACGTCTGAACATGGTGGGGAGCCTTTCTTGGTGGGGTGCCCCGAGCGTATTTGCGTCCCCAGTACAGACCAAAGGGCGTCATGTGTCGGAATCCACCCCCCGCCCTCGTTCACATCTGTGATCAAACTCCCCTTGAAAATCCGGTCAAGACCACTGACCGATACGGTCGAATGACCGTTTCCCCGGCCGAGTCTCCGCGGTCGCGGGCCCCGCGACCGAAGCCGCGGAGCCCTCGCGCGTTCGTTATCCGACCTGTGCGCGTGCCGCCTCGCTGAACAGCGGGTCGGTGAAGGCCACGACCTTCGGCTTGAACTTCCCTCTCGCGCACACGAGCCCGGTCGCCTTCTCGGCCGGCGCGAGCGTGGTGGTGGAGATCTGCCCTTCGTAGTCCGCGAGGGCTTCGGTGGGGTCGTGCTTGGTGCCGCCGGTGTCGGTGATCGAGAAGTAGAGCGGGTTCACCTCAAGGTTCTTCTTGCTCTGATTGGTGACGGTGACGCGGGTGCACGACAGCGCCTTGCCGTCGGACAGGATGGACGCCTTCGCCGTGGCGGGCTTGGCCGCGAGCTTGATCGGCACGGGCTTGCCCTTCGAGGTCGCCTTCTTGCCGCCCTTCTCGGCGGGCTGGACGGCGGTGGGCTCGGTGCCGGTCTCGCACCCGGTGAGGGCGAGGGCGATGAGCACGCCGAGGATGATCGCGGACTTGCGCATGGGCGTCCTGTTCGGTCGATGATCGGTCCTTGGCGGAGGGCGATGCCACTGAGACGCGGGATCATGCCGGGCCGTGCACGCGGGAGCGCTCGCTGTCACCATCCGGCCAGTCGGCTCATCGACCTTCTGGTCCAGCTCGCTGGGGTCTTCTCCTTTTCGGGGGCGGGGCGCCGGGCTGCGGGGGTGGTGCGGACGCGGGTGCGTTGGGCCAGGGCCACGCAGACCAGGACGCCCATGGCCGTGAGGGCCGTGGCGGCGTCGATCGGCTCGCTCAGCAGGATTCCCGACCACACGATGGTCAGCAGGGGCTGGGAGAGCTGGAGCTGGCTGGCGCGGGCGATACCGGCGCGGGCCAGGCCCTCGTACCAGGCGAAGAAGCCCAGGTAGGCGGAGAAGAGGGCGAGGTAGGCGAAGCCCAGGGTCGATTTGGCGGACCATACGGGGCTGGTCGTCGCCAGGAGGACGAGCGTGACCGGGACGGTGATCGGCACCGCCAGGACGAGGGCCCACGAGATCACCTTCCAGCCCGCCATCTCGCGGGCAAGCCTGGCGCCCTCGGCGTAGCCGGCGGCGGCGGCCAGCAGGGCGGCGAACAGGAGGGTGTCGGCGAGCGAGACGTGGCCCGCGCCGCGGACCACGGCGAAGGTCGTGACGCAGGCGGTCCCGGCGAGGGCCGCGACCCAGAACATGAGCGAGGGCCGCTCCCCCGCCCGGACCACCGCGCAGACGGCGGTGGCGGCGGGCAGCAAGCCGATCACGACGGCCGAGTGGGACGAGGAGGCGCCCTGGTCGAGGGCGAGCGTGGTCAGCACCGGGAATCCGAAGATCACGCCGGCGGCGACGACGGCGAGGCCGGGCAGCTGGTCACGGCGGGGCCTGGGGGCGCGGACGGCCAGCAGCACCCCGGCGGCCAGGGCGCCCGCGGCGGCGGAGCGGCCGACGCCGATCAGGTAGGGGTTGAGGCCGTCCAGGCCGTAGACCGTGGCCGGGAAGGTGAACGAATAGATCAGAACGCCCAGGCCCGCCAGGCCGAGCGCTATCGGTACGCCGCTAGTAGCGCTATCGTTGTCCCTCATGCAACAGGATAGCAGTGCGCTTCTGCTGGCCGATCGGCTGCGGGCGGAGGTGCGGTCGCTGCGGGCGGGCGACCGGTTGCCGTCCAGCCGGGCCCTGATGGACCGGCACCGGGTCAGCCCGATCACGGTGTCGCGCGCGCTCGGCGTCCTGGCGGCCGAGGGGCTGGTGGTCACGCGGCCGGGCAGCGGGACGTTCGTCGCCGACCGTCCCGCGCCCGCGCGCGAGCCCGCCGATCTGGGCTGGCAGGCCGTGGCGCTCGGCGACCGGGCGATCGACGCGCACGGCGTCCGGTGGCTGCTCACCCCGCCGCCCGAGGGGACGATCGCGCTCAGCGGCGGCTACCTGCACCCCACGCTCCAGCCCACGCGCGCGCTCGCCGCGGCGACCGCGCGGGCGGCGCGGCGGCCCGACGCCTGGGATCTGCCGCCGCTCTCGGGCATCGCGGAACTGCGCGCCTGGTTCGCCCGGACGGCCGGGGGCGATGTCACCCCCGCCGACGTGCTGGTGACCAGCGGCGGCCAGCAGTCGCTGACGACCGTCCTGCGGGCGCTGCTGCGGCCGGGGTCGCCCGTTCTGGTGGAGTCGCCGACCTATCTGGGCGTGCTGTCGATCGCGCGGGCGTCGGGGCTGCACCCCGTGCCCGTCCCGGCCGACGAGGACGGCCTGCGCCCCGACCTGCTCGCCGAGGCGTTCGCCATGACGGGCGCGCGCGTCGTGTACTGCCAGCCGACGTCGCTGAACCCGACGGGCGCCGTGCTCTCGCCCGAGCGGCGCGAGCAGGTGCTGGCCGTGGCGCGGGCGGCGGGGGCCTTCGTCATCGAGGACGACTTCGCCCGGCACCTGGCGATCGACCCGACGCCACCGCCGCTGATCTCGCAGGACGGCGACGGACGCGTCATCCACATCCTCTCGCTCACCAAGTCGGTCGCCCCGAGCCTGCGGGTGGCGGCGGTGATCGCGCGGGGTCCGGTGGCCGAACGCATCCGCGCCACCCAGCTGGTCGAGGACTTCTTCCCCGCCAGGCCGCTCCAGGAGACCGTGCTCGAACTGGTCAGCTCCCCCGGGTGGCCGCGTCACCTGCGCGCCGTGCGGACGGCCCTGAAGTCACGCCGGGACGCCGTGTGCTCCGCCTTCGCCCGCGAGCTGCCCGAGCTGCGCGTCAACCGTCCGACGGGCGGTATGCACCAATGGGTGAGGCTTCCCGACGGGGCGGACGACGTCGCGCTGGCCGAGGCGGCGCTGCGCGCGGGCGTGCTGGTGAGCGCCGGGCGTCCGTTCTTCCCCGCCGAGCCGACCGGGCCGTTCCTGCGGATCAGCTACAGCTCGGCCGCCTCCGAGGCCGAGCTGGCCGAGGGCGTCCGGCGGCTGGCGACGGTGCTCACTGGCTGACCAGGCAGAACTCGTTGCCCTCGACGTCCCGCCAGACCCGGAACGGATGCTCGGGACGGCCCGTCCGCTCGCCCGCCGGGGTGCCGCCCAGGCCGCGCACGATCTCGCCGGCGGCGTCGATGTCGGGCACCTCCAGGTCGAGATGGAGCCGGTTCTTGCCCTGCTTGCCCTCGGGCACCCGCTGGAACGACAGCATCGGCCCGTCCTTGCCGAGCGGCTCCAGATCGAGCCAGTTCTCGTCCTTGAAGGTCACCTTCATCCCGAGCAGCCCGCCCCAGAACGCCGCCATCGCGTCCAGGTCGTTGCAGTCGAACGCGAGAGCCTCCACCTTCGGCGTCAGCACGTCGTCCCCCTTCTCTTGGAAACCACCAAAAGGATTATGCCGGTGATGGGCCGACCGAAACCACTCAAGCACTGATACCGGTGTCTCGGCTGGTAGGGTCGGTGTGACACGCGGGAGGGACCCATGGGCGAGACGCAGACCCCCGCCCTGCTGCTCCGCGATTTCGTCAACACCCTCGACGTCGAGACCGGACGGGACGAGCTCGCCACGCCGCCCGCCCTGGAATCCTGGCTCACCGAACGCGGGCTCACCACAGCCGCCGCGGCGAGCGAGTCCGACCTGGCCGCCGCCCTGGCCCTCCGCGAGGGCCTGCGCACCGCGATGCTCCACCACGGCCCCGAGCCCCCGGCCGAGCTCGAACGCGCCCTCGGCGCCTTTCCGCTGCGCGTGACCTTCGCCGGAACGGCCCCGGCGCTCGTCCCCCTGGCCACCGGCGTCCAGGCCGGTCTGGCCCGCATCGCGGCCGCCGTGATGGCGTCCGCCGCCGACGGCACCTGGCCGCGCCTCAAGGCGTGCCAGGAACTCACCTGCCAGTGGGCGTTCCTCGACACCTCCAAGAACCGCAGCCGCGCCTGGTGCTCCATGCGCGTGTGCGGCAACCGCACCAAGACCCGCGCCTACCGCGCCCGCCGCCGCACCACCCCCGGCCCGCCCTGACCCGGCGCGCCGGTGGATCCTGTTCGCCGCGTGCGGCGTCCAGGGTGCGTAGATCGCAAGGCGGAGCCCGGTGTCGGCTGTCGACCGACGACAACGCGGCGAGGTGCGTGCGCGAGCAGCGCGCAGCCGGTCGAAGATCCACGGACACGCCCTGGGGACGGGCACGACGCGCGGCCGATCGAGGAGCCGCTGACACGCCCTAGGGTTGGGGTGGATCTCCGGAGAGGACGGGACGTCGATGGCCGATGTGGGTGTGCGGCCCGCCAGACGCGCGGACGCGGGCGCCGTCGCCGACATCCAGGTGCGCGCCTGGCGGCAGGGGTACCGCGACCTGCTGCCCGCCGACGTCCTGGCGGGCGTGACCGGCCCGGACGCCCGCGAGACCTGGCGGGGACGCTGGCTGGAATCGATCACCGCGCCGCCGAGCGCACGGCACCGCGTCCTGGCGGCGGTCTCGTCCGACCTGGTCGTCGGCTTCACCGCGCACGGCCCGGCCGAGGACGCCGACCACGACCCGGCCACCACGTCCGAGGTGCTGACGCTGCTGGTCGACCCGATGCACACCCGCGCGGGCCACGGCAGCCGCCTGCTCGCCGCCTGCGTCGACCTGCTGCGTGAGGACGGCGTGGAGACGTTGGTCACGTGGGTCTTCGAGGCCGACGAGGTCACCCGCGCCTTCCTCGGCTCGGCCGGCTGGGCCCCCGACGGCACCGCCCGCACCCTGGCCATGGGCGACCCCGTCCGCCAGATCCGCCTCCACACCGACATCACCCCACCGCCCTGACCACCCCGGCCCCGCGCGCGATTGCGTTAATGAGCGGGGAAGCGAGCCGAAGGCGAAGCTTCCCCGGCGAGATCGCGAAGCGATGCGGCAATCGCAAAACCACGGTCACCGAAGCGAGCCGCCAGGCGAGCGAAGGTGGGCCGGGGTTTCATAAGCAGGGGTCGGTGAGGGGCATGGGAACGGCGGGCTTATGTTGGAAGCCAAGCCTTCACGGGTCGTTTGAGCAGTACGGGAACCCCATGACCACCTCCTTGACGCCGCCGCATGCCCGAAAGGCGGCCGCACCGCCGTCCGGCCGCCGCCGGTGGCTCGGCATGGTCGTCATCAGCCTGGGCGTCTCGCTGATCGTCGTGGACGCGACGCTGGTGGGCGTCCTGCTTCCCCAGATGGTCTCCGGGATCGGGCTGACCACGACGGACGCGGAGTGGGTGACCTCGGTCTACTCGCTGGTGTTCGCGGCGCTGCTGATCCCGTTCGGACGGGCGGGCGACCTGTTCGGACGGCGGCGGCTGTTCGTCATCGGGGTCACGGTCTTCATGCTGGCCAGCCTCGCCGCGGCCGCCGCGCAGAGCGGCTCGGCGCTGATCGGGGCCCGCGCGCTCCAGGGCGTCGGCGCCGCCATGATCATGCCCGCGACGCTGTCGACGGTGAACGCGGTGTTCACCGGGCGCGAGCGCGCGGTGGCCTTCGGGATCTGGGGCTCGCTGATCGGCGGGATGGCCGCGCTCGGTCCGCTGGCGGGCGGGGCCCTGGCGACCGGGGGAAGCTGGCGCTGGGCCTTCGCGGTCAACCTGCCGCTCGGCATCGCGCTGATCGCCGGTGCGCTCGCGCTCATGCCGGAGACGCGCGGCGCCCCCACCGGACGGCATCCGCTGCGCGAGATCGACTGGCTCGGCGGGCTGCTGGCCGCGCTCGGCCTCGGCGCGGTGGTCTGCGGGCTCATCGAGGGCCAGACCTACGGCTGGTGGGACGCGACCCGCCCGTTCTCGATGCACGGGCTCGGCTGGTTCGCCCCCGATCTGTCGCCGGTGCCGGTCGTGCTCGCGCTCGGCGCGGCGCTGCTGGCCCTGCTGGTGGTGGTGGAGCGGTCGCGGGCGGCGGCGAGGCGTCCCGTCATGCTCGACCTCGATCTGTTCAGGATCGCCGCATTCCGGCACGGCAACCTGACCTCGGCCCTGGTGTCGGTGGGCGAGCTCGGGCTGGTCTTCCTGATCCCGCTGTTCCTGCTCGGCGTCCACGGCACCTCGCCGCTCCAGATCAGCGTGGCGATCCTCCCCCTGGCCCTGGGGGCGTTCCTGACCGGCGGCTACGCGGGGAAGCTCGCCAACAAGCGCGGCGCGCACCGGGTCGTCCAGATCGGGATGGCGCTGGAGGTCGCGGCCGTCTTCGGGCTCGCGCTCACGCTCTCCGCTTCGACCACCGGCTTCGGGATCGCGCCGTGGATGCTGCTCTACGGGAGCGGGCTCGGGTTGGCGTCCGCGCAGCTCACCAACGTGTCGCTGGCCCAGGTGCCGCCCGCGCGGTCGGGCCAGGCGTCGGGGACGCAGTCGACCGCGCGCCAGGTCGGCGCGGCCCTGGGCATCGCGATCATCGGGACGGTCTTCGCCACCGGCCTCGGCCGCACGATGGACGACCGCCTGGACGACACCTCCCTGCCGCCGCAGCAGCGGGCCGAGATCGTCCGGGAACTGCGGGAGAGCGCCGGGACGTCCGCCCGCGACCTGCACCAGGCCCCGGGAATGGCCGCCGCGGCGCGCGCGGCGGATGAGAGCCTCGCCACGGCGACCAGGCGCGGAGCCCTGGTCACGGGGGCGATCCTGGCCCTCGGGCTGGCGATGTCGCTGCGGCTGCGCCCGAGCAGTGATCGGGATCGGGAAGAATCGACCTCGTAGTCCCCTGTCGCCCCACGAGAACCCTCGATAAAACAGTGGCAACGCTCTCCCAATGGGTCGCCGGCTCACGGCCGCGCACCCTGCCCACCTCCCTCGTCCCCGTCGTCGTCGGCACCGGAATCGCCCTCGGCGAGGACGAGGCCGTCTGGTGGCGCGCCCTGCTGGCCGCCTTCGTCGCGCTGGCCCTGCAGATCGGCGTCAACTACTCCAACGACTACAGCGACGGCGTCAGGGGCACCGACGAGGTGCGAGTCGGCCCGATGCGGCTGGTCGGGTCGGGCGTCGCGCCGCCCCGCCAGGTGCTGGCCGCCGCGCTCGGTTTCTTCCTGCTCGCCGCCGTGGCGGGCCTGGCGCTGGCCGCCGTCAGCTCGTGGTGGCTGCTGCTGGTCGGCGCGTTCGCGATTCTCGCCGCGTGGTTCTACACCGGCGGCAAGACCCCCTACGGCTACCGCGCGCTCGGCGAGGTCTCGGTCTTCGTGTTCTTCGGCCTGGTGGCCGTGGCCGGGACGGTCTACGTCCAGGCCGAGGGCCTGCCGTGGGAGGCGTGGGTCGCCGCCGTGCCGATCGGGCTGCTGGCCTGCGGGCTGCTGGTGGTCAACAACCTGCGCGACATCCCCACCGACACCGAGTCGGGCAAGCGCACCCTGGCCGTGCTGCTGGGCGACCGCCGGACCCGCATCCTGTACGCCGCCTGCACCGCGCTCCCGTTCATGATCACGCTCGCGCTGGCGGCGCCGCACCCGTGGGTGCTCATCGCCCTGCTGGCCGCGCCGCTGTCGGTCGCGCCCACCCAGACCGTCCTCGGCGGCGCGACCGGCCCCGCGCTGATCCCCGTCCTCGGCGGGACCGGCCGCCTCCAGCTGGCCTTCGGTGTGCTGCTGGCGATCGGGCTGGCCCTCTAGAGCAGCTCCCACTTGATCTCGGGCTGGCCCGCCTCGGCCAGCGCGGCGTTGACCGCGCTGAACGGCCGGGTGCCGAAGAACTTCTTGGCGCTGAGCGGGCTCGGGTGGGCCGACTCGTGCACGATGTGCTGCGTGCCGGTGACCAGCTTGGCCTTCTTGCGGGCGTAGGCGCCCCACAGGACGAAGACCACCCGGTCTTCGCGCTCGTTCAGCGCGCGGATGGCCGCGTCGGTGAACTCCTCCCAGCCCTTGCCCGCGTGCGCCCCGGCCTCACCCGCCCGGACGGTCAGCACCGCGTTCAGCAGCAGCACGCCCTGGTCGGCCCACGGCGTCAGATCGCCCGAGGACGCCACCGGCACCTCGAGGTCGGAGGCCAGCTCCTTGTAGATGTTGCGCAGCGACGGCGGCAGCCGGACGCCCTCGCGGACGCTGAAGCTCAGCCCGTGCGCCTGACCGGGCCCGTGGTAGGGGTCCTGTCCGAGGATCAGCACCCTGGCCTTGTCGAACGGGCAGTGCCGGAACGCGTTGAACAGGTCGTCGCGCGGCGGGTAGATCGTCTGCTCGTCGTACTCCCGCGACACGAAGGCGCTCAGCGCCGCCGTCTGGAGGGGGTCCAGCAGCGGGTCGAGCCGCTCCCGCCAGTCGGCGGGCAGCAACGGCATCAGGTCGAGGGACATCGAGGGCCTCCGTCGTGGTTCCAGGTACCCGCAAACCCTATTGGCGGGCACTGACACGCCAGGGCCGAATCACCGGGACGAACCCCCTCGGGCCTAAGATCTGGCCATATGCCCGACTCCCCCCGCCGGCGCGCCTGCGCCGCCCTTCTCCTGCTCGGCCTCGCCTCGGCCTGCGGCGGGTCCGAGGGACCGCGGACGCTCACCGTCCTGGCGCCGTCCTCCCTCACCGAGGCGCTCGGGGAGCTGGGCACCGCCTACCGCCAGGAGAACCGGCGCGTGCGGGTGAAGACCGTGTTCGGCGGCTCCCAGGAGATGGCCGAGCGCGTCAGGGACCGCGAGCCCGCCGACGTCCTGCTCACCGCCGACGAGGCGACCATGAACTCCACCGACCGCTACCTCACCGGACGCCGCCGCATCGTCGCCCACAACGCGCTGACGATCGCCGTCGCGCCCGGCAACCCCAAGAAGATCAGGGGGCTGGCCAGCCTGACCCGTCCGTCCCTGCGGATCGCGATCGGCGCCGCCACCGTCCCGGCCGGACGCTACGCGCGGCAGATCTTCGCCCGCAAGGGCATCACCGTCCGCTGGACGTCCGAGGAGATCAGCGCTCGCGCCGTGCTGGACCGCGTCCGCACCGGCGAGGCCGACGCCGGCCTGGTCTACATCACCGACCTGCGCTCGGCCGGGGCCGCCGCCGGGAGCATCCCCATCGCCGCCGACGAGAACCTCACCGCCACCTATCCGGCCGCCGCCGTGAAGCGCAGCGAGCACGAGGAGGCCGCGGCGGCCTTCGTCACCTGGCTCACCTCCGACACCGCCAGGAAGCTCTTCATCAAGTACGGCTTCGCCGTCCCCCAGCTCTAGAGCCTCGGCAACCCGATCGGATTGGGGAAGGGCAGGTCTCCCGAGTCCTGAACGGCACGCGCCAGCGGCAGCAGCACCTCCCGCAGCCCCTCCGGGTCGTCCAGCACCCGATAGGCGGGCGCGGCCAGCGCGTCCGTGCGCGCCTCGACACGCGCCTTCAGCTCACGTCCCGCGCCCGTCACTCCGGCGCCATCCATCAGCCCACGCGACACCAGGGCCTCCACCGCCGCCGCCCGCTCGGCCTCGGACCACCCCCGGGTGACCTCCAGATTCCCCAGAGGCGCCCCGTTCACCGCCGCGGCCAGGACGTTCGACTCCAGCCCGTCCAGCCCCTCCCCCGCCAGCAGAGCCACGTGGCCGTCCCCCCGGTGCTCCCGCAGTGCCGAGGCCAGCTGCCACAGCCGCGCCACCGGATCGTCCGGGAGCGCGACGTCCCGGTTCGCCCCGAACAAGGGCCGCCCACCCACCTCGGCCGCCTCGACGACCCGCTCCAGCGACGGGACCGCCGCCACGGCGACGCTCTCGGCCTCGTGCGAGATCCGCCGCAGCGCCGTCGCCGCCGCCTCCGACCGCGCCCGCACGATCGCGTCCGGCGCGGCGAACGTCCACGCATCGGGAACCGCCCGCCGCACCCGCTTGGGATGGAACCCATAGAACGCGGCCTCGACCACACCCGCGGACACCGGCCCAAGAGGCGCGGCCCGTCCCCCGAAGTACCCCATCCAGTACCCCCGCAGCCCGACGGCCTTCATGGCCGCCGCACACTCCGCCGAGAAGTACGTCACCACATGAACCGGCTCCAGCACCTGCCACAACCGCCGCGCCACAGAATCATCCATAACCCCCATCTTGCACGCCATCCCGGTCACCGACGGGAGCGGATCACCCGAAGTGGGTACCCTCAGTGCCGACGATCCCTAGGCTGACGGGAGCAAACCGTGAGGGAGGAGTCACCCAAAGTGAGCATCGCGGCCGTGGCGCATCATCGCCACATGCTCTCTGACACGCCCTACAACCTGTGGCTACGCGACGGACTCGCCGACGAGCTACAGATCCCTCACGACGGAACCCGTGTCGAGATCATCGGTGGGGAGATCGTCGTGTCACCAGGCCCTGACTACGCGCACAATCGGACCGTCCGCGATATTCAGGAATCTCTTTTCATGGGCAAGGTCACGAATCCGGCCTTCCCCTGGCGTTCCGTCCATACCCAGGACGTGAACCTCAGCGACATCCACGACGGCTATATCCCCGACCTATGCGTCGTCGATGTGGAGCAGGACGAGCAGGCGAACGCGGAACGCCTCAAGAAACTCCGCCCCCACCAGATCGGACTCGTCGTCGAGGTGACCTCACCCTCCAACGCGGCCGACGACCGCCGACCGGGCAAGAAGCGCGTGACCCCCACCAAATGGAACGGGTACGCGCGCGTCTCGATCCCCTACTACCTTCTGGTCGACCGCGATCCCAGGACCGCGAGGATCACGCTGTTCTCCGAACCCAACACCGCGAAGGGCGACTACGACAGCGCGGTCCACTGGACCTTCGGCGAGACGGTCAAGCTGCCCAAGCCGCTCGGATTCGATATCCCCACCGGGGAATGGGAAACCTGGGACTGAGCCGTTCATGACCGTCGCGCCGATCCGGTGGGGAATTCTGGGCACCGGCAACATCGCCGGCCGTTTCACCGAGGATCTTCTCCGGCTGCCTGACCATTCGGTGGTGGCGGTGGGCTCTCGTTCCCCGCGGAGCGCCGAGGTCTTTGCCGGACGCCATGGGCTTCCGCGCGGCTACGGGTCTTACGCTGAGCTGGCCGCCGACGACGAACTGGACGTGGTCTACGTCGCCACTCCGCACAACGTCCACCATTCCGCGGCGCGGACCTGTCTGGAGGCGGGGCGGGCGGTACTGGTCGAGAAGCCGTTCACGGTCAGCGCGGCCGAGGCCCACGACCTCATCATGCTGGCGCGAGAGCGGAAGCTCTTCGCGATGGAGGCGATGTGGACCCGGTTCAACCCCGTCATAGCGCGGCTGCGCCGGTTGATCGGTGACGGCGCGATCGGGCAGGTCCAGGCCGTGTACGCCGACTTCGCCGTCAACTTCCCCTATGACCCGCAGCACCGGGTCTGGGCGCCCGAACTGGCCGGCGGCGCGCTTCTGGACCTGGGCGTCTACCCCGTCTCGTTCGCCTGGATGCTCCTGGGGCCACCCGACCAGGCGCACGCCGTGCTCTCCGCCGCACCGACCGGTGTGGACGCCAACACCGCGATCGTGCTCGGCTACCCGTCCGGGGCTGTGGCCATGTTGCACTGCGGCCTGCGGGCGGACTCCCCCCAGACCGCGACAGTGATCGGCACCACCGGGCGCATCCAGGTCGCGGCGCCGTTCTGGCGTACCGACTCCCTGACGCTGCTGCGCGATGGCCTCCCGCCGGAGACCTTCAGCGAGACCCCGGTCGGCCACGGCTACACCTACCAGGCCGCTGAGGTGGCCGCTCGCCTGCGCGCCGGAGACCTGGAATCCCCACTCGTGCCCCTGGACGAGACCCACGACATCCTGCGCCTCCTGGACTCCCTGCGCCGATCACCCAGCTGACCCGGCCTCCGTTCCGATCGAGCCAGATATCGCTGGCGGTCTCCGGGGCGGCCTCGTGGGCGGAGTCGTCCGGGAGGCGCCAGTGGCCCCGGCGCGGGCCCCAGGTGGCGCGCAGACGTGTTCGTCCCAGACGACGAAGCGGGGGGCCAGGACCGCGCGGCGCGGAGTGGAGCCGGAGTTGCGGTGACCCTCGACGCGCAGCTGGTCGAGGTTGTGGACGCCGGTGAGATCAGCTCAGGGCGGCGTCCGGGAGTTTCATGGTGAGGGTGTTGGTGGTGGTTTTGAGTGCCTCCAGGACGGCCGGGAGCGGCTCGGCGTGGATCGTGTTGCCGTCGGACTCGCCGCGGGACGGGTCGGGCGTGTAGGCGAGGCGGTCTTCGGAGGCCGAGAACTCGGTGGTGGGGCTTCGCGGGTCGAGGCGGACCCAGCGGTCGTCGATCAGGGTGGCCACCAGGCCGTGGAGGAAGAACGTGCCGTCTTCGGAGAGGCGCTGGTAGCACAGGCCCGCCTGGATGCCGCCCGCGCGGAGGAGGGCTGTGAGGGCGTGGGCCTGGGCGTAGCAGAGGCCCGTGCGCTGCTCCAGGACGTCGGAGGCGCGCCAGGTGACGCGGGGGTCGCCGGTGTCCATGGAGTGGGTGACCTTGTCGCGGACGTGCTCGAACGCCAGCCGCGCGTAGGTGAGGTCGTCGCCGGTGCGCAGTTCCGCGGCCAGCGACACGATCAGCTCGTGCTCGATGTCGACGGCCTCGGACGCGGCGAGATAGTCCCAGGGGTCGGCGGCGAACTCCATCACAGGCCGAGCAGCGATTCGATACCGACCGTCAGCGGGTCGGGCAGGCCCGCGACCTCGCGGACGCCCAGCAGGACGCCCGGCATGAACGACTCGCGGTTCATCGAGTCGTGGCGGATCGTGAAGACCTCGCCGTGACCGCCGAGCAGGACCTCCTGGTGGGCGATCAGCCCCGCCAGGCGGACGGCGTGGACCCGCACCCCGTCGACCTCGGCGCCGCGGGCGCCGTCGATCTCGCTGGTCGTGGCGTCCGGCGAGGGGGCGGTGCCCGCCTCGGCGCGGGCGGCGGCGACCAGCTCGGCGGTGCGGTAGGCGGTGCCGCTGGGCGCGTCGAGCTTGTTCGGGTGGTGCAGCTCGACGATCTCGACGGACTCGAAGAACGGCGCGGCCTTCTGCGCGAAGTGCATCATCAGCACGGCGCCGATGCCGAAGTTGGGGGCGACGAGCACGTTGGCGCCGGGCTTGGCCGCCTGCCAGGCGCGCACCGAGTCCAGGCGGGACGGGTCGAAGCCGCTGGTGCCGACGACCGCGTGCAGGCCGTGCTCGACGCACCAGCGCAGGTTGTCCATGACCACGCCGGGGTGGGTGAAGTCGACCACGACGTCGGCGGCGGTCAGCGCGTCGAGCGCGTCGTCCTGGTCGACGGCCGCGACCAGCGCGGTGTCGTCGGCGCCCTCGACGGCCCGGCACACCTCGGCGCCCATCCGGCCCCGCGCGCCCAGCACCCCAACCTTGATCAATGTTTCCTCCAGCCTCGGCAGCGGGGCGAGTTTACCGGTCAGTCGTCGCCGTCGCCGTCGGGGATCAGGATGCCGAGCAGCCAGCTCACGACGCCGACGATGATGGCGCCCCAGAACGCGGGCCAGAACCACTCGACGTGGAACGGCAGCTCCATCTTCTCGGCCAGCCAGCTGGTCAGCAGGAGCAGCGCGGCGTTCACCACCAGGGCGATCAGTCCGAGCGTCAGGACGTAGAAGGCGCAGCCGAGCGTCTTGATGATCGGTTTGAGCACGGCGTTGACGACGCCGAAGATGACCGCGACGGCCAGCAGCGTGAGCGCGCGCTTGCCGCCGTCACCTTCGGTGACGTCGACGCCGTCCACCCAGGCCGTCGCCGCCCAGAGCGCGATCGCCGAGATGACCACCCTGATGAGGATCCTCATGCCGGTGGACTACCCCTTGATCAGCCCGCCGTAACTACAGGGTGAAGTCGCGGTCGCCGAACGGGCCGATCACGGTCAGCGCCTGCGGGCCCGCCAGGACGTCCCGTGCCACCGCGCGGATGTCGTCGAGCGTGACGGCGTCGATGCGGGCCAGGACCTCGTCGACCGGCAGCAGCGACTCGTACACCAACTCGCTCTTGCCGATGCGGCTCATCCGGGAGCCGGTGTCCTCCAGACCCAGCACCATCGCGCCGCGCAGCTGGCCCTTGCCCCGCTCGACCTCCTCGGCGGTCAGCCCGCCGTCGACGGCCGAGGCGACCTCGTCCCGGCAGATCGACAGGACCTCGTCGACCTTGGCGGGCTGGCAGCCGGCGTAGACGCCGAACACGCCGGCGTCGGCGTACTGCGAGGTGTAGCTGTAGACCGAGTACGCCAGGCCGCGCTTCTCGCGGATCTCCTGGAAGAGGCGCGACGACATGCCGCCGCCCAGCGCCGCGTTGAGCACGCCGAGCGCGAACCGGCGGTCGTCGGTGCGCGAGACGCCCGGGCCGCCGAGGATGATGTGGGCCTGCTCGGTGTCCTTGTCCAGCACGCGGATCTCGGGCGACACCGGCGCGGGCGTCCCGTTCAGACGGGGCGCCCGGGGACGGGCGTCGCCGCTCAAGTGGCCGGAGAACGCCTCGGTGACCAGCCGGACGACCTCGTCGTGGTCGATGTTGCCCGCGACGGAGACGACGAGGTTCTGCGGGACGTAGTGCTCGCGGTAGTAGCCGTGGATGCGGTCGCGGCTCAGCGCGTTGATCGACTCGACCGTGCCGAGGATCGGGCGGCCGAGCGGCTCGTCACCGTAGAGGGCCTGGGAGAACTCGTCGTGGATCAGGTCGCCCGGGTCGTCGTCGCGCATGTGGATCTCTTCGAGGATCACCCCGCGCTCGGCCTCGACGTCCTCGGGACGGTTCAGCGACGCGGCCACCATGTCGGAGACGACGTCGACGGCCAGCGGCAGGTCGGCGTCCAGCACCCGCGCGTAGTAGCAGGTGTACTCCTTGGCGGTGAAGGCGTTGAGGTCGCCCCCGACCGCGTCGACGGCCGCGGAGATCTCCAGCGCGGACCGCCGGTCGGTGCCCTTGAACAGCACGTGCTCGAGGTAGTGGCTGGCGCCCGCGTCGTCGGGGGCCTCGTCGCGGGAACCCACGCCCGCCCAGATGCCGAACGCGGCCGAGCGCACGGTCGGCATGGTCTCGGTGATCACGCGCAGCCCGCCGGGCAGCACGGTGCGCCGGACGGCCGGGTTGATCGTCTCTGTGGTGCCGGGCTCCTGTGCCCTGGCCGGCAACGTCACGGGGTCGCTCTCAATCGGGTATCGGTGACGGGGGAGGTACGAAGCGACCGGCCTGCCCGCAGGCGGGCAGGCCGGTCGTCATTCGCGTGAGCCCGGCTCAGGAGTTGCGCTGGCCGCCGTCGTCGGAGCCGCTGCGGCGGGTCCGGCGGCGGCGCGGGGCTCCGCCGCCGCGGCGGTCGCCGCCCTCGGCCGTGTCGTCGTCGCCCGCGGCGGCCGCGGGGGCCTCGTCGCCACCGTCACCCGCGTCGGCCGCCTCCCGGTCGACGACCTCGACCGGGACCAGCGAGAGCTTGCCGCGCTGGTCGATCTCGGTGACCTCGACCTGGATCTTCGCGCCGACGGAGATGACGTCCTCGACGTTCTCGATCCGGGCGCCGCCGTGCAGCTTGCGGATCTGCGAGACGTGCAGCAGGCCGTCCTTGCCGGGCAGCAGCGACACGAACGCGCCGAACGTCGTGGTCTTGACGACGGTGCCGAGGTAGCGCTCGCCGACCTCGGGCATGTGCGGGTTGGCGATCGCGTTGATCGCCGCCCGGGCCGCCTCGGCGGACGTGCCGTCGGTGGCGCCGACGTAGATCGTGCCGTCGTCCTCGATCGTGATGTCGGCGCCGGTGTCGTCCTGGATCGAGTTGATCATCTTGCCCTTCGGGCCGATGACCTCGCCGATCTTGTCGACCGGGACCTTGATCGTGATGATCCGCGGCGCGTTGAGGCTCATCTCGGCCGGGGCCTCGATGGCCTCGGTCATGACGTCCAGGATCGCCAGGCGGGCGCCCTTGGCCTGCTTCAGCGCGGCGGCCAGCACCGAGGCGGGGATGCCGTCGAGCTTGGTGTCGAGCTGGAGCGCGGTGATGACGTCGCGGGTGCCGGCGACCTTGAAGTCCATGTCGCCGAAGGCGTCCTCGGCGCCGAGGATGTCGGTCAGCGTGACGTACTCGCCGCCCTCGTGGATGAGGCCCATGGCGATGCCGGCCACCATCTGCTTGAGCGGGACGCCCGCGTCCAGCAGCGACATCGTGGACGCGCAGACCGAGCCCATCGAGGTCGAGCCGTTGGAGCCCAGCGCCTCCGACACCTGCCGGATCGCGTAGGGGAACTCCTCGCGGGTCGGCAGCACGGGGATCAGCGCCCGCTCGGCGAGCGCGCCGTGGCCGATCTCGCGGCGCTTGGGCGAGCCCACCCGGCCGGTCTCACCGGTCGAGTAGGGCGGGAAGTTGTAGTTGTGCATGTAGCGCTTGGTGCGCTCGGGGTTGAGCGTGTCGATCATCTGCTCCATGCGGAGCATGTTGAGCGTGGTCACGCCCATGATCTGGGTCTCGCCCCGCTCGAAGATCGCCGAGCCGTGCACCCGGGGCAGCACGTGCGCCTCGGCGGTCAGCTGGCGGATGTCCTTGACGCCGCGGCCGTCGATGCGCAGGCCGTCGGAGACGATCCGCTCGCGGACGACCTTCTTGGTGACGGCGCGGAACGCGGCGGAGACCTCCTTCTCGCGTCCCTCGAAGTCGGCGGCGAGCTTCTCGGCGACCGACGCCTTGAGCTCGTCGAGCCGGGACTCGCGCTCCTGCTTGCCGACGATGGTCAGGGCCTCGGCCAGCTCGGTGGAGACGGCCGCGGTCACCGCCGCCAGGGCGTCGTCCTGGTAGTCGGGGAACAGCGGGTACTCGGCGGTGGGCTTGGCCGCGATGGCGGCCAGCTCGCTCTGCGCCTTGCACAGGACCTTGATGAACGGCTTGGCAGCCTCAAGGCCCTCGGCCACGGTGTCTTCAGTCGGGGCGACCGCGCCCTCGGACACCAGCTTGAGGGTGTCGCGGGTGGACTCGGCCTCGACCATCATGATCGCGACGTCGCCGTCCTCCAGCACCCGGCCGGCCACGACCATGTCGAAGGTGGCGCGCTCCAGCTCGGGGTGGGTCGGGAACCCGACCCACTGGCCCTCGATCAGAGCGACGCGGACGCCGCCGATCGGGCCCGAGAAGGGCAGCCCGGCCAGCTGGGTCGACAGCGACGCGGCGTTGATGGCCACGACGTCGTAGAGGTGGTCGGGGTGCAGCGCCAGGATCGTCTCGACGACCTGGATCTCGTTGCGCAGGCCCTTGACGAACGAGGGGCGCAGCGGACGGTCGATCAGGCGGCAGGTGAGGATGGCGTCCTCGGAGGGACGGCCCTCGCGGCGGAAGAACGAGCCGGGGATGCGCCCGGCGGCGTACATCCGCTCCTCCACGTCGACGGTGAGCGGGAAGAAGTCGAGGTTGTCCTTCGGCTTCTTGGAGGCGGTGGTCGCCGACAGCACCATCGTCTCGTCGTCGAGGTAGGCCACGGCGGAACCGGCGGCCTGGCGGGCCAGCCGGCCCGTCTCGAACCTGATCGTGCGGGTTCCGAAGGAACCGTTGTCGATCACTGCTTCGGCGCTGTGGGCGCCGTCGATGCGCACGGCATCTGTCACGGAGAACTCCTTGCTCTCTAAAGTTCCCCGCGGTCGTTTCCCGTGGCTTTCGCGCAGTGCCGGTCTTCGATCGAAGCACCCGGATTCCGTCGCCACCCCGCCGAGCGGGAGGCGGTGTCCGGGAGCCACTACCGAGGACCGGCCGCACCAGGGCGGCGTCCGCGGGGCTTGCTGTGGACTTTTGTGAGTGGCTCACGGCCGATCATTCCCGGTCGCGCGGCCGCTCATGCGGGCCACGGCCGATCCTGCGGCGACACGCCCGATGATCTCCATCGGGGTCGGCGGAACGGCCGATATTGCAAGAAAGGGAGTGGCTTGTCGCAGCCACTCCCTTTCGCCGGCTAGCGGCGCAGACCGAGACGTTCGATCAGCTGCCGGTAGCGGTTGATGTCCTTGTTCTGCAGGTACTTCAGGAGCCTGCGGCGACGGCCGACCAGCAGCAGCAGCCCGCGGCGGCTGTGGTGGTCGTGCTTGTGCTCCTTGAGGTGCTCGGTCAGATCGTTGATCCGCCGGGTCAGCAGCGCGACCTGGACTTCCGGCGAGCCGGTGTCACCCTCAGTGGTCGCATATTCAGCGATGATTTTGTTCTTGGTGGCGGTGTCGAGCGACACGAGGCTCCTTCGATGAGATCGTCACCCGCAGATCCCGGCCGTCGAGGGCGCGGCGGTCCGCATGGTGCGTGGAAAGCTTTGGTGGGCCGCATGAGGGTGCAGCCAACCGCGCCGGGTCCTTTTCCGGCGACTATTCACCGTACCATGGCCTAATAGTGGCCTGTGACGAGGACGTACGCACCGTGAAGGGCGCCCGTCTCAGCCCTCGCCGGTGAGCTCGCGGGCCTTGGCGACGTCCCGGTGCATCTCCTCGATCAGTGCGTCGACCGAGTCGAACTTGAGCGTGTCGCGGATCCTGGCCTTGAAGTCGACGCCGGTGTGCTCGCCGTACAGGTCGAGGTCGTCGCGGTCGAGCGCGTACGCCTCGACGGTGCGCTCCCCCGTCCCCTCGAACGTCGGGTTGGTCCCGATGGAGATCGCGGCGGGCCAGCGGGCACCCGGGTAGCGGTCGGAGTCGCAGACCAGCCAGCCCCCGTAGACGCCGTCGGCGGGAACGGCGGTGTGCGGCAGCGTCTCCAGGTTGGCCGTGGGGAACCCCAGCGCCCGGCCCCGCTGGTGCCCGCGGACGACGACGCCCTCGACGCGGTGCGGGCGCCCGAGGGCCTGCGCGGCCTCCTCGACGTCCCCGGCCTCAAGCCGGTGCCGGATGTAGGTGGAGGAGATCGTGTCGCCGTTGGCCACCAGCGGCGTCCCCTCGGCGGTGAAGTCGTACTTCTCGCCGAGCTCCTTGAGCAGCGGCACGTCGCCCTTGGCCTTGTGGCCGAACCGGAAGTCCTCGCCGACGATCACGTGCGCCGCGTGCAGCCGCTCGACCAGCACCGACTGGACGAACTCGTCCGGCGGCACCTTCGACAGCTCCAGCGTGAACGGCACCACCACGACCGCGTCGGTGCCGAGGCCGCCGAGCAGCTCGATGCGCCGCTTGGTGGTGCTCAGCAGCGGCGGGTGGGTGCCGGGGCGCACGACCTCGTCGGGGTGCGGGTCGAAGGTGATCGCGACCGAGCGCAGCCCGCGCCTGCTGGCCTCGTCATGGGCGGCCCGGACGATCCGCTGGTGCCCCCGGTGCACGCCGTCGAAGACGCCGATGGTGACGACCGATCTGCCCCAGTCGGCGGGAACCTCGTCGAGGCCATGCCAGCGCCGCACCATGCACTCCCTGAGTCATACCTGTCGCTCGCAACATCCTGTCGACTTAAAGAGTGCCATGCACGGGCCCCCGCGCCGACCGGAGGGCCCGCCTTTCGCGAGCCGGTCCCCGGACGCGGCCTTCGCGGACCCCGTGGGACGATGAGGACTCCGATGCCCGATCAGCCGATTCTCCGTCTCTCGCGGGCGGTGGTCTTCGCCACGGTGTGCCTGGCCCTGACCACCGCCGGACACGTGTACGCGGCGGGCACCTGCGTGCGCCCGGGTGCCGTGGTCACGGGGTTCGTCCTGGTCCTGGGCCTGGCGGCGCTGCTGACCGGCGCCGAGCGCCGCTACCCGACGATCGTGGGCTGCCTGCTGGGCGCCCAGTTCCTCCTCCACACCCTGTTCTCCGCGGCGCCGGGAGGAACCGCCCACCGCACGAACACGGCGCACGCCCACCACACACCGCCCGCCATGCCGCAGGTCGGCGGAACGGACGGGGCGTACGTCCTCCACCTGCCGCTCCCGAATGCCTCGCCGGGCGGTGGGGGGCTCGTTCAGCACATGGCGTCGTCGGACGTTCGCGGCGGTGGGGTCGGCATGACGCTCGCCCACCTCGCGGCCGCCCTGGTCGCGGCGTGGTGGCTGCGGCGCGGCGAGGCTGCGATGTGGTCGCTGGCCCGCCGCCTGATCACCCGCGTCGCGCGCTGGACCCCGCTCGCGCCCGAACCGCCGGAGTTCGCACCGGTCGTGGCCGCCGAGCCGCCCGCGCGTCCGGCCTGGGAACCCCTGCGGCACGCGCTCGTCCGGCGGGGGCCGCCCCCACGCCTCTCCACACCGCGTTCCTGACCGTTTTTCTCACGTGGAGAGTTCCGCATGCCCGTTTCCGCCCGTCTCACCCTGCCCGCGCTCGGCCTCGCCGGGCTCCTGCTCGCCTCCGCCGCCTGCTCGGACACCCCCGAGCAGGCCGCCGCGTCCGAGACCCGTCCGGCCTCGCCCTACAAGGCCACCCGCCTGCCGGGGTCGTACCGGACGCCCGACGTCACGATGACCGCCGCCGACGGCCGCCCCTACGACCTGCCCGCCAGGACCAAGGGCAAGGTCACCCTGCTGTTCTTCGGCTTCACCAATTGCCCGGACGTCTGCCCGACCACGATGGCCGACGCGGCCGGGGCGCTGGCGCTGCTCAAGCCCGCCGAGCGCGCCCGCGTCCAGGTCGTGTTCATCACCGCCGACCCCAAGCGCGACACCCCCAGGGTGCTCGCCGACTACCTGGGGCGCTTCGACAAGTCCTTCGTCGGCCTGACGGGGCCGATCAAGACGATCATGAAGGCGGCGGCGGACGCCAAGACGCCGATCACTCCCCCGGGCCCCGACGCCAAGGGGAACTACCAGGTCTCGCACGGCAGCAACGTCATGACCTACGGCCCGGACGGCGCGGGACGGCTGATGTTCCCCTACCAGTTCGGCAGCGTCGACATGGCCAAGGACCTCAGGACGCTGCTCGCGACGGTTTAAGGCACGAACACGGCGAGGAACTTGGCGGTGCCGTCCTGCTCCTCGACCAGGGCCAGCAGGGTCCCGTCGGGCGCGAACACGCCCACGGGGCCCGGCCCGAGCCCGGCGGCGGGAAGCCGCCCGCCGTGCATGACCTTGCGCGCCTCGTCCTGGTCCACCTCGCGGCGCGGGAACACCGCCGCCACGGCCTCGGCCATCGGCAGGACCTCGACCTTCTCGGCGAGCTGGTCGATCGTCCGCGCCATGCTCAGGTCGTAGGGCCCCACCCGAGTACGGCGCAGATACGTCAGATGACCCCCGGTACCGAGGTCGGCACCCAGATCACGCGCCAGAGCCCGAATGTAGGTGCCGGACGAACACGAGATCGAGGCGTCCACGTCCACCAGCTCGCCCTCGCGCCGGACGGCGGTGATCTCGAAGCCGTGCACGGTCACCGGCCGCGCCGCCAGCGCGACCTCCTCGCCCTTGCGGGCCATCTTGTAGGCGCGCTCACCGTTCACCTTGATGGCGCTGACCTGCGGCGGAACCTGCTGGATGAGCCCCGTCAGCTTCGCCACCCCGGCCCGCAGCGCCTCCTGGGTCACCCCGGCGGCCGACGCCGAGCCCGTCAGCTCGCCCTCGGCGTCATCGGTGTTGGTCGACTGCCCGAGCCGGATCGTCGCGTCGTACCCCTTCTCGGTCAGCGCGAGGTGCCCGAGCAGGCGCGTGGCCTTCTCGACCCCGACCACCAGCACCCCTGTCGCCATGGGGTCGAGCGTGCCCGCGTGCCCCACCCGCCGGGTACCCGCGAGCCGCCGCATCTTGCCCACCACGTCATGCGACGTCCACTCGGCGGGCTTGTCGACGATGACCAGCCCCGACTCCACCTTCGACTGCGACTTCGCCTTCATGCGACGCTTTCCGAGTCTTGGGTTGTGCCTGGAGGGCGGAGGACGGCGCGGAGGCGGTCGATGATGGCGCCCGGCTCTCCCTCGGCGTTGAAGGCCGCGGCGGTGCGGTGACCGCCGCCGCCCAGCTCGGCGCAGGCGGCGCCGACGTCGACGCGTCCCTTGGAGCGGGTGGAGACGTACCAGTCGCCCCGGTCGGTCTGCTTGCACACGACCGCGACCTCGGCCTCGTCGGCGCGGCGCAGCTGGTCGATGACGCCTTCGAGCTGGTCGTAGGGGACGCCCCGGGCCTCACGGTCGGCGCGCTCTATCGTCGTCCAGACCAGGCCGAGACCGTCGGCGGCGCGGCGTTCGAGCCGGGCCCGGGCCAGTGCGCCCGCCAGAACCTGGAGGTAGCCGAACGGCGCCCGGTCCCACAGCTCGCGGCTGACCGCCTCGGGGCGCACACCGGCCGAGAGCAGGCGTCCGGCCAGGTCGTGGACCTCGGGGGTGGTGCAGGGGTACTTGAACGAGCCGGTGTCGCTGGCCAGGCCCGCGTACAGGCCCTGGGCCATGTCGCGGGTGAGCGGCACGCCCAGGCGCCGGATCAGCTCGTCGACCAGGACCGCGGTGGCCGCGGCCTCCGGGTCGACCAGCCGGACGCCGCCGAAGCCGCCGCCCGAGGCATGGTGGTCGATCACGATCAGGGCACCGGCGGCGGCGGCGCGGTCCGCCAGCGTTCCCAGGCGGCCCATGTCGGCCGAGTCGAGCGCGATCATCAGCTCGGGCGCGGCGGGCACGGCCGCGGGCTCGACCAGGAGGTCCTGGCCGGGCAGGAAGCGCAGGCTCGCCGGGACGGTGAACGGCTCGCCGAACGAGGCGATCACCCGCTTGCCCAGCGCGCTCAGCGCCTGCCCCAGCGCCAGCGTCGAGCCCAGCGCGTCCCCGTCCGGGGAGACATGGCAGGCCAGGCAGATCTCGTCGGCGGCGATGATCAGCTCGGTGGCCCGGGCCCACTCGGGACCCGGCGCACCGCCGCCCGACGCGGCGGGCGGCGTGCCGCCGTCATGCTGGCCGGAGTCGTTCCGCCTCGGCCCGCCGGGTGGAACCGACCCCGGCGATGCCGTGAACCGGGCGCTCCATGCCCCCGGCGTGGTCATGACGGCGAGGTCTCCGTCCGGTCGTCGGCTTCGTCCCCGTCGTCGTCTTCTTCGTCGTCGTCGTCGAAGTCGGCCGCTTCGTCGACCTTGTAGGGATTGGCGTCACCGGCCGGGGAGGCTCCCTGGGCGGCCTTGGCCACCTCGGCGTCCTTGGCGCGGGCCTTGGCCAGCAGGTCGTCGATGTGCGCGACGTTCTCCATGACCGCGTCGAGCACGAACGTGAGCGAGGGCGTGTGCCGGACACCGGTCTTGCGGCCCACCTCGGTGCGGATGACGCCCTTGGCGCTCTCCAGCGCGGCGGCGGAGTCGGCTCGCTCGGTGTCGGACCCGTACACGGTGTAGTAGACCGTCGCGTCCCGCAGGTCGTTGGTGATCCGGGTGTCGGTCACGGTCACGAAGCCGAGCCGCGGATCCTTGATCCGCCGCTCCAGCATCTCCGCCACGATCTGCTGGATGCGGTCGGCGAGCTTGCGCGCGCGAGCTGCGTCCACCATGATCGCACTCCTTTTCTCTGTGGTCGGCGCGCGGGGAGCCGTCCCCGCGCGCGGTCGAGGCGCTAGTCCTCGTCGTTGTAGAGCCGCCGCCGTGCCGACAGCAGCTCGATCTCCGGGCGCCCGAACACCATCCGTTCGCACCGGTCCAGAACGTCGGTGCAATTGGCGGCGGACGCCGACACCACCGCGATCCCTATCTCCGCCCTGCGATGCAGGTCGTTGTCGCCGGTCTCGGCGACGGCCACGCCCGGGAAGTGCTTGCGCACCTCGGCGATGATCGGGCGGACGACCGAACGCTTCTGCTTCAGCGAACGAACGTCTCCCAGCAGCAGGTCGAGCGTCAGAGCACCCACGTACACCTGGTCGAATCACCTCTGGTTCTCGTGTCCTTGGTTGAGATCACTCGGCGCCACAACCAGCCTCGGCCCGATGAAGCGCCGCCAACATGCCATGGCGCCAGGTTATGAGATCAACCTGGCGCCCTGTCATGAGATTTTCCTCGGCTTGACCGGCCGCCCCGAGGGGCGGCCGGCAGCGGTGTTCCTAGGCGCGGGGCTTCTCCCGCATCTCGAAGCACTCGACGACGTCGCCGATCTTGATGTCGTTGTAGCCGACACCGATACCGCACTCGAAGCCCTCGCGGACCTCGGTGGCGTCGTCCTTGAAGCGGCGCAGCGACGACACCGTGAGGTTGTCGGACACCACGACGCCGTCGCGGACGAGGCGCGCCTTGGCGTTGCGCTGGATGAGCCCGGAGGTGACCATCGAACCGCCGATGTTGCCGAACTTGGGCACCTTGAAGATCTCGCGGATCTCCGCCGTGCCCAGCTGGGCCTCCTCGAACTCCGGCTTGAGCATGCCCTTGAGGGCCGCCTCGATCTCCTCGATCGCCTGGTAGATGACCGAGTAGTACCGGATGTCGACGCCCTCGCGGTCGGCCAGCTCCTGGGCGTTGCGCTCGGGGCGCACGTTGAAGCCGATGATGACCGCGCCCTCGGACGCCAGCGACAGGTTGACGTCGTCCTGCGTGATCGCACCCACACCGCGGCGGATGACCCGCAGGCTGACCTCCTCGCCCACGTCGATCTTGAGGAGCGAGTCTTCCAGCGCCTCGACCGAACCGGACACGTCGCCCTTGAGGATGAGCAGCAGCTCGTCGCGCTCGCCGCGCTCGAGGTCCTTGAACAGCTCTTCCAGCGAGCTGCTCTTGCGGCTGCGCAGGAGCTCGGCGTTGCGCTTGCGCGCGGTCCGCTTGTCGGCGATCTGGCGGGCGATCCGGTCGTCCTCGACGACCAGGAAGTTGTCGCCCGCGCCGGGCACGGCCGTGAGGCCGAGCACCAGCACCGGACGGGACGGCGTCGCCTCGTCGACGGTGTTGCCGTTCTCGTCCAGCATCGCCCGGACGCGGCCGTGGGCCACACCGCAGACGATGGAGTCGCCGATCCGCAGCGTGCCGCGCTGCACCAGCACGGTCGCCACGGCGCCCCGGCCCTTGTCGAGGTTGGCCTCGATGGCCGACCCCTGCGCGGGCATGTCGGGGTTGGCGGTGAGCTCGAGCTCGGCGTCGGCGGTCAGCACGATCGACTCGAGCAGGCCGTCGATGTTGATGCCCTCGCGGGCCGACACGTCGACGAACTGGGTCGTGCCGCCGAACTCCTCGGCGACCAGACCGTACTCGGTGAGCTGGGCGCGCACCCGGTTCGGGTCGGCGCCCTCCTTGTCGATCTTGTTGACCGCGACGACGATCGGGACCCCGGCCGCGGTGGCGTGGTCGATCGCCTCGGTGGTCTGCGGCTTGACGCCGTCGTCGGCCGCGACCACCAGCACCACCAGGTCGGTGGTGTCGGCACCGCGGGCACGCATGGCGGTGAACGCCTCGTGACCCGGGGTGTCGATGAAGGTGATCTTGCGGTCTTCGCCGTCGACGGTGGTCTCGACCTGGTAGGCACCGATGTGCTGGGTAATGCCACCGGCCTCGCCGGCCACCACGTTGGCGTTGCGGATGGCGTCCAGCAGGCGGGTCTTACCGTGGTCGACGTGACCCATGACGGTCACGACCGGCGGACGCGACTGCAGGTGCTCCTCGTCGCCGTCGTCCTCGCCGTACTCGATGTCGAACGACTCGAGCAGCTCGCGGTCTTCGTCCTCGGGGCTGACGACCTGGACGTCGAAGTCGAGCTCGACGCCCAGCAGCTGGAGGTCGTCGGGGTCGACCGACTGGGTCGCGGTGACCATCTTGCCGAGGTGCATCATGATCGCCACGAGCGACGCCGGGTTGGCGCCGATCTTCTCGGCGAAGTCGGTCAGCGAGGCGCCCTGCGGGAGCCGGATCGACTTGCCGTTGCCGCGCGGCGCGCTGACGCCGCCGACGGCGGGCGCCTGCATGTTCTCGAACTCTTGACGACGCGCCCGCTTGGACTTGCGTCCGCGCGCCGGGCGTCCACCGGGACGGCCGAAGGCGCCCTGGGTGCCGCCGCGACCGCGACCGCCGCCACCGGGACGGGGGCCGAAGCCACCGGGACGGCCACCGCCGCCACCGGGACCGCCACCCGCGGTACGGGGGCCGCCGAAGCCGCCACCGCCGCCGGGACGACCGCCGCCGCCGCCGGGACGACCGCCACCGCCGCCGCCTCCACCGGGACGACCGCCGCCACCAGGGCCGCGACCGCCGCCGCCGCCGGGACCGCCGCGCCCAGCGGGGGCGCCGGAGGGCCGCGAGGACGGCATGTTCATCGGGCTGGGACGGGGACCGCCACCGCCCGCGGGCCTGGGCGGCATGCCGCCCGGGCTCGGACGGGGACCGCCCGCACCGGGACCGCCAGGACCGCGGCCGCCGCTGCCGGCGGGACGCGGGCCGCCCGGACGGTCGCCGCGGGGGCGCTCGTCACGGGGCGGGCGCTCGTCGCTGGGACGGGGACCGGGACGCGGGCCCGGCTTGGGCGACTGGCCCATGCCGGTGTTGGTCGAGCTGAACGGGTTGTTGCCCGGACGCGGCGCGCCGCCTCCGCGGCCACCACGCGAACCCCCGCCTTCCTGGCGCGGGCTCGGACGCGGGCCCGGCTTGGGAGAGCGGGGACCCGGCTTGGCGCCGGGGCCGCCACCGGGACCACCGGCGGGCGGGCCGCTCGGCGCCTGGGGCGGCGACGAGGGCGGTCCTCCGACCGGGGTGCTCGGGGCGGGCGGAACCGGGCCCGGACGCGGGCTCGGCTTGCTGTCGGACGCCGGCGGGCCGGACGGGGCCGGAGCCACCGGAGGCGCCGAGGCCGCAGCGGGGGCGGGCGGGGCCGGAGCCGCGGGCGCCTGCTTGGGCGCGGGCGGGCGCGGACCCGGCTTGGGCGCCGGAGACGTGGAACGCGCACCCTGCTCGGCCCCTCCGGGGCCCGGCTTGGGTGCGGGCGGTCGCGGACCCGAGGGCTTCCTCGGCGCGACCTTCTTCTCCGCCTGCTTGGCGGAGGACGAATTGGAAAAGGCTTCGGAAAGCCTGCGAACGACCGGCGCCTCGATCGTGGAGGACGCCGAACGTACGAACTCGCCCATTTCTTGGAGCTTGGCCATGACGACCTTGCTCTCTACACCGAACTCCTTGGCGAGTTCGTATACCCGGACCTTGGCCACTGCACTCCCTACTCGGTCCGGGGGTGCGGCCTCCGGACCGTCGTTAACTTGCCGTACTCATCGCGGCGTGCTCATCGAGCGCTCATAGCAATCTCGACCTGCTTCCGACTAGACGTCGCTTACCGTTTCGTCATCCTGCTGCTGCGCGGCCTTCGCCGCAAACCAAGCCCGTAGCACGCTGATATCGAGCGGCCCCGCGGGGCGGAAGGCCCGGGAGAACGCTCGACGTCGCTCAGCTAGCTCCAGACATCCCAGGTCAGGGTGCACATGGGCACCCCGGCCCGGCAGCCGGCCCTCGGGGTCGGGGACGATCTCGCCCTCGACCACCACCAGGCGCAGCAGGTCGGACTTGGCCGTGCGAACCCGGCAGCCCACACACGTTCGTTGCGGAACCGCCCGGCCACGTGATGAAAGTCTACCGCGCCGAGGCGTCGGCGGGACCTGTCGCATGCTCTCCTGACGTAGTTGATCCAGATTCGCCGGTTCCGGCCGCGCCGGGGGCGGACCCCTGCGGCGCCTGTTCCCCGGCCGTTCCGGTCGCCGCGGGGGCGCCGGGATCCTGCTCGGTGTCCGCCCGGATGTCGATCTTCCAGCCGGTCAGCCGGGCCGCCAGGCGGGCGTTCTGGCCCTCCTTGCCGATGGCCAGCGACAGCTGGTAGTCGGGCACGATGACCCGCGCCAGGCGCTGGTCGGCGTCGACCACATGAACCGCGGAGACCCGGGCGGGCGACAGGGCGTTGCCGACGAACTCGGCCGGGTCGTCCGACCAGTCGACGATGTCGATCTTCTCGCCGTGCAGCTCGGCCATCACGTTGCGGACGCGGCTGCCCAGCGGTCCGATACAGGCGCCCTTGGCGTTGACGCCCGACTTGCGGGAGCGCACCGCGATCTTGGTGCGGTGGCCCGCCTCGCGGGCGATGGCCGAGATCTCGACCGTCCCGTCGGCGATCTCGGGGACCTCCAGCGCGAACAGCTTGCGCACCAGGTTGGGGTGGGTGCGCGAGAGCTGGACCGACGGGCCGCGGTGGCCCTTGCGGACCTTGACCACGTACGCCCGCAGCCGCTCGCCGTGCTCGTAGGCCTCGCCGGGGACCTGCTCCTCCTGGGGGAGGACGGCCTCGAGACGGCCGAGGTCGACCAGCACGTTGCGCGGGTCTTTGCCCTGCTGGATGATGCCCGAGACCAGCTCGCCCTCGCGTCCGGCGTACTCGCCGAAGGTCAGCTCGTCCTCGGCGTCGCGCAGCCGCTGCAGGATCACCTGCTTGGCCGTGGTCGCCGCGATACGTCCGAACCCCGTCGGGGTGTCGTCGTATTCCCGCAGGGCGGTGCCCTCGTCGTCGGTCTCGGTGGCCCACACGGTGACGTGGCCGGTGGAGCGGTCGAGTTCGACGCGGGCCTTGGTCGCGGCCCCCTCCGTGCGGTGGTAGGCGATCAGCAGGGCGTCTTCGATGGCCTTGACGGCGACCTCGAGCGAGATGTCCTTCTCGCTTTCGAGGCTCCGCAGGGCCGTCATGTCGATGTCCACGAGATTCCCCCCTCTATTCCGGCTGAGCCGGAGAACGCTTGTCGTCGGGCTCGCCGGGCTCGTCGCGCTCGGGCTCGTCGATGCGGCGGAACTCCACCTGGACGCGCCCGCGCCCGAGCTCGTCGAGACCGAACCGGCGCCTGGTCGCCTTGCCGCCGCCCTTGGGGCCCTTGGCCCCCTTGGAGCCCTTCCCCTGCGGCTTGGGGACCACGTCGAGGACGATCTCGTCGTCGCCGGCGGCCACGACCCGGCCCTCGACCTGCCCGCCGCCGGTCAGCGGGGCGACGACCAGGCGGCCCACGGCGCGGCGCCAGTGCCGGGGTTCGGTGAGGGGGCGGTCGACACCGGGCGAGGTCACCTCCAGCACGTAGGACGCGGTTCCCATGACCTCGGAGGCGTCCAGGACGCCCTCGGCGAGCCTGCTGAGATCGGTGATGTCGTCGAGGCTGACGCCTCCGTCGACGTCGACGACGACCTTCACCAGCCGCCGGCGCCCCGCCGGGCGCACGTCGACCTCCTCCAGGTCGAAGCCGGCCGCGGCGACCTCGGGCTCCAGGAGCCGGGTCACCTCCCTGACGGCCTCTTCGCGCGAGAGCCGGGACGGCGCGCCGCCTGGGCCCCCCTGAGCGCTGTCACCGTTGGACTCGACGCTCATGGGACCTCCTCGTTGTGCTGATGGTGTTGTGCTGAAACCGTCGTGCGCCGGTCGTCCCCTCAAGACTATCGACAGCCGGAGACCGCAGCGGTCTTTCGGTCAGCTCACCGGCGTGCCGGGTATGGAATGCTTGAGCTGGCCTGATGAGCGCGTGACCCGCCGCGGGCCCCCACGCCAAGCCCTCGGTGAGGAGACCCGCGTGCCCCAGTGGACGGCAGGCCGCCGCTGCGTGCTGGGCGCCGTCCTGGCCCTCCCGGTGCTCTCCGTGGCCTCGGGGTGCCGGAAGAAGGGGACGCCCGCCCGTGACATGCCCGTCCTGGTCGCCGCGATCGCGGCGGAACAGGATCTCGTCCTGACCTATGAGGCGGCCCGGTCCGCCAGAGCCGCCGCGGCGCGGCTCCTCGACCCCGCGCTGGCCCATCATCGCGAGCATGTGACCTTCCTGCGGCGCCACTACATCCCGGGGTCGGGCGACCGCGCACACGAGGGCGCCGAGATCCCCGCGCCGAAGGCGATGGCGCTGCCGTCCTCCCCCGGCAGGGCCCAGGCGGCGCTGCGCCAGGCCGAGGGTGCCGCCGCGGCCCGGCTCGCCGCGGCCGCGGCGACGGCCGACCCGGGGCTGGCGCAGCTGTTCGCCAGCATCGGCGCGTGCGACGCGGGGCACGCCGGGCAGCGGCCTGTGGCTGTGCCCCGATTGGCCGTCCCACCGGGGGCGATGCGGGGCGTGACGCTCGACTCGATGCAGAAGGTCCTGGCGGCCGAGCACCTGGCGGTTTACGGGTACGGCGTGCTCGGCGCCAAGGTCCCGGGCACGCCGCACCGGACGGCTCGGACGCTGTGGGACGCCCACCGGGTGCAGCGCGACGCGCTGACCGACGCGATGTCGGCGTCGGGGGCGCGTCCCCAGGCGGCGGCCGCGGCCTACCGCCTGCCCGTGCGGCCGAACTCGGCGCGCGGCGCGGCCCAGCTGGCGGCGGCGCTCGAAGACCGCGTGGTGGCCGCCTGTGTCGAGCTCGCGGGGGCTCCGGTGCCGTCGCTGCGGCACTTCGCCGCGGCGGCCGCGCAGGCCGCGATGGGACGCGCCGCGCAGTGGCGGGCGTCGGCGGGTCTGCCCGTCGCGCACGGCGCCTTTCCCGGCCTTCCTCCGGCCGCGCTGACCCCCGCGCCGAGGCCCGGCGACTGACCTCACCAGGAACTTTGGCCCCCCTGAGGCGCGTTAGTCCCATTTGTACTGGACGACTCGGGGGAGGAACCCAGGATGACCGTCAGCCCGGACACGCAGAACAGGACCGCGAGCCTGGACGAGCTGCGCGCGCTCTACCAGGCGCAGCTGTCACGGCTCACGTCCGAACGCGACGAGGCGCGGCGCGAGGCCCGCAGGGCCAGGGCGTGTCCGGTGGGTCTTGTTCGTGGCGGAGCCGAACGAAGGCCCGCCGGACACACCCAGGGCCGAGGCCGACACCGCGCGCGCCGATCTGGCGAGCCTGGCGGGCAAGGTGCAGGACCTCATGCGGGTCGCGCGGGTTCAGGAGGACCAGCGGTCGATGTGAGGCAGCAGCCCGTCCAGGCCGTCGATGGTCGCGTCGGGTTCCGCGGCGTCCCACCCGGGAACTGTGCTGTTGGGAACGAGCACCGCGCGGAGCCCGGCCGACTTGGCGCCGTGGATGTCGTCGTAGGGGCGGTCGCCCACGAAGACGCACGCGGCCGGGTCGGCGGCGCCGACGGCCTCCATGGCCGCCAGGAACGCCTTGGCGTGCGGCTTGGTCCACGGGATCTCGCTGGAGTACACCGCGCCGTCGAGCAGGTCGAGCACGCCGTCGCGCTCGAAGATCCGCTCGTGCCACTCCCGTGACCACATGGTGTTCGACAGCACGCCGACCTTGATGCCGCGCTCGCGCAGCGCGCGCAGCAGGCCGGGCGCGGCCGGGTCGATCAGGGTGTGCGGCGTCCAGGCCTCGAACTGGGTCGCCAGCAGCGCCTCGGTGGGCTCGACGCCCGCCAGCGCGAACAGCTCGTCCAGGGTGGCGCTGCGGTGCTCGTCGCGCCCGCGCCGCCACAGTTCGAGCTCGGCCTCGACCAGCGCCGTCGCGACCTCTTCCACCTGGTCGGGCTCCAGATGCGCGGCGCAGATCCGCCGCCACATCTCGCCGAGTTCGATGTCGTGCCATGGGGTGAGGGTCCCGCCCCAGTCGAAGATCACCGCCTCAAGTGCCATGCGGCGATCGTAACCGGGACCCCCAATTGGGGCGGAATGTGACGCTCGGCACTTCGAAGCTTTCTCCGGGCATGGCTGGGAATGCTTTAGAGGCACCCAAGGTTGCGCAAAGGCACGGGCGAGCTTGCGAGGTGACCGGACATGGGCGACAGCGCTCCGGCACACGCGGCCGCCACCAGGCCCTTCTGGCGCAGCCGCCGGGCCGCCAACCTGGGGATGGCCCTCCTCGCCCTGGCCGCCCTGGGCGCCTTCTACGACGAGCTCCCCGATTTCGGCGCGATGCTCGCGGCCATCACGCGCGCCGATCCGGCCTGGCTGGCCGTGGTCGTGATCGCCGAGGCGGCCTCGATGGGCGCGTTCGCGCGCCTCCAGCGGCGCCTGCTGCGGATCGGGGGCGTCCGGATCAGCCTTCGCCGCGCCTTCGCCGTCACCTACGCGGGCAACGCGCTGTCGACCACGCTTCCGGCGGGCCCGGCGGTGAGCATCGTCTACACCTTCCGCCAGTTCCGGTTCAGCGGCGCGTCGGCGCAGGTCGCGACGGCCGTGATCCTGATCGGCGGGATCATCACCTCGGTCGCCTACACCTTCATCGGCCTGCTGGCCCTGCTCGCGGTGCCCCACACGCGCGGCCTCGCCCTGGCCGCGCTGGCCGTCCCCGCCGCGCTCACGCTGCTGTTGGCCGTGGTGCTTCGACGGCCGGTGACACGCGCGCGCGTGTCGGCCGTCGCCGCGCGGGCCGGACGCGCCGTGCTCGCCCATCGCCGCGTCGCCCCGCACGCCGAGCGGCTGCGCGAGGGACGCGGCGTCCTGCGCCCGTCCCGCCGCGACTGGGCGCCGCTGCTGACGATGGCCTCGCTGAACTGGCTGGCCGACATCCTGGCGCTGTACGCGGCGGCGCGGGCCGTCGGCGTCGAGGTCGGGCCGCACTGGGTGACGCTGGCGTACTTCGCCGCCCAGGCCGCCGGGAGCGTGCTCCCGCTGCTGC
This sequence comes from Spirillospora sp. CA-294931, assembly GCF_050946795.1. Classification (GTDB taxonomy): domain Bacteria; phylum Actinomycetota; class Actinomycetes; order Streptosporangiales; family Streptosporangiaceae; genus Spirillospora. Next base: position 6,637,433 of record NZ_CP192006.1, read on the forward strand.
CGGGCGGGCTCGGCGCCATCGAGACCAGCATGGCCGCCACGCTGGTGGCGTTCGGCGCGACGCTCGCGCCCGCCGCCGCGGCGGTCGGGCTCTACCGGCTGGTCTCCTACTGGGTCGTGGTGGCGATCGGCTGGCTGGCCTGGATCGCGCTGCACGAGGGCCCGCGCCTGTCCGAGCGGACCCGCGAGCGCATCGCGGGCGCGGGACGCGCGGCGCTGCGGGGCTGTACGTCGGCCGCGCTGCTGACGCCCTATGCCCCGCTCTACGCGGCGCTCACGGCCGATCCGAAGCGCACCCGCGCCTCACTCTGAGCCTCCGACGGCGACTTGTTGCCGTGGGTCCCTGCTGCTACTGTCCCAAGCGAGCGCTTGGTTAACGCAGTCTCGCCCGAAGAGCACCATCGGAGGCTCGATGACGTCCATACGGGTCAGCCTTGGCTACGAACTCGAGGTGCGCGGACGCTCGCGCGAGGTCGAGCGCCGCGCGTTCGCGAACGTGATGGAGCAGGTCGTGCTGGCCGACCGGCTCGGCTACGACACCGCGTGGTTCGTCGAGCACCACTTCACCCGGGGCTTCTCCCACTCCTCGGCGCCCGACCTGGTGCTCGCGGGGATCTCCCAGCGCACCGAGCGGATCCGGCTCGGCCTCGGCGTGGTGCTGCTCCCGTTCCAGTCGCCGATCCGCACCGCCGAGCGCGTCGCCACGCTGGACGTGATCAGCGGCGGACGGGTCGAGTTCGGCACCGGGCGCGGCGCCTCGCCGCTGGAGTACCAGGCGTTCCAGCGCCCGTTCGAGCAGTCCAGAAGCCTGTGGGAGGAGTCCCTCGAGGCCGTGCTGGCGATCTGGAACGCCGACGGCGAGCCCGTCACGCGGTCCGGACGGTACTTCGAGATCCCCGACGTCGCGGTCTACCCGCGTCCGGCCCAGGAGCCGCATCCGCCGGTGTGGGTGGCCTCCACCTCCCTGGACGGCTACCTCGCCGCCGCCAAGCAGGGCTACAACCTGCTCGGGATGACGATGCTCAAGGGCCTGGACGACGTCGCCGGCGACATCGCGGCCTACAAGCGCTGCCTGGCCGAGAACGGCTTCGACCCCGAGAGCCGCCGGATCGCGCTGATGATCCCCTGGTACGTCGCGCCGACCCAGCAGGAGGCCGTCGACACCGCCGCCGACCCGGTGCTCTGGTACCTGCGCCGCCAGATCAACCTGGTGGCGCCGCCCGACTACACCGACGCCCGGCACGCCACCCATCGCGTCCTCGGCCAGCAGGCCGCGGGCATGCCGCCCGACGAGGCCATGCGGACGCTCCGGGACGAGACGATGGTCGTCATCGACGATGTCGAGGGCTCGCGCAAGGCGGTCGAGCGCATCGCGGCCGCGGGCGCCACCGACCTCATCCTCCAGGCCCAGGTGGGCGGGCTGGCGCACGAGCGCGTCTGCGCGTCGATGGAGCTTTTCATGCGCGAGGTGGCGCCGTGACGTGGCTGACGCGCGGCGCCCTCGCGTCCGGGCGGCGGGCGCGCGGCCTGCTGCTCCTGCGTCCCGACGGCGGGCCCGCGATCCCGATGGACGCCGCCGACCGCGCCGCCGCGCGCGAGCTCGCGGCGGCGGTCCTCACCGCCGCCGGGGTCGGCGAGGACGACCGCGTCGTCGTCGCGCTCAACAGCGACGGCGAACCGGCCGGGACGCTGGTCGCCGAGGCCGCGGCGACGGTCGCCGAGGCGGCCGCGTCCGTGGGCCCCCGGGGGCGCATGAGACTGCACACGGCGCTGGAGGGCACCGGCGCGACCACGCTGGTCGCGACGCCGACCGGGGCGATGGACTTCCTCGCCCGGCTGCACCTGGAGTTCCTGATCGACCCGCTCGACCTGGAGCTGCGCCGCGTCCTGCTGGTCGGGGAGGTGGCCTCGCCCAACACCGCCGCGCAGCTCGCGAGCGAGTTCGGGGCCGCGGTCCGGGAGTTGTACGCCGATCCGTTCTTCGGGGTGCCGCTGGCGTGGCGCGACCCGTCCGACCCGGTGCTCACCCCCGTCCGCGACGGCCTGCTCGCGCTCGCGCATCTGGAGAAGGACGTCCCGCTGAGCCCCCCGTACGCGCAGGAGCTCGGGGAACTGGTGGTCACGCCGCGCTGGCACTCGTCGCTGGGCGCGTGCACGCTGCGCACGGGCCAGGTCGCCCGGCTGGACGGCGTCGGCGAGGGCGTCCCGATGCCCGCGCACACCACCGGCGACCATGTCCTGGTGCGGGGCCGCTGGATCCCGGTCCCCCGGGTCGCGGCGGCGCTGGCCAGGATCGACGGCGTCGGCCACTGGGAGCTGCGGATCAGCCGCGAGGGAACGCTCGACGCGGCCGCGCTGCACGTCACCTTCACCCGGGAGACGCTGGTCGGGAATCCGATGTGGAAGGCGCGCATCGTCCAGGCCCTGTACTCGATCACCCCGGTCCGGATCGAGGTGGTCGTGGAACCGCAGACCACCGAGGAGCGGCGTCCCGGCACGGTCACGGACCTGCGCGGCCACCACCTCTGAGGAGGCGCGATGGAGATCGAGGCCGTCCCCGCTTGGGGCACGATCCCCCGGATGCTGCGCGCCCAGGCGTCCGCCCACCCGGACACCGAGGCCGTCGTGGCAGACGGAACCAGGCTCACACTCTCCGGGCTCGCCCGCGATGCGAACGCGGTGGCGCGCGCGCTCATCGCCCTAGGGGTCTCCCCCGGCGACCGTGTGGCCGTGTGGGCGCCCAACACGCCCCGCTGGGTCGTCACCGCCTTCGGTATCTGGGACGCGGGAGCGATCGTCGCCCCGCTGTCCACCCGCTTCAAGGGCATCGAGGCCCGGGCGATGCTCGCCACGCTCGACGCCGAGGTGCTCGTCGTCGCCGACCGCGCCCTGCTCGCCCTCCTCGGCGACGCGCGCCCGCCCCACGTCGTGGTCATGGACGGCTCCTGGACGGAGTTCATCGAGCGCGGCGCCGAAGTCTCCCCCGAAGCGGCCGAGGAGCGGGCGCTCGCGGTGGGCCCCGACGACCTCGGCGAGATCATGGCCACCTCGGGCACGACCGGGACCCCCAAGGGCGTGATGCTGCACCACGCGCAACTCCTGCGCGGCTACTGGGACTGGGCGGAGATCGTCACGCTCGGGCCGGGTGACCGCTACCCGGTCACCGCGCCGTTCTCGCACGGCTTCGGGATCAACGCCGGGCTGCTGGCGTGCGTCCTGCGCCGGGCCACGATGCTGCCGATCGCGGAGTTCCGCCCGGACGCGCTGCTCGACCTGATCGAGCGCGAGCGCGTCAGCGTGCTGGCCGGGGCGCCGCCCCTGTTCTTCACGATCCTGGACGGCCTGGCCGGGCGCGACGTCTCCTCGCTGCGCGTGCTGATCTGCGGCGCCGCGGCCGTCCCGCCCGACCTGGTCCGGCGGCTGGTCGAGCGGGTCGGCCTGGAACGCATGATCAACGCCTACGGGCTGATGGAGGGGACGGTCGTGTCGATGACCCGTCCCGGCGACCCGGTGGAGGTGATCGCCGGTTCGACCGGCCGCCCGGTGCCCGGGGTCGCGGTCCGCATCGCCGGTGACGACGGGAAGGACGTGCCGCCCGGCGAGCGCGGGGAGATCCTCGTCGGCGGCCACGGCGTCATGCGCGGCTACTGGCGCGACCCCGACCGCACCGCCGAGACCGTCGACGCCGACGGCTGGCTGCACACCGGCGACATCGGGACCCTCGACGACGCGGGCAACCTGACCATCGTCGACCGCAAGAAGGAGATGTTCATCGTCTCCGGGTTCAACGCCTACCCGGCCGAGATCGAGGCCCTGCTGCTGCGCTGCCCCGACGTCGCGCAGGCCGCGGTCATCGGCGTCCCGGACGAGCGCAGGGGCGAGGTCGGCTGGGCCTACGTCGTCCCGCCCCCGGGCTCCTCCCCCGATCCGGACGCGATCGTCGCCTGGGCCCGCGCGAACATGTCGTCCTACAAGGTCCCGCGCCGCGTCATCCTCGTGGACGCCCTCCCCCTCAACCCCAACGGAAAGATCGACAAACCCGCCCTGCACTCGCGCGCTAGGGGCGCGGGCGCCAGTTGATCAGGGTGGTGCCGTCTTCGGCGTCCTCGAAGACGGCCTCGACGGGGAGGCCGGGGCGCAGGTCCGCGGGTGCGCCCTCGGCGAGGTTGCCGTACATGAGCAGGTCGGGGCCGTCGTCCAGGCGGACGAGCAGCGTGGTGTAGGGCACCCGTCCGGCCAGGGCGGGCGCGAAGACCTGGTGGGTGACGACCCAGCTGTAGACCCGGCCGGTGCCCAGCGCCGGGACCCACTCGGCGGACTCGGCGCCGCACCGGTTGCACATGGCGCGCGGCGGGAAGCGGACCTCGCGGCAGGCGGCGCAGCGCTGGAGCGTGAGCTCGTGCCGCCGCACCGCGTCCCACCAGGCCGCCGAGTCGCGGTCGCTCATCGTCCGCTCCGCAGGACCAGCGCCGAGGTGCCCGCGAGCACGTAGCCGGGCTGCGCGGTGGACAGGGCGACCTCGGCGCCGGGCACCTGGCGGTCGCCCGCCGTCCCGCGCAGCTGCGCGACGGCCTCGGCGATGTGGTTGATGCCGTGCACGTAGCCCTCGGAGAGGAATCCGCCGTGGGTGTTGACGGGCAGCCCGCCCGACTCGACATACGCGCCGCCCTCTCCCTTGACGCAGAACCCGTAGTCCTCCAACTGGACCAGGACGGAGTAGGTGAAGCAATCGTAGAGCTCGGCCACGTCGATGTCCTCCGGCCCGGCGCCCGCCATGGCGTAGAGGCGGGGCGCGAGGCGGGCGGCCTCGGTGACGGTCAGGTCGGTCGCCCTGCCGGGCGCGCTCCCGGCCCCGGAGAACAGGCTGTCGCCGCCGCCCCAGGCGGCGCCGGAGATCAGGACGGGCGGCCGCCGCAGGTCTCGCGCGCGTTCCCGCGAGGTGACGACGACCGCGCAGGCGCCGTCGGTCTCCAGGCAGCAGTCGAGCAGGCGCAGCGGCTCGGCGATCCAACGGGACGCCAGGTACTCGTCCAGGGTGATCGGTTCGCGCTTGAGCGCCCGCTCGTTCTTGGCCGCGTGGGCCCGCTGCCGCACGGCGATGCGGCCGAGCTGCTCGTGGGTCGTCCCGTATGCGTTCATGTGGGCGCGCGCGGCCATCGCGAACTGCTGCGGGGGCGCGAAGTAGCCGTAGGGCGCCTGGTACTGGACGTCGAAGGCCGCGCCCTGCGCACGGCCCATCCGCGTTTCCGAGCGGGCGTTGACGGCGCGGTAGCAGACCACCGTCCGGGCCACGCCCGCCGCGACGGCCATCGCGGCCTGGGCGACCACCGAGTGCGAGACGCTGCCGCCGCCGAACTGGTCCAGGTACCAGGTCACCGCCGGGACGCCGAGCGCGGGCGCGACCACCCAGGGCGGGACGGAGTCGCCCACGCGGTGGGTGGCCAGCGCGTCCACGTCGGCCACCGTCAGGCCCGCGTCGTCGAGCGCGGCGCGGATCGCGCGGGCGGCCAGGGTGAGCGTCGAGACGCCCGAGTCGCGGCTGAACGGCGTGTAGCCGACGCCGGCGATCGCCGTCCGGTCGCGGAAGCCGCGCACATCGCCTCCCAAGCAAGCGCTTGACCACCACTCTAGGCGGGCGCTAGGGCGGCCTGCAAGAGTCGGCCGGACGACCGAGGTCACCCGGGACCTTGGTCCTAGAACCCCCCGTTTCGGGAATCAACGGGGTTCGGCGAGGGCTTCACGTGACATGCACTCTGGGGCGAATCCCGTTCGGGTTGACATGCCGAACGGGCCCGGCCTATCGTCCAAGCAAGCGCTTGGCTAAGTGAGGGAGCACCGAATGCACGGCTCGGTCGAGGCACCGGTGACCGACATCGACAGCGCGACGTTCCGCTCGGTCATGGGGCGCTTCGCCACCGGCGTCGTGGCGATCACCGCGGTCGAGCCCGACTCCGGGCTCCCGACGGGCCTGGCGGCCAACTCGTTCACCTCCGTCTCGCTGGAGCCGCCGCTGGTGGCCTTCTGCGTCGCGCACACCAGCACCACCTGGCCGAGGCTGCGCGGCGCCCGGCGGCTGTGCATCAACATTCTCAGCGAGCCCCAGCTGGAGGTCTGCAAGCAGTTCGCGCTCAAGGGCGCCGACAAGTTCCAGGGGGTCGGCTGGACCGAGTCTCCGAGCGGCGGCCCGGTCATCGAGGGCGCCCTGGCCTGGATCGAGGTCGAGATCGAGAACGAGCACGTCGCGGGCGACCATGTCATCGTCGTCGCGCGCGTCCACCACCTCGACAAGCACCACGACGGCGACCCGCTGCTGTTCTACCGGGGCGAGTACGGCCGCTTCGACGGCTGAGCCGTCTCTAGACCGCGCTGCCCTCGGGCGAGCGCAGCCGGGCCAGGACCTGCACCGGGTCGGCCAGGACGTCGGCGAAGGCGAACTCGGCCGCCCCCACCAGCGTGGTGTCGTCGCCCAGCTCGGCCGTGCGGAGCCTGACCCGCTCGCGCGGCGCCGCGAGCGCGCTGGTCGCCACCTTGCTGCGGACCTGGGCGGCCGACCCCAGGTAGATGTCGCGCAGCGTCCCCCCGAAGATCACCAGGCCCGGGTTGAAGACGTTCACCAGGTTGGCCACGCCGAGGCCGAGCCACGTCCCGACCCGGTGCAGCGCGTCGCGCGCCACCACGTCGCCCCGGTCGGCGGCGTCGACGATGGCGCGCACCGCGTCGCGTCCGATCAGGTCGGGACGCTCCTCGCGGCCCGCGTGGTCGAGCAGCGTCCGCTCCCCCACCTCGGCTTCCAGGCAGCCCCGCGAACCGCACGCGCACGGGCGGCCCCCCGGGTTGACCACCATGTGGCCGATCTCGCCGCCGAAGCCGTCCTGCCCGCCCAGCAGCCGCCCGCCGACGATGATCCCGCCGCCCACCCCGACATCGCCGTGCAGGTAGATCAGGTCGTCGCAGCCGACGCCCGCGCCGCGCTCGTGCTCGGCCTGCGCGCCCAGGTTCGCGTCGTTGCGCACCGCCACCGGGATGCCGAGGCCGAGGCGGCGCGACAGCACGTCGCCGAGCGACAGGTCGCCCACCTCGATGTTGGGGCCGAACATGATCTGGTCGTCGGACCGCCGGACGGTGCCGGGGAACGCCAGCGCCGCCCCCACGCACACCGAGTCGCGCCCGGCCTTGCGCATCAGCGAGCGCGCCGCGCCCGCCAGCGCCCCCACCAGGTCGTTCGGGTCGAAGGAACTTCGGTCGCGCACCGTCTCGCGCCGGTCGAGGATCTCGCCGCCCAGCCCCACCCGCGCGACCGCCAGCCGGTCGACCCCGGCGTCGAAGGCCAGCACGTACACCCGGGTCGACTCGGGACGGACCACCAGCGACGGGCGGCCGGCCCGGCGTCCGGGACGGCGCGGCAACTCCTCGCGCACCAGGCCCGCCGCGGTGAGGTCGGCGGTCAGCGCCATGATCGTGCTGCGGTTCAGCCCGAGCGACTCGGCCAGCGTCGCCCGCGAGGCCGGGCCGCGCAGATGGACGAAGCGCAGCAGCGTCCCCAGGTTGTGACGCCGGACCTCCTCCTGGGACGGGGCCGCCCTCATGACGCGGGAGGAAGGCCGAGATCCCCGCTGCGGCCCGCGGTGATCAGCTCGACGACCTGGGCGTGCGTGACGTCGGACGTGCGCACCTGCGCCACCGTCCGGCCGAGGTAGAGCGCCACGACGCGGTCGGACACCGCGAACACGTCGTTCATGTTGTGCGAGATCAGCACCACCGCCAGGCCCTTGTCGGCCAGCCGCCGCACCAGTTCGAGCACCTGCTGGGTCTGCGCCACGCCGAGCGCCGCCGCGGGCTCGTCCAGGACGACCACGCTGCTGTCCCACAGCACGGCGCGGGCGATCGCGACCGTCTGCCGCTGCCCGCCCGACAGGGTCGAGATGCGCTGCCGGACCGAGCGCACCGAGCGGACCGACAGCGCCGACAGCGTGCGGGCCGCCTGCTCCTCCATCGCGGCCTCGTCCAGCACCAGGCCCCGGTGCCGCTCGCGGCCGAGGAACATGTTCTGGACGATGTCGAGGTTCTCGCACAGCGCGAGGTCCTGGTGGACGACCTCGATGCCGAGCGCCGCCGCGTCGCGCGGGCTGCCCACCTGCACGGGCTCGCCCTGGAAGCGGTACTCGCCCGCGTCGAAGGGGTGGATGCCGCCGATGCACTTGACCAACGTCGTCTTGCCCGCTCCGTTGTCGCCGACCAGCGCCGTGACCTCACCCGGGTACGCGGTGAAGGCGACGTCGTGCAGCACCTTGACGGGGCCGAAGCTCTTGTCGATTCCCCGCAGTTCCAGAGCGGGTGTCACAGCCATGCCGAGGGGCTCCCACCGTGCCGCACCGCTGCCGCGCACCGAGCGGTCATGGCTGGTGAGCGTAGCAGGAGAAGGCGGGCGGGGACGGCCGGAGGCGGCCGCCCCCGCCCGTCCCGCTCCCGCGTTCATCGGCCGGTGACCGACCGGCGCCGCCGGGCCAGCGCGTCGATGCTGGCGGCGAGCAGCAGCACGCCCCCGGTGATGAGGAGGTTGAGGTAGGCCTTGGCGCCGAGCAGCCCGAGACCGTTCTCGATGATCGCCACCACCAGCCCGCCGAGGACGGCGTCGCGGGCCCTGCCCCGGCCGCCGAACAGGCTCGTCCCGCCGATGACGGCGGCGCCGACCGCGTACAGCAGCGTGTTGCCCGCGCCCGCGTCGGGCGTGACCGAGTTCAGGCGGGCCGCGGCCACGATGCCGGCGACCGCCGCGAGACCGGAGCAGATCATGAAGACCGACATCCGGATGCGGGTCACGTTGATGCCCGCGCGCCGCGCCGCCTCGGCGTTGCCGCCGACCGCGTACAGGTGGCGGCCGTAGGCCGTCCGGCCGAGGACGAACGTGCACACGATCAGCAGCACGCCCACCAGCGGGACGCCCCACGGGATGCCGTGCAGGACCAGCGCCGGGCTCGGGGCGCGGTCCAGGCCGAGCACGTAGGTGCCGAACAGCAGCACCGCCGCGACGACCGCGACCTGGGCGACCACCAGCTCGACCGGACGGGACGCGAGGCCGCGCTCGTGCTGGCGGTGCCAGCGCCACAGCTGGGTGGCCGCGTAGCCCGCCGCGCACAGCGCCGCCAGCGTCCAGCCCAGCGCGATCGGCATGTTCTTGCTCGACAGCGCCACGATCACGTCGTCGCGGACCGGCACCGTCCCGCCCTCGCCGATCAGGCGGAGCGTGATGCCCTGGAGTCCCAGGAACAGGGCCAGCGTCACCACGAACGACGGGATCCGCACGACCGAGACCAGCCAGCCGATCCCGGTGCCGATCACGATCCCGGTGGCGATCGCCGCGATCACCGCCACGTACCAGGGCTGTCCCGAATCGACGATCAGCTTGGCCATGACGGCGGCGCAGACGCCGCTGGCCACGCCCGCCGACAGGTCGATCTCGCCGAGCAGCAGCACGAAGACCAGGCCCATGGCCAGGATCGTCACCGGCATCGCCTGCGTCAGCAGGTTGGCGATGTTGCGCTCGGACAGGAACGTCTCCGGCCGCAGCGCGGTGAACAGCACCACCAGACCGGCCAGGCCGAGGATCGCCGGGAGCGCGCCGAGGTCGCCCGAGCGGATCCGGCCCCAGTAGTCGCGCAGGGCCGATCCCACGTCGTGCGTGCGCCGGTCGGCGGCGAAGTCCGAGTCCGCCAGCTTCATCGCGGCCTCATTTTTGCTGGACATCGGCTCCCCTTCAGATGTTCTCGGCGGCGGTCGCCGGCGCGAGGCCGAGATCACCCGACCGGCCGGCGGTGATCAGCTCCACGATCTGGCCGTGGGTCACCTCGCCGGTCCTGACGTCGGCCGCGACCCGGCCAAGGTAGAGCGCGGTGACCCGGTCGGCCACCTCCAACACGTCGTTCATGTTGTGCGAGATGAGGACCACCGCGTGCCCGGTGTCGGCCAGCCGCCGCACCAGGTCGAGCACCTGCCGCGTCTGCGCCACGCCGAGCGCGGCGGTGGGCTCGTCCAGGATCACCAGCTTGGACTCCCAGAGCGCGGCCTTGGCGATCGCCACCGTCTGCCGCTGCCCGCCCGACAGGCTGGCCACCTGCTGCCGGACGGACTTGACCGTCCGCACCGACAGCCGGGCCAGCGTCTCTCGGGCCGCCTGCTCCATGGCGTCCTCGTCCAGCACCACGCCCCGGCGGCGCTCGCGCCCGAGGAACATGTTCTGGACGATGTCGAGGTTGTCGGCCAGCGCGAGGTCCTGGTAGACGACCTCGATGCCCAGGGCGGCCGCGTCGCGCGGGCCGCCGATCGCGACCTCGCGACCCTCGAACTCGATCCGGCCCGAGTCGACCGGGTGGATCCCGGCGATGCACTTGATCAGCGTCGACTTGCCCGCGCCGTTGTCGCCGACCAGGGCCATGACCTCGCCGGGACGCACCGCGAAGTCCACGTCGTGCAGCACGTGGACCGGCCCGAAGCTCTTGTTGAGCCCGGTCAACCGCAGGACGAAGTCGTCCGCCACGCTCACTTTCCCGGCGCCCGTCACTGGATACCGGCGGCCTTGCACTTGGCGGCGTAGGCGCCCTTGCACAGCTCGTCCTTCTTGACGAAGCCGTCGTCGGTGACCTGCTTGATGTTGTCCTTGAACACGCCGATCGGGTTCAGCAGCACCGAGGGCACGTCGCGCTTGCCCTGGGTGTCCTTGACGGTGCCGTTGGTCTCGCCCTTCTGGCCCTTGAGCAGGTTGACGGCGAGCTTGGCGACGGCGTCGGTCTCCTGCTTGACCGGCTTGTAGACCGTCATGCACTGGGTGCCGTCCAGGATGTTCTGCAGGCCCTGGACGGTGGCGTCCTGCCCGGTCACCGGGACCTTGCCGCCCTGGCCGTTCTTCTTCAGGATCGACACCGCCGAGTTGCCGACGCCGTCGTTGGCGGCCAGGACGCCGTCGATCTGGCCCTTCTGCTGGGTGTACATCTGCTCGAAGATCGTGGCGGCCTTCTGGTTGTCCCACTCGGGGACGGCCTGCTCGGCGACCTTCTTGTAGGAGGTGACCTTGTCCAGCACGCTGTGCGCGCCCTGGGCGAAGAGCGTCGCGTTGTTGTCGGTGGGCGCGCCGTTGAGATAGGCGATGTTGGCCTTCTTGTCGCCCAGGCACTTCTGGAGGCCCTTGCCGAGCTCCTCGCCGACCTTCACGTTGTCGAAGGACACGTAGTAGTCGGCCACGCCGCCGAGCGTGAGGCGGTCGTAGTCGATCGTCTGGACGCCCTGCTCCTTGGCCTTGCGCTGGACGGCGGCGGCGGAGTTGGAGTCGAGCCCGTCGACGATCAGCACGGTCACGCCGCTGGTGAGCATCTGGTCGGCGATCGTCTGGAAGCGCTGGGTGGAGCCCTCGGCGTTCTGGATGTCGTAGGCGACCCCGGCGGCCTTGAACGACTGCTCCAGGAACGGCCGGTCGAAGCTCTCGTACCGGACCGACGACTTGGTGTCGGGCAGGATCACGCCGATCTTGCCCTTCTGGCCGCCCGATCCGGCGTCGCCGGAGTCGTCTCCGCAGGCCGCGAGCGTGAGCGCCGCGGCGGCCGACACGGCGGTGAGGCTGAGGATCCCCTTGCGCATGGCCCGGGTCCTTTCTCGGGGTGGAACGCTGAATGTTGTGCCCCGCAACTTATGTCGGGATCGCGATGTGCGCCAGATCTCACACCGGGGTAATTTGTTGTGGCCAGTAACAATCCCGTAACGAGCCGTCCACCTGGGGGAAATCAAGGAAGCCCGAAAGGGCAAGGGATCGAGTGCCGCATACACTCAAGATCAACCAAATGTTCCCGCAGCCAACAAAGCCGGGTTGAGCCCGTGATCATGCAGACTTCCGCCCGGGATGATCCGGTCCGTCTGCATGATCACGTCGTCAAAGAGCCGCCAGTACCCGGGCGACCCGGTCGGCGGCTCCGGGCACGTCACGCGCGGAGGCGATCCGCTCGGCCCACGACCACCAGTACCACCAGCCGTCCGCACCCTGCTCCGCCAGGATGTTCTCCGTCAGGGCGGACGCGTCCGGATTCAACACGTGCAAGCTGGGCGCCTGGCCGCGCGGCAATGTGAGCCGCACCCGGAACCCCCGCTTGGCCAGCTCGTCGCCGAGCTCCTCCAGATATTCGATCCGCGTCTTGATCAACGCGGCCGTTCCCGTATCGTCAGGCGTCATCCTCGCTCCACGTGGACAATCGCGTGGCCCGACGAGCACTCACCCTTCCCTGTCACCCCTCCTTCCGCAAGCACTTCGGGCAGGTCAGCGGCACAATGAGGGCAGGATCGGCGACACCGTCCCGGCATCCGGGATATCTTGCGCCTAGCAGTCAAGAGGGCGGACGGGGACAAACATTGACGGCGAACGCGAACGCGGCATGGAACCCGGAACCCACCAGGCCGGACATGCCGCTACCCGGCAGGGCCGCGTCCCAGGCTCCGCGGGGTCCCCAGACCCCCACCACCAGGAACTGGCACCGCCTCCACTACCCCATCGGCACCTTCCTGATCTTCTACGGCGTGACGGGCCTGCTCACCGCCCTGATCGGCTGGAGTGACCGCCGCGACGAGCTGGCCGGCTACCTGGGCTCCGGCCTGGCCACCCCGGCCCTGGCCGCCGTCAAGCTGATCGAGCTGGCGCTGATCGCCCTCACCGTCGCCGCCCTGGTCCGCCGCCGCGACGTCTGGTTCCTGCCCGCCCTGGCCGGCTGGTGCGCGGGCTTCGCCGTGTTCACCGTCCTCGACCTGGTCAAGGGCAACTGGACGACGCTGCTGGAGCACGCCCTCTACCTGGCCGCCTTCGCCGCCCTGCTGTTCCTCACCTACGGCCTGAGCGTCAAGGCCCGCATCGGCGGCCCCCAGCCCCCACGCCAGCAAGGCGAGGCCGGAGGCCAAACCCCTCTGACCCGCACCCAGGAGTTCGCCCTGAGGTCCCTCAACAACCTCAACCGCCGAACCTGACCCACAACCCCAGCCCAAGGGGGCGAGGGGCGTAGCCCCAAGGGGGGGTCCGGGGGGCGGAGCCCCCTGGGCGGGAGCTTGAGGGCGGCCAGCCCCCAGGCGCGTCCGTGGCGAGCCCGGAGCGAGCGCCAGCGAGTGAGGACGCGCCACGGACGCGCCTGGGGGTCCGGGGGTTGGAACCCCCGGGTCAACACTGCACCACGATCTTGGCGTGGACTTCGGGGTCGGCCAGGTCGGTGAAGGCCTGGGCCACGCCGTCCAGGCCGACGGTGCCGGTGATGATGGAGCCGGCGTCGATGCGGCCGTCGCCGATGGCCGCGAGGGTGGCACCGTATTCGGCTGGGTAGGCGCCGAAGCTGGACAGGATGCTCAGCTCCTTGCTGACGGCGACGCCGGGTTCGAGGCGGTCGGGTTGCATGCAGACGCCGACGACCATGATCGTGCCCCCGGCGGGCGCGCCCTCGATGACCTGCTGGAGCATGCCGGGGACGCCGACGCACTCGTAGATGACCGCGCCGCGCACCTCGGTGCCCAGGAGCTGGGACGCGATGCGCTCGACCAGGGAGGAGGCGACGCCGAGGTCGGCCCAGCGGCCGAAGGGCGACTCGGCGGCGGGGTCGATGACCGCGTCGGCGCCCAGGCCCTCGGCCAGGGCGCGGCGGCGGGGCGAGAAGTCGGCGGCCAGGACGGGGCCGTGCCCGCGCGCCTTCAGGGCGGCGACGGTGCCGAGGCCGATCGGGCCCAGGCCGAGCACGAGGGCGACGTCGCCCTCGCTGATCCCGCTGCGCTCGACGGCGCGGGTCGCCACGGCGAACGGCTCGGTGATGGCCGCGACCTTGGGGTCCAGGCCCTCGGGGACGGCGTGGGTCAGCCCCTCGTTGAGGATCATGTACTCGCCGTAGCCGCCGGGGTACATGGGCGTGTAGCCGATGATGCCCGCGCCCTGCGGGCCGATGCCGATGGGCGGGCCGCACACGACGGTGCCTTCGGGAAGGGTCCGCTGGGTCTCGGGGCCGTAGCTCACGATCTCGCCCGCGAACTCGTGGCCGAACACCAGGCCGTCGCGTGGGTCGTACGGGGTGCCGCCGGAGCGGCGGGTGGTCTCCATGAAGGCGTCGGGGTCGGCCAGGGCGTGCAGGTCGGAGCCGCAGATCCCGCAGGCCAGGGTGCGGATGAGCAGCTGGCCCGCCTGCGGGACCGGGTCGGGCACCTCGGTCACGACCATCGTTGCGTCCTTGGTCAGCGCGGCGCGCATGTGCCCTCCCCAACTCGTGCGGGTTCCCTCCCGGAAACCGAATCATGTTCGCGCGCCGAGCGGTAGCCCTTTCCGCCAGCAATCGCTGGCGGATTGTGTCCGGTTCCGGAGGGTCCGCGATCTTGGCAGATGTTGCCGTTGGTCGGCGTTTGCCCTGGTGCCAGCTTTGACGGCTATGAGAGCCCGAAACATCGCGTGGTCCGCCACGCTGGCGACGGCCCTGGCCGCCGCTCTGGCCGCGCCGGCGTCGTCCGCGTCGTCAGCGAAGCCCGCCACCGCACCCGTGTGCGATCCCATGCAGACCGCACCCGACTACCGGGGCAAGGTCCCCTCCCCCAAGGACGTGCTCGGCTTCGATCTCGGCGAGCGGCAGGCCACCTCCGCCGAGTCCGACCGGTATCTGGAGACGGTGGCCGCCAAGAGCGAACGAGTGATCTCCGGGACGCTGGCCCGCAGCGCCCAGGGACGGCCGCTGAAGTACGCGGTCGTCGGACGTCCCGAGCTGCTGTCCAAGGCCGGTCTGGCCAAGGTGCGCGGAGACGCCCGCGCGCTGCGCGACCCGCGCACGCCCGAACGGCTCGCCGAGAAGATCGCCGCGCGGGGCGTCCCGATCCTGTGGGTCAGCGGCAACGTGCACGGCAACGAGCCCAGCGGCACCGACGCGGCGCTGCGGGTGCTGCGCGACCTCGGCGACCGCCGGGACTGCGCCGCCACCAAGGTGCTCGACAACGCGCTGGTGGTCGTCCTGCCCACACAGAACCCCGACGGGCGCGAGGCCGGGACGCGGCAGAACGCCTACGGCTTCGACATGAACCGCGACTGGTTCGCCCGCACCCAGCCCGAGACCGACGGCAAGCTGGCGCTGCTCAACCAGCTCCCGCCGGTGCTCTACATCGACGCCCACGAGATGGGCGGGACGTCGTACTTCTTCCCGCCCAACGCCGACCCGATCTACCACGAGACGCCCGAGCAGGCGGTGGGGTGGATCAACGACGTCTACGGCGCGGCGATGCAGAAGGAGTTCACCCGGCAGGGCATCGACTACTTCAACCGCGACACCTACGACCTCTTCTACCAGGGGTACGGCGACACGGTCCCGACCAGCGCGTTCCACGCCGCCGGGATGACCTTCGAGAAGGGGAGCGCGAGCCCGTACCCGGAGAAGGTGAAGGAGCAGTACATCACCCAGTGGGTGTCGCTGTCGGCGGCGGTCGCCGACCGGCGCAAAATGCTCACCCAGTGGCGCCAGATGACCGTGGACGCCCACCAGCAGGGCAAGGCCGGGAAGCTCGAACCCAACCAGATCTACAACCCGCCCAACCAGGTCGACCGTCCCGTCCCCGATCGCAGGGTGCGGCAGTACTTCCTGCGCGCCGACGACCGGGCCAAGCGCGCCGAGGTGCGCACGATCGTCCGGCGCCTCCAGCGCATGGGCGTGCGGGTCGAGCGTCTGGAGCGGGCGCTGACCGTCCCGGACTACAAGGAGTACGGACGCGCGGCCACCTCCGCCAAGCTGCCCGCCGGGACGTACTACATCTCCATGGCCCAGGGGCAGAAGCACTGGATCCAGGCCATGCTGAACGAGGACTCCTACACCCCGTTCCCGTACTTCTACGACGTGACGGCGTGGAGCATGCCGCTGCTGGGCAACGTCGCGGGCGGCTCGTCCGGCGCCGACCTGCGTCCGCGCACCTCGGCGGTGGCCACCCTGGACGAGGAGCGCGCGTCCACCCGGGGCAAGAAGCCCAAGATCGCGATTCTCCAGCTCTCGGCGACCGCCACCAGCGCCCGGCAGTCGGTCGGCTGGCTGCGGCACCGCCTCGACCGCGAGTGGGACCTGCCGTTCACGCTGCTCACCCCGGCCGACATCGCCGCGGGCAAGCTCGCCGGGACCCAGGTGCTGATCACGCCCAACGGCCCGGCCCCCGAGGCGTACACCGCGCTCGGTGACGCCGGGCGCAAGGCCCTGCAGGACTGGACGCGCGGCGGCGGCCGCTATGTCGGCTGGCAGGGCGGCACGCAGCTCGCCGCGCGGCTCGGGCTGACCACCGCGACGCTGAGCGAGCCGACGTCCGACATCCCGGGCACCATGTTCCGGGTGACGCTGGACGGGTCCAGCCCGCTGGCCAAGGGCGTCGGCGGCACGGCGTGGAACTTCACCTCCTACGACCCGGTCATGAAGGCCGACTCGGGCGTCGCGGTCTCCTACCCGGCCGCGGGCTCCCCCGAATGGTTCGTCTCCGGGTTCGAGAAGGGCGCGGCCGAGCTCGGCGGGACGGCGGCGGTCGTCGACCAGAAGGCGGGCGCGGGACGCTCGGTGCTGTTCGCCGCCGAGCCCAACTTCCGGGCGCTCAGCGACGGGACGGCCAAGATCCTGCGCAACGCGATCGTCGGCCCCGACCCGCGCGACGCGGCCATCGTCTCGACGCGCTCGGCGGCCGACGCCGCCGCGCGGGCCGGGGCGCTGCCCTGGTTCGAGTCTCCGATCCGGGTCTCGGTGCGGCCGGCCGACGCGGGCCGCACGGCCGCGATCCTGCGCTCGGCCGGTGCGCGCTGGAGCGAGCGCCGCGCCGGTGACGTCGTCCACTACGTGATCGACAACCCGCGCGGGCTGAGCGCCGACCACCACCCGTTCGCCTCGAAGATCGCCTCGGGCATCCGCGGATCGGGGATCACCCCCGTTGCGGTGACACTCCCCTGAGCCAAGCGGGACCTCGGCGACAACCGGGGTCCCGCACGGCCAGACCCCCGCAACCGAGGCTGAGTTTCCCGGCGCAGGGGTCATCCCCGTGCGGGTGATGCTCCCCTGAGCCAGGCGACGGCCGTCATGGTGCCGGGCGGGACCTCGGTGAAACCGGCGTCCCGCACGGCGACGGCCGCGTGCTCGACGCAGCGGTGCCAGGGCAGGTCGCGGACGAGATGGACCCGCGGCCCCGACCCGATCCACTCCGCCAGGCCGGGCTCCCCGGCCTGGCGGAGCAGGAGATGGGCGGCATGGCCGGATTGGGCCGCCGCCTTCCCCGTCGTCATCGCGACGCCGGGGTTCAGCGCGATGACCGCATACGGGGGTTCGGGAGGAGGCTTGGGCTCCTCCTCGTCGGCGAGGTCGAGCCCGGCGACCTGGAGCTTGGAGATCTCGGGCGGCACGTCGGCGACGGACCCCGGCACGAAGGCGCGCACCTCGGCGCCGTCCTGCTCGACGGTCACTCCCGGCAACGCCTGCACCTCTGGCCAGCGAACGCCCCGGGCGCGCCGGGCGACCTTCCGGATGCGCCCGTCCTCCCAGCGGCGCACGGCGTCGTGCCACTCGCCCTCGGGGTCGGTCGTCCTCGGGTCGGTGAGCAGGGCCACCACCGCGCGGGCCGCCGCGGCGCAGACCGCGCCGTGACCCGGCGGCGCGGCCTTCTCCGCGCGTACCACCAACTGCATCGCCCGGGGCGGTTCGTCGTAGGGATCATCGGAAGTGCGCACGGCAGGAGTATTCCAGTCCGCAATCCATGGGCCGGAGCGGGACTTTCCGGACGCGGATGTGGGTACGGCACGAGAACGGGCATGCGAGTCCGGAGGGGAACACGGCGGGAGAGAGTCGGGGTTCGGAGGTCGCAGGTGACGAGCGGTACCTGGAGCAACTCCATCCCAGGGGTAGGGACGTTCTTCGTCGGCATCGACGTCGCGCCGGGACGGTACCGGTGCGACGAGGGCAAAGGGGGCTGGTGGGTGCGCTTCACCGGCCCGGGCGGCGGTGATCCGGTCGGCTCGTGGCCGCTGCCCGCCGGGCCCGCCGAGATCGAGATCTCGCCCGGCGACTTCGCGTTCGAGACCCATGTGTCGACCTACTGGCGGCGGATCGCGCCGCCGAGGGCGCCCGAGGACGGCGTGGGCGAGCTGCGCCCGGTGGCCGATCCGAGCCTGCGCGCCGAGCTCGACACGATCGTGGCGCGGCGGCGGCCGCTGGTCTGGCTGGCGCCGCTGACGGTGTTCGGGCTCGGCCTGGCCGGGACGCCGCTGCTGGGCTCGCTGTGGCTGCTGGGCCTGGCGATGCTGGCCGTCCTGGTGGCGATGGGGTCGCCCGCGCTCTCGCTCGACCTGCAACGAGCCCGCGAGCTCGACCGGCGCCGCGACCGCTACCTCACGCCCGAGGACTTCGACGAGGACGGGCGCGAGCTGCTGCGCCGGGTGCAGGGCGCGGTCGACACCGTCCGCGACTCCGAGGTCAACCGGGAGGGATTGCTGGACTCGGTCGACAACGCCGTCGAGCTGCCCCGGCAGGAGTGGGAGATCGCCCAGGTGCTGGCGCGGCAGTCCAAGCTGCGCGACGAGCACGACGACACCCCCGAGCTGCCCGAGGTCGAGGCGGCGCTGCGCCCGCTGCGCGCGAAGCTGGAGCTGTCGGTGGAGGCGGTGACCCGGCGGATCGAGGCTCTGGAGCGCTACGCCGACCGCGCGAAGTCGGCCGACCGGGCGCTGCGCGCCCACCGTCATCTGGAGGCCCTGGCCGAGCGGGCGCACGAGTACGACGAGCTGCTGGCCGACACCGTCCGCGACGACCTGGCCATCCCGGCGATCGAGCGGCTCACCGCGCAGAGCGAGGAACTGGTCGCTGACCTGCGCCACCGCCTGGAGGAGGCCACCGAGGCCAGCGGCGAACTACCGCCCCCGAAGGGCTAGGCGGGCGGCGGGGCCTGGCCGCCCGACCCCCTCCGCCGTACGGACAGGCCACCCGCCTCAAAAGGACAACGCCCGGTGCCCCCGATTAGGTTCACCACCCCGCACCGCATACACCTCAACCCGCGCGCGATTGCGTTAATGAGCGGGGAAGCGAGCCGAAGGCGAAGCTTCCCCGGCGAGATCGCGAAGCGATGCGGCAATCGCAAAATCTCGGTCACCGAAGCGAGCCGCCAGGCGAGCGTAGGTGGGCCGGGATTTCAATCAACACAGCTCGCGGATCTGGGACGGGGAGGTGAAGACCTCCGCGCGCATGCCGACCTCGCGGGCGGCGGCGACGTTGGCGGGGTTGTCGTCGAAGAAGATCGTCTCGGTGGGGGCGACGCCGAGGCGCTCGGCGCAGATCTCGAAGGCGCGGGGGTCGGGCTTGGCCACGCCGATCTCGCAGGAGTAGGTCAGCGTGTCGAAGCGGCTCAGCCAGGCGCCGTGCCGCGCCTCGAAGCGGGGCACGAGGTCGGCGATGATGTTGGAGAGCAGGCCGAGCCGGTGACCCCGGTCCGCGAGCCGTCCGACCAGGTCGACCATGGTCTCGTCGACGTTCGTCCAGGACTCCAGGTCGGTCTCGATCAGCGCCGGGACGTCGGCGAACACGCGGCCGGTCCTGGCCGCCACGGCGGCCCAGTAGGCCGTGCTGTCCTGACCGGCGTCGTAGGCGGGACGGCAGCCCCAGTAGGCGTCCCAGAAGGCCGGGCCGGACAGTCCGGCGAGCTGCTCCAGCCGCCACACGGCCTCGGGGGTCTGGTTTCTGGCGATCACGCCGAAGAGGTCGAAGACGATCACGTTGGCCATGCTCCGACCCTAGATCATCCCAAATCGCGCCGATTGGGACCAAGCGCTTGCTGGCAGGCGTAACCTCGTGTTGACATGCCAACTGAGCAAGCGTTCGGGCGCTCACGCCATAATGGGGAGGTGACCACAACGGGGACTGATTCCGGCCGACCCAGACCAGAGGGCGGGGGACGCCGCCGGGGCAAGGGCTCGTCCGCCCTGGCCTCCGAGCGGCGCGACCACCTGGTCAGGCTCGCCGCCGAACTCTTCGCCGAGAAGGGCTTCCAGGCCACGACGGTGCGCAACATCGCCGACGAGGCCGGAATCCTGTCCGGCAGCCTGTACCACCACTTCGACTCCAAGGAGTCGATCGTCGACGAGATCCTCTCGGGGTTCTTCCGCGAGATCATGGCGTCCTACCGGGGCGTCCTCGACCGGGGCGAGGGGCCGCGCGAGACGATCGACGGCCTGGTGCGCATCGCCTACGGCACGCTGGAGCCGCACCGCGCGGCGATCACGGTGATGCAGAACGACTGGAACTACCTCAGGGGCATGGAGCGGTTCGCCTACCTCACCCAGTCCGAGGCCGAGGTCGAGAAGATCTGGGTCGACACCATCCGGGCGGGCCAGGAGCAGGGCCTGTTCCGCGACGACATCGACCCCAAGCTGACCTACCGCATGATCCGCGACACCATCTGGGTCGCCGTGCGCTGGTTCAAGCCGGGGGGACGTCTCGACGCGCAGGGGCTGGCCGACCACTACCTCAAGGTCATGTTCGACGGCATCAACCTGCACCGCTGACCGGAGAGACTCACTGCTGGGCGTAGAACGCCGGTGACGAAGGCGCGGTGTCGAAGCCGCCCGGCGGCGTCTCCGGTGGCAGTGACTCATCGGCGGTGCGCCCGCTGAGCAGGGCGAGTCCCGCCCCGACGAGGGTGGCGACGGCCGCAACCAGCAGCACGACGCGGTTGGTGGTGGCGTGCTCGTCCAGGCTGCTGCGCGACAGGACGTCGTTCGGCAGGAACGAGAACAGCAGCGACACCACGACCAGGCTCATCGCCTGGCCCGCGTGCATCACGCCGCCCGCGGTCGCCCGCAGGTCGTCGGGGCGGTGGCCGATGACGGCGATGGCCCCGGCGGTGGTGACGGCGCCGAGCGCCGCGCCGTGCAGCAGGTGGAAGGGCAGGAACGTCGCGTAGTTGCTCAGCGACTGGTGGGTCAGGGCCAGGCCGACGGTGAAGGGGACGCCGACCGCCGCGCCGAGGGCCAGCGGCACGCGGGGACCCGTCCGGACGCTCAGCGCGGCCGCTCCGATCGCGCCCGCGACCGCCGCCAGCAGGAGCGGGAACCGCAGGGCCGCCGCCAGCGTCGTGGGCATTCCGGTGACGACGCTCACCAGGTTGCTGGAGAAAACACCCGCGTACGCGACGCCGCCGAGCGCGAGCACCACCGCGACCATGACCGTGACCTGCCGGATCGGCAGCAGGCGCGGCCTGCGGACCAGGGCCTGGACGCCCACCAGGACGGCCAGCAGCACGGCGGCGAACGTCAGCACCAGGACGGTGTCGACCCCGGACCAGTCGCGCATGCCGAGCCTGATCCCGATGGTGAGCAGGAACATCGTCCCGCCGAACAGCAGCACGCTCGGCACGTCGGCCGGGCGGCGCGCACCGGCGCGCTTGGACTCGCGCAGGCCCGGGACGCCGAGCACCAGCGCGACCAGCGGGAGCGGGATTCCGGCGAAGAACAGGTACTTCCAGTCTTGATAGTCGATGGCCGAGAACACCATCGTCGTGACCACCGGCGGGACGCCCACGACCGCGCCCCAGCCCGCGACGGCGAACTCGAACCGGCGCGCGGGGAGCATGTCGCGCAGCAGCGCCAGGCCGGGCGCCATCACCATGGCCGCCGAGAGCCCGAGCAGGATCTGGCCGGGGATCTGCACCCAGAACGTGCTGTTCATGAGCATGACCACGCCCGCGACCACCTCGCTCGCGGCGAACGCGCCCAGACCGATGAGGAAGACGGCCTTGGCTCCCAGGAGGTCGGCGAGCCGTCCCATCGGCAGGAGGGCGGCGGCCATGACGGCGGGGAGCATCGCGCCGATCCAGGGGTTCGGCGCGATCGAGATCGACGACCAGGTCACGCCGAGGTCCATCGCCAGCGCGGAGACCGCCACCGCCATGACCGCGAGGGCGATGTTGCCCTCGGCGCGCGGCACGGCCGTGACCTGCGGAGCGTAGGCGGTCTGCGGGTAGGGGCCGGGAGGCGGCATTCCCGCCGGGCTGGAGAACTGCGGCTGCGGCACCGGCACGGGCATCGGGGGCGGCGTCGCGAACTGGCCGGTGAGGGCGGCGGTCGCGCCCTTGGCCAGGAAGGAGTCGGACGAGGCGGGCTCGGCCTCGGCCGGGGCCGTCTGGTGGCCCAGCAGGCTGAACACCAGCGACTCGGCGGTGGGCCGGTGCGCCGGGTCCTTGCTCAGGCACGCCGCGACGTACCCGGCCAGCGGCTGGGGCAGGACCGAGACGTCGGGCGTCAGATGCAGGATGCGGTGCATGACGGCCGGGATGCTGTCGCCGCCGAACGGCGGCGTCCCGGTCGCGGCGTAGAGCATGGTGACACCGAACGCGAACACGTCGGTGTGCGGGCCGAGCGCGGCGCCCGCGACCTGCTCGGGCGCCATGAAGGCGGGCGTGCCCACGACGCTGCTGGTCATCGTGCCGGTGGCGTCCAGCGCGCGGGCGATGCCGAAGTCGATGACGCGGGGCCCGTCGGGCCCGATCAGCACGTTGTGCGGCTTGAAGTCGCGGTGGACGATCCCGGCGCGGTGGATGGCGGCCAGCGCGGTCGCCATGCCGATCGCGAGCCGGTGCAGGTCGCCGCCGGTGCGCGGGCCCTCGTCCCGGACGAGCTGCTGCAAGGAGGGGCCGGGCACGAGCTCGCTGACGATGTAGGGGCTGTCGCCCTCGGCGTCGGCGTCCAGGACCTGCGCGGTGCAGAACCCGGCGACCCGCTCGGCCGCCTCCAGCTCGCGCACGAAGCGGGCCCGCGCGGCGGCGTCCTCGGTGAACCGGGCGTGCAGCAGCTTGACCGCCACGGGACGCCCCTCGGGGTCGCGTCCCTCGAACACCACACCCTGGCCGCCCTCGCCGAGCCTGCCGACCAGCTCGTAATCACCGAGACGCTCCGGATCGCCCGGCTTGAGCGCGTCGGCCATGGGGCGTCCTCCTGATCGTGGGCGTGAGCGACCAATTGCACCATGACGGCGTCCGTCGCGTCATCGTCGGACTCCGGAGATCGCGGATGTGTTCGCGCGCGCGGCCAACAGTGGTCTTCATCACATTTCATGAAACCGCGACGCCATTCCGTACCGGCAGGACGCTGTGATCGATGAGTCCTACGGGAGGCGACATGACGGCTCGGCACGACGGCGACGGTGAGGAACCGACGCCGGTGGAACTGCGCGCGGCGACGGTCCGCGAACTGCAGGGGCAGTTCGCGGGCGCCCGCGTCTGGTTCGGCGAGTCGACCGGCTCGTGGTGGGCGCTGGTCCCGTCGCGGACCGGCGCCCGGCTGCTGGAGGCGGCCACGCCGCAACTGCTGCGCGAGGCGATGCTGAGCGTGCGGGCACGTGGGTGACGGGCGTCAGGGGGCGGTGAGGAGGGCGGCGCTTCCGTAGCTTCCGCCGAAGCCGGTGCACAGGGCGACCCCGGCGCCGCTCACCTGGTTGGTGCCGGTGCCGCGCAGCTGCCGCACCGCCTCGGCGACGTTGTTCAGCCCGTGCACGTAGCCCTCGGACAGGAGCCCTCCGTGCGGGTTCACCGGCACCCGCCCGTTCCAGGCGATCTCGCGGCGGGCCAGGACGTCGCCGAGGTCGGCGCGGCCGACCAGGCCGAAGTCCTCCAGCTGGCGCGGGACGAGCCACCCGTAGGCGTCGTAGAGCAGCGACACGTCCACGTCGCCGGGCTTCATGCCCGCCGCCTCGTAGAGCGGGCCCGCGACGTAGGAGGAGAACGCGCGGGTCACGTCGTCGGCCTTGTCCATCGTGGAGACGCCCGGCCCGCCGCCGCGCACCACCGCGTGGATCCTCGGGGCGCCCGGCGCGTTCGCGGCGCGGGTGACGACCAGCGCGCACGCGCCGTCGGTCTCCTGGCAGCAGTCGAGGCGGCGCAGCGGCGAGGCGACCATCGGGCTGTCGCGGTACTCGGCCAGGTCGGGCTCGCCCTCGCGGCGCAGCGCCCGGGGGTTGGCCGACGCGTGCGCCCGCGACTGGGCGACGACCGCGTGGGTGTGCGCGTCGGTGAGGCCGGTGTCGTGCAGGTACCGCTGCGCCGCCAGGGCGAACTGGTGGACCGGGCCCGCCATCCCGTAGGGGTGGGTGAACTGCTCCTCGGTCCCCTCCCCCAGTCTCAGCCCGAGGGTGTTCATGCGGGTGCCGGAGCGGCCGTTGAGGGCGCGGTAGACCAGGACGGTCGAGGCCAGGCCCGCGTCCACGAGCATCGCGGCGTCGGCCAGGATCGAGGCGCTCTGCGTCCCGCCGCCGTAGATCTCGTTGTGCCACCCGATCTCCGGCATCCGGAGCTCGCGCGCCAGGTACAGCACCGGCGCGGAGTCGTTCAGGTGGTAGCTGAGGATCGCGTCCGGACGCTCGACTCCGGCGTCGGCCAGCGCCGCGCGGGCCGCCTCGGCCGCCAGCTCCAGCTCGGTGCGGCCGGACGCGCGCGACAGCGCGGTCATGCCGACGCCCGCGACGGCCGCCCGGCCGCTGAAGCCCTGGCGCCCCGCGCTCACAGCTCGTACTGGACGGCGGCGCGCTCGGCGAGGATCGGCTTGATGTAGTCGTCGATGACCGCGCGGTGCGCGGGATGGTCGCGGTAGACCAGGTACTCGGCGCGCCCGGCGAAGTCGGCGACCAGCACGAAGTCGTGGTTGCCCTCGTTGACCCCGGCGTCGCCCCCGACGCTGAGCGTCCCGATCTCGGGGATCACCCCCGTCAGTTCCAGGAGCCGCGCCGCTACCTCGTCCTGCTGGCTCGTGGTCGTCCCCTCGGCCCACCTGAACACCACTACGTGACGGAATCCGCTCATGACGTCACCGTAGCGTCACACGGTCCCGAGCTCGGCGGCGACCGTGGCGCCCAGTTCCCAGCACGCCTCCAGGTCGGGCTTGGACGGCTCCCCGGTCACCACGACGGGCGGGAGCACCGCACGCCAGCGCAGGCCGGTGGTGATCGACTCCAGCGCGCGCAGCGCGCCGGTGGCGTCGTTGTTGCCGTGCAGGTAGGCGCCGAAGGGGCGGCGGACGGTCTCCTCCAGGCACGGGTAGTAGACCTGGTCGAAGAAGTGCTTGAGCGCGCCCGACAGGTAGCCGAGGTTGACGGGCGTGCCGAGCAGGTAGCCGTCGGCCTCCAGCACGTCGACGGCCGTGGCGGCGAGCGCGGCGCGGGAGACCACCTCGACGCCCTCGATCTCGTCGGTGGACGCGCCCGAGCGCACCGCCTCGTACATCGCCTGGAGCGAGGGCGCCGGGGTGTGGTGGACGATCAGCAGCTTCCTCATCTTCCTCATCACCTCCGAGCATAGGACCCTGGTAGGCTTCCCAAGCGAGCGCTTGGTACGCAATGATGGGAGCCCGGCGAACAAGGAGCCGTCCACGTGGCTGACCGGCCGATGAAGTTCTCGACCTTCCACCTCTTCCACCAGAACGCGGGCCAGACCGCGCGGGAGGTGTACGACGACCAGATCGAGATCGTCGAGCTTCTGGAGGAGCTCGGCTTCGACGGGGTGTGGGTCGCCGAACACCACTTCAGGGACTACGGCGTGGTCCCCAACGTCTTCACCCTGCTGTCGCACCTGGCCGCGCGCACCGAACGCCTGCGGCTGGGCACCGGCATCGTCGTCCTGCCCCTGCACAACCCGATCCACGTGGCCGAGGAGGCCGCGATGGTCGACCTGCTGTCGGGCGGCCGGCTCCAGATGGGGATCGGGCGCGGCTACCAGAGCGTGGAGTTCGAGAACTTCGGGCTCGACCTGGCCGAGGCGCGCGACCGGTTCGACGAGTCGCTCGACATGATCCTGGGCCTGTGGACGCACGACGCCTTCGAGTACAAGGGCCGTTTCCACGAGACCAACCACCCGCTGACGCTGATGCCCAGGCCCGTCCAGCGGCCGCACCCGCCCCTGCACGTCGCCGCGGTCAGCCCCGAGACCGTCGGGATGTACGCCGCGCGGGGCCTGCCGATCCTGGCCGACCCGGCCGCCCCCTTCAAGAAGATCGCCCGCGCCGCCGAGACCTGGCACGCCGTCGCCGCCGAGCACGGCGTGGACGCCGAAGACGTCGAACTGGTCGCGAGCCGCTCGGTGCACGTGGCCCCCACGATCGCCCAGGCCCGCGAGGACCAGGTCAGGTTCGAGGCCATGTTCGACCGCTCGCGGATCTTCAACGTGCGCAGCGCGCCGGTCGACCCCGCCACCGGCCGCGCCGCCAAGGGCTTCGAGTACTACCAGGACCGCTACCTCAAGGGCGGCTCGGTCGACAACGAGTTCCGCTGGGAGCAACTGGAGGTCATCGGCGACCCCGAGCGGGTCATCGGGCAGATCCAGCTGATCCGCGAGATGGGGTTCGGCAACCTCATGTGCGACTTCGGCAGCACCAGGCCCGTGCCGATCGAGGAGATGCGCAGGGTCCTGAGGTTCTTCGCGGCGGAGGTCATGCCCGCCTTCCGCTGATCCCCCGTTCGGCGTTCGTTCTAGGAGGCGCGATGTCCGTCGTCCATCGGCTCACACTCGGGGACGTCCTCGGCGAGCACCGCCGGGGCCGCCCGCTCGGCACCGCGGTCGTCGACGGCGCGGTCCGGCTGACCTATCCCGAGCTCGACGCCCGGGCGAACCGGCTGGCCGCCGCGCTGGCGGCGGACGGGGCCGGCCACGGCGAGCGCGTGGTGTGGCTCGGCCAGAACTCGTTCCGGGTGCTGGAGCTGCTGCTGGCCTGCGCCCGGCTCGGCGCGATCCTCTGCCCGGTCAACTGGAGGCAGAGCGCCGACGAGCACGCCCACGTCCTGGCGGATCTGGAGCCCCGGGTCGTGTTCTGGGAGGAGTCCGAGGCGGTCGAGAAGGCGCGGGGCCAGGTGTCGCTGGACGCCCGCTGGGTCGCCTCCCCCGGGGAGTACGAGACCTACCTCGCGGACGAAGGCGCCGGAGAGCCGTCGGCCGTCGTGGACGGTGACGCCCCCGTCCTGGCCCTCTACACCGCCGCGTTCGACGGCCGTCCGCGCGCGGCGCTGCTCAGCCACGCGGCGCTGATCGCGCACTCGATGTCGCTGCTGCACGTCCGGCAGATGGAGGACGGCTTCACGTTCCTGGCGTGCGGGCCGCTGTTCCACGTCGGCACGATGATGTTCACGCTGGCCACCTTCCAGCTCGGCGGGACGGTCGTGGTCACCCCGTCCTACGAGCCCGCGGAGGTGTGCCGGCTGATCGAGGCCGAGCGCTGCACCCAGGCGTTCCTGTTCGGCCCGATGATCGACGGGCTGGTCGAGGCCAATAAGGACGGGGCGTACGACCTGACGTCCCTGCGCTTCGTCTCCCACTCCCCCGAATGGGACGCGATGATCACGGTGGACGACAGCCCGTGGTGCGCGTCCGGCATGGGCGGCTACGGGCAGACCGAGGTCGGCGGGATGCTGACCTTCCTCGGGCTCGGCCTGGGCGGTGCGGGCCTGGCCGGACGCGCCTCGCCGCTGGCGCACGTGCGCCTGCTCGGGCCGTCCGGGCGGGAGGTCGCGCCCGGCGAGGTCGGCGAGATCTGCGCCCGCGGCCCGGCCGTGTTCTCCGGCTACTGGAACCGCCCCGAGGCGAACGAGGCCAAGGCGGCGGGCGGCTGGCACCACACCGGCGACCTGGGACGCCGCGAGCCCGACGGGACGCTCACGTTCATCGGCCCGAGGCTGCGGATGATCAAGTCGGCGAACGAGAACATCTACCCGGCCGAGGTCGAGCGCGCGCTGAAGTCGCACCCGGCCGTCGCCGACGCGGCGGTGATCGGCGTGCCGGACGAGCGGTTCGGCCAGTCGCCCAAGGCCGTCGTCGTGCTCGCCGAGGGCGCCGACGCCACCGCCGAGGCCCTGGTCGAGCACGTGCGCGACCAGATCGCCTCCTACAAGAAGCCCCGCGAGGTCGTGTTCGCCGACACCATCCCCAAGCGCGGCTACACCCCCGACTACGACACGCTCGACGACCAGTACGGAGGCGGCGGCTATCCCAGCGCCTGACTAGAGGACGGCGATCGGGTCGATGGGGCTGGCCGTCCCGCCCTCGATCTTCAGGGGGGCCGCGACGAACAGGAAGTCGTCGCGGCCCGTCCCGTCGAGGGCGTCGGCCAGTTCCTCCAGCCACAGCATCTCGGCCAGGTGGACGCCGTGCCGCCACAGCAGGATCAGGTGCAGGTCGTCGTCCGGTCCCTCGTCGGCGAGCTGGCGGCCGTTCAGCCCGCCGATCGCGGCGTTGTCGGCGGCGACCACGCTGACGTCGAGCGCGGCAAGTGCCCGCCCGGCCCGCGCCGACAGGCCCGGCTGTCCCGCCCAATAGGCGTCGGGGCCCTCGGCGCGCCAGACCAGCGGCCAGCCGGTGCGGATCACGGCCACGTCGCCGGGACGCAGCCCGGCGCCTTCGAGGTCGTCCGGCTCGACCCGGTCTCCGGCCGCCAGGTGCGGCACGCCGCGCAGGCGCGGGACGTCCACCAGCACGCCCCGGGCCACGACCGGCCCGGCCTTGTCGATACCGCACCGCCCCGCCCCATAGGAGCGGACCCGATCGGCCGGATGCCCGTTGTAGAGCGCGTCCCCGGACCACATGTGGCACAGGGCGTCCAGGTGGGTGGTGGTCCCGTGCGGCGTCACGATCAGGGCGTCGTCGGCCATCTTGAGGCCCGCCCCGATGGGACGGGTGCCCGCCGCGTAGTCGCCGCCGTCGATCGACATGAAGTGCTGCGGGAGGGGACGTCCGCGCAGGTGCGGCACCGTCGCCGGCGCGGGCGAGGACGTGGCCCCCCTGATCGGCAGCGACAGGCTGATCACGCGGCCGTCGCGGACGCAGCGCGCCGCCGCCACGACCGCCTCGGGCGTCAGCAGGTTGAGGGCGCCGCGCTCGTCCTCCGAGCCCCACCGGCCCCAGTTGTTAGACTCATCGAACGACATTCGGTTTGCCTTCCTCCGAAAGGGACCCCGTATGAGCGGCTCCGTGCAGGGCCATTGCGATCCCGCGTTCTCGGCCGTGCGCGAGGCCTTCGAGCGGAACTTCGCCGAGGAGCGGGAACTGGGCGCGGCCGTCACCGTCTACGCGGGCGACCGCAAGGTGGTCGATCTGTGGGGCGGCGTGGCCGACCACCGCACCGGCCGCGAATGGACCGAGAGCACGCCCGCCTTCGGGTTCTCCTG
This sequence comes from Spirillospora sp. CA-294931, assembly GCF_050946795.1. Taxonomy (GTDB): domain Bacteria; phylum Actinomycetota; class Actinomycetes; order Streptosporangiales; family Streptosporangiaceae; genus Spirillospora. The sequence goes on from NZ_CP192006.1 coordinate 6,666,609, forward strand.
CACCAAGGCCGTGACGGCCACGGCCGCGCTGCTGCTGGCCGAGCGCGGCGCCTACGACATGGACGGCCCGGTGACCGCCTGGTGGCCCGAGTTCGGAGCCGAGGGCAAGGAGGGCGCGACCGCCGCCCATCTCCTCTCGCACCAGGCCGGGCTGCCCGCGTTCGCCCGTTCGATCACGGCCGAGGAGGCCGCCGACCACGCCGCGCGCGCCGCCGAGCTGGCCGGGCAGCCTCCCGAATGGACGCCCGGCGAGGCCCACGGCTACCACGCGCTGACGTTCGGCTGGCTGGCCGGCGAGATCGTGCGGCGACTGTCCGGACGGACGGTCGGCGCCTTCGTCCGCGACGAGTTCACCGCCGGCCTCGACCTGTGGATCGGCGCCCCGGACGACGTCATCGCGCGCGCCGCCAAGCTCACCGCCGGGCACCGCCTCAAGGTCAAGCAGGACCCGGGCGCCGGGGCGCTGAGCCAACTGGACCCCGAGACCGCCGACCGGCTGGCCGCGTCCTATCTCGACCCCCAAAGCCCGCTCAACCGCTCCACCAACAACCCGCATCCGGGCAAGGGCGGCTACAACAACCCGGTCGTGTTGCGCGCCGGATGGCCGGGCGCCGGGATGACCACGACGTCGTCCGCGCTCGCCGGGTTCTACCGCGACCTGGTCGCGGGCCGGATCCTGCGCCCGGACACGCTGCGCGAGGCGACCAAGCCCCGGGTCAGCGGGCCCGACCGCACGCTGGTCGTCGAGAGCTCGTTCGGACTCGGCTACATGCTGCCCGCCTCGCTGTTCCGTTCGCTGCGGGCGGCGCGCGGGTCGGCGTTCGGCCACGCGGGCGCGGGCGGCTCGGTCGGGTTCGGCGACACCGAGGCCGGTCTGGCCATGGCCTACCTGCCCAACCTGATGGGCGTGAGCGTGGGGGGCGACCCGCGCGCCTCCAGCCTGGCCGAGGCGGCCTACGCGTCCCTGGGCTGACCCGGCGCTCATTGCATGGTGATCCCGCCGCTGACCGACAGCGTCTGGCCGGTGATGTACCCGGCCCGGTCGGTGCACAGGAAGGCGACCAGGGCCGACACGTCGTCCGGACGGCCGATGCGGCGCATCGGGATCTGCCGGGCCAGCCGGTCGAGCAGGCCCGGATGCCGCTCGGCCACCTCGCGGACCATGGCGGTGTCGGTCGGCCCGGGGCACACGACGTTGCTGGTGACGCCGTCGCGCGCCACCTCGCGCGCCAGGGACTTGGCGAGCCCGAACAGGCCCGCCTTGGTCGCGGCGTAGGCGCCCTCGCCGCCGGAACCCGCGCGGGCACCGTCGGAGGACACGAAGACCAGGCGTCCCCAGCCGCGCTCGGTCATGCCGGGCAGCAGGCCCTGGGTGAGCTGCATCGGAGCGCGCAGGTTGACCTTCCACATCAGGTCCCACGAGTCCGGGTCGCTGTCGGCGAACGGATCCACGACGCTGATCCCCGCGTTGTGGACCAGGATGTCGACCGGCCCGGCCGCGCGGACGAGCCGCTCGATCCCGGCCGGATCGGCGAGGTCGACGCGGTGCGAGGCGCTCTCGTCCCGGTCGGCCACGATCACCTCGGCGCCCAGCGCGGCCAGGTCGGCGTGGATCGCCCGGCCGATGCCCCCGGCTCCGCCGGTCACCAGGGCGAGGCGTCCGGCCAGGCCGGTGCCGTCCATCACGCCTCCCACGCCGCGATCAGCTCGGCGCTGGTCGCGCGGGCGGCCAGGAGCGCGACCGTGTGGGCCATGACCGCGTCGCCGTAGGCGGCGGGCACGCCCGCGACCGCGTCGGAGACGACGACCACGCGGTAGCCGAGGTTGACGGCCTCCAGGCACAGGCCGGGGATGCCGAGGTTGAGCGAGAGCCCGGCGGCCACGACCGTGCGCACGCCCAGCGAGCGCAGGGTCGGGTCGAGGGACGTCCCGGTGAACGGCGAGAAGCCGTGGTAGCGGCGCGACTCCAGGTCGGACGCCGCGTCGAGCAGCTCGGGGATCACCTCGACCGCCCCCGAGCCCTCCAGCATGTGCGCGGGATCGCGGAGCAGACCCCTGATGAACGGGGAGTTGCCGGTGTGGCTGCCCGCCCGGTCGGCGCGGAAGGCGGCCGTGCAGTGCACGACCCGCACCCCGGCGGCGCGGGCGGCCTCGGCGGCGCGGGCGGCGTTGCCCACGACATCGCGTTCGGCGCACGTCTCGGCCAGTTCGGGGAAGGCGGCCAGGTCTCCGGCCACGCCCCGCTGCATCTCCATGACCAGGAACGCGGTGTGCCGGGGCCCGGCCAGCTCGGCAAGATCGATCGCCACTCAGTCAATCTAGCACTTGCTTGGGTGATCGGCCGATAGCGTACGGGCCGTGGAGGTACCCGATCGCCATCCCTGGCCCGCGACGCCCGAGGAGGCCGAGGCCGTCCAGGACCGGTTGCGTCCCCTGCTCGACCTGACCGGCCCCGGGCCTTCGGATCCGGGCACGGTCGCCGGGCTGGACGTGTCGTACGCCGAGGGGAGCGACCGCCTGGCCGCCGCCGTGGTCGTGCTGGACGCGGCGACGCTCGACGTCGTCGAGGAGTCGGTCGTCCTGGGCACGGCCGCCTTCCCCTACGTCCCCGGCCTGTTCGCCTTCCGCGAGCTGCCCGCGCTCGTGGAGGCGCTGCGCGCGCTCACCACCACGCCCGACCTGCTGGTCTGCGACGGCTACGGCCTGGCCCACCCGCGCCGGTTCGGGCTCGCCTGCCATCTGGGCGTGCTCACCGGCCTGCCGACGCTGGGCGTGGCCAAGACCGGGTTCGTCGGCACCTACGACCCGCCCGGCCACGAGCGCGGCGCGGCGAGCGACCTGGTGCACGACGGCGAGGTCGTGGGCCGGGTGCTGCGGACGCAGGACGGCGTCAAGCCCGTGTTCGTGTCCGTGGGCCACCGCGTCGACCTCGACACCGCGTGCCGCCACACGCTCGCGCTGGCACCCGGGTACCGCCTGCCCGAGACCACCCGCCGGGCCGACCACCTGTCCCGGCTCGCGCTGCGCCAGGGCGCATCTTGATCGTCCGCGGGTAGATTGGCGTCATGCGTTGACGCCTGCCCGGACGCCGGGCACCACCTCCGCTCCTTCGTGTCACCCATCCGGTTCCGGAACACACGAAGGAGATCTCACGATGAGCATTCACGTCCCCGAGAGCCTGGCCGCGCTGCACGCCAGGCCCGGCGACCAGGCCGGTCGCGCCTGGGTCGTGTCGCTGCCCGCGCTGGCCGCCGACAGCCTCGACCGCTGGGCGCTGCGGCCGGACGGCCCGCCCGCGCACGGCATGGCCTCGCTCGTCCTGCCGGTGGTCCGTGCGGACGGCACGCCCGCCGCGCTCAAGCTCTACCGGGTCAACGAAGAGACCGCCGACGCGCCCGCGGGCCTGCGGACCTGGGACGGCGACGGCATCGTCCGGCTGCTCGACGACGAGCCCGAGAGCGGCGCGATGCTGCTGGAGCGGCTGGACGCGTCCCGCCCCCTGACCTCGCTGCCCGACGACGACGCCGCCATGGAGGTGCTGGCGGGCCTGCTGGCGCGCCTGGTCGCGGTGCCCGCGCCCGAGGGCGTGCGGCGGCTGTCGGACATCGCCGCCGCCATGCTCGACCAGGTTCCCGGTGCCGTCCCGGCTCTGCGCGACCCGGACGAGCGACAACTGGTCCGCACCTGCGCGGCGACGGTGGCCGAACTGGCGGGCGAGGCCGGCGACCGGCTGCTGCACTGGGACCTGCACTACGAGAACGTCCTGGCCGGTGAGCGGGAGCCGTGGCTGGCCATCGACCCGCAGCCGCTGGCCGGTGACCCGGGGTTCGACCTGCTCCCGTCCGTGGGCGAGGGCTGGGAGAAGCTCGCGGCGGCGGGCGACCCGTCGGCGACGGTGCTGCGCCGCTTCGACCGGCTGACCGAGGCGCTCGGCCTGGAGCGCGACCGCGCCGTGGGCTGGACGCTCGGCCGCGTCCTGGAGAACGCGCTCTGGGACATCGAGGACGGCGCGACGGCCCTCGATCCCGGCCAGGTCGCGATCGCCGCGCTGCTGAGGGAGCGGCGGCCGCCGCGGCCATAACCGGACCTTGTCGACCAAACCAAGCGTGCGCTAGGTTGGCTGGCGATGAGCCCCACGCCCCCGGCCCCCGTGCCGAGCCCGCTGACCGCCCCCTACTGGGCGGCCTGCGGGCGCGGCCGGCTGGCGCTCCAGCGCTGCGGGGGCTGCGCGCGGTTCGTCCACTTCCCCGAGCCGTCCTGCCCGTTCTGCGGCGGTGACGACCTGGCCTACGAGCGGGTGGACGGCCGGGGAACCGTCCACACCTTCAGTGTCGTCCACCGCTCGTTCCTGCCCGGGTTCGCCCCGCCCTACGTCATCGCCTGGATCGACCTGCCCGAGGGAGCGCGCGCCTTCGGGGACATCGTCGGTCGGGCGCCGGAGACCGTCCGGATCGGCCAGGCGGTCCGGGCCGACCTGTCCGGGCCGCTTCCCCACTGGAGACCCGCATGACCCGGATCGGGAACGTGCTCTACGTCGCCCGGGACGTGGCCGAGGCCGTCCGCTTCTACCGCGACGGCCTCGGGCTGGAGCTGAGGTTCGCCGACGGCGACCGGTTCGCCGCCTTCGACGGCGGCGGCGCCACCTTCGCCCTCGCCGGGCCCGAGGAGGACGTGACCGGCGGCGAGCCCGCGGTCTCGTTCGAGGTCGGAGAGGTCGCCGCCGCCGCGCGCCGCGCGATCGAAGCGGGCGCCCGGCTCGTCCGGGGACCCGAGGAGGGACCCCACGAGATCCGCGCCGTCCTGCGCGACCCCGACGGCAACCCGTTCGTGCTCTACGCAAAACGCTGACCAGCCGGGCCGAAGGAGACATCAGGTGGCGCGAGAGAACTCCCCCTTCAGCAACTACGCCTACGCCATCCTCACCGCGAACGCGCTGCGCACCCCCGACAAGGTGGCGCTCACCTACTGCGGCGACCGCGCTTTCACCTACGACGCGCTCAACCGGCGGGTCAACCGGGTCGCCCACGCGCTCCTGGCGGCCGGGGTCGTCCCCGGCACCCGGGTGGCGTCGCTGATGAACGAGACCCTGCACGTCGCCGAGGTCTACCTGGCCCAGATGAAGATCGGCTCGACCGTCGCCGCCCTCAACCCGTACTGGCCCGCCGCCACCCTGCGGCAGGTCGTGGAGCACTCCGAGTGCACCGCGTTCGTGTACGACGCGACCGTCGAGGAGCTGGTCGCCTCCATCCGGCCCGAACTGCCCGGCGTCAAGCTGTGGCTCCGGGTCGGCGGCGCGTCCGCCGACGCGGTCGACCTGGACGCGCTCGCCGCCGGCGCGAGCGAAGCCGAACCGCCCCTCGGGGGCTTCGGCAACGACCCGCTGGCGCTGTTCTACACCTCGGGCACCACCGGGCTGCCCAAGGCCGTCACGCACACCCACTTCAGCTCGCTGGCCACCGCGCAGATCTGGCTGGACGTCGGCCACGACGAGGACTCGGTCATGGGCACCGGCGCCATCATCTGGGGCATCGGCTTCCCCGCGCTGGTCGGGCCCGCCTTCTACGCCGGGATGAAGCTCGTGCTGGAGCAGGACTGGGGCCCGGCCAACTTCCTGAAGGTCGTCCCGCGCGAGAAGGTCACCCATGTCAGCCTGATCCCGAGCTTCTTCTCGGCCCTGCTCGGCTCCGACGACCACCGCGGCGCCGACCTGTCGTCGCTGACCACGATCGTCCTCGGCGGCGAGCCGCTGCTGCCCGCCCTGCGCGAGCGCGTCATGCAGCGGCTGCCCGGCGCGGCGATCCACTGCTACTACGGGCAGACCGAGGCGCCCTACACCTGCTTCGGCCGCCAGGACGACGGCAGCCAGGACCTCGCGTCGTCCGGCCGGGCCCGCATGTCGTGCGCCGTCCGCGTCACCGGGCCGGACGGGGCGCGCGTCGTCGGCGAGGTCGGCGAGATCAACCTCAGCGGCCCGAACGTCATGGCGGGCTACGACAAGGAGCCCGGCAGAACCGCCGAGGTCCTGCGCGACGGCTGGTACGTCGGCGGCGATCTCGGGCGGATGGACGCCGACGGCTTCCTGTACGTGCTGGGACGCCGCGAGGACGCGATCCTCAAGGGCGGCCGGTGGTCGCAGCCCGTCCAGATCGAGGAGGCCGCCGCCGGGGTCGAGGGCGTCGCCGAGGCCGGGGCCGTCGGGGTGCCCGCCCACCCCGACGGCCGCGACGCCGTGGAGCAACGGGTGCTGCTGGCCGTCGTCCCGCGGGCGGGCGCCGTCCTCGATCCGGACGCGGTACGGACGGAGCTGGCCGCACGCCTCCCCGCCCATCAGGCGCCGGACGCGGTCGTGGTCACCGAAGAGCTGCCGCACACCCAGGACGCCTCGGGCGGCCCCGGCAAGCTCCAACGCCGGGGCATCCGCGACCGGTACGCCGACCGCCTCCTTTGATGAACGAGCACGAGGTCAAGGAGTGGATCGCGGGCTTCGGCGTGGCCGTCCCGCGCGGGGTCACGGCCCGCACGCCGCAGGAGCTGGAATCGGCCGCGTCCGGGCTGGCCCCTCCCCTGGTGGTCAAGGCATACGGGCCGGGGCTGCTCCACAAGAGCGACGCCGGGGCGGTCCGGCTCGGGCTCGGCTCGCCGCGCGAGGCCGCCGCGGCGGCGGACGCGATGCTCGGGCTCGCGCCCGAGGGGTTCCTGGTCGAGGAGCAGGCCGGGGCGGGCGTCGAGGTGATCGTCGGCGCGGTCCGCGACCCGGCGTTCGGGCCCGTCCTGCTGGTGGGGCTCGGCGGGGTGTGGACCGAGGCGCTGGACGACACGGCGCTGCGCCTGTGCCCGGTCACCGAGGACGACGTCCGCGCCATGCTGGACGAGCTGCGCGGCCGGACCCTGCTCGACGGCGGCCGGGGACGTCCGGCCGTCGACCGCGACGCACTGGTGAAGACCGTCCTGGCGGTGAGCGCGGCGGCCGAGGCGCTGGGCGACGAGCTGGGCGAGTTCGAGCTGAACCCGGTCATCTGCACGCCCTCGGGAGCGGTCGCCGTGGACGCCCGGCTGGTGAAGGGCGGGCCGCCCGGCCGCGTCCCGCCTCCCGGGGGCCACGACTTCGCGCGGCTGTTCGCGCCGCGCGGTGTGGCCGTCGTCGGGGCGTCCACGAAGAAGCCGACCTTCGGGAACATGTTCCTCGGCTTCTACAAGGCCACCGGAGTGCGGCTCGTGGCGGTCCATCCCACGGCGGACGAGATCGACGGCGTCCCGTGCGTGCCGTCGCTCGCCGACGCCGAGGTCGACTACGCGCTGGTCGCGGTGCCCGCCGCGCGATGCGCCGCCGTCGTCGCCGAGGCGCGGGGCGTCCCGTTCGTGCAGGTGATGAGCGCCGGGTTCGCCGAGACGGGCCGCGCCGACCTCGAAGAAGACCTGCTCGCGGCCGCCCGCACAGCGGGTGCGCGGCTGCTGGGTCCCAACTGCATGGGCGTCTACTCCCCCGCAGGCGGGCAGACCTTCCTCGGCGGCACCCCCGGCCCCCCGGGACGGATCGCGCTCATCTCCCAGAGCGGCGGGCTCGCGGGCGAGGTGGTGAAGGTCGGCGAGCGGCGCGGCCTGGCGTTCTCCAAGGTCGTCACCGTCGGCAACAGCGCCGACGTGACCCCCGCCGAACTGCTGCGCCATCTCGCCACCGACGACGCCACCTCCGTCATCGGCCTCTACCTGGAGGACCCCCGCGACGGCCGGGGCCTGGCCGAGGCGCTGCGCGCCTGCCCCAAGCCCGTCGTCGCCCTGGTCGGCGGGCGCAGCGGCCAGGGACGGCGCGCGGCCGCGTCCCACACCGGCGGCATGATCGGCGACGGCCGGATCTGGGACGTCCTGCCCGGCCTCGGCCTGGTGACGTCCCAGGACGACCTCGTCGGCGCCCTCGACCTGCTCGGCCTGCACGCGGGTCGCTCCCCCGGGCCCGGCGGCGTACTGGTGATCGGCCCGAGCGGCGGCGCGAGCGTCCTGGCCGCCGACGCGTTCGACCGGGCGGGCCTCGATCTCCCCGCGCTCCCCGATGGCGCGGAGTTCGGCGCGGCCAACCCCCTGGAGATCCCCGTCGGCCCGCGCGCCGACCCGGCCCTGGCCGGACGGGTCGTCCACGCGATCCTGGACCACCGGCACCACCCGGACGTGGTCACCCACGTGAACGCGCAGAGCTTCTTCACCTTCGGCGACTCGTCCGAGCCCCTCCTGGCCTACGCGCGCGCGATCGGCGCGCTCCAGCGGGAGCGGCCCGGCACACGCGTCACACTGGTCGTCCGGAACGCCGAATGTGCCCCGAATGGCGTCGAGGACGAGATCCGGCGGATCACCCGGGACGCGGGCGTCCCGGCCTTCCGGAGCATGGAGGCCGCGGCGGCGGCCCTGGCGGCGGCACGGCAGACCCTGAGGGAGCGTTGATGAGACGGCTCGACGGCAAGGTGGCCCTGATCACGGGCGGCGCGCGCGGAATGGGCAAGGCGCATGTGCGGCGCTTCGTCGACGAGGGCGCCCGGGTGGTGTTCGGCGACGTCCTGGCCGACGAGGGCGCCAAGCTGGCCGCCGACCTCGGCGACGCGGCCCGGTTCGTCCGGATGGACGTCACCGAGCCCGACGACTGGGCGGCGGCCGTCGCCACCGCCGTCGAGACCTACGGCGGCCTGCACGTGCTGGTCAACAACGCCGGGGTGCTGCGCCACAAGACCATCGAGGAGATGACCCTCGACGAGTGCCGCCAGATCATCGAGGTCAACCTGATCGGCCAGTGGCTCGGGATCAAGTCGGTGACGACCGCGATGCGCACGTCGGGCGGCGGCTCGATCGTCAACGTCTCCTCCACCGAAGGGTTCGTCGCCGCGTCCGGCCTGGCCGCCTACAGCGCCAGCAAGTTCGGCATACGGGGGCTCACCAAGGCCGCCGCCCGCGAGCTCGGGCCGTCCGGCATCCGGGTCAACTCGATCCATCCCGGGGGCATCATCACCTCGATGGTGATGCAGCAGGACGTCGTCGAGGCCACCGCCGCCCGCGCCGACGCCATGATCGAGAACCTGCCGCTCGGACGGCTCGGCCGCACCCGCGAGGTGTCGGGCCTGGTGGTGTACCTGGCCTCCGACGAGGCGTCCTACTGCACCGGCAGCGAGGTCGTCGTCGACGGCGGCATGATCACAGGCTCGGGGTACTGAGGTTCCACCCCTCGGCCTTCTCCAGCTGCGCGGCCAGCGAGATCAACGTCGCCTCATCGGAATCATGCCCAAGAAGCTGCGCCCCGATCGGCAGCCCAGAACCACTGAACCCAGCCGGCACGTTCACACCAGGCCACCCCAGCACATTCCACGTCCACGCATAAGGACACGCATTGGCGGACCCCGTCTGCGTCCGATGCCACCCGGCCCCCTCGAACTGCCCCACCTTCAAAGGAAGCTGCGCCGTAGTAGGCGTCAAGACCACATCCGCCACCTGGAAAATCCGCCCGACCCTCCGCCGCAACCCCGGATCCATCCGCTTGGCCAAAGGCAGCAGCCGCCGCCCCACCAAACGCCCAAGCCGAGCCTCGGCAACCGTCCGCGCCTCAGGACTGGCCCCCGGCATCGAATCAAGCCAGTCCGCGACCCCAGCCGTCCCCCGTGGCACCAACCCCAGAGCCACAGCCCCGTAATCGGGATCAGCGGGAAAAACCTTGTGCCCCAACTCCGTCAACCGCCGCGCCAGCCGCTCCACCGCCAACCGAATCTCCGGATCAAGCCGCCCACTGACACCAAAGGCAGTCCGAAACGAAACAGCAATCCGCAACCGCCCAGGCTCCCTCTTGGCCGCCTCCACAAAGGGCGTCACAGGAGGATCCAACCGATACGCATCCTCAACCCGACTCCCCAAAAGCACATCGAGTAGCAAAGCCGCATCACCCACCGTCCGCGCCAGCGGCCCCCACACGGTGATCCCATTGAACGGATCACACTGCGGAAACCCCGAAACCCTCCCCCGCTGCGGCTTGATCCCCACCAGATTCGTCCAAGCAGCGGGAATCCGGATCGACCCGGCCCCATCCGACCCCACAGCCGCCGGAACCATCCCCGCGGCCACCGCCACGGCAGACCCCCCAGAAGACCCACCAGGCGAGTACTCGGGATTCCACGGATTACGAGCGGCCCCGAACCCAGGCGACTCACTAAAAGGCCAAAGCCCCAACTCACAAGTAGTCGTCTTCCCCACCACAACCGCCCCCGCAGCCCGCAACCGCCGAACCTGCTCAGCATCCTCCGTCACAGGCCGGTGCGGCCCCGCCACAGCGAACGGCGTGGTCTCCCCCGCCAGATCCGTGTCGTCCTTGATCGCCACCGGCACCCCGAGCAGGGGAAGCCGCTCCCCCTCCGCAACCCTCCGATCGGCCTGCTTGGCCTCGAGCCGCGCCGCCTCCTCCCGCACGACCCGAAAAGCCCCAAGCCCCTCCAGTTCAGCGATCCGCCCCAACGAAGCCTCGACCAGCTCCACCGAAGAGACCTCACCCCGCGCCACCAGCTCGACCTGCTCACCCAGCCCCAACATGAACTATCCTCTCGTTCGTTCGAACGAACGATACCCACCCCACCCCCCATACGGAAGACTGGAGGGATGAGCGCACGCGACCGGATCCTGCGGGCCACCCTGCGCCTGATCGGCGAACAGGGCCTGGGCGCCGTCACCAACCGCGCCGTCGCCAAAGAAGCCGGCGTCTCCCTGGGCTCGCTCACCTACCACTTCCCGAGCCAGCCCGACCTGCTCCGCGAAGCGCTGCGCGGCTTCGTCGACACCGAGATCGCCCGCATCACCGACCGCGTCACCCGTCTCCGCACCTCGGGCCTGACCCCCGAGCAGGCCGCCGACGAGGTCGAGAAGGCCATCATCGACTTCGCCTACGGCCCCGAGCAGATCGCCAACCTCGAACTCCACCTGCACGCGGCCCGCGACCCCGCCGTCCGCGACGCCTCGGTCAGCGCCATCGACGCCTACGACCGCCTCGCCACCGCCGTCCTGACGGCCCTGGACATCCCCGACCCCGACCGCCACGCGCCCGCGGCCGTCGCCCTCCTCTTCGGCCTGGCCGTCCGCCGCCTGGCCACCGGCGACACCTCCGCCACCGGCACCGCCGACGCCGTCCGCCTCCTCCTCAACGGCGCCCTCCCCCGCCCCTGAAACGCTTCTGGCCCGCACGGCCCCCGAGCGGGGTTCAGGCCGTACGGACCAGTCGCCTGTCTCAATCAGGAACCTCAGTCGGAACCTCAGCCGACGTTCGCTCTGCTCTCCGCCTATACACCTCCGCCGTCTTCCGATGTGACGCCCCGAACCTAAGCCGCCCCCACCCCCAAAAAGAACCCTCTTAAGCCTCCCTTAGGGACCCCCTCAGCCCGGTTTATCTCCACCACGTCCGCCCCAGTCCGGCAAAGCCGTCCTGGAAGCCGCTCACCTGCAAAAACCCAGGGAGGGGACCCAACGGCGAGTCCGATGGAGTCGGACCACATCGACCTAGGTCGACTTGGTCTGGCTCCCAAGACTGGCTCCCGTTGGCTCCCCTCCCTCCAGCAGGAGGGAGGCCACCCCATGGCCATCCAGATCACCGAGAGGTCCATGACCGCCACGGTCGACGGAACCGTGATCGCCACAGCAACCCGCGTCGATGGAGCCTGGCAAGCAACCAACTGGCCCCACCCCCTCACCCGCCACCAAGCGATCACCGCACTGTCAATGGCCGCGCGCCTGGCCACAGGTCACAACGAAACCGATCCCCTAGTCATCACATGGCGACGGGAGCTGACCGGTGCCTGATCGCCTAACCCGCATCACAACAGCACTAGCCGTGGGCATCGTCGCCACGGTCGCCGCCGTGATCTCCTACCGCCACGCGTACGAGCTGGTACGCACCCACGGCGAGTCAGGTATCACGGCGCGCCTGGTCCCGTTCACCGTGGACGGCCTCATCTGGGCAGCGTCCATGGTCATCCTCGACGCAAGCCGCCGGAACCACCGCGTACCACTCCTGGCCAAGTGGAGCCTCGGCGTGGGCATCGTCGCCACCATCGGTGCCAACGTGGCGCACGGCCTGAACCACGGCCCCATAGGCGCCCTAGTCAGCGCTTGGCCTGCCCTCGCCCTAGTCGGCTCATTCGAACTACTCATGATGCTCACCCGAAGCCCAACGCCACAGCCCACCGCGTCGATGGAGCAAGACCACCCAGGCACCACAGTGGAACAGGCCGTCCTAGCCGACTACACCGCGAGCCTGGACGGCCCAGGCAAGCCGCTCTCCCAAAGGTTCCTAGCCGAGAAGCACGGCATCGACCGCCGCAAAGTCAGGCAGATAATCTCCACCACCATGCAGACCTGAACCACTCCGGAACACAAGAACCCCCGTCGATCCATCGCGATCGGCGGGGGTTTCACGTGTCACGACTCAGAGCCCTAGCCCCGGCCCACACCCGCTCAAAGCTGGCCGCGTATGTGCTGGCCATGTCACCGTCCTCGGCTACGCGGAGATGAAGCACAGGCGCTTGCGACGCAGGGATCCCATAAGCATGAGGATTGACCAACAGGTCATCATCCGCCAGGTAGATGGAGTTGTAGAGCACCGTGTCGTGAAGCCGAAGCTCAACGCCCTCCACTCCAAGAAGAGGCCGGTAGAGCACAAGCGCGTTCCGGATCTTGGCTGCCAGCGAGTCACCCACACCCTCATCCGCGCCCCGCTCAAGAACATGACTGCCATCCGGATCACCAAGCAGGATCCGGACCTTGACGCCCTCGCGCGCCTTCCCGGCAAGGCTGCTCGTGATCCCGCTGTCTTCCGCCAGAAAGAGTCCGGCGTAGACCAGGATGCCGATGCCGCGCCGGGCGCTCTGAAACAGATGTTGCCAAGCCGGACGAGGAACCGCCCACCGGTGCGGATACTTGGCGAGAACCTGAGCGCCAGGAAGCTCAGGCATAGGCAACGGCGCAGCCAGATGGGGCCAAAGGTCAGCCACCTCAAGCCCGAGAACCTCGGCCACACCCTCACGGTGGCGGGGATAAGGGATACGCCCAGCAACCCACCGTTGAACGGTCTTGGGATCAACGTCCAGTCGCTTGGCTATGTCGGCCTCGGTGATCTGAGCGTCCGCGAGCGCGCGCCGCAACAAGTCGTTCACGAGACCTCCCGGAAGTGCAGGACAGCCTCGACCCTAACAGGAGACGTCCCAAGACGTCCCTAGTTGCCAATAGAGAGGTCCCGGCCCGAACACGAGGCTCAGAGGCACGTCGCGAGGGGCTCCGCCCCCGCCAAGTCCCCACCTCGTCAAGGAGGCCGCATGTCCTTCGACCGCCCCAGAACGTCCGACGAAAAGCCCGACCAGCCAAGCCCCACCAACTACCCACAATCACGCCTGGCAGCCCTGACCGCGCACCTCAAAGCACACCGCTTCACCGCGGATCTCACGGCCAAGGGCGTCACCGTTCGCAACCCCGAGGCACCCGGCTGCTGCCCCGACAATCCCGTGCTCTCGGACACCATCACCTGTCGCCGACACGCCCTCGACGCCGACGAATGGTGGTTCTTCGACTCAGCAGGTCGCCCCATCGCAGAGGCCGACCGCGTCACCGACGCCCTGACGCACATCAAGGGCGCCCTGTCCCTACGCGAGGAGGCGGACCACTGATGCCCCGTCCCACCAGCCGGCACCGCCGCGACCCCCACCCCCTGGCCACTTCAGCACCCAGAATGCAGACCTTCCCCCAGCCCGGCATCACGGCATGGTCATTCTCCGTCCCCGCACCCCACCTGAAAGACCGATCCCAACCCGCCGCGCCTTCAACCCCTCGCGGCCGCCACGCCAAGCGCCGCCGAGGACCAGCCCGACGAATCCTCTACGCTTTCGTGGTCCTGGAGTGAGAACCACATGGGCCCACATCTCCTAGCCAGCATGTTCAGCCCCCTGCACCTGTCCTGGTGGCGCGAGTCGTGGTCGCACGGACAAGCGACCCAGCGCCTGGACGTCTTGGCGAGAGCGATGGCGCGAAGAGGTTGGCGTTTCGAAACGATCTACACCCTCTCCCCGCCCGTCTTGTTCCTGTACGCCAAAGACGCCGAAGCAGTGGGAGTCTTCGTGACCGCACTCAAGCAGGCAAGGCGCTGGCACTACTGCGTCTCGGACGACGCCCACCCATGCAACGACGTCGAACAGGCAGCCAAGCACATCGACGCCACGTTGAAGATCCGGATGTTCCCAAACTTCAGAGCAGGGGGCACAACGGACCAAGCGGCCTACCGGTGACCACCTCCCCAAGAGACCTCGTCACCACAAGCCCCACAGAAGCCCCTCCAAGAGAGGGCACCCCGCCACCCACACCACTACGCCCGTGGGAAGCAGGAGCGGGACACCCGGGAGCCCCCGACCAGTGGAGCGACACTCCAAGTCGGGGGCTCCCCCTTTCGATCGCACCACCACCAAGCCGAGCACGGAAAGGAGCAACGAGCCGCATCGCCTGCGCTCACGACAAGGGACGGTTCATCCCCCTGAGACGTCCCTATCTGGTCCCTCGGCGTCCGTGAACGTCACGCGAAGCGCTCATACCGTCGAACCATGAAGAACACAGCCGCATGGGCCCGCGAGATCGCCCGCCAGCAACTCGAAACCCCACTCCCCCGCCGCTGGGCCCACACTCAAGGCGTGGCCCGCCAGGCCCGCACCCTTGCCCCAATCCTCGGCCACCAAGCCGACCTCCTAGAAGCCGCCGCCTGGCTACACGACATCGGCTACGCCCCCGACCTCGCCACGACGGGCTTCCACCCCCTAGACGGCGCCCGCTACCTACGCGACACCCACCAGGCCGACAACCACCTATGCCGCCTGGTAGCCCACCACACCTGTGCCCTAGCCGAAGCGCGCGAACGAGGCCTAGCCGAGAGCCTGATCAGCGAGTTCGGCGAGGAACCCCCCGAACTGAGTGATCAACTAGTTTACTGCGACATGACCGCCGGCCCGAGTGGGGAACAGCTCTCCGTGGAGGATCGACTTACAGAAATCCTCTCCCGCTACGATGCCAATGATCCAGTTGCCCGATACATCGCCAAGTGCTGGCCTCACATGATCGACACGGTCCGCCGGACACACAATGAGTTGCTGAAGGGCGCCCACGAGCAAGGCTCCACAGTGCTCATCGACTGCAGCCTCCGTGAGTAGCAAGCTAACGTCCGTCCACAAGCTCGAGCGGTGAAAGCGGCGAGCCTCACCCCAAAGCCGCGGTTGCTGATTGGCGGCATGCAAGAAGCCAGAGCTAAGCCACCCTCGCCCGGCACCGTACAACTTGTACAAGTAAGCAGCTTTGCAAGATCCGACGCGAACATCACGGGTGCACTATCTCAAGGATAGTCAACAACGACCGGATCTGGCCAATGACGCCCCACTACAGGTCCCCAAGCTAGATTTAACGGATATGCTCCGTAGCCATGACGGACTACCGCTTCGACGGACTGGGTTCTCGAACTTTCGAACACTTTGTCCAGGCACTCTGCCTCAAGGCAATAACAAAAACATCAACGCCCTTCGGAGACGGACCCGATGGCGGCAGGGAAGCGACCTTTGAGGGTGCAACCAATTATGGCAGCGATTCCGAACGGTGGAACGGATACGGCGTAATACAGGCAAAATTCCTTCAAAGGCCAACGAATTCAACCAAGGATGGCAGCTGGATTCTTGAGCAACTAAGTGACGAATTGGCCAAATACAAGAACCGAGCTTCCGAGCGGAGGATCGATTACTATATTTTGGCAACAAACGTGACCTTGACGTCAGTGGCAGGCAGCGGCAGCAAAGACAAAGTACTGGCCATGCTGCGGCATTTTAAAAAGGTGCACAAACTCAAGGGAGTCGATGTTTGGGATTACGACAAGCTCAGAATTCTTCTTGATAACAACGAAGACGTGCGTCGTTCTTATATGGCTTGGATAACACCAGGCGATGTACTGGCCGATCTGGCAGAGATGTTGAAGTCACAGCGGCCAGACTTCCATCGGCTAATCGTCAATTTCCTACAGAAAGAATTGCTCGTAGACCAGTTCGCCAAATTGGAGCAAGCTGGCCACTCAGCGGACGAGGCGATACCGCTTTCTCAGGTCTTTGTTGACGTGCCCGTGGCACCCAAACCACACAACGAGCCTCCAGATGTGATGAGTGGCCGAGAAAAGCCAACCTATTTTGTAGACCTAGTTATTCGTGATGCGTCTCTCCACTGTGGCGAGGATGACCGTCAACTGTCCAGCGACCTCCCCGCCAAAGCGATTGGGCGTCATGTATTGATTGGGGGGCCCGGTCAGGGAAAGACCACAGTTGGCCAATATATCTGTCAAGTGTTTCGGGCCGCACTACTATCGGATGTTTCCCCAACCGCAGTTGCCCCCGAAGCACTAACTATCGTGCGTTCTATCCAGAGGCAATGGCGCGACGGTCAGCTCGCACGCCCAGGGGCCCGCCGAGTCCCCTTCCGGGTGGTACTCAGCGAATTCGCCAGAAGTCTCGCTGATGGACAGACACACGGTCTTATGGCGTACTTGACGGCCGTCTTCAACGCTAAGACAAACTCTGACCTTATGATCTCGCAATTCCAGGCGCTGCTGACAGCGTACCCATGTATCATCATCCTTGACGGTTTGGACGAAGTGCCCGCTTCAACGAATCGCAGCCAAGTGCTCAGTGCGGTCAAAGACTTTTGGGCGGACATCGCCACCTCAAGAATCACGGATTCAGGTATCGATGCCCTAGTCATTGCGACGAGCCGGCCGCAGGGTTATAACGAGGACTTCTCTCCAAAATTCTACTCACATCGTTGGATGGTCCCGCTTTCACCTGCCCAAGCGATCGAGTACGGCGAGAAACTCGCTGCGGTCAGGTTTAGTGGGGATACCGATCGCGTCGCAAAGGTTCAAGGCCGGATACACCGGGCTGCCGCCAACAGCGCAACGGCACGGCTGATGCGAAGTCCACTGCAGGTGACCATTCTCACGCTCCTGCTGGATCGAATGGGTCAGCCACCACAGGAACGCTGGCCATTGTTTGATGAGTACTTTAAGCTGATCTATCAGAGAGAAATTGAGCGAGATATCCCCGCAGCGGCCATCCTTCGAAGCCATAGGACCAACATCATCACCGTCCACCGACAAGTAGGCCTGCTTCTCCAAGTTGAGAGCGAGAGATCTGGCGGGACAGACGCACGGCTAACTGTAGAGCAGTTTAGAGAGGTCGTGGAACACCACCTTAGGGATGAAGGGCACCGTGATGGAGAGCTCGCTAACTTGACAAATTCCATCATCGAGGCGGCGGCTCACCGGCTAGTCTTCCTTGTCGGATTGGAACTTGGGCAAGTCGGCTTTGAAATCCGGTCACTCCAGGAGTTCATGGCAGCCGAAGGTCTAATGGCCGCTGACGACAAGACGACCCAGGACAGGTTGAAGGCCGTCGCAGGCAATACCAACTGGCGCAATGTTTTTCTCTTCGCTGCCGGTAAGTGCTTCTTTGATCGACAGTATCTACGTGACACCCTTCACGCGGTCTGCGGTGAATTGAATGATCATCCTGATGATCTCACAGCACGACTCACCCTCGCTGGCTCCGAACTGGCTTTGGAGCTCCTGGAAGAGGGATCAGCTCGGCGACAGCCGAAGTGGAACCGCATGCTTACCCGGACCGCACTGCGTGTGCTAGACGATGCGTCAGACGAGTGGCCCGCCCGACTGGCCGAAGTCTGGCAGAGCGACACCTCTGACGTGTTCCTCGGAGAAATCCTTGGCAGGATTGAAAGTGACGAGTTTGTCTCCGCGAAGAACGCCTGGCTCTGCCTTTCCAATCTGGCAGTGTACGCAGGAGCCGAGTTCGCCCACCGGTTGACCGAATTGCTGGCTACGCGGCAAACCGATGAGAAACTTTTCGAAGCTCTGCTACAAGATGGTAACGGCGCATGTGTTCCACTTAATAGCTTTCTTGGTGACGCCGTGGCTGACCATCCTGCAAGGTTGTTCGCCGCTGCCAGCGCTAGCTACGTCCTCCACACACCCAGGACACAGATACGGTGGGACTATCCCGAGATTCCTATCTGGCTCAAATCGCTGCACGCTCTGCTCGAGCAAAGATACGCTCAGCCTCGAACTCAGGGCTGGAGCACACTGCCTTTGCTCTTCGGCGAGACTGCGATTGCACAGATTTCTATCCGTCAAGTTATGGCGCCTAACGAACTGCCTCAGGAGTTGCGTGCAATACCGAGCAGGGGCCGCGGATGGGCCGCGACCAAAGCCTATGTCAACTTCATACTATCACCAAATAAAGAGACCCTTGCATATGCACTCAGGCAGGCAGAGGCTGATACAGGGGAAGCTGGTATTTATTGGTGGGCTTCCCTAGTCCCGTGGCCGCTGGCAGAAGCGACATATGCGGCGGGCAATACAGGCCGCTGGGAAGAACTGGCACATGCCGCTGAGACTGGTCTCCTAGGCGACACGAGAGATTGGTCATTGTGGCAGAAAGGTTGGCTGGAGCGAGGACTGGCTTTTGCCGATATTATAGAGGGCGACGTGCTCGATGCAGGGTTGTCTGGACGTCCCTGGTGCCCAAGCAGAATAGCTCCCAGAGGTCTCAGTGAAGTCTTTCCCGTACCACACGATGATCTTATCGAAGGCGTTGTCGCCGCGCCTCCCGGGCCCGGTCGTGACCTCTTGTTGCCTCTCCTTATGGAAAATATACTTGATCACAAGTCTACCGAATTGTCTCTCGATCCGCCTAGTTCAGATTTCTTGGAGATCGTTTTCAACTGGTCCTGGCCTATGGGACTGGAATGTCTCCGCATTTTCTTTCCCAATGCTCCGATCGACAGGCGCTGGCTTGGTCTACTGACTGATGTTCGCAAGGCACGTCACGAACTTTCTAGCCTCTCTATGCGCACTAACGCCAAGACTTTCAACGCCCTTCAACAGGCATGGCTCAGCGCACCTGACCTCAAGGGCCTACTACCCATTTTGGCAAGTTTTGGCCCGCTTCGTATGCTCAATTCGCAGTTCGTTGAAAGACTAGCGAGTATTGACGTTTCTATCGAGTCTAGGCAGATTAAGCAGGCGCGCTTGATATTGCTTCTAGCTGGCTCATATTGGGATGAGGCTATGACAGGACAAGTGAGGGAGATGATCACAAGCGATAACGCCGCACTCCGAGTGTTTACTCGCGCGGTTTTGAGTAAGGGTTTTTCGCCAGAAGTCGAACGGACGCTTCTTCGCCTCCACGAGATAGCCCAGGCTTCTAGTGTTCAAACAGAACCTGTAATCAACGCATTGCGGCAGCTAATGAGATCTCGAAAGAGCCCATTGACAACTGCCACTGCCTGGACGAAACTTGGGTTTTCGCCAGAACTCTCTCAGCTAATCGAGCCGGACTCTTGACCTTCACTAATTCTGTTGGACATATGATTTCTCTCGTGCGTCAACTGTTCAGATAATCACGGGATGTGTCGGACTTTCCAAAAAATGACCGATACGAAGTTTCATCGAGCGATCCATTTTTCTATCTCTGACCTTATAATCTGAAATCCATTGGACATCCCGTGATTCCTCGCTTGGGCGAGGCTCGCCGCCAAGAGAGCGGGCGGTTAGGACTATGGAGAACTCTTGGCGGACTTCGTCGTTGCTGGTGTAGTGGATCAGGTGTTTGGGATCGCTGTAGATGCCTACTAGGCCGGTGATCTCACAGTCGATGCCGGTTTCTTCTTTGGTCTCGCGGACTGCGGCCTGGGCTACGGATTCGCCTAGGTCTATGGCGCCGCCGGGGAGGGCCCAGTTGTCGTTGTCGGTGCGGCGGATCATGAGGATCTCGCCCTTGTCGTTGGTGACGACGACGTTGACCGAGGGGACGAGGCTGTTGGGCTCGGGGGCGTTGGGGTCGTCGTAGTAGTCGATCCTGCGGCCCATGCTCAACCCCCTGGTAGTGGTGTGGCGCCGTCCCAGACGCGCTCGAAGCTTTCTAGGTAAGTGTTGACGACGCTGCCGCCGGCTAGCTTGCGGAGGTGCCAGACGGGGGCTTGCGGAGCCGTCACACCGTAGATGTGGGTGTTCACGAGGAGCTGGTCGTCGGCACGGTAGATCGAGTTGTAGAGGACCGTGCGGTGCAGGCGGAACTCGACAGCTTCGATTTTGCGGAGGGGTTTGTAGAGGACGAGGGCGTTGCGGATTTTCGCGGCCATGGCGTCGTCTACGCCCTCGTCTGTGCCGCGTTCGGCTACCTGAGGGCTGTCGGGATCGCCTAGGAGGATCCTCACGCGGACGCCAGCTCGGGCCTTGTCGGCGAGGATGCGTTGCGTCTCGTTGTCTTCGGAGAGGAAAAGTCCGGAGTAGACGAGGACGCCGATCTCTGTTTCTGCGGACGCGAAGAGACGTCCCCACATGTCCCGTGGCACTGATGAGCGGTACGGGTAGAGGGTGACGAGTTCGCTGGCTGAAACCTCGGACACTTGCTCTGTGGTGAGCGCTTCGGGCCACAGGTAGGTCTCTTCGATGCCGAGTTCTTCGGCCACGGCTACGCGATAGCGCCGGTAGGGCGTGCGGTCCTTGGTGATCCAGCGCTCGACGGTCTTGGGGTCGACGCCGATCTTTTCGGCGAGCGCGTTCACCGTGATCCGGTGCTGAAGCAGCGTGGCACGTAGGCGTTCGTTCGGCATGCACCCGTCCGGGTCCTGGGGACGTCTAGGACGGGGACAACCCTATGAGGACGTCCTGAGCAGGTCCAGTCAGGTAGTGATCACGTCCCCCAGGTCAGGCGCACTCTCTTTCTCGTAAGGCAATCCCGACCGCCCGAGCCGCCCCGCCGGACACGGGCCCTTGCGAAAGAGGTGACCCCATGATCCTTGTACTGGCCTCGATCATCGCCGTCTTCCTCGCCGGCGCCGTCTGCGGAATCTTCGCGATGGTCGTCATCGGTATCCATGCGGAGGAACGCCGCATCTCGCGTAGTGGGAGTGGGCCTACGCGGAGCGGCACTGCTTCTCGTCGGCTGCTGACCACGCAGTCGGACGGGACCCGGGTTCGGGCGGGGCGGTGACGCGCGTGAGGATGCCTCGGCTCATCACCGGCTTCGCGTGTCCCTGTGGAGCCCGTCTCGACGCTGGTCACCGGCGCTGCCGCAAGTGCCGCAATCGGGCTCGGTGGCAGCGCCGCAACTTCGGCTCTCGCTACCCCGATCTGTGGTCCTGACGGAGAGGAGGTGAAGTCGACGGTGAACGTATCGGTTCCGTTGGTCGTGATCCTTGGCGCGGTCGCTTGGGTCGCCTGGCGCTACATGGGGCTCCGGGCCTGGCACCTGGTGGTGTGCCTGTTGTTCGGGTTCCTGCTGGCAGCGACCAGCATCGCGCCGGAGATCGACCGCATGGTTACCGGTCTCGTCCGCGTCTTCAGCACGCACTGACGCTCCCCCGACCGAAGGGAGGGATGCCTAGTGCCCGACATCCCACAGCCCACCCGAATCAACGTCCAGGAGGTACGCAACCGCAGCCTCGCCGCTCGTGAAATCGTCTCCGCCCTGTCCGATGCCATGCCCACGATCGCGGACCTGTGGCTCCGCATCAACGCCGCTCTTAGCGACACTCCTGCTCTCACTGCCGAGATCAAACGGCTTGTGATCGAATTGGCCAAGGCGCGGCGTGACCTGGCGAATCTGGTCGCTGCTGCGCGGGCCACTCTCAATGCCGACCAGGACGCCGAGTCTGACCCGCTGTACTACGTGCGCGATGAACTGCGTGCGCAAGGACATCTCCCGCCGGACACCTGGGGACGTCGATGACCAGGTCCCATCAGATGCGGCGGCATGCGCGCAAGATGCGGCGCAACGGCCTGCAACCGATGATCGTCATTAACGGCGACGAGCAGTTGCCCGATCTTGCGGCTGTCCTGATCGGGCGTGTGCTGTGGCGCTATCGGTCTGAGCTTGCGCCGCTCTACTTCGCGGTCATGCTCGCCCTCGGTGGGACGGTCCTGCATCTCACCAATCCGCAATGGTGGCCGTACCTGCTCGGTGTCTCCACGGCGGCCGGATCGGCATTGGCTCTATTCGGTGCGCGGGTTGGGCTCGCGCTGCCGAGTGAGCGGTTTTACGCCGCTTGCGTGGCCGTGAGCGCCGGAGGATGGTTCGCCGCTGCTACTGCACTCGGGGTCACCTACGTGCCGCTTCCACAGATTCTCGTCGGTGGGACGTTCGTGCTGGGGATTCCGTGGTGGGTGCATCGGCGTCGCCGCGCCAAGGTGCGCGTCGATCGGCAACTCTCCGCTTGGCCTGAGATCTCGCACGCGATCGGCTTGAGCGGTTCTCGTGTGCAGTCGGCCGTGGTGGACGTGTGGGGGTGGCGGGCCCGGTTCGCTCTGGCCCGTGGTCAGACGATCCAGGACGTCATCGCCAAGGTGCCCGCGATCGAATCGGCGCTCGGGACGTTCCGCGGTGCGGTTCGGGTTCACCCAACGCGGGACGACAGGGCCAACAGGTTCGAGCTGCGCGTGCTGGACACCGATCCGCACGCGGACGCGATCCCTTGGCCCGGGCCGTCCGTCTCCTCCATCACCGAACCGATCGACCTGGGGCCGTTCGAGGACGCCACCAACGCGCGCGTCCTCCTGCTGCGGCGTCACGGGCTCATCGGGGGTGTGGCGGGCTCGGGCAAGAGCGGCGGCATTAACGTCCTGATGGGCAACCTCACCGCGTGCCCGGACGTGGTGATCTGGGCGATCGACCTCAAGCGAGGCATGGAACTCCAGCCGTGGGCGTCCTGCATCGACCGCCTCGCCACCACGCCCGAACAGGCCCGGGTACTCCTAAGCGACGCCGTCGCAGTCCTTGAGGCTCGCGCGGATTGGCTCGCCTCCCAGGGACGACGAGTATGGGAGCCCACGCCCGAGATGCCCGCACTGGTGATCGTCATCGACGAGTACGCCGAACTCGCTGAGGACGCTCCCGACACCGCCGGCGACACCGACTCCACCGCTCGACGAGGACGGGCCGTCGCCGTGACGATCGTCGCCGCGACCCAGCGTCCCACGCAGAAGGCCATGGGCAAGGGTGCGGTTCGGTCTCAGATGGACGTCCGCGTGAGCTTCCGCGTCCGGGAGCGCAAGGACGTCGATCTCATCCTCGGCCAAGGGATGCTCAACGCCGGATGGCACGCCCACACCCTCAACGCACCCGGCAAGTTCCTCCTGTCCGCGCCCGAACACGACACGCCCCGACGCGCCCGCGCCTACCTCCTCACCGACGAGGCCGTAGCCAACGCCGCACGGAGGCACGTCAAACTCCGACCGTCCCTCGACCAGATCTCCCGGACGGCGATCGAGGAGGCCCGCGCGGGGATCCTGCTCCGCACGTCCACCCCCAAGGAGCCGACCGCCAAGGACAGTCCCGAGACCGTTCTGTGGGCCATGCTGAACGGCGCGCCCGAGGACGGCATCCCCGTCTCGCACCTCATCACGGCGACCGGCATGAGCCGTCCATGGCTCTACCAACGGCTTCGCGAACACGCCGAGACCGGACGCGTCACGCAGGTCTCGCGAGGCCGGTGGCGCGCGTTGACCGACCACAATCCGTGACTTGTCTATGTCTACGTCTCGCGCGCGCCTGCACGTATGGCGCATAGACGAGCCGTAGACGAAGACGTAGACAATCACTCACCGTCACGAACGGAGATGATCGCTACGCCCGACGCGACCCCCGAGACCACCTCGGGAGACAAGGAGGTGAGCGTGCAGGCATACACCGTCGAACAGGTCGCCGAGATCCTCCAGATCGGACGCGACAAGGTCTACGGACTCATCCGGACCGGACGCCTCCACAGCATCAAGATCGGCAAGCTGCGCCGGATCACCGACCAGCATCTCGCGGACTTCGTCGCCTCCCTCGAAACGGAGAAGCACTGACGCGCGTAGAACACCGTGCTACGTTGTTCTACGCAAGCAAGCCTCGGGGCACGCCCCGCCGGGGAAGGCCCCGAGGCACCGCTTCTTGATAACTCCATCGACGCGAGCGCGCTCTCAACTCGGCAGACTCAACCCAGACCGAACGAGAGGACACGCTCACATGACCAACGACAAAACGACCCTGCCCCCGGTACGCGTCGATCAGGCGTTCAAGGAGCGCCTGGCCGCGTACGCCGAGTCGCAGGAGCGCGACGTGTCGTGGGTCATCAGGAAAGCGATCAAGGAGTACCTCGACCGACACGAGGAGGGATCCCTTGGCCAAGATCCTGATCGGTAAGTACGAAGCGACCATCTATCCCGAGGGAGACGGCTACACCGGAGCCGTCTCCCTCGGCTTCTATCCGAACGGCAAGCGCAAGCGCCTCAAGCGCAAGGGCCGCACCGAGGACATCGTCAAGGACAAGCTCATCGAGGCACTCGGAGAGCTGGACAAGGGGGTGAAGCCCGAACGGAACTACACGGTGGCGAGGGCCGTGAACGACTTCCTCACCACGTTCGCCAGGTCATCGAAGTCCACCTCGACCAAGGACACCTACCGGTCCCTCGCCGATCACCAGATCATTCCGCTGATCGGACGGATCGAACTCAAGAGACTCACGGCGGATGACGTCGAGACCTGGCTGAACGGACGGACGGATCACCTGACCTCATCGTCCCTCAGCATCGTTCACAGTCTCCTCAAGCGCTCGATCCGCCGGGCAGCGCGTCACGACAAAGTGGACCGGAACGTCGCCGAACTCGTCGACACACCGGCGGGCAAAGCGGGGCGCAAGTCGAAGTCGCTCACGCTCAAGCAGGCCAAAGCCGTTCTCAAGGAGGCGACCAAGCCGGAACACAAGCTCGGTGCGTACGTGATCCTCGCGATCACGACCGGGCTCCGAACGGAGGAACTGCGCAAGCTCAAGTGGGAGGCCGTCGATCTCGAAACCGGGACGGTCTACGTCCTGCGAGCCGACCGCCACAACGACGAGACCAAAACACGGCTCAGCCGTCGTGGGCTCGGCCTGTCGGACATGGGCGTGGAAGCTCTCAAGGCCCTCAAGGCCAGGCAGGCCGCAGAGAAGCTCAAGGCCGGCGAGAGCTACCAGGACCACGACCTTGTGATCTGCCGGGAGGACGGCACGCCCTACACCGCCCGTTTCGTCCGATGGTGGTTCCGCAAAGTACTGAAGGCGGCGGGCCTCAACGCCGACGAGTGGACGCCCCGCGAGCTGCGGCACACGTTCGTCTCGATCCTCAGCGATCACGACGTGCCGATCGAGAAGATCAGTCTGCTCGTCGGACACAGCGACACCCACATCACCGAGACCGTCTACCGGCACCAACTCAAGCCCGAGATCCGCGAGGGTGCCGAGCACATGAACGTCATCTTCGGGAGCAAGACGATCAAGTCCGCGTAGGCGTGGCTCCCAGGATGGCTCCCCAGGCTTGAAGCGAAACGTGACGACCGGTTCTGAGCTGCATCGCAGCAAGATCACTTCCCTGGCCCTCCCTTAGGGAGGGCCTGAGCCCGGTTATTTCCACCACGTCCACCTGAATCCGACACAGGCACCCCAAGAGCCACTCACCTGCGCAAAGCTAGAGGAGGAGTCCGAAGCAAGTATGCGAGAGTCGACCCATGTCGATCGAGATCGAGATGCGTTGACTCCCAAGGCTGGCTCCTACCCCCCTCCCGCAGGAGGGAGGCCCTACGGCCATCCACATCACCAAGACCGCTGTCGCCGACAGCACCAAGATCGCCAAGCAACTGGCGTCGATGGAGGCTGCACACAAACACCTGCCCTTGCCCCCTCCCCCACAACCAAGCGATCACCACCCTAACCATCGCCGAGCACCTCGCTTCAGGTCACGACAAGAGTGATTTGACTTAGTTGGACCGACTTTGGCGATTCACAAGCGCTCAGGCGATTTCGAATCTATGGCGTAGCCCAGTCATGATTCTTTCACTGTGCACATTTCGAATGTCCCGATCGCTTTCTTATCCACATTCTTGTGTTCGGATCTGATTCATAGAGAAGGCATGAGATACCAGAAACGGTCGAGGACCCCAGGTCCAGCAGGAAGCGCCTTCCGTCGACAATCAACTCCAGCCATGCCTGCCATTTGACTAAACTGCGTGTCGCAGTTCCTGTAACATCAAGCGTTAGTCGCTCTGGGTAAGTGAGATTGCCAATCGAGCGCTTACAGTCTGCTGTAGAATCGCTGCACCTGTAGCGGACTACGGGCTTGGGCAAGTCCAGATCGATATCCGCAGTCACCTGCTGATCCGCGCCACCCGCGCAGGCGAGTGTAACCCTATCCTCGATCGGCATCCTTGTGCTGTGAACGACAACATTACGCACATTGATCACCGATCCTTTACGAGGACGAAGATTCACTGTAAAGCCACTTCCACCGGCCGGGACAGCGTTGCTCTTTTTGACCCAACTAAGAAAATCGTCATATTGACCATGGCAATTTGGGACCTGCCCGATCCCAGGAAAGGGAGAGGGGGCCGAGTAAGCACCCGATGGCATGTTCGTCACGGTGCACTCGATAACCTTTTTCAGCTCCTTACAGGGAAGGGCAGGGAAGCCGCCAACGCTCGGAGAGAGGCTGGGTGCCAGCTTTCCCAGCGGAGGAGGGTCACTCGAATCCTTGTCAAGAGCAAGAAAAGGAGGAATAACAGCGGCGGCGGCAACTAGGATACCCAGGAAGCTACTGAGGGCAACCAAGGCAGCTATCTTGTTCTGGGCACTAAGCTCTGCGAACTGTCCAAACAGCGACAGACGCCGCGCTTCTTGCTCTCCAGCACTTGACCGATCCACGAGCCCTCCCCATTTTTGAAAAAACGAAGCATAGCACTTCTGTCGCCCCCCTGCTCATTCAACTGCAGGGCGAAATGATTAGACTGGAGGAGACTTTCGCTTAACGAGGCATATAACCTTCAAGCTCACACGAAGACAATTTGCGAATGTCCATTGGCTTTGAAGGCAGCCCGATTCATCAGGTAAGACCTGGCCCGAAAAAGATGGGCGCATCCCTGGACTCAGAATAAGCCCCTCAAACTGATGCAAGCCACACCTGCGCGCAACAGAGGAGCCGCGCGACAACGAATGCTCTGCGCGTACACGAAAGCAGATATTGAATTAGTCCGCATCGATAGAAATTCAAGGTTGTGGCGAACATAAGCTAGGACTATCAGCTTGGCTTATGAGGATTGGCGGGCGGACTGGATGCATTGGGCGATCAGAGCTGCGTGCGAAAGGGGCTTGGAGAGATCTCGGATGTTTCCATTTATTGAGTAGTCGAGAAGGACGACGGTTCGGCGGGCGCTCAAGGCGCGCAGTTCATCGACGAGGTCGGGGGTGCGGTTGTCGAGCGTCCAGAAGTAGGTGGGGAGGTAGATCTCGCGTCTGGCCTCCTCGTAGTCGAGGAAGCGGTTGTTCAGGCGGTGGCCTTGTGGGGGGCCTAGGCGGCGGACGGTTCGTTTGATGCCCTTCATCGTGGTGATGTCGAGCTTGGTGAAGTCTTCCGGTTCCGTGGTGAAGACCTTGAGTGCTTGCCAGACGCCTTCTACGGATTGTGAAGTGCGGTTTGGGTGGCCGGGGACCGGGATGCCGCCGTGCGGATAGAAGGGGCTCAGGCGGACCCAGGGGGCGGGGGCTCGGGAGGTCACGTCGAGGATCAGGGCGTCGGGGAAGTCTCGGTGGAGGGTCGTGCGGCGGCAGCTCGCTACGTGGAGAGGCATGGCGCCATCCTGGCAGGCGGGTACGACAGTTTGGCTCAGGGTGAGAATTACCGTGGTGGCGGGGCGAGGGTGTTCGGGGTCTGGGCCAGGCGGCTGACGGTGGCCGAGACGGCGATGAAGAGGAGGATGCAGGTCGCGGTCGCCGTTGTGTAGATGTTGGCCAGGGTGGCGTTTTTCCAGTCGTCGAGGAAGAGCCAGGCTCGGGCCATTGAGTAGCAGGTTATGGAGAGGCCGAGGATGGCGATGGTGACGATCTGGGCCACATAGGGGTTGAGGACGGGGCCTCTGCTCGTGGATATGACCAGTCCCCAGCGGGAGGTATCGCCGCCTACGCCCGCCTGCCACATTCGGGTGTTTATCTCGGCTTCGATGATGTGGAGTTCGCGGTCTATTTCTTCCAGGTGGGCGGCGATCAGGGTGAACATGAGGGTGTTGCTGAGAATGTAGTAGGAGAAGGCGAGAATGATGTACGGAAGCAGGAGGTAGGCCGCCTCGATGTTCTTGCCCTGCGCGGCGCTGAGCAGGACGCCGGTCACGACGCTGAGGAGGCCGTACGCCTGTTTGTTGGCGTTGACTATTCCGAGTTTCTCGCCGAAGACCAGGGTCTTCTCCTGGAGGAGAACGTCCACTCTCTTTTGGGCTGGAGGATCCGGGCTTTGTGCGGCCATCTGCCTGCCGTTCTTGCGACGTTTCCAGGAATTTTAGGTAGCGACGGAGGGGGTGGTGGGGGTTTGTCCCAATGCGGTCTTGGGGTTGATGGTGTTGGTCGCATGGTGGGGGTTGGGGGCGGCAGACTGGGGTGTATGCCGCATTTTGTTTGTGCTCGGTGTTGTGTTGCGCTGACGCCCTTGCTGGTGGCTGTGGGGGTGCCAAAGGAGGTGCCGTATCCGGGGCGGGCGGCGGACGGGACGCGCGGGCGGGCGGCTCGGATGGTTCGGGGGACCTATGCGCGACAGGTGCGGCCCAATGTGTGGGTGCGCGAGCCTCGGGGGTTTCTGATCCATCCGGACGATCTGATCAACGCGGATCTCGATCCCGCCTGGGGGGTGGGGTGCTGCGGGGCCAATGGCGGCAACGGGATCAATGTGGTGTGTGACGGGTGCGGGAGCGGGGTCGCTACCTGGGAGGACGACTGCTGGACGCAGCGGCAGGTGACGCCCGACTTCGCGAGGGTCATTCGGTCGTTCACCGGTGACTGACTTCTGGGGGTTCGGCGCTAATGTACGGGGCGGTGTTGGTCTCGTGGAGGGGGAAGGTGTGGGCGAGGAGCTCGATCAGGTCTATGGGCGGCTGGTCAAGCGGAGCTGGCAGCGGTTCGAGGAGCAGCGGGCCGCGGCGGAGGTCGATGATCTGCTCGTGGGGGCCGTGGTGACCGCCATGGTGGCGGAGGGGAACTCGCTGATCGATCTGAACTCCGATGGGAACCATCATCATTTGCGGTTCCAGAATCCGCGTGACCGGAGCCGGCTGCTGTTCCAGCTGACGCATCTGAGCGGGACGGTCCTGGACGCCAAGACGCTCGGGCAGTACGCGTCGGTGCAGATGGGGTACGGCGAGAGGGTCGAGAACACCCGGACGGTGTGGCAGGCGCTCAAGTCGGAGATCAAGAGCGGGTTCCTGGACGTCGGGGAGCCGGGCGTCATGACGGTGGACGCCGAGCTCACCACGGGTTATGTCTACGTGCAGGTCGAGCTGTTGCTGGACCTGGAGCCGTACTTCGCCGACCAGTACACGATCCGTTATCCGGTGCTGCAGGAGCATCTGTCGGCGACGCGGCAGGCGCTGGCCAAGTACCTGCACGGACGACTCGCCGCCGCGGCCTAGGAGGGGCTCGATGCTTTCACTGATCTCCAAGTTCAAGAACAGCGCCGAGGCCCGCGAGAGCAAGGACGAGGTGCTCGTCGGCGAGCTGGTGTTCGCCATGGCGCATCTGGGGTGTCCGGCGATCGCGTTCCGGGCCGATGCCGACCGGCAGTTCGTCCGGTTCAAGCCGGTCAAGGACCAGGTGCTGCACAGCGTGACGGTCGTGCTCGACCGCAAGACGGGTGACAGCGCGCTTCAGCAGGCCGTGATCGGGAGCAAGGCGACGCTGACGTTCGTGGGCGAGGTCAAGAACTACATGGCCGATCCCGATGATCTGGTCGCGATGTTCCGGACTGATATGGCCAACCTGTTCCGGAGTCCGTGGATGGGCGATATCAAGCTCGACCACCAGCTCAACTCGATCACGGCGACCAAGAAGGAGATCATCGACGTCGACAAGTACATCTCCGCGACGCCGGAGGGCCGGGAGCTGCTGAGCGGGTTGCTGCGGTCGACGACCGCGGAGCTGCGGGAGAAGCTCGTCCCGTACAAGAAGTGACCGTCAGACCCGGGACGAGCGGCGGACGAGCCGGCGCGAGCGGCGAGGCGCGGGCGGCAGCCACTTGGTGCGGAACCACATCTGGACCTGGGCGCCGCCCAGGACGGAGCGGTGGATCCTGAGGTAGCCGCCCGTGGCCTCGGCGGCGCGGCGCGCGATGTCCAGGCCCAGTCCGGTGGAGCCGCCGCCGCTGCTGCCGCGCTTGAGCGCCGCGTCGGGGTCGGCGATGCCGGGGCCCGCGTCGGCGACGAGGATGCCGGTGACGCCCTGGCCCTGGTGCAGGGTGACGGCGAAGTCGGTGCCCTCGGCGGTGTGGCGGAACACGTTGCCCATGAGCGCGTCGACGGCGGCGGCCAGCTCGGTGGCGGGGATCGGCAGCGGGGCGGGCGCCTCGGCGCCGATGAGCTCGCAGGAGCGCCCCTCGTCCTCGGCTAGGACCGACCAGAACGAGACGCGGTCGCGCAGCACCTTGGCCGCGTCGCAGCTGCCGCGTCCGGTGGGTTTGCGGACGGTCCTGATGATCTGGTCGACCTCGCGCTCGATGCGGTCGACGGCCTCGCGGGTCTGGTCGGCGACGGGGCCGCGGCCGAGGGCCTCGGCGTTGAGGCGGAGGGCGGCCAGGGGCGTGCGGAGGCGGTGCGAGAGGTCGGCGGCCATCTCGCGCTCGGCCGCCAGCAGCTGGACGACGTGGTCGGCCATGGCGTTGAAGGCCAGGCTCGCCTCGATCAGCTCGGGCGGGCCGTCGGGGTCGATGCGGACGCTCATGTCGCCGTCGCCGAACGCCCCGGCGGCCTCGGCGAGCCTGCGGGTGGAGCGGATCATGCGGGCGCCCAGCCGGTCGGCGACGGCGACGGAGCCCGCGACGAGCGCGGCGGCCACGGCGGTCATGACGAGCCATGCCTTCCAGACGCCCTGGGAGAGGTCCTCGTCCGGGAGGAAGACCTCGACGACGGCGGTGCGGCCTTCGGGGAGGCGCACGGGCTGGAGCAGGGAGTACCCGCCCCGGACGCGGGCGGTGAAGGAGCGTCCCCGGAGGGCGGCCTTGGTGAGCTGGTCGCCGAGCGCCCGGGTGTCGTCGCGCGCCGTCCTCG
This sequence comes from Spirillospora sp. CA-294931, assembly GCF_050946795.1. GTDB lineage: Bacteria > Actinomycetota > Actinomycetes > Streptosporangiales > Streptosporangiaceae > Spirillospora. The sequence continues at coordinate 6,697,790 of NZ_CP192006.1, forward strand.
GCACCATCGTCCGGTCGGGCAGGTGGACGACCATGCGCCGCGCGGCCCCGGCCTGGGTGCTGCCGACGGCCTGTTCCAGCGCGGCCGGGTCCTCGGTGATGACCAGGACGGGCCCGAGCGCGCTCGCCTGGCGTTCGGCGGTCGTGAGGGCGCGGTCCCTGGCGATCTCCCGGACGGTCAGCGCGAGCGGGATCAGGAAGGCCAGCGCCACCATCGAGGTGACCGCCAGCGACACCAGCACCAGCGTGCGCCTCATGACGACGGTTCGGCCAGGCGCACCCCGACGCCGCGGACTGTGTGCAGGTAGCGCGGCGCCGCGGCGGTCTCGCCGAGCTTGCGCCGCAACCACGACAGGTGGACGTCGATGGTCTGGTCGTCCCCGTATGCCTGCCGCCACACTTCGGCGAGCAGTTCGCGCCGGGCGACCACGCGGCCGGGGCGCGCCGCGAGGTAGGCCAGCAGGTCGAACTCGCGCCGGGTGAGCTCCAGCGAGGAGCCGTCGAGCGAGGCCTCGCGCCGGTCGAGGTCGATGTGCAGCCCGCCGACGTGCAGGTCGACGGCCGGTCCCGACCTGACCGAGCGGCGCAGCACGGCGGCCAGCCGGGCGCTGAGGTGCTCGGCCGAGAACGGCTTGATGAGGTAGTCGTCGGCCCCGGCGTTCAGCAGCCGGACGATCTCGGGCTCGTCGTCGCGGGCGGTGGCGATGATGACCGGGACGTCGGAGATCCCGCGCAGCATCTTCAGCACCTCGGCGCCGTCGAGGTCGGGGAGCCCGAGGTCGAGGATGACGACGTCAGGAGTGGCCTGGGTGACCTCTCGCAGGGCGTCCATCGCCGTTCCGACGCTGCGGACCACATGGGAGCGCGCGCTGAGTTCCCTGATCAGGGCGGTCCGGACGTTAGCGTCGTCCTCCACCACCAGAACACTCGCCATGACCGAACGTTATGCCACCATGTGCCAATGCGTCGCGCAATGTCCTATGTTGCCCCTTGGGTCGGGGTGACGGCTTTGGCGGTGATGCTGTCCTGGCTCGGTGTTCGGGAAGTTGTCAAGAACGCCATTTCCGACCGTTCCACGTCCGCTCCGATCTCGGGCCCGGTGATCCACGAAAGCCCGGTGCCGCCGGGCTCCGGCCAGGCCACGGAAGGTTTCCCGCCTGGGCGGACGCCGCCCGGAAAGCGTTCTCCAAGCGGCCGTGAATACACTCCGCCGCGCAATATGCGCGTCTACTCGACGCAAGGCGGACGGGCCACGCTCGCCATCACCGAAGGCCGGGTGAGGCTAATTACGGCCACACCCAATCCCGGCTTTGAGACATATGACAACGACAAGACGGCGGCCGGCTGGCTCCGTGTCGACTTCAAAGGCGCCGAACACACCTCGACCGTGATCGCGACGTGGTCGGAACGCACTCCCCGGGTGCAGATCTACGAGTACTGAAGCCCGTGCTCTGCCGCGAAATCGCCGAGGCACCGGACGGCCTCGCCGGTGCGGCGCCAGGGCCGCACGATCAGCCGGTCGACCCCGAGCCGCTCCCACTCCGCCACCTCGTCCGGCCCCGACAGGCCGTAGGCGTGGACGGTGATGTCGAACGGCTCGTCCAGCCGTCCCGCCTCGGCCCGCAGTTCGCGGAGCGCGCGCAGCTTCGGCCGGACGCCGTCGAGCGTCTGCGGCATGCTGATCCACCCGTCGCAGCGGAAGGCCGCCCGGCGCAGCGCGGCCCGCGACTCGCCGCCCGCCAGGACGGGCAACGGCGACTGCACCGGCTTGGGCTCGAACGCCACCTCGGGAAAGTCGAAGAACTCGCCATGGTGCTCGACGGTCCGCTCGGTCCACAGCCTCCGTGAGACCTGGATGGCTTCGTCCAGGCGCCGCCCCCGGGTGGCGAAGTCAACGCCCGCGGCGATCCACTCCCCCTCGTACCAGCCCGCGCCCACGCCCGCGATGGCCCGGCCACCCGAGATCTGGTCGAGCGTGGCGAACGCCCTGGCCGACACGAACGGGTGGCGCAGCCCGTGGAGGTAGACGGCCGTGCCCAGCCGGACCCGCTCGGTGACAGCGGCGAGCGCGCACAGGTAGGCGGGGGCGTCGAACAGAGGCGTCTCCGGCTTGATGCCCGGTTCGTCCGTCCCGGGATAGCGCGCGGTGGACAGGTCGGTCGCGAACACCAGATGCTCGGGCAGCCACACCGACTCGAACCCCCGCCGGTCGGCCTCCACCGCCAGCTCGCGCCAGACTCCCGGGTGGACGAGCCCGAGCGGCACCCCGAACCTCACGCGATCTCCGAGCAGCCGTAGAGCGCGGCGCGGATCCGCGCCTTGTGGAAGCGCTCGTCCCCCCACTCCGTGCGCAGCGCCCACACTCGCTTGAGGCGCCGGTGCAGGTCGAGTTCCTCGGTGTACCCGATCGCCCCGTGCACTTGAAGCGCAGCCCGGGCCGCCTGGTGCGCGGCGCGTCCGGCCGCGACCTTGGCGGCCGACACGTCCCGGGGGGACAGCGTGAAGGCCGCCTTGTAGACGAGGGGCGCGGCGAACTCCAGACCCACCGCGACATCGGCCAGCCGGTGCTTGACCGCCTGGAACGAGCCGACGGCCCGCCCGAACTGGTGCCGCCGCCCCGCGTACGCGACCGTCTCCGCGCAGAGCCGGCGGCCGAGCCCGACCAGTTGCGCGGACACGGCGACGGCGGCATGGTCGAACGCCGCCCCGGGCACACTCCCGGACGGCAGGTCGTCGGCGAACATCGGCCGCGACGGGTCGATCGAGGGCCGAGGCGTCAGGACGGCCTTCTCCGGCTCGACGACGACCGTGTCGCGTCCGGCCTCGACGACCAGGAGGGCGGCGGTGTCGGCATGGGGCAGCAGGCCGGTGCCCGGCCGCGCCGAGACGACCAGGCCGCCGGCGACGATGCCTGGCAGCCGGTCGGCCGGGACGAGCGGCGGCGCGACCACGGCCGTCTCGACGACCGGACCGGTGACCGCGAACCGTCCCGTCTCCTCGTACGCGAGGACGGTGTCGACCGGGGTCAGTCCCAGTCCCCCGTATTCCTCGGGCACGTGCGCCCCCAGCAACCCGACGTCCGCCAGCGCCTGCCACACGGGTCCGTCGCCGCCGAGCACGTCGCGCACGGCCCGTCCGAACAGCCGCTGGTCTTCGGTGAACGCGAATCTCATCTCGGCAACCCCAGGACGCGCTCGGCGATGATGGTGCGCTGGATCTCGTTCGTCCCCGCGTAGACCGGGCCCGCCAGCGCGAACAGGAAGCCGTCCAGCCACGGGCCGGACGGGTGCGGCCCGAGCAGGTCCAGCGCGAGCTCGTGCATGCGCAGGTCGAGTTCGGACCAGAAGACCTTCATCAGGCTGGACGAGGCGCCCAGCTCACCGCCCTCGGCCATCAGCGCGGCGGCCTGGAACGTGTAGGAGCGGTACGCCTCGCAGTCGCACCACGCGCCGGCGACGGCGTCCCGCAGCACCGGGTCGGCGCTGGTGCGGGCGAGTTCGATCAACCGCCGGGCCGTGGCCGTGAACCGGCCGGGGCTGCGCAGCATGAGACCGCGCTCGGAGCCCGTGGTGGCCATCGCGATCGTCCAGCCCGCACCGGCACCGCCCAGCACGCCCTCCGCCGGGACGAGGACGTCGTCGAAGAAGATCTCGGCGAACCCGGCCTCGCCGTCCAGCTGCGCGATCGGCCGGACCGTCACGCCCTCGGCGTCCAGCGGGACCAGGAAGTAGGTGAGCCCCCGGTGCCGCTCGGAACCGGGTTCGCTGCGGAAAAGCCCGAAGCACCAATCGGCGTGGGCGGCCCGCGAGCTCCAGGTCTTCTGCCCGTTGAGCCGCCACCCGTCGCCGTCGCGCCGCGCGGTGGCCCGCACGGCGGCCAGGTCGCTCCCGGCCTCGGGCTCCGACCACGCCTGCGCCCAGACGACGTCCCCGCGTCCCATCGGCCCCAGGTGAGCGCGCTTCTGCTCCTCGGTGCCGAAGGCCAGGAGCGTGGGCGCCAGCAGGAAGATCCCGTTCTGCGACACCCGGCCGGGTGCCCCGGCTCCCCAGTACTCCTCCTCGAAGATCAGCCAGTCGATGAGGTCGGCGCCCCGCCCCCCGTACGCCTCCGGCCACGACACGGCCGCCAGGCGAGCCTCCGCCAGCGTCCGCTCCCATTCGCGATGCCGCTCGAACCCCTCGGCCGTGTCCATCGAGGGCAACGGCTCCCGGGGAACGTGCTCGCGCAACCAGGCGCGCACCTCGTCCCGGAACCCCTGCTGCGCGGCCGTGAACGTCAGATCCACTCGACCTCCAGCCAACCTAGCGACCGCTTGGTACGGTAACGCCCGACCACCGCGAGAACAAGCGCGCCCGCGGATGCAACCTCCCGCTCCCCCGACCCTGTCCCCATAACGTGAGCGACACCAAGCGCGCCCCCACCCCACCCCGCCGGCCCTCCGACGAGTTCGGGGAGCTGGGCGTTGAGTTGTCCGTCGTGATTCCCGCGTTCAACGAGGAGCACCGGCTGCGGCCGACCGTCGAGGCGGTCGCGCGGCATCTGCGGGCCCGGCCGGGACGGTGGGAGGTCATCGTCGTGGACGACGGGTCGACCGATGCGACGGCCGCCGTCGCGGCCTTGCTGGCGCGCCGTGAACCGTCCGTCCGGTTGATCCGGACGCCGTCCAACCGGGGCAAGGGGCATGCCGTCCGGTGCGGGGTGCTGGCCTCGCGCGGACGGCACGTGCTGTTCACCGACGCCGACCTCCCGACCCCCATCGAGGAGCTGGACCGGCTGCGCTCGGCGCTCAGCGGCGGCGCCGGAGCGGCGATCGGCGCGCGGACGCACCGCGAGGCGCAGGGCGCGGTCCGCCGCCTGCTGGGACGGGCGGGCAGCCGGCTGATCCGGACGCTGAGCGTCCCGGCGTTCTCCGACACCCAGTGCGGCTTCAAGCTGTTCGACGGCGCCAAGGCCCGCACGGTCTTCGGGCTGGCCCGGATCGACGGCTGGGGGTTCGACGTCGAGATCCTCCGCCTGTTCGCCCGATTCGGCTGGACGGTGGCGGAGGTTCCGGTCCGCTGGGTCCACCGGCCGGGCTCCACCCTGCGGCCTTCGGCCTACCTGCACACCCTGGCCGACCTCTACCGGATCCACCGGGACGCCGCGCTCGGGGACCTGGGGGCCAAGTGCTGAGGGCCGCCACCGTGGAGGCCGCGAAGGCCCGCGCCGTGCGGCGTCCGGGTGCGCGCGTGGATCTGGCCGTGGCGGGCGGGTACCTGCTGGCGTCGGTGTTGCTGTATGTCCGGCTGTGGGCGGACCCGGGACGGCGCTACCTGGTGAACGGCGGGCAGGACCAGCATCAGTGGGAGTGGTTCTTCGCGGTCACGGCGCGGGCCGTCACCCACCTGGACGATCCGCTCTTCACCCATCTGCAGAACGCGCCGCTCGGTGTGAACCTCATGGCCAACACCGTGATGCTGGGGCTGTCGGTGCCGCTCACGCCCGTCACCCTGGCCTTCGGCCCCAGCGCGACCTGGACGGTCGTGCTGACCGGCGGCGTCGCGGCGAGCGCCGCGGCCTGGTACTGGCTGTTCTCGCGCCGTCTCGGACGTTCGCGGCCCGCCGCCGCGATCGCGGGCGCGTTCTGCGCCTTCGCGCCGCCGATGGTCTCGCACGCCAACGCGCACCCGAACTTCGTCGTGCTGTTCGTCCTGCCCCTCGTCATCGACCGGGCCGTCCGGCTCTGGCGGGACGGGCGGCCCGTCCGGGACGGCGTGGTCCTCGGCCTGCTGCTGGCGTACCAGCTGCTGCTCGGCGAGGAGCCGCTGCTGCTGGCCGCGACCGGGCTCGTCGTCTTCGCCGCCGCCTACGCCCTGGCGCGTCCGGACGAGCTCCGGGACGCGGCGCGCACCCTCGCCGCCGGGCTCGGGATCGCGGCCGGGGTCGCGCTGGCGCTGATGGCCTATCCGCTGTACTGGCAGTTCACCGGGCCGCAGAGCTACCGCGCGCTGCCGCACGGCCCCTCGGGCAACGACCTGCTGGCGATCACCGGGCTCGCCGAACGGTCCCTGGCCGGGCCGACCCCGAACAGGGCCGGGTTCACCGAGCAGAACGCCTTCTTCGGCTGGCCGCTGGCGATCCTGGCGGTCTTCCTGGTGGTGTGGCTGCGGCACAACGCGGCGGCGCTGGCGGCCGGTGCGGTGGTCGCCGTGGCGACCGTCCTGTCGCTCGGGCCGGAGATCACCCTGGACGGCGAAGGCACCGGCATCGCCGGGCCCTGGCGGCTGTTCTCCCGGCTGCCCCTCTATGAGTCGGTGCTGGAATCGCGCCTGACGATGGTCTGCGTCCCCGCCCTCGCGCTGCTGATCGCCATCGCCACCGACCAGGTGCGGAGCATCTCGGCGGCCGCTCCCTGGCGGGCCGCGCCGCTGCGGATGCTGGGGTGCGTTGTTCTCGTCCAGGCCCTCCTGCCCATCGCCCCCCGACCGCTCGCGGCCGAGAACCGGGAGCCGACGCCCGCCTTCTTCGCCCACGGCGTCTGGCGCGACCATGTGCGCGAGGGACGCACGGTCGTCACCGTCCCGCTGGCGGACGCCGCCAGCGCCGCGCCGCTGCGCTGGCAGGTCGACGCGGGCCTCGGCTTCGCGCTGGCGGAGGGCTACTTCGTCGGACCCTGGGGGCCCGAACGCCGGGGCGTGTACGGGGCCGTGCCGCGTCCGACGGCGTCGCTGCTGCGCGCCGCGGCCGAGAAGGACGCGGTGCCACCCGTCACCGACGCCGAACGCCGCACCGCCCGCGCCGACCTGGCCTACTGGCGCGCCGACGCGGTCGTCCTCGCGCCTCATCCCCGGGGGCCGGTGCTGCGCGAGACCCTCGACCGGCTGCTCGGGCCGGGACGGGAGGCGGGCGGCGTCCGGGTGTGGGACGTCCGGATGCTGTCAGGCTAGGCGAACGGTCGATCGAGGAGGACGGCTGGTGGGACCGGCGGAGGAAGCGGAGTACACCGCGTACGTCACCGCTCGGCTGCCCGCCTTCCGGCGGCTCGCGCACTACCTCTGCAAGGACGCCCACCGCGCCGACGACATCGTCCAGATGACCATCACGCGTCTCTACGTCCATTGGCGCCGCGCGCGCCAGGCCGCCGACCTGGATCGCTATGTCGAGAAGATGCTCGTCCGGTGCTTTCTCAACGACCAGAAGCTGGGCTGGTGGTCGCGGGTGCGCCTCACCGGCGCTCCCCGGGAGACCCCCGGCCTGGCCCCCGCGCCCCCGGGCCCGGACGTCGAGACCCGCACGGTCGTGCACGGGGCCCTGGCCCAGGTGCCGCCCAAGCAGCGGGCGGTGCTCGTCCTGCGGTTCCTGTGCGACCTGTCGGTCGCCGAGACCGCCGGGGTCCTGGGCTGCTCGGAGGGCAACGTCAAGAGCCAGAGCTCGCGCGGGCTGGCCACGCTGCGCGAACTGCTGGGCGAGCGGACACCCGCGCCCCTGAGGAAGGAGTGAGCCGATGGACCGCGACGAGAGGGACGGCCGGCGGCTTCTGGCGCCGCTGAAGGGCGCCGAGCCCGGCGCTCCGGACGGGGTCGACATCGCCCGCGCGATGCGCGGTGGCCGCCGCCGGGTCCGGACGCGGCGGCTGGCCGGAGTGGGCGCGGCCTCGGCCGCCGTCGCGGCCGTCGCGCTGGTATCCGCGCTGGTGGGGAGCGCCCCCGAGCGCGACCCGGGGCCGATGGCGTCCCGCGCCCAGTTCGACCCGATGCGCCAGTCCTTCACGGTGGGATCGGCAGGAGGGTTCACCCCCGACACCTACGAGACGGGTCGTTTCCGGCAACGGGTCACCCTCCGCGTCGCCGATCCCGCGTCCCCCCGGCGGGCCGACGGGGTCGTCACCATGTATCCCCGCGGCGCGCTGACCGGCGCGGACGGCCGGCGCTGGAAGCCCGAGGGCGAGCGCGCCCCGGACGTGCTCGACCGTCCCGCCTACTGGCTCGACCGCTCGCAGACGCGTCCGAGCGCGCTCGAACTGGCCTGGCAGTGGACGCCGGGCGCCTGGGCCTTCGCCTCGGTGAAGGGCGACGGCGTCGACCGCGAGACGGCCCACCGGGTCGCGCAGAGCGTCTGGCCGGGGAACGCCGCCGTGACCGCGCCGGTCACGGCGTCCGTCGGGCCCCGCAGGCTGCTCGGAACCCTGAGCCGGGTGGCCGCCGCGGACGCCCGTCCGATGGTCGGCCTGCTGTACGGCCTCGTCGACGCCCCCGCGCGTCTCCCTGCCCGGGACGTCTCCTGGATCGCCGTCGGGGCCGAGGATCTGCCCCCCGATACGGCCACCACGACCACGGTGGGCGGGAAGTCCGCCGTCGAGCGCACCAACAAGGTCCTCATCCCCGGCGCGAGGGCGGCGGTGTTCGCCGAGTCCGGCGGCCCCGCGCCGCTCGACGGCGCCCGCCTGCGCACGCTGGCGGCCTCGGTCAGGATGCTCCCCGGCGTCCCGTGGCCTCCGGCCGTCCCGACACCGCGGCCGACGCGCTGACGCCCTCGGTCAGGGACGGACGAAGACCGCGGTGGCGCGGACGGTCGTCCGGCCGTCGGGGCCGACGATGCGGCCCTCGCCGAAGCTGCGGCGTCCGTCCGTGCGCGTGACCCTGGCCTCGGCGGTCAGCGGGACGCTGTGCGGCGTCGGCAGGCTGTAGCGCAGGTCGAGGGTGGCGGTCAGGCCCGGCGTCCCGTTGGACAGCGAGGCGACGCCGAGCAACTGGTCGAGGATCATCGCCGAGACGCCGCCGTGGACGAAGGACGGCGGCCCCTCGTAGACGGCGCTCAGCGTGAACGCCGTCCGCGCGGTGCCGTCGGGGTCGACGGTGATCTTCACGGGCGGGGCGATGGGGCTGAGCGGGCCGCTGACCGGGTTGGCGAGCTGGCGGGCCATGCCACTCGGCCCGACGGGGCCCACGGGCGGGTGGTCGCGCCGCTCGGCGGCCAGCCGCTCGGTGAGCGCCGCCACGGCGGCGGAGACCTCGGCGACCTCGTCCGCGCCGACGCCGGTGTGGACGACGGCCTCGTTGAGCTCGCGGATCCGTGCGGCGAGGTCGGCCAGGGCCGCGTTCTCCCCGTCGTCGAGCGTCCGGCGGGCGCGTGCCTCGCGCTCGATGGCCGTTCTGGCTGCGGTCATGGGCCCTCCCGAGTCCGAACAGGATTCTAGAGGGTGCCGTCACCCGGGGGCCGTGGAGGCCCCCGCCTTCGGGCCCGCCGAGCGCAGACTGGCCAGGATCCGCTTCAGCTCGCGGGGCGGGACGGCGCCGGGCACGCCCTGGTCGGACCAGATCACGAACACCGTCGTCTTGCCGGTCGCGCGTCCGGGCAGCGCGACCACATGGACGACGGCTCGCGGCGGAAGGCAGGACTTGCCACCCGGCGTCGGCTTGGCGTCGGCCTGGACATGGAAGCCCTTCACACCGCTCACCTTGACGGGCTTGGGCCCGCTGTAGCGCACGGCGGGCGGGTTCCCGTGCTCGGGAGTGTAGGCGTCCACGGTCCACTTGTCGGCGGCGTTCCGAGCGACGTCGGCGGGCTTGCCGGTGGAGTACTGCTGGAACCCGGTACCGGCCAGCTGGGAGACCCGCTCGGTCGCACAGTGGTCCTCGCGCCAGGCCGCGACGGAACTGGCCAGAGCCATCTGCCTCCCGGCCCTGGGCTCGAACCCCACCAGCAGCCCGACGCTCCTGACCCGCCAGGCGCTCGGAACGTCGTAGGCCAACGCGTACTTCTGGCTCTCCACGGCCTTCCACCCCTTGATCCTGGGCGGAATCGTGGCCACCGGCTCCACTTCGGGCGACGGCGAGTAGGAGAAGGTCGGACGCCGGACAGAGTCGTCCCCCGCGAACAGCTGGCCCCAGAAGGTCACCCCGAAGGTCAGCACCACGAACAGCACGACCCATATCCACGGCCCGTCCATGCGCGGCGTCCGCATCTTGAAAGAGGGCGCAGGACCAGGCGTCGCCTTACGAAGCGGCGGCTCCCCGAGCGGCGGCGTGTCATCCGGGGGCGGGGAATCATCATCACCCCAGCCCTGCCCGGGCAACTGGTAGGGGTTTCTGCCTTTGTCTCCCGCCATGGCCGGTGACGGTACCGCATTTGACCTCGACCAAGCAGTTGCTTGGTGTTACGGTGACGTGGTCCTGGACGGGAAAGGTGGGCGCGGATGATGCGAGCGGCGCTGCTGAGGGAGTTCGGCGCACCCCTGGAGATCGCCGAGGTGGCCGTCGAGGAGCCCCGGGCCGGGGAGGTGCTGGTCAGGATCGCCGCGTCCGGCGTCTGCGGATCCGACCTCAAGGCCATCGACGGCAAGAGCCCCGTGGTCGCGCACCTGCCGTGCGTCCTCGGGCACGAGAGCACGGGCGTCGTCGAGCGCACGGGCCCCGGCGTGACGTCCGTCAGACCCGGCGACCCCGTCGTCATCGCGATGAACGGCCCCTGCGGCCGCTGCCGCAACTGCGCGCGCGGCCGCCCCCACCTGTGCGGGGGCAAGGCCCGGATGGCGGCGATCATGGGCCTGATGGAGGACGGCTCGACCCGCCTGACCTCGGACGGCGCGACCGTCCGCCCCTACATCGGCATCGGCGCGTTCGCCGAGCAGGCCGTCGTCCGCGAGGCCATGTGCGTCCGGATGGGCCGGGACGCGCCGCTCGACCTGCTGGCCCTGCTCGCCTGCGGCGTGGTGACCGGCGTCGGCGCAGTCCTGAACACCGCCCGCGTCGAGCCCGGCTCCAGCGTGCTAGTGGCCGGCTGCGGCGGCGTCGGGCTCAACGTCGTCCAGGGCGCCGTCCTGGGCGGAGCCACCACGATCATCGCGGCGGACGTCGTGGCGTCCAAGCTGAAGGCGGCCGAGGAACTCGGCGCCACGCACACCCTGCTCTCCGACGACCTGCCCCGCCAGGTCGGCGACATCGTCCGGGGCGGCGCCGACTACGCCTTCGACGCGACCGGCGTCCCCGAGGTGCTGACGGCGGCCTTCGCCGCCACCCAGCCCGGCGGCACCACGGTCATGGTCGGCAGCCCCGCCGCGGGCCAGGACCTGCGCATCCCCCCGGGCCTGCTGTTCGGCTCCCGCCGCCTGATGGGCACCCAGGGCGGCGACGCCGCCCCCGCCCGCGACCTGCCGATGCTCGCCGACCTCCACGCCCGAGGCCGCCTCGACCTGGCGTCCCTGGTCACCGAGCGCGTCCCGCTGGACCAGATCAACGACGCCATCGCCCGCACCCGAGCGGGAGAGGTGACCCGCTCCCTGATCATCTTCAATCAGCCCCCTGACCACCCCTGACTCCGTAGGCTCAGTCCGTCGCGAGTCCGTCCAGACCCTGGTGTACGAGCTTCCCGAGAACACACGACCGGCCCTGCTGCTGTTCGACTACGGCAGCGAACGACACCGGACGGGGCCGGAGGGCGATCCGGCTCGGGCGTTCACCGCCGTGGCGGTGGGCTCAGCTCAGACGCGAGTCAGGCGGCCGACCACGGCCCAGGAGGCACCCGCCTCCGAGCCGCTGTAGTTGAAGGCCAGGCCGCCGTTCTTGCGGCGGCTCAGGGTGATCGTGCCGCTGTCGACGCAGCGGGCCGCGCCGGTGGTGATCTCCTCGCGGAGCGTCAGGGTGCCCGGCGCGCTGCCCATCAGGGCCATGCGGCCCGAGCAGCCCTGCCCGGGATAGGTGATCGTGCCCTGCCGCCGTCCCTTGGGCAGGGTCAGCAGCGCGACCAGCTTCTTGCCGTCGCTCTGCCGGAGCGTCCCGCGCCAGTTGCCCGCATACGGGGCCGTGAAGACCGGCTTCACGGGCTTGGACGCCGTCGCGCTCGGGTCCGCGCCCGCCTTGCGCTCGGCCTTGTCGTTCAGGACGACGAACGCCGCCGTGGCCAGCGCCGCCGCCGCGACCACGGCCGCCGTGAGGGCGGCGGCGATCCGTCCACGGCGCCGCATCCGCACGGTGTTCTCCGAGCCGGACGGCGCCGTCGGCGTGCCGTGCTCGCGTGACGGGGACGGCAGCGGGCCGGTGCGCCACGGGTCGTCCTCGCCCAGCAACCGGCTCAGCGCCACGGCGGCCGTGGGACGCAGCGCGGGGTCCTTGCGCAGGCAGTCGACCACGACGTCGCGCAGCGCGCCCGAGAGCCGTCCGACGTCCGGGTCCTCGTTCAGAATCCGGTTGATCACCGCGGGCATCGTGTCGTCGCCGAACAGCGGCCGTCCGGACGAGGCGAAGGCCATCGTCGCGGCCCAGGCGAACATGTCGGCGGGCGGACCCACGCGGTCGCCGGTCAGCTGCTCGGGCGACATGTAGGCGGGAGTGCCGATCGGCGCCCCCGAGGTGAAGGTGTCGGCGTCCAGTGCGCGGGCGATGCCGAAGTCGATGACCCGGGGGCCGTCCTGCCCGAGGAGCACGTTGCGCGGCTTGAAGTCGCGGTGGACGATCCCGGCACGGTGGATCATCACCAGCGCGGTCGCGGTCCCGATCGCCAGGCGTTCCAGCGCGCCGTCCCGCCGGGGGCCCTGCTCGAACACGACCTCGTGCAGGGACGGGCCGTCCACGTACTCGCTGACGATGTAGGGGTGCTCGCCGTCGACGTCGGCGTCCAGCACCGCCGCCGTGCACGAGCGCGCCACCCGCTTGGCCGTCTCCAGCTCGCGCATGAACCGGCCCCGCGCCTCGGGGTCGTCCCCCAGCGCCGAGCGCAGCAGCTTCACCGCCACGAGCGCGCCGTCGGGCGTCTCCCCGAGGAAGACCACGCCCTGCCCGCCCTCGCCGAGCCTCCCGGTGAGCCGGTAGGACCCCAACCGCTCGGGGTCACGCGAGCGCAGCGCACTTGCCGACGGCATAACCAACCTCCTGACCGCTTCGACGCGGCCGGACGCGAACGGGTTCACGGTAGATTCCTGGGCGAATCCCCCTAAGGAGCGATAGGAACCCTAGTGACCGATCAGCCTCCGCCGCACGACAGCCCCCACGGCCAGGCGCCCGGCGCTCCCCCAACTCCCGGCCACGAGCCCCAGGACGACACCCCTCCCCCGGGACAAGTGCCGCCCCTCGGCAACCCCGCTGGGACGCCCCCACCCGACTTCGCGGCGCCCGGAGCACCGCCACCCGGGTACGGGACGCCAGGCGAGGTGCCTCCGTCTGGTTACGGGGCGCCGCCTCCTGGTTATGGGGCGCCGCCCGGGTATGGACCTCCCCCGTATGGCGCTCCCGGTGGTTATGGGCCGCCTGGGGTGCCCTACGGGCCGCCTCATGGGGGGCAGGGGGATAACACCTGGGCGATGTTCAGCTACCTCGGGATGCTGCTGATCGGGTTCCTCGCGCCGCTGATCATCTATTTCGTCAAGAAGAAGGACTCGCGGCTGACCCGGTTTCATGCGGCGCAGGCGCTGAACTTCCAGCTCACCCAGTTGATCCATGCGCTCGTTGTGGCGGTGCTGGTCGTGCCTCCGGCGATCGTCTTCGACCAGCCTCTGCTGCTGCTCGCGTTCGTCCCGGTGTATCTGGAGCTGGTGATCGGCTCGTGGGTGTTCCTGATCCTGGGGGCGGTCAAGGCGGGCAAGCACGAGTATTACCGGTTCCCGACGTTCTTCTGTCTCCGCATGGTCCGGTAGCCGGGCGGCCCTTCTCTCGACCAAGCGATTGCTCGGGTTATCCGAGTTGATGTAGCGTGCGCTTGTTCGGGAAACCTCGGAGGGCCGCCCATGCCATTCGCCGACCTCGCAGACGTCCGCCTCTTCTTCACCGACGACGGCGAGGACGGCGCGCGGCCGCTGCTGCTGGTCCACGGATACGGCGCCGACTCGCACGACTGGGCGTTTCACATCCCGGGGCTGGTGGCGGCCGGGCATCGCGTGGTCGCGCCGGACCTGCGGGGCCACGGGTACTCTTCGGCGCCCGCCGAGGGCTACCGTCCGCGCGAGCTGGCGTCCGACCTGGTCGCGCTGCTCGACCACCTCGGCATCGACCGGGTCACCGCGATCGGCCACTCCATGGGGACGATGGTCGTCAGCGCCCTCGCCGTCGAGCACCCGGCACGCGTGCGCGCGCTTGTCTGCGTCGACCCCGGTTATGGCCAACCCGCTGAAATCGCCGCCGCCTTCCCCGCGATGATCGAGGCTCTGCGCGCCGACCCCCACGCGGCCGCGCTCGCCAACGATGCCTGGTGCTACACCCCGGCGTCCCCGGCCTTCCTGCGCGAGTGGCACCGCCGCAAGATCCTCGGGACGTCCCCCGCCGCCCTGACCCAGGCGTTCGCCGGCATGTACGAGGGCGACGACCAGTTCGGCACCCGTCCCGCCGCCGACGCCTACCTCGCCCGCCGCGCCTGCCCCGTCCTGTCGTGCTGGTCGCAGGCCCAGGCCGCGTCCGCGGGCTGGGAGCGGGGCCTGTTCAAGCACCCCGCGTCCCGCGCGGTCGTCTGGCCCGGGGGCGGCCACCGGCTGCACGCGGAACGGCCGGACGAATTCCTGCTCGTCGTCCAGAACTGGCTCGAGGCACTCGACAAGGAGAACTCCGCGTGAAGTTTGCCATCTTCCTCAACCCGCAGATCCCGGGCTCGGGCTTCGCCGCCGAGGAGAACGCCAAGGCCAGAAGGCCGATCGGGCGCGACGTCGAGTCGTACCAGAAGCTGCTGCACGAGGTCCGCGAGATCGCCGTCCATGCCGACCGGGTCGGCTTCGACGCGCTGATGATGACCGAGCACCACTTCCACTCCGAGGGGTTCGAGTTCTCGGTCAACCCCCTGATGTTCCTCACCGACCTGGCCGCGCGCACCGAGCGGATCCTGCTGGCGCCGCTCGGCATCGTCCTGCCCGCGTGGGACCCGATCCGCGCGGCGGAGGACGTCGCGCTGCTCGACCACTTCTCCAAGGGACGCCTGCGGCTCGGCGTCGCCCGCGGCTACCAGAACCGCTGGATGAACGTGCTCGGCCAGCGCTGGCACGCCGCCGCGGCCCGCTCGGACGGCTCCAAGTCCGACGACCGCAACTTCGACGTCTTCGGCGAGGTCCTCAAGATCATGAAGATGGCGTGGGCCCAGGACACGCTGCGCTACAAGAGCGACGTGCTGGACTACGAGGTTCCCGCTCCCTACAGCGGCATCGAGGGCTGGCCCGCCTCCGACTGGACGCGCACGTTCGGTGCCCCGGGTGAGATCGACGAGAACGGCATCATCCAGTCGGTCTCGGTCTGCCCCAAGCCCTACCAGAACCCGCACCCCGAACTCTGGCAGCCCTTCACGGTCTCCGACCGCTCGGTCATCCGCGCGGCCCAGGAGGGGATCATGCCGTGGATGTTCACCCCCAACCCCGACGACCATGCCGCCAAGGCGCGTCTCTACCAGGAGGAATGCGCCAAGCAGGGCAAGGACTACCGCCTCGGCGAGCACACCGGGATCCTCAAGATCGTCGGCATGGCCGACACCCGCGAGGAGGCCATCGAGGTCTACGGCACGGGGATGCAGAAGGACTTCGCGTCGTTCTTCGGCCCCTTCGGGTACCTGGAGGTGCTGCGCAAGAAGGACGACGACAAGCACCAGCCCATCTCCCCCGAGAAGGGCGACTTCACCCGTATGAACGAGGTCGAGATGGCCCTCCTCGGCACCCCCGACGACGTCAAGCGCGGCATCCAGCGCATGCTCGACCGGATGCCCGACCTGGAATGGTTCGGCCTGTTCATGCAGGGCCAGCAGGGCGTCCTGCCCCTGGACACCGTCAAGCGCAACCTGGAGATGTTCGCCACCAAGGTCATCCCCGAGTTCCAGGACTGAGCGATGGAATTCTGGCTGGGCGCCGCCTTCGTCGACACCCGCGAGTACCTCGGGCTGGCCCGGGCGGCCGACCGCCTCGGCTTCCACGCCCTGGCGATCTCCGACCACATCTTCCACGCCGACTACCAGTCGTCCTATCCCTACAGCGACACCGGCGAGCCGCCCTACACCCCCGAGACCCACTGGCCCGACCCGTGGGTCACCATCGGCGCGATGGCGGCGGTGACCGAACGTCTCAGATTCGCCACCAACGTCTACATCGCCCCGGCCCGCGACCTGTTCACCGTGGCCAAGGCGGTCTCGACGGCCGCCGTGCTCTCCGGCGACCGCGCCATCCTCGGCCTGGGCGTCGGCTGGTGCAAGGACGAGTTCGTCCAGACGGGCCAGGACTTCCACACCCGGGGCAAGCGCCTGGACGAGATGATCCCCACCCTCCGCAAGCTCTGGCAGGGCGGCCCGGTCGAGCATCAGGGCGACCACTACGCCTTCCCTGCGCTGACCATCACCCCCACCCCGGACGAACCCGTCCCCATCTACATCGGCGGCGACAGCGACGCCGCCCTCAGGCGCACCGCCCGCGTCGCCGACGGCTGGATCGGCAACCGCATCTACTCCGAAGACGACCTGGAGACCCTCCTCACCCGCCTGGACGGCTTCCTGGCCAAGGAGGGCAGGACACGGGCGGACCTGAGGATCGTCGCCCCCATCGGCGCGATGCCCAACCCCGACCTCTACAAGAAATGGCAGGACAAGGGCGTGACCGGCACGATGGCGGCGCCCTGGTGGCTCTCCCCCGGCGAGGACAAGATCACCACCATGGAGCGCTTCGCCCACGAGATCATCGCCCGAACGCCGGAGATCGCCTAGCCCTCCACCAGCAGGGCCAGGTTCTCCAGTGCCAGGCGCGTCCCGGTCTCGTTGTCGTCGACGGGCACGGCATCGGGGATTCCCTCATGCACCATGAGGACCTCGGTGCCGCCGTCCAGCTCGCGCAGCGAGGTGGTCATCCTCATTTCGCCCCGGAGCATCGGGTCGTCGGTCTCGAACTCGAAGACCTCGACGACCCGCTCGTCCGGCACCAGCTCCGCGAACCGTCCGTGATAGGTGTCGGTATGCGCCCCGGACTTCCCGGCCTCGTCCGACATCTCGTACGACAGCGAAATCCGGAACGCGCCACCCACCCGGGCGTCGAACTCGTGCACATGGCTGCTCATCCCCGTAGGCACCCGCCAACGAGCGATGGCGTCGGGATCCACCAGCGCCCGGTAAACATTCGCCCGCGAAGCCCCCACCCACCGAGAAACCCGAGTCGAGTACATACCGCCGACTCTACGACCCGCCTCCGACATCCGACGCGAGCCGAGCGGCCCCGCACCGGCGCACGTAGTACGCGCCCGTCAGCACCAGGATGGTCGGGCCCCACAGAACCGCCGGGGCCGCGCAGGCGTTGCCAAGAGCCGCCCACCAGACGTTCTCGTAGGCGACGACGTCGATGACACCCAGCCAGCCCAGGACCAGGTCAACGGAGATCAGAGTGAGCGCCAGACCACCGAGCGTGCCCGGCACGATGGCCGCCCAGGGCGGGACGCGCTTCCCCCCGATCAGCGGGAGACCTGCGGGAGCGACCTCACCCCACCCACGGACCAGCCCGATGGTGAGAAGCGCCGTCATCTCTGAAAAGACACTAAGCCCGAAGACATACGGGACGGTCAGCCACAGCGACCCCACACGCTCGTCCCCGACCATGCCCATCTCATAGTTGAACGCGAACGGCAGACGCCACACGCACACCGGCAACAACAGCCAGGGAAGCGCGTAGGCGGCGTTCAACGCCCACCGGGGTACGGGACGCTCGGTGTCACTACGCGCCGGGGGCAGGTGCATGAATTTGATTCCCACGGCATCACGTTCGCCCCTCCGCCCAGGCCGAGGGATCACCCGCGCAGGCGATTGCCATCCCCCTTCAAGGGGAAATGCGCGCTACAGCACGAACAGGCGCCCCGTCCGCGTCCAGGGCAAGCGGAAAGAGAAACACCTCGATCCGATGGCCAAGAGCCTGTGCCTCCACCAGACGGTCCAGAGAGCGGAGGTTCTCGGCAATGACCGCGCCCGCGCCGCACAACACCCTGTGCGCGTCCAGGGAGAAGTCATCGTCGCCCACGTCGGGAGTTCGATCGACGCTCAGGGCGTCGATGCCCACCGTTAGGACACCCGAGGCGATGATGGCCTCGGCCGTCTCAGGTGAGGGATAAGGATGGGCAAGGTAGGCGTCGGTCCCCCAGTGCTCACTCCACCCGGTGGCGATGAGCAGGACGGTTCCAGGCCCAAGGCCATCGGGAAGAGCCTCTACAGGAATCGCCGTGCGAGGAGGCAGACCGCGAACGTCCATGACCACGGCCGAGCCCGTGAACCGATCCAGCGGAACCTCGTCCAGGCGGGGATACGCGTCGTCGATGTGAAACGGGGCGTCGACATGTGTGCCGCTCTGCGAGCCCAGATGGAGCCGCTGGACGTTGACGCCCGCATCGGCGACGGTGATCGCGGACGAGACCGCGACCTCCGGATCGCCCGGATAGACCGGCATTCCGGTCGTGATGGGCACCGACAGATCCACCAGCTCAACGGCCATGCGCTGATTATCGCGGGCGGAGCCCCACCCGATAGCGTGATCGGCGTGCTGCCCCTAGTCACCGCCACCCGGTACGTGACGCCGCTCCGCGAGGGCGGGTCGCTGCCGGGGATCGTCGAGGCCGACGACCTCGGAACGTACGTCATGAAGTTCCACGGCGCCGGGCAGGGACGCAAGTCCCTGATCGCCGAGGTCATCGCCGGCGAGCTGGCCCGCGAGCTCGGGCTCCGGGTCCCCGAGCAGGTGATCATCGACCTGGATCCCGTGATCGGACGGCACGAGCCCGACACCGACGTCCAGGACCTCCTGAAGGCCAGCACCGGCTGGAACCTCGGCGTCGACTTCCTCCCAGGTTCGCTCGGGTTCGACCCCCTGGGCTGGACGCCCGACGCGACGTTCGCCTCCCGGGTGCTCTGGTTCGACGCCTTCATCGGCAACGTCGACCGCAGCTGGCGCAACCCCAACATGCTCGTCTGGCACGGGGACGTCTGGCTCATCGACCACGGCGCAAGCCTGATCTTCCACCACGCCTGGGCGAACGCCGCCCGCCTGTTCTCCGGCCCCTACGACGTGGACGACCACGTCCTCACCCCGCACGCGACGGAACTGTCCAAGGCGGAGGCCGAACTGCTCCCGAAGGTCACCGAGGGCCTGCTGCGCGACCTGACCGCCCTGGTGCCCGACCGCTGGCTGGAGGGCGAGCCCGGCTTCGACGGCCCCGACGCCGTGCGCGACGCCTACATCGACATCCTCACCAGGCGCGCCGCCGACCCCCGCGCCTGGCTGCCGGACCTCGACGTCAGCCGCCGCAAGCCCGACACCGCGTCCCGCCGAGGCGAGAAGCGCCCCGGCTGGCTCGGGGGCCCGGCATGACCCAGCAACGCAAGGTCTTCGAATACGCCGTCCTCAGGGTCATCCCCCGCCTGGAACGCGGCGAGGCCATGAACGTCGGCGTAGTCCTCTACTGCCGCGCCCTGGACTTCCTGGGCTGCCGCACCCACCTGGACGAACCCCGCCTCCTGGCCCTGGACCAGAACCTGGACCTCGACGGCGTCCGCGCCAGCCTCAAAGCCGTGAACGCCCTGTGCTGCGGCGGCGAACAAGCAGGCCAGGCCGCCGAGGAACCCCAGGGCAGCCGCTTCCGCTGGCTGACCGCCCCCCGAAGCACCGTCGTCCAACCCGGCCCCGTCCACGCGGGCCTGACGGAATCCCCAGAGGACGAACTAAACCGCCTACTAGCCCTACTAGTCCGCTAGAACACCGACGCAACCGCCCACCCCAGCCCCCACAGGGGGCAAGGGGCGAAGCCCCAAGGGGGTCTCGGGGGCGGAGCCCCTGAGCGGGGGGCGCGGGGGCGGAGCCACCGCCCGGGGGGCGGTGTCACCGCAGGGAGCGCTAGCGACCGAGGATGGCGCCGCCCCCCGGACCTGGGGGTCTGGGGGTTGGGACCCCCAGGCAAATACAGCCCCCCAGGAAACTCTAATCCCATTCCCATCTGATGCCGTGGTAGCCCGCTGCCATGCCGAACTCGATGTAGTGGACGCTGTGGTAGCTGGACATGCGCAGGTCGGCGGCGTCCTTCAGCGCGGTCTGGGCGTCGGGGCGCCAGGTGCGGTAGCAGCGCGCGGGGAGGGCCGAGGGGTGGAAGCGGACCTCGATGAGGTACTCGTGCTGGGGGGTGTGGAAGCCGCGGCCTTCCTCGTCGACGGGGTTGCTGGGCTCGTCGAAGCCGAAGCCGTACTCCAGCAGGTAGGTCTCGCCGCGGCCCAGGGCGCGGTCGAACAGGAGCTCGGCGGCGACGATGCCGCTGTCCTCGTCCATGCGGACGCGGCCGAAGCGGCAGCCGCGGGCGGTGCGGGACGAGGGCAGCATGCGGTGCGGGTGGTGGTAGACGGCGATCCAGCGGTCGACGCCGCGCTGCTGGGCCTGGAACACGGCGCGGGTGCGCACCTCGCGCATCTCGCGCTCGGCGCCGATGACGTAGAGGTCGTGCATGGACAGGCCGGTGAGGAGGCGGTCGCCGCGCTCGCCGATCTCGTCCAGGAGCTCGCGGACGCCGGGCTCGGGGATGAGCTCCTCAAGCGGGAGGAACGGCGCGGTGGGGCGGTCGGCGGACGGGCGAAGGAGGGTGAGCAGGGAATGTCGGGGCAGCCCGAGAATGACCTCCAGCGCGCGCACGGCGCGCAGGGAGTCGGCCCGTTCGGGACGGGTTCGTCCTCGCTGCCAGTAACTGAGCGTAGACAGGCTGACGGCTATGCCTTGTTCTTCCAGCCGGCGCCTCAACGCCTCCAGACTGAGTCCACGCGCCTGGATGGCCGCGTGCAGGGCGACGTTGAAGGGACCTTGCTGCAACATCTGGAGGAGGTCATCCTCCGCCACGGTCTTCACCGCGATCGGCCTCCGGATCGACTCCGGCCGGCCCCCGTCCACGGCCTTGACATCTCTGCTTGCAGCTTCAGCGCTCACTGTAAGGCCCCCCGCGCGAGAAACCAACCGGCAACTTTCTACAACAAGGACCTGCGATCTCTTGATTTCACTCCCATTCCCACTCCAGGCCGAGAATCCCTCTGCGTACGTCCCCCACGGCGAGGTGTGCGCTGCCCGAGGTTCCGATCCAGAGTTCGTTGACGCGTTCCCTTGGTGTGTTCATCGCTTCCTGAGCGAATCCGTAACAGCGTGCGGGAAGCATGTCACGGTGAAACCGAACTATCGCCAGGTAGTCGCGTACCGGACGTGAGAATCGTCTCCCGTATGCGTCCTGGACCGGCGCATCGGCGGGGAGGTTCACCTCGTACTCCACGACGGCCGTGTCACCCGCCGCCAGGACCCGGTCGAAGACGAGCTCGAACGCCAGCAGGCCGCCCTCGGCCCGGACGCGGCCTGGACGGCAGTAGCGGAGCCCGGTGAGCACCGGGTCCGGGGACGGCTCCCCGGCGCCCTCCACGGCGCTCTCGGGCGCGTCCACGGGGTGGACGCAGACGACGCGGTCGACGTCGTCGCCGGCGGCGCGCAGGACCTCCCGGACGGCCAGGCTCTTGGGGCGGCGCCGGTCGTCCAGGTGGTAGACGTCGTGGGTGCTGAGCCGTTCGAGGCGGTGGTCGCCGGAACGGTCGAGCTGGCCGACGACGTGGGCGAAAAGGTCGGGGTCGGGCCACAGCTCGGCGGCGGCCCGGCCGCGGTCGGCCGCTCCGGACGGGCCGCGCCCGGCGACGCCGCCCCGGACGGGCACCGCCGCGGGGACGGGGTCGTCCAGCAGTTCGGTGAGGGTTCCCGGGGGGACCTGCAAGATCTCTTCGAGCATGGCGACGACGGCGCGTGACCGAGGGCGACTGCGTCCGCGCTGCCAGTAACTCAAGGTGGCGACACTCACGGTCAGGCCCCGCTGGGCGAGCCTGTGGCGGATCCTTTCCAGGGTCAGCCCGCTCGTCCGGATGGCCTGCCGCAGCGCGCCGGCGAATTCCACGGGCGGATGGTACCGAGATCAGAAGAGGATCGACATGAACGTGTCGACCTCGGCGAAGCCGACGTGACTGTATGTAGCGCGTGCGCGCTTGTTGTAGTCGTTCACGTAGAGGGAGACCGTGGGGGCGATCGACCGCAGCGATTCCTCGACGAGGGCGGCCATTCCGCTGACCGACAGGCCCTGCCCGCGGAGGTCGGGGGGCACCCAAACGCCCTGGACCTGGCATGCATACGGGGTGACGGCACCGACTTCGGCTTTGAAGACGACACGCCCGTCGTCGATGCGGGCGAAGGCCCGTCCGGCCCGGATGAGCTCGGCGACGCGCGCTCGGTAGAGGACTCCCCCGTCGCCAACGTTCGGACTGACGCCGACTTCTTCGGTGAACATCGCCACACAAGCGGGGTAAACCACGTCGAACTCTTCCATGCGCACCCGGCGGACCCGATGGTCGATGGGGACGGGCGGCATGACCGACGTCGCCATCACCGGCTGGGCCGAGCGCACCGCCCGGGGCGGCCCCCAATACGGGGCGAGGATCTCCCAGAGGTCGCCGACGACGCCAATGGGACCCACGATCGACGAGCAGCGCCGTCCCTGGGCCTGGGCGCGTTCGGCGAAGGCGCGGGTCGCCTCGGGAGTGGCGGCCACCGGGACGAGGTTGGCGCCGGAGTAGCACAGGGACGTCAGCTCCCCGTCGCGCAGGTAGCCCCACATCTGGGCGCCGAGGCGGCGCGGGTCGAGCCCGGCCGCGTGCACGCGCGAGCTGACGAAGACGTTGGCGACCGGGTCGGCGTCGAGGATGGCCAAGACGTCGTCGCGATGCCGGTCGTCCAGGACCCGCACCGACAACGACCCCAGCATGCGCATGGCCTACCGGCTCCAGGACGGGAAGGCCGGCCGCAATGGCATCACGAGTGTCCGCACCACGCAATAAGCCTATGACGTCCTTGTTCCGCTCGCTCCCACCGGCTCCCTCACCGGCCCGCGAGCGGCTCCGGGAGCGCCCGGCGGGCGGCCTGCCTGCGCTCCGGGTCGATCGGGGGCGCGGCCTTGCAGCGGAGGTCGGGGCCGGGGCTGTCGTCGGGCAGCGCACCGTCGGCGAAGTAGGCCGCGACGGCCTTGTCGACGCACTTGTCGCCACTGAGCGCGACCCCGTGGTTACCCCCGCCTACCTGCACGACAAGCCGGGACCCCGGGAAGCGGTTGTGCATCTCCACAGCGCCCCCGTATGGCGTGGCCGCGTCCTCGCTGGCCTGGATCAGCAGGGGACGCGTGAGGCCCAATGAGCCGTATACGGCGGGCGCCGGGCCGCCCCGCACGCCCCAGTACGCGCACGGGGCGTTGTACCAGGCGTTACTCCAAGTTTCGAAACGGTAACCCTGTCGATACAAACGCCAGTTGTCGCGGTGCCAGCGTCCCCAGCGCCGGGGCCACTCGGCGTCGCGGCACTGCACGGCGTTGTAGACGGCGTAGTTGTTCTGGTCCAGCCAGGACGGGGGGCTCCAGTGCCGCGCGAGCAGGTCGGGGTTCTTCTTCACCAGGTAGGTCGAGAGCGCCCTCGCGTGGGCGGGCCAGGTGTAGTCGCCGTAGCCGTCGGCGAGGAAGATGTCGTCCAGTTCGTAGGCGCCCACGCGTCCCTTGGCGGGCTTGGCCTTCAGCTGGGCGCGGGCCTTGGCGTAGGACGCCGCCACCGCCGCCCGGGTGGAGCCGAGCCGGTAGGTCTTGTTGTAGCGGGCGATCCAGGTGAAGTACTGCCCGATCCTCTTCTCGAACGCCACGTTCTGGTCGAGGTTGTTCTCGTACCAGACCCCGCTGGGACGGGCCACGCTGTCGAGCGCCATGCGGCGGACGCGCAACGGGTACATGGTCGCGTAGACGGCGCCGAGGTAGGTGCCGTAGGAGTAACCGAAGAAGTTGAGCTTGCGCTCCCCCAGGGCGGCCCTGATGGCGTCCATGTCGCGGGCCCAGTCGGCCGTGCCCATGTGCGGGAGCATCTTGCCGTAGCGCTTCTGGCAGTCGTCGGCGTACGCGCGCGCTTTGCGCTTCCAGGCGTCCTCTTCCGCCTCCGAGGCGGGGATGGTGTCGGGCTTGGGGCCGCCCGGGTCCTGGTAGCTCTTGTCGCAGACCAGCGCGGGCCTGCTCGCGCCCACGCCGCGCGGGTCGAAGCCGATCCAGTCGTAGGTCGACGCCACACTCGCGGGGAGCCCCCGGCTGAACATCGAGGGCATGTCGAGCCCGTCCGCCCCCGGGCCGCCGCGGTTGAGCAGCACCGCCCCCTGGTACTTGGCGGCGGACGAGGTGTGCTTCGCCCGCGAGAGCGCCAGGGTGATCTTCTCGCCGTCCGGGCGGCCGTAGTCGAGCGGAACCCGCAGGGACCCGCACTCCAGGCCGTGCAGGCGGCCTCCGGCCTTCTTCGCGCACGCCTTCCAGGAGATCGTCGCCTCCGGCCTGCGCTCCGGGGCTGGGGCGGCCGCGCGCGCGGGGATCGCGGCGGCGACGGAACCGGTCAAGGCGGCCGCGACGACGGCAGCGGCGGCGCTCTTTCCTGCGGGCTTCAGCACCCTCGATTTCTATCGGCGAAGGCGGCCCGTGGCCCCCGACCCGCGATTACCGCGTTTCTCCCGCAAAACGCGCCGAGCCGCAACGGGACGCCGTCCACCCGGGAGATGGACGGCGCCCGCCGCGGCTCGGCAGACGAGGGACGCGCCTACGGGCGTCCGACCTGAATGTCCTTACCGGCCCGCGTGGAGGCGATCCGCGCCTGCTGGTTCGGGTCGGGGTCGTTCAGCGCCGGGAGCGCGTCGCACTTGGCGTCGGCGCCCGGACGGCTCGCGGGCAGCGCGCCGGTGTCAAGGTAGGTCGCGACCTTGTCGTCCAGGCACTTGTTGCCGTTGAGCGTGTTGGAGTGGGTCTTGCCACCCTCCTCCAGCACCAGGCGCGACGACGGGAACAGCTTGTGCATCTGGTACCCGCCGGCCACCGGGGTGGCGCCGTCCAGCGTCGACTGGACGACCAGGAAGTTCGGCGTCTTCTTGCTGCCGAGCTTGTAGGCGGGGCCGCCCTTGACCGGCCAGTACAGCACCGGGGCGTTGTACCAGACGTTGCTCCAGGTGTTGAAGCGGTAGCCCTGCTTGTAGAGCTTGGCGGCGTCCTTGCGCCACTTGTTCCAGTCCCGCGGCCACTTGGCGTCCGCGCCCTGGACACCGTTGTAGACGGCGAAGCCGTTGTCACCGCCGCCCTCGCTGAGGTTCTCCAGCAGGCCCTTGGGGTCCTTCTTGGTGGCCCAGTCGGAGAGCGCCTGCGCGAACGGGATGTAGTAGCCGGTGTTGTACCCGGCGCTCAGCACGATGTCGTCGAGCTCGGCCGACCCGATCTTGCCGCCGATCGGGCTCTTGGCCGCCGCGGCGTGGATCTTGTAGTAGTTGGCCTCGACGGCCTTGGCCGTCTTGCCGAGCTTGTAGAGCGAGTCGTACTTGGCGATCCAGCCGAACCACAGCTTGATGTTGCGCTCGAACGCCTTGTCCTGCTCGAGCTGGCTGTCGTACCAGACGGTCTTGGAGTTGACGTTGCCGTCGAACACCAGGCGGCGGACGTTCTTGGGGAACATCGTCGCGTAGGTGGCGCCCAGGTAGGTGCCGTACGAGAAGCCGTAGTAGTTGATCTGCTTCTGGCCCAGCGCGCGGCGGATGCCGTCCATGTCCTTGGCCACGTCCGTGGTCCGCAGGTGCGGGAGCAGCCAGCCGAACTTCTTGGTGCAGTCCTGCGCGTACTTCTTGGACTTGGCCAGCCACCACTTCTCGTCCTTGGCCGACTTGGGCACGTAAGGACGGCGGATGGGGTCGCTGTACTTGGGGTCACAGCTCACCGCGGGCTGGCTGGAGCCGACCCCGCGCGGGTCGAACCCGATGAAGTCGTACTTGGCCGCGACCTTGCCGTAGCCCAGGCTCTCGAACCAGCGCGGCATGGCCGCCGAGTAACGCAGCCCCTGACCGCCCGGCCCGCCCGGGTTGATCAGCAGCGCGCCCTGGTAGTTCTTGCGGTCGGTGGCCTTGAAGCGCGAGACCGCGATCGCGATCTTCTTGCCCTTGGGCTTGCTGTAGTCGAGCGGCACCTGAAGGTTGCCGCACTCGGCCTTGTTCATCGGGTCATTGGGGCCGGTGACCTTGCACTTGCCCCAGGTGATCCCCCCGGTCGCCGCCGCGACGGGCTGGACCGACGTCTCCGTCCCCACGCCTGCGGAGACGGCGACGGCCGTGCCGCCCACCCCCAACGCGGCGGCGGCCGTGATGAGTACGAGCCTCTTCACCAAACCCCCTAGATCGCCGGCGCCCACATGCCGCACGCGGCACGGCTCGGCCCGGTCAGATGTGTCAGTGTGATGAGTGAAGATTGTGTCGGTTCCGACCGATATGGCGGCAGGGGCTCCGCCCAGAGGTTGCGAAATCGTGACAAATTCCCAGGAACAAACCACTTCGTGTGGTGTGGGCGGCACGCTCCGCGCGCCGCCCACACCACACGAACCCACCCCCCTCCGGGGTGAACGCAAGCCCACGCGCACAAGACGAACGCGCGAGGGGAGCAGGGGGCCACGCGTTTAGGCGGGCGCACAGGGTGAGCGCAGGGCCACACGCATCAGGCGCACTGGGCGCGTGCGGGAGGTGGGGCGCGGACTGCGGGGCTGACGTGTGGGGTGGGATGGGTGAGGGGCCCCGGATCGGTGATCTGGGGCCCCTCGGTGCCTACGGTCAGGCGGTTGTGCGTGGAGTTACTCGGCGGCGGCCTTGGCCGTCTTGGCGGCTATGGACGCCAGGGGCTTGGGGTCGCCGAGCTGCGGGACGTGGACGCGGCTCTGCTCGGGCAGTTCGCCCTTGAGGAAGTAGTTGTCGAAGTACGCGTCGACGGCCGCGGAACCGCGGTGGACGATGCAGTGGGTGCGGTCACCGTCCTGGATGACCAGGCGCGAGCCCTTGAAGATGCGGTGCATCTGCTTGGCGCCCGCATACGGGGTGGCGGCGTCGGCGGTGCTCTGGAACATCAGGACGTTCTTGGGCAGGTCCTTGACGCGCTCGATGTCGAGGGGCTTGCCAGCCTTGGCGGGCCAGGTGAGGCACGGGGTGTTGTACCAGGCGTTGCCCCAGGTCAGGAACGGGTGCTTCTTGTGGAGGCGGTCGTTGTCGCGCTGCCACTTCTTCCAGTCCAGCGGCCACTGCACGTCGGTGCACTGGACGCCGCTGTAGATGGCGTAGCCGTTGTCGTCCGAGCCGCCCTTGGTCTGGACGCCGAAGGTGTCGGCGAAGGTGGCGAGGTCGCCCTTCTTGTAGGCGGACAGGCCCTTGGCGAACCCGCTCCAGACGGCGGCGCTGCGGCGGTAGCCGGCGGTCTGGATGTTGTCGGTGAGCTCGACCGGGCCGACGGCGACGTCCTTGCCGTAGACCGGCTTGGTCTCCAGCGTCTTGCGCAGGTCGTAGAAGAACTTGCTGACCGCGCGCTGGGACGTGCCCAGGCCGTAGGTGGCGTTGTTACGGGCGATCCACCCGAAGTAGTACTCCAGGTTCTTGTCGAACGCGACGTCCTGGTTCAGGTTGGCGTCGTACCAGGCGTCCTTGGGGCCGACGACACCGTCGAAGACCATCTTGCCGACGTTCTTGGGGTAGAGCGCGGCGTAGTTGGCGCCGAGGAAGGTGCCGTAGGACGCGCCGTAGTAGTCGAGCTTGGGGCTGCCCAGGGCCTGGCGGATGAGCTCCAGGTCCTTGGCGGAGTCCGTGGTCTTGAGGTGGTTCAGCAGACCGATCTTGTCGGCCTTCTTGCAGGACTCGGCGTAGCCCTTGGAGAGCTTGAGCCAGGTCTCCACCGACTTGGCGTCGCCCTCGCCGTACGACGGGCGGGGCGCGTTGGTGTAGTTCTTGTCGCAGCTCAGGGCCGGGACGCTGCGGCCGACGCCGCGGGGGTCGAAGCCGATGACGTTGTAGGCGGCCTGCATGGCGGGCGAGTTCTGGGCGTACACGCGCGCGCCGAAGGGGGCGCCGGCGCCACCCGGGCCGCCGGGGTTGACGACGATGTCACCCTTGGCGGGACCCGAGCCCTGCTTGGGGGTCTTGGTGAGCTGAAGAGTGATCTTCTGCCCGTCCGGCTTCGCGTGGTCCAGGGGAACCTGGAGCTCGGCACACTGGACGATCTTCGACACCTTGACGGGGCCGAGCGCGTCGTACGCGGCGATCGCGTCGACGAGGTCCTTCTTACAGGCGTGCCAGTCAAGGGCGGCGGTTGACGTCGCGGCCACGGAGGTGGCGTCGGCGGTCTTGCCCGCCGAGGCGAAGCCCGCGGCACCCAGCCCGGCGACGCCCAGGCTGGTCGCCGCGGCGACGATGACAAGTCTCTTCACGGACTACTCCTCGATGCACGGACTCGTCGATGAGCCCGGCTCCCGTTGGGTAGCCCGAAGTGTGGCAAAAGGGACATATACGAACCGGAATCGCGTGAGGAAAGAGTCCGGTTCGTAATGGAAAGTATAGGTATCTGTAAGCTTGTGATCTCGGTCACAAAAGAGCCCCCGGGATCACCCGGGGGCTCTGACGTGCGGTGGGGGGCCTAGCCCACGACGACCTCGGCGCCGGGGCCGCTCACGGTGCCGTCCTCGTCGATCTCGATGCCCATCTCCTCGGCGATGCGCATCGCCTCCTCGATGAGGGTCTCGACGATCTGCGCCTCGGGCACGGTCTTGACCACCTCGCCCTTGACGAAGATCTGGCCCTTGCCGTTGCCGGACGCCACGCCGAGGTCGGCCTCGCGGGCCTCACCCGGGCCGTTGACGACGCAGCCCATGACCGCCACGCGCAGCGGGACGGGGAAGTCCTTGAGACCGGCGGTGACCTGCTCGGCCAGCGTGTAGACGTCGACCTGGGCACGGCCGCAGGACGGGCACGACACGATCTCCAGACCGCGCTGGCGCAGCCCGAGCGACTCCAGGATCTGGTTGCCGACCTTGACCTCTTCGACGGGCGGGGCCGACAGGGACACCCGGATCGTGTCGCCGATGCCCTGGGCGAGCAGCGCGCCGAACGCCACCGACGACTTGATCGTGCCCTGGAAGGCGGGCCCGGCCTCGGTCACGCCCAGGTGCAGGGGGTAGTCGCAGGCGGCGGCCAGCTGCCGGTACGCCTCGATCATCACGACCGGGTCGTTGTGCTTGACCGAGATCTTGATGTCGCGGAAGTCGTGCTCCTCGAACAGCGAGCACTCCCACAGCGCGGACTCGACCATGGCCTCGGGCGTGGCCTTGCCGTACTTCTCCAGCAGGCGCTTGTCGAGCGACCCGGCGTTGACGCCGATGCGGATGGGCACGCCCGCGTCCTTGGCGGCGCGCGCGATCTCGCCGACCTTGTCGTCGAACTTCTTGATGTTGCCCGGGTTCACCCGCACCGCCGCGCAGCCCGCGTCGATCGCGGCGAAGACGTACTTGGGCTGGAAGTGGATGTCGGCGATCACCGGGATCGGCGACTTGCGCGCGATCGCGGGCAGCGCCTCGGCGTCGTCCTGCGAGGGGACCGCCACCCGGACGATCTGGCAGCCGGACGCGGTGAGCTCGGCGATCTGCTGGAGCGTGGAGTTGATGTCGGCGGTGAGCGTGGTGGTCATCGACTGCACCGACACCGGGGCGTCACCGCCCACCGGCACGCTGCCGACCATGATCTGCCGTGACGCGCGGCGCGGGGCGACCGGCCGCGGCGCCGTCGCGCCCTCGCCGCGGACCGTAGGAATACCGAGTGAAACGCTCATCCCTCTCCCTATTGCTGACCCTGCTCTTCCGGGATCGACCCCAGATCCCTCGAAGAGCCCACGGCGACCTCGCTTCACCCCGGGTTCGCCGGACTTCTCCCACCCTAAGCGGCGCGGAGATATGGCGTGACGTCGAACGGCCGCCAATAGTGTGACCGTCCGACTACAGCAAGTAGGCGTTCCGGTCAGCCCGAAAGATCAGCCCAGGCCGGTCAGTTCCCGGGCGCGGATCCGGGCCCAGGAGTCGGCCGCGAGAACGTCGTCGAGAGTTGGCTCACGTGTCGTCCCATCGCCATGATCGTCGACAACGCGCGCGACGGTGTCGACGATGCCGAGGAACGGCAGCCGCCCCGAGCGGAACGCCTCCACGCACTCCTCGTTGGCGGCGTTGTAGACCGCGGGGGCCGTCCCGCCCATCTCGCCGACGCGGGCCGCGAGCGCCACCGCCGGGAACGCCTCGTCGTCCAGCGGGAACAGCTCCCAGGTGTGCGCCTTGGTCCAGTCGACGCCCGCCGCCGCGTCCGGCACCCGGTGCGGCCAGTCGAGGCCGAGCGCGATCGGCAGCCGCATGTCGGGCGGGCTGGCCTGGGCGAGGGTGGACCCGTCGCAGAACTCCACCATCGAGTGGATCACCGACTGCGGGTGGACCATCACCTCGATGCGGTCGAACGGGACGTCGAAGAGCAGATGCGCCTCGATGACCTCCAGCCCCTTGTTGACCAGCGTGGCGGAGTTGATCGTGATGACCGGGCCCATGTCCCAGGTGGGGTGGGCCATGGCCTGCTCGGGGGTGACGTCACCGAGCTCGGCCCTGCTCCGGCCGCGGAACGGGCCGCCGCTGGCGGTCAGCACCAGCCGCCGGACCTCGGCGGCGCTGCCGCCGCGCAGGCACTGGGCCAGCGCCGAGTGCTCGGAGTCGACCGCGATGATCTGGCCGGGCCGCGCCCGGGCCTTGACCAGCGGCCCGCCGACGATCAGCGACTCCTTGTTGGCCAGGGCGAGCGTGCGGCCCGCGTCCAGCGCGGCCAGCGTGGAGGCCAGCCCGAGCGCCCCGGTGACGCCGTTGAGCACCACGTCGCACCGCCAGGCCGCGACCTCGGCGACCGCGTCAGGGCCCGCGACGATCTTGGGGATGGAGTGGTCGCCCGAGGCGAAGCCCCGCCGCTTGGCCTCGGCGTAGAAGGCCAGCTGGAGGTCCTGGGCGGCGGACGCCCTGGCCACCGCGACGACCTCCGGCCGGAACTCCAGGGCCTGCGCGGCCAGCAGGTCGACCCGGCCTCCCCCGGCGGCCAGGCCGGTCACCCGGAAGCGGCCGGGATTGCGGCGGACGACGTCGAGCGCCTGGGTCCCGATCGACCCGGTGGAGCCCAGGATGACCACGTCGCGCGGGCCGTCGGCAGGAGGGGGAGCTGAGGAAGGCATCACGCCCCCCATTGTCGGCCATGCCCGGTCAGCGGCGCGTGCAGCCCGGCGATCCGGACCTCCACCTGCGGAAACACCCAAACCTGCGAATGAGAAAGAGGGTGTTTGTTCAGTTATGCCACTAGTCAGCCCCTACTTACCGAAATTACCGTCCGCTCACAACCGCACACGCGTGCATGTCTCCCACCCCCTACAGACGGAGACCACATGAAACGCTCCCCCCGCCGGATCCTCACCCTCACAGCGCTCGCCGGAGTTTCCCTGACCGCCCCGCTGGTGGCCGCGGTCCCGGCCCAGGCCGCTCCCGCGTCGCCGTCGGCCCGCGTCCAGGCCGCCAAGGCCGCCGACCAGCAGCGCGTCCTGCGCTTCTGGACCAAGGAGCGCATGCGGTCGGCCACACCCATGGAACGGCTCTTCAAGCCGCGGACGTTCGTCCCCAAGGACGTCCGCGCGGGCCTCGCGAAGATCTTCCCCCCGGCCGAGATCAAGTCGTTCCCCAACGGCGGCTCGGCCTGGACCGGCGGCGGCAAGGTCACCCGCACCGCCGGACGCGTGTTCTTCTCCTACCAGGGCCGGACGGCGTCCTGCTCCGGCGACGCCGTGACCAGCGCGAACAAGAGCGCCGTCATGACCGCCGGGCACTGCGTCAAGCTGGAGGGCGCCTGGCACAAGGACTGGGTGTTCGTCCCTGGCTACAACAACGGCGAGCGCCCCCACGGCACCTGGACGGCGAGCAAGACCCTCGCCACCACCCAGTGGGCCGCCAGCGAGGACATCAACTACGACGTCGGAGCCGCGATCGTCAACCCGCTGGACGGCAAGAGGCTGACCGACGTCGTCGGCGGCCAGGGAATCGCGTTCAACCAGCCGCGCGGCCAGCGCATGTACGCCTTCGGGTACCCGGCCGCCGCCCCCTACGACGGTTCGAAGCTCATCTACTGCAGCGGCACCGTCATCAACGACTTCCTGCTGAGCCGCGGGATCGGGATGAACTGCAACATGACCGGCGGATCGAGCGGCGGCCCGTGGTTCCTCACCTTCAACGAGGCCGACGGCACCGGCATCCAGAACTCGGTCAACAGCTTCAAGTACAACTTCCTGCCCAACTACATGTTCGGCCCCTACTTCGGAGCCGACGCCCAGAGCGTCTACAACCAAGCGGCCGGCTAGGCGTTTTCACGCGAAGTCAGCACCCGACCACGGGACGTGCAGGACACTGCAGGGCATGCGCAGACGCACGCTCGTCCCCGTGATCGCCACGACGCTCGCCACGGGCGCGGCGGCCGGCGCACTGGCTCCCGAGCCGGGGAGCCCGCCGCCCGCCGCGCCCGACCTCGCGGCCCGCGCCGTCCTCACTTCCCCGGACGCCGTCCGCCGCTACTGGACCCCGGGACGCATGCGCGCCGCCGAACGCACCGCCAAGCCGACCGTGACGCACGCTGAGCGGGCCGCCTGGATGAGGGCACGCCGCGGCGTGGCGGAGGCTGAGCCGGCCGCTCGAAGTGAAAGGCGTCTGAGGGCTACACGGACGTCAGGAGCGCGAGCGGGGGCTTCTGGCGGGGCTTTGTGGACGGGGGGCGGGGTGGTGGCGCGGACGACGGGCAAGGTGTTCTTCACGATCGGGGGACGCGACTCGCTGTGCTCGGCGGGCACCGTGCGCAGCGCCAATCGGGACGTGGTCGTCACCGCCGCGCACTGCGTCAAGCCCCCGGGGCAAGGGTGGGCGGAGAACTGGATCTTCGTCCCCGGGTACCGGGACGGAGCCAGCCCCTATGGCGGGTTCACGGCGCGGCGGATATTCGCCCCTGACCAGTGGACGCGTGACGGCAACGGTGACTTCGACGTCGCGTTCGTGGCGCTTTCCCCCGCCGACGGGCGGCATGTGGTGGACGCCGTCGGCGGGCTCCCGATCACGTTCGGCGGGCCGGACGGGCAGCCGGCGCACGCGTTCGGCTACCCGTCCGCGGCGCCGTATAACGGCGAGCGCCTGGCCTACTGCGACGGCCGTCCGGCACGCGACCCGAACGCGGCGACGGCGGGACGGGGGCTGCGCTGCGACATGACACGGGGCTCCAGCGGCGGCCCCTGGCTGACCGGTTTCGACCCGTCCACGGGCGGCGGCACCGTCGCGTCGGTCAGCAGCTTCAAGTACGCCAACGACGGCGGGACGCTCTACGGCCCGCGCTTCGGCGACGCCGTCCGCCGCCTGTACGAGCGCGCCCGGACGGCCTGAGGCGATACCGGCCGGCACCCCCGACCACCAGCCGACACGTCCGCGCCGGGCGTGAACTGGCCGAACTTTGCCCACCCTTGCACCGTGAGTAACAGGATCATCACTCATCCCGGCCTATAAAGGAATCACGTGACGTCGAAGGCCGCCTAATCGGGGGGTGAGCAATGGACCGCAACGGCGAGCTGAAGTTCGATCCCAGCCCGCTCAGTGACGCGCAGCGCCACGGCGACGCCTGTGTCGTGTGTCACAAGAGGTGGCCACGGCCCCGAGTGCGCGTCGGCATTCTGCCGGACGGTCCAGGGGTGTTCGCGTGCGCCGATTGCGCACCCGCCCTGCCGGTTCCCCGGGGGCGCAGGAGCCCCGAGGCTTCGACGATCACCAGCGCCACGGACCGGGTCACCGCGCCGGTCCTGGCGGGACGGCGGCCTTGAGGTAAGACCGCCGTCGGGGAGATCTCTCCATGTGGAGGGTGACCCGGGCCTTCGGGGGGAAGCCCGGGACCACCCGACAGGCGTGCCCGACTGGGGGCGGTCGGGCACGCCGGAGAGATCCCCAAGCCTCTTCTACTTCGAGACCTTCTTGGTGGCCTCGGTCCATGCCTTGACCCACTCGGCGTAGTCGGTGCAGTCGCGGCGGTCGCTCTGGGAGCCGCCGCCTCCGCACGACCTGAGCGGGGTGTGGGCGAAGATGATCTTCTCGATGTGGTCGCGGTCGCCGATGCGGTAGGCGTTGCAGAACGCGGCCTTGCGGCGGTCGCCCGAGCAGGTCTGGGGGTTGGCGGGCGCGACGCCCGACCACTCGGCGACCTGCTGCTGGACGTCCGGCGACGCCGTCCACTGGAGCCACTGGTACATGCAGTTGGGGTGCTGCGCACGCGCGCCGATCATCCAGGCGTCCATCCACCCGGTGGTGCCCTCCTGGGCGGCGCTGCCCTGGACGGGCTTGCCCGCGCGGGTCAGCACGTCGACCTGGTACGGCCATGCCTGGCCGAGGACGGCCTGTCCCGCGGTCGAGCCGGGGGTGGCCGATCCTCCGGCGAACTCGCCGACCGCGTCGGCGGGCAGGTCCCAGTACTTCTTGACGTGGGGGCGCTGCTTGACCAGGACGCGGGTGGCGGCGTCCAGCTGCTTGCGGGTGAGGG
This sequence comes from Spirillospora sp. CA-294931, assembly GCF_050946795.1. Taxonomy (GTDB): domain Bacteria; phylum Actinomycetota; class Actinomycetes; order Streptosporangiales; family Streptosporangiaceae; genus Spirillospora. Next base: position 6,732,215 of record NZ_CP192006.1, read on the forward strand.
AGTACGGGTCGGTGATCTTGAGCTTGCGGTCCTTGTTCTTCAGGTAGAGGGCCGCCTCGGCGATGACCATGGGGCTGTCGCGCATGACGATGCGCCCGGAGTATTTCTTGGCCTGGTCGGGGTCGAACAGCGCGGCCCACTTGGTGGGGGCGGGCTGGACGGCGCGCGAGTCGGACATCAGCAGGTTCGAGCCCCAGACGTAGGGCACGCCGTAGATCTTGCCGTCGCGCTTGAGCAGGCCGCGCAGCTTGGGGTCGAGCTTCTTGTACCCGTCGACGAGGTCGGTGTTGACCGGGGTGATGTGCTTGGTGGACACCAGCTGGCCGGCCACCTCGGGCGGGGCGGAGACCCCGTCGTAGCGGCGGCCCTTGTTCTGCATGATGTCGGTCATCTCTTGGGCGTTCTTGGCGATCTTCCAGCCGACCTTGCAGCCCGTGCGGTCCTCGAACGGGGTGACCCAGTCGACGCGGGGGTCGCTGCCGCCGTTCTCGAGGTAGCCCGTCATCGTCACTAGGTTGAGGGCGCCCTCGCCCGGCCCCAGCGTGTTGGCCACCTGGGCCGTGCCCTTGGGCTGGTCTTCGCCGCTGCACGCGGCCAGCGTCGCGGCCGCCGCGGCGATGGTCACCGCCGAGACCAGCCGCCCGGCTCTCAGCCTCATGTCGCTCCCGCTCACGTCCCGACTACCCCGTCGGCGCAGCGTAGCGTCTCCGGCACCGCGGGGTGGCGGGGAGCGGACGTTCACCGCGAACCGGCCGGGACGGAAGGTCGTTCACCGTTCCGCAACGGGTCGGCGCGAGCGGATCGGCGGCATTCGGCAGAGAATCACTCCGGATTACCCGGAACGGCGCGCGTATTTACAAAAAGAACGACGGGCGGCCGATGTCACTGATTTACGGCCGCCCGAGCACTCCATTCGCGCTTATCTGAAAAGAAAGACCGCCACGGCCGGGAAGACAGTGGGTGCTGGCGTCCGCGCCACATACGGAGGTTGCTGGAGAGGGATATGGCGCGGGCTCTGTCTTCCCGGGACCGTGGCGGCACCGGCGGGCGTGGCGAGGTTGGGGAACAGCGGATCACCTTGCAGTGCTGCCTGGCCACGCGATCGCCGGAACCCGGTGGAACGGCGACGGTGTGACTCCCTCGAGACGGAGGAGATTCGAGGGGCGCCGCGCGTCCTGCCGGGGGCCATGGGACGGCCTGGGGCCGTTGTGAATCAGCGGTTGCCTGAGGTCGGCGGCGTGCTGGATCACCTCTATCCTGGCGATGAGCCGCTGCGGGGTCTCCGCCTCGACGAAGTCGCCGATGTCGCGGTCGCTGGGCGGCAGGGCCCACCAGCGGCGGGTGCACCGGCCGAACCAGATGGCCCAGCCGGGGTAACGCCGGCCGAGCGCCTCGACCTCGGCGGCATGGTCGTCAGCCATTGCGCGGCTCCCTGCGCTCCGACCCCGTTTCCGGTTACGACTCCGGACTTCCGACTTTTAGCAATTCGTCCCAATTAATTGAGACATTCAGATTGTGTCGCCCGCCACAGAGTGAGTCAACACTTGTAGCTATTATTTGTCGGGGCCCTTGGGACGGAAATTGACGACGAAAATATCCGGGCGGCAGAAATTATCATGGCGCCGGACCTGCCCTTTCTCACGCACCGGCGGCGGTCTCTCACCGCACGCCATGTCGTGTTCACCTCCGCGTCATCCACCGCCCCTAATGTGATCTTCCCTGTGACCGAAGACACCGCTATCCGACCCGGCCTGCGCGAGCGGTCCATCGCCCTGTGGGCGAACCGTCCCGCGCGCCGCCTGCCCCGGCCACCGAGCCCGCGGGCCGTCCTGCGCTCCACCGGCGCCTTCCTGCTGACCCACGTGGTCTTCCTCATCGCGCTCGCCGGCGGGACGTTCCTGCGCTGGGGCACCGTCCAGGGCTATCCCGGCGTCCTGTGGTTCACCGGCGACTCGTACTTCTACATCGGGCGCGCCCTGCGGGTGAACCCGTCGCCCAGCAAGTCGCTCGGGTACTCCTTCATGCTCGACGTGATGGGGCCGCTGCACAGCTACACCGCGATCGCGGTCGTCCAGCACCTGATGGGGCTGTCGATCGCGGTCATGGTGTACGCGCTGCTGAGACGCGCCCGGCTCCCCGGGTGGCTGGCGGCCGTGGTGACCTTGCCGATCCTGTTCGACGCCTACACCATCGAGCTGGAACACCTGCTGATGTCGGAGGCGCTGTTCACCTTCTGCATCGCGGCGGCCGTGACGCTGCTGCTGTGGCGCTCGGACGGGCCGTTCTGGTGGGCCGCGGCGGCGGCCGGGGTGCTGCTCGGCTACGCCGTGCTGGTGAGGTCGGCGGGGGCTCCGCTGATCCCGCTGGTGCTCGTGTGCCTGCTGCTGCGCCGCAAGGGCTGGCGCGCGGCGCTCTCGTTCGGGGTCGCGGCGGCGATACCCGTGGTCTCCTACGCGATCTGGTTCGAGTCGCACATGGGCTCCTACGGGCTGACCCGCAGCGACGGGCTGTTCCTGTGGGGCCGCACCTCCTCCTTCGCCGACTGCGAGAAGATCAAGCCGCCCTACCACGAGCGGCCGCTGTGCCTCGATCCGGCGATCAAGGCGGAGAACGATCCGCCCGGCCATCTGATCTGGCGCAACGACATCCCGCCGCGCAAGGTGTACGACAACGTCACCTCGCCGCTGGCCAACAAGGTCCTGCGCGACTTCGCGATCCGCGCGATCCTCGCCCAGCCGGACGACTACGCCGCGACCGTGGCCGACGGGGTCGGCAAGGCGTTCAGCCCGAACCGCTTCCCCGTCCCGACCGCCAACACCGAGTCGCTGTACCACTTCCCCGACCACCCGCAGATCTTCCCCGCGGGCAAGTCATGGGCGGGCGGCGGCACCGCGATGTCGGACGCCATGACCTACGGCCGCACCGACCGGCCCAGCCGCGTCGAGAAGCCCTGGTCCAGCCGGATGATCACCTACCAGGAGAACGTCTACCTGCCGGGTCCGGCGCTGGGCGTGCTCTTCGTGATCGGCGGCCTGGGCATCCTGGTGGCGCGCAACAGGCGCGGCCTGCTGCTGGTGTGGGCGACGGCGGCGACGCTGCTGGTGTTCCCGATCGCCAGCGCCGACTTCGACTACCGGTACGTCGTCCCGACGATCCCGTTCGCGTGCCTCGCCGCCGGACTCGCCCTCACCGGCTTCACCCGGCTGCCGCTCAGCCGTTTGTCGGGAATCCGAGGTTCACTCCGCCGTGAGAAGGATCAAGCCACCGAGAAGTGACGGCCTTGGTACGGGTGTAGAAGTGGACGCCCTCGGTGCCGTGGGCGTGGCTGTCGCCGAACAGTGACTCCTTCCAGCCGCCGAAGGAGTAATAGGCCATCGGCACCGGGATCGGCACATTGATGCCGACCATGCCGACCTCCACCTCGTTCTGGAAGCGGCGGGCCGCGCCCCCGTCATTGGTGAAGATGGCGGTGCCATTGCCATACGGGTTGGCGCTGATCAGCTCCAGTGCCTCCTCGTAGGACGCGACGCGCACGACCGACAGCACCGGTCCGAAGATCTCGTCCCTGTAGGCGTCCATCTCGGGCGTCACGTGGTCGAGGACGGTCGGGCCCAGCCAGAACCCCTCGCCGGGGTCGCCCAGCACCGGCGTCTCGCGCCCGTCGACGGCGAGCGTGGCACCCTGGGCGACGCCGCCGTCCAGGTAGGAGACGACCTTGTCGCGGTGCTCGCGGGTCACCAGCGGACCCATCTCGGCCCGGGGGTCGTCGCCGGGGCCGACCTTGAGTTCGGCCACACGCGCGCGGACGCGGTCGAGCAGGTCGTCCCCCACCGGGTCGACCGCGACCACCACGGAGATCGCCATGCAGCGCTCCCCCGCCGACCCGAACCCGGCCGACACCGCGGCGTCGGCGGCCAGGTCGAGATCGGCGTCCGGCAGGACGACCATGTGGTTCTTGGCCCCGCCGAGCGCCTGGACGCGCTTGCCGTTGCGCGCGGCCGTCTCGTAGATGTGGCGGGCGACGGGCGTCGAGCCGACGAAGCTGACCGCCTTGACGTCGGGGTGGTTCAGCAGGCCGTCCACGGCGACCCGGTCGCCCTGCAGGACGTTGAAGACCCCGTCGGGCAGCCCGGCCTCGGCCCACAACTCGGCCAGCCGCAGCGAGGCCGAGGGGTCCTTCTCCGACGGCTTGAGCACGAACGCGTTGCCGCACGCGATCGCCACCGGGAACATCCACATCGGCACCATGGCCGGGAAGTTGAACGGGGTGATCCCCGCGACGACGCCGAGCGGCTGGAGGATGGAGTAGGCGTCCACGCGCGACGACACGTTCTCGGAGAACCCGCCCTTGAGCAGGTGCGGGACGCCGCAGGCGAACTCGACGACCTCGAGCCCGCGCGCCACCTCGCCCGCCGCGTCCGAGACGACCTTGCCGTGCTCGGACGAGATCAGCCGCGCCAGCTCGCCCGCGTGGGCCGCCACCAGCTCGCGGAAGGCGAACAGCACCCGGGCGCGCTGGGTCAGCGAGGCGTCGCGCCAGGCGGGGAAGGCGGCGCGGGCCGCGGCGACCGCCTGGTCGACCTCGTCGGGCGAGGCCAGACCCACGGTCGCGCCGACCCGGCCGGTCGCCGGGTCGTACACCTCGCCGTACCGCCCGGACGCGCCGGCGACGGCCTTGCCCCCGATCCAGTGCGTGATCTCCCTCGGTTCGGTCATGGGGTCGCCTCGTTCACGGCTCGGACGGAGTCGATCAGGATGCCGAGGCCCTCGGCGGCCTCGGCGTCGGTGAGGTTCAGCGGCGGTGCCATGCGCACCACGTTGCCGTACAGCCCGCCCCGGCCGATCAGCAGCCCCCGCTCACGGGTCGCCTCCATCAGCGCGGCGGCCAGCCCGGCGTCGGTCAGCTCGATCGCGAACATCAGGCCCTTGCCCCGGACGTCGATCACCACCGGCAGGTCGGCGACCGCGTCGCGCAGCCCGCCGAGCAGGACGGCACCCTGCCGCGCGGCGTTGGCCTGGAGATCGTTGTCCAGGACGTAGTCGAGGGTCGCGTTGGCCGCGGCCATCGAGATCGGGTTGCCGCCGAAGGTGGAGACGCCGGTGGCGTGCGGGCCGTCCATCAGGTCGCCGCGCGCGACCACGCCGCCGACGGCGAAGCCGTTGCCCAGGCCCTTGGCGAAGGTCATCATGTCGGGCGTCACGCCGTGGTTGTGGATGCCGAAGAAGCTCTGGCCCGTGCGTCCCCAGCCCGTCTGGACCTCGTCGGAGATGAACAGGATGCCGTGCTCGTCCAGCACCTCCTTGTAGGCCGCGAAGAAGCCGTCCGGGGGCATGGTGAAGCCGCCGACGCCCTGGATGGGCTCGGCCAGCAGGGCCGCGACGCCCTGGCCCGTGACGGTCGCCAGGACGTGCCGCAGATCCTCGACGCACGCGGTGGTGTAGTCGGCGTCCGAGAGCGTGGTGAACTGCGGCAGGTGGCGGTCGCCCCCGTGCAGGAAGTGGACGTCCAGCGGCGAGTAGGACAGGTTCGTCCACGAGCGGTTGCCCGTCACGGCCACGGCCCCGAACGAGCGGCCGTGGTAGCTCTGCCGCATGGCCAGCACCTGGTCGCTGCGCCTGGCGTAGGCGGCCAGCAGCAGCGCCGTCTCGTTCGCCTCGGTCCCGGAGTTGGTGAAGAAGACCTTGGCGTCCGGGATGCCGGAGAGCCGGGCGATCTTCTCGGCCAGCTCCACCTGGCCCCGCAGCAGGTAGACGGCGGAGGTGTGCACGATGCCGGTGGCGAGCTGCCGCTCCACCGCCTCCCGCACCTCGGCCACGTCGTAACCGATCATGTTGGTGAGGATCCCGACGAAGAAGTCGAGATAGGTGGTCCCCTCGGCGTCGGTCACACGGGCGCCCTTGCCGCCGACGATCTCGATGGGGTTCTCGTAGTGCAGCGGCGACCAGCGAGGCATCACGGCGCGGTGACGCGCGAGCAAACTCGAATGTTCCGGCATTCCCCAAGTCTGGGCGGCCCGTCCCCCGCACGGCTACCAACAGAGCGTCAGGAACCAAGCCTGCACATTGACAGTGTGGGTGTGGGGGGACGTCCCTGGGTGGAGGGTTGTGACTGGATATCCTGCGGGAAATGCTTCCCACACTGGCCGATGTGCTCCAGCTTGAGGCGGTCCGCCGAGGACAGCCGCATGTCGTCGCGGGCAAGGACCGGCTGGGCAACCGGATCCGCTGGGTCCACGTGGCCGAGGTCACCGATATCGCGCACCTGCTGCACGGCGGTGAGCTGGTGCTCACCACGGGCATCGCGCTGCCGGACGAGCCCGGCAGCCTGCGCGACTACATCGGGGAGCTGGCCGAGGTCGGCGTGACCGGTCTGATGATCGAGCTGGGCCGTCGTTACGCGCAGGAGCTGCCGCCCGCCCTGCTGGCGGCGGCGGAGGAGCATGGGCTTCCGGTGATCGTCTTCGCGCACGAGCCGGTGTTCGTCGACATCACCGAGTCGGTGCACGCCCGCATCCTGCAAGATCAGTTCGCCGAGCTGCGGGCGTCCGAGCAGTTGCACGAGGTGTTCACCCAGCTTTCGGTCGAGGGAGCCTCGACCGACGAGGTGGTGCGCCGGGTCGCCGAGCTGGCGGGCCATCCGGCGGTGCTGGAGAACCTGTCGCACCAGGTGCTGGCCGCCGACGCCGGAGGGCTCGACCCGGCCGAGCTGCTGTCGGCCTGGGAGAACCGCTCGCGGTCGGTGCGGCCCGACCGCCGCACGGCCTATGACGAGGCGTCCGGCTGGCTGGTCACCACGGTGGGCGCGCGCGGGGAGGACTGGGGCCGGCTGATCATCCTGTGCGAGGCCGAGCCGTCCCCCCGGGAGACCGTCCTGATCGAGCGGGCCGCGACGACGCTGGCCCTGGGCCGCCTGCTCGACCGGCAGGCCGAGAGCGTCGAGCGGCAGGCCCACGGGACGATCATCGCCCGGCTGCTGGCGCACTCCTACTCCGACCCCCAGGAGGCGGCGGCCCGTGCGCGCGCACTCGGTGTCCCGTTGTCGGGACGGCGGCTGCTCGGGGTCGTCCTGCGTCCCCGGGGGCCCGGAGTCGCCCTGCCCGCGCTGGCCGAGACCGTGTCGGCGGCCTGCAAGGAGGCTCGGCTGGCGGCGCTGGTCGGCCTTCTGGAGGAGGGCGGTCCCGGAGCCCGGGTGGGGGTCCTGGTGTCGCTGCCCGCCCGTGCCGACACCGAGACGGCGCTGCACGACGTCGCCGCCCGCGTCCGCAAGCAGTGCGGCGGCGACGCGGTGATGGCGGCGGGCTCGGTGGTGGAGTCGATCCGCGACGTCCGCCGCTCGTTCCTGGAGGCCGAGCAGGTGGCCGCGGTCGCGTCCCGATCGTCGGGCGACCGGCTCCTGTACCGACTGCCCGACCTACGCCTGCGCGGCTTGCTGCACCTCCTGCGCGACGACACGCGCCTTCAGACGTTCGTCGAACGGGAGCTGGGTCCCCTGTTGTCGTACGACGCGCAGCGGGGCAGCGACCTGACCCGTGTCTTGGAGCTCTACCTGGAGTCGGGGCGCAACAAGGCCGTCGCGGCCCAGCAGGCGCATCTGTCGCGGCCCGCGTTCTATGAGCGGCTGCGCCGCATCGAACGCGTCCTGTCGGCCGACCTGGACGATGTCGAGTCGTGCGTTTCCCTGCACGTCGCTCTGCTGGCACTCGATTCGGTGCGGTGGGAACGCTCCTGACAGGTACCATCCGGCGATGTGACCAAGATCGAGATCCCGGCCGCGCTGGTGGAGTCCCAGACCGAGTTCAACGGCGACGAGGGCGTGGCGTGGGTCGAGCGGCTCCCCGGACTGGCCTCCGGCTGCCTGGAACGGTGGGACCTGCGGCTCGACGGAGCCCCGCTCAACGGCCTGGCCTCGCTGATCCTGCCGGTGCTGCGCGCGGACGGCGAGTCCGCGATGCTCAAGCTCCAGCTGATGGACGACGAGACCGAGGGCGAGCCCGTAGCGCTGCGCGCCTGGGGCGGGCAGGGCGCGGTCCGGCTGCTGGAGGACGCCCCCGAAGACGGCGCCATGCTCCTGGAGCGCGTCCGGCCCGGCCACACCCTGCTGACCGTCGCGGACGAGACCGAGGCGCTGACGATCCTGACCGGCGTCCTCGGGCGGCTGGTGGAGCACCCGGCGCCGCCGGAGCTGCGCACGCTGCGCGACGTCGCGCACGCCATGCTGGCCGAGGCGCCCGCCGCCCTGGAGAAGCTGGTGGACGACGAGGAGCGCGAGCTGTCACGGGCCTGCGCCGCGCGCCTGGCCGAGCTGGCCGACGAGCCCGGCGACCGCCTCCTGCACTGGGACCTGCACTACGAGAACGTGCTGGCCTCGACGCGCGAGCCCTGGGTCGCCATCGACCCCAAGCCGCTGGCCGGAGACCCCGGATTCGACCTGCTGCCCGCCCTGCACAACCGGTGGGACGAGGTCGAGGCGTCCGGCGACGTCCACCGGGCCGTCCGGCGCCGGTTCGACCTGATGACCGAGATGCTCGGCCTCGACCGCGAACGGGCGGCGGGATGGACGCTGGCCCGCGTCCTGCAGAACACCCTCTGGGAGATCGAGGACGGCGACGACGAGATGAGCGAGGTGCAGTACCTCGTCGGCGAAGCGATGCTGAAGATCTGACGTACACCGGGCCCTCGCGGGCAGGAACACTCAGTGGAGAACGACGTCCGGACCTTCGGCGTCGAGGAGGAACTGCTCCTCGTCAGCCCCGGCAACGGCGCGCCGCTGGCCGTTTCGGGAGCCGTGATCCAGTACGCGCGCGAGCACGGTGGCCTGCCCCTGGCCGGGGAGGGCACGGCGGGGCTGCTGGAGACCGAGCTCAAGCGCGAGCAACTGGAGACCGCGACGCGGCCCTGCGCCTCGCTGGCCGACCTGTCCGCCCAGATCCGCCTGGCGCGGGGCGCCGCGGCCGAGGCGGCGGCCGGGGTCGGCGCCGCCGTGGCCGCGCTGGCCACCTCACCGGTGATCGTCCGGCCCTCGGTGACGCCGTCGAGCCGCTACCTGCGGATGGCCGACGCCTACGCCATGACGGCGGCCGAGCAACTGACCTGCGGCTGCCACGTGCACGTCAACGTCGAGTCGCCGGACGAGGGCGTGGCCGTCCTCGACCGGATCCGGCCGTGGCTGCCGCCGCTGCTGGCCCTCAGCGCCAACTCGCCGTTCTGGCAGGGCCGCGACACCGGGTACGAGAGCTGGCGGCAGCAGGTCTGGGGACGCTGGCCCTCCAGCGGCCCGACCGAGCTGTTCGAGTCGGCCAAGGTCTACCGCGAGACCGTCGAGACCCTGGTCGACAGCGGGACGCTGCTGGACGACGGCATGATCTACTTCGATGCCCGGCTGTCGCGCCGCTACCCGACCGTGGAGGTCAGGGTGGCCGACGTCTGCCTGCGCGCCGACGACACCGTCCTGCTGGCGGCGCTCGTCCGGGCCCTGGTCGACACCGCCGTCCGGGCGTGGCGGGCGGGCGTGCCGCCCGACCCCGTCCGCACCGATCTGCTGCGGATGGCGATGTGGCGCGCGAGCCGCTCCGGGCTGCGCGACTCGCTCGTCCACCCGGTGACCCGGCGCCCGGCCCCGGCGAGCGAGGTGCTCGACGGCCTCATGGACCATCTGCGCCCGTCCCTGGAACGGTCGGGCGATTTCGACGCCGCCGCCGCGATGCTCGACCGGGTCCGCTCGGCGGGCACCGGCGCCCGCTTCCAGCGCGAGGTCTACGCCCGCACCCGCGACGTGACCGCCGTCGTCGCCGCGGCCGTCGAGGAGACCTGGGGAGTACCGAACACGCCCTGACCGCCGGACCCGGCGCCCGGTGGATCTGGACGTCGCGCCGGCGGTCGGGGCGCTAGCGCGTTCCCACGGCGCCGACGATGCGGAGGCCCGGGTCACGTGGAGCGGTGCAGGTGCCCTGCCAGAGGTCGACGTCGACGAGGCCGGGCGGGACGAGGGTGAGGTCGCCGAAGAAGGCGCGGATCTCCTCGTCGGACCGGCAGGCCAGCGGCACATGGGCGCGGGAGTAGACCTCCCGGACGGCGTGGAGCGTTTCCGGCGCCGAGCCCGTCACGGTGGCATGGGTGATGACCAGCTGGCTGCCGGGGGCCATCCGGGCGCGCAGCGCGGCGGTGATCCGCTCGGCGTCCGGGCCCGGAACGTAGTGCAGGACGGTGCCGAACACGTACGCCACCGGGCTCGCGGGATCGATCAGGGCGTCCAGCCGGGGCACGGCGTCGGTCAGGTCGGCCTGGAGGACGTGGACGTCCTCGTCGCCGGGCATCAGCGCGCGGTAGTGGGCCGACACGACCGGGTCGCGGTCGACCAGGACGAGACGGACCCCTTCGCCGCGGGTGCTGTCGAGCACGCTGGGGTAGGTCGGGAGGCCGCCGCCGATGTCGACGACCTGGCGGACGCCGGAGCGCAGGGCGTGCCGGACGGCGCGGGCGATCATCCAGCGGTTCGCGCGGGCGAGCCGGGGAGCCTGGGGAAGACATCGGATGAGATCCGCCACCGCGACGCGGTCGGACTCGTAGTTGTCCTTGCCCCCGAGCAGCCAGTCGTACATGCGCGCGACGCTCGGCGCCTCCAGGTCGAGCACGGCGGCGTGGTCGTTCTGGGGAAGCGTCAAGTCACTGCCTTGTCATGACAAGGGCCCCTCTGCTGCAGACCAAGTCATTCACGCCGCCCCTACTTTCGTCAAGCACGCTGTCAGCGTTTGATGGCGGCGACGACGAACTGGCTGAACCCGCCGGGACGTCCGGCCGGGCGGGGCCCCGCCCACAGGTCGAACGCGTCCACGACGCCGGGAGGGAGGACCTCCATCCCGGGTGGAACGATCTCGGCCAGCCGCTCGCGGCCGCGCAGCACCAGGTGCTCGTCTTCGGGGGCGTCCCGCTGCACCTCCTCGATGTACCGCGCGACCTGCGTCGACAGGCAGTCGGCCGCCGCCGCGGTCACGGCGAGCATGCTGCCCGGCGCGAGGCCGTCCAGCAGCGCCGCGTACAGCGAGCGGGGGTCGAGCGAGTCGGGGGTGACGTTGAGGTTGTGCCGGTCGATGATGGCCACGGGCTCGCGCTCGTCCGGCGGCAGGTCGAGCTGGAACAGCGCGCGCACCGATGGCTGGGCGAGAAGCCGCTCGGGGTCGTCGAGCCCGCCCTGGACGAAGTCGACGCCCTCCACCCCGTGCAGGCGCTCGCGGGCGTGGTCGGCCAGCGGCCCAGAGGGGTTGGCGTAGACGAACCGCGTGCCCTGACGCGCGAGCCGCGCCCCGCGATGCAGGCTGAACCGGGCGGACGGGACGGGCGCGCCCAGTTCGAGGAAGCGCCCGATGCCGTGGTCGACGGCGGCGCGGCGGACGAACCGGTCGCCGTACTGCAGGTTCTCCAGCTGCCTCCGGCCGAGCTCGGCCCCCGTGATCGCCTGGACGAACCGCGCGGCGGCCCGGTCGGCCGCGGTGGTGTAGGAGTCGGGGCCGTCCGGGCCCTCGTCCACCAGGGCGCTCCACATGCGGGCCGTCGACAGCATCGAGACGTCTGCGCCGGACCGCATCACCGCGAGGTCGGCGGCGGGCAGCGCGGGCGGAACCACGTCGAGCAGCGCGGGGTCGTTGGCGTGGATCCTCTCGTGCAGCGACTGGAGCGCGTGCAGCGGCTGCGCGCCGCCGTCGTCGCGCAGCCGCTCGCTCAGCCTCCGGTAGAGCTCGCGCGCCTCGGCCGGACGCGACTCGCGGTACAGCGCGACCATCAGCAGCTCGCGCAGGTGCTCGCGCTCGGGATGCCGGTCGACCAGCGCGGGCAGCTCGGCGGCGACCTGCGCGTGACGGCCGAGGCTGAGCCGCACCTCGCTCTTCTGCTCGACGGCCTTGAGCCGCTCGCGCCGCAGGCCGTGGCACAGCGCGTCCATGGCGATGGTCCCGGGCAGGCCGGTCAGCGAGTTCGGCGACCACAGCCCGAGCGCGCGGTCCCACAGGAAGGCCGCCGCGTACGGATCGGAACGCGACATCTCCGTGCACACGTCCAGGAGCCGCCACCACGCCCACAGGTCGACGTGGGTGCCGGGCCCGGCCACGAACCGGTAGCCGTCGACGTCCGGGTCGCGGACGATCCGGTCGCGCCCGAAACGGGCCCGCAGCTTGCTCATCGTGTTGTGCAGGGTGTGCTTGTCGTCGGCCTGCTCGCCCCACACCAGCTCCAGCAGCCGGTCGGCGGACACCGGGGCGTTCACGCCCTCGACCAGCAGCACGAGAAGGACGGCGCGCATGCGCGGCTGGAGCTTGACGGGCGTCCCGTCGTCCCGCACGGCGTGGATGCCATGGAGGAGCGTGATCCGCATGGTGCCCACCTCCCTGGAGGACCAGCACCGTAGTGGCTCGGGCTCCTGTCACGCTGGCGAGTTGGTGAGCGCGTCCGGCCACCGGCCTCCGGCTGTCCTGATCCGGCCACGCCCCGGAATCGGCCTCACCAGCGCGAATCGAGCTCCCAGGGAGATCGGTGAGCGACTGGTGAGAACTTGGTGAGCGACTGGAGATCGGACGGGTAGGGCGCTCGCCTACGTTGGCTCACACAGGGGGAACGGTAGAGGGAACCCACGGGCTCTCCTCTGCTGCGGCCGTTCACCCTGCGACCGGGGGTGCGTCCAGGCTGGCCTAGCATTCGCCTATGCCTTCCCCAGCCGAGTGGACTCCTCCCCCCGAGCGCCTGATCCGGGCCGCGGACCTCGCGCTCGAACCGTGGCGCGCGTGGACCTCGCCCGTCTTCCACGGGCTGGACAACCTGCCCGACCACGGCCCCGCCCTGCTGGTGGGCAACCACACCGTCTACGGGGTCGTCGACGCCCCGTTGATCTTCTTCGAGATCTACCGGCGCCGCGGCGTCTGGGTGCGCTCGCTGGCCGACCGCGTCCACTGGCAGATCCCCGGCTGGCGCAAGATCATGGACTGGGGCGGCTCGGCCGACGGCACCCCCGACGCCTGCCGCGCGATGCTCGACTCGGGCGCCATGGTCGTCGTCTTCCCCGGCGGCGCCCGCGAGGCGTCCCGCGACCGCGACCAGGCCTACCGCCTCCAGTGGGAGGGCCGCCTCGGCTTCGCCCGCCTGGCCGTCGAGGCGGGCTGCCCGATCGTCCCCTTCGGCACCGTCGGCGTCGAGGAGATGTTCACGACCCTGGTGGACGCCCGCAGCCCGCTGCTGGCGCCCGGCCGCGCCCTGGGCCGCCTCGTCCTGGGCGAACGCGGCCGCCGCGACGACGCGATGCTCCCCATCTCCCGAGGCATCGGCCTCACGCCCATCCCGCGCGCCCAGCGCCTCTACTACGGCTTCGGCCGCCCCATCGACACCACCGCCTGGAAGGGACGCCAGAACGACGACCAGGCCGTCGCCGAGGTCCGCGACCTCACCGCCAAAGCCGTCCAGGACATCATCGAGACCCTCCGCGCCGAACAGTCCACCGACCCCGGCCGCACTCCCCTGGGCCGCCTCGGCCGAACCCTGGGACGCGGCATCGGCCTGAGCACCCGCCTGCTCCCCCGTCCTCTCTGCCGCTGACAGGCCCCCGCATGGGGGAGGCAGGTCCCCCATACGGGGGAACCCGCGTAGGAGCCGTTCCGAGAAATTCGAGGGGCATGCAACCAACCCTCTCGGAGAGCTCATGAACACCCCTCGCTCCATCGCGGTGGTCGGCGTGACCGTCGCGGCCCTCGGCCTCGGCGTCTCGGGAGCCACCGCGGAAACACCGAAGCGGGACGCCCCGCGAACGGTCGACGTCACGGGCACGGCGCGCGTCTTCGTCGGCGCCTACCCCGACGACGACGTCCGCATCACCTTCGACGCGCACGCCACGTACAAGACCTGGGGTCCGGACGCGACGCCCGCGAGCACGCGCGGCAAGGTGCGGATGACGCACCACTTCACCGCGCAGAACGCCACCCTCTGGTACGAGGCCAAGGTGGACTGCGCCGTCGCGGGCGGCAGCGTCGCCACGGTGACCGCCGTCATCACCGCCGCCGCGACGCCGATCAAGGACTGGGTGGGCAAGCGGATGGCCTTCACCGTCCTGGACAACGGCCGCCGCGACCAGGTCGGCAACTCCAGCCCCCACGACGACGTGCCCACGTGCCTCGGCGGCACCCGCAAGGGCGCACCCGCCCCCTTCAACCTCATCACCCACGGCGACTTCAAGGTGCGCCACAACCTCCCCCCAATCCAGTGACCTGACCAAGACGCGACTGACCCCACCTTTGCGCGAAAGTGGAAGCCGCCCGCCTGGCAGGTAGGAGGGGCCTGCCAAGCGGACGGCGGTCCAGCACCACCCACGACCTCAGCCCAAGCACGCGCCCGCCCCAACGGCACCGGGCCCGCGTCATGCGGGCGCTCGGGCCAGACGCGGGCTCGCACCAGCAACGGCGGGCTTCCGTCTGACGCGGGCTCGCGTCCGGCACGGACTCGGACCAGCGGCAACGGGGCTTGTGTCAGGCGGACGCTCGGGCCAGGCGCGGGCTGGAATCAGCAACAGCGGGCTTGTGTCAGACGCGGGCCCGAGCCAGCGGCGACGGGCTTTTGTCGGACGCGGTCAGAGGTCGGACGCGGTCGGGGTCGGTCGGGGGTCAGCGGCGGCGGGCTCGGGTCAGGCGGCGGCTCTGGGGGTCTGACGCGGGCTCGCGTCCGGCGCGGGCCCGGGCCAGCGGCGACGGCTTTTGTCAGGGGCGGGCTCGGACCGGCGACGGGGGGGGTCTGGGGTTAGGCGGCGGTCTTGGTTCGGGGTTGGAAGGGGAGGTAGCGGGCGGCGTTTCGGGGGCGGGCGGGCATGCCGGTGGACTCGACGGCGAGGACGCGGTCGAAGCGGAAGGCGCGGACGCCCCGGCGCAGGCGGCACCAGCCGACCAGGAACCAGTGGTCGCGGTGCACGAGGCAGGTGACGGGCTCGACCTCGCGGATGGTGACGTTGGCGTCGGCGTCTCCGTAGCAGAGGCGGACGACGCGGTGGTCGGAGATCGCGGCGGCGACCACGCGGGCGCGGTCGGCGGTGGACGCGTCGAGCGGTGCGGTGAGGGTGGCGAGGGTGGCGGTGACGACCTCGTCGTGGTGGGCGTCGAGGTCGATGAGGGTGCGCAGGGCGCGGCGCGCGGTGGCGGCCTGGGGGCCCGTGCCCAGGTGAGCGAGGGAGAGGCCCAGGGCGGCGATCTCCGCGGCGGTCAGGGCGGTCGTGTGGTGCGTCGCAACGTTCGCCATGGTTCGATCATACGTTCGACCACTGACATTTTGGAGCCCCCGGACGGCCACCACCTCGTCGCTTGAGAAGCGCCCCGCCCATGGTGAACACTGTTTCCCCAAAGACTCGCGATTCGGGGGAATCCGGGCAAAATACGGGGGCAGGGTGGATCAACGTTGAACGGGGCGAGACCGCCGATGTCCCGCGACGACGTCGACCGCGCCCTGGAACGGCTGCGCGGGGAGCGCGAGCGCATCGGCGCCTCACTGCTCGAACTGGAGGCCCACGACGGCCACCGCATGCTCGAAGGCGCCTCCCTCACCGGCCGCACCCAGCGTGAACAGGCCGAACTGCGGTCGCGGATCACGATGCTGTGGACGCTGTTCGACCTCTACGGCGGGACGCTCGGGGCGGCGGAGGAACTGCGCGCCCGGCACTCCAAGCCCGGGCAGGCGCAGCTCGCCGAGCTGACCCGGCTCCTCGCGGGGCCGTCGGTCGAGCTTCCCGCCGAAGAGGTGCCGCTGGAGCGGCGGACGCTGCTGGCGTCCCCCAGCGGCGAGAAGCTGACCCTCCAGGCCGTGGTCGAGCGCATGACTCCGCTGTTCGAGGAGGCCGCGCGCATGGTCGCGGCCGTGGACGGCGTGTGGTCGGCCCTGCTGACCGCCCTGGAGGAGGCCGAGGCCGAGCGGCGCGCCGTGGCCGCCCTCGACGTCCCCGATCCGGAGTTCGCACGGCTGGAACGAGAGCTGGACGAGCTGGCGCGGGCCGTCCGCACCGATCCGCTGTCGTTCGGGTCCGACACCTCGCGGTTCGCCTCCGTCCGCGACGGCCTGCGGCGGCTGCGGCGGACTCTGGCCGAGGTCGTCCAGGTCCGCGAGGGGTTCGACGAGCGCGTCCGGCGGGTGCGGGAGGTCATCGCCGACGTCCGGCGGGAGCGGGACGAGGCGCTCCGCGCCCGTGAGCAGGTCGTGGCGAAGATCGCCGACCCCTCGCTGCCCGACCTGCCCGATCTCGCGGCCTCGCTGGACGACCGGTTGTCCGCGCTGCGCGAGCTGCGGCAGGCCGCGCGGTGGAACCGGCTCGCCGAGGGCGTCCTGGACCTGGAAAGCGCGGCGGCGGACGCCCTGGAGAAGACGCGCACCGCACTGGGCCTGGTCACCGGGCTGCTGGAGCGGCGCGACGAGCTGCGCGGACGCCTCGACGCGTATCGGGTGAAGGCCGCGCGCCTCGGCCACGCCGAAGACGAGGAGCTGCACGGGATGTACCAGGAGATCCGGGGCGTCCTGTGGACGTCCCCGTGCGATCTGCGGAAGGCCACGGTCCTGCTGTCGCGCTACCAGCAGGCCATCTCATCGCGGGCGAAGGGACCGACCTGATGAGTCAATGCACCGCCCCGGGATGCTCAGGAACCGTCCAAGACGGCTACTGCGTCGTATGTGGCATGCCGCCCACACCCACCACCTCGGCCCCCGCCTGCGGCCAGCCCGGCTGCGCGGGGACCATGCAGGACGGCTACTGCGACGTGTGCGGCAACCCGCCCGCAAGCGCCGCTGCGGCCCCGTCCAACACCTGCGGCCAGCCCGATTGCACGGGCACTATGCAGGACGGCTACTGCGACGTCTGCGGCAACCCGCCCGCCGCCGCTGCGGCCCCGTCCAACGCCTGCGGCCAGCCCGGCTGCACAGGCACTATGCAGGACGGCTACTGCGACGTGTGCGGTAATCCGCCCGCCGTCAGCGCCGGATCGGCGTGGTCGGCGGCGGGTTCGTCGGCGTCGTCGGGGAGCAGCCGGACCGGGAGCAGCAGGCGGACGGGCTCGTCGCGGTCGTCGGGACGGCGCGGGATGCTGGGCGCCGGGCTGGTCGAGGTCCCCCGGGTGCCCTACCGGAATCCGTCGCAGGCGGTGAAGAGGAACCCCGAGGTGGCCGAGCACAAGCGCTACTGCAGCGCGTGCGGCGAGCCGGTCGGGCGCAGCCGGGGCGACCGGCCCAGCCGGACGGAGGGGTTCTGCGCCAAATGCGGGACGGGCTTCTCGTTCACGCCGAAGTTGAGGCCCGGCGATCGGGTGGGCGGCCAGTACGAGGTGCTGGGCTGCCTCGCGCACGGCGGGCTCGGCTGGATCTACCTGGCCAAGGACAAGAACGTCAGCGACCGGTGGGTGGTGCTCAAGGGCCTGCTCGACACCGGGGACGCCGACGCCATGCAGGCCGCGGCGGCGGAACGGGCGTTCCTGGCCGAGGTCGAGCACCCCAACATCGTCAAGATCCACAACTTCGTGCAGCACGCGGGCGACGGCTACATCGTCATGGAGTACGTGGGCGGCGAGTCGCTCAAGGACATCCTGCTCGCCCGGCGCAACGAGTACGGCGAGGACGCGCTGCCGGTCGGCCAGGCCATGGCGTACGCGCTGGAGGTGCTGCCCGCGTTCGGGTACCTGCACGCGCAGGGCCTGGTCTACTGCGACTTCAAGCCCGACAACGTGATCCAGTCCGAGGAGCAGCTGCGGCTGATCGACCTCGGCGGCGTGCGGCGGATCGACGACCAGGACGGCGCGATCTACGGGACGGTCGGCTACCAGGCGCCCGAGATCGCCGACGACGGCCCCTCGGTCAGCTCCGACCTCTACACCGTGGGCCGGGCCCTGGCGGTGATGAGCTTCTCCTTCAAGGGCTACACCTCGCAGTACATCGACTGCCTGCCTCCGGCGTCCGAGGTGCCGATCCTGCAGCGGTTCGAGTCCTACGACCGGTTCCTGCGCCGCGCGACCCACAAGGACCCGGCGCAGCGGTTCCAGGACGCCGCCGAGATGGCCGAGCAGCTCACCGGCGTTCTGCGCGAGGTGCTGGCGGCCGAGGACGGTGTCCCGAGGCCCGCGATCTCCGGGCTGTTCGGCGCGGAGCGGGCCGTCCCGGGGGCGGACGTCGCGCGCGCGGCGGCGTCCGGTGAGGCGCTCCCGCCCGTGCCGATGGCGGCCGCCGCGGCGGCGCTGCCCGTCCCGCTGGTCGACTCGGGCGACCCGGCGGCCGCGTTCCTGGCGGGCCTGGCGGCCCTTGAGCCCGCGCCGATGGCCTCGGCGCTGGCCGGTGCCGCCGAGCGGACGCCCGAGGTGAAGCTGGCGCTGGCGCGCGTCAGCCTCGAACTGGGCGACCAGGCCGGGGCGCGGGCGCTGCTCGACGAGGTCGCGGCCGACGATCCGGACGACTGGCGCGTCGACTGGTACCGGGCGCTGGCGTTCCTGTCCGAGGACCGCTGGACGGAGGCCGAGCCGATCTTCGACCGTCTCTACACCGAGCTGCCGGGCGAGGCCGCGCCGAAGCTGGCGCTGGCCCAGTGCCGCGAGCGGCGGGCGCCGCGCGAGGCCGCCCGCCTGTACGAGACGGTCTGGCGCACCGACCCGAGCTACATCAACGCGGCGTTCGGGCTGGCCCGCGTCTATCTGGCGGCCGGTGACCGGGCGACGGCCGTCCAGGTGCTCGACTCGGTCCCGAGGATCTCGATCTACTACGTGTCGGCCCAGGTCGCCGCGATCGCCACGGCGATGCGCGGACGCGAGCCGGCCTCGCTCACCCCGGCCGAGCTGGTGCGGGCGGGCGAGCGGCTGGAGGCCATCGACCGCCACTCGCTGGCCGACGAGCGGCGCGACCGGCTGGCCGCCGAGATCCTCAAGGCCGCGCTCGACTGGGTGGAGCAGGGCGCGCAGACGGCGTCCACGCACGGCGGGGAGCTGATGGGCGTCCCGCTCGCCGAGCGGGCGCTGCGGGGCAGGCTGGAGTCGACCTACCGGCAGCTGGCCCACCATTCGCGGGACCGCGACGAGCGCCGGACGCTCATCGACCGGGCCAACATCGTGCGTCCGAGGACGCTTCTGTGACGGGAGACCAGGGCGTGTCCAAGGCGACGGAACCGGTCTGCGCGACCTGCGGCGAGGCCATCTTCGCGGGCGAGGAGTTCTGCGAGGGGTGCGGTCGGCGCCTGGGCGACGGCCCGCTGCCCGCCCCGGTCGCCGTGCCGCGCGAGGGCGTGACGATGAAGGTCAGGCCCGGCACCGGCGAACCCGCCACGCTCTCGCGGCGCTGCGCGGGCTGCGGCGCCGCCGCGATCGACGCCGACGGCTACTGCGAGCGCTGCGGGCTGCGGCAGCCCGCCGACCGCGACCATGTCGAGGTCGAGCTCCCCGGGGGCGTGGCCGCCGGGGTGAGCGACCGGGGGCTGCGCTACAGCCGCAACGAGGACGCCCTGGCCGTCGCCGAGCACCCGTCCGGCATCGCGGCGGTCGTCTGCGACGGCGTGGGCTCATCCCAGCGCCCGGACGAGGCGTCCGCCGCGGCGGCCGAGGCGGGCGCGACCGAGCTGGTCGCCCAGCTGAAGGCGGGCACCGAACCCGCCGCCGCGATGCTCGGCGCCATCCTGCGCGCGGCGGACGCGGTGGCGGCGCTGGCCGGCTCACCGTCCGACGCACCCTCATGCACGTTCGTGTCAGCCGTGACGACACCTGAGGAGATCGCCGTCGGCTGGGTCGGCGACAGCCGCGCCTACTGGCTCCCCACCCCGCCAACCGAGACCGCCCCCGCCAGCGAAACGGCCCCAACGACCGAAACACCCCAGACGACCGCGACAGCCTCACCGAACGGCCCCACCACGGCAGGCGGCACCGCCCCACCAGACGCGACAGACCCGGCGAGCGATCCCGAGGACACGGCTGAGATCGTCCCGCCGTATGAGCGGGTGCTCGGCGAAGCGCGTCAGTTGACCGACGACGACTCGTGGGCCGCGTTCATGGTCGCCGAGGGCGCGCTGACCGAGGAGCAGGCCGAGGCGCACCCCAACGCCCACGTCATCACCGGGTGGCTGGGCGCCGACAACGACGAGGTCCAGCCCAACGTCAGGACGTTCACCCCGGGTGTCCCCGGGACGCTCCTGGTGTGCAGCGACGGCCTCTGGAACTACCTCCCCGCACCGCAAGCCCTGGCGTCGGTCCTTCAGGACGCGGGCGCCGACCCGGTGGCCGACCCGCTCGAAGCCGCCCGGGTGCTGGTCAAACACGCCCTTGAAGCGGGCGGCCGCGACAACATCACGGTCGCGGTGCTGCCCGTCCCCCATAGCGACACGGAGGCATGACGATGAGCGAGCAGCCCCAGTTCACCATCAAGGTCGACCAGAACAAGTTCCTGCCCGAGGGCGGGCGCGAGGTGCACGCGATCGTCTCCGTCGAGGCCACCGGGTCCCCCGTTACCGGACGTCCCCGAGGCGGCGCGGCGGCCGAGGTCATCATCATCGACACCTCCGGCTCGATGTCCTACCCCGACACCAAGCTCCGCTCGGCCATCGCCGCCGCCCAGGTCGCCATCGACACCCTGCGCGACGGCGTGAACTTCGCGGTCGTGTCCGGCTCCAACAACGCCGCGATGGTGTACCCGCCGCAGGCGCACCTGGTGCCGGCCGACGCGACCACCCGCGGGCTCGCCAAGGACGCGCTCAGCCGCCTCAAGGCCAGCGGCGGCACCGCGATCGGCTCCTGGCTGCGCCTGGCCGACCAGCTCTTCGACATCCACCAGGACGGCATCAGGCACGCCATCCTGCTCACCGACGGCAAGAACCAGCACGAGTCGGCCGAGGAGCTCGACGCCGTCCTGTACCGCTGCGCCGGACGGTTCGTCTGCGACTGCCGCGGCGTCGGCACCGACTGGGAGGTCGCCGAGCTGCGCAAGATCTCCTCCGCGCTGCTGGGCAGCGTCGACATCGTCGCCGACCCGCAGGACCTGGTGGCCGACTTCCGCGCCATGACCGAGGCGGCCATGGGCAAGGAGGTCGCCGACGTCGCGCTGCGCGTCTGGACGCCGCAGACCGCCAAGCTCAAGTTCGTCAAGCAGGTGATGCCCTCGGTCGAGGACCTCACCGCCCGCCGCGCCGACTCGGGCCCGCAGGCGGGCGACTACCCGCTCGGGGCGTGGGGCACCGAGAGCCGCGATTACCACATCTGCGTCGAGGTGCCTCCCGGGCAGGTCGGCAAGGAACTGCGCGCCGGATGGGTCAAGCTCGTCATCCCCGGGGGGCCGGGACAGGAGGAGCAGGTCCTGGCGACGGGCAACGTCCTGGCCCAGTGGACCGACGACGAGGCCCAGTCCACCCGCATCAACGCGCGCGTCGCCCACTACACCGGCCAGGTCGAGCTCGCCGAGGTCGTCCAGGAGGGCCTCCAGGCCCGCAAGGACGGCGACCTGGACACCGCCACCGCCCGGCTGGGCCGCGCCGTCCAGCTCGCCGAGGAGGCGGGCAACGACGCGATCACCACGATGCTGCGCAAGGTCGTGGACGTCGTCGACCCCGCCACCGGCACCGTCCGGCTGAAGAAGAACGTCGACAAGGCCGACGAGATGGCGCTGGACACGCGCTCGACCAAGACCGTCCGGACCCGCAAGGGCGAGGGCTGAGCGCATGGCCACCTGTCCCGCCGGGCACAGCTCCGGCGCCGACGACTACTGCGACGTATGCGGCGAGCGCATCGGCGGAACCCCGACCCCCTCCGGCGCCTCCCCCACGAGGACGATGCAGCTCGCGACGTCGTCCAGCGGCACGCCCTGCCCCGACTGCGGCACCCCCGCCGCCGACCGCTTCTGCGAGGAGTGCGGCTACGACTTTGCCACGGGCGGCGGCCGCCCCACCCCGGCCCCACCCCCGCCGGGAACCGCACCACCCGCACCGGGCTCGAGCACCGCACCACCCCCGCCGGGCACCGCACCGCCGCCGGGCTCGGGCACCGCACCGTCCGGCCCAGCCCCGGAAGGCGCGCAGTCCGCGCCAGCCCCGGGAGCCGCACCATCGCCTCTGCCCCCGGGCACCGCGCCGTTCACCGCGCCCTCGGGTAACGCACAGTCCGGCTCGGCCCCAGGCACCGCATCACCGCCCCCGGGCACCCCACAGCCCGGCTCGGCCCCAGGCAACGCGCCAGGGTCGGGCGCCGCGCCATCGTCTCCGGCCTCGGGTACCGCGTCATCCGTGCCGACCCCGGGAGCCGCGCAGTCCGCGTCGGGTCCGCCCCCCGGGGAGGGCGCCGTGGGGACGTGGGTCGCTGAGGTTGTGGCCGACCGGGCGTACTACGAGCGCGTGATCACCGAGAACGGGCATGACCCGGCGGACGTCCCGTTCCCCCCGTATGCGCCCGACCGCGTGATCCCTCTGACGGGCGCGCAGGTGCTCATCGGACGGCGCAGCCTGTCGCGCGGCACGTCCCCCCAGATCGACCTGCGCGAACCGCCGGAGGACCCGGGCGTCTCGCACGTCCACGCGGTGCTGCTGGCCCGCCCGGACGGCACCTGGAACCTGGTCGACCCGGGCTCGGTCAACCGGACCTGCCTGAACGGCTCCACCGAGCCCATCCCGCTCAACGTCGAGGTCCCGGTCGGCGACGGCCACCGGATCCACGTGGGCGCCTGGACCACGATCACGCTCAGGAGAGGCGGCGCGTCATGACGGCCGTACAGCAGGCCCCCACGCCGCAGCCCCCGGCGGCGCGCACCAAGGCGCCCTCGAAGGCCGCGCGGCTGATGCCGTCCACGGTGGCGTCCCGCGTCCGCGCGCTGACGGCGGGCGTGGCGGTGGCGCTGGTCGCGCTGATCGCGGTCACCTGGGTGGCCGTCGGGAACGCCCGTGACGGGGTCCGCGTCATCGGCCACGACGCGGGGCCGCAGGTCGTCGCGACCGGCGACCTGTACTTCCAGCTCACCGACATGGACGCGCAGCTGGCCAACGCGCTGCTGATCGGCCGCACCCCCGGGCTCGGCGGCGGGCGGGACCAGGCGCTCAAGCGTTACGAGGAGGACCGCAAGCGCGCGGGCAAGGCCCTGCTCCAGGCCGCCAAGCTCGCCGACGAGGACGCCGAGGAGCAGACCGCGCGGACCGTCCTGGACGCCCTGGCCCGCTACGAGCGGGTGGCGGGCCAGGCGCTGATGACCGACCAGCAGTCGGGCCACACCGCCGGTCCCCCGCCGCAGCGGGTCACCGTCCTGTACCGGCAGGCCACCGACCTGATGAAGCTCGACCTGCTGCCCAAGGCCTACAACCTCACGCTCGACAACGGCACGCTCGTCCGGCACACCTACGAGTCCGAGCGCGACGCGGTGATCGACGGCCGCACCTGGGTGCTGGTCACCGGGCTGATCCTGCTCGCGGGGCTGGTGGGGCTCCAGCTCTTCCTGGCCCACCGGTTCCGCCGCCTGCTCAACCCGGCGCTGGCGCTGGCCACGCTCGTCACGCTGGTGCTGGTCGCCGCGGGGACGTCGATGCTGTCCGGGCAGGCGAACCACCTGAAGGACGCCAAGGAGGACGGCTTCGACTCGATCCTGGCCCTGGCCCGCGCCCGCGCGATCAGCAACAGCGCCAACGCCGACCAGACCCGGTTCCTGCTCGACCCCGGGCGCGCCGACACCTACGAGCAGGTGTTCATGAGCAAGTCGCAGTCCGTCCTGTACCTGCGGGCCGACAACCTCAGCGCCTACAACCAGAAGGTCCAGGCCAGGCTGGGCGGAGCCGCGGGGACGTCGAGCTCGGCGGGCGGCGAGCGCATCCTGGGCCTGCTCGGCGCCGAGGCCGACCGGAGCGACCTGCGCGGCCAGGACGACGCGCTGCGCGCCGTCCTGGCCCGTTACCGGACGTTCCAGCAGGACGACTTCACTCTCAGGGAGATGGTGGCGGCGGGACGCCGGAGCGAGGCCATCGAACTGCGGATGGGCGACGCCGACCGCGACTTCCGCGCCTACGACGCCTCGATGCTGAAGCTGATCGGCATCCACCGCGCCGCGTTCGACAAGGCCGTGGACGCCGGAGACGACGGGTCCAGCGGCTGGAACGTGATCCTCCCGGTCGGGGGCCTGGTCATCCTGGCCCTGCTGCTCGTCGGGGTGCGTCCCCGTTTGGCGGAGTACCGATGAGGGCGCGGGCGGGCGCCGCGCTGCTGCTGGGCCTCGGCCTGGCGGCCTGCGGCGTCGCGGGCGCCGAGGAGGACGCGATCTCCGGCAAGGAGCGGCTGGTCATCGGGGTGAACGGCGACCAGCCGGGCGTCGGGTTCCAGAAGGGCGGCACCTTCACCGGGTTCGACATCGACTTCGCCGGGGCGATCGCGTCCCGCCTCGGCAAGAAGGTCGCCTTCCGGCGCGTCACCTCTGCCACCCGCGAGACCATGCTCCAGCGCGGCGAGGTCGACCTGGTCGTGGCCAGCTACTCGGTCACGCCCGAGCGCAAGGAGAAGGTCCTGTTCGCCGGGCCGTACTACGTCGCCCACCAGGACATCCTCACCCGCCGCGCCGATACGGGGATCAGGACCGTCCGCGACCTGAAGGGACGCCGCCTGTGCGACGTGGCGGGCTCGGTCTCCTACACGCGCGTGACCAAGGAGAAGAGCGTCGCGGCGATCAGCGCGCCCGCCCCCGGGTACAACGACTGCCTGGCAGACCTCGTGGCCGGACGAACCGACGCCGTCTCCACCGACGACCTGATCCTCGCGGGGCTGGCCGCGTCCGCCAAGGCACCGCTCCGGATCGTCAACACGCCCCTCTCCGACGAGCTCTACGGCGTCGGCCTGAGACGCGGCGATGTGGACGGCTGCGAAACGGTCAACAAGGCCATCACGCGCCTGTACCAGGACGGCACCGCGGCGCGCCTTCTCACCCGATGGTTCGCGCCCGTCGGCCTCAAGGTCACCACCACGGTCCCGCAGTTCGAAGGGTGTGAATGACCACCCGCATGGCAAAGACCAGACCCCTCGGCCACTGAGATCAGTCGGTTACGTAAGCGCGGGTCGCGCCGCGTGATCGTAAGTTATGGTCGCGATCAAACCCCGTTCCGATATTAAGAACCGGACCGCAAGGAGCGCCATGACGACGGTCATCCTGGTGGTGATGTGCGTCGTGGTCGGGGCGCTGGAGCTCTACGCGGGCAAGCAGAGCAAAGACCAGCAGCGCGCGTTCGTCCGGCGGATCGACGAGCTCAACGACCAGGTCACCAAGCAGAACGGCGTGCTGGTGACGGTCGGCGAGCAGCTCACCGCCGAGATGTCGCGGGTCAAGCGCGAGGTGCTGCCCGCCCTCGACTCCCGCCTGCGCCAGAACACCGGACAGGTCGAGGAACTGGCCACCCTCGTCGCCCAGGCCGACGACTACCTGCGCACCCAGGCCGGACGCCTGCACGACCTGGAGAAGCAGCGCATCACCCTGGCGGCCCTGCGCCGCAAGCTCTCGGAGGTCGAGACCTCCGTCCGCTCCGTCACCGCCGCGGGCAACGCCGCCGTCGAGGGCAAGGTCGACGCCGCCCTCGACCGCCTGGCCGACCTGGAGCAGAGCGGCCAGGAGATGCTCGAACTCCAGCGCACCCTCACCCGCACCCTCGAAGACGTCGAGGACGTCGTCAACGAGCTGCTCCAGTTCACCGAGGGCGAGCTGGAGGAAACCGTCGCCGGGACCCTCGCCGACCGTCCCGCCTCCGTCACCGCCACCGGACGCCTCTGGACCCGCGACACCGAGCTCGAGGACATCCTCACCGAGATGTACGAGAGCTGCGTCCGCGCGTCCCACCTCAACATCCGCTTCCGCGTGGCCGACGGCCCCGAGAACCCGCCCCCGGGTGCCCCGGAACAGCGACGCTACTTCCTCGCAGGCCAGCCCATGGAAGACCTGGCCGGCGCCTTCACCGCCCTGCTCATCTCCACCGGCGCCGACCTCCCCCACAACGGCTCCACCCCCGGCCGGGGCCTGTCCACCCGGGTCGAACCCGGCCATCCCCCCGGCATGGAACCCCTCCGCCAGCCCGAAGACGAGGCCGCCCTCAAGGCCCTCCTCCGCACCCTCCAGGAGAGCTCGGGCGCGATCGTCCAGATAGGTCCCCTGATGGCCGTCCGGACCCGCGACGAACTCCTATGCGCCGTCCTGACCCCGCCCCAGTCCCTGGAACTCGAAACCGACGAGATCTTCTGGGACCCGGCCACCGCCACCGTCCGCCTCCGCCGGCTCCCCACCCACCAGCTCTGGGACCTGACCGCCTGGTCCACGACCCCCTGACGCTCCCGGGGGCCGTTGCGCCGGCTACTGGGGCTGGCGCGGCGCAGGGGGCGCCGCCACCACCCATGACGTCCCCCGGGGGCCGTTGCGCCGGCTGCGGCTCAGGTGAGGGCCGGGACCGGGTCGTTGGTGAGGCCGTACGCCTGGATGGTCCGTTCGGAGGGGGCGCCGATCTTCACGAGGACGGGGCAGACCACGGCGCCCGTCTGGCGGTCCACCTCGGCGCAGAGGCCCACGCCCTCCGCGCGGTCGAGGAAGACCACGTTCTCCACGGCCTTGGCGGCGCGGACGGCGTAGGGCACCGAATCGGCGTCGCCGACCTCGTACAGCTCCTCGAAGGTCAGGCGGCGCGCGTAGCGCAGAAGCCGGGACGCGTCCACGACGCGGGTGCCGATGGCGGCGGCGGGCCCCGCGATCACGATGCCGAAGCTCGGATCCTCCTTGCCCCGGACATAGATCTCACGATCGGGTTCGAGTCCGCGTCGCCTCCGGGTCAGGTGCAGACCGAAACCCGAGTCGCCGTTGAGGAACCCCGACGGGCCCAGCCCACGTGTCCCTCTGACGGCTCCTGCGGGCTGCTGCCACCCGGGGAGGTAGATGCTCAGCCCCCGCATCAGGAGACGCCACACAGGGCGTCCGGTGACGTCCGGGACGAACTCTCCCTGCGGCCCGCGAGCACCCGCGGCCCCGTTCCCTGAGGGCTCCCGCGCACCGTCCATGTCGTCCATCTTGTGGTGGCTTGGGCACCCGCACAAGACCAACCGGACAAGTCCACCTCCGTTACCGCGCGGCCCCCTGCGCCCGAACCCCCGTTCGGCTACCGTTGATCTCCCAGATCATGACGAGGGCGCCACCATGAACGTGCAAGACATGATGGTCTTCCGCGACGCGGGCTCGCGAACCGTCGACCGGTATCTGATGGCCCACGAAGGCCGGGTCATCGCCGTGCGCCGGCACCCCGCCGTCCTGCTGCTGCCCGTGGCGGCCGTGGTGGTGGGCCTGGTCCTGTGCGGCGTCA
Organism: Spirillospora sp. CA-294931; assembly: GCF_050946795.1. Classification (GTDB taxonomy): domain Bacteria; phylum Actinomycetota; class Actinomycetes; order Streptosporangiales; family Streptosporangiaceae; genus Spirillospora. Next base: position 6,759,519 of record NZ_CP192006.1, read on the forward strand.
TCGGCGCCGCCCTGGGCGTCATGTGGGTCTGGTGGCTGTGGGTGCTCACCCTCGGCTACCTGGTCTGGAAGGTCATCGCCTGGTCCATCGAGTTCTTCCTGGTCACCGAGCACCGCGTGATGGTGATCAACGGCGTCCTGAACCGGAACGTGGCGATGATGCCGCTGGCCAAGGTCACCGACATCGCCCTGGAACGTTCGCTCAGCGGACGCATGCTCGGCTACGGCGAGTTCGTCATGGAATCGGCCGGCCAGAAGCAGGCCCTGCGCAACGTCGGCTTCATGCCCTACCCCGAGCAGCTCTACCTCGAGGTCTCCTCGGTCATCTTCGGCGCCGAGGACGAATCCCCGGACTGACCCGACGCGCGCTCGGACCACCCCGTCCACCAGGAGTCCCGCACCGCGACCCACCGGCCGCTTCGGCGCCTGGGGGATTCCCCTCTTTGGGGTGGCCCGTTACGCCCAACCTTCATATTCTCCTTCCTAGTGGGGATGCCGCAGCCGCGTCCGGGGGCGTACTTTGAGATGCTGCAAGGAGGGAGACCCGGCCATGTCCGAGTCGGCTCACCAGGATCTTCCCGTCATCCGAAACGACGACCGCATCGAGCTCGGGACGTCCGGCGAACAGCACCTCGTCATCCGCAAGGCGGCCGAACTGCTCGGCTGGACCGTCCACCAATACGTCCTCAGCGCCGCCCTGGACCGTGCCGAGCGCGACCTCTACGAGCACGCCGCGGCCGAACGCGGGCCCACTCCCGAACCGGACGACCCGCCCGAGCCCTTCACCGCCGTCGTAGCCGCCCTGGGCTGACGTCCCTCTCAGGCCCTCCCTCAATCCGGAGCCGAGCGGTCACAGCCGCCGGCTGAGGAACTGTTCAACGGTCAGCAGTCCCGGGTGCTGCCGACGCAGAGCCGGGATGTCGGCCCGATACCCCTCTTCCGCGAACCACTCGAACATGCGCTCCTCGATCGGCAGGGCCTCCAGACGAGTCGGGGTGCCGGTGACCCGCTGGTAGATCTCGGCGACCCGCGTGAAGGAGATCTCGTCACCGGCCAGCTCGATCTGACGTCCGACGAACTCCTCCGGCCTGTCGAAGGCGTCGGCGGCGAAGACCCCGATGTCGTCGCTGGCGATGAACTGCATGGGCCTTTCCGGCTTGACCGGCAGGGACATCAGCCGCTCGTCCTGGGCGTCGGCGTAGTGCAGCAGGTTGTTCATGAAGAACACCGGACGCAGGATGGTGGCGGGCACCCCCAACGCCAGGATGTGCCGCTCGATCTCGGCCTTGCTCTCGAAGTGGTCGATGCCGGTGCCACGTTCAGCACCGCCCACGGAGCTGTAGACCAGATGGGCGACGCCGCTCTCCTTGGCCACATCAGCGACCGCTTTGCCCTGCCGCACCTCGGCGGCGAGCGTCTCCGGCTCATGAGCCAGCGCCTGGACGCTGAATACGCCGCGCACCCCGTCCATCGCCCGGCGCAGCGAGCCCGCGTCCTCGAGGTCGCCCTGGACCAGTTCCGCGCCCTCACCCCGAAGCTCCCGCGCGGCGGCCTTCTCCGGATCGCGCACCAGCGCGCGCACTCGCCTCCCCCGCGCCAGCAACGCCCGCGCAGTGGCTCCCCCCTGATTGCCGGTCGCACCCGTGACAAGGACGACGTCGTTCGTAGCCATGAAGGTTCCTCCTAATTCGGAGCGTTTCGCTCCGGGAAAATATAACCCGGAGCGAACCCCTCCGCAATAGCTATGCTGTGGCCATGACCGAGGCCGCGACGCCACGCAAGCGGGGACCCCAGGCCCAGGCCGCCCGCAACGACCGAGCGCTGCTCGAGGCCGCCCGCCAGGTGTTCCTCACCCAGGGCTTCGACGCGCCGGTGTCGGCCATCGCCGAACGCGCGGGTGTGGGCATGGGCAGCCTCTACCGCCGCTACCGCACCAAAGAAGAGCTCTTCCAGCGGCTGTGCGCCGACTCCCTGGAACACCTCGCGACAGCGGCGCAGGAGGGCTTGCGGATCGACGACGCCTGGCAGGGCTTCGTCCACTACGTCCGGCAGTGCGTGGCCTTCGGCTTCGGAGCGCTGGCCCCTCTGGCCGGAGCCATCGAGGTCACCCCGCAGATGCGCCGCGCCGGCCAGGAAGCCCAGCACCGCATCGACCAGCTCATCGCCCGCGCCCAAGCCGCGGGAGCCCTCCGCCCCGACGTGACCGCACTGGACATCTCACTGCTCATCGGCCAGTTCAGCCGCCAGGCCCCGACCCCACCCCTGCCCGACCAGGCCGAGGTCCAGTCCCGCCACCTGGCCATCGTCCTGGACGGCCTCAAGGCCCACAACACCGATCCCCTACCCGGCAAGCCCCCCGACCTCCAGCGCTACCAAGCCCTCTGGAACACCTGACAGTCTCTGGGGACGGGCTCTGGAACTCGGCCCACCGCCGGCGATGGCTCAGCCACGACAACACCAGGCCACATCCCGAGATACCGGCCCGAGCCGCGCCCTGGACGTCCTCGGACCAGCCGACCGAATGGGCCTCATTCCGTCGCGGTCACGGCGTCGCGCAGGCGGCTGGCGTAGTCCGCGGCCTCGGCGTCCGACTCGTATTTCTGGCGGGGCCAGAAGAAGCCGCGAAGGCCGTCCTTGCGGTTCCGAGGGACGACGTGGACGTGCAGATGCGGGACGCTCTGGCTGATGCGATTGTTCATCGCGACGAACGACCCGGCCGCGTCCAGCACGGACTCCATCGCGCTCGCCAGGCGCCGCGCGTGCGTGAAGAGCGGGCCGACCTGGCCCTCAGGCAGATCGGGAAGCGTCTCGAAGTGCTCGCGGGGCACCAGGAGCGTGTGGCCCTTGAACAGCGGACGCGTGTCCAGGAACGCCATCGCGTCCGGAACGTCGAGCACGACGTGCGCGGGGACCTCGCCCTTGATGATCTCGCAGAAGACGCAACCCATGGAGCGCATTGTTCCGCAGTCGCGCCCTAACGGCCCCCTTACGACGTGATCACTACCCTCCGGATGGCCATGCGACTGGAAAGCGTTGCCTTCCGCTACAACCGACGCGGCCCCTGGGTCCTCCGGGACATCTCGCTGTCCTTGCCGAGGGGCCACATCACCGAGGTGACCGGACGAAACGGCGCGGGCAAGTCAACGCTGCTCCGCGTCCTGGCCGGGCTGCGCGGCCCCACCCGGGGCACCATCGTGGGCCGTCCCGCCTCGGTGGGCTATGCCCCCGAACGCTTCCCCACCGACCAGCCCTTCACGGTGGACGCCTACCTCTCGCACATGGCCGCCATGCGCGGAGTTCCCTCGTCCAACATCGCCGCCTGGACCGAACGACTCGGCTTGTCCCACCTCCGAGGAACCAAACTCGCCGAACTCTCCAAAGGCAGCGCCCAGAAGGTCGGCCTGGCCCAGGCCCTCCTGGCGAACCCCGAGATCCTGATCCTGGACGAACCCTTCGCCGGTCTGGACGCCACGACCCGCGACGTCCTCCCCGTACTCATCACCGAACTCGCCGACAACGGCACCACGATCGTCGTAAGCGACCATCAGCGCTGCATAGAAGCGCTCCCCGGCGTCAGCCACATCCGAGTAGCCGAAGGCACCGCCTTCCTCGTCCCGTCCCAACCCAAAGCAACCAGCCGCCCGTTGACCACTCCCCCAAATGCGGTGCAGACCCACGAAGCCACAACCAGGCCGCAGCAAGCTCCGCAGGCGAAGGCGAGCACTCATCGACAGGAACCAAGCACCAAGCACAGCGCCCCGCTAAAACCGGAGACATCTCAGGGGCGCGCCAGCGAGTGCTCGTCGGAGTCTCCCGCGAATCCGGTCACCAGGCAGGACGAGGCCTCACCGTCACCCAACGGTCGGATCGTCGTGTTGGAAGTCATGGTCGGAGCCCATGAGGTCGAAGAGCTTGAGGCCAGATTGCGGACGGATGGATACCGCGTTCGGAGGCAAGCGTGATCGCCCTAGCCCGGTTCCAGATCTCGGGATACCTGCGGTCGCTACGCGCACTGCCTCCCCTGATCGTCGTGATATTGATCGTGACTTTGGTGCTATTTCAGGGCGGCGGAGCGAGCGGCAGCGACCAGGCAAAGCTCGCCGTCGGGACGTTGGGAGACGTTCCGGCGTTCATGTTCCCGGTCTGGGCCTGGGCGGCCCGAGGGCTGCTTGATTCGCAACCAGACGAGCAGCGCGCGCTCTCGGCGACCGCGCTCGGCGCGCGCACATCCTCAGCACTGGCGGGACTGCTGGCCGCCTACGCGATCAATCTGGGCCTCGGAGCCATCGCCCTCGGAGTCCCAGTGATTCACGCGGCCTCCTCCAGCGTCAGCGCAAGCGCGATCCTCGCATGTGTCGCTCTGAACCTGCTGGTCGCGGGCGCGGCGACACTCCTGGGCGCCTGGACGAGCAGAGCGATCGTCCCGGCACCCGGTACATCACTGCTGGCGCTGCTGGGTGGAGCCACAGCCATCCTGGTCCTCAGCCTGGGCCCAGGCGTGTGGCTCTCGGTACCAATGATCGACTGGATCAAGGCAGCCCACGACGGCCCCAGCGCGTTCACCGACGCCTTCCCTGCGCTGGCCGGGCACGTCCTGCTCTGGACCACCGTGGTCGGCACGGCCTACCTCCTGGTACGCCGAACCCGAGCCTGAGCGAAGTCAGCCCCGTCGGACGAGCCCAAGCCCGGCCAACGCTCCGAAACACCCAGCCCCAAAGCGGCCAGGACCACCCACGAATGAGCCCGCACACTACCTCGGACCCGACGCCCAGACCGCCCCAAGCCAGGCAACCGCCAAGCCCACAACGACGCCACAACCACACCGTCCCGTCGGTTCTAGAACCACCGAACGCGCTCGATGCCTAGACGGACGTCCTCAACCACCTGAGGGCGCTCACGATCGCCCACGCCAGCCATAACCGCGAGAACCGGCGCCCAGAGAACCCGGGCCCGTCCACCTGCCTGGGGGTGCCATCGGGGGGCGATCGCGGTGTGCACGGCGGGCCCCTCGACCGGGGCGCGCACGGCGACGCGGACGCATTGGGGGCGGCGGATGGCGGTCGCCCGAAACCTCGCGCGCGGTGATGGACCGCTCCGGACGACAACCGGGACGCCGCCCAGGTAAGAAGGGGCGCCGTAGCGTCTTGGCCGCGGCACCCTCGCCGTAACGGCCTGGCCGCGGCACCCTCGCCGTAGCGCCCTCGCCGTAGCGCCCTCGCCGTAGCGCCCTCGCCGTAGCGCCCTCGCCGTAGCGCCCTCGCCGTAGCGCCCTCGCCGTAGCGCCCTCGCCGTAGCGGCCTCGCCGTAGCGGCCTCGCCGTAGCGGCCTCGCCGTGGCGGGTTGGCCGTGGCGCCCTCGCCGTGGCGGGTTGGCCGTGGCGCTCTTGGCTGCCAGTGAACGTTCGACGCCCTCCGCGTTCTGCTGCCTCTAACCGGCCGAAGCGTTGTCGTAGTCGCGCCGGGCCAGATCGACCTGGTCGAGGTGGTCGGCGGCCCAGTCGGCGAGGTGAGCGAACAGCGGGGCGAGGCTGCGGCCGAGTTCGCTGATCTCGTACTCGACGCGGGGTGGGACCTCGGGGTGGTACGTGCGCACGACCAGGCCGTCGCGTTCGAGCTGGCGCAGGCGCTGGGTGAGCACCTTCGGGGTGATCGTGTTGATCCGCCGCTGCAGTTCGACGAAGCGCTGCCGACCGTGCCGGTCGAGGGTCCACAGGATCGGGGTCGTCCAACGGCTGAACACGATGTCCACCACCGGGGCAATCGGGCAGGCCTGCTCTGCGTCGGTCGGTGTGGTCGCGGCCTTCCACGTTGCGTGGCCCATGCGGATGCCCCCTGGGATAGTCACTTTCCTCTAGGTACCTACTATATCCAGGATGTTAGCGTCGCCTGCGTTACGGACAGACCGCCAGATCGAGCGGATGAACGGCAGGAGACCGACCATGATCGTTGTTACTGGAGCCACCGGAAACACCGGGCGCTCACTCGTGCGGGCGCTCGCGACTGCGGGCGAGAAGGTGACCGCCACGTCCCGGAACATCGCGGAATTGGACGTGCCCGAGGGTGTCGCGTTTCGGCGAGCGGACTTGGCCGACGCTGAGAGCCTGCGCCCGGTGTTTGACGGCGCCAACGCCCTGTTTCTGCAGAACGGCGGTGCCAGTGCTCACACCCTGAACGTCAGCGACATCCTCGATGCGGCCAAGGCCAGCGGTATCGAGCGAGTGGTGCTGTTGTCCTCTCTGGGAGTGGCAACCCGGCCGGAGTCGCCCTCGCACGGAGTACTGGGACTGTCCATCGAGGAGGCCGTGCGAGGGTCGGGCCTTGACTGGACGATTCTGCGGCCCGGCAATTTCGACTCCAACACCTACGCCTGGGTCACGTCGGTGCGTGCCCAGCGGACCGTCGTCGCCCCGTTCGCCGACGTCGGCCTGCCGGCCATCGACCCGGGCGACATCGCAGAGGTCGCGGCTGCGGCACTGCGCAAGAACGGCCACGCCGGGCAGATCTATGAGCTGACCGGCCCCGCCCCGGTGAGGCCTCGGGAGCAGGCCGAGGCGATCGGCGCTGCGCTTGGCGAGCCGATCCGGTTCGTGGATCAGACCCCGGACCAGGCGCGGGCCCAGATGCTGAACTTCATGCCCGCGGACGTGGTGGAGACGACCCTGGCCATCCTGGGCACGCCCACCCCGGCGGAGCGGAGGGTCAGCCCAGATGTCGAGAAGGTGCTGGGCCGAGCACCCCGCACATACGCCGACTGGGCCCGCGCCAACGTCGCCGCCTTCCGCTGATCAGCACACTCGATGACGCCGCGAGTCGGGGAGATTCAGGTGTGCTCGTAGTCGGCTCTCCGGGCGTAGGCGTCGGGCAGAGGTCGCGTCTCCACGTAGGCGCTCAACGCGTAGTCGTGGTTGTCCCAGAATCCCGTTCAGTCGAGGTCCGCGAAGACACCGTCACGAAACCCACCAGATATGAGCAGACCCCTTATGCACGGTGCTGCACCGTACCGAGACGCCCCCGGAAGCCGTCCGCTCATGCCGCGAACCGTGGGCGCGTAGCTGAGCCCTAACCCCATTCGGGGAAGGACGTAGCTCGTGGGCAATAGCCGACCCTTCGGAGCTCGGCCGCAAAGAGCGCGGGCGTGCAACACCGTTGGACGTCGGGGAATGGCTCTGTGTGCGCGCTCAGGAGGATGGTGTCCGGGGCGGCTTCATGTGGCAGGCCCACGAGCGGGTTGACGGCGTGGGCAGGGAGCGCCTTGGCGGCTTCTCGTGGGTGGACGATTGGGGCTGGTGGACGTGCGGCTGGGGCGAACGTAGGCGGGTGGGGGTTTGGGCGGGTGGGGGTTTGGGCGGGTGGGGGTTTGGGTGGGTGGGGGTTTGGGTGGGTGGGGTTTAGATGGGTGGGGTTTAGATGGGCGGGGTTTAGATGGGCGGGGTTTAGATGGGCGGGGTTTAGATGGGCGGGGTTTAGATGGGCGGGGTTTAGGTGGGATTAGGACTGGAGGGTGAGGTGGGCGGATTCGAGGGGGGCGTCTTGGTGGGTGTGGAAGAAGACGCGGCCTGGGTCGCCCCAGTGCCAGTTCAGGCGGCGGTCGGAGTCGAGTTGGAGGACGAGTCTGAGGTCTTCGGCGGGGTCGGGGGCGGGGTGGGATTGGGGAGAGTCGACCAGGACGGGCCAGCCTCCTAGTTGGTGGACGGGGGTGTCGTCGGGCCAGACGTGCTGGAGCCAGGCGGCGTGAAGTTGTTCGTAGACCGAAAGCGTGCCGCTGTAGGTTTCCTCGAGATCGCTCATGGCCTGTTCTTGGGGCGATGGGAGCGACAGGAAGAGTTCGGCGCCCAGCTTGCAGGCGGGTGGCGTCTTCGCGCCTTCGGGGAGCGGGGTTTCGACCAGGTCGCCGGTGAAGACGCGCCAGCCTTCGTGATCGCCGGGTTCGTCGCCCCAGGGGCGGGACGGGCCGCCCGCGCAGTAGTAGAAGGCGGCCCTGCCCTCAGTGGGCAGACCCGGGACGTCGGGCAGGGCGGAGAAGTCGACCGCCGCGAGGAAGTCGAGCGGACGGTCTTGCCACATGGGCCAGGGCTCGCCGGGTGGGAGCAGCGGGTCACCGCCCAGCCGGACCGTGGTCTCGCCTTCGGCGCCCAGCCGGACGGCGGGACGGGCCAGCGCGAGCAGCGCCGCGATGACTTCAGGGGCGAAGAAGACACCGAAGAGGGTGTGCAGCCGTTGGCGCTGCGCCGCGAAGTGATCCATGTCACGTAGCGTGGCGCGCCCGGCGCCCGAACGCCAGCCCCCAGCGTGATCTGTGGATAACTCTCGGCGCGTTCTGGCGATCTTTCCGGGACGCGATGCCCCCGAAGGGGCCGGTTCACGCCCTGTGGTGCAGGCCTCTGCGAGACCGCTCCGCAAATGGCGTCGTTTCGCCTGGGTTCGTGGCCTGTGTTCAGCGGCGTTCGAGCGCTCCGGCGAACTGGACGAGGAAGACGTCGACCTCGCGTTCGTCGTACGCGGGGCCGAAGCGGGTGATGCGGAACGCGCTTTCGCGGACGTCCTGGGCGGTCACGGGCGGGGCCGTGCCGCGCAGGCCCTCGACGACGCGGTCCAGGAACGCGTCGACGTCGCGGACGTCGTAGCCGGGGCGGATCCCTGAGCCCGGGAACTTCGCGTCGTGGATCCAGCCGATCAGCCAGCCGGGATGCACCCGGGGACGTCCCACGCGCCGCCCGATCGGCGCCGAGGCCTGAAGTTCGCGGATGCGTTCGCGGAGGAGTTCGTCCACGTGGCGTGGTTCGTAGCCCCGTAGGACGATGTCGAACCGGATCTCGCGCACCTGCTCGGGGGTCAGCTCCCTGGTCCCGATCCGGCCGAGGACGGAGTCTACCTGGGCGCGGTCATATCCCCGCAGGGCCACGGGGAGGCGCACTCCCGGGTCTTTCGCGGGCACCGGAGGCCCCTTCGGGCTCCGCCGTCTGACGCCGCTCGTCCTGGCTCCTCAGTCCTTGGTCGCCGCGGCCAGCTGGCCGCAAGCGCCATCGATCTCCCGCCCCCGGGTGTCGCGGACCGTGACGGCCACGCCGTGGGCCTCCAGGCGCCGGACGAACTCGCGCTCGTCCTCGGGCCGCGAGGCGGTCCACTTGGAACCCGGGGTCGGATTCAACGGGATCAGATTGACGTGAACCAGGTGGTCGCGCAAGAGCCTGCCGAGAAGGTCGGCGCGCCAGGACTGATCGTTGATGTCCTTGATCAGCGCGTATTCGATGGAGACCCGGCGTCCCGAGCGGTCGGCGTAGGCCCAGGCGGCGTCCAGGACCTCGGCGACCTTCCAGCGGTTGTTGACGGGGACGAGCTCGTCCCGCAGCTCGTCATCGGGGGCGTGGAGCGACAGCGCCAGGCGGACGGACATGTCCTCGGCCGCGAGCTTTTCAATGGCCGGGACCAGCCCCACAGTGGACACGGTCACCGAACGCTGGGAGATGCCCAGCCCGGCGGGGGCGGGGTCGGTGATGCGCCGCACCGCGCCCATGACGGCCTTGTAGTTGGCCAGGGGCTCGCCCATGCCCATGAAGACGATGTTGGAGACCCGTCCGGGCCCTCCCGCGACGCGTCCCGAGGCCATCGCGCGCGCGCCCGCGGCGACCTGTTCGACGATCTCGGCCGTGGACAGGTTGCGGGTCAGGCCCGCCTGGCCGGTGGCGCAGAAGGGGCAGTTCATTCCGCAGCCCGCCTGGGACGACACGCACATCGTGGCCCGATCGGGGTAGCGCATCAGCACCGACTCGAACAGGACGCCGTCGAATGCCTTCCACACGGTCTTGAGGGTCTTGCCCCCGTCACAGCCCAGTTCCCTTATGGGAGTGAGCAGGGTCGGCAGCAGCTCAGACGTGAGGCGGTCACGAACGGCGGCGGGGAGGTCGGTCATCTCGGCCGGGTCGGCGACCAGGCGCGTGAAGTAGTGGCGGGAGAGCTGGTCGGCGCGGAACGCCTTCTCTCCCAGCTCGATCACGGCCTCCCGGCGCTCGGCGGCGGTGAGGTCGGCGAGGTGGCGCGGAGGCTTACCCCGGCGCGGGGCGGCGAAGACGAGCTTGGCCGGCGTCTTCTTGGTGTCAGACATGGTCCTACCAGTGTCGCAAACCCCAGCGGGTGCCTGAGCCCCCGGCTAAGGTCTCGACCATGCCGGTAATGCGCAGAGCGCCCGTAATCGCGCGAAACGAGATCAGCCCTTACGGGAGCCGTCGCCTCGTCATGGAGACCGACGGCGGCGCGACCGTGGCCTATCTCAAGGATGCTCAGGACGCGGTTATCGGGGCGGTGTGGGTCGCCAACCACAGGGCGGCTCCCCAAGAGGTCGATCTGGCCCGGCTCGGCAGCGGCTCGGCCCCCCTTATGCCTGCCTCACACGTCCGTTCCCCGGAGGGGCGTGGCCCTTTGGAAGCGCTAGAGGTCGTGTGGTTCGAGGAAGGCGACGGGGTGGCGGTCCTGGAGGCGGGCGACCCCCTCTGCGTGATCCCCGGGTGGGCCGACATTGACCGCGGTATCCCCGGCTACAGCAGGGACGCCCTACGCCAGAGCCCGTTCGCCTTCCCGCTGGCGGACGAGATCGACGATCTTCGTCCCCGTATCAAGCGAGCCCGCGATCACTGGAGAGTGTGCAGTGCCGAGGGGTCATGGGCTGACTACCAGCAGTCCGTCCTAGGACACCTCCTGCACCGCCTAGGGCCGGGCGGGCAGTATTGGCACGACGTTGGACGCCAGTCTCCGACCGTCGGCGTCTCCGAACGCCCGGCGCGGAAGGGGCGGGAGTACTCCGTCCTGAGCACCGTCGGAATGAGCCGCCAGCCCATGCCGGGTGGGTCCACGCGTATCGAGTTGGCGATGGCCACCACCATCCCCAGCCAGGGGCTGGGCAAGCTGTTCGCATGGATAGGCCCGCGCCCATGGCGCTCGGTGAGCTCGTTCGCGTCCGGGGACGTCGTGGGCTGGCCCCGTGACGGGGACCCGTTCCCCATACCGTCCCGCGAAGGCGTGCTTCTGCTGGACGACCCGAACCTGCTCGAAGGCCCCGATGTCCCCGACCTCGGCGGCCTCTCCCAGGACGGCGACGACGTGCGCTGGCTCTGGATGGTGCCCATCACGGCCGAGGAATGCCGCTACGCCACGAGCGAGGGCACGGACGCCCTGATACACCGCCTGACCCGCCAGGGCCGTTCCTGGCTCGTCTCAGACGGCACCGCGAGCGACGAGGGCACCGCCTAGCTAACGGCGCGGGGAGCGCCAGAGTGCGCCCCAGCCGACGGCTGTCAAACCATGCCCGGCGAACGATCAGTGGCTCACCCGCTGGCCCGTGCACTCAGCGGAGACGCGTTGGCAGGCCGGGTGGGGTGGTAGCGCACGTTCACGACCGACGTCGGGTCGTCTTCACCGACCCGGTGCAGGAGGATCGGCGCACTGCCGGGGACGTCGTAGAGGCGGATGCCGTCGCCGAGCAGGATCGGTGCGATGTGCAGGTCGATCTCGTCGATCAGTCCCAATTCGAGAAGCTGACGTCCGATGGTGGGCGAGAACACCTCGAGGTTCTTGCCCCCGGCTGCCTCCAGCCCGATCCGCACCGCCTCGGCCGGGCCGCAGTTCAGGAACGTGACGTCGTCGGCGGGCGTGGCGTCCTCGGGGTGGTGGGTGAGCACGAAGATCGGTCCCTTCCAGTCGCTGCCATACGGGCGGCTGTCACCCGAGACGTCCCAGCCACTCCGGCCTCCGAGTACGGCCCCCGTAGTCCGGACGTACTCGTCCTCCAGGCCCGGACGGGCGGAGATCCCGGTGCTCATCCAGTCCATCGCGTGGTCCGGCCCTGCCACGAAGCCGTCCAGCGACATCGTGAAGTGCCAAAGGACCTTCCCCTCTGCGGTCTGCGGCTCGGTGTCGTTCATTTTTCGCCTCCTGCGATCTGGTTGCGGTTTGTGACTTTGCGACGCCCTGCGCACCCGCCTGACCGATCTGGAACCGGCCGGGGCTCCGACGGCGGCGGCACGTCACTGTGTCGGGCGGATGTTCTGGTTCAGGTGGAACACGTTGGCCGGGTCGTAGGCGTCCTTCAGAGTGGTCAGCCGGGCGAGCTTCTCGGCCGAGTACGCCCGCCGCACCCCGCGCCGTCCCTCGGCCAACTCGTCCGCCATCAGCGAGTTGACGTAGATCCCGCTCGCGTACGGTGCCAGGGACGCTCCAGCGGCGCGGGCGGCGCCCATCCTGGCCGCGTCCTCGGCCGGATCGCTCCAGCGGGAGCCGGCACCGAACTCGAACATCGTGCCGCGCTGGCTGAACGCGGCGTCCGCGTCCGGGACGTCGTCGATCGCGCCGCCGTGCGCCTGGAGATCGACACTCGGCAGATGCGGGCTCGCGCTCAGGTCGCTGCCGCCGCGCAACAGGAACGCCTCGATCGCCGCCGTCGGGAATCGCCGCAGGTGGTGGCCATTGGAGTAGCGGCGGTAGGCATGGCCGCCGGTGGAGTCGTAGCGTTGCTGGAGTTCCAGGTAGGACGGTGTGGTGACGCGTGAGGCCAGGGGACGCCCCAGCGCCCGCATCGCCGGGAGCAGGCGCCGCCCCTCGTCCGGGTCGCCGACCCAGACGAACCCCACCGTGGCGATCGGGCCGGTCGGGCGGCTGGCGACATCGGCGGTGAACGTCGCCTCTCGGGGCGCGACGGCGTTCAGGTCGCGCCAGCCCTCGATGACCGGGACGGCGTCCTCGGCGCGGAAGTCGAACTCGGCGACCAGCGTCCGCGTCCCGGTGCGATGCAGCTGGAACTCGAACTCGGTGACGATGCCGAAGTTGCCGCCCCCGCCCCGCAGGCCCCAGAACAGGTCGGGGTTCTCGGCGCGACTCGCGGTGACCACCTCGCCCGCGGCGGTGACCACCGTGTAGGAGAGGACGTTGTCGCAGGTCAGGCCGTGCTGGCGGGCCAGCCAGCCCATGCCGCCACCGAGGGTGAGCCCCCCGACGCCGGTGTGCGAGACGTTCCCCGCGGTGGTGGCCAGGCCGTATGCCTGCGACGCCCGGTCCAGGGCACCGAGCAGCGCGCCGCCCTGGACCCTGGCCCGGCGACGCACCGGGTCGACCTGGACACCACCCATGGACGTCAGGTCGATCATGAGACCCCCGTCCGGGACGGCGAACCCGGCGGCGTTGTGGCCACCGCAGCGCACCCCGATCTCCAGGTCCTGCTCCCGGGCCATCCGCACGGCGGCGACCACGTCGGCCACGCCCGCCGCACGGACGATCATGCGTGGACGCCGGTCGATCATGGCGTTCCAGACGGTGCGGGCGCTGTCGTAGCCGATGTCGCCGGGCACGAGGACCTGGCCGTCGAAGCGAGTCGCTGTCGTTGTCATGCCCTCAGCCTGACCGGAATCGGTACCCTCTTTAAGGTCCGATTCTGCGGGCGAATAGAGGGCCGATTTAGGTCGCTGCGAACGCGGCGCTCAGGGCGGCGTCGAGCCGCACGCGGCACGCCCGCAGGGGCGGCCCCGAATGGCAGGCGCCGTGAGTGACTAGGGCGAAGGGGTGAACAGTTCCAGGAGGAGCCACACAACGGGGGCGGTGGCGATCAGGGAGTCGAGGCGGTCCATGACGCCGCCGTGCTCGGGGAGCAGCGTCCCCATGTCCTTGATGCCGAGATCACGCTTGAGCATGGACTCGATCAGGTCGCCCACCGTGGCGATCACGACCACGGCCAGGCCGACGATCGCGCCCTGCCAGGCGTGGCCGTCGTCCATGAGCCACCACACCAGCCAGGCGCCCACCGCCATACAGGTCAGGGCGGAGCCGGTGAAGCCTTCCCAGGTCTTCTTGGGGCTGATGGTAGGCGCGAGCTTGTGCCTGCCAAGGAACGTCCCGGCGAAATAGCCGCCGATGTCGCTGGCCACCGTGGTGGCGACGAAGATGGTGATGCGGTGGTCGCCGTCGTCCGGCCGTAGGAGCAGGGCCACGACCCCGCCCATGAGCACCAGGTACCCGGCGCTGAACACGCCTGCGGTGACGTCCCGTACGTAACCGTCGGCGGGACCGTCCGCCATCCGCCAGATCAGCACAGCAAGAACGGTCAGCGCGATGGCCGCGACAAGCGCGCGCGGGCCCCAGGCGTAGGTGACGAGCGGCGCGCCGATCATGCCGACGGCGAGGGGGATCTGCGGGACGCGGACGTCACGCGTTCTGAAGGCCCCGGTCAGCTCGCGCAGCCCGAGGAACAGGAACAGCACCATGACGCCAAGGAAGATGGCCTTCACGGTGTAGAGCGAAATCAGAACCAGTGCGCCGAGAGACGCCCCGACGCCCACGGCGATCGGGAGGTTGCGCCCCGACTTCTTGGGCGGCGCCTCGGGCTCGGGCTCGACCGCGTCCGGTGCCTCGGGCTCGACCTCGCTGGACGCCGCGATCGGGCGGGCGTCCTCTACGGGGGCACCGGACACCGCGGCTTCCGGCTCATCCGGGGAGCCCGGGGGCTCCCCGGTGTCGTCGAGTCTCATCAAACCTCGAGCAGCTCAGCCTTCTTGTGCTCGAGAAGCTCGTCGATCTGCGCCACGTACCGGTGGGTGGTGTCGTCGAGTTCCTTCTCGGCACGCCGGACCTCGTCCTCGCCGACCTCGCCGTCCTTGGCGAGCTTGTCGAGGGTGTCCTTGGCACGCCGGCGGATGTTGCGGATGGAGATCTTGCTGTCCTCCGCCTTGGTGCCCGCGACCTTGATGAACTCCCGGCGGCGCTCCTCGGACAGGTCGGGGAAGACCACCCGGATGACGTTGCCGTCGTTGGTGGGGTTCACACCGAGGTCACTGTCGCGGATCGCCCTCTCGACGGCCTGCATCGAGGACTTGTCGAAGACCTGAACGATGACCATCCGCGGTTCGGGGAGGCTGAACGACGCCAGCTGGTTGATCGGCGTCGGCGTCCCGTAGTACTCCGCGGTGATCTTGTTGAACATGGCGGGAGAGACCCGGCCGGTGCGGATGGCCTGGAAGTCCTCCTTGGCGACCGCGACCGCCTTCTCCATCTTCTCCTCGGCCTCGAGGAGGGTCTCGTCGATCACTTCGACTCCCGTGTCGTCTGGTCGGCCCTGTGGTCGCCGTCGCCGTACCGCGGCGGCGTTCGGTCAGCGCTCCTCCGGGCTGACCAGCGTGCCGATCTTCTCACCCCGGACGGCCCGGACGATGTTGCCCTGGCCCATCAGGTCGAAGACCACGATCGGCAGAGCATTGTCCATACAGAGGCTGATGGCCGTGGCGTCCATGACCTTCAGGCCTCGCTGTAGAACTTCACCGTATTCCAAACGGTCGAACTTGACCGCGTCAGGATTCTTCCGGGGGTCGGCGTCGTAGACACCGTCGACCTGGGTGGCCTTGAGGACGGCCTCGGCTCCGATTTCCAGCGCGCGCTGGGCGGCGGTGGTGTCGGTGGAGAAGAAGGGCTGGCCGAGACCGGCCCCGAAGATCACCACACGGCCCTTCTCCAGGTGCCGCATGGCGCGCCGCGGGATGTAGGGCTCGGCGACCTGGCTCATGGTGATGGCCGTCTGCACCCGGGTGTCGAGGCCCAGTTTCTCCAGGAAGTCCTGGAGCGCCAGGCAGTTGATCACCGTCCCGATCATGCCCATGTAGTCGGCGCGGCCCCGGTCCATGCCGCGCTCGGCCATCACCGCGCCGCGGAACATGTTGCCGCCGCCGCAGACCACGGCGACCTGCACACCGTCCCGTACGGCCTCGGCGATGGCCTCGGCGACGTGCTGGACGACCTCGGGGTCGATGCCCAGGGGGTCGCCCCCCGCGAACGCCTCGCCCGACAGCTTCAGCAGCACCCGCTTCCAGCCGGTGCCATGGGGACGGTCGGTCGACGACGAGGCCGCCGTTGTGTCTTTCTTGGTGGAATTCGGCACGTCGGCGGCCTCCTCGTTGGCGTCGGGCGTTGGTGGTGAGGGTTCTGTCTCCAGAGTGCCCTCAGGCCTGCCCGACCTTGAAGCGGGCGAAGCGGGTGACCTTCACGCCGGCCTCGTCGAGGACCTTGGCGATCGTCTTCTTGTTCTCCTTGACGAACGCCTGCTCAAGCAGGACGAAGTCGCGGAAGTACGCGTTGACCCGACCCTCGACGATCTTGGGGATGGCCTGCTCGGGCTTGCCTTCGTCGCGGGTGAGCTGCTCGGCGAGAGCGCGCTCCTTCTCGATCGCCTCGGCGGGGATCTCGTCCCGGTTGAGGTACTTGGGGGCCATCGCGGCGATCTGCTGCGCGATGTCCTTGGCGACCTCGGGGTTCTCCTTGTCGAGCTCGACCAGCACGCCGGTGGTCGGGGGCAGCGACGGGTCGGACTTGTGCAGGTAGCTGGCCACGTAGGCGCCCTCGAAGTGGGCGAAGCGGCGCAGCTCCAGCTTCTCGCCGATCTTGGCGCTGTTCTCCTCGATCAGGGCCTGGACGGTCTTGCCCGGCTCGATCTCGGTGCCCAGCAGGGCGGGGCCGTCGGCGGCGCCGCTGGTCAGCGCGAACTTGACCAGGCGGTCGGCCAGCTCGATGAACTGCTCGTTCTTGGCGACGAAGTCGGTCTCGCAGTTCAGCTCGAGGATCGCGCCGTTGCCGGTGCCCTCGAAGTACTCGGCCACCAGGCCGTTGCCGGCGGTGCGCTCGGCGCGCTTGCCGACGTCCTTGGCGCCCTTGAGGCGCAGGATCTCTACGGCCTTCTCGAAGTCGCCCTCGGCCTCGGTAAGGGCGTTCTTACAAGCCATCATGCCGGAGCCGGTCAGCTCACGGAGCCGCTTGACGTCAGCGGCGGTGAAGTTCGCCATCGCTCTCTTCGTCCCTGTGTGGTGTGAGTGAAGACTGGTGGAGGACCGGGCCCCCGAGCCGGACGGCCCGGGGGCTCCGCGTCGTCAGCTCTGGGGAGCCTCGTCGGCCGGGGCGTCGCCCTCGGCCGCGGGGGCGGCGGCCTCTTCGGCCTTCGGGGCCTCTTCGGCCTCGGCCTGGGGAGCCTCTTCCGCAGCGGGGGCCTCGGCGGCTTCCGCAACGGGAGCCTCGGCGGCAGGGGCCTCGGCGGCGGGGACCTCGGGGGCGGCCTCAGCGGCGGCTTCCTCGGCCTTGGGGGCCTCGGCCTGGTCCTTGTTCTCCAGCAGCTCGCGCTCCCACTCGGCCAGCGGCTCGGCGGCGGCACCGGCCTCGGCGGGCTTCTCGTCCCCACCGGACGCGGCACCGGCGCGGGCGATCAGCCCGTCGGCGACGGAGTCGGCGACCACGCGCGTCAGGAGGCTGACGCTGCGGATGGCGTCGTCGTTACCCGGGATCGGGTAGTCGACCTCGTCCGGGTCGCAGTTGGTGTCGAGGATCGCCACAACCGGGATGCCGAGCTTCTTAGCCTCGTTGACCGCGATGTGCTCCTTCTTGGTGTCCACGATCCAGATGGCGCTGGGAACCTTCGCCATGTCGCGGATACCGCCGAGGGTGCGCTCCAGCTTGTCCTTCTCGCGACGCAGCCCGAGCAGCTCCTTCTTGGTCATACCGGAGCCGGCCACGTCGTCGTAGTTGATCTCCTCCAGCTCCTTGAGCCGGGTGAGCCGCTTGTGGACGGTGGAGAAGTTGGTGAGCATGCCGCCCAGCCAGCGCTGGTTGACATACGGCATCCCGACCCGGGTGGCCTGCTCGGCGATGGCCTCCTGGGCCTGCTTCTTGGTGCCGACGAACAGGATCGTGCCGCCGTGCGCGACCGTGGCCTTGACGAACTCGAAGGCGCGGTCGATGTAGGACAGCGACTGCTGCAGGTCGATGATGTAGATGCCGTTACGGTCCGTGAGGATGAACCGCTTCATCTTCGGGTTCCACCGGCGGGTCTGGTGGCCGAAGTGGACGCCGCTCTCGAGGAGCTGCCGCATGGTGACGACGGGTGCCATAGCCCGTGTTCTCCTTGTCTGGCCCGGTGTTCGGGCCATGTCTCGGTTGTCTGCCTAGCGCTCGGACACGGGCCCCACCGTCGGCGTGCGACGGACCGAGAGGCTGTGTCCCACCGGGTCAGATGCAGGTGGCGAGCGAGCGCGTGAATTCGGTCGCTGAGGTGAGTCCCCTCGCGACCGTGCACCAAGTCTATGGGATGTCCGGCGCGCACGTGGAACCAACCGGTCCTGGCGACTCCGAGTGACCGAGGTTTTCCACAATTGCGACCGGTGCTGGTGATGTTGCTGGACGGGGCGGCAGGCTTCCCGGCATGACCGCAGCCATCACCCTTCTCGCCGTCACCATGCTTCACACACCGGCCCCAGGCCCGTGGGCGTGGCCGTTAACCCAACCCCGCGTGGTAAGACCTTTCTCGCCCCCGTCCCAGCCCTGGGGCGCTGGTCACCGGGGCATCGACCTGGCCGCCAACCCCGGCCAGCCCGTCTACGCCGCCGGCCCCGGCCGCGTCTCCTACGCCGCCCGCCTGGCCGGACGCGGCGTGGTAGCGATCACCCACGGCGCGCTGCGCACCACCTATCTGCCGGTTCACCCGACCGTCCGTCCAGGTCTGGACGTGAAAACGGGCGCCCGCATCGGCACCGTGGAGGCATCCGCCCCGCACTGCCTCCAGCCCTGCCTGCACTGGGGCTTGCGCCAGGGAGCCACCTACCTCGACCCGCTGGCCCTGGTGCGGCCCCGAGTAAGGCTCCTCCCCCATTGGACGCCCGCTCCGGCCCCCGCCAGGTCTTCCGAGGTGAGCCTTCGTCGAGACGCCACAACGGCCGGCGGCGGTGCCCTGACCGGCGTCCTCCTCACCTTCGGGGCCCTCTTCGTCTGGCGCCACACCCGTCCCCGCAAACCCCGCCGTCCCCCACCCGGGGTCGTAGACCTGGCCCGAGAACGCCACCTACGCCGCAACCCCTAACCGGGCCCTTTTCCGCACGCATCCTGCACCGGTCGGGCCGAGGCACGTCGGAGGCACCCTGCCCTCTCGTCCCTCGGCCCACCACCACGCGGATTCTTGCGATTTGCCGCGACCGGAGCCGCCCGGATCTCAGGGCTCGATACCTCGCGGGTGGGCCTGGCGGTGTACTTGCTTGAGCCTGTCAGCCGACACGTGGGTGTAGAGCTGCGTGGTCTGCAATGAGGCGTGACCAAGGATCTCTTGGACGCTGCGAAGATCGGCTCCGCCCTCCAGGAGATGGGTGGCAGCGCTGTGCCGGAGCCCGTGGGGACTGACGTCCGGCACCTCCCCGACCTCCTCGATCCGAGAGTGGACGATCCGCCGGGCCGTAGTCGGGTGCAACCGCCCACCCCGCACGCCCAGAAACAGCGCGGCCCCGCTCACCTCGGTTGCCAGCGCGGGACGTCCACGCCGAAGCCAGTCCTGGACCGCGCGTACGGCGGGCTCCCCCATGGGAACGGTCCGCTCCTTGTCGCCTTTCCCCAGGACACGGGCCGTGCGGCGTCCGGTGTCCAGGTCATCGATATCCAGACCGCACAACTCGCTCACCCGGACACCGGTTCCGTACAGGACCTCAAGAACCGCCAAATCACGCAGCCCGATCGGGCCCTCGACGTCCACCTCGTCCATCAACCGTGCGGCCTCGTCCTGCGCGAGCACATGAGGCAGTGCCCGGGGGCGCTTCGGCGTACCCAGCAGGGGACCAGGATCAGGTGAGAGCAGTCCCTTGCGATGCAGAAATGCCGTGAAAGCCCGTGCCGCCGCAGTGCGCCGCGCCAGCGTGGCCCGAGATCGTCCCAGCGCATGCTGCCTCGCCAGCCACCCCCGCAGGACGCCGACGTCCAATCCGGACGGCTCGGCGACCCCGACCAGCTCCGCATAGGCATGCAGATCCCGGAGGTCACCCAGATAAGCCCGCAAGGTATGCGCCGAGACCCCGCGCTCCGCGGCCAAATGCCGCTCGAACTCCCCCACGACCTCATCCCAGGCGCTCACGCCACCAACCTCCCCACCCACGCCTCCAAAAACAAGCACCCACCATCTCGGGAGGCGACCGACCCAAGATCGCCACACGGCACGTTATCCACAGAACGAGATTCGACTTTTGCCGCCCGCCGCGGCCCGCGACCGTAAAACGCATGAAAAACATGCACCTCGGCCGCCGCGGCGAGACCGCCGCCGCCGACTACCTGGCCCGCCTCGGCTGGACGGTCGTCGACCGCAACTGGCGCTGTCCCGAGGGCGAGCTCGACATCGTCGCCTTCGACGGCACCCGGCACGTGGTCTGCGAGGTCAAGACCCGGACGTCCACGGCGTTCGGTACGCCCCTCGACGCGGTCGACCACGCCAAGGCGGCCCGCTTACGCCGCCTGGCCCTGCGCTGGGCGGCCGCCCACGGCGTCCCCGGTGCGAGCGTCCGCGTCGACGTCATCGGTTTGGTCACCACCGGCGACGGCTTCACGTTCGAGCATCTGAGGGAGGTCTGCTGATGACGCTGGCCAAGACCCACTCGGTCTCCCTCGTGGGCGTCGACGGCTTCGTCGTGGACGTCGAGGCCGCCATCACCAGCGGCGTCCCCGGCCTCCACCTCGTAGGACTCCCGGACGCGGCCCTCACTGAGGCCCGCGACCGCGTCCGCGCAGCGATCTTCAACTCGGGCGAGGACTATCCCAACCGCCACGTAACCGTTTCCCTGTTCCCCGCAAGCCTCCCCAAGCAAGGCTCGATCTTCGACCTGGCGATCGCCATAGCCATTCTCGCCTCAGCAGAGGCGATCCCACCCCGCGCCTGCGCCGACCTCGTCCTCATAGGCGAACTCGGCCTCGACGGCAGAATCCGCCCGATCCCAGGCGTCCTGCCCGCCGTCCTGGCCGCCGCGAACGCGGGCTGCCACACCGTGGTCGTCCCCAGGGCCAACTCGGCCGAAGCCGATCTGGTCCCCGACATGAAGGTCATATCCGTAGGCACGCTCCGCGCCCTCCTCTGCCTCCTTCGGGACGAACCTCCCCCCGCCTTCGAAGACGACGACGCCGGTGAAAACTCGCCAACCCCCCGAAGTGCCGACGGCCTTTCCATCCGCCGCAGCAGCCAAAACTCCCTCGACCTGGCCGACGTCCGAGGCCAAGCCGAAGCCCGCCGAGCCCTGGAGATCAGCGCCGCCGGAGGCCACCACCTCTTCTTCAGCGGACCACCCGGGTGCGGCAAAACCATGCTGGCCGAACGCCTCCCGACCCTCTTCCCACCCCTCGACCCCGAAGCCACCCTCGAAGTAACAGCGATCCACTCCGTAGCCGGAACCCTCGCCCCAGGCGAACCCCTCATCACCCGCCCGCCCTTTTACGCCCCTCACCACACAGCCACCAGAGCCGCCATGGTCGGCGGCGGCTCGGGCCGCCGCCTCCAACCCGGAGCCGTCTCCTTAGCCCACCGAGGAATCCTCTTCCTCGACGAGGCACCCGAATTCATGGGCAGCGTCCTGGACGCGTTACGCCAACCCCTCGAAGAGGGCGAGGTCCGCATCTCCAGGTCCGAAGGCACGGCCCGCTTCCCTGCCCAGTTCACCCTCGCCCTCGCGGCCAACCCCTGCCCCTGCGCCGCCGCCAAACAAGTCGACTGCTCCTGCGCCCCCGCCATCCGCCGCCGATACCTCTCCCGAATCTCGGGCCCGCTCCTAGACCGCATCGACCTCAAACTCGAACTCACCCCGGCCAGCCGCGCCGAACTCCGCTACGACCTCGAATTCGCCGAAGCCAGCGACGTGGTCGCCGAACGCGTCGTCCTGGCCCGCGAACGCACCCTCAAACGGCTAGCCGACACCCCCTGGCGCTCCAACTCCCAAATCCCCGGCCCCGACCTCAGACGCCACTACACACCCCCACCCGACGCCATGAAGGCCGCCGACGAGGCCCTCCAAAACGGCTCCCTCAGCGCCCGCGGCCTGGACCGCGTCCTCCGAGTCGCCTGGACCCTCGCCGACCTAGCCGCCCGCGACCACCCCAACGAAGACGACATAGGCGGCGCCCTCTCCCTATGGACCGGCCGCCGCCCCTAACCAAACCCACCCAATCGCCCTACTCCCCACCCCACCCGCTAAAGCTCGCCCCGTACGCGCCGGCACAGCCCTCCCTGCAGCCCCGTGACCTCACCGCCGCCGGGCAGCAGGACGCACAGCCCGCGCGCCAGCCGGGTCGTCCCAGCCACCAACTCGGAAACCCCACGCCCATGCCCTCACATTTCTCGCGCCCTCCCCCAAACCCGACACCATCTGAGAGGACGAAAACCCCACCGCTATATACCAACCCCATTCCCACCACCTCACCCCGGCCCTCACTATCGCCCCGCCCCCGGCGCTGCGCCGGGAGCCGGGAGCGCAGTACCGCCCATCACAGCCCACTGTGTGTCCCATCGCTCGCGTTCGAGCTTGCCTTCCCGCTGCGCAGTCCCCTCGACCGCGTCGCCGGGCCCAGGGGTGCGCCGCCGACGACTGGAACCAGTTCTTCGGCATCTCCTGCGCCGTGCCCAGGCCCTGGGCCGTGAAGCAGGGATGGTCGGGTTTCCAGAACATCCCGCCCGGAAGCAGCTGCTGCAGGGCGCCGTAGCCCTGGGCGGCAGCGGCGGGGGCCCGCTTTGAGAGCTACCACCGCGCGATCAATGCATGGCGGACGTCCGCCTCGATGCTGTACCCAGACCGCCCCAGCCTCGCGTCCACGTCCCGCGCCTTACTCGCCCTCGCACGAACAGGACCCGCACCCAGGTCACCCGCGCGGACGGCCGCGCCGCCCAGGTCGGCGTCGCGGGCGGCGCAGCAATCCACGACCAACGCCGAGGGTTTCCGCCCCAGCGGCCAGGCCCAGGGCCCCATGGCCGCCGAGACGGCCGGGCGCCGCCAGGGCCGCCTGTGACCGCCCGGGCCGCCAGGGCCGCCGGGGCCGACCGGGACGACCGGGACGGCCAGGACGACCAGGAGCAGGCCCGGAGGAGGCCGGGACGACCAAGACGGCCGGAGGCAGGCCCGGGGCAGGCCGGGGCAGGCCGGGGCAGGCCGCGACGGCCGGAGGGCGGGACGGCCGGAGGGCGGGACGGCCGGAGGGCGGGAGCAGGCGGGCCTGGGGCCGTTCGCCGTCCTGTTCGGTCGAGCGGTCGGAACTCGGCGGCAGCGTCCCGGCCGTCGGCACAACCACCAGTGCGATGCCGGCCAGGAACGACGGCGACCGCAGACATCAGATGCCTAGCACGCTGCCCTCAATCGCCCAAGGGAGGTGGCGTACTGACCCAAATCACTGCCGACAGTTCAGTCACAGGCCAAACATCACAGAAAAGGCGGATCCACAGATCACGCCACCACTAGCTGCAAGGAGACAGCACCATGACCATCCTCAATTCGATCTCATGCGGCGAAGCTGGCGACGGCGGCGGCGCGCTAAAGCCCGCCTCCCCAGGGTTCTCTCTGGCAGGTCGGCTCGCAACGCGCGAACCGTCCGGGCCAAACGGTTGGCCTAGCGGTGGACGACGCGCCAGTGGTGCGACCGCAGGCGAGCACCGAATCAATCCAGTACCCGCTCCACTCCCGAGCCGTGACGAACGAGCCACTCCGCAGATGCGCCCGCCCGTCCCCAGACAAACGGCCCGTGCTGGCGTCTCGTGGGTCCGCCAGCGGTCCTGACGTTCGCCCCGTCGGTCACCACTTTCCCGCTCTCGATGAAGGCTCAACACGTCAGCGGCTCGAACAAGTAACACCAACGCTCGGTGCCGTCGGCCCACGCTGATGTCACGTGCGCGACGGCCGATGTGGACGCGGCCACCCAGGCCATGCTGCACTCCCCCGTCGCACCGAGCGCGATCGAGTGCTCGGCGTCCGGCCTGACAGTGGTGCTGGAAGTCCGGCCTGACAGTGGTATTGGAAGCGGTTCCTGGACGCCACGCAGTTCGACGCCACACACAGTTCTCGGCATCCCACGCGCGGCAGCGGGTCCATCCGACGTCACGACATTGCAGCCTGGCCCAGGGGGCGCGCTGAGCTGGACGTCCCGCACGCCTCGCCCAGCCCGCCGCGTAAGCGGGTCAGGCCCCCAGTGCGCCCGCCCTTCAATGGCGGCCGCGCAAGATTCCGACCCCTGAACACCCACACCGCCCATTGGCTGCGATGTCGGCCGGGCAGTCCAATCCATCCGTGACGGCACGTCACGGTCCGGCGCAACGGGAGACAATCCAAATGGACGAACGTATGGCTCGCGCGGCTCTCTGCTCAGTCGCGGAGCCCGGCGACGCGCACCTCAATGAACTCATCGAGGAACACGGCGCCGCCGGAGCCGTCGAAATCATCCGCAGCGACGATCCCGCTGAAGCTCACTCACGACGCTGGCGCATCCGCCTGGCCGCGGCCAACCCCGAGCAAGATCTCTTCGTGTGCGAACAGTTAGGTGGCCGTCTGGTGTGCCCTGGGGACGCTGAATGGCCCACCACCCTGGACGACCTGAATCGCCAGCGTCCCTACGCGCTCTGGATTCGCGGCCCGAACGACCTGCGATACGACTGCCTTCGCTCGGTGGCCATCGTCGGTTCCCGGGCGGCCTCGCCCTATGGCCTCCGCGTCGCGACCGACCTCGGATCCGATCTGGCCGAGCGAGGCTGGACGGTCATCTCCGGTGGAGCGCTGGGCATCGACGCCGCCGCGCATCGCGGCGCTCTCGCGGCTGACGGCCCGACCATCGCCGTTTTCGCCAACGGCGTGGACGTCCCCTATCCGGCGTCCAACGACGGACTTTTCACCGAGATGGCGCGCAGGTCCCTGCTCATCAGCGAGTCTCCGCCCGGAACTGAGCCGAACCGGCTCCGCTTCCTCGTCCGCAACCGCGTGATCGCAGCCCTCTCGCGCGGCACGGTCGTCGTGGAAGCCGAGCGACGAAGCGGAGCACTCAACACTGCCGCTTGGGCCCGCAAGTTGGGTCGCATGCTCATGGCCGTGCCCGGTCCGGTCGACTCGCGCACCTCCGTGGGATGCCATCGACTATTACGAGAGGACGCAACGCTGGTGAGCCGCACGGACGAGGTCATCGAAGCAGTCGGAGCGATGGGCGTCGACCTGGCCGCGACTCCACGAGCTCCCGTCCTCCCTCGCGACCGGCTGGACGCCACGACCCGAGCCGTCCTAGAGGCCCTACCCGCAAGAGGCTCCGCAGGCCCAGCCCAATTGGCGGGCAAGGCCGGCGTTGATCTCGCCACCGTCAACGCCAAACTGGGCCTGCTCTCCGCCTCGGGCTTCGTCGAACGCTCCCCCTCGGGTTGGCGCCTGACCAAGGCAGCCAAGACGCCATGACCGACCGACAAGTTACGTGTCGCGCTGCCACTCCCAGGATGACCACGTCAATGACAGAGCACGTCCCATGCCTTGGTGGCCAGTTACAAGGTGCCTCATTAAGACCCGCAGATCTAGTGACCCACTTACCAGCACTTCCAGACCAGGCGGCGCCATATCTCAGGGATACTTATCACCATTAACCACATGCTGAGCGAGTGACAGCAGGCATCCGTAGCTTGCGTATCGCCTCATCGCTGTGCACGCGCAGCATTACGATCCCCTGGCACCACGGGCCGCTGATCGGGCCGGGGTGGTCGAGGGCTTCGTACGAGCGCGGCATCCCTCCGATTTATGGCGGGGTGGGCGCCCGTCTCGCGCATCACCGCAGCGACCATGAGGCCAGGTGTGCGGAGGTGTGGCTTGGCCAGGCACGCACGGAGGAGGACGAGACGCGGATAAGCGCGGAGTATGCGAGCGCTAGCGGAGTGCGCCTTCATCTAAGCCGGAGGGGAGGGAGATGGGCGCGCCCGGCAGACTGAGAACACCTGGGGCGGTGAAGCATGGGCGGGGTTAAGCGCGGACCGGGCTAAGCGCGAACCGGGGTAGCGCAGACGGGCTAAGCGCGGACGGGGCAGGCGCAGACCGGGGTAGGCGCGGACCGGGGCAGGCGCGGACCGGGGCAGGCGCGGGGACGGAGGTGACGTCGTGCTGGATCGCCAGGGCCTGCTGGGCCCGCTCTCGGGCCTCGGGCGACTGCGCGGGCGCGAGCCACACCCTCCGCGTTCTGGCCCCGCATCCATGCCAGGGCCAGGCGCTAGCGGCGTGCGCGTTCATCTGAGGCGAAAGGCAGGGAGATAGGCGCGCGAGGGAGATCGAGGATAATTGGGGAGGTGAAGCATGGGCGGGGTTTGATGCCTGGGCAGTTGCGGAGGCGGATGGCGGCACAACGGTGAGGGCTGAAGGGGCGAGTGTTGTGCCGGGCGGGGTGCTCTACTGCTCGGCGGGAAGTTCGAAGTCGCTCTTCGCGAGTTCTTCGACGTTGACGTCCTTGAAGGTGACGACGCGGACGTTCTTGACGAAGCGAGCGGGACGATACATGTCCCAGACCCAGGCGTCCTGCATGGTGACCTCGAAGAAGACCTCGCCGTTGTCCGTGCTGCGCACCTGGAGGTCGACCGAGTTGGTGAGGTAGAACCTGCGCTCGGTCTCAACGACGTAGGTGAACAAGCCGACGACATCGCGGTACTCGCGATAGAGCTGCAGCTCCATCTCGGTTTCGTACTTCTCAAGGTCCTCAGCGGACACCACTACCCCCTGCCCGGAGCCAACAAGGCATCTGACCAGGAACTTTGCCCCTGCCCCATCTTGGACCTCAGCCTACCGATCATGCCAGTCCGCTGGTGGGCATCCTTGCCAGCTCTCGTCTCAAGAGTAATGGAGGCACGGCCCCAACGCCCCGACGATCACCACGTCGCGGCACCGCGGGCGGCCTACCCAGGGGTTAGCCGTCAGTGGCGGAGCCTCTGGTTCATGATCAGGTGCCCGGCGGAGGTTCAGGTCGTCGGCGATCTTCGCCGCTGACAGACGTAGCGAGGGTGTCCATGAGTTGATCATGGACACCCTCGCCTCAATTTCGCAGGCGATCCCTCGGGATCACGTGTCTAGTTCCGGATGGGGAAGACGTGCATTCCTGGTTGGTTGCTGTTGGTGGAGGTTTTGGCGAGCCCGGTGGGTGAGGTGTCCAGGAATGTGCCGGGGCGGCGTGATCCGTTGACTTCGTGGAAGGTGCCGGGGTTGCCGGTGCCGTTGGAGTAGCCGGCTCCGGCGGAGGTGCCGCCCAGGCCGCTGTTGCCGCTGCTGGCGTCGCCGGTCTCCCACTTGAGGGTCTTGTAGTGGTAGACGATGTCGAAGGCGCCGGGTGCGACGTCGGCGCGGTCGACGATGTACAGCTGGTAGGTGTTGAGTTTGTCGGTGTTTTGGTTGTAGTAGCCGACCTTGTCGTAGTCGACGCAGAAGGCGCGGCGTCCCTGGACGGTGCCGTTGCCGTAGCGGACCTGGCCCGATCCTGGTTTGCGGGTGTCGGTGTCGGCCCACAGCGCCGCGATGATCGGCGAACGCACCCCCTCGAACGGTTTGGGGGTGTAGTCCGAGAACGCGTCGTCGAAGGTGACGTTGCCGTTGTTGTTGACCCACAGCGCGTTGAACTGGCGGCCCTTGAAGTTGATCGGGAAGGCCAGGTTGACCTTGGGTGACAGCTCGTCGTCGCTGGGGGCGACCTTGTCGCCCTGGCAGACCGCCTGGGCTTGCTGGGTGTCGGCGCGCAGCGTGTAGGGGCCGGTGAAGCCGCCGGTGTCGTGGACGCGTAGCTGGTAGCGGCCGCTCTCACGCAGACCGGTGGCCTCCAGGGTGCCGCAGCCAGCGCCGCGGGTCCGGTCGATCGCCCGCCCCGACGGGGCGACCAGGGTGATGGAGAACGTGCCCGATCCGGTGCACGGGCCGGGGGTGGTGACCTTGAGGTTCTGCCCCGCGGTGAGGTTGAACTGGAACACATCGGTGACGTACGCCTTGTCCAGCCTGCCCTGGACGTTCTGATTCAAGGGCAGGGTGGCGGTGGTCTCCACCCGTCCGGTCAGGGCCGCGAGATCGACCGAGGAGCGCAGCCGGTCGGCCACCACCGCGGCGTTGCCGGCGAAAGTGCGGTCGCCGGTGAGGCCGACGTCCAGGATGCACTGCTGCAACGCGGCGCCCGGCGCCACGCCCATCTCCCGGCAGACCCGCTCAGCGTCGGCGCGAGCCGCCGGGGATAGGTCGGCCACCGAGGCCACCTTGGGCGGACGCACCGGTAGGGCGCCGCCCGGCGGGATCTTGGTGCGGAACAGTGAGGCCTTTCCGGTGGCCTGCCAGCTGGCCCCGAACGAGCCGTACAGCTGCTGGAGGTTGAGGGGGTCGGTGACCCGGGTGCCGTTACGGGCGGTCAGGTCGTTGGCCGGGTTGCGGTCGGCGTTGCCCAGCAGCCCGCGGACCTTGCCGAAGCGACTGGGCGCCAGGGTGATGAAGGCGTTGTCGGCGATCCACCGTCCAGCGGCCAGCTCGGTGCCGTCGGCCCACCGCACCACCGCACCACGCACATAGCCGTAGGTCAGCACGGCCCCGCCGGGCAGCTTCTGGCTCATCCCCGGCTTGAGCGCGATCCGCTTGCCGTCCAGTGTCGCCACTTGAGGAGCCATCGGCTCGGAGGTGGTGTCGTCACCGAACGCGATCACCGACTTGCCGACCTTGGCCGCGACACCCCGGTTGATCGACATGGTCGAGGACCGTCCTGGCAGGCGCACATACCGGCCTTGGACGGCGAAGTCACCGGCGGCCGATTGGGCCAGCACATAATCACCGGCGCCCTGAAAATCGACCGCACCACCGTCGAAGGTGATGAAATGCGGGTCACCATAGGACCCACCGGTCCCCGGCTTGGACGGACCGGTATCAGGCCGGGGAGTGCCATCCGGCCTGGGAGCACCACCGGCATTACCGCCCGGAGGCCGCTCGCATTTGTCGGCAGCGGCCTGGATCCTGTTCGGCGGGCAGGGCTCACACGCGTCGCCCTTACCGTTGCCATCACGGTCAGCTTGATCCGGATTGTAGGTTTCCTTGCAGTTGTCCAGCTTGAACGACGCACCCTCCCACGGTGGGTAATTCGGCACACTGTCTTGGTCCTCGTCGTTGTTGTACGCGTCGGTGACGTCATGAGTGATCGTCTTGGGTTTGCCCGTTTTGAGCTTGTAGATGACTGGCTTCGCCCAGGTGCCGGCACCGAAGTAGGGTGTCTTCTCAAGTCGGCTCAGCGGAACTGTGAAGTTCTTGACGAAGTTCTCCCCTATCTCGCCGGGGCAGAAATCGACACCGTCTTCCAGTGCCAGCCTCACGTTCGCCTTCATATCGACCCGCGTCAATACACCCTTTATGTTGACGTAGGGAATGAATGTGAGATCACCTATGAAGTCTCGCCGGTCTTGGAAGACGCCCTGGCCGGGCATATGGGTTTCACTTACACCGCCGGCGATATTTACGGGAAGGGCGTAGGAGTCGTCGCCATATTCGATGTCTACGTTTACGCCCATTGGCTTGCCATCGAGATCCGGGAAGTCGGAAAGCATCTTCCTCGTTGGGGTCTCGGGACGTGCGAGTTTTGGAGCGTATCCGCTGAGCACGCGACCCCTGGCCCGAATAATGGTATTCGAGCGCATGACGACTGTGGTTGGGTGTTCGTCGAAGCTCCTGAGTGCGTCAGGGTTTGTGATGTCTTCCCGTGACGGGGCAGGAACCCCGGGAGTGAGATATTTACTCCACAGGTAATGCGATGTCTCGCCGACCTTGGCCCGCAATGCCGGGAGCAGGATGTCATGCAAATACTGCTGGGCGTTGCGGGCATCGTTGTAGGTTGTGAATGGCTTGCAGAAACTGGACGGGCCACCCCACATGTTGCTCGGGTCCGGTGGTATTTCGACGCGGATCTCCATGCCGCGCAGCTGGGTCAGCTGGAACTGCACCTGTTTGCCCACCACGCGGGTCTTCAACGGGAAGGTCGTCAGGGTGTCGGGGTCGACGCCCACAAAGCGTGTATGCGCGGGGACGAGCCCGATGAGACCCGGGTCGACGGTCACGGTGATCGGACGGGCGAAACGCAACCCGTTCGGGGACGCATCGACCACGGGCAGGCCGAACTCGTCCTTCGCACCGGTCATCAGCAGCCGCGTCAGGTTCACGTTGGTCGGCTTGGCGACGGCACCCGCTGGAACCTGCACCTTCCAGCCGTGCCCGGAGTACGTCCCGCCCTTCGGGCTGACACTCACCGGTCTGGCCAGCGTCTGCAGCAGGATGCGGCCGGTCTTGCCCTGGCCGCGCTTGACCTGGGTGGCCTGGGCCCCGCTGAGCCGTCCCGCCGAGTACGCGGAAACAGCGACGCCGCCCTCGGGGAGACCGGTCAACGTGAAGCGGCCGTCGCGGTCGGCCTTGGCGGTACGCCACCCGTACCGCACGGTGGCGCCGGCGATCGCCTTGCGGGTGGAGATGTCGAAGACCTCGCCGGACACCCGGCCCTTGGGGTTCTTCAACTTCTGCTGTACCGCGATCTTCTTGGAGATGACGCGGCGGCCCTGGTAGGCGGACACCTTGAGCTTGTTGTTCGCGTTCGGGCGCAACAACACCTCGGCGGAGTACCGGCCCTTCTGGTCGCTGGACACGGTAACCGGCAGCACGCCACCCTCGACCCGGACCCGGCCCTTCGCATACGTCACCCCGCGAAGTACCGCGCTACCACGATCGGTCAGGCGAGGCGCGACCACAGTGAGACCCCCCGTGCCAACCTGGGCCTGGACGGACTTCTGAGGCTTGCCCGGCTGGGCGGCGGCCGGAGCCGTACCGGGTTGCGCGGCGGCCTGGGCCGTACCGGGTTGCGCGGCGGCCTGGGCCGTGCCGGGCTGGGCGGCGGCCTGGGCCGTGCCGGGCTGCTCAGCCGCCGGAGCCTTGCCGGGCTGGGCGGCGGCCGGAGCGGCGACGGCGACATTCGCCGACAGACCGACCGCCATCGCGACCACCACGGCGACGAGCGGAGAACGAATGGACACCCGTCTTCTTGAATTCGATCCCTGCATCACGCAGGACCCCCTTTGGCACCACTGTTGACACGCACATCGGATCGAGCGGCGGTGCTCATCCGCACCGGCACCACGCAGAGAGCCACCTTCACCGACCGCCGCAAGATGGGACAAGGAGTGGTCCACTGAGCGGACCGGACACACGACCCGCAATCACCGCAGATCCAACGCATGCTGGCCTGGCCTGCGTGTCCTGAGTTCTGCCGACCGAGGTCGATCTCCACCGCCACGATTTGTGAGGCCGGTGGGGTGGTTGTTGTCGGCCCGGTCCCCGTCCGGTGAGCGGGTCGAACGGCTGCGGTCGTTCCCGGACGTCGGGGCAGGTGGACCTTGGTGTTCAGCGCCCGGCCCCCGCGGCCGAGGCACGGCATCCGGGATCCGCCAACGCATTCCGCGCCTGGAGCTTGGCGCGTCGAAACCGTAGGTCCGGCGCGCCCGTAGGTCCGGCGCCCCACGTGCCACGTCTGGCGCCCCCATCCGGGATCTGGCGCCCAGCGTCCCGCTCTCGGCGCCCTGGGGGCACCGCATCCAGTCCGGGCCCCGCACCCGAGGTCTGAGGCGTCCCGGCGCGCGCGTCTCGCGTGCGGCGTTCAGCGCCCAGCGATCGCGTCGGGCATCCGACGTCCAGCGCCCGGCATCCCGCATCCCCACACGGCATCCCGCATCCGGCGTCCGCCCTCACGCGACCGGCGTTCGGCGTTCGGCCCCACACGTCCGGAGACCGGGGTCCGGCGGGTGCACGATGCCAACGGATACTCGGGGTCGCCACGCTCTCTTGCTCTGTGGAGGCGACGGTCATGATCGAGCTCTGATGTGTGGACATTCTGGTGTGACGCTGTTTCCGGCTGTTCGTTGTGGTCGCTCAGCCGCTTTCTAGTTCTGTGTTGCGTTTGGTGAAGGAGTGCCGATTGGGTTCGCGGCGAGCGCAATGGAAGGGCATGCGCTATGCCTCGGGGGCGCTGCTAGCGTGACTTCCCCGTATTGCGGGCGCGGTGATCGACGTGGTGTTGTCGCGAAGGAGGGGCGTCGTGCTTGCCTGATCGGCGGTTCGGTGGGCCCTTGTTGTGCTGGAGGCACGGATGGCGAGAGCCGGTCTCCGCGGTGAGCGGGGTCAGGCGCGGGCGTTTTCGGGGAGGCCGTCGCCAGGGATTTCGTCCTCTGGGGGCATGCCCAGCTCTTCCCCTAGGGCCTCGTCTGCGGTGTCGCGCATGGCGCGGCCTACGTTGACGAAAGAGAACCTGTGCTCGGGGCAGGGGCCGTGTTCGGTCAGAGCGGCGGAGTGGTCACGCGTTGAGTAGCCCTTGTGGACGTCGAAGCCGTAGGCCGGGTAGCGCTGGTGCAGCTCGGTCATGATCCGGTCTCGGGTGACCTTGGCGATGATCGAGGCGGCGGCCACGCAGGCGGCGACCTGGTCGCCCTTGATCACGTTCAGGCTGGGGACTTCGAGGCCGGGCACCCTGAAGCCGTCGCTGAGGACGTAGGCGGGCCGCACGTCCAGCGCGGCTAGCGCGCGGCGCATGCCCGTGATGTTGCAGCGGTGGACGCCGATCCGGTCGATGTCGTGGCATGGGATCACCACGGCGCTCCATGCGGCTGCGCGTTCGACGATCTCCGCGTAGAGAAGCTCGCGCCGTTTGGGGGTCACGAGCTTGGAGTCGGTCAGGCCCTCGATCCTGGCTCGCTTGCCATTTGCGAGGATCACCGCACCGATGACCAGCGGCCCCGCGCACGCGCCGCGTCCGGCCTCGTCCACGCCTGCGACCGGGCTGAGCCCCGCATGCTCAAGCACCCGCTCGTATGCGTGCAACCCAGCGTCACGGCGTGGTGTGAACCGCAGCGGACGACCGTTCATGCACCGCAGCGTACGTCGCCCGAACGCCCCAAGGTGCCGTGAATGGCGCCTTCCTCGGACCTTTCAGGAGATCAGCAGCTCAGCGCCGAGTGACCCCGCACACATTGCCGTGCTGCCGTGGTGAGGAACTTCCAGGCGGCGATGATTTCGTCTGCTCATTGGTTGGGCGCTGTCCAGGTTGTCTCGATTGGCCTGGACGGCGGCGAACACTGCCCGTTCGACGGCATGGACGAAGTGAACGGCTTCGGGCTTGGGGAGGCCCTGCGGCGCGAGGCGTCGTTGGTCGGTGGAGCTTTGGGGCGGTTCTTCGTGGCGGCGTTGGCGTTGGGAAAGGCCGGGTGGGGACGGGTTTTCGCGCGCTGCCTGCCAGGAGTTGGGGCCGCTACGCACCCGGCGGGGTTTCGTGGGCACCCCCAGCATCGCCGCTGGGACGAACTCCATCGCCTGACACCCCACGACCAGCAGCGCGGGGGTCATTCCGGTGCAGGGTCGCTGTGCGGGTCGGGACGGTCGGCTGAGGGGACGACGGCGTCGTGGGCGCTGTGCGCGCCAGGAGCTGGTGGCCTGTGGTTGCGGTGGTTAGTTGGAGCGGAAGCGGCGGGTTAGGCGGATCAAGGGGAAGGCGGCTAGGAGGCCTAGGGCCACTGGGGTGGCTGGGGCGGCGGCTGCTAGGGCCTGTTGCTTGAAGGTGTTGGGGATGGGGAGGGTGTCTATGCGGTTGAGGGGCCAGACGATGACGAAGGCGCGGCCGATGACGCGGTTGGTGGGGATGGTGCCGCCGCCGGGGTCGCCTCGGTGGGAGCGGGAGTCGTAGGAGAGCTCCCGGTGGTCGCCCATGACCCAGAGCTGGCCTTCTTTGACGGTGACGTCGAAGGGCTCGTTGGACGGCTTGTTCTGCTCGCCGCCGGGCTCGGTGAAGAGGTAGGACTTCTCATCCAGGGGGGTGCCGTTGACGGTGACGCGGCCCTGGGCATCACAGCACTTCACGCGGTCGCCGGCGACGCCGATGACGCGCTTGATGTAGTCCTTCTCGTTGGGGGCGACGCCGAAGGCGCTGCCCACGGCGCGCAGGACCTTGCCGACCGGGTTGGTCGGTTCCTGGACCTCGGTCTCGGGGTCCCAGGAGTCGAGGCCGTTGAAGACGACGATGTCGCCGCGCTCGATGTCGCGGGTGTGGTAGACGATCTTGTTGACCAGGACGCGGTCGCCGACCTTGAGGGTGTTCTCCATCGAACCCGAGGGGATGTAGAACGCCTGGACGGCGAAGGCCTTGATGACGAGGGCCAGGACCAGGGCGACCCCGATGAGGATCGGGAGCTCTTTCCAGAAGGAGCCCTGCTTCTTCTTCTTTTTCTTGCCCTCGGTGGGCGGCTCGTCATCGGGACGACCGGCGTCGTCATCGGCGATCGGACGATCGGGGGTCACGGCCTGGTCGTCTTCGGGCACCGCGCCCTCGGCTTCGGATCGCACGTCTCTCCGATCGTCCTCGTCAGTCATCAGAGGGAAAGCCTATCGGCGCTCGGGGGCCCGGCACCGCGCTCATGGCCGTGTCGCCGACCATGTCCCGTCCGAAACGGGCAACGCCCTGGTCACCTTCTAGGGTTCCCAGGGCGCCGGACGTCGTGAATGTCAGAAGTCGCGCTTCTCCTTGATGCGGGCGGCCTTGCCTCGCAGGTTGCGCAGGTAGTAGAGCTTGGCGCGGCGGACGTCGCCTCGGGTGACGACCTCGATCTTCTCGATCGAGGGGCTGTTGAGCGGGAAGGTCCGCTCGACGCCGACGCTGTAGCTGACCTTGCGGACCGTGAAGGTCTCGCGGGCGCCACCGCCCTGCCGACGGATCACCACGCCCTGGAAGACCTGGATACGGCTCCGGTTGCCTTCGGTGACGCGGACGTGCACCTTGAGCGTGTCGCCCGGACGGAAGTCCGGGACGTCGGCGCGCATGGCGGCCTTCTCGATCTCCTGGATCAGGGTGTGCATGACTGCGGTCCTCAAAGTCGAACGCGGACGTCGAGAGGCCCCGTCGGGAACTTTCGTGGGGGCGTCGCGCCGCGCGAAGTGGATCTTCCTGACCGTGCGTCTGGGCGCACGGCGACGCTCTAGTGTGCCATATCTTCGCCGTCAACCGGAAAACCGGCGTCCCGGAGCACCTGACGATCATGTTTGTCGAGGCTCTCGGGGTCGAGTTCGGCGAGGAGTTCGGGACGGTTCGCCGCCGTCCGGAGCAGGGCTTGGTCGCGGCGCCAGCGGGCGATGGCCCCGTGGTTGCCCGACAGGAGGATCTCCGGGACGGGACGATCGCGCCAGGTGGGCGGCTTGGTGTAGACGGGCCCTTCGAGGAGCGACTCCATGCTCCCGGGGGCGAAGGAGTCGTCGGTCACCGAGTCGGCGTTGCCGAGGACGCCGGGGAGGAGCCGTCCGACGGCCTCGACCATCACCAGGACGGCGACCTCGCCGCCCGCGAGCACGAAGTCGCCCAGGCTGACCTCGTCCACCCGCATACGGGTGCGAGCCTCGTCGACGACGCGGGAATCGATGCCCTCGTAGCGTCCGCAGGCGAAGACGAGATGGTCTTCAGCGGCCAGCTCGGCCGCCAAGGCCTGTGTGAAGGGGCGTCCGCTCGGGGTGGGGACGAGGAGGCGGGGTCCGCCGTCGATCATCGGTGTGGTCCCGAGTTCGCGATCGGCGGCGCTTGCCGTTGTGCCGAGGTCACTGCTGGAGGCGGCGCTCGGCCTCATGGCGAAGTCATGACCGCTCTCGGCACTCGGCATCGTGCTGAGGTGGTGACTTTCGTCGGCGCTCGGCTTCGGGCCGGGGACGCTACCGGCGGTGGCGACCGGCGGCGGGCCGAAGTCACGGCCAGCGTCGGCACTCGGTGTCGTATCGAACTCGCGACCGGCGGCGCCACTCGGCGGCGGGCCGGAGTCGCTGCCCTCGGCGCTCGGCGTTGCGCCCGAGTCACGCCCGGCGGCAGCGCTCGGCGTCGTGGGGAGGTCGTGCCCGGCGGCGCCGGTCGGTGTCCGGCCTGGGGCGTGGTCGCCCTCGGGGCCGGGAGCGAGGGTGAGGACGGCGTCCAGGGCTTCGCCCCAGGGGTCGGGTTTCATGACCATGCCGGGGCCGCCGCCGTAGGGGGTGTCGTCCACCGTGCGGTGACGGTCGTGGGTCCAGGTGCGCAGGTCGTGGACGTGGATGTCGAGGATGCCGGTGCGGCGGGCCTTGCCCAGCAGGGAGACGTCCAGGGGCGCGAAGTACTCGGGGAAGATCGTGATGATGTCGAGTCTCATGGCGATTCGTCGAGCAGGCCCTCGGGTGGGTCGATGACCAGGCGGCCACCGGGGACGTCGACCTCGGGGACGAGGGCGGCCACGAAGGGGACCAGGGCCTCGTCGCGGCCGGGACGGCTGATGATCAGCAGGTCCTGGCCGGTGTGGCGGACCTCGGCGACGGTGCCGATCTCCTCGCCCGCGACGGTGACCGCGCGGAGGCCGACCAGTTGCTGGTCGTGGTAGGAGTCGGGGTCGTCGGTGACGAGGATGTCGGCGGGGTCGACGACCAGCCAGGTGCCGCGGAGTTCCTCGGCCTGGCCGCGGTCGTCGACCCCGTCGAAGCGCACGAGCAGACGGCCCGAGTGCCAGCGGGCGTGCTGAACGGTGAGCGGGCCGGACGACGCGGGGTCGGTGGCGAGCTCGGTGCCCGGGGCGAACCGGAGATCCGGATCGTCGGTGCGGACATCGATGGTGAGCTCGCCGCGGATTCCGTGCGGCCGTCCGACCCGGCCGATCACCAGGTGGTCGGGCATCCCGTTCAGCGGACCTCGTTGACGTCGAGCAGGTCGACGCGCACGTAGCGTCCTCCGGAGAGGGCGCTGATCACGGTGCGCAGGGCCTTGGCGGTGCGTCCGCTACGGCCGATGACCTTGCCGAGGTCTTCGGGGTGCACGCGCACCTCGAGTACCCGGCCGCCCCTGATTCTGCGGGCGCGCACCCGGACGTCGTCCGGGTGCTCGACGATCCCGCGCACCAGGTGCTCGAGCGCTTCTTCGAGCACGTCAGCCCTCGCTCTTAGCTTCGGTGGTCTCGTCGGTCTCGGCCTTGGCCTTCTTCGGCTCGGCCTTCTTCTTGGTCTTGGTGGCGGTCGAGGTGGTCTCGGTGTCGCCCATCGACTCCTTGACCGCGGACTCGAAGACGGCCTTCTTGTCGGCCTTGGGCTCGGCCACCCTGAGGGTGCCCTCGGCACCGGGCTCGCCCTTGAACTTCTGCCAGTCGCCGGTGATCTTCAGCAGGTTGAGGACCGGCTCGGTCGGCTGCGCGCCGACGCTCAGCCAGTACTGGACGCGCTCGGAGTCGACCTTGATGAGCGACGGCTCTTCCTTGGGGTGGTAGAGGCCGACCTCTTCGATGGCCCGGCCGTCACGCTTGGTGCGGGCATCGGCGACGACGATCCGGTACTGAGGGTTCCGGATCTTCCCCAGACGCTTGAGCTTGATCTTGACTGCCACGGGTGTGGTGTACTCCAGATTCATTACGGGTGAGCTGGGCCCTTGTCAGGTGGGGACACCGACGACGGGACGCTCGATGGACTCCGGCCGCTCAGAACGAGAGAGGGCGCCTGGCGATTCCGGGGTTTCCAGCCTGCCATTCTGCCAGACGAACGCGGTAAAAGCGCAATCGCGGCAGGACACGCTCGGTCACTTCTTCTTGCGGCCCGGCAGGTTGCCCAGATCGGGCATCTGGAAGCCGGGCGGTAGCTGGCCGCCGCCGAGGCCCGGGGGCAGGCCGTCCATGGGCGGCAGGGCCTGCTGGGGCTGGGCTTCCTTGCCCGCCGCGCGCTTGCGGGGGTCGCCGCTGCGCTGCTTGCCCTTCTTCTTGGCCGCCTTGACCGCCTTCTTGTTGGTCTTGCGGGCGCCGGGCATTCCGGGCAGGCCCATGCCTCCGGCCATCTGGCGCATCATCTTCTGGGCGTCGAAGAAGCGGGTGACCAGGCTGCTGACCTCGCCGACCTGGACGCCCGAGCCCTTGGCGATGCGGGCGCGCCGGGAGCCGTTGATGATCTTCGGCTCGGAGCGCTCCTGCGGGGTCATGGAGCGGATGATGGCGGCGACGCGGTCGAGGTCCTTGTCGTCGATCTGGCTGATCTGGTCTCTGACCTGGCCCATGCCGGGCATCATCCCGAGCAGGTTGCCGATCGGCCCGAGCTTGCGGATCATCATCATCTGCTCGAGGAAGTCTTCGAGGGTGAAGTCTTGCCCCGAAGCGAACTTGCTGGTCATCTTCTCGGCCTGCTCGGCGTCGAACGCCTGCTCGGCCTGCTCGATCAGGGTGAGGACGTCGCCCATGTCGAGGATCCGACCGGCCATGCGGTCGGGGTGGAAGACGCTGAAGTCCTCGAGCTTCTCGCCGGTGGAGGCGAACATGATCGGACGGCCGGTGATGTGCCGCACCGACAGCGCGGCGCCGCCGCGGGCGTCGCCGTCGAGCTTGGTGAGCACGACGCCGTCGAAGCCGACGCCGTCGAGGAACGCCTGGGCGGTGGTGACCGCGTCCTGGCCGATCATCGCGTCGACGACGAACAGGATGTCGTCGGGCGAGACGGCGTCGCGGATGTCGGACGCCTGCCGCATCATCTCGGCGTCGACGCCGAGGCGTCCGGCCGTGTCGATGATGACGATGTCGTGCTGGGCGTGCCTGGCCTGGTCGATCGAGCGGCGCGAGACCTCGACCGGGTCGCCGACGCCGCTGCCGGGCTCGGGCGCGAACACCGGGACTCCGGCGCGCTCG
This sequence comes from Spirillospora sp. CA-294931, assembly GCF_050946795.1. Taxonomy (GTDB): domain Bacteria; phylum Actinomycetota; class Actinomycetes; order Streptosporangiales; family Streptosporangiaceae; genus Spirillospora. The sequence continues at coordinate 6,797,999 of NZ_CP192006.1, forward strand.
CCGACGACCTGGAGCTGCTGGACGGCGTTGGGACGCTGGAGGTCGGCCGCGACCAGCAGCGGCGCGTGCCCCTCGGTCTTCAGCCACCGGGCGAGCTTTCCGGCCAGGGTGGTCTTGCCCGCGCCCTGGAGACCGGCCAGCATGATCACGGTGGGCGGGTTCTTGGCGAAGCGGATCCGGCGCGTCTCGCCGCCGAGGATGTTGACGAGCTCCTCGTTGACGATCTTGACGACCTGCTGGGCCGGGTTCAGGGCCTGTGAGACCTCGGCGCCCTGCGCCCGTTCCTTGATCTGCGCGATGAAGTCCTTGACGACGGGCAGGGCCACGTCGGCTTCGAGCAGAGCGACACGGATCTCGCGGGCCGTCGCGTTGATGTCGGCCTCGGAGAGCCGCCCTTTGCTGCGCAGCGACGAGAAGACCGTCGTCAGCCGGTCGGAGAGCGTCTCGAACACGTGTGTGGACCCGTCCTTGGAAATGCGTCTGGGATCGCCTATCAGACTATCGGGTCAGGGGCGTACTCCCGGACATCACAAGATCACTGAAAGTGATCTATTGACTATTGGCAGTAGGGTGTGACACTTCCAGACAGAACCTACGCTGTGTCGGACAGGGGGCCTATGCGACCAATGGCACCCCGGCCCGGCCAGTTGACCCCCTACAGGCCCTCCGAGGACGCAAGGTGAACACGTGGCACCGGCTATACGGACGTCCATGAGCGAACGGGTGACGCCCCGGGCCGAGCCCCAGGACCACGATCTGGAACTGGCGCTGCAGGCGGCACAGGCCGGCGACTCCGAAGCCTTCAGGCTGCTCTACCGTGATCTCCAGCCACGGCTGCTGCGCTATCTGCGCGCGCTGGTGAGCACCGAGGCCGAGGACGTCGCGGCCGACGCGTGGCTGCAGATCGCCCGCGACCTGGGTTCGTTCAGCGGCGACTACGACCGCTTCCGCGGCTGGGCGTCGACGATCGCCCGGCACCGCGCACTCGACCACATCCGGCGGGCGGGGCGCCGCCCGGACGCCAGCATCCGCATCGACGACCTCACCGATCTGGTCGGGCGCGACGACACCGAGCAGGAGGCGCTCGACCGCCTGTCCACGGGCGCGGCCGTCGCGCTGATCGCCACGCTCCCGCAGGACCAGGCCGAGGCCGTCCTGCTGCGCGTGGTCGTCGGGCTGGACGCCAAGGAGGCCGGACGGGTGCTCGGCAAGCGGTCGGGCGCCGTCCGCACCGCCTCGTACCGCGGGCTGCGCAGGCTGGCCGAACGCTTCGCCGAGATGCCCGACGGCGCTCTCAGCGAGGCGCTTCTCGGGGACGCCGATGCGTGAACGCGACGGCGGCCGGGACACCGGTCCCGTGACCGGCGACGAGGCCGGGTGTGACACGAGCGCGGACCACGGCGCTGGAGGGAGTGAGATGAGTACGAGCACCCAGCGATTCGACCGTGCCGCCGCCGAGCGTCTGCTCAGCGGCGTGCCGAGCGATCCCACGGGCGTCTCGGACCCCCTCGCCCGGCTGCTCGGCGTCGCGTCGGCACGCGCCCAGGCCGACGAACTGGACGGTGAGGACGCCGCCGTCGCGGCCTTCCGGGCCGCGGTCGCCGCGGGTCCCCAGGAGGCGCGGACGAGCAGGCTTCCGCTCGCCCGGCTGTTCTCGGCGAAGATCGCGGCCCTGGGGCTGGCGGTCACGGCCGCCGGGGGAACGGCCCTGGCGGTGACGACGGGGACGCTGCCCGACGGCCTCCCGGGTGACCATCCCCGGCCGTCGCGCCCCTCAAGTCCACAGGCGTCGTTCGACCCGAAGAACCGCCCGTCCAACGCCCCCGGGACGCAACCGGGCACAACCCCCGGCACGCCGAATACGGGGAGGACGACAAAGCCCGGCCCCACGCCGCAGGCGGCACCCAACCCGGCCGTGGTCAAGTTGTGCCAGGTGTACCTGAAGGGCAAGCCGGCGCACCGTAAGCGCGCGTTCGACGTCCTGGTCCCGGCGGCGGGAGGGCCCGACAAGGTCGCGGCCTACTGCGGCAACGCCACCAAGAACCGTCCCGAGAAGGGCAAGCAGGACGGCCGTCCGGGCGGTCACAACGGCAACCCGCCGGACAACAAGGGCGGCAACGGCGGCGGGCACTACGGCTCGGACGACGACGGCGGTGACGGCGGTGAAGGCAAGGACCGCGACCGTCACGACGACGGCAGGCGCGGTGACGGCGAGCGCGCCCGCGACGGGCGGCGTGGCGACGGCGAGCCCGGCCGTGGCGGCGGGCCCCGCGACGACGATCGCGGCGGCGGGCCCGGCGGTGGCGAGCACGGCCGGCACGGCGACGGCGGACGTCACCAGCACGGCGAGCGCGGCAAGAGCGGCCGGCACGGCAAGAGCGACGAACGCGGCCAGCGCGGTGAACGCGGCCAGCGCACTGAGCGCGGCGAGCGCGTGCGGCGCGGGGACGAGCGCGGCGGCGGGCACCGCGAGGGCGACGGCCGCCGCGACGCGACACCGGATGCCCAGAACGACGCTCACCACAAGAAGCAGGGCGGTCAGGTGACCACCTGACGCCCCCCAGACCGACGGGGAGGCGGTCGTGCCCCCGTGATCGCCTCCCCGTCTTCCACCTCCGCTAGCGGGCCCCGTCGTCCTTCAGTGCCCCCAGCACGTGCAGCCGGACGGCCGAGAGGGCCGCGGGCTCGATGAGGGGCCGCCCGTCGGCGTCCACGACGTAGAAGACGTCGACGGCCTCGGCGCCCAGCGTGTCGACCTGGGCGCCGCGCACCTGGAGGCCGCACTCCCCCAGCGCCTGGCCGATCCGCCACAGCAGGCCGGGACGGTCGTGCGCCCGGACCTCGACGACCGTGGCCGTGCTCGACGCGTCGTCGACGATCGTGACGCGCGGCGGCGGCACGGCGACTCCCGCCCTGGGACGGACGGAGCGCGCGCGGCGTTCCAGGCGGTGGGCGACGTCCAGCCGGTCGGCGAGCATGCGGCGCAGGTCGGCCTCCAGCGCGGCCGGGTCGGGGGGCGTCCCGTATTCGGGGACGGCGGTGAAGTCGAGGACGGCGGTGGCAGCGGCGCCCGAGGATGGCGACGAGACCCGCGCGTTGCGGACCACGAGGCGGTGCAGGGCGAGCACGCCCGCGGCACGCCAGAGCAGTCCGGGACGATCGGGGGCCGCGACGGTGATGCGCGAGCCGGCGATCCGGACCGCCGCGCCGTCGTGGCGGGCGAGGGCGAGCTGTTCGGGCGGCAGCAGCGGCGGGGGCGGCGGTGTGCCCCCGGCGAGCCTGGCGATCGCGCGGCGGGCCAGCTCGGCGATGAGCCCGGCCTTCCACGCGCCCCAGGCCGCGGGCCCGGTGGCCAGGCCGTCGGCGACGGCCAGGGCGGCGAGCAGCTCGATGAGCTCGCGCTCGCGTCCGGGGACGGCGGAGACGGCCGCGATCACGGTCTCGACCGTTGCGGGGTCGTCGATGTCGCGGCGCGTGGCGGTCTCGGGCAGCAGCAGGTGATGGCGGACGAGGGTCTCCAGCACCCGGACGTCGCCGTCGGCGAAGCCCATGCGGGTGCCCAGGTCGCGGGCGACGACGGCGCCGCCGACGGAGTGGTCGCCCGGCCAGCCCTTGCCGATGTCGTGCAGGAGCGCGCCGACCAGGAGCAGGTCGGGCCGGGCCACCTCGCGGGTCAGCGCGGCGGCCCCGGCGGCGGTCTCGACCAGGTGGCGGTCGACGGTGAAGCGGTGGACGGGGTTGCGCTGCGGCCGGTTCCTGACCCGCTCCCAGTCGGGCAGCAGCCGGACGACCAGCCCGGCCTGGTCGAGCGCCTCCCAGACGCCGATGGCGGCCGGACCGGCGCCCAGGAGCGCGACGAGGGCGTCGCGGGTTCCGGCGGGCCACGGGACGGGCGGGAGCGCCGCGCGCTCGGCCAGCCGTTCGACGGTCGCGGGGGCCAGGGGAAGCCCGGCCTGGGCCGCCGCGGCGGCGACGCGCAGGGTGAGCGCGGGGTCGTCGAGGTCGGCGCCCCGGGCCAGGACGACCTCGCCCTCCTGCTCGACGGCTCCGTCCCCGACCGGGGTCCGTTCCACGCCGCGCGCGCGGGACGGCGCCCGGCGCGGCGCGCAGAAGCGTTCGACGCGGTGCCAGAGGTGGTCGGCCGCGTAGGTGACGGTGCGGGCCGCCTCGGCGATCGAGCGCGACAGGACGCCGGCGTCGAGCATCCCGAGGCGGGTGGCGACGGCGTCCTGTTCCTGGAGGACGAGCTTGTCCGGCGAGCGGCCGGTCGCCTCGTGCAGGGCGTGGCGGATGTCGAGCAGGAGGTCGTGGGCGGCGCGCACCCGGGGGCCGGGGGCCGAGGCGACCCAGGAGGCGGCGACGGCCTGCATGACGTGCACGTCGCGCAGCCCGCCCCGGGCCTCCTTGAGGTCGGGCTCGAGCAGGAACGCCAGCTCGCCCTGGCTTTCCCAGCGTCCTCGGGTCATCTCGGCCAGCTCGGCGAGCCGGAGCCGCGCGTCGGCGCGCCAGTCGGCCAGGACGGCGGCCCGCACCTCGTCCACCAGCGTGGGGTCACCGGTGATCCGGCGGGCCGACAGCAGGCCGAGCACGGCCTTGAGGTCGGAGCGGGCGACCGTCCGCGCCTCGTGGAGCGTCCGGACGGAGTGGTCGAGCCGGAGCCCGGCGTCCCAGACCGGGTACCAGACCCGGTCGGCGAGCTCGGCGACGTCGTCGCGGCCGCGATGCAGCAGCACCAGGTCGAGGTCGCCGCCCGGTGTCAGCTCGCGGCGGGCGTGGCTGCCGACCGCGACCAGCGCGACGCCTTCGGGCGGTTCGCCCGGGTCGGGGCGCGGCACGCGCTCGGCGGCCAGGAGCCCGGCCAGCCAGCGGTCGAGCTCGGCGGACCGCGCGGCCCGCGCCGCCGCCAGGGCCGCGCGGGCCGCGTCGGGGCTTCCCCCGACCGCCTCGTGAACGAGGGTCACTCATGCCCTCCTAAGAGCCACAGGAGCCGGACGGGACCTGGGCTACAGGGCTTCCGGACCGATCTCGCCGGTCCGGACCCGGACCACGGTGTCGACCGGGACGGCCCAGACCTTGCCGTCGCCGATCTTGTCGGTGCGGGCGGCCTTGACGATGACGTCGATGATGTCGTCGGCGTCCTCGCTCTCGACCAGGACCTCGACCCGCAGCTTGGGCACCAGGTCGACCTTGTACTCGGCGCCCCGGTAGACCTCGGTGTGGCCCTTCTGGCGGCCGTAGCCGCTGGCCTCGCTGACGGTCAGCCCCTTGACCCCGAAGGTCTCCAGGGCCGCCTTGACCTCGTCCAGCTTGAACGGCTTGATGACCGCGGTGATCAGCTTCATGCCTCCGCCTCCACCTTCTTCTCGGGCTGCGCGTCCCGGCGCGCCGCCGCCATGGCCGCGCCCAGGGAGCTGGAACCGCCCCCGCCGGACGGCGTGAGGTCGTAGGCGGTCTCGGCGTGCGCGGCCTGGTCGATGCCGGAGACCTCGTCCTCGGCGGTGACCCGCAGGCCCATCGTGACATCGATCAGCTTGGCGATGATCCAGGTGGCCACGAAGGAGTAGGCGGCGACCGCGACGACCCCGAGGGCCTGGCGGCCGAGCTGGTCGAGCCCGCCGCCCATCAGCAGGCCGTCGACGCCGTCGGAGGCGGGCGTGAGGATGCCGGTGACGGTGCCGGTGGCGAACAGGCCGATCAGCAGGGCGCCGACGATGCCGCCGACCGCGTGCACGCCGACCACGTCGAGCGAGTCGTCGTAGCCGAACTTGTACTTGAGCCCGACCGCCAGGGCGCACAGGCACCCGGCGATGAGGCCGATCGCGATGGCGCCGAGCGGGTTGACCGCGGCGCAGGCGGGCGTGATGGCCACCAGGCCCGCGACGGCGCCGGAGGCGATGCCGAGGGTGGTCGACTTCCCGTGCCTGATCTTCTCGACCAGGATCCAGCCCAGCGCGGCGGCGCCGGTCGCGACCTGGGTGTTGACGAACGCGACCGCGGCCTGACCGTTGGCGCCCAGCGCCGACCCGGCGTTGAACCCGAACCAGCCGAACCACAGCAGCCCGGCGCCCAGCAGGACGAACGGCAGGTTGTGCGGGCGCATCGGCTCCTTGGGCCACCCGACCCGCTTGCCGACGACCAGCGCGATGGCCAGCGCGGCCATGCCGGCGTTGATGTGGACGGCGGTGCCGCCCGCGAAGTCGAGCGCCAGGACGCTGTCGGCCAGCCAGCCGCCGTCGCCGGTCTTGGTGGTGTCACCGAAGTAGAAGACCCAGTGCGCGACCGGGAAGTACACCAGCGTCACCCAGACGGCCACGAAGACCATCCACGCGCCGAACTTCACCCGGTCGGCGATGGCACCGCTGATCAGCGCCGGGGTGATGATCGCGAACATCAGCTGGAACGCGACGAAGGCCAGTTCCGGCGAGGTGCCGGACGCCGAGAGCAGCGTGTCCTTCAGCCCGACCTTGTCGAGATTGCCGATCAGGCCGTTGCCGACGTCCCCCGAAAAGGCCAGCGAATACCCGTAGAGCACCCAGAGCACGCTCACGATGGCGATGGTGCCGAAGCTCATCATCATCATGTTGAGCACGCTCTTGGAGCGGGACATGCCGCCATAGAAGAAGGCGAGTCCCGGGGTCATCAGCAAGACCAGGGCGGATGCGGCCAGAACCCAGGCGGTGTCGCCTGAGTTCAGCGATTCGAGCACGTCCGGCGGCATGCTGGCCGTCCTTTCGGAGGGGTGGTGTGACTATGTCCTGGAGCCTCCTGCGATGCGGTTTCACAATGGGTGCATGAGTGTTTCGCCGGTGTGAAACCCGGCCCCCGCATGTTTCGAGGGTGTTTCGGAACCCTCACCGAGTGTCGTTAGGGGGAGGAAGCCTCCCCTTTTCCGCTACAGATCGTCGGTAAGGGGGACCAACGCCGAACAAAAGATCACCCGCCCGCGCGGATGGCGCGGACGGGTGAAATACCGCCGAAACAAGATCTTTTGTTGGGGCCTCAGTCGCCCAGAATGGCGTCGACGAACGCGCCCGGCTCGAACGGGGCCAGGTCGTCGGGGCCCTCGCCGAGACCGACCAGCTTGACCGGGACGCCGAGCTCGCGCTGGACCTGGACGACGATGCCGCCCTTGGCGGTGCCGTCGAGCTTGGTCAGCACGATGCCGGTGACGTTGACGACCTCGGCGAAGACCCGGGCCTGCTGCATGCCGTTCTGGCCCGTGGTCGCGTCGAGCACCAGCAGCACCTCGTCGACCGTGGCCTGCTTCTCGACGACCCGTTTGACCTTGCCCAGCTCGTCCATGAGTCCGGTCTTGGTATGGAGCCGGCCCGCGGTGTCGACGATGACCGTGTCGACCTTGCTGTCGATGCCCCGCTTGACGGCGTCGAACGCCACGCTGGCCGGGTCGGCGCCCTCACCCGACCGGACGACCTCGGCCCCCACCCGGGAGCCCCAGGTCTCCAACTGGTCTGCGGCGGCGGCGCGGAAGGTGTCGGCGGCGCCCATCACGACGGTGCGGCCGTCGCCGACCAGGACGCGGGCCAGCTTGCCGCAGGTGGTGGTCTTGCCGGTGCCGTTGACCCCGACGACCATGACCACGGCGGGACGGGTGCCGTGGGGCTGGGTGTGCAGCGAGCGGTCGGTGTCGGCGCCGATCTGCTTGACCAGCTCCTCCTTGAGCATCGCGCGGACCTCGCCGGGCTCGCGGGTGCCCAGCACCTGGACGCGGGTGCGGAGGTCCTCGGTGATCTGCCGGGCCACCGTGACGCCGATGTCGGCGCCGATCAGGGTGTCTTCGATCTCCTCCCAGGCCTCGTCGTCGAGCGTCTCGCGCGCCAGCAGGCCCAGCAGGGTCTTGCCGAAGGTGTTCTGCGAGCGGGCCAGCCGCGCCCGCAGCCTGACCAGCCGCCCGGCGGACGGCGGCGGCTTCTCGATCTCGGGCTTGGGCGGGGCCGCGGGCGTCGGCGGCGCCTTTTCGATCGTCGGCGCGGCCTCGTCCTCCACGGTGGTGGTGCCACCGGGCCGGACGATGTCGGGCCGCTCCGCGGGTTCCACGGGCGGCGGGGTCTTGCGGCGCCCAGGCCGCAAGAACATGACCCCGCCCACGATGAGGGCGAGAACGGCCAGTCCGGCGATGAGGATCAGATAGTCCATAGCGCCCCCCAGTTTTCCATGTCCGTCAGGTTGAGCCGAACGCGACCGTCCCGTTGCGCTCGGGAACCGCTCAGCGCCGGATCGTGCTCCGCACCTCGTGCGCGGCCTCGGCCATGACCTGGGCGACCAGCCCGTAGACGGCGGCCCAGTCGTCCTCCAGGTCGCCGTTCCAGTCCGGTCCGCTGAAGTGGGCCAGCGTGGCCAGCAGGCTGGCCCCCACGACCACGTAGTGGTCGCTCATGACCTCGGCCTGGCCGTGGCGGTGGCCGAGCTCGCGCAGGTAGGGCACCAGCGCGGGCGTGTCGTCGATCAGCGACACGATGTGGGTCAGCGCGCCGAGGAGCTTGGCGTGCTGCCCGCCCATGGACGCGGGGAACAGCGCCCGCAGGGACGGGTCCCGCTCGAACAGGTCGGCGTAGAAGTAAGCCGTGAGGTCTTCCCCGTGTCCGCTCAGCGACGCGAAGTTGGCCTTGATCCGCTCTGCGTCCATGCGTGCACCCTCTCGTGCCGTCCCCCGCACCGGGCGGGGCCGCGCGGTCGGGAGCCGGAGAACGGCCGAGGCTCATACCTAGTGGATCGCCCGCCCGTCCACAAGGCCCGCTTCGACCGGCATGTCGCCGTTTCAGGCGGGCTCGTGCTGCCGGAGACGCTGGCTGACGACCTGCGTGACGCCGTCGCCGCGCATGCTGACGCCGTAGAGGGCGTCGGCGCCCTCCATGGTGCGCTTCTGGTGGGTGATGATGATCAGCTGCGACGACTCGCGGAGCTCCTCGAAGACGCGCAGCAGGCGCTGGGTGTTGGTGTCGTCGAGCGCGGCCTCGACCTCGTCCAGCACGTAGAACGGGGAGGGGCGCGCCTTGAAGACGGCCACCAGGAAGGCGATCGCCACCAGGGACCGCTCGCCGCCCGACAGCAGCGACAGGCGCTTGACCTTCTTGCCCGGCGGGCGGGCGGCCACCTCGACTCCGGTGACGAGCATGTCTCCGGGCTCGGTGAGCGACAGGCTGCCCTCACCCCCGGGGAACAGCCGGGCGAAGATCCGCTCGAACTCGCGGGCGGTGTCGTCGTAGGCCGAGGCGAACACCTGCTGGACGCGCTCGTCGACCTCCTTGACCACCGTGAGCAGGTCGCGCCGGGTCTTCTTGAGGTCTTCCAGCTGCGAGGTGAGGAACTGGTGGCGCTCCTCCAGCGCGGCGAACTCCTCCAGGGCCAGCGGGTTGACCTTGCCGAGCTGGTTGAGCTGGCGTTCGGCGGCCTTGGCCCGCTTCTCCTGGACGGCCCGGTCATACGGGACGGGCCGCGCGTCCTCGGCGGCCTCGGGCCCCGGGGGGACGAGTTGGTCGGGCCCGTACTCGGAGACCAGGCTCTCGACCTCCAGGCCGAACTCCTCAAGCGCGCGCTCTTCGAGCTGCTCCAGGCGCAGGCGCTGCTCGGCGCGGGCCACCTCGCTGCCGTGGACGACGTTGACCAGCCGCTCCAGCGTCCCCGAAAGCTCGCGGACCTGCGTCCTGATGACCTTGAGCTCGGCCTCGCGGGCCGCGCGGGCCTCCTCGGCGGCGGCGCGCTGGGCGACGGCCGCCTCCAGCGAGGTCTCGATGCGCTCCAGGGACGTCCTGGCGCCGTGGTGGACGGCGCGGGCCGTCCTGGCCTGCTGCTCGCGCCGGGCGCGCCGCTGCTCGGCCCGGGAGCGCTCCTCGCGCTCGCGGCGGGCCCCGCGTTCGAGGGCGTCGGCGCGTCCGGCGATCGCCTGGACGCGCTCCTCGGACGTGCGGACGGTCAGCCGGGACTCCATCTCGGCCGAGCGCAGCTCCTGGCACCGGGCGTTCAGCTCGTCGCGCGACTCGGTGTCGTACCCGGCCTCCTCGGCGACCTCGGCGGCCTCCTCGGACTCGGCGAGGCGTCCGGCCAGCTCCTCGGCGGCGGCCGCGTCGCGTTCGACCGACTCGCGGGCGGCGTCCAGGGCCTTGGTCAGGCGCTCCACCTCACCGCGGGCGGCGCGGACACCGGCCTCCAGGCGGGCGGCGCGCTTGGCCTCCTGCGCGGCGTGCGCGTCGTGCTCGCGCAGCCGGGCCCGGACGCGGTCGAGGTCGGACTGCGCCTGGTTCACCCCCGATTGGGCCTGGTTGACCGCCGACTGCGCCTCGTCCAGCGCGGCCTGGGTCTCCTGCTCGCGCTCCATGCCCCGGGTGAGGGCGTCGGCGTGGGCCGCGGCCTCGGTCTCGGCGGCGGCGAGGTCTTCGGTGGCCTGGTCGAGCGTGGCGCGCATCTGGAGCAGGCTCTGCGCGCCGCCCGCCCCGCCGCCCTGCGCCCAGTGGGCTCCGATGAGATCGCCGTCGCGGGTCACGGCGCGCAGGCCGGGATGCCGCCGGACGAGCCCGGCCGCGGCGGGCACGTCGTCGACGACCGCCACGTCGAGCAGCAGCCGGGCGAGCGCGGGACGGAACGCGTCCGGGACGCCGACCGCGTCGATCGCGTAGTCGACCCCCGGGACCTTCTCTCCCTCGGGCGCGGGGGCGCCGCCGACGAGCAGGCCCGCCCGTCCGGCGTCCCGCACCCGAAGCAGCTCCAGGGCGGCCTCGGCCGTCTCCAGCGACCCCACGGCGACGGCCTCGGCGACGTTGCCCAGCGCCGCGGCCACGGCCGTCTCGTACCCCGGCCGGACGGTCAGCAGCGACGCCACCGTACCGAGCACCCCCGACAGCGAGCCGTCGGCGCCCGCCGCCAGCAGCGCCTCGCCGCCGTCGGCCGCGCTGGCCAGGGTCAGCCCGAGGGCCTCGATGCGCGCCTGGAGCGCCGCCACGTTCTTCTGCGCGGCCTGGTCGGCGGACCGCGCCGCCGCCACCGCCGCGCGCGAATCCTTCAGCTCCTGCTTGGGCCCGTCCACCGCAGACCGGGCCGCCTCGACGGCGTCCTTGGCGGTGGCGAGGGTCTCCTGGGCCAGCTCGTGCTCGGCGGCCAACTCCGGATCGTCGACCACATCGGCCTCGAACGCCTCGAACTCCGCCTGGGCGGACCCGGCGCGCTGCTCGGCCTCGGTGCGCGCCTCGGCGAGACGTCCGATCTCGGACTGGCCCGCCTGGGCCTTGCTCCGCAGCGCCTCGACGCGCCCGCGCAGCCGCGCCAGCTCCTCGCGGCGGTCGGCGGCGGCCCGGCTGGCGGCCTGCAGGCGGCGTTCCTCCCCCGCCAGGGCCTCCTCGGCGGCCGTGCGCTCCTCGACCGCGCGGGCCAGGGCGTCCTGGGCCTCGTCCAGCACGGCGCGGAGCATGTCCTCCTGCTCCCGAATGGCCAGCGCCTCGCGCTCCATGTCGTCGGGGTCGCGGCCGCGCCGCTCCTCGTCGCGCGCCTCGGCGGCGTTGCGCTGCCGCTCGGCGGCCAGGTCGGCCACACCCCGCAGCCGCTCCTTGAGCGCCGACAGCTTGAACCAGGTGTCCTGGACCTCCGCCAGCCGCGGCGCCTGCTCGGCCTCCTCGGCCTCCAGCTCGGCCTCGCGCCGCTGCGCCTCGTTCAGCGCCCGCTCGGTCTCGGTGCGGCGCTCGCGGACGGCGGCCTCGTCGGCGGCCTCCTGGTCGAGCCGGGTCCGCAGCGTGATCAGGTCGTCGGCCAGCAGCCGGGCCTTGGCGTCGCGCAGGTCGGCCTGGATGACGGCCGCCCGCCGCGCGATCTCGGCCTGGCGTCCCAGCGGCTTGAGCTGGCGCCGCAGCTCACCGGTGAGGTCCTGGACGCGGGTCAGGTTGGCCTGCATCGCGTCCAGCTTGCGCAGCGCCTTCTCCTTGCGCTTGCGGTGCTTGAGGACGCCCGCCGCCTCCTCGATCACCGCCCGGCGCCCCTCGGGCCCCGAATGCAGCACCCGGTCGAGCTGCCCCTGCCCGATGATCACGTGCATCTCGCGTCCGATGCCGGAGTCCGACAGCAGCTCCTGGATGTCCAGCAACCGGCACGAGTCGCCGTTGATCGCGTACTCGCTCTGCCCCGACCGGAACATCAGCCGGCTGATCGTCACCTCGGTGTAGTCGATGGGCAGCGCGCCGTCGGTGTTGTCGATGGTGAGGACGACCTCGGCGCGGCCCAGCGGCGGCCTGCTGGCCGTCCCGGCGAAGATGACGTCCTCCATCTTGCCGCCGCGCAGCGACTTGGCCCCCTGCTCGCCCATCACCCAGGCCAGGGCGTCCACCACATTGGACTTGCCCGACCCGTTCGGCCCCACCACACAGGTGATCCCCGGCTCGAACTTCAGCGTCGTGGACGAGGCGAAGGACTTGAAGCCGCGCAGCGTCAGACTCTTCAAATACACGCGTTCGCTGTCCTCCTCCGGGAATCGCGCAGGACCGGTGCCGCCCTCCCGCCATGCACCCGGGAGCCCGTCGAACCATACCGGCCACGCCCCACCAGGCCCGGCATCCGCACGCCGCTCCCCTCTAATGTGCCACGAACGGACACCCGGGGTGCGTTGACTTGCGAAGACCCACCCCTTCCGGATGCTCGGCGACGACCGGAACGAACATCTCCGCGTCCTCACGCGTCCGCATCATCAACGACGCGGAACGAGGAGGCGGGGCCTTGATCGATCGCCGACGGTTGCTGCTGTCCGGGCTCGGCGGCGCGGGAATCGCCGGGATCGGCGGGCTCGGCGCCGCTTACCAGCTCGTGCAGCACGACGTCCTGCCCGGGAAAGTCCGGCTGGACAAGGCGCTGGGGCGATGCGGGGACCTGCCGCAGATCCCGGCGGAGACGGCCGCGGTGCGGCGGGAACGGTTCCGTTCCCGGGCGCGGGGACGCCACGTGGAGATGCGGCTCGTGACCCCGGCCCGCGCGGAGCTCAGGGGCCTGCCGGTCGTGGTCGTCCTGCACGGCCTGAACGGCTCCGCGGCGACGGTGAGCGACCTGCGGGTGGACCGCTTCCTCGCGCACGCGGTCGCCACCGGGACGCGGCCGTTCGCGATCGTCGGCGTGGACGGCGGCGACACCTACTGGCACCGCCGCGCGAGCGGCGACGACCCCGAGCGGATGATCGTCGAGGAGGTGCTCCCCCGCCTGCGCGCGCTGGGGTTGCGCACGGAACGCATCGGCCTGCTGGGGTGGTCGATGGGAGGCTACGGCGCGCTGCTCATGGCCGGACGGCTCGGACCGGGACGGGTCGCCGCGGTCGCGGCGTCGTCACCGGCGCTGTTCCGTTCGCATGAGGCGGCGCGCGGCGCCTACCGAGGGTCGTTCGACGATGCGGGGGACTTCGCCCGCAACGACGTCATGGCCGACCTGGGTCGGCTTTCGGGTGTGCCGCTCTGGATCGACTGCGGTCGCAGCGATCCGTTCGCGGCGACCACCGAACGCCTTCGCGCGAGAATCCGGCCGAAAGCGGCGGGCGGGATGTTCCGCGGATGCCATGACGGGGCCTACTGGGCCCGTCGCGCACCCAGCCATCTGGAATTCCTGGCCCGCCGTCTCCGCTGATCAACCGGACGGAGCGCATACCGAGAGTTGACCAAAACATAAGGGACGCCCCGGCCCGGCGTCCCTCGCGTTTCCTTCGATTCGAGGCGCCGATCAGGTCAGCGCGGGTTCGCGGTCCTTCATTCCGAGCGACAAAACGTCGTCGTCCGCCTCCGTCGCGAGCGCGTCGTTCTCCGCCTGGAGCCGTACGAGCTCGGCTTCCAGGTCGCGTACTCGCTGTTGAAGGCGGCGCATCTCCGCGACCATACGGGGGTCGGGACCGCCGACGTGGCCGAGTAGAGCCTTCGCCATGACTAAGGGTCCTCCACGCTGAGTAACCAGCAGGGATCGCGCACTGTGAAAGAAGTAGGTGCGCGTATCGTCTAGAGTCGCACCGGCCGGTGTCTTGGTCAAGACACAGATCACAGGCCGGTAACAACCTGTCGGCACTAGTTTAGCAGGTACAAACCGGAATACCCTACCCCGTCAGCGCTCCAGGAAGCCGGAGATGTCGCCGCGCGGGTCGGACCACCGCTCGACGACGCCCGAGACGCGCCCCGGACGTCCGGGTGAAGGCTGGGCCCGCAGCTGTTCGAGCAGCAGCCCGCAGCTCTCGCGGGGCCCCTCGGCGACCACCTCGACCCGCCCGTCGCGCAGGTTGGTGGCCGTTCCGTCGAGACCGAGCTCCAGCGCCCGCGAGCGCACCCACCAGCGGAACCCCACACCCTGGACGTGACCGCGCACCCACGCGGTCAGCCTCGCCGTCTCCTGGTCGTCCATCATCGGAATCCTAGGCCCTGACGCCCCGGGCTCTCCCGAGCACGCTCATGGAGCGAGAGGGGTCAGTAGCGGGCTCGGCGGGGCTTGGGCTGGCACCGGGGGCAGCTGAAGGAGGAGCGGTTCATGAAGACGTCGCGGCGGATGGGGGTGCCGCAGCGCGGGCAGGGCTCGTCGCGGCGGCCGTAGGCGTCCAGGGACCGGTCGAAGTAGCCGCTCTCGCCGTTGACGTTGACGTAGAGGCTGTCGAACGACGTGCCGCCGACGTCGAGGGCGGCGATCATGACCTCGCGGGCGGCCGTCAGGACGCGGGACGCCTCGGCGCGGGTGAGGGTCTCCGTCGGGCGGGCCCAGTGGAGCCTGGCGCGCCACAGGGCCTCGTCGGCGTAGATGTTGCCGACGCCGCTGATCAGCGACTGGTCGAGCAGGGCGCGCTTGAGGCCGGTGTGGCGGCGGCGGAGGGCGCGGAAAAACGCCTCGTCGTCGAAGGCGTCCTCCAGGGGGTCGGCCGCGATGTGGGCGATCGGCTCCGGGACGGGCGCGCCCCCGAAGGGGTCGGGGACGAGGTCGGTGACCATGAGGTGGCCGAAGGTGCGCTGGTCGACGAAGCGGAGATCGAGATCGCCGCCGTCGAACCCGGCGCGGACCCGCAGGTGCTTCTCGGCGGGGCGGCCGGGCTCGCCGACCAGGAGCTGGCCGCTCATGCCCAGGTGGGCCATGAGGGCCTCGCCGGAGTCGAGCGGCAGCCACATGTACTTGCCCCGGCGCCGGGGCGCCTGGATGGTGCGGCCGGTCAGACGGCCGGTGAAGTCGGCGGGGCCGGCCTCGTGGCGCCGGATGGCGCGCGGGTGCAGGACCTCGGCGACGGCGATCGTCCTGCCGGTGACCCAGCGGTCGAGGCCGCGCCGGACGACCTCGACCTCGGGCAGTTCGGGCATCGGCTCAGACCATGTCTCGTTCGGTGTTCAAGGTGATCTACGGCCCGCCGTTGGACTCGCGCCGGACGACCAGCTCGCGGATGGCGGTCCAGGCCGCCTCGGCCGCGTGCTGCTCGGCCTCCTTCTTGCTGCGGCCCTCGCCGGAGCCGTAGGTGGAGCCGCCGACGCGCACCGAGGCGCGGAAGGTCTTCTGGTGGTCGGGGCCGCTCTCGACGACGTGGTACTCGGGGACGCCGAGTTCCTCGACCGCCGTCAGCTCCTGGAGCGAGGTCTTCCAGTCGAGCCCGGCGCCGAGCCCGGCCGACCGGGTGATCAGCGCGTCGAACAGCCGGTGCACCAGGGCGGACGCCTCGTCCAGGCCGCGGTCGAGGTAGACCGCGCCGATCAGCGCCTCCAGGGTGTCGGCGAGGATCGAGGACTTGTCGCGGCCTCCGGTGCCCTCCTCGCCGCGGCCGAGGCGGATATGGGAGCCCACGCCGAGCGCGCGCGCGACGCCCGCGAGCGCCCGCATGTTGACCACGGCGGCGCGCAGCTTGGCCAGCTGCCCCTCGGGAAGGTCGGGGTGGCCCCGGTAGAGGGTGTCGGTGACGACCAGGCCCAGCACCGAGTCGCCCAGGAACTCCAGGCGCTCGTTGGTGGGCAGGCCGCCGTTCTCGTAGGCGTACGACCGGTGCGTCAGCGCGCGTTCGAGCAGGTCGTCGGTCACATGGACGCCCAGCGCTCGGGAGAGTTCCGCCCGATCGGGCACGGCGTCTGATCTCTTGCTCACAGGCCCTCCTCGCAAGGCCCGGCTCCGCGGGTTTCGCGGTCGCCGTTGCGGCGCGTGCCGGCCGCGAGGGCCGGGCGGCGAGGAGACGCGGCCGCGGGAGTGGTCCACGAAGACGAGGTGCGCGCCGGCCGCGAGTTCCCGGCGTGCACCACGGCCTCGGGCTCCGCCCCTTCGCCGTTCACCACGCCGGCGTCACCCGCCAGGTGGTCAGTACACGAGCACCCCGGGGGGCGCACCACGCCGTTCGGCGCGGCCGCCCCCCGGGACAACACGAAGATCAAGCCGACGGCGTGATGACCTGCCGGCGGTCGTAGGTACCGCACGTCGCGCACGCGGTGTGCGGCAGCTTCTGGTCGCGGCACGTCGGGCACTCGACCAGGTTCGGCGCCGCGGTCTTCCACTGCGAACGCCGGTGCCGCGTGTTGCTGCGCGACTTCTTCCGCTTCGGGACGGCCACGTCAGCCCTCCTGCTTTCCATCTCGTTGGTCGAATGAACTGTGGGGAGAGGACTCCCCACTCCCCCGGTTGGGAGAGACCGGCGGGCCGGTCAGGTCCTGAAGCGCCGCCCACCGGGGGTCGACGGCGTCATGGTGGTGGTCCGGCTCGGCGTCCGCCAGCCGTACCCCGCATTCGGCGCACAGGCCGGGACAGTCGTCCCGGCACAGCGGAGACAACGGCAGCGCGAGCACCACCGCGTCCCGGAGCACCGGCTCAAGGTCGATCAGATCGTCCTCGAGGCGGAGCTCGTCGTCGTCCGCGTTCCCGCCGGAGCGGGTGTCAGGATAGACGAAGAGCTCCTGGAAGTCCGCCTCGAAGGTCGAGGCGATCGGGTCGAGGCACCGCGCGCATTCCCCCTTGAGGGGGACCCGCGCCGTGCCGGTGACGAGCACGCCTTCCAGGACGGCCTCGAGCCGAAGATCGAGCTCGATGTCCGTGCCTTCGGGCACGCCCACCATCTCGACGCCGAAATTCTCCGGGGCCGGCACGTCGAGGATCTGTTCTCGCGAAGACCCCGGTTGCCGGCTGAGAGCTCGGGTGTCGAGCACCAGCGGGGCGTTGGGGTCGAGGCGAGACAGGGGACTCCTGCTTTCGTGAGGCATGGCGAATCGCGGCCGACGGTTCTGGCCGAATCCCCAGGGTAACCGAACCGGGCCGCGCGGCCCAACTCGCGCCCCGGGGACGGGGACGTCGCGCTCCTGGTCAGGAGTCCTTCAAACGCTCCACAAGTCGCTCGTGGACGCTGTCGGGCACCAGGCCGGAGATGTCACCGCCGAACCTGACGACTTCCTTCATCAGGCTGGAGGAAAGGAACGCGTACAGCGGGTTGGTCGCCATGAACAGGGTCTCGACCCCGGCGATCCGGTGGTTCATCTGCGCCATCTGCAGTTCGTACTCGTAGTCGCTGACCGCGCGGAGCCCGCGGACGATCACCGGTATCCCCCGCTTCTTGCAGTAGTCGACGGTCAGCCCGTAGAACTTGTCGACCTTGATGTTGCCGTACTCCTTGGTGACCTGGGCGATCATGTCGACGCGCTCATCCACCGTGAAAAGGCTCTGTTTGTTCTTGTTGATCAGCACGGCGACGACCACCTCGTCGTAGAGGCGCGAGGCTCGGCTGATGATGTCGAGATGCCCGTTGGTGACGGGGTCGAACGACCCCGGACAGACGACGCGACGCACGAGGTGATTCCCCTTCGGTCCCGGTTGCGACCTGCGGCGTGACGGTACCAAACCCCGTTCGGGACGCCTGACACCAGGGGCACCGCCCCCCGCGCCCTCACCCGATCGCACGTCCGTACCAGAAGACGGCCTCGCCGTAGCGCCTGTCGCGTTCGGCCGCGTACCCGTCCGGCCACACCAGCGCGGGGCCGCGCGAGGCACGCTCCACCGCGATCAGAGCGTCGGGCGCGAGCCACCCGTTGTCGCGCAGGGCCTCCAGCAGCGCGGTGACGGCCGCGTCCTCCAACGCATACGGGGGGTCGGCGAATATCAGGTCGTAGGGGGCATCGGGAGGACGCCGGACGAGCCGCTCGACCCGCTCGGCCGACGGCACGGCGCCGGGCAGCCCCAGCGCGGCCGCGTTCTGCCGCACGACCTTCACGGCGCGCGGGTGCGACTCGACCAGCAGCGCGTGCGCGGCACCGCGCGACAGGGCCTCCAGGCCCACCGCGCCCGACCCGGCGTACAGGTCGGCGACGCGCAGGCCGTCCAGCGGGCCGAGCAGGGCCGTCACCGTGGCGAACAGGCCCTCCCGGGCGCGGTCGCTGGTCGGGCGGGTGTCGCGTCCCGTCGGGACGGCCAGCCGCCGTCCCCCTGCGCTTCCCGCGATCACCCTGGTCATGTCCCCAAGTATCGCGCGCGAACGGGCGGGGAGTCCCCACCCCGGAACCCCCCGCCCGTGAACGCGCCCGGCGATCCGCACCGGGCGCATGTCATGGCGGGCCACCGGTCAGCAGCGCCTCCGACCAGCGGTCACCATGACGCCTATGAACCCACCAACAACCTCAACCCCCTCGCGCGATTGCGTTAATGAGCGGGGAAGCGAGCCGCTAGGCGAGCGAAGGTGGGCCAGGATTCAGTCAGCACAACGCCCAGCGGACCTGGGTGCGGACGCCGGGGTCGGGGTCGGCGAGGGCTTCGGTGAGGGCGGTCACGACTTCGGGGCGGTCGGTGGCCCACTGCTCCAAGGCCTGGACGGCGGCGCGGCGGACGTCGACGATGCGGTCGCGCAGGGCGTGGATCAGCGGCTGGACGGCCACCTCGGGCCCGGCCGAGGCGAGCGCGAACGCGGCCCTGCGGCGCACCTGCCAGCTGGCGTGGGCGATGGCGGTGACGACGCGTCCCTCCAGCGGTTCGGGGACGCCGAGGTCGGCGGCGGCGTCGATCGCGGCCATCCGCACGACCGGGTCGTGGTCGGTCAGGAGGTGTTCGAGCGCGGGCAGGCCCGCGGGCTCGGCCAGCCGGGCCAGGCCCTCGGCCACCGCCACCCGCACCTCGCGGGACGGGTCGTCGGCGGCCTCGGAGACCTCGGCGACGGCGTGCAGCGCCACCAGGCCGAGGACGGCCTGGATCCGCACGTGCGCCTCGCCGTCGTGCAGACCCTGCGCGTACAGCTCGCCGGCGCCCCGAACGAGCGCGGCCAGCAGCGCGGACGCGGTGCCGCGCACGCGTTCGTCACGGCCTCCGGCGGCGGCGAAGCGGAGCGCGCGGACGCCGTCGTCGCCCAGGTAGACCTCGGACAGATCGTCGAGCGCGTCGGCGGCCAGCGTCCGGACGGCGGTGTCCTCGTCGGCCAGGGCCCAGGCGAGGGTGTCGCCGGTGCCGGGCGGCGCGTCGCCCGCGCGGGCGGCCCTGGTGAGGACCTTGAGCGCGGCGGCCCGGACCTCGGGCTCGGGGTCGCGCAGGTGGTCGTCGATGTCGGCGAGGGTGGGGTTCTCCAGGAGCCCGGGCCCCTCGTTGGTGATCGTCATGATGGGCCTCCGTGAAGCCGTCGGATCCGTTTCGGGTCGGGGATCAGCGACGGGTACACAGGGCGCTGGCCTGCCGCCGGAGATCGACGTGCAGGCGCGCGGTCAGAGCCTCTCTCGCGTTCACATGCCCATCATGACCTGGGTTTCCCTTATAGTCAACTTAATAAGTAGGAAATATCGGGGATCGGCTCTCGCGGCTTCCTCGCTCAGGCCTTTTCGAGGTAGTCGGCGCGGTCGGCGTCCAGCAGCGCCGCCAGCTCGGCCGCCAGACCCGGGTGGTCGGCCAGCTCGGGGTCGGCCTCCACCACCACGCTCGCCTCGTCGCGGGCGGCGCGGATGACGTCCTCGTCGCGCTGGAGCGTCAGCAGCCGCAGGCTGGACGAGCGGCCCGCCTGGGTCGCGCCCAGCACGTCGCCTTCGCGGCGCTGCTCCAGGTCAAGGCGCGAGAGCTTGAACCCGTCGGTCGTCGAGGCCACGGCGTCCAGCCGCTCGCGGGCCTTGCTCTCGGGCTCGGCGTCGGTGACCAGCAGGCACAGCCCCGGCAGCGACCCCCGGCCCACGCGTCCGCGCAGCTGGTGGAGCTGCGAGACGCCGAACCGGTCGGCGTCCATGATCACCATCACCGTCGCGTTCGGGACGTCCACCCCGACCTCGATCACGGTCGTGGCCAGCAGCACGTCGAGGTCGCCCGCGGTGAAGGCGCGCATCACCGCGTCCTTCTCGTCCGCGTGCAGCTTGCCGTGCAGCACGCCGATGCGCGTCCCGGCCAGGAGCTCGTCCTCCAGCATCGGCAGCAGCTCCAGGATGCCCAGCGGGGAACGCCGCTCGCCGTCGTCCTCGGACGCGAGGGCGTCGCCCTCGTCGCCCTCCTTCTCCCCGATGCGCGGGCAGACGATGTAGATCTGGCGTCCCTGCCGCGCCTCCTCCTTGATCCGCTCCCAGGTCCGCGCCAGGAACGCGGGCTTCTCCGGCGGGACGACATGCGTCGCGATCTCCGCGCGCCCGGCCGGCAACTGCCCCAGCACCGAGGTCTCCAGGTCGCCGAACACCGTCATCGCGACCGTCCGGGGAATCGGCGTCGCCGTCATGACCAGCACGTGGGGACGCCCCCCGGTCACCTTCTCCCGCAGCGCGTCCCGCTGCTCCACCCCGAACCGGTGCTGCTCGTCCACCACGACCAGGCCGAGATCGGCGAACTGCACATGGTCTTCGAGCAGCGCGTGCGTCCCCACGACGATGCCCGCCGCTCCCGAGGCCGCCTCAAGCAGCGCCGCCTTGCGCGCCTTGGCCCCCTGCGACCCCGTAAGCAACGTCACCCGCGTGGCGTTGTCGGCTCCCCCGATCTGCCCCGCCTGCGCCAGCTCCCCCAGCATCCCGGTGATCGACCGGAAGTGCTGCTGCGCCAGCACCTCGGTGGGCGCCAGCAGAGCCGCCTGCCCTCCTCCGTCCACCACCTGCAACATCGCCCGCAACGCGACCACGGTCTTGCCGCTGCCGACGTCGCCTTGGAGGAGGCGGTGCATGGGGTGGTCCAGGGAGAGGTCTTCGGCTACTTCGCGGCCTACGTCGCGCTGGCCTTCGGTGAGGTCGAAGGGGAGGCGGGCGTCGAAGGCGTCCAGGAGGCCGCCGGAGATGGCGGGACGGGCCTTGGCGGGCAGGGCGGCGGCGGCCACGCGGCGCTGGGCCAGGGCGATCTGGAGGACGAACGCCTCGTCCCACTTCAGGCGCTTGCGGGCGCGGGCCAGCTCGTCCCAGTCCTTGGGGCGGTGGATGCCCTCGTAGGCGTCGCGCAGCGGGATGAAGCCGTGGCGGCGCAGGGTCAGCTCGGGCATGGGGTCGGGGCCCAGGTCGAGGTTGTCGAGGATCGTGCCGACCGACTTGCTGATGGCGTCGATGTCGAGGCCCTTGGTGGTCGGGTAGATCGGGATGACCTCGTCGGCCCACTCGCGGGCGGCCTCCTGCGCGTCCCTGGCCGCGACGACCTTGTACTGGGGGTGGGTGAGCTGGCGCTGGGCGCGGCCGCTGCGGGGGCGGTAGGTGCTGATCTTCCCGGCGAACAGGCCCCGGGTGCCCGGGGACAGGTCGCGTTCGGCGATGTAGGAGCCCTTGCGGCCGAAGAAGCTCAGCTTCAGCTCGCCGGTGCCGTCGGTGACGGTGATCTCCAGGACGTAGCCGGGGCTGCGGTTGAGGGAGCGCCCCTGGACCTTCACCACCTCGGCCATGACGGTGACGTGCTCGCCGTCCTCCAGGCCGCTCAGCGAGGTCAGCTCCCCCCGGTGGGCGTAACGGCGGGGGTAGTGGTGCAGAAGGTCTCCGACCGTGTGCAGGTCGAGGCCCTTGGCCAGGACCTTCGCGGTCTTGTCGCCCAGGACCTTGTGCAACGGCTCACCGAGTTTCGCCACGCACCCATTTCTACCGCTACTCGACCCCCAGAAGCAGCGGGTAACGCTCCTGGCCCCCGTCATAGACGCCCGTCTCGACGTCCGGGTGCCGCACCCTGAGGTGGTCTTCGAGGGCGTCGGTCAGGCCTTCGGGGGCGTACGTGCCCGCGATCAGCGTGACCAGCTCGCCGCCGCCCGACAGCATCCGGTCCAGGACGTGCCGCGCCACGTCGGCCAGTTCGGTGCCGATCATGGCGACATCGCCCTCGATCAGGCCGAGGACGTCGCCGGGCTGGCAGAGCCCGACGCTGGTGACCGCCTCCTCGGTGGCCACCTCCAGATGCCCGAACCGGGTGGCTCCGGCCGCGCGGGTCATCGCGATGACGTCCTCGCCGAAGCGGCGCAGCGGGTCGTGGACGGCCAGCGCCGCGAGCCCCTGCACCGACGCCTTGGTCGGGACGACGGCGATCCGGGCGCCGCTGTCGCGCGCGCGTTCGGCGGCCGCCTCGGCCAGGGCCAGCACCTCGGGCTCGTTGGGCAGGACGGCCACCTCGTCCCCGGCGGCCAGGATCGCCTCGGCCAGGACGGCCAGCGGCGGCACGGCGCCGGGCTCGCGCCGGACGACCCGCGCCCCGCAGCTCTCGAAGAGCGAGGCCAGCCCGTCCGCCGCGGTGACGGCCACCACGGCGCGCCCGACGCAGGGGGCGTGGGGCGCCTCCTCGTCGTGGACGTGCAGGTAGGTCACGCGCAGCCGGTGCGGGCGCCCGGCGGCCAGGCCCGCCTCGATGGCGGCACCGGCGTCGTCCACGTGGACGTGGATGTTCCACAGGCCGTCGCCGCCGACCACGACGAGCGAGTCGCCGAGCCCGTCGAGGACCTCGCGCAACCCGGGGACGGCGTCGTCCGGCGCGTCCAGCAGGTACATGACCTCGTAGCCGGGGCTCTGGGGCGGCGCGTGCTCCTCCCGGGTGGGGCCGGGGCTCGCGGCGGTGCGGGCGGGGACGTCGTACCGCTCGGGGTACTCCTCGGTGACCACGGCCACCAGGGCGTCCAGGACGACGCAGAGCCCAGCCCCGCCCGCGTCCACGACACCGCTGCGGGCCAGGATCTCCAGCTGGCCCGTGGTCAGGCGCAGCGCCCGGCGCGCCCCGGCGGCCGCCGCCCGCGCGGCTCCGCCCAGGCCAGGGTCGTTGTGGGGTTCGGCACACGCGTCCGACGCGGCCTCAAGGACGCTGAGGATCGTCCCCTCGACGGGGTGCTCGACGGCGCGGCGGGCCAGCGCCGCCGCGTGCTCCAGGGCCGCGGCGAGCACCTCGCCGTCCGGGCGGGTGCCGGGACGTCCCAGGATCTCGGCGAGCCC
Source organism: Spirillospora sp. CA-294931 (assembly GCF_050946795.1). GTDB lineage: Bacteria > Actinomycetota > Actinomycetes > Streptosporangiales > Streptosporangiaceae > Spirillospora. The sequence continues at coordinate 6,821,275 of NZ_CP192006.1, forward strand.
GCGCAGCACCTGGCTGAGGATCACGCCCGAGTTGCCGCGCGCGCCCAGCAGGGCCCCTTGGGCCAGCGCGCGCCAGACGTCGTCGGCAGACGCGTCGTGCGGCAGCTCCTCCAGGGCGTCGGCCGCCGCCAGGACGGTGACGTGCAGGTTGGTGCCGGTGTCGCCGTCGGGGACGGGGAACACGTTGAGGGCGTCGATCTCTCCCCGGGTGCGGCCCAGGGCCTCGGCCGCGAGCCTGCTCCAGCGCCGTACGGCCGTCCCGTCGAGGACTTCGCCCACGCCCGCTCCCCTCCGCCGCAATCCGCGACTACCTCTGTACCGTGCGGACCCGCACCTTGGGAACCTGCGCGCCCCGATTGCGCGGATCGATTCGCTTACCGGACCGGGCGTCGGCTACTCTGATTTGTGCGCCTCGTCCGAGGCGCCTTCTGTGAGCGCCCAGGGTGCACCGCACCGAGGGTTCGCTCCGTTTCAGAGCATCGACACCCACTTGGAGTTTCCCGTGGCTTCCGTCTGCGACGTCTGCGGCAAGGGACCCGGTTTCGGCATGCGCGTCTCCCACTCGCACCGCCGCACCCCGCGCCGCTGGAACCCCAACATCCAGCGCGTGCGCGCCGTCGTGAACGGCAGCACCAAGCGGATCAACGCCTGCACGTCCTGCATCAAGGCCGGCAAGGTCGTCAAGCCGACCGTCTGACCTCGCGGGACCCGATCGGCCCACCGTCACCGGTGGGCCGATTTTTTCATGCCCGGAACCGCCAGCCGTGGTCGACCGGGCCGATCCCCGCGCCGAGCGGGAACCCGGCGGCGATCGCGCCGGTGACGTAGTCCTTGGCCTTGGCGACCGCGCCGGGCACGTCCTCGCCGAGCGCGAGGTGGGACGCGATCGCGGACGCCAGCGTGCACCCGGTGCCGTGGGTGTGCCGGTTGTCGTGGCGCGGGGCGGTGAAGCGGTACTCGCGCTCGCCGTCGAAGAGCAGGTCGGTCGGGTCGCCGGGCAGGTGCCCGCCCTTGATCAGCGCCCATTCGGGGCCGAGGGCCAGGACGGCCTCGGCGGCCTCGCGCAGGCCCGGCTCGTCCACCACCTTGACGCCGGTGAGCAGTTCGACCTCCCACAGGTTGGGGGTCACGACGGTCGCGACGGGCATCAGCGACTCGCGGACGGCCTTGACGGCGTCGGGGGCGAGCAGCGGGTCGCCGTGCTTGGAGACGCCGACCGGGTCGATGATCTTGGGGGCGTCCGTGGCGGCGAGGACCTCGGCGACGATCTCGACCAGCGGACCCGAGGCGAGCATCCCGGTCTTGACCGCGTGGACGCCGATGTCGGAGATGACCGAGTCGAGCTGCGCGCGGACGGCCTCGCCCGGAAGCTCCCAGTAGCCCTGGACGCCGAGGGAGTTCTGCGCGGTCACGGCGGCGATCACGCTCATGCCGTGGGTCCCGAGGGCGAGCATGGTCTTCAGGTCGGCCTGGATTCCCGCTCCGCCGCCGGAGTCGGAGCCCGCGATCGTCAGGACGAGGGGCGGTGCGTGGACCGGGGTGTGCTCCATGGCGCCCAGTTTAAGGCGGTTCGCCCGGTCAGACCTTGGCGCAGGGAAGGCGGTTGAGCACGCAGGTCGAGGGGCCGCGCAGGAACCCCTGCGCCACGAACGCGATCTTCACCGATCGGCCCGGGGCCAGCGCGGGCGCCCCGGTGCGGCTGCGGACCCAGCCGAGCTGGCCGGTGCGCACGACCGTGGCGCCGCGCACCGAGACGATCGAGGCTCCGGGGATCTTGAACGCCAGCGCCCAGCGCGGCACCGGACGGCGGCCCTTGTTGGCGATCGTCGCGGTGAAGGTGAACCCGTTGGCGGTGCGGCCGGTCGACCGGAACGCGACCAGCAGCCCGTCGGGACGGCGGGCCTGGCGGCTGGGACGGTTGCCCGGCCCCCGCTGGGAGACCTGCGACTCGCCCGCGCCGTTGATCGGCTCCTTGGGGGCGCCGCCCGCGAAGTTGAGGGAGATCTGCTCGGTGCTGAAGGCGTAGGAGACCACGCCCACCGCCAAGACCAGCGCGAAGATGGGCATAAGGGGGACGGGTGTCACGGCGATCAGCGCCGCGAAACCGCTCTTGGAGGACGGATCGGGCTCCGTCTCGTCGAGCAGATCGTCCCTGGTGTGTCGTCCCATCCCATCCCTCTTCGATCACAGGATGTATACCAAATCCACACCAATCATGCCCACAAGACGAGCAAAGCCGCAGAACTCGACTCATCCCGTTTTACGTGGGTTTACTGGCGAAAGTGGTCCCAGCCACCGGTGCCTCCGGGACGCCCGTCGACCAGCACGCCGGTGCCCTGAGTGACCACTCCTACCACGGTCCACGCCGCCGGCGCGGCACCCTCGGGAAACGTCGCCGCGAACGCGTGGTCCTCGCCGCCCGTCAGGACGTGGCGCGGGCCGTCCGGCCCGAGGATCGCCGGGACGGGCAGCGCGGCCGAGTCGAGCTCGATCCGCACGCCGCTGGCCGCCGCGATGTGCCCCAGATCCTGGACGAGCCCGTCGCTGACGTCCATGAGGGCCGTCGCGCCCGCGCGCCGCGCCTCCGCGCCCGCCTCATACGGGGGCTGAGGACGCCGGTGCGCCTCGATCAGCTGGGCGGGCCCCTCCGCCCCCCGGTCAATCAGTTCCATCCCCGCGTTGGAGTATCCGAGCCTGCCCCGCACGGCGACCACGTCCCCGGGACGCGCCCCCGAACGCGTCAGCGGCCGCTCCCCCGCCAGATCACCGAGCGCCGTGATCGCCAGCAGGATCTCGGACGCGCCCACCACGTCCCCTCCGGCGATCGAAGCCCCGGCGCGCCCACACTCCTCGACCAGCCCGGCGTACAGCCGCTCGACCCACTCCACCGGGGTGCTCGTCGGGGCCGCGAGCCCCACCAGCAGCGCCGTCGGGGCCGCGCCCATCGCCACGATGTCGGCGAGGTTCTGCGCCGCCGCCTTGCACCCGATGTCGTACGGCGGCGACCAATCGACACGGAAGTGCCGCCGCTCCACCAGAAGATCGGTCGTGGCGACCACCCGGCCGTCCGGCGCGCCGATCACGGCGGCGTCGTCGCCGGGCCCCAGCTCCACCGCCGGCCCCGCGGGCAGCCCGCGCGTCAGCCGCGCGATCAGCCCGAATTCGCCCAGCTCTCCGATGGTGCTCATCCGCCCCCGTCTTCGCTCGTCCGGAAAACGTTCTTCGCCGGACCCCGGACCCCCGCCGGAGCGCGTAACACGATACGGTGACCGTCCGAAGTCAAATTCTCCGCCAGGGGAGGACGTGATGGTGCAGGCCTACATCCTCATCCAGACCGAGGTCGGCAAGGCCGCCGATGTGGCGCGCCAGATCTCCGACATCACCGGAGTCACCCTGGCCGAAGACGTGACCGGGCCCTACGACGTGATCGTCCGAGCGGAGGCGCGCAATGTCGACGAGCTCGGCAAGCTCGTCGTCGCGCAGATCCAGGCGGTCGAGGGCATCACCCGGACGCTCACCTGCCCCATCGTCCATATCTGACGCCCGTCCCGTGCCCCGCCCGCTCCGTCTCGCCCCGCTGCTGCTCGCGCTGCTGGCGGCCGGTTGCGGCGACGGAGCCGTCCAGGTCCAGGCCCCCGAGCCCGACCCGGTCACCGCCAAACTGTGCGAGGGCCTGCGGCTGCCCGAGAAGGTCCACGGCCTGGCCCGCCGCGACACCAGCCCCGACTCGCGCCTGACGGCGGCCTGGGGCTCCCCCGCCATCGCCCTGCGCTGCGGCGTCGCCCGCCCCCCGGCCCTGCGCCCCACCTCGCAACTGGTCACCATCAACGGCGTCGACTGGTTCGGCCAGCCCGTCGACCGCCCGGTCACCTTCACCGCGGTCGCCCGCCAGGCCTACGTCGAGGTGACGGTCCCCGCCAAGTACACCCCACCGGGCGACGTCCTCATCGAACTCGGCGAGTCCCTCAAAAGCACCATCCCCGCCAAACCCGAGGGCCAGATCTGAAACCACCCCTGCGGCGGTCGGTTCCTATGGGTGGTAGAGCGCTTGGGCGCGGGCGGAGTCGATGGGCCGGTCCTGGGGCAGGTGCAGGAAGTGGTCCAGTTGCCACGCCTGCGCAGCGCCGGCTTGGCGGTTGGTGGTAGTTACCCAAGGCGGGTAGACGCGGAAGGCTCGCTTCCCACCGAAACCGCCTGCTGATGCGACGCCGTGTCGGCAGAGCGCGTCCATGGGAAAGACGAACTGGCCGAAGTGATGATGGTCGCGGGTGCTGACGACGAAGAGGTCGACGGGGTCGGTGGCGTCGAAAGGCTGGATGGGCCCGCCCGGGGACCTCTTCCATACGGTGACGAACTGGCCGACCTTGGTCGGGGTCGTCTTGGCTGCGCGGAATCGGACGGCGAGTCCGTCGAGGGTGAAGGCGTGGGCGGCGTACGCGGCGCTCTCGGTTTCTGGGGCCGGCTGCGAGCAGGCGAATCCACAGGGGTCGTAGACGAGCGCTTTCACCGCGAGGAGATCACTGTGGACCGGAGTGGTGTCCGACCACGGTTCGAATCCGGTGGGGTGGAGACCGGGTGAGTGCCCGCGGTTCGTCGCCATTCGTCCACCCTGTCACGAATATTTTGAACCTGTGCGGGGGCCCTATGGGGTTGTCCGAGCGGTAGCGACGGCCCTGCTTTGGGTGGGTCGGTCTGGGGTGGGAGGGGGGTCCCCCGTGGGCGGGAGGTGAAGGGGCGTGAGGGTGTTTCAGGCTGGGCAGCATGGATTACGGACTTCGGAAGTATCGGCTGCTGGCCTGCTACGGGACTGTTGTCGCGTGTTTGCCCTATCTCGTGCTCAAGGTCATCTGGATTGGGGGCGGGAATCTGGGGGTGGGTGCTGAGGGGCAGGACGAGATGCACTCCGATAAGTACGTGGTCGCCAACGTCGTTACGGCGGGGATGGAGTTGGTGGCCGTGCTCGTCGCGATGGCCTTCACTTATGAGTGGGGGCGGCGGATTCCGGCCTGGATCGTCCTGGTGCCTGTTTGGGTGGGTACTGGGTTGCTCGCTCCGTTTGTGGTCGGGTTGCCCAGCGGGCTGCTGGTTCAGGCGGTGGTGGGCGGAAGTGCGGTGCCGGACAATGACGGCGCTATGGGGACGTGGGTGTTCGCGGTTATTTATGGCGGGTTCATCATTCAGGGGGTCACGTTGCTGGCGGCCTTCGTCCTGTATGCGCGGGTGCGGTGGGCGCCGCTGTTCGAGACTCGGACGTACGAGCTGCCCAGCGGGACGACCCGTGAGGTCCAGGTGCTCCTGGCGCGTGGGGCGGCCGTCGGGGCGGTGCTGTACGCGGTCCTGCGGGTCGGCTGGGCGTTGCGGAGCGGCGAGTTCGAGACCGCGGCGCAGAAGACGTTCGTGGTGGTGGGGGCGCCGCTGGCCCTGCTCGGCGCGGCGGCGACGCTGGCGCTGGTGGAGCGGCGCGGGAACGGGTCCCTGCTGCCGGTGCTGGGCTGCGCGTGGATCGGGGCCGGGTCCCTGTTCGCCTGCGGGTTCACCGGGATGGGATACGGGGGCGCCGGAGGGACGATGAGCGGCGTCGGCCTGGTCGCCGGGCTGCTGCTCGGCGTGGCCTGCCTGCTCAGCCTCGCCGAGGGTCTCGCGTCGAGAACGAATGTGGGGCGGGCGGGATTCGAACCCGCTCAGTCCTAGGACACCTGGTTTACAGCCAGGCCCGACTCTCCAGCTTCGGCGCCACCCCTTGGGCCGGTCGTGCCCCCGGCAGGATTCGAACCTGCACCGCGCAGCATCTCGTACTGCCGCCTCTACCGATTGGGCTACGGGGGCCTGCGTGCGGCTCGCGGGATTCGAACCCGCAACGTCTCCGTCCTGAACGGAGCCCCTCTGCCAATTGGGGTAGAGCCGCGCGAAGGCGAGGCAAGGCGTCACTCGATGTGCGCGACCGGGGTCAGGAGCTGGGATACCGGCCTTGGCGGGCGAGCGACGCCCTGAGCAGTCGAAGTCGACGCTGTTCCATGACCGGTCCTCCTTCCGGGGTGTCTGTCCTGCTGACGTCCCTAACGGTGCCAGGACGGGGAGGAGGGCCGCAACGGGTTTATTCGGTGGTGGTTCCGCTGTCGGGGAGCAGGGTGCCGATGCCGAGCAGGACCCAGATCGCGACCATGACCCACCCGAGGGCGATGCCGGTCAGGGCGAGGCCCATGCCGCGCTGGCCGGTGCGGCGGATCTGGTTCCACGCCAGATGGCCCGCGATGATCGCCGGGATCGAGGGCAGGCCGCAGGTGAACAGGCCGACGATGCCGAAGGTGAGGGCGTAGATGGCGACGGAGTTGTTCTTGCTCGGGTCGTGCCCGGGCACGGGGGTCTGGAGGGGCGGCTGTTGCTGCCCGTAGGGCTGGTTGTAGCCCGTCTGGTAGCCGTGGTTCGAGGCCTGCGTCTGGGGTTGGGTCGCCGCGCGGCGGTACCAGTACTCGGCCTCGGCGTTCTGGCCGCGCTGGCTCAGCAGGGCGCCGAGGTTCTGCATCGCGGTGGTGTCGCCCGTCTCGGCGGCCACGCGGTACTGGCGCTCGACCAGGACGGCGGCCTCGTCCGAGCGCAGGGACGGCGTTGGGCCGTCCTGCGTCCGCGGGTGTGCGGGGGCCTGGGACTGCTGGGGTGTGGGGGCGGGCTGGCCGCCGCTGGAGATCAGGCGTTCCAGGAGTTGCTGCGCGGTGGGACGGTGGGCCGGGTCCTTGGCCATCGCGGCCCGGACGACCGTGAGGACGGTGCCGTCCAGCCCTGAAAGGTCGGGCTCGCCGCTGAGGATCTGGTGGATGATCGCGGGGACCGTCCCGCCGGTGAAGCAGGCCGATCCGCGGGCCGCGAACGCGACCGTCGCGCCCCAGGCCCACACGTCCGAGGCCGGGACGGCGTCGGACCCGCTCAGCTGCTCGGGCGCCATGAACGCCGGGGTGCCGACCATCACGCCGGTGGCCGTCAGGCGGGCCGCCTCGACCGACCGGGCGATGCCGAAGTCGATCACCCGGGGACCGAGCGGCGACAGCAGGACGTTGGCGGGCTTGAGGTCGCGGTGCACCACCCCGGCGTCGTGGATGGCCGTCAGCGCCGTGGCCATGCCGACGGCCAGGGCCTCCAGGTCGGCGCCGCGCAGGGGGCCGTCCTTGGCGACGGCGCCGCTGAGGCTCGGGCCGTTGACGAACTCGGTGACCAGGTACGGCGGCTCGGCGCCGGGATCGGCGGAAAGGACCGGCGCCGTGCAGAACGGGCGGACGCGCTGGGCCGCGGCGACCTCGGCGGCGAACCTGGCCCGGTACTGGGCGTCGGCCGCGTGCTCGCGCCTGATGACCTTGATGGCGACCTTGCGTCCGGCGTCGTCGACCCCGAGGTAGACGGTGCCCATCCCGCCCTCGCCGAGCCGTTCCAGCACGCGGTACGGGCCGATGAGGTCATGGCTGAGCAAGACGGGGACTCCTCGGGAGGAATGATCGAAACCCCTCAAGGGTGGCACAAATCCCCGGCGTCCCGGGCCGGTTCACAGGTCGAGCGTGACCCGTCCGCCCGTGGCGCGCGACACGCACGGGAGCATCGACCCGGCCTCCGGGTCGGAGGGGGCGCGGCGGTCGACGTCCCCGGCGGTCACGGCGACCCGGCACGTTCCGCAGAAGCCCTGGCGGCAGGAGTACGCGACGGTCGGGAGCTCGTCCCGGATGACGTCCAGGGCCGAGCGGTCGGCCGGGACCTGGAGGACCCGGCCCGAGCGCGCCAGCTCCACCTCGAACGGGCGGCCGCCGACGATGGGCGCCGGGGCGAACCGCTCGAAGTGCAGGGTCGACGGCCCGCCGGGACGGAACGCGGCGCGAACACCGTCGATCATCGGCGCGGGGCCGCAGCAGTAGACGGCGGCGCCGGGCGCGGCGCCGTCCAGCAGTTCGGCGCAGTCGGGGACGCCGTGCTCGTCGTCGGTGCGCACGGTGATCCGGCCTGGGGGCAGCTCGTCCAGGAAGGGCAGGGACGCGCGGGTGCGTCCGGTGTAGATCAGGTGCCAGTCGGCGCCGAGGCGGTGCGCGGCGGTGACCATCGGCAGGATCGGCGTGATGCCGATGCCGCCCGCGATGAACAGGTACGTCTCGCGTGTCAGGAACGGGAAGGCGTTGCGGGGCCCCTGGACGCCGACGAAGGCGCCCTCCACCAAGGCCTGGTGGACCTCGACGGAGCCGCCCGCGCCGTCCGGCAGGCGGCGCACGGCGATGCGGTACGAGCGGCGATCGGCCGGGTCGCCGCACAGCGAGTACTGGCGGCGCCGCCCGGACGGCAGCAGCACGTCGAGATGGCAGCCCGGCTGCCAGCCCGGCAGCAGGCGGCCGTCCGGCGCGGCCAGGCGCAGGCTCACCACGTCGTCGGCCACGGGCCTGACCTCGGTGACGACCAGCCGCAGCGTGCGGTCGACGGGCTCGGGAAGCCCGGGGAGCCTGAGCGTCCGCAGCCGCCGGACGCGCTCGACGCCGTTGAACGCGGCGTTGACCGCGACCCAGAAACGGTCGCGCCGTGGGCGGCCGTAGAGGTCCGGGGGGATCTCGGCGGCCTTCGTCACCGCAGCGCCCCCTGCGCGGCCGGGGAGGACGCGAGATAGGCCAGGGCCTGGCTGGTGGAGCCCTCGTTCAGCGGGCTGTAGGACCGCTTGAGGTAGCGCAGCACCGAGGCGCCGACCATGCGCCCGTCCGGGGTCAGCCCGGCCGGGCCGGTGCGGCGGAGGTGGTGCAGGCCGCCCTTGACCCGTCCCCGGACGATCGGGTCCCTGGCCATGAGGAACCGGTGGCCGCGGTGCCAGAGCGACATCATCATCGTGATCGTCTCGGCCATCGCCCGGACCCGGGAGGGGTACGAGCCGTCCAGGTGCATGTAGAGGTCGTGCGCCACGTGCCGGTGCTCGACCTCCTCGGCGCCGTGCCAGCGCAGCAGGTCCATCATGGTGGGGTCGGCGCCGGCGGCGTCCAGCGCGCGGGCGTTGAGGATCCAGTCGCCCAGCACGCCGGTGAAGTGCTCGATCGCCGCGATGACGCACACGCGCTCGTAGAGCCACGCCTGCTTGCGGTCGCCGGTGAGGTCGCGGTCGCCCAGCAGCCCCTCGAAGACGAACTCGACCTGCCGGACGAACGGCCGCACGTCCAGGCCCTGCTCGACGAAGTGGTCGAGCACGCCGTCGTGCGAGGAGGCGTGCATGGCCTCCTGGCCGATGAAGCCCAGGACGTCCTCGCGCAGCCGGTCGTCGCGGATGAAGGGCAGGGCCTCCTTGAAGACCTTGACGAACCACTCCTCGCCCGCGGGCAGCAGCATGTGCAGCACGTTGATCAGGTGGGTGGCGGCCGGGTCTCCCGGGATCCAGTGCAGCGGCACCCGTGACCAGTCGAAGCTCACGTCGCGCGCCTGGAGAACGAGGTTCTCCGGCTCGCCGATCTGGACGGACATGGGCCCTCCCCTTCGGGAAGTGACAACTTATTGACGATCCGTCCAGAAAGATACCCCGGTGTTTCCGTCGTGAACAGCACAGGTCCCCGTGAGGCCCGTCACGGGGACGACCTCAGGCGGGACGGGGCATGAGCAGCGGACCCATGACCCGGAAGCGCTCGACGCCGCGCCTGGTCAGATTGATCCTGAGGTCGATCCAGCCCGCCAGGCCCGCCGGACGGCAGTCGTCCGCGCCCCGGCGCGGGAAGTGCAGGTCGCCGACCGACAGCTTGGCGCCCCGGACGTTCACCGGCAGCAGGATCCGCGCGCCCGCCGTCAGCGGTGCGATCGCGCAGCTCCCGATCTCCCGGCCGCGCGCCTCGCTGCTCAGTGACTCGGCCTCCATCCGCCGGTAGGACGGGTTCCCACGAATGGCCCGTCCCAGCCGGGCCTCGGGCGCCCCCGGGACGGGGACCGCGCGCAGCGACCCCGCGTGGGGCGCGCAGCCGATGATCCCGGGATGCCCCAGCGCGGCCGGACGACCGTCGGCGCGGCCCACGGCCAGGACGTCCACCACGATCACGTCCCCGGGTTCGGCGCCCACCACGACCAGCGGGCCGCACAGCACGGCGTCCGCCCCCGGTGCGCGCGCCTCGCACTCCATCCGCACCGAGCCGCCGGTGATCACCTCCGCGGCGGCGGGGATGTCGGGATGCCAGCGGTCATGGCCGGGGACCGCGTACGGCGAAGGCGGCGGCACGTCGGCCGGACGGACGATGGGAGCCGTGGAACGCGGCGGAGCGAGCGAGGGCGACAACGGAAGGGGTCCCTTCGAACGTGGATCGGGAACAAGAAGATCCTGCGTTCGGCCTGTTTCGGACGCGTTTCCTCACTCTGACGGTTGAGTAAGGGTGAGATCACCGAGAAACCGCCCGCGGCCCGGAACCCACGGGGCCTCCGGAACATCCAAGTGGAATGCGCGCCCGAACCTACGGCCCCCTGATCCCGGCCGCCGCGACCCTGACCCTGATCGCCGGCTGTGCCGGCTCGACCGGCCGCGACGGAGACGCCGTCGACGCGCCACCGATGCGCCTGGTCTCCTACTCCGGCTGCGACGACCTGCTCGGCGGGCTGCGCTCGGCCACCGAGCGCCAGGTCGGCCCCTTCGGGCTGCACGGCTCGCTGCCGCCCGGCGCCATGGCCGACTCGGGCGCCAGGGGCGCGGCCCCCAACGCCGCGCCCGGCTCGGCGTCCAAGGAGCAGTCCGGCACCTCCCAGCACTCCGGCACCAACGTCCACGAGGTCGGGACCGACGAGCCCGACCAGGTGAAGACCGACGGGCGCCGCATCGTCGCGCTCGCCGGGGACGGGCTGCGCGTCATCGACGCCGCGTCCCGCAAGGTCACCGGGCGCCTCGCGCTCACCGACCCGGACCGTCCCGGCCGGGCCACCGGTCAGGAGCAGCTGCTGCTCAGCGGCGACCGCGCCCTGGTCATCGAGCGCGGCTACCCGAGGTACGCGCGTTCGTCCGACACCCCGGCCGCCGAGTCGCCCGTCCCGTCGCAGGGACCCCAGACCCGGCTCACGCTGGTCGACCTGTCCGGCGCACCCAAGGTCCTCGGCTCCATGACCACGCGGAGCGACTACCTGGACGCCCGCCAGAACGGCTCGATCGCCCGCGTCGTGGTCAAGTCGTCGCCGCAGTTCACCTTCCCCCGCCTGCCCAACGGCCGCACGCCCGAGAAGCAGGCCACCGAGCGCAACCGCAAGGTCGTGCGCTCCGCCCCGCTGGAGGCGTGGCTGCCCAAGATCGAGGTGCGCAACGGGAGCGCGGCGGCCCGGCAGTACTCGGTGCCCTGCGAGCAGGTCCACCACCCCGAGTCGCAGAAGGGCACGAGCATGCTGACCGTGCTCACCCTCGACCTGAACCGTGAGCTCGGCGACCCGTCCCCCGTCACCGTCGCCGCCGAGGGCCAGACCGTCTACGGCAACGGATCGAGCCTGTACGTCACCGGCTCCGACGCGGTCGGCATCCCCTTCGAAGGCCCGGGACGCGGCGCCAAGCCCGCGTCCGAACCGCGCACCGACATCCACAAGTTCAGCATCGGCGGCGCGTCCCGGCCGCGCTACGTGGCGTCCGGCTCGGTCAAGGGCTCCCTGCTCAACCAGTACTCGATGTCCGAGTACGAGGGCCATCTGCGGGTCGCGACCACGTCCAGGCCCGTCGGGTTCCAGCGGCCGGACGACCCCGTCGGCACCGAGCGGGCCCCGCGCTCGCAGAGCACGCTGCACATCCTCAAGCAGAAGGGCTCGGCGCTCACCCCGACCGGCAAGGTCGACGGCCTGGGCAAGGGCGAGCGGATCTACTCCGTCCGCTTCATCGGCCCGACCGCCTACGTCGTCACCTTCCGCCAGGTCGACCCGCTCTACGTGCTGGACGTGAAGAACCCCGCGTCCCCCCGGGTCACCGGCGAACTGAAGATCAACGGCTACTCCGCCTACCTGCACCCCGCCGCCGACGGCAAGCTCATCGGCGTCGGCCAGGACGCCGACAGCACCGGCAGCACCAAGGGCACCCAGGTCTCGCTCTTCGACGTCAGCTCCCAGCCCCGCCGCGTCGGCGCCTTCCAGCTGCCCGGCACCTCGGCGTCCAGCGACTTCGAGCCGCACGCCTTCCTCTACTGGCCCAAGTCCGGCCTGACCGTCATCCCGGTCAGGGACCGCATGGGCGACGGCAGCGAGGCCCTCGTCCTGAAGATCGACGGCACCGGCGTCCACAAGCAGGGCACCATCAAGCACCCGGGTAGCGACTACACCTCGGCCATCCAGCGCTCGCTCGTCATCGGCGACACCCTCTGGACCCTCTCCCCCAACGGCATCCAGGCCACCCCGACCAACGACCTCAAGTCCCACACCTGGCTAGCCCTGTAGAACCCAAAACCAACGCGTTTGCCCGGGCCGCAAGGCGGCCCGGGCAAACGCGTAAGGCCGCCGGGCCGCCCCTCACCGCGGGCCGCCGTGGCCACGCGCCGGGCGCGCAACGGCGCACCACGCGGTGAGGGGCAGGCCCAGCCGTAGACCAACGCGCGGCCTTCCTGGTCTCGCGAACACGCGGGCGAGGGCGGCCGCTGCGGCCACGTGTGGGCGCGCCGGAACGCGCACCTTGTGGTAGGGGGTGGGGGTTAGCGGAGGCCGGTGGGGCGGGTTAGGGCGGTTTGGATGAGGCGGTCCACCAGGGCCGGGTAGTCGAGGCCGGTGGCGGCCCACATCTGGGGGAAGGCCGAGGCGGGGGTGAAGCCCGGCATGGTGTTGATCTCGTTGAGGATCCAGCGGCCGTCGGGGGTGTAGAAGAAGTCGACGCGGGCCAGGCCCTCGCAGTCGAGGGCGTCGAAGGCGCGGGCGGCCAGGCGGCGGACCTCCTCGATCGCGGACGGGTCGAGGTCCGGCGGGATGTCCAGGCGGAGCGAGGAGTCGAGGTACTTGGTCTCGAAGTCGTAGAAGTCGCTGCCGGACGCCATGACGACCTCGGCGGGCAGGCTGGAGTCGGGCGCGGCGTCGTCCAGGCCCTGCAGGACGCCGCACTCGATCTCGCGGCCCTCGATGGCGGCCTCGACGATCACCTTGGGGTCGTGCTCGCGGGCGGCCTCGATCGCGGCCTCCAGGGAGTCTTCGGAGGTGACGCGGGAGATGCCCATGCTGGAGCCGGCGCGGGCGGGCTTGACGAACACGGGCGTGCCCGTGGCGAGGCCGAGCTCCTTGATCTCGTCGATCTTGCGCTTGCGCTCGCGGCGCCACTCGCGGTCGCTGACGATGACGTACGGGCCGATGGGCAGGCCGCGGGACGCCCAGACGAGCTTCATGAAGCCCTTGTCCATGCCGACGGCGCTGGCCAGGACGCCGGCGCCGACATAGCGGACGCCCGCCAGTTCGAGCATGCCCTGGATGGTGCCGTCCTCGCCGTAGGGGCCGTGCAGCAGGGGCAGGACGACGTCGACCTCGCCGAGGGTCGCGGGGACCTTGCCCGGCTCGACGACCAGCAGGCCGCGGCTGTCGGGGTCGAACGGCAGGGCCAGCGGACGGCCCTCGCCCGACACCTCGGGGAGGCGGCCGTCCTCGATGGCCAGGCGCTGCCCCTCGGGCGCCAGGACCCAGCGGCCGTCCCTGGCGATGCCCACGGGCACCACCTCGTAGCGATCCCTGTCGATGGCGGCCATGACGGCGCCCGCGGTGACGCAGGAGATGGCGTGTTCGCTGCTGCGCCCGCCGAACACGACGGCCACGCGAACCTTCGGAGAAACCTGGGACATGAGGACCGACCCTACCGGTGATCAGCGGGTACGGGCCACGACGCGGTGCGGGCCCGGGCGGGTTCCGTCAGCCGCCGCAGGCGCTGACGGAGACGGCCGGGATCGCCCGGCCGATGGTGTCGAGGGCCTCGGTCACGTCGCGGACGAGGTCGTCGGCGTCCTCCAGGCCGATGGAGAACCGGACGGCGCCCGGGTCGATCCCGGCGGCGCGCAGGTCGGCGTCGTCCAGGCGCTGGTGGGTGGTCGTGGCCACGTGCGCGACCTTGGTGCGGGTGCCGCCGACGGACGTGGCGACCAGGGCCAGGCGCACGGCGTCGACCAGGGCCAGGCCCGCCTCGCGTCCGCCGTTGGGGGTGATCGTGACGATGGCGCCGTAGCGTCCGCCCTCGGGGCCCGCGTCGAACAGCGCGCGAGCCCGCGCGTTGCCGGGGTGGCCGGGCAGACCCGGGTAGTCGACCGACCGGACGGCCGGGTGCCGGGCCACGGCCGCGGCGAAGATGTTGGCGGTGTCGCACTGGCGCCGGACGCGCAGCGGCAGCGTCTCCAGCCCCCGGCGCAGCAGGAACGCCTCGTCGGGCGCGAGGGCCGCGCCGGTCTCGACGCGGACCCGCCGGATCTCGGCCATCGGGCGCATCCGGCCGACGACCGCGCCGCCGGTGGCGTCGCCGTGCCCGCCGACGTACTTGGTGGCCGAGTGGACGACCAGGTCGGCGCCGTGTTCGAGCGGGCGGCACACCACCGGTGTGGCCAGGGTCGAGTCGACCGCGAGCATGGCGCCCGCGTCGCGCGCGACCTCGGCCAGGCCCGGCAGGTCGGCGACCGCGCCGGTCGGCTCGGAGAGCGTCTCGGCCCAGATCATGCGGGTGGCGGGACGCATCGCCCGCCGGACGGCCACCGGGTCGCCCATGTCGGCGAACGTGGACTCGACCCCGAACCGGGCCAGCACGCCGGTGATCAGGTCGCGGGTGCCGCCGAACCCCGTGGACGGCGCCACGACGTGCGTCCCGGCGCCGGTGAAGGCCAGGAACACCGCCGTGATCGCCGCCATGCCCGACGCGAACGCCTGGCCCTCGACCGGGTCGGACACCCGGACGCCCTCCAGCGAGGCCAGCGCGGCGGCGAACGCGTCGCTGGTGGGGTTGTCGATGCGGCTGTAGCAGTAGCCGGGGGTGCGGTCGCTCAGCAGATCGGCGTGCTCGGCCGCGCCGGCGAAGCTGAACGCGCTGGTGCGCCAGACGGGCAGCCCCACCGGCGCCTGCTGCGGCACCGACGGCGACGGCAGGTGGACCGAGCGGGTGTTCTCTCCGTGTCCGCGATTGTCTCTACGCATCGCGCACAGCATGTCACACCCCGTAGCGCTCCGGCTTCGGAGAGCGAGAGATGAGCGCGATGGCGGCGTCCTTGATGGGCATGCCGTGGTGGAGCACGTTCACCACCGCCTCGGTGAGCGGCATCTCGACGTTGTGCTTGCGGGCCAGCTCCAGCACCGGCTCGGACGACTTGACGCCCTCGGCCGTCTGCTTGGTGGCCGCCACCACCTGCTCCAGCGTCATGCCGCGTCCGAGGTTCTCGCCGAACGTCCGGTTGCGCGACAGCGGCGAGCTGCACGTGCCGATCAGGTCGCCCATCCCGGCCAGGCCCGCGAAGGTGTGCTCGTCGGCGCCGAGCGCCGCGCCCAGCCGCGCGATCTCGGCCAGCCCCCGCGTCATCAGCAGCGCGCGGGTGCTGTCGCCGAACCCCAGCCCGACCGCCATCCCCACGCACAGCGCGACGATGTTCTTCACCGCGCCGCCCAGCTCGACGCCGACCACGTCGGTGCTGGTGTAGACGCGGAAGTACGGCGACATCGTGGCGGCCTGGAGGCGCTGCGCGGCGGGCTCGTGGGCGCAGGCGGCCACCGCCGCCGCGGGCTGTCCGGCGGCGATCTCGGCGGCGAAGTTGGGCCCGGAGAACACCCCGACCCGCTCGACCGGGACGTCGGCGACCTCGGCGATCACCTCCGACATCCGGCGGGTCGTGCCGAGCTCGACGCCCTTCATCAGGCTGACCAGCATCGCCTCGGGCGGGAGCATCGGCACCCATTCGGCCAGGTTGCCCCGCAGCGTCTGCGCCGGGACGGCCAGCGCCACGAAGTCGGCCCCGTCCAGCGCCTCGGCGGGGTCGACCGTGGCCCGGATGCTCGCCGGCAGGACGATCCCGGGCAGGTAGTCGGCGTTCTCGTGCCGATCGTTGATCGCGTCGACGGGGCCCTGCCGCCTGCCCCAGACGGTGACCTCACCGCCCGCGTCGGTCAGCATCTTGGCGATCGCGGTGCCGAAAGAGCCCGCGCCCATGACGGCCGTACGGAAAGTCACGAGGCCTCCTCACCCGTCTGTGCTTTTCGCCGTTCTTCGAGCACCTTGTGGTGGTCGTACAGCTCCTCGGGCGCGGTCTGGCCGCGCAGCTCGCCCAGGAGCTCGGCGATGGCTCTCATGATCTCGTCCGTGGCCGCCCGAAGCGTCTCCTTGGTCAGAGGTTCACCCTCGAACCGGGAGAGGTCGATCGGGGGCCCCGCGATCACCTGCATCGTCTTGCGCGGGAAGGGGTGGAAGCCCTTCTTCAACCGTCCGCGAAGCCCGGTGGGCTCCCCTTTCTTGTAGGGCAACAGCTCATGCGCGCCCCAGCTCGCCACCGGCACCACGGCGGCGCCGGTCTTCAGGGCGAGCCGCGCCGCCCCGGTCTGGCCCGTCATCGGCCACAGCTCGGGATCGCGCGTGCAACTGCCCTCGGGGTAGAACATCAGGCACTCGCCGTCCAGGAGCGCCGTCTCGGCGTCGCGGAGCACCACGGAGGGATCCTTGCTGTCGCGGTAAACGGGAATCTGACCGGTACCCCGCAGCACGGCCCTGATCCCCCGCACGTCGAACAGCGTGGATTTGGCCAGGTAGACCGGGTACCGGCCCGCCTCGTAGACGAAGTGCGCCAGGGCGAACGGGTCGGCCTCGGAGATGTGGTTGGCGGCGATGATCAGGCCGCCGTCCTTGGGAACGTTGTCACGACCCCGCCACTCGCGCTTCAGCATCCCGTACAGCAACGGGCGCAGGATGACGATCGTGAACCTTCGCCAGGCCGGCGAGTATTCATGCCTCATGCCCGCCCCCTCCTCAATCCGTCCCCCGCGTGAACGCGGGGTGTCCTCAAGTCTCGCGGTTGCCTGCGCATAGTGTCGAGTTGCCATGTCTACAGCAGCGCGCAGCGCGCCTTCTCTCCAGTGGACGCTTGTGGTACCGGTCAAGGTGCTGGCCAGGGCGAAAACACGCATGTCCGCGTCCGCCGGCCCGCACCGCGAGGCCCTGGCGCTGGCGATCGCGGCCGACACCGTCGCCGCCGCCCTGCGCTGTGACCGCGTCCACGGTGTGACGGTCGTCACCGACGACCCGCTCCCGGCCGCCGAGCTGGCCGCTCTGGGCGCCCGGATCGTCCCTGACGAACCCGACGCGGGACTCAACCCGGCCCTGGTCCACGGCGCCGCCAAGACCCGCCAAGCCTCCCCGCGAGAAGGCGTGGGAGCCATCTCCGCCGACCTGCCGGCCCTGCGCCCCGAAGAGCTGGCCCGCGTCCTGGACGCCGCCGCCCAATCCCCCGAAGCCTTCGTCCCAGACGCCGCCGGAACCGGCACGACCCTCTACACGGCCCGTCCGGGCGTCCCCTTCTCCCCCGCCTTCGGCCGCGACTCCCGCACCGCCCACCGGGCCCGGGGCGCCCGAGAACTCCTGCTGGACGGGGTCGACAGCGTCCGCCACGACGTGGACACCCTCGACGACCTGCGGAAAGCCCTGATCCTGGGAACGGGCCCCCGCACCGCAGCGATAGCCGAACGAATCATGTCCCTGCCGGGCCCGCCCCGTTAAGCTGCGCCCATGCAGGCAACAGTCCGCACCTACGAGTCCGCCACCCGAACCGGGAGCGTCCTCCTGGACGACGGCACCGAACTCGCCTTCGACGCCGAGGCCTTCGACAAGGGCGGCCTCCGCATGCTCCGCTTCGGCCAACGAGTCAACCTGGCCATGCGGGACGACCGGATCTCGGTCATCACCCTCTCCACCTTTCCCCTGCCGAGCTAGGGCCGCCCTGGGCTACGGCCCGGCCCTGTCTCGCCGCCGGTTCCGATAGGCGCGGGCCTTGTGCAGGGAACCGCACGCCGCCATGGAGCACCAGCGTCCGGTACGGCTGCGGGAAACGTCGTAGAACAGCCACCCGCATTCGGGGTTGGCGCACGCTTTCAGCCTCGACCAGGTTCCCGCGCCGACCGCCTCGTGCACGGCCGCGACGACCTCGCCCGCGAAGGGGAGGTCTCCGCGCCGATGCGCCCGCAAGGTGGAGGACAGACCCTCCGCGTCATCCAGGTCCAGCCGGACGACGTGCGGCTGCGCGGCGGCGAGCCGGTTGAACTCGGCCACGGTCTCACGCCGTGGCGGCCGCCCCTCGGTGGTGGCGGCCACCAGGTCCCGGACGGTGGCGCGCAACCGGAGCAGTCCGTCGAACCGCCCGGCCGCAAGCGTCCGGCGGGGGGTCGACGGCCATCGATCCGCCAGCCACGCCCCGGCCCGTTCGGGATCGGCCAGTTCGTCGTGGCCGCCATACCGGTCCTCGGTGTTGACCAGGCTCCGGACGAGTTCGAGCCGCCCCGGAGCGGGGTGCGATGGATCGGTCGCCATGGATGCCTCCGCCTCGGCCTGGCCGTCACGCGTCACCGTCTATTGGCTGAAGATGGTAACATCGTCTGTATGGCGGAACTTCCCGAGATCACTTCCGCGGCCTTGACCAGGCACACGTGGGCCGACTTCGAGAAGGTCATGGGCGCGAACGGAGGCGCACGGGGCTGCTGGTGCATGCACTGGCGAATGTCCTTCGCGGAGTGGGAGAAGGGCAAAGGCGCCGGCAACCGCTCCCAGATGCGCCGACGCGCCCGCACCGATCCACCGCCGGGCCTGGTGTGCTACCTCGACGGCGAACCCGTCGGCTGGGTCGCCGTCGGCGAGCGCTCGGAGTACCCGCGCATGCGGCGCTCGGCGGTGACGCGCCCGGTCGACGACGTCCCCGCCTGGGTGATCAGCTGCCTGTACGTGTCCGCCCCGCACCGCCGAAGCGGCCTGCAAACCCCCATGATCAACGCGGCCTGCGACTTCGCGGCCGAACACGGGGCCCCTGCCGTCGACGCCTACCCCGTCGAACCGCAAAAGGGCAAGGCAGCCGGCGCCGACAACGCCATGACCGGCATCGCCTCCGCCTTCCGCGCCGCGGGCTTCACCGAACTCGCACGCCCCAAGCCCGACCGCCGCGCGATGCGCCGCGAACTCACCTGAAGCCACCGAGCGCCCCCGGAGACCGATCCCCGCGCGGCCAGGCGCCCCGAAGTACGCCAATTCCGCTAGATCCGATCGCTCATCACGTGGGCATCGGGAGGAAAGACCTGTCTCCCCCGGGTCCGCTCAGGCAGTAGGGAAAGCCCGTGGCGTCGGATTCGCAGTAGACCTGCGGTCGGCCCTCGCGTCGCCCTTCGTAGAGCGGATTGTCGGCCGCGAGCCGCAGGAAGGGATCACCGTCCGCGGTGCAGTCGCCAAAATCGGTATTGACGGGAAAACCAAGGACGGTCGGCTGCGGGCAGTTGTAGAGCTGCACCTCTTGGACGAACTGGAGCCAGTACCTGGTGACCTGACGCGGAGGGCGGTTACCGTAGTACTCGGTACATTGGGCCGTCCAAAGTCGATTACGTGAACGGGTGCGTTCCATGACGACATTGGGAATGACCCGCTCACCTCCCTCGTAGTCGATCTGGTAGGGCGGGCCCCACCGTCCACTGCCGCGTCCATGGTCGGACTCGATCGGCCCGACGGCTTGCTGCCGCCTTTGACAATCCACCCGAGTGGGCTCACCAGCGGCTCGTCCACCGGTGGCCCGTCCAGAGCCGTCATCGGGCCGCCAACCGTTCACGTCCGTCGACGCGGGCCGGATCGCCGTCTGAGAATCACAGCCCGTCCCCCGGAAGAGGTCACACACAGCGCTCTCCACCTCGCCGCCGGCCACGTTCCGCACCCCGCTCGCCAGCACCGCGACCAAGGCCACCGACACCACGCCGACAGTCGCGGCGTATTGCATCGCGGTGGCACCCCGGTCACCATCATGAATTACATTGAACACTCCATTCACCTCCGCCGAGTAGGCGTGATCCTTGGGGATCATTCGAGAGACTCACTCCAAAGTAACCCGACTCCAAATATCCACCCAGGGCCGCAGGCCCCAAGAAGAGGACCCATCACGGCACGAATAACTAGGCCCAGAGACCCACTTCGAGCACCAGAAGCAAGGTCATAATTTTTCGGGCCCACGAAAGACCAACAAAAAGCCCAATAAGAGCCGCCGAAACCAACCCCACGCCATTTTGACCTTGGCCGCGTGGGTTAGGCCTGGTGGGCGATCTGGATCAGGTTGCCGCAGGTGTCGTCGAGCACGGCGGTGGTGACCGGTCCCATGTCCGCGGGTTCCTGCGTGAAGCGCACGCCGAGCGCGCGCAGCCGCTCGAACTCCGCCTGGACGTCGTCGACGGCGAACGAGGTGTACGGGATGCCGTCGGCGACCAGGGCCTCCTTGAACGGCTTGGCCGCGGGATGCCCGTCCGGCTCCAGCACGAGCTCGGTCCCGTCCGGGTCCTGCGGCGACACCACGGTGATCCACCGATCGGCACCCACGGGCACGTTGTGCTTCTCGCGGAAGCCGAGAACCTCGGTGTAGAACCGCAGCGCCTTCTCCTGGTCGTCCACGAGCACGCTGGCCAGGTTGATCCTCACGACGTCCCCTCCCGCCGGCTCCCACCGGCTTTCCCGAGCCACCGCTCGACGATCGGTTCGAGCGGCGCGGTGTTGATGTAGTGGAACTTGTACCGGCCTTCGCGCCTGGTCTCGACGAGCCCCGCGCCCTCGAGCACGTCCAGGTGCTGTGAGACACCCTGCCGCGACAGCCCGAGCCCGTGCCTGCCCCCCAGCCGCGCGCAGATCTCGAAGAGCGTCTGCCCATCGCGCTCGGTCAGCTCGTCCAGAATCGTCCGGCGCGTCGGGTCGGCCAGGGCCTTGAACACGTCCCCCATATCTCGAACCATAGGCAAGTTCCCGCTTGCCTGTCAATCAGGTCCCGCGGCGGTAGAGGGCGATGGCCAGGGGGGCGAAGAGTGCGACGATTCCGGCCGACCAGAGCAGGGAGAGGGTGACCCAGTACGTCGTAGTGTGGGCGAGGCCCGCCAGCGCCGGGTCGCCCAGCGCGAGCGAACGCACCGCGTTGCACATGACGGTGACGGGCTGGTGCTCGGCCATCACCCGCATCCAGCCGGGCATGGTGCCGACGGGCACGTAGGCGCTCGATATGAAGATCAGGGGGTAGGCCACCGTCGAGATGCCCTGGGCGCTCTGCGCGTTCCCGGCCACCAGGCCCACGCAGATGAACATCCAGATGAAGGCGAAGCCGCAGACAACGCACAGCGCGTAGGCGGCCAGCGCCTCGGCGACGCTGCCGTGCAGCCTGAAGCCCACCGCGAACCCGATCGCGGCGGTGATGGCGACCGACCAGGCGACGATGACCGACTCGCCCAGCGCGCGGCCGCTCAGCAGCGCGATATGGGGTACCGGCAGCGAGCGCAGCCGGTCGTAGAACCCGTGTTCGCCGTCTTCGGCCACCCCGACCGCGGTGCCGGGGGCGGCGATGAGCACGCTGGTCATGACCATGCCGGGGATGAGGAAGTCGACGTAGGGGACCCGGCCGAAGTCGATGGCCCCGCCGAAGATGTAGCGGAAGAGCACGACGAAGATCGTTCCCGATGCGAGGCTCATCACCAGGAGCTGCGGCGAGCGCAGGTACTTGCGCAGCAGGCGCGTGGCCACCTCCATGGCGGTCGTGTACATGCTCGCGGTCCGGACGGGTGCCGCGAGGGGCTGGGTCCTGGTGGTGGTCGCGATTCCCATGTCCGTCATCGGTTCTCCTTGGCGGCGGGGCTCAAGGCCGCACCGGTCTCGCCTTCGGGGGTTCGGGCCGGGGCCCCGGTCAGGGTGAGGAAGACCTCGTCCAGCGTCGGGCGGCGAAAGCCGATGTCGTCGACCTCGGCGTCCAGCCCGCCGAGCGCCTGCGTCGCGGACGCGATCGCGGACCGTCCACCGGCGACCGGGACGCTGACCCGGTTGGTGCCCGCGTCGACGCGCGGCGGACCCGAACCGATCGACCCCAGTGCCCGTGCCAGGCTCGGCAGGTCGGCGGAACGGTGCGCGTGGACCTCGATCATGTCCTGCCCGGCGAGGGCCTTGAGCTCGGCCGGGGTGCCGTCGGCGATGACCCGCCCGTGGTCGATGATCGCCACCTGGCCGGCGAGCTGGTCGGCCTCGTCCAGGTACTGGGTGGTGAGCAGCACGTCGGTGCCCAGGGCCACCAGGTCGCGGATCGAATCCCACAGGCCGTTGCGGCTGCGCGGGTCCAGCCCGGTGGTCGGCTCGTCCAGCAGCAGCAGGCGAGGCGCGCCCACGAGGCTGGCACCCAGGTCGAGCCGCCGCCGCAGTCCCCCGGAGTAGGTCTTGACCTGGCGGTCGGCGACGTCCCGCAGCCCGAGCCGGTCCAGCACCCCGTCGGTGTTCGCGGCCGCCTGCCGCCGCGAGTGCCCGAACAGCCGCGCCACCATCCGCAGGTTCTCCCGTCCCGTCATGGTCGGCTCGACGGCGGCGTACTGCCCGGCCAGGCCGATGACCCGCCGCACCCGCTCGGGGTGGCGGGCGACGTCGATGCCCGCCACGCGCAGGCTCCCCGCGTTCGGGCGGATCAGCGTGGCGACGGACCGGACGAACGTCGTCTTCCCCGCGCCGTTGGGACCCAGCACGGCGGTGACCTGCCCGCCGTAGGCCACCAGATCGAGCCCGGCCAGCGCCTCGACCTTGCCGAAGCGCCTCACCAGCCCTTCGGCTTCAATGATCGGCTCTGTCAACCTTCACACCCTCCATCAGTGGCTTCCCAGGCACCACGCGGACGAGGCCGGCGAGGTGCGTCACGGCCATGACGGAGCGCGGCCGAGGAAGGTAACGGCCTTCGCGCGTTGTTACCTCGACCGCGTCTGCTTCGTCATTGCTGTAACGGGACGCTGCCGAGGAAGGCGACGATGGACGAAAATGACTGGCTGGCTGAGGGGTTCGAGGCCCACCGGCCGCAACTGCGGGCGGTGGCCTACCGGCTGCTCGGCTCCATCCCGGAGGCCGACGACGCCGTGCAGGAGGCCTGGCTGCGGCTGAACCGCTCGGCCGGCGACCGAGTGCAGAACCTCGGCGGCTGGCTGACCACGGTCGTCGGCCGCATCTGCCTGGACATGCTGCGCTCCCGGACGGCACGGCGCGAGGACCCCCTCGACGGCCCGGTCGGCATCGCGGCCGCCGGTTACGATCCGGAGCAGGAGGCCCTGCAGGCCGACGCGGTCGGCCTCGCGCTCCTGGTGGTGCTGGAGACGCTCACTCCCGCCGAGCGGCTCGCGTTCGTCCTGCATGACGTCTTCGCCGTGCCGTTCCGCGAGGTCGCCGCCGTGCTGGGACGCAGCCCGGCCGCCGCGAAGATGCTCGCCAGCCGTGCGCGCCGCAGGGTCCAGGCGGCCGGCGCGGCGCCCGACACCGATCAGGCCCGGCGGAACACGCTCGTGCGGGCGTTCCTGGCCGCCTCCCGCGAGGGCGACTTCGACGCGCTGATCGCCCTCCTCGAACCCGACGTCGTCCTGCGCGCGGACGACAACGCGACGCGGGCCGGGGCACCTGGGGAGCTCCTCGGGGCGAAGGCCGTGGCCGGGCAGTTCTGCGGACGGGCCCAGGCCGCTCGACCGGCCCTCGTCGACGGCGCCGCCGGAGCCGTCTGGGCGCCGCGCGGCAGGCCGCGCGTCGTGTTCGACTTCACCGTCGCCGACGGCAGGATCACCGCGATCGACCTGATCGCCGACCCGGAGGAGCTGCGGCACCTCGACCTGGAGATCCCCACCGGCTGAACGGGCTCGGGAAGGCAAGAGCGCCCGCCCCTTTGGCAGGGCGGGCGCTCTTGGAATTGCTACTTCTTGCCGGCCACCAGGTTCTTGAAGTCGGCGCCCGCCTTGAACTTCGGCACGGACGTCGCGGGAACGTTGATGGTCTTGCCCGTTGCGGGGTTACGGGCCGTACGGGCAGGCCGGTCGGCCTTCTCGAACGAACCGAACCCCGTGATCGCGACCTTGTCGCCCTTGGCGACAGCAGTCTGGATCGTCTCCAGGATCGCGTCGACGGCCTCGGCTGCGGCCTTCTTGCTGCCCAGCCGGTCAGAGATGGCGTCGACCAGCTCACGCTTGTTCATGGGTTACTCCTCTAGTTCCCCCCTTGCCCGAACGAAACTAAGGGACCCTTAGGGCCGACACAATCACCTGCACGCAAGAGTTCCCGTGTCGCAGTCGATTTTGTCGGTTGTACCCCCGTCTCGCCCGGGCGCCGGACCGGATCCGGCCACCCTGCACGCTAGCGGGGACCCGCCGTCCCATGGAAATCGGCCAGGAACGCGTCCAGCCTGCGGGCGGCCAGTCCGGCGTCGCGTTTGGCCAGGTCGGTGATCGCCAGCAGGTGCCTGATGAGGCGGCGGCGGGGCTCGGGTGGGAGCGGCGCCACCAGGCGGTGGGCGTCGCGCAGTTGTCGTGCGAGCCGGGTGAGCTCCGGGTCGTCCCACTCGGGTCCGGTCCACGGGGCCGTGCTCACGAGGATCCCTCCAGCGTTCGAGCGTGTCTCCACACGGCGATTGTCCTCTGTGCGGAGACGCGCTCGTCGCTCGGGGCCCTCAGACCGTGGTCGGGAGCCAGGCCGGGCGGGCCTGTTCGAAGGCTGTGACGTCCTCGGCGTGGCGGAGGGTCAGGCCGATGTCGTCCAGGCCCTCCAGGAGGCGCCAGCGGGTGTAGTCGTCGATGTCGAAGGGGACGGTGAGGTCTCCCGAGCGGACCTCGCGGGCCTGGAGGTCCACGGTGATCTCGCTGGTGGGGTCCTGTTCGGCCCGGGTTTGGAGCGTCTCCACGGCCTCGGGCGGCAGGACGACCGGGAGCAGGCCCATCTTGGTGGAGTTGTTGCGGAAGATGTCGCCGAAGCGCGGGGCGATGACGGCTCGGAAGCCGTACTGCTGGAGGGCCCAGACGGCGTGCTCGCGGGACGATCCCGTGCCGAAGTCGGGTCCGGCGACCAGGATGCTGGCACCGTCGTATTCGGGACGGTTGAGCACGAAGGCCGGGTCCTCGCGCCAGGCGGAGAACAGCCCCTTGTCGAAGCCGGTGCGGCTGACCTGCTTGAGCCAGACGGCGGGGATGATCTGGTCGGTGTCGACATTGCTGCGGCGCAGCGGGACGGCCCGGCCGGTGTGGGTGGTGAAGGCTTCCATGGATTCCGGCTCCTTACAGGTCGATTCGGCTCTGAGGGGACGACCCCTCAGACTCCCCGGCAAAGGCTTCGCCGACATTCCTCGCTTCGCCGCGGATGTCGGCGGGCGCGGCCAGGTGGCCGGTGACGGCGGTGGCGGCGGCGACGGCGGGCGAGACCAGGTGGGTGCGGCCGCCGGGGCCCTGGCGGCCCTCGAAGTTGCGGTTGGACGTCGAGGCGCTGCGCTCGCCCGGAGTGAGCTTGTCGGGGTTCATGGCCAGGCACATGGAGCAGCCCGCCTCGCGCCATTCGGCGCCCGCGGCGGAGATGACGGCGTCCAGGCCCTCCTCTTCGGCCTGCTTCTTGACCTTCATGGAGCCGGGGACGACCAGCATCCGGACGCCCTCGGCGACGCGGCGGCCCGACAGGACGTCCGCGACGGCGCGCAGGTCCTCGATGCGGCCGTTGGTGCAGGAGCCGACGAAGACGGTGTCGACCTCGATCTCGCGCAGGGGCGTGCCCGCGGTGAGGCCCATGTAGTCCAGCGCGCGCTCGGCGGACTGGCGGGCGGCCGGGTCGGTGAAGGAGGCGGGGTCGGGGACCGAGTCGCCCAGGGGCAGGCCCTGGCCGGGGTTGGTGCCCCAGGTGACGAACGGGGTCAGCTCGGCGGCGTCGATCACGACCTCGGTGTCGAAGACGGCGTCGTCGTCGGTGCGCAGGGACTCCCAGTACTCGACGGCGCGGTCCCAGTCGGCGCCCTGGGGCGCGTGGGGACGGCCCTTGAGGTAGGCGAACGTCGTCTCGTCCGGGGCGATCATGCCCGCGCGGGCTCCGGCCTCGATGGACATGTTGCAGACGGTCATCCGCCCCTCCATCGACAGGGACCGGACGGCCTCGCCCCGGTACTCGATGATGTGGCCCTGGCCGCCGCCGGTGCCGATCCGCGCGATGATCGCCAGGATCAGGTCCTTGGCGGTGACGCCCTCGGGCAGGGCGCCCTCGACGGTGACGGCCATGGTCTTGGGACGGATCTGCGGGAGGGTCTGGGTGGCCAGGACGTGCTCGACCTCGCTGGTGCCGATGCCGAAGGCCAGGGCGCCGAAGGCGCCGTGGGTGGAGGTGTGCGAGTCGCCGCAGACCACGGTCATGCCCGGCTGGGTCAGGCCCAGCTGGGGGCCGATGACGTGGACGATGCCCTGCCCGGCGTCACCCATGGGGTGCAGCCGGATGCCGAACTCCGCGCAGTTCTTGCGGAGGGTCTCGACCTGGGTGCGCGACACCGGGTCGGCGATCGGGGCGAGCAGGTCGGTCGTGGGGACGTTGTGGTCTTCGGTGGCGATCGTCAGCTCGGGGCGCCTGACCTTGCGCCCGGCCAGGCGGAGCCCGTCGAACGCCTGCGGGCTGGTCACCTCGTGCACCAGGTGAAGATCGATGTAGAGCAGGTCGGGTTCGCCCTCGGCACCTCGTACGACGTGCGCGTCGTACACCTTCTCGGCCAGTGTGCGGCCCATCGCTCCCACCCATCTGTCGTCTGGACGCAACGGTGCGCCCGTTCGGAATCGGACCTCGACTTGCATCTCAAATTACGAGACGGCAATATCAAGACATGGACAACTCTAGCGGAGTCGGCGTACTTGACAAAGCGGTTCTCGTGCTGAACGCCCTGGAAGCCGGGCCGGCCTCGCTGGCGCAGCTCGTCCAGACCACCGGACTGGCGCGTCCGACCGCCCACCGGCTGGCCGTCGCGCTGGAGCACCACCGGCTCGTCCACCGCGATCTCCAGGGCCGGTTCATCCTCGGGCCGCGCCTGGCGGAGCTGGCGGTGGCGGCGGGCGAAGACCGGCTGCTGGCCATCGCGCAGCCCGTCCTGGCGCAGCTGCGCGACCTGACGGGCGAGAGCGCCTCGCTGTTCCGGCGCCAGGGCGACGTGCGGGTCTGCGTGGCCTCGGCCGAGCGCACGAGCGGGCTGCGCGACACCATCCCGGTCGGCGCGGCGCTGCCGATGACGGCGGGTTCGGCGGCCCAGGTGCTGCTGGCGTGGGAGGAGCCCGAACGCCTCCACCGGGGGCTGCGCGGGGCCAAGTTCGAGGCCGCGACGCTCGCCTCGGTGCGCCGCAGGGGCTGGGCGCAGAGCGTGGGCGAGCGCGAGCAGGGCGTGGGCTCGGTCTCCGCGCCGATCCGGGGCGCGGGCGGACGCGTGATCGCCGCCGTCTCGGTGTCGGGGCCGCTGGAGCGGCTGACCCGCTCCCCCGGACGCCTGCACGCCGGTCCGGTCGCGGCCGCCGCCGAGAAGATCTCCGACTCGATGCGCCGGTCCAACCACTAACGGGTAACAACCCCTCGGAGCGTTCGACCGCCGAGTCCGTTTTGGAGGCCCGCCCGTGACGACCGTCGACGAGGCCGATCTGCGCCGCCGCCTGGCGCGGCTGACGCTGGAGCAGAAGGTCCGGCTGCTGACCGGGGCGGACTTCTGGACGCTGCACCCCGTCCAGGAAGTGGGCCTGCGCCGGATCGTGATGTCGGACGGCCCCAGCGGCGTCCGGGGCACGGCCTGGGACGAGCGCGAGCCCGGCCTGCTGTTCCCCAACCCCACGGCCCTGGCCGCCACGTGGGACGTCGACCTGGCCGAACGGGTCGGACGGCTGAACGGCGCGCAGGCACGGGACAAGGGCGTCCACGTGCAGCTCGCCCCGACGATCAACCTGCACCGCACTCCCCTCGGCGGGCGGCACTTCGAGAACTACTCCGAGGACCCGCTGCTGGTCGCGCGGATCGCGACGGCCTTCGTGACCGGGCTCCAGTCCACGGGGGTCGCGGCGGCGGTCAAGCACTTCGTGGGCAACGACTCCGAGACCGCGCGCATGTCCTACGACGCGCGGATCGACGGCCGCACCCTGGACGAGCTGTACCTGCGCCCCTTCCGCGCCACCGTCGAGGCGGGCGCGTGGATGGTGATGGCCGCCTACAACCAGGTCAACGGGGCGCCCATGACCGAGAACGGGCCGCTGCTGATCGACCTGCTCAAGGGCGCGTGGGGCTTCGACGGCGTCGTGGTGTCGGACTGGACGGCCGTGCGCTCCACCGAGGCCGCCGCCAACGGCGGCACCGACCTGGAGATGCCCGGCACCCGGCACAGCCGGTGGGGCGACCGGCTGGCCGAGGCGGTCCGCGCGGGACGGGTGGCCGAGGAGCTGGTCGACGACAAGGTGCTGCGCGTGCTGCGGCTGGCCGCCCGCGTCGGGGCGCTGGAGGGGTATCCGGGGCCGCCCCCGGTGGCCACGCCGCCCGACGCGCGTCTCCAGCTGCGCGGCCTGGCCGCCCGCGCCTGCGTCCTGCTGCGCAACGAGGGCGGGGTGCTGCCGCTGAACTCGCCCCGGACGCTGGCGCTGATCGGGCCGAACGCGGTCCGGTTCGGGTTCCAGGGCGGCGGGAGCGCGCACGTCAACCCGACCCACACCGTGACGCCCGAGGAGGGGCTGCGCCGGGTGATGGGCGAGGCCACCCGGATCGAGGTCCGGACCGGCGTCCGGTCCCATGAGCGGCTGGCGCCGCTGCCGCTCGCCCTGGCCACCGACCCCGAGAGCGGCGAGCCGGGCTTCCGCCTGGAGTTCCTCGACGCGGGCGGCGCGGTGCTCGACTCCCAGCACCGGCTCGCCGCGCACTACGTCCTGCTGGGAAGTACCCCGGAGGGCACGGCGGAGATCGTGGCGCGGGCCGGGATCGCCCCGGAGCGCGACGGCGTCCACACGTTCTCGATCGACGGCTCCGGCCACTACGAGTTCCGCGTGGGCGACACCCGGACGGCCGTCGACCACGCGTTCGCGGGCGTCGACGCGGTCGAGACGCTGACGCGCCCGCCCGAGCACCGCGTGGAGGTGGAGCTGAGGATCGGGGAGGCCGTCCCCGTCGAGGTCCGGCATCCCTACCGGCCCGGTTCGTTCGAGGCCGCCGTGTTCTGGATCGGCTACCAAGCGCCCGTCCTGCCCGAGGACGAGGAGCTGGCGGCCGCGGTCGAGGCGGCCCGCGAGGCCGAGGTCGCCGTCGTCGTGGTCGGGACGACCGACGAGGTCGAGAGCGAGGGCTTCGACCGCACCACGCTGGCCCTGCCCGGCCGCCAGGACGAGCTGGTCTCGGCCGTCGCGGCCGTGAACCCGCGCACGGTCGTGGTGGTGAACGCGGGCGCCCCGGTGCTGATGCCCTGGCGGGACGAGGTCGCCGCGGTCCTGTGGGCCTGGCTGCCGGGCCAGGAGGGCGGCGAGGCGATCGCCGAGGTCCTCGCGGGCGCGGCCGAGCCGGGCGGGCGGCTGCCGACCACGTTCCCCGCCACCGAGACCGGGGTGCTGTCGCCGCTGCCCGCCGAGGACGGCACGCTGGAGTACTCCGAGGGCACCGCGATCGGGTACCGGCACTACGACCCGGCGGACGTGGCCTACCCGTTCGGGCACGGCCTGGGCTACACCACCTGGGAGTACGTCGCGATGAGCGTCCCGGGCGACGACAAGGCCGAGGTCGTCGTCCGCAACGCGGGCGAGCGTCCCGGCCGCGAGGTCGTCCAGGTCTATGCCGAGGACAACGGGGAGCCGCCGCACCTGGTGGGCTTCGCCGTGGTCGAGGCGCCCCCGGGCGACACCGTCACCGCCCACGTGCCGCTGGACGGCCCCGCACCGGGACGGCGCCTGCGGGCGGGCCGCTCCCTGCACGATCTCCGCCTGGCCACCGGTCAGGGCAACGGACGGTAGAGGGCGACGCCGTCGCGCTCCATCTCGTCGCGGAGGGCGAAGCAGGCGTCGCCGAAGGGGTCCTCTCCCAGGAGGGGCATCAGGCCCCGGCGGATCGCCACGTCGTGCGGCGCCAGCGCGGCGGCCGCGTCCAGATGGCGGCGGGCGGCTCCAGATGGCGGCGGGCGGCGGCGTCCTTGCCCGCGCGGACCAGCCGGACGGCGAGGCGGGCATGGGCGCGAGCCACGGTGACGGCGATCAGCCGCTCGTCGGCGTCCAGGACGGCGGTCCCGCCGGTCAGCTCGACGAAGGCGGCCACGTCGACGCGGTCGCCGGTCTCGGCGCGGGCCGCGTGGACGGCGGGAACGCAGGCGTCGCCCCGGCACCAGCCGTGCGGCTCGCGCTTCCAGCCCAGCAGGGGACGGTCGATCGGCGCGAGCAGGCGCCCCTTCGCGTCCAGGGTCGCGTCCAGCCCGTAGGCGCGCCCGGCCTCGACGACGGTGAACACGGCGCCTCCTCCACTCCTTGGATAGTGACACTATCCAACCATTGGATAGCGCTAATATCCAGTGGTGGAGGTGGGGAGATGCAGATCTCCGAGCTCAGCGACCGCAGCGGCCTGACGGTGCAGACGATCAAGTTCTACATCCGCGAGAACCTGCTTCCCAAGGGCACGTCCGCCGGGGCCACCCGCGCCGACTACGACCAGAGCCATCTGGAGCGCCTGCGGCTCATCCGCGCGCTGCGCGAGGTCGGCGACCTGCCCGTGGCCGCCATCAAGAAGATCCTCGCCTCGGTCGAGGACCCGGACGTCGGCCTGCACGAGCTGTTCGGCACCACCCAGTACGCGATCGGCCCGCACGTCACCCCGCCCGACGACCCGCACTGGCGCGCCGCGCGCGAGGACGTCGACGCCCTGGTGGGCGAGCTCGGCTGGCACGTCTCCGAGCACGCCCCCGCCCGCGACCTGCTGGCGCAGACCTTCGTGGCGCTGCGCCGCCTGGGCTTCCCGATCACGCTCACCGACCTGCGCCCGTACGTGTCGGCGGCCACGGAGGTGGCCGAGCACGAGATCGGACGCGTCGGAGGCGACGCCCCGCGCGCCCGGACCGTCCACTCCATGCTCGTTTCCACGGTCCTTTACGAGCAGGTGCTCACGGCCCTGCACAGGCTCGCCCAGGAAAACGCGTCCGCGCGCCGTTTCGGCACCGACTAGGACTCCGACCTGCACGGACACCAATTCAGGCATGGCAAGTCGGAATTCTGCATTCGGCGCCGGATTCGGCGACAAAACACGCGTCACGTACCATAGGGGCCGCCCCCGAAACGAAGGCGTGAAGTGATTTCCGAATGAGCGCGACCGACCCACCGGGCGGACGGTGGACCGACCGGCTGCTGGCCGAGGGCAGCGACCCCGACCCCCGCTTCAGCCTCGCCAACGAGCGCACGTTCCTGGCCTGGATCCGCACCGCGCTGGCGGTGATCGCCGCGGGTGTGGGCGTCGCCCTGGCCGGCGACCTGATCGCCGCGCCGCTGCGGCACGGGCTGGCGGGCGCGATGGCCGGGACGGGCGCGCTGATCGCCGCGATGGCGTTCCGGCGCTGGCTGCGCACCGAGCGGGCGCTGCGCCGCGACGAGACCCTGCCGCCGCCCGCGCTCGCGCCCGTGATGGCCTACGGGCTGGCGCTGGGCGCCGTCGTCCTGCTCGTGGTCGTGCTGGTCACGCCGTGACCCTCTGGGACCCCGGCGCGCAGCACGAGCGCACCAGCCTGGCCTGGTCCAGGACGACGCTCGCCCTCATCGGGGCGGGGCTGGCGTGCGTCCGGCTGGCGCCCTCGGCCGCGGCCTCGGCGCTGGGCGTCGCCGCCGTCTGCTGCGCCGCCGCCCTCCAGTTCCGGCGCGCGCACCGCCAGCACGGGCGGCGCGCCGGGAGGCTCGCCCGCGGCGAGCCGGTGGCCGACCCCGGCTCGGTCCTGCTCACCGCGTGCGTCACCGTCCTGCTGGGCGTGGCCGGGCTGGCCGTCGCGCTGGGGTAGGACGGCACCATGAGCGACCGCCCGTTCGTCAGCCTGACCACCGACTTCGGCACCGCCTACACCGCGATCTGCGCCGGGGTCGTCCACCGCCTCGCCCCGGAGGCGACCGTGCTGGTGCTGGACGACGACGTGACCCCGTACGCGGTCGTCGAGGGCGCCCTCCTGCTGCGGCAGGGCCTCCTCTACCTCCCGGTCGGCGTGCACGTCGGCGTCGTCGACCCGGGTGTGGGCACCGCGCGCCGTCCCGTGGCGATCGCGACCGGGCGCGGCGACGTCCTGGTCGGCCCCGACAACGGTCTGCTGATCCCCGCCGCCGACGAACTGGGCGGCGTCACCCGGGCGCACGTCCTGGAGGACCCCGCCTACCGGCTGCCCAACGTGTCCACCTCCTTCCACGGGCGCGACATCTTCTCCCCCGCCGCCGCCCATCTGGCCCGGGGCCTGGACGTCGCCGCGCTCGGCCCGTCCGCCGAGCCCGAGACGCTGGTGCGGCTCCCCCTCCCCGACCCGGTGGTGAGCGCCGGACGGCTCGACGCCCCCGTCCTGTACGCCGACCGCTTCGGCAGCCTGATCCTCGCCGCGGACCGCGACGATCTCGTCACGGCGCTCGGCACGCTCCAGTACGGTGATCCGCTGGAGCTGGGCTGGACGGACGCCGACGGCGCGCCCCGGACCGAACGGCTCGCCTTCGCCGCGACCTACGGCGGGGTCGCCGAGGGCGGCGCGCTGGTCTGGGTCGACTCCTCGGGCCTGCTGGGGGTCGCGGTCAACCAGGGGTCGGCCGTCGCCAGGTTCGGCCGTCCCGCGTCCTTCGTTTTTCGGACTGGGGTCACATGAGCGGGCAGGAACTCGACGTCGTCGCGTGGATCCAGGTGGTGGACGGGCGGATGCTGGCCGTCCGGGCCCGCGGCCGCGACCGGCTGTACCTCCCCGGAGGCAAGCGCGAGACCGGCGAGGACGACTGGACGGCGCTCTCGCGCGAGGTACGCGAGGAGCTGGGGGTCGAACTCGACCCGGCCACCTTCCGCGAGCTCGGCGTCATCCGCGCCGACGCCCACGACCAGCCCGCGTACTCCCGCGTGCGCATGGCCTGCTTCACCGCGTCCTACCAGGGGAGCATGAGCGCGACGGGCGAGGTCGACGAGTTCCGCTACGTCGGGCGCTCCGACCACGACCTTCTCGCCCCGGCCGCGGGCGCGGCCCTCGATCTGGCCGTCGCGCACGGCCTCGTCCCGTGATCCCCTAGGGGAATCCCTTACGCCCCGCGACGCATCCGGCGGCACCCCGACGCCCTCTCCAGACGTAGATCAGGTGCCTCTTCCCAGCCGATGCCCCGGCCCGTGCCGCACGCGCAGGATCGGTACCAGCTCGACCGACCGCGACGACGAACGGGAACCGACATGACCACCGCCACCCTCCCCCACCCCCAGACCGCGACCCACGCCGGACCGCCCAAGCTCTCGCCCTGGGAGCTGCGCGCCGCCCAGATCGAGACCTTGGACACCCCGCGCCTGCGCTACAGCCTGATGGCGCGGATGCTCTTCAAACAGATGGACCTGGTGTACGGCCGCCGCCGGACGCTGGTGAAGTTCACCATGCTGGAGTTCATCGCCCGCGTCCCCTACCAGGCGTGGGAACGAGTGGGCTACCACTCGCTCTCCCGCCACCGCACCCGCTCCGACCTGGCCAAGCGGATCCACGACCGGATCGTCG
This sequence comes from Spirillospora sp. CA-294931, assembly GCF_050946795.1. Lineage (GTDB taxonomy): Bacteria > Actinomycetota > Actinomycetes > Streptosporangiales > Streptosporangiaceae > Spirillospora. Next base: position 6,854,898 of record NZ_CP192006.1, read on the forward strand.
AGACCCGCGAGGAGCAGGACAACGAGCAGTGGCACCTGCTGATCCTCCAGGACCTCGTCCAGCGCGAGGGGCACAAGCAGTCGTTCCTGCTGCACCGGCTCGCACCCTGGATCGTGGCGTTCTTCTACTACCACGTGTCCTGGCTGTTGTTCCTGGTCAAACCCGAATGGAGCTACCGGCTCAACGCCGACTTCGAGGACCACGCCGAGCACGAGTACATGAGCTTCGTGGCCGAGAACCCGGAGTTCGACCGGACGCCCGCGCCCCGCACTTACGCCGAGGAGTACGGCGCCTACGACACCGTCGGCGACCTGCTGCGCCAGATCGGGCACGACGAGCGCGTCCACAAGCTCGACAGCCTGGTGAACCTGAAGGCCCCGCGCTTCCAGGACGCCCCCGACCAGTGACGCGCCACCCCGCGACTTTGGTCGGGACGGCACGGCCGATCGGCCGATGAACGCCGACGGGCGCGCGACGAGACTCTCCACCGGGCGGCACCACCGGTAACACCAGGCGAGGAGATCTCCGATGACACCCGTTCCGATCGATCGCCGGACCCTGATCGCGGCGACGGCGGCCATGGCGGCCGTCGCCGCGGCGGGCTGCGCGTCCCCGTCGGACGCGGTCCGCGCCGCGGCGGCCGAGCGGCGCCGCCCCGGTGCCCTGGCCCACAAGGGCGTGAACTACGACACCGAACGCGAGACGTGGAAACTCTCCTACGTCCGCCGCGACATCAAGGCCATCCGCCGCGACCTGCACTGCAACGCGATCCTCCTGCTCGGCTCGGACGTGCGCCGCCTGATGGAGGCGGCCCGGCTCGCGGCCGGCGAGGGCCTCTACGTGTGGATCGAGGCGCGGCAGTTCGAGCAGACCCCCGAGCGGACGCTGGAGTTCCTCACCGAGATCGGCCGCGCCGCCGAGAAGCTGCGCCGCCGCCACCCGAAGGTCGGGATCTCCGTGGGCTGCGAACTCACGATCTTCATGCAGGGCCTCGTCCCGGGCGCCGACTGGATGGAGCGCGGGGCGAACCTGAGCAAGCCCATCTCCAACGGCTACAACGAGCGCCTCAACGCCTTCCTGCCCAAGGCCGTCAAGACCACCCGCGAGGTCTTCGGCGGGAAGCTGACCTACAGCTCGGGCGAATGGGAGAAGGTCGTCTGGACCGACTTCGACATCGTCGGCGTCGACCTCTACCGGGACGCCAAGAACGAGGCGACCTACGTCCGGCAGGTGCGCGAGTTGCACAGCCACGGCAAGCCCGTCTTCATCACCGAGTTCGGGTGCTGTACCTACAAGGGCGCGGAGAAGCGCGGCGGCGAGGGCTTCATGGGCGTCATCGACGAGGACCCGCCGCCCCCGCGCGTCAAGCCCGGCTTCGTGCGCGACGAGCGCGTCCAGGCCGAGCACATCGGCGAGCTGCTCGACATCTACGAGGCCGAGGGCGTGTCCGGCGCGTTCGTCTACAACTTCAGCAGCCCCGACACCCCGCACACCGACGACCCGCTGTACGACCAGGACATCGCCAGCCACTGCATCGTCAAGGTCCGCTCCGACTACGCCCGCACCGGGCGCTGGGAGCCCAAGCTGGCCTTCCACACCCTGGCCAGGCGTTACGCCTGACGTGTTCGCCCGGTCACGGATCGGTGTCGACCGCCGACCCGCCGACCGGGAAGCGCGCCCCGGAGGCCGCCCGCTGGTTACATCGGTCACCGACCATCGGGGGAGGTGGCCACCAGTGACCACATGGGCAAAGCTGGGAAAGGCGGGCGCCGTCACCGCGCTAGCGCTGCTGCTCACCGGGGCCCCGGCCGCGCACGCGCGCCCGGGCTGCCCCGGGCTCAGGGGGACGGCGTCGCCGGTGTTCGACCCGGCCGCGTTCTGCCGCCACCTGCGCTCGGAGTTCACCGCGAACCGTCCCGACCTGCGCCGCGCGTTCCGCCCGCCCGCACGCCGCCAGAAGCAGGCGAAACCCCAGCGGCCGAAACTGAAGGCACCCAAGAAGGCGGCACCGCGCAAGGCACCTCGCAAGAGCGTCCTAAAACCCGGCCCGCGCATCACCGTCACCGCCACACCGCGGAGGCCCGCGCCCACACCCTCGTGGAGCCCGCCACCCGCCCGAGCCGCGGCACCGAGACCGGACGCCTCGGTGCCGCCCGGGACGATCCCGGCCACGGTCGCGGTCGGGCTGCTGCTGATCGCTTTCGTGGTGAACCAGCGGATGCGGCGTCCCGCCCCCGCGCTCCCCCGGGCCACAGCGGTCGTGCCGCGTCCCCGCGCCGCGACGGTCGCGCCGACCGCGGCCTCGGCGGCGTTCGACCTGGCCCGCTCCGGCGGCCTCGGCGTCATCGGCCCCGGGACGGGCGGCTTCCTGCGCGCCGTCCTGGTCGAACTGGTCACCGGCGACGACCCGGACGCGACCGTGGTGCTGTCCAGAGACGAACTCCGCCGCCTGTTCGACGACAAAGCCGACGAGGCCCTGATCAAGTCCCTCGGGCCGCGCCTCCAGGTATGCGAACGCCTCACTGACGCGGCACGCCACCTGGAACTCGAAATGCTCATGGACGAGGCCCAGCGCGCCAACCCCGACCTGAGCCCCGCACGCGGCACCGGCCTGCCCACCGCGTACTGGATCAGCGCGCCGGGCCCGGACGGCGACGCGGTGCTCCCGGTGCTCAGACAGGGCGCGGCCCACCGGCTCTCCGGCCTGGTGTTCGGCGAATGGCCGCACGGCCGCACCTGCACCGTCGACGAGTCCGGCACGATCACCCTCGTCCACGACCCCTACGGCACCCGCGAAGCCGACCTGAAGGTCCCGTCCTTCACCCAGCACCAGGCCCTCACCCACCTACGCGCCCACGCCACGGCCGACCACACTCAACGCTGAAACCCCAGCCCCGCGCGCGATTGCGTCAATGAGCGGGAAGCGAGCCGAAGGCGAAGCTTCCCGGCGAGATCGCGAAGCGATGCAGCAATCGCAAAATCGTGGTCACGTAGCGAGCCGCTAGGCGAGCGAAGTGGGCCAGGATTTCAATCAACACAGCGAGCCGCCAGGCGAGCGCAGCGGGCCGGGATTTCAAAAAAAGAGGCCCCGGCGCCACGGGGGTGCGCCGGGGCCTGGAGCGGGGTCTCAGCCCTCCTTGGGCGGGGAGGGGTCGGGGAGCACGACGGCCACCAGGGCGGACAGGATCGCCACGGCCGCGCAGGCCAGGTAGACGTCGTGGTAGGCGCCGATCGTCCCGGCGCCGCCGCCGGAGGCCATCAGCGCGGCGGTGGCCGCGATGCCCAGGGCGCCGCCGAGCTGGCGGGCCGTCATGTTCATGCCGACACCGGCGGCGAACCGCAGCGGCGGCAGCGCGGTGGCGGCGGCCGCGGACAGGCCGGTCACGCCGAGGCCGAGCCCGGCGCCGCCGAGGAGGCTCGCGGGCACCCAGGCGTCCCAGAACCGGGGTTCGGTGCCGAACAGGTCGGAGGTCATCATCGCGTTGCAGGCGGCGAACAGCAGCGCGCCGAGCGCGATCACCCAGCGGTGCCGGGTGGCGTCGCTCACCCGTCCGGCCGCCATCGAGGCGGCCATGGACGCCACCGCGCCGATGGTCAGCGCTCCGGCGCTTTCCATGATGCTCCACTGCCAGACCTTGGTGGTGAGCAGCGGCCCGGTCAGCAGCCAGGCGAACATGGCGGTGCCGAAGACCAGCGCGGCCAGGTTGGTGACCGCGAAGCGTCGGCTCTTCCACAGGGCGGTCTCGATCGCCGGGGCCCGGTGTCCGCGCGAGCGCAGCAGCGCGACCAGGCCGAGCAGCAGCCCGCCACCCAGCAGGGCGAGCGTGCGGACGCTGCCCCAGCCCCAGCGCTCGCCCTCGGTGAGCCCGGCGACGACGGCCGCGATGCCGGTCACCAGCACCAGGCTGCCCAGCAGGTCGGGCAGCCTGCTGCCCTCCGGCGGCCGGTGCGCGGGCAGCACCGCCAGCGAGCCCAGGATCAGGACGAGCCCGATCGGCCCGTTGATCCAGAAGACCGAGCGCCAGCCGGACGCGTCGACCAGCACGCCGCCCACGATCGGGCCGACCACCGAGGAGAAGCCGCCGACGGCCGCCCAGACGCCGATCGACTTGATCAGCCGCTCGAACGGGATGTTGGAGATGATCAGCGCCAGCGCGGCGGGGATCATTCCGGCGGCGAAGGCGCCCTGGGCCAGGCGTCCGGCGATGAGCACCTCGGGGCCGGGCGCGGCGCCGCACACCAGCGAGGCCAGCGTGAAACCGACGAGCGAGCCCACGAACACCCCGCGGCGGCCGAGGGTGTCGGCCAGGCGTCCCGCCGGGGTCAGGAAGGCGGCGAACGTGACCGCGTAGCCGCTGACCACCCAGGTGAGCGTGGCGGTGCGGGTGCCGGGGAAGTCGGCCAGCAGGTCGGGGAAGGCGATGTTCACGACCGCGAGGTCGAGGAAGGCCATGAACGTCGCGCCCGAGCAGAGCGCCAGCACCAGTCCGGGGCTGACCTCTTTCTGGGGGTTCGAGGTCGCGGGCTCGGTTTCCGTCGTCACCGGGGGGCCTCCTTTCCGGCGCGTGGGGGGACGGCGGCCGGGGGCTGCTCGATGAGGCCGGGGTCGGTGGCGATGCCGCGCAGGCGCGAGCGGATCGCCGTCCGGGCCTTGTCGTAGGAGGCGGCGTCGTCGAGCAGGAGCGCGGCGGAGTTGGCGGCGGCGGCGAAGGCGTCGAGCTCGAAGGCGAGCTGGCCGGGCCCGACCCCCTTGTCGAGCTCGCCCAGCTGCTGGGCGTCGCGGATGGTCTGGGCGTTCAGGCCGAGCCATTCGCGGCGGGCCTCGGCCAGGGCGTCGCGCACGCGTCCGGGACGCGCGTCGAACTCGGCGCCGACCGAGTAGAAGAAGCAGCCACCCGGGAAGATGCGGCGCTCGGAGTAGGAGATCCACCCCTCGACCAGCGCCACCAGGCGGCGGGCGCCGGGCGGGTGGGCGAAGGCGGGCTGGACGATCCGCTCGGCGAAGACGTCCTTGGCGGCGCGGATCACGGCGAGCTGGAGCTCCTCCTTGGAGCCGAAGTGGGCGAAGACGCCGCTCTTGCTCACCTCGAGCTCGGTGGCCAGGCGACCGATCGACAGGCCGTCCAGGCCCTCGACCGAGGCGATGTCCATGGCGCGCGCGAGGATGCGGCGCCGGGTGTGGTCGCCGCGCACCAGGCGCCCGTCGGTGGTCACCGGTACACCGCCCGCGCCAGCCTGCCCTGGACGCTGAGCCGCCACTGCTCGGCCAGCGCGGGGGTGTCGACCATCTCGCGCAGGCCGCCGGGGTCGTCGTCCCGCGCGTAGGAGGCGCTGAACAGCTCGTGGACGGTCGGCGCGGAGCGGTCGCGCGAGAGCAGGCGCAGCACGCCTTCGACGGGGACGAACCCGGGCTGCAGGACGCGCAGGTACCAGCCCGTGCGGCCGCTCTCGATCATGTGCCGGGTGATCTCCTTGCGCCCCGTGTGCGCCGCGAGCTTGGAGCAGGGGCTTCTGGGCTGGGAGACCTGCACCCGGGCCTCGCCCCACTCCCAGACGTCGCCGATGCGGACGTCGTGTTCGTCCTGCCCGGTGACGGGCGCGTTCTCGCCGACCCCGCCGGGGGCGAGGTCGTAGCCCAGCGACCGCCAGTAGTCGTAGTTGCCGGACGGGTACATGTAGACGGCCTTGTCGGGACCGCCGTGGGACACCATGTCGGCCTGCCGGTCGCCGTCCAGCCGCGTCCAGCCCAGGTGGGCCTCGGTGGCGGCGACCCGCCGCTTGGCGATGGCGCTGAGCACCCCGCGCCCGGCACCGGGCAGCGGCGAGGGGGTCCCGGTGAAGAGACCCTCGACGGTCAGCAAGACGTCCACGGCGGAAACTGTACGCACGATCGTTTTATTAAGTCAATGGCGTCAGGGCGCGTAGTAAGCGGATTGCGCACGATCGGTCAACTAGTTGAACCCAAAACCGTCACGGGTCCGGAAAGAAGACGGGGCCCGGCGGTTCTCCGCCGGGCCCCGTCCTCCCTGATCAGGCGCGATCCTTCTCCAGTTCGAAGTAGAGGATCGCGCCCGATCTGTGGACGCGGACGGTTCGGAGCCCCGCATCCCCGAACCAGCGCAGGACGCCGTCGACGGGTGTCACCACGTCGAGGATCCGCATCCGCACCCACAGGTCGATGAACCGGTCCGGCAGGAAGGCCGCGCCGCGCACGACCACGCTCCCCCTGACCGTCCCGCCCGGCCGCAGCACCCGGGCCCATTCCCGCACCGCCGCCCCCGGATCGGGCAGGCAATGCAGGCCGCTGTAGGAGACCACCACGTCGAACTCCCCGTCCCCGAACGGCAGCCGAGTGGCATCGGCCTCCTCGTACTCGACATAGTCGAGGCCGAGCCCGGACGCCTCGGCTCGCGCGCGGTCCAGCATGAGGGCGGAGATGTCGCACGCGACGTAGCGCAGGTTCCGTCCCGGGCGCAGCGCCCGCAGCACGACACCGCCGCCCGACGGGACGTCGAGGATCGCCGAGCCGTCGGCCGCCTCCGCGACCGCGTCCATGTGCCGGTACATGCGCCGGTTGTCGGTGGCGAAGACCAGCGCGCCGTAGACCAGGGCCACGGGACGGCTCTTCACCCCGCGATCCCACATCGCGGCGAGCCGCCGGTTGGTCCGCCAGTTCTCACTGACCGCCGACGTCGCCCCACTCCGGTCACCCGCACTCACCACGACGCCCTCCCGCTCATGCCGTCCGGCCGTTCACTCGGAGGCCAGGCGTTCGCCCAGTCGGCGGATTGTCTGGGCGCCCAGGAGGGCGTGGCCGCGCATGGAGGAATGCATCATGTCGGAGCTGAACATGTCCCGGCTGGCGCAGCCGGGGTGCTCCCACATGTCCACCAGGAGCGCGCCGTGTCGTGTCGAGACCGCGCGGATCCGTTCGTTGAGCGCCTCCAGCTGCGGTCGCAGCGCCGCGATCTCCGGGATGGCCAGCGTGATGTCCATCAGGCCGTAGGTGACGACGTCGGCGCCGGTCGCGCGCAGCGGTCCGACGATCCCGTCGAGCTCGGCCTCGACCGCGGCCGGGTCGAAGCCGGGACGGAACATGTCGTTGCCGCCGCACACCACGGCGACCAGGTCGGGCTCGAACTCCATCGCGGCGCCGAGCTGCCGTTCGCGCACCTCGGACGCGATCAGGTCGCGCAGGCCGAGGTTGAGGTAGGCCAGCTCGGGTTCGCGGCGCGCGAGGGCCTCTCGGGTCCGGTCCGCCCACGGCAGGCTGCGGTAGCCGGGCGAGTCCTCGCCCAGGCCCTCGGCCAGGCTGTCGCCGAGCACCGCGAACCGGCGCCAGGGCGCGGCGGCCAGCAGCTTGTCGGCCTCCGCGGGTGAAAGGTAGAACTCGTCGGCCTCCTCCCGGCCGTAGTCGCCGGGGGTGGGGGTGGGCTCGGTCATGGGGTCCCTTTCTCGGTGAAGTAGGCGGCGTTGACGTCGAGCGAGGTCACCCACTCCGGGGGAAGGTCCTCCTCCGGCAGGCACGCGTCCACGGGACACGCCTGGGCGCAGGAGTGGCAGTCGATGCATTCCAGCGGGTCGATGTAGAGCTGCGGGCTCCGGTCGAAGCCGGGCTCGCCCGGCGCGGGGTGAATGCAGTCGACGGGGCAGACCAGGACGCACGACCCGTCCTTCACTCCCACGCAGGGCTGCGCGATGACGTAGGTCATGCCCGGACCGGCTCCTCCGCGCCGCTGCGGCGCCGCAGGCCGAGCCGGGGCTCGAACGTCAGGTAGACCCCGCCGACGGCGTCCGCTTCCGAGGTGGGCATGGTCGCCATCGCCTCGTTCTCGCCCGCCAGGGCCTGCCCCGACTGGCGGAGCCGCGCCGCGACGGCGTCCAGGGCGCTGTCCTTGGCGTCCTCGACGTCCTCCACACCGGACACCACGTACAGGAACGACTCGTACAGCCTCAGCATGTGCCGCTCCCGTCGGGTCAGCTTCCGCGCCTCGAAGAACTGGGACTCGCGGCTGAAGCTCCGGTAGAAGAACGACACAAGGATGAGCAGACGCTCGTACGCCTGTCGATACGCCTGGGAGTAGAACGCCAGCGCCTCGCGCTCATCGAACTCCGCACGCAGGACGCTGCCGACGCTGGCCCCCGCGAGCATCCCGCTGAACGTGGCCAGGTGGACGCCGGTCGACAGCAGCGGGTCCAGGAAGCAGGCCGCGTCGCCCGCCATGACGAAGCCCGGCCCGGCGAAGCGCTCGCAAACGTAGGAGTAGTCCTGCTCGGCCCGCAGGTCCGCGACCCGCTCGGCGCCCGCCAGCATCCCGGCGATGCGGGGGCAGCGGGCGATGGCGTCGGCGTAGACGCCCTCCGGCCCGCCGAGCCGCTCGCGGGCCTCGGCGAAACGGTCGGCCTTGGCGACCAGGCCGACGCTCCAGGTGCCGTCGTGCAGCGGGATGGCCCAGAACCAGCCGTCGGGGATCGAGGCCACGACGATCGCGCCCTCGGGCCCCTTGCCTGGCGGCGTGACGTTGCGCCAGTAGCTCCAGGTCGCGATGTTCTTGAAGACCTCGTTGTAGCGGCGGTTGCGCAGGTACTTGGTGGCCATCACCCCGGCGCGGCCGGAGCAGTCGACCAGGAAGTCGAACCCGATCGTGCCGCCGTCGTCCCGGTCGGCCGTCCTGGACCACCGCGCCGCGACGGGACGCTCGCCCTCGAACGTCAGCTCGCGGACCCCGATGCCCTCGTGGACGTCCACGCCCTGCGTCCTGGCGTGGTCGAGCAGCAGCTGGTCGAACTCCGAGCGGATGACCTGGAAGCTGTACCCGTCCGGTCCCGCGAGGTGGTCGAAGTCGAGATCCCAGTTCTCCGGGCCCCACTCGAAGTAGGCGCCGCCCTTGCGGACGAACCCGTGCCGCTCGACCTTCTCCCGGACGCCCAGCACGTCCAGGACGGGGAGCGCGGACGGCAGGATCGACTCGCCGATGTGGTAGCGCGGGAACGTGGCCGCCTCCAGCAGCGTGACCTGGAAGCCCTGCCGGGCGATCAGGGTGGCGGCCGTCGAGCCGGCCGGGCCTCCCCCGATGACCAGCACCCGGGTGGAACTGCGCATCTGCTGCCTCTCCTCGCTCATGCGGGCGGTCAGATCGGGCGGTGGGCCCAAACGGACATGAGGGTCTGGGTGACCATGTCGTGCTCGGGGTCGTCGAAGCGGGCGTGCAGGGCCTCGGCGTCCTCGGCCGTCATCAGCCCGGCGTCGATGAGCCGGGGCAGGATCCGGTCGAAGGTCTGCCGGTACATGGGCTCCAGCGGGAACGTCGCGCCGCGCAGCGTGAGCACCAGGCCCTCGGCGTCCACGTCCTCCAGCCCGAGCCCGCGCATCAGCGTGGGCAGGCGCCGCCCGAAGGCGGTGTCGAACCCGGCCCGGCGCAGGAAGACGCTGACGGCGGCGATGGCGCGCTCGCCCGCCTCGTTCGGCAGCGCGGGGCCGTACCCGCCCCAGTCGAAGTCCTCGACCAGCAGCGCGCCCCCGGGGGCCAGCGCCCCGGCCATCTTCGCCAGGACGGCCTCGCGCTCGGGCAGGTGCCCGAGCAGGAGCCGGGCGTGCGCCACGTCGTAGCCGCCGCCGGGCAGCGTCTCGCTGACCGCGTCGTGCCGCAGCACGCTCAGCTGCGGGTACTTGTCGGCCAGCGGCTCCAGGAAACGCGGGTCGAGGTCGGTGGCCACCACGCGGCCGTCCGGGCCGACCTCCTCGGCCGCCCAGCGCGCCACGCTGCCGCCGCCCGCGCCGAGCAGCAGGACGCGCGCGCCCCTCCCGACGCCGAGCCGCGCGAGCCGGTCGAGCGTGCGCGGATCGTAGGCCCGCTCGATCGCCTCCAGCCGCCGCCGCTCGCCCTCGTCGGCGTTGGACAGCACGTACCCCTCACGGGACATCGACGATCCTCTCCGTCAGCTCCGCCGGGTCCAGGCCGAAGTGGTCGCCGAGCGCGCTGATCCAGCGCTCCAGCCCGAACGCCACGCAGCCGGTGTAGGCGGGCTCGCCGTCGGCCGCGCGGATGTCGCAGCGCTCGCCGAAGAAGTTGCGGTGGAAGTTGACCGAGGCGACCGCCGGCGTCCCGTCGAAGACGAACTCCTCCTTGACCGGGAAGAGGCGCTGCGAGACCGCGCGCGCCCCGTCGGGGTCGAAGAAGGGGTCGCCGGCGGTCTCCACGGTCAGCGGGAGGCCCAGTTCGGCGGCGAACTCCAGCACGACGTGCTTGAGGCGGGCGAGGTGGTCGACGACGTCGTCGTGCCCGCCCACGCAGACGATCTCGCGCATGCTGAACCCGTACAGCCGCCGCAGGCCGTCCAGGTGGGGTTCGCGCCGGAAGCAGGACGCGATGGTGGTGATCCGCTGCGGGCCGTCCAGGCGCTCGCCCGCGAGGTCGAAGTACGCGCTGTAGCAGGCGGCCGGAGGGAGCACGTGCCGCGCGGGGCCGAGGCGTCCGGCGGGCACCGCGTCCAGCGGTCCCTCTCCCGGGTACCCGGCCTCGACCGCCTCGGGGGCCAGGCCGCTCGCGAGCAGCCCGAGGTGGGGGAAGTTGGCGAAGTAGTCGACGCCGGCGAGGTCGTCGACGGCGAGCAGCGGCGGGTAGGCGACCGAGTGGGCGCCCGCGCGGTGCCCCCAGGTCTCGAAGCGCATGTCGAGCGCGGTGCGCAGGGCCAGCGCGTCCGGGCCCAGGGTCGCCAGGCCGTCGCGGACGCCGATCATCCCGCCCCGGACGCCCGGTTCGGCGCCCCGGGCGCGGGGTTCAGTCGTCGGGGACGTCATCGAGGAACCTCCTGGCGATCCGGTTGACGGTGCGGAAGTCTTCGGGGCTGACGCGGTCGAGGGAGATCTCGCGCCCGGTGTGCTCCTCCAGCGCGTACAGGAAGTTCACGAAGCCGAGGGAGTCGAGCACGCGGCTCTCGATCAGGTCGAGGTCGGGGTCGATGGAGGTCAGCCCGGGGTTCTTGGACAGCAGGTAGCCGACGACGAAGGCCACGCCCGCGGCGGCGGGCGGGCCCGGCTCGCGGGGCGGCGGCGTCCGGCCGGTCAGTTCGCGCATGCCGGTGGGATCCCGTCGTCGGCGAAGATCTGCTCGTTGACCATGAAGTCCACCGAGCGCCGCAGGACCCGGCGGGTGTACTCCTCGTGGGCGGGGTCGGCGAGGATCTCCCGGCGCACCCGGTAGGGCTCGGGCAGCCCCGCGTCGCGGAAGACCGCCGGGTTCACCAGCGAGTCGACCGAGGAGCGCATGTACCGCTTGAGGTAGCGCTCAAGCTCGTCCAGGCGGGAGCGGTCCAGCCGGTCGCGCAGGCGGGAGTGCAGCAGCGCGACCGCCTGCCGCCCGAAGGCGATGTGCCGGGACTCGTCCTGGTGGTGCACCTGGTTGACCTGCCGGATCGTGGGGTGCAGCCGCTCGTCGACGCCCATCCGCTGGTTGAACACGTCCACGATCTCCTCGAAGATCAGCAGCCGGGCGAAGACCAGGAAGTGGTCGGCCTCGGGGACGCCGGGCCCCGCCAGGCCCAGGGTGCGGACGGGATAGATGCGGCCGTACCGGCGGCAGAACGTGGCGAAGAACCACATGTGCTCGTTCTCTTCGCCGATGACATGGTGGAAGTACTCCGACGGGAGCGCGAACTCCTCGGTGTGGATCCGGGCCACGAGCGCGGTGAGCAGCTCGCGGATGCCGTGCACGTTGAGGCTGTAGAAGTTGAGGCTCTCCCACCGGCTGACGGCGCGCAGCTGCTCACCGGTGAGCGTCCCGCCGTAGCCGGTGCCGTGCACGCTGAGCAGCTCGGGCGACATCCACCAGGCGTCCTCGGGGAGCGACTCGGGCCATTCGAACAGGGAGTAGGGGTTGTAGTAGTCGCGCTGCGACAGGCCGGTCAGCCGGTCGAGGACGGTCTTGAACCGCTCGTCGGCCGCCAGGTCGGTCGTCATCGCTCGCCTCCTTCGCTCGCGGGCGGTCCGGCCGCCCGGCGGATCACGGTGCGCCGGACCGGGGCCCGGTCGGTCCCGCCGCAGCGGTGGGCGGCCAGCGACGTCCCGGCGGGCAGCCCGGTGGGCAGCAGCCGGTTGATCGCCGACCCCCGGCACGCCTGGACGAAGCGCGGATGCGGCGCCCGCGCGTAGGCCGAGAGCAGGACGAAGATCGGGTCGATGGGCCGGGTCACGCCGTCCTCGTCGACGACCTCCACCCAGGCGTGCGCGAGGTCGAGCATCCCGAGGATCCAGCCGCGGCGGGTGGCGGCCTCGAATCCGGCCTCGCGGAACCGGCGCTCCAGGTGGAGGTTGGCCGAGATGCACGGCGCGAACCCCAGGCCCAGCACTCGGGTGTCCTCGCACTGGAGCGCCTCGGGCATCCGCGCCCAGGTGTAGCGGGCGGCCAGGAACTCCTCGACGATGCCCCTGATCACCGGCGATCGCAGCGTGCCCGGACGTCCCCGAGTGCGGATGCGCCCGGAGACCGACAACCCCTCGGTGCCCCCGGCGGTGATCCACGCGCCGTCCGGCGTGGTGTCCTCGGGCGAGACCGCCAGCCCGAGGGTCGAGCCGCCGAACATCTCGGGCATCGGCCGGGCCAGCCGCCACTGCGGCTCGCTCGCGCACCCCCCGGGGAGCGGGCACGACAGGTCGACGGTGAAGTGCCAGTCCATCGGCCGGAACCACGACTCGGGTTCGGTGTTCATCCAGCGCAGCGCGAACTCGATGCTGCGCTCGGGCACCGACCGTCCCGAGCCCGAGGCCAGGGCCAGGTTGAACAGGTCGTACCGGTCGAACAGCTCGGCCCCCGGCGGACCGGCGTGCGGGAGGCCCGCGCCGAGCAGGGCCTCCAGCGTGCCGGTGCCGCAGCGCAGCATGTCCAGGGCGCCCTCGCGGTCCACGATCTCCTCGCGGTGCCCGGCGGGGACGCGGAAGGACCGGCCCAGTGCCGCCAGCCACTTTCCGGCCAGGTCGGGCGGGGCGCCGAGCGCCCGTCCGGTCGAGTCAAGCCGCATGCCCGTCTCCCCTCAGCCCGCCGACATCCGCCGGACGAGCCGCTCGACGTCCCCAACGGTCACCACGTCGAACGCCTCCTCGTCGTCGATGGGACGCAGGTCGAACTCGGACTCCAGCACCAGCGCGAGCTCGACGACGGCCACCGAGTCGTAGCCGAGGTCGTTCATCACGTCGTGGTGGGGTTCGGCCGCGCGCTCGCCGAGCGGTGACATACGCCCGATCAGGTCGCGCACGCGCGCGCCGAGGTCTTGGGTCGTCTCCACACGCTCTCCTTCCATGTCGTCCGGCCGGGTCACGCCGCGGCCCGGCGGACGGGGTGCTCGGCACTCCAGCGTTCGCGGTACTCGTCCATGGCGCTCTCGCAGGCGCCCGCCCAGACCCGCCCGGCCTCCTCGCGCAGCTCCGGCAGCCCGATCACGGCGAGCTGGCGGAGCATCCGGTCGCGGGCCATCTCCCATTGCCCGCTCAGCTGCCGGGCCCGGTGGACCAGCGCCATCCGCATGACGGGCGTAACGGCGCGCGTCCCGGGGGCGACCATCACGCGGGCGGCCAGGGCGGTGCCCGCCAGGTAGGTCTCGGCGATGGTGTCGCGCCGCCCCGCCGCGACACCGTGCCGCGCGACCACCAGGCCGTAGGTGACGTGCCGGGTCTCGTCCCGGGTGACGTTGGTGAGTCCCTCGGTCAGTGCCCGGAGGTCGAGGCGGCGGGCCAGCGTCCTGACCGTCCGCAGCGCCGTCGCCGCCAGCACCCCCTCGGTGATCAGGTGGTACTGGACGAGCGCCCGGTACCAGGCCGTCTCGCCCTCCTCCCCCGGTTGGCGCACTCGGGCGGTCGAGGCGCGCAGGGTGGGTTCGAAGAGGTTGCCGTAGGCGGCCGCGGCCGCCAGCGCCTTGCCGTCGTCGGGATCGGCGAGGTCGACGCCCGCCGCGAGCGTCAGGTAGTCCTGGAAGAACCGCACGTGCCGGCCCTCGTCGGCGAGCTGCGCGCACAGGAAGACGCGGCCGTCCTCGTCGGGCGCGTGGTCGACCAGCGAGCTGAGGGTCTGTGTCACGCACACCTCGCCGACCTCCAGCTCGGCCAGCGCGGCCAGCAGCTCCGCGCGGAGGAAGGGCCGCAGCCGCTCCCATCCGGGCGCGTCCCTGGCGACCTCGACGTCGGCGACCGCCCACTGCTGCTTCTCCCAGCGGTCGTAGAGCTGGCGCGGGGTGGGCAGGACGGGCAGCGACGCGTCCCGCGCGTCGGCGGCATCGGTGATCTCCGGGGTGGGGGCCGTCATGCGAACCTCCTGAAGCTTCGGTAGTCCAGGGCGGCGGCCAGCTCGGTGAAGGCCGCCTCCCGGCCCTCGACGCGGCATTCCTGGGCCGCGGGCGTGGCGGTGCCGGCGGGCGTGGCGGTGCCGCGCAGGAGCCGCTGCCACTGCTGGAAGGTTCCGTGGAACGTGGCCTCGCCCCCGGAAGGCTGCTCGGCCGTGCGCAGCCCGTGGGCGTCGGCCTCGATCGTCCAGCCGGCCGGGTCGGCGTCGGCGATGTGGACCTCCAGGCGCAGCGGGCGCTCCAGGAGGTCCGGCTGGAAGATCTCCTGGAGTCCTCCGTTCATCTGCCAGCGCAGGAAGGTCGACGGGTCGCCCCCGCTCCAGTCGACCGAGTCGGGGCCCCGTCCCCGCGACTCCATCGCCCGTACCCACAGCTCGCGCGGCACCTCCAGGAAGACCCCGCGCGCCTCGAAGCAGGTGTGGCCCGCCTCCCCCTGCGATGTCTCCAGCTGGACGACGATCGAGCGTCTGCGAGTCTCGCCGACCCACGCCCGCACGGTCAGCGGCACGCCGACGAAGGCGGGCGCGCGGAAGTCCACCTGGACGCGGCGCGTCATCACCGGCCCGCCCGCGTGCTCGGCCGCCACCATCGACATCACCTCGTCGGCCAGCGCCGACAGGTAGCCGCCGTGCGCGATGCCCGGCCCGCCCTCGGCCGTCACCGGGGGGACGTGCTGGAAGTGCATCTCGCTGCCCTTCCATTCGGGACGCAGGCCGAGACCGCGCTCGTTGCCGCCGCCGCAGCCGAAGCAGCCCGGGTGGTGCGAGGTGACTCCGCTCATCGCACGGCCTCCTGGGTCAGCGCGAGCGTCCAGGGGAGCTCGGCTCCCCCCTCGCCGGCCCAGAGGAGACGCACGAGGACGGCACCCGACGTCCCGTCCAGGAGGGAGGTCCACAACCGCCTCCGCCGGGTCTTTCCGCTGGACGTGCGCGGGATGGTGCCGCGGGAGCCGGTGAAGACGGCGATCGCGACCGAGCCCGAGGTGGCGCCGCGCAGGCGCGACACGGCCTCCGCGGCCCAGCCGTCGCCGTCGCTCTCGACCACCAGGGCCGCGACGTCGACGGTGCCGTGGGTGCCGAAGACCACGGCGCACCGGCCCGGGCCGATGCCGTCCAACCGGGTGAGCCGGGCCTCCAGGTCTTCGGCGTGCACCCGGCGTCCCCGCACCTTGAGGCTGTCGCCGATGCGGCCGACCACGTACAGGTGGCCGTCCAGCAGGAAGCCCGAGTCGCCGGTGGGCAGACCGGACGGGTCGAAACCGGCGTCCCCCTCGCGGGTGGCGTACCCGGTCGCGAGCGACGACCCGGCGATCTCGATCTCGCCGAGCGAGCCGTCGGGCAGGGGCGCGCCGTCCTCGCCGAGGACGCGGACCCGGGTGCCGGCCAGCGCTCCCCCGCATCCGGCGAGCCATCCGGCGCCCCTGACCCGGTCGGTGCCGAGCGCGGCGGTCTCGGCGACCCGGACGGGCTCGCCCGGCACCAGCGCCCGGTCTTCCAGGCGGACGACCGGGGACGCCGTGGCGGGCTCGGCGCCCGTCACGCCCAGCGTTCCCTCGGCCAGCCCGTAGGCGGGCATCAGCGCCTCGGCGCGGAAGCCGCGCGGCGCCAGCAGCGCGGTGAACTCGGCCAGCTCGGCCGCGTCGACGCGCTCGGCCCCGCAGATCGCCACCCGCCAGCCCGAGAAGTCCATCCCGGCGAGGTCGTCCGCGCGGACGCGGCGGTGCGCGTAGGCGTACCCGAACGTCGGCGCGGTCGTCATCGTGGCGCCGAGCGAGCCGAGGCACTCCAGCCAGCGCAGCGGCGAGCGGATGAACTGGTCGGGCGTCATCAGCCACAGGTCCGCCCCCGACACCAGCGGGGTGAGCAGCCCGCCGATCAGCCCCATGTCGTGGTACAGCGGCAGCCAGCTGGCGAAGGAGTCGTCGGCGCCCCACCGCGTCCAGCGGCGCACGGCGGCGATGTTGGCGTCCAGGTTGTCCCAGGTCACGCGCACGCCCTTGGGGTCTCCCATCGACCCCGAGGTGAACTGCACGAGCGCGACCTCGGGACGGCCGACGGCCTCCACCGGGTCGGGAAGGTCGCCGGGCGCGGGGAGCCGCGCCACCGCGCTCCCCACGCCGGCGGCCCCGGCGGCCTGGACCGCGACGCCGTACAGCTCGTCGTCGGCCAGCACGATCGACGGCCCCGCCGCGCGCAGGACGCCCGCGACATGCTCGGCGTATTGCGCACGGCCCCCGAATGTCAGTGGGGTCGCGATCGGCGACGGGGTGAGGCCCGCCACCAGGCAGCCGGTGAAGCCCGCCAGGAAGTCCATCGGGTCGGCCAGCAGGAGCGAGACCACCGTGCCCGCCGGGACGCGCCCGTCCCGGAGAAAGGCGGCGGTGCGCCGTGCCGTCACGGCGATCCCGGCGTAGGAGCGGAACCTCCAGCCGCCTCCGGGTGCCGCCAGGCGTACGCCGCGCGTTTCGTCGGGTCGTTCCAGCCAGTCGAGCAGCCCCACACGGTCTCCCCGTTCAGGACGAGTTCCCAGACTTCCCAACTACGCTCCGCACACTTTCATGTCATTTTTGGCAACGTCAATGGCAAGGTCATTTATTAAGTGCCGATCGGGGCATTTCTGTGTGGCCGCACAATCAAGGAGCGTCGGTTGTGCGCCCACACAACCGACGCTCTGACCAGGCAAAACGCGAGGGTCGAAATTGATTCTTGAGTAACTGACGACTTTCGCCCTACATTGAAGCGGCCCTTCCCGTGCCCCCCGACTCCACGGCCGGAGGCCCCGCTCATGCGCGAAGAGATCATCGGCGGCTACGAGCGTCATGTCGGCAGGGCCGCCGCCCGGCTGGCGGAACGGGCCGGGCTCCCCGTCGAGGTCTCCTCCGAGGGCGCGCGGGTGCGCGACGAGCACGGCCGGGAGTACCTCGACTGCGGCGGCTACGGGGTGTTCATCCTCGGGCACCGGCACCCCGCGGTCACCGGCGCCGTCCGGCGGCAGCTCGACCGCCACCCGCTGGGCACGCGGAGCCTGCTCTCGGGCGAGCTGGCCGAGGCCGCGCGGCGGCTGGCCGGGGCGGCGCCCGCCGGGCTCGAACGCGTCTACTTCACCTGCACCGGCGCCGAGGCCGTCGAGACGGCGCTCAAGCTGGCCCGGGCGGCCGGGCGGCGCCGCGTCGTCGCGATGACCGGCGGGTTCCACGGCAAGACGCTGGGCGCCCTCAGCGTGACCGACCGCCTGGCGTTCCAGGCCCCGTTCCGCCCGCTCCTGCCCGACGTCTCCACGGTGCCGTTCGGCGACGCCGAGCGGCTGCGCGAGGCCCTGGCCGGGGACGGCGGGGCGGCCGTCATCCTCGAACCCGTCCAGGGAGAGGGCGGCGTCCGAGTGCCCCCCTCGGGATATCTGCGCGCCGTGGCCGAGGCGTGCCGCGAGGCGGGCGCGACGCTGATCGTGGACGAGATCCAGACCGGCCTCGGACGGCTCGGGGCCTGGTGGGGCTGCGAGGCCGAGGACGTCCGTCCCGACCTGCTGCTGGCGGGCAAGGGCCTCGGCGGCGGCGTCCTGCCGGTCGGCGCGGTGATCGCGACCGAGGAGGCGTTCGCACCGCTCGACCGCAACGCCCGCCTGCACAGCTCGACCTTCTCCGGCTATCCCCTCGGCATGGCCGCCGTCATCGCCACATTGGAGACCCTCGAACGGGAGGAGATCCCGTCCCGCGCGGCGTCGCTGGGCAAGCGCCTGCACGACCGGGTGAACGAGGCGGCGGGCCCGGCCGGGCCCGGCATCGTCCGCGAGGTCCGCGGGCGCGGCCTGCTGATCGGGGTGGAGCTCACCCACCCGCGCCTGGCCGGGAGCCTGATGGGAGCGCTGCTCGACCAGCGGATCATCGCCTCCCACTCCCTGGGCGCCGACACGGTCGTCCGCTTCACGCCGCCCGCGATCCTCTCCGACGAGGAGGTCGCCTGGTTCGGCCGCGGCGTCACCGCGGCCATGCGGCGGCTCGCGGACGAGGTCAGCGCAGGGTGAAGTCGCGGGGGGCGCGTCCCGTCCAGCGCTTGAAGGCGTGGGTGAACGCGGCGGGGCCCGCGAACCCGAGCCGCCGCGCCACCTGGAACGGCGGGACGCCCTGGAGCAGCAACTCCTCGGCCAGCGCGCAGCGGGCCCCCGCGACGACCGCGCTGAACGAGGTGCCCTCGTCGGCCAGCCGCCGCCGGACGGTCCGCTCGCTCATCCCCAGCGCCGCCGCGGCGTCGGCCATGCTCGGCAGGGCGGGCAGCTCCTGAAGAACGAACTCGCGCAGCCCGTCGGCCAGCGTCAGCGCCGCCCGGCGCCGTTCCAGCAGCCGCCTGCACTGCTCCTCGATCAGCCGCATCATCGGCTCGTTGGCCTGGGGCAGGGCCCGGTCGAGCGCGGCGGCGTCCACCCGGATCTCGTGGACGGGCCCGCGCCCGAACGTGACCGGGCCGCCGACCTCCCGCTCGTACAGACCGGCGTGCTCGGTCGCCGGCCAGGCCAAATCCACCCCGAGCAGCCACCCGCCCTCGGGCAGGAGGTCGCCGAACAGGCGCAGCACGGCCCCCGCCGAACGGTCCATGAAGAACGCGCGCAGGTCGTCGGGCAGCCGCCGCCCGTCGATGCGCAACCGGTACTCCCCCGTCTCCCGATGGGACGTCATCGAGCAGCACGCGTAGGTCAGGTCGAGGTAGCGGGTGGCGAACAGGACCGCTTGGCCGAGCGTGGGCGCGCACATCATGCCGAGACCGAGCAGGCCGTAGACGCTCAGCCGGTAGCGTCCGGCCACGATCAGCCCGAGCGCGGGGACATGCGCCAGCTCGCGCACCAGCTTGCGCGCGATCGCGTACTCCTGCTCCAGCCGGATGGTGCGCCGCGCGTCCTCCAGGTCGGCGGCCGACAGGCCCGTCCCGACCAGGCAGCGCTCGGCCGGGACGCCGTGCTCGCCCGCGACCTGGACCATCAGGTAGGCGCTGCTGGTCCCGAGCACCGGAAGGCGAGGGGGGATGGGGAGCCCGGCACGCGCGCCGATGCCCGTCTCGGCGTGCCTTTCGGCCATTACGCCCCCCTTGACGCTCGGATGGAATGTCTGGCATCCCCGGCCCACCGGCGTCCCTCCCCGAAAACGATCTTCGCGGCTGGCCGCAGGCAGCAACTTTCTGACCCTTGATGACAACCATGGCCCAGAGTTGCGCGGGTAGCATCTTTTTCTGGTGAATTTCGTCGTTTCCCCGGCTTCTCCAGTTGTGCACGCACGATGTAGTGGAGTGGGATATGCCGACCGTCCACACCGGTGCGACCCCGCCCATCCGACCCACGTCCGGCCCGGCGAGCAGGGAGGAGACCGCGGCCGTCCGGGAACGCGGGCTGGCCAGGCTGCGGCTGCGGATACCCGAGCTCGCCGACGCGATCGTGGTGTCGCTGCGCGCGTCCGAACCCGTCTACAGCGGCGGCAGCATCCCCCCGGCGGAGGCCCCGCTCTGGATCGGCCACTCCATCGACCTGGCCCTGGACGCCTTCCGGATGCCGTCCGAGGAGCGAGCCGGAACCCTGGAGTTCCCGCGCCGCCTCGGGATGCGCCGCGCCCAGCAGGGCGTCCCGATGAGCGCGCTGCTGCGCGCCTACCACATCGGCGGACGCGTGATCTGCGAGGCGTTCAGCCAGTGGGGCATGGAGGAGGGGCTGCCCACGGCGTACTCGACCGCGCTGATCGACGACGCGTGGGACATCGTCGACTGGCACTCCTCGGCGGCCATCGCGGCGCTGCGGATGGCCGAGACCGAACTCCCGAACCGCCGCGCCGGAGGCGTCCTGCTGGACGCGCTGCTCAACGGCGAGACCGACCCGACCACGGCCGCGCTGGCCGCCCGCGCGTTCTCCCTACCGGAACAGGCCCGCTACGTGGTGGTGGTGCAGCGTCCCGTCGAAGGCCCCGCCGCTCCCCTGGACCCGGCGTCGCTGCCCGGCCGCGTCCACGGCGTCCCGGTGGTGTGGCGGATGCACGGCGAGAGCGCGATCGGCATCGCCGTCATCGGCGACGTCCCGGCGGCGGAGTTCGGCGCGGCGATACCTGGCCGCGAGGGCCGCCGCACGGGCGTCAGCGTCGCCGTCTCCGGCCTGACCGAACTGGGCCGCGCCCGCCAGCTCGCCGAGCTCGCCGTCCGCACCATCACCGGCGGCGGCCCGGGCCTGGCGACCATGGACGAGCGCCTGCCCGCGACCATGCTGACGGTCCGCCCGGACCTGGCCCGCGAACTCGAACTGCGCGTCCTGGCCCCCGTCCTGTCCCTGGACCCGGCGGGCCGCGATCTCCTCCTGGAAACCCTGGGCGCCTGGCTCGAGGCCGAGGGCTCCGCCACCCGCGCCGCCGAGATGCTCTTCTGCCACCGCAACACGGTCCTGAACCGCCTACGCCGCCTGGAACAACTCACCCAACGCTCCCTGGACAACCCCCGCCACCTGGTAGAGGTAACACTCGCCCTAGATGCGTACTTGCTCCGGGGGGGCAGTACCTATGTGGGGGGACGACCCCCCACGCCCCCCGGCGGTCTGCACCCCCCTCCACTCCGCTAGCGCTCCGTTCCGGGGTGCACAGCCCTTGGCGGGGGCTCCGCGCCCCCGCGCCCCCCGCCAGGGGCTCCGCCCCTGGACCCCCGAAGTGCGAGAACAGACGTCAGGGCGTTAACTCTGTGAAAATGCAAAAGGGCCAACGGATTGATTTCCGTTGACCCGATTTGTGCGTACCCCCGAGCGGATTCGAACCGCCGTTACCGCCTTGAGAGGGCGGCGTCCTAGGCCACTAGACGACGGGGGCCTGCTGTTTCGTTCTGGTGCGCGTCCAGTTTACCGGACGATTTCCCCTGCTTCGAACCGTTTGCACGACCGGAGCCAGCAGGGGTGCGGTCTGATCAACTTTCGATCGGACCAGCTGGGGTACCAGGACTCGAACCTAGACTAACTGAACCAGAATCAGTCGTGCTGCCGATTACACCATACCCCAGTGCCGTAAGCGTTCTCCCGATCTTGAACGGGTGGTCGCTTGCGCCTCGACGAGAATACAGGACCCGGGGACCTGGACCAAAACGATTGGCCGAAGGGTGTTCAGCGGGTGAAGTCGGGGGCGCCGATGTGCTGGTTGCCCCATTCGACCAGGGGGCGCAGGTTGCGCCAGGTCTCGCGGACGCGGTCGACGACCTCGGGGGTGTTCATCCAGGGGTCGGTGGGCCAGCCCTCGTGGGCGTAGAGGGAGCGGTGCCGCAGGAGTTCCAGGCGGGGATGGTCTTCGGGGGTGCCTCGGGGGCGGGTCTTGAGGCGGTCGCCGTCGACCTGGAGGCCGGCGGAGCGCAGGGTGTCGACGATGGCCTGGAGCTCCTTGCCGGTGTGGTCGGCGTCCACGGCGGATCGGTACTGGCGGAGCTGCTCGGGGGTGGGGGCGTACATGCCCCCGGCGGCGAACAGGCCGTCGGCGTCGAGGTGGAAGTAGAAGCCCTGGGACGTGTGGCCGCCCTGCTGGGTCTTGTAGGGCGACTTGTCCTTGCTGAAGCGGACGTCGCGGTAGGGGCGGAACAGCTTGACCGTGCCGAACTCGGGTTCGAGTTCGGCGAAGAGCTCGTTCATGGGTTCGCGGACGTGGAGCTCGTAGGTCTCCTTGTGCGCCGTCCAGTAGGACTTGCTGTTGTCGGCGAGCAGGCCCTCGTAGAAGGCGAACGCCTCGTCGGTGAAGCCGGTGAAAGCCATGGCCCCTCTCCCATGTCGTACGGCGTCCCACTGTAGGGACGCCGTACGACGAAATCGTCAGTCGCGCGCGACCACGCGGTTGCTGAGGTCGCCGATGCCTTCGATCGTGACGGTGACCTCGTCGCCGATCTCCAGCGGGCCGACGCCCGCGGGGGTGCCGGTCAGGATCACGTCGCCGGGGAGGAGCGTCATGACCTGGCTGACGTATTCGACGAGCATGGGGATGTCGTGCATGAGCTGCGACGTCCTGGCGTCCTGCCGGACCTCGCCGTTCACCCGGGTGGTGATGGACAGGTCGGCGGGGTCGAGCTCGGTCTCGATCCACGGGCCGAGGGGGCAGAAGGTGTCAAAGCCCTTGGCCCGCGTCCACTGGCCGTCCTTTTTTTGCAGGTCGCGGGCCGTGACGTCGTTGGCGCAGGTGTAGCCGAGGATGACGTCCTGGGCGCGGGACGCGGGGACCTCGCGGCACATCCGCCCGATCACCACGGCCAGCTCGCCCTCGAAGTCGACCCGGTCGCTCAGCTTCTCCGGGTAGGCGATGGCCTCGCGCGGGCCGATCACGGCCGTGGACGGCTTGGAGAACACCACCGGCTCGGCCGGCGGCTCGCCTCCCATCTCGCGCGCGTGCTCGGCGTAGTTCTTGCCGATCGCGATGACCTTGCTCGGGAGGATGGGCGCCAGCAGGCGCACGTCGTCCAGCGGAAAGCGCTGACCCGTGAAGGTCAGCTCGCCGAACGGGTGCGCCGCCACGGCGGCGATGGTGTTCTCTTCGACCACCCCGAAGGACATGCCCTCACCGGTGGAGAACCTTGCGATACGCATGCCCGCCAGGTTAATACGCCGCGTACCCCGTGCAGGTCGAGGGCAGTTCAGATACCGCAGGGCTTGCCGTTGAGGCGGCATCCCTTGGGGGCCACGGCGCTGCCCACCGCGCCGTACTGGAGGTCCCAGGTCGCTCCGGGCTGGATGGGAGCGGCGCCCGGGAGGTTCTGGATCTCCACTCGGTCGCCCCCCTTCACGATGTGGGCGCCCCAGATGTTCTTGAGGTTGGCCTTGGGGATGTCGAAGGTGAGCTTCCAGGCGGCCATGGGCTTGGCGGTCCGGTTGGTGATGACCATCCGGCCCTCGAAGTAGCCGGGGTCCTGCTGGACGAGCTGGTAGGTGATGCCGTTGCCTCGCACGATCGGCCCTACCGGGGCCTGGGTGGCTCGGGGCGGCTCGGCGCCGTAGGTCGGCCCGGACTGGCCCGGCTCGGTGGGCGCGGGCGATCCGGTCGGGCCGGGTGAGGTTCCCGGTGAGGTGCCCGGCGCCGGGGTTGCGTTGGGGTCGCCGCCTGCGGGCTCGGTCACGGGGATGTCCGTGGGGGACGTGGCGGTCGGGCTGACCTTGGTGTTGCCGGACGCCTTGCCGGAGTCGTCTCCGCTGCTCCAGACGACGGCGGCGATCGCGCCCACCGCGATGACGGCGGCCACGGCCAGGGTCGCGCCGAGGATCACCGGGCGTCGCGAACGGCTCTCGCCGTAGGACGCGGGGAGCGGGGGCGGTGGCGGGGGTGTGGGGTTGCTCGCCGGTGCCGGGACGAAGGGTGGCGGCCCCTCGTTCATGGGCGCCTGCTGTGCCGGTTCGGGGGGCAGTTGAGGGAGGGGCGGAAGTGGGGGTACGGGGGCTGCCGCCTGGGGCGGGGGTGGTGCCTGTTCGGCCTCGGCGCCGAACTGGGCCGTCCAGGGGGCCTCGGGCAGTCCGGGGACGACCTCGGGGACGTCGGTGACCGTCGAGGGTTCGGCGGCGGTGTCGTCGACGGTCGCGGCGGGGTCGGCCGGGCCGTCGGTGACGGTGTCGTCCACCGGACGCTGGGCGGCCGGGACCGCGAACTCGGCGGTGGTCTTGTGGTCCGGGCGTACCTGCCCGGGCTCCTCGCGGCTCATCGTCACCTTCTCCAGTGTTCGTTCTCACCTGGTCCGACGACCGAAGAGGCGGTTCGGTTCACGCCTTTGGCAGGTCAGCCCGTGGCGGCGTCGTCCAGACCGCGGCGGGCGGCCTGACGCTGGTGGCGGTTGAGCATGTCGGTGATGAGCCCGATGGCGTCCGGGCCGGTGGCTCCCTGGGCGCCGCTGAGCCAGCGGGTGGCCTCGGCCAGCCGTTCCTCCGACGACCCGTCGCCCTGGTCGGCGAGGCGTCCGAGGACGTCGCCCAGCCGCAGCGCGGCGTCCTGGCGGTCGCACTCGGCCGCGCGCCTGAACCATTCGGCGGCCTGCTCCAGGTCGCCGTCGTGCTCGTACAACTCGCCGAGCCCGAACGCGATGTCCGCCCACTCACCGTCCGTGCGACGCCCGAGGGTGTCGGGCCGGCAGGTGCGGACAGGCATGGGATCACTCCGGTGAGGCTGGGGGCTCAGAGGGCGGTCTTCGGACCGCGAGGCTTCCCATGATGGACGTCGTACCGTTCCATCGCCACCGCTTTTGATTGAATCGCCAATCTTTTTGTGGGTTTGCCCCGGTTTCGATGGCGCCGGGCCGCGTGGGCCGTCCTGGATAGGCTCGGATCACCACGAACGAAGGGGAACCCGGATGTCCGTCATCAAGATCAACGTGCTCACCGTGCCCGAGGACATGCGCGAGGAGCTCGAACGGCGCTTCGCCGGGCGCGCGGGCCTGGTCGACTCCGCCGAGGGCTTCGAGGGGTTCGAGCTGCTGCGTCCGACCGAGGGGACCGACCGCTACTTCGTCATGACGCGCTGGCGCAGCGACGAGGACTTCAAGAGGTGGACCGAGAGCCAGCAGTTCCAGAAGGGCCACGCGCAGGCGGCCAAGGACTCCGAGCAGCACGGCAAGGGCCACGCGCACGGCGGCCCGGCCGCCACGGGCTCGGAGCTCTGGGCGTTCGAGGTGATCCAGAGCTCCGGCCCCAAGAAGGCCGAGTAGCGGTCAGGCGGCCACGAGGTCGGCGTAGTCGGGGTGCTTGTCGATCCAGCTCTTGATGAAGTGGCACTCCGGGACGACGGACAGGCCCTTGGCGCGCGCGTCGTCCAAGGCCCCCCGGGCCAGGGCGCCGCCGACGCCCTGGCCCCCGTATGCCTCGTCGACCTCGGTGTGGGTGAACACGACCCGGCCGCCCTCCTTGCGGTAGGCGGCGAAGCCCGCTCGGGCGCCGTCCACGTTGGCCTCGTAGCGGCTCTTCTCGGGCACGTCGATGATCTCGATGCTCATGCCCTGTTCAATGCCCCGTTCGCGGAAAAGATTTCAGCCGGCCTCGTATCCGGCGTGCAGCAGGCTGTAGGTGACGGCCTCTTCGAGCGCCTCCCAGGACGCGGCGATGACGTTCTCCCCGACGCCGACCGTGCCCCACTCGCGGGTGCCGTCGCTGGACTCGATGAGCACCCGGGTGCGGGCGCTGGTGCCGTGCGTCCCTTCCAGGATGCGGACCTTGTAGTCGACCAGCTCCAGCTTGGCCAGCTCGGGGTAGAGGCGCCCGAGCGCGACCCGCAGCGCGTTGTCGAGCGCGTTGACCGGGCCGTTGCCCTCCCCCGTTGCCACGATCCGCTCGCCCTTGGCGTGCAGCTTGACGGTGGCCTCGCTGACCTTGGACCCGTCGGGACGGCGCTCGACGATCGTCCGCCAGGACTCCACCTCGAAGTGACGCTGCCGGACGCCGGTCAGCTCCTCGCGCAGCAGCAGCTCGAAGGACGCGTCGGCGGCCTCGAACGTGTACCCGGTGGACTCCAGTTCCTTGACGCGCGCCACCACGTCCTTGGCCTTCTCCCCCGAAAGGTCGTAGCCGAGCTCCTTGCCCTTGAGCTCGACGGAGGCGCGTCCGGCCATGCTGGAGACCAGCATCCGCATGTCGTTGCCGACCTTGGCCGGGTCGATGTGCTGGTAGAGGTCGGGGTCGACCTTGACGGCCGAGGCGTGCAGCCCGGCCTTGTGCGCGAAGGCCGACACGCCCACGTAGGGCTGCTGCGAGCTGGGGGTGATGTTGGTGACCTCGGAGACCGCGTGGGCGATCCGGGTCATCTCGGCGAGCTGGCCGTCGGAGACCAGCGGCATGCCCCGCTTGAGCTGGAGGTTCCCGACGACGGTGAACAGGTTGGCGTTGCCGCTGCGCTCGCCGTACCCGTTGGCGCAGCCCTGGACGTGGGTGGCGCCCGCCTTCACCGCGGCCAGGGAGTTGGCCACGGCGCAGCCGGAGTCGTCGTGGCAGTGGATGCCCACCCGGGCGCCGACGGAGACCACGTCGTGGACGACGTCGGCCAGCTCGTCGGGGAGCATCCCGCCGTTGGTGTCGCACAGGGCGATGACGTCGGCGCCCGCCTCGGCGGCGGTGCGGACGACCTCCAGCGCGTAGGCGCGGTTGGCGGCGTAGCCGTCGAAGAAGTGCTCGGCGTCCAGGAAGATTCGTTGGCCCTCCGCACGCAGGTGGGAGACGGTGTCGCGGATCATCGCGAGGTTCTCCTCGAGCGTCGTGCGGAGGGCCAGCTCGACGTGCCTGTCGTGACTCTTGGCGACAAGGGTCACGACGGGCGCGCCGGAGTCGCGCAGGGCGGCCACCTGGGGGTCGTCGGCGGCTTTCACACCGGCCCGGCGGGTCGCGCCGAACGCGGTGAGCTGCGCGTGCCTCAGGTCGAGCTCGGTCTGAGCCCGCCTGAAGAACTCGGTGTCCTTGGGGTTGGCGCCCGGCCAGCCGCCCTCGATGAAGCCGACGCCCAGCTCGTCCAGGTGCCGCGCGACCAGGAGCTTGTCGGCCACGGAGAGGTTGAGCCCCTCCTGCTGTGCGCCGTCACGCAGCGTGGTGTCGTAGACGTGGAAAGCGTCGCCCTGCATCGAATGTCCCCTCGGTGTGGGGCCCGCGCGCCGTGATCCGGTTTCCGGAAAACAAAAAGACCCCTCACGGACGTGAGAGGTCTGCGCGCCGGCGGTGTCCCGTTAGAAGCCGGCGCGCCAGCCGATAATCACGAGGCTGTAGCGCATGATGACGCTCAGTCTGCCATACCGGTCTCGACGACAGGACATCGATCTCGTCATGTGAGACACAACTTCGGTTGACCCCCGGCGTGCCGGGGGTCAACCGGAAATCAAGCGATCTTGTGGACCCAGCCGTAGGGGTCGGGACGCGTGCCGTACTGGATGCCGATCAGCTCCTCGCGCAGGCGCATCGACAGTTCGCCGGACCCGCCGTCGCCGACCTTCCACTCGCGGTCGGAGCCCTTGACATGGCCGACCGGGCTGATCACGGCGGCGGTGCCGCAACCGAAGACCTCGGTGATCTCGCCGGACTCGCAGCCGGCCTGCCACTCCTCGATCGTGATCGGGCCCTCTTCGACCGGGACGCCGAGGTCGGGGGCGAGCTTGAGCATCGAGTCGCGGGTGATGCCGGGCAGGAGGGTGCCGGTCAGCGCGGGCGTGAGCAGCCGGGCGTCCGGGCCCGAGCCGTAGACGAAGAACAGGTTCATCGACCCGACCTCCTCGACCAGGCTGTGCTCGATGGCGTCCAGCCAGACGACCTGGTCGCAGCCGTTGGCCACGGCCTGGGCCTGGCCCGCGAACGAGGCCGCGTAGTTGCCGCCGGTCTTGGCCTCGCCCGTCCCCCCGGGGGCGGCGCGCGTGAAGTCGCGCGACAGCCACACCGAGACGGGCTTGATGCCCCGGGCGTAGTAGTTGCCCGAGGGCGAGGCGATGACCATGAAGAGGAACTCGTTGGCGGGCTGGTTCACCCCCAGCGCGCGCGTGGTGGCGAACATGAAGGGACGCAGGTAGAGGCTGTAGCCCTCCTTGGTGGGGACCCAGTCCTTGTCGACGCGGACGAGCGTCTCGATGGCGTCCACGAACAGCTGCTCGGGGATCTCCGGCATCGCCATCCTGCGGGCGGAGCGGTTCATCCGCGCGGCGTTGGAGAACGGGCGGAAGGTCACGATCGACCCGTCCGGCTGCCGGTAGGCCTTGAGACCCTCGAACAGCTCCTGCGAGTAGTGCAGGACCTGGCTCGCCGGGTCCATCGGGATCGGACCGTAGGGCTCCAGCCGGGCGTCGTGCCAGCCCTCGTCCGCCGAGTAACGGATCGTGATCATGTGATCGGTGAAGTTCTGCCCCCACCCGGGATCAGCCAGGACGCGCTCGCGTTCGGCCGCGGGCAGGGGCTGCTCATCGAGCGTGATCGTGAAGTCCAGGGTGTCGCTCATGGTCAGGATCCTCTCCCGGATCGCGGGCCCGGCCCCGTTGCCGTTCCCGCATCCCTTGCTGACTATTGTCCTACTTCGTCCAGACTGCTCCTCGGGAGCCCTCGGGGCGCACGCGAAGAACCGGGCGCACCCGCGAGGCGCACCCGGTTCTTTCAAACGAGCGCGCGGCTAGCCGGATACTCGCTTGGCGATGGCGTCACCGATCTGGGACGTCGAACGCTCGCCCAGGCCGGACCGCTCGGCGAGGTCGTCGGAGACGGCCCGCTCGACACGGCGGGCGGCCCCGGCGGCGCCGAGGTGGTCCAGCAGCATGACCGCCGACAGGATCGTCGCCGTCGGGTCGGCCTTGCCCTGCCCCGCGATGTCGGGCGCGCTGCCGTGCACCGGCTCGAACATCGAGGGGGCGGTGCCCTCGGGGTTGATGTTGCCGGAGGCGGCCAGGCCGATGCCCCCGGCGATCGCGGCGCCGATGTCGGTGATGATGTCGCCGAACAGGTTGTCGGTGACGACCACGTCGAAGCGCCCCGGCTGGTTCACGAAGAACATCGTGGCGGCGTCGACATGGCAGTAGTCGGTGCTGACCTGCGGGTACTCCTCGCCGACCCGGCGCAGCACGCGCTGGTAGAGGTCACCGGCGAAGGTCAGCACGTTGTCCTTGTGGACGAGCGTCAGCTTCTTGCGCGGACGGGCCGCGGCCTGCTCGAACGCGTAACGGATGATCCGCTCGACGCCGTGGGCGGTGTTGACGCTCTCCTGCGTGGCGACCTCGTGGGGCGTGTCCTTGCGCAGGACGCCGCCGACCCCCGTATAGGGGCCCTCGGTGCCCTCGCGGACGACGACCATGTCGATGTCGTCCGGCCCGGCCCCGGCCAGCGGCGTGGCCACACCCGGAAACAGCTTCACCGGACGCAGGTTCACGTAGTGGTCGAGCTCGAACCGGGCCCGCAGCAGCAGCCCGCGCTCCAGGACGCCACTCGGGACGGTCGGGTCGCCCACCGCGCCGAGGAGGATGACGTCTTGCCCGCGCAGCTCGTCCAGGACCGTGTCAGGCAGCGTCTCGCCGGTGCGGTGCCAGCGAGCGGCGCCCAGGTCGTAGGTGGTCTGCTCGAACGAGAGCCCGGCCTCGGGGGCGACGGCCGACAGGACCTTCAGGCCCTCGGCGACCACCTCGGGGCCGATTCCGTCACCCGGAATGACGGCGAGGCGAATGCTGCGGGAAACCATGCGCGGCACTCTACCGCAACGTCTCAATGCCTGGTCAATCGTCTCAACAATCGAGATGTCCATCTCGCCGCCAGCGGTAAGCCCGGGTTTGTCACCCCGGACCGACTTGACGTCGCCCCCGCCCAAAGAGGACGCTCTGCACGACAAGTTCACAAACGAGGCGACGGTGCGCAGGAACCTGGTGCGACTCCAGGACGGTCCCGCCACTGTGACCAGGGAGTCTCCCCCGCCCACGACCACGGCCGCGACGCTCGGGCTGGAAGGTCGGAGGGAGACGTCGATCTGGGAGTCAGGACACTGACCCGTCGTCCTCCCGCTACCGGGGCGAGTGCACCCCGTGAGGAGACCCCCGACATGGCCCAGTCAGCCGTCCCGTCGCAGCAGGCAGCCCCGGCGCCGCTGCGCATCCCCCTCCGCGACATCGTGCCGTGGGCGGTCTTCGCCGCGGTGCTCGGCCTCGTCCTCATCTACTTCGTCGGCGCCGAGCAGGGTGCGACCTCCCTGTTCTCCGGCACCTGGGTGCACGAGTTCACGCACGACGGCCGGCACCTGCTCGGCTTCCCCTGCCACTGATGGGCTCATCGGTGATGCGGTCGCTGCTGGTCCGCGGCATGCTCGTCGGGCTGGCCGCGGCGGCGCTCGCCCTGCTGATCGCGTGGATCTACGGCGAACCCCAGGTCGGACACGCGATCTCGTTCGAGGAGGCGCAGGCGGCCAAGGAGACCGCCCACGCCGGGCACGAGGAGGCGCCCGAGGTCAGCCGCACCGTCCAGAAGACCACCGGCCTGATCACGGCCCTCGGCTTCTACGGCGTGGCGATCGGCGGGCTGTTCGCGATCGCCTTCGCGCTCGCCTACGGCCGTCTCGGCCCGTTCGGCGCCCGCCTGACCTCGGCCCTGGTGGCCCTGGCCGGGTTCGTCGCGATCGAGCTGGTGCCGTTCCTGAAGTACCCGCCCACCCCGCCCGCCGTCGGCAACCCCGACACCATCGGCGAACGGACGGCGGTGTACTTCGGGATGGCGGCGCTGGGCGTCCTGGCGACCGTGGCGGCGGTGATCGTGTGCCGCCGCCTGATCCCCAGGCTGGGCGCCTGGAACGCCGCGATCATCTCGACGGCCGGTTTCGCCGTGGTCGTGGCGGTGGTCTACCGGCTCACCCCCACACCCGACGCCGTGGCCGACGGCTTCCCCGCGACGGTCCTGTGGGACTTCCGGATCGCCTCCCTGGGCATCCAGGTCGTCCTGTGGTCCACGCTGGGCCTGCTCTTCGGCCACCTGACCGAACGCGCCTTCGCCCGCGAGCCCGCACCGGCGAGCGTCTGAACCCGTAAGGCCCGGCTCCTTCGGGGGCCGGGCCTTACTTATGCAGCAGGACGCAGTCGCCGCACATGTCCCCGCCCGGCGGCACGCGATAGAAGAGGCAGCAACTACGCCGCACGAACCCCCGGGAGCCGAACTCACCCGTCCCCGCAAGCGGCGCGCGCGTGAAGAGGTCCCGCACGATCGCCTCACCGGCTTCAGGGAGACCGGGGCGCAGCGTCCCGGCGAGCGCCGAAGCGGCGTTCCCCCAGAACAGCCCGTCCGCCAGCCGGACGAACCGCAGCATCCCCGCGCGCAACGGCCGCAACTGCCCGTCCACCACGGCCTCATAGACCAGGTCGGCGGGCCGCTCGACCCGCCGTCCGACCGGCTCGGCCAGCCACAACGCGATCGGCGCCCCGGGCGCCCAGCGCCAATGCAGACTCGCGAGATCGGGCACAACACCAAGCGCCGCGGCGGCGATCATGGGCGACCACAACCGCGACGCCAGCCCCTGAAAGAGGATCGACGCCGCGACCCGCCGCTCACGAGTACCGAGCCGCTCCGCGTACGCGTCCGTCAACTCGACCAGACGCGAAGTATCGGTCTCGGGCAGCGGCCGCCACGTGGGATCGGCCGCCTCGGCCGGATCGGTGACGATCTCGAAGAAGGGACCAAGCTCCGCCACATCACGCAGAACCCGCTCGGTCTCCCCCTGCTCCGTCAGCACTCCCCCACGCTACCGCCCCGCGGGGGACGGCTACTTGCCCGCACTGCCCCCGTTGTCACGGCGGTCCAGCGCGGTCTGCAGCGCACGCGCGGCCTCGTCGGCGGCGTCATCGGCGGGCGCGGTCTCGTACTTCTCGTTCATGGTCCACTCCGGGTGCTACTGATCGCTGAAGGAAGCCCAGGGCGCCGATCACCGTGGTTCGCACGGCTCCGGCTCGATCGGTCTCACGGCCAGCACCTCGCTCCGCAGCGGGGACGGCCTGCCGATATCAGGCCCCGCTGCGGCAGCGAAGGATTACCACGAAGCGCCGCATGTCGTCCCTCACGCTACCCCGTCATGCGCGTGAACGTCTTGGCACGTGGCAAAGAATCTCACATAGCGAGATGTAACCCTGCTCACCCGCCCAGACTGATCTGGTGGCAGGCAGGTTCAGCGGGCCTTGCATGGCGCGGGAGGGGCCGGGATACCCTGCCCGCGTGACCGGAGGAGCGGGATGACGGCAGGACGACCGATGCCCACCCAAGACGACGTGCTGGGCTACTTCGACACGTTGTCGAACTGGGGACGCTGGGGCGACGACGACGAGCTCGGCACTCTGAACCACATCACCGACGACGTCCGGCTGGCGGCGGCGCGGGCCGTGCGCCACGGCAGGAGCGTGTCGTGCGCGTGGGAGGTCGCCGCACCGGACGAGATGGAGCGGTCGACGACGACGTGCCCGTGCGCCGCCGACATGCCGGGTGCCGAGAACATGCCGGTGCCCGGATTCCGCAACGACCGGCACTGGGGCTTCTCAAACGAGCGGCTCGGCATCATGTTCCACGGCAACACGATCACCCACATCGATTCGCCGTGCCACCTCATGTGGGACGGCACGATGTACAACGGGCGGCCGCACTCGCTGATCGACGCCGCGAAGGGATCGGCGTGGGCGGCCGTCACGGCGGCGGCGAACGGGATCATCACGCGCGGCGTCCTGCTGGACGTCGCGAAGGTCCGCGACGTGCCGTGGCTGGAACCGGGGCAGGGCGTGTTCCCCGAAGACCTCGAGGAGGCCGAGCGCCGCCAGGGCGTCCGGGTGCGCCCCGGCGACGCGGTGCTCCTGCGGACCGGCGGCGGCCGCGCCCGGCACGAGGGTGGCGCGTCCGGTGGTGTCACGCAGGCCGGCTGGCACGCGTCCTGCCTGCCGTGGCTGCGGGACCGGGAGGTCGCGCTGATCGGCGCCGACACCCCCCAGGACGTCCAGCCGTCGGGCTACGACGACATCCTGATGCCGGTTCACGCCGTGAGCCTCGTCGCGATGGGCCTGTGGATGCTCGACAACTGCGACCTGGAGGAGTGCGCGACGACGGCCGCCGAACTCGGCCAGTGGGACTTCCACCTCGCGGTCGCCCCGGTCCGCTTCGCCGGCACGTCCGGCAGCCCGGTCAACCCCATCGCCACCTTCTGACCACGGTCCGATAGCCGCTATTCGGGTTGGTTGGGGGTCGCGGCGCCGGATTCGTAGGGGGTCGTCACTCCGGCGTAGCTGAGATGGAGCATCATGCCGACCTTGGCGTGGAACAGGTTGTGGCAGTGGTCCATCCACAGGCCGGGGTTGTCGGCTTTGAAGGCGACTTCGTAAGTTTCCCCGGGTGCGACGTTCAGCGAGTCGGCCAGCCAGGGGCTGCCGGTGATCGGCCGTCCGTCGCGTGTCAGGACCTGGACGTGGTGCCCGTGCAGATGCATGGGGTGGTGGTCGTAGCTGCGGTTGACGAAGGTCATCTTGATGGTCTCGCCCTCGCGGACCAGCATGTTCGGGATGTGGGGGAAGACGCGGCCGTTGATGCGGTACCGCATCGCCGGGCGTCCGTCGAAGAACCCGAAGGAGGAGTCCATGTTCAGGGTGAAGTGCCGGTCGTAGCGGGTTCGCGGGCCGAACGGGGTGGCGGTGGGCGTGCCGTAGGAGGCCGGGTCGAAGACGCCGTTGGCCGCCTCCGCCGGTGCGCGGCCCTGACCGTCCGGGCTGAGGACCAGGGCCGGGCCGCCGGGAACGACCGGCCGGAGTTCCACGGGCCGTGCGGGCATGGTGAAGGTCAGGTCGTAGCGGCCGCCGCCTGCCGTCGGCAAGGTCTTGCCGCGGATCTCGCCGGGGCCGTTCAGTTCGCCGCCGTCGATCGCGGCGACCCGGTACGCGCTACCGGCCAGCGTCAGGTCGACGGGATCGTTGGCCGTGTTGACCAGCCGCAGCCGGACCGGGGTGCCGGGGGCGACCCGCTGCCGCCGGACGCCGTCCGACGCACCGAAGACCCGCGCTCCACCGGCCACCGCGTCGGCGGCCCACTCGCGGTACAGCACCGTGATGTCGGCCCCTTTGACGGGCGCGGGCTCGACGACCAGGGCTCCGAACAGGCCGCGCTGTACCTGCTCCGCCGATTGCTGGTGTGAGTGGTACCAGTAGGTGCCCGCGTCCTTGGCCCGGAACCGGTAGGTCATGCGCTGTCCCGGCGCGACCGCGTTCTGGGTGACGCCGGCGGCTCCGTCGGCGGCGTTGGGAACGTCGTAGCCGTGCCAGTGCAGGGTCACCCCGGCCTTGATGTCGGAGTTGGCGAGGGTGACCTCGACCAGGTCGTTCTGGCGGACGCGCAGTTCGGGCCCCGGTGAGGTGCCGTTGAAGGTCCAGGCGTCGATGGTGCGGCCCGAGTCCAGCCGGATCCTGGCTGTGCGGGCGGTGAGCGTGAAGCGTCGCACCGGTCCCGACAGGTCCTTCTCGGTGAGGCTGTCGACGCTTGGGCCGGAGGCGTTCGACGGTGCGGCATGCCGATGTCCGGTGGCCATGCCGGGCACGCTGGGTCCGCCACCAAGGTCGTAGCCGCCGTGGCTGCTGGCCGAGTGGCGCTCGGGCAGCTTGCTGCTGTCGGCCGACCAGACCGAGCAGCCGGCGACCGCGACCGATACCGCGATGAGGGCACCGACGGCCCGCAACGCCGGCATCAGGCGACGCCGCCCCTCGGACGCGGCGGCGGGAGCGTCGCGCCGTCGGCGTTGCCGGACGACCAGGGCCAGCACGGCGACGATCAGCACCGCCCACCACACCACCGTGGTCTCGGCCAGGGGCGGGGCGATCCACCACAGATAGAGGCTGATGGCCGTGACGGCGGCGTTGATCTGCACCGGGACGACGAGCCAGGGATCGGCTGCGGCGCGGCCGCGCTCGACCGTCACCCGTTCAGCCGAACCGCCGTCCACCCTGGCGGTGCGCCACAGACCGGGCAGCCCCTTCACAAGAACGGCTGCGAGCGCGGCCAGGATCATCGGGAACTGCACGTACAGCCGGTCGGCCATCACGACCGTCCCGTATGAGGCGAGCGCGCCGCCCACCAGCGCCGCCGTGGCAGCGGTCGGCAGGAGCGCCAGGAGCGTCACCGTCAGCGCGGCCCACGAGGTGCGCCGCAGCCGGCCCAGCGTCCGGGCCTTGCGAAGCCGTCCGGTCAGCTGACCGGCCAGCAGCCAGAGTGGCAGGGCCACGGCGGTCAGCACGGCGCTGATCCAGTACAGGGCGGCAAACATCGGAAATGCTCCTCATCAGGCGGATGCGGGTTGGGGGCAGCCGGGCGCTCCCGGTGAACAGGCCGAGGGGATCGGCGCCGCGCTCATTGAGCTTCGGCCCACGCGGAACCGTTCGCCGGCGAGGCGCTGCCAGGGCGGTCCTGGAGCGATGACGTCCAGCCTTCCTGCTGGAGGTAGCCGCTGCTCTTGCGGAGCCAGGACATGTAGCTCCGGGTCGAGAACGCGTCGGTGAAGAGGCCCATCAGCGGCCCTTGCCGCGCGGGCATTTCGCTGTTCGCCGCCCTGGCGACCCGCCTCACGACCTTGGTCCGTGCGCGCTCGTAGCCGCGCAGGTCGTCAAGGGAGCGGGTCAGAGCCCAGGCGTCTTCCAGCGCCTGGGTGGATCCCATCGCCATCGCCGGCGGCATCGTGTGCGCCGCGTCACCCATGAGCGTGGTGGGCCCTCGTCCCCAGACGTCGGGCACGCGGTGGATCTGATGGGGGTAGAAGGTGAGCGTCTCGGCGTCCTGAAGCAGCGTCGGGAACGGCTCGGGCCAGCCACCGAACCGCTCACGCAGCCGATCCGCCGGGCCCGGGGCGCCTTCCCAGAACGGGCTGCCCGGCTTGGCGCGCAGGTCGAACCACCACAGCATCCGTCCGTGCCCGGCCGAGGCCATGCTGCCGAGCGCCCGCCCGTTGGAGACCATCATCGAGCGGCCGCTGTCGGTGAACTCGGTGGGCCGCGTGGTGAACGCCTGCCAGGTGACCCACCCGTTGAGCCTGCTCGGGTTCTCGCCCCGCAACGTCCGCCCGACGATCGACTTGCGTCCGTCGGCGCCGATGAGAACGTCACCGCGCACGGTCCTCCCGTCGGTGAAGGTGATCTCCGCGCGGTCGGGGTCGACCGTGCGGACTTCATGGCCGTAGTGGACGAGCACGCCGTCGGCGATGCGCTCGACGAGCTCGCGCCGCGCGATGTGCAGGGACGGATTGCCGCCGAATCGGCGCTCGACGGCGGTGAGGTCGACGGTGGCGAGACCGCGGCCGCGCACCGACCGGTTCTCCATGGCCGTCAGGCGGCGTCCCGCGCCGTCGAGGTCGACTCCGAACCCGCGCAGGATGCCGGTCGACGACGGCCAGATCGAGATCGAGCCGCCCTCGGCGCGCAGCCGCGGCGCCGCCTCGTACACCTCGACCTGGTGTCCGGCCATGGTCAGTCCGCGCGCGGCGGTGAGTCCGGCGACACCGGCGCCGACGATGAGTACTCTCATGTTCGTACCTATTTCTGAGACTGACAGTTTCTGATACCTGGAGTATCACAATTATGGCGCGCGGACGCAAGCCCGATCCCGACGTAGACGCACGCATCAGGCAGGCCGCGGTGATCTTGCTCGCGAGCAAGGGGACGCGGTTCACCATGGACGAGGTGGCGGAGACCGCCGGGGTGGGCAGGGCCAGCGTCTTCCGCCGCTACCCCACCAAGCGCGACGTGCTGCTCGACGCGCTCGCCCTGGCCCTGGACGCCCAGGTGCCGGAGACTCCCGACACCGGCTCACTGGAGGGCGACCTGACCGTGATCGTCAACCAGACGCTCGCGGGCTGGGACTCACCGGACCTCGCCCGCACGACCAAAGAGATCTTCGGCGAGGCGGCCCGGGACCCGGCGGTCGCCGAAGTCATCCGCACCGCCATGCGGGACAAGCGCAAACGCGACTGGGCGATCTTCGACCGCGCCATCGCCCGCGGCGAGATGGCCGCCGGCACCGACCCGTGGCTGCTCGCCGACATGCTCGTCGGCCTGGTCGTCTACCGCGGCCTCATCGACCTACCGCAACCGGAGCCACAACAAATCGTCCAGGCCCTCCTCCACGGCTTCACCCCCTGACCACCACCACAGCGAGCCCAGCGGCGTCCACACCGCAACTGGTCAACCAACGCCCACTGCTGACCTTCAGCCCCAGCAACAAGACCACGCGGCTACCCCAACAGCAGCCGCCTCGCCTCCTCAACCGTCCAGAGGAGGCGGGGCGTGTGGCAGCACGTGCGGAGCGACGCGGGCCTCATTGCGCAGCGTCCGGACCCCGGCTCCGTCATCATCGGCCGACAGTTTGGCCGACCCCTTGACGAACACGGAGCCCGATTGCGTGCGCAGCGTCACGGCGATGTGAGCGTGGTTGCCCGAGGTGCCGGTCGCAGATCGGTCACCCTCTCCGCGCGCCTGGACGGGCCTGCTTGAGGGGGCCGGGGAGGTCGTCCCAGTCGCTACGCGGCTCAGACGCACGGATTCTCGGGGCAGCAGGCCTCCCCGGTCTCCCAGAATTCCTTGTCCACCGCGTAGCCGGTGGCGTGAAGCGCCGGGATGGTCCGAGTCATCGCGGCCCCAGAACGGACTGACCGGAACCTGCTGCTCGGGGAGTGTCTGCGGTTCTCGGGACGGGCATACCCACGGGGACCCCGGATACGGGCGGCTGCCTTGAGCGACGTCGGCAACATCATCCGCTCCGCCCGCGCCGCCATCGGCTGGACTCAGACCGATCTGGCTCAGCGGCTGCACTGCTCGCGCTCTACCGTCTCCCGTCTGGAAACCGGCGCCACCGCCCCGCGCGACTTGGACACGCTGCGGCGCCTGGCCGCGATCCTCAAGATCTCCCCGCCTCTGCTCGGCATCACGACTACCGTGACGACCAGGCCACCAGCGGAGACGGAGGACGATGTGCGGCGACGTCAACTGCTGACCAGCATTGCCGTCACCGCAGCAGCCGGCCCCCTGGCGGCGCATGCCACACAGCCCACGGCTGCCCGTCTTCTGCTCGATCGCGTCCGAGACGCCATGCTCGGCACCGGCCCACGAGGAGCGGCGCTCGCCACGGGGAGCCTCCCCTCCCACCTGAACGCCGCCATCCGCGCCTACGACGCCAGCCAGTGGAGCCTTCTCGCTGACTTGCTCCCTCGCCTCATCACCAGCGGCCACGATGCCGGCGCGCAAGACGTCCTGGCCCAGACCTACATCCTCACCACCCGGCTACTGATCAAGCTCGACGACCAGCTCGGCTGGATGGCCGCCGATCGCGCCCGCACCTTCGCCGACCACGCGGGCCATCCGCTCATCGCCGCCGAGGCGGCCCGCAATCTCGCCGTTCTTGCGCGCCGCGCAGGCTGGCATTCCCAGGCGGCCGACATCGTCCTCGCCGCCGCCGGCAACCAAGACCTCCAAGGGGCCGATCCAGCACACACGGCAGAGCGGGGTTTGCTGGTGATGTCGGCCGCATACACAGCCGCGCACGCCGGCGACCGGGCCGAGATGCGTGCCCTCACCCATAAAGCCGCCGCGATCGCCGC
The DNA here is from genome assembly GCF_050946795.1 of Spirillospora sp. CA-294931. Taxonomy (GTDB): domain Bacteria; phylum Actinomycetota; class Actinomycetes; order Streptosporangiales; family Streptosporangiaceae; genus Spirillospora. Next base: position 6,893,263 of record NZ_CP192006.1, read on the forward strand.
CGGTCTGGGTCCTCGGGCCGTCCTGCTCGATCAGGGCGGCGGCGGATTCAGCACGGCGGCCGTCCAACTCCACTTGATATCGGCGGAGTACGCGGCCGGTGACCCCGCCGCCGCGATCGACGCGGCGCGCCGCGTCGATCCGCGGCGCCTGCCGAGCGTTGAACGCAAGGTCAGATTCCACACCGACGTGGCCCGCGCGTTCGGGATGTGGGGACGCCGCGACCAGTGTCTTGCCGCATTGCTGACGGCTGAACGCATCGCACCCGAGGAGACCCACGGCAAACCCGCGGTGAGGGAACTGGTGGCCGGCTTGCTGGCATCAGGCCGTGCCACACCGGAACTCCGTGGGCTGGCGTCTCGCTGCCGCGTTCGCTGACGCAGTCCCCAACCCTTCAACGCAACCAGCCCCCCGCGCCCACGACCAGGCCTTGTGCACGAAGTGCACACCGCGTGCACGATCCGCACACCTCTCTGGGCGCGGACGCCCAATCGACGGACGGTGAAGCCAACGTCATCCCCGCCCAACAGGGAGGAACCCATGGACATCACCACCGCCAGCCCCACCCAGCAGTCCAGACCGCGTGACCCTCGCTCGTTCGTCGCCCCCGAGGTGTGGGAACGGCAGATCCAGCTCCTGGTACGCGACCACCCGTTCGACGCCGTGACCGCCGAGCGGATGTTCGGGCAGGCGATCGCCTACCTCATCACCGCGATGGAGACCTGGGGGCAGAACCTGGAGATCGGGTGCGGCCCGCTGGTCGACACCGCCGTGCACGGATTCATCCTCGACACCCGCAACTACACTGCGTTCTGCGACAGGTACTTCGGCGGATTCCTGCACCACGTCCCGGCGGTCGAGTTCAAGCACGACGGCACGGTCCGCCGGACCGCCGAGGTGGTCGAGGACGCCGGGTTCGCGATCGACTGGCCGTTGTGGGAGGCCGACTTCGCCAAGTGCAGTCCCTGCCACCCGGGCAGCAACTGCCACTGACGCCTCCACAAAAGGGGCCGGGACCGAAGGGTCCCGGCCCTTCTCCGTAGTGAGTGTGCGGGCCGAGCGAGTTGGCGTGATCTAGCCGGGCTAGCAGTAGCGTGACGCGGGTTCTGTCACCGACGTCACAAGGCCGCCGCCGATGCCCTACATTCACGACATCCCCACCTACTGGGACCACTACGCGGACGGAGTCGCCGACCACGACGACGCCGCGGAGGCCGCGTTGAAGGCCGCCTTCGGCTGGACCCAGTATCCGGAGCATGGCCCCGGCGACGAACTCCTTGGAGGCCCCTCCAGCACGCTGGAGCTCGGCTTCGGTCGCGGCGACGCCGTCGCGGCGCTCGCCACCAAGGGCATCGACGCGACCGGCATAGACATCTCAGCGCTCCAGGTCGAACACGCGCACCGCCGATGGGGGCACCTGGCAGGCGCCCGCTTTGCGCACGGAGATGTCGTGGAGTTCCTGTCTCACGCCGATCGGAGGTGGGACGCGATCTACTCGATCTGGGGCGCACTGTGGTTCACCGACCCCGACACATTGTTGCCGGTCGCCTTCGACCGGCTGGCTCCAGGTGGGCGGCTGGTGTTCGCCCACGCGCCCGCCGTCCCCGGGAGCTACGGCATTCAGGGCATGTACGGCAACGGCTTCGACGGCCGGCAGGTCTGGGTGTACCGGTGGGCGTACGAACCCGAGATGTGGGCGGAGATCTTGCAGGGGCACGGCTTCATCGATGTGACCGCCAACGTGCACCCAGCCCCGCTGGCCGACCATGTAGGAACTCTGATCGTCACAGCTGTCCGAGCAGAGTGAGGGCCTTGCCGTCGTAGCGCGAATTCCTCGGGTCATCGCCGGAACATCGGCCTAATGCCGCGCTGGAACTTCCAGGCGGGCCTTGGCGCGCTCTCGTTCCGCGAGGAGCCGCTCGCGGAGTTCGGCCGCTGTGGGCTCCATGAGCGTCGGATCGACTCCCGCCTTCGGGTCATGCAGCGTCGCGCACCACTCACCGGGAACGTCGCCACGCATCGACCGCCACACGCGGTGGCCCGGGAACTCCTCCCGAAGTGCTTCCAGCGGATCAGGGTTCGAGGTCGCGGGGGCTGGCATGTGCTTGCTCCTGACTCTGTGGCGGACGTCACGTTTTCACGGACAAGAGTCCACCCCTCGAACTACGTTGGCTACGTCTCGCGAGGGAATCGAGAGTCACGGAGAGTGGATCATGAGTACCGCAGAGTCGATCGACCCGTTGACCGGGTTGTGGGCTCTTCTGGCCGTTCAACTGCGGATACTTCGCAAACAGCAGCGGACGTCTCAGGCCGCCGTCGGAAGCCTTGTCGGCGCCGACCACAAGACGGTCTCGAATTGGGAGGCGCAGAGGAACCATCCACCCGTTGACGCGCTCCGGACTCTCGATACCGAGTGGAAGACGGGCGGGTTACTGGAGGCCCTTCACCACTACGCCAAGACCATGCAGGCCCCGGCGAAGTTCTTGGCGGTCGTCGAGTACGAGTCGCTCGCGAACGTGATCCGCATCAACGGGGTCGCGTTCATTCCGGGCCTGTTGCAGACTCCCGAGTACGCGCGGGACGTGTTCACGATGGCAGGCACGCCGGACGTCGAAGGGCAGGTCACACAGCGCGTAGAGAGACAGGCCGTACTCACTAGAGAGGACGCTCCCTACGTATCGATTCTCCTGTCGGAGGTGGCCCTGGTCGTTGTCCCGGCGCACCTTCGCACGGGACAGGTGGAGAAGCTCATCGAGATCGCGGATCTTCCCAACGTGTCGCTCCGGCTGGTCCCGGTTGACGCCGGTCTACAGGTGGGACTCGAAGGGGCGTTCCACCTCTTCTCCACCGCAGAACGGGAAGTGGGGTTTGTCGAGACCCCCGCGCGTGGAAGACTGGTGACCGAGATGGACGACCTGCGTAGACTCACCGTCGCGTTTGATCGAACCAGCGGGCGCGCACTCTCGCCAGAGGCCACCCGCGCGAGCCTCCAAGAGATGATCGAGGTCCCCCAGTGATCCAATGGAGAAAGTCCAGCCGCAGCGCTGACACCGGTCAGGCCGATTGTGTGGAGTTGGCGCGACTCACCTCGGCGGTTGGCGTGCGGGACTCCAAGGACCCCGACGCCGGACACCTCAACCTCTCCCCCGAGAGCTTCTACGAGCTTGTCGGCCGCGTGAAGCGGGCGGAACTGGACCTGTAGGCAGCAAGGAAGACGCCCCCTGAGTCCCCGGCCTTGTGCCGGGGCTCTGTTGTTTCACCCCTCTGTTTGGGCTGGAGGGGGTGTGGGGGCGGAGGGCCTTGCCTTTGAGGGGCGAGTGGCTCTTGCCGCTCGCCCCTCGTGGGTGGTCAGGCTTCTAGGTCTACGCGGCGGCCCATGTCGGCGCCTACCTCGGTCTTGATGGCCTCGACGAGCTGGGGCGGGATGGCGGAGTCGACGGTGAGGGCGATGAGGGCCTTGCCGCCCTTGACGTCGCGGCCTACCTGCATGCCGGCGATGTTGACGCCCGCGTCGCCGAGGAGCTTCCCGACGACGCCGACGATGCCGGGGCGGTCGGTGTAGGAGAAGTAGCCCATGTGGGCGGTCGGGACGAGTTCCATGTCGTACCCGTTGATCTCGATGATGCGCTCGATGTGCTTGGGGCCGGTGAGCGTGCCGGAGACCGAGACGACGCTGCCGTCGGCCATCGTGCCGCGGACCTGGACGACGTTGCGCCAGTCGGGCGAGTCCTCGCTGGTGGTGAGCGTGACCTCGACGCCGCGGTCGCGGGCCAGGAGGGGGGCGTTGACGAAGGTCACCGTCTCCTCGATGACGTCGACGAAGACGCCCTTGAGCGCGGCCAGCTCCAGCACCTTGACGTCGTGTTCGGCGATCTCGCCGCGGACGACGACGTCCAGCCGGACGGGGACGCCGCCCGCCAGCGCGGTGAAGATGCGGCCGAGCTTCTCGGCCAGCGGCAGGCCGGGCTTGACGTCCTCGGCGACCGCGCCGCCCTGGACGTTGACCGCGTCCGGCACGAACTCGCCGGACAGGGCCAGCTTGACCGAGCGGGCGACCTGCGTGCCGGCCTTCTCCTGCGCCTCGTGAGTGCTGGCGCCCAGGTGCGGGGTGACCACGACGTTGTCGTGGTGGAACAGCGGGCTGTCGGTGCAGGGCTCGGTGCTGAACACGTCGATGCCCGCGCCGGCGACGCGGCCGTCCTTGAGGGCCAGGTCGAGGGCCTCCTCGTCGACGATGCCGCCGCGGGCGGCGTTGACGATGCGGACGGACGGCTTGACGCGCTGGAGCTCGCGGTCGCCGATGAGGCCGAGGGTCTCGGGCGTCTTGGGCAGGTGGACGGTGATGAAGTCGCTCTCGCCCAGCAGCTCGTCGATGGTGACCAGCTTCACGCCGAGCTGGGCGGCGCGGGCCGCCTGGACGTAGGGGTCGTAGGCGATCACGTTCATGTCGAACGCGGCCAGGCGCTGGGCGACCAGCACGCCGATGCGGCCCAGGCCGAGGACGCCGACGGTCTTGCCCTGGAGCTCGACGCCGGTGTACTTGGAGCGCTTCCACTCGCCCTGCTTGAGCGCGCCGTGGCCCTGCGGAACGTTCCTGGCGGTGGCCAGCAGCAGCGCGATCGCGTGCTCGGCGGCGGTGACGATGTTGGACGTGGGCGCGTTGACGACCATGACGCCGGCCTTGGTGGCGGCCTCCACGTCGACGTTGTCGAGGCCCACTCCGGCGCGTGCGACGACGCGCAGCTTCTTGGCGTGCTGGAGCGCCTCGGCGTTGACCTTGGTGGCGCTCCGCACGATCAGGGCGTCGACGTCGGCGAGGGCGGGCAGCAGCAGCGCGCGGTCGGAGCCGTCGACATGGCGCACTTCGAAGTCGGATTCGAGCACGGCGACGCCGGCCGGAGAGAGTTCTTCTGCGACGAGGACGACAGGCTTACTCAAGGAAGAGTCCTTTGGAAGTCGGTGGTGCGTTCGGGTGATGTGCGGAGAAGTCGCGAGTCCACCTCGTCGTGCGCTCGGCCCCGTTGCCCGAGTCTATCCCGCGCGGCCCCCTGGCTTCGCGGACCTGCCGGTATACCCGTGTCACCTGCGGGACGGCCCCGGCACGTTCCCGTGCCGGGGCCGTCGTGAAGGCGGCTCAGCGGCCGTGGCCGCCGCGGAGATCGCTCAGCGGCCGGGGGCCTTGGCGGGGCGTCCGGCGGTGAAGAGCCAGGTCTTGACGACCTCGTCCAGCTGCTTGCCCGAGACGCGCTCGGCGTGGGCGACGAACTCCTCGATCGTGGCGTGGGTGCCGCGCTTGGCGGCGGTCCAGCCCTTGACGATCTTGAAGAAGGCGGCGTCGCCGACCTCCTTGCGCAGCGCGTGGACGGCCAGCGCGCCGCGGTCGTAGACGGCGCCGTGGAACACGTTCGCCGAGCCCGGGTCGCCGGGCTTGACCTGCCAGAACTTGTTGTCGGCCGGGTACTGGGCGTAGGTGGCCTCGGCGATCTTCTGGGCCGAGTCGCCGCCGTGCTGCTCGGAGTAGAGCCACTCGGCGTAGGACGCGAAGCCCTCGTTCAGCCAGATGTCGCGCCAGCTCTTGACCGACACGCTGTCGCCGAACCACTGGTGGGCCAGCTCGTGCACGACGACGTCCACGTTGGGGCGGTTCAGGAAGAAGCGCGGGCTGTAGAAGGGGCGGGTCTGGGTCTCCAGCGCGTAGCCCGCCTCGACGTTGGGGACGTAGCCGCCCGCGCTGCTGAACGGGTAGGGCCCGAAGACCTTGCTCTGCCACTCGATGACGGAGGCGGTCTTGTCCAGGCTGGCCTTGGCGTTCTTGCGGACGTCGGCCGGGAGGGACTTGCTGTAGTAGTTGAGGACCGGCAGCCCCGTCTTCGTCCTGGACTTCTCCAGGTCGAACTTCCCGACGGCGAGCGTGGCCAGGTAGGTGGCCTGCGGGCTGTTCTCGCGCCAGCCGTAGCGCACCCAGTTCCCCGACTTGCGGGTCTTGGTCGGACGCCCGTTGCTGATCACCTGGTTGCCCGCCGGGACGGCCACGGAGACGTCGTAGGTGGCCTTGTCGGTGGGGTGGTCGTTGCTGGGGAACCACCACCAGGCGCTCTCGGGCTCGTTGGCCGCGACGGCGCCGTCCGGCGTCCGCTGCCAGCCGCTGAGACCGTTGACCTTCACCGTGGACGGGACGCCGCTGTACTTCACCACCACGACGGCGCCCTGACCCTTGCGCAGGGCCTTGGCCGGTGTGATGACCAGCTCGTGGGCGCCGGACGTCGTGTGCCGGGCCGGGCGGCCGTTCACGGTGACCGAGGCGACCTTGAGCGCGAAGTCGAGGTTGAACCGGGAGAGGTTCTGTGTAGCCTTGACCTTGATCGTGGTGGTACCCGAAAGAGCGTCGGTTTTGGGCTGGTACTTCAGGTCCAAGCTGTAGTGGGAGACGTCGTAGCCTCCGTTGCCGTACTGGGGGAAGTAGGCGTCGCCCGCACCCGGCGCTCCCGGGCCGCCGCCGCCCGGGGTTCCGGCGATGGCGGCGACCTGGCCGCCGCCGAGCAGCAGCCCTCCGGCGGCGCCCGCCGCCGCGACCGCCACGGCGGCCCGCGCACTGGTGATGCGCATATGTCTCTCCCTTGGGGTCGAGGGGAATAGTGGACATAACCTACCAATTTAGTCTGAAATAGGCCATGACCTGGGCGGTGACCGTGATCACAACGTGACGAGGCCCCCGGGGCCGCCGCCCGGGACCGGGTGGGGGCACCCGGTCTCAGGCGGCGTTCGGCTCGGGGATGGCGGCGAGGATGGTGGCGACCCGGTCGGCGTCGGCGACCTCGACATGCGGGACGTCGACGAACACCCGCATCGGCCCGGCCGGCAGCCCCAGCTGCTCGGCGACCTCCAACTGGACGTCGCGCAGGGGGATGTAGGACAGGTACGACCGGTGGATGTTCTGCGAGCGGAACATCGCCGTCATGATCAGCTGATAGCTCCGGATGCGGAACGACAACGCCGTCAGGTACGGCATCGCCTCCGCGGTATCGCCCGGGACCGTCAGCGAGATCCAGGCGCTGGTGGTCCACGGCCGGGCCCTCAGCAGGTCCGCCACCCAGCGCAACTGGTCCACGCCGTTGAGATCGCGCAGGCGCGCCCGGTACTCGCCGCGCGGCCCTCCGCCGCGCGGCCGGTCCTCGGCCCACCGGACGATCAGCGACCGGTCGCCGTGCTCGCGGAGGATCGGATCCTCCCAGCTCAGCGACGCGATCTCGAACAGGATCGGGGGTCCCTCGATGATGGCCCCGCGCTCCACCATGCCGGCCTCTCCGGCCGACCACACATGCCGCAGTACGGCGATCCAGGCGCGTCCGCAGGTCTCCCACCGCTGGACGAGCCGCTCCGATGCCGGGCCCACCTCACGTCTCCCCGCCATTTTCCACCCATGCAAACGCATTCGCGATAGGTGAATTACCTGCCGACGAGATTGCCGGACGGGGGATAAATTCCGCCGTCCCTGCTGTGGTGTCCCGGCTCCTCCAATGCAGACGTTCGGCACTCATGAATACTCCGCCCCACCGCCGCTTCGGGGCACGGTCACGATGAGTGTTTGCACTGGTGCGCTGGGCTCGCCGCGGCCCGTTGCGGCTTTGTTCAAGTATCGGTCAAAGGTCGCGAAATTGGTAGGTCAATTCTTGACCTACCCACCTTCACCGACTTTCTGACCCATCCTGGCGAGGAACCTTACTGGACATCTCGTCCAGCTCGGCGCCGGAAAATCACCAAGGGTCGGGGCCCGGACGGTGGAGAACCACGTAACCCGCCGCCTGGAACACCGCCCGGTACCCCCGTCCGAGCAGCCACGTCACGCGTTGCCGCTGCTCGTCCACGGTGGTGAACGGGAAGGCGTGCTTGCGGACGTCGGCGACCACCCACGGCGCCTCCCGCGCCCGGCGGTCCCAGAGCAGCACCCGCGCCCGGGGCGACAGCGCGGGCCCGATCTGGTTCACCGACTCCACCAGCGCGCCGTCGGGGATCGCGGCGACCGCGCGCGCCGCGGCCCGGTCGCGCTCGCCCTCCCGGTAGAGCCCCGGCTCGGCCAGCTCGCCGAACGAGAAGAACGGGACGGTCGCCAGCATCCCGAGCATGATCGCCAGCGCGGGCAGCGTCCGTCCGCGCAATCGGCCCCAGCGGGCCCGGGCCAGCCTCCGGGCCGGTTCGAACCGCCGCAGCCGGACGGCGCCGTCCACCGCCGCCATGACCAGCACCGCGATGATGAACGCGTTGTAGTGGTAGCGCGGCTCCCACCAGTTGCCGAAGCGGTCGGCCATCATGCGCTCGGCGAGCAGCGGCAGCACGGCCAGGGTCAGCGGCGACATCAGCGGCAGCACCATCAGCGGCAGGACGAGCAGCACCAGCGTGTCGAGCTTGGTGGCGGGCGAGGCGAACGCCTCCAGCACCGCCCACGGATGGGTCAGGCAGTACACGGCCGCGTCCGGGAGGTCGTCGCCGAGCGAGCCGTAGGCCCAGTAGTAGTCGTTGTCGCCGCCGAACGCGGCGATCAGGACGCGGGAGCTGATCCACGCGGCGGCCAGGCCGCCCCCGATGAACGCCGCTCCCACCCGGCGCTGGCCCCTGAGTGTCAGCAGGTACACGCCGAACCCCACGAGGAACAGCCCCATGTCCTCCTTGACCAGCAGCAGCACGCACGCCGCCAGGACCGCGTGCCCGCGCCGTCCGGCGTCGTACCGCTCGACGATCAGCGCGGTCAGCAGCGGGATGAAGGCGACCTCGTGGAAGTCGAAGTTGAGCGCCTCGGCGATCGGCCACGAGACGGCGTAGGCCCCCACCGCGCAGTACGCCGCCTGCGCGCCAAGGCGCCGCTCGGTGTAGCGCCAGATCAGCAGGGACGCCAGCGCCAGCAGCACCGCCTGCGCCACCAGGAGGGTCCCGGGACCGTCGTGGATCCAGTACAGCGGCGCCAGCAGCACCAGGATCGGCGAGAAGTGGTCGCCCAGCACGTTGAAGTCGGGCCCGAACCCGTTGTGCACGCCCTTCACCATCGCCACGGGCAGATCGAACCGGCTGTACGACCGCACCGCCTGGTCGAAGATCACCAGGTCGTAGGTGGTCGCCCGGAACGCCCGCAGCCGCAGCAGCGTGTAGGCCGCGTACACGACCGCCATCACGGCGACCATGCCCACCAGGGGCATGGGGGGCCGCCACCGCGCCGTACGGGAGCCGGTCGTCTCCGTCACCCGTCCCACCGTCGCAGTCTGAGCCACGTGGCCGGAGTTTACCGGTGGGAGGCACTCCCCCGAGGCACCCCCTGACGCGCGTGGCGGGCACGCCCCCCGCCACGCACGCCCCCGCCACGCACGCCGTTCGCCGGGAGCGTCCGGCGGGTCTCGTCAGCGGCGGACGAGACCCGCCGGTGCCGTCAGGGAGCCGTCCGGCGGACCATCGGGAGCCTGGAGCGGGTGAACAGCGCGGCGGCCAGCGCCGCCACCAGCGGGATCACGATCGCGATCAGCCCGAGGGTGGACCAGGGGATGACGACGATCGGCGAGCCCTTCTCCCCATCGTCCAGGGTGAGGGGACGCGCCACGGCCAGGCCGGGGATGAAACCTGCGGCTATGCCGAGCCAGCAGCCCAGGACGGCGATGAAGGCCGCCTGGCCCATCATGAGCAGGCGCCTGGTTCTCGGCCTGGCGCCGATCGCCGCCAGTGTCGCCAGGTCGGGACGGGAGTCGGCCGCTGACAGGCCCGTGGCGATCAGCGAACCGCCCAGTGCCATGGCGCCCCCGGCCAGCGCGAGGACGAGCGGGATCGTCCCGTTCGAGCTGGTGAACCCGCGCTCGACGTAGACCTGGTCCTCGAAGGGGGTCAGCCCGGCGATGCGCTCGGTCACCCGGGCCTGCTCGTCCTTGGTGACCCGGTGGTCGGCCCGGTCGACGCCGTAGGCGACCGTCCGGACGGGCAGCCCGATCTTCGCCGCGGCCTTCGGGGGCACCAGCGCGCCCACATAGGACGTCCCGGAGACGGAGACCGCCGGGAGGGCCTTCACCGTGCGCAGGGTCTTCTGCGCGTCGTTCTGCCACACCGTCACCCGGGCGTCGACGGTACCCGCCGGGAGCGGCGTCTTCCGGAAGAGCACGATCTTCCCCGCCGCGAGGGCCTCGGTGACGCGGGCGTCGTCGCGTCCGAGCAGGAGCCTGGCCTCGGCCGGACCGCCGACCACCTTGTCGAGGGTGAACTCGTTCTCGGCTCTGTTGCCTTCTCCGGTGGATCCGGCCGGAACCGGGCTCGCCTGGTCCGTCTGCCCCACGCCGGCGAAGCTCACCGACGGGCACTTGGTGGTGTCGCGGTGCCGGCATTCGGAGTAGTCGCCCGGCAGGGCGCGCAGGTCGACCACCCGGACGCCGGGAAGCTCGCCGCGCACGGCCCTGCCCGCCGCCTCGGCCACGTCCTGCGGAGCCTGGATCAGCGCGGACCCCATGGGCATCCGCGTCCGGTAGTCGCGCCGCCTCTCCTCGAAGTCGCTGGCGTTGGCGATGGCCAGCACCGTGATCCCGGCCACCGCCGCCATGATCGCGGCGACGACGGGCGCCGCCCGCCCCCGATTACGGGCGGCGTCGCGCACCGCGAGCCGGGTCGAGAGCGGCAGCCAGCGCGCGCCGCGCGCCGCCGTTCCGACGACCCACGGTCCGATCATCACGCAGCCCACGATGATCGCGATCGTGCCGAACGCGGCGCCGAACTCGCGCATCATCCGCACGCCGACCAGGCTGAGCAGCGCCCCGCCCACGACGAGGACGCCACCGGCGATCGGCCAGCCGCGCGGCGATCGGCCCTGTTCGCGGCGGCCCCCGAGCGCCGCGACGACGTTCATCCGCGCGGCCTGCCGGGCCGGGACGTAGGCCGCCAGCAACCCGCTGACGGCGCCGAGGGCCATCGTGACCAGGACGGCGAGCCAGGGCACCTCGAACGGCCCGGCCATCCGGTCGGTCGCCCGCTCGATGAACGGCAGCGCCAGCGCCGCGCCGCCGACCCCGAGGACGGCGCCGCCCACGGCCGCGACGCCGCCGAGCACCACGCCACCGGCGAGCACCACGGCCCTGAGCTGCCCGGCCGTGCCACCGGACGCCGCCACCAGCGCCAGCTGGCGCCGCTGCCGGCGCATGCCGACCGCGAAGGCCGGCCCGGCCAGCAGGACGACCTCGAGGACGACCATCGCGACGATCATGGCGGCGATCGCCGTGCTGGTGCTCGCGGGGCCCGTGTCCCCCCCGCCCGGGCTGCCGGGCGGGATCTGGCTCGCCGGCGGCGGGTCGTTCACCACGGCGCGCGAGAGGGCCGTCAGCCCCGATTTGTTGAACTCCATCACGTCCGGCCAGGTGACCGGCTTGCCGACGCCGACGAGCCAGCTCGTCGTGGAGGTGGACGGCGAGGCCGGGACGGCGCCGGGGAGGACGACCGCGACACTGTCGCCCGGCTGGCGGGGGTCCTCGGCGTATCCGACGACCTTCTTGCGGGTGCCCTCGCGATCGATCTGCGCCATGGACCCGACCGCGAAGCCGCGATCGCGGAAGAGCGGGGAGAGCGCGACCTCGTCCGGCGAGGACGGTGCCCGCCCTTCGGTGACGCGCAGGATGCCCCGGACGAGCGGATCGCGCAGGTCCGTCTGGGTGAGGGCCGCCTCAAGGTAGCCCCGTTCCGTCTTGATCGCGGCCGTCTCGCCCCGGAACAGCGGGACGACCCGCGCGCCCCGGCCGTACTTCTCGGTGATCTTCCGGGTGACCTCCTCGGTCGTCCAGGGCTTCTCGTCGGCGGCCGGGGTGAACCCCGCCGTGGCCTGCTCGAGGGGGTCCTGCTTGACCGGCGCCCGGGCGTCGCCGCGGATCCGGGCGTCGGCCGTGCCGATCTCGTTGCTCAGCGACTCCTTGACGGACCACTCGCTGGTCCGCCACAGGACCGAGGCCGCGACGATGGCGGCGATCGGCAGGCCGATCATGCAGACGACCAGGGCCGTGCGGCCCTTGGAGCGCAGGGCGTCGCGCCGGGCGATCCGCAGCGCCACGCGGAACCCGCCGGTCACGGCGCCTCCTGCAGAAGGGCCTCGGGGCCGGTGCGGGGCGCGGTCGCGTCGATCACGAGGCCGTCGCGCAGGAAGACGACGCGGTCGGCCCAGGCGGCGTGGCGGGACTCGTGGGTGACCATGAGGCAGGCGGCGCCCGCGTCGCACCGGGCCCGCAGGACGCGCATGACGTCCTCGCCGGTCTGGCTGTCCAGCGCGCCGGTCGGCTCGTCGGCCAGCACCAGGCGGCGCTCGCCCACCAGGGCGCGGGCGATGGCGACGCGCTGCTGCTGGCCGCCGGACATCTCGTCGGGGTACCGGTCGGCGAGTTCGCCGACGCCGACCTCCTGGAGGGCGTGCGCGGCCTCGCGGCGGGCCTGGCGGACCCGGGCACCGTCCAGCTCGCGCGGCAGCATGACGTTCTCGGCCGCGGTCAGGCTCGGGATGAGGTTGAGGTCCTGGAAGACGTAGCCGATGCTGCGGCGGCGCAGGGCCGAGCGCCCGGCGGCGCCGAGCGAGCCGAGGTCGGCGTCCTCGACCAGGATCTGCCCCGAGGTGGGCGTGTCCAGGCCCCCGGCCAGCGTCAGCAGGGTCGACTTGCCGGAGCCGGACGGGCCCATGACGGCGACGAACTCGCCCGCCGCGACGCTGAGCGTGACCTCGCGCAGGGCGTGCACGAGGGCGGCGCCCGCGCCGTGGTCGCGGGAGACGGCGTGCATGGCCAGAACGCTCATCGGCGTCCCTCCTTCGTGGTCTGCCGCTCGGGGGCCGGGTCGGCGGCGGGTTCGGATACGGGCGCCTCGCGCTCCGCCCGGACGACGAACGCCTCGCAATGGTCGAGCCAGCGGACCTCGGCCTCCGCCTGGAAGATCATCGACTCCAGCACCAGCCGCCAGGCGCGGTCGCCCGGGTCGGCCGGGATGGTCGGCGAGTCGGCCTTCAGGCGGGTGAGGTCCTGGAGCGAGCGGAGCGTGGCCGACCGCTGGGTCTGGACGACCTGGGTCACGTCCACGCCCGGCGTGGTGACCGCCATCGCGAGCTTGATGGCCAGCTCGTCGCGCGGACGGTCGGTGCGGGCGATGGGGGTGGTGAACCAGCGCCGCACGTCCCGCTCGCCCTCGGCGGTGATCCGGTAGACGAAGCGGCCCTCGTCGTCGGCCCCGACGCGGGTGACCAGCTCGTCGCGTTCGAGCCGGGAGAGGGTCGTGTAGACCTGACCGATGTTGAGGGGCCAGGTGGCCCCGGTGGACGACTCGAACTCGGCACGAAGCTGGTAGCCATAGCGCGGCCCCTGGCTGAGCAGTGCGAGGAGTCCATGACGGATCGACATACCTACCAAGTATGCATACCGAGTATCCGTTAGGCAATACCGAGTATGCATCGCGGAGACACGCGGTCCCGAGATGACCCTGGGCGATCTTTCGGGGCCTTACCGTAACCGTTGTCCCCGCCCCGACAGGAGTACCCGTGACCACCGAGTCTGCGACCAGCGTCGTGCGCGACGTGCTGCGCGTGTACGACGGCCGGTTCCTCGAGCTGGACCCGGCGCGGCGCGAGCGGCTCGTCGAGGGCACCCGGCGCCTGATCGGCGAGGACGGCCTCGACGAGGAGATCCGCGCCGCGCTGCCCGCCGCGTTCCGGCTGCGCGCCTTCTGCATCCAGCACGGCCTGCGCGACGAGCTGGAACGGCTGATCCGCGACGAGGTGGACGGCGCCCCCGCCGGGGCCGTGGTCGTCGGCGGTCGCGTCTACGCGATGCACCCCTACCTGCGCGGCGTCCCCCGGCAGGACGCCGACATCACCGGCGAGGTCGGCGTCGAGCACCGGCTGGACGCGGTGTCGTGGCAGTCGAAGAGGGTCAGGATCCGCGGCCGGGCCGCCATCGAGCGGATCCAGGCCCGGCTGACCGAGATCGAGGTGATCCTGCGCGAGCGCGAGTCGCGCGTGGAACACCGGTTCGCCGCCGAGACCGAGGGCGACGCGTTCGAGGCGTGGGCCGATCTGACCGTCCCGGGCCCCGGCCGATGGGACGTGCACGTGGCGGCGCAGGCGCTGGGCGTCCGGCGCGAGGCGCGCTTCGGCACCGTCCGCTCGGCCAAGGTCGGCGACGAGCCGCAGCGCCGCACGCTCGACGGCGGAGACGAGGCCAGCATCTACTTCACCCGGGGCGGCCATCTAGCGGTGCTCGTCGAACACGGCCCCTGCCCCGCCCCACTCCGCACCAAGATCAGACGCCGCCTCACCCGCTGAGACGCCGCGCGCCGCCGTCCCGGTGGCGGGACGGCGGCGTCGGGTGGTCGGCTCGGGTCAGTCGTTGAGCCAGCTCATCATCGGGCGGAGCTTGGCGCCGGTCTTCTCGATCGGGTGCTCGGCCAGCTCGGCGCGGTACTTGCCGAACTGGACCTGGCCGCCGTCGAACTCGTCCACCAGCTCCTTGGCGAACTGGCCGGACTGGATCTCGCCCAGGATCTTCTTCATCTCGGCCTTGGTGTCGGCGTTCACCAGGCGCGAGCCGCGGGTGTAGCCGCCGTACTCGGCGGTGTCGGACACCGACCAGTACATCTTGGAGATGCCGCCCTCGTACATGAGGTCGACGATCAGCTTCACCTCGTGCAGGCACTCGAAGTAGGCCACCTCGGGCTGGTACCCGGCCTCGATCAGCACCTCGAACCCGGTCTTGATCAGCTCGGAGAGCCCGCCGCACAGCACGGCCTGCTCGCCGAACAGGTCGGTCTCGGTCTCCTCGGTGAAGGTGGTCTTGATGCCGCCCGCGCGCAGGCCGCCGATGGCCTTGGCGTAGGACAGCGCCAGCGGCCAGCCGTCGCCGGTCGGGTCGCTCTCCACGGCCACGATCACCGGGACGCCGCGTCCGGCGGTGAACTGGCGGCGGACCAGGTGGCCCGGGCCCTTCGGCGCGACCATGGCGACGGTGACGCCCTCCGGCGGCTCGATGAGCCCGTACCGGATGTTGAGGCCGTGGCCGAAGAACAGCGCGTCGCCCTCGACCAGGGCGGGCTTGATGTCCTTCTCGTAGATCCCGCGCTGGAGGTGGTCCGGCGCCAGGATCATGATCAGGTCGGCCTCCTCGGCCGCCTCGGCCGGGGTCAGGACGCGCAGCCCCTCGTTCTCGGCCTTCTCGCGGCTCTTGGAGCCCTCGGGCAGGCCGACGCGGACGTCGACGCCGGAGTCGCGCAGCGACAGCGCGTGCGCGTGCCCCTGGCTGCCATATCCGATCACGGCGACATGGCGTCCCTGGATCACGCTCAGGTCGGCGGCGTCGTCATAGAACATCTCGGCCACTTGCTGCTGCCTTTCGTTTCGTTGAGAGGAGTGATCGTTCACGCGCTGCGTTCGATGGCGCGCAGCGAGCGGTCGGTGATGGAGCGGGCGCCCCGGCCGACGGCCACCATGCCCGACTGCACCAGTTCCCTGATGCCGAACGGTTCGAGGACCCGGATCAGGGCGTCGAGCTTGTCGCGGTTCCCGGTGGCCTCGATGGTGACGGCGTCCGGGGCCACGTCGACGACCTTGGCCCGGAACAGCTGGACGGTCTCCAGGACCTGCGAGCGGGTCTCGGCGTCGGCGCGCACCTTGACCAGCACCAGCTCGCGCTGGACGGCGAGCGACGGGTCCAGCTCGACGATCTTGAGCACGTTGATCAGCTTGTTGAGCTGCTTGGTGACCTGTTCGAGCGGGAGGTCCTCGACGTTGACCACGATCGTCATCCGGGAGATCTCCGGGTGCTCGGTGGTGCCCACGGCGAGCGACTCGATGTTGAAACCGCGCCGCGAGAACAGCGCCGCGACCCGCGCGAGGATGCCCGGCTTGTTCTCCACGAGCACCGAAAGCGTGTGCTGGCTCATCGCGGTCACTCTCCGTTCTCGAAGTCGGGGGCCAGATCGCGGGCGATCTTGATGTCGTCGTTGGTGGTTCCGGCGGCGACCATCGGCCAGACCATCGCGTCGTGGTGGACGACGAAGTCGATGACCACGGGCGCGTCGTTGATCTCCATCGCCTTGGCGATGGTGGCGTCGACGTCCTCGACGCGGTCGCAGCGCAGGCCGACGCAGCCATAGGCCTCGGCGAGCTTCACGAAGTCGGGGATGCGCCGCGAGTGCAGATTGGTGTTGGAGTAGCGCTCGTTGTAGAAGAGCGTCTGCCACTGCCTGACCATGCCGAGGTTGCCGTTGTTGATCACCGCGATCTTGACGGGGATGCCCTCGATCGCGCAGGTCGCCAGCTCCTGGTTGGTCATCTGGAAGCACCCGTCGCCGTCGATCGCCCAGACCTGGGTGTCGGGCGCGCCGACCTTGGCGCCCATCGCGGCGGGGACGGCGTAACCCATCGTGCCCGCTCCCCCGGAGTTGAGGAACGCGCCGGGCCGCTCGTACTTGATGAACTGGGCGGCCCACATCTGGTGCTGGCCGACGCCCGCGACGTAGTAGGCGTCCGGGCCGACCAGCTGCCCGATCCGCTCGATGACCTGCTGGGGCGAGAGCGAGCCGTCGTCCGGCGCGTCGTAGCCCAGCGGGTAGGTGTCGCGCCAGGCGTCCAGCTGGCGCCACCAGTCCTCGTAGTCGCCCTTGCGGCCGGAGGCGTGCTCGGCCTGGACGGCGACGATCAGGTCGGCGATGACCTCGCGGGCGTCGCCGACGATCGGGACGTCGGCGTGCCGGTTCTTGGAGATCTCGGCCGGGTCGATGTCGGCGTGGACGATCTTGGCCAGCGGGGCGAAGCCGTCCAGCTTGCCGGTGACCCGGTCGTCGAAGCGGGCGCCGAGGGCGACCAGCAGGTCGGAACGTTGCAGCGCGCCGACCGCGCCGACCGAGCCGTGCATGCCCGGCATGCCCATGTGCAGCCGGTGGCTGTCGGGCAGCGCGCCCTTGGCCATCAGCGTCGTGACGACCGGCGCGCCGGTCAGCTCGGCCAGCACCCGCAGCTCGGACGAGGCGCCCGCCTTCAGCACGCCGCCGCCGACGTACAGGACCGGGCGGGACGACTCGACCAGCAGCCGGGCGGCCTCGCGCACCTGCTTGGAGTGCGGCTTGGTCACCGGCCGGTAGCCGGGCAGGTGGATCGAGACCGGCCACTCGAAGTCGAAGGTGGCCTGCAGAGCGTCCTTGGAGATGTCGACCAGGACGGGACCGGGACGGCCGGTCGAGGCGATGTGGAACGCCTCGGCGATCGTCCGGCCGATCTCGCGGGCGTCGGTCACCAGGAAGTTGTGCTTGGTGATCGGCATCGTGATGCCCGCGATGTCGGCCTCCTGGAAGGCGTCGGTGCCGATCGACGCGCTCGGCACCTGCCCGGTGATCGCCACCATCGGCACCGAGTCCATGTAGGCGTCGGAGATCGGCGTGACCAGGTTGGTGGCGCCGGGGCCGCTGGTGGCCATGCAGACGCCGACCCGGCCGGTGACCATCGCGTAGCCCTGCGCGGCGTGCCCGGCCCCCTGCTCGTGCCGGACCAGGATGTGCCGCAGCTTCTTGGAGTCGAAGATCGGGTCGTAGGCCGGGAGGATCGCGCCCCCCGGGATGCCGAACACGGTGTCGACGCCGACGTTCTCCAGCGCTCGGACCAGCGCCTGGGCTCCCGTCATTCGTTCGGTCGTCATGTTCCTGATTCCTTGGGGAGAAGTCTGCGATACCTGAAACCGGGCGATCCCTGGGAACCGTGGGTTCGAAGGTCACTCGGCCAACAAAAAACCCCCGCCCGCCGGGTGGCGGTCGAGGGGCGCGCGCAGGTGGGAAGACTCGATCAGCCTGCGCGCCGACCAAGTACTACGAGGATGATGGGACTGCTCTGCACGCTGCCCACTTTCGCGGACTTCCCGCCCCCGGTCAAATCCTTGGACAGTTTATCTCACAGTGTGAGACCACGCCGTGTCACCCCGCCGACACGGGCGCCTCTTCCAGGGGCAGCTCGATGGCCGCGGGCCGGTCGTCGGCATGGGCGGTCAGGTTGGTGCGGACCAGCGACTCCACCCGTCCCGCCGCCATCGGCCTGGCGACGAGATAGCCCTGGCCGCGCGGGCATCCCATCTCGCGCAGCAGCTCCAGCTGCTCGGGACGCTCGATGCCCTCGGCCACCACCGTCAGCCCGAGCTCGCGCCCCAGCCGGACGATCGTGCGCGTCAGCAGCGACAGGGTCTCGTCGGAGCCCAGCCCCGCCACGAACGACGGGTCGATCTTGATGATGTCGACCGGGAGCTGGCCCAGGTAGGCCAGCGAGGCGTACCCGGTGCCGAAGTCGTCGATCGCCAGCCGGACGCCGAGGTCGCGCAGGGCCGACAGGCGCTCGACGCTCTGACCGGCGTCCTCGACCAGGACCTCCTCCTTGACCTCCAGCGTGAGGGCGTGCGGCGGCAGCCCGGTCTCCTCCAGGGCCGCCGCGACCGACTCCACGAACCGAGGGGCGGCGATCTGCCGGGCGGTGAAGTTGACCGACAGGCCCACCTCCCAGGAGTCGCCGCGCCAGCGCGCCACCTCGCGGCACGCCTCGCGCAGCACCCAGTCGCCCAGCGGGATCATCAGACCGGACTCCTCGGCCGGGCCGATGAAATCCTCCGGCGGCACCGACTCGCTGCCCCGGAACCAGCGCACCAGCGCCTCGACACCGGTCACGCGCGAGGTGCCCAGCTCGACCACGGGCTGGAACTCCACGGCGAACTGCTCCTCGGCCAGCGCGCGTTGCAGGTCGCTGCCGAGCTCCAGCCGCCGCACGACGTCGGCGTGCATGTGCGGGGCGAACACCTCGACCCGTCCGCCGCCGAGCTCCTTGGCGCGTGCCATCGCCAGGTCGCCGTTGCGGATGAGGTCGGCCGCGTGGCGGCGCTGCGCCCGCACCCCGTCGGCCGCGTAGTCGGCGTCGCCGTCCGGGTCCTGCTCGCCGGCGAAGGCGATGCCGACGCTGGCGGTGAGCACGATGCCCTTGGTGCCGACGCGGTACGGCTCGACCGAGAGCACCCGCAGCAGCCGCTCGGCCAGCTCCACCGCGGTGCCCGCCTCGCCCTGCGCGTCGGCCGGGAGCTGGACCAGCACGGAGAACTCGTCCCCGCCCCAGCGCGCGACCGTGTCGTCGGCCTGGACGGTGCCGCGCAGCCGCCGGGCGGCCTGGGCCAGCACCTGGTCGCCCGCGGCGTGGCCCGCCGAGTCGTTCACGGCGGTGAACCCGTCGATGTCGACGAACAGGACCGCGACCGTGCCGCCCTGCCGCCCGCGGCACAGCACCTCGCGGGTGCGCTCCTCGAAGTAGGCCCGGTTGGGCAGGCCGGTGAGGCCGTCGTGGAAGGTCAGATGCGCGACCTGGCGTTGCAGCGCGGCCTGCTCGCTGAGGTCGCGCGTGGTCACCAGCACGCGTCCGGGGGCCTCGCCCGTCCCGCTGTAGCGCGAGATCGTCGACTCGGTGGGCAGCCAGGTGCCGTCGGCGGCGCGGATCCGGCACGACAGCCGCAGCGTCGGCTCCTGACCGGCGGGGATGTCGTCGACCTCCGGGTCGTCATTGAGCGGGTCGGCCGATCCCCCGGCCGCGAACTCGGAGAACACCGCGCGGACGTGCGGCAGGTCTTCGGGGTGGACGATCTCGTCCAGCGGACGGCCGAGCAGCTCGTCGGCGTCGTAGCGGTAGGTGCGCAGCGCGCCCGCGCTGGCGTACTGCACGACCGCGTCGAGGTCGCAGATCAGCACCGCGTCGTTGATGCTCTCCGACAGGGCGCGGAAGTGGTCCTGGCCGGTCTGGACGGCGCGGCGCAGCGCCTCGTTCTCGCGGACGAGCCCGGCCAGCCGCGCCAGCAGCACCAGCGTCGCCGCCCCGGCGATGACCGAGACGACGGGCTCGAGGCCGTGGGCGGCGGTCAGCGAGTTGCCCGCCAGGAAGAGCGCGGCGGCGGCCGCGACCGCCGCGGGCGCGATGCCGGGGCCGAGCAGGCGGCCGTACTCCTCCTCGTCGTCGGCGGCGCGGGCGTCCCGTCCGGTCCAGGGGACCAGGAGCAGGAGCAGCAGCCCCCCGAGCCGGAAGATGTCGGCGGGGTCGTCGACCGGGGCACCGCCCCGCAGCCGCACGACCGTGGTGACCAGGTCGGCCACCGCGAAGGCGACCAGGGCGCCGTACCCCATCCAGGCGGGACGCCGGTGGCCGTGCACGGCGCCGAGCACGAACGGCAGGGCCGCGCACACCATGACGACGTCCATCAGGGGGTACAGCAGCTCCAGCGAGAATTCCGAGGGCGACTGCCCCGACCGGTGGTAGAGGTTGCTGAACAGCGTCACCCACGCCAGGACGAACAGCGCGCACACACAGATGAACGTGTCGGCGGCGTAGCGGAGCCAGGTGCTCACGCTTCTGGGCGGTTTGATCGGGACGACCAGGCCCGTCAGCAGGGAGACCATCGCGGCCAGGTAGAACAGGTCGGCCACCGACAGCGACAGCGCGCTGCGGCTGTTGACCGTAGCGGTCACCGCGCTGCCGACGGCGCCCGCGAACCAGCAGGACGCGGCGATCCCGAACCAGCGCCACGAGGCCCGCCAGACGGTCGCGCCGCCGGTTTCGGCGACCGCGACCCCGGCCGGGAGCCGGGACGCGAGGAACAACGAGGCGGCGGCCACCCCGGCCGCCGCGGCCTCGGCCCAGGCGATGAAGGCGGTGCCTCCCCAGCCCGCGAGGGAACCGACGGCGTAGAGGACGCCGACGACCGCGACCAGGCCGACCGGCATGACCCGCGGAGGCATCCGCAGTGTCGCCGACCTGGCGTTAACGCCGCCCATCGCGCCGTGTCCCTTCATGGATGCGGGGCCGTGGGCCCCTCGGAACGCCGCACCGCGCCGCGCTGCGCCGTGGAACGTGGGTGCTCGATCGTCGCCGACCGCTGGGATAACGCCCGGCCGGTGGTGGTTGGTGCCCTGCGCGGGGTAAGCGCCAGGGCGACGGCGAGCGCAGGAGCTGCGCAAGCCGTGGCTCAGCGACGTTGCTGCAGTGCGGGATCACCGTGATGCTCAATGTACGTTCCGTAGGTCACGGAGTGATTGAGGACCGGCGTCCCCCCGGCGACAAAGCGTGCCGGACGGTCGGCGAGCGCGGGCACGACGTCCGTGAACGCCCACGTAGAAGGGGAATCGTCCGGTTTCCGGGAGACGGCTCGGGGGGCCGGGAAAGCGGTTGCTGGATGGTCATATGAGGTGTATTTCACGCCACGGCCGTCGGCGCCATGTGTCCGCTTGTGGCTGATCGTAAAAGCTTCGCAACAAACGGAACGGTCGGAGTGCCGCGTCCGTATTACTGGACGCGGAGGTCCCCATGAGACAGCAGGCCATCATCGCGGGCGCGGTCCTGGTCGCGGCGGCGTGCTCGTCGGGCGACACCGAGGGCGGGCCGCTGACCCCGCCCCCGGCGAGTACGACGGCGACGTCCGGGCCGGGCGCCCCGAAGGACGTGGCGACCGGGCTGAGCGTCCCGTGGGGCGTGGCGTTCCTGCCCGGCGGGGACGCGCTCGTCACCGAACGCGACAGCGCGCGGCTCAAGCGCGTCACACCGCAGGGCAAGGTCACCACGCTCGGCAAGGTGCCCGGAGTGGTCGCCGAGAGCGAGGGCGGCCTGCTCGGCGTCGCCGTCTCCCCCGCTTTCGCGCAGGACCGGCTCGTCTACCTGCACTTCACCGCCGGCGACGACAACCGCGTGGTGCGCTTCCGCTACGAGGACGGCCCCGGCAAGCTCCAGCCGATCGTCACCGGCATCCCCAAGGGCGCCAACCACAACGGCGGACGGCTGGCCTTCGGCCCGGACAAGCTGCTCTACATCGCCACCGGCGAGGTCTACCGCACCGAGCTCGCGCAGGACCGCGGCTCGCTCGGCGGCAAGATCCTCCGGGTGACGCCCGACGGCTCCCCCGCCCCCGGCAACCCGTTCGGGTCGCGCGTGTGGAGTTACGGGCACCGCAACGTCCAGGGCCTCGCCTGGGACGACGGCGGCCGGATGTACGCCACCGAGTTCGGCCAGGACCGCCTCGACGAGATCAACCACATCGAGAAGGGCCGCAACTACGGCTGGCCCAAGGTCGAGGGCGCGGGCGGGAAACCCGAGTTCACCGACCCACTCCTCACCTGGAGCACCGACCAGGCGTCCCCGTCCGGGCTGGCCTACGCCGCCGGGTCGCTGTGGGCGGTCGGCCTGCGCGGCCGCCGCCTCTGGCAGGTCCCACTCGACGCCCAGGGCAAGGCGGGACGTCCCGTCGCGCACTTCGAAGGCCGCTACGGACGGCTGCGCACCGCCGTCCGCACCCCGGACGGCAAGGCACTGTGGATCACCACCAGCAACCACGACGGCCGGGGCGAGCCCAAACCGGGCGACGACCGCATCCTCGTCCTGCCGCTGAGCTGATCAGCGGCCGAGGTCGATGCCCTCCTGGCAGGCGCTCATGAACCCCTCCCGTCCGGCCGGGAACTTGGCGTTGCGCGCGACGCTCTCCTTGTAGGACTTGGCGCAGAAATTCGCCGGCAGCTTCGACCCCATGACCATGCCCATCTGCATGGCCATCTTGATCATCTTCTTGCGGGTCCAGCGCTTCCCACCCGGTTCGATGAGGACGACGGTCGAATTGTCGGTGGGCTTGGCCGCGGGCGTCGGGGATGCCGACGGCTCCACGGGAGCGGCCGACGTCGGTGCCGAGGTCGGCGAGGTCGGCGAGGTGGACGACGCGGGCGTCACCGCGGCGCTCGACGCGCCCGGGCTCTTGGCGTCCTTCTTGCCATCGTCACCGTTGCACGCGGAAAGCCCGAAGCAGAGCACGGTGACCGCCGTCGACGTCGCGATGATCCTGTTCACGTCCGGGACGATAACACCATGTCCGAAAAACGGGGCCACGACGATCGTCGCGGCCCCGTCCCGCGTTCAGGAGGCGCCGAGCTTCTCCAGGATGAGTTCGCGGGCGCGGCCCGCGTCGGCCTGGCCTCGGGTGGCCTTCATCACCGCGCCGACGAGGGCGCCCGCGGCGGCGACCTTGCCCGCGCGGATCTTGTCGGCGACGTCGGCGTTGTCGGCGATGACCTGGTCGATCACCGAGGCCAGCTCGCCGTCGTCGCTGACGACCTTCAGACCCCGGGCCTCGACGACCTCGTCCGGGGTGCCCTCTCCGGCCAGCACGCCCTTGAACACCTGGCGGGCCAGCTTGTCGTTGAGCTCACCGGCGGTGATCATCGCCTGGATCCGCGCGACCTGCGCCGGGGCGATCGGCATCTCGGCCAGCTCCACGCCCCGCTCGGCGGCGCTGCGCGACAGCTCGTTCATCCACCACTTGCGCGCCGAGGCCGCGTCCGCGCCCGCCGCGATGGTCTCCTCGATCAGGTCGAGGGCCCCGGCGTTGACGACGTCGCGCAGCTCCAGCTCCGACAGGCCCCACTCCTTCTGGACGCGCACCCGCCGCGCCGCCGGAAGCTCGGGCAGCCCGGCCCGCAGCTCCTCGACCCACGCGCGGGTCGGGGCCATCGGGATCAGGTCGGGCTCGGGGAAGTACCGGTAGTCCTGCGCCTCTTCCTTGCTGCGGCCGCCGGTCGTGGTGCCGGTGTCCTCGTGGAAGTGGCGGGTCTCCTGGATGATGCGGACGCCCGCGTCCAGGAGGGCGGCCTGGCGCTCGATCTCGTGCCGCACCGACCGCTCGACCGAGCGCAGCGAGTTGACGTTCTTGGTCTCCGTGCGCGTCCCCCATTCGGAGGCGCCGCGCGGCATCAGCGAGACGTTCACGTCGCAGCGCATCGAGCCCTGCTCCATGCGGACGTCCGAAACACCCAGGGAGCGCACCAGCTCGCGCAGTTCCGTCGCGTAGGCCCGCGCGACCAGCGGGGCCTTGTCGCCGGTCGCCGGGATCGGCTTGGTGACGATCTCCACCAGCGGGATGCCCGCGCGGTTGTAGTCGACCAGGGAGTGGACGGCGCCCTGGATGCGCCCGGTCGCGCCGCCGACGTGCAGCGACTTTCCGGTGTCCTCCTCCATGTGGACGCGCTCGATCTCGATCCGGTACGTCGTGCCCTCGACCTCGACGTCCAGATGGCCATCGATGCAGAGCGGCTCGTCGTACTGGGAGATCTGGAAGTTCTTCGGCATGTCCGGATAGAAGTAGTTCTTCCGGGCGAACCTGCACCACTCGACGATGTCGCAGTTCAGCGCCAGGCCGATCTTGATGATGCCCTCGATCGCCGCCCGGTTCGTCACCGGGAGCGCGCCCGGCAGGCCCAGGCATACGGGGCAGACCTGCGTGTTCGGCTCGGCGCCGAACCCGGTCGGGCAGCCGCAGAACATCTTGGACGCCGTGCCGAGCTCGATGTGGGTCTCGATCCCCAGCACCGGCTCGAACTTGGCCAGCGCCTCGTCGTACTTCATCAGCGTCGGGGTGCTCACTTGGCAGCCTCCGTGAGCTCGGGGGCCTTGGCCAGCAGCGGCCCGCCCCAACGGTCTTCGAGCGCCCTCTCCACGGCGGCTCCCACGCGGTACACGCGGTCGTCGCCCAGCACCGGGGCCATGATCTGCAGGCCCACCGGCAGGCCGTCCTCGTCGGCCAGGCCGCACGGCACCGAGATCGCCGCGTTGCCCGCCAGGTTGGACGGGATCGTGCACAGGTCGGCCAGGTACATCGCCATCGGGTCGTCCGCGCGCTCCCCGATCGGGAACGCGGTCGTCGGCGTCGTCGGCGAGACCAGCACGTCGACCTGCTCGAACGCCGCGTCGAAGTCGCGCGTGATCAGCGTCCGCACCTGCTGCGCCTTGCCGTAGTAGGCGTCGTAGTAGCCCGACGACAGCGCGTACGTGCCGAGCATGATCCGCCGCTTGACCTCGGGGCCGAAGCCCTCGGCCCGGGTCAGCGCCATGACCTCCTCGGCGCTGCGCGTCCCGTCGTCGCCGACCCGCAGCCCGTAGCGCATCGCGTCGAACCTGGCCAGGTTGGACGAGCACTCAGACGGCGCGATCAGGTAGTACGCGGGCAGCGCGTACTCGAAGTTCGGGCACGAGACCTCGACGACCTTGGCGCCGAGCGACTCCAGCAGCTCCACGGCCTCGTTGAACCGCGCGGTCACCCCGCTCTGGTAGCCGTCCCCGGCGAACTCCTTGACGACCCCGATGCGAAGCCCGTTCACGTCACCGCGCCGCGCGGCCTCGACGACCGAGGGCACGGGACGGTCGATGGACGTGGAGTCCATGACGTCGTGCCCGGAGAACGCCTCGTGCAGCAGGGCCGCGTCCAGCACGTTGCGGGCGAACGGCCCCGGGGTGTCCAGCGACGACGCGAACGCGATCACCCCGTAGCGCGAGGAGCCGCCGTAGGTGGGCTTGGTCCCCACGATCCCGGTCACCGCCGCGGGCTGGCGGATCGACCCGCCGGTGTCGGTCCCCGTGCCCAGCGGCGCCTCGTACGCGGCGACCGCCGCCGAGGACCCGCCGGACGATCCCCCCGGGACGCGGCCGAGGTCCCAGGGGTTGTGCGAGGTCTGGTACGCGCTGTTCTCGGTGGACGACCCCATCGCGAACTCGTCCATGTTGGTCTTGCCCAGGATGACCAGCCCGGCCTCGCGCAGCCGCGCCGTGATCGTCGAGTCGTACGGGGGCCGCCACCCCTCAAGGATCTTCGACCCCGCCGTGGTCGGCATGTCCGTGGTGGTGAACACGTCCTTGTGCGCGATCGGAACCCCGGCCAGCGGGGCGAGCTCGTCCCCCGCCGCGCGCCGCTCGTCCACCTTCCGCGCCTGCGCCAGCACCGTCTCGCGGTCGACGTGCAGGAACGCCTGGACGTCCCCGTCCACCGCCGTGACCCGGTCGAGATGTGCCTGCGCCACCTCGACGGCCGACGCCTCACCCGAAGCGACCAGCCCGGCGAGCTCGGCCGCCGTCCGCCTGACCAGCTCCGTCATCAGGCCTCCTCGTCCAGGATCCGCGGTACCCGGAAGCGCTGGTCCTCGGCGGCCGGAGCCCCCGAAAGGGCCTGCTCCGGCGTCAACGAGGGCCGGACCTCGTCGTCCCGGTACACGTTGGTCAACGGCAGCGCGTGGGAGGTCGGCGGGATGTCCTTCGCCGTCACCTCCTGCACGCGCGCGACCGCGGAAATGATCTGATCGAGCTGCGCCGCGAGGTGTCCGAGCTCGTCCTCGCCCAGCGCCAGCCGGGACAGCCGAGCGAGATGAGCGACCTCGTCACGCGTGATGGCGGACATGTAGAAACCGTTCTGAGATGGGTGAAGGATCGACCCCCATCCTAAGGGCCCCCGGCCCCCAGAGCCCGTCAATTACCCGGCGGGCGACCACCTCCGCCCCCGCCTTCACAGAGCCCTCCATTCGCTGACGAAGCGAGCGGGGCGCCCTCGGCGCTCGGCGCCGGACCCCGACCGGCGTCTCGCGACGGCCGCCGGTTCCAGCGGAATTTCACATGGCGACCATTTGCGGCGCGTTGACGGTCGCCGCCAACCAGGATAAAGCGGGGCGAAAGGTTCATTTTACAGCCCCCTTTGCCAGCAAGTGGTGGCGACATCGCGGTAATCGAGACGCCCTGACGACCGGATCGGGACGACCCCATTGTGCGGGTGTGTCGCCTGTGCGAAAGTTGAGTTCTTGGATATGCCCTACCCTCTCGGTCGCGAGTCTGACAATAGCTCTTGACCGGCACTCGTTTGCCGTTTTCTGCAACCAGAATGCTCAATTCTGCCATGTAGCCGCATTTAGCATCGGGGGATCTGGTGGCTGATATCGATGCGCTGCGCAAGAAATACTTCGTGCAGCCCGAGGACACCGAACTCCCCTCCCAGCCGCTGCCGGCGACATTCAGCGGTTGCCGGGTCACGCCACTGATCGACGGCGCCGAGTACTTCGCCGACCTCGCCGCGCGGATCGCCGCCCTGGGCAATGGGACACCGAGCGAGAACAGCGGCCAGTTCATCTACATCGCCGGCTGGGACGTCCATCTGGTGGGCGGCAAGATCACCCCCGCGCCCGGCTCGTCGGGCACCTACCTACCGTTGGTCGACTTGGAGAAACCGTTCTCACTCGACGGGCCCGCGGCCGCGGCCCACATGATCGACCTGCTCAAGGCCAAGTCGAAGAAGGGCGTCGACGTCCGAGTCCTGGGCTGGGCCTCCTTCGCCCTGATGGCCGACAATTTCGTCCAGACCAGAGCGGTACAGGGCGGGTTGGGATGGATCCGCGATGTCAACATCGCCACCTTGGCCGCCATCCTGGAGTTGCGTACCGAACCCACCCTCGCCGAGAAGGCCTGGGTGAACATCCTGACCCACTCCGCGGGCTCCGCACATACCAAGCTGGCGCTCGTCGGTGACGGCAGCAGCGCCATCGGCTACACCGGCGGGCTCGACCTCGTGGGCGACCGCCACGGCTCCCAGCCGCACCCGGCCAAGCAGTGGCACGATGTGCAGGCGAAGGTCGAGGGCCCCGCGGTGCAGGCGATGCACGACTACTTCCGCGATATGTGGAACGAGGTCAAGGGCCGAAAGGTGCGGCCGCTGCGCCTCGCCTTCACCAACCTCGACAGTCACACGCCCGCCTCCCCCGCCCTGGCCGCGCGCACCCTGTCGACCACGCCGGTGAGCAAACATCACGTCCAGTCGCTGCGCACCCTGCCCCAGTTCAACTACACGAGCTTCAACCAGTTGCCCGAGAACGACAAGATTTCGTTCGCTCCGGCCGGCCTGTTCGAGATTCGCACCGCCTGGTTCAAAGCGATCAAGGCCGCCGACCGCTATATCTACATCGAGGACCAGGCATTCTGGTCGATCGAGCTGATGGAGAAGCTGCGGGACGCCGTCAAGGCCAAACCTGATCTCAAGGTGCTCCTGGTCGTCGGCGTCGCCGACCCGAACGATCCGGCCTATCCGCCGTTCGGGTTGGTCGCGCTGACCCAGGGGCTGCTGAAGGGGCTGACCCCCGCGCAGCGCGCCCAGGTGGCGATGTTCCACCGCGACGTGGTGGTCCACACGAAATCCACCATCGTCGACGACCACTGGGCGATGATCGGGTCGGCCAATTTCGCCCGGCGCGCTCTCTACACCGATATCGAGCACTCGGTTGCCTTCCTCGACGAGGACGACGCGCTGGTGCAGCAGTACCGGGTGAGGCTCTGGAGCGACGCCTTCGCCCTCGTCCCGGCCGACCAGCACAAGATCGCCGACATCAACAAGGCACTCAACGTCTGGAACAGCTCCTGGGGTACGCCGGGCAGCGGGGTCGCCCTGCCGTCCAGCGTCGCCCCCGTGGCCTTCCCCACCTCGGAGAAGACGCTCACCGAGAAGGAGCAGGAGAGGTACGACCGCTACTCAGACATCGACTCGCGCACGCCGTGGGGAGGGTGCCGGCCATGACCATATTCGTGACCCTGAAGGAGTACCTGGGCGAGAAGTGGCCGGCCTTCCTGCCCAGGCCGCCCGACCCCGCCGTCCTCGCGCACATCTGGATCGAGCCACCGCAGACATCGGCCGAGCCTGACCAGGTCAAACTGGTGAGCCGTCTGCTCCTGGAGCAGGATCTCGTACTGCCGCTGCCGGGGCTTGACTCGGTGAGCCTGGTGCTGCAGCGCGACAGCGGTGGTGCCGCCGAGCCCGAGGGGCTGGGCCTGGAGATCGATATCTTCCCGCAGACGGTGCTGCGCGTGACCGACGCCCCCGTCGCGCTGCGGTTCGGTCCGAAGCTGCTGCGCCCCATGCGCAAGGTGACCAACGGCGGCGACGCTCGTTACGAGCCCGACCCCGGACGGCCGTTCGTCCAGTTCGCGGTGCCGAAGCTCAGTGGGAGCGCCGGCAAGGACGGCATCGTCTTCGACGCGCCGTTCACCGCCCAGCTGCCCTACCCGGTGCAGATCGGCGACACGGGCGTGGTGATCGACGGCGCCACGGTCGGCTTCCACCGAGCGGGCGGCAAGGCGTGCCTGGTGATGCAGTGGAAGGAGGGCGCGCTCAACCGGCTGCTCGGCCAGCTCGTCCCGAATCTGGGCGACCGGAGCCCGGCGGGCGAGCAGCTGGTCACGCTGCGCCTGATCATCGGGGACGGTCTGGAAGAGGTGCGCCTCGACTGGCAGGCGGCCGCGCCCGGCGGCGCGTTCGCGCTTCCCGGCCTCAGCGTGAACGTGCCGGCGTCCAGCCGGTTCTCGCTGCTGCTGATGCGCCAGGGCGCGGGCCTCGGCCGCGCCGCGTTCGTCGTCACCCTGGCCGGGACCGACCCGGTGACGGCGGGCAGCACGTTCGCGTGGGGACGCGACGGCGACCGCGAGCTGCACAACGACGAACCGCCCCAGCCGCCCGGAAAGCCCCTGTTCAGCGTCACGCTCAAACCGGCGGACGGCCCGCGCAGCCTGGTGCTGCTGGACGTCCCGCTCGGCGGGACGCGGCTGCCCGGCTTCTTCAGCGAGCTGACGACGCCGATCCCCCCGCTCGACCTCAACGATCCGGCCGCCCTCTGCAAGCCCGTGGTCTTCGACCCGGCCGACCTCCGGGACGGCTGGACCGCGACGCTGAGCGTCAACATCGACGCGGGCGGCGGAGCGTTCACGCTGCCCTTCCTCAAGCAGGGCCAGGGCGGCGACTCCCAGTTCCTCCAGCTCTACACGCCCACGCCGCTCACCGGGCTGCCGATCACGCTGCCCCAGGGCGAGGTCGGCTTCGACATCGGGGTGCGGCTGCGCGTCCTGAGCATGAGCTTCGACCTGCTGTGCCGCCTGACCTTCGACCTGCGCACCTTCGCGCTCAAGGTCGACCACGACCAGGGGATCGCGCTGCGCTCGGCGGAGGCCGAGCGCGAGTTCCCCGATCTGTTCGGGCTGCGCTGGCGGTTCAAGGGCAAGGCCCTGGACGACAAGACCTTCCACTACTTCACGATCGCCACGAAGAACTACCACTACCAGATCCAGCAGCCCGAAGGGGCCGTGCTCGAGCTGGACTTCACGCGCGCCAGCGAGGAGCCGATCACCTTCAGCGTGCGGGACTTCGCCCTCACCCCCAAGGGCGTCAACCTCGCCGCCACCGTCACCGACCGCCCGGCCCGGCTCAACGGCCTGCGCACCCGCTTCCGCTTCACCGACAGCGGCTTCGTGATCCGCGAGAACCGCATCGCCGACTTCACCCTCGCCGGTTCGGGGCCGCTGCCGCCCGACCTGGTGGGCGACGCCACGGCCGACATCGCGCTGCAGTTCGCCCAGCGCGAGGGCGGCAACCTGACCCTGGTGCAGGGCGCCGCGAACCTGCGCGGCGTCAAGCTGCTCGACTGCAAGGGCACGCGCTTCCAGTTCTCCGTCGACGCTCTGGGCCTGCGGTTCGTCGACGACGGCGCCTTCCACCTCTACTTCACCGTCACCGGCTCCGCCCAGTTCGTCCAGGCACCCGGCGATGACGCCGACGGGCCGCTGGCCCTGCTCGGCAAGACCCGGATCGACCTGGTCCAGTGCCCGCTCACCGGCGACGCCACGGTGATCGGCAAGCATGTGAAGTTCCTGATCGAGCTGCCCAAGCCCAAGTCGTTCAACTTCCTCGGCTGCTTCGAGATGGAGCTGCGCGCGATCGGGTTCGTCCCGCAGTGCGAGCACTTCGACGGCGACGGGGCCATGCAGGTGGCCGGTCAGCTGAAGTTCGCCCAGGGCCCCGGCGACACGCCCGACTCGCGGCCCGACTACCACGAGCTGTTCATCGGCCTGCCGCTGCCGGGCGAGTTCGTGCCGCGCGTCCACTTCTCGCGCCTGGCGGTGAACCTGTCCATCGGCGCGGCCTTCCGGCTCAGCGGCGTGGTCGACTTCGTCGACGAGCCCGACCAGACCGGGCTGGTCGGCGAGGGGCTGGTGCAGATCCAGGGCCTGCCCGCCATCGCGGCCAGCTTCGGCTTCCTGCGCGTGCGCCGCGGCGCCGGGTCGCCCTGGCTGCGGGCCTGGTTCCTCTACCTGGAGATCCGCCAGGTCAGCTTTATGATCCCGGTCATCCAGATCTACCTGCGCGAGATCGGGATGGGCTTCGGCTACCGCTTCACCATCGCCTCCATCAAGGCCGCCGACGCCGAGAACGACATCAAGAAGCTGCTCAAGACCCTCCAAGGTCTCTCGCGCACTCAGGGCGACCTGTCCAAGCGCGACCGCTGGGCGGTCGACCTGGAGGAGGCAGGCCAGGACCCCCGCTGGACGATCGTGCTGCGCGCGATGATCTCGCAGACCTCGGCCTCGGCCTCGCCCCTGCGCTACGAGGCCTTCGCCGAGGCCGACCTGGCCTGCGTCTTCCTCGTCGACGCGATCATCGCCTTCCGCAGCGACCTGACGTTCTTCATGGCGGTGCGCGGCTGGTTCAACACCAACTACGCCGACTACGTCACCAACAAGGACGGCGCCCGCGAGAACCCCATCCTGAGCGGCTTCGTCCTGCTCTCGCCGCGTCAGAAGCGGTTCCTGGCCCACATCTCCAAGCCCGAGGGCGGCAAGCCGGGCACCCACCCGCCGCTGCCCGACTTCGTCCGCGACGCGATCGCCAACAGCCGCTTCTCGGCCACGCTGCTGATCGAGCCGGGCCTGTTCCACTACGAGCTCGGCTGGCCCAACATGCTGCGCTGGCACATCGAGCTCGGCCCGGTGGCCGTGGAGGTCGAGGGCGGGTTCATCTTCCGCGTCTCGTCCACCGAGATGGTGCTCGGGACGAGCTTCCTGGCCCGCGGCAGGCTCGAACTCAGCGCCGGGGTGGACCTCGGGCTGGTCGGCGTGCGGATCAGCGCCACCGCGCGGGTGGCCTTCGGAGCGCGCTACATCGGCGTGATCGACTTCCGCGACCCCACGGAGAACTCGGCCGTCTACGGCGCGATCGGGCTGGAGGTGCAGGTCGCCTTCGCCATCGAGTTCTGGATCAAGATCCCGCTGGTCTTCACCACCATCAGGCTCTCGTTCAGCTTCAGCCTGGAGATCATGTACAGCGCCGGTCTGGAGATCGGCGTCAAGGGGCTGAGCGTGCCCGGCGTGCGCGGCGTCGGCACCGTCGGCGTCTCCTGCTGCGGCCACAGCCTCCAGGTCACGGTCAAGGTGGCCTTCGAGGAGGAGAACGTCCAGGCGGCCCTCGACCGGACCAAGGAGTTCCTGTCGCTGGGGCTGGAGGCCACCGAGGTCGACCCGGTGCCGGGCACCGAGGGCGCGCTGGACTTCACGCGCATGCTGACCCCGCGTCGCTCCGCCCTGCCGCCGCGCGCCCTCGCGCCCCTGCTCGGCGAGGCAGCGGCCGCCGCGGCCGAGGCCGAGGTGTTCCATGTGCCGGGCTATGTCATCTTCGTGCTGCGCGAGCCGCCGAGCTGGGACGACGAGCGCCAGCTCTACTTCGTCCTGCTGCCCCAGGGCGAACGTCTGCACCGGGACGCCCAGGGCGAGCTCGACCTGGACGAGGACGGCTTCCCGGTGGCGGAACCCGAGCTGGGCTTCCTGCCGCCGCCTCCCGCCGAGGGCACCGTGGTCGGCAAGGACTTCGCGCTGCGCGTGCCGCAGCCGACCGCCGGTGAGAACTACACGCTGCGGCACTTCGAGCCCCTGCCCAACCCGCGGTTCGTCGACGTCAGCGGCGCGGTCACCGCCGGTCAGCCGATCACCTGGGCGGTGAACTGGGCCGCGCGGCTCTACACCGACGGGTCCGCCGAGCGCCGCGTCGTGAACCCGACCACGGGCGACCCGGGTGCCCCCACGCCCCTGCAAGACGGGCTCAGCCTGGCGCAGCACCTCGCCAACGCCTTCAAGCAGCAGTACACCGGCACCGGGACGGGCACGGTCGCCCGTCCGGTCGGCGACCCCGGCGCGTTGCCCGGCTACCGCCCGCCGGTCACCGACCCGCGCGTGCAGGACCCCTCCGACAGCTCCTTCGAGGCCGCCGTGCGCGGGGCGTACGAGCAGTTCAGCGGCTCGCCCTTCCTCAAGCACGACACCCGCGAGCTCTACGAAGAACTGCTGGAGTCGGCGTTCAGCCCGCAGTCGACGATCTACGCCGCCGACGGCGCCGTCCAGGACGACGGCGACCCCGGCACCGTCAGCGCGGTCCAGGCCGACCAGCAGGCGCACCAACTGCGCGGCGTGATCATCCACGACATCGTCGCCGATCTGCGCGCCTTCCACGCCGAGGGCAACCAGACCGAGCGCGACAAGCTGGTCGCCCGCTCCCTGGCCTTCCAGATGGGCCTGGTGTTCTCGGTGCGGACCACCGACAACCGCCGTCCCGCCTGGCTCGACCAGGTGACGACCGGCCCGGGCGCCCAGCCGTCGATCAGCCAGCGCGAGCGGCCCGACGCGACCGCCCCCGGCCCGGCGAGCGAGGGCGTGCGCGCCTTCAACGTCGCCCAGGCCCAGTTCAGCCTGTTCCCGCCCGAGTTCGAGCAGGTGCGCCAGTACAACGACGCCGGCACGATCGCCCTCACCTGGGACCTGACCTGGCGACGTCAGGCCACGCCGGGGATGAGCCGCGCCCAGAACGACCCCGACCATCACCTGGCCCACTACCTGGTGCGCAGGCGCAGCCTCGACGGCGACGAGGCCGAGCGCACCACCACGGTCAAGCCGGCCAAGGTGCTGCACCGCCACACCACCGACGTCGCCGGCGCCGAGGGGGCCACGCCGACCGACACCCTCTCGCTGCTCGAGCCGCGCTTCCAGGTGGTCGACCATTTCCCCGATTCGGCGAGCGACCTGGCCGCCCTCCCCCGCGAGGGACGCAGTTACGTCTACACGATCACGCCGGTCGACTTCGCCGGGAGCGCCGGGCGCCCGCTGACCCTGATCGCGACGCGCTACCCGAACACCCCTCCCGCGGTGCCGGTGGACGGCGATCTCACGGTGAGCTACAGCATCGCCCCGTCCGACCTCGACCCGGTGGGAAGCGCCACGACGCCGCAGGTGTTGGCGCCGCGCCAGGTCTACGTCGAGTGGACCGAACCGGCCCGTGAGAACGGCCCCACGGTCCCGGTCCGCACCTACCGGCTGATCTTCCGCCGCGAGAGCACGGTGCCGATCGGCTCCTACGGCCTGGACAGCACGACCCAGCGCGGGCGCACCGCCGGGCTGCCGACGTCCAACGCCCGCCCCCTGCCCACCGACGTCAAGATCGACCTCGACCAGGTCTTCGGGCCGCCCGGCGCGCGCGGGGCCGTGATCCCGGTCGCCACGCTGCGCGAGCGGGGTGTGCTGCCCGGTGGCACGTGGCGTCCCGAGGCATGGCGGGTCTTCTTCCAGACGATCTCCGACCGCGACGTGCCCTCGGCCCTGGCGCCGGTCCAGCTCCTGCTCGCCGCCGAGGCGGTGGCCGCGCCGCCCACGTCCCCCGCGCCGACCGATCGCGTCGAGCACACTGGCAACCCGCGCGAGGAGCGCCGCCCGGCCGAGCTGGAATGGCTGCCGCGCCCGACCGGCTTCGGTGTGGTGCGGCCCGAGGACGAGCGGGCGGAGCCGGGCCTGGCGCACGCGCCGATGCCGCTCCCGAGCGTCGAGCAGTCCGGTCCGGTCTCGGCCGGTACGGCCGCCGGGGGGCGTGGGGGGTCGTCCCCCCACACCGGCACCGACGCGGCCGAACCGGCCCCGTTCGTCTTCACCGGCGACATCGGGGCGAACGTCGGGTTCCGGCCGCATCCCCTCGGCATCAGGGCGATCCGGTTCCGCTGGAACCAGGGGCCCAGCGGCGACGCCGCCTACCCGCTCGAGCTGAACGCCGGTTACCGGTTGTACGAGCTGAACATCGACGCGGCCACCACCGACACCTTCGCCGGCGCCGCCCGGCTCGCCCAGGAGCTGCGGCTCCTGCAAGAGGTCCAGATGCTCCCGGCCGACGACCTGCCGCTCGTGCCCGGCGACACGCTGAACACCAGTCAGTGGGAGGCCTGGTATCCCGGCGCCGTCCAGCGTCGGCGTCCGCCCGATCCCTCCGCCCAGGGCGTCCAGGACGCGCGCGGCCCCTGGTACTCCTGGCAGGACTCCTACCTGGAGTGGCCCGCGTGGGAGGGCGTCACCCAGCCGGGCGGCCGGCGCACGACGGCGGTGCATCCGCTGCTCGAACGCCTGGTGGAGCGGCTGCGCGGGATGCGGCCCGGCAGCGTCACCGACCCGCGGGGCCGGATCTCGGACGGGTACGCCGCCGCCCTGCAGATCAGTCCGCCGACGCTGCCCAACGACCTGGCCGACTTCCTGGCCAGCTGCCCGCCGGGCGCCGACCGCTATGGCTGGGGCGCGCTCCAGCGTCTCGGTCTGGCGGTGACCTTCGGCCTCCACGACCCCGCCACGGGCGCCCTGCGCGGCCCGAAGCTGCTGGAACTGCTCCAGGAGCTCTTCACGCGGCTGGAGGACGGCACCGACCCCGACGCCGCGGCCTTCGCCGCCCTCCGCCGTCACCTCCATGTCGAGCTGCTGTTCCAGCCGGGACGCAGCGTCCAGCTCGGCGAGCGACCGGCCGGGGGCGACGACCTGCTGGCCATGGTCCAGCTCAGCCTGCGGCCCACCGTGCGGCAGCGGCTGCGCTACCGCGCCGTCACCATCACCGGGCGGTCGAACACCGACGTCGAGGTGCGCTTCACGCTCGCCGCGCCCTGCAGCCTGGTCCACCGGCCGGACGCCGGGACGGGCCAGCTGGAGCTCGAACCGCAGCCCGCCCCGGTCACCCGCACGATCCGGCTGCCGCTCAACGGCGAGGCGGCCCTGCTCCTGCGCGGCGCGTCGCTCCCGGCGACGATCGAGGTACGCCCGTCGTGCAGGTTGAGCGTGGACCCCCATCCGTTCGACCCGGCGATCGCGCCCCTGCTGACCTACGACGCGGGACGCAAGCTGCTCACCGCCCGGACGATGCTCAGCGCCGACCAGATCAAGCTGCTGCGCCCCTCCCTCTCCCCGGCCGACCTCCAGGCCGCGGAGGGCCTGGCCGGGACGGTGCGGACCGAGGACTTCGGCCCGACCGACGACCGCGGTGCCCACTTCACCGTGGCGACCGCCGCCCTGGCCAAGGTGTTCGCCACCGCGGACGGCGACCCGCCCGAGCACGTCCACTGGCTGCGGCTCAAGTACTACCTGGAAACGCTGAACAGCAACGACCCCAAGGTGCCCGACACCAGCAAGGTCACCGTCCCGACCGGCGAGGCCGAGATCGCCAGGGCGCTGCCCGACGTGCTCGCCTGGACGGCGCGCTTCTTCGACGCCAGCGGCGCGGTGGGCGTGGGGCAGGGCGGGCTGGGCGAGACCGGAGCCGGGCCCTGGGTGGCCACGGCCTACCCGCGCGCGGGGTCGCCCGCGCTGGCCACGCCCGACGCCGACGGGCGCCTGACCTACACCCAGCTGCTTGAGGACCGCTGGGCTCACACGCTGCGCTACTACTTCCAGCCCTACGGCCGTTACGACCTGCTCTGGCAGAGCCTGCGGCGCTCGCCCACGCTCTTCCCCGGACGCGCCGCCACCGAGGTCGACATCCCGGCGGTGACGGTGGACCCGGCCGCGGGCGGGCTCGACGTGGTGGTCGAGCGCACGCAGGCCGTCGACGCCCCGCTCATCCTCGGCTCGCGCCGGCTCGACGAGGCGGCCACCCCGGCCCGCCCGCCCGCGCCCGGCGCGATCTGGGAGGTGCTCGTCGCCCAGCACCACGAGCAGGCGCTGACCGAGCGCAACCAGACGCTGGTCCGCCGGCTCGCCTTCCGGCAGGTCGCCTTCAGCCTGCTGCGCCGCTTCGGCTACCCGAGCTGGTACTCCTGGGTGCGCGACTTCGCCGAGGAGCACGAGCACGAGCTGCCCGTGCGCCTGGTCGAGGACGAGTACCCGGCCATCCCCGACCGCCTGCCGAGCGAGCCCGACCATCTCGTCCTGGACGGCACGGCCGATCCGGACGAGCTGCGCGGCCTCGACCTGCCCGAGCGCGTCGGCGACTTCTCGCAGGGCGTCCTGGCCCTGCAATGGCGGGCCCTGCCGTTCTACTACGAGCATCGGCTGCTGGTGATCGCCCAGACCGACGGCACCGTCTCGCCGGTCAACAGCGTCACCCAGCGCGACCTGACCTACCGCTCGCCCCTGCCGAGCGCCACCGTCACCGGCGCGGACATCGTGTGGCACCGGGTGCCGCCCTTCCCCGCCGTGCCTCCCGGTGCCCCGCTCCAGCCCGACACCCGCGTGCGCGCCGTCACCGTCCCGCTGCGCCGGTTCTGGGACAGCCTGCCCGACGAGGCCCAGCGGCGCTGGCCCGCCGAGGCGCCCGACCCGGCGTCCGGCGGAGCGACGGCGCGCAAGCTCGGCGCCCTGCCCGACCCCGAGGTGGTCTACCAGATCGTCGAGCTGTTCAGCGGCAACATCGAGGTGCAGGCCGAGTGCTTCTACGACCCGGTCGCGCGGAAGTTCACCCACCGCCAGCTCGGCAAGCGCTTCCTGGTGGCGAAGACCACGCTGCTGCCTCCGGCGGACGCCCTCGGCGACTTCCCGCTGGCGGTCGATCTGGTCCAGGTGAGCGAGGAGCGGCTGAGCAGCGGTTACGCCACGGCGAACCTGCCGCCCGGCACCCGCAACCGGGTGGACATCGACGAGCACGGACGCCTGCTGTTCGCCGGAGTCATGACGAAGGCGGACCGCACCGCCCTG
The DNA here is from genome assembly GCF_050946795.1 of Spirillospora sp. CA-294931. GTDB lineage: Bacteria > Actinomycetota > Actinomycetes > Streptosporangiales > Streptosporangiaceae > Spirillospora. The sequence continues at coordinate 6,930,879 of NZ_CP192006.1, forward strand.
CTCAGGCTGGTGAACGAACCGGACGCGGCGAAGATCCGGCGGCTCTTCGAGAGCTGGTACACCACCGAGCCGGTGAGCGGCCCCGCCGCCGACCTGCCCGACCGGCTCCGCGCTCTGATCGACTTCCTGCCCGCGCAGACCCTGACCCTGGTCTGGGAGGGCCCGTCGGACGCCGCCGCGAGCGATCTGCGGCAGCTCCCCGGCGACAGCGCCTTCACCGGCGCGATCGCACAGATCATCGCCCAGGCCGCGGGCGCGGGCCCGGACGCCGTCACCCGCGTGGAGATCCCCGTCGGGCCGGAGCGGATCCCGGACGAGCTCCAGGACAAGGTCGAGCTCGGGCGCAACGCACCGGGCACGCGGTACACCATCATCGGGTGGGACGGTCCGATGAGCGACGCGGACGCCGCCGCCCTGCGGCGCTGGGCCCGGTTCCCGGAGTTCGCCGAGGCCGTGGAGAAGCTGATCACCGCCGCGCGCGAGGCCGCGCAGAGCGATCCGCCGGTGCTCTCGGTCACGGTCCCGTTCACCGTCGCGGTGCGTCCCACCCAGGCGGGGCTCGGCGACGCACTCGCCGGGAAGCTGCTGCTCGGCGCCGTGCTGATGCGGTACCACGGCCTGATGCGCGCCGACGACCCGGACGCGCTGCTGACGTCCTATCCCGGGCGGCCCGACCAGCTCGCCCTGCGACGGCTGCACCACGCGAGCCAGGACAGCGGAATGAACGGACGGTCGCTGGTGATCCGTGCCCGCCGCGGCAGCGCGACACCGAGCGAGCCTCGGCGGATCGAGCCCACGGACGTGTAGGCGCGACGGCCTTTGACGGCGGCCACCACGGCCACGAGCGAACAGGAGGGACCAGCGGATGGCGAAGCTTCCCGAGCTGCCGAAGGTGAGAATCGCGGGCCCCTTCTGGGCGGCCGAGGCCGAGGTGATCCGGCTGGCCGATCCGGTCAGCAACCTGGCGTTCCGCACCCTGTTCGCGGACACGACGCCGCGGCAGGCGGTCGGCGAGAACAACGTGCTGCTCCCGGGCTCCCTGCTGGCCCTGGTCTATGTCACCAGCGTCACGATCAGCCCGACCAACGGCGGCACGCCGCAGTACGTGTGGAAGCGCAGCGGCACCAAGCCCGACGGCCAGCTCCCGCCCCAGGCGATCCGGGCCGCGATCAACGCGGGCACCGCGAGCCTGCTGCTCCTTCAGGCCCCGGCCGACGGGTGGCCCACGGGCATCGTCGGCAGGCTGCCGACCTTCACCTGCCTGGGCGGCGAGATCGTCCTCGACCCGATGACGGCCCAGAACAGCGCCACCCAGAAGCTGCACACCGCGCTGGGGATCACGCCCGCGGCGATCACGGGCCGCACCGGCCCGGCCCGGCTGCTGGGTGCCCTCGCCGTCCACTCCGGCGGCCTGTCGATCTTCGGTCAGGTCCGCCTGCACTGGGACACCGCGCCGGTCGGCGCCGTCTTCCAGCTCGCCCGGGTCGTCCCCGACCCCGAGCCGACGGCCGGGGCCCCGGTGCGCGGCTTCCGGATGACGATCGAGACGGAGCGGCTGACACCGGGCGAACGGGCCGCGCTCATCGCCTCCTGGCGGCGCCTCAACCGCTACCTCAACCCGAACCACCCGCTGAACGTCCTGGTCGTCCCGGTGCCCGCGCCCGAGTGGGCCACCCTGGAGCCCGCCGACCCGCTCGCCGTCCCGCGCCTGTTCTGGGAGATCGCGCCCTGGCAGGAGCAGCCCGGCACGCGCCCGATCAGCTTCGCGGGCGACGACTTCGGCGTGCTGCTGAGCGACCGGCAACCCTACGATCCGGCCGTCCAGCCGGACACGCTCGCCCGGATCACGCCGTCCAGGGCGCGGGTGGCCGTCGACGGCACGAAGCTGCGGGTGGAGCTGGCGGCGGGCGGCCCGCCGTCCGGCCCCGCCGGAAAGCTCAGTTACCAGGCCGGACGCGATGGCACCGGGTGGAACGAGCGGGTCACCCTCGCCGCCACCACGCTCGCCTTCGATCCGAACGAGGCCGCGCGGCGGCTCCGCGCGACGTTGCGGGCGCCCGAGCCGTCCTGGAGCCGTCCCGCACCGGGTACCACCGCCCCCGTCGACCCGGCCGTGCTGTGGGGCTTCACGCCGCTGGAGGACGGCTGGGCGCAGCTCCCGCTGCCCAACCTGTCCGAGCAGGTCTACCTCGACGCGGGCGTGGCGCGGCAGGAGGCCGTCCCGGCACCCGGCAACCTGCTGCGCGGCGCCGTCAGCTACGGCAACGACGACCCGGCCGGGAGCGGTCAGATCCCCGGCGAGCAGCCGTGGAGCCTCACCCTCGCCGCGGCGCAGCGCATGACCGCCACCTGGGTGCTCGGCCCGGTCGGCACCGAGTACCAGCTCCAGTCGGCCGAGCTGGCGCTGGACGCGCCCGAGGTGGCGCTCAACGGCCTGTTCTGGCTGAGCACCGAGGCCCCCACCGCGGCCGACGCCCTGCCCGGCTTCGACGACTGGATCGGCGGCCTGGCGACCGTCCCCCTGCACACCGTCACCGGACGCGAGCTGTTCGCGCCCCTCGTGCGCCTGGCCTTCGAGGAGATCAGCTTCACGGGGCGGCGCACGCCCGCGCCCTCGGCCGGGCTCGGCGCCTGGGCGTTCCAGTACGGCGTCGACCCGGTCCTGCTGCGGGCCCTGGTGACCGGTGGCGTCCTGCCGCCCGACCTGCTCGGCGCCGCGCTGCCTCTGGTCTGGCGTCGCCACCCGACCCTGCCGATGGTGCAGGCCCTCCCGCTCACCCAGAGCGTCAGCCCGCCCAACGTGCCGATCGCCGGGCGGCAGCTCGTCCCGTTCGAGCTGCCGGTGACCCGCCAGGACGGCCTGGACCTGCCGGACGGCTGGCGCTTCGCGGCGGAGGGCGCCGCGGGCTGGCCGCGCTACGGCGGCGCGTTCGCGCCCGCCCGCGAATGGCTCGGCGCGGCACAGGAGAAGCTGTACGACCTGCCCCTGGTGGCGCTCTCGTTGCCCGGCCTGGTGCTCGACCCGCGCCCCGACGGCGACTCGCCGCAGAGCGACCCGGCGCTCGGCCTTCCCGTCCAGTACCGCTACGACCTGCCCTACACCGACGAGGTCCAGGCGCTGGCCCAGCTTCCCAAGATCCCCAAGGACCCTCGCGAGAGCTCGCCGCTGCCCGACACGGCGCGGCCCGAGCCACCGCGTCCGCTCGCCCGCGCGGACTACGCCGCCCACTGGCGGCGCCTGGCCGAGCGCGCCGGACTCGCCGCCGCCGACAGCGTGACCGCCTTCGCCCGGCAGGACGGCCGGACGGTGCTGCGCCACCTGGCCTCGATCCACGCCTGGCCGGTCCGCGCCACGCTCGCCCTCGACGGCTATCCCGGCGAGCTCCGCCTGGACAACGCCGACCCCGCTCCCAGCGCGCCGCTGACGCTGACGCGCGAGACGGCACTCCCCGGCATCAACGGCGATTTCGCCGACGGCGCGGACGGCCTGCGCCGCCTACCCGACGACGCGCCCGCGGACTCGTTCCACTACCGGTTGACCGCCGGAAGCATGGCCGCCCGCCGCGCCGGTGACACCGGCTACGCCGACCAGCGCGGCCCGGTGCGCGGCGCGAGCCTGCCCTCGTCCACTTTGATCAGGACCCCGCTGAGCCACCCCACGGCGGGCGACGTGGAGCTGACCACGACCCGCCTGCCGCTCACCCTCGGCCACGCCGCGGCGTCCTGGCGGCTCTGGTTCCGCGACCTGCCCGTCCAGGGCTCGACCTTCACCAAGTCCTCCGCCCGCTCGCCCAAGGCCGTCGAGCTCGACACCGACGGCAACGACCCCGAGGCGCGCAGCAGCGACTACGAGCACCGCACCGGGTACGAGTGGCGCCTGCGCCCGCTCGACGACGACCCCGACGCGCCCCCGCCCGGCCTGGACCTGTTCGGCCTGCGCTTCTTCCCGCTGGTGCTCGACCGCGTGGTCCTCGCCGGCGAGGGCGTGGCCACGGTCGAGGTGATCGGACGGCTCCAGCTCCCGGTGGCCGGCTCCGGCGGCGAGCAGACCGATCTGAGCAACTGCGTGCGGCTGACCTTCTCCGGCGGCGGCACCGCGCTGACCCTCAGCGCCATCGGCCTGGTCGGCGGCGCCCTGGAATGGCCGCTGGCCGTCTCCGGAGGCGAGGCCGGCGACGCGCCCCGCCTGCGGATCGGCGGCATCGCGCTGGCGTCCGGCGGCGCCGGTGTGACCGCCGAGCAGGTGCGGCTGCACTTCCACCTGTTCCAGGTCGAGTGGGCGGTCGGCCTGCCGCCGATCGCCTTCCCCGACCCCGCGACGCCGCCCTTCACCCTGCCGGGCGCGACCGGCGCCGACCCGATCGTGCCGCAGCGGGTCGCCCTCGGCCTCGACCTCACCGGCGGCGAGCACACCCTGAAGCTCACCATCGCCGTACGGGTCGGCAGGCCGCCGACGGGTCTGCAGGCCCTGTACCGCTTCGACGAGGGCAGCGGCACCACCGTCCGCGACTCGTCCGGCATCGGCGAGCCGCTGCACCTGACCGCGGCCTCGTCCCAGGGCATGAGCTGGAGTTCGAGCGGCCTGACCCTCACCAAGGCGACGCTCATCCGCTCGGGCGCTCCCGCCGGGAAGCTGAACGCCGCGGTGAAGGCGAGCAACGAGATCAGCGTCGAGGCGTGGGTGAAGCCCGCCGTCACCGGCCTGCTGGCCAACGGGCAGTTCGAGATCGTCACCGTCTCGTCCGACGCCGCGCACCGGAACGTGACCCTCCAGCAGCGCAAGGGGCTGCTCGAAGCGTCCTCGGTGGAGGTGTTCCTGCGCACCGGCACGACCACCGAGGAGGGCGCCCCCGTCCTTGCCACCCCGGCCGGTTCGCTCAGCACCGCCCTGACCCACGTGGCCTACACCCGCTCCGCCGACGGCCGGGCCCGGATCTACTTCAACGGGCAGCTCAAGGCCGAGCACACCGTGGGCGGCAGCCTGGCCACCTGGAGCGACCAGTTCGAACTGGCCCTCGGCGACGCGATGACCGGCGGCCGGGCCTGGCTGGGCACCTACCGCATGGTCGCCGTCTACAACCGCGCGCTCAGCGCCGAGGAGGTCTCGGCGCGCTTCAACGCGGGCCCGGCGACGGCGCCCGCCACGGCCAGGGGCGAGGCCGTCACGGCCGCGCTGACCTTCGACCTGATGGCCGAGGGGACGGACCGTTTCACGCTCGACGCCGCGAACCTCTTCGGCGACCTCACGCTCGCCGTCAGCCTGCCCGACGGCTCCCCCGCGGCCCGCGCCGACGACACGACGCTGCAGTTCGGCTGGAACGGTTACACCGCCCCGCAGGCCGAGGGTCTCCAGTTCCTGCCGGGCATGCGCCTGGCCGGCACCGGGACGCCCGGCCTGGGCGAACGCGCCGCCCCCGGCTTCGCCACGGTGACGTTCCGCGCCACCGCCCGGCCGGACGACGTGCCGAAACTACCTTTGACCGGCGCCTTCGTGGAGGCCCTGCTCGTCGCCCACTGGGGCCGCTCGCCGCACGATCCTCGTCCCAGTGCGAACGTCCCGGCCGCGGAGCTGTACGGCTCCTCGTCCGGCGACCTGGTCGTGGGCTACACCTCGCGCCTGCGCGGCGCGGACTGGCAGGAGACCTTCCTGCTCAACGGGATGCTGACCGCGACCAACCTGGTCTCCTGGCCGAAGCAGCTCAACTACGACCCGGCCACCGCGCGCATCACCCTCCCCGCGGCCCGCACCACCGGGTCCCCGCCCCTGACCCATCTGCGCCACACGATCAGGGTGCTGCTGAACCAGCACGAGCTGCCCGGCACCGCCCTGTCCGGCGCCGAGGGCCCCCTGCTGTTCACCTTCGCCCAGGGCCAGAGCTGGCAGACCCTGGCCCTGGTCGAGCACCAGCTCGTCGAGGTGACACCGGCCGCCGACGGCAGCGGCGGGACCCTCGACCGCGAGACCCGCTGGACGGCCGTCCAGGAGGTGCGCCTGCTCGCGCCCCAGCGCGCCGCGCGGTTCCTGCGCGCCATGGCCGCCCTCAAGACCACCGACCCCGTCGAGGGCGTCAGCCCGCTCGGCAGCGTCAGCGCCGGTTACCTGGGGGCCGGGCTGTCGGCGCTGCTGGCCGACCCGGGCGCGGCGCTCGACGCGCTGCCCGCGGACACGCTGCTCATCGAGGCCAGCGCCCACCACCTCATCAGGCTCACGCCCGCCGCGGAAAGCGCGGTCACCACGCTGCAGTTCCTCCCGACCGGCAGCCAGGGCGCCCTGCTCGGCGGCCCCGCGGACTACGCACCGACCGACCCGGCCGACCCCCGCTGGCTCCTGCTGACCATGCCCTTCCTGGGGCGTCTCCAGGACACGGCCCGCGACCTGGCCACCGGGCAGTCCAGCCCGCTCCAGATCGACCCCGTCCTGCTCATCGCCCGCCAGCGCGCCACGGCCCCCACCACCGCCCTGCCCGCCCTGGCCCTCGCCCTCTGCGGCTGGGCCGACAGCACCCCCCTGACCGTCACCCTCGCCAGCCTGGACACCGCGGTCGGCCGCAGCCTCGCCCGGCTCGACCCGACGTCCCTGGAGGAGAGCTGGTTCCGCGCCCAGAACCCGCCTCCCGAGCCCCAGGACGCGCTCCTGCAGAGCATCCTCGCGGCCCTCCCCGAGACACCGGCCCGGCTGAGCCGCCCGGTCGCCCTGCGCCGGGCCTTCGACCCGCGCCGCGCCTTCTACCCGCCCCGACCGGACGAACGCCCGGCCCCGGCCGACCCCTCGCCGTTCGCCGACCCCGTCTGGCGCGAGGACGGGCTGCTGCAGACCCAGGCCGTGAGCACGGTGGCGCCGACCAACAAGCCGCCGTACGGCTGGACCCTGGCCGCCGCGCTCATCGCCGGCAGCGGACTGCTCGGCGCGCAAGGCACGCGCCGCTACCCCGCGGCCACCCTCATCCCCGCGCTCGACGGGGCCGACAACCCGCGTCCGCTGAACATCGTGATCAGCCCGTACCTGGGACTCCAGTGGCGACCGGCCCCGCCGGTACCCGAGAGCGGCCCCTCACCGCTCCAGACCCGGCTGCTGCTGGCCGAACTGCTCTGCCTCGCGCCCAGCACCGGGCAGCTCCAGCCCGTGGCGAGCCGCATGTGGAGCGTCCGGCCGGACGTCCCCGAGCTGGCCGACGAGAGCAAGGTGCGCGCCCAGGCCCAGAGCTGGGCCGTCCAGTCCCAGCGCCTCCTGGCGCCGGAGTCGCCGATCGCGGTGCTGCGCTACCGGATCATCAGCGACAACACCCGTCCGGACAACCTCGGCGAGGCGGCCCTGACCACCGGCTACGCCTTCGCCCTCGTCCCGGTGACGACCGCGGCACCCCTGGCAAGGCGGCTGTTCCGCATCCGTCCGGAGCTCTCCGCCCTGCGCTACCGCGAAGGCCAGTGCAACATCGCGGCGATCCCCGCGAACCCGCGCGACTTCGAACTCGCGCCACCGCAGACGGCCGGGGTCCAACCGCTCCACCTCACCGAGCGCCCTGGCCGCGACGACCTCCCGGCCTGGCCCTGGGGACTCAGCGCGCTGCGCGTCAGCGTGCACTACACCGAGGACCAGAAGGGCGTCATCGGCGCGGCCACCCCCGGCGCGGCGGGCCAGACGCTCTGGTGGCAGGCCGTCCAGCGCACGGTGCAGTTCCGCTCGGCGCTGCACACCGACCGTCCTGCCGCCGGCCTGCCAAAACGGTTCCGCGCGCCCGCCGTGACAACCCTGCTCCCCGCACCGCCCAACCCTCCCCTGCCCGCGCTGACCGAGCCACTGTTCGACCAGCCCGCCCTCCCCGATCCCCCCGACGGCCTGGCCCTGGAACGCTGGCAACCGGTCCTCCCCGGCGCGCTGCACTACCTGGTGACCGGCACCCGCGCAGGCGTGTTCATCACACTGCGCCACCACCTCCTGCGCCAAAGCGGAGTCATCCTGACCGGCGAGCACCGGCGCCCCCGGGGCCTGGGCATGCTCTCCGGCGGACTACCGGTCGAGCACCGCGCACCGCGTCCAGTACCGCTGCCGGCCAACGCCGACGGCCGCCAAGCAGTCGCGCTGCGCACCTGGGCGAGCCACTTCGACCCCCAGAAACCGGCCCTGATCACCTCGTCCCCCGCCGACGAGGCCTTCCGCGCGGCCTTCGACGACCCACCGCGGAAGCCCACCTACCGCCAGACCGCCCAGCGCCTCCGCCTCCAGTTGGCCGCCGTCGAGCGCCACACCATGGACGTGAACTGGGACGGGGTCCTGACCTTCGTCCACCGCGTCGACGGCGCCGTCCCCCTGCTCAACGGCCAGAAACCAGAGACACCGGAGTCCAGCATCCGCGACTGGCTCCTGACCCTGGAACTCGTCACCGGCAAGGTCACGGCGCTCGCCGACATCACCACCCCGACTCTGGTGCTGACGCCGTCCCTGCGCGCCCAGCTCACCGCGATCGGCGTCCCCCTCCCGGACACCGACACCATCGAGACCGCGACGCTCTCGATCCGGCAGTTCGGGCTCCACGGCGACCCGAAGACCCGCCCCGCCCGAGCCCGCGAACTGATCGCCGCCCTCCCACCCGGCGCGACGATCCACGCCCGCGTCAAGGCCCAGTTCGCCCCCGACAGACCCGGCGCGGAGCCCTACCACGACGGCTACAGCCAGGTGCTGCGCTTCCCCCTCCGCGTGGCCGACCCGAGCGCGCCCCACCTGCCCCTCGTCCCGCGCCACATCCACTTCGAGGACCCCGAATACAACCGGCGCCTGGCGTCCCCCTCGGCCCACGCCACCGTCTCGGTGCAGTTCCCGCAACAGCCGACGGGTACCAGCCCCCAGCGCGCCCTCACCCTCTCCGCCGAACGCCGCGAGGCCAACCCGACCAGCACCCTGGCCCTCCGCTTCGACTGGGACGAACCACCCCCAGGCACCCCGAAGGCCACACTCACCCTCCAGAAAATCGACCTAGACCAAACCCCCCGGGACCTGGCGATCCCCAACGCCCCGCAAACCCTCACCCCAGGAAAACTCCACGAGCTCTCCCTCCCAACGATCCAGAACCTCAACGCCCCCTTCACCCCAGGCGAGCGGCTCCGCCTCGTCCTCCACATCACCGAGGGCCCGATCAAGCCCACCGTGGCCCAACTCGACATCACCATCGTCGAGGCCCCGGTAATCCCCACAACCGAAGCGGCCTACGCTCTCCTCCGCAAACAGGCGACCGGCGCGCACACCTACGTCGAGTGCGCCCGCTTCGCCTGGTCCCCCGAGGCCCACCGCGTCGAACTGGTCAACCCAGCCGACCTCCGCACCGAGGTCGTCCGCCGCCGCGCGGTCTTCCAGTTCACCGACTCCACCCGTCCCGGCCGCCAAGAGACCTACATGATCCAAAAACTCACCCAAACCGGCTCAACCCACATCCCCCTCACACCCTCCACCTAGGGCGCCCGTCCCGGCGAGAAGACGAAGAAGGGTCCGGTCGGCCTCCGCGCGCAAGTCGAGACCGGCCAGCATCTCGCGGCGAGCCGCCAATTCACGCAGCACACGCCCCGGCCCGTGGCGCGAGACGATGTAGCCGTCCTCCGGATAGACGGCGACGTCCCAGAGTGGACGGCCCGCACCATCGATCACCAGGCCATGACCGTCCTGGCGCTCGACTTCCCGCCAGCTGAAGTCCAGGCCCACCTCCTCGGCCGCCTGGCGAGCCAGGCGTTCCTCGTCGCGCCACCGCGCCAACAAAAAATCGGCAGAGCCGACAGAAACAGGACCATCGGTCAGGGCGGGCCTCCAGGAGTCCCGATAGCCGGGCATCCCCGCATACGCATACGCCAGCAGCCGCACGACCCCGGCGCGTTGCGCAAAGCGCGCCCGAATCTCCTGGTTAACACGAAGCCGCCCGGCCGAAAACCGCGCGCACGAACGCAAATGCCGATCGAGCGCCCCAGGCAGCGAAGGAAGCTCATCTAGATCCATCCGCCCGCCGTACCTGGCGTCCTCTGCCAATTGGCGATCGAGAAATTTTCCGGTGACGGTCATCGGACGCTCCAGCAGGCAAGGGTGGTCAGAGAGCCTATTCGCGTTCGCTATCCGGACAGGACGGTGACGGCCGGAAGCGCGCCCAGGGCGGTCGGTCCGGCCGATTCGAGCGGGAGCCTCTTGAGGTTCTTCTGGTCGGTGCCGCGCGAGATGACGGTGAAGCGCGGCGGAGTGAACGGCGACAGCAGGTAGGTGCCCGGACGGAGCACGTTCTCGCGCGGCACCACGAAGGTCCGGACCTCACCCCCGCTGAGACTGTGATTGCATTCGGCCCGGTTGAAGCGAAGGTTGGACTTGGACTCCAGCCCCTTGGCCCTGATCAGGATGCCCGGCTCCCTGGGCAGTTCCTCGGTGTGCGAGGCGGGGCGCGGATGCAACCCGAACACGCTCTCGTTCGGGCCCAGCTTGCCCGTCGCGGTCTCCAGGGGGCCGGGCGTCCCCGGCTCGCCGCCGTACTTCATGTGGTAATAACTGTTCCGCTCGAGGCACTGGCGGACGCCGCCCGGCAGGTAGGTGACCGCCGCGTGCGCGAGCTTGCCCGTCCTGCGCGTCCTGACCGTCACGACGGTCCCCGGCTTGACCCGTGCCGGGGTCACGGTGGTCTCGAAGTCGACGTACGGAGCGTCGGCCGCGGGCATGAGCGGCTGGCCCAGCAGAGCGCCCGGACGACCGAACGACAGCCGGAAGGTCCCCCGCGACTCCCCACCGACGGTAGGCGCGGACGGCCAGAACAGCACAGCGGCCACCACGCCGGCGGCGGTGACCGTCCCGCCGATCGCAAGCGCTCCCTTGGCGCCGCCGATCTTCGCCAGAATGCCCTGCCCCGCACCCGAGACGCCCGGCGCCAAGGCCGCCCCACCGACCCCCACCGCCAGCCCCCCGGCGACCAGCGCGGCCGCTGCCCCGAGGGCGACAACACCACGCTGCTCCCAGTCCGGCCCGTAAGCACGCGTCGCGACAGACTCCAACTCCGCCACGAAGGCGTTGGCGTCCCAAAGCCGCTCGCTGGGCTCCTTGGCCAACCCCCGGGCCACCAAAGGACGAACCGGCTCGGGGACGGACGCCAACGGGATCGGCGCACGCAGGTGCTGATCTCTCAGCGTGTCCATGGAGTCCCCGGCATACGGCCTGGCCCCGGTGACGCACTCAACGAACACGCATGCCGCGGCGTACAAATCCGTAGCGGGCGAGGCCGGCAACCCCGTCCACTGCTCGGGCGCCATGTAGACCGGCGTCCCGCTACGGCCGCCCTGACCGGTCAGAGCGGCGACGCCGAAGTCGATGAGCTTGCTCAGCCCGTCGTCCTGCACCATCACATTTGCGGGTTTGTAGTCGCGGTGGACGACCCCGACCGCATGAGCGGCGCCCAACCCCAGCAGCGACCCCTTGAGAACCACAAGCGCGGCCTCAACCGCCAATGGCTCTCGACGCGCCCGCAGCACCTCGCGCAGCGAACGTCCGGGAATCGCCTCCATCACGATGGCGGCGCCCTCGGCGGTCTCCACATACTCCAGCACCCTGGCCACATGAGGATCGCTAACGCGCCTCATCAGCTCAGTCTCGCTCCGGAACCGCTCCAAACTGCCAGCGTTACCAAGCAGATCCGGCGCCAGATACTTAACGGCCACCCGGTGCCCCGTGGCCTCATGATCGGCCAGCACCACCCGCCCCTGCGCCCCCGCGCCCAACTCCGCAAGCTCCCGAAAACCAGGAACCCTCCAGCCAGACGTCACCCGGCCATCCGCAACTGGCTCACCGACCACTCTGCCGCCCCCTCGGTCACAGTGGCGATGCGCGGCCCCCAACACCCAACCGCGTCCCCGTGCACCAACGCCCTGACAAGTCGCCACGATCATACAGACACACCCGTGTATTTGAGCCCCACAACCGGCAACTCCGGAACCACCTGGTCAGCCCCGTCCCACGGCACATGTTCACCCCGGAGTTCGACAGCCTGAACCGATGGCGGACATCGGTAACGACGTTGGGATGGCCGTTAGGATTGGCCATGTGCGTACCGCCAGTCGGCGGGTGCTCTACGTAGTGGTATGCGCGGCTCCGGCCGCGTTCGATCTCCCACGTCTGGTCGAACTCGCTCTCAGCGAGAGCGGTTGTCGAAGTCCTACAACGAGCGGCGGTAGTCCGCCCACCGCTGAGCGATGGTGACGTACTGGGGAACCTGGGAAGTGGGGTTGGCGGCGCTGTGCCGTAGCCATCGTTCGGCGGACAGGTCCGCGTACAGGTCGATGGCGGCCGGATCGGCAGCCGTCCATGTCGGAAACCGACAGGCCCATTCCTCTGCTTCGGCCGGAGTGTGGCCGGCTCTGATCAACCAGGGGATGATCTGGCCTATCTCGACCCATGGGGCTCCACGTGAGGTGAAGCCCCAGTCCACGACGTAGGCGCGGTCATCGGACGTGAGCAGGATGTTGGCGGGGTTGAGGTCAGTGTGAAGCAGGAAGTCACCTGCGATCGTGGACACGTCGTCGGCAACGGCACCCCAGCGCCGTTCAACCCGCATCTCCACCACATCGGGACAGGCTGTGTTCTGGAGCTGATGGACCGTCTTGGCCAGGACAGCAAGATCTGGGGAGCCAGGCGCATAGTCCGCGTGGCGGCCCCCGACATATTCGAAGCCGAGCACGAGCCACCCCCCGGCCTCGATCTGCCACAGAAACCGGGGGGCGAACTCAGGTACACACGGGGTGATTGTGGCTTCCCTGCGCAACGACCGAACCTCGGAACCGTCTTTGTCCGGTAGCTTCCGCGCGGCCTTGACGAAGGTCGTCCCGCATGCCGCGTGCACCGTGGACGCGATGTCCGCATGGATGCCCGCGCTGGCCGGTTGGACGTCGCTGATCGGGCCGGTTCGGTCCTCGATCGCTTCCCGGGTCTCTCTGGGAAGCTCGTCCCAGTCGCTACGCATCTCCACCCTTCAGATGGTCAGCCGCCGCCCGGAGGGCTGCACTCCGGCGGGCAGCAGCCCGCTCCTTCGTTGTCCCAGAATTCCATGTCCACCTGGTAGCCCGTGGCATGCAACTCCGGGATGGTCCGGGCCAGCGCCGCACCCGACAGGATGTCCTCGTCCAGGACCGGGACATGATGGATGTAGCGGCCCGCGTGCTCCTCACCAAAGGCGAGATAGGGCTGAGAGCGCTTGATGAAGGCGTGCCATCCCTCATCGACCGGTATCGAGGGCACAATCCGCGTCCACTCGGCGGGATCAGCGTCGTAGGCCCGCGTGATGTTGGCCTGGGCCTTGAGGAAGACGAGAGCTTGACCCATCATCCTCTCGGCATACTGCCGCGTGACGTGGTTGTCCTTGATGACGTCGGCCACCAGGAGGTCAAAGACCTCAGGCGGGACCAACTCTCGGGGGTCGCGATGCTCGCGACCGTCCATGACGGCGTTGACTGTCCTCTCGGGGGCCATGGTCATCTCGGCTCCTCCTCAGAGCCTCGGGGTGCGACGGGTTGCCGCGCCTTGGTGCCTCCGGGCGGACGGGTCACGGGATGTTGTGACTCACTCGGGGAACGCCGCCCGTCCGGAGGGGTCTATGGGGGGGCGAATGCCCGAACGCGTCGTAGCGCTCGTTCATCAGGTCATGCGCCACGTCCAACAAGCCGTCCAACGGATCGCCTGACGTCTCGTCCAGGGCGGCAATGTTCTCGTCCGCGTAGATGTGGATCAGCCCGACCGTGGACGGCGGAAGTTCATGCTTGAGCAGGGCTTCTGCGTAGGCGGCCCTGACCACTTCCACAGCGAGCCTCATCACGACCCGCTGTAGATCTTGGATGCTGGAGCAGTCCATATCACCGGCCCCCGCGATGAAGCCCAACACCGGGCCCACGAGCATGTACGCAACGCCGTACCCAATGATCGTCACAGCCATCGCCGTCACGTTTGAAAGAAGGAACGCGATCACGACGGCGCCCCTGGTGCCTTCGCCTAAGGCCTTCCGCCCGCTGCTGCGGAGTCTGCGGAGAAGGAGTCTCGTTTCTGCGGGGCCTGTCGAAGTTCATGGCTAGAAGTCAAGAACCTGCCGTGATCCAACTCCAGAGGTAACCTGGTGACCAGGATGCAGTCACCGAAGGACCTCCGAGAAGCGCTCACCGCGCAGGGGCTCTCCGTGCGTGCGGCAGCCCGGCGACTCAACTACGACCACGCTTACCTCTCCCGTGTCCTCTCCGGGAAGCAGGTTCCCTCTCCGCACCTGGTCGCGGCGTTGGAAGAGTTGTGCGGTGTGCCTCTGATAGAACCGACGCCCGAGTCGATGGCCGAGTCACTGGCGTCCCTGCGTCGGGCTGAGGATGTGCAAGGGGCAGAGCGTGTACGAGCCCCAGTCCTGTCGCAAGCGCGTCTCGTTGTGAAGCTTGCTGAAGATGCCCATGGCCCCGGCCGGAAGGCCATGGTGGACTTAGCCGGCCAGTGGGCCAACTTCGCGGGCTGGATCGAACTGGAGAACCGCCGAAGGGGGCAGGCCCGTAAGTGGTTCGACAGGGCCTCGGAGTACGCAGCGGAAGCGGATGATCCGAGTCTTGCCTCTCACGTGCTCTCGTTCAAGGGCTACATGGCGGGCCGCCTTGGGAACGTTTGGGCCAGCGAAGGGCTCACCGGCGCGGCCTGGCGCATCAAGGGCGTGCACCCTGCCCAAGACACCTACAACAACTTCCAGTACGCGAGGGTTCTTGCTCTTATGGGCGATGTAATGAGGGCGGGGCGGCTCCTGGACCAAGCTGTCGGCGGAATCGACCTGGCCACGCTGGATGAACCACTGCCGTATGCCTACTGGTACTCCAGGCCGTTCTTCGTCATGAACGCGGGGTTGACACATGCCACCCTTGGCCATGTGTCCATGGCAACCGACCTGATCTCTGACGGCTTGGCGGACATGCCGGAAGACCAGCAGAAGGCCGAGTGGATCGACGAGTTCCTGGCTGCCATGCCGGACGGGCATTGAGCCCCAGACTCCCCACACGCCCCAGGGGGCCTGAGTGGCTCCAACACTCCGAACCCGGGAAGTGCCGTCTACCTGGTCATACTCCGAAAGAACGATCGAGACGACACCAGGCCGAAAACCCTCGTACCCAACTGGGGGTTTGGGGTCGGGAGGATAGAGGTCCAGGACGACGGAGGCGGGTCCTCGCTGCCGAGGATTCCGGAGGTCACCGGCCAGAACCCTGAATCGGGACGAGTTCTGCTGCTGGTGGAGGGGCTCTCCAACCGGTGGGGCTTCGAGATCGCAGATCCGTGTAGCCGCCGGGTGACCGTTTGGTTCGAGGTAGGACGATGACGCCTGTGGGGGTTTGGGGCGAAGCCCCACCGGGGTTTGGGGCGAAGCCCCAATAGGACTGTCCGAGCGGAGCGAGGGCCTTGTGGGTGGCGGGCCGTCTGAGCCTGGATGCCAGGTCGAGGGGCGGAGTCGCTCGTTGGGTGCGGGCAGTGTCGTTTGGAGTGTGAAGGCGTCTGCGGACCAACGTTGGTGAGTGGTGCGGCCGGAGCGAGTGGCTTCGCGTTTCGCGCTATCGCTGGGATTGCCGCGCTCGTAGGTGGCGGGAGACGTCGGTGAGTATGGGGCTGGGTGGCGGATTGGCGCGTGTGGGCGGCCACCCGATGTGGGCTATCGCTATCTGAGTGGAGGGGGTGCGGGGGGGGAGCCCCCCGCCTGGGGGTTTGGGGGCGGGAGCCCCCAATGGGGCTGTCCGAGCGTTAGCGAGGGCCTTGCCTTTGGTTAGGCGGCGGGTTCGGGGGCTCTTTGCATTCGGGTTCTTAGCCAGTCTGTGGCGGTGGCGGCGTCCATGGGGCGGCCGTAGTGCCAGCCCTGGGCGGCGTCGCAGCCCATTTCGCGGAGGAGGCGGGCGGTGACGGGGTCTTCTACGCCTTCGGCGACGGAGCGGAGGCCCAGGGTGCGGACGAGGTCGACGATGGAGCGGACGATGACGGCGTCGTCGGGAGAGTCGGCCACGCGGCGGACGAAGGAGGCGTCGATCTTGATTTCCTCGACCGGGAGGCGCTTGAGGCGGACGAGGGACGAGTAGCCGGTGCCGAAGTCGTCCAGGCTGAGGGGGATGCCGAGCTTGGCCAGGGCGGTGACGGTGTCGGAGGCGTAGGCGGCCTCGTTCATGAGGACGCGTTCGGTGATCTCCAGTTGGAGGGCGGCGGCGGGGAGGCCGCGTTCCAGGAGGCCGGATTCGATGACGTCGGCCAGGCCCGTGTCGAGGAGGTCGCGGCCGGAGGCGTTCACGGCGACCTGGACGGCGAGGTCCTCGCGCCACCAGGCGGCGGCCTGGGCCAGGGCGACGCCGACGACGTGGTGGGTGATCGAGCGCATGAGGTAGGTCTGCTCGGCGATCGGGAGGAAGTGCTCGGGTTCGAGCAGGCCGCGGTCGGGGTGGCGCCAGCGGACCAGGGCTTCCATGCCGGCGAGCTGGCCGTCGTGCATGGTGATCTTGGGTTGGTAGAACAGTTCGAGCTCGCCGCGGTCGACGGCGCGGCGCAGGTCGCCGAGCATGGTGAGGCGGGCGGGCGAGTTGCGGTCGTTGGCCGCTGAGTAGACCTCTACGCCGGTGCGGCTTTCTTTGGCGCAGTACATGGCGACGTCGGCGCGTTGGAGGAGGAGCTCGAAGTCGGGGGCGTGGTCGGGGAAGAGGGCGATGCCGACGCTGGCTTCCAGGTCGAACGACATGCCGTCCAGGCGGACGGGTTCGCTGAGGGCGGCGCGGAGGCGGGCGGCGACCTCGCGGGCGGCGGCGGCGTCGCGGATGGTGGGCAGCAGGACGGCGAACTCGTCGCCGCCGAGGCGGGCCACCAGGTCGCCGGGCCGGACGCTGTGGGTCAGGCGGTGGGCGACGAGCTGGAGGAGGCGGTCGCCGGTGGGGTGGCCGAGGGTGTCGTTGACCTCTTTGAAGCGGTCCAGGTCGAGGAGGAAGAGCCCGACTCTTTGGCCGGGACGTTCGGCGTCCTTGCGGCGGGCGACCGGGCGGCGCATGACCGGGCTGCGGGCGGCGGCGAGGGCCTCTTCGGTGCGGACGATGAGGAGCTTGCGGTTGGGCAGGCCCGTCAGGCCGTCGTGCAGGGCCTGGTGCTCGCGGCGGACGGAGACCGAGGCGTTGAGATAGACCGCGATGAACGGCAGGACGATCAGCGGGACGAACGCGGCCGAGCGGTGGGTCGCCACGACGATCAGCGGGGCCAGGCCGAGCAGGGCCAGGTGGACCAGGACCTGGTAGCCGAGGTCCCAGCGCAGCGCCTTGATCAGCGACACGCGCTCGTGGAGGGCGACCGCGGAGCCGACCAGGGTGTCGTTGCAGATGAAGTAGATCGCGCCGGCCAGGGCGATCGCGGGGAGGTCGGAGCCTTGCGGGACCCACGGGCCCATGGGGGTGGCGCTGATGCCGAACAGGGCCAGGACGAGGTGGGCGCTGCCGAGGGCCAGCGTGAACTGGGCGACGTTGAAGGCGATGCGGTGCGGCGAGCGTCCCCACAGGACGCCGCAGATGATCACGGCGACCGCGCGCAGCAGGGCGGCGGCGGGCAGGCCGAGGTAGAGCAGCGCGGCGAAGGAGAAGGTGGTGGACGTCGAGGCGCCGCTGTTCTCCGTCGAGCCGGGCGTGATGATCGGCCGCAGCTCGCCGAAGATGATCAGGCAGGCCAGGATCCAGAAGGCCGGCATGTGCGCCAGCGCGTCGACGTCGTCGGCCGTCAGCGCCTGGAGGGAGACGGCGAGTGCCACCGCGCCGAGCAGGATGACGACGACGAAGAAGATCCACAACGGGGAACCGCGGCGCGGCAGCGTGTTCCGCGTGTTGTTCGGGTCCTTCATCACATCCTCGGGGGTGCGGAGGGGTCGGCCCTCGGTGGCGGCCGCCGGGTGCGTGTGTTGCGCGCGCCCGGCCGGGAGGTTCCGGACGGAGCCGTCCCGCCTGTAGGAGGGCGGCCCCGAGAGGTCCTATCCGGGGGCGTGCGGCCCACCCTTCGACGAGGACCACCGGTGGCCTCCCCCGGTGGGGCCTCCGGAGATTCTGGGGGTAGTGATGACAGGGAGGGTACGACCTTTGCTCAACTTCGCGAAACCGATTGCGTACGTTCCGTTATGCCCATTCTGCACCAACCCGCGCTCATACGGTAGTGGGATCGTACCCCTGGGTGACTCTATGCTGGTAAATCATGGAACGAGCACCCTCCGTCAATCGTCCCCGCCGAGCGTTACGCTTCTGGCCGCATCTGGCCCATCGGCGAGCAGAACCTTCAGTCCGCCCTCGTCCAGGACCGGCACGCCCAGCTTGACAGCTTTGTCGTATTTGGACCCGGGACTGTCGCCCACGACCACGAAGCCCGTTTTCTTCGACACCGATCCAGTGACCTTCCCGCCGAGCGCCTGGACGGCCTCGGTGGCCGAGTCGCGGCTGAACTCGTCCAGCGAACCGGTGATCACCACGGAGACCCCTTCGAGGGGACGCGGCCCGTCGGCGCCCTCGTCGGCCATCCGCACGCCCGCCTCGGCCCACTTGCGGACGATGTCGCGATGCCAGTCGACCTCGAACCACCGCTTGATCGAGGCCGCGATCGTCGGGCCGACCCCGTCGACGGCGGCCAGTTCCTCCTCGGTGGCCTCGCGGATGGCGTCGATCGAGCCCAGCTCGCGGGCGAGGTCCTGCGCGGCGGCTGGCCCCACGTGCCGGATCGACAGCGCCACCAGCACGCGCCACAGCGGCTGCTTCTTGGCCTTCTCCAGCTCCTCGAACAGGACCTCGACGGTCTTCTTGGGCTCGCCCTCCTTGTTGGCGAAGAACGTGACGACCTTGTCTTCGCCGGTCTTCGGGTCGGTCTTGGGCAGGCCGGTGCCGGGGTCGAGGACCAGGCTGCGGATCGGCAGCAGCTGCTCGACGGTCAGGTGGAACAGGTCGCCCTCGTCCTTGACCGGCGGGTCTTTCGGCTCCAGCGGCTGGGTGAGCGCGGTCGCGGCGACATAGCCCAGCGCCTCGATGTCGAGCGCCCTGCGGTTGGCCAGGAAGAAGATCCGCTCACGGAGCTGGGCGGGGCACGAGCGGGCGTTGGGGCACCGGATGTCGGCGTCGCCCTCCTTCTCGTAGGCCAGCTCGGTGCCGCACTCGGGGCAGGACGCGGGCATGGTGAACTCGCGCTCGGACCCGTCGCGCAGGGCGGTCACCGGCGCCACGATCTCGGGGATCACGTCGCCGGCCTTGCGCAGCACCACGGTGTCGCCGATCAGCACGCCCTTGCGCTTGACCTCGCTGGCGTTGTGCAGCGTGGCCCGCTCGACCGTGGAGCCCGCGACCTTGATCGGGGCCATGACGCCGTAGGGGGTGACTCGCCCGGTGCGCCCCACGCCGACCTTGATGTCGAGAAGCTTGGTGTTGACCTCTTCGGGCGGGTACTTCCACGCGATGGCCCAACGGGGGGCGCGCGAGGTGGACCCCAGGCGCCGCTGGAGCGCGAACTGGTCGACCTTGACGACCACGCCGTCGATCTCGTAGTCGGGGTCGTGGCGGTGCTCGCCGTAGTACTCGATGTACTCGCGGACGGCGTCGAGCCCGCTGAGCACCTTGTACCGGTCGCTGACCGGCAGCCCCCACTCGCGCATCAGCTCGTATGCCTCGGCCTGGGTGTCGGGCTGCTTGCCGCCCTGCCACGCGCCGAACCCGTGGACGAGCATTCCCAGGGGGCGCCGCGCGGTGACGCGCGGGTCCTTCTGGCGCAGCGAGCCCGCGGCGGCGTTGCGCGGGTTGGCGAACGGCTCTTTGCCCGCCTCGGCCTGCGCCTCGTTGACCTGCTCGAACCCCTCGACCGGCAGGAAGACCTCGCCGCGGACCTCGAGCGTCTCGGGCCAGCCCTCCCCCGCGAGCCGGGTCGGGATGGACGCGATGGTGCGGATGTTGTTGGTGACGTCTTCACCCGTACGCCCGTCGCCCCGGGTGACGCCGCGCACCAGCCGCCCGTCGCGGTAGACGAGCGCGACCGCCAGCCCGTCGATCTTGAGCTCGCAGAGGTACCCGGCGACCTCGCCGACCTCCTTGACGACCCGCTCGTCCCACGCCAGCAGCTCGTCGCCGTTCATCGCGTTGTCGAGGCTCTGCATCCGCTCCAGATGCCCGACGGTGGCGAAATCGGTGACGATGGGCGCGCCGACCTTCTGCGTCGGCGAGTCGGGCGTGACCAACGACGGATGCGCGCTTTCCAGCTCGGCCAGCTCGCGCATCATGCGGTCGTAGTCGGCGTCGGCCAGCGTCGGATCGTCGAGGACGTAGTACCGGTAGTTGGCCTCGTCGAGTCGCTCGCTCAGTTCGGCGTGACGCCGCGCCGCCGCCGTGGGCACACCTTCGCTCAAGGTCATGCCCCTATTCTGACCTGCACCACTGACATAAACGCCAGCACCGGAGCCGGGCTATTCCGCCGCTTCATGGAGCATCCGGGCGGCCTCGCGGCAGCGTTTCAGGGCCTCGCGGACGTATTTCGGCGACGCGCCCGCCATGCCGCACCCGGGTGTCAACACGACCTGCTCGGCCAGCTTCGCGGGCGGGAACCCGAAACGGCGCCACAGCTCCCGGACGGGCGTGGCGGTGGCGTCGAGGGACGGCAGCGGCCCGTCGACCCCCGGCAGGACGCCGAGGAACAGGCCGACGCCCGCGTCGATGGTCTCCCCGATCGCGTCGTCGCCCCGGGTGGGAACCAGGCTCAGGTCGACCGAAAGGGCCCTGGCTCCCGCGCCGCGAAGAAGCTCATACGGGACGCCCCGCGCGCAGCAGTGCACCACCGAGTACGCGCCCGACGCCTCGATCACCGTGCGCAGGCCGTCCTGGGCCACGGGCGCCTCGACGGCCGCGAGCCGCGAGAACCCGCTGGCCGTGGGGATGCTCCCGGCCAGCGCCGACGGCAGCGCGGGCTCGTCGAACTGCACCAGGATCCGCGCGGCGGGCATCCTGCGACGCACGTCGGCGACGTGGCGGGAGACGCCCTCGGCGAGCGAGGCGATCAGGTCGCGGACCGCGCCCCGGTCCTTCAGGGCGCGCTCCCCGTTGCGCAGTTCGATGGTCGAGGCCAGCGTCCACGGACCGCAGACCTGGATCTTGAACGGGCCGTCGTGCCCGCCCGCCAACTCCTCCAGGACGTCCAGGTCGCGGGCCAGATGGTCGAGCGAGCGCCGGGTGTCGCGGCCGGGATGGTCGGAGAAGCGCCACCCGGACGGCTCGACGCGCACGGGCAGGTCGACGAGAAGGCCCGCCGTGCGTCCGGTCAGGTCGGCGCCGGGGCCCCGCGCGGGCAGTTCGGGCAGGTGCGGCAGATCGGGCAGCTCCCCCAAGACCACACGCAAGGCTTCGCGCGGATCGTCTCCCGGGTAGGACCCGACACCGCTCGCACTGCCCACGCCCCAGGGGAAACCGTCATCGACCACGGCGCCAACCCTATCGGGGGACGTCAGAGCAGCCGCGCAAGCGCGTCCAGGCGTTCGAGGGTCGCGGCCTCGGGCTCGGTGGGCAGGTTGAACAGCAACCGGTCGGCTCCGGCGGCGTCCAGCTCTTCGATCACCGCGGGCTTGGGCGGGACGCTGAACAACGTCACCGGCAGGCGGCGCCCAGCGCGTTCGCGCAGGTCGGCGATCTGCGCGCCGAGTTCGTCGGTGCCCCGGCCGTAGATCGGCATCCACCCGTCGCCGAACTCCAGGACCCGGTCGAACGTCGTGGGGCCCGAGCCCCCGATCAGAACGGGCGGGTGCGGGTCTTGCACTGGCTTCGGGTAGGAGAGCACCGGGTCGAAGTCGACGAACTCCCCGTGGAACTCGGCCTCGTCCCGCGTCCACAGCTCCTTGATCGCCAGGACGCGCTCGCGCAGCAGCCGCATCCGCGTCACCGGGTCGGTGCCGTGGTTGCGCATCTCCTCGCGGTTCCACCCGGCGCCGACGCCGAGCACGGCGCGCCCGCCCGAGATCAGGTCGAGCGAGGCGACCTCCTTGGCCAGGACGATCGGGTCGCGCTGGATCACCAGCGCGATGCCCGTGCCGACCAGGAGCCGCTCGGTCGCCGACGCGGCCGCCGTGAGCGTCACCAGCGGGTCGAGCGTCCGGTAGTAGTGGCGCGGCAGGTCGGCGCCGCCCGGCCACGGCGTTTCGCGCTTTACGGGGATGTGGGTGTGCTCGGCCACGAACAGGGCCTCGAACCCCCGCTCCTCCAGCGCGCGCCCCAGGGCGGCAGCGCCGATGCCCTCGTCCGTGACGAACGTCGAAACGCCGAACTTCACCGAGTGACCCCTTTCAGGTCTGCGCCGTCCCCGGGCTCAGGCGGGGACGCGGGCCGTCTCGGAGATCGTCGCAGATCCCAGCACCCGATCGCCCTGGTAGAGCACCGCGGCCTGCCCCGCCGCCACCCCGCGCGCGGGCGACGCCAGCCGCATCCGCACCCGATCGCCGTCGGGCTCGGCGACGCAGTCGTAGACCTCGCCGTGTGCCCGCAACTGCACCTGGCAGGCGAAAGGGCCCGTCGGCACAGGAGCGAGCCATACGGGACGCTCGCTCACGATCTCGTCGACGTCGAGCGCCTCGCGCGGCCCGACCGTCACGGTGTTGTTCACCGGTGAGATATCGAGCACATAGCGCGGACGCCCATCGGGGGCCGGACGCCCGAGCCGCAGGCCCTTGCGCTGCCCGACCGTGTACGCGTAGGCGCCCTCGTGCTCGCCCACCTCGTTGCCGGCCTCGTCGAGGATCGCCCCCGGGGACGTGCCCAGCCGCTCGGCCAGGAACCCCTTGGTGTCGCCGTCGGCGATGAAGCAGACGTCGTGGCTGTCGGGCTTGGCCGCGACCTGGAGCCCGCGCCGCTCGGCCTCCACGCGGATGTCGTCCTTGGTGGTGTCGCCCAGCGGGAACATCGCGTGCGCGAGCTGCTCGGGCGTGCACACCGCCAGCACGTACGACTGGTCCTTGCCCATGTCGACGCCCCGGCGCAGGACGCCGCCGTCCAGCTGTGCGTAGTGGCCCGTGCAGACCGCGTCGAAGCCCAGCGCGAGCGCCTTGTCGAGCAGGGCCTCGAACTTGATCTTCTCGTTGCAGCGCAGGCACGGGTTGGGGGTGCGTCCCGCGGCGTATTCGGAGACGAAGTCCTCCACCACGTCCTGGTGGAAGCGCTCCGCGAGGTCCCAGATGTAGAAGGGGATGCCGATGGCGTCCGCCGCGCGGCGCGCGTCCCGGGAGTCTTCCAGGGTGCAGCAGCCGCGCGCCCCCGTCCGGTACGACTGGGGGTTGCTGGACAGCGCCATATGGACGCCGGTCACGTCGTGACCGGCCTCGGCCGCGCGGGCGGCGGCCACGGCCGAGTCGACGCCGCCCGACATGGCGGCAAGTACGCGCAAAGTCATAACCCCTCCAGGGTAGGCGGTGCAGGCCGGTGCCCATCAAACCCGCGTACGATGACTCCCGCCATGGGAATTTTCCGACGCCCCCGCGACACGTCTCCGTCCACGCCACTCGCCGTCGCCGAGTTCTGGGAATGGTGGTCACAGGCCCGCCCGACGATCGAGTCCGCGCTGTCCTCATCCCCGGCAGGCGACGGCCTGTCCGCCGACATCGTCGAGGAGCTGTCCCGGCGCGTCCACAAGATCCATCCGCGTCTCCAGTGGGAGGTCGGCGGCGGCGACGAGCGTCCCGCGAGCCTCACGCTGACCGGCGGCGGCGACCCCGAGCTGCGCGGCCTGGCCGAGCGCTGGAGCCTGGTCGCGCCGGACGACGGCGGCTGGCACTTCCACCCGTCCCGCCAGGCCGACCCCGAGATGCTCACCCAGGAGCTCGTCCTGGGCGACCACGAGTTCGACCTGGAGTACGTCAGGTTCGGCATGCGCGCCGACCAGGCCCGCGCCCGGGTGCACGTGCTGGCCTACCACCCCGACTTCCTGTTCGTCTCCGACGAGCAGCGGCTGCAGGTGGCCGTCCACGTCCTCGACTGGGCCCTGGGCGAGGACGACGTGGCCCGCTGGATCGGCGATGTCTCCATCGCCACCGAGGCCCCGATGGACGCGCTCCCCCCGGGGCTCCTCCCCTCGGTCGTCGAGCAGATCACCGAGAACTTCGACGAGCCCGCCTGGCTTGAGGCCGAGTACCGCACACCCAGGGGCCACCCCGCCCGTCTGAGCGCGCGCTTTCCCCTGCACCGCCAGGACTACCCGCTCTGCGACCTCCACGTGTCGATCTCGGTCCCGTATGCCAAGAGCAACCCCGACCGCCTCCCCGTAGAGCCCTCGGCCTCCGCCCTGCGCGAGTTCGAGAAGAAGCTCACCGCCCTGGGCGACCGTGCCGTCCTGGCCGTCCGCCAGACCGGTGACGGCCTGCGCGTCTTCACCCTCTACGCCGACCCCGACTCCGGCGTCATCAGCGACCTCGACCAGCTCGCGGCCGCCTGGCCCGAAGGCAAGGCCAAGGTCGAGTCAGCCAGCGACCCGGCCTGGAGCGCGCTCTCCCCCTTCCGTCCTTAGCTGGTGTGGGGGGACGACCCCCCACGCCCCCCGGGGCGGGTTGCGCCGCCCTGCACTTCGCTGGCGCTCCGTTCCGGGCGGCACAACCCTTGGCAGGGGCTCCTCGCCCCCGCACCCCTCGCCAGGGGCTTCGCCCCTGGACCCCGAAAGCAAAGAACCGCCCTAGGTGAGGCCGGCTCGGCGGGCTCGGGTCACGGCGGGGGCGATGGCCGTGGTGAGGGCTTGGATGTCGGCTTCGGTGGTGGTGTGGCCCAGGGAGAAGCGCAGGGAGCTTCGGGCTCGGGCCGGGGGCTCGCCCATGGCCAGCAGGACGTGGCTGGGCTGCGAGACGCCCGCGGAGCAGGCCGAGCCGGTGGAGCAGGCGATGCCCCGGGCGTCCAGGAGCATGAGAAGGGCGTCGCCCTCGCACCCGGGGAACGAGAAGTGGGCGTTGCCGGGGAGGCGGTCTACCGGGTCGCCGTTGAGGACGGCGTCGGGAACGACCTCGCGGACCGCGGCGATCAGGCGGTCGCGCAGGGACGCCAGGCGGGCCGCCTCCTCGTCCCGCTGGGCGACGGCGACGCGGACGGCCGCCGCGAAGCCCGCGATGGCGGGGGTGTCGAGGGTGCCGGAGCGGACGTCACGTTCCTGACCGCCGCCGTGCAGGACGGGCACGGGGTCGAGGGCCGTGCTGAGCAGGAGCGCGCCGACGCCGAGCGGGCCGCCGAGCTTGTGGCCGCTGAGCGTGAGGGCCTGGGCGCCGCTGGCGGCGAAGCCGACGGGGAGCTGGGCGGCGGCCTGGACGGCGTCGGTGTGGAAGGGGACGCCGTGCTCGGCGGCGATCGCGGCGAGCTCGGCCACCGGCTGGACGGTGCCGACCTCGTTGTTGGCCCACATGACCGTGATGAGCGCGATGTCGTCGGCGGAGGCGCCGATCGCGGTGCGCAGGGCGTCCGGGGTGACGCGGCCCTGGGCGTCAACGGGGACCCATTCGACCCGGGCGCCCTCGTGGTCGGCGAGCCACTGGACGGCGTCCATGACGGCATGGTGCTCGACGGCGCTCGCCAGCAGGCGGGTGCGCGCGGGGTCGGCGTCGCGGGCGGCCCAGTAGACGCCCTTGACCGCGAGGTTGTCGGCCTCGGTGCCGCCCGAGGTGAAGACGACCTCGCTGGGACGGGCGCCGAACGCCTCCGCGATGATCTCGCGGGACTCCTCCACCACCCGGCGGGCGCGGCGGCCGACCGCGTGGAGGGACGACGGGTTGCCCGGTTCGGCGAGTTCCGACGTCATCGCGGCGATGGCCTCGGGCCGCATCGGGGTCGTCGCCGCATGGTCGAGGTAGGTCACCACGGCGTCAACATTATCCGCGTCCGGCCTCTTCCCCGGCGATCGGGTGCGAAGGACGGGACGGACGGGAGAGACGCAGGTCACAGGGGCCGTGAGGGGAATAAAGAAACTCCTGGGCGGCTTTGCAACTGTACCGTCCGGTCGGTACAGTAAAGAGGTCATGAAAAAGAACGCCCTGCTCGACGCCGCCGAGTCCCTGCTCTTCGAGCACGGGACGCAGGCGCTCACCCTCGCGGCGGTCGCCGAGCGCGCCGGGGTGTCCAAGGGCGGTCTGCTCTACCACTTCTCGTCCAAAGAAGCCCTGGTCAAGGCGATGGTGGCGCGGGTCATCGAGGAGTTCGACGAGGTGATCGCCTCGTTCTACGACGGGACGCCCGGGTCCTACACCCGCGCGTACGTCGAGGCGACCTTCGAGATCATCTCGGGTGAGTCGCGCGCCTACCGGCGATGGTCGGCCATCACGGCCGCCGCCACCGATCCCGAGCTGGCCGAGCCGCTCAACCAGGCCATGGCGCGCTGGCACGGGCGAGATCCCGGCGAGGATCCGGACCCGGCGTCGGCGACGATCGTCCGCCTGGCCGCCGAGGGTCTGTGGGAAGTGGTGAGCCACGCGCCCGAGATCTACGGCGCCGAAGAACTGGCCGCGCTGAAACAGCGGCTGCTGGCCCTGCTCCAGCGGTAACGCCCCCTGGCTGGAGCGTTCCATCATCCTGCCCCGGCTCAGGGGCGTGCACGACGATCCGAGAAAGAGGTGAACCATGCTGTTCCGCGCGCGTACGGGAGCCTTCCTGACCTTCGCCCTCACGGGGCTCATCTGCGGTGTCTGGGTGGCCCGCATGCCCGCGCTGGCCGAGAAGTTCCACACCAGCGAGAGCGAGGTCGGCATCGTCGTCCTCGTCTGGGGTGTCGGCGCGCTCGTGGCCATGCAGGGTCTGCGCGCGGTCATGGCACGGGTGGGCAGCCGGTCGGTGCTGCGCGTCGCGCTGCCCGCGACGGCCGTGGCCTACGCGCTGGTCGCGGTGGCGCCGTCCTACCCGCTGCTGCTCGGCGCGGTCGCGCTGTTCGGCATGGCCTTCGGCGTCGCGGACGTCGCCATGAACGCCCAGGGCAGCGTGGTCGAGCAGGCCTACCGCCGTCCGGTGATGAGCGGGATGCACGCCGGCTGGTGCGTCGGCGCGATGAGCGGCGGGCTGGTGGGCGTCGCCACGGCGGCGCTCGGGCTGAGCTTCACCCAGACGGTGCTGGTCACCGCGATCGCGTCGCTCCCGGTGGGCTTCGCGCTAGGCCGCACCTACCTGGCCGACCCGCCGGTCCGCGTCTCCGGCGCGGAGGGCGGCCGCGCCCGGATGCCGCTGGCGGTCTACCTGATCGGCGGGCTGGCGTTCATCGCGTTCATGCTGGAGGGCTCGATCGCCGACTGGAGCGGGCTGCTGCTCCACGACGAGATGGGCGCCTCGCAGGCGCTGGCCGCGCTCGGCTACCCGATGTTCGAGCTGGCCATGCTGATCGGACGGCTCTTCGGCGACCGCGTCAGGACCCGTCTCGGCACCCGGCGGCTGCTGTTCGGAGCCGGCGTCGGCACGGCGCTGGGCATGGCCGTGGTGGTCGTGGCCCCGAACGCGCCGGTCGCCATCGCCGGGTTCTTCGTGACCGGGCTGCTGGTCTGCACCGTCGTCCCGACGACGATCTCCCTGGCCGGGACGGCCGCGCCCGGGCAACCGGCCGCCGCCGTCGCGCAGGTCGGCGCCATGGGCTACGGCGGGCTGCTGCTCGGCCCGGTCGTGGTCGGCTTCCTGGCGGACGCCACGTCGCTGCGGATCGGCGTCGCGGTGACCGTCGTCCTGGCCGCGCTGATCGCCGTGGGGGCGCGGGTGGCGCCGCTGGGCTCGTCCGGCACCGTCGTCCCGGCCAAGGACGCCGAACTGGAGCCCGCCACCGCCTGACGGCAAAAGGGAACGCCCCGGCTCACCGAGCCGGGGCGTTCCTCGCGGGATCACTTGCGCTTGGTGATCTCCTCGGTGAGCTGCGGCGCGACCTGGAAGAGGTCGCCCACGATGCCGTAGTCGACGAGCTCGAAGATCGGCGCCTCGGGGTCCTTGTTGATGGCGACGATGGTCTTCGAGGTCTGCATGCCGGCCCGGTGCTGGATGGCGCCGGAGATGCCGACCGCGATGTAGAGCTGCGGCGACACCGTCTTGCCGGTCTGGCCGACCTGGAACGAGTGCGGGTACCAGCCCGCGTCGGTCGCGGCGCGGGACGCGCCCACGGCCGCGCCGAGCGAGTCGGCCAGCCCCTCGATGATCTTGAAGTTCTCCGCGCCGCCGACACCGCGGCCGCCGGAGACGACGATCGCGGCCTCGGTGAGGTCGGGACGCTCGCCCTTCTCCTGGACGACCTTCTCCACGACCCTGGCGGCCTTGTCGGAGTCGGTCAGCTCGACCGAGACCTGCTCCTCGGCCGGGGTCGAGGCCGCGGCCTCGGGCGCGATGGAGTTGGGCCGGACGGCGATGATCGGCGTCCCGGTCTTCACCCGGGCGTGCGCGATGATGCCGCCACCGAAGATCGAGTGCTCGGCGACCGGGCCCTCGGTGACGTCCACGACGTCGGTGAGGACGCCGGAGCCCGTCTTGACCGCCAGCCGTCCCGCGACCTCCTTGCCCTCGGCCGTCGCGGAGACCAGCACCGCCGCCGGGGACTTCTCGCCGACCAGCTTGGCCAGCAGGGCGGCCTTGGGGGCCACGACGTAGGAGGTCAGCTCCTCGTCGGCGGCCACGTAGACCTTGGCCGCGCCGTACTCGGCCAGCTTCTCCTTGGAGTTCTCATAACCCGGGCCGACCCATACCGCCGCCGCCTCACCGAGGCGACGAGCGGCCGTGAGCAGCTCAAGGGTGACCTTCTTGACCTCACCGTCGACGTGGTCGACGAGGACGAGAATCTCAGCCATTGTTCCTAATCCCCTTCCTCGCTCAGACGAACTTCTTCGACGCGAGGAACTCGGCGATCTTGGCGCCGCCGTCGCCCTCGTCGGTGACGATCTGCCCCTGGGCGCGGGGCGGGGCCTCGGCGAAGTCGACCACCTCGGTGGCGGCGTTCGCGATGCCGACCTGCCCGGCCTCGATGCCGGCGTCGGCGATGCCGAGCGTCTCGACGGGCTTCTTCTTGGCCGCCATGATCCCCTTGAACGAGGGGTAGCGCGGCTCGTTGATCTTCTCGACGACGCTCACGACCGCGGGCAGGCTCGCCTCGACCTTGTCGAAGCCGTAGTCGGTCTGCCGCTGGACGGTGATCGCGGTGCCGTCGATGTCGACCTTGTTGGCCAGCGAGAGCTGCGGGACGCCCAGGCGCTCGGCCAGCATCGCCGCCAGCACGCCGGTGCGGGCGTCGGTCGACTCCGACCCGAGAACGACCAGGTCGAACCCGGTCCGTCCCAGCGCCTGCTGGATGGCGTAGGAGGTCTGCAGCGCGTCGGAACCCGCCAGCGCGGCGTCGACGAGGTGGACGGCCTTGTCGGCGCCCATGGCCAGCGCCTTGCGGATGGACTCGGCGGCCTTGTCGGGCCCCATGGACAGAACGGTCACCTCGCCGCCCTGGGCCTCCTTGATGCGCAGCGCCTCTTCGATGGCGTACTCATCGAGCTCGTTGATGACACCGTCCGCGGCACCACGGTCGAGCGTGCTGTCTTCGGACTTCAGCTTGCGCGGGCTCTCCGTGTCGGGAACCTGCTTCACCAGGACGACGATGTTCATGGCCGGTGGCCGACCTCCCTGCACTCATTCAGCCGCCTGACGGCGGTCAGAGGGGCGCCGCCCATGACGGGTCGACGCGTGCTGTTGCTGTTTAGCGCCTCACAGCTTGTCAAAGACCCGAACGCGCTTCGGCTTCGGGTCCCCGTTTCGGCCGTGCGTCCCCGATGTTACCGGTCGGTAGACCTGTGGCAAATCCCGGCTCGATGAGACCTTACCCACGCCGGACGTCCCGTCCCCCCAAACCGGAGTCCGACAGGCAGCCCAGCGGCCGGTCGCACAGCAGCGACGTCTGGAGCCGCCCGACGGCTTCCTGCAGCGTGTGCTGCGTCCCGTAGAGCGGCGCGAAGCTGGGCGTGACCGAAATCGCCGCGACGACCGAAAGAAAGGCCAGCACCCCGAGCGCGACGCCCGCCGCCGCGATCCGCCTCGGCACCCGCGCGACCGCCATGAACGCCCGCTCCAGCCGCCGCCGCGGCCCGTTCGCACCCAGGGACGTCCAGAGGACAAACGACGCCGCCCCCGCCCCGTAAGCACAAGCCACCAGCGGCTCGACCTCGACACTGAAGGCCGCCATCCCGGCCAGCCCCACCGGCACGATCACGGCGATCACCGCCGCCAGCACAAGCGTCGCCGCCGCCCGAGCCACCGCCCCGACCCGCCCACCCGAAGGCGACGCCCCCAAAGCCACGAGCCCGCACACCGACAACACGAGCCCCGGCACGGGCATCACGATCGTGACCGCCACCGCGATCACCACCACCATGACCGACAGCAGCCGAGCCCACGCCTGCGCAACCCCCAGCGCATGAGCATCAAACGCCCCACCAGCACCACCCCCGGCCACAACGTAGCCACCCGACCCGGCGGGGCCCCCTTGCGCACTTTGAGCACCCCGCCCGGCACGAGCGCCCGACCCGGTCTGAGCACCCGACACGACGCCAGCATCCGGGACGGCATGTGCACCCGACGCAGCATGGGCACCCCGCGCGACGTCAGAGCCCGACGCGACGTGGGCCCCCGGTGCGGCGTTGACGCCCGACGCGCCACCGGCGCCCCGCGCCGCGTGCGTGCCCAGCGCAGCGTCAGCCTCCGACACGGCGTCGGCGCCCAGCCCGGCGCCAACGTCCGGCGCGGCGCTTGAACTCCGCGCGACGTCAGAATCCGGTGCGGCGTGAGCACTTCGCGCGACGTCAGCTCCCGAAGGGACGTCAGCGTCCTGCGCCGCGTTGACACCCGGCGCGGCTTGCGCATCCCGCGCGGTGTCGAAACTCGGCGCGATGTGAGCACCCGGTGCGGCGTGAGCGCTCGGGGCGGGGGCGGGAGGCGGGGTGGGGGCGGGGGTGGGGGGTGAGAGTTTTATGGGGGCGGGGTGGGGTGGGGGTGTTGGGCGGGGGGTGGGGCCTAGGTCTAGGAGGGCTGCTTGGATCGCCAGGTCGTGGGCGGTGGGGCGGGCGGCGGGGTCGGGGGCGGAGGCGGCTAGCAGGAGGGGGCGGAGGGGTTCGGGGATGGTGGCTGGGGAGGTGTTCTCTCGTTCGCCGATCGCGGCGTGGGCTACGACCGTGGCCCAGGCGAAGATGTCCTGGGACGGGTCGCCGTGGGGGGTGACGGCGAAGTCGACGACGACCGGGGCGTCGTCGACCATCAGGACGTTGCGCGGGACGAGGTCGCCGTGGGCCAGGCCGGTCTCGTGAATGGCGGCGAGGGCCTTGGCCAGGCCGAGGGCCATGCGGCGGAGGACGGAGCCGCGCAGCGGGCCGCGCTCGGCGAGTTCCTCGTCCAGGGGGCGCCCGGGGACGAAGCGGCTGACGAGATAGGGGCGGTCGGCGGCCGTGTCGCCGCCCAGGACGTCCACCACATAGGGGCTGAGGACGTGCCGCATCCGTTCGATGTCGTAGCGCCGCCCCGCCGGGAGCATCCGGAGGGCCACGTCGCGGCCGTCGGGTCCGGCGGCGCGGTGGACGTGCCCCCCAAGCCGGGAGAGCAGCCGGTAGGGGCCGATGTGTTCCTGGTGGCTCGTTTCCCCGCTCATAGGGCTCGCCACCTTACCCGCGGCGCCCGCACGAGGGGGGTCAGGCGTAACCGAGACGGCGGAGCTCCTTTTCCAGCATCGTCAGGAACGCGTCGACCTCTTCGCGCACGTACGCCTCGCGGAGCCGCCGGACGGTGAACTCGCGGCTCCGGACGTCGTCGGCGCCGACCACCCGCGACAGCTGGCGGCGGTCGCCGGTCAGCCAGGTGGCGACCTCGGCGACGAACGCGTCGACCTCGGCGGGGTCGTAGCCCTCCTTGAAGCGGACGCGGGTGAAGCGCGCGCCGCCCAGCACGGTCACGACCCGCCGGACGTCCACGAGCTGTCCCGGGAGCAGCGAGCGGCCGGACAGGACGGACTTGGCGTGGGCGGCGTACATGCGGGCGGCGCGGATGATCTCGGCCAGCCTCGGGGCGTTGGCGGGGATGCCCGTCCCCGCCTGCGCGTCGCGGACGGCCCGCTCGCACGAGGCCAGGGCGCGGCGGGCGTAGCCCTGCGCGTGGTCGGCCTGGGCGCCGCCGAGGGCGCGGCACCGTTCGGCGGCGCCGAGGTCGCGCTTGGCCTCGGTCAGCGAGACCTCGATCACCGACACCGTCAGCGCCATTCCGGCCTGGAGGAACGCCTCGCGGCCACCGCGGCTGGGCGGCGGTGGACGGTGGGCCTCGGGCTGCGGCGGAGCGTCGGCCTTCTCGACGGTGCGGCTCAGCCGGGGCGCGATCTGGCCGGGGTTGGAGAACCGCTCGGCCAGCTCGGACGAAGCGGGCCTGGCCTCGGGGTCCCTGACCAACGCCTCCTGGAGGATCTCGCGCAGGTCGCCGGTGATGCCGTCCAGGTCGGGTTCGCCGTTGAGGACGCGGCGGACGAACGCGGCCGGGCTGGTGGCCTCGTAGGCGCGGCGGCCGGTCGCGGCGAACGCGACGGTGGCGGCCCAGGCGAACACGTCGGCGGGCGGCCCGACCTGCTTGCCCTCCAGGACCTCGGGGGCGACGTAGCCCGGCGTGCCGATCGGGCCGCGGGTCAGCGGGGCGGCCCCCGACACGTAGGCGATGCCGAAGTCGATGATCACCGGCTCGTCGCCGACCATCATGATGTTGCTGGGGTTGACGTCGCGGTGGACGCCCGCGGTCTCGTGCACCGCCGCCAGCGCGCCCGCGACGCCGCCCGCGAGCTTGAGCAGCCGGTCGCGGTCGAGCGGGCCGTGCCGCATCACGATGTCGTGCAGCGGCGTCCCCTCGACGTACCGGGTGACGATGTAGGGCGGGTCGGCGTCCATGTCGTGGTCGACCAGCTCGACCACGTGGGGGTTGCGGATGCGGCGCATCGCCTCGACCTCGCGCCGGAGCCGGTCCTTGGCCTGGAACTCGGCGGGCAGGAAGGGGAGCAGCGTCTTGATCGCGACCATCCGGCCGTCGTCGGCGCGGGCGAGGAACACCTCCCCCATGCCGCCCCGGCCGAGCTGCTGGAGCGGCCGGTAGGGGCCGATGGGTGCGAAACCCTCGGTCTTGGCGCGTGCCACACCGCTTGGGCCGCGCACTGCCGCGCCGGGCATGCTGCCGGACGGCATGCTCCGTCCGGGCACGCTGCTCGGGCGGCGGCGGCCCAGGCCGATCGAGTCGGGACGCAGCGCGCGCAGCCGCCGGGCCAGGGTGTCGGCCGAGGGCCTGGCGGCGGGGTCGGCGACCAGCGACTCGGCCAGCAGCCCGTTGAGCTCCGCCGGGACGTCGCCGAGATCGTGGTCGCCCCGGATGATCCGGACGCAGACGGCCGCGTCGTTGGGCGCGTCGTACAGGTCGACGCCGGTGCTGGCGAAGGCGACCATCGCGGCCCAGGCGAACACGTCGGCGCCGGGCGAGGCGTCCGCGCCCTCCAGCATCTCGGGCGCGAGGTACCGCCAGGTGCCCGACCGGCCGCCGCTGTGGGTGAGCCTGGTGTCGTCGATCCCCTGCGAGATGCCGAAGTCGATCACGACGGGCTCGCCGGCCTCCAGCAGCACGTTGCCGGGCTTGATGTCGCGGTGGACGATGCCCGCGGCGTGGATCGCGGCCAGCGCCTCGGCGGTGCCGATCGCGACCCGCCACAGCGCGGCTCCGTTCATCGGGCCGGCGTCGCGGACCTCGTCCAGCAGCGGACGGCCCTCGACGAACCGGGTGACGATGTAGGGGACGCGCGCGTCGGCGTCGAAGTCGACGATCTCGGCGACCCGGGGCGTGCTGACCCGGCCCATGGTCTCGACCTCGCGCCTGAGCCGCTCGCGCGAGTCGCCCTGGTCGACCAGGTGCGGGTGCAGCGTCTTGACCGCGACGACCCCGCCCTGGCCCGTCCGGGCGCGGAAGACCTGGCCCATGCCGCCGGACCCGATGAGCTCGACGGGCCGGTACGGCCCGATCGTCTCGGGCAGGTCGACGCCGCCGCTCTGCGGGCGCGGCGGGCTCGGGGCGGGGACGACCTGACCGGGTAGGCCCTGCCCCGTATGGGGGTGGGCCGCGGGAATGTGCGACGCCTGCGGGCTGGCGGTCTGCGGACGGGCCTGCGGCAGGGGCAGGTCGGGGGCGGGCGGCCAGGGGCCCGGCGCGGAGGACGGCGTTCCGTCCTGCGGGGGCCGGCCCGGTCCGCCGGGCGCGGGTGCGTCGTTCATCGAAGGAGCCCGGCCGCCGTCAGATGTACGGGAGGTCGGCGACGAAGCCGCGGACGTCGCTGCGGAGGTTGTCGAGATCCTGGCTCACGCTGTCCATCGGGGTGGTGTCGGGGGTGCCGCCCTGCGAGAGCCCCACCAGGACGGCCGCGAAGACGCCGACCACGGCGGCGGCGCCCGCCGCCGCGCCCTGGCTGGGCAGGAACGCGCCCCACATGCGGGCCATCTGGCGGCGCGGCGCGCCGCTGCCGGGGGCCAGGCAGAGCAGCCCGATCATGGCCATGCAGGCGAAGGCGATGGCGCGGTTGCCCTGCATGTCGGGTTTGGCGAACATCAGCCCGGCGACGACGATCACTCCCGCGAGCGAGGCCAGGGCCGCGAGCAGCCCCGTGACCAGCAGGGCGCCGGGCAGGTGCAGGGGCGCCTTGACGGCGGCGGCGAGCGCGTCGCCCGACCTCGGGCCGCGCCGGGTCTGCTTGCCCTCCATCGTCTTGGCGGCCTTGTCGCCCATCCTGAGCACCAGCACGCCGACCACCGTAACGGCGACGGCCAGCAGCGGGGTGATGTTGGCGAATCCCAGCAGCGCGACCAGGACCAGGAAGCTGAGCACCCGGAACCAGCCGTAGGGCTTGGGCCGGTCGCGGTCGGGGGTGCGGGCCGGTTGGTCGCGCCTCTGCGGGTCGAGCTCCTGCCCCTGGGTGCCCCGGTTGTTGTACTGCTGGTTGTAAGGGCCGTAGGGCACGGGCTGCTGCCCGGACTGCCGCCCGGATTGCGGCTGGTAGGGCGCGTAGGACGCGGGTTGCTGCTCGTGGGGGCCCGGGGCGGGCGGGGGGACGGGCGGCGGCGCAGCCGGGGGCAGCAGGCCGACGAAGTCTTTCGGCTGTGCCGGGACGGGCGCGGACACCGGGGAGGGAGACGGAGCGGGCGTCGGGGGCGGCGTCGACGGCCCCGGATTCGGCGCCGAGGTCTCGCGCGGCGGCGGGGCCACGGGCATGGAGAACTGCCGGGCGTGGTCGACCGGCACGTTCTCCGGCGCCTGGCTGTCGTGTCTGCTCTGGGGGGACGACCCCCCAGGCCCCCCGGTACTTGCATCGGGACGCGTGTAGTGCTCGTCGACCCGGGTCTGGTCGGTGATCGTGGCTTCGAGATGGATGCGCCGGGTGAGCTGCACCAGGTTCACGGCGGTCGGGCGCTCGGCCGGGTGCCTGGCCATCGCCGAGCGCACCACCGGCAGCAAGCCCTCGGGCACGCCGCTGAGGTCGGGCTTCCCCTGCATGATCTTGTAGAAGATCGACTCGAAGGTGCCGGAGCCGAAGGGCGGACGGCCCGTCGCGGCGTAGGCGACCGTTCCGGCCCACGCGTGCACGTCGGACGGCGGACCCGCGTCCTCGCCCTCGATGATCTCGGGCGCGAGGTAGCCGGGGGTGCCGATGACCATGCCGGTGGCGGTCAGCCGGGTCTGGTCGGCGGCCTGGGCGATGCCGAAGTCGATCACGATCGGCTCGCCGTCGACCAGCATCACGTTGCCGGGCTTGAGGTCGCGGTGGGTGATGCCCGCGCCGTGGATCGCCGACAGCGCGGCGGCCAGGCCGACCCCCAGGCGCTGGAGCCCGGCGGCGTGGATGGGGCCGCTCTCCTCGACGATCTCTTCGAGGGTGCGGCCGGGGACGTACTGGGTGACGATGTAGGGCTGCTCGGCGGTGACGTCGGCGTCCAGGATCTCGGCCACGTGCGGGCTGTGCACCCGGCGCATCGCGTCGACCTCGCGCGCGAGACGGCGCCGCGCGGTGGCGTCACCGGCGACCTGGGGACGCAGGACCTTGATGGCCACGTTGCGGCCCTCGGGGTCGGCCGCGAGGTGCACGACGCCCATACCGCCTTCCCCCAGCGTCCTCAGGGTGCGGTAGTTGCCGATACGGTCCCCGGACGTGACAACCCCCTCCATCGTTTCCGAAACCCTACCTTCGTCCTCGGGGCCAAGTGGATCTAAGTCGCATCTCAGGCGGCCGTGACCTGGTGCCCTTCAGTGACGGTCCCGCTCCACTCCGCGAGGAGCCCTGCCAGGGCGCCCGCGAACCAGCGCGCGGAGGGGCGGTCGGCGGGCTCGCGGCGCAGCCCGGCGCGGACCAGGCCGGCGATCCGGCGGTCGACCCCGTCGAGATCGGCCTCGCCGCGCAGGATCCGGAAGCAGACGCCGTGCAGCGAGCCCCGGCCGAAGGGAGGACGGCCCGTCGCGGCGAAGGCGACGGTCGCGGCCCAGGCGAAGACGTCGGACGCGGTCGTGGCGCGCCCGCCCTCGATCAGCTCGGGCGCGAGGTAGGCGGGGGTGCCGATGACCATTCCCGGCCGGGTGACCTGCTCGGCGCCCGCGTGGTGGGAGATCCCGAAGTCGATCAGCGTGGGCCGGTCGCCCAGGGTGATCACGTTGGCGGGCGCCACGTCGCGGTGGAGCACTCCCGCATCGTGCACCGACGCCAAGCCCAGCGCCAGCCGCCGCGCGAGGCGCGGCAGCCGGACGCCGTCGACCGGCCCGTAGGACTCGACCAGGTCGTCCAGCGGGAAACCCGTCACGTACTGCATGACGACGTAGGGACGCTCGCCGGAGAGATCGCCGTCCAGCAGGCGCGCCACGTAGGGGCTGTCGACCCTGCTCTGGGCCGCCATCTCCCGCGCGAGCCGGTGCCGTGCCTCCGGCTCGCCCACGAATCCGTCCTGCAGTTCCTTGACCGCGACCTCGCGGCCGAAGGAGTCCATGGCCAGGTGGACCACCGCCGTGCTCCCCCGGCCGATCTCGTCCAGCAACCGATAGCCGCCCAGTCGCCGATGAGTCCCCATGTCACCTATGACGCCGAAAACCGGGCAGACGTTCCGGTCGATTCAGCCCTGTTCCTGGCGGGCGGCCTTGCGGGCCTTGCGCTCCTCGCGGCGCGTCTCGAACTTGGTGGCGGCCGTGTCGAGGTGCTGGAGGAAGTCCGCGAGCTCCTCGCGGGCCTTCTCGCCCTCGCCGCTGAAGTCGGTGCGGTCGAAGATGTTCCACTTGCGCAGCACCGGGACGAGCACGTCGTCGTGGTGGAGCCGCAGGTCGTAGATGCCCGCGTTGGCGATGACCACCGACTTGCGCATGAAGCCGTCGATGGAGTGGCCGGGCATCTGGAAGTCCTTGACGACCTCGGTGATCGCCCGCATGGTCTCGTTGGGGGCGATCTCCAGGGCGGCGCCCAGCAGGTTCCGGTAGAAGATCATGTGCAGGTTCTCGTCGGCCGCGACGCGGGCGAGCATCTGCTCGCAGACCGGGTCGCCCGACGCCCTGCCGGTGTTGCGGTGCGCCACTCGGGTGGCCAGTTCCTGGAACGACACGTAGGCGGCCCCGTGGAGGAACTCGGTGCCGTGCGCCGCCTCGTAGCCGACCTCCATGTGGTGCATGCGCGCGCGTTCGAGCGCGATGGGGTCGACGGCGCGGGTGACGGTGAGGTAGTCGCGGATGACGATGCCGTGCCGGTTCTCCTCGGCCGTCCACCGGTTGACCCAGGTGCCCCAGGCGCCGTCACGTCCGAACACCTCGGCGATCGCCCGGTGGTAACCGGGGAGGTTGTCCTCGGTGAGCAGGTTCACGATGAGCGACTCGCGCGCCTCGTTGGTGATCTTGGAGTCTTCGATCGACCACTCCTGCCCGCCGAGCGGGCCGTCGTAGTCGCGCCCCTGCCCCCACGGCACGTACTGGTGGGGGAACCATTCCTTGGCCATCGACAGGTGCCGGTCGAGTTCCTTCTCGACCACGGGCTCGAGGTCGAGCATCAGGCCGGTCTGGAATTTCGTCTCGGACGTCACGGGCTGCCTCTGCTTTCCTCGCTGTACGACCCGCGCGCCCCTCGGCGGCGCCGCGCGGGACGGCTCAGCAGGACGAACGGAACCTACTAAACCGTAGGTTCGATGGTCGCGACCGGGAGGTGGGTACGTCAACTCACCCCGGCAACAATGATTCCGGGGTCGTTCTTGTAGTTATGAGCGAAACCCGGGCGCGGGGATTGTCACCCGGCCCCGGACTGGCTGTCGGCGGCCTGCTGCCACATCCGGTTGACGGCGGCCCTGAGCAACGGCCTCGGGACGAGTTTCAGCGCCGGAAGAGCGACCTTGTACTGCGCCCCGGGGACGCACAGCGCCCGTCCGGCCGACACGGCGTCCAGTCCCGCGCGGGCGACGTCCGCGCGCCGCAGCCACAGGAGGTTGGCCTCGGCCTCCTCGTCCGTGCGGGTGAACCCGGGGCACAGCGCGGTCACGTGCACGCCCTTGCCCGCCACCTCGGCGTGCAGGCTTTCGGAGAAGGAGGACACGTACGCCTTCGTGGCGCCATAAGTGGCGCTCCCGGGGGACGGCGTGAACCCCGCCATCGACGCCACGTTCAGCACCCCGCCGCGCCCCTTGGCGATCATGCTGGGCAGCGCGGCGTGGGTGAGCCGCACCAGCGCCACCACGTTGAGGTCGATCTCGCGGAGCTGGTCGTCCAGGGACAGCTCGGCGAACGAGCCGAACGCCCCGTATCCCGCGTTGTTCACCAGGAGTTCCACCGGGTCGGCGCGCAGGCGGCGCTCGACCTCCTCCCGCTCCAGCGGGTCGGTGAGGTCGGCGGCCACGACCTCGACCGCGACCCGGTACCGCTCCACCAGCTCGCGGGCCAGCCGGTCCAGCAGGTCGGAGCGGCGGGCCACGATCACCAGGTCGGTGCCGCGGCCCGCCAGCAGCCGGGCGAAGCTCTCACCGATGCCGCTGGAGGCGCCGGTGACCAGCGCCGTTCGGTACGCGTGTCGCATGGCGGGAGAGCCTAGCCATTGACAGGGTGCCTTACCCTGCCGAATCGGCGGGCCGGGGCTCCCCGATGGCGAATTCCAGGGGCGGGAGCATCGTGGCCGGGTCGTCCCCCGCCACGTACAGGCCGACGACGAACGCCGCCGTGGCCTCCAGTTGCCCGGCCCGGTCGAGCCCGCCGCCGCGCAACGGCTCGCAGCCGAGGTCGCGCACCAGCCCTTCGACGACCTTCAGGGCGCCGCGGTCGTCCCCGCAGAGCGGCACCCCGAGCGGCCGGCCGTCGAACTCCGGCGGCGTCCTGCGCCAGACGCTCTCGTGGCACAGGTTGAACGCCTTCACCACGTGCGCCCCCGGGACGGCCGCGGCGATTCCCTTGGCCCCGTTCGGGCTCTTCACCGCGAAGTCGGGATTGGCGAAGGTGTTGGTGCAGTCGATCAGCACCCGTCCCTCCAGCGGGCCCACCTCCGCCAGCACGTCATGCACCCCCGGGTACATGACGGCCAGCAGCACCGCCTCCCCGAACCGGGCGGCCTCGCGCAACGTGCCCGCGCGCACCCCGATCCGGGACGCGAGCGCCTCCGCCCTGGCGGGCACCCGCGCTCCGATCATCACCTCATGCCCCGCACGCGCCCACTGCGTGGCCAGGGCGTCCGCCATGTTCCCGGCGCCGAACACTCCGATCCGCATTCGCGGCCTCCTAGCGATTACCGTCGTTTCCGCAGACGCTAGAAGGGCCGATAGGCACCGTTAGGTAGGCATCGGAATGAGAAGCACCGGCGACGTCTTCCTCGCCGACTGCCAGGCGCGGCTGGGGTTCGACCTGCTCACAGGGGCCTGGACGAGCGTCGTCCTTTACGCGCTCCGCGAGGGTCCGCTGCGCCCGGCCGACCTGCGCGGCCAGATCGGGGGCATCAGCCCCAAGGTCCTCAACGAGACGCTGCGGCGGCTGGAGCGCAACGGCCTGGTGAGCCGCCGCCGCTACGCCGAAGCCCCGCCCCGGGTCGAGTACGAGCTGACCGCCCCGGGACGGGGCCTGCTGGAGCCGATCGCGGCGCTGGGCCGCTGGTCGCAGGAGCACGGCGAGGCGGTGCTCCGCGTCCAGGAGAGCAACGGGGTCCTCTGACCGCCGTGCTCAGCGTCCGGAGAACTTGGCCTTGCCCGGGCCTTCCTCCATGAAGCTCTTCATGCCGGTCTTCTGGTCTTCGGTGGCGAAGAGGGCGGCGAACCGGGTGCGCTCGATCTCCAGTCCGGCTTCGAGGTCGGTCTCGATGCCCGCGTCGATGGCCTGCTTGGCGGCGCGCAGCGCGAGCGCGGCCCCGCCGACGAACGTCGAGGCCCACTCGCGGGCGGCGGTGTAGACCTCGGCGTCGGGCACGACCCGGTCGACCAGCCCGATCCGCAGCGCCTCGTCGGCCTTCACATGCCGTCCGGAGAACACCAGGTCCTTGGCCCGGGACGTCCCGATCAGCCGCGCGAGCCGCTGGGTGCCGCCCGCCCCCGGGATGACGCCCAGGGTGATCTCCGGGACGCCGAGCTTGGCGCCCTCGCCCGCGACGCGGAAGTCGGCCGTCAGCGCGGTCTCCAGACCGCCGCCGAGCGCGTACCCGGTGACGGCGGCGATGACCGGCTTGGGAATCGCGGCCAGGGCCTTGGCGAAGTCCTGGAGCAGGTGCGAGTGCCCGGCCGACATCTCGGCGTCGGACATCGGGGCCATCTCCTTGATGTCGGCGCCCGCCGCGAACACCCGCTCGCCGCCGTAGAGGATCACCGCGGCCACCGCGTCGTCCTCGGCGACCTGCCGGGCCGCCTCGATCAGCTCCCGCTGCATGGCCGCGTCGAGCGCGTTCATCTTCGGCCGGTCGAGCCGGATCGTCGCGACCCCGTCCTCGACCTCCACCCGCACGAACTCGCCCACAAAGCCCTCCAACCGTTGGCCGCCACTCGACAAGCCGAGCATAGAACCCGG
Source organism: Spirillospora sp. CA-294931 (assembly GCF_050946795.1). Classification (GTDB taxonomy): domain Bacteria; phylum Actinomycetota; class Actinomycetes; order Streptosporangiales; family Streptosporangiaceae; genus Spirillospora. Next base: position 6,971,901 of record NZ_CP192006.1, read on the forward strand.
CCCGCGGGCGACCGTCGGTGGCCGCTGGTAGCTTCGGGACCTGCCGTGACAACCGCACGACCGGGGGATCTTCCGTGTTGCTCGTCGCTCATGCCACCTGGCATGGAGGCGCCCTGTGCCTGTGGGCCGAGCGCACCGGCCCCTACGAGCCCGACCCCGACGCGCACCCGTTCGCCACCCGCGACTTCACCGGCACCTCCTACGAGCCGCTGGTCAAGGGCGCGTTCCGGGTCGAGCTGAAGATGGCGCTCCCGACCCACGGCGACCACCCGCTGCCCTCGGCCGAGCTGGGCCCCGAGCCGTTCGAGGGCGAGCCGTCCCTGCACATCTGGCGGGTGCCCGCGCTGGTGCTCGAACCGTTCCCGGCGATGGCGCTGCTCCAGGCCGCCGAGCACAGCGGCGACGTCGTCCCCGGCACCGACCTGCGCTTCCTGTCGCTGCTGGCCGAGGAGGCCGTCCGCCTCACCGAGCGCGGCCAGGTCCTGCCCGCGCTGCTGCGCGAGGACGGCGACCTGGTGGCCCGCTGGCGTCCCGTGCTGGACGACCCGCGCCGGTTCCGCGACCTGGTCGCCGCCATGCCCGCCGCCTGCCGCGCGGCCGACGGCGGCCGCCCGGCCGCCGAGGTGCTGCGCGAGGCGCTGTCCGGGCTGGTCGACACCTCGGTGCGCGGGCTCGTCCCGCACCCGCTCCTGCCGCCGCGCAAGGGCAAGGTGCCCGACCGTATCCCCCTCGCCGAGCGCTGGTTCGAGGCGCTCACCGGCCCGGACGCCACGGTGCCGCGCGAGCCCGGCGACGACCCCGACGACCTGATGGCCGAGCTGGACGCCTGGGCCGCCTCCACCCGCCGCCCGGCCGGTCCGCTGGGTTTGACTTTCCGGCTCTGTGAGCCCGTGGGGGGGCGACCCCCCACACCCCCCGACGGGCTGCGCCGTCCTCACTCCGCTGGCGCTCCGCTCCGGGCGGCACAGCCCTTGGCGGGGGCTCCGCGCCCCCGCACCCCCGCCAGGGGCTCCGCCCCTGGACCCCTCGAAGATGCGGACGACGCGGATATCCGGTCCGAACTCGAACCCCTCGACGCCGAGCCGGGCGACGCGTGGCGGGTCGAGTTCGCGCTGCAAGGGACCGACGACCCGAGTTTGTACATTCCCGCGTCGCTGGTGTGGGCGGGTGAGGTGGGCGTGGTTGCCGGGGCCGAGGAGGTGCTGCTGGCGGGTCTGGGCCGGGCGCTGCGGCTGTTCCCCGACATGGCGCCCGCGCTCGACGGGCCCGCGCCCGGCGAGGTCGAGCTCGACACGGCCGGGGCGTTCCGGTTCCTGCGGCGGGCGGCGCCGATGCTCGCCGCCGCCGGGTTCGGCGTCCAGTTGCCGCAGTGGGCGGGCAAGGCCAAGCTCGGGATGAAGCTCACCACCCGGTCCGAGGAGGGTGAAGGGTCGGGGGCCGCCGCGTCGTCCGGGTTCGATCTGAAGGGCATGGTCGACTTCCGGTGGGACCTCGCCATCGGCGACGAGACCATCGACGAGGCCGAACTCGAGGAGCTGGCCCGGCTGAAGGCGCCGCTCGTCCGGCTGCGCGGCCAGTGGGTCGAGCTTGACGAGGAGCAGCTGGAGGCCGCGCTCGACTTCCTGCGCCAGCCCCGGCGCGGCCGCATGTCCGCCGCCGAGGCCATGCGGGCCGCGATCCACGCGGGCGAGGACGCGCTGCCGCTGACCGGCCTGGACGCCGACGGCGCCCTCGGCGACCTGCTCTCCGGCGAGGCCGACCGGCGGCTGACCCCGCTGAGCACGCCCGGCGGCCTCGACGCGGTGCTGCGCCCCTACCAGGAGCGCGGCCTGGCCTGGCTGGCCTTCATGGACGACCTGGGCCTGGGCGCCCTGCTGGCCGACGACATGGGCCTGGGCAAGACGATCTCGATCCTCTCGCTGCTGGTGCACGAGCGCGAACGGGCCCGTCCCGACCCGACTCTGGCCGTCCTGCCGATGTCGCTGGTGGGCAACTGGCAGCGCGAGGCGGCCCGGTTCGCGCCCGAGCTGCGCGTGTACGTCCACCACGGCACCGGACGCCATCGCGGCGACGACCTGGCCGAGGCCGTCGCGGGAGCCGACCTGGTCCTGACCACCTACGGCACCGCCACCCGCGACGCCGAGATGCTGGCCGGCATCTCCTGGGGACGCGTCGTCTGCGACGAGGCCCAGGCGCTGAAGAACAGCGGCACCCGGCAGGCCAGGGCCGTGCGCGGCATCCCCGCCCGCAGCCGCATCGCGCTGACCGGCACGCCGGTCGAGAACCACCTCACCGAGCTCTGGTCGATCATGGAGTTCGCGAACCCGGGCATGCTGGGTCCCCGGCCGGTGTTCCGCGAGCGGTTCGCCGTCCCGATCGAGCGCGACGGCGACGAGGGGGCGGCGCTGGCGCTCAAGCGCGCGACGCAACCGTTCATCCTGCGCCGCCTCAAGACCGACAAGACGATCATCTCCGATCTGCCGGAGAAGCAGGAGATCAAGGTCTACTGCAACCTGACCACCGAGCAGGCCTCGCTCTACCAGGCCACGGTCGACGACATGCTCGCCCAGATCGCCGAGGCCGACGAGAAGCAGCGGCGCGGCCTGGTCCTGGCGACCATGGCCAAGCTCAAGCAGGTCTGCAACCACCCGGCCCAGCTGCTGAAGGACGGCTCGCGCCTGCCGGGCCGCTCCGGCAAGCTCGAACGGCTGGAGGAGATCTGCGCCGAGGTCCTCGACCAGGGCGAGAAGGCCCTGGTGTTCACCCAGTACGCCGAGTTCGGCTCGATGCTCCAGCCCTATCTGGCCTCGCGCCTCGACCGTCCGGTCCTGTGGCTGCACGGCGGGACGCCCAAGCAGCGCCGCGACGACCTCGTCCAGCACTTCCAGGCCGACCCCGAGCCGTCGGTGTTCCTGCTCTCGCTGAAGGCCGCCGGAACCGGGCTGACGCTCACGGCCGCCAACCATGTCGTCCATGTCGACCGCTGGTGGAACCCCGCCGTCGAAGACCAGGCGACCGACCGGGCCTTCCGCATCGGCCAGACCAGGAACGTCCAGGTCCGCAAGTTCATCTGCGTCGGCACGATGGAGGAGCGCGTCGACGAGATGATCGAGCGCAAGAAGGCCCTGGCCGACTCGATCGTCGGCACCGGCGAAGACTGGCTCACCGAGCTGTCGGTGGCCGACCTGCGCGAGGTCCTGCGCCTGTCCCCCGAGGCGGTGAGCGACTGATGGACGGCGAATGGCGCGACCCGATCAGGGTCGACGACGGCATCAAGGCCCGCAGCAGGCGCGGCTCGATCGGCGCGCGGTGGTGGTCGCGGCGGTTCATCGACCTGGTGGAGTCGTTCGCCGACCAGGGCCGCCTGCAGCGCGGCCGGTCCTACGCGCGCAAGGGCCAGGTGGTCGATCTCAAGGTCGGGCCGTACGAGGTGACCGCCCGCGTCCAGGGCTCGGTGGAGGAGCCCTACGACGTGGCCCTGGGCATCGACGCGATCGAGGAGTCCGACTGGCGGGCCATCGAGGCCGAGCTGGCCACCCGGGCGGTCTTCCGCGCACGGCTGCTGGCCGGTGAGATGCCCCCGGAGATCGAGGACGTCTTCGCCGAGTTCGGGCTGGCCCTGTTCCCCGAGGACGCGGGCGACCTGCACCTGATGTGCAGCTGCCCCGACTGGGGCGACCCCTGCAAGCACACCGCCGCCGTCCTGTACCTGCTGGCCGAGGCGTTCGACGACGACCCGTTCCTCATCCTGGCCTGGAACGGCCGCACCAAAGACCAGCTGCTGGCCGCCCTGCGCCGGGGCGCGGCCGCGGCGGCGCCCGACCCGTTCGACGTGCCCGACGAGCCGCTGACCGCGTCGGGGTTCTGGACGCCCCCGTCCGGCCTGGCGCGGCTGCGCGAGCGCCCGGCGCCGCCCGTCCCGCCGGGCTTCGTGCTCCAGGTGGCGGCTCCCCCGCCGATCCGTGTCCGCCGCCGCGATCTGGTCGACGTGCTGGCCCCCGTCTACGAGGCGCTCACACCCGACGACTGACCTGCCGGTTTGGGGCAGGAGGGGGACGGCGATAAAGGCAGGGGGAATTTGCCGAGGTCATTGGGGGATGACGATGGCACATCTGGTACATACGGGGCACGAGCACACGCACGGGCCCGCCTGCGGGCACGCGGCGCTGCCCCATGACGATCATGTGGACTACGCGCACGACGGCCACCTGCATCGGGTTCACGCCGACCACTTCGACGAGTGCGAGCCCGAAGACCACCGCGAGCACTCCGGCCACGCGCACCAGCACGGCGAGGGATGCGGGCATGTCGCCGTCCCGCACGGCGACCACGTCGACTACCTGCACGACGGCCACCGTCACGCGGCCCACCAGGGCCACTGGGACGACCACTGACGATCCGCGCGGGGGCGGCTCTCAGCCGTAGTGCCGCCCCGTGCAGCCCACGTCACCGGCGATCGTGGCCCAGACGCCGAGCAGACCGACGATCTCGGTGTAGTCGGACGTCGTGAACTCGGTGGTGCGCGGCTCGGGCAGCTTGACCCCCGGGATCACCGCGCACGACTGCGCGATCGCCGTGGAACTCCATTCCACGGCCAGGGTGTAGGGGGCGCCGACCTCGCGCAGCCGCCACGAGCCGCGGTCGGCCAGGGCCCGGGCGGTGGCGTCGTAGATCAGCCGCTGTGCCCGGGCGGGCGGGATCACCTCGGCCGCGTACCGGTCCGAGCCGCGCTTGACGGCGACGGTCCCGACCTCGCCGAGGACCTCGCGCGCCTCGTCGCAGGCGGCCTGGTCGCCCGCCACCAGACCGACGGGGACGCCGAGCGTGGCGGCGTAGGCCGCCATCAGCAGGATCTCGCCCGCCACCTCGCCGTTGAGGTGGACGTCGCGGATCTCGTTGCCCATCCAGGTGTGGTTCAGGACGCCGTGGGCCGTCCCGGCCCGCGCGTGGTACCCGATGTACAGGGCCACATCGAAGGAGGGGTCGAGCCCTTCGGCCATGCGCATGGGCTTGTACGGCCCGCGGAACAGCGTGCAGCGCTCGTCGATGAGATCGGCGCGGAGGTTCTTCCCGCTGCCGTGGGAGTCGGTGACCAGCACCTCGTCGGCCCCGGCGTCGAAGGCGGCCCGGACGGCGGCGTTGGCGTCGGCCGTCATCAGTTCGCAGCCGCGCTCGTAGCCGCGGCCCCCGGCGCGCATCTCCTCGGGATCGGTGAGCCCCGAGACGCCCTCCATGTCGACCGAGACGAAGATCTTCATGGGCCCAGAGTAGGTCGGACGGCCCTTCTCACGGGAGGGGCGCCGCGCTACGGTAACGCTGATCTTGGAGGTCGCCGTGCGCCGTGCCATCGCCGTGTCCTGTGCCGTTCTCACCGCCGGGTCCGTCGCGCCCGCCGCCGAGGCCGCGTCCCCGGCCCCGGCTCCGGGAACCGTGATCTCCAAGGCACCGCTGCCGTCCCCTCTCTGGCTCCCCGGCACCGGCTCGGCGCAGCGCGTCACCTACGTCTCGACCGACTCGCTGGGCAAACGGGCGGTCAGCAGCGGCGCGGTCTTCGTCCCCAAGGGGAAGCCGCCGCGCGGCGGCTGGCCGGTCGTCTCCTGGACCCACGGGACGGTCGGCCTCGGCGACGGCTGCGCCCCCTCGACCGCGGGACGGTCGCAGCGCGACATCACCTACCTGACCCGCTGGATGCGCGAGGGCTACGCGGTCGTCTCCACCGACTACGTGGGCCTCGGCACCCCCGGGGTCCACCCCTACCTGGACGGCAGGGCCGCCGCCCACTCGGCCGCCGACATGGTCAGGGCCGCGCGGAAGATCCACCGCTCGCTGGCGTCCAAGTGGGTCGTGATCGGCCAGTCGCAGGGCGGCCACGCCGCCCTGTTCACCGCCTCGCTGACCCGGCGCTACGCTCCCGAACTCGACTTCCGGGGCGGCGTCTCGACCGGCGCGCCCTCGAACCTGGAGGGCATCGTCGCCCTCGCGGGCCCCTACATCCCGCACCTGCCCGTCGATGATCTGACGCCCTACACCGCCTACATCCTGGCCGGGCTCCGCGCCGCCAGGCCCGCCTTCGACCTGGACCGCTACCTCACGCCTCTGGGCAAGACGATCGTCAAGGACGCCGAGACCCTCTGCTACGACCCGATGGTCGCGCGCTACAAGAACGTCGGAATCGGCCAGATGCTGAACCGCTCGCTGTTCGACGCCGCGTTCTTCAAGGAACTCCGGAGCGTCATGGAGGTTCCGCTCAGCGGCTACGACCGTCCCTTCTCCATCGCGCAGGGCGTCAGCGACACCACGGTCCCCATCCCCCTCACCCTGAAGCTGGTGGCGGAACTCAAGGTCCGCGGAGCCCCCGTCACCTTCAAGGCGTACCCGGGAGCCGACCACAGCGGCACCATGGCCGCGTCCCTGCCCGACACCACCCAGTTCGTCGCCCGCCTCTTCAAGGGCTGACAGGGCCGCCCGGTTCAGTAGTGCCGGAGGCCGACCAGGAGCGTGCGCGCCCACGGGGCGTCGACCTGGTCGACGCCCATCGCGATCACCGCGTTGCACAGCAGGCCCCGAGCGAAGAAGTCCTGGATCGCCGCCTCGTCCGCGCCGGACACCGCCCGCACGTACTCGACCTCCTTGGCGTAGAGGTCGCGGATCGCGGCGCCGATGGCCGGTTCGCTCGCCGCGCACATGGCCTGGGTGAGAACCAGCATCAGGTTCTTGTCCGCGATCAGGCGCGCGTAGGCGTCCCCCAACGCATGGAGCACGTCCCCCGGGTCGCTGCCCTGCGCCGAGGCCGCGGCCTCGGCGAACACCTCGCGCAGCCGCAGCGAGCAGTGTTCGATCACCGCCACGAACAGCGTTTCCTTGTCGGGGAACAGCCGGTAGACGTACGCCTGGGAGATGCCGGCGGCCTTGGCGACCTCGGCCGTGGTCGTCCCGTAATAGCCGCGCGCGGCGAACGCCCCGATGGCGGTTCGCAGAACCGTCTCGCGACGTTCGTCCGCGGTGGAGAGCTGACGTGGGGCCATGTGAGTAACCAACCACTCATGCTTCTCGGCGTCAACCGGACGCCCCACAGGGGAATCCTCACCCCACAGGCAATACGGCCTGGACTCTGAAGCCGGTTGGGGCGATGGGGGCCGCGGTGAGGGAGCCGCCCAGGGTCTCGGCGCGTTCGCGCATGCCGATCAGGCCGGTGCCGGAGCTGGGGAGGGTGGTTTCGGTGGGGTGGCCGTTGTCGGTGATTTCTACGGTGAGGGTCTCGGGTTCGTGGGTGACGGCGATGGTGACCGTGGTGGCGTCGGAGTGGCGGGCCACGTTGGTCAGGGCCTCCTGGATGATGCGGAAGGCCGCCAGGTCGGTTTCCGGGGGGAGTGTCCCTGTTCCCTTGACCTTGGTGTGGACGAGGACGCCGGTGGCCTCGGTGCGTGCGGTCAGTTCGCCCAGGCGGGCCAGGCCGGGCGGGGGTTCGGTGGGGGCGTCCTCGTCCACCTGGCGCAGGACGCCGAGGGTGGTGCGCAGTTCGCGGAGGGTCTCCTTGCTGGCCTGTTTGATCGCGGCCAGGGCGTCCTCGGCCTGGACGGTGTCGCCGCCGTGCAGGGCTGCGGTGGCCTGGACGTTGATGAGCGAGATGTTGTGGCCGAGCACGTCGTGCAGTTCGCGGGCGATGCGCAGGCGCTCCTCGGTGGCGCGGCGCCGAGCCTCCTCCTCGCGGCCGTGCTCGGCGGCCTCGGCGCGCTTCTCGGCCTCACGGAGGTAGGCGCGGCGGTTGTGGACGACGCCGCCGACGGCGATGACCGCGACGAACCAGCCCGCCAGCAGGTACAGGCCGGCGTCCTGGAGGTGGCTGCCGGTCTCGAACTCGCCGTAGCCGGTGAGGGACATGGCGACGGCGCCCAGCACGGACGCCCACACCAGACGTCCCAGGGCCGCGAGGGTGTAGAGCGCGATGATGAACGTCATCATCATCGGGCCGTCCGGCTCGACCAGCGGGTAGAACAGGCCGCAGGCCACCAGGGTGAACAGGGCGACGGGCACCGGGTAGCGGCGCCGCACGGCCAGGGCTGCGCAGGCCGCCAGCATGAGAACCCAGCCCGCGAAGGGGATGGGACGGGTGTCGTCCTTCTGCGCGACGGCGAGCGTCACCGCGGCCGTGAACAGGAAGGTGGCCGCGGCGAGCCAGGCGTCGGTGCCCCGGAGCCGGGTGGTGATCCCCACTCCTCAATCCTGCCAGTACTCCCCTACCGAAGGTTGCCGTTGGTCATGCCCTCGGGGGCGGGCGGCAGGGCGATGAGGCCCATCTCGGCGCGGCCCGACAGCAGGGCGTGCCGGGGGACGACGCGAACGCTGTACCCGAAGGCGCCGCTGCGGGCCAGCGGGACGTCGCCGGTGTAGCGCAGGTGCCCGTCCTCTGTCGGGTCCTCGGGAGTCAGTTCGAGGTAGGACGGCTCCTGGAGCTCGTCGGTCTCGTCCACGCGCCCGTAGGCGACCTCGACGGCGACGTCGTCCGGGCTCAGTTCGGCCAGGTCGATCACCACGCGGATGGGCAGTCGCGAGCCGGCGTGGGGGCTCTCCTCGACGGTCGACTCGACGTGCTCGACGGCGACGCCCGGCCATGCCCGGGTCACCCGCTGCTTCCAGACCGCCAGGGAACGCGCGCCCGCGTAGCCGTCGGCGGCCATGGCCCGTCCCGACGCGGCCGCGGGCGAGTAGTACTCCTGGACGTAGTCGCGCAGCATCCGGCTCGCCAGCACCTTCGGCCCCAGCGTGGAGATGGTGTGCTTGACCATCTCCATCCAGCGCCGGGGCAGCCCCGACGCGTCGCGGTCGTAGTAGACGACCGAGACGTGGTCGGCGATGAGCTCGTACAGGGCCGTGGCCTCCAGCTCGTCGCGGCGGTCGGGGCCCGCCAGGCCGTCGGCCGACGGGATCGCCCACCCGTTCTGGCCGTCGTACCACTCGTCCCACCAGCCGTCCCGGATGGAGAGGTTCAGCCCTCCGTTGAGCGCGGCCTTCATCCCGGACGTCCCGCACGCCTCCAGCGGGCGCAGGGGGTTGTTCATCCACACGTCGCAGCCCTGGACCAGGGCCTGCCCGAGCGCCATGTCGTAGTCGGGGAGGAACACGATCCGGTGCCGGACGTCCTCGGCGTCGGCGAAGCGCACGATGTCCTGGATCAGCCGCTTGCCGCCCTCGTCGGCGGGGTGGGCCTTGCCCGCGATGAGGATCTGGACGGGCCGGTCGGGGTCCAGCAGCAGGGCGCGCAGCCGCTCCGGGTCGCGCATCATGAGCGTCAGCCGCTTGTAGGACGGGACGCGCCGGGCGAAGCCGATGGTCAGGACGTCCGGGTCGAGCGCGTCGTCGATCCAGGAGACCTCGGCCTCGCTGGCACCGCGCTGCCGCCACGACTCGCGCAGGCGGCGCCGCGCCTCGGTCACCAGGCGCTCGCGCAGCACCCGCCGCACGCGCCAGATCTCGCCCTCGGAGACGCGGCCGATCTGGTCCCAGCCCCGGGCCGACTCGGTCAGCGACGGGATCTCACGGGCCGCCAGCTCCAGGACCTCGCGGGCGACCCAGGTACCGGCGTGGACGCCGTTGGTGACCGACCCGACCGGGACCTCGGCGGTGTCGAAGCCGCCCCAGAGCCCGCCGAACATCTCCCGGCTGACCTCGCCGTGCAGGCGGCTGACGCCGTTCACGCGCTGGGCGAGCCGCATCCCCATGACCGCCATGTTGAACACGGTGGGGTCGCCCCCGGGGTAGGTCTCCGAGCCGAGGTCCAGGACGCGCTCGACCGGCACGGCCTTGGGCTCGTTGACGCCGCCGAAGTAGCGCTCGATCAGCTCGCGGGGGAAGCGGTCGATCCCGGCCGGGACGGGGGTGTGCGTGGTGAACACCGTCCCGGCGCGGACGACCTCGACGGCCTCGTCGAAGTCCAGGCCCTGGTCGGCCAGCTCGCGGATGCGTTCGAGGCCGAGGAACCCGGCGTGGCCCTCGTTGGTGTGGAAGACCTCGGGTTCGGGGTGCCCGGTGATGCGGCAGTAGGCGCGGATGGCGCGCACTCCCCCGATGCCGAGCAGCATCTCCTGGAGGAGCCTGTGGTCGCCGCCGCCCCCGTAAAGGCGGTCGGTGATGTCGCGGGCGGCCTGGTCGTTGTCCTCGACGTCGGAGTCGAGCAGGAGCTGCGGCACCCGTCCGACCTGCGCGAGCCATACCTGGGCGTGCAGGTCGCGGCCCTGCGGCAGCCCGATGCCGACGGTCACGGGCGCGCCGTCGGCGTCGCGCAGACGGGTGAGCGGCAGGCCGTTGGGGTCGAACGTGGGGTAGTGCTCCAGCTGCCAGCCCTCCGGCGACAGCGACTGCGTGAAGTAGCCGTGGCGGTACAGCAGCCCGACGCTGATCAGCGGGACGCCCAGGTCGCTGGCGGTCTTGAGGTGGTCGCCGGCCAGGATGCCCAGGCCGCCGGAGTACTGCGGCAGGGCCGCGGTGATGCCGTACTCGGGCGAGAAGTAGGCGATGGCGGCGGCGCCGTCGCCCGACCGCTGGTACCAGCGCGGGGCGGTCAGGTATTCACGCAGATCTTCGACGGTGTCGTTCAGGGCGCGCAGGAACCGTCTGTCCTGCGCCAGGACCTCCAGGCGGCCGGGCGAGACCTCGCCCAGGAGCCGGACGGGGTCATGCCCGACGGCCTCCCACAGGCGCGGATCGACCGAGCGGAACAGGTCGAGCGTCTCGTGGTGCCAGGACCAGCGGAGATTGAGGATCAGCTCCTCAAGCGGGCGGAGCGGCTCGGGAAGGACGGTGCGCACGGTGAATCGTCGAATGGCCTTCACGGTTTCACTCTATGAGGGGCGACGACCGCGCTTACCCTCCGGGCGGTCTACACCGTCCTCACTCCCGCGGCGTCCCGCTCCGGACGACACGCGATTCCGCTGGTCCCGCGGACCTTCATGTTTCAGCGTTATGTAGTCGTGATATTACATAAAGTTAAGAGTACCTACGTGGCGGTAACCGGCCGATCGCGGGCATGAGCGTTTTGTCGTTGACGAACGGGTAGGGGTTGCCGCATGCGAGTCGAGTCCGAATCCTCCCCTGAGCCCCGGATCGGCCGCATCCCGATCCTGGACGTCGACCCCGTGGTGGGGTGCGGGCGGTGGCCCGCCAAGGCGGTGGTCGGGGAGACCTTCGAGATCGGGGCGACCGTGATCCGGGAGGGTCACGAGATGCTCGGTGCCGAGGCCGTGTTGCGCGGGCCGGACGGGCGGACGTCGCCCCCGGTGCGCATGGTCGATACGGGGCAGGGACTGGACCGGCTTGTGGCCGAGGTGACGCCGGAGGTCCCGGGTACGTGGGCGTTCCGGGTGGAGGCGTGGGGCGACCCCATCGCGCACTGGCGCCATGACGCGGAGATCAAGGTCCCTCGCGGGCAGGACGTGGAGCTGATGCTCGCCGAGGGGGCGTTGCTGTTCGCGCGGGCGGCCAAGGGGGTGCCCGCGCGCGAGCGGGAGGCGCTGGGCGGGCTGGCCGAGCGGCTGGCGAATCGGGCGCTGCCGCCGATGGAGCGGCTGGAGGCGTCGCGGGCCCCGGCCGTCCTCGACCTTGAGGCGCGGTTCCCGCTGCGCGAACTGGTCACAACGACCGAGTGGCTTCCGCTGGTGGTGCACCGGGAGCGGGCGCTGGTCGGGTCCTGGTACGAGTTCTTTCCGCGGTCCGAGGGGGCCTCGTTCGACCCGATGGGACGGCGGGGGCCGATGTCGGGAACGTTCCGGACGGCGATGAACCGGCTTCCGGCGATCGCCGCCATGGGGTTCGACGTGGTGTACCTGCCGCCGATCCATCCCATCGGCCGGATGTTCCGCAAGGGGCCCAACAACACCCTGGAGGCCGGGCCCTACGATCCGGGCTCGCCCTGGGCGATCGGGTCCGAGGAGGGCGGGCACGACGCGATCCATCCGGAGCTGGGGACGCTCGACGACTTCAAGGCGTTCGTCAACCACGCCCAGGACCTGGGGATGGAGGTGGCGCTGGACCTGGCGTTGCAGTGCGCCCCCGACCACCCGTGGGTCACCGAGCACCCCGAGTGGTTCACCACGCGCGCCGACGGGACGATCGCCTACGCCGAGAACCCGCCCAAGAAGTACCAGGACATCTACCCGCTGAACTTCGACAACGACCCCGAGGGCATCTACCGCGAGGTGCTGCGGGTCGTCCGGCACTGGATGGACCACGGGGTCCGCGTCTTCCGCGTCGACAACCCGCACACCAAGCCGGTGCCGTTCTGGGAGCGGCTGCTGGCCGAGGTCGCCGCGTCCGACCCCGACGTGATCTTCCTGGCCGAGGCGTTCACCCGCCCCGCGATGATGCACACGCTGGGCAAGATCGGCTTTCACCAGTCGTACACGTACTTCACCTGGAAGAACTCCCGGGAGGAACTGGAGGAGTACTTCCGCGAACTGTCGGGCGACGCCGCGCGGTACATGCGGCCCAACGTCTTCGTCAACACCCCGGACATCCTCAACGAGTACCTGGTGCACGGCGGACGCCCGGCCTTCGAGATCCGGGCCGTGCTCGCCGCGCTGCTCTCGCCCACCTGGGGCGTCTACTCCGGGTACGAGCTGATCGAGAACACGCCCGTCCGTCCCGGCAGTGAGGAGTACCGCGACTCGGAGAAGTACCAGTTCAAGCCGCGCGACTGGGAGCGGGCCGAGCGCGAGGGGCTCAGCATCGCCCCCCTCATCGCCCGGCTCAACCGCCTTCGGCGCGAGCATCCCGCGCTGCGCAGGCTGCGCAACCTGCGGTTCCATCCCGTCGACCAACCGGAGTTCCTTTGCTTCTCCAAGGCGGCCGGGCCGGATGTCGTGCTGGCCGTGGTCAACCTCAACCCGCACCAGGAGCGCGAGGCGACCGTCCAGCTCGATCTTCCCGCGCTCGGCCTGGCGCCCGACGACGAGTTCGTCGTGACCGACGAGCTGTCCGGGGACAGCTACACCTGGCGCCAGGCCAATTACGTGCGTCTCGATCCCCATATCCAGCCGGCCCACATCTTCACGCTCCGGAGAAACGAGAGTGAGCAGACCACCTGACCAACCCCCACCAGGCCCGATGCCCCGCACGGAACCCGTCCACGAGATTCCGCCCGACGCCACCCACACACCATCCGAGCCCGTACCCGACGCCTTCAGCCCGGGGACGCCGCGCGATCCGCACTGGTTCAAGACGGCCGTCTTCTACGAGGTCTCGGTGCGGGGGTTCGCCGACTCCAACGGGGACGGTTACGGAGACCTCAAGGGGCTCATCCAGCGCCTGGACCATCTGCAGTGGCTGGGCATCGACTGCCTGTGGCTGCTGCCGCTGTACGAATCGCCGCTGAAGGACGGCGGCTACGACATCGCCGACTTCACCAAGATCCTTCCGGATTTCGGTGAGCTGGGCGACTTCGTCGAGCTGATCGAGGAGGCGCACGCCCGGGGCATCCGCGTCATCGCGGACCTGGTCATGAACCACACCTCCGACCAGCATCCGTGGTTCCAGGCGTCCCGGTCCGATCCGGACGGCCCGTTCGGCGACTTCTACGTGTGGTCCGACGAGGACGAGCGGTATCCCGAGGCCCGGATCATCTTCGTCGACACCGAGACCTCCAACTGGAACTACGACCCGGTGCGGGGGCAGTACTACTGGCACCGCTTCTTCTCGCACCAGCCCGACCTGAACTTCGACAACCCGAACGTCCAGGACGCGATGCTGGAGGTGCTGCGCTTCTGGCTCGACCTGGGCATCGACGGGTTCCGGCTGGACGCCGTCCCGTACCTGTACGAGCGGGACGGCACCAACTGCGAGAACCTGCCCGAGACCCACGCCTACCTGAAGCGGATCCGGGCCGAGGTCGACCGGCTGTACCCCGACCGGGTGCTGCTGGCCGAGGCCAACCAGTGGCCCGCCGACGTCGTGGAGTACTTCGGCGACCCGGGAGTGGGCGGCGACGAGTGCCACATGGCGTTCCACTTCCCGGTGATGCCGCGCATCTTCATGGCGGTGCGGCGCGAGCAGCGCTATCCCATCTCGGAGATCATGGCGCAGACGCCGAAGATCCCCGAGAACTGCCAGTGGGGCATCTTCCTGCGCAACCACGACGAGCTGACGCTCGAAATGGTGACCGACGAGGAACGCGACTACATGTACACCGAGTACGCCAAAGATCCGCGGATGAAGGCCAACATCGGGATCCGCCGCCGCCTCGCGCCGCTGCTCGACAACGACCGCAACCAGCTGGAGCTGTTCACCGCGCTGCTGCTCTCCCTGCCGGGATCGCCCGTCATGTACTACGGGGACGAGATCGGCATGGGCGACAACATCTGGCTCGGCGACCGCGACGCGGTGCGCACGCCCATGCAGTGGACGCCCGACCGCAACGCCGGGTTCTCCCAGTGCGATCCGGCGCGGCTCTACCTGCCGGTGATCATGGACCCGATCTACGGCTACCAGGCCGTCAACGTGGAGGCCCAGCAGAACAACCCCGGCTCGCTGCTGCACTGGACCCGCAAGATGATCGAGATCCGGCAGCGGCATCCGGTGTTCGGGGTCGGCTCGTACGTGGAGCTGGCCGCCTCGAACCCCAGCGTGCTGGCGTTCGTCCGTGAGATCAACGGCGGCGAGGCCAACCGCTGGGGCGGAATGGACACGGTGCTGTGCGTCAACAACCTGTCCCGCTTCCCCCAGCCGGTGGAGCTCGACCTGCGCCGCTTCCAGGGGTCGGCGCCGATCGAGTGCATGGGGAGCGTGCGTTTTCCTCCCATCGGGGAGCTGCCGTATCTGCTGACACTGCCGGGGCACGGGTTCTACTGGTTCCTGCTACCCCCGGCCGGGGAGAACGGTGACGAGGTGAGCTGACCGTGTGGCCTCCCGATCGCGCGCTCGCGGAGCTGCTGGCGGAGTGGATGCCCGGGCGGCGCTGGTTCGCCGGCAAGGACCGGGCCGTCCGCGACGTCTCGGTCGCCGCCGCCACCGAACTGCTCCCCGGTGATCCGGGGATGCACCACGTGGTGGTGGACGTCCGGCAGGGCGAGACGTCCGACCGGTACCAGCTGCTGCTGGGCACCCGGCGCGACCTGCCCGAGCGGCTGCGCCCCGGCGCGATCGGGAGGCTCCCGGACGGGAGCAGGTGGCTGTACGACGCCGTGCACGACGCGGATCTCAGCGGCCTGCTGCTGTCGCGGATCGCGGCGGAGGCGCGGGTCGGGCCGCTGCGGTTCCGCCGCTCCCCCGGCGCCGAACTCGACACCGACCTGGCGGGCGTCCCGTTGTCGGCCGAGCAGAGCAACACCTCGCTCGTTTACGGGGACGCCTACATCTGCAAGCTGTTCCGGCGCCTGGCCCCGGGCGTCAATCCCGACCTGGAGATCAACCTCGGGCTGACCCGCGAGGGCTGCGCCCACATCCCGGCCGTCCTCGGCTGGATCGAGCTCGATCCCGGCTCCGCGGCCGAGGAGCCGGTCACGCTGGGGCTGCTCTCGCAGTTCCTGCCGACGGCCACCGACGGCTGGCGGCTGGCCATCGCCAGCGTCCGCGACTGGTTCGCCGCCCCCACGACCGGCGTCAGCGCCCCAGCCCCGCCCGAGGCCGCAGGCACGGGCACGGGCGCCGCAGGCACGGGCACGGGCGGCACGGGCACGGGCACGGGCGCCGCAGGCACGGGCACGGGCGGCGCGGGCACGGGCGGGGATGCGGGCGCCGCAGGCACGGGCGCAGGTGGCGCGGGCGCGGGCGCCGCAGGCACGGGCACGGGCGGCGCGGGCACGGGCGGGGATGCGGGCGCCGCAGGCACGGGCGCAGGTGGCGCGGGCGGCGCGGGCGGGGGCGCGGGCTCCGGCGCGGGCGGCACGAGCGCGGACGCGGGTGCGGCTGGGGGGGACTTCGCGGCCGAGGCTGAGCGGCTCGGGGCGGCGACGGCGACGGTCCACGCCGACCTGGCGGCGGCCTTCGGGACGGCCGAGGCGCCGGACGGCGAGCCGCGCGACCTGGCCGCCCGGATGCGCCGCCAGCTCGACGAGGTGCGCGCCGACGTCCCCGAACTGGAGCGGTACGCGGACGGGATCGGCGCCGCGTTCGACGCCCTGGCGGCGCTGCCGGGCGGGCTGCGGCTCCAGCGGGTGCACGGCGACTACCACCTCGGCCAGGTGCTGCGCGACGAGACGGGCTGGATGCTGCTCGACTTCGAGGGCGAGCCCGCCAGGACCGCGCGGGAGCGCCGCGCGCCGTCCCATCCCCTGCGGGACGTGGCCGGGATGCTGCGCTCCTTCGAGTACGCCGCGCGCTTCCTGCTGGCCGAGACGGCCCCTGACGCGTCCCCCGGGTCCGGCCGGACGGTGGCGGACCTGGAGGCGCGGGCACGGGCCTGGACGGAGCGGAACCGGGCGGCGTTCTGCCGGGGCTACACCTCCGCCGGAGGCGTCGATCCGGCCGCCAACGCGGTGCTGCTGCACGCCCTCGAACTCGACAAGGCCGTTTACGAGGTCCGTTACGAAGCGCGGAACCGCCCGTCATGGCTGCCGGTTCCGCTGCGATCACTGGCTCATCACCTGGCCTGATTCGGCCCGAACCAACCGGCCGATGCCAACGACCCGCAATTGGCGGCGGAGGCACCACTCAGTGTGACATTCTCCCCGGGGCGCGCGAGAAAGAGCCGTGCGGCGATTGATCATTTCGCGTGGGCGCTCGGAAATAGGGGGAGTGACGGCTTATGCCAGTTTTCGGCGAATAAGGCCGCCCGCCCTTGTCTCATAGGGCTTGTCGCGCCGAACTGCAAGATCGTCTCCGTGCCCGCCGCGCCCTCCACCCCCGAAGCTCCGGAGGACGGACCGAGCCCCACCTTCGCCGAAAGGATCGATCTTGGCCGGATCGGGCCATTACAGAGAGTTATGAGCGCCGTGATTTCGGGTCCGACAACCTGCGGCGCAGCGCATAACGGCGTCCTTACCTGTGGGAGCCGTACGAGGTGCGTAGGTCATCCTGCGCAACTTACGGGAGGGCCGGTCCGGCTACTCCAAACATGATGGGCAAACCCGTCATCTAACGGGTCAAGTTGTCAAACAGTACGGGGACTCCGAATGCACACTCCTGACGCCACCGGCGCTTCGAGGGCGGCCCCCCTCGCGGCGCGCCCGGGGCAGCCGGTCAACGTTTCCGGGCACGCGCAGCGATGGCCGTCGGTCACGGCGGTCATCCCCACCCTCAACGAGGCCGACAACCTGCGGTGGCTGATGCCGCGGCTGTCCGCCGTGGACGAGGTCGTGATCGTCGACGGCCAGTCCACCGACGGGACGGTCGAGTACGTGCTGTCGGTCCGGCCCGACGCCACGGTCATCGTGGAACCGCCGACCGGCAAGGGCAGCGCCATGCGGACGGGCATGGCCGCGGCCACCTCCGAGATGATCGTCATGCTCGACGCCGACGGCAGCATGGACCCGGCCGAGTTCGACTCCTTCCTCGCGCTGCTGTGCCGCGGCTACGACTTCGTCAAGGGCACCCGCTACGGCTGCGGAGGCGGCTCCGACGATCTGACCGGCCTGCGCCGTCTCGGGAACTCGCTGCTCACGGCCCTGGCCAACCGGCTCTACCGGCAGAACTGGTCCGACCTTTGCTACGGCTATGTCGCCATGCGGCGCGAGGCCGTCCCCCGCCTGCGGCTGGAGTCGACCGGGTTCGAGATCGAGACGGAGATGTGCGTCAACGCCGTCCGGGCCGGGCTGCGCATGGCCGAGGTGGCCAGCCACGAGACCGAGCGCCGCTTCGGCGAGTCCAACCTGAACACCTTCCGCGACGGCTGGCGTGTGCTGAAGACCATGGTCAGGCTGCGTTTCCGAGGGCGCCTCGACGCCCCGCCCGCACCGCCGGTGCCCCTCCCCGTGGGCCACCAGGCGGCACCCTGGGAGCCGGCCGCGTTCAGCCGGACCGGAACCGAGTAGCGCGCACGTGAGGATCACCGTCGTGCGCCCGCGCGATCTCGGCCCCGCCGAGGTCGAGCGCTGGCGCGAGCTTCAGAGCGGCGACCGCGACCTGGGCAACCCCTTCCTGGCACCGGAGTTCACCCTGGGGGTCGCCAGGTTCCGCGCCGGCGTCCGGATCGCGGTCATCGAGGACGGCCCGCGCATCGCCGCGTTCTTCCCGTTCGAACGCGGCCCGGTGGGCATCGGCCACCCCGTCGGGTTCGGCCTGACCGACCTTCAGGGCATCGTGGGGCCGCCCGGCCTCCGGCTGGACGCCCGCGAGCTGCTGCGCGCGTGCGGGCTCGGCGTCTGGGACTTCGACCACCTGCTGGCCGTCCAGCCGGCGTTCGCGCCGTTCCACGCGGTGCACCGGGTCGAGCCGGTCATGGAGCTGCACGACGGGTTCGAGGCGTTCGAGACGGAACTGCGCCGCGTCGCGCCCAGGACCCACAAGACCATCCGCTACAAGGAGCGCAAGCTCGGACGCGACGTCGGCGAGCTCCGCTACGAGTTCGCCTCCGGCGACACCGGCGACCTGCGCCGACTCATGCGGTGGAAGTCCGCCCAGTACACCCGCACCGGCCGCACCGACCGCTTCGCCCGGCCGTGGATCGTCCGGCTCGTCCGGCACTTCCACGAGACCGGGTTCGGGGTGCTGAGCGTGCTGTGGGCGGGCGACGAGCCCGTGTCCGCGCATTTCGGCCTGCGCAACGGCGCGATCATGGCGGGCTGGTTCCCCGCCTACGACACCCGGTTCGCCAAGTACTCCCCCGGCATGATCGGCCACCTGCGGCTGGCGCGGGGCTGCGCCGAGCACGGCGTCGCCGAGATCGCCATGGGACGCGGCGGCAAGGAGTTCAAGGAGGGCTTCAAGGGACGCGAGATCCCCATCGCCGAGGGCCGCGTCGCGCGGGCCACGGCCGGGGCCGGGCTGCACTGGGTGCGCGCCACCCCGCTCAACCGGGCCCGGGGCGCCGTCCTGGACAACCCCGCGCTCTACCGCCGCGCCGACCGCGTCCTGAAGACCTACGCGCGGCTGAGAGGGCAGGCACGATGAGCCCGCTCGCGATCTCGGTGGTCATCTGCGCGTACACCGCCGACCGATGGGACGACGTGCACGCGGCCGTGGCGTCGGTGCGCGCACAGGCGCACCCGCCCGAAGAGATCATCCTGGTCGTCGACCACAACCCGGCGCTGCACGAGCGGCTCCGGCACTCGATGGCCGGCGTGACCGTGGTCGAGAACCGCGAGAATCGGGGCCTGTCGGGCGGCAAGAACACCGGGGTCGCCCTGGCGCGGGGCGACGTCGTGGCCTTCCTCGACGACGACGCGGTGGCGGCGCCGGGCTGGCTTGCGGCCCTCGCCCGCCACTACGACGACCCCCGGGTGGCCGGGGCCGGTGGGCTCACGCTGCCGCTGTGGCCGGGGTCGACGCCGTCCGCCGAGATGATCGAGCGGCCCGTCCCGGAGTACGCCGGACGGCGTCCCGGCTGGTTCCCCGAGGAGTTCGACTGGACCGTCGGGTGCACCTACCGGGGCATCGAACCGGGCGCCGTCCGCAACCTGATGGGCGGCAACGCCTCGTTCAGGCGCGCGATGTTCCCGCTGGCCGGGGGCTTCGACTCGGGCATCGGCCGGACGTCCCACCAGCGTCCGCTGGGCTGCGAGGAGACCGAGTTCTGCATCAGGCTGCGGCAGCGCAGCCCCGAGTCCGAGCTGGTCTATGACGCCGGTGCCGTGATCTGGCACCGGGTGCCGCGCGAGCGCGCGCGCTTCGCCTACTTCAGGCAGCGGTGCTACGCCGAGGGCCTGTCCAAGGCCCTGGTGACGCGGAGCGTCGGCTCCCAGGACGGCCTGGCCAGCGAGCGCGCCCACGCCCTGAAGGCGCTCCCGCGCGGCGCCGCCAAGGGCCTCGCGGACGCCTTCCGGGGCGACCCGGCCGGGCTGGGACGCGCGGGCGCGATCGCCGTGGGCCTCGCCTGGACCGCGTGGGGATACGCCATCGGCCTCCGCAGCGCCCGCCGCCACGTCCCCGCTGCCGGCCACACCGGAGGCACCCGATGAACGCCACCGACCGCGTCGCGGACGCACTGCCGGGCGGGCGCGCCGGGGCGATCCCCGTGGGCCTTGCATGGGCCGCGTGGGGGTACGCGATCGGCTTCCGGCGCGCCCCCGTTGCCGGTGGTGTGGGAGGGGCCTGATGGTGGTTACCAAGGGCGTCCCGGTGCTGATGTACCACTCGGTCCGCGAGCGTCCCCCGCGCGAGACGGCGGGGCTCGCGGTCAGTCCCGGCGCGTTCGCCGACCAGATGGCGCTGCTCCACGAGCGCGGCTTCACCCCCGTCCCCTTCTCGGCGCTCCGCGCGGACGTGCCGAAGCCGATCGTGATCACCTTCGACGACGGGTACGCCGATTTCCATTCCGAGGCGCTGCCCGTCCTGGAGCGCTTCGGGTTCACCGCGACGGTGTTCGTGACCACCGGGTGGCTGGCCGACGCGGGCCGTGAGGCGGCCGGGCGGCCGCTCGACGCGATGCTGACCTGGGGGCAGGTCCGGGAGGCCGCCGCGCACGGCATCGAGATCGGTGGTCACAGCCACGGGCATCCGCAGCTCGACCAGCTGCGCGACCGCGCGCTCACCGACGAACTGGTGCGCAGCCGGGGGCTGCTCGAAGACCGGCTCGGCGCGCCCGCGACGACCATGGCCTACCCGTTCGGCTACTCCAGCGCACGGGTCCGGCGGGCCGTCCGCGACGCCGGGTACGAGAGCGCCTGCGCGGTCGCCAACCGCCTCGCTCCCGGGGGCGACCCGCTGGCGGTGCCCCGGTTGACCGTGCGCGCCTCGACCTCGCTTGCCGCGTTCGGACGGGTCGCCGACGGGACGCGCCTGTCCCAGATCTACTTTCGCGACCGCGCGCTCACCCGGGGGTACGCCGTGGTGCGGCGCACCCGGTACGGGCTGAGGCGGGTGAGCGGCCGTGACTGAGACGGCGACCCGGGGCGGCCGGCTGCGCCGCGAGCTGTCCGACCCGCTGTTCCGCAACGCCTACGCCCTCATGCTCAACGGCGGCCTGACCACCGTGCTCGGCGCGGGCTTCTGGGCCCTCGGCCCGGCGTTCTACTCGCCGTCGGACTTCGGCCGCAACGCCGCGATGAACCAGGCGATCATGTTCGTCGGCGGCATCACCATGCTCAACTTCCTGCTGATCCGCTTCATCCCCGAGACGGCGCGGCACACCAGGGCGCTGGTGCTGTCCGCATACGGGCTCGGCGCCGCCGCCGCCGCGGTCGTGGGCGGCGGGTTCCTGCTGGCCCTGGCGCTGTGGGGGGACGGCTGGAGCACGTTCCGGGCCCTGTCGGGCTGGGGCCCGGGGCTGATGTTCCTGGCCATGGCGGTCGGCTGGAACCTGTGGAACGCCATGGAGGCCGTCTTCACCGGCCTGCGCCACGCGGGCTGGGTGCCGGTGGTCAACACCGCGTGGTGCCTGCTGCGCATCGCCCTGCTGATCCCCCTGGCCGCCCTGGCGCCGCACTACGGCATCGTGCTGGCCTGGTACGTCCCCGTGGTGCTGGTGCTGATCCCGGTGAACGTCCTGGTCTTCCGGAGGCTGCTGCCCGAGCACACGCGCGCCAACCAGGGCCGGGGGCCGCGCTCGACCCACCGCGAGATCGCCCGCTACCTCGGCGGCGGCTACCTGGGCGGCGCCTTCCAGTTCGCGGCGGTCAGCCTGGTGCCGATCGTGGTCATGACCCGGCTGCCCCCCGACACCGCCGCGTACTTCCAGATCGCCTGGGTGCCGGGGATGATGCTCGACCTGCTGGCCCTGACCCTGTCGTACTCGCTGACCGTCGAGGGCTCGTTCGAGCGCGGACGGCTCGCCGGGACGACCCGGGCCGCGCTGCGGCGCACCGTGACGCTGATGGTCCCGGTCACCGTGCTGGTGATCGTGGCGGCCCCGTTCGCGCTGGAGGTCTACGGCCACGAGTACGCCACCGGCGCGCCGCTGCTGCAGATCCTGGCGCTGGCCGTGCTGCCCAAGGCGGTCATCGAGCTCTACATCGGGGCGCTGCGCGTCCAGAACCGGACGGGCCTGATCGCGGTGCTCCAGGGCGTCCGGCTGGCCGGGGTGCTCGGCCTCGTCGCGGCGCTGCTCGACCCCGGCCACCTGGCCACGGTCGGCGTGGCCGTCGTGGCGGTCAACCTGGCGGTCGCCCTGGCGATCCTGCCGGGTCTGCGCCGGATCATCGCGCCCGCGGCGCGGGCTTCCACGACCGACCGAGGGCGGGATATCTCTTGAGCGTGACCGTTCGAGCGGCACGGGAGTCCGAGGCCACCGCCCGCGCGGCGCCGCCCGCGCCCCGGGTCGTCCCGGCGGTGATCGCCGCGACCGTGACGGCCGGGCTCCTGCTGTTCTGGCTGCCCCTGCGCGGGGTGAACCTCGAAGGGATGGACGGCTACGGCCTCATCGGCGTCCTGCCGGTGGCGACGCTGGCGGGGGCCGCGCTGCTGGTGCTGGCGTTCATGATGACGCTGGCTCTGGGGCGTCCGCACCGGGTGCTGCTGGGCGCGCAGATCGTCCTGCTGATCGCCACCCTGCACGGGGTCACGCTGGCCCTGGAGCCGATCGCCCGCTTCCCGACCGCCTGGCAGACCTCGGGCTTCATCGAGTACATCACCCGCAACGAGACCGTGAGCTGGGATCTCGACGCGCGGTTCAGCACGCCCGGCTTCTTCGCGTTCGTGGCGTTCCTGGCCAAGGCCGCCGGGCAGAACGACCTCGAACCGATCCTGCGCTGGGCGCCGCCGATCACGAACCTGATGTACCTGCTGCCCTACGTCCTGATCCTGCGGGCGCTGCGGGCGGCGTGGCGGGCCAAGTGGTTCGCGGCGTGGCTGTTCATCGCGGCCAACTGGGTCGGGCAGGACTACCTCTCCCCCCAGGCGTTCGCCTACCTGCTCTACCTGTACTTCGTGGCGATCCTGGTCACCTGGTTCCGGCACCACGACGGGACGGCGCGGCGGCGCGGCCGGGAGCCCGGGACGCGCCGCGGCGTGTCCTGGCGTCCCGCCGACCTGCTGTTCGGCCCCAAGGACCCCGGCGAGCTGCCCGCGGCCGCGGCGCCGGTGCGCGAGCGGTCCGTCCTGCTGGTCCTGCTGTTCGTCCTGCTCCTGGTGGGGACGGCGGCGCACCAGCTCACCCCGTTCCTGATGACCGCCGCGTGCGCGGGCCTGGTGCTCGTCCGGCGCTGCGACCTGCGCGGGCTGCCGTTCATCGCGGGCGTGGTGTACGCCGCCTGGGTCAGCTTCATGACCGTCGGCTACTGGGCGAGCCGCAAGGGCGAGATCTTCGGCGGGCTCGGCAAGATCTTCACCAACGTCCAGCAGAGCACCGGCGGGCGGATCAGCCAGACCAGCGCCGAGACCGCCGACATCCAGACGCTGCGCATCCTGATCGCGGTGGTCGTGGTGGGGCTGGCCGTGACCGGCCTGCTGCGGCGGCGGGCCCGGGGCATCGACGACCGGGTGGCGCTGGTGCTGATGCTCGTCCCGTTCTCCTCGTTCGGGCTGCAGAACTACGGCGGCGAGATCGCGCTGCGGATCTACTTCTTCATGCTGCCGGCCGCCTGCCTGCTGATCGCCTACCTGTTCTTCCCGGCGCCGTTCGACACCCCGGGGGTGCGCGAACCGAAGGTCCGCCGCCGGTTGGGGCGCCTGCGCACGGGCCCGCGCCGGCACTGGCCCGCCGTGGCGGCGGCCGCGGTCTTCGCGCTGCTGCTGACCGGCGGCTTCCTGTCGGTCCGCTACGGCAACGAGCGCTACGAGCAGGTCCGCGAGGACGACGTGCGCGCCTACGACGTGATGCTGGACCGGCACCGGGGCGCCATCGGCGTGGTCTGGCTCAGCGCCGAGAACCCCGACCTGGTCGGGGGCACCCCGGTCATGCCGTGGTCGTACCGGCAGTGGGAGCGCTTCACCTACACGCCCGTCATCGCCAACCGGACCGACCCGGCCGACGTGTCGCAGATCGTGCAGCGGCTCAAGGAGCAGGGGCCGGGCGGCTTCTTCGTCACCACGCGCAGCCACGAGGACTTCCAGGTGCTCACGGCGGGCCTCGCGCCCGATTACGGGACGCGGATGCGCGCGGCCCTGGCCGGGTCGCCCGAGGTCGCCACGGTGTACTCCACGCGGGACGCCGCCGTCTTCCGCCTGAAGAGCCCGCCCGCCGAGCCGGTGGCGCAGGTGCCGCGTCCGGCCGGGCTCGGCATGCGCTCGTCGCCCTGGACGCCCGCCGGGCTGATCTACCTGCCGGTGCTGCTCGGCGTGCTGCTGGCCCGCGAGCTGCGCCGGCTGCGGCTCGGCCCGGGCGAGCTGCGGCGGCTGCGCCCGCTCACCGTGCTGGCCGCCCCGCTGCTGATCAGCGTCATCGCGGTCATCGTCGAGAGGTTCGTGGTGATCAAATGACCGTCGCGCTGGTGCTGCTGCTGTTCGCCGCCCCGGCGGCGGCCTTCTGGACGCTCACGCGCGGCCTCGACCCGTTCGGGCGGCTGGTCGTGGCCGTCCCCGCGAGCATCGTCACGGTCGCGGGGACGGCCCAGATCATGCTCGTCGCGGGCACCTGGTCACCCGGGGGCGGCCTGGCCGCCGTCCTGGTGCTGAGCGCCCTGGTGGCGGTGCTGGGACGGCCGCGAGGGCGCCCGGGACCGCCGCCGTCCGTGCCGGACCCGCGCCCGCCGCGTCCTCCGGCCGCGGTCACCCGCGAGGACCTGCCCGCCCGCCGCCGGGACGAGGACGACGAGTGGATCTTCCAGGAGTGAGCGGGGACGCGGGTCACAGGTCGATGGCGTAGTCGAGGACGACCCGGTCGGCCGGGATGACGATGTCGCGGCACACCTCCATGACGCGCGGGCCGGACAGCATCCGGCGGGTGATCGCGATGACCGGGACGCCGCCGGTCACGCCGAGGGACTCCGACTCCTCGGGGGTCGGCATCCGGGCGCGGACGGCCTCCTCCACCCGCGTCGGCGGATGGCCCAGGAAGCTGAGCTGCGCCAGGGTGCCGCCGGGCCAGGGCTCGCGGTCGGGATCGGCCACGGGGGTGTCGCCGACGACGTCCCACGGGAGGTAGTTGACGGAGATCTGCTGCGGCTCCCCGCGCGAGTAGAAGACGAAGCGCCGCCGCAGCAGCTCGGTGCCGTCGGGGAGCTCGAACAGGGCGGCAAGCTCGGCGTCCGCCCGCGTCCTGGCGTACTCGCGGTCGAGCCGGTACTCGTCCCAGCGGATGCGCTGGTCGTGGGTGAAGGTCGTCGCGGGGACGGCCAGGGGCCGGGTGACCGCGCGGTAGCGGTCCATCGCGACCCGGCGGGCCGGGGGAACCACCCGGACGATCGTCCCGCCGCCGCGGCGGGTCTCGACCAGGCCCTCGCCGCGCAGCAGGGCGATGGCCTGGCGCACGACGATCTCGGACACCCCATGGACGGCGCACAGCTCGGCCATGGTCGGCAATCGCGCACCCGGCGGATAGTTCCCCTCCCGGATCTGGCCCCGGAGTGTGTCGGCAATACGGAGGTACGCCGGACGGTCCGGCACCGGCATCACCTTCTCTCGTCCCGGCGCGCGCGGGCCCCTCCGGCGCGCCGCGCGTGCACGGCGCACCTCCCCCTCCGGCCGGCGCGCCGCATGATCACTGACCGTCCGCCCTCTTCTCTCCTCCCAAAGCGCTATCCGTAGGGGGACGGTCCGCTTACGGACAGCTTGACACTTCTTGGAACTGAGTAAGACTTTTGTATACAGAAACGCTTCCTCGGGGAAGGGACGGCCTTGATGGGCGACTTCGAAGATCAGAAGGCGGCCATCGAGCGCGAGTATCCGGGCTGGCTCGTCTGGCGGAGCGACGCCGGACGCTGGTACGCCACCCGAAGCGGCGATCTCACCGACGCGCAACTCCAGGCTGGAAACGCGATGACGGTCGCGGCCGACGATTCTTCGGGGCTCATCGAGCTCCTGGCCGACCAGCGGCGCAGGGAGAGCGATGAGGGCTGAGCACGGAGCGGGGGTCCCCGCACTCCCGGCCCGCGGGCGGGGGCGGGCCGGGCCCGCACGCTCCGTTACGGAAGGGACCTGTGGCGCTGAGGTGACACAGGAGTGGAGACCGGGTCGGCGTGGTGGGTGTCACCACGGTGGCCAGGCGGACGTGACCGTACGGGCGCCGCATCGGCGCGGCCCCCACGTAAAGAGCGTGGCGCCCGTACGGTCGCATTTGCCTCTCTTGTCCCATCGCGCAACACGGGCCTCGTGCATTTGAGGGTTGCCTCGGCGTGATTCCGCAGGTAAGTGAGTAATCACGGCCGGAATTCGGGCCGCCGGGCGAACCGACCCTCCTTACCGTCGTTCTAACAAGGAGCCGGGACTCGTTCCGGACCGGACGGCGAACGCCGTCCGGTCGACCGCCTTCCAGGAGGGCTCCTTGAGCGTCCAGCAGCGGGAATCCGAGCCCCGCGGCGGCTTCTTCCGCACCCGGAAGGGACGCCACGCCGCCGCGCTCGGACGGCCGGTGGTGGCCGCGCTGGCGGTCACGCTCGCGGTGCTCGTGGCGTCCACGGCCGCCGTCTACCTCGCCCAGGGGTCGGACGAGCCCCCGCCCGTCCCCACGGCCCGTCCCGCCACGCGTGTCGGCGCGGGCGTCCCGCAGGACTGGCCCGCGTGGGGCTTCACCCACACCCAGAACACGGTCGACGCCGAGCGCGGCCCCGCCCAGGCCCTCACCGACCTGTCCAGGACGCCCGTCCCGCAGGTGACCGCCATCATGGGCTGGGGCCTGGACAACCCGCAGCCGCGTCCCGGCGAGTTCGACTGGGCCTCGCTCGACCGGCGGATGGAGGCGATCCGCCGCACCGGCGGCACCCCGGTGGTCACGCTGTGCTGCGGCCCCGACTGGATGAAGGGCGGCCCGGCCGGAAAGACCGACTGGAGCAAGCTGGAGGTCGCCATCGAGCCCGAGCACTTCGGCGACTACGCCCGGCTCGCCGCCGAGGTCGCCAAGCGCTACGGGAACGTCCGGTACTTCACCGTCTGGAACGAGTTCAAGGGCTTCTGGAACCCGTCGGCCAACCGCTGGGACTACGAGGGTTACACCAAGCTCTACAACGAGGTCTACACGGCTCTGAAGCGGGTGCGGTCCGACATCAGGGTCGGCGGCCCCTACATGGTGATGAACAGCAACGCCCCCGGCCGCAAGTACGGCCCGCCGTCCGAGCTGAGCGGCCCCTGGGGAACCATGGACCAGCGCAACCTCGACGCCGTCCGGTACTGGGTCAAGAACAAGAAGGGCGCCGACTTCCTCGCGGTCGACGGGCACAGCATGCCGGTGCAGCGCGAGGTCAGGCTGGACGAGTTCCGCGCACTGGCCAAGTTCTCCGACGTGACCCGCTGGCTGCGCGGCCTGGCCGGTGACCTGCCGGTGTGGTGGGCCGAGTGGTACGTCGAGCCGGACGCCTCGGGCTGGACCGACGAGCGGCGCGGCGCCGTCCACACGGCCGCGATGATGGAGTTCGTCCGCGGCGGCGCCGCCAGTGCGCTCTATTGGAATCCGCAGACCACCACCGCCGCGAACTGCCCCGGGTGCCTGTGGTCGGGAGCGGCGGCGGGCGGCGGTGCCACGCCGACGCTGGCCATGCTGCAGAACTTCGCCCGCTGGTTCCCACCCGGGACGCCGCTGGTGGACGTCAGGTCGTCCGACCCGTCGGTGCGCGTGCTGGCCCAGCGGGGGCAGATGGTGACCGTCAACGGCACGGGACGGCCCGTCCGGACGCTGATCGAGGGCAAGGCGCTCGACCTCGGGCCGTACGAGGTCAAGTGGATCGGCCGGTAGCGACTTCGGGGAGAGGCCGTGGCACTGCGTTCCGGTAGGGATCCCGGCGACGGGATCGACCTGGTGGGCATGGACTTCTGGAACCGGCCGCCGCAGGCGCGGCTGGCCGACTTCGCGCTGCTGCGCGAGGTGGGGCGCCCGGTGTTCTTCGCCGAGCCGCGCGTCCCGCTGATCCGGGCGGGCCGGGGCTTCCACGCGCTGGTCCGGCACGCGGACGTCGTCGAGGCCAGCCGCAACGCGGCGGTGTTCTCCAGCGAGCCCGCCGCGACCTCGCCCGAGCCGCCGCCGTGGCTGGCCAAGGTGTTCGGGACCCCGATGGTCAACATGGACGATCCCCGGCACGCGCGGCTGCGGCGCATCGTGTTCCGCGCCTTCACCCCCAAGATGCTCGCCAGGATCGAGGACGACGTGCGGGCGACCGCGACCCGCATCGTCGACGACGTGCTGGCCTCCGGCGCGCAGGACTTCGTCGCGCAGGTCGCCGCCCGCCTGCCCATCCAGGTCATCTGCGCGATGATGGGCATCCCCGAGAAGGCCAGGCCGTACGTCCTGTCGCGCATCGACGCCATGACCGAGTACTCGGGGGTGCGCGGCTCGCTGGCCAGCCCCCGCACGATGCGGCTGCTCTACGGCAACCTCAGGGCCATCGTCGACCTGCACCGCCTGGTGGCCCGGCTGGGCCGCCACCGCCGCGAGCACCCCGCGGGCGACCTGGTCTCGGCGCTGGTCAACGCCAACCCCGACGGCGAGCGGCTCTCGGTCGCCGAGCTCGGCTCGTTCTTCGACCTGCTGCTGGTCGCGGGCAACGAGACGACCCGCAACGCGCTGTCGCACGGGCTGGCCCTGTTCACCGAGCACCCCGAGCAGCGCGAGCTGCTGCTGGACGACTACGACGCCCGCGTCGGCCCCGCGATCGAGGAGATCGTCCGCCACGCCTCGCCCATCATCCAGTTCCGGCGGACGCTGAAGACCGCGTACGAGCTGGGCGGCCACGCGTTCGCGCCGGGCGACAAGGTCGTGCTGTTCTACCCGGCGGCCAACCGCGACCCCGAGGTGTTCACCGACCCCGACGCCTTCGACATCGCGCGCTCGCCCAACCCCCACGTCGGCTTCGGCGGCCCGGGGCCGCACCTGTGCCTGGGCGCCAACCTCGCCCGGATGGAACTGAAGATCATGTTCCGCGAGCTGTTCACGCGCCTGCCCGGCCTGCGCGCGAGCGGTGCGCCCGAGTACCTGCTGTCGTCGTTCGACAACGGCATCACCCGGCTGCCGTTCGCCTACGGCCCGTCCGGCCGCTGACCCCCGGAGAGACCCATGCATGTGTCGGTCACCCGCCCGGGCGAGCTCGGCGGGAGCGAGCTGGCCGCCTGGCGCGCGATGCAGGACGCGCTGCCGCACCTCGACAACCCGTTCCTTTCGGCGGAGTACGCGATCGCGGTCGACGAGGTCGTGCGGGGGGCGCGCGTCGCCGTCCTGCACGAAGGCCCGGACGTGGTCGGCTTCCTGCCCTACGAGCTGACGGGGCGCGGCACCGGCGCGGCGATCGGGGGCTGGCTCTCGCTCGGCCAAGGGCTCGTTCACGTCCCGGGGCTGGAGCTGGACGCCCGCGAGCTGCTGCGCTCGTGCGGCCTTGCCGCCTGGGAGTTCGGGACGCTGGTCGACGGCCAGCCGTGGTTCGCCCCGTTCGCCGCCAAGCACCTCGACTCGGCGGTCATCGACCTCGCTGGCGGGTTCGACGCCTACACCGAGTCATTGCGGGCCAGAGGCTCCAAGGTGGTCAGGCAGACCCGGTACAAGGAGCGCAAGATGGGCCGCCAGGCGGGCGAGGTCTCCTTCGCCTTCGACGTGCGGGACGCGGGCTCGCTGGCGCTCGTCCGGTCGTGGAAGTCCGACCAGTACCGGGCGATGGGCCGCGCCGACCGGTTCGCCCGCCCCTGGGTGGTGGCGCTGGTCGAGCGCCTGCACGCCGCGCGCGGCGACGGCTTCGCGGGCGTGCTGTCGATGCTCTACGCCGACGGGACGCCCGTCGCCGGGCACTTCGGCGTCCGCACGGGCCGCACGCTGGTCACCTGGTTCCCGGTCTACGACCCCGAGTTCGCCAAGTACTCGCCGGGGCTGGCGCTGCACCTGCGGATGGCCGAGGACGCCGCCGCGCTCGGCGTCCGGCACATCGACATGGGACCCGCGATCGGCTGGCGGTACAAGCAGGAACTGCGGAACCACTCCGTCCGGGTCTCGGAGGGCGTCGTGCGGCGCCGCTCCCCCGCCGGGGCCGCCCACTGGCTGCGGCACGCTCCGGTGGCGCGCACGCGCGACGCGATCCTCGGCAGCCCCCGGCTGTACGGGCTTGCCGACCGCACTCTGCGCGGCTACGGGCGCTGGCGCTCGCGCAGGTCCGGCGGCGCGGCCTAAAGCTCCTTCCAAAAGCACCGGACCGGCGGGTGAGAGCGGCCGATCTCTGGGCACGCCTACCTTGTTGACGCAAAGGTCCGGGACGAGGAGGCCATTTCCCCATGGCACGGGTGACGCGCGCGGAGATCGAGCAGCTCATCGCCGGCGACCATCACGACCCCCATGGCGTCCTCGGGGCCCATCCCGAGCGCGAGGGGGTGACGGTCCGGGCGCTGCGCCCCCTGGCCGAACGCGTCGAGGTGGTGCTGCCGAACGGCGACCGGCACCCGATGCGGCACTTCCACGAGGGCGTGTTCCAGACCACGCTCCCGCAGGGCGCCTCGCTTTCGGGGAACGGGCCGGAGGACGCGCCTCTCGCCGTCCCCGATTACCGGCTCGCGGTGACGTACGGCGACGGGGCCGAGGCCGTCCAGGACGACCCGTACCGCCACCTGCCCACGCTCGGGGAACTCGACCAGCACCTCATCAGCGAGGGCCGCCACGAGGAACTCTGGCGCGCGCTGGGCTCCCGGACCCGCACGTACGCCTCGTCGTTCGGGCCGGTGACCGGCACAGGGTTCGCGGTGTGGGCGCCCACGGCGCGCGGCGTCCGCGTCATCGGCGACTTCAACCACTGGGACGGCCGCGCCCACCCCATGCGGTCGCTGGGGTCCACCGGCGTGTGGGAGCTGTTCGTGCCGGGCGTGGCCGACGGCGCCACCTACAAGTACGAGATCCTCGGCGCGGACGGGCAGTGGCGCTCCAAGGCCGACCCGATGGCCCGCTACACCGAGGTGCCGCCCGCCACCGGGTCGCGCGTGTTCACCTCCGGCTACGAGTGGGCCGACGGCGAGTGGATGGACCGCCGCAAGGAACGGTCGTGGGTGCACGAGCCGATGAGCGTCTACGAGGTGCACCTGGGGTCGTGGCGTCCCGGCCTCGGCTACCGCGAGCTGGCCGAGGAGCTCACCGCGTACGTGCAGGACATGGGGTTCACGCACGTGGAGTTCATGCCCGTGGCCGAGCACCCGTATGGGCCGTCCTGGGGGTACCAGGTCACCTCCTACTACGCGCCCACCTCGCGGTTCGGCGACCCGGACGACTTCCGCCATCTGGTCGACCGCCTCCACGGGGCCGGGATCGGAGTGATCGTCGACTGGGTCCCGGCGCACTTCCCCAAGGACGAGTGGGCGCTGGCCCGCTTCGACGGGTCGGCCCTGTACGAGCACGAGGACCCGGCCCGGGGCGAGCACCCCGACTGGGGGACGCTCGTGTTCAACTTCGGCCGCGCCGAGGTGCGCAACTTCCTGGTCGCCAACGCCTGCTACTGGCTGGAGGAATTCCACATCGACGGGCTGCGGGTGGACGCCGTCGCCTCGATGCTCTACCTGGACTACTCGCGCGAGGACGGCCAGTGGACGCCGAACATCTACGGCGGCCGCGAGAACCTGGAGGCGATCTCGTTCCTCCAGGAGATGAACGCCACGGTCTACAAGCGGAGCCCGGGGGTCATGACGATCGCCGAGGAGTCGACCGCGTGGCCGGGCGTCTCCCGCCCCACCCATCTGGGCGGCCTCGGGTTCGGGTTCAAGTGGAACATGGGCTGGATGCACGACACGCTGGAGTACCTCAAGCACGAGCCCGTCTTCCGGCACTACCACCACGGCGAGATCACGTTCTCGCTGGTGTACGCGTTCAGCGAGAACTACATGCTGCCGCTCTCGCACGACGAGGTCGTCCACCTCAAGGGCTCGCTGCTGGCCAAGATGCCCGGCGACACCTGGCAGAAGTTCGCCGGGCTGCGCACGCTGCTGGCCTACATGTGGTCGCACCCCGGCAAGCAGCTGATCTTCATGGGCGGCGAGTTCGGCCAGGGCGCCGAGTGGGCGGAGGAGCGCCCGCTGGACTGGTGGCTGCTCGGCAACGCCACCGAGGGCGCCAACCATCTCGGCGTCCAGCGCCTGGTGCGCGACCTCAACACCGTCTACCGCGACCGGCCCGCGATGTGGGGCCGCGACAACGAGCAGGACGGCTTCCGGTGGATCGACGCCAACGACGCCGGCGGCAACACGCTCTCCTTCCTGCGCCGGGGGCCGGGCGAGGACGGCGACGCACCCGTCATCGCGTGCGTGGTCAACTTCTCCGGCGCGCCCCACGAGGGCTACCGCCTCGGCCTGCCCAAGGCCGGGACCTGGCGGGAGGTGCTCAACACCGACGCGTTCGAATACGGGGGCAGCGGCGTGCGCAACGAGGGCCCGATCCACGCCACCGACGAGCCGCTGCACGCGATGCCCGCCTCGGCCGTGCTGCGCGTCCCGCCCCTCGGCGCGGTGTGGCTCGTGCCCGAATAGGCTGACGGCCATGTCGCTCTCGTCTCCGGTCTCGCAGCGCCTGGCCGTCGTCCCCACCCCGTTCCTGGTCGAGCACCAGCCGCACTCGACCCTGCCCGAGGACGACGAGTGGATCGCCGTGGTCCGGGCCCCCGAGGGCCTGACGGTGATCCGCGAGGCCCCGCACTACGCCGAGAACGACCGCTGGATCGGCCTGTACGGCGGCGAGACCGCCCACGGCCTGGAGACCACGGGAATGCTGGCCGCCCTGGTCGGCCCCCTCGCCGCCGCCGGAATCTCGGTCTTCGTCGCCTCCACCTACCACGCCGACCTGGTCCTGGTCCCCGAACGGAAGCTGGACGCCGCCATCGGCGCGCTCACCGACGCGGGCCACAGGGTCACCCGGGGGTCTTGAGCAAGTCCAGGAGCCAGCGGGGGCCGGTCACCGAGGCTCCGGCGGCGGTGCAGCGGGCGCGGAGTTCGCGGTCGGCGGTCACCACCAGGTAGGCGGCGTCGGGGTCGGGGTGGCTCACCAGCTCGACGATCTGGTCGTCGCCGCTCCCGGGGGCCGCGACCACGCGAACGCCCTCGATGGGCTCCACTCCCCTGGCCGCGCCCTCGACCACCAGGACGACCTCGGGGAAGCAGGTGTCGAACGCGCAGATTCCCTCGGGCATGCGGTCGATGCCCGCGTTGAGCCGCAGCAGGTCGTCGCGCAGGCGCGCGTTGGCGCCCGCCCGGTCCTTCCACCAGCCGTCGGCCCGCGCGCCGACCACGTTCGCCGCGTCCACCACCAGGACAACGCGTGCCATCACATCTCTCAACCCCGGCCACGAACGCGCGAACGGCGCGAACAGCCGCTTCTTGTCGACCTCCGCCACCGGCACCCACGCGGCGCGGCGCGTCTCGAACGAGGCGGGCCGCACGTGCTGGCGAGCGGCCACGTCGCCGATCACGGACGCGAAGCTCCAGCCGCCATGATCCTCCACCCGCGTCCCGAACACACGCACCGAAGCGACGTCGAGCGTGCATTCCTCGGAGGTCTCGCGCAGGGCGCCGGTCACCGGGTCCTCGTGGCTGTGCAGCGCGCCGCCGAACATGCCCCAGGTGCCGCCGCCGAGCCCCCACCAGGCGCGCTTCTGGAGCAGGACGCGGACGAGCCCGTCCTCGGGGTCGCGATGGAAGACCAGCAGGCCCGACGCGCCGAACCTGCCCCAGTGCGTGTGCCCGCGCCCGCACACGGCCCAGCCGTCCCCGTCGCCCATCTGGTGAACATACCGCCGCCCGGGGAGCGTGACGAAACCCACAAGCGTGGACGGGTTCGCTCCGAATACCATGCGGTGGAATGAATGATCAAGGGGGAAATGTGAGCGTCGACGCCGAGGCCGCCGAGCTGTGGAACACGCTTTCGGGGGCGGAGCTGATCCGTGCCATGGCCGACGGGCGCTTTCCCTCGGTGTCCGAGGTGGACGAGCACCTCGGCCAGAGCGTGGTGGGCGCCGAGGACGGGCTGGTCGAGCTGGCCTGGGCCCCGTCCGAGCGGCTGTGCAACCCGGCGGGCATCGTCCACGGGGGCTATATCGCGATGGTGCTCGACAACGCCGTCTGCATGGCGGGCGCCAGCACCTGCGAGCACTTCATGCCGATGTTCACGCTCAACCTGAACATCGAGTACCTGCGGGCCGTCAAGGCGGGCGAGAAGTACACGGCCGTCGGCACGTGCGTGCACGCGGGCCGCACCCGCATGGTGGCCAACGCCGTCATCAGCGACTCTCGGGGCAAACCGGTCGCGCAGGCGTCGGCGGCCGTCCTCCCCAACCAGGCATTCGCTCGCTGAGCCCATCGGGTCGAGCACATAGGCTTGGCCCATGGTGGATGCAGGCACGGTCGTCAACGTCATCAAGCAGGCCCGGGAGCGGCGCACCGCTCCCCTGGTCCTGGAGCTCGACCTCACCGACGGGATCATCGAGACCCCGCCCGCCGATCCCCTGGCCGCGCTGCTGTCGATGCGGCGCACGCACCTGCGCGACGTCCTCTCCGGCCTGCGCCGCGCCCGTGACGACAGCCGGGTGAAGGCGCTGGTCGTCAAGGTCACCTCCGGGGTGGGGCTGGCGATGGCCCAGGAGCTGCGCGACGCCGTCCGGGCCTTCCGCGACGCGGGCAAGCTCACCGTGGCCTGGGCCGAGACCTACGGCGAGGGCGGTGCGGGCACCGTCCCCTACTACCTGGCCACCGTGTTCGACCGCGTCTACCTCCAGCCCTCGGGCGAGGTGGGCCTGACCGGCGTCGCACTGGAGGAGCCGTTCTTCGCCGGTGCCCTGGAGAAGGCGGGCGTCAAGCCCCGCTTCGCCAAGCGGTACGAGTACAAGACCATGGCCAACACCTTCATGGAGAAGGCGTACACGCCCGAGCACCAGGAGTCCTCCCAGCGGCTGGTCGACTCGATCGGCGAGCAGCTGGTCGCGGGCATCGCCCACGCTCGGGGGCTGGCGGAGGACGACGTCCGCGCGCTGATCGACCGGGGGCCGCTGCTGGCGTCCGAGGCCCTGGAGGCGGGCCTGGTCGACCGGCTGGCCTACCGCGACGAGGTCTACGCCGACGTTCGCAAGGAGGCGGGCGCCGACGCCCAGCTGCGCTATGTCGCCCGCTACAACCGCACCAACGGGCTCAGCGAGCGGCTGCCCAAGCCCGGCCGCACCGACACCGTCGCCCTGATCAACGGGCACGGCCCGATCAGGCTCGGCCGCAGCGGACGCAGCGGGCCGCTCCCGGGGTCGGGCGTGGCGATGGGGTCCGACACGATCGGCGCGGCGATCCGCGCCGCCGTCCGCGACGACCGGGTCAAGGCGATCGTCTTCCGGGTCGACAGCCCGGGCGGCTCGGCGGTCGCCTCCGACACGATCTGGCGCGAGGTCGTGCTGGCCCGCAAGGCGGGCAAGCCGGTGATCGTGTCGATGGGCAACGTGGCCGCGTCCGGCGGCTACTACGTGGCGATGGCCGCCGACACGATCGTCGCCCAGCCCGGCACGATCACCGGCTCGATCGGGGTCGTGGTCGGCAAGGCCGTGGTCGACGACCTGCTCGAACGCGTCGGCGTGGGCATCGGCACCGTCGCCAGCGGCGAGCACGCCCGGATGTTCAGCGCCACCAAGGACTTCAGCGACTCGGAGTGGGCGCGCGTCAACGCCTCCCTCGACAGCATCTACGACGACTTCACCGCCAAGGCCGCCGAGGGCCGGGGCCTGTCGCGCGAGCGCGTGCACGAGCTGGCCAGGGGCCGCGTCTGGACGGGCGCCGACGCCAGGGAGAACGGCCTGGTCGACGAGCTCGGCGGCCTCGACCACGCGCTCGACCTGGCGCGCAAGAAGGGCGGGCTGGCCGCCGACGCGCCCGTGCGCACCTACCCGCACTCCTCGCCGCTGGAGCGGCTGCGCCCGCCCGAGTCCAGCGACGACCGGACGGCCGCCACCGCCCGCTTCGACGCGTGGGGCTCGCTGAGCGGCGTCGCCGCGCGGCTCGGCCTGCCCGCCGCGGGCCCGCTGACCCTGCCGGGCACCTGGGAGATCCGCTGACCGCCGGCTTCACCGATGCCGTGGCGCGGTTCGCCACCGGGGTGGTCGTGCTGACCGTGCGGGACGGCCGCGACGACCTCGGCACGACCGTCACCTCGTTCATGTCGGTCTCGCTCGAACCGCCGATGGTGCTCGCGGCGGTGTCGTCCTCGTCCTACCTGGCCGAGGTCCTGCACCGCCGCGACCACTGGGCCGCCACGGTGCTCGGCGCGCACCAGCGCGCCCTGGCGGGGCGCTTCGCCGCCGAGGGACGTCCGGGAGCCCGCATCCTGCTGGCGGGCGAGCCGCACCACCGCGGCCCCCGCTCCGACGCCCTGATCGTCGAGAACGGCCTCGCGTCCCTGGAGTGCGAGACCCGCCGGCGCGTCGAGGCGGGCGACCACACGCTGTTCGTCGCCGAGGTCCTGGCCGCCGACTACGTCTCCGAAGGCGGCACCCCGCTAGTGCGAGCCGACCGCCGCTATATGTGACCCAGCCCCCGTGACGCGTCGCTAGCGCTGGCGGATTCCGGCCTTCCACACCGCCGCCACCTGGGGCACGCCGGGACGGTACGCGAGATGGATGTGCGACGGCGCGTCCAGCACCAGGACGTCCGCGCGGCTTCCCACGGCCAGCCCGCCGACGTCGTCGCGGCGCAGCGCGCGCGCACCTCCGGCGGTCGCCGACCAGACGGCCTCGGCCGGGGTCAGGTTCATGTCCCGCACCGCCACGGCGATACAGAACGCCATGCTGGAGCTGTAGCACGAGCCGGGATTGCAGTCGGTCGCCAGCGCCACCGCGGCCCCGGCGTCGACCAGCCTCCGGGCGTCCGGGTACGGCTGCCGCGTGGAGAACTCGACCCCCGGGAGCAGGGTGGCCACCGTGTCCGATCCGGCGAGCGCCTCGACGTCCTCGTCCGAGAGGAACGTGCAGTGGTCGACGGCCGCGGCCCCCAGCTCGACGCCCAGCCGCACCCCGGGCCCGTGCCCGAGCTGGTTGGCGTGCAGCCGGGGCGTGAGCCCGGCCCGCTTCCCGGCGGTGAGGATCTCCCGGGTCTGGTCGGCGTCGAAGGCCACCGACTCGCAGAACACGTCGATCCACCGGGCGTGCGGCGCGCAGGCCGCGAGCATGTCGCCGGTCACCAGCCGGACGTAGCCCTCCGGGTCGTCGGCGTACTCGGCGGGCACCATATGGGCCCCCAGGTAGGTCACCTCGTCGGCGACCTCGGCCGCGATCCGGACCGCGCGCTCCTCCTGGTCCACCGTCAGCCCGTATCCGGACTTGCACTCCACGGTCGTGGTGCCCTGCCGCGCCATCTCCCCGACCAGCCGCCGCACGTTGGCCCGCAGCTCGTCGTCCGAGGCGTCCCGCGTGCGGGCCACCGTGGTCCGGATGCCGCCGCCGGTGTAGGGCTGCCCGCTCATCCGGGCGGCGAACTCCTCCGCCCGCTCCCCCGCGAACACCAGATGCGCGTGCGAGTCGACGAACCCCGGCAGGACGGCCCGTCCGGCCGCGTCGAACCGCTCGTCGGCCTCGGGCGCGTCCGCCGCGCGGCCCACCCAGGCGACCCGCTCGCCGTCCAGCACGACCGCCGCGTCCCGCACCAGCCCCAGGCCCCCCTCGCCCGCCCCGGGATCGTTGGTGACCAGCTCCCCGATTCCAGTGATCAGAATGCTCACCACCCCACAATCCCACGCCCCCTCCCCCGCACTCCCCGCCCACCCCACCCTCCCGTCTCAAACCCGAGACTTTCCGTCTCGGTCCAAGCAAGCGAATGCCCCTTCACTTTGAAAGCGAAGGGGCATTCGGAAAGCGCGAGCCCTCGGGGTCCAGGGGCAGAGCCCCTGGCGGGGGGCGCGGGGGCGCGGAGCCCCCGCCAAGGGCTGTGCCGCCCGCAACGGAGCGCTAGCGGAGTGGAGGGCGGCACAGACCGCCGGGGGCGTGGGGGGTCGTCTCCCCACACCAGTACAGCCCCCCACTACCAGCCAGGCGGCTGTTGGGGTGGGTAGCCCTGGCCGGGGGGCGGGGGTGGGGGCTGGCCGTAGCCCGGGGGTGGAGGCGGCGGGTAGCCGGGGCCTCCGGCGGGCTGGGCGGGTGGATAGCCCTGGCCCGGGGGTGGAGGCATCGGCGCGCCCTGGGGTGGGTAGGCGCCCTGCGGCGGGTACTGGCCGGGGGCGGGAGGTGGACCCGGGGGCATGCCGCCAGGCGGGGGCGGCATGTTGGACGGGGGCTTCTTGCCGCCCGAGACCAGCTTGGCGACCAGGCCGATGCCGCCCAGGACGACGACGCCGATCACGATGAAGATCAGCTTGCCGATCCCGCCGCCCTTGCGCTTGCGCTTGTAGGTGATCGAACTGCCGTCGTTGTCGTTGTCGTACGTCGTCAGGGGCGAGGCGCCCGAGGACGGCGTGGCGTACGGCGACGAGGACGGCGACGGCGCGCTGGCGCTGAGCGAGTTCAGCAGGGCCGTGAACCCGCGCGTCGGGTCGCGGTTGATGCTGGCGGCCGAGGTGAAGCGGTTCACGGCGGAGTCGAGGGCGATCCGGCTGTACCCGGACTGGGGCCCCGCCGCCAAGTACACGTAGTTGAGCGTCGGGTTGTACCCGACCACGACCGCGTTCGAGAGGATGCGCCGGGCCGAGATGTACTGCCCGAAACCCACCCGGGTGGACGGCGTGCGTGAGGTGTAGACCTTCACGGGAACGGAAATGGAGCTGGCAGCGGAGCGGACCTCGTAGGTCCGCAGGACGTTCGCGAAGTCGTAGACCTCGATCGACCTGGCCTGCGCCGAGGCCTTCTCCATCGGCTGTGCCGTCTCCAGCACCAGGAAGGTCGAGAACAGAACCGCCACCAGCGCCAGGGAGCGCCGCATCATTACCTATTTCCCCCCACAAGCGGACATCTAGACAGGGCAGACAACCACAACCGGGGGCATCCGCGCAGTAAAACCAGGATGATAGCGACACAATCGTCATGCAATGAACCCGGGTGGTTCCCCGCGGTCAGTCCTCCTCGGGTTCGGCGGTCACCTCGGCGATCGCCGCCGCCAGGGCCGCCGGGACGTCGTCCACCATCAGGTGGCGCCCCTCCGAGACGGTCTCGCGGCCCGAGACCACCACGTACCGGACGTCCGCGCCCGTCGCCGCGAACACGGCCGACTCGGCGGCGAACTCGGGGCCCGCTCCGGCCGTGCGGACGGAGTCGAGCGCGATCGTGACCAGGTCGGCGTACGCGCCGGGCTCCAGACGTCCGGCCTCGGGCCAGCCGAGCGCGGAGTGGCCGTTGGAGGTCGCGGCGGCCAGCAGCTCGCCCGCGCTCCAGTGGCCGCGCCTGCGGGTCCGCAGCCGCTCGTCCAGCTCGACGGCCCGCGCCTCCTCGAACAGGTCGATCACCGCGTGCTGGTCCGAGCCCAGGCAGATCGGGGCGCCGGCGTCGGCCAGGTCGCGGGCGGGGCCGATGCCGTCGGCCAGGTCGCGCTCGGTGGTCGGGCACATGCACACGCCGGTCGTGGTGGCGCCGAGCAGTCCGATGTCCTCCTCGGTGAGGTGGGTGGCGTGGACGGCGACAGCCCGGGCCCCGAGGGCTCCGGCGTCGGCCAGCAGGCGGGTGGGGGTCGTCCCGTATGCCTCCTGGCACGCCTCGTTCTCGGCGGGCTGCTCCGACAGGTGGACGTGCAGCGGCGCCTGCCGCTCCTTGGCCCAGCTCGCGATCGCGCTGAGCTGCTCGCGCGGCACCGCGCGGACGGAGTGGATCGCGGCGCCGACCCGGGCGTGCGGCCGACCGGTCTTGCCGGTCGATTCGAAGAGGCTGTCGACGCGCCGGGCCCAGTTGCCCGCGCTGCCGTCGCCGAAGCGCAGCTGGGTGCCCGTGAGCGGCGTGCCGATGCCCCCGGCGAGGTAGCAGGCGTCCAGCAGCGTGATCCGCACGCCCGCGTCGGCGGCGGCCTCGATCAGCGCCTGGCCCATCGCGTTGGGCTCGTCGTAGGGGTCACCGCCGGGACGGTGGTGCAGGTAGTGGAACTCCCCCACGCAGCTGATCCCGGCCAGGGCCATCTCCGCGAAAACGGCGGTGGCCAGGGCGCGGTAGGAGTCGGGGGTGAGCCGCTCGGCGACCTTGTACATCTGCTCGCGCCAGGTCCAGAACGTGCCCCGGTCGGTTTGGACGCGCCCCCGTAGGGCGCGGTGGAACGCGTGGGAATGGGCGTTGG
Source organism: Spirillospora sp. CA-294931 (assembly GCF_050946795.1). Taxonomy (GTDB): domain Bacteria; phylum Actinomycetota; class Actinomycetes; order Streptosporangiales; family Streptosporangiaceae; genus Spirillospora. The sequence continues at coordinate 7,012,224 of NZ_CP192006.1, forward strand.
CCAGACCGGGCAGGGTCAGGCCGGGCAGCCTCCGCGCGTCCGGCGGTGCCGGCACGCTGGGCGTGATGGTGGTGAAACGCTCTCCGTCGGCCTCGATGAGCACATCGCGGGCCACTTCGTCCCCGAGCCAGGCGAGCTCGGCATGCCATCGCATACTGGCAGTCCTACCCGCGCGCCAGGTCTTTGAGCACCGTCGCGAGGGCCTCGACCCCGGCGAGGCAGTCGTCGGGCTCGGCGTATTCGGACGGCGCGTGCGAGACGCCGGTCGGGTTGCGGACGAACAGCATCGCGGTCGGCACCCGGGACGCCAGGATGCCCGCGTCGTGCCCGGCGCCGGTCGGCAGCACCGGGACGCCGCCGAGCGCCTCGACCATCCGGTCGCGCAGGGCCGTGTCGAAGTCCACGACCTCGGTGTAGGACTCCTCGGCCACGCTCACCTCGACGCCGTCCTCGCGGGCGGCCCGGTGGACCTCCTCGACCGTGCGGCGGACGGCGTCGTCCACCGGTCCCCGGCTGTCGAGCCAGGCCGCGACCGACGACGGGATCGCGTTCACGCCCCCCGGGGTCACGTGCACCTTGCCGACGGTCGCGACCGTCCCGTTGCGTTCGGCGGCGTCCCGGGCGGCCAGCACCATCCGGGCGAACGCCAGCATCGGGTCGCGGCGGTCGGCCAGCAGCGTGGTCCCGGCGTGGTTGCCCTCGCCCGCGAAGTCGAACCGCCATCGGCCGTGCGGGACGATCGAGCTGGCCGCCCCCACCGGCACGGTCAGGGCCCGGCCCTGCTCGACATGGAGCTCCACGTAGCAGCCGATCCGGCCGAGCAGGTCCTCGTCGGGCCCGATCCGGCCGGGGTCCAGGCCGTCCCCGGCGAGCGCGTCGGCCACCGAGACGCCGTCGCGGTCGGTCAGGCCGCGCGCCCTGGCCGGGTCGATCGCACCGGCCAGCAGCCGCGAGCCCAGGCAGGCGACGCCGAACCTGGCGCCCTCCTCCTCGGCGAAGGCCGCGATCCCGATGGGGCGGCCCGGCCGGACGCCGCGCTCGCGCAGCAGGTCGACCGCCGCGAACGCCGACACGACGCCGAGCGGCCCGTCGAACGCGCCGCCACCGGGAACCGAGTCCAGATGGCTCCCGGTGACGACCGCGTCCTCCCGGACGCCGTTGTCCGGCAGCCACCAGGCGAACAGGTTGCCGTTGGCGTCGCGCTCCACGGTGAAGCCGCGGCCGCGCGCCTCGTCGAGGAACCAGTCGCGGCACTCCAGCTCCGGCGGCGTCCACGCGAAGCGGTCGTAGCCGCCGTGCTCGCGGTCCCGGCCGACGGGCAGCAGCGCCGCCCACATGTCCTCGAAGGCCACCGGCTCAGACCTCGGACATCGGGATGCGGACGCCGCGCTCGGCGGCGACCTCGGAGGCGCGGTCGTAGCCCGCGTCCACGTGCCGCATGACGCCCGTCCCGGGGTCGTTGGTGAGGACGCGCTCCAGCTTGCGGGCGGCCAGGTCGGTGCCGTCGGCCACGCAGACCTGGCCCGCGTGGATCGAGCGGCCGATGCCGACACCGCCGCCGTGGTGGATCGAGACCCAGGTGGCGCCGGACGCGGTGTTGAGCATGGCGTTCAGCAGCGGCCAGTCGGCGATGGCGTCCGAGCCGTCCAGCATGCCCTCGGTCTCGCGGTAGGGGCTGGCGACCGAGCCGCAGTCGAGGTGGTCGCGGCCGAGCACGATCGGCGCGCTGATCTCGCCCCGCGCGACCAGGTCGTTGAACAGCGCGCCCGCCTTGTCGCGCTCGCCGTAGCCGAGCCAGCAGATGCGGGACGGCAGTCCCTGGAAGTGGACCTTCTCCCCCGCCATCCTGATCCACCGGGTCAGCGGCTCGTTGTCGGGGAACAGGTCGAGGATCGCCTGGTCGGTGCGCGCGATGTCCTTGGGGTCGCCCGACAGCGCGGCCCAGCGGAACGGGCCCTTGCCCTCGCAGAACAGCGGCCTGATGTAGGCCGGGACGAACCCCGGGAAGTCGAAGGCGCGGTCGTACCCGTGCAGCTGGGCCTCGCCGCGGATGGAGTTGCCGTAGTCGAAGACCTCGGCGCCGGCGTCCTGGAAGCCGACCATGGCCTCGACGTGGACGGCCATCGACTCGCGGGCCTTGGCGATGAACCCGTCGCGGTCCTTGTCGCGCGCGGCGACCATGTCCTCGAACGCCACGCCCTGCGGCAGGTACATCAGCGGGTCGTGGGCGCTGGTCTGGTCGGTGACGATGTCGATGGGCGCGCCCCGGCGCAGCAGCTCGGGGACGAGGTCGGCGGCGTTGCCGAGAACGGCGATCGACAGCGGCCGCCGCGCGGCCTTGGCCTCCTCGGCCAGGCGCAGCGCCTCGTCCAGGTCGGCGGCCCTGGTGTCGCAGTAGCGGTGCGCGACGCGGCGGTCGATGCGCGAGGGGTCGCACTCGATGCAGATCGCGACGCCGCCGTTCATCGTCACGGCCAGCGGCTGGGCGCCGCCCATGCCGCCGAGCCCGGCGGTCAGCGTGATCGTCCCGGCCAGGGTGCCGCCGAAGCGCTTCTCCGCGACGGCGGCGAAGGTCTCGTAGGTGCCCTGGAGGATGCCCTGGGTGCCGATGTAGATCCAGGAACCGGCCGTCATCTGGCCGAACATCGTCAGCCCGAGCGACTCCAGCCGCCGGAACTCGGCCCAGTCGGCCCACTGCGGCACCAGGTTGGAGTTGGCGATCAGCACGCGCGGCGCCCACTCGTGGGTGCGGAAGATCCCCACCGGCTTGCCCGACTGGACGAGCAGCGTCTCGTCGCCCTCCAGGCCGTTCAGCCCGCGCACGATGCCGTCGAACGCGTCCCAGCTGCGGGCCGCCTTGCCGGAACCGCCGTAGACGACCAGCTCGTCGGGGTGCTCGGCCACCTCGGGGTCGAGGTTGTTCTGGATCATCCGCAGCGCGGCCTCCTGTCCCCACCCCTTGGTGGAGGTCAGCGCGGTGCCGCGCGGAGCGCGTACGGGACGGGGACCTGACATCGGGTGCCCTGCCTTTCGGGTTGTGGGGTCAGCTGAGGGGGCCGGCGACGCGTTCGGCGGCGGCGACCAGCGTTCCGTCGAGGACCAGGTCGGTGGCGGCCGCGATCTCCGGCGCCAGGTAGCGGTCGGGGCCGGGGCCGGGGACGCGCTCGCGCAGCGCCGCGACGACGGCGCCGGTCGCGGGGCCGGGACGCAGCGGTGTGCGCAGGTCGAGGGCGCGGGCGGCGGTGAGGATCTCGATGGCGACGACCTGGGCCAGGCCGTCCACGGACTTGCGGAGCTTGCGCGCCGCGTTCCAGCCCATGGAGACGTGGTCCTCCTGCATCGCCGAGCTGGGGATCGAGTCGGCCGAGGCGGGCATGGCCAGCCGCTTGAGGTCGGACACGATCGCGGCCTGGGTGTACTGGGCGATCATGTGGCCGGAGTCGACGCCGGGGTCGTCGGCCAGGAACGGCGGCAGCCCGGCCGAGCGGGCCTTGTCGAGCATCCGGTCGGTGCGGCGCTCGGACATCGAGGCGACGTCGGCCGCCGGGACGGCCAGGAAGTCCAGCACGTACGCGACGGGGGCGCCGTGGAAGTTGCCGTTGGACTCCACGCGGCCGTCGGGCAGCACGACCGGGTTGTCGACGGCCGAGGCCAGCTCGCGGGAGGCCACCAGCTCGGCGTGGGCGAGGGTGTCGCGGGCGGCGCCGTTCACCTGGGGCGAGCAGCGCAGCGAGTAGGCGTCCTGGACGCGGGTGCAGTCGGGCCCCCGGTGCGACTCCATGATCTCGGAGTCGGCGAGGAGGGCCCGCAGGTTGGCGGCCGAGGTGGCCTGTCCCGGGTGGGGGCGGAGCTCCTGGAGGTCGGCGGCGAACACCCGGTCGGTGCCCAGCAGCGCCTCGACGGTCATGGCGGCGGCCAGGTCGGCGGCGGTGAGCAGGCGGTGCAGGTCGCGAATGGCCAGGACGAGCATCCCGAGCATCCCGTCGGTGCCGTTGAGGAGCGCGAGCCCCTCCTTGGCGCCGAGCTCGACCGGCTCGATCCCGGCGGCGGCGAGCGCCTCGGCGGCGGGCCGCAGCTCGCCCCGGGCGTCCCTGACCTGTCCCTCGCCGATCAGGGCCAGCGCGACATGCGCGAGCGGGGCCAGGTCGCCGGAGCAGCCGAGGCTGCCGTGCTCGTGCACGATCGGCGTGATGCCCGCGTTGAGCAGCGCCGCCAGCGTCCTCGCGGTCACCGGCTGGACGCCCGTCCGCCCGCTGGCCAGGGTTCGCAGGCGCAGCAGCATCAGCGCGCGCACGACCTCCCGCTCGACCTCGGGGCCCGACCCGGCGGCGTGCGACCTGACGATGTTGAGCTGGAGCCTGGCCCGCAGCTCGGGCGCGATGTGCCGGGTGGCCAGCGCGCCGAACCCGGTCGACACGCCGTACACCGGCGTCGGACGGGACGCCAGCTCCTCGATGTGCGCCCGCGCGGCCTCGATGCCCTTGAGCGCCCGGTCGCTCAGCGCGACCGGGGCGCCGTCGCGCGCGACCGCGACGACCTGGTCGAAGGTCAGCGGATCCGGGCCGACCTCGATGTGCGTGTCCCCCATGCCGAAACTCATACCCACCATTGGAGCCTGAAGATCGCGCCTGGAGGAGGGCCGGAACCGAGTCTCTGTCTCAGATACGAGACTATAAGGGCCATCTCCGGGACACCGGCCGTTCACCGTCCGGTCGGTGCGGGCCGACATCGTGGGGTCCGTGCTCTCCGTCCTCGCGCGCACGGCCGGAGCCGCCGTCGCCGCGCTCACCCTGGCGGGCTGCGCCGCGTCCGCCACCGCCTCGATCTCCGGCGAGGACACGCTGGTGGTCGGGGTCAAGGCCGACCAGCCCGGCCTCGGCCTGGTCGAGGGCGGTGCCCACAAGGGCTTCGAGGTCGACGTCGGCACCTACATCGCGCGCAAGCTGGGCGCCGACCGCGTCACCTTCAGGACCGTCACCTCGGCCGACCGCGAGGACCAGCTGAACGACGGCAAGGTCGACCTGGTGCTGGCCTCGTACTCCATCACCGCCGACCGGGCCGCCAAGGTCACCTTCGGCGGGCCCTACTACGTCGCGCACCAGGACATCATGGTCCGCCGCGCCGACACGCGGATCCGCACCGTGCGCGACCTGCGCGGCCGCCGCATGTGCCAGGCCGCCGGGTCGGTCTCGACGCAGCGGGTGGTCAAGGGGCTCGGCGTCGCGACCGAGCTGGTGCCGTCCCCGTCCTACAGCGACTGCTTCGACAAGCTGCTGGCGGGCCAGGTGGACGCGGTGTCGACCGGCGACCTGGTGCTGGCCGGGTTCGCGGCACGCGGCCGGAACGCCGTGAAGATCGTCAATGCCCCGTTCACCGACGAGCCCTACGGCGTCGGCCTGCGCAAGGGCGACCTCGACGGCTGCGAGGGCGTCAACAAGGCCATCACGCGGATGTACCAGGACGGCACCGCCGCCCGCCTCCTGCACAAGTGGTTCGGGACGACCGGCCTCAACCTCACCGAGAGCGTCCCCGAGTTCGAGGGCTGCGCCTGACGCCCCGATGTGATTCGCTGCGACCGACGGGTAGGAGTGGCGAATGGGGCAGGTTCCGGCCGCGCGGCGCGCGCTGGCGGTGCTGCGGCTGCTGGCGGGCGCGGCGGGACCGCTCCCCGCCTCGTCGATCGCGCGCTCCCTCGACCTGCCCCGATCGAGCACCTACCACCTGCTCACGGCCATGGCCGAGGACGGCTTCGTGACCTACCTGCCGGGCGAGCGGCGCTGGGGGCTCGGGGTGGCGGCGTTCGAGATCGGCTCGGCCTACCTGCGCCACGAGCCGCTGGAACGGGTGGCCCGCCCGCTGCTGCGCCGCCTGGTCGACCGGGTCGGCGAGATCGCCCAGCTCGGCGTCCTGCACGGCGCCGAGACCCTCTACCTGCTCAAGGAGCAGCCGCGCAGGCACGCGACGCTGGTGACCGACGTCGGCGTCCGGATGCCCGCCCCGCTCACCGCCAGCGGCAGGTCGATGCTGGCGCACCTGCCCGCCGCCCAGGTCAGGGCGCTGTTCCCGGGCCCCTTCGTCGACCGGACGGGCCTGGGCCCCGGTTCGCTGCGCGAGCTGCGCCGCGAGCTGGCCGAGGACGCCAGGCGCGGCTGGTCGATCGAGGACGGCCATGTCACCGAGGGCCTGGCCAGCATCGCCGCCTGCGCCTTCGACCACACCGGCCACCCCACGGCGGCGATCACGGTCACCTTCCGCCGCGAGAAGCGTCCGCCGGAGTCGTGGCCGTCGCTGGCCGAGCCCATCAGGGCGACCGCCTCCGACCTCACCGCCCGCCTGGGCGGCCATCCCCCGGACGGCCGCCCCGGCGAACACTGACGGAGTCGATCAGGCGAGCCCGGACTTCTTCAGCCACTCCTTGGCGACGTCCTCGGGGTCGGCCTTGTCGGTCTCCATCTTGCCGTTCAGCTCGATCAGGTCCTGGGTGGTGAGCTTGGCCGAGACGGCGTTGAGCGCCGCCCTGGCGGTCTCGTTCACCTTGGACTTGTAGACCAGCGGCAGGACGTTCTGCGCGCCGAAGACGTTCTTGGGGTCCTCCAGCGCGACCAGCTTGTTCTTGGCGATCGCCGGGTTGGTGGTGAACAGGTTCCCGGCCTGGATCTGCCCCTTGGTCAGGTTGGACAGCGTGATCGGCCCGGTGTCGAGCGACTTGAACTGCTTGAACGTCAGGCCGTAGACCTTCTCCAGGCCGACCCAGCCCTGCTGGCGGGTCTTGAACTCCGGCGGCCCGCCGACGACCAGGTCCTTGGCGACCGGCTTGAGGTCCTCGATGGTCTTCAGCTTGTGCTTGGCCGCCGTCTCGGCCGTCACGACCAGGGCGTCCTTGTCCTCGGCCTTGGACGCCTGGAGGATCTCCAGCGCGGCGGGCAGCTTCTTCTTGAGCGCCGCGTCGACCGCCTCGGTGGTGCTGGCGGTGTCGGTCTTGTCGACCTTGGCCAGCAGCGCGCCGTTGTACTCGGGGAAGACGCTGATGGCGCCGCTCTCCACCTGGCCGTAGTAGACCTCGCGGGCACCGATCTTGAGCTTGCGCTCGACCTTGACGCCCTTGGCCTCCATCGCCTGCCCGTAGATCTCGGCGAGCAGCTCGCTCTCGGCGAAGTCGGCGGACCCGATCGTGACGGTCCCCGAGCCCTTGTCTCCGCTCTTCAGCGGATCGTCTCCGTCGCCGCCACCGCACGCGGCCAGCGCGAGCGCCGCCGCCAGCGCGACGGCCGCGCCACGAATCTTCCGGGACATATCCGTTCCTTCCTCAGGACGTGCATAGGGCGAGGTCTGATCAGGAGGTGGCGAATTCCAGCCGCACTCCCCGCGACACCACCAGGCGCCGCAGCACCGTGAAGACGGCCTGCACGAGCACCGCCATCGCGGCGACGAGGATCGCTCCGCCCGCCATCTGGTCGTACTCCTGGCGCGCGTAGCCGTCCACGATGTAGCGGCCGAAGCCGCCGAGCCCGACGTAGGCGGCCATCGTCGCGGTCGAGATGATCTGGATGGCGGCGGTGCGCAGGCCGAGGAGGATGAGCGGGAGGGCCACCGGCGTCTCCACGCGGAGCACCACCTGGAGGCCGGTCATGCCCATGCCCTCGGCGGCGTCGCGCAGGCCGGGCTCGACCTGCCGGACGCCCGCGTAGGCGTTCACCAGGACCGGCGGGACGGCGAGCACGATCAGGGGGATCAGCACGGGCACCAGGTCGCCCGCCGAGGTGACGACGGCGGCGAGGATGAGCAGGCCCAGCGTCGGCAGGGCGCGCGCGGCGTTGGCGGACGCCGTGACCAGGAACCCGGTGAGCGCGGCGAACCTGCCCCGGCGCACATGCCCGAGCAGCAGCCCCGCCGGGAGCGCGATCAGCACGGTGATCAGGAAGGCGAGCAGGGAGTACCACAGGTGCTCCACCAGGCGGCTGGGGATGCCGTCGGGACCGCTCCACTGCCGGGACTCGCCGAGCCAGGCCAGCGCGTCGAGAAGGGCGTTCACTGGTTGCCTCCCCCGGGGATCAGGGCCTGGTCGGTGGTCTTGACGCGGGCCGAACGGCCGCGTTCCCACGGGGTGAGCCATCGCTGGACGAGCAGCAGCACCAGATCGGACACCAGGGCCAGCGCGACGATCAGCACGATGCCCACGATCAGCGGGGTGGAGAAGTCGCGCCGCAGGCCGTCGGTGAACAACTCGCCCAGCCCGCCGATGCCGATGATGGCTCCCACGCTGACCAGGCTGATGTTGGAGACCGTCGCGACCCGGAGCCCGGCCATGACGACCGGGAGCGCGATCGGCAGCTCCACCTGGACCAGCCTGCGGATGTCGCCGAAGCCCATGGCGGTCGCCGACTTGCGGACGTGGTCGGGCACCGACCCGAGCCCGTCGACCACGCTCGGCACCAGCACCGAGAGCGTGTAGAGGGTCAGCGGGAAGATCACCGTCTGGTAGGTGAGCCCGGTGAAGGCGACCAGGACGACGAACAGCGCGATCGACGGGAGCGCGTAGAGGATGCTCGTGATCGCCAGGACCGGCGGGTACAGCAGCCGGTACCGGGCGCACAGGATGCCGAGCGGCAGCGCGATGAGCAGCCCGATGAGGACCGGCGTGAACGACAGGATCAGGTGTTCCTTGAGCGCCGTGGCGATGTCGTCGCCGAGGTTGCGCTCGATCCAGTCCCAGCGGATCAGGGGCTCGTCGTCGGCGGGGGCCGCCAGGGCGGCCAGCAGCGGGGTCACCGCTCGGCCGTCGGGTCGAAGCCGGTGTCGGTCTCGTCGCTGGTCTTGGCCATGCCCGCGTGCCGGACCACGGTGTGGGTGGCGGGACCCTGGACGATCGGGCCGGTGCCGCTCTCCTCGGCGTCCAGCTCCTGGAAGAAGCGCAGGCGGCGGATGCCGCGTTCGCCGCCGAGGAAGTCGCGGACGAAGTCGTCGGCGGGCTCGTTCAGAAGCTCGTCGGGGCCGGAGTACTGGGCCAGCTTGCCGCCGACCTTGAACACCGCGATGCGGTGGCCGAGCTTGACGGCCTCGTCGATGTCGTGGGTGACGAACACGATCGTCTTCTCGAGCTCGCTCTGCAGCCGCAAGAACTCCTGCTGGAGGCTGCCCCGCACGATCGGGTCGACGGCGCTGAACGGCTCGTCCATCAGCATGATCGGCGGGTCGGCCGCCAGCGCGCGGGCGACGCCGACGCGCTGCTGCTGGCCGCCGGAGAGCTGGATCGGGTAACGCTTGGCCATCGCGGGGTCGAGCCCGACGCGTTCGAGCAGCTCGTGGGCGCGGGCGCGGGCCTTCTTCTTGTCCCAGCCGAGCAGGTACGGCACGGTCGCGACGTTGTCGACGATCGTGCGGTGCGGGAAGAGCCCGGCCTGCTGGATAACGTAGCCGATGCCGCGCCGCAGCTTGGGCGGGTCGATCTCGCGCACGTTCCTGCCGTCGATGGCCACCACGCCCTCGGTGGAGTCGACCATCCGGTTGATCATGCGCAGGGTGGTGGTCTTCCCGCAGCCCGAGGGGCCGACGAGCACCGTGATGCGGCCCGCCTCGATCTCCAGGTCGAGCTTGTCGACGGCGATGGTGCCGTCCGGGTAGCGCTTGGTCACGCCCTCAAAGGTGATCAAACGATTCACGTCCTTCGGGGCGTCGCCACAACGCCGTGGTTCCTAGCCGACATGGTGATCACAGCCGTTCGTACCCAACAGTAGCCAACCCCCGCCGGCGGCACCGCGTGCGACCTGCCCGCCCGCGGGGACCAGGGCGGATCCAGAGCATACCGACCTGAATACTTCAGAAAGTAACGTGGGCCCGTGGAGAACAGCCGAATCGTTATCAACGGCACATCCCTTACCTGTGCCCAGGTAACGCGCGCAGCCCAGGGGGACGTCACGATCGAGGTCGCGGCCGAAGGGGTGAAGCGCGCCGCGGCCGCCTGGCGGGTCGCCCGGGACGTGGCCGCCGAGCAGCCCGTCTACGGCCGGACGACGGGCGTCGGCGCCAACCGCGTCGTGGACGTGGAATGGGAGGACTCCGACGCGCACGGGCTGCGCCTGCTGCGCAGCCACGCCGCGGGCGCCGGTCCGCTGATCGCGCCCGAGATCGCGCGGGCGATGCTCACGGTGCGGCTGAACCAGATCGCCGCGGGCGGCTCGGGCGTCGACCCGGACGTGCTGGCGGCGCTGGCGGACGCGCTGAACCTCGGGCTGCTGCCGCCCGTCCCGGTCTACGGCGCCATCGGCACCGGCGACCTGACCGCGCTGGCCTCGACCGCGCTGTGCCTGCTGGGCGAGCGCTCCTGGCTGGCGGGCACCGACGGCGGGCCCGAGCGGGGGCCGGGGTTCACGCTCAGGTCGGCCGACGCGCTGGCGTTCATCAGCTCCAACGCGGCCACGCTCGGGGAGTCGGCGCTGGCGGTCACCGATCTGCGGACGCTGGTGGCGGCCTCGACGGTCGTCGCCGCCCTGTCGCTGTTCGCCGTCCGCGGCTCGGAGGAGCCCTACGCGCCCGCCGTCCACGAGGCGTGCCCCCACCCCGGGCAGCGGGAGGTCGCGACCGCGATGCGGACGCTGCTGGCCTTCGAGCACGCCTCCCCGATGCGCATCCAGGACCCTTACGGCTATCGCGCGTTCCCCCAGGTGCACGGCCCGGCCCTGGAGGCGGCGCAATACGCCGAGGCGGTCGTCACGCGGGAGATCAACGCCGCCGCCGAGAACCCCCTGGTGGACGTGGCCGGGCGCACGGTCTGGCACAACGGGAACTTCCACACCGCCTATGTCGGCCTGGCGCTCGACGCGGCCCGCGCGGCGCTCTTCCAGACCATGGCGCTGTCGTCGGCGCGGCTCGGCACCCTGGCCGAGCCCTCCTTCACCGGGCTCTACCCGTTCCAGGGGGCCACCGAGGCGTCGTCCGGGATCATGATCCTTGAGTACGTGGCGCACTCCGCCCTGGCCGACGTCCGCAGGCTGGCGACCCCGGCGGCGCTGGGGAGCGCCGTGCTCTCGCGGGGCGTGGAGGAGCACGCCGGGTTCTCCACCCAGTCGGCGCGGGCGACCACCGAGACCGTCGCCGCCTACCGGATCGGGCTCGGGTGCGAGCTGGTCGCCGCCACGCGCGCTCTGCGCATGCAGGGACGTGCCCCCGCCGGGGGGCCGCTCAAGGCCGCCTACGACCTGGCCACCGCCGTGATGGACCCGCGCGTGGAGGACCGGCCGCTGGACGCCGACATCGCCCTCGCCGCTGATCTGCTGCCTCGTCTGGCCCACGAATGCGCTCCCTGAGCGGCCGGTCAGAGGGCGCCCGCGGTGGAGGCGCGGACGCGGAGTTCGGGTTCGGTCACGACCCGCCTGCCCCGGGAGGGGTCGTCGATCACGTCGACGACCAGGCCCACGGCGGCCTCGACGACGCCGTCGATGTCCCAGTCGACGGTGGTGAGCGGCGGGGTGAGCAGGGCCGACATGGGATGGCTGTCGTAGCCGCAGACGGCCAGGTCGCCGGGGACGTCCAGGCCCAGCTCGCGGGTGGCCGCGTAGACGCCGTAGGCGATGGAGTCGGAGAAGCAGAACACCGCCGAGGGGCGGTCGGGGGTCTTGAGCATCCGGAACGCCGCGTCGGTGGCCTCTTCCAGCGACTGGGGGGCCACGACGACCTCGACCTCCAGCCGCAGCCGCTCGGCCTCGGCGTTGACGTGGACGTCGGCCGGGCGGTCGGGGGTGCTGGCCCGGGTGGGGGTGAAGACGGCGACGCGGCGGTGGCCGAGCTCGCGCAGGTGCTCCAGGGCCAGGGTGACGCCGCGCCGGTTGTCGAAGACCACCTCGCCCTGGGAGCGCCCTCCGTCGAGGGCGTCGCCGATCGACACGACGGGCATGGCCTCGGCCAGCTCGGCCCAGAGCGAGGCCGAGGGGTCGAGGGGCTGGACGATGAGGCCGTCGACCCGCTGGTCGCGCAGCTGGCGGGCCATCGCCAGCTCGCGCTCGGGGTCGCTGACGGCGTCGACGATCAGCGCGTAGCGGTCGCGGGCCAGCAGGCCCCGGCCGATGCCGACCGCGAGGGACTGCTGCCAGTAGTCGCCGAGCGAGCCGCAGAGCACGCCGACCATGCCGGTGCGGCCGCTGGCCAGGGCGCGCGCGATCGGGTGGGCCTCGTACCCCAGTTCGTCGGCGGCGGCCCTGACCCGCTCCTGGGTCTCCTCCGAGGTCTGGATGCCGCGAAGCGCGTACGACACGGCGGCAGGCGACAGCCCCGTCGCCTGTGCCACCTCTCGAATGGTCGCGCGTTTGCGCCTGTCGGGCACCCCCTCACCCTAGAGGGTGCCTGCGACAAGACCGGCTCCGACTTGACGGCGGGGCAGCTTAACCGGTTCACTGAAACGGTTAACTGATGCGGTTCAGTAGATTTCCGACGAAAGGACGACTCGCGTGGCCGGCATCGACGTGCACCAGCATCTCTGGGGGCCTCCCCTGGTCAGCGCGCTGCGGAGCCGCCGCGAACCGCCCTTCCTCGACGGCTGGACGCTGCGTCTGGAGGGCGAGCCGCCCTACGAGGTGAACCCGTCCGATCACGACGCCGCCCGGCGTGCCGGGCTGGTCGGGGCCGACGGCCTGGAGCGCGCCCTGGTCTCGCTGTCGTCGCCGCTGGGCATCGAATGGCTGCCGGACGCCGAAGCGCGTCCCCTGCTGGACGCCTATCACGAGGGCGCCGCCGCGCTGCCGCCGGAGTTCGGCGCGTGGGCGGCCGCCAACGTCCGCGACATCGACCCCGGGGCGGCCGCCGAGGCCCTGGACGCCGGGTTCGCCGGTCTCCAGCTCCCCGCGACCGCGCTGCTGGACGCCTCCGGGTACGCCCGCTGCGCGCCCCTCCTCGACCTGCTCGAATCGCGAGGGCTCCCCCTCTTCGTCCACCCGGGGGCCGCGCCCCCGACCCCGGACGCCCCCGCGTGGTGGCCGGCGCTCGTGCCCTACGTCCAGCAGATGCACGCCGCCTGGTTCGCGTTCCGCACCTCCGGGCGGCCCCGCCACCCGAACCTGCGCGTCTGCTTCGCCATGCTCGCGGGCCTGGCCCCGCTGCACGGCGAGCGGCTGGCGGCGCGCGGCGGCGGGCGCGGCACGGTCGACCCGGCGGCCTTCGTCGAGACGTCCTCCTACGGCCCCCGCGCCGTCGACGCCGCCGCGCGCGCGATCGGCGTCGACGTGGTCGTCCACGGCACCGACCGGCCCTACGCCGGGCCGAGCGACCCGGCCATGGGCGAGGCCGCCCACCACGCCATCCGCGTCAGCAACCCCCACCGACTATTGAACGGAAAGGAGCCAGAAGATGCCGCCTGAGGTCGCCTCCCCCGAGGCCGGACCCCTCGCCCACCTGCCGAACCGCCCCCTGGACCGGCAGGAGCTGCGCGAGTTGGTCGACCGTCTCGCCGAGCAACCCGGGCTTTGGCGCAAGCACGTCGCCTTCAGCGCCGACGAGCGCCACTACGCCTCGCTGCACCGCGACGAGTACGTCGACGTGTGGGTCCTGTGCTGGACGCCGGAGAACGACACCGGCTGGCACGACCACGACACGTCCTCGGGCGCGGTCCGGGTCGTGGCCGGTGCCCTGGAGGAGTGCAACCCGCGCATCGGCGGCGCCCATGTCAGGACGGTCGTCGGCGAGGGTTCGTCGTTCTCGTTCGGCCCCGAGCACATCCACCGGCTGACCGGCGCGGACGAGGCGAGCGTGTCCATCCACGCCTACTCGCCGCCCCTGTGGCGCCTGGGCCAGTACTCCATCGACGACGGCGGCGTCATGCGCCGCGTCTCGGTCAGCTATGCCGACGAGCTCCGTCCGATAGCCCCGGCATAAGAGAGAGCGGGCCAGCCTGTCCCCGCCCTGGCACTGGCTGACCCGCCCTCTCTTTCCTTCAGCGCCATCGCCCGCGAAAGCGTCACACCTTCCGCCAAGATCTTTCTCACCGGCCCGGCACGCCCGGCTACGGCCGGTACGGCTGGGGCACCGGCGGCCCGTCCGAGGCGACCCCCACCGGCTGCGGGCGCTCCGCGGGCGCCGGGGGCGGGACGATCCGCTCGCGCGGGTCGAGCCGGGCCGGCGGCGTCTCCTCCAGCGGTTTGAGCGACTCGTAGAGCTTGCGCCGCATCCACTTCTGCCCCGGCCGCTCGACCAGCCGCTGGATCGCGTAGGCGAGGGCGAGCGAGGCCGCGATCACCACGGCCAGCGCCGTCCACCGGTCGAGCTCGGGGTAGAGGTTCTCCAGCAGCGGCAGCGCGATCGTCGAGTGCGTCAGGTACAGCGGGTAGGTCAGCGCGCCCAGCACGGTCAGCCGGTGCCAGCGCAGGTGCTTGAGCCGTCCGGTGGCGACCAGGTACATCACCGCGAAGATGACCGTGACGACGACCGAGACGACGGTCTCGTCGGCGCCCTTGAAGACGTGGCCCGTCCGCCAGCTGCTCCAGTACATCGCCAGCAGCCAGGACGCCGCGACGTATCCCCACAGCAGCAGCGTCTGGCCGAACTTGTGCATCAGGAACAGCGCCATGCCCGCGATGAAATACGGGCTCCAGGTCGGGACGAGCATCACCTGGAGGAGCTTGCTCCCCGCCTCGTCGGCGAAGACGCCGCCCAGCATCCAGACGGTCATGAAGACCAGGCAGTTGCGGTAGGTGATCCCGGCGACCGCCAGGATGCCGATCAGGAAGTAGAAGTGCAGCTCGACCCAGAGCGTCCAGTAGACCGGGTCGACGTTCTTCTCGCCGAGCCCGCCCTGGAGCATCGTCAGGTTCGGGATCACCAGGCCGGGGACGCCGTTGCCGAGCTTGAAGACGGCGTAGACGATCCCGCCGAACAGCACGCCGACCCAGTAGGCGGGCATCAGGCGCACCACGCGCGAGATGCCGAACTCGCCCGGCCCGCGCCCCCACACGCTCATCAGGATCACGAAGCCGCTGATGACGAAGAAGAGGTCGACGCCCAGGTATCCGTACCGGGTGACGGGAGCGAGGGCGGGGAAGAGCTCCCGCGCCGGATCCGGCCACGGTCCCGCACCGCCGAACCCGGTGAAGTGGAACAACACCACCGCCAGCGCCGCGAGGAAGCGGAGAAGATCCAATTCAGTTAGACGGTCCCGTCGAGTCACTGCGGAACCTTCCCGGCGCCGGATGGCGGGCCGGGGTCCGCAGGGTGATTCGGAGGTGAACGGAGCGTGTAGGGACACCCGAGGAATCCTGCCGCCCGGGTCTTGGCCGGACGGTCCCCGCGCGCCGGAATGATCAGTAAAATCAGCGCGTCACCCCTCGGGAAGTGGATGGACCCCCCTATGACATCTCGCCGCGCCCGCCGCGGCGCGGCGATGGTCGCGCCATGCCTCGGCATGCTGCTGGCGTCGGGTTGCGGCGCGTTCTCCGGCTCGGTGAACCAGAAGGCGTCCGCCGCTCCCGCGCCCACGGCCGCGCGTGCGGCGGCACCGGTCGTGATGTTCCTCGGCGACAGCTACACCGTCGGCGAGCGCGGCGCGCAGCCCGAGACGACCTACGCCGCCGCGGCGGCCCGGCTGCTGGGCTGGCAGGTCGTCCTCGCCGGGCGCGGCGGGACGGGCTTCCTGGCCGGAGGCAAGGCCAACGAGCCGTTCGGCGTGCTGTTCGAGAGCCAGCTCGGCTGGCGTCCCGCACCCGACCTGCTGATCGTTTCGGGCGGTCACAACGACACCCACCATCCGCCCCAGCAGGTCGCCGGGGCGGCGCGCGACGTGCTCGACCGCGCGCGGCGGCGCTGGCCGTCCACGCGGGTGGTCCTGGTCGGGCCGATCTGGGGGAACGAGACCCCGCCGCCGCGCGCGCTGGCCGTCCGCGACGCGCTGCGCGACGTCGCGCGGCAGCAGGGAATCCCGTTCCTCGACCCGATCGTCGAGCGCTGGATCACCGGCAACCGGATCCAGGGCAGCGGCAACGCGCCGGACTTCATCAGGCGCGACGGCGTGCACCCGACCCCGGCGGGCCACCGCCATCTGGCGACCCGCCTGGTCGAGGGCGTCAACCGGCTGGGGCTCGCCCAGCCGAACCGCAAGTCGTAGGGCCCTTCACGGCCGGGGTGTGGCGAGGGTGAGCGAGAAGTCGCCCGCCTCGTCGGTCCACAGCTCGGCCAGGTCGAGCCCGGCGGCGCCGAGCTCGGCCTCCAGACGCTCGCGGCGGAACTTGGCCGAGATCTCGGTGCGCGTCTCCTCGCCCTCGGCGAAGTCGATCTCCAGCTCCAGGCCGCCGACGCGGACGGTCTGCGCCCGCGTCGAGCGCAACCGCATCTCGATCCACTCCTCGGCGGCGTTCCAGACCGCCAGGTGCTCGAAGGACGCGACGTCGAAGTCGGCGTCCAGCTCGCGGTTGATGACGTGCAGGACGTTGCGGTTGAACTCGGCCGTGACGCCGGACCCGTCGTCGTAGGCGCGCACCAGGCGCTCGGGGGCCTTGACCAGGTCGGCGCCCAGCAGCAGCGCGTCACCCGGGCCCATCGTCGCGCGCAGGCCGCCGAGGAAGCCGACCCGCGCGGCGGGCGCCATGTTGCCGATCGTCCCGCCCAGGAACGCGACCAGGCGGCGCTCGCCGGACGGCAGCAGGTGCAGGTGCTGCTCGTAGTCGGCCACCACCGCCCGCACGGCCAGCCCGGGATGGTCGGCCGCGATCTGTCCCGCGGCGTCGGCGAGGAAGTCGCCGCTGACGTCCACCGGGACGTAGGCCTCCAGCGTCGCGCCCAGGGCGTCCAGCAGCACGCGGGTCTTCTCGCCGGAGCCCGCGCCCAGCTCCAGCAGGGTGCGGGCGCCGGTCGCGGCGGCGATCTCCGGCGCGCGGGCCAGCAGGATCTCGCGCTCGCGCCGTGTCGGGTAGTACTCCTCCAGCCGGGTGATCTCCTCGAAGAGCCCGCTGCCGCGCTCGTCGTAGAACCACTTGGGCGGCAGCGTCTTCGGGGTGCCGGTGAGGCCCTCCCGGACGTCGGCGCGCAGCGACTTGGCGAGGTCGTCGGCGGTGAGGAACTGGTCCACGGGTTCTCCTGTCAGAGGGAAACGACGCGCACGCCGGACGCGAGGTCCGCCGTCACGAGGGAGCGGTCGGGCACGGCGTCCCAGCCGGGCCCGTCGTCGAGGGGTTCGGAGGCGATCGTGATCTCGCCGGGCGCGGCCCGGACGAACAGCGAGTCGCCCCAGGTGGTGGCCGACAGCGCGACGCCGTCGGAGGCGAGCAGGTTGTAGCGGCCGGTGGCGAGCCCGGACACGTCCGCCACCACCGCGGCCAGCGCGTCGCCGAGCGGCTCGCCCGCGCGCCACCGGCGGGCGGCGCAGGCGAGCAGCAGCGCCGAGTCGACCGGGGCCCGGGCGTCGGGCTCCCCGGCCAGGTCGCCCGCCAGCTCGCGCAGCTTGCCCTCCACTCCGGCGAAGCCCTCGATCCGGCCGTTGTGGCTGAAGAACCGGTGGCCCGCGCGGAACGGCTGCGCGCACGACTCGTCCACCGGGAACCCGGAGGTGGCCGAGCGGATCGCCGCGACCGCGCACCCTGTCCGGACGGCGAGCGCGATCTCGCGGAACGAGGCGTCGGTCCACACCGGCTGGGCCCGCCGGAAGCGGCGCGGGGCGTCGCCGTCGTACCAGCCCACGCCGTAGCCGTCGGCGTTGAGCAGGTTCCCCTGGGTCATGCGCGGCGCGTACGACTGGTGCTCGAGGGAGTGCTCGCCGTCGTAGACGAGCGAGTGCAGCGTGCGCGGCGGGCCGAGATACCCGAGATGGCGGCACATCAGGCGGCGTCCCTGGCGCAGCGGAAACCGGTGAAGATCTGCCGCCTGATCGGGTAGTCCCAGTTGCGGAAGGTGTTCCTGACCGCCAGCGGATGGGTGGCCCAGGAACCGCCCTTCAGCACTTTGTAGTCGTCGCCGAAGAAGACTTCCGAGTACTCCTTGTACGGGAAGGAACGGAAGCCCGGAAATGCGTGAAAGTTTGACGACGTCCACTCCCACACATCGCCGATCATCCGGCGGACGCCATATGCCGAAGCGCCCGGCGCATATGTTCCGGCTTCCGAGGGGCGCAGCAGCCGCTGCCCGAGATTCGCGCGTCCCTCTTCGTAGGAGTCCCCCCACGGGTAACGCCGGGAACGGCCCAGGACGGGATCCCAGGCGGCCGCCTTCTCCCATTCGGCCTCGGTGGGAAGCCGTTTCCCGGCCCAGCGGGCATAGGCGTCGGCCTCGTACCAGCACACGTGCTGGACGGGCTCGGCGGGCGGCACGGGCTCGACCCGGCCGAAGCGGCGGCGCACCCAGCCCGCGCCCTCCCTGGACCAGAACGCGGGCGACCGCTTGCCGGTCGAGCGCGTCCACTCCCAGCCCTCGGGGGTCCACCAGCGCGGCTCGTCGTAACCGCCCGCTTCCATGAACGCCTGGTAGGCGGCGTTGGAGACCGGCTCGGTGTCGATGCGGAACGCGGGGACGTCCACGGTGTGGCGCCGCCGCTCGTTGTCGTAGGCCCACGGGTCGTCCGAGGTGCCCATCTCGAACGGCCCCGCCTCGACCAGGACCTCGGCGGCCGGCGCCGGGTCGATCGGCGAGGTCGCGGGCGGGTCCAGCAGCGCCGGGGCGCCCTTGCGGAGCTGGTGGGTGGCGAGCATGGTCTCGTCGTGCTGGTGCTCGTGCTGGACGACCATCCCGTAGACGAAGCCGCCCGCCGTGAGGGGGTTCTCCTCGTCGAAGCGCACCCGGGAGAGGGAGTCCAGCACCTTGTTCCGGACCGTGGAGACGTACTCACCCGCCTCCCCCGGTGACAGCAGCGGCAGCGAGGGCCGTTCCGAACGCGGATGCTCGAAGGCGTCGTACAGGCCGTCGATCTCCGGGCGCATCGGGTCGATCCCCGCGGCCGCCCGCAGCAGCCACAGCTCCTCGTAATTGCCGACGTGGGCCAGGTCCCACACCAGCGGGGACATCAGCGGCGAGACCTGGCCGGTCAGCTCGGACTCCTCCAGCACCTCGGTGGTCAGGCCGAGGCTGCGGTCGCGGACGCCGCCGAGCTCGCGGGCGATCAGTTCCTTCAGGGCGTGCTCGTCGAGCGAGCCGTCCAACGGGCTCATCGGGCGTACTCCTCCGGGGTCGAGGACAGGGAATCGTCGGCGGGGCAGCGGCCCCGGCCGACATAGCGCTCGGCGTACTCGCCGACCACCGGCACCAGGCCGGGCGCGCCCAGCCGGGGCAGGGCGCCCAGGGCGGCGTCGAAGCAGGCCGCGG
Organism: Spirillospora sp. CA-294931; assembly: GCF_050946795.1. Lineage (GTDB taxonomy): Bacteria > Actinomycetota > Actinomycetes > Streptosporangiales > Streptosporangiaceae > Spirillospora. The sequence continues at coordinate 7,031,487 of NZ_CP192006.1, forward strand.
CGGCCCGCGCCAGCGCCGGGTCGGACAGGCCGTGCCGCGCGGCGGCGGCCCAGCGACCGGTGACCGGCTCGCAGGCCGCCTCGGCGGCGGCGGACGCGCGCGGGTCGTCCAGCAGGGCCGTGGCGACCGCGACCGGGACGGCCCAGTACCGCACGGGCAGCGCGTCGATCATGCGCAGCTCCAGCCAGCCGCGCGGGCGGACGGGCGGGAACAGGGTGGACAGGTGGTAGTCGAGGTCGTCGGTGCCGGGTTCTCCTTTGGCGATCCACTCCCGGAACGTCATCCCGGGATCGGCCACCCACTCCCCCGCCCGGTGGACGACCATGACGCGCGCGTCCAGGGCATAGCGCGTCCACGCCTCCGCCGGGTCGGCGTCCCACCCGTTGGCCTGCACGGGCAGCGTGCGGCAGGGGTCGAGGGCTTTCCAGATGGCCTGGCGTCCCGACCGGTGGCCGGTGGGCCGTCCGGCCCCCAGGGAGGAGTTGGCGAACGCGGCCACGAGCACCGGCCCGAGCGCGTGGACGAGCCGCCACCGCCGCCCCGCGTCGGCGCGGTCGGCGCCGATGTCCAGGCAGACCTGCACCGAGGCGGTGGAGCACATCATGGCCAGCCCGGAATCGGGGAATCCGCTGGTGTCGTAATAGCTGCGCATGCAGCGGTAGCGGGGATGCTCGGCCTGGAAGGACGGGCGGCGGAACGGATCGACGCCGTGACCGGCCAGGCTCAGACCGGCCGGGGCGATCGCGTCGCGGACGTGACGGATGTCGGCGTCCAGCGCGGCGTGCAGTTCGGCGAGCCCCGGGTAGGGCCGGGAGCTCAACTCCAGCTGTCCCCCGGGCTCGTAGGTGATGGCGCTGCGGTTGGGGGGCGGCCCGACGACGTCGAGGAGCGTGCGGAGCCGTCCCGTCGGGACATGGGCCTCGGGATCGGTGTCGTCGCGGACGAACCACTCGGTCTCCGCGCCGACGGTTCCGGGCGGGCCGGTCTTGAAGCAGACACCGTGAATGTGCTGGTAGACGCCTTCCACGGTCAGTCCGGGCATGCGGGCTCCTGAATTTTTCGACAGCAAGTTCGAAGCCTTCCCCGCTGAACCGCATCAGAAATCCCCTAACTTCAACAAACCCCCTGAAATCTCCGTAAAGCCCGGCGGAACAGCAGCACCCCCCGCCAAGCGCGCCAGGTCGCGACACACCACGCAGATGCACTACAGTCTCGATTTCGCCTGATCCGCCCGAGCCTGCGGGACCACGCCGCCGGCGCCGCCCGGTCAGCAACGGAGGTCACATGCGCGGGGAACCCGGAGCGCTCTACGACGCGCACGCCGCCCGTATGTACGCGTACTGCTGGTCGCTCCTCGGCGACCAGGCGGCCGCCCACGCCGTCAAGGACACCTTCGCCGCCGCCGTCCAGCACCCGCCGCGCGGCGACACCGTGCTGTGGATGTACGCGCTGGCACGCTCGGCCTGCGCCGAGCACGCGCACGCCGCCGTCTCCTTCGACCTCTCCGACGTGCCGCTGCGCGCGGCGGCGGGGCTCCGCTCCGACCACCGCGAGATCCTGCTGCTCTGGGCGGGCGAGTGGCTGGAGATCGCCGACATCGGCCGGGTCATGGACATCGCCCCCGACACCGCGCGGCAGCTCCTCGAAGCCGCCCGCTCGCGGTTCGAGCGCGCCGTCCTCGACCTGCTCATGCGCGGCGCCCCGGCCCGCCCCGACGTCATCCCGGCCTTCGAGAAGGGCCGCCTGCCGCGACTGCTGGCGAGCCGGGCCCCCGAAGCGCCCCCGGCATGGCTGCGCGACCAGGTCCTCGACTCCTGCGCGGGCGAGGCCGCCGAGCGTCCCCTCACCGGCGTGACCGCGCCGAACCCGCTGGTCGTCATCGCCGGCGGCAAGCCCGCGCCCGCCGCGCCCGGACGCGGCCGCAGGCTCGCCGGCTTCGGCGCCGTCGCGGGCATCGCCGCCTCGGCCGCCGCGACCGTCGGCCTGCTGGCGTCCTGGCCCTCGGGCAAGGGCGGTGACGGCGCGGGCAGCCTGACCCCGACGAGCGCCGGGCAGCACACGCCCGCCAACGCTCGCACCACCTCGCTCCCGACCGTCACCTCCCCCGGGACCACCGGCACCGACCGGGCCACCAACGGGACGTCCTCGCCCGCCGAGGTGCCCAGCGAGGCCACCAACGGCGACCCGTCGCCCACCGGCACCGGCCCGTCGTACGTCCCGCCCGGCACCCCGGACACCCGCCCCGAGACGGGCACCCCGTCCAAGCCCCCGGCCACCACCCCGCCCCCGTCGCCGGACCCGACGACGCCCACCCCCACGACGCCCCCGCCGACCACGCCGCCCCCGAGCAGCGAGCCCCCGCCCTCGACCACCCCGACCCCCACTCCCACCGAAACCCCCACGTCGGAGCCGAGCCCCACCTCGAACCCGACCCCCAGCCCCTCGGGCGACTAGCTTCCCGGCGCGGCCCGGCGGCGCTCGGCCAGGACGAACGCTCCGCCGACGGCGCCCCCGGTGAGCATCGCGACCACGTGGCCGAGAGCGCCGATCTCCAGCGAGGTCAGGCCCTCGAACAGGGAGGGCGCGGCGGCGAGGTAACCGGCCAGCGCGCCCAGACGCGCCAGGCGTCCGGGGCCGTAGAGGATCGCGGCCACCAGCGCGGCCGAGATGACGTAGGAGGGGCCGACGTCGGACGCGGTGCGCACCGACTCCGGCAGCTCGCCCAGTTCCAGGCGCCAGGCGGCCACACCCTGGCTGACCAGGGTCCCGACCACGTGACCCAGCGAGATCAGCAGCAGCGCGCGCGAGTTGCCGAAACGGCGGGCCACGGGGAACAGCCCGAGCGCGCCGACCACGAACAGACCGGCCTGCGAACCCTCGGCGACGAACGCCGAGACGACCATCGTCCCCACCGGGTTGTCCGGGAGGTTGTCCAGGTTGGTGCTCGCCCACGCGACGAGGCCCTCGCGATCGCGCGGTGACAGTGCGTGAAGGTAGACCACCGACATGGCGCCGTAGGCGCCCAGATAGACCAGCGGTGTGGAGTAGCGGCGGAGGAGCCCCAAGCGGCCGCCTATTCGACGCAACAACGTGTCCTTCCCCGGTCAAGCGGAAAGTAATCGAGCCGCTTTCGCGGACTTCCTTAAATAAGCCTTAACCCGAAGATAGCCCAGGTCATCAGTCACTCTCCGCTACTGACAACAAAGGTGACTTCAGGCCCTTCTCAGAGGTTCAATCTCTGCAATAGAATCCATTTTCCACCAGTTTGTAGGAGCTCAGTTTCGGCAGGGTGTGCCGACCGCTCACAAACGGAGGTCACATGCGCGCGGACCCGGGACGCCTCTACGACTCGCACGCTGCACGCCTGTACGCGCATTGCTGGTCGCTGGTCGGCGACGCGATGGCGGCGGCCGCACTGAAGGACGCCTTTGTCGCCGCGGTCCAGCATCCGCCGCGCGGAGACCGCGTGCTGTGGCTCTACGCGCTCTCGCGCTCGGCCTGCGCCGAACTGGGCGCCTTCACCGGTGAGCTCACCCCCGCCTTCGATCCGGACGACCCGCTGGTCCAGGCCGCCGCCGAACTGCGTCCCGACCATCGCGAGGCCCTTCTGCTCGCGGCGGGCGAATGGCTGAACGTACCCGACATCGCGCGCGTCCTCGGCATCGCCCCCGACACCGTCCGCCAGCTCCTCCACCTGGCGCGCACGCGGCTGGAACGTGCCGTTCTGGACCTGCTGATGCGCAGCCTCGACGAGGCCGGGACGCACGCCGACGTCATCACGGCCTTCGAGAAGGGGCGCCTGCCGCAACTGCTGGCCCGCCGCGGCCCCGACCAGGCCCCGGCCTGGCTGCGCGAGCGCGTGCTCGCCGCCTGCGAGGCCGAGGCCGTGCTCCCGCTGACCGGACGGATCGCGCCGAACCCGCTGGTCGTGATCGGCTCCGACGTCGCCGCCCACAGCCATCGAGGCGAGCGCAAGCGCGGCAAGGGCGTCGGCGCGACCGCCGGTCTCGCCGCGGCCGCGGCCGCGGCGGTCGGGCTGCTGGCCTGGCCGTCCACCAAGGGCAGCGGCTTCGGCGCCCTCCTCCCGAGCGCGAACAAGAGCCAGAGCGAAGAGGCGCCGCGCACGGTCGACCCGCCGAGACCCCCGGCGGCCTCCGCGTCGTCCCCCGAATCGTCCGCGCCGCCCCGCCACACCCCGACGCCGAAGCACACACCCTCACCGGCCCCGGCCCCCGACCGTCCCGCGCCGCCGCCCTCCATCCCGCCGGACACACCCCTCCCGCCCGGCACCTCGATGCCCCCGGGAGAGGCCCCGCCGCCGGAGACGGAGGGCCCGCACCCCCACCAGCCCCCGGAAGCGGACGACGACAACGAGCGCACACCCCCAAGCCCCGACGACTACAAGCCCCCTCCGCGCTCCGAGGGAAGGCCGCCGCTGGGCAAGGCGCCCAAGAAACCCGTCAGGCCGCCCGCGCCGCCCAAGGGCGACAAGCCCGCCCCCAAGACCCCGCCGGACACCCCGCCCCCGCCCAAGGGCCCGCTCAAGCCGAGCCCGCTTCCGCTCCCCACCGAGCCCAACACCCCCGCCGAGCGCGACAAGAAGCCCCTGCAACCGCCGGCCCCGCAACCCAGGCCCGAGCCGCAACAACCGCAGCCGCAGCCCCCGCAGGTCCAGCCCCCGTCAAGCGATGCGATCCCGAGCTCCCCGTCCGACCCGGGAACGCAGTTCTCCGACCAGGTCCGCGAGACCGAGCGCCAGCTACGCGACCACGGCTGGATCCGCGACCGTGATCGTGATCGCTACCGCGATTATTGCTAGGACGCGCGACCACACGGCACGCACCCGGGTGGCGGCTGGACGTGCGGGAACGTGATCAACCGGTGAAGCTGGCCGGAGGCGGGCTTCACCGGTTGGTCGGTGCTCAGATTTTGCCCTTGCCGCGGCAGACGCCGCAGGTTCGGTCCTTGTGCTTCCCCGTGCCGTCACACCCCGGGCATGTCCGCGTGGCCGGTTTGCTGTGCTTGCCCATGGCTCAGCCTTCCTCCGCCCGCTGGCCAGTCTAGGCGCTCGGCCCTCGCTCGACCGGGTGCGACGCGGGGGCTCAGGCGACGGCCGCGCCTTCCACCGGGGTCTCACCGCGCTTCACGAGCAGGGCCGCGAGGGCGGCGACGAGGGAGACGGCTCCGGCCACGTTCATGGACGACTGGAAACCGTCCATGAAGGCCAGATGGCTGCCGTCGGTGATGGCGGCGGCCGCGGGCGCGGGGGTGCCGGGCGGGACGGGCGCGACGCCCTGGGAGACCAGGCCGCCGCCCTGTTCGGCGAGGCGTCCGGCGGTGTCGGCCGGGACGCCCGACTCGGTGAGCCGCCCGTACAGGACGTCCCCGACCTTGGTGGACAGGATCGTGCCGAGCACGGCGGTGCCGAGGACGCCGCCGACCTGCGAGGCGGTCTGCTGGAGGCCGCCGGCCACGCCCGCCAGGCGGGCCGGGGCGTTGCCGACGATGGCCTCGGTGCCCGCGACGATGAGCAGGCCGAACGCCAGGCCGATCAGGACGAACCAGGGCCACAGCTCGACGAAGGCGGCGTCGGTCCCGATGCGCGCGAGGCCGAACAGCGCGGCGGCGGTGAAGAGCATGCCGGTCACCAGCGGGAGGCGCGGCCCGAACCGGCTGGTGAGGTAGCCCGCGATCGGGGACGCGACGATGAAGACGCCGGTCATCGGGAGCATCCGGACGCCCGCGCCGACCGGGCTCATCCCGTGCACCTGCTGGAGGTAGAGGGTGATGAAGAAGATCGTCCCGAACATCCCGAAGAACGCCAGGACGATCAGGCCGGTCGCCGCCGACAGCGACGCCGAGCGGAACAGGCTCATGGGCAGCAGCGGGCTCTCGGCCCGCAGCTCGTTGGCGACGAACAGCGCGCCGAGCACGACGGCGGCGGCGAACGAGACCAGCGGGACGGTGTCGCCGAAGCCGTCCTCGCCCGCCTTGATCAGACCCCAGACCAGCGCGAACAGCGCGGCGGAGATCAGCGCGACGCCCGGCAGGTCGAACGAGCCCGCGGCGTCCTTGTCACGGGACTCGCGGATCACCCACAGGCCGACGGCCAGCGCGATCACGCCGAGCGGGGCGTTGAGGAAGAACACCGACTCCCAGTTGACGTTCTCGACCAGCACCCCGGCCACGATGGGGCCACCCGCGATCGACAGGCCGACCGTCGCGCCCCAGACGCCGATGGCGGCGTTCAGGCGCTCGGCCGGGAAGGTGTTGCGCAGGATCGCCAGGCTGGCGGGTTGCAGGAGCGCGCCCGCGAAGCCCTGGACGACGCGCCAGAAGATCACCATTCCGAGCGAACCGGACAGGCCGATCAGCACCGAGGCGATCGCGAAGCCGACCACCCCGGCCAGGAAGGTGCGGCGGCGGCCGAACCGGTCTGCGATCTTCCCGGCGGGGATCATCGCCACGGCGAGCGTGAGCAGGTAAGAGTTGGTGACCCACTGGAGTCCGGCCAGGTCGGCGTTGAGGTCCTTGGCGATCGCCGGGTTGGCGATGGAGACCACGGTGGCGTCGAGCCCGACCATCATCACGCCCAGCGCGACGGCGATCAGCGTGAGCCAGGGGTGCCCGTGCCCGGGTCTTGAGGTCGGCCGGACGGCTCCAGGTTCACTCGGGGGCGCGGGTGCGCTTCCCGGGTGGAGCACGTCGGCGGTCGGAGGCTGGGACATCGGTGTCCTCCACGGTGTCGGGCGGTGATGGACCTAAACTGTCATGCGATGACACTTGTCGTCAAGCGACGACAGTCACAAAAAGACACATGTCATCATCGGTCAATTGGCAGAGCGGAGGCCGCCGGTTACACTTCGCCCATGACCGCGACCGCCCCCGAGGCCCGTCCAGCGGGCCCCGGAGCCCGGCCCCCGGGCCGGCGCGAACGCAAGAAGCAGCGCACCCGCGAGGCGCTGATCGACGCGGCGTTCGCGCTCTTCGCCGAGAAGGGCTTCGACGGCACGACCGTCGAGGAGATCGCCGACGCGGTCGACGTCTCGTCGCGGACGTTCTTCCGCTACTTCGCCTCCAAGGAGGACGTGGCGCTCACCTTCCAGCAGGAGCAGCAGGAGGTCTTCGTCCGGGCCTTCACCGAGCGCCCCGCCGACGAGCCGGTCGTGACCGCGCTGCGCCGGTCGGCCGTGGAGATGGTCCGCGCCTACGAGCAGGGCGTCCAGGGCTACGACCCGAACCGCTTCGAGTGCATGATGCTGCTGATCGCCCAGAGCGAGACGCTGATGGCCGGGAGCCTGGAGTTCGCGGCCAAGAAGCTGCGCTTTCTCACCGAGGCCATCGCCGACCGGATGGGCGTCGACCCCGACGACGACCTGCGCCCGCACGTGATCGCCTCGGCCGCCGTGGCCACCTTCCGCGCGGCCGCCGAGTCCGGCGAACCGGGCGCCCCGGTCAGCCACGAGGTCGTCGACGAGGCGTTCGCGTTCCTGGAGGCCGGGCTCAACCTGCCCTCGGCCGGGGCTAGCTGACGCCCAGCACCAGGCCGCTGGTCGGGACGCCCGTCCCGGCCGTGACCACGACGTTCGTGACGTCCGGCACCTGGTTGACCGAGGTACCCCGCACCTGCCGCACGCCCTCGGCGATGCCGTTCATCCCGTGGACGTAGGCCTCGCCGAGCTGGCCGCCGTTGGGGTTGACCGGGAGCCGCCCGCCGAGCTCGATGCCGCCCTCGGCCACGAACGCCGCGGCCTCGCCGCGCCCGCAGAACCCCAGCTCCTCCAGCTGGATCAGCACGAACGGGGTGAAGTGGTCGTACAGGATCGCGGTCTGCACGTCGGCGGGGGTGAGGCCGGACCGGCGCCACAGTTCGGCGCCGACGGCGCCCATCGCGGGCAGCGTCGCCAGGTCGCCGCTGTAGTAGCCGAACATCATCATCTGGTCGGGCCCGGTGCCCTGCGCGGCGGCGGTGATCAGCGCGGGCGGGTGCGGCAGGTCGCGGGCCCGCTCGGCGCTCGTCACGACGAGCGCGACGCCGCCGTCGGACTCCTGGCAGCAGTCCAGCAGGTGCAGCGGGTCGACGATCCAGCGCGACTCCTGGTGCTCGGCCAGCGTGATGGGACGGCCGTGGAACCAGGCCCGGGGGTTGGACGCCGCGTGCCGCCGCATCGCGACCGCGACCCGGCCGAAGTCCTCGCTGGTGGCGCCGTGGTCGTGCATGTAGCGGCGGGCGTGCATGGCCACCCAGCCCGCCGGGGTCGCCAGACCGAAGGGCAGGTGCCAGGAGAACTCCAGCCCGGTCGAGTCGGCCCGCGCGGCGGCGCCCGCCTGCCCGAACCGGTGCCCGGAACGCTCGTTGAAGGCGCGGTAGCAGACGACGACGTCGGCCTGCCCGGTGGCCACGGCCATCGCGGCGTGCGCGACCGTCCCGCAGGCCGCCCCGCCGCCGTAGTCGACCCGCGAGAAGAACCGCAGCCCGGGGATGCCCAGCTCGCGCTGGACGGCGATCTCGGAGCTGGCGTCGGCGGCGAAGGTGACCAGGCCGTCCACGTCGGCGGGGGTCAGCCCCGCGTCGCGGATCGCCGCCAGGCACGCCTCGGCCGCCAGCCGCAGCTCCGAGCGTCCGGACTCCTTGGAGAACTCCGTGGCCCCGATCCCGGCGATAGCCGCCTTTCCGGACAGGCTCACGCGTCCTCCCGGATCCGGACGGTCGCGGTGACGTGGTCGCCGAGGGCCACGGCTCCGCGCACCGTCACCGTCGCGGCGCCGGTGCGCTCGGCGTGCAGCCGGAGCGTGTCGCCCGCGTGCGCCGGGACGCCCAGCCGGGTCGCGATGCCTTCGATGACCGCGCCCGGCGCGGCGCGCAGGGCGGCGCGCTGGACGAGCCCCATCGTCGTGAGGATGTTGAGGAAGATGTCCTTGGCGCCCTGGGCGCGGGCCAGCGCCGTGTCGTGGTGGACGGGCGTGAGGTCGCGCGTGGCGAGCGCGGACGCGATGACGAACGTGGGCGTCAGCTCGATCTCCAGGGTGGCGGGCTCCGGCGTCGGCTCGGAAAGCGGCGCCCCCGCCGGGACCCACTGCGGAAGGCCGTCCCGGAAGGTCAGCGTGAGCGGCATCCCGATCTTCACCTCGCCGGGCGGGCAGTCCAGGACGTTCCCGACCACCCGCACGCCCTCCGCCAGCTCGACCAGCGCCACCACGTAGGGCGGGACGTGGCCGGGCACGGGCGGGTGGTGGTGGACGACGAAGCTGTGCACCTCGCCGCGCCCGCACGCCACGACATGCTCGCGCCGGACGGAGTGGCACCGGGGGCACATCGGCCCGGGCGGGTGGCGGAGCAGGCCGCAGTCGCCGCAGCGCTGGACGCGCAGCTCCCCCGCCTCGACGCCGTCCCAGAAGAAGCGGGTGTCCGGCCCGATCGCCGGGCGCGCCCGGTCGCCCTGCGGGCGGCCGCGCGCTGCGGGACGGAACTTCAGCACGCGGAACAGCATCTCGGCGACGCGCTCGTCCCGCTCGTCGTACCAGGTCTGGTGCCAGGTGACGAAGTAGCCCTCGCCCATCGCCGTCTTCTTGGGCCCGGCCAGCCCGCCGAAGCGCATCGTGGAGCGGAGGCGTTCGCCGTGGCGGAGGTAGCGGTCGTAGGTCTGCTCGCAGTTGGTCGCGACGACGCCGGTGTAGCCGGACGCGTCCAGCAGCCCGAGCACCTCGTCGGCCGCCGAGCCACCGCGCGCGCCGAGCCCGGGCATCGACCAGACCTGGATCATCGCGGGCGGCGCGAGCCCGCCCTCGTGCCAGGCCGGATCGGTGTCGCCGAGCGCCTGCGTCCAGTTGCGGATCAGGGCCCGGTCGACGGGGTCCTGGCAGGGCGGCGCGGGGCGCTCCCCGGCCCGGGCCAGCCGGTCCGCGGCCGCGGCGAGCGCCGCCGGGACGCCCGTCACCGCGGCGCCCGGGGCAGGTTCAGGCCGATCATGGCGATGATCTCCCGCTGGATCTCGTTCACGCCGCCGCCGAACGTCAGCACGACCGCGCCCTTGGCGCCGTGGTCCAGCTTCTCCAGCAGGGCGGCGGTCTCCGGATCGCCGGGGTCGCCGAACCGCGCGACCGTGTCGCCCATGATCCGGCCGACCTCCTGCATCCGCTCCGAGCCGTAGACCTTGGTGGCGGACGCGTCGGGCGCGCCCAGCCAGCCGAGGTCCTGGTTCGCCGCCACCTGCCAGTTGAGCAGCTCGTTGACCCGCAGGTAGGCGTGCACGCGGGCGACGGCGCGCCGGACGGCGGGCTCCTCGATCGGCGGCCGCCCGTCGCCGCCGACCGCCGTCCGAGCCCAGCGGGAGAAGCGGTCGAGGTAGAGCCCGACGTTCCCCGCCGGGCCCAGCGTCACGCGCTCGTGGTTGAGCTGGTCGACGATGAGGTCCCAGCCCCGGTTCTCCTCCCCCACCAGCATGTCGGCGGGCACGCGGACGTCCTGGTAGTAGGTGGAGTTGGTGTGGTGGCGGCCGTCCATGGTGACGATCGGCGTCCAGGAGAAGCCGGGGTCGGAGCAGTCGGCGATGAGCATCGAGATGCCTTTGTGGCGGCCCGCGTCCGGGTCGGTGCGGGCCGCGAGCCAGATGTGGTCGGCGTGGTGCGCGCCCGAGGTGAAGATCTTCTGGCCGTTGACGACGTAGTGGTCGCCGTCCCGGACGGCGGTGGTGCGCAGCGCGGCCAGGTCGGTCCCGGCGCCCGGCTCGCTGTACCCGATCGCGAAGTGGCACTCCCCCGCCATGATCCTGGGCAGGAAGCGCTCCTTCTGCGCCTCGGTTCCGTACTGGAGCAGCGTCGGAGCCACCGTGTTCAGCGTGATGATCGGATAGGGGATCTCCGCGCGCGCGATCTCGTTGGCGAAGATCTGCTGCTCCAGCGGGCCGTAGCCCCGGCCGCCGTACTCGCGCGGCAGCGCCACCCCGAGCATGCCGTCGCGGCCGAGGCGGCGGCAGTGCTCCTGGTAGGGCGGGCCGAACGGGTCCTCGGCGATCGCGGCGCGCCGCTCGGGCGGCAGGCAGGCGGCGAAGTAGTCGCGCAGCTCGTCGCGGAGCCGCCGCTGCTCCCGGTCCAGGTCGATGAACACCGCTAGCCCTCCCGCGCCGCGAGGAGTTCGCCGAGGTCGTCGAGCCGGTCCTCGGCGCCGCCGAGCAGGTGCCCGGCGTGCTTGCCCCACGCGAAGTAGCGGTGGAGCGGGTAGGTGACGTCCATGCCGAGGCCCCCGTGCAGGTGCTGGCAGGTGTAGAGGGCCTCGGCCACGGGCTCGCAGACGTTGAAGGCGGCGACGGCGAGGACCTCGTCGGCGTCGTCCCGCTCCTCGGCCAGCCGCCAGACGGCCGCCCAGAGCGCCACGTCGAGGGTCCGCTTGGCGATGTAGACGTCCGCGATCCGCATCGTGACGGCCTGGAACCCCGCCAGCGGACGGCCGAACTGCTCACGCGTCCTGATGTGCTCGGTGGTGAGGCCAAGCGCGGACTCGATCACCCCGGATGCCAGCGCGACGGCCCCGGCGACGGCCGAGCGCCGCAGCGTGTCCCAGGCGCCCGGCCCGAGCCGCGCCGCCGCGTCCACCCGGGCACCGGCCAGCTCGACCCGCGACAGCGGCTCGGTGGTGAGCGAGTGCTGCGGGGTCAGGCGCACCGCGCCCGGCTCGACCAGGAACACCGCGACCTCGCCGCCGTCCGTCCGGGCGGGGACGAGGATCAGCGCGGCCTGCTCGGCGCAGGGGACGAACGTCTTCACGCCGTCCAGCACGTACCCGTCGCCGTCGAGGCGCGCGGTGGCGGTCACGCGTCCGGCGGGCCCGGCCTCCCGGTAGGCGCCGGTGAAGACCGCCTCGCCGTCGTTCAGGGGCGCGAGCAGGGCGCGCTGCTCGGGCGTGCCGTGCCGGACGATCGCGGGTGCGGCCAGCGCCAGCGACGCGTACGCCGGGACGGGCGCGACATGGCGGCCCACCTCGCGCAGGATCACCGCGGTCTCGACCGCGCAGAGCCCGGCGCCGCCGAGTTCCTCGGGGAGCCCGGCGCCCAGGAGCCCGGCCTGCCCGAGCGCCTTCCAGGTGGCGGCGTCATACGGGGCGCCGCTCGCCTCGAACGCCTCCAGCCGTTCCCGGGACGCCTCGCGGTCGAGCAGTCCGTCAGCGAGCCCCCGCAGCTCCCGCTGGGTCTCGTCGAGGTCGAAGTCCACCCGCACGCTCCCTTCCGGACGCACCCTCGGGCCCTCGTCGCAAAACTAGAACAGATTCTAGTCTGCGTCCAGGGGCCTCGACCCAAAACCGGAACGTGTTCCCTTTCGCGTGCCGTCAGCCGAGGTTCATGGTCATCGCGGCATGGCCGCCCGGTCCGACGATCCGCAGCTCCTCCCCCGGCCCTCCGGTCACCACGAACGAGCGGCCCGCGTGCAGCGGGGCGCGGGCGCGGAACGTCAGCGAGGCGAACGCGTGCCCGGCGCGGCGCGGCAGCTCGGCCAGCAGGATCGCCAGCAGCGGCCCGTGCACCACCAGGCCCGCGTGCGCCTCGGTCTCGACGGCGTACTCCGCGTCGTAGTGGATGCGGTGGGCGTTGTAGGTCAATGCGCTGAACCTGAACAGCAGCACCGAGTCGGTCACCATGTCGAACCGCCACGGGCCCGGCGCGGGGACCTCGGGCAGCGGCGGCGGTGGCACGGTGGGCCCGGGCGTGCCGCTGCGGTAGACGATGTCCTGCTCCTCGACGCCGGCGGGCTCGCCGTCGCCGCGGACGAACGCGTGGCGGACCGTGGTGAACAGCAGCTCGCCCGACCGCCCGTTCCTGGCGTTCACCGCGACCAGCTCCGAGCGGCGCCGCACCACCTCGCCGAAGCGGATCGGGGCGCCGCACGTCCAGCGCGCCCCGGCGAACATCCGGCGGCGCTCGGGGATGGGCGGCAGGAAGTGCCCCTCCTGCGGATGCCCGTCCGGCCCCAGCTCGCGCTGCGCGGGCCGGTCGAGGAAGTACAGCCAGTGCCACAGCGGCGGCAGGACGTCCTCGGGCGGCGGCTGGTCCAGCAGCCCCGCCAGCGCACGCGCGGGCGCCGCGCAGATCTGGTCGGCCGTCTCGACGGGGGCGGGGCTCCAGCCGTCCACCGCCCTGGCCAGGCCGCTCACACCGTCCCCCCGACCACTCCGCGCCCCGTGAGGTCGGCGATCTCGTCCGCGCCCATCGCGAGCATCTCCGCCAGGACGGTCCCGGTGTCGCCGCCCGGCTCCGGGGCGAGCGCGGCTCCGCGTCCGGCGTCCCCGCCCAGGTCGAGCGGGGAACCCGGGACGAGGAAGCGGCCGATCCCCGGCTGGTCGAGCTCGGCCAGCAGCGGGTTCGCGGCCACCGCCGGATCGGCGGCCACCTCGGCGAACGTGCGGTACGGCGCCCACAGCACCGACGTCGCCGCCAGGGCGCGCGAGACCTCGCCGAGCGTCCGGTCGGCGAACCAGGGGGCCAGCAGGCCCGCGATGGCCTCGCGGTGCCGGTAGCGGTCGCCGTCCACGCCGAAGTCGGCCGCCAGCAGCTTCTCCAGGCCCGCGAGGACCTCGGCCGTCCCGGTCATCGCGCCGAGGTCGGCGAAATGCCGTTCGGTGAGCACCACGATCATCACCCTCCGCCCGTCGGACGTGGCGAAGTCGCGTCCGAACCCGCCGTACAGGTCGTTGCCGATGCGCGGCCGTCCGGCGCCGTTGATCCGGGCCTCGCCGAGATGGCCGAGGTTGCCCAGCATGGCCAGCGCGACGTCGGCCAGCGGCAGCCGGATCGACCGGCCCTCGCCCGTCCTGACGCGGTGCCGCTCGGCCGCCAGGACGCCGACCGCCGCGTACAGCCCGCACGCGACGTCCCAGGCGGGCACCACGTTGTTGACCGGCCCGTCGAGCGCGGCGGGCCCGGTGACCAGCGGGAACCCCATCTCGGCGTTGACGGTGTAGTCGACCGCCGGGCTCCCGTCGTGCCGTCCCTCGATGGCCAGATGGATCACGTCGGGACGCGCCGCGACCAGATCGGCGTAGGACGGACGCCGCGCGTTGGTGAGCACGATCCCGGTCGCGGCCGCCAGCCGGGCGACGATCTCCCGGCCCTCGGCCGAGCGCTGGTCGACCACGACCGACCGCTTGCCCTTGTTGAGCCCGGCCCAGTAGATGCTGCGGCCGGACGGCGCCAGCGGCCAGCGCCGCACGTCCGGCGCCCCGCCCGGCGGATCGACGCGGACGACCTCGGCGCCGAGTTGCGCCAGCGTCATCCCGCCCAGCGGCGCCGCGACGAAGCTGGAGACCTCCAGCACCCGGAGCCCGTCCAGCGGGCGCGGTCCGTCGAGCGGTCTCACGCGTCCTCCAGGAGCCGCCGCCCGATGATCATCTTCTGGATGTCGGCGGTGCCCTCGCCGATCAGCAGCATCGGCGCCTCCCGGTAGAGCCGCTCGATCTCGTACTCCTTGGAGTAGGCGTATCCGCCGTGGATGCGGAACGCGTCCTCCACGACCTCCTTGCAGTACTCGCCGGCCAGGTACTTGGCCATGCCCGCCTCGAGGTCGTTGCGCTCGCCCGAGTCCTTGCGGCGCGCCGCCATCACCATCATCTGGTGCGCGGCCTCGACCTTGGTGGCCATCTCCGCCAGCCGGAACAGCACCGCCTGGTGCTCGGCGATCGGGCGCCCGAACGCCTCGCGCTGCCGCGCGTACGCCAGCGCCAGCTCGTAGGCGCGGCGCGCGACCCCGCACCCCCGGGCGGCGACGTTCACCCGGCCCACCTCGACCCCGTCCATCATCTGATAGAAGCCCCGGCCGGGCGTCCCGCCGAGTATCGCGCCGGACGGGATCCGGTACCCGTCGAGGATCATCTCGGTGGTGTCGACGCCCTTGTAGCCCATCTTCTCGATCTTGCCGGGGATGGTCAGGCCGGGCGCGACCTCCCCGAACCCCGGGGTCTTGTCGATCAGGAAGGCGGTCATGCCCCGGTGCCCGGCCTCCGGGTCGGTCTTGACGAGCGTCGCGACGAGGTTGGCGGTGGCGCCGTTGGTCAGCCACATCTTCTGGCCGTCGATCACATGGTGGTCGCCGTCGGGGACGGCCCGCGTCCTGATCGCCGCGACGTCCGACCCGCAGCCCGGCTCCGACATCGAGAACGCGCCCCGGATCTCGCCCGTCGCCATCCGCGGCAGGTAGTGCGCCTTCTGCTCGGCCGTCCCGTGGTGGGCGATCATCCAGGCGACGATGAAGTGGGTGTTGACGATGCCCGAGACACTCATCCAGCCCCGCGACAGCTCCTCCACGACCAGCGCGTAGGTCAGCAGCGACTCCCCGAGCCCGCCGTGCTCCGCACCGATCGTCAGCCCGAACAGGCCCAGCTCGCGCATGCCGTCCACGATCTCCTGCGGGTAGACGTCGTCGCGTTCCAACGCCGCGACCACCGGAAGGATCTCCTTGTCGACGAACGCGCGGACGGTGGCGACGATGTCCGCCTGCTCGTCCGAAAGGCCGTACGTCTGCTGCAGCCTGTCCATGTAGGTCTCCTCCGGGGCGACGCGGGGGGCCGTCGAAGATCCACGCTACGCGGCGCCGCCCCGCCCGCGAAGGGCCGGGGTAACTAGAACAGGTTCTCGCGCGATGTAGGGTGTGACGGCAGGAAGAACGCCTGTTCAGGAGGGGACGACCGTGACCGCAGAGCCGGCGGCGACGCAGGAGAAGGGCCGTCCCGGTGCGCGCTCCCGCAGCCAGCACCAGCGGCGCAGGCGCATCGTCCAGGCGGCGGCCGCGCTGGCCTCGCGGGGCGGCGTCGAGGCGATGCAGATGCGCACGGTGGCCGAGCGGGCCGGGGTCGCGCTCGGCACCCTGTACCGCTACTTCCCGTCCAAGATGGACCTGGTCGTCGCGGTGGTCGGCGAGGAGCTCGACCTGCTCGAGGGCAGCATCGAGCGGCGTCCGCCGCGCGCCGACGCCCCGCCCGAGCGCGCCGTCGAGGTGCTGATGCGCGCCACCCGCGGGCTGATGCGCGAGCCCGAGCTGGCCGAGGCGCTGATCCGGTCGCTGCTGCTGTCGGACGTCAAGACCGACTTCGGCGACCGGATGACCGTCCTGCTGCTGCGCGCCGCGGTCGGCCCGCAGGAGGTCGCCGACGACGATCCGCGCCGTGTCGTGGCCCGCGCCCTCACCAGCATCTGGACGATGGAGATGATCGAGATGCTGCGCGGCCACGCCGACGCCGAGCGGTCCCAGACCCGGCTGGAACTCGCCGCCGCGCGGCTGCTGCACGACTTCTGAGACCCGTCGCGGATGGCACGCGCGTGCGGGCGCGCCGGTCTAACCTGGGGACCGACCGCATGCCATGTCGAGAAGGTGGGCCAGTGAGCGAGCAGGAGCCGATCCTCAGTGACGGTGTCATCATCGAGTTCATCGATGGCAAGGACGTTCCCGTCAGCCACAAGGACTTCGGTGAACGCGCCGTGGTGATGCGCGACGCCAAGAACGACGAGGGCCCGATCCTCTACTTCACCGAGGCGGAGTGGGAGGCGTTCATCGCCGGGGTCAAGGACGGCGAGTTCGACGACCTTCTGGACGAGGAGCCCGCCCCGGAGGCGTGACCTCCGCCAGGCGTTCCCACATCGCCCGCTCTCCCGCCTCGGTCAGGTGTCCGAGGAGGCGGAGGCGGGCGATTCCGCCGTCGGGGTGGATGTCGAGGCGGGCGTGGGTGATGGGGCGGGTGGTGTCGAGGCGGATGCGGTGGCGGTGGTCGGGGCGGATGGGGGTGCGGGGTAGCAGGGTGTGCCAGGGGCCTTGGGGGTCGGTGGCGCCGGACAGGGTGATGGCGGCGGGGGCGTTGAATTTGAGGTGGGTGGTGTCGATCTCGGCCAGGGCGAGGGTGGCCTGGGCGGCCAGGGCGATGACGGCCCAGTCGTGGCCGCCGTCGCGGCGGCGTGCGGTCTCCCAGCCTTCGGCCTGGTTGCGGGCGTGGCCGGGGTGCAGCATGTGCTCGGGGCTGGAGTAGAACTCATCAGAGCAGGCCACCACGCGGGCGCCGTGTTCCAGCGCCGCCACATCGACGGTCAGGCCGCTGAGCAGCGCCGGGTCGGGCACCACCCGCCCATGCACGCGCAGCCGCGCGATGCCGCCGTCGGGGAACATGGTCAGCCGCACGTGGGTGAAGCGCTGGCCGACGGTGACCTCGAAGGTGTGGGCGGTGTCGCCCTTGAGCGGGCTGCGCGGCACGATCTGCGTCCAGGCGGTGCCGGGGCCGGGGTCGGCGTCCTCGCAGGCGCACGCCTCGACACGGGCCTGCGGGGGGTAGTTGCCCTTGAACCAGGCGGTGTCGATCACGACCCGGTCGATCACTCCCGGCAGCCCCAGGCGGATGATGGCCCAGTCATGACCGCCGTCGCGGCGGCGGGCGGTCTCCCACCCGTCGTACTCCTGCCCCTTGGCCCCGAAGGAGTGCGCGGTGAACCCCGGCTCCCACGGGTTGATCAGATTCTCCTTCACCGCGAACGACTCGTCGCTGGCGGCGATCACCGACCCGCCCAGCGTCCGCACCGCGAGATCAGGCATTCCGGTTCTCCTCTCGGACGCGGCTCAGCAACCGGCCGTGGGGTTGGTCAGTGACGGGACGGCCGCGCAGCCACGTCGACCGGACGACCCCGCGGAGGGGACGGTCGG
This sequence comes from Spirillospora sp. CA-294931, assembly GCF_050946795.1. GTDB lineage: Bacteria > Actinomycetota > Actinomycetes > Streptosporangiales > Streptosporangiaceae > Spirillospora. Next base: position 7,049,154 of record NZ_CP192006.1, read on the forward strand.
CGTAGGGCGTGACCGGATGCCGGTGGTGCAGGTCGCCCGGGACGACCGTGAACGTGTCTTCGGGCGCGAACGCCACGAGATCGGCGTCGTGGCCGGACGCGATGCGTCCCTTGCCCGCCAGGCCCGCCAGCGTCGCGGGCCCCTCGGCCATCCAGCCGACCACCGCGCCGAGCCCGTGCCCGCGCGCGCTCGCCGCCGTCCAGACGGCGGAAAGGCCGAGCTGGAGCGAGGACACCCCGCCCCACGCGGTGGCGAAGTCGCCCGCCTTCAGCTCCGGTGCGCAGGGCGAGTGGTCGCTGACCACGCAGGAGATGACGCCGTCGGCCAGGCCACGCCACAGCTCCTCGCGGTTGCCCTCGTCGCGGATCGGCGGGCAGCACTTGAACGACGTGGCCGCCGGCCCCGGCACCTCGCCCGCCGACAGCGTCAGGTAGTGCGGGCAGGTCTCGGCGGAGATCCGCACGCCGGCCGCCCGCGCCTTGGCCAGGGGTTCCAGGCAGTCGGCCGCCGACAGGTGCAGGATGTGCGCCCGGACGCCGGTCGCGGCGGCCAGCTCGATCACCCGCTCCACCGCGCGCCGCTCCGCACTGGCCGGACGGGACGCCAGGAACGCCGCGTACCCGCCGTCGCGGGGCTCGGTGAGCGAGTCGGGGTCCTCGGCATGGACGATCACCAGCCCGTCGAACGCGGCGATGGCCGCGAACGCCGCGCGCAGCTCGCCGGGCGGCAGCGGCGGGAACTCCGGCACGCCCGAGTCGGAGGTGAAGCACTTGAAGCCGAAGACGCCCTCGGCGTGCAGCGGCTCCAGCGCGTCGGCGTTGCCGGGGACGGCGCCGCCCCAGAACCCCACGTCGACGAACACCGCGCCCTCGGCCGCCGCGCGCTTGACCGCCAGGGCCCGGGTGCTGGTCGTCGGCGGGAGCGAGTTCAGCGGCATGTCGACCAGCGTCGTCACTCCCCCGGCCGCGGCGGCCCGCGTGGCCGTGGCGAACCCCTCCCATTCGGTGCGTCCCGGCTCGTTGACGTGCACATGGGTGTCGACGAGGCCGGGGAGCAGCGCGGTCTCGCCGAGGTCGACGTCGTCGAACGCCGCCACGGGCGCCCCGTAGGGCTCGATCGCGGCGATCACGCCGTCGCGCACCACCACGGCGGCCGGACGCTCGCCGTCCGGCAGCACCGCCCGCCGGGAGCGGATCACCAGGTCCTGCGGGGTCATCGGGGTCCCTCCAGCCAGTCGTGGGCCAGGCGTTCGGCCAGGCGCTCCAGCAGCGGGCCCGCCCCGGCCATGCTGCGCCCGAGGTCGGGCTCCAGCTCGGTGAGCGCGTAGGCGCCCTGGAGCCGGGCCCGGCGCAGCTGCTCGCCGGTCAGCGCGCAGCGTCCGGCCACGGCCACCGCCGGGACGCCCGCGCGGGCCGCCGCCCGCGCGACGCCGACGGGGGCCTTGCCGCGCAGCGACTGCCGGTCGAGCGACCCCTCGCCGGTGATCACCAGCCGGGCGCCCTCGACCCGGCCGGGGAAGCCGAGCAGGTCGAGCAGGTAGGCGATGCCCGGACGCACGGCGGCGCCGAGAAAGGCCAGAGCGCCGAAGCCCACCCCACCGGCGGCTCCGGCGCCCGGCTGCCCGGCGGCATGGACGCCGAGGTCGCGGCGGACCACGGCGTCCAGGCGGGCCAGTGCGCTCTCCAGCACGCGGACCTGGCCCGGGTCGGCGCCCTTCTGGGGCGCGAAGACGGCGGCGGCTCCCTCGGGGCCGAGCAGCGGGCTGTCGACGTCACCGGCGACGACCACCTCGACCTCGCGCAGCCGCTCGGCGATCAGCCGAAGGTCGATGAAGGCCAGCGAGCCCAGCCCCCCGCCGCCGGGCGCGACCGGCCGTCCCTCGGCGGTCAGCAGGCGGGCGCCGAGCGCGGTGGCCATGCCCGCGCCGCCGTCGGTGCAGGCGCTGCCGCCCAGCCCGAGGACGATCCGGGTGGCGCCGCCCAGCAGGGCCGCGTCGATGAGCTCGCCGGTGCCGTGGCTGGACGCGGTCAGCGGCTCCCTCGGGGCGTCTCCCAGCAGCCGCAGCCCGGACGCCTCGGCCAGCTCGACCACCGCGGTGTCGCCTCGGACGGCGTAGGACGCGGTGACCGGCTCCCCCATGGGGCCGGACACCCGGGCCCGCACGCGCGTGAAGCCCGCGGAGACGGCCGCGTCGACCGTCCCCTCGCCGCCGTCGGCGACCGGCATGGGGTCGACGCACAGCTCCGGGCGGGCACGCCGCAGCCCGGCCGCCACATGCCCGGCGACCTCGGCCGCTGAGAGCGAGCCCTTGAACTTGTCGGGTGCGATCACGACGTGGCCGCTCACGCGGGCGCGATGTGCTCGGGACGGACGGGAACCCGGGTGAGCGGGCGCCCGGTGGCGTCGCGGACGGCCGCGACGATCGCCGGGGTGGACGAGAGAGTCGGTGGCTCGCCCGCCCCGCGCAGCCCGTATGGGGCGTCGGGGTCGGGGTTTTCGAGGATGTCGAGGCGCATGGGTGGCATGTCGAGGATGGTGGGGATGAGGTAGTCGGTGAAGGAGGGGTTGCGGACCAGGCCGTCGGTGACGACGATCTCCTCCATCACGGCCAGGCCGAGGCCCTGGGCGGTGCCGCCGTGGATCTGGCCTTCCAGCGAGAGCCGGTTGATGATCTTGCCGACGTCCTGGACGGCGGCCAGCTCGACGACCTTGACCAGGCCCAGCTCGACGTCGACGTCCACCACCGCCCGGTGCACGCAAAGGGCGAGCTGGGTGTGGCTGTCGGCCTGGCCGGTCACCGGGTCCATCGGGTAGGTGGGCAGGTGCCGGTACTCGCGGGTCTCCTCGATGGGCTCGTCGCCGAGGACCTCCTCCAGGCTCGCCACCACCGCGCCCGAAGCCACGATCTTGCCGTCCACCAGGGCGAGATCGGCCCGTCCGTGGCGGTCGCGGGCCCGGTCGAGCAGGCGGCGCGCCACGGCCCGGCACGCCTCGCGCACCGCGCCGCCGCTCATGTAGGTCTGGCGGGACGCGCTGGACGACCCCGCGTCGCCCACCCGGTTGTCGGCCGGGAGGATCGTGACGTCGGCGACGCCCAGCTCGGTGCGGGCGATCTGCCCCTGCACGGTCACCAGCCCCTGCCCGACCTCGGCGGCGGCGGTGTGCACGGACACGGCGGGCGCGCCGGCGATCAGTTCGAGCCGGACGCGGGCGGTGGAGTAGTCGTCGAAGCCCTCGGAGAAGCAGATGTTCTTGATCCCGACGCCGTAGCCGACGCCGCGCACCACCCCCTCGCCGTGTGTGGTCTGCGAGACGCCCCCGGGCAGGTCGCGCAGGTCGGAGGCGTCCAGCGCCGGGGGCATCGGCATGGCCTCCAGCCGGTCGAGCATCCCGGCCAGCGGCGCCGGAGAGCGAATGACCTGACCGGTCGCCAGCTTCGACCCCTGCGACACCGCGTTGCGGCGCCGCACCTCCACCGGACTGATCCCGCAGGCCGCCGCCACCTTGTCCATCATCGACTCATAGGCGAAGCACGCCTGCACCGCCCCGAACCCCCGCATCGCCCCACACGGCGGATTGTTGGTGTAAACGCCGTACGCATCGATCCTGATATTCGGGATCTCGTAGGGCCCCACACCCAGCGAGGCCGCGTTGCCGACCACCGCCTTGCTGGACGAGGTGTACGCGCCGCCGTCCAGGACGATCTCGACGTCGGCGTACGACAGCCGTCCGTCCTCATCGGCGCCGTACTCGTACCGCATCAGCGCCGGGTGCCGGTGCACGTGCCCGAAGAACGACTCGAACCGGTTGTAGGACATCTTCACCGGCCTGCCGGTGCGCAGCGCGAGCATCCCCGCGTGAATCTGCATCGAGAGGTCCTCGCGGCCACCGAACGCGCCGCCCACCCCCGCCAGCGTCATCCGGATCCGGCTTTCGTCCAGCCCGAGGCACGGGGCGATCTGCGCGAGGTCGTTGTGCACCCATTGGGTCGAGACATAGAGCTCCAGGCCGCCGCCCGTGACGGGCACGGCCAGCCCCGACTCGGGGCCGAGGAACGCCTGGTCCTGGATGCCGACCTCGTACTCGCCGCTCACCACGACCGGGGCCGAGGCCCGCGCCTTCTCGACGTCGCCCACACGGACCGGCTGGTGGCGGGTGACACCGCCGCGTTCCTGGACGCGGTTCCGCTCCGGATCGGCGATCACCGCCCGCGCATCGGTGATCGGCTCCAGCACCTCCCACTCGACCGCGATCCGCTCCATCGCCCGCCGAGCGATCTCGGGATGATCCGCCGCCACCAGCGCCACCGGCTCACCCTGATGCCGCACCTCACCGATGGCCAGGACGGGCTGGTCTCTGGGTTCGTCCAGACCGTAGAGCTTGTGGCCGGGCACGTCCTCGTGCGTGAGCACGGCATGGACACCGGACGTCGCCAGCGCGGGACCGATGTCGATCGACACAATCCGGGCGCGGGCATGCGGGCTGCGGAGCGTGGCGCCCCACAGCATCCCGTCCATCCACAGATCCGACGAATACGCGAACTCGCCCGCCACCTTCAGCGTGCCGTCCGGGCGGAGCGGGCTGTCGCCGATGCCGCCCGCCGTCCGTTCGGGTGCCCGTGTCGGTGAGGTCATCTACATGACCTCTCTCGCGAGCCTCTTCAGGCGGCGGTGGGCGTCGGCGCCCCGGCGGGCGACCTCGTCCTGCGGCACGGTGACCAGTTCGTCGTCGCGGACCACCGTCCTGCCGCCCACCAGCAGGCGCGCCAGAGGCGGGGTGCCGCCGTAGGCGAACGCGATCACCGGGTCGTCGATCGCGGCGTGGAAGCCGTCCACCCGCCAGATCGCGATGTCGGCCAGCTTGCCGGGCTCCAGCGAACCGAGCTCGTCCTGACGGCCCAGGCAGCGCGCGCCGCCCAGCGTCGCCATCTCCAGCGCCTGCCGCGCGGTCAGGGCGTCCGGGCCGTAACGGGCCCGCTGCATGTAGATCGCCTGCCGGATCTCCCCGGCCAGCGGCACCATCTCGGCGGACGCGGCGCCGTCCACGCCCAGGCCCACGGGCGCGCCCGCCCGGAGCAGGTGCGCCACGCGCGCGATGCCCGACCCGAGCCGGGCGTTGGAGCTCGGGCAGTGGGCCGTGCCGGTGCCGGTCTCGGCGATCCGCTTGATGTCGCCGTCGTGCAGGTGGACGCAGTGGGCGAGCCACACGTCCTCCCCGAGCCAGCCGAGGCTGTCCATGTACTCGGCCGGGGTCATGCCGAACCGCCCGACGGTGTGCTCTTCCTCCTCGGCCGTCTCGGCGAGATGGGTGTGCAGCCGCACGCCCTTGCTCCGCGCCAGCTCGGCCGACCTGACCAGCAGCTCCCTGGTGACCGAGAACGGCGAGCAGGGCGCGACGGCCACGCGCAGCATCGACCCCGGCGACGGGTCGTGGTAGCGGTCGATCGCCGCCTCGGTCTCGGCGAGGATCGTGTCGAGATCCTCCACCAGCTCGTCGGGCGGCAGCCCGCCTTCCGAGCGGCCCAGGTCCATCGAGCCCCGGCAGGGGTGGAACCGCAGCCCCAGCTCGGCGGCCGCCTCGATCTCGGCGGCGAACAGGTCGCCCCGGCCCCGGGGGAAGACGTAATGGTGGTCGGTGGTCGTCGCGCAGCCGGACAGCGCCAGCCAGCCGAGCGCGGCGGTCGCCGCTCCACCGGCGACCTCGGCGTCCATCTTCGACCAGGGTTCGTACAGCGCCACCAGCCAGTCGAACAGCGTGCTGTCGGTCGCGAGGCCCTGGCTCGCCCACTGGTAGAGGTGGTGATGAGCGTTGACGAGCCCGGGGGTGACCAGGCAGCCGCGCCCGTCGATCCGCTCCGCGCGGGCGAGGTCGGGAGCCACGCCGGGGCCCACCGCGGTGATGCGGTCGCCGTCGATCACCACATGGCCGCGGGGGTGCTCGGCACCGCTCACCGTCACCACATGGGCGTTCTCAATGACCTTGACCGTCATCGCGCTCCCGCCCGCTTCCGCACCGAACGCGGCGTTCTCTCGGCAATGCTCTGGCACCGGTGGCCGCGGCCGAACGCAATGCAGCCTGCTCCCTGGTCGGCCTTGCTACGCCGGCCGCGGCCGCCCAACGTCGCGAGGCGCTGCGGATGGACGGCTCGGGCTCCGCGTCCGCTGACGCCGGCGCGGCTGACCGCCCCGGCTCGCGTTCCGCCGTCACCGACACCCCGCGTCTCCTTCGTATGGGTCGTTCGAGTACACACAGCGGGGCCCCGACCGGTCGAGGCACAGATAGTCCGAACTGTGCCTCGGGCCACCGCCGCGTCTTTGTGCGTTGCTCCAAATGTGAACGTTACGCGTCCCCTCCGACACTCTCCGCGAGCGGTGCCCCGTTTCGTGACCGGGGGTTTACAGGGCGGGGCCGCGTCCGGGCCGCCGGTCACGGAGAATCGGTGAGGGGAAGTCACGGGAGAAGGACGACCATCCGGAAGGGCGGCACCATGAGGCTGCGTTCCCTGCTCGCCATGCGCGAGCTGGGCCTTGAGCTCGTCCATGGCAAGGACGAGCTCGACCGCCCGATCCGCTGGGTCGTCACGACCGACCTGCTCGACCCCGGCCGGTACCTCGGCGGCGGCGAGCTGGTGCTGACCGGGCTGGTGTGGCGCTCGGAGCCGGCCGACTCCGAGGTGTTCGCCCGGGCGCTGGCCAAGGCCGGGGTCTCGGCCCTGGCGGCCTGGGACGTGGAGTCGCACACGATCCCCGACGACCTGGTCGAGGCCTGCCGCCGCCATGGCATCCCGCTGTTCCGCGTCCCCGAGGACGTCGCGTTCGCGACCCTCACCGAGGAGATCATGCGGCATCTGTCGACCGCGCGGGCGGCCGATCTGACCGCCGTGCTGGACCGGCACCGCCGCCTGGTCGCGGGGGTGACCGAGGGGGCCGGGCTGGGGCCCGTCCTGGAGCTGGTGGGCCGCGACCTCGGCATGCGCTGCTGGGTGCTGACCGCCACCGGACGGGTCGTCGCGGGCAACGCCGAGCTGCCCGAGACCCCCGACCTGGCGCGCGCGTTCCTGACCGCCCGGCGCCTCCCCCACCACGAGGGCGGCGTCTCGATCTTCCCGGTCGCCGAGGGCTCGACGCCGCGCGTGGCCGACTGGTTCATCGCCTGCGAGGGCGACTGGCACGAGTGGCCGGACGAGCGCCGCGCACTCACCGGCGAGCTGGCCTCGATCGTGGCGCTGGAGCGCGTCCGGCTGGACGACCGGCTCGGCATCCAGGGGCATCTGGCCCAGGAGCTGGTCCGCCTCATCGCGTCCTCGGCCGCCGCCGACGAGATCCTGCCGAGGCTGGAGCTGACCGGGCTCGACCCGGACACGCCGCTGACGGCGGTGGCCGCCGGAACCGACGGGGCGCTGCGGCCCGGCGAGCTGCGCGCCGTCCTGGCCGAGATCCTGCCCGGCCCGGTGATCGGGCTGCTGGACGACGAGGCGATCGCGCTGCTCCCCGGTGACCCGCACCTCACCGAGACCATCCACCGGGCGCTGAAGGTGCTCGCGCCCGGCCTCACCGGCGGCGGCCTGGCCATCGGGGTGAGCGACACCGTGCGGGCTCCGGAACTGCGCGGGGCGGTGGAGGAGGCCCGCTACGCCCGCCGCCTGGCCGCCGGACGCACCGACCCCGTCTGCGTCGTCGGACACAACGAACTCGCCACCCACGTCCTCCTGCTCGCCAGCGTCCCCGACGACGTCCGCCACATGTTCCGCATGCGCCTCCTAGACCCACTACGCACCTACGACGACGTCCACAACGCCGACCTCATCCTCACCCTCGAAACCTTCCTCCAAAACTCCGGCTCCTGGACCCGCTGCGCCCAACAACTCCACCTCCACGTCAACTCCGTCCGCTACCGCATCCAACGCATCGAGGAACTCACCGCACGCGACCTGTCCCGCCTCGAAGACCGCGTCGACTTCTTCCTCGCCCTCCGCCTGCGCTGAGCCGCCGCATAGGCTGTTGATCATGACGTTCAGCGTGCGGGTCACCGTCCGGGGCTACGAGCTCGACACCCAGGGCCACCTCAACGGCTCGGTCTACCACCAGTACTGCGAGCACTCGCGCTGGGAGTGCCTGCGCGCGGCCGGGATTCCCCAGGACGCGCTGCTGGCCACGGGCGTCGGCCCGGTGATCCTGGAGGAGACCATCCGCTTCCACCGCGAGCTGCGCGGCGGCGACGAGGCGGAGGTCACCTGCGAGTTCCGCTGGCGCGAGGGGAAGACGTTCACGATGGTCCACGAGATCCGCCGCGTGGACGGCACCCTGTGCGCGAAGGTGACCACCACCGGGGGGCTGCTCGACCTCGGCGAGCGGCGCCTGATCCCCGACCCGGTCGCGCACTGGCGCAAGCTGGCGCGCGAACCCGAGATCATGAACCTCTGATCCAGAACGAAGGGCTCGCGATGACGGCGACAGCTGATCCACAGCACTACTCCCCCAGATGGGAGGGCGACCCCCGGGTGGCGCCGCCCGGGGTCGGGGGCGAGCGCGAGCTGCTGGCGTCGGTCCTGGACTGGCAGCGCGCGACGTTCGAGCTCAAGTGCGCGGGCGTGCCGCGCGAGCGGCTGTCGGAGGCCACGGTGCCGCCGTCGTCGCTGACCCTGCACGGGCTGGTGCGCCATCTGGCGGGCGTCGAGCGCTGGTGGTTCCGCGTCCAGTTCGCGGGCGAGGACGTGCCGCTGCCGTACTACTCCGACGACGATCCCGACCAGGACTTCGAGAGCCTCGGCGGCGACCCGGAGGAGGCGTTCGCGACCTGGCGCGAGGAGTGCCGCAGGTCGCGGGAGATCGTGGCGTCGGCGGCCTCGCTGGACGAGACCGGCACGCGCCGCCGCACCGGCGAGCCGATCTCGCTGCGCGCGATCATGGTCGATCTGATCGCCGAGTACGCGCGCCACAACGGCCACGCCGACCTGCTCCGCGAGCGCATCGACGGCCGCTCAGGCGCGTAGCGCCGCCATCATCCGCTCCAGGGCGTCCAGGGTGTCCTGGAGGTCGGCGGGCTCGGTGGAGGTCGCCAGCCAGAGCGCGGCCTCGTTCATCGCGCCCGACAGCAGGTGAGTGAGGGGCGCGACCGGCTGCGCGACGATCACGCCCTTCTCGACCAGTTCGGTGAGCGCCTCGGCCAGGTGACGGGCCGAGGCCGCCTCGTCGAGCGCGCGCCACTGCGCCCAGCCGAGCACGGCGGGCCCGTCGACCAGCATGATCCGCTGGACGTCCGGGTCGGTGCTCGCGGTGAGGAACGCCCGGCAGCCCTCGGTCAGGCGCGCCCAGGGGTCCTCGACGGCGTCGGCGGCCCGCTCGACGGCCCGGCCGACCTCGTCCTGCACCTGTTCGAGGACGGCGCGGAACAGATCGGCCTTGCCGTCGAACAGGTGGTACAGCGCCCCCTTCGTGACCCCCGCGGCCTGGACGATCTCGGCCAGGCCCACGTCGCCGTATCCGCGCGCGGCGAACAGGCGCCTGCCCTCGTCCACGAGCGTCCCGCGGGTCCGTTCGCGCTGCTCGGCCCTGGTCATGGTCCCGGTCACCCCTCCCTTGACATACCGATGGTACGTCAATACGGTTCACGTACCGATGGTACGCGAAAGGGAGTCCGATGGTGCTCAGCAGCTTCTATCCCGTCATCTGCACGACCCGCCTCCAGGAGTCGCGCGACTTCTACACCGGGCTCTTCGGCTTCGAGATCACGTTCGAGGCCGACTGGTACGTCAGCCTCAAGCGCGACTCCCACGAACTCGCCCTGCTCGACCCCACCCACCCGACCGTGCCCGAGGGCTACCGCGTCCCCGTGGCCGGGCTGCTGCTGAACTTCGAGGTGGAGGACGTGGACGCCGAATGGGAGCGCCTGGTGGCGCGCGGCGGCCTCAAGCCCGAACTGGACCTGCGCAGCGAGGACTTCGGCCAGCGCCACTTCATCGTGGCCGACCCCAACGGCGTGCTGATCGACATGATCACCGAGATCCCGCCCCGTGGGGAGTACGCGGAGCAGTTCGTCACCCCGGGTCGGTGACGTCGACCAGGACCCCGGGGTTCAGGACTCCTCCGGGGTCCAGCGCGCGCTTGGCCGCGCGCAGGGCGGCGGCGAACGGGTCGGGGCGCTGGCGGTCGTACCAGGGACGGTGGTCGCGCCCGACCGCGTGGTGATGGGTGATCGTGCCGCCCGCGACGATCAGGGCCTCGGAGACGGCGGCCTTGATGTCGTCCCACTGCGCGACGGTGTCGCCCCAGCGTCCCGCCGCGTAGACGCCGAAGTACGGCGCCGGGCCGTCGGGGTAGACGTGGGTGAAGCGGCAGGTCACCGCGCCCGTCACCCCGGCCGCGTCCATCGCCTGGTTCGCGGCGGTCAGCACGGCCGCGCGCAGGTCGTCGAAGGCGTCCCAGGTGCAGGCGGTCTCGAACGTCTCCACGATCATGCCGCGCGCCGCCAGCGCGTCCCGCTGGTAGGGCATCCGCAGGAACGACGACTTCCAGGTGGCGCCCGCGTCCCGGCCTCCCTCGCGCGGGGTGCCGCCGTGGTCGCGGCAGAGTTCCAGCGCCCGCTCCAGCGACCGCTCGACCGGATGGCCGGCCGACTCGAAACCCAGCACCAGCACCCCGCCGGACGTCGTCGTCCCCGCGTTGACGAGCGCCTCGACCGGGTCGAGAAGCCGGCAGTTCGACGGGAAGAGCCCCGACTGGGAGATCTCCCGGGTGGCGGCGACGGCCTTGGCGTAGTCGTCGAACAGCACCGAGGCGCCCGCCCGCCAGCGCGGACGGTCCTGGAGGCGCATCCACGCCTCGGTGATGACCCCGAGCGCACCCTCCGAGCCGAGGAACAGCCGGTCGGGGGACGGCCCCGCGCCCGACCCCGGCAGCCGCCGCGACTGGCTGACCCCCGCCCCGGTCACGACCCGGGTGGCCTCCACAAGGTCGTCGATGTGCGTGTAGACGGTGGCGTAGTGGCCGCCCGCGCGGGTGGCCAGCCAGCCGCCCAGCGAGGAGAACTCGAACGACTGCGGGAAATGGCGCAGCGTGAGCCCGTGCGGCCGCAGCTGGTCCTCCAGGGCCGGGCCGAGGACCCCGGCCTGGATCCGGGCGGCGCGGCTGACCCGGTCGAGCTCGACGACCCGGTCGAGCGCGCCGAGGTCGAGGCTGACCGCGCCGGCGTGGTCACCCGCCGGACGCGGCTCGACGCCCCCGACCACGGAGGTGCCGCCCCCGAACGGGACGACCGCGACGTTCGCGCGCGTGCACCAGTCGAGCACGTCCACCACGTCGGCCTCGTCCGCCGGGCGCACGACCAGGTCGGGGACGTGCGGCAGCTCGCCCAGCAGGCACCGGACCACGTCGCGGAACGCCTGGCCGTGCGCGTGCGCCGCCCGGTCGGCCGGATCGGCGGAGCACAGCCGGGCCAGGGCGCCCGGCGGCTCGACCCGGGGAGCCCGGATGCCGAGGGAGGCCACGTCCGGGGGCCGGTGCTCGGTCAGGTCGGCGCCCGGCAGCAGCGCGGCCACACGTCCGGTCAGCGCCGCCGCCTCGGCGCCGATTACGGCGTCCTCGACATGGCCCCATCCCCACCATGATCTCCTTGGCACCGGGGACTCCCCTCCTGCGACTGAATTGACCATATAGTAAGTTACTCGATAGTCAATTGAAGGGCGAGGTGCGGTCCGTGGCCAAGGCGGGAAGCAAGGGTGTGGCCCGCCCCGAGCGGGAGCGGCAGATCCTCGGCCTGGCGATCGAGGAGTTCGGCAGGCGCGGGTACGCGCGGGCGTCGGTCGCCGACATCGCGTCCCGGGCGGGCATCTCCAAGCCTCTGATCTACGGTTACTTCGGCTCCAAGGACGGGCTGGCCGCGGCCTGCGCCGACCACGTGGGACGGCTCCTGGTCGACGAGGTGACCGCCGCGCAGACCCCGGCGGCGCCGGGCGGGCGCGCCCTGGACACGCTGTCGGCGATCTTCACCGTCCTGGCGGACTGCCCCCAGGCCTGGTCGGTGCTGTACGACGTCACGCTCCCCGCCGTCGGCGAGGTGCACGCCACCGCCCGCCGCCACCGGGCCCAGCTGGCCCGCCTGGGCGCCGCGGGCACCGCCGAGGTCCTGTCCGGCGCGGGCGACCACGACCCCCTCGACCACGACCTGCTCGGCGCGATCTGGCAGTACACCGTCACCGCCGTGGTCCGCTGGTGGCTCGACCACCCCGACCAGCCGCCCGCCGCGATGGTCGAGCGCTGCGCCCGCATCCTGGCCGCCATCGGGACCATTCCCTAGAGCGCGTCCGGCACGACGGGCAGCAGTTCGGGACGCTTGGCGAAGCGTCCGTCGCCCGAGGAGCGGCCCCGGACGCGGCGCAGGATCCAGGGCCCCGCGAACGAGCCGAGCCACCGGGCCTCGATCCAGGCGGAACGCCACAGCGGCGGCGCGGCGACGGGCGCCATCGCGGCGGTCCAGGATTCGTCGCTCCCGGGCAGGTCCAGCGCGTGCGCCGCCGCCGCGGCCAGGCGCGCATGACCTTCCACGCTCAGATGGAGGCGATCGACGCTCCACATCCGGGCGTCCGTCGTGACAGCGTGCGGAAAGGTGTCGACGAGCGTGGCGCCGTGCCGCTCGGCGGACGCCCTGATGCGCCGGTTGAGGTCCAGGACGCGGGGCCGCAGCGAGCGGGCCGGTGGGGCGATCTTGCCGATGTCGGGGAAGGTCACGGTGACCACGCGCGCCCCGGCGCCGGTGAGCGCGGCGATCATCGCGTCCATGTGCCCGGCGGTCTCGGCAACGTCGAAGCCGGGCCGGATGAGGTCGTTCATCCCGGCCATGACCGTGACCAGGTCGGGCTTGAGGTCCAGCGCCGGGCCGAGCTGCCGGTGGTGGATCTCGGCGGCCCGGCGGCCCCGGACGGCGAGGTTGGCGTAGAGCAGGCCGGGCTCGGCGGCCGCCAGGGACTCGGCGAGCCGGTCGGCCCAACCGCGCAGGCCCCGAAGGTCGTCGCCGTCCCCCAGGCCCTCGGTCTGACTGTCGCCCAGCGCGACATAGCGCGTGTAGCTCATGTTCCTTGGCTCTCTCTCGTCCGGGCGCGCAGGAGCGCCGCGGTTCCGGTGCACCAGTCGCGGTTCTCGTGCTCGAAGCGCAGGCCGCGCAGGCAGGTCAGGTAGGGGCCGACCCGCTCGCCCCGGGCCAGGAACTCCTCCTCGTCCAGCGGGCCGCGCAGCCGGACCAGGATGCGGGTGAACAGCTCGATCCGGCCGCGCGCCTGGGCGGCCCGCTCGTCCAGCTGGGCGATCACCGGGGCGGGGTCGAGCCCGTCGACGGCCTGCACCTTCACCAGCAGGTCGTCGCGGATGAAGGAGGGCTTGGACGCGGCGTCGGCGAAGTCCTGGAGCTCGGCCAGCCCGGCCTCGGTGATGGTGAACAGCCGCTTGTTGGGCCGGTCGTGCTGGATGACCTGACGCCCTTCGATCAGCCCGGCCCGCTCCAGCCGGGTGAGCTCGGCGTAGATCTGCTGGGGCACGGCATGCCAGAAGTTCGAGACGGAGATGTCGAAGATCTTCGTCAGCTCGTAGCCGCTGTGCTCGCCGTCGAGCAGCGCGGCCAGCACCGCGTGTCTGAGGGCCATGCCATCCGATCATAGTCAATGATATGAGTAGTCATATTATTGACTATGCCCGGGCCAGACGCGGGTGCGCTCCCGCTCTCCTGGGATGTCGGCGTACACGCCTGCGAAATGGCTCGCCTTGCCGGGCGCCAAGGCGTCGTTCCCGGACGCGTGGCCCACTCGCTCCTCGATCTCGTCGGGCGAGGGGGCCCGCGCGAGCTCCAGCGCGGGCGGCGTGACGTCCTCGGCCAGGGCGGCGGCGAGCCTGGCGTGGCCGTCCAGCAGGAGCCATCCGTCCAGGCCGCTGACCCACCACAGCAGCAGCGGCGGCAGCGCGCCCTCGCGCGCGAGCTTGCGGTGGGCCTTCACGCGCCCGTCGTCCGGGCCTGGCAGGTCCCGCGCCGCCACGACGCCGTTCCAGCCCGCGAACCAGTCGAGATACCCGGACGGGCCGGACGCCAGTTCGTGCTCCCAGACCGCGCGCGGGTGCGCGGCCCGCCACGGCTGGAGGGCCCACCAGCCCGTGTGCAGCGGGCCTGGACCGCACGCGAGCCAGGTCGCGTAGCGGTGCGGCCACGCGGGCCGTGCCCGCGCCAGGTCCGCGGTGATCGGCGGCAGGACGGGCTCGTGGCCCGGGAGGCGCGTGTAGTGGACGCCGTAGTTCCCGTCACCGACCCGAGCCAGCAGCACCGGGCGCCCGTCCTGGCTCACGCGGAAGCGGTCGCCGCCGGTGACCTCGACCCGCAGGCGCGGGGCGTCCGGGGCCGTCACCCCGAGCCGGACCCCGCCACCGGGGAGGTCTTCGCGCCGCACCCGAGCAATCTAGGTCATCGGACCCGCGAGCGCGCGGTGGGCTCCAGGCGGAGCACGGAGCCGGTGGACGGGCGGCCCCGCGTGAACGTCACCACGACCGGGTCCGTGCGGATGGGCAGCCGGGGGAAGTCGTTGGGCGCGTCCTCGGTGACCAGGACGGCCAGCGGGGACGGATCGTCCAGCGGCTCCTCGGTCAGCGCCGCGTACAGCGGGCCGGGCGGCGCCGACAGGTCGAAGGGTTTGACAGGCCGGAGCAGGCGGCAGTTCGAGACGTCGACCATCGTGACGGAGGCGGCCGGGCCGTGCTCGGCCCAGACCGGCCCCCCGTAGAAGGCCGTGAGGGCGGCCAGGCGCGTCTCCATGTCGGTGAAGCCGCGCAGCCAGACGAACGCGTCGGGGTCGTCCAGATCGCGGAAGATCCCGAGGACGGTCATGCCCGTCTCCTCCTGGGACTCCACGAATTCGCGCTCGAAGAGCTCGATCAGCTCCTCGCGGCGTCCGGGGCGCAGGGTGTAGCGGCGTAGTTCGATCACATTCGGCACGGGCTCAGCGTGGCGCCGTCCGGCGGACGGCACGAGTGGCCCGTGGGCCAATCATCGTCAGGAACGGGCCACGCGATCGCGCAGGGCGTCCCGGTCGAGCTTGCGGCTCCGGCCCGAGCGCGGGAGTGCCTGGAGCGGGACGATCCGGTCCGGGAGGGCGTCGTGGTCGATGACGTCCGGGAGCAGGCCCGGCAGGCGCTCCGGCAGGTCGGGGGCGCCGACCACGGCCAGCACGACCTCCTCGTCCCCGGTCTCGGCGTCGGGGAGGCCCACGAACGCGGCCTCGTCGACACCGTCGAGGGCGGCGATCGCGGGCTCGTAGAGCCCCGGGTACAGGTTGAACTTCCCCCGAATCAGCATGTCCTTCTTGCGGCCCATCAGGATCAGCCGTCCCTCGGCGTCGAAGCGCGCCAGATCGCCGGTCGCGAGCTCGGCGTGGGGCGGGTCGCCCAGGTAACCCCGGCACAGGTTGGCCCCCGACAGGAGCAACTCGCCGTCCTCCGCCAGCCGTGCGCCCACCAGGGGCGCGCCCACGAAGTCGCCCTCCCCCGCGTGGTCAAGCTTCTCCTGGGCCGAGGCGATCGCCACGGGAAGGATCTCGGTCATGGCGTAGACCGACAGGACCTCGGCGGACGGCGCCGCCGCCAGAGCCCGGCGCAGGATCCCCGCGGGCGCGGGCGCCGCCCCCAGAAGGACGTGACGCAGGCGATCGGGCAGCCGGGGGCAGGCGTCGAGGATCTCGGCGAGATGGACGGGGACGCAGAACGTGTGGGTCGCGGCGCGCTCGTCCAGCAGGCGCGCGAAGGCGGGGGCCGAGCAGAACAGCGGCGGCATGGACCAGCGCGCGCCCGACAGGAGCGTCGGCAGGCCCAGCATGAGCTGGTCGGTGTGCACGACATCGCCGAGGCCGAACGGTACCCGTGTCCGGAACAGGTCGAGCGACGCCGCGAGCGACGCCTGGGAGTGCACGACCGCACGCGGGTTCGCCGTCGTCCCCGAGGTGAAGATCACCGCCGCCGGGGCGTCCGGATCACCGTCGCCGTCCGGCTCGGGCGCGGGCCCCTTCACCAGCCGGGAGAACGAGTGGGAGCCGCGCGGCACCCCGGGAAGCCCGCGCCCGACGTGGATGTGGCGGGGAATGCCCAGGTCCGCGAGGTTGGGAAGCAGCAGCCCCCGCCGCCTCGCGTAGGCGCGCACGGGCCCCGCCCGGCTCCCCGCGTACAAGATCGACTCGGCCGCCGACCACCGGGGCGCGGCCAGCCGCAGGCGGGCGTCGAACATCTCCGGGCCCGCCCCCGGGTCGGCGAAGATCACCACCCCGCGCGCCGCGACCACTCCCAGCGCCAGCACCAGCGACTCCGGGGAGGGCCGCACGGAGAACAACACCCCGTCCCCGGCCTCCATCCCGGCGTCCAGCAGCCCGTGCCGGACGGCCAGCACCTGCCGCCGCAGCTCGCCATAGGTCACCGATTGCCCGTCCCCCGCCACCAGCGCCACGGCGCCGGGCGTCCGGGCCGCCTGGCCCAGGAGGTCTCTGATGAGGGTCATGGGGCTTTGCGGACGGTGAGGTTGGCGTAGGTGGGGATGAGGACGCCGCGCGCGGCCCGGCGGTGGGTGATGGTCAGGGGGGCCGCGCCCAGCAGGACGGTCATGACGGCCCGGATCTCGGCGAGGGCCAGGGGGTAGCCGATGCAGAAGTGGGGGCCCGCGCCGAACCACAGGCGGCGGAGTTCGGGCGGGTGCGTGAGGCCGAGGTCGAACGGGCCGTAGGCGCGGCAGCAGTTGTGGGTGGCGATCAGGACGCGGTCGCCCGGCCGGACGCGGGTGCCGCCGATCTCGGTCTCCCGGTGGACGCCGCGCAGCATCACGGGGGTCGGCGTGCTGAAGCGCATGCCCTCGTCGATCGCCCGGTCCAGCAGGCCGGGGTCGGCCGCCACCCGGCCCAGCTCGCCCGCGTCGGTGAGCAGGGCGACGAGGCGGGGGACGAAGGTCGCCACGGTCTCGGTCCCGGTCAGGAAGAAGGCCCCGGCGGCGCCCCTGGCCTCGTCCTCGGAGAGGCCGAGCGAGCGCATGCGTCCCATGACCGTGCCCTCGTCGCCCGAGGTGTAGGAGCGGGCGGCGACGTCGCCCAGCGGGTCGAGGACGGCACGGGCCAGCGCGACCTGGCGCGGGGACAGCCGCCGGGTGCGCAGCGAGATCATCGAGACGATCCGCTCCCCCTGGGCGAACAGCCCCCGGTAGTCGTCGGTCTCCAGCCCGATGACCTCGCCGATCACGGCCCCGGCCATCAGCCGCATGGTGTCGACCAGGTCGACGGCGGCGCCGCGTTCCAGCCGGTCGGCGAGCACCGCGAGCGGCCCCGCCAGCACCCGGGCGCACAGGTTCTCGGCGTAGCCCGGCGTGAACAGCTCGGTGAGGCGGCGCCGCAGCGCCCGGTGGGCCTCGCCCTCCATGTTGAGCAGGACGGACGGCCCGAGCACCGGCGTCCACAGCTCGCCGGGCGAGCCGGGGCCGTCCTTGCGGAAGTTCTCGCCGTCCATGAGCACCGAGCGGGCCAGCGCGGCGTCGTTGACGACCACGCCCACCCCCGGGACGCGGACCACCGGGCCCCGCCGGGCCAGGCCGCGCAGCAGGGGGTAGGCGAACGGGTGGGCCGCCAGGTAGAGCCGGGTCTCCCAGTTCATCGGATGTCCACGACCTCCGGCCGGTACCGGTGGTCGGCGTACCAGGCCAGGGTGCCGACCAGGCCGTAGGCGCGCAGGCGGCGCACCGAGCCGTAGACGACCATGTCGCGGCGGACCGCGTAGGAGCGGGTCAGCCGGCGGACGCTGTTGACCAGCGCGCGGTCCTCGTGGACGTCCTCGATCCGGGTGCGGGGGAACCCGCCCGCGTCCTCGTAGAGGGCGGCGGTGATCGCGACGTTGCAGCCGGGCATCATCAGGTACGGCCCGAGGGCGAGCGGGTCGGCGTTGCCGGGGCGCAGCCGCCCGAAGAACGCGGCCAGCTCCACGACGGCGGGCAGCAGCCGCCGCTCCCAGAGCTTCAGCTCGAACTCGTCGGTGCGGGGCCGCAGCGGGCCGCTGACCATGTCGACGCCCGCCTCGAACGCCCGCCGCAGGGCCGCGACCCAGCCCGGGTCGGGCAGGCAGTCGGCGTCGGTGCGCGCGATGTGCGTGGCCCCGGCGGCGATCGCGTGCCGGACGCCGGTGTCGGCGGCGGCGCCGGTGCCCTTCTCGGGTTCGTTGACGAGCCTGACGTCCAGCTCGGGGTGCCCGGCGGCGAACTCGCGGACGATCCCGGCCGTGCGGTCGGTGCTGCCGTTGTCAACGACGGCGAGGGTGAACCCGAGGTCGGTCTGCCCGGCCAGCCGGCGCAGCGTGGCGCCGATCGAGCGCTCCTCGTTGTAGGCGGGGATCACGACCCACAGATCCATGGTCACAGCTCCGCGAGGGTGATGCCGAGGCTGACGCCGCCGGCCAGGCCGATCAGGGCGACGCGGTCGCCGGGACGGGCGCGGCCCGCGCGCAGGGCCGCGGACAGTTGCAGGGGCAGCGTCGCCGAGGCGAGGTTGCCGTGGTCGGGCAGGGTGGTCACGAGCCGGTCGGCCGGGATGTCCAGGATCGAACGCAGCACCGCGAGGTAGGGCATCGTCACCTGGTGCACGCAGACGACGGCGAAATCGTCCCAGGTGAGCCCCGTCTTTTCCAGAGCGGTGACGAAGATCTCGGGCCCGGCGGCCAGGAACGCCTCCTTGAGGCGCCGCCCGTCGCCGCTGAAGTAGGTGCGGTCGGGGTCGCGCGGGTGCATCGACCCGCCCCCCGGGAGCGTTCCCACCTGCCAGGCGCTGGATACGGCGGCGAAGTCGCGGTAGAAGATCCCGCCGTCGGGCGCGGCCTCCAGCAGCATCGCGGCGCCGCCGTCCGACAGCGTGTAGCCCGCGAAGGCGTCGGCGAACTGGTCGCGGTCGCGAACCTTCCAGCGCACGGCCCGCGACGGGCTCTCGCCGGTGCAGACCAGCACGCGCTCGTGCTGGCCGGTGCGGATCAGGGCGTCGGCCATCTGGACGCCGTTGAGGAAGCTGTTGCAGGCGTTCTTGACGTCGAAGACCGGGCAGCCGAGGCCGAGCTTGGCCGCGACGATGTGGGCGGTGGCGGGCTCGACCATGTCCTGGGACGCCGACCCGAAGATCAGCAGGTCGATCGAGGCGGGCGGGCGGCCCTGCTCGGCCAGGAGCGTGCGGGCGGCCTCGACGGCCAGGTCGGACGCCTGCTGGTCGTCGCGCATGACATGGCGCGAGCGGATACCGGTCATCCGCTCGACGATGGTCGGCAGCGGCCGGTAGCCGTCGCTCTCGGCCTCGACCCGCGCCTCCACCTCGGCGCTGGTCACGGTCCGCTCCGGCAGGTACGCGGCCACACCGGCGATGCGGGCTCTCACTCGGGACCCCCCGTGATCAGGTTCGATGTTCGGCGTCGGCTGTGCAGTGGGGTGTGCTGTGAGACCAGCCTCACCGACCGGGGTCGGTTCCGGATAGGTAGCCGCTACGCGATTGAGGCAGGCACTCTAACCCGATTTGACCTGAGTACTGCCACTCACTCGGGTTTGAGTGCCATGCCCGTTCGCCGGTTTGGCGGCGGTGTGCACAATCACCATGTGACCAGTGACGTTAGGGATACCGCCGTCAAGGACGCCGCCCGGCACGAGGCCCGCCTTCTGTGGGCCGGAAACCGGGGACTCTTCGCTCTCCTGGCGGCGGCGCGCCATACGGGGCCGATCGCGCGTGTGCCGAAGCTGGGCTGGGTCGTGACCGATCCCGTCCTGGCCCGGCGGGTGCTGAACGACCACGCGACCTTCACCATGGACGGCGAGGGCGGCGTCGGCCACCTGTGGACGCAGCTGTTCGGCCCTGAGATGGCCCAGTTCTTCGGCGGCGCCCGGCACGCCGAGGTCCGGACCAGGGCGCGCGACCTGTTCACCGAGGACGGCGCGCGCTCGCTGGTGGAACGCTCCCAGGGCCCGTGGTACGCGGAGCTGGCCCGGCGGCTGGCCGGGGGCGAGACCATCGATGTGGCCGACGCCACCCGCGTCCTGGCCGGACGCCTGGTCTCCGACCTGCTCGGCCTCCCGACCGACCGCGACGACGACGCCTTCCGCGCGGTGTTCGCGGCCGGGGAGCGGCTCGCGGGCCTGGCCATGGGCACCACGGCCTCGACCGAGCTCGACCCGGAGGTCGTCGAGCGGGCCCGGGAGATCGTGGCCGAGATCACCTCCGGGGTCGACGCCGCCTACCGGGCGGCCGGCGCCGGCACCATCCTCGGCCGCTGCCGGGAGATGGACCTCGGCCTGCCGCTCGCCCGGGGCCTGGCCACGCTGCTGGCGATCGCGGGCACCGAGACCGGCGCGTCCGGGACCTCCCGGACGGTCGCCCTGCTGCACGACACGGGCCAGCAGCACGCGCTCCTGCGCGATCCGGGCCTGATGGAGAACGCGGTCAGGGAGGGCCTGCGCGTCTCGACGCCCGCGCCCGTGATCGGACGGCACGTGGCCAGGGACGCGGAGGTGGAGGGGCAGCGGCTGCGCGCGGGCGAGCGGATCCTGCTGCTGACCTACCTGGCGACGACGGGCGTCGGTCCGTTCGACATCCGCCGCGAGTACGTGCCCGAGACCCGCCAGCTCTGGTTCGGCGGCGGCCGCCACCTGTGCCTCGGGGCAGCGGTGGCGCGGCTCCAGATCACGCGGATGCTGGAGACCCTGCACTCCACGGGCCGCCCGTACCGCGTCGTCTCGCGGCGCGCGGCCCGGCGCGTCCTGGTCCCCACCTACGCCTCCCTTCGAATTGAGACGCATGACTAGACTGGAGGCTCATTCGATGGCCGCTCCCCCTTTCCCTCAAAAGTAGAACGAGTTACATTCGGGGTCCAGCCGCGTTCCGGAAGGAGACCGCATGGGGACCCCGGTGATCGTCGAGGCCGTCCGCACCCCTCTGGGCAAGCGCAACGGCGATCTAGCGGGAGTGAAGGCCCAGGCCCTGCTGGCCCACGTCCTCACCGGTCTGGTGGAAAGGGCCGCCCTCGACCCGACCGAAATAGAACAGGTTTTCGTCGGCTGCGTGACCCAGTCGGGTGAGCAGGGCGGGCACGTCGGACGGCACGCCTGGCTCTACGCGGGCCTGCCCTGGCAGGCGGGCGTCACCACGATCGACGCCCAGTGCGGCTCGGCCCAGCAGGCCGTCCACCTGGCCGCCGCCCAGGTCGCCGCCGGGGAGGCGGAGGTGGCCGTCGGCTGCGGAGTGGAGGTCATGAGCCGGTCGCCGCTGGCCAGCAACGTCCTGCCCGCCAGGCCGCGCCCCGACGACTGGTCGCTGGACATGCCGAACCAGTTCGAGGCCGCCGAGCGGATCGCCCGGCGGCGCGGCCTCACCCGCGACGACCTGGACGCCTGGGGCGTGCGCTCGCAGCGGCTGGCCGCCAAGGCGTGGGCCGACGGCCGGTTCGACCGGGAGATCGTGCCGCTGGACGTCCCCGTCCTGGACGCCGAGGGCGAGCCGACCGGCGAGACCCGGACGGTCGCCCGCGACCAGGGCCTGCGCGACACCACTCCGGAGGGCCTGGCCCGGCTGAGACCCGTCCTGGGCGAGGGCGCGCTGCACACGGCGGGCACCTCGTCCCAGATCTCCGACGGCGCGGCGGCCGTGCTGGTCATGGCGGAGGAGCGGGCCGAGGCCCTCGGGCTGCGGCCCCGGGCCCGCATCCGCGCCCAGGCCCTGGTGGGCTCGGATCCCCACTACCTGCTCGACGGACCCGTCCAGTCCACCGAAAGGGTCCTCTCCCGGGCCGGGATGGCCCTCCCCGACATCGATCTGGTCGAGATCAACGAGGCGTTCGCCTCGGTCGTGCTGTCGTGGGCCGCCGTCCACCGGCCGGACCTGGACCGGGTCAACGCCAACGGCGGCGCCATCGCGCTCGGCCACCCGGTCGGCGCCACCGGGGCCCGGCTGATCACCACCGCCCTGCACGAGCTGGAGCGGCGGGACGCCGCCACCGCCCTGATCACCATGTGCTGCGGCGGAGCCCTGTCCACCGCGACGGTCCTGGAACGCACGAGCTGAGCCCCGAGGGACTGATCTCCATGCCCCCTGAGATCGACACCGACATCATCGACCCCGGCATCTACGAGCGCGGCGGCATCCCCCACGACCGGTTCGCCTGGCTGCGCGACCACGACCCGGTGCACTGGCACCACGACCTGAACGACGGCGTCCCCGGTTTCTGGGCGGTCACCCGCCACGAGGACGTCGTCACCGTCTCCCGCAACCCGCAGCTGTACTCCAGCCACGTCCGGACCTCGATGTACGAGGAGTTCACCGACGACGAGGTGCTGCTCTACGGGATGATGATGCTCTTCCAGGACCCTCCGGACCACACGCGCAACCGCGCCAAGGTCAACCGGGGCTTCACGCCCCGGATGATCAAGCAGCTGGAGGGCCACATCCGCGACATCTGCCACGAGCTGATCGACGGCGTGGCCGGCGCGGGCGAGGCCGACTTCGTCGAGGACATCGCCACCCACCTGCCCGCCTACGTGATCTGCGAGATGCTCGGCGCCCCCGACGCCGACCGCCACAAGATCACCGACTGGTCGAACCACATCATCGGCTTCAACGACCCCGAGCTCGGCGGCGCCAAGGAGGCGGCCAGGGACTTCGCGGGCGAGCTGATGGACTACGCGGCCTGGCTGGCCGGGGAGCGGGCGGCCGACCCCCGCGACGACATCGCCACCAAGCTGCTGCGCCCCGACGAGACCGGCGAGCGGCTGAGCATCGAGGAATTCCAGCTGTTCGTGCTGATGCTGGTGATCGCGGGCCACGAGACCACGCGCAACGGCTCGGCCGGCGGCATGCTGGCGTTCTTCGAGCACCCCGAGCAGTGGGCCAGGTTGAAGGCCGACCGCTCGCTGCTGCGCACCGCCCCGGACGAGATCGTCCGCTGGACCAGCCCGATCAACCTGTTCCGCCGCACCGCCACCGCCGACACCGAGCTGGGCGGCAAGGCGATCGCGGCCGGGGACAAGGTCGTGGTCTTCTACGGCTCGGCCAACCGGGACGAGCGCGTCTTCGACGACCCGTTCACCTTCGACATCGGCCGCGACCCCAACCCCCACATCGGCTTCGGAGGCGGCGGGCCCCACTTCTGCCTGGGCACCCACCTGGCCCGCCTGGAGCTGGCCGTCCTGTTCGAGACCGTCCTGGACCGGATGCCCGGCATCCGCCCCGCCGCCGAGCCCCGCCGCCTGCGCTCCAACTTCGTCAACGGCTACAAGGAGATGCGGGTGACGCTGCGCTAGGCGCAAGAGGGCGGAGTGTGCTTTTCGAAACACTTTTGGACGCCATGCCCAATATTGAACTAGCCGGTAACCTCTGGAAGCTATGGTCTAGTTCCAACAAGGGACACAGGGGACTGCCGGTGCGCTTGGGCCTGCTCCCCCTTCGACTGACGGGAGTGGCGCGGCGTGGCTGAGGCAGGGGAGCCGTCGGGCGGTCCATTGCGGGTGGCGCTGCTCTCGTACAGGAGCAAGCCGCACTGCGGCGGTCAGGGCGTCTACCTCCGGCATCTGAGCCGCGAGCTGGTGGACCTGGGCCACTCGGTCGAGGTGATCTCCGGCCAGCCGTATCCGGAGCTGGACCGTGACGAGATCGTCCTCACCAAGATCCCCAGCCTGGACCTGTACCGCGACGAGGACCCGTTCCGCACGCCGGGGCTCAACGAGTTCCGCGACTGGATCGACGTCCTGGAGTTCGCCCACATGAAGACCGGCGGCTTCCCCGAGCCGCTGACCTTCAGCCTGCGGGTCGTCCGCGAGCTGCGGCGCCGCCGCCGCGACTTCGACGTGGCGCACGACAACCAGGTGCTCGGCCTGGGCAACCTGGCCATCGCCAAGCTGGGGCTCCCGCTGGTGACCAGCATCCACCACCCGATCAGCGTCGACCGCAGGATCGAGATCGAGGCCGCCGAGGGCCTGAAGCAGAAGCTCGGCAAGCGCCGCTGGTACGGCTTCGTGGGCATGCAGTCGCAGGTGGCCCGGCGGATCGGCCCGGTGCTGACCGTCTCGGAGTCCTCCAAGATCGACATCGTCCGCGACTTCAAGGTCGACCCCCGCGACATCGAGATCCTCCCGCTGGGCGTCGACACCCAGATCTTCCACCCGCGCGGCGCGCGGGTGCCCGGCCGCATCGTGGCCATGGCCAGCGCGGACGCCCCGATCAAGGGCGTGGACGTGCTGCTGCGCGCGGTCGCCAAGCTCGCCACCGAGCGCGACGTCCACGTGATCGTCGTCAGCCGTCCGCGCAAGGACGGCCCGACCGAGAAGCTGGTGCGCGAGCTGGCGCTGGGCGACCGGGTCAGGTTCGTCAGCGGCATCGACGACGAGGAGCTGGGCGAGCTGCTGGCCTCGGCCGAGGTCGCCGTCGTCCCGTCCCGCTACGAGGGCTTCTCGCTGCCCGCCGTCGAGCACATGGCCTCGGGCACCCCGCTGGTCGCCAGCCGCGCCGGGGCGCTGCCCGAGGTCGTCGGCGAGGCCGGGATCCTGGTCGAGCCCGGCGACGTCGAGGAGCTGGCCGCCACGCTGCGCCGCCTGCACGACTCCCCCGAGGCCCGCGCGGACGCCGGCGCCGCCGCGCTCGCGCGCGTCCAGGAGCGCTTCGCCTGGCGCGCCGTCGCCCAGGCCACCGTCGAGCACTACCGCACCGCGATCGCCCAGCAGAACTACCTGCGGCTCGCCGCGGGCCGGGCGTAAGAGGGCGGCAAGTTGAAGGGTTCCCGCGAGAATCCTCGTACGGAAGGAGCAGCACACTGCTGACCGTGGATTTCCAGCGGTTCCGCGTCCGGCCCGCCGAGCGCGTCCTCGACATGGGCTGCGGCGCCGGACGCCACGCGTTCGAGCTGTACCGCAGGGGGGCGCACGTGGTCGCCTTCGACCTCGACGCCGGCGAGCTCGCCGAGGTCGAGCGGATGTTCGGCGCCATGCGCCTCGAGGGAGAGGTCCCCGAGGACGCCGCCGCCGAGACCGTCCAGGGCGACGCCCTCGACCTGCCGTTCCCCGACGGCCACTTCGACAAGATCATCGCGTCCGAGGTGCTGGAGCACATCCCCGACGACATGCGGGCGATGCGCGAGCTGCTGCGCGTGCTCAGGCCCGGCGGACGGCTGGCCGTCACGGTGCCGAGCTGGCTGCCCGAGCGGCTCTGCTGGGCCCTGTCGGAGGACTACCACACCGCCCCCGGCGGCCACGTGCGCATCTACACGCGCGCCGAGCTGGAGGCCAAGCTGAAGTCGACCGGGTTCCGGGTGGACGGCCATCACCACGCCCACGGCCTGCACGCGCCCTACTGGTGGATCAAGTGCGCCGTCGGCGTCAACAACGACGGCAACCCCCTGGCCAAGGCCTACCACCAGATCCTGGTCTGGGACATCATGAAGCGCCCCCTGGCCACGCGGCTGGCCGAGCGCGCGCTCAACCCGGTGATCGGCAAGAGCGTGGTCGTGTACTTCACCAAGCCGTCCGTGCCGAGCGCCGAGCCGGTCAAGGAGACCGCGGATGCGGTTTGAGGTGACCGTCCCGGGCGCCGTGACCGCCGCCGACCTCCAGGCGACCGCGCGCAGCATCGTGGCGCAGCAGGAGCCGTCCGGTGCGATCCCGTGGTTCTCCCCCGTCGACGACGTCCCCGGGCACGTCGACGCGTGGAACCACATCGAGGCGGCCATGGCGCTCTCCGTCGCGGGCCTGCACGGGCCCGCGCGACGCGCCTACGAGTGGCTGCGGTCGGTCCAGCGGCCCGACGGCTCCTGGCCCGCCAAGTGGGTGCTGGGGCAGGTCACCGAGCCCGGCGGCGAGTCCAACCACGCCGCCTACGTGGCGGTGGGCGTCTGGCACGAGCTGCTGATGACCGGCGACGACGGCTTCGTCCGGCGCATGTGGCCGGCCGTCCGGCGCGCGATCGAGTTCGTTCTGGGCCTCCAGACCCGCCGCGGCGAGATCATCTGGATCCGGCACGAGAGCGGCGAGCCCGCCGACCACGCGCTGCTGACCGGCTGCTCGTCGATCTACCAGTCGCTGCGCTGCGCCGTGGCGCTGGGCGAGCACCTGGGCGAGCCCCAGCCCGACTGGGAGCTGGCCGCCGACCAGCTCGGCCATGTCGTGGCCAAGCACCCCGAGGCGTTCGCCGACAAGAGCCGCTTCTCGATGGACTGGTACTACCCGGTGCTGGGCGGCCCGATCCGCGGCGAGGCGGCCGCGCGGCACTTCGCGGCGCACTGGGACACCTTCGTGGTGCCCGGCCTGGGCTGCCGCTGCGTGTCCGACCAGCCCTGGGTGACCGCCGCCGAGAGCTGCGAGCTGGTGATGGCCCTGGACGCCGCCGGTGAGCGCGAGAAGGCGCTGGAGCTGTTCCGCACCATCCAGCATCTGCGCCACGAGGACGGCTCGTACTGGACGGGCTGGCAGTTCGAGAACCGCCGCCACTTCCCGGGTGACCGCTCGACCTACACGGCCGCCGCGGTGATCCTGGCGGCCGACGCCCTGGCCGGCTCCAGCCCCGGGTCACGCATCTTCAAGGAGATCGCCGGACGTCCGCTGGGCCCGTCCGCCGCCGCCGACCCGATCGCCTGCGGCTGCGGCCTGCTTCCGGTGGCCAACCCGGTCCGGACGCGGCTCTAGGGCATGTCCGGTGGATCTTCGATCGGCTGCGCGACGCCCAGGCACGCACCTCGCCGCGTTGTCGTCGGTCGACAGCCAACACCGGGCTGCCTCCCTCCTCCGCCTTGCGATGCACGCACCTGGACGCCGCTCGCGGCGAACAAGATCCACCGGACACGCCCTAGGCGCTCGCCTCGCCCTGCTTGCGCAGCGGGTCGGCTTCGCCGGTGCGCTCCAGGACGCGCAGCGAGCCCTCGACGCGGCGCTCGGTGAAGGCGCCGCTCGCCAGGGCCCGCAGGTAGAGGTGGTAGGGAGCCTGGCCGCCGTCGGCGGGGTCGGGGAAGACGTCGTGGATCACCAGCGCCCCGCCGGCCGCGATCCAGGGCGACCAGCCCTCGTAGTCGGCGCGGGCGTGCTCCTCGGCATGGCCGCCGTCGATGAACAGCAGCGACAGGGGCGTCCGCCAAAAGGCCGCGACGGTGCGCGAGGAGCCCACGATCGCGACGACGCTGTCCTCCAGGCCCGAGGCCGCCAGGTTCTTGCGGAAGGTCGGCAGCGTGTCCATGCGGCCCGTCAGCGGGTCGACCAGGGACGGGTCGTGGTGCTCCCAGCCCGCCTGGTTCTCCTCGGAGCCGTGGTGGTGGTCGACGGTGACGACGATCGCGCCGTTCCGGCGGGCCGCGGCGCCGAGATAGATCGCCGACTTGCCGCAGTAGCTGCCCACCTCCAGCAGCGGCGCCGAGTCGCGGCCGCCGTAGGTCAGGGCCGCCTCGTAGAGGGCCCTGCCCTCGGCCTCGGGCATGAAGCCCTTGGCCGCGCGGGCGGCGCGCAGCAGGTCCGCCGCCATGGGCTCGGGTTCGGTCGCCCCCGCTGCGGTGGACGCCAGGCTCTGAGTCATTGATCGCCTCCGCGGGGCACTTTATCCGCATCTGGTGGGCCTTGATCCAGGGTCCCCCCGGGGAGCCCGGACGCACCCTCGCCCAACGGTGCCATCTCGATCACTATCGTGAGACGCGAGTCTTGCCGGTGCTTAGTGAAACGTGTTCTACTTTTGAGGTGGAGAAGGCGATGAAGGTGAGCGTCGACCCGCTGGTGTGCGAGGCCAATGGCGTCTGCGTGGGGCTCGCCCCCGACGTCTTCGACCTCGACGACGAGGACGAGCTGACGATCCTGTCGCCGGAGGTCCCCGCAGACCAGCGCGACCGCGTCCGCCACGCCGTCCGGTCGTGCCCCAAGGCCGCCCTCTCCCTGGACGAGTGACCCCTCGTCCTTCCCCTCAGGGCGTCAAGGCGCGGACGTCCCACCCCTTTCGATGTGGAGGCAGCCATGGCACGAGCCGCGGTACTGCGCGCGGTCGGCGACCGCGAACTCGATCTGCGCGACGACGTCACCTGCACCGAACCCGGGCCCGACCAGGTCAAGGTGCGGATCAGGGCGACCGGGGTCTGCCACTCGGACCTGTCGACCATGACCGGCGTCCTGCCGACGACCCTGCCCACCGTCGTCGGCCACGAGGGCGCCGGGGTCGTGGAGTCCGTCGGCGAGCGCGTCACCCGCGTCAACGTCGGCGACCATGTGGTCGTCAACTGGACGCCCGACTGCGGCACCTGCGCCGAATGCGTGGCCGGACGCCCCTTCCTCTGCCTCACCCACGTCGTCGCGTCCTTCGGCGACCCCCGCTTCCGCCTCGCCGACGGCGCCCCCGCCTATGGCATGGCGGGCTGCGGCACGTGGGCCGACGAGATCGTCGTCCCCTGGCAGGGCGTGATCACCATCGCGGAGGACGTCCCGTTCGAGTACGCGGCCCTGCTGGGCTGCGGCCTCCCCACCGGCGTCGGCGCGGCCGTCAACACCGCCCGGGTGCGTCCGGGCTCCTCGGTGGCTGTGGTGGGCGCGGGCGGCGTGGGCCTGGCGGTGATCCAGGGCGCGCGGATCGCGGGAGCCGCGACCATCGTCGCGATCGACCCCAACGAGGCCAAGCACCCGGTCGCCAAGCGGTTCGGCGCCACCCACACCGTCACGCCCGAGACCCTCGACGAGACCAAGGGCCTGGTGACCGGCGGCGCGGGCTTCGACTACGCCTTCGAGGTCGTCGGCCGCTCGGCCACGCTCACCACGGCCTGGAACGCCGCCCGGCGCGGCGGCGAGGTCATCGTGGTCGGCGCGGGCGCCGGGGACGACCTGTGGGAGCAGAACATGTTCTCGCTGCTGTTCGAGGGCAAGTCGCTGCGGGCCTCCCTCTACGGCGGCTGCGACCTCAGGCGCGACATCCCGCTCATGATCGATCTGTGGCGGGCCGGGCGCCTGGACATCGACGGCATGATCAGCCGCCGGATCCGCTTCGACGACCTCAACGACGCCGTCCGCGCCCTGGAGAAGGGCGAGGTGATCCGCCAGGTGGTCATCTTCGACTGACGACCGTCCCGCGTGTCATCCTTCTTCGTGTTCAATGGACTTTTCTCCGCCGTTCATGGAGCGAGGTTGGCTGATTCGGATGGTTTCGGGCGGGCACGGCGTCCGTCCCCGGTCCTGGCGCTGATCGCCGGGGCCGTGTTCGCCGCGCCCCTGGTCCTGGCCCCGCCCGCGGCCGCGCAGGCGCCCGTGGCCCGGCGCATCCGCGACGTCCAGGGCCCCGGGCACGTGTCCCCGGTCAACGGGACGTCGGTCGCCGCGATCCCGGGCGTGGTCACCGCCGTGTCCGGCAACGGGTTCTGGATGCAGGACCCCCAGCCGGACCGTTCCGACGCCACCTCCGAGGGCGTGTTCGTCTTCACCCGCACCCGTCCCTCGGTCACGGTCGGCGACGCGGTCAGGGTCGACGGCAAGGTCAGCGAGTTCCGTCCCGGCGGGGCCTCCTCGGCCGCGCTCGGCCGCACCGAGATCGACGCCACGGCGACCAGCGTCACCGCGCGCGGCACGCCCCTGCCGCCGCCCGCCGTCCTCGGCTCCAAGGGCCGCAGAGCCCCGGACGCGGTCATCAGCGACCCGCGGCCCGACGCGGAGACCGGGCGCTTCGACGCCGCCGGGAACGGCCTCGACTTCTACGAGTCCCTCGAAGGCATGCGGGTCAGGATCCAGGACGCCGTCGCGGCCGGGCCGTCCCGCTACGGCGAGGTCGCCGTCCTACCCGCCGGGGGCGGCACCCGCACCGCGCGCGGCGGCATCGTCCTGCGCGCCACCGACCCCAACCCCGAGCGCGTCATCCTCGACGACGTCCTGGCGTCCCTGCCGGGGATGAACGTCGGCGACTCCCTCCCGGGGGCCAACGACGGCGTTCTCGACTACGGCCACGGCGACTTCAAGCTGCTGCTGACCGCGTCACCCCGGCTGCGTGCCGGGGGCCTGTCCCGGGAGACGACCCGTCCCGCCCGGCCGGGCGAGCTCGCCGTGGCCACCGCCGACCTCGGCGACCTGAACCCCGACACGCCCCGCGAGCGGTTCGCGACCCTGGCGGGCGACATCGTCGCGGGCCTCGGCTCCCCCGACCTGATCACCGTCACCGGCGTCCAGGACAACAGCGGCCCCGACGACGACGGAACCGTCGCCGCCGACCAGACCGTCGCCGAGCTGATCGCGGCGATCAGCGAGGCCGGCGGCCCCGCCTACGACTGGCGCTCGGTCTCGCCCCGCGACAACGCCGACGGCGGCGAGCGCGGCGGCAACCCCCGGGTGGGCTTCCTCTTCCGCACCGACCGCGGCCTGAGCTTCGTCGACCGGCCCTCCCGTACCCCGGACGAGGAGATCCCCGAAGAGACACCCGGGGTCGCGTCCACGAGCGTCCAGGCGGTCGACGACGGGACGGGCCGCGCCCGCCTGAGCCTCAGCCCCGGCCGCGTCTCCCCCGGCGACCCCGCGTGGAGCGCCACCCGCAAGCCCCTGGCGGGCGAGGTGACCTGGCAGGGACGCCGCATCATCGTCGTGGCCAACCACTGGTTCCGCTCCACGAGCGAGGACGAGCCGCTGTTCGGCCGCCGCCAGCCGCCCCAGCGGCCCACCGAGTGGCGCCGCGACGCCCAGGCCCGCTCCGTCGCCGGCTTCGTCAAGTCGATCCAGGCCGTCGACCGCGACGCCGAAGTGATCGTCGCCGGGAACCTCAACGAGCGCGAGTTCGCGACGCCGCTCAAAACGCTGACCCGGGAGACCGGGCTGCGCGACCTGCCGTCCGAGCTTCCCGAGCCCGAGCGCTACACCGCCGTCGCGGGCGGCAACTCCCAGGCCCTCGACCACATCCTGCTCAGCCCGTCGCTCCAGCGCCGCAAGCACGAGTTCGACATCGTCCACCGGGGGGCGGAGTTCTCCGACCGCTCCGGCGACCGCGACCCCTCGGTCGTCCGTATCGACATGAGCGCCAAGTAGCGGAACGAAGAAGCGATGGCCGGCGAGCGCTGCCCAGTGCCGCCGGCCATCGCGGTTGTCTGATTATCGCGCGGACGACGCCGGTCGCTACAAACAGGTGTGGCCCGGTGGCAGGAAGCACCTCGCGTCACGGTCATAGACCCGCCCCGGGGGCGGAGGTACGTTCCGTCCATGGCAAAAGGTGGATGCAGTTGCGGACATGGCGGCGGTTGCTCGTGCCCGAAAGGGTGCTCCTGCGGTTGCAACGGCTGAGCTGATCAGGGGGTGGGGGCCCGCCAGAGCAAGGGGGCCTCGCCCGAGGCGCCGGAGCCGACCCCGGCGCCCACCAACTGGTGGCCGAGTGTGGACAGGGCGGTGAGCCGCTGGTCCCCGGGTCCTCCCGGGCCCGGGGTCCGGCGCCAGGACGTGCCGTCGGACGTGCTCCACAGGGCGGCGTCCAAAGAGCCCGGAGCGCCGGTCGTCCCGGCGATCACCAGTCCGCGGCCCGTCGCGGCCGCCGCGGTGAGGGACGCCGCGCCCTCGGGAACGTGCGTGCGCCAGGTGCGGCCGCCGTCCGCCGAGACGGCCGCGAGCGGCACGGGCACCGGAGCCGGGCCGGACGGGACGCCCCAGCCGGGCGCGACCAGCAGGTCGCCGCGCGCCACGACCTGGGTCAGGCTCCCCGACACCAGACCGGACGGCAGCGACGGGGAGGCCACGGCGGTCCATTTGCGGCCGTCCTGTGACGTCCAGATCGCGGGCAGCTCGGCGCCGCCCGCGCCGGGCCTGCCGCCCTTGCGCCCGCCGACCGCGACGTAACCCCTGGTCGTGGCGGCGACGTCGCGCATCCAGGTCGCGCCGTCGAGATCGCCCTTGCCCGCGTTGCCGCCGCGCGTCCAGACGGCGAGGTCGGCCGAGTGCCACGCGGCCGCGGTGCCCTTGGCCGCCCCGACGACGACATGGCCGGACGGGCCCGACGCGGCGCCGGACGCCGACTGGCCGTCGGGAAGCTTGGCGCGGGTCCAGACGGCGCCGTCCGGCGAGGTGACGACCAGGGGTCCCCCGCCCGCCTTGGCGCCGGTCCAGCGTCCGGCGGCCAGCCAGCCCTTCGGGGTCGCGACGACGTCGAGCAGCCGCTGGCGTCCCTGGCCCCGGCCGCCCAGGCGCCCGCCGCCGAACTCGGTGCTGGTGGCGCGGCGCCAGGTCGTCCCGCCGGCGGTGGTCCAGACGGCCGCGTCACCGTTGGTGCTGCCCACGGCCACCGC
The DNA here is from genome assembly GCF_050946795.1 of Spirillospora sp. CA-294931. Lineage (GTDB taxonomy): Bacteria > Actinomycetota > Actinomycetes > Streptosporangiales > Streptosporangiaceae > Spirillospora. The sequence continues at coordinate 7,081,412 of NZ_CP192006.1, forward strand.
GCGGTTCCCCGCCGAGGCCAGGCCCGCGACGACGCGCTCGGGACGCACCACCCCGGGGATCTTGGTCAGGTCCACGACGGTCGCCGACGTCCCGGCGACGGCCAGGTAGGCGTCGTCGCCCTGGCGTCCGGCCGCGACCGCCCCGCCACCGGCCACCGCGAGGCCGCTCAGCGACGCCCCCGGGCCGGGCGCGCCCAGGTCTCCGGCGGGCTTCCAGGCGCGGCCGTCGGCGCTGCGCAGCACCAGCCGCGCCCCGCCCTTGCCCAGGACGACGGCCGCCAGCCCGGTGGGCCCTCCGGCGAACCACCGCACCCCGCCGAACTCCATGGCGCCCAGTTCGGCCACCGGCGCCCACGCCGACCCGTCGGCGGCGCCGAAGACCACGGCGAACCGGGCCGTCTTGCGGCGCTTCTTGGGCCCGGTGACCCGCTTGCCCTCGCGGACGGCGTAGACGCCGCCCGGCCCGACCGCGAGCCCGACCGAGGGCCCGAAAGACCCCTTGGCCTGCGGGAGGTTGACCGGCGTCCAGCGCTGACCGCCGTCGGCCGACCGCCACAGCCCCTCGCCCCGTTTGGGCTTCTTGCCACGCGTGGCGAACGTCCCGTGGGCGACCAGCGCGTTCCCGGACGCCACCACGCGATCGAACCCGGTGATGTCGCCCCCCGGGTCGAACCGCCGCCAGGTGCGCCCGTCGGCGGACGTCCACGCGGCCGCGCGGGCGTTCGACGTCCCGACGGCCGTGAAGCCCCCCGGGGTGCGCACCAGCGCCTTCACGCGCTCCTTCGGGCCGAAGGACGCCGCGAGCCTCGTCCAGCGCAGGGCGTCGGCGCTCGTCCACAGGGCGGTGCCGCCCCGGCCCGCCTCGCCCAGCGCGACCCAGCGTCCCGAGCCCCCGGCGACCAGCTGCGGACGGTCGCCCGGCACGGCCGCGTCGACCGGCGCCTGCCGCCAGGTGCGGCCCTCGTCGGGCGAGACCACGAACGCGGTGCGGTCGCGGCCCGTCGCGCCGTCACCGGCGCCCTCGGTACCGGCCACGACGACCACGCCGCCCGCCGAGGTCACCGCCGTGAACTGCTGGACGAGACCGTCGGCCCTGGCGGCCGGGTCGGCCGCGAACGCGCCCTCGACCAACGCGGGCGAGGCGGCCTTCGCGGGTCCGCGCTCCTCGTCGCCGCCGCCCAGGGCGAACGCGCCGACACCCACGACGACCAGCGTCCCGGCGGCGACCGCGAGGACCCGGCGTCCGGGCCAGGCGACCTCGGGCGCGCGGGCGGCGCCCTCATGCCCCCAGGAGAGTCCTGCGGCGCGCCATGCCTGGTGGGATCGCACCCACGGTGACACGCCCTGCGCGGGGGCGGACGAAGCCAGCCGTTCCCGTGTTTCACGGGACGTCAATTCGCGCCCTGGGCCCTGCTCCGTCACGCCGCTCCTTCACCCGACCGGGACATCCGGAGCGTTTATATCGTCTCAGGGCAAAGGTTGGTGATTCTTCGCCTCGATCGAGCCCTTGTAGGCCAGGCCCTTGACGTGGACGACCGGCGCCTGGCGCGACGGCACCGCGCGCAGGTCGGTGGAGACGCCCATACCGTCCGCCACGACACGGACACCCGGGGGCACGATGATCTCGACCTCGGACTTGTAGGCGATGATCCGCAGCACGGTGAGCGGGCCGGTCAGCTCGGCCGTGCGCAGGTCGAGCAGGCAGCCGCCCTTGTAGATCACGGCGGTGTGCTTCTCGGGGACACGCCAGCGTCCCGTCCGCCGGACGCGGTTCTTGAAGGCGAGCTGGAACCGTCCGGACCCACCGGGCGCGGGCTCCTCGTACGGCGCGGGCACCTCGGCGGCCACCCGGTCGAGCTCCGCCCAGGTGCGCGAGGCCAGGACCAGGTCGATGCCGGAGTCGAGCTCCGCGTCGTCCAGGCGTCCCTCGGCATAGGCCGTGTGCAGCCGGACGAGCACCTCGTCGCGATCATGGTCCGAGACGCGCGGGGCGGCCGGTCGCTGCTCGACGCTCATCACTTCTCCCTCGCTCTCTTGGACCGAGCCTGAGGTCTCCACCGAGGGGAGAGTCAAGCCCAATTCGAGATGTATCTTAACTCCACTCCCCTCCCAAATCGAGAGACTTCGCGCGATGCCTCCGAGGCTCCCGGGCGCCCGTCCACTACATTCGATGATCACCAGGGAAGGGGGACCCATGGTCGGCCACAGCCACGGCCCGTACACGCTCCACGACCTCGACGCCCTGCCCCGCGACGGCCGGCACTACGAACTCGCCGACGGCTGGCTCGCCGAACTGCCGGGCGACCTGTGGCACGACCACGCCGCCGAGGCGCTCAAGGCGATCCTCAAGGAGGCCGCCCACCAGGCCGACGCCGACGTCCACGTCGCGGGCAGCCCCCAGGAGGTGACGACCCCGTCCGGCATCCGCAAGCCCGACGTCTTCGTCGTCGGCCGGGACGTCGCCCGCTCCGTCCTGGAACGCCAGGCCCGCACCTACTACGGCCCCGACCTCCTCCTGGCAGCCGAGGTCGTCACCCCCCGAACCGGCAGCGAACGCACCGACCGCGTCGGCAAGGTCGCCGAATACGCGTCCCTGGGCATCGAGCACTACTGGATCATCGACCTCGAACCGAAACCCCTGGTCACCGCCCTGACCCTGACCGAAGCGGGCTACGAGACCACCCACCGCGCCAAGTCGGGCGAGCTCTTCACGACCGAGCGGCCCTTCCCGATCAGCTTCGACCCGTCCCGCCTGTCGGAGATGGACTGACCCGCCGCCGCAGGTAATAGGCGACGGTCACCACCGCCAGCAACGGACCCCACGCCAGCAAAGGCGCATAGCAGGCCGCCATCAGCACGCCCGCGACACCATGCGGCGCGTCGACCCGGTTCCACACGAGCGCCCCCGAGAACGTCAAGAACGTCACGGCCACGGCCCCCAAGGCAGAAACCCCCACCGCGACCATCGTGGGCACAGACCGTCCACCCACCAGGGGAACCCACCGGGGCAGCACCTCACCCCAAGGCCGAACCAACCCCAGCGTAAGAAGCGCAAGCCCCTCCGCCACCACAAAGAGCGCCAACCACCAATCGTGCGCCGCGAACCCCACCCCCGAAGGCAAAACGGCCAGCGGAACGGCACGCGCCGCCCAGACAACCCAACGCGGCACGACGGCCTCCCAGCTCGAAGACGCGAACACCTCCAAGCACACAGCCCACCCCGCCAGTCCCACTTCCCGCCGAGGTAGCGCCCCTCTCCCCCGCAAGGGTGATGGCCAGATCCTTACACCCCTTGGCAACCAAGCCACTGTCAGCCCAGCGGACACCCGGGCAGGCTGAGGAGCATGAGAGCCATCAGCCAAGACGTCCTGGGCGGCCCCGAAGTCCTCAGGGAAATCGACATCGACCGTCCCACCCCCGGCCCCGCCGAGGTGCTCGTCCGTGTCCACGCCGCGGGCCTGAACCCCACCGACTGGAAACACCGCGCCACCGGCGGCCTCCTGGGCGACCCCCCGTTCATCCTCGGCTGGGACGTCTCCGGAACCGTCGAAGAAGTAGGACTGGGCGTCACCTTCCACGCCCCAGGCGACGAAGTCTTCGGAATGCTCCCCTACCCCAACGGCGCGGGCGCCTACGCCGAATACGTCAAGGCCCCCTCAAGAACCTTCGTCAAAAAACCGGCCAACATCGACCACATCCAGGCGGCAGCCCTCCCCCTGGCAGCCCTGACCGCCTACCAGTCCCTAGAAGCAGCCAACCTTCAACCAGGCCAACGCGTCCTCATCCACGCCGCCGCCGGCGGCGTAGGCCACCTGGCCGTCCAACTGGCCAAGTCCAAAGGCGCCCACGTAATAGGCACAGCCAGCCAGGCCAAACACGCGTTCCTCAAATCCCTGGGCGCCGACGAACTCATCGACTACAAAACCACCGACTTCGCCGAAACCCTCAAAGACATCGACCTGGTCATAGACGGCATAGGCGGCGACTACGGCCCCCGCTCCCTCAAAACCCTGGCCCCCACCGGAACCCTGGTCTCCCTCGTCCTCAGCAACCTGGCCGACCTCCCGCCCACCAAAACCCTGGAACTCCTGGTAGAGCAAGACCGAGCCCACCTCGAAGAAATAGCCGCCCTAGCAGCAACCGGCCGCCTGAAAGCCGAAATAGCCGCCGTCCACCCACTCGCCGAAGCCGCAAAGGCCCACCACCAAGGCGAATCCAACCGAACGACCGGCAAACTCGTCCTCACCCCCTAGCCAAAACCTCCAAGAACGGCCCCCAAGCCTCCAGACTGCGCCCATCCCCAACCTCGAACCAGGCCACCGGCCGCCCCGGAGCCCCCACAAGCCGAGCCCCCTCCAAATCCCCCAAATCCTGAACCCCCGCCTGCCCAACAGCAACCCCCACAGGCCGCGGAGGCCCCGCCAAAGGCCCCACAGCAAGATCACTACGCCCACCCAGAACCTGCGCCGTCAGAGAAACAACCTCAAACCGTCCCGCAACCCACTCAACCAACTCACCCAGATCGGGCACGTCTCCCTCATACCCCACGGCGCAGGTAACGGTCTCCTCCAAACCCCCCACAGCCCGCACAACCTCGATCGTCCCAACAACTCCCGACTCCCCCACAAACACCAGCCACGTAGGCTCCGGAGCCCGCGCCCGACATACCTCACTCAAATCCCCAGGCCGCCAAACATTAGCCGCAGGCTCCGAGGTCCCCCACCCCACAGGCGCCCCATCCGCGAGGACAGAACACAAAACCTCAGAAACCTCCCCCAAAACAGGCTCCCGAGCCTCATGCCGCACAGTAACCCGCACCACCAACTGCGTCCCCTCATAATCAACCGCAGGACGCACCTTCCCTTCAACGGGAACAAACGCGGACTCATCCCAAACCAGGGGCACCCCACTCACCCCATCGAAATACTCGCTCTCCGGAGTCCGCACCACCCACCGAGCCATCGACTGCCCAAAACCAAGCCTCAAAGGCATCGTCACAAAAGCCGAATCCGATGTAAGAAGCTGAAACTCCCGCTCCCCACAAACCCGAAAAACATCGGCCACCCACGAAGACAAAGAAACCAAGGGCCGATGCTGCACCATCACCAAAGCCCGCTCCGACCAAAAATCAACCCCCGGATGCATCCCCACCCCCCACATGCGCCGGATGATCGACCCAAACAACCCCACCACACCGCTCCACCAAGGCAGAAGCAAACCGCAAAGCCACCGCCTCAGACCCCGCAAATCCCTCAGCAGCCCGAACCTCAACCCACCACAAAGGCACCCCCAACCCACCAACCTCAGGCCCCAAAACCCGCTCAACCTCCCCCTCAACCCGAATCAAAACCGGCATCTCAATACCCACCACCAACTCCCCACCCTCATCACACAACTGAATAACCCCACCCTCCTCCAACCCCAAAACCCGCCACCCAGTCCCAGCAGCCCCCAACCCCAAAGCCACCGCCTCAAGATCCGGCTCCCGAGCCACCAAAGCCACAACATCCTTAGTCACAAATCACCAGCCTCCACTCCCGCGATCACCTTGAGAGCGCGCAAGCTAGGAGCTTCCAATTCCTGGGCGTCGGCCGGGACCCCACCCGCAGCCGCGTCCTCCGGTGCGCCCACCCAATGCCGCAGCGCTTCCAATGGCGTCAGCCCCATCGCTTGTGCTTCGCGCAGCCGGAGAACCCAGGGCCCACCGGCATTCCAGCCCTCGTCCCCGGCGTCATCCCGCTCAACGTAGAAGGCCGCATCGTCGGCGACCGCAGCCCACAGATAACCGAGGACATTCCCCATTCGCATAACGGGGAGATAGCGAACAGCCGACCCCGTTGTCGTCGGATAGTCCGTTTCAGGAATCTCAAACGGGCTGAGCGCCCCCCACCCCTTCGACCTGTCGACCGGTGTCCCATCCGGCCACGTAGCCCTCTCGGCGAGGCCGGGCACAGCAGGAGCCGTCCATCCAGGGTTGGCCATCTCTATCAGCGCGTCCAGGCTCGGCGCTTCCTGCTCTGGCACCCCGCTCGCAACCTGACCGCCCTCTGGATCCTCCGGCTCGTCGGCCATCCGATGGAGAGCCTCCAATGCCGACAGCCCCTGCTGCTTGGCCCTGGCCAGCCTGCCTTCCCAGACCACTTGCGATTGCGAGGCGTTTTTATGATCCACAAATAACCACTCGACCCTCCCCATACCCCAACAGCCAAAAATCGGACCACCCCGACGGCACATGAATGCGCTTTGCTGGCGCAAACGCCCATCATGACTAGACGGTTCGAAAGTAGAGATCACCCATGGAAAAAGCGGCCGGGTTGAATTCACCATAACCGATGGCCTCTTCGAAGCTCGCCGCGTCCTCCGGGAACGCGAGCTTGAGGATCTCCGGGTCGCATCTCAAAACAGGTTCTGCTGAATCAGGGATGACAATGATCGGCACAGAACTGGGAGCGACCTCTTGCACACGTGCAGCCACAGACTCTTTTACCACCACAAGTGGATATGACGCGTGGACGTAGACGAGGATGACGTCGCCCTCGAACACCGCGAGCCAATTCTCTCCTGCGAAACCGTCCCAGTCCTTCTCGCTTTCGAGCGCCTCGGCCAACTCGGCTCCGAGGCCCACGAGTTCATCTGGCGTCCATGGGTGGCGCGTCCGAGACCAGGCTTCCAACTCGGGCCCCAGGTCTTTCTCTGTGGTCACGCGGGGCTCCCTGGCGAGGCGTGAATCTTTCCGTGGCTGTCTTTGTAGACGTTCAACCAGCTTGTTAGCTCTCCGGTCCTTTTGTGCACACCGACCGGGCCATTGACTACATACACCTTGGCCTTGGCTCCATCCCGCGCGCGAGTCCAAAGGTCATGCTTGTCGGCATAAGATGCCGCATCCAGCGTCGCCTTGTCAGCATCGACATGCGGGAGGAACTCGCTCTTCTCCGTGGGTGCGTGGCCGTACGCATGTCTGTTCTGCTTCGCGCGATCAACAGTGTAAGTTCCGTTCGTCAGGCGACCGTGCTCATCACGGTAGATCCGGGATGGATCATCGGTACGATGACGGCCGCCTTCCCGATCATCCTTGGAGCCCGAGGATTCGCTGCCGTCACCCTCGCCCTTGCCTTCCCCGGTGTGCTCGTTGCCAGACCTCGCCCCACCGTCGTCGGTCGCCCCCTTCTCCGTGTCCTTCTCTCCTTGAGGCTCGTTCGAAGGGCCTCGATCCGTCTCAGGTGATCGAGCAGGGTCTGAAGGCTCTGGGCCAGGGGTGCGTTGAGGGTCGGGGAAGCGGACTTCAGGGTTTGGGGTGCTGGGGGACTTGAGGTTCAGGTGTTTGAGGAGGTCGCCTACTTTGGGGCCCTTCCCAGCCAGGCGGGTGCCTTCGCCTATGGGGTCTATGTAGCGGGTGGCTCTGTTGATGGTGTGGAGGGTTCTGGCGGTTTTGCCGGCGTCGGCGGCCAGGGTGGCGGGGGTGGCGGCTCGGCCTACGGGGACGACTGTGGTGATGATGTTGTAGAGGGTTTGGCCGGCGGCTCGGGCGGGGTCGTCTTTCCAGCGGTTCCAGGCTACGAAGCTCTTGCCAAACTTCCGCCAGGACTCGAAGGACTTGCGGCGGACGCTGGGGACGATCATTACGGGGGTGAAGAAGATGGGGGCGCCCAGGGCCATGATGGTTTTGTAGGTGCCCCACCATTTGCTTGGGGAGGTGGCCAGGTTCCAGATGCCTTGGACGTCGCCGAATAGGCCGTCTTTGAAGAAGCCTGTTAGAAGGGACTTGCCGCCGTTCCAGGCGTCTTTGTACCAGGGGAGGTCTGGGTTCTCTGTGGTGCCCCAGGGGAGGGGTTGGGGTTTGCCTGTGGGTTTTTGGGCGCTTGGCATTTTGCCGCCGTAGGCGGCGTAGATGGCTCGGGCGCATTTTTCCTGGGCGGCCTGGAACGCCATTGCCAGGGCGTTGACCTGGTTGATCAGGGAGTCGTTCTGCTGCTGGAGGTCGTCGTCCTCTTCGAACTTTTCGGGGCCCATGGCGTCGGCCTTGGCGACGACGGTCCTGGCTTCGGTGTGGAGGGTTTTGAGTCTGGCCTTGATCGCGCGGACTTCCTGGGCGTAGTGGACCAGGGCTATGGCTGCGCGGTTCAGTTCGGTTTCTGCGGTTTGGGCGGCGGTTTTGATGGGGGCCGTCGCCGCTAGGAGGTCGGTTGCTTCTGGGGCTCGGTAGACGGTTGAGAGGCCCTGCCAGGTGCGGTCGATTTGGACGCCCGCAGAGCGGATGGAGCCGCCGGAGCTTTGGAGCTCGCGGGCCTGGTCTTCCAGGGCGTCGGGGTCGGCCTTGGCGGCGATCTCCAGGATCGCGTCGGGGACGATCATTGTTTGAGGAGGCGCTTGATGTCGGGGGCGGCGCTTGCGCTTCGCATGGCGGTTTCTGCCATGGCCCTGTCGGCCGCCAGGTAGGCGTTCGTGGCCTTTGAGGCGCCGGTGATGCAGTTGGCCACTCGGGCGTAGAGCGTTACCAGGGCCTTGGCCTCGTGCTGGGCGAAGTCGGAGAGGGCCTTGCCGACCAGGTCGCTTCCGGAGAACATGATCGCGTTCTCGCAGGTGTCGGGGAAGGACTTCATGGTCTCGGCGATGGGCTCGTAGTCCGTGGCGGTGCGCCTGAGGACGCCTTGGACGCCGGGGACGTCGAGGTCCCAGCCATTGATGGTCATCGCGGTCCCGGGTCGTGGTGATCTCGGCCAGCCAGCAGCATGGCGGAATTGACCCGAATTTGACAAGGTGTCATGGACGCGATGGAGCGTCTTGCCTGGCGGCGGGTGGTCGAGATCCCCCCGAACCCGACCACCCGGCCGCGCAAGCGGCACGGCCCGCCCACGGCACGGGCGCCTGGAGACCCCCGCGATCTCCACGCGCCCGCGTCGCCGTCTGGCGAACCGTGCGAGAACCACTATGGCGGGGCCCGATCAACAACCGATCAACGGGCGTTCAACGCTCGAAGGCGGCGTCGAAAGTGCTGGTGGGAGGGGTGATGGACACCAGGGAGCGGACGAAGGCGAGTGCTTCGGGGGCTCCCTGGAGGCGGTCCATGCCCGCGTCCTCCCATTCGATGGAGATCGGGCCCTCATAGGAGATGGCGTTGAGGGCGCGGAAGCAGTCCTCCCAGGGGACGTCGCCGCGGCCTGTGGAGATGAAGTCCCAGCCGCGGCGGAGGTCGGCCCAGGGCAGGTGGGAACCGAGGCGGCCTCGCCTGCCGTCGCCGACGCGGACCTTCGTGTCCTTGCAGTCGACGTGGTAGATGCGGTCGCGGAAGTCGTAGAGGAAGTTGACCGGGTCGATGTCCTGCCAGACGAAGTGGGACGGGTCCCAGTTGAGGCCGAAGGCGGGACGGTGCCCGATGGCTTCGAGGGTGCGGACGGTCGTCCAGTAGTCGTAGGCGATCTCGCTCGGGTGGACCTCGTGGGCGAAGCGGACGCCGGACGCGTCGAAGACGTCCAGGATGGGGTTCCAGCGGTCGGCGAAGTCGGCGTAGCCGCGCTCGATCATGGATTCGGGGACGGGCGGGAACATCGCGACGGTGTGCCAGATGGATGAGCCGGTGAAACCCACGACGGTTTGGACGCCGAGGCGGGCGGCGGCGCGGGCGGTGTCCTTCATCTCCTGGGCGGCGCGGGTGCGGACGCCTTCGGGGTCGCCGTCGCCCCAGATGTGCGGCGGGAGGATCGCCTGGTGGCGCTCGTCGACGGGGTGGTCGCAGACGGCCTGGCCGACGAGGTGGTTGGAGATCGCCCAGACCTTCAGGTCGTGCTTGGCGAGGGTCGCGAGTTTGCGGGCGACGTAGTCCTCTTCGGCCAGGGCCCGGCGGACGTCGAAGTGGTCGCCCCAGCAGGCGATCTCCAGTCCGTCGTAGCCCCAGCCCGAGGCGAGGCGGCAGACCTCGTCGAAGGGGAGGTCGGCCCACTGTCCGGTGAACAGGGTGATGGGTCTCATCGGATCGGCGTCCAGGTGCTCTGGGCGGCCGCGCTCTGCTGGACGGCGGCCAGGACCCGCTGGACCTGGAGGCCGTCGGCGAAGGACGGGGACGGTGCGCTCCGGTTCGCGATCGCGTTCAGGAGGTCGGCCGCCTGGTGGGTGAAGGTGTGCTCGTAGCCGAGGAGGTGGCCGGGGGGCCACCAGGCTCCGGCGTAGGGGTGGTCGGGTTCGGTGACGAGGATGCGGCGGAAACCGGCCGTGGTGTCGTGGTCGTCCAGGAGCCAGAGTTCGTTGAGGGCTTCGAGGTCGAACGCCAGCGCGCCGGTGGTGCCGGAGATCTCGATGCGCAGGGCGTTCTTGCGTCCGGTGGCCAGGCGGGTGGCTTCGAAGGTGGCCAGGGCTCCCCCTGCGGTGCGGGCGGTGAAGATGGCCGAGTCGTCCACGGTGACGGGCTTCCTGCCGTCGGGGTGGGGGCGCGTTCCGGTGAAGGTGTGGAGCGTTCCGGAGACCTCGGTGAGGGTGTCGCCGGTGATGAACTGGGCGGCGTCGACGATGTGGGCGCCGATGTCGCCGAGGGCTCCGGAGCCGGCGCGCTCGCGGTCCATGCGCCAGGTCCAGGGGGCCTCGGGGTCGGTCAGCCAGTCCTGGAGGTATTGGGCGCGGATGTGGCGGACGGTTCCGAGGCGCCCTTGGGCCACCAGGTTCCTGGCGAGGGCGATCGCCGGGATTCTGCGGTAGTTGAACCCGACCATCGCCACGATGCCCTTGGCGGCGGCGCGGTCGGCGGCGTCGGTCATGGCCTCGGCCTCCGCGACGGTGTTGGCCAGCGGCTTCTCGCACAGGACGTGCTTGCCCGCGTCCAGCGCGGCGATGGCGATCTCGGCGTGGCCGTCGCCGGGCGTGCAGATGTCGATCAGCTGGACGTCGTCGCGGCGCAGCAGCGCCTTCCAGTCCGTCTCGGCGGACGCCCAGCCGAGCGCGCGGGCGGCCCGCGCGGTGCGCTCGGCCGAGCGGCCCGCCAGCGCGGTCATCAGCGGGGTGAGCTCCGGTTCGAAGAAGGCGCCGACGTTGCGCCAGGCCTGCGAGTGCGCGCGGCCCATGAAGGCGTGGCCGATGAGCCCGACCCCGACCGTCGTCATAGAGCTCCCCCTCAGGATTCGAAGCCGAGCGGCAGGTAGCGTGCGACGTTCTGCCGGTCGACGGTCTCGGACGCGAGCGTGATCGATTGGGGGACCTGGAGCTCGACCAGGTCGCTCATGCCCTTGCCCTGGGCCAGCAGCCGCGCGGCGCGCAGCGCCGATCCGGCCATGGTCGGGCTGTAGGTGACGGTGGCCTCGAGGACGCTCTTGCCGCCCTGGATCTCGCGCATGGCGTTGGCCGAGCCCGCGGCGCCGACCATGAAGAACTCCTTGCGTCCCGCCTGCTTGATCGCGGCCAGGACGCCCACGCCCTGGTCGTCGTCCTGGTTCCACAGGGCGTCGATCTTCTTGTGGGCCTGGAGGAGGTTCCCGGCGACCTGGTTGCCGGACTCCACGGTGAACTTGGCGTCCTGGCGGGCGGTCACGGTGAAACCGTAGCTCTTGAGCGCGTCGGCGAAGCCCTTGCTGCGGTCCTGGGTGAGCGGCAGGGTGGCGATGCCCTGGATCTCCAGGATGACGGGCTTGGCGACGCCCTTCTGCTTGAGCTTCTTGCCGACGTAGTGGCCCGCGGCCACGCCCATGCCGTAGTTGTCGCCGCCGATCCACGTCCGGTAGGAGAGCTTGTCGGGGAAGACGCGGTCGAGGTTGACGACGGGAATACCGGCGTCCATCGCCTTGCGGGCGACCTGGTTGAGCTGCCCGCCGTCGTTGGGCAGCAGGATCAGGACGTCGACCTTGGCCGAGATGAGCGACTCGACGGCCGAGATCTGCTGGTTGATGTCGTTGGTCGGCTCGACGGGCTTGAAGGTGACGTCGGAGTACCGCTTGGCCTGGGCCTGGGCGTTCTTGGTGATGGCGGCGATCCAGCCGTGGTCGGCGGCGGGCGCGGAGAACCCGATGGTCACCTTCTTGCCGGGCTTGTCGTTGTCGCCGCCGTTGGCCGCGACGGCGGCGGGCGCCGGGTTCTTCTCGTCGTTGCTCGTGCAGGCGGCGGCGAGGGTGCCCGCGGCGATCGCGGCGCCTCCGGTGAGGAGTCCTCGGCGGCTGGGACGGCTGCTTCGCTCGTGCATGGCGTGCTCCAGTGCGGGGGTGGTTGCGGGCGGGTCAGAGGGGTGAGCGCAGGCCGCGGCGCTGCAGCAGGACGGCGGCGACGATGATCGCGCCCTTGGCGATGAGCTGGTCGCTGGTCTGGAGCCCGTTCAGGATGAACAGGTTGGTGATGAGGGTGAAGACCAGGACGCCGAGGATCGATCCGGCCAGCGTGCCCCGGCCGCCGGTGAGCAGGGTGCCGCCGATGATGACCGCGGCGATGGCGTCCAGTTCGTACAGGTCGCCGTGGGTGCTGGACCCGGTGGTGGTCCGCGCCATGATGATGATCGCGGCGATGCCGCAGCAGAGTCCGGACAGCCCGTACAGGGCCAGGGTGTGGCGCCGGACGTTGATGCCCGCCAGCCGGGCCGCCTCGGGGTTGCCGCCGACGGCGAACGTCCGGCGGCCGAAGGTGGTGCGGTTGAGCAGCACCCATCCGGCGGCGGCCACGGCGGCGAAGATGAACACCACCAGCGGGAGCCCGGCGACCTTGGTGGTCGACAGGGCCTCGATGGCGTCGTTCTCCGGCCGGACGAGCTGGGTCTTGCGGTCCGACATGCGCTGGGCGAGGCCCCGGGCGGCCACGAGCATCGCGAGGGTGGCGATGAACGGGACGAGGCGCCCGTAGGAGATGAGCAGCCCGTTGACCAGCCCGGCGCCGGTGCCGACGAGCAGCGCGCAGATCACCATGACGGCCGGCCCGTACGACTGGGTGGCCACGGTGGTGGCCCAGACCGAGGCCAGCGCCATCAGCGCGCCGACCGACAGGTCGATGCCGCCGCCGATGATCACGAAGGTCATGCCGACGGTGATGACGCCGATCGTGGACGCCAGCGCGAGGATGCCGACCATGTTGCCCGAGGTGGCGAAGTTGTCGGGCTCGGTCAGCACGCCGACCAGGGCCAGCAGCCCGAGCGCGGCCACCAGGCCGAGGTGCCGGATCTCGCCGTGCCCTCCGGACCCGGGCCGCGCCCTGGCGATCGCCTGCTTCAGCGAGGTGTCGGTCATCGGGCGCCGCCTTCCATGATCATCTCAAGGACCTCGTGCTCGCCGAGGTCCGCGGCGTCGCCCTGGTGGACGACGCGGCCCTCGCGCAGGACCAGCACGCGGTCGGCCAGCCCGAGCACCTCGGGCACCTCGCTGGAGACCAGCAGCACGGCGATGCCCTGGTCGGCCAGCGTCCTGACCAGTCCGTAGAGTTCGGCTCTGGCTCCGACGTCCACTCCCCGGGTGGGCTCGTCCAGGATCAGCAGCCGCCGCCCGTTCAGCAGCCAGCGGGCCAGGACGACCTTCTGCTGGTTGCCGCCCGAGAGGGTCCGGACGGCGCGGGCGGGGTCGGGCGGGCGGATGTCGAGCGCCTTGATCTGGGCGCGGGCGTCCGCGCGCTCGCGCGTCCGGTCGAACCAGCCGAACCGGGCGTACCGCCCCATTCCCGCGAGGCTGATGTTGGCCGCGACGCTCTCGTTCAGCAGCAGCGCCTGGCTCTTGCGTTCCTCGGGAGCCAGGCCCATGCCGCGCCGGACGGCCACTTGCGTGTCCCCGGGACGGACGGGCTTGCCGTCCATCAGCACCCGTCCCCGGGTGGGACGCCGCGCGCCGTACACCGTCTCCAGGATCTCCGACCGTCCCGCGCCGACGAGCCCGGCCAGGCCGACGATCTCGCCCGCCCGGACGGAGAACGAGACGTCCTCGAACGCGCCCGCGAGCGACAGCCCCTCGACCCGCAGGATCTCGGGGCGATCGTCGGCGGGCGGGGGCCGGTCGGGGAACGCGTGCTCCAGCTCGCGTCCGGTCATCAGCGCGACGACCTCGGACGTCGGCGTGGTGCGTGCGGGCAGGCCGCCGGCGACGGAGCGGCCGTCCTTCAGGACGGTCACCCGGTCGCCGATCTCGCGGATCTCCTCCAGGCGGTGCGAGATGTAGACGACCGCGACGCCGGACGCGGTGAGCTCGCGGATGATCCGGAAGAGGCCGGAGACCTCGTCGTGCGCGAGCGCGGCGGACGGCTCGTCCATCACGATCAGGCGCGCGTCGTGGGACAGGGCCCGGGCCATGCTGACCACCTGGCGTCCGGCGGCGGGCAGCCGTCCGGCCTCGCGGCGGGGCGGGATCTCGCCGTGGCCGAGTCCGGCCAGCAGCTCGCGGGCGCGGCGCTCCCCCTCGGCACGGCGGGTGAAGCCGAGCCTGGCCCGCTCGTGGCCGAGGAAGATGTTGTCGGCCACCGACAGGCCGTCGACCAGGTCGAGCTCCTGGTGGATGGTGGCGATGCCCGCCCGGGTCGCGGCGTGCGGGTCGGGGAGCCGCAGCGGTTTCCCGTCGAGCAGGATCTCGCCCTCGTCCGGACGGTGCGCCCCGGCCAGCACCTTGATCAGGGTGGACTTGCCCGCCCCGTTCTGACCGAGCAGGCAGTGCACCTCCCCCGCCCGGACGTCGAGATCGACGCCGTCGAGGGCGCGCACGCCCGGGAACCGCTTGACGATCCCCCGCATCCGCAGGAGCGGGTGGGGGCTGCCGTGCACCTGGCCCACGGGGGCCTCCTCGCTCAGGCGTCGGTGAACACGTGGTCGCTGATGAGGCGTGCCGCGCCGATCACGCCGGCCTGGCCGGCCAGCTCGGACAGCACGATCGGGAGGTTGCCGGTCGCCAGCGGGGGCGACCGGCGGTAGACGACGCCGCGGATCTCGGCGAGCAGGGTGTGGCCGAGCCCGGCCACCCCGCCCGCGACGATCACCAGGCCGGGGTTGAAGAAGCTGACCAGCCCGGCCAGCACCTGGCCGACGTTGCGGCCGCCCTCGCGCACGAGCCGGACGGCGACCGCGTCTCCCGCGGCGGCGGCCTCGGCCACGTCGCGCGCGGTCAGCTCCGCGCGGTCGGCCAGGAGCAGGGCGAGCTGCGGCGAGCTGCCGTCGCGGGCGGCGGCGGTGGCGTCGCGGGCGAGCGCAGCGCCACCGAAGTACGCCTCGAGGCAGCCGGTGTTGCCGCAGGCGCACATCGGCCCGGCCTCGTCGACGCGGATGTGGCCGATGTCCCCGGCGCTGCCGGAGACGCCCCTGTGGATGGCCCCTCCGGCGACGATGCCGCAGCCGATGCCCGTCCCTATCTTGACCAGCAGGAAGTCGTCGACGCCGCTGGCCAGGCCCGCGTGCAGCTCGCCCAGCGCCATGATGTTGACGTCGTTGTCGACCCGGACCGGGCAGCCCAGCTCCTGGCTGATGGCGTCCCGGACGGGGAAGCGGTCCCACCCCGGCATGATCGGCGGGACGACCGGCATCCCGTCGCGGAAGCTGACCGGGCCGGGGACGCCGATCCCGGTGCCGTGCACGCTCGGGAGCAGGCCCTCGTCGCGCAGCTTGCCCAGCAGGTCGAGCGCCCGGTCGAGCACGACGGTCGCGCCCTGCCGGACGTCGCAGTCCTCGGAGACGTGCCCGAGGACCTCCAGCTCGCCGTTGGTGACGGCCACGTCGATCGAGGTGGCGCCGATGTCGAAGGCGACGAAGCGGAGCCCGGGGGCGAGCCGGACGACGCTCGACCGGCGGCCGCCCCGCGAGGCGGCGAGACCGGCGGTCTCGACCAGGCCGAGCTCGGCCAGCCGGTCGAGCTCGACGGCGAGCTTGGAGCGGGACAGGTGGACGACGTCGCCCAGTTCGGCGCGCGAGCGCGGCCCCTCGTCGCGCAGCAGGCGCAGCAGGCGTGCCTGGTGCACGTTCTCGGGTCGGCTCGCCGACATCCGCATCACGCCATCCCCTCGGGAATCGGGTATGACGCGAACGTAACCGGCTTTCGCCGCGTTGAGAAGACCTTTTCCCTAGATCTTCCGAACTTTCCTCACTCAGAGGACAAAGTCAGCCGTCTCCCCGCGGCCTCAGTGGGTCAGGGCCCCCGAGGTGTTGCCCTTGCTCATCGTCCGCATGATGTGCTCGACCAGCGAGATCAGGATCTGCTTGGCCGACTCGCGGTCGCGGACGTCGCAGTCGATCACCGGGATGTCGGCGGACAGGTCCAGCGCGGCGCGCACCTGGTCGGGCGTGTGCCGTCCGGCCCCGTCGAACCGGTTGACGCCGATGATGAACGGCACGCCCCGGCGCTCGAAGTAGTCGACCGAGGCGAAGCAGTCGGCCAGCCGCCGGGTGTCGACGAGCACGACCGCGCCCATCGCCCCCTTGGCCAGCTCGTCCCACATGAACCAGAACCGGTCCTGCCCGGGGGTGCCGAACACGAACAGCACCAGCCCGTTGGGCAGGGTGATGCGGCCGAAGTCCATCGCGACCGTGGTGGTGGTCTTGTTCGCCACATGGCTGGTGTCGTCGATGCCGACGCTTCGCTCGGTCAGCGCCTCGTCGGTCTGGACGGGACGGATCTCGCTCACCGCGCTGACCAGCGTGGACTTGCCGACGCCAAAGCCACCGGCGACCAGGAGCTTGACGGTCAGCGCCGAATCGTGCCCCTTGGGGGCACCGGGTTCAGAGCGCACGGATTCCATCGATCACTTCCTTGAGTACCCGCTCGCCGGGGAACTGAGCCACCGGCGCGGGGCGGCGGACCTGGATGAAGGAGTGGTCGAGGAGGTCGCCCAGCAGGACCCGGACGACGCCGAGCGGAAGTTCGAGCTCGGCGGCGATCTCGACCACCGTGAGTGGATTGCGGCACAGACTCAAGATCATTTCATGTTCGGGCTCCGGCTCCCACTTGCGGGCGCGGGAGCCGTCCTCGTCGGCGGGCACGTCGTCCCGGGTGATGATCAGGGCGACGAGGTCGAACTCGTCCCCCCGGTAGTGGGTGCGCCCGCCGGTGAGCGCGTACGGCCGGACCACGGGCCCGGCGTCCTCGTCGAGCCAGCCGGGGGCGTCCGGCCCCGAGGCCGCGGCGGCCTCGGGCTCCGGCGTCTCCGGCTCCAGTGACTCGTGCACCTCAGAAGCCCCCCGGGCCCGCCGAGGGGACGCGCGGGTTGGCCGACAGGTGCTGGCCGACCCGAGTGACCAGCATCGCCATCTCGTAGGCGATCATCCCGAGATCGGCGTCAGCGTCGGCCAGGACGGCCAGGCAGGCGCCGCGCCCGGCGGCGGTGACGAAGAGGAAGGCGTTCTCCATCTCCACGATCGTCTGCCGGACGGCGCCGCCGCCGAAGGTCTCCCCCGCGCCCCTGGCCAGGCTCTGGAAGCTGGCGGCCACGGCCGACAGATGGTCGGAGCTCTCGACGCCGAGACCGCTGGAGGCGGCGATGCGAAGGCCGTCGCTCGACAGGACCACCGCGTTCTGGACCTGGGCGACCCGCTGCACCAGGCTGTCGAGCAGCCAGTTCAGGTCGCCGCCGCCTCCGCCGCCGCTCTCGTGGCCGGCGTGCTGCGGGTAAGTCATGGAGTGTCGTCCCCCTCTTCCCTGTTCTCGTGCTGGCTCTGCTCGGCCTCGCCACGCCCGCGCTGCCAGCCGCGCTGCATGGTGGAAATCTTCGAGGCCATGTTCTCTGGGGTACGCGCCTCATCGCCGTCCGGCTCGGCCGCCGTGCCTTCGGCCGCCGCCATGTCCGCGTCGACCTTGGC
The DNA here is from genome assembly GCF_050946795.1 of Spirillospora sp. CA-294931. GTDB lineage: Bacteria > Actinomycetota > Actinomycetes > Streptosporangiales > Streptosporangiaceae > Spirillospora. The sequence continues at coordinate 7,099,125 of NZ_CP192006.1, forward strand.
GGCGAGCTGGGGCGCGAGGTGGGTCTGCCGCCTGCGCCTGGGCAGGCCCCCGAGGTCGCCGTCCGGTTCGGGAGCGGGAGGCGCCTCGGGCTCGGGTTCCGGTTCGGGCTCGGCCACCAGCCGGACGGACCCGGACGAGGCCGCGGGCGCCGTCCCCTCGCGTGCCGGGGCGAGCGCGCGTTGCGGGCCCGTGACCAGGCGGATCCCGGCGGGCTCGGGCTCGGGGAGGTCGGTGACCAGCGAGCCCGGGATCAGCGCGATCGCGGTCGTGCCGCCGTAGGGCGACCGCCGCAGCGTGACCGTGACGCCGTGCCTGCGGGCCAGCCGCGCGACGACGAACAGGCCGAGCCGCGCGCTGTCGGACGGGTCGAAGTCGGGCGGGTCGGCCAGCCGCCGGTTGGCGGCCCCCAGTTCCTCGTCGGTCATCCCGAGGCCGCGGTCCTCGATCTCCAGCGCGAAGCCGTGCCCGACCTCGTGGCCGCTGACCCGTACCGGCGACCCGGGCGGGGAGAAAGCGGTGGCGTTCTCGACGATCTCGGCGAGCAGATGGATGAGGTCGGCGACGGCGGCGCCGTGCACGGCCAGCCGGGGCAGCGGCGCGACGCGGACCCTGGGGTAGTCCTCGACCTCGGCGACCGCGCCGCGCACCACGTCGACGGCGGGCACGGGACGCCGCCAGCCGCGTCCGGCGGGCCGTCCGGCCAGGATGACCAGGCCCTCGGCGTGGCGGCGCATGCGCGTGGCCAGATGGTCGAGCCGGAACAGGTCGCCGAGCTCGGCGGGGTCTTCGGTGCGGCGCTCCATGGCGTCCAGCAGGCCGAGCTGGCGGTGCAGCAGGGCCTGGCTGCGCCGGGCCAGGTTGACGAAGACCTCGCTGAGCCCGTTGCGGGCGGCGAGCTCGCCGGCGGCGGCCTCGATCACCGCCTCGCGGGCACGGGTGAACGACTCGGAGATCTGCCGGATCTCGTCGATGCGGTACCGGCCCTCGGGGTCGTCGTCGCCGGGGCTGATCGGGCGGCCGTCGCGGACCTGCGCCGACAGCAGCGGAAGCCGCCGCTGGGTGAAGTCGACCACGCGGGCGGCCAGCGTGCGGCACTCGCGCAGCAGGCCGCGCGCCAGCCGGACGCCGATGAAGGCCGACAGCACGATCGCCAGCAGGCCGAGCCCGCCCGCCAGGAGCAGCCGCAGCAGGAGGTCGCGCGCGATGCCCTCGGCCCGCTCGGAGGTGCCGACGGCCACGTTCCTCTCGAACGCCAGCAGGCGGCCGCCGACCGAGTCGACGGCGGCGCGCCAGGCGGCGGCGTCGACCGGCGCGGCGTTGGACGGGACGCGGTTGGCCTGCGCGCCCCGGTCCTTGCCCGGACGGTGCGCCGGGACGGGGCGCTCCACCGAGCGCATGGTCCGGTCTTCGAGCATCCGCAGCCGGATGAATTCGGAGGACGCCACGAGCCGCTGGTACTGGGCCAGGTCGTCGCCGCCCAGGCTCGGGGCGGCGTCGGAGAACTGGTACCGCTGCGCCCCGACGAGCTGGGTGAACTGGCCGCGCTCGAAGGCGGTCAGCCGTCCCGTCCCGAGCGCGCCGGTCAGCAGCGCGTCCTCGCGGGACAGGTACTCGCGGGCCCGGGCCAGGGAGGTGTTGAGCCGGACGTCGGAGGTGACGTGCCCGTTGCGGGGAGTGATGACGTTGTAGAACGCGAAACCCGCGTCGATGATGCCCGAGTACTCCTGCAGGACGCGGGCGCGGTCGACGCCCCTCTGGTCGACCGTCCTGCGCACCCCGTCGAGCGCGGCGATGTGGCCCACCAGGTCGTCGAGCCGCTGCCGGACCACGGGCCTGACCAGGCGGCGCAGGCCCGCGTCGCGGCTGTTGCGGCGCACGGTCTCGCGGGCGGCGTCGGTGCTGCGGCGCTGCGCGTCCAGCGCGGCCCGGTCGGCCGTGGGGACGCCGCCCAGATGGGCCAGCGAGAGCCGCCGCTCCTTCTGCAGGCCGTCCAGGAGCTCGTGGGACGGCTCCACCGCCTTCTCCCGGAACATCCCGCCCTGCCGCAGCTGGTTCACGTCTCCGAAAGAGACGATCGTCACGAAGACCCACAGGGCCACCAGGGACAGCAGCGGCACGAGGATCAGGACGCTGATCCTCGTGCGGATGGACGACAGGCGCGGCATCGCGATCACTGCGCCCGGGCCGCGCGGACGGGAGAGACGAAGGCAGGGGGGCACATTCGGGGGAAACCTCCCGATGCGGGGTATACGGGGGCCTGCGGGAGCCTACTACGCCGAACCTCGCTCACCCGAACCGGGATCCCGCGCCTGGCCGCGCCCCGACCCTTGTGACCAGCGCCGAGACCGCGCGCACGGGCGGCCCCGCGCCGCCCCCGCGCAAGGCCGGAGGCACCGCGCCCCGGGGGGCGGCGTCGCGGGTCGGGCGACGCCCTCCGCCTGCCGCGCCACGGTTCTTCATCGGTTCTCCTCGTCCGGCTCATCGGCCGTACCCTGCTCGTTCAGGTCCTGGTAGATGTCGGACGATCATAAAGGCCGCCCCCGCCGGACCCCATGAGATCTTTGCATTTTGGTCCAATTTGCCGGATTCCTGTCCCGTTCAGGGGGATTTATCCGGCCCGAGGTTCGCTTTGGAGCTCATCCGGTGCTGTAACGGGGTTACGATTCCCGCCGTGAGTCCCGATAGCCAGGCATCCGAGGCACTGCCGTCACGGCGCAGCCGCACCCTCAGGGGCGGCCGCCACCGCGGCGACGAATCGTTCCTGCTACCCCCCGGCTCCCCCACGCTGGTCCTCGCCGTCCCCGGACCCGCGGGACGGTCCGGCGCCGTGCCCGACGAGCTCTCCCAGATGATCGAGCACGAGAACACCGGCCAGCCGGCCGTGCTCGCCTACACCGAGGGCGCCGAAGGCCATCTGAGCGGGGTCCTGGGCGGACTGCGGCAGCAGCGGGCCGACGAGCCCGCGGCCGTGGTGGTCCCGCTGGTCACCGGCCCCGACCCGATCGCCGAGGCGTCGGTGCGCGCGATCGTGTCGCAGGCGCCGGTACCCGCCGTCGCGGCCGAGCCGCTCGGCCCGCACCCGCTGATCGCCGAGGCCCTGCACGACCGCCTCGCCGAGGCGGGGCTGGCCAGGGCCGACCGCATCCGCACCATGACGATGATCACGGCGGCCACCGGTGTGATCGTGGTCACGCCCGGCGACGGCGCCGCCGTCCGCCAGGCCGAGATCACCAGCGTCCTGCTGGCCTCCCGGCTGGCCTCGCCGGTCTTCACCGCGCGGCTCGACGACCCCTCGGCCCTGGAGGCCGCGGCCGCCCAGCTGCGCGCGTCCGGGGCCACCCGGCTCGCGGTCGCGCCGCACCTGATCGGACCCGAGATGGGCGCCGAGCACCTGCCCGCCGCGGCGTCCCACGTGGGCGCCCACCACTCGGCCCCCCTGGGCGCCCACCCGGCCCTGGCCAGGCTGGCCGCGCTCCGCTACGTCGAGGCCCTGGCCGCTGCCCTGTCTTGAAATCCTGGCCCACTTCGCTCGCCTGGCGGCTCGCTACGTGACCACGATTTGGCGATTGCTGCATCGCTTCGCGATCTCGCCGGGGAAGCATTCGCCTTCGGCTCGCTTCCCCGCTCATTAACGCAATCGCGCGCATGGCCGGGGTTGTCGCGGGGTGGCGGCTGGTCAGCGGTCCTTGAAGCGTGGGGGGCGCTTCTGTATGGAGGCGGTCATGCCCTCCTTGAGGTCTTCGGTGAAGAAGGCCAGGGTCTGGACGGCCGTCTCGGCCATGAGTTGCTGCCGCAGGCCGGGGGCGTCCAGTGACAGGTTGAGCAGTTCCTTGGTCCTGCGGAGGCCGTAGGGGGACTTGGTGAGCAGCTCCGTGGCGAGCGCGTGGGCGGCGTCCAGGTCCGCGCCCTCGGCGGCCCGCTCGGTGATCAGGCCGAGCTCGTCCAGGCGGTCGAGGTCCAGGCGCCGGGCGCGATAGGAGATCTCGGCCGCTTTGGCCGGGCCGACCAGGCGCGGCAGCAGCCACGACAGGCCGCAGTCGCCCGCCGAGAGGCCGAGATCGACGAACGGGACGACGAAGCGGGTCGTCGGATCGGCCACCCGCAGATCGCAGGCCAGCGCCCACGAGACGCCCATGCCCGCGACGGGGCCGTGCAGCGCGGCGATGACCGGCTGGGGGATCTCCCGAAGCCGCGCGGTCACCTCGGCCCCCCGGGAGATGCCGCCGTAGATCCGTTCGGCCCGCCCCTGGCCGGAGTCGCCGTCGCCGTCCTGGAGGTCCATGCCCGAGCAGAAACCACGCCCCTCGCCGGTCAGCACGACCACCCGGGTGCCGGAGTCGCGCATCAGGCCGTTCAGGACGTCGTGCAGCTCCTCGGTCATCGGCCGGGTGACCGCGTTGAGACGCTCCGGACGGGACAGGGTGACGGTCAGCACCCCGTCCCGCTGGTCGAGCGCCAGGTCGTCCATCAGGAGGTGAGCTGCTGGATCAGCGGGCCCATCTGCTCGCCGAGGTTCTTGTAGACCGTGGTCGGGGAGTCGGCGTTGATCGCGGCCCAGTTGTCGCGGACGGACTCGACCGTGAGGGTCTCCTTCTGCCCGTAGCCCGGGCCCTCGGCCACGAAGATCCGGGCGATGCGGCCGCCGCCGACGGTGTAGACCTCGCCGGAGTCCGCCAGGCTCTCGTGCGCGAGGTAGGCCACCAGCGGGGTGACCTGGTCGACGCCGAGCTTGTCGGCGAAGTCGGCGGGGAGGAGGTCCTCGGTCATCCGCGTCCACGCCACCGGGGCGATCGCGTTGGCCTTGATGTCGTACTTGGCGCCCTCCTGCGCGAGGGTCTTGGTGAAGCCGACCAGGCCCATCTTGGCCGTGGCGTAGTTGGCCTGGCCGAAGTTGCCGAACAGGCCCGCGGGCGAGGAGGTGTTGACGATGCGGCCGAAGCCCTGCTCGCGCAGATGCGGCCAGGCCGCGCTCGACACCAGGAACGACCCGCGCAGGTGCACCGCGATGACCGAGTCGAACTCCTCGACCGACATGTTCTTGAACGACTTGTCGCGCAGGATGCCCGCGTTGTTGATGACGATGTCGACCTTGCCGAAGGTGTCGAGCGCCGTCTTGACGATGGCCTGCGCGCCCTCGGGGGTCGCGACGTTGTCGGGGTTGGCGACGGCCTCGCCGCCGTTCTTGGTGATCTCGTCCACGACGTCCTGGGCGGGGCCCGCGGACGCGCCCGCGCCGGTGCGGTCGCCGCCCAGGTCGTTCACCACGACCTTGGCGCCGCGCGAGGCGAGCTCCAGCGCGTGCTGCCGGCCGAGACCGTGGCCCGCACCCGTCACCACGGCGACGCGGCCGTCATAGCGCAGTTCCGACATCCTGTTCTCCTTACCTGTCACCGACTACGCCCCTAGGTAATCACCGAAGGGTTACTTAGTGGTACCACTAAACCGAATCTCGCTCGGCTCCGGCCCCCGGTGGGCTTGCGAAGGGCCGTGCGACGATGGGGCGACAGCGACGAGGACGCCGTCGACGCCGACGGCCGGAGGGTGCGTGCGGCCGATGACCGAGCAGGAGATCGCGGGCGGCCGGTTCGTCCGGCAGGCCAACCGCTTCACCGAGGAGATCACCGCCGACGGCTCCAGCGGCCTGCGCGCCGAGCCGGGCCGGTACCGGCTGCTGGTCTGCTACGCCTGCCCCTGGGCGCAGCGCACCCTGATCGTCCGGCGGCTGCTCGGGCTTGAGGACGCGATCAGCGTCGGCGTCGTCGACCCGATCCGCGACGAGCGCGGCTGGCGCTTCCCCGGGGGCGACCCGGTCACCGGCGCCGAGTTCATCTCCGAGCTCTACCTGGCCGCCGACCCCTCCTTCGAGGGCCGCTACACCGTCCCCTGCGTCTGGGACTCGGTCACCGGACGGCTGGTGACCAACGACTTCCCCAGGATCACCCTGATGATGGAGACGGAGTTCGCGGCCTTCCACGCACCCGGCGCGCCCGACCTGTATCCCGAGAAGCTCCGTCCCGAGATCGACGCGCTGAACGAGCTGGTCTACGCGACGGTCAACAACGGCGTCTACAAGGCCGGCATCGCCACCGAGCAGGCCGTCTACGAGGAGGCCGTCGACGCGCTGTTCGCCACCCTCGACCGCCTGGAGGAGCGGCTGGCCGGACGGCGCTACCTCCTCGGCGACGCGATCACCGAGGCCGACGTCCGCCTCTACCCGACCCTGGCCCGCTTCGACGCCGTGTACCACGGGCACTTCAAGTGCAACCTGCGCCGCCTGGTCGACTACCCCAACCTCTGGGACTACGCGCGCGACCTCTACTCGCACCCGGCCTTCGGCGGGACGACCGACTTCGACCAGATCAAGCGGCACTACTACATGACCCACCCGGCCATCAATCCGTCCCGGGTGGTGCCCAAGGGGCCGATCGTGGACTGGACCGCCCCGCACGGACGCCCTCTCCCCTCGGACGTCTGATCCCGCCGCTAGGCTGGCTGATCGACTCCGCTAAAACCCCTTGGATCAGGACAGGAAGGTCCCAGAAATGCGCAGTTCGTTCTTCGGCAACATGGAGCAGGGCCAGCAGCTCCCCGGCCACTTCGCCTCGCAGAACTCCAAGATGCTCCGCGTCCACCTCAACGGTGACGTCCTGGCCCGCCAGGGCTCCATGGTCGCCTTCCAGGGCCAGATGGAGTTCGACTACGAGGGCTCCGGCGGCATCGGCAAGTTCATCAAGAAGCAGATGACCGGCGAGGGCGTGCCCACGATGCGGGTCAAGGGCCAGGGCCTGCTGTTCCTGGCCAACAACGCCGACGACGTCCACCTGTTCTACCTGGAGAACGAGGGCATCACCGTCAACGGCTCCAACATCCTGGCCTACGACGCCCACCTCCAGTCCGACATCCAGCGCGTCCAGGGCGCCGGAATCGCGACCGGCGGCCTGTTCAACACCACGCTCACCGGCACCGGCTGGGTCGCGCTGACCTGCCACGGCTCCCCGGTCATGCTCGACTGCGGCCGCGCCCCGACCTTCGCCGACGGCCAGTCCGCCGTGGCGTGGAGCACCACGCTCCAGGTCGGCGTCAACCGCACCTTCAAGGCCGGCGCCCTGATCGGCCGCGGCAGCGGCGAGGCCATGCAGCTCGCCTTCCAGGGGCAGGGCTTCGTGCTCGTCCAGGCCAGCGAGGGCCCGCTCGGCGTCCCGCAGGCATAATGCGGCGCCGTCGTCTCCCGCGATCGAGCCCCTCGCCGCACGGCGGCCCGGGGCCGATCGCGCGAGTTGGTCCATCCTGCTGAAACGCGGGCCCGGATCGGGCAAGATCACCTGTTAGCGGGGGTCACGGGGGTTGCGCGTCGACGCATGTCCTGGGTGACACTCGGGGGCGAGTAGCCTTGACTCGTCTCAGATATCCACTGCGAGCTGCGGAAGAGGGCGATCTCCGCCGTGTCGACAGAGTCGTCGCAATCTAGTGCCGACCCAAAGATCACAGATTTCGGTGCCAACGAGTGGCTGGTCGACGAGCTGTACCAGAAGTACCTCGAAGACCCCAACTCGGTTGACGAAGCCTGGTGGAACTTCTTCGCGGACTACCAGCCGGACTCCCGGCCGTCCGTGACGTCCGCCTCCCCCGAGGCTCCCCAGGCCGCCAACGGCGCCACGGCCGCTCCGCCGACAGGCCAGGCCCCGGCCCCGGCCGCCCCCGCTTCGGCACCGGCACCGGCCCCGGCTCCCCCGCCGGCCCCCAAGGCCGCCGAGAAGGCCCCGGCCGCCAAGCCGAAGCCCGCCGCGCCTCCCGTGCCCAAGGGCGCCGAAGAGGTGCGGCTGCGCGGCGTCGCGGCGCGCACGGCGACCAACATGGAGTCCAGCCTGGCGGTGCCGACCGCGACCAGCGTGCGCGCGGTCCCGGCCAAGCTGTTGATCGACAACCGGATCGTGATCAACAACCATCTCAAGCGCGGCCGGGGCGGCAAGGTCTCCTTCACCCACCTGATCGGCTTCGCGATCGTGCGCGCCCTTGCGGCGATGCCGGAGATGAACTCCGCCTTCACCGAGGTCGACGGCAAGCCGGTCCTGATCAGGCCAGAGCACGTCAACTTCGGCCTGGCGATCGACCTGCGGAAGGACGACGGCCAGCGCCAGCTGGTGGTGCCGAGCATCAAGGCCGCCGACACCCTCGACTTCCGCCAGTTCTGGGCCGCCTACGAAGAGATCGTCCGCAAGGCCCGGGGCAACAAGCTGACGCTGGACGACTTCCAGGGCACCACGATCAGCCTCACCAACCCGGGGACGATCGGCACGGTCCACTCCGTCCCGCGCCTGATGCCCGGCCAGGGCACGATCATCGGCGTGGGCGCGATGGAGTACCCCGCCGAGTTCGCGGGCGCGTCGGCCGACACCCTGTCGCGCATGGGGATCAGCAAGGTCATGACGCTGACCTCCACCTACGACCACCGCATCATCCAGGGCGCGCAGTCGGGCGACTTCCTGCGCCGCATCCACGCGCTGCTGCTGGGCGAGGACGGCTTCTACGACGAGATCTTCGAGGCGCTGCGCATCCCGTACGAGCCGGTGCGCTGGGTCAAGGACATCTCCGCCTCGCACGAGGACGACGTCGCCAAGGTCGCCCGGGTGCACGAGCTGATCCACGCCTACCGGGTCCGCGGCCACCTGATGGCCGACACCGACCCGCTGGAGTACAAGCAGCGCCGCCACCCCGACCTCGACATCCTCAAGCACGGCCTCACGCTGTGGGACCTCGAGCGCGAGTTCGCCACCGGCGGCTTCGGCGGCAAGCCGACCATGCAGCTGCGCGAGATCCTCGGCGTGCTGCGCATGGCCTACTGCCGCACGGTCGGCATCGAGTACATGCACATCCAGGACCCCGAAGAGCGCGCCTGGATCCAGGAGCGCGTCGAGGTCCCGCACGAGAAGCCGTCGCGCGAGGAGCAGCTGCACGTGCTGCGCCGCCTCAACAACGCCGAGGCGTTCGAGACGTTCCTGCAGACCAAGTTCGTCGGTCAGAAGCGCTTCTCGCTCGAGGGCGGCGAGTCGGTCATCCCGCTGCTCGACTCGGTGATCTCCGCCGCCGCCAAGGCGCACCTGGACGAGGTCGTCATCGGCATGGCCCACCGCGGCCGGCTGAACGTCCTGGCCAACATCGTCGGCAAGTCCTACGGGCAGATCTTCGGCGAGTTCGAGGGCAACCTCGACCCCCGCAGCGCCCAGGGCTCGGGCGACGTGAAGTACCACCTGGGCGCCGAGGGCGACTTCGTCGCCGACGACGGCTCCAAGATCCACACCGAGCTGGTGGCCAACCCCTCGCACCTGGAGACGGTCGACCCCGTCCTCGAAGGCGTCGTGCGGGCCAAGCAGGACCTCCTGGACGTCGGTGAGGCGGGCTTCAGCGTCCTGCCGGTGCTGATCCACGGCGACGCGGCCTTCGCGGGCCAGGGCGTGGTGGCCGAGACGCTCAACCTGTCGCAGCTGCGCGGGTACCGCACCGGCGGCACCGTCCACGTCATCATCAACAACCAGGTGGGCTTCACCACCTCGCCGGAGTACTCGCGCTCCAGCGTCTACTCCACCGACGTGGCGCGGATGATCCAGGCGCCGATCTTCCACGTCAACGGCGACGACCCCGAGGCGTGCGCCCGGGTCGCGCGGCTGGCGTTCGAGTACCGGCAGACGTTCAAGAAGGACGTCGTCATCGACATGGTCTGCTACCGGCGCCGGGGCCACAACGAGGGCGAGAACCCCTCGTTCACCCAGCCGCTGATGTACGACCTGATCGACGCCAAGCGCTCGGTCCGCAAGCTCTACACCGAGGCGCTGATCGGCCGCGGCGACATCACGGTCGAGGAGGCCGAGGCGGCGCTGCGCGACTACCAGCTCCAGCTGGAGCGGGCGTTCACCGAGACCCGCGAGGCCGTCAAGAAGCCGGCCGAGCCCGGCTCGGTGGTCAAGCCGGACGTCGAGGAGCGCATCCCGATCGACCACGCCTCGGCGGGCTCGGCGATCAGCCGCGAGACCGTCAAGCGGATCATCGAGTCGCAGCTGAGCCTGCCCGAGGGCTTCACCGTCCACCCCAGGCTCCAGCCGATCCTCCAGCGCCGCGTGCAGTCGATCGAGGACAACGCGATCGACTGGGCCACCGGCGAGCTGCTGGCCTTCGGGTCGCTGCTCATCGACGGCCGTCCGGTGCGCCTGGTCGGCCAGGACTCCCGGCGCGGCACCTTCGGCCAGCGCCACGCGGTGCTGGTCGACCGCAAGACGGGCGAGGAGTACTCCCCGCTGCGCCAGTTCGGCTCGGGCGTCTCCAAGTTCTACGTCCACGACTCGCTGCTGAGCGAGTACGCGGCGATGGGCTTCGAGTACGGCTACTCGATGACGCGCCCGGACGCGCTGGTGGCGTGGGAGGCGCAGTTCGGCGACTTCGCCAACGGCGCGCAGTCGATCGTCGACGAGTACATCTCCTCGGGCGAGCAGAAGTGGGGCCAGCGCTCCAGCGTGGTGCTGCTGCTGCCGCACGGCTACGAGGGGCAGGGGCCCGACCACTCGTCCGCGCGCATCGAGCGTTATCTCCAGATGTGCGCCCAGGACAACATGACGGTGGTCTACCCGACGACTCCGGCGAACTACTTCCACCTGCTGCGCTGGCAGGTGCTGTCGGGCCGGGGCAAGCCGCTCATCGTCTTCACGCCCAAGTACCTGCTGCGGCTCAAGGCGGCGACCTCGACGGTCGACTCGATCGTCTCCGGCCAGTTCCAGCCGGTGATCCCCGAGAGCGACCCGTCGATCGAGCCCTCGGCGGTGCGGCGCGTCCTGCTGACCACCGGCAAGATCTACTACGAGGTGGTGGCGGCGCGTGAGGCGGCCGGGGCCACCGACACGGCCGTGGTCCGGGTCGAGCGCCTCTACCCGCCGCCCGTGGACGAGCTCAAGGCCGAGCTGGCCAAGTACCCGAGCGGCACCGAGGTCGTCTGGGTGCAGGACGAGCCCGCCAACATGGGCGCCTGGCCGTTCATGGCGCTCAAGCTGCCGCACCACATCGAGGGGCTGAAGCTGTCGCGCGTGTCGCGCCCGGCGTCCTCGTCCCCCGCGGTGGGCTCGGGCAAGCTGCACGCCGCCGAGCAGGACGCCCTGTTGGCGCGCCTCTTCGGCGACAAGAAGTAGCCGGGGCCCACGCCCCGAACGTCACGAGGGCCCCGGCACCCGCCGGGGCCCTCGGTCTTCCCAGAACCAGTGCCAGAACGAGCGCCAGAACGAGAGAACGCATCATGTACTTCACCGACCGGGGCATCGAGGAGCTGGTCGAGCGGCGCGGCGGCGAGGAGGTCAGCCTGGTCTGGCTGGCCGAGCGGCTGCGCGAGTTCGTCGATCTCAATCCCGAGTTCGAGACGCCGGTCGAGCGGCTGGCGACCTGGCTGGCCCGGCTCGATGACGAGGACGACGAGGTTTAACGCGATACATCTTGACTTCCCGTAGACGAGACATATCGTGTGTGGGGACGGCGCCCGCACGAAAGGCATGACGGAATGTCCCGATGGACGATCGAAGAACCGACCACCCTCGACTTCGACGGCGTGGTCGCCCTCAGGGCCACGCTGATCGCCGGAAGCGTCTCCGTGCTCCCCACCGACGACAGACCGTCCATCCAGATCAGCGCGATCGAGGGCCCGCCGCTGGTGGTCACCCACGACGCCGGGATGCTCACCGTCACCCATGAGCGGCTGCTCGAAGGCGTGCTCGCCTGGCTGCGCACGCAGGTGTGCCGCGCCGAGATCACCGTGATGGTGCCGCACGACTGCCCGGTCTCCCTCAACCTGGTCTCGGCCGACGCCGTCCTCACCGGGCTCACCGCCCGGTCCTCGATCAAGAGCGGGACCGGCGACGTCACGCTCGACGGCGTCACCGGCGAGGTCGACGCCAACACCGTCTCCGGCGCGATCGAGGCCCAGGGCCTGGACGGCCGGCTGACCTTCGCCTCGGTCTCCGGCGACCTCTCGCTCGCCGACGGCCTGGTCGACTCGCTGGCCGCCCGCACCGTCAGCGGCAAGATCGCCGCCGATGTCGAGCTGGCCCCCTCCAGCAAGATCGAGATCACCACGGTCTCCGGGGAGGTCGCGCTGCGCGTCCCCGCCACGACCGGCGCGGCCGTCGCCCTCAACTCCGCGGCGGGCCGGCTGGAGAGCTCCTTCCCCGGCCTGACCCGCGAGGACCGCTCGATCGCCCGGACCCTGGGCGGCACGATCGGCGACGGCTCGGCCAAGCTGACGGTCGGCACCGTCTCCGGCGCCGTCACGCTTCTCGTCCGCCCCGGCGACGAGGAGATCACCGCACCCGGAATGGAGAAGTGAGTTGAGCCCCGTCTTCGGCCACGGCCGCCTCCGCCTGTACCTGCTCAAGCTGCTGGAGGAGAGCCCGCGCCACGGTTACGAGGTCATCCGGCTGCTCCAGGACCGGTTCCTCGGGGTGTACTCGCCCTCCCCCGGCACGATCTACCCCCGGCTGGCCCGGCTGGAGTCCGAGGGCCTGGTGACCCACGAGCTCATCAAGGGCAAGAAGGTCTACTCCCTCACCGACAAGGGCCGCGCCGAGCTGGAACGCCGGATGGACGAGCTGGCCGAGCTGGAGGAGGAGATCTCCGCCTCCGCCTCGGAGTTCGCCCGCGAGGTCCAGCAGGACGTCCGGCAGACCGTCCGCTCGCTGCGCGAGGAGCTCACCCAGGCCGCCCGCACGGTCCGCGACCAGAACAAGGCCGCCAAGGACACCTGGAAGGAGACGACCGAGGGCACCAAGGAGGAGTGGCAGCGCCAGATGGAGCACTGGCGCGAGCAGACGCACGCGTGGAAGGAGGAGTGGCGGCAGAACTGGGAGGACGCCTGGCGCACCGCCACCGGCACCCGCGACGACGTCGCCCGCCTCAAGCTCGAACGGCTGCTGAGCACCTTCGTCGAGGACGTCCGCAGAAGCGCCACCAAGGCCCACCTGGACGAGGCCGACCTCGCCGTGGCGGAGGCGCTCCTGGACGAGACCAAGGAGCGCCTGCGCCAAGAAGCCTTCCAGAACCCTAAGGCGTAAAGACGATCTTCCCGAACAGCTCGCCCTCGGCCATCGCCGCGAACCCCTCGCGGGCCCGGTCGAGCGGCAGCACCCGGTCGATCCTCGGCCGCGTCCCGGTCGTCACCAGGAACCGCGCGAGCCGCTGGAGCTGCTCCCGCGTCCCCATCGTCGACCCGACGACCGACAGCTGAAGGAAGAACACCCGGTTCAGCTCCGCGGGCGGCACCTGCCCGCTGGTGGCCCCGGAGACCACGATCCGCCCACCGGGCCGCAGCGACTTCAGCGAGTGCGACCACGTCGCCTCGCCGACGGTCTCCATGACCGCGTCCACCCGCTCGGGAAGCCGCGCCCCGGGCTCGAAGACCTGGTCGGCCCCCAGCTCCAGCGCCCGCTTGCGCTTGGCCTCGCTCCGGCTCGTCGCCCACACCCGGAACCCGGCGGCCGACCCCAGCGAGATCAGCGCCGTCGCGACCCCGCCACCGGCGCCCTGCACCAGCACCGTCGCCCCCGGCTGGATCCCGGCCTTGTCGAACAGCATCCGATACGCCGTCAGCCACGCCGTGGGCAGGCAGGCCGCCTCCTCGAACGACAGCTCCGCCGGCTTGGGAACCAGGTTCCGCCGGGGAACGACCACCCGCTCGGCGAACGTCCCGTCGTAAGCCTCCGACAGCAGCGACCGCTTGGGATCGAGCGTCTCGTCCCCGCCCCCGCGATCGGGGTCGCCGATCACCGAATGCACGATGACCTCGTTCCCGTCCTCGTCCAGCCCGGCCGCGTCGCACCCGAGGACGATCGGCAGCCGCTCCGCCCGCAGCCCGACCCCCTTCAGCGACCACAGGTCATGGTGGTTGAGCGCCGTCGCCTTGACCGCGACCGTCGTCCACCCTTCGGGCACCTCGGGCTCGGGCCGCTCCCCCAGCGTCAGCCCGTCCACCGGATTCTCTGCGTCGAACCGCGAAGCGGTAACAGCGAACATGCCCCGCACACTAAACGACCCGCCTCCCCCGACGGGGACGCGGGTCGTCCAGTGGCTCAGAACGCGATCGAGATCAGTCGCTGACTTCCCCGACCTCGACGTGGGTGGGGTCGAGGACGCGGCGCAGGAAGAGCTTGGTGCGTTCTTCCTGGGGGTCGCCGATGACCTGGTCGGGCGGGCCCTGCTCGACGATGACGCCGCCGTCCATGAAGACGACGTGGTCGGCCACGTCGCGCGCGAAGGCCATCTCGTGGGTGACCACGAGCATCGTCATGCCGTCCTGCGCGAGCTTGCGCATGACGGTGAGGACGTCGCCGACCAGCTCGGGGTCGAGCGCCGACGTCGGCTCGTCGAACAGCATCAGCGCCGGGTCCATCGACAGGGCCCTGGCGATGGCCACGCGCTGCTGCTGGCCGCCGGACAGCTGGGCGGGGAAGCTGGTGGCCTTGTCCGACAGCCCGACCCGCTCCAGGTTCGCCTTGGCGATCTTCTCGGCCTCGCCCTTGCCCCGCTTGAGGACGCGGCGCTGGGCGATCGTGAGGTTGTCCAGCACCTTCAGGTGCGGGAACAGGTTGAACTGCTGGAACACCATGCCGACCTTGCGGCGGGCGGCGTCGATGTCGACGTCCTCGTGGGTGAGCTCCTCACCCTCGACGAACACCTTGCCCGCCGTGGGCTGCTCCAGCAGGTTCACGCAGCGCAGCAGCGTGGACTTGCCGGAGCCGGACGGGCCGATCACGCAGATGACCTGGCCGCGCTCGACGGTGAAGTCGATGCCCTTGAGCACCTCCAGATCGCCGAACGACTTGTGCAGCTCGCGGATCTCCACCATGGGGGTCATCGGGTCACCGTGCCTTCGCCTGTCGCGCCTCGAGGCGTCGCACGACGATGCCCAGAGGGATGGTGATGATCAGGTAAGCGAGGCCGGCGGCGATGATCGGGGTGGCGTTGACCTTCTCGATCGAGATGCTCTCGCCGAACCGGGTCAGCTCGATCTCGTTGGCCGTGACGCCCAGGGCGAAGACCAGCGAGGAGTCCTTGAACATCAGCACGAGCTCGTTGGTCAGCGGCGGGATCACGATGCGGAAGGCCTGCGGGATGACGATCGAGATCATGGCACGTCCCTGCGACATGCCCAGTGATCTGGCGGCCTCCAGCTGTCCCTTGGGGACGGCCTGGATGCCCGCCCTGATCGTCTCGGCCATGTAGGCCGCCCCGACCAGGCCGAGGCCGATCGCCACCTGCGTGTAGACCCCGCCGGGAGGGTTGGCGAAGGCCGGGAAGGCGACCGGCAGCACGAAGGCCACCGACACCAGGATCAGCAGCGCGGGCAGCCCGCGGAAGATCTCGATGAAGACGACCGCGAACCAGCGGTACGGAGCCGCCGACGAGAGACGCATGAGGGCGATGACCAGCCCGAGCGCCATCGCCACCACGTAGGCGAGGAGCGTGAACACGATCGTGTTCTTCAACGCGACCGTGACGAGCTTGTCGTAGGTGCCCTCAAGCTTGGCGAAGTTGAAGAACTGCTCGCTGATCCCCGGCCAGTTGGCCGAGAACGCGGCCGCCAGCACGACGATGACGAACACCGCGTACTGGACGCCGCGGCTGATCTTCTGTTTCTTGCGCGGGCTCATGCCGGAGGGCCGGCCGGACACCGTGCCGGCCGGCCCCGCGGGTTCTTTCGTCGTTTCCGTCATACCGGGATCAGGCGGTTTCGGCCGGCATCGACTTCGGGTCCGAGCCGATCCACTTCTTGTAGGTCGTGGCCCAGCTGCCGTCCTTGATCGCCGCGGTCACCACCTCGTTGATCGTCTTGATCAGCTGGTCGCTGCCCTCCTTCTTGGCGGCGAATCCGTACTGCTTGCCGGTGCTGATCTCGGCGCCCACGTCGAACTTGCCGGAGATCTCGGACTTCTTCATCCAGTCGTTCACGACGGGGAGGTCCTGGAGCGCGACATCGATCTGACCCGACTGCAGGGCCAGGAGCTCCTTGCCCGAGTCCTTGAACTCCTTGGGCGTGAAGCCCTTCTCCTTGGCCAGGTCGAGGCTGGTGGTGTCGGCCTGGACGCCGAGCTTGAGCTTCTTGGCCTTGACGTCGTCGAGCGACTTGATGCCCGACCCCTTCTTCACCACGAGCGCGAGCGACTCGGGGAAGTACGGGCGGGAGAAGTTGAGCGCGGCCTTGCGCTCGTCGGTGATCGTCATGCCCGCGGCGGCGACGTCGCACTTGCGCGAGTTCAGCGCCGCACCGCTCTTGATCAGGTTGAAGTCGAGGCTGGTGATCTCCTGGGTGAGGCCCAGCTTCTTGGCCGCCAGGTCGATCATGTCGACGTCGAAGCCGACCGTCTTGCCGCCCTGGTCGAACTGGAACGGCGGGTAGGGCAGGTTCGTGCAGACCGTGAGCTTGCCGGACTTGACGGGCTTGTAGGCGCTCGACGACTTGTTGTCGTCCTTCTGGTCGGCCGACTCGCCGCATGCGGCGACGCCGAGCAGGGCGGTCAGGGCCATGGCTGCGGTCGCCACGGTACGGCGGCGTAGAGAACCGGTGTTCACAGGTCCCCCTCCAGATCGTTGTGACGGATCTCGGCCGATCCGTGGTTCGTGGACATTTTGGCGCACACGCGGTGCGCACTGGATTAAGGGTGCGAAACAATCGGACAACAAGGACGTCCTGCGCACCCCGATGATGATTCACTTATGGTGAGCATAACTTTACGGTGCGTGGTCGAGTGACGTCCGCCACCAGCCTTTTCCGGGGAGCGAGCCGGCCGCTGTGGCACAATCAGACAACGGGTGACCCCCGTACGTCGCGAGATGACCACGAGGTGACTGGCCACCAGACCACGCACCGACGCGGCGGCATCGCCCGAATGCCCATTTCACTGACAGGGGTCGCTGTGGCTGCAGAGCCCATTCCCACCAAAGTCTTTTCCTACGACGATGATCCGGCGTTTCCGCTTCATCGGGGCGGCAAGCTCGAAGTCCGCTCCACCATCCCCGTGCGGGACGCCGATGACCTTTCTCTCGCCTACACGCCCGGCGTGGCGCGGGTCTGCACCGCGATCGCCGACAACCCCGAGCTCGCCTACGAGTACACGTGGACGTCCCGGGTGGTCGCGGTCGTGACGGACGGCACCGCCGTCCTCGGCCTGGGCGACATCGGCCCGGCCGCCTCCATGCCGGTCATGGAGGGCAAGTCGCTGCTGTTCAAGGAGTTCGCCGGCGTCGACTCCGTGCCGATCGCGCTGAGCACCACCGACACCGACGAGATCGTCGACACGGTGATCCGGATGGCGCCCAGCTTCGGCGGCATCAACCTCGAGGACATCAGCGCCCCCCGGTGCTTCGAGATCGAGGACCGGCTGCGCGAGGCCCTCGACATCCCCGTCTTCCACGACGACCAGCACGGGACGGCGATCGTCGCGCTGGCGGCGCTGAAGAACGCCGCCCGCTTCATCGACCGTCCGCTCTCCGACCTGCGGGCCGTGGTGGCCGGGGCGGGCGCGTCGGGCATCGCCGTCTCGCAGATCCTGATCAACGCGGGCATCGGCGACATCGCGCTCTCCGACAGCAAGGGCCTGATCTACGAGGGCCGGGACGGGCTCAACCCGGTCAAGCAGCGGATCGCGGGGATCACCAACCGGTCGCGGCTCACCGGCTCGACCGAGGAGGCGCTGCGCGGGGCCGACGTGTTCATCGGCCTGTCGGGCAGCACCGTCCAGGAGTCGTGCGTGGCCACGATGTCCAAGGACGCGATCGTGTTCGCGCTGTCCAACCCGACCCCCGAGGTCCACCCGGAGGTGGCGCGGCGGCACGCCATGGTCGTGGCGACCGGGCGCAGCGACTTCCCGAACCAGATCAACAACGTGCTGGCGTTCCCCGGCATCTTCAAGGGCGCCTTCGACGTGCGCGCGCACTCGATCACCGAGGGGATGAAGCTGGCTGCGGCCGACGCCATCGCCTCGACGGTGGGCGACGCCCTCTCGGCCGACTACGTGGTGCCGAGCCCGTTCGACGAGCGCGTCGCGCCGGCCGTCACCGCGGCCGTTTCCGCGCAGGCGCGCAAGGACGGCGTCAACCGCGTCTGACCAGCCGTTTCGCGGCCCGTGCCCCCGATCGGGGCACGGGCCGTCGGCGTTCCGGGGGCCACCTTGAAACATCCGTCATTGGCACGCACCCACGATCAAATTGACGGCCCAAAGCGCGGCAGGCCGCACAATATTTCATATCCTGCGACTCTTGCGGCTGCCTTCCCGTCGTCGGCAGGTGTAATACTCGCCAGAAGGGAATGACCCTTACGTCTCTTTGATCAGGTCACTCCGTCGGGAGCGCAATGGACCTCGCCTCTTACGCAGACCTGGCGCTCGAGCTCGTCAACACGCAGAACCCGCCCGAGGACGCGCTGCGTGATCTCGAAGGGCTGCAGGCGCTGCTGGCGCACCGCCCCCATCTCGGCGGCCGGATCGCGCACCGCGACCTGGACGCCATGCGCGAGCTGCGCGCGCAGATCCGCGAAATCTTCGTCGCCGCGGACGCCGGCAGCGGCGAGCAGGCCGTCGACCGGCTCAACTCGCTGCTCATCCAGCATCCGATCCATCCGCTGGTCTCCGATCACGACGGAGAGTGGCATCTGCACCTCAACGAGGCCGGTTCCATCCCCGACCGGTACGCGGCGCGCGCAGCGATGGGGCTGGCCGTCCAGATCAGCGAGCGCGGCGTCGACCGGCTCGGCGTCTGCCGCGCGCCCGGCTGCGAGCGGGTGTTCTTCGACGCGACCGCCAACAAGTCCCGCAGCTACTGCTCGGACGCGTGCGCGGGACGTCCCAGCGTGGCCGCGGCGGTGCACCCGCCCCGCGACCGCGTGACGGCGCCGGTGACCACTCACCGGCCCCGGCCGGGCGCCGGGCGTCCGGAGGGGAAGACCGTCACCCGCGACGGCGGCCAGTAGCGCGCGACGACCCGGCCGGCGATCAGCCCGTCGGGGACGGCGTCGAAGTCCCAGCTGTCCTGGCGGCCCGGTGCCCGCTGGTTGTCGCTCTCCAGCCACCAGCCGCCCTCGGTCCGGTGCCCCGCCCGTTTGACGATCAGCTGTCCGGGCACGCGGGGATGGTGGGCCACCACCAGGTCGCCCTCGGCGGGACGCGCCCGCCGCGCGACCAGCAGCCAGTCGCCCGGACGCAGGACGGGCGTCATCGAGGCGCCGCTGACCGCGACGGCCCGCCAGGGAAGGCGCATCCCCGCTCCTCAAAATCCCCGCGACCTAGGCCCAAAGACCGAGCGCCCTGGGCGCACGGGGCCCAAGGCACAAGAGTAATGTCGGTGCCCTGAGCATGATCCGAATCGAGGGAAGGGAAACGCAGGTGCTCGTCAACCTTCTGCGTCCTAAGACCACGGTCTCCGCGCACTGCGACCTGCCGTGCGGTGTGTACGACCCCGCGCAGGCACGCATCGAGGCCGAGTCGGTCAAGGCGATCATCGAGAAGTACCAGGGGAACGAGGACCCGGTCTTCCGGGCCCGGGCCCTGCAGATCAAGGAGCAGCGGTCCAACCTGGTCAAGGAGCACCTCTGGGTGCTGTGGACCGACTACTTCAAGCCGCCGCACTTCGAGAAGTACCCGCAGCTCCACGAGCTGTTCAACCAGGCGACCAAGCTCGCCGGCGCCGCCGGCACCAAGGGCGGGGTCGACGTGAAGGTGGCCGAGGACCTGCTCGGCAAGATCGCCGAGATCGACAAGATCTTCTGGGAGACCAAGCAGGCCGCCTGAGCGCGTCCTGGCACCGTCTCGCACGTTTCCGCGCGGGGGCCGTCCGTTCTCGGGCGGCCCCCGCGGGGTTCGCGGGCGGCGGATAGCCTGTCGTCCATGATCCGTCCAGCCACTCCCGACGACGTGCCCGCGATGCTGCGGCTGGTCCGCGACCTGGCCGAGTACGAGCGGGCCCTGCACGAGGTCAAGGCCACCGAGGACGATCTGCGCGAGCACCTGTTCGGCCCGGAGCCGCGGGTCTTCGCCCACGTCGCCGAGCACGAGGGGACCGTCGTCGGGTTCGCCCTGTGGTTCCTGACGTTCTCCACCTGGGTCGGCCGCCACGGCATCTACCTGGAAGACCTCTACGTCGACCCGGAGATCCGCGGCAAGGGCTACGGCCGCCGGCTGCTGACCGAACTGGCCCGGATCGCCGACGAGCGCGGCTACGGCCGCGTGGAGTGGTCGGTGCTCAACTGGAACACCCCCTCGATCGGCTTCTACGAGTCCCTCGGCGCCCGCCCGCAGGACGAGTGGACGGTGTTCCGCCTGACGGGAGACGCCCTGACCGCCCTGGCCGGGAGCCCCCGACAGTGATCTTTTTCTCGCCTTCGCGGGGTTTGACGGGGGTTCGCCCGCCTCACCGGGGACATTCGCGCGAAAGCCGTGCGCGCCGAAGCGTCCGACCAGGCCCCGCAGGCGGTAGTTTCGAAGCAGCGGGACGATCCTGCGAAGGAGTGACGTGACCGAGGAAACCGCTGCTATGCCGGCGAGTACGAAGTTGTCCGTGCGCGATGTGGTGACCGTGAAGCTGCCGGCCGCCAGCGCGTACCTTTCCGTCCTGCGTACCGCCACCGCGGGTCTCGCGGCCCGGCTCGACTTCACGCTCGACGAGATCGAGGACCTCCGCATCGCGGTGGACGAGGCGTGCGCGATGCTGCTGGCCCAGGCGGTCCCCGGGACCGACCTGACGTGCGAGTTCGAGCTGACCGGCGACGCCATGCGCATCTCGGTGTCGGTGCTCACGGTCGACGGCCTGCCGCCGAGCCGTGACACCTTCGCCTGGACCGTTCTGTCGTCGCTGGCCGGCGAGGTCGACTCGCATGTCGGGGCCGACGACCGGGTGGCCGTGATGCTCCAGAAGCGTCGCGGCTCTGCGGGGGCGTCGTGACCGGAGCGAACCGTTCGGCGGCGCGCGGAGCCCTTCCGCCGCGCGGGACCGAGCCGCTCGGCGAGGAGGCCCCGTGACGGAGAAGACGACCGTGGCCGGTGGGGAGCGCTCCGACGGGGCGGTCCCCGACCGCGCCCGTGCGCGCGCGCTTTTCGAGCGCCTGGCCGAGTTGCCCGAGGGCGACCCGGAGCGCCAGCGCATCCGCGACCAGCTGGTCGAGCTGCACCTGCCGCTGGTGGAGTACCTCGCGCGCCGCTTCCGCAACCGCGGCGAGTGGCTCGACGACCTGATCCAGGTCGCCACGATCGGGCTGATCAAGTCGATCGACCGGTTCGACCTGGGCCGCGGCGTGGAGTTCTCCACCTATGCCACGCCGACCATCGTCGGCGAGATCAAGCGGCACTTCCGCGACAAGGGCTGGGCCGTCCGGGTCCCCCGGCGCCTGCAGGAGCTCAAGCTCTCGCTCACCAAGGCGATCAGCGACCTCGCCCAGCGCGAGGGCCGCGCGCCCACGGTCAGCGAGTTGGCCAAGCACCTGCAGATGACCGAGGAGGAGGTGCTCGAGGGCCTGGAGTCCGCGAACGCCTACTCGACGGTCTCGCTGGACGCCCCCGACTCCGGCGACGAGGACGCGCCCGCCGTGGCCGACTCGCTCGGCATGATCGACGAGTCGCTCGAGGGCGTGGAGTACCGCGAGTCGCTCAAGCCGCTGCTGGAGAAGCTCCCGGCCCGCGAGAAGAAGATCCTTCTGCTGCGGTTCTTCGGCAACATGACCCAGTCGCAGATCGCCGCCGAGCTCGGGATCTCGCAGATGCACGTGTCGCGCCTGCTGGCGCGGACCCTGGCCCAGCTCCGCGAGGGCCTCACCGCCGACGAGTGACCGTCACGGCGCCGGGCGTTCGCTCCCGGCGTCGTCGCGGTTCTTGCCGTCTTCCGCCGGCTCCTCGGCGCGGTTCTCGCCGTCCGGCCCAGCGTCGTCTTCGTCGTCGTCCTCGGCGGTGTGGACGAGCCAGGCGGTGCTCGGCCCCGAGAGCGTGACCACGAGCGTGGCCGCCGCGACCAGCCCCAGCGGGACGGCGATGAAGTGCTGCTCGCTCTGCCACAGCGACCAGGCCACCGGGAGCGCGAACAGCTGCGTCAGGACGGTCGGCGCGCGGCTCCACGGCTCGGCGCGCAGCAGCCCCCGGGCGCAGTGCAGCATCCCCAGGCCGCCGAGCAGGGCCAGCGCGGTCACCGCGATCGCGGTCGTCTCGTCCACCGCGGAGCCGGAGACCGTCTCCCAGCCCACGAACAGGCCGAAGCCGAGCGCGGCGGCCCCCTCCAGGCCTTCGAGGGCGGCTGCTGCGTTCACGGTGAAGGGACGGTTCGCCACAACCCGAAACCCTACTCGGCCCCTTCGCCGTCGCGTGACCGGCTCTCCCCCTGTCGGCGGGCCACCCCCCGGTGGTCGGTACTCTGACGCGGTGCGCGCCATGCTGATCGCGAATCCCAAGGCGACCTCGACGTCGCGGCGGGCCCGGGACCTGCTCATCCGGGCCTTCTCCGGCGATGTCGAGCTGACCCTGGCCGAGACACGGCACCGAGGCCACGCCATGGAGCTGGCCCGCCGCGGCGCCGTGGAGGGCTTCGACGTGGTGGTGGCCCTCGGCGGCGACGGCACCGTCAACGAGGCGGTCAACGGGCTGCTGGCCAAGGGCCCCTCCGACGACCTGCCCGCGCTGGCCGTGCTGCCCATCGGCAGCGCCAACGTGTTCGCCCGCTCCCTGGGGCTGCCCAACGACCCGATCGCCGCGACCCGGACGATCCTGGAGGCGCTCCGGGCCGGACGGCACCGGACGGTCGGCCTCGGCGCCGCCTGCCTCCCCGACGGCTCGCGCCGCTATTTCACCTTCAACGCCGGTGTCGGTCTCGACGCCGAAGTGGTGCGCGAGGTGGAACGCCGGCGCGGCGCGGGTTTCAAGGCCGACCCTTCCCTCTATGTGCGCACCGCCGCGCGGCATTTCTTCTCCGGCACCGATCGGCGGCGTCCGGCCCTCACTTTGGAGGTGCCGGGACAGCCGCCGAAATCGGGGCTCTTTCTGGTGTGGATCTCCAATAGCTCGCCCTGGACTTTCATGGGCCCGGTGGCCGTGAATCCGAGCCCGCGCGCCACGTTCGGGCGCGGCCTGGACGCGTTCGCCATCAGCTCGCTGGACGTCGCGCCCGTGGTCAGCGCCCTGACCCAGATGATGGTGACGCCGTCGCGCCCGGTGCGGGGACGGCAGGTCGTCAACGTCCACGACGCGCCGGAGATCACGCTGCGCTCGGAGCGTCCGGTGGCCTTCCAACTGGACGGCGACTACCTTGGGGAGCAGGAGACGGTCACCTTCCGATCCGTGCCGAAGGCGATACGCATTGTCATATGACGCTGATCACAGCGTTTGTTAACGCCAAAGCAACACGGGCGACCCCCTGATGTGACACATGCGACACCCATACCTTGAGAAACGTTTCTCAAAGGCCTTGCGTCTGCCCGCGCCCCCCTGACACGCTCAAAGTGCGCCAGCCGACAGGGGCCCAGTGCCGTCCGCCTCCTGATCGATAGCGCGCCACAGAACACACATCATCCGAGCGCCCGCGACGAGCGGCTCATGATGTGGCCACATGTGAACCAGTTCACAAAGTGGAGTGCCGTCTCCACACGACGAAGGAGTGGACCGCATGGACTGGCGCCACCGCGCTGCCTGCCGTGACGTGGACCCCGAGCTGTTCTTCCCGATCGGCAACACCGGGCCCGCGATCCTGCAGATCGAAGAGGCCAAGCAGGTCTGCCGCCGCTGCGACGTGTCCGACGCCTGCCTGCGCTGGGCGCTGGAGTCGGGCCAGGACTCCGGTGTCTGGGGCGCCATGGGCGAGGACGAGCGCCGCTCGCTCAAGCGCCGCAACGCCCGCGCCCGGGCACGCGCCAACGCCAACATCTGAATCCCCCTCGCCGCGGTCGGCGCGGCCTCCGAGCCCCCGGGTAGGAGAGCCATCGGCGCCGATCCGCACCCCACGACGCCCGTGGGCCCGTCTCAGCGAGGCGGTCCCGTCCGGGGGCCCTGGTCGATCGGGACGTCCACCATGACCTCGGTGCCCCCGGCATCGCGCCGCCGGAAGTCCAGCTGGCCGCCCAGCTCGCCCACGATCAGCGTCCGGACGATCTGCAGCCCCAGGCTGTTGGTCGCCTCCACGTCGAAGTCGCCCGGCAGCCCCACGCCGTTGTCCGAGACCGTGACCACCAGGCGCGGCGGCTCCCCCTCATCGCCGTAGCGCCGGGCCACCACCTCCAGCGTCCCGTCGCGGCCCTTGGCCAGGCCGTGTTCGAGCGCGTTCTGCAGCAGCTCGGTCAGTGCCATCGCCAGCGGCGTGGCCACCTCGGCGGGCAGCACCCCGAAGCTCCCCGCGCGCCGGGGCGTGACCCGCGTCTCCGGGGTCGACACCTCCCCCGCCATCATGATCACGCGGTCGGCGATGTCGTCGAAGTCGATCAGCTCGTCGGGCGTGTGCGAGAGCGTCTCGTGCACGATCGCGATCGAACCGACCCGCCGCACCGCCTCGTCGAGCGCCGCCCGTCCCTCCGGGATCTGCAACCGCCGCGCCTGGAGCCGCAGCAGCGCCGCCACCGTCTGCAGGTTGTTCTTCACCCGGTGATGGATCTCGCGGATGGTGGCGTCCTTGGTCATCAGCTCGCGGTCGCGCCAGCGCAGCTCGGTGACGTCGCGGCACAGCACGACCGCGCCGATCCGCGTCCCGCCGACCACCAGCGGGATCGTCCGCAGCTGCATCACCGGGCCGTTCGCCTCGACCTCGACCTCGCGCGGGGCCCGGCCGCTGAGGATCACGCTCAGCGCCTCCTCCATCGGCTCCCCGGTGTCGCACAGCCGCGTCGTGACCGTCCCCAGCGACTCCCCCACCAGGTCGGTCGGGTAGCCGAGCCGCCGGTAGGCCGACTGCGCGTTCGGGCTGGCGTAGCTCACCCGTCCGCTGCGGTCGAGCCGGATCAGCCCGTCGCCCACCCGGGGCGAGCGGACCATGTTGGGCTCCTCCCCGGGGACGGGGAAGCGCCCCTCGGAGATCATCTGAGCCAGGTCGCTGGCGCTCTGCAGATAGGTCAGCTCCAACCGGCTCGGCGTCCTGGCGGAGCTGAGGTTGGTGCTGCGCTGGATGATGCCGAGCACCTTCACCCCCCGCCGGACGGGGATCGACTCCTCGCGCACCGGGATGCCGCTCCCCCACTCGGGGTCGCCCTCGCGCACGATGCGGCGCTCGCGCCACGCCACGTCGATCAGGCCGCGCCGCCCCGATCGGACGACCTTGCCCACCAGATCCTCGGGATAGGCCGTCGGCCCGGTGGTTGGCCGCATCTGGGCGATCGCGACCCACCCGTGCACCGAGCCGTCCGGGCGCGGCACCGTCCTCCGGCGCGGGCCCTCCTCGGCCGGAAGCGCGTCGCCCGAGCTGAGCGGCACCCAAAGCAGCAGGTCAGCAAAGGAGAGGTCGGCCAGCAGCTGCCAGTCGGAGACCAGAGCGTGCAGCCACTCCAGGTCGTTGTCGGTCAGGTCGGTGTAGTCGCGAACCAGATCGGTCAGGGTGGGCACGCGTCCATCATCGCGCACCGACCTGGCAGTATGCCTCCATGACCCCAGGACGGGACCCCCTGGCCCGGTTCAGGACGGCCGCCGCCGGACGCGCCGAGGCCGGCCTGCGCCGCCGGCTGCGCCCGCGCACCGCCGACCACGACGGCCTCATCGACCTGGCGTCCAACGACTACCTGGGGCTGTCCCGCGACCCCCGGCTCGTCGAGGGCGCCGTCCGAGCCGCGCACCGCTGGGGAACGGGCTCGACCGGTTCCCGCCTGGTCACCGGCACCACCCGCCTGCACGCCGAGCTCGACGACCGCCTGGCCGAGTTCACCGGCGCCCCCGCGGGGCTGGCCTTCTCCTCCGGCTTCCTGGCGAACCTGGGCGCCGTCGGCGCGCTGTCGGGCCCCGGCGCCCTGGTGGTGTCCGACCAGGGCAACCACGCCTCCATCGTCGACGCCTGCCGCCTTTCCCGGGCCCGCGTGGCGGTCGTCCCGCACCGCGACGTCCAGGCGGTGGAACAGGCCCTGGCCGAGCGCGACGAGGAACACGCCCTCGTCGTGACCGACGGCGTCTTCTCCGTGGACGGCGACCTGGCACCCCTCCAGGACCTCCACAAGACCGCCCGGGCACACGGGGCCCTCCTGATCGTCGACGAGGCCCACTCGCTCGGCGTCGTCGGCACCGGCGGCCGGGGCGCCGCCCACGCCGCCGGGATCGCCGCCGAACCCGACGTCGTGCTCACCCTCACGCTCTCCAAGTCGCTGGCGTCCCAGGGCGGGGCCGTCCTCGGCGCGCCCGAGGTGATCGACACCCTGGTCAACACGGGCCGCCCGTTCATCTTCGACACCGGCCTCAACCCGCCCGCCGCCGGAGCCGCCCTGGCCGCGCTGGACGTCCTGGCCCGGGAACCCGACCTGCCCGCCCGCGCCCGAGACGTCGCCCGGCGGATGGCGTCCCTGGCCGCCGGTCTTGGCCTGGAGACCACCTCACCCGCCGCGGCCGTCGTCCCGGTGTTCCTCGGCGAGCCCCAGACGGCCCTTGACGCGGCGGAGACCTGCGTTGGGTACGGTGCCAAGGTCGGCTGCTTCCGGCCCCCTTCCGTCCCCAAAGGGCGGGCCTGCCTGCGGCTGACCGCCCGCGCGACCGTGACCGAGTCCGACCTCACGGTGCTCGCGGAAGCACTCTCGGCAGTCGCGGGCTCTACGGCTCGTAGTCTTCCGCATAACATCGGGGATAACCGATGATGAACGTGAGGAGATGCCGTGACGGAGGTCAGGGGCGGGCCCCGGCACGGGGGCGGATATGAACGCGCACCGCTGAGCGACCTCGGCCGCCACCACTCGGCCCAGGCCCCGCGAATCCCCAAGTACTACAAGCTCAAAGAGCTGCTCGTCGAGCTGATCCAGTCGCTGCCCCCCGGCAGCCCCCTCCCGCCCGAGCGCGCCCTCGCCGAGAAGTACGAGACCTCCCGCACCACCGTCCGCCAGGCCCTGGCCGAACTCGTCGTCGAGGGCCGCCTCCAGCGCATCCAGGGCAAGGGCACCTTCGTCGCCAAGCCGAAGGTCTCCCAGGAGCTCCAGCTGGTCAGCTACACCGAAGACATGCGCCACAAGGGCCTGCGCCCCGAGACCCGCATCCTGGAGATCGGCTACGTCAGCGCGGACGAGCGCCTGGCGTCCCTGCTGGGCATCCGCCCGGGCGGCCGCGTCCTGCGCATCCACCGCCTCCGCCTGGCCGACGGCGAGGCCATGTCGATCGACACCTCCCACCTCCCGGCCCGCCGCTTCCCCGGCCTCCGCCGCGAACTCCCCCGCCACCGCTCCCTCTACGAGACCCTCGCCACGGCCTACGACGTCCACCTGGCCGAGGCCGAAGAGACCATCGAGACCGTCCTGGCCACCCCCCACGACGCCCAGCTCCTCGCCGTCGACGTCGGCCTCCCCCTCCTCCTCCTCTCCCGCCACGCCTTCGACGCCACCGACCAGCCCGTCGAATGGGCCCAGTCCCTCTACCGAGGCGACCGCTACAAATTCATAACCCGCCTCCGCCGCTAACCCAACCGCGACCTTTCCCACCTTCCGGACGCGTTGCGACGTCCTCGATACACTCCGAACACACGTTCCCTACGATGACCCGGAGCACACCGTGAGGGAAGGATCACGAGAAGTGACCATTGACGTGGTTCCGGAGCACAAGCAGAAGTTTCCGGACACGCCGCACGCCATGTGGGTGCGCGGCGAACTCGATGACTTCCTCCACCTCCCCGAAGGCCACCGCGCCGAGATCATCGGAGGAAAGATCGTCGTGTCCCCCGCCCCGACGATTCCCCATGGCGGAATCATTCAGGACATCTCCGATGCCCTGACCATGGCCCGGGCCTCGGACCCGGACTTCCCCTGGAGGCCCTTACAGGGCGCCGACCTCAGCTTCCTCAGCGCCGTCGAGGGTTACGTCCCCGACCTCGTCGTGCTGGACGCCGGGCTCCTCAAGGAGGCACGCGGCGCCCAGATGTCCAAGTTCTCGCCGGACCAGATCGAGATGGTGGTGGAGGTCACCTCCCCCAACGGCCCGGAGAACGACCGGCCCCCCACGGCCGACAGATCCCCCCAAAAGAGAATCACGAAGTGGACCGGCTACGCGCGAGCCGAGCTCCCCTACTATCTCCTGGTCGATCGTGATCCAAAGCTCGCGCGGACCACGCTCTACACAATCCCCGCCCAGAACCCGAGCGCCTATCTCCACGAAGAGACATGGAACTTCGGGGAGATGATCCGCCTGCCCGACCCGTTCGACATCGACATCGACACCACTGACTGGAAGCCCTGGCCGGACGGCCCCACCCCCGAGGAACCGGTGTAACGGCGAACACAGCCACCGGGGCAAGGACGGAGCCCCAAGGGGGTCCAGGGGGCGGAGCCCCTTGGCGGGGGTGCGGGGGCGGAGCCACCGCCCGGGTGGGGGCGCCACCCGGAGGGAGCGCTAGCGACCGAGGATGGCGCCCCCACCCGGCCTGGGGGTCTGGGGGTTGGGACCCCCAGGTCTACAGAGTCTTGCTGAGGGCCTTGATGGGCATCTGGAGTTCTTCCAGGAGGTCGAGGTCCTTTTCGGCGGGGCGGCCCAGGGTGGTGAGGTAGTTGCCGACGATGATGGCGTTGATGCCGCCGAGCATGCCGTCGCGGGTTCCGAGGTCGCCGAGGGTGAGCTCGCGGCCGCCGGCGTAGCGGAGGATGGTGCGGGGCAGGGCCAGACGGAAGGTGGCGATGGTCTTGAGGGCCTCGGGGCCCTCGACCAGGGGCAGGTCGGCGAACGGGGTGCCGGGACGGGGCGCCAGGAAGTTCAGCGGGACCTCGTGGGGTTCGAGTTCGGCCAGCTGGCCGGCGAACTCGGCGCGCTGCTCGACGGTCTCGCCCATGCCGACGATGCCGCCGCAGCAGACCTCCATGCCGGCCTCCTTGACCATGCGGAGGGTGTCCCAGCGCTCCTCCCACGAGTGGGTGGTGACGACGTTGGGGAAGTGGGAGCGGGCCGTCTCCAGGTTGTGGTTGTAGCGGTGGACGCCCATCGCGGTCAGCTCGTCCACCTGCTCCTGGGTGAGCATGCCGAGGGAGCAGGCGATGTTGATCTCGACGGCCTCGTTGATGGCCTTGATGCCGTCGCGGACCTGGGACATCAGGCGCTCGTCCGGGCCGCGGACGGCGGCGACGATGCAGAACTCGGTGGCGCCGGTCCTGGCGGTCTCCTTGGCGGCCTCGACCAGTTCGGGGATGTTGAGCCAGACGCTGCGGACGGGCGAGGTGAACTGGCCCGACTGGGAGCAGAAGTGGCAGTCTTCGGGGCAGCCGCCGGTCTTGAGGGAGATGATGCCCTCGACCTCGACCTCCGGGCCGCACCAGGTCATGCGGACCTCGTGGGCGAGGGCGAGCAGCTCTTCGAGGCGGTCGTCGGGGAGGTTCAGGCATTCCAGGGCCTGCTCGGCCGAGAGCCCACGGCCCTCTTCGAGCACCTGACGGCGGGCCACTTCGAGGATGTCGGTCATGGGTTCTCCCTAGTCAAGCCGTAGCTGTCGCGAAACGTAGCAGCGTCGAAGCCGCCACCGAACACGGGGGCCATCGCCGCGTGGGCGGCGAGGAGGAACTCGGCGGGGTCGAGGGAACCGGAACCGGCGGGCATCGCCCCGGCCAGCGGCCGGGCGGCGATCGTCTCCAGATCTCGCAGGTTGCTGCGCATGGCCAGGTCGGGGTCGTCCGGCCAGGAGCCGAGGACGACCCCGGCCAGCTGGACGCCCCGGTGGGCCATCGCCTCAAGGGTGAGCGCGGTGTGGTTGAGCGTCCCGAGGTCGGGACGGGCCACGACGACGACCGCGGCGCCGAGCCAGCGCGCCAGGTCGGCGATGGTGGCGCCCTCCTCGTCGTAGCGGACCAGCAGCCCGCCCGCGCCCTCGACCAGGACCAGCCGGTGCGACTGGGAGAGCTCCTTGATCCGGTCGACGGCCTCGGGGAGCCGGACGGGCGGACGCCCGGCGCGACGGGCCGCCGCGGCGGGCGAGAGGGGGTCGGGGAAGCGGGCGAACTCGTGCAGTTCGCCCACGCCGGCGAGCCTGGCGACCTCGTCGAGGTCGCCCGGTTCACCGGGTGCGGTGCCGGTCTGGGCGGGCTTGACGACGGCCACCGACGACCCTCGTGTGGCGGCCAGCGCCGCCAGGGCCGCGGTGACGACCGTCTTGCCGACCCCGGTACAGGTCCCGGAAACCACGAGCACGCTCACGAGCGCACATTAGCGCGGGGTCCCTAGAGGATGGCTCGACGAACCCCACAGTCTTGCCCGGTCGTTTTTGTATCGGCGGGAACCAATGGGCCGCGGGAGGCGTCCAAGGCGCATGGCCGTTCCAACAGTTCTCAAGATCAGCCGAGCGGCCGCAGTGCTGATCGTTGGGGTGGGGGCCCTCGCAGCCTGCGGCTCGGACGACGGTGGCAGGATCAGCGCGGATTCGCCCGCGCCCCGGACCTCCGCGCCGAACGACGCGTCCGACGGCGCGCCCGCCGGGGACGCGCGGCTGGTGCTGCGGTCCAAGCAGTCGGGCGGGTTCGCGGGGCTCGGCGGGCCGGGCTCCGTCCCGGACTTCTCCCTGTTCAGCGACGGACGCGCGATCGTGTCCGAGCCGAAGGGGGCGGTGCCCGTCCTGCGTGAGTACCGGCTGACGCCCGCCGCGCTGGCCAAGCTGCTGGCGGACGCGCGGGCCGCGGGCCTGGAGCGTTCGCGCTCGATCGGCGAGGGCGACCAGATCGCGGACGGCATCACGCTGGAGATCTCGATGGGCAGGGCGACGACGCGGATCCTGCAGCCCGAGAGCCGACCGGATCCGGCCGCGAGATTCGCCAAGCGGCTCGACCCGTCCGGCTGGGCGCCCGGCGACCTGGCGGCCAAGCCGCGCGTGTACGAACCGGCCGCGGTGGCCGCGATCGCCGGTGAGTCGCTGAACGGCACCGGCCGCACGCTCGACTGGACGCTCGCGCCGCTGGGCAAGGGCGAGCAGGCCGCGGGCGGGCTGTGCACCGTGCTGAAGGGGCGGGACGCCCAGACGGCGCGCAAGGTCGTCGGCGCCGAGCAGATCGGCACCGGCTGGCGCAGCCAGGGCAAGGTCTACTCGGTGCGGCTGCGTCCGCTGCTGCCCGACGAGAGCACCTGTAAGGACGCCGCCCGCGCCTGACCTCAGGCCGAGCTGAGCACCCCGTGCTCGACGCAGCGGGCGCTCCAGCCCACCGGCGTCACCTGGACGACCATCCGCCGGCGGCAGCTCGCGCAGTAGCGCGGCGGCTCCATCCGCCGGGCGGCCCGGCACGCCTGGTGGTCACCGTCGGCGGCGGGCTCGCCGCACCGGTCGCAGTACGTCTCCACGAGCCGAAGGGTACTACCGCATCCGGCCGACGATGCCGGTGTCGTAGGTGCCCTTCGCGAACTCCGGGGTGTCCAGGAGCTCGGCCAGGAAGGGCAGGTTGGTCGGGAGGCCGTCGATCGTGAACGCGCCGAGCGCGGCGCGGGCCCGGTCGAGCGCGGCGGGACGGTCGGCCGCGTGCACGCAGAGCTTGGCCAGCAGCGGATCGTAGTAGGGGGTGACGGTGTTGCCCTCGGCGTAGCCCGCGTCGATGCGGATGCCCTCGCCGACGGGCTCCTCCCAGACCTTGATCGTCCCGGACGTGGGCAGGAACCGCCGCGGATCCTCGGCGTGGACGCGCAGTTCGAGGGCGTGCCCGCGCGGCGTCGCGTCGGTGAAGGACGGCGGCTCGCCCGCCGCGACGCGCAACTGCTGCTCGACCAGGTCGATGCCGGTGACCAGCTCGGTGACCGGGTGCTCGACCGGGAGCCGGGTGTTCATCTCCAGGAAGAAGAAGGTCTGCGCGGCGGGTTCGACCAGGCATTCGACGGTGCCCGCGCCGCGATATCCGACGGCCTCGCCCGCCCGGACGGCCGCGTCCAGCATGCGGGCGCGCAGCTCGGCCCCGACGCCCGGGGACGGCGACTCGTCGGCGACCTTCTTGTGGCGGCGCTGGACCGAGCAGTCGCGCTCGCCGAGGGCCACGACGGTGCCGTCGGCGAGCCCGAGGATCTGGATCTCGACATGGCGGGCGTGCTCGACGAACCGTTCGAGCAGGATGTCCGCGCTCCCGAATACGCGCTCGGCCTGGGTGCGGGCGTTCTGGTAGGCGGTGCGGAGCTCGGCCTCGTCGCGGGCGGCGCTCATGCCCAGGCCGCCGCCGCCCGCCGCGATCTTGACCATGACCGGGTAGCCGATGCGCTCGGCCTCCTCGGCGGCGGTCCGGGCGTCGGTGACCGGCTCCCAGACCCCGGGTGCGACGGGCACGCCGGCGTCCTTCATCAGGTTCCGCGCGTTGACCTTGTCGCCCATCCGGGCGATGGTCAGCGGGGGCGGGCCGATCCAGCCCAGGCCCTCGTCGACGACCCGGCGCGCGAAGTCGGCGCTCTCGGACAGGTATCCGTACCCCGGGTGGACCGCGCGGGCGTTGGTCCTGCGGGCCGCTTCGAGGATCTTGGAGACGTCCAGGTAGGAGTCGCGCGGCGGGGCGGGGCCGAGCAGCACGGCCTCGTCGGCCTCGGCCACGAAGGGCAGCTCGGCGTCCGCCTCGGAGTACACGGCGATGGACTTCAGGCCCATCGCGCGCACCGTCCGGATGACCCGGCTGGCGATCTCGCCCCGGTTCGCCACGAGCACCGACTCGAACACCTGCGGGCCCCTCATCGTCGTGATCCGTCCGGACGTGGCCGAGACTAGTCCCGCACCGGGGGGCGCGGGCAGCAAATCAGGAGCCGGATTGGTCACAGACGCGGGCGCCGGTCGACGACGCGGCTGAGCGCCTCGACCACGGCCGGGTCGTACTCGGCGGCCGAGTCGAGCCTGAGCCGCTCCAGGACGGCCGCGCCGCGGTCGCGGTCGGAGGAGTCGCCGACCAGGTCGTCGTAGGCGTTGGCGACCTTGATGATGCGGCTGGCCAGGGGCGGCGGCAGCGGTCTGAGCGCGGCCGAGGCCTGGCCGCCGTTCACCGGCTCGCCGTGGCCCGTCCGGTAGGGATGGGACGACAGGTGAACGATGTGCGCCACCCGGTCGAGCACGCCCGTCTGCTTGATCACCTCGGCGCCCAGCTCGGCGATGCGGCGCTGCTCGGTGGGCGAGGCCAGGACGGTCGCGCCCCCGGGGATCGGGTCGCCCAGCGAGAGCTGCCCGATGTCGTGCATCAGCGCCGCGTACTCCAGTTCGAGCAGTTCCTCCTCGGCCATGCCCAGCTCGCGTCCCATGGCCACCGACAGCCGCGAGACCCGCCGCGAGTGGCCGGTCTCGACGTACCCGCCGACCTCGGTGACCCGCGACAGGGCCCGGACGGTCTGCAGGTAGGTGGCGCGGATTCCGGCGTAGCGCCGGAACGCGAACTGCGTGACCAGGATCGGCGCGGTGAACACCAGCAGCGCCGCCGGGCCGAGCACGGTGGTGGCGACGGCGATGAGCATGGCGGTGGCGCTGGTGGCCGCGCACAGGGCCAGCTTGGCGCGGATCTCGTCGCGCAGCGCGATCCCGAACCTGGCCCGGACGGCCTCGGCCCGGATCAGCGCGGCGATCACCACGTCGGTGAAGCAGGAGATGATCACCACGCCGCCCATCAGCGCGAGCAGCAACTGCCAGCCGAGGTCGAACGAGAGCAGCGGGCGGAAGCACAGCGCGACGATCGCGGCGGTGAACAGCCGCCGGGCCATGGCGTCCAGCCGGGGCGTCCGGCCGACCGCGATGTGCGGCAGCGAGCCGACGAGCATCGCCACCGCGGTGACGGCCACGACCTGGAAGGGCGAGTGCTTGGCGGCCACGACGTCCAGCGGCGAGCCGGACGGCGCGCCCCCCGGCCCGAGGCCGATGAGCAGCGCGTACCCGATCGCGCCCGCGCTGGCGATGGGGGCGACCTCGCGGTTGCCGGGCATCACCATGCGGAACAGCTCGCCGAGCGCGATCAGCACCCCGAACTTGACCGCGACGCCGGTCTGTTCCAGCCCGACCGCGGCGACCTGGGTGATCGCCACGATCACCAGCAGCCCGGCGGTGGCGATCAGCAGCAGCTGGCCGGAGTCGACCGTCTGCCAGGCGGCCCGCTCGCGGGCGTGGACGCGTGCCTCTCGTACCGTCATCGCGCGGCCCCTATCGGCGGATGCCGTCGCCGGCGACGCGGATGGGGGCGCTGGGGTCGTCGTGGTCCTGCTGGGTGGTCTCGACGACGTCGTTCTCGGGCAGCACCACGGGCTTGGGCGGCTCCCAGCCGTCGCGCTCCAGGGCGCGCAGGAACGCCTCGACGATGTCGGGGTCGAAGTGGTCGCCCGCTCCCCTGCGCAGCTCCTCGACCGCCTCGGTGATGGTGCGCGCGGCCCGGTAGGAGCGGGTGGAGGTCATGGAGTCGAACGCGTCGGCCACCGAGATCACCCGGGCGAACTCGGGGATCTCGTCGCCCGCCAGGCCCATGGGGTAGCCGCGCCCGTTCATCTTCTCGTGGTGGTGCATGATGCCCGCGAGCGCCTCGTCCAGGAACCCGATCTCGCGGACGATCTCCAGCCCGCGCATGGGGTGCAGCTGGATCGCGGCGAACTCCTCTTCGGTGAGCGAGCCGGACTTCTGCAGGACCTTGGTCGGGACGCCGAGCTTGCCGACGTCGTGCAGCATCCCGGCGTACCTGATCGCCTCGACCCGGTCCGAGCGCATCCCGATCTCCTGGGCGATCATCACCGAGCCCCGGGAGACCCGTTCGGAGTGCCCCCGGGTGTAGTAGTCCTTGGTCTCGACGGCCTGGCACAGCGAGGCGAGCGTCGCGGCGTGCGCCTGCTGCTGGGCGCGGGTCTGCTCGAACGCCCAGCGGGCGATGAACAGCGGCAGCAGCACCAGGACGGCGGCGAAGGCATCCACCCGGGGCCACAGCCCGCCGATCAGCAGGCCGAACATGCCGTAGCCGAGGCAGCCGACGGCGAGCTGGCCGCTCTCGCGCAGCAGCTCGCGGGGGGCGGCCTGCTTGGACAGCAGCAGGACGCCGGCCATCAGCGCCAGGTTGACGAAGACGAAGGTGGCCAGGGCGCCCAGGAACGGGCCGATGACGTGCTCGACCCAGCCGGTCTTCTCGGAGGTGTAGCGGTTGCCGCCCAGCGCCTCGAAGACCGTTCCGGCGGCGAAGCCGCACAGGGCGAACTGGGCGCCGTTGAACACCCGCTTCACGGGGGCGAACAGCCGCTGGCCGGTGATCACGGCGGTGGCACCGAGCAGCGCCGCCCCGACCGGGCCCAGCAGGACGACGCCCGCCAGGCTGGCGGCGAAGCTCAGCGAGACGCGCGCGCGCTCGACGTTGAGCAGCGCGGGCGCGGAGTCGCAGATGAAGAACAGGACGGCCAGGACGGCCAGGGTGCGCCACTCCAGGCCCTGGAGGGACGACGTCGCGATGAGGCCGGTCGCCAGGACGACCACCCCACAGACGTACACCCACGCAGCGAGAGGTAGTCCACGCATTGCCGCCCCTTCTGGAGTCGACGTCCGGGGGTCTCCCCCTGGATGACACGCGGGCCGCCGCCCGGGTTCACAGGTGTGCGCGCACCTAGACCCAGGACACGCCCTTGGGCATCGTCAACGACGTTATCGTGACGTCCTCGCCGAGGACCGCCATCACATGCTCGGGCATGGCTCCCTTTACTCCCTCCATGACCCCTGACCCGGACGCGCGTTAGTTCCCGTCGCTGATTCAGGCACAAGCCTAACGCGGGAGGCCCCAGCCCCACAGGCATGACATGAATCGTGAGCAAAGCGTGAAGTTCCTGTCACATGGAGTGATCAATTGGGCCCTGACAAGCGTTCTCTGGCCCAGGCGACCGTTTCGGCCAGACCTTGACGCAACTCGATCTTGGGGGCCCAGCCGAGCTCCTCGCGGGCCGAGCCGGGGTCGACCGCCATCGCGGGGAGGTCGCCCAGCCGCGCCGGGGCGAACTCGGGCTCGTCCGGCGCCCCGGCCGCCCCGGCGACCAGCGAGTGCAGCTCGCGGTCGGTGGTCTGGAGGCCGGTGCCGACGTTGAAGCGCCGTCCGCCCCCGTCCGGGCCGGTCGCGCGGGCGAACGCGTCGACGACGTCGTGCACGTACACGTAGTCGCGGGTCTGCTTTCCGTCACCGAAGACCTTGGTCGGACGTCCGGCGAGCAGCGCGTCGGTGAAGATCGAGATGACCCCGGCCTCGCCCTCGGGCGTCTGCCGGGGACCGTACACGTTGGCGAGGGTCAGCGTGGTGAAGTCGAGGCCGTGCAGCGCCCGGTACATCCGCGCGTACACCTCGCCGGTCACCTTGGACGCCGCATACGGGGAGGCCGGACGCAATTCGGCGTCCGCCGGTACGGGCAGCGCGTCGGGCACGCCGTAGACCGCGCAACTGGAGGTGAAGACCACCTTGCGGCTGCCCCCCAGCCGCGCCGCCTCCAGGACGTTCGCGGTGCCGAGCACGTTCGTCCGGGCGTCGCCCAGCGGGTCGCCGACGCTCACCCGCACGCTGACCTGCGCCGCGAGATGGCAGACCACCTCGGGGGCGAGCGTCTGGACGCGGGCCGCGAGCGCGGGGTCGGCGACGTCCATCCGCCACAGCTCCACATCGGGACGCGTGTTGGAGCCCGAGGACAGGTCGTCCACGCCGACGACCCGGTGGCCGTCGGCCAGCAGCCGGTCGACGAGATGGGACCCGATGAACCCGGCCGCGCCGGTGACGAGAACGAGCATTCCCGCACACTACCGAGCGGCCCCGCACCCGCATGCCGGACGCGGGAGCGTGGCCGGGTCAGGCCGTGTCGGGCGTCTTGGCCTCGGTCGCCCTGATCTCGCCGCAGATCTCCTCGATGCGGCTGAGCACCTTGGCCTTCAGCTCGTCCGGCGCCGACTCGCAGGCGCAGGACTTGTTGACCAGCTTCTTCACGGCCTCCTCAAGGCCGTACTCCTGGAGGCAGGGGCTGCACTCGTCGAGGTGCTCCTGCACCTCGCTGCACCCTCCCTGGTCGAGCTCGCCGTCCAGGTAGGTGTAGACGCGCGCCAGGACTTCGTCGCAGGGCGTGTCGTGGTGGTCGCCACAGCTCATGGCTCACTCACCTTTCCCAGGGAGGATCCGACGCCGCGTCATGACCGTCCCCCCGACGTGCGGGTCAGGCCCCGGTCCTGAGCGTAGTCCTCCAGCATCCCGCGCAGCTGCCTGCGGCCCCGATGCAGCCTCGACATCACCGTACCGATCGGCGTGCCCATGATGTCGGCGATCTCCTTGTAGGCGAAGCCTTCGACGTCGGCGAGGTACACGGCGATGCGGAACTCCTCCGGAAGCTCCTGGAGGGCGCGCTTGACGTCGGTGTCGGGCAGGTGCTCTAGGGCCTCGGCCTCGGCCGACTTCAGCCCGCTGGAGGTGTGCGACTCGGCCCGCGCCAGCTGCCAGTCCTCGATCTCCTCCGTCGCCGACTGCTGCGGCTGCCGCTGCTTCTTGCGGTAGGAGTTGATGAAGGTGTTGGTCAGGATCCGGTAGAGCCACGCCTTGAGGTTCGTGCCCTCCTTGAACTGATGGAACGACGCGAACGCCTTGGCGAAGGTCTCCTGCACGAGATCCTCGGCGTCCGCCGGGTTGCGCGTCATGCGCAACGCGGCCGAGTACAGCTGGTCTAGGAAAGGGAGCACGTCGCGCTGGAACCGCTCCTGGCGCTGCTCCACGGTTTCCGTGGTGCCCGGAACCTGACCCACCCCCTTGCCTGTGCTGACGCCGGCGGCGTCGTTCGTCACAGACGATATAGGGCCGCGCTGCCTCGGGAAGCCGGTGGGGGCACCCGTGAGAGCCGCGCCTCCTGGATGATCGGCGACGACTGTGGACATCGGTTGCACCTCCGCTGGGCTCAAGCCTTGCTTGTGAGACGGTTCAACGTCACCTCCCGCCGCTCGATTCCCTGGAACGCGTCCGGGCGGCCCGCACGTTGGTTTAACCCTGGCACCCCAATACGGAGGGTGATGCCGGGCCCTCATGGGGAAAGAAGTCACATACACGGCGAGAACAGGAGCAAACAGTTGCTACCGGTGCCGGCGCGACCCCCCGAGCCCTCCATAGCCAGCCTGCGCGACGCTCCGGGCGACGGAGACTCGCTCGCGCAGTACTGGACCTTCTACTGGGCCGTGGCGGCCGCCCAGCTGGCACGCTGGCTTCCCCTGAAACCGGCCCGCGTCCTGGATCTGTCCGGGGCCACCAGCCAGAGCGCCGCCCAGGCCGCCTCGGCGGGCCACTCGGTGCTCCAGGTGCTCGATCCCCACCTCGGCGGGCCCCGCGTCAACGGCCGTCCCCGTCCCCTGCCGCCCCGTCCGGGCGCCGCGCGCAAGCCGATCCCCGGAACCATCCGCAAGGTGATCGCGGAGTCGTCGTCCCTGTCCTTCCTGGCCGACGCCTCCACCGACGCGGTCATCGCCGAGGGCCGCGTCCTGTCCCGCCACCTGGTCACCGAGTCGGCCGTCGGCGAGATCGCCCGCGTCCTGCGCCCCGGCGGCCGCGTCCTGCTCTCGGTGGACTCCCTCACCCTCGGCATGGCCCTGCTCGCCGAGCAGAACTACTGGGCCCACCTCTCGGACGTCCCCAGCGCCGAGGTCGTCCTCGTCCCCTGGCCGGACGGCACCATCACCCGCTGCTTCGGCGCCGAGCAGCTCCGCGAACTCCTCACCGAGGCCGGTCTGGAAGTCGAGTGGATCCGCCCGAGAACCGTTCTGTCGCCGTCCACGGTCGAGCACGTCCTCACCGGCTCCCCACGCTCCCTCACCCGCCTGGTGAGAACCGAGGTCACCTCTCCCCTCGGCGACGAATCCCTGGGAATCCACCTCCTGGCCAGCGCGATCCGCCCCCACCCCTGACCACAAAGACAGACAGGCGAGGAGCGCGTTGGGCGCCGCTCCGCGCCGCCCAACGCACAGGCCCACGCCGCACGAGCCCCTCCCGTTATGCGCTGCACACGTCCCGCGCAGCCGCGCGAGGACCTAAGCCGCTGGAGAGGCGCGAACGGCGCCGCTCCAGCAACGAAGCCGTGACCAGCGCCACCGCACCAGCCGACGAGGGCCTGAGGCACTGGGGCGGCGCGAACGACCTCGCTCCGGCGGCGAGGCCAGGGTCCGCGCCACCACACCAAGCGGACGAGCCCCAAGGCGCCGGGCGGCGCCAACGACGCCGCTCCGGTGACACGGCCGGCATCCGCGCAGCCGCGTCACCTCAGCGGGCGGTTGCGCTGCGGGGGTCAGCGGTGGGATTTGTCGTGTTTGGTTTGGCAGGCCAGGCAGCGGGCGGCGTCGGGGCGGGCTTCCAGGCGGCCTTCGGGGACGGTGGCACCGCAGCCCAGGCACTGGCCGTAGGTGCCCGCGTTGAGGCGGTCGAGGGCGGCGGCCACCGCGCGGCGGTGGTCCTGCATCGACTCCAGGGCGGCCTCGACGCGGTCGCTGTCGGACAGGAGGGCGCCGGCGTCGGCGGGCGAGTTGTCGCGCTCGGGGTGCTCGCCCTTGAGGATCGCGATCGAGCGGTCCAGGTCGGTGAGCATGGCCTCTAGCCGGGCCCGCGCGGTGGCGATGTCCACGTGTTCCGAGCTCCTCCCGGTGACGGCCCCGGGCGAGGGGGGTGCGGCTCCGACCGTGGACGCGGACGGCGGTCAGAACAGGCTGTCGGAATGGTTGCCAGAACTATCCCCGTTTGTCGAGGGTTTTACGAGTTCTGGTCCGTTGTTTCTGACGTTGTTGACCGCCTTGGATACGGGGAAGGCGAGCATGGTTCCGGACATGGCCGGGGTCAGGAGGCCGCGGACCTGGTCGGTGTCGGTGAGGGTCGGGTCGAGCCAGGCGTCCCAGCGGTCGGGCTCGACGATCATGGGCATGCGGTCGTGGATGCGGCCGAGGTCGTCGGGGGCGTCGGTGGTGATGACCGTGCAGGTCCAGATCCACTCGTCCTCGGGCGACTTCCACAGCTCGTAGAGGCCGGCCATGGCCATGATCGAGCCGTCTTTGGGCTGGATGTAGAAGGGCTGCTTCTGGGGCTTGCCCTTCTTCTTCTCGGTCTGCGCCGGGTCGGTTTCGAGGGTGTACCACTCGAAGTAGCCGTCGGCGGGCAGCAGGCAGCGGCGCTTGGCGAAGGCGCGGCGGTAGGACGGTTTCTCGTGCGCCGTCTCGACCCGCGCGTTGATCATGCGGGAGCCGATCGAGAGGTCCTTGGCCCAGGACGGCACCAGCCCCCACCGTAGGGTGCGCAGCTGACGTTGGGCCTCGGCGTCTTCGGGGGCGTCCTTGGGCGCCCGGACCAGGACGGCGGGCACCTCCTTGGTCGGCGCGACGTTGTAGTCGGGCTCGAGCTCCTGTCCGACCGCGTCGAGCTGGACCTGGAACTGGTCGAGCAGTTCCTGGCGCGCCCTCGCGGTGGCGTATCGACCGCACATGGGGACCATCCTGCCCAATGCCACGGACAGAATCGGCCGGACTGCACCGTGCTTGACCTTCGGCACGTTGGGCATGTAGCCCAGCATGCGACCCATCACGACCCTGGCCCGCCCGTTGGTGGCGGCCCCGTACATCATCACCGGCCTGGAGACGCTGCGCGACCCGCGTGCCCGCGCCGAGGAGGTGGCCCCGACGGTCAAGCCCATCGCCGACCGGCTCGACTGGCTGCCGACCAAGGACCCGGAGACCCTGGTGCGGATCCAGGGCGCGCTCAGCCTCGGAACGGGGGCGCTGCTGCTCACCGGCAGGTTCCGCCGACTGACCACGCTGCTGCTCGCGGCGCAGCTCGTGCCCGCGCTGGCCACCGAGCACCGCTACTGGACCGAGGACGACCCCGAACGCCGCGCCAACGAGCGCTCGCACCTGCTGAAGAACGCGAGCCTGTTCGGGGCGCTGCTGATGGTGGCGTCCGGGCCGAGCCGCTCGCAGCGCGCCGCGCACCTGATGCGCAAGGCGCGCGAGACGCAGATCAAGGCGGGCGCCGAGACCAAGGCGGTGCGCAGGCAGACGGCGGCGGAGATCAAGAACGCGCGCAAGGAGGCGGCCCGGCAGGTGCGGGACGCCCGGCGCCAGGGCGCCCTTAAGGCGGCCAAAGCCAGGTCGGGCAAGGGTTCCAAGGTCATGAAGGCCGTCAGGCGCTGACGGCCGGGGCGCGTTCCCGAAGGGAACCTTAAATTCGCCTCAAATCCGTTGAACCTCGCGCCGGGACGGGCCCGTACTGCCTCGTGACCGCCCGATTCGTCATGGGCACACCCGACCACGGAGACGCCCGGCCATGGCAGCACCTGGAACCGCCGGTCGCGCGCCCGGAGGGCTGCGGAAGCTCATCCGCCGTCCCCGGCCCGCGCCGGACGCCGACGAGCAGATCGTCACCGAGCTGTACCGCGAGTACCACCGGCCGCTGCTGGCCTTCGTCCTGCGGCTGACGGCCGGTGACCGGCAGTGGGCCGAGGACGTGGTCCAGGAGACCATGATCAGGGCCTGGCGGAGCGCCGGCCGCCTGGACGACAGGACGACCTCACTGATGCCCTGGCTGGCCACGGTGGCCCGGCGTATCGTGATCGACAACCGGCGGTACCGCGAGGTCCGGCCGCCCGAGGTCGGCGACGGCCCCCTGGAGTACCTGCCGATGGCGGACGAGATGGACGGCCTCCTGCACAAGGTGGTCGTGACCGAGGCGTTGAATTCCCTGTCGCCCGCGCATCGGGAGATCCTCACCGAGACGGTGCTGCGCGACCGCACGGTCAACCAGGCCGCGCAGATACTCGAAATTCCGGCCGGGACGGTCAAATCCCGCGTTTATTATGCGCTGCGCGCTTTGCGCGTCGCATTGGAAGAAAGGGGGGTGAAGGCGTGACCTCTCAAGTGGACCACACCGACGTCGGCGCCTATGCCCTGGGTCTTCTCGAAGAGGACGACCGGCGGGCCTTCGAGGCGCATCTGGAGAACTGCCCGTCGTGCGTCGCCGAGCTCGGTGAACTGGCGGGGACGGCCGGGGCGCTGGGCGAGCTCGGCGAGTTCGCCGCCGCCCTGGACGCGCCCGAACCCGAGGAGCCGCCCGCCGCGGTGATCGACATGATGCACCACCGCAACCGGGCCGACCGGCGGCGGCGTCGCGGCACGGTCGTGATCGGCACGGCCGCGGCGGCCGCGCTGCTGGCGTCCGGCGTCGTGGTGGGGACGGCGCTGAACAACGACGACGACGGCCGCGGGGCCGGGCACTCCGCGCACGGTCCGGCCCAGGCCCTGGTCATCTGGGGTGAGCGCCGTACGGGGAACGACTCCGGGACGGGCGCGTCCGGTGTGGTCGGCCTGGAGGGCAAGGCGTGGGGGACGCATGTGGGGCTGGAGCTGAAGGGCGTCCGAGGCCCGCTGAAGTGCCGCCTCGAGGCCGTGTCCCGCACCGGTGAGCGTTCGGTCGTCACCGGCTGGCGTGTCCCGGGCCAGGGGTACGGCGTGCCGGGCTCTCCCAAGCCGCTCATCACGCACGGCGGGACGTCGATCCCGCGCAACGAGATCGCCCGTTTCGAGGTGAAGGTCGAGGGCGGCGGGACGCTGCTCACCATCCCGGTCTGATTTCACCGTTTCCGAGGCCGCCCGGCATCCGCCGGGCGGCCTTTCTTTTGCAACCCGTTGAACCCTCAACAGACGTCCCGCCGTGCATCAGGATGCGGGGCCGGACGGCCCCGCCGCCGCCATTCTGGAGAGACCACCGGAACGGATCGGTGAACGGCCCTAGAGACCAGGGGTTGAATTCAGATGACCATTCGCAAGTTCGTGCTGCCCACCGTTTCCGCCGCCGCGCTCGTCGCGATGGGGGCGGTCGGCGTGACCGCGGCGAACGCCCTCGGCGACTCCGAGCAGGCGCGCCACGGCTCGGGCCACGGCCACGCGGCGCAGCCCGTCTCCGCCGAACTGCCGGTCGACGAGGCGCCCAGCGGGACGGTCACCTACCTC
This sequence comes from Spirillospora sp. CA-294931, assembly GCF_050946795.1. Classification (GTDB taxonomy): domain Bacteria; phylum Actinomycetota; class Actinomycetes; order Streptosporangiales; family Streptosporangiaceae; genus Spirillospora. The sequence goes on from NZ_CP192006.1 coordinate 7,142,191, forward strand.
GCGGCGAGCCTCCAGGGCCGCAACGAGGTCCCGGCGGCCGACGGCTCGGCGGTCGGCGACCGGGACGGGCGCGCCCACGCGGTCCTCCGGATCCAGGGTGACCGGGTCTGGTACGCGCTGCGCTGGCAGAACATCGCCGCGCCGACGGCGGGTCACATCCACCTGGGCGCCCGGGGCGTGAACGGCGCGGTCAAGGTCCCGTTCTTCGCGGGCACGCTGCCCGGATCGGCGCGTGCCGTGGCCGGTTCCGTCCAGGTGACCGACAAGGAGACGCTGAAGCAGATCAAGGACAACGCCAACGGGTTCTACGCCAATCTCCACACGGCCGACTTCCCCGGGGGCGCCGTCCGCGGCCAGTTGCACCGGCTGAACCGTCCCGCCGACCTGAACGGCGTCCTGCGGGGAAGTTCCGCGGCGACGCTCCAGGCCCTCGGGGACGGCGCCCAGGAGGTTCCGGCCAAGGACGGCAAGGCCACCGGCGACCCCGACGGGCGCTCCACCGCGTTCGCTCGCAGCCATGACGGCATGGTCTCGTGGGGCTTCACCTGGTCGGCGGTGTCACCGCCCACGCTCGGCCACATCCACAGAGGCGCCAGGGGCGCCAACGGGCCCGTCGCCGCCGACCTGTTCGCCGCGCCGCAGGGCCTCCCGGCCACGGTCACCGGCCTAGCGGGCATGACGCCGGTCAAGCACGGGGTGGCGAGCCAGATCATGCGGCGTCCCGCCGACTTCTACACCAACCTGCACACGGCCGAGTTCCCCGGGGGCGCGGTGCGGGGGCAGCTCGCCCCGGCCAGCGGCGCGGCCGTGCGCGCGTCCCTGAAGCCCGTGCTCCAGGGAGCGCAGGTCTACCGCTGCACCCTGCAGGCCGACGGCACCTTCGCCTTCACCCAGGACAACGTCAGAGCCGTCCTGGAGGACGGCATCGCGCACACCTTCGTCCAGCCCGGCCCGCAGGGACCGCCGCAGTGGGTCGCCCCCGACCGCTCCGCGGTGACGGGCAAGGCGGTCGCCAGGACGCCCAACGGTGCCGCGAACATCCCCGAGCTCGTCCTGGACGCGACCAAGTCGGGCGCGGACAAGGGACTGTTCTCCGGCACCCAGCAGATCCTGCGCCTGAACACCATCGGCGGGGTCGCGCCCAAGGGAACCTGTGCGCCGTCCAGCCTCGCCAAGGTCCCCTACAAGGCCGACTACCTCTTCCTCGACTAGAACGCCTGCCGTAATCGGGACGCCGGTCGCCACCGGCGTCCCGATAGCCTTGTTCCATGCCGTCTCCGCCCTGGTCCACGCCCCACGCCTCGGCCCCGATCGACGCGACCGTGCCCCTGCCCGGCTCCAAGTCGATGACCAACCGGGCCTTGATCCTCGCCGCGCTCGCCGACGGGCCCACCCGGGTCGTCCGGCCGCTGCGCAGCCGCGACACCCTGCTGATGGCCGAGGCGCTGCGCGCGCTCGGCGTCTCGGTCCGGGAGGACGAGGACGACTGGCAGGTCCTGCCCGGCGAGCTGACCGGCCCGGTCCAGGTCGACGTCGGCCTGGCGGGCACCGTGATGCGCTTCCTGCCCCCCGTCGCCGCCCTCGCGGACGGCGACATCGCCATCGACGGCGACCCCCGCGCGCGCGAGCGGCCGATGGGCCCCATCATCGACGCCCTGCGCGCACTTGGCGCCGACATAGACGACGGCAAGCGCGGCTCCCTCCCCTTCATCGTTCGCGGTACGGGCGCCGTGCCGGGCGGGTCGGTGACGATCGACGCCTCCGGCTCGTCCCAGCTGATCTCGGGCCTCCTGCTCGCCGCGCCCCGCTTCGCCCGGGGCGCCGAGATCAGGCACGAGGGGCCGCCCGTCCCGTCCGCGCCGCACCTGGCCATGACCGTCGAGATGCTGCGCGAGGCGGGCGTCACCGTTGAGACGGGCCCGGACGTCTGGCGCGTCGCCCCGGGTCCGGTCGAGGCCCGCGAGTGGGTCATCGAGCCCGATCTGTCCAACGCCGCGCAGTTCCTCGGCGCCGCCCTGGTCACCGGCGGCCGGGTGACCGTGCCCGGCTGGCCCGGCACGACCTCACAGCCGGGCGACGCCCTGCGCGAACTGCTGGCGGCGATGGGCGCCGAGGTGGCCTCCGGCCCCGACGGCCTGACCGTGCGCGGCACCGGCACCTTCCAGGGTCTGGACGCCGACCTGCACGAGGTGGGCGAGCTGACTCCCGTCCTGGGGGCGCTGGCGGCCCTGGCGGGCTCGCCGTCCCGGCTGACCGGCATCGCGCATCTGCGCGGCCACGAGACCGACCGGCTGGCGGCCCTGGTCGCCGAGATCAACGCGCTCGGCGGCGACGCCCGCGAGCTGGACGACGGCCTGGAGATCCGTCCCCGCCCCCTGCGCGCGGGGATCTTCCACACCTACGACGACCACCGGATGGTGATGGCCGCGGCCGTCCTGGGGCTGGCGGTTCCCGGCATCGAGGTGGAGAATCCCGCAACGGTGGGCAAGACACTTCCAGGCTTCACCGAGCTGTGGACCGAGATGATCGACCCGTGATGAGGGAGACCGTGTAGTTGGCACGCCGAACGCGCGACTACGACGAGGACGACGTCCGGGTGCGCCCGAGCCGCCGGGGCACGCGGCCGCGCACCCGGAACCGTCCCGCGCACGAGGACGCCGAGAGCGGCCTGGTCACCGCCGTCGACCGGGGCCGCTACCGCTGCCTGGTCGGCGACCGCCCGGTGACCGCGATGCGCGCGCGCGAACTGGGCCGCAAGGGCGTGGTGGTCGGCGACCGCGTGGCGATCGTGGGCGATGTCTCGGGCAACCCCGACACCCTCGCGCGCATCGTCCGGGTGGAGCCGCGCACCTCGTCCCTGCGCCGCACGGCCGACGACACCGACCCGTTCGAGCGGATCATCGTCGCCAACGCCGACCAGCTGGTGATCGTCACCGCGCTGGCCGACCCCGAGCCCCGTCCGCGCATGATCGACCGGTGCCTGGTCGCCGCCTACGACGCGGGCATGGCCCCGCTGCTGTGCCTCACCAAGGCCGATCTCGCCGCCCCGGACACGCTGGTCTCGGAGTACGCGCCGCTGGGCGTTCGGTACTGGGTGACCGAGCGCGGCGGCGAGCTGACCGGCCTGCGCGAGCAGCTCAGGGGCCGCACCAGCGTCCTGGTCGGCCACTCGGGCGTCGGCAAGTCCACCCTGGTCAACGCGCTGGTGCCGGACGCCGAACGCGCGGTCAGCCATGTCAACGCCGTCACCGGCCGGGGCCGCCACACCTCCTCGTCCGCGATCGCCCTGGAGCTTCCGGACGGCGACGGCTGGATCATCGACACCCCGGGCGTGCGCAGCTTCGGGCTGGCCCACGTCCGTCCCGAGAACGTCATCGGCGCCTTCGACGACCTCGCCGAGGGCGCCGCGGAACGCTGCCCGTCCCAGTGCGACCATCTCCAGGACTCCTGCGGCCTGGACGCCTGGGTCCGCGAGGGTCATGCCAGCCAGGCCCGCCTCGACTCCCTGCGCCGCCTCCTGGGCGCCCGCGAGGAAACCCCCGACTGACGTGGAGCGGCGCGCGTTGCTCGTGGGAGCGCTCGGGCTGGCCGTCCCGGGCTGCTCGGACGGGTCCGGCCCGCCGAAGCCACCGGCGAGGCCGAGGCCGAGCGCCAGTCCGGCGCCGACCGGGCCGGCCGACTGGAACGCGCTGGCGCGGGGGCTGGACGGGCGGCTGATCCGTCCGGGCGAGGTCGCCTACGCCCGCGCGCGGCGGCTCTACATCCCGCGTTTCGACCGGGTCCGTCCCGCCGGGATCGCCTATTGCGAGGGCCCGGACGACGTCGCCGAGTGCGTGGCGTTCGCGTCCCGTATGCGCCTGCCGGTCGCGGTGCGCAGCGGCGGCCACGGCTATGCGGGCTGGTCGACGGGCACCGGCCTGGTCATCGACGTGTCCCCGATGGACGCGGTCAAGGCGGGCGGCGGCCGGGCCACCGTGGGAGCGGGCACCCGGCTCATCGACCTCTACGACCGGCTCGCGTCCGAGGGCGTGGGCGTCCCGGCGGGCACCTGCCCGACGGTCGGCGTGGCCGGGCTCGCGCTGGGCGGCGGCCTGGGCGTGGAGTCGCGCGCCTACGGGCTGACCTGCGACGTCCTGGAGTCGGTCACGGTGGTCACGGCCGACGGCCGGGTCCGGGTCTGCGACGCCCGCCGGGACGCCGAGCTGTTCTGGGCGTGCCGGGGCGGCGGCGGTGGCAACTTCGGCGTCGCGGTGGAGTTCGCCTTCCGCACCCACGAGGTCGGGGACGTCACGCCGTTCGACCTGCGCTGGCCCTGGTCGAAGGCCGCCGACGTGCTGCGGGGCTGGCAGCGGTGGGCGCCCGCCGCCCCGGACGAGGTATGGACGAGCGTCCAGCTCAACACCGAGCCCGGCGGCCCGGCGCCGACCGTCGACATCACCGGCCTCGCCCTCGCCCACGCCGGACGCCACATGGACGCCCTGGTCGCCGCCATCGGCACCGACCCGGACGAGCGCGGCGGCACAAGCCGCCCCTACCTGGACGCGATGAAGCTCACGGGCGGCTGCCAGGGCCAGTCCGTCGCCGAGTGCCATGCGGCGGGCGATCTACCCGGCCAGCGCCGCGACGGCCGATTCCCGCGCACCGACTACGCGGGCAAGTCGCACCTGGCGCGCCGTCCGCTGCCGGACACCGCGATCGAGGCCCTGCTCGCGCGGTTCGCCGAGGGCAACCAGACCGGCGGGCGCTCGGTGCTCATGGACGCGATGGGCGGCGCGATCGGCCGGATCCGGCCGGACGGCACGGCCTTCCCGCATCGCGGCGCCCTGTTCTGCGCGCAGTACCTGGCCGACGCCGGGGATCTGCGCTGGCTGCGCGAGACCCACCGGACGATGGAACCCCACATGGGCGGCGCCGCCTACGTCAACTACATCGACCCCGAGCTCAAGGGCTGGCAGCAGGCGTATTACGGCGGGAACCTGCCCCGCCTGGCCAAGGCCAAGGCCGCCTACGACCCGCGGGGCCTCTTCCGCTTCCCGCAGGCGGTCAGCTGAGCTCGTCCATGATCGCGCGGGCCCTGGCCTCGGCCTCGTTCAGCACCTTGACATGCTCGGGCGCCAGCTCCTCGACGCAGAGCGTCATCGCATTGGTGACCTGGCTGAACGCGCACTCCTCGGCGCCGCGCAGCGCGGCGCGGACACCGGCCGAGCGGGCCCCGAGCGTCGCCCACTCCAGTTCGAGCCGGGCGACCGACTCGTCGAAGACACGCGTGGTCTCGGTGCCGGACTCCTGAAGCTGCGCAGGGATGGGCCCGCGCCCGGCCTTGCGGGCGCGCGTGGACAGCGCGGAGATGCGGCTGGCCAGCGTGAGGCCCTCGCGGGCCATCGGGAGCACGTCGTGGATCAGGTCGGTGACGGCCTTGGCGAGCTCTTCCACGCGAGTCAGGAGGGTCTGGGTGGCGTCCTCCAGGGCCGTGGAGGTGCGCGCGGCGACCTCCTCGGCGACGCGGAGCCGCTGCCGGTCGAGCACCGGCACGATCTCGGCGTCGAGCCTGCGCCGCAGTTCGCGGGCGTCCTCGCCGTCCTTCTCGCCGGGCCACAGGGCCCAGATCCGTTCGAGGCGTTCCTGCCCGGAGGCGGTGATCTCGGCGGTGATCTCGTCGAGGGCCTCGCTCGCGCGGGCCTTCAGCCGCTCCACCCGTCCGTACAGCGCCTCCCTCTTGAACGGGTCGTTGAGCTCGTTGAGCAGGGTCTGGAGCCGCCGGGACACGTCGATGGCGTGCTCGGCGAGCGGGACGAGGCGGTCGGCGAGCTCGTCGAGCGTGGTGGCACGGCGAGGGTCGGTCAGCTCGGCCACCCACCCGGGAAGGTCCTGGGGCATGGGGCCATGCTCCCACTGCCGAGGCCCCCGAGGGGCTCACGACGCCCCGCGCGGGGCCGCCTGTCCTGCCCGGGGCGGGCATTCCGGCCGGTAAGTGTGTCGGCGCACCTCGTGATCACGGTAGCGTGGCACGCCGTGGCGGGCTATTCCGATGACCTGCGTCTCGCGCATGTTCTGGCGGACGGGGCCGATGACATCACGACCAAGCGCTTTCGCGCGCTCGATCTCGCCGTCGAGACCAAGCCCGACCTGACGCCGGTGAGCGACGCCGACCGCAGTGTCGAGGAGCAGATCCGCGGCACGCTCAAGCGCGCGCGTCCGCGCGACGCGATCCTGGGCGAGGAGTACGGCCGGACGGGGTACGGGCAGCGCTGCTGGATCATCGACCCGATCGACGCCACCAAGAACTTCGTGCGCGGCGTCCCCGTGTGGGCGACGCTGATCGCGCTGATGGAGGGCGACGAGGTCGTCGTCGGCATGGTCTCGGCGCCCGCGCTCAACCGGCGCTGGTGGGCCGCGCGCGGCGGCGGCGCCTGGACGGGCCGGAGCCTGGCCCGCGCGTCCCGTATGCAGGTGTCGCAGGTCGCGGAGCTCTCCGACGCCTCGCTGTCGTTCTCCAGCCTCGGCGGCTGGGAGGAGCAGGACCGTCTCGACCGTTTCCTCGACCTGACCCGCGCGGTGTGGCGGACGCGGGCGTTCGGCGACTTCTGGTCGCACATGATGGTCGCCGAGGGCGCCATCGACATCTCCACCGAGCCCGAGGTCTCGCTGTGGGACCTGGCGGCCCTCCAGGTGATCGTGGAGGAGGCGGGCGGCATGTTCACCGACCTGTCGGGCGTCCCGGGCCCGGACGGCGGCAGCGTGGTCTGCACCAACGGCCTCCTGCACGCCGACGTCCTGCGCACGCTCGGCGGCGGCCAGCTCTCCCTGCGCATCTGAATCGCCCACCCGGGCCAGGCGAAGATCAGGAGCCGGGCGGAATTCACCTGCCCGGGGACTAACATTCGCGGGATCGCGATATATCGTGGATTGACGGCCAGATTCGGAACCACCGCCCCGCCGTGGCCGTTGGCCGGTCAAGAGCCCTCGGAGGTGCAAGTATGTCCGGAAAGGTCGTTTACTTCGTCGGTGGCGTGGCCGTCACCCTGATCGTCCTCAACATCTTCGGCACGCTGATCGCGTCGCTGATCCTGCTCGGGATCATCGCGGTGCCCGTCGCCGGCTACCTGATGCTCGACCCGTCCCAGCGCAAGCGCGTCCGTGGCCAGGCCCGCAAGCGCATCGGGAGCTGACCGTCCTCTAGATTCCCCCTGTGATGCGAATCGGGGTGGTGGGGGCCGGGATCCTCGGCCTGGCGGTCGCGCGGCGGCTCGGCGAGGTCCGGCCGGACGCGCGGGTCACGGTGCTCGACAAGGAGGACCGGGTCGCCGCCCACCAGACCGGGCACAACAGCGGGGTCGCGCACGCGGGCCTCTACTACGCGCCCGGCTCGCTCAAGGCCACGCTGTGCCGCCGGGGAGTCGGGCTGCTCAAGGAGTACTGCGCCCAGCGCGGCCTGCCCTACGACGAGTGCGGCAAGGTCGTGGTGGCCCGCGACGCCGCCGAACTGCCGGCGCTCGACGCGATCGAGCGCCGCGCCGCCGCCAACGGCGTCCCGGGCCTGCGCCGGCTGGACGCCGCCGCGCTGCGCGAGATCGAGCCGCACGCCGCGGGCGTGGCCGCGCTGCACTCCCCCACCACCGCGATCGTCGACTTCCCCGCGATCGCTCGCGCCTACGCCGACGACGTGGTCAAGGCCGGGGGCGAGCTGAGGCTGGGCTTCGAGGTCGTGCGGCTGCGCCGGTCGGGCGAGCGGGTGCTCGTGGCGTCCCCGGACGAGCAACTCGGCTTCGACCGCCTGGTGGTCTGTGCCGGGCTCCAGTCCGACCGGCTGGCCCGGCTGGCGGGCGACTCCCCCGCCCCCGCGATCGTCCCGTTCCGGGGCGAGTACTACCGCCTGGCCCGCCCCGACCTGGTCAACGGCCTGATCTATCCCGTGCCCGACCCGCGCTACCCGTTCCTCGGCGTCCACTTCACCCGCCGGGTGGACGGCGGCGTGGACGTCGGCCCCAACGCCGTGCTCGCCCTGGCCCGCGAGGGCTACCGGCGCCGCGACGTGCGGCCGTCCGACCTGCTGGAGACGCTGCGCTGGCCGGGCTTCCGCCGCCTCGCCCGCCGCCACTGGCGCACCGGCCTGAAGGAGCTGTACGGCTCGGCGTCCAAACGAGCCTTCGCCGCCGAGGCACGCGCGTTCGTCCCCGAGGTGACCGCCGCCGACCTGGTTCCCGCGCCCGCCGGGGTCCGCGCCCAGGCCGTCGACCCCGACGGCTCCCTGGTCGACGACTTCCGCATCGGCCGCCTCGGCCCGATCGTCACCGTCCGCAACGCCCCGTCCCCCGCCGCGACGTCCTCCCTCGCCATCGCCGACCACATCGTCGACGAGCTGGAGCTCTAGGTCCAAAGTTTGCGGTCGTCGCCTCGGGGGTCGTGCTGGACGGGGTTCGCGGCGGCGTCGAAGATCTTGACCGCGCGGGCACCGGGGTCGAAGCGCTCCCAGCCGGGGTCGCCGGTGACGGCGAAGTCGAGCCAGGCCCGGTGCATGGCCTCGGCCAGCTCTCGGGGAGGGTTGTCGCCGGCCAGGGCCCGGGACTCCTCGACGTGCAGGTTGTCGAAGACGAAGCCCAGCTCCAGCGCGTGCGCGGCGCCCAGGTCGTGGTTGGGCGACTCCCAGGCGAACTCGTACATCCAGGTCGCCCCGCCGGACGTTGCGTGCGCGTCGGCCGTGCGGTTGGCCGGGACGCGGAAGACGTGCTCGGTCAGCAGGACGGCCAGCAGCTCGCCCGCCGTGAGGGCGGGGTGGCGGTCGCGGTAGGCCTCGCAGATCGACTGCGGGATGCCCATGCCCCGCGCCACGGGCCCGACCAGGTCGTCGGAGAGCAGCCCGGCCAGCCCGTTGGGCATCAGGAACAGCCGGAACTCCTCGGCATTGGAGCCGATGAGCAGGTCGACGCCGCGTCCGGCGCCGGCGGCGATGGCGTCCTGGGGAAGGACGTGCAGCAGCTCGCCGTCCAGCACCGGGGTGTGCGACATGGCTCCGGCGGCCGTCGTGGCGCCCCAGCGGCCCGGGTCGGGCAGCGCGGCGACCTCGGTGGCCACGGCCGACTGGATCGGGATGATCGCGGCGGGGTCGAGGGACGCGAAGCCCTCGGCGGTGGGCTCGACGCCCAGCCGCGCGGCCAGCTCGGCGGTCACGAGCAGGGCGTCCTGCGGAGTCTGGGCGAGGCTGCCCGCTCCGCTCTGCGCGATGGCGCGGTGGAAGAGGCCGAGGTCGAGCGAGAGCAGGGCGGTGACGCTCATCGCGCCCGCCGACTCCCCGAAGACCGTGACGCGGGACGGGTCGCCGCCGAAGGCCGCGATGTTGTCGCGCACCCACTCCAGGGCTGCGATCTGGTCGAGCAGCCCGCGGTTGCAGGGGGCGCCGGGCAGGTTGGCGAAGCCCTCGACGCCCAGCCGGTAGTTGAGGGTCACGCAGACGACGCCGTCGCGCGCGAAATTGGCCCCGTTGTAGACCTCGACGGCCCCCGACCCGTTGCGGAACGCGCCGCCGTGGATCCACACCATCACGGGCAGGGCGGCGTCGCTTCCTAGCGCGGTCGTCCAGACGTTGAGGTTGAGGCAGTCGTCGCCCGCGATGATCGGGTCGGGCAGGAGGCGGTCGTACGGCCGGGGGTAGCGAGGCTTGGGCGCGGTCGGGCCGTAGGCGACGGCGTCGCGCACGCCGTCCCACGGCTCGGGCGGGCTCGGCGGGCGGAAGCGGCGCGGGCCGAACGGGGGCGCCGCGTACGGGATTCCCAGGAAGGCCGAGACACCGTCCTCGGTCCTGCCGCGGACCTTGCCGTGCGCCGTCTGGACGACCGGCCCCATGCGCGCCTCCGAGATATTAGAACCAAGTTCGACTCAGAGGGTACGACGTCACTCCGGGCGGCGCAGCATCCGGGTCAGGTACTCGCGCGCGAACGCCCGCGCCGACGCGTCGTCGTCGAGCGCGAGGCCGCCGCCCGGGACGAGCACCAGCGACATCGCGACCCGGAGCAGGACCTCGGAGGCGACCTCGAAGTCGTCCGCGCCGTCCGGCCAGGCCCGGCGCAGCCGTTCGGCGATGATCCCGCGCGCGGCGATCATGACCTCGCCCCCGTTCATGCTCAGCTGGGGCAGGAAGATCTCCGGCTCGCTCTGGAGGACGCGCGACAGCAGCGGGTTGGCCCGGACGTCGCGCAGGCCGACCACGAAGCCCTCGACGAGCGCGTCGCGCGCCGTGGGCAGGCCCTCGGTCGCCTCGGCGATGGAGGTCAGGAACCGCCGCATCTCGCGCAGGATGACCGCCTGGAGGAGCTGGTCCTTGTTGGTGAAGCGGCGGTAGATCGTGGTGCGCGCGACCCCGGCGCGCTTGGCGACGTCCTCGACGCTCACGCGGCGCAGCCCGTAGGTCTCGAACTCCGCGAGCCCGGCGTCCAGGATGCGGGTGTCGAGCTCGTCCGCGCCGGGGTCGCCGGCCAGCAGCGTGCCCAGCAGGCCGGCCCGCGGAGTCTCCATGGTCATGTCCAAACCCTAGTCGGCGAGGTGTCTCATTGTGACACGCGAGAGGACACAGCTACAATCTTCGTAGTTTTGTTGCTCCATGACCTCCGGTGGTGCGCCGTGGCCGCGAACCTCTCCCCCGAACCCGAGCCGACGCCGCTCGGGCCCGGCTCCCTGACCTGGCGCTATTTCGGCGACACCCGGATATTGCTGATGGGGCCGTGCGCCGCCGTGCTGCAGAACATGCTCCCGGCGCTGGGCCAGGGCGTCCTGGACCACTCGGTCTTCTTCGCCGAGACCTTCGCCCGGCTCAGGCGCTCGGCCGGGCCGATCCTGAACACCGTCTACGGGGGCCCGGACGCGGCCGCCACGGGACGCACCGTCCGCGACTACCACCGCGACATCAAGGGCACGATGCCCGACGGCGGCCGCTACCACGCGCTCGACCCCGAGACCTACTACTGGGCCCACGCCACGTTCCTGGACACCATGATCCGGGGAACCGAGACCTTCATCCGCCCGCTGGACGAGGACGAGAAGCGCCGGATCTACGCCGAGTCCAAGACCTGGTTCCGCATGTACGGGGTCAGCGACCGGGCCATGCCCGACGACTGGGAGACGTTCCAGGCGTATTGGAAGCGGATGCTCGAAGAGGAGATCGTCCCCCACAAGACCGCGCGCTACGGGGTCGGCTACGTGACCAAGGGCCTCCCCGCACCGCCCAGGGTCCCCGCTCCCGTATGGCGCGCGGTCTCGCCGCCCCTCAACGCCGTCGCGCGCTTCCTCACCGTCGGCGGGATGCCCCCGCGCGTGCGCGAAGTGCTCGGCCTGCCCTGGAGCCGCGCCGACGAACGCCGCTACCGGCGCTTCGCCGCCGCCGTCCGCCGCCTGAACGCGGTCTGGCCCGTCCTGCCGGAGGCCGTCCGCTACCTCCCCCAGGCCCGGACGGCCTTCGCCCGGGCCCGCCGCGACCGGGGCTAGAGCGTGTCCGGTGGGTCTTGTTCATGGCGAGCGTCGCGCAGCCGAACGAAGATCCACCGGACACGCTCAGCTCCGGATCCGGGCGTCGTAGACCTTGCGGGCGGCGTGGTCGTAGTCGAGGAAGAGCGTGTCCAGGCCGTACTTGCGGGCGATCGCGCGCTTCACGCCGTCCGGCAGCAGCGTGCCCAGCCGGGTCTGCGGGCCGAGCCTGCGCGGGACGACCACCTGCGGGCGCGGGCGGCCGACCAGCTCCACGATCGCGGCGGCGATGTCCTCGGGCTCGCAGTTCTTCTGGCCCTTGGGGCTGCGGGTGCCCGCGACCAGCTCGGTGTTGGTGAACGTCGGCAGCACCGCGCTGACGTGGACGCCGCGCTCGCGCACCTCCAGCCGGGTGGCCTCGGTGAACGCCAGGACGGCGGCCTTGCTGGCGTTGTAGAGCGCCAGCCCGGGCGTCGGCAGCACCCCCGCGAGCGAGGCGATGTTGATCACGTGGCCGCGGCCGCGCGGCAGCATCCGCTCCAGGGCCAGCTTGGTGCCGGTCATGACGCCGTGCACGTTGATGTCCAGGCAGCGCCGCGCGTCGGCCTCGCTCTCCTCGGTCACCGGCCCGATCGGCATGACGCCCGCGTTGTTGATCAGGACGTCGAGCCGCTCGACCCGGCCGAGGAAGGCCGCGAACGACTCGCGCGAGGTGACGTCCAGCGCGAACGCGTCCACGCCGAGCCCGCGCCCGGCCTCGGTGACGGCGGCCTCGTCGATGTCGCCGATGACGACCGTGGCCCCCTTGTCCCTGAGCGCGCGTGCGGTGGCCAGGCCGATGCCCCGGGCGGCGCCGGTGACGGCGATGACCTTGCTCATCGGGGGTTCTCCAAACGGTCGAGGCGGACGGGCAGGCCGTCCCTGGGCGAGGGCAGGGACGTGGTGTCCAGCGGCCATTCGTACTTGGCGGGGACGCTCCACCTGTAGCGCAGCAGCAGCTGGTGCAGGATGCTCTTGACCTGCATCCCGGCGAAGTGCAGCCCGATGCACTTGTGGGCGCCGCCGCCGAACGGCGCCCAGGCGTACTTGTGCGCCTTGTCCTCGTGGCGCTCGGCGGAGAACCGCTCGGGGTCGAACCGCTCGGGATCCGGCCACCAGTCGGCCATGCGGTGGTTGGTGAGCTGCGGCACGACGACCGTGACCCCGGCCGGGATGTGGTGGCCGAGGATCGAGGTCTCCTTGACCGTCTTGCGCGGCAGGCCGGGGACGGGCGACACCAGCCGCAGCGCCTCCTTCATGACCATGTCCGCTTGGACGAGCCCGTCGAGGTCCTCGTACGCCAGGACGGGCTTGCCGACGGCCAGCGCCTCGTCGCGGAGCCGCTCCTGCCATTCGGGGTACTTGGCCAGGTAGTACGCCATGGTCGTCAGCGTGATCGTGGTCGTGTCGTGCGCCGCCATCAGCGCGAAGATCATGTGGTTGACGACGTCCTCGTCGGTGAAGCGGTGGCCGTCGTCGGTCTCGGCCGCGCACAGGGCGGCGAACAGGTCGTCGCCGCCGTCGCGCCGCTTGGCCGGGAGGTGCTCGTAGAAGAACGCCTCCAGCACCTTGCGGGCCTGGAGGCCCTTGTGCCAGCGCAACCCGGGGACGGGGAAGCGCACGTACGCCGTCCCGGCCCGGACGGCGTCGATGAAGGCGCCGTTGACCCGGTCGGCCTCGGCGCGGTCCAGGTCGACGCCCATGAAGACGTCGGTGGCCAGGTCGAGGGTGAGCTGCTTGACATGGTCGTAGACCTTGAAGCGGCGGCTCGGCTCCCAGGCGTCCAGGCCCGTCCCGATGCCGGACGCCATCGCGTCCATGTACGACTTCAGGCGCGGCCTGTTGAACGCCTGCTGCATGATGCGCCGGTGGTGCAGGTGCTCCTCGAAGTCCAGGAGCATGATCCCGCGATAGAAGAACGGGCCGATGAAGAAGCTCCACGCGGGCCCGTTGGCGAACGCCTTGTCGCGGTTGACCAGCACCGCCTCGGCGGCCTCGGGGCCCTGGACGGTCACGATCCGCTGGCCGAGCAGCCAGCCCCAGCTGACCGGGCCGAACTGCTCGTAGCGCAGGCGGGCGTGCTCGAACGGGCGCCGCATCACCGCGAGCGTGTTCCCGATGTAGGGAAGGCCCGGGGCGCCGACCACCGGCTTCAGATCGCTACCCGGGGGCGGCGGGGCGAGCACATGCATCAGGAGCCCTCCGTGCAACAGAAAGCCAATATGTGTCCCTTTGTTGTAACGCATCCCTTACCTGCGCGTCCAGCCCCGGGCCCGGGATCGGCAAAGGTTGCACAGCGGCCCCGCGTCCCCCCGGGGAGGGGCGGGCGTCACTTCTACCCTCCCCCCATGATCGCCGGAATAGCCCTCGCCGCCTCGGTTCTCCTTCCCCTCGCGCCGGCCACCGCCGCGCCGGACAGAACACCCCAGATACGCGCCCTCCAGCAGCGCCTGCACGCCCTCCGCTACGACCCGGGACCCGTCAACGGCGTATACGGGACGCGGACCCTCACCGCCGTATGGGCCTTCCAGAAGGTCAACGGCATGGCCCCCACCGGGAAGTCGGACGCCAGGTTCCGCTGGGCCCTGGCCCACCCGCGCTCACCGCGTCCCCTGGTCCGCCGGGGCGCCCCCGACCGCGTGGAGATCGACCTCAGCCGCCAGCTCCTGGTCGCCTACCGCAAGGGACGCGTCGCGCTCATCACCCACGTCTCCACCGGCTCGGGCCGCCGCTACTGCGAGAAGGGAGTCTGCGGCGTCGCGCGCACCCCGATCGGCGACTTCCGCGCGTTCCGCCGCATCAACGGCTGGCGCAAGTCGCGCCTGGGCTTCATGTACCGCCCGGTCTACTTCTTCCGGGGCTACGCCATCCACGGATCGATCAGCGTGCCGCGCCGCCCCGCCTCACACGGGTGCGTGCGCGTCCCGATGCACACGGCGGACCGCCTGCCCGGCCTCATCCGCCACAACGAGCCGGTTCACGTCCGGCGCTGAGCCAGCAACTTCCGCCGGGACGCCGCGGTCAGGGGCCGGTAGGCCCCTGACCTGTCCCGCACATAGGTCTCTCCCTCACCGGGCAGCGGGACGCCCTCCTCGCGCAGCGGCGCCGTGCGGAGCCTGCGCCCCGCCGTCGTCGGGATCTCCCCGACCACCCGGACCAGGGCCGGACGCAGCTCGGGCTCGATCCGCAGCAGGGCCTCCGACAGATCGACCGGCCTGATCTCACCGTCCTGGCGCAGGCTCACCGCCGCCGCCGTGATCTCGCGGTCACCGGCCGGGACGCCGTAGACCGCCACCGAATCGACGGCCGGAAGGTCGCCCAGCGCGTCGCGGATCGGCCCCGGCGGGACGATCCCCTCGGCCGTGCGGATCAGCTCGGCGTCCCGTCCCACCAGCCAGAAGTCGCCGCCCTCGTCCCGGCGGAACAGGTCACAGGTGATCGACCAGGCGTCCTCCGGCTCGAACAGGCCGCGCAGGGGACGCACCGGAGGCGCCGCCCCCGGACGCACCCGGGCGACCAGCATACCGATCTCGTCCGGCCGGGTCTCCTGGGCGAACCCGTCGGCGCCCAGCACCAGCTCGCCGCTCTCCAGGTCGTAGCGGGCCAGCCGGACCTCGGCGCTGCCGGGCATCGGACGTCCCAGCGAGCCGGGCTTCTTGCCGCTCAGGTTGACCAGGATCGCCTCGCCCTCGGTGGAGGCGTAGAACTCCAGCACCCGCGCGGGCGCGAACCGGTCCTCGACCCGGCGCCACAGCCCGCGCGGCATGCCCGACCCGATGAACAGCCGCACCGGGTGGTGCCGCTCCGCCGGGTCGAACGGGGCGTTGACCAGGTCGCGCAGCAGCGTCCAGGTGTAGGACGCCACGGTCACGCCGTAGCGGCGCGCCTCGTCCCAGAACGTCTCGGGGTCGTAGGCGCTGGCCAGCGCCAGCCGCGCGCCGCCCGCGACGGCACCGCCCAGGCTCATCATCAGCGCCGACGGATGCTGCAAGGGCGTGATGCTGAAAACGGTGTCGGACGGGGAGAGAGCCGCCGACGACGCCGTGCCGAACGCCGACAGGGCCCATCGCCGGTTGGTGATCCGGTTGGCCCGCAGATGCTCCCCGTCCCCGCTGAACAGCACGAACGCCAGATCGCCCGCCCGTCCGGGATTGGGCCGGTACCACCCCGGCAACGTCACCCGCTCGGGATCGATCGCCTCCATGTCGGGCAGCAACGGGTCACGGCTGGTGCGGACCCCGCCCAGCAGATGGACCTCGCACCCCTCCAGCTCACCGGCACGCCCGGCATGCTCGGGATCGACGATGACCCGAGTGACCTTGGCCAGCGCGGCCTCGCGCACCGGCTCACCGTCCGGCCGCAACAGCACGGCAACGGCGCCCAGCCGGCTCAACGCCGCCACCAGCGCCAGCGCGCTGGGCCGCGACTCCATCAGCACGCCCACCGGATCGCCCTGCCGGACCCCGATGTGGATCAGCCCCCGCACCACGGCGTCCACCCGCCGCTTGGCGGCCGCCTGCGTATGAGCACGCCCCTGATAGAGAAAGAAGACGTCGTCGGGCGCCCGCCCGGCCTGCTCGTCCAGCAGCAGGCCCAGCGACATCCGCGTGTCGCTCTGCAGCCGTTCCATCCGCGTCAGCCGCGGCAGGTTCTGACTCGCCTCGACGGCGAGCTGCCGCGTGCTCCGCACGGCCCGAGTCGCGGTCGACAGCCCGGACCGGACCGCACTGCCCCCGACCCCCATGGCCAGTTGCAGCCCATACCCCGCAGGCAGAGCCGGAGGCGCGGCGGGCGATTCGTCCGTGGCGGGCTTCACGACCTCGGGAAGGTCACCGGCGCCCTCGCGCCACTGCGTCCAGGCGGCCACGGCGGGCCACGTCCGCGAGACGGCCTGCGACCCCACCACCAGCCCGAAATGCCCGGCCCGCAGCAGCGCCTCGTAGACCTCCGCGCGCGGCGCCGCACGCCGGATCCCCCGCACCATCGGCGGGGACGCGATCTCGTCGACCTCCCCGACGAACGTCAGCACCGGGCAGGTGATGTCGGCCAGCGTCACCAGCCGGTCGCCGATCACGAACCCGCCGGTCAGCATCCGGTTGTGCTGGACGAACTGGCGGATGAACTCCGCCAGCGCGGGCCCGGGCCAGGAGACCCAGCCCTCCCGCTCAAGGAAGCGCCGCTGCCGCTCCCGGGGAGCGAGGCGCTCACGGTCATGCAGCTGCATGATGAAGTCAACCCGGCTCCGCACCGACTTCACCGGGCTCAGCAGCTGGAACCCCGTCCGCGACACCCACGCGGGCACGGTGACCCGCCCGAGAAGTGCATCCGGAATCCGCTCGGCGCTCCCGGCGGCCAGCCAGCTGGGCAGCCCCAGCGGAAGCCCCGTGCTGGTGTCGGCGGGACTCCCGAAGGTGATCACCGACGCGACGCCCTCGCTCCGCCGGTAGGCGGCCGCCTGGTAGACGAACATCCCGCCCTGCGAGTACCCCGCCAGATGGACGTCCTGCCCGGTGATCTCACGGATCCGGTCGACCGCGTCGCTCACCGCCACCACATGATCGGTGACCGTCCGCTCCAGCCCGCCCGGCTCGCGCTCGGGCGCGCCGAAGTCGACCACCCAGGGATCGACGCCCAGCCGGTACAGGACGCCGACCGCGCTGACCCGCGAGGAGATGTCGTACACCTCCGCGGTGATCATCAACGGCGGCACGAGCACCACCACCGGACGCTTCTCCTCGTCGTGCGGGAAGTAGTGCCGCAGCCGGTAGGTCCGCTGCTCGGTCACCACCTCGTAGGACGAGGCGTCCTCATCGGTGTCGAACCCACCGAAACGCGCGACCTCCAGCGCGTTCTGGGCGGTCGAGCCCAGGCGGGCACCCAGGCGGAACAGCGCGTTTGCAGCAGGGAGCATCGTCGCCCTCTCGAAGAGTCAACGACATGTTGTCCAATAATGACAAGATTATCAATCAGCGGAAATCCGGGCCTCCGGCAGCTCACCGGCCCGAAGGCGCTCCCACATGTACCGTCGGCGCGGCTTCCCGCTCGACGTCCGCTGGATCAGCCCGCTCCCGACCACGATCGTCACCTCGACGTCGTCGCCCAGCCGCCGCCGCAGCATCTCGCGCACCTCCCCGGCCCACGAGTCGGAGTTGGTCTCGACGAAAACCGCCAGCCCCTTGGTGCCCGCACCCGGGACACCGACCACAACGATCCGCCCCTTATGCACCTTCACCACGTCGGCGATCTTGGACTCAAGATCCTCCACGTAGACGGAACGCCCGCGCACCTTGATGCTGTCGCCCATCCGTCCCAGCACGAACAGCTGGCCCGAGTGGTAGAAGCCCGCGTCCCCCGTGAACACCTGCCCTTCGGAGAACCGCGTCGACTTCCCCTCGGCCCCCGCGTAATACCCGGGACAGGCCGACGCCCCGCCCACCACGATCTCCCCGAGATGCCCCGGGGGCAGCTCACGCCCGGAGTCATCCACGATCAGCACGGGCACACCGTCTTCAGGCGTCCCGCACCCAACGACCCACCCGGCCCGCGCCCCCACACACGAGGGCCCGAGACCACGCTCCTCCAGGATCCCGACGGCCTCCCCGAAGGAAAGGCGATCACCATCGGGCTGGACGGCCAGCGGCCGCCGCCGCACCTGATCCATGGTGACCAGCAGGGTCGTCTCGGCCATCCCGTAAGCGGGCTTGAAGGCGTCGCGCGAGAACCCGAACGGCTCCAGCAGCTCGGCGAACACCTCCAGCGAATGCGGGTCGATCGGCTCGGCCCCGATGATCGCCGTCCGCCACCCCGACAGATCGACGCCCTCCAGCTGCTCGGCCTTCACCCGCCGCGCGACGTACGCGTACGCGAAGGGCGGCGCAGCCGTATGTTGAGCCTCGCCGAAGCACCGGATCCACCGAGCCGGATCACGAATGAAGTGATCGGGCCGCATCAACCGCAGAGAAGCCTGCAAGGTAATGGGCGTGAGAAAACACCCAATCAACCCCATGTCATGGTAAAGCGGCAACCACGAGGCCACGGTGTCCCCAGCCTCGAACCCGGCGGCCCGCCCGATCAGTTCACTGTTGGCCTGCAAGTTGTCCCAGGTCACCATCACCCCCCGAGGCGCCCCACTGGACCCGGACGTGAACTGAAGAAGCGCAAGCTCCCCCACACTCTGGAGCGGAGCCTCGACCTCCCCCTGCCGAGGCACCCAAGGCTCCCCCGATAGCCCCGCGTCCGCCATGGCCCGTCCCGCCAAGGGCACCAGATCACCCGAAGCGACCGTCAGCCGCGGCCCGGCCTGCCGCAGGATCGCCGCCACATGAGCGACGTACTCGTCCCCCGACTGAAAGAGCGGCGGCGTAATAAGGCAAACGGTGGCCCCCGCCGCCCACACCCCGAAATACGTCTCGATGCACGTGAAGTCCGTAGGCAGGATCACGCAGACGACATCACCGGGCCGGACGCCCTCCTCGATCAACGCCGCGGCCGTCCGGCGCGCCGCACCGGCGAGCGCGCCGTAGTCGCGGAACTCCCACGTCCCGTCGTCACAGGCCAGGTGGACGCCACGGCCGGAGTTCGGCTTGTCCAGCCAGTCGCGCAACGCAGATCCCATCGACTTCCCTCCACAGGTGACCGGTGAGTAACTTCACCAGCGCCGAACCGTCCCGTCAACCGACCGGCCCGTTTGTGGAGCACCCACAAGGCGAACGCGAAAGTCACTCATCTCGGCCCCTTATGCCCGTTCCACCCGCTTGTTACCTTCGCGCCCAACCCATGATCAGGAACGAGGACCCCATGGAAACCAGGCGCGCCTTCTGCCGTACCGCCGCTCTCACGGCGGGAGCCGTCCTCCTCACCCGAACCACCCCCGCCGCCGCGACAACCCCACAGGCGACGGTCATCTCCGAAAAGCGATTCGGCGCCAACGTCATGGAGCTGATCGTCTTCTCCCCCGCCATGCGCCGCTTCCTGAAGGTCAGGCTGCTGCTCCCCGACGGCTGGGAGGAGACCGACCGCACCTGGCCCACCATCTGGGCCCTGCACGGCGGCAACGAGGACTTCACCGGCTGGTCGACCCACACCGACATCGCCGGCATCGCCGCGTCCGACCCCGTCATCGTCGTCATGCCCGAGGGCGGCAAGGCCGGAGGCTACGTCGACTGGTGGAACTACGGCCGAGGCGACTCCTACAACTGGGAGACCTTCCACCTCACCGAACTGCGCACGCTCCTGGAGCAGCGGTACAAGGCCAACAAGAACCGAGCCGTCCTGGGCCAGTCCACCGGAGGCTACGGAGCCCTCATCTACGCGGCCCGCAACCCGGGAATGTTCAAGTTCGCCGCCGCCTACAGCCCCTTCGCGTCCATCCTCGCCCACGGAGCCCCGGAGGTCCTGCTCACCGGCCTCGCGGGCCTGGGCTCCGGCACCGACAAATGGTCGATGTGGGGCCACCCCATCCTCAACCGCGCCGTCTGGGAGGCCCACGACCCCCTGACCCAGGCCGCGAAACTACGAGGAACCGAGCTCTACATCTCCTGCGCGAAAAAGCCCATCGACCCGGCCGAGATGTTCTGCCTCTACACGACCCAGCCGTTCCTGGACCGCCTCAAGGAGCTGGACATCCCCGTCCACACCAACCTCTACGACCCCGGCCTGCACACCTGGCCCTACTGGGAGAAAGAACTCCACCGCTCCTGGCCCATGATCACAAAAGCCATCGCCTGATCCCCCGCCACCCGACCAGGCCCGCAAACAGGAACACCGAAGCCACCACCACAAAGGCAAACGCGGTCCCCTGCCCCGCCAATTGCCGAAGCACCATCCCACCCACAAGCGCAGAGCCCCAGACCCCGACCCCAAACCCCAAGGTCAGAGGCTCAACCCGCCCGCCCCAGACCAGAACTACCCACCCAATCCCAAGCCCCACCAGGAAGGGCCACACAGCGCCAGCGAACCCGCTCAGCCCACCCGAATCATGCGAGGCCCGTCCAATCCCCACAAAAACCAGAATCCAGGCCGCGTCCACCCCAGCAGCCAAATATTTCCGCACCACAACAGCGTATGGCCCCCTTGATCCAAAGGGATCAAGGGGGCCATACGAACCAAGTAGCGGGGGCAGGATTTGAACCTGCGACCTCTGGGTTATGAGCCCAGCGAGCTACCGAACTGCTCCACCCCGCGGCGATGTCTTAACTCTATGGCCACCCACACCCTTAGGCAAATTAACCCGCCTCACCAGCAGGCCTCCCGTACAGCACTCGCGGCGCGAACCACATCCCCAACAGCCCCATCCCCACGATGACTCCCAGCGGCACCCACCAGGCATCACTCAAGAAAATCCAGGGCACCAGCGGGACGTTGAGCCCCGGCCCCACAAGCAACCCAGCCAACCGCACACGCCCGGGCCGCCCGACCAGGTTCGGCGCACTCAGAGCGAACACCACTCCACTCAACAACCCCACAACAAGCCCAGGAACCACCCCGACCACGGCAGCAAAGATGGCGGACGCCACAAAGAACACATAGAACCCGGAAGTGGTCGGATCCTCACCCCCATCCATGATCACCGAGGCCACGGCGAGCGCCACAAGCACCGTCTCCGCGAAGAGAAACCCGCTCAACGCCCCGTAACCCACCCCCCGCCCCACGATCCGACCCGACTCACTCATGCCCACCCTCCCATTTAAGCGACCGCTCAAAACCCAAGCTACCCCAACTTAAGCACTCGCTCAACCCAGCGACACCGCAGGGGGCTCGCTCGTCGATGCCTACCGTGGGCAATCAGCTGTCGCCTGGGGTGTCCTGGTCGCCTCGATAGCCCGCATCAGGGCCTTGTGGTGGGCACAGTGCCGCTCGTCGAGTTCCTGGACACGCGGGCCATGGGGATCGACGCTGTCGTCGAGGGCGGCGTCGGCCGCCTCAAGGCGGTCCGCGTCGGCGCGCAGGTCCGGGTGGGTGGCCAGCACGATGAACACGCTGGTCTGGACAGCGGCTCCCAACCGCCCGAAGACCCGCTCGGTCACCAGCAGGTTCGGGGTTGAGGAACCCAGGAACAGTAGTTATCGCTGAGATTGATCTTGTGCGGGGTATGGTGCCGGCAGCCGAACGACCAGTGGCGTGCTATCGGGGCTCGATTTGGGTTAGGGGTCTACCAGAGCATCGGAACTGGCGCTTTTCTCCCGAACGTGGCCTTGGCCGCCAGGTAGCAGGGCTTCTTTCTGGACTGCCGGTGTCGCGGGGGTGGCGGCCCGTCCGGCCTTCCGGGTGTGCTGCCCTGCGGTCTTGGCGGGGCGGTGTTGGTGTTGCTGGTCAGGTGGGGCGGTGGCGTCAGCCGGTGTTGTGCGGGGGCGGGTGGGTTGCGGCGAGGTGGTCGTGGAGTTCGGCGTGGCGGAACTGGTAGTAGGGGCCGGCCGTGCGTAGCAGGCCGAGGCGGTGGCAGTCGTCCAGGAAGGGCATCAGCCGGCGTGGCAGGTGACCGGCCCGTGCCAGTTTCCGGGTGGCGATCAGGTAGGCCCACCAGGCCCGGTGTTTTCCGAACGCGAGCCCGACCGTGAGCCCGCCCGAAAACCCGACCGCGAGCCCGAACGCGAGCCCGAACGTGAGCGCGACCACGGGCCCGCCCATGAGCCCCACGAGCGTGAACGCGAGCCCGAATGCGAGGGTGGGGGCGCTGACGCGGAGCAGGTTCAGTTTCCGGTCGGTGCGCCAGCTGCTCATCGGTGTTGTGGCGTGGTGGGTCGGCGCTGGTGTCGCTGCCCAAGCCATGATCCCCAGCGCAAGCGCGAGCGGGAGTCCGAACACGGGCCCAGCAGACACGAGCCAGCCTGTGAGCTCCCACCCGAAGCCGCCCGAGTTCCCGTACGCGAGCCTGTCCGCGAGCCCGGACGCGAGCCCGGACGCGAGCCCGGCTGCGAGCCCGTACGCGAGTCCGAGTGGGAGCCTGGTCGCGAGGTTGCGGGCGAGGGCGGTCGAGCGTCGGCGGATGTGCAGGTCGGCGTATCCGGGTGAGTCTTGCGCCCATGACCGTGCCGTGAGCCCGAACGTGAGCCCGTACGCGAGCCCGGACGCGAGCACGGCCGTGAGCCCGGTCGTGAACCCGACCACGAGCGCGGCCGCGAGCCCTCCCGAGGTCATGAGCCCGAACGTGAGCCCGACCGCGAGTCCGGTGGTGAGGGTGGGGGTGAGGGTGAGCCGGAGTCGGGTGGTGGGGGTGAAGGTGTGGGTGGTGGCGGCCAGTCGCCACCAGGCGAGGTCGCGGGTGCCCTGGCCGCCGTGGCCGCCGGGGGCGGGTTGGGTGGTGAGGTGGTGGGCCAGGTATCCCAGCCAGTGGCGGACCTGGGCGGGGTCGTGGCGGCGGCGGGGGCGGAAGGGGTCGGCGGAGTTGTCGCTGGGAGGACGAGCGTCGATCAGGGTGGGGATGATCTGGTCGAACAGGTGGGCCTGGAGCGCGGCGGAGGTGGGGAAGCGGACCGGGTCGGTCAGTGGGGTGGGGTCGGCGCCGGGTGCGGTGTAGACGGTGCGGACCAGCCACAGTCCCAGTGGGGTGGCGGCGAGGTCGGCCAGCGCCGCTGCCTGGCCGGGCGGGGTCTGGTCGGCGGAGGGTGTGGCGCGCAGCGCGGTCAGGGTCTGCTGCCAGGCCGGTCCGGGGGAGGGTGGCAGGCAGCGGGTGAGGTGGTCGGCGGCGGCCGCGGGGGTCAGCGGGCGTGGTTCCAGCACGGCGGCGGAGGTGATCACGTCCCCGGCGGTGGTGACCGCGGCG
Source organism: Spirillospora sp. CA-294931 (assembly GCF_050946795.1). Classification (GTDB taxonomy): domain Bacteria; phylum Actinomycetota; class Actinomycetes; order Streptosporangiales; family Streptosporangiaceae; genus Spirillospora. The sequence continues at coordinate 7,165,445 of NZ_CP192006.1, forward strand.
GTGAACTCGGTGGTGCGGCTGGTGAGGACGAGCTGGTCGTCCCCGCCCAGGGACCGGTTCAGCGCGGTGATCACCGCGGTCTGCGCGAGTGGGGGCAGCTCGTCCAGACCGTCCAGGACCGGCAGGATATGCCCTCGCGCGGCCAGGGCCCGCGCCACCTCGGCGCCCAGCTCCGGTGAGCGCAGCGCCGGATAGTCGCCGGTGAGCCGGTCGGCGATCCAGTCCTGCAGGCGGGGGTGGCGTCGGGTGTCCCAGTCGGCCACCGGCAGCAGCACCGGGACCGGCTCGCCGGGGTGATGGTCGCGGGTGGCCAGCAGGTGCAGCAGCAGTTGCAGCGCCAGGGTGGTCTTGCCGGTGCCCGGTCCGCCCAGGATCACCAGCCGGCGCCGTCGGGTGCGGCGGAACCGGTCGGCCAGTGCGCCGATGTCGGCGCTGGAGGCCGTCCACCACAACCGGGCCGGCCCGCCCGCGCTCCCACCGGCGGGTCCGGCGGACGGGTCGATGTTGACGGCGTGGTCCATCACCTCGGTCGCTTCCGTGGTCCGCCACCGCACCGGGATCGGGTCGGGGTCATCCAGCGACCGCAGCCGCGCCTCCTCCTTCCACTGCTGGTCCACCAGCTCGGCCAGCACCTGCTTGGCCTCCGCCAGGGTGTCCGCGGCCGGTGCGGCGGCGCCAAGCCGGCGGGAGCGCTGCCGGGCCCACCGCACCGTACTGACGAGGGCCACCGCGGCGGCGAGAACGAGCCCGGCCAACTGCGCGAGGTCCGCCGCATCCCCCGGCCTGTCGGTCTTGGCCTCATCGAACAGCGGAGCGAACGTCAGCCCAGCCAGCACCAGCAACCCGGCCACCACCGCCAGGACCGCCAGCCACGGCCACCAGCCCTTGCCCATACCCATGATCGCCATCTTGACGCCGACGCCCCGCACGGCGCTGACAAAGGTCCACAAGCACCCCATCCCGGCTCACCCGAACCCACCCGACGGCCAGCCCGAAAACGGAGAGGGCGCGGTCACCTGGCAGCAGCGCTCAGGCGGCCGACACGCGGAGATGCCGGTCGGGGAAGGGCAGATGCGGCTGCCGTGATGGCCCTCCACTTGGGTCCGTGACTGGCGTTCTCATAAATGATCCATTCTGAGAGAAGCGGGCGTACCGCAGGTCGTCCTCGGTGTGAGGGTGGTCGCAGGCGGCGACCGCGCGGGTCCCGGTGCCGTAGGCGTAGATCAACAGCAGAAGCCGTTCGGACAGCACCTGGGCGTCTAGGTGGTTCTGGGTCCCGGCGGGGGTGAAGACGTTCAGGCACCCCGTCCGCAAGGCCGTCTCGGTAAGCATGTCCATCAACGGCACGTCGCCCCATCGGTCCCGGATCGCCGTCTTCATTGGTGACCTTGGTGTCGGCGGGCGTTGATTCGGTGCACCGTGGAGATGAGCAGGTCGACCAGGGTGTCCTGCGACCGCAGGTGCGAAGGGGCCTCGGCCGCGACCCTGGCCCGCCAGCACCTTCGGCGCGACGCTGGCGAACAGGTCGTCCGGCAGCCCGACCGCGCGAATCGTGTTCAGCTTGAAACCTCTCGCTCGATCGTCTTCACGCTCGCGTTGCCCGGCTCTTCCCGGACCAGCGCGAACACGTCGGCTCCGGCCGCCTCCTCGGCGTCATCGCCGGGATCGACGCTCCTGGCGATCAGCGCGAGCACCCGCGGGATCGACTCGGCCGGGATGCGTCCGGCGATCCGGGCGGTCTGGGTCTGCTCGGCCCGTCGCGGCGCCGTCCCGATGATCCGGCGAACGCGGTCCCGGGTCGGCGGCTCGATCCGCTCCTCCCGCAGATGCGCCAGCAGCTCCGCGCGGACTCGATCGACCTGCCGTTCCTTCTCGCACACTTTGACGGCCAGCCAGTCTGCGGCCTGGTCGGCGTCGGCAACCGAGCACTCGCGGAACCCGAAGTACTTACGGATGTCCGCGCGATGCGCCTTGATCGTCCGGCCATCCCACTCATACAGACCCAGCTCGACGCTGGAACCTCGACCAAGCGGGCAACGTAGGTGACGGCCTGGTCGGGATCTCGGCACCGCCCGCCGGGAACCTGCCGTGCACCGCATAGAAGCGCAACAGCAACACGAACCCAAGTTTCGTCGCGCCCGCCGGCCGGACACCTGGTCCAGCTCGTCCCCGACCAACGTCCAGTTCCCGGCAAGCTCGTCCTCGTCCAGCACACGAGCCACGCGACATCCGGACTTTTCACGAAAGGACGGCCGAGCCGCCCCACAACCCCACGAATCCGGATCAATACTGGCCGTGCACGATCACCCGCGCCCGACGATCAGGGAAAGTCCCTCCACAGCTCTCGGGGACATCGCCGCTGAGCTGGGCGAACTCAATCACGTGTACCAGGTGACACCAGCCTTGCCGGTACCCCGACTCCCGGCGGGATCAACATGCGGTTCCTGATCGACCTGCGGCGCGACGGCGGGCTTCACGGCTTGCACTTGACGTGAACGTCAACTCCTAACGTTGCCGCCATGACCATTGCTGTGCCTACCGCCCATCGTGAAGTGCGTCTCGCTGCCCGTCCGGAAGGGACGTTCAGGACCGATCACCTCCGGGTCGTCAAGGCTCCCGTTCCCGAGTACGGCCCCGGCCAAGTGCTCGTCCGCAATCGGATGATGAGCGTCACCGCCGTGATGCGCACACTTATGGATGGCGACATCGGTTTGCCCATGCCGGCATACGAGCCAGGTCAGACCTTGTGGGGGCCGGCCATCGGCGAAGTGATCGCTTCGGCGGACGCCGACTTGAGTCCTGGCGATCTCGTCGTGCACAACCAGGGCTGGCGGGAGTACGCCGCCCTCGAGGCGGCCGAGGTGCGGCGTGCTGACGCAGACTCGTTGCCTGACTTGGGTGCGCACCTGTCTCAGGGGTTGACCGCATGGCTGGGCGTTGTGCGGGCTGCCGAGGTGCGGAGTGGGGACACGGTGTTCGTCACCGGTGCCGCGGGTGGTGTCGGTTCCCTCGCAGGACAGTTCGCTCGGCTGCGTGGGGCAACGCGCGTGATCGGCAGCACGGGTTCCCGGCGCAAGGGTGAGTACTTGGTCGGGCACCTGGGGTACGACGCCGTGGTCATCCGGGGTGAGGACCCTGTCGAGGATCAATTGCGCACGGCGGCTCCGGACGGCATCGACGTAGTCTTCGACAACGTCGGCGGCGAACAACTCCTTGCCGCTCTGGCGGTTGCCAGACGCGGCGCTCGCGTCGCGCTCGTCGGCACGATGTCCAGCCAGACATCGGGTGGCTTCAGTGCTCCGGTCGAGATCGACACGGGTGCGCTCATCTTGCGGGGGATCACACTGCGCGGCATCGCGGGCAGCGACCACCTCGACGCCATCCCCCAAGCGATGCGGGAGTTCGGTCGTGGACTCCGCGACCAGACGCTCGTCTTCCCCCACACGCGTCTTTCTGGCATCGATCAGGCACCTCGTGCGTTGTGCGAGTTGCTTGAAGGGCGCCATATCGGTGCGGTGCTCGTGGAGCTGTGAGTCCAAGGGAGGACCAGGAATGCGGATCGGCGAAGCCTCGGCAGCGGCAGGGCTTACCCCGAGAGCGCTCCGCTTCTACGAAGAGCGAGGGCTGCTCGCGGCACGGCGCACGACATCGGGCCATCGTGAGTACGACGAGGAGGACGTCCACCGGCTACGGACCGTAAGGGAGCTGCTGGCGGCAGGCCTGACGATCAGTGATGTCCGGGCAGTGGTCGAAGGCCTGGACATGCCGCAACCAGGCGACTGCCCGATCGTCGACATCACCAACCGCCGGCTGGCCGAGCTCGACGAGCGCATCGAGCGGCTGACCGAACTGCGCCGTCGTCTTGCCAACGCGCTCGCTCACCGATTCGACAAACAGTTCCTTGAACCCGACCAGGCGATCGCAAGGCGCCCCCGACTGAGTCCGTGTGAACGCCAGATAGGCGATGAGTTCACGGTCACATGAGCGACTCGGCTTCGCAGGCAGACCCCCCGCAACGCCTCCCCCCGAGTCGTGAGCACTGAAACGCCAGCCCACATATCCGAACGAAGGGGGGCGTGGGGGGCGGAGCCCCAATGAAACTGTCCGAGCGCAGCGAGGGCCTTGCGGTTGGCGGGGCACGAGCGCGTTTGGGGCTGGACCCACGTGCCCGAACGCAACGGGGTCACCCGTTCACCAGGCCAGCCCCTGCCACATGTGCGGTGTAGATGTCCAGGCGTAGTTCTACCCGGTGAGGTGTGTCCAGCGGAGTTTCGGGTTGCTCTGCACGAGCTGGGCACTTTCCAATCTCGGCACCCGAATCCGAGTGGAGGGGGCAAGGGGGCGGAGCCCCCACCAAGGGCGAAGCCCCAAGGAAGACTGTCCGAGCGGAGCGAGGGCCTTGTAGTTGGGGGCGAGGGGCGGGAGCCCCAGGGGGGTGTGGGGGCGGAGCCCTCACGGCCGGGGGGTTCGGGGGGTCGTCCCCCCGGGGGAAGCGAATGGGCCCGCCGGGAAGGACGCAAAGCGTCCGACCAGACGAGCCCAAGGACCAGTAGCGGGGGCAGGATTTGAACCTGCGACCTCTGGGTTATGAGCCCAGCGAGCTACCGAACTGCTCCACCCCGCGGTGATGTCTTAACTGTATGGCATCCCCGGGGGTTCACCAAATCGGTTCCGCGCTAGCAGGCGGGGACGTCGCCCTTGCCGGAGTTGATGGCGTTGATCGCGGCCAGGGCGGTCTTGAGGGTGTCGGTCTTGACCAGGCGGAGGCCGTCGGGGCGGGCGGCCTTGGCGTCGGCGCAGTTGTCCTTGGGGGTGAGGAAGATGGTGGCGCCGGCGCGGCGGGCGGCGATCATCTTCTGCTGGATGCCGCCGATGGGGCCGACGACGCCGTTGGCGGTGATGGTGCCGGTTCCGGCGATGAACTTGCCGGCGGTGAGGGGGCCGGGGGTGAGCTTGTCGATGATGGCGAGGGAGAACATCAGGCCGGCGCTGGGGCCGCCGATGTCGCCGACGCTGATGTCGATCTTGAAGGGGAACTTGTACTGGTCGCTGAGCAGGACGCCGACGACGGCGCGCTTCTTGCCGTCGGTGGAGGCCACGGTCGTCAGCGGGATCTTCTGGTCCTTGCCGCCGCGCTTGACGGTGACCTCGACGGAGTCGCCGGGCTTGCGCTTGCTCATCGACTCGGTGACCTGGGCGACGGTGGTCATCTTGGTGCCGTCGACCGCGATGATCTCGTCGCCGGGCTGGAGCTTGCCGTCGGCGGGCAGGCCCTTCTGGGCGGAGTCGACGGTGACCTGGGTGTCGACCTTGATGCCCATCTCGTGCAGGGCGGCGGCCTCGGCGCTCTCCTGGGAGTCGCGCATCTGGCGGGTGTTCTGCTCGTCGACGTCCTTGCGCGACTCGTTCTTGGGGAAGATCGTCTCTTCGGGGACGATCGCGATGTCGCCGTCGATCCAGCCCTTGAGCGCGCTGAACAGGTCGATGCGGCTGCCGGGGCCGCCCCGGTAGGTGACCGTGGTGAAGTTGAGGTGTCCCGAGCCGGGGTAGGTCTGCCGTCCCTCGATCTTGATGAGGGGCTCGCCCTTCTCGTTGGTGCCCAGCGTGTTGGTCGTCGGCCCGGGCATCAGGGCGACGTACGGCACGGGCATGATCGAACCCACCAGAGCGAGCACCAGAATGAGCACGCTGGCGGCGACGAGGGTGGCACCACGACGGGACATGCCGGAAACTCTATGCGCCATCGCCCGTTCAGCAGGCCCCGACCCACTCGTCCCCACCGTCGGCGAAGGTCTGGTGCTTCCAGATCGGCACCTGCGCCTTCAGCTCGTCGATCAGGGCGCGGCAGGCCGCGAACGCCTCGGCGCGGTGGGGGCAGGACGCCGCCACGACCACGGCCAGATCGCCGATCTCCAGGTCACCGACGCGGTGGACGGCGGCCAGCCCCCGGACGGGGTAGTCCGCGGCGACCTTCTCCATGACGGCGCGGAGCTCGCGCTCCACCGAGGGATGGGCGCTGTAGGACAGGGCGGTGACGTCGCGGGCGTGGTCGTGGTCGCGGACCGTTCCGACGAACACCGCGACCCCGCCCGCGCTCGAATCCTGGACCGCGGTGAACACCTCGTCCACCGAGAGGGGCGTCTCGCGGACCGTGCACAGCCTGATGACCTCGCTCACGCCCCGCAGGCTACCCGGCGACGGGTTCGTCCGGCTCCAGGGTGGCGGCCAGGGCGTCGGCCAGGGCGGGGACCAGGTCGGGGCCGACGAGCAACTCGTCGTCGGCGTCGTGGCGGCGTAGGCGCAGGGCCGAGTGGCGGGTGCCGTCCCGCAGGACGCCGACGACCATCCGGACGTCTTCGCGTTTGGGGTGTTCGGCCGCGAACTGGGCGGCCTCGGCCTCGTCCTCGGGGATCTCCTCCTCCGCACCCGGTGGCAGCACCACGCGTTCGAGCACCAGCGCGCAGCCGGTGACGGCGTCGGGCCACGCGATCGTGGCGAGGGCGTCCTCCACGGCGGCCTGTTCGGGCAGCGCCGGCTGTTCGAGCGCGGCGAGGGTGGACACTTCGGCCGACAGGCCCAGCTGGTCGGCGAGCTCCGGCTCCGCCTTGCGCAGTTGCCCGCTCTCTACCAGGGCGTACAGCCGGGGGGCGGCGTCCCATCCCTCCTGGGCGGAGTGGCGTTCCAGATCCAGCACGACTTCTTCAAGGAGACTCACGCGCCCATTCTTTCCCCCAATCGCGTGGAGGAAATGCGGGAACCCCCCGGCAAGTCGGTAAGTTGCATAGACAGCACCGGCGGGCCGCCGGTGGGCATGACCTTTGAACGGAGGGGCCCTTGACCTTCCGGACTCCCGGATTCGGGCGCCGGCTCGGAACCGGCAGGACCCGGCTGCTGCTACCTGTACTGGTGGCGCTGGCGGTTCTCCTCGTCGCGTTCCTTGTTTTCACCTCGATCTGGACGAACCTGCTCTGGTATCGATCGCTCGGCTATTCGTCGGTCTACACGACCGAGCTGTGGGCCAAGTCGCTGCTGTTCCTCGGCTCGGGCGCGCTCATGGCCGTCGTCGTCGGCGCGAACGTGGTGGTCGCCTACCGCCTGCGTCCCGCCTACCGGCCGCTCTCGGTCGAGCAGCAGGGCCTCGAGCGCTACCGTGCCGTGGTCGATCCGCGCCGCAGGCTCATCGCCGGCGGTCTGCTGGGGATGCTCGCCCTGCTCACCGGCTCGTCGGTGGCGGGGCAGTGGCCGGTCTTCCTGGCCTTCCTCAACCGGACGTCCTTCGGCGTCAAGGACCCGCAGTTCGGCAAGGACGTCTCGTTCTACGTCTTCACCTACCCGTTCCTGCGGCTGGTGCTGGGCGTGGTGTTCGCGACGGTGATCCTGTCGATCCTCGCGGCCGTGATCGTCCACTATCTGTACGGCGGCCTGCGCCTACAGGGTCCGGGCGACAAGGCCAGTCCGCCCACCCGGGCGCATCTGTCGGTGCTGGTCGGCGTCTTCGTCCTGCTGAAGGCGTTCGCCTACTGGTTCGACCGCTACGGCCTGGCGCAATCCGAACGCGGGGTGGTGACGGGCGCGAGCTATACCGACGTCAACGCGCTGCTACCGGCGAAGACGATCCTGTCGGTCATAGCCCTGATCTGTGCGGTGCTGTTCTTCAGCAACCTGCTGCGACGCGGCATGATGATGCCCGGCGTGGGCTTCACGCTGCTGGTGCTGTCGGCCGTTCTGGTGGGCGGCGTCTACCCGCTGCTCATCCAGCAGTTCCAGGTGAAGCCGGACGAGCTCGCCAAGGAGCGCAAGTTCATCGAGCGCAACATCGCGTTCACCCGCAAGGCCTATGGCGTCGAGAACGTCAAGCCCGAGTCCTACGGCGCCACTCCCACGACCGACGAGAAGCAGCTGTCGGGCCAGGCCAAGCAGCTGGAGACCGACGGCGTCCGGCTGCTGGACCCGAACGTGGTGGGCGAGGCGTTCCAGCGGCTCCAGCAGGGACGCGACTTCTACAAGTTCCCCGACGCGCTCGACGTCGACCGCTACAAGGTCGACGGCAAGACCGTCGACTCGATCGTCGCGCTGCGTGAGATCACCGGGGCCCCGGCGACCCAGCGCAGCTGGGTCAAGGACCGGATGGTCTACACCCACGGCTACGGGTTCGTCTCGGCCTATGGCGACCGGGTCGAGGCCGAGGGCAACCCGAGCTTCCTGACCAAGGACATGCCGGTCGCGACCGACTCCAAGATCGGCATCAAGCAGCCGCAGATCTACTTCGGCGAGCGGTCCCAGGACTACTCGGTCGTCGGCGGCAAGGGCCAGGAGGAGCTCGACTACCCCGACGACAAGAGCGTGGGCGGCCAGAAGTACACCAGCTACACGGGCAAGCGCGGGATCGCCATCGACTCGTTCTTCAACAAGCTGCTGTACGCCACCAAGTTCCAGGACAAGAACCTGCTGCTCTCGGGTGCCATCAAGCCCGGCGCCAAGATCCTCTACGACCGGGCGCCGCGCCAGATGGTGAAGAAGGCGGCGCCGTGGCTCACCATCGACGGCGACCCGTACCCGGCGGTGGTCGACGGCAAGATCATGTGGATCATCGACGGCTACACGACCTCGGCGGGCTTCCCCTACTCGGAGAAGATGAGCCTGGGCGACGCCACCCGCGACACGATCACCGACACGCGCACGGCCGTGGCCAAGCAGACCAACGACCGCATCAACTACATGCGCAACTCGGTGAAGGCGACCGTCGACGCCTACGACGGCACGGTCAAGCTCTACGAGTGGGACCAGAGCGACCCGGTGCTCAAGACCTGGCGCAAGGTCTTCAAGAACACCGTCGAGCCCAAGAGCGAGATCGACAAGGTGCCCGGCCTCAAGGAGCACTTCCGCTACCCGCTCGACCTGTTCAAGGTCCAGCGGCGGATCCTGGCCAAGTACCACGTCACCCAGCCCGACCCGTTCTTCAACGGTGAGGGTTTCTGGTCAGTCCCCGAAGACCCGAGCAACAAGGGCAACACGCAGCCGCCGTACTACCAGCAGGTGCGGATGCCCGGCGGCGGTGACCCGCAGTTCTCGCTCACCTCGGTGTTCACACCGAGGAAACGCGGGAACCTGGCGGCGTTCATGGCGGCCGACACCTCATCCGACCCGGCCCGGATCCGGCTGCTGGAGCTGCCGCGCAATTCGCTGCTGGACGGGCCCGAGCTCGTCCAGGGCAAGTTCGCGACCGACACCAAGGTGCAGGACCAGCTGCTCTCGCTGAAGCAGTCCGGGACGAACCTGGTGAACGGCAACCTGCTCACGCTGCCCTTCGGCGGCGGGATCATGTACATCGAACCCGTCTACGCCAAGGTGAGCGGAGGCACCGGTCAGCAGCCCTATCCGAGCCTGCGCAAGGTGATGGTCTCCTACAGCGGCCGTATCGCCGCCGCCAACACCCTCTCCGAGGCGCTGGCGGAGATCTTCAAGCCCACGGGCGCCACTCCACCGCCCAAGCAGGGCGACAAACCACCCCAGCAGAACACCCAGCTGACGCCCGAGGTCCAGAAGGCGATCACCGAGCTCCAGACGGCGGTCACCGACTACGAGAAGGCGCAGCGCGAGGGGAACTACCCGGAGATGGGCAAGGCCTGGGACCGCATCAAGAAGGCCCGGGACGCCCTGGCCACCGCCCAGGCCGCTCCGACGACGAAACCGACCGGTACACCGACACCCAGCCCGAGCGCGACACCCACCAACTGACGAACGCGTGTGGGCCGGCCTCGTTCCGCGAGGCCGGCCCACACGCGTTTTCGCCCACCCCGGGCGGTTACTTGAGGTTGGGGGTGAGGGTGCCTTCGGGGCCGAAGAGCTCGGCCTGCCAGCGGGCGAGGAGGTCGGTGGCGTCGAAGTCGTCGGGGTGGAAGCCGGGACGGTGGTAGGCGCGGATGTTGGCGAGAACCTTGGGCGACAGGAAGGGCGAGTAGCGCAGCCGGGCGAGGCTGCGGGCCACGCGGACGGGGTTGCGGGCGGCGCGGTCGTTGAGCAGCGAGCGCAGCGTGCCGAGCAGCAGCACCAGGAAGAGACCGGCGTGGACGACGCGCATCGTCCAAAGGCGCGTCCGCTCGGTGCCGCCGACGGCGCGGAAGACGTCGAAGGCGACGGCCTTGTGCTCGGACTCCTCCAGGGCGTGCCACAGCAGGATCTTGCGGACCTCGGTCTCGCCGAGCAGGGCCTGGGCGCGGGTGCTGGAGAGCAGGCGCTCGGCGATGGTGGCGGTGTAGTGCTCCAGGGCGGCGGTGAAGCCGAGCCGGACGCGGCCGGGCATCGTCCGGTCGACCAGCCGCAGGAGGCGCTCGATCGCGCGGTCGATGCGGTGGGTGGGGTAGCCCATCGCGCGCAGCCGCTGGTTGAGGTGGTCGTGCTCGCGGCCGTGGACGACCTCCTGGCCGATGAAGCCGCGGATCTGTTCCTTCAGAGCGGGGTCGGTGACCTGGTCGCGATGGTCGCGGACGGCGCGGATGAAGAAGTCCTCGCCCGGCGGGAAGGTCGCCGACAGGACGGCCACCACATGGCTCATGACCAGGTCTCCGCCCACGTAGTGGCGGTCGAGCGCGCCTTCGGGGTGGGTGAAGGCGACGCGGCGGACGTGGACTTCGCGCGGGACGATCGTCATGGCGTCCTCTTCTCGGCGTAGGTGTAGTCGTCCAGGGGGAAGGTGCGGGCGGCGTGCCGGGCCTGGGCCGAGCTGGTCGGACGCAGGTACGGGGTGTCGCCGTGGTGGTCGAAGTAGTAGCTGTTGGCGGTGGCGCAGCCGTTGGTGGCGAACAGCGATCGGCCGAGGCGTGCGCGCATCCGTTCCGTCCAGCGGGCGGTGGGTTCGGGACGGACCTCGACGGTGTCGGCCCCGCGGCGGTGCGCCTCGGTGATGACGCGGACGATGTGGGCCGCGTTGATCTCGACGAGCTGGTGCCAGGTGCCGCCGATCCAGCCGTAGGGGCCGAACATCATGAAGTGGTTGGGCAGGCCGGGGATGCTGATGCCCTCGTAGGACGCCAGCCGGTGCTCGGTGTAGAAGGTGGCCAGGTCGAAGCCGTCGCGGCCGAGGACGGGGGTGCGGCGGAAGTTCTCGGGGTCGCTGGCCAGCCGGAAGCCGGTTGCCAGGACGATCGCGTCGACCTCGCGCTCGGTGCCGTCGGCCGTCCGGACGCCGGTGGCGGTGATCCGCTCGATGGGCTCGGTGATCAGCGAGACGCCGGGCCGGTTGAAGGTCTTCAGGTAGGTGTTGGAGACCGAGGGACGCTTGCAGCCCAGCCCGTAATCGGGGGTCAGCTTGCGCCGGGTCTCGGGGTCGCGGACCTGCGTGCGGTACCAGAGCGTCCTGGCCAGGCGCGCTCCCCCGTGGGCGATGAACGGCGCGCGCTTGTGGCCCAGGACGAGGTCGATGAGGATCAGCTCGACGCCCCGGGTGGCCGCGCGCCGGACGACCTGCTGGGTGCGCGGGAAGCGGCGGTACATGGCGCGAAGCGCGCGCGGGGTGGGGGCGTCGGGTTTGGGGCCGACCCAGATCGGGGTGCGCTGGTAGACGTCCATGCGCGCGGCCACCCGCGCGACCTCCGGGACGAGCTGCACGGCGCTGGCGCCGGTGCCGACGACGGCGACGCGCTGCCCGGTCAGGTCGTGGTCGTGGTTCCAGGACGAGGAGCGCAGCAGCGTGCCCTTGAAGTCGTCGACGCCGGGGATGTCGACCGGCTTGGGGTCGACGAACGGCCCGATGGCGCTGACGACGAACCGCGCGGTGACCTCGCCGCCGCCGTCGGTGCGCAGGCGCCAGAGCCGGGCGGCCGCGTCCCAGCGGCGTTCGGCGACCTCGGTGCGCAGCCGCACGTGCGGCCGGATGCCGTAGCGGTCGGCGATCCGGTCGACGTACGCCTTGACCTCGGCGCCGGGGGCGAAGACCCGGCTCCAGCCGGGGTTGGGGGCGAAGCTGAACTGGTAGGCCTGCGCGGGGACGTCCACGCCGATGCCGGGGTAGGTGTTGTCACGCCAGGTGCCGCCGATGTCCCCGGCACGCTCCAGCAGGACGAAGTCGGTGATGCCCGCGCGGCGCAGCGCGATGCCCATCCCGATGCCGCTGAGCCCGGCGCCGATGATCGCGACCTCGACGTCGGGAGCGGCGTGCGGTCCGGCCATGCGATCCCCCAGTGTCGGCGGGCGCGGGCCGCGCCCTCTCCCACACACCAAAACGCATGTAACAAATTACGTCAAGATGTAAACCGGATTAGAGTGTGCGCATGGGGATCCTCGACGGTGTGCTGCAGCGCGCGCGGAAAAGCGAACCCGTCGACGACCGGACGGCCGAGCGCGTTCTGGACGCGGCCCTCCAGCAGGCCGAGGACTTCGGCGTCCGGCGCTTCACCATCGACGACGTGGCCCGCCGCGTCGGGGTGTCGCGCGTGACGATCTACCGGCACTTCCCCAAGAAGGACGTCCTGCTCAGCGCGCTGATGATGCGCGAGATGCATCGCTTCCTCACCAAGACCGAGGCGGTGATCTCGGCCCAGCCGACCCCCGAAGACAAGCTCGCCGAGGGCCTGCTGTTCTGCCTGGACTTCCTGCGCGGGCACCGCCTGCTCAACCGGCTGCTGCGCACCGAGCCCGAGCTGATCCTCCCCCACCTGACCACCAAGGGCTCGCCCCTGATCGCCGAGGCCCGCCAGTGGATCGCCGGGCAGACCCGCGCCGAGATCGAGGCCGGGCGGATCGCCATCCCCGACCTCGAGGTCGACATCTTCGCCGAGCTGATCGTCCGGACCGTCCTGTCGCTGGTCCTGACCCCCGAGACGGTCATCCCGCTGGACGACCCCGCTGCCAGGCGGCGGCTCATCGACGCCTACCTGAGGCCGCTCACCCAGGCCTTCCGCCCGCCCTCCTAGCGGCGGCGCCTGCGGGCGCGGCGGATCGCGGCGGCAGCGCCGATGGCGGCGACGGTGGCACCGGCCGCGGTGGCCATCGTGGCCTCCTTGCCGCCGACGCGGCGTCCGACGACGGCGTGACGCCCCGCGGTCTCGTCCATGAGCGCCAGCAGGACGGTGGCGTTGTCGAAGGACGGTTTCCACCCGGCGGCGCGCAGGCGGGCGCAGTCGACCGCCCAGGGATAGGCGACATAGTGCAGGTCGGTGGCCGGAGCGGGCGTCATGCCCAGGCGGTGCAGCCGCTGCGCCATCCCGAAGGTCACCGCGGCGGGCAGCTCGAAGGGACGCTTCCCGGTGATCTCCACCACCTCGTCCGGGCCGAGCCAGCCCTCGCAGCCGACCCCGACCGGGCCGTCCACGTCCTGGGTGACCACCGTCTCCAGGGCGGACGCCAGGTCGTCGATGTGGCAGAACTGCCAGGCGGGGTCGCTGCCCTTGACCATGAGCAGCCGCGGCGCCTCGAAATGCCGGGTGACGACGGTGTCGACGCCGGGGCCCACCAGCGCGGCGGGACGCACGACCGTGACCTTCAGCCCCGGGTGGGCCGCCTCGGCCTGGACCGCCAGGTCCTCCAGCTCCAGGAAGTCACCGGCGATGCTCTCGTTGGCCTCGGCCAGGAGCGGCGCGTCCTCGGGAAGGGGAACGGCGTTGCCCGGCCCGGCGCCGTAGACCATGGCGCTGGTCACCATCACCACGCGGCGGACCCGCGCCGCGGCCGCCGACATCACGACCGTCTGGGCGCCCCGGACGTTGTGGGTGCGGCGTTCGCGGGGATCGGCCTCCGGAGACGCCTCGATGTCCAGATGGACGATCACGTCCACGTCGGAGAGGCGGTTGGACAGCAGGGGGTCGCGGATGTCGACGACACGCCAGGTGACTCCGGGCACGTCGCCTCGGTGGCCGTCGACCGCCACGACCTTGCGCACCTCGGCGTGCCCGGCGAGCCGGGCGGCCAGCAGCCGTCCCGCTCCTGAGGCCGCCCCGGTGACGGCGACGACCGGCCCCTTACTACGCCGAGGGCGAACCTTGCCCGTTGCCACGGGGGTGCCCCCTTCCTTGTGTACGCGACTTCGCCATGACCGGCTAACGTTGCGGATATGAGCCCATCATGCATCCCAGGGGCAAACCGATGAGTGACACTCCGTTCGGCTTCAACCGTCCAGGGGACGGCGACGACGACAAGCCCCAGGATCCATTCAATGCCATGGGCGGCGACATGAGGCAGTTCGCCGACATGCTGCACCGCTTCGCCGACATGATCGGCGGCCAGGGCGGCGGTGGCGGCGAGGGCCCCCTGAACTGGGACCTGGCCAAGAACATCGCCCGGCACAGCGTGGTGGAGCAGGGCGATCCCTCGATCGTGGACGCCGAGCGCCGCCAGGTCGAGGAGGCGCTGCGGCTGGCCGACCTGTGGCTGGACGAGGGCACGACACTGCCCGCGGGCATCCGGACGCCGCAGGCCTGGAGCCGGTCGGAATGGATCGAGCAGACGCTGCCGGTCTGGGCCACGGTGTGCGACCCGATCGCCACCCGGATGGTCGAGTCGATGGGCGGCGCGCTGGGGTCCGGCGAGATCCCCGCCGACATGCAGGCGATGGCCGGTCCGCTGATCGGCATGGTCAAGCAGATGGCCGGGGCCATGGTCGGCGGCCAGGCGGGGCAGGCGCTGGGCGCGCTGGCCCGCGAGGTCGTCGGGTCGGCCGACGTGGGGCTGCCGCTGGCGCCCGCCGGCGTTGGCGCCCTGCTGCCCGCCGGGGTCGACGCCTTCGGCGAGGGCCTTGAGGTCTCCGGCGACGAGGTGCGGCTGTACCTGGCCCTGCGCGAGGCCGCCCACCAGCGGCTGTTCGCCCATGTGCCGTGGCTGCGCTCGCACCTGCTCAGCGCGGTCGAAGACTACGCGCGCGGCATCACCGTCGACCTGTCGGGCATCGAGCAGGCCGTCCAGGGGCTCGACCTGTCCAACCCCGAGGCGCTTCAGGAGGCGCTGGGCGGCGAGCTCCAGCTCCAGCCCGAGGAGACGCCCCAGCAGAAGGCCGCGCTGGCCCGTCTGGAGACGGCGCTCGCGCTGGTCGAGGGCTGGGTCGACACGGTGGTCAACCAGGTCGCGGCCGACCGGCTGCCCGGCTCGGTGAAGCTGGCCGAGGCCGTCCGGCGGCGCCGCGCCACCGGCGGGCCCGCCGAGCGGACGTTCGCGACGCTGGTCGGCCTGGAGTTGCGCCCCCGGCGGCTGCGCGAGGCGGCCGCGCTGTGGCGGACGCTGACCGAGGTGCGCGGGACGCAGGGCCGCGACGCGGTGTGGGAGCACCCCGACCTGCTGCCGTCCGCCGACGATCTCGACGACCCCGACGGCTACGTCCACGGCCGGGACGAGGGGCTCTCCGACCTCGACCTGTCCAAGCTCACCGACCCCGACGACAAGGGCGACGACAAGCCGGACGACGGCGACCCGGAGCCCCGCTCGTGAGCCTCAGGGACGGCTCCTCGGTGAACGGCTGCGTGCTGCGGCCCGAGTCGGCGACCAACGTGATCAGGCGGAGACTGGCCAGGTCGGGGCTGTGCTGGCAGCGTCCGAGCGACCATGAGCGGCGCCGCCGCCACCGCGCCAACTCGCTGTACCCCCGCGTCGGCAGGACATGACGGGGTCCGACTCGCTCCGCGCCGACGCATACGGGGTGCTGAGCCGCTGGCGCGCGCCCGATCCCGACCAGGACCGCGTCCGCCAGGGCTTCCTCCGGCATCTGGAGGCCCACCCCGACGGGATGTGGCGCGAGTGCGCCCCCGGGCACCTCACCGCGAGCACCGCCGTGCTGGACGCGACGGGCTCGCGGGTGCTACTCACCCTGCACGGCAAGATCAAGGCGTGGCTGCAACTCGGGGGGCACTGCGAGCCCGGCGACACGACGCTGGCCGGGGCCGCGCTGCGCGAGGCCACCGAGGAGTCGGGCATCGAGGGCCTGCGGCTGCTGCCCGAGCCCGTCCAGCTCGACCGGCACGCCGTGAAGTGCCACCCCGAGGGGTCCTGGCATCTGGACGTCCAGTACGCCGCGATCGCCCCGCCCGGCGCCCGGCACGCGATCAGCGCCGAGTCCGACGACCTGCGCTGGTTCCCCGTCGACGACCTCCCCGAACCCACCGACGACGCCCTGCGCCACCTGGTCGCCCGGGCCGTCTACGACGGCAGCGCGTGACCCGCGACCACGTCGCGGCTTTCGGATGCACCCGGGGCCGACGAACGACCCCGCGCGGGTAAGCGGGGTCGGACGGGAGCGCGTGACCCGCGACCAGGTCGCGGCTGTCCGATGCACCCGGGACCGACGAACGACCCCGCGCGGGCGAGCGGGGTCGGACGGCAGCGGGGACCCGCGACGACGTCGTGGCTGCCCGACGCACGCGGTTTCGGGCAGGGGCCCGGCTACGACGGCAGCGGGTGACCTTCGAGGAGGGCGCGGGTGCTGTCCCAGCCCTCCAGGCCGGGGTCGAGAAGGCGCAGGTCAGCGGGGGTGCGCAGGCGGTGCCAGGCCGGGCCCTGGGGAATCAGGCCGGGACGCGGAGCGGCGGCGCGCAGGCGCGCGAGGGCGTCGGGGGTGTCGAGGTCGACGCCGTCGAGGGCCGTGCCGAGCCAGCCGGGCAGGGGCAGGCGGGCGGCCAGGGCGACCAGGCCGGACGGAGCCTGGCACGCGGCGGCGGGGGCGCCGCCCAGCGCGCGGAAGAGTTTGCCGATCAGCAGCGGGGGCAGGTCTGGGGCGTCGGCGGCGATCAGCACGGTCTCCTGGGCACCGAGGGCGTGCAGCGCGGCGAAGGCTCCGGCGAGCGTGTTCTCCCGGACGATCGGGGTGCCGGGCCAGGTGACCGCCTCGGCGGCGGGCTGGTCGGGCGGGTCGAGCACCAGGGCTGCGGTGACCATCGCGAGCCCGGCGGCGACCTCGTAGGTGTCTTCGAGCAGCGCGAGGCGGAAGTCGTCCGGGTCGACGCCGGGTGGGCAGGCTCCCCCGGCGGACGGGACGGAAAGGACGGCGGCGCAGCGCACGCTAGCCGGCGACCCCGTGCTGGAAGCCGTCCTGGAGGTCGTCGTCACCCTCCATCGGCAGGTTCGCGGCGGCGGCGACGCCCTCGAGGTAGCCGCGGGCACGTTCGGCCTTGGGATAGTTGCCGACGAGCTCCCAGAAATCGGGCCCGTGGCCGGGGATGAGCAGATGCGCCAGCTCGTGCACCAGGACGTAGTCGACGACCCACGTCGGCATCCCGCGCAGGCGGGTGGACAGGCGGATCGTGCCGTCGTCGGGGGTGCAGGAGCCCCAACGGGTCTTCTGATTGCTCACCCAGCGCACGCTGACGGGCACGGCGCGTCCGTCCAGGTAGCGGCAGGACAGCTCGCTCGCGCGGCATTCGAGGTCGGCGTCGGACGGGCGGCGGCGGCGCTCCCGCTCGGCCAGGCGCTCGAGAATGGTCGCGACCCACTGCTCCTCCTCTGACTTGGTGAGCCTGGAGGGCAGCATGACCACGACCTTGTCCCCGTCGCGGTAGGCGGACACCGTTCGCCGGCGTCGGCTGCTGCGGCGGACCTCTACGTTAGGGGGCACCCCAGAACCGTACCCAAAAATTTGCGTCCTCCACAGGGGGCATTTTGCGTCCCCCCAGGTCAGAACGTTGTTTTCGGTCGTGCCCGCACTGTTTCCACAAAGTCCGCGCAAGGTTCGCGCGCCGGGCACTCGCGGCCGCTAGGCACCGGTGAACCGAGGCCGGCGTTTCTCGCGCTGCGCGGTGAGCCCCTCGATCATGTCCTGGGAGGCCATGGTGACGGGCTGGGCCAGCGATTCCCAGCGCAGCGCGGCCTCCAGATCGGGATGGCCGCCGCCTGCCAGGGCGGCCTTGGTGAGGCGGGTCGCGATGGGCGCGTGGCCCGCGATGGTCGTGGCGACGTCGAGGGCCCCGGCGCGGACGTGATCGCGCGGCACGGCCCTGTTGACCAGGCCGGACGCGGCGGCCTCGACGCCGGTGACGGCCCGTCCGGTGAACAGCAGCTCGCGGGCGAGGGGCAACCCGGCCACCTCGGGGAGCAGCCAGGTGGCCGCCATTCCCGGGTGGAGCCCGAGCGCGGTGAAGGGGGCCAGCAGCTTGGCGTCCTCGGCGGCGTAACGCAGATCGCAGGCGAGGGCGAGACAGAATCCGGCGCCGACCGCATGACCGTTCACGGCGGCGATCGTCGGCACTTCAAGATCACGAATTGCGAGCCAGGTGCGATAGAACTCCAGCATCCGATCGCGCAACGCCGGGACGGCAATGGCATTCTTCTCGGCCAGCCATGACAAATCGCCACCGGAAGTGAAGGCACTGCCCGCTCCGGTGACCACCACGCACCGCAACCCGGCGTCGACGCGCAGTTCCGCGATGGCGTCCTTCCAGGCCGCGGTCATCGCGTCCGACATCGCGTTGCGCCGGTCAGGGTCGTTGAGCGTCAGGACGGCGACGCCGTCGTCGCGGCGCTCCACCAGCAGTGCATCGGCCATGGCCGAACCGTACCGCGCCCCTTCACGGGGCCCGCGAGCGAGGGTGAGAAAGCACACACTTACCCCGATAGCCGCTGGTAGAAAGGGAATGCGATTACCCGCGCCGAAAACACAGCCCCCCGTTGTGGCGCGGGCGAGACCCGTCCTCGACAATGGAGCCCGTGAGCGATCTTCCGCACCGCGCGGTGACGCGGTCCGCAAAGCTGGCGTCCCTGCCGCTCGGTTTCGCCGGGCGCGCCGCGCTGGGCGTCGGCAAACGCACGTTCGGCAAGTCGGCCGAGGCGGTCGCCGTCGAGATCCAGCAGCGGACCGCCGAGCAGCTGTTCAAGGTGCTCGGTGAGCTCAAGGGCGGGGCGATGAAGCTCGGCCAGATGCTGTCGATCTTCGAGGCCGCGCTGCCGCCGGAGATCGCGGGCCCCTACCGGGCCACCCTGACCAAGCTCCAGGAGGCGGCGCCCCCGCTCCCGGCCGCCGCCGTCCACAAGGTCCTGGCCGAGAACCTCGGCGACGACTGGCGCGACCTTTTCGAGTCGTTCGACGACTCCCCCGCCGCGGCCGCCTCGATCGGGCAGGTGCACAGGGCCGTCTGGAACGACGGCCGCGCGGTCGCGGTCAAGGTCCAGTACCCGGGCGCGGGCAAGGCCCTGATCGGCGACTTCAACCAGCTCGCCCGCCTGGGCAAGCTGTTCGGCGTGCTGATGCCGGGCCTGGACGTCAAGTCGATGCTCGCCGAGCTCAAGGAGCGGGTCGTCGAGGAGCTCGACTACTCGATCGAGGCCGCGTCGCAGACCACCATCCGCGAGGCGTTCCCCGCCGACGACCCCGACTTCTACGTCCCCGAGGTCGTGTCCCAGTCCGGCGACGTCCTGGTCACCGAGTGGATCGACGGCACCCCGCTCTCCAAGATCATCAGTGACGGGAGCCAGGAGGAGCGCGACCACGCCGCCCTGCTGTACTGCCGCTTCCTGCTGTCGGGCCCCAAGCGCTCGGGCCTGCTGCACGGCGACCCCCACCCGGGCAACTTCCGCATCCTGGCCGACGGGCGGCTCGGCGTCCTGGACTTCGGCGCCGTCGACCGCATCGAGCCCGACTTCCTGCACCGCATGGGCCGCCTGCTGCGCATCGGCACGCTGGACGACATCGACCAGGTCGAGGGCGCGCTGCGCGACGAGGACTTCATCCGCGAGGGCGTCGACGTCGACGCCGAGTCGCTCCAGGCGTTCCTCGCCCCGATCACCGAGCCGTTCGTCAACGAGACCTTCGTCTTCTCCCGCGCCTGGCTGCGCGACATGGCCGCCCGCGTCACCGACCTGCGTCCCACCAACGTGGTGCGCCAGCTCAACGTCCCGCCGGAGTACGTGATCGTGCACCGCGTCCTGTCGGCCGGCACCGGCGTGCTGTGCCAGCTCGAATGCGAGATCCCGGCCCGCGCCGAGTGCCTGGCCTGGATCCCCGGCTTCGCCGAGGACGCGGGCGACGGCGCCACCGCCGAGCTCGTCGGCTGAGCGAACGAACGAAGCGGGGCCCCGCGCGCTGATGTGGCGCGCGGGGCCCCGCTGGGTGGGGCGCCGGCCAGTGGGCGACCGGACGCTCCGGGACGCCCGCAACGGGAGGCGGCCCCGCCAAACCATCCAAGAAGGGCGGGGACGGCCTGCGACCGCTGCGGGCCTGAAGCTCGTCAGCCGATCAGGACGCGGCGGACCCGGGCGGCCCGGGTCTGGGCCTCCCGGCGCGCACGCCTCATGGCACGCACCCGCGCCATGGCCCGCTGCCGCTCGATCTCCCGTATTCGTTCCCGGGACAATTCCTGGCTGAGCAATTTCACCTTGTTCTCCTTGGCTGCCCGGGGGCGCGGCCCCTGCACGGGGACCGCGTTCCCCGGGTTCCTGCCGTCGATCGTGGGTAGGCCGGTCATCAGACGGTCGCTTCGTCCGGAAGCGGGTGCTTGCGCGGACGGCCACGCGGCCGCTTGCGCGGAACGATCACTCCGCGGATGAAGAGCTCGCCGCCCCAGACACCCCACGGCTCCTTGCGCTCGAGAGCGCCGGCGAGGCACTCCTTACGGAGCGGGCACTCCAGGCAGAGCGCCTTGGCGAGCTCCACGTCGGCCGGAGCCTCGGCGAAGAAGAGTTCGGGGTCGGTCCGGCACGGAAGCGTGAGGTCCTCCTCGCTGATGGCGAGAGCCCCCTGCATCACAGTCACCCTGTTTCCTCTCGTTGGATCTCAACGGGTCGTGTCGGTCGGGTTTTCTGGGCAAATAAGAAGGCCGCGGATCCGGTGTCGGATCCGCGGCCTGGGGGCTTGCCGGTGTCTAGCTAGACCGGTCGCCTCCAGGGGTACGGACCCGACGCGCCACCCGGGTTGCGGGTGTCGACGTCCACGTGGGCCTTGGCCTGGACTCGCTGCTCTTCGAGCAGATCGCGCGTCTGGATGCCGAAGGCTCCAAAGAGCCCACTACCGGCGTTCCGCTCGGCGATCATCAGCCGTAGTCCGTCAATGCGCGCGGGGTCGCCACCGAGCGCGTGGCTCAGCGGCGAGACGGCGGACGGACCGGCATACCCGGAGGTGCCAGGGCATGCGGGGGCCCAGGTCGGCCACGATTTGCTCATCATGTTGATCACCGGACTGCACACCACCTTCCTGGCTCCTCGGGGCCGTTACCGGATCAAGATCCAGTCGGCCCGATGGTCGATTGCTCGCGACGAGCGTACGGCGACTTCCGCAAAACAATCAAGATATTTTTGACCTGCGGTTTTGTGGGTCAGTTCACCCTCGTCCCCGCGAACTCAGCGGCCCCTGCGACCGTCTAAGGCGGTTGAACCGGACGGCACCCGGGGCAATGATCGTTATCATGCCACAGGTCCTCGTCGCCGGCGCGGGAGTCATCGGCCTCAGCTGCGCCGTCCGCCTCGCCGAACGGGGCCACCGCGTGGACGTCGTGACCCGCGACCTCCCCGCCGACACCACCTCGTCGACGGCGGCGGCGCTCTGGTACCCCTACCTCGCCCATCCCCCGGGCCGCGTCACCGCCTGGTCGACCACGACCTACCGGGAATTCACCCGCCTGGCCGAGATCCCGGAGACCGGAGTCCGCCTCCTCCAGGGCACCGAGTTCCTCGCGGAGCCCACCCCGACGCCCGCCTGGGCGGACGCCGTCCCCAACTTCGCGCGCCTCGACCACGGCTGGACGTTCACCGCCCCCACGATCGACATGAGCGTCTACCTCCCCTGGCTGGTCGCTCGCCTGGAGTCCCTCGGCGGCCGCATCGTCCAGGAGACCCTCGACGAACTCCCCACCGCCCCCGTAATCGTCAACTGCACCGGCCTCGGCGCCCGCGACCTGATCGGCGACACCTCGCTGACCCCCGTCCGAGGCCAGGTCCTCGTTCTGGAGAAGACCGACCTCACCACCTGGTGGCTGGACGCCTCCACCCCCGATCGCCTCTGCTACGTCATCCCCCGCCTCCACGACACGATCGTCGGCGGGACGTCCCAGCCGGGAAACTGGAGCCGGACCCCGGACCCGGAGACGGCCCAGGAGATCCTCCACCGCGCCACCCGCGCGATCCCGTCGCTGGAGAGCGCCCGCGTCCTGGCCCACAAGGTCGGCCTGCGCCCGGCCCGTCCCACCGTGCGGCTCGAAACCGAGCAAACGAGCCGAGGCCTGGTCGTCCACTGCTACGGCCACGGAGGCGCGGGCGTCACCCTCTCCTGGGGCTGCGCCGACGAGGTGGCCGCCCTCCTCTGAGGCCGAACGCGGACACGAGCGCGATCACGCCCACCCCGACCAGCGCCGTGGCCGCACCAGCCGACCCGAAGTCGAACAACCGCCCGATCACCAGATCACCCACGCACGCGAACAACCCCGCAAATCGATCTTCACAACAGCGCTCCTCCGCTGATTTTGTCCGCTGCCCGAAACACCCCGATGACACCGGTGGGTGCCCTGGACAGTCCCGAAACTAACCCCGATCCGCCTAACGGTAAGCGATTGGCCGAGTGGGCGATACATGCCAGATCATTCTCTGAAGTCAGCAAAGAATATATGCCCCAGAGGATGGGCTTTGCTACCCCTCCCGGAAGTTCTCGGTCTGCCATATAGATTCTACAATCCATCCATGAGCGTCCCGCTGGAGTGGAATGCACTACAAGAGGTCATCAAGGATGCCCGCAAACGAAACTTCCAGCCCGGCCAACCTCTAGTCAGACAAGGGGAGCGCGGGGAGTATGTAATGGCCCTCATACAAGGACAGGTTAAGGTACAACGCAGTACAGCCGAAGGCAGGACCAGAGTTCTGGATTTCCGCACCGCAGGGGAAGTTTTGGGAAGGTCGGCGGTCCTCTATCAATGCCCACGGAGTGCCGAGATTCTAGCGCTTACTCATTCTCAGGTAGCGCTTGTTCCAGCAAACACGTACCGTTCTTGCTTGGAGCAATACTCTCTAACGATGGCCGTCTCGAAAGACGCTCTAGACCGAGTGAAAGAGACCGTTGCAGTTCGGGATCACGACTGCCTCAGAGACAGGCTGGCCTACGCGCTCCTCCTTCTAGCGCATCGCGGCTCGACAGCACAGGAGTCTGGACGAATGGCATTGCACATCTCTCGCTCCGACCTCGGGAGCTATCTCGGTGCGAGTCGCAACAGTATCTCCCAAGAAATAAATAGAATCCCGGGCGTCTACGCGAGAAGAAGGTTGATTACGATCGATATCCGTCGCCTGCATGATTTTGCGATCCAGGCGAAGGTTCACATGACACCAAGGAGCACCACATGAGCGACGCACTCTTCGAGGTGCCGGACCGAATCTCTACCGTCCCGCCTCACCAAGGCATCATCGCTATAGACATTAGCGATTACAGTGCTCGCTCCTCGGTGGAACAACGAGTGATCGCCGAAGGGCTCGAAGAACTCCTGGAGACCTCCTTCGCACGAGCGCGACTCACCGACGTCTGGGCTGCACGAGCATTCCCCTCTCAGCGGGGGGACGGTTACAGCTTCGGGTTTGACCCAGGGCGAATGCCCGAGGTCATCGCAAGTTGGCTCGCAGAACTCCAACACACCCTGTCCAGCATCCGGCCGCCCGCACTGCAGATCCGCATGCAGGTGGCACTGCATATCGGGCCACTACCCGCCGATGGACGCAAGGCCGACGGGGCTGGGACCGCCCGGAATGATACGGCGCGACTTCTCAACTCCAGAGTAATCAAAGCGCTAATAGCTAAGGCCGATCCGGAGGTCACGCGAGTGGTGGCGATACTTTCTGAACACTGCTACGAGGTTGCGGTCGTCAGCGGTCACGCCCTACCCGTCGGATATTTTAGAAAGGTGGTGGCCACCGTCCAGGACAAAGGATTCGAAAAAACGGGATGGATACACATCCCGTGCCCTTCGGCCAATCTTTTGGATGAACGACTACTAGGCAAAATGGACGCACATGCGCACGAAACAGATGAACAGGCCCTCAGGGACAATACTCTATCGCGAACGATCAACACTATCGATCAGGGCAACCTCAACAGCGGGACGATCCACGGAGACCAGACGTTCCGTAGCTGAGGTATGACGGCGACTTCGCCTGCATGTGATGCACATCACAACCGCTGTGCTCGATGAGTGCAGTACTACGCAGCGAGGCTCTCCAAGAATCGATGTCGGAAGGCCAGCCAAACAGAGGCCAGCCTAAAGCGCCTCTGATACGGAGGTTCCGATGTCCGATTCAACGTTCAATATCTCCATGGCCTTGGGTCATGCCGTGAACCTGAACTCGGGTTTCGTCGGCGGTGACCAACAGCAATTCGGCCGCGCAAAATCACCTGAACCTCGATCATCCAGTGGGGTACTTCCTCAAAGCCTCCTAGTTGAAGCCCACAAGGAATTCGTGGCACCCGAGTGGCTGGGCCGCGCGCGAAAACAGCTACACCGCAATGGCCTGCTGCTTCTCGCTGGCCCCACCGGCACCGGCCGCCGGACCGCAGCACTGAACCTTCTCTGCACCATACGCGGTTCGCAGTCAGTAGTGCATCACCTCGACGATACGGTCAACTACTCGTCCTGGCGCCCGCTTCCCGGCGCTGCCGATGGTTACTTGGTCGAGGGCACCTTTGGTGGCCTGCTCAGGAATGATGCCGCCGTCACCGCTCTCGCAACAAAGGTGCGCGAGGTTGGCGCGATGATGGTTGCCATCATCCCCAGCGACCCGAGATTGGAGGCTGAGCTTGAGCGGACACATGGCCCAGTTCTTGTGCGCTGTACACCACCTGACGCACGCCGCGTGTTCGATACCCGGTTCGCCGCAGCAGTACCTGGTGAGGACGAGCGCGGTCGGCTTCTGAACGGGCTGTCAGAGAGGTTCGTTCGGGCATTGCTGCCTTTGGGAGCCTCCCCCAAGGACGCCGAAGATCTGGTCGAAGCTGTGATCGCGGTGGGGCGAGCAGACGAGCCGGTGCGCCGCGCAATGATCATCAGGCAGATGCTGGAAAACCGGGCCGACCGAGAGATCGAACTGTACCTTCCGCCGCTGGAAGAACCTCACACGCTCAGTGCTGTCGTCTCAGCGGCCGTGTTCGCTGAATACGGCCCACACGTTGTCGTTGACCAGGCGGCACGATTGCTGCACGCACTGCCTGGCAAGGACGCCGCCTGCCCGAGCCTTGAGGATGATCAACGTCTGACAGTGCTCTGGGAAACCTTCGGTGCTCGCACCTTGCCCATCCGAGAGCCTGGGCGTCCATTGGCACTCAAACTCGTCTTCCACCGAACCCAGTGGCCAGCCGCCATCTTGCGCCAAGTCTGGCGGCGGAACGGGCTGAGGGTGCACCTTGTGGCCTGGCTTCGGTCGGTCAAGACTGCCGAACTGGTCAGGCCGGCCGGCTCTGCCCTCGCCCTTTCGGCTCCTCGACGGGGACACGCGCCACTCCGCCAGATACAAGTATGCGCTGCCTCTGGCAGCCGTTTCGGGCAAGCGGTCGCCGCGGAGGCGTTGCGGAACTTGCTGGAAGATCCAGAGTTCTCGCATGACGTTGCAGGCCAATTGGCGCGATGGGCATATAGCCGCGACCGGACCCTGCGACTGACCACCGCGCTCGCCCTCGGGGGCGGAGCTGACATCGCACCCTCGACGCTAGCGCTGCCGTTGCTGCGGCGGTTGATTCATGGAGCGGAACTGATGGTCGACCGCTCTGTCGACGAGGCACTGGATACGGCGGCCCTCGACCTGTTCATACGCGGTGATCGGCACCTCGTCCTGAAGACTCTGCACGATTGGGCGGACAGTGGCGGACATGAAGGACGCTGGGCGGCTCGGACCTTCCCAAGGCTTCTCCGTAGGGACTTCGCCTGGTTCGAAGCACAAGTCGTGGCAGAGGAGAGCTTCTTCGCGCTGCTTGTCCTGCTTATCAGAAGAATCTCGCGCATGCGCGACGGCAACTCCGCCCTTCGTGATGCCTTGCTGCTCTGGCGGCGCGTAGCGGCATGGAGCCCAGCACGCGCAGCCATCTTGGAAACCATCTTCGAAGCCGTGGGCTTTGATGCTCACCGCCGAGTGCAGCAATTGCTGGAATCAATCGACCGACAGTCCTGAGGAGGACGCCATGTTCCGGCTGGACAGAGAGAAGCTGTTCGCCAAGATTTCACATCACGATGAAATCGTGCAGCACCCAGGCGTGCAGATCCAGTTCGAAGGCCAGTGGATTCGACTGGATGCAACACAGGCACGAGAGGCAGTACGTGGCCGACAGGGAGAGGCGCCATACAGAGGGGCGGTTTGGAGTGCGGTCATCCGTCTAGCCCAATTGGGAGGGGAGAAGGACCAATTGTTTGCTGTATGGCTTGCCGAGCCCTGGATCAACCGCGTTATTCAGCGGATATCACTTCAGTGCCCGGTGAGCGGCGAGGATCTCGAAGCGGAGATGGTGACCTGTGTTCTTGAGGGCCTACCAACTGCGGATCCCGATGATCTCGAGGCAGGTGAGCGAGTACTCAAGTCCGCTGCGAGTCGGGCATGGAAGCTGGCAATGGCCTCAAGCCGAGAGAGAGCGACTGCCAACCCACACGAAGTTGATCACTCGCGTCAGCACATGCTTGTCGGGCCCTTCGGCAGTGGCTCCTGGGAGTTGGAGATCCAGCCTCCTTCGCATGAAAAGGGGCTCTCGGCGCCGATCCGCTTTACCGCCTCCACCCCGCAGATTGAGGGCGAGCGCCTAGGCGCACTCGCGCATCGGCTCGGGCTGGCGGATGTCGTCCGCCAGGCTCGGCGGCCCGGCCCAGGAAGGCCTATTGGGCGACTGACGGTGCGCCCGCAGAGGAGCGTTCGATGATTAGTGCTCCATTGACATTCCCCGAGGTGTTCGATCTGCCATTGGCAGTAGACCTTCGCACTGCGGCGCGCGCCTTCGGCGTCTGCTCCACCACCGCCTACCGAATGATCCGTGATGACCGGTTCCCCTGTCCAGTCATCCGAGTCGGTCATCAGTATCGCGTCCCGACCCTGGGCTTGATGACTGCTCTCGGCGTAGGGCTGAGTTCAGTCGAACCCGAGTCACTAGAGGCCGGCATCAGCCGCGCCGCCAAACAGATGGAGGTACATCCATGACCATTCTGGCATCACCCGCCGCATCAGGAGCACCCGAGGATCCTTCGCGCCTCACATGCTTCGCGATCGGTCCGATCGGAGACATGAACGCGTCTCTCGGATCTCCGGAGCGGAGGACATACGAAGATTCCCTGGAGATCTACACACAGGTGACTCTTGCGGCCTGCAGGGCATGCGACATCGCGTCAGTGAGATCCGACGAACTCCCCGACCTGGGTGAGATCACTGAACAGGTGCGCAGATACCTTAGCGAGGCCGAT
This sequence comes from Spirillospora sp. CA-294931, assembly GCF_050946795.1. Taxonomy (GTDB): domain Bacteria; phylum Actinomycetota; class Actinomycetes; order Streptosporangiales; family Streptosporangiaceae; genus Spirillospora. The sequence continues at coordinate 7,192,753 of NZ_CP192006.1, forward strand.
CTCGTGATCGCCGATGTGAGCGGCGCGAACGCCAATGTCATGTACGAACTCGGCATGCGGCATGCCACAGGCCGTCCGACCATCCTGCTGGGCGAACGCGGACAGTTGCCCTTCAACATCGCGGCCGTGCGGACCATCCAGTTCGAACGTGAGCCGAACGGCCTGATCAGCGCTCGCAAGGTCCTCGAACGGACCTTGAAGGCGGTCCTTCAAGAGGGTCTCGACGTGCTCACCCCCACCCGAATCATCCGCCCAGAGGACTCGGACCAAACCCAGGAGGTTGAGGATCAACCTGGACTGCTCGAGAACTACGCACTGATCGAAAGCGGGCTGGAAGAACTAACAGACGATTTCGATACGCTCACCAAGTCCATCGAGCAGATTAGCGTGATCATGGAAGCGGCCACATCCGAGATCCTGCGACTCAACGGAGAGAACGTTCCGGCCAGCGCTCGTGTATCGCACGTAGCCAGACTCGCCAAAGAACTCGCCGATCCCGCCGACTGTATGGAGGCAACGTCAACCCAACTTAGTGAGCGTATGCAGACGGTGGACAGTGCAATTCGAGGAATTCTGGACTTCACAAGTACCGTTGATCCAGCAGACCAACCGGAAGGGACCGCCGAGTTTCTCGAAATTCTCGTAGGATTCGCCGCCACCGCCACCGAGAACCTGAGGGCCGTGGAAGAGTTTGCCGTGATCGTCGACAGCGCCCGCAAATTCAGCAGAGTTCTCAGAAAGCCGCTGACGCAAATCTCTACCTCCGGCAGGAGGGTCGCGGCGGTCTCGATTTCCATTGCGGAGTGGGGCGAGATCGCAGAAGTACTTCTCCGCCGCGAGCCCGGTGATTGAAAGTACCTACGATAGGTCAAGGCACTCAGGGTGTTCCACGAGTGCCTTGACCTATCGGCGGGCGGTTTGCCAGATGCCGGGCGTACAGTAACTTTTGCCAACGCTATCGCGATCAGCAGCGACTGCTTGGCATCCCGCCAACTTTGCAACCGGGTTGCTACATTCCCAGTGGCGACTAGGGCTCCTAATTCCGGGAACCAAGGAGGACGACGGTCAACTCTTCCATCCTCCTCACGATAGATCCACACCTCCCGGGCCTATTGGAGGCCAAGGTCACGGCCCCCGGGTGCCGAAGGCGGACACGAGCGCGATCACGCCCACCCCGACCAGCGCCGTGGCCGCACCGGCCGACCCGAAGTCGAACAACCGCCCGATCACCAGATCCCCCACGCACGCGAACAGCCCCGCAAAGGACGCCATAACGCCGTAATACGACCCGAACCGCTCGGACGGCGCGTGCCGCACGGCCCGCTGGAAGATCGAGGGCTGGACCAGGCCGTTCGACACGCCGTTCAGGACGGCCGCGAGCATCAGGGGGCCCGTTTCCGTCCCGTCCAGCGGGGCCAGGACGAAGAACGTGGCCGCCGCGCACAACAGCCCGAGACGCAGAACCCAGGGGCGCTCACCCCGGCGCTTCATCGCGACGAACGGCTGGGCCGCCGCCGCCACCGCGGCCAGCAGGCAGAAGCACAGGGTCGCCAGACCGGCGCCGAACCCGAGCTGCGGCACGGCGGTCATGATGTGGTTGGCCAGCAGCGTCGTGGGCGCCGTCATCAGCGCGAACAGGACGAACGTCCGGTCGCGGAACACCGCTCGCACCCCGGTGACCAGATCGCGGAACCGGGCCGGTGGCCGCTTCTCCCGTCGCGGCACCAGAAGGAACAGGACGGCGGCGATCGTCCACAGGCCCGCCGACGTCCCCGTGAGGAGCACGAACCCGGGTCCCAGGGAGATCAGCAGGAGCCCCAGGGGCGGCCCCGTGATCGTCGCGGCATGCTGCGTCGCGACGAACCCCCCGAACCCCCGCGACCGGCTGACGGGATCGACGCCCGCCAGAAGGCTCTGGACGGCGGGGTTGTAGAGCGCGCCCCCGATCCCGAGGACGACCGCCACACCCAGGAGCGCCCCCAGGCTCTCCGCCACCCCGAGCAGGCCGAAGCCGACGGCCCGCACCACGCAGGCGATCACCCCGGTCAGCCGCGCGCCGATCAGGTCCGTCACCGTGCCCACCGGCAGCAGCAACACGTACTGCACCCCGAGCCGCACCCCGAGGACCAGCCCGATCGTCCCGGCCATCAACCCCAGATCGTTCCGCAGGTGCGCGACGACATGGGCCATCACGGAGAAGTAGCCGAGACAGCTCGCCAGCTGGATCGCCAGCACCGTCACGACCACCCGGCGCCCGGGTGCACGCGCGACCGGAGGGGCGGGAGGGGCAGCGACGATCACGGAAGAGAGCACACCAGAGACGCGTCCGGCGGGTCCAATACGGACAAGGGTCGCCAACCCATACCCGAACCCATATCAACCCAGCTCAAAGCACCCTCCCCAGCAAAGCGCCCGAAGGATACCCGTCCACCCGCCCGGGTTCGGCCGGACCCACGCCATCGATCGGGCAGTCGGACCGGCGCGTGGCTCGTTCAGGCGTCCGGCGGCAGGGCCCGACGGCGGTACGCGCGCTGGCGGCAGGTGGCTGAGCAGTACGTCCGCGGCCTGCCGAGCCGCGTCGCGCGCGGGACCGCGTGCCCGCAGCCCGGGCACGGCGGACTTTCGTCACCGACCTTCTCCGCGGGTTTCTTTTCGTCACGCGCCGGCTCGGCGGCGGGCCGACCCGCACCGGTTCCGGCCGCCCGCGCGGCGGCCACCAGACTGTGGTGGCGGACGCGTCCTCTCGGTGTCCGCCTGGTGAGCTCGATGTCGAGGCTGGGGCACCGCGCCGGGTCGTCGTGCTCGCACCGCAGCAGCGCGGTCAGGTAGTCGCGCGCGTCCCGCATCCGGGCGATCCGCTCCTCGAGGAAGTCGATCTGCTCGCTGAGAGCACCCCGCCACACCTCGAGGTTCGTCGTCCTCTTCGACGTCACCACGGCGACCCGGTCCAGCGGCATCATCCCGGTCACCCGGCACAGGTAGACCAGGCCGAGCCGCCGGAGGTCCCGCTCCCGGTAGAGGCGCCGGTCGCCGCTGCGAGCCGGGCCGGTCAGCACCCCCTGCCGTTCCCACCACCTCAGTGTGGACGGCGCCAGGTCGTAGAGGGCGGCGGCTTCGCCGATGCGCACTCCGCTTTCGCTCATCCGCCCATTTGACATCAAGCTCGCTTCAAGATTCAAGATTAGGCGAGCCTAACCTAAGCATCGAACACGTGAGGACCGCCCAGGCCGATGACAGCCATGGACGCCGCCCCGCCGCGCTCCCCACGAGCGCGACCCGCGCCCACCGAGCAGGACCGAGCGCCCCAATTGATCGGCATCGCCGCGGCGGCCCGGATGCTGCGACCCATCCGAGCTCACCTGATCCTCAGCGCGATGCTGTCGGCGGTGGCCGCCGCGGCCGGTTTCCTCCCGTTCGTCGCGGTCGCCAAGATCGCTCGCGGCGCGCTCGCCGCCGGGGACCCCGGCCGGGCGTCCGGCACGGTGGGGTTCTGGGCGGGCGCCGGGGCGGCGGGGGCACTGCTACGACTGGTCCTGCTCGCGCTGGCCGCGCACGTCGGGCACAACGCGGACGCGGAGATGCTGCACCACCTCCGGGTGCGGATCGTGCGGCGGCTGGGCGTGGTTCCGCTGGGCTGGTTCCGCTCAGCCGGTTCCGGTCAGGTGCGCAAAGCGATGACCGAAGACCTCGGCACGATGCACGAACTGTTCGCCCACGCGCTGGGCGGCCTGGTCGGCGCGCTCACCGGCCTGGTGGCCGCGGTCGCCTACCTGGCCGTCGTGGACTGGCGGCTGGCGCTGGTGGTCGTGGCGTTCCCCGTGCTGGGGCTGCTCAGCTACCGGCGCGGAATGCGCTCCTCACCCGCGCTGATGGGAGCCCTGATCGCCGCCGAGCAGCGGATCGGCACCGCCGGACAGGAATACGTCGACGGCATCAGCGTGGTGAAGACCTACGGTGGGCCGTCCAGGCGGGTCCTGAGCCGGTTCGAGCAGGCGATGGACGAGCACAGGCGCGCGTACGGCGCCTTTCTGGCCCAGAACCGGACCACCGGGGCGGTGAGCCACGTCCTGGGTTCGGAGATGACCCTCCTGGGTGCGGTCATGGCCGCGGGCCTGGGCTTCGTCGGCGCGGGCCTGCTCACGATGCCCGACCTGCTGCCGTTCCTGGTCGTCGGCATCGGGCTGCCGAGTTCGATCGGCCCGCTGTTCCACGGCGCTCACGGGTTGCGCATGGCGCGCATCGCCGCGGGCGACATCGAGCGCCTGCTGTCCCGCGAGCCCCTGCCGGAGCCCCGGCGGCCGCGGCGACCGGACGGCCACCGCATCGAATTCGACCGGGTCCGCTTCTCCTACGACGGCGTGAACGACGCGGTGCGGGACGTCAGCGCGGTCTGCGAACCGGGCACCGTCACCGCCCTCGTCGGACCTTCCGGCGCCGGGAAGTCCACCCTGGCCGCCCTACTGCCGCGGTTCTACGACGTCACCGGCGGAGCGATCCGAATCGGCGGGGCCGACCTTCGCGAGCTGCCGTCGGAGAAGGTGCTCTCATCGATGTCCCTGGTGTTCCAGGACGTGATGCTGCTGCGCGACACGGTCACCGAGAACATCCGCATCGGCCGCCAGGACGCCACCGACGAGCAGGTCAGACAGGCCGCCAAGGCTGCACAGCTGCACGAGGTGATCGAGCGGCTGCCGGAGGGCTACGACACCATGCTGGAAACCGGCAACGGCGGCTTCTCCGGCGGTGAACGTCAGCGGCTGACGATCGCCCGCGCGATCTTGTCCGACGCCCCGATCGTCGTGCTGGACGAGGCCACGGCGGCGCTCGACCCGGACAACGAGGCCGCCGTCCAGGCGGCGCTGGCCGAGCTGGTCGCGGGCCGGACCGTCATCGTGATCGCCCACCGCCTGCACACCATCGTCTCCGCCGACCGGATCCTCGTCCTCGACGAGGGCAGGCTCGCCGAGTCGGGCACCCACCGGGAACTCGTCGCCCGCAACGGCCTGTACGCGCGGATGTGGCGAGCACAACAGAACGGAAACCGCACATGATCCGCGAGGTGTACCGGCTGTGGCCGCACCCGCGCCCGCTGGTCCGGGTCTGGCTGCTCACCGCGTTTCTCGCGGTCGGCCAGGGCCTGCTGCTCGGAGCGCTGCTCCCCGTCCTGCGGGCGCTGCTGCGTCCGGACCCCGATTTCACCGCCGCCGCCCCGTGGCTGATCACCGGCGGGATCGGGCTGCTCGCCCACATGGCGCTGACCGCGATCGCCACCCCGATCGGGTTCAACGCCACCATGGACCTGGCGATCCAGCTGCGCCGACACCTGATGGGGCTGGTGACGACCCTGCCGCTGGGCTGGTTCACCGCCGACCGCAAAGCGCGGTTCGTGCACACCGTGACCACCGTCGCCGGCCACCTCGCCCAGCTGACCGTGACGGTCGGCGCGCCGGCCATCACCTGCATGGTGGTACCGGCCACCGTCACCGCGGTCACCTTCGCCGTCGACTGGCGCCTGGCACTGCTGTTCCTGGCCACCTTCCCGCTCGCACTGCCGGCCATGCGCCGGTCCAAGCGGATCGTCGCCGCGGTGTCGGTGGACATGGAGACCGCCGGCAAGGAGGTGGCCGGACGCGCCATCGAGTTCGGCCAGGCCCAGCCCGTGCTCCGGGCCGCCGGGCACGCCACCACCGGCACCGCGCGCATGCGCGACGCGCTCGATGACCACCGCTCGCAGTACCGGCGAGCACTGCGGCGCACGCTCGGCCCCGAGCTCACCTACAACGGCGTGGTGGCGGCCGGGTACGTCGCCGTCCTGGTGCTCGGTGTGCAGTTCCTGCTCAACGGGACCCTCGCGGTGGCCGACACCGTGGCCCTGCTGGTTCTCGCGATCCGCTTTCTCGAACCGCTCGGCACGATGATCGGCCTCGCCTCGGGACTCGGCGCGATGGACTACCTCGTCGACGAAGTCGAGGACATCCTGCACACCCCCACGCTGCCGCACCGCCCGGACCCGGTGCGGCGGGTGCCCCACGCCGGGATCGAGTTCTCCGACGTCACCTACACCTACGACCACGGGAACGCACCGGCCCTGTCCGGGGTCTCGTTCCGGTGCCCGCCCGGCACGACCACCGCACTGGTCGGCCCGTCCGGATCGGGCAAGACAACCGTCACCCGGCTCATCGCCCGCCTCTTCGACACCGATTCCGGCACCGTGCGCGTCGGCGGGGTCGACGTGCGCGACTACGACCACTCCACGCTGCTCGGCGACATCGCCATCGTCTTCCAGGACGTCTACCTCTTCGACACCACCATCGAGGAGAACGTCCGCATCGCCCGCCCGGACGCCACCCGCGAAGAACTCCAGGCGGCCGCGCGCGGCGCCCGCCTCGACGAAGTGGTCGAGCGCCTGCCCGACGGCTGGCAAACCCGGGTGGGCGAAGCGGGCGCCCAGCTCTCCGGCGGGGAACGCCAGCGCGTGTCCATCGCCCGCGCGTTCCTCAAGCAGGCCAGGATCGTCCTCGTCGACGAGCCGACCTCGGCCATCGACCCGGAGAACGAGACCGCCATCAGCCAGGCCATCGGCGCGCTGTCCGGCGACCCCGGCCGAACCGTGCTCGTCATCGCCCACCGACCGGCCACACTCGCCACCGCCGACCAGGTGGTCACCCTCAAGGCCGGACGCGTCGCGGAGACGGGTGCCCCGAAGGACCTCATGCACACCGGCGGCTCCTTCGCTCGCCTCTACCACCAATACGAGAACGCCCGTACCTGGCAGATCACCAAGAACGCGCCACCGACGCCGCAGCCGTGAGCACGACAGAATGCCCCGCAACGGCTGCCGGTCGGCTCGCTCCAGCTGAGTCACCGCGACCACCACCCGGCTCAGCCAGGCATCGAGCCGCTCGACGCGATCGACGGACCGGCCGGTGCGCCGGTTCGCCAGTCTGCGACCGGAGCGTCCAACTCATCGGCACCAGCGCCACCCCGCTCGTGTACTCGCACGCGGGGCGCCCGCGCTCCGCCTGACCGCGCTGTCCGTGATCCCACCCGCCGTACTCGCTCGCCTCACCAAACCCCCGGCGGGCTGAACGTCCACGGGGCAGGCCCGACCGTCTCGTGGGAACGCGAGACCCGCTAGTCGGAGACGCGGATCAGACCCTCCTGCATGACGGAGACGACCAGGTCTCCGTCCCGGGTGAAGACCTGCCCCCGGGCAAGACCACGCGCGCCCCCGGCGAACGGGGTGTCCTGGTAATAGAGGAGCCACTCGTCCGCGCGGAACGGCTTGTGGAACCACATCGCGTGGTCGAGGCTCGCGCCCATCGTCCGCTTGTCGCCCCACGACAGGCCGTGATTGAGCAGGACGGTGTCCAGGAGCGTCATGTCCGAGGCGTAGGTCATCAGGCACACATGGAGCAGCGGGTCGTCGGGCAGCTCCCCGTCGATCTTCAGCCACACCTTCGCCTCGGGCGTGATCAGCGACGGGTCCTTGGCCGCCTCCCAGCTCAGCGGCGTGGCATGCCGGACGTCGAACGGACGTCGGGTGACGAACTCCCGCGCACCCCGCTCACCGAAGATCGGCGTGAGCCGCTGCACCCCGTCCGCCAGCTCTTCCGGCGGTGTCGCGTCGGGCATCGCCGCGTGATGCGTGGGCCCGTCCTCCACGATCTGGAAGGACGCCGAAAGGCTGAAGATCGCCTTCCCGTGCTGCACGGCCAGAACCCGCCGGGTCGTGAAGGACCGCCCGTCCCGCACCCGGTCAACGGTGTAGACGATCGGCACCAGCGGATCCCCAGGCCGGATGAAGTACGCATGCAATGAGTGCACGGGCCGATTGACCGGGACGGTCCGTCCCGCCGCGACGAGCGCCTGCCCCGCGACCTGCCCGCCGAACACCCGCTGCTGCCGATCCTCCGGGCTCCGCCCCCGGAAGATGTCGTTCTCGATCTGCTCGAGATCCAGCAGGTCCAGCAGTACCTTCAGTGACTCCTTCACGCGGCAAGTGTCGCAAACCCCGAAACCCCGCGCCCCTCCCCCTCCGTTTCCACGCACAGAACCCCCTAGTGGCACGCATGACGGAATCGAAGTGGCACAGTGCGCCACAACCAATCCGACCTTGATCACGCTGAGCCCCCGGAAGCAAGATCACACGTCCTCACCAACTAACCCAGCACTCGGCTCCCCCACGATCATTCGCGACCAGACCACCCAGGGCGAGGTACAGGCCACCCTTGGATTAGCCCCGACAGGAGAGGCCCCGCGCGACATCTCGGCGAACCGGCCTGCGATCGAGGCGGCACGCGTGGACATGCGCAGTCTGACCAGCCTGCGCGCCTGACACCGTCCGGGCGTGACGACATGCGGGCGTACGCGCGGGCGTCACGACGTGCGGACACAGCGTGCGGGCGTCCCGGCGCGTGGGCGCGTGGGCGTCAAAGAGGGCGCGGGAGCGTGACGGCATGCGGGCGCCACAACGCCGGGCTTGACGGGCGTGCGAGCACCACAACACGCGAGCGTCACCATGTGCGGGCGCACGGGCGCACGGGCGCACGGGCATGCGGGCCTGACGCCGGCCGGGCGTGCGGGCCTCACAACGTGCGGGCGTGCGGGCTTAACGGCGCTCGGGCTTAACGGCGTGCGGGCATCACGGCGTGCGGGCATCACGGCGTGCGGGCGTGACGACATGCGGGCGTACGCGCAGGCGTCACGACGTGCGGACACAGCGTGCGGGCGTCCTGGCGCGTGGGCGCGTGGGCGTCATGCAAGAGGGCGCGGGAGCGTGACGGCATGCGGGCGCCACAACGCGCGGGCTTGACGGGCGTACGAGCACCACAACACGCGAGCGTCACCATGTGCGGGCGTGCGGGCGTGCGGGCCTGACGCCGGGTGGGCGTGCGGGCCACACAACGTGCGGGCGTGCGGGCGTGACGACATGCGGGCGTACGCGCAGGCGTCACGACGTGCGGACACGGCGTGCGGGCGTCACGGCGTCTGAGCGTGCGGTCGTGCGGGCGTGACGGCGTGCGGGACGTCTTGGCATAGCGGCAAGAGAGCGCGGGGGGTTAGGCATGCGGGCGTCACACGTGCGGGCTTGACGGGCGTGCGAGCGTCACCACGTGGAAGCGTGCGAGCGTACGGGCTTCCCGACGTGCAGGTATGCGGGCCTGACGGCATGCGGGCATGCGGGCCTGACGCCGGGCGGGCGTGCGGTCTTAACGGCGCGCGGGCGTGACGGCGCGCTGGCGTGCGGGCCTCTCGGCGTGTGGGCGTCACCACGTGCGGGCATGCGAGCACGCGGGCGTCACAGCGTGCGGGCCTCACAGCATGCGGGCCTCACAGCATGCGAGCAAGCGGGCGCCACCACGTGCGAGCGTCACCACGGGCAGGCATGCGGGCATGTGGGCGTCACAACGTGTGGGCGTGCGGGCTTAGCGGCATGCGGGCGTGCGGGCGTTGCGGCGTGCGGGGGGTGGCGGGGCGTGTGCGGTGTGTTTTGGTGGCGCTGGGTGCGCTAGGGCGCGTGGGGCGTGGCTGGACGATGAGGTTTGCAAGTAGAGCTGCGCGTGGACCTGTGGGCCGGGGTGGTGGCGAGGTACGGGGGCGTTTCGCGTGGCAGCGGTGGTGATGAGATCGCGGGTGGAAGGTCGGGGTGGTGGGGGTTAGGGGTGGGGGGTTTTGCAGAGGGTTAGGACGGCTTCGGCGTAGCGGTCTAGTTTCACTTTTCCTACGCCTGGGATTTGGGCTAGGGCTTCTAGGGATTCGGGGGTTCGTTCGGCTATGGCTTGGAGGGTGGCGTCGGTGAAGATGACGTAGGCGGGGACTTTCTGGGCTGTGGAGGTTTCGGCTCGCCAGTCTTTGAGGGCCAGGAGGAGGGCCTCGTTGAGGTCGGCGGGGCAGTCTTCGCAGCGGCCCAACTTGCGTTCTATGGCGGCGGTCAGGGGGCGGTTGCAGACTCGGCAGGGTTGGGGGCCCTTGGCGCCTCGGCGGGTGGTGCGGTCTACGCGGGCGGGGGTGTGGGTGGTGGTTTTGGCGGTGAGGCCGTCTAGGAAGCGGGACGGTTTGCGTCTTCTGGCGCCGCCGGGTGAGCGGGAGAGGGCCCAGGAGAGGGAGAGGTGCTCTCGGGCTCGGGTGACGCCTACGTAGAGGAGGCGGCGTTCCTCTTCGGTTTGTTCGGGGGTTTCGGCGTAGATGATGGGGACGGTGCCTTCGACCAGGTTGACGAGGAAGACCGCGTCCCATTCGAGGCCCTTGGCGGCGTGGAGGGACGCGAGGGTGACGCCTTCGAGAGGTGGGGCGTGCTGGGCGGTGGCGCGTTCTTCTAGTTCGGTGACGAATTCGGGGAGGCCTGCGGCGGGGTTGTCGGCGGCCATGTCTTCGGCCAGTTGGGCCAGGGCGGCCAGGGACTCCCAGCGGGTGCGGGCCGCGCCTCGGCCTTCGGGGGGCTGGTCGGTGAAGCCCGCGCCCGAGAGGACGTGGCGGACGGTCATTATGAGGCCCATGCCCTCGGTCTCGGCGTCGCCTCCGGCGCGGGCGGCGCCGCGCAGGCGGATGACGGCCTCGCGGACCTCGGGGCGTTCGAAGAAGCGCTCGGCGCCGCGCAGGACGTAGGGGACGCCCGCGGCGGTGAAGGCGGACTCGTAGCCCTCGGACTGGGCGTTGATGCGGTACAGGACGGCGATCTCGCGGGCGGGGACGCCCTCGTCGATCAGCTTGCGGGCGCGGCGGGCGACGTCGTCGGCCTCGGCGACCTCGTCGTCGTACTCGTTGAAGACCGGGGCGGGGCCGTCGGCGCGCTGGGCGACGAGTTCGAGTTTGTGGCGCTTGGCGGCCTCGCCGCGGGCCTGGCCTATGACGCCGTTGGCCAGCCGGACGACTTGGGGGGTGGAGCGGTAGTCGCGCACCAGCTTGACGGTGGTGGCGTCGGGGTACTCGCGCGTGAAGTCGAGTAGGTAGGACGGACTGGCGCCGGTGAAGGAGTAGATGGTCTGGTTGGGGTCGCCGACGACGCAGAGGTCGTCGCGGTCGCCGAGCCAGGTGTCGAGCAGGAGTTTCTGCAGGGGGTTGACGTCCTGGAACTCGTCCACGACGAAGTGGCGGTACTGCTCGCGGACCTGGGCGGCGACCTCGCGGTGCTCGGTGAGGACGGCGGCGGTGAGCTCGAGCATGCCCTCGAAGTCGAGCTGGTTGCGCTCGCGGCGCAGCTGCTCGTACATGGCGTAGACGCGGGCGACGTCGACCACGTCGGTGGGGGCCTTGCGGCCGGAGGACGCGACGGCGGCGGCGTAGTCTTCGGGGCGGTTCTGGGTGACCTTGGCCCATTCGATCTCGCTGGCGATGTCGCGCAGCTCGGTGCGGCCGAACGAGGTGAGGCGGCAGGCGCGGGCGGCGTCGGCGACCAGGGCGATCTTGGATTCGATGATCTTCGGGGGTTCGCCGCCGATGACGCGGGGCCAGAAGTAGGACAGCTGGCGCAGCGCGGCGGCGTGGAAGGTGCGGGCCTGGACGCCGGGGGCGCCGAGCTGGCGCAGGCGGGCGCGCAGCTCGCCCGCGGCGCGTGTGGTGAACGTCACCGCGAGGATGCGCTGGGGCGCCACCATGCCGGTGAGGGTGGCGTAGGCGATGCGGTGCGTGATGGCGCGCGTCTTGCCTGTTCCGGCGCCCGCGAGCACGCAGACCGGGCCCTGGACGGCCTCGGCGACCGCGCGCTGCTCCGGGTCGAGCCCCTGCAGAACCTCCTCGGCGTTCATCACCCCATCTTGGCAGGCGGGGACGACCGAATCGGCGTGCCGCACGAGTTGTGGATAACCTCCCCCGGAATGCACAGCGGAACGCGGATGTTCTTGTGAGCGTTCCACCGATCCAGACGAGGGAGACGACGCACCGATGGCGACGCCTACCGCTCACACCGGCCAGCTCACCATGTACACGACGACCTGGTGCGGCTTCTGCCGGCGGCTCAAGAGCCAGCTGGCCCGGGACGGCATCACGATGCGGGAGGTCGACATCGAGCGCGACCCCGCGGCGGCCGAGTTCGTCATGAGCGTCAACGGCGGCAACCAGACCGTCCCGACCGTGACCCTGGTCTCGCCGGACGGGCAGGAGCACGTGCTGACCAACCCGAGCGCCAAGACGGTGAAGCGTCTGCTGGGCGCCGCTTAGCGCTTTGTGTAGGCGGTGAGGCCGCCGAGCTCTTCTATCCAGTTCTGTAGTTCGTCCAGGCCCTTGGCTTGGTCGATTACGGGGCTGTACCCGAATGCCTCGCGTGCTGCCGTCGTGTCGTACGTGGACGATCGGGTGAGAAGCGCCACCGAGTAGCGGCTCAGCGGTGGTGGGTGGTTGTTGGCCAGGTAGGGGACGCGCCAGAGCAGCTCGATGGCCGCTACGAGTGTGTCGCGTAGAGGGGCCGGGATTCTGCGGGTCGGGGGATCTACCCCGAAGCGTTCCGCGACCTCGGCCATGAGGGCCCAGACGTCGGTGGTCTCGGCGTCGGCGATGAAGAAGGCCCGTCCGCCCACCTGGTCGGAGCGCGTGGCCAGGACGCAGGCATGGGCGGCGTTGCGGCAGTGGCACATGGACGCCAGGACGCGCTTGCCTCCGGACAGGTCGGGCATGCGTCCGGCTTGCATGAGGCCCAGAATCCTTGGCATGAAGCCGTGCCAGTCGCGCGGCCCCCATACGGCGCGAGGACGAAGCGCGCAGGTGATGAACCCGGGACCGTTCGCGGCCAGGACGGCGCGTTCGGCGGCGGCCTTGGTCTCCGAGTAGAGGTTGAGGTAGCGGGACGGGTAAGGCGTGGTCTCATCGATTCCCAGTTGGTCGCGCCCCGTCATGACCGCGCTGGGGCTGCTGACGAAGACGAAGCGTCCGGCCCCCGAATCGCGGGCGACGCGCAGGAGGCGTTCGGTGGCGGTGACGTTGACGTCCCAGAACTGCGCCCGGCTCCCGTAATCGAAGACGCGCGCGGCGGAATGGTGCACCGCCTCGACGCCTTCGGCGGCGGCGCGCAGGGACGCCTCGTCGGTGAGGTCGCCCTCGACGATCTCCACCCCGGGGACGGTCAGCAGGTGGCTCCGGTCGCTGGACGGCCGGACGAGCGCACGCACGCTGTCGCCCGCGGCGACACAGGCGTCCACGATGTGCCCGCCCAGGAACCCGGACGCCCCCGTCACCAGGACCTTCACAGCGTCCTCCCCGCCCATTCGGCCAGCAGCTCGCGATTGATCTTGGCGTTGTGCCGGACGTCGACCGGGAACCCGGGATGGAACAGGAACGCCTCGATCCGGCGCGTCTGCTCGTGCCGGTCGGCAAGCGCGCGCAGCTCCCGTTCCACTCGGGGCCTGTCGGCGCCGTCGTTGGCTTCCACGCAGACGACGGGACGCCCGTCCACCCCGACCAGCGCGGTCCTGTGCACGTCCGGGTGGGCGTCCAGGATGCCCTCGACCTGGACGGTGTGGAGCTCGCCCACCCGTTGGCTCTTGCGTCCGCTGAACCAGATCCGCCCCGAATCGTCGAGGTGCCCGAGATCCCCGGTGCGGTGCCAGATCCGGTCGCCCTCGGCGATTTTCGTGTGGGCGTCGGCCTCGGGGTTCGCGTGATAGCGGCGGCTGACCGTCGCCCCCGATACGGCGATCTCCCCGACCTCACCGGGCGGGGCCAGCAATGACTCGGACCATACGGGCATGGGTTCGTCAGTCACCCGCACCACGCGGACGTCCACTCCCGGAACCGGACGTCCAACGCACGTGCCCTCGCCCTCCCGGGTGCGCTCGGCGGTCTCGGCGAAGATCTCGGCGGCGGTGATCGAGGAGATCGGCAGGGCCTCCGTGGCCCCGTAAGTGACCGTGAAGCGCGACGCCCCGTCCACCCCGCTCGATCTTTCCTCCTCGCCTCGCGCGTCCCTCCCGAACGGCCCGCCCTCCCCGAACTGCTCGTCGCCTCCGCCCTGCGCGTCGCCCCCGCCCTGCGCGTCGCCTCTGCCCTGCGCGTCCTCCCCGGCTTGCGCGTCCTCTCCCGCTTGCGCGGTGTCTCCGGCTTGCGCGGTGTCTCCCGCTTGCGCGGTGCCTCCCGCTTGCGCGGTGTCTCCGGCTTGCGCGGTGTCTCCCGCTTGCGCGGTGTCTCCGAGGAGGTCGCATACGCGGTGGATGATGTCGATGTGGACGGGGGCGCCTCCGGCCACGATCGAGCGGAGTGGCTTCAGGGACGCGCCATGCCGCCCGAGCCGATCAAGCAGCGCGGGCGAGGCGAACATGGTGGTGACACCGAACCGCCGGACGGCGTCCACGACGCCTGCCGGGTCGATCGCTGCGACCTTGGCCGGGTCGCCGGGCGGCAGGACGCAGGTCGAGCCGAGCAGCATGCTGAACACGCCCCACAGGGGGACGGTGACCAGCGAGACGTCGTCCGCGCGCTGCCCGAGGGCCGTCTCGATCTGGTGGACGATGCCCGACACCATCCCGTATGGGTGTTCCACGCCCTTGGCCGGTCCGGTGGAGCCGGTGGTGAAGCTGATGGCGAGCAGGTCTTCGGGTGACACGTCCGGTTCGGGTGGCGGCTCCACCGAATTGAGGCCGTCGCCCAGCACGGGCCCGCCCCAGAACCAGCGGCGTCCCACGGTCACCCGGGTGCGGACCGACGAGAACGTGCGCGGGTTCAAGACCCGGACGGCATGCGCCACCGGGATGCCGACGAACGCCTCGGCACGGGCCAGCCGGTAGCAGTGCAGCATCCGCCGCACCCCGAGCCCGGGATCGGCGATGACCGGGACGGCCCCCGCCTTGAGCAGCCCGAACAGGATCGTGAACAGCTCGGGCCCCGGCCGGACCATCAGGACGGTCGTCGTCCCCCGGCCGATCCCGGCCTCGCGCAGGGTGACCGCGTGGGCGTCGGACCGCTCGTCCACCTCGCGGTAGGTCAGGTGCCGGTAGGCGCCGTCGCTCCCCGGGTAGATGATCGCCTTCTTGCCGGGGAACGCGCGAGCGTTGGCGCGCAGCCGTCCCGCGAGTCCCCCGGACGCCATCAGAACAGCGGCATGTTCGGGAGGGCGCCGCCGTACCAGCGCATGATCAGCTGGGCCGCGATCGACAGCGGGCCGGGGGCCACCAGCCGTCCGGCCTCGATCTCCGCGCGCAGCTCGTCGCGCGTGTACCAGGCGGCGTCGAGGATCTCCTCGGCGTCGGGGCGCAGCTCGAGGTCGCCGACGGCGCGGGCGAAGAACCCGAGCATCAGGCTCTGGGGCAGCGGCCACGGCTGGCTGCCGAGGTAGCGGACGTCGGTGACCTCGATCCCGACCTCCTCGCGGACCTCCCGCGCGACGGCCTGCTCCAGGGACTCGCCCGGCTCGACGAACCCCGCCAGGATCGAGCGGCGGTCGGCGGGCCAGCTCGGGCCCCGGGCCAGCAGGACCCGGTCGCGGTCGTCCCTGACCAGCATGATCACGGCCGGGTCGACCCTCGGGTACTGCTCGGACCCGTCGGTGGAGCAGACCCGGACATGGCCCGCCGCCGCCATCTCGGCGGGCGCGCCGCAGCGGGGGCAGAATCGGTGGGTGGCGTGCCAGTGCTCCAGGGCGACCGCGTGGGTGAGCAGCCCGGAGTCGCGGTCGCCGAGCAGGACGCCGACCTCGCGGAGCCCGGCGTCCTCGGCGCCCTCGATCACGGGCAGCTCCCCGACCACGGCGAAGTAGGCGACGCCGTCGTCGTCGATCCCGAGAAGGTAGCGCTCCCCTTCGGGGGCCCGCCCGGACGGGACCAGCACCAGTTCGGGGGACGGGTCACGAGTGACGAGCGAGCGTCCCGCCTTGACCACGAGCACCCGGGTACGCCGGTCGTCCCAGGCGGAAGCGACCCAAGCGTCGTCCTTGCGGCGCTCGGACACCCGGTCGAGCGTGCCCCGAGACAGGGCGAGCCACTCCAGGGGAGCCTCGGTCACCGCGCGTCCGCCTTCAGAGCCGTGGCCAGCTCCTCCCACAGGTAGGCGGCGGCCTCCGCGCCCTTGAGCAGCAGCGGCATCTCGACCTTCTCATTCGGGGCGTGGATGCGGTCGTCGTTCAGGCCGACCGCCACGAACACCAGCGGGGCCTGGAGGATGTCGGCCAGGTCGGCCTCGGGGCCGCTGCCGCCCTCGCGAGTGAACAGCACCTCCGTGCCGAACGCCCGCTCCATGGCGCGCCGCCCGGCTAGGACGCCCGGCGAGTCGATCGGCGAGAAGCAGGCGCGGACGCCGCCGCCCGGGATCGTCACCTCGGCCCGGACGCCCTCGGGGGTGTGCTCGGCGACCCAGGCGCGGAACGCCTCGTGCACGCGCTCCGGCTCCTGCCCCGCGACGAGCCGGAAGGAGACCTTGGCGTGCGCCTCCCGGGGGACGATGGTCTTGCCGCCGGGGCCGATGTGCCCGCCCCACATGCCGTTGATCTCGGCGGTGGGACGAGCCCAGATGCGCTCCAGCGTGGAGTAGCCCTTCTCCCCGTATGCCGCCCCGCTGTTGCCGGCCGTCCGCAGCCACTGCTCCTCGTCGAACGGGAGCTTGGCGAACAGCTCACGCTCGCGGTCGGTCAGCGGGATGACGCCGTCGTAGAACCCGGGGAGCGTGACGCGCCCGTCGTCGTCGTGCAGCGCCGCGAGCATCGAGACCAGGGCGTGCAGGGGGTTGGGGACGGCGCCGCCGAACGACCCCGAGTGCAGGTCGGTGTCGGGCCCGTACAGCGAGAGCTCGGCCTCGGCCATGCCGCGCATCCCGGTGCACATCGACGGGACGTCCGCCGCCCACATCGTGGTGTCGCTGATGATCACCGCGTCGCACGCCAGCCGGTCGCGGTGCTCGCGCAGCAGGTCGGGGAAGTGGGCCGAGCCCGACTCCTCCTCGCCCTCGACCAGCAGCTTGATCGTGACGGGCGGGGCGTCGGTGCCCGCGGCGGCCATCGCGGCGCGCACGCCAAGGGTGTGGAAGAAGACCTGGCCCTTGTCGTCGGACGTCCCGCGCCCGTAAAGCCGGTCGCCCTTCTCCGTGGCGACGAAGGGGTCGGTGTCCCACTCCTCCAGCGGCTCTACCGGCTGCACGTCGTGATGGCCGTAAACGACCACGGAGGGGGCTTCGGGGTCGGCGGCGGGCCACTCGGCGAACACCGAGGGCAGGCCGCCGGTCTCCCAGACCTCGACCGTCGGGAAGCCGAGGCCCCGCAGATAGTTCGCCAGCCACTCGGCCGAACGCCGCACGTCGTCGGCCCGCGCGGGGTCGCCGGAGATCGACGGGATCGCCAGCCACTCCTTGAGATCGGCGAAGAAGGCGCCCTTGTTGGCCTCGACGAACGCTGCCACGTCCATTCTGTGCTCCTTTGCACCCATTAACGTCTGGCACTCTAAATCATCGGACGTCCGGCTCTGGAGGTGCCTTGATCCTCATCGATCCGCCGCTGTGGCCGTCCCGGGGACGGGACTGGTCGCACCTGGTGAGCGACACGTCGTTCGATGAGCTGCACGCCTTCGCGGCCGGGCTCGGGCTGTCGCGGCGAGCGTTCGAGCGTGACCACTACGACGTCCCGTCCGAACTCTATGAGGCGGCGGTGACCCAAGGGGCCCACGCGGTCGGCTGCCAGGAACTGCTGACCCGCCTCACCCGGGCCGGCCTGCGCCGCCGCAAGGCCGCCCGCCCCACCCGCTAGGCGTCGGCCCCGCCGCTAACGGCCGACCCACCCGCTCGGCGCCGGCCCGGCCGCTAGGCGCCGGCCCCGCCGCTAACCGCTGGCCCTGCCGCCAACGTCCGGCCCACCCGCTAGGCGCCGGCCCCGCCGCTAACCGCTGGCCCTGCCGCTAACGTCCGGCCCACCCGCTAGGCGCGCCGACCCACCCGCTAGGCGTCGGCTCGGCCGCTAACCGCCGACCCGGCCGCTAGGCGCCGGAGCCGAGCAGGCGCAGCTCGGTCTCGACGTTGTGGCGGGCCCGCTCCTCGAAGCGGGCGCGAGCCTCGGGGGTGTGGAACAGGGCCGGGAGGTCCAGCAGGTTGCGCAGCACCTCGGCCCGTCCGGCCTGGAAGATCTCTTCGGGGACGAACGCGTACTCCTCCCGGACGGCGGCCGCGTAGGCGGCGTAGCGTTCGGGTTCGGCGCCCAGGACGGCCAGGTCGGCGTCGCACAGCACCTGCCCGTTGGCGTCGTCCTCGTCGGGGTTGTGCGTGGTGGTCAGCAGCACCAGCCGCTCGACCTCGGCGACGGCGTCCCCGCCCAGGTCGGTGTCGGCGAGCATGCGGCGCGCCAGCCGGGCGCTGCGCTCCTCGTTGTCGGCGCGCTGGGGGTCGTAGACCGCGTCGTGGAACCAGGCGGCGAGCCGGACGTGGTCGGGCGCGGACGCGTGCCCGGCCAGCTCGTCGACCAGGTCGAGCACCGCGGTCAAATGATCACGGGTGTGGTAGCGGCGGTGGGGTTCCCCGTAGCGGGCGTCGAGGCCCTCCCCGATGTGCCTGGTCTGGGGCCCGGCCAGCGCCACCCAGCGTGTGACGAGATCCATGGGGCCATCCTCGCCGATTCCCGGGACGGACGATGACACGCGTGCCATCGTTCTTGCACCGGGCGTGCGGCACGGCCACTATGGAGATTCTTAACTTAGGCAAGCCTTACCTAATGCGAAAGGGTCGCGGTGGCCGCCTCGCTCTACCTTGTCACCGGCAAGGTGACCGACTCGGTGACGCGCGGGTTCCTGCCCGCCGCCCGCCGTCTGGGCGTCGAGGTGGTCGTGCTCACCGACCGTCCCGGCGACTACCCGGGGACGGTCGTCCCGTGCGACGTCACCGACTTCCGCGAGATCATCGCGCGGATCGGGCCGGACCCGGTGGGCGTCTTCACCAACAGCGACTGGCTCCAGGCCCCCGTCGCCCTGGCCGCCGCCTACTACGGCCTGCCCGCCAAGGACTGGCGCGCGGCCACCCGAACCAAGAACAAGGCGCTGATGCGGCGCCATCTCGCCGGGCTCGACCCGGTCTTCTCCGCCGACGCCGCCGACGTCCCCGAGGACGCGCCGTTCCCGCTGGTGCTCAAGCCGCGCGAGGGCGTGGCCAGCGAGGACGTGGTCCTGGTGCGCGACCTCGAGGAGCTCGCCGCGCGCCGGGCGGAGATCGGGGCCCGGCGGGACGGCCCGCTGGTGGCCGAGGAGTACCTGCCCGGCGAGCTGCACACCCTGGAGACCCTCGGCGACGGGCGCGAGGTGCGCGAGCTGGGTTCGTTCCACACGAGAGTCTCCCCGCCCCCGTATTTCGTCGAGGAGCGGCTGGAGTGGGCGCCGCTCCCGCCCGAGACCGGCCAGGTCCTCGCGCAGTTGGAGGACCTCGGCGTCGGCTTCGGCGCCTGCCACTCCGAGTTCGTCGTGCACGAGGGCCGGGCCCGGCTGATCGAGGTCAACTACCGGCTCATCGGCGACCACTGCGACTTCCTGCTCGCCGACCTGCTCGGCGTCCCGCTGCACGAGTGGATCCTCCGGGTGCACCTCGGCGAGCGGCTTCCCGCCCCCGGGGCCCCGCCCACCGGTCACGCCCTCGCGGACGTCGTCATCGCCGACCGCCCCGGAATCCTCACCGAGGCTCCCGATGCCATGGACCTCACGGACGGGGCCGTCCGCCTCTCCTACATGCCGCAGCACCCGATCGGCGACCGCGTCGAGCTGACCCGGACCAACCGCGACTACCTCGGGACGATCCGCGCCATCGGACCGGGCCGCCCCGACGTCGAGGCCGCCGTCGCGCGCTTCCGCGCCGACCACGCCTGGACGATCGCATGACCCCCGGCCCCGAGGCCGAGCTGACCGCCCGCCTCCTGGACGCCCTGCTGCGCGAGGACTACGCGGGCCTGCGCCGTTTCATCTCCGGCCAGACGCTGACGCTGCCCGGACTGAAGCCCGTGGGGCTGCGTCCCGGGTTCCTCAGTGCGCACACGGTCGAGCAGGGCCCGCCGCTGGACGACGTCCTGGCGGCGGTCCGGCAGGTCGCCGACCCCCGCGACGACGTGGCGGCCTTCGAGCGGGAATGCCGGGAGGCGCTCGCCATCGAACGCCTGCACCAGGACGCCCGTCCCGGGGTGATGCGAGCGCTCTCCCACCTGTCCGACCTGGGCCCCGGCACTTACTACGACACGCTCGCCGCCTTCACCGATCACCCCGTGTACCCGATGGGCCGGTGCAAGGTCGGCTTAAGCGAGAGTGACCTGCGCCAGTACGCGCCCGAGTTCGCCCCGACGTTTCCCCTGCGGTGGGCGGTGGTCCCCCGCGAAAAGGTGACGGCGCAAGGACAGCTACCGGCCTGGTGGCCCGCGGCACGCGACGAGGCGACCGTCCTGTTCCCGGTGCACCCGCTCACGGCGCCGCTGGTGGGCGTCCCGCTGGTCCCGGGGTCGTTCCTCCGGGTCGCGCCGACCCTGTCGATGCGCACCGTCGCCGCCGGGCCCCTCACCCACCTCAAGCTGCCGCTGCCGACCAGCACGCTCGGGCTCCGCAACCGGCGCACGATCAAGCCGGGCACGCTCGCCGACGGGGCCGAGGCCGAGCGCGTGCTGCGCCGCGTCCTGGCCGAGGAGCCCGGCCTGCCGGTCCTGCTGGCCGACGAGCAGACCTGGGGCCACGCGGGCGACGAGCTCCTCGGCTACCTGGTCAGGCGCTTCCCGCCCGAGACCGGCCGCGCGCACGTGGTGCCCGTGGCCGCGCTGCTCGCCGAGCGTCCCGAGGGAGGCCCGGTGATCGGACGCTGGGACGTCCCGGCTCTCTTCGGACGGTACCTGGACGCGCTGCTGGCCTGGAACGTCGCGCTGTTCCGCCGGGGCATCGCGCTGGAGGCCCACCAGCAGAACGTTGCGCTCGTCCTGCGCGACGACGGCGACCCCAAGCTCCTGATCAAGGACAACGACGGGATGCTGGCCGTTCCTGGCGTCGCGGCGTTCGGCGACCCCAGGATGAACACCATGGACCAGGAGGCGCTCGCCCGCGTCTTCGTCACGATCACCCTGCACCTGTGCGCCGCCGCCCCGGCCCACGGCCTGGCGGAACGGGGGCTGCTGCCGCTCCGGACCGGTCTGGCGATGATCAGAGACCGGCTGGACGCCCTCCTGGGCCCCGAGGACGCCTTCCTGCGCGCCCGCACCCTCGACGCCGCCCGGCTGCCGACCAAGGCCATGGTCACCGCCGGAACCCTCGTCGACAAGGCGCGCACGGGCGCGGCCGACATCAACAAGCACTACGGCCCGCTCGGGCCCAACTACCTCCGGGACGAACCGTGCTCCTAACGCGACGGGCCCTGGCCGCCGGCGACGCCAGCGCCACCGCCCTGCTCAACTGCCTGATCCGTGAGATCTGCGCTCCCGAGCACCAGGTGTGGGCCGACGGCCCGCACCTGCTGGTCCGCCTCCCCCGCGCGGGCGTCGTCGTCCGAGCGGGCCTGGCGCGGCCCCCGCACGGCCCCACCTACCGCCTCACGCCCCCTTTCGAGGAACGGCGGGACGACACCTGGGCCCCGGCGGGCTGGGACCGCCTGGCCGAACTGGTGGCGGGCGAGCTGGAACTCGCCACCGGCCGCGTCAACCCGGAGTTCCTCACCCAGGTCCGCGACAGCCACGCCGCCATGGAGGCCATCCTCGGCGCGCGGAACGAGACCGACACCGACCCCTATGTCAGGTCCGAGCAGTCCCTCCTGGCGGGCCACCGCTTCCACCCCTCGCCCAAGGCCCGCCAGGGTTCCCCGGACGACTGGCTCCCGTATGCGCCCGAGGCCGGCACCCGATTCCTCCTGCACTGGCTCGCCGTCCGCGACGACCTCCTGGCGGCCGAGGGCGACCCGGGGGCCTTCACGGCCCTCGAAGCCCTCGCGCCACCGCCTCCCCCGGGGCACCGCGTCATCCCCGCACACCCCTGGCAACTCGGCCTGCTCGCCGACAACCCGCTGCTGGCACGCGCGCGCTCGGAGGGGCTCGTCCGCGACCTGGGCCAGTCCGGCGAGGCGATCCCGACCTCGTCGGTCCGCACGGTCTACGTCCCGGACGCCGACACGTTCTGCAAGTTCAGCCTGGACGTGCGCATCACCAACTGCGTCCGCAAGAACGCCTGGTACGAGCTGACCGGCGCCGTCGTGCTCAACGACCTCCTGGGCCCGGTGTTCGACGACCTGTCCGCGCGCTTCGACGGCTGCGCGCTGCTCGCCGAGCCCGCCTACCGGACGGTCTCCCTGGCCGACCGCCGCCTCTACGAGGGCCTCGGCGTCATCCTGCGGCAGGGCGTCCGGGGCCTGACCGGGACGCCCCTCCTCGCCGCCGCCCTGGCCGACCCCGACGGCGCCACGCTCGGCGCCCTCCCGGCCCTCGCGACCCCGGACGGGGCCCTGGCCTGGTGGGACGCCTACGTCAGCCGGGTGGCCCGGCCCGTCCTGCACGCCTACCTGGTGCACGGCGTCGTCCTGGAGCCCCACCTGCAGAACGTCCTGGTCACCGTGGACGAGCGGGGACGCCCCGTCCAGGCGGTCTTCCGCGACCTGGAGGGCACCAAGCTCACCGCCGACCTGTGGCGGACCAGGCTGAAGGACGTGCCGCCCCGCGTCCGGGAGAGCGTCCTGTACGACCGCGACCGCGCCTGGAACCGCGTCGTCTACTGCCTGCTGGTGAACCACCTGACCGAGATCGCCGCCGCCGTGGCGGACCTGCACCCGCGCCTGGAGCCGGACCTGTGGCGCACCGCCCGCCGCCATTTCACGGGCCCGGACCGTCCCGAACTCCGGGCCCTGCTCGCCGGGGTCCCGCTGCCCGCCAAGGCCAACCTCCGGACCCGCTGGAACCGCACCGCCGACCGCGGCGCCACCTACGTCCCGGCCCCCAATCCCCTGGGCGCGGGACTCTCGATGTTCAAGCCCGCGGGGAGCGATTCGTAACCAGATCGAGGAACTCCCAGTGCGCGTCGGGCTGGGCGCCGCTGAGCCACTTCCCGCAGTTCTGCAGGACGACCGGGCCCGAGGTGATGTGCTGGGTTCCGGTGCCGAGGTCGCGCAGGAACCGGTCGATCGGACCGCGCCTGATCGCGGTCGTCGCGGCCCACCGGTGCACGGTCTGGCCCACGTCGTGCGCGGTCCAGGTCGCGTGGCCGAGCGCCAGCCGGATCAGCGTCTCCTGGTCGGTGCTCAGCGGCTCGCCGCCGTCCAGGGTGCGCTCGTTGTCCCGCCACACGCTCATCGCCCACGCCCGGGCCGCGCGGAGCTTGGCCTCGGCGGTCGCGTACTCGGCGTGGAACTGCGCGGTGTCGGCCGCGGCGTTGTACGTGCCGGACCTGCTCGCGGCGTACCGCTTCAGCTCGTCCAGCAGGCGCCGTCCCACACCGAGCGCCCAGCCGGTGTGCACGATCGCGGAGGTGTTCACCACGCCGACGCGGAAGACCGCGCCGCCGTTGGCGGGCGTCATCGTCGCCGCGGGATAGGTGTGCGTCTCGGGGACGAACACATCGGCGCAGTGGTAGTCGATGCTGCCCGTGGCGCGGAGCCCGAGCACGTCCCAGTTGTCGACGAGGTGCACCTCCGACTTGGGCATGGCCAGCACGCGCGGCTCCCCGGTGCCCTCGACCAGGATCGCGCTGTGGATGTGGGTGGCCAGCGCCATGCCGGACGCGAACTGCCACTCCCCGCTGACCAGGAAGCCACCGTCCACCGGCACCGCCCGGCCGGGCCGCGTGCCGTGACCGGACAGCAACGCGTAGTCGCCGCCCGCCACGTCGGGGAACAGATCGGCCGCCGCTACGGCCCCCAGATAAGCCGCGGTGGTGCCGGTCATCATCTGCAGCGCCATCATCGTCCAGCCCGCCGAGGCGTCGTGATAGCTGAGCCGCTCGATCGTCCGGATCACCTGGCGCGGCGAGAACTCGAAGCCGCCGAGGTTCTCCGGCAGCCCGGCCCGGACGATCCCGGTGTCCAGCAACGCCCGCGCGGTCTCGTCCGACAGCCTGCCGAGCCGGTCGGCCTCGTCCGCGTCCGCCTCGACGGCCGCGCCGAGCGCGTCGATCCGTTCGAGCATCGCGGGAAATTCCTCGCTGATGTGCAACCGCCCGGAAGCCGTCATGACTGATCGCTCCTTGCTCGACAACGTCGACCAGATTCCACCACGACCACACCCGGACCCAACTAAACCAGGCGGCGTCGCAATTCCAAGGCGAACTCGTCCCGCCGCCCAGCACTCACCCCCGGCTCAGCCCCCAGCAACGCGAAGACTCGGGGACCCTTCAGCTCGGGCGCCTGGTCCGGCATGCGCGCGACGATGTGGAAGTGCACGTGCGCGAAGCCCTCGGCTTCGGCGAACTGGGCGATGTAGGTCTTCTCGCACCCGGTGACCGCGTGGAGGGCGCGGGACAGGCGGACCTGCCAGGCGCCCAGGGTGGCGGCCTCGGCGTCGGTGAGGGCAGCGACGGCCGTCACGTGCCGGCGCGGGACGAGCACCAGCCAGCCGAGGAGGTCGGTGCCGAAGGCGTGGGCGGCGCGCCAGTGCGTGTCGGACGCGATGTGCTCGCGCGGCGGGGCCGTGGCGAGGGCCGCGTCGGTGCGGCAGGAGACGCAGGTCATGGGAAACCTCGGTCGGTTGGGTGCAAGGGGGGACATCCAGGGGAAAAGGCTGGGATATCGGCGGACGGTCCTGGGAGGTTCTGTGGTGTTCGGCCGGGTGGGGACTTTGACCAGGGACGCTCTGCGGGCCGTGCGGGACGTGGGGGCGCTGACGCCGATCAGGCCGGATCGGGCCGTGCGGGTGCCGATCCAGTACATCCGGTTCGGGCCCGTTCCGGCGACGGTCGGTGCCATGGCGGCGCTGCGGTTCCCCGAACGGACGGCGCTGATCGACGAGAAGGGCGAGCTGACGCACGCCGAGTTGGAGCGGCGGGTGGCGTCGTTGGCCACCGCGCTGAAGGAGCGGTTGGACGAGGGGGTGCGGATCGGGGTTCTGTGCCGCAACCACCGGGGGTTCGTGGAGGCGCTGCTGGCGGCGTCGCGGACCGGGCATGACGTGGTGCTGCTCAACACCGACTTCTCCGGCACCCAGCTCGGCGAGGTCGCCGAGCGCGAGGGGGTCGGCCTGCTCGTCCACGACCAGGAGTTCGACGCGGTCGTGGACGACGCGGAGTTCGCCGGGACGCGGGTGCACGCGTGGTGCGACGTGCGGGGCGCGCACCCCACGGTCGACGACCTGGTGGCGGCCACCGAGCCGCGGGCGCTGCGGGCCGGGCGCACCGGCAAGGTGATCGTGATGACGTCCGGCACCACCGGGACGCCCAAGGGCGCGCGGCACGACATCTCGATCGGGGCGATGATCCCGGCCGCGCTGACGCACGCGATGCGGGTGCCCGTGCGATCGGGGGCGCCGATCGTCGTCGCGCCGCCGCTCTTCCACGTCCTCGGGCTGGCCTACACGTCGGTGGCGCTCGGCATGGGGATGCCGCTGGTGCTCCACCGCCGGTTCGACCCGAAGACCACCCTGGACGCGGTCGCCGCGCACGGCGCCGAGGCGCTGGTGGTGGTGCCGGTCATGCTGCGAAGGATCCTGGACGCCGCCGAGGCGGCGCCTCCCGAATCGCTGCGCGTGGTGGTGTGCGGCGGGTCGCTGCTCCACCCGCACCTGTCCGAGGCGTTCATGGACGCGTTCGGCGACGTCCTGCACAACGTCTACGGGGCGACCGAGACGGGCTGGGCGACGATCGCCACGCCGGAGGACCTTCGGGCGGCGCCCGGGACGGTCGGCAAGGCGTCGTTCCGGCTGACGATCAGGATTCTCGACGAGGACGGCCAGGAGGTGCCTCCCGGGGAGGTCGGCGAGATCTACACCGGCGGCAGCCTGCGGTTCGCCGGGTACACCGGGGGCGGCGGCAAGCAGGTGAGGGACGGCCTGTTCGCGACCGGCGACCTCGGCCACTTCGACGCCGAGGGCCGGCTGTTCATCGACGGCCGTGCCGACGACATGATCGTCTCGGGCGGCGAGAACGTGTTCCCCGGGGAGGTCGAGGACCTGCTGGGCGGCCATCCCGGCGTCGCCGAGGTCTCGGTGACCGGGGTGGACGACGAGACGTTCGGCCAGCGCCTGGCCGCCTATGTCGTCCGCGCCGAGGGCGCCGAGGTCTCCGAAGACGACCTCAAGGCGTACGTGAAGCGCCATCTGGCCCGCTACAAGGTGCCCAGAGACGTCAGCTTCGTCACCGAACTCCCCCGCACCAGCACCGGCAAGGTGAAGGCCAGGACGCTGGGCCAGCAGGGCTAGGCGGCGGCTTTTTTCGCGGCCATGCAGATGCGGGCCAGGTCGTTGAGGGCGTCGGCGCGGCGCTGGTCGAGCGAGCGCGGGTCGTCCGGCGACGCCTCGGCCAGCGTGTCGATGACCAGGGAGAACACCGGCCATTCGGCGGGACCGATGGCGCCCTGGAAGTCGACCTCGCCGGTGGCGAGGTCGTCGAGATCGAGGTTGCGCGCGAACGTGGCCAGCGCAGCCTCGGCGGCCACCACGCCGATGCGCATCGCCAGCGCCGCGGGCTCGCTGCTAGAACTCGTGTTCGACATGGACGCCAAGATAGAGCACATGGGCGACATGGGTCGAACGTTTGAACGAAAAACCTAGGGGGCGATCGCGCCGAAGAAACCGTAGGAGTGCGTGAAGTGCAGCTCCTCGTCCTTCAGGGCTGGGCGCATTCCGGTCGCGGCGCCGCCCGCCAGCTCCTCGCGGAGTTCCTTGCGGATCTGCTCCTGGGTCTCGGGGGGCGTCTGGGAGAGCTCCAGCCAGGGTGACAGGGGCCGGACGTAGTCGAACCGGTCGGTGCGCTTGACCTCGGCGCCCGCCGAGGCGAGCAGCCCGCCGATCGCGTCGGCGGTCAGGACGGTGCCGTGCGAGGGGTCGCGCAGCCGCTCGATCCGGTCGGGGTCGCCCTCGTCCGGCCGGACGAGGTCGGCGACCACGATGGCCGCGCCGGGACGGCTGACCCGCACCATCTCGCGCACCACGGCCTCGGGGTCGGACACCTGGTGCAGGGAGAGCCGCGTGATCACCAGCGTGAACGACCGGTCGAGGTAGGGCAGGTCGGTGGCGTCGCCCCGGGTGAAGGTCACGTTGGTGACGCCGTCGCGGTCGGCCTCGCGCTTGCCCTGTTCGAGCATGGCCGGGGTGAGGTCGAGCGCCGTGACGTGCCGGACGCGCCGGGCGACCGCGCGGGCCACCATGCCCGTGCCCGCGGCGACGTCCAGGACGACGTCGCCTAGGTCGAGCTCGGGCTCGATGAACGACACCAGCCGGTCCAGATGCAGGGTGAAGCCGACGTTCAGCCGGGGATCACCGAAGCCCTCCGCCTGCTTGGAGAACTCACGTACGACCTTCTCGTGATGCGCGACACTCACCCTGGGCCTCCCTCGCTCGGTGCCCGGATCTTCCCCCAAACCGCACCGGTGTGAACAGGGGCGGATCAGATCGACGGGATCGCGTCGAGGAGCGCGGTCAGCCCCGAGGAGTCGACAAGGTCGGCCGGACGCACGGTGACGTTGGCCGCCACGTAGTGGAAGGCGGCGCTGACCTGGTCGACCGGGACGCCCTGGAGCTCGGCCCACGCCAGCCGGTAGGCGGCGAGCTGGACCGAGGCGTGCCGGGCTTCGTCGCCGGACGGCGGCCGTCCGGTCTTCCAGTCGACCACCTCGAAGCCGCCACCCGGGGAGCGGAACACCGCGTCCATGCGGCCGCGCACCAGCCGGTCACCGATGATCGTCTCGAACGGCACCTCGATGTCGAGCGGCTCGCGCGCCGCCCACTCCGACTCCTCGAAGCGCGCGCGGAGCCGGGCCAGCTCGGCGTCGTCGGCGGCGCCCTCGTCGGCCGCGCCGGGCAGCTCGTCGGGGTCGATGAGCCGCTGCTGGCCCCAGCGGCTCTCCAGCCAGGCGTGGAACGCGGTGCCGCGCCGGGCGTAGGGGGCGGGCGGACGGGGCATCGGCCGTCTGATCTGGCGGGCGAGCGCCGACGGGTCGCGCGAGAGCGACACCAGCGACGAGACCGACAGGTTCGGGGGCAGCTCGACGACCAGGCCGTCGCCGCCGCGTCCCCGGTCGCGCTCGGCCAGCAGCAGCTCGACGTCGCGGGCCCAGGCCGACATGCGGGCGCGGTCGGCGTCGGACAGGCCCGCGTCGCCCGCCCAGGGGCGCGTGCGGCCCTCCAGGGCGTCCCCGACCATCCCGGCGGCCTCGACGATGGCCTCGTAGCGCTCGCGGGCACTGGCGTCGGAGTGTCCGTGCGCGCCGGGCGCCACCGGCCACTGGGCCTCGTCGCGGTCGGCCAGCAGCGGGTTGGCGGTGCCCTCTTCGGGTGGGTCGGCCCACACCGCGACGGTGCCCGCCCCCCGCATGCAGGTCTCGCGGACCTCCTCCAGGAAGGGCGAGGGACCCAGCGGACGGCCGGACGACCCCCACCAGTATCCGCTGACGATCAGCAGGGCGGACGCGCGGGTGACGGCCACGTACGCCAGCCGCCGTTCCTCGCGCAGGTCGCGCTCGGAGCAGGCGGCGTCGAAGCGGGCCAGGTCGTCCTTCTCCAGGCCGGTGAGGGCGGGCAGGTCGGCGCGGTCGCCGCGCAGCATGAACGGCAGGACGCGCGGGTTGGCCGTCCACCGGGTGGCGTTCTGCGGCGGGGACGGGAAGATCGACCCCTTGGCGGGCCCACCGCTCTTCTGCGGGACGTACGACAGCCCCGGCACGACCACGACCGGCCACTCCAGCCCCTTGGACGCGTGGACGGTGAGCAGCTTGACGCTGTTGGTCTCGCCGACGCGTCCCGCTTCAAGCCCGAACTCCTCGGTCTCGGCGGCCTTGAGGTAGGCCAGGAAGGCGCCGAGCGTGGGGTCTTCGGCGTCGCCCGCGAAGGTGGCGGCGGCGTCGATGAACGCGTCGAGGTCGGCGCGCGCGGTGATCGGGTCGAGCCCGGTGCGGGCGGCGACCTCGATGTCGAGGCCGAGGGCCCGCTCGACCTCGCTGACCAGGTCGGGCAGCGCCAGGCCCACCTGGGAGCGCAGGCCACGCAGCTCGTCGCGGAGCCGTCGCAGCCGGCCGTGGCCCTCCGGCGAGAACGCATCGGGCGGGCCGAGGTCGTCCAGCGCGTCGACCAGGCTGCCGGTCTCCTGGTTGAGCTCGCTGACCAGCTGGCGCAGCGGATCTTCGCCTTTAGCCGGCTCGCCCTCGGCGGGCTCGCTCTCGGCGGGCGGTTCGGCCGCTCCCTCGGGCGGGGTGACGTCGCGGGCGGACTCCTGGGCGAGCGCGCGGGCGCGGCGGCCCAGGGCGACCAGGTCGCGCGGGCCCAGCCGCCAGCGCGGCCCGGTGAGCAGCCGGGCCAGCGACGCCCCCGAGGTGGGGTCGTGCATGACGCGCAGGGTCGCGACGACGTCCTGGACCTCGGGGACGGTCAGCAGCCCACCGAGACCGACCACCTCGACGGGGATCGCGCGGCTCTCCAGCGCGCGCCGGATCAGCGGGAACTGCGACCGCTTGCGGGCCAGGACGGCGACGTCGGAGTACTGGAGCGGCTCGGCCTGCGGGCCGCCGTCGGGGGCGGTCTCGGGGTCGGCGGCCAGCAGCCGCGCGATGCGCTCGGCGACGCGCTCGGCCTCGTCCTCGACGGTCTCGAACAGCGCGCACTCGACGCGGCCGCGTCCCTCGCGTCCCGCCCCGGGGATCAGGCGCGGCACGGCGGAGGTGTCGGCGCGCAGCTCCTCCTGGATGCGGGCGGCGGCGTCGAGGATCAGCTCGCCGTTGCGGAAGCTGCGGCTGAGCTGGACGACCGGCGCCGGGTTCGGCGGCTGCCCCGCGATGGGCGCGGTGAGCGGGAAGTCGTAGGCGAAGCGCAGCAGGTTGCCCGCGCTGGCCCCGCGCCACCCGTAGATGGACTGGCACGGGTCGCCGACCGCCGTCACCGGGTGGCCGCCCGCGAACAGCGACTTCAGCAGGACGAGCTGCGCCTGGCTGGTGTCCTGGTACTCGTCCAGCAGCACGACCGAGAAGCGCGAGCGCTCGATCATGCCGACCTCGGCGTGCTTGTGGGCGATGCGGGCGGCCAGGGCCATCTGGTCGCCGTGGTCGACGACCTCGCGTCCGGCCTTGGCGTTGCGGTACGCCTCGATCAGCGGCATGAGCTGCTCGCGGACGGCGTGTTTGGCCAGGATGTCGCGCTGCGCCTTGAGCGGCTTCTTCACCGAGGCGAACCGCTCGTCGAGCCAGGCGCCGACCTTGCGGACGTCGTCGGCGGTGCGCAGATGCTCCGACAGGTCTCCGGCCAGCTCCATCACGGCCTTGGTGACCGTGTCGGGCTGCCACTCGATCCTGTCCATCGGGCCGTCGTAGGAGTCGACGACCCGCGAGCAGACCTGCCACGCGACGGCCGGGGAGATCAGCCGCATCGTCGGTTCGAGCGCCTCGCGCAACGCGTGGTCGCCGAACAGGCGCGCCGCGTAGGAGTGGTAGGTCGAGACCATGGGCTCGCCGTCGAACAGCGACTCGCCGCCCAGCCGGTCGAGCTCGTCACCCGGGAGCACCTCGCGCAGCTTGTCGAGCCGCTTGCGGACGCGGACGCCCAGCTCCGCCGCCGCCTTGCGGGTGAAGGTGAGGCCCAGCACCCGCTCGGGCCGGACGAACCCGTTGGCCACCAGCCACACCACGCGCGCGGCCATCGTCTCGCTCTTGCCCGACCCGGCACCGGCGATCACGGCCATCGGCGCCAGCGGGGCCTCGATCACCCGGGCCTGCTCGTCGGTGGGTTCGGGGATCTCCAGGAGCCGGGCGAGCTCAGCCGGAGTGATCAACCCGCGCGCCTCCCCTCATGGTCCGACCTGGCCGCCCTCGTCGTGCACGGGGCAGCAGGACCGTACCGGGCAGGTACGGCACTTGTCGTTCGCCCGCGCCTGGAAGACCTCGCCGGCCATGCCCGACGCGACGATCTCGACGAGCTTCTTGGGCCACTCGGGGTCGGCGTCCTCCCCCGGGGGCGGCTGCTCCTGCTCGCGCGCCTTGGCGGTGAACGCGGCCTTGCCCACCTGGACGAGCTTGGCACCGCCCGGCTCGATCAGCCCGTGCCGCTCGAACGCGCCGAGCATCACCGCGTACTGGTAGACGCCGAGCTGCGGATGGCGGCCGAGCTCGTCCTTGGGCACGGCCGTCGTCGAGGTCTTGATGTCGATGATCACGGCCCGGCCGTCGGCGTCGCGCTCGGCCCGGTCGATCCTGCCCTTGATCACGACCCGGCCCAGATCGACCTTGAACGACTCCTCCAGCGCGACGATCTCGTTGGGGTTGTCGCGGTGCCACGACAGGAACTTGTCGACCATGGCCGACGCCTGCTCGCGCTGCTTGTCGGAGTACCAGGCGCTGCGGAAGTCGAGGTCGCTCCAGATCTCGTCCAGGCGGCGGGCGACGTCGACCTCGGTGACGCCGTCGTCGGCCCCGGCCATCTCGGCGACCGCGTGGATGACCTTGCCCATCGTGCTGAACTCGTTGGGCCCGCCCTCCTGCGCGCCGACGGCCGAGGCCAGCAGCCACCGCAGCCCGCAGGTGGTGAACGCCTCGACCTGCGACGGCGAGATCGTGATCGGCTCGTCCTCGGCGAAGGCGGGCCCGGCGTCCGACAGCGCGGTGATGGCGTACCAGTTCTCGGGCCGCGCGCCCCGCACGCCCGCCCGCGCGAGCCGGGCCAGATGGCCCGCCGCCGCGCGCCGCATCGGCTCGGGACGCGACGGGTCGGAGATCACCGAGCGCAGATCGGCGACCAGCGCGGACATCGACAGCCAGCGGGTCTTCTCGTCCAGCTGCGACTCCTCGATCGCACCCGGGAGCAGCTCGTTGAGGAACCGGGAGGGACGCTCCTCGGTGTCGTCGCCGCCGACGGCCGTGACGACCAGCCGTTTGCGGGCCCGCGTGACGGCCACGTAGAACAGCCGCCGCTCCTCGTCGAGCATCTTGGCGGCCATCGACGCGCCCGCCGCGGCCGACCCGTCGGCCTGGTTGCCCGCCGCGTGCTCGACCAGCTCCTCGATGCCCAGCAGCGACCCGCGCAGCCGCACGTCGGGCCAGACGCCCTCCTGGACGCCCGCCACGACCACCACGTCCCACTCCAGGCCCTTGGACCGGTGCGCGGTCAGGATCCGGACGGCCTCGCCCTGCGGCGCCTGCTCGGCCAGCGTGTCACCGGCGATCTCCTGGGACGCGATGGTGTCGACGAACAGCTCGGGCCCCGCCTGCGGCAGCCGGTCGACGAAGCGCGCCGCGTGGTCGAACAGCGCGACCACGGCGTCCAGATCGCGGTCGGCCGCCGCGCCCCGGGTGCCGCCCTTGGCGCTCTGCTCCAGCAGGACGTCGGCCAGCCCGCTCTCGCGCCAGACGTCCCACAGGACGTCCTCGGCCGTCCCGCCGCGCTCGGCCGCAGCGCGGGCCACCTCGACCAGATGCGCCACCCGTTCGGCGGGCGCACGGACTTTCTCGTGGACGAGCGTCAGCTCGCGGGGGTCGTCGATCGCGGCGATCAGCAGCTCGTTCAGCGCGCGGTCGCCGCCGGAGAGGTCTTCGAGGTCGCGCAGCGCGCGCTTGAGCCGCCGCATGCCGAGCGCGTCGGCGCCGCCGAGCGGGCCCGTCAGCAGGTCCTCGGCGACGATCTCGTCCAGGAACTCCTTCTTCAGCGCGGCCCGCAGCAGCATCAGCAGCGGCCGGACGGCGGGCTCGGCGATCAGCGGGACCTCGTCGCCCGCCACCACGACCGGCACGCCCGCCTGCGCCAGCGCGCGCCGCAGCGGCGGCACCTGGAGCACGGCGCTGCGCACCAGCACCGCCATCCGCGACCACGGGACGCCGTCGAGCAGATGGGCGCGCCGCAGCTCGTCGGCCACCAGCGCGGACTCCTGGCTCTCGGAGTCGGCGATGACGGCGCGGACCTCGCCGTCCTCGCTCTCCTCAACCGGGCGCAGCGCGCGGTGCTCGGCCGACAGCGGCCCGGCGGGCAGACGGCGCGCGATGCGCCGGGAGGCGGCGAGGATCTCCGGCCCCATCCGGCGGCACGTCTGGAGCGCCACCACCGGGGCCGGGTCGCCGCCGAGCATCGGGAACCGGGCCGGGAAGTCGAGGATGCCGCGCACGTCGGCGCCCCGGAACCCGTAGATGGACTGGTCGGGGTCGCCGACCACGACCAGGTCGCGGCCCTCCCCCGCCAGCATCTGCAGCAGGTACTCCTGCGCGGGGTCGGTGTCCTGGTACTCGTCCACGAACACGATGTCGTAGGCGTCGCGCTCGCGGACGCGGACGTCCTCGTCGGAGAGCAGCCCCGCCGCCATCTGGATCAGCTCGGCGTAGTCGTAGGTCTGGACGGGATCGACGGCGAACCGGTCGACGTAGCGCGCCATGAACCGTCCGATGGCCGACCAGTCGTCGCGTCCGCGGGTGCGTCCGAGCGCGTCGAGGTCGTCGGGCGCGTACCCCCGCTCGGCGGCCCGCAGGTAGAAGTCGCGCAGCTCCTCGGCGAACCCGCGCGTGCCCAGCGTCTCGTGCAGCCGATGCGGCCAGTCACGGGCGCCGTCGGCGCGCTCGCCCTCCAGCAGCCGCCGCACCTCCAGCAGCTGCTCGGGCCCCGACAGCAGGCGCGGCGCGGGCTCCTCGTTCAGGACGGCGTCGCGCCGCAGCAACGCGTAGGCGTACCCGTGGAAGGTCAGCGCGAGCGGCGTCCGCGTCGTGCGGTGCAGCCGCCCGGTGATCCGCTGCCGCAGTTCGCCCGCCGCCTTGCGCCCGAAGGTGAGCACCAGCACCCGCTCGGGATCGACCCCGCGGTTCTCGATGCGGTCGACGACGGCCTCGACGATCGTCGTCGTCTTGCCGGTGCCAGGCCCCGCCAGCACCAGCAACGGCCCGCCCTCGTGCTCGACGACCCGCCGCTGCCGCTCGTCGAGCACCGGCGCCACCGCACGGACGGGACCGCTGCGGCGGACGAGACGGTAGGAGGCTGCTGGCACAACATTTCATTGGAGCAGATCATCACCCCTGCTCGCGCCACATCCCCCGCATGTCGCCGATACCGCGCCGGGTCAGCGGCCGTCCCAGCGGGCGCGCTTCATGTCGACGCGGCGGCCGTCGGGGCGCAGGGGTGTGGACTCCACGCGGTACTCCTCCATCGCCTGCAACTCGTGGCCGGAGGGCGGGCTGCCGTCGGCGCGGACGACCCGCCACCAGGGGACGCCGCCGCCGAACAGCGACATGACGCGTCCGACCTGGCGCGGCCCGCCCACGCCCAGCATCTCGGCGATGTCGCCGTAGGCCAGCACGCGGCCGGGCGGGATCCGGTCGACCGTGTCCAGGACGGCCTCGGCGTAGTCGTCAGGCTCGGCTCGCATCCTTCGATGATGCCGTGCGGCGGACCGCCGGGACACCGAAGACGATCAATCCGGCCACGGCGACGGCGCAGACCGTCGCGTACAGCGCGATCAGGCCACGGTCACGGCGCATCACGCGCACCGGACGGGGTTCGCCGAAGCGCCGCGACTCCGGCAGGCCGAGACCGCCCGTCCGGGACGAGGCCAGCCGGTCGGACGCCGCCAGCGCCCCGAAGGCGTCCACGCGCCCGAAGCCCACGCCGACGTCGTACCCCCGCCTCGGACGCGGCCGGGCACCCGCCACGATCGCCTGCGTGACCAGCGCCGGCGCCAGCTTGGGATGCCGGGAGCGGATCAGCGCGGCGACACCGGAGACGAACGCGGTGGCGGGGCTGGTCCCGTCGCCGATCCAGTACCGGTCGCCCGGCCCGGCGCCGACGATCCGCACGCCGGGCGCCGACACGACCACGGCCGAGTTCCGGTTGGAGAACCCCGCGTGCCGTCCCGCGGCGTCGACCGCGGCGACGGAGATCACACCGGGGAACGAGGCCGGGAACGAGTACTCGGGGCTGGTGCCCCGGACCGCGCCCCCATTGCCGGCGGCCGCGACCACCACGACACCCCGGGCGATCGCGTAGGCGACCGCCTCCCGCTCCGCCCGGGTGGGATACGAGCGGCCGAGCGAGAGGTTGACGACGTCCGCGCCGTGGTCGGCCGCGTACCGGATGCCCCGGGCGACCGTCCCCTCGTAGCGGGCGTTCCGGTTGAACGCGGCGAACCCCGGCTCGTCGCGCTCCAGGATGACGCGCAGCGCCAGCAGCCGCGCCTCCGGAGCCACGCCGATCACCCCGGAGCGTCCATGGCCGTGCCCGGCGATGATCGACGCCATCGTGGTGCCGTGCAGCCTGCGGGGCGCGGCCATGCCCGCGCCCCGGGTGTAGTCGGGCCCCGTGGTCACCGAGCCCGCCAGATCGGCGTGCGCGGCGTCCACCCCGGTGTCCAGGACGGCGACGGTCACTCCGCGTCCCTTGGTCAGCGTCCAGGCCCGGGGGACGCTCAGCGACGAAAGGACGGACGTCATCTCGGCGCGCACCGGGTCGGCGGGCACCGGGGCCGCGAGCAGCACGGCCGCCAGGACGCGGGTCAGCATGACCAGCCAGGCTCGCCGCAGCGCACCGGGGCGGGCGCGGTGAGACGCGCCAGGACCGACGCGGTGAGCCGGGGCGGAAGCGAGGACAGGATGCGCTGCCGCTGTTTCTCACGCACGGTGGGCCGCCCGTCGGCGTATCCCACCGTGGCCGCCACGACATAGGGCCCGCCGTGCCGGACCGCCGCCGACTGCCGCGCCGCGTCCCCGAACCGCGCCGTCGGCGACCCGGGGAACGACAGAGCGCGCAGACCGGGCCTCGGCCTCCCCTCGGGGAACCACTCCGCCGCCGACCGCGCCGACTCCGCGTCCGGGAACACCACGACGCCCACGGTGATCGCGAGCCCCTGCAACTGGTCGAGGTAGGTGGCGCGCAGCACCGCCCGGCATTCCCGGATCGTCAGCGTCCCGGCGAGCGGCCGGTCGACGGCCCGCTCGCAGTCGGTGCCGGGATCGATCCCGACCCGTCCCGCGACCTCGCGCGATCCGAGATCGAGCGTGTACGGCAGCCCCGACGGAAAGATCCGGCCCGCCGTCCAGGCCAGGTAACGGCCCGAGAGCTCCCGCTCCCGCGCGGCGCCGCGCTCGGCGTCCGTCGGATCTCGCGTCAGCTCCGCGCCCAGACGCGTCCCCGCCACGGCCAACGCGACCAGGCATCCCAACGCGGCGGCCGCGAAAAGCACCCGCAACCCCTGAGATGGCGGCTCGCCCTCCGGCTCGGGACCCGGCCGGGAGATCAAGACGCGCGACATCCAGCGGAGCGTAGCCCACACCCGCCCAACGCCGCGCGGGACGGTTTCGTTGGGCGGTCAGGTGCGGGTGGGTGGCTCTGTGGGGGGTGGATTGGGTGGGCGTGGGGGTGCGGCGTAGGGCGGTTGTGTCTGGTTGGGGGGCTCCATGGTGGGTGGGGCTCCCCGGGGTGGTTGCAGGTGGGGGCCGACGTAGGGGTTCGGCGGTGGTGCGTAGGGCGGGGGCGGGCGGCCGAAGGAGGTCGGGGGGCCGGAGTAGGCGAAGGCGGGGGCCGGGCGGGGATGGCGGCGGGCCAGCAGGACGGCGATGGCGATCGCGGCTGCGGTGCCCGCGATTCCGGCGACGAGGACGACGCTGATCACGGGCTTGACCCAGGCGGGACGCTCGATGACCTCGACGGGGCCCGGGTCGTCGGCGCCGAAGCGGCGCTCGGCGGGGCGGCCGCCCGCGGCGCCCGAGCGGGGGGCGGTCAGGGCGTCGGCGGCGGCCAGGGCGCGCACGGCGTTGACCTCGCCGAAGCCGACGTCGGGACCGTAGCCGTTGGACGGCCCGAACTTGGTGCTGGTGACCAGCGCCTGGGTGACCAGGGCGGGCGGGAGCTTGGGGTGCTTGGCCCGGATCAGGGCGACGATGCCGGAGACCAGCGCGCTGGAGTCGCTGGTGCCGCTGGAGATCATGTAGTCGCCGCCGGGGGCGCCGGTGACGATGTCGTCACCCGGGGCCGCGACCAGGACGGAGTAGTTCCGGTTGGAGAACGCCGCGCGGGCGTGGCCGCGCTGGGTGGCGGCGACCGCGATCACCCCGGGGTAGGCGGCTGGGTAGGAGTAGGGCGCGAAGCCGTCGGAGTCCAGGCGGCGCTTCTTGTCGCCGTCGTTGCCGACGGCCGAGACCACGACGACGCCCTTGCCGATGGCGTAGGAGATCGCCTCGCGCTCGGCGGGGTTGTCGTCGTCCTTGCCGAGCGAGAGGTTGACGACGTCGGCGCCGTGGTCGGCGGCGTAGCGGATGCCGCGCGCGACGGCGTCCTCGGCCTTCTCCGAGCTGCGGTAGAGCCGGTAGCTGGGGTCCTCGCGCTCGGCGATCGCCCGAATGGCCAGGACGCGCGCTTCGGGCGCCATGCCCGTGACGCCGCTCGCCTTGCCCGGTCCGTGGCCGCGTCCCGCGACGAGCGTGGCCATGCCGGTGCCGTGCCGCCGCGTCGGACGGGTCGATCCGTCGACGTCGGCGAGCATGTTGGGCCCGCTGATGACGGCGCCCGCGAGGTCGGCCTGGGCGGCGTCCACTCCCGAGTCGACCACGGCGACCGTCACGCCGCGGCCGCGCGTGGTCTTCCACGCGGTCTCGACCTCCAGGGTCGTGAGCAGCGGGCGCTGCCGGTCGCGGATCTCGTCCGCGCGGGCGGTGGAGGGCAGGGCGACGATGAGCAGCGCGGCCAGCAGCGCGAGCCCGAAGGCGCGGCGGGTCATCAGCACCGCCATTCGCTGCTGGAACAGTCGGGCAGGGCCTGGGTCGACAGGGTCCGCGCGATGGTGCGGGCCAGCTGGGGCGCCAGGGAGAACGGCTCGCCGGGACGCTCCTTCTCCAGCACGGCGGCGGGACGTCCGTCCGACTGGCCCGAGGCGGTCAGCAGGACGTAGGGGCCGCCGCGGTCCTGCCCCCGGTCCTGGCGCGCCGCGTCGTTGAACCGGGCGGACGCCGTCCCCGGGAAGGGCGCGGCGCGGACCGCCGCCTGGACACCGGGTTTGGTGTCGCTCGCGCGCTCGACGGGGATCTCCTTCAGGGCCTTGTCGGCCTTCCACGCGTCGGGGAAGGCCACCACCCCGACCGTGACCACGACGCCCTGGAGCTGGTCGGCGTAGGTGGCGCGCAGGACGGCGCGGCACCCGTGGCGGAGCAGCAGCGTGGCGAGCTCGGGGTCGACGGCGGCCTCGCAGGAGGTGTCCTGGACGATGCCGACCCGGGTGGCCAGCTCGCTGCTGCCCTTGTCGGGGGCGTACGGGAGCCGGTCGGGGAAGATGCGTCCGGCGGGCCAGGCCTCCCAGCGCCGGGCGACCTCGGCGTTGGCGGCGCGCTCGATCTCGGCGGTGGTGGGGTCGCGGTTCAGCGTGGCCCAGGCGCCGCTGAGGGCCGCGGCGCTCGCCGCGAGGTAGCAGCAGCCGAGGACGATGGCGACGACCATCCACTGGCGCGCGCGCAGCCCGAGCACGACGGACGGACCGGCGGGGCCAGGTGCCTGGGGCACGGGCCCGTGAGGAGAAGGAGGCAGGTGCGCCACAACCGCCAAGGTTAACTCCGGTTTGCACCGATCCGCCCGTCCGTGGGCGCGTCAGCGGAAGAGATTCGGCCCGGATTTGCGGAGGCTGAAAGGCGGGACGCCGTCTGACATGCGGCTTCCGGGAACCGGGGTTCGGGGAATGACGCCGGTCGTGGGAAGGTTGTGCGGTGAGAGGACGATGGCGTCCGCCCCCTTTCAGCCGACCCACCAGCCGAGCGTCAGCACAGGAGCACTCACCGTGTCGTTGCCACCTCTGGTCGAGCCCGCACCGGAGCTCACCCGTGACGAGGTCAATCGTTACTCTCGACACCTGATCATCCCCGACGTCGGGATGGCCGGGCAGAAGCGGCTCAAGAACGCCAAGATCCTGTGCGTCGGCGCCGGCGGCCTCGGCTCGCCCGCGCTGATGTACCTGGCCGCGGCGGGCGTGGGCACGCTCGGCGTCATCGACTTCGACGTCGTGGACGAGTCCAACCTGCAGCGCCAGATCATCCACCGGCAGTCGACGCTCGGCAAGCCCAAGGCGGAGTCGGCGGCCGAGACGGTCCGCGAGATCAACCCGCTGATCGAGGTGATCGTCCACAACACCGCGCTCGACCGCGACAACGTCATGGAGATCTTCTCCGGCTACGACCTGATCGTGGACGGCACCGACAACTTCGCGACGCGGTACATGGTGAACGACGCGGCGGTGCTGCTGGGCAAGCCGTACGTGTGGGGCTCGATCTACCGTTTCGACGGCCAGGCGTCGGTCTTCTGGGCCGAGCACGGCCCCTGCTACCGCTGCCTCTACCCCGAGCCCCCGCCGCCCGGCATGGTGCCCTCGTGCGCCGAGGGCGGCGTGCTGGGCGTCCTGTGCGCGTCCATCGGCTCCATCCAGGTGAACGAGGCCATCAAGCTGGTCGCGGGCATCGGCGAGCCGCTGGTCGGCCGGTTGATGATCTACGACGCCCTGGAGATGTCGTACCGCTCGGTGAAGGTCCGCAAGGACCCCGAGTGCCCGCTGTGCGGCAAGAACCCGACCCAGACCGAGCTGCTGGACGACTACGACGCGTTCTGCGGCGCCGTCTCGGACGAGGCCGCCGAGGCCGCGCGGGAGTCCACGATCTCCGTGCACGACCTCAAGGCCCTCCAGGACCGCGACGAGAACATCTTCCTGGTCGACGTCCGCGAGCCCAACGAGTACGAGATCGTCGCGATCCCGGGCGCGACGCTGATCCCCAAGGGCGAGTTCCTCAACGGCAGCGCGCTGGAGCGCCTCCCACAGGACCGCAAGATCGTCCTGCACTGCAAGTCGGGCGTCCGCTCGGCCGAGGCGCTGGCCGTCGTCAAGGCCGCGGGCTTCGCCGACGCCGTCCACGTGGGCGGCGGTGTGGTGGCCTGGGTCAACCAGATCGACCCGAGCCTCCCCCAGTACTGATCCGCTTTCCCGACGCCCCGGCCGCCACGGCCGGGGCGTTCGGCATGCTCAGGGTGACGGCGGCCACGCCCACGGCGATCGCCGCCATCCCCGCATAGGCGTCCCCGCTGGTGGTCAGCACGGCGAGGCCGAGCGCGCCGCCCGCCTGCTTGGCGGTGTTCATCAGCCCGGACGCGGCGCCCGCGTCCCGCCGGGACACGCCCGAGGTCACGATGCCGGTCAGCGGCGTGTTCAGCAGCCCGCCGCCGACGGAGACCAGGACGCCGGGTCCGAGGATGCCGGTGACATAGGAGTCGCCGGGGTCGAGGCGGCCCTGCCACAGGAGTCCGGCCGCCGCGACGAGCGCGCCCGCTCCGACCAGCACGCGGCCGTCGATCCGTCCCATCAGCCATGGCGTGACGCGCAGGGCGACCGCGATGGTGAGCACGGTGTGGGGCAGGAACCCGAGCCCGATCTCCAGCGCGCCGTAGTGCAGGACGCTGCCCATCGACAGCGACAGGAAGTACCACATCGGGTTGAGGCAGGCTCCGGCCAGCAGCATGGCCGCGTTGCCGGTGAGGATCGCGCGGTGCCGCACCAGGTGCGGCGGGATCAGCGGGACGGCCGCGTGCCGGGTCTCGACCAGCGCGAACGCCGCGAGGCCCGCGGCGGCCGCCGCCAGGGCCGCGAGCGTGACCGGGTCGTCCCAGCCTCGCGTCCCGGCCCGGGAGATCCCGTAGGTCAGCGCGACCAGGCCCGCCGTGACGGTGGCCGCTCCGGGGAGATCGAGCCGTGGCGCGCCGTGACGTCCGGGATCGGCGGGCAGCGACCGGACGGCCGCCACCAGGACTCCCGCGCCCACCGGGACGTTGATCAGCAGGGTCCAGCGCCAGGAGAGCGCCTCGGTGAGCAGCCCGCCGACCAGGTTGCCCGCCGTCCCTCCGGCCAGGCCCACGGCGGTCCACGCGGCCAGCGCCCGGGTGCGCCGGGCTCCTTCGGGGATGCCGGTGGTGATGAGGGTCAGGGCGGCCGGGGCGAGCACCGCCGCGCCCGCGCCCTGGACGCCCCGGGCGACGATCAGCAGGGCGGGTGCCGTCGCCAGCCCGCCCACCAGGCTGGCACCCGAGAACAGCGCCAGCCCGAGAACGAAGACGCGTCTGTGCCCGTAGAGGTCGGCCAGGCGCCCGCCCACCAGCAGCAGCCCCGCGAACGTCAGCGCGTAGGCGCTGACGACCCACTGCAACCCCGCGTGGTCGAACGCCAGGGCGTCCCTGATGGACGGCAGCGCGACGTTCACCACCGAGACGTCCAGGACGACCATGAACTGGGCGGCGCAGGCCGACACCAGGACCACGGCCGGACGCGCCATCGCCCCTCCTCCATTCTGGTACGTGCGTATCATTATGGTACACACGTACCAACGAGAGGAGCCGAGGGTGCCCAGGACGGCCGACCACGCGGCGCGGCGCGCGCAGATCGCCGACGGCCTGGTCCGGGTCGCCGCGCGGGACGGCCTGCACGCGGTGACGATGCGGGCGGTCGCCGCCGAGGCCGGCGTCTCGCTGCGGCTGGTGCAGTACTACTTCGAGACCAAGGCGCAGCTGATGCGGGCGTCGCTGGAACACCTGGAGCGGCGTGCCGCCGAACGGCTCGACGCCCGCCTGGCCCGCCTGCCCGACCCGGTGCCCGCGCGCGCGTTCGTCGAGGCGCTCCTGGCCGAGGCCCTGCCCGCCGACGCGGCGGGCCGCGCCTTCCACCTGGTCTGGACGTCCTACGCGGTGCTGTCCATGACCGATCCGGAGCTGGCCGCGCAGCCGTTCGTCGAGGGCCCCGACCGCCTCGAACGGCGGCTGGCCGACGTCCTTCGGCGCGCGGACGGCCTGCGGGACGGCCGAGACCCCGGCGCCGAGGCGGCGCGGCTGCTGGCGCTCAACCACGGGCTCGGCACCGGCGTCCTGGTCGGCCAGCGCACCCCCGCGCAGGCCCGCGAGATCCTCCGACACCACCTGGACGAACTCTTTCCGGAGGCATGACAACGCGGGGCGTCCACGGGTGTCTTTCTAATATGACCGACATCCACGTCGACGGATGGGCGGGGCCCGAGGCGAGCGGGACGGGCCCGGACGACGCGCCGTTCGACGCGCTGTTCGCGGCGCACTACCGCCCGCTGGTCCGGCTCGCCGCGCTGCTGGGCGCCGACGACCCCGAAGACATCGCGCAGGACGCGTTCGCCCGGTACTACCGGCGGCGCGGGCGGCTGCGCGACGGCAACGCGGCGTTCGCCTACCTGCGGTCGACCGTCTACAACCTGACCCGCAACCGGCGGCGCCACCTGCGCGTCGCCGGGGCGCGGCTGGCGCGGCTGCGCGACCGCACCGTCCCGGACGTGGATCCCCCCGCCGACGCGGCGGCCGTCCTGCGCGAGGACAGCAGGGAGCTGCTGGCCGCCCTCGACCGGATCGCGCCCCGCCAGCGCGAGGTGCTGGTGCTGCGGTACTGGCTGGAGCTGTCCGAGCGCGAGATCGCCGAGGTCATGGACATCTCGGTCGGCACCGTGAAGTCCCATGCCCACCGCGGTGTCGCCGCGTTGCAGTCGGCCCTGGAGGAGACGTCATGAACCCCGTTGAGGACAGGCTTCGCGACGCCCTGCGCGAGAAGGCCGAGACGTTCACGCCCGACCCGGACGCCAAGGCGCGCGTCCTGCGCCGCGTCCGCCGGCGCCGCGGCCGCGACATCGCCGCGTGCGCGGCCGCCGTGGCCGCCATCGTGGCCGGCGCGGTGTTCGCCCTTCCCCAGGACGAGGGCGCCGCCAAGAAGCCCGTGCTCCGTCCCGAGGACTCCGAGGCCCAGCGCGACCTGGTCAAGCCGCTGCTGGCCCAGTATCCGCCGCTGGGCCCCGTCACCCGGATCCAGCCCGACCAGGGAGCCGACGGCGTGACCATGCACGTGTGGCTCGCCACCAAGAACGGGGAGACGGCCTTCTGCCACGGAATCCCCACCGAAGGCGGATGCGGGACGCTCGCGCTGCCGAAGGGCGAGCACGCGGCGCGCTCGGGCAAGCTGGACCCCCGCGAGGGCCTCGACGTGATCTACGGCCTGGCCGACGAGCGGGTCGCGTCGATGAGCGTCCGCCTCACCGACGGCTCGCGGCGTCCGGGCACCGTGCGGGAGGTCCCCGGAATCCCGCACCGCGTCTGGCAGGCCGGGGTGCCCGACGAGCGGAGGATCAAGTCGCTCGACTTCGCCGACCGTTCCGGCGGGAACGTCGAGCGGATCACGCCGCCTCCCTCGTTCGACTGCGGAGGCGGCACCGCGGCCGGGCCGAACGCGGTCACCCTCGGCGGCACGGTGACGGCCGAGTGGCAGGGCGGCTGCGTGAACTTCCGGGCGGGGCCGCTGCCGATCGGCTCGCTTCCGGACGGCGGTTCCCTCGCCACGATGGCCGGGCGCTTCGGCGGCCCTCTGGTGATGTCACAGGGGTACTGGGCCGGGGTGGCGCCGCCGTCGACGGCGCGCGTGGAGCTGAGGTATCCCGACGGGAAGCGCGTGCGCGGGTGGGTCGCCCGTCCGCGCTGGTCGGGCGGGCGCGTCGCGGTGCACGCCGGTGAGTTCCGCGCCGGCAAGAACACCAGGGACGCCTGGCTGACCGGCTACTCCTCGTCCGGGCGGGTCATCTGGCGGCTTCCGATGCTCTAGCGAGGAAGTCCAGGACGACGCGGTTGAACTCCTGGGGCGTCTCCAGGTGCGGCAGGTGGCCGCTGCCCGGCAGGACGACCCGCTCGGCGCCGGGCACGGCCGCCTCGATGGCGCCGGAGTGGGCGTGCACGTCCGCCACGTCGTGCTCGCCGACCACGATGAGCGTCGGGACGGCGATCTCGCCGAGCCTGGGCAGGACGGGCTCCTCCAGGAGGCGCTCCAGGTCCATCGGGGGACGCAGGTTGTGCGGGTTGGCCGTCAGCAGTTCGCGCAGCCGGTCGCGGGCCGCGGTGTTGGCGGGCGCGACGCACCAGGGGTCTTCGCGGCTCCAGTACTCGATGTGCTCGAGCGGGGGCGTCTCCGGACCGGGCACCGCGCGCCCGCCCCGGGTGACGAAGTGCTCCGAGAGCGGCAGCCCGGACACGATCGGGGCGACCAGCACCAGCGCGGTCAGCAGGTCGGGATGGTCGACGGCGAACCGGGACGAGACCAGGCTGCCCATCGAGCAGCCGACGATCGCCGCCGGGCCGTCGGAGACCGCGCGGACGACGGCGGCCAGGTCGTCGGCGCTCGAATAGGGCTCCAAGGGCCGGGGCGAGCGCCCGTAGCCGCGGCGGTCCCAGCGGGCGACGCGGTGGCGGTCGGCGAACGCGGCGAACTGGGCGTCCCACGACTCGCCGTGCAGCAGGCCGTCATGCGAGAGCACGACCGGCGGGCCCGTCCCGGTGACCTCGGCGTGGACGCCGTCGACCGCGAGTGTGCTGGTCATCGCTTCCCTCCCGGGGGCACGTACTCCAGGCCGAGGTCCGCCGCGGTCGCGGCGAGCATCAGCTCGAACATCGGCTCGGGGTCGTCGAGCGCGAAGTCGAGATGGCCGAAGACCTCAAGGCTCACCGCACCCTGGAGCCGGATCCAGCATTGCAGGAACTGCTGGATGAGCCCAAGGGGCAGCGAGACGCCGAGCGACTCCTCGCGGTAGCGGCGCAGCTGCTCGCGCAGACCCGGGTCGAGTTCGTCGTCGGCGGGGACGGGGAAGGGCCCCTTCTTCCACAGCTCCACGAACAGGGCGAGGAACGTCGCGCCGAACTTGCGGGCGCATTCCTCGGCGAAGTCCATCTTCTCCTCGTGGTCCAGGCCGGGCAGCGGGGCTCCGAACAGCAGTTCGT
Source organism: Spirillospora sp. CA-294931 (assembly GCF_050946795.1). Classification (GTDB taxonomy): domain Bacteria; phylum Actinomycetota; class Actinomycetes; order Streptosporangiales; family Streptosporangiaceae; genus Spirillospora. The sequence goes on from NZ_CP192006.1 coordinate 7,237,520, forward strand.
ACTCGCGGCGGTGCTCGCGGGCCCAGTGCCGGAAGCCGCGCGAGGCGGCCATGAACTTGCCGCTCAGATCGCCCTTGGGGACCTCATGGAGGTCGGCGGTGATCGTGGCGGTGAGCTCGTTGAACAGGTCGCCCACCAGGTGCCGCAGCAGGTCGCCGTGGCTGCCGAAGTAGCGGTAGAGCGCGGGGGCGGTCATGCCCATGTCGCGGGCGATCGCGCGCAGGGTCACCGCGTCCGCGCCCTCCTCGACCAGGATGCGCCGCGCGGTGCGGCTGATCTCCTCGATCGTCGCCGCCCTCAGCCGGTCACGTCGGCTCTCCACCACGTCTTCCGCCTCCCTCCGGCCGCCCCCACGGGGCGCCTTCGCATGATTCCCCAAAAACACCCTTGACGAAAGTAAACAGCCCATGCTTTCGTTAACGCTGTTCGCACATTAACAGCGTTCACTCATGTTACGCATCGTCACGGAGAAGGGTGAGATCGATGTTCGAGAGATGGGGCCGGGTGGTGCACCGGCGACGGCGGCCGATCCTGGGACTGACCGCGATCGCGCTCGTCTTCATGGCGGTCTGGGGCACCGGGGTGTTCGGCGCGATGACGTCCGCCGGGCTCTTCACCACCCCCGGGAGCGAGAGCGATCGCGCAGCTCAGGTGGCCGAACGCGACCTCGGCCGCAGCGCCGCCGACGTCGTGGTCCTCTACCGCGCGAGCGACGGCCGGACGGTCGACGACCCCGCCTACCGGACCTCGGTCGAAGGAGCCCTGGCGGCCCTCCCCCGGGACGCGATCTCGGCCACCACGACCTACTGGACGGCCAAGGCGCCACAGTTCGTCAGCAAGGACCGGACGGCCACCTTCGCCGTCCTGCGTCTCGCGGGCGCCGACGAAAGCGCACGGGAGAAGAAGTACGAGGCGATCTCCGACCGCCTCACCGAGGTCGGCGGCGGGCTGACCGCCACCGTCGGCGGCGACCAGGCGACGCAGACCGCGATCAATTCGCGCGTCTCCGCCGACATCGGCCGGGCCGAGGCCATGGCGATGCCCGTCCTGCTGGTGCTGCTCGTGCTGATCTTCGGCGGTCTGGTCGCGGCGAGCCTGCCGCTGCTGATCGGCGGGCTGGCCGTGCTGGGCTCGTTCACGGCCCTGCACGCGCTGACCTTCGGCACCGACGTGTCGATCTTCGCCGTCCAGATCACCACGTTCCTCGGCATGGGGCTGGCGATCGACTACGGGCTGTTCATCGTCGGCCGGTTCCGCGAGGAACTGGACCGAGGGGCGGTGGTCGAGGACGCGATCGTCCGGACGATGGCCACGGCGGGACGCACCGTCGCCGTCTCCGGGCTCACGGTGACCGTCTCGCTGGCCGGTCTGCTGCTGTTCGACCAGAACTTCCTGGTCTCCATGGGCTACGGGGGCATCGCCACCGTCGTGGTGTGCATGATCGGGGCGCTGACCGTCCTGCCCGCCCTGCTGGCCGTCCTGGGTCACCGGGTGAACGCGCTGCCCGTCCGCCGCAGGCGCGCCAAGACCGGCGCGACGGGGAACGGCGGCTGGTACCGGCTGGCACACAGCGTCATGCGGCGTCCGGCCCTCTACGCCGTGTCCACGCTGGCGCTGCTGCTGGCGCTCGGCACGCCCTTCCTGAACATCAGCTGGGGCGGTGTGGACGCCCGCGTCATGCCGTCCGGCTCCGACCCCCGCGTGGTCACCGAGTCCCTGGAGAAGGACTTCACCCGAGGCTCCACGTCCCCGATCGAGGCCGTCGTCACCGGGACGACCGACCAGCAGGCCGTCCAGGCGTACTCCGCCAAGCTCACCGCGATCCCGGGCATCACCGGCGCCTCGGTGACCGGCGCCAAGGGCGAGACGACCCGCATCGCCCTGACCTATGACGCCGCTCCCTCGTCCGACCGGGCGCGCGCGCTGGTCAAGGAGGTCCGCGCGGTGCCCGCGCCCTCGTCGGCCGAGGCTCTCATCGGGGGCGCCTCGGCCGACGAGGCCGACCAGCTCGACAGCCTCGGGGCGACCCTGCCCTGGCTCGCGCTGGTCGTCGGAGGAGCGACGTTCGTCCTGCTGTTCCTGGCCTTCGGCTCGCTGATCCTGCCGCTCAAGGCGATGCTGATGAACCTGTTCTCGCTGTCGGCCGCCTTCGGCGCGATGGTGTGGATCTTCCAGGACGGCAACCTGTCGGACCTGCTGGGCTTCACCGCCACCGGCTCGATCAACCCGGCCATGCCGGTGCTGATGCTGGCGATGCTGTTCGGCCTGTCGATGGACTACGAGGTGTTCCTGCTCTCGCGAATCCGCGAACAGTACGACCTGACCGGCGACAACACGGCCGCCGTCGCGACCGGGCTGCAGCGCACCGGTGGGATCATCACCAGCGCGGCGCTGCTGTTCATCGTGGTGATCGGGGCGTTCTCCACCTCGGGCATCACCTTCATCAAGATGACCGGCGTGGTCATGGTGATCGCGTTCGTCGTGGACGCCACGATCGTGCGGGCCCTGCTCGTCCCGGCCACGATGCGCCTGCTGGGCGGCGCGAACTGGTGGGCGCCGGGGCCGCTCGCCCGGCTCTACCGCCGCTACGGCATCCGCGAGGACGACTCGCCCGCCACCCCGGAAACCCCGAAGACCCTCGAACCCGCCAGTACCTGACCAGGACCGATACCCGGGGGCCACGCGCCCCCGGGTATCGACCCGATTTCGGACAGGCGACTTCGGCCGAACCGCTTGTGCTCGGCCCCCGGCCCCAAGAGACTGTGCAACATTCCTTGCACCCCCTTGGAGGCACCATGTCCTCGCAGGTGATCACCGATGCCGAGACGGCGCTCGGGCACCTGGAGCGCCTGACCGACGAGCTGCGCGCCCGCGGCTGGCGGGTCGAGATGGCCGTCCCCGCCGACCGCTGGCCGTCCGCCCTGGTGGCCAACCCGGAGCTGACGGGCCTGAACGAGAACGTCATCGCCGCCCCGGAACGTTCCGGCTCCGACGGCGAGGTCTGGTCGTACTTCTACGGCTGGGGCGAACGCATCGCCCCCTGCGACGAGCCCTCCCGCGCCGCCACCCTGCTGGCCCGCGTCCTGGCCAACTGACCCACACCCCACCCCGGCCGTCCGCCCGACCACGTTCGGGGCGGGCGTTTGGTCATGGTGGGGCCAGTCATAGCATGTTGGGCATGGCATGGACGCGTTATGTGGCGATCGGCGACTCCTTCACCGAGGGGCTCGGCGACCCTTATGCCGACGGGGAATGGCGCGGCTGGGCCGACCGGGTCGCCGAGGCGCTGAGCGCACGGGTCGACGGGTTCGGGTACGCCAATCTCGCCGTGCGCGGACGGCTGCTCGACCAGATCATCGCCGAGCAGCTTCCGCCCGCCCTCGACCTCAAGCCCGATCTGGTCTCGATCTCCGGCGGCGGCAATGACCTGCTGCGTCCCAAGACCGACGTGGACGCGCTCGCCGGACGCATGGACGCCGCCGTCGCGCGCATCCGCGACGCGGGTGCCGACGTCGTCCTGTTCACCGGCGTCGACCCGGTGGGCCAGCCCGTGATCAGCCGCACCCGCGGCCGGGTCGCCGTCTTCAACGAGTTGCTGCGCGGCATCGCGGCCCGCCGGGGCGCGCACGTCGTCGACCAGTGGTCGATGGACGTCCTGCGCGACTCGCGCATGTGGGGCGTCGACCGCCTGCACATGTCGTCCGACGGGCACCGGCGTGTGGCGTTGGCCACTCTCGAAGCGCTCGGCGTCGAGGGGGCCGAGCCCGGCGCGTGGCGCGAGCCCGTCCTGGCTCCCCTTCCCGAACTCGGAAAGGGCGCGCGGCGGCTGCACGACCTGCGCTGGGCACGCGGTTACCTCGCGCCGTGGGTGGGACGCAGGCTGCGCGGGCGCTCGTCCGGCGATGCCGTCACTGCAAAACGCCCGGCACTGCGTGCCATGGAATGAGCGGCGTCCAGCGGGCATCATCGGGCGGTGGTACTCCCGTGACGAGAGGAAGCTCATGGCATATCCGAAGCGCACGGCCGTCACGCTCACCGCGGTCTGCACCGGCCTGGGGCTGCTGACGGTGCCCGCCGCCGCGGCTCCGGCGGGCGGGTCACACGTGATCTGGGCGAAGGGGCCGACCTACACCTACGACAAGGCGTACGGGGACGTCACCACGCGAATCCGCGTCAAGACCCACAAGGGCACGACCAGCGTCCGGCTGAAGGCCAAGGGCTTCCCGGCCGCCGCGAAGGGCAAGACGTTCGGCGTCCACGTCCACCAGAAGGCGTGCGGGCCCAAGCCCGCCGACGCCGGGCCGCACTACCAGAACCCGAACGCCAAGCCGGGCACGCCGCTGCACGACAAGGAGATCTGGCTGGACGTCACCGTCGGCAGAGACGGCGAGGCGCGCTCGAAGACGACCGTCCCGTGGGTGGTCGCCAAGGGCGACGCGGGCTCGGTGGTCGTCCACGCCGAGCCGACCGACCACCACACCGGCGGCGCGGGCGACCGGCTGCTGTGCACCACCGTCCCGTTCGGCTCCTGAGAGCCTGACGGCTAGGCCGACTTGCGGGTGCGCGATTTGGCGGGCGCCTTCTTCTCGGCCGGCTGCTTGGAGCCCGCCGACCTCGACCTCGACGATCCGGACGCCTTGGACGACGAGCTCTTGGCGGCGGGTTTCTTCGCGGGCGCCTTCCTGGCGGCGGGCTTCTTCTCGCCCCGGCTCTTCTTGGCGGCCTCGACGCTGGCGCGCAGCGCGCTGAGCAGGTCGGCGGCGGGGGCCTCCTCGGCCTCGGCCTCCGGCCGCTCGACCTCGCGGCCCTCGATCTTGGCGTCGATGACCGACTGGAGGGCCTCGCGGTAGGCGTCCTTGTACTCGCCCGGGTCGAAGTCGCCCTCCATGGTCTCGATCAGCGAGGTGGCCATGGTGAGCTCCTGCTTGCGGACCTCGATGTCCTCGTCCAGGAAGGGGAAGGCGGGGGCGCGGATCTCGTCCGGCCACAGCATGGTCTCCAGGACGAACACGCCCTCGCGGACCCGCAGCGTGGCCAGCGACTCGCGCTGCCGCAGCGCGACCTTGACGATCGCCACCCGGCCCGACTGCTCCAGGGCGTCCCGCAGCAGCACGTAGGGCTTGGCGCCCTGCTGGTCGGGCTCCAGGTAGTACGACTTGGCGAAGTAGATCGGGTCGACCTGTTCCTCGTCGACGAACTGGAGCACGTCGATGCGGCGGCTGGTCGACAACGGGAGATCGGCGAAGTCCTCGTCGGTGAGCACGACCATCTCGCCGCTGGGCAGCTCGTGCCCCTTGGCGATGTCGGCGTAGGGCACCTCCTCGCCGTCGACCGTGCACACCCGCTTGTACTTGATGCGGCCGCCGTCTTTGCGGTGCACCTGGTGAAACGCGACGTCGCGCTGCTCGGTCGCCGAGTACACCTTCACCGGCACCGTCACCAGGCCGAACGAGATCGCACCCTTCCAAATACTCCGCATGATCGATCCTTACCCCGAGGCTATTGACTCCTAGCCTCGCAACCCAGTTCGATTTGCGCCACAACCGACTCTTGATCCTTTTTTCCATGGAGCGGGCGGAGGGTAGAGAGCGACTATGACCATGCCGTGGCCGGTGCAGCCGATGACGGCCGCCACCGGGGAGCTTCCCGACGACGCCGTGCGCTGGGGCCTGGAGCTCAAGTGGGACGGCGTCCGCGTGATCACCTATGTCTCGGCGGACGGGGTGCGCGCCAGCGGGCGCCGCACCACCGAGCTCGCCGGACGCTATCCGGAACTGTCCGGCCTCGCCGACCTCCTCCCCCACCACGACGTCGTCCTGGACGGCGAGGTGGTGGCCTTCGAGGACGGCCGTCCGAGCTTCGAGCGGCTGCAGCGCCGCATGCACGTCGCCCATCCCGATCCGCGGCTGATCCGGGAGGTTCCCGTCCGCTACGTCGTCTTCGACCTGCTCTTCCTGGACGGCCACCTCCTCTACGACATGCCCTACGCCGACCGCAGGGCCCTGCTGGCCGACCTGGACCTGGCCGCCACCGGACCCGTCGAGGTCCCCCCGTATTTGAACGGTGGCGACAGCGCCCAGGTGACCGAGCTGCTGGAGTTCACCCAGGAACAGAAGCTCGAAGGGCTGCTGGCCAAGCGGCTCGACTCCCCCTACCGGCCCGGCCGCCGCGTCGACTTCTGGCGCAAGGTCAAGAACTTCCTCACCAGCGAGGTGATCGTCTGCGGGTGGAAGCCCGGCAAGGGACGGCGCGAGGGCGGCGTCGGGTCGCTGCTGCTCGGCGTCTACGACCCCAAGGGCCGGCTGGTGTTCGTCGGCCATGTCGGCACCGGGTTCACCGACCGGGCCCTGGACGAGATGTACGAGGCCCTGTGGCCCCTGCGGCGCTCCACCAGCCCCTTCGACGAACCCGTCCCCCGGGAGTTCTCCCGCGACGCCCAGTGGGTTGATCCACGGCTGGTGGGGGAGGTCGCCTACAGCGTCCGCACCAGGGACGGGCGGCTGCGCTTCCCGTCATGGCGCGGGCTGCGCGACGACAAAGACCCCGCAGAGGTGATCCGTGAGCCCTAAGAAGGTCAGCGTCGAGGTCGACGGCCGGGAGCTGACGCTGTCGAACCTGGACAAGAACCTCTTCCCGGAGTTCACCAAGGGCGAGGTCATCGACTACTACGTCAAGATCGCGCCGGTGCTGCTCCCGCATCTGAAGGGCCGTCCCGCCACCCGGATCCGGTATCCGGACGGCGTGAACGGCAACTCGTTCTTCGAGAAGAACGCGCCCCGCCACACCCCCGACTGGATCCGCACCGCCACGATCCCCACCCCGGGCAGCTCCACCGGCCGCAGCACGCTCGACTTCATCGTGGTCGACGACCTGCCCACGCTGGTGTGGTGCGCCAACATGGCCGCGTTGGAACTGCACGTCCCGCAGTGGAAGGTCGGCCCCCGGGGCAAGCTGCACAGCCCCGACCTGGTGGTCTTCGACCTCGACCCGGGCGCCCCCGCGACGATCGTCGACGCCTGCGAGGTCGCGGTGCTGCTGCGCGACGTCCTGGCCGAGGACGGCCTCGACTGCCATCCCAAGACCAGCGGCAAGAAGGGCATGCACCTCTACGTCCCGATCAAGGAGAGCGACGGCACGTCGGAGTACGCCAAGCGCGCCGCCGAGCGGCTCGCCGAGGCCCGCCCGGAGCTCGTGATCTCCAAAATGGAGCGACGGCTGCGCAAGGGCAAGGTCTTCGTCGACTGGAGCCAGAACAACCCCGCCAAGACCACCGTGGCCCCGTACTCGCTGCGCGCCGCCGACTCCCCCTCGGTGTCCATGCCCATCACCTGGGACGAGCTCGAAGCCGTCCAGAAACCGGATGATCTGGTCTTCACGCCCGAGGAGGCGCTCGCCCGGGTCGAGGAGCACGGCGACCTGCTCGCCCCCATCCTGGAGGGCGGCCCGCCGCTGCCTTAATGTGTTCGAACGGCCACTCTCCGGCACCGAGTTCCGTCACCATGAGGGGGCGGGGACATCGCGAGCGGTGCGGAGGGGAAGTCAGTGTCGCAGAACCATCCTTACGACGTCGTGGTGCTCGGAGGCGGATCCGCGGGCGAGCTGGTCGCGGTCGGCCTGGCCCAGGCGGGACGGAACGTGGCGCTGGTGGAGAACCACCTGGTCGGGGGCGAGTCCCCGTACTTCGCCTGTATGCCCTCCAAGTCGCTGCTGCTGTCGGCCCGGCGCGGCGAGACCTGGGAGCTGGCCACCGCCAGGCGCGACGAGGTGACGGGGCACCTCGACGACGACAGCGCCGTCGCGCGCATGGCCGAGGGCGGCGTGACCGTCCTGCGCGGCCGGGGCCGCGTCCTGCGGCCCGGTGTGATCGAGGTCGACGGCACCGAGCACGCCTTCACCGACCTGGTCGTCAGCACCGGGAGCGAGCCGGCCGTCCCGGAGATCGACGGCCTGGCCGACGTCCCCACCTGGACCAGCGACGCCGCGCTGACCGTCCCCGACCTGCCCCGGCGCCTGGTCATCCTCGGCGGCGGGCCCGTCGGCTGCGAGATGGCCCAGGTCTACGCCGCCTTCGGCTCGCAGGTCACGCTGGTCGAGGCGGCCGGGCGGCTGCTGACCGCCGAGGCGGCCTTCACCGGCGAGATCCTCGCCGACTCCCTGCGCCGGCTGGGCGTCGACCTGCGCCTGGGCGCCCAGCTCGGCCGCGTCGAGCGGGGCCCGGTCGGGCTGCGGCTCTGGCTGACCGACGGCGGGACGGTCGACGCCGACCGCATCCTCATCGCGGCCGGGCGCCGTCCCCGGGTCGAGGGTCTCGGGCTGGAGACGCTCGGCATCGCCGTCCGGCCGGGCGAGGGCCTGACGATCGACGAGACCTGCCAGGTCGGCGGGCACGGGCCGGGCGGCGTCTGGGCCGCGGGCGACGTCACCGGGGTCGCCAGGACGACCCACGCCGCCCGCTACCAGGCCCGCGTGGTGATCTCCAACGTGCTGGGCAAGCGCCGGGAGGCCGACTACAGGGCCGTCCCCCGCGTCGTCTACACCGCGCCGACCGTCTACTCCGTCGGCGTCTCCCCCCGAGAGGCAGAGGAGCGGGGCATCGACCTGCTCACCGCGGGGTATGACCTGGCCGCCACGTCCAGGGCGGCGGTGGAGGCCGACGAGAGGGGCCGGGTCGAACTGTACGCCGACCGTTCACGCGGGCTGCTGATCGGCGCCGCGGCCGTGGGGCTTTACGCTGAGGAGTGGATGAGCGAGATCGCCCTGGCCATCCGCGCGGAGACGCCGCTGGGCCTGCTCACCGACGTCGTGCACGCGTTCCCGACGTACGGGGAGGCCATCGAGGCTCCGCTTCGCGAGCTGGCCGGGCGCCTCTGAGAGGAGACGCGATGAGCGAGGCCGAAAGCGAAGCCGTGCTCAGCAATGAGGCCGACGCCGTGGAGCCTTTGAACGATCAAGAGGCGCCGCGGTGGCCGGAGCAGGTACCCTTCGACGCCGACGAGGCCGACGCCGCCGACCAGACGCGCGAGGTCGTCCTCGACGAGGACGATTACCGTTAACGGGGGTCGTCACTCGGCGACGTTGGTGACCAGGGAGGTTACCGGCGCGTAGGATGATGTGATTGACGACGCGCGGCGGACTACCCCGGACCGCCGCATCGAACCGGTGATCGGAGAGTGTGGTGACCGCTACCCCGGACGCCCGCCCCCGTGGCACGAGACTGCCGCGACTGGCACGCCGCAGGCAGCTTCTCGGCGCAGCGCAGGAGGTGTTCGTCGCCCAGGGCTACCATGCCGCGGCGATGGACGAGATCGCCGAGCGGGCCGGCGTCAGCAAGCCGGTGCTCTACCAGCACTTCCCCGGCAAACTCGAGCTCTACCTGGCATTGCTGGACGAGCACGCGGAAGGGCTGGTCAACACCGTCCGCGAGGCCCTGGCCTCGACCACGGACAACAAACTGCGCGTCCAGGCGTGCATGCAGGCCTTCTACGACTTCGTGGCCGGCGAGGGCGAGGCGTACCGCCTGGTCTTCGAGTCCGACCTGCGCAACGTCGCCCCCGTCCGCGCCCGCGTCGAGCGCGCCAACCAGCAGTGCGCGGAGATGATCGCCCAGGTGATCTCCGAGGACACCGACGCCCCCACCGACGAGGCGTTCCTGCTCGGCATGGGCCTGGTCGGCATGGCCGAGGTCAGCGCCCGATACTGGCTCTCCCAGCACCGCGCCATCCCCAAGGACACCGCCGAGAAGATCATCGCCAGGCTCGCCTGGCGCGGAATCTCGGGCTTCCCCCGCACCGGCTGAGCGATCTTCGTGGCACCATCGAAGGCATGAGCCCGTCGGGGCCCGAGGCAAGGGAGATCGAGTGCAGGTTCGCATCGGCGTCCAGTTCGTGCCCAAGGAGCTCGTGGTCGAGACGACCCAGACGGCCGACGAGGTCCAGGCCGCGCTGGCCGACGCCCTCAAGGCCGACCACGGCGTCCTGATCCTCAAAGACCAGCGCAACGGCCGCGCCGTCGTGCCCGCCGCCCACATCGCCTACCTCGAGATCACCGAGGAAGAGGGCCGAACCGTCGGCTTCGGAGGCTCCCAGTACACCTGAACGCCTGTTTGAACCCCGAGGGACGGGCATACCGACCACCGACGACGGCCGCTGAAGACGCGACCGTCCGACAACGAAATGGTGATCGACAATGCTCACGACGATCCTCTGGTTCATCATCGTCGGTGCCGTGATCGGAGCCCTGGCCCGCCTCATCGTTCCGGGCCGGAACCCCATCGGCATGCTCATGACGATCCTGGTCGGTATCGCGGGCGCCATCCTCGGCGGAGTGATAGCCAACGCCCTCGGCGCCGGAACCCTGGTGGCCATCGTCTTCGCGGTGATCATCGCCGCCCTCGGCGTGGCCCTCCTCAGCGCCACCTACACCCGCACCGAATCCCACCGCCCCTGGCACCGCCGCACCCACCACTGACCCCCAGCGGAAAGGCCCCCACTCCAGGCGGGGGCCTTTCTCACGCCATGGGTCGCCCTAGGGCGCGAAGAGGTTGGGGCTGCCCTGGACGGCGCGGGTGCGGAGGTCGTCGAGGGTCATGAGCTGGCCGTGCTCGCCCTGGGCCAGAACGGGCCAGTGGGCGGCGAGGGCCTCGATGAGCTCCATGGCCAGCGTCTCGGAGTCGTTGCCGCCGAAGACGTCCAGGCGGATCGCCGCGTAGGGCGGCCTTCCCACCGTGTCCCGGTAGATGGGGCCCTTGAAGGGGTCGAGGGTGACTTCGGCGTCCAGATAGATCCAGACGTGGGCGCCGGCACGGGTGAACTCGGCGTCGGTCCGCTCGTCGGGGTCCAATTGGGCTCCGAATGAGCGCAGCACTCCCCTGATCTGCTCGGGAGCGGCCTCGTTGGGGAGGAGCAGGGTGACGGGGTCGGCGCGTTCGGAACGGGCGGCCTTCTGGAAGTCGAACGTGCCGTCCGGCCAGAAGAACCCCGTCGGACGCTTGGCGAGGCGCTCGTTGAACTCCTCGACCGTGACGACCGTCTCCGCGCGGTCGAGCAGCACCAGCCGCCAGCGCTCGGCGGCGGCGAGCACGATCTCCGCCGCCAGCCACTCACTCCCCCGCCCATGCGAGATCTCCATGGTCGCCATCGCGCCCGGAGGCCCGCCCAGGGCGCGCTCGATCTCCCGGTCACGCCCGGACTTCGCCGAGAACATCGGCCCCTCCCAGTCCGACGGGATCACCCACACGCACCCGTCGTCCCGCTGGAGTTGCGAGTGCTCCGGATCGGCGCTCGGCGTCCCACCGAGTGAGACGACCAGCTCCCGAAGCTCCTCGGGCCGCACGGCCTCCGCGAAGACCAGCGTCGCCGGAACCGACACCCTTCCCCCTCCGGTGCTTCCGAACGTTTCTGGCCTCGATCACCCGAACCGCCACTTCGGGCTTTCCGTGGCAGGCCCCCTCGTCAGGCGCGGACGCGAGTGTAGACCTCGCTGAGGACGGGGCCGAGGGCATCGGCTATCTCGGCGCCCTCCTGGCCCGGCCAGGGCAGGTTGTAGAGGAACGAGGTCCCGATGAGGTTCTTCACAGGCGTGTCGGCACCGGGGTAAGCCTCCTCGAGAAACGACAGGAAACGGCGCCAGCTGGGGACGTCGCTCTCCTTGCCCAGGAACCCCTGGACCACTTCCTGTGTTACATCCCAGAAGAAGACGTGAGCGAGCAGGCCGTCGTTATTGAAGACATGAGTCTCGTAGAGGTCGTCCAGTTCGGGAAAGGCGACCAGCAGCCTCCGAACGAACTCCGCCTCACTATCGATCAGCATCCGAGCCCGCCGTATTCCTTGAAGCCTTTGTACTTTCCGGCGAGCGCATCGTCGATGGCCTGGATGAGGGACTTGGCGACTTCTATATCCCTGGCGGACTTGACGTTCGGGACCTTACGCCCACCTTTGAGGCGGGTCTCGTTCTCCCTCAAGAACTTTTCGAGACTCGCCTTGAGTTGCGTGGTGCTGGTGATGTGGCTCTTACCCTCGACGTTGGGCCCGCCAAGCGCCTCGTGATTGGCCGCGGCCATCGCGCTGCCGTCCCCGATCTGGTTGGGGTTGCCGACGCCATGGTACAGCGCGTTCACCGTCCGCTGGAGACGCTCGCTGTCGACCTTCGGGGTCGGCGCGTCCTCGCGGGCCCGAGTGGTCGCCACCAGGACGACCGTGCCGGTGAAGCGGCCGGAGGCGGCGTTCGTGACGCCGCCGGGCGGCACCCGCGTCGGGCCGAATGCCCTGGGCCGCTGCGGGACAGGACAGCCCTTCGGGTCCTTTTTCCCTCCGGCTTGGTTCTGGCGGTCGGCTTCCTTTTTCTTGCGGAGGTCGTCTTCGGCCTTCTTCAGGGCACGCTGGGCATCGTCGCGTTTCTTGCGGGCCGCGCTGACCTTGTCCCAGATGTTCTTGAAACGACCCGCCAGCTTGAACGCCTTGGGCAACTTACGCAAAAGCTTGAAAGCCTTGCCCCACGGGATCGCATTGGCCGCGGTCTCGATGCAGGCCATGATGTCGAAGTCCTTGATGCACTTCTCAGCCTCGGTGATCCCGATCAGGTCCTTCAGAAACGACCACAACTCGTCCTTGAGACCCTCGAATTCTTTCTCCGCGTTGGAGGCCTCGGTGTTGGCCGTGTCGGCGTCACGCTTGGCCTTGTCGTAAGCCGCCTGCTCAGGCGTCCCCGGCAACGAGGGCGGCCCACCACTCGGACCCGAACTCGGGTTCCCGGCCGCAGGAGAAGAACTGCTCTGCTTGTCGCAGTTCTTGCCACCGAAAAGCTCACAGAAGGCGGTCTTGGTGCCCGACGACATCCTCGGAGGGACCAGCAGGATCAAGGCGGCCAAGACGACCGCGGCCACGCCGATGATCGCACCGTACTCCAGCGCCGACGCACCACGATCCCCCAGACGCCACCGCCGACCCACTGGTACGCCCTTCCTTCCGTCAGCCGATGATTTCCGCGCGATCGAGAAGGTAGTGAGGAAGTTTCGCTCTCGCGTCCAGCACCTCCACGCCCACCAGGCGGCCGTCCTCGGCGAAATCAAGGTTGATCATGCCGTCCACCTTGATCGGATCGCACGGGTAGACGAAGGCCACATCATTGTCCAGGGCGGGATCGTTGAGGTAGATGTAGGCCGCGTTCGCTTGGCGATCGTAGGTCACCCTCGTCATCTCCGGCCCTTCTTCTTCCCGCCGCCTCCACCGGGCCGGCGTGACTTGAGGTTCTCAATGTACTGTCGGTCCGCCGGATCGATGATGGTGTTGATGTTCCCATCGATCGTCTTCCCGATGAAGATCTGAAGCTCAGGATCCCAGTATCCGGTCTTCCACTGATCCTCGTGCCAGTAGGAGAAGGGCGTCTGAGTGAGAACCTTTCTGGCCTCTTCCATGGTGACGTGCCGGTCTTTCAGGCGCTGCTTGGCGTGCTCGGTCAGGCAGAGGTCGTCATCACTGGGAGGCGGTGTGGTGGCCTGGGCCAGCGGCACGCCTGCTTCGCCGATGGTCCCGGACGCGATCCGCCGGAGGTGGCGGCTGTTCGCGTCGTTCGGTGCGCGCCGTGGCAGGGGGCAGGACGGCTTCTTCTTCGGGTCCTCGCCAGCCTGTTTTTGACGGTCGGCTTCCTTCTTCTTGCGGAGGTCGTCTTCGGCCTTCTTCAGGGCACGCTGGGCATCGTCGCGTTTCTTGCGGGCCGCGCTGACCTTGTCCCAGATGTTCTTGAAACGACCCGCCAGCTTGAACGCCTTGGGCAACTTACGCAAAAGCTTGAAAGCCTTGCCCCACGGGATCGCATTGGCCGCGGTCTCGATGCAGGCCATGATGTCGAAGTCCTTGATGCACTTCTCAGCCTCGGTGATCCCGATCAGGTCCTTCAGAAACGACCACAACTCGTCCTTGAGACCCTCGAATTCTTTCTCCGCGTTGGAGGCCTCGGTGTTGGCCGTGTCGGCGTCACGCTTGGCCTTGTCGTAAGCCGCCTGCTCAGGCGTCCCCGGCAACGAGGGCGGCCCACCACTCGGACCCGAACTCGGGTTCCCGGCCGCAGGAGAAGAACTGCTCTGCTTGTCGCAGTTCTTGCCACCGAAAAGCTCACAGAAGGCGGTCTTGGTGCCCGACGACATCCTCGGAGGGACCAGCAGGATCAGCGCGGCCAAGACGACCGCGGCCACGCCGATGATCGCACCGTACTCCAGCGCCGACGCACCACGATCCCCCAGACGCCACCGCCGACCCACTGGTGAGACCTCCCCCGAGATAGATGACCCAGGACAGTCCACCCGTTTGCGTCCGGCCGGGGCCAGGGTCTGGGGACCTAAAGTTCACACTTTTGGTGGGTGTACTTAACGCCCTAAGCTGACCGACTATGAAGCACGTTTTCTCACTGGTCGTTCTGGCTTCGCTGGTCGTCGGCTGCAGTGACTCCAAGCCGACGGAGAAAAAGGCCCCGGTGGCCAAGACGAGCGTGCCCGCACCCGAACAGCCTGTGACGATCGCGCCGATCAAGCTACCGGAGGAGCCCGCGGAACTGGTGGCCACCATCGGCCGTCAGGTCAAGGTCGCGCGCAGCCTGCACGCGCAGGTGGTCATCGCCGGCGGCGACTCGGGAAAGCAGGAGGCCACGGCGGACGTGCGCACCGACACCCCGACGCCGACGGGACGCATCACGATGACCGATCCCGAGGGGACCACGCACGCCGTCCTGAAGGACGGATTCGTCTACGCCCGGGACGAGGGGCAGGAAATCGAGGTCGGCAAGCCCTGGATGCGCATCTCGCATCAGGAGATCAAGAATGCCGATCTGGATGAGGGCGGTAAGTTTCTCAGCACCATTCTGTCGTCGGTCGAGCGCTATATGGGTGAGATCTCGACCGATACCGGATTGGCTCTGGTAAAGGCGGGGAAGGCGACGGCAAAGCCGGTGAAGGAGCAGTTCTCCGGCGTTCAGGTGACGCGATATGACGGCAGCACCGAGACCTCGGCGATGCGCGAGGAGGAGTACCAGAAGATGTCGTCGAGCGGTATCAAGGCCCTGGCCTGGCAGTTGTGGGTGGACGAACGCGGTCTGCCGCGGCGGTACTCGGTCACCGTCGGCTCCACGAAGGCGTCCACGACCGCCACCTACTCCAACTGGGGAATCCCCGTCACCGTCCAGGCGCCGCCCGCGTCCCAGGTCGCTCTCCTGAAATAGGGGCCCCGCCCGTAGGCCTATGGGCCCACTCTCGCTTGGGCCCGGATTTGGGTCCTGGACCCCGGGCCAAAAACGTACTTGGCCCATAACCTCCCAACAGGAACGCAGTCACTTCGACAGCCACCGTCGGCGCGGTGCTGGGAGGCGGGACGACATGCTGTCACGCTCAGGGTCGAGCAACCGCAGCCTGGCCCGGGACGCCGGTGCGAGCGGGCTCGAGTACGGGGCGCTGATCATGGTGGGCGCCATGGTGCTGGGCGCCCTGGCCTTTCTCACCGTCCCCAACGGGCTCTTCGGCCAGAACGTCGAATACGCCATCTGCAAGCTGTTCAACGGCGAGCGCGAGTGCGAGTCCCCCGCGGACAAGGCACTGAAGCCCACCGCTTGCACGACCGTGTCGTCGACGCAGACCTACGGTGCCACGGTCGACATCGCCTTCTTCCAGGCCGGCAAGGAGATCACCTTCATCCGCGCCACGGACTCGACCGGCAAGGTCACCGTCACGGCCGTGAACAGCAGCGCCCTCGGCGTCGGCACCGGTGTGGGGGCCGGCGTCAACTGGGGCAACGCCATCAACATCGGCGCCGACGCCGACGCCCGCGCCAACATCAAGGGCGGCATCGGGGACAGCTGGGTCTTCAACAGCCAGGCCGAGGCCGACAAGTTCATCGGCGAGATCCAGCACCGGGCCAAGATCGACGGGGTCAAGCAGACCGGCGTCATCGGCTGGCTCGGTGGCAAGATCGTCGAAACCGTCGACCCCCCTGAGGTGCGGGACCCCGACATCAACCGCTACGAGATCGAGCTGAACGGCAACGCCGGGATCAATGCCGGCATCAGCATCGGCCCGGGCAAGAAGAACAAGGACGGCGACCGGGCCAAGCGCGGCGACGAGGACTCCGACGGCAACCCGATCACCGACACCCGTGGCGACAACAAGCTCAAGCCGAACCTCAGCGGCTACGTCTCGGTCGACGCCAAGGGCAAGGCGATCGTCGAGAAGGACAAGCGGGACGGTTCGACCTCGGTCACCGTCGAGGTGGGCGGCGGCGCCAAGGCCGGCGGCAACTACATCATCGAGAACAAGGAGGTCCGCGGCCAGGTCGCGGGCTCGGTGAAGCTCACCTACGACAAGGACGGCAAGCTCACCAAGATGACCCTGGTACGGACGGCCGTCGTCAACAACGAGCTGAGCACGACCACGACCGAGTTGCCGATCACCACCGACGCCGAGCGCGCGGCCGTCTACCACCACCTGGGCGCCGACTCGCTGGGCGCGAACGGCATCCCTGCGGCGACGCCCCTCAAGCTCACCTGGGACGACATGGCCCCGGTTTCCCCGCCGGGCCCGAATGCCACGCCCCTGCAGAAGCTGCTGTTCGACAAGGGCAAGACCCAGAAGGTCGACTATGACTACAGTGCCACCGACCAGGCCTACGGGGCCAACGTCAAGCTGGGCCTGAAGCTGGGGGCCGGCGTGACCGTCGCCAACCGCGATCAGAAGGCCAAGAACGCCGAGTACCTGGGAGCCACGGGCACGAACGGCGAGCGCCAATGGAAGCGGTATAAGGAATGCAAGTCGTGAACCGGGAGGACCGCATGCGCCGAAGAGGGCTCGCCGTCACCGGCATGTGTCTCGCCCTGGTGGCCGGTGCCTTCGCCGCCGGCTGCTCCGACGACTCCGGCGGTGAGGGCGAGGCGAAGGCGAGCCCGTCGTCGGTCGCCACGCCGGCCGTACCGCCGGGCTTCACCCGCGTGACGGCGGGACGGATCTCCCTCGCCCACCCGCCCGGCTGGGTCAAGGCCCCACCGCCGCAGGGCTGGTCTCTGGCGATGGAGCTCAAGCAGGGCGACGTGCCCATGATCCGTGTCGGCGTGATCACCTCGGTGCCGCAGGCGTCCCAGGCCGACGTGGTCGCGACGGCCTCGTTCGCGGGCATACAGCTCGGCAGCAAGATCGAGAACCGCGAGCCCAACAAGGCCGTCCAGGTCCCCGGCGCCAACGGCGCGATCCGCGTGAACTACCGCTACGAGGATCGGTCCACGGGGAACAAGGCGCAGGCGGCGGACCTGAGCGTCGTCTACGGAGACAAGAAGGCCGTCACCGTGCGGGTCACCGGCGTCCAGGACGCACGGCTCCCCCAGGTGATCGACCAGATTCTCGGCACGCTGATGGTGACCCCGGGCTGATGCCGCCTCCACCACCGGGGATGCGTCGAACACCGGAAAAGTTCGCATCGGGCGGACCCAAATAAATGGGCCCCGAATAGGGCCCTGGGCTCTCTGCCGCGCCAATTCGCAAACCGTAGCCTCCCAAGGAAAGCGACGCACCAGAATCGGTCGCGGCGCACGACCTGGAGGCGGACATCATGTCGGCTCGCCCGAGCCCCCACCGTTGCCGGCGCGTCCGGCCGACGGATCTGGGAGCCAGCGGCCTGGAGTACGGTGCGGTGATCCTGGTGGGCGCGCTCGTCCTCGGGGTTCTCGGCGCGTTCATCGTGCCGGGCGGCCCGGCCGCGCAGAACATCGAATACGCGATGTGCAAACTGGTCAAGGGCGAAAAGGAATGCGTCTCGCCCAAGGAGAAGGATCTCAAACCCACGTCCTGCACCACCAGCACGACGACCAATTCGCAGGGCAACAGGATTGACATCGCATTCCTTCAGCTCGGCTCCGAGGTCACGCTGATCCGGAGCACGGACTCGACCGGCAGGGTGACGATCACGGCGATCAACACGCGGGCGCTCGGCGCCACCGCGGGACTCGGCGCCACGGCTCAGCGCGGGAACGCCTTCGCCCTGGGAGCCGATATCGACGTCACCGCGAGGTTCAAGCTGGGCAACGGGGATTCCTGGGTGTTCGACAGCGGGGACGAGGCGGACAGGTTCGTCCAGGACATTCGCAAGAAGGCCGCCCAGAACTCGCTCAAGGGGCTCAAGACCCTGATCCCGGCCTTGGGCGGGAAGGTGATCAAGGCGCTCGACACCCCCGACCTGCGCGGTCCGGACATCACCCGGCGCGAGTACGAGTTCGGCGGAACCGCCGAAGGGTCGATCGGCGGGATCTTCGGCAACTCCAAGGACGCGTCCGGCGGTCCCACCGTCAAGCCGAACCTGAGGGGCTACGTGTCCATCGAGGCCAAGAACAAGGCGGTCATCGAGGAGGACAGGCGCGACGGGTCCAGGTCGGTGACCTTCGAGGTCAGTGGTGGCTCCAAGATCGGCGCGGGCTATGTCGTGGGCAACAAGGAGTTCCGGGGCCAGCTCGCCGGAGCCATGAAGCTCACCTACGACAAGAGCGGCAAGCTCACGAAGCTCACCCTGACACGGACCACCATCCTCAACAACGAGCTGACGACCTCCACGACCGAGCTGCCGCTCAGGACCGACGCCGAGCGACGTGTGGTGCAGCAGCACCTCAGCGCCGAAGGGAACGCCTTCAAGGGCACCCCCGCGGAGCCCGCGCTGCGGCTGAACGTGACTCCCCTGAAACTGACCTGGGACGACATGGCCCCCGCCACGCCACCCGGACCGGACGCCACGCCCCTGCAACGACTCCTGTACCAGCAGGGGAAGTCGCACCAGGTCGACTACGACTACGCCTCCACCGATCTTCCGCACAAGATCGGCATCAAGCTCGGGCTGAAGCTGGGGTGGGCGAACAACAAGACCGACCAAGACCAGAAGGCCAAGGGCGCCAGGTATCTCGGAGCGCCAGGGCCGGACGGACGACGAGTGTGGAAGCAATTCAAGGAGTGCAGGGCGTGAGCTGGGAATCCGCGCTCGCGGTCCCCTCCCCTACCGGTGGAAAAGCCGTTACCGTACGGGTCGCCGGGATCGCACCGGCCGGCTCCCCCGCTGATCGACCGACCCCCGGCACCGTTGCGGTGACCTCGTTCTGACAGGAATCCCCTATGGACCTCGCGAAGGCATGGCTGATCGCCCTGGCGATCTACCTGGCGGGCAGCATCACCACCGCGATGGTGGCGGTCGCCTCCGGCATGGACGTCGACGACTTCACCGGCACCGGCGCCGAGGTGGTGTGGAGCGCGATACCCGCCCTGCTCATCTACCTGCTGATGACACTCCTGGTCGCGATCACGCATGGCGAACCGCACCGGGACGTCCCCGCCCGCCACGTCCTGGCGGTCCTGCTTCCGCCGGCGCTGCTCATCGTGGCCGGGATCGCCTACTCGCTCGTCCAGGGCTCGTCCGTCGCGGGCATCGCCGCGGGCGCCCTCGCCGGACTGGCCGGGTCAGCGGCGGGCTGGTGGCTGTCGGGTCGCCTGCGCAGCCGCAGCACCACCGCCCGGACGAGCGGCGGCTACTTCTAGGGAAGGTCGTCAGCCGTGCGCCGGGGCCAGCAGGACGGCCACCAGCGTGCCGGCGATCATGTAGGGGCCGAAGGGGAACTCACCCTTGCGGGTGCGGCGGACGATCATGATGCCGAGCGCGACCAGGCCGCCGAGAAAATAGGTCAGCAGTAGGCCCAAGACCCAGGTGCTCTGGCCGAACCAGCCCAGATAGAGGCCCAGCACGCCGGAGAGCTTCACATCGCCCAGGCCGATCCCGCTCGGCATCAGGAACGCCTGGACCGCGTACAGCAGGAAGAGCGCGACCATGCCGACGAGTGCGTACCCGAAGCGCTCCAGGCCGTCGTCGGTGAAGGGCGCCGCGACCGCGAGCAGGGCGGCGGCCACGCCGTAGGACGAGAGCGTGAACCGGTCGGGCAGCCGTTTGACCTCGACGTCGATCATGCAGAGCAGGGTTCCGACCGCCGCCAGGTAGAGCAGGGCGATCAGGACGGGCTCCGTCCCCACCCGCCAGCCGAGCACGCCGTAGAAGGCGGCCGTGACCAGCCCCGTCCCGATCTTGTGGCGGCGGGTGACCTCGTCGATGTACGGGGCGGCCAGGGGCGCCAGCAGCACGCCGAGGGCGAATCCGACCGGGATCAGCGCCAAGGCGACCATCACGTCACGACTCCATCCTGTGTGACCGGCCGCCGTGCGCTGCCTCCCCGTTTACGGGTTGACCGAGATGTGGGGGTGGTCGAAGTGGTTCTGGGTGATGCTGCCACGGTCCTCCATCAGGCGCCACCCTTCGTTCGCACGGAAGGCGTTCCAGATGTGCTGGCGGTAGATGATGTAGTAGATGCCCAGGCGCGCGGCGTTCTTCTGGGCGTAGTTGGAGATGTCATAACCCAGCTGGGCTTCCTGGGGCGTCGGCGCACCTGTGCTGATCATGAAGTCGCAGGCGCGTCCCTTCGGGTGCTCGCCAGACCCGCCCGTCCGGAAGCAGCCGATTCCCCGGGGAACGATGAAGAGCTTCTTGATCTGGTCGCGGACGCATTCCATGCGCCGCGTGATGCGCTCGGGTGTGAACGCGGAGCCGGAACACTCGGCACCGACGGGCCAATTGCCCTTGCCGAAGCCGTCCGCGCCCGGGCCCATGTGCTCGCCGTTGTACTTCTGCGAGTCCTCCTGGCCGACCAGGCGGATCTTGAAGAGCCGCTTGACCCGTTCGCGGTTGCCGTTCGGGTAGGCACGGAAGCGGTTCCCCGGCGGGCCGCAGTCGACGTACTCGAAGGGGGTCATGCCGTCGTCGGGGTTCGTGTCCGGGATGAGGCCCCAGGTGCACTGCGGAGGGATCAGCTTGGCGATGGCGGTCGCGGTGCCGGAGCGTCCGATCCCGACCTTGCCCGAGCCGTCGGTGCACAGGTTGCGCTTGAGACGCAGGTCTTCGCGCTCCTTGGCCGTCAGCTCCTCTTTGCGCTTGAGCTGGCATTCCTGCGTGGCGACCGTGACCTTGGCCGTGGTGCCGTAGAGCCCGCTCAGCTGAACCTTGCCGATCAGGCGGGTCTTGTTCTCCTTCGCGTACTGGCTCGCGGGCTCCTCGGGCTTGGTCGACACCATCCAGTAGCCGCCCGCGCTGGGGAGGGTGCCCCGCTCGATCAGCGCGTCGACCTCGGAGTCACGCAGCGGCGCGAGCGACCCCAGCGCCGCCGCGTCGGCGCCGATCTGCGCCAGGCTGCGCATGTCGCCGGCCTGGGCGATCCGGCCGAAGAGCAGAAAGCCCGCCGCCAGAGCCACCGATACGCCCATGACCAGGACCGACGTGGCCACACCGGCGTCGTCCCCGTACCTGATCCGTCGTAGCATCCACGCCTCATCGTCACATGATCGAAGAGTTCCCTCGACGACACTAAAGAGCGGGCATTTCCCAGAACAGGGCCCTGAGGCCTATTTCTCCGGACGCGCCGCACCAGGGTACGGCGCGTCCGGCAGCACGATCATCGAGATCGGCGGTCTAAGGTCCGCTTTCTCGCCAAACCCCACCTCCCTTGTGCCGCCATGGCCCGTTGTCCAACCGGCTGGACAGGGCCCTTGTCAGGAACAGGCCGAGGACGACCCCGAGCAGGGCCTCGATGAGGCTCAGCACAAGGGTCACCACGGTGGTGGACATCGGAATGTCCATGACGGCACCGATCACGCTGACGAGCAGGGGCACCGGGAGCGCGGCCAGGCCGCGTCCCAGTGCCGTGTAGTCCTCCCGCACGTAGGAGCCGGCGACGAATGCCATGAGGATGCTGAACAGCAGCCGTGGCAGATGCACACGATAAATCTGTGCGTATTCGTCGACGGAGACACCTGGTTCAACATGGGGCGCGAGCGCTTTCAGAGCGAGGAGTGCGATGGCCGCGACAATTCCCGCCGCGAACCACGCAGAAAACACAGCACGCATGGGCCGTTACCGTACGAGGGAGCGTGACGCTCTAAAAAGAGCCTGCGGGCCCGCGTGCCGTCCCGCGATTTCCGGGGCGCTGGGCCCCCGGGCCCACAGGCGCCCCTACGGCTGGACCGCCCACACGTCGACGCTGTAGGTCAGCGCGCCCTTGGGCGGCGAGTCGAGGTACTGGCCGTCCTCCACCGAACGCAGGCGCATCACCTGGACGGGGCGTCCGAACGGCTCCAGCGCCGCTCGGTCCCGGGCCAGAAGCAGGGGGCGCCGCCCGGCCCGGCGGATCCCGTCGCTCACCCGTTGGACGGCGGCCCGGTCGCCCTCGGTCCGCAGCACCGCCGCGGGCCGCTCGCACGTTCCCCGGACGACCTGGGCGAGACGGCGTCCGGTCGCCCGATCCAGGATCAGGGCCGAGCCGTCGGCGGGGATGCGCGCGCAGAGTCCCCGGACGGCCCGCAGCGAGCCCCCGTCCGTCGGGAGGATCAGGAAGATCGAGGTCAGGAACATCGGCGCCAGCATGACCACCACGGCGACCGGGGCCGCGTAGGGGGCCGTCCGATGGTCTCGTTCCTTCAGGCGGCGAACGATCCGATCGAGCGCCAGGAGGGCGAGGAGCAGCAGGCCGGGCAGCACCGTCACGATCAGACGCCGGGACGCCCACGGGTGGTCGGGAACGATCGCGGGGCGCCACAGCACCAGCACCGCGCTCCAGCAGATGACCGAATACGGGAGCAGCCACACCCGAAGCCGGCCTTGGCAAAGACGGTAGGTGAGGAACGCAGCCCCGGCGACCGCCAGCAGGAGAGCCGGAACGCCGATGTACCACCAGACCCACTGAAGGCTGTTCTCGTAGTAAATCCTGCCCGGCTCGGCCGCCAGGCCGGTCCGGCGCTGGACGGCCGCGACGAACTCCATGCTGGCGCGGTCTTCGGGCGTTTCGCCGGTGCGCGTCACGGTCTGGAACAGGGGCCGCGCGGCGAAGGCCGCCACGACGAGCACCGGCAGGACCGCGATCATCCGGCCGCGCTCTCGCACGACCCGGCCGGTCCAACCGGCGAGCCGCCGCATCCGTCCGGATTCCCAGAACCGGCGCGGCACCGCCACCCCGGCGAGCACGACCACCGAGGTCACCACGACCAGGGCGAGGAGCGGATCGAAGGACGCGTGGATGTCGCGCAGATACGGGCGCGAGAGAACGAAGGCCTCGACGAGACCCGCCCCGCCGCCCAGCAGGAGCCCGGCCAGCAACGGCAGGCCCGCCCGGTCACGCCGCGCTCCGAGCACCCCCGCGAACACCAGCATCGGCAGCAGCTCGCGCAGCGCGTCGATCCGCACGAGCACGCCGAGCCCCAGGACCAGCCCGGCGACGAAGGCGCCCGGGCGCACCAGCCGGCTTCCCGCGGCCCGGCTGTCGTGCAGGAGCGCCAATCCCCCGAACAGCAGGACGAGCGCGACGGTCTCGCTGAACGGCGCGCGGGACACGTACATCATCGGCAGCGTCGAGGCGAGCAGCAGCGCGCCCGCCGGAGCCCAGCCCGGCGAGACCAGCCGGGCCACCAGTCCCGCGAAGGAGAGCACGGCGCAGGCGCCGAGGATCGGCGGGACGTTCAGCATCGCCTCCACGCCGCCCGCCCATCCGGCGGGAGTCAGGATCAGCGGCAATCCCGCCAAGAACTGCGGGACCACGGCGTCACCGCTCTGGTAGAAGCCGCCGGACTCCACGACGGAGTCGAGCGCCGGGTCACTTCCGCCGAAGGCCCACAGCTGGCGCGGGACAGGGAGCGAACCGTGGTCCGAGAGCCAGATCGCGAACTGCGTGTACGTCGACTGGTCGCGGCGCACGATGATCGGCTCCGCCGTGAAGACCCGCTGGATCGCCAGGAACGCGACCGCGGCGACCGCCGTCCAGGACAGCAGCCGCCAGCTGACCCGGGTCTCCATGCCGTCGGCGTAGGCGATGGCGGCGCGTCCGCCCGCGAAGAGCACGGTGGCCAGCACGGGCAGGAACAGCAGCGTCGCGGGCAGGGGCCGGAAGGCGTCCGCCAGCAACAGGGGCAGGGCGACGGCCAGCCAGGCCAGCAGGACCAGGGCCGGGACGACGGTCATCAGGGCGAAGATCCGGGTGGAAAGGACGTCCCGAGTTCCCACCGCTGATTCCCCCAACTGTGCCATGACCGAACGACGTTAGGAGCCGCCCCGGGAGGCGCCAAGGGTCCCTGGGCCCTTTCACCGGACCTTTTCTCCGGGACTTGCCGGGTGGTCATGGGCTGGCTACGGTCGGCCGCATGCCGACGACGGGTACGGACGACGCCTTCATCTCGGGCCGGGTGATCGACGGTTACCGTCTGGACCGTGTCCTGGGCAAAGGCGGGATGGGAACCGTCTATCTCGCCACGGACCGCGGCGGCCGGCGGGTCGCCATCAAGGTCATCAACCGCGACCTGACCGGGCGCCCGGAGTTCCGCGAACGGTTCAGGCGTGAGGTGACGGCCGCCGGGCGTGTCCGGCCGTTCTGCACCGCACCCGTCCTCGACGCCAAGCTGGAGGGCGACACCCTCTACGTCGTCACCGAATACGTCGAGGGCCCGACCCTCGAACACGTCGTGACCAAGTACGGCCCGCTCTACGGCTCCGACCTGGAAGGGCTGGCGGCGGGCGTCGCGACCGCGCTGGCGGCCATCCACAGCGCCGAGGTCGTGCACCGCGACCTCAAGCCCGAGAACATCCTGCTCTCGCCGTTCGGCCCGCGCGTCATCGACTTCGGCATCGCGCGGCGGCTGGGCACGGACGCACCGCTGACCAAGACCGGCGACACGATGGGCACCCCGTCCTACATGGCGCCCGAGGGCCTCACCGGCCAGCCGGTGACGGCCGTCGCCGACGTCTTCTCGTGGGGATGCGTCATCGCGTTCGCCGGCACGGGACGGCTGCCGTTCGCCGGCGAGAACGTCGGCGAGATGCTCTACAAGACCGTCTACGGCGAACCCCGGCTCGACGGACTGGAGCCTCCGCTCCGGCGGCTCGTCGAGTGGGCGACCGCGAAGGACCCGGCCGCGCGCCCCACCTCGGCCCGGCTGCTCCAGGAGCTGACGGGCCAGACCGACACCGCCCGGGCCGCGCAGTCCGTCGGCGCGGTCGGACCCGCTCCCGTCACGCACCCGGCCTCACCCGCCACGCCGGTCGACGGCGCGAGCCTGGCCCCCCGCGACGGCCGGACGCGCAGGATGCTGGAGCGGCGGGGGCTGCGTCTCCCCTGGGTCGCCGCGGCCATCGCGCTCGTGATCGCCGTCGCGACCGTCGCCGTCATCGCGCTCGGGCCGGGGGAGGGCGGCGGCGCGGGCACCGAGAAGATCTTCGCCGACGACTTCGCCGACCCGAAGTCGGGGTGGGCGACCGGACGGGGCGGCAGCGAGTTCGAGGAGTATCGCGACGGCGCCTTCGTCATCGCCCAGTACGGGCACGGCTTCCACCAAGTCCAGCATGCCCCGGCCAGGAACCTCCCCGAGCACGTCCGGGTCGAGGCCACCGTGACCGTTCGCTCGTCCGATCCCCAGGACGAAGCCGGAGTGTTCTGCCGGGGCGACGGGCAGCTCAGGTACGACGTGTCCCTGATGCGCAACGGGAAGGTCCGCATCCGGAAGGGGGACGAGAGGTCGGGCGTCGAGCTGGCCAGGTCCGGGGCGGCGGTCGTGACCAGCCCCCAGAGCGGCGGCCGGCTGCGCGCCGACTGCGCGTCCGCGGGCGACGGTGTGCGGATCGAGGCCAGCGTGGGCGGGCGTAAGGTCGCCGAGGCAATCGACCGGAAGGACGCGCTGACGGGGACCCGGGCGGGGCTCGTGGTGGGCAGGGAGGGCCGGGCCGGTTACCCACCGGCGACGGAGGCGCGGTTCGACGACTTCTCCCTCCACCGCGTTTCATGACGGCACCCGAGTCGGGTCCGCGGCGCGGGTGGATGCCCTACGCCTTGGCCGGCGGCTTCTTTCTGCTCTACTCGGCCTACTCGCTCCGGCGCCACCAGCAGTTCAGGACCAGCGCCTACGATCTCGGGATCTTCGAGCAGGCCGTACGGGCCTACTCCCGCCTCCAGGCGCCCGTGGTGCCGATCAAGGGGCCGGACGTCAACATCCTCGGCGACCACTTCCATCCGGTCCTGATCGTCCTGGCACCGCTCTACCGCTTGTGGCCCAGCGCCCAGTTGCTGCTGGTCGCCCAGGCCGCGCTGATCGCGGTGTCGATCGTCCCCATCGCCAGGCTCGCCGGCGATCGGCTCGGCACGCTCCCGAGCGTTCTCCTGCCCGTGGGCTACGGCCTGTCGTGGGGACTTCAGGGCGCGGTGTCCTTCGATTTCCACGAGATCGCCTTCGCGGTCCCCCTGATCGCCTTCTCGGTGGCCGCCCTGGCCGAGCGGCGCTGGCACACGGCGGCGGGGTGGGCCCTTCCTCTGCTGCTGGTCAAGGAGGACATGGGGCTGATCGTGGCGGCGATCGGCGGGTACCTCTTCTGGCGCGGCGAGCGGCGCACCGGTGGCGCGCTCGGCCTCGCGGGCCTCCTCTCGGTCGTCCTCACCATCAAGGTCGTCCTGCCGCACTTCAACGGCGGGAAGTTCGCCTACGACGCCTATCTCGGGGGCGGCGGGGCTCTCTCGCTCGTGTCGGAGCTCAACCTTCTGGCCGAGCCGCGCAAGCTCGTCCTGCTGGCAACGCTCGCGGCGCTGACCGGGGGCATCGCCCTGCGCAGCCCGATCATCCTGATCGCCGTCCCCGTGCTGCTCTCACGGCTGGTCTC
Source organism: Spirillospora sp. CA-294931 (assembly GCF_050946795.1). Taxonomy (GTDB): domain Bacteria; phylum Actinomycetota; class Actinomycetes; order Streptosporangiales; family Streptosporangiaceae; genus Spirillospora. The sequence goes on from NZ_CP192006.1 coordinate 7,264,249, forward strand.
AGCCAATCCGCAGCACTGGGAGGTCGGCCGGGTCCATTACAACGCGATCCTGATGCCGATCCTCTTCGTGGCGGTGCTGGACGCGCTACCCCGGCTCATCGGGGACAAGCGGCGGGCCGTCAGGGCCTGGGCCAGGTGGGCGGTCCCGGTTCCGCTGCTCTTCGCCCTGCTGATCCACCTGACCCCGTGGTCGCTCACCAACCCCGAGTCGTATGCGGGCCGCGAGCACGCCGCCGCCGGGCGGCGGGTTCTGGCCGCGATCCCGGACGACGCGTCGGTCGCGGCGGCCAACAGCCTGGCCGCCCAGCTGACCGGGCGCTGCCGCGTGGTGATCTTCCCCTGGTCGCACGGGGAACGCGTCGACTGGGTGGTGGCGGACACGACGGTCAAGGAAGTCGTGATCAAGGTGCCCAACCGCGAGGAGGCGGTGCGGGCCGGCCTCTGGCCGCCGACCGTCGCCCAGCAGCGCGCCGCGCTGGCCGCGCTGCCGTCTCAGGGCTTCACCAAGGTGGCCGAGGAGGACGGCGTCATCCTGTTCCGGCGGGTCGGGGCCGCCGCTCCGTGACGGACGGGTCGTCCCGGGCCTCCCCGCCGTCTCTCCAGACGGCGACGACGGCGAGCACGGTGGCGACCAGCACGAGAACGTTGCGGAGTATCAGAACGCTCGCGGGGAACGCCTGGCCGTCCCGGACGCCCTGCCAAAGGATCGGGAACTCAAGCTGGGTCAGAGCGATGGCGGCCAGGAGCACCGCCACGGCCGGACGCTGCCGCGTTCGCCGCATCGTCAGGCACACCGCCGCGACGCCGACGACCCAGACCAGGTACTGCGGCGACAGCACCCGGCTTCCCGCGATCGCCGCCAGAAGTCCCGCCAGGACGGCGTCGGCGCCCCTGGCCGGGCTCCAGTCCCGCGCGGGGCGGCGCAGCACCGCCAGCGCGACCGCCGCCAGGCCGACCAGGGTGATCACCACGCTGACGTTCACGGCGGCCGGCACGCCCGCCCCCGTCAGCTCCCACGAGCCGTACTGGTAGCGGACGTCTCCGGACCAGCCGAACCAGCGCGCCACATGGAACGGGGTCGCGACGAGGGCCTCGATCTCGATCCCCCGGTCGCGCTGGCCCTTCAGGAAGCTCCACTCGTCGTCGGCGACCAGGGCGATCACGCCCGCGAGCCCGGCCGCCGCCACGAGGAAGGCCGCCGCGGCCCCGATCGCGGCACGGCCTCGGCAGAGCGCCAGGAACAGCAGCGCCGGCCACACCTTCATCAGGGCACCGACCGCCACCAGCGCGCCGAAGAGACGGCTCCGGGCCACCATCAGCAACGCGAACACGACCGGGACGACGACGAGCGTGTCGAAGCGGAAGAAGCAGACCGGCCCGAGCAGGAAGATGCCGCCGACCCAGCACCACGCGCCCTCCGGGGACTCCCCCTTCCTGACCAGCACACGCATGACGGCGTAGTCGGCGGCGACGACCAGGAACGCGAACCCGAGGCCGTAGAGCGGCCCCAGGAGACGGGGGATCAGCATGGGCAGGGCCGCGAGCGGCGGGTACTGCCACCGCACGTCGTCCGCCGGGAACGTCCCCTCGATCAGGAGGTCGCTCCACTCGTCGTAGATGCCGACGTCGCCCAGCACGGGACGCGCCGGGTAGACGACGGAGAAGCAGATGACGGCCATGACCAGGCGCGACACGAGCCACGCGCGTCCCACCAGGCGGTCTTCCCGCAGCATCCCGAGGTTCACGCGTTCAGAGCACGTAGGGAACGGGCAGGTCCGAGACGACCGTCTTCGGCTTGTCCTCCACGTCCCCCCGCGGAGAGATCGTCAGGTCACGGCGGATCAGCTCCCGATCGCGGACGACATGGACCGTGACGGCGAAGTCGCGTCCCTTCGGCACGGCCGCGGGCGGCTTGATGACCGGGCGGTACTCCGAGACGATCTGGTCACGGCGGGCCGCGGCCGAACCGCTGATGTTCGGGCGGAACTTGATCTGGTCGACACCGTTGACGACGTAGGAGAGCTTGCCCGACGGCCGCGTCGTCTGGACGTACAGCGTCGCCACGGCCGCGGCGGTGGTCGCTTCCCCCACCGAGGAGCCGTCGGCCTTGGTCATCTTGCCGAACGCCGCCGGGTCACCGGTGAGCAGATACGCCTGCGACCCGCCCAGCGCGACATGGAACATCACCGGCCGTGAGGACTGCCGGTAGTCGACCTGGTAGACGCGCCAGCTCTTGAGGAACGGTGCGGCCATCGGTGTGAGGCGGCTCCCGCCGGCCGTGACGATCCTGGCCTCGCCGGTGCGGCCGAGGCGGGTCAGCGCCGAGCTCAGGCCGGTCCGGACCTGCTCGTCGGGCCGGCTCTTGGGCGACTTGGACACATCGGCCTCCTGCGATCCCGAGCAGCCCGCCGCCAGCAACCCGGCGGCGGTCACCGCGACCGCCAGGCGCCGGGCGCGGCGGTCAGCAGAAGACCCAGAGGAAACAGTCATTCGCATCTTCCCAAGCATCACCGTAGTACTCGCGGTAGGGCTTTCCATTGGTCGAGGTGACGATCTCACCGTTGTTGAAGGCGTCCCTGACCCGGTCGCGGCCGGCCTTCTCGCCCACCCTGCGCTCACCGTCCGGACCGAGCGGCGGCAGGTTGTTCTTGGCTCGCGCGGCGTTCTCGTCCTTGACCGCCTTGTCGTAGGCGTCCTCGTACTCCTGCTGGAGCAGCGTATCCGGAACGCCGGAGCCCCGTTTCGCCTGGAGCTGCTGGTTGTTCTGGATCGCCTCGACGGTCCCCTCGGTCTCTTCCTCGACCGACTTGTTGACGTAGTCGTCCTTCTCGAGGTCGTCGGCGTCCGGCTCGTCGGGGCTCTGCGCGTGGTTCACCTCGTGGACGAAAGTGTTCGCGCGTTCCTCCGGCGACTGGTTGGTGTCGACGTAGAAGGTGTTCTCATCTGCACTGAAGTACGAGCCGCCGCCCGGACGGTAGACGACGTTCACGCCGTTGTCCCGGACCCATTTGAGCGCGTCGCGGCCCAGCTGGGTCTCGTTCAGCACCGCCTCGGTCTCGGTCTTCTCCTTGGGCGGCGGGGGCTGGGGCACCGGAGGTCCGGGCGAGGGGCTCGGCTCGCCCGGCTCGGGCTGGCCGGTGGCGTGCGGGCTCACCGGGCCGCGCCGCTCGCGGGCCTGGCCGCCGGGGTCCTGGCAACCGGTGTCGAAAAGCCCGCAGACGGCGCTCTTCACCTTCGGCTCGAAGGTGTCGGACACCGCCACGAACAGCGCGCCGATGACGATGACAGCCACGGCGATGATCGCGCCGTATTCGAGGGCACTCGCGCCTCTGTCCCGAGCCACTTCGGCGTGAGGCTTCCGGTCACCACGCATAGGCGGAACCTAGGCAATGGCCCGGTAGCGGAACAGGGTCCACGAACTCCATTGCGGGCCCAAAGGTCCTGGGCCCCGGGACTATCCGCCGATCGTGTGCACCTTGTCCCGCGGCGGGGCTTGGATGTCGACGGGCTCTCCCCAGCGCGAATAGGTGACGACCTGCCGCGTCTTCATCCCCTGGGACGTGCTGAGGTCGGTCTGGAACCTTCGCGGCAGGCCCTTGGCGTCCACCCAGAGCGTCCAGGCGATGTCCTTGGGACCGAGTTTGGCCAATGCCTGGAGCGCGGGGTCGCCGTTTCCCAGCGCCTTCACCGGCGTGGTGCCCGAGTAGCGTCGCACTTCGCCCTCCGCGACCGGCGCCCCTTGGAACGAACCGTGTTTCACCAGCGCCAGGCCCGTGTCGGCGGCGATCTCGCCGAGGCTCTTCTCCACCCCGTCGATGAGGCCGGTGAGCATCTTGGCGAAGGCGCCGATCTCCGGGTTCGCGGCGTCCTGGCGTGAGATCCGCACCCACGGCTTGCCGGGCGCCTGCTCCTGACCGTCGACGCGCGTGTAGACGGCGCCCTTCATCACGACCGCCTCCACGGAGCCGGGGTCGACCGAACCTCGGTCGACGATCGTCAGCCGGGCCTCCGGCGGAGACACCGACGTTCTGACCTGGGCGGTGGTCTTCTCATCGACCTTCTGGTCCCGGTGGCCGCCGGTCGCGACCAGCTCGGCGTACACCGTTCCGGTGGCGCGCACCTGACGCGCGATCAGCTCGACCAGGGGACCGGGCTTCTCGGGCAGGGTGACGGGAGCCAGCGACGCGGCGGGCGTCGGCGGCTGCGAATGCTGGACGCTGCGCGCCGCCGCCGGGGGTTTGTCGTCCTCGCCCGAACACCCGGCCGAGACCACGGCGAGAAGGCACACGGCCCCGGCGGCGGCCAGTCTCATGCCCATGAAGCCCGCTCCGGCCTGCGATACCAGCGTCCCGCCAGCGGTGCTCCCTCTCGCAGCGCCCTCACGTAGGGGCGGAGCGCCTCGCCCGCGTCGTCCACGGTCAGCTCGTCGAACCTGGCGTCCAGCCGGGCCAGAAGCCCGGTCACCGGCTCGGCGTTCAGCGGCTCGCGCGCCTCGAGGAGCCGGTCGAGCTGATCCCTCGATTCCAGGTCGTTGACGTACTCCTCGACGTACAGCTCGCCGTCACCCGCCAGGCGGAGGGTGAGGCGCTCCCAGGAGCTGACCCTGGCCCGCAGCGAGTAGACCGGCTCGTCCAGGAGCCGGGCCGTGCGCTCCGGCAGCCGAGAGCGTTCGAGAGTGAGACGCTCCTCGTCCGCCTCGGCGGCCTCGGCGAGCTGGCGGGCCGAAAGCAGCGGCCACACCCGATCGGTCTCCAATTGCGTGCTCATCATGGTCGCGGATCTCATTCAGCCAGCTGTTCGAGGAAGTAATCGTAGCCACGGTCCGGTTGCATGAAGGTCCCTTTGTCACCCTCACGAATGATCATCGTTCCGGTGTTGGGGTCCCACCACGCCCAGCGGGGCGTGCCGCCCGGCGTCGGCCGCAGCTTCAACCCCGGACGGCTGCGCATGATGCCCTCGATGTGCTCGGCCACGTCGAGGTCGTCGACCCCCGGGATCCCCCGGCCGCTCTCGTCACCGTGCGCGGCGATCTTGTCGGCCACCACGTCGACGTCCCCGGCCTGGCTCGCCGGATCGGGCGTGCCCTTGGAGGCCGTGGGGGACGGAGTCGGGGTCTCGTCGGGCTTGTCTGGCTTGCACTCCTCCGGGTCCTTCGGGTCGTTGTGGACGAGGAGGTCCCGCCCGCCCGACCCCACGTAGTAGGTGTGCAGCCCGCTGACCGTCAGGTTGTGCACGCGCTGGACGCGCGTGTACTCCCGCGCCGCCACCACGACGGCGGTGCGGCCTCCGGCGGTGACCAGCTCGTCACCGGGGACGAGGTCTCCGGCATCGATCCAGTCGCCCGCCCCCGGCAGCCAGAACGGGTGATCGGCCGTCGCCGTCAGCCCCGAGGTCCGGCCGCCCAGCCAGCCGTCCAGGTCGATCCGCAGGTCGACCAGCCGTTTGCGGCCCGCCCCCGAGATCAGATCGGTGACCGCGCGCGGCCCGCTGCGGCCGGTCACCGGATCGGCCGCCCACACCCGATCGCCGACCCGGACGCGCTCGATCGCCTTCCGCGATCCGTCGCCCATCAGGACCGGCGTGCCCGGGACGAAGCTGTTGGGCTTCTTCTTCTTGCAGGCCTCAACCGCCCGGTCCAGGCGGTCCTTGGCGTCCTTGCGGGCCTTGCGGGCCTTGTCGAGCCGCCGCTTCAGATCGAGATAGCGGTCGATCAGCTTGACGACCTTGGGGATGGACTTGAGCAGCTTCCCGATCTTTCCCCACGGGACGATGCTGACCAGCGCCCACAGGCAGTCGCCCAGGCTGGGCTCCTGGATGCACTTGATGATGTCGCCCGCGAGGAAGTCGAGCCCCAGCGCAGCGATCTCCTTGAGAAGATCGAAGTTCGCCCACTCGTCCTCGACACCCTGGGCGTCGCGCTCGGCCTGGTCGTAGTCGCGTTTGGCGTCCGCGTACTCGCGGTCCTCCGGAGTCTCCCCCACTGGACTCGCCGACGGACCGGACGGGCTCCCCGACGCCGACGGACCACCAGAAGGACCACCGGACGGGCCGCCGGAGGGGCTCGTCGAGGGATCGCCCCGGCCGTCGCCACAGTCATCTCCGGAGAACAGCTCGCAAATCGCCGACTTCGTCCGCGGCGCGAAGTCATTGGGAATGGCGACCACCGCGATCACGGCCAAAACCGCCGCGGCGACGGCGATGACCGCCCCATACTCCAGAGCCGACGCGCCCCGATCCAACCGACGCCACAGCACGCCTGAACTCAACCCCCGCTCACACCAACCGCCCCAGCCTTAAATTGAACGACCCGCCCACCCGCGCTACCAGGGCCCAGGGACCCAAACCCCCAGGCCACGGGTCAGCGGCAGGACGGATCGGCGGTGCGTGGCAGGGAAGGGGCGGGGCCGGGGCGGTGGAGAACGAGGAAGCCGTCTCTGGCGAACACCGTTCTGTAGCCGCTCTTGAGCAGGAAATCCACGCGTTCCTTTTGTTCCGCGAGGCCGCAGAAAGGGAAGCTTCGGCTTCTGACGTTGGCGACCACCCAGGGAGCCCAGCGGGGGGTGCGGTCCCAGAGGAGCACTTGGGCGCGGCCGGACAGGTGCGGTCCGGTTTCGCTGGAGGCTTCCACCAGCGCGTTCTCGGGCACCGTGGCGACGGCCGCGTTCGCTGCGCTCCCCCAGGACGGCTCCGCGTACTGCCCGGACAGCAACGGACCGAAGGCGAAGACCGGGACGGAGACCAGGCCGGAGAGGATGACGGCCGTCGGCCAGATCCTCTCGCCAGAGCCCGCGGGCTCGTCCCGCCGCGCTTTCCGGCGGCGCGACCTGGCCGCGCCGTCCACGCCCGCGCAGAACAGGGGCACTACGAGAAAGGCGTTGTAGTGGTAGTCGGTGCCCCACCAGGCGGGGAACGTGCCGTCGGAAAGCATCCGCGTCGCCAGCAACGGAAACACCGTCAGCGCATACGGAGAGGCGAGCGGAAGGAACGCCGCGACGACCAGCAGCCAGAACAACGTGCGGGCCTTGGTTCCCGGCTGCACGAACGTCTGAAGGACGTCCAGCGGGTGCGTGACGGCGTGCCACGCGGCGGAGGAGAGCGTCGGACCGAAGTTCTGGTAGGCCCAGTAGTACTCGCTGTCACCGCCGAACATCGGGATCAGGACGCGGGCCGCGACGAGCGTCGCGGTCAGGCCGCCGAAGCAGAACGCCGCGCCGAGCCCCAGGGCGACCCGATCGCGCGGCGACTTCCTGGCCTCGCCCAGCACCAGCGCCATGCCGAACCCGGCGACCAGGAGACCCATGTCCTCCTTGACCAGAACCAGCGCCAGAACCGGGGGGAGCGTCTGCCACCAGGGCGCCACCTCGTGCCGGTAGGCCGACCAGCGCTCGAAAAGGACCGCGGTCAGCACCGGGGCGAAGGCGACCTCATGAAAGTCGAACATCAAGGCCTCGGCGACGGGCCATGAGATCGCGTACCCGGCCACGACGACGTACGCGGACGTCCGCCCCAATTCCCTGCGGGCGAACGACCAGAGCGGAACCACCGCGAGAGCCAGCAGCGCGGCCTGAGCCACCAGGAGCGTCCGAGGACCGTCGTGAACCCAGTAGAGCGGCGCGAGGAGAGCCAGGACGGGAGACCAGTGGTCTCCCAGCACGGAGAAGTCGGCGCCGAACCCGTTGTGCACTCCCTTGACGATCGCGACGGGTGCCCGGCCCCGGCTGTAGGACCGCACCGCCTGATCGAAGATCACCAGATCGTAGGAGTTGGCCTTGTACCTCGCGAAGCGCAGCAGCGAGCAGGCGGAATAGAGCGCGAACGCGGCACACGAGATCGCGACGACGGTCCACCGGTCGCCGGAGATCCGGCGCCGCGCGTTGACACCGCTTTTCATCGGGGGACGGCCCTATTTCCGGACGATGACCGTCGCCTGCGGATCTCGATGGATCACCTGCCACGAAGAGTCGCGGGAAAGGATTCCGGCGAGCGGTGAGCCCGTCTCCCACACGACGACCTCCACGCGATAGCGCTCGAAAGTCTCCCGCCATTCGGGAAAGCCGCGCCGGACCTTCATGTAGTTCTCGGTGAAGGCGACGGGATACATGTCGAAGCGGTCGTCCATGAAGACGCTCTGTCTCGGCCAATACCGATGGATCACATAGGCGCTCCACGGATGAAGCGTGAAGATCCGGCGTCCCAGCAGGCCCTTCTGCTCCACCACGCGCATGGCCGTGACGGGATAGCGGTCGTAGTCGAAGGCGGGGGCCGAGAGGCTCGCCCTGGTCACCAGGGCGCCGCCGAGCAGCATGGTCGCCACGATCACCAGGTCATAGCGCCGGCGCGGCGCCTCCGAGCGCGCCTCGGGAAGCAGGCGGGCCGCGACCGGGAGCCCGACCAGGGGCGCGATCGCGATGTTGCGCAGGGCCCAGAGCCCCAGGACGAGGAAGACGACGCTCACCAGGACGTCCCGGCGGGAGGGCCGTCCCGCCGACCGCGCCAGAAAACACAGGAAGACCACGATCCAGACCGCGAACATCATCCCGATCGCCGACCGGAAGTCGGGGGACTTCCACTCCTGGACGTGTTTGAGCGCGTCCCCCCGGGAGAGCAGGTCGAGAGGAAAGAGGACCAGCTTGTAGCCGTAGGGGTTGAGGAAGCAGACCGCGAAGCCCCCTCCCCCGGCCACCAGAAGACGCCGCTCCCTGCCCTGCCATGGCGGCCCGCCGTCAAGCCACGTCCCCAGCAAGTGGAGGACGAGGTAGCCGAAGCCGAGCGCGAACGTCCCATGGATGTTCACCCACAGCCACATCAGCACGGGGATCGAAAGCAGGGGCCAGCGCCCCACGCGGGAATCCGGCACCTCCACGATCCAGATGAGCACAAGGAACGCCAGGATCCCGAGCAGCAACGGGCGCTCGACCCAGAAGAGCGACGAAGCGACCAGCGCCGGGAAGACCAGGTGCGCCGCGGGCCCGGGGCCACGCAGCCGGAAGGCCAGCCGGGCGGCGAGGAAGGCGATCGTCGCGCCCACCACACCGTTGAGGACCCGGATCCCGCCGGGCCCCGTCAGCTCGTCGAGCCCGGCGTACAGGACCTCGGCCAGCCACGACTGGGCGATCCACGACGTGCCCGCGACCGTGTACGAGTAGATGTCCTCGCGCGGGATGCCGTGGCCGAGGATCCAGTGACCGGTGCGCAGATGCGTCAGGAACGAGTTGTCGTCCAGCGGCAGCGACCCGATCACCCAGCCGAGGACGACCACGACGACCGTCGTCCGCGTCCGCGCGGAAGGCAGCCCGAGCGACTTCCGCCCGGGCGCGGCGGCCTCGTCCCGCTGCTCCCCCTCCCGCGCGTACGCTGTGCTCATCCCGGCCCTACTTGATCGAGAGCCCGCTCACGACGGCGTCCTTGGCCTTGTCCCAGGGGTACTGCACCTCGACCGCCTGAGCCTCGGGAGCCACCTTGAAGACCCCCCAGTAAATGACGGACTCGCCGGGGCCGATGCTGTCCTTGGTCTCGTCGCCGGAAAGCGAACTGCACATGCAAGCCTGGCTCGCGGCGAACAGCGGCTCGAACCTCATCTTCGAGGTGGGGTCGTAGAGCATCACCCCGCCCATCGAGGGCCCACGCCGTGGCGGCTGGCCTCCGTGAAGAACGTAGCTCTTCTCGAACTTCGTCCTGAAATCGACCTTGGCCGTCCCGGTATTGCGCATGGTCCATACCAGGGTGGTGAGCCCGGCGGAATCGCGATGGAGGCTGTTGACCTCGACCTTCAGGTCTTTGGCCGCCGGAGAGGTGAAGCCGGCGCTTCCGAGGACGCCTTCCTTCCCTTGGTACGGATTTCCGGAGGACGGAACCGGCGGCGGCACGGGCCGGGCGAAGGTGATCGTGACTCGCCGGTTCTTACGCCGGCCCCCCTCGTCGCTGTTCGGGGCGACCGGCTGCTTGGATCCGTGGCCAGCCGGCTTGTACGTGACGCCCTGCCTCGCCACCAGGCCCTTCAAGCGATCCGCAACGGTCTGCGCCCTTCTCTCGGACAAGGGCTGATTGATCGCGTCGTTGCCCGAATTGTCCGCATGCCCGTCGACCTTGACCTCCGCCCCCGTAGAGGCATCGATCTGCTTGCCGACCTGCTGCAACAACCGTTCCGCATTCGGTGTGAGGTCGGCCTTGTTCAGGTTGAACAGCACGTCCGAGGAGAGTCGCACCTCTCGGTCCTTGGCGTCCTCGTCCACGGACTGTTCGTCGCCCTCAGCGATGCTGGTCAAGTCGAGAATCCTGGGCGGCTTCAGCTTCACCTTGGCTGGATCGAGCTGACCCGACACGGGCTGGACGGGGCCGTTCCCGAGAGGAACGTCCTGGAACGGGACCGCGCTCGGCATCACAACGGTGACGTTCTTGACGTCGTTGGGCGGCGCTGGGAAAGCCGCATAAATGTCCAGATCACCGCCGACCGGAATCGGCCGCCGGTAGGTGTCCGAGCACAGGCACGTGTTGTAGCCCGTTTCCAACGGCATGTAGACCTTGTTATTCCTGCCGTCGATGAGACCGATCCCGGTGGCCGGTAGTGGGTTGGGAGTGCCGATTCCTGATGCACCGGCGTAGCCGAGGGCGGTCTTGAGGTCGAGCGGGGACTTACCTTCGTTGACGACCCTGAAGCGTCCGGTCACCGCCTGGGGAGAAGTCCGGTTCAACGCGATGAGCTCCATGTGCGCAGCGCCGATCTTGAGCGCCATGGGGGCCGTCCGACCGGTGCTCGGCGGTTTACCCGGCCCCGAAGAGGTGGGCTGCTTGCCGCTCTTCACCTTCGGGTCGTCGTTCTTCTTTCCGTCGCTGCAACCACCTAGGGCCAGGATGAACGCAGCAACGCCGGCACACACTTGAACATGTCCGCGCTTCATTCGTCCACTCATGAAAACCCTTTCTCGGAGATTGCTCACAACGCAAGAAAACCCAGCGGAGAGAGCTGCCTGTTGCAGCTCTCTCCGCTGGGAATACGATGGTGACGGTGCGTCAGCTGGAGCCACCCTTGAACAGGTTCTCGACGGCCTCGCCGACCTTCTTGGCGAAGGTGCCGTTGATCGCACCGTAGAGAATGGCGATAACCACAGCGGCGACGGCGATCAGCGCGCCGTACTCGAGGGCACTCGCACCGCGGTCGCCCCGCTCGCGGCGCTCCTGGAGCTGCTCTGCGCGGTCCTGAACGAAGGTCTGAAGTGTGACGTAGAGGGGAATCAGCGCGTTCATGGTGTACCTCCCGTATGGCTTTCCGCATCGCCCTGTTAATAAGAACTCTACGAGAGGCGGGCATTGCGGCCCAGGGTCCGGTGGCCCAATTAACGCTCCTGCCTGGGCCCAGATCAGACCGGGCCCAGGGACCCAAGGAAGGAAGTTTCACCTGGTCAGAGAGGGGGCCCCTCATCGAGAACCACCGTCGACCGTACCGATCCACTGCGCTATCGCCGCGCCGCGCGAAGTCACGCCGAGTTTCGCGTAAATACGGTTGACGTGGTTCTTCACGGTCTTCTCGGCCAGGAAGAGCGTTTGGGCGATCTCACCGTTCGAGCGGCCTTGGGTAATAAGTCGCATCACGTCGGCCTCGCGCACCGAAAGGCCGAAACGCGCCGTCTGACTCGCGGCGGAGACTTGAAGGCCGCTGATCGGTTGCTCGTCCCTGGGATGCCGCTCGGGCTCGCTGGGAGTGTCCCGAAGCGCACCGACCAGGGCGGTGATGGCCGTGCCTGACAGGGGGTTGGAACCGCTCACCGCCTCGTGAACCGCCGAGGTGAGCTCCTCCGGGGAGAACGACCCATGAACCAGGTAGCCCGAAGCTCCGTTGCTGATCGCGGCGCGGATGGTCTGTGGATCCTCGGTGTAGGTCAGCATGATCACGCGGGTGGTCAGGCTGAGCACCTTGACCGCGGCGACGCCGTCCATCAAGGGCATCTGCACGTCCAGGAAGACGAGATCTGGCTGGAGTCTCTCGACCAGTTCGATGGCCGTACGTCCGTCGCCCGCCTCACCTATCACCTCTATACCGGAGGCCTCCAGCAACGAGACGAGCCCGGAGCGCACCACGACGTTATCGTCAACGATCACCACACGAGGACTGCTCACTCTAACTCACCTCGGCCAGTTGCTGTTCTTCGGAAGTCTGGGCCGGAATCCTCACGGCCACCGTCGTGCCCGAGCCGGGAGCGGACAGCACGTCGACCGAACCACCTGCACGTTGCGCTCGCTCGTTCAATCCGACCAGACCGTAGTGGCCCTCACGCGCGAGGTCCGGCAGTTCTCGAGGCGTGAAGCCCTTGCCGTCGTCCCGGATGACGAGAACGACATCGGCTTCTTCCTCTGAAAGGCGTATATGGACGGAATCCGCCTGGGCATGTCGGTCGATATTGGTCAGAACCTCTCCCAGGATCGCGATCACTTCGTGCCGCACCCTCAACGCGAGCTCGGGTCTGGCGAGCAATTCGCATCGGACAGGCGTCCCGGTGTCAGCTTCCCAGCGCTCGGCAACGTCTCGGATGGCGTCCGGAAGTGAATGGAGGACGACCCCATCGCGCAGATCTGCCAGCAGAGTGCGAACCTCGCGGGAGGCAAGCTCGGAGGCGGCCGCCACGCGCTGGGCCTCCGCCTTGGCTCGGGCCGCGTCCCTGGCGACCCAGGTGGGCAGCGCCGCGGCGCTCAGCGCGATGCCCCGAAGTGTCTTGGCCAGGGTGTCGTGCATCTCCCGAGCGAGCCTGGCCCTCTCCTGCTCGGCCGCCGCGACCACTTCGGCCTGGCGCAGCGCTGATTCCTTGTCGGCGAAGTCGTCCAGAAGACGGCGGAGCGCCACCCCTGCGAAGCCCGCGAGTGGGTAGTAGATGGGCTGTCCGAGCACGGTCTGGAACGTCGCGTTCTCTGGATGGTCGACGGCCGAGAGCGCGTAGGTCGCGTAGTAGACCAGGATCTGCAGGCCAGCGACCGCGAGCATCCCCTGCCACCGGTAGAGCAGACCCGCGACGGTAGCGGTGGCCACGGTCGAGAGGAAGTACGGACCGGAGATCCCCCCAAGCCCGAGGACGGCGAAGGAAAGACACATGTCAAGCGTGTAGAGGAGCGGGTGCTTGGCCATCTTCGGAGCGGTGATGCGCCATTGGCGTGCCGCGATCCACGAGAGCACGACCATGGAGAGAACCAGGGTGAACGCCGTCAGGGACAGCTGGTCCTGGGGCAGCAGGAGCATGCTGACCGCAGCGAGCAGCATGCGAATTTCCATGAGCATCCGGAACGCGTTGCCCACGCGTTCGGAGAGCTCCCCAGGTTCAGTTGCCGAAGAGCCCATTGGAACCAACTCCAGAACCAATGAATAGAGCTCCGAGGACCACCATCATCAGCGCCGGCATCGTCATGGACATGGTGATCGCGGTGATCTTCGGGGTCGTACGCTGCGCCTTGCGCTTGGCCCACTGGGCCGACTCGCGGCGCATGTCCTCGCTGATGTCCACCAGGGCCGTCCCAAGCGGTGCGCCCAGCTCCTCGGCCTGCAGGATCGCCGTGACGAACTGGTTGACGGCCTCGGAGTTGTTGCGTTCACGCAGGTCGTCGAACGCCTCGCGCCTCGGGGTGCCCAGCTCCATTTGCCGCAGCGCGATGGTGAACTCGTCCGCCAGCGGCCCCGGCATGCTTTCGGCGACGCGGGCCAGCGCGAGACGGAAACTCAGGCCCGCGCTCACGGTCACCGAGAGCACGTCCAGGAAGTCCGGCATCGATCGCTGGATGTTGTCCTGCCGGGCCGTCCGCTTGGCCAGGAGGCTCAACTCGTTCTGGGAGGCGCCGAGCAGACAGATGAATCCGACCATGGGTTGGCCCTGGACGACGAGGAGCAGACCCAGCAGACCAAAGAGAATGATGTAACCTGCGGTCCTGCGAGCATAGGTCTCCACAGTCATCCCATGCGGACGTCCTGCGGCGTCGATCCGCTTGCGGATCTTGACACGCCGGGGCCCCAGCAGGTCCATCACCATGCCGGTGAAGGGGGAGCCGATGCGCTCCGCGAGAGCGTCGAGGATGAACGGACCATCGACCTCGGACTTCCCCGCCACGAGCACCGCGGAGTCGGAGACCCTCTGCCCCGCGGTCGCCAGGGCGAACCCCCAGACGCCCAGGAGCACGCAGAGGGCCGCTCCACCCGCGATCGCGATGATTGTCACGGGCACCTCACACGTCGATTCGGGTGATTCGGCGAATGATCAGCAAGGAGGTCACGAACAGACCGGCGGCGACCCCGAGGATGACCTGACCGACCAGGTTCTCGCTCATGGCCCGCAGGGCTCCCGGCATCACCATGTTGACCATCGCGAGCCCGACGATGCCGAGAATGCCGATCGACCAGTTGGTGACGACCGCCTCGCCCATGATGGTTTTGACCTCGCGCCGGATCTCCTTGCGCTCCTCCAGCGTGGTGGCGATCGTGCGCAAGGCCGTCACCAGCGAGCCGCCCGCCCGGGCCGAGACAACCAGGGTGCTGATCAGAACACCCAGCTCGCGTGAGGGCAGCCGCTCACCCAGATCACGCAGTGCCTCCTCGACGGGCTGGCCCAGCCGGAGCGCGTCAGCGGTGCGCTTGAGCTCCTCGCCCGCCGGGTCGGCGAGCTCGTCCGCGGCGATCTCGATGGCGGTGCGCATCACGAGACCGGCGTGGGTGGCGTTGGAGAGCACGCGGGCGAGTTCGGGGAGCTGCGCGATGAACTCCTCCTTGCGCCGTTCTTCACGTCGACGCACGTAGGACATGAACATGAAGCCCACCCCTACCGCGGCCGCGACGCCGAAGACCGGGGCCATCCATTGCCCGATGACGATGATCGCGACTATTCCGCCCGCGATGATCATCATGATGAAGGTCGAAACCTGGACCCGCATCCCAGAAGCGGCGAGACGCCGGGCGAGGTTCTTACCCAGGGACGTGCGGCGCAGCGCCATGTCGAGGCGTCCGAGCGGCGTGTTGATCCGCGCGTCCGCGCCCAGCTCCGACCGGGCGACCAATGCCCGGCGCTGCCCCCAGCCGGCCACCAGGTCGCCGATCCCCCAGGTGGCCAGGGCCAAGGTAACGGCCAGAATCCCGAGGATCGCCGGCAACGGCAATTCGATGTTCACCAGCAGATCCCCCTCATCGATTCCCTCCGCCATTGACCTGTGGGGCGAAAGCCGGCGGGATGCTCTCCCCCGCGTTGAAAAGCTTGTGGAGCAGCGAGTCCGGCATCGGTTTCGGCTGGAACACGCCGCGGACGACCCTGTCAGGGCCGATGGGCTGAGCCGCGAAACGCATGACCGAGTGCAGTACGTGCTGGTCACGCCGGGCCGGGTCGGCCACAGCGATCTCCGTGATGCGCCGCGACCCGTCCGTGCCCCGGCCCAACTGCACGACCACGTCGATCGCGCTGTTGATCTGGTCTCGGATCGCCTCGTAGGGCAGCTTGACGTCGCTCATGCTGGCCAGCGTCTGGAGGCGGTGCACGGTGTCTTCGGTCGAGTTCGCGTGCACGGTCACCAGGGAGCCGTCGTGGCCGGTGTTCATCGCCTGGAGCATGTCGAGGGTCTCGCCGCCGCGGACCTCACCGACGATGATGCGGTCGGGGCGCATGCGCAGCGCGTTGCGGACGAGATCGCGAATGGTGATCGCGCCCTTGCCCTCGATGTTGGACGGCCGGGATTCCAGCGGGATCACATGTTCCTGCTTGAGCTGGAGCTCCGCCGAGTCCTCGATGGTGATGATGCGCTCGGACTCCGGGACGAACGCCGAGAGCGCGTTCAGCATCGTGGTCTTGCCCGTGCCGGTACCGCCGGAGATCACGATGTTGAGGCGGCCCCGGACGAACGAGGCGAGCAGCATTCCCGTTGCGGGGTCCATGGCCCCCAGGCTGACGAGTTCCTCGATCGAGTACGAGCGCGGGAAGCGTCGGATCGTGAGGATCGGCCCGGCCAGGGACAGTGGCGGGACGATGACGTTGACGCGCTCGCCGGTCGGCAGTCGCGCGTCCACCATCGGGCTGGACTCGTCCACGCGCCGGTTGACCTGGGCGACGATCCGGTCGATGGTCTGGTAGAGCTGATCCTCACTGGCGAAGCCGCCGTCCAGCCGGTACACGCGGCCGGCCCGCTCCACGAAGATCGCGTCAGGCCCGTTCACCATGATCTCGGTGACTGTCGGGTCGGCCAGCAGAGGCTCGAGCACGCCGAGCCCGAGAGCCTCGTCCACGACCCGCCGGATGAGGTTGGCGCGCTCGCCGGCGGCCAGCACCGGCCCTTCGCGGGTGACCAGGAGACCGGTGACCTTCTCCAGGCGCGCGCGACGCTGCGCCATCGTGAGCCGCGCGAGCTCGTCGAGGTTGACCTCTTCCAGCAGGCGCTGGCGCCAGTGCTGGACGGTGTTCTTACTGGTCCGGTCGTTGGACGACCGGTCGTCTTCGAGTCGATCCTTCAGAGCCATCGGCTATCCCAGCGGCATCGTGACGGTGCGCGTCACGGTGTAGTCCAAGGGCACGCCCTTGAAGATGATCGGGAGCTTCGCCTCGACCCGGCAGTAGACCGCGTCGGTGCCGCCGCTCTTGGTCGCGCCGCCCTCCACCTCGTAGTCGTTCAGCCACCGAGGGCGGGTCCTGGCGCCATAGGTGTGACAGAGGCCCGGTTCGTACCGCATGCTGGCCTCGCGCGCTCCGGTACGGGCGATGTTCTCCACCCGCGAGACCGTGGTGAACGCGACGTATGCCTGGTACGCGAGGAAGATGATGAAGAGCGCCAGAGGAATGATCCCTCCGAACTCCAGCCCCACGGCCCCGCCGTCGCGATGTCGACCCGTGCCGCTCGCCGCCACGACCGTCACCTCTCTCCCTCGCGGACGATTTTCGCCTTGGTCTGGATTCCCCAGGAACTCTGCATCCAAGGAAGGAGAATCGGGGTGTCGATGGTCACCACGGCGTACTCGTCGCGGACATCGAGGTGCAGATGCTTGCGGTCCTTCCACTGACCGTTGATGCGGCTCACGGCGCGGCGGCGGACCTCTTCCCTGTTGGCCCTGGCTTCCCGAGTGTCGCGCTTGTCGTAGCCGATCACCGCGACGGCGCGAGCGGCCTCGGTCGCGGCGTGGCTGGAGTAGGTGGAGGTCAAGCCCACCAGGACCACCTGCCAGCACAACAGCATGATAAAGATGATCAACGGGAAGAGGGCGCCGAATTCGATGGCGACCATGCCCTTGTCGTTGGCCTTGGTCTTGCCGTCCTCGGCGGGGGCCTGCGCGCCCAGGAGGCCGAGGTCGACGGCGACGCGGCCGATCGCCTTGCGGAACTCGGCGTTCTTGACCGCCGTCGGGGCGCCGGTGTTGGCGGCCTCCTCCAGTGCGCGGAACGCGGCGGGCACCGTGACCGGGCGAAGCGGCGAGCTCACCATCTTCTTGGCGAGCTCCGGCTGGATCTCGTTCTTCTTGTCCTGCTTGGTGAGCAGGACCGTCAGATCCTCTTCCTTGCGGATCGTCAGCCGCGACAGCATCTGGCTCAGTCGCCGGGCCGAGCGAAGGGCGGGGACGTCCGGGGTGGCGACCAGGACCGCCTCGTCGGCGAGTTCGAGCGCCATCGCGTTCGCGTCCGCGACGTGGGTGCCGCCGTCGACGATCACCACGTCGTATCGGGAGCGGACGACGGTCAGGATCTGGCGGATGGCGCGCGCGGAGACCTCTTCGGCGTCCTCGCCGTGGCCCGGGGCCAGCAGCACGTGCGGTCCGGCGGGGTGGACGAACAACGCCTCCGCCACGACCGCGCCGTCCAAGTCGCCGGAGGCGGCGGCGAGGTCGGCGATGCTGTGCCGGTGCTGGATGTCGAGGTAACCCGGGATGTCGCCGTTCTGCAGGTCCATGTCCACCAGGCAGACGCTCTGCCGGGCGTTGGACGCCGCGATGGCCAGGTGGATCGCCAGCGTCGTCGTCCCGACGCCTCCCTTGGCACCGCAGAGCGTCACCAGCCGGCCCAGTCTGCCCGTGGTGCCGGGCAACTCGGCCGAGGTGAAGTGCTGGCGCATCGTGCGCGACCACTCGGCGGCCTGCTGGACGCGGTTCTGCAGTTCCGACAGCGTCGGTTCGTTGGAGATGACGCCGCGCGCCCCCGCGGTCATGGCTCCGGCCAGGGTTTCGGCCGTGGCCTCGTCCGCGATCAGGATGACCGCGAGCTGCGGGTGGCGGACGACCAGGTCACGGATCAGGTCGAGCGCGGGGAGCGGCCCCAGGCCCTGGTGCACCAGGACGACGTCGAGCTGCGGGACGGTGGCGACCGTCCCCGCCACATGGTTGGTCGTGGTCTCGACCGCGAGGACCTCGACATCGGAGATCTCGCGGAACTGTCCGGTGAGCGAGGCCGCGAGTTCGCGGTCCTCGATTCCGAGGAGTACCTGGATGGCCATGCGTCCTCAATTCGCCGGGACGGTCTCGCAGACCGGAGGAAGCTTGACGCCGTCCAGTGACTGCCCCGATCCGCCGATGAGCGCCAACCGGATCTTGTTGGCGAAGCTCTCTTCACGGGTCAGTTTCAGGCTGTCCGGCGCGCTCAGCGCGAAGGTGATCGGGACGGCCGACTCGGTCGCCGAGTTGTTCTTTTCCTTCTGGATGTTGGTCAGCTGGCCGATCTGGATGACGCGGGCCGCCTTGACGATTCGAGCGGCGCACGACAGCGTCGCCTGCCCCTGCGTCTTGGAGTAGGTCGCGTAAATGTCGACGATCATGCCCTTGTGGACCTTGCCCGCCACTCCGGTCTCGGCGTCGATCATGATCGCGATCTCGCGCTGGCCGGGCTCCAGGCTGGGACCGGGCACCAGCATCCCGATCTGGAGGTAGGAGCCGGGCGCGAGGTCGGCCGAGGCGACCTTGCCCTCAAGCTGCCCCAGGTCGGTGACCATCGTGGTCGGCGACCACTTGCGCGGGACGCGGATCCGCTGGAGATCCGCCTCGGTCACCCGCGTGTAGGCGGGGATCGCGCGCTTGAGCTGGAGAACGTCGGTCTTGACGCCGACCTCGGCGCGGACCGAGCCGACATAGCCGACGACGCTGACGAAGACCGCCACGGATCCGAGCGCAGCCAAGATCATCAACAGCACACCACGTCGCTGGCGGGGGTTCATGGGACTCCGTTCTAGGGGGCAGGGGGTTGGAGGAGCGCGCTAGGAGTTGCGCGACTTACCGAATGCGATGGTCCGGGTACGACCTGGCCAGTCGTCATCGTCGTCGGCCGGAGCCTCGTCGGCGCCGGAGTCACCGGAGGCGGGAGGCCCCTGGGACTTCGGTTCCTCGGGTCGTTTGAAGGTGATGTCAGGACGCTCTGGAGCGTGGCCGTTCAGCGTGGGGCCGGGAGCGGAGCCGGTCTGGGACTGGCCCGATCCCGCGCCGAACTGTGCCGGCGCCTGCTTCGGCTGCCCGGGAGTGGGAGTCGTCGGGTTCTGGGAACCCTCGCCCGCGGGGGCTGCCTGCGGGTGGGGAGTCTGCTGGGAAGGTTGCGGGGCCGGCGGCGGCGCGGGCATTGCCTGAGGAGGAGGCCACGACGCGTATTGCGGACCCGTCTGGGCATGCGAGGGCGGAACCTGGGGCCCGGGCTGGGGCTGGTGCATCTGTTGTTGCGGCCCCGTCTGGTGGTGCGGCGGCATCTGAGGCTGGGGTCCGGTCTGGGGCTGGTGCGTGGACGGTGCCTGGGGATGCTGCGGGAACTGCTGCGGCTGCTGAACCGGCTGGTTGTACGGCCCGGGCTGGGGCTGCACTGGATAGGAGGGCTGCTGCTGCGGCCCGGTGTGACCGTGCGGACCTTGCTCCTGCCAACCCTGCATTGGCGGACTCTGCTGAGGATGGGGAGCCTGCTGGGGCTGCACCGGCTGATGGGGATGCGGCTGCGGGGGCTCGTAAGCCACCTGCTGGGGCGGCGCCGTCGCAGGGGGAGGCTGGGGCGCGGCCCGCACCGGAGCTTCCGGCTGGACCATGGCGCAGAAGGGGCACGTCGCCAGCGCGGTCGGCTCACCGCACCAGCCGCACGGCTTGCAGACGGTCGCGGCGAGGGACTCGTTGAGAGCGCGCGGGTTGCCGCTGAAGGCGACGAACTCCACGAACTTCTTCGAGCCCCAGTATTCGGCGCTCATCGGCTGCGCGTTGGCGGGGTTCACGGAGACGACCCTGAGCGCCGGCCGGAGCTTGCTCTCCAGCCACTGGGTGTCGCCGTCCGCGTTGGCCGTGATCATGATCACGGGGTCGAGCGCCCGAGGGGTGAGGTCGGGGACCGGCTTGGCGGAAGTGATGCGGTGCACTCCCGCGTCGCGACCCGCCATCACCGAGAAGCTGCTGCTCGGCAGGTAGGACTTGATGTGGGAGCCGAGCCCGGTCTTGATGTGCTCAAGACGCGACACGCTGCTGACCCAGGCGCCCGCGTGGAGCGAGGCGGCGAGGGTGTGCGCCAGGCTGGCCAGCCTGCCGGGTCCGACATAGGGAGCCGCGAATGCCAGCTGATCGGCCAGAAGGGACAGCGCGAGAGGGGGAAGGTCGAGCGGGACGCCCGCGATGCGGTCGGTGTGGTGGGCCGAACGGCTCAGGCTGAGCAGACGCGCGGCACTCTCGCCCTGCCATGAGGGGTAGACGATGATGACCGCCCCACGTTCCCGCAGTGCGCTGCCCACCCAGTCGATGAAAACGTGCGTGGGGTGCTCGCCGACGGCCGGATTGAAGCGCAAGACAAGGTCATCACGCAGGATCCCGGTGGGCGAGAAATCGCCAAGGAGCATGACAGCCGTCATCTATGCTCCAGCCGCGTCAAAAGCAGCACCTGTCAACCTCTCCCCGTTCCCGCGAGTCAAGTCAATGTGAGTAACGGTCGCGAGATAGCCCCTCTCGAGGCGGAATGACCATAGCCGCCGGTCGTGGCACGCCACAAGGGCGTTTGCCGGAGGTCACGCCGTTCTCGCTTCACCACCTTCGACGCACCCGGAACGAGAAAGGTTCGGAACGGAACCCACGGCCAGAAGACGGTCAGGACCAGGGGAGTCTAGGGGCGGCGTTTTCCCTGGCGGCATCCCTGGAAGGGCGATGGGAAGGACACATCGGGACACACTCCGACCTCGAACCGCCAGCAAAGTTAACAGAATGGTTACTTGTCGACTTGAGCACTTCCGAGGGACCGCCACCAAATGATCACCAGCCGCACCGAAGTGACGGGCGCCCGCCAGTCAAGATCATTAGTTCGACCGGCGGAAGTCCGAGACTTTCGCGCGACTCAATGAAACACGAAGATCAGTCGGATGAACAGGGCCCAGAGACCCAAAACTGACCCAATCACACCAAACAGGGCGTTACGTGACCTTGAACGAGGCGAGGATCTGGTCGGCCTGGGCCGGGAGCTTGCCCTTGAGAGACTCGACCTCCACGTAACAGAAGCGGTCACCCGGGATGGGGACGCGGATCGACTTGCCCTCGATCATGGCCGTCTTGGTCTTCTTGGAGTACACGGACTTGAACCCGGGCTTCCCGTCGACCGTGAGATCGGTGATCTGGGAACCGGGGGTCAGGGTGCTCTGCTTGCGCTTGAGCTGCTCCAGCGAGGCGCCGGTGAGCCCACCCTTGTCGCACCCCGCCTGGACGTGCGGCGCATAGCCCGAAGTGACCGAGCCGTCGAGGGCCCACACGGTGCCCATCTTCTTCTGCTGCCCCTGGAGCTCCTTGACCAGCTCGGAGAACTCACCGGTGGCGCCGAACGTCGTGGTGACGACCTCGGAGGTGTCCTGCGTCGGGTCGACCTGCTTCCAGCCGGACGGGAGGGTCAGCTTCACGCCCGTGCCGGTCAGGGTCGTCCCGCCGGACGAGGGCTGCGACGGCGGGGATGTCCGCGGTGGCTGCGCGCCCGGGCTCTGCGGCGTCTGGCCGCCCTGGGGCTTGTCCTTCCCGTCGTCGCCGCAGGCGGCCAGCCCGAAGAAGGCCACACCCATCAACCCGGCAGCGACCACACGGACGACCGTCATGCCCCACCCCGCCTCACCTATTGGAATCGCCGGGATCCTAGCGGAAGGCCGCTTTCCTGGCAGACCCCCCTTGGGGCCGCAGGGCGAGGCGTCAGGTGCCGGAGGTGGGGAGGTGGGGGTGGAGGGTGGGGTTAAGGAGGTCTTTGATCTTGTCGTAGGGGGCGGTGAAGGTGAAATTGTTGCAGTCGGTGCCGGTGGTGGACCAGATGAGTTCGAGGCCCTGGGGGGTGAGGAGGGGGCCGGCGGGGGCGGGTGACTCCATGGGGTCGCCGTCGCGTTTGCCGGGGAAGAAGTCCTTGCGGTCCAGGGGGTCGAGCTCGCAGTCCTTCCAGTCGTCCTTGGGGCCGGACAGCTTGTCCCAGAGGGACTTGAGGCCGTCCTTCTCCAGAGTCTTGGGGGCGAAGACGTCGTCGGCGGTGAGGGCCTTGCCCGTCTTGGTGTCGACCGTGACGGTGACGGTGGGCAGGCCGCCCTCGCCCTCGTAGCAGGGGATGATCTGGATCGCGTTGGCGGTCGAGACCAGCTGCTTGCGCAGGCCGAAGCGGACCTTGGTCTGGACGATGCTCGACTTGCCCTTGCACTCGGCGCGCTGTTCGGGGAGCAGGGTGCCGCCCGCCCAGCCGACGGCCCAGTCGATCGGGCCGTGCAGGGCCTGGTTGACGCGCTTCTCGGCGGCGGCGTCCGGGAGGCCGGAGACCTTGACGTACTCGGCGCCCTTGAGCTGGACGAGCTTGTCCGGGCGGGCCGTGTCGTCGGTCACGACGGCGGGGCCCTTGCCGGGGTCCTTGGCGTCGGCCTCGCCGCCCGACGAGCAGCTCGCCGCCATCGTCGCCGCGGCCGCGATGACCAGCACGTCCCTGATAGTCACGCCTGTCCGTCCCATCTCGTACGCCCCTCCCGTAACGGGCGGGTCCCAGGATGTCAGCATCCAGGGCGGATTGACGGTCTCACACGCGAATCCGGGACCGAGGGAATAGTCCGGAAACAGGAAACGTTGAGACCAGTGATCGGCTATTGGTGTATGCAATCAACGGTCGGTACACTGCGTGGCGGAGTGTGACCGCACGCAGCCACAGCGAGTGACTGCTTTCAAACCCCTGACTGCGGTCGCCGAAGAAATTTGATCGACGGCTGGTCCCTCCCGCGCGAGCGCGCGGCCACAGGAAGCGACCGGCGGGCCCGTCCAGGCGACGCGGCCCGGCCGGCAGCGGATGTGCGTCTGAAATCGGGCTCTGTCCACCGCGAAGCGGTGGTCCGATGGCCCGGAGCTGCGCCGCCTGAGGGAGCGAGGACCCCGCAACTTGGAGGCTGAAAGCCCTGTCTACCTTTCGTGAACTCGGGGTCGTACCCGAGATAGCCGATGCCCTCGCAGCCGAGGGCATCGTGGAAGCGTTCCCCATCCAAGAGCTCGCCCTCCCCATCGCGCTGGGCGGCCACGACATCATCGGCCAGGCCCGTACGGGCACCGGCAAGACCCTGGCGTTCGGCGCCGCGCTGCTCCAGCGCATCGAGCACGGACGCAAGCGGCCCCAGGCCCTGGTGGTCGCCCCGACCCGAGAGCTGGCCCTGCAGGTCACCAACGACCTGGTGGTCGCCGGCGGCAAGCTCGGCTCCCGCGTCCTGCCGGTCTACGGCGGCCGCGCCTACGAGCCCCAGATCGAGGCGCTGCGCGAGGGCGTCGACGTGGTCGTCGGCACCCCCGGCCGCCTGCTCGACCTGGTCAAGCAGAAGCACCTCGACCTCTCCGAGGTCTGCGTGCTGGTGCTGGACGAGGCCGACCGCATGCTCGACCTGGGCTTTCTGCCCGACATCGAGCGGATCGTCGAGCGGATCCCCGCCCGGCGCCAGACGATGCTGTTCTCCGCGACGATGCCCGGCGAGATCGTGGCGCTGTCGCGGCGCTACCTGACCCGTCCGACCAACGTCCGCGCCGAGTCGCACGCCGAGTCCGACGCGACGCCTCAGGTCATCCAGCACGTCTTCCAGGCCCACCAGATGGACAAGCCGGAGATGCTGGCCCGTCTGCTCCAGGCCGAGGGACGCGGGCTGACCATGGTGTTCTGCCAGACCAAGCGGGCCTGCGACCGGGTCGCGGCCGACCTTGCCTCGCGCGGGTTCGACGCGGCCGCCGTCCACGGCGACCTCGGCCAGGGCCAGCGCGAGCGGGCGCTGCGCGCCTTCCGCAACGGCAAGATCGACGTGCTGGTGGCGACGGACGTGGCCGCGCGCGGGCTGGACGTCGACGACGTCACCCACGTGGTCAACTACGAGTGCCCCGACAGCGCCGACACCTACGTGCACCGCATCGGCCGCACCGGCCGCGCGGGCAAGGAGGGCATCGCGGTCACGCTGATCGACTGGTCCGACCTGACCCGCTGGAAGCTGATCAACGGGACGCTCGACCTGCCGTTCGCCACGCCGGAGGAGACCTACTCCACCTCACCGCACTTCTTCGAGGTGCTGGGCATCCCCGCGGGCACCAAGGGCAAGCTGCCCAAGGAGCAGCGCGGCGAGCGCGCCGGGCTGGACGCCGAGGAGCTCGAGGACATCGGCGAGACCGGCAAGACCCGCTCCCACCAGGTCAAGGACCGCGACCGGGACCGTGAGCGCGAACGCGAGCGTCCGCCGCGCCGCAAGCGCGCGCGTTCGCGCACGCGCGGCGGCAAGCCGGTCGAGGCGGGCGCGGCCGAGTCCGCTCCGGCCGAGGCGCCCGTGGCCACCGATGGCAACGGCACCGAGTCCGGTGCTCCCAAGCGCAGCCGCAACCGGCGCCGCACTCGCGGGGGCAAGTCGTCCGCGGGCGAGGCGAGCCAGAGCGCGAGCGCCGGAGCCGCGGCCTCGCAGAACAGCTGACACCCGCGCGCCCCGTGGGGCGCGCTCGCAACTGCAAGATCACGACTGGGGGGTCGTGATCTTGCAGTTGTTCCGTTTCCGGACCCGGTGCGCCGTGGAGGCTATGGGGGTCATAGGCAAGCCGGTGTGAGTGCCGCACAGGTGACATGGGGTGTTTGTCGGGTTGTTACCGGTCACCCCGAAGATGCACGGCATGAGCACAGACCCCTCACGTCGCAGGTTCCTCGCGCAGAGCGCCGGCGTCGCCGCGGGCGCGGCGGCCGTATCGGTGCTTCCTCCGTCGGTGCACCGGGCCATGGCCCTGCCCGTGCGTCCCGGCGGGCTGAAGGCGATCGAGCACGTCGTCTTCCTCATGCAGGAGAACCGCAGCTTCGACCACTACTTCGGCATGCTGCGCGGCGTGCGCGGCTTCGGCGACCGCAACGCGATCACGCTGCCGGACGGCCGTCCCGTGTACGAGCAGCCGCACGGCACCGGGCGGGTGCTGCCGTTCTCCCTGCGTGAGGCCGCCGCCAAGGCCGGCAAGGACCTCCAGTGGCTGACCAGCCTCCCGCACGGCTGGTCCGACGGGCAGCAGGCGCTGGGCGACGGCTGGAACAACGGCTGGATCCCCGCCAAGACCCCGGCGACCATGAACTACGTCGATCGCACGGACCTGCCGCTCCAGTACGAGCTGGCCGACACGTTCACGATCTGCGACGCCTATCACTGCTCGGTGCTCAGCTCGACGAGCCCGAACCGCAACTACTTCGTGTCCGGCTACACCGGGTTCGAGGCGGACGGGAAGCGGGCCGTCACCAACGCCGCCTACGGGCAGAGCCACCCCGGCTACACGTGGCCTACGTATGCGGAACTGCTGGAGAAGGCAGGCCACTCCTGGAAGGTCTACCAGGAGTGGGACAACTTCGAAGACAACAACATCGAGTTCTACGCGCCCTTCAAGGCGATCTGCAAGAAGGTCGTCCCGCCGCAGTACAAGACCGTCCAGGCGTTCTACGACGCGGTGATCAAGGCGGACGCCGCCACCCGCGACGCGATGCTCAAGGGCCTGGACGAGAAGGTCGCCGCGCTCCCGGCGGCCGAGCGGAGCCTGTTCGACCGCGGCGTTCGGCGCGGCCCGGCGGGCGGCCTCGCGGCGGCGTTCCGGGCCGACATCAAGGCCGGGACGCTGCCCAAGGTCTCCTACATCGTCCCGTCGGCGGCCGACAGCGAGCACCCCTCGACCTCGTCGCCGATCCAGAGCGCCCGGATCACCTACGACATCCTGGACGCCATCGCCTCCGACCCGGAGACCTGGTCGACCACCGCGCTGTTCATCACCTACGACGAGTACGACGGGCTGTTCGACCACGTCCCGCCGCCCCTCCCGCCCGAGGGCGCGCACCCCGACGAGCTCGCCGACGGCAAGCCGATCGGGCTGGGCTTCCGCGTCCCGATGACGGTGGTGTCGCCGTGGACGGTCGGCGGCTACGTCAACTCCCAGGTGTTCGACCACTCGTCCCTGGTGCGCTTCACCGAACGGTGGCTGGGCGTCCAGGCGCCCGACATCAGCGCCTGGCGCCGGACGGTCGCGGGCGACCTGACCTCGGTGTTCGACTTCGGCGGCGCCGGAAGGCCGCCCTCGGTGGCCAAGCCGGGAGCGGTGCCGCCGTTCACCGGACGCTGGGCGCCCAAGCCGCCCGCCGAGCAGAAGCTGCCCGTCCAGGAGCCGGGGACGCGTCCGGCGCGGCCACTCCCCTACCAACCGGAGGCATACGTCCGGCTGGACCACGGGAAGCTCAGACTCGACCTGCGCAACAGTGGCAAGGCGAGCGTGCACTACATGCTGTTCCCGTATGCGGGTGAGTTCGCCAAGCCCCGGCACTTCGACATCTCCGCGAGCACGAAGGTCGAGATTCCCGTCCAGGGCGGCGCCTACAAGCTCGTCCTGACCGGGCCCAACGGGTTCCGCCGCGAGTTCGCCGGGACGACCGGCGGCACCGTCGAGGTCGCCTCGGCCCCCAACGCGGACCGCCGGGAGCTGCTGGTCACGCTGCGCAACACGGGCAGGGCGAAGACCACGTTCACGATCAAGGCGCTGGCCTACGGCGACGGGACGCGCGAGGTCTCGGTGGCCGCCGGGCAGAGCAAGACCGTGAAGTGGCCGACCGGGCGGGGCTGGTACGACCTGGAGGTCACCGCCGCCGGGGACGCTGCGTTCCGGCGCAGGCTGATGGGCCACATCGAGAACGGCGAGCCGAGCGTCAGCGGCTGACGGGGTCTTCGCGCAGCCGCAGGGCGGCCGCCGGGTGGTCGGTCACCAGCACCTCCACCCGGTGGTCGCCCAGGAAGCGGCGCATGTCGGGCTCGGCGTTGACCGTCCAGACCATCGCGGGGAATCCGGCGCGGGCGCACTGGCCGAGCACGCCGAGCCGGGCCATGCGGAAGTTGAGCGCGACCATGTCCGCCCCGGACGAGCGCAGCAGGCGCACGGGCGCCAGATCGCAGAGCACGCCGGGCTCCCAGAGGCTGCGTCCGACCGAGAGGGCGGTTCTGACCTGCGGGAACGACTTCTTGATCTCCCGGATCGAGACGAGATCGCGGGTCGTCACCACGAACCGGTCGGCGCCGAACGCCTCCAGCGCGAGCTCGACCACGGCGTGCTCGCAGCCGCGTTCCTTGAGGTCGATGTGGCCCTTGGCCCGGGGGGCGATGGTCTGGACGGCCTCGTCCACCCGGGGAAGCGGGCCACCGTCCGCGCCGCGCAGCCGGTCGTAGGGGCTGCGGCTCAGCGCGATGCCGTCGCGGGTGGCGCGGTCGTGGTGGACGACGAGCACGCCGTCGCCGGTGAGCCGAACGTCCAGCTCAACGTATTCGGCGCCGGACTCGACCGCCGCCGCGATGCCCGCCAGACCCGTCTCGTCCCTGCGGTGCGCCGAGATCGCCGTCACCCCGGCGACGCTACCAGCCGGAATTCAGCACCCGTGTCCGAGGGTGACATTTTAGTATGGTGGCCACCTGTGAGTACGCCCCGATTCCTGAGCCTGCCCCCCGGCGTTCGCCGGACGACGCTCGAGACGCCGCGCGGACGCTTCGCGGCTCTGGAGGCGCTACCGGGATCTGGGGTGACCGAACGCTGTCCGGCCCTGCTCGTCCCCGGGTACACCGGCAGCAAGGAGGACTTCCTGTCGATCCTGCAGTCCCTCGCGCGCGCCCGCCGCCGCGTGGTGGCGATCGACCTGCGCGGGCAGTACCAGAGCGAGGGGACGGACGACCCGTCCGCCTACACCCGGGCGGCCCTCGGCGCGGACATCACCGCGCTGCTGGACGCGCTCGGCCCCGACCCCGTCCACCTGGTGGGGCATTCGTTCGGCGGGCTGGTCACGCGCGAGTGCGTGCTGGCCGAGTCGGCCGTGCCCATCTCGTTCACGCTGATGAGCTCGGGCCCGGCGGGCGTCACCGGGCCGGCCGCGGTGAAGGCGCGGACGCTGCGGGACGCCGTCCCGCAGCTCGGCATGGACCAGATCTGGGCCCTCACGCTCGGTCCCGACGCGGTGCGGCGCGGCGTCCCCGAAGAGATCGTCGCCTTCCTGCGCGAACGCTCGCTCGGCAATTCCGAGACGGCCCTGGTCACGATGGCCGACGAGCTCCTCTACGCCCCCGACCGCGTGGACGAGCTGGCCAAGCACGCCGAAGACACGGGCCTCCCGCTGCTGGTGCTTTACGGGGAGGACGACGACGTCTGGGATCCGCGCGAGCAGGCCGTCATGGCCGACCGGCTCGACGCGGCCAAGGTCGTCATCCCGTCGGCCGCCCACTCCCCCGCTGTGGAGGCCCCCGAGACCACCGCCAGCGCGCTGACCGACTTCTGGAACAGGGTCGAGCGGCAGGTCCGCTGAGGTGATGACCGTCACATAAGAGTGCACTTACCTCCCTCTGGGTGACACAATCTTCGTAGTTTGTCTCACGGAGGTGTGTTCCCATGCCCGCGACCGTCCAGCCGCCCGAGAGCGTCACCTGGCGCATCCACATCGACCGCACCATGTGGGTCGGCGGCGTCCGCGGCCTCATGCTCCAGGCGCTGCACCCCGTCGCGATGTGGGGCGTCTGGCAGAACTCCAACTTCCAGGAGGACCCCTTCGGCCGTCTCCAGCGCACCGCCGACTTCGTGGGCGTCTCCACCTTCGGCGCGCCCGCCGAGATCGAGGAGCTGGCCGCGCGCGTCCGCGCCATCCATCGCAGCCTGCGCATCCACAACCACGACACGGGCCGCACCGAGCGCCTCGACCAGCCCGAACTGCTGCGCTGGGTGCACTGCGCCGAGGTCTCGTCCTACCTCGACGTCGCCCGCCGCGCGGGCCTGCCCCTCACCGGCGCCATGGCCGACCGCTACCTCGACGAGCAGCGCCACACCGCCACCTACGTCGGCCTGCACGCCGAGGACATCCCCGGCACGGTCGCCGAGATGGACGCCTACATGGCCGGCATGCTCCCCCACCTGCGCGTCACCGAGGAGGCCGCCGCCACCGTCCGCTTCCTCATGTGGCCCAACCTCCCCGGTAACCTGCGCTACCTCTCCCCGGGGAAGCCGGGCTACTTCCCCTTCGGCGCCCTGTGCTACTACTCCCTCCCCGACTGGGCCCGCAAGCTCTACGGCGCCCTTCCCGAGGTCCCCCAGCCCGCCGTCACGGCCGCCCTGCGCACGTTCCGCACCGCGATGAACGCGGTGCCCGAACGCCTGCACGACCACTCGTTCGCCAAACCCACCCGCGACATGCTCGAACGAGCCCGCACCCGCCTGTCGGCCGAGGGCTACGACCTCTCCCGCGGCCTCTACGGCCTGCGAGACCCCCGCCGCTGGCCCCGGGTGACCACGGCTCCGCTCCGCTAGGCCCCTGGTTCGTCAAGGTTCGATCGGCCGCCCCGCCCCCGGCGGAGGCGGCCGATCCGCGTCCTGACCACGAATTTTGTACATGCACTTGTGTGTATATACACGAGCATGTATGTTCTGGGTGTGGCCAACAACGTGCAGCAGCGATTGACGGTGATCTCGGAGCCGAACCGGTTCCGGATCGTCGAGTTGCTCAAGGACGGCCCGCGGCCGGTCGGCGAGATCGTCGACGCGCTGGGGCTGGGCCAGCCGCAGGTGTCCCGGCATCTGCGACTGCTCGCCGAGGCGGGCGTGGTCGAGGCGACCAAGCGGGCCCAGCAGCGGATCTACCGGCTGCACCCCGAAGCGATGCGCGAGCTGAGCGACTGGGTGCGGGGATTCGCCGTCCTGTGGTCGGAGCGGATGGACCGCCTCGGATCCTTCCTCGACGACGACCGCGTCCGCGACGACCAGAACGGAGCTTGAGCATGGACGGCATCGTGATCGACAAGCCGAGCAGAACCCTTCATATCCGCCGCACCTACACCGCCGCAGTCGACCGAGTGTGGTGGGCCTGGACCGACGCCGAGGCGATCAGCCGCTGGTGGGGCCCCGAAGGCTGGGCCGCGACCGTGTACGAGATGGACGTGCGTCCCGGCGGTCGCTGGCGGTTCCAGATCGCACCCGCGGACGAGTCGTCCGCGCCGGTCCGCAACGTCGCCACCTACAACGCGGTCGTCGCCCGGGCCGAACTGCACTACAACGCCGCCTTCGCCGACGAAGCGTGGCAGTCCGACAACACGGGCGACTTCCCGACCGCCGTCACCTTCACCCCGGCCGGAACCGGCTGCACCGTGGACGTCGCGGCGACCTTCCCCGACGACCGAGCGCTCCAGCGTGCGGTCGAACTCCAGATGGCCGAAGGCTACGCCGAGGCCCTCGACCGGCTCGACAACTTCCTGAACGACCCGAATTCCGAAGGAGAAACCATCATGGACACCCTCACCTCCGCCGACGGCACCACCATCGCCTACGAGAAGACCGGCTCGGGCCCCGCCATCATCGTGGTCAGCAACGTCGCCGAGGACCACACCGGCGTCGCGGGCCTGGCCAAGGCCCTGTCCCGCGACTTCACCGTGATCAGCTTCGACCGCCGCGGCCGCGGCGGCAGCGGTGACCCGCAGCCCTACGACCCGGCGCGCGAGATCGAGGACATCGCCGCCCTGATCGACGTCGCGGGCGGCACCGCGGCCCTGACCAGCGGCTCCGGCGGCTCCGGCCTCACCCTCGACGCGGCCTCCGCACTCGGCGACAAGGTGACGGGGGTCTACCTCTACGAGCCGTCCTTCATCGTCGACGACTCTCGCCCCCCGGCCCCCACCGGCTACGTCGAAACCCTGGAGGCCCTGGTCGCGGCGGGCAAGCGCAGCGAGGCCGTCGAGTACTTCATGACCGAGATGATCCGCGTCCCCGCCGAGTACATCCCGATGATGAAGCAGGACCCGTCCTGGGACCTCATGGCCAAGTACGCCCACACCTACGCCTACGACGCCCGGACCCTCGCCGATCTCCAGGACGGCACCCCGCTGCCCACCGACCGCTGGACGATCGAGGCGCCGATCGCCGTGTCCGTGGGCAGCGAAGGCGAGGAGTTCATCCGCCGGGGCGCCCACGCCCTGGCCGCTCTCCTGCCGAACGTCACCGTCCTCACCCTCCCCGACCAGGACCACTCCGCCTTCTGGATGGCCCCCGAGCCGGTGGCCGCCCAGGCGAAGACCTTCCTGCTCGGCTGATCCCGAAGGCCACGGCCCTCACCACCGTCTGTCCGAGCGGGCGACCAGCGCCCGCTCGGACAGAGACGTCTGGCTTTCTAACCGCTGTGCAGGATTCGGAAGTGATCGGGTTGTGCCGGGTCTCGGTCGACGACCTGGACGGGCGGCCAGGTCCATTGCCAGACGTCGATGCCCGGTGCGCGGGAGAACCGGATCTCCCCCCGGGTGCCCTGGACTGCGACACGGGGCCAGGACTCGGAGAGGCGCGTCCGGTCGGTGCCGTGGGAACGCAGCACGTCCGCGAGGACGGCGACCGTGTCGTAGCCCTCGAAGGCGACGAAGGAGGGCGCCTCGGCCAGTTGCTCGCGAAGCGCCGTCTCGACTCGCGTGCCCAGGGGGCTGAGGCGGTCGGGCAGGTAGCGCAGGAACGGGATCGCGGCGCCGTCGTCGCCCAGCGCCTTCGTCCATCCGGCGAACTCCGGTTGCCCGGCCGGAGCACCGATCAGGACCCCGGCCAGGCGCGGGTCGCGGCGGACGGACCTGACGATCGACACCGCCGGTTCCGGAGTGCCGACCAAGAGCAGAAGCGCCGTCGCACGCTCAGCGGCCAGCGCGTCGCACAGGGCTGCGGGGGTGAGCGTGCCCATGTCGAACTCGACGACGGTGCCGCCATGTGGAGCGAGGCGGTCGCGCAGAATGCGGGTACCGGACGACCAGTAGACGCTCGGCTGGGCCGCCACGGCGATGCGGCCGTGGTCCGCGCCGAGGAGGAAGTCCGCGAAGATCCGCCAGCCGTGCGACTGCGCCGGAGCCAGCCGCGCGACCCATTCGGTCGGCTGGTCGGTGAGCGCGTCGAGAACCGCCGACGAGCAGAGGAACGGCAGGCCGACGGCGTCGGCCCTCGCGGCGGCGGCCCGAGCGACGACGCTGTGGTACTCCCCCGCCAGGGCGACCACGCCGAGGCGAGCCAGCTCGTCCACGGCCGCCGCCGCCTTCCGCGGATCGGCGGCGGTGTCCCTGACCACCAGTTCAAGTGGACGTCCGGCGATACCGCCGGTGGCATTGACCTCGCGAGCGGCCAGCTCCAGCCCGGCGAGCAGGTGCCGTCCCGCCTCCACCCAGCCGGGCCGGGTGAGCGGAACGAGAACGCCGATCCGAACCGGCGATGGTGACGTCTTCATACGCTGGAGTCTCCCGCGCCAGCGAGACCCTTGTGTGCTCTATCGGGGTGGCGTCGCTTCGCGCAGATCGCCGACAGCCACCTGAGAATCGACACGGCCACTGGGATTGAGCTCTGGGTCAGGAGTTCTCGGCGGCTTCGGCGGCGGTCAGGGCTGACCAGGGGTCCTTGCGGGGGGCTGCCTGTTGGCCTTCGGGGCAGTGGCGGGCGTAGTCGCACCAGGAGCACAGGTTGCTGGGGGTGGGAGGGAAGACCTCGTCGTACGGGGTGTGGTCGACCGGTCCCGGCTCGCCGGTGCGGGGCTTGGGGACCTTGAGGCGGGTCTTGTAGGCCTCGTCGGCGGCCGCGGCCTCGGCGGCTATCTGTTCGGCTCTTCTCAGGTGGCGGGCCAGGGACTCGTCGGTGTGGTCCCAGGCCGCCACCTCGCCCGTGGGCATGTGGTGGAGCTCTACGCGGTGGCAGGGGCGGCGCAGGACCCTGGAGGCGGCTATGGCGTAGAGGGCCAGGGCCAGGGAGCCTCTGGCGTCGTCGGCGGTGAGGATGTGGCGGCCGGTCTTGTAGTCGACGACGACGAGTTCGGAGTCGCGGGCGTCCAGCCGGTCGATGCGGCCGGAGACGGCGATCTTGTCGGTGCGGGTGGCGACGGTGCGTTCGACGCCCATGGGCTCGTCGGACGGGTCGAGGCGGTCGACGTAGCGCTCGACCATGCCGCGGGCGCGGTCGCGCCAGGCGGCGGACTGGGCGTCGTCGCGGAAGCCCTCGGTGAGCCAGCCGCGGATGAGCAGGGTTCCGGCCATCTCGGTGGTGCGTTCGGCCAGCGGGAGGCGCCACCAGGCCGCCAGGGCGTTGTGGACGCTCGCGCCCACGCTGTTGTGGGCCCAGGGCGCGCCCTTGGGCGGGGCCGGACGGTCGAGATAGGTCATCCGGTAGCGCCGGGGGCAGTCGAGCCAGGTGTTCAGCCTGGACGGCGTGCAGGTATACAGGCGCCGCGGCATTCCCTCGAAGCCGAGCTGTTCAGCAGGCATGGTCGCGGCTCCGCCGCCTCACCGCGCTCAGTCTTCGTCGGTCGCCAGCGAGCCCCAGCTCTCCCAGCGGGCGTCCTCTTCGCCGACCGTGGTCTCCTCGCCCTGGCCGGGCAGGACGCGCAGGTCCTTGGGGAGGGGGGTCAGCAGCATGCCGATGGAGTCGAGCTGCTTGCGCAGGTTCTCGTAGACGCCGCCGATCGAGCCGGGACGGCCGCGGTGCAGGGTGTCGCCGGAGAACAGGGCTTCCAGCTGCTCGCTGATCACACTGATGGAGCCGGGGGTGTGGCCCGGGGTGTGGATGACGTCGAGCTGGGCTCCGGCGATCTCGAAGACGCCGCCGTCCTCGAGCCAGATGTCGGGCTCCAGCGACTTGAGGGCCTTGGCGTCGTCCTCGTCGTCCTCCTCGCGGGCGAGGCGGCCGAAGTAGTCGCGCCACAGGAGGCGGTCGGAGCGGTGCAGGGCGACGGGCGCCCAGTTCTCCTCGTCCTCCTCCCCGGCGGCCGCGACCTCAAGGACCACGCTGAGGCGGTGCTCGTTGCCGTCGGTGAGGATGACGGCCATGACCTCGCGGCCGTCGACCTTCTTGAGGATGGTCTCGGCGTCGTACGCCGGGTCGATCACGATGACCTCGTCGTCGTCACCGACGATGTAGGTGTTGTTCTCGACGTCGTACTCGGTGTCGTCCAGGGTGAACTTCCCCGTCGTCACCACCTGTTCGATGCGCGCGTCCACGCATGGCACCCTACCGCGCCCCGCCCACCCCGTGGTCCGTCTCGTTGATCGTTACCGGGGACGCGCCGGTCGAGGCGGCGAGAAGAGCCTCGTAGGCGGCGGGCGAGGTCGTCTCGCAGCCGAGGCGGTCGCCGGTGAGCGCGCCGTGGTCGTCGCTGGACCCGGTGGCGGCCAGCCCGAGGGAGCCCGCCAGTTCTCGCAGGTGGGCACGGTCTTCGGGGGCGTGGTCGGGGTGGTCGACCTCGACTCCGGTGAGCCCGGCGGCGGCCAGGCGCTCGATGACGGCGTCCTTGAGGACGTAGCCGCGCCGCCCCGCGCGGGGGTGGGCGAGGACGCAGGTTCCCCCGGCTCCGCGGACGAGCTGGACGGCTCGTTCCGGGTCGAGAGCGTAGCGGTCGACATGAGCACGTCCCCCGGGGGCGATCCAGTCTCGGGTGAACGCCTCGTCGACGGTCTGGACGGCGCCCGCCTCGACCATGGCCTGGGCCACGTGGGGACGGCCGACGGCCTCGCCCTTGGCGATCTCTCGGACGCGCTGCCAGGTGATGTCCACGCCGAACGTCCGGAGGCGGTCGACCATCGTCCGGGCACGGATCACGCGGTCGTCGCGGATGCGGGTCAGCTCGGTGGCGAGCTCGGGCTCGGCGGGATCGAAGAGGTATCCGAGCAGGTGGACGCTGTCGCCGCGGTGCTTGCACGACAGCTCGATGCCGGGGACGAGCGTCAGCCCCTCGGGCAGGGCGGCCGCGGCCTCCTGCCAGCCCCCGAAGGAGTCGTGGTCGGTGAGGGCGACGGCGTCGAGCCCGGCGGCGCGCGCCCGGCGCATCACTTCGGCGGGCGGACGAGTGCCGTCGGAAACGTCGCTGTGGCAGTGGAGGTCGATCCGCATCCCCCGTTATTACCAGGCCTCTCAGTCGTCCAAGCGTGGGCTGTAGGCCCCGTATGGCAGATCGAGCTCCATGCCGGGCTCGCGCAGGTCGACCAGATGGGGGCGTTCCAGCAGGAGAACGCCCGCCTCGGCGGGCCACAGGACCGCCCACAGCCAGTTGCCCATGGCTTCGCCCGCGTAGACGGCGCGGTCGGGCTTGGATTCGACGGCCCACATCGGGACGGAGTGCCCCGAACTGGCCGTCGCTCCGGCGATCTCCAGCTTGACGTGCGGGGAGCAGCCGCCGAACCCCTCGCCGGGGTCGGGGCCGTCCAGGCCGGTGTAGTAGGCGCCGAAGCCGATGCCCGGCTCCTCGGCGATCAGCAGCATGTCGGCGGGACCGCTGAGCAACCCGGGGCCCGACACCGCGACGGCGCAGGCGCGGGCACCGCTGCGGTCGTCGCCGACGGTCGCGAATCCGGTCACGAGCCAGCCCAGCGGCAGCGGCCAGGGGACCCATACGGGGACGCGGGCGTCACGCAGGACATAGGCGAGCCCGTCCGGGCTCGGGCTGCTGGAGGGTTGCCTGGGCAACACGGCTCCGTGCACCGCACAGCTCCAGTCGCTCGACCAGAGGCTGGGCGCGCGCGTCTTCCCGCCACAGCGCGGGCAGGTGGGCTCCGCCCTCATGGTTACCAACAGTCTGTGACATAGCGCGTGACGTCAAGTTCTGGCTGGTCGCCCCGTATGAAAAGAAGTCAAAATTGGGTCATGCGTATCCGCTGCGTGGGTGGGATCGTCCGTGACGAGGGCGGCCGGCTGCTGGTCATCAGGCGCGGACGCCCGCCGTCCGAGGGCCTGTGGTCGATTCCGGGCGGACGGGTCGAAGCGGGCGAGAGCGATGCCGCGGCGGTCGTCCGGGAGTTGCGCGAGGAGACCGGCCTGGACGTGGCCGTGGGC
Source organism: Spirillospora sp. CA-294931 (assembly GCF_050946795.1). Lineage (GTDB taxonomy): Bacteria > Actinomycetota > Actinomycetes > Streptosporangiales > Streptosporangiaceae > Spirillospora. The sequence goes on from NZ_CP192006.1 coordinate 7,300,496, forward strand.
GCCCTGGCCGGGATGGTCGAACGTCCCGGCCAGAACGATCTCAGCTACGAGATATATGACTATGTCGCGACGGTCATAGGCGGCGTCCTGACGGCCGGGGACGACGCGGCGGAGGCCCGCTGGGTGGACGGCGCCGAACTACGCGCTCTGCCCACTACCCCAGGGCTGCTCGACGCGCTCGACGGCTGGGGGCTCCTCCCCGGGGGACGGCTTCTCCCCTGAGGTGACGGTCTGGATCTTCATGCGCCGCACGAGCCACACCACCGCGAGCCCGTAGAGCGCCATCGGAGCCAGATCGGCCAGGACGACCTGCCACGGCACGTCCCCCTGCTCGATGTCCAGCTCGCCCACGGCCGCCGGGAGGAGGAACGCCATCAGGTTGTTGAAGACATGGACGGCGATCGACGCCTCAAGCCCGCCGCTGCGCACCGCCAGCCAGCCCGCCAGCGCGCCGAAGGCGAAGATGTCGAGCATCCCCCAGCCCGTGTAGCCGTGGCCCGCCATGAACAGGGCGGACGGCACGACGATGGCGGGCCAGGGCGTCCGGAAGACGACGCTGAAGGCCCGTCCCCAGCGCCCGGTGCGGTTCTCCAGCGTGCACGCGCCGATCGCCTGCAGGAGCCAGCCGCGGAACACGTACTCCTCGGCCGCGGCCTGGAACGGCACCAGCGCGACGATCACCAGCGCGGCCGTGAGGAAGGTGCCCCAGCCCACCCAGTGCTCGTCGCCGGACGAGGTGTCCTCCACGAACATCCCCGCCAGCAGGGACGTGCCGAACCCCACGGCGCAGAAGAGGACCGCGAGCCCCGAGCAGACCAGCATCCAGCGCCAGCGCAGGCGTCCGGCCACCGACGAGAGCGTGCCGGGACGGCGCCGCTGGAGCCAGACCGCCACCAGCATCGTGATCGGCAGGAAGACGGCCAGCGAGACGAGGTTGAAGGCAAGGTCGGCGGTGGAATTGGGGAAGAACCGGTCGCCGGCCTGCTCCTCGGGGAGCTCCCCCGTCACGATCGCGTTCACGATCATCCCGACCAGGAACACGACGATCACGGCCGACAGGCCGCCGACCATGAGAACGAGCGTCCCGGCCACCGGGCGCCACCAGCGATGCGCCCGCGACCGCGCCATCTGGTGGTAGGGCCGCCCCTCCGGGGTCGGCACCGTCCAGGGCCCCTTCTCGGGCGGAGCTCCATACCCGGGGAAGCCTTGGTAACCGGGCGCCATGGGCGGCCCATATTTCTGCGGAGGCGCCCCGTACGCGTAGGGGTGAGGCGCGGGCCCCTGGGCCACCGGATACCTACCAGTGTCATGAGGCGCCGGGTACGGCCCCGTCTGGTAGGCCCCAGAGGCTTGCGCCTCGCCATACACCGGCCCGCCCTGCGTCCCGTACGGCCCAGAGCCTTGCGGCCCGGACGGCGCAGTCCCATGCGGGGGATACGGCCCGGAGCCTTGCGTGGCGTACGGTCCCGAGTCTTGCGGTCCGGACGGTGTGGAGCCTTGCGGCGCATACGGCGCATACGGCGCGGGGGGCTCGGCGGCGTACGGGGGCGGGTCTTGCGGTTCGGGTGGGGGTGGGTTGTGGGCGCTAGGGGTGGACGGTGTTCCGGGGTCGGGCGGAGCCCAGCCGTTCACGTCAGCCGGATCCGACACGCGCACCCCCATACTCGACACTTCGTCTGGTCGAACGAATCGTACGTGCCCGGCGACTCCCGGCAGGCACGAACATCCGGGGGCGGGGGCGGGCTCCGCTCAGGCGGGCGGCTCGAAGGAGCGGGTGCGCGACAGCCCGGCGGCGCGGCCCTTGGCGGCGATGACCAGCGCCATCTTGCGGGACGCCTCGTCGATCATCTCGTCGCCGAGCATGGCGGCGCCGCGCTTCTCGACCGTCGTGTAGTACTCGTAGGCGTCCAGGATCAGCTCGGCGTGGTCGTAGTCGTCCTGGGCCGGGGAGAAGACCTTGTTGCCCGCCTCGACCTGGGACGGGTGCAGCACCCACTTGCCGTCGAAGCCCAGTGCGGCCGACCGTTCCGCCACCCGGGTGAAGGCGTCGACGTCCCGGACGTTGAAGTACGGCCCGTCGATGGCCTGGAGGTCATGGGCGCGGGCGGCCATCAGGATCCGCATGAGGATGTAGTGGTAGGCGTCGCCCTCGGTGTAGCCGGGTGGCTGCTCCCCCACCACCAGCGTCTTCATGTTGAGCGAGGCCATGAAATCGCCGGGGCCGAAGACCAGGGTCTCCAGGCGGGGCGAGGACGCCGCGATGGCGTCGATGGCGGTCATGCCGCGCGCGTCCTCGATCTGCGCCTCGATGCCGATGCGGCCCACCTCGTAGCCCATCGCCTGCTCGATCTGGGTGAGAAGGCGGTCGAGCCACTGGACGTGGGACGCGTCCCGCACCTTGGGGAGCATGAGGCAGTCGAGGTTGGGTCCGGCGCCCTCGACGACGTCGATCACGTCGCGGTAGGTCCACGGGGTGGCCAGGTCGTTGACCCGGACGACGCGGACCTTTCCCGTCCAGTCGCCTTCGTTCAGCGCGGCGACGACGCGCTTGCGCGCCTCGGGCTTGGCGGCGGGAGCGACGGCGTCCTCCAGGTCCAGGAAGATCTCGTCGGCGGGCAGCCCCTGGGCCTTCTCGATGAAGCGGGGGTTGCTCCCCGGCACCGCGAGGGTGGTACGTCGCGAACGCATGCGCCGCAGCCTAACCGCCGGTGTGGCATGGTGCTTGTATGCGGGAGCTGATCGAAGAGGCCGCCAAGAAGTCCGGGTTGCTGTGGCTGGCGTTGCCGGACCTGCCGCAGCCCCGCGCGGCGTGGCATGTCTGGCACGACGGCGCGGCGTACGTCCTGACGGGCGGCGAGGGCGAGCAGCCCCTCCCCGGGCTCCCCGAGGCCGAGCGCGTCACGGTGACGCTGCGCAGCAAGGACAAGGGCGGACGCCTCGTCACCTTCGTCGCCGCCTGCACCCGGGTGGAACCGGGCACCGAGTTGTGGGACGAGGTGACGCCGCTCCTGGCCAAGGACAGGCTGAACTCGTCTTCCTACGCGGGCCAGGTCGAGCGTTGGGAAACCGAGTCGTACCTGGTCAGGCTCAGCCCGACCGACGACGTCTCCGAGCAGCCCGGAGGTTACTCCGGCGATTACGCCAGCGTCCGTCCCGTCCCGACGCCCGCCACGACCGCGGGAACCCCGCCCCGCCTCATCGGCGGCAAGCGCCGCAAGGTCGACCGCTAGCCGCCCGCCGGGGTCACATCGTGAGGACCGTGCCCTTGGCCAGGGCCTGGAGTTTGTCGGGGTTGGCCACCGCGCGGACGGCGGCCACGCGGCCCTCGGCGTCGATGTCGACGGTGAAGGTGCCGATCGGGCCGTCGGGGCCGTCGATGACCAGGGCGGGTTCGCCGTTGAGTGCGAGGCGGCGGAAGCGCATGTCCGCCGGCTCGACGCCCGCGTAGGCGGTGCCGGAGACGCCGGCGAGCCAGCGGGCCAGGCGGTCGGCGCCGTAGATGGGACGCAGTGCGGCGCGGACCTTGCCGCCACCGTCGGTCCAGAGCGTCACATCGGGGGCCAGGATCTCCATCAGCTGGTTGATGTCACCGCCGAGCGTCGCCTCCAGGAAGCGGTCGGTGGCGGCCTTGCGCACCTCGCGGTCGTGCTCGAAGCGGGGACGGCGCGCCTCGACGTGCTTGCGGGCGCGGGTGCCGAGCTGGCGGACCGAGACCTCCGAGTGGTCGATGGCCCGGGCGATCTCGGCGTAGGGGAAGCCGAAGACGTCCTTGAGGACGAAGACGGCGCGCTCCAGGGGGCTGAGCGACTCCAGCACGACGAGCATCGCCATCGACACCGATTCCGACAGCTCGGCGGAGTCGGCGACGTCGGGGGAGGTCATGATCGGCTCGGGCAGCCAGGGCCCGACGTAGGTCTCGCGCTGGGCGCGCGCGGAGGTCAGCCGGTCGAGCGCGAGGTTGGTGGTGATCCGCACCAGGTACGCCTTGGGGTCGGCGACACCGGATCGGTCACCGACCGACCAGCGCAGCCAGGCGTCCTGGACGACGTCCTCGGCGTCGGCCGCGCTCCCGAGCATCCGGTACGCCACCGAGAACAGCAGGTTCCGATAGTCCTGGAAGACCACATCGGCGTCATCGTCCATGGTCAAGAGCATCTCACCCGGGTGCGGAATCCGGTTCTGGGCCCCCTCCCATGCCCTCGACATGAGTCCCATGATCGCGGGTAACCTCCCCCTCATGAGCGGAGCTCCGTCCCGGGTGTTCATCGCGCGGCTGGCCGGGATCGCGGTGTTCGACCCGGCGGGCGACCAGGTCGGACGGGTGCGCGACGTGGTGGTGGCGCTGCGGCTCGGCGCGCGGCCGCCGCGCGTGCTGGGGCTGGTGGTCGAGGTGTCGCCGCGCCGTCCGGTCTTCCTGCCGATCACGCGGGTGACGGTGATCGAGGCGGACGCGATCGTGTTCGACGGGCGGCTGAACGTGCGGCGGTTCTCCCAGCGCGAGTCCGAGACCCTGGTGATCGGCGAGATGCTCGACCGGACGGTGAAGCTGGCCGAGTCCGGCGACGCGGTGACCGTGGTGGACGTGGCGATGGAACCGACGCGCACCCGCGACTGGCTGGTGCACAAGGTGGCGGTGCGCCGGATGGGCAACCGGGGGCTGCGCCGCCGCGGCGAGATCTTCGTCGTCGACTGGGACGCGGTCGAGGGCTTCTCGGCGGTCGAGCACGGGCAGGGCGCGGCGGGGCTGATCGCGGCGTTCGAGCGGATGAAGCCGGCCGACCTGGCGGGCATCGTCCACGAGCTGTCGGAGAAGCGCCGGGCCGAGGTCGCGCGGGCCCTGGACGACGAGCGGCTGGCCGACGTCCTGGAGGAGCTGCCCGAGGACGACCAGATCGAGATCCTCGGCAAGCTGGAGGTGGACCGGGCCGCCGACGTCCTGGAGGCCATGGGCCCCGACGACGCGGCCGACCTGCTGGGCGAGCTGCCCACCGAGCAGCGCGAGCGGCTGCTGACGCTGATGGAACCGCAGGAGGCGGCGCCGGTGCGGCGGCTGCTGACCTACGAGGACGACACGGCGGGCGGCATGATGACCACCGATCCGGTGGTGCTGCCGCCCGACGCGACCGTGGCCGAGGCGCTGGCCAACATCCGCAACCCCGATCTGAACCCGGCGCTGGCGGCGCAGGTGTACGTGTGCAGGCCGCCGACGGCGACGCCGACGGGCCGTTTCCTTGGAACGGTGCACTTCCAGCGGCTGCTGCGCGAGCCCCCGCCGACCCTGGTCAGCGGGATCGTCGACTCCGAGCTCGACCCGCTGCGTCCCACCATGTCGCTGGAGGCGGTGGCGACCTTCCTGGCCACCTACAACCTGGTCGCGGGCGCGGTCGTGGACGAGAACGGCCATCTGCTCGGCGCCGTGACCATCGACGACGTGCTCGACCATCTGCTGCCCGACGACTGGCGCGAGAGCGTGATGGAGGCCCAGGCCGAGGCGGCCGACCCCGAGGAGGAGGCCCTGCGGGCCGCCGGAGGGACGTCATGACCGGACGGATCGGAACCGAGCGGGTGATCGGCGCCCGGCTGGACCAGCCGCGCGAGACCCGCCGCGCGCTGCTGCCGCGGCCCCACTACGACCCCGAGTCGTTCGGCCGGATCTCCGAGCGGATCGCCCGGTTCCTCGGGACGGCCCGGTTCCTGGTCTACATGACCTTCTTCGTGGCCGTGTGGATCATCTGGAACCTCACGGCGCCCTCCTCGCTGCGCTTCGACCCCTATCCGTTCATCTTCCTGACGCTGATGCTGTCGCTGCAGGCGTCCTACGCGGCCCCGCTGATCCTGCTCGCCCAGAACCGGCAGGACGACCGCGACCGCGTCCAGTACGAGCAGGACCGGACCAAGACCGAGCGCACGATCGCCGACACCGAGTACCTCACCCGGGAGATCGCCGGGCTGCGGCTGGCGGTCAGCGAGGTCGCGACCCGCGACTTCCTCCGCTCCGAACTCCAGCAGCTGATCAAGGAGCTGGACGCCGGGCGCAAGCCGTCCTAGCCCCGGGTTAACGAATCGGCTCCCGGAGTCCATACCATGGAGTCATGTCCTCCCAGCTGACGACCGAGCAGGTGACCGAGGCGCTCGCCACGGTGAACGATCCTGAGATCCGCAAGCCCATCACCGAGCTCGACATGGTCAAGAACGTCGACATCGCGTCGGACGGCGTGGTCAGCGTCGGCATCTTCCTGACCGTCGCGGGGTGTCCGATGAAGGAGACCCTGATCCGGGACGTCACCGCGGCCGTGTCCCGGCTGGACGGGGTGGCCTCGGTCGAGGTCGAGCTGGACGTGATGAGCGAGGAGCAGCGCAAGGCGCTGCAGACCAAGCTGCGCGGCGGCGAGCCCGCCAAGGAGATCCCGTTCGCCAAGCCCAACTCGCTGACCAAGGTGTACGCCGTGGCCAGCGGCAAGGGCGGCGTCGGCAAATCGTCCGTGACGGTCAACCTGGCGGCCGCTCTGGCCGCGCAGGGCCGCAAGGTCGGCGTCGTCGACGCCGACATCTACGGCCACTCCGTGCCGCGGATGCTGGGCGTCGAGCACGCGCCCACCAAGGTCGAAGACATGATCATGCCGCCTTCCGCGCACGACGTGAAGGTGATCTCGGTCGGCATGTTCACGGCCGGGAACCAGCCGGTGGTCTGGCGCGGCCCCATGCTGCACCGGGCGCTCCAGCAGTTCCTCGCCGACGTCTACTGGGGCGACCTCGACATCCTGCTGATGGACCTGCCGCCCGGCACCGGCGACATCGCGATCTCGGTCGCGCAGCTGCTGCCGTCGGCCGAGATCCTGGTCGTCACCACCCCGCAGCAGGCGGCCGCCGAGGTCGCCGAGCGGGCCGGGGCGATCGCCGCCCAGACCCACCAGCAGGTGGTCGGCGTGATCGAGAACATGTCGTACCTGACCTGCGCGCACTGCGGCGAGCGGCAGGACATCTTCGGCGCGGGCGGCGGCCAGAGCGTGGCCGACGCGCTCACCCAGACGCTGGGCACCCGCGTGCCGCTGCTGGGCCAGGTGCCCATCGACCCGCGCCTGCGCGAGGGCGGCGACTCCGGCAAGCCGCTCGTCCTGTCCGACCCCGACGCCGAGGCCGCCAAGGAGCTGCGCACCATCGCCGACACCCTCGGCGGCCGCTCCCGCGGCCTGGCCGGAATGTCCCTGGGCATCTCCCCGAAGCGCCGGTAAGCCAAAGGAAAACGGCCTTGCCCCTGCGGGCAAGGCCGTTTTCCTTTGTGCCGCTAGGTGGCCTCGTTGTCGTAGGGGGGGCGTTCGCCGTAGGCGAGGGCGGTGGAGGCGAAGGAGTCGTCGTCGTCGAAGAGCGAGGTGCTGCCGTTGCCGTTGGGGCTGAGGGCGGCGTCGTCATCGTCCTCGAACAGGTGCTTGCGGACGAAGGCCTTGGGGTTGAGGTCGTTGACGTCGAAGTCCTTGAACTCCGGCCCCAGGCCCTCCTGGAGATCGGCCTTGGCGCTGTTGGCCATCTGGCGGAGCTGGCGCAGCATGCGGCCCGCCTGACCGGCGACCTCGGGAAGGCGGTCCCCGAAGATCACCAGGGCGAGCACGACGAGAACGACCATCTCGCCCAGTCCGACGTCGAACAACCCGTCCTCCACACAAGCGCCAGGGGGGACCGGACAAACCTCGTCCGGTCCCCCAAGCGTATCTCCAGTCCGCGTGAACGAGACCTGAAGGTCAGTTGGCGGCGCCGAGGACGACCTCGGCCACCGTCTCCTTGCCCGCGCGCTGGTAGGTGACCTTGATCTTGTCGCCGGGGGCATGGCTGCGGATCTGGGCGGCCAGGTCGGCGGGGTTGCCGATCGGCTGGTCGTTGATCTTGATGATCACGTCGCCGGGCTTGAGCCCGGCCTTCTCCGCCGGGCCGCCCTTGAGGATCGGCGCGACGCTGCCCTCCTGCTTGTCGGTGATCCGGACGCCCGGGCCGGGGAAGCGCTGGTCCATCCCGATGCCGATCTGGGCGCGGCGGGCGACGCCGCCCCTGATGATCTCTTCGGCGACCCGCCTGCCCTGGTTGACCGGGATGGCGAAGCCCAGGCCGATGCTGCCGCTCTGGGTCTCGCCGCCGAGCGAGCGCCCGCCCAGCGTGTAGATCGCGGTGTTGATGCCGATCACGCGGCCCTTGGCGTCGACCAGCGGGCCGCCGGAGTTGCCGGGGTTGATCGCGGCGTCGGTCTGGATGGCGTTCAGCACCGAGCCGTCGCCGCCGCCCTCGCCGCCGGTGGGCACCGCGCGGTTGACCGAGGAGACGATGCCGGTGGTGACCGAGCCCTGCAGGCCCAGCGGGGAGCCGATGGCGATCACCGGGTCGCCGACCGCGAGGTCGTCGGAGTTGCCCATCGGCAGCGCGGGCAGCGAGTGCCCGCCCTCGGGCTTGAGCACGGCGATGTCGGAGTTCTGGTCCTTGCCCTTGATCGTGGCCGTGGCGGTCTTCTTGTCGTTGAAGACGATCTGGATGTCGCCACCGCCGCCCGCCGAGACCACGTGGCTGTTGGTGATGATGTAGCCGCCGTTGACGATGAACCCGGTGCCGCCCGCGCCGTCGCCGGACGCCGCCTGCACACGGATGCTCACGACGCTGGGAAGCACCTTCTGGGCGACGCCCGCGACAGAGTCCGGCGGGCGGTTCTTGGCCGCCGGGCCGGAGCCCGAGCTGTCGTCGCCGCCGAGGCTGACGCTGGACGGCTCGTCATCGGAGCCGGAGGCCAGCGCGGTGATGCCCGCGCCGACGCCGCCGGCCACCAGGGCGACGACGAGCGCGAGGACGACGAGCATTCCCGTGCTGGGGGCGCCGCGCGAGTACGAGGCGGGCGCGCCGGGGACGGGGGCCCAGTTGGGACCGCCACCGGGGGGCGGCGGGCCGTAGGGACGTCCCATGGGCGGCGGGCCCATCGGAGGCGGCCCGCCGCCCATGGGCGGGCCGGGGGGCGCGGGCGGAGGCTGCTGCGAGTGGTGGGCGGGCCACCCGTAGGGAGATCCCTGCGGTGGCGGGCCATGAGGAGCCGGGGGCGGGCTGCCCATGCCCGGGGCCTCGCCCCCGTAAGGCGCGAAGCCGGGACGCGGAGGACGCCCCTGCTCGGGGGACTCGACGAGGGGCCGGTCGGTGGCGGTGACCGGGGGCTTGACCAGGTCGGCCCCGCGGTCGTCGTCGAGGTAGTCGGGCGGCGCGAACCCGGCGACCTGCCGGTCGCCCTCGGCCGGGACCTCCAGCACGACCGGATGGTCGAGGCTGTCGCCCGGCGGGTCGTCCTGCGGCAGCGGGCGGTCGTCCTCGGACGGCGTGCGATCGTCGTCGTCCTCGGCGCGGGCCCCCTCCTGCCGCTCCGGCCCGAAGCCGGGGACGAGATCATCGTCCTGCGGCAGCGTCTCGCCCGGCCGGCGGTTCTCTTCCGTCATCCCCATCTCCCAGCGAGCGCGGATCTCTTATCCGTGCTCATCGTGCCCAACCAGGCGTGTGGTGAGCGTAAGACCCCTCATGCGAACGGATTAACCCAAGACCCTAGCCTGCGGAAGCCCCTGCCCAAGCGACCCCAGAAGCCGCTTCCGCCCCCGGGAAGGCCCTTGACCACCGATTCCACCCGGTCAGCCGGGCCATCGGTCATGACGGTATAAACCTGTCCATTTCCCGACCACACCAGCCAGTGCTGGAGGGAGTCGCGCCGATACACCGTCCGGCCGGCGACCGTGGACCGCCGCCAGCCCGCCAGCCGGCCCTCGTCGAGCCCGCCCCGCTGGACGAACACCGACACCGCCGCGAGCCCGTCGGTGTAGCTGAGGTGGATCGAGCCGTCGTCCGGGGACGGGCGGCGGGCGTCCCGGAGGGCGAGGCTCCCCGGGAGCGTGTCGGGGAAGCGCCAGCCGCGCTCGCGCAGCTCCGCCAGCTCGGCGGCCTCCAGCCGGTCGGACCACGGGGCCGCCGCCGGACGGGACGGCGCGGACCCCGAGAACGCGACCGCGTCGCGCCCGTCCGCGGGACGGGACACGCGGACCTCGCTGAACCCCGAGGACGAGACGGGGCGCCCGTGGGCGTCCATCAGCTCGCGCCGGAGCATCAGGCCGGTGTCGTCGTCGATCCAGAAGCGCCCCGCCGCGGTGCCGTCGGGCCGTCTGGCCTCCACGATGCGGGCCCGGCGCCCGCAGACCGTCGAGGCGTCGCCGCGCCGGAGCGCGTAGTTGCCCGCCAGCAGCGAGAGCGCCGCGGCGGTGAAGGCCGTCGGGTCGTCGGGCCGGTAGCTGGGCAGGCTGCGGACCTCGGCGGACGTGCCGCGCGTGCGCAGCGCCGGTGCCTGCGGGCCGGGGTCGAAGTAGGTGCCGTCGCCGGGCCGGTGCGCCACCCGCAGCGTCGAGGTGGTCGACCCGCTCCGGTTGCGGGTGGTGAGGAACTGCCTGCCGTCGAACGGGACGCGCCGTGCCGCGTCGGCGGCGGCGCGCAGCAGCCGCAGCGCCTCGGGGTCGCTGCGGACCCGGCGGGAGGCGTAGGCGTCGCCCGCGAGCGCGGCGGCCAGTGCCAGCGCACCGGCCACGGTGCCCGCCGTCAGGGCGCGTGCGCGGGCTCGGTGGGTCGGCCCGCCGGTCACGGCTCCGGTGCGACCGGGACGGGGGCGGGGTCGTCCACGGGATCGGTCATGGGGACGTCACCGGTGGTGAGGGCGTGCTCGACCGCGAACTGCTCGAAGGCGGGGCTGACGCTCGGCTCGTCCTCCCGTCCGCCCGCGGCGTAGGAGGCGGCGCCGAGCCCGAGCATGAGCGTGGCGGCGCCGACGGCGAGGCAGCGGCGGCCGGGGGCGACGGCGGCCGCGGCGCGGCGCGTGGCCGAGGCCCGTGCCGCCGGACGGTTGTCGCGCGGGCGGCCCACGCGGGGCTGGGGCGCGGCGGGACGACGCGGCGCCGGGGCCCGCACCGGAGCCTCCGGCTCGCCCATCGACCGCAGCCTCGTCATGAAGTCGCTGGTCGGCAGGGTGTCGCCGGTCTCGACGGGCGGCAGGCCGCCGAGACCGCGCAGCCGGTTCTTCAACCGGCGCAGCGTGTCGGCCTCGGCCCGGCATGGCGCGCATCCCGCGAGGTGGGCGAGCACCCGGTCACGCTCGTCGTGCTCCAGCTCGCCGTCCACCAGAGCGGTCAGACGCTCCCCCAGACAACTCACGCGGCTCCCTTGTCGTTCCTGTTCTCGTACCCGTGCCGGCTCCGGAGAGCGCCCCGATCAGGCGCTCTCCGCCTCGGCCCGTACCGCCGCGGAAGAGGACCCCCCGGACCTCCCCGCGGCGGCCAGCAATTGGGGCTCGTCCAGCGGCCCGCCCCGGCGACCGAGGTCGTCGGACCGGCCATAGGGTGCCCGGTGCTCCAATGCCGCCCGCAGCTGCGCGCGCCCGCGGTGGATGCGGCTGCGCACGGTGCCGAGCTTGACGCCCAGGGTCGCCGAGATCTCCTCGTACGACAGGCCCTCGATGTCGCACAGCACCACGGCTGCGCGGTATTCGGGAGCCAGGGCGTCGAGCGCGGCCTGGACGTCGGCGTCGAAGTTGGTGTCGTCGAACGCCTGGGCGGGCGTGGGCTCGCGGCCCTGCAACCGCTCGGCGGCGTCGTCGGCCAGTCCCTCGAAGCGGATGCGCTGACGGCGCCGCGCCATGTCGAGGAACAGGTTCGTGGTGATCCGGTGCAACCAGCCCTCGAACGTGCCCGGGGTGTAGTTGGAAAGCGACCGGAACACGCGGACGAAGACCTCCTGCGTGAGGTCTTCGGCGTCGTGCTGGTTGCCGGTCAGCCGGTAGGCGAGCCGGTAGACGCGAGCGGAGTGCTCGCGGACGACCTCGTCCCACGACGGCGGAGCCCAATCCGCGTCGGGTGCGTTGTCACGGGTGCGCGAGGCAGCGGCGGAACCGCGTACAGCGCCCTTGAAACTCAGTGCTGCCACTCCCATGGTGCCGGGTTGTTCCTCTCTTGCGTCCAACGCTGTCGCTTTGGGACGACACGGTCGCGCCTGGGCTGGGGCGGTAGTGGACCAACGTCAAGTAGAACGCGATGAAACGCCAGTTGGTTCCCGGTCAGCGATATTGTCTTTCCAGCATGAGCCAGGCGGGAGGTCCCGCGAGGAGGCAGCCATCGACGCCATTCAGGCCACCCTGGCCTACGTGGAGGAATTCCTCCCCGAAGACGAGCCGCTCCTTTCGGCGCGGCGCCGCGGGGAGGAATGGGGCGCCGTGCCCATCGGCCCGGCGGGCGGCGCCGCGCTGCGCTTCCTGGCCACCGTGATCGGGGCGCGCCATGTCGTGGAGATCGGGTCGGGCTGCGGGGTCTCGGGCATCTGCCTGCTGCGCGGGATGACCAAGGACGCCGTCCTCACCAGCGTCGACGTCGAGCCCGAGCACCAGCGGATGGCCAAGCAGGCCTACGCCGAGGCCGGGCTGGGGGCGTCCCGCACCCGGATGATCGTCGGCCGCGCCCTGGAGGTGCTGCCGCGCCTCACCGACGGCGCCTACGACATGGTCTTCTGCGACGCCGTCAAGCAGGAGTACCCCGAATACCTGACCGCCGCCCTGCGTCTGCTGCGTCCCGGGGGCGTGGTGGCGTTCGACAACGCCCTGTGGCACCACCGCGTGGCCGATTCCGCCCACCGCGACCCCGACACCGAGGCGATCCGCGAGGTCGGGCGCATGGTCCGCGAGGACGAGCGCCTCGTGCCGCTGCTGCTGCCGGTCGGCGACGGCCTCCTCTGCGCGGTCAAGCGCGACTGATGGGCACCGAGGCGACGCCGTTCCGGGTTCACCTGAAGGTCAACCTGAGCACCAGCGCGCGTCCCGTCGCGTGCCTGATCCTGGTCCTGGCCTCGGTGGCGTTCATCGCCGGGGGCCTGATGAGCGGCGGGACGACCGGCGGCGTGCTGTTCATCATCCTCGGTGCGTCGGGCGTGCTGCTGTTCGGCGTCGGGCTGGCGACCTCGGCCGGGCGGCTGTTCGGGCGGCGTCCCGTCCTGGAGCTGGACGCCGAGGGCGTCCGCCGTCCCGCCGGCTGGCCCCTCCCCCGCGCCCGCGACCGCTTCCTGCCCTGGGACCGCGTCTCGGCCATGACCGCCGTGCGGCGCGGCGTCTCGGGCACCAAGCGCGGCGAGCAGGACTACCTGATCTTCCTGCCGACCCCGGAGCTGGCCGAGCTCGCCCGCACGGCCGAACGCCCCAGCCTCATCGCCCTGACGCTCCCCGACGTCCCCGCGACCGCCGAGGCCCTGCCGTGGTGCTTCGCGATCGAGCCCGGCTGGGACGCCACCCTCCCCCAGATCGTCAAACAGGCCCGCCGCCACCACGAGACCCCGGTCATCGACCGCCGCAACGAATGACGTTCGCCCCCCGGGTGGGGCACGAGCCCGGCGGCTCGCGCCCCGCCCGGGGTTCGCATGGCCCGGGGCGGCGTAGGCGCGTGGTCCGGGGCTTTCGCGTGCGTGGGGTGCGTCGTCAGGCGGTGAGGTAGTCCAGCAGGAGGCGGGCGCCGAAGCCGGTGGCGCCCTTGGTCAGTTCGGCCTCGTCGGCGGTGGAGCGGCCCGGGCCCGCGATGTCCAGGTGGGCCCAGGCGCGCTTTCCGACGAATTCGCGCAGGAAGAGGGCGGCGGTGATGGAGCCGCCGCCGAAGCCCGGGCGGCCCATGTTGGAGATGTCGGCGACGTCCGACTCGATGGCCTGGCGGTACTCGTCCACGAGCGGCAGGCGCCAGACGGGCTCTCCCGAGGCGGCGCCGGACGCGGTGAGCGCGGCGGCCAGCGTGTCGTCGGTCGCGTAGAGGCCGGCGGTGCGCAGACCCAGCGCGACCTTGCAGGCGCCGGTCAGGGTCGCGATGTCGATCACGACGTCGGGGTCGAGCTCGGCGTCGGCGTAGGCGAGCGCGTCGGCCAGGACCAGCCGGCCCTCGGCGTCGGTGTTGAGCACCTCGGACCTCGTCCCGCCGAAGTGGGTGAGGACGTCGCTGGGACGCATCGACGAACCCGAGATCATGTTCTCGGCGGCCGCGACCAGCCCGGTGACCTTGACGCGGGCGTCCAGGTCGCGCAGCGCGCTCAGGACGGCGATGACCACCGCGCCGCCCGACATGTCGGTCTTCTGGACCTTCATGTTGTCGTTCGGCTTGAGCGACAGGCCGCCGCTGTCGAAGGTGATGCCCTTGCCGACCAGGACGACATGGCGGTCGGCGTCGCCCGGGTCGTAGGTCAGCTCGATCAGGCGCGGGGGCCGGGACGAGCCCGCCCCGACCCCGATGATCCCGCCGAAGCCGCCCTCGGCCAGGGCCTTCTCGTCGCGGATGCGCACGGCGAGGCCGGTCTCGGCGGCGATCTCCGCGGCCCGGTCGGCGAGCCAGGCGGGACCCTTGATGTTGGACGGGGTGTTGGCCAGATCGCGGGCCAGGGCGGTGGCCCGGGCGGCGGCGACGCCGCGGGCCAGCGCGGCCTCCCCGGCCTCGGGCCCGTCCTCGGTCAGCACGACCAGTTCGCCCAGCGGGGCCTTGGCGGGCGGGGCGCCGATCTTGAACGTGTAGGAGGCCAGCAGCGCGCCCTCGACGAAGGCGGCCAGATCGCCCGAGGGGACTCCGGCGGCCATCAGGTCGCGGCCCTTGCCCCGCCTGGCCAGCGCGGCGCCCGCCCTGCGCAGGTCGCCCGGGGTGGCGTCGCCGACGCCGTAGAGCAGCAGCTCGACGGCCCGCTCCCCGATCCGCACCAGCGTGGAGACGACCTCTCCGGGCTCGCCCTTGGCCGAGTGGAGCGCCAGCAGCTCGGCGAGCGTGAACGGCAGGGAGGCGGCGATCTCGGCGTCCGGCGCGACGGGCCCGGACGCGATCGGCACGGCCACGACCTCGGCCCCGAGTTCGGCGGCCGCCCGCGACAGCGTGCCGCCGGTGCCGCGGACCCGAGTATCGATGGGCATGGTGATGGTCCCCCTGTCAGGTTCGTCTGCGTGCGGAAACGGCGAGGGCCCCGGCTCGCTCGCCGGGGCCGCCACCGCATTCAGGGATCGGACGGGGCAACGGCCCCCGGCCCGCCAAGGTCGGCGCGTACGTCAGCCCACTACGTCCTTCAGGGCCTCGCCCAGGTCCTTCGCCTCATCGGCGGAGAGCTCGACCACGAGGCGGCCTCCGCCCTCGAGCGGGACCCGCATGACGATTCCGCGCCCCTCCTTGGTCACTTCGAGCGGACCGTCTCCCGTCCGCGGCTTCATAGCCGCCATGCGTGCATCCCCTTCCTGCCTAGGGCCGCGTGGGGCCTCCGGGCACCGTTGGCCGCGTGGCCGCCTGTCGCATCCGCGTCATCAGTAGTGGTCCATTATCTCGTCTTCCGGGCGCGAAGTGGTAACGATCAGCCTCCAGATCGGGAGACTCACTGCATGAATGCTCGTTCGGCGCTGTTCGATCTGTACGGGGACCACCTCCGCGAGCGAGGCGGAACGGCGCCCGTGGCGGCCCTCGTGCGCCTTCTGGCGGCCCTCGGCGTGGCCGCCCCGGCGGTCCGCACGGCGGTGTCGAGAATGGTGCGGCAGGAATGGCTCGAACCCGTCCGGCTGCCCGAGGGCCCCGGCTACGCGCTGACCCCGAGGGCCGCCCGCCGCATGGACGAGGCCGCCCACCGCGTCTACCGCGACCTCGGCCCGTGGGACGGCCGCTGGCATCTGCTGGTGGTCGAGCGCGTCCGCGAGCGGGCCCGCCGCGACCGGATCGCCGCCGGGCTCGCCTACCTCGGGTACGCCCGGCTGGACGAGGCCACCTGGATCGGGCCGCGCGCGTCGTCCGAGCTCGACCCGCTGCTGGCGGCCGAGTCCGTCCGGGCGGAGCGGTTCCTGTCGGCCTACGAGGGCGACGCCCGCGGCCTGGTGGCCCGCGCCTGGGACCTGGACGGCCTGGCCCGCTCCTACGAGCGCTGGCTGGACGACGCGGGCGCGCTGGTCGGCGGCGCGTCCGGGCCGTCCGACGAGCACGCCTTCGCCGTGCGCAGCCGCCTGGTCCACGAGTGGCGCAAGTTCCTGTTCACCGACCCGGGCCTGCCGCCGGACCTGCTGCCGGACGGCTGGCCCGGCGCCAGGGCGGCCCGGTTCTTCGACGCCGAGGCCGCGCGCCTCTTGCCCGCGGCCTCCCGCTTCGTCGATCGTTGCCTGGGAGAGCCCCACGGAGATTGCGAGGACAACGGTGTCTGAGACCGTTCTCTACGACCTGACCGACGGTGTGGCGACGATCACGCTGAACCGGCCCGACGGGATGAACTCCCTGACGTCGGAGATGAAGGAGGCCCTGGTCGCGACGGTCCAGCGGGCGGCGGGGGCCGCCGAGGTGCGGGCGGTGCTGATCACCGGGGCGGGCCGCGCCTTCTGCGCCGGGCAGGACCTGCGCGAGCACGGCGACAACCTCGCCGCGGGCAAGGGCCTGGACGGCACCGTCGAGCGCCACTACAACCCGCTGATCACCGCGATCACCACCATGCCCAAGCCGGTCGTCGCCGCCGTCAACGGCGTCGCCGCGGGCGCCGGGGCGTCCCTGGCCTTCGCCGCCGACCTGGTCGTCGCGGCCGACACGGCCAAGTTCGCCACCGCGTTCACGGGCATCGGCCTCGCCCCCGACAGCGGCATGTCGTGGACGCTCCAGCGCCTGGTCGGCCGCGCCAAGGCCACCGAGCTCCTGCTGCTGGGCACCCCGGTCAAGGCCGCCGAGGCCCTGGAACTCGGCCTGGTCAACCGGGTCGTCCCCGCCGACGAGCTGGCCCCGGCCGCCGTCGAGCTGGCGCGCCGGCTCGCCTCGGGCCCGACGATCTCCTACCACGCCGTCAAGACGGCCCTGGACTACGCCGCCACCCACGACCTCCCCTCGTCCCTCCAGAAGGAGGCCGAGCTCCAGGAGCTCTGCGAGAAGACCACCGACCACCGCAACGCCACCGAAGCGTTCCTCAAGAAGCAGCAGCCCACCTTCCAAGGCCGCTAGGGCGGGAGGGGTAGGGCTGGCCCCAGGGGGTGGTCTCTGGGTCGCGTCAATGTGGCGGGGCGGGGTGCGGCGGTTGGCTTGAGGCATGACACAGACAGCCGCCGCGCCGGTCGACGCGCGGGCTCAGGAACGAGTCGCCGTCGCGGACGGCTTGGTCAAGGAATACGGGAGCGGGGAGAACGCCGTCGCGGCACTGCGGGGCGTGTCGGCGGCGTTCACTCGGGGGCAGTTCACAGCGATCATGGGGCCCTCGGGGTCCGGGAAGTCGACGTTCCTGCACTGCCTGGCGGGATTGGACACGGTGACGTCCGGGTCGGTGTGGATCGGCGGGGCCGACATCACGCGGCTGTCGCGGACGAAGCTCACCAAGCTGCGGCGCGACCGGCTGGGGTTCGTGTTCCAGTCGTTCAACCTGCTGCCGATGCTGACGGCCGAGGAGAACATCCGGCTGACCGGGCGGCTCGCGGCGCGGCGGGCCGACCGGCCGTGGTTCGACACGATCGTGGACGCGCTCGGCCTGCGGGAGCGTCTGGGGCACCGTCCCTCGGAGCTGTCCGGCGGCCAGCAGCAGCGCGTCGCGGTGGCGCGGGCGCTGCTGACCCGGCCCGAGGTGCTGTTCGCGGACGAGCCCACCGGCAACCTCGACTCCCATTCGGGGACGGAGGTGCTGGGGTTCCTGCGGGCGGCCGTCGACACCTACCGGCAGACGGTGATCATGGTCACCCACGACCCGGTGGCGGCGGCGTACGCCGACCGGGTGCTGTTCCTGGCCGACGGGCGGATCGTGGACGAGTTGCACGCCCCGACCATCGACACGATTCATGCGCGGCATTCGCAGCGAAGCGAGAATGGCCGCGCCGCGGTTGCCGGGGGGTCAGGGGGGTCGTCCCCCCTGATGGGGCACGGCATGCGCCGGATGGGGGGCTGAGCGGTGTGGCTCATCGCGCGGCGCTCGTTCGCCGAAGGATGGGTGCGGCTGACGGCCACGCTGCTGGCGGCGCTGCTGTCGGTCGGGCTGATCGCGGGCTCGCTCCAGTTCGCGCTGCGCGCCCAGGCGGCGGTGGCGGGCAGTGACGCCAGCGAGTACGCCCGCGCGGACGTCGTCGTCCAGGGCGGGACGACCGATCCCGACGACCTGTACGCGCTGCCCGACGGGCGCGTGCGCCCGGACCGGGTGGCGGGACGGCCCGGGGTCGAGGCGGTGCACGGGGACGCGATGGTCCCGGCGACCGTCGCGTCCCCCGGGGGCAAGCCGATCATCCCGACCGCCGGAGGCCGTACGCTTCTGCGCCCGTGGGTGGCGGACGCGAAACTCAACCCCTTCAAGCTGGAGTCCGGACGCGCCCCCCGGATGGACGGCGAGGTCGTGGTCATCCGGCACGTGGCGCGGGCCGGGAAGGTGGGCACGGGTTCCCGGCTGCGGATGACCCTGCCGCGCACGACGCGGGAGGTCACGGTCGTGGGCGTGGCGACGGTCTCGGGGCGGAGCGCGGTCGCCGCCGGGGACCTGGTGCTGGCGCCGCCGGAGACCGTCCGGCTCGCGGCCGGGCTGCCCGCCGGGACGTGGCAGAGCGTGTGGGTGAAGGCCGCGTCCGGCGTCCGGGCGGCCGGGCTCCGGGACGCTCTGGCGCGCGACCTCAGGAGCGAGCTCGGCCCCGAGGCCGTCACGGTGCGGACGGCGTCGTCGATCCGCACGGCCCAGTCGAACGAGGTCTCGGGGACGGGGACGGCGATCGGCGGCGTGATCGGGATGATGTCGTCGGTGGCGGTCTTCGTCGGGCTGTTCGTGGTGGCCAACACCTTCGGCACGCTGGTGCGGCAGCGCACCCGGCGGCTGGCGCTGCTCGGCGCGATCGGCGCGACGCCGCGCCAGATCAAGCGGCTGATCCGGTTCGAGGCGCTGGTGCTCGGGCTGGTGGCGTCGGCGGGCGGCGTGGTGCTGGGGTTCCCGATCGCCGCGCTGCTGGCCTCGCTGTTCGCCAAGGACGGGTTCGACATCTCGGCGGCCGATGCCCAGTTCGGGTGGGTGGCACTGGCCGTCCCGGCGGTGGCGGGCGTTGCCGTCACCCAGCTCGCGGCCTGGCGGGCGGCGCGGCGGGCCGCGCGGATCTCGCCCATGCAAGCGCTGCGGTCGTCGGCCAAGGACGAGGCCGGACGCTCCTGGCCGCGCGTGCTCGGCGCGCTGGCCGTGTTCGCGTCCGCGTGGGGCCTGTTCGGCCCGGCGTTCGCCGTCGCGAGGTTCGAGCCCCCGGGGCCCGAGCGGACGGTCGCCGTCTCGATGCTGGTGCTCATGGGCTCGATGGTCACCGTGGCGGCGCTGGCCGTGCTCGCGCCCTTCTTCGTCGGCCCCCTCGGCGGGCTGGTGGGGCGCGTGGGCATGCTGGCCAGCGGCGAGGCCGGACGGCTGGCGCGCGCGACCATCACCCGCAGCCCGCGCCGGGTGTCGTCGGCGGCGTCGTCCCTCATGCTCGGGGTCGCGCTGGTCGCGGCGACCGCGATGGTGCTGCTGTCGTCCGGCGCGCGGTTCGCCGAGGCCGGACGGGAGGTGCTGCCCGCCGAGCACGCGGTGGCGTCCAGCGGCAAAACGGCCGACGGCCGCGCGCCGCTGCCGGCGGACGTGGCGGGCAGGGTCGCCGCCGTGCCGGGGGTCGCCAAGGCCGTGGCCCTCACCCAGACCGAGGTGAAGCTGGTGTCGCCGAAGCCCTCGGCGCCCGACGAGGGCCTGGTGCCCACGTACCTGATGATCACCGGCGCCGAGCAGGACGGGCTGCCCCAGGTGCTCGCGCTGGGCGGACGCCCCCGCGCCCTGCGCACGGGGCAGATCGCGCTGACGTCCAACGTGCTGAAGGCCCACAAGATCAAGGTCGGCGAGCGGATCGTCGTGCGCGGCTCGCAGGGCAAGGTCACGCTGACCGTCGCCGACGCCTACCACGACCCGTCGCACCTGTTCGCCGACCAGGGCCTGGTCTCGGCGCCGACCATGCGGAGGCTGGACGCCACCGCCGCGACCCAGGCCGTGCTGGTGCGCGGCGGCTCCAAGGAGGCGCTGGCCAGGGCCGTGTCGGGCGTGCCCGGGGCCGAGGTCGTCGACCGGGACCGCTTCGTCGCGATGACCGCCGACTCGATGACCAAGGGCCTGAAGGTGACGTACGGCTTCATCGGCATGGCCCTGGTGCTGGCGCTGTTCGGCATGGCCACCACGGTCTCGATGAGCGTCGGCGAGCGCACCCGCGAGTTCGGGCTGCTCGGCGCCGTCGGGGCCACGATGAGCCAGGTCAGGGCCATCATCCGCTGGGAGGCCGCCACGGTGGTGCTGATCGGGACGCTGCTCGGTCTGGGCGCCGCCACCGGGACGGTGACGACCCTGCGTCTGGCGACGGGCAGCTCGTTCGTAGGCCCCGCCGTGCCGTGGTGGATGTTCGCCCTGGTGATCGTGGGCGCCGCCGCGGTGACGCTGGGCACCTCGGCCCTGCCCGCGCGCCGCGCGGCGCGGGTGCCCGTCCTCGAGGCGGCGAAGGCGGAATGACCTAGGTGTAGGCGCCCCGGCGGTGGCAGCCGGTCAGGTGGTCGTCGACCAGCCCGCACGCCTCCATCAGCGCGTACGCCGTGGTCGGGCCCACGAAGCGGAAGCCGTGCTTCTTCAGCTCTTTGGCCAGGGCCTTGGAGCCGGGGGTGAAGGCGGGCACGTCGTCGGTCGACTCGGGCGCGGGGGCGCCCGGGTCGGCGTACTTCCAGGCCGTCGCCGCCAGGCCGCCGGGCAGGTCGAGGGCCGCGCGCGCGTTGGCGATCGCCGCCTCGATCTTGGCCCGGTTGCGGACGATGGCCGCGTCGGCCATCAGCCGGTCGATGTCGCGCTGCCCGAAGGAGGCGACCTTCTCGGGGTCGAACCCGGCGAACGCCGCCCTGAAGCCCTCGCGCTTGCGCAGGATCGTCAGCCAGGACAGGCCGGACTGGAACGCCTCCAGGCACAGCCGCTCGTAGAGGCCCTGGTCGTCGCGGACCGGACGGCCCCACTCGTCGTCGTGGTAGGCGACATAGTCGGGTGCCGACAGCCCCCACGGGCAGCGGCCGAGCCCGTCGTCGCCTTTGATCGCTGTGCTCATCGGACCCGTTCTACCTGATGGGTACGACGGTCTCGGCCAGCCGCGTCAGGCGGCGCAGCCCGAGCCCCATGAACGCGCGGACGACCGGCCCCGCCGCCAGCCAGCCGGCGCGGCCCAGAACGCCCAGCGGCAGGTCGACCCGCTCGGCCCACAGGATGCGGCTCCCGCCGTCCGGCAACGGCGTGACCTGGAAGAACGCCTCACCGCGCACGACCTTGCCGGTGTGGCGGACGGCGACCCGCCGTCCCGGCGTCCACTCGGTGATCACCATCGTGTCGAGGAAGCCGACCGGGCCGACGCCCGTCCAGGCCTCCAGCTCGGCGCCGACCTCGTGGCCGCCCCGGGCCGAGGTGAACGGCATCCAGTCGGCGTGGCGCGGCCAGTCGGTCAGGACGTCGAACAGGCGCTCGGCGGAGACCGGGGTCATGGCCTCGGCGTGCACGGCCACCTGGCTCACAGCGCGGTCTCCTCGGCTTCCTGGTGCTTGATCAGATCGACGGCGCCGCCGTTGTCGGCGGGAGGGGTCCAGGGCTCGTTCGCGGCGGGTTCGGCGCCGAACTCGGCCGTCCAGCGGCCGTGTTCCTCGTTCGTCCAGCCCGGGGACTCCTCGTCCGTCCAGCCGCCCTCGTGCTCGGCCAGGCGGCGCTTGAGCTCGGCGCACTGGTGCTCAAGCGCGGCCATACGGGCATCGCGCTCAGACAGGGCGTAGGCCAGCCGGTGGAGGGCCTCGTCGGTGACGTCGGCCCGGTAGCCCCACAGGGAGCGCGGAAGGCGGAGCATCGCCACCTCGGCGCCCGTGACGGGACGGCCTTCGGGCTGCATGATCGGAGGATACTCGGGCTGGATCTCCGTCAGCTCGCCGCCTCTGCCCATGGCCAGGGCCACGACGGCGCCCAGCACGGCCACGGCCGCCAGGGCGAGGACCACAACCACGATCATGCTCCGATCTGTCTACGTCTCCGCATGACGATCGTGCCATGCTCGGGAGCATGGAGTCGCATGACCGCAGGGTCCTGTCCCCCGGGGAGCCCGTTCCCGCGGGCGTGACGGACGCTGGGCAGACCCCGTCCGCGCCCCGAGTGCAGGCGCTGCTGACGTCGGGCGTCCCGGTACTGGTGGAGCTGGTCTCGGACGACACCGAGCCCGACCCCGGGCTTCTGGCGGCCGCTTCGGTCTACGCCTGGCTGGGGGTCACGGTGTTCCGCGCCCCCGATACGCAGCATCCTGCACTCGTCCAAGTCCTGGACATGGTGGCTTCGGTCGAGGGCAGCCGTCCCCCGGCCCTCTCCCGCCGCGGCCTCGCCTGACGGCAGGCGGGGATGCCGTCAGGCTCCGACTGGGCCCTCAGCCCTCGATGCGGTCCCAGGGCCCCGTGATGGCGAACGTGACGCCCGGGGACTGGCGGTTGGCGTACAGCGTCCGGCCGTCCGGGGAGAACGTGGCCCCGGCGAACTCGCTGTCGTTGAGGGCGTTGCGGGCGAAGGCGAACGCCTCGCCCTTGCGGGTCGTGCCGATCAGGTGCTGCTCGCCGTCGCCGTCCTCGGCCAGGATCACGCCGCCGCCGTAGGGCGACACGGTGATGTTGTCGGGACCGTCGAACTTGCCGCCCGGCTTGAAGATCAGCTCCAGCTCGACGGTGTCGGTGCTCGGGTCGTACTTCCAGACCTGGCCCGCGTGGTCGGCGGCGGCGCCGTCCGACTTACGGGAGAAGCTGGCCACGAAGTAGGCCTTGCCCCGGCTCCACCAGGCGCCCTCGAGCTTCTGGCTACGGGTGATCTTCTCGAACTGCTTGCGGGTGGACGTCGCGGCGGCCGACGGGTCGGGCACCTTCACCCACTTGACCCGGAACTTCTCCCCCGGCTCCTGCGCCAGCGACATGTCGGGCAGGTCGCGCGCGTACATCGCCTCCAGGCGGCCACCCTCCATGTAGGCGTGGTAGTAGCCGCGGTGGGCGCGGGGGCGGAAGCGGTAGAACAGCCCGAACGGCTTGCTGGCGTCCTCGGTGAGGTAGGCCGCGTGCGTGTTCGGGTCGATCGCCACCGCCTCGTGCGCGAACCGGCCGAGGCCCGTCAGCGGCACCGGCTTGGTGACCCTGTTGTGCGGGTCGACCTCGAAGACCCAGCCGTGCGACTTGGTCTGGCCGGTGAAGCCCTCGGTCTCCTCGCAGGTCAGCCAGGTGCCCCAGGGGGTGGCGCCACCGGCGCAGTTGGTCGAGGTGCCCGCCAGGCTGATGTGCTGGCCGACCAGGTTCCCCTTGCCGTCGACCTCCAGCGTGGTCGTCCCGCCGAACGCCGCCGGGTCGTAGACCAACCCCGCGGGCGCGACGGGCTTGACGCCGGACGCGGTCTGCTCGTGGTTGCGCACCAGCCGCACGGTCGACGGCTTGCTCCCCGGGAACGTCGCCATCCCGTCGTGCTTGCCGGGCACCTTGACCCCAGGGGCGATCTCATCGCCCTCAGCCGACAGGAGCTTGTAGGAGAACCCCTCCGGCAGGTCCAGCACACCCTTGGGGTCGGGCACCAGCGGACCGTAACCGAGCACCTCGCCCGTCTCGGCCCCCGCGGACGTCTGGAATACGGAATCGAGGCTGCCGGCCAGGGCGATGGACAGCGCACCAGCCGCCCCGCCCTTCACCACCCCACGTCGAGACACGGACATATAGGACTCCTTCGCGTGATTACGACCACGCCGGAGCCTGCTCCCACCCCCTGAACACGAGATGAACGCGCCACGAACCCCCCGGCAAACCCCCAGGGCACGCAACCCGGAGAATCTCACCCTCCACCCGTGAGCAGTCAGAGCACTCTGTCAGAGGGATTTCTGAAAGCGGGTGTAGGTGTCGAAGGCGGCTACCGGGGTGAAGCCGAGACGGCGGACCAGAGCGACGCTGGAGGTGTTGCCGTGGGTGACCCCGGCGAAGATGTCGGTGGCGGCCAGAACAGTACGAGCTTGCTCGAACAGAGCCTCGCACGCTGCCCGCGCGTACCCCTTGCCCGTGGCGGACTCAGCCAGCCAGCAGCCCAGACCGTAGTGGGGCGGGTTGGCCGCGATGAGGCTGATCTGGCCGACCAGCTCGCCGTGCAGGCGAATCCCGTAGGCCCTTTCGAAGGGATCGGGTGGCCCTTCGAAGGCCGCGCGCACCTCGTCCCTGGACGCCCCCACCTGCTCGGTGAAGTCACCGTGGCGGGTCAGATGCCCCCGGTTGGCCTGGACGAGCGCCCAGCAGGCATCGGCGTCGCCGGGCTCTAGAAGCCTGAGGGTCAGCCCCTCGATAGACGTCACGAACTCGTCGGGCAACGCGTCGAGAAGGCCTTGGCTCATGGACGTCACCCTAAGGACGACCCCCGGGGAGGACCACCGATTTTCGCCCGGACGAGGGTCGGGACGACCATCGGGGCGCCGGTCACCGGGTCGGGCAGGACGACGCAGGGCAGATCGAAGACCTCCTCGAGCAGGGCCGCGTCCACGATGTCGGCGGCGGCGCCCTGGGCCACGATCCGGCCGTCCTTCATCGCGACCAGGTGATCGGCGAACCGGCAGGCCTGGTTGATGTCGTGCAGCACGGCGACGACCGTGCGGCCCTGGTCGCGCAGCCGCGCCAGGAGGGCGAGCAGCCGGTACTGGTGGGCCAGGTCGAGGAAGGAGGTCGGCTCGTCCAGCAGCAGGTACGGCGCGTCCTGGGCCAGCACCATGGCGATCCAGACCCGCTGCCGCTGCCCGCCCGACAGCTCCCGTACGGGCCGTCCGGCCAGATCGGCGACGCCGGCGACGTCCATCGCCTCGGCGACCGCGCGCTCGTCCTCCACCGACCACAGGGCCAGCGGTGACTGGTGCGGGAAGCGGCCCCGGCCGACGAGCTGCCCGGCCCTGATGTCTTCGGGAACCGCCGGATCCTGCGGCAGGAAGGCGAGCGACCTGGCCAGGGCCTTGCCGCGGAAGGCGCCGACGTCGCGGTCGTCGAACCGGACGGCGCCGGTCGACGGGCGCAGCAGCCGCACGAACGCGCGCAGCAGGGTCGACTTGCCGCAGGCGTTGGGGCCCACGATGGCGGTGAACGCGCCGTCGGGGACGTCCAGGTCCAGGCGCGTCGACACCACGCGATCGCCGTAGCTCAGCGTGATCTCCTGGGCGCGCAGCCGCGCTGTCATCGTCGCCTCACTTCCTGGCCCAGCAGCCAGAGCAGATAGCAGCCGCCGATCGCCGTGGTGACCACGCCGACCGGGAGCGATTCGGGCGCCAGCAGCATCTGCGCGACCAGGTCGGCGCCCAGGAGCAGCACCATCCCCGTCAGCGCCGCCGGAAGGAGCGGGACGCCCGGGGCGCGGGCCAGCCTGCGGCCGATCTGCGGGGCGGCCAGCGCGATGAACACGATCGGGCCTGCCACCGCCGTCACGGTGGCGGTGAGGCCGACGCCGACCAGCACCATCCGCAGCCGCAGCCGGCCCAGGCCGACGCCCGTCGCCGCCGCGACGGCATCGCCGAGTGCGGCCTGGTGCATGGCATGGGCGAGGGCCGCCATCGCCGCCAGCAGCACCGCGATGACGACGAGCGGAACGGTCAGGTCCGTCCAGCCGACGCCGTTGAGCGAGCCCGCGCTCCAGCCGTCCGCGGCGATCGCGACCTCCAGCTCGGCGCGCAGCACGATCCACGCGTTGAGGGCGTTGGCCATGGCGTTCACCGCGATGCCGATGACGATGAGCCGCATCCCGGAAGGGCCGCCGCCCCCGGACGACAGCAGGTAGACGGCGGCGGCCGCGAGCAGGCCGCACAGGACCGAGGTCGCCGCGAGCTGGACGGGCGTCCCGGACAGGACGGTCAGCGCGATGAGCGCGCCGGTGTAGGCGCCGGCGTCCAGGCCGATGACGTCCGGGCTGCCCATCGGGTTGCGGGTGAGGTTCTGGAAGATCGCCCCGGACACCCCGAGCGCGGCGCCGAAGACCAGGGCGGCCAGCACGCGGGGCAGGCGCCAGTCCCGGACCACCACCACCGCGTCGCCCGAGCCGGTGAGGGCGGCGGCCACGTCGGCCGGGCCGACCCAGGAGGCGCCGTAGCACAGGCCCAGCGCGGCGAGCCCGAGCGCGGCGGTGACCAGGGCGGCCGACACCGCCAGGGTGCGGCGCGGGACATGGACGGCACGGCCCCGGCCGCGAACTGTGAGTGTGCTCACGGCGTCCCCGCCCCGTATCGCCGGACGACCCAGATCAGCACCGGGCCGCCGGCGAACGCCGTGACGACAGCGACCGGCATCTCGCCGTCCGGCAACAGCACCCGAGAGCCGATGTCGGCGCCCAGCAGCAGGATCGGCCCGAGGACCGCGGCGTAGGCGATGAGCCACGGGGCCGAGCCCGGCACGGGACGCCGGGCCAGCTGCGGCACGATCATGCCGACGAACAGGATCGGCCCGGCCGCCGCCGTGGCCGCGCCCGCCAGAACCGTGATCAGCACGAGCGCCGCGCACCGCACGCGCGTGACGTTCGCGCCCAGAGAGCGCGCCACGTGCTCGCCGAGGACGACGGCGTCGAGCGCGCGGCCGAGCAGCAGGGCGCCGGCCAGGGCGAGCCCGATCGCCACCAGCGGGACGAGCATCGGCGCCTGTTCGCGGCCCGCCAGCGACCCGACCGACCAGAAGCGGTACTTGTCGAAGACGTCCGGCGCCATCAGCCGCATCCCGTGGGCGACCCCGCTCAGCACCGCCGTCAGCGCGACCCCGGTGAGCACCAGCCGCAGCGGCGAGGTCCGGCCGACCGCGTACACCAGCCCGGCGGCCAGCGCCGCGCCGACCATGGCGAGCGCGAGCTCGCCCCCGGGTGCGGCGGCGGCGCCGAGCCAGGCGCCCACCGTCATCGCGAAACCGGCGCCCGCCGTGACCCCGAGGATTCCGGGCTCGGCGAGCGGGTTGCGCGACAGCGTCTGGATCAGCGCGCCCGCGACGCCCAGCGCGGCGCCCACCCCGATGCCGAGCAGGGCGCGCGGCACCCGCGTGTCCCGGACGATCATCTGGTCGGACGAGCCGTCATAGGCCACGAGGGCGCGGACCACCTCCGCGGGCGCGACGGCGTGGGCACCGACGCCCATGCTGAGCAGGGCGACGGCGACGAGCGCGACCAGCCCGCCGGCGAGCATCGCGGCCTGGCGCGCCGTGGCGGCCGTCACCGGCCGAGCAGCGGGGCGAACGCCCGGTCGACCGCGTCGAGCGTCCGCAGGGCCTGCTTGTAGCTCGCCGCCTCGGTGTAGCGCAGCGGGTAGGCCCGGCCCGCCTTCACCGCGGGCAGGTTCTTCCACAGCCCGGACCCGAGCACGTACTTGACGGCCTCCGGCACGGTGCCGTCGGGGCTGACGGAGTAGGTGACGACGTCGGCCCCGGCGAACGCGGACGCGAGCTCCTCGATGGAGAGGTTCTCGCTCACCGCGCGGGAGCCGGGGCCCTTCTTCCTGACCTGGCCGTAGTACCTCGCGCCGACGTCGTTGGCCACGTTGGTGCCCCAGGACCCGTCGAACTCGCGCTGGAAGGTGCCCTTGGCCACCTCGCCGTAGGCGCCGACGTGGGCGAGCTTCAGCTTCGGGAGGACGTCCTTGTACTTGCGGGCGAGCCGGGCGGCCTCGGCGTCATAGGCGACCTTGGCCGCGTCGAGGTTCTTCACGACGCCCGCGGCGTCGGCCTGACGGCGCGACAGCTCGCGCCACGCCGACGGGACCGTCGGCCCGATGGCCGCCACCGGCGCGATGGACTTGAGGCGGGCGACGTCGATGTCGCCGAGCACGGGAGCCGGGACGCCGATGACGATGAGGTCGGGCCTGGCCTTGGCGATGCCCTCGTAGTTGGTCTCGGCCGCCGCCTCCCCCGCGATCTTCGGCAGCGCGTCGTAGGCGGCCTTCACCTGGGCGTCCATCATCGGCAGACCGCGCTTCCAGGTGGAGATCCCGACCAGCGGCGCACCGGCCTCGATCAGGGCCGGCACCGCGTATCCGGTCGCCACAATGCGTCGCGGACGGACCGGGACGGTGACGGTGCCGTTGTCGGCCTTGACCGAGCGGGTGGCGCCCCCGGCTCCGGATCCGTCCGAGCCGCCGGACGAGCATCCCGTGGCGACCAGGGCCACGGACAGCAGCAGGGCCGTGCGGCGACGGGCCGTTCGACGATCAAACATGGGGGGTTTCCTTGTCGTTCGGACGGTCGAAAAGGGGTCAGTCGTCGTCATAGTCGGCGACGCCTCGTTTCCAGTAACCGGTGATGTCGTGGTCGTCCCTGGCGAGCCGCAGCTCGTCGCGGACCCAGCGGCGCAGCGGCTTGAGCTCTCCGGCCTCGCCCGCGAGCCAGACGTGGAGGCGGTCGCCGCCGGGGACGCGGATCGCGCGGATGGCACGTTCCAGCAGCCCGGCGGTCCCGGGTGCCGGCTCGCCGCGGTGCAGCCAGCGGATCTCCACGCCTTCGGGCGCCGTCAGCTCGATCTCCTCGGCGGGCCCCGCGACCTCGATGAACGCCCAGCCCGCCGCAGTCGGGGGCAGCTCTTCGAGGCGGCGCGCGATCGCCGGCAGGGCGGTGAGGTCGCCGCCGAGCAGGTACCGGTCGTAGGCGTGCGGGACGATCAGCCCGCCGGGCGGGCCCGCGACGTGCGCCACGGCTCCCGGTTCGACGGCCTCGGCCCAGGCCGCCCCGAGGCCGCCGCCGTGCAGCGCGATGTCGAGGTCGAGTTCTCCGGCGGCCGCGTCGTAGCGCCGCACCGTGTACTCGCGCGAGGTCGGTACCGGGCGCGGCCAGCGCAGCATCAGCCCGTCGGGCTCGGGGACGCGCAGCGTGCCGTCGGCGTCGGGGAAGAGCAGCTTGACGTGCTCGTCCGGGGCGTGGGCCTCGAACCCGTCCAGGCCCGGTCCCCCAAGAGTCACCCGAAGCAGGCCCGCCCCGACCGGCGCCGTGCGCAGCACCTCGACCGCACGGATCCGGATCGGATAACCCACCTTCTCGGGCCGCGCACCAGCACGAACCTCCGCGATCCGCTCCAGATGCCGGTGCCGATGGTCGGGACGACTCACGGGGCTCCTTCCGGTGGTGGTCCGCTCACGATCAAAGTTAGGCTAGCCTAACCTCACATTGATCTTGAAGCGACCCCCGCCACCGGAACCGCGGCGTCAGGGCGTGGCCAGCGCCGCGGTGACGACGAGGGCCGTGTACTTCATGGTGAAAGCGCCACCCATGGCGTCGATGGCGGCACCGACCCCGGCCAGGACCTCGCCCAGTTGCTCCCGCGAGAACTGGCTGTGGTCGCCCTGGGTGGGCAGTTGGTCGAGCCATGCGGCCTTGTCGTAGACGTACTCCCATTCGAACCGCCATAGCTCGGGCTCACCGAACCCGCCCGCCTGGCGGATTCCGCCCACGGTCCTGGTGGAGAACGGGGAGGAGCCGAGCGGCGGCGTCGGCATGCAGAAGGCGCGGGTGGCCAGCGCGTCCGGCACCACCTTGGAGTAGACCTCGCCGAAGGCCTCCCGGGCCCGGGCCGGGGGTTCGGCGACGTTCCAGAAGGCCGCCAGCCGCCCGCCCGGACGCAGCACCGACGCCGCCTTCGCCGCGCCCGCCACGGCGTCAACCCAGTGCCACGCCTGGCCCGACACCACCCCGTCGAAGCGGCGCCCCGCGGGGTCCCATTCCTCGAACCGCCCGACCTCCGTCTCGGTTCCCCGGGCCCGAGCGAACTCGGCCATGCGCGCGTCCGGCTCCACGCCCAGGACCGTGCAACCGGCCGCCTGGAACTGCCGCGCCGCGATGCCCGTGCCCGCACCCACGTCCAGCAGGTCCACGGCGGGGCACGACCGCACCAGGCGGTCGACCATGGCGCCCGGATAGCGGGGCCGCGTCCGGTCATAGCGCTCGGCGTCGACTCCATAGGACTCGGCCACCCGCCGGTGCCGGTGAAGCTCACCACCGGATTCTGATGTGCTCATGCGGACCACGCTAATGGGCGATTGCCCACTCCTCAACAATCAAAGTGGGCGCACGCCCACAAAGCTGGCACATCCCCTAGCCTCCGGGACGTTTCCTCCCCGACCTATAATGACCGGGCGCCCACTGTGAACGGGCGAGCGCGGGGAGGGGTCCGGGTGCCGACTGGAGTGGCGCTCCGCGACGTCCGCGAGCAACTGTTCGCCGCCGCCGAGCGGGTTCTGCTCCGGGACGGGCCGAACGCCCTGACCAGCCGCGCGCTCACCACCGAGGCGGGCTGCGCCAAGGGCGTCCTGCACCGGCATTTCGCCGACTTCGACGCCTTCCTCGCCGAGTTCGTCCTCGACCGCGTCCAGCGGATGGACGCCCAGGCCGAAGCCCTGCGCACCGCAGCGGGAACCGGCGAGGTCGCCGACAACCTCACCCGGGCCCTGACCGCCCTGTTCGGCTCGGTCGCCGTCGCGATCGTCGCCCTGATCACCTTCCGCGACGAGCTCCGCGACCGCCTGCGCCAGACCTGGCCCGCCGGTGTCCCGATGCTCACCGAGGCGGTCTCGATGATCGCCGACTATCTCACCGCCGAACGCGAGCGGGGACGCCTGGCCCCTGACGCCGACATCGACACCCTCGCCCCCACCCTGATCGGGGCCGGGCACCTGCTGTTCGCCGACCGGAAGAGCGCCCCACCCGACCCCGCCGCCGTCCGCAAGATGGTCGCCACGGTCCTCGGCGAGGCCCCGGAGGGGCTGACCCGATGACCACGTCCGACGACTACCCCTCTCCCCTGGACCGGCTGACGCGCGTTCCACGGGACGCCTACCAGGTCGTCCGCTACGGCACCGGGCCGGAGCGGTTCGGCGAGTACTGGCCGGGAGGCGACGGGGCGGCCGTCGTCCTCGTCCACGGCGGCTACTGGCGGGCGCGCTACCGCGTGGACCTGTTGCGCCTGCTGGCCGCCGACCTCAACGCCCGGGGATACGCGGTGTGGAACATCGAGTACCGGCGGATGGACCTGCCGGGCGGCGGCTGGCCCGGCACCTTCGACGACGTCTCCGCCGCGCTCGACGCGGTGACCGGCCTCGGCGCCGGGGCGATCGACCCCGCCAGGGTGGGGCTGGTCGGCCACTCGGCCGGCGGGACGCTGGCACTGTGGGCGGCCCATCGGGCGGCGGTGCCGCCCGCCGCCGTGGTGTCGCTGGCGGGCGTGTGCGATCTCGCGCTGGCCGCGCGGCTGGGGCTCAGCGACGGCGCCGTGGCCGAGTTGCTCGGCGGCGGCCCGGCCGACCGGCCGGCGGTGTACCGGCGGGCCGACCCGGCGGCGCTGGCTCCGCTCGGTGTGCCGCAACTGCTGGTGCACGGGACCGCCGACGCGGACGTCCCGTTCGAACTGAGCCGCCGCTACGCCGTGGCGGCGGGCCCCGAGGCGACGCTCCTGGCCCTGCCGGGCGCCGACCACTTCGATGTGATCACCCCGGACTCCGCGGCCTGGCCGCGGATCGCCCGCGAGCTGGCCCGGATGCTCCCGGCCCGCGAACGCGAGGACGCCTGAGGCAATCGGCGGATCGTCCGGTGGTGGACGACCCGCCGCGTCGTCAGAGTTCGGCTTCGGCGTAGTCTTCGAGGGTGGGTTCTATGTGGGGCTGGGAGCGTTCCAGCAGGTCGAAGGCCTCGGGGATGGACGCGGTCCAGCCGATGGCGTCGAAGATCTTCGGGCGGGCGAAGCCCTGGTCGGCCAGGCCGGTCATGAGGGCGCGCAGGGGCTCGTAGACGCCGGTGGGGTCGAGGATCACCAGGGGCTTGTCGTGCATGCCCAGAACGCGGGCCGTCCAGATCTCGAACAGCTCCTCCAGGGTGCCGATGCCACCGGGGAGCACCAGGAAGGCGTCGCTGCGACGGTCCATCTCGCCCTTGCGCGAGCGCATGTCGGGGGTGACGATCTGCTCGTCGTTGTCCTCGTCGGACAGCTCCACCCTGGCCAGGCCCTTGGGGATGACCCCGACCGACCGGGCGCCGCCCTCGCGGGCCGCACGGGCGACGGCCCCCATGCACGACACGCGCCCCCCGCCGCTGACCAGGCTGTGGCCCCGGCGGGCGAGCTCGGCCCCGACCTCGGCGGCGAACTCGACGTACCGCTTGTCGATCTTGTTGCTGGAGGCGCAGAAGACGCAGACGGCCAGGCCCATCAGCTGCCGTCCCCGGCCTGCTCGGCCGCCGCCTCCTGGGCCGCGCGCTCGCGCTTGAGCTGCTCGCGCTGGTGCTCGTGGGCGTCGACGATCACGCGGACGGCCTCGTCCGGGTCGTCGGTGAGGTGGAAGAGGTCCAGGTCCTGCGGGGAGATCTTGCCCGAGGACAGCATTTGGTCCTTGACCCAGTCCAGGAGGCCGGCCCAGAACGCGGTGCCTACCAGAACGATGGGGAAACGGGTGATCTTCCTGGTCTGGACGAGCGTGATCGCCTCGAAGAGTTCGTCCAGGGTGCCGAAGCCGCCGGGGAGAACGATGAAGGCCTGGGAGTACTTGACGAACATGGTCTTGCGGACGAAGAAGTAGCGGAAGTCGAGCCCGATGTCGATGTAGTCGTTGAGCTTCTGCTCGAAGGGGAGCTCGATGCCGAGGCCGACCGAGAGGCCGCCGTTATCGTCGCAGCCCTTGTTGGCCGCCTCCATGATCCCGGGGCCGCCGCCGGTGATCACCGCGTAGCCCGCGTCGTGCAGCTTGGCGCCGATCTCGACGGCCAGCTCGTACTCTTCGGAGCCGGGCTTGGTGCGGGCGCTGCCGAAGACGCTGACGGCCTCGGGGATCTCGGCCAGCAGGCCGAAGCCCTCGACGAACTCCGCCTGGATGCGCAGCACCCGCCACGGGTCGGCGTGGACCCAGTCCGAGGGGCCGCGGTCGTCCAGCAGCCGCTGGTCGGTGGTGGTCTGCGGGACGGACCGTCCGCGCAGCATCGCGGGGCCCTGGCGTCGCTTGTTGGGGTTCAGCTCCGAAGTCATGCCCTCACCGTAGCCAAGCCCGTCCATGGCCCGTCAGAAATATCCGTCCTCGCCCCGGGTCGAGCGGAGCCGGGACGCGAGCCACCGGCCCGGGGCCGCTCCGGCGGCGCCCGCGACGATCGCGGCGGCGGTCCCGAGCAGGGGCTGCCCGGAAACGGCGGTCAGCGCGAACGCCGCGAGGACGAGGAGCGGTGGGAGCGCCGTGTCCCTGAGGCGGCCGCGTCCGGTCAGGGTGCCCGCCAGCGCCGCGACCAGGCAGATGAGAAAGGCGGGAACCGCGCTCCAGAGGACGGTGTCGCGGGTGCCGTCGATCTCCCCCTCGACCTGGAGCATCGTGAGGCCGGTCACCACGCTTCCCAGCAGGTAGGCGGTGAGAGCGATGAGGATCGATTTCACCATGACCAGTCCTCGTCTTTCGGCGTGCACTCCTTGAAGGGCTTCCAGACGCGTGCGCCGTCCGGGCCCGGGGCGCCGAGATACTCGCCCTTGGTCGCGCTCTGGTCGCGCTTCTGGATGCTCACGTTGACGCCCAGCTTGAGTCCGAGCTTGATTCTGGCGCCGTAGGCGAGGTCGCTGGAGCTGTAGGCGTAGTCGACCCTTTGCGTCCTCCCCTTCGTGTGAAGCAACCGCTGGAGAGGGGTCGCGTCGGGGCCGGGATCGCGGACCGGGGCCATGTCGTCCCAGGTGAGCCTGATCGCCGTGCCCACCTGGGCCAGGTCGCCGCGCAGGTACCGGTCGAAGGCCGCCCGCTCGGCGTCGGTGGTGATCGGCACCTCGGTCGTCGTCGCGGTGAGCGTGCCGTTGACGATGGTGGTACGGGTCAGCGTCATCGTGCTCAGCTTCCCGTTCCGGTCGAAGGTGAGCTTGAGGGAGCCGGCGATCTGCCCGATGAACTCCTTGTTGTCGATGACGTAGGCGCCGCCCGCCTTGCCGCCCCCGGTGAGCTCCACGGTCACCGAGGAGGAGCCGTCGCGCTTGTCCTTCTCGACGACGGACTTGGCCTTCGCGTCCACCGCCAGGTAGGCGTTGAGGTGCGGTTTGACCTTGACGTCCCAGGACGGAGGGCCGAAATCGATGCCCCCGACGACGCTGCCCGTCTCGCCGTACTCGTACTCGCGGCGGGCGATATGGGAGTCGGGCACTTTGGCCGGGAAAGCCTGCTCCATGCCCTTGCCGAATGACCAGGTTATTGGATTCTTCTTCATCGCCTTGTATTTGGCCCTGTTCTTGATCTGGCCGATGAACCTGTCGGCCTCGTCCTCGTCGTCGAAAATCCAGGAGTCGCCGATACCGACCTTGAACCCGAACTTGGCGCCGGCGTCGGCTCCCACGTTGACGCTCTTGCCGAAGTTGAACCCGGCCCCGACACCGAACCCGACACCGAAGGACGTGCCGTCGACGGCGGTGACCGTCACCTTGCCCGTGGAGTCGGTGGAGCGGATGAAGGTGAGGTCCTGCCCGATCGTGAAGACGGCGATGTCGACCGAGGCGCCGTAGGTCCGGGTGGACGAGGAGGTCGTGCAGGCGGACGGTTTCAGGTCCTGATCGCCGGGTTTCTCGCACTTCTTCTCGTCGTGCTCGAAGAGCCTGCAGATCGCGGAGTCGACCTCCCGGGCGAACTGGCCCTGCGGCACGAGGAGAAAGGCGAAGGCGCCGAGGACGAACGCGCCGACGAGAATGAGCGCCCCGTATTCGAGCGAGGTCGCTCCGGCGTCTCGGGTACGGACTGTCACCTTGCCCCCAGGGTTCGTTCGGTCAGGCGGTCAGACGTCGCGGATCAGGAGGGCGGTTCGGTGCGCGATTGTGAGGAATTGGTGGGGATTCTCGGCTCGTGGCGGCCTTTTGCCTCCGTTCTTTCCTCCTCGGCCGTGTGACCTGGCGGTCGTCCGGCGGACGCCGGACAGACGGAGCAGTGACACCGGAGGCGTTCGCGGCGCTGATTCGTTCGTGGCCATCGAATCCCCCACCGACCGCGAGGCGGCGAGCGGCGAGCCCGCTACCGGCTCGCCCGTCTTCGTCGACGCCTCCGGGCGTCGCGCCAAGGGCGCCCGACGCCTGGGCGTCCTCGCCGGCGGCCTGCTCGCCGCCTATCTCGCCGTCGTCGGGACCAACCTGATGACCGGCGCCGACGTACCGCTGACCCCCTGGCCGACCGGTGGAGGCTCGGACTCCGCCGACCGGCCCCAGCTGGAGAAGGAGCGGGTGACCGGCCAGCGCGGGCGGGGGGAGGATCGGTCCGAACCCGGGGCGCAGCCCGTGCCGTCCGGGCGGAATCCGCAGCCCGGCGCGAGCCCGGGTAGGAGCGCGCAGGGCGGACGTCCCCGGTCCTCGAACGCGCCGGTCGTTCCGCCGGCGGGGACGACCGCGCCGTCGCCGGTCCCCTCGACGGCCTCTCCCCTGCCCACCAGCCCGGGCAACTCGCATGCCACCCCGCCCGCCCACGGCCGCGACAAGCCGAAGAAGAACCCGCGCGGATAGGCGGTGAAGCGAAGCGACCCCAAGGGTCACTGGATTCTGCTTCTGCTCGGTGGGCTGGCCCTTGCCGTGGCCCTGCTTGTGAACGGATTCGCGAGCGGTGACATGGGTGAGGGGCACGGCGGGCCGGACGAGGCGGCGGCGCCCGCGCCGCCGGACGAGGCGACGCGGGCCGGGCCCGTTCTCAACCTGGACGACGGCAAGCTGCGCAGCGCACGGCCGTCCCCGGGGACGATCTCGCTGACGTTCGACGACGGCCCCGATCCCGAGTGGACGCCGAAGTTGCTGGACGTGCTGCGCCGATACGGGGCGCGCGCCACGTTCTTCTCCGTCGGCTCGCGCATCGCGGAGAACCCGGGCCTGGCCCGGCGGATGATCCGCGAAGGCCACGAGATCGGCTCGCACACCTACACCCATCTGGACATGGGCGCCGCGCCCGCCTGGCGGACCAGGCTGGAGCTCGACCTGACCCAGCGCGCTCTGGCCGGGGCCACCGGCCGGGGCACCCGCCTGGTGAGGCAGCCCTACTCGTCCACGCCCGACGGGCTGACCGGGACGCAATGGAGGGCCGCCCAGCTCGCGGCGAAGCAGGGCTACCTGACCGTGCTGACCGATCGCGACACCGAGGACTGGTCACGGCCGGGCGTCGAGAAGATCGTCCAGCGGGCGACGGGGACGGGACGGTCGCGCGAGGGCGCGATCGTGATGCTGCACGACTCCGGCGGTGACCGGACCGAGACCGTCCGGGGCGTGGAGGAGATCCTCCGGCGGCTGCAGGGGCAGGGGTACCGGTTCACCACGGTCTCGGAGGCCATCGGCCTGTCCGAGCGCAACCCCGCGGCCCCGCTTTCCGCGCGCATGGCCGGCAAGGCCCTGGTCTGGGGCCAGCAGGGCTCGGCCTGGCTGGTGGCCGGGCTGACGCTGCTGTTCGGCGCGGCCGCGGTGCTGACCGTGCTGCGGCTCGCCGTCCTGCTCGGCTTCGCCCGGTTCCATGTCGGACGGGTCAGACGACGGCCCCAGGGCCCGCCGTTCGCGCCGCGTGTGTCGGTGATCGTCCCCGCCTACAACGAGGAGGCGGGGATCGGGGCGACCGTCCGGTCGCTGCTGAACACCGGCCACGGGGCGCCGATCGAGATCATCGTGGTGGACGACGGCTCGACCGACCGGACGGCCGAGATCGTCGAGACGATGACGCACCTCGGCGGCGTCCGGCTGATCCGGCAGCCCAAC
This sequence comes from Spirillospora sp. CA-294931, assembly GCF_050946795.1. GTDB lineage: Bacteria > Actinomycetota > Actinomycetes > Streptosporangiales > Streptosporangiaceae > Spirillospora. Next base: position 7,337,231 of record NZ_CP192006.1, read on the forward strand.
GGCGGCAAGCCGAGCGCGCTGAACACGGGGATCGCGGCGGCCCGCGCGGAGATCGTGGTGCTGGTCGACGGCGACACGGTGTTCCAGCGCGACACGATCGGCAACCTGGTGGCACCGCTGGCCGACCCGTCGGTCGGCGCCGTCAGCGGCAACACCAAGGTCGCCAACCGCGGCGGGATCATCGGACGCTGGCAGCACATCGAGTACGTGATCGGGTTCAACCTGGACCGGCGGATGTTCGACGTCCTCCAGTGCATGCCCACCATCCCCGGGGCGATCGGCGCGTTCCGCCGCCAGGCGCTGATCTCGGTGGGCGGCGTCCCCGGGGACACGCTCGCCGAGGACACCGACCTGACGATGGCGATCTGCCGCGCCGGGTGGCGGGTGGTGTACGAGGAGAGCGCGCTGGCCTGGACCGAGGCGCCCGCGTCGATCCGGCAGCTGTGGCGGCAGCGCTACCGCTGGTGCTACGGGACGCTCCAGGCGATGTGGAAGCACCGCCGCTCGCTGGTCCAGGGCGGCAGGTCGGGGCGGTTCGGGAGGCGCTGCCTGCCGTACCTGGCGGTGTTCCAGGTGGCGCTGCCGCTGTTCGCCCCTGCCGTGGACGTCTTCACCCTGTACGGCCTGGTGTTCCTCGACCCGAGCAAGCTCGCGGTGACGTGGCTGGCGTTCACGGTGTTGCAGGCCATGGCCGGGGCCTACGCGCTGCGGCTGGACGGCGAGCCGACTCGGACGCTGTGGGTGCTGCCGCTCCAGCAGGTGGTGTACCGCCAGCTCATGTATCTGGTGGTGATCCAGTCGCTGGTCACGGCGCTGCTGGGGGCGCGGCTGCGCTGGCACACCATCCGCAGGGCGGGCACGTTCTCTTCCCCGAACGAGCCCGCCCTGCGGTAGCGGTCAGGCGAGCCAGGCGCGCATCCGGCGCTCGCAGTCGGCGATCAGCGGGATCTCGACGTACTCGTTCTTGGTGTGCGCCAGGGGCGGGTCGCCCGGGCCGAAGTTGACCGCAGGGACGCCGAGGAGCGAGAACAGCGAGACGTCCGTCCAGCCCAGCTTGGCCCGCACCTCGGCGCCGCTGGCCGCGACGAACGCGGCGGCGGCGGGGTGGGTCAGGCCAGGGCGGGCGGCGGCGGCCGCGTCGACGATCGCGACCTCGAAATCGGCGAAGACCTCGCGGACGTACTCCTCGGCCCGCGCGAGGGATTTGTCGGGGGCGAAGCGGTAGTTGACGGTCACCACGCACTCGTCGGGGATCACGTTGCCCGCCACGCCGCCGCGCACGAACACCGCGTTGAGGCCCTCGTGGTACTCCAGGCCGTCCACGACCGGCTTGGTCGGCTCGTAGGCGCGCAGGACGTCCAGGACGCCCCCCGCCGCGTGGATGGCGTTGGAGCCCATCCAGGCGCGCGCACTGTGGGCGCGCTCGCCCCTGACGGTGATCTCGGCGCGCATGGTGCCCTGGCAGCCGCCCTCGATGAGGCCGCCGGTCGGCTCCATCAGCACCGCGAAGTCGCCCGCGAGCAGCTCGGGACGGTCACGCGCCACCCGCTTGAGGCCGTTGCGGTCGGCCTCGACCTCCTCGCACTCGTAGAACACGAACGTGAGGTCGCGGCTGGGCTCGGGCACGGTCGCGGCCAGCCGCAGGGCCACCGCGACACCGCTTTTCATGTCGGTCGTCCCGCACCCGTACAGCCGGTCGCCCTCGACGCGCGAGGGCAGGTTGCCGTTGAGCGGGACGGTGTCGAGATGGCCCGCCAGGATGACGCGCTCGGGTCGTCCGAGCCCGGTGCGGGCCACGACGGTGTCGCCGTCGCGCTCGACCGCCAGGTGCGGCAGCGCCCGCAGCGCCTCCTCGACGGCGTCGGCGAGGGCCTTCTCGCCGCCGCTCACCGACTCGATGTCGACGACCGCCGCGGTGAGGTCCGCGACGTCGGAGAACAGGTCCAGGCGCATGTCAGGTGTTGATGCCGTGGTGGCGCAGGATGTCGTTGAGCTCGGCCTTGTCGTGCCGCCGTCCCGCTTCGAGCCGCTTGAGGATCAGCACGGCGGGCAGGCCGAACGTGCCGCCCTTGAAGTCCTTGGCGCGGGTGCCGCCGACCGCGACGCACCAGTCGGGGATGCGGCCCCGGCTGATCTCCTCGCCGGTCTCGACATCGATGACCGGCATGGACGCCGACAGGTTGGTGCCGGAGCCGACCACCGCGCCCTTCCCGACCCGGGCGCCCTCGACGATCATCGAGCGGCTGCCGATCATGGCCTCGTCCTCGATGATCACCGGGACGGCGTTCGGGGGCTCCAGGACGCCGCCGATACCGACGCCGCCGGACAGGTGGACGTTCTTGCCCACCTGCGCGCACGACCCGACCGTGGCCCAGGTGTCGACCATCGTGCCCGAGTCGACGTAGGCGCCGATGTTGGTGAACGAGGGCATCAGCACCACGCCCGGGGCCAGGTGGGCGCCCCAGCGGGCGATCGCGCCCGGGACGACGCGGACGCCGTCCAGGCGGCTCTTGAGCGGGATCCGGTCGTGGTACTGGAAGTCGCCGACCTGGGAGCGCACCATGCCGAGCACCTTGAAGCTCATGAGGATGGCGCGCTTGGCGCGCTCGTCCACGACGACCCCGTCGGTGGCCGGGTCGACGAGGGCCACGCGGGCCTCGCCGGAGTCGAGCTGGTCGACGGCCGCGACGATGGCCGCGCGGGCCTCGCCGTCGTCGGGGGTGAGCTCGGCGCGCCGCTCCCACAGCTCGTCGATGACGGAGGAGATCGGGCTGGTGAACGTTTCGGTCATGGTCCCTGAGCTTACTGGTGACCCCACCTGATACGCGGCGAGAGCCCGCCTCCCGGTACGGTCGTCGCGTGGCTGCATGGGCGAGGCTGGGCACGTGGCCCCGGCGGTGGATCGCGATCGCGACGGTCGTCGCGCTGGCGCTGGGCGTCGGCGGGTACCTGCTGTTCAACCGGGCCCGTCCCTACCTGCACGGGTCCAGCTGCGAGGTGCGCACCTCGCTCGGCAAGATGCCCCTTGACCTGGAGCAGGCCGCCAACGCCTCGACGATCGCCGGTGTGACCTACCGCAAGCAGCTCCCCGAGCGCGCCGCGGTCATCGCCTACGCGACGGTGATCCAGGAGTCGCACATCCGCAACCTGCCGGGCGGCGACCGCGACTCGGTGGGCATGTTCCAGCAGCGTCCCTCGCAGGGCTGGGGCAGCCCCGACAAGCTGCGCGACCCCGTCCAGTCGACGAGCAAGTTCTACGACGCGCTGGTCAAGGTGAAGGACTACCTCGACCGCGACCTGCACGACGCCGCGCAGCTGGTGCAGCGCAGCGCGGACGGCCGCGCCTACGCCCAGCACGAGCCCGACGGCAAGCTGCTGGCCCGCGCGTTCACCGGGCGCGAGCCGTCGGCCGTGCGCTGCTGGTTCTCGCCCGACAAGAAGACCGACCCGCGCCGCGCCGTGGCGATCCGCGAGCTGCGCCGCTCGTTCGGCAGCAGGCTCGTCCAGGTAGACGGGCCCCCGGCGGTGATGAACGGGTCGGCGACGCCGACCGGCGAGTCCGACGCGATCCGGGTGTCGGGCCCCCGTTCGGGCTGGGCGCTGGCCTCGTGGGCGGTGACCCACGCGCAGGTCTACGGGCTGACCGAGGTCCGCTTCGGCGGCAGGCGCTGGACGTCGGAGGCGGGCCACGACGGCTGGACGAAGGACGCCGCGGCGTCTTCCGAGCGCGTGGTCATCAGGTGACCGGGGCGCCGCGCTTCTCGGTGCTGGGCCCGGTCCGAGCGTGGCGCGGCGACACCGAGCTCGACCTCGGCTCCCCCCAGCAGCGCGCGACGCTCGCGGTGCTGCTGCTGAAGGCCGGTCACGCCGTCCCGGCCGACGAGTTGGTCCAGGCGCTGTGGGAGGGCGACCCACCGACGCGGGCGGTCGGCACGCTGCGCACCTATGTGTCCCGGCTGCGCCGTGAGCTGGAGTTCGACCGCTCCCATCCGGAGCTGCTGGTCTCGGCCGGCGACAGCTACGTGCTGCGGGCCGACCCGGCGTCGATCGACGCGAACGTCTTCGAGGAGCGGCTGGCGGCGGCCGAACGGGCCCGCGCGGACGGCGACAGCGTCACGGCCGTGGCGCTGCTGCGCGCGGCGGGCGAGCTGTGGTCGGGCCCCGCGCTGAGCGGCCTGCCCGGCCCGTTCGCGTCGGCCCAGCGGTCGCGGCTGGACGAGCGGCGGCTCGGCGCGACGGAGGCCAGGCTGGAACTCTCCCTCGAACTGGGACGCCACGCTGCCTGCGTCGGCGAGCTGACGGCGCTGACCGCCGACCATCCGCTGCGCGAGTCGGTGCGGGAACTGCTGATGCTGGCGCTGTACCGCTGCGGGCGGCAGGCCGAGGCGCTCGGCGCCTACGCCGAGGCGCGGCGCGTCCTGTCGGAGGAGCTCGGCGTCGAGCCCGGCCCCGAGCTGCGCGACCTGCACCGGCGCATCCTCCAGGCCGATCCCGGGCTGGCCGCGCCGTCGGTGCCGCCCGAGGCGGGCGAGGCGCGTCCCCGCCCGGCCCAGCTGCCCTCGGACATCCCCGACTTCACCGGGCGCGAGGAGACGCTGGCCCTGCTCCGCGACGACCTGGTCGACGGCGGCGAGGTGATGGCGACCGTGCTGCTGTCGGGCATCGGCGGCGTCGGCAAGTCCGCGCTGGCGATCCATCTGGCGCACTCGGTCCGGAGCCAGTTCCCCGACGGGCAGCTCTATGTCGACCTGCGCGCGACCTCCGACCCCGCCGAGGTCCTGGCGGGGTTCCTGCGGGCGCTGGGCCAGGCCGAGTCGGCGATCCCCGAGGCCGTCGAGGAGCGGGCCGCCCAGTTCCGCTCGCGGGTGGCCGACCAGCGGCTGCTGATCGTGCTCGACGACGCCCGCGACGCCGCGCAGCTGCGCCCGCTGCTGCCGGGCACGCCCTCGTGCGCGGTGCTGATCACCAGCCGCTCGTGGCCCGCCGGGATACCGCTGGTGCGGCATGTGGCCCTGGACGCGCTCCCCCTCGACGACGCGCTCACACTTCTGGCCCGCATCGCCGGGGAGGCCCGGGTCGCCGACGAGCCCGTCGCGGCGCACCAGGTCGTCACCGCGTGCGGGTTCCTGCCGCTGGCCGTGCGCATCGCGGCGTCGCGGCTGGCGATGCGGCCCGCCTGGCGGCTGTCGCGCCTGGCCGAGCGGCTGTCGCGCGAGCGCCGGCGCCTGGCCGAGCTCCAGGTCGGCGACCTGGCCGTGGCGGCCTCGTTCCGGATCGGCTACGACCAGCTCGACGCCGGGACGGCCCGCGCGTTCCGCCTGCTGGCGCTGCCGGACGGCCCCGGCCTCTCCCCGGGTGCGGCGGCGGCCGTGCTCGACCTGCCGCCCGACGACGCCGAAGACCTCCTGGAGTCGCTCACCGACCTCGGGCTGCTCCAGTGCACCCGTCCCGGCCACTTCCGCTACCACGAGCTGCTCCGGCTGTTCGCCCGCTCGCTGGCCGAGGAGGAGGAAGGCGCGTCCGGCCGGCGCGCGGCCCTCGACCGGCTGCTGGACTCCTACCTCGCGGACGTGGCCGACCTGTACCGCGTGATCCGTCCCGGGTACCCCTTCGCCGACCTGGTGTCCTCCGTGCGCGAGACCCCGGCGTTCGCCGACCCGCTCACCGGCGTCGAGTGGATCCACGCCGAGCGTCCGGCGATCATGGCGGCGGCGACGCAGGCGCTGGACGACCCCGACGCCCCGCTGGAGCGGGTCACCGCGCTGACCCACGTCCTGATCCAGATGATCGACCTCGGCCTCGGCGTGCCCGAGCTCGGCGCGCTGGCCGAGCGCACCGCCACGGCGGCGCGGGGCGCGGGGTTCACCCTCGGCGAGGTGCGCGCCCGCTACACCCATTTCTGGGCGCTGTACGAGACGGGACGCTCGGACGAGGCCCGCGCCGAGATGGAGCGCCTGATCCCGCTGTGCCGGGAGACGGGCCAGCGCGTCATGCTGGCTCCCGCGCTGGCCGGACGCGCCCTGGCCAACATCGACCAGGGCCGCGACGCGGAGGTCATGTCCTGGTGCGACGAGGCGATCGCGCTGGCCTCGGGCCTGGGCAACCTCTCCTCGGCGGCCTTCGTCGGCAGCGTCGTCGGCCACGCCCATGTGGCGATGGGCCTGTTCGAGCGCGGCCTGCGCGAGGCCGAGGAGAGCATGGCCGTCTTCCAGCGCCTCGGCGACCTCGTCGGCCAGGTGCACATGGTCTACGTCCGTGCCGAGGCCCTGTTCGGCCTGCACCACCTGGAGGAGGCCCTGGCCGCGTACCAGGAGTGCCTCACGCTCCTGCGCATGCTCGGCGCCCGCGAGCGCGTCCCCAGCGCGCTGGTCCGGCTGGCCCAGCTGCACATGGCCGCCGACCGTCCCGAAGAGGCCCTGGCCATGGCCGAGGAGGCCGTCCACGTGGCCGAGGAGGTCGGCCTGGAGGCCAACCGCGAGAGCGCGCTGGCGATGCTGCGCAAGCTGGTCTCCGCCCGAGGTCTGTGACCTCAGGCCTTGCGGGGCCTGGGACGGGCGGCGGGAGCGAGGGCGGCGAGGCGGTCGGCGGTGCGCGCGGCGGCCACCAGGGCGCGCTGGTAGCCGCGCGGGAAGGTGCGGGCCAGCAGGTCGAGCGCCACGGCGTCGGCGCCGATGCGGACGCGGCGGCGGTTGGCGGTGATGGCGGCGACGATGACCGTGGCGGCGCGCTCGGGGGTGGTGCGGGCGATCTTCTCGAAGAGGGCCGCGGTGCCCTCCTTGGTGCCGCCGCGCACGGCGGCGGTGCCCTCGTAGCGGGCGGAGGCGACGATGTTGGTGCGGATGCCCCCGGGGTGGACGGACGTCACGCTGACCGGGGAGCCCGCGAGGTCGAGCTCCATCCGCAGCGACTCGGTGAAGCCGCGGACGGCGAACTTGCTGGCGCAGTAGGCCGACTGGCTGGGCACGCCGAAGAGGCCGAAGACGCTGGAGACGTTGACGATGTGCCCGCCGCCCGAGCGCTCCAGGTGCGGGAGGAACGCGCGGGTGCCGTGGACGACGCCCCAGAAGTTGATGTCCATGATCCATTCGAGGTTGGGCTCGCTCATCGCGGCGGCGTCGGCGATGAGGGCGACGCCCGCGTTGTTGACCAGGATGTGGGCGCGGCCGTGCTCGGCCGTCACGGCGTCGGCGAAGGCGTAGATCGCCTCGCGGTCGCCGGCGTCCACGACATGGACGCTGACCTTGGCGCCGAGGCGCTCGGCGGCCACGGCCGTCTTCTTCAGCCCGTCCTCGTTGAGGTCGGACAGCGCCAGGTCGCAGCCGCGCCGGGCCAGCTCGCGCGCGGTGGCCGCCCCGATGCCGGACGCCGCGCCCGTCACCACCGCCACCTTGCCGTTCAGATCCCGCACGACGACCTCCCAGCAGTAACCCCGCCAAATCAGGAACCAAGCGGTGTCAGTTTGTATCTGAGACGGCCGCGTGTCAACATTTGGGTGTGGAGGATCGCCGGTACCGGGGCGCGAGCGCCGAGCAGAGGCGGCGGCGCAGGCGCGAACTCCTCGTCGAGGCCGGGCTTGAGGTCTTCGGGACGACCGGGTACCGCACGGCAACGGTCGACACGCTCTGCGCCGAGGCCGGGCTCACCAAGCGGTACTTCTACGAGTCGTTCCCCGATCGCGAGGCGCTGCTCCTGGCGGCGTACGAGCACGCGAACGGGCTGCTGCGCGACGCCGTCCTGGCCGCCGTCCCGCCGGACGAGCCCGATCCGCTGGTCATCGCCCGCATCGGGCTGCGCGCCGCGTTCACCTGCATGCGCGACGACCATCGCGTCTCGCGCCTGCTCTACGCCGAGATCCTCGGCGTCAGCCCCGCCGCCGACCGCGCCTACCAGGGCTGCGTGGAGACGTGGGCGCGCACCATCAGGGAGCTGGTGATCGCCGGTCCGTCCGGCCCCCGGACGGACCTGCTGGCCACCGCGGCCGTCGGCGCGATCACCGCGACCGCGATGCGCTGGGCCCTGACCGGGTACGCCGAGCCCGTCGACGACCTGGTCCAGGTGGTGGAGACGCTGCTCACCGGGACGGCCCTGGCGCGCGGCGGCTAGAACGCGGCTAGAAGGGGAAGCGGCTCCGGCCGTGCTGGATCGAGATCCACTTGGTCGTGGTGAACGCCTCGATCGTGGCGTCGCCGTTGAGACGGCCCACGCCCGAAGCCTTCTCGCCCCCGAAGGCGACGATGGGCTCGTCGTGGATGGTGCCGTCGTTGACGTGGATCATGCCGGTCTCGACGCGCTGGGCCAGGCGGACGCCGCGCTCGATGTCGCCGGTGTGCACCGCGCCGCTGAGGCCGAACGGCGTGTCGTTGGCGATGCGGACCGCCTCCTCCTCGCCGTCGAAGGGCACCACCAGGACGACCGGGCCGAAGATCTCGGTGCCGAGGATGGCGGAGTCGGGCGCCAGGCCGCCCAGGACGTAGGGCGCGACCATCGTCCCCTCGACCGAGCCCTGGAGCAGCGCGGTGGCGCCCTCGGCCAGCGCCTGCTCGACCTGCGTCCCGATGGTCTCGGCCTGGGAGGTGTTGATCAGCGGGCCGAGATGGGTCTCGGGGTCGCGGGGGTCGCCGACCTTCAGGCTCGCGACCTTGGCCACGAACCGCTCGGTGAACTCCTTCTCGACGGAGCGGTCGACCAGGACGCGGTTGGCGGCCATGCAGACCTGGCCCTGGTGGGCGAAGCGGCTGAAGACGGCCGCGTCGACGGCGTAGTCGAGGTCGGCGTCGTCCAGCACGATGATCGCGCTGTTGCCGCCGAGTTCGAGCACCGCGCGCTTGAGGTGGCCCGCCGCGACGCCCGCGACGTGCCGGCCGACCTTCTCCGACCCGGTGAAGGAGATGACCTTGGGGACGGGGTGCTCGATGAAGGCGTCGCCGATCTCGGCGATGTCGGTGACGACGACGTTCAGCAGGCCCTTGGGCAGGCCCGCTTCCTCCAGGAGCCAGGCGATCAGCGTCCCGCCGATGATCGGCGAGTGCTGGTGCGGCTTGAGGACGACGCCGTTGCCGAGCGCGAGCGCGGGGGCGACCGACTTCATCGCCAGGAAGAGCGGGAAGTTGAACGGGCTGATCACGCCGACGACACCGACGGGCAGCCGGTACTCGCGGTTCTCCTTGCCGTCGATGGGCGAGGGGAGGATCCGGCCCTCGGCGCGCAGCGCGAGGTGGGTGGCCTCGCGCAGCATGTCCTTGGTGAGGGAGAGCTCGAAGGCCGCCTTGAGCCGGGTGCCGCCCAGCTCGGCGATGATCGCCTCGGTGATCTCCTCCTCGCGGTCCTCGATGATCCGCAGGGCCCGCTCGAAGACCAGCCGCCGGGTGTAGGGGTTCACTTTTGCCCACGCGCGCTGCGCCCGCTCGGCGGCGCGGTAGGCCTGGTCGACCTGGTCGGCGGTGGCGGCCGAGATCACGGCCAGCCGCTCGCCCGTGTAGGGATCGACGTCGATGATCTCCCACGGGCCCTCGCCGGGCTTCCATTCGCCGTCGATGTACTGCGCGGCCAGCTGGGTGAAGAACGACATCTCCGCCCCTTCCCGTCGACTCGGACCGAACCCGCCCGGCATGATCATATTTCACCTTACGCGAGCAGGGCGGGAAGAACCGGCGTTATCGGGCGAACGACGCGCGAGTCCTGCGGCGCCTCAGCATGAACTCCACGATGGCCAGGTTGACGACCCACCCGATCGCCTGCCCCACCGGGATCGTCGAGCTGATCAGCTCGTCGCGCGGACCGGTGTCGCCGAGCGCGACCTGGGCCACCACCAGCAGCGGTATCAGGATCCGCGAGGTCACCGCGAGGAACGTCAGCGCGTAGTTGCGCATCATCCACGCCCGATGCGCCCGGAAGTCCCGCCGCCTGGCCGCCCGGACGGCGAGCCACCCGGTGACCAGCCACAGCACGCACGGCACCGACAGCCCGATCTGGGTGATCGGGCGGCCGGACATGATCGCCACCGGGAACCCGGCCAGCGCGGACGGCAGCACGCCCGCCAGCAGGTACACGCGCCCGATCGCGCGGTGCACCCCCCGCCGCGCCCTGATCGAGGGCATGAACTGCAACGGGCCGAGGACGAGCGCGACCAGCGCCGTGAAGACGTGCGCGGCCAGCAGCGAGTAGTGCGCCCCGCCGTCCACGTCCTGGCGGCTGCTGTCGACGTCGAGCAGCAGGTAGGGGAACACCAGCACCGCGCCGAAGACCACCGCGACGGCCAGCATCAGCCACAGCCGCGGGGCCGTGCGCGCCCTTCTCTTCTCCACGGTCGTTTCCACGCCATCGATCGTGGGCGAGGGCCGGGTCCGGCACATCGGGTGCTCGACGGCACCGGCGGTACGCCGGGATGCGTACGAGCCTCCCTCGTGCGGCGCCGGGGTACGCCGCAAGACGTACGGCGACTGCCTCCGGAAGGCCGACGCCGTGCCCGTGACCTCCGCCGCAGGATGAGCGGGCAGGCACCCCCCAAGCGGAAGAGGGCATCGACATGGACGCCAACGTCGCCATCTACCCCGACCTGGAGGGCAAGGTCGTGGTCATCACCGGCGGAGCGCGCGGGGCCGGTGCTTGCACCGCCCGTGCCTTCGCCGCGCAGGGGGCCCTCGTCGCCTCCGTCGGGCCGGACGAGCGGGCCCTGGAGGACGTCGTCGCCCTGATCACGGCTTCGGGGGGCAGCGCGATCGGCGTCGCGGCGGACGTCACCCACCCGGCGGCGCTCTTCGAAGCGGCGTCCCAGGTGAAGGACCTGCTGGGCCCCGTGGACGTGCTGGCCGCGTTCGCCGGGGGCCGGGCGGCGTCCGGGCTGACCTCGGCGTTCCTGACGATCCGGGCGTTCGCCCCGGACATGACCCGGCGCGGCGCGGGCGCGATCCTGACGCTGTCGTCGTCCACCGGGCGGGGCGGCCAGGACGGGCTCGTCACGCTGGCGACGGACCTGGGCTCGCGTGGCGTCCGGCTCCACTGCCTCACGCCCGCCCCGCCCGAGGCGCTCTCCCCCGCGGGCATCGCGCGCGCCTCCCTCTACCTGGCCTCCGAGGCCGCCGCCGCCCACCTCACCGTGAGCTGACGCGCCGATCGTCCTATTTCAGAGTATTCCTATTGACTTGATAGGAATACGTCCTTACGGTGAAGTCCGTGAGCCGCACCCCCTCCCTCGTCGCGCGGCTGCACGTCGACCTCCGGCGGCAGGCCAGCGCGCTCTGTCCGCGCTGACCCACGCCCCGCACAGCGGCGCGGGACACCGGCGCCGCGCCCCGGCTCGCTTCGAGAGGTCTCTTCACCATGTCCACCACGCCCCTGGAACTCGCGCGTCCGCGCACGCGCCTCAAACCCCCGCCCCTGCGGCTGCCCAAGGCCGCGCTGTGGCGGGCCGCCAGCCCGCTTGCCCTGCTGGCGCTCTGGCAGCTGAGCAGCAGTTCGGGACTGCTGTCCGAGCGCCTGCTCGCCGACCCCGTCACCATCGCCCGCACGGCCTGGGAACTGGCCCGCGAGGGCGTCCTGGGCGAGGCGATCGGCGCGTCCCTGCGGCGGGCCGCCGTCGGCTTCGCGCTCGGCGCCGCCGCCGGAATCGGGCTCGCCCTGGCCGCCGGGCTCAGCCGGGTCGGCGAGGCCGCCCTCGACCCGCCGATGCAGATGCTGCGGGCCCTGCCGCTGTTCGGGCTGATCCCGCTGTTCATCCTCTGGTTCGGGATCGGGGAGACGCCCAAGGTCGCGCTGGTGGCCTTCGGCGTGGCCTTCCCCCTCTACCTCAACACCTTCGCGGGCATCCGCGGGGTCGACGGCAAGCTGGCCGAGGCCGCCCGGGTGCTCGGGCTCAGCCGGACGGCGCTGATCCGGCATGTCGTCCTGCCGGGCGCCCTGCCGCAGACGCTGGTCGGGCTGCGGCAGAGCCTCGGCGTCGCCTGGCTGGCGCTGATCGTGGCCGAGCAGATCAACGCCGACCGGGGCCTCGGGTTCATGATCAACGATGCCCGGGAGTTCCTTCGCACCGACATCGTCGTGGTCGGCCTGCTGGTGTACGCCGCGCTCGGCCTGGCCACCGACGGGATCGTCCGGATCCTGGAAGGGAGGGCCCTGGCATGGCGGCGAGCGTTCCTGGGACGGTGAAGGCCACCGGCCCCGTCGCCCGCGTCGGCGGGCTCACCAAGCGGTTCGGCGACCGCCGGGTGCTGGACCGCCTCGACCTGGAGATCGGGCGCGGCGAGTTCGTCGCGCTGCTGGGCCGCAGCGGCTCGGGCAAGTCGACGCTGCTGCGCGCGCTCGCCGGTCTGGATCGTGACAACGACGGCGCCATCGCGGTGGACGGCACGGTCGCCGTCGCCTTCCAGGAGCCGCGCCTGCTGCCGTGGAAGCGCGTCCTGGCCAACGTGGCGCTCGGCCTGGACGCCGCCGACCCGCGCGCGGCGGCCGAGATCGCGCTGGCCGAGGTCGGCCTGGCCGAGCGGAGCGGCGCCTGGCCGCTCACCCTGTCCGGCGGCGAGGCGCAGCGGGCGTCCCTCGCCCGCGCCCTGGTGCGCGAGCCCGGCCTGCTCCTGCTGGACGAGCCGTTCAGCGCGCTGGACGCGCTCACCCGGATCACCGTCCACCGGCTGGTGCTGGACCTGTGGACCCGCCACCGGCCCGGGGTCCTGCTGGTCACCCATGACGTGGACGAGGCGCTGCTGCTGGCCGACCGCGTCCTGGTCCTGGACCGCGGCCGGATCGCCCACGAGTCCCGCGTCGAGCTGGACCGTCCCCGGCACCGCGACCATCCCTCCCTGACCGAGCTGCGCGCGACCCTGCTCGACCGGCTCGGCGTCACCCCCGAAGGAACGGCATGAACCTGCGACTCACCGCGCTCGCCGCGGTCCTGGCCACCGCCGCCGCGACCACGCTGGCCGGATGCGGCGGGGACGGCGGCTCGGCCAGCGCCGCCGCCGACGGCACCGTCACGCTGCGCGTCGGCGACCAGAAGGGCGCGAGCATCCGATCGCTGCTGGGCGCGGCGGGCGAGCTGAACGGCACCGCGTACAAGATCAGCTGGTCGCAGTTCACCTCGGGCCCGCCGATCCTGGAGGCCGTCAACGCCGGGGCCGTCGACTTCGGCTCGGTCGGCAACACTCCCCCGATCTTCGCCGCCGCCGCGCGCTCCAAGATCGTGATCGTGGGCGCCACCGACATCCGGCTGGACGGGCAGGCGATCCTGGTCCCCAAGGGCTCGGCCCTGCGCTCGCCCGCCGAGCTGCGCGGCAAGAAGGTCGCCGTGGCCAAGGGCAGCTCGGCCCATGGCCACCTGCTGAACGTCCTGAAGAAGAACGGGCTGGACCTCTCCCAGATCCAGGCCCAGTACCTGCAGCCGTCCGACGCGCTGGCGGCGCTGTCGTCCGGCAGGATCGACGCCTGGGCCACCTGGGAGCCCTACACCGCGCAGGCCGAGGCGCAGACCGGCGCGCGGATCCTGGTGAACGGGACCGGCTACATCAACGGCTACGGCTTCCAGATCACCTCGCGCAAGGCCCTGGACGACAAGGGCAGGACGGCCGCGCTCAAGGACTTCCTGGCCCGCTGCCGGCGCGCGGTGCTGTGGTCCAACGCCCACCAGAAGCAGTGGGCGGCCATCTGGGCCAAGGACACCGGGCTGCCGCTCCCCGTCGCGCAGAAGGCGGTCGAGCGGCGGCTGGCCCGGGTCGTCCCGCTCGACGCGGCCGTGACCTCGGCCGAGCAGCAGCTGGCGAACACCTTCACCGACGCCGACGTCCTGCCGGGCAAGGTGGAGATCGCCGACTTCGTCGACCCGAGGTTCAACGGGACCGTTCCGGTCTCCTAGGACCGCCTCAGTACGCCCACGGGCGTAGGGCGAGAGTCGTCCAGCGGACGACGCGCGGGCCGGTTCCGCTCGGCGAACCTTGGTCCATGAACACGGCAGGGGGTGCGAGGGCCCGGCTCGGCGACGCCGCGCTGGCGATCGCGCTCACCCTGTTCGCCATGGCCGGCACGGCCGCCGTCGGGCGCGCGCCCCGGGACGAGACGGTTCTCGACACCCGGGGCTTCGCGCTGATAGCGGTGGCCGGGCTGGCCCTGGCGGCGCGCCGCCGCAGGCCGCCCGCGACCCTGGCGGTGGTGGCCGCCTGCACCTCGGTCTACCTGGTCCTCGGGTACGCCTACGGGCCGATCCTGCTCTTCCTCATGATCGCCGTGTTCGGCGCGGCCCGGTACGCCTCGCTGGTCGAGGCCCTGCCGTGCGCGCTGGCCGGGCTCGCGCTGCTGCTGATCCATCTCGTCGTCCCCGGGACGGCACTCGGCGTGCGCGGGGCCATTCCGGTGGCCGCGTGGGTGGTCGTGCCGTTCTCGCTGGGCTTCACGCTGCGGCTCCGCAAGGAGACCGCCGTCCGGGCCCGGGCCGAGGCGATCCGCCAGAGCGTGGACGACGAGCGGCTGCGCGTCGCCCAGGAGGTCCACGACATCGTCGGCCACGGCCTGGCCGCGATCAAGATGCAGGCCGACGTCGCGCTGCACGTCCTGCCGAGGAACCCGGCCCAGGCCGAGATCGCCCTGGAGGCGATCAGCCGCAGCAGCAGCGAGGCCCTGGACGAGCTGCGCGCGACGCTCGCCCTGGTCCGCCGCTCGGAGGGCGAGCCCGAGCGCTCCCCCGTCCCCAGCCTGGCCCGGCTGGACGGCCTGCGGCAGCGCATGGCCGACGCGGGCGTCCAGGTGCGGCTCGACACCGCGGGCGAGCCCGCCCCGGCGCTGCCCGCCGCGGTCGACCTCACCGGGTACCGGATCGTCCAGGAATCGCTGACCAACGTGTTGCGGCACAGCGGCGCGGGCCAGGCCAGCATCGGCATCCGCTACGAGGACGAGAGCGTCCTGATCACCGTGTCCAACCCCGTGACCGGCACGCCGTCCGAGGGCGGCGGGTCCGGCATCCCGGGGATGCGCGAGCGCGTGCGCGCGTTGGGCGGCGAGTTCAGTGCCGGTCCGGCGGCCCACGACCGCTTCGAGGTCCATGCCCGACTCCCGGCCGGAGGGCCCAGATGATCTCCGTACTCGTCGTCGACGACCAGGACCTGGTCCGGCTCGGCCTGCGCACGCTCATCGAGAACGAGGACGGGCTCGCGTGCGTCGGGGAGGCGTCCGACGGGCTGGCCGCGATCGCCGCCGCGCGGCGGACGCTGCCCGACGTCGTCCTGATGGACATCCGGATGCCCGGCGTGGACGGCCTGGTCGCGACCAAGCGGATCATGGCCGACCCCGCGCTGGCCGACACCCGGGTCATCGTGCTGACGACCTTCGAGCACGACGAGTACATCTTCGACGCGCTGCGCCTGGGGGCCAGCGGCTTCCTGCTCAAGGACACCAGGCCCGCCGAGCTGGTGCGGGCCATCCGGTCGGTGGCCAGGGGCGGCGCGCTGATGTCGCCGTCGGTGACCCGCCGGGTCGTCCGCGAGTTCGTGGCCAGGGCGCCCCGCAGGCCCAGGCCGCACCCCGATCTGAAGGCCCTGACCGACCGGGAGCGGGAGATCCTCGGCCTGGTCGCCGAGGGGTTGAGCAACGAGGGCATCGCCGGACGGCTGGTCATCAGCCCGGCCACGGCCCGCACCCATGTCAGCCGGGCGATGATCAAGCTCGGGGCCCGCGACCGGGCCCAGCTGGTCGTCTTCGCCTACCAGTCCGGCCTGGTCACCTGAGAAAGGGAAACGCATGAGCACCGCGACCGACGTCCGGCCCGAGGCCCCCGAGGCCGTCCGCGCACCGCAGCTGCGGCGATGGGCCAGGCGGCTGGCCATCGCCCTCGCGGCGCTGTGGGCCGTGGTCACCCTCCTGTCGTTCGGCTTCAACGCCGTGACCGCCGGGACGGCCGAGCCACCGCCCGGCCAGACGTACGTGCAGGCCGGGGACGTGAAGACCCGCTACCGCTCCTGGGGGACGACCGGCAGCCCGATCGTGCTCGTCCACGGGTCGTTCGAGTCGGCCGACACCTGGGCGCGGCTCGCGCCGCACCTGGCCCGCGGCCACCGCGTGTACGCCTTCGACCTGACCGGCTCGGGCTACAGCACCCGCAAGGGCCCCTACACCACCGGCCACATGGCCGAGCAGACCCTGGGCTTCCTGGACGCGATGAAGCTGGGCGGGCCCGGGCAGCGTCCCGTCCTGGTCGCGCACTCCAGCGGCGCGGCCGTGGCGGCCGAGGCCGCGCTGCGCGCCCCCGACCGCGTCGGCGGCCTGATGATGCTGGACGGCGACGCGCTCGACACCGGCCCCGGCGCCGAGGGCCCACCCCCCGGCCTGCTCGTCAACCCCTACCGCACCAGCCTGCTGCGCATCGCGCGCGGCTCCGACTGGCTGATCCGCAGCGCCTACAACAGCCAGTGCGGCCCGACCTGCCCCCGCCTGGACGCCGCCGGAGTGCGCGAATGGCGGCGACCCTACGAGGTCAAGGGCGCCGAGAAGGGCCTCTGGGACGCCTACGGCGACGGAAGCCCCGGCCTCGCGGCGTCCCGGGTGGCGATGCTGCGCGCCACGGGCATCCCGGCGTCCGTCGTCTTCGGCGCCGAGGACGACGTCTTCACCAAGACCGCCCCGGCCGAGACCGCCGCCCGCATCGGCGCCCCCGCCCCCACCCTCATCCCCGGGTCGCGCCACCTCCCGATGATCTCCAACCCCGCCGCCGTGGCCCAGGCCACCGAGGCCCTGGCCACCCGAGCCCGCCGCTGAGACCGAGCCGGGACGAGCGAACGCGGCGCGCGGGCCGCGTCCGCCCGTCCCGGCTCACCCCGCGAACCGCCCACACCGACCGGCGCGGGATCACCGGACCGAACACCCGCGCAGCACGGGCCGAAGACGTGCATCCGGCGCGCGGGTGGCGTCCGCCCGTCCCGGCTCACCTCGCGAACCGCCGGACGAAACGGCGCAGGATCACCGGGCCGAGCACCGCGCGCAGCACGGGGCCCAAGGCGCGCGTTCCCGGGAGCCGGAAACCGGCCATGTAGGCGAAGCGCGTGGCGTCGCCGTCGGGGACGGCGGCCATGCCGAACACGATGAAGCGGCTCTGCGCCAGGCACCAGGCCCGGAAACCCCTCCTCGGGGTCGCCGAGGACCGCCCACACGTCCGCGAAACCCGCCGGAAGCGCGGCCTCCAGGTACAACGCCCCCGGAAGCGACTCCGCGAGGACGCGGAGCCTGCGCAGCTCGTCGAGCTCACCCACGGGCCAGGTCATCGTGCCCTCCCTTCGTCGTTCCAGCCGCGTCTGAAGCTGTGCCTGGCGCGGAACAGCCGGGACCTGACGGTCCCGACCGGCACGCGCAGCAGTTCCGACGCCTCCCGGAGCGTCCCTTCGGGTCGGCTTCGGTGACCGGCCCGAGAGCAGGGCGATCCACTACCAGCTCGTGGCCCGCAGGGCCGCGACCGTTCTGCTCCCTCCGGTCGACCGCCCAGACCTGGAGGCCGCGGTCGGCGCGGACCAGGTCGCGGGCCAGTGTCCGGAAGGTCCCGGCACCGGCGAGCCCTCCCGGCACCAGAACCAGCACCCGGCGAGCCCGCGGCGACCCGTCCGGTCGTACCGATCGGGCGCGGCGGTGTCCACGCCCGTGATCGTCATCCGCGTCTCCCCGACCGCGTCGGCGGTGACCGGTTGCGCCACCCCGACGATCGCGACGGTGGCCACGGCCGCCGCTATGCCTCGCTTCATACTTCCTCCTCGCTGTCACCAGGGAGGAGGACGGGAGGGGCCCGGTTCTCTCCCGCGAGTGATGCGGATCACGAGCGTCAGGGAGGAGTCCGCCGGTCGAAGGATGTGAAACCAGCCGACCGGCGGGGGTTGTCATGGCCAAAATGCCGATGAGGGCGGGGGTTTGCGTGCAGCAAAGTCCTCCTTATGCCAAAAAACTCGGAGAACTCGGGCGGACGGCGGATCGCGGTCGCGGGCGTCGTCGCCCTCGGGCTCGGCGCGTGCGGGCTGGCGGTCGTGCCCCCGGCCCTGGCCGTCCCCGGTGAGCACGCCGATCTGCGCGCCGACGTCGATCGGGACGGTCGCGTGGACCTCGGCGGCACCTCGGACGAGGCGGGCGAGGACGTCTGGACCCGGGGGCGCGGCGCGATCGTCCTGCCCAATCTCGATGACGACGCCCGGCGCTGCCCCGTCAAGACGCCCGCCGGGCGCCCCCTCCCGATCGGGGCCCTCACCGGGTGCAACGACGCGTCCGACGCGGTGGTCAACGGGGAGCGCGACGCCGCCGACCTCGCCCGGGTGCGCGTCGCCGCCATGCCCCGGCTGTCGGACAAGGCCACCGGTACCGTCGCGCTGACCGGCAAGGGACGTCTGTTCCTCCGCCAGGGCCGCGCCTGGCGCGCGCTCAGGCCGACCGACCGGATCCCGGTGCGGGACCTTCGCCGGGGCGCGGAGCTGGGGCTGGAGGCCACGGACGTCGTCCGCGACGTCCGGCGCTGGAACGGCGATCTGCGGGTGCGGTTCACCGTCACCGACGGAGGCACCACCACCGCCGACACGATCCTCGCCCGGGTCGCGCCGCTGTTGACGCACCATCATCTCCAGCGGACCGAGCGGGTGCTGGTCACCCGCCTCCCGGATGACAACCCCTACGCCAAGCTCCAGCGCAAGTTCGTCAACGAGCTCGCCGGGCACGTCCGCGCGGCCGGGGTCGCGGCCCCGTTGTTCACCTTCACCAAGTACGGCGACCCCTGGGCGCAGGACTTCGTCGAGCCCGGCTACGTCAGCATGCCCGGGCCGGGCCGTCCCCAGAGCATGCGGATCATGATCCGCTCGGCCCAGCCCACCCGCGACTCCGGGCGCGAACTGTGGGAGCGGCTGCGCGGGCCCAACGTCGGCGCGGTGCAGTTGCCCAATGTTCCGGAGAGCGAGAACGACAGCCTGAACTCCACGGGCAACCTGGAGACCATCCCGCCCTACGGCGGCTACCCGGCGGGACGGATCATCATGGGCCAGGGCGAGGGTCCCGGCCAGCGGCCCACGACCATGCTCGCCTTCCTCGCCGCCCAGGGCGCGCAGCAGCCGCTCACCCTGGACACGTCCTGGCTGGACGTCGGCCACGTGGACGAGTTCCTCCAGTTCCTGCCCGCCCCCACCCCACGCGGCTGGCGCCTGGCCGTGGCCGACCCGTCCGCCGGGACCGCCATCCTGCGCAAGCTCCAGGCCGAGGGGCACGGGAAGCGGCGCGTGTTCTCCGTCCCCGGCGGCCCCAAGACCACGATCGCCCAGGCCCTGGCGGACGCCAAGTTGCGCGAGGCCAACACGATCGCGTCGTCCCGTATCGCCGCGAACGTCGCCAAGCTCAAGCGGGAGACCGGCGTCACCGACGCCGAGATCGTCCGCATCCCCGGGCTGTACGCATTCGGGGGCGGCCCCACGCAGCGCGTGCGCAGGTTCGACCAGAAGGCGGCGTCCGGTGAGACGCGCTCCGCGCCCAAGACCATGGGTGCGTGGGTCCCGGGTGCGATCAACAGCCTGTTCCTCAGCCCGAACCGTGTCCTGGCCGCCCGCCAGTGGGGCCCGGTCGTCAACGGACGCGACGTCTTCGCCGACGCGGTGACGTCCGCGTACCGCCGGGCCGGCGTCCAGGCCGCCTACATCGACGACTGGCACACCTACCACGCGGGCGGCGGCGAGGTGCACTGCGGCACCAATTCATTCCGCGCTACATCAGCCCCCTGGTGGTCCTAGCGAAATGGGACGCGGGTAATCGGGCGGCGGGGTCGGCAGCGTCCAGGGCTCGTGGGCCTTGCCGTCGGGGACGTCGGCCAATTCGGGGACGTAGCGGCGGATGTAGATGGCGTCGGGATCGAAGCGTTTGGACTGCCGGATGGGGTTGAAGGCGCGATTGGGCCTGGTGTCATTGCCCGTTCCGGCGGTCCATTGCCAATTGCCGTAATTGTTGGGGACGTCGCCGTCCAGGAGATGCTCGTGAAAGTGGCGGGCGCCCGGGCGCCAGTCGAGATGGAGGTGTTTGACGAGGTAGGACGCGGTGATCATGCGGGCGCGGTTGTGCATCCAGCCCTCCCGGACGAGCTGGCGCATTCCGGCGTCCACGATGGGGACGCCCGTGGTGCCCTCGCGCCAGGCACGCTCGGCGGCGGGGTCGTGGCGCCAGCGGTGGCCCCGGGGACGGTAGTCGCGGCTGGTGATCTCAGGAAAGGCGTGGGTGACCTGGTGGAAGAAGTCGCGCCAGCAGAGCTGGCGGACGAACTCGTCGTTGCCGCGGGCCTCGATCTCCAGGGGTGACAGGCACCCGAAGCGCAGGTAGGGGCTCAGCTTGGACGTCCCGTCGTCGGCCAGGGCGTCGCGGGTGTCGGCGTAGGCGTCCATGCCGTGGCGGGTCCAGGTGTCCAGGCGCTTGCGGGCCCTGGACTCGCCGCCGGGCATCAGAGGCGACGGGTGTCCGGGGATCGTCCCGGCGGCGAGATCCGGCGGAAGCCTGATGCTGGAGGGTGCCTTGGCTCGGGTGCGGCGGGGCGCCTTGGACCATGCTCGCCAATACGGGGTGAAGACGCGGTAGTGGTCGCCGCCTCCGCTGGGAGTCAGGCGTCCGGGCTCGACGATCGTGACGCCCGGGAAGGCGCGGAACTCGATCCGCTCGGCCTCGAATCGCCGGGCGCGGTCGCGGGCCAGCGCGCTGACGTCGTCGCTGGTGTAGATCGCGGTGGCGGACGTCTCGCGGGCCAGCCTCATGGTCTCCGTGACCACGTCGCCGTCGCGCACCAGCAGGTCGCCTCCCCGGGTGCGGAGGGACGCGCGCAGGTCGTCCAGGCAGTCGAGCAGGAACGGGCCGCGCCGCCCGGACGGGACGGCCGGGTCCAGCACGAACAGCGGGACGACCCGGCGGGCGCCGGCGTGGGCGGCGGCCAGCGCGGGGTGGTCGTGCACGCGCAGGTCGCGGTTGAACAGCACAATGATCGTGTCCATCACCGGTCCATTCGCGGGGACCGGGACCGATGATTGCAACAGGAACGGCACCGATCTCCGAAACAATGGCGTGAACATGGATCACGACGGCCCGGCCACCGCTGCGGAGCCGGGGTACGGCATCGGCGCCGTGGCCCGGCTCATCGGGGTGCCCGCGAACACCCTGCGGACGTGGAACGTGCGCTACGGCGTCGGGCCCAGCCGCCGGAGCGCGGGCGGGCACCGCCGGTACGACGCGTCCGACCTGCGGCGGCTGGAGTCCATGAAACGGCTGGTCGGGTCGGGGCTGCCGCCGTCCGAGGCGGCGCGGACGGTGCTGACGCGGCCGGTGCCCGACGAGGCCGAGGAGCCGCCCGGGACGCCCGCCGTCGCGGGCCGGGTGCCCTCGCCCGCGATGCTCGCGCGGGCCGCACTGGCCCTCGACGGGCGCGGGGTCGCGGGCGGCCTGGCGGCCGGGATCGCCCGCAACGGGGTCGCCCGGACGTGGAACGACCTCGTCCTGCCGGTGTTCGAGGCGATCGTCGCCCGGCAGGAACGCGACGGCGGCTGCGTCGCGGCCGAGCATCTGTTCTCCGACCGGCTGCTGGCGGCGCTGCATCCGCTGGTCGGCGAGCCCGCCCGCCCGGTGAACGGGCGGCCGGTGCTGCTGGCCTGCGCGCGGGACGAGCAGCACAGCCTGCCGATCTACGCCCTGGCCGCCGTGCTGGGCACCGACCACGGCATCGGCACCCGGATCCTCGGCGCGCGCACGCCCTACTCCGCGCTGGCCGAGGCGATGCGGACGCTCGGCCCGGCCGTCGTCTTCGTCTGGTCGAGCCAGGCCGAGACCGGTGACCCCGCGCCCCTGGCGGACCTTCCCCGGGTGCGGCCACCGTCCAGGCTCGTCGTCGGAGGGCCCGGGTGGCACTCCGGCCTGCCCGCTCGCGTCGCCCGCGTCCACTCCCTGGACGAGGCCGTCCGCCACATCCTCGACACGCTCTGACCCAGAGATCCAGGCGTGGGTGTTGCTTCTCGCGGGCCTGTATGAATAAGTTTTGAGTAGATTATCTCTCCAAGAGACGGTCAGGAGGTCGATGACGTGACCCGCCCCCGCGTCGCGGTGTCGAGCTGCCTGCTCGGCGAGCCCGTCCGCTACAACGGCGGCCACAGCCGCGACCGCTTCCTCACCGACACCCTCGACCGGCATGTCGACTGGGTCCGCGTCTGCCCGGAGATGGAGGCGGGTCTCGGGGCGCCGCGCGAGACCGTCCGGCTGGAGAGCGCGCAGGACGGCCCGCGCCTCAGGACGAGCAAGACCGGCGTCGACCTCACCGACCGGATGACCGCCCTGGCCACCGAGCGGGCCGCCGACCTGGCCGTGGACGGGTACGTGTTCAAGGCCAAGAGCCCGACGTGCGGCATCCACGGCGTCCCGGTCCATGCGGGCGAGGGGCGTCCGCCCGAGCGCCGCAATCGGGGGATGTTCGCGGGCATCGTCATCGACGCGCATCCCCTTCTTCCGGTCGAGGACGAGGGACGCCTGCGCGACGCCGTGCTCAGAGAGGAGTTCGCCGAGCGGATCTTCGCCGGCGCGCGCCTGCGGAACCTGCTGGACGGCGAGTGGCGCCCCCGCGACCTGGTCGAGTTCCACACCCGGCACAAGCTCCAGCTGCTCGCCCACGACCCGTCGGTCTATCGCGGCGTGGGCCGGATCGTGGCCCGCGCCGGGGCCACGCCGCGCGCCGAGCTCGCCGCCGCGTACGCCGCGGCGTTCAGAACGTGCCTCACCCGCAAGGCGACGGTCGGGAAGAACGTCAACGTGCTGCACCACTGCGTCGGGATGGCGCCGATGGACGACGTCCCGAGGCGGCACGTCCTGGACGTCATCGCGGCCTACCGCTCGGGGCTGGTGCCGCTGAGCGTCCCGGTCACGCTGGTGCGGCACCACGCGCTCGACGAGAAGGCGCAGGACTGGCTCCGCGACCAGTCCTATTTCACCCCGTATCCGGACGATCTTCGTCTCCGCAACCACGTCCCGATTCGTCCACGCGGAGGGTGACGCTCTGCATGTTCTTCCGAACCGAGGGTAAGCCTCGGGCAGCATGATCGGTCACGTCTGGGAGGAGTGAGCGATGCATCATCAGATCATCGGGTCCAAGGAGGGCACGGCGACCAGATCGCTGTTGTGCCTGGCGGCCCTCACCGTGGGCGCGGTCTTCCTCGCCATCGGCATCCTCGGGTTCATCCCGGGGATCACCACCGACTACGACAGCATGAAGTTCGCGGGCCACGAGTCCGACGCCAAGCTGTTCGGGCTGTTCAACGTCTCGATCCTGCACAACATCGTGCACCTGCTGTTCGGGCTCGCGGGGCTGGCGATGTCGCGCGCGGCGCGGACGGCGCAGCTCTTCCTGGTGGGCGGCGGTGTCATCTACCTGGCGCTGTGGCTCTACGGGCTGGTGGTCGGGCGGCATGACACGGCCAACTTCGTCCCGTTCAACACCGCCGACGACTGGCTGCACTTCGTCCTGGGCCTCGGCATGATCGCGCTCGGCGTCCTGCTGGCCCGGCGCGCCTTCGCGGGGAGCACCCGCAGGGAAGAGCGCCAGGTTCCCTAGCCGCCGCGGCGACGCCCGTCGCGTGCGCCATCGCGCGCGACGGGCGGCTCGCTCAGCCGCGGGCCTTGCGGATCGCGTCGCGGGTGCGGTCGGCGACGGCGGCCAGCGGCCCGAGGGCGACGTTCTTGGTGACCGATTCGGTGCCCGGGTGCGGATGGGTCGGGGCGACGGCCTCGGCGGCCTTGACGGCCGTCACCATGCCGCGCAGCTCCTGAGGGCTCGCCCGGTCGGCCAGCTTCGGGAACTCCTCGCGCTCCTCGTGGCGGGCGTGCTCCTCGACGTCCTTGTGGAACTGGACGAACAGCGCCTGGAACTGGGGTGAGTCGAGGTCGAGCCGTTCCAGCTCGCTCAGCGTCCGCTTGGCCGTGTTCTCCTCCTCCAGGCGCGCGTCGACGACCTTGTCGCCGTCGCCCAGCGCGCGGCGGGCATACGGGTGGACGATCTCCTCCTCGGCGGTCTCGTGGACCGCGAGCAGATGCCGCAGCCGATCGAACCCCTCCTTGCGGACCTGGCCGCTGTTCTTCTCGACGATCGAGCACAGGCGGCGGATCTCCTCGTGCTGCGCCAGCAGCAGTTCCACCACGTTGTCGGCCTTGTCGCTCATGGTTCTCCCTTCTCTGAGGACCGGACGGGGAGGGCGATACCCATGGCTGGCCGTTCAATCCTTCTCGGCGGTTCCGGTCACCCGGGGGCAATGGGCGGTGCCCCTGGGCGTAACCCGTCCGGCCGAGCGCCAATCCGCCGCAAGGTCCGCGCCAGGGTCCGGGAGCCTCCCGGCGGGTGCCCGGACGCCGGGACGGCCCGTCGTTACCGTGGATTCGCATGCCTCTCGATGTGATGTCCCCGTCCTTCACCGGCGTCTCGCTGCTGCTCGCGTCCGTCCTGGTGGCCTACGCCTCGCTCGGCGAGCTGCTGCTGGCCCTGCGGGAGCGCTTCCGGCCGGGCGTGACCGCCTACCACCGGCGGTCGCTCGCCGCACAGGGGGCAGTCATCGCGCTGGTGCTGGTCACCGTCGCCGCCGGGCCGGGGGTGAGCCTGGCCGAGGTCGGAATCGCCTGGCCGCGCCGCAGCCGGCTGGAGTTCGCCGTCCTGCTGGCGGCGGCGACGGTCGCGCTGGTCGCGACCGGCATGGGCGTCTGGCAGCGGCGCCGCGCGTCCAGCGGACGCCCCGTGCCGAGCCTGTTCGAGGCGACGCCCATCGCCCGGGGCGACCAGGGCGATGGGCGCCTCGACCGCGGCTGGGCGCTCGGCGCCGCCGTCACGGCCGGGATCTACTACGAGCTGCTGTACCGGGGCCTGCTCATCGCCTTCTTCATCGGGGTCGCGGGCCTGGCGGCCGACCGGGCGGCCCTCGCGGCGGCGGCGGTGTTCGTCCTGGCCAACCTGCACCGAGGACGGGTGCGCGTGACCGCCACCGCCGGTCTCGCCCTGGTCTCGACCATCGCCTACACCGAGACCAGCAGCCTGCTGATCCCGGCCGCCGTGCACGCCACCGTCAACGTGCACGACGTGATCAAGCTCAGGGCCCTGGCGCACCGCATGACCCCGCCCCGCCTGCGCCTGATCGTCACCCGGTGATCGAGCGCCAGAACCGGACGTTGTGCTCGCGGGCGAAGTCGACCTGGCGGATGTCATCGGGGGCCAGGGACTGGGCGCGGTCCACGCCGCCCCGAGCGCGCGGCCACCAGGGGCTGCCGTGCCCATTGGGGTCGCCGGTGCGGGCGAAGCGCGTCCAGTAGCCCATCATCTGCTCCGACAGCCGCCGCTGGCCCGCGTTGAGCGGCTGGTCGTAGGACTCGGTCTTGAAGAGGTACTGCAGCTCGGACGTGTGATAGGCGCCGGTCGAGAACGCGGGCTTGGGCATGCCCGACATCCACGGCGCGTCGCGGTCGGCGAACTCGAAGGCGTAGGTCGGGACGTGCCGCGCGAACGCCCGGCCGGTGTCGATCGCGGGGCGGGCGTACACGGCGTCGGTGACCACGGCGGGCCAGACCAGGTTGGCCGGGGCGTCCTTGCCCAGCGGGTAGCGCGCGAGGACGGCGGGAGCCTTGCCGGCACCGACGAACTTCTCCACCAATCCGGGGTAGGACGCGTCGTCGATCGGGGTGAAGCCCGTCGCGATGCGGTACTCGTCGCGGGTGATGCCGTGCATCACCGGCACCTTGGCGAACCGTCCGGCCGGGATCGCCACGGCGGGATCCTCGGGAAGCACCCCGCCGCCGAAGACCGGACCGGGCCACGCGTAGTCCAGGCCGAGCTTCTCCAGCAGCACCTCGGGCTTCTGGTCGCGCAGGCAGGACGCCGCCGTGGCCGGGTCGGGGCAGCCGGCCTTGGCGGCGATCTGCTGGCCCTGCCGGTACGCGACGGCGCGCGGCCTGGGGAAGCCGGGCGGCGCCGGATCGGGCGAGCCGTCGGCGCCCGGCCACACCGTCTGCGTGCACGGCTCGCTCTGGACGATCGCCCGGTGGAACAGCCCGGCCGCGCCCGGCGCCACCAGCTGGGCGCACACGCTGCGCGCGCCCGAGGACTCGCCGAAGATCGTGACATTGCCCGGGTCGCCGCCGAACGCGGCGGCGTTGCGCCGCACCCAGCGCAGCGCGGCCTGCTGGTCCTCCAGGGCGAAGTTCCCGGACGCCCCGCCCAGCGCCGGATGCCCGAGGAAGCCGAACACCCCGAGCCGGTAGTTCAGGGTCACCACGACCACGTCGCCGCGCGCGGCCATGGCCCGGGGGTCGGTCTGGTCGCCGCCGCCGAACTGGTAGCCGCCGCCGTGGATCCACACCATCACCGGGAGACCGCGGCGGCCCGCGCCCCGCGGCGTGGTGACGTTCAGGTTGAGGCAGTCCTCGGTCACTTTGGCCAGCCCGCTCTGCGCGCAGCGGTCGCCGGGTCTGGTGGCGTCGCGGGTCCGGGTCCACGGCGCGGCGGGACGGGGCGAGCGCCAGCGAAGGTCTCCCTGGGGCGGCGCCGCGTAGGGGATGCCCTGGAAGGAGCGGTGGTCGTCGGCGACGGTGCCGCGGACGGGCCCGCTCGCGGTCATGACGAGCGCGGGGTCGGCGGCGGCGTGGGCCGCCGGAAGACCCGCGGCGAGCGTGAGGCCCACCACCGCGGCCGCGACCCCGGCCCTCGTGCGTTGCGAAGACATGGAGACCTCCGGGTCTGTTGATGGAAGTGTCCGGCGGACACATGGCGTACTGTAGACACTGAATCTGAGCGGAAGCAATACGGACGGGGAACCGATGACGGCGGCCGAAGGCAGCGAACCGACCAGCGCCGAGCTGCTCTGGGGCCTGGACGAACGTCCGGCCAGGGCGCCCCGGCTCGTCCTGACGGTGCACCGGATCGCGGACGCCGCCATCGCCGTCGCCGACGCCGACGGCATGGCCGCGGTGTCGATGCAACGGGTCGCGGCGAGCCTCGACGTCACCAAGATGGCGCTCTACCGCCATGTGGCGAACAAGGCCGAACTCACCGCCGTCATGATCGAGACGGCCGTCGGCGACGCGCCCGACCTCACCCGGATCGCGGGCGGCTGGCGGCCGCGGATCGAGCGCTGGGCCGAGGCGATGCGCGAGACCTGGCGGCGGCATCCGTGGCTGCCCACCGCGACGACCGGGGAGCGCGCTCTCGGCCCCCGCGAGATCGGCTGGACCGAGAGCGCCCTGGGCGCCTTCGTCGGCACGCCGCTCAGCGGTGCCGAGCGGATCGACGCGGTGTTCCTGGTCAGCGGCCACATCCGCAACACCCAGGCCGCCATGACCTCGGGAACCCAGCCGTGGACCGCCGACCGCCGCGCCCGTCCCGCGATCGGTGACCTGCTGCGCGGCCGGGCGGACCGCTTCCACCACATCCTCGAAGCCGTGGACGACCTCCGCGACGCCCCGCCCGACAACGGCTGGTCCTTCGGGCTCGACCGGATCCTCTCGGGCCTGGACCAGCTCATCGAACAGCGGAGCTGAACGCGGCCAGCTCCGGCAAACGGCCTTCCGCGACCGGCGGCGCCCACGAGATGGGGCGCGACATCGGTTAGCAGGTCTTGCGGTAGGTGAGGTCGGGGATGTGCTGGGTCCATTCCTGCTTGGTGAGGCCGCCGACCTGTTTGCAGAGCGCGGCCTTGAGGGGGGCGGGGGCGACGAGGTGGGTGACGAGCTTGCCGTCCTCGCCGCTGACGCTGTACAGGCGGGTGCCGTCGGCGCTGAAGGCCAGCGAGTCGACCTCGGCGTCGATCGAACCGGGCGTGCGGCCGGTGAGGGAGAGGCCGAAGCGGCGCTGGTTCTTGACGTCCCAGAGGTCGAGGTTGCCCTTCAGGTCGGACGTGGCGAGCAGGGTGCCGTCCGGGGAGAACGCGGCGATCGGGGTCTTGCTGCCGGGCGCGGAGACGGCGTTGCCGATCTGCTTGAGGTTCCTGACGTCCCAGAAGTTCAGGGAGCGCTGGGAGACCCGGTCCTGGACGGTCACGACGGTGCCCTGGCGGCTGATCGCCTGGACGGTCGTGGCCAGCGCGTTGGGCTCGGCGAGGGTCTTGCCCGAGGGGAACTCGACCACGCCGAGGTCGTTGGCGGACACGACGCGCTTGCCGTCCTGGCTCCAGACGATGCGCAGGTTGCTGCTGGTGTCGTCGGAGGCGGGGTCGCGGCGCTTGGCGCGGGCCTCGCCGATCTGGCGGCCGTTGGAGGTGTCCCAGAACCGCAGCGTGGCGGGGCTGGACTGGGGCGCGGTCAGGGTGCCGTCGGGGGTCTTGGCCGGGGTCAGGGTCGCCAGGGCCTTGCCGTCCGGGGAGAAGGACGGCTGCGGGCGCCCGAGCGAGTTGGCCGGGAGCGGGCCGAGGTTCACCGTGGCGCGCTTGGCCCTGGCCCGGACGTCCCAGATGTCGACCAGGCCCTCGTTGCGCAGGTGGGCCAGCTTGGCGCCGTCGCGGGAGAGGGCCATCCGCTCGCCGGGCGAGCCCTTCTTGAGCTGGATCGGGAGGAGCTCGCGCTTGGCGGCGTTGGCGGTGTTCCAGATCTGGAGGCCGTTCGGCTGGGTCGCGGCCAGCGTGCTCCCGTCGGCGCTGAGGGTCAGCTCGGAGTACTGCTCGGCGACCTTGACCGGGCGGACGAAGGCGCCGATGTCGATGGAGCGGACCCGTTCCTGGGTGTCGACGCAGCGCAGGCTGGTGCCGTCGGCACTGAACTGGTTGTTGTAGCAGTAGTCGTCGGGCTTGTACCGCATGAGCGGGACGAAGCCGCCGTCGCGGGTCTGCCACAGGGCCATGCCGGAGGCGAGGTACTCGCCGTCGCGGCTGAAGGCCAGGTCGGTGCCGTCGTGCTTGGGCGGCAGCTTCATGTCGGTCAGCTCGGCGCGGGTCCGGGCGTCCACGATCGTGATGCGGTCCTTGTCGCGGGCCGCGAAGAACCGTCCGTCGGGGCTGAAGGCCAGGTCGAAGTAGGTCTCCACGACGGTCGCGAAATAGGGGATGTTGAGCTTGACCTCCTTGGCGGTCGGGAGGTCCCACCAGACCAGGGTGTCGCGCTTCTTGCCGTTCATGCGCGCCCCGACGAGCGTCCGCTCGTCCGGGGAGAGGGCGAGGTTGCGAAACTGGCCCTTGGCGCCGAACAGCGGCCGTCCCGAGGCCAGGTCGAAGATCTTGACCTGGCCCCGTCCCGACACGATGAGGCGGGTGCCCGAGGGGCTGAGGCCGAGGCCGACCCCGGCGGGGTGCCGCTGGCTCACCGGGGTGCGGGCTCCCGTGGCGGTGTCCCAGAGGACGAGGCTCTGGTCTTCTTGCAGCGTCAGCAGCTTCTTGCCGTCGAGGCTCAGCTGGGAGCCCTTGAGCGGGGCCCCGGGGACGTTGACGGTGCGCGTGACCTTCCGCGTCCCGGGGTCGGCGAAGACCATCGTGTTCGCCTTCCACCAGACGTAGGGGCCGAGGCCGGACGGGGTCTCGACCTTCCACCCGTTGTCCGCGCCCGGGTCGACGCTCGGCGGCCGGTAGATGCCCTGCTCCCACTGCGACCACAGGGTGAGCAGGGTGTTGTGGACGTCGGGCCCGCCGGACAGCGACGCGGCGGCGACCGCGAGCCGCCGGGCCAGCGCGGGGTCCGAGCGGCGCAGCTGGACGGCCTGCGCCGCCACCTGGCGGCCGACCGCCGCGTCGCGCTGCCGGGCGACGGTCTTGTTGGTCTCCCTGAGGTTCTGGCTCTGGACGAAGGCCGTCGCGCCGGTCGCGGTGGCGACGAGCAGCAGCACGGTCAGCGCGGCGGTGACGGCGGTCTTGAGCCGGGCGCGGCTGCGGGTCTGGCCGACCGAGGCGTCCAGGAACGCCCGCTCGGTGGGGTTGAGGGTGAGGCGGCGGCGTCCGGTGCTCGCCCAGTCGAGGGCCTCGTCCAGCGTGGAGCCCTGGTAGAGGTCGGCGGGCTTGCGCCCGTTTGCGTTCCAGCGGCGCGCGGCGTCGGCGAGGGCGTGGTGGCTGTTGAGGCCGTCGCGCTCGGACTCCACCCAGTCGCGCATCCGGGGCCAGGCGCGCAGGAACGCGGGGGTCCCGATGCCCACGGCGCCGCCGTCGCCGTAGATGAGCCCGGCCTCGCCGAAGCTGCGCAGGACGCGCTGGAGGGTCGACTGGTCGGTGTCGGCGTCGGCGAGCTCGCCGACGTCGACGCGGCGGAGGGTGTCCTGGGCGCCGGGCCCGGTGGCGACCATGCGCAGCAGGATGCGCGGGACGGCCTCCTGAGCGTGCGGGTCGAGCCTCCCGTATGCCTGCTCGGCCAGCGCGGTGAGGGACGGCGGCATCGCCATCGACGGCCGGGTGGTCTCGGCGGCCGCGCGCTCGCCCGCCTGGAGCGGGTCGCGGGTCTCGCCGCCGATCAGTCCGGCGAGGATCTGCTCCGGGCTGGGACGCTCGGCCGGGTCGCGGTCGAGCGCGGCCTCCACCAGCGAGCGGAGCGGCTCGGCCAGCACCCCGGTGTCGGGCCGGTGGTTGAGCACCTGGTGCATGAGGGTGGGGAGCGTGTCGCCGTCGAAGGGCGGCTTCCCGGTCGCGGCGAACAGCACGACCGCGCCCCAGGCCCACACGTCCACGGCGGGGGTGGCGCTCTGGCCCCGGAAGGCCTCGGGCGACATCCAGCGCGGGGTCCCCTTCATCATGCCGGTGGCGCTGCGCGACATCTCCTCGGTCTTGGCGATGCCGAAGTCGATGACGCGGGGGCCGTCGGGGCCCAGCAGGACGTTCGCGGGCTTGAGGTCGCGGTGGATCACGCCCGCCCGGTGGATGGACGACACGGCGGTCGCGATGCCGATCGCGAGGCGGTGCAGGTCGTCGGGGGCGTAGGCGCCGGTGCGGTCGACCCAGCCCTGGAGGTCCGGGCCGTCGACGTACTCGCTGACGATGTAGGGCGGCGTGTGGTCGAGGTCGGCGGCGATGACGCGGGCCGTGCAGAACGACGCGACGCGCTGGAGCGTGGCCAGCTCCTTGCGCAGCCCGTGGCGGACCACTTCGTTGACGGCGTCGCCGTGCAGGGCCTTGACCGCGGCCCGGTTCCCCCGGTCGTCGTATCCCTCGAAGACCACGCCCTGGCCGCCCGCGCCCAGCCGCGCCGCCAGCCAGTAGCCACCGAGCTGCCTGGGGTCGTTCTCCTGGAGGGGGACGGCCATGGTTCGCATCCTCGGGACGTCGGTCGGGAGCCGCGTCGCCCCCCGGTAACGGGCGCCAATCGTATACACACACGATCGTCTTTTAGAGTTTCGCCCCGATATGTGATCTACGACATCGACGGGGACGGCACGCCGTCCCGTCCGGGCAGCAGCGCGGTGAATCCGATGACCGTGCGCAGGTAGCGGCGCAGAGCCTCGGGGTCGTCGGCGTCGACCGCGCTGTTGACCAGCACCAGCGACAGCACGAACCGGGTCAGGACGTCGATGAGGACCGCCGCGTCGATCGGCGGGAACTCGCCGCGGTCGATCTTGCGCTGGACGATCGGCCCGGCCAGTGCGGTGACGCGGGCCACGGTCACGTCGGCGTGGGTGGTGAACAGGGGCAGGACGAGGTCGGGCACGTCGCGGACGGCGGCGCCGAGCAGCCGGTGGCCGCGCGCGTGGCCGACCAGCAGGACCAGCAGGTCGACGACGTAGTCGGCGTCCCACTCCGCCTCGTCGATGGCGGGCTCGATCAGCTGGAGGAAGGCGGTGAGCTCGCGCTCGATCAGCGCGTCCTTGATCTCGTCGAGCGTGCCGCCGTACTTGTACAGCGTGGGGCGGGAGAGCCCGGCCCGGCGCGCGATCACCGACAGCAGCCGGTTGGAGGCGAACCCGCCCTCGGCCAGGCAGTCGGCCGCGGCGTCGAGGATGCGCGCGCGGATCTCCCCGGCCTGGCTGGACATGAGCCGATTGTAGAGCCACGTCACATTGACCCCGGATTCCCCGGCATTTACAGTTCCCTCAGTAAGTGTAAACGTACTGGGAGGTCCGGGATGGCGCAGTCGACGGGATATGGCGAGTTCCTGCGGACCCTGTCCAACGGATCGGTCCACCGGCGGTTCGACCCGTATCTGGACATCCCCTGGGACTCCCCCGAGTTCGCCGTGGACCCGTCCGACCCCCGCTGGATCCTGCCGGACTGCGACCCGCTGGGCGCCCACCCCTGGTACCGGGCGCTGCCGGAGGACCGGAAGATCGCGATCGGGCTGTGGCGGATCGCCAACGTCCAGAAGGTCGGGCTGGCCTTCGAGAGCGTGCTGATCCGCGGGATGATGCAGTACGCGATGCGCCTGCCCAACGGGTCGCCCGAGTTCCGCTACTGCCTCCACGAGATGACCGAGGAGTGCAACCACATCCAGATGTTCCAGGAGCTGGTCAACCGCATCGGGGCCGACGTCCCGGGCATGAAGGCGCCCTACCGGGCGACCTCCCACTTCTGGCACCTGGGTGCCTACCTGCCGGTCATCTTCTTCATCGGCATCCTGGCGGGCGAGGAGCCGATCGACCACTTCCAGAAGAGCGTCATCCGGGAGGGCGCCGACCGTCCCCCGGTGCTGCTGCGCACCATGGAGATCCACATCGCCGAGGAGGCCCGGCACATCTCCTTCGCGCACCGCTTCCTCAACGAGCACGTCGCCCGCCAGACCCGTCTCGGACGGGGCGTGACCTCGATCGCCTACCCGCTGATCATGCGCTGGCTGGCCGGGGCCATCATGGCGCCGCCGCGACGGCTCGCCAAGGAGTACGGCATCCCGCGCAAGGTGATGCGCGAGGCGTTCTGGCGGCGGGACGAGTCGCGCGCGATCATGCGCGAGTACTTCGGCGACGTCCGCATGCTCGCCCACGAGCTGGGGCTGATGAACCCGGTCTCCAGGGCCGTGTGGAAGGCCTGCCACATCGACGGCCGCCCGTCGCGCTTCCGGGGCGAGCCGCACCGCCCGGCCCGCGTCGCCTGACCCGAGGACCCCTTTCATGCCCCACGTGGTCACGCAGTCGTGCTGCGGCGACGCCTCGTGCGTCTACGCCTGCCCGGTGAACTGCATCCATCCCACCCCGGACGAGCCGGACTTCCACACCTCCGACATGCTCTACATCGACCCGGTCGCCTGCGTCGACTGCGGCGCCTGCGTCAGCGCGTGCCCCGTCGAGGCGATCGCGCCGCACGACCGGCTCGGGCCCGCCCAGCTGCCGTTCGTCGAGATCAACGCGGGCTACTACCGCGACGCGCCGCCGCGCCCGCTGCTGGCTCCCGTCACGCCGCCGCTCTCGCTTCCCGCGGGCCGCGAGCCGCTGGACGTCGCCGTCGTCGGGACCGGCCCGGCCGCGATCTACGCGGCCGACGAGGTGCTCACCTGCCCGGACGCGCGCGTCACGCTGTACGAGCGGCTCTCGTCCCCCTACGGGCTGGTCCGCTCGGGCGTCGCGCCCGACCACGTCAAGACCCGCCGGGTCACCGAGCTTTTCGACCGGATCGTCGCCCAGGACGCGCTCCGGGTCGTCTACGACACCGAGATCGGCCGCGACCTCACCCACGACGACCTGCTGGACCGCCACCACGCGGTGATCTACGCGGTCGGCGCGTCCTCGGACCGCCGCCTCGACGTCCCCGGCCGGGAGCTGGCCGGCACCGCCACCGAGTTCGTCGCCTGGTACAACGGCCACCCCGACCACGCCGACCATGACTTCGACCTGTCCCACCCGCGGGCGGTCATCATCGGGAACGGCAACGTCGCCCTGGACGTCGCGCGGATCCTCACCGCCGACCCGGGCGCGCTGGCCGCCACGAGCATCGCCCGTCCCGCCCTGGCCGCCCTGCGCGGGAGCCGGGTGGAGGAGGTCGTGATCGCGGCGCGGCGCGGCATCGCCGAGTCGGCCTTCACCCTCCCCGAACTCGTCGGGCTCATGGAGACCCCCGGCATCGACCTGGTTCTGGACCCCGGCGACCTGGCCGAGGGACCCGAGCGCCCGCTCGACCACGCCACGTCCGAGAAGACCAGGCTGCTCCGCGACCTGGCGGAGCGTTCCCCTTCCGGCGCCGGGAAGCGCGTCGTGCTGCGCTACCTGTCGTCCCCGCTCGCCCTTCTCGGCGACGGCCGCGCCCAGGGGATCGAGCTGGGCCGCAACGCCTACGCGTCCGGCGGCGTCGAGCCGACGGGAGCGTCCGAGATCCTCGACACCGGCCTGGTGCTCACCTCGATCGGGTACCGGGGAACCGCCGTGCCCGGCGTCCCCTTCGACGCGGCCCGGGGCGTCATTCCAAACGCGGAGGGCCGCGTCCTCACCGAGCCGGAAGGCCCGGTGCTGCCCGGCGTCTACGCCACCGGCTGGATCAAGCGCGGCCCCACCGGCTTCATCGGCACCAACAAGCAGTGCGCCCAGCAGACCGTCCGCCACCTGGTGGACGACCACGCGGAGGGACGGCTCCGCCGCCCCGCCGCCCTGGCCGCCGGGCTCTGAACGAGGATCAGAACGGCATCCGCCCCCGGGCCCGGCGCCCGGCCGAGCCGCTGCGGCCCACGGCACGCGAGGAGCTGCGGAACGGCTTGCTCAGCAGCCGCCCCAGCTTGCCCGGGGCCGACGATCCCGCGCGCGACCCCACCCCGAGTGCGCGCTGCGCGCCCCGCTGAGGATGGCGCGAGAGCCTCGGGAGCAAGAACGCCAGCACGAGCAGAACCACACAGACCGCGATCACTCCGACGATGACCATTGCCCCTCCTCCGTTTGCCGCCACATGGCCGCGCTTTACCCGCACAAGGGCCGAACAGTCCTGACCGCGAGCGGCCCGGAGCGATGATCAGCTCCACGACCTGGGAAAACGCGCCGCACATCCGAGGGGCGCCCCGCTGCCGACCAGGTCCGTCCGCGCGCGGGGGCGGTCCGGATAGGGTTGGGCGGCTCGCGGCGAGGTGAGAGGCGATCGTGTTCGGCAGGCGGAGGGGCGCGGGGCAGGGGTGGCGCACGATCGAGGCCGAGCGCGAGGTCCTCGCGGTCGTGCGAACCGTGACCTCGGCGTCCCGGCTGCTCGATGTCCTGCCCGTGTTCGACGGCGACCTCCGGGTCCAGGTGTCGTTCACCGTCAGCGCGGGCTCGGCGTTCGGCGGCGGCCTCCCCGACTTCCTGCACGGGATGCGCGTGGTCCCGTGGCGGCGGGCGGTGCGGACGCGGTTCGACCTGGCGCTGACCGCCTCGGCCAACGGCGCGCTGCACCGGCTGAAGGCGCCGGTCGCCGTGATGCCGCACGGCGTCGGGCACAACCGGCTGGTCGAGGCGGCCACCGGCCACCCGGACGTGGCGTCCGGGCTGTCGCGCGGCCAGCTCCTGCATCGGGGGCGGGTCGTCCCGTCGCTCCTGGTGCTCTCGCACGCCGAGCAGCTGGCCCGGCTGCGCCGGACATGCCCGGACGCCGCCCGCGTCGCGATCGTGACCGGCGATCCGGCCTTCGACACGATGACGTCCAGCCTCCCCGCGCGGGACCGGTACCGGCGCGCCCTGGGCGCGGGCCCCGGGCAGCGGCTGCTGGTCTTCAGCTCGACCTGGGGCCCGCGCTCGCTCTTCGGACGCCACCCCGGCCTCCTGGCCCGCTGGGTGGCGCAGCTCCCGATCGACCGCTACCGGGCGGCGCTGATCCTGCATCCGAACGTGTGGGCCCGGCACGGCGAGCCGCAAATCGACCTCTGGCTGGCGGACGCGCTGGACGCCGGGCTGCGGCTCGTCCCGCCCGAGCGGGGATGGCAGGCCGCGCTGGTCGCCGCCGACTGGGTCGTGGGCGACCACGGCTCGGTCACCTACTACGCGGCGGCGCTGCGCCGGCCGACCGCCCTGGCGGCCTTCGGCGCCGAGGAGCTCGCCCCGGACTCACCGCTGGCGGCGTTCGGCGCGGGGCGGCCGCTCCTGGATCCGAGGCGTCCCCTGCTCGACCAGCTGGGCGGGCTCCGGCCTCCCGCGGACCTCCCCGACGCGCTGGGCAATCGGGGGAACGGGGCTCGCGACCTGCGGCGGGCGCTCTACGCCCTGATGAAGCTCGACCCGCCGCCCGTGGCGCCCCGGCAGCGCTCGCTGCCCGAGCCCGCCGGCCGGTACCGGGAGGTCGCCTCGGTGCTCGTCGCCGGGACGGCCCGCGCCGACCGGGTGGAGCTGGACCGCTACCCCGCGACGCTGGACGGCGACGACCTCGACGACCCCCATCTCCTGGTCGAGGAGATCGAGGCCGACCGGCGGCTGCTGGAGAGCGCGGCGGTCTTCGTCCGGCGCGAGCCCCCGGCCGACGCGGACGCCTGGGCCAAGGACGTGCTGGCGGCGTACCCGGGAGCCGATCTCGCGGTGGCCTCCCTGGGCGACGAGCGCGCCCTGATCGTCCACCGGGACGGGCCGCGTCTGGTCGGCCGGGGCGGCGACGTCGCGCTGATCGCCGCCGCCGTCCGCCTGCGGCACGCGGCCGGTCTCCCCCTCGACGGGACGTGGACGGTCTCAACGGGAGCCGAGGAGGTGCGCATCAACGTCACCCCCCCCCGCTGGTTTAGCGGTCAGGTTTCGATGATCGCCCGAAGGGCCGCCGCGCGACGGCGATACGTCGCGGCCTGATCGGCGTCGCCGGACACGTCCGCCAGGACCTCGAGGACCTGTGCCTCGCGGTCGGGCAGGTCGCGCGCGGAGAACACCCCCACCGCCCGGGCCAGCGCGGCGGACGCCTCGTCCGGTCGGCCCAGGGCGGCGAGCACCTCGCCGCGCAGCGCGTCGATCTTGGCCCCGCTGAGGTCGTCGCCGAGCCCGGCCATCGACTCCCCCGCTTCGCGCAACGCGTCGGCCGCCTCCGCGTGGCGGCCCGCGTCCGCGAACGCCATGCCCAGGTGGAAGGTCTGCAGCGCGACGCCGCGCGGGTTGGCCTCGGCGGCGTTGATCTCCCGGGACCCGCGGAACGCCTCGATCGCCCCCTCGTGGTCGCCCGATCCGAGCCGGACCAGCCCGGCGGTCTCGATCACCGCCGACTCGACCCGGCGGTGCCCGCCGCGCGCGGCGGCGGCCAGCGCCTCGGGCAGCGCCTCGGCGGCCTCCTGGAGCCGTCCGGCCCGGAGCAGGGCCCGCACCACGTGGTTGTGCATGCGCGCCTCGGCGGCGGCATGGCCGCTTCGGGCGGCGGACGTCGCCCCGAGCCGCGCGACCTCGTGCTCGTCGGCCAGATGCGCGCGGTTGTCGTAGAGCGCCCAGAGCGCCTCGGCGAATTCCCAGACCTCGGTGTCCCACCGGCTCCGCGCCGCCAGCCGGACGGCGGCCAGCAGGTTGGTGCGCTCGGACTCCAGCCAGCCCAGCGCCTCCTTCCCGTCGGCGAAGACGTGGCCGTCTCCGGGCGGCGCGGCCAGGCGCAGACGGCCGCCCATGACGGACGCGTCGGCCGCCTTCGTCCGGGCCAGATACCAGCCGACGACGCGGCGGGCGTCGTCCTGCCCCAGGCCCCGCGCGTGCAGCCTGACCAGGTCGTGGAAGCGGTAGCGGTCGTCGCCCACCTCCTCCAGGAGGCTGGCCTCCAGGAGCTGGTCCACCAGCGGCGCGACGCCGTCGGGAGTCGCACCGGCGATGAAGGCGATGACGGGCAGCGAGAACTCCGGGCCCGGATGGGAGCCGAGCCCTCGGTACAGCGCGGCGGTCCGCTCGGGGAGCGCCGCGTAGGCGTCGTCGAACAGGGCTTCCACGACCTGGGTCCCTTCGGAGGTCAGCCGCTCCAGCCGCCGCCGCTCGTCCTCCAGCTCCGCCGAGAGCCGTCCCAGCCCGTGACGGCGCCGCAGCGCGAGATGGGCCGCGCAGACCCGCAGGGCGATCGGCAGCCCGCCGCACATGCGCACCACCTGGGCGGCGGCCTCGGGCTCGTCGTCGACCCGGCCGTCGGCCAGCATGGTGCCCATCAGCTGGACGCCCGCGCTCTCCCCCAGCGGCGCGAGCTGCACCAGAGTGGCCCCCGACACCAGCAGACCGCTCAGGCGACGGCGGCTCAGCGCCACCACGACGCTGCCCGCCGAGCCGGGCACCAGCGGGGTGACCTGGGCGGGCTGCTCGACGTTGTCGAGCAGGACCAGGAGCCTGCGGTCGGCCGCGATCGAGCGGTAGAGGGACGTCCGCTCGGCCAGGTCGGCCGGGATCCACTCCTCCCGGACGCCCAGCGCCCGCAGGAACCCGCCCACGACATCGCCGACGTCGACGCCGCCCCGATGCCGCAGCGCGCCGAGATCGGCGTAGAGCTGGCCGCCGTCGAAGCGGTCGCTCACCCGGCGCGCCCAGTGCAGGACGAGCCCGGTCTTCCCGACGCCGCCCAGCCCGCTGACCACCGCCACGACCGGACGGTCGGGCTCGCCCGCGACCAGCCGCTCCAGCGCTTCGAGCTCCGCGTGGCGGTTCACGAACCCGACCGGCGCGGCGGGCAACTGCCGTGGCACGCGGACCGGAGGAAGGGACACCTCGGGAAGGCGCACCGTGCCGACCGACCCGGCCTGCACGACGATCCCGACGCCACCGCCGGACATCTCGTTGACGACGCGTGCCGACCTCTCCGCTTCCGGTTCGGCCATACCGTCCCTCGCCCTAGACCAGACAGCCCGTTCAAGGCGAATCTATGGGAGGACCCCGACTCCTGTAAGCGCATCAGTCAACAAGATCGGGCGGGGTGTGGACCCGCCCCGCTCGAACTCGCGGGCGAACTCGTCCTCGCCCAGGGACGCGCGGACCGCCGCGACCAGCCGGACGGCACCGGTGCCGGGCCGTCCCGTCGCCGCCGCCGCGCCCAGCAGGCGCGCCGCGTGCCGGTCGCGCCCGCCCAGCAGGCGCGCCGAGGCCAGCCCCTCCAGGGCCCGGGCCGCCAGCTCCGGGTCGCCGCCCGCGCGGGCGAGGCCGTCGCGGTGCAGGTCTTCCGACGCCTCGACCAGGGCCAGCTCCAGCGACCTGCGCGCCTCGTCCAGGCGGCCGAGCTGGATCCAGTACCAGGCCATCGCGCCCGTGAGCCGCAGGGCCATCGCCGCGTCCCGCCGCCGCAGCGTCGACTCCAGCGCCGCCCGCAGGTTGACCGACTCGGCGTCCAGCAGCACCAGCCACCGGCGGCGCGCCGGTCCGTACCGGAACGCCTCCGCGCACTCGGCGACCCGCGTGTAGTACAGGTCGTGCAGAGCCTGGACGCGGTCGCGCTCCCCCGCCTCGGCCAGGCGTTCCAGGCAGTAGGTCGCCACCGACTCCAGCAGCCGGTAGCGGGCGCCCCACGGGCCGCCCGGTTCGGCGGGGACGACCAGCGACCGGTCGACCAGGCGGGCCAGCAGATCGACCAGGTCGGCGGCGTCCACACCGTCGCCGGTGCAGACCTCCTGGATCGCGCCCAGCGTGCAACCGCCGGTGTGCACCGCCATCCGCCGCAGCAGCGCGCGCTCCTGCTCCGACAGCGGCTCCCAGCTCCAGTCGATCACCGCCCGCAGCGTCCGGTGCCGCGTCGGCCCGCCCCGGCGGCCCCCGTTCAGCACCCGGAACCGGTCGTCGAGCCCCTCGGCCAGGCCGTGGACGCCGAGTGCCCGCACCCGGGCCGCCGCGAGCTCCAGCGCGAGCGGCAGGCCGTCCAGGCGCGCGCAGATCTCCGCCACCGCGTCGGCGTTGGTCTCGTCCAGCGCGAACCCGGGAGCTGACGCGGCCGCCCGCTCGGTGAACAGCCGCACGGCCGCGTCTCGTGGCAGCGGCGGCACCGTCCTGACCGTCTCGCCGGAGATCGCCAGCGGCTCCTGGCTCGTCGCCAGGATCCGCAGGCCCGGCGCCGACTTCAGCAGCAGGTCCGCAAGCTTGGCGACCGGCTCGATCACGTGCTCGCAGCCGTCCAGCACCAGCAGCGTCTTCCCGTCGTCCAGCACGGCGGGCAGCCGGTCGGCGGCCCCTGCGGGCTCGTCTCGCCAGCCGCCCGGCAATGCCAGCGCCGCCGCGACCAGCTCGGCCACGTCCTCGGGCGCGGACGTCTCCGGCGCCAGCGGCGCCAGCTCGGCGAACACCACCGTTCCGGCCGGACGCTCGCGCAGCGCCTCCACGGCCAGGCGCGTCTTGCCGACGCCGCCCGGCCCGGCCAGCGTCACCAGGCGGGACGAATCCAGCGCCGCCCGCAGCGCCGCGACGTCGTCGTCCCGTCCCACCAGCGCCGTCATCGGAGCCGGGACGGTCGCGCGCGGCGTCGTGACCGTCCGGGGCGGCGCGTCCAGTGCCGCGTCGTGCTCCAGGATCGCCTGGTGCAGCGCCGCGAGCTCGGGCCCCGGATCCAGGCCCAGCTCCTCGCGGAGCCGCTCGCGCAGCTCGCGGTAGCAGGAGAGCGCCTCGTTCTGCCGTCCGGACCGGTACAGCGCCAGCATCAGCGCGCCCCTGAACCGCTCCCGCAGCGGGTGCTCCTGCACCAGGTCGCCCAGCTCGCCGACCAGCGCCGCGTGCTCGCCCAGCGCCAGCCGCGCCCGCGCCAGATCCTCCAGCGCCGCCAGCCGCGACTCCTCCAGCCGCGCCACCGCGGGCCGGACGAACTCCTCGTCCTCGAACCCGGCGAACGCCGGACCCCGCCACAGCGCCAGGGCACCGGCAAGGATTGCCGCCCTGCCCCGGGGATCGTCCACCTCCGCGGCCCGCGCGACCTCCGCCTCGAAGCGGCGCGCGTCGACCGCGTCCCTCTCGACGTCCAGGACGTAGCCCGACGCGCTCGACATGATGATCTCGGGACCGTCCGGCTCGGCCTCCCGCAGCACCCGGCGCAGCTGCGACGCCTTCACCCGCAGCGCGTTGACGGGCTTGCCGGGGGCGTCCGACGGCCACAGATCGTCGATCAGCCGGTCATAGGACACCCGCCGTCCCGCCCGGACGAGCAGGGCCGCCAGGAACACCCGGACCTTCAGCTCGGGCACCACGACCGGACGGCCGTCGTCCGTCCCCACCTCCAGCGGGCCGAGCACCCCAAAGCGCATGCACACAAGCTAACCCGCCGTAAGCGGATCCGAATCCCGCCATAACCGCTCCGCCGCAGATTGGGGGCATCACCCTTCCAGAAAGGCTCGCCTCCATGTCTTCCGATATCGCGCCGGGCACGCGGGCCGGCGCACGCGAATGGGCCGGCCTCGCCGTCCTCGCCCTGCCGGTGCTGCTGATGGCCATCGACAACAGCGTCCTGTTCCTGGCGATGCCGCACCTGAGCGCCGACCTCGAACCCAGCGGCACCCAGCTCCTGTGGATCATGGACGTGTACGGGTTCATGGTCGCCGGATTCCTGCTGACCATGGGCGCCCTCGGCGACCGCTTCGGGCACCGCCGGCTGCTGCTCATCGGCGCCGCCGCCTTCGGCGTGGCCTCCGCGCTCGCCGCCTACTCCACCAGCCCCGAAATGATCATCGCCGCCCGCGCCCTCCTCGGCGTCGCGGGCGCCGCGCTCGCGCCGCCCGCGCTCGCGCTGATCAGCACCATGTTCACCAACACGGGCCAGCGCGCCACGGCCGTCGGCGTCTTCACCGCCTGCTTCATGGGCGGCGCCGCGTTCGGCCCCGTCGTCGGCGGCGTCATGCTGGAGCGCTTCTGGTGGGGCTCGGTGTTCCTGCTCGGCATCCCCGTCATGGTCCTGCTGCTGGTCGCGGGCCCGCTGCTGCTGCCCGAACACCGCGGGACGTCCGCCGGCGGCCGCGTCGACCCGCTCAGCGTCCTGCTGTCCCTCGCCGCGATCATCCCGATCATCTACGGCCTGAAGGAACTCGCCGAGGACACCGGGCGCCCGACCCCCTACCTCTCCATCGCGGCCGGGCTGGCCGTCGGAGCCCTGTTCGCCGCGCGCCAGAACCGCCTGGACGACCCGCTCCTCGACCTCCGCCTCTTCCGCGGCCGCTCCTTCACCGCCGCCATGGTCATCCTGCTGTTCGTCATGATCATGCAGGGCGGCATCTACTTCTTCGTCAGCCAGTACCTCCAGACCATCGAGGGCTTCTCGCCGCTGCGCGCGGGCCTGTGGCTCATGGCCCCCGCGCTCGCACTCGGCGCGATGTCCCTGGCCACGCCCGCCCTGGCCCGCCGCTACCGTCCCGGCGTCATCGTCGGCACCGGCCTGACCGTCAGCGCCGCCGGAATCCTGCTGGTCGCCTTCGCCGACTCGCGCGCCCTGGTCATCGTCGGCTTGGTCATCGCCTTCCTCGGCGCGGCACCGGTCAGCGTCCTCGGGCTCAACCTGGTCGTCAACGCCGCCCCGGCGGGCCGCACGGGCTCGGCGTCGGCCATGGCCGAGAGCAGCGGCGAGTTCGGCGTCTCCTTGGGCGTGGCCGTCCTCGGCAGCGTCGGCACCGCCGTCTACCAGGCGTCCATGGACGTCCCGCCCGGCGCCCCGGCCGCGTCCGCCGACTCGGTCAACGCCGCCGTGTCCGCCGCCGGGAACCTCCCCGAGCGCCTGGCCGGCACCGTGATCGCCAACGCCCACGACGCCTTCATGGACAGCCTCGCCGCCGTCGCCGTCACCAGCGCCGTCATGATGCTGCTGCTCGCCGCCGTCTCCCTCACCCTTCTACGATCCATCCGTCCCCTGGGCGAGGAGGAGTCGGAGGAACAACCCGACGCGGTTCCGGCCCGATAACCGATCGGACCTGCGTCCGAGCACGGAATTGGCCCTGTCCGGGGACCACCCCGGGTGATCGACTTCGGTCACATGACCGCTGACCCACGACTGCGAGCGATCTGCTCGATGACGATCCCGGCCGCCCGCGAGCAGGCCGGCCTGCACCACTACGACGGAGTACTCCAGGATCTGTCCGCCGACGGCGTCCGGCGCGGCCTGGCCGCCCTCGGCGGCGAGCCCCGCGCCGACCGCCGCGACGAGGCCCGGCTCGCGGCGGCAGAGGAGGCACTGCGCGTCCGGTTCGGCGAGCTGGAACAGCACCGCCGCGACCCGGCCCTCCACCTCGCCAACCTCGACCTGTCCTGCTACGACCGCGCGTACGCCCCGGCCGAACAGCGCGCCGAGGCCGTGCGCGCCCACCTGCGAGCCTGGCCGGACGCCGTGGACGCGGCCATCGCGACCCTCGACAACGTGTCGGCCGACCACGCCCGGGACGCCATCGAGACGGCCCAACGCCTGGACGTCACCGACCCCGCCGCAAGCTCCGCGCTCGACCGCCTCATCGCCCACCTGGACAAGGCCACCGCCCCCCTTGAACCCATGGGACGGCAGGCCCTGACCCGCCTCCTCTCGGCGACCGAGGCCATCGAGGTCGACCTGGACCGGATCGCCGACCGCGCCGAGACCGAGCGCCACCTCTGGCGCACCCGCCTGGACGAGGCATGCCGCCGCCTGGACGCCTCCGCCGACCCCCGGGCGACCGTCCAAGCCCTCCAGGCCGACCACCCCGAACCAGACGACCTCGTCGCCGCCGCCCGCGCCCTCGTCGCCGAGGCCCGCGACTGGGCGGCCGGACTCGTCCCGTATGACGACGGCGAATGCCTCGTGGGCCCCACACCTCCCAGCCACTACTGGGAGGTCGCCACGATGACGTGCGCGGCCCCCCATGAACCCGACGGCCCCAGCTGGTTCCGCGTGACCCCACCGTCCCCGTCCCTGCCGCGCGAACAGCAGCGGCAGTGGCTCACCAACTACTACCGCGCGGGCCTGGCGAACATCGTCATCCACGAGGTCGCGCCCGGCCACTTCTCCCACGGCCGCGCCCTGCGCCGCGTCCCCGGCGAGATCAGCCGCACGCTCCTCTCCGAGACCTTCACCGAAGGCTGGGCCCACTACACCGAGCAGCTGGCCCTGGAAGAGGACTTCTGCCCCGGCGACCCCCGCTTCGAGATCGCCGTGGCCCGCGACGCCCTGCTCCGCATCACCAGACTGACCTGCGCGGTCGGCCTCCACACGGGCGCCATGACCCTGTCCGAAGCCACCACCCGCTTCGAAACCGACGCCTTCGTCCCACCCCACGCGGCCCAGCTCGCCGCCCGCCGCGTCCTACGCGACCCCATGACCCTCACCTACACCTGGGGCCGCATGGCCGTCCTCGACCTCCGCGAAAAGGCCAAGGCCACCTGGGGCCCCGACTTCACCCTCCCCCGCTTCCACAAGGCCCTCCTAACCCTCGGCGCCCCACCCCTAGGCCTCCTCCCCACCGCCCTCAACCCGGTCTAGTCGGACCTTGTTGGCCGAACGCGGTCACCGCGGGCGGGAGGTGAGGGCTCATAGGGTGATCCCGTGGGATCGCATGCCGGGCGGGGAGCCGTCGCCGCCGACTACGCCTGGGGCGACGTCGAGAGCGAAGGCGAGG
This sequence comes from Spirillospora sp. CA-294931, assembly GCF_050946795.1. Lineage (GTDB taxonomy): Bacteria > Actinomycetota > Actinomycetes > Streptosporangiales > Streptosporangiaceae > Spirillospora. The sequence continues at coordinate 7,381,508 of NZ_CP192006.1, forward strand.
GCCTGTTCTCGGCGTACTGCCTGACGCTGGTGCGCGGGGTCACGCCGCGCGAGTTCTTGGCTCGGCTGGGCGCACAGATCACGTTCGACGCCCTACCGCTCGACCAGGATTTCTTCGACCGCTCCTTCGAGTGCTGGGACGAGCCGCACCACGGCGACGTCCAGTTCATCGGGGCCACAACGGTGCCCGGGGCGGACGGTGACTGGACCCTGGGCCTGGAGGTGAACGGCCATCTGGGCGTGACTCCCGAAGTCGCGATATCGGCGTCGGCCGGAACCCGGCTGGTCTCGCACCGCTACAACGGAGGCAACGGGGTCGGCTCGTTCCTCTGGGTCGAGGACGGCGACCCCCGGCTGAGCTTCGAGCCCCTGTTCGCCTACCAGCGCGATGGCAGCAGCCCCGATGCGCTCCTGGAAGACATGGAGCGGATCGGCTTCGTCCTGGACGAAGACCGCGAGGACATCGGCCCGACCACCACAGCCGCGTTCGCACTGGCCGAACGGCTCACCGGGGTCAGGGTGACCGAGGCCATGATCAGCGATGCGACGTTCCTCTGCGGCACGGTGCACCTCCCCGACCCTCCGACCGAGGACGAGCCCGTCCCGCACAAGTCGTTCAGGAGCGACATGAACTTCTTCTCTGCCATTTCCGCCACTGCCGAAGACGGAGACGACGACTTCGAGTACGTTCCCGAGCCCTGGGAGGGGCCGCCGCCCCACACGCTCGGTGCGGTCGTCCCCCTCGACCTGCTCGCGGCACGCACCCCGAACGTCGTCGTGGCGTTGACGCACGCCACCGTCTTCGAGACCGGAATCCAGTTCCACCTCCGCGTCGCCGCACGCCGCGGCGACATGAGCGACGATCGCTGGTTCGCCATCGAATCGGCCCTGTTCGGCCACTCTCAGTCGCACCTGCGCAAGGGCGCGAAGCTGCCCGACCACATCCGCCGCTACGGCGTCCGGTTCGCCGACGGCACCAGGGCCGTGGCGATCGCCGACGACTTCGCCGCGTGGGACCCAGGCGACCACCCCCCGGAAGGCCCCGTGCTCTCCGCGTCCGGCGGCAGCGGATCCAGCAACGGCGACGGCGAACTCGAATCCGAAGAAGAACTGTGGCTCTGGCCGCTGCCCGAGACCGAGTCGCTGGAATTCGCCGTCGAATGGCCCCTCGCCGGGATCGATCTCACCTTCGTCGAACTCGACACCCGCGCCCTCCGCAACGCCGCCGCCCACACCCGCCCCTACTGGGACACATCACTGCCCGCCAGCTGAGAAGCACACCGTGACCGTGCGGGACTGGTCGGTGCCGGACCAGGACCAGCGGGCGGAAAGCGCGGTGACAAGGGCGAGGCCGCGGCCCGACTCGGCGAGACCGCCGGGCGCGCGGCCGGTGGGACGACCCGGGCCGCCCTGGTCGGTCACGGAGACGGCGATGCCGTCGGAGTCGAGCACGATCGCGACCCGGAAGATGCCGCCGGGCTCGCCGGAGCGGCTGTGCTTGATGGCGTTGACGACGAGCTCGGCGACCGCCAGCAGCACGTCGTCCAGCCCCGGGTGAGCGGGCAAAAGCACGCGCAGGAAGGATCGGACCTGCCCGGCCTGATCAGGTCGGCCGGGAAAGGAACGCTGCCAGTACATCTCAGGGAGGGACGAGGCAGGCTGGGGCATCGCGAGCAGCATCGGCGTACTCCGTAAGCGGTGTTCGGCCGGTCACCCGGCGCGGTCAAGCCCAGTCCACCCACCGCGATGGTCGGCGTCTCGCTTTCGGCCCCTCCGACTGCTCGTCCGGCCGATTCCTACGATGCGCCGGGCGACGGGTCCCGCGGCCGACGTTCCGGGGCCGTACGACCGGCTCGCGAACGTTCCCCAAGCCGCACGTCACGATCCACCAGCACCCCACGCGAGGCTGAGAACCGCCACCCAGCGTGATGCTTCCTTGCCTATCGTGGCGATCAGATCTAGCCGACCTGGGCAGGGAGAACGAGCGTGAGCAGCCCCTATATACGCCGCCGCCGACTCGCCTTCGAGTTGCGCGCCCTGCGTGAAAGCCGGGGGCTGACGGCCGACGAACTGGCCGCCCGTATCCACCAGTCCCGCGTCAAGATCTCCAAGCTGGAGAACGCCCACAACCGCCCCGACCTGACCGACGTCCTGAACATCCTCCGCGCCCTCGGAGTCCCCGACACCGAATGGCGTCGCTACCTGGAACTCGCCGCCGACGCCGCCAAGAAGGGCTGGTGGGACAAGTACGGCGATGCCATGGGCAGCCTTCAGCGCATCTACGCCGACATCGAAGCGGGCGCCGAAAGATTGCGCGAGTTCCAGCCCGGCGTCCTGCCGGGCCTGCTGCAAACGCCTGAATACACCTGGGCACTCGTCGACATAGGCAAAGCTCAAGGCCCCCTGAGCTACGACCCAGCACGCGCCATCCAGGCCCGTGCAGACCGACAGCGATCAGGATTTCGCGACGGCGGGCCACACTACGAGGTCATCCTTGATGAGGTCGGCCTCCGCCGATTCAGCGTCCCGACGGAGGTCATGCGGACACAACTGATTCACATGATCCATATAGCCGAGGAGCATCCCCAGCTGAGCATCCGAGTATTTCCCCTCATCACCGGGTCGGTCGGAGAACCACTGCCTCGGTCTCAGTTCGTCCTCTACACGTTCCCCGACCCGGCCGACCCGCCAATGGTCGCCGTCGGGACGGACGGAGGCCACTTCTTCTACACCGAGCCAGAGCAACTCGGTCGTTACACCCACATGTACGAGTACATGCGGGGCCTCACACTGTCTGAAGTGAGCAGTCTCACGATGCTCAATGAACTCGCAGACGAGATCAGCCAGAGAGGGCACTCCGCATGACATGGCATCACACGTCTTGGCGCAGGTCCATCAAGTGCCATCCATCGGACGACTGTGTCGAAGTGGGTTGTTCGGACCGCGGCACGATCGGAGTACGCGACACCAAGGCCGATGGTCAGGGCCCGATCCTGGAACTCAGCCACACCGAATGGGCCGACTTCCTCAGCAAGATCCGCCAGTGACTCGCAGTTGCTCAGGGGCGTTCGGAGTAGCGGGGCAGGTCGGCAGTGTCGAGGGCGAAGGAGAACGGCTCCGGTAGAGGGATCTGTTCTCCGTACTCGCCGCTGAGTGATCCCCGGTACCCGTCCTCGCCTGGGTGGCTGTGCAAGGACCATGTGCCGACCCGCAGGTCGAGGGTCAACAGCAGGCGAACACCGGCGATGGCGTACCAGTCGTCCTTGTCCGTGTTCCCCTTGGCCCGCTCGGACTTGGAGATCACGGGTGGTCCTCTCTGTGCTGGCCGAGGTTCGGGGTTATGGGGTTAGGACGATTTTGCCGGTTACTGTGCCGGATTCGGCTAGGCGGAGGGCTTTGGGGGTTTGGGTTAGGGGGAGGCGGGTGGCGATCTTGGCGGTGATGTCGCCGCGTTGGTGGGCGGTGAAGACCTGGGTGAGGTCGGCGCGGAGGCGGGTGCGGAAGCGGGTTTTGGACAGGGAGCGTCCGGCCCAGATGTTGAAGAAGTAGGCGCGGCGGCGGTTGGGGAGGGCGTTCCAGAGTGAGACTCGGGCGATCAGTTTGAGGACGGGCCACTGCTTGGAGCCCTCGTCGTCTCGGGTGGCGGCGCTGCCGTAGGAGACGAGCGTGCCGCCGGGGGCGAGCAGGCGCCAGGAGTCGAGGATGCCGGGGCCGCCTACGTGGTCGAAGACGGCGTCCACGCCGTTGGGAGCCAGGGCGCGGATCTGGGCGGTGAGGTTGGGTGCGCGGTAGTCGAGGGGGATTACGCCCTGGTTTCGTAGGGTCTCGTGGTGGCGGGACGAGGCCGTGCCGATGACTTTGGCGCCTGTGGCGTGGGCTAGTTGGACTAGGACCGAGCCGACGCCGCCGGTGGCGCCGTGCACCAGGACGGTCTGCCCGGCCTGGACGCGGGCCTTGCGGTGCAGCATCTGCCAGGCGGTGATGCCGTTCACCACCAGGGTTTCCGCCTCGGCGGGATCGATGCCGTCGGGGACGGGCACGACGTCGGCGGCCTCGACCAGGACGTGGCTGGCCCAGCCGCCGACCTTGACGAGCGCGGCGACTCGGGTGCCCGTCAGGGCGGGCTCGACGTCCCGGCCGGTGGCCAGCACCGTGCCGACCAGGTCGTAGCCGGGGACGAACGGGAAGGCGGGCTGGTCGTAGTAGCGGCCGCGGCGCATCTGTTGTTCGGCGAAGGAGACGCCGGTCGCCTCCATCTGGATCAGAACCTGGCCCGGCCCGGGGGCGGGGACGTCCCCGTGCCGGATTCGCAGGCCCTCCGGCTCGACCTTGCCCGGCAGGACGACCTCGACCAGTCCTTCGACGCTCATGACACCCTCCATGCGTTACTTATACTTGCGTTCGTTATAAGTTGTAACGCATGGAGGGTGTGAGTGTCAATCGCGTTTGCTAGAGGGTCTAACGCGGTGCCCCGGGCGGCTGCCGTGATCGGCGTGAGGCGTACGCTCGATCACACCTGCGTCGAGAGGAGCACAGCGTGCCCGAACAGCCCGAACCGGCGCCCTTCAACGGACGTTCGGAGACGCCCGCCGAGCGCGCGGACCGCAACTTCGTCGAGATGTTGCAGGGTTTCCGGGTGGCGGTCACGGGTGTGCAGGTGCTGTTCGCCTTCCTGCTGACCGTCCCGTTCTCGGTCGGCTTCGCCAAGACCGACTCGTTCGACCGCTGGCTCTACTACGTCTCGCTGGTGGCCGCCGCGGTGGCGTCGATGTTCTTCATCGCGCCGGTGTCGCAGCACCGGGTTCTGTTCCGGCGGGGGCTGAAGGAGCCCCTGGTTCATCGGGCGAACGTCTACGGCTTGATCGGCACGCTGGCCCTGGCCGTGTCCATGACCGCCGCCACCATGATGGTGGTCGACTACCTCTTCGACGGCCTGCTCCCCGTCATCACCGCCGCGTGCGGGGCCCTGCTGGCGGCGTGGCTCTGGTTCATCGAGCCGTTGATCCAGCGGCTGGGCAACTCGGAACCCTCTTAGACGCCTCGGCGATGGGTCCGGCGGCGCGGCGAGAGGAGACGGGCCAGCACGCGGAATGGCAGGGTGATCACGTTGATGATGGTGGAAATGATGGCCTGAAGTGCGGCGCTGATACGACGCATGGTTCTTTCCCTTCTCTTGACTCCACGTTTCCCTGTACCCCTCGGGCGGCCGCTACACATTCGACGGCGTTCTGATAGTTCCTCCTGTTTCTGGGTAGGCGAGGCATCCCAACCATCAAGAGGAGGCTTCATGGCGACCGAAGAGACCGGTCAGGTCACGGGCACCAAGGACAAGGACTACAACCTGATCTGGTTCACCGAGGCGTGTCTGAGCAACGCTCTGCGCCTGGAGACCTACATCAAGGACGCCGAGCGCGAGGGCGACCAGGAACTGGTCAGCTTCTTCCAGCGTGCCCAGGGAGAAAGCCGCAAGGGGGCCGAGCAGGGCAAGGAGCTTCTGCGCAAGCGCCTGGCCGGCTGAGAGTGGATCGGATCGCCGAGCCGTGGGGGACGCGGCGCCCCTACGGTTCGGGAGAGTCCTGGCCCGCGCGCGTCGACGAGTACGTCACGGCCGACGAGGTCGAACGCTGGGTGCCGTCGGCGTCGGTTCTGCACTCCGATGGCGACGCCATGGACATCGCGGTCAAGGACGGCCGGATCGTCGGCGTGCGCGGCCGGGAAGGCGACCGGGTCAACCGGGGCAGGCTCGATCCCAAGGATCTGTACGGCTGGCAGGGCACCTCCCGAGACCGGCTCACCCGGCCGCTGGTCCGCCAGGGCGGCCGCCTGGTCGAAGCCGACTGGGACGCGGCCATGGACCGCGTCGCCCGGACCTGCGGAACCCTGCTGGACGAGAACGGCCCGGGCTCGATCGGCTTCTACACCAGCGGCCAGCTCGTCGCCGAGGAGTACTACACGCTCGCGGTGATCGCGCGCGCCGGGATCGGCACCAACCACCTGGACGGCAACACGCGGCTGTGCACGGCGACGGCGGCGGAGGCGCTGAAGGAGTCGTTCGGCTGCGACGGCCAACCGGGTTCCTACTCCGATCTCGACCACGCCGACGTCATCGCGCTGTTCGGGCACAACATGGCCGAGACGCAGGTCGTGCTGTGGTCACGGGTCCTCGACCGGCGCGCCGGGACGGATCCGCCCGCGATCATCTGCGTCGATCCGCGTCCCACGCCGGTCGCGCGGGAGGCCGACGTCCATCTCGCTCCGGTTCCGGGCACCAACGTGGCGCTGATGAACGGCCTGCTGCACCAGATCATCGCCGCGGGCCGGATCGATCGCGGCTATCTGGACCGGCACACGATCGGTTTCGCCGAGCTGGAGGAACGCGTCCGCGACTACCCGCCCGAACGCGCCGCCGAGATCTGCGGCGTTCCGGGCGGGGAGATCCGGCGGGCGGCCGAGTTGCTGGGACGGGCGCGGCGGCTGACGTCCACGGTGCTTCAGGGCTTCTACCAGTCCCATCAGGCGACGGCGGCGGCCGTGCAGGTCAACAACCTGCATCTGGTCCGCGGGATGCTGGGCCGTCCGGGCTGCGGGGTGCTGCAGATGAACGGGCAGCCGTCGGCGCAGAACGCCCGCGAGTGCGGCGCCGACGGCGACCTTCCCGGCTTCCGCAACTGGGCCAACGACGCCCATGTGGCCGAGCTGGCCGGGATCTGGAACGTCGAGGCCGAGCGGATCCCGCACTTCGCGCCGCCGACGCACGCCATGCAGATGTTCCGGTACGCCGAGCAGGGCTCGCTGCGGCTGCTGTGGATCAGCGGCACCAATCCGGCCGTCTCGATGCCCGAGCTGGAGCGGATCCGCTCGATCCTGGCTCGGGACGAGCTGTTCGTGGTCGTCCAGGACCTCTTCCTGACCGAGACGGCCGAGTTCGCGGACGTCGTCCTGCCGGCCGCCGCGTGGGGAGAGAAGACCGGCACGATCACCAACGCCGACCGCACCGTCCATCTGCTGGAGAAGGCGGTCGAGCCGCCCGGCGAGGCCCGGACCGACCTGGAGATCCTCCTGGAGTTCGCGCGCCGGATGGACTTCCGTGACAAGGACGGCGGACCCCTGGTGACCTGGTCCGATCCCGAGTCGGCGTTCGAGGCGTGGAAGCGGTGCTCGGCGGGACGTCCCTGCGACTACACCGGCATCACCTACGACCGGTTGCGCGGCCCGAGCGGGATCCAGTGGCCGGGCGACGGCACCGAACGCCTCTACTCCGGCGGACGGTTCCGGGCGGGCCCGGACGAATGCGAGAGCTACGGCCGCGACCTGGTCACCGGAACGCCCGTCGAACCCGTCGAGTACCGAGCCCTCAATCCGGACGGCAAGGCGGTCATCAAGGCCGCCGCCTACCTGCCGCCGCACGAGGCCCCCGGGGACCGGTACCCCTTCGCCCTGATCACGGGCCGGACGCTCTACCACTTCCACACCCGGACCAAGACCGGACGCGTCCCTCGGCTCAACGACGCCGCGCCGGAGGTGTGGGTGGAGATCTCCGCCGAGGACGCCCGCGCCCACGGCCTGGCGGAGGGCGACCTGGCGGAGATCTCCACCCCGCGCGGCCGGGTGCACGCCCGCGCCCGGATCACCGCGATCCGTCCCGGCGTGCTCTTCCTGCCCTTCCACTACGGCTACTGGGACCGCTCCGAGGCCAAGCCGGAAAGGGACCGGGCGGCCAACGAGCTCACCCCCACCGACTGGGATCCCGCGTCCAAGCAACCCATCTTCAAGACCGGCGCGGCCCGGATCACCCGATTGGGACGCCCATGAGCGTCGCCCTGGTCCTGCGGCGCCTCTACCAGGACGAGGCGCGCCTGGCCCGCCGCCTGGAACGCCTCGCGGAACGCCATCCGGCCGAGCACGAGATCCATCATGTGGCCCGCGACCTGGCCGCCTGGTCCAAGGCGCACCTGCCCAGCATCGCCGAGGCGGCGCCGCCGCCGCACGACGGCGTCCCCGAACCCGAGACCGCGAACGAACCGCCCGCGCACAACGGTCTCGCCCTGCTCCACGACCTCTGGCAGGTCCATCTGGACGCCGCGGCGGTGTCCCTCGGCTGGGAGATGGTCGCCCAGACCGCACAGGCGTCCAGGGACGGCGAGCTGCTCGCCCTGGCCCAGCGGTGCCATCCCGACACCCTGCGCCAAATGCGCTGGACCAACGCGCAGATCAAGCAACTCAGCCCGCAAATCCTGCTGAACTCTTGAGTCGGATTTTTCCGCTTCTCCAGAACAGCGCATTGGGATAATGCCAATCTGGACGCGCACCCGGGAAGCAGGAGTCGGCCGTGAATTCACACCCGCAGATCGACACGTCCAGGCCGCATTCGGCCCGGATCTGGAACTTCTGGCTGGGAGGCAAGGACAACTACCCCGTCGACCGGGAGGCGGGCGACCGGATCGCCGAGATGATCCCCGAGATCGTGGCCAACGCCCGCGCCGACCGGGCCTTTCTGGGACGCGTCGTCCGTTTTCTGGCCGGTGAACAGGGCATTCGCCAATTCCTGGACGTCGGGACCGGCCTTCCCACCGCCGACAACACCCACGAGGTCGCCCAACGCGTGGCACCGGACGCCCGGATCGTCTACGTCGACAACGATCCTCTGGTGCTGGCGCACGCGCGGGCCCTTCTGGTCAGCTCCCCCGAAGGCGCGACCCAGTACATCGAGGCGGACGTCCGCGACCCCGACACCATCCTGCGCGGCGCGGCCCGGACCCTCGACTTCACCAAGCCGATCGCCGTCACCCTGCTGGGCATCATGTGGCACATCCGCGACGACGCCGACGCCATCGCCATCATCGACCGGCTGATCGACGGCCTGCCCTCCGGCAGCTACCTGGCCGTGGCCGACATGACCCTCGAAGCGACCGGCGACCGCATGCGGTCCGCGATCGAGCACTGGAACCAGCACGGCACACCCCCGGGCACCTGGCGCACGCCCCAGCGCATCGCCCGCTTCTTCGACCGCCTGGAACTCCTGGAGCCCGGTGTCGTGTCCTGCAACCGCTGGCGTCCCGAGCACTCCCCGTTCGACGAGCCGCCCATGGTCGACCGCTTCTGCGGCGTAGGCCGCAAGAACTGACCAAGAACGCCGGACGGGCTCCGCCTCGGCTAGGCGGAGATCGCGTCGTAGGCGGCCAGGACGATGCCGAGCGCCCTGCCGTGGCCCTCGTCCCAGAGAACCTGGTTCATCACGTAGGACACCGTCATCCGGTGGTCGAAGTCGACGAGGAGCAGCGAGCCGCCCCATCCTCCCCACGAGCACGTGCGGCCTTCGAGCCGGTAGCCCATCCCCCAGCGGACCGGCACGCCCAGGACGCGGTCCTCCCCGCTGAACTGCTCCTCGAACACCCGCTCGCAGCCGGCCTCCGACAGGAGCCGGACGCCGCCCGCCACGCCTCCGCACGCCAGCGCCGACTGGATCGCGCCGACGGAGCGGGCGTTGCCGAAGCCGCCGATGGCCGGCATTCCCGCGCGCCGCCATGCCGCGGTGTTGGCGTCGGACACCCCGACCGGGAACCCGTCGGGCCTGTCGCCCTCGGGCGCGGCGATCAGCGGCGCGACACGGGGGTCGTGCTCGGCGGGCAGCCCGATGTGGAAGTCGGCGCCCAGCGGCCCGGCCACCTCGTCGGCGAAGAACGCGCCCAGGTCGCGTCCGGTCACGCGGCGGACGACCTCCCCGATCAGGACCCCGAAGGTGATCGAGTGATAGCCCGCCTCGGTGCCCGGCTCCCAATGCGGCGCCTGGGCGGCCAGCAACGCGGTGACGGCCCGGCGGTCGTAGAGGTCGGACGCCGTGAGCGGCTCGTCCCAGGACGGCAGGCCCGCGGTGTGCCCGAGCAGGTGCCGGACGCGCACTCCCGCCTTGCCCGCCGCCGCGAACTCCGGCCAGTACCGCGCGACCGGCGCGTCCAGGTCGAGGTCACCGCGGTCGGCGAGGACCAACGCGCACAACGCCGTCATCGGCTTGGTGGTGGACCAGACGCTGGCGATGGTGTCGCGCTCCCACGGCACGCTGCGGTCCGGGTCGACGTATCCGCCCCAGAGGTCCACCACCGGCTCGCCGTCCACGTACACCGCCGCCGAGGCGCCCACGTCGTCGGCGTCCAGCGAGGCCGCCAGCGCCTCGGCCACCCCGTCGAACCGGCCCTCGCACGTCCCTCGGATCTCCCCCACGCCGCGAACCTACCCACGCCCCGGCGACCGGGCCACTCATTTCCCGCCCGCCTCAGGACGCGGCGGGTCGACGCAGAACGATGACCTCGCACGTCTGGTGTTGGGGGTGGGGCCGGTCCGGGTGCGGAAGGTCCCGCAGCGCCTGGACCGCCGGTGCCACCACGTTTCGCCAGGCCGCCGCGTCGGCGCGGCACAGCAGATGGATGTGCATCTGGCGGCGTTCGATGCGGTCAGCGATGTCGTTGGGAACGTAGGCGGTCCGGCGCTCCAGGCTCCCGGCCACCCCGTCGAGGACGAGCCCGGCACGCGCGGCGATCTCGCGCAGCACGTCGGGGCGGTCGGGCGGGGGCCCGCCGCGCAGGGCGGTCTGCAGGTCGAACCGGATGCGGCCGACCGGATCGGACGGCCGCCGCACGATCGAGGAGATCACGACCATCCGCCCGCCGGGACGCAGCACCCGCGCGGCCTCGGCCAGCAGCGCCTCGGGGCTGTCGACCACGTCCACGACGCAGGTCGCCAGCAGATTGGCGCAGGAGCCCGAACGCAGCGGCAGCCGCGCGACATCGGCCTGAACGACCCTCGGGATACGGGCGCGGGCGCGCTTGAGCATCTCGTGGGAGTAGTCGAGGCCGACGACCGGCCAGCCCTCCTCCGCGAGCGCGGCGGCGAGCGTCCCGGTACCGGTGCCCAGGTCCGCCACCAGGCCGCCGGGAACCAGATGCGGGGCGACCTTCGCCGCCCAGGCCCGGCCGCGCCGCATCCCGCCCAGATGATCGTCATAGCCGGCGGCGACGCGGTCGTAGGAGGACATCGCCGCCTTGATGCCGCCCGCCGCGGCCAACCCGTCACCCGACGAGCCGGCCCACCTCTGTTCGAGCGCCTGCCCCTCACCCTCATCCATGCCTGATGGCTACCCACAGAATGCGGCTTGTCACTTTGTGTTACTTAACACCCTCAGTCGAACACCAACAGGGGCTTGGAGCCGTGGCCCGCGCTCTCGGCGGTGCGGGCCGCCTCGGCGGCGTCGTCGAGGCCGAACGGCCTGCCTTCGGGAATGGTCAGGACGCCCTTGGCGACGAGGCCGACGACGTCCGCGAGCGCTCCCTGGATCCGCGCGGCGGGGGTCGTGGTGAGCCATCGGTACAGCCAGAACCCGCGCAGGTTCTTGGTGCCGAAGATCAGGTCGGGTGCGGGGACGGGGAGGGTGAACGCCGCCGGGTCCGTCTGGCGGTGCGTGGACAGCGCGCCGTAGACGACCTGCTCCCCGCCCGCGCCGAGGGACTGGAAGACGTCGGCGCCGACCTGTCCGGCGACGCAGTCGATGGCCTTGCGGACCTCGCCGATCGACTTCACCCCGGCCCGCAGGTCCTCGTCGGCGGTGTTGATCACCTCGGTGCCGCCGAGCGCGCGGATCTCGTCCGCCGCCTCGCGACGCCGCACGACGTTGATCGTCTGGAACCCGAGATGGTTCGCGAGTTGCACGACCGGGCGGCCGACGGTCGAGGCGGCGGCCGTCTGCAGCAGCCACTCGCCGGTGCCGACGTTCAGCTCCTCGGTGACCAGCAGCCATGCCGTCAGCGGGTTGATGGCGAGCTGGGCGGCGGTGGAGTCGTCCAGGCCCTCGGGGACGGTCACCGCCCGGACGGCCTCCACGACGATGTACTCCTGCCAGGTTCCCGTGACGCCCACGGTCACCACCCGATCGCCGACCCGCTCCCCCGGGACGCCGTCGCCGACCGCGACGACGGTTCCGACGCACTCCAGCCCGAGCACGGCCGGGAACTCGGGGGTCAGCGGGTACCGTCCGCGCATCATGTGCAGGTCGCTCGCGTGCACCGGGGAGGCGTGCACCCGAACCAGTACCTGGCCCGCCCCGGGTGCGGGCACGGGACGTTCCAGCACCCGCAACACCTCGCCGGGCTCACCCATCCGGTCCGCCACCAACACTCGCATCGTCGTCATCACGCTCTCCTTCAGTCGATACTTTAAATAATGAAGTGAACAAGTTGAAAAAGTCAAGCGAGTCCGGCACTCTGGACACCATGCGGACATACGGACAGTTCTGCCTGGCGGCACGGGCGCTCGACGTCATCGGCGACCGGTGGACCCTGCTGATCGTGCGCGAGCTGCTGCTCGGCCCCCGGCGGTTCGGCGAACTGCGGCAGGGGTTGCCCGGGATCGCGACCAACCTGCTGACCGGCAGGCTGCGGGACGCGCAGGAGCACGGAATCGTGGAGCGCGAGGGCGCCACCTACCGCCTCACGCCCGACGGCGAGGCACTGCGCCCCGTCATGGGCGAACTCGTGCGCTGGGGTCTGCGCTTCGCGCACGAGGCCGAGGACGACGACGTCTTCCACTCGCGATGGCTCGTGCTCGCGCTTCGAGCCCTGCTGTCCGCGCCCACCGCCGCCGGACGATCGAGCGTGCTCATCGACACCGGAGACGAACCGATCCTGGTGACGTCCGCCGCCGGTCGGCTGGAGGTCGGCCTGGGCCGGACGAGCATGGCCGACGCCGTCCTGACCGGCCCCCCGGACGCCGTCCTCGGCTACCTGGCGGGCACCCTTCCGGCAGCCGACGCGCAGCGAAAAGGCCTCCGGGTGACGGGCGACAAGGACGCAGTCCTCGCCCTTCGTGGGTAAACTAAACAGTGCAGAGTATGCTTGTGCACTGTATGGTTTACCTTGATGTCGAGGTGAGGAGGCGTTCGTGGCGCAGGAAGCGATCGGTCGGCGTGGATTGCTGGCCGAGAAGCGCGAGGCCATCGTCCTCGCCGCGCGGGAGGTCTTTCTGCGCGAGGGGTTCGCCCGCGCGAGCGTCGACGCCATCGCGGCGACCGCCGGGGTGTCGAAAAGGACCGTCTACAACCACTACGCGGACAAGGAACGGCTCTTCCTCTCGGTGATCGAGGAGACGGTCGCCCCGGTCATCGCCGGGTTCGTCCAGATCGCCGAGCGGCATCTGGGGGACGTCACCGACCTGGAGGCCGATCTGAACGCCTTCGGCCGTGACTGGGTGCGGCTGACGGTCGTCTTCCCCGAGCATCCGGCGTTGCTCCGGCTCGTCATCGCCGAGGCCACCCACTTCCCGTCCCTGGTGGAGGCGTGGCGCGGTGCGGGCTCCGCCAGGGGCGGGCGGGTGCTCGCCGAACACCTCCGCCGGATCGGCGACCGGGGGCTGCTCGCGATCCCGGACGCCGACGAGGCCGCCCGTCACCTCACCGCCCTGGTGTGCAACCCGCCGCAGAGCCGGTCGTTCTTCGGCACCCGGCCCCTTGCCGACGCCGAGATCGACGATCTGGTCGGCAGCGCGATCCGCGCCTTCCTCCGGATCTACCGCCCGGCGGAGCGTTGAGCTCTCCCCCCGAACGAAGGAGTTCAGATCGTGTGCGTTTTCCATGGAGCCTCCTGCCCGTCCAACACGGTGGGGCGTCGCCGGGTGCTGGCCGCGGGGCTGGCCCTGCCCGCGGCGGGCGTCCTGCGGCTGCCCGAAGCGTCGGCCGCGTCGTCGCGTCCGTTCGCCATCGCCGGAGTCCGGATCTTCGACGGCGAGCGAGTGATCGAGAAGGGGCATGTCGTGGTCGCCGCCGGACGGATCGTCGCGGTGGTGCCGGGCAACGCGGTGCCCCGGGGAATGGAGATCCACGACGGCCGGGGCCGGACGCTGCTGCCCGGCATGATCGACGGCCATGTGCACCACGTGCGGGGCGGGCGAACCGACGGTCCGCGCTTCGGCGTGACGACCGAGCTGGACATGTTCGCCTTCGACCTGAAGGCCCAAGGCCCCTATAGAAGGCAGCGTCGCTCCTACCGCCCGACCAGCGAATCCGACCTGTGGACGGCTGGCACCTGGGTGACCGTCCCGGGTGGCGTCGGCACCGGGGAGGGTCTCGACTTCCCCGTGCTCACCAAGGACGACGACCCGGCGGCGTTCGTCGACCGGCGGCTGGCCGAGGGATCCGACCACCTCAAGCTCGCCCTGGAGGACACCGACCTGGACAAGGGCACCGCGCTGGAGATCCTTGACCAGGCCCAGATCGCGGCGCTGGTCGCCGCCGCCCGGCGCCGCCGTGTGCCGAGCGTGGCGCACGTCAGCAAGCAGAAGTTCGCCCGGTCGTTCCTGCGGGCGGGCGGCAGCGGGCTGGTCCATGTCTTCAGCGACACCCGGGTGGACGATGACGTCCTCGCCCTGGCGGCGCGGAGCGGCGCGTTCGTCACCCCGACCCTGACCTTCTGGAGCTCGCGGTCGACCGGGAAGGCCGTGGACCCGGCGCTGGCCGCCGTCCTGGCCGACGACCGGGTGGCGCCCTTCGTCTCGGCGACGCAGCGGGAACTCCTGGCGAAGGACTGGTCCTCGGCCTGGCCGGACGAGCTGGAGATCGCCTCGCACAACGTCCGGGCCCTGCACCGTGCGGGCGTCCCGATCGTGACGGGCACCGACTCCAGCGCGTGGGGCATCGCGCACGGGCTGAGCCTGCTGGTCGAGCTGGAACTGCTGGTCCGGGCCGGGCTGTCCCCCACCGCCGCGCTGACGGCGGCCACCTCGGCGCCAGCGACGGCCTACCGGCTGGCCGACCGCGGCCGCGTCCGTCCCGGCCTGCGCGCCGATCTGGTGCTCGTCAACGGCGACCCGACCCGCGACATCACCGCCATGCGCGACATCGCGACCGTCTGGAAGAACGGCGCCCCCATCACCCGGACGGCCCGCTAGAGCTCCCCCAGGACATTCCTGACCTGGGGTAAGGTTCGGCGCATGTTGGTGGGGCGCGAGCCTGAGCAGCGGCGGATCGGCCAACTCCTGGACGAGGCCCGCGCCGGGCGGAGCGGCGCGCTGGCGATCCACGGCGACGCCGGAATCGGCAAGTCGGCGCTGGTGGAGTTCGCCGTCGCGGCGGCCGGCGACATGACGGTGATCGACGGGCTCGGCGTCGAGTCCGAGGCCGAGATCCCGTTCGGCGCCCTGTACTCGCTCCTGCGTCGCCACCTCGATCATCTCGACGCGCTGCCGGGGCCGCAGGCCGAGGCGCTGCGCGGCGCGTTCGGGCTGGCCGACTCCAGCGCCGGAGGCCGCGACAGGTTCCTGATCGGCGCGGCCACGCTGACGCTGCTGGCGGAGATCGCGGGCGAGCGTCCCCTGCTGTGCGTGGTGGACGACGTCCAGTGGCTCGACCGGGCCTCGTCCGACGCGTTGCAGTTCGCCGCGCGCCGCCTCGGCGCCGACCCGCTCGCCATGATCTTCGTCGTGCGCGACGACGGCGAACGGTCGCCGATCCAGGGCGTCCCGGGGCTGCGGCTCGCCGCGCTGGACGAGGCCGACGCGGGGCGGCTGCTGGACGCGCGGTCACCGGGGCTGGCCACGCCGACCGCCAGGAGGGTGCTCGCCGAAGCGGCGGGCAACCCGCTCGCGATCATCGAGTTCGGCGCGGACGCCGTGCCCGGCGCCGCCGTGGGGCCCCTTCCGGTCGCGGGCCGCGTCCAGGAGGCCTTCCGGTCGCGGCTGGCCGCGCTGCCCGAGGCCACCCGGCTGCTCCTGGTGGTGGCGGCGGCCGAGGGAAGCGCGGAACTGGACGTCATCCTGCGCGCGGCCGCCCGCTGTGGTGTGGCCGCGGCCGACCTGGACGCGGCCGAGCGCGCGCGGCTGGTCACCGTCTCCGGCGACGAGGTGCGGTTCCGGCACCCCCTCGTCCGCTCGGTCGTGTACCAGGCCGCGCCCCATCACCAGCGGCTCACCGTGCACGCCGCGCTGGCCGCGGAGCTGTCGGGCCGGTGGCACGCCGACCGCCGCGCGTGGCACCAGGCGGCGGCGGCCACGGGCCCCGACGAGGAGGTCGCCGCCGAACTCGAACGCACCGCCCGCCGGGCCGAGGAGCGAGGCGGCGCGATGGCGGTCGCGGCGGCCTACGAACGCGCGGCCCGCCTCAGCACCGACGGCGAGGCACGGGCCCGCCGCATCGTGCACGCCGCCCGGGCCGCCTACGACGCGGGACGTCCCGCGTGGGCGGCCCGGCTCGCCGCCGAGGCGGGATCCTCGACCGGCGACCCCCGCCTGGCCGCCGAAATGACCTTCATCCGCGCCCAGGTGGAGTACGAGGCGACCGGCCCGGCGGCCGACGCCGCCCTCGCGCTCGACGCCGCCGAGATCGTCTCGGCCGTGGATCCCGAGGCGGCGACCTCCATGCTGACCGAGGCCGTCTTCGCCGCCCGGGACGCCTGCGCGCACGACCTGATGGGCCGCTGCGCGGATGACCTGCGCGGCCTCGACCTTCCGGACGGCTCCACCGCGCGGGTCCTGGCCGGCGGTCTGATCGGCTGGTCGGACCTGCTGCGCGGCGAGCCGGAATCCGCTGTCCCGCCGATGCGAGCGCTGGTCCGGACGGTGCGCGACGGCGAGGTGGACGGTTATCTCGAACGGCTCTGCGCCGCGTACAGCGCGCTGCTCATCGGGGACGACGACACCGCCGCGACGGTGTTGGCGGCCGCCTCCGACGACATGCGGGCCGAAGGCGCCCTGACCTGGCTCGCCTACCTGCTGGAGGGGGAGGCGCTCGGCGCGATGATGCGCGGCGACCTGCGCGACGCCGGGACGGCCGTGTCCGAGGGGCTCTCGCTGGCGTCCGACCTCGGCATGCGGATCCAGACGACCATCTACGAGACGATGGAGGTCTGGAACGCGGCCGCCCTGGGCGACGAGGAGCGATGCCGGGAACTGGCCGGCGGCGTCCTGGACCGCGCGGCGTTCCACCCCCCGGCCACCGCGCTGGCGCTCTGGGGCCTGAGCGTCCTCGACCTCGCGTCCGGACGCGCCGCGGCGGCGCTCGACCGCCTCGAGGCGGTGTGCGGCGGCCCGGCCCGGTACGACGTCGTGATCCGGGCCGTCCCCGACCATGTGGAGGCGGCCGCCCGCGCCGGACGGCACGAGCTCGGGCGCGACCATCTGCCCGGGTTCGACCGCTGGGCGCGGCAGACCGGCCGCGACCCCGTCCTGGCCCTCTCCCGGCGCTGCCACGCCCTGCTCGCCCCGGACGACCGGGCCGAGCAGTCGTTCGCCGAGGCCCTCGGGCTGCATCGGCCCGGCTCGTATGACGAGGCCCGCACCAGGCTGGTCTACGGCGAATGGCTCCGGCGCCGCCGTCGCCGCGCCGACGCGGCGGCCGAACTCGTCCGGGCACGCGACACGTTCGACCGGCTGGGCGCCGCCGCCTGGGCCGCCCGTGCCCGCGCCGAACTCGACGTTCTCGGAGCCCCCTCGGCCGCCGCGCGGACCACCGACCCGCGCGGACGTCTCACGCCGCAGGAACTCCAGGTCGTCCGGCTCGCCGCGGCCGGTCACAGCAACCGGGAGATCGCGGCCCGGCTGTTCCTGAGCCCCCGCACGATCGGCCACCACCTGTACCGGGCGTTCCGGAAACTCGGCGTGTCCCGGCGCATCGAGCTGACCCGGCTCGACCTCTGAATCGGTAGAACGACTTACCCCGTCACGCACGTCCACCGGCCCGTGGACAGGAAAGACGGCCGATGCGCCGCGCCCCGCGTCCTCCTACCGTCGAGGCATCCCGAGAGAACGGAGAGCACGATGCTTCTCGACAACAAGACGGCAGTGATCTACGGCGGTGGCGGCGACATCGGCGGTGCCATGGCCCGCGGCTTCGCCGCCGAAGGGGCGCGGGTCTTCCTGGCCGGACGCACCCAGGGCAAGCTCGACGCGGTCGCCGGTCAGATCCGCGAGGCGGGCGGGCTCGCCGAGACCGCGCTCGTCGACGCGCTCGACGAGCGGGCCGTCGACGACTACACCGCCTCGGTCGCGGCGCAGGGCGGCGGCATCGACATCTCGGTGAACGTCATCACGCACCAGACGCTCTTCACCCCGCTCCTCGGCATGCCCGCCGACGACTTCGCGGCGTCGTTCCAGCGGATCGCCAAGACGTTCCTCATCACCACCAAGGCCGCCGCCCGGCACATGACCAAGCAGGGCTCCGGCGTGATCCTGCACTTCGGCGGCTCCGACAACGTGCCCTCGCCCGGCCTCGGCAACGTGCAGATCACCTTCGACCTCATCGAGAGCATGCGACGCCAGTGGGGCTGCGAACTCGGCCCGCACGGCGTGCGCGTGGTCACCCTCCGCACCGGCGGCATCCCGGAGTCCCTGCCCGACACCGAGGAGATGGCGCCGCACCGGCAGAGCATGATCGACAGCACCCAGCTCAAGCGCGCCGCCACCCTCGCCGACGTCGGCCACGTGGCCGCCTTCGTCGCCTCCGACCGCGGCCGCACCCTGACCTCGACCCAGGTCAACATCTCCTGCGGCGCCCTGGTCGACTGACCTTTCCGGTCTGAGATTTTTTTCTCGCGAGGGTGTCGGATGGCAGCGAGTCCGTTCGTAGCCATGGTGAGAGGCCGGCGAGAGCGCCGGCCACCGCTCACCGGAGGTTCACGATGTCGGTCACCACCGCACCCGCCACGTCCATCACCACCACCGCTTCCACCCGGCGCCTGATCGCCGGTGGCCTGACCGCCGCCGCCGTGGCGGCCGCGGCGACCGCCGCCGTCGCCGCGGCGGGCGATCTGGCCGGGATCAGCCTCGCCGTCGGCGGCAAGCCGATCCCGCCGACCGGGTTCGCCGTGCTGACCGCCGTCTTCTCCGTCGTGGGCCTGGGGCTCGCCCTGGTGCTGGCCCGCACGGCCCGCCGCCCGCGCACGGCGTTCGTCCGCACCACGATCGTGCTCACCGCGCTGTCGCTGGTGCCGGACGTCCTCGCGGACGCGTCCACGGCCACCAAGCTGCTGCTTATGCTGACGCACCTGGTGGCCGCCGCGATCGTGATCCCGGCCGTCGCCCGCCGCCTGTCCGCCTGACCCTCCACGAGGAGCCCGCCGTGAAGAAGTACCTGCTCGCCGTCCAGTTCGACGAGAGCGCGCCGTCGCCGCCCGAGGAGGAGACACGGGCGCAGATGGCCCGGACGACCAAGGTCACCGAAGAGATGCGGGCCGCCGGTTCGTGGGTGTTCGTCGGCGGACTGGTGGGGTCGTCGGCCACCACGGTCGTCCGTCCCCAGGACGGCCTGACCACGATGACCGACGGCCCGTTCGCCGAGTCCAAGGAGCAGCTCGGCGGTTTCTGGGTGGTCCTGTGCGAAGACCTGGACCAGGCCCTCGCCTGGGCCGAGAAGTGCGCCCTGGCCTGCGGAGCCCCGATCGAAGTGCGCCCCTTCGAAGACGCCCAATGGATATGAGCACCGCCCGGACGCGCGTCACTCGATGTGGCGGGCGTTCGCGGCGGTGCGAAGGCCGAGGGCGCGGGTGGCCGGGTCGTCGCCGCGGAGCTGGTCGCGGACGTAAGCGGCCTTGATCTCGGCCCAGCGGGCGGCCTGGCCGGGCGTGAGGGTGCCGCGCAGCTCGGCGAGCTTGAGGAGATTGGCCTCGGCGCCGCCGGTGAGGGTCTGGGCCTCGCCGGTGTAGTGGTCGTCGATGAGCGCTTCGAGCTCGTCGTCGTTCATGACCGGGAGGACGCGTTCGGTGAGCTTGTTCATGTCGCGGTAGGAACCCTGGAGCCGGAACGGCGGTTCGGTGCGCGTGCGGTCGGCCTGGGCGGCCGAGGCGATGTAGGCGCGGTTGACCGTCATGACGACGTCGCGGACGCGCAGCGCCTTGCGCAGGACGGACATGACCTGGTCGAGCTCGGCCCGCGTGTAGGGGTGGGCGAGACGGTCGGGCCGGACGGACGGGTCTCCGGCGGCCAGGCGGACGAGCGGTTCCACGTCGCCGCGGTCGCGGGTGGACAGCGGCGCCAGGACGGGGTTCGAGGTCAGCGCGTTCTCGATGTAGCTGAAGGCGAACAGGTCGTCCCGGCCCGACAGGACGTCACCGAGGTTCCACACGTCGGCGCGGTTGGCGAGCATGTCGGGAAGATGGAACCGCTGCCCCGACTCGGTGTAGGGGTTGCCCGCCATGCAGACCGCGAAGCGCTTGCCGCGCAGGTCGTAGGTGCGGGCACGGCCGTCCCGGACGCCTTCGACGCGGCGCTGCGCGTCGCACAGCGGGATGAACTTCTGCAGGAGTTCGGGCGCGGTGTGCTGGATGTCGTCCAGGTGGAGCAGCACGTTGTTGCCCATTTCGAGGGCGAAGTTGATCTTCTCGACCTCCCGGCGGGCGGTGGCGCTGGGCGCCCGGGCGGGGTCGAGCGAGGTGACGTCGCGGCCCAGGGCGGGGCCGTCGACCTTGACGAAGACCAGGCCGAGACGGTCGGCGACGTACTCCATGAGCGTGGTCTTGCCGTAGCCGGGCGGTGAGATGAGCAGCAGCATTCCCATCTGGTCGGTGCGCTTGGCGTCGCCGGTGGCGCCGAGCTGCTTGGCGAGGTTGTCGCCGATGAGCGGCAGGTAGACCTCGTCCAGCAGCCGGTTGCGGACGAAGGCGCTCATCACCCGGGGCTTGTGCTCGTCCAGGCGGAGCCGCCGCCGCTCCGCGGTGACCAGGCGGTCGCGCTGCCGCTGGTAGGCGCGGAAGGCCGGGACGCGCTCGTCCTGGAAGCCGCGCAGGCGGGCCAGGTCGGTGTCCAGCCGCAGGTCGAGACGGCGGCCGGTGAGGCGCGGGTGGGAGCCGAGCAGGTCGTCGGCGGTGCCCGTCAGCGCGGCGGGCCGGACGTAGCGCGTCAGCTCCCCGCACAGCAGGAGCGCGACGGCCTCGGGGAGGTCGGGGGCGCCGGAGGCGTAGGCGTTGAGCCACGCGTGAGCGAGCTGGTGCCGCGCGGCGAGGTCGTCGCCGAGGATCCGCAGGTCGTGGACGAGACCGATGTGGTCGTCGCCGAGAGCTTGGCGGAAGCCGTCCAGCATGGCCTGGGGGCCCTGGCCGGTGACGAATCCGTCCGGTGCCGCGGCCAGCTCCGCCACCAGGTACTCCCCCGCGAGGTCCGCGTCGGCCGGTGCGAGACCCGTGCGCTCGTGGAACGCGGCGATGGCCGCGCCGAACTCGGCGGACAGCTCGCGCAGGGCGCCGACGCCGCCGAACGCGCGGCGCGCGCGGGCCAATGACCCGGCCCGCGCCGCCCAGGCCGCGCGGAGGGGATCTTGGGTTCCGTATGCCCAGAACAGCTGAGCCGCGGCGCGCGCGGCGGACGGGTAGCGGAGCAGCCCGGCGCCGGAGTACAGGCGCAGGAGGACGTCCAGGATCGCGGCGGCGTCATGGTCGTGGACGCCGCGTTCATAGCCTTCGTCGTAACGGGTGGCGGCCGCTTTCCGTACCAGTTCGAGCAGGCCGGTTCCGCCGGCGGCCTCGCGCAGGCCGTCGAGGGACAGGCCGCCGTCCCCGGCTTCGGCCGCGGTGAGCAGCGAGGCCGCGAGGTATTCGGCGCGGTAGACCCGCTCGGTCTCCGAGACGATCGACTGGCTCCAGAACGGGCGGGTCCGCGCGAACTCCTCGTCGGTCACGGGGAAGCGGTAGTCGGTCCCGGTGACGGCGAACGTCATGGCGTCCTCGTGCGGGACGAGGGTGAGTTCGACCGGCCGGGTGTTGACCGCGAAGCGGTGCGCGCCGAGCCGGATGGTGTCGCCGCCGTCGCCGTACAGGTCGAGCCGGTCGCGCAGCGTCCGCCCGGCCTCCTGGCGGGCCGCCTTGATCTGGCCGTCGAGCTCCTCGGCCCGCACCTGGTCGCCCAGGTCGCGCAGCTCACCGGCGACGGCGCGCAGCCGCGCGACCATCGCGTCGGTGGCGAAGTAGGTGGCGACCTCCTCCAGGGAGGCCAGGGACGCGGCCTTGCGCCGCACACCGGCCAGGATCCGTCCGGCGGACTCGGCCAGCCGTCCGGCACGGCGGGACCGCTCGTCCAGCAGCGCCTGCCTGCGGCTGGACAGGGCCTCGTAGACGTCGGCGCGCTTGCCTTCCAGCTCGGCCACGAAGTCGTCGAACTCGGCGAATCGGGCTTCGAGGCCCTCGATGCGCAGCAGCAGCCTCCCGAGCTGCTCGTCGCAGCGTTCGGGCGTACCGGCGGCGGCCAGGGCGGCGGCGACGGCCTGGTCGAGCAGCGCGAACTCGGCGGCGAACGCGGCCCGGCCCTCGGAGTCCAGCAGGGTGCGGCGCCGTTCCGCCAGCACGGCGCGGGCCCGGTTGAGGCCGCCCAGCACCTCGCCGACGTGTTCGAGGATGGCGGTGCGGACGGTGGCGTCGGCGATGTCGAGGGTGCCCACGACCTCGGTGACGATCTCCAGCCCCTCGGTCTGCGCGGCGATCCGGTCGGTGACCGGCTCGGCGGCGGCGACGGTGCCGATGCGCCCGGCCTCGGCGACCAGGTCGTCGACGGCGGCGTGGTAGCCGGTGAAGGCGTCGGCGCCGCACAGGAACCCGACCGCGCGCGGCCCGCAGGCGGCCAGTTCCGCCTCCACGGCGGCGGCCAGGTCGTCGATCCGGCCGGTGTCGGCGTACCGCAGTTCCCGCAGGGTCTCCAGCCGTCCCCGGGCCCGGCGGAGCTCGGCGAGCCGGGTCACCCAGGCGTCGGCGCCGTCCGGCGTCTCGGCGGCCGACCGGCGCACCAGGGCCAGGGTCCGCTCGGCGGCCTCGTCGACGGCGGCCCCGGCCTGCTCGGTGAGGGCCCGGACGTTCTCGTACTCGTCTAGGACCTGCCGGGCGGTGGCGCGGACGTCGGCCAGCGGCGCCCCCAGGCCGTGCTCGTCCAGCCAGTGGTGGCGGTCGGCCGTGCGGACGCAGGCGGCGATGAGCGCCTCGAACACCTCGGACGAGGGGGCCATCTCCTCGACCATGCGGGCCACCGACAGGCAGTCGGACACACCGCGGACCAGGTCGGCGTTGCCGATCCGCTCCAGCGGTCCGGTGCCGACCGGCTGGGCGGCGGCGTGCGCGTCCGACACCAGCGGGGTCCGCCACACCTGGAGGGGGTGGACGCGGGCCGGTTCGTCGGAGAACGCCCGCAGCACCGCGAGGGTGCCGTCGTCGAACAGGGAGTATCCGTGGCAGGTGATGGGGGCGGCGACCCGCTTGCGGATCACGTTGTACGGCAGCAGCAGCGACCGTCCGTCACCCCGGGAGTGGAAGACGTACAGCACGTCCTCGCCGTCGGGAGAACGGACGGCCCGCTCGAACTCCAGGTCCCGGGTGTCGGCGTCGAAGGTCTTGGCGACGCCGGTGTCCAGGTAGTAGCCGCCGGGGAAGATGATCCCGTGGTCCTCGGGCAGGCGCCGGCACGCCTGCGCGATGCCGTCCAGGCGCGTCACCGTCCTGGTCCTGGTGTTGAACACCAGGTACCGCCAGGCGGTCTCGTTGTAGGGGCGGACGCGCAGCAGGATCAGCGCCCCGACCCGGGCGTAGGCCACGTCGGCGTCGGCCAGGCTCTGCAGCGGCTCGTCGACCGGCTCGCTGTAGATCCCGTGGCCGGTCTCGGTGTCGTCCTCGACCTTGACGGTGAGGGTCCCGGCGACGGTCTCGACGAACACCGCGCCGTCGATCGAGATGTGCGGGTGCCGTCCCGGGACATGGTCCTCGCGGGTGGTCGGCGCCCACCTGAAGTCGTGGGACGGCGGGAACACGTGGTCGCGTTCGCCCTGGTTGTCCTCGTAGACCACGGTGCCGTCGGTGCCGACACGCCACCGCAGCACCCGCAGGTCGGTGAGGCGCGGGCCGGTCTGGAACACCGCCAGCAACCGGCCGTCCACCAGCCGCAGCTGGAGGAGCCGGGCCTGCCGGTAGTACCGGTACAGCTCGGCGAAGTCGCGCTGGAACGCCGGGTCGTCCAGCAGCCCCGGCACCGACCCCGGGTCCGCCTCCTCGAAGGCCGCGCCCGCGCCGTCGCGGACGAAGCGGTGCAGCGCGAACACGTCACCGACGCCCGTCTCCGGCTTGAGGCCGAGGAACACGTTGAAGCCGAACAGCAGCGTGTCGCCGATCGCGACGATGTCGCGCGGCACGCAGCCGTGCTCGGTGCGGATCCGCTCGGTCCCGGCCAGCCGCAGCTCGGTGCCGCCGAACACCTCCAGCCGCCGGGCGTTCAGCGCCTGGGCGCGTCCCGCCAGATCGGCGGCATGACCGGCCAGCCGGGCGCGCAGCACCTCATAGGTGCCGCGGTCGAGCCCCGCCTCGGCGGCGGGGCCGGTCTCCGGAACGACCCGCTCGTCGGTGACCTCGGTGGCGAGCTCGCTCACGCGAACCTCCTGGGACGTCGGGCCGCCGGTGCCCTCGTTCGGGGCACCGGCGGCGAACCTGGATGGTCAGTGCCGGACCGCGTCGACGTTGTTCACGGTGACGGCGTGCGGCGCCGCCGCCGCGGCGGCCTGGTCGAGGGGCGCCTCGGCCACCCCGAGTCGCTCGGCGGTGCGCAGCAGCTCGTGCAGCCGGTCGGTCTCCGGACCGCCCGCCTTGATCAGCCGCAGCAGCAGCGCCGAGAGGGTCAGGTCCCGGACGCCGCCGGTGCCCAGCGAGCCGAGCAGGCGGGAGATGTCGTCGGTGAAGCCGCCCGAGCCGTCCAGCCACGGTCCGGCGAGGTTCCGCGCGACCTCGGAGTTGCCGACGAAGCCGTCCACGCTCTTGCCGAGCGAGATCGACCCGACCAGGCGGTCGAAGAACACGCTGTCGCCGCCGACGATGCTGATGTCGGCGCTCTCCAGACCGGTGGCCAGCACGGACGCCTGCGCCTCGGCGACCTGCCGCTGCCCCTCGATGGCGGCCAGCCGGACGTCCTTGTCGGCCTCCAGCCGCAGCCGGAACTCCTCGTGCTGCCGGGTGGCCTCGTCCAGGGCGGCCATCGCGGCGGCCTTGTCGGTGAGGCCCTCGGCCTCCGCCTTCAGCCTCTCCCTGATCGCGGCGGCCTCCGCCAGCGCCTTCTCCTGCGCCACGGCGGCCTCGGCGCGGCCCACCTTCTCGATCGCCTCCGCGTCCCGCTCCCGGACCTGGACGTCGGCGAGCCCGAGCGCGGCGGCCTCGGCCTGGACTCCCTGGGCGAGCCGGATCTTGGCAGTGGCGTCCAGGTCGGCGGTCTGCTGGCGCGTCTCGGCCAGCACCAGCTGCTCACCGGCCCGGTGCCGCGCCGCGGCCTCGGCCGCCTCGGCCGCCTTGATGTCCTTGACCAGGTTCTCCTGCGCCTCGGCCTCGGCGCGGATCACGATGGCCTGGCGCTCCCGCTCGGCCTCCTCGGTGGCCCGCAGCCGCTTGATGCTCTCCTCCTGCTCGGCGACCGTCCGCTCGACCGCGATCCGCTCGCGGATCACCTCGGCGATGTCGCGCTTCTCGCCCTCGACCTCCTTGTTCGCCGAGATCTTGGTCAGCTCGGTCTCCCTCTCGCGGGCGATGACCTCCAGCTGGCGGTCCTTCTCGATCCGCTCGCTCTCGATCGCGATGACCCGTTCCCGGTTCTTGGCGGCCACCGCGACCTCGCGGTCGCGGTTCTCGGTCTGGACGCCGAGCCGCTCATCGGTGCGGATGTTCGCGGTCTGCGACCGCAGCCGCTCCTCGGCCTGCACCTGCTCGATCTGCGCCTGCTCCCGTGCCCGCACGGTCTCGATCTCGCGCTGCTGCTTGAGCTCGGCGTCGGCCTGCCGCCGCTCCAGCTCCAGGATGGCCTCGCGCGCCTCCACGTCCTGCCGCTTGATCTCCTTCTCCTCCGTGCGCGCGTGCTCGTTGGTCCGCACGTGCTGGATCGCGGTCAGCTCGGTGATCTTCCGGATGCCCTGCGCGTCGAGGATGTTGGACTTGTCCAGCGACAGCAGCGAGGTCTGCTCCAGATAGTCGATCGCCGCGTCCTCCAGGCTGTACCCGTTCAGATCCGTGCCGATCACCGCGATGATGTGGTCGCGGAACTCCTTGCGGCGGGTGTAGAGGTCCTCGAAGTCCAGATGCTTGCCGACCGTCTTCAGCGCCTCGGAGAACTTGGCCGAGAAAAGCTCCTGGAGCGTCTCCTGGTCGCTGGCGCGCGCGGTGCCGATCGCCTGCGCCACCTTGATGACGTCCTCGGCGGTCTTGTTGACCCGCACGAAGAACGTGATGCGGATGTCGGCCCGGATGTTGTCCTTGCAGACCAGCCCGTCACGTCCGGACCGCTCGATGTCGATGGTCTTCACCGAGATGTCCATCAGCTCGGCCTTGTGCAGCACCGGCAGCACCACCGCGCCGGTGAACGTCACGTCCACCTTCTTGACCTTCGAAATGATCAGCGCCTTGCCCTGGTCGACCTTGCGGAACAACCGTGTGACCACGAAGATCAGCGCGAGCCCGACGAGCAGGCCCATGGCGATGACCACGCCGATGCCTATCGTGATGGTGTCCATCACAGATCCCTCTCTACTGGGGGGAAAGAAAACGGGAAGTACTCGGCTCCGACGCGGGACGTCAGAGACCGTCGGTGATCGCCGCCGCGTCGTACGGCATCACCCAGAAGAAGGCGCCCCGCGGGTCGTAGTCGAAGATCAGCGCGGTGCTGCCGGCGGTGAGAGCGCCTCCCGCCGCCCGCGCGCCCGCCACCGGGACGTCGGACTCGGGCCGCCGGACCTGCACGATCGCCGACGACCCGTCGGGCGCGGTCACCTCGGCCTGGCCGAAGTCCGGCCCCACCCGTCCGGTGCGGATGACGCAGGTGAGCCCCACGAAGTCCCGCAGCGAGGCGCCCACATCGCTCCGGAAGACCCGCCGCAGCGGCACCACCGACAGCCGGGTGCACCACCAGGCCGCCCCCAACGCCACCAGCAGCACCGCCGGACCTCCCGCCGGCTCGCCGACGAGACCGCCCAGCAGCACCGAGCCCACCAGGCTCACGAACCAGGCCACCACGATCAGCGAGGACAGCACCACGGTGGCCGGCACCCCGCCCAGCCCGCTCGCGGCGAGCAGGCCGCCCAGCCCGCCGGTACCGCCGTCCCCCATACCGATGTCGGCCCCTGTGTCGACATCGGCGTCCAGGACCTCGGTCCCCAGCGCGCCGAGCAGCACCATCGCCCAGTACCCCGCGACCACGACCAATGAAAAGCTGAACAGCGCGGTCGGAAATCCGAACGCGACCTCAATGAATTCGCCCACGATAAAGCGCCTCCGCGTCAGGGCAGGAGTTATCGGATCGCCGCAAAGAATGCGACGACCTGACCTTGGAAAGCGAGGAGCGAGGCTCAGCCGCGAACGCGGCACCTCGTGGGGCGACTATCGGGGAACGCCGCCGCCTGAGCGCGGACGCGCAGGCCGAAGCCGGGGGCGGGGGCGGGGGCGGGGGCGGGGGCGGGAGGGAAAGGCTGCTGACATCGGAGAACGAAAAAGTGCCGGGGAGTCATACAACCCTCCTGATCAGAGACGTATCCTGTCTCGCCGACCAGGCTTCCCGGCACACCAGTGGTAACTTTAGCGCATTCTTTACCTTGACGGAAGCCCCATTTGAATCCGGCTGGCCGCTAAACGATCCGGCCGCGGGACCGAACCGTCCGGCTATTTGTCCACGAGACGGAACAGGCGTTGGGAGACGGTCACGACGTCGCCGGTGCGGCGCTCGTCGCCGGATACCGCGACGCTATGACGCCCCGGACGGCGCCGCCGGTGGAGAGCCCGTCAAGGAGGCGTTAAGGTCGGTGATCGGTGAGCCGGGAAGTCTGGTCGGCAGGTCCCAGCCGACCCCTCCCCGAAAGGCCCACCTGTGACTGGCGGTTCACCGGCTCGACCCCGCGTTCGCGGGCGCTCACGTCCGCGTCGGTCCGTCCGGGCGGGGGCCTGACGTGGACGCCGCCCTCGCGATCGTGGTGTTCGTCGGCGCCTACATCCTGATCGCCTCGGAGAAGATCCACCGCACCGCCGTCGCGCTCGGCGGCGCCGGGCTGATGCTGATGTTCCACATCACCGACGCCGAGAAGGGGTTCTTCTCCGAGCACACCGGCATCGACTGGAACGTCATCTTCCTGCTGCTGGGCATGATGGTGATCGTCTCGGTGCTGCGCCAGACGGGCGTGTTCGAATACGTCGCGATCTGGGCCGCCAAACGGGCCCGCGGCCGCCCCTACCGGCTCATGGTCATGCTCTGCGTCATCACCGCGGTCGCCTCCGCGCTGCTGGACAACGTCACCACCGTCCTGCTGATCGCGCCGGTGACGTTCCTGGTCTGCGACCGCCTCGCCCTCAAGGTCGTGCCCTACCTGATCGCCGAGGTGATGGCCTCCAACATCGGCGGCACCGCCACCCTGATCGGCGACCCGCCCAACATCATCATCGCCTCCCGCGCCGACCTGTCCTTCAACGACTTCCTCGTCCACCTCGCACCGCTGATCGTGCTGCTGATGGCGGTGTACTGCGTCCTGATCCGCTGGCTGTTCCGGTCCGCGTTCGTCTACGACCCCGAGCGCGCCGCCGACGTCATGGCACTGGAGGAAAAGGAGGCCATCACCAACCCCCGGCTGCTCTGGCAGGCCCTGACCGTTCTGGGTGTGGTGGTCGCCGCGTTCGTGCTGCACCCCGTCCTGCACTACGAACCCTCGGTCGTGGCGCTGCTGGGCGCCGGAATCCTGGTCGCCGCCACCAAGGTCACCACCCAGCAGGCCCTGGACGAGGTCGAATGGCCCACGCTGGTGTTCTTCGCCGGACTGTTCGTCATGGTCGGCGGGCTGGTCGAGACCGGCGTCATCGGCGACCTCTCCAAGGCCGCCGCCGACGCCACCGACGGCGACCTCGCCTTCGCCACCTTCCTGCTGCTCTGGGCCTCCGCAGGGCTGTCGGCCATCGTCGACAACATCCCCTATGTCGCGACCATGAGCCCCATCGTCGCCGACCTCGTCCAGCAGCATCCCCCCGGCGAAGGCCAGGTCCTGTGGTGGGCCCTGGCCCTCGGCGCCGACCTGGGCGGCAACGCCACCGCCATCGGCGCCAGCGCCAACGTCGTCGTCCTGGGCATCGCCGCCCGCAACGGCTCCCCCATCAGCTTCTGGCACTTCACCAAATACGGCCTCGTCGTCACCATCGTCACCATCGCGATCGCCACCCCCTACCTCTGGCTCCGCTACCTCTGACCCGCCCCTGTCCCGCCTCCTCGACAAAATAGACACGCGTGAACTCGATCCGGTCGGCCGGGAAACAACCAGTGCGCACGAAACCCCCATCGTGAAGGGGCACGACATGCACAGACACTGGTTGTCGCGGTGACCGCCGCGGTGATCGACCCGGAACAGGCGCAGCAGCTGGACGATGCGGGCGTGATCGCGCTGTCGCTGGACGAACCCGAGTGGTTCTCGGTGCTGTTCGACCGCCACGGCCATCGGATCCACGACTACGCGGCGCGGCGTCTCGGCGTCCAGGCGGCCGAGGACATCGTCGCCGAGACGTTCTTCGCCGCCTTCCGCCAGCGCCACGCCTACGACCAAACCCGCTCGCTGGCCAGGCCCTGGCTTTACGGAATCGCCACCAACCTGATCGCCCGCCACCGAAGGACGGAGGAGCGGTACTACCGGACGCTCCACCGCACCGGCGACGACCCGGTCGACCTGCCGATGGACGACGCCGTCCTCGAACGCGTCGCCGCGCAGAACCTCGAACGTCCCCTCGCGGGGGCGCTCGCCGGCCTCTCGCGCGGCGACCGCGACGTCCTGTTGCTGGTCGCCTGGGGGGACCTGACCTACGAGGAGGTCGCCGACGCGCTCGGCCTCCGGATCGGAACGGTGCGCTCGCGGTTGCACCGGGCGCGGCGCAAGGTGCGCTCTGCGCTCGCCGACACCTGGCACGACCTCGGCCCCGGGACGAAGGGATGAACGTGATGGACGACCTCAACGTGATCAAGCGTTTCCGGGGCGGCCCGGTGCCGATGCCCGTCGAGCGGGAAGAGACCGTGCGCGCCCGCCTCCGGGAAATTGCCGATACTCGGGAGCCACGGCCCCGCCGCCGCGTGGCGCTCCGCGTCGGCGTCGCGGCATGCCTCACCGTCGCCGTCGGAACCGGCCTCACCCTCGTCCAGAGCCTGGACGGCGACGGCGGCCCGGCCGCCTCGGCCGCCGAGTTCGGCGACCGCGCGGCCCGCGCCATCGAGGACAGGCCCTACTCCGCCCCCGACCCAAAGCAGTGGGTCTACGTCAAGGCCCGGACCGCTGGCGGGTTCGAAATGAACACCTGGTGGAAGGGCGTCGACCGCTCCTGGAGCGAGCCCGTCGAGCACTGGGAGCGCATCGACGAACTGGGCGTCGCCTTCATCAGCTACCGAACCAAGCAGCTCGTGGTCGACTACCGCACCACGGAGACCGGATCGTGGATAAGCCCCAAGGGGAACGTGGGCTACCGGATGCGGAACTACCACACGTTGCCCACGGAGCCGGACGCGCTGCTGCGCAAGCTCTACGCCGTCCACTACCCGAACCAGGTCGGCAAGACCCGGCACGACGACGTGTTCGAAATGCTGGACAAGATGCTCCAGAATCCGATCTCCCCCAAGCTCCAGGCGGCGGTCTACCGGGCACTGCCCAAGATCCCCGGCGTGACGCTCCGGCGCGACGTCCCCGACCTGATCGGCCGGACGGGCGACGCCTTCGCCCACGTGAACCACCTCGGCGAGCGGACGAGCATCCTCATCGACCCCAAGACCTACCGCTACCTCGGCACAGGCGTCGAGGCTGCCCGCGACATCCCCGTCAACGGTGAGGGCCCTGGCAAGAACGCGGTGGCCAAGGCCGGAACTGTCCTCCGCTGGAACTCCCTGATCACCGCGAAGATCGTCAACGGCCCCGGCCAACGTTAGAGTTCGCGAAGGATAGACTGGGCCGCCTCGTGTAGCGGATGCTCCCTCGGGACGACCTTCCGCAGCGCCTCGGCAGCCTTCTCGGCCGTCCGCTTGTCGGCTCCCTTGCCGAAGCCAGCAGACGCGCGGCCAGAGGTCCATCTTCGTCGATCTCGGGCTGTGATCGACGAGCTGGCGCCCGCGCTCGCCCACCACATCGTCAACACCCTCGGCTGGCGGACGCTTCGGCCTCTCCAGCGCGACGCGATCGCGCCGGTCAAGGCCGGGGCGGACGCGCTGCCCGCCGGTGGCAAGCCCGAGGCGGCCTGCTTCCCACTGCTGACGGCGATGGAGGACGGGCGCTGGACGGGCCTGTCGGTGATCTACGTGTGCCCGCTGAAGGCCCTGCTCAACAACTTGCTTCCCCGGTTGGAGACCTACACCGGCTGGCTGGGACGGAGGGTGGCGCTGTGGCATGGGGCCGGACCGACCCGATGCTCCTCACCGAGCGGGTCTCCGGGCCCCGCGTGCTGCTCCTGGGCGGGCGGAACTGGAAGGTGCTCTGGGTGGACTGGAAACGTCGACGCTGTTTCGTGGAACCGTCCGACCTGCGCGGCAAGGCCCGTTGGTTCTCCGCGGCCATCGCGGGCGCGTCTCATGCCCTGTCCCACGCGTGCCGAGACGTCCTTCTGGGCGCCGATCCCCCCGTGCACCTGACCCGGCGTGCGGTCGTCCATCTCGCCAAGGCCCGCGAAGCATCGCTGCCAACCGTTCATCCGGGCGGCACCGTCATCCTTCGCGACGGTTCGGACCTGCGCTGGTGGACCTTTTCGGGCTACCGCGCCAACGCCGTCCTGACCGCGACCCTCGCCGGCGTCACCGACGAAGCGCTCCCCGAGCGCCTCGGTCTCGCCACGCTCGCGACCCGCCTGGCCGATCTGCCCGCCGCATCAGAGGCCCTCGCCGAGAACATCCGCTTTATTCAGGAGGACGTCTGATTCAACAGGCGTTCGATGCGCTCAACTCATGGTCTGGGACGGCATGATGGCCGGGGCATCCGAGCGGCCACTCGAAGGCGCCCTTCGGTTCGACCGCGATCGCCACCCCCTACCTCTGGCTCCGCTACCTCTGAATCACGCGAGGAAGAACTGCTCCAGGATCGGGGCCAGGATGTGCGGAGCGGCGTCGTGGGGCTGGTCGTCGAGGGTGTGGAGGCGGCCCGCGGGGAGCGTGTCGGCGACCGCCCGCGCGGCGTACCGGCGCCAGTGCGCGCTGGTGCTGCCCACGATGACCAGGGCCGGCTGCCGGACCCGGGCCCAGTGGTCGGGAACCGCCCAGGTGTCCATGACGGCCAGCTCGTAGGGGATGGTGTGCGCCATCGCTTCGAGGTCGGGCCAGAGGGGGGCTCCGCGCATGGGGGCGACGACCTCGGCCGGCATCTCGATGCCGTTGATCAGGAACAGCTCGACCGCGTCGCCTCGACGGTCCGCGGAGATGAGCCGGGTCAGGCGGGCGGCCATGTCGGCGGGCATGGGCGCGCGGGTCTGGTCGAGGATGAACGGCGGCTCGATCAGGGCGAGGGCCGCCATCGGCAGCCCGCGAGCGGCGGCCTCGGCCGCGAGGACCGCACCGGAGGAAAAGCCGAGGACATACGGGACGCCGGCGACGACCTCGCCCAGTGCGGCCAGATCATCGAGCTCCTTCTGGACGGAGTAGGCCGGGTGGTCGCCGCTGTGGCCGCGTCCGCGCCGGTCGTAGACGTGGACGGCGAACCGCTGCGACAGCCGCTGCGCCAGGGCGGCCGCGGCGGTCCTGTCGTTCAGGGCGCCGCCGACGATGATGAGGGGCGGGCCGTCCCCGGATCGCTGGTAGGCGATGTCCGTCCCGTCCGCGGAGGCCACCGTGCGCACCCGGGTGGCCGGGGGCGCCGCCATCACTGTGCGCTCTTGGGAGGTGCTGTAGAGCTCCTCCAGGTGGGTGAACATGCCCGCGAACCCGTAAAGGCGCGGCTCCGTGCGTTGAGCGAGCCCTTCGTAGTACCGGACGTAACGCGCCCTGGTCGCGTCGAGCTCGCCCGCCTCGGCCAGCTGTTCCAGCGCGAAGGCCCTGATGCTCTCCAGCAGCCGGAATCGGGAACCGAGAGCCGAGTCGGCCCGGACGACCAGCGACCGATCCACC
Source organism: Spirillospora sp. CA-294931 (assembly GCF_050946795.1). GTDB lineage: Bacteria > Actinomycetota > Actinomycetes > Streptosporangiales > Streptosporangiaceae > Spirillospora. The sequence goes on from NZ_CP192006.1 coordinate 7,414,561, forward strand.
AGCCGCGACAGCAGGTCGGCGACCTCGAACGAGCCGACGTCCCCCTCGGCACAGACGTGCTCGGCCGCGCGGAGCGTCCAGCCGTCGGCGTGCATGGCCAGTCGCCGCAGCACCGCCCGCTCGTCGGCCGACAGCAGCCCCCAGCTCCATTCGATCACCGCCCGGAGCGTCTGGCGGCGGGTGGCCAGGATGCGGAACCGGTCATCGAGGCGTTCGGCGAGCTCCCGCAGCCCGAGCGACCTGATCCTCGTCGCGGCGAGCTCCAGCGCCAGCGGCAGGCCGTCCAGGCGGCGGCAGATCTCGACGACGGCGGGCAGCGTGTCCGGGGTGAGCGCGAAGCCCGGCTGGCTGTCGGCGGCACGGGCGACGAACAGCCGGACCGCGCTGGACGCGGACGCCGACACCGCCGAGACGGGCAGATCGAGCGGGCGCACCGGGCGCACCTGCTCCCCGGAGATCCCGAGGGGTTCCCGGCTGGTCGCCAGGACCCGCAGCCGGGGCGATTCGCGCAGCAGCCGGTCGATGACCTTCGCGGCGCGGTCGACCACGTGCTCGCAGTTGTCCAGCACCAGCAGACCGGTTTGCGGGGCCGGGCCGATCACCGCGTCCAGGTCTTCGGGTGTGGCGTCGGCCGGGAGCGTCGCCAGCTCGACCAGCCGCACGTCATGGATCTGCTCGCGGCGGCGCGCCGCCTCCAGCGCCAGAACCGTCTTGCCGACGCCGCCGGGACCGGTCAAGGTGATCAGGCGGTGGTCCTGGGCGAGCAGGTCCGCCAGCTCGGCGTCCCGTCCGATCAGCGGCGTCAAGGCCGAGGGCAGACGGGACGCCACGGGCGCCGCCAGGCCCGGATCCTGCCGGAGGACCGCCTGATGGAGGGCGTCCAGCTCCGGATCCGGATCGAGACCGAGGCTCTCGGTCAGCAGGGTCCGCAGGCTCTGGTAGGCCTCCAGCGCTTCGGCGTGCCGTCCGGTGCGGTAGAGCGCCTTGACCTGGATGGCGCGCAGCCGCTGCCGGTACGGGTACCGGGCGGTCAGCTCGCCGAGCGGGGCGACCAGCAGGTCGTGGTCGCCGAGATCGAGCCGGGTCTCGGCATGCTCCTCCATGACCACCAGGCGTTCCTCGTCCAGCCGGTCGATCGCGGCCCGCGCGAAGGGCTCGTCGCCCACGTCGGCGAAGGCGTGGCCGCGCCACAGCCCCAGCGCGTCGGCGAACAGCGAGGCGCGCTGCCGCGGGTCGGCCGTCCCCCGTGCCCGCTCGGCCAGCGCGCGGAAACGGCCCGCGTCCAGGTCTTCCGCGGCGATGTCCAGCAGATAGCCCGGCGGCCGGGTCACCACGAGGGCCCGACCGCCGGACTCGGCGTCCTCAAGGGCCTTGCGCAGCTGCGAGACCCGCGTCTGCAGCGTGGCCGTGGGGTTGGCGGGCAGCTCCTCGCCCCACAGATCGTCGATCAGCCGATCGGCCGAGACGGGCCGTCCCGCACTCACCAAAAGATCGGCCAGCAGCGCCCGGACCTTGCGATCCGGCACTTTGACGAGCTCACCTGCCGAAGTGCGCACGACCAGCGGCCCCAAGACTTCGAATCGCACGTCGTCACACTACTTCAGGGCCCCCCAAAGTCGTTCTGAAGCCGTCCGGAAGTACCGGCCGCCAGGGTTGAGCCATCAACCAGAACCACACAGGGAGCGACCAGATGCGATTCATGACCCTGCTCAAGTCCAGCGGCGACTTCGGCCCCCCGCCCCCCGAGGTCTTCGGTGCCATCGCCGCGCTCGGCGACCAGGCCGGCAAGACCCTGGTCGAGTCGGCGGGCCTGTCGCTCCCCGCGGACAGCGTCCGCGTCTCCCTCAACGGGGGCCAGATCACCAGGACCGACGGCTGCGACTCCGTCTCCGCCGACGCCTACGCCATCTACGAGGTGGCCGACCTGGACGAGGCGACGGCCTGGGCGACCAAGTTCCTCGACGTCCACCGCAAGCACTGGCCCGCCTGGGAAGGCACCGTAGAGATCAGGCAGACCTTCGGCGCCTGAACCGCCCGACCGCATACCGGCCGGCTCGCGGCCTCCGTCCCCACGAGCCGGCCCCCGCGTCCGCCACCCCAAAGCAGAAGGCGTATCACCGGACCGCTGGCGCCGGCCTGCCGCCCCCGGTGTCACCGTCCCGCAGACACCAGGTGCCCTCCCAGTCCCAGAGCATCGCTGACCGGCCCACCCCAACCTTCGGGCGACGCACCGCGTCCAACCCGACGAAGGCGATCAAGCATCGGGGGCGGTCTTGAGCACTCAGAACGTCGCGTTCGTGACTCTCACCGCGAGCCTCGTGGTGAGCTGCCCAATCGCGGCTATGTGGAGGCGGTTCCTGTGCCGCGGCCCGGCGCTGTCGCGGGAACTGCATCCCTACGAGGTGGCCTGCCTATGGAGCTTCACTGATGAGAAAAGGCGGTTGCTGCCGACCGTGCTCGGAGCGCTGCGGGTGGATCAGGTGCTCGGGCTGGCCGGGGGGCGCGGCATGCGGGTGATGGGGCCGGCGCAGCGCCGGCTCGGGCCCTTGGAGGACGCAGTCGTCGCGGCGGTGGCCGCCAGGCCCGACGGCGCCACCCTGGGGACCATCGCCGACGACGAGCGCGTGAAGTCCGCGGTCGACGGGCTGCGCGCGCGACTGCGGGAATACCGCCTGGTGGTCACCCCCAAGACAAGGAGTTACCTCCGGCTGCCCTACCTGTTCCTGATGATGGCATCGACCGGGCCGTGCCTGCTGTACGCGACTCTGGCGGGGTGGAGCGCCTCCGAAACCGAGCCGGTCACGCTCGCGAACGCGTGGAACTTCCTGCCGCTCGCGTGGTGGTTCGTGACGTTCGCCTGGTCCGGCATGCATGTGCTCGATCCGGAACATACGACGAAAGCCGCAGACAGGGCGGTCGCGGCGATCGGGCACAAGGAACTGCGCAAGCGGGTTCGGCGGCACAAGGACCTGCCGGTGAGCGCCGAGGAGGCCGCGCTTCTCATCGCGTTCGGCGCCTCCTGGGTCCCCGGCATAGAGCATGAGTTCGCGCTGCGCGCCAGGATCACCGTGCCCACGGGCGACGGATGAGCTCACCAGCCCGGGCTATGCCGTCCCAGGGCTCTTGCGCGTCCTCACCGTCTCGGCGGCGCGTGGCCAGCCGGGAGCATCGCCGCGCAACTGGCGCACACCCGGTACAGCTGGCTAGCGGCCACGCCCTGGTCGAAGGCGCCTCACGACTCCGCCCGCCGATGCCATCAACGCGGGCGCGAAGTACAGCGGCGTGAGCGACGAATTCCGGTAAACCGAGATCTCCTGCCGCACCGCTCAGAGGAGAGAGCCAGCACCAGCGGCAACCCCAGCTCCCCCATTCCGCGCGGCCATCGGCGCGATTACTCAGTGCCCGGGTACGGCCTGCTCAGGTTCCGCAGGGGGCGCCGAGGGGGGTCACATCGAGTGTCGTCCGGTCGAACCGGTAGCGGCGGACGCACTTGTCCTCGGCGACCTCGAACTCACGCGACCCGACGAAGTACACCCGGTTGGGCGGGGTCCCCTTCAACGGCTCCCACGCCAGCTTCTGCCGCGCGAACAGCCCGGATCCCGTCCGCAACCTCACCCGCCACTCGGTGTGGGCGCTATTTGAGAACCGGCCCCTCTCCACGATCAGCTTGTACCGCCCGTCGCCTGACTCGGCCTTGGCCACGGCCCCGTGCACCGTGGGCTTGAGCGCAGCGTGCACAGCACTCAACCCCGCTCCTGCCAAGAGCGCGCCCGCCACGCCGACACAGACCACAACGCTCCGCACGACGACACGCTCGATCAATGCTCCAACGGCCAGGGTCCCCAACACCCCCGCCACGGCGATCACGCCGCCCAACATCCACCAGCGGTTCGCCAGGTGGAGCGGATCAACGACAAGCCCGATCGCGGCCACAACCGCGACCAGCGTGAACATTGCGAACGTCAGCGCAACCTTGCGCCTCATAACCCCTCCTTTGGCAGGACGCGAAGCAATCGGCTCGCGACGCATTCAGCTGTGGCCCGGACATCGCCTTGCCCGGCCCGATAGGTGATGGTGATGACCATCCGTCCGTCCCGCACCGTGACGTATTGGACGAGGGTGTCCATGTCTGTGAGTTGGCCATGGACACCCTCGTCTCATTTCTGCGGGTGATCAGGTGTTCAGTTGCGGATGGGGAAGACGTGCATTCCTGGTTGGTTGCTGTTGGTGGAGGTTTTGGCGAGCCCGGTGGGTGAGGTGTCCAGGAATGTGCCGGGGCGGCGTGATCCGTTGACTTCGTGGAAGGTGCCGGGGTTGCCGGTGCCGTTGGAGTAGCCGGCTCCGGCGGAGGTGCCGCCCAGGCCGCCGTTGCCGCTGCTGGCGTCGCCGGTCTCCCACTTGAGGGTCTTGTAGTGGTAGACGATGTCGAAGGCGCCGGGTGCGACGTCGGCGCGGTCGACGATGTACAGCTGGTAGGTGTTGAGTTTGTCGGTGTTCTGGTTGTAGTAGCCGACCTTGTCGTAGTCGACGCAGAAGGCGCGGCGTCCCTGGACGGTGCCGTTGCCGTAGCGGACCTGGCCCGATCCTGGTTTGCGGGTGTCGGTGTCGGCCCACAGCGCCGCGATGATCGGCGACCGGACCCCCTCGAACGGCTTGGGGGTGTAGTCCGAGAACGCGTCGTCGAAGGTGACGTTGCCGTTGTTGTTCACCCACAGCGAGGTGAACTGCCGTCCCTTGAAGTTGATCGGGAAGGCCAGGTTGACCTTGGGCGACAGCTCATCGTCGCTGGGCGCGACCTTGTCGCCCTGGCAGACCGCCTGGGCTTGCTGGGTGTCGGCGCGCAGCGTGTAGGCGCCGGTGAACCCACCGGTGTCGTGGACGCGTAGCTGGTAGCGGCCGCTCTCACGCACACCGGTGGCCTCCAGGGTGCCGCACCCGGCGCCGCGGGTCCGGTCGATCGCCCGCCCCGACGGGGCGACCAGAGTGATAGAGAACGTGCCCGATCCGGTGCACGGGCCGGGGGTGGTGACCTTGAGGTTCTGCCCCGCGGTCAGGTTGAACTGGAACACATCGGTGACGTGCGCCTTGTCCAGCCTGCCCTGGACGTTCTGATTCAAGGGCAGGGTGGCGGTGTCCTCCACCCGTCCGGTCAGGGCGGCCAGGTCGACCGAGGAGCGCAGCCGGTCGGCGACGATCGCGGCGCTGCCGGCGTGGCTGCGGTCACCGGTGAGGCCGACGTCCAGGATGCACTGCTGCAACGCGGCGCCCGGCGCCACGCCCATCTCCCGGCAGACCCGCTCGGCGTCGGCCCGGGCAGCCGGGGTCAGGTCGGCGACCGAGGCCACCTTGGCCGGACGCACGGGCAGTGCGCCACTAGCGGGGATTTTGGTGCGGAAGAACGAGGCTTTCCCGGTGGCCTGCCAGCTGGCCCCGAACGAGCCGTACATCTGCTGCAGGTTCAGCGGGTCGGTGACCCGGGTGCCGTTACGGGCGGTCAGGTCGTTGGAAGGGTTGCGGTCGGCGTTGCCCAGCAGCCCGGCCACCTTGCCCCAGCGGGCTTGGGACAGGGTGATGAAGGCGTTGTCGGCGATCCACCGTCCGGCGGCCAGTTCGGTGCCGTCGGCCCACCGCACCACCGCACCACGCACGTAATTGAACGTCAGGACGGCCCCGCCGGGCAGGGTCTGGCGCATCCCGGGCTTGAGCGCGATGCGTTTGCCGTCCAGCGTCGCCACCTGAGGATCGAGTGGTTCGGAGGTGGTCTCGTCACCGAACGCGATCACCGACTTGCCGACCTTGGCCGCCACACCCCGGTTGATCGAAATCGTCGACGACCGTCCCGGCAACCGCACATACCGGCCCTGCACCGCGAAGTCACCCGAGGGCGACTGCGCCAGCACATAATCGCCCGCGCCCTGGAAATCGACCGACCCGCCGTCGAAGGTGATGAAATGCGGGTCACCATAGGAACCTCCGGTCCCCGGCTTGGACGGACCGGTATCGGGCCTAGGGGTTCCGTCAGGCCTCGGGGCCCCGCCGGTATTGCCACCCGGGGGTCGCTCACACTTGTCCGCAGCGATCTGAAGCCTGTTCGGAGGGCAGGCGTCACACGCATCGCCTTCGCCGTCGCCATCACTGTCGGCCTGATCGGGGTTGTAGAACTTACAGTTGTCCAGTTTGAACGTCCCGCCCTGCCACGGCTGTTCGTCCGGAATTCCGTCCTGATCGAGATCGTTCTTGGGGTACGCCTTGGTGACGTCCCGGGTAAGCACTTTGCGGTTCTCTGTTTTGAGCTGATACATGACGGGCTTGGCCCACGTACCGCCACCGGAGTAAGCCGTCTTCTCCAGCCGGCTCATCGGAATCGTAAAGTGCTTGACGAAATTAGCCCCTACTTCACCGGGACAGAAATCGATACTGTCTTCCAAGGCCAGGCGCAGGGCCCCCTTCATTTCGACTCGCGTCAATACGCCCTTTTTGGTGGCGGTGGGGATGAACTGGACGTCGCCGAAGAAGTCTCGCCGGTCCGTGAAGGTGCCCTGGCCAGGTAGAACGGTGTCACTCACCCCGCCGGCGATGTTCTCTGGGAGTTGGAAGGAGCCGCCGCCGTATTCGATGTGTACTTTCTGGCCGATTGGCTTGCCCTTGGGCAATGTGAAGTCGGAGATCCTCTTCTTCGTTGGCCTCTCCGGAGGAGAAAGCGGGTACGGCCTCTGCCTCTGGTCGGTTTCTACTGCAGCCCCCGCCTGGGCGAAGGTGACTTCGCGTGCACCTTCCGTATCGGGGTGTTTGTCGAAACTTTCGAGATCTTCGGGCTTTGTGACACGTTCCCGCGTCGGTGACGGCACTCCCCTGGTGAGGTACTTGTTCCAGAAGTAGTACGAGGTTTCGCCGATGCTGGCTCGCAGGCCCGGAAGCATGGTGGTATGCAAATACGCACTGGCCCTGGCGGCGTCCAAGGTGCTGTCGAACGGCTTGCAGAATTTTTCCGGTCCGCCCCACATGTTCGCCGGCATCGGTGGTATCTCGACCCGGATCTCCATCCCGCGAAGATGGGTCAACTGGAACTGCACCTGCTTGCCCACCACGCGGGTCTTCAACGGGAACGTGGTCAGAGTGTCGGGGTCGACACCCACAAAGCGCGTGTGCGCGGCGTCGAGCCCGACGAGACCCGGGTCGACGGTCACGGTGATCGGACGCGCGAAACGCAACCCGTTCGGAGACACGTCGACCACGGGCAAGCCGAATTCGTCCTTCGCGCCCGTCATCAGCAGTCGCGTCAGGTTCACGTTGGTCGGCCGAGCGACGGCACCCGCGGGAATCTGCACCCGCCAGCCGTCCCCGGAGTACGTCCCGCCCTTCGGGCTGATGCTCACCGGCCTGGCCAGGGTCTGCAGCAGGATGCGTCCAGCCTTGCCTTGGCCGCGCCTGACCTGGACGACCTGGGCCCCGCTGAGCCGTCCCGCCGAGAGCGCGGAAACAGCGACGCCGCCCTCGGGAAGACCGGTCAACGTGAAGCGACCATTCTGGTCGGCCTTCACGACACGAGGGCCGTACCGCACCGTGGTGCCCGCGATCACCTGACGGGTGTTGACATCGAAGACCTCGCCGGACACCCGCCCCTTGGCGTTCTTCAACCGCTGCTGAACCTGCGCCTTCTTGGAGACGACGCGACGCCCCTGATACGAGTTCACCTTCAGCTTGTTGACCTTGTTCGGGCGCAGCACCACCTCACCGGCGTACTGCCCCTTCTTATCGGCGACCAGCCTGACCGGCAGCACACCACCCTCGATCAGCATCGGACTCTTGGCACGCGTCACCCCACGCACCACCACGCTGCCCCGATCGGTCCGACGAGGCGCCACCACAGTGAGGCCCCCCGTACCACCCCGGGCCTGAACGGACCTCTGAGGCTCGCCTGGCCGCGCAGCAGCCGGAACCGTGCCCGGCTGCGCAGCGGCCAGAGCCGTGCCGGGTTGCGTGGCGGCCTGGGCCGTGCCGGGCTGGGCGGCGGCCTGAGCCTTGCCCGGCTGGGCAGCGACGGCGACATTCGCCGACAGCGCGACCACCGCCGCGACCACCGCCGCGACGAGTGGAGAACGAATGGGCACCCGACTTCTTGAATTCGCCCCCTGCATCACACAGAACCCCCTTTGGCCGCCATTGATGACGCACACCAGTCGAGCCGCGATACTCATCTGCACTGGCACCACGCAGAGAGCCACCCTCACCGACCGCCCCAAAACAAACAAGCAGCGGTCCACTCAGCGAACCGGACATACAACCAGCAATCGCCCAGGACTCTACGGATGCGGCTCTGACCTGCGCATCCTTGGTTCTGCTGACCGATGTTGATCTCCGCCGCCACGGTTCGCGGTGCGGTGCCGCCCAGGTGGCCGCCACGCAGCCTTCGCCTCGGGTGCTGCTCGTCGTCCACAACGCCGCCGCAGCGCGGTTGGGTGATCTGATACCGCTGTTCCAGAACCCGCGTATTCAGCTGGTCGCCCAGTCCCAGGCGGTCAGTTGTGCACACGCGACCGTTCAGCCAACGGCTGGCCGCGAGCGAGCCGACGAGGGCGTCAGGCTCTGACGAGTTCCGTCCTGGGTGAGCCCGAGCACGTCAGGACTCGAAATCGGGATCCCATACTCCGGTGGCGGCGGTTTCATGGGCGTACTCCGCGAAGTCGCGGGGCGGACGGCCCAGAACACGCTCGACGGTATCGGTGACCTGGGCCCTGCGCCCGTCGAAGACCTCGACCATCAGGCCGGCCAGGTGCCTCGCGTACTCGGCCGGCACACCTCGCCTGGTCAGCGACGAGACGAACTGCTCAGAGGTGATCGGCAGATAACGAACGTCCCTGCGGGTCGCCCTCGCTATCTCGCCGACGGCATCGGCGAAGGTGAGCAGCCGCGGCCCGGTCACCTCGTGGATCCGGCCCGCATGGCCGTCCTCGGTCAGCGCCGCGACGGCGACATCGGCGATGTCCTGCGCATCGGTGAACGGCTCGGCGACGTCGCCGACCGGAAGCGCGACGACACCGGCCAGGACCAGCTCCACCAGGAACGCCTCGCTGAAGTTCTGCGTGATGAACCCCGCCCGCACGATGGTCCACTCCGCACCCGAGTCCCGCACCCGCTGCTCGCACCGCTCAGCCTCGGCGGCACCGCGGTCGGCCAGCAGGACCAGGCGCCGGACGCCGCAGGCCACCGCCAGGTCGACGAAGGAACCCACGGTTCTGGCCGCGCCGGGGAACGCCGCATCCGGATAGAAGGCCACATAAGCCGCGCCCACGCCTCGCAGCGCGCGTTCCCATGTGGTGTCGTCCTGCCAGTCGAAGGGCGGCTCAGCACGCCGTGAGCCGATCCGTACCGGCACCTCACGCGCTCCAAGCCCGGACGCGACCCGGCGTCCGGTCTTGCCCGTCCCCGCGAGGACCAACGTTGTCGGCGCTGTCACTGTCATGATCCACAGTTCATCGGAACGCCGAACCACCGGCCATGCTCCAGGCTCGCAGACCCATAAGGGTGCCTCTTATACTGCGCCGGTGGATCCCTTGTCGATCCTGCTCGCGGCGGCCAGGGTCAGGGGCACGTTCGCGCTGCGGTCCATCCTGAACCCACCGTGGTCGGTGCAGGTGCGCGACAGTGCCCCGCTCAACGTGGTGGCCGTCCTGCGCGGGACGCCCTGGGCGGTGCCCAGCACCGGCGGGGCGGTGCGGCTGGAGGCGGGCGACATCGCGGTGATGCCCGGCCCGGACGCCTTCACCTTCGCCGATGATCCCCACACGCCGGTCCAGATGGTCGTTCAGCCCGGCCCCCGACGGACGACCCCAGCAGGCGAAAACCTGCCCGACATCGCGGACATGGGTGTGCGGACCTGGGTCAACCGCCACGACGGCGCAGGCGACTCGTCGGTGCTGCTGATCGGCAAATACCAGGGACCGGCCGAGATCGCCACGCGCCTGCTCAGTGCCCTGCCGCCGCTGCTGGTCGTCCCCAAGGCCGCCCACGGCCAACCCGCGGTGGTGTCGCTCCTGGCGGAGGAGATCGCACGAAACCAGCCGGGGCAAGATCTCGTGCTCGAACGCCTGCTGGATCTCCTGCTGGCCGTCATCCTCCGCGAATGGTTCACCAGCACCGGTACCGACGCGCCAGCCTGGCACCGCGCCAACGGCGACATCGTCGTGGGACCCGTCCTGCGACTCATGCACGGCGACCCCGGGCACCCCTGGACGGTGACCGCACTCGCCGAGCGGACGGGGGTGTCCCGAGCGACGCTGGCCCGCCGCTTCACCGACCTCGTCGGCACGCCACCCATGGCCTACCTCACCCAATGGCGCATCAACCTCGCCGCCGACCTCCTCAAAGAATCCGACGCCACGATCGACGCCGTAGCCCACCAGGTCGGCTACGGAAGCGCGTTCGCGTTCAGCGCCGCCTTCAAACGAGCCCGCGGCATCAGCCCACAACACCACCGCGACCAGTCCTGACCGCCGGTCGGCCAGCTAGACGCCCAGGCCGCGGCCGATGATTTCTTTCATGATTTCGGTGGTGCCGCCGAAGATGGTTTGGATGCGGACGTCCTTGTAGGCCTTGGCTATGGGGTATTCGGTCATGTAGCCGTAGCCGCCGTGGAGCTGGACGCAGCGGTCGACGACGGACTTGAGGAGTTCGGACGTCCACCATTTGGCCATGGAGGCCTCTTCGGCGGAGAGTTCGCCCTTGGATTCCTTGGCGATGCACTGGTCGACGAAGGCTCGGGTGACGGTGAGTTCGGTCTTCATCTCGGCCAGGGTGAAGCGGTTGTGCTGGAACTTGCCGATGGGGCGGCCGAAGGCTTCGCGGGTCTTACAGTACTGGAGGGTTTGTTCGAAGGAGGCTTCGGCGCCGGACTGGGCGGCGGTGGCGATGCAGAGGCGCTCGCGGGCGAGGTTCTGCATCAGGTAGATGAAGCCCATGCCCTCTTCGCCCAGGAGGTTCTCGGCGGGGACGCGGACGTTGTCGAAGAAGAGTTCAGCGGTGTCCTGGGCGTGCATGCCGACCTTTTCGAGGTTGCGGCCGCGCTCGAAGCCCTCCATGCCGCGCTCGACCATGAGCAGGCTGACGCCGTGCGCCCCGGCGGACGGGTCGGTCTTGGCGGCGACGATCACCAGGTCGGACAGGATGCCGTTGGTGATGAAGGTCTTGGAGCCGTTGAGGGCGTAGTGGTCGCCCTGCTTGACCGCGGTGCTCTTCATGCCCTGGAGGTCGGAGCCGGCGGCGGGCTCGGTCATCGCGATCGCGGTGATCAGCTCGCCGGAGCAGTAGCCCGGCAGCCAGCGGCGCTTCTGGTCGTCGTTGAGCAACTGGACGAGGTAGCCGCCGACGACGTCGTTGTGCACCGCGAAGCCGGGGCCGCTGGCGCCGACGGCGGCCAGTTCCTCGTTGAAGATCGTGTAGTAGCGGTAGTCGTCGATCCCGCCGCCGCCGAACTCCTCGGGCATCTCGATGCCGAGCAGGCCCTGGCGTCCGGCGGCCAGCCACAGCTCGCGGGGGACGATGCCGTCCTTCTCCCACTGCTCGTGGTGGGGCGCGACCTCCTTGGCGATGAAGGACCGCACCATGTCGCGGAACGCCTCGTGCTCCTCGTTGAAGATCTCGCGCGCCATCCGGCCTGCTCCTCAGGGTAAGTACGCTCTGATACACGATTAATGTAACACTGGTGCTGTCACATAGAGCTGACCGGGGAGTCCCTGTGGAGATGACGGTCGATGAGCTGGCCACGCGCGCCGGGGTCACCGTTCGGACCGTGCGGTTCTATGCGGGACGGGGCCTGCTTCCGCCTCCGCGTCTCCGGGGGCGGACGGGCCTGTACGGGGCCGAGCATCTGGCGCGGCTGGAGCTTGTTCGTGATCTTCAGGCGCTCGGGCTCACGCTGGTGGCGATCGAGAAGCATCTCAGCCGGATTCCCCCTGACGCCCCGGTCGAGGATCTGGCGCTCCAGCGGGCCCTGCTGTCGCCTTGGGCTCCCGAGGTCGCCGAGGAGCTCGAACCCCATGAGCTCGACCGGCGCGCGGGACGTCATCTGGACGAGGAGAGCCTCAAGCGCCTGGAGGCGCTGGGGATCGTCGAACGTCCGGCGTCCGGGCGCGTGCGGGTGCTGAGCCCCGCGCTGATCGGGCTGGGCGCCGAGCTGTCGGCGCTGCCGCTGGAGACGCTGATCGCCTCGCACGAGGTGGTCGAGCGGCACACGACGGCCCTGGCCGCCGAGTTGCAGCGGGTGTTCCAGGAGACCGTCGTCCGGCCCTATCGCGAGCGGGGACGGCCCCCGGAGGAGCGCGACCGGCTGCTCGAACTCTCCGCCCAGCTCAAGCCCCTGATGATCCAGTCGCTCGTCACCGCGTTCCAGCGGGCGGTCGACGACGTCCTGCGCAGAAGCGTGCCCCGGGACGACTAGGTCAGGCGGGTGACGGCGGCTTCCACGCGGTCGTCGGTGGCAGTGAAGGCGATGCGGATGTGGTGTGAGCCGGTGGGGCCGTAGAAGTCGCCGGGGGCGGCGCTGATGCCGAGGTCGGCGAGGTGGTCGAGGGTGCTCCAGCAGGGCTCGTCGCGGGTGGCCCACAGGTAGAGGGACGCCTCGGAGTGGTCGATGCGGAAGCCGTGGGCCTCGAACGCGGCGCGCAGGGCGGCGCGGCGGCGGGCGTAGCGGGCGCGCTGCTCGTCGACATGGGCGTCGTCGTCGAAGGCGGTGATCATGGCGGCCTGGACGGGGGCCGGGACGATCATGCCCGCGTGCTTGCGGACCTCCAGCAGGCGGGCCACCAGGGACGGGTCGCCGGTGACGATGCCCGCGCGGTACCCGGCCAGGTTGGAGCGCTTGGAGAGCGAGTTGACGGCCAGCAGGCCCTCGTGCGAGCCCTCGCAGACGTCGGGGTGCAGGATCGAGACCGGCTGCTCGTCCCAGCCGAACTCCAGGTAGCACTCGTCGCTGACCACGACCGTGCCGCGCTCGCGGGCCCAGGCGACCACCTTGCGCAGGTGCTCGGCGGGCAGGACGCGGCCCGTCGGGTTGGACGGCGAGTTGACCCAGACCAGTTTGGGCGCGGCGGGGCCGAGGGAGAGCAGGCCGTCGGTCGCGACGGAGTCGGCACCGGCCAGGCGGGCGCCGACGTCGTAGGTCGGGTAGGCCAGTTCGGGGAAGACGACCTTGTCGCCGGGGCCCGCGCCGAGCAGCGTGGGCAGCCAGGCGACCAGTTCCTTGGTGCCGATGACCGGCAGCACGGCGGCCGGGTCGGCGCCGGTCACCCCGGCGCGGCGCCGCAGCCAGCCCGCCACCGACTCGCGCAGCGCGGGCGTCCCGTAGGTGGCCGGGTAGCCGGGGGCGTCGGCGGCGGCCGCCAGGGCGGCGCGCACGGGCTCGGGCGTGGGGTCGACGGGCGTGCCGATCGACAGGTCGACGATGCCGTCGGGATGCGCCGCGGCCCGCTCCTTGTATGGCTGGAGTCGGTCCCACGGGAAATCCGGCAGCGTGAGCACGCCCGCCCCTCCTCGGCTAGACGACAGGCCGTGACCTCCGCACGGAGGCCACGGCCCAAAACGAACCAAACGAGCCCGGGATCAGTCGTCCTGGCTCTGCGGGGGCAGCGCCGCGACGATCGGGTGGTCCTTCTCGATCTTCCCAACCTTGGAGGCGCCTCCCGGGGAGCCGAGGTCGTCGAAGAACTCCACGTTGACCTTGTAGAAGTCCTTCCACTGCTCGGGGACGTCGTCCTCGTAGTAGATCGCCTCAACCGGGCAGACGGGCTCGCAAGCACCACAGTCGACGCATTCGTCGGGGTGGATGTAGAGCTGGCGCTTCCCCTCGTAGATGCAGTCGACCGGGCATTCTTCGATGCATGCCTTGTCGAGCAGGTCCACACAGGGCTGCGCAATGACGTAGGTCACGTTAGTGACTCCTCTCCCGGCTCACCGCAAGCTCGCACTGAATAGTATTGCCACCGAGGCGTAGTCGATTCGACATGGGGGTGCCACATGTCTGGCCGTCTGGTCGCCCGGCTGGTGGTGTCCATCGATCCGGCGAACGTCGGTGAGCGGATCTCGCTGCGCCGTCGTCTGCCCACCGGAGAGTACAGCGACGTGGTGGGCGTGCTCGAATCCTGGTCCGACAAGACGTTGCGGGTGCGGCGCAGGACGGGCGAGGTGGTCGAGGTGCCCGAGGGGACGATGGTCGCGGCCAAGGTCGTCCCGCCGCAGCCTCCGCCCCGGCGGCGCCCCGCGAGCTGACCTCGGCCGCAGATTCTTCTCTCCGCCTGGCCAGGGAGAAGTCACTCCGTCAGTGTGACGTAGATCGCACGCGGGGCGTCTCCCGCTCGTTGTAGCGGTGGCCCGGCTTGAGGCGCTGGCCGCGGAACAGCTCCGAGACGGTGACCGGGGTGAACCCCCGGCGCTTGAGGCCCGAGACGACCTTCGGGACGGCCGCCGCCGTCGCCTTGTGGATGTCGTGGAACAGCACGACGCCGCCGCGCTTGGGCTCGTTGACCCCCGCCTGGATGTTGCGCCGGACGCTGCGGTGCTGCCAGTCGAGGCTGTCGACGCTCCACATGATCTGGGGCATGCCGACGGCCCGTCCCACCTGGGCGTTGGTCGCGCCATACGGGGGACGGAACAGCGTCGGCGTGACGCCGCCCGAGGCCGTGGCGATCGCGCGCTGTGTGCGCTTCACCTGGGAACGGACGGCGGCGGTCGACAGCCCGGTGAGCATCGGGTGCGACCAGCTGTGGTTGGCGAGCTCGTGGCCCTCCAGGGCCATCCTGCGGACGATGCCGGGCGCGCCGCCGACGTTCTGCCCGAGCATGAAGAACGTGGCGCGCGCGCCGGACGCGCGCAGGTCGTCCAGCACCTTGCCGGTGTAGGCGCCCGGACCGTCGTCGAAGGTCAGCGCGACGCACTTGACCCGCTGGCAGTCGATCGCGCGTGGAGGCGGCGGCTTAGGCTGCTGTGCCGCCGCCCGCGCGCGCTTGTCCTTGGCGGCCATCTGGCCTGCCGACCGGGTCTCCTGCCCGCACCCCGAAGCGAGCAGCAGTCCCCCGACCGCGATGGCAACAGAAATCCTGTTTCGCACCACACACCCCCGAAACGTGTGCCACGCGCGCTACATACCCCTCGCCCCACTACTCACACGTTGGGGTCAGCGAAGGGGCCAATCGGGGACCTCGTCCGGAAGGTCGCTGCTCACGCGCATGGGGAACTTGGCGGGACGCTTCTCCAGGAACGACGTGACGCCCTCGTCGGCGTCGGGCGCGGCGCCCAGGGCGGCCATCAGGCGGGAATCGGCGGCGTGGGCGTCCCACGGGGACGGCGCCGACAGCCCCGACCACATGAGCCGCCTGATCGCGGCCACCGACACGGCCGAGGTGTTGTCGGCGATCTCGCGGGCGAGCGCGTAGGCCGCGGGCAGGAGCTCGTCAGGCGCGTACACCCGGGAGACCAGACCGCCCTCCAGAGCCTCGCGCGCCTCGAAGACCCGGCCGGTCGCGGCCCACTCCATCGCCTGGGCGATGCCGACCAGGCGCGGCAGGAACCAGCTGGACGCCGCCTCGGTGACGATCCCGCGCCGGGCGAACACGAATCCGAACTTGGCCTTCTCGCCGGCCAGCCGGACGTCCATCGGCAGCGTCATCGTGATCCCCACGCCGACCGCAGCGCCGTTGAAGGCCCCGATGACCGGCTTGAGGCAGCGCGCGATCCGCAGCGCGACCGTGCCGCCGCCGTCGCGGGGGGTGCCGTCCTCCAGAACGTCGTCCTCTCCGGCGAACATGTCCTGCGACTTGTCCTTGTCGAAGGTGGACCCGCCGCTCCCGAGGTCGGCCCCCGCGCAGAACGCCTTGCCGGCGCCGGTGACCACGACCACCCGGACGTCGTCGTCGGCGTCGATCCGGTCGAAGGCGTCCAGCAGCTCCGAGCGCATCACGTAGGTGTAGGCGTTCATACGGTGCGGCCGGTTCAGCGTGATCGTGGCGATCCCGTCCCGAACCCCGTAGTCGATCTCGGTGTACGACATGCGTCGTCCCTTCTCGCGGGCCTGTTAGAACTCAATTCTAATAAGCCCGCCCGAACCAACCGCACACGGGCCCAGGCCCCCCGTTCAGACGAACCGCACGCGGGCCAGGGCTCGGCGGGCGAGGGTCTCGGCTTCTGGTCGGGCCTGGCCGACCGGGCGGCGGCCCGAGTACTCGACCTCCAGCAGGACGTTCTGGCGGCGGACGGTCAGCGCTATGTCGCTTCCCCCGGTGGCCTCGCCATCGCGCAGGTGCGCCTGGTCACCGAGACCCCGGACGGGTGCGCCGCCGAGGCTGCGCGCGGAGTTCATCCGCGTGACGGCGCGTGCGGTGCCGGAATCGCCGCCGTCCCTGGGGAAAAGGGTGTAGCGCAGGGTCAGGCCCAGGGCCGTCCCTTGCTCTCGCCATTCGCAGACCGACGTGCGCACGTACCCCAGATCGCGGCGCGCGCGCCCGGCGAGTTTTGGACGGGCCACGAGGCGTCCTGCCACGTCCTGCCCGACCGGACACGCGTCCGGTATCGCAGTGGCCTCGGTATTGCCCGGCCACCACGGCTCCAACTGCGGCTTCTCGCTCCAGAGCAGTGCCAGCACGACCCCCGCCAGCAGCAGGGGATAGCTCAGCCGCAGCAGGCCGGAGCGCCGCTTGACCTCGACCGTCTGCCGCGACCGCGCGGCCAGTTCCTCCACGCCCGCGTCGAAGCCGGGGTCGCGCGCGAACAGCGACTCCCTGGGCGCCGCCAACGCGATGCGTATCGGCGGCGAGACCAGGACGACCCTGCGCCCGAACGGCGTGGGGACGACCTCAAGCCGCTGTACCGCCGTCCAGGGGATCTGCTTGACGAGGACGGCCAGCCGGTTGCGGACGCCACCGTTGCCCGCTTCCGTCCGCCCGAAAAGCACGATCAGCAGCGACCGGGTGAAGATCCCGGCCAGCACCAGGCCGAGGAGCGTGGCCGAGACGCTGCCGAAGCCGTCGTGGAACCGCCGGATCGTCAGCAGCGCCAGCGCCACCACCAGGGCCGGGACGACCCAGCACAGCGCCCTCAGCCGCAGCCGCGCCAGGTAGCGGGGCGGCGGCTCGTCCGGGACGGGAAGCCCGGCCATCGCCCGCATCTCGGGCACGACGGCCGGAGGGACATGCGTGACGACCAGCGGGCCCTTGGTCCGGCGCGTGATCTGGACCGCTCCCGCGTTGCCGCCGAGCACCGAGAGGCCCTCGACCTCGTCCCACGGGACGAAGGTCTCGCGCACCAGCCCGCGCCGCGCGATGCCCCGCTCGTCCACCGTCAGCCGGTACCGCACCGCGTTGACCAGCGAAACCACCGCCAGCCCCAGCAGGACGAGGAAGATCGCGCCCCAGGCGGGCCCGCCGCGGAAGTAGAACCAGACCGCGACCACGCCCATGGCCACCAGACCGACGCCCAGCGCGATGGTTCCCCGGGACTGGGTCCGGACCAGCGGGAGGGCGGGTGCTGTTTCCGCGGTTGCAGTCTCCGTCGAGGGCACCCGAGGAGCGTAGTAGGACCAATAGGTACGTAGTGGGACGATCAGCAGAACAGGGCGAGCACCAGTTCGCGGCGCCATTCCCCGGTCGGCTCTCCGTCCGGCGGGACGGGCAGCAGGAGATCACCCTCCCGTATGAGGCGGACACGCACCCCAGTTCCCAAAATCACATGGTCCGGAATCTCGGCGCCTCCGGCCACCAGGCTCTGCGCCAA
This sequence comes from Spirillospora sp. CA-294931, assembly GCF_050946795.1. Lineage (GTDB taxonomy): Bacteria > Actinomycetota > Actinomycetes > Streptosporangiales > Streptosporangiaceae > Spirillospora. Next base: position 7,432,318 of record NZ_CP192006.1, read on the forward strand.
CGCCGCCAGCACCCGCGCCCAGCCCTGCCCCAGATAGGGCGGCAGCCCCCGGGCGCAAAGCTCCGGCAAGCCCTGCTCCACCAGGCCTTGCGTGCGCAGTTCGAGCCCGTCCAGGTGCTCGGCGCCAACGATCCGGACCTCCGCCATGCGTCCGACCGTACCTCCGCTCGAAGGCCGTCCCGGGAAGTCAGAGATCGTCAACGACGCGGCACGCTGGTGACTTTACGGATAAATTACGACGGTGAACTGGGCCGTGACGACGTACGACTCACCCTTCGGGTACGTCTCCGCGAAAGGCGCGCCCCTGGTCGACCTGCTCGACCCCCAGCCCGGGGAACGCATCATCGACCTCGGGTGCGGGACGGGCGCGTTCTCCGCCGAGATCGCCGAGCGCGGTGCCGAGGTGCTGGGCATCGACGGCTCGGCCGAGATGATCGCCCAGGCGGCCGCGCTCAACCCCGGCCTGTCCTTCGCCATCGGCGACGCCCACGACTTCACCACCAGCGAGACGTTCGACGCGGTGGCCTCCAACGGCGCCCTGCACTGGATGACCGCCGACCCGGACGCGGTCATCGCCCAGGTCCACGCGGCCCTGCGCCCCGGGGGCCGCTTCGTCGGCGAACTCGGCGGCGCGGGCAACTGCGCCGAGCTCATCGTCGCGATGCAGACCGCCTGGCGGGTCTTCGGACTCGGCGAGCCCGAGCTGCCCTGGTACTTCCCGACCCCCGCCGAGTACGCCACGCGGTTGGAAGAGGGCGGCTTCACCGTCCGGCTCCTGGAGCACGCCGAGCGCCCGACGCTCATGACCGAAGGGCCCAACGGCGCCGCCGACTGGGTCCGCGTCTACATGGCCCACGCGCTGGCGGACGTCCCGCCCGAGCTCGTCGAGCCCCTGCTCGGACGCATCGTCGACCTGGCCGCCCCGGCCCTGCGCCGCGAGTCGGGCTGGGTCGCCGACTACGTCCGCCTCCGCTTCGCCGCCGTCCGCAAACCGGACGGCGCGGCGCCGATGCCCGTGGGCCCCTTCGCCGATCCGTAGGGTGGGATCATGCTGCGGCTCCACGACCCGACCACCGGCCGGCCCGAGCCGATCCCCCCGGGCCCCGTCCACATCCACGTGGCGGCGGGCGCCGAACGATCCTTCATCACCGCCGACCTGCTCCAGCGTGTGGCCGGACGGGCGGGTCACCGTCCCGTGCGGGTCACCCGCGCCCCCGGCATCGAACCGGTCGAGGCCAGGTTCGACGACTACAACATCGCGGTGCCCGAGGTCGTGACGTCCGTCCCCGGGGGCGCGATCCAGATCGACCTGCCCGAGGCGGACGAGAATTGGATCACGCTCGTGGGCAACGCGGGCTGCGACTTCCTGTGCGTCCGGCTGGCGACCCTGCGGACCCGGCACACCGCGCCGCCCGATCTGGGCGACGACCTGCTCTGGCGGTCGCAACTGGACCTGGAGCGCTGGCGGCGGCTGGTGGCCGGTTGGGCCACCGCCCCGGGACGGCCGATCAACCGCGTCTACAGCGCCGAGGCCGAGGCGGCGCTGTTCGACGACCTCGACTCCCCCACGGCGCTGGCCGTGCTCGAACGTCTGGCTGACGACCCGGACGTCGCCCCGGGAGCCAAACTGGAGACGATCATCCATCTCGACCTGCTGCTGGGCCTGAACCTGGTGGCCGACATCGGCCGGAGCTGACTTTCCCGGACGATTCCCCGATGCACTCCGGAGATCCGCGCACCCTCGCTAACGTGCGGCGACGTGAAATACGCACTGCTGGCGACCGCCCTCGCGGCCGGATGCGCCGCCGCCCCGTCCGAGGCCGGAGCCTTCTCCCCCAGCGGCGCCCAGACGACGGCGCCCGTTCCCAAGGCGGCGGCACCGGCGTCACCGCTGAGCGGGTACCGCCACTTTCACGAGGTGCACGAGTACACGCTGGAGTCGAACGACCCCAGCCGCATCACGTCGGTCGCCACCGGCCCCACGGCCGCGCGGCTCGCGGCGGCGGTGCGGGACAACAGGCGCCGCGGAATCGTCCAGCGCGGTCATGCCGTTCCTCATCCGAAGGTTCTGTCGGCCGATCTGACAAACGCGTACATAGTGGACTGCATTACGACCTCGGGACCCTGGACCTATAACACAAGAACCGGCAAACGGCTCGGTTATCCACCAAAACCCCGGCGGTCTCTCGTCTACGCCACCTTGAGTTACTCCCAAGGCGTGTGGAAGGTGTCACAGATCAGCTCTCCGAGGAACCCGAAATGCTGATCCGCGCCTGTACCGCCGCAGCGTTTCTCACGCCTCTGCTGGCGACACCGTCGTGGGCGGACGCGGGCTGCGGCCGTCCCGGCCAAGGCTGGCTGTGCACCATCACGGCCACCGCCACCCCGCCCCGGGGGACCACCGTCGGGGGCTCGGAAAGCTCGGCCCCCACGGGGATACGGGTCGAGCCCATGTGCGCGCCCACCGGGGGCGCCGACCACTGCATCACGCTCCCGGCCACGCCACGCGTCAGCACCGCCTCGGCCGTCGAGATGGCCGGTGACGCCATCGCACTCCCCCCTCCTCACCCCCGAACCAGCCCGTCCCCGCGCACGTGGGTGGGCGTTCGCACCTTCCTATGGATCGACCGCGGCTCGTGGCGGCCACATCAGGCCGCGATTTCGGTGGACGGCCAGCGCATCGCCATTCGGGGGCGGCCCGCCAAGGTCGTCTGGGATCTGGGCGAGACGACGATCACTTGCGCGGGCCCGGGCGTCCCCTACAAACGCGGACTGCGCGATTCCCCGTGCACCCACACCTACCAGCGGTCCAAGTCGGACGCCTTCACCATCACGGCGACGATCTACTACTCGGTCACATGGACGTGCACGGGAAAGTGCGACACCCCGGGTGGCTCCTTCAATCCGCTGCCCGCCACCGGAAGCGCGCGCCTGTCCGTTGGCGAGATCCAAACGGCGGCCCACTGAAATTCACTTCCAGGACATCTGCCACTATGTACCCATCTTGACGTCGCCGCCTCCGGGCGGTTGGCTGTTCCATTCTGAGACAGCTTGCTCACCACCCCCTGGAAAGGCACAAAGGGTGCGTTTTTCTACCCCTCGACTTCTGATCGCCGGCGGTGCCGTCGGCGCCGTGGCGCTCGCCTCCGGCATCGCCCTCAACGTCGCGACCGACGAGCCGGCCAAGTCCGTGGCCGCCGTCGGCGCCAAGGCCCCGGCCGACCCGGCCGCGCAGCTTGAGTACGCCAACGTCCCCGACACCGCCGAGGCGACGAAGAAGTACTGGACCAAGGCGCGGCTCCGCGCGGCCAAGCCGCTCGACACCCCGGCCGTGAACGCCGCCCCGGCCGCGCCGCAGGCCTCCGCCCTCGGCACCGGCCCCACCCTTGAAGGCGAGGGCACCCTCCCCGAGGGCGCCGCGGCCACCCGCAGCGGCGGCACCGCGTCCACGCAGGCCGTCCGCGTGGCCCGCCAGTGGACCCGCCACAACGCCGCGCCCGCGCGCACCATCGGGAAGCTCTACGGCGTCAACAACCGCGGCCAGCAGTACACCTGCAGCGCCTCGGTCATCAACGCCAAGAACAAGCGCACCATCTGGACGGCCGGGCACTGCGTCCACTCGGGCCGGGGCGGCACCGCCGGCTTCGCACGCAAGCTGGTGTTCTACCCGGACTTCATCGACGGCCGTTCCAAGGGCGTCTGGACCGCCGACCGCATCGTCGCCCTCAAGGGCTGGACGACCAAGGGCGACCTCCGCTACGACATCGCGGCCTTCACCGTCCGCACCTACAAGGGCAAGGGCGTCCAGGCCTACACCGGCGCCCAGGGCTTCACCTTCGGCTACAAGGGCCGTGCCTACAACGTCTACAGCTTCGGCTACCCGGCCCGCGCCCTGCCGTCCAAGCGCCCCATGAACAGCAACCGCCTCTGGTACTGCTCCGGCAAGTCCTACGGGGTCAACTACGGCGGCGGCGCCGTCGGCCTCGGCATGCACTGCACCATGGGCAACGGCGCCAGCGGCGGCCCCTGGATCTACGGGATGAGCCGCAAGGGCTACGGCCGCATCATCGGCATCAACAGCACCCACAGCCTGCGCACCGACCAGATGAACTCCCCGCACCACGGCACGGTGGCCATCAACGTCTACAAGGCCATCGCCGGCTGACCTTCAGCCTCCCGAACGCCCCCGGCCCGTTGCCGGGGGCGTTCGCGCGTCAGGGGCCGGTGGGCATCTCCGCGGGCTTGGCGTCGCGCATGCGCTCCTTGGTCCAGTACTTCTCGACGTCCTCGGGCTTCTGCGTGACCGTGGTGCTCACGACGTCGGCCGGGGAGCCGCGATCCTCGTCGGCGCCGGCCGCGTTGAACGCCAGGACGCCCGCGACGGCGAGGGTCGCGACGGCGGTCAGGGCGAGGGTGAGGCGGCGGGTCATGGGTGCCTTCCTGGTCCGGAAAAATCATCCCTGGGGATGACCCGATTGTTATCCAATGTCACGAAGATCTCTCCTATCCCAAGTGCACCTTAAGGACAGGGAGTCTGTCTACGTGACTTCACCAGGCCGCAAGGCCGGAGTCCTGTGCGTCGGCATCGCTTTGGCGAGCGCCACGCTGGGCTCAAGCCCCGTTCAGGCCGCGGAACGGTCTACCCCCGTAAACAAAATCGCGTGGCGTGCGTGTCCGGACGACCGGACGGTGCAATGCGGCACGCTGACCGTGCCGATCGACTGGGCGAAACCCGGACGCGGCACCGTGAAGATCGCGGTCGCCCGCGCCAAGGCCACCGGAAAGCGACTCGGCACGCTGCTGGTCAACCCCGGCGGCCCCGGCGGATCGGGCGTCGAGTTCGCGCTCGACCGGGCCGGTCTCTCCAAGCAGGTCAGGCAGCGCTACGACATCGTGGGATTCGATCCACGCGGTGTGGGCGGCAGCCACGCCGTCCTGTGCGGCTCGGTCGGCGTCCCGCCCCGGACCTACCCCCGGCACCAGGCCGACTTCGCCAAACTCGCCGCCTACCAGGGCAAGCTCTACCGGGCATGCCGCAAGAAGACCGGGCTGCTGTACGACTTCCTCGGGGCCGGAAGCGTCGCCCGCGACATGGACGCCATCCGCGCCGCGCTGGGCGAGCACAAAGTCTCCTTCTACGGAGTCTCATACGGGACGTGGCTCGGCCAGCGCTACGCCGAACTGTTCCCCGGACGCGTCCGGTCGATGACGCTGGACAGCACCATGGACCACAGCGTCGCGGGCGCCCTGCGCTTCTCGCAGGACGAAGCCCGCGCGCTTGAGGTCGCCTACTCGCAGTTCGCCAAGTGGTGCCCGACGTCCAAGCACTGCGCGCTGCGCGGCCGAAACCCGGTGAAGGTCCTGGACAACCTGATGCTGCGGGCCGAGAAGGGCACGCTGCACGAGATCGGGTCGCCCAAGACCCGCCTCGCCCCACCCGACCTGGCCAGCATGGTGCACGGGTCGTCCTACGACCCGATCGCCTGGGCCCAGCTCGGCCAGGAGTTCCTGGCGCTGACCCGGCAGAAGCCACGCCCGGTGAAGACCAGGGCCGCCGTCGCCGACGCGGACGGCGAGTTCGCCGGGATCCTGTGCGCGGACTGGTCCTTCCCCGTCCGCGACTACAAGGAACTGGCAGCCGTGCGTGTCGGCACCCGCCGCGCGGCCCCCCACGTCCGGCTGAGCCCGCTGGGATGGTCGGCCATCACGTCCTGCATCGGCCGCCCCAACCCCGCCCGCGACCCGCAACGCCCCTACCGCATCAAGGGAACGCCCCCGATCCTGATCGCCAACGCGGTCGGCGACCCGGCCACCGCCTACCCCTGGGCCGTGGGCACCAACCGCCAGATCCCCGGGTCGGCCCTGCTGACCTACCAGGGAACGGGCCACGGCGTGTACGGCCTGAGCCCCTGCTCACGCAAGGTCGTCGACACCTACCTGCTGAACGGAACCACACCCGTCGCAGGCGCGTCCTGCCCCGCGGTGCCGCCGGACTTCAGCCAGCAACGCACCCGCCGCCCTCCAGTAAAGCCAAACCGCTTCGCCTACTGAGGCAACGGTCGGGGCACCCGCCCCCAGCCCAGCCAACTGCCCCCACCCAACCGGGGAAACCGGCCCCCAGGCCCGTTTCCCCGGTTGGCCCCACCCCCACCCGCACCACACCCACATACGGTCGAGACACGTCCGCGGTCGAGACACGTCCCCGCACGCTGGCCAAGGCCACCCACGCACGCCGCGAGCCACGCCCAAGGCGGCGCGGCCGAGCCCCATCCACGCGCCGTTGAGGCGTCCCGACCGTGGCAACGTCGAGACGCTCCGCCCACACCGTCGCGCCTCCCCGGGCGGTCGAGGCAGGTCCGCGCGTGAGGTCGTGACGCATCCACGCATGCCGTCGAAACTCAACCAGGTGCGGGCTGAGGCAATTCGCTCGGCGGGCGTCAACGGTCCAGGCGCGTCCACTCGCGAGTTGAGCGGGTTCAGAGCTCGACGAGGGTGCCGTTGTCGAGCAACTCGGTGATGGGGCGTGGGAGGACGAATCCCGTCCCGCCGCCGGGTTGTTCGAACCAGGGGACGGCGGTGCCGGTCAGCGCCTTGACCAGGCGCTCCACCCGGTAGGTGTGCAGCGGGCGGTTCTCCCAGTCGGGTGGCAGCGAGCGCTGGACGAACGGCGTCCCGCCCGCGTAGACGACGTTGCCGCCGGGGTCGCCGTAGCGGTCGACGACCGTCCCGGTGGGGAGCTCGATGGTCGTGCGGTCGCGGAACAGGCTGAGCGGGGGTTCGCCCGCGAGCGGCTCGATGGTCTCGGGGAGCCGCTCGGACAGCGGGCGGCGGCTCTTGGGGTTCAGCACCAGCGTCCCCAGGAGCTGCGCGATCGCGGGCTCGGGGTCGTCGAAGACGATCTCCCGCTCGCGCCGCCCGTCGCGGGACGCGCGGAACACCGTCCAGCGCTCGCCCTGCTCTCGCAGCAGGCACCAGGCGCCCTCGGCCACCTCGTCGACGCGGTACCAGGACGGGTGGATCTCCAGTTCCTCCAGCTTGACCTTCAGCCGGGCGATCGGGCCGCGCCGGTTGAGCGCCGGCCTGGGCGGCTCGGTGCGCTCGGGGACGGGACGTCCGGTGATGGCGGCGTTGGCCGCGTCGAGGGCGGCGTCGTCCACCTCGGGGACGCCGAACCCCCTCGCCCTTATGTGCGCGACCAGATCGGGCTCCGGCGGGACACCGTGCTCCGCCAGGTAATAGGCGACGGCGCCCGACCACGTCCAGACGCCGTCGGTGTGGAACGTGAGCGGCACCTGGCTGCCTCGGGAGGGGTCGAGCTGGTCGGGAGCGTTGGAGCGCGCCGCCATGACCACGGGAGCGCCGCGCAGATACGCCAAAACGCGCTCAGCCTCCTCAACCGGAACCGGCGGCCTCGACACCGAGGGGCGCTCCCCGTCCGGCCCGATGTGATCGAACACCCGCGCCCGGCGAACCCGCTGACCTGGCGCCCCCTCGTCACTCGCCGCCGCATCCGTCCCGGCACGCCCGTGTCCGGACGGCACAGCGCCGGACGCAGACGCCGCCGCATCGCGCCCAGGGGAGGCGTGACCGGGAGGCATGGGGCCGGACGGAGACGCCGGATCCGTCCCGGCGGGCGCGTGTTGGGAAGGCTGGGGTGGCGCGTCGGTTCGGGAGGGCGTGGCGCCGGGCGGAGACGCCCCCGCAGTGCTCCCGGGAGACGCGTCACCGAGAGGCCCGGCGCCCGGCGCAGGCTCCGACGCTCGGGCATGGACGTGGCCGGGAGGTGCGGGGGCGGGCGGGGGTGCAGTGTCGGGGGGCGACTGCGAAGCGGCTGGGGGGCTCGTGGGCGGGTTTTTGGGGGGTGTGGCCCCGGGGTGGCTTGGTGGGGTGAGGAGGTCGGTCATCCAGGTGGGGGGTGTGGGGCGGGGGAAGCGTTCTAGTTCGCGTTGGATGTCGGTGGGGGTGGGGCGGGTGTTCCACTTGGGTTCGTCGTCCCAGGTGTAGGCGGCCTGGCAGCGGACGCGGCCGTCCTCGTAGAGGAGGGTGAGGTCGGCGCGGGTCCAGGTGCTGCCTTGGAAGCCGTGCATGCCCGCTTTGAGGCGGTCGAAGAGGGTGGCGGAGGCGGCGGGGGGCGTCCAGGGGGTGAGGGTGCCGTCGGCGCGGAAGACCATGAACGCCGGGCCCTCGACGTGGTCGCCGACGGCCTGGTAGTAGCCGAAGATCTTCTGCCAGAGCGGGGGCGCGGCACCGGCCAGCAGGATGGTGAGACGGTCGCTGATCAGCTCCATCTGCTCGACCGGATTGAGCGGGACGGCGTCGAGCGCGGGGCCGTAGCGCGGCTCGCGGCCTTCGAGGCGGTCGCGCAGCCAGGGTGGCACGTGGACGCCGTCGCGGGGCAGGACGATCTGGTCGCGCCGCCAGCAGTCGAGCGGGATGGGCGGGTCCCATTCGGGGTCGAACTCGTAGTTGTAGAGCCGCTGGGTGCCGCCGTCCGGGGCCAGGAGGAACAGCACCGAGAACCAGGTGCCCTGCTCGGGGAGGTAGTGCGCGCGGCGCAGCTCCATCAGCAGGTCGGTCAGCTCGGGCGGGACGGTCTCGGCCGTGACGGTCTTGCCGTCGGCCGTGAGCACCACCAGGGCGACGTCGTTGACGGCGACGGTGGCGGTGCAGTGCAGGTCGATGCGCTTCCAGCCCGTGGGCGCCATGGCGCGGACGAGGTCGGCGACCCTGCCCTCGATGTCGGCGATTCGCTCGTTCTGCCCGGTCAACGTCCCACCCCTTCCGTGTGCCGAGCAGGGTATCCGGCGGGACGGACGAAAATTCCGCTTGCCCGCCGGGCAGGGGTTCGCCAGGCTCGGCGCATGGCGATGAGCATCGACGAACTGATCAGGCTCGAGGAGAGCGGCGAACTCCCGGAGTTCGTGCTGTTCTGGGGCGGGCGCCAACGTAAGGGCGCCCTCAGCCAGTGGTATCCGTCGCCATTCACGGTTGACGGCGTCCTCTACGCGACGGCCGAGCACTACATGATGGCGGAGAAGGCGCGGCTGTTCGGCGACGAAGAGTCCGTGGAGAAAATTCTCAAGGATCGCGATCCGGCCCAGGCCAAGAGGCTGGGACGCCGGGTCCGGGGGTTCGACGAGGCGACGTGGGTCGAGAACCGGTACGCGATCGTGGTCCGCGGGAGCGAGGCCAAGTTCGCCGCGCATGCCGACCTGCGCGGATATCTGCTGTCGACCGAGGGGAAGGTTCTGGTCGAGGCGAGCCCGCTCGACACCGTGTGGGGCATCGGGTTCGACGAGAACCAGCCCGAGGCGGGACGGCCCTCGCGGTGGCGCGGGCTCAACCTCCTCGGCTTCGCGCTGATGGACGCCCGGGAGGCGCTCCGCGCTGGGTAGCATCGCGCTCGTGATCAACCAACCGAGCGTGGTCGCGGTTCCGCGACGCCGTCGGCGCAGGGGCTTCATCGCGCTGATTCTCATCGTCGCCTTGGTCTGCGTCCTGAGTGCCGGGGCGACGGTGGGCATCGGCTGGTATTTCTCCGGCGTCACCATCGGGGTGGATCACGATTCGGAGTACCCGTATGAGGTCCGTGCGTCCGGGCCTGGGACGGTAACGCTCCCCCTGGACAAGACCACCGGGCGGCCCGGCCGCTGGGGGCTCGCCTGGAAGGGCGGGCGGACCGTCCTGGGGCGCATCACCAAGTCCGACTCCAGGACGGTGACGTATGCCGTCCTGGCCTCGCCCGTGCCCGCCAAGGGTCAGCGCGTCTACCTCGACCATTGGGTCTACGACACCCCCAAGGGGGCGGGCCAGGAAGCCAAGGACGTGACCTATCCGTCCAAGCTCGGCCCTATGCCCGCGTGGTTGTTCCCGGGGAGCAGGCGCACCTGGGTCATCGCCGTGCACGGTCACAGCGCGAGCCGCGCGGAGACGCTGCGTCCGGTGCGGGCGCTGCGCCAGCTGGGCATGCCCGTGCTGTCCATCGCCTACCGCAACGACGTGGGCGCGCCCAAGTCCGCGGACGGGAAGCTCCATCTCGGCGACACCGAGTGGCAGGACGCCTCGTCGGCCATCGACTACGCGCGCGCTAACGGCGCCACCGGGGTCGTCCTGTACGGGTGGTCGATGGGTGGGGCGATCGCCATGAAGACCCTGCGCGAGAAGCCGGGGTTGGTGCGCGCGGTCGTCCTGGACTCGCCCGTCATGGACTGGAACGCCACGCTCGACAAGGCCGGGGCCGACGAGGGCCTGCCCGACCTCATGACCGGCGTGGCCAAGCGCTTCGTCGAGTGGAGGGTCGGGATAGAGCTGGACGACTTCGACCAACGCGAGTACGCCCCGCGCCTAAAGGTTCCGGTTCTGCTCTACACCACCGCGGACGACGCCACTGTCGACAACAAGCCGTCCCTGGAGTTCGCCAGGAAGGCCCCACCGGGTCTGGTCACCGCCGTCGCGACGGCAGGTGACCACACCGACGCGTGGAACGTCGATTCGGGTGCCTATGAGCGGTCACTCCTCACATTTCTGCGCAAGATCCAGGAGTAGGGTCGGCCGGGTGGAGAGCCTGACCACTCCCCGGCTGGTCCTCCCGGCCTGGGAGGAGCGGTTCGCCGCCGACCTGACGCGGATGTCGTCCAACCCGCGGATCATGCGCCATCTCGGCCACGGGATCTGGACCGCGGAGTACGCGGCGCAACGCCACGCGGACGCGCTGGAGCACTGGGCGCGGCACGGCTTCGGCTGGCGCGCGATCCTCGACCGCGCCGACGGGGCCTTCCTCGGCCTGGCCTCCCTGGGCTGGCTGCGCGACCGTGTCGTCGGCGTCGGCGAGCCCGCCCTGGAGATCGGCTGGTGGACCGAGCCGCACACCTGGGGCAAGGGCGTGGCGACCGAGGCCGCGTCCGCCGTCATCGCCGAGGCGTTCGAGCGCGTCAGGGCGCCGCTGGTCGTCGCGCGGTGCGACCCGGGCAACGCCGCGTCCGAGCGGGTCATGGTCAAGCTCGGGATGACCCGGCTTCCGCACGACGCCACGGGAATTTACGGCAAACCCGTCCGCGTCCACGTCCTCCGGAAACCACAGAAGACCCACTAGCTCACCGCCTCCCGGGGCAGTGTCATGCATACAACTGCCTCCAGAAGCCACAAACGCTGACATCGTTCTCAAAATCGTCTCGCCACCAGGGACGATTCCAGCGAGTCATCCGATCGGCAAATACCGCATTCGGGTCAGGATCGACCGACCTCCAGCAGGGTCTTCCCCACGGTCGCCCGGGTCTCCATCGCGCGGTGCGCCTCGTCGGCACGTTCCAGCGGGAAGCGCTGGCCGATCACCGGGCGCAGCCGCCCGGCCGCCGCCTCCGCCAGCGCGCTCTCGGTGTACTCCCGCATCAGCTCCGGCGTCGGCCGCCCCGGCCGGACGATCGTCGCGCCGCGTCCCGCCGCGTCCTCATCAGAGATCCCGGCCCACTCCCCGCTCGACAGCCCGAACGAGACCATCCGGCCGCCCGGACGCAGCAGCCCGAACGCGGCGCGGCCGATCTCGCCGCCGACCCCGTCCAGGACGACGTCCACGCCGTCCACCTCCCGTGCCCAGCCTGGAACGGTGTAGTCGACGGCCTCGTGGGCGCCGAGGCCGCGCGCGACGTCCAGCTTGCGCGCCCCGCCCGCCGCCGCCACGACCGTGGCCCCGGCCGCCGCGGCGAGCTGCACCAGGAGCGTCCCGACGCCCCCGGCCGCGGCCTCCACCAGCACCCGCTCGCCCGGCTTCGGGTCCACCGCCCGCGCCATCATCGTGGCCGTGCGGCCGTCGGCGAGCAGCGCGACGGCCTCGTCCAGCCCGAGCGCCTCGGGCACCTCGAACAGCCCGGCGGCGTCCACCGCCGCCAGCTCGGCATAGCCCCCCGAACCGCCCATGCCGCTGATCACACGCCGTCCCACCAGCCCGGCGTCGACGCCCTCGCCCACGGCCCGCACCACGCCCCCGACCCCGTTACCCGGAATCACGGGAAGTTCCAGCGTGAACGGACCGGGCGCACCCGACCTGGCCTGCGTCTCCACGAAGGTGATGTTGGCGAACGCCACCTCGACCAGCGCCTGCCCCGGGCCCGCGACCGGATCGGGGGCGTCCCCCACACTCAGCACCTCGGGACCACCGAACTCCTTGAGCCACACCGCGCGCATCACACACTCCTCATCGCCGATCAGTGACCCCAGCCTGCAACCTTGAGCTTGGTTCAGGTCAAATGCCGCTTGCATCCAGTACCCGGGTACGGGTCTACCGTCATTGAGATGAGCCTTCCCGGGTGCCGCCCATGACGGTCGTCAGGTCGCTGCTGCTGTTCGTCCTGGCCGCCCTCGCCGAGATCGGCGGAGCCTGGCTGGTCTGGCAGGGCGTCCGCGAGCACCGCGGCGCCGCCTGGGTCGGCGCCGGAGTGATCGCGCTCGGCCTCTACGGCTTCGTCGCCACCCTGCAACCCGACGCCCACTTCGGACGCATCCTGGCCGCATACGGGGGCGTGTTCGTCGCGGGGTCTCTCGCCTGGGGCGTCCTGCTGGACGGCTACCGTCCCGACCGCTACGACCTGGCCGGGGCCGCGATCTGCCTCATCGGGGTGGCCGTCATCATGTACGCGCCTAGGTGATGTCGCGCCGGACCGTCGTCACCATGGCCACGGCCGCGAACGCCATGCCGTAGCCCAGCAGCAGCAGGACGCCGCCCCAGGCGGGCAACGTCGCCAGGTCACCGCCGCCCCCGAACCCACCGGTCGTCCTGGTGATGGCCCGCACGGCGCCAGCCGGAAGCCACTGCCCCGCCTCCGGCAGCGCGAACGTGATGATCGCCTCGACCAGCTGCACCCACCCGACCGCCACGATGATCGCCGCGATCTGGTTGCGGATCAGCGCGCCCAGCCCCAGCCCGACCAGCGAATACAGAGCCATCGCCAGGACCGTCCCGCCGAGGATCACCGGGACGTCGTTGTCGAGCAGCGACGTCGAGCCGCCCTTGATCGCCAGAGCGGGCAGCGCGACCGCCACCGTGAACGCCACCGTCGCGACCCCGAACGCCGCGCCGAACAGGAAGTACGAGATCAGCTTGGCCGCCAGCAGCCGTCCCCGCCTCGGCGTCGTCAGGAACGCCTGCGTGATCGTCTGGTGCCGGTACTCCCCGGTGATACCGATGATCCCGAGGATCATCATGAACAGCACCCCGCCGCTGGCCGAGGCGTAGAAACCCCGCACCGTATCGGGATCGGTGACCGGCGGGATGCCCTCCTCACCGTTCATCTCCGCGCCCGCGAGCGCGATGTAGAACACCAGCCCGAGCAGCGTGAACCCCAGGCTCAGCGCCAGCATCCCGATCCACATCCGGGTCGAGCGGATCTTCAGCAGCTCCGCCCTGATCAGCAGGATCACTTCATCTCCTCCAGCGTGAGCTCCAGAAAGATCTTCTCCAGACCCGACCGCTCCTGCGCCAGCTCACTCAGAACCGCCCCCACCCGCAAGGCCGCCCGCCCGATCTCGGCCGCCTCCACCCCGTTCACCACGAGCCGGTCGTCCTCCCGCCGCACGGACGCCCCCGCGCCCTCCAGAGCCCCGGCGAGCTCGTCCGGCTGCTCGGTGCGGACCCGCAGCTCGCGTCCGTCCCCGACCAGCTCGCTCAGCGGCGCGTCCCGAACCAGCCGTCCCCGCGCCACGATGACCACATGGTCGGCCGTCTGCTCGACCTCCGACAGCACATGGCTGGACACCAGGACCGTGCACCCCGACTCGGCGAGATGCCGCAGCAGGGCCCGCAGCCAATGGATACCGGCCGGATCCAAACCGTTGGCAGGCTCGTCCAGGATCAGCACAGGCGGCTCCCCCAGGATCGCCGTCGCCAATGCCAACCTCTGCCGCATCCCCAGCGAGTACCCGCCCACCCGCCGGTCGACGGCGTCCGCCAACCCCGTCAGCTCCAGGACGGCGTCCACCCGCGTCAACGGGAGCCCCGCCGCCAGACAGGCCACCTTCAAATGGTCCTTGGCACTGCGCCCCGGGTGAAAACCAGTCGCCTCGAGCGCCGCGCCCACCACCGTGGCCGGACGCTCCAGGTCCGAGTAGCGCTTCCCCTGGATCAGAGCCCGGCCCCCACTCGGCGCGACCAGCCCCAAGAGCATCCGCAGAGTCGTCGTCTTACCCGCGCCATTCGGGCCCAGAAAACCCGTCACCGAACCGGCCCCGGCCGCGAAGCTCAGCCCGTCCACGGCCCGCACCGAACCGAAACTCTTGTAAAGCCCCTCAACCTCGATCACCCGGGGATCAAACCACCGCCAGCGCGTTCCGCGCCAATGCCGCCGCCTTCGCCGAAGCCTCGGCCCCCGGCCCCTTGGTCAGATACCTCGCCTGGACGACCACATTCGCCTTACGCGCCGTGACGAACACCAGCGTCGACTTCGACGAGTCCACGAAAACCTCCTCCGTGGCCTCCTCACCCACCCCCTTCAGCGGCTTGAACTCGTCCCCCCGCCATTTCCGGAGGAGCTCCCGCGCCGACCGCACCCCGTCACCCCCGAACGACCGCCGCCGCGACTTGATCCACAAACCCGCCGAACTCCCACCCGTCCCCTTCCAAGCGCACTCCGATTCGGGCCACCCCGAAGACGACTCCTTCGACTCGGTAACGACCATCCCCGCGCCCGCACCCTGCACCCCGCACGCACGCGGCACATCCCCCACCTCGGAACTCCCCGGCCACCAATAGTTCAGCCAAGGCCGCTCCACAGCCGCGAACCCCCCGACCAGAGCCCCCACCAGCCCCAACGCAAGAAGCCACCCGAACCGCCGCCGCCCCCGCTCGGGAACCGCCAGCCCATGAGCCCCGGCCCGCTCGTTCAACACGGCGACCGCGGCGTCGAACTCGTCCCGCGAAACCAGCAGCCCGTCCCGAGGCGCCGCCAGCACCACGCTCTTCGACCTCCGCTGCCGCTTCGCCGTCATCACGACCCGCCGCCCGAAGACCGTCCGCCGCACCCCGAACGACCGCACCTGCTCCCAGTTCCACTGCACGGTCTTGGCCGGCGTCTTGTTGAGCACCCCTTCGTCCCCGACCTCCGTCCGCCCCCGCGCCATCAGCCACACATACCGCCACGGCAACCACACCAGCGAAGCCAGCAACAACCCCACCGGCACGAACAACGCCGCCACGACCAACACGACCCGCGCCACCGGAAACACCCCGGTCGCCAACGTCACAACGAAGAACCCCGACACCACCAGAGCCAACGGCACCACCGCGACCAGGGGCCGCCGCGAAGGCCGCAGAACCTCAACCCGCTCCACCGAACCCTCCAACCGCGATCACCACAGGCGCCCCCAAGCATGCCGCGTCCCGCCCCTCAACGAAGCCGCATACCGCCCGAGACCACGGCGAAAGGTTTCCCGAACGAACCTCTTTGCTCGCAACGAGCACGTCTGTAAGCTTTCGCGCGTACTACGCACCCGTTGTCGGCTGGACGATCAGGGATAGCGATGCGAACCCGTCTGGTAGGTGTCCTTCGCCCCGGGCCCTGCCGTGCGGCCCTCACCGGGGCCCTCCTCGGGGCCCTCCTCACCGCATGCGGCGACAGCGGCTCCACCTCCGGCGGCGACTTCAAGCCCAACGGCTCCCCCACCACCGCCCAGGCGTCCCCAACCACCCCCACCTCCACCGCCCCCTCAGCCCTCCCGACCGAACAGGTCAACCAGACCGTCCTCCAGCGCTACCTGGAGTACCAAAAGGTCTACAAACGCGCCTACGAACAAAACGACCCCACCGAACTCGCCACAGTCGCGGTGAACCCCCTGCTGGGCCAGGTCTCGAAGGACGTAGAACGCACCAAAGCCAAGGGGCAGATCTGGCGCTTCACCAACGTGTCCAACCCGAAGGTGTACGCCCGCGCCAAGGACGGCGCGACCGTCTACGTGATCGATTGCATGCGAACGCTCTCGGGATACCGTTTCTCCGCCACGACGGGCAAGCGCACCGCTGGTGGGACTGGCGATGCCTTTGTCTACCGAACGGCTCTCCGCTACGACGCCGGCCTGTGGAAGGTCTCCGACAGCGTTCGGGACAAGAAATGCTGATCCCGGCATGCCGCGCCGCGCGAGAGTGCTCGCTATCGCCCCCTTGGGCGGTACGCAGGGAAGGAATCCAATGATCCCCGAACCTCGGTCCAGGCTTCCCAAGGGCCCCAAACTCGCCGGCGGCGGCCTTCTCCTCGTGGGCGCGCTCGCCGCTGCGTCGATCTCCGCGTCGCCGGCCCTGGCCGATCCATGCCGCGCTGGCAAGGACGGCAAGTTCCACTGCAATGCCGGCAACAGCGGTGGAGGGGGCGGAGGCGGAGGAGACACTAGCGGCGGCGGTGGTGGCGGAGGAGGTACCGGTGAGGTCGGCCCGGCCGATGGAACCGATGGGAGCGGGATCCCGGAGGCGGGTCCGAACGTCCCCACACCGCCACCCCCGCCTCCGGCAACGGCCCTATTGGCCGAGGAGGCCCGTTCGTTGGCGGTGCTCCCCGTACCCACCGTCCATACCTCTCCGGAGAAGAAGACGTACGTCCGGGTCAAAACGGGGTTGTGGGTGGAAGGCTTCACCACGGTGACCACCCCGACGATCCGAGTCGGCGCGCAAGCCGTGCAGGCCACGGCGACGCCGAAGTCAGTGACTTGGAGTCTCGGTGAAACCAACCTCACCTGTACCGACGCGGGCAGCCCGACCGGAACCACGTGCAGTCACACCTACAACCGGTCCTCGGCCGGTCAGCCCGGTGGGGTCTACCGGATCACCGCCACCATCACCTGGACCCTGACTTGGACCTGTGAAGGGACCGACTGCGACGACCGCACTGGAACCCTCAGCGATATGACCATGACCTCGCAGCCCACGCCCTTGACTGTGGGCGAGATCCAAACGAACACGAGGCAATGACCCGCGTATTCAGGAGCGCGAGCGAGGCTCGGGTGGTCCTCGCAATGCTCGCTGCCGCTCCGCTCGTCCTCGCAGCGGCCGGGTGCAGCGATGACAAGAAGAGCGCAGCTTCCACCACGCCCCCTGCGACCAGCAGCAGCGCCACGCCGCCGCCCAATTACTCGATGGAACAGGTCAAAGCGGGGCTGATCGCCGCGAAGGACATCAGGCCAGACGTCAGGGAAATCGACGTCGCTCTGAGAGAGCTGAAGGACGGCCGTGTCCCGGTTTGCTCGCTGTCTGGGTTCAAGCTGCCGACCGACCCCGAGACGACCGAACGGCAGTTCGCGAACTCCACGAAGGGTCCCAAACAATACGTGCACGCCCAGCTGATCGCGCGGTATCAGGAGGCGAAGGATGCATCCAGCGATTTCGAAATCCTGAAAAAGAAGGCGAAGGCGTGCCCCTCGAAACAAAAAGTCGCCCCAAAGAAGGTAGGCGAGAACCGGACCGCCTACGCGCATGATGACACCTGGCGCGTCGAGGAGGGAGTTCAAGAGGGTTGGGGACATCTCCGAGGCATCGAGCAGCAAACGATCGATCGCGCATCGAGCAAGTACAACGTGTACCACTTCACCTATGACTATGCTCTGCGCGGCAATCTCCTGGTCACCACACTTTCCATCGAACGAACTGAACCAAAGGAATCAGGCGCTCCGATCACAAAAAGAGCCACCGAGGTGCTGGTCAAGCAGCTGAAGAAATTCGGATGAAGTCGTAACGGCTGGCTCATTTCAGACTTCGAGGAAGTCGGAGTCTTGGGAGCAGGCTCGTCGGCTTTGGAGTTGGCGGCCATCACGGCGGTCACCCCTTCTGGCCGTCAGAACTCACCTGTGTCTTGGAGAGAAGATCCATCGTCCGAATGGCAATTGCCTCTGCGGCTATCGCGTCGGCGATGATGAATCCACCAGAGATCCTGGAAAGAACAAAGCCCGGCTCGCATTCTTCAGGATCCCGGCCTCCTGGTAGGCCGCCTACCACCTGGCACTGGCGTACCAGTCATCATCGCGTCCAGTGACTTCAAGACTGAAACCCAACCCTACGATTCACCCATGGGCGGTTTACAGTCCCCCAGGGCGCCTTCCGATGATCGCGATCCCCGAAGACTGATCATTCCGTCAATCTGCCGCACAAGGAGGGCCATGAGGTTCTCCAAGGATGGACTTCGCTTCCCATTCAACCAACGCTCGTCTATTGGTGATCGGGGGGGTGGCGGGATGTGGTTAGGGATTCGGCGGGGTTCCAGGGGATGGGGGTGGCGCCTACGGGGGTGAATTTTAGGGTGGGGTTGTTGGTTTGGATTAGGCACATCATGCGGTGGCCTGTTAGGGCGGCGGCTCTGGCTTGGGCGGCGAAGATGTCCAGGGTTGTCTGGGCTGGGGCTGGGTTTGTGGCGGTGAAGGTGTCGTAGGCGGTGATCACCAGGACGAGGCCGGTGGCTTGGGGGGTGGTGCCGTAGGCGTAGGCGGCTACGTCTCCCAGGCAGTCGTGGAGGGCGTCCAGGTTGTGGCCGTAGTAGGCGGGGAAGTCCAGGGCGGACGCGAAGGCTTGGTGGAGGTCTTGTTCGGTCGTCCAGGTAAGGGCGTCCAGGTGGACGATGTCGTAGCTCTGGGCTCTTAGGGCCTCTGTGGTTTCTTCCAGGAGGGCGGGGCGCCAGAAGAGGGTGATGAAGGAGTTCATCATCAGGCTGTAGGCGAGGTCGGACGGGTCTGCGTCCGGGGCGAAGGCGGCCATGGTGGGTGAGGCTAATCCAGCCGGGTGGAGAGGGGCGCGGCGGCTGGGGGTGGGCATCATCCCGGGGGGTCGGGCATTGACAACTAGTGCCATATGTGTGCGTTGGTTACATGCAATACGTATCAGAGTTGGTCCGGGCATCTCCTTGTATTGGCTGTGCGTCCGTATCTTCCCCTGTGTCCGGCTGACCGACGTATCAAGGAGCCCCCGCTCATGTCTCCAGCCAGTCATGTTCACCGTCGGAATCTTCTGAAGGGCGCCGCCGTCGTCGCGGGTGGTGTTGCTCTGGGCCTGCCCCGGCCTGCTCTGGCGCAGGATGCGCCGCCCGTCCACGATCGCGCGGCCTGGGGTGCGCGGCCCCCGAAGTCGGCGGCCGAGGTACTCGACCGGGCGCCCGATCATGTCGTGGTGCATCACACCGCGTCGCCCAACACCGCGGACTATTCGTTGGAGCACGCGTTCGCGCTGTCACGGTCCATCCAGAGCCACCACATGGACACCAACGGGTGGGCCGACACGGGACAGCAGCTGACGATCAGTCGCGGCGGCTTCCTGATGGAAGGGCGCAATCGGAGTCTGCGGGCGATCGGGGCCGGTGACCATGTGGTCGGGGCACACGTCGCCAACGAGAACAGCCATCTGGTCGGGATCGAGAACGAGGGTCTCTACATGACCGAAGGGCCGACGGACGCGCTGTGGGCGCGGCTCGTCGAGACCTGCGCGTGGCTGTGCGGGACGTATGGGCTCGATCCTCGCGTGCGGATCGTCGGGCACCGCGACTACAACAACACCGCGTGTCCGGGCGACCGGCTTTACGCGATGCTCCCGCAATTGCGGGACGAGGTCGCCGGACGTCTGGGACTGGCGCCCGCTCGGCGGATGCCCGAGCCCCGGGTTCCCAGCGGGCTGCCGGGGCCGCGTTTCCGCTTCGATCACGGTCCGGTTCTGGGACGGGGCGAGCGTCGGCCCTGACCACCCCCCTCCGTTTGCACGGCCCGGCTTCATTGCGTGGCCCCCGCCCCGCGGCGGCCCCACTCCATTGCGCGGCCCCGCCCCATTGCGCGGCCCCCGCCCCGCAGAGGCCGCCCCGCGGGGGGCTGCCCATCGAGGGACTGCCCCACGGGGGCCGCGTGAGGGGACTGCGTGAGGCGGGGCCACCTCGCGGGGGCCGCGTGACGGGGCCTCCCCACGGGGTCCCGTCACGGGGTCGCCGCACGGGGTCGCCGCACGGGGTCGCCGCACGAGGCCGCCGCACGAGGGCCACGCCCCACGGGGGGCCGCGTCACGGGGGGCCGCGTCACGGGGGGCCGCGTCACGGGGGGCCGCGTCACGGGGGGGCCGCGTCACGGGGGCGTGGCGCCGGGGCGTGGCGCCGGGGCGTGGCAGGCTGCGGGTGGGGTGGGCTGTGGGGGAGTTGGTGGGGGCGGTTGGGCCTGCGGGTTGGTCGCTGTCTTTTGCCACGGCTGGGAGGTGGGACGCCTTTTCCTCTCTGGGCGGGCAACTGGTGGCGTTGGTTGGTGTCCGCGTGGGTGTGGCGGTCGAATGCTGTCGCTTGCTCGACGCGGCGTTCAACGGGCCCGCCGTGCTGGTGGTTTTCGGGCTCGCGGCCTGAGTGAGCATGGCGGTCCTGCCGAGGGCCTGGCCGCGCTCGCGACGCGCGCAGTCGGGGGTTCGGCATCGTGCCGGTGTGGCGGGCGGGTTGCGATGCTCCGGCAGGGGGTGGGGGTCTTGGTTAGCGGCGTTCGATGGCTACTCGGACGCCGAAGGCTATGAGGATGGTGCCGGTGGTGCGTTCCAGCCAGGCTTTGACTCGGGGGGCCGTGAGGACGGCGCGGGCGCGGTGGACGAGGCGGGCGTAGGCGGTGAGCCAGATGAGGCCGATGGCCACGTGGAGGACGGTCAGGGCCACGGTCTGGGTCAGGACGGGCTGGTCGCGGTCGACGAACTGGGGCAGGAACGTCAGGAAGAACAGGGCCGGCTTGGGGTTGAGGACCGTGGTGATCAGGCCGACGAGGAAGGCGCGGCGGGGGGCTTCGGCGGGGAGTGGTTCTTCGTCGGGCGCGGGGGTCGCGGCCGAGCGCCTGGCCTGGCGGAGGGTTTGGACGCCCAGGTAGAAGAGGTAGGCGGCGCCCGCGTACTTGACGACCGTGTAGGCGGTGGCGGAGGCCACCAGGAGGGCCGAGAGGCCGGCGGCCAGGGCGATGCCGTGGACGAAGAGGCCGGCCAGACTGCCGAAGATGGTCTTCTGGGCCAGGGAGGCGCCGCCGACCAGGACCTGCCGGGTCACCAGCGCCATGTCGGCGCCCGGGATCACCGTGATGAGGATGGAGGCGACCAGGAAAGGGACGAGCAGATCGGGCGAAATGATCACAGAAAGATCGTTCCACACGGGTCGGGCATTCAGAAGGGGCCCTTGGCGGCCACGCTCTTGGGGACGACCATGCGCCAGGCGTCCAGGACGAGTTCGCGCATCTCTTCTTCGTCCAGGGCGGCGGTCCAGGTGTTCACCCAGTTGAAGCGGAGTTCCGATTCTCTGGGCAGGTGGAAGACGTCGGGGGCGGAGGCGATGAGCGCGTCGCGTTCCTCCCGGGGGAAGGCGACGCCCATGACGGTCTCGTCGCGGGAGAAGGCGACGTAGACGATCTGGCCGACGCGGAACTTCACCCGGTCTCTGATCAGGTGTTCCGTGGTGCGGGGCAGGGTGAGGGCGAGGCGCCGGACGTCGTCGACTGTGATCATTGCTCGGGCTCCTTTGGGGGCCGGTTCCGGCAACGGTCTCCGGACCTTTTCACGATCGCGTTAGATTGCGGTAGGCGACGAGAGGGGCTGCGACCGTGACCGAACTGGTGCGCTGGGAGACCGACCGGGGGCCCGTGATCGTCGAGGTGGACGGGAACGAGCCGGGGTTCCGGGCGGTGTCGCGACCCGGGGAGGTCGTGCAGGACGCCAAGACCCGGTTCGAGGACGCTCTGGTGAACGTGCGGGCGGCGGCCGAGACGGCGCTGAGCACGCTGCGTGACTCGTCGCTGAACCCCGACACCGTGGAGCTGGAGTTCGGTGTGAAGCTGAACGCGGCGGCCGGTGCGGTGATCGCGAAGACCTCGGTCGAGGGCCATCTGAAGGTGAAGCTGACCTGGGGGCCCGTGATGGTGGTCCAGGACGAGGAGTGACGGGCTGGCAGTGGCGCGCCCGGGTTCGGGTGCCGGACACCGGGCAGGTGGCGGCGGGCTTCCTGGTCGCGCCCGATCGGGTTCTGACGTGTGCTCACGCGGTCGACGGCGCGGGCGGTGCCGAGGTCGACTTCCCCGGGAGGCATGCGGGCTTGGCCGCGTCGGTCGTCCATGTCGGTGACTGGAAGCGCCAGGGTGACGACGGTGACGTGGCGGTGCTGCGGCTGGAGGCGCCGGTCGCGTTGCGGTGCGCGGGGTTCGCGGTGCCGGGTGAGCTGGACGCGCCGCTGCCGCCCACGCCGGGCAACCCGCTGGGACGCCGGACGCTGGCCACGTATGGTTTCCCGTTTTGGGACGAGGCGTTCGAGCGGCACGCCTCGGTCCGGACCGGTCCCGACATGGCGCAGGCGCAGGAGTGGTGGCAGCTCGACGTGATCGAGGGCGAGCGGATCCGGCCCGGTTACAGCGGCGCGGCCGTCTACGACCCGTATACGGGGCAGGTGGCGGGCATGGTCACCGACTCCGATCCGGACAGCGGCACCGCGCGGATGCTGCCCCTGTCGCGCCTCCGGCTGCATTGGGAGGGCCTGGACGATCTGCTGCCGCTGGGGTGGCTGACCGCGCCCGCGCGGCGCGAGCTGCGGCTTCTGCTGGACGGGGTGCGCGCGACCGACCCGATCGTGGCCGAGGTGGCGGCGGTGGCCGGACGTCCCGCGCCGCGCCGGTTCAGGTCGGCGTGGGACGCGGTGCGGTTCGTCGCGGAGGGGTGGGCCGAGGAGCGGCTCGTCCGGCTGCTGAAGGGGCTCCAGCGGCACCTGCCCGAGCTGGCCGCCTGGTCGGCGCGGCATCTGCCGGGCGCGGCGGCGGCGGTGGGCGGCGGGCCCGCGTCGGTGATCGTCCGGCTGGAGCGGGTGACGTTCGACAACGCCTACGACCTGACCGTGCACACCTGGATCGACGGCGCGGAGGGTCCCGCGCAGGACACCGTGCGGGTCACCGAGCGGCAGGTGCGGGCGGCGGTCGAGGAGCGGGTGGCGCGGGCGGGCGGCGCGGTCGTCGGGCGCGACTGGATGATCGAGTTCGCGGTGCCCGAGGGCTGGCTGAGCCGCCCGTTCGAAGAGTGGTACGTCGACCCGGTGCGGCGAATCCCCATGCGGATGTATCCGGTGGTGGTGCGGGACGTGGAGCGGCTGCGTCCCGACTCGATCCGGCGCGACCTGGCCTACCGGCGGTGGCGGTTGCTGGCCGCGCGGGGACGCAGCGAACCGCAGCCGGTCGGGTGCGACGCCCCCCGATCGGGACGGGCCTTCCAGACGTGGCTTGAGGCCAACAGCGACTTCTGCGTCCTGGTTTACGGGGCGCGTCCCGTGAAGGGATGGCTGACGGCGTCGCTCAACACGGGGGTTCCGGTGATGCTGTGGCCGCGCAGCAAGTGCGGCGACACGCACCATGGCGACTGCGCCGGGCACCAGACGTCGCGGGATCTGGCCGCGGCCGTGGCCGCGCACCGGGCCGAAGACCTGCCCGGCCTGGCCATGGCCCTGCGCCGCAAGGCCCTTCAGGCCGAGGCCGGAGAGCACCACTGTGGTCGCGACCTGACGTTGCTGTGGGACGATCCGTCCCGCTTGCCCGATCCCCCGCTCGCCATGGAGGTATGAGGTGCCCGACTGGCTGCTCTACACCGGGAGCCGCGTCCCGCACGACGGCATCGAACGGCTTCCGGAGCCTCCCCCGTGGCGCGAATTCGGCGGAGGCCCGCCGCTGCCCACGCCCCCCGGGGACGCGGGCAACCTGCATCAGGCGACGACCTACCGTCCGTCCGATGATGCGGTACAGCAGGTGAACGCCGCCCTTTACCTGCGCAGGCCGCTGCTTGTTACGGGGCCTCCCGGTACGGGCAAGTCCACGCTGGCCTATGCCGTGGCACACGAGCTGGGTCTGGGGCCTGTGCTGCATTGGCCCATCACCAGCCGCATCACGCTGCGGGACGGCCTCTACCAGTACGACCCGCTCACGCGGCTGTACGCGGCGAGCCGGTCCGACGGGGCGGCGGCCGAGGGCGACGACATCGGCCGCTACATCCGCCTGGGACCGCTCGGAACCGCGCTGCTGCCGTTCGCGCGTCCGCGCGTCCTGCTGATCGACGAGATCGACAAGAGCGACATCGACCTGCCCAACGACCTGCTCACGATCTTCGAGAAGGGCGAGTACGAGATCCCGGAGCTGACCCGGCGCGCCGAGCCCGACGCCGAGGTCATGACCGCCGACGGCGGCCGGAGCGTGACCGTGCGCGGCGGGACGGTCGGCTGCCGCGCGTTCCCGCTGGTGGTGATGACCAGCAACGGCGAGCGCGAGTTCCCGCCCGCGTTCCTGCGCCGCTGCGTCACCGTCGAGCTGCGCCAGCCCGCCGGGGAGGACGAGCTGGCCGCGATCGTCCGCGAACATCTCGGCCCGCTGGCCGACCGCAGCGACGACCTGGTGCGCCGCTTCCTGGAGCGCGCCCGCGCCGGGAGCCTGGCCACCGACCAGCTCCTCAACGCCGTCTACCTGTGCCGCCACGCCGACGCCGCCGACCGGCTCGACCTGGCCGACCGGATCATGCCGTACCTCACCGGCGCCGCCGATGACGATTGACCGCCTGCGCGACGCCCTCACCGCGCTCGGCCCCCCGGGCGCCCCGCCCGTCGATGCCGTCGAACTGAGCGAGATGCTCTGGCTCGCCTGCCAGATCTCCGTCCCCGAACCGGACGTGTCCGCCGCCGATCCGGTCGAGGAGGATCTGGCCGTACCCGGGCTCGTGGACGTCCCGTGGCAGCAGGGCGAGATACCGCCTCCCCCGGCATTTCCGTCAGTTCCCTCCCTGGCGGGGATGCCGCCCGCCGCCGAACTGCATCCGCCGTCACCCGAGCCGGGCGATGACGCCGTGGAGGTGCTCGTCCCGACGGCGCCGATGCTGGCCAACCCCCTGGGGCTCCAGCGCGCGCTTCGCCCGCTGAAGCGCCGTGTCCCGTCCGGGCACCGCCGGGAGCTGGACGAGGAGACCACCGCCGCGCGCATCGCCGACAGCCGCCTGTGGGCTCCCGTCCTGGTCCCAGAGCCCGAACGCTGGCTCACGCTCGGGCTGGTGGTCGACACCGGGCCGTCCATGCGGCTCTGGCGTCCCCTCGCCCGGGAGCTGACCGAGATGCTGCTCCGGCAGGGCGCGTTCCGCGACGTCCGCGTCGACCGGCTCGGACCCTCGGGGCGCCTCTCCTCGGGACGCGACCCGGCCACGCTGCTCGACCCGTCCGGGCGGCACGCCGTCCTGCTGCTCAGCGACTGCTCCGGACCGCACTGGTGGAACGGCCGCGCCGCCCGCGCCGTGCGACGCTGGGCCGAGGCCGGACCGACCGCGATCCTCCAGCCCCTCCCCGAACACCTCTGGCGCCGCACCGCCGCCCCCGCCACACCCGGCCTCGCGGTATTGCACCGACCCGGGGGGCCGAACACCGAACTCCGCTTCACGCCCCACGATGGCGAGCCCGCCCCGGGGCTGCCCGTCCCCGTCCTGGAGATCGCGCCCCGCTGGTTCGCCGGATGGTCCGCGCTCGTCTCCGGCTCCGGCCCCCAGCCGACGGCGATCACCACGCTGCCCGCCGCGCGCGTGGCGGCGCCCGTCCACCGCGAACGCGAACTGCCCGTCGAGGAACGCGTGCGCCGCTTCCTCGCAACCGCCTCCCCCGCCGCGTCCGAGCTGGCCGCCCATGTCGCGGTCTCCGTCCCGTCCCTGCCGGTGATGCGGCTCATCCAGCACCGCGTCCTCGGCGGCACGGGCCCGGGCCAGCTCGCCGAGGTCCTGCTCAGCGGCTTGCTCCGTCCGGTGGACGGCGAACGCTACGAGTTCGTCGACGGCGCCCGCGAGGCCCTGCTCGGCACGCTCGCCCGCCCCGAGGCCCTGCACACCCGCCACGTCCTGGAGGCCGTCTCCGCCGAGATCGAACGCCGCGCCGGGACGTCCGCCGAACGCTTCCACGCCCTCATCCGCGCCCTCGGCGGCGAATACGCCCTCCCACCCGGCGACCGCCGCTTCGCCCTCCTCAGCCCCCAAGCCCGAGCCATCCTCGACCCGCCCCTCGACCACGCCGCCCGAGCCGCCGCGTCACCACCGCGTCCTACTTCGCGCCCCGACCTGTTCAAGCTAATCGGGTCGAACCTGGGTGACGGGACAATCCTGCCGATCGGAATCTCGGAAGCCGGAGACCCGGTCGGCCCGCCTGCCCCTTGGTTGTCGCCATCAGGATCGATTGGCTACGTCGCCGGGGGCACCAAGGACGAGCGCGCCCACGTGCTGCGGACGGTCGCGACGACCCTGGCGATCCTCCGCCCTCCAGAACGCGCTGACATCGTCGTGATGGGCCAGGCTGCCGAGTTTGATTCGCTGCGAGACTTTCCGCACTGCCGAGTTCTGCACCTGGGCCGCGAACTCGAAGAGGAGCTTGAAACCTATATGGATGCCCTCGCGACAGACCGCCGGGGATCGCGCGAGTTGTACATCATCATCCATGACGCCCCTAGGGTCATGGCCCTGACGACCTCCGACTGGCGGATGCACCTGATCCAGAGCATGGCCGGAGATCCGCCGCCCTCGATCCCCCCCCAACCGTCCGCGCCGACGTGGACCTTACTGCTGAGCCCCGCTGGTCTCCAGCTAAAGATAAACGCGACCCATTGCTCGACATGCGGCGCAACTATTGAACCGAACGCCGTTGATGTCTGCGTCCGATGTGGCGCGAGCATCGTCAGCGACCTCATGCTCATCACGGTCGCCCAGGTCGCGGCATCTGCCTCGCCCTCCGAGGCGGTGATCGGGGTGGACGAGGACGGGACGCCGGTGGTGCTCGATCCGTTCGGGGACATGCGGACGGGGCCGCATGGGCTGGTGATCGGGCGCACGGAAGAGCGGCAGGCGATGCTGCGGACGGTCGTGTCCGCGCTCGCGGCGACTCGTGAGCCGAGCGAGCTGCGAGTCGTGTTCGGAGGCACGGGCGAGCATCCGCTCGGTGAGGCCGTCGGGCCGACGCATCTCGCGCTGGTCGAGTACGTCGGGCTCACGGTGGTCGAGGCGCTGGGGCGGCCCGACCGGCTGGACGAGTTCATCCGCTATCTGGGCGCCGAACTCGACGAGCGGCGGGACACGTCCGATGCGCGGCGGCTGTTGCTCGTGGTGGTAGACGTCTCGCTGACCGTCCCGACCAGCCGTCCCGGGCTGGGCGAGGTGCTGCTGCGGATCGCGCAGTCGGGACGGGAACTCGGCGTCCACCTGATCCTCGGGACGTCCGAGCTCCAGACGACGACGATCTGGGCGCGGCTGCTCAAGCTGCTGAACTGGCGCATCGCGGTGAGCCCGCTCCCGCCCAAGGAATCCCTTTCGGTGCTGGGCCGAGGCCGGGTGCCCGAGGGCGTGCACCTGCGCATCGGCGGGGAGGCTCCGGTCGCGCTCCTCCCAGAGCAGGACGCTCCCGATCTTGCGGTGATCAACGGTGTCGACACCGCCGACCGGTTCGCGTTCTGGGCGGCGCTTCAGGCATTCCGCTCACAGAATGTCTTCATCGGCATGGGAGGCGACGGCATGCCCGTGCCGATCCCCGGGCCGGGCGACCCGGTCTGGGTGCACGGGCTGATCGAGGGCGACCGGCAGGCCCGCGAGCGGGCCCTGCTGATCATCGCGCTGGGGCTGGCCTTCACGTTCAGTCCGGCGCAGCTCGTCCTGGCCGTGACCGGGATGCCTCATGGCCCGATCGACGCGCTGGCCGCGCATATCGCCCTGCGCACCACGGGCCCGCAGAACAGCTCCGAGACGTGGGTCGACACGCTCGTCACCGAAATGGCCCGGCGCCGCTCGTTCCTGCGCGAGCGTGGCGCGCTGTCCTGGGAGGAACACCGAGAGAGGAACTCCGAGCCGCTGCCCATGCTGGTCGTCCTGGCCGACCTGTCGCCTGACGCCGACCATGTCAACGGCCTCCAGCGTCTCCTCTACGACATCGCCCAGTACGGGCACCTCATCGGCATGCGGCTCTTCCTCGCGACCGAGGACGGTCAGGGGCCGGACTTCACCAGCGACCACCTGCGCTGGCGGCTCTCGGTGAGCCGTTCGCCGGGATCCGGCAACGTGACGGGCCGGATCACGACCCCCGATCGGAACCGGACTCCGTGCGTGCTCGCCGCAGTGCCGTCCGAGGAGGACATCGCCCGGCCGAGTGCCCATGCCAGACGCTTCGGGGCCACCAAGGGGTTCCTCGGTCCCCTGCCCGCCGACCGCCCCATCCCTCTCGGACGCGATTCGCGGACGCACGACCCGGTGTTCGTCGACTTCGACCGCGACCGGCATCTGCTGATCTCGGGCGCGACCGGGTCGGGCAAAGCCTCCGTGCTGCGCATGCTTCTCATCGAGATCGCCGAGCGCAATGCCGACAGCGGAGCATGGATCGCCATCTTCGACCCGGGTCAGACGCTGTACGAGGTGGCCCGCGATCTCGGCCCCGCCCCACCCGGGAACCTGCGTGTCCGTCACGCCGGCGCCCCCGACCGGATCGTCTCGCTCGGATACGAGGTCAAACAGCGCGCCGCGCGTGGCGGGAAGCTCTTCGTCATCGTCGACTACGGCTTGGGCGCCCAGTCGCTGGACGCCATGGTCGAGGTGGCCGAGCGGCATGAGAAGGTCCACCTTCTCGCCTACGGTCCCGAACCGCCCAGCCCGGCCGCCCGGGCGCTGCGGGACGCCGGTACCCCCACCCTCCTCCTCAGGGGCGGCACAGGGCCGGGGCAACGTCGCATCCCCCGGGAGGCCGCGCTGATCCGGCGAGAGTCGGCACAGGCGATCGAGATCACGCACCTCCCCTAGAGTTCCGGGCATGGACGATGAGGGCCTGGGCGGGCGGGATCTGGTCGCGCGGTGGGGCTTCGTCTATGACTACCCCGACGACCCGCCCGGCGGGTTCGTGGCCGGTCAACTCGTGCTGGGCCGCGACGGCGTCCTGCTCCGTCGCTACGACGGCACCACCGTGTGGCAGCAGGTGACATGGTGGCCGGGCGAGGACGATCCGCGGCGAGCAGCAGGGTTGCTCCGGAGGCGCGGCTACCAGCTCCGGGAGCTGTGAGCGTGGACGCCGAGGAGGCGGTCGGGCTCGTCGAGGCGTGGATGCGGACGCGCACCGGGAAGCGGGTCACCGGCGGGCCCCGACAGGTGTGCGTCGATCGCCGTTACGTGCTGCGCGGGGCGGAAGGGTGGGCGGTCCCCTACGACCGGATCAGGGCCGTCGTGGACGGCGACCCGTCGGCATCGATCGTCCCGAAGCCGTCGATCATCGTCCGGGTACCGGGCGGGGAGCTGCGGCTGAGCACTGGGCGGGGCGGGCCGAGCCTGCCCGTGCCGGACGCCAAGGGCGTCACCTGGAATGAGCATCTGGAGCCGGGGCTGGCCAACAGCGGCGTGGCGTTTCTGGGCTTCCCTCGCGAGGCGATCATCGCGTGGGGCACGGACAAGGGCGAACTCAGGCCCAACCCCGAGTGGAAGCCAGGTCCGGCGCGTCTGGGGTATCCCCCGGCCGAGACCAAGCTCGACCATCTACTCGCGTTCCATGACTTCGGGTGGCTCGATCGCGAGCGCTTCCTGCTCGGCCTGCTCAATGTCGAGCTGCTGATCCCGGCCGGGTCCGCGAGCGTCTACAGCTCCCCGCGCTGGCTCCCCCAGGGGACGACCAGATGGCTCTGCATCGACACCGGGACGTTCATGCAGGAGTTCCCAGAGGCGAGCCTGTCCATCAACCCGGGCGGACGGCCGGGGGCATTCGTGACGGCCGAGGAGCTGCGGTGGGCCTCGTCCCGGACGGCGATCCGGCCGCAGGCGGCGGTCAGACGGGTCGAAGAAGCGACCGAACTTCCGGAGCCGGTGCGTCCCATCACGGGTGCGTTCGTGGGGTTCGCCCTCGGCGACGCGCTGGAGTCTGGAGGCGCCGCGACCGAGGCGCTGCTGCGGGGCGAGCCGTCGCCCCGTCCCTGCGACATCTGGCCGGGCGTGATCACGGGGGCGGTGGACGCCGCGCGGCGGTTCGCGGCCGATGCCGACCGGCCCACGGCGGACGCGGTCGTCCTCCTCGCCGGGCTCTTCGCCCGCCTCTACACCGACCGCCCGTTCCTGCACGACCTCCTCGCCGAGCGAGATGCCGGAGTCCACTCCGGGGTAGTCGCCCAGGTCCTGGACGTGTTCGCCCGCCCGTCCCTGGACGACGCCGCCCTGGTCGCATCGATCAAAGATCCCGACCCACAATCACAGACCATGGGACGGGCACTGGCAGCCGTAGTCCGCTGCACCCACGACCCCGAAAAACTCCTCATGACCGCCGCCGCCCACCCGGGAAGCGGAGCCCTGGCAGGCGCGCTGATCGGCGCTCGCGTAGGCGTCCCCGGCCTGCCCCAGGACCTGCTAAGCGGCCTGGAATCTCGCACCCGTATCGAAGCGACCGCGAACCAGCTCTACAGAGCCCTGTCCCCAGGGCCGTCGTAGTGGTCAGGCCCCTGCATCTCCAGTGACAACGGCTGGACCATGTCGGAATTGGCCGAAGCACGCCAGCCCTTCTCCCGGGTGGCCTCCTCGATGGAGTGCGCGCAGAGCGACAGCGAGCGGCAGACGATGAACAGGGCCTTGAGCTGGAGCGGCTCGTAGCCCATGTCGAGGCCGATGCAGCCCATCGAGCCGGGGCCGTTGATCCAGATCCGGCGGCCGAAGACGTCCTCGGTGGCGTCCTCCATCGCGCGGGCGATCGCGACGAAGCGGCCGGAGATGCCCAGCTCGTCAGCCAGACCCAGCAGCCGTTCGGTGCGGGGGTCGCGAATGTGCTGGGCGTGGTGGAATCCGGGCATCCGCTCGCGGCGCTCGCGCATCTCGGCGACGACCTTCGCCGCCGCCTCGGCGTCGGACAGGCCGTCGCGGGTCGCGCGCTCGGCGACGTCCAGGTACATCTGGGCGGGACGGTCGGCGGTGCCGTGCAACCGGCCGATGCCCGCCACGCCCGCGGCGACGGCGGCGTTGAGGTCGGCGCCGCCGGAGGTGGCGAAGCGGACGGTGGCCGAGGACGGCGACATGGCGTGCTCGGCCATGTTCACCATGATCGCCTCGGTCATCGCGCCGACCTCGCGGGTGGGCAGCTCGCCGCGCAGGACCAGGTGGAAGTGCTCGCCGAAGGAGATGTTCCCGGTGAGCGCGTTGACGTCGTAGCCGCGCACGACGATGCGGTCGCGGTTCTTCCAGGCGATGCCCGTCTCCCAGGCGAAGGGCTTCTTGTCGGTCACTGGTTCTTCCTTTCGGGAAAGTAGACGTGGCCCGGGTCCAGGACCTCGCGCAGGAGGGTCAGCTCGGCGTCCGAGGGCGGCTCGACGGTTCCGGCGGACGCGGCGACGTCCGGGACGAACCCGGTCGCGGCCAGGACGTCGTCGAGCGTGGCGCCGGGCATGAGCGCGGTCACGGTCAGGGCCGAGTCGGACGCCTCCATGACGCACAGGTCGGTGATGACCTTGACGTCGAGCGGCGGGAGGCCCGCCCGCTTGCGGGCGCCGGGGCCGGTGAGGAACCCGGGGCTGGTCAGGTGGTCGCAGCGCTCGGGGAACCGGCGCCGCTCGTGGTCGGTGAGGATGACGACCTTGCGGCAGTGGCTGGCGATGTCGTTGGCGCCGCCGCTTCCCGGGAGGCGCTTGCCCGCGACCGTGGTGGAGTTGATGTTGGCGTACCGGTCGATCTGTGCGCCGCCCAGGAACCCGGTGTGCACCATGCCGCGCTGGACGAGGCCGCCGAGCGCCTCGAACAGCGAGCCGTGCCGGGACGCCCCGTTCATCAGCCGGGGGTCCACGACCGAGACGGGGGTGGGGACGACCTTGGGGAACACCACGCCGGACTCGATGACCAGCCGGGCGCCCGGGGCGTGGGTCCGCTGCGCGAGCGTGGCCGCCAGCAGCGGCAGCCCGGTGCCGACGATGACGACGTCCCCGTCCCGGATCTGCCGTGCCCCCTCCACCGCGAGGATCTCGCGGGGCAGTGCGATCACGTGTAACTCCTCATCGAGCGGGTGAGCGCGTCGCGGCGGGCGGAGCCGGGGTCGGCGCGGTCGAGGTAGTCGCCGAACCCGGCGGGCTCCCTGACGTTGGCGTCGATCCAGGCGGCGAACTCCGCGCCGTCCGCGCGCGCGACGCGCTGGTAGTCCTTGATCTCGTCCTCGGCGAAGTCGTACCGGCGGTACACCGAGGTGGGGTAGGCGCCGTAGGGCTGCTCGACGACCGCCGTCACGTAGGCGCCGGGGATGGTCACGCCCTCCGGTCTGGCCGACAGGACGCCCTCGTCGACGATCTCCTCGGCCGACACGATCGTGGTGGTCGACGCGCGGACCATGTCGACCTCGTGGCTGGTGACGCCCTCGATGACGACGTTGCCCGACGGGTCGGCGCGGTGCGCGTGGACGACGGAGACGTCCGGGGTCAGCGCCCGCACCAGCACGATCGGGTCGCCGCTCCAGGGGTCCTCCGACAGCCGGGCGATGCCGCTGTCGCTCAGCGCGGTGAGCACGTCGGAGCCGAGCAGGCTGCGGGTGGGCAGGAACGGCAGGCCGTTGGCGGCCGCCGCGAACCGGGTGGCCATCGCCAGATGGCTGTGGTCGCGGACATCGACGTCGCCGCGCTCGACGGCGCGGCGCCAGGCGAACAGCGTGCCGTAGCGTTCCAGGTTGCCCGAGCCCTGCTCGGTGCGGGCGACCAGCCCGCACGCGACCAGGATGTCCAGCGGCAGCGACAGGTTGCAGCCCACGACGGTGAGCCCGCCGACGCCCTGCCGGGCGATCTCGTGGACGAGGGCCATCGGGCAGCGGTTGATGTTCTGCCCGCCCATGCCGACCACCGCGCCCGGCCTGACCAGGGTGCGCACCGCCTCCTCGGCGGTCAGCACCTTGGAGCCGGTCAGTAGCTGATGCACGCCGACCGCCATTCGGTGTAGAAGTCCCAGACCTGCGGGGAGCATTCGGGCGGGCCGAACTGCGACAGCTTGGCGCCCATGTGCGGCAGGTGGGCGTAGGCGCCGACCCCGGGACGGTTGACGTGCAGCATCCCGGCCTCGAACCGCTCCAGCGCCTCGAACGCCGTGGCCATGTCGCGGGTGAAGATCGTCCCGGACATCCCGTACCGGACGGAGTTGGAGATGCGCATCGCGTCGTCGAAGCCGTCGCAGTCGATCACCGACAGGACGGGCCCGAAGATCTCCTCCTGCGCGATCTCGGAGTCCCACGGGACGTCGCGCAGCACCGTCGGCTGGACGTAGTAGCCCTCGGGGAGCCCTTCGGTGGCGCGGGCGCCGCCGACGGCGACCTCGGCGCCGGTCTCCTGGGCGGCGGCGATGGCGTCCAGGCAGGCGGTCATCCGCTGCTCGTTGACCACGGGGCAGATGTCGGCGCCGGGACGCAGTCCGGCGACGCGGGCGACGAGCCGGGTCAGGAACTCCTCCTTGACCTTGACGTCCACGATCACGCGGGAGGTCGCGCTGCACCGCTGCCCGGCCTGGCCGAAGGCGCCGTGGACGACCGCCGCGACGGCCTTGTCGAGGTCGGCGTCGGCCAGGACGAGCACGGCGTTCTTGCCGCCGAGTTCGAGCTGGGTGCGCAGCAGCCGGGGCGCTCCGGCCTGCTGGATCTTGAGCCCGACCGGGAGCGAGCCGGTGAAGCTGATCCCGGCCACGCCGGGGCTGGTGACCAGCGCCTCGCCCGCGGCCAGGTCGCCCTGGACGAGGTTGAGCACGCCCGCGGGGACGCCCGCGTCGGCGAAGATCTCGGTCAGCAGCGCGGCGGTGAGCGGGGTGAACGGGGAGGGCTTGAACACCGCCGCGCAGCCCGCGAGCAGCGCCGGGGCGATCTTCCACATGGGGATCGCCAGCGGGAAGTTCCAGGGGGTGATGAGCCCGACGACGCCGAGGGGGGCGCGGAAGGTGTAGGCGAGGGTCCGGGGTTCCTCGGCGGGGGTCGTCACGCCGTTCAGCCGGCGGGCCTCGCCCGCGGTGAAGTCGATGACGGCCAGCGCGCGCCTGACCTCGCCGCGCGCCTCGGACAGCAGCTTGCCCTGCTCGCGGGAGATCGCGACGGCCAGGTCCTCCGCGCGCTCCTCGACCAGCCGCTCGGCCGTGCGCAGGTACTCGGCGCGGCCGAGCGGGCCGAGGGCCTTCCAGGCGGGGAACGCCTCGGCCGCGGCGGCGACCGCGTAATCCACGTCGG
This sequence comes from Spirillospora sp. CA-294931, assembly GCF_050946795.1. Taxonomy (GTDB): domain Bacteria; phylum Actinomycetota; class Actinomycetes; order Streptosporangiales; family Streptosporangiaceae; genus Spirillospora. The sequence continues at coordinate 7,466,484 of NZ_CP192006.1, forward strand.
GCCCGCCGGACTCGGCGAAGTCGCCCAGGTGGTCCGAGACGTCGGCCGGGCTGCGGTTCGGCCGGGTCAGACCGCTCTCGGGCGGGCGCCATTCCCCGCCGATGAAATTCCGCAGGAGATGCCCGGCGGAATGACTGGACGCGTTGCTGGTTGCCATGCCCGCCAGCATGTCCCGTGCGGAAAGTCCCCCACAATGGGCACTTGACGATGCCGCCCATAGACCAGCGCTATACAGCGGAACACCTCGGCTGACCAGCGGTAACGCCGGGTGAATCGATGGCGTCCAGGACGTTGCGCCGATATTGCGGCGCTTTCACATTCCCAGGTCAGGGCCCCCGGGATCGGTGCTGCCTATAGGGGTCATAGCCATATGGCGGTGGCAGGCCCCATAGGGGGGAGTTAGACATGCTCGCACAGCGGGTCAGCTTGTCGGCAATACAGATGGAAGCGGAAGGGCAGACAATGAGAACACCCCGTAGGCTCGCCACCGTGCTGGTGTCGGCCGGGCTGCTCGGCGGCCTGGCCGGCTGCGGCGGGTCCGAGGGCACCGTCGACGGCTACGACTGGAAGGCGGCCCCCGACGCCTCCAAGATCGCGGCGCAGGGCAAGGACCTGCCGACCTACGGCCTGGCGCCCGACTGGGCCAACTACGGCGAGGTCGTCAAGGCGTTCTGCGCCAAGCACGGCGGTACGTGCGCGCACAAGGACACCGACATGTCCTCGGCCGACGAGATCCAGAAGTTCGACGCCGAGCAGAAGAACCCCGTGGGCACCGCCAGCGACATCGGGCTGATGTGGGGCCCGGTCGCCGAACGCAAGGGCGTCGTCCCGGCCTACCTTCCGCCGTCGGCGGGCAAGCTCAAGGACTGGCAGAAGGCCAAGGAGGGCGGCTGGGTCGCCACGTTCGTCGGCACGCCGTCGTTCGTGGTCAACACCGCCAAGGTGAAGAACCCGCCCCGCACCTGGCAGGACCTGCTCAAGCCCGAGTACAAGGGCCAGATCGCGACCAAGAACCCCGCCTCCTCGGGCACCGGCCAGGCCATGGTGGTCGCGGCGGCCGTGGCCAACGGCGGCGGCGTGGGGAACCTCGGTCCCGCGTTCGAGTTCTTCGCCAAGCTGAAGAAGTCGGGCAACCTGTCCGACGCCAAGATGAGCGAGGAGACGCTGGAGAAGGGCGAGGCGCCCATCCAGGTCAACTACGACTTCAACGGCATCGCGCAGAAGAAGGAGCTGGGCGCCAAGGGCGTCCGGCTCGAAGTGATCATCCCGTCGGACGGGTCGATCTGGGCGCCGTCCGGGCTGATCGTCAACCGGTACAACACCGCCAAGGGCGACTTCCTCAAGGCGTTCATGGAGTACGTCCTGACCGACGAGGGCCAGCTGGGCTTCGCCGCGTCGGGGGCGCGTCCGATCAGGGCCGTCAACGGCGACCTCCAGGTCCCGGCCGGGAAGCGCGAGAACTGGCTGCCGGAGAAGGACTACGCGCCGGTCAAGGAGATCGAGTACTCCAAGATCGACCCCGAGGAGATCGTGACGCAGTGGGAATCGAAGGTCGTGGCGTGACGACCGCGACCGGGGCACGCGCGCGCGACGACGCGCCCCCGGCCGCGCCGCGCGACGTCCCGTCCCGCCGGGCACGGCTCGGCCGCCGCCTCGGCCGGGCCGTGACCGGCTGGCTGCCCGCGCTGCCGCTGCTGGCGTTCGCGCTGGTCCTGCTCGTGCTTCCGGCGGCCCGCCTGCTGAACGACACCTTCGCGCTGCGGGCGGGCGGGTACGGGCTCGACAACGTCCGCAAGGTGATCGAGAACCCGGTCGACCGCGAGGCCATCGGCAACTCGCTGGCCCTGGGCGCGCTCCAGGCCACCCTGTCCGCCGCGATCGGCGCCCCGGCGGGCTGGCTGATCGCGCGGATGCGGGTGGCGGGCCGCGCCACCTGGCTGGCGCTGATGAACGTGGCCGCCAACTTCGCCGGGATCGGGCTGGCGTTCGGGTTCGTGGCGCTGATCGGCACCACCGGGATGCTCACCCACCTGCTGAGCCTGGAGTTCCCCTCGACGGGTTCGTTCACCGGCATGAACGCGGCCTACCTGTACTTCAACGTGCCGATGTTCGTGCTGCTGACGCTGCCCGCGATGAGCGTGCTGCGGGACGACTGGTGGGAGGCCGCGCAGGTCTGCCACGCCACCCGCGCCCAGTACTGGCGGCGCATCGGCGTCCCGGTGCTGGCTCCGTTCGTGCTGGCGGGCTGGCTGCTGATCTTCACCTGGACGATCGGCATCTACGCGGTGACGTACGCGCTGGCGTCCGGGCCGCAGAGCGTCAAGCTGATCACCCTGCAGATCGGGGCGACGCTGGAGTCGTCGGTCTTCGGGCTGGAGCGTGCCGCCGTCCTGTCGGTGCTGCTGATGATCCTGGCGGCGGCGGCGACGGCCCTGTACCGGCTGGCGATCCGCCGCGCGACGAGGTGGCTGTGATGATGAGGACGCGACGGCTGGGGTCACGGTTCTTCCTGGCGCTGCTCGCCCTGTACTTCGCGCTGCCGCTGCTGGCGGCGGGCCTGTACTCGGTCGCGACCCGGTGGGGCGACAGCGCCCTGCCCAGCGGCTACACGCTGAGCCACTGGCTCGACGTCTTCGCCCGTCCCGAGGTGTCGGGCGCGCTGGGCCGCTCGTTCCTGCTGGCGGGCGTCGCGCTGGCGATCGACCTGGCACTGGTGGTTCCCGCCGCCTACTGGTCGGTCGTGCGGAACCCGAGGATCGGCTCGGTCGTCCAGACCGTCGCGGTGATCCCGTTCGCGATCCCGTGGGTCGTCGTCGGCGCGGGCCTGCAACTGGTCGTCAAGGACGCCGCGCCCGAGCTGTTCGGCACGTTCTGGCTGCTGGCGGGCGCCACGGCGGCGATCGCGTTCCCGTTCCTGTACTGGGCGGTGGAGAACGCGCTGATCGCCGCGGACGCCCGGCGGCTGAGCGAGGCCGCCGCGACCTGCGGCGCGCACCCGATGGTGACGCTGGTCCGGGTGATCGTCCCGGCGATCAGGGGCGGGCTGGTGTCGGGCTCGCTGCTGGTGGTGGCGACCGCGATGAACGAGTTCGCGCTCGCCAAGATCCTCACCGGGACGCGGTACGAGACGCTCCCGCTGTGGTCGGCCCGGCAGTTCACCTCCCGCTCGGGCGGCGACCCCAACGCGCTCGCGGTGATCACGATCTTCACGTTCGGGCTGCTGTTCGCCATGTCGGCACTGGTGGTGTGGATGGGGCGCGGCAGGGCCGCCTCCTCCACCATGTCGCTCGCCCGCACAACCGAGAAAGGCTGACCATGCCCCATGTCGTCCTCACGGGCGTGACCAAGAGATACGGCGCGCACCTCGCGCTCGACGCGGTGGACGTGTCGGTCGCCAAGGGCGAGATGCTCGCCCTGCTCGGCCCGTCCGGCTGCGGCAAGACCACCCTGCTGCGCTGCGTGGCCGGGCTGACCGAGGCCGACGGCGGGACGATCGCGATCGGCGGCGCCGACGTGTCGGGGATGCCGGCGCGCAGGCGGCCGATCGGGATGGTGTTCCAGTCCTACGCGCTGTTCCCCAACCTGACGGCGGCGGGCAACATCGCCTTCCCGCTGTCGGTGCGGCGCCGCCCGAAGGCCGAGATCGCGGCCCGCGTCCAGGAGCTGCTCGCCCTGACCGGCCTCGAGACGCACGGCGACCGCCTGCCCAACCAGCTGTCGGGCGGGCAGCAGCAGCGGGTCGCGCTGGCGCGGGCCCTCGCGCCCGATCCCGAGGTCCTGCTGCTGGACGAGCCGCTCTCGGCGCTGGACGCGCAGGTCCGCACCCGCCTGCGCGACGAGGTCCGCCGCATCCAGCACCAGGTCGGCATCACCACGATCTTCGTCACCCACGACCAGTCGGAGGCGCTGGCGATCTCCGACCGGGTCGCGGTGATGAACGCGGGCCGGATCGAGCAGTGCGCGCCGCCGCCGGAGATCTACGCCGCTCCGTCCACCCGGTTCACCGCGGGGTTCGTCGGGAACCGCAACACGCTCGAACTGGACGTGTCCGGCGGCCGGGTGGCGTGGGGCCAGGCGTTCGAGGTCGAGGCGCCCGAGGGCGAGCGGGCGCTGTGCCTGTTCCGTCCCGAGGACGTGGAGATCACCCCGGACGGTCCCGGCCTGCCCGCCACCGTCGACGTCAAGGTGTTCCTCGGCGCGGTCACCCGTGTCTACGCCACCGCCGGGGGGACCACGGTGTTCGCCGACATCTCCTCCCGCGCGGCGAACGCCCTGGCCGAGGGGCAGGACGTCCGTGTGCGCGTGGCGCCGGACCACGTCCAGGTGTTCGCGGCCTGAGCGACAAGTTTGCCGTTCCCCAGCAGGGTTAGATTCGGACACATGCGCCGACTCCTCCTGCTGGTCATGGCCGTCGCCCTCGTCCTGGCGGGATGCAGCGACACCTCCCGCGACAAGGACAAGGACAAGGGAAGACCGGGGGCGGGCAAGCGTCCCGCCACCGTGGACGGGATCCCGACCGCGACCGGAACGCACAAGCAGGAGCTGGAGGTCGGCACCCCGGGGCACCGCGAGTACCTGCTGCACGTCCCGCCGAAGCTGACCAAGGGCAAGTGGCGGGACGGGAAGCCCGCGACGCCGCTCCCGCTGGTGCTGGCGCTGCACGGCGGGCTGGCGAACATGAGCAAGATGCGCCAGCTGACCGGGTTCGACCGGATCTCCGATGACCGGGGCTTCCTGGTCGCCTACCCCGACGGCTTCATGACCACCTGGAACGCGGGGGGCTGCTGCGGCGCGGCCAAGATCGGGAACATCAAGGACGTGGCGTTCCTGTCCAAGCTGATCGACCGGCTGACCGGCTCGGGGCTGGCCGACCCCGGCCGCGTGTTCGTCTCGGGGTTCTCCAACGGCGCCGGGATGGCCTACCGCCTGGCCTGTGAGAAGCCGGAGAAGGTGGCCGCGATCGGGGTGGTCGAGGGCGCGCTGGCCACACCCTGCTCCCCCGACCGGCCCGTGTCGGCGATGATCTTCCATGGGACGGCCGACCGGAGCGTCCCGTTCGGCGGCGGGGGCCGCATGGACTTCAACGACGGACGCCCCTTCCCCTCGGTGGCGTCGGCGGTGGAGTTCTGGCGCAAGAACGCCGACCTGCCCCGGCCCGAGCGCGGGCTGGCGGCCAAGGGCGTGGCGAGCACCGAGTGCGAGACGACGGGCAAGGGCGCGGGCGGCGCCGAGGTGGCGTTCTGCACGATCGACGGCGGGACGCACCGCTGGCCCGACGGCGCGTCCTCGGCGCTCTGGGACTTCTTCGCGGCGCACCCTCGGGTGAAACAGCCGCCCTCCTGAGATGTGAATCGCATTCATGTTCTCCGGGTTTTGTGGCAGTGTGTGAGCCATGGACCTCCGCCAGCGTTACGACTCGGCCACCGTCGGTCTCGAAGCCCCCTTCGCGATCGTCGACCTGGAGGCGTTCCGCCGCAACGCCGCCGCCCTGGCCCGGCGCGCCGGGGGCAAGCCGATCAGGATCGCGAGCAAGTCCGTCCGCTGCCGTGCCCTGATCGAGGAGGCCCTCACCCTGGACGGCTTCGCCGGGCTCATGGCGTTCACCCTGCCCGAGGCCCTGTGGCTCGCCGGTCACGGCGTCAGCGACGACATCCTGGTCGCCTACCCCACCACCGACCGGACGGCGCTGGCCGCGCTGGCCCGCGACGAGCACGCGGCCCGCACCGTGACCGTGATGGTCGACTCCCCCGAGCACCTCGACCTGATCGAGCGCAGCGCCGGGGGACGTCCCGTCCGGGTCTGCCTCGACATCGACGCCGCCTACCGCGCGCTCGGCGGGCGCGTCCGCGTCGGCGCCCGCCGCTCCCCCGTCGTCACCCCCGCCCAGGCCGCCACGATGACCGAGCGGATCCTCAAGCGTCCCGGCCTCGAACTCGTCGGCCTGATGGCCTACGAGTCGCAGATCGCCGGGGTGGGCGACGACCCGCCGGGCAACCCCGCCCGCGCCAGGGTCATCCAGGCCATGCAGCGCCGCTCCCGGCTGGAGCTGGCCCGCCGCCGCGCCGCGGTCGTCCGGGCCGTCCGCGAGCTGACCGACCTGGAGTTCGTCAACGGGGGCGGCACCGGCAGCGTGGAGAAGACCGCCGCCGAGCGGGCCGTCACCGAGATCGGCGCGGGCTCGGGGCTCTACCACCCGCACCTGTTCGACTACTACACCAACTTCACCGGACGCCCCGCCGCGCTGTTCGCCCTGCCCGTCGTGCGGCGTCCCGGCCCCGGCGTGGTGACCTGCCTGGGCGGCGGCTACCTCGCCTCCGGTCCCGGCGACAGGATCCGGCTGCCGCTGCCGTACCTGCCGTCCGGGCTGTCCTACGACCCCAACGAGGGCGCGGGCGAGGTGCAGACCCCGCTGCTCGGCGCCGCCGCCGACCGGCTCGACCTCGGCGACCGCGTCTGGTTCCGCCACACCAAGGCCGGGGAGCTGTGCGAACGCTTCGACGCCCTGCACCTGGTCGAGGGCGACCGCGTCGTCCGGTCCGTCCCCACCTACCGCGGCGAGGGCCGGACGTTCCTGTGAGCGGCTAGGTTGGCGGTATGACCGACGCTCCGCTGATCAGCGTCCGCGGCGAGGCCCTCCTGGAGGTCCAGCCCGAGATCGCCCGGCTCGACGTGCACGTCCAGTCGCAGGAGGGCAACCGCCGCAAGGCCCTCGACCGGCTCTCCGAGCGCAACACCGCCTGCCTCGACCTGGTGCGTTCCTACGGCGAGGCCGTGGAGAAGGTCGAGACCGGCGGGCTGGCGATCACACCGATCATGAACCGCCGCGAGCGGGACGTCCGCGCCTACCGGGGCACGGTCTGGATCAAGGTCACGGTCGCCGACTTCGCGATCCTCGGCGAGCTGGTCGCCCGGCTCGGCGACCTCGAACGCGCCTACGTCCACGGCCCCCACTGGGCCCTGCGCCCCGACAGCGAGGTCTACCGGCGGGCCGCCCGCCAGGCCGCGCACGAGGCCGTCGCCCGCGCCCGCGGCTACGCCGAGGCCCTCGGCTCGCGCCTCACCGGCCTGGTCGAGCTCTCCGACGAGGGGATCGGCGACCGCGACCTGCCGATGGCCTACGAGATGCGCGCCATGGCCGCGGGGGCGGACGGCGAGCCCGAGGCCATCGACCTCGAACCCGAGGTGCAGACCGTCCGCGCGGCCGTCGTGGCCCGCTTCACCGGCACCGCGCCCGACCTGGACGCCCCGTGAGGATCGCCGTCGTCGGGGCGGGCAGCGGCTACATGCCGGGGGTGATCCGCGGCCTGCTGCACCGGGCCGACGACCTGGCCGGGACGGAGCTGGCCTTCCACGACCCCGACGCCGCCGCGCTCGACGTCATGACCAGGCTGGCCCGGGGCATGTTCGCCGCCCGGGACGCCGCGTTCACGGTGACGTCCCACACCGCGCTCAAGCCCGCGCTCGACGGCGCCTCCTACGTCTTCACCACGTTCCGTCCGGGCGGCATGGCGGCCCGCCACCTGGACGAGTCGATCCCGCTGCGGCACGGCGTCGTCGGCCAGGAGACCGCCGGGCCCGGCGGCTTCCTCATGGCCTGCCGGTCGATCCCCGTGCTGCTGGAGATCGCGTCCCTGGCCGGCCCGGACGCCTGGATCGTCAACTACACCAACCCGACCAACGTGGTCACCGACGCCGTCGCCCGCCACACCGGCGCCCGCGTCGTCGGCCTGTGCGACCAGCACGTGGGCGACACCGAGATGTGGGCCGGGCTGCTCGGGCTGCCCGCCGGCCGGCTGGAGGCCGACTGGATCGGCCTCAACCACGCCACCTGGGCCGAACGCCTCCGCCTGGACGGCGCGGAGCTCGACCTGCCCGCGCTGCTGGACGACCTCGACGTGCCCGGCGGCGGCGCCACCCCCTGGCGCGACCCGTCCCGCATGGCCGACCTGGCCAAGGCGCTGGGCTTCCTGCCCAACTCCTACGCCAAGTACTACTTCTTCCACGACGAGGTGGTGCGCGAGCTTCGCGAGAAGGGCACCACCCGCGCCGAGGACATCCAGGCCATGCTGCCCGCCTACTACGAGCAGGTCCGGGCCGAGGCCGTCAAGGCCGATCCCGATCCGAGCCGCGAGCGCGGCGGCGGCGAGCACGGCGAGTTCGCCGTGGACGTCATCTGCGCCCTGCACCGCGACGAGGGCCGCCGCATGATCGTCAACACCCCCAACCGGGGCGCGATCGCCGGCCTCCCCGACGACGCGATCGTCGAGGTCCCCGCGCTCGTCACGCGGTCCGGCCCGATCCCGCTGGTCATGGGCGCGCTGCCGGGGCCCGTGCGCGGGCTCACCCGGGCCATCCACGAATACGAGCGGCTGGCGTCCGACGCCGCCGTCACCGGTTCCCGCCGCGTCGCCCTGCAAGCCCTGATGGCGCACCCCTTCGTGCGGAGCAAGCCGGTCGCCGAGCGCATCCTCGACGAGGGCCTGGCCGCCCACCGCGCGCACCTGCCCCAGTTCGCCTGAACGGCGCCGCCCCCGGCACCGTATTCAAGGGCGTGGGAGGAATCGACTGCGGCGACTACCGTCTCGGCCTCGGCGTCTTCGCCCTGGGACGGCTCACCGGCGCCGAGGCGGGCGCGCTGAGCGCGCACCTGCGCGCCTGCCCGTCCTGCCGCGCCGAGCTCGCCGCGCTGCGCGAGGTGGTGGACCTGCTGCGCCGGGTCCGCAAAGGCAGAGGCGCCGGTCGCGGATCGCGGACCGGCGCCTCCCTGCCTCTCAGCGGCGCTTGCGTCTCCAGACGACCAGCGCGGTGACCGCCACCGCGACCCCGACTCCCGCGAGCAGGATCCGGCGGTCGGGCTCCCCGTCCTTGTCGGGGGGCGCGATCATCGTGTTGACCGTCTTGGCGACCTGACCCGCCTCTTCCTTCAGGCGCTCCATGCCCTTGTGCGCCACGTTCCTGGGGTTGACCCGGTCCGCGAGCTCGTCGATGGTCAGCGCCAGCTCCCGGCGGGTGCGCTCGATCTCACGCTCCAGCGCCTCCGGGTCGCGGGACCTGTCAGCCATGCCGTGTTCCTATCGTTCTGGGGCTCAGCGACGCATGATCCGCACAGTCTTGCAGGTCTGCCTCCGAAACGCCCGCACGACCCCAGACGGTAGGTTGGACCCGACCATCCGACAGAAAGGCGGGCCCTGGTGTCCGAGCGGTTGCAGCCCGGCGATGTCGCCCCCGAGTTCGAGCTCCCCGACGCCGACGGCAACCCCGTCACGCTGGCGTCCCTGCGCGGGAAGAGGGTCGTCCTCTACTTCTATCCCGCGGCGATGACCCCCGGTTGCACCAAGGAGTCGGTCGACTTCCAAAGCGGCCTCCCCGAGTTCGAGGCGGCCGGCGTGACCGTCGTGGGCGTCTCCCCCGACAAGCCCGCCAAGCTGGCCAAGTTCCGCGAGAAGGAGGGCCTGACCTTCCCGCTGCTGTCCGACGTCGACACCGAGACCCTGCGCGCGTACGGCGCCTACGGCGAGAAGAAGCTCTACGGCAAGGTCGTGGTCGGGGTCATCCGCTCGACCTTCGTGATCGACGCCGAGGGCAAGGTCGACAAGGCCTACTACAACGTGAAGGCCACCGGGCACGTCGAGCGGCTGCGCCGCGATCTCGCGGTGTGACCCGCCTGGAATAATCGATGGTGCCCGTGGCCGGCCGGAAGCCATGATTCCGGTGTCGGGGTCGTAGTCCAACGGCAGAGACAGCGGCTTTAGGTGCCGTCCAGTGCGGGTTCGAATCCCGCCGACCTCACTCGCACGCCATGTGCTCGTCCGCGCACGCTCGGGTCCATCATCTGAAAAACGTGCCCTCCCCGAACTGTTCCGGTGCGGCTTAGTCTTGTCTGGTCCGTCCGCCGGGACGGGCTCTTCCGGACCGAGACCGACGCAGGTGGGGCACCGTGAGCGAAACCTTCTCCCATCGCGTGCTTCCCTACGACGGCATGGACGGTTTCCTGGCCGGGACACTCCCCTTCCTCCACGAGGGCATCGCCGCGGGCGACCGCGTCCTCGCGGTGACCTCGATGGGCAGCGAGCTGCTCCTGCGCGACGCGCTCGGCGGCCTGGCCGAGAACGAGGTGGAGTTCGTCGACTCGGCCGACTTCTACGCCCACCCGGCGCGCACGCTCGCCGACTGCCTCGGCGACGCCGAGGCCGCCGCCTCCCGCGGACGGCGACTGCGAATCCTGGGCGAACCCGCCTGGACGGGCCGCACCGCGCTGGAGACGCGGGAGTGGCAGCGCCTCGAGGCGCTGGTCAACGTGACGTTCGCCGACACCGGCGCGGCCATCCTGTGCGCCTACGCGGGCTCGCTGCCCGCGGGCGTCCTGGCCGCGGCGCGCCGGACGCACCCCGAATCGGTGCGCGGCGCGAGCGTCCTCAAGAACCCCCACTACATCGACCCCTGGTCCTACAGCGCGCAGTGCGACCACGGCGCCCTTCCCGACCCGCCGCCCGAGGCCGACGAGTTGCCGATCGACAACCCCGACCTGTACTGGCTGCGGGCGTACGTCAGCGAGTTCGCCCGGCGCACGCCGCTCCCCGACGAGGACCTCCAGCGGCTGCTGGTCGCGGTGACCGAGGTGATGACCAACGCGCTGCGCCACGGCGCTCCGCCCTACCTGCTGCGCATGTGGGTCGACCCGGCCGAGCGGGCGTTCGTCTGCGAGGTCAGGGACAAGGGCGCCTGGGAGCGCGGAGCGGGGCACGGGCTCGTCCCGCCGCGCCCCGCGGGGCCGGGACGGTTCGGCCTGTGGGCCGTCCGGCTGCTCTGCTCGATCGTCCAGATACGTACCGGAGACGGAGGGACGGTCGTGCGGATGATGTTGCGCCTGCCCGCCGTCCCCGCCGCCCTGCCGAGCAACAGAGCGTGAGGGACCCGATGCAACCGGCTTCCAATTCCCCCCGAGCGGCGTACTCTGAACCCACCCGCAACGACCCCGATCGGCAGGGCATGGACAACATCCAGTTCGCCAGGCGACCCGTCGGCGCCATCCGGCCGGGCGACCACGGCTGGCTGCCCTACAGCGGCACCGAAGAGCGCGACACCGTCGTCGGCCCGTTCGTCGCCGAGGCGCTGGAGACCCAGGAGAAGGTCGTTTACGTCACCGACGCGCGGCCCGAGCGGCTGCCCGGTCTGAGATCCCTGTCGCGCCTGGCGCTGTGCGGCTTCACCGAGTCCCGCCAGCTGCGGATCATCCCCAGGGCCAAGGCGTGCCTGGACGACCGCGGCCGGTTCGACCCCGACCTGATGCTCACCACGCTGCGGGGCGAGTTCGAGCGGGCCTTCGACGAGGGCTTTCGCGCCGCGCGCCTCACCGTCGACTACACCTGGCTGCTGCGCAGGCCCGGCGGCGCCGCGCTGACCCAGATGCTGGGGTGCGAGCACCATCTCGACGACGCGGTCGCGCCCAGCACCATGGCCATGGCGCTGTGCCAGGTCGACCGCAACGCCTGCCTGCCCGACGAGCTCGCGGCCCTGCGCGCGAAACACGAGGTCCTGGTGGAGGCCGATCCCCAGTACGACGACGGGGTGCTGAAGATCGCCCGCACCTTCGACCCGCCGGGCCTGCGGCTGGAGGGCGAGCTGGACGCCGTCCGCCACACCGCGTTCCTGGAGGAGCTGGTCCGCCTCCAGCGCGTGCGGCGCGCGGTGCACCTGGACTTCTCCGAGCTCGGCTTCATCGACCTGGCCGGGCTGAACCTGCTCTCCCAGCACGCCACCGCGCTGCCGGACGGCGGCGCGCTGATCCTCGACCATCTTTCGTCCAACGTCGAGAACGTCATCCAGATGGTCGGCTGGCACCGGCTCCCCGGGCTGGCCCGAGGGCAGGAGAACGGCGAGACGGGCACGGGAGGCGCGACCAAATGACATCGGAGCGGCGCGACCCTATGACACTGGAGCACCGGGCGTTCCTGTACTCGGGAGCCGACGACTTCCTCGCGGGGGCCGCACCCTTCCTGCGGTCGGGCCTGGAGCGCGACGAGGCGGTCGTGGCCGTGGTGCAGAAACCGGGGCTGACCGCCCTGCGCGACATCTTCGGCGAGAAGGAGGTCGAGTTCTACGACTCGGCCGAGTTCTACCTGCATCCGGTCCGGACGCTGAAGTCCTACCAGGAGCTGGTGGACGCCAAGAGCCCCCGCCGCGTGTGCGCGCTGGCCGAGCCGGTCTGGCGCGACCAGACGCCGCGTGAGCGGCTGGAGTGGGCGCGCTACGAGTCCCTGATCAACGTGGTGTTCCGCCACTCCGGCGCGCGGGCGCTGTGCCCCTACGACAGCGACGCGCTCTCGTCGGAGGTGCTCGACCAGGCGCGCCGCACCCACCCCATGGTGGTCGCGGGCGACGGACCCACCCGCGACAGCGGCGACTACGTCGACCCGCAGCTGTTCGGCGCGGCCTGCGACCGGACGCTCCGTTTCGAGCACCCGCGCGGCACCGAGTACCTGGCGATCGAGTCCGACGACCTGCACACGCTGCGCTCGTTCGTCGGCGAGCGGGCCCGTGCGCACGGGCTGGTGGGCCAGGCCGGGCAGAACCTGGTGACCGCCGCGAACGAGGTGGCCGCCAACGCGCTGAACCACGGCGTCCCCCCGATCGGCCTGTGGATCTGGCCCGATGGGCCCGAACTGGTCTGCGAGATCGGCGACAACGGCTACTGGCGGCCCGACTCGGGCTCGCTCACCGGATACATCCCGCCCGACTCGGCGCTCCAGCGCGGCTTCGGGCTGTGGACGGTCCGGCTGCTGGTCGATCTGATGGAGCTGCGCGCGGGATGGGACGGAACGTTCGTCCGGCTCCGCGTCCGTCGTTGACCGAGCCGATGCGACCGATGACGGCGACCGGGCCACGGCCGGCCCCGTACCGCGCCTCGTAGGCCGGTGAGCGCGGTGGAGAGCGAGATGGGCACCCTCTGGTCGGTCAGGAGGGCGGTCCGCGATCTGCGGCCCGGCGACCATGCCTGGCTTCCGTTCGTCAACGAGGAGGAGCGGCGTCATGTCGTGGGCTCCTTCGTCCGCGGCGGGCTGGGCGCCGGCGAGAAGGTCGTCTACCTGGCCGCGTCCATCGACTCGCCCGTGCCCGGCGTGGCCGGGCGCGTGCCGTCCGGGCTGCTGACGGTCGTCGCCCTGAACGACGCGCGGCGTCCCGACGGCCACTTCGACCCGCGCACGATCCTGGAGACGCTCGGCAAGGAGATCGAGCTGGCCGAGCGACGGACCCACGGCCCCATCCGGGTGACCGCCGAGATGACCTGGGCGGTGCGCCGCCCCTACGGCCTGGAGCAGCTGCTGGGCTGCGAGCGCCAGGTCGAGCGGATGGTCGGGCCCAGCACCCGCGTCACCACCATCTGCCAGTTCGACCGGGGCCGGTGCCGTCCGGACGAGCTCGACGCGCTGCGCAACGCGCACAGCGTCCAGGTGGTCGCCGACCCCGAGTTCGAAGACCCCGTCCTCGGCATCGAGCGGACGTTCCGTCCCCCCGGGCTGGCGCTGAGCGGCGAGCTGGACGCGTCGCGGCACGCCGTGCTCGACCGGGCCCTGGCGCCGCTGATGGCCGGCAACCATCCCAGCGTCCATCTCGATCTGTCCGGGCTGTCCTTCATCGACCTCGGCGCGCTCAACCTGCTGGCCGACCGCGCGGGCCGCCGCTCCGACGGCGGCGGGCTCGTCCTGGACCGCATGTCGCCCCAGCTGCGCACGGTCATGGACGCCGTCGGCTGGGACATGCTCCCCGGCCTCAGTTACGGCGACTCCTGAGCCCTAGCCCGTCGGCGCGGGCTCCGTCGGCGTGGACGACGGGGTGGGCCGGATGTTCGACGGATGCGAAGGAAGCGGCGACTCGGGATGCTTGGTGGGGCTCGGCGTCGCTTCGCCGGTGGGCAGGGGCGTGGGCTCCTCGGGCGTGGCCGACGGGGTCTGCACACCGGGCGGGTACACCGGCGGTAGCCCCCCGGACGGCGGGTACGTGGGCAACGGGGCGATGGGCGTCGGCTGGACGGTCCGCGACGGCGGGGCCACGGGCCTGGGCGCGCGTTCCTGCCGCGGGCCCGGCCAGAGGAACAGCGCCACGATCACGACGACGGCCGCCGTCGCTCCGGCCGCGACCATCGGCAGCGCCCAGCGCCGCCGGGCGGGCCGCCGCTGGGGACCGGCGTCCTGGAGGCGCCGGACCAGCTCACCGTCGGCGTGGATCTCGTCGGCGGCCCGCCGGTAGTGGTTCCTGAGCAGGGTCTCGAGCTCATCGTTCATGTGCCCGGCCCTCCTTCACGTTCTCGCGCAGCGCGGCCATCGCGCGCGCGGTGTGGCTCTTGACGGTGCCCCGGGAGATGCCGAGCGCCTCGGCGATCTCGTGCTCGCCCAGGTCGCACCAGTAGCGGAGCACCACCACGGCCCGCTGCATCGCAGGCAGCGCCCGCAGCACACCGTCCAGTTCCCCCGCCTGGGCGCCCGGCGCCTGGAGGCCGCCGGCCAGCCGTTCGAGGTCGGCCGGGGTCCCGGCCGGAAGGTCGCGCCGGCGCGACCTCTTCTTGTTCTCGTCGATGGCGAGGTTGACCAGGACCCTGCGCGCGTACGCCTCGGGGTTGCCCGACGACACCCGTTTCCACTTGCGGGCGACGCGCTCGTAGGTGACCTGGAGCAGATCCTCGGCCAGATGCCGGTCATAGACGAGGAACATCGCGGTGCGCAGCAGGCGACCCGCGGTGGCGGTCACGAACTCCTCGAACGTGATCTCGGCACCGCGGGTCTCCTGAGTGCTCAGCATGAACAGCCCGCACCTACTTCACGGGCGGGACGGCCGCCGCGGGCCGCGTGGGGATGGGGGTCGGCGCCACGGTCGGCTCGGGCGGGACGGGGGTCGCCGACGGGGTCGCGTCCAGCTCGCAGCGGTAGGGCGGTTTGGCCGGCTTGACCTCCCATTGGGGCACCTCGGTCGCCGCCGGCGGCTTCGACGGCGTCGGCCGCACCTTGGTCGGGGTCGGGCGCGGCTTGGGCGGCTTCGACGGGGTCGGCCTGGCCGTCGGCACCTTGGTCGGGGACGGCCTGGGCTTGGGGGGCTTGCTCGCCGTGGGCGTCGGCCGCGGCTCGGTGGGCCTGGTCGGTGTGGGGCACCAGGTCGGCGAGGGCGTCGGTTCGACGGGAGCCGTCGAGGGTCTCGGCGCCCCCGTGGCCGAGACCTGGCGGACGGACTGCGTGGCGTCGGCGGAGGAGATCCAGATGCCCGCGGCCAGCAGCCCGGTGCCTCCGGCTCCGGCGACCGCGACCAGCAGCCGGCGGCTCGGACGACCCTTGTCGATCATTTCTCTCCTAGGGGGAAGACAACGTCTACACCCCCTTAAACCCCCGGCCCGCGCTCCCCGGTTGTCATGATCGGAAAAATTCTCGGATCGGTCAGCGGGCGGTGGCCAGCGCGCCCGGGATGATCTCGGCGAGGGCGCGGAAGGCGCGGCCGCGATGGCTGATCGCGTCCTTCTCCTCGGCGGTGAGCTCGGCGCTGGTGCGGGTGTGGCCGTCCGGGACGAAGACCGGGTCGTAACCGAAGCCGCCCTCGCCCCGGGGAGCGGCGATGATGCGGCCGTGCATCCGGCCCTCGACGCAGTGCTCGACACCGCCGGGGATCACCAGGGCGGCCGCGCAGACGAAGTGGGCGCCGCGCCGCGCGTCCGGGGTGTCGGCGAGCTGGTCGAGCACCAGCTCCAGATTGGCGCGGTCCTTGTCGCCCTGGCCGAAGCGCCCCGACCAGCGGGCCGACAGGACGCCGGGCATCCCGTTCAGCGCGTCGACGCACAGGCCCGAGTCGTCGGCCACGGCGGGCAGACCGGTGTGGGCGGCGATCGCGCGCGCCTTGAGCAGGGCGTTGCCCTCGAAGGTCGGCTCGGTCTCGGCGACCTCGGGGGCGCCGGGGAAGTCTTCCAGGCCGGCGACGGGGACCTCCAGGATCCGGCGCAGCTCGGCGATCTTGCCCGCGTTGCGGGTGGCGAGGACGAGCCCGGTCATCCCGCCAGGGCCTCGCTCTGGATGCGGGTGAGGTCGGCGCAGCCACCGGCGGCCAGGTCGAGCAGGGCGTCCAGCTCGGACCGGTCGAACGGGGCGCCCTCGGCGGTGCCCTGGACCTCGACGAAGCGGCCGTCGCCGGTGCACACGACGTTCATGTCGGTCTCGGCGGCCACGTCCTCCTCGTAGCACAGGTCGAGCCGGGGCTGGCCGTCGACCACGCCCACGCTGATCGCCGAGACGGAGGTGACGAACGGGTCGCCCTTGACAAGACCGCGCCCGCGCATCCAGGTCACGGCGTCGTGGAGCGCGACATAGGCCCCGGTGATCGCGGCGGTGCGGGTGCCGCCGTCGGCCTGCAGGACGTCGCAGTCGAGCTGGACGGTGTTCTCGCCGAGCGCCTTGAAGTCGATACAGGCCCGGATCGACCGGCCGATCAGCCGGGAGATCTCCTGGGTGCGGCCGCCGAGCCGGCCCTTGACCGACTCGCGGTCGTTGCGGGTGTTGGTGGCGCGGGGCAGCATCGCGTACTCGGCGGTGACCCAGCCGAGACCGCTGTCGCGCCGCCAGCGGGGAACCGAGTCCTGGACGGACGCGGCGCACAGCACCCGGGTGCCGCCGAACTCCACCAGCACCGAGCCCTCGGCGTGGTCGAGCCATCCGCGCTGGAGACGGACGGGCCTGAGCTGGTCGGGTGCGCGATCATCGGGACGGGCCATGCGAGCAACCCTAGTCCACGGTCACAGGTCGTAGACGGCGCCTACGCGGGCCAGGTCGATCTCGCCCTGGTAGCCGCTGGACTTGGCCTCCACCAGCGAGCGCTCCGCGTCGTTCCAGGGGACCAGATGGGTGAGGACCAGGCGTCCGACCTCCGCCTCGGCCGCGTGCTCCCCCGCCTCCCGCGCGGTGAGATGCAGGTCGGCGGGCAGGTCGGGCCCTTCGAGGAAGGACGCCTCGCACAGGAAGAGGTCGGCGCCCCTGGCCACGTCGACCAGCTCGGCCGCGGCGCCGGTGTCGCCGGAATAGGCGACCGAGCGTCCCCCGTGCTCGATGCGGAAGGCGTACGCCTCGACGGGATGCGGCATCAGCGCGGTCGTCACCCGGAACGGGCCGATGTCGTAGGGCCCGCGGCGCAGGTTATGGAAATCGAACGTTCCGGTCATGCCCGGATCGGGGTCGAGATCGTAGGCCCGGGCCATCCGCAGGGCGGTGCCGTCGGGGCCGTGGACGGGGATGCGCGGGAGCGGCCCGTCCGGACGGTAGGTGCGCGCCACCCAGTACCCGCACAGGTCGAGGCAGTGATCGGCGTGGAGATGGGAAATGCAGACCGCGTCGACGTCGTACAGCGGATGGAACCGCTGCAGGGAGCCGAGTGCGCCGTTGCCGAGATCGAGCAGCAGGGAGAACCCCTCCGCCTCGATCAGGTAGCACGACGCGGGGCTGTCCGGACCGGGAAAGCTGCCGGAGCAGCCGATCACAGTGACCCGCACGCTCACTCCTCCTCTTGTTTCTCCCGAGGAATCAGGTGGTCAGTGCCCTGGTGTCGATGGTCTCCACCAGGCCGATCTCCGGCCCCAGGAAGCGGCGGCCGAGCACGGCGAACACGTCGGGGTCACCGGTCGCGCGGAACCGGTGCGCGGGCGGGGACGTCGCCTCGGCGCGGGCCAGCTCCCGGTCTTGCAGCACGCGATACACGTCCTTGGCGGTCTCGTCGGCACTTGAGACCAGTGTGACCCCGTCGCCGACGACATACGAGATGACACCGGCCAGCAATGGGTAATGCGTGCAGCCGAGGATGAGGGTGTCGCACCCCGCGTCGACGATCGGCGCGAGGTACTCGCGCGCGGCGGCGAGCAGCCCGTCGCCCATCGTGACGCCGTCCTCGACGAAGTCGACGAAGCGGGGGCAGGCCACGCTGGTCAGCTCGATGTGCGGGGCGGCGGCGAAGGCGTCGTCGTAGGCCCGGCTGGTCACGGTGGCGTGGGTCGCGATCAGCCCCACGCGGCCGTTGGAGGTGGCGCGGGCGGCCCGGCGGGTGGCCGGGTTGATCACCTCGACGACCGGGACCTCGTAGCGTTCCCGGGCATCGCGGAGCATGGCGGAGCTGGCGCTGTTACAGGCGATGACCAGCATCTTCACGCCCTCGTCCACCAGCCGGTCGAGCATCTCCAGGGCGAACGAGCGCACCTGGGCGATCGGCCGGGGCCCGTAGGGCTGCCGGGCGGAGTCGCCGAGGTAGAGCACGGGCTCGTTCGGCAGCTGGTCGAGGACCGCGCGCGCGACGGTCAGGCCCCCGAAACCGCTGTCGAAGATTCCGATCGGCTGGTCCGACCGGCAACCGGATGCTGACATGGGGCACAAGGCTAGGCGACCAATCGTGCTCAAGGCGCGTCATGCGTCGTACATCACACGGACACGCCCCTGAAACGCGGTCGAATCGGTCAGGAGGAGGAGGCGGAGCGGCGGCGCCCGACCCGGGCCAGCTGGCGGCTCTGGGCGACCAGGCGCCCCGCCGAGTCCCAGACCTCGACCTCCTCGTCGAACCAGCCGCCGGTGACCAGGCGTCCGGCGCCGTGGACGGCCAGCCGCCCGGGGGCCGGGACGGCCCGCATGTGCCAGGTGAGCTCGACGGTCGGCGACCAGCCCTTGGCCCCCATGTTCAGGGCCACCGGGGGCAGCGCGTCCACGGCCAGGGCCAGCGCGTAGGCGTCGGGCTCGTGCGGGTCGCGCAGCGCGAACCAGCCGCGCATCTCGGGGGTTCCGGTCGGCTCGCCGTCGAGCCAGCCCATCGTGGCGGGGTCGAAGCGCATGTCGACGTGGTCGGCGAAGCCGCGTTCCTTCTCGCCCGGCTCGACGCCCACGCAGTCGTCGTAGGCGGGGATGGGCGGGGGCGGCTCGCCCGTCCAGTCGGGCGCGGCGGCGGGGTCGAGGGTGCCGGTGGTGATCAGGGCGTCCACGAGCGGGCGGCCGTCCTGGAGGAGGGCGACGGTGGCCGCCGCCACGGTGCGGCCCGACCGGCGGGTGTCGACGATCAGCTCGGCGCGTCCCGGCTGGGCCACGCGCAGGAAGTTCGCGCAGGTCGCGACGGGGTGCTCGTGCGGCGAGGCATCGACGGCGGCCCGCGCCATCACGGCCATCAGATAGCCGCCGTTGATCGCCTCGGCGAACCCGAAGGCGGGATCGAGGTCGATCTCGTAGCGGCCCTCGCCCACCCGCTTGACGGCCGTCGCGTCGTCGAACCTGCTCATCCGCACACTCCCGCGCCCTCTAGAATGCCGTTCCAATGCACCCTAGCCTCCCCGCCGCCCGCGAGGGGAGACGGGGAGGCGGACGAGAATCAGGCCCAGAGCTGGCCTTCGAGGCGTGCCTCGGCCTCTTCGAGGGTGCCGCCGTAGGCCCCGGTCGACAGGTACTTCCAGCCGCCGTCGGCCACGACGAAGGCGATGTCGGCCCGCTCACCGGCCTTGACCGCCTTGTTCGCCATCCCGATCGCGGCGTGCAGGGCACCGCCGGTGGAGATCCCCGCGAAGATCCCCTCCTGCTCCAGCAGCTCGCGGGTGCGGCGCAGCGCGTCGGCCGACCCGACCGAGAACCGGGTCGTCAGCACCGAGTCGTCGTAGAGCTCGGGGATGAAGCCCTCGTCGATGTTGCGCAGCCCGTAGACCAGCTCCCCGTAGCGGGGCTCCGCCGCGACGATCTTGATGCCGGGCACCCGCTCGCGCAGGAACCGTCCGACGCCCATCAGCGTCCCGGTGGTGCCGAGCCCGGCCACGAAGTGCGTGACCGAGGGGAGATCCTCCAGGATCTCGGGCCCGGTCGTCTCGTAGTGGGCCAGCGCGTTGGCCTCGTTGCCGTACTGGTAGAGCATCACCCAGTCGGGGTTCTCCTCGGCCAGCTTCTTGGCGCGCCGGACGGCCTCGTTGGACCCGCCCGCCGCCGGGGACGGGATGATGCGCGCCCCCCACATCTCCAGGAGCTGGCGCCGCTCGGCGGAGGTGTTCTCGGGCATCACGCAGACCATGCGGTAGCCGCGGAGCTTGGCGACCATGGCCAGCGAGATGCCGGTGTTGCCGGAGGTGGGTTCGAGGATCGTGCAGCCCTCGGTGAGAAGGCCGTCCTTCTCCGCTTGGTCGATCATCTTGAAGGCGGGACGGTCCTTCACCGAACCGGTCGGGTTGCGGTCTTCGAGCTTGGCCCACAGCCGCACCTCGGGGCTCGGCGACAGCCGGGGCAGGCCGACCAGAGGGGTGCGGCCTAGGGAGTCGAGCAGCGAGTCGAATCGCATGGGCACGGGATCCGATGCTCAGCCGCCGGCGACGGCGGGCAGCACGGTGACGTTGTCACCGTCGGAGACCTCGGTCTCCAGCCCGCCGAGGAAGCGAACGTCCTCGTCGTTGAGGTAGACGTTGACGAACTTGCGCAGGCCCTTGCCGTCGACCAGCCGGTCGCGCAGACCGGGGTGCCGGACGTCCAGGTCGGTGAACAGTTCGTCGAGCGTGCCGCCCTTGCCCTCGACGGCCTTGGCGCCGTCGGTGAGGTTGCGCAGGATCGTGGGGATCCGGACCTCGATCGCCATCGCGATGATCTCCTAACAGGGGTTCGTTCGGGCGCCGTTCCCCGCATCACAACCGGCGGGGCCACGGCGAAATTCCAGGCGAGACAGCGCCTCACCGACAGTCGTAGACGACCTCGGCGCGCGAATGCCCGAACAGGAAGCTCTGCACGGGAGACAGGGCGATCATCTCCATACCACCAGTTTACCGATCCGTAGCGGAGCCGGGCCCGGCGACCGGTCAGCCGGCCGCCGCGTAGGAGTCGACCACGGCGACCTCCTCCTCGGTGACCACGCCGTCCACGATCCGGTACGAGCGGAACTCGACCTCGTGCTCGTCCCGCGTGGACACCAGCACGTAATGGGCGTTGGGCTCGGCGGCATAGGAGATGTCGGTGCGCGAGGGGTAGGCCTCCGTGGCCGTGTGGCTGTGGTAGATCACCACCGGCTCCTCGTCGCGGTCGTCCATCTCCCGCCAGACCATGAGCTGCTCCAGCGAGTCGAAACGGTAGAACGTCGGGGAACGCTCGGCGTTGGTCATCGCCACGAACCTGGTGGGCCGGTCGGACCCGAGCGCGCCCGCGACCACGCCGCAGGCCTCGTCGGGGTGGTCGGCGCGCGCGTGCGCGACGATCAGGTCAACCAGGGCACGCTCGATCGTCAGCATGAACCCGAAGATACCGCCCGTCCCAGCTCAGGGCAGTGTGACGTGCATCCGGATCAGGGTGCCCTCGGCGCCGGAGCGGATCTCCACGATGTGGCACAGCCGCCGGACGGCCCACATCGCGGCCTCGATCCGCCGGTTGCCGCGCGGCGGCAGGCAGCCGAGGAAGGCGTCCTCCATGCGCAGCCGCGGGTCGTGCAGGTCGCACAGCAGCTCGCCCGGCTCGGCCCACACCCACAGCGAGCCCTTCCCGCCGCCCTCCCTGATGATCGTGGTGGCGACCTCGTTGGCGGCCAGGACGAAGGGCAGCGAGCGGTCGTGCGGCAGCCCGTGGCGGGCGGCCTCGCGGGTCAGGAAGGTTCTGATCATGGGCAGCTCGCCGCTGGCGAAGGCGCGCGCGGCGGCGTCGGCGGGCGCGGCCGGAAGCGGCCCGGCGTTGCACTCGGCGTAGAAGTCGGCCGGGTCGGTGAACTGGCCGCTGGGCCGCGGGCCCCGGTCGTCGACGAGCTCGGGATGGGTGCGCGCCGCGTCGGCCAGGACGTGCGCGGGCAGCGTCGACCGGTCGTAGGCGCAAAGGATCGTGGTCGGCGTCCCGGCGAAGGCGACGTTCAGCAGCGCCTCGTGGCGCTTCCACTCGCAGACCTCCAGCGGGGTGCGCCCGCGCCACTCCGGCTCGGCCAGCAGCCGCAGCCATCCGCGCGGCCACCAGTCGGTCCTGGCGCGGTCGAGATAGCCCGCCAGCGACCGCATCGGCCCCGAGAACCACTCGGACGCGTCGATGAACTCCACCCGCCGGGCGGCCTGCGCGCCGAGCTGGCGCCGCAGCGTCCCGGCCCGCGACTCCGGGACGACCGCGATCGCGGCCTCGTCGTTCAACACGCCCTCGCGCAGGTAGGGCACGGCCACCGCCGCCAGCTCGCGGGACGACCCGTACAGCAGCGCCTGGTGGGCCAGGACGTCGCGGCCGTTCAGGGTCGTCAGGGAAGTCCCGCCGCGGGCGTTCATCAGACCGCCTCCTCCAGGACGACTCCGGGCACCGACTCCCACCCGGCGATGCGCATCATGAGACCGAGATACCCCGGCGCGCCGCGAACGATCACCTGGCGGTCGAGCCCGGAGGGCGCCAGGCCCGCGCCCATGAGCACCCGCAGGCCCTCCATGTCGCAGAACTCCAGCTCGGCGATGTCGAGGCAGAAGTGCGACCGGCCCCCGGGGACGCCGAACAGCGCCTCGCGCAGCCCGGGCAGCGTGGACTCGTCGAGGGCCCCGGCCAGGCGCAGCCCGGGCGGCGCGTGCGTCGGCGTGACGCGCAGCACGCCGTCGTCGTACAGGTCGTCCACCCGGACGCGGCCCTGGTGGGCGTCCTCCAGCAGCAGAAGCCGTCCCTCGTCGAACCAGCGCCGGTCGTACGGGCAGATCATCATCGTGTGCGGCGGGCAGCCGGGGACGCAGCCGCGCAGCGCGAGCGCGGTGTCGCCGATGACGCGCAGCCCGGTGAAGCCCGCGCGGAGGGCGCGGGCGGCCTCGGCGTCGCCGGGCGGGCCGGCCCGCACGACCAAGGAGCCGTCGGCCAGCGCCGCCCGCCGGGCCGCCGCGGCGATCGGGAGCCGGTCGGCCGCGCCGTCGTCCCCGGCCAGCAGCAGGATCCGGTGGCCGAGGTCGAAACCGACGCCGATGTAGGCCCGAAGGACGGCGTCGCGCTCCTCTTCGCCGTCGTAGGGCAGGCAGAGGTGATCGCCGAACGCCATGGCTCCGACAGGCGTCGGGGGTGCCCGGTGGGGTCCGGGCGGAACGCCATGATCGAGGCCCGAGGTCATGGTGAGCCTCCTCCGGGATCTCGCGCGATCCGTGGAACGGGGTGGCCGTGCCTCCGCCGCCAATCTAACCAATCGGCCCGCCGGACGGACGGCCGGTTTCAGCCGGTGTTCTCCTCCAGCGAGACCCCCGGACGGTCGGCCAGGCCGAGGTCGCGGAGCGTCCCCGCGATGGCCGGGGGGACGGCCCGCAGCAGCAGCTGGCGCTGGCGGCCGTCGCTCGTCCGGCCGTCCCTGACCATGATCCGCAGACCCTCCTCGTCGCAGGAGCCGAGGCCCGCCAGGTCGAGGCAGACCAGCCCCACCTCGCCGGGGAGGGAGCCCAGCGCCCGTCCCAGGGCCGCGCGGGTGCCGGCGTCGACCGTCCCGGCCAGCGCGAGGCCCGGCGGGGCGAAGATCGGGGCGACCCGCAGGACGCCGTCGTCGTACAGGTCGTTCGCCCTGACCCGGTCGACGTGGTAGGACTCCAGCCGCTCCAGCCGGGGCCGGTCGAACCAGCGGCGGTCGTACTGGCAGATCGCCATGGCGTTGACCTCCGAGGTGCGGAACACCTCGTCGATCTTGCGCTCGAACTCGGCGAACCGGTCGGTGCCGGGCCAGCCGCGCAGGGAGAAGGTCTCCTCGCCGGTGACGCGGACGCCCTTGTACCCCTGGACCAGGGCCATGTCGATCTCGGTGCCGAACAGCGCGATGATCTCGTCGGGGTCGAACCTGCCGGTGGCCATGTAGGCCTCCTCGGCGGTGCGCACGGCGAACTGGCCGCTGTCCATGGCCCCTTCGAGGTCGAGCCCGGCGGCCTGCGGCGCGGCGCCCAGCCAGCCCAGGACGGCGTCGGGCGGGTCCTCGTCCGAGAGATAGATGATCTTGTGGTCGGCGGCCAGGCCGTCCCGCACGTAGGTGCCGAGGATCGCCTGGCGCTCCTCGGCGTTGTCGTAGGAGAGGCAGAGGTGGTCGCCGAACTGCATCTGGCCGACAGCCTTGCCCACGGACGGAGTCGCCATGCGGGTCTCCCCTCGCGTCTGGGCCCGCTCGCGGCGCGCCCTGAATTGCCCCCGGGACACCGTCGATTATGACCACTGAACGCGACGAGGTCAGGACATTGAGTGATGATCTCGGGCGCTGACCGGTTACGGTCAGCGCCTCGCCGGGAGCGTCGTCACCAGACGGCGCGGACCAGGCTCTCCTGGAGCATCGTCAGCCAGTCGTAGGCCGCGAACATGGCCGTGCGCGGGTCGCGCGGGTCGAGGCCCTCGGCCTCCTCGTACCACTCCTCGGTGATGTCGAGGCGGGTGCCGAGCGCGAGCCGCACGTCGTTGAGCGACTTCAGCCAGGCCTGCGCCTGCCCGGGGTCGAGCACCGCGTTCAGGCCGCCAGAGGTGACGCCGTCGAGCACGCCGAGCACCGTCTCGGCGGCCTCGCGCTTGCCGTCGCGCAGGCCCATCTCGGTGTAGCGGCGGAACTCCCCGGCCGCCTCGCCGTCCTCCCGGTAGGCGTCGGGGAACAGCCGCGCCAGGACCGGGTCGTCGGACTTCTCGGCGTTCTCCGCGATGCCCATCGAGGCCAGCTCGTCCGGCGCGTCGCCGCCGTCCTTCTCCTCGGAGCCGAGCAGTTCGAGCAACTGCTCCATCAGCGCCCGGACGAGCGCCGCCTCCTCGGCCTCCAGCCGGAGCACGACGCCCTTGCGGCTCTTCTTCACCGTGCTCATGCGGCCCCGGTCGTGTTCGCGTTGGTCATCGGGCCTCAGTCGTCTCGTTTGACGGTGGCCCACAGGCCGTAGGAGTGCAGGATCTCGACGTCGCGCTCCATCTCCTCGCGGGTGCCGTTGGCCACCACCGCGCGGCCCTTGTGATGCACGTCGAGCATGAGCTTCTCGGCCTTGGCCTTGGAATAGCCGAACACGGTCTGGAACACGTACGTGACGTAGGACATGAGGTTGATCGGGTCGTTCCAGACCAGTGCGATCCAGGGCCGGTCAGGACTCTGGTCTTCGCCGACGTCGGGCCGATCGAGCTCGACCGGCGCGGGTGCTGTGCCCATCGTCCCCTCCCCCGCTGTCTCGGGTGCGCCCACCAACCCAAATGCTATTCGCCCCAGCCCACCCGTGAGGGATCGGGCGTGCCCGGCACATCCGGGACGAACCTCGCCCGCCCCGGCGCGGCGGGCTGCCCGTCCATGGTGCATGGCCGGGCCGTAGGGTTTCCACTTGTGCACCAAGCTGAGACCACGGCGCTGCTGACCGACCAGTACGAGCTGACCATGCTGAAGGCCGCCCTGCACAGCGGGACGGCCGACCGGCGCGCCGTCTTCGAGGTCTTCGCCCGGCATCTCCCGGCCGGACGGCGGTACGGGGTGGTCGCGGGCACCGGACGGCTGCTGGACGCCATCGAGGCGTTCACCTTCGACGCGGCGACGCTGGAGTTCCTGACCTCGCGCGGGGTCGTGGACGAGCCCGCCGCCGAGTGGCTGGCGAAGTACCGGTTCTCCGGCGACGTCTGGGGCTACGCCGAGGGCGACTGCTACTTCCCCGACTCGCCGATCCTGGTCGTCGAGGGGACGTTCGCCGAGGCCGTGCTGCTGGAGACGCTCGTCCTGTCGATCCTCAACCACGACTGCGCGATCGCCTCGGCCGCGTCGCGGATGGCGCAGGCCGCGCAGGACCGGCCGCTGATCGAGATGGGGTCGCGGCGGACGCACGAGCTGGCGGCCGTCGCCTCGGCGCGGGCCGCCTACGTCGCCGGGTTCACCACCACCTCCAACCTGGAGGCCGGACGCCGCTACGGCGTCCCGACGGCGGGGACGGCCGCGCACGCGTTCACGCTGCTGCACGACAGCGAGCGGCACGCGTTCGAGTCGCAGCTGGCCTCGCTGGGCGAGGGCACCACCCTGCTGGTCGACACCTACGACGTCGAGCGGGCGGTGCGGACGGCCGTGGAGCTGGCGGGCCCGTCGCTGGGCGCGGTCCGCATCGACAGCGGCGACCTCGGCGTGATGGCGCGGCGGGTGCGGGCGCAGCTCGACTCGCTCGGCGCGCACGACACCCGGGTGATGGTGACCGGCGACCTGGACGAGTTCGGCATCGCCGCGCTGGCCGCCGCGCCGGTGGACGGCTACGGCGTGGGGACCTCGCTGGTCACCGGCTCGGGCGCCCCCACGGCCTCGCTGGTCTACAAGCTGGTCGCGCGCGCGGACGGGCCCGAGGAGGACGCGCCGATGCGGCCGGTCGCCAAGCGCTCGGTGGGCAAGCCGAGCCGGGGCGGGCGCAAGTCGGCCGTCCGGCGGGTCGACGCGCACGGCGGCGCCTACGCCGAGCTGGTGACGACCGGGGAGCCCACGCCGGGGCCCCGCGACCGCGTGTTGCAGATCCCGCTGGTCGAGCAGGGTGCCGTGGTCGGCCGTGAGCCGCTGGAGGCGGCCAGGGAACGCCATCGCGCGGCGGTGGCGGAGCTGCCGCCGACCGCGTTGCAGCTCTCGCGCGGTGAGCCCGCGCTGCCCACCGAGTTCATTGACGGCGGGCCAAGGCGTGGCTGATGTCGCGGGTGGCGGGATACAGGTCCCGGTAGAGGCCGTATAGGGCCTGGTACTGCTCGGTGGCGTCCGGGTCGGGCTTGATGACGTCCTGGGGCGGGTTCCACTCCCCTTCCGCGAGGCCGACGGCCCGCGCGGCCAGCAGCGCGTCGCCGTAGCAGGCGCCGACGGTGACGCTGGGCAGCACCTGTTCCAGGCCGGTGACGTCGGAGACGATCCGCGTCCACAGGCCGCCGCTCGTCCCGCCGCCGACGGCCACCAGCCGCCGGGACGCGCCGCTCTCGCCCGCCTCGCGCATGGTCTCCAGGTTGTGGCGCACCCCGTAGGCGGTGGCTTCGAGCGCGGCCCGGTACAGGTGCCCGCGCCCGTGCCGCAGCGTGAGCCCGGCGACCACGCCGCGCGCGTCGGGGTCGAAGATCGGGGTGCGCTCGCCGGCGAAGTAGGGCAGCATCAGCAGGCCCTCGGCGCCTGCTCCGGCGTCCCTGGCCTCCCGGGTGAGCGCGTCGTAGGTCTCGCCGGTCAGGTCGCGCAGCCAGGACGTGATCGCGCCCGAGGTGGCCATCCCGGCCGCCAGGTTGTAGGTGCCGGGCTCGACGCCGACGGTGCCCCAGAGCGTCGGCCAGGTGCGCCGCTCGGCCAGCACCTCCACCAGGAACATGGTGGTGCCGTACATGACCATGACGTCGCCGGGGTCGGTGACGCCGACGCTGGCGGCCTCGGCCCAGGCGTCGACCGTCCCGGCGATCACGGGGACGCCGGGCCGGAGCCCGGTCGGCTCCGCGGCCTCCAGCGTGACGGTCCCGACGACCTCGCCGGGCCAGGCCAGCCTCGGCAGCCGCAACCCGGGGGCGATCTCCCCGGCCCACTCGGTGATCCACGCGTGCTCGCGGCTGTCGTAGAGCGGGGTGGCCTGGCTGGCCGAGTGATGGTCGAGGACGTACTCGCCCGTCAGCTTCTGCACGAGGTAGGAGCTGCACATCAGCAGCCGCCGCGTCATGGCCCAGACCTCGGGCTCGTGGCGCCGCAGCCAGGCCAGCTTGGGCCCGACCGCCTGGGAGCTGAGCGCCGAGCCCGCCCGGTCGAGGATCTCCTCGGCGCCGTAGCGCTCGGTCAGCTCGGCGATCTCGGCGGTGGCCCGGGTGTCGACGCCGTAGAGGATCGCGGGCCGCAGCGGCTTGCCGGACGGGTCGGCGGGCAGGGCGCAGGGCCCGATGCCGCTCACCCCGACCGCCGCGACCCGTCCGTCCGGCCCGCCGGACAGCTCGCGGGCGATCGCGGCGAACTCGCGCCACCACACGTCCTCGGCGTCGTGCTCGGCCCAGCCCTGGCGGGGGCTGGAGACCGCGTGCTCGCGTACCGCCGACCGGACGATCCGCCCGTCCGGCGCGACGAGCACGCCCTTGGAACTCGACGTGCCGATGTCCACACCGAGGAGTAGGTCCACCGCGCTGCCTCCCTGCCTTTGCGCGAGTACGGGTCGTTCTCAGCCGACCTTGCCCGACATGTCGAACTGCTGGTACAACCCTGGCGCGTTCTGCGGGGTGACCTCGGCCGTCGGGAGCACCTGCTTCTTGCTCACCTGCTTGCCGTGGGTGATGGCGTAGGCGGTGTCGGCGGCCTCCTTCGCCCCGGTCGGGTACACGTAGGTGCTGTACAGCTGCCCCTGCTGGACGGCGCGGATGCCGCCGTCGGGGATGGCCAGACCGTCGATGCCGATGAACTTGATCTGCTTGTCGCGTCCCTTGCCCTTGGCCGCGAGGTAGGCGCCCAGCGCCATCGGGTCGTTGTGCGCGTA
This sequence comes from Spirillospora sp. CA-294931, assembly GCF_050946795.1. Classification (GTDB taxonomy): domain Bacteria; phylum Actinomycetota; class Actinomycetes; order Streptosporangiales; family Streptosporangiaceae; genus Spirillospora. The sequence goes on from NZ_CP192006.1 coordinate 7,494,859, forward strand.
CACCAGGTCGATCTTGGGGTACTTGGTCAGCCACTGCTGCATGACCGGCGTCGCGGCCTCCTTGAGCCACTTGGCCTCGCGGTCCGCGACGATCCTGATCTTGGGGTTGGCCTTGATGGCGTCGCGGAAGCCCTTGTCGCGGTCGATCTGCGGTTGGGTCGACAGCAGCCCGCGCAGCTCGACGACGTCGCCGCCGTTCGGCAGCGCCTTGACGGCCGTCTCCCCCGCCTTCTTGCCGATGTCGTAGTTGTCGCCGCCGATGAAGGAGGTGTAGCAGTCGGTGTTGACCGTCCGGTCCAGCACGATCACCGGAATCTTGGCCTGGCAGGCGCGGGCGACGGCCGCCGTCAGCGGCGCGGGCTCGGTCGGGGAGACGATCAGGACGTCGACCTTCTGGGTCACGAACTGCTGCACCTGGCTGATCTGGGTGGCGTTGGACTGCTTGGCGTCGGCGATCGGCAGCAGCTTCATGTCGGGGTACTTCTTCAGGAAGTGCTTGAGCTGGAGGTTCAGCTGCGCGCGGTAGGGCTCGGCGTTGTTGGACTGCGAGTAGCCCACGGTGAACGAGCTCTTGTCCTTCTTCTCCCCGGCGGGCTCGGTCTTGGAACTGCACCCGGCGGCCAGCGCCGTGGCGAGGAGCGCGGCGGAGACGGCCCCGATCGGACGGACGGCTTTCATGACTGTTCTCCCTTGAGCTTCTTGAAGGGGGTGAGAAGGCCGGAGAAGAATCCGGGCCGCTGGAGCACGACCGCCACCACGACGATCAGGCCCTTGATGACCAGCTGCCAGTTGTCGCTGACCGCGTTGAGGCCGAGCACGTTGTCCAGGAGCGTGAGGATCAGCGCGCCGACCAGCGTGCCGATGATCGTGCCGCGCCCGCCCGCCAGGCTCGCGCCGCCGATGACGGCGGCGGCGATGGCGTCCAGCTCGTAGGACGACCCCGCCTGCGGGTCGGCCGAGGCGCTGTAGGCGGCGTCGATCGGGCCCGCGAAACCGGCCAGCATGCCCGAGAGCGTGAACACCGCGATGGTCACCATCGTCACGTTCACGCCCGACAGCCGGGCCGCGGTCGGGTTGCCGCCGACCGCGTAGACGTGCCGCCCGAACTTGGTGCGCGACAGGATCAGGTGGAAGACGACCGTCGCGACGACCAGGGCCAGCACCGGGTAGTAGATCCCGTCCGGCATGAACGGGAAGCCCTCCAGGACGTTGTTGCCCGGCGTCCCGAAGTTGGCGAACGCCTCGGACTCGGCGGAGGTCTTGCCGTCCGGCCCGATGACCTGGGTGCCGACGCTGACGTTGTCGCTCAGCTGCCGGTCCAGGCCGCGCACGATCGAGAGCATCGCCAGCGTCATCACGAACGACTGGATGCGCAGCCAGGTGGTGCCGACGCCGTTGAGGAACCCGAAGAACGCGCCGACGATCATGCTGAGCGGCAGGATCTCCCACGGCGACATGCCGTGGTCGACCAGCAGCATCGCCGAGGTCATCGAGCAGATCCCCAGCAGCGACCCGACCGACAGGTCGATGCCGCCGGTGATGATGACCAGCGTCACGCCGATCGCCAGGATGCCCCGGGAGGCGAACGCGCCGACCGAGTCGGTCAGGTTGGCCTCGCTGAGGAACACGTCCCCCTTGGTGACGATGCCGAGGAGCAGGACGAGCGCCAGGCCGACATAGCCCTGGAGCGAGCCCAGCGCCGGCAGGCCGCGGGGCATCGAGAGTCGCTTCATGAGGTGGTTCCCTGGAGCTGGGTGACGGTGCGCGGGTCGGTGACGGCCTCCCGGTCCATGGCCGCGGCGAGGATCGCCTCCTGGGTCGCCTCGGGGCCCCGCGCCGGGTCGCGGTGGAACTCGCCGGTGAGCCGCCCCTCGCACAGCACGAGGATCCGGTCGCACATGGCGATCAGCTCGGGCAGCTCGGAGGAGACCGCGAGGATGGCCGTGCCGTCCGCGGCCAGGCGGCTCATCAGCGCGTGGATCTCGGCCTTGGCGCCGACGTCGATCCCCCGGGTGGGCTCGTCCATCAGCAGCACGGTTGGTCGCGTGAGCAGGCACTTGCCCAGCACGACCTTCTGCTGGTTGCCGCCGGACAACGTGCCGACGACCGTGTCCTGGGAGGACGCCTTGACTCTCAGGTCGTCCACGATTCCGGCGACGGCGGCCCGCTCCTTGCGCCGGTTGACCCGGGAGAAGCGGGTGTAGCGGCCCAGGGCGGCGAGGCTGGTGTTGAACGCCACGGTGTTGCCGAGCACGAGGCTCTGCGCCTTGCGGTCCTCGGCGACCAGGGCCAGCCCCCGGCGGATCGCCGCGGCGGGCGTGCGCGGGCGGTACGGCTCGCCGTCCAGCAGGATCCGCCCGCCCACCGCGCCGTGCACGCCGTAGAGGGACTCCAGCACCTCGCTGCGGCCCGCGCCCATCAGCCCGGCCAGCCCGACGATCTCGCCCGCCCGCACCGTGAGGTCGATGCCGTGCAGGGGGCGGCGCAGGTCGTCGGCGCCGGTGGCGGGCGCCAGCGTGAGGCCCTCGACGACGAGGCGCTCGTCCCGGTCGTCGTCGGCCTCCTCCCGGTCCTCCCGGGGGAACAGCTCCCCGAGCGGACGGCCGACCATCATCGAGATCAGCTCGTCCCGGCTGGTTCCGGCCATGTCGCGGCGGCCGATGTAGGCGCCGTCGCGCAGCACGGTCACCGAGTCGGCGATCTCCTCCAGCTCCTCCATCCGGTGCGAGATGTAGATGACGCCGACCCCGCGTCCGGACAGGTCGGCGATCACCTGGAACAACCGCCTGACCTCGGCGTCGGCCAGCGCGGAGGTGGGCTCGTCCATGACCAGGATGCGTACGTCGCCCAGCAGCGCCTTGGCCACCTCGATCAGCTGGCGCTCGGCGATCCGGCAGCGGCGCACCGGCCTGCGCGGCGGCAGGTCCAGGCCCAGGCCCGCCAGCAGCTCGGCGGTGCGCGCCTCCATCGCCCGGCGGTCGAGGGTGCCGCGCCGGGTGCGCGGCTCGCGGCCGAGGAACAGGTTGTCGGCGATGGACAGCTCGGGCACCAGGTTGAGCTCCTGGTGGATCATCGCGATGCCGTGGCGGCGGGCGTCGCGGGGCGAGTGGATGCCGACCCGCTCGCCCGCCACCTCGATCTCGCCCTCGTAGTCGGCGTGCACCCCGGCCAGGACGTTCATCAGCGTGGACTTGCCCGCGCCGTTCTCCCCGAGGAGCGCCGCCACTTCCCCGGCGTGCACGCTCAGATCCACGCCAGACAGCGCGCGCACGCCGGGGAAGCTCTTGGCGATGCCGCGCATCCGCAGCACCGGCTCGGTCGCCTCCGTCATCGCGACCCCTGGGACAGGGCGGAGTAGGACGCCGCCGACCACGCAGGGGAGCCCGTCGCCGGGGTCAGGGTGACGGTGATGGACCGTTTGCCTCGCGTCAGCGCGGCGGGCAGCTGGTAGGAGTCGTCCAGCCAGCGCCGCGTGGCGTTGCCGAGCGGCTGGTACCAGTCGGGCAGACTCCGGCCGTTCACGCTGACGGCGGCGCGCTGGTGGGCGGCGCCCTGGTCGCTGGTGCGGCGGAGGGTCACTCCCCGGTTGGACGGGTCGATCTTCAGGGTGAACGTGACGGGCGTGGCGGTGGCGCGGTGCTTGGCCTCCAGCGCGGTCGGGCCACGGAAGTCGCCCTCGAAGACCGAGCGGAGCAGGACCGGCTCGCCCTCGCCCTTGTAGCCGTGCGCGGCCTCGCTCGCGGCGTCCCCGACGGTGAGGGTGTCGGTGACGCGGCCGCCCGCGCCGTCGAGCCCGTACCAGTAGGCGGTGGAGGAGTAGTCGCCCGGCACGTCGTTGACGAAGCCGTGCTCGATGCCGAAGTCCAGACCGTTGGAGAAGGGGACGGCGTCGGCGAGCATGAGCCGGAAGGCGCCCGTGCAGTCCTTGCCGTCCGCGCACCCGGTGGGCGGCGTCTGGTGGACGGGGTTGCCGTGGAAGGGCGCGTTGAAGGTCTCGCGGTTGAAGTACCAGCCCGCCTGGTAGAAGTCCTCGCTTCCGGTCCCGTGGATCTGCGGGCTGCGCGAGCCGTCCACGTACACGCGCTCGTCGCCCTCCAGCCAGTTGCGGTCGAGCCGTCCGGCCATGGTGTGGGTGACGCCCGCGAACTTGCCGCGCGTCCCGGCGGTGCGCAGGAACGTCCAGTTGCGGTCGGGCGTGGTCGGGCCCGCGTGGCTCTCGGTGCGGAAGTAGGCGGTGTCGCGCGTCCAGGCGCGGCGCGCGGTGGTGACGGCGGCGGTGCCCGCGCCGATCTCGCGGTCGGACCCGTTGTGGAGCTCGACGGTCGCGCGTCCGCGATAGGGCATCGGCCACCACGAGGTGAGCGCGCTCCTGGACGCGTCGATCCCGTACATCAGCGCGTTCACCGGCACCAGGCCGTGCCCCGAGCCGAAGAACTCGCCGACCGGGGAGTCGACCGTGCGGCGGCCGTCGAAGGAGATCCGCAGCCGCAGGCCCTGGAGCAGGCGGCGGGTGGCGTCCAGCGTCTCGCGCTGCCCGGCGGTGAGCGGGAAGGCGTAGGTGCGCGTGCCGCTCCAGGTCTGGCCCTTGATCGCGTAACCGTGGGCGGACTCGGCGGCCGCGTCGCCCACGTCGACGGTGTCGGTGCGCTTGAGCGTCCCGTCCACCCGGCTGTCGGCCCAGTAGGTGAACTCGTTGTAGTCGAAGTCGGACGAGACGAACACGTTCCGGACGGTGATCTTGGACTTGCCCCGGGTGAGGGCCGCCGGGAGGTCGATCGACTGCTCCAGCCAGGTGCCCGCGCCCGGTTTGGGGTTGGGCTGCCAGCGTCCGGCGTCCTGGCCGTCGACCGTGACGGCCGCGACCTGGTTGCCGATGATCGGGTCCAGGCGCCGGGTCAGCCGGACGCCCTCGTTGGCCGGGTCGACGGCCACGGTGAACTCGCTGGACCCGTCGCGGCCGAACGCGCGTCCCTCGTCCTCGGCCAGTTCGGGCTTGACCTGCCTGGCCTCGGGGATCGTGAGGTTCAGCGCCGAGACCAGGCCCGAACCCCGGGCGTCGGCGAGGGTGAGCGTTCCGCCCGGCTTGATCTTCAGGGGGGTTCGTTTGGTGCGGGCGCCGGGGAGGTCCGGCTTGGGGTCCCGGACGCCCGCCGCGCGCAGCCGCTCGATGACGTCCAGGGCCTTCTCGGACGGGTCGAACGTCCTGACGCCCTCGGCGTCGGCGAAGGCGCGGTAGGAGACGTGCTGGAAGAGCGGGTTGTGCTCGGTCGTGACCCGCATCGAGTGGCGGAACGGCATCGGGACCTCGATGTAGACCCCGCCCGACGACTGGTCGGCGTTGCCCACCAGCGGATGGACGAAGGGCGCGCCGCGCTTGCCGTCCACCAACTCCTGGAGCGAGCCGCTGACGACCGTCCGGCCGTCCAGCTCGATGGTGATCTTCCCGGTCCTGGAGACGTCGCCCTCGTCGCGGGTGAACCAGATCGCGCCGATCTCGCCCGCGCCCGAATGCTCGGCGATGACGCAGCCCTGCGGCGAGGTGCGCAGGCAGGCGTGGCGGCCGTCGAAGCCGTCCTCGTTGCCGCCCGCGCGGTCGAAGCTGGAGAACTGCCGGGTGTCCACGCCCCGGCTCAGCTCGGGCAGGCGGTCCAGGCGCCGGTAGGTGTCCCAGCCGACCGGGCCCTTGGCCGACGTGGCGGCGGCCGATGGGGCGGCGGCCGCCGGGGCGGCCGGGAGCAGCGTGGCGCCGAGCGCCAGGAGTGCCAGGGCCGCGCGCTTCACGACCGCTCTCCGCGCAGCTCGTCGCCGAAGCCCTCGAAGTCGACGTCCAGCAGGGTGCACACCGTGCGCAGCTCGTCCACGTGGTCACCGGGGACGGCATGGATGTGGTTCGAGCCGAACCTGGTCAGGAACTCCTCGGGCCCCACCCGCAGCCGGGTGAACGCGTGCGGCCACTCGAAGGTCGACTGGCGCGCCATCGCCTCGTTGGTCGCGGCGTCGTAGGACTCGAAGTCGCCGCGCATCACGTGCATGCGGTACCGGCCGTCCCTGCGGGTCAGCCGCGCGAACGTGGCCTCACCCGGGGCGGCGATGTGGTGGACGGACGCGCCGCCCGCCGGGAAGAAGAACACCTCGGGGTAGAAGTGCGTCCTGGCCAGGTTCTCGGCCGGGTCGTCCGAGCGCGCCGCGTACCAGGTGGCGTGCTGGCCGGAGTTGCACAGGTCCCAGACGTCCTTGCCGGCGTGGTAGTGCCGGACGTCGGCGAACAGGACCGGGTCGCCGGTCAGCAGCTTGAGGATCTGCATCGTCAGCGCGCCGTCCATGTCGGCCTCGGTCGCGGTGACGTGGGTGGCCTTGGGCCCCTCCCAGTCGTAGGGGTCGTTGAGGAACGCCTCGGTGATGTCCATCGTGGCGAAGTGCGTGGTCAGCTCCGGCTGGCCCTTGATCCCGGAGAAGTCCAGGTTCCATTCCTCGATCAGCTCGCGCATGGCGTAGTACGAGGCGATCTGGCGTTCGAGCAGCTCGGGGGTGAGCTGCTTGCCGTCGTAGTGGACGTTGCCGTGCTTCTCCAGCCACTGGCGTCCGGCGGCCACCCGGAGCCGGTCGGGATTCTCCGACCGCCGGACGATCTCCCACTGGTCGATCTCCTCGACGTCGACGCCGAACTGCTTCATCCACTGGTCGGTGTTGGCGACGGCGGTGTACATGCCCATCGGGCGCCCGCCGATCCGGCCGAAGGTCGAGCCGCGCAGGCCGCTGACCGCGCCCGCGGCCCTGACCTGGGCGAGGATCTGGTCCTTGATGTCGGCGGGGTCGCCCCAGACCCGGGCGTGGACGCGTCCGATCTGGTCGAGGCCCCCGCCCCCCGCCAGCATCCCGACCATCCCGGGCTGCTGCGGATCGATGTTGCCCGCCAGCAGCAGCGGCCCCGGCGTCGACTCGGCGGCCAGCATCGTGAAGTGCGGGAACGCCCAGACCGGATAGTGGAAGATCGTCAGGTCGGGCCGGACCGCGGCCACCCGCCTGGCCTCGGTGGTGGCCAGCTCGTTCGTCCAGATCATCTCGCGGGCCCTGACGACCTCGTGACCGGCGTCCTCAAGGACGGCCGCGAGCGCGTCCTCGGCCCGTCCGGCGAATTCGGCGATGTCACCGGCCACGAAGTCCCGGCCGTCCGACATGGTGAGAAGCCCGATGCGCGCCACGCTGAACCTCCGTGTAGGGTTCCCCTGAAATCGTTTTCAGAGCAGATCGGCCAGCGCCGAAAACGTTTTCGGAATCGATTTCAGACGCGAACCTAGATACGCTCCCGAACGGTGTCAAGACCCAGAGGACCTGACTGAGAACATGACGACCGTGACGATCCGCGACGTGGCCAGGCTGGCCGGGGTCTCCCCCGCCACGGTCTCCCGAGTCCTCAACACCTCCGAGAGCGTCTCGACCGAGCTCAAGGAACGGGTGCTGAGCGCCGTCGCCGCGACCGGCTACCGGCCCAACAGCCAGGCCCGCGGCCTGCGCACCCGCGCCACCACCGTGCTCGGCGTGATCATCTCCGACATCACGAACCCGTTCTTCACCTCGATGGTCCGCGGCGCCGAGGACGCGGCCAGCCAGATGGGGTACTCGGTCGTCCTGGCCAACGCCGACGAGGACCTCGACAAGGAGCGCCGCTACCTCGAGGTGGCCGCCGCCGAGCAGATGGCCGGCGTCCTGCTCTCACCCGCCTCGGCCACCAAGACGCGCATCGACCTGCTCACCACCCGGGGCATCCCCGTCGTCACCATCGACCGCCAGCTCAAGGGCGCCCAGGTCGACCGCGTGGTGGTCAACAACCACCGGGCGGCCAAGGAGGCCACGCTCCACCTGGTCGAGCAGGGCTGCCGCCGCATCGGCTTCGTCGCCGGACGCTCCGACACCACCACCGGCGCCCGCCGCCTCGCGGGCTACAGGGCGGGCCTGCGCGAGGCCGGCCTGCCCTTCGACCCCGACCTGGTCGCCGACGGCGGCTTCCGCATCGACGGCGGCCGGGCCGCCACCGAACGCCTCCTGGCCCGCGCCCCCGACGCCCTCTTCGTCGCCAACAACCTCATGACCATCGGCGCCGTCTCCGCCCTGGACGCCAAGGGCATCGCGTTCCCCGGCGACCTCGCGCTGGTGGGCTTCGACGACGTCATGCCCGCCCTCGGCCTGCGCTCGGAGATCACCGCGGTCAGCCAGCCCACCTACGAGATCGGCCGCGGCGCCGCCGACCTCCTGCTCCGCCGCGTCCGCGGCGAGGACTTCCCGCCCCGCGACCTGACCCTGGAGGCCACCCTCCACATCCGCGCCAGCTCCCTGCGCGTCCAGCCGGGCCCGATGTCGGCCGCCCCGCCCCCGACGGGGTAATTTCTTTCTGGGACGGAACGAGGAGCGGTCATGGGCAGAGCTCTGATCATCGTTGATGTGCAGAATGACTTCTGCGAAGGCGGGTCGCTGGCCGTCGGCGGCGGCGCGGACGTGGCCACGGCCATCTCCGGTCACGTGGCCGGGCACCGCGCCGACTACGCGCACATCGTCGCGACGCGCGACTTCCACCTCGATCCCGGCGGCCACTTCTCCGACGAGCCCGACTACACCGACACCTGGCCGCCGCACTGCGTGATCGGCACCCCGGGCGCCGACTTCCACCCCAACCTCGCGCTGGCGCCCATCGAGGTCGTCTTCAGCAAGGGCCGCACCACCGCCGCCTACAGCGGCTTCGAGGGCGCCACCGACGACGACGTCGCGCTGGCCGACTGGCTGAAGGCCCGCGACGTCGACGCCGTCGACATCGTCGGCATCGCCACCGACCACTGCGTCCGCGCCACCGCCCTCGACGCCGCCCGCGAGGGCCTGCGCACCCGCGTCCTGCTCAACCTCACCGCGGCCGTCGCCGGCCACACCACCGACAAGGCCCTGTCCGACTTCGCCACCGCGGGCGTCGAAACCCAGGGTCTCCCCGTAGTCCAGTCCTGAGGAGCGTTCGGGGTTGTCAGGGCGTTGCCGTTGGCGTTGGTGAGGTGCGGGACGGCGGGTATTCGCAGGAGATGTTGCCCACGTCCTTGCCGCCGCCCTGCTCTTCGACCATGACGTAGGCGCAGACGCGGCCGTGCTGGTCGACGAAGGACCTCTCGACGACCTTCTCGCCGCAGGCGGTCAGCGTGAGCGCCGCGAGGGCGAGGGCCGACGCCGTCGCGAACGTGCGCCTCATGGGTTTCCCGCTCCGGAGGGTGGGGGGTCGCAGTCGATGTTGGCGGCGTCCAGATCGACGCCCTCGTTGTCGTCGCCGGGCTCCTCGACGATCACGTAGGTGCACGCGCGGCCGTGCCGGTCGGTGAACGAGCGCTCGACGACCACGCCGCCGGAGCCGCAGGCGCTCAGCGTCATGGCGGCGGCCATGGCGGCGACGGTGAACCGCCGGGTCCGCACGATTCCGATCATCGGTGGCGGCGGGCGGAGCGTCAAGAGCGGCGCTTGGCCGCCCATTCGCGGATCTTGGCGATGCGCTTGCGGATGTCGTCGGCGGACGCCTGGGCGGCGGGCGGGCCGCCGCACGAGCGGCGCAGGTCGTTGTGGATGACGCCGTGCGGCTGGCCGGTGCGGTGGTTCCACGCGCCGACCAGGCCGTTGAGCTCCTTGCGGAGGGCGTGCAGGTCTTCGGCGGCGGTGCGGTCGTCGCGGTCGGCCCGGGGGTCGCCGGTCTTCTTCGCGCGGTCGTTGCGGATCTGGTCGGCCTGGCGCTTGCGCAGCAGCGCCGTCACCTGCTCGGGCTCCAGCAGGCCCGGGATGCCGAGGAACTCCTCCTCTTCGGCCGAGCCCGGCTGGGCCTGCATGCCGAACTCACCGCCGTCGTACAGGACGCGGTCGAACGTCGCGGACGCCTCGACGGTCTCGAACGGCAGCTCCTCGCCGACGTCGGGGTTGTCCTGCTTGCGGTTGGCCTGTTCGAGCAGGTCGTCGTCGAGGCCGTCCTCCCGGACGGGACGGTCGAGCACATGGTCGCGCTCGGTCTCCATCTCGGCGGCGTGGCCCATCAGCGTCGGCACCGACGGCAGGAACACCGAGGCGGTCTCGCCGCGCTTGCGGGCACGGACGAAGCGCCCGATCGCCTGGGCGAAGAACAGCGGGGTGCTGGTCGAGGTGGCGTACACGCCGACCGCCAGCCGGGGAAGGTCGACGCCCTCGGAGACCATGCGGACCGCGACCATCCAGCGGTCTTCGGTCTCGCCGAACGCCTTGATCTTCTTGGACGCGGACGGGTCGTCCGACAGGACGACCGTCGCGCTCTGGCCGGTGACCGCCTTGAGCATTCCGGCGTAGGCGCGGGCCGCCTCGTGGTCGGTGGCGATGACCAGCCCGCCCGCGTCGGGGATGGCGCGGCGCAGCTCGGTCAGCCGCCGGTCGGCGGCCGCGAGCACCTGCCTCATCCAGTCGCCCTTGGGGTCGAGCGCGGCGCGCCATGCCTGGGCCATCTGGTCCTGCGTGAGCGGCTCGCCGAGGTTGGCGGCGAGCTCGTCGCCCGCCCGGGTGCGCCAGCGCATCTCGCCCGAGTACGCCAGGAAGATGACCGGCCGGACGACGCCGTCGGCCAGCGCCGGGCCGTAGCCGTATGTGTAGTCGGCGCGGCTGCGGCGGACGCCGTCGGGCCCCTCCTCGTACTCGACGAAGGGGATCGGGTTGATGTCGGTGCGGAACGGCGTGCCGGACAGGCCCAGGCGCCGGGTGGCGGGCTCGAACGACTCGCGGACGGCGTCGCCCCACGAGAGCCCGTCGCCCGCGTGGTGGACCTCGTCGAAGATGACCAGCGTCTTGCGCGCCTCGGTGCGGTTGCGGTGCAGCGCGGGCCGGGCGGCGACCGTGGCGTAGGTCACGGCGATGCCGTGGAAGTCTTTGCCGACGCGTCCCTGGGCGTTCTGGAACTCGGGGTCGATCTTGATGCCGACGCGGGACGCCGACTCGGCCCACTGCCGCTTGAGATGCTCGGTCGGGCACACGATCGTGATCGCGGCGACGATGCGGCGTTCGAGCAGCTCCCTGGCCAGGCGGAGCGCGAACGTCGTCTTACCGGCGCCGGGCGTCGCGACGGTGAGGAAGTCGCGCGGCCCCGGTGCCGTGCCGTCGGTGCCGAAGTAGGCCTCGAGAGCCTGCTGCTGCCAGGCGCGGAGGGACGACGCGGTGCCCCAGGCGGCCCTCTCGGGGAAGGCGGGGGGCATGCTCGATGCGGCGAAGGTGCTCACGGTCATCGAAGGCTACCGAGCCCCTGCGACAGAACGAACACCGGAGGGACGGCGATAGGCCGCCCATGCCGCCCGGATGCGGCGTCCCTGCCCGGGTGTGAACTCGCGCATGCAGTCGTCCCAGCCGTAGTTCATGAAGTTGTGGACGGGGTCGAGCCCCCGTTGCGCGCAGCTGTCCCTGATCCACGGACAGCCCTCGGCGGGGCCCGCCTCATACGGGGTGTCGGCGACGCCGTCGCCGGGCTCCAGACAGCCGTTCTCGAACGTGTGGAACAGACCGAGCCAGTGGCCGACCTCGTGGACGGTCGTCATGCCCTTGTCGTAGTGCCGGTAGGAGCCGCCGGGGAGCGTGCGGTAGTCGACGACGACGCCGTCGAGCCCCGGGTTCTCGCGGTACCAGTGCGGGAACGTGGAGAAGCCGAGGACGTCCGCGCCGACCGCGGCCGTGAAAAGGTTCAGCGTGCCGGGCCCGCCCCGGCGCAGCGCCTTCTTGAGCGGGCGCTCGTGGCGCTCGGGCTGCCGGAACCAGGCGCGGTTGTTCGTCGCCTTGGTGGACACGAGCCTGAACCTGACGCCGGTGTTCGCGCCGCCTCTGCGTCCCCCGTATGCGGAGTTGAGGGCGGCGATCTGGCGCCGGACGCTCGTGGACGACAGGCGTCCCGCCCGGCCGTCGGTGATCACATGGAACCGCACCGGCACGACCAGCCGGGCCCGGCGGCGGCCGGTGTCGAACTCGCGCTCGTCGACTCCGTAGCGGTCGAGGAGGGTGGTGCGCAGATCGTCCAGCATGGCCACCACCTGGGCGCGGCCGAGATCGGACCGGTCCCCGGGCTGCGACGGGCCTCCTCGCCGCTCGCACCCGGCGGCCCGGGGCTCGTCACCGAACGAGGCCGGAGCCGTGCAGAAAGTGACCGACAGTGCGCACAGCGACATGGCAAGGCCACGCCTCATGAAATCCCCCGAAATCAGAACGTGCGGAAGGCGGGCGTGGACGTCACTCCTTGTTGTCGTCGCCGCCGGGCTTCATGCCCTCATAGATTTCCTTGCACTCCGGGCATACGGGGTACTTCTTGGGGTCCCGGTTGGGGACCCAGACCTTGCCGCAGAGCGCGATCACCGGCGTGCCGGTGACGGCACTCTCGGTGATCTTGGCCTTCTTCACGTAGTGGGCGAACCGCTCGTGGTCGCCGTCACCATGAGAGAGATCCGGGCGGGTATCGCTCTCGGGAAGGATTTTCGTGCTCACCAGTCCTCCTTGCCTAGCGGCGCGAAGCCGCTGCGAACAACCTTAGACCACGTTCAGCGCGGCCCCCACGGCGTCGATCCGGAGGCTGAAAGCGCTGGTCAGGCCGCATGAGTGCCGTCTCAGTTCAGCGTCGGGTCTTCGGGGAAGGTCGAGACGAACGCCAGGTCGCCGCCCTGCCGCCGCAGGACGTCCGGCCAGAGACGGTCGGGGTCGGCGGCGAAGACGTCCCCGGCCTCGGCGGGGACCAGATACCAGGCGCCCTCGTCGATCTCCGAGTGCAGTTGCCCCGACGACCAGCCCGCATATCCGGCGAACACCCGGAACTGGAGCAACTCCGAGGCCAGCAGGCCGGGCGGGGCGTCGAGGTCGACCAGCCCGACGCGGGACACCTCCGAGCCGCCGTCCAGCGCCCGCCACCCGAGCGGCTCGTCCTCCCCGGGGAGGCGGGCCAGGGCCAGCGCACTGTCGAGCGCCACCGGCCCGCCCTGGAAGACGACCGAGGGCCCGGTCACGAGCTCGGCCCACGGGGGCAGGATCCGGTCGACCGGAACCTCGGTCGGCCGGTTGAGGACAACGCCGAGCGTCCCGCCCTCCTCGTCGTGCTCGACGACCAGGACAACGCTGCGCTTGAAGTTGGGATCGTCGAGCTGCGGGGTCGCCACCAGCAGAAGGCCGACCCTGATGCCGTCTTCCATGCGAACCATGATGCCGGTAGCGGTGAGTGCTCGAATCCCCCGCCGCCGCGTCCCGTCGCTCGTTAGCCTGTTACGCATTCCTATCGGCGGGGATATCGGAAGAACACGGCCTTACGTTAAGAATGATCTAGAACATCGGGAGCCCGTCCCCTCCGGCGGGCCCGGGGAGGACGCGATGCAGTTGCCCAGGGTCATCATCGCCGCGGTCTTCTTCGTCATCGGGGCGCTGATCGCGATCCCTGCCCTGATGAACAACTCCTCGCCGTCCCGGGCCTCGAGCACCCCGGCCGGCTCGAACTCCACCACCAGCCCCTCCCCGACGCCGACCAAGACCCCCACCCCGGGCAAGACCACCAAGCCCCCCACCGCCCCCCTCACGGTCACCATCGGCGGGGTCTCGTGCCCCGGCCGCACGGTCGAGGTGAAGGTCGCCAACACGGGCAAGGGCACCGAGGACTACAGCGTCGAGCGCAACGACGACTCCGCCGCCGTCGCGGGCCGGATCGGCCCGGGCGCCACCCGCACCAGCCGCATCACGCTCCGCGAGGACCGCCGCACCCGCGTCACCGTCAGCTGGAAGAACGACCCGGTCAAGAACCGCACCCTCAAGGCCAACTGCAAGAAGGCCGCGGCCACCCCCGAACCGTCCGAGACGCCGGGCGACCTCCCCCACACCGGCGCCGACGACGCCGTCCTGTGGGCCCGCGCCGCCACCGGCGGCGCCGCCATGATCACCGGCGCCATCATCTTCTGGTACGGCGGCATCTGGCCGCGCCGCCGCGACAAGATCTTCAGCGACAAGACCGCCGGCTGATCAGGCCTCGGTGCGGGGACGGCCGCCGGAGGCTTCGCGGACGGCACCGGCCACCCGCTGGCTGACGTCCGGGTGGAAGACGCTGGGGACGATGTAGTTGGGCCCCAGCTCGCTTTCGGTGACGACCTCGGCGAGGGCGGTGGCGGCGGCAAGGAGCATGTCCTGGGTGACGCCGTCGGCCTGGGCGTCCAGAAGGCCGCGGAAGACGCCGGGGAAGGCCAGGACGTTGTTGATCTGGTTCGGGTAGTCGCTGCGGCCGGTGGCCACCACGGCGGCGTGCTCGCGGGCCTCGTCGGGCGAGACCTCGGGCTCGGGGTTGGCGAGCGCGAACACGATCGCGTCGTCGTTCATGGTGGCGATGTCGTCGCCGGTGAGGATGGCGGGTGCCGAGACGCCGACGAACACGTCGGCGTCCTTGACGGCGCCGCGCAGGTCGCCCGCGTAGCCCGCGGCGTTGGTGTGCTGGGCGATCCAGCGCAGCGAGTCGTCGAGGTCGTCGCGGCCCGGGTGGACGGCGCCGCGGTAGTCGCAGACGACGACGTCGCGGGCCCCGGCGTGCATCAGGAGCTTGAGGATGGCGGTGCCCGCGGCGCCCGCGCCCGCCATGGCGATGCGGACGTTCGCGATGTCCTTGCCCACGACGCGCAGCGCGTTGGTGAGGGCGGCCAGGACGCAGATCGCGGTGCCGTGCTGGTCGTCGTGGAACACCGGGATGTCGAGCAGGTCGCGCAGGCGGGCCTCGACCTCGAAGCAGCGCGGCGCCGAGATGTCCTCCAGGTTGATGCCGCCGAAGGCGGGCGCGATGATCTGCACGGTGCGGACGATCTCGTCGGTGTCTTGAGTGTCGAGGCAGATCGGCCAGGCGTCGATGCCCGCGAACCGCTTGAACAGGGCCGCCTTGCCCTCCATGACCGGCAGCGCGGCCTCGGGGCCGATGTTGCCCAGGCCCAGGACGGCCGAGCCGTCGGTCACGACCGCGACGCTGTTGCGCTTGATCGTCAGGCGGCGGACGTCTTCGGGGTTGCGGGCGATGGCGAGCGAGACGCGGGCGACGCCGGGCGTGTAGGCCATCGAGAGCTCGTCGCGGTTGCGCAGGGGGACCTTCGACTGCATCTCGATCTTGCCGCCGAGGTGCATGAGGAAGGTCCGGTCGCTGACCTTGTGGATCTTGATGTCGTCGAGGGTCTCCAGGGCGGTGGCGATCGCCTCGGCGTGCTCGGTGTCGCGGGTGGCGATGGTGACGTCGATGCGCAGCGTCTCGTGCCCGGCGGTGTTGACGTCGAGCGCGGTGACGATGCCGCCGGCGTTCTCGACCACGTGCGTGATCTGGCTGACGGCCCTGCCACCGGCCGGAACCTCAAGCCGGACGGTGATGGAGTACGAAACGCTGGGCACACTGGCCACGACACTGCTCCCTTTGCTCCGGGTACGACGATGTCCCGCCGTCATCGTCCCACGGGACCGGCCTCAGACGGCCCCGGCCGCGGCGACGACGAGATCCACGACGGCGGGCTCGGGGAGCCTCGTCGAGTCGATCACGAGGTGGTAGTGCCGGGGATCGGCGGCGTCCGCCCCGTAGAGGTGCTTCACGTAGGCCGCGCGGGCGCGATCGTTGTCGTCGAGCATACGCGCCGCGTCCCCGCCCGCCCGCTCCAGCCGGCGCTCCCTGGGGCCGTCCAGCCGGACGTGCAGGACGGCGGGGCGATCGGCCAGCACCAGGGCCCCGGCCCGGCCGAGGATGACGCCCCCGTCCTCGTCGGCCACCCGGTTGATGAACCGCTCGGTGCGCCGGACGAACTCCTCTTCCGGGACGATCGTCCGGTCGGGCATGTAGACGTCCATGCCGCCGAGGGTGACGTTCGGCAGCCGCGCGGCGCCCGCGAGGATGCGTCCGATACCGGTCTCGGCGCGGCCGTCGTGGGTGAGGGCCTCCTCCAGGGTGCAGCCGATCTCGGCGGCGACCGCCACGGGCACGGCCCGGTCGACGAAGGGCAGGCCGAGGCGTTCGGCGACGGCGGGCCCGATCGTGCTGCCCCCGGCGCCGAACGTCGCCGACACGGTCACGACGCGAGCGCTCACACCCGGTTCATGCCCCGTTTTCCTCGGTCAGAAGAGTGCGGACTGAAGCCCGCGCCTGGCCTTTCCGAGCCTGGGGTCGTCGGCGGGAAGCACCTCGAACAGCTTGAGCAGGTGCTTGCGCGCGGCGTCGCGGTCGTCGCCCGCCAGGGCGCGCACGGCGGCCAGCAGCCGGTCGAACGCGGCGTCGATCTGGCCGGAGACCATCTCGACGTCGGCGGCCTGGATCTGCGCGGTCACGTCGGCGGGACGGTCGGCGGCGTCCTTGAGGGCCTGGCGCGCGTCGATCGTGTGGACGCGCTGGCTCAGCTCCACCAGGGCGAGCCCGGTTCTGGCCTGGTCGTCGCGGGGGTCCTTCTCGAGGATCTGCTGGAAGGCGGCCTGCGCGGCGTCGAGGTCGCCGCTGTGCAGGGCCTCCTCCGCCGCGGCGTAGACCGGGTCGGCCGCGGGCTGCTCGCCCGCGGGCGCCGCCTCGCCCTCGGGGGCGTCGGGCAGGATGCCCTCCTTGCGCAGGGCCTCGAAGAGCTGGTCGATCGCCTGCCGGACCTGCGGTTCGGGTGCGGCGCCGTTGAGGAACGGCATCAGCTGCCCGGCCACCACCACGGCCACGAACGGGATGCCCTGCACGCCCATCTGCTGCATGTACTGCGCGAGGGCGGGGTTGGCGTCGATGTCGACCTTGGCCAGGATCCACTTGCCGGCCGACTCGGTCGCCAGCTTCTCCAGGATCGGGCCGAGCTGCTTGCAGGGCCCGCACCATTCGGCCCAGAAGTCGACCAGCACCGGGACGGTGCGCGAACGCTCGACGACCTCGGTGTTGAAGGTCTGGTCGGTGACGTCGACGACCGCGGCGCCCGCCGGTCCGGCGTCCTGGCCCGCGGCCGCGGCGGCGCGGGCCTGGCGTTCCTGTTGTTTCTTGACGGCCGCCTGGCGCGCCCCCAGATCAATGGCCCCGTGCAGCGAGAAGTCCCGAGAAGACATGGGTCCCATCCTGCCCCATGCCCGCCCCCGACCGTACGGTCGTCCGCTCCCAGCGCAGAACGAACCTCGCGGCGATCACCGTCCGGGAGCGGTCCGGACGCCACAGCCGGACAGAACGGAACAATTCATTGAATTCACTGCGTCCCGGAGAAGGCAAAGAATCCAGGCGCCTGCCCGCCATTGCAAAAAGACGGCTGACAGCGATCACCAAGCCCGGTTATAGTCGCGATGTCGATGCATGGTGCGACGGCAAAGAGGATCGGTGCCGAGGCCCTCCGCCAGGGCCTGACATGGCCCGTTGAGCGGAGCATGACCGGGGGGAAATGGTCATGCCGCTCCTCTGGGGGCCGTCGCGAATCGCATGACGCAATAAACGGGGGGTTGAAAGTGGTCGCGGATCATTCCGCGATCGTGGCCCAAGGGATGGGTGTCCGCCGCGGGGGGCGGTGGCTCCTGCGCCCGGTGTCCTTCGGCGTCGCCGAGGGCGTGGCCGGCTTGGCCGGTCCACCTGGTGTCGGTAAATCCACTCTGCTGGCCACGTTCGCGACCTTGCGCCGGCCGCATGCCGGCGCGCTTGAGATTCTCGGTTGCGATACCGGGAACACGCCGGGCCTGCGTTCCGTGCGGGCCCGGATCGGTTATCTGCCGGGACGGTTCTCGTGGGCCGAGAACATGACGGCGGGCGAATTCGTCGCCTATGCGGCGTATTACAAGCGGGTGCGCGCGCCCGCTGGAAGAGAGGTGCTCAAAAGGCTCGACATCGCCGAGGCCGCCGGAACCGAGCTCGCCCTGCTCCCGCCCGACGTGCGGCTGCGCGCGGGCCTGGCCGCCACCTGCGTGCACGATCCCGAGCTGGTGCTGCTGGACGACCCGCTGGAGGAGCTGACCGGCGAGGACGGCGCGTCCGCCGTCGCCGACCTTCTCCCGATCATCCGCTCGCTGGCGCCCTCGGTGGTGGTCACGGCCACCGCCGCCCAGTCCCTGACCGGCTGGTGCGACCGCGTGTTCACGCTGTCGCGCGGCCGCCTCACCGAGCTGCCCACCCGCGAGGCGAACCCCGCGGCGGCCCCCGTGCCGTCGCAGCGTTCCCGTGCCCAGGCGGGACGGGTGCCCGCGGGGAGCGGCGCCGGTGTCTGATCTCCGCCCCGGAGCGGCGCCGGGCAGGCTCGGCGTCCTCTCGGGGGCCCCGGAACTCGGCCGGGTGCTCCGGCTGGACGCCCGGCGCACGGCCCTGCTCGTCGTGGTGCCGCTGCTGACCGCCGTCGGCGTGGTCACGGCCTGGCTGTCGCTGGTGCCCGGGGTCGCCTACTGGGACAACTCGGTGGTCGCGCTGCTCGACACCGTGCGGCTGCTGGGCCCGGTGGCGGCGGGCCTGGCGGCCTGGGCGGCGCTGCGCGAGCGGCGCCTGCACTACCTGCACGACCTGTCGGCGCGGTCGCCCGCGACGGGCGTCCTGCTGGGGCTGCTCCTGCTCGGCGGCGCCGCCCTGGTCGCCTACGGCGCCGTGACGGCCGTGGTGGTCGTCGAGACCGTCCTGCGCAACGAGGCGGGCCGGCCGAGCCCGCTCGGGCTGGCGGCGGGCGCGGCGGCGCTCACCCAGCACGTGGTGCTCGGCTACCTGGCCGCACGGCTCGCGCCTCGTCCCGCCACGGTCGTGTTGGTGGTGGTGGCGACCTGGCTGTGGGCGGTCGCGCGCGTCCCCGGCACCTCGTGGTGGAGCCTGCTGCCGCCCGCCGCGCTCAACCAGGTCGAGCTGTTCACCGGGCTGCGGCCGCGCGTCCTGGCCGACGAGACGGCGTGGTCGCTGGCGTTCACCGCCGCGCTCGTCCTGGCCTACGTCTACTGGGTGACGCGGCGGCGGCGCCTGCTGCTGCCGCTTCTGCTGGCGCTGCTGGTGACGGGGGCGGTGACCGTCCGGCTGGAGTCGTCGGAGGGACGGGCCGTGACGCCCGCCGCGTTCAGCCCCGCCTGCCGGAACTGGCCGCTGACGGTCTGCGTCCACCCGGCGCTGCGGCCCGCGCTGCCGGGCCTGATGACCGCGACGATGCCGCTGGCGACCCGGCTCAACGGAACGCCGGGCGAGTTCACGCGGGTGATGCACCGGCCGGAGTCCGAGCCCCCGGCGGTGCGGCACGGCGTGGCGGTCGTCCACCTCGACGAGGACCTGTCACCCGGGTTCGAGGCCCAGGCCGTCCGGCAGATCCGCGACTCGCTGCTCGACCGGGACGCCTGCAACGCGTCCCGGGGCGGCTCGGGCGCCGCCTACGAGAGGCTGGTCGGGGCGTGGCTGGTGGGCGAGCATCCGCCGCCGATCGCCGACGCGGGCGCGGCCCGCCGCTTCGGCGCCTGGAGCGAGGACCGCAGGAAGAACTGGCTGCGGACGCACTACGCCGAGTTCAGGACGTGCGCCCTCGACCCGGCCGACTTCCGTCCGGTCAAGCACGTCAAGCACGTCAAGCGCGTCGAACACGTCAAGCACGCGCGGAAGAAGGCGGGACGAGGACGATCCCCCGCATGACCGTGACGAGACCCCCCAGACTCGTCCCGGCCATGCGGAAGTTCAGGCCGCCGCTCGGGCGGTTTCGATCGGCTTGAGCCAGTGGCGCTCGACGAAGAACGGCGCCACCGGGAGCACACCCGCGATGAGCGCGAGCACCGTGCGCTTGAGGTCCCAGCCGAGCTGGCCGCGCCCCACCAGCACCATCCCCACATAGGCGAGGAACAGGACCCCGTGGAGGGGGCCCATCACCTGCACGCCCGCGGGCTGGTCGCCCATGTACTTGACGGGCATGGCGATCAGCAACAGCACGAGGAAGGAGGTCGCCTCGGCGATCGAGACGATCCGGAGAGCACGCACGATGTCCACGGTCCGTTAACGTACCGGGCCGCAAGCAGGGTTTCGAACCGCCATATGGCACTGCTCACACCGGCTAGGTGATCCGAGCCGATCGCCGGGAATGTCCTAGGCCATGGCAGGCTCCGAAAGCGGGATTCGCGGCATGCGGTGGCTACGCGCCCCGGTGCTCCTGGTCGTCGTGACCGTGGTGATCGTCCTCCTGGCCCAGCAGGCGCTGCGGCTTTTCCCCGATTCGCTCAACCCCTTCGCCGAGGAGACCAAGGACCGCAGCGGCCCCGTGCTGCTCCAGTCCATCCGCGACCTCGCGCGCTACGAGGCCGCGAGCGGCAACTTCCAGGTGGTGGTCGACCTGGAGAAGGACGCCAAGTTCCTCCCGAGCGCGATCCGCGGCTCCCGGACCCTGTTCGTCGGGCAGGGGTCGGTGGACGCCTATGTCGACTTCGGCAAGCTCGGCACGGGGGCGATCACGGTCAACGCCGACCGGACGGTCGCGACCGTCCGGCTCCCCCGTGCCCAGCTCGAACCCACCAACCTCAACCCGGGACGCAGCTATGTCTTCGCCGCCGAGCGCGGCCTGTTCAACCGGCTCGGCGACGTGTTCAGCGGGAACCCCAACGACCAGCAGAAGCTCTACGTCCTGGCGAGCCAGAAGATCCAGACCGCGGCGGCCGAGAGCGGGCTGCGCGAGCGCGCCGACCAGAACACCCGGTTGATGCTCCAGAACATGCTCAAGGCGCTCGGCTTCACGACCGTCAACGTCCAGCCCGCGACGCAGTGATCACTTCCGGTCGGTCAGCCGGTACCCGCCCTTGATCACCGGGGCGTCGGCGGCCGGGGCCATGCAGCGGGTGAGGTCGCCGCCCTCGGGCAGCCCGGCCAGACCGAGGCGGCTCGGGCCCGCGCCCTTGCCCGCGACGTAGAAGCTCACGCCCATACGGGCCTTCTTCGCGACGTACGGCTCCCACGGCCCCCCGGGAGCGGCCTTGACCATGATGCCGGTCACGGTGGCCGTGGGACCGCCGGTCGTCAGGCAGTCCACCTGCATCTCGCCCCAGTTGGACTGCGTCCCGTTGGCGTCGGTCATGGCGTGGTAGATCCGGAACGTCCCCCACGACTTCAGTGGAGTGCTCGCGCCGTTCGGGTCGTACTCGGCGTGGGCGTCGACCTTGATGCGGATGTCGTGGCCGGGGGCCGGGAAGTACATCCGTCCCTCGCCCTTGAGACGCGAGATCTTCGTGTCCGTCCCCGGGGACGTGGTCCGGGCCGAGGCCGGGAGCTTGAGCGGGTTCGGGGCGGGGGACACGGGCGTGGACGCGTTCACGGCCGTGGCCGAGGTCGGGGCGGGGTCGTCCGCCCAGGAGGCGGTGACGCCCCCGGCCGTGAGCGCGGCCGCGGCCGTCAGTGCCAGGACGGCGGCGCGCCGGGTCGGCTTGATCATGGGTGGTCTCCGTTCGGGGGGTCGTGACGATGACGCCACGACCCTCCCGATCCGGGACCCCGCGCGGTTCCCCCTACCGGGGGAAAGCCGCCCCCCGTAGGAACGAGATCAGCTCTTGGCCACGCGCAGGATCAGGGCGTCGCCCTGGCCGCCGCCACCGCACAGCCCGGCCGCGCCCACGCCGCCGCCGCGCCGCCTGAGCTCGTAGGCCAGGGTCAGGACGATCCGCGCGCCCGACATGCCGACCGGGTGGCCCAGCGCGATGGCGCCGCCGTTGACGTTCACCTTCTCGGGCGTGACGCCGAGGTCCTTCATCGACTGGAGGCCGACCGAGGCGAACGCCTCGTTGATCTCGATCAGGTCGAGGTCGGCGACGTCCAGGCCCTCCTTGCCCAGCGCGTGCCTGATCGCGTTGGACGGCTGGGACTGGAGCGAGTTGTCCGGGCCCGCCACGTTGCCGTGCGCGCCGATCTCGGCCAGCCAGCTCAGCCCGAGCTCCTCGGCCTTGGCCTTGGACATGACCACCACGGCGGCCGCGCCGTCGGAGATCTGCGAGGACGAGCCCGCGGTGATCGTCCCCTCCTTGGAGAAGGCCGGACGCAGCTTCGACAGCGACTCGGCGGTGGTGTCGGCGCGCACGCCCTCGTCGGTCGCGAACACCACCGGCTCGCCCCGCCGCTGCGGGACCTGGACCGGAGCGATCTCCTCGTCGAAGATCCCGTTCTTGATGGCCGCGGCGGCGCGCTGGTGCGAGCGGGCGGAGAACTCGTCCTGCTCGGCCCGGCCGATCCCCAGCCGCCCGTTGTGGTGCTCGGTGGACTCGCCCATCGCGATGCCGTCGAAGGCGTCGGTGAGCGCGTCGAGGGCCATGTGGTCGAGGACCTCGACCGACCCGTACTTGTACCCGCCGCGCGACTTGGGCAGCAGGTGCGGCGCCTGGGTCATCGACTCCATGCCGCCGGCCACCACGATGTCGAACTCGCCCGCGCGGATCAGCTGGTCGGCCAGCGCGATGGCGTCCAGGCCCGACAGGCACACCTTGTTGATCGTGATCGACGGGACCGTCATCGGGATGCCCGCCTTGACCGCGGCCTGGCGGGAGGGGATCTGCCCGGCGCCCGCCTGGAGCACCTGCCCCATGATCACGTACTGGACCTGCTCGCCGGTGATCCCGGCGCGCTCCAGCGCGGCCTTGATCGCGTGGCCGCCGAGATCGGCGGCGGAGAAGTCCTTCAGCGAGCCGAGCAGGCGGCCGATCGGGGTGCGCGCTCCTGCGACGATCACTGACTTCGCGGACATGGGGGACCCTCCAGCAAGGTTCGACTGCGACGTTTGCCACGATACCCACGAGAAGAAGCCCCGCTTCGCCCCGGCCCTGACCAGGCCCGTGAGGAGATCGCCCATGCTCACCCGCATCGATCACATCGGCATCGCCTGCCACGACCTGGACGCGACGGTGGCGTTCTACCGCGAGACCTACGGCTTCACCGACGTGCATGTCGAGGTGAACGAGGAGCAGGGCGTCCGCGAGGCGATGCTCAAGATCAACGACACCGGCGACGGCGCCGCCAGCTACATCCAGCTGCTTGAGCCCATCCGGGACGACTCCGCCGTGGCCAAGTGGCTCGCCAAGAACGGCGAGGGCGTCCACCACATCGCCTTCGGCACCGACGGCGACGTCCAGGACGAGGCCGACGCCATCGCGGCCAAGGACGTCCGCGTCCTCTACGACTCCCCGCGCAACGGCTCTATGGGGTCCCGCATCACTTTCCTTCACCCGAAGGACTGCCACGGGGTGCTGACGGAGCTCGTCCAGAAGCCCTGACCCGGCGGCGCGCCGTCCCCCCGACGCGCTGCGGGGGGTGATCGAGCGGCCCGCGATCGTGATGTGTTTGAGATCACATGACCCGGCGACTAACTCGGAGCATGCCGCTCTGTAGCCGTTCGGGTGCTTGTGGTGCTTTCGGACGGGGGTTGGGCGGGCCTCCCCGGCAGGTCCAGGCAAACTCACAAACACGACAAAGTACGCAGTGCGTCAAGATGGGCCCCCAACACGGCAGCGTCGGGAGTACGCTTCATTCGCCGGAAGAGACCTGGGGCCGTGCGCCCGTGCGCCAGGCGATCGACCGGTCCCCGGAATCGACCGCAGCCCCGTCACATCAGGATTGAGCCACATGCAGTCCGACATCGACGCCCAGCTCAGCAACTTCTTTGAAGAAACGCCCCCGCGCGAGTTCGACGTGGTGCTTCGCGGCTACGACCGGCACCAGGTCGACGAGCACATCAAGACGCTCGACAACGAGACCCGGCAGGCCCGCGAACAGGCCCAGGCGTTGCAGCGCGAGCTGTCCGACGCACACCGGCAGCTCCAGGAGCAGGAACGCCCGACCTACTCGGGGCTCGGTGCGCGCATCGAGCAGCTCCTGCGGCTCGCCGAGGAGCAGGCCACCGAGCTGGTGCAGGCGGCCCGCAGCGAGGCCAACGAGATCAAGGCCGCGGCCAAGGTCGACGCGGCCGAGATGCGCGCCACCTCCGAGAACGAGGCCTCCGAGCTTCGCGCCACCGCTCAGCGCGAGGGCGACGACATGCGCAACGCGGCCGAGCGCGAGGCCGAGGAGGTGCGCACCTCGGCCCGACGCGAGGCCGACGAGCTGACCTCCACGACCGAGCGCGAGGTCGCCAAGCTCCGCGCCACCGCCGACCACGAGGTCGCCGAGAAGCGCGCCGCCGCCGAGCGTGAGATCGCCAAGCTCCGCACCACCACCGAGCGGGAGGTCGCGCAGCTGCGCGCGTCCACCAAGCGCGAGCGCGACGAGATCCTCACCACCGCCAAGCGGCAGGCCGACGAGATGCGGGCCCAGGCCCAGCGCATCCTGGAGGAGAGCGAGGCCCAGCGCGCCCAGGCCGAGGCCGAGTTCGAGATCCAGCTGGCCGCCCGCCGCGAAGAGGCCGACCGGCAGGACGCCGAGCGCCACTCCGCCGCCCAGGCCGCCACGCAGAAGCTGGTCGCCGAGGCCGAGCAGCGCGCGGCCTCGGCCGAGCAGCGGGCCGCCAAGGCGACCCAGCAGGCCGAGCAGACGCGCCGCGAGGCCGACTCGCACGCCAAGCAGCTCATGGCCAACGCGCGCAAGAACTCCGACCAGGTCAT
Source organism: Spirillospora sp. CA-294931 (assembly GCF_050946795.1). Classification (GTDB taxonomy): domain Bacteria; phylum Actinomycetota; class Actinomycetes; order Streptosporangiales; family Streptosporangiaceae; genus Spirillospora. The sequence goes on from NZ_CP192006.1 coordinate 7,519,366, forward strand.
CGCCGAGGCCAAGTCGCAGGCCGAGCAGCTGCTCGCCGAGACCAAGGCCGAGGCCGACCGGGTCAGGACGGCCGCGCAGCGCCAGGTCGACGAGCTCACCCGCCAGCGCGACAGCATCACCAGCCACCTCAACCAGCTGCGCCAGCTCATCGGCGGCGTGGCTCCGGTGGGCGGCGATGCCGAGATCGCGGCGGCGCCCGAGAAGCCCGCGATCGAGAGCAAGCCCGCTCCCGCTCCGGCGCAGCCCCAGGCCAAGCAGCAGGGTCAGGGCGGCGGCCCCGCCCCCAAGCCCGCGCCCAAGGGCGGCGGCCAGAACCAGGCCAAGAAGTCCGACGAGGACGACGAGGACTGGTGGCAGGAGTAAGCACCCGCACTCCGGCACGTGCTCACCGAGCACCGGGCCGGGCGCGCATGTAACTCAATCCGGCATGTACGTAAAAGCCTAGAGGTGGGCAACTACCTCTAGGCTTTTCGTATTATCTCGCCCTCCGGCACGTCGGCGGTGGACGTGGAGGACCGAACAAGGAGAACGGCGTTGCCCGACCAGCCCCCCAAGGACGACCGCGTCCCCGAGCCCGACGAGGGACGGCCCGCCCCCGTGCCCGCGCCGTCTCTCCCGGCCGACGACACGGGCGGGCGCCGCCCCCCACGTCCCAGCGTCGTCACCGCCGCCGCCAAGCCCCCCACGGGCCCGAGCGATTCCGGCGCCAAATCCACCACCCCCGAGAACAAGAACCCCCGCCAGGCCGACACCGCAGGCGGTGCCAAGCCCCGCGAGGGTGCCCCCGGAGCCGCGTCCGACGACGACACCTCCAGCGAGAACGCGTCCAGCGGGCGCGCCTCCAGCGGTGCCGCGCCCAGCGGCAGCGCGTCCGGCAGCAGCGCCCCCGGGGCCGCGTCCGACGACGCCTCCAGCGAGGTCGCGTCCAGCGGGCGCGCCTCCAGCGGTGCCGCGTCCAGTGGCGGTGCGCTTGGCGGGCGGGCGTCCGGCGAGGCTGCTTCTGGCGGTGCCGGGGCGTCCGATGACGACGCCTCCGCTGGTGCCGCGTCCGGTGGCGGTGCGGTTGGTGGGCGGGCGTCCGGCAGTGGCGCGTCCGGCGGGCGGGCGTCCGGGAGCGGTGCGTCCGGTGCAGGTGCTGGTGGGGCGCCCTCCAGGGACGTCGAGAAGGTGTCTGAGGCCGCTTCGGCGCGGTTGGCGCACGAGGCCGGGCCGCCGGTCGAGGTGGGCGACGGTGAGACGCGGGCGAGCGTGGTCGCGGCCGCGGCGACGCCGAAGCCTCCGGCGGTGCCGGACCCGGCGCATGACGTCGAGCAGCGCAGGCTTGAGGCGGGCGTCGACCACGGGTTCCCGTTCGGGCGTCCCGGGGAGCCGATCGGACGGTTCCACCCGTTCGTGTTCGGGTTTGTGGGGGCGCTCGGCGTCATCACCGCCTGGATGCTGGTGCGGGCGGCGACCAGCGCCAAGTCCGTGCTGGTGATGATCCTGGTGGCGATGTTCCTGGCCGTCGGGCTCAACCCGGCGGTGGAGCGGCTCAAGCGGATCGGCGTCCCGCGCAGCGCGGCGGTGGGGCTGGTCTTCCTCGGGGTCATCCTGTTCTTCGCGGGGTTCGTGGCCTCGATGGTCCAGCCGGTGTCGGAGCAGGTCACCGAGCTGCGGCAGAACATCCCCAGCTATGTCCAGCAGTTGCAGGACAACAAGCAGATCTCCGAGTGGGACAAGCGGTACGGCCTGCTGGAGCGTGCCCAGAAGACCGTGAACGACAAGGACTTCCAGGACCAGCTCACCGACTGGGCGACGGGCATCGGGCAGGTCGCGCTCAACGGGATCTTCCAGACGATCACGATCCTGATCCTGACGCTGTACTTCCTCAGCTCGCTGCCGCAGATCAAGACGTTCTTCTACCGGCTGGCGCCGCGATCGCGGCGGGCCCGGGTCGCGCTGCTGGGCGATGAGATCCTCGACCGCATCGGCGGCTACGTGGCCGGGCAGTTCATGATCGCCTTCATCGCGGGCGTCACGTCCTACATCTTCCTGTCGGTCCTCGGGGTGAAGTACGCGCTGGCGCTGGCGCTGATCGTGGCGGTGACGGATCTGATCCCGCTGGTCGGCGCGACGATCGGCGCGGTGGTGGTGACGCTGGTGGCCTTCCTCAACGGGACCAAGGAGGGCATCATCTGCGCGATCTTCTATCTCGTGTACCAGCAGCTGGAGAACTACCTGCTGTACCCGCGCGTGATGAAACGGTCGGTGGACGTCCAGCCGGTGGTGACGATCGTGGCGGCGCTGGTCGGGGCGGCGCTCCTCGGGGTGGTCGGCGCGCTGCTGGCGATTCCCACGGCCGCGGCGATCTCGCTGGTGATCCGCGAGGTGGTCGTCCCGAGGCAGGAGGCGAGCTGACCGCCGTCAGCGGGAGGTCCGGGCCAGCGCGGCGGTGAACTCGGCGACGGCCTCGTTGAACAGCTCCGGCTGCTCGACCGGCCCGAGATGGCCCGCGCGCGCGATGACCTGGAGCTCGGCGTTGGGCAGGGCGTCCGCCAAAGCGCGCGCGTCGTCCTCGGTGGTCAGCGTGTCCTCCGCGCCGACCATGACCAGCGCGGGGACCCTCACCTCGCGCAGCGCCTCGAACGCGGGCTCGCGGGCGGCCATCGCGCGCAGCGCCCAGGCCGCGGCCCGCGCCGGGGTCGCCTGGACGAGCCCGCGCACCCGCCCGTAGACCAGCGCGCGCTGCCGGAGCGTCGTGGGCCCGACCAGGTGCGGGAGGACCTCCTCCACCAGGACGCCGACGCCGTTCTCACGCTCCAGCCGTTCGGCCTGCCGCAGCCGGGTCTCTCGCGCGGCGGCCGAGTCGGCCCCGGCGCGGGTGTCGGCCAGCACGACGCCCAGGACCAGCTCGGGGCGGCGGCGGCACAGCGCCATCGCCACGTACCCGCCCATCGACAGCCCGCCGACCACGGCCCGCGTGACGCCGAGCCGCTTGAACAGGCGGGCGACATCGTCGGCCATCGTGTCGACCGACGGCTCGTCCGCGCCCAGCTCCGACCCGCCGAACCCGCGCAGGTCGGGTGTGACCACCCGGAAGCGGCCCGCCAGGCCCTCGCGCTGCGCCAGCCACATCGCCGACGAGAGCGGGAAGGCGTGCAGCAGCACCAGGGGGGTCCCGCTCCCCACGTCCCTCGCGTACAACTGCACGGACATCGCGAACGCCGCCCCTCACCGTTTCCCGCCCCGACGGCCGTGGTGCGACCGGCGGTCAGATCATCGTCACCCCGGACGGGGCCGCGGCGGAGAAGGTGGCCGTGATCGGACGCGGAGTCAGCCGTCCGGCCCGCTCCACTCGGTGGGGAGCGGGAACGCGTGGGGCGCGACGCGTTTGACGATCTCGTTGAGGACGATGCGCACGTAGGGCTCACCGACCCACAGGTGCTTGGCGTTCTCGACGGCGATCACCTCGGCCTGCGGGACGCGTTTGAACCGTTCCCTGGCCTCTTCCGGCCGCAGGTAGTCGTCGAGCTCGGGGACGAGCGCGACCAGCGGGCGGCCGTCCTGGGCCCAGGCGTCCAGCTCGGCGTCCCCGGCCCGTTTCAGCGGCGGCGAGAGCAGGATCGCGCCCTCCACCGCCGGGTCGCGGCCCCACTTGAGCGCCAGCTCGGTGCCGAAGGACCAGCCGAGCAGCCACGGGTGCGGCAGCTCGTGGAACTCGGCGTACTCGATCGCCGCGGCCACGTCGTGCCGCTCGGTCTCGCCCTCGCCGAACTCGCCCTGGCTGGTGCCGCGCTCGGAGGTGGTGCCGCGGGTGTTGAACCGCAGCACCGCCACGCCGGCCAGCTCGGGCAGGCGGTAGGACGCCTTGCGCAGGACGTGGCTGTCCATCATGCCCTCGGCCGTGGGCAGGGGGTGCAGGCAGACCAGGGTCGCCACCGGCGGCCGCTCGGCGGGCAGCGCCAGCTCCCCGACCAGTTCCAGGCCGTCGGCCGTGTTCAGCGTGATCGGCTCACGCCGGGCCGGGAGCACGGAGCTCGCCCGGATGTCCGCCATTGGTGCTCCTTCTCAGTAGCGAGGCGCGTCACGCGAACGCCGGACGCGCGGGCCCCGCCGGTCGCGCGCCCGCCAGCAGGGACGGTGCCAGTGCCGCCGGTCGTCGGCCCCGCCGCGCTCGTCGGCGGGCCAGGCGACCACGTGGGCGATGCCGGCCGGGATCTCGTGGTCGCACCCGGGGCAACGGTACGGCTTGGTCGCGGCGGCACCGGTCACGGGCCGGACGATCCACTCGCCGTCCGGGCCGTCCTCGGTCTCCTGGGCCCAGGACGCACCGCCGCCACCCGGGGAACGTCCGTCCCCGGGCGCGGTGCGGCGGTTCTTGCGCGGGCTCATGAGATCAAGGATATGGGCGGTTCAGCGCAATGGGATGCCCGCGGCGAGGTGCTCCTCCAGCATGAGGGCGGGCACCAGGGACGGTTCGCGGGTCTCCTCGGCCATCGCGTCCAGGACCTCCACGACCCGGTCGAGGCCGATCCGGTCGAGGTCGGCGATCGGGCCGGCGGGGTAGCCGCAGCCCAGCGTCATCGCCGCGTCGATGGAGTCGGCGTCGGCGTAACCGGCGCCGAGCATCGTGGCGGCGTCGTTGAGGTAGGGGAAGCGCAGCGCGTCCACGATGAACCCGACCCGGTCGCGGCAGCGCACCGGGGTGAGGCCGAGCGCGGCCGACAGGGCGGCGGCGCGGTCGGCGACCTCGGCGGGGGTCGCGGCGGTGGTGACGATCTCCACGAGCGTCCCTTCGGCCTCGGGACGGTGCAGCCCGAGCACCTCACCGGGACGCCCGGCGGCCACGGCCAGGTCGATCACGGGGATCTCCGGATCGGCGGCGGCCAGGATCGCGCCGGGCCGCACGGCCGCGCCCAGCGCCTCGAACAGCTCCAGCGGCAGCCGCGCCTCGTCGGCCTCGGACGCCTCGATGACCAGATCGCAGCCGGCGAGCGCGGCCAGGTCGGTGCCGACCTCGACCTTGTCGTCCAGGTCGGCGCGCAGGGCGTCGGCGTCCCCCGGCTGACGCCGCAGGTCGACGGCCACCAGCCGGACGGACGCGCCGGACCGCGCGATCGCGCCCGCGTAGGCGACGGCCTCGGGGCCGGTCCCCACGACGCCGACCCGGGGCGCCTCGGCGGGCGCGGGCTCGGCGGCCCGCTCGGCCTCGCCCTCGTAGGAGTAGAAGCCGCGTCCGGTCTTGCGCCCCAGCAGCCCGGCGGTGACCAGCTCGCGCAGCACCGGGGAGGCGGCGTGGCGGCGGTCGCGGGACTCGGCGTGGATCGCCTCCAGCACCTCGAGGCAGGTGTCGAGGCCGATCAGGTCCATCAGGGTGAACGGGCCCATCGGCAGGCCCGCGCCGACCTTCATCGCGGTGTCGATGTCGTCGCGGGTGGCGTGCCCGGTCTCCAGCATCTGCGCGGCCTGGTTCAGATAGCCGAACAGCAGCCGGTTGGCCACGAACCCGGCGCGGTCGCCGATCGTGACGGGCGTCTTGCCGAGCCCCCGCACCAGCGCGGCGACCCCGGCGACGGCCTCGGGGTCGGTCAGGACCGTCCGGATGACCTCCACCAGCTTCATCACCGGCGCCGGGTTGAAGAAGTGCACGCCGACGATCTTGGTGGGCCGCCGGGTCGTGACGGCGATGTCGGTCACCGACAGCGAGGAGGTGTTGGTGGCCAGGACGGCGTCGTCGCGGCACACCTTGTCGAGCTCGGCGAAGACCTTGCGCTTGAGCTCGATCCGCTCCGGCACCGCCTCGATGACCAGATCGCAGTCGCCGAGGTCGGCGAAGTCGGTCGACAGCGCGACCCGGCCGAGGATCTCGGCCTGGGCGTCCTCGGTCAGGCGGCCGCGCTTGACCGCCCGTCCCGTCGAGCGCTCCAGATGGCCCCGGCCGCGCTCCAGCGCCGCCGCGTCGATCTCGATGCCCACCACCGGCAGGCCGCCGCGGGCCAGCACCTCGGCGATGCCCGCGCCCATCGTGCCCAGTCCGACGACCCCGACCCTGCTGAACGAACCACCAGTCATGGCAGGCAGTCTTGCAGAGCGCTCGATCGTGCCCGAGCCGGGGTACGACACCGGGGTGCGCATCGGAATCTTCCTCCTGGCGGCCCGCTTCCCGGGCCAGGACGACGCCGCCGCCCTCACCCGGACGGTGCGGGCGGCCGTCGCCGCCGAACGTGCCGGGTTCGACGACGTCTGGCTGGCCGAACACCACTTCATGACCTACGGCGTTGTCCCGTCCGCGACCGCCCTCGCCTCGCATCTGCTGGCGCTGACGTCCCGTGTGCGCGTCGGGACGGCCGTGAGCGTCCTGTCGAACCAGCACCCGGTGGCGCTGGCCGAGCAGGCGTCCATGCTCTCCCTCATCTCGGGCGGCCGCTTCGACCTGGGCGTCGGCCGCGGCGGGCCCTGGCGCGACCTCGAAGTGTTCGCGACGGGTCTCCCCCGGTACGAGCGCGGCTTCGCCGAATCCCTCGACCTCCTGCTGGCCTGGCTCCGCTCGGAGCGTCTGGCCTGGTCGGGTGAGCATTTCGCGTTCCGAGAGGTGCCGGTCGTCCCCCGGGCCGCGACGCCCCCGTCCGTCCATGTGGCGTGCACGTCGCCCGCCACCGAGCGGCTGGCCGCCGAGCGCGGACTGCCCATGCTGCTCGGGATGCATGTGGGCGACGACGAGAAGGCCGAGGCGATCGCCCGCCACGGCGACCCGTCCGCCCCGCACGTCTCCACCCATCTGGCCCAGGTGGCCGGCACCCGGGAGGAGGCCGTGGCCACCCTCGTCGCGGAGATGCCCCGGTGGCTGGGCCCGGGCCTGGACGGCTACGTCCCGGTCGACGACCGTCCCCGCAACCCCCGGGACCCGGTCGCCTACACGCGGCGGCTCTGCGAGACGCATCCCGTCGGCTCGCCCGACGACTGCGCCAAGTCGCTCATCGCCACCGCCGAGCGGACCGGCGTCCGCCGTCTCGCCCTGCTGGTCGAGGCGGCGGGCTCCGCCCGGGCGACGCTGGACAACATCGTCCGGCTGGGCGAGCTGGTGCTCCCCCAGGTCAGGGCCGCCTTTCCGGAGGAGCTGGCATGAGAGAGCGGCGCCGGAGGGGCGGCTCCGGCGCCGCTCGCTCAGCGGCCGGTCAGCAGTCGCGGAGTTCGGGTGACTGGTTGAGGATCTGTTCGCGCGGGGTGATGAAGCGGGCGTACGCCTCGGTGGAGTCGGTGGGGAACACGGCCACGCGGTGGCAGTTCTGGAAGGCGAGCTTCATGCCGAAGTAACGCTCCAGAGTCGACCGCATGGCGTCGCTGGCCAGCACCCGCAGGAGCTGGCCGCGGGCCTGCTCGTCCGGCGGGGGCGTCAGGTTGTCGGCGAAGTCTCCGCCGTCGACCTGCAGCCGGGCCACCAGACCGCTGATCAGCTCCCAGGCATACGGGAGGGAGGTCCGGATGCACTCGACGAACGCCTTGTCGTCGATTTCACCCTGCTGCGCCGTCTCCAGGAGTTCCGGCGTCACGTCAAGGGACATCAGGGGTCCTTTCACACATTGGGAACGACACCCATTCCCCATGACGCTAGATCCGGTTCCGCGGGATTTCCAGGCTTGACAGTGGCACCGGTCTGGGCAGGACGGCCGCGCGACCGTCCCCGGCTCACTAAGGTTGGGGCTCGTGCGTCTCGTTATCGCCCGCTGCAGCGTCGACTATGCCGGCAAGCTCACCGCCCACCTGCCCATGGCCCTCAGGCTCATCCTCATCAAGGCCGACGGAAGCGTGAGCATCCACGCCGACGACCGCGCGTTCAAGCCGCTGAACTGGATGAACCCGCCGTGCTCGCTGCGCGAGGAGCCGCTGGACGAGGGCGAGGCGATCGCCCGCTGGACGGTCACGCACGGCAAGTCCGGCGAGCGGCTCATCCTGACGATCACCGAGATCCAGCACGACACCAGCCACGAGCTCGGCCTCGACCCCGGGCTCCAGAAGGACGGCGTCGAGGCCCACCTCCAGGAGCTGCTGGCCGAGCACATCACCACCCTCGGGGACGGCTGGACGCTCGTCCGGCGCGAGTTCCCCACGGCGATCGGGCCGGTCGACATCCTGTGCCGGGACGCCGACCACTCGACGGTCGCGGTCGAGATCAAACGGCGCGGCGAGATCGACGGCGTCGAGCAGCTCACCCGGTACCTGGAGCTGCTCAACCGCGACCCGCACCTGGCGCCGGTCCGGGGCATCTTCGCGGCACAGGAGATCAAGCCGCAGGCGCGGGTGCTGGCCGCCGACCGCGGCATCGCCTGCGTGACGCTCGACTACGACAGGCTGCGCGGCATCGAGCACGAGGGCACCCTGTTCTGATGTCACCGGCGGCGGGCATGATGACGTCCATGAACTCTCACGCCGCCGGAACCTTCGACATCGACGCCTGGGAGGCCGACAAGCCTTACGACGAGCGGAACGGCAGCAAGTTCACGCGCGTCCAGGTCCGTAAGACCTTCCACGGCGATCTGGTGGGCACCAGCACCACCGAGCTGATCACCGTCGAGACGCCGTCGGGGCCCGCGGCGTATGTGGGGATCGAGGTCGTCGAGGGCATCCTGCACGGGCGCGAGGGCTCCTTCGTCCTCCAGCACGGGGCGGGCAGCGACGACGGCGGCGCCGAGACGCAGTGGCTGCGGTGGGAGATCGTGCCCACGTCCGGGACGGGCGAGCTGGCCGGAATCCTCGGCAAGGGACAGATCACCGTCGCCGAGGACGGCGGTCACTCCTGGACGATCGACTACACGCTCGGCTGAGCGGCCGAACCGCGGCGGCCGGTAATCTTCGGGCATGAGCACGGCCACGACCGACACGACGCGCGAGCGCATCATCGACGCGGCCGAGCAGTGCTTCGCCCGGGTCGGCGTCGCCAAGACCACGGTCGAGGACATCGCCGCCGAAGCGGGCCTGTCGCGGGCGACGGTCTACCGCAGCGTCACCGGTGGCCGCGACGAGCTGATCCTGGCCGTGGTGCTGCGCGACGTGCTGCGCTTCCTCGACCGGCTGGCCGAACGGCTGCGTCCGGGGCCGCCGGTGGCCGAGGCGATCGTCGAGGGCACGATGGACGCGGTCGCGTTCATCCGCAGCCGTCCGGCGACCGCGGCGTTCATGGTGCCCGAGACCGCCGGGCACGCGCAGGCCGCGGTGAGCGGCGCCACCGAGCACATGCTGGCCACCTGCTGCGAGTACGTGCGTCCGGCGTTCGAACGGGCGCAGCGGCTGCGGCTGCTGCGGTCCGACATCGAGGTCGAGGGAACGGTGGAGTTCCTCTTCCGCATCATCACCTCACTGATCATGGTGGACCGCGAGCGCGAGGCCGGGGAGACCCGGCGGTTCCTGCGCACCTATGTGGTCCCCGTCATCGCCGCTCCGTGACCCGGGCGGTGGGTACGAGCCGGTAACGTCGATCACGAGCGAGCCGGCGTGACGGGAGAGGCACCGCAATGGGCACGGCATACCTGCGCAAGGACTCGGCGGCCACCCGCCCGAGCCCGGCTTTCCTGGTCATCGTGGCGGTCACCGTCCTGTGCGGACTGATCGCCTGGCGCTACGGCACCATCACCGACCAGCCCGCCCGCGTCGCGGTCTGCGGGTTCGTGGTGGCGGGCTGGGTGCTCTCGCTGTGCCTGCACGAGTTCGGCCACGCGTACCTGGCGTTTCGATCGGGTGACAAGAGCGTGGCGACGCGGGGCTACCTGACCCTCAACCCGGCCAAGTACGCCGACCCCATCCTGAGCTTCGGCATCCCGGTGCTGTTCATCCTGCTCGGCGGCATCGGGCTGCCGGGCGGCGCGGTCTGGATCGACCGGGGCGCGATCGCCGGACGGATCCGGCACAGCCTGGTCGCGGCGGCGGGCCCGCTCTCCAACGTGCTGTTCGCGATCATGCTGGCGGTCATCTTCAAGAACTTCGCCGACAAGGAGCACGGCGTCTTCTGGGCCGGGCTGGCATTCCTGGCGTTCCTCCAGGTCACCGCGGCGTTCCTGAACCTGCTCCCGATTCCCGGGCTGGACGGCTTCGGCATCTTGGAGCCCTACCTGCCCCGGCCCCTGGTCGAGCGCGCCAACGAGTACGGCGGCTACCTGTTCTTCGGCCTGATCGCCTGCCTGTGGCTGATCCCGCCGCTCAACGAGGCGTTCTTCGACGTGGCCTTCGGCCTGGCCCACCTGCTGGGCCTGGAGGAGTTCCCCTTCGACATGCTCCGCGACGGCGTCTCCCCCATCCGCATGGGCCACGCCTTGTTCCGCTTCTGGGAAGAGTGACCGCGCTAGGGCGCGAGGTGGGCGATGATGCGGCGCATTTGGGCGGCGTAGCGTTCGTAGAACTCCGGTGAGCGGGGGTCCATGCCGTAGATGCGGCGGATCGCGTTGGGCATGACGACGGGCAGGACGACCATGGCGTTCATCATCGCCATGACGGCCTCGACCTCCAGGTCTTCGGCCAGTTCGCCGTCGGCCTTGCGGCGGGTCAGGTCGGCCAGGTCCTCGCTGTCGTCGTCGGGGATGGCGTCCAGCTCCTCGGTGAGGCCGCGCCATGCGGCCAGCCGCAGGCCGCGCCCGTCGGCCATCGCCTCGGCGAGATAGCGCTCCCACAGCTCGCCGAGCGGGATGCCGGGGTCGCTGATCTCCGACTCCCACTCCAGCCAGCGGCGGCCGAGCTCGCAGTACAGGCCCTCCTTGCCGCCGAAGTAGTAGTTGATCAGCTGTTTGTTGACCCCGGCGCGGTCGGCGATGTCCTGGACGCGGGCGCCCGCGAACCCCTTGGCCGCGAACTCCTCCTTGGCCGCCTCCAGGAGCAGGCGCCGGGAGCGCTCGGCGTCCTGCTTGCGCTCCCCGGATCTGGGCGCGCGCCGCGGTGACCTCGTCGTCTCGTCCATCCGCCCGATGATAGCCGGACGCCTGAAATGTTCAACCATCCGGCTGGTTGACAACTTCATCCGGATAGTTGAACCTGAGGACGCAACGCTACTGAGGAGAGACGAATGATCGTGATCACCGGAGCGACCGGGAACGTCGGGCGCCCCCTTGTCGAGCTGCTGGCCTCGGCCGGGCAGAAGGTCCGCGCGCTGACCCGTGACCCCGCCTCGGCGCGCCTGCCGTCCGGCGTCGAGGCCGCCCGCACGCAGGACCTGCCGCTGGACGGCGCGACCTCCCTTTTCCTGAACCCGGCCGTGGTCTGGGGCGGCGCCGAAGAGATGATCTCCAAGGCCACGGACGGGGGCGTGCGGCGCATCGTGCTGCTGTCGTCGGCCGCCGCGCTCGACGACGACCCCGGCAACATGCTGGCCACCCGCCACCGGGACCTGGAGAAGGCCATCGAGGACGCGGGCGTGGAGTGGGTCTTCACGCGTCCCGGCGAGTTCGACGCCAACGCGCTCGGCTGGGCCGAGAAGCTTCGGGCCGGTGAGCCGGTGCGCGAGCCCTTCCCCGGGTCGCGCTCGGCCCCGATCCACGAGAAGGACATCGCGGCGGTGGCCGCACGCGCGCTGCTGGACGACGACCTGGTCGGCACCCGGCCGCTGCTGACCGGGCCGGAGACGATCACCCACCCGGACCAGGTGCGGATGATCGGCGAGGCGATCGGACGTCCCACCCGGTTCGAGGAGATCACCCCCGAGGAGGCGAGAGAAGAGATGCTGCGGCTCCCCTACATGCGTCCTGGCCTGGTGGACGTCCTGCTCCGCCTGCGCGCCGAGGCCGTCGACGCGCCGGAGGAGATCTCCCCCGAGGTCGAGCGGATCACCGGCCGCCCGCCCCGCGCCTTCGCGGAGTGGGCCGCCGACCACGCCGACGACTTCCGCTGAGCACGGGCGGGCCGGGCCTGGACGGGAGGGGGGAACTCCCGTCCAGGCCCGGCCCGGTCTGGGGGTGCTCAGGCCCAGGGGGCGACGGGGTACCAGATGAGGTCGCGGCGGGCCAGGATCCGGACGTCCCAGTAGAGGAACGTGAAGACCCCGGCGACGATGAACGCGACCGCGACGATCACCGACAGCCGGGCGGGGTTCGCGGCGATCCACGCCTGCACGCGTCCTCCGGCGGCCAGCCCCACCAGCACGAACAGGACCGCCATGATGAGGATGTTCCCCAGCGACTGGAGGCTGAAGGCCGCGGCGCCGTACAGCACGTTGTGGCTCTCGGCCGCGTCGCGGAACATCTGGCGGAACATCGAGAACGGGCGCCCGATGAGGAAGCCGCCGATCAGCGCCCCCATCACGACCATCGGGGCGTTGGGGAAGCGCCGCGCGAGGCGGGCGAGCGGGTCGCGGACCACGCCGAGCGCGGCCAGCCCCAGCACGGTCATGATCAGCCCGATCGCACCGAACACGATCATCGACTGGATCATCCGCGGGGAGAAGCCGGTGGCGGCGCGGGCCGTGGAGAACTGCGGCATGTCCGTGCCGACCAGCGCGACGATGACGCCGTAGGTCGCCGAGACCGCGACCATGCCGGCCGAGAGCCAGCCGAGCGGCCGCAGCATGGCCAGCACCCGGCCCCGGCGGGACGGCGTGCCCCCGACCATCGGGGCCAGGGCGCCGAACGCGGCGATGTTGCAGGCGGTGAAGGTCCCGGCCACACCGGAGGCGAAGGCGAAGGCGATTCCGGCGGCGATGCCGGAGATGGGGGTCGTGCGGGCCTCGTGGCCGAGCATCGTGTCGGCCACGTTGTCGCCGATCGTGCGGTCGACGAACTCGGCCGACCAGACGACGGTCAGCAGGAAGCCCGCCAGCGCGCTCAGTGAGATGATCATGACCTTGCGGCGGGGGAAGTGGCCGGTGACGAATCCCGTGGGGGGAGCCGCCGCGACGGTCCCCGTGATCCGCCCCTCGTCCTGGTTCCGGTCAATGGTCGCCATCGTCGACCTCCTCATTGGGGGTACGCGACAGAGACTCATGCGCACGGCGCCGCGGCGCATCTTCCACCGTGCGAAATCCAACGGGTTCCGGGAACGCCGCCTTTCAGGAGGGGCGGCGGGAGATCGCGACGAGGACGGCGGGGCCGGGCCCGTGAGCCCGCAGTCCGCTGAGGGGAAGACCCTCGAGCCAGAGCATCGCGCCGGTGTCGAACCGCTGCCGCCCGCCGTCGGTGGTCTCCAGGTCGACCTGGCCGCTCTCGACGACGACCAGCGCGCCGAGCCACTCGGTCTCGTCGTAGGGACGCCGCCCGCCGGGCTCGATCACGATGACCCGCCGCTCCATCGAGGGAGGCACGCTCCGCTCGCGGAAAGACCCGGGATCCGAGACCTCGTTCATAGGTGTGTGCCTGCTCTTCCCGCCTCGAAGCCCGACCGTCCACCCACTTTGACCGCCGCCGCGCGGAAAAATCATCGCCAGGGGACGGCCCGCGCTTGGCTGGTGCGATGCGGGGCGGGATTTCGCGGCGCCAGAAGAAACCAAGCCTACGCGCCCGAGGCCGCCGGGACGGCCGTCTCCATTCCGCACTCTCGAAGAAGCGGAGACAATCTCCCGTCGTTAGCATGGACCTCGGCGTGCTCCCGGAGGGAAACGCCCGCGAACCGGAGGGGAATTGCCAGATGAGCCCGCGCAGGGTCGATCCGCAGGCGCGCTCGCTTCTGGTAGACATCGCCGCGCGGCTGCTTGCCGAGGAGGGGCCCCAGGCATTGTCGGCGCGCCGGGTGGCGACCGAGGCGGGCAGTTCCACCATGCCTCTCTACACGCATTTCGGCGGAATGAGCGGGCTGGTGCGCGAGATCGTCCACGAGGGATTCGCCCGCATGCAGGCCCACTTCGACCTCGTCCGGAAATCGGCCGACCCGGTCGCGGACATGGCGCTGTTCGGACGCGCCTACCGGCATAACGCCCGCACCAATCCGCATCTGTATTCGGTGATGTTCGGCGGCTCGTCCCTGGCCGGATTCTCCCTTTCCGAGGAGGACCGGCAGCACGGCCGCTACACCCTGACGCACGTGGTGGAATGCGCGTCCCGCTGCATCGAGGCCGGACGCTTCGCCACCACCGACGCGGAGCTGACCGCGCATCACATGTGGGCGGCGACCCACGGCCTGGTCATCCTCGAGCTCGGCGAGTACCTGATCCCGCCCTACGACGCCGGGCACTGCTTCGAGACGCAGCTGGTCGGGCTGATGGTCGGCGCGGGCGACTCCCCGGAGGCCGCGGCCCGCTCGGTCGCGCTGTCGCGCCTGCGCCAGGACGAGGAGCTCGCCGGCGTCCCGGCCCCCCACCCCGAGGCCGTCCCGGGCTAGAGGCGACGGCCCCGCACTCAGCCGACCGCACCGAGTGTCGGCAGGATCTCGTCCAGCGCGGCGAAGGCCCGCGCGATCTGCTCCTCGTCGTTGTAGACGTAGGCGGAGATCCGCAGCACCTCGTGGTCGGTGAACCGGTCGACCAGCGGCTGCGCGCACAGGTGCCCGGACCGGCACATGATCCCGTAGGAGTCGCTCATGATCCGGGCGATCTCGCGGAGGCTGGAGACGCCCGGGACGGCGAGGCTGATGGTCGCGGACCGGTCGACCGACGGCGAGGTCGGCCCCACGATCCGCAGGGCCGGGCGCGAGAGCGCCTCGCCGAGCTGGCGCCCGGCCAGCGCGCGGTCGTGCGCGGCCAGCGCGTCGAAGCCGAGGCGGTCGAGGTAGCCGAGCGCGGCGCCCAGGCCGTACACGCCGCCGATGTTCGGCGTGCCCGCCTCCAGCCGGTGCGGTGGGCGGCGCAGCTCGTAGCGCTCCAGGTCGACCCAGTCGACCGTCCCGCCGCCGACCGAGCGGGAATCGAGCCGCTCCAGCGCTCCCCCGGTCCCGCAGAGCACGCCGACACCGGTCGGGCCGAGCATCTTGTGCGCCGAGAAGGCCACGAAGTCGACGCCGTCGAGCTCCGGCCTGCGATGCGGGACGGACTGCGCGGCGTCCAGCACCGTCACCGCTCCCGCGCTCCTGGCCATCGACGCCATCTGCGTGACCGGCGCGTAAACGCCGGTCACGTTCGAGCAGTGGCCGAGCGCGACCACCCGGGGGCGCCGCCTGAGCAGTTCCTCATAGGCGTCGAGGTCGACGCACCCCATGGAGTCGACGGGGATCGGCTCGGTCCTGGCGTGCCTGCGCCAGGGCAGCAGGTTCGAGTGGTGCCCGTCGAAGGGGACCAGCACCAGGTCGCGCGAGCCGAGCCCCAGCCCGGACGCGACCAGGTTCAGCGCCTCGGTGGTGTTGAGGGTGAAGACGACCTCGTCGCCCCGGACGCCCGCGAACGCCGCGACCCGCTGGCGGACGCCCTCGAACTCCGCCGAGGCCGTCTCCGACAGCCGGTGCCTGCCCCGGTGGATGTTCGCGCTCACCTCGGTGTAGTAGCGGGTCATCTCCTCGACGACCACCGACGGCTTGAGGCTGGTGGCGGCGTTGTCGAGATAGACGATCTCGTTGCCGTCCAGGCGGCGGTCCAGCAGCGGGAAGTCGGGACGGACGAGCCGGGGCAGGTCCACGGCGGTGGGCGTCTCGGTCAGCATGTCGCTTCCTTACGGGAGGCCGCCGGTGTGCGGGGCGGGAGATCAGACGCGCAGGGGTGCAGGCGCCCCGAGCGCGCGGCGGGGAGGTAGCCGACGGCGGCGGCGTCGAGCCCGACCCGGCCGCCCAGCAGGAACCTGAGCCGCTCGACCAGGCCCTTCTCCACCCGGCCGGTGTCCTTGACGTTCGGGACGAAGGCGATCCTGAAGGCGTCCTCGCGGTACTGGCGCAGCTGGTAGGCGTCGATCTCGGGGACGTCCCCGACCGCCCGGTCCACCTCGCGGGGGCCGACGGGCGCCACCCGGCCGGGAACGGTCAGCAGCGTGCCCGCCCGGCCTTCGAGGCGGCACGGCGGCAGGTCGCTGCCGCAGCCGCACGGCTCGTCCCAGACGCGGTACAGGTCGCCGGTGCGATACCGGATGTGCGGCGACAGCCGGTCGCCGATGCTCGTCACGACGAGTTCGGCCAGCTCCCCCGGGTGCGCCGGTTGCCCGGTCTCGGTGATGAGCTCCACGAAGTACGACACGTTGTTGAGGTGGGTCAGGCCGCGCGGACACTCGACGGCCAGCCATCCGAACTCCGACATGGACACCGCCTCGGCGACGAGCGCCTCCGGATGGCGCTCGCGGATCTGGCGCTGCGCCAAGCGGGTCGCGGGCGTATGGGTCAGGACGATCGCGTCGAGCTTCGGGGCCGGTCGTCCGGCGCCGACCCCGCGGACCAGGTGGGCCAGGTGCGCCGGGTCGGCCAGCAGCCATCGCGGCGCGTGCCCGGCCAGCTCGCCGGCCGCCCGGACGAGGAGGGGGTCCGGGGCGGCCAGCGGGTCGGGCGTCGTCGGCAGGACGAGCGTCCCGTCGGCGAGGACCCGGTCGTGGACGGGCGTGTAGGGGCTGGCGCACTCGACCCGGGTGCAGGCGGGGGCCGTGTAGCGGGCCGAGCGACGGGGCTCCGCGCCGTCCATGACCGCCGCGCGCAGGGCCGGATGGGCCTCCAGGGTCGTCCTCATCCGGTCGGCGAGCGCGCCGGAGCCGACCGCGGTCGTGACCCGGTCGTCGCCCTCGCCGGTGCTCTGGACGGTGAGGGTCCCCGGCCCGTGCAGGGCCCGTCCCCGCGCCAGCACGCGGGCGGGGAAATTCACCCGGTAATCGGAACGCTTTGTCAGCGGAATCCGCGTCCAGTCACCGGGGTCGGGCATGGCCTGGAAGAACGGAACGCACGCACGGGCGAACGCGAACTCCGCCACCGCGCCGTCGAAGCTTTTCTGCCGGAAAGCCAGGGCCACGGAATCCTCCTCGACCGCATGCCTGTCATGGCTGGAAGCTAGGTAATACAACAGTTCCCTGTCCATCTTCTGGATTGCTGCATCGTCGATCAGGACGATAACCGGGTTATTAAAACAGGGTGATGAAATGACGACCTAGAACGGCTGCAATTCGGGTGGTAACTTGACGCCAAATCGCAGTGGCCCACATCAGAACTCCCCACTTGGAGACGCTCATGTCCCGCTCCGAATCAATCCGTGATCCCCGTCGAAGATCGGCCGCGTTGATCGCACTTGTGCTCGCGGCGGCCGCATTGGTGGCCGCCGGCCATTCCACCGCCCGGGCGGCCGAGACCACCGTCAGCACCTCCAGTTTCAAAGGGACCGACGGAACCACCTACACGGTGACCAACCACGTCGTGCGCGGCGACTGGACGGGCAAGAAGCGCAAGCACGAGTGGCTTCTGGTCTGGACCGGCGACGCCGGCCAGTCCGGCGCGGACGCCGCCCGGCACCGCCTGGCGGGCAAGGGCGCGGGCTCCGGGGACCCCGACTTCCTCGCCGTCATCGACGCCACCCGGGGATCGCCCACCTACGGGAAGGTCGTCAACACCGCGACCGTGGGCCCGATCCTGCAGAACGAGCCGCACCACATGCAGTACACCTGGCACAAGGGCGACACCGTGTTCGCGGGCGGCCTGCTCAGCGACATCACCTACGCCTTCGACGTCAGCCGCCTTCCCCAGATCAAGCTGAAGGGGATCACCGCGCCGACCGACACGCCCTGCGGCTCGGTGCCCGACGCGTACTGGACGCTGAAGGACGGCACCGCCTACGGCGCGTACATGGGCGGGCCCGACGTGTCCGGCCCCTGCCGCTACACCGACGGCGAGACCAGGATCGGCAACGGGTCCGGCGGCACGCCGGGCGAGGTGCTGCGCCTGGACGCCAACGGCAAGGTGCTCGTCGAGGCCCCCGCCGCGGCCAAGGGCCCCGAGCACGAGACCTGCCACAGCATCCCGCAGCTCGACCCCAGGACCTGCGCCAACCCGCACGGCATCCAGGTGCGCGAGGATCTGAACCGCATGGTCACCAGCGACTTCGCCGAGGTGCGCAACCTGATCGGCACGCCGCCCGCCGACCCCTACATCACCCGCGACACGGTACGGATCTTCGACATCGCCAAGCGGAACTCGCCCCGGCTGCTGTCGATCTCGCACCTGCCCGACGGCCCGCGCAAGGAGCCGTACGGCACCTACGAGGAGCCCCGGGTGGTCATGGAGACCACGGTGACCAACCGGCGCCACAACCGCGGCGCGTTCGCGTCCACGATGGGCGGCGCCTCGATCTACTACACCCCCGACATCACCGACCCCAAGCCGAAGTGGCGCGAAGTCTTCGACGACACCACCGCGTTCACCAAGCTGGCCCCGAACCTGGTCAACCGGGTCGGCATGGACGGCGGCGCCTGGCTCCAGACCAGCCCCGACGACCGGTACCTCTACCACTCGGTGATGCGGCGCGGGGACGAGTCGTCCGGCGGCAAGGACACCGGCATGGTCTACGTGCTGGACATCCGCAAGCTCGTCGCGGCGGGCAAGCGCACCCGGTGCAGCATCGACACGATGGAGGAGGTCGCCAAGGGCGGCTCGGAGCGCGACTGCCCCGGGCTGGTCAGCGTCCTGCCCATCGAGGACCCGACGTCCGGCGGCCCGCACTGGGCCTCGCTGGACAACTTCCAGCAGGGCCGTGACGGCCTCTACCGAGAGACGACACAGCCGGGCAGGCTGGCGCTGGCCAACTACTTCGTGGCCGCCACGCCCTTCGACGGCGACCACCGCGTCTGCATGGTCGACATCTCCAGGAAGCACAAGCTCTCGCTCGACCGGACCTTCCGGGACGAGAGCACCCGGCAGCCGTGCGTGGAGTTCAACCGGGCGCGCTGGCCACATGGGGTCACCGGCAACGCGCGTCCCCACGGAGTCCTGTTCGCGGTCTCCGATGCGGACGTCCGCTGAGACCAGAGGGGGGAGCCGCCCCGGCCGGCGGCTCCCCCTTCGTCTGATCGCGCTGATCCTCGCCGCGGCCGGCGCGGCATGGATCCTGCCGGGTGCCGCCTGGGCCGACGGCACGCACGGCACCCACGACTCCGCCACGGGCTCCGGCCCGCTGGGTGCGGCGATCCGTCTCGCGGTGCTGCTGGCGGTCGGGACGGTTGCGGGCGCGGGCGTCGTCCGTCCGCTGACGGGCCCGCCCGCACGCCGGACCGCGACGGCCGTCTCGATCGCGGGCGCCGTGGCGGCGACGGGCGCGCTGGCCGTCGTCGACCGCCCCTTGCTCGCCATCGCGCTGGGCACGCTCACCCTCGGCGTAGCGCTCTCTCTGGGCCGCACCCCGCCCGCGTTCGCGGGAGGGGTGGCACTATGCGCGGCCTACGCGGTCATGGCCTCGGACGGCCGGGTGACACAGGCCGCCATCGCGGTGGGCGCGGCCGTGTGGCTGGGAGCGTCCCTCCCCCTGCTCACCACCGGGTCCCTCCCGGAGGGACGGCGGCTGGCGCCCTGGCTCGCGATCTCCGGCGCCGCCTCGATCGTGGCCGGAATCGTCCAGGCCGACCTGCCGAAGACCGTCGCGGTGGCGGGCCTCGCGATCACGGCACCGGCACTTCTGTATCGCGGCGGTCCGCGCAAGGCGGCGACCGTGGGCATGGCCGGCGTGGTGACCGCCGGGATCGCCCTGACGGCGGTGCCCGGATCCGAGGTGCTCAGACCCGGGGTGCCCGTGCTGCATTCGGTGGCCCTCGGAGGCGATCCGGTGCCGGTGCTGCTGGCGCCGCAGCGTCCCGGCTGGAACGTCGTCCATACGGGAGATCGCCAGGTGTCCGTCGGCACCGACGCCGACCGGCTCACCGCCACAGCGCGCTCCCCGGGTGCGACCGGCACCTGGGGGATGGTGTGGCTGCCGCCCGGTCCGGGACGGCTCTGGATCCGCGGCGGCGGGCGCACGGCGTCGGTGCGGATCGACGCGGGACGCGGCGTGGCGACGTCCCCCCAGATCCGTACCGACGGCCCCGAATGCGCGAGCGCCGCCCTCGGCGGCCTGGCCGCCGGGGGCTCCCCCGCGCCGCTGCGCTCCTGCCCGGCCCAGGCCCTCGGGACCGCCGACGCGGGCGCGCTGCGCGCCGCCCTGGGATTCATCGCCGGGCGCGGCGTCCGATCGGTGTTCCTGGCCGGGGACGGCTCGCCCCGGTCGCGGGCCGCGGCCACCGTCATACGGGACGCGGCAGCCGGAGCGGGGCTGACCGTCGCGGCCGAACCGGGCGCACGACGCCCGATCGTCGTCGTCTCGGGCTGGTCCGCGGCCGAGAGCACCCTCCGCGACATCGCCGGGGGCCGCGTCCGGGGCGAGGGCGCCTACCTGGCGCCCTGGCTGCTGAGCGCCCCGCTGCTGGCCATCCCGGCCGGTCAGGTGCTGCCGCTGCGCTTCTCGCCGCGCGACCCGGTACCGCTGAAGTACGCGGCGCTGCTCCAGGAGCGGTTCCACGGCGCGGTCCCGACCAAGGTGGGCTTCGACCGATGGCAGGAGGCACAGGGACGCGCGGACACCGGCCCGGCGAAGCTCTACGCGGCGTCGCTGGTGACCTTCATGCCGACCCGTCCGGGCGAGACCCACCCGCACACCGGGACGAGCTGGCTCCCGGGCGGAACGATCACCGTGGCCTCCGGGCCGCTGCGCTGATCACCACAGGTTTTTCAAGCGATCAGTGGACCAGGCCGAGGCGCCGCGAGCAGCGCAGGATCGCGGCGTCCTCGCCCTCCATCGTCAGCCGCCGGGTCAGCGTGGCCTCGACCGGGGTCAGCCGTCCGGCGCCGATCTCGATGAAGGTCAGCGCGTCGGTGCGGACGGTCAGCACCGGCACACCGGTCGCCGGGCCGTGCACGACGGCCGCCACGCCCCCGTCGACCCGGATGTGGAACACCTCGTCGTCCACCCGGAACTCGTAGACCTCGTCCGGCCCCTCGCCCTCGGGGCGGATCATCGCCTCCAGCGCCAGCACGCCCCAGCGCGGGCGCACCTGGTCTTCGGCCTCGGGGGCGCCGAGCACGCCGAGCCCCCAGCGGGCCATCTCCAGCACCGCGCCGCGCAGGCCCGCGCCCTGCTCGGTCAGCTCGTACATGCGTCCCCGCGATTCGGGGCGCGGGACCTGCCGGACGACCCCGGCCTCGGTGAGGTAGCGCAGCCGCTCGGCCAGCAGGTTGGTGCCGATCCCGGACAGGTTGGCCAGCAGCTCGCCGTACCGGCACGGCCCGGTGAGCAGCTCGCGCACGATCAGCAGCGTCCAGCGCTCGCCGACCACGTCGAGGGCGGCGGCGAGGCCGCAGTACTGCCCGTAGTTGCGCCGGCGGTGCTTGGTCTCCGCGGGCTTCTCCTGAACCGACACTTGACAACCATATACTTTCTGATCTCGATCAGCGGAGCGCGGCCATCGCCCGGACGACCGCGTCGACCTCCGCCGGTGCGGTGACGATGCTCGGCCCGAACCGCACGGACTGCTCGCGGTACGGGGTGACGCTGGCGACGATGCCGTGCTCGCCGAGCAGGCGCTTCACGACGGCGTCGGGCTTGTGGCCCTCCACCGTGCAGCACACGAGCCCGGACGACACCGCCGGGTCCCTGGGCGTGTGCAGCCGGACATGGCGCAAACCGGCCAGCCCCTCCTTGAGGCGCCCCGCCTGCGAACGAGTACGCGCCGCGACCCGCCCGGGCCCGATCGCGCGATGAAAGGCGAAGGCCTCCGGCAGGGCCCACCGATTCTCGAACGAGTGAAACCCACCGGGCGTCGCGAGCACGGCCGCGGGCCCCTCGGGGGGACGCCCGCTCCACCACCCGAGCAGGGCGGGCAGGCAGAAGCTCGGAACGGTCGGCGCCACCAGCGCCCACGCCTCGGGGCGGCCCCAGACGACACCGGTCCCGCGCGGCCCGAACAGCCACTTGTGCGTGCCGGTGACGAAGAAGTCGCAGCCCAAAGCGCCCGGGGTGGCGTCCTCGGCGCCGAACCCGTGCACGGCGTCCACGCACAGCAAAGCGCGGCCGGCCAACATGTCGGCGATCTCGCGCACCGGAAGCCTGACACCCGTCCCCGAATGCACCCAGGTCACCGCCACCACCCGAGTCTTCGCGGTCACAGCGGCACGCAACCGGGAGACCATCGAGTCCACCGTGGCCGTGGCCGGGTCCTCGTACAGCCGCACCCTCCGCACGACGGCGCCGTCCCGCTCGGCCCGCAACCGGAGCGACTCATGCGTGGCATAGAAGTCGTGCTCGGTCGTCAGCACCTCCTCCCCGGGACGCAGCCGAAGCCCCGCGTAGAGCAGGCCCAGTCCCATCGTGGTGCTGTCGGTCAGCGCGATCTCGTCCGGCCCGCCGCCCAGATACCCGGCGGCGGCCTTGCGCGCGGCCAGGTCGAAAGCGTCAAAGCCCTCGACATAAACCGCCGTATCCCGATCCAGCTCCCGCCGATGCCGCTCGATCGCGCGCGCGACCGGCGCCGGATGGGACGCGAGGTAGTACGCCGTGAAATGCATGCGCCTGCGGGTCAGCGGGAACTGGGCTCGCACCGAGCCCCAGTCACCCGGGTCGAAGCGGCTCTCGCCGCCGAGACCGGAAGCGGCCAGCCCCGCCCCGGCCACCGCCCCGCCAAGAATCGTCCTGCGGCTCGGCACGGTGGAACCCCTCCCTCTATGAAGGAGAGGCCCCCGGCCCGTGGACATCCGGGAGCCTCCCCCTAGGGCACGCTTCACGGATACCTGTCCCGCCACGCGACGCCCAGACCGCGGCGGCCGGCACCCCTGAGGTGCGCCCTAGTCGTTACGCGATCAGCCCAGGCTGAGGGCGTCGCGGATCTCGGCGGCGCACTTGGCGGCCAGCGTCAGCACCGGCATCGCCTCGGCGTCGTCGATCTCGTCCACGGCGTAGAAGTCGACGGCGGCCTTCGAGGTGAAGGTCGAGCCGACCGGAGCCCACGCGGTGACGTCGGTGGCCGTCATGACCAGCGCGTCGCGGTTCGCGTAGACCTTGTCGCCGATGGTGATCAGCAGGAACTGCTCGAACGAGGCGGTGCCGGGGAGCAGGGACTCGTCGCCGTGGCCGGTGAGCGTGCCGCGGTTGGAGCGGGTGTGGTTCTGCTCGATGACAACGTCCGCGTCGTCGCTGTGGAAGTGGGTCAGCAGCCGCTCGAGCTCGACCTGCGGCTTGCCGTCGGCCGTGGTGGTGATCTCCGACGCGGTGCGAACGCCACTGACGCCCACGACGCTACGGCAGTCGAACGTCTCGCCCTGCAGGAAGTGCAGCGTGATCTCGCCGTCCAGCCGGACGCCGGCGAAGTGCTTGCTGCCGAGAATGAGGTCGTGGACCTCGTGGGTGAGGGACTGGGTCATGGGGACCCCTCCAATCGGTTCGTAAACCCATAGTGACCCGAGCCTCAGAACCCGTCATCTCTCATATTGCTATATATTTTCGCACCATCAGAAGAACCCTTCGCCCCACTATGGCCCGTTCGAGCCATAGCCACCCCGACCCGGGATGGCCCGCCCAGGCGAAGCAGGAGAAGTCCGTCATCCGTAGCGTCCAACGCCCAAGCACCCGACGAAGGGAACGGCCGTGGCCCAGGAGCTCACCCGCCCCCCGCAGATGCCCATGGACGCCCGCCAGAAGTACCTCTCCGAGGCGCACGTCGGCATCCTGTCCGTGGCCCGCGAAGAACAGGGCCCCCTGTCCCTGCCCATCTGGTACAGCTACGAGCCCGGCGAGGAGATCAGGCTGATCACGCGCGGCGACAGCCCCAAGGCCGAGATCATCCGTCGGGCGGGACGCGTCACCCTCTGCGTCCAGTCCCCCGAACCGCCCTACCGCTACGTGACGGCCGAGGGCCCGATCCGAATCCAGGACACCGTCACCAGCGCGGAGCGCGAGGCTCTGGCCGCCCGCTACCTGGGCCCGGAGTTCGGCGCGATGTTCGTCCAGGCCACGGCCGAGGCCACCCCCATCATGATCGCCGTCTACATGCGCCCGGAATCCTGGCTCTCCCAGGACCAGACCAACTGGCCATGATCGGCTCCCCCGCGTCCTGAGGGGTGCCGACCGGCCGGGGGTGAGCGATGATGGCGGGGTGAAGGCAACCGAGGATCCTCTCCTTGCGGGATGGGACCTGCTGCGGCGTGGGGGCTGGAAAGAGGCGCGGGCCATGTTCGCCGCCGCCCTGGCCTCGCCGCTCGGGGCGACCTCGGAGGCCACGGCCGCCGAGGGGGCGGCCGCGGCCGCCTGGTGGCTGGACGACGATGACGAGATGACCGAGCGATACGAGCAGGCTTATCGCTGCTATCGCTCCGTCGGGGACGACCGGGGTGCCGCCCGCGTCTCGGCCTGGCTGGGCAACGGCGCGGTGCAGTTCCGGGGCGAGCCCGCGGTCGCCCAGGGCTGGTTCCAGCGGGCCCGCCGCCTGCTCGCCGACCTGCCCGAGGGCGCGGAGCACGGGCAGCTCACGCTCTTCGAGGGGATGGCCGCGTGCCTGCGCGGCGACCTCACCGGTGCCCTGGAGCACGCCGACCGGACGATGGAGATCGGCCGCCGCCAGCACTCCCCCGACCTGGAGATCCAGGGGATGGCGCTCAGCGGCACGGCCCACGTGAGCCAGGGCCGGATCGGCGAGGGCATGCGCCTGCTCGACGAGGCCGCCGCCGCCGCGCTGGCCGGTGAGGTGCACGAGGTCGGCTCGGTCTGGATCCCCACCTGCTACCTCGTCCAGGGGTGCGAGCAGACGCGCGACTGGGAGCGCGCCGAGCAGTGGTGCGGCCGCGTCATGGACTTCTGCCGCCGTTTCGACCTGGGGTCGCCGTTCTCCCGGTGCCGCACCCACTACAGCACCGTCCTGCTGTGGCGCGGCGACTGGGAGGAGGCCGAGAACCAGCTGCTGCGCGCCGCCGACGACCTGAGCGAGCAGCGCCCCCGATTCGCCGCCGAAGCGTGGGCCCGCCTGGGCGAACTACGCCGGCGCCAAGGCCACTGGACGGAGGCCGCCGAGCTGTTCGAGCGCGGACGCCCCCTGCCCGCCGCCCGCGTGGGGCTGGCCGAACTGCTGCTCGACCGGGGCGACGCCGCGGACGCGGTCGAGCTGGTCGAGCGCGTCCTGGACGGCCTGCCCAAGGAAGACCGCCTGGCCCGCGCCCCCGTCCTGGAGGTCTTCATCCGGGTGGCCGCGGCCGAGCGTCCCGACCTACTCGCCCAGGCGGTCGACGAGCTGATCGACCTGGCCTCCGACGTGGGCGGCGACGCCCTGAGCGCCTCCGCGCTGTGGGCGCAGGGCGTCCGTAGCGCCGCCGAGGGCCGCACCGACACCGCGATCACCATGCTCACCCGCGCCGTCGAGCTGTTCGAGAGCGCCCGGGGCCCCTACGACGCGGCCCGCGCCCGCCTCGACCTGGCCTCGGTCCTCACCGCGGGCGGCCGCACCGGCGCCGCGGCCGAAGAGGCGCTGGCAGCCCAGGGCGCCTTCGAACGCCTGGGCGCCACCGCCGACGCCCGCCGCGCGAACCGCCTGGTGGGCCTGGCCCGCCGCACCCCGACCGGCGAACTGACGTCCCGCCAGATCGAAATCCTGCGCCTGCTCGCCGTGGGACTCACCAACCGCGAGATCGCCGAACGCCTGGTCCTCAGCGAACACACCGTCAAACGCCACGTGGCCAACATCCTCACCCGCCTGGACCTCCCCTCCCGCGCCGCCGCAGTCGCCTACGCCTCCCGAGTAGACCTCCTCTAGAAACGGCCCCACAAACCCCAGCCCGACTCACAAACCCCAGCCACCAGGGGGCGAGGGGCGAAGCCCCAAAAACGGGGGTCCAGGGGGCAGAGCCCCCTGGGCGGGAGCTTGAGGGCGGCCAGCCCTCAACGCGTCCGTGGCGCGCCCGGAGCGAGCGCCAGCGAGTGAGGACGCGCCATGGGCGCGCCTGGGGGTCTGGGGGTTGGGACCCCCAGGCAAACATGGCCCGAACGGGCCATGTTTCGGGTTCTTGGGGTTGGCCCGCTCGGTCGAAGCCCTTGAGGGGGTGGGGTTCGTAGCGTCGCTGGTATGACCGAATACGCAATCGTCACGCAGGCTCAGCAGAAGGCGTGGTCGCTGGGCGACCTCGGGAAGCTGGCCGCGCACACCCCGCCGGTCTACGCCGAGTCGCTCTGCGAGGACCTCGATCTTCAGCCGGGAGAGCGCGTCCTGGACGTCGCCGCCGGGACGGGGACGACCTCGATCGCGGCGCTGCGGCGCTTCTGCGAGGTCGTCGCCACCGATTTCGTGCCCGAGTCGCTGGTGCAGGCCACGCGGCTGGCCGAGGCCGAGGGCCTCGAACTGGAGGTGCACACGGCGGACGCGCAGGAGCTTCCGTTCGAGGACGACTTCTTCGATGTGGCCGTGTCGACCTTCGGGACCATGTTCGCCCCCGATCAGCAGCGCACGGCCGAGGAGTTGCTGCGCGTGGTGCGGCCGGGCGGCCGGATCGGTGTGCTCTCCTGGTGCCCGGACGGCATCATCGGCGACTACGCCGCGACGATCGGCAAGTACATCGCGGCGCCGCCCGGGCTGCGCTCGCCCTTCGAGTGGGGGACGGACGCGCGGGTGCACGAGCTGTTCGACGGCCATGCCAAGGCCGTCCGGACGGTCCGCAGGGCCCAGCCCTTCCGCTATCCGTCGGTGCAGTTCGCCGTGGAGTACTTCCGGGCGTGGTACGGCCCGGCGCGCGGCGCGTTCGCACGGCTCGACGAGGAGCACCGCACGGCGCTGCACGCCGACATGACGGCCGTGTGGAGCGCCGGGAACCGGGCCACCAACGGCAGCCTGGTCGCCTACGCGGACTATCTCCAGACCATCGTCGTCAAGGCCTGACACCCCGGAGGGGGCCGACGCTCATGTCGACAACCGAGCTGAAACATCCCGCGATCGTCCTGACCACGCTCAGCCTGGGGATGCTGGTGGTCTCGCTGGACGCGACCATCGTCAACGTCGCGCTGCCCAGCCTCGTCAACGGCCTCGACGCGGACATGGACCATGTCCTGTGGGTCGTCAACGGGTACGTGCTGGTGAACGCCGCGCTGCTGGTGACCGGTGGCAGGCTCGGCGACGTGTTCGGCGCCCGCCGGATGTTCGTCCTTGGCCTGTTCCTGTTCACGCTGGCCTCGGTGTTCTGCGGGATCTCCCAGGACGTCACGCAGCTGGTGCTGTCGCGGTTCATGCAGGGCGTGGCCGGGGCGCTGCTCGTGCCCCAGGTGATGACGCTGATCTCCGACATCTTCCCGGCCGAGCGCCGTGGGGCCGCGATGGGGGTGATGACCGGGACGATCGGTGTCTCGGCGATGAGCGGGCCGGTGCTGGGCGGGCTCATTCTCAGCGAGTGGAGCTGGCGCTGGATCTTCTTCATCAACGTGCCGGTGTGCACGGCCGCGATCGTGTTCACGCTGATGTTCGTGCCGGACGCCCGGCCGGGACGGCGGCACAGGTTCGACCTGGTCGGCGTGGTCCTGGTCAGCGCCGGGCTCGGTGCGATCACCTACGGGCTCATCGAGGGGCAGCGCTATGACTGGGGCACCATCACCGGGATCGTGACGATCCCCGGCGTCATGATCGTCGGCGCGCTGACGCTGGTCGCGTTCGTGTGGTGGGAGCGGCGCTATCCCGAGCCGCTGCTTCCGCTCGGGCTGTTCCGGTACCGGGCGTTCACGCTCGCGACGCTGCTGAACTCGGTCATGTACCTCACGATGTACGGCGTGACGCTGCTGGTCACGCTGCATCTGCAGTCGGTGTCGGGGCACAGCGCGCTGCGGACGGGGCTGACCTACGTCCCGATGGCGTTGGCGATGGGCGTCTTCGCCGCGGTGGCCGGACGCCTGACCGACAGCATGGGCGCGCGGCGGCTGATCCCGGCGGGGCTGGTCGTGCTGGCCGCCGGGTTCGCCTGGATGGCGATGGTGGAGTCGGCCACCTCGACCTCCACCGACTTCCTGGCTCCGCTGTTCGTGGTCGGCATCGGCGTCGCGTTCGTGATGGCTCCGGCCACGACCGAGGCGATGATGGATCTGCCGGAGAAGCTGAACGCGGCGGCGTCCGGCGCGTTCAACAGCAGCCGGCAGATGATGGGCGCGATCAGCATCGCGGTGGTCGGCGCCGCGCTGCACACCGGGCTCGCCGGCCAGATCGCCGGCGAGGCCGAGCGGGCGTCGCGGGAGCTGCCGCCCGAGCAGCGCGAGCCGTTCGTCACCGGGGTGAGCAAGGCCGTCGAGGACGGCGGGTTCACCTCGACGCAGCAGGGCGCGGGCACGAGCGAGTTGATCCAGCGCCTGACGCACGAGGCGTATGCCAACGCGTTCGCGACGGCCGAGCGGCCGACGCTCTATCTGCTCATCGCCCTGCTCCTGGTGTCGGCCCCGGCCTGCCTGCTGCTGCCCAAGCGGCTGCTCGGCGACCGGGCCAAGACCGTCCCCCAGCCGCAGCCGCAGGAGGGGAGAGTGTGAGGCGCGCCCCCCGCTCGCGCGGCGGCCCCGTCGAGGTGATCACCTCGGCGGGGCCGCCGCGCGTCTCAGCCGCGCGCGGGCGATCCGGTGGCGGGGTCGGCGGTCAGGCCGGTCAGCAGCAGCGCCCGCATCTCGGTGAGGCGGTCGGCCTCGACCAGGCCGGGGAGCACCGACCACCACATCATGCGCACGCATCGCTGGAGGTCGGTGTCGTCGTCCATCGTGGCGAAGACCTGCTGGCAGCCGGTGAGGGCGGCCACCAGGAAGCCCGCCAGCGACTCGATGTCGGCCCCGGCGACCAGGTCGCCCTGGTCGCGCGCCTCGGCCAGCAGGTCCTCCAGGTCTCCGGCCCAGCCCCGGAAGAGCTTGCGCACCGACGGGGACACCAGGTTGCGCTCGATGGCAAGGCGCGTGCCGGCCCGCATCAGCGCGTCCTCGCGGAAACGGCCCGCGAGCCGTCCCGACAGGGCGAACAGCAGGTGCATCGAGCGCGGGAAATCGGGCCGCAGTTCGTCGATGAGTGAGGGCCAAAGGCAGCGGTACTCGTCGACGACGGCGGACGCCAGCGCCTCCTTCGAGGGAAAGTGGAAATAGAGGGCGCCCTTGCTGACTTTTGGGCGCGCCACAATGTCTTCGAGGCGTGCGCCCGTGTAGCCGCGGGCCTCGAACATCTCGGCGGCGGCCTGAAGGATGAGCCGCCGTGTCCGATTCGCCCTTTCCTGCATCCGGGCCACCTCTCCCCACGAGATAATCATGTATGATGCTCATTGACTATGCCCGTTGCCCGAACACTATGCAATAGTCAAGATCTCAGATAATGGCAGGCGCCAAAATGGGATCGCCGCCGACATCGAGAACGGGCGCCGGTGACGCCGGGTGGTGCGTGACCTCGGCCATTTCACCTCTTCGCAACACAGGTTCGCCTCTTGCCCCACGCCTTACCGGGGTCCGGCGACAGAGCGTGAGCAAAGCGCCGCCTTGCCGCCGCAAAGAAGAGCCGACCCCAAATCGGTGATCAGGCCCGCCGGAATCGATCCCGGCGGCGCGACGTCCCACTCAGTGGACCCCGATCATGGCCACAGCAGGCTCTTGCAAAAACCAACTCGCCGGTTTATCTATGAGTAGGAACGCTTTATACCAGCGTCGCGGGTGGCGAATACGGGGGCCCATGAGAGTTTGACTACTCCGTCAACACGCCTCATTACCGAGAGTATGGAAAGACAAATGAACGATGTGCTTATTTTGGGGACCAGGGGCCGGAATGCCCACCCGTACAGGTTCTACTTACCCGATTGAGATTCTCACAAAATGAGAGCTTGTTTTCATTCAGCGAGGACCCCGCGATCTGATGACAAGGCCGATCCGTGCCCGGCGGCCATCACGAACAGGAGTCTCAGTGGAACATCGGATGGAACGTTCAATCGAACACCCCATCGAGCGCGTCATCGACGCCATGCAGGCGAATCTCGGCGACCGGATCACCATCGACGACATGGCCCGGATCGCGATGTTCAGTAAATTTCACTTCTCCCGCATCTTCCGGCACTCCACGGGGGTGTCCCCTGGCCGGTTCCTGTCGGCGCTGCGCCTCCAGGAGGCCAAGCGGCTGCTCACGGCGACCTCGCTGAGCGTCGCCGACATCAGCAACCAGGTGGGCTATTCCAGCGTCGGGTCCTTCAGCTCGCGGTTCAAGCGGAGCGTGGGCGTCGCGCCGAGCGTCTACCGCGCCAACGGCGGCCTGCCCGTCCGGCTCGCCGCCGAGAACCGGCGCAGGGCCGCGGGCAAGACGATGGCCACGGTCCGGGGCGAGGTCGGCTCCACGCGGATCATGGCGGGCCCCATCTTCGTCGGGCTCTTCCCCGAGCCGATCCCGCAGGGCTCGCCGGTCTGCTGCGCCATACTCGGGCGCCCTGGCCCCTACGCGCTTGAGAACGTCCCCCAGGGAACCTGGCACGTGCTGGTCTACGCCGGGGGCCAGGACGGGCAGCCCGGCATCACCGCCGGGCCGCTGGGCGACGGCCGGGTCCCGGCTATCGGGGCCCACGGGCCGATCGTCGTCAGGAAGGAGACCGCGTTCGTGAACGGGGCCGACGTCCGCCTCAGGCCCCTGAGCCCGTTCGACCCGCCGATCCTCCTCGCGCCGCACGAGCCGGACCCGCTGCCCGCCGCGGGACCGCAGTTCGTCGCGGGCTGACCCGCCGCACCGGATTCTCTTCCCCGCAGGGCGCTGACCACCGAACGGTCGTGTGGTTCCCCGCCAGCGCGGCGGATCTCCCGCCGCCGAAGCGCCCGGCCTCCCCTTCCCCTGATCTGCCTCCGAGCATGAGACGGATCGCCTGGACCGCCCCACCCCCGGTCCAGGCCCGGCAGCCCCGCCAGGACGACGCCGTCAGGCGGGCCGGCCGGTCTCCGCCGCCGCGAGGCTGGTGAGACGGCCGCCGAAGAAGAGCAGGGCGTCGTCGCCCGCCCGGCGGTCGAGGGAGACCAGCCGGCCGAGGAAGATCGAGTGATCGCCGCCCTGGTAGCGGCGCCACAGCTCGCACTCGAAGCCCGCGATCGCACCGCCGATCAGCGGCGCACCGGTCACCCGGCCGGGCCACCAGTCCACGGCGTCGAACTGGGCCGCGCCGAGCGGACGCCGCCGGTCGGCGAAGTGCCGGGCCACGGCGCCCTGGCCGGCGCCCAGCACCGAGACCCCGAAGGCCCCGGCCGCGCTCAGGCTCCCGTGCATGATCGCGTCATGCCCCACGCACACCAGCACCAGGGGCGGGTCGAGCGAGACCGACGTGAACGAGTTCGCGGTCATCGCGTGCGGGACGTCGCCGCCCACCGTCACCACAACGACCCCTGTGGCGAACGCCCCGAACGCCTTGCGCAGGGCCTTGGTGTCGGTGAGGTCCTCCTGCGGCGGCGCAGCGGTCAGCGGGGCGTCAGGGCCGTCGTTCACACCGTCCTCCCCACGCCCGCCAGGGCGGACGGCCCGTAGGGTTCGAGCGCCTTGACCAGCGACTCGGGCACCCGGGCGGGGGCCGTCCTGGTGTTGGGCCCGCGCATGCAGGCCACGCGCTGCCGCCCCCGGGCCACCAGGGTCTCCGGCCCGCCCGGCCCGAGCCGGACGTAGTCGAAGCCGAACTCCAGCTGGGTCTGGCCGAGCTCGATCAGCCGCATCTGGATGGCCAGCTCGTCGAACGCGGTGATCTCGGCGAAGAACTCGCAGTCGACCTTCACCGTGAACAGCTTGAGGCCGTCGCGCAGGTCGGCGAGCACGTCCGGCGCCCGCTCCTTGAGGAACATCTCGCGGCAGCGTCCCTGCCAGCGCAGGTAGTGCACGTAGTAGACGTTGCCGACGAGGTTGGTCTCCTCGAAGCCGACCGTGTGCAGGTACTCGAAGTGGTTCGGATGGATTGCCATCGTGGTCTACGACCGCCCTTCGACGAGGATTGCGAACGCGACCGGCTCCTTGACGTCGCGCAGCGTGGTGACGAGCGTGGCGATCCGCAGGCCGCCCGAGGCGAGCACGGCCCAGCCGTCCCGCCGGGACGGGGTCAGCGTGAGGGGCGCGTCCCCCGGGAGTCCCGCCTTCTGGAGGCACTCCATGGCGGCCCAGACCCGCGTGGCCGCGGTGCCGTGGGCCTCCCCGGCCTCGGCCGCCACCAGCCCGGCCAGCGGCCCGTGCGGGCCCAGCAGGCCCGCCCAGTCGCCGTCCGCGCGGTCGGCGACGGGCTCGACGTCGCACGCCAGCGTGCCCTCGCCCGCGACGCAGAGCGTGAGGCCCGCCCCGTGGGACGCCGAGATCGTCCGGCCGCCGACGGCCTCGGGGCGGCCGTCCGGCCGGTGCCTGACGGTCACCGACCGGCCGAGCGCGCGCCCGGCGGCCAGCGTGGTCCGCTCGCGGTGCTCCGAAACCCGCCCGGGGTCGGTGACGGGCTCGACGGCGACCGCGGGGGCGCCGCCGGTGAGGTCCTCGACCGTCCGCTCCAGATAGGGGCCCAGCAGCGGCGGGACCCACGGGCCGCTCCCGTCGCCGCGCCGGACGGCCCGCAGGCGCAGCCCGTCCCAGCGCTCCACGACCTCGCCCGCGCCGGTGCGCACGGCGATGTCGTAGACATAGGTGTCGCCGTCGCGGTACCGCTCGGTGGCGCAGTACCGCAGGTCGCCCGGCGCCGCGGCGGCCCGGTCGCCGCAGGGGTGCACCCGGTCGATCCCGATGGGCAGGAGCGTGGCGTCCGGGACGCACACCTGGTTGCCGTGCATGAGCGCGTCCCGCATACCGGGGTCGCCCAGCAGCAGCTCGTCCGGGAGGAACCCGGCGAACCAGTCGCCGTCGAGGGCGGCCACGTCGGCCTCGACCCAGCGGGCGGCGGCCCGGTGGTAGCGGCGCAGGCGCTGGAAGCGCCCGCCCTGGAAGAGCACGCTCCCGTATAGGTCCATCGCCGGGTCGAGCGGGACGGCGGGAAGCTCGTCCCCGATCGGGTAGGGCGGGCCGTCCGGGACACCGCCCGCGTCCTGGCCGAACCTGAGCCGCGCGCGGAAGTGGTCGGCGGCGAAGGCGGTCTCGCCGCACCGGATGACGGCCGCGACCGTGCCGTCGCCCTCGGCCACGACGGCGACGCGGAGGGTCGCGCTCGTGTCCGGCGGGACGACGATGGGCCGCAGGAACTCCGCCCGTTCGATCACCGGTACCCCGGTGAGTCCCGTGGCGGCGGAGGCGACCTGCGCCATCGCCTCCATG
The DNA here is from genome assembly GCF_050946795.1 of Spirillospora sp. CA-294931. Classification (GTDB taxonomy): domain Bacteria; phylum Actinomycetota; class Actinomycetes; order Streptosporangiales; family Streptosporangiaceae; genus Spirillospora. The sequence goes on from NZ_CP192006.1 coordinate 7,552,426, forward strand.
CCGAACACCGCGGGGAAGAGCAGGTTGCCGTCCAGCAGGTGGTCGGCCAGGTACAGGTCGGTGCCCGCGTTGAGCTCCACCTCGGTGACCAGTTCCACGCCGTGGTACCGGACGAGCGGCGTGCCCACGAACCGCAGCAGCGGCAGCGGCGGCAGGTCGTGCCGGACGGTGTCGACCGAGCCCGTCCGGCCGCTGATCACCACGACCGGGGGCGCCTCGGGGTCGGTGACGAGCCTGAGCATGATCTCCACGCCCTGGTCGGGCGAGATCGGCGTGACGCCGTCGCGCGCGAGCGACTCGACGACCGAGAGCCTCTCCCCCATCCCGACCCCGGACCAGACCGACCACTCCATGCAGAGGGCGCGGCACCCGGGGTGGCGGCGGGCCACGTCTTCGGTGAGGTCGGCCAGCCATTCGTTGGCCGTCGCGTAGTGCGCCTCCCCGGGGAGGCCCGCCCGGCCGATGATGCTGCCGAACGTCACCAGCAGCCGCAGCCGATCGAGGTCGATCGCGTCGAGCACCGACCGCAGGCCGCCGACCTTGGGCGCGAACGTCTCGCGGAACGCGTCCATGTCCAGGCCGCCCAGGGCCCTGGGCTCGTTGCGGCCCGCCCCGTGCAGGACGGCGGTGACGGGCCCCATGGTCCCGGTGACCCGGCCGACCGCCGCGCGCACCTGCTCGGGGTCGGTGACGTCGGCGCGGAAGTACCGCGCGGTCGCGCCGCTGACGGCGATGCGTTCCAGGTTGGCCGCCAGCTCGGCGTCCTCGGCGGGGTCGGAGCGGCCGACCAGCGCCAGCCTGGCGCCGGTCGCGGTGGCCACGGCCAGGGCGCATTCGGCGGTGATGCCCTTCCCGCCCCCGGTGACCAGCAGGACGTCGTCGACGCCCAGCGGCGTGTCGGCGCGGGCCTGGCGCGGCTCCATCGGGCGGAGCGTCGGGACGCGGCGCACCCCGTCCTCGTCGTGGTGGACCTCGGAGAACCCCGTGGTCGCCCGCACCTCGGCCACGATCGGCCCGGCGGCGGCGGTCGACCCCGGCACCCGCACGATCGTGACGTGCAGGTGGCGTGCCTCGAGGCGCAGCGTCTTGGCCAGGCCGGCCGCGCCCCTGCCGCGCTGGACGAGCACGAAACGGCTCCCCGCCGCACCCGCGATGGCCTCCTGCGCGCCCCGCAGCGCGAGTTCCACGTGCTCCTCGGCGCAACGGTCGGGGAGGCAGACCAGGACGCCGTCGCCCACCCCGGCACGGCGGAGCGCCTCGCGCAAAGGCTCGGCGAGGGCGTCGCCTTCGGTGGCGAAAAGCCGCCACTCCCCCGGTGCCCGTTCCGGGCCGGACGGGACGGGCTCCGCGAGCGGCGGCGCCTCGTCGAAGTCGATCGTGTAGGGCCTGGCCCACGCCTCGGCGCCCGCCACGTGGGCGGGCCCCTCCCCCTGGTCGCCCGCGGCGAGGCCGTCGAGCATCTCGGCCAGTTCGAGCAGGGTCGCCGTGGCGAAGTTGAGCGGGAGCCGGACGGCCGACAGGCCCAGCGAGCGCGCGGCGTCGTTCATCACCTGGCCCACGGTGATCGAGCTGAGGTGCAGGTCGTCGAGCAGGTGGCTGTCGTCGCGCACCATGGCCTCGGGCAGCTCGGCGCGCTCGGCCACGAGCCGCCGCAAGACCCGCATGCCCGTCTCGCCGTCCTCCCGGGCGGGCGGATCGCCGTCCGGCGGAGCGGTCGCCGACCGGGTGCCGACACCGGCGGGCAGCGCGGGCGGGCGCTCGCAGGGGCTGGTGAAGAACGTGAGCTCCGCCCCGATGTCGAGCGGCCGCGTCAGCCGCCCGTGGAACAGGGCGGCGGCGTCGATCGGGACGCCGGTCACGAAGGCCGCGGCGACCACGCGCAGCAGCCCGGTCAGCGACTCGTCGTCGGTGTCGAGCGCGACGGCGGGCACGCCGGTCACGCCCGCGGCCAGCCCGGTGAGCACCCGGCCGGGCCCGACCTCGACCAGCAGGTCGACGCCCTCGGCCGCCCGCCGGACGGCCGGCTCGAACCGGACCGGCTCGGTGATCTGGCGGCGCAGCAGCGCGGGGACGTCGGTCTCCGGCGGCAGCGCGTCGCCGGTCACGGTCGAGACGACCCGGCGCCCGACCCGGCCGAAGCCCTCCTCGCGCAGCCTCGGCCCCAGCGCCTCGGCCGCCGGGGCGACCAGCGGCGAGTGGAAGGCGTGCGAGACCGGCAGCGGGGACCACTGGAGTCCCGCGTCCTCGGCCCGGGCCCCGGCCTTGCGGACGTCCCCCGGAGGCCCGGCGACGACCGTCTGGCCGGGCCCGTTGTATCCGGCGACCACCACCGGCAGGCCCTCGATCAGCGGGGCCACGGCGTCGGCCGGGGCGCCGATCCGCGCCATCGTGCCGGACGCGCCGGTCTCGGTCATGACCCGTCCCCGGACGGAGGCCACCCGCAGCAGCGCGTCCTCGTCCAGCGCCCCGGCCCAGTGCAGCGCGGAGATCTCGCCGAGGCTGTGCCCGACCGCGACGCTCGCGCGCATCCCGACCAGCGCGAGCGCGCGCAGGCCCGCGATCGAGCCGGTCACGATGCGCGGCTGCGCGACGGCGGTGGCCGCCGGGTCGCCGTCGACCGGCAGCCCGGCCCGGACGTAGACGCCCTCGACCTCGGCGAAGCGCCGGCGCAGCGCGCCGCCGCTGGTGCCCCGGCCCGATCCCTGGCCCGGGAACAGGTAGCCGACGCGTCCGGTCCCGCTCACCCGGCCGAGGAGGGTCCGTCCCTCGGGCGAGATCCGCGCGGATGTGCCGGCGTCCAGGTCCTCCAGCGCCCGCCGCAGCCGCGACTCGGCGTCCTCGGGCGAGGACACCACGAGCGCGGCGCGGTGGGGCAGGCCGGAGAGCCGCTCGCGCAGGGCGGCGGCGAGGTCGGCGAGCTGGGCGTAGGAGAGCCGGGTCACCCAGCCGGCCAGCTCGGCCAGCCGCTCGCGCAGCTCGGCGGTGGTGGCGCCGTCGACCAGCAGCAGCTCCACGTCGTGGGCGGACGCCGCCAGCTCCCTGGCGCGGCCCTGCAGCGAGGCCCGGCGGCGCGGGCCGGTGCCCTCCAGGACGATGTGGGTGTTGATGCCGCCGAACCCCATCGACATGACGCCGGAGCGCACCGGGACGTCGTCCGGCCAGGGCTCGGCCTTGCGCAGGACCCGCAGCGCGGGCGACTCCCCGGCCAGCAGCGGATGCGGGGCGCGGCAGCCCGCCGTGGGCGGCAGCACCTGCTCGTGCACCGCCAGCGCGGCCTTGATCAGCCCGGCGACGCCCGCGGCGGCCTTGGTGTGCCCGATCATGGCCTTGATCGATCCGATCGCGGCGAGGGCGCCCGCGGCGCCCGCGTCCCGGCGGGCCTGGGTGAGCGCCGTCAGCTCGGTGGTGTCGCCGACCTCGGTGCCGGTGCCGTGGCCCTCGAACAGGCCCACCGTCTCGATGCCGAACCCGGCCTTCTCGTACGCGCGGCTCAGCGCCAGCCGGTAGCCGCCCACCTCGGGACGGGTGATCCCGCCCTTGCCGTCGGAGGAGATCCCCCAGCCCGCGATCGTGGCGTAGGCCGGACGGCCCGCCTCGACGGCGTCCTCCTCGCGCATCAGCACGACCATGCCGCAGCCCTCGCCCGGCCAGAAGCCGCTGGAGTCGCGGTCGTAGACCCGCATCTCGCCCCGGGCCAGGGCCCCGGTCTTGGCGAAGCCGATGATCTCGAAGGGGTCGATGGACAGGTCGACGCCGCCCGCGATGACCACGTCGGCCTCGCCGTCGGCGAGGGCGCGGCACGCCGTGGCCACCGAGAGCAGGGACGAGGAGCAGGCGCCGTCCACGGTGTAGCCGCCGCCGTTGAGGTCGAAGTAGTTGCAGATCCGCCCGGCGATGGTGTTGGACAGGCCGCCCGCCAGGGTGTCCTCGTCGATCTCGGGGAACGGGCTCTTGTAGGTGCCCTCCAGTTCGGCCAGGAAGGTCTCCAGGCGATCCTCGCCCCAGCCCTCCGCCAGGAGCGCCGCCCCGACGGTCCGGCGCACGTAGGGCCAGCGCAGCCGCATCAGGTTGGCGCGGGTGAACTCGCCCGCGAGCGTGTTGCCCACGACCACGCCCGCGCGTTCCCTGGGCAGCCCTTCGGCCATCGGAAATCCGGCGTCGGCGAGCGCGCGCCCGGCGATGTCGAGCGCGAGCCACTGGGTCAGGTCGGTCGAACGAAAGGTGCTCCCGGCGATCCTGTGGGCGACCCGGTCGAACTCATAACCCTCGATCACGGCCGCCGTTCGCGCGTAGAAACGATCCGGCGCGGTGGGATCGGCGTCCCAATAGTCGGCGAGCCGCATGCGCTCGTCCGGCAACCGGCGAAAGGCGCGCCTGCCTGCGAGGACGTTCTCCCAGAGCTCGCCGGGCGAACCGGCGTCCGGGTAACGGCAGGCCATGCCGACAACGGCGATCCGAGCCATGAGGGCACTACTTTCTTCCGATATCCGATGCGAATTCCAGCGTGCACCATCCGCCACTTGTCGTCTTCTCCTGGCGTGCTTACAATGCATATAACGGCGTTCCATAATGGCGTAATTAATTGCATCGCCTTTTCGGTTCACCGAATCGCGCGGATGGACGCGGAAACGCCCCCCGGAAACGGAATACGGGGGGCGTTCGCACCGGCGCGATGCCTCAGGCGGTGACGGGCTTGGGCACCGGGGCCTTCTCCACGGCGGCCTTGGCCGTCTCGCGGCGGCGCGCCCGCCAGTGCGCGCCCCACCAGCCGACGCCGCGCAGCCCGCAGACGATGGTGGTGGCGTAGAACAGCGTGTACACGACGTTGAAGACCATCAGCACGCCGTAGACCACCGAGACGCCCGCGCCGAAGACGAACTGCGCGCGGGGCTTGGACGGCGTCGTCCCCGGGTCCGTGATCATGTAGTTGGTGAACAGCACGAACGCCACGCCGCTCATCACGCCGAGCCCGGTGAACAGCGGGGTGTCCCAGATCCAGGTTCTGATCAGCGCCTGGATCGCGAAGCCGCCCATCCAGCCGATGATCAGCATCGTCCGGCCGGTGAGCATGGCGTTGATCACCGTGCCCGCCGTCATGATGACCAGCGGGATCAGGATGCGGAACAGCGTGTTGGCGTACTCGGTGAACATGTAGGGCGGCGCGATGCTGACCCACGACCCGAAGCACAGCAGCGTGACCGTGATGCCGAAGTTGGACGGGTTCATGAAGTGCCGCCACCGGCCGTTGACCGGCGCCTTGAGCAGGTGTTTCCCGCCGACGCCGACGACCACGCCGAACATGACCGGCCACCACTGGTTGTTGGCGTACAGCAGCATGTTGACGGCCAGGCTCGTGATGTGGGCCGGGAGGAGGAACTCATAGAGGCCCCGCATCCCGTTGCCCCGGTAGCGCGGGGCCCGCTCTTCGGACCAGGCGCTGATCGCCTCGAACAGCAGCTCGGCGGTGTAGCCGGTGGCGACCGCCAGCACCGGCCAGAGCCAGGGCTGCTCGAAGCCGAGGACCGTGTAGCCGAGGATGTTGAACACGGTGAGCGAGATGGCGAAGTTGCGCAGCGCCAGGTAGCGGACGTCGGGCTTGCGCTTGGTCTCACCTGAGGGTGCGGCCGGGACGCTCCCGCTGACCTTCTCGACGGTCGTCGTCATTTGGTCCCGACCTCCTCGGCCTTGGCGTCCAACAGCAGGTTGTGCTCGCCGGGGCTCAGCTTCAGCGTCTGCCGGCGCTGCTGGCCCCGTCCGTCCCGCCACCGCAGGTCGACCGTCACCGGCGCGGTGGACGCGCCGAGGCCGAAGCTGACCTCGAAGCCACGCTTTCCGCTGTGGCCGCCGCCGCCGTCCAGCCGCGCGATCTGCGTCTTTCCGTCGGCGGTGCGAATCTGGGCGGTCGCCCCGTATGCGGGCGCGCCGATGCCCTGGAGGGCCGGGTCCCCCTTCTCACCGGCGGCCGGCGCGTACAGCTTCAGGCCGAGGTGGTTGCCCCGCTTGGGCGCGTTGTTGGCGTAGAAGGCGGGCGGGCCCCACTGCCGGGCCACCGCGAAGTCGAGTGCCCCGTTGCCCCGGGTGTCGGCGATGGCGATGCCCCGGGTCGGGATGGGCACCGCCAGCCCGAGCTCCTTGACGACGTTGACGTACGCGCCGCCGTCCGGGCGCCGGGTGTAGAAGCCGATGGGCTGGCTTCCGGCGATGTCGTCGCCCGGTCTGACATGCGGCCACATCTTGGGGTTGGTGTAGAGGCTGTCGTTGGTCATGGCCATCTCCTGGAGCCACGGCCAGCGGTTGATCTTCCCCTTGATGAAGCCCTCGGCCTGGATGATCTCCGAGTCGCCGCTGTTGAGGAAGTCGCCGGCCTTGACGTCCCAGCCCCAGCCGGTGAACGCCAGCCCGAGCTCCTGCGCCTTCTGCTCGAACGGCGCCTTGCCGTCCGCCAGCTTGCGCCGCATCTGCTCCTGGCTCCCGGCCTGGTTGATCCAGGCGAAGTTGCTCTCCTCCAGGCCCCAGGCGGTGGTGATGTTGCTGACGACCATGTCGAACCGGCCGGTGCGGTTGATGTCGACGAAGTCGACGCCCATGCCCTTGAACGAGCTCTTGCCGAGCACGAACGACTTGGGCGTGTTCGGGTGGCGCTCCCCGGGGACCTCGTCGAACTTGATCTTGCCTGGCGACGAGATGTTGTGGAACAGGTAGTCCTTGCCGAAGTCGTTGGCGACGTAAAGCTCCGGCCTCACGTCGCCGGTGAGGTCGGCGCTGGACGCGGCCAGGCTCCACCCGGTGGAGTTCGCATACGGGATCGCGCCGGTCTCCTCGACGTACCGTGCCGTCGGACGGTCGCCGGACGTCGCGTCATGCCAGCGCATGACGTGGGCCCCGCCGCCGTTCTTGGCGTTGGACATCGAGGAGTTCATCTGGACGTTGTTCTGGCCCTCGGGGTCGAGCACGTCGGAGTCGGGGAAGTAGTTGGCGATCAGGATGTCGGCGTGCCCGTCGCCGTCGTAGTCGGCCACGTTCACCGTGTTGGTGTTCCATTTGGGGCCGTGGTACGCGCCGTCCGCCGACGCCTGCGGGACGAGCTCGACCGGCGCGTACGCCGTGGGCGACAGCGCGGTGGCGGTGGAGCGGGCCAGGAACAGGACCGGCGTCCGGCCCCAGTAGTTGACCATCAGGTCGGGACGGGCGTCGCCGTTGAAGTCACCCGGGGTGCAGCCCATCGGCGCGATGGCCCTGCCCATGGGCAGCGGCGCCGCGTCGAGCGCGAACGGGGTGAACCGGTCGGCGGCGGGCGCCGTGGGCGCGTAGGTGACGATCACCTGGTCGGTGCGGGTGTCGACGACGCAGAGGTCGTCCTCGCGGCCGTTGCCCTGGAGGTCGTTGAGGGCGACGGACGCGCCCACCGCGGAGATCCACGACCGCAGGTGGCGGTAGGCCGGGTTCACCTGCCGGATGTCCTGGGTCGGCCGATACCCCGGGGGCATGGCGATGGGCATCTCGGTAAAGGAGTAACGGGACGCGAGTTTGTTCTTGTCCTCGCTCGACGCCTCCGGGAGCCGAGCGACGAAAAAGAGCGCCGTGATGAGGGAGAGGACGACAATACCGGGGACGAATCTTCGTTTCCGGGCCCAAAGTGCGGACATCAGCATTCTCCACGAGAAATAGATTCCCCGAGCGCGTTCCGCTTCGCTCAGAGCATGGCGGCAATGGGTGCTAGGGGGATTGGGTGCCGAGGCCGAGCGCGTCCACGAGGCGGTTGATGAAGTTGAACAGCGCGGCGCAGAAGACGGCCTCCAGCAATTCGGCGTCGTTCCAGCCCGCCGCGGCGGCGCGGGCCCAGTCGGCATCGGTGATCTTGTACGCCTCGGTGCTCACCTTGGTGACCAGCCGCAGCAGCTCCCGGGTCCGCTCGTCGACGGGCAGCTCGTCCGGTCGTTCGGCGGTCTCGACGGCCTCGGTCAGCTCCTGGCTGCCGCCGAACTGCCGCAGGAACCAGTTGTGGGCGCCGACGCAGTAGCCGCAGCCGTTCACCCGGGACGTCCAGGCCGCGACCAGCTCCTTGGTCTCGCGCGGGAGCGCCCCGCCGCCGAAGACCCCGGTGTAACCGGCGATCACGGGATAGAGGAGGTCGGGCGCCGTCGAGGTGAGCCGGAAGACGTCGGCCACGAAGGGGAGCCCGGTCGCCGCCCGCGCCATCTCGTACAGCTCCGCCGTCCGGCCGGTCGCCTCCGACTCGCCGACGAGGCGGACGCGCACCGCGGGCGGCGGGGCTGGTTCGCTGCTCTGCTGGCTGGTCACGGCCGTCCCTCAGCCTTCCAGGTCGCCGAGCGCGGTCCTGATCCGGCGCCGCCAGATCTCGAAGGCGGGGACCTGGCCATCGGGGGGCAGCTCCACCTGCGCCATCTCGGTCACGGCGGCCGCGTCCCGCGCCGGCGCGCGGCAGATCACCTCGGCGGCGACGGACGTGTGCGGCGTGGCCAGGTCGGGGAGCAGCCGGGCCTTGGCCGCGAAGGCCGTGCCCTGGGCGAGCTCGCCCCGGTATCCGGCGGCGAGCTTCACGAGTTTCTCCAGCTCGTCGGCGTCGACGCCGCCCGCGTAGCCCGCGGCCAGGCCGACGCCGCTCCACAGGTCGGCGCGCCTGGCCGGGGCGAAGCGGCCGACCGTGGCGGCCAGGTGCTCGACGTCGCTTCCGCACACGAACCACAGGGCGCGGCCGACGCCCTGGTCGGCGGCGCGCGCGGCATAGCCGGATGGGTCGGGCCAGGGCGCCTTCACGCGGGGTCGCCGCAGTTCGGTGACGTGCCGCTCGGTGGCGAAGTACGCCTCGTGGAAGCCGTAGCCGTCGAGCGCGAGCCAGCGCAGCAGCGGGTCCCGAGGGACGATCCCGCGCCACAGCGGCCGGGGCAGCCGGGCCATGGCCCAGCCGATCCCGACGTTGGCCATGTAGACGTGAGTGGACGCCGGGCCGTCGATGAAGGCCCGCACCCGGGGGCGGCGCCACGGCGCCATGGCATCGCTCAGGGCGAGGGCCATGCTCGCCCCCTCGTAGGCGAACCCCTGGAACGGCCGTTCGACGGTCTCCAGGAGCCGGTGGGCCTCGGCGATGCCGCCGCTGGAGACCGCGTGGTCGAACCCGGTCAGGAATCTCAGCCCGGCGTGTTCCAGATTCTCGCGGGCCCGAGGATCTCGCTCATGGAATCCGCGTTTCTCGAACGTGACCTCCGAAACGTCGGGCATGAGCAGGCGCTTGCGCAACGTTCCGATCAGGGTCGCCATTCGTCCTCCCGATTGCTCGACCGATGCGACGACACGGGACAGCGCTGATCATTCGGCCGGGCCCCATCGGGAAATCACCCGGCCACGCTCACCCGCTCAGCCTCACCTCTGGGAGTTCGCATGTCATCTTCCAAATTGCCCTCCGCCCGCGAATCGCGGATTGGCGACCGCGAGTAGGCAATCGTGGGCCCTTATTTCTCCGTCCTTGCGCCGGACGGCCGAGCGGGGTCAGGTCCAGGACGACGATCAGCCGGCGGCGGCCGTCTCGACGTCCCGCCGGGTTACAGTCGCGGAGAATCGTGGGACGGGAGAGCCTGCCGTGAAGTACCTGATCATGATCTACAGCAACGCGGAGAACTGGGGACACCCGATCTTCCTGCGCGAGCCCGAGGCCCTGGCGATGACGCGGGACGAGCGCGAGGCGATGTCCGGGGAGTTCGAGGCGCTGCTGAAGGAGATCACCGAGTCCGGCGAGCTCGTCACGGGCGAGGCGCTGGCCGACCCGGTGAACACGCGCGGTGTCCGGGTGCGTGACGGCGTCCCGGCGACCACGGACGGCCCGTTCGGCGAGGCCAAGGAGCAGCTGGCCGGGTACTTCGTGGTCGACTGCGAGAGCCTGGAACGGGCGACTCAGATAGCGGCGCGCTTTCCCGACGCCCGGTTCGCCCCGGTGCTGGTGCGTCCGATCATGGATTTCTCGGGCCAGGAGATGTGAGCGGCGACGCCGAGGAGCTGCTGCGCCGGGTGGCGCCGCAGGTCCTGGCCGCGCTCGCGCGGCACTACGACGACTTCGAGCTGGCCGAGGACGCGGTGCAGGAGGCCCTGCTGGTGGCGGCGACGCGGTGGCCCCGGACGGGTGTGCCGGACGACCCCCGCGCCTGGCTGATCACGGTCGCCTCGCGCCGGATGCTCGACCACCTGCGCTCCGACGCGGCCCGCAGGCGCCGGGAGGCCGCCGTCGCCGTCCGCTCGCTGCCGGGCGACTTCCTGGCGCCCCCGGCCGACACCGCGCCCTCGGGCGACCGGGACGACACCCTGACCCTGCTGTTGCTGTGCTGCCATCCCGCGCTGACGCCGCCGTCCCAGATCGCGCTCACGCTGCGCGCCGTCGGCGGCCTGACCACGGCGCAGATCGCCCGCGCGTTCCTGGTCCCGGAGGCGACCATGGCCCAGCGCGTCAGCCGGGCCAAGCAGCGCATCAAGGCCGACGGGATCCGCTTCACGCTGCCGCCCGAGTCCGAGAGGGCGGCCCGGCTCGGCGCCGTGCTGCACGTGCTCTACCTGATCTTCAACGAGGGGTACACGGCGAGTTCGGGCCCCGATCTCCAGCGCGGTGAGCTCACCGAGGAGGCGATCCGGCTGGCGCGGGAGCTGCACCGGCTGCTGCCGGACGACGGCGAGATCGCCGGGCTGCTGGCGCTGATGCTGCTCACCGACGCGCGCCGCCCGTCCCGCACGCTCGCCGACGGGACGCTCGTCCCCCTGGCCGAGCAGGACCGCACCCGCTGGGACCGCGCCTCGATCGAGGAGGGCGTCGCCCTGGTCACCCGCGCGCTCAAGCGCGCCCGGGTCGGCCCGTACCAGGTCCAGGCGGCCATCGCGGCCGTCCACGCGGAGGCGGACCGGGCGCGGGACACCGACTGGCGGCAGATCCTCGCGCTGTACCGGCTGCTTGACCGCCTGGCGCCGGGCCCGATGGTCACGCTCAACCACGCCGTCGCCGCCGCGATGGCGGACGGGCCCGGCGCCGGGCTCGCGCTGCTCGCGCCGCTGGACGCCGACGACCGCACGGCCAGGCACCACCGCCTGCACGCCGTCCGGGCCCATCTGCTGGAGATGGCGGGCGACCTCGGGGCGGCGCGGGAGGGCTATCTGATGGCCGCCCGGCTGACCACGAGCGTCCCCGAGCAGCGCTACCTCCAGACGCGGGCCGACCGGCTGGGAGACGCCTCCCCCTGACCCGGGATCGCCCGCGACGACGTGACGGGCATAAGGTGGTTTACTAGCCAGTATCATACGCAAGTAGATACTTACTTCAGCCTCCCGGGAGGTCCACCATGTCCGTGGCCACGGAGACGTTCCCCTCGCTGAACCCCGCCACCGGCGAGCCCGTCGCCGAGCATCCAGTTCACGACGAGAAGGCGGTCGCGGAGGCGGTCGGACGCGCCCGCGAGGCCGCCGACTGGTGGGCCGCGCTCGGCTGGCGGGAGCGGCGGCTGCGCCTGCTCAACGTCAAGGGCGCGCTCGCCCGCAACATCAACCGGATGGCCGAGCTGATCCGGCAGGAGACCGGCAAGCCGCTGGCCGACGCCCAGATCGAGGTCGTCCTGGCCATCACCCAGCTCGACTGGGCCGCCCGCAACGCCCAGAAGGTGCTCGGGCCGCGCACGGTCTTCCCGGGCCTGACCGCGCTGAACCACAAGTGCGTGCTGGAGTACCGCCCGCTCGGCGTGGTCGGCGTCATCGGCCCGTGGAACTACCCCATCTTCACCCCGATGGGCTCCATCGCCTACGCGCTGGCGGCGGGCAACACGGTGGTGTTCAAGCCGTCGGAGTTCACCCCGGGTGTCGGCGTCTTCTTCGCCGAACTGGTCGCGGGCGTGGTGCCCGAGCACCAGGTGCTCCAGGTCGTCACCGGGTTCGGCCCGACCGGCGCGGCGCTGGCGTCCTCCCCCGGCGTCGACAAGATCGCCTTCACCGGCTCGTCCCGCACCGCCAAGCGCGTGATGGCCGCCTGCGCGCAGAACCTCACCCCGCTCGTGGCCGAGTGCGGCGGCAAGGACTCCTGCATCGTCGACTCCGACGCCGACCTCGAAGCCGCCGCCGACGCGGCCCTGTGGGGCGCGATGGCCAACGCGGGCCAGACCTGCATCGGCGTCGAGCGCATCTACGTGGTCGAGGACGTCTACGACACCTTCCTCAAGACGATCACCGACCGGGCCCGCGACCTGCGTCCCGGATTCGACCGCGAGGCCGTCTACGGTCCGATCACCATGCCTGGCCAGCTCGACGTCATCGAGGGCCACATCAAGGACGCTCTGGCCAAGGGCGCCACGGCCGTGGTCGGCGGCGCCGAGTCGGTGCGCAGGCCCTATGTGGAGCCGGTCGTCCTCACCGACGTCCCGGACGACTCCACGGCGGTGTGCGAGGAGACCTTCGGCCCGACCATCACCGTCCACAAGGTCAAGGACCTCCAGGAGGCGGTCGAGAAGACCAACCGCGTCGGCTTCAGCCTGGCCGGCACGATCTTCTCCGGCAGCAGGAGCCGGGCGATGGACGCGGCCCGGCAGGTCCGCTCGGGGATGACCTCGATCAACGCCTTCGCCGCCTTCGCGACGGTCGGCGCGCTCCCGTTCGGCGGCGTCGGCGAGTCGGGCTTCGGCCGCATCCACGGCGCAGACGGCCTGCGCGAGTTCACCAGCCCCAAGGCCATCACCCGCCAGCGCTTCGCGCTCCCGATGAACCTCTCCTCGTTCGACCGCACCGACAAGGACATGGCCCGCCTCCTCCAGACCGTCGCCATGCTCCACGCCAAGCGCTACAAGCGCTGACCCCGGGAACCCGTTGGCGGCAATGCGCATCTCATGGGCGGACAGTGGGGCCTTCTGGACGCGACAGGATGAGAGCGCGATGAGCAAGAAGAAAGTCTGGCTAACGCCGTACGTACTGTGGCGCGCGAAGATGTCCGCCTACATATTGTTCGGCCTTGGACTGGTTCTCCTGGTCTCGGGCGCCGTCAACGGCAGCGTGGGGCTGGCGGTAACCGGGCCGATCTTCGCCGGCGTCGCGGGGCTCGCCCTCCTCGGGTTCGCCCGGTTCCTCACGGACATGGCCGAAGGGTGGGCGGACACCGGCGACGAGGCGGGCGAAACCACAGGTCAGCGCGCAGACTGAGCGCGTCCTAAGCCTTGGAGCCGGGGCTAAGACGGGCTAAGCACGGGATATAGGGCGTCGTCCTCATGTGCGGAGGCATGGCTTAGGGCGAACCTTGTACATGTCGGGCCGGGAAGGCCGGCCCGCAAAGACAAGGAGCACACCGTGCACGTCGACATGTCTCGCAGCATCATGAAGGACCGCTCGCGTCGTCTGCGCGACGAGGCCAAGGCCGCCCGCCGGGCCGCCTGGGCTCGGAAGCGGTGACCCGCCTGCCCACGCGGCAGCCGCCCCGCGTTCCCGACTGCCGATCTGGCCCGCGCCCCCGTCAGCTTCCTGACGGGGGCGTCTCATTTCTCCGGGTTCCGCGCGGCGAGCGGGGACCGGCCCAGGATCAGGTCGGACGCCTTCTCGGCGATGGCGATCGTGGGGGCGTTGGTGTTGCCGCGCGGCACGGCCGGCATGACCGAGGCGTCCACGACCCGCAGGCCGTCGACGCCGCGGACGCGCAGCTCGGGGTCGCAGACCGTCCCCTCGCCGCCCATCGCGCACGTGCTGGTGGGGTGGAACAGGGTGGCGCACTCGCGCCGGACGAACTCGGCCAGCGCGGCGTCGTCCCCGGCCTGCTCGCCGGGCTTCCACTCGCCGCCGATCAGCCCCGCCAGCGGACCGGTCGCGGCGATCTCCCGCGCCCGCCGGACGCCCGCGACCAGGATGTCCAGGTCGGCCTTGTCGGCCAGATAGGCCGGGTCGATGAGCGGCTTGGCGTGGGGGCTGGCCGAACGGAGCGTCAGCGCGCCCCTGCTGCCCACCGCGATCGCCGTGACCAGCACGGACATCCCGCGTTCGGCGGACTCGGTCAGGCCCTGGTTGACGAACGGCGTGGCCAGCACGTGGTACTGGAGATCGGGGGCCGGCAGGCCGTCGACCGTCCGGGCGAACCCGCCCGCCTCGGCCACGTTCGAGGCGTAGGGCCCGCGCGCCAGCGCCTGGTAGAGAGCGAAGTTGCGGCCGTTTGCCAGCTCCCAGAGCGCCTTGGTGCGGGGTGTGGCGTACATCGCGTTCACGAACGGATGGTCCTGGAGCCCTTGGCCCACCGGAGAGTCGACGACGACGTCGATCCCGTGCTCGCGCAGGTGCCCGGCGGGTCCGATTCCCGAGAGCATGAGCAGCTGGGGGCTGTTGACCGCTCCCCCGGCGAGCACCACCTCGCCCTCGGCCCGCGCCTCGACGGACTGGCCGCGCAGCTCGTAGCGGACGCCCGCGGCCCGTCCGCCCTCGATCAGCACGCGGGTCGCCAGCGCGTCGGTGACCACCGTCAGGTTCGGGCGATCCATGGCGGGACGCAGGTACGCCACCGCCGTCGACCAGCGCTTCCCGCGCTTGTGCGTCACCTGGTAGAAGCCGACGCCGTCCTGCTCGGCGCCGTTGAAGTCGTTGTTGGCGGGCATGCCGTAAGCCTTGGCCGACTGCACCCAAGCGCGCGCGATCGGATGCTTGTACCGCAGGTCCTCCACCCGAAGCGGACCACCCACTCCGTGGTACGCGGATTCACCGCGCTGCTGGTCCTCGGCCCGCAGGAAGTAGGGCAGGAGGTCGGCGAAGCCCCAGCCGTCGCAGCCGTAGGAGTCGCGCCAGGTGTCGTAGTCGTACCGGTGGCCGCGAATGTAGATCATCGCGTTGGTGGACGAGCTGCCGCCGAGCGTCCGGCCGCGCGGCCAGTAGACCGAGCGACCCCCGGCGTTCTCCTGCGGGGTCGTCGCGTAGTCCCAGTCGTAGGGCCCCTTGATCAGGGCCGCGACGGCGGCCGGAATGTGGATCTCGGGAGCGTCGTCCGGCGGGCCCGCCTCAAGGAGCAGGACCTTGGTCCCCGGGTCCTCGCTGAGCCGAGAGGCGAGCACACAGCCCGCACTGCCCGCCCCCACGATGATGTAGTCGTACACGGCCGCCTCCGGGGTCGTACTCCGTAAGTACCTACAGACCCTACCGAACCCGGTTCTACCTGCAAGGTCTCCGCCCCCGGGGCGGGCGGCTAAGGTGATCGACATGGCGAAGAACAGGGAGACCCCCGTCGTGCTGTCGCGCATCTACACCCGCACCGGAGACGACGGGACGACCGCGCTCGGAGACGCGTCCCGCACCAGCAAGACCGACCCCCGGCTGGCCGCCTACGCCGACGTGGAGGAGGCCAACGCCGCCCTCGGCACCGCGATCGCCCTCGGATCGCTGCCCGAGCCGCTGGTGACGCTGATCACCCGCGTCCAGAACGACCTCTTCGACGTCGGAGCCGACCTGTGCGCCCCGGTCGTCCCCGACCCCGAATTCCCCCCGCTGCGGGTCGACGCGTCCTACATCGACCATCTGGAGGCCGCCTGCGACGAGCACAACGCCGCCCTCCAGCCGCTGCGCAGCTTCATCCTCCCGGGCGGAACCCCCGGCGCGGCCCTGCTGCACGTCGCCCGGACGGTCACCCGCCGCGCCGAGCGCTCGGCCTGGGCCGCGCTCGAAGCACACGGCTCCGCCCCGGACGGGGACGCCGACGCGGCGCCCGGCGGCGTCAACCCGCTGACCGCCAAATACCTCAACCGGCTCTCCGACCTGCTGTTCATCCTGGGCCGCGTCGCCAACGCCGAGCACGGCGACGTCCTGTGGAAGCCCGGCGGCGAGCGCTGACGGTGGGGTTATCCCCACCCCGGACCCCCCAGACCGCCTCCTTTCCCGGCGCTCCGGACGATGTGAGGCTGAGCGCGTGAGTTCCGACCACTGCGGGGAGACGACGTGAAGACGGTGGCAGGCCTGGCGGCGACGGCGGTCGCGGCGACGGCGTTGACGGGGTGCGGCGGGCTGACCTTCGACGCGAGCAAGCGCCACGAGGATCGCTCCTACGACCTCACCGGCTCCTTCACCGCGCTCAAGGTCAGGGGCGACACCGGCGAGATCGAGGTGGTCGGCACCGACTCTCCGGGCATCAAGGTGCGCGAGCGCCTGACCTTCACCAACGACAAGAACAAGCCCCGCACCCAACGCTCCACCGCCGGAGGGGTGGTCGAACTGAGCGCCAAGTGCGGCAACATCGTCATCGGCATCGGTTCCTGCGGGATCTCCTATCGGGTCGAGGTCCCGCGCCGTCTCGCCGTCGACGTGTCGGCCGACAGCGGCGCGATGGAGGTCGCGGGCCTGACCGGCGCCCTGAAACTGAAGACCGACACCGGCTCGATCGTCGCCACCGACGTGCGCACCCGGTCGCTGGACGCCTCGGCCCAGGCGGGCCGCATCTCCGTCAGCGGCCAGGCCGACACCGCCTCGCTGGAGACCGACACCGGCTTCATCGTCGTCGCCGGTCTGCGTGCCAAGAAGCTCACCACCCGCACCGCCGCGGGCGCCGTGAAGCTCCGCCTGCCCGTCCCGCCCGACTCGCTCGACACCCGCACCGACACCGGCTCGGTCTTCGTCGAACTCCCCCGCGGCACCCGATTCGCGCTGGACATGAGCACCGATGTCGGCTCCACCAAGGCCGACCCCGCCCTGCACCAGGACAGCCGCAGCCCCAAAAAGATCAAAGTCCACACCGAGACCGGCTCGATCCACATCGCCGCCCTCTGACAACGGCCAGGGTCGAGGGTCAGTCCTGGTCGGGGATGTCTACGGGGAAGCCGGGGGGCGCGGCCTCCAGCCAGGACAGGAAGCCCGTCAGGGCGGCGGAGCTCATGGCCAGCTCCACGGTGAGGTCGCCGTCGCGGACCTCGATGATCCCGGCCTCGGGGACGAGGCCGCCGGACTCTCCCGGGTCGGGAGCGCGGCGGTTGGATACGACAAGGCCCCGGCGGTGGATCACCTGCCGGGGCCTTCTGCTGAAACCGAAGACGCGGTGCCAGTGCAGCACGTCCCCTTTATAGCGGCCGATGCCCAGACGCCACGCGCCGGGCACGCCGTCCTCGCCGATCAGCCGCAGGCTGCACTCCACGGTGCCGCCGCCGCGGACGAACAGCCAGCGGCGGAACGCGACCGCGACGAACAGCATCGCGGCAAGCAGGACGACGGCGGCGATGATCCCGCCCGCGTCCAGTGCCAGCTGACCGGTCAACGCAGGCTAGTCCTCCGCGCCCGCGGCGCGCAGGCGCGCCCGGGCCCGTCGTGCCGGCGTCCCCTCGCCCGAGGACGAGAGCGCGCTCTGCAGGTCCTCGCGGGCGGCGGACACGTCGATCTCGTCGCCGAGCTCGGCCTGTTCGGCCAGCACGGAGACCTCGTTGTCCGCGATGGAGAAGAAGCCGCTGCCGACCATGGCGGTGATCATCTCGCCGTTGTCGGCGCGCTCGATCTTCACCACGCTGCCGTCGAGGAGGACGCCCAGCACCGGGGCGTGGCCCGGCAGGATGCCGAGCTGGCCCTCGATGGTCTGCGCGACCACCATCTTGGCCTCGCCGGACCAGACCTCACGCTCCGGTGAGACCAGCCCGACCTTCAGGGTTGCCACGTGTCCATCCTCCCAATCGAAACGCTGAGCGTGTCCGGCGGGCCGGGCCGTGGGCCCGGCCCGCCGGGGCGACTACTTCGCCAGCTCCTTGGCGTTGCGCTCGGCGTCCTCGATGCCGCCGCACATGAAGAACGCCTGCTCGGGCAGGTGGTCGTACTTGCCCTCGGCGATCCCCTTGAACGACTCGATGGTCTCGCTCAGCGGAACCGTCACACCGGGCTGGCCGGTGAACTGCTCGGCCACGTACATCGGGTGCGACAGGAAGCGCTCGATGCGCCGCGCCCGGTTGACGGTGACCTTGTCCTCTTCGGAGAGCTCGTCGATACCGAGGATGGCGATGATGTCCTGCAGCTCCTTGTACTTCTGCAGGATGCGGATGACCTCCTGGGCGACGTCGTAGTGCTCGTTGCCCAGGATCTGCCGGTCCATGATCCGCGAGGTCGAGTCGAGCGGGTCCACCGCGGGGTAGATGCCCTTCTCGGAGATGCCTCGCGAGAGCACCGTGGTCGCGTCGAGGTGCGCGAACGTGGTGTGCGGCGCCGGGTCGGTGATGTCGTCCGCGGGGACGTAGATCGCCTGCATCGAGGTGATCGAGTTACCGCGGGTCGAGGTGATCCGCTCCTGGAGCACGCCCATCTCGTCGGCCAGGGTCGGCTGGTAGCCCACCGCGGACGGCATGCGGCCGAGCAGGGTGGAGACCTCCGAGCCGGCCTGGGTGAACCGGAAGATGTTGTCGATGAACAACATCACGTCCTGGTTCTGGACGTCACGGAAGTACTCGGCCATGGTCAGCGCCGACAGCGCCACGCGAAGACGGGTGCCCGGGGGCTCGTCCATCTGGCCGAAGACCAGCGCGGTGTCCTTGAGGACGTCCGCCTCGTCCATCTCGACCCAAAGGTCGTTGCCCTCACGGGTCCGCTCGCCGACGCCCGCGAAGCAGGACGTGCCGCCGAAGTTGCGGGCGACGCGACGGATCATCTCCTGGATGAGGACGGTCTTGCCCACACCCGCGCCGCCGAACAGACCGATCTTGCCGCCCTTGACGTACGGGGACAGCAGGTCGATGACCTTGATGCCGGTCTCCAGCATCTCGGTCCGCGACTCCAGTTGGTCGAACGGCGGGGCCTTGCGGTGGATCCCCCAGCGCTCGTTGATCTCCAGCGACGCGGTGGGGACGTCGAGGGTCTCGCCCAGGGCGTTCCAGACGTGTCCCTTGGTCACGTCGCCGACCGGCACCGAGATCGCGTTTCCGGTGTCGACCACGGGCGCGCCGCGGACCAGGCCGTCGGTCGGCTGCATCGAGATGGCGCGGATCATGTTGTCACCCAGGTGCTGGGCGACCTCGAACGTCAGCGTCTTGGTCTCGCCGCCGAGCGTGACCTCGGCCTTGAGCGCGTTGTAGATCTCCGGAATGTCGTCGGCGGGGAACTCCACGTCGACGACCGGACCGATGACCCGGGCGACGCGCCCGGCCGCGGTCGCAGTCTCTACCTGTGCAGTCATTTCTCACTCCCCGCCAGAATCGGCGAGCGCGTTCGCGCCACCGACAATCTCGCTGATTTCCTGGGTGATCGCGGCCTGCCGCGCCTGGTTCATCTGGCGCGTGTAGACCCCGAGCAGTTCATTGGCATTGTCGGTCGCCGACTTCATGGCCCGCCGGACCGACGCCTGGAAGGACGCGGCCGACTGCAGCAGCATGTGGAAGATGCGGCTCTCGACGTAGTTGGGCAGCAGGAGGTCGAGCGCCGCCTGGGCGGACGGCTCGAAGTCGTAGGCGGGCGGAACCGCCTTGGACTCCTCGCGCTCCTCGATCTCCAGCGGCATCAGCCGCCGGACCTGCACCTGCTGGGTCAGCATCGAGACGAACTCGGTGTAGATCACGTGGATCTCACCGACCCCGCCCTCGGCGTCGGTCTTGAGGAAGTCCTCGGTGAGCCGGCGCCCGATCAGCTCGGCGCTGGCGAAGTCGGGACGCTCGCTGACGCCGTTCCAGGACTCCGCGAACTCCCGCTCACGGAACCTGTACCAGGTGATGCCCTTGTTGCCGATCAGGTACGGGACGGGCTCGCGGCCCTGCTCCCGCAGCCGGCCCATCAGGGCCTCGGCCTCACGGATCACGTTGGCGTTGTAGGCGCCGCAGAACCCTCGGTCGCTGGTGATGATCAGCACCGCGCTGCGGTTGTCCTCCGGCTGCTCGGCGAGCAGCGGGTGGCTGATGCCGACGTGATGGCTGACCAGCGCGGTCAGCGCCGAGGTGATCTGGTCGGCGTACGGCTTGGACGCCGCCACCGCCTGCTGGGCCTTGACGATCCGCGACGTTGCGATCATCTCCTGGGCACGCGTGATCTTCGCGGTCGACTTGACCGACTTGATCTGCTGCCGGAGTTCACGAAGCTGTGCGGCCATGGCCGTCAGTCCTTCTTGACGCGGGTGATCGTCTCCTGCTCGACGCCCTCGACCGTCTCGTCCTCGCCGAGGAGGTCCCCGGCGGTGGTCTCGAAGCCCTTCTTGAACTCGGTGACCGAGTCCTTCAGGGTGGTCAGCGCGTCGTCGGAGAGCTGGCCCGTCTCGCGGATGGAGGTCAGCAGGCCCTCCTGGGTGCGCTCGACGTGCTCCAGGAACTCACGCTCGAACCGGCGGACGTCCTCGACCGGGACGTCGTCCAGCTCGCCGGAGGTACCGGCCCACACCGAGACGACCTGCTTCTCGACCGGGAACGGCGCGCCCTGCGGCTGCTTGAGCAGCTCGGTCAGGCGGGCACCGCGGTCGAGCTGGGCGCGGGAGGCGGCGTCGAGGTCGGACGCGAAGGCCGCGAAGGCCTCCAGGTCACGGAACTGCGACAGCGCCAGACGCAGGGTGCCGGCGACCTTGCGCATCGCCTTGACCTGCGCCGATCCACCGACTCGGGAGACGGAGATACCGACGTTGATCGCCGGCCGGACGCCCTGGTTGAACAGGTCGGTCTCCAGGAAGCACTGGCCGTCGGTGATCGAGATGACGTTCGTGGGGATGTACGCCGAGACGTCGTTGCCCTTGGTCTCGATGATCGGGAGCCCCGTCATCGAGCCGCCGCCCAGGTCGTCGGAGAGCTTCGCGCAGCGCTCCAGCAGACGCGAGTGCAGGTAGAAGACGTCACCCGGGTAGGCCTCACGGCCCGGCGGGCGGCGCAGCAGCAGCGAGACCGCGCGGTAGGCCTCGGCCTGCTTCGACAGGTCGTCGAAGATGATCAGGACGTGCTTGCCCTGGTACATCCAGTGCTGGCCGATCGCGGACCCGGTGTAGGGGGCGATGTACTTGTAGCCGGCCGGCTCGGAGGCGGGGGCCGCGACGATCGTGGTGTACTCCAGCGCGCCGGCCTCTTCGAGGGTGCGGCGGACGTTGGCGATCGTGGAGCCCTTCTGGCCGATCGCGACGTAGACGCAGCGGACCTGCTTGGACTCGTCGCCCGAGAGCCAGGCTTCCTTCTGGTTGATGATGGTGTCGACGCAGACCGTGGTCTTGCCGGTCTGCCGGTCACCGATGATCAGCTGTCGCTGACCCCGGCCGATCGGCGTGATCGCGTCGATGGCCTTGATACCGGTCTGCAGCGGCTCCTTGACGGACTGCCGCTGCACGACCGTGGGGGCCTGCAGTTCGAGCGCGCGGCGCTCGGAAGACTCGATGGCGCCCTTGCCGTCGATGGGGTTGCCCAGCGCGTCGACGACTCGACCGAGAAAGGCGTCGCCGACGGGGGCCGAGAGGACCTCGCCCGTGCGGCGGACCTTCTGGCCCTCCTCGATCTTGCTGAAGTCACCAAGGACAACGGCGCCGATCTCACGCACGTCCAGGTTCAGAGCCAGGCCACGGGTACCGTCCTCGAATTCGAGGAGCTCGTTGGCCATCGCCGAGGGCAGGCCCTCGACGTGGGCGATACCGTCGCCGGAATCGACAACGGTGCCGACCTCTTCGCGCGCGGCGGCCTCAGGCTCGTACGACTGGACGAAGCGCTCCAGCGCGTTCCGGATCTCATCCGGACGGATCGTCAGCTCCGCCATGATTCCTCTCTTGCTCCCTCTGGGGTCAGCTCAACCGGCGAGCCGACGGCGGACCTCGTCCAGCCGTCCGGCGATCGTGCCGTCGATGATCTCGTCCCCGATCTGGATGGACAGACCGCCCACCGTCGCGGGGTCGAGTTCGATGTTCAGGTGTACCTCGTGGCCGTACGCGGCGGCCAGCACGGCGGCGAGCCGCTGCCTCTGGCCCTCGGTCAGCTCCACTGGGGTGCGGACCAGCGCGACCAGCCGCTTGCGCCGCTGGGCGACGAGCTTGCCGAACTCGGCCAGCCCGGCCTCCAGGCTACGGCCTCGCGGCCGCAGCACCAGCTCGGTGATCAGCACCTGGGCGGACGCGGTGACCTTGCCCTCCAGCAGCGCGTCCACCACGCCCAGCTTGCGGTCGATCGGCAGCGCCCGTGAGGTCAGGGCCCGGCGAAGATCCGGCTCGGCCTCCACGACACGGGAGAACCGGAACAGCTCGTCCTCCAGGTCGTCGATGCGTCCGGCGGCCTCGGCGCGGGCGGCCTCGGCGGTGACCGCGAGGGTCTCCACCGCGTCCGACAGCTCCGACGGCTTGGACCAGCGCAGGCGGACCACGTCCGCGACCAGTTCGAGAGCGGCCGCTTCGACCTTGCCCTCAAGCAGCCCCTGGACGAGCCGCGCCTTGTCGGCTCCCTCGCGCGAGGGGTCGGAGACCGCCCGGCGCAGACCGTGCTCACGGTCGATCAGGTTCAGCACCGAGAACAGGTCGCCGCCGAGCCGGTTCAGGTCGGCCGTGGCGATGACCGCCTCGAGCCGATCCCTGGCCTCGGCCAGCGACACCCTGCTCACCGCTCCCGTGATGGTCATGAGGTGATCTGCTCCTGGCTGCGTGCGCGGCCTTCGAGCTCCTCGAGGAACCGGTCGACCACGCGGCTCTGCCGGGCGTCGTCGGTCAGGGACTCGCCCACCACGCGTCCGGCCAGCTCGACCGACATCGCACCGACCTCGCCGCGCAGCGAGGCCAGCGCGGACTGCCGCTCGGCCTCGATCTGGGTCTGGGCGGCCGCCACGATCCGGCGGGCCTCGGCCTGAGCCTCCTCGCGCATCTGGGCGATGATCTGCGCGCCCTCCTCGCGAGCCTGCTCCCGGAGCCGCGACGCCTCGTGCCGCGCCTCCTTCAGCTGGGCCTGGTAGTCCTCGTAGGCCTCCTGGGCCTTGGCCTGGGTTTCCTCGGCGCGCTTGAGCCCGCCCTCGATCGCGTCGGTCCGCTCTTCGAGCGTCTTCTGAATCCGCGGAACGAGGATCTTACCGACGACCAGGACGACGACCGCGAACGAGAAGATCCCGACGACCAGCTCATACGTGTGCGGAATGAGAGGGTTGTTCTTCTCCGCCGCGAGAATCGTAGCTGCTCTGATCATGTCTGCAGCCCTCCGTCAGAGTTGGGTCGCGTCAGTAAATGAACGGCGCGACGAGGCCGATGAGGGCCAGCGCCTCGGTGAGAACGAAGCCCAGCATCATGTTCTGGCGGATGACGCCGGTCAGCTCGGGCTGGCGGGCGATGGCGTTCACGCCCTGACCGAAGATGATGCCCACGCCGATGCCCGGGCCGATGGCGGCGAGACCATAGCCGATGGCGCCAACGTTGCCCTCGACCGCGGCCACGACGGGAAGTGCTTCAGCGAGCATTCGCTCTTTCCTTTTCTGTCGGCCGGTGGCGTTTCTCCACCGGTCTGGGTTGAACGAGGTGAGAAGGGAGACCTAGTGGTCAGCGTGGAGCCCGCTGCCGATGTACATGGCGGCGAGCATCGTGAACAGGAAGGCCTGCAGGAACTGGATGAACATCTCGAAGGCGGTCATGGCGATCGTCATGATCACACCGAGCACGCCCAGTCCCGCACCGAGGGGGGTGGGCTTCTCGAACAGGAACCAGAACCCGACCAGGCTGAAGAACGCCAGGATGATGTGGCCCGCGAACATGTTGGCGAACAGTCGGACCGCGTGGGTGAACGGGGCCAGAACCAGGGTCGAAAGGTACTCGATGGGGACCAGCAGCACGTAGATCGGCTTGGGGAGTCCCTTGGGGATCATGTTGGTGAAGTACTTCACCGGCCCCTGGTTCTTCATGCCCAGGTAGACCTTGAGGAGGTAGATGCTGACCGCCAGCACCGCCGGGAAGGCGATGTGCGAGGCGATCGGGAACTGGATGACCGGGACGACGGCCATGATGTTCCAGGTCCAGATGAGGAAGAACAGCGAGATCAGCAGCGGCATCCAGCGCTCGGCGTCCTTGCCCAGGAAGGGCCGGGCCACCTGCTCGCGCACGAAGACGTAGCCGACTTCACCAAGGTTCTGCATGCCCCGGGGTACCAGCTTGGGCTTGGCGAAGGCGCTCCAGGCGAGTACGCACACGAAGAGCGCACCGACCACGGCGAAGACCACCGGCTTGGTGAGCCACTCGGGGCCGCCGGCGAAGAGCGGAGGGAAATCGAAGAGTTCGGGCCCTGGAGCCTTGAACTCCTCTCCGCCTGAGGAGGCGAGGACCGTCTGCGCGTTCACGCGGCGTTCCCTTCAACGTGGTGATTGAACAAGAGGGCTTGCGTAGCCACGAGCTCGCCGTGCAGGGTCAGTCGCGGCCGTACTTCACATAGACCAGGTAGATGGCGAGTCCGACGCCGATGACCAGACCGATCGGCGTGAACAGGGGCCATCCCGTCCAGCGGCTCAGCAGCCAGCCGAGACCGCCCCAGATTGCCATCCCGGAGAGCAGATACCCGGGGACGGACCAAGCGGCGTCGGCGAAGCTGCCCTGGCCGTCTTCGGGCCGGCGCTCCTCCTCGCTCATCGCGCTCCGGACGATAGCAGGCCACCCCCCCAGTGGTCATATTGGAGTAGTCCATTACGGACATGACTGCCACCGTGAGCGCCATCATGGGCTCCGGCGGCTGGACGCACCGGCCTCATCTGCGGTTTCCCGCGAGTTCTCGGCCGGCTCGTCGATGTAGAGACGGGACTTCATGGTCACGCGGAACTCGGCCGCGATCCAGGTGAGGGCGAGGCCGACGACCGTCCAGCCGAAGACCTTGGTGTTCCACAGCGAGACGCCGTCCAGGGACGAGACCAGCAGCATCACCGCGAGGATCTTCACGGCGTAGCTCGCCAGCGCGGCCAGCATCATGGTCTGCGCGGAGATCTTGGAGGCCCAGCCCACGACGACGGCGCTGAGCGAGAAGAAGACGATCACGACCACCGAGGCCAGGGCCGCGGCGAGGGCTCCCTTGCCGCCGGCCAGGAGCGCACTGAGGACGATGGCGCCCACCCCGACCAGCCCGGTCGGGATCGCGGCGCCGCGGAGAATCCGGGCGTCGGAAGATTGCATGAGGGCTCCGGCTGGTCACGGTCAGTGGTCGGCTCTTGTTCGTGAAAGGTATCACAAGCGTCCAGAACGCCCGCAATTACCCCAGATGTAACGGCTTCGCGTTCTCGCAGGTCACCCAGGTAACAGGGACTGTAGCCCAGGTCAGGACGCCCGCTCCCGAGAACCGCTCGCCCGGCCCAAGTGTCCCACCTGGGAACGGTCCGACGTCCACGATCTTGCGGTTGGAACGCGCCACCGGCTGTAGCCGGGGCCGTGACGAAAGGTGATGTGGATCACACCGGCTGGCGCGGCCGCTCGGCCGGCGTCTCGCGCGGCTCGGGCCTGCGCGCGCGCCGCGCGGCCAGCCGGGGCACCGCGACCATGATGGCGATTCCGGCGATCGCGACGACCCCCGTGACGGAGACGACCGTTGCCAGGGAGTTGGTCAGCGAGAGCCCGACCAGGCTGGAGGCGATCAGCGAGACCCAGAAGTACATGATCAGGACGGCCCTGCGGACCGAGTGGCCGAGCTCCAGCAGCCGGTGGTGCAGGTGCAGCTTGTCCGGCGCGAACGGCGAGCGGCCCTGGTTGGTGCGGCGCCAGACCGCCAGCAGCATGTCGACGAACGGCACCGCCGCCACCGCCGGGACGAGCAGGATCGGCACATAGAAGGGGAAGAGCGCGTAGCTCTCGATCAGCGCGGGGTCGAACTGCCCGGTGAGCATGATCGTCGAGGCGCTGAGCAGCAGCCCGATCAGCATCGACCCGGTGTCGCCCATGAAGATCTTGGCGGGGTTGAAGTTGTGCGGCAGGAAGCCCGCGCACATCCCGACCAGCACGGCGGCGGTCAGCGTCGCCCCGCTCAGCGTGGTGATGCCCGCCTCGCGCGACAGCAGGTAGGCGTAGGAGAACAGCGCCATCGCGGCGATGCCCACGACGCCCGCCGCCAGGCCGTCCAGGCCGTCGATGAAGTTGACCGCGTTGATGGTGGCGACCACGAGGAAGACGGTCAGCGGCACCCCGTATGCGGGCGGCAGGGAGATCGAGTCGCCGTTGGGCAGCGGGATCACATACAGCTGGATGCCCTGCATGATGAAGATCCCGGCGGCCGCGACCTGGCCCGCGAACTTGGTCAGCGGGTCGAGGCCCCACCGGTCGTCGGCGATGCCGACCAGGACGATCAGCCCGCCCGCCAGCAGCAGCGCCTTGCCGACGTCCAGGTCTCCGTTGGACAGGACCCGGCGCATCTCGGGCAGGCCGGAGGCCACCACCAGCGCCGCGACCATCCCGCCGAACATCGCCAGGCCGCCCAGCCTCGGCGTCGGGATCGTGTGGACGTCGCGGTCGCGCGGGACGGCCTGCGCCCCGAACCACACGGCGAACCGCCGGACGGCGGGGGTCAGCAGGTAGGCGGCGACGGTGGCGACGAGAATGGTGAGCAGGTATTCCCGCACGCCAAGCGCCTCCTCAGCCGTACCGCCAGTGGTTAGTTCGCCCGGGAGGGCCGATCGGTTCGCCCCCGAGACGTACCGATCAACTCTAATCCTCCCGAGGCGCGCCCGTTGCGTGTTCCGGTGTCCGAAACCCGCGACCTCCCCTGTGAACAGCCCAGACGAACACTGTCAACACACACCCGGTAGGCGTCCGCGTCATACTTCGCGCGCGAACGCGGCGCCGTCGGCTCAATGTGTTCCGAGGTTCGAAACGCGCAGCGCGGCACCGGTGATCGCCAGCGCGAGACCGGCCAGGCACAGGTCTCCCAGGGAGAACGCCCAGACGTCGTCGGCGACGATGTTGTCGAGAGCGTCCGCGAGGATCAGCGTGGCGCCCGACGCGATTAGCACGTCCCCCGGGTAGCCGCGAGGACGGCGCACTCCCGTGAGCACCACGGCCCCCAGGGCGCACACCAGCAACAGGGTTCCCGTCCAGGTACCGGCCCAGTGCGGCGGGGCGTAGCGAGGCACGGCCACGTCGACGGCGCCCTTGGGCAACACGACCTTGACGACCATCCCTTCGTGCGGGCGCAGCCCCCGCTGGGTGAAGTCCATCGCGTAGGGGCCGTCGCGGTCGCGCAGGCACCGGGTCGTGGCGGGGGCCCGGCCCGCCAGGCAGCCGATGCGCCGGAGCGGCACCGGCCCTTCGACCCGTATGGCGGCCTCCCCGATCGGGACGTTCCAGTCGGTGCCGATCGCGTCCCAGCTGACCTCGTCACGTCCCTGCAGGGGTGTGAAGGCGCCCGCCACCTTGTACTCGATGACGTACGCCTGCCGCCCGGTCACCGTCCGGCGCTCGTTCCCGACGCTGATCCGGACGTCGTGCAGGCGTTTGTCGGTCTCGGCGCGGGCGGGCGCGCCCGTCGACGAGCTCGTGCGCACGTCCCGGATCTCGTACAGCCGGTTGTTCTCGCGGTAGGGAACCCGCCGGACGATGCCGTGCTCGCCGCCCAGATTGAAGTCGTAGGTGATCGTTTCCCGGATGTTCAGGACGCCGTCGACCCCGATCGTCAACGCGACGTCGTAGGCGGGGATGCGCTCCCCCGGGTTCGGGGACGGGTCGTCGGCCGAGGCCGTCCCGCAGGGCAGGCCGATCACCGCCGCCGCCACGAACCCCACGGCGGCCGCGAACACCCCGAACCGGCCACGCACGTCTGGCATATTTCCACCGCCGAGAACGGGCCAGGGTCGTAACGAAGCTATTACCCTCCGTAGTTTCCGGCCGCTCTCGGATTAGGCTACGCGGCGTGTCCACATTCACACGCGGACTCGCCGGGGGGATCGCCGGGGCCGCGTTGATGGCAGGGTGCGCGCGGGGGCCCGCGCTCTCCGAGTCCGCCGACCGGCTGAAGGCCGACTCCTCGATGGTGATGCCGTCCGCCACACGCTGGCTCGCCGCCCCGGGGGCGAAGGCCCGGGTCGTCTCCACCCGCACGGCGCCGTGCCCCGACGGGAAGGCGCACCGGACGCTGCTGGCCGAACTTCCGCTGCGCCCCAGCCCGTCCGCCTCGGTCCCGGTGAACCACGCCTCGGCCGTCATGCTCGACCTCATCGGCGGGCGCGGCTACCGCTTGACGACACCGCCCAAAGGCAAAGGGCGCAATAGGACCTTCACCATGACTCGCGACGTCCCGGCGGTCACATTCACCGTCCGGCTCTATGGCGGCCCCAAACCCGTCATGCGCCTGGAAGGTGACACCCCGTGCCTTCGAGACGACACTTAGTGGAAAACACCTGTTCCCCTTACAAGCCCCCATAATGGTCTGGCAGTGGAAGCTCGGGGGAACGACGTGAACGGCGCGGGACGGCGATGGCCGAATGTGCCGGATTTCGCCGTGCCCGCGATCCTGGCCCCCGCACAGCTCGGCGCCACGTGGGCGTTGAGCAAGGGGGCCGACGAGCCCTTCTCCCACAACGCGTGGATCGTGATCATCTGCGCGTCGATCGGCTCCTGCGTGATCCTGATCTGGCGCCGGGTCGCCCCGGTGCAGGTGCTGGCGGCCACCGTCCTCATCGGCAACGCCACGATGATCACGGTGGGCTCCCCCGAGGCGCTGGTCTCGGGGCTCAACGACGGCATCGCCCTCTATTCGCTGGCCGTCCACCGCGACCGCCGCGTGGCCATGGTCGGCGGGGCGGGGGCCATCACCGCCAGCGGCGTGGCCATGCTGGTCACGGCACACGACGGAGCGGTCGACCTGCTGTTGAGCGAGGTGCTCGGCACCCTCTTCTACGTGGTCATCACGGCCCTGGGCCAGATCCGCCGCCAGTACAAGTCGCGGCGCCGCGAGCTGGCCGCCCGGCTGGCCGAGGCGGATCGCGAGCAGCGCGAGGCCGCGCAGGCCGAGCGCGAGCGCCTGGCCCGCGACCTGCACGACGTGGCCGGGCACCACCTCAGCGCGGTGGTCGTGCACAGCGGGGCCGCCGCGCGGATGAACGACCCCGACCTCACCGAGAAGGCGCTGACGGCGGCGGCCGACACGGGCCGCGACGTGCTCGACGCGCTGACCCGCCTGGTCGACGTCGTGGGCCCCGACACCGGCGAGGGCCTGGACGCCCTGCTGCCACCCCTGTGCCAGGGGCTGGCCAGGCTGGGCATTCCCATCACGCTGGCGATCGAGGGCCGTCCCCGGCGGCTGCGTCACCAGGTCTCCACCGCCGCCTACCGCATCGCGCAGGAGTCGCTCACCAACGCGATGCGCTACGCCCCGGGCGCCCCCATCACGGTCGAGGTCTGTTACGTCCCGGGTGCGCTGGAGCTCTCCATCGTCAACCAGGCGCCTCCCGAATTGGGCACCGTCCCGTCCCTGGGCACCGGTCGCGGCATCGCCGGGATGCGCGACCGCGCGGAGAAGCTGAAGGGTGCTGTGACGGCGGGGCCCACCGACGCCGACGGCTGGGAGGTCAGGGCGCGGCTGCCGACGACGGTGGCCACGACCCGGCGGGGCCCGGGCTGGCCGGAGGTCCTGGACGCCTCGATCATCGCCCTGTGCGCGAGCGTGCCCTGCCTCATGGCGTTCAGCCCGCCCGAGCCGCTGCTCGGAGGCTGGGACGCCGCGTCCGCCGCCCTGATCATCTTGGCGGCCTTCCTGCGCGCCACCCCGCTCTGGTGGCGACGCCGAGCCCCCTATCTCACGCTCGCCGGGCTCATGCTCATCGACGTGGTCTGGCTGTTCACCGCGACGAGGGCCGACAGCAAGGCCAGCGGCCTCGTCATCCTCGGCACCCCGGCCGTTCTGGTCGCCGTCTATTCGGTCGCCTGCTACTCGAAAAAGGGCGTCCATACGTGGCCGTCGCCCTTTGTCGCCGCCATTCCCTGGGGCGTCCTGACGGGCTCGGGAATGGTCATGCAGTCCGACACCCACCACCCCGCGGGAAGGGTCGCCTTCGGCGCCGTCGCGACCTTTCTGCTGGCGGCTCTGATCATCTTCCCGTTCTGGGCATGGGGCAAGACGGTGGCTTACCGGGGCCGCCGCTGGGAGTCGTCCGCCCTGGAGACCATGGCCGCCCGAACCGGCGAGGCCGTCCTCGCCGAGCGCCACCGCGTCTCCATGGGCCTGCGCGGCACCGTCCTGGAGCACACCTCGCGGCTGGTCCACACGGCCGAGCACGCCCTGCCCTCACCGACGGACCACCTGACGGCCCTGAACGCGGTCACCGAGCACGCCCGCGCCGCCCTCCTCGACATGCGCGCCCTCCTCGACGCCATGGACAAGACCCCCGAAGGAAGCTGAGAAGGGCAGTTTGTAGTGCGTTCTTCAGGCGGAAATAGTCTCTGTCCAACGCACTCAAATCGCACCTGCCCAGGGCGCCCGCCCAAGAGAGGCCATAGGCGAGCACGACACCCAAGGCAGAACCCCTCCAGGAATGCCGCAGAAGGCGGCGGCTAGCGCCGAACCCAAAGCAGGGCCGCACCGGCACGACCGCCGCGCGCGGAAGCTAGACGCGGTGAATCCTCCGTCCGCCGCCAACTCAAGTCTCAGGATCGGGCCCCGTCACATGCACCAACAATGATGTCGTACCGCACCCCGATGCCCCGACGCGCTCGGTCGTCCCGCCATCAGGCTCGGCCGTTGATCACCCTCTCGAACGGGACGGCCGGCGCACCGCAATCTCTTCAGTCAACTGACCCGCTCGCCGACCGGGCATCCCGCGTGGCGCCTCCTCCGAGCATCGGCAGGCAGCAATTGCAGGCGAGCCCGCCCTCGCTCTCGATGACGAACAACTCCCCCGTCCAGCGGTCGCAAGGCGCGACGCGGTCTCGTCCCCCGTAGGCCGGCTCGTTCGCGACGGCGGCAGGCAACCAAAGACCAGAGCACCACGCACTGCTGCAAATCCTCAGCGAACGAGAGCACCATGCGGTCTCGGTATCGCGGTCTCCCGAACTTGACCGAGCCTGGCCACCTTGTGGGGCTACTGAAGCCCGGTCACGAGAGTCGCGTTGCCAGCCTCGCGCATACCGGAGGGCATGATCAAGAAAACGTGATGAGTCGTCTATCGCTTTGGCGACCCGCTGCGCCGCTCAGGCCTCCTGTGCGCATACCCAGGGAGGACATGGCGGAATCACGAACTGACAGATCGACGGCAACCGCACCGCCGGTGGTGGAAAGCATGGCCACGTTGGTCTATTTAACAACACCCGGCGGAAGTCAAGCAGCCAGAAGCCGGAGACGCGCCAGAGACACCTCGGAGACGTTCTGGAGGCAGAAGTAATACGCCCAGGCGGGATATTCGGGTCACACCCGTCCGCATAGGAAGGATGCCTACCAGCCTCGCACGCAAAGAATCACCAGAAAGGCATGGAATGCAACCACAGAAAAAGGGACGTCCTGTCTCCCGACTGATGCTTCCACTAACGATGGCGGCCTTCAGTGTGGCTTCCTTGGCTCCGTCAGCCATGGCGGACACAGGCAGGACCGACACAGGCAACCGTCACACCGCTGCTGCTTCCGCCAGCACCTCAACTTCATCCGACGTTACGACCAAAAGGATAAGTGGCTGGAGAGTCACCACCCAACCTCTCTACGAACGGTGGACCTCGAGGCGGTACTACATGTCGGCACGCGGCTCGGTCTGGATCAGCCTCCGAGAGAGAGAATGGAACCATCGCGTGCATGTGAGAATCATTCGATGCGGAAGCTTCTCGACTCTGGGCGGCTGGAAGCACCTCGCCAGGAAGAACACCTTTTACCGCATGACCGGAACCCTGTCCCGCGGAACATGCTTCAGGGTTCGAACCGGCCGCTCCTGGGCGGGAACTGTCGGGGGACACATCTCACACTGATTCACCGGTGACCTGGTTCTGGTCGGGATACGATCCCGACCAGAACCAGTCGTTATTCAAGCACTTCCCCACATCATTCACTCGACCGTGGCCTATCGCCCATCTCACGCGCAAGTGTGGCGAGCCCCCTCACCATCGTGGACCGAACAGTCCCGGAGCAAACGCCCATTATCCGCGAGATCTCACCGTCCGAAAGCTCATGGTAGTAGCGAAGCACCAAGGCTTCCTGCTGCCTGGGTGGAAGACGCCGGATGGCTCGGACTACCTCTCTGCGATCCTCGATCAACAGAGCAGCCGATTCCGCGGACCAGAAATGTGGTTCGTATATCTCGGCCTGACCGAGCATACGTCTACGTCGCCGCAACGCCATGCGACTTCCATTCAGGACGGCAGCCCTAACATACGCAACCAGCTTGGTGCGATCCTTGAGTTGCGGGCAATTATCGCAGATACGCAGAAACACATCGTGCACCACGTCCTCGGCAGTTGCCCGATCCCCTACCAACAGAGAAGCCATTCGTATAAGGCTGGCGCGATGCAGCTCGTAGAGAGCAGCCAGCGATGAGGGCTCGATCGACTGTGAAGTGACGCCCGCTGACGACATGGCACCCACCTCCTCAGCCCTACTGGACGCCACAGCGGCCAACACACGGCATCTTAGAGGACGCAGCGCCAGGAATCAACTATTTTGACCTCTTATGAAAAGACCAGTAATGACCACCTTTAGGTAAATGAAGAACTGACGCTCAACACTTATCGACTTCACTCATCTGACTCGACGGCGCGCCAGGACTTTACATATATCATCTATATGATCTTGCTGACTCCCAAACACTAACCTCAGCTCTGGCTGCCCAAAACAAGTAGAGCACCAATTTGGGAGCTTCACATAAGAGTGACCTGTGTTGACTGGATACTGGTGCGCCCAGGAGCGGCCTTTGAGGGCTTCTGTTTCGCGGTGTGCATAACCCTGGCGTCACTGAAGAGCTCACGAAAATTTGAACTCGGTTCCAGGCCAATTTCTTGCAGAAGGAGAGCTCGATACTTCACATATACGCGCCAAGCACTCGCTGGATCCTCGCGCCGCAGATAGGCAGTCGCCAGAATTCGATGCGATGCCTCACTGAGACTATCCACCGTGGACGCAGCATTGGCCGTCTCGATTGCATCGACAAACTTTCCCGCTTCAAGAAACTTTTCCGCCAGATGCTCAAGAGTCATCATGCGCAGACGATCCCAGCGAGCACGCATCTCAACCACTCGGTCGTCAGCCCAGCCGGCCAGCAACTCGAAGCGCAGGAACCTCCACTCCAAAGGATCTGTACACATCTCTTCGTCATCAACGATTTTTCGGGCACGCTCCTCAGCGTGATGGAGATCGACAAGAACATCTGCCGATAGACTCACGTTTTCCGTAGTTACCTCAAGGAGCCTGTTGTCTGTTGCCCGCCCAACCCTCCACAGCAATTGCCGAAGTCGCTTTGATCCATCACTGGGAGAAAGGTCAGGCCACATTCGCGCTTGCAGCATTCTTCGACTAGTTCGCTCCCCTTCGAGAACGACGCTGACAACCAAGGCTGCAAGTCCCCTCGTCATGGGCACTTCTTGATCAGCGAGATGCAGACGGAACGATGGCATGAACTCCAGTCGACATTGATTGGTCTGTTGACCGAACTCATCGACATCCATGCTTCCCCCAAGATCCCGTCACAGCTCACCGCGGCCAAGTCCACACATTAGATGCACGTCAGACCACGTCTGCTGCTTCTCAGTGGAAAAATCTATGGAGAATGCCTTGGAAGTTTCATTTCGCAAACGTTTCAGCTCGGGTTACTGCAACGGCCCTGCCATGCCTCACGGGGGGTTCGGGATACAAGAGAAGAGGTCGTCGCAGATTTCCGTCGCGACCTTCATACATGCAGTGACTAGCGGTCGCGTAACGCGTGAGAAGCCCTGCACCAATTTGATCTTCTACTTCATGCAAATTGCATGGGCCTGGATGCGGCCGTGGCGCCCTTCTGGAGGAGATACGCCGGGTTGTGGACGCGCAACCAAGTGAGATTGGCGCGTCCACAACCCGGCAGATCGTAACTCCGACGGCATCAGCGCGGGTCGAGGGCTCCCCTGCAAATTGCTTTCGTAAGAGAGACCCAGGCTTCGGGGGGAAGGGACAGGACGGGGCCTGCGGGGTCTTTGGAGTCGCGGACGCACAGGGCGCGGTCCGCGGCGGCGACCTCGACGCAGGCGGTCTCGGTGCCGCTGTGGCTGGACTTACGCCACCGGAGGGACGTGGGCATGATCACCTCGCCTTTCGTGCTGGTCCGCCACCTTCTCGATCATCAGGAGCGAACGGTCGGGGGGCAGGGCGACGTCCTGAAGCGCCTTCACCCCGTCCACATAACGCCCGATGTCGCCCGGAAGATCCAGGAACAGGGACGAGGCCGTGTGCTCCAGATGCACGATGGTCGGCGCCTTCTCGAACTCCAGCACGATGTACGACCCGTTGATCGCCGCGTGGGCGCCCGCGCCGAACGGGATGACCTGGATCGTGATCTCGTCGCGCTCGCCGAGCCTGACCAGATGGCGCAGCTGGGCCGCCATGACGGCCGCGCCGCCGATCTGGCGGTGCAGCGCGGCCTGGTCGATGATGTGCAGCAGCTTGGGGGGTTCGGGCCGCGAGAGCAGCGCCTGGCGTCCCAGCCGGGCCGAGACCCGTGCCTCGATCTCGTTGTCGGGGACGCCGCCGCCGGCCAGCAGCGCGCGGGTGTACTCGGGCAGCTGGAGCAGCCCGGACACCAGCGTCACCTGGACCTCGGTGATCGCGGTGGCGTGCGCCTCGAAGCTGATCAGCGAGACCAGCTGGTCGGGCAGGACGGCCTCGCCCGTTTCCCACCAGCCGGGGTGATCGTCGTCGCGGGCCAGCGCGAACAGCCTGGCGCGCTCGTGGGCGGGGACTTCGTACAGGACCAGCAGCGAGCCGAGATCCTCGGGGCTGATCGTGCGCAGGCCGTTCTCCGTGCGGCTGAGCGTGGCCATCGACCAGTCGAGCCTGGTCGCGACCTGTTTGAGCGTGAGCTTTCGTTTGCTTCGCAGCTCCTGGAGATGGGAGCCGAGCCCTCGGGCTCGCATGGTCGTGGTCGGCTTGGTCATCGTCGCTCCTCGGGCGGGGGTGAGAGCGCGGCGCGGACGTGGGCTGACGTTTTGCAGCCAGTGCAACACCTAGCACAGGCCGTTGTCAGAGGGGAAGGGGACGGGTGGGGCGGTCGTCACTCGGTGCGACATGACTTACCCGCGCGTCCGGCTCTCCATTCCCTGCCGGAAGCGTCTGATCAGCCCGAATCGTCCTTGCGGAGCGACGGAGTCCCGTCCTCGGCCGTCGGAGAAGAAGACGGGCCTTCCTCGGCGTCCGAGGACGCCTCGGTGTCGATTTTGGTCAGGGCCGGTGTTTCCGGCTCGTCCTTGGTGACCGGTGGGGCCTCGTCCTTGGTGAGGGAGGGCGTCTCATCCTCGGCGGGCGGCAGCGGCTCGTCCTTGGTGAGCGAGGGGGTCTCGCCCTCGGCGGGCGACGGCGCATCGTCCTTGGTGAGGGACGGCGGCTCGTCCTTGGTGAGGGACGGTGTCGCGTCCTCGGCGGGCGGCAGCGGCTCGTCCTCGTCGTCGTCCTCGTCGGTGAGCAGGACGCCGACGACGGAGCGGATCTTGTCTTCGGAGACGGCGCCGGCGCGGAGCAGGCGGGGGATGGAGCCGGTGAGGTCGACGATCGTGGACGGCTCGGCATGGCCGGACGGGCCGCCGTCGAGGTAGACCGAGACGGCCTCGCCGAGCATCTTCTCGGCGTCCTCGGCGGTGCGGGCCGCCGGGCGGCCGCTGAGGTTGGCGCTGCTGACGGCGAGCGGGCCGGTCTCCTTGAGCAGCTCGACGGCCAGCTCGTGCATCGGCATCCGGATGGCGACCGTGCCCTTGGTCTCGCCGAGGTCCCACAGCAGGTTCTGGTTGGCGCGGCACACGAGCGTCAGGGCGCCGGGCCAGAACTCGTCGATGAGGTCCTGGCCGTAGGTGCCCAGATCCTCCACCAGGGCCGTGGCGGCCCGGACGGACCCGACCAGGACCGGAGGAGGCATCTCGCGTCCCCGGCCCTTGGCGTCCAGCAGGGCGGTCACGGCGGCCGGTGTGAAGGCGTCGGCGGCCACGCCGTACACGGTGTCGGTGGGCAGCACGATCAGCTCGCCGCGGCGCACCGCCGAGACCGACTCGGCGATCCCCCGCGTGCGCTCCATCGGCTCGGAACAGTCATAGCGTCGGCTCACGGCGACCATCCTTCCAGGGTCAGTCGGTGGCGAGGCGGGCGGTCACGAAGCGGTCCCGGTTGGTCAGGTCGCGGCGGTTGCGGACGTCGCGCCAGCCGTTCTCCTCGGCGAAGACCCAGTAGACCGCGTTGCCCTGCAGATCGCTGTGCTCGACGGCCACATGGCCGCCGGGACGCAGCAGGCGCCGCGCCGAGCGCTCGACGATGCGGATCGCGTTCAGGCCGTCGTCGCCGCCGCCCCACAGCGCGTCGGCGGGGTCGTGGTCGCGGACGTCGGGCGGGACGTACTCCCACTCGCTCATCGGGATGTACGGGGGGTTGCTGACGACCAGGTCGACGGTGCCGTCCAGCTCGGACAGGGCGGTGCCGAAGTCGTCCAGATGGAGGCGCACGCGACCGCGCTCGTCCAGCTGCTCGACGTTGCGGGTCGCGTGGACGAACGCCGCCGGGTCCTTCTCCACCGCGTGCACACGCGCGCGGGGGGCCTCAAGGGCGATGGACAGGGCGATCGCGGCCGAGCCCGTCCCGAGGTCGACGACCAGCGGGTCGCGGACGTCCATGTCGCGCAGGGTCTCCAGGGCCCAGCCGACCATCACCTCGGTCTCGGGCCGGGGGACGAAGACGCCGGGCCCGACCTTCAGTTCGAGATACCGGAAGAACGCGCGTCCGGTGATGTGCTGGAGGGGCTCGCCCGCCTCGCGCCGCGCGACGAACTCCCAGAAGCGGGCGTCGAAGGCGGAGTCGGAGACGTTGTGCAGCTCGGACCGGTTGACGCCGTGCACCGCCGCGGCCAGCTCCT
Source organism: Spirillospora sp. CA-294931 (assembly GCF_050946795.1). Taxonomy (GTDB): domain Bacteria; phylum Actinomycetota; class Actinomycetes; order Streptosporangiales; family Streptosporangiaceae; genus Spirillospora. The sequence goes on from NZ_CP192006.1 coordinate 7,589,308, forward strand.
CGGCGTCGGCGCGCGGCGAGGCGGCCCCGGCGTCGGCGAGCCGCGCGGTGGCCCTGGCCACCTCGTCGAGCAGCAGGTTCATGACGAGTGCTGGGCCTCCGCCAGTCGGCGTTCCATCTCGGCGTCGACCAGGGCCTGCGTGACGTTGTGCAGGTCGCCGTCCAGGACCTGGTCGAGGTTGTAGGCCTTGTACCCGACCCGGTGGTCGGAGATCCGGTTCTCCGGGTAGTTGTAGGTGCGCACCCGTTCGGAGCGGTCGACGGTGCGGACCTGGCTCTTGCGCTCGGCGGACGCGGCGGCGTCGGCCTCCTCCTGGGCCATCGCCAGCAGGCGCGACCGCAGGATGCGCAGGGCCTGCTCCTTGTTCTGGAGCTGGCTCTTCTCGTTCTGGCACGACACCACCACGCCCGAGGGGACGTGGGTGATGCGCACCGCGGAGTCGGTGGTGTTGACGCTCTGCCCACCGGGACCGGACGAGCGGTACACGTCGATGCGCAGGTCGTTCGGGTCGATCTGGACCTCGACGTCCTCGGCCTCGGGGGTGACCATGACGCCGGCGGCGGAGGTGTGGATGCGGCCCTGCGACTCGGTCACCGGGACCCGCTGGACGCGGTGCACGCCGCCTTCGAACTTCAGCCGCGTCCAGACGCCCTCTTCCTGGACGCCCCCCTTGGCCTTCACCGCGACGGTGACGTCCTTGTAACCGCCGAGATCGGACGGGTGGGAGTCGATGACCTCGGTCTTCCACCCGATGCGCTCGGCGTAGCGCAGGTACATCCGCAGCAGGTCACCGGCGAACAGGGCCGACTCCTCGCCGCCCTCGCCCGCCTTGATCTCCAGGATGACGTCCTTGCCGTCGTTGGGGTCGCGCGGGACCAGCAGGTGGCGCAGCCGCTCTTCCAGGTCGTCCTTGCGCTTGGCCAGCTCGGTCGCCTCGGCGGCGAACGCCTCGTCCTCGCCGGCCAGCTCGCGCGCGGCGGTCAGGTCGTCGCCGGTCGAGCCGAGCTCGCGGTAGGTCTCGACGATCGGGCGCAGCTCGGCGTAGCGCTTGCCCAGCCGACGCGCCAGGTTCTGGTCGGCGTGCACCGACGGATCGGCGAGGCGCCCCTCGATGTCGGCGTACTCGCTGATGAGATCGTCGAGATTCACGGTGTGTCCTGGCCCGTTCCGGCCGCGTGGCCTGCGAATGACGGCTTCGGCCGGCCGTGGGACCCGCGGTCCCCCGGCCGGCCCTGAGCGCTGTGCGGTGCTCGGCCTACTTGTCGGCCTTCTTCTTGCCGAAGCGCTGCTCGAAGCGCGCCACCCGGCCGCCGGTGTCGAGGATCTTCTGCTTGCCCGTGTAGAACGGGTGGCAGTTGGAGCACACGTCGGCGTGGATCACGCCGTTCTCGGCGGTGCTGCGGGTCTCGAAGGTGTTGCCGCACGTACACGTCACGGTCGTGACGACGTAGTTCGGGTGGATCTCGGGCTTCATGGGTTTTCTCCTCGCTTGTGGCGGTCGCCGGGCGCGTCCGGACGCCCACGACGAGGGTGGGAGATCTGGGAAGCGTGAACCGGTACCGCAGCGGTTGCACTCCAAGTGTGCCAGATACGGGAACGTGCCGAGGTCATCGGGCATTCCCGATCTTGTCCGCCCCCCGAAACACCCCCAATGGTCAGGAGCGGCCCAGATAGGCCAGGACAGCCATGACGCGCCGGTGGCCGCCCTGCGCGGGCTGGAGGTTCAGCTTCATGAAGATGTTGGAGATGTGCTTCTCCACGGCGCCCTCGGTGACGACCAGGTCGCTCGCTATGGCGCCGTTGGAGCGCCCCTGGGCCATCAGGGCCAGGACCTCCTGCTCGCGCGGCGTCAGGGCCTCCAGGGGGTCGCCGCTGCGGCGGCGTCCCAGCAGCTGGCCGATGACCTCGGGGTCGATCACCGTCCCGCCGGCCGCGATGCGCCGGACCGCGTCGATGAACTCGGCCACATCGGCCACCCGCTCCTTCAGCAGGTAGCCGACGCCCTCGGCGCCGCCGCCGATCAGGTCGGTGGCGTAGCGCTCCTCCACGTACTGCGACAGCACCAGGATCGGCGTGCCGGGCATCCGCTCCCTGACCGCCAAGGCCGCGCGCAGGCCCTCGTCGGTGAACGAGGGCGGCATCCGCACGTCCACGATCGCCAGGTCGGGACGGTGCTCGTCGACGATGCCGAGCAGGCCGGGCCCGTCCCCCACCGACGCCACGGTCTCGATTCCCGCGTCGGCGAGCAGCCGGACGAGCCCTTCGCGCAACAGCACCGAATCTTCGGCGATCACTACCCGCATGGGCCCATTCTGCCGCCCGTCCGGAGCGGACGGGCCGGGGACTACCAGCTGCAAGGCAGATCGGCGCGGATGATCGTCGGACCGCCGGGCGGGCTGTCGACGATGAGCATCCCGTCGATGGTCGCGGCCCGGTCGGCCAGCCCGGCCAGCCCGCCGTCCGGCCCGGCGACCGCGCCGCCGACCCCGTTGTCGATGATCTCGACGACGACCCAGGCGTCCTCGCGCACCACCCGGACCGAGGCGCGGGTCGCGCGGGCGTACTTGGCGATGTTGGCCAGGGACTCGGCCACGATGAAGTACGCGATGCTCTCGACCGCCGCCGGGGGCCGCTCGGGCAGGTCGACGTCCACCTCGACGGGGACGGGCGCGCGGCCCGCCAGCCCCGACAGCGCCGGGTCGAGCCCGCGGTCGGTGAGGATCGCCGGGTAGATGCCCCGTGCCAGGTCGCGCAGCTCGGAGATGGCCTCCTTGGTGCCCGCGTGCGCCTGCTCGATCAGCGCCCGCGCGCCGTCGGGGTCGTCGTTCAGCTTGGCCCGCGCCCGCCCGATGTCCATCGCCACCGCCAGCAGGCGCTGCTGGGCGCCGTCGTGCAGATCGCGCTCGATGCGGCGCCGCTCGAACTCGGCGGCGTCCACGCCGCGGGCCCGGCTGGCCTGGAGATGGGCGGTCTTCTTGCGCAGCTCGCGGTTCTCGATCTGGGAGCGGCTCGGGCCCAGCAGCGCCTTGGCGAACACCGCGTGCCCGATCGCCAGCACCCGCGTCACATACAGTGCGATCAGCATGATGCCGAGCCCGGCCACGCTGACCGGCAGCGCCGCGACCGCGTCGCCCGCCCAATAGGAGAAGAGCCCGACGTTGATCTCGCCGCCGCCCTCCTTGATCACCAGCAGCGGCAGGAACACCGTCACGCCCGTCGTCGCCCAGACCGTCACCGAGACCACGAACTCGACCATCGCGACCGGGAAGAGCAGCGCGAGATACAGCAGGTCCTTCCAGGTCGCGGGGTCGACCGCCATCGACTTGAGCTTGAGCAGCGGGTTGCGTCCCTCCGGAAGGGGCCGGTAGGGGCTCTGAATCCGCACCCCGAACGCCAGCCGGTTGAGCTGCCGCTCCAGCACCGCCCCGAACCGCCACGCCACCATCATCATGACCAGCATCGGGATGCCGACCCACAGGACCACCAGGACGGTCGAGAGCGACAACCCGATGGCCAGGATCATCAGCCAGCCCAGCCCGGAGGCCAGGCTCGTCGTCAGGTAGAGGGCCGCACGCCAGTTCAGCGACGACCTGACCATCGCCAGCGGGTGCCAGGACCCGTCCGCGACCGTGACCGCCGGCCGCGCGTCGCCCGCCCTGGCCGCGGCGGTGCCGATTGATTCGCCCACGTCCGTCCCTCCATGCCCGTTCCACCGTACGGCCCCAGCCTGCCGACCCCCCTCCCCAGGAGCCATGGTGCCCACAGGCGCCCCCGAGGTAGGGCTAACCCCACCCCACCCCGTCCCGCCGCCGGCACGTCCTCACCGGAGACATGGCAAGGCCCCCGCCCGGTGGTCGGGCGGGGGCCTGGCCGAGGTCGTGCGTCAGCGGTCGTCGGAGACGGTGGTCTTCTGGACCTGGAGGAGGAACTCGGCGTTGGACCCGGTCTCCTTCATCTTCTCGATGAGGAGTTCCAGGGCCTGCTGGGTGTCGAGGGCGTGCAGCACCCGACGCAGCTGCCAGACGACGCGGAGTTCTTCCGGCGCCATGAGGATCTCTTCCTTACGGGTGCTGGACTGGTCGACGTCCACCGCCGGGAAGATGCGCTTGTCGGCCAGGGAGCGGTTGAGCTTGAGCTCCATGTTGCCGGTGCCCTTGAACTCCTCGAAGATGACCTCGTCCATACGGGACCCGGTCTCCACCAGCGCGGTGGCGAGGATGGTCAGCGAGCCGCCGTTCTCGATGTTGCGGGCCGCGCCGAAGAACCGCTTGGGCGGGTACAGCGCGGTCGAGTCGACACCACCGGACAGGATGCGGCCCGAGGCGGGCGCCGCCAGGTTGTAGGCGCGGCCGAGACGGGTGATCGAGTCGAGCAGGACGACCACGTCGTGCCCCAGCTCCACCAGGCGCTTGGCGCGCTCGATGGCCAGTTCGGCGACCGTGGTGTGGTCTTCGGCGGGACGGTCGAAGGTCGAGTGGATGACCTCGCCCTTCACCGTCCGCTGCATGTCGGTGACCTCTTCGGGACGCTCGTCGACCAGGACGACCATCAGGTGGCACTCGGGGTTGTTCTTGGTGATCGCGTTGGCGATCGACTGGAGCACCATGGTCTTGCCGGCCTTGGGCGGCGACACGATCAGGCCGCGCTGGCCCTTGCCGATCGGCGACACCAGGTCGATGATCCGCGTGGTGAGGATGCCCGGGTCGGACTCCAGCCGCAGGCGCTCCTGCGGGTACAGCGGCGTCAGCTTGCTGAAGTCGACGCGGGCCTTGGCCTGGTCGGGCTCCATGCCGTTGACGGTGTCGAGGCGGACCAGCGCGTTGAACTTCTCGCGCCGCTCGCCCTCGCGGGCCTGCCGGACGGCGCCGGTGATGACGTCGCCCTTGCGCAGGCCGTTCTTGCGGACCTGGGCCAGCGACACGTACACGTCGTTCGGGCCGGGAAGGTAGCCCGTGGTGCGGACGAACGCGTAGTTGTCGAGGATGTCGAGGATGCCCGCGACGGGGATCAGGACGTCGTCCTCGCTGAGCACCGGCTCTTCGTAGCGCTCGCCGCGCCCGCCGCGTCCCCGGTTGCGCTCGCGGAACCTGCGGCCCCGCCGGCCCCTGCCGCCGCTCTCGTCGTCGTCGGCCTGACCGCCGCCGCCCTGCTGGTCGCGGCCGGCGTTCTGACCGCCCCGCTGACGGCCTCCGCCCTGCCCGCCCTGGTCGCGGTCGCGTCCCGCGCCCTCGCCGCGCTCACGGCCGCCACGGCCGCGCTGACGGCCGCCCTCGCGACCTTCGCGGCCGCCCTCGCGGCCACCGCCGGAACCGCCGCCCTGGGAGTCGTTCTCGCCGCCCTCGCCGCCGTCGGAGGAACGGCCGGACTGCCGCTCGCCCCGCTCTTGGCGGTCGCCGCGCTCACGCCGGTCGCCGCGCTCCTGGCGCTCGCCGCCCTCGGTGGCCTTCTCAACGCGCTCGGCGCGCGCCGGGCTCTCGGACCGGCCGCCGCCGGTGGCCGCCTTCTCGGCGGGCGGGGCCGCCGCGGCGGCCGCCGTCGCCGTGTCGGGCAGCGTCACCTGGTCGTCGGACGCCTCGCGCTTGGCGGCGGCGGTGGTGCGGGTGCGGCGCGGCCGCTCGCTCTTGGTGGCAGCGGCTCCCTGCTCGGCCCCGGCCGAGCCCTGCCCCTGCGCGCCGCCCTGCTTCTCCTGGATGGCGGCGATGAGCTGGCTCTTGCGCATCCCGGTCGTGCCGGTGATGCCGAGGCTGGACGCGAGCGCCTTGAGTTCGGGAAGCACCATCGCCGACAGGCCGGTGCCCTGCCGGCGGCGCCGGGGGGTGGCACTCTTGCCGTCGGCCTCGGTGGCCTCGGCGGGTGCCGTACTTGATGCGTCCGTAAGGAGTTCGCTGGATTCGCTCACTAAGGGTCCTTCCCAGGGAGCGGGCGTAGGCCGGCGGTCGGCCAGGCAACCCGATGATGCAACCCGGCGGGGGCGCCGGGTCGGGCTCCGCTGATCACGATGGGGCCGAGATCTGCGTTTTCTGGGCACAGCCAGATGGTGGTCGGGACGGCTCGCGCACAGTTCCCGCCACCGCCACGTCCGAAGTTTCGCTGGAATGCCTGACAACGGGATGTCACGGTGTCGGGAAGCCTAGTACGCGCGACCGACACGACCGAGGGGCCGAACGAGTGACGCGTAGGCGACGAGCACACGGCCCCGAGCGGGGCATCTGGTGCGGCAATCAGCCTAACATCACCAGGGCGCACTGCTATTCCCCAGAGGTCGATGTCTTCGCATTTTACCTAGCTGGATCATTGCACCTGGCTGGAACGTTGCACCAGCCCGCCCCCGGACAGGAGTCAAGGTCGGACGCCGGAACCTTCATGCTGAACGCGGGCGCCATGGGGGGCGACGTCCAGCGGGTGTATGTGCCAGCCATTACCCACTTCCAGGCCTATCGAATCAACTTGTGATGCGGTTGTGAAGGCCAGGACAGTAGGACCTGCCCCGGAAATCACGGCAGGCACGCCGTTTCCGCGCAGCCGCTCCAGCAACGCTGCCGATTCGGGCATCGCGGGGGCGCGGTAGCGCTGATGCAGCCGGTCTTCGGTCGCGTCGAGCAGCACCGACGGGTCGCGGGTGAGCGCGGCGATCAGCAGCGCGGCGCGTCCGGCGTTGGCGGCGGCGTCCCGGTGCGGGACGGTCGACGGCAGCAGCCCGCGGGCCTGCTCGGTGGCCAGGCGCTGCTCAGGGACGAACGCCACGACCTGGGTGACCGCGGGGTCGAGCCGGACGAGCCGGGGACCGTCCGGGCCCGTCCACGCGACCGTCAGCCCGCCCGCCAGGCACGGGGCGACGTTGTCGGGGTGCCCCTCGATCTCGGTGGCCAGCCGCAGCGCGCGCTCGTCGTCCAGCAGCTCGCCGTGCGGGTGCAGGTGCCGCGCGGCGATGATCGCGGCCACGATCGCGGCGGACGACGACCCCAGGCCGCGGCTGTGCGGGATGCGGTTGACGCAGTGCAGGCGAAGGCCGATCGGGGGGCCGGACGGTTCGGGGGCGAGGGCGTCCAGCATCTCGAACGCCTGGTGCAGCACCCGGACGATCAGATGCCGCTCGCCGCGCTCGGCGACCTCGGGGGCCTCGCCCTCGACGGTGATCGAGAGGCCGGGCGCGTCCGGGTCGAGCTCGGCCGTCACGTCGTCGAACAGCGCCAGCGCCAGGCCGAGCGAGTCGAAGCCCGGCCCGAGATTGGCGCTGGTCGCGGGGACCCTGACGGTGACCGAGCGGCTCACGCCAGGCCCAGGGCGGACGCCGCGGCGTGCGCGTCGACCTTGACCGTCGTGGGGGCGGGCGCGCCGGAGATCGCCCAGTCGGGGTCCTTGAGCCCGTTGCCCGTCACCGTGCACACGACCTTGGAACCGGGCTGGACGACGCCCTGCTCGGCGGCCTGGAGCAGCCCGGCCACGCTCGCGGCGGACGCGGGCTCGACGAACACGCCCTCCTCCGCCGCCAGCAGCCGGTAGGCGGCCAGGATCTGCCGGTCGGTGACCGAGTCGATCGCGCCGCCGGACTCGTCCCGGGCGGCGATCGCCAGGTTCCAGGACGCGGGGTTGCCGATGCGGATGGCGGTCGCGATCGTCCGCGGCTTGAGCACCGGCTCGCCCTTGACGAACGGCGCGGCACCGCTGGCCTGGAAGCCCAGCATCCGCGGCGTGCGCCCGGCGATGCCGTCGGTCTTGTACTCCTTGTAGCCCATCCAATAGGCCGAGATGTTGCCCGCGTTGCCCACCGGGAGGCAGTGCACGTCGGGCGCGTCGCCCAGCGCGTCGACGATCTCGAACGAGGCGGTCTTCTGCCCCTGGAGCCGGTACTTGTTGACCGAGTTGACCAGCGCCACCGGGTAGTCGACGGCCAGCTTCTGCGCCAGTTCGAGGCAGTCGTCGAAGTTGCCGTCCACCTGGAGCAGCTTGGCGCCGTGCACCAGCGCCTGCGCCAGCTTGCCCATCGCGATCTTGCCCTGCGGCACGAGCACCGCGCAGGTCATGCCCGCCCGGACGGCGTAGGCCGCCGCCGAGGCCGAGGTGTTGCCGGTGGACGCGCAGATCACGGCCTTGGCGCCGTCCTCGGCGGCCTTGCTGATGGCCATGGTCATGCCGCGGTCCTTGAACGACCCGGTCGGGTTGGCGCCCTCGACCTTGAAGTAGACCTCGCAGCCCGTCAGCGTGGACACGCGCCTGGCGGGGACGAGCGGCGTCCCGCCCTCCAGCAGCGTGACCACCGGGGTGGCGTCCGAGACCGGGAGCCTGTCGCGGTACTCCTCGATCAAACCGCGCCACGCGCGGGCTGTCGCGTTCACGTCGTTCTCCTTGGCTGACCTGCGATGACGCGCAGAATTGTAGTTATTCGTCGCCCTCGACGCGCATGACGCTGGCCACCTCGCGCACGATCTCGAGCCCGCGCAGCCGTTCGACGGTCGCCGCCAGCGCCGCGTCGGGCGCCCGGTGCGTCACCACGACGAGCTGGGCCTCGTCGCCCAGCCCCTCCTGACGCACGGCCTGGATCGACACGTCGTCCCGGGCGAACTCCTCGGCCACGGTGGCCAGGACGCCCGAGCGGTCGGCCACGTCCAGCTGGACGTAGTACCGCGTAGTGGTCTCCCCCATCGGCAGGACGGGGAGCTCGGCATAGGTCACCTCTACGGGTCCGGTGGACCCGGCGACCTGGTTGCGGGCCACGGCGACCAGGTCGCCCAGCACGGCCGACGCCGTGGGGGCGCCTCCGGCCCCGGCCCCGTAGAACATCAGCGACCCGGCAGACTCGGCCTCCACGAACACCGCGTTGTAGGCCTCGCGCACGCTGGCCAACGGGTGCGAGCGCGGGATCATCGCCGGATACACCCGCACGGACACGCCGCGCTGACCCGGCAGCCGCTCGCAGATGGCCAGCAGCTTCACGACGCTGTCCATCTGCTGCGCGCCCGCCACGTCGGCGGCGCTGACCTCGGTGATGCCCTCGCGGTGGACGTCGGCGGCCGTCACCGGGGTGTGGAACGCCAGCCGCGCCAGGATCGCCGCCTTGGCCGCCGCGTCGAAGCCCTCGACGTCGGCCGTCGGGTCGGCCTCGGCGTAGCCCAGCGCCTGCGCCTCTTCCAGCGCCTCGTTGAACCCGGCGCCGTGGGTGTCCATCTGGTCGAGGATGTAGTTAGTGGTGCCGTTCACGATGCCCAGCACCCGGTGCACGTGGTCGCCGACCAGTGAGTCGCGCAGGGGACGCAGAAGCGGAATGGCCCCCGCCACCGACGCCTCGTAGTACAGGTCGGCCCCGAACTCGCGGGCGGCCGCGAACAGCGTCTCGCCGTCCTCGGCCAGCAGGGCCTTGTTCGCCGTGATCACCGACTTGCCGGCCTTCATCGCCGCCAGGATCAGCGTCCTGGCGGGCTCGATGCCGCCGATCACCTCGACGACGATGTCGACGTCCTCGCGGGTCACCAGGGCCAGGGCGTCGGTCGTCAGCAGCGCCTTGTCGACGCCCTCGCGGACCCGGTCGGGCCGCCGCACCGCGATCCCGGCCAGCGTGAGCGGCGCGCCCACGCGCGCGGCCAGATCACCGGCCTGCTCGCGCATCAGCCGGACGACCTCGGTGCCGACGACGCCGCACCCCAGCAGCGCCACCCGCCGTTCGGGTTTCACGCACCAACCTCCGCATCGAGCCGAAGCAGATCCTCGGCGCTCTCTCCCCGCACGATGACCCGCGCCGCGCCGTTGCGCACCGCCACCACCGGGGGCTTGGGGACGAAGTTGTAGTTGCTCGCCATCGACCGGCAGTACGCCCCCGTCGCGGCGACGGCCACCAGGTCGCCGGCAGCGAGATCTTCGGGCAACCACAGGTCTCGGACGACGATATCCCCGCTTTCGCAGTGCCTGCCGACAAGCCTGCTCAGCATGGGGGCGGCGTCCGACTCCCGGCTCGCCAGGACGCACGTGTACTCGGCCCCGTAAAGCGCCGTGCGGAGGTTGTCGCTCATGCCCCCGTCGACCGAAACGTAGGTGCGCAGGCCCTCGACGTCCTTCACGGTGCCGACCTCGTAGATCGTGATGCCGCCCGGGCCCACGATCGCGCGTCCGGGCTCCACCGTCAGCCGCGGCATCGTCAGCTCGTACGCCCGGCACTCCCGCGCCACGATCTCGCGCATCGAGTCGGCCATCTTCTTGGCGTCGAGCGGCTCGTCCCCGGGCACGTACGCGATGCCGTACCCGCCGCCGAGGTCGAGCTCGGGCAGTTCGACACCGTGCTCGTCCCGAATGGCCACCAGCAGCTCGGCCAGCCGGTGCGCCGCGACCTCGAACCCGTCCGGGTCGAAGATCTGCGACCCGATATGCGAATGCAGCCCCACCAGTTCCAGCTGTTCCAGCGCCAGAACCCGCCGCACCGCCTCAAGCGCGGCCCCCGAACTGCGCGAGAACCCGAACTTCTGGTCGTCGTGGGCCGTGGCGATGAACTCGTGCGTGTGCGCCTCCACCCCGGTGGTCACACGCACCATCACCTGCGCCCGGACGCCCTTCTCCCGCGCCAGGTAGGCCAGCCGCGCGATCTCCTCGAACGAGTCGAGGACGATCCGCCCGACCCCCGCGTCGAGCGCCTTGCCGAGCTCGCGCACCGACTTGTTGTTCCCGTGCAACGTAATGCGCTCGACAGGGAACTCGGCCGCCAGGGCCACCGCCAGCTCCCCCTCGCTGCACACGTCCAGCCCGAGCCCCTCTTCCTTGAGCCACCGCGCGATGGCGACAGAAAGAAAGGCCTTGCCCGCGTAGTGGACGTCCCCGTCATGGAACGCCGCCGCGTAGGCCCGCGCCCTGCTCCGCACGTCCTCCTCGTCATAGACGAAGAGGGGCGTCCCGTATTCACGCGCCAGCTCGCGCACATCCGTGCCCGCCACGCTCACGGCACCCTCGACCCGCCTGGCCGACCGGGGCCAGATCATCGGGTCGAGCGCGTTCAGGTCGGCCGCGGGCGGCAGCGGGTGCTCTTCCGGCAGGACGTCGGCGTGCCTGGGTCCAGCGGGGTGAACTCTGCTCATAGTCGCTCTCTAGGGGTCTCGCCGATCATGTTCAGGCCGTTGTTCAAGGCGATGCGCACAGCGTCGGTCACCATGACCCGAGCCGCGTGCACCGCCCCGGGTTTCTCATCACCCACGGGCAGAGCGGGACACCGCTCATAGAAGTCATGAAACCCGAGCGCCAGCCGTTCCAGAAACCGCACGAACGGCCGTCCGCCCTGCCGGGCCCGACCGTCCATCTCCCCCAACAACGTCAACAGGGCGAGCTCTTCCACCTGCTCCAACCCCACCGGCTCCCCGGGGACGACCCCAAGCACCTCAGCCCGCCGCACAACAGCGACCGCCCGCGCATAAGCGAACCGCACACAGAACCCAGGATTCTCAAAAACCCTCGGCCGATCTGCCCACCCCGCCTCAGCGACAACATCCTGGGCCTTCACTCCCCCGGCCACGATCCCGCTGACAACCCCACCCGGGGCCACACGCATCGTCAGGAACCCCCCGGACACCTCCGTAGGAATCCCCGCCCGCTCCAGCCGCTCGGCCACCACCCCGGCATCAAGCCCGAGCCGCAACGCCACAGGACTCCCGTAAACCCCCGCCCCAAGGCACCTCAAGGGCACGTCGGCAACGCCCACCGCTGCCGCGAGGGCCCCGCTCACCTCGGCTGGAGTCACGCCGGTGAGACTATCCGACCACTATCCGGACACCGTCGCCAGCGTCCGCACGGTCTGGATCAGCTGCGCGGGATCGAACGGCTTGGTGACATACGCGTCCACGCCGATCTCGTCCCCCCGACGCAGATCATGCTCCTGCGCCCGAGCCGTGATCATGACGACCCGGATATGCCGCGTCCCGGGGTCCTCCCGCAACCGCACCGCCGTCACCCACCCGTCCAGCCGCGGCATCATCACGTCCAGCGTGATCACATCGGGCCGCACCTCGGCCACCTTGTCCAGACAGTCCTGCCCGTCCACGGCGGTCTCCACCTCGAACCCCTCCAACTGCAGGTTCACGGCAATGAGCTGCCTGATCACCTCATCGTCATCGACGACCAGCACCCGTCCCAGTGGCTCGCTCACGGCCACGAAGTTAGTCGACAACACCCGGCCACGCACGGTGAACCGTCCAGGTGCGCGTCACACCCCCAACCCTGGTAGCCTTCTTCTCGCGCCGATCACCAGCGCACGCCCCCTTAGCTCAGGGGATAGAGCAACGGCCTCCGGAGCCGTGTGCGCAGGTTCGAATCCTGCAGGGGGCACCCCACAACGAACAGCCAGTTCCCGCGCCTGACCTGCGGAAACCGGCTGAAGTCGTCCCTAGAACATGTGACACCAAGTGCCCGCGAGGGACGCCGCATGTCGCGGTGCGCGTGCCATACACGTGCAGCACGTCAGGCGCCCAGTGCGTCGTTCATGAGCCCTTCCCAAACACGATCGTGGTCGGCGACGCACTTGTTGTAGACCTTGTTGATCACCTCGACGCTGTTGCCCGCCCAATCGGCCACCTGACGGGCCGGGACGCGAGCGTTTAGACGGAAGGTGATCCCAGCGTGACGCAGGTCGTACGGGCGTTGCGCCAGCACGGACGCAGCCCCCTCGGGCGGCAGCGCCAGCTCGCGCGCTCGGTGCCAGGTGCGGCCGTACCCAGACGGAAGCAGCAGTCCGCCGCTCTCCGTCCGGAAGAGTCGGCCGTCCGGGGCGACGCCGAAGGTGTCGATGTGCCCTCGAAGGAGTCTCACCAGATCGGGCGGAATGGGCACGGGCCGCTTGGCTTTGCGGTGTCGCGCTTTGAGTCCGCGTTCGTCGTGGTATTCCCCCGAGTCGGTCCACTCTCTGCCAGCGACGGGCCGGTTTCCGCCCAGCAGTAGACTTCCCCAACCTTCCTCGGGCAAATCGCAGTCATCCTTGCGAAGCCACGTCGCTTCGCCGGGCCGAAGCATTCCGTGGTACATGGTGGCGAAGAACGCCACTAGTCGAGGTCCTCGACGTGGACCGGCGTAGCTGACAGCAGTCAGCAGTTCCCGTACTTGGCTTGGCGAAGGTACGACGGCGGGGTCGATTTCTTCCCATTCGTCGTCGTCTTCGATGGGCTTCCAGTCCAACCTGTCGAGAGGGTGGTCTTGCAGGTAGCCGCACTGAACGGCGTACTTGAGGACGTTATAGAGGACACGTCTGCGCCGCGTGTAGTAGCTGGACGACGCGGGTTTCCCGTCGAGTTTCTGCGCACAGGCTGTCAGCGCAGTCGTGATGCTCTTGAACTCGGCAAGGTCACCGACAGAGACCTTCACCTTCTTCGCCCAGGTGAGCGCAGCGGTAATCTGGCTCGGCTGTTCCATTTCCCGGCGGCCCGTGTTGAATGCCCAGCGCCGCAACGCTTCCCACAGGATGTCTCTGGCAGGCGCTCCCGGGTGTGAGGCGGTCAATGCGACGGTGACCGCCGTCAGCGTTTCGGCGATGGAGACGCGTTGTTTTGCCGATACTTTGTTCCAACGGTCGTCCACGTAGTCACAGGCGAACCGATACCAGGGCACGTTCGTAGCGGCGCGCATCATGGATTCAGGTAGTCCGATTTCGGTGTCGAACCACTCTCCACGGCGCGCGGCCGAGACGAGATCCGAACGGAAACCGTCAGCGAGATCACTTCCGGCGAACGATTCGTTGAAGACTTCTTTCTCAACGACCCAGCGCACCACGTACGGGCGCCGTCGCCCTTTACGGACTGTCATTCTCCAGATTCGAACTTGGTAGCTTCTCACGCGACCTCCTCCATCTCCGAAAGCCACGCGTTGTAGTCGGACCGGCGAATGCGCAGTTCCCTACCCGGGAGTTTGGTGCACGGCGGCGTCGTCCCTCGCGCACGCCAGCGCTGCCACGTTCGGCGTGTGATGCCGAGATCGTCCAGGATTTCGTTCACCGTGATCCAGGTGGTGGACTTCTTGGCCTTCCTCATGGCCTGGGGCGTCCTTCCGCATGTTGAGCATGATCGGTTGGGTGGAGTGGCCCGGCGGCGTGCTTGGTGGCTTGGTCGCCCGGGCGGTGTGCTGCTGGGTGGGAGGGGGCTGAAACATCCCGGCAACCCGGCAACCCGGCAACTCTGGCCGTGAGCTGCGGTGATGTGCGCCGAGATGGTGGTGATCGGGCTTGGGCTATCTCGGCAGTTGGGGGGCTATCTCGGCACTGGTTGCCGGGTTGCCGAGATGGACGATGGCTGGTCGGTGATATCTCGGCATGTGTTTGTGCTGGTGAGCGGCGGGTTTGCCGGGTTGCCGGGTTGCCGGGATGTTTCAGCGCTTTTCGGGTCGTCGTGCGTGTCAGGTCAGGCATGGTGTTCGACCCAGAACACGTTTCGGTTGCCCCTGTCGTGTTTGGCGGAGCGGATGACGTAGTCGCCGCGCCAGCGTCCGGCTTGGCCGGTGAGGAGCCGGCCGAGGGAGACCGGATTGGGTAGGCGGCCGGTGGGGGTGGTGATGAACTGGCCTTCCCACCGGTCGTGGTCTTCAAAGCCGATGCGGTCGGGTTCGGCGGAGCGGCGTAGTTCGGCGGCGGTCATTGGTTCGGTGCCGTGCAGGTGGTGCCAGCAGGACATGAACGCGCGCCAGCGGGTTTCGTCTTCGTCGATGTCGCGGACGTCGGCGGCGTTGGCCAGGAACCCTTCGATGCCGTGGTGGGCCAGGAACCCGCCCAGAGCTTGGGCCCACGGGGTGAACTGCCGCATCGAGAGAGTGTCGGCGCGTGGCGCGCCTTGCCGGGTCCAGTCCAGGACCAGGACCAGCAGGTGCCACAGCACGGTGAGCTGGTTGGACGGTGCGGTGATCCACTGGTCCAGGTGCGGGATGCCGAAGCGGGATTGGTCGCGTTGTTCGGGGCGGGGCATGTTGGGGTCCAGGTGGACGCGGACGGTGCGGGAGGCCATGTCTCCGCCGACTTGGAGGTTGTTGCCGGTGGCCATCCATAGCCGGTCGTTGACGGTGGCGATGTTGCGGGACGCGCCCAACTGCCGGTCCGACCACACCCCGGCGGTGACCAGCAGGGCGAGGGTGGCCGAGTCGATGACGGTGCCTTCGGCAAGGTTGTCCCACACCACCACCCCGACCTGTTCGGCCAGCACCGCGGTGATGCTCTTACGCAGTTCTTCTTCGGTGTAGGCCCAGGGGATGACGCGCTGTCCGTAGAGCATGCCGGGGCCGCCGGTCAGGATGGACTTGCCGGAGGCGGGCATGGTCGCGTCGATCAACGCGAACGGTGTCAGGGAGCGGGTGAAGTGCCGCAAGATTGGCGTGACCAGCAGCGCGATGTAGTTCGCGCGGTCGGCGGGACTGGCCCAGGGGAAGTCGCGCAGGAACCGGAAGATCAGGAAGTCTCTGGCGGTGGCGACTTGCTCTGGGCTGGGGTGGTCCGGGACGGGTGGCAGGTCGACCTTTGAGGCCAGGTACAGGCCGGTGCCGGGGTCGTAGCCGGGGCGTTGGAGCAGGGTGCCGTCACGGCGGAGCACCGGCGCGCCGATGACGCCACGTAGCGGCAGCAGGCCCGGCCAGGTCTTGCCCGCCAGCACCGAGGACAGGATGTCGCGGGGCGGGGTGATCTCTTCCTCGTACATCTCGGGGTCGCCGTTGCCGTTCTTGCGGGTGCGGACTCGGTAGACGTAGGCGTGTTCGGCCAGCAGCCCAGCCAGGTTGGCGGGTGTGATCGGGCTGGCGGTGACCGGCAACGGTGAGTCTTCGTCGGCGGCCGGGGACGTCTGCCCTCCCGAGACGGTTTCCATGTGGACCAGGGACCCGCCTGACACGTAGGTGTCGGGCAGTTCGTTGTTGGCCAGAGCGGCCTTGAGGACGCGGATGGTCTCGGGGCCGGACCCGGCTTGCAGGCGTGGCGCGCTCATGCGGGAACCTTCCGTGGTCGTTGCGCACCAGCGCGGAACCCGGACCGGATGGTCCGCAGCGCGGCCACTTCGCCCTGGCCGGTGCCGCAAGCGGCGTCCAGCAGCAGCCGTTCGGTGTCCTCGGCGTCCAGCGCGCCACCGGCGACCAGTTGGCCCAGGGCGACGGCCGCGCCGTACAGGGTGGCGTTGCGGCGGCCCTGCGGCGCGGCGGCGACCGCGTCCAGGCTGGCTTTGATCGCGGCGTCCAGGTACGCGCCGCGCCGTCCGGTGTTCAGGCTCACCACCACGGGCCGTTGCGGCGGCAGCGGAGCCGGGCGGAGCCGTTCGGCCAGCCAGCTGGGCAGCGGCGCCGGGGCGGGGGTGTGGATCGGGGTGTAGGAGCCGGTGCCGTCCGGCAGGTCAACGAAGCTGCCGGGGCCGACGACGTATCCGCCGTCGGCGCGGGTGTCGACCTTCCAGCCCAGCCCGTTACCGCGATCGTCGGAGGTGTTGGTGAGCCGGACGCCGTCGGGAGCGGTGAAGTACAGGTGGAACCCGCCGCGCCGGGTGCGGACCTGGAAGGTCTCCAGCGGCACCGGCTCCCCCGCCTCCGCGCACACCTCGGCGAACACGTCGGCGCCGTCGTTGACGCCCGGCAGCGCCCACCGCACCGGCGGCCGCTCGCCGGGCTTGGGCACGTCCAGGTCGACCACCACCAGGCGCGACGGGCCGCACGCGATCCCGACGTTGTAGGGGCGCCGCGCCCACATCCGCCGGATCACCTCGGGGTCGGTGGTCGCCACCCGCGACCAACGCACACCCTTGACCGGCTCCTTGTCGCCGATGGCCACGGGGAACACGTGCCAGCCGCGCGCGGCAGCGGCCAGCGCATAGCGGGACAGCGCACTGGCGTCGGGTCGCGGGAGGGCGGGAGTGGTCATGCTGCCCTCCCGGTGTGGGTGCTGGCGAACAGTTCGGTTTGCTGGCCTCGCGCGGTCAAGCTGGCCAGGAGCCGGTTGCGCCACCTGGTGGCGAAGATCAGACAGTTGGCGCAGTTACGGTGAGTGGTGCAGCCGGGCAGGGGCGGCAGGCGCCGCGCGGTGTAGGACCATGCCATGGAGTCGGCGGATGCCAGCTGGTGGCCGTAGCGGTGCAACCCGCCGGTCTTGACACCGAACCCGTGCAGCCGTAGCCCACGGTCGGCCAGCGCGGCGACGATGTGACCGATCTCGGCAGTGGACTGGCGACGGCACACCGACCCCAACCCCACCCGGGGCAGGGCAGCCAGGTCAACCCCCGACGACCGGTACAACTCGGCGCAATACAGGTACTCCGGCAGCGCCCAGCCCTGCACCGTCGGCATGAGCGTGCGAGCCGGTACGCCATAGCGCGGCAACAGCTCCCGCAACTCCAGATAGTTGGCCACGGTGCGGTACTGGTGCTCACGCACACTCAGCCCGGTGCGCTCGACCATGAACGGCTCACACATCCAGTCCTGAGCCGCGATGAAGTCGAACGCGCCCGCCTGGTCGGTGTAGCGGGCGACGGCGTCGGCGTACTGCTCCGGCGTGGTGACCCACCGGCCGTTCAGCGAGATCTCGGTGAAGCCACCCGAGTCCAACGCTTTGCGGCACGTCGCCAGACGCAGCCGCGCCTTGCGCGCCAGCTGGCGATGCGAGACGAACAGCGGGAACTCAACGGTCCACAGCCAGTGCGGCTGGTGGGCTCCCAGGTAGAACAGCGGGTGGCTCATGCGGCTTGCCCCCTGGCGGGCGTCAGTGGCTGGGGCGTTGGGGTGGGTGGGCAGGTCTGGCCGGTCAGGTTCCGTGCGGCCTCGGCGCTGATCAGCCCTTGCTGAGCCCAGGTGTCGATCAGGTCAGGGGCGCCGGTGCTGGGTGCGGGGCAGGAGGAGCACAGCCGCCCCGCGACAGCGCCGGGTGTGACGGGCTGGCCGGTGCCGGGTTTGCGGCCCCACTTGCAGTTGGCGATCCCCAGGTCGACGGCCTGCTTCTCCAGCGAGCGGATGCGGTAGGCGGTGCGGGGGTACCAGGTTTCGATCTCGTCCAGTTCGCGGGGTTTGGCGTAGGCGCCGCACAGGCATTCGCCGGACATGTGCAGGTGGTCGGCGACTTCGTTGCGGGGTAGCAGGTACCGGCGGCGGTACTCGTTCATCTGGGTGTTGGTGAAGTGCACGATCGGTGAGCACCACACGATGCCGCCTTGCGGGTCGATCTCGGCGGCGTTGCGGAACCGGCGGTCGGACTCGTCCCATCGCATCCCGGCCAGGTAGAGCACCTTGCGGGTCCGGCCCGAGGTGCCGATCACCGCCGCGCGGTTGCGCTGCAACGGCTCGTCCTTGAGCCGCCGGTACATCACCTGGTGCCCGGCCGGGCCGGGGAACCCCACCCACACCGCTCGCTTGCCCGCGTTGGGCCCGGTGCGGGCGATCACCCGGCCCAGGACCAGGTCTTCGTAGGAGTCGCGGGGGTGCAGTTCGCGCAACGGCAGCCCCCATCCGGCCGCGAGGTCGCGGACATGCTGGCGGGTGTCGTCGATCCCGATCCCGGTGTTGACGTGGACCATCGCATCGTGCGGTGAGGAGTCCAGATAGTCGTGGACCAGGTGGGCCAGGACGGTGGAGTCGTTGCCGCCCGACACCAGCACCTGCCGGGCCACGATCGGGTACCGGTCCAGCGCTTCGGCGATGATGTCGTGTGCCCGGGTGATCGCCTCATCCAGCGTCCGCGCGGGCGGAGTCGTGTCGGCCTTGTCCGGGAGTCCTCCGATGGTGTCGGGCATTCCGGGCAGCATCGTGGCTTCGATGATCCGGCGACCCATCTCAGGCCTCCCCAGGCACGACGATCAGGCCGTCGGGAGTGTGGAGGTATTCGTGGCCCCACTCGCACAGCCACAGGTCGCCGTTGTGCTCGGGGGCGAGCGCGGCCCAGGTTGTGATCTGGCTGCCGCAGAACGGGCAGTCGGGGCCGTGCAGCACCGGCCAGTGCGTGACGGGGATGGCCCACTCGGTGCAGCAGGCTCCGCACTCCCACAGGTTCACCGGCTGGCTGGTGTCCAGGCTGACGGCAGGACCCGACCAAGTCACCTCGCCTACCGACTCGCTATCGCAGGAGGGGCAGATGGGCGGGGCCAGGGTGGGCCATTGCTGAACGGGCGGGAAGATCGGCGCTTGGTGCGTCATGATGGGTGTGCCTCTTTCCAGGGCTCTCGGCGCGGTCTTCGGGTCGCGTTGTGGTCCGTGATCGGTTGGGGCAGGGGCGGTCCGGCGGCGTGCTTGGTGGCTTGGCGCCGGACCGCCCGCTCTCGTTCGTGGCGGGGTTAGCGGGTGCAGTGCGGGCAGGGCCGCCGGGTGAGTAGACCGGGGACGGTTCCAGCCCCACGGCAGCGGCGGCAGGTGCGGGGGCGAAGCGCCCACCGGATCAGCGCGATGGTGGCGATGATCGCGAACAGGACTGCGGCTAGGTCATAGCCGCCGGAGGCGCTGCCGCCCGTAGCGGTGGGCGGTGTCGTGGTGGTCGCGGTGGTGGTCATGGGTGGTCTTCCGTGCGTCGGGGGTGGGTGGATCGGTCGGTGGCCTTTCGGTCGCGTTTGCGGCGGCGTTCTTTGGCGCGTTCGGCGCGGACCGACAGCACGGTGCGGTGTGCGGTGCGGGAGCCGAGACGTTGGGTGCGGCCGGTGCCTGAGCAGCGGGTGCAGGGGCCGAAGCGGCGGCGGTTGCTGCCGGTTTTGCGGCCGGTGCCTGAGCAGCGGCGGCAGGGCCGGAAGGGGTAGGTGTAGACGCTGCACGCCCACACGGTGAGCGCGGCCATGGCCAGCAGGGTCACGGTGATCACGAGTTGGGGTGTCCTTACTGGTGTGGGAGGGGGCAGGCGGCTTGTCCGGCGGGGAACCCCTCCGCGTAGCCGTGGGTGTGGCCTTGTTCGAAGCCCTGCCGGTAGCCCTCTTCGGTGCCGATGGCGCGGCCTTCGGCGTGGGCGTCTTTCCACGCGATGCAGGCGTAGCGGCGGCAGTCGTTGTCGTGGCAGGTGCGGTAGTCGTGGGCGGGCTTGGACGGCGCGGACTTGGGCGAGGCGGACTTGCTCGCTGGGCGGGTGGTGGCCTTGGGTCGCTGGCTGGTGGCGGCTTGGCGGCGCGCCTTTTGCTGGCGTTTGCGTTCGGCGTCTTGGCGGCGGGCGGCCGCCGCCTTGCGCTTTTTGAGGTCGGTCGAGATGCGGCAGGTGTGGTTGAGGCCGCGAGCCTTACCGCAGGTGCGGCAGGTCGCGGTCACGCGCGCCTTGAGCCGGGTCTTGGCGGGCTTGGTACGGCGGTCCATGCGGACGCGGCAGGAGTGGGTGAGGCCGCGGGGCTTGCCGCACCGGCCGCACTTGAGTACCTGGATGTTCAGGGCCATGGGAGTCCTCACGTCGTGGTTGCGGGGCGGGGGCCGCGACCCGCGACCGTGCAGGTCAGAACGGATCGGCAGGTCGCGGCTGGTCGCGGGCATCGGTGTTTGCGCAGGTCGCGGCGGGTCGCGTCACCGCGACCGGGTCGCGGCCCGATCAGCGATTCGCAGTGGCGCCAGTGGTGTGGGCGGCGTGCTGGACGGCGGTCTTGCGGCATCCCTTGCGTGGCGTTTTGGCGCCGTTGCGCTTGACGTCCACGCTGGGGACACCCAGTGCGCGGCACTGCGCGGAGACCGCGTCGGCGGTGGTGTCGGCCCACCGGTCGGGGAACTGGTCGGCGAGCCGGTCGGCCAGATCGGTCCAGTGCAGGCCGGGGTCGGCGCCGAACACCGTCAGGACGTCGGCGAGCACGTCTTGTTCGGGGATGCCGGTGTCCTTACCGGCGGCCTGCCCGGTCAGGGTTCCGGCGCGGGTGCGCAGGTTGCGTGCGGCGGTGAGGATCTTTTCGGCGTCTCCGTGGTCGGCCAGGTGGGTGCGGACGGTGGGGGTGTAGTCGGCGGCGCCGTACAGGTACCCCACTCCCAGGTAGGGCTTGCCGACCGGCAGCGCGGAGGCGTCGAACCCTTCGGAGTAGGCGTCTCCGCCCAAGACGGCGTCGGAGACGTTGCGGTTGCCGCACTTGAGCGCGAACCGCACGTCGTGGTTGTCGCGGTAGCGGTTGAACAGCCGCCCGACGTCACCGGCGCCGACCCCGGACGGCTTTTGTGAGCTGGACAGCACGATCACGCCCGAGGACGGCCCGGCGGCCTTAATGTCGGACAGCAGCGCGGCGATCTCTTTGTTGGTGTCCTGGTCGGGCAGTTCGAAGTAGCGCTGGAACTCCTCCATCACCAGCAGCCACACAAACAGCTTCTTGGGGTACTTGCGGCATAGCTCCTCAGTCAGCTTGCCCTCGGGGCATTCATCGGTGGACAGGGTGCCCAGGAAGGTGTTCACGTCGTTGATGTGCTTGCGGATCTCGGCCAGGGCGGCGATCAGTTGCGGGATCGGGTCACCCTCGCGCGGGTCGGGCACGTCGCCCCAGATGAAGTGGTGGGCGATCAGGCGGAACTTCAACCAGTCCGAGGACTTCTTGCCGTCCACCACGCTGATCCGCACCGAGGGGTCCAGGGCTGCGAACAGAGCCAGCAGCCGCGCGGCGAAGGTCTTGCCCTTGCGTGGCTGCGCCCCGACCAGGATCGAGGTCCACAGCAGCAGCAGGGTGACCTTGCGGCCGTGTTCGTCCAGCCCGAACGGCGCGGGCTGCCAGATGTTGCGGGGCTTGCAGTCCAGCAGCGGCGTCTTCCCGGCCGGGACGGCGAGCGGGTCGCGGTCGGTCACCGTCAGGGTGTGCCGCCGGTGGCTGGTCTGGTCGTGGCTCAGGTAGACCTGTGAGGGCGCCACGTCCAGGCCGGAGGCAAGGTCGTCCTTGGCCTTGACCACGGCATCGAACCCGGTCCCGTGTGGGAGCACGACCTTGACCTGCGAGCCCTCCCCTTCCTTGGTGCGGGACATGGTGGTCTCGAAGGTGACCTGCTGGCCGGGCTTGTCGGGGTGGCCCAGACCAGCGGCGTAGTAGGCGCGTAGCACCACATCGTGGTTGAGCACCCGGAACCGTGGCACGGTCATCGCCGGGACGATGATCGGGTGATCGGCGGGGCGGCCCAGGTGCGCCAGCCACGGCACCACCACAGCGGCGGCCGCAGCCCACCCCCACCACGGCGCAGCCTTGACCAGCAGCAACACACCGGCCAGCACCCCAAACAGCTGCCCGGCCAGGATCCAGCCGCGCACCCGGCGGGTCTCTTTGACCTCGCGGTGCAGCTTGTACCACTCGCGGGAATCGCCCTGCGCCACGGCCAGCGAGCGCAGGTAGTCCTGTTCCGACACCCACCACCACGACAATTGCCGGTCGATCAGGCGCCACAGCCCCACGACCCCCCACAGCACCGACAGCAGCAGGTAGCGGGGTGCGCGGACACCGTGGAACGCGGCGCGGTGTGCCAGCCGCCGAAAGTGCCGGCCGATGGCCTCACCGACTCCGCCGACGCTGCGCAGGTTCTCCGGGATGACCGGGTAGGCATCACCGTCGGGGTCGGGCAGCAGGTACCCCAACCCATCGTCCACCGGCTCGGGGTCGGTACCGGGGTCGGGGTCAAGCTGCACCTCAAAGGAGGTGTCGACGTCGGCGTCGACGGCGTCCGGGCTGGTCTGGTCCGGCACGATGGCGGCGGCCGGGGTGTCCAGTTCGGGCCCTGGGTCGTCCTGACTTGGGTCGGGGGTGTCGGGTTGGTTGCCCGGGAGGGGCAGGGGGACGACTTCCCCCATGGGCTTGGCGAAGGGCGTGTTCATCGCAGGTCATCTCCCTCGGCAGGGTCCGAAGTGGAGTCGCCGACGGCGTCCGGAGCGGGGTTGGCGTTGCGCAGGGCGCGGCGGTGGGACTTGACCGTGGTCTCCCCCAGCCCCAAGGCGGCCGCGATCTGCTTGACGGTGGCGCCGGGGTGGGCGTCCATGTATTCGGCGATCCTGTGGCGGGTGCTCGCACCGACCGCGCGGCGAGCCTGCACAGCAGGCACGACCCGATCCGGCCCCTCAGGGGCGCCCTGGCGTCGCGGCGGCCGCGCGGTGTCGGGCTGGTCCTGGTCGCGGTCGATCTGGCCCGGCGGCTTCGACCCCTGTGAGAGCGGGGGTTCGTCGGTCGGCGGAGTGAGGGCCGCGCCCTGCGGAGCGTCCCCGGCCGGGGCAGGGGTCGACGAAACCGCCCCTTCCTCCGGCGGGGGCTGGTCGGCCAGGAACGCCGCGATCTTCTCCACCGTCACCCGGCCAGTGCGCGCCACCCACTCCTCAGCAGGGTCGGCCGCGTTGCCCGGCGCGCTTTCACCTCGGACGCGCTCGACGGCGCGACGCACCCCGGGCCTGCGCATGAGGTCGGCCCATCCCTGGTCGACGTCGAATTCCTCTAGCGCCGCGTCCGGCACCGTCTCGGTGTCGTCCTGGCCAGACTCGTTGGGCTCGGTGGTCGGGCGGGTAGCCCTGGCCGGGGCCTGAAGGTCCATGTCGGCCAGTCGCGGCACCGGCCGCCGGTCGTCGCCCTGGCCTTCGTGCCAGGGGTCGGCCTCAGAGATCGAGCCGTCCACCAGGCCGATCAGGTGCGCCACCAACGCCGCACCCACAGGGCCGATGGCATGAGCGAACATCGCGCCAGGGATCGCCCACCCCGACACCGGCGCGTGCTCGCCGGGCAGCGCAGCGATCAGATTCAGGAAGACCGAGACGGTCAGGCACCCAGCGCCGATCCTCTCAGCCGTCGCGGCGAGCTTCCCACCGGACGCGGCCAGACGGGCGCGGACGTAGATGATCCAGCACACAACGCCGATCAACAGCGCCTCAAGGCCCCACAGCACCCACCACACCGGGCTCCCAGAGCTGACGTTCATCAGCCGCGCGGCGCCCTGCTGCACACCGGTGGTGCTCCACAGCCCAAACCCCAGCAACAGCGGGACCAGCACCTTCAGGTTCACTCCGCGCAGCCGCTCCAACCGCAGCGCGCGGGCCTCGCCCGAGCGCGCCATCAGACTGCTCAGGCGGGTGCGCTCACCGGCCGCGCGGTACTCGCGATACAGCCGCGACAAATCGGCGGTCGCGGCGGCGTCGGCCTCCTGCTCCGCCCGATCCAGGTCACTCATCCTCTGGTCGGCGACGACGTCCGCGCGGGCACGGCCGTGACCGGCCTCCGCCCGCACACGCGCCAACTCATCCGCGCGGCGCGCGTCGTCCAACGCGCGCTCGCGCGCCAACTCGCGGGCCAACTCGACCGGATCGGTCACCGCCGCGCCGGTACCGGCCTCGCGGGTCTCCTTGCGGTTGAATCCCTTCATCGGACGGTCCTCCTGTCCTGGTCAATGCCGTGCTCGGGGTCATAAGCGGTGTCGTGGCCGGTGCGGACCGCGTTCGGCGCGGGCTGGTAGTCGGTGTCCAGCGCGGCCGCCATCACGGCCCGGCCACACGGCTCACACCGGAAGTGCACCGGGCCGCCGTCCAGCGGAGTGCGGCAGGTCGGGCACCGCTTGACCGGGCCAGTCCGCAGCAACGGACGAGGCGCGGGGTAGCGGGTCGGGGTGTCGTTGGGGTTCGTGATCGGTCGGGACGCGGCAGGATCGGCGGCGTGATAGCTGGTGGCTTGGGCGCCGATCCCCTCCGGCGGACGGGGAGCCGTCTGGTGGGTGTTCACCGGGCTCGCCCCTTGGCGCATCGGGGGTAGGCCGCGCCGACCGGGCACCGCGTCCGCTGAGCCTTCTTGGCGCGGATCTTGACCGGCGAGCCACCAGCGTCGGGCCGCACAGGCAGCCGGTACCGGGTGACCTTGTTGTGGTGCTTGTCGCGGTCGACCACCGTCCCGGACGGCCCACCCGGATCCTCGGGAGCGAACCCCTTGGCCTCACAGCCGCACAGCGCGACCACGGCCACCGCCAGGAACAGCACGGCGAGCACGACACGGATCTTGTTCGGAGCGTTCATGCTGCTGAGACCTCCATCTCAGGTGCGCAGTCCAGGCAGACACCCAGACGGCGGGACAGGACGTAACCGGCATCGCGACCGCAGTCGGGGCACGTGCGCCGCGCGGCCATCGCCTTGTCCAGCGCGGCGCGCTGCCCGGCGGTCGGGACGCGCTTGGGCAGGGCGAGGCGGACGTCGTACAGGTAGGCGGCGCGGATCCCACCAGTTCGGGAGCGGTAGCGGTTGGAGCGCCACAGCACCTGACCGGCGACGGGCTGACCGCCGGGGCGTAGACCACGCGCGGCCAGCTGGCGGAGGGTGAGCAGGTGCGGCGGCGCCATCCGCCACGGCCACGTGGGGAGCCTGTACCGGGCACCGGCCGGGTCGAAGAACATCGCAGACGAACGGCGGCGCGACATCACCCCACCCCCAGCGCACTAGCCAGGGCGACGCTGGCCACGCCCAGAGCGAGCGCCACGACCGCGATCACGGTCCGGATCAGCGCCTCGCCCACGATCGCGGCCAGCGCGGTCCGAAGCTGGGTGTTCACGCCGACACCCCCGCCACCACATCCGCCCCGCGAACGCTGGCGTCGGCCGGGCCGGGCGTGAAGATCGTGGACCAGATCTCCACGTGCACGCCGTCCCGGGTGGTTTCCACCCACACCCGGGTGCTCCTAGAGGTGGAGTGGGTGCCGAAAGGCTCGGAGTGGATCGCGATCGGCTCGCCGGACCCGCTGAAGAACGTCGCCCACTGATGCAGGTGGGCCAAGGTGGTGGCATCGGCACCGACGTAGTCCAGGTGCGCTTCCACGCGACCGTCTTCCGTGCTCCAGGTGAAGACGGCGGGCATGCCATCGACAGCGGCCAAGGCGGCGGCGGTCAGCAGCGCGGCGGCATGCCGCTTGTTCGGCGAATCGGCGAGGTCGGTGGCGGGCTGGGTCTTGTCGTTGTGGCTGGTCATCGAGTCCTCCAGGCGGGCGGGTTGGGTGGTCTGGCGTTCCGTGGGGCGGCCCGACCTGAAGTCGGTGGGCCGGGCCGCCCGGACGCAGCGTCAGCACTCGGGCCGGGTGAACCATCCGCAGTTGGGGCAGTGACCGCCGCTGTAGGTGGCGCCGCAAACCGAACAGGTCGGCAGCAGAGCCGTCGAGAGACGGCCGAGGGTGCGCTTGCGGGACCGGGAGAGCTGGGAAAGCATGTAGGTGCTCCGTTCTGACTGGTCTTGCTGGCTTGGTCGGGGTCGGGGCGCCCGGGTGGCGGGAGTGTTCTTTGGCGGAATGGGCCCGCTACCCGGGGCGCAGCTACTTCGTGCCGGATTTGCCGTCGGCGGCGTCCCGGATCTTCTTGGGCTCACCGTCGGGCCAGCTGGACGACTTGCCCTTAGCGGCATCCGTGGGCTTGGCAGCCATCAGGGGCTTCCTTCCATTCAGGTGGCGGGAACGGGGGCTTCTGCCGTTCCACCCCGCGCCCGCCCACAGCGGCGGGCACGAGATGCAGCGCCAAAGCACCGTGCGCGTGTTCAGCAGTTCGGGCAGCGGACTTCGCCCTTGCCGCCGCAGCCACGGCACTTGATCGTGAACTCGTCGTTGTTGTCGGCGAAGTAGCCCTGGTCACAGCGACTGGGACAACAGACACGCTTGGTGTCGTCGCACTCGATGCAGCCCACCAGGCAGTTCTTGGGGCCGGGGCAGTTGCTCAGCTTGCAGCGGGAACAGGCCATGGTTCAGGCACCCCCGGAGGTGCGCGGGGTGGTGACGCGGCCTGACTTGGACTCGGCGTCGACACTGACCGCGTTCCAGCGCAGCATCGCGGCGTCGGCGGTGATGGTGATGTCACCGGACATCGACCGGGCGCGGATCTCCGCGATGTCGGTGACGTGGACCCCGATGTCACCGGACTTGGAATGCAGGTTCACGCTGCCCCAGCAGTTGGGCAGCCTCACCGACCCGTTCATGCTGGTGATCCGCGCTTCCTCACTGCGGTTTAGCTGGACGCTCCCCGACACGGTGTGCACCACCGCAACGGCGGTCACCTCGGCGAACACATCCCCCGAGGTCGACTTAGCGTCCAGGTGCAAGGTCGAGTCCACCGCGACGTCACCAGAGACGGTGACGGTGTCGACGTCGCAGTACTCGCCGACCGCGCGCACGTCCGCCGACTCCGTCCGCACCGCGACCTGGCAGTCCTCCGGGACCCGCGCGATGACCTCGATCGTCCCCGAACCGGCGCCGAGCACCGTCCCCGAACCGGACACGGCAACTCCGTCGATGACCAGGTCACCGCTCACTGCAAGCACACCGGAGTTGGTGATCGTGAGGCCGGTCACCGAAGCGCCGGCCGGGATCGTGGTCCCAACATCGCCGATCACCGTGCGCCCCGTGGAGGCGACCGCGGGCACCGTCACCGACAGGGTGTCGGACGGGGTATCCCACAGCACCACCGCCGCCTCAACAGCGTCGGCCAGGTGAGCGGCGTCGCCGGTCGTGGTGATCGTCACCTCGGCGTACTCGGTGGCGCGATCAGCGACGATGGTGACCTTGCCCACCGGCAGGTCAACGTTGAGGTGTATTGGTCCGGGGCGCTGCGCGGTCAAGGTACGAGAGGTCATCACTCGTCTACTCCTTGGTTGTGGGTGATCGTCAGTTCCTCCGCACGCGTCCACGTCGGGCTCGTGTGCTCCCAGGCCACGAAGACCCACAGCACGTACCGGCGGGACCGCGCCGCACCGTCGATCCGGAACGAGCGGCCCCGGTCGGTGGCGACCGTGCCGACCCATTCCGGGTGCCAGCGGTGCCGCACGCTGGCGCCGGGACCGGCCTTGCTGGCCAGGGCGCGGTATGCGTGCGTGGCGGCCGTCCGGCTGGTGAAGACTCCGATCGGCTCCAACTCGGTGGGCGACTCGACGTCGTCGAGGTGACTGATCAGTGCCAGCAGCCGCGCCTCGACCTCTTCCAAGGTCGCCTGCCTGTTGACGGTCTCGACCCAAGCCGCCTGAATCCGGTCGGTGATCTGCTCCAACTCAGCTCTGATCTGGCTCGGAGTCATCGCCATCACGCCACCTCCGCCAGGTCGTCGTCAGCCAGCGCAGCGAGTTCGGCAGCGGTGTAACCGGCCCACACCCCGAACTCGGGGCGGACCCGCATCGCCAGCTCGAAACACTCGGCGTGCAGCGGGCAGGTTTCGCACACCTCGGCGGCGACCAGTTCACGGGCCGCTTGCTCCTCGGGCGACTCGACGTCCGGGCCAATGTGCAAATCAGGGTCGAAGCGGCACTGCGCGCCGGTGACGGGCTCACCACGCAGATCCAGGACGGGGGACATGGGCACCTCGTTGGGGGGGTCCGTGATCGGTCGGGACGCGGTCTCGGCGGCGTGCTTGGTGGTGGCTTGAGCGCCGACGACCGCAGGCAGGTGGCGGGTCATGTCGTTCAGCCCAGCGAGCCGGAGAACGTCGTGATCGCGAAGATGACCTTGTTGACCAGGCCGGCGGCCCGCTCCGGGTTGTTGATCGCGAAGATGGCGAGCGCCACACCGGCGATCCACTGCGGGATGTTGCTGGACTTCTGCGGGAACACGGCTGAACCTCCATGTGTTACTAGCGCCAGTATTAGCGCTAATTTTGGCGCTGTCAACAGCGCTGGTCTTCTGGGTACGCTGTCCGTGCGGATTGGGGTGTGACCCCCCTGGTCAGGAGGGCTCTGTGGGCAACTGGGAAGCTGTTGCAGATGTGATCAACACTCGGATGAAGGACCGAGGGATCACCCAGCGGGAGCTGGCGGAGAAGTCGGGCGTCTCTCCGGCGACCCTTCGCCAGATCCAGAAGGGGGAGCCCCGCCAGCGGTCGCGATCAACCCTCGCAGCGATCTCCCGAGCGCTCGGTTTCCCCGACGACAGGCTGCGGGATATCTCAGTGCGCGTTGACTTGACCAATGCGAGCGGCGATGACGCTGACCCGCCCCTCAGCCACATCAAGGAAGAGATCTCCGATCTGAGAAAGCGCGTCGAGGCACTCGAAGCAAACCTTCCGAAGGAAAAGGCGGTCGAGTGAGAATCCACGGGCCTCTTGATACGGCGGAGCGTACGATCGATGCTTGCGAGTGCCATGCATCCAACGATCAGGCACTCAAGCCCCGAACTGAAGAGGTTCCGTACCGACACCATGACAGTCGGTAAACGCGGATTGGGGAGACAACGTGGCCCGTCCTGAGCGCCGCCTGACCCCTGACAAGTCAGCCCTTGATCGGCTCGGCTACGAGCTTCGGGAGCTACGCAAAGCACGGAAGCTCTCTCAGGCGCGCTTGGCCAAGATGGTGCACGTCAGCGACGACACGATTCAGAAGAGTGAGACCGCCCAACGGCGCCCGGCACGTGACCTTGTGAAGCGGCTAGACGTGGCCTTGGACGCTGGTGGCTGCCTGCTACGGCTACTGGACGACGTCGACCGTGAGAGCCGACACACCGACAGACACACCGGCGATACCGACAACTCCACTGTCGGTATTCCGGGCATACGTCCCGGGGTCCATCTCGTTCCTGCTGAGGACATGATGGCCATGTACGCCGACCTGTCGGCACCGACCGGCCTGAGCACGGACGGCGGGGCCTTGCCGACTGTGTTGAACGGGCTCGACCTGGCCCCGACTGGCGAGGAGTTGGTCATGGTTCCATGTCGGACCCCTGACGGAGGGATCACCTGGATGTCTGTCCCGCGCAGAGCGTTCCTCATAGGAGGTATGGGGGTCGCTGGCGCCGCGATGGTCGGCGCAAGCGAATCAGGCGCTGCCGCATCCCCTCGGTCCGCCCCCGTCGTCGACGGAAGTCAAGTCGCGCATTTCAAGCACATGCGCAGGGTCCTCATGGACAGTGACAACCTCTTCGGCCCCCGGCGCGTAATCACGACGCTCGAACAACAACTCAGGCAGATGCAATACCTCCGCCAGAACGGGCGAGGGTCTACCGACCACCACAACGAACTTGTCAGCATCCAGACACAGTTCGCCGATCTTTGCGGGTGGCTCCACCAGGACTCAGGCCACTTCCGTGAGGCTCAATTCTGGCTTGACCGCGCCCTAGAGTGGGCGCACACCTCCTGCGACACTGAAGCAGCGGCATTCATCCTGGCGCGTAAGAGCCAGCTGGCTGGCGACGCAGGGGACGCCGCTACCAGCATCGGCGTCGCGCACGCAGCGATTGCCATGGCCAAGCCGAACAGTCGAGCCAAGGCCATCGCGATGACCTATGCGGGGCACGGTCACGCACTCTCAGGTGACAAAGCAGCCAGCCAACGCGCGTACGACAAAGCCCGGGAACTACTCGGCAGCGTCTCGGACACCGGACTCCAATACGGCTTCTTCCTTGACGCTCCGTACATAGAAGTCCAACGCGCCCGCAGCCTCGCCACCCTCGGCGAGCACGGCGCAGCCGCGCAGAGGTTCCAAGAGGCCATCGTGTCTCTTCCGGAAGGGTTCCATCGCGACAAGGGCGTCTACCTGGCTCGCGAGGCAATCGCACACGCATGTGCTGAAGAGATTGATCGCGCGGCCGAGGTCGGGCTCAAAGCTCTCTCTATCGGCGCAGAGACGGGTTCAAGTCGCATCCTCACCGAACTAGACGGGCTGAGCGCCTCACTCCAGAAATGGAGCGACGTTCCCGCCGCAACCGAGTTCCGCAACGCCATGAGGAACCAGCAGCGAACCTGACTGGCAAACAGCGCACCAAAACCCAAGACCATCAGGAGAATCCATATGTCCACGCCATCTGCCGATGACATCACCTGGATGAGGAGGGCAATCGAGCTTTCGCACAAGTGCCCGCCTAGCGAAGGGGCCTACTCGGTGGGCGCGGTTATCGTCGGTAAGGACGGGCAGGCGATAGCCACGGGGTATTCCCGCGAGGAAGATCCCAAAGTGCACGCAGAAGAGTCCGCCCTCGGCAAACTCTCCGAAGGAGACGAGCGACTGACGGGCGCCACGATCTACAGCACCTTGGAGCCGTGCTCCGAGCGCGCGTCTCGGCCGCTTGGTTGCTCCCAACTCATCCTCAAAGCCGGGATCCCTCGCGTCGTCATCGCGTGGCGAGAACCAAGCCTCTTCGTTGCCGACTGCCAAGGCGTTGAACTCCTGGAGCAGGCGGGCGTTGAGGTCGTCGAACTCCCCGAGCTTGCCGAGGAGGCCCGGGCGGTCAACGCTCACCTCAACGTCGAGTCTTAACCACGGCCACTAAAAGCCCGCTCCTCTGTCTCAAAGGAGCGGGCTTTGTCCTTCAATCTCGTGACCCACTAGTCAAGTGCCGCATCACACCACCCGCAACAGGCCATCGGCCGGTTGGTGGGAAAGCTCACTCCTCGACGCTCTCAGCTTCAAACTGCTGCAACCCTTAGGCCACCCTCCGCCGGGCTGGGAGTCCGACTCGGCCCGTCCTCTAGAATGAGAACTGGATAGGCCTAGCCTTCCACTTCCATGTCAGGCTCAATAGAGAACGCTGGAACCTGACGATAAAGCGCTAGTGGCACTATGGATATAGCTGGCCAACTAGGCGCCTCACTGAGGCCCGCCTCTTCCATCGCCCGGCCGGTTTCCTGGATTAGGACTTCCAGAGCTGCACGCTCAATTCGGTCGGTATTTTGGCGCATGACTTGATTGACCTCGCCAGCTATCCGAGCGAGTTGTGCAGAATAGTTGCTCTGCCCCCGCCGAGGAATCCGACTGATTGACGCAACGGTCGTCCACTCCTGCGCGTCGGCCCCGAGACGAGAGAACAGAGTGGGCCGATCCTTCCCCAGATAGTCACCAGGATCAGCGATCATCCCCGTGAAGCGAAGTTTTGGCCTCTCGGGGCCACATGGCAATATTCGAACAGCAAGGCTATCTCCATACAATGATTCGACTACCTGAGTGACCACTGCCGAGAACTCCGTGTCGCCGCTCACCTCATCGAACTTTTTTGCCTTCTTAGCGAATGCTGCGGGATCAAGCAGCAACGTTGGCGAACTAATCCGAATGAGCGCTCCGACTTTCAGAGCCTTATGCAGACGCTCTTGATTCCAGTTCTTGGCGATGGCGGCAGCGGCAGATATGTCCCCCAACACGCCTCTTGCCTCTGCCGCCTCTTCAAGCATCGCCACGTGCAGGTCCGCCAACGAGCGACTTTCCTGATCGCTCTCGGACCTCTCGCGCGAGAACCCGACGATTCTATTGAAGCTTCCTTGCCATTTCCTTATATGACCAGACGTGGAACTTTCCTCTTCCGGTAGACCGGCGGTGAACTGAGCGAGCAAAGTCCGCACACGGGGAGTATCCACGTAGAGGTACTCGCGAATATCCGGCACCCCACTGTCTGGCAGGTTTCTCAAGATCGTCTCCTCGCTTCGTCATTACAGCGTGTGAACATCATAACTAACACAACTCACCCACATGGCAGTCATCAAGCCCGGAGGACTGGTTCGATAATTCTGGTCGGAGGCGCTGCCCGTCTCGATCTCGCCACAGCGGTGGGCAAGTGCTTCACGCGGCGGCCCTGGACGAGCACCGGAGAAGCCACCTCACCACGGTGCTTGACTAGGAAAACTCTCTCCCATCCGGGAGACCGTCAGGTGGTCCCCCGCCGTGCATGGGCTGTGCTCTGACATGCGCCTGCAAAGCGTTGCCCTGGGAGCGGGCGATGGCCAGCACAAGCGGGAACGCCATCGCGCCTCACGATGGCGGGCAGAGCCCCCTACTCAGGAGGCGCGCATGGCTCTGGAGGAGACGCAGGCACCGGTGTCGCTGATTGAGGCTCGCGCGTCCGCGTGACGATGAGGCTCAAAACCGCCCTCCGTGCCATAGACGGTCAGAGCGCGCCCACTCGTCAGTGTTCGGGCAGGCCAGAGCGATGTTGCACGACGGCCTCCGGAGCCGTGTGCGCAGGTTCGAATCCTGCAGGGGGCACCCCAAACGACCAGCAAAAACCCCGGTAATCCTGCCACAACGGCAGACACCGGGGTTTGTCGTATACACAGCCGCGCGCCACCGGAAGCCGCCGCGCCAATCCGTTTTGAACCACTCCCCAACGTCCCCATAAATGCGGCGGCGCCCGCACCGTTGGCGCGGCCCACCGCCAGCCGCTGTAGCTCACTGAGGGTGAACACGAACGATGGTATGCGCAGGTCGCGTACGTGTTCGGACTCAAGGTCTCGCTGGTGGGCAGGGCCGGTGTCGGCGGCAAGAACGTAGCCAAACTGGTGACGAACGTCGCCGAAAGAAAGCTCATCTCTGCGCCCGATGGCAGCGGCCGCGTTGAACGCGACCGCGTCGACATCAGCCCCTACATCGTCGACTTGCTCACCATGCGTACTAGTCTTCAGTGGTATCAGCCAACTGCCGAAGATCGCGCCGCCGAGGGCAAGGCGGCTGCCCGATTTGATGACTGGCTTGGTGGCGTTGGGGCGGCAGGGTGGACCAGTGAGGACGAAGAGCGCTTCGGCGACTGGTGACTATTACTGCACCCTCTCGGGCCCCTTTCAGCAAGCGCGGCGAACGTGCCTCCGATGGCCGGGGTGATCAACACGTTGATGATTCAGGGCGCCTTGGTCTTGCCCGGGTGGGAGGGCGGCCTCACCGGCGCCGGCCTACACCTGCCCGGTCCAGGAGGTTATGCATGACGTGTGTGGGGAGCGTCGGATTGCGGGCGGCTGCGGCTGCCAGTCGTGGCTGCTCCAGTGCCTCCAGAAGACATGACGGGGGCAGTCTCGGGTCGGCGGCCGCATCTCGGTGCAGGTTTGGATTGGCGTCGTTCAGCAGCTCGACGACCCGTCGGGCCGGGAGCCGGGGATCACGCAGGGCGCACCACCGTACCCACGGCTCTTCGTCGCGGCTCAGCCTGTCGACGAGTTCCGGCGGTGTGTGCGGGTCGTCCAGGGCCAGCGCTCGCATTCGGGGGTGTGGATCGTCGGCGTACCGGCGCAGCCCTTGGCGAGGGATGCGTTCCCTGATCCGCCGCTGCGACAGGCCCTCCCAGTCGCGCCAGATCTCCAAGAGGAGTTCAACGGGCACGTCGTCGTGGTTCTCAGCGAGGAGCAAACGCACCGCGAAGTCCTCGTCGGCGGCGAACCGCTCCTTGACGTCCTGCGGCAGGTCCTTGCGTCTGGCCAGCCCGCGACGGATCAACACGTGCGCGGACGTCGCGAGGCGGCGCAGTTCAACGGTGTCGAGCCGGAGCAACAGCGTCCACTCGGGCAGGTGGTATCTGATCCCCGGGTCGATCTCGACATCGATCGCTGCGCGCTCTTCCTCAGCGAGCGCCGGATGCGTCGATGCCGCCAACCGCACCCGGAACTCCGGGTCGCGCGCCAGCCCCCGCACGGCCTCGATGGGAAGCAGTGGATTGAAGGCCGCTCGTTCCCGCACCTCGGCGTTCTCGGACCTGACCAGCAGGTCGGCTTCCTCACTGGTGATCGGTGTCCAGCCGCCGGGCGGTCTGTCCGCTTCTTCGAAGCGCTGATGGGCCGCAGCCCGGACGCCGTCCACGGGGTCTGAAAGGAGCTTGACCTGGCTCTGCCGTGGCAGATTTGGATGGCACGCGACATCCCATCGGACGTAATCGTCCGGGTCGTCCGCCAGGACTTCCAGAACCTCCTCCGGGAGTTGTTTCCCGAGCTCGAAGCAGGCCGCGAGGGCCCGGCGGACTTCCACATCCGGGTCCCCGGCCAGGCGGAACCGCTGGTCTCCGCCGAAAATCGCGAAGTGCCGCCGTACCTTCGGGTCGGCGTGATTCAACGCCACCTCGGCGACTTCGTCGCTCCATGCCTTCCTGGTGGAGAAGTCGATGGCGTTGACGGACAACAGCCGCAGGACGACGTCATCGGGGGCGGCAGGATTACGGGAGAGCCCCTCGATCCATCCCTTGGGCGGGGGTGTGGAGTCATCGAGAAGGAAGATCGCCATGGTGGGCCAGCGTATGGGATCCGCCGGTCCGGCCTCGCGTCTCGTGTCGATTCATCGGTGATCAGGGCGTGGGCGAGGATGTTTTCGCAATGCCCAGGAATGGGTTCTGGAGGACGTCCACTCGCGAACAGGGATCGAGGTACGAATGGAGGGATTGGTTTGTCGGTGGCGCCGTTTAGCATACGAGTCCCAACTTCTCGGAAGGTGGGTTGCGTGGGGTCATGGAGCCGCTGGAGAGGGACGATCCTCGTCGGGTGGGGCCTTATCGGCTGACCGCTCGGCTGGGCGGCGGTGGGATGGGGCAGGTCTACCTGGGGCGTTCGCGTGGCGGACGTCCGGTCGCGGTCAAGGTGGTGCGTGCCGGGCTGGCTGCTGACGCGGAGTTCCGGCGGCGGTTCGCCGTCGAGCTGGAGGCCGCCCGGCGGGTCGGCGGGTTCTACACCGCCCAGGTGGTGGACGCCGATCCCGACCCCGCCCACGGGCCGCCGTGGCTGGCCACCGCCTACATCGCCGGTCCGTCCCTGCACGAGACCGTGGCGCGGCACGGGCCGTTGCGGTCGCTTGAGGAGATCGCCGGGCTGGGGGCGGGGCTGGCCGAGGGGCTCGCCGCGATTCACGCCTGCGACCTGGTGCATCGCGACCTCAAGCCGGCCAACGTGATCATCGCCTCCGACGGGCCCAGGGTCATTGACTTCGGCATAGCGCGTGCGCTCGACGCCACCTCCCACACCGTGTCCAGGGCCGTGGTCGGCACGCCGTCGTTCATGTCCCCCGAGCAAGCTCGCGGTGACCCGGTCGGCCCGGCCAGCGACGTGTTCTCCCTCGGGGCCGTGCTGGCGTTCGCGGCGACCGGGTGCGGCCCGTTCGGCACCGGCCCGGCACACGCGATCATGTACCGGATCATCCACAACCGCCCCGACCTGGACGGCCTGCCCCGAGAGTTGCGCTCGCTGGTGAGCGACTGCCTGGCCAAGCAACCCGGGCGGCGTCCCAGCCTGGACGACGTACTGCGGCGCCTCGACCGCCACCGCGAGACCACGCCGGAGCCTGCGCCGAGTTGGCCGTTCGCTCCGTCGCGGCTGGCCGACAGGGCGCCCGTCGCCGAACCGGCCGCCGACGGGCGGCTCCTCAGCGGGTTCGGCCTCGCCGATGACGTCGGTCCCCCGGAGCGGTGCCCGGACTGCGGTTCCGAGGGAGTCCTGCCGACCGACGTGTTCTGCCGGCGGCACGACCGCTTCCTGCCTCTCGTCAACCGCACGGGCGCCGGACGGGTCGGCGTCGTCCTGGCGGGAGCCGTCTGCGTCTATGCACTCTTCTGGCTGGCCGCCGCAGTGGAGTCGGCGGTGCCCGTGTTCGTCGCCGTCGCGGCCGTCGGCATGCTGGGCTACCTGCTCCCGTTGCGGACGCACAGCAGGACGGTCGCGCTGGCCGCGACCGCCTACGTGTTCGTCTTCGGCGCCACGTCCGTGACCGGTGCGGCCGACGGCGACACGCGCCAGAACCTCGCCGCGATGCTGTTCGTGCTGCCCATGGTCTTCCTGGGCGTGCACATCGGCCTGATCATCCTCGGCGCCGTGGACGACGAGAAGGAGATCTACAGCGGCGGCCCGCGCAACGACGTCGTGGCGCTGGGCGCGATCCCCACGGCCTTGGCCGCGACCGCCGGTCTGGGCTGGCTCGTGACACCGCTGTTCCTCGATGCGCCCAACACCGCCGATGGTCGCGGCCTCTTCCGGTTCGTGGGCCTCCTCGCGTTCTGCGGGGCCCTCGGCGTCTCCGGCGTGGCCGGGTTGACCGTCGGCCTGCGGCGTGCCGCGGGGGGTTCGCCGCGAATTCCGGCTCCGAGCCACCCGCGTCACGTGGCCTGGTACGCCACGTTCAGCGACGTGGAGCGCCGCCGGACCCTCACCGCGGTCGACCGGCTCGGCGAGCTGACCAGGATCACCGTGGTCCGCATCGTCGATCTTTCGCGGATCGTCCTGGTCACCGGTGCTCGGGTGGCGGTCAACGCCGTCATGGAGTTCGCCAGGCTGCTGGTCCTGCTGGTGGTCGAGACGATCAACCTGGCCGTCCGGATCGTCGTCTTCGTGCTGCGCGCGATCGTCGCCGTCGCCGTGTGCTTCGCCGAGTCGGCCGCCAAGATCCTCGGGTACGGCCTCTACGTGAGCGCGCTGAACTTCGGCGCCATCGTCCTGCCGGTCGTCGCCCTCCTGGGGGCCGCGCTCCTCGCGATCCCGCTCTCTGAGCACGTCCTCGCCTACCTGCGCGAGGGCGCCACCGACGACCTGGGGTGGTTCGCCCTGCAGACCGCGGCGGCGTTCGCGCTGGTGAGCGCGGCCTGGATCCTGAATGCCGACCAGGACGTGCGCCGATCGCTGCTGTCGGCATACCGGACGGCGAACGTCGCGGGCCCGTACCTGCTGGTCTTCGTCGCCCTCGGCGGCTGGATCTTCACCGCCCTGTCCGTGCTGGGGCTGGGGGAAGCCCACCCGGGCTGGATCACCTGGACGGCGACGGCCCTCCTGACGGCGGCTCTCATCTGGTCCCAGTTCAGGCGCTCGCCGCCCGCGGTGAGCCTCATGAAGGACGACCGATCGCCGCGATAGCCCGGAGCCGACAACGCGTGTGTCAGGGGCGGACGTCGTGGCGGGACGGGGCGTTGAGTTTGCGGCGGACTTTGGCGACGTATTCCTCGACCGTGCGGCGGGAGAGGAAGAGGGCCTGGGCGATTTCGCGGTTGGTGTGGCCGCCTGCCAGGAGGCGGGCGACGTCCTGTTCACGTGGGGAGAGTTCGGTGCCGTAGCCGCGCCTGCCGCGAGGGGAGGGGGTGGCCGCGCCGGTGCTGCGGATGCGGTGACGGCAGCGGGCGGCGTCGACGGTCGCGCCCAGGGACGTGTAGGACTGCGCCAGTGCGTCGAGTGTCGCGGTGTCGGTGCCCCCGGCTTGTTCGGTGAGTTGGGTGGTGCGGTACGGGAGGCCGAGGCTCTGGTGCAGGGCGATTGCCTCGCGGTAGAGCTGGTGGGCTTCGTCGGTAGTCGCGGCCAGCCTTGCGCGGCAGCTGGTCAGGGCGGCGTGGGCCAGGGGGGCGTCGATGCCCTTCAGGCCGGCGGTTGTTTCCGTGACGAGCTGGTGGGCGGCGTCGGCGCGGCCTGTCGCCAGGTAGCAGTCGACTGCCTGGGGCAGGACGTCGCCCGACCATGCCCATGCGCCCTTGTTCCGCAACGTCGTCACGGCGCGCTCCACGTGTTCCTCGGCCGCGGCGGCCTCGCCACGGCTGAGCAGCATGCCGGCCATTCCGCCGGCGGCGGATATGCCCACCGGGAAGACGTGCTGGCGGCTCGCTGCCCGGAAGGCCTTCTCGGCCCGGCCCCACTCGCCGCGTGCCGTCGCCAGCCAGCCGCGGGTCAGGTTCAGGTCGGTGGTCAGCAGGAGGTCGGCGTAGGTTTCGACCAGGCGGTCGATGCGCTGTTCCAGGCCGGACCACCGGCCGCTGAGCCAGTCGAGCCGGACGGCCGTGGCCTCGGCGGTGCCCACGACGTAGAAGGCGGCGACGCGCTCGGCCAGGGCGATCCCGTTGCGCAGGAACTCGCGCGCTTGGGAGTAGTGACCGATCCATGAGCACGCGTCCGCCAGGTTGCAGAACGCCCGAGCCAGGTGGTGGAGCTCGTCGGGGTCGTCCACCTCCGAAGGGGACGGCAGTTGGGCGATGCGCTCCCACGTGCTCGGGTCGCCGATGATGAGCCGTCCGCCGAGCGTGGTGGCCAGCAGGGCGGTGCGCGGGGCCCGGGTGGGCAGCCGGTCGATGATCTCCTCGACCTGGCCGAGCGAGACCCGGTGCTCGGGGATGGACGCGGTCCCCAGGTAGGGCCCGGCGATGGCCGCCAGGCCGCGCACGATGCGTTCGGGCTGGTCACCGAGCAGGTCGA
Source organism: Spirillospora sp. CA-294931 (assembly GCF_050946795.1). GTDB lineage: Bacteria > Actinomycetota > Actinomycetes > Streptosporangiales > Streptosporangiaceae > Spirillospora. Next base: position 7,627,984 of record NZ_CP192006.1, read on the forward strand.
TGGCCTGGGTGATCTCGTCGGCGCCGCGGTCCAGCTCCCCGGTCTCGCGCTGGAGCAACAGGCCGAACCACAGGTGCACCTCGCCGCGGACGTCCGGGGCCAGCCGTGGATCCGACAGCAGGCCCTCGACCCTCGCGGTCAGCGCTCCGCCGGGCAGTCCGGTCAGGGCGTAGCCGCACAGCTTGGTGGCCAGCCGGTTCGTGTCCGCGATGCTGATCTCGGGGTCGGCGAGCACCTCGGACAGGAAGTCGACCGCGCTGGGGACGTCCTTGGCCTCCTCCGCCGCCTCGGCGGCGAGCTCGCTGTACCGCAGCCATTCGGCTTTCAGGCCCGCCGCTTTGGCGTGGGCGGGGAGGCGGGCGACGGGTGGGGGGTCGAGGGCGGACAGCACGGTCAGGGCGCGTGTGTGCAGTTGCCGTCGTCGTGAACTGGGGAGCGAAGCGCATGCGGCTCGGCCGGCGATTCTGTGCGGGAAAGCGAACCTGTTCGCTGTCTTCTCCGCGAGAACTCCGGACTCCACGAGGGCGATCAGGTGGTGGGCGTCTGTTGTGCCCGCTACGGCGGTCAGGACGTCGGCCGTCTCCGGCACGTCCAGCACGGCGGCCGCCTCGGCGAGGGAGCGGGCGGCGTCGGGCAGGGCTTCGAGCCGCTCCCCGATCGCCTCCGCCACCCGGACCGGGACGTCGATCCCGTCCAGGATCCGCTGTGCGAGGTCGCCGTCGGCACGCACGTCGCGGGCCGGGTCGCGCAGGGCGCGCACCGTTTCCTCGACCACGAACGGGACGCCGGACGTCTCGCGCAGGACGGCCTCGGCGAATCCCTCCGAGGTCACCGCGGCCCCCACCAGCGCGTCGATCATGGTACGCACCTCCACCAGGCCGAAGGGGCGCAGGACCAGGCTGACCACGTGCGGGACGTGGAAGGCGTGGCCGAGCGGGCCTCCGGCGGGCAGGTGCTCGCGGCGGTAGGTCGCCACGATCGACAGGCCCGGCGGCGGGTTCCCCATCACGAACCGCAGCACTGCGCGGGTCTCTTCGTCCGCCCAGTGCAGGTCCTCCAGCACGAGCACGGTGGGCCCCAGGGAGCCGAGCAGGTCGCGCACGGCGCGGAAGACCCGGTGCCGCTCGGCGCCGGGATCGCCGAGGGGACGCGGCGCGGGCGGCAGGCGGTCCGCGAGTTCGGGCAGGTGGTCCCGTAGCGCGCCGGTCACCGGGCCGGGATCGACCAGCCGGTCACCGCACTGGCTGAGGCAGTCGAGGAGCACCCCGTACGGGAACGGCTCGGACAGCGGCTGGCACATGCCCACGACCACACGCGCGGCCCCGTCGAGGGCGGCGGTGAACTCGGCGACCAATCTGGTCTTGCCCGACCCGGCCTGGCCTTCCACGAGGACGACCGACGGTGCGCCCCGCACCCCCTCGAGCATGGCGGCCAGTTCCGCGTCCCGGCCGATCATCGGCACCGGGCCGAATCGGACGGGGTGGGGATTCGCGTGATCACGGCCCATGGTCGCTCCCGTCGGTGATCCACCCGCAGAGGAATGCCCGACAGGGTAAGTCGGCCGGGCCGGGTGGCGTAACCCCTGGCCACGAGCGCGCGCGATTCGTGCGAATACGGGTCTTGACCACACTTGTTCGCTCTTTCCCCAGACCGAAGGGTGAGGCCCGAGCGGCCCGATGTGCCCCACCCCTGTCAACGGCCGCTCGGACGCACGTTGGAGGAATCGATGCAGGAGCGCAGGAATCGATGGAGATCGAGCCTGTTCGCGGTCGCGGTCGCGGCCGCCGTCACGGTCGCGACGGCGGCGGGCGAAGCCGCGGCGCAGCAGCCGGAATCGGCCGTCGTCCAGGCTGACCAGCCGTATCCCGGACGGTACATCGTGGTGCTGGAGAACGGCGCCCGCGCCGCGTCCGAGGCCCGCGCCGCGACCCTCACCCGGCGCTACGGCGGCGAGGTGACCGACACGTACTCGGTCACGCTGAAGGGCTTCGCGGTCCGGGGCCTGTCCGAGCGGCGGGCACGGCGCCTGGCGGCCGACCCGTCGGTCAGGTCGGTGCACCAGGACGGCACGACCAGGGCGACGGGAGAGCAGCCGAACCCGCCGTCGTGGGGGCTGGACCAGATCGACCAGCGAACCGCCACCCTGGACAAGAAGTACACCTTCCCGAACACGGGCGAGGGTGTGACCGCCTACGTCATCGATTCCGGGATCAACGCCCAGCACCCCGAGTTCGAGGGCAGGGCGAGTCACGGGTACGACTTCCTCGACAACGACGGCGACGCGAGCGACTGCTTCTGGCACGGCTCGCACGTGGCGGGGACGATCGCGGGCAAGACCGTCGGCGTGGCGAAGAAGGCCAAGGTCGTGGCCGTGCGCTCGCTGAACTGCAACGGCTCGGGCCCGGACTCGGCCACGGTCAGCGCGATGGAGTGGGTGGCCAAGAACGCCACGACGCCCGCGGTGGTGAACCTGAGCCTGGGCATGGACACCCTCGGCGTCGGTGACGAGCAGATCAAGGCCATGGCGGCCAAGGGGATCGTCGTGGCGGTCTCCGCCGGCAACGAGGGCAAGGACGCCTGCGGCGTCAGCCCGGCCCGCGTTCCCGAGGCGCTCACCGTCGGCTGGTTCAACAAGGACCGCACCCGTGGCGGAAACCACGGCCGCTGCGTCGACCTCTTCGCACCGGGCGGCAACATCTACTCCAGCGACCACGCTGGAGCGTTCCGCACCGGCAGCGGGACGTCCATGGCCTCCCCGCACGTCGCGGGCGCGGCCGCGCTGTACCTGTCGGCCAACCCCGGCGCGACCCCGCGGCAGGTCGGCGACGCGCTGGTCCGGAGCGCCACCCCGGACCTCGTCACCAACCCCGGGACGGACTCTCCGAACAAGCTGCTCTACGTCGGGGACATCGGCGGCGGCACCCCGGGCGAGTGCGGGGTCAAGGGCAACGACCAGGACGTGGCCATCCCCGACGCGGGCTCGGCGGTGAGCACGTCCGTGAGCCAGGATTCCTGCCAGGGCAAGGCTTCGGCCACGTCGCGAGTGCGTGTCGACATCGACCACGGCTACACCGGCGACCTCGCCATCGACCTGGTGGGGCCGAGCGGCGCGTCCTATCCGCTCAAGCGCGCGGGCGACGCCGGTGACTCCGGCGGTGTGCACCAGACCTTCACGGTGGACGCCTCGCGCGAGGACGCGAACGGCACCTGGCAGCTCTCGGTGCGCGACGTCTACCGGTTCGACGCGGGCACGCTCACGGGCTGGTCGATCACCCTCTGACCGACGGCGCCGTCCTCTCACTCACCCCCCACCATCCGAGGAGAACGATGAGAACAGCACGCCTCGCCGCGGTGTTCACCGTGGCACTGGCCGTGACGGCCCTGCCAGTCATGGCCGCCGCCGACGCCGCACCGTCCGGCAAGATCAGCATCGCGGCGACCCCGACCGACCAGCTTCGCCCGTCCGGCGTGGGAACCAGGATCGTCAACGGGGAGCGCACCACCGTCAAGGAGCACCCGTCCGTCATCGCGGGGATGCGCGTCGGGGGCGGCGGCCCGCAGGGGCAGTCCTGCACCGCGTCCGTGGTCGGCAAGCGCAAGATCCTCACCGCGGCGCACTGCATGATCGACGCCACCGGTGACAAGAGCTACATCTACGGCGACGACGACCTGAACACCCCTGGCGACGAGACGTTCCGCACGGCCGTCGCCTCGTTCAAGGCCCACCCGGGGTACACCGGCTCCGGCGGCTGGCGGACCGGGTACGACGTCGCGGTGGTCACCACCGTCGACGACCTCCCGGTGCCGGAGAGCCAGTGGGCCAAGGTGGCCGGCTCGGGGGACGCCGCGCTCACCCAGCCGGGCAAGTCCGGCACGTCCCTCGGCTACGGCAGGACCTCGTCGGGCGGCGGCTCCGGCGAACTCCGCAAGACCACCCTGCCGGTCAACGACCCGAAGAACTGCCAGGTGTTCGACATCAAGGTCAACGGCGACCTGATGGTGTGCGCGGGCTACAACGACGGACGCACCGCCAACTGCTCGGGTGACAGCGGTGGCCCGTTCATCGTGGACGGCGTGATCGTCGGCGTCTCGTCGTGGGGCTCCAGCGCCTGCGACCGCTACAGCATCATGGCGCGGCTGACCAACGCGATGGGCGACTGGGCCCGCGCCGAGATCGGCGGAACCCAGCCCGGCGACGGAAAGTTCGGGGTGGCGCTGGCGCCGTCCTCCGGCAAGGCCGAGCCCGGCAAGCACGTCTCCACCAGCGTCACCACGACGGCGGGCGACCAGGGTCCGGAGAAGTTGGAACTCAGCGCCTCCGCCCTGCCCGCCGGGACGACGGCCACCTTCCAGCCCTCGTCGGCCATCACGTCCGGCGAGGTGGCCAAGCTGACCCTGGAGACCGCCGCGAGCACCAAGCCGGGTACCTACAAGGTCAACATCACGGCCAAGGGTTCTTCGGGGACCAGAAGCGCGGAGTACACGCTGACGATCGGTGACGGCGGCCCGGCCAACGGTCCTCAGCTGTCCATCTCGCCGAACTCTGGGACCGTCCCGCCCGGCGGCTACGCCAACGCGACGATCACCGTGAACGGCGGCACGGGCCCCATCCGGCTCAGCGGCACCGGTCTGCCCGGGGCACCGATGTTCACGCCCCAGACCATCAAGCCCGGCGGCACTTCGCGGATGACGGTCATGGGTCCGTACCAGCGCGGCACCTACAAGGTGACCATCACCGCGACCGACAGCGCCGGCAAGACCGGAACCACGGAGTACACCCTCACCGTCCGGTAGTCCGCAGCACTCCCCCGCGTGGAGCCCGCAATCGTCCCGGTTGCGGGCTCCGCCACGCCGCAACGGCTACAGGCTGGCGCGGATCAGATGGAACCCTAGGCGTGGGGTCGGGTGATAGCCGGTGAAGGTGGTGCGCGTTGGGCGCACCCCGGGAACCGGAGGGCGGATCTCCGTGGGCACCGTACGGTCGCGGCTGCATCACGCCAGGAAGAGCATCCCCGGTGCCCTCGGCCTGGAGGAGCTCAGCCATGAATGACCTCGATCAGCTTCGAGCGATGCGCGCCGACGCCCCAGAGCCGAACGAGGGTCGGCTGGCCGCTGACCGAACCTTGAGGCGGCCGGGGCCGGCGCGCCGCCGCCTCAGCGGCGCCTGCCAAGGCCGCGGAAACGCGTGGCAGAATCCGCCGCATGACCGACCGGTGGCCCGAGATCGACGAGCACATCGTGGCCCACCGCATCCTTCCGGCCATGATGATCCTGCGGCAGGAGTTCGGTTTCGGCATCCCCGAGGCGATCGGCGCGTTCGACGCCCGATACAGATTTCTCCGGGAGACCCGTCCGGATGACTTCACCGTGAGCCTCGAGGAGTACGGTCGGCATTTCTACAGCTGACCAATGCTGCGGTTGGGGCGTGCTTTTGAGGGGCTTGATCCATGGAACCCGATGGTCGAGGAGATGGCTGAGCGATGACGTCCTTGATGATTCTTGTGGCCGGGCCCTATCGGTCGGGTACCGGTGACGATCCGGCCAAGCTCGCCGCCAATGTCGCGGCGATGAACGAGGCCGCGCTGGCCCTCTTTCGTGCGGGTCACCTTCCCGTTACGGGCGAGGCTCTCGCGCTGCCCCTCATCGAGACCGGCGGATCGGCCCGGATCGGCGACGCGGTGTTCACCGAGATCTTCCATCCCGTCGCCGAGCGCCTGCTGGAGCGCTGTGACGCCGTTCTCCGCATCGGGGGCGCCTCCGCGGGGGCCGACATGATGATCGAGCAGGCCAGGGCCCAGGGCAAGGACGTGTACTTCGCCGTCGGGGACGTCCCCGAACCCGCCTGATCCGGTGCGTCACTCTACGGGGGCTCCGGCGACGAAGGTTCGTTCCGGCGGGGACGCCACGAGTTCGACCGTGGTTCCGGCACGGAGGTCCTCGCCGGCGACTCGGGTGATCGCGTCGGTGAGGGCGGCGCCCAGGCGCGCGGAGATCTCGGCGGCGTCGGGACGGTCGAAGAGCCCGGCGCGCACGCCCAGGGTCACCGAGACGTTCGTGTCCGCGGCCTTGCCGCCCTGGGCGAAGCGGCCGCCGGGGACTCCGGCCAGGCGGATGCCCACCAGGTCGCGCGCCCATTCGCCGTAGACCTCGACGATAGCCTCGGTCATGGCGGCGATGAGCTCGGGCTCGTTGCCGTCCAGCCTGTTCTCTGGAAGGTGCGCGGTCAGATGCGGCATGGCGGACCTCATTTCCTTTAACTCTAAAGACTTTAGATTCAAAGGTACTTAGGAGGGGTGCCGTTGTCCACCGAACCGGACGGTCCGGCCGTCGACGAGGCCGTCCGCACCCTGCTGCTGCTCATGCCGCGGCTCGTCGGGCGCACCAAGCGCCTGCCCATCCCTCCCGCGCTCCAGGGTCTGGATCTCGCGCCGCGCCATCTGTCGCTGCTGGCGCATCTGGAGTACGACGGTCCGGCCAGCGTCAACGAACTGGCGGCCCGGCTCGAAGTGGCCCCGACCACCGTCAGCCTCATGGTCAGCGAACTGTCGCGGCCGGGCGTCCTGGAACGCACCGCCGATCCCGCCGACCGCCGCCGCCGCATCGTCGCCATCGCCCCCGCCTTCGCCACGCCGATCGCCGAATGGCTTTCCGGCAGCGTCACCGCCTGGGAAACCGTCATGCGCGATCTCAGCCCCGCCGAACGCGCGACGGTCATCACCGCCCTGCGCGCCTACGAGACCGCCCTGGAGGCGACGCGGCTAGGGCCGGACGACGACGGGCGGGATCCTCGTCAGGCATGAGGTGTCACCGACGCGCAGGTCGCGGATGAAGGCGCGCTGGATGCCCGCCGCGCATCGGGTCGGCTCCCCGGTGGGCACGTGGCCGGTGTGGGGGACCTCCACGACGGCGGCGTGCCGGAACTGGCGAGCGGCCTGCCGTCCCTCCTCGGTGGGGGTGTTGGGGTCGAGGGCACCGGACAGGACCAGGACCGGGACGTCCGGGAACGGGCCGCCGGTCGCCTGCGCGGGGCCGTCGTCCGGCCAGCGGACGCACGTGTTCCCCCGGTCATACGCCGCGCTCGTCCAAGCGCGCTTGCCGAACGGCCGGAAATCCTGGACGGGCAGCGCCCGGCGCCGCGCCGCATACTGCCGCAGCCGGGCCGCTACCGGAGCTTGGCGGTTCCACAGCGTCGGGTAGTCGTTGCACATCAGCGCCATGCTGTGCATCGGGTTGAACGGCTGCTCTTCCTGACGGGTGGCCGATGATCCGCTCAGCGGGCCGACCCGCCGGGCCGCCGCGACGAGCGGCGCGTGGTCGCCGCGCAGCGCGGCGCGGACCATCGCCGGGACGTCCCCGAAGCCCGCGGACGCGCCGGCGGCGCCGAAGACGATCACCGCCAGCGACGTGTCGTCCAGCAGCCGCCGCTGCCCGTCGTCCGTGGTGTAGGTGACGGGGCGCCGGGCCAGCCGTCCGGCCAGGGTCTCGCTGTCGCGCAGCACCCGTTGGCCGTCGCAACGGTCCCCGCTGTTGTCGCACAGCAGCCGGATCGCGCGGCGCATCGCGCGCGCGCCGGGACGGCCCCACATGTCAAAGTCGAGCGGGAACGCGCTGGAGAGCACCATCGACCGGACCCGCGCCGGGTGGCGCTTGGCGTATACCGCCATCAGGTAGCTGCCATAGGACTCCCCCAGCAGGTCGAGCCGCGCGACACCGAGCCCGGCCCGGACGGCGTCGATGTCGTCGGCCACCTCCGCCGAGGTGTAGCCGCGTGCCCGGGGGCCCAGTTCGCGTCCGCACGCCTCCACCGCCCGGACGAATCCGTCACGCGTCGGCGGAAGCCCGGTGAGCCCGCAGTCGACGGGGTCGGAGCGGTTGACCCCGCGCGGATCGACCAGCAGCAGGTCATGGTCGTCCAGCAGCCCGCCGAGGTCCCGGACGTACCGCTCGGCGGACGCGATCGCGGAATCCCCCGGCCCACCGGGGTTGGCGGCGATCATCCCCTTGGCGGGACGAGAGGCGTCCCGATGCCGGATGACCACATAGCCGACCGTCGTGCCGCCCAGCTCCGGACGCGCCCGCACCAACGGCACCCGCAACGTCCCGCACACCGCCCCGGCCACCGGCAGGCACCCGTCAGCCGCCCCCGGGACGACCGGCGCACTGCGCGCCTGCGCCCCAACCAGCGGTCCCACCGCCACGACCGCACACGCCGCGGCCACCACACTCAAGATCCTCTTCATGCCAGAACGTAATCAGCCGCCCCACCGACCGGACATCACCACCGATAGGGAACCCCCGGCTCACCCCAAAGAGCGATTCGGTTTACGGGTGTTCTGTGCAGAGGCAGGCGACGCCCTTTTCGATCCAAGATTGGCCTGTCCATTGCGGGTGCCGCTCGATCATCAGGGATTTGATTTCGGCCGTCATGGTTTCGAGGGGCATCGCGGAGTCTCGGCGTTTCCAGGTTTCGTCGCGGAGCGACTCCAGGTAGTCGCGGACGTCGGCCAGCAATTGCGGGCCGGATATGTCGCCGTGGCCGGGGACCACCGTTTGGGGGGCCGTGGCGATGAGGCGGTGCATGACTTCGAGCCAGTCGAGTCCTGAGACATCGACGTCATACGGGGGGAACCAGGGGAAGATCGCGAACTGGCCGGCCTCGACCAGGTCGCCCGTGAACAGGACGCCCGCATCGGGAACGGTCACGACCTGGTCGCCCTTGCTGTGGGCTCGCCCCGTGGCGCGCAGCTGGACGGTCCGGCCGCCCAGGTCGAGTTCGTGGGTGTCGTTGTAGATCGTGTCCGGTGTTCCCAGGTGGACGTCTTCCAGGTGGCGGGCGATGTGCGGGCCGAGCGTGCGGAACATTTCCAGATAGGCCGGACCTTTGGCCTCCAGGTCGGCGGCCTGGGTTCTGTTGATGAGGTAGGTGGCCTTACCGGCGAAAGCCTGGGCACCGAAGGCGTGCTCGGGGTGGAAGTGGGTCGTGGTGAGATACAGCTTGCGGCCTTTGGCGTAAGCGGAGGCGAAGGCGAGGACCTGTTCGGCGTTGCGCGGTCCCAGGCCGGTCTCGACGACCAGGACGGAATGGTCGCCGCCGATGACACCGATGTTGGGGACGAGTTCGACCCCGAGGTTGGGAATCACCAGGAGGTCTCGGGCGAGATCATTGGCCTGGCCGACCTCGACGAGGGGGTCGTGGTTGAGGGGTTCGGTGTCCATGGCCCGACTGTGCTGTCCGGGTCGGCACCGCGTCCAACACCGGCTTCGCACGGCCGATGCCGGATCGGTATCATGGCTGCTCATGGAGTTGCGGCTGCTGCGGTACTTCGTCGCCGTCGCCGAGGAACTGCACTTCGGACGGGCCGCGGCGCGCCTGCATATGACGCAACCGCCGCTGAGCCGCGCGATCAAGCAACTGGAGAACGAGCTGGGCGTGGTGCTGCTGCGTCGTTCGGCCGGCGGCGTCGCGCTCACGTCCGCCGGAAAGATCCTTTACACGGAGGCCCGCACCCTGCTGGAACAGGCCGAGCAGGCGCGCATTCGGGTGGCGGCGGCGGCCGGTGAGGTGACGCTCACCGTCGGGACGCTGGGTGACAGCGCCGGGGACGTCGGCACCCGACTGGCCGCGACGTTCCGTCGCCGGCACCCCGATGTCGCGATCCGGTTCCGGGAGGCGGATTTCACCGATCCCACCACCGGGCTTCGCAACGGGGTGGTCGACGTCGCGCTCACCCGTTCTCCTTTCGACGACACCGGCATCAGCGTGTGCGTCCTGCGGTCCGAGCCGGTCGGGGTGGTGCTGCGTTCGGACGACCCTCTGGCGGAGCGCGCTTCGCTTCGCCTGGGCGACCTTGACGATCGTGCCTGGTTCCAGCTTCCGGAGGGGACGGACCCGATCTGGCGTGCCTACTGGAACGGGGCGGCGCCGGTCGGGGACCGTCCGGCGGGTCCGGTGGTGCGGACCGTCAACGAGTGCATGCAGGCCGTGCTGTGGAACGGCCATGTCGGCATCGCACCGCTGGGCCATTTCCTGCCCGAGGGGCTCACCACGGTGCCGCTGGTCGACATGCCCCCGAGCCCGCTGGTCGTGGCGTGGATGAGCGGCCGGGAGAGCCCTCTGGTCCGGTCCTTCATCCGGATCGCCGTCGAAACGTTCGGCTGACCGGGGTCTCCCGGCCGTGCACGACCAGCGCTCGCAGGAGGCAGGCGAGCGCGGCGGTCGAGGCGACCGTCCGGGCGGTGTTCCAGGCCACCCAGCGCTCCTCGAAGGCGGCCCGGACGGCGGCGGGATCGCTGATCGCCGCGGGGTCGCCGGCGGCGGCCAGGTCGTCGTTGAGCGGCACGTTGACGGCCATGGTGATGCCGAAGGCCACGGCGTACAGGACGAACGCGGCGGCGCTCCACCGCAGCACCGGACGTCCGTCCCGCGAGACGTGCAGGAGGACGGCCAGGGCCGTCAGCGCGAGGGCTCCGAAGAAGCTGGGCGCGAACCACTGGTTGCGCACGGTGGCGTTGATCCACTGCATGGTGCTGATGAACGTGCGGTCGTCCACCCGGGCCAGACCGATCATGACCGAGCAGGCGTAGGCGTAGAAGAAGCCCGCGATGAGGCCCATCGCCAAGGTCGCGGACGCCAGCGTCCAGCCCCGGGCGGCCGCGATGGGCGGGGAGGAGAGCATGGGGAACCTCCGGGATAGAATCGAACTATCGGGTTCGATTCTTAATCGTACCCGCAGGTTCGGTTAAGCGGAACGGCCGGAGGCACGCATGGCTGCAAGAGGACACGGGCGGGGCCGTCCCCGGGTCGGCGAACAGGCCGCCCGGCGCGAGGCGGCACTGGACGCCGCACTGGGCGAACTCCTTGAGCGCGGCGTCGCGGGACTGACGATGCAGGGGGTGGCCACCCGAGCGGGCTCGTCCAAAGAAAGCCTCTACGCGTGGTTCGGCAACCGCCAGGGGCTCCTCGCGGCGCTGATCGAGCGGCAGGCCGAGCAGGTGAACGCCGCGGTGGCGACGGCGATCGAACGTCCGGCGGATCCGCGCGTGACGCTCACCGCCATCGCCCGGAACCTCCTGACACTCCTGGTCGGCGATGTCTCCGTGGTGCTCAACCGGGCGGCGATGACGTCCCCCGAATTGGCCGAGTCAGTGCTGCGACACGGACGCCACACCACCGGCCCCATGGTCGCCGCGTTTCTGGAACGCCTCGCCGACGAGGGCCTGCTGTCGATCGGCCCGGCGGAGGAGGCGTTCCAGCTGCTCTACGGCCTGATCGTGCGCGACCTCCAGATCCGCGTACTGCTCGGCGAACCCGCCCCCGGGGAGGCCCAGATCCGGGACGACGCCGAGACGGCCGTCGAACGCTTTCTCACCCTTACGAGATGACCGCCCGGCGATTCGACCAGCGACAGCCGATCGCCACGCCCCCCTAGCCCGGACGATCGACCACGGCCGCAAGGGCGAGCTGTACCACCGCTAAGAACGGGGCTTTGAAAACCGGGACGTCAAGTCCCGGCTGCCGTTGAAGCCGGAAGAGTCCAACGCCGCGATGGACCGTGCCCTGGCGGCGCTAACGGCGGCATGAGCGCCCCTCGGGCCGCGCTGACTTCGCCGGTTGTAGATGAGGGTCACGCTGTGCGGGCTGCTGGAGGGCGCCCGTCCCGGCCGGGACGGGCGCCCTTCTGTTCAGGGTGTGGCCTGGTGGTCAGTTGCCGTGCGGGCCCGGTGCGGCGCTGCCTTTGTATTCTCCCAGGTCGGAGACCAGTTCGGCGATGTCGGGAATGGTGTCGTAGCGGCGCTGGTGCAGGGCGGCGATCTTTGCGCCGATGTCCGGGTCGGGGTCGTCGGTGATGTCGAATGAGGTCATCTTGTCGATCAGCGGTAGTCCGATGCGGTCGGTGTGCAGGTGTGCGGGGTGGATGAGGTACTCCCAGTAGCGGTCGAGGTCCTCGATCGCCCAGGTGGCTCCCCACTCGTACTCACCGCCGTAGTCGCGGCCGACGACGAAGGACGTCACGGGCGGGATCTGGCCGTGGTCGCGCAGGCTCTGGAGGGCCTCCTCGAGCTGGTGCGGTGTGACTTCGGGCTTGAGGGTGAAGCGGATGCCGTGGAGGATCATCGGTCTTTCCTTCCGAGTGGTTGTGCTGGGTTGTCGTGGTCGGGTGGGCGTGGGTTGGTCAGCCGACGGCGGCGCGGGTCCTGCGGATCACCCACGGTGCGAGGGCGGCGGCTGCTGCCATCGCGATCCCGGTCCAGGTGAAGGCGGCGGCGATGCCGGTGCTCTGGACGAGGGGTTGGACGACCAGTGGGGACAGGAACTGTCCGAGGAAGATGCCCGTGACCAGGCCGCTGAGGACCCGGCCGCGCTGGTGGGGGTGGGCGAGTTCGCTGAGCCGCAGGTTGAGGTTGGGGACGACGAATCCGACGCCGACGCCGCCGACGAGCAGCCCGGCGGCGATCTGGGCGACGGCGTCGGCCGTGCCGACCAGCAGCCAGCCCGCGCCGAGCAGGGCGATGCTGACCGTGGTGATCGTGGCGGGCCGCAGGCGCCGGCGCAGTGCCGGGAAGGCCAGAGCGCCGATCGCGCTGGACAGGGTGCTCCCGGCGATCACCGCGCCGGTGAGGATGGGTCCGCCGCCGTGACTGCTGAGCAGGAACGGCAGTTGGGTGGGTGCCATGTAGAACGCCAGCGTCGCGACCAGTGCCAACGCGTACATGCCGAGGATGCCGCCGGTCGTCCCGGACCGCCGAGGACGTGAGGGGCCGGACGCCGGGGTGCGCTTGACCGGTGGTTCCTGGCGCAGGGCGCGGATGGCCAGCGCGGCGACGCCGGCCGAGGCGAGGTAGATCCAAAACGGTGCCCGCCAGCTGACCGAGGCCAGCAGTCCGGCCAGCGGCAGGAAGACGACACCGCCCAGGCTTGCGAAGGCCTGCTGCAGCCCGAGGAAGGACGCACGCCGCGGCCCGTCGAACCAGTCGGTGATCGTGGCGCTGACCGCCGTCATGATCGCGCCCACCGCGATGCCGAGCAGCGCCCTGGTGACCAGCAGCAGGTACAGGTCGGTGACGAAGAATCCGGCGGTGCCGCTGATGGCGTACAGAACCAGGCTGGAGACCAGCAGCGGGCGGCGTCCCAGGCGGTCGGCGACCAGCCCGGCGACGGGGGCGCTGACGGCGATCGCCAGCGAGGTGACGGTCAGCGCGAAGCGGACGAGGAGGTCCGCGCCAGAGGTGTCGGCGAAGACCTCCCGCATCGCGGGCAGACTGGGCGAGATGATCGCCGGCGCCATGATCGTCAGCATCGCCGCCGCCAGGATCGCGCCGCGCGCCGGGAGTGAGGGCGCCCGCTGTGACGGGGCCAGCTGAGTCGAAACGGATGCCATGGGGGGCTCCTCTCGCGGGGATCGGCCGAGAGCGCCCGGCCGGGGGGTCAGTTCCAGAGCGCGCCATAAAGGCCAGCGCGAGGGTCAGGACCGTTGGGGTGGTCATGGCGGTCTTCTCAATCTCCGAATATGTGTGGTCGATCACTCACTCTTTGCCTCCAAAAAATGGCCACCGGGGGATGTGACACAGCATGCCCGGGGCGAAAAACTGCTGGATATCGAGCTTGACCGCACGCCGCGCACGTACTCGACCAGGCGGGCGCAGCCGACGCGCATCACCTCCCGGGTCGCAGCCTCCAAGGTTGTGTGAGTAATAAACCACTCACACATTTGCTTGTCAAGGCTCAGGCTCGGAGCTCCGGTCCGCCGCAATGAGAACGAGAGGTCTCATCTCGCTTGTAGCGCGGCCGCGTGCGGGCTTGATCGTGTGGTGGTGAGTTAGGGGGTGAGCAGGGTGGGGTGTTCGGTGATGGTGGTTTTGCCTGGGTGGAGGGGGGTTCTTCGGCCGTCGAGATGGTGTTGGGTCTTGGCGTTGGGTGGGGTGGGGATTCGGGTGGCGCCGGCGGTGGTCCAGGCGATCTGGGCGGGACGGCCCGCGATGATGAACTCGCAGCGCCAGGCGGTGGCGGGGAGGCCGGACTCGGCGCCCTGGTCGCAGGCGTGGATCCGCGCGTCGCGGAGCCAGTGCTGGAGGCGTTCGACGTAGCGGGCGGCGCGGGTCGGGCGGCCGCCCACTTTCTGCAGGACGATGGGGACCTTGGCGCTCCCCCAGTTGTAGAAGTACATGCGCCGCATGTCGAAGCCTCGTCCGAACAGGCCGGTGAGGTAGAAGCGGGCGGCGTGGTTGGCGGCCTTCTCCTCGTCGAACTTGTGGCTGTAGGAGTCGGCGTAGGTGGGGCCGGTGTACCAGAGGGACAGGCCGGTCCCGGATTCGCGGAGAACCTCGCCGGCGGTCAGCAGAGGCTTGAGCATGACCTCCGGAGGGCCCGTGCCCTGCGCGAGCTTGAGGCTCGCCGCGTCGCAATGGCTGTATCCGCGCAGTTCGGCGAAACGGCGCATCATCCGCATCCGTTCGGGGTGGATCGCCATTCCCGGGCAGACGATGAACGCGTCGGGATTGGCGCTCTTGATGATGCGGCTGGCTCTGCGGGTCATTTCGACCAGGCGTTCGGGTGTTCCGGTGTAGAACGCCGTCTCGTTGGCGAGATCCCAGAGTTCGTACGCCCGGATGCGCTTTCCGTAGCGGGCCGCCAGTTTCCGGATGAACCTGTCCCAATACTTCAGGTCGTCGGGGCCGGTGGTGCGCGGTCTCTCCAGGAAGGGCATGGACGGTGAATTCGGCGCGGCCCACGCGGGCGTTCCGCCGATGACGTAGGACGCCTCGAGCCCGGCGCGCTCGGCGCCCTCGACGAGGCGGTCGAGGGTCGCCCATTCGAACCGGTCGCGCTCGGGTTCGAGGTTGGACCACCGGGTGCGGCTGTTCCAGAATCGGGCCGCCCCCATCGTGAAGGACGGCATCTGGCCGGTGTCGGAGTTGATCGTCGCCCCGAACCAGTGCCGCTCGACCGGTTTGGGGTGGGCCGCCCAGCCGGGCACGGTGATCCGCGGGGCGGAGGCGGGCGCCCCCAGCACGTTCTTGGGGCCGATCGTCCCGGCCGAGAGCAGGATGAACGCGGTGGCGATTCCCAGGGCCGCCGCGGCGGCCCTGCGGCGCGGCGAGCGCAGCGGGCGGGGCGAGCGCAGCGGGCGGGGCGGGCGGGCTGGAAGCGCGGGGGCGGCGGTCCGGCTTGACTCGGGCGCCTCGGTTGGGACGGGCTCGGACGGCTGGACCCAGGCTTCGAGCAGTTCGCGAATCTCCGCCGCGGTCGCGTCGCACGCCTTGCCGATGCGGATGACCGTCTCGGGGTCGGGCGGCAGGCCGTGGCCCTTGCAGTAACGATGGAGCGTCGACCGGCTGGTGAGCGCCCGTTTGCCGAGTTCCGCATAGCTGCGGCCGCTGCGTTCCTTGAGTTCGCGAAGTGCGCTCGCGAACGCGGTGTTCGCCTCTCCGGAAGTCACAAGTATCGCTCCGCCCCCATGGACCGTCTCGTGCGCGACGCCGTCACGCCACCTTAACCAGGCGGGTGCATCCGTCCCATCCTGTTAACAAAAGCGCAGGTCAGCGCTACGCCATGTCCTATTCGACGCCGGAGCGCGCTTTCCCGTTCCACCGGCCGGGATTCGTTGGACACAATGCCGAGGGCCGGTTATCCGGTCGTCGGTGATAACCGGCCCGATACCGCGCACCGGACCATGACGAGGGGCCTGGTCCGGTGCGCTCGTTCCCGGCCGCGCGCCCGGCGGGGCGGCGCATTCGGTGTGGACGATCATGATCGCCATTACCGGGCCGGTGAGCGGCCGCACGGTGGTCGCGGCGCTGATGATCAGCGCGCGGGGGATTCTTGTGAAGTCAAGGTGAGATTGGGGTTTCGGGAGGGTTTGAGGGATGCGTATTCTCGGGGAGCTTTGTTTGTGGTGAATGCCCTGCTTGCCGGGAGTGGTGATGGGGTTTGGTGCGCGCGGTTCCCGCGTTTCCGTCCGGGGCAGCTCTCCCGTTCTGGTCGGACGCGGGGCGGAGCTGGAGACCCTGACCATCGCGGCCGCCGGGGCCCCTTCGGTGGTCTTCGTCGAGGGTGAGGCCGGGGTCGGGAAGTCCCGGCTGGTGGCCGAGCTGGTGACGGGGACGCGGGAGAAGCCCGTGTGGGTCACCGTCGGGTACTGCCAGCCGTTGAGCGAGCCGTTCCCGTATGGCGTGATCTTCGAGTGCCTACGGTCGTGGAGCGGTCCGCTCGGGGAGCTGAGCCCGGTCACCGGGGCCCTGCGGCGGTACCTGCCCGAGCTGGCCGAACGGCTGCCGGAGCCGCCCGAGCCGCTGGGCGACCCGGTGGCCGAGCGGCACCGGCTGTTCCGTGCGGTGCGCGAGCTGCTGGACGCGGTCGGGCCCGCCCTGGTGGTGATCGAGGACGTCCACTGGGCCGACGACGGCACCCGGCAGATGCTGCGGTTCATCATGTCGAACCCGCCACGGGCGCTGTCGCTGGTAGTGACGTTCCGGCGCGAGGACCTGCCCGGTGACTCGCCGCTGGGCCGCGCGTTCCGGCCGACGCCCGGGACGACCAGCGCCCATCTGGTCCTCGGGCCGCTGGACGCCGAGGGCGTGCGCGGGCTGGTCGAGGCCATCCTGGGCGGCCGGTCGGTATCGCCCGAGTTCGCCGAGATCATGCGGCAGCGCACGGCGGGGCTGCCGTTCGTGGTCGAGGAGACGACGCGAGCGCTGCAGGATCTCGGCGGCGACGTGCACGACGACAGCGTCGCCACACTGCTGGACGACGTCGGCGTCCCGGCGCTGCTGCGCGAGGCCCTGCTGGAACGGACGCACTCGCTCTCGGACGCGGCACGGTCGGTCGCCGAGGCGGCTGCGGTGCTCGGCGTCCCCGCGTCCGCCGAGCTGCTGGGCGACATGGCCGGGGTCGACGGCTGGCGGCATCTGGCCCAGCTGCTGGAGAGCGCCGTCCTGGTCGAGTTCGACGAGAACAGGTACGGCTACCGCCACGCGCTGGCCCAGCGGGCCGCCTACGACTCGCTGCCCGGCCCCCGCCGGGCCGACCTGCACCTGCGCGCCCTGGAGGCGCTGTCGCGGCTCGATCCGCCGCCGCTGATCCAGCTCGCCTCGCACGCCAAGCGGGCCGGGCTGCCGGACGACTGGCTGCGCCACAGCGAGGACGCGGCCGACGCGGCCATGGAGGCCGGGGACGCGGCCACGGCGATCGAGCTGCTGCGCGCCGTGGTCGCCGAGCCCGGCGTCGTCGCGGCCGATGTCGACCGGCTGGCGATCAAGCTGTGCGAGAACGCGCTGACCGGGCTGTACCACGAGGGGGTCATCGCCCAGATCGAGGACCTGCTGACCGACCCGCGCCTATCGGCGGACGCCAAGAGCGAGGTGCGGCTCTGGCTCGGGCTGCTGCTGATCCGCACGACCGGTGAGCTCAGCCGGGGGCGGGCGGAGATCGAGGCGGCCATCGCGAGTCAGCGGTACGTTCCCGAGCGGCTGCTGCGCGGAATGTCCGTGCTCGCCATCCCCTACCTGTCTGGCGCGCCGCTCTCCGTGAGCCGGGACTGGTTGCGGCGCCTGGAGGAACGTGCCGAGGAACTGCCGCCCGGGGCGAACCGGACGGCGCTGCTGGCCAACATCCTCGGCGCCCGCGTGGACGGCGACCCCGAGGCCTGGAGCCGGATCGACCGGCTCATGCCGCAGCCGGCGGACGCTGACTCCGAGCACAACCGCCAGCTCGCCCGCCTGCACTGCAACCTGGCCGACGCCTGCTCCTGGGTCGGGCACTACGAGCGCGCCGCGACGTTCCTGCGCACCGGCCTGAACCTGGCCTCCCGGTCCGGGGCCTCGTACGCGTTCGGGACCGCCGAGGCGACCCGGATCCGGCTCGACTGGGCCTGCGGTGACTGGGCGGGCCTGGACGACCGCGCCGACCGTCTCGCCCAGGTCTACGCACACATGGGGCCGGTCACCAGCGAGCTGCACCTGGTCAAGGGCTGGCTGGCCACCGCGCGCGGCGACTGGGACCAGGCCGAGGCCGACTTCACCGTCACCGGCATGACCCAGCCCGAGTCGGCGATCTTCCCGGTGGCGATCGCCGCGTACGGCGGGATGATCACCATGCTGCTGAACCGCGACGACCCCGGCGCGGCCTGCGCGTTCGCCGACCGCGCCGTCGAACTGCTCCGCCAAAAGGGCGTGTGGGCCTGGACGGGCGAGGTCGCGCCACCGGCCGTCGAGGCGTACCTGGCTGCCGGACGGACCGCGGACGCGGGCCTTCTGGTGGACGAGCTCTGCGCCAACCTCGACGGGCTCGACGCGCCCCTGGCGAGCGCGGCGGTGATCGCGTGCCGCGCTCGGCTCGCCCGCGCGGCGGGCGACCATGCCGAGGCGGCCCGGCTGTTCGAGGACGCGATCGACCAGCACGAGCGCATGGGCATCCCCTACCGCGTCGCCCAGCTCCGCGAGCAGCTCGCCCGTGGCGAGCAGCCGGACGGGGCCGCGCTCAACGAGCTGGCACGTTCCTACGAGGAGCTCGGCGCCACCATGGACGCCGCCCGCTGCCGCGCGCTGGCCCGCGCCACCGGCGCCGCGACCCCGTCCCGCCGGGGCCGCCGCGGCTACGGCAACGAGCTGTCGCCCCGCGAGCGCGAGGTCGCCCGGCTTTTGGTCGGCGGCCAGACCAACCGGGAGATCGCCCAGGCCATGTTCCTGTCCCGCCGGACGGTGGAGGAGCACGTCGCCAACATCCTGCGCAAGCTCGGCGTCAGCTCGCGGCAGGACATCCGGCTCTGAGCCGCGCGAGCCCCTCCGCCGCCGTGGCGGAGGGACTTGGCGCCGTCAGCGCTTGAGGCCGTGCTCGATGGCCTCGATGATGCGGGGGCGCAGCTCGGCGGCGCTGACGATGGCGTCCACCGAGCCGACCTCGACCGCGCGCTGGATGCTGTGGACGCGGTCGAACTCGGCGGCCACCTCGCCCAGCTTCTCGGCCCGCACCGACGACTGGACCTCGGCGAGCCGGGCGTTGAGCGCCGCCCGCTCGGCGCCGCTGGTGCCGGAGATCCGGGCCTGGAGGTCGGTGACGCGCGGGTCGGTGGCGGTGCGGTTGTTGACGTCGCCGGAGAAGACCACGGCCGCCGCCGGGGCGCCGCCGAGCACCGAGGCGAACGAGCCCTCCAGGGCCAGCACGGTCATGTTCGGGTTGAGCGCCTTGGAGAACACCACGAACGCGCCGCCGTGGTAGCGGGAGATGACGCAGAAGACGATCGGGCCCTCGAAGTTGACGATCGCCCGGCCGATCTCGGCGCCGTACTCCAGCTGGAGCTTGCGCATCGACTCCGGGGAGCCGTCGAAGCCGGAGAGGTTCGCCAGCACCACCAGGGGACGGTTGCCCGAGGCGGCGTTGATGGCGCGGGCCGTCTTCTTGGACGAACGCGGGAAGAGCGTGCCCGCGGTGTAGGTGTCGGGGCCGTCGGTGGGCGGGAAGCCCCGCCGGGGCACCGACCGCGACTCGATGCCGATCAGGCAGACGGGCAGGCCGCCGATGTGGACGTCCTGCACGGCCGAGTTCTCGGCGTCGGCCATGCCCGCCCAGCGTTCGAGGACGGGGTGGTCCTGGTCGGCCAGGGCCCGCATCACCGTGCGGATGTCGAACGGCTTCTTGCGGTCCGGGTTGAGCTCGGTGGAGAAGATCTCGCCGACGGTGGCGAAGTCGCTGCCGGCCATGGTGTGCGGGTAGCCGGAGACGTCGCGGTCGAGCGGGTCGGTGGTGGCGGCCCGGCGCGGTGAGGTCTCGCCCGGCACCACGTAGGTGTGGTCGTAGTGCGCCATCAGGACGTCGCGGGCTCCGGGCAGGTCGGGGGCCCAGTACTGCGCCTGGCCGTTGGGTCCCATGACGCGGTCGTAGCCGCCGATGCCGAAGTTGTCCTCGGCCGAGACGCCGCCGGAGAAGTCGAGCGCCTGCTTGCCGGTGAGGACCATCGCCGAGTCGGGCGTCATCACCAGGATGCCCTTGGTGTGGGTGAGCATCGTCGCCTCGGCGTTCCAGTACGGCTGGGCGCCGACGTTGATCCCGGCGACCACGATGTTGATCTCGCCGCCGGCCTGGGTGAACGTCACGATCCGCTTGAGGGCGGCGGCGACCCAGTCCATGTTCTCGGTGCCCGAGGACATCGAGATCCGCGCGCCCGCCGACAGGGCGAACCATTCCAGGGGCACGCGCATCCGCTCGGCGAGGTCGAGCGCGGCGATCACCCGCGAGCACTCGGGTTCGGAGAGCGCGCCCAGCGCCTTGGTCGGGTCGCCGAGGAGGACGACCCGGGTGACGCCTTCGGGGTGGCGCTCGGTGGGCGTGGTGACGACGCCCGCGACGATCGCGGCGGTGTTCTGGCCCTTCGGCCGCTCGACCGGGACGAGCGCGCCGTGCTCGTCGAGGTCGTGCTCGACGAAGCGGCCACGGGGACCGGCGAGCATCCCGGTCAGCTCGTAGGGGTAGACGTTGCCCCGGCGCGCGGCGCGCAGGACCTTCTGGCGGTAGCCGTCCAGGGGGCGCAGCGGTTCGGTGGACGGGCCCGCGACGTGCAGGCTCGCGCCGTGCCCGGGCTCCTGGGTGATCCGCACGGCGATCTCGGTCAGCGCGCCGGCCGGGGTGCGGCGGCGGGCCACGAACTGGACCTCCTCCAGGCCCGCGCCGCCGATGGTCGGCTGCAGCCGCCGGACCAGCGCCTTGAGCTCGTCGACGGTCAGGTCGGTCGGCGGCCAGATGTACAGCAGGATCCGGTTGATGTCGTAGCGCTTGTTCTGCGGCCGCTGCGCCTGGATGGTGCGGATCGCGTCCAGGCAGGCGGTGAACACGTCCTCGGCGACGGGCAGGGCGAGCAGCCTGCCGTCGGCCTCGCGCACCGGTGTCAGGTCGCGGACCTGGCCCAGCGCGATGAGCCGCTCGTCGGCGGGGTTGCTCTTGGCGACGGCCTTGACCAGGTAGATCTCCTCGTCCGCCGACGGCAGCCTGGTGAGGTCGAACTCGCGCAGCCGCTGGAGCTGGAGACGCTGCGCGATCTGCGGGTGCAGGCCGCGGATCAGCCGGTCCTCGGTGAAGCCCGCGCCGTCGGGCCGGAAGGTGAAGTGGTGGTGCATCACCGCGCCGCTGGTGCCGGTCACGGTGGTGGTGATCCGGCGGACACCCGGCGGCTGCGGGTGCTCGGCCAGGAGCCCGGCGAGCCGCGCGGCCATGGTGTCGGCGTCCGGCTGGTCCTCCCAGGTGACGTAGAGGTCGGCGACCAGGCCGTTCTCGGGGACGTCGGCGGCGAACGCGCCGACGGAGGCGAACGCGCCGGGCAGGGCGTCGATGTCCACGGCGGTGGTGACCACACGCCGCAGGGGGCCGGAACCGGTGTGCTCGGCGGTGACGAACCGGCAGCCCGCGGTCTCCCGGGTGGTGACCCCCGCCAGCCAGCGGTTGCCGTAGTAGCGCCGGGTCAGCACTTCCAGCAGCGGTGTGTGGTCGAGCCCGTTGCGGCCCATCCGCTGGCCGATCAGCCGGACCAGGGGCTCGGAACTGCCCACCATGGTCTGGATGCGGTCGGCGCGGTCGGGCGCGTCCGGGTTCTGGTCGAGATAGCGCAGCTCGTCGCGGACCGCGGCGTACACCTTGGCGCGGTTGCGGCGCATCAGCGGCTGGGTGTACCAGCGGAACACCACGCCGCGGGCCAGGTCGGACACGGTCGGGAAGCGCACCTGGGTGGCCTCGACCAGATGCTCAAGGGTGCGCCCGGCGCGTTCGCCCAGCTCCTCGAACGGCGGGACGCCGCCCAGCCACTCGCGCAGCACCTGCGAGACGACCGCGACGCCGTGTCCCGCCTGCTGCTGGGCCAGGAAGATCCGGAAGACCGCGGCCTCCAGCTCCGGCGTCCGGTCCAGGCCCTCGACGCCGTAGTGGGCGAAGACCTTGGTGAGGTTGGCCTGGAAGCCCTCGGTGACGCCGGCGCGCTCGACGTCGAGGCTCTGCAGGTAGCTGTGGAAGAACTCGCGCGGGCTGTGCACCGGGCTGCCCGGCTCGGCGTCGAGCTCGCCGCCCGGCTTGTTGCGGCTGAGCTCGGACAGGTCGGCGAAGACGGTGAGCAGGTCGAGCTCGCCTTCGAGCGGGCGTCCGGCCAGCTCGGCGCGGGCGGCCAGGTAGCCGTCCAGCAGCCGCTCGCGGTCGCCCGGCGCGGCGTCGAAGCCGAGCAGCACGCCGCGCAGGTCACGCAGGGCGCGTTCGGCTCGCTCGGCCGCGGACGGGGCCGCGGGCGCGGCGGGCAGGTCGTTCTCGACCGTCTCGGCGGCGGCCTCGGCCTCCTGCGCGCTCTCGTCGGTCAGCGGTTCGAGCCGCATCAGCGGCGCGCCGGTCTCGACCTGGCTGCCGACCGCGACGGGGCACTCGCGGACGCGGGCGCGGAACGGCGCGCGCAGCACCGTCTCCATCTTCATGCTCTCCAGCACCAGGATCGGCGCGCCCGGCTCGACCTCGTCGCCGACCGACAGCGGCGTCGCGACCACCAGCGCGGGCGCGGGCGAGCGGACGACGCCGCCCTCGTCGCGGCTGATCCGGTGCGTGACGCCGTCGACCTCGACCAGATGGATCGGTCCGTGCGTGGCCGACACGACGCGGAAGCGGTGGCCGTTGACCACGATCTGGCCGCTGTGGGCGTCGAACCGCTCCACCTCGACCTCGGCCGGATGGACGTCGCCCCCGCCGGAGACGCCGACGCGGAACCGGCTGTGCCCCACTCGGGCCACGCTCACCCGGTAGCCGACGCCGCGGAGCTTGAGGTCGAGCGGGCGGCCCGGGTCGTGCTGCACCTGCGGGCGCCCACCGTGGGCGGTGGCCAGCAGCCTGCGGCGGGCCACCTCCTCCTCGTCCTGGTACGCCTCGATCGCGGCGGCGGCCAGCGCCACCGCCGAGTGCCGGTGGCTGACCAGGCGGCCCTCGCCGCGCACCCGGTCGATCCAGCCGGTGTCGGCGGTCGCGTCGATCACCTCGGGCTGGTCGAGCAGGTCGAGCACGAAGCTCTTGTTGACCGCGCCGCCCTCGATGATCACCGTGGTCTGGGCCATCGCGCGGCGGAGGCGTCCCATGGCCTGCTCGCGGTCGCGGCCATAGGCGATGATCTTGGCGATCATCGAGTCGAAGTCGGCCGGGATGGTGTCGCCCTCGCGGACGCCGGTGTCGACGCGGATGCCGGGCCCGGTGGGCAGCACCAGACGCGCGATGCGTCCCGGGGCGGGCGCGAAGTCGCGGTCGGGGTCCTCGGCGTTGAGGCGGGCCTCGATGGCGTGGCCGGACTCCTCCGGCTGGGGGCCCTCCAGCTTCCCGCCGGCCGCGACGTGCAGCTGGAGCCGGACCAGGTCGGTGCCGGTGGTGAGCTCGGTGATCGGGTGCTCCACCTGGAGCCGGGTGTTGACCTCAAGGAAGGCGAACAGCTTCTCCCCGGGGTGGTAGAGGAACTCCACGGTGCAGGCGCCCCGGTAGCCGACGGCCACCGCCAGCCGCTCGGCCGACGCCTTCAGCTCGGCGGTCTGCGCGTCCGACAGCACCGGGGACGCGGACTCCTCGATGATCTTCTGGTTGCGGCGCTGCACCGAGCAGTCGCGCACGCCCAGCGCCCACGCGGTGCCCTGCCCGTCCGCGATGACCTGGACCTCGACATGCCGGGCGCCGGTGACCAGGCGCTCCAGGAAAACCACGCCGGAGCCGAACGCGCGCAGCGCCTCCTGGCTGGTGCGCTCGTAGGCGTCGGTCAGGTCCTCCTGGGAGGCGACCATGCGGATGCCGCGCCCGCCGCCGCCTGCGGTCGCCTTGAGCATCAGCGGGTAGCCGATCTCCTCGCCGGCGCGCAGGGCGTCGTCCAGGGTGGCGACCTCGCCGCGACTCCACGGCGCGACCGGGACGCCGACCTCCTCGGCGATCAGCTTGGCGCCGATCTTGTCGCCCAGCCGGCGCATGGCGTCCGGGCTCGGCCCGACGAAGGTGACGCCGATCTTCTCGCACAGCTCGGCGAACGCCGGGTCTTCGGCCACGAAGCCCCAGCCGACCCAGGCGGCGTCGGCCCCGGTCTCCACCAGGGCCCGCTCCAGCACGGCCAGGTCGAGGTAGGGACGGGCCGAGGCCGGGCCGAGCGGGTAGGCGACGTCGGCCTCGCGGACGAAGGTCGCGGTGCGGTCGGCGTCGGTGTAGAGGGCGACCGTCTCGACCCGCGTCCCGGTCTCCGCCGAAAGCTCCCGGACGGCGTGGATGAGCCGCATCGCGGCCTCTCCGCGGTTGACGATGGCGACACGACTGAACACCGGTTGAGCCTCCCAAGCACCCTGACACGGCCGGCGGCCTCCGGGTCCCGGAGCGCCGCGCTGCGCACTGCCCTCTACCCTGCTGGATCACCGGCTCGTCCACCAATGTCCCGCACCACGCATGGCGGAGCCGTTGTGTTGTGGGAACCCTACAAAGCAAGTGATCGGGGGGGCGTGAGCGACGAACACCAGATCCGGTTCTTGGTGCGCGAGCTGCGGGAGGCGGGCACGGCCGCGCGGCGGGCGGCGGCGGCCAAGGGGCTGGGACGGCTCGGGCGCCGCGAGCACGTCCACGTCCTGCTGGACGCCACGTACGACGTGAGCGCCGTGCGGGAGGCGGCCGCGATCGGGCTGGGACGGCTCGGCGTCGTCTCGGCCGGCGACCGGCTGATCGAGCTGCTGGACGATCCGGACGCGCGGGTCCGCAGGCGCGCGCTCCTGGCGTCCGAGCGGCTGGAGCTGTCCGGCCCGCCGCTGGAGACGGCCTGCCTGCGGCTGCTGTCGGACGCCGACGAGCATGTCCGGCTGAACGCGCTCACGACGCTGCGGCGGGTGACCGGCCCCGAGGGGTTGAAAGTCCGGGCCGAGGCGATCGTGCGGATGCTCGGCGATCCCTACCGGCGCGTCGCGGACTACGCGCTCTTCTTCGTCCGGCACTGGGGCGACGAGGTCACCGACGTCCTGCTTCGGGTGGCGCGGGACGACGACCCGTGGCGGCGGGCGGGCGCGATGAACCGGCTGGCCGAGCTGGAGCGGACGCCGGAGGCGCACGAGATCATCGCCGTTGGGCTCGCCGACCCCGAGCCCGCCGCGCGGCGGGCGGCGGCGCGCTGGCTCGCCGCGCACTGGGAGCGGTCCATGGCGGGGACGCTCCTCGGCGCGCTCGAACGCGAGCGCGATGACGAGGCGCGCACCGACCTGCTGCGGGCGCTGGGCCGGTCGGGCGACCGGCGCGGACTCCCGCACGCGGTCCGCGCTCTGGACGACCCGGTGGTCGGCTGGGCCGCCGTCCAGGCGCTGACGGGCATCGGGACGCGGGAGGCCGTCGCGGCGCTGCGGTCGGTGCTCGCCCGGGGGCGCGGGCCCGTGGGGCAGGCGGCCCGGGCGCTGGGGACGGTCGGCGGCCGCGACGACGTGGCGGCGCTGGCCGCGCTGCTCGGCCACGAGGCCGTGGACGTGCGGCTGGGCGCGGTCCGGGGCCTGTCGGGTCTGCTCGACCGTGGCGGTCTCCGGCGGCGGCGCGGCGTGGCGGTGCGGGCGCTGCTGGGCGTCCTGGCGCATGACGGCGCGGCGGTCTGGCCCGCGATCGGGGCGTTGCGGGCGGAGTTGCCCCGCGTCCTGCCCGAGGTGCGGCGCGTGGCCGACGAGGGCACGGGTGAGAACCGGGCGGCGGCGCTGTGGCTGCTGCCGGACGACGAGGGCGACCGCTTCCTGACCGCCCTCGACGATCCCGATGAGTCCGTCCGCTACCACGCGGCCCTGGGCGCGGGCCGCTTCCTGAAGAGTCACGACGTCCCGGAGTTCGAGTCCCGCCTCGCCGCCCTGGTCGAGGACGCCTCGCCCCGCGTCCGCCAGGCCGCCGTGGAGGCCCTCAAATGTCACCGTTCACAGGGTGTTCATCTTGATCGTCCCCGAGCGCGCCGCTCGGCGTCGTCGCGCGGTGGGGCGGATGGGTAGGCTGCTCGAGCCGGTCGTCCCACCGCGAGGGCGCCGCAGTGGAACAGGCACGGGAGGCTCCATGGCCAACGACGGCGACGACATCGACCCGGCGGCGCTCCCCACCGCCGTACCGACCTCGGCCCGCGCCTACGGCTGGATGCTCGGCGGCAAGGACAACTACGAGATCGACCGGCAGTTCATCCGGAACACCCTGCAGGGCTTCCCCGAATGCGTCGACATCGCCCGGCAGAACCGCGAGTTCCTCTATCGCGCGGTCAAGTACCTGGTGCAGGACGCCGGTATCCGCCAGTTCATCGACATGGGCTGCGGGCTGCCCACCGACAACAACGTGCACCAGGTGGCGCAGCGGTTCGCGCCGGACGTCACGGTCGTCTACGTCGACATCGACCCGATCGTGCTGGCGCACGGCCGGGCGCTGCTGGCCGACAACGCCACGACCACGGTCATCACCGCCGACATGCGCGACCAGGCGTCCGTCCTGGACCACCCGGACGTCAAGCGCCTGATCAACTTCGACGAGCCGCTGGCCGTCCTGTTCCTGTCGGTCGTGCACCATCTGCCCGACGCCGAGAACCCGCGCCGGATCCTGCGCACGATCATCGACCGGGCCGTCTCCGGCAGCCACCTGGGCCTCTCCCAGGTCGTGGCCGACGACCCCAGGCGCGGCGCGGTGATGAGCGCGCAGATCACCGCCGCCGGAATCCCCTGGCAGACCCGGACCCCGGCCGAGCTCGGCGCCCTCTGCGACGGGCTGGAGCCCGTCGCCCCCGGCCTGGTGAACGTCCTGGACTGGAACCCCGACGCCACCCAGCCCCCGCTGGCCCCCGTCCCCGCCGAACTCACCCCCTACGTGGGCATCACCGCGCGCAACAAGGACCTCTACGAGTACGGCGGTCTCCTCCGCAAGCCCTGACGGCTCACGACGGCCGCGACAGCCGGGGCCGTGGCCGCCAGGGTGGCGAGGGTGAGGGCGGTGAGGACGGCCCAGGCGGGGGTGTAGCTGCCCGTCAGGTCCTTGAGAAGGCCCAGGGTGGGCGGGACCAGGACGATGGCGATCTGGTTCACCGCCATGACCATGCCGAGCGCGAAGCCCACCTTGCCCGGCGGGGCGGACTCGGTCAGGTAGGCCAGCCAGGGGCCGTACCAGCCGAGGCCGAAGAAGCCGAGCCAGACGAACGTCAGGCTCGCCGGAACGGGTTCGCGTCCCAGCGGCGTCATCAGGACGGCCATCCCGGCGATGACCGCGATCATGCAGGTCATGACGCAGGTGTAGCGGGACGCGACGCGGTCGCTCCAGGCGGCGAGGACGATGCGTCCCGCGACGCCCGCGCCCAGGGACGCCACGAGGACGAGGGTGGCCGCGCCCGCTTCCAGGGACGCCTTCTCGTAGAGGTACAGGACGGTCAGGATTCCCACCCCGCACTGCACCGAGATCAGGCTGAGCCCGGACAGCAGGACCTTCCGCATCGACGGCTCGCGGACCATGCCGAAGCGGGCGGCGAGCTGGGCTCCGAGGGAGAGGTGCGGGCCGTCCTCCGGGACGGTGACGTGGGGCGGACGGCGGTAGAAGACCATGAAGACGGCGGCGCCCAGCAGGGCGACGAGGCCGCCGGCCAGGAGGGTCGCGCGCCAGCTCGTGGCTCCGGCGAGGAAGGGCAGCGCGGCCGAGGAGAGCGCGGCGCCCAGCGGGAGGCCCGCCTGGCGGATGCCCATCGCGAAGCCGCGCCGGGACGGGTCGAACCAGGACGCCACGGACTTGGTCCCACCCGGCTGGATGGTGCTGTACCCGGCGCCGACGAGCAGCAGGACCAGGAGCAGGGACGCGTATCCCGGCGCCGTGCTGCCCAGGAGCAGGCCCGCGGCGACCACGGTGGCGCCGGTTCCGACGATCCAGCGCTCGTTGTAGCGGTCCAGCAGTTCCCCGGCGACCAGGAAGCCGAGGAGCGGCGCGAACTGGGCCGCCGAGAGCAGCAGGCCCAGCTGGGCGGTGCTGATGTCCAGGTCGCGCTGGAGGTGGACGCCCATCGCCCCGATGCCCTGGACGAAGAAGGCGGTGGCCGCCTGGGTGAAGGTGGCCACGCCGAGGATGACCCACCGGTAGCGGAGTGGGTCGACGGCGGGTGGCGGCCGCGGCGCGGTTCGTTCCATGCCCGCCAGCCTGGTGTAATACCTTTATGCACCTCAACCCTTACGGCGCGGACGTGGTGAACCTCGCCGCCGATCTGGCCAACCGGCGGCCCGGGACCGCCGGGGAGCTGGCGGAGCGCTGCCGGTCGGCCGGGCTTGAGCTGGAGCTGCCCGTCCGGCCGGACGATCTTGACCGGGCGCTGGCGACGCTGGACGCCTGGGAGAAGGTCGTCGACGCCACCGGCGAGGGCGAGCGGGCCGGGCTGCTCAATCGGATGCTCGCCGAGACGGCCGCGCATCCCCGGCTGACCGACCACGGCGGCGGCTGGCATCTGCACTACCGCGACGACGCCAGGCCGCTCGGCGCCCTGCTGGCCACGCTCATCTCCGTCGGCACGGCGCTGCACCTGGTCGGGCGCGGCATGCACCGGCTCAGGCGGTGCGCGGTGGCCGAGTGCACCATGATCTTCGCCGACACCTCACGCACCGGGCGGCAGCGCTACTGCTCCCAGCGATGCGGCACCCGGGACGCCGTGCGGCGCCATCGAGCGCGCGCCTAGTCGCCTTTGTCGCGTGTGCCATGATGTGCGCTGTAGGCGACGGCGGACGAGGAAGCCGGTGTGAATCCGGCGCGGTCCCGCCACTGTGATCGGCGAGCGGATCCCGAACAGGCCACCTCCCGCGCGAGCGGGTGGGAAGGCCGGGACGAGCATCGACCCGAGAGCCAGGAGACTCACGCGGTCGCCTCCTCGAGGACCTGGGGCGGATCTCCCCAGAGAGGAGGGCGACATGCCCATGGGCTCGTCGGATCCGGCACCGTGCCGGGTGACGGTGTGCCGGGACTGCTGCTGCGGCAGTCCCAAGGTGACCGGCGTGGATCACGCCCGCCAGCTCGACCGTCTTCGCACCGTCGCCCCCGTCCGGGTCGCCGAATGCCTGGACGTGTGCGAGCAGGCCAACGTCGTCGTCGTGCAGCCCTCGGCCGAGGGCCGGGCCGCGGGCGCGCGGCCGGTGTGGCTCGGGCTGGTGAACGACGCGGCGGCCACCGAGGACATCGCGGACTGGGTCCGGGCCGGGGGGCCGGGGCTCGCCGCGCCTCCCGCCGTCCTTGACCTGTACGTCTTCGCCCCGCCCGGACGGAGCGAAGCGTGACCGCCGTGATCGGCCGCCTGCTCGTCCTGGCGCTGCTGCTCGCGGGCTGCGGCGGGCCGAACCGCGAGGAGCGCGTGAAGGCGGCCCCCGGGTTTCCGGTGACCGTGACCAACTGCGGCGTGACGACCTCCTACCAGCGTCCGCCGCAGCGGGCGGTGTCGCTGAACCAGCACGCGACCGAGGTGATGCTGGCGCTGGGCCTGGAGAAGTCGATGGTCGGCACGGGCTATCCCGACGACAAGGTCCTGCCCGAGTTCCAGGCGGCCTACGACCGGGTCAAGGTGCTGTCCAAGGAGTACCCGTCCTACGAGGCCCTGCTGTCGGTGGAGCCCGACTTCGTCTACGGCGGCTGGACCAGCACGTTCGACGAGAAGGAGGGCCGGGGGCGGGCGGCCCTGCGCAAGGCCGGGATCGACACCCACCTCAACGGCGAGGAGTGCCCCAAGGGCCCGGTGACCATGGCCACGGTCGAGGAGGAGCTCAGGACGATCGCGAAGATCTTCGGGGTGCCCGGCCGGGCCGAGCGCAGGATCGCCGCGCAGCGCGCCGTCCTCGACCGGGTCAGGGGCGGGATCGCCGGAGTGGCCCCGCTGAAGATCGCGGTCTACGACAGCGGCGACAAGACGGTGTTCACCGCGGGCGGCGCCGGGATCGGCAACGAGCTGATCCGGCTGGCGGGCGGGACCAACCTGTTCTCGGACCTGAAGAAGGCGTACGGGGACGTGTCCTTCGAGCAGTTCGCCGAGCGGGCGCCCGAGGTCATCGTCATCTACGACTACGGCAGGCAGTCCGTCGAGGACAAGAAGCGGTTCCTGATGTCCAACCCCGCCCTGAAGGACGTGCCCGCGATCCGGAACCGGCGGTTCGCGGTGCTGCCGCTCTCGTCCACCGTGACCGGCGTGCGGGTGGCGGGCGCGGTGGAGTCGCTGGCCCGGCAGCTGCATCCGAGCCGCTTCGCGTGACGCTGAAGGTTCCCTACCCGCTGGTGATCGCGTCGCTCGGGGCGCTGGTGCTGGTGGCGGCCACGGCGGGGATCGCGGCCGGGTCGGTGCGCGTCCCGCCCGACCAGGTCTGGGGCATCCTGCTGCACCGGCTGCACCCGTCCCTGGCCGATCCGGCGTGGACGCCGGTGCGCGAGACGATCGTGCTGGACGTGCGGCTCCCCCGCGTCCTGCTGTGCGCGGTGGTCGGGGCGGGCCTGTCGGTGTGCGGGGCGGCGCTCCAGGCCCTGGTGCGCAACCCGCTGGCCGACCCGATGCTGCTGGGCGTCTCGTCGGGCGCCACGGTCGGGGCGGTGCTGGTCGTGGTGTTCCAGTTCGCCTGGTTCGGGATCTTCTCGCTGCCGCTGGCGGCCTTCGGCGGCGCGTTCCTGGCGCTGGTGCTGGTGTACCTCCTGGCCAGGTCCGGCGGGCGGATGACCACGGTCAGGCTCGTGCTGGCCGGGGTCGCCACGGCCGAGGTGCTGTCCGCGGTGGCCGGCTACCTGGTGCTCACCTCCGACGATCCGCGCGCGGCCGAGTCGGCGATGCGGTGGATGCTGGGCGGTCTGGCCGGCACCACCTGGACGGTGCTGTGGATTCCGGCGGCCGTGGTGCTGGCCGGGACGGCGGTGCTGCTGGGGCTGTGCCGCCCGTTGAACCTGCTGCTGGCCGGCGAGGAGGCCGCCGCGTCCCTGGGCCTGGACGCGCACCGGTTCCGCGCCGCGCTGTTCGTGCTGGTCGCCCTCATGATCGGAGCGATCGTGGCGGTCAGCGGCTCGATCGGGTTCGTCGGGCTGATCATGCCGCATGTGGTCCGGCTGCTGGTCGGCGCCGACCACCGGCGCGCGCTCCCGGCCGTCGCGCTGCTGGGCGCGGCGTTCCTGATCGCCGCCGATCTGGCCGCGCGGACCCTGGTCAGCCCCGAGGAGATCCCGGTGGGCATCCTCACCGCCCTGGCCGGTGGGCCCTTCTTCCTGTGGCTCATGCGGCGCCGGGCGGCGCCGTGAGCACGGGTCGTCCGCGTCCGGAGTCCCTGCGGGCGGAGAAGGTGACCGTCGTGATCGGCGGCCGGACCCTGGTCGACGAGGTCTCGTTGGAGGCGGCCCCCGGGGAGGTCGTGGGGCTCGTGGGGCCCAACGGCGCCGGGAAGTCCACCCTGCTGCGCACCTTCTACCGGGCGCTGCGTCCCACGTCCGGCCGGGTGCTGCTGGGCGGCGAGGACGTGTGGCGGATGCCGGTCAGGCGGGCGGCCCGGCGGCTGGCGGCCGTGCTCCAGGAGGCGCCCGGGGAGTTCGACCTGACCGTCTACGACGTGGTGGCGATGGGCCGCACCCCGCACAAGCGCGCGTTCCAGGGCGACGACCGCGACGACCGCGCGATC
The DNA here is from genome assembly GCF_050946795.1 of Spirillospora sp. CA-294931. Lineage (GTDB taxonomy): Bacteria > Actinomycetota > Actinomycetes > Streptosporangiales > Streptosporangiaceae > Spirillospora. Next base: position 7,659,598 of record NZ_CP192006.1, read on the forward strand.
GTCATGGAGGCGCTGGACGTCCTGGACGCCGCCCCGCTGGCCCCCGCCCGGTTCGACCGGCTGTCGGGCGGGGAGAAGCAGCGGGTCCTGATCGCCCGCGCGCTGGCCCAGCGGACCGGGACGCTGGTCATGGACGAGCCGACCAACCATCTTGACCTGCGCCACCAGCTCGACGCGCTCCGCCTGGTCGGCGGGCTGGGCGCCACCGCCGTGATCGCGCTGCACGACCTCAACCTGGCCGCGGCGTTCTGCGATCGCCTGCTGGTGCTGGACGGCGGCCGGGCGGTCGCCGCCGGGCCGCCCGGCGAGGTGCTGACGCCGGAACTGCTGGCCGAGGTATACCGGGTCGAGGCCGAGGTGTCCGCCCATCCCCGGACCGGAGCGGTCCATGTCGTCGTTGTTCCTCGGCCACGAAAGTAAAGGCCAAGCAAAGATCATTTGGGGGTAAAAGTCGTACTTTTAACCAGTTAGTATGCCCCGCAGCGAAGGGAGATCGGGGCATGGCGCTGCTTGATCACTGGCGATCGGCGGACGCGCGCGGACGGGGCGGCGAAGTCGGCCGCCCCGAGGGGCAGGTCTAGTGCCCGCTCAGCCCGGGCCTGTCGTCGGGCGGATGGCCAACGATCGCGGCCTGGTTCTGGCGGCGTGCGCGACGGTGTTGTTCGCGGCCACGGTGCTGGCCGCGCTCGTCGGGTATTCGGGGTCGGTGACCCAGGAGGGCCTGCGGCGGACACTGGCCAAGGCCTCCCCCGAATCCGCGGGCACCCGGCTCTCGGGTCCCGTCCCCCCAGGGGGCGTGGCGGCCACGCAAGCGAAGGTCGACCGCGCGCTGCGCGAGATCTACCGCGAGGTGCCGGTGACGGCGCCGGTGGCGATCCGCAGCGACACGTTCACCCTCCCGGGGCAGGAGAAGAAAGAGCGCCCCGAACTGACCGCGTTCGCGGCCTATTCGGGCATCGCGCGGCACGCGCGGCTCGTGAGCGGGCGCTGGCCCGGACGCGGCGCGGCCCTGGAGGCCGTGCTCCCGGCGGACGCCGCGCGGGCGATGCGCGTGTCCCCCGGGGCGTCGCTCACGCTGCGCGGGCGCATCGACCGCGCACAGGTCGTCCAGGTCACGGTCGTGGGCCTGTTCCAGGTGAACGCGGCCGACGACGCCCTGTGGCAGGGCGACCGGCTGGTCACCACCGGCCTCGAACGGGGCGACTACACGACCCGGGGCCCGCTGGTGGTCCCGATCGAGACGTTCGCGGCGAAGTTCACCGGGTCGGGCGTGCAGGCCCGGTGGTCGGTCATGCCCGACCTGCGCGGCCTGTCCGCCGACGGCATGGTCGACCTCGGCCGCCGGGTCCGCGGCGGCGGCGAGGTCTTCGAGAAGTCGGGCCCCGGCTTCGCGGCGGTCACCCGGCTGCCGGAGCTGACCGAGCAGCTCAACGGCGCCGTCCTGGTCTCCCGCTCGACGATGCTGATCCCCGTCCTGCAACTGGTGATGCTGGCCGGGTACGCGCTGGTGCTGGTGGCGCGGCTGCTGGCCGACCACCGCAGGCAGGAGATCGCGCTGCTGCGGATGCGCGGCGCCGCGATGCTCCAGCTCACCGGGCTCACGCTGGCCGAGGGGCTGTTCATCGTGCTGCCCGGCGCCCTGCTGGCACCGCTGCTGGCCGGACCGCTGCTGCGCGCGCTGGGCTGGGCCCCGGCCGTCGAGGCCGCGGGCCTGCGGCTCGACGCGGGCCCGCTGCTTCCGCTGTTCGGGATCTCGGTGGCGGCCGCGCTGGCCTCGGCGGCGGTGCTGACCGTCCCGACCCTGCGCGGAGCCGGACGGTCGCTGGTGGTCACGCGCACCCGGCGCGGGGCGTCCTGGACGGACGCGGTGCTGCTGATCGTCGCGGCGCTCGCGCTCTGGCAGCTCTCGCGGTACGGCGGCGCCCCCACGACGGGGGCCATCGACCCGGTGATCGTGTCCGGCCCAGCGATCGCGCTGCTGGCGGGCGGCGTCCTGCTGCTGCGGCTGGTGCCGATCACCTCGGCGGCGGTCGAGCGGGTCGCCTCGCGCGGGCGCGGATTCGCCGTCTCGATGGGCGCGCGGCAGGTCAGCCGGAGCTCGATCCGGCACGCCGGGCCCGCGCTGCTGCTGGTGATGGCGATGGCGGTGGGCGTGCTGTCGGTGACGACGATGGCGACCTGGCGCCAGTCCCAGCTCGATCAGGCCGACTTCCGTGCGGGCGCCGACCTGCGGCTGACCGTGCCGGACGGGGGCCACGCGCCGTCCCCGATGGGACGGGCCGGGCGGCTGGCCGCGCTGCCGGACGTCACCGGCGTGGTAGGGGTCCGGCGCCAGGACGCCACCCTCGGTGACCTGTCCGTCGGGCTGCTCGCCGCCGACGTCCGCGCCCTGGCCGGGACGCTCCGCGTCCGGCCCGACCTGGCCGCCGCGCTCCGGCGCGCCGACCTGGCCTCGAACCGCTCCCCCGCCCCCGGGGGCACCTTCCCCGGACGCCCGGAGAGCCTGCAATTCGACGTGCGCGCGACCCCGGAGGGCCAGCTGAAGGACGACCTCCAGCTCGACGTGACCCTCGCGGACGGGCGCGGCCTGCTCTACCGGGTCCCGCTGCCCGCCGTGAAGCCGGACGGACGCACCAGGACCGTCACGCTGAACGCCGCCGACCTGGCCGGGCCCGGGGGCGTGATCTCCTATCCGCTCTCGGTGCGCGGCCTGCACCACTCGCCCGACCACCCGCCGGCCGGCCGCGTCAAGGCCGACCTGCTCGGCGCGCGCGGCACCGGCACGGGCGAGGCTCCGCTGCCACAGGCGGCACGTTCGGCGGCCCCGCCGAGCGGCAAGAAGACCCAGCCCGCGGTGCCGGGAATCGTCACCCGCGAGCTGGCCGATCGGTCGCTGGTCAAGGTCGGCGGCACGGTCACGCTCGGCACGGCCGACGGCGAGCAGCCCGTCCGGATCGTGGCCGTCGTCCCGGCGCTCCCCTCCGCCGACCCGGGCCGTCCCGCCCTGCTGGTCGACCTGCCCGACCTCGCGCAGCGGCGGCTGGCGGCGGGCTCGGCCACCGCCGACGGGCTCGTGCCCGACGAGTGGTGGGCGTCGGCGCGCGGAGACCGGGCGGTGCGGGAGCTCGCCTCGCGTCCCGACCTGGCCAGGGTCGCCTCGGACCGGGCGGCGCTCCGCCGCGAGCTGCGCGACGCCCCGCTCGGGGCGGCTCTCCAGGGGGCGCTGGTGCTCGGGTTCGCGGCGGCGCTGGCGTTCGCGGTGATCGCCTTCGTGGTGAGCTCCGCGGTGGCGGCGCGCGAGCGGGCACGCGAGTTCGCGGTCCTGCGCGCCCTGGGCGTTCGGGGGCGGCAGATCTCGGGGATGCTCGCCGTCGAGCAGACGTTCCTGGTGGGCCTGGGCCTGGTCGGCGGGCTGGCGCTCGGGCTGCTGGTGGCGCGGCTGGTCGTCGGCCACATCGTGCTGACCGTGCAGGCCGGAGCGCCGTATCCACCGGCCGACCTCGTGGTCCCCTGGACGATCCTGCTGGCGGTGTTCGCGGCGGTCGCCGCCGTCTTCGGGCTGCTGCTGGCCGTCCTCACCCGCGCGCTGCGGCGCCGGGTCGCCGGTGAAGGGACGGACCGATGACCCGCCTCGCCCGCGCCAACGCGGCGCCGATGCTCGCCCTGGCCGCGCTCGCGCTCGTGACGACCGTGCTCGCGGTCCTGGTCCCCGCGCGGACGTCCGACGGGTACGACCGGGCGGCCGGGGCCGCGCTCGGCCCCCATGCCGACCTCCAGGTCGCGGGCCTGGGGAGCGGAAAGCTGACGATCACCCCCGAGGCGGCGGCGGCCCAGATGGCCGACCGCTCGCGGCGCTGGCGCGACCAGCTGCCGCCCGCGCTGCGGACCGTCACCGGGCCGCCCGAGGCGTCGGTGACCACCCTCGACCTCAAGAGCGCCCACCAGCGGCAGTTCGCGGTGTCGTGGGACCCCGGGGCCGAGCGGCGCGTCCGCTACGTCGCGGGAAGCGCCCCGCGCAACGCCCCCGGCGCCGAGCTCCAGGTCGCGATCTCCGACGGCGCCGCCCGCGAGTTCGGCTTCCGGCCTGGCACGCTGATCGAGGCGGGCGGGGTCAAGGCGCGGGTCACCGGCCTCTACGCGCCGCTGGACGCGGCCGACCGCTACTGGACGCCGAGGGCGGGCCTCCTCACGCCCCAGACCAAGGAGGACAGGGAGGTCCGGTACCGCGTGAGCGTCGTCCTGGCCGACCCGGCCGGGTACGCGGCGCTGGCGGCCGATGGCCTGGACCTGACCTACTCGTGGCGGTTCCCCGTCCACCAGTCCGAGGTCACCGCCGGGCTGGCCGTGAAGATGGCCACCGAGGTGGACGCGTTCCGCGCCGCCGTCAGCGGGCGCGGCGACGTCTTCCCCGCCCGGGTCTCCACCTCGCTCGACGGCGTGCTCAAGTCGTACCGGACGCGGCTGGAGGCCGCCAGGACGACCGTCGGGCTGATCCAGGGCGGGCTGATCGCCGCCGCGGCCGGGGTGCTGCTGGTCGCGGCGGGGCTGCTGGCCGAGCGGCTGCGCTCGTCCCTGGTCCTGATGCGGGCGCGCGGCGCCGCCGCGCACCAGCTCGCCGTCCCGGCGTGCGGCCTGGGCGTGCTGGCCGTGCTGCCCGCCGCGCTGCTCGGCCTGGCGCTCGGGCCGCTGCTCGACGGCGGCCCGCCCGGCGCGGTCCCGGCGCTGCTGGCCGCCGCGACGGCCCTGCTCACCTGCGCGGCACCCGCCGCGCTCCTGGCGGGGCGGGCGGAGGCCGGGCCGACCCGGCGCCGGCTCGCGCTCGAAGGGCTCGTGGTCGCGCTCGCCATCGCGGGGGTCGCGATGCTGCGCCTGCGCGGGCCGTCGGCCGGCAGCGACCCGATGGTCGCGGCCGTCCCCGCGCTGCTCGGCGTCGCCGCGGGCCTGCTGGTGCTTCGCGGCTACCCGCTGGTGTCGGTCCTGGCCGGACGGCTCCTGCGGCGCGGCCGCTCGACCGTGGCGTTCGTGGCGGCCGCGCGCGCCGCCAGGACGCCGCCGGTCACGGCGCTCCCGCTGGTGGTGCTGGTGCTGACCGTCACCGTCGCCGGGTTCGCGCAGAGCGTCGACGGCGAGCTGCGGCGCGGTCAGGAGCGCTCCTCGTGGCAGGCGGTCGGCGCGGACGCCCGCATCACCTCCGACCGCCTCGAACCGGGCGCGGTCGGCAGGCTCCGGGCGATGCGCGGCGTCAAGGGCGCCGTCCCCGCCCGGGTCCGGCAGAACGTGCTGCTGGACGAGCTGACCTACATGACCGTCATCGGCGTCGACCTGGCCGCCTACCGCGCGATCGCGGGCGGGGCCGCCGGGGACCTGCCGTCCGCCGCCGACGGCGCGCTGCTCTCGCCGCTGGCCCAGAAGCTCCTGGCGCCCGGACCGGTGAAGTTCGCCTGGCCCGGGGTGGCGGCCTCGCTGCCGCGCTCCGGCGTCATCGCGCGCTTCCCGGGGCAGGACCAGAGCGTCCCGTTCATCGTCGTCCCGTACAAGGCGCTGGGCGCCGAGGCGTACCCGACGACCGTGTTCATCAAGGGAGACGGCCTCGACCGCGGCACCTTGCGGAACCTCGCACGTGCCGAGACCCCGGCGTGGGTGCAGTTCGGCCGTGAAGGCGCCAGGGCCGAGCTCCGCGAGGACGTGCTCCGCGACCTCGGGAACGCGCCGCTGGCCGCCGTCGTCCACGACCTCTACGGCGGCGGGGCGCTCATCGCGGCCGCGTACGGGCTGATGGCCGCCCTGGCCGTGATCATCGCCGGGGCGCCGTCGCGGGCCGGTGCCCGCGCGCGGCTGCGGGTCCTCGGCCTGAGCGGCCGGCAGGGCCGCGCCCTGGCCGCCACGGAGCTCCTCCCGGTGATCGGCATGACCGCCGCCGCCGGGTGGACGCTCGGGCACGTGCTGCCGCGCGTGGCCGGGCCCCTGCTCGACCTGCGTCCCTACACCGGCGGGCTCACCGCGCCCGGAGGGCTTCCCGAGCCCGTCCCGCTGGCCGTCCTGATCGCGGCGGTCCTGCTGGCCGGTGCCGCCGCGATGGCCCTGGACGACCTGGCCGACCGGCGCCGCCCCCTCGCCCAGGCCCTGAGAACGGGAGACGAAACGTGACGAACCCGAACGGCAACGGGACCAACCTGGCCGAGCTGGAGCGCAGGGCCGCCGAGCGCGGCCCGGTCTACGGCGAGGGTGCCCATGTCGTCTGCGACAACCTCGTCCGGATCTACAAGGGCGACGGCGTCGAGGTCGTCGCCCTCCAGGGCCTGGACCTCCTGGTCGAGCAGGGCGAGATGATCGCGCTGGTCGGCGCGTCCGGCTCGGGCAAGTCGACCCTGCTGAACATCCTGTCGGGGCTCGACCTGCCGACCGCCGGTGTGGCGCGGGTGGGCGGGATGGACCTGCTGGAGATGAAGGCCCGCGAGCGCCTGCGCTTCCGCCGCAAGGAGGTGGGCTTCGTCTGGCAGCAGACCGCCAGGAACCTGCTCCCCTACCTCACGACCGCGCAGAACGTGGCGCTGCCGATGCGGCTGGCCGGGCGCAAGCGCCGCGAGCGCGCCGAACGCGCCGGGGAGCTGCTGGAGCTGCTGGGCGTCGCCGATCTGGGGCCCCGGCGTCCCGCCGAGCTGTCGGGCGGCGAGCGCCAGCGCGTCGCGATCGCCGTCGCGGTGGCCAACTCGCCCAGCGTGCTGCTGGCCGACGAGCCCACCGGCGAGCTCGACACGACCGGCTCGCTGGAGGTCTTCGAGGCGCTGCGCGAGGTCAACCGCGAACTCGGCACCACCACGGTGGTGGTGACGCACGACGACGAGGTCGCCGAGCGCGTCGACCGGACGGTCCGCATCCGCGACGGCCGCACCAGCACCGAGATCCGGCGGCCCTCGGGCGAGGGCGGCGCGCGCGAGGAGTACAGCGTGCTGGACCGGGCGGGCCGCGTGCAGCTGCCTCGGGAGTTCACCGAGAGCCTCGGGATGAAGGACCGCGTCCGGCTCACCCTGGAGACCGACCACCTCGGCGTCTGGCCGGACGGCACCGAAAGGCGATGACCATGCTCACCGTGGCGAACCTCACCCGCACCTACAAGTCCGGCCGCAGCGAGGTCCGGGCCCTGCGCGGGGTCACCTTCACCGCGGCCCCGGGCGAGCTGATCGCCATCGAGGGCCGCTCGGGCTCGGGCAAGACCACGCTGCTGAACCTGATCGGCGGCCTGGACGCGCCCGACGACGGGACCGTCGAGATCGAGGGCCAGGAGGTCGGGGCGCTGGACGAGAGCGCGCTGCTGCGGCTGCGGCGCGAGGTCATCGGCTTCGTCTTCCAGTCGCACGGCCTGCTCCCCGCGCTGACGGCGGCCGAGAACGTCGAGGTGCCGCTGCGCCTGGCCCGCACCGCCCCGGCCGAGCGGGACGAGCGGGTGCGGACGCTGCTGGCCCTGGTGGGTCTGGCCGACCACGCCGCCCAGCGTCCGGGCGAGATGTCCGGCGGCCAGCGCCAGCGCGTCGCGATCGCCCGCGCCCTGGCCAACCGGCCCCGGCTCATCCTCGCCGACGAGCCCACCGGCCAGCTCGACTCCGAGACCGCCAAGTCGCTGATGCCGCTGCTGCACGGGGTCGTCCGCGACGAGGACGTCACCGTGCTGGTCGCCACGCACGACCGGACGCTGCTCTCGGAGGCGGACCGCGTCCTGGAGCTCAAGGACGGCGCTGTGTTGACCTAAATCCCGGCCCAGCTGCGCTCGCCTGGCGGCTCGCTCCGCTGACCGCGATTTTGCGATTGCTGCATCGCTCCGCGATCTAACCGGGGGAAGCTCGCCTTCGGCTTCGCTTCCCCCGATTAGTTAACGCAATCGCGCGCGGGGCTAAGGCGGTCGAGCGAAGTGCTAGGGCGTGGCGTCCGCGCCGATCATCGCGAGCACCATCTCGACCCACGTCTCGACGAACGCCTCGTCGTCCACGCAGGGCGCCGCCGGGACGAGCAGGATGCCCATCAGCCGGTGCGAGGTCAGCGCGCCGAGCCCCACCGCGGTGACGGCCTGCGCCCGCTCCGGGCTCAGCCCGCGCTCGCACAGCCATTCGGCGAACCGCTCGTTGGTGCTGGTGAACATCTGGCGGACGGCGTCGTCCAGCAGGCTTGGCCGCGCGCGCGACTCGGCGGCCAGGATGCGCACCAGCTCGGCCTCGCGGTCGAACTCGGCCAGCGTGTAGCGGGCGACCAGGGTCAGCTCGGCGCGCGGGTCGTCCAGCGGCCCGATGGCCCGCTGGATGTCGCGCAGGGCCTCCAGCCTGGAGAGGTGCCGTTCGATGCCCGCGGCGAGCAGCTCCTCCTTGGTGCGGAAGTGGTGGTACAGGCCGCCGGCGCCGGGGGTGAGGCCGACGGCCTTCTCGATGCGGGCGACGCTCGTGCCCCGGTAGCCGAACTCACCGAAAAGCCCCATCGCGACATCGAGGATCCGGTCTCGGGTTGACGTCGTCATGCTCCTAAGTAAACACTGAGGAGGCCTAAGGGTCCACTTTTTTGGGGGCAGGGATGAGCGAAGGACCGAAAGTCCGGGGCGGACGGGTGCGCCGCACCGCGCCACTGGTCGGGATGGCCGGGCGGACGGCGGGCGAGGCCGTCATCGCCTCGCTGCGCGGCGGCGACGCCAAGGCCGAGTTCCACCGCAGGACGGCCGAGCGCTACGCCGAGCGCCTCGGGCACTCCAAGGGCGTGCTGATGAAGGCGGGGCAGATCTTCTCGTTCGCCTCGCCGCAGGTGGGCCTGCCCGCCGAGTTCCAGGACGTCTACCGCAACGCGTTCGCCCGGCTCCAGGACGACGCCCCGCCGATGCCCTTCGACCTGGTCAGGGAGCGGATCGAGGCCGAGCTCGGCGCGCCGCTGACCGAGCTGTTCGCCGAGATCGACACCGAGCCGCTGGCCGCCGCGTCGATCGGCCAGGTGCACGCCGCGACGCTGCCGGACGGCCGCCGGGTCGCGGTGAAGGTGCAGTACCCCGGCGTCGACAAGGCGATCCGCGACGACCTGGCCAACACCGAGCTGCTGGCGACGTTCTTCCGCCTGATGCAGTCGGCGATCCCGGGCGGGAGCACGAGCGTCGACGTCCGCGCGATGGCCGAGGAGGTGAGCGCCCGCATCGCCGAGGAGCTCGACTACGTCAACGAGGCCGCCAACCAGCGCCTGTTCGCCGACATCTACCGGGGGCACCCGTTCATCCGGGTCCCCGAGGTCCACGACGAGCTGTCGACCGGCCGCGTGCTGACCAGCGATCTGGTGACGGGGATGCGCTGGAGCGAGGCCCTGGCGTGCGGCCAGGACCTGCACGACCAGTGGGGCGAGGCGATCTACCGGTTCTGCCTGGGCAGCATCTACGAGTTCCACGTGTTCAACGCCGACCCGCACCCCGGCAACTACCTCTTCCACGACGACGGCACGGTCACCTTCCTCGACTACGGCTGCGTCAAGCGGTTCACGCGCGAGCAGATCGACGGGCTGCGCGGCAGCATCGGCGCGATCGTCGACGGCGACGCCCGGCTGCTGCACCGGTTGTTCGTCGAGCGCGGGATCATCGGCGCCGACTCCGGCGTCGCCCCCGAAGACCTGATGGCCTGGCACGCCGAGATGCTGGTTCCCACCACGGCCGAGCAGCCGTTCACCTTCACCGAGGAGTACGCCTCCTCGGTCATCCAGGCCGGGCTCTCGCTCAACGGTCCGTATCGGGACGTGATCCGCGAGGTCGACTTCGAGTCGGACATGGTCCTGCTCAGCCGGATCGACCTGGGCATGACCGCGGTCCTCGGCACCCTGAAGGCGACCGGCTACTGGGGGAGCATCTGGCGGGAGTGGGGCAACGGCAGCCCGCCCGAAACCCACTACGGCGAGCTCCACGCCGCCTTCATGGCGGACAGGGCGTCCGGCCCGCGACCCGACAAAGGGGACATCCATGCTCACCTCAGCCACTGAGGCCGTCCGCTGGGACGCGGCCCTGAACTCCCATGTGATCAGCGGGTACGCCGAGGCGTCACAGGTGCTGCGCGGCCAGGGCTGGAGCAGCGACCCGAGCGACAACCCGCTCGCGCCGCCGGAGATGCGCGACATGCCCAACGCCGCGCTGGTCTTCATGAACCCGCCCGACCACACGCGGCTGCGCTCGCTGCTCAGCCCGGCCTTCACCCCGCGCGCGATCGAGCGGCTGCGCCCGAGGGTCGCCGCGATCGTCGAGAGCGTCCTGGCCGGGCTCGAAGACCAGGACGAGGCCGAGATCCTCGCCGATGTCGGCCAGCTCGTCCCGCTGGCGGTCATCACCGAGCTGCTCGACGCGGGCCTGGACGGCGCCCGGCTGTTCCGCGACCTGACGCCGGACCTGTTCCGCCTGCTGGAGGTCAACCCGACGCCCGGCGACCTGCGCGCCGGGATCGCCGCGTCCGCCGAGCTGGCGCTGTTCCTCACCCCGCTGATCGCCGAGCGGAGCGTCCGGCCGGGCGACGACTTCATCAGCGCGATGCTGACCACGCCGGACGGGCCCACCCTGGAGCAGGTCCTGGCCACCTGCCTCCTGCTGCTGGCCGCGGGCCACGAGACCACCGCCAACCTCATCACCAACGGCACCTACGCCGTGCTCGGCGCCCCCGAGCGCCGCGAGCAGTTCCTCACCGACCCCGACCGGGCGATGGCCGAGCTGATGCGGGTGCACGGCTCGGTCAAGCTGGTCGGCCGCGTCGCCCAGACCGACCACGACATCGCCGGGCACCGCGTCCGGGCGGGCGAGGCCGTGCTGATCCGGCTGGACGAGGTCGCCCGCGACCCCCGCCGCCTGCCCGACCCCGACCGGCTCGACCTGACCCGCGACCCGGCTCCCAACCTCGCCTTCGGCGCCGGTGCGCACTACTGCCTGGGCGCCGCCCTGAGCCGGGTGGAGGTGGGCGAGACGCTGACCCGCCTGTTCCACCGCTTCCCCCGGATGGCGCTGACCGAGGCGCCCGTCCAGTGGCGCGACTCGTCCACCTTCCACGGGCTGGTCGAGCTCCCGGTGACCCTCCGCTAGGGAGCGAGGGGGGCTGGTGAGCGCCATCGGGACGGCGAACGCGCCGTATCAGTCGCGGGTGTACTCCTCGGCCGACTCCGTCACGGCCACCTGGTTCACATACATGGTGTATGCGACACCGTCTGCGTCCAGGTCCTCGGCGCGGACCTCGCCGCCTCTCCCCGCGCCGACTGGGCCCGTCTGGCTGAGGCCCTGCTGTAGACCGGTTCAGCCGAGGACGTGCCGGAGGAGGCGGTCGCGGACGGTGGCCAGGACGGTGTCGCCGTCGGCGGCCCAGACGTCCGCGTTGAAGATCTCCACTTCGAGGTCGCCGTCGTAACCGGCGGAGTCGGTGAGGGCGACGAAGCCGCGCAGGTCGATGTGGCCGTCGCCGAGCATGCCGCGCGCCAGCAGCGCGTCGGGCGGCAGCGGGGTGATCCAGTCGGCCAGCTGGACGCTCGCGATCCGGTCGCCCGCTCGGACGACCTGCGCGGCCAGCGCGGGGTCCCACCAGGTGTGGAAGGAGTCGACCGCGACGCCGACGGTCTGCGCGGGGAACCGCTCGGCCAGGTCGAGGGCGTCGGCGAGGGTGGACAGGACGCCCCGGTCGGCCGCGTAGATCGGGTGCATCGGCTCCAGGGCCAGCCGGACGGACCGCGCCGCCGCGTACGGGGCCAGCTCGGCGATCGCGTCCGCGACCCGGGACCGGGCGGACGGCAGGTCGCGCGAGCCCGGCGGCAGGCCGCCCACGACCAGGACCAGGCAGGCGGCCCCCAGCTCGGCGGCCTCGTCGATGGCGCGGCGGTTGTCGTCGAGCGCTCCGGCCCACTCCCCGGTGAAGAACCCGCCCCGGCACAGGGACGAGACGCGGAGTCCGGCGTCCCGCACCAGTTTCGCGGCCGCCCGCAGGCCGTGGTCGTGGACGGGTTCGCGCCACAGACCGATGGCCTCCACCCCGGCGGCGGCGCATCCGTCGACCGCCTGGCGCAGGGTCCAGCGGTCGATGGTCTTCTGGTTCAGGGAGAAGCGGCGCAGCGCGTTCATCGGCCCAGCCCGGCGGTGTCGAGCAGGGCGCGCATCCGGGCGGCGGCCAGGTCGGGGTCGGGCAGCAGCCCGGCGGCGTCGGCGAGCCGGAACGTCCGCGCCAGATGCAGGACGCCGCGTCCCGATTGCAGCCCGCCCACCATCACGAACGCGGGCTGGAGCCCCGCGACCCAGGCCAGGAAGGCGATCCCGGTCTTGTAGAAGCGCGTCGGGGCGGAGAAGACCTGCCGCGCCAGCGGGACGGTCGGCGCGAGCAGGGCGTCGTAGGTCGCCGGGTCGTCCCGGTCGAGGGCGGCCAGCGCGCGGGACGCCACCGGCGCGATCGCCGCGAAGATGCCCAGCAGCGCGTCCGAGTGTCCCTCGTCGTCCCCGCGGATCAGCTCGGGATAGTGGAAGTCGTCGCCGGTGTAGAGGCGCACACCGGCGGGCAGCGCGCGGCGCAGCGCCACCTCGTGGCCGGCGTCCAGGAGCGAGACCTTCACGCCGTCCACACGGGCCGCGTGCTCGGTGACCAGGTCGAGGAACGTCGCGGTCGCGGCCTCCAGGTCGGTGTGGCCCCAGTAGCCGCGCAGGGCGGGGTCGAACATCTCGCCGAGCCAGTGCAGGATCACGCGTCCGGACGTCTGGCCCAGCACCCGGCGGTAGACCTCCAGGTAGTCGTCGGGGCCCCGGGCCGCAGCGGCCAGCGCCCGGCTCGCCATGACGATCACGGTCGCGCCCGCGTCCTCGGCCACGGCGAGCTGCTCCAGGTAGGCGTCCGCGATGCCGGTGAGCGTGGACGGGGCATCGCCCTGGTCGGTGCCCACCCCGACGGCGATCCGGCCCCCGACCGAGCGGGCCTCGGCGGCGCTGCGCCGGATCAGCTCGGTGGTCGCCGCCCAGTCCAGCCCCATGCCGCGCTGCGCGGTGTCCATCGCGTCGGCGACTCCGAACCCGTGACTCCACAGGTGCCGCCGGAACGCGAGCGTGGTGTCCCAGTCGATCGCGGCGGGCGCGCCGGGGACGTTGTCGCCCCAAGGGTCGGCGACGACGTGGGCCGCGGCGTAGGCCACGCGGGAGCGCGGCGGGCCGGGCGGCGGCGTCCAGTCGGCGGGGGCGCCGAGCGTGTGGACGGCGCCGCCGTCCTCGTCGGGCAGCCAGAGCGAGGCGGTCACAGGGTCACCACCGGAACCGGGACGCGGCGTCCCTCGGCCGACGAGAGCAACCCCAGCTCGGCGAGCTGCACCCCGCGCACTCCGGACAGGAAGTCGTAGGCGTGCGGCTCCCCGTCGACCACGTGCCGGACGAACTGCTCCCACTGCGCCTTGAAGCCGTTGTCGAACTCGGCGTTGTCGGGGACTTCGAGCCACTGGTCGCGGAACCGCTCCGTGGCCGGGAGGTCGGGGTTCCACACGGGCTTGGGCGTGTTCGCGCGGTGCTGCGTCCGGCACCGCCGCAGCCCGGCGACCGCGCTGCCCTCGGTGCCGTCGACCTGGAGCTCCAGGAGCTCGTCGCGGTGCACGCGCACGGCCCAGGACGAGTTGAACTGCGCGACGACCCCGCCCGCCAGCTCGAAGATCCCGTAGGCGGCGTCGTCGGCGGTGGCCGCGTACTCCGCTCCGCGCTCGTCGACGCGGGTGGGGATGTGCGTGACGACCTTGGCCGTCACCGCCTCCACGGGGCCGAACAGGTTCTCCAGGACGTAGTTCCAGTGGCAGAACATGTCGCTGGTGATGCCGCCGCCGTCCTCCTTGCGGTAGTTCCAGCTCGGCCGCTGCGCGGGCTGCCAGCCGCCCTCGAACACCCAGTAGCCGAATTCGCCGCGCACCGACAGGACCCGGCCGAAGAAGCCGGCGTCCAGCAGCCGCCGCAACTTGAGCAGCCCGGGAAGGTAGAGCTTGTCGTGGACCACGCCGTCGCGGACGCCCGCCTCGGCGGCGGCCCGCGCCAGCCCGAGCGCTCCGCGCGTGGACTCGGCGGTGGGCTTCTCGGTGTAGACGTGCCAGCCCGCGCCGATGGCCGCGAGGATCGCCTTCTCCCGCGCGGGGGTGACCTGGGCGTCGAAGTAGATTCCGGCCCCGTCGCCCAGTGCCGACGCCACGTCGGTGGTGTAGCGGGCGATGCCGTGGCGGTCAGCGATTTCCCGGAGTTTGGCCTCGTTGCGGCCCGCCAGGATCGGTTCCAGCATGATCCGCGAGCCGTCGGCCAGCGCGACGCCGCCCTGCTCGCGGATCGCCAGGACCGATCGCACCAGGTGCTGGCGGTATCCCATCCGCCCCGTCACACCGTTCATGATCACGTCGATAGAGCGCACGGATCTCTCCTTGGAAAGCGATTTCCAAGAAAGTAGACGACGGGCCGAACGACCGTCAAGGGAGAGGGCCCGCCTACGGGGCCGCGGTGCTGGCGCGCAGGACGACCTCGCCCGGCACCGTGAGCAGCGTCGGCTGCCTGCCCGCCGCGTCGGAGAGGGCCAGTTCGAGCACCCGCTCCCCCATGTACCGCTGGGGCAGGCGCACCGTCGTCAGCGCGGGGACCTGGTCGCGCACGGCCTCGATGTCGTCGAACCCGGCCACCGACACCCGGCCCGGCACCGCGACCCCGAGCTCGCGCAGGGCCGCCACCGCGCCGATCGCCATCACGTCGTTGACGGCGAACAGGCAGGTCGGAAGGTCTCCGGACGCCGCCAGCCGCTCGGTGGCCGCGCGGCCGCCGTCCCGGTCGAACGACGAGTAGACGACCTCGGCGGACAGCCCGGCGGCCTTGATCGGCCCCAGGAACCCCGCGACCCGTTCGCGCGCGGTGACCAGCGCGCGCTCGCCGCCGAGCACGGCGAACCTCCGGTGCCCCAGGCCCAGCAGGGCCTCGGCCAGCGCCTTGGCGCCGCCGCGGTTGTCGGGCAGGACGGCGTCGGTCCCCAGCAGATCCTGCCCGATGACCGCGACCCGGCCCCCGGCCGCCTGGAAGCGCCCGACCTCCAGCCGCAGCCGGTCGTTGAGATCGCGGGAGGTCACCCGGCTGCCCGCCAGCACGATGGCCCGCACCCGCTGGCCGCGCAGCGCGGTGACGAACTCGATCTCGCGCTCCGGGTCGCGGAAGGTGCTGGCCATCAGCACGAGCAGGCCGCGGTCGGCGGCCACCTTCATGACCCCGGTGGCGACGGTGGCGAAGTAGGGGTCGGCGACGTCGTGGACGACCAGCCCCACCAGGTCGGACGAGGTCCGCGACAGCGCCCTGGCATGGGAGTTGGCCGTGTAGCCGAGCTCCTGGGCGGCGCGCTCCACCCGGCGCCGCAGCTCCTCGCCCACCCGGCGTCCGCTCCCCTGGCCGAGCACCCGGGACGCCGTGGCGGGCGAAACCCCCGCCCGGGCTGCGACGTCCTGGAGCAGGACGACCCGTTCCTCGGTCACGACCCCTCCTTGACTCACGGCAGAGCCCGATCCTAGTATGCGGAAATCGATTTCCAAGCGGAGGCGAGCATGACGAGCGGCCCTGTGGTCGTCTGCCTGGACAAGTTCCGGGGCTCGGCCACCGCGCGCGAGGCGTGCGCATGGCTGGCCGGTGGCCTGCGCGCGGCGGACCCCGAACTGAGCGTGGTGGAGATCCCCCTCGCGGACGGCGGCGAGGGAACCGTCGAAGCGCTGCTCACGGCGGGCTACTCCCCCGTACACGCCGACGTCCTGGGCCCGACGGGGGCGAGGGTGCGGGCCGCCTTCGCCGTCCGCGGCCACCGCGCCGTGGTGGAATTGGCCCAGGCCTCGGGCCTCGACCTGGTGGACGACCCGGACGGCGCGCCCCTGACCGCCACGACCTACGGAACCGGGCAGCTGATCGCCCGCGCGCTCGACCTGGGCTGCACCGAGATCGTCCTGGCCGTCGGCGGCAGCGCCTCGACCGACGGGGGCGCCGGCCTCCTCCAGGCCCTCGGCGCCCGGATCACGCGCTCCGACGGCGAGGAGATCGCCTTCGGCGGCGCCGCCCTGAGCGATGCGACCTCCCTCGACCTGCGCGACCTCGACCCCCGCCTGCGCGAGGCCGGGATCGTCCTGGCCAGCGACGTCGACAACCCCCTCCTCGGCCCCGAAGGCGCCGCCACCGTCTTCGCCCCCCAAAAGGGCGCCACCCCCGCCCAGGTACAGGCCCTCGAAGCCGCACTGCGCCGTTGGGCCGCCCTCATCTCCGAGGCGACGGGCACCGATCATGTTGCCGCTGCGGGGGCTGGGGCGGCGGGTGGGGCGGGGTTCGCGGCGTTGGCGGTGCTGGGGGCGCGGCGGCGGAACGGGACCGAGCTGGTGGTGTCGGAGCTTGGGCTCGCGGAGGCGTTGCGGGGTGCGCGGTTGTGTGTGGTCGGTGAGGGGTCCTTCGACGCGCAGTCGCTGCGCGGCAAGGCGCCCGTGGCGGCCGCCGCGCTGGCGCGCGAGGCCGGGGTCCCGGTGACGCTCGTGGCGGGAAGGGTGAGTGTTGCCGGGGCGGTGCTGCGTGAGCATGGGATCGTGTCCGGGCACAGCCTCCTCGAGGCGGCCGGGAGCCTCCAGGAGGCCATCGACCGCGCGCCCGGACTCCTGCGCGCGATCGGGCGGACGATCGCGGACGCTCCTCAGACGGGCACCTGAGCGCGCTCGAAGTAACCGGCGAGGTCCGCGTCCAGCGGCGGGACCTCCAGGGGAACGCCGCCCGCCCGCAGGGACGCGGTGGCCTGGAACCCGGCGGCGACGCTCATCCGGGCCGCGACCGGCGAGGTGTCGGTCGGCCCGCCATGGCGGGCGAAGCGGACGAACTCGTCCACCAGCAGCGGGTCGGCGCCGCCGTGGCCCCCGGCATCGTCGGCGTCCGGGATCGGGTGGACGGCGTCGGCGTCCTCCCGGTAGCCCGAGCGGCGGGAGTTCCAGACCTTGACCACGCCGCCGGGGCCGTCGCCGAAGTTCTCCAGGCGGCCCGCGTCGCCGATGACGGTGTAGTTGCGCCAGTAGTCGGGCGTGAAGTGGCACTGCTGGTAGGCGACCAGCACCCCGTTCCCGAGGCGGGCGTTCAGCACCGAGACGTCCTCGACGTCGATCACGGGGTTGAGCGCGCGCTGGCTGCGGGGCGGCCAGTTGCCGCCGTAGTCGAGCCAGTCGGCGGTCTTGGGCTCTCCCGGGGCGCGCCTGGCGTCGAGGCCGCCGTAGACCATCAGGTCGCCCAGGGCCTGGACGGTGGTGGTGTAGCCGCCGCCGAGCCAGTGCAGCACGTCGAGGTCGTGCGCGGCCTTCTGGAGCAGCAGGCCGGTGGAGAAGCGGCGCTCGGCGTGCCAGTCCTTGAAGTAGTAGTCGCCGCCGTGGCCGACGAAGTGCCGGACCCAGATCGACTTGACCTCGCCGATGTCGCCCCGGGCGACCAGGTCGCGCATCAGCCGGACGACCGGCATGTGGCGCATGTTGTGGCCGACGTACAGGCGGCTCCCGGTCTCGCGCGCGGTCCGCAGGATGGCGTCGCAGCCCTCGACGGTGATCTCCAGCGGCTTCTCGACCAGGACGGTCCGTCCCGCCCGCAGCGCCTGGCAGGCCAGCTCGGCATGGGTGTGGTCGGGGGTGACGACCATGATCGCGTCGATCGCGTCGTCCTCGATCACCGCGCGGTGGTCGGCGACGACGCGCGCGCCGGGGAACAGCCGGGCGGCGGCCGCGCGGGCGGCCGGGTCGGGGTCGGCGACGGCGGTGACGCGCGCGCCGGAGCCCGGCCGGTGCGCGGTGGTGGCGAGGGTGGCGCGCAGGCCGAGGCCGAGGACGCCGAGGCGGAGGTCGTTCATCGGTCCTTCCGGGGAAGGGCCCTCCCCGCGCGGACGCGGGGAGGGCCGGGGTTTTCTACGGGTGGACGGCCACGCCCGCCAGGGCGACCCGTCCCGTGCCGGCCAGCTTGATCCGGACGTAGCGCCCCGTCGCGCGGGTGTCGACCAGGGTCGGGCGCAGCGCGGCACCGGTCACGCGCACGGTGGTGGCGCCGGTGTAGTCGGCGTTCTCGGCGATCTGCACCTCGAACCCGGCGGTCGCCATCGAGGCCGCGTTCCAGATCTCGACCTGCCCGATCGACCGGGACCCGCCGAGGTCGACCTGCCACCAGGCGCCCGGCTCGGCGAGCGTCCGGGTGTCGGTGACGGTGTTTCCGTCGTTGCCGAGCGCGGCGCCCGCCGCGCCGTCGGTGGACGACTGCGAGGCCGTCCCGGAGCGGGCGAGGTCGGGCCGCAGCTGCTCGACGGGCCCGGGTGCGGCGCCCGCCGCACCGGCGACCGCGAGGGCCTCGGCCGGGAGCCGGTCGAGCCGGGCGTGGTTGCCCGTCATGGTGGAGCCGGTGCCGGACAGGGCGGGGGCCTCGGTGTCGGTCCAGTTGCCGCGGGCGGTGTTCTGGACGCCGTAGTCGGCCCAGTTGGACACCCACTTGTAGCCGACCCGGGTGATGACGTTCCGCTCGACGACGATGTGCGAGGACTGCTCGTCGAGGTAGACGCCGTTGCCGTCGCGCTCGTTGTTCCCGTACGCGGAGCGGTTGATGTAGTTGCCGCTGATGACCGTGCCGGGCTGGGCGCCCTGGGTGTAGATCGCGCCGCCGTCGTGCTGGTCGTGCTCGACCAGCATGGCGTTGGTGATGCGGTTGGCGGTGATCTTGTTGTCGCGCAGCACGGACTTCTGCGCCTCGGGCTGGTTCCAGCCCCAGCCGACCGAGATCCCCGAATACGGGAGCCGGTCGAGGGTGTTGTGCTCGACCTTCAGACCGGCCTCGTAGCCCGCCCAGACCGCGACCGAGTCGGTGTACTCGACACCGGTCTCGTGGATGGTGTTGTACGAGACCGTGTTCCGCTCGCCGCGCAGCTCGGGCTCGGGCATGGGCTCCAGGTCGCCCACGTACACCGCCCCGGACGAGAGGTCGTGGAACGTGGAGCGGGTGACCGTGGAGTCCCGGGTTCCGGCCTCCAGGATCACCCCGGCCCCGCCGAGCCGCGTGAACGCGGCGCGGTCGATCCGCACGTTCCGGCCGCCGCGCACGGTGACGGCGGCGGACGGCTTGGTGTAGTACCGGCCCGCGTGGTCGGCGGGCCCGGTGGCACCGGTCAGAGTGAGGCCCGCCTGCGTCCCGGCATAGCCCTCGTCGGTGTCGGGCTGGCGATAGGCGGCATGGGCGAAGGCCAGGCCGGACAGCCGGACGTCGTGCGCCCCGTCGAGCGCGACGAGACGCTCGGCGGCGGGGGCGACGGCGGCGGCGTGCCGCATGTCCTCGCCAGGACGCGGCAGGTAGGTCACGGTGCGCGCGTCCGGGTCCCAGGCGAACTCGCCGGGCCGGTCCAGGAGTTCGGGGGCGTTCTCGAAGTAGGAGACGCCGTCGTACTTGGCGGAGTCGACCGTGGTGCTGTCCCAGAACGGGCCGGTGCGGTTGGTGCCGCTCGCCGAGTTCGTCCAGCAGGGCTGGGCGAAGGTGAGGGTGTCGCCGTTCACCCCGGCGATCCGGCAGTGGTAGTTGCGCCAGCGCACGCGGATCACGGCCTCGGCCGCGGTCGGCTTGGCCCAGGACGCGACACCGCTGGCCTTCGCCCCGGTCATCCCGGTCTTGGTCGCGTCGCAGACCTTCGCCTCGCAGGCGTCGCCACGCGCGCGGACGGCGCGCTCGCCGTTGACGAAGAGCTGGCGCGGGGTGACCCCGTCCGGGGCCTTGGCGGTCCAGCGGCCGTTCGCCGCGGGCTGCCATCCGGTGACGGCCCTGCCGCCGGAGAGCACGGGCCGGGCGCCGGGCTCGGCCGTCCAGGTGACCGTGGCGCCGCCGCGTCCCGAGTCGGCCGCGCCGAGCGTGAGCGGCGCGTCCAGGGTGTAGACGCCGCCCGCGAGCCGGACGACGACGTCGCGGTCCATGCCTCCGGCCAGCGCCCCGCGCACCTTGTCGCGCGCGGCGGTCAGGGAGCACGGACGGTGCGCGCTGCAGGCGGGGCCGGTTCCGTGCGGCGCGGCGTGGTAGACCTTCGGGCCCGCGGCCGAGACCGGGGCGGCCAGAGCCGCGACCACGGCCCCCGCCACGGCGACGGCGACGCTGAGGCGCCTCATGCCTGCTTCCAATCCGGGCGTCCGGGCATCGGGGGGTTCTCCAGTCCGTAGAGCCAGCCTTCGAGGAAGGGACGCAGGGACGCGTCGCCCGTCGTGCGCACGGCGTTGTCGATGAAGTCCTCGCTGTCGGCGTTGCCGTCGCGGAACCTGTGCACCCACGCCTTGAGGATCGCGTCGAAGTCGGCGTCGCCGACCTGGGCGCGCAGCGCGTACAGGACGAGCGCGCCGCCGTCGTAGATGTTGAACCCGCCCAGGCCCTTGGGCTTTCCTGGCGGCCCGTCGGTCTTCCGGACGGTTTCGAGCTTGGTGTAGGCGGCCTTCATCTTCGCGTCGAGGTCGGCCAGCCCGTGCTCGTCGCCCCACAGGACGCCGAAGTAGGTCGCCGGGCCCTCGTTCAGCCAGGCCTGCTGCCAGTTCTTGGGCGTCACCGAGTCGCCGAAGTACTGGTGGGCCAGCTCGTGGACCATCGTGATCGAGTAGGTGGGGCGGGTGAACCAGTTGGGTCCGAACAGGGAGAGGGTCTGGTTCTCCAGCGCGTCGCCGTAGCCGTCGCGCACGATCTGGACGCCATAGGTGGAGAAGGGGAACCTGGCGCCGAGCTTGCGCTCCAGCCACACCATCTGCGGGCCGGTCTCCTCGGTGATCGGCCGGTACTTCTCGACCTGGTCGGAGGGGACCAGGTGCCGCAGCCGTACGCCGTTCGGCCCCTTCGAGCGCAGATAGGTCTGCTTGGCGACCGAGATGCCCATCAGCTCGGGCGCCATCGGCGACTTCAGCCGGAAGTCCCAGGTCGTCTTGCCCTCGCCCGCCGGACGGGTGCCGGTCAGGTCGCCGTTGGCGCCCGCCGTCCAGCCCTCGGGCGCGGTGAGGTGGAACGACCAGGTCGCCTTGTCGGACGGGTGGTCGTTGACGGGGGCGAAGGTGTCGGCCCGCGACGCCTGGACGGCCGAGACGAAGCCGCCGTCGCTGATGTACCGCCACCCGGACAGGCCGCTGCGCGGGTCCTTTCCGTTGCCCCGGTAGGCGACAGTCACCGTGAACGAGCGGTGGCGGCGCAGCGCCTCGTCGGGGGTGACGGTGAGTTCCTGGCCGCTCTGGCCCGCGCTCAGCGCCCACTCGGCGGCGTCGCCGTCGACGGTGACCGACTCGATCGTGTGGCCGTCGGTGTCCAGGTTGAAGGAGGACAGGTCATGGGTCGCGGTCGCCTTGATCTTCACCGTGCCGGTGAACGCGTACGTCCCGGGGGTGAAGTCGAACGCGAGGTCGTAGTTCTGGACGTCGTAGCCGCCGTTGCCGAGCGTCGGGAAGAGGGGGTCGCCCACGCCGGGGGCGCCGGGCCGGGGGTCGCGGGGCGCCGCGGTCGCGGTCGCCTCCAGGGCTACGCCGAGGCAGGCGGCTGCGGTGGCCGTGGCCAGGGCGCTGACGAGGCCGTGCTTGGGGGGCATGGACCTATCCCTTCTGGAGGGCTTCTTGGAATTCGGCGCGGCACTTCTCGCCGCCCTTGCTCAGGTACTCCTTGACCAGGGAGTCGTAGGCCGACATCGGCTTGCGGCCGGAGATGATGTCCTTGAGACCGTCGGCCTTCAGCGTGTGCAGGCTGCCCAGGCCCTTGGAGTCCCAGGTGGGCGAGGTGAGGCCCGCGATCGCGTTGGGGGCCATCATCGGGATCATCTTCGACTGGGCCTCGTGCTGGTGCCGGACGGCGTCGCGCTTGCCCGCGCTGTAGACGACCGGGAGCGGCGAGGCGAGCATCTTCCAGGGGACGGCGATGTCCTGGCTCCCCTGCTTGGTGAGGATCGGGTTGCCCTCGCCGTCGCGCCGGTGGTCGACGCCCTCGACCCCGTACTGGATCAGCGTGTACTCCTCGGTGCCGAACGGCGCCGCCGCGAAGTTGGCGAGTTGCAGGAGCTGCTTGACTCGGGCGTCCGGGGCCTTCTTGATGTGGACCTGCCGCAGCGTGGTGTTGTCGGCCCAGGTCACGGCCTTGCTTCCAACGGGCACCATCGGACGCACGTCGAACCCGGCGTCGATCTGCGCCATCGAGTCGATGTAGCCGGTGGTCGGGTTGAGGTAGTTGGGCAGGCCGTCGTAGACCATCGCGGCCTTGCCGTTCTTGAACAGGTCGGTGTACTGGGCCTTCTGGGCGTTGGTCATGGAGACCGAGCCCGGGTAGTAGCAGCCCGCCTCGTGCAGCTTGCGGGCCATCTCCACGGCGGCCCGGTACTCGGGGGTCTCCAGGTCGACGGTGAACTTGCCCGCCTTCTCGTCCAGCCGCCAGTAGTACGGGGCGCCGTGCGACATGGCCATCAGCTGCAGGACGCTCGCCATGATCGCGTAGACGCCGTCCTTGGGCCGGGTGAGCTGCTTGCACAGCTCGAAGAACCGGTCGACGTCGGTGATCTGGTCGAGCCGGGTGACACCGGCCTTGGCGAACAGGTCGTGCCGGTAGAAGCCCGCGCCGCCGCTGCCGGTCCGGGTGATCGGGACGGCGTAGAGCTTGCCGCCGAAGACGCAGTCGAGCCATGCGGTGCGCGGGAGCGCCGCCAGGTTCGGATACGACTTGACCTTGTCGCCGGACAGGTGCGGTGTGAGGTCGGCGCACTTGGCGTCGAGGAAGGCGGCCTTGTTGCTGACGCCGCCGGTCTCGGGCCACATGAAGATGTCGGCGATGTCGCCGCTGGCGACCATCGTGGAGAACTTGGTGGGCCAGTCGTCGGCCGGGACGGCGGTGACGTCGACCTTGCAGCCCAGCCGCTCCTCGATGGCCTTCCACGCGGCGTTGCCGGACCGTCCGGGCGCGGGCGGCGAGAACGTCTGGAGCGACGCCTTGATCGTCTGCGCGCCCGCGAGCGGGGTCCCGGGGACGGAGCGGACCAGATTCTTGGGGTAGGTGTAGAAGCCCTGCGGGACGCCCGCCGCCGTGCCGGGCAGGTCGGGCTTGAGGCCGAGGTCGCGCGGGGTGGTGGTCGGCAGCAGGGCGGCGCTGAACCGCTCCGCCTTGCCCGCGGCGGCGCCGCCACCGCCGCAGGCCGACAGCAGCGGGGCCGCGGCCACGCCGAGACCGGCGCCTACTCCCAGGCGGAGCAGCGTTCTGCGGTTGATGGGTTCATGGGTCGACACAAGGAGTCTCCTAGCCGAGGAGGGACGAGACGGGCGGGTTGAGGGAGGGCCGGAGCGGGTCAGCCCTTGATGGCGCCGGTGAGCACGCCCTTGGTGAAGTAGCGCTGGAGGAACGGGTAGACGCACAGGATCGGGACGACGGCGACGACCAGAACCGCCATCTGCACGGCCTGAAGGGGCGCCGTCGCCTCTCCGGACACGCCGCCCGACAGGCTCTGGCCCTGGAGGACGAAGGTGCGCAGCACCATGGGCAGCGGCCACTTCTCGGCGTCGTTGAGGTAGAGCAGCGCGTTGAAGAACGCGTTCCAGTACGCGACGGCGTAGAAGAGGCTGATGACCGCGATGACCGCCTTGGAGAGCGGCATCACGATCGTGACGAGGATGCGGAGGTCGCCCGCGCCGTCCACCCGGGCGGCGTCGAACAGTTCCTGCGGCAGGTTCATGAAGAACGAGCGCAGCACGACCAGGTTGAACGCGCTGACCAGCGTGGGCATCACCAGCGCGAAGTAGGTGTCGAACAGCCCCAGCTCGTTGATCAGCAGGAAGTTCGGGATGATGCCGGGGTTGAACAGCATCGTGAACAGCGCCGTCATCAGGATGAACCGCGAGCCGGTGACGCCCCGGCGCGACAGCCCGTAGGCCATCGCGATCGTGACGGTGAGGCTGGCCAGCGTCCCGAGGACGGTGATCCCGATGCTGACCATCAGGGCCCGGGTGACCACGTCGCCGGTGAAGATCGTCTTGTAGGCGTCCAGCGTGGGGTGCTCGGGCCAGAGCACCAGCCCGCCGCCGCGGACGATGTCGGCCTGCGACGCGAAGCTCGTGCCGATGATCCCCAGGAACGGGTAGACGACGACCGCGACGACCACGGTGAGGACGACGCCCTTGCCCGCCACCCCCAGCCGGCTGGGCTTCTCCATCCACGGCGGGCGGCCCTTGCCGCCCCGGGTGTCAACGGTCTGCGCCACGGTAGATCCCTTCCTGCCCGAACCGGTGGGCGATCTTGTTGGCGCCCAGGACGAGCGAGGTCCCGATGATCGCCTTGACCAGCCCGACGGCCGCGGAGGTGCCCCACTGGCCGTCCTTGACGCCGTTGAAGTAGACGTAGGTGTCCAGGACCTCACCGGCGTCCGGGCCGACCGCGTCCCGCTGGAGCAGGACCTGTTCGAAGCCGACGGTGAGGATCTGGCCCAGGTTGAGGATCATCAGCAGCACGATCACCGGCGCGATGCCCGGCAGCGTGACGTGCCACAGCCGGCGCCAGCGGCTCGCGCCGTCGATCGCGGCGGCCTCGTACTGCTGCTGGTCGATGCTGAGCAGCGCGGCAAGGAAGATGATCGTGCCCCAGCCCGCGTCCTTCCAGATCAGCTGGAGGGTGAGCAGCCAGGGGAAGGCGCCGGGGTCGGACATCATGTCGTAGCGGGGCAGGCCCATGTCGCCCAGCAGGCTCGGCACGACACCGGTGCCGCCGAGGATCTGCTGGAAGATCGAGACGATGATGACCCAGCCGATGAAGTGCGGCAGGTAGACCACGCTCTGCACGAAGCGGCGCAGCCGGTCGCTGGCCACGCTGTTGAGCAGCAGCGCCAGCAGGATCGGCACCGGGAAGAAGAACACCAGCTGGATGATCGCGATCTGCAGGGTGTTGCCGACCGCGGTCCAGAACGCGTCCTCGGCGAAGACCGCCGAGAAGTTCTGGAGTCCCACCCAGGCGCTCTCGGTGAAGCCGAGGTAGGGCTGGTAGTCCTGGAACGCCACGACGTAGCCGAGCAGCGGGACGTAGTGGAAGACCACGAAATACAGCAGTCCCGGCAGCATGAGCAGGAGCATCACCCGGTCGCGCTTGACGCGCTGCCACAGGGTGAGCCGAGGGCGGCCCGCGCGGGGCGAGGAACGCGCCGCCCTGCGCTCGGACCGCCGTCGCCTGCGCGACAGCGGGGGCGCTGATTCAGCCATGGTCGAGATCCCGTTCAGCCAGGTACTGCGGAGTTTCCTGGTGCCGCAAGCTAGTAACCGTTTACCTCAACTGTCAATGGTTCTCATGAAACGTCCATGTTGTGGCGAGTCGATCATCGGGCTTGACGTGCACCTGACTGGGTCTCTACCGTTCAGGCGATTCGTAGTATCCGTTTTCTATCGGAGGCAGGGTGCGCACCACTGACGATCCGACGGCCCGCGCCGGGAGCGACGCGTCCGAGCCGGACGCGTACCGCCCGCGAACGGCGATGGCCATGGGGCCCGGATATCTCGACGAGGTGTTCCCCGCTCCGGTGCGCTCCCGCCTGGAGGAGGTCGCCGACCTGCACCCGGCGGGTGTCCTGCACGACTTCACCTCCGCCCGCGCGGCCGCCGCGCTGGCCGAGGCCGAGGTGCTGCTGACCTGCTGGGGATGCCCGCGGATCGACGCGGCCGTGCTCGACCTGGCGCCGCGGCTGCGGACGATCGTCCACGCGGCGGGAACGGTCAAGACCTTCCTCGCGCCCGAGGTGTTCGAGCGGGGCGTGCGGGTGTCGTCGGCGGCGACGGCCAACGCCGTCCCGGTCGCCGAGTTCACGCTGGCCTCGATCATCCTGGGCGCCAAGCGCGCGTTCCCGCTGGCGCGGCGCTTCGAGGTGCGCCGCTCCGCCCGCACCGCCGCCGAGCTGGGCACCCGGCCCTGGATCGGCACCGCGGGCCTGACGATCGGGGTGATCGGCGCGTCCCGCACCGGCCGCCGGGTCATCGAGCTGCTGCACGCGGTCCTGGACGCCGACATCCTCCTCTACGACCCCTATGTCGGCGACGCCGACGCCGCCGCGCTCGGCGTCACCCGGGTCGAGCTCGACCAGCTGATGGCGGCGAGCGACGTGGTCACCGTCCACGCACCGCAGACCCCCGAGACGCGGCACCTGCTCGACCGGCGCAGGCTCGGGCTGATGCGGCACGGCGCGCTGCTGGTCAACACCGCGCGCGGCCCGCTGGTCGACACCGAGGCGCTCACCGAGCACGTGGCGGCCGGACGCCTCGACGCCGTGCTCGACGTCACCGACCCCGAGCCGCTGCGCGCCGGGCACCCGCTGTGGGACCTGCCCAACGCCTTCCTCACCCCGCACCTGGCCGGCGCCCTCGGCAACGAGACCGCGCGGCTGGGCGCCGAGGCCGTGGACGAGATCGCCCGCGTCGCGTCCGGGCGGGACCTGCGCCACCCGGTGCGCGCCGAAGATCTGGAACGCAGCGCGTGAAGCGTCCCGGCACCCGATAGCGACCGAATAGGCTCCGACCCACAAGGAGGTGGCGGATTGCCCCGGAGTCCCCGGCAGGCGGCCGAGCAGCGGAACGCGACGATCAGGGACGTGGCGGCCCTCGCGGGCGTGTCCTCGGCGACCGTGTCGCGCGTGCTGAACCGCAACTATCCGGTGGCCGCGTCGACCCGCGAGCGGGTCGAGAACGCGATGCGCGAGCTCGGCTACGTCGTCAACGCCCACGCGCGCGCCCTGGCCGGATCCTCCAACCGGACGGTCGGGATCATCGTCAACGAGATCGTCGACCCGTTCTTCGCGTTCATCGCCCGGGGCGTGGAGCGCGAGGCCGCGCGGGCCGGACGGCTGTGCCTGGTCTGCTGCGCCCAGGGCGATCCGCGGCGCGAGCTGGCCTTCGTCGACCTGCTCAACGAGCAGCGGGCCGACGCGGTCGTGCTGGTCGGCGGCAGCGTCGCCGACCGGGCCTACACCGCCGAGCTCACCCGCAGGGCCGAGGAGCTGCGGGCCCGCGACTCCCAGCTGGTGCTGTGCGGGCGTCCCGCGCTCGGCGGCGGGGTGCCGACCGCCGTGGTGGAGTACGACAACGAGGGCGGCGCGTTCGCCATCACCGACCACCTGCTGAACCAGGGGCACGAGCGGATCCTCTACCTGGGCGGGCCGCCCGCGATCTCCACCACGCGCGACCGCCTGGCGGGCTACCACCGGGCGCTGCGGCTGCGCGGCGTCGACCCCGATCCCGCGCTGGAGCGCACCGGGGCGTTCGGCCGGGGCTTCGGCTACCGGGAGATGGGCGCGATGCTGGCGTCCGCGACCGAGTTCACCGCCGTCTTCGCCGCCAACGACCTGGTGGCGGCGGGCGCCGTGCAGGCGCTGGAGGAGGCGGGGCTGCGCGTTCCCGACGACGTCTCGATCGTGGGGTACGACGACGTGCCGGTCGCCCAGGAGATGCGGCCGAAGCTCACCACCGTGCACATCCCGCTGGAGGAGATGGGCCGCCAGGCGATCCGCATGGTGACGCCCGACGAGGACGAGGCCGACGAGTGGCGCGCCCCGGCGGCGAACCTGATGCGGCTCGGCACGCACATCGTCGTCCGCGATTCGGTGGCGCCGCGTGGCCGCCGCCCCCGTAAGGCGTAATCGCTTACTGGATTACGACCAGCCAAAACCTGGGGAAACGTGTTACTACGCGGCGAGGTCTTGCCTTTCTATAGCAAACGCTTACATGATGACGCGCAACCTCCGAGGACTCCCCCGACCTCAAGGAACGCCCATGCGCCTCAGCACCCCCACCCTCCTGAGCGGCCTGGCCGCCGCGACCGCGCTGGCCGCCCTGGCCACCGCGCCCGTCCTTCCCCGCACGGCGGCGGCGGAGCCCGCCCGGCCCGCGTCCGCCCAGGCCCAGGCGGCGCCCCGGTGGGGCGACGCCGCCACCACCGTCACCGTGACCGCGCGGCCGTCCGCCGAGAGCGAGCGGCTCCGGCTCGGCCAGGCGCTGCGCGCGAGCGACCTCACGCCCACCGGCCTGTACGTCCCGGCGGGCACCGGCCTGCGCGTCCAGGTCACACCGATCGACGGCAAGCTGCCCACCCTCTGGATCGGGACCTGGGACTACTACGGCGAGGTGAAGACGCCCCGCTCCTACACCCTGCGCGACGGCTCCACCACCGTCACCGACCCGCACGGCGGACCGGTCTACCTGAGCCTGCCCGGGAACGGCGAGCGAGCCGAGGTGCAGTTCCGCTCCGGCGCCACCCGCATGCCCGCCTTCCGGCTCGGCCGCACCACCGAAGACGGCTACCAGGACGCGCTGAACACCTTCACCGCCTCGCCCTACGTCGAGTTCACCTCACCCCACGGCATCGTCACCGTCACCCGTGAAGCGGCCCTGCTCTACCGCGACCAGGACCACGAGACGTGGCTGAAGCTGCTGGAGACGGTCATCGCGTCGCACGCGGCGATCAGCGGGCTGGACGGCGCGCGCCCCGAGGACCGGCGCAACGCCAACCTCTTCCACTTCACCGAGGTCTCCCGCGTCCCGAGCGGGGTCGGCGCCTTCGCCACCCACGGGTACAACGGCTTCCCCCGCGCCTACCTGGACCGGCTCCTCACCGTCGACGGCCTGCGCACCCGGGGCTGGGGGCTGTACCACGAACTCGGCCACTCGCATCAGCAGACGGTCTACAAGCCGTCCGGGCTGACCGAGGTCACGGTCAACATCTACTCGCTGGCCGCGCAGCGCACCCTCGGCCAGCCCTCGAACCTCGTCAAGCCCGACGCGGGCACCGGGCTCACGCCCTACCAGTCGGCGCTGCCCAAGCTCGGCAAGGACGGCCTGGCCTACGAGACCTCCTTCGCCCCGATGGAGAAGCTCGTCCCGCTGCGCCAGCTCGAACTCGCCTTCGGGAACGACTTCTGGCCGAGGCTGCACCGGCTCGTCCGGCAGGAGAAGCCCCAGGCGGGCGACAACGCGCAGCGGTACCGCGCGCTGGCCGTCCTCTCCAGCCGCGTGGCCGGACGCGACCTCACCGACTTCTTCGTCACCCGCTGGGCCTTCCCGATCGACGCCCAGGGGAAGGCCGAGCTGGCCGCGCTGAAGCTGCCCAAGCCGGGCACCGACCCCAGCACGCTGGCGGAGTGACGCCGTGGACCTCACGAGACGGACGCTTCTGGCGGCCGGTGCCGGTGGGCTCCTGCTCCCCATCGCCGGAAGGGCCCACGCCGCCGGAGCCGACGAGTTCGCCACGCTCCGCCTGCGGGCCGCCGAGCTCGCCACCGGCGGCGCGATCGATCCCGGGGACCCGGTCCTCGCCCCCGCGATCGCCAAACTGGACCGCAAGGCGCGCGGGCACTGGACGACGCTCGACCGAAGCGCGTCCCGCATCGCGCTCTGGCCCGACCTGACCCCGCTGACCTCCGGGATGAACATCTGGCTCTCCTACGACCGGCTCGCGGTCATCACGACCGCGTGGGCCACGCCGGGAACCGGCCTGTACCGCGACGAGACCGTCGCGGGGGCGGTCACCGAGGGTCTGGCGTTCCTGAACGACCGGGCCTACAACCCCTCGGCCAAGGAGACCGGCAACTGGTGGCCCTGGGAGATCGGGGCGCCGCAGGCGCTGATGGCGACGTGCGTCCTGCTCCTCGACCGCGTTCCCGCGGAGCGGATCGCCGCCTACTGCGCCGCCGTCGACCGGTTCTGCCCCAACCCCGACCGGCGCACCAACCTGCCGTCCTACTCCGAGACCGGCGCCAACCGCGCCGACAAGGCCGCGATCGTCGCGCTGCGCGGCATCGTCGGCCGGGACGCGGGACGGCTCGTCCTGGCCAGGGACGGGCTGTCCGACACCCGCGACTCGGGTCGCAACAGCCTGTTCAAGCTCGTGACCTCCGGCGACGGGTTCTATGCCGACGGGTCGTTCATCCAGCACGAGCATGTGGCCTACACCGGCTCGTACGGGAACGTCCTGCTGGGCCGCATCGCCTACCTCGCGGCCCTGCTCGCGGGCTCCACCTGGAAGATCACCGACCCCGGGATCGGCGTGATCCACCGGGCCGTCGAGCGCTCGTTCGCCGCGACCACCCTCGACGGGCTGTCGATGGACGCCGTCCGGGGCCGCGCGATCTCCCGTGCGGCGCTGTCGGACGCCGACGCGGGCGCGGCCACGACCACCGCGATGCTGCTGCTCGCGACGGCCGCGCCGCGCGAGCACGCCGACCGGTGGAAGGCGATCGCCAAGGGGTGGATCCGGCGCAACACCGACGTCCCCTACCTGTCGATCGCCGACGTGCCCGCGATCCGGCGGGCGCAGGCCGTGCTGGCCGACCGGGACGTCCCGTCGGCCCCCTCTCCGATCGGCCACACCGTGTTCGCCGACATGGACCGCGTCGTGCACCGGCGTCCCGACTGGACGCTGGCGCTCAGCCTGTCCTCGAAGCGGATCGCGGCCTACGAGGCGGGCAACGGGGAGAACCTGCACGGCTGGCACACCGGCGACGGCATGACGTACCTCTACCACCGCGACCGCACCCAGTTCTCCGACGCCTTCTGGCCGACCGTCGACCCGTACCGGCTGCCCGGCACCACGGCCGACACGCGCCGCCGGCCCGACACGGGCCCGGGCTACCGGCTCCCCGTCAACGCCGTGGCGGGGGGCGCGGTGCTCCGCGGACGCTTCGGCGCGGCCGCGATGGACCTGGCCGCGCTCGACAGCACGCTGCGGGCCCGCAAGGCGTGGTTCTGCCTCGACGACGCGGTCGTGGCGCTGGGCGCGGGCATCACCGCCTCGGACGGACGTGCCGTCGAAACGGTCGTGGAGAACCGCAACCTGCACGCCGCCGGGACGAACCGGCTGACGGTCGACGGCTCCGTCCAGCCCGGAGAGCGGGGCTGGACGCGCACGTTCGACGAGGCCCGATGGGCCCACCTGGAGGGCGTCGGCGGCTATGTGTTCCCCGAAGGGGCCGCACTGCACGCCCTGCGCGAGGAACGCACGGGAGCCTGGAGCGACATCAACACCAGCAGCGACTGGGGCAGCACCGAGCGGCTCACCCGGAGATACGCCACCTTGTGGTTCGACCACGGCGTCTCCCCTGCCGGCGCGACGTACGCCTACGTCCTGCTCCCGGGGGCGGGGAAGGAGCGCACGGCGGCCTGGGCGCGGTACCCGCGCGTCCGCGTCCTCGCCAACACGGCGCGGGTGCAGGCCGTGGAGTGCCGTGGGCCCGAACTGGTCGCCGCGCACTTCTGGGCGGCGGGCGAGGCGGGCGGGATCGTCACCGACGGCCCCGGTACCGTCCTGGTCCAGCGCGGTGACGAAGGCGTCTCCGTCGCCGTGGCCGATCCGGGACGCACCGCCGCCGCCCTCACCGTCGAGCTGCCGTGGCCCGCACGGCGCGTCAAGCACGCCGACCCGTCGGTCTCGGTCACCATCGGACGCAGACCGCGCCTGACGGTCGCGGTCGGCGGCTCGCGCGGCCACACCCACACCGCCACGCTGATCTGAACGGGACGTCCGCATGACACCACCGCATCTCCGGCTCCCCCCGACCGACCGGGTCACCTCGCCGCGCACCGGTTGGACGCGCGCCCACTGGGAGGCGGTCGCCGACCGGATGCTGGACGGTGTCGTCCCCTACGCCACCCCCGGCTTCGCCCAGTACCGCCTCCCCGGCCGGGCGAGCTGGTCGGGGGTGGCGCTGGACGGCCTCGAAGGCTACGCGCGGACGTTCCTGCTGGCGGCCTTCCGCATCGCGGGCGCGGGCGAGGACGCCGACCCCCGCCTGGTGGAGCGGTACGCGACCGGCCTGGCCACGGGCACCGACCCGGACGCGCCGACGGCCTGGCCCGTCCTGACCGACTGCTCGCAGCAGATGGTGGAGGCCGCCTCGATCGCCGTCGGCCTGCACGAGAGCCGCCGCTGGCTCTGGGACCGGCTGGACGACCGGGTGCGCGAGCGGGTGGTCGACTGGCTCTCGGGCTTTGTCGGCCACCGGACCTGGGACAACAACTGGCGGCTCTTCCAGGTGGTGTCCGAGCAGTTCCTGGCGTCGGTGGGGGCGCCCCACTCGCGGTCCGACATCGACGAGGGCCTGGACCGCATCGAGGACTGGTACGTCGGCGACGGCTGGTACACCGACGGCGACGGCCGCAACTTCGACTACTACATCGGCTGGGCCCTGCATCTGTACCCGCTGCTCTGGGCGCGGATCGCCGGAGAGGACGACGGCGGCCGGGCGAAGGTCTACAAGGAGCGCCTGTCGGAGTTCCTCAACGGATACGTGCATTTCTTCGGGGGCGACGGCGCTCCCGTCCACCAGGGCCGCAGTCTCGCCTACCGGTACGCGACCCTGGCCCCCGTATGGATGGGTGCGCTGGCCGACGCCACGCCGCTCGCGCCGGGACTGACCCGCAGGCTCGCCTCGGGCGTCCTGCGGCACTTCACCGAGCGCGGCGTGCCCGACGAGCGCGGCCTGCTCCCGCTCGGCTGGTACGGCACCTTCCTTCCCGCCACGCAGCCGTATTCCGGACCGGCCTCCCCCTACTGGGCGAGCAAGGGCTTCCTCGGGCTGCTCCTGCCGCCGGACCACGAGGTCTGGACGGCGTCCGAGCGTCCGCTGCCCATCGAGGAGGCGGACCAGTACACCTCCCTGCCCGAACCCGGGTGGCTCCTGCACGGCACGCGGCACGACGGGATCGTCCGGCTCGTCAACCACGGCAGCGACCACAACCCGCCCGAGCCCGCCGGGGCCTGCGACGACCCGCACTACGCCAAGCTCGCCTACTCCAGCCGGACCGCCCCGCAGAGCGCGCCGCACGCGTGGACGCGCGACGTCGACAACCATCTCGCCCTGGTCGCCGCCGACGGGACGGCCAGCCGCCGGGTGCGCATCCACCCCTTGGTCACGCGGGACCGTTTCGCCTCCTCCTGGCACACCGCCCGTCTCCCCGGCGACGACGGCGAGTACCGCGTCGAGTCGGCGTCGTTTCTGCACGGGCCGTGGGAGATCCGCGTCCACCGGGTGGAGGCGCCACCCGGGGCCAGGATTCGGGAGGGCGGGTACGCGTTGGCCCACGAGCGCCGTCCCGAGTCGGTCACCGGCCCCCGATGGGCCCTGGCCACCACCGAGGACGGCCTGACCAGCGCGCTGGTGGGCCTGCACGGCTGGGACGCCGAGCCCACGGTCGAACGCGACGTCGAGGCCAATGCGCTCGGTCCCCATTCGGCCACCCCCTGCCTGTGGTCGTCCCCGGGGCCGGTGCACGTCTCGCTCGTGGTGCTCTCCGGCGACTCCGTCCATCCCCGG
The DNA here is from genome assembly GCF_050946795.1 of Spirillospora sp. CA-294931. Classification (GTDB taxonomy): domain Bacteria; phylum Actinomycetota; class Actinomycetes; order Streptosporangiales; family Streptosporangiaceae; genus Spirillospora. The sequence continues at coordinate 7,692,894 of NZ_CP192006.1, forward strand.
GCCCTCCAGGAGTCGATCACCGTCGACGCGCCGGACGGCGGGCCCGTCACCGTCACCCTGCCCGACGGCGCGCGGCTGCGGGCATGACCCGGCGACGGCTGGCCTTCAGCACGCTCGGGTGCCCCGGGGCCGGGCTCGACGAGATCGTGGAGCTCGCCCGCTCCAGCGGCTGGCGCGCGGTCGAGCTGCGCGCCTCCGAGGAGGACCCGGTGACCACGGCGCTCGGAGTCGGCGAGCGCGCCCGGATCCGCGCGCGGTTCGCGGCGGCGGGCGTGACCATCGCGTGCGTCGCGTCCTATGTCCGCGCGGGCGACCCGTCGATCGGCGACCGGGAGTGCGTCGACGCGCTCCTGGCCCATCGCGAACTGGCCCGGGATCTGGGAGCCGCCGCCGTCCGGGTGTTCCCGGGGGCCGGTGAGGCCGGACCCGAGGCGGACGAGCGCGCCGCCAGGCGGCTGAGGGCGGCCGCCGGGCCCGGCGCCGTCCTGCTCCTGGAGACGCACGACTCCCATCCCGGCGCCCGCGACGTCGCGCGGTTGCTGCGCCTGGCGTCCAGCCCCGACGTCGGCGCCATCTGGGACGTGCTGCACACCTGGCTCGCCGGGGAGACGCCCGCCGAGTCGGAGGGCGCTCTGGGGCCGTGGCTGCGGCACGTCCAGCTGAAGGACGTGGCGGGACGTTCCGACCGCACCCCGATCCATCTGGGCACCGGCGTCCTTCCGCTGCGCGACGTCCTGGCCGTTCTGGACGGGCGCGGCTACGACGGCTTTCTCAGCCTGGAATGGGAGCGCCGCTGGCATCCCGCGGCGGCGCCGCTGCCCGAGGCGCTCGCGCGCGCCCGCGCCTGGCTGGACGGCACCGACGGCTAGTGCGACAGGCAGGTCCAGCTGCCGCCGACCGAGTTGTACGACTGGAGCACCGCGTTGGGGTAGGCGGGGAACTTGTAGCGGCAGACGCTGTTCATGTTGATCGGCACGTACTGCTGGTCTTCGGTGACGCAGTGGGGGCCGTTGGCCAGCGTGACCCCCGAGGCGTAGCCACGCGACTTGCAGTACGGGGTCAGCACCGAGTACGGCATGGTCCCGATGGGGGTGCCCGCCCCGCTGGGCTTCCTGCTCGTGCGGGGCCTGGTCACCGGTTTGCTCTGGGTGGGCGAAGCGCCCGGGCGCTTGGTGTTCCCCGAGGTGGGCTTGCCGCTCGATGGGCCCGATGTGGCGGGCGAGCCGCGTCCCGGCGTCGCCGTCCCCGATCGCCCGGACGCCGGGGCCGTGGGGCCGGAGGCGGCGACCGAAGCGGCGGCGCCCTCCGTGGGACGGGGTCCGCTCACGTCCTTGCCGTCGCGGTCGGACCCGCCCGCGAACTCGGAGGCGAGCACTCCGCACAGGACCAGCAGCGCGACGGCCGCCACGACCGCGACCACACCGGGCCGCCGCCATCGCCGTGCGCGTGCGGGCGGTTGCCGAGTTTCCGCCGCCACGCCGGCTTCGGCCGCTGATGTCCGCTCGGCCGCTACGGGGGCCACACCATCGGGGGCGGTGCCGTCCAAGAGGGCGTCGGCCACCTCCCTGGCGGTGGGACGGTCGGCCGGGGCCTTGGCCAGGCATCGCCGGACGAGGTCGCGCAGGTGGCCGGTCAGCGGTCCGAGGTCCGGCTCGTCGTGCAGGATCGACTGCATGATCGCGGGGATGGACTCGCCGGTGAACGCCTTCACCCCGCCCGCCGCGTAGACCATGGTCACGCCCCACGCGAACAGGTCGGCGGGCGGTCCGACGGGGTCGCCCGCGATCTGCTCGGGCGCCATGTACGAGGGGCTGCCCACGACCTGGCTGGTGGTGGAGATCCCGTCGGTCAGCGCCCGGGCGATGCCGAAGTCGATCACCACGGGACCGTCGGGGCCCAGCAGCACGTTGCCGGGCTTGAAGTCGCGGTGCACGATCCCGGCCCGATGGATGGCGGCCAGCGCGGTCGCGGTGCCGATCGCCAGCCGGTCCAGCGCCGCCCCGGACCTCGGGCCGTCCGCGGTCACCGCGTCCAGCAGCGAGGGCCCGTCCACGTACTCGCTGACGATGTAGGGACGCTGCCGGAACACCCCGCTGCCGACGATCTGGACGGTGCAGAACCGCGCGACCGCCTTGGCCGCCTCGGCCTCGCGCAGGAACCGCTCGCGCGCCCGCTCGTCCTGCGCCAGATGCGGGTGCAGCAGCTTGATCGCCACGGCCGTCCCCTCGGGCGCGGTGCCCGCGTACACCGTGCCCTGGCCGCCGCCCCCGAGCCGTCCGGCCACCGCGAAGGGCCCCACCGCGCGCGGATCCTCGGGGAGCAATTCCGCCCATCCGGGCACATGACCTCCTAAATAAACAAGATCGTCTGGATGCTAGCAATTGGTCCATCCGTTACGATCAAGTTGATCTTGCCTGGGAGTGTGCGATGGGGAACGGGGACGAGCCGGCGGACGAGCCGCGCTATCCGATCTCGCGTTTCCACCGGGTGCTCCTGCGGCTCGGCGTCCCCCGGTTCATGGCCGACCACGCGGCGGCACTGGTGGCGGCCAACCGGCGCCGGCGACCGCCTGACCGGGGCTAGCCGGGCCGGTGGCCACTGTCGGCCTCGGGCGGGCGGCCGGTGGCGTGGATCTTGTGGACGACGGGGGAAAGCGTATTCCCTGTCGGGAACAGACCCCCTTTTGCTCTGTGAACGGAGACCCTGACATGACCGTTGAACGACGTAGCGTCCTGAAGTACGCGGCCGTGGGCGTGACGGCCGCCGCGACCGGCACCGTGGCCACCACCTCCGCCCACGCGGACGCGGGCTGGCCCACGACCATCGCTCTCCCGAACGGTTTCCGCCCAGAGGGCATCGCCATCGGGAGCGCCCCGCTCGCCTACTTCGGTTCGCTGGGCAACGGCGCCATCTACCGCGCCGACCTGAGGACCGGACGCGGCCGCGTCGTCTCCCCCGGCCAGGAGGGCCGTGCCGCCGTCGGGATCAAGCTCGACCAGCGGGGACGGCTGTTCGTCTCCGGCGGCCCCGGCGGCGACGCCCGGGTGGTCGACGTGCGGACCGGCGCGGTGCTCGCCACCTACCGCCTCGCGTCCGGCGGACCGGCGTTCGTCAACGACGTGGTCCTCGGCCGCGGTGGCGCGTGGTTCACCGACTCGTACAACGGTGTGGTGTACGGCCTGCCGCTCGGGCCCGGCGGGCGGCTGCCCGGCCAGGACGCGGTCGTCCGGCTGCCCCTGGGCGGCGAGTGGGAGCAGGTCCCGGGCGAGGGCGTGTTCAACTCCAACGGCATCGCGGTGCCCCGGGACCGTTCCGCCCTGCTGGTGATGCAGCAGCAGCACGGCGGCCATGTCTTCCGCGTCGACTCTCGCAGCGGCCGCGCCGAGCGCGTGCGGCTCGCGGGCGCGCCCGCGCTGGAGCGGGGCGACGGGCTCCTGGTGCACCGCGACAAGCTGTACATCGCGCAGAACGGCCTTCACTGCGTGGACGTCTTCCGCCTGGCCCGGGACGGCCGCACGGGCACCTACCTGAAGCGCGTGACCAACGAGGGCTTCGACTTCCCCACCACGGTCGCCGCGTTCGGTCGCAGGCTGTACGTCGCCAACGCCCGCTTCGCGACCCCGCCCACCCCGACGACGCCCTACGCGGCCGTGGCGGTCCCCCTGGTGTGACCCCGCGCTCCCGGTGGCGTGGATTTGTTGCGTATCCGTATGTCGAGGCCTCCGGATGGGAGCAAATGGGGCTTCGGCGTACCTTTCAGGCGAACGGTCACACGGGCCCGCGACGCGGGCCCGACGTCGCGGCACCCCGCCGCACTCCACCCCACCTAGGAGTCCGTCATGACCATCCGCTTCCGCGCCTTCGCCGGCGCAGCCACGATCTCCGGAGTCGCCGCACTGGCGTTCGTCGCGCCGATGTCCGCCAGCGCGACCGACACGGCCGACCAGGGCGCCAAGGCCGAGGGGTCCTACCACGCGACGCCGCTGGGCAGCTACAACATGGCCGGCGACACCGAGGGCCACTCGGCCAAGAAGGCGCCTCCGGCCCGCGCCAACACGAGGATGGCCTGGTACTACCGCCTCGAATCCTCCTGTACGTCGTACGCGAGCACGATCCAGCGCGGCGCCGCCTACTGGGGCGGCACCCGGAGCACGTCCTCCGGGACGCCGGTGTCCTGCACCACCGGTTACGTCCAGGGCTGCGGCCCGGGCACGATCGTGGGCTGCAACTGGGGCATGGGCGACCGCATCGCGCTGTCGACGCGGGTGAACGACTTCGCCCTGCTGGCGGCGCACGAGTTCGGCCACAACTGGTACGGCCACTCGGGCACCGGCTGCGCGAGCTGGGCGAGCGCCTCCATGGTCATGCGGACGCACATGTGCTAGCCGTTTGATCAACGGGCCGGTCGCGATCGCGACCGGCCCGTTATCGTGCCGGGACGTGTTCGGCCAGGCCCTGGCGGCAGTCGGCGCCGACCTTGCGCATGGCCCGGGCGATGTGCTGCTCGACGGTCCGGGGCGACAGGTGCAGCGTGGCGGCGATCTCGCGGTTGGTCAGGCCCGCGGCGGCCAGCTCGGCGACCTCGCCCTCGCGCGGCGACAGGCGGTCGGTGTAGGCCGGACGCCCCGGCCGGCGCCTGACGGCGGGCCGGTGGACGCGCAGCGTCGCGCGGGCGCGGGACGCGTCCCAGGTGGCGCCGAGCCCGCTCAGCAGCTCGACGCAGTCGACCAGGTCCTGGGTCGCCTCCTCGGTCCCCTGCCCGGCGGACAGGGCGCAGTGCCCGGCGGCCTCGGCCGTGAGGGCCCGCGCGTACGGGCGCGGCAGCAGCCCATAGGCCCGGCTGGACGCCCGGTAGCCCGCGACGGCCTCGTCCAGCTCGCCCTCCGCCTCGGCCACCAGAGCCCGGCACCAGAGCAGGGCCGCCGCCGCCGAGGGCGCGTCCCGGTCGGCGAGCCCGGCGGCGAATTCCTCGACCAGGTCGCGGGCCGCGTCGCGGCGGCCGTCGCCGACCAGGGCGTGCACCGCCCAGGGGGCCAGCTCGGCGCCCCAGACCCACACCCCGCGGCCGCGCAGCCATGACCAGGCGGAGTCGGCCAGGGTCGCGGCCTCGGCGGCGCGCTGGCCCAGCAGCATCCTGATGTGGCCGCCCGCGGAGACCGACGCCAGCGGCACCTCGGTCTGGTCGAACGAGGACGGCTCGGCACACGGCAGCCAGGTGCGGGCCGTGGACCACTCGCCCCGCGCCATGGCCAGCAGCCCCACCACCACGCGGGCGTCGTTGCCCGTGCCCTCCTCCGCCACCAGGCTCGTGCACCGTTCGGCGAGACCGTCCCAGCACCCGGTCATGTAGTCGTGGAACAGGGCGGTGCCGCGCCCGAGGTTCTCGAGGTAGGGCGCGCTGTTGCGGGCGGCCCGGTCGATGCCCTCGGCCAGCAGCTCGCCGGCACGCCCGAGGTGCCCGAGGAAGACCGCGCCGTTGGCGGCGTTGCCCACGCCGCGCGCCAGCTGCTGCCGCTCGGCCAGGCCGGCGCCGGTGCGCGGGAGCCGCTCCAGCGCGTCCCAGGCGGCGGGGTCGCCGCAGTTCATCAGGTGGGTGACCGTGCCGGCGGCGATGACCGCGCGGGTGACGGGGTCGCGCGAGGCGCTCGCCGCCTCGACGGCGTGCTCCATCCAGCCGCGGTGCTCGGCCAGCGACATCCCCGGGAAGTAGGAGTTGGCCAGCGCCATCATCGCCATGGCGGCCAGCGCGGGCCGTCCGTCCAGCTCGCCCACCGATCTGACCAGTTCCCCGCGGCCCTCCTCGAAGCGGCGCTTGCGGTGGCGCAGGAGCAGGCCGAGCTCCAGCCTGATCTCGCCGCGCTCGCGCTCGGGGAGCGCGGGGTCGTCCACGATCCGGCGCAGCACCTGGGCGGTCTTCTCCGAGCGGAGCTGGAGCATGGCGTTGCGCGCGAGCGCCAGCGCGCAGCGCCCCTGGAGCTCGGGCGGGACGCTGCGGGTGTCGAGGGTCTCCTCCAGCAGCGCGACCGCGACCTCGTCGCCGCCGATCGCGCCCTCCAGGTCGGCGACGTGCGCCGCCGCCCGCAGCCAGTCCTCGGTCCGGCCACCGGCGGCCCAGTGGCGCGCGAGGCGGGCCCAGGGCACCGGGTCCCGGTCGGCCAGGATCTTGGTGGCCCGGTGGTGCAGCCGCTCCCGGACCGCCCCCGGCAGCTCCTGGTAGACCGCGCGGGCGGCGAGCGGGACGGCGAAGCCGTACCGTCCGGCCTGGGTCTCGCGCAGCGCGCAGGCGCCGAGCGCGGCGACCAGGGCGGCGTGCCCGGCGTCCTCGTCGAGCCCCGCGACCGCCGCCAGATCGCGCGCGCCCGCGGGCTCGTCCAGCACCGCCGCCGCCCAGACGATGGGCCGGTGCGCCTCGGGCAGCGCGGCGGTCCGGTCCAGGATGAGCTCGGCGAGGCGGACGGGCGCCCCGGCCTCGTCCACGTCCCTGGGGCCGAACGGCTCCTTGCCCGGGGACGCGTCGCCCAGCATCCGCAGCAGGTCGATGAGCACCTGCGGGATGCCGCCCGAGCACTGGCGCAGCCGCGCCACGAACTCGCGGGGGCAGCGCTCGGCGCCCAGCGTCTCGCGGGCGACCGCACCCACTTGGTCCTCGTCCAGCGGTTCCAGCCGCAAGCGGGTGACCGCGAGCCGCGCCGGGTAGTCGACGGCACGCCGCAGCGGCAGTCCCGGCCTGTCCAGCTGCTCGGGCCGGTAGGTCAGCACGGCGGCGAACCGCGCGGGCGGCTCGGCGAGGAGGCCGCGCAGCACCTCGAGGCAGCGGTCGGCGGCGTGGTGGACGTCCTCGACGACCAGCAGCACCGGGCGGACCGAGGCGAGCGCGGCCGCCAGGACGCGGTGGGCGTCCCGGTCGGGATCGTCCGAGTCTCCCGCCGTCGTGTAGGGCGGTTCCCCGGGTGTCGGGGACGTTCTCACCTGGACGCCCTGCGGCGTCTTCGGACGGCCGACCGGAGCCGCGCCGTTCGCGGCCCTGGAGGCCCCCGGGACGGCCACCGACAGCCCGCCGGACGGCCGGCACGACACCACCAGCCGGGTCACCGAGCGGGCCTCGGGCAGATCGAGCAGCCGCCGGACCAGACGGGTCTTGCCCATCCACGCCGCGCCCTCGACCAGCAGCAGGGCGGGTTCGGCCGCGCCGGTGAGGGCGTTGACCAGCCGCTGCTCCCACGCCTGTTCCCGCACGAGCGCCTCCTCGCGGTCGCCGGTCCGCGTCATACGGGGCGGCCGCGGGGGTGTGGCGCACCGATGACGTTCGACGACCGTTAGTTACCACAAATACGGGCGTAATGGTCAGAACCAGGCGCTCTTTAACCTTCCTTGACCAAGACCACCGGTGTCAGCTCTCGGGCGCTCCGCTGGAGATCGTCGTGTGGCGGCCCTCGGCGGTGAAGCCGACCGCCAGCCGGTGGCCCTGTTCGGACCGGCCCTCGATGACCTCGGCGGACTCGCTGATCTGGAAGCCGTTGCGGGCCATGAAGCCGCGGGCGACGCGGCGGTGGTCGGCGGGGAACACCTCGAAGGCCCTCAGGAGCAGGCGCGAGGCCGCCAGGTGGTCGTACTCGGCGACCGGGAGCGCGGGGTCGTCGAGATGGAACACGGCCGAGCCCTGGCCGCCGTTGATCGAGCAGGCGTGGACCCCGTTGCCGCCGAGCAGCTCGCCGACCGCGATGGCCATGGTCTTCGCCGCCGACTCGGGGTCGGGGAAGCCCGAGAAGTCCAGCGTGCCGGCGGTCAGCTCGGGGATCCGATGGCGCTCGCCGAACTCCCGGATGACCTCGAGCCGGGCGATCGACGGCAGCGTCCTGTCGATGTGGGTGTTGTCCCAGGACCACAGCCAGGTGCCGGACAGGCGCGAGAAGCTCCCGAGCACCGTCGTCCCGCCGAACGTGCGGCCGCCCACCGCGCACACGTCACCGGTGAGGTCCAGCTCGACATGACCGTCGCCGAGGAAGGCGTTGAGCACGTCCTGCCGGTGGATCGCGGCCGCCGACCCCTCGGCGGCGAACCTCTCGAAAGCGGGACTGTAGGCGCCGAGACCGCCGGGGAACTCGCGCCAGAAGCGCGCGGTGCCCTCGTCGCCCCGGCGCTGGTAGAGCCCGGCGAGCCGCGCGGCGGCGGCCTCGTGGCCGAACTCGCGGACCGACCGCGTGAGCCACTGGGCGGCGGCGTGGTCGTCTCCCTGGTTCATGAGCACGGTCCCGAGGCTGAGCGCGGCCTTGGGGTGACCCAGCTCGGCGGCCCTGTGCCACGCCTCCATCTGCTTCTCGGTCTCGCCCTGGTCCTGCCGGACGTGCCCGAGGTTGTAGGCGGCGCCCGCGTTGCCGCGCTCGGCCGCCCGGCCGTACCACTCGGCCGCCACCGCCAGGTCGCCCTTGCCGTCGGCGTCGTGGAACTTGCCGATGTTGAACGCGGCCTGGTCGGAGCCCAGGTCCCAGGCACGGTGGTACAGGGCCATGGCCTCGTCCATGTCCCCTCGGTTCTCCAGCAGCACCCCGAGGTTGAGGAGCCCGGACATGTCGCCGCCCTCGGCGGCGACGCGGTACCACCGCTCGGCCTCGGCCGGGTCGCCGTTCTTGTCGGCGGCGTAGCCCGTTTCGAAGGCGCTCTCCGGGACGCCCGCCTCGGCCGCCCGCCGCCACCACCGCCACGCCCCGGCCTTGTCGCCGAGATCCCACAGCAGGTCCGCGAGATCGTGCCCGGCCCGGTGGTGACCGGCCTCGAACGCCTGGGTGAAGAGGCGCTCGGCCGCCGCCGTGTCACTGTGCCGCACGGCCTCGATCCCGCGCTCGCGCAGCGCGGCGGCCTCGGACGGGGGCGGGGTCTCGCTCATGTCGAACCTCCTTGAAGAACCGGTGTGACCTGGGGCGCGCCGGGCGCCCTCAGAAAGATCCGTAGGACTACGGATCGATACGCGGATTGTTTCGCCGCGGGTCCCTGCCGATGCTCGGATCACCGTGGTCCTGCTCACGCGATCTTTCCCACCGAAGAGGAGCCAGGATGAAACCGAGACGACTGTTCGGCGCTTTCGCCGGACTGGTCACGACGGTGGCGCTCACGGCGTCCCTGTCAGGAGTGTCCCAGGCGGTGGCGCCTCCGGGCGACCCGGCCTTCCAGGCGGTGAATCCCACCGACACCGCTCCCGATCCCCAGAGCGGCCCCAGCCCGCGCATCGTCGGCGGCGAGCCGGCCTTCGTGAAGGACCACCCCTTCATCATCGCGATGCTGCGCGAGGGCGGCCCGCGTCCGCAGGGCCAGACCTGCACCGCCGCCGTCGTGGCGCCCCGGGTGATCGTCACCGCCGCGCACTGCAAGGACGGCCAGGGCACCAAGTCGATGCTGTACGGCTCGGACGACCTGACCAAGCCCGGCGGCACCAAGCTCGAGGTCGAGAAGTACCTCCAGCACCCCAGCTACGTTCCCCCGAACGGGTGGCAGCAGGGACATGACGTCGGCATCGTCGTCACCAAGACCGACATCCCGGTGCCCTCGGGCTACCAGTACCCGCGCGTGGCGACCTCCGCCGACTCGGCGCTGACCCAGCCCGGCAAGTCCTCGCTGCTGCTCGGCTACGGCCGCGTCCGCGACGGCGAGAACGAGTTCGCCCACCTCAAGAAGGTGTCGAGCTACCCGATCGTCAACGGCAGCAACACGTGCGGCTCGTTCGGAACGTTCAACGACAAGTACATGGTCTGCGGCGGCTACCAGGACGGCCACGACGGCATCTGCCAGGGCGACAGCGGCGGCCCGATGCTCGTCGACGGCGTGATCGTCGGCGTGGCCTCGTGGGTGAAGACCGGCTGCGGCAGCTACGGCGCCTGGGGCAAGCTCACCGGCGAGATGGGCGACTGGGCGAAGAAGACCATCGACGAGAACAGCCAGCCCTCCGGCTCGCCCAGCGCCTCCTTCACCGAGAACTGCTCCACGACGGAGCCGACCTGCGCGTTCGACGGGTCGGCCTCGCGCGACCCCGACGGCTCCATCTCCTCCTACTCCTGGGACTTCGGTGACGGCCAGACCGGCACCGGCGTCAAGCCCTCGCACACCTACTCCAAGGCGGGCGCCTACACCGTCAAGCTCACGGTGACCGACAACGACGGCAAGACGGGCACCACGTCCCGGGAGGTCCGGGCGGGCACGTCCGGCGGCGGGCAGGCGCCGAAGGCGTCGTTCACGGTCCAGTGCAACTGGGCGAACTGCTCCTTCAACGGCGGCCAGAGCTCCGACCCGGACGGCGACATCGCGTCCTACGCGTGGAACTTCGGCGACGGCCAGACCGGCACGGGCCAGACCACCTCGCACGCCTACCCGAACCGGCAGACCACCTACACGGCACAACTGAAGGTGACCGACAGGGCGGGCAACAGCAACACCGCCTCGAAGCAGATCCAGTGCTTCAGCGTCGGCGCCCAGGCGTTCTGCTTCCCCGGTCAGTGACGGGGGCTGAGACCAGGTGATGTCGCCGCCCCGGCGCGGAGCGCGGTCGCGAGCCGCCGCCGTCCTGACAGCGATGGCCGTCTCGACGGCGACCGTTCCCGCCGCGGCGGCGACGGCGCCGGGCGCCCCACCGGCCACCGCCGGTGCGGCGCCCCGTCCGGTGGGCACCGTCTCCTTGCTCACCGGTGACCGCGTCGGCGTCCACCGGATCGGGACCCGGATGCTGGCGCGGGTCACGCCGGGCGCCGGGCGCGGCGGCATCACCTTCCTCACCCGCCAGTACACCGACGAACGGGGTGTGCCCCACCTCGACGTGATCCCGTCCGACGCCGTCCCGCTGCTGCGGGACGACCGGGTGGACGGGCGGCTCTTCGACGTCGCCGGCCTGCTGCGGCAGGGGTACGGCGATGCCGACCGGCCCGACCTCCCCGTCATGGTGCAGGGAGCGGCGGCCGGGTCGGCGGTCCGGCGGGGCGGCGGTTCCGGTGGCGTCGCCCTGCCGGGCGCGGTCGCGACCCGCCAGCCGAAGGCGACCGCGGGCCGGATGTGGCGCGCGCTGACCGCCGCACCCGGCGACCGGTCCCTGGCTCCCGGGCTGCGCAAGATCTGGCTGGACGGCCGCCGCGGGCTGGCGCTCGACCGCAGCGTCCCGCAGATCGGCGCCCCGGACGCGTGGGCCGCGGGCTGGACGGGCAAGGGCGTGAAGGTGGCCGTGCTCGACTCCGGCATCGACGCCCGTCACGGGGACTTCGAGGGACGGCTGCTGGCGGTCAGGGACTTCACCGAGACCCGTCCCGACGACCTGGTCGGCCACGGCACGCACGTGGCGTCGACCATCGCGGGGACCGGGGCGCGGTCGGGCGCCCGGTACAAGGGCGCCGCCCCGGACGCGGACCTGATGATCGGCAAGGTCTGCCCCGACGACCACTGCTCGGAGTCGGCCGTGCTGGCCGGGATGAGCTGGGCCGCCACCAGCGGGGCCGACATCGTCAATCTCAGCCTCGGCGCCCCGGACACGCCCGGCGAGGACCTGCTGGAGCAGACCGTCGACAGCCTGTCTGACAAGTACGGCCTGCTGTTCGTGGTCGCGGCGGGCAACGACGGCTCCTACGGGGACGAGACGGTCTCCTCGCCCGCCAGTGCCGACGCCGCGCTGGCCGTCGGCGCGGTGGACAAGTCCGACGCCCTGGCCCCCTTCTCCGCGCGCGGCCCCCGGTTCGGCGACGCCGCGCTCAAGCCCGACCTTGTGGCGCCCGGCGTGTCGATCACGGCCGCGCGGGCCGGGGGCGTCCGCGGCGGCGCGGGCCCGTACACCGCGATGAGCGGCACCTCGATGGCGGCGGCGCACGTCTCGGGGGCGGCGGCGCTGCTGGCCCAGCGGCATCCGGACTGGCCGGGCGACCGGTTGAAGGCCGCGCTGATGTCGTCGGCACGGCCGCCGGCGGCGGACGGCGACGGGTACGCGCAGGGCGCCGGCCGCGTCGACGCCCTGCGCGCCGTGAGCCAGGACGTCCTCGCGGACCCCGGCGGCCTCTCGGCCGGAAGGTTCGCCTGGCCGCACGACGACGACAAGCCCGCCGACCGGACCCTCACCTATCGCAACGCGGCCGCCTCGGCGGTCACGCTCTCGCTCGCGCTGGACACCCTCGACCCGGCCGGACGTCCCGCGCCCGAGGGAATGTTCACGCTCTCGGCGACCTCGGTCACCGTCCCCGCCGGCGGCACCGCGACCGTGACCGTGCGGGTGGCGCCGTCGGCCGCCGGACCGGACGGGCACTACACCGGCCGGGTCACGGCCACGGCGGGCACGGCGCGGATCACCACGCCCGTGGTGGCCGACAAGGAGCCCGAGAGCTACGACCTCGCCGTCGTCCACACCGACCGGGCGGGACGGCCCGCGGCCGCCTACTCGTCCTTCCTGTACGGCATCGACCAGCGGCGGTACCGCGTCTTCCGGGGCGGCGACGGGATCGCCACGGTGCGCGTCCGGCCCGGCCGCTACCACCTGGACGGCACCGTCTACACCCCGCGCAACGGGGGTGCGGAGTCCGATGTCGCGCGCGTCGTCCAGCCGGTGGTGGACGTGCGCCGCGACACCGCCGTCGTGCTCGACGCCCGCGCGGCCAAGCCGGTCTCGGTCACCTTCGACCGGGCCGGGGTCGAGCCCTCGGTCGTCGGGCTCGGCTACCTGCGGCTCTCGGCGGGCGGCGCGCTGGTGACCGGGCTGATCGGCGGCGGGTTCGACGACGTGTTCACCGGGAGCCTCGGAGATCCCGCGCCCGATCGGGAGCTGATCGCCGACGTCGGCGGGATGTGGGTGGTGCCCGGCCGGGGCGGCGACCACACCCGGGCGGCGGTGACCTACAACCTCCAGTGGTTCGAGTACGGCTCCCTGCCGAGCGGCTTCGCCCGGCACGTCGCCGACGACCCGCTCGCCCAGGTCACCGTCCGGTACCGGACGCAGGGCCAGAACAAGTTCGGCCTGCGCCAGTGGATCGGCGCGGAGTCCACGGTCGGCTACGGCGCCGGGTACGGGACCGGCTTCCGGCTCCCGGTGACCCGGACCGAGTTCCACAACGTCGACGGGCTCGTCTGGAAGGGCCACTTCCGGCAGTACGGCGTCGTGGACGGCGCCGTCACCGACGAGACCGAACTGGCGGGCGGGCCGGTGGAGCACGCGCCCGGCGGACGCTACGAGGAGGAGTGGAACGGCCCGGTGTTCGGCCCCGGGCTCCCCGGCCCCGGAGGCTGGGTGGAACGCGGCGGCGACCAGATCACCGCGCGGATCCCGCTCTTCTCCGACGCGGGCACCGACCGCGCCGGGTTCTCCGAGGTCGCCTCCGGACGCACCGCGCTCTACCGCGACGGCACCCTTGTCGGGGAGCGGCCCGCCGCGGGCCCGGCCACGTTCGACGTCCCGGCGGCGGACGCCGCCTACCGGCTGGAGGCCGAGGCCACCCGCTCCGGGGTGTCCCGGTTCTCCACCCGGACCCGGACGGTGTGGACGTTCCGCTCCCAGCACACCGACGGCTGGCGGTCACTGCCGCTGAGCGCCGTCCGGTTCGCCCCGCCCGGGCTGGACGACCAGGGCGCCGCGCCCGGTGACGCGCCGGTCGAGATCCCGGTGACCGTCCAGCGCCAGCGCGGCGCCCCGCCCGGCGAGGCCGCCCGGCTCGGCGTCGAGGCGTCGTTCGACGACGGACGCACCTGGCAGCGGCTCACACCGTCCGGCTCGGGCGCGGCGTACAAGGTGACCGTGCCGCAGCCGCCCGGCGCGACGTTCGTGTCTCTGCGCGCCACGTCCGCCGACGGCGCCGGGAACACCGTCGAGCAGACGATCGTGCGCGCCTATGCGCTGTGAAAGCCAGGGGACTGTAGAGAGCGTCAGGTCGTCCGGGTCAGCTCGTTGCGCGACTTCACGCCGAGCTTGCGGAGCACGCTGGCGACATGCTGCTCCACGGTGCGCGGCGACAGGAACAGCACGTCGGCGATCTCCCGGTTGGTCAGCCCCTGGGACAGCAGCCGGGCGACCTCGCGTTCCCGGGGCGAGAGCTCGTCGCCGTATCCGCGGCGGCCGCGCCGCGACGGCGTGGTGCCGCCGTGACTGCGCAGCTCGTGCCGGCTGCGGGCGGCGTCGCGGGTCGCGCCGAGATGGTCGTAGTCGTCGGCCAGGGCCGCCAGTTCCTCGTTCGCGGCGGCGTCCCCGGCGGCGAGCCCCACATGCGCGGCGCGCTCGGCGGCCTGCGCGGCCAGGTAGGGCGCGGGGAGACCCCGATAGGTGGCCTGCGCGGCGCGATAGTGGCCGATCGCGGACTCGGCGCTTCCCGAGTGCTCGGCGAGGCGGCCGCGACCGGCGTCGAGCGCGGCGCGCACCAGCGGGGCGTCGCCGTCCGCGAGCCCGTCGGCCACCTCCGCCACCAGGGCGCGGGCGTCGGCCGCGCGTCCCACCGCGAGCAGGGAGCCCACCGCGACCGGCACCAGGTCGGCCGCCCAGGCCCACGCGCCCTTGCGCCGCAGCAGCGCCATCGACCGCTCGGCCTCCACGGCGGCGCGGCCCGGCTCGTCCTGCGAGAGCCACATCCAGGCCAGCCCGGCGTACCCGCTGATCGCTACGGGGGCGATGGTGTCGCCCGGCGCCGCGACGCCGGTGAGGTCGAAGTGCGCCCGCGCGGCGGCCCACTCGCCGCGCGAGATCGCCAGCAGGCCGAGCACCAGCGACAGCTCGCTGGCCACCGGGAGCAGGTCGCGGTAGTCGGCCAGCAGCCGGGCGGCCCGGTCGGCCAGCCCGTCCCACGCGCCGGTGTACCAGTCGAGCCTGACCTCGGTCGAGCGGGCCGTGCTCACCACGAACGGGCTGCCCGCCGAGGCGGCCAGGCGCAGCGAGGCGGCCAGCGACTCGCGGGCCTGGCCGAAATGGCCCACCGCCGTGCAGGCGTCCGCGAAATTGCAGCGGGCCCGCGCCAGCTGCCTGCGCTCCCCGACGCTCTGGGCGGACCACGGCAGGGCCTCCATCTCCGCCAGCGCTCCGGGGTCACCGGCGTGCAGCCGCGCGCTGAGCAGGTTCGTCAGCAGGGAGATGCGCAGCTCAGGGTCGTCGCAACGCTCCAGATGGCGCGCGGCCACGTCCATCCACTCCCGCTGCTCGGCCGCGGGCGCGCTCCCGAGGTAGGGCAGGCCGAGCAGCGCCGCGCCCTTGGCGGCCAGGTCGGGGCGCTCGTGCAGATCGTCCAGCGCCCGCCGGATCTCCTCGCGCCCGGACTCGACGCTGCCCTCCTGCCGCAGCAGCAGCCGCCCCAGGAGCAGCCGGACCTCGCCCCGGACGGCCGTGGACAGCCGCCGGTCCTGGAGCAGCCGGTCGAGCGTGGCGACCGGGTCGTGCTGGTCCAGGCCGGTGGACGCCACCGAGCCGAGCTTGATGGCCAGCCGGTCGACGTCCGGGCCGCGCAGGTCGGGCTCGGCGAGCAGCCGCTGGATCAACCCGGTCGCCACCCCCGGGTCGCCGATCTCGGTGGCCCGGTCGGCGGCCTGCTCGCCGTAGCGGAGCCAGTCCTCGGTGCGCCCGGCCAGCCGGCAGTGCTCGGCGAGCTGGACCAGCGGCGGCGGGACGAGCCGTCGCAGCGACTCGATCGCCGCCAGGTGGAACCGCTGGCGCTCGGGACCGCCCAGATCGTCGTTGACGGCCTGCTTGGCCAGGTCGTGGCGGAACCCGTACCGGGCGGGCTGGATCTCCAGCAGCACTCCCCCGGACACCGCCTGGCTGAGCGCGAGCCGTCCGTACTCGGCCTCGATGCCCGCCACCGCGACCAGTTCCTCGAGCCGGGCCGGGACGCCCAGCACCGCCGCCGCGTGCACCAGCCGCCGCGCCATTCCCGGCAGCGCCGCGAGCCGGTCGGCCATCGCGTCGCGCAGCAGGACCGGCACCGCGACGTCGTCCAGCAGGCGGCTCTCGGGCCCGCGCGGCCCCGCCCGCGCGCCCAGTGATCTGAGCAGCTCCTCGACCAGGAACGGGATGCCCGCCGTGCGCGCGTGCAGCCGGGCCGCGAACTCCGCGCCGACCGAGTCGTCGTCCAGGATCGCGGCGGCCAGCGCGCGGACCTCGCCGGCGTCCAGCGGGCCGAGCTGGAGCAGCACGGCGGCGACCTCGTCCGGCGGGCGGAACGCCGAGCCGAGCGGCAGCGCGCCGCCCAGGTCCTCGCGCCGGTAGGTGACCATCACCGACAGGTTCGGCGGGAGGTCGCTCATCAGGAACCGCAGCACCTGGCGGGTGCTCTCGTCGGCCCAGTGCAGGTCCTCCACCACCAGGACGGCCGGGCCGATCGCGGCGAGCACCTCGCGGACGGCGCGCAGCGTCCGGTGCCGCTCGGCCAGCGGGTCGCCGGTCGGCTCGGGCGGCGGGGGCAGCAGGTGTCCGAGTTCGGGGAGCAGCGGTCGCAGCGCCCCGGCCAGCGGGCTGACGGCGGGGGCGGGGAGATCGGCCAGCGTCCGCAGCGCCTCGATCACCGCGCCGAACGGGAACGGCTCGCGCAGCGGGCGGCAGTGGCCGACCATCCGGTGCAGCCGCGCCGCCTTCGGGTGGTCCAGCAGCTCGCGCACCAGCCGCGTCTTGCCGACGCCCGCCTCGCCCTCGATGATCACCACGGTGGGCCGGTGCCCGACGGTCGAGAGCAGCGCCCGCAGTTCCTCGCCGCGGCCGACGAGCACGGGGGAGCTTGCCCGCACCAGGCTCGTGTTGCTCGACACGCGGGTCATGGCACTCCCGGGGGTGCTGCCGCTGGGGTAACGCACCGCAACGTCACGGTAGCCGTACGGGCTTCAGGTGATCAATACCCAGCCACCGGGAGGAACACCCGCGAAACCGGCCGCCGCGCACGGGTCGCGGCGGCCGCTCGCGCTACTTGGACTCGCACAGGGCGGTGGTGACCGCCGCGTTCAGATCCGCCTTCTGTTCGGGGGTGTGCCCCGGGTGCAGGTTGGCCATGACCGTGACCTGCGCGCCCTCCTCCGTGGCGTAGCCGCGCGCGGTGAACCCGATCATGTCGCCGTCGTGGCCCCAGAAGTACCCGCCGCAGGGCAGGGACAGCCGTTGCAGGCCCAGCCCGTACTCGGCCCCGGACGGACGTCCGGTCGGTTTGACCGTCATCAGCGCGCGCTGCTGCTCGGGCCGCAGCAGCCGTCCCCCGACCAGCGCGCCCATGAACCGGTTGATGTCACGCCCGCTGGAGATCAGGTTGCCCCCGCCCCACGACACCGAGGGGTTGAGCGCGGTCAGGTCCAGCAGGTCGGCGCCGGGCGCGGGACGGACGTACCCCCGCGAGTGCCGCTTCGGGATCGTCGTCCGGTCGATCGGGAACGAGGTGTCGCTCAGCTTCAGCGGCTTGATGACGCGCCGCTTGAGCTCGGTTTCCAGCGTGTTCCCCGTGACCTTCTCGACGATCAGCGCGGCCACCAGGTAGTTGGTGTTGGAGTACCCCCACTTGTCCCCCGGGACGAACTCCCGCTGCTTCCCCAGCGCCAGGCGCAGCATCGCGTACCGGTCCCGGTGCGCGAGCGGGTCCTTGATGATGTTCGGGATGCCGACCAGGGCCAGGTAGTCCGGCAGGCCGGTGCGCTGTTCGAGGAGCTGCCGGACGCTGATCTCGCTCCCCTCGTTGCCGTTGCCGGTGATCAGGCCGGGCAGGTACCGCTCCACCGGGGCGTCGAGGTCGATGTCCCCCTCCCCGGCGAGCTGGAGCACCACCGTCGCCACGAACGGCTTGGTGAGGCTCCCCGCCCGGAACAGGCCTTCGCGCGGCATGGGAGCGCCCGTGCGCGCGTCCCCCACCCCGCTGGTGATCACCGTCCGCCCGAACCGGTCCCGGGTCTCGGCGAACGCGCCGGGCGTCCCGTCCTTCTCGGTGAGCCGCTCGACCACCTTCCGCAGCTCGGGATGGTGGTCGGTCTTGGCCCCCGCCGGCCCGGCGGCGAGCGCCGTCGCCCCCAGAGCCCCGCCGACACACACCGCGACGACTTTCCTGATCATGTGAGCCTTCCTCGTTTCCGTTGGGGAGGCCCTCACCCTAGGAAGATCACTTTCTCCCGCACGTCCCCCGGCCGACACCGATCCGCGCCTCCCTCCCCAGACCCACCCGCCCCCGCGCCTAGCTCCCCGGGCCTAGCCCTAAATGTCGGAACCCCCGGCTAACGTCCGCCGGGTCGCCACCCCCGACCGACACCGAGGAGCGCTGAGAATGACGAAGGTTTCCCTGGACGACCTCGCCTGGGCGTCCGCCGTCCCTGACGACGACCGGACGCTGGCCGAGGTCTTCTGCCTCACCTTCGT
Organism: Spirillospora sp. CA-294931; assembly: GCF_050946795.1. Lineage (GTDB taxonomy): Bacteria > Actinomycetota > Actinomycetes > Streptosporangiales > Streptosporangiaceae > Spirillospora. Next base: position 7,711,201 of record NZ_CP192006.1, read on the forward strand.
GAAGGGCGTCGGCGAGCGCGAGGCGCTGCTGCGCCTGGGCGCCCAGGAGGGCACCTTCGGGCGGCGCACCCTGAGCGAGGTCGTCGAGGAGATGGAGTCCTACGACGCCGGCTACCCGGACGTCGCCGCGAGCCTGAACCTGGGCGAGTGGACGGTCCTGATCGAGCCGGACGGCTTCAACGGGGCCCACCTGCCGTTGCTGGCCGCCCTCTCGCGCGGAACCGAGGCCGTGTCGGCGCTGCGCCACGACTACGCCTCCGACCACTTCGGATACGCCGTGGACGGCACTCTGGTGACCTCGTTCGACCCGATCGCGCCGCAGTACCGGCACGGTGCCGATCCCGACCGGCTGCTGGCCCTCATGCGCGACGCCGGGTTCCGTCCCGAGCCCGGCGAGAGCCACGAGGACGACGAGACCGAGATGGCCGACCGTGCCGCCACCCGGGCGCTGTACGTGGCGGGGCGGATCACCGGGGTCGTCCCCGCGCTCGACGCGCTGCGGGGGACCTTCCTGTCGGCGCACGTCGAGCCGTGGTTCAGCGAGGCCGCCGAGCCGCCCGACACCGGCGTCGACGACGGGCTGGCCGCCGCGTTCCTGGCCGCGTCGCCGCAGCGGCGGCGACGGGTGGCAGTTGCCGAGACCGAACGCCTGGCGGCGCTGCTCGGTCTCGCGCACGCCCCGGGTTTGACCGAGGCTCTGGCGGAGGTGCGGGAAGGGCGTCCGGTGCGGGTTCCCGGCGGCTCGCCGCTCGGGCGGACGGTCCGTTCCCTGCTCACCGAGTCGCGGCGGGCGGGCGTGTCGCTGAACGACCCCGGCACGCGCGACCGGATGACCGAGGAAGAGCGGACGCTCGCCTTCCAGGGCGGCTGGTTCGCGCAGGCGCTGCGGGCCGTCCTCGCCGGGGAACCGGGGCCGGGCGTGTTCCGGCCTCTGTGCCGGGGGCCTCGGCCGCTGAAGGCCCCGGAGCACCGCGAGGTCGTGCTCCAGGATCTTCGCGGGGCGTGAGTCAGCGCAGGAGGCGGGCGGCCAGGCCGGTGATGTGCAGCTCGTCGGGGCCGTCCAGCAGGCGCGCCGTCCGGGCCGTGCGGTAGAGGGCGGGCAGCGGGGTGTCGGGGCCCAGTCCGGCGGCGCCGTGCACCTGGATGGCGTTGTCGGTCACCTGCTGGAGCATGCGGGCGGCGGCGACCTTGGCCAGGCCGGTTTCGAGGCGGGCGTCCCGGCCCGCCTCCAGGCGGGCGACAGCCTCGTGGACCAGGGGCCGGGTCGTCCGGATGGACAGCAGGGCCTCGAAGACCAGTCGCTGGACGAGCTGGTGGTCGGCCAGCCGTCCGGTGGCGGTGGGGCGTGACCGGGCCCGGTCGCGCATCAGGGTGAAGGCGCGCTGGGCCTGGCCGATCCAGCGCAGGCAGCGCAGCAGGCGGCCGAGGCGGACGCGTTCGGCCAGCACCCGCAGCCCCTGGTCGGGCACGCCGACCAGATGGTCGGCGGGGACGGTGACGCCGTCCAGCGCGATCTCCCACTGGCCGCCCGCGCCGAGGACGGGAAGCTCCCGCACCAGCCGGAAGCCAGGCATGTCCGTGGGCACCAGCAGGGCGGTCAGCCCGGTCTTCGCGGGCGGGGCGCCCGAGGTGCGGGCGAGGACCAGGGCCAGGTCGGCGTGGCCCGCGCCGGTGACGAACCACTTGCGGCCGTCGACGGTCCAGGAGCCGTCGGGGCCCGGGGTCGCCGTGGTGGTGGTCAGGGTGGGGTCCGAGCCCGGGGAGTCCGGTTCGGTCATCGCGTTGCACATGCTGAGGTCGCCCGTGGCGATCCGGGGCAGGTAGCGGTCGCGGACGGCGGGCCGGGCCCGGCCCAGGGTCGTGGTGTCCAGCAGGACCGTGGACCCGAGGACGGCCGGGCCGTGGTCGCTTGCCCCCTCGGCCTCGGCGACATGGGCGTAGTCGGTCAGCGGCAGGCCCGCTCCGCCGAGTTCCGCCGGGAGCGCGAGCCCCCACAGGCCCGCGGCCCGGGCCTCGTGACGGAGGCGCTTCAGCAGGTCGCCGCTCGCGTCCAGGTCGGGTTCGTGGGGCATGACCCGTTCGCCGACGAAGGCCGCGACCGCGTCACGGATTTCGCGGACGCGGTCCGGGCAGTGCGGGGCGCCCCACAGGGGCGATTCGCCGCTTTCATCGTGGTTCATTCCAACTCCGGGCTTCCACGGGAACTGGCCGGACGATCTCTCCGACTCCTTGCTGTGAACAGGTCGCGCGAAGGCGCGGCACGGTTCCCGCTTGGGAAGGAGAGCCGAGAGTGCCATCCACGACAGCTCCCGCAGACCGCTCGCTGGAGCGGGCCGGGCTCCGCATCGCCGGGCCCCCTTCGGTGACCGCCGGTGTCGCCGCCCGGCTCGGGGAGTCGGGCCTGGCCCGGCTGGCGGGCGGGCCCCCGCTGGTGGCCGAGGTCTCCTGGGCCGAGGCCGTCCCCGGCGACGAGGTGACCGACGAGGCGACGGCCCAGGCCGCGACCGGGGTCATGCACGTGCACGGCCGCCGCGACGGCGCGCCGCGCGGGCTGGCCGCCGACTACCTCACGCTGGCGTGCACGTCGCTGACCGTCCAGGGGGTGCTCGCGGCGGCGCTGGGACGCCTGCGCGGTTCGGCCGTCGAGAGCGTGCGGACCGGCGTCGACCTGGCCGGGCTGCTGGCCGTGAGCCAGTACCTGGCCGCCTCCACCGCCGAGGAGGACGAGGCGGTGCCGCTGGCGCCGGGCGGCCCGCCCTTCACCTCGGCCGACGGCGTCCCGTTCGAGGTGGAGACGCTCGACCCGGTGGTGTGGGTCGGCTTCTGGCACCGCCTGGGGGTGCCGGAACGGCGGGCCGCGTCGGCGTGGAGGGCGTTCCAGTTCCGGTACGCGACGGCCTGCTCTCCCCTGCCGGACGATCTGCACGAGCGGGCGCGCGCCGCCGACTGGGCGTCGGTCCGGCGGGCGGCGGAGCGGACGGGCGCCTCGGTCTGCCCGCTGTGGCCGTTGGCCGACCGGCTCGCCGAGCCGCGTCCGGCGATGCCCTGGACGGTGGCGACGCGCGCGGCGGCGCGCCCGTTGCCCGGCTCTCCCGGGGGCCCGCTGGAGGGGCTGACCGTGGTCGAGGCCGGGCGCCGCATCCAGGCCCCTCTGACCGCGCACCTGCTCGGCCTGCTGGGCGCGGACGTCGTGCGGGTCGAGCCGCCCGGCGGCGACCCGCTGCGCGGGATGCCGCCCGCGTGCGGGGGTCTGTCGGCGCGATGGCTGGCGCTGAACCGGGGCAAGCGGGCCGTCGAGATCGACATCAAGTCGGCGTCCGGCCGCGACGAGCTGTGCGACCTGGTCGCGGACGCGGCCGTGTTCGTGCACAACTGGGCTCCCGGCGCCGCCCAGCGGCTCGGCCTGGACGACGCGGACCTGCGGCGCGCCAACCCCGGCCTGGTCTACGCCTACACCAGCGGATGGGCGGGACGGCTCCCCGGCGCCCCGCTCGGCACCGACTTCATGGTGCAGGCCCGCACCGGCGTGGGCGAGGCCGTCCGGCCGGACGGCGAGCCGCCCGCGCCGTCCCTGATGACGCTGCTCGACGTGCTCGGCGGGCTGCTGGGCGCCGAGGCCGTGCTGGCGGGGCTGCTGTGCCGGACCCGGGAGAACCGGGGCGTCCGCGCCGACTCCTCGCTGCTGGGCGCGGCCGAGGAGCTGACCCGCTCCGCGCTGCGCCGGTCGGGCGAGGGCCTGCCCGCGCGGCGTCCCGAGGGCTTCCGCCGCCCGTTGCGCACCCAGGACGGCTGGGTCGCGGTGTCCGACCGGGACGCGGGCGCCGTCGTCCCGGACGAGGTGCGCGACGTCCCCACCCGTCAGGCACTGGACGCGCTGCGTGCGCGCGGGGCACGCGTCACCGCCGTCACCGACGGGCTGGACGCGATGACGTCCGACCCGCGCTTCGCTCCGCTCCTCACCCGTGACGAGCACGGCGCCGTGGCCGTGCCCACCCCCTGGAGGTTCGCATGACCACGTCCGTGCACGACCTGGTCCCCGCCGAGCTGCGCCGGCGCTGGGCGGCCGACGGCGTCTATCCCGACCTCGATCTCTACGCCCTGTTCCGCGCCCACCGGTACGCCCGGCCCGACCGGGTGGGGGTGATCGACAGTGCGGGCGCGCTCACCTACGCCGATCTCGACCGGCTCGCCCGGTCCGCCGCCGCGGGCCTGCGGCGCCTGGGCGTCGGCGAGGGCGACGTCGTGGGGATCCAGCTGCCCAACGGCCGCGACGCGGTCGTGGCGGACCTGGCGGTGGCGGCGCTGGGCGCGGTGTCGCTGCCGTTCCCGGCGGGACGCGGCGCGTCCGAGGCCGCCTCGCTGCTGGGACGCTCCGGCGCCCGCGCGGTGATCGCGGCCGTGGGGCATCGCGGGCACGAGCACGCGGCCGAGCTGGTCGAGGCCGCCCGCGACCTGCCCGCCCTGCGGACCGTGGTGGCCGTGGGCGATCGAGAGGGCCCGCCGGGCAGCGTGGCGTGGTCCCGGGTGGCCGCCGCCGACGACGGCGGGTTCGTCCCGGCCAGGCCCGATCCGGACGGCGCGGCCCGCATCCTGGTGTCGTCGGGCTCGGAGGCCGAGCCGAAGATGATCGCCTACTCGCACAACGCGCTGGCGGGCGGGCGCGGCAACTTCCTGGGGTCGCTGCTGGGCGGGGTCGGGGCGCCGCGCTGCCTGTTCCTGGTGCCGCTGGCCTCGGCGTTCGGCAGCAACGGCACGGCCGTGACGCTGGCCCGTCACGGCGGCTGCCTGGTGCTGCTCGACCATTTCACCCCGCGCGACGCGCTCGCCGCGATCGAGGACCATCGGCCCACCCACGTGCTGGGCGTCCCCACGATGATCCGGATGATGCTGGACGTGCCGTGGAGCGGTGCGCGGCCCGCGATGACCGCGCTGCTGCTGGGCGGTTCGGAGCTCGACGCGCGGACGGTGGCCGAGGCGGGCGAGCGGTTCGGCTGCCCGGTCGTCAACGTGTACGGCTCCGCCGACGGCGTCAACTGCCACAGCGGCCTGCCCCCGATCCGGGTCGAGGGGGACACGCCCGGCGTGGTCGTGGGGCGTCCCGATCCCCTGGTCACCGACATCCGCATCACCCGGTCGCCGGACGAGGCCGGGGCGGACGCCGGGGAGATCCTCGCGCGGGGGCCGATGACCCCCATGTGCTACGTGGGCGCGCCCGAGCTCAACCGGCGGTACCGGACGGCGGACGGCTGGGTGCGCACCGGCGATCTCGGCCTGCTCGACGGCTCGGGGCTGCTGCGGCTGGTCGGGCGGCTCAAGCAGGTGGTCATCCGCGGCGGCGCCAACATCAGCCTCGCGGAGGTGGAGCACGCGCTGGCCGCGCATCCCGATGTGCGGGACGTCGTCTGCGTGGGGGTTCCCGACCCCGTCATGGGCGAGCGGCTGGCGGCCTGCGTGGTCTCCCGCGACGGGAGGCCGCTGGAACTGGCGGAGCTGTGCGCGCATCTGCTGGGCCGGGGCCTGGACAAGGTCAAGCATCCCGAGCGGCTGCTCCTGGTGCGGGAGATGCCGCTGACTCCGGCGGGCAAGCCCGATCGCGGGGCGCTGCGCGACCGGCTGGAGCGGTTGGAGCGGGCGGAATGAGCTCCCGGGCCGGGTCGGGCCCGGGACGTCACGTCAGGCGGCCCGCATCGAAGTGATCAGTTGCGCGCGGGCCCGCGCCACCCGGGAGCGGACCGTTCCGATGGGGCAGTCGAGCAGGTCGGCGGCCTCGGCGTAGGACAGGCCCATCAGCTGGGTGAGCACGAAGGGGGCGCGGCGGTCGAGGGGCAGCGCGGCCACCAGCGCGGCCAGGGCGACCTGCTCGTCCAGGCCGTGCCGTCCCCGCGCCTGGGAACGTTCCGCCGTCAACTGCCAGTCGGCCAGATCGGCGATCACCGGACGACATGACGCCGACCGGTAGCGGTCGATGACGACCCGGCGGGCGATCGACAGCAGCCAGGTGCGGGCCGAGGAGCGTCCGGCGAAGGCGGGCAGGCTGCGCAGCACGCGGACGAAGGTCTCCTGGGTGAGGTCGTCGGCCCCGTGCGCCCCGGCGAGATGGGCGACGAAGCGCCGCACGTCGGTGTAGGAGGCGCGGACGAACGCCTCGACGTCGGCGGGCGCGCCGCCGCGTGCGGACAGGGCGAGGCTGGTGAGGTGCTGGTCGTCGACGGCAGTGCTCATGGGTGATCCTTCTCTGGTCGCGGAGCAGGACGGCCGGGCGAGCGGTCGTCCGGAGGGCTCCGCGGCCGGATCGCCGGGAACCGCGCGGGGGTCGCGAGCGACTGCATGGTGGGCGGCAGGGGCCGCGCGGACGAGAGGAGAGGTCGATGCGGCTGGAACGACCGGCGCGGGAGCGGGAGACGGCGAGGCCGAGGTGGGCGCCCGCGGTGCTCACCGCCGCCATGGCCGTCTCGATGCTCCAGCTCTTCCTGATCGGGGCGCTGGGACCCCGGCTGGTGGAGGACGGCGGCTTCTCGCGGACGGTGCTCGGGCTGACCACCACCGCCGGTTTCGGCGTGGCCGCGCTGCTGTCGCTGCGGGCGGGACGCTGGGTCGACCGGCTGGGCGCCCGACGCTGCCTGGTGGCGCTGCTGGCGCTGGCGGCCGTGGCGCTCGCGCTGATCGGCTCGGCCACCGGTACGGCGATGCTGCTGGCCGCCGTCGCGCTCGGCGGGCTGCCGCAGGCGCTGGCCAACCCGGCGACGAACAAGGTCATCCTGGCCGTCGTCCCGAAGGAGCGGCGCGGCTCGGTCACCGGGTGGAAGCAGTCCGGCGTCCAGCTCGGGGCGTTCGCGGCCGGTGTCCCGCTGGCGGCGCTCGCGGGCTGGCTGGGATGGCGCGGCGCGGTGTTCGCCGCGGCCGGGGCGGCCCTCGGCCTGGCGGTGTGGAGCCTGCGGGTGCTGCCGCCCGATCCGGAGAAGCCCGCCGAGGGCGCCGCGGGCCCGCCGCCCCGGGTGCGGGTCGGGCGGCTGGCGCTGTTCTGCCTGCTGCTGGGCTGCGGGATCGCCTCGGTCAACACCTATCTGGCGCTGTACGGGTCCCAGCGGCTCGACCTGGGCCCCGTGGTGGCGGCCTGGCTGGTGGCCGTGCTGGGGATCATGGGCATCGCGGGCCGGGTGGGCTGGTCGCGGCGCGCCGGGGGGATGGACGTCCCGGCGCTGCTGCTCGCCCCGCTCGCGGCCGGGGCGTGCGGGGCCTCGCTGCTCCTGGCGGCCTCCGGGCCCGTCCCGGCGCTGGTGTGGCTCGGCGCGGCGGGCGTCGGCGCCCTGGCCACCGCTGGGAACGCGGTCTCGATGGTCGCGGTGATCAAGGAGGGGAACCCGAAGACCGCCGGACGGGCCTCCGCGCTGGTGTCGGCCGGGTTCTTCGGCGGCTTCGCGCTGGGGCCGCCGCTGTTCGGGCTGCTGGTGGACCACGCCGGGTACGGGCCCGGATGGTGGCTGGTGGCCGGTGAGTTCCTCGGCGCGGCCCTGGTCGTCCTGCCGCTGTGGGCCCGCCGGTGAGCTGGGCGGAACGGGCCCTGACCGACGTCCTCGACCGGGTGGCGGCGACGGAACCCGAGCTGGGCGGACGGTGGCCGCTGTACGCCGATCCGGCGTCCGGCCGGTGGACGACCACGGCGCGCGGCTCATGGACGGGCGGTTTCTGGGCCGGGCTGCTGTGGCTGCGCGCCGCCGTCACCGACGACCCCGCCGACCGATCGGCGGCGCTGGCCCGGACGGAGCTGCTGGCGCCCTGGCTGGAGGCCGACACCGCCACCCGGGGGCTCATCTTCTGGTACGGGACGGCGCTCGGCGACGGCCCCGCCACGACGCTGCGGACCGAGGCCGCCAAGGCGTGCCTGGCCGCCCACGATCCCGCGCTCGGCGTGGTGCCGTGGGGCGGCGCGTTCGGCGGGCCGCGCGAGCTCGTCCGGGTGGACGGGCTCCCGGGTCTGGTCCCGCTGCTGCGCCAGGCCGGGCCGGACGGGATCCGGGCCGCCGAGGCCAACGTCGAGCGCTACCGCGAGCTCGCGATGACGACCTCTCCCCCGCACCCGGCCTGGCGGGCGCTCCCCGGCGGCACCTGGACGCCGCACCCCGAACCGCCCGCGGGCTGGAGCCGCACGGTGGGCTGGCTCTGCCTGGCCACCGAGGATCCGCGCTGGCTCGACCAGGCCGCCGTCGCGGCCCGTTTCGATCCCGGGGCCCCGGCCGTCCCGCCCGCCGACGCGCGGCGGCGGGACGGCCCGCCCGACACCTCGGCCGCCGCCATCGAGGCCGTCGCCGCGCTGAAGCTCGCGCACCGGACCGGCGGCGGCGCCGCGCGCGTGCTGCGCGAGCGGGGCACGGCGGTGCTCCGCGCGCTGGCGGACGGTCACCTCCGCGAGGGCCGCCTCCTCGACGGGTGCTACGACCTGGGCCATGGCGTGGCCACCCGCCACGAGCTGGTGTGGGGGGACTTCTTCCTCGCGGTCGGGCTCGCGACGCTCACCGGCGTCCTCGGCCCGTCCGACTGCTGACCGGGACGCATCTCAGCTCTTCAGCGCGGTGGTGAGCAGGCCGGCGTTGGCGCGGTACATCGCGATCAGGTCGAGGTCCTTGCCGGGGAAGTTCACGATCGTGACGCGCTCGGCCTTGATCGAGGCCAGGGCGTCCGCGCCCGCCATCGCGGAGTTGTCGAGGATCAGGGCGGGCTTCTTGGCGGCCAGCCCGGCGACCTGCGACGGCGTCGGCGGCTGCGGCCCGTAGGTGCCCGCCGGGGCCGCGCCGAGCAGGTCGGCCGTCCAGGCGACGAACGCCTGCGACACGAACGCGGGCCTGCCGCCGCCCGCGTAGGCGTCGCCGACCTGCTTCTTGAGCCCGGCGTAGGCGGTGTCGAACGAGCTGGTCCAGGTGCGGGCGGCCGGGGCGGTGCCGAACGCGGCGGCGAGCCGGTTCACCTCGCCCTTCACCATGGCCGGGCTGTTGTCCAGCTTCACCTCGATCAGCTTGGCCTTGGATCCGGCGGCCTCCTTCAGCTTGCCCGCGAAGCCCTCGAACGGCGCGTACAGCACGAAGTCGGCGCGGGCGACCTTGGCGATGTCGGACGGCTTGGGGTCGTAGTCCGGCGGGTGCGCGACGCCCGCCGGGACGATCACCGTGACGTCGGTGGCGCCGGCCGCCCGCGCGAACGCGGCCTCCCACGTCGAGGCGGCCACCACCGAGGGGCCGTCCTTGGACCCGGCCTCGGCGTCGTCGCCGGACGAGCCGCAGCCCGTCACCGCCAGGGCCGTCAGCGCGATCGCCGCGAGCGTCTTTCTCATGTGCGTCTCCTCGGAGCCAGGGTGATCAGGAGGGTCAGGGCACCGCCGAACAGGACCAGGACGGGCCCGGGCGGCAGGTCGAAGAGCAGGGCCAGGGCGAACCCGCCCAGGTTGAAGGCCAGCCCGCACACGACGGCCCAGCCGGTCATCGCGACCAGGGACGCGCCGAGCCTGCGGGCGGCCAGCGCGGGCAGCAGGGTGAGGGCGTCCACCAGCAGCGCCCCGGTCAGCCGGATCGCCCCGGCGATCGCCACCGAGATCACCGCGAGCAGCACCACGGTCAGCACGCCCACCGGGACGCCCGAGCACACCGCGAGCTCGCGGTCGTGCAGCAGCAGCCCGAGGTCGCGCCGCCGGATCCAGAACAGCGCGGGCACCAGCACCGCCAGGACGGCGAGCACCGCGACGTCCGCGGGCCTGGTGGCCAGGATCGAGCCCCACAGCAGCTCGAACGCCCCGTTGGCGTTGACGCCCGACAGCGACAGCATCAGCAGAGCCGCCGCGACCGCGAGCGTCATCAGCAGGCCCATCGCGCCCGAGAGCCCGGCCGGGGCCTTGGCCAGCGGGGCCAGGGCGCCGCCGGTCAGCGCGCAGAGCACCAGCGCGCACACCAGCGGGTCGAGCCCGGCCGTCAGCCCGACGGCCGCGCCGAGCAGCGCGACGTGCATCATCGCGAACCGGACCGGCAGGATGTCCAGTCCGATGACGAACACCCCCACCACGGGCAGCGCGACGCTGCCGAGGACGAGCGCGACCAGGGCCAGCCGCACCGAGGGCAGCTCCAGCAGCACCTGAAGCTCGGCCAGGGAGTTCACGCGAGCTCCCGCAGCCGTCCGGCGGCCATCTGGACGGTCCGCTCGCACGCGCCGACCACGGCCTGGTCGTGGGTGGCGACCAGGACGGTGACCTCCAGCCCGCCGAGCAGCGCCGCGACCCGCTCCTGCCCGTCGAAGTCCAGCGCGGCCGTCGGCTCGTCGGCCAGCAGCACGCCCGCCCCGGCGGCCAGCTGCCCGAGCGCGCGCGCCAGGTAGGCGCGCTGGAGCTGCCCGCCCGACAGCGTCCCGACGGGCCGGTCGAGCAGATCGGCCAGGCCGAGGTCGCGGGCGGCCTCGCCCGCCCGCGCCGCCGCGCCCGACGAGACCAGCAGCTCGGCGACCTTCAGCGGGAACCGGCCGCCGGTCTGCTTCTGCGGGATCCAGGCGACCTCGCGCCGCCGCGCGGCCCACTCGGCCGGACGGCGCGCGCCGCGCCCGCCCACCTCGATCCGGCCCCGGGTGCCCGGATGCAGGCCGAGGACGGCGCGCAGCAGCGTGCTCTTGCCGGACCCGTTGGTGCCGGTGAGCGCCACGTGCTCGCCGGGCGCCACCTTCAGGTCCACCGCGTCCACGGCGGTCCGTCCGGAGTAATGGCAGCTCACGGCCACGATATCGACGGCATGGGCAGGCATCGCAGAGCCTTCCGGCTGCGTCCGGACGTCCGTCGCCCGGACCGGGGGCAGGGGTGGGACGCCGTGCGGAGACCGCACGGCGAGGAGAACGGGTCAGCCGACCCGTGCGTGGGAGTTCACGTCACCGCGCCGTCCGCGCGAGTGCGGGTACGACGCCGGCACCGGCGGCCGGACGGCCCCGGGCGCTCAGTGGTGGACGAGCGCCGTCGCTGGAGGGCCCCGCAGGACCAGGACGTACCGCAGCAGCACCGAGACGGGCCCGGGCACGGACACGGCCGCGCGCGGGCGGGCCGGACCGGGCTCCCCGGTCACGGCGCGCACGATCAGGAAGAGGAGACCGGCGAACGCGGCGGCCAGCAGGCGTCCCAGCCGCCAGGCGGCGCGCTCGCCGCGCCGCAGCCACCACGCCGAGACCAGGGCCGCGACCAGGTGCGCCCCGGTCATCGCGGTGGCCCCGCCCTCGACCACGGTGGGCTGCTCGCCCGCGTGGTGCAGGTTTCCCATCGTGAACAGGGTGTGCAGGACGAACTGACCCATCAGCAGGCCGCCGACGATCGTCGGCAGCGAGCGCTCATGGCCCGCCAGCGTGTAGGCGAAGGCGAACACCAGCCCGAACCCCGCGGCGACGCGTCCGGCGGACGCGCCCGCACCGGAAGCCGACCAGTGCGCGAGGCACGTCAGCGTCACGCACACGACGGCGAAGACCGTCGCGCGCGCGATCCGGAAGGGGGGTCGTCGGCTCATGGCGCCCCCATACTGCCACGCGCCACCCTCGCGGCACAGAGGCCGAATGCGGCCTCCAGCGCCCCTCGACCAGGGCACCAGAATCCGGGCCGTGTACTCGTACGGCGTACACCCGCTGACGTATCCCGCGAGGAAGTTCCTTCTCCCGGAGGAAGCGCGCGGAATGCGGCCCGCCGAATGATGAGGTCTCCGTCAACGCGAAACCCACCGCCCGTGACCTGGGCGGTGGGTTCCGCGGGGTGCTCCCGTCTCGGTGGCGGGGGGATGCCACCGAGCGGTGCACTGGAGGATGGCACCAATGGCCGACGTGGACGGCATTCATCGCAGAGCGCTTTGCCGATTGTTCTCGAACGGCACGTCGCCATTCAAGAAAAGGGCGATGAGCTTTGCCGGACGATCAATGACGCAAAGGGCATGGACGCAGGTGAGCGCGCGCATGGATCTTCCGTTGTCCCCCACGGTCCACCAGTTGCGGATCTTCCTGATCCTGGCGGAGGAGCTGCATTACGGGCGGGCGGCGGCGCGGCTGTTCGTGACGCAGCCCGCGCTGAGCCGGCAGATCCTGGCATTGGAACGGCGGCTCGGCGTCTCGCTGTTCGAGCGGAACAGCAGGTCGGTCCGCCTCACCCCGGCCGGCGCGGCCGTCCTGCCCGAGGCCCGGGCGGTGGTGGACGCCATGCGAGAGGTGCACCGCGCCTCGTGCAAGCACGCACGCTCGGCCTGCGGACAGGTGATCATCGGCACCGTCGGCGCGGAGGGGGCGATGCCGTACGCCCACGCGATCCTGGAGGAGCTCCGCCGCCGCAACCCACGGCTGTGCGTCGAGATGCGGCTGCTCGACCTGGTGGACCACTTCCGCGCCCTCGAACGGGGCGAGGTCGACGTGGTCTTCGGGCGTCCACCCGTCCCCGAGGGAGTGGCGACCCTGCATCTGGCCACCGAGCCGCGGGTCGTCGGCGTGTCCGCCGACCATCCCCTGGCCGCCCGGACGAGCGTGACGCTGAAGGAACTGACCGGGGAGCCCGTCATCGACCATCCCGAGGAATGCCCCCAGGTCTGGCGCGAGTTCTGGGCGGCCGATCCCCGCCCGGACGGCTCCCCGGTCGTCTACGGCCCGGTCGTCCGGGACGTGGAGACCGCGTTGACCACGGTCGCCCAGGGAAGGGCCATCGTGTTCCACCCCGCGGCGGCGCGCTCGCTGTTCCCGCGCCCGGGCGTCGTCTACCTGGACGTCGAGGACCTGCCGCCCTGCACCTCGGCGCTGGCCTGGAACGCCGCGAGCGGCGACCATCCCAACGTCGTCGCCGTCCGCCGCGCGGCCCGGGCCGCCTGGACGAACGGCCGCCAGGGGTCTACCACCAACCGGTGCACTTGATCTCGACGGCGAGGGTGCCGCATGCACGGAACTTCCGGTTGGCGTCGCCGGTGGTGTAAGCGGCCGGGGTCGTGAGCGGCCCACTGGTGGACCCGCCGAACGGGCCGCACTGCAGCCAGGTCCTACCGCCGTCCTGACTGACGTCCATCCACACCTTGTTGTTGGCTTCGAGGACGCCGCCGTTGATCCCGCCGATCCTGCCCCAACCGCGCTGGCGGCCGGCCACGGTCCCGGACTCCAGCGTGACGGCGACTCGCGCCGACAAGTCCACCCTTCGTTGGACCGTGCCGCGCAGCGTGTCAGGAATGTCGACGAATCCGTTGGCGCCGCCCACACAGTCCGCGGGGCTGGCGACGGCGGCCTTGTCCGCCGGAGCGGCGGCCTGGGCGGGCGCCGCGACGAGCGCGAGGCCGGTGGCCGCGATTCCCACCGCGCCAATGCCGAACTTGATGATTCTGGCCAAGACTTCTCCCCGAAATTCGAATGAGCTTCACAAACCCTTTGCTTTGCTCATTGTTAACGGCCGGATTCGGGGTTCGCAATGATCAGGTGATGAGCTTTGTCCGGGAATCAATGCGGGCCGGGCATAGATCCCGGTCAGGGGTTGTTGATCCATCCATGGATCATCGGTCCTCTCCCACCGCCCACCAGTTGCGGATCTTCCTGGTGCTGGCGGAGGAACTGCACTACGGACGTGCCGCGGCGCGCCTGTTCATGACGCAGCCCGCGCTGAGCCGGCAGGTCGTGGTGCTGGAGCGGCGGCTGGGCGTCTCGCTGTTCGAGCGCAACAGCAGGTCCGTGCGCCTCACGCCGACGGGCGAGGCCCTGCTGCCCGAGGCCCGGGCGGTTGTGGACGCGATGCGGCGGCTGCAACGCGCGTCCGACGAGCACGCCCGCTCGATCGGCGGACGGGTCGTCGTCGGCACCATCGGCGCGGAAGGGGCGATGCCGTTCGTCCACGAGATCCTCGAAGAGCTGCGTCGCCGCAACCCGGGGCTGGAGATCGAGATGCGGCTGCTCGACGTGGTGGATCACTTCCGCGCCCTCGAACAGGGGGAGGTGGACGTGGTCTTCGGCCGCCCTCCCGTCCCCGACGGCATCGCGACAATGCATCTGGCCACCGAACCGCGGATCGTCGGCATCTCCAGCGACCATCCCCTGGCCGGCCGGACGAGCGTGACGCTGAAGGAACTGGCCGGGGAGCCCGTCGTCCGCTATCCCGAGGATTGTCCCGCGGCCTGGCGCGCGTTCTGGGCGGTCGATCCCCGTCCCGACGGCTCCCCGGTCGTCTACGGGCCGCTGGTGCGGGACGTGGAGACCTCGCTGGCCACGGTCGGCCAGGGGAAGGCGATCGTGTTCCTTCCGCTGGCCACGCGTTCGCTCTTCCCTCGCCCGGGCGTCGTCTACCTGGACGTCGAGGACCTGCCGCCCTGCACCTCGGCGCTGGCCTGGAACTCCACGGGCGGCGACCAGCCGATCGTCGCCGCCATCCGCCGCACCGCCGAGGCGGCCTGGGCCAGCTGCCATTGATCGGCGGCACCGCCACCCGAGGTCACGCGGGGGCCGCCTCGATCACTCGGTAGCCGGACGGGATCGGGTCGCCGATCGAGGTGACCGCGAAGCCCGAGGCGGTCAGCAGCGCCCGGAACTCCGCCTCCGTGCGCTCGCGCCCGCCGGTGGCCACCAGCATGTTGATGTCGCTCATCACCGTGCCCCGGCTCTCGGCGCCCGCCACGGGCGGCAGCACCGGCTCGACGACCAGCAGCGTCCCGTCCCGGGACACGGCCTCGCGGCACCGCTTCAGGATCGCCGCGGCCCTCTCGTCGTCCCAGTCGTGGATGACGCTCTTGAGGAGGTAGGCGTCCTGGCCGGAGGGCACCGAGGCGAAGAAGTCCCCGGGGACGACGCGGCACCGGTCGGCGACCCCGGCGGCCTTCAGCGTGGCGTCGGCGCCCTCCGCCCCCGCGGGGAGGTCGAACAGCACGCCCCGCATCGCCGGGACGGCCGCCAGGATCGACGCGATCAGCGTCCCGTCGCCGCCGCCGAGGTCGGCCAGCGTCCCGAACCGCGCGAAGTCGTACGCCTCGACCAACTGCGGCGCGACGTCACGCGTGTGCTCGGCCATGGCCGCGTTGAACGTCGCCGACTGCTCGGGACGGGTGGCCAGGAACTCGAACGGCGACATCCCGGTGACCTTGTCCCAGGCCGGCTCCCCCGTCCGGACGCTGTGGACCAGGTCTCCCCATGACGCCCACACCTCGTCCCCGCAGAACAGCATGACCAGGCCGCGGATCGAGTCGGGCGCGTCCTCGCGCAGCCGCGCCCCGTCCGCGGTCAGCTCGAACCGGTCGTGCTCCACCTCGGTCACGGCGCCGAGCGCCGCCAGCGCCCGGAGCAGCCGGTAGAGCGAGGGCCCGTGGGCGCCGACCTCCCCGGCCAGTTCCCCGCTCGTCCGCGCGCCGCCCGCCAGCAGGTCGGCGATCCTCAGCTTCGCCGCCACCTGGATGATCTGGGCCGGCATGTACCCGAACACCATGTCCAGGAACGTGGACCGCACACTCGCCTCAGCCATCGAAATCCCTCCCTCGCGTCACGTGCCTCCGACGCTAGAAGGCGCCGCCTCGCCCTGGCTTGGACGAATGTCACCTGCCCAGAAGCCGGGGCGGCGCCAGAGGGTGAAGGCCACGACGAAGGTCCAGGCCCAGGTGAGGGCGGTGAACGGGACGATCACGGCGAAGCTGATGAACAGGGCGCCGGTGAGCCATCCCAGGCCCGCCAGGACGGCCCACCATCCGAGCCAGGGCGGGAGCGTCCGCGAGCGGGTCAGCGTGTAGCCCGTCAGGGCGACCAGGGCGCCGAGCATGGCCTGGGCGGTGAAGGCGGTGCTGCCGAGGACGATCAGGAGCGTCTCGGTGCGTTCGAGGATGGCGGCGCGGTTCGCGCCCCGCTCGAAGTACTGGTCGGCGGCGGTCGTCAGCCCGAAGGCGTGGACGCTGAAGTAGACGGCGAAGACCGCCGCCGCGGCGGTCGCCACCGCGGTGACGGCGGTGCCGAGGAATCGGGACGCCGGGGCGGCGAGCCGGGTGAGGGCGGTGAACGAGACGGCCCAGAGCAGGACCGCCGCGATGTTGATCATGTGGGCCGGGCGCCAGGTCGGGCGGTCCCGGACGTACTCCAGGGTCTGCGCCGCCGAGTCGATCGGCGGGTTGCCGTGCAGGGCGCTCGGGACGATGTAGAGCACGGTTCCCGCGAGGACGGCGATCCCCAGCGTCCGCATCGGTGCGGGCAGGTCGGTCATGGTCGGCTCCTGTCTGTAGACATGGGCAGACTAGTCATAGGATGACTAGTTGTACAGTCGGCGCATGTCGGAGTCGCCGTTGAGCCTGGTCGTCCTGGCGCTGCTGTTCGAGGGTCCGGCCCATCCCTACCGGATGCACAAGCTGATCTCCGAGCGCGGCAAGGACGAGGTCGTCAACGTCCGCAGCCGCAACAGCGTCCAGCAGACCGTGCAGCGGCTGGAGCGCGACGGGCTGATCGAGGCGGCCGGAACCGAGCGGGAGGGCGCCTATCCCCCGCGGACCGTCTACGCGATCACCGAGACCGGCCGGCGCGCGCTGCTCGACTCGCTGTACCGGCTGCTGGCGACACCCGCGCGCGAGTACCCCGCGTTCTCCGCCGCCCTGTCGTTCATGGCGATCGCGAGCGCGGAGACGGCGGCCCGGCTGCTGCGCGAGCGGCGCGGCGCGCTGGCGCGCGACGTCGACCGCAGGAGCGGCCCCACCGAGCGGGCCGCGCGGACCCTTCCGGCGATCCTGCTGATCGAGGACGACTACAGCCTGGCCATGCGGCGGGCCGAGATCGCCTGGCTCGACCGCACCATCGCCGCGATCGACGCCGGCGACCTGGCCTGGGATCCCCAGCGCCTCATCGACGAGGCACCCGGGTACGAGCGCTAGACGTCCTCTCCGGAGCGGCGGCGGGTGAGCAGGGTCCGGGCGGTGAGGCCCGCCGCGACGAGGCCGGTGCCCAACAGGGCGAGGAGCGCCAGCTGGGTTCCGGTGAACGGGAGGCCGCCGCCGTCGTCGTCGTTGCCCTGGCCCTTGCCGGGCTTGGGCGTGGCGGTGAGGCGGCTGGTCGCGGTGTTGTTCTCCGGGTCGGGGTCCTCGCGGGACGGCGCGGTGGCGGTGTTGAGCTTGGTGCCGGGCGTGGTGAGGCGGACGGTCATGGTCAGGGTGGCCGCATCGCCGGACGGCAGGTCGCCGACCGTCCAGCGGTCGCCGGTGTAGGTGCCGGTGGCCGCCCTGGCCGCGAGCAGGGTCACGCCGGACGGCAGGCGGTCGGCGACGGTGACGCCGAGCGCCGTGCTGGGGCCGTCGTTGCGCACGGTCACCCGGTAGGTGACGGCGGAGCCGACCCTCGCCCTGGCGGCGGAGGCGGACTTGGTGACGGCGAGGTCGGCGCGACCGTACGCGGTGACCACGGCCGTGCCGGTGTTGTTCCCGGGACCCGGATCGTCCACGGGGCTGATGGCCGAGGCGGTGTTGCGGACCGGGCCCCGGGCGGACGGGTCGACGGTGACGTTCACGGTCAGGCGGACGGCGCGTCCGGCGGGCAGGGTGCCCAGGGCGCAGTCGAGGCGGCGCCCCTCGGAGCAGGTCACTCCCGGTGGGGCCTGGACGCCCTTCGGCGTCACCTGGGCGGGCAGGGCGTCCACGAGCCTGACGTCCGGAGCGTCGGACGGGCCCCGGTTGGCGACCTCGACGGTGTAGGCGAGGTCGCCCGAGGCGACCACCGAGCGGGCGGCCGACTTGGTGACCCGGAGGTCGGCCTCGGGCGCGGTGCCGACCTCGGCGACGGCGACGTTGTCGTCCGGCTCGGGATCGGGGGTCGGGCTGGTGACCAGGGCCTGGTTGGCGAAGCCCTTCCCGCCGAAGCCGGCGGGCACCAGGGCGGTGACGGTGATCGGGACCGTCGCGCCGTCGGCGAGGTCGCCGAGCGCGCACTCGACCCGGGTTCCGGTGACGGTGCAGGTCCGGCCAGGGGCGGTCGCGGTGATGTCGCGGAGCCGCGCGTCCAGGACGTCGGTCACGGTCACCGCGCGGGCCGCGGACGGTCCGTGGTTGGCGGCGGTGAGGGTGAAGGTGACCGGACGGCCGGGCGCCACGGTCCGGGGCTCGGCGGTCTTCCTGATCGAGACTCCGGCCAGCGGGGCGGAGCCGACCGTGACGGTCGCGGTGTTGTTCGCGGGGTTCGGGTCGTCGGTCGCCGAGGTCGTCGTGGCGGTGTTGCGGAACCGTCCGCTCGGGAAGCCGGCCGGGACCAGGGCCGTGATCGTGACCGTGGCCCGGCCGGACGCCCGCAGGTCGCCCAGCGCGCAGCCGACCCGGCCGCCCCGGACCTCGCACCGGCCGCCGGTGGCGGACGTGACGCGCAGCCGCGGGTCGACCTGGTCGGTCACGGTGACCGACCGCGCGACGGACGGACCGCGGTTGGCTACGCCGATCGTGAAGGTCACCGGCTGCCCCGGGACGACCGTGGCGGGGTCGGCCGACTTGGTCACGGCCAGGTCGGCGGACGCGCGCACGGGCAGCGGGAGCTCGACGGTGTTGTCGTCGGGGTGGGGATCGGGCGTCTCGGCCCTGACGGTGGCGCGGTTGGTGGCCGTGGCCCCGGTGTGGTCCGGGCCGAGCACGGCGTCATTGATCGTCACCACGACGCTCTCGCCCTGCCTGATTGTGCCGAACCCGCAGGTGACCCGCCGTCCGTCGAGCGCGCATCGGCCCGCGCCCGCCGGGGTCACGGTGACTTCGGTGGCCGACATGCCTTCGGGCAGGCTGTCCAGGAGGGTGACGTCCCGGGCGGTGGATGGCCCGGCGTTGTGCACGCGGATGTCGTAGGTCATCGGCTGTCCCGGGACCACGACGGTGCCCGTGGACGACTTGACGACGGAGAGGTCGGCGGCCTCGTCCACCCGGGTGGTGACCTTGGCAGAGTTGTTGTCCGGCGCAGGGTCCGGGGTGGCCGAGCGCACGGCGGCGGTGTTGGTCACCTCGTCGTCCCGGAAGCTCTCGTCGACATGGGCGAGGACGCGGACCTGGAGGACCTCGCCGACGCCCAGCTCGGCGGCCCGGCAGGTGATCACCTGGCGGGCGTTCTCGCAGGTGCCGTTGACGGCCTCGATGTCGGCGGCGGTGACTCCGGCGGGCAGCGCGTCGGTGAGCACCACGTCCCGGGCGGTGGACGGGCCCTGGTTCACGGCCCGCAGCAGGTAGGTCATGCCGCCGCCCGCCTGGACGGCGCCCGGGTCGAACTCCTTGGTCATCCCCAGATCGGCTCGGGGCGTGACGGTGCCGGTGCTGGTGTCGGTGGTTCCGGACGGGTCGGGGTTGGGTGTCTCGGACGTGACCGTCGCGGTGTTCTCGATCTTTCCGGACGCGCCGGGATCGAGCGTCCCGCGGATCCGGACGGTCGCCGTGACTCCCGGGTCCAGGTCGCCCAGCGCGCACTCGACCCGCTGCCCGCCGGACGAGCAGGTGCCCTGGGACGGCACGGCCGCGATCTCGCGGACCGCCGCCGGGACGTCGTCGGCGACGGTGGCGCCGCGCGCGGTGGACGGCCCGTCGTTCCGCACGGTCAGCGTGTAGGTCACGGGCGTCCCGGCCACCGGGTCGGCGGGGTCGGCGCTCTTGACGATGCTCAGCTTCGCGCTGGACCGCACGGTGACGGTGGTGGCGGCGGTGTTGTCGCCCGGCTTGGGGTCGGGTGTCGCGGAGAACGCCTCGACGGTGTTGGTGAACTCGCCCGCGCGCGCTCCGGGCGGCACCCGGACCGTGATGGTCGCCTGCGCGTCCTCTCCCGGCGCGATGGTCCCGGCCGGGCAGGTGATCCGGCCGCCGCGCTCGGCGCAGTCGCCCGCCGGGCCCCGGCCGCGGACGAACTCCAGGCCGTCCGGCAGCGTGTCGGTCAGGACCGTGTCCTGGGCGGTGGACGGCCCCGCGTTGCGCGCCGTCAGGCGGAAGGCGACCTCGCCCCCGGCGTCCACGGAATCGGGCTCGGCGCTCTTGCCCGCGGTGAGGTCGGCCGCGCGGCGCACCTCGGTGACCAGGGCGGCGGCGTTGTCGGAGTCCGTGGTCTCCGGGGTCCGGGTGGTGACCTCGGCGGTGTTGGTGAGCGTGCCCGCCGGGCGGTCGGCGCCGACCAGCGCGACCACGGTGATCGTCGCGGTCCCGTCCCGGCCCAGGGTGCCCAGCCCGCAGCGGACGCGGCCGTCCCGCACGGCGCACCCGCCCCGCGTCGAGCGGGCCGACTCCGCCGTCGTCCCGTCCGGCGGGGCGTCGGTGACCACGACGTCGCGGGCGGTGCTGGGGCCGTCGTTGGCGACCCGCAGCGTATAGGTGACCCGCTCCCCCGCCACCAATGCGGCGCGGTCGGCGGTCTTGGCGATCCGGACGTTGGCGGCCCGTTCCGTCCGCACGGTGTGGGCGGCGGTGTTGTCGCTCGGGTCGGGGTCGGTGGACGAGGCGTCCACCTTCGCCTCGTTGCCGATCCCGGCGGGCTCGGCGTCGTCCGGGACGGCCGCGACCACGGTGACGGTGGCGTCGCCGCCGTCCGGCAGGTCGCCGAGCGCGCAGCGCACGGTCGCGCCGTCGCGGGCGCAGCCGCCGGAGGACGTGGTGGCGCGGGCGAACCGCAGCGGCGCCGGGACGTCGTCGGTGACCACGACGCCCGTCGCGTCGGACGGCCCGGCGTTGTGCACCGAGAGCGTGTAGGTGACCTCGTCGCCCGCGTTCACCTGCTGGGGCCGCGCGGTCTTGGTGATCCGCAGGTTCGCGGTGGGCCGCAGCGGCGTCTCGGTGGCCGCCGTCGGCGGCGTCGGGTCGGGCGTGGACGAGGTCGCGGTGGCGGTGTTGGTGAGCGTGCCCGTCGCGTCCGCGGCGACCCGTCCGGCGACGGTCACGGTGACGGTGCCGCCGGGCTCGACGGTCCCGGCGGGGCAGCGGACCGTCCGGCCCGCGATCGCGCAGGCGCCCTGCGAGGCGTCGGCGGAGGGCCCGGTCAGCCCGCGGGGCAGGACGTCCTCGACCACGACGTCCCGGGCGCTGGAGGGTCCGGCGTTGCGGAGGGTGACCGTGTAGGTCAGCGGCGAGCCGGGGACGGCGGGCGCGGGCGCGGCGGTCTTGGACAGCACCAGGTCGGCGCGGGCGGCCGCGAGCGGCGTCCCGACCGTGGCGGTGTCGTTCGCCGGGTCGCGATCGGGCGTCGTGCTCGTGGCGGCGGCGGTGTTGGCGATCGGGCCGCCCCGGTAGTCGGGGTCGATCGTGCCCCGGACGGTGTACTCGGCCCGCGCTCCGGGACGCAGGTCGCCGGCCGCGCACTGGAGGGTGCCGCCCGGCGGCTCGCAGCCGTCCCCGGTGACGCGGGGGTCGAGCAGCGGGGCGGGCAGGTCGTCGGTGAGGACGACGCCGTCGGCGCGCGACGGCCCGGCGTTGCGCACGGTGATCGTGTAGGTGAGCGGGTCGCCGGGCGCGGGGTTCGCGGGCGCGGCGGTCTTGGTGACGACGAGGTCGGCCTCGCGGCCCACCGGGGCGGTCGCGGACGCGGTGTCGTTCTCGGGACGGTCGTCGGCGGTGCTGGTCGAGGCCTGCGCGGCGTTGGTCACCGTCCCCGGGGCGTGGTCGTCATCGACCCGCACGGTGACCGTGACGGTCGCCCGCTCCCCGTTGCCGAGCGTGCCGAGCGCGCAGTCCACGGCGCCGTCGTCGTCCGTGCACCGGCCGGTGCTCGGGGACGTCCCGGTGACGCGCACCCCGGCCGGGACGCTGTCGCGCACCCGGACGTCCCGGGCGGCGCTGGGGCCGTTGTTGACGGCGGTGAGCGTGTAGCGGGCGGTCTCCCCCGCCGTCAGCTCCGCCGGTTCGACGCTCTTGGTGATCGCCACATCGGCGAGGTCGGCCACGGTGACCGCGGCGGACCGCTCGGTGGAGTAGCGCTTGCCGATCGTCTCGGCCGTGTAGCCGAGGCGTGCGGTGTTGGTCAGCGTCGTCCCGGCGGCCTCGCGGTCGACCGTGACGCGGAACGTCACGGCGAAGCCCTCGTTCGGGCCCAGCCGCCCGCCCGCACCGGCGTCCCCGCCCGACCCGGCGTTGACCTCGACGCGCCGCGGGCCCTCGGCGTACCGGCCCCGGTCGTCGCCGCCCACGTCGGTGAGCGGCCCCTGCCCGTCCCCCCGGGCGAGGCGCAGCGACCCCGGGACGTAGCTCACGCCGGGCGGCAGCTCGTCGGACAGCCGCGCGTCGAGGGCGGCGTCCTCGCCGACGTTGTCCATCGCGACCGTGTACTCCAGCACGTCCCCGGCCTTGGGCCGCTCGCCGCCCGACAGGTTCTGGACGGACTTCTGGCCGGTAAGCCGGGGCGCGTAGATGTCCACCTGGGTGGTCAGGGCGACGGGGAAGTAGACGTCACCGGACGAGGTGAACTCCACCCGCGCCGAGGTCGCGCCGTTGGGCAGGTATTCGGGGGCCGCGACCTGCTTGGCGTCGAATCCCAGCGTGTTGCTGTTGGAGGGCGTGCGCTCGGTGTTCTCCGCGCCCAGCGCGCTGATCGTGGAGTTGAAGAAGTCGTTGGCCGGGGCGACGGCGTCCGCGAGCGGCTTGCCGTTCACCAGCAGCGCGTCGCCGGTGTTGCCGCGGTCGCCCTCGCCCGCGATCGCGCCGATCTTCGCCTGGACCGTTCCCGACGGGGGCGTCAGGAAGCCGCTGATGGTCGAGGACACCGGACGGCCGCGGCGCACGTCCTTGAAGCCCTCGAACATGGTCAGATCGCGCAGCGGCTCGTCCGCCGACTCGTAGGCGACGTTGATCGCCCACCCGGCGTAGGTGTCGACGCCCGTCCTGGCCAAGATGTTGCCCACCCAGTAGTCGCCCGCCCCGGCAGCCTTGACCAGGTCGGTGACCTCGGCGGCCCCGACGTAACGGTTGGACGAGGCGTCCCGGAACACCGCCGGGACGTCCCGGTAGCCCGTGCTCCCGGGGGCGCGGAACTTGACCTCCTCCGACCGCCCCGACGAGGGGCCGTCCGCCATCCAGTAGAGCCGGGCGTACAGGACCTTGGCGCCCGAGGGCAGCGCCAGCCGCGCGGAGGAGGAGTTGTAGGTCGAGGGGTCGTCGTCGGCGTCCTCGTTCACCTGGGGCGCGGAGTTGTTCGCGCCGCCCCGGGCCCGCGCCTGGGCGCAGGTCGCGTTCGTCCCGCAGCCCAGGACCGTGTTCCCCACGGTGACGATCGAGCCGTTCACCTGGCTGTTGAAGATCCGGCCGAAGTCGCTCTCGGCCAGCGCGGCGGGCGCCGCGGCGAGCCAGGCCACGGTCGCCGCCGCGGCCAGGACGGGCGCCAGCATCCCCGACATCCAAGTCCGGCCGACACTCTGCCAGCGCACCATCCGGCTTCCCCCGATTCGCCCGCCCCGCCGCGCACCGAGCGCGATCAACACTGTGACAAGGCGTGATCATCGAGTCCGAGGGCGGCGGCCAGGGCCGTTTCAAGATCGAGTAAGTTTTGCGGCGCTCAGAAAATCGAGATCGGCGTGTAAACCTTCGCCCTTCACGTTCGTCTCTGCCGTGTGATCCAACATCGGTTGTCCGAGGACCTCGCCGAAGCGGCCCCGGACGGGTACGAAGCGCTCTTCCACGGGCACTTCTGGGGCCTGGTCCGGCTCGCCCGGCTGCTGGGTGCCGACGACCCCGAGGACGTGGTGCAGGAGGCGTTCGTCCGCCTGCACCGCAAGCGCGGGGGACTCAGGGACCAGAACGCCGCCCTGGCCTACCTGCGCAGCAGCGTGTGCAACGCCTGCCGCAGCAGGCTGCGGCATCTGCGCATCGCCCGCCGCCGCCACGCGCGGATGGTCGAGCCGAGCGAGAGCGGATCGGCCGAGCAGAGCGCGGTCGAGCACGAGATGGTGCGCGATCTCCTGGCCGCGGTGGACGGGCTCGCCGCCCGCCAGCGCGAGGTGATCGTCCTGCGCTACTGGCTGGATCTGAACGAACGGGAGACCGCCGAGACGATGGGAATCGCGCTCGGCACCGTCAAGGCCCACACGGCGCGCGCGATCGCGGCGCTCGCCAAGCAAGTAAAGGACGCGACATGACCGACGCCTTCGAGGACAAGATCCGGCTAGCGCTCAGCACCCGGGCCGAGACCGTGCGTCCCCACCACCACGCCTACTCCGACAACCGGCGAATGATCCGCCGCGCCCACGTCCGGCGCCGCATGCTGGTCCCGGCCGTGGCCGTCGCCACCACCGGCGCCGTCGCCGCGCCGTTCGTCCTGATCGACGACCTCCCGGGGACCGGCGGGAACGGCCCGGCCTCCGGCGCCGCCGAACTGGAGGCGCTCATGGCGAGTCCGGGCGCGGGCACGACGGTCTCCGGACGCCTGCCCGGAGGAGGAGGGCCGTTCCTGCCCGAGGCTCTCGGGAACGACGGGCGAGTGCTGGGCCGCTCGTCCGACTCCACCGTCTGGGGGGCCGGGCCCTCGGACGGGGCGCCCCGATCGCTCGGCGTCCGCGCCCGAGGCGGCCTCTCGGCCGCCGACGGCACGATGACCTGGGTCGAGCCCGGGAGCTGGGACCTGAAGTGCGGCGAGCCCGGCAAACCGGCCAGATCGCTGTTCCAGTCCTCCGAGCCGTCGCTCCCTGTGCTGAACAGCGGCGGCAGGCGCGTCTGGAGCGACGTCATGCACCAGCCGCTGAGCGGCAAGGGCTGCGATCCGGGACGGTCGGTCCCCAACCGCACCAAGGGGACCCTGGGCCAGATCATCGCCTTCTCCCACCCGAGCCTGTTCCTCGTCGAGCCGAGGACCGAGCGGGTCGTGCGCGAGGTCGATGTCACCACGGGACGTCTCATCCGCACCCGGCCGCTTCCCACCGGCGTCAAGCCCTACCCCGAACCACCCGTGCAAAAGAGTGGCTCCCCAGGCGGGCCGGATTTCAGGCTGGAGCCCCAGCCGATCGATCCGAAGGTCGAGCGGGAGCGGCGCTGGTCCGCCGCCGCCAACCAGCGGGTCTTCGCCTGGGTGGCCGACAGGAAGCTGCGGACGCGCGACCGGCGCACCGGCAAGGAGACCTCGGTCGCGCTTCCCTCGTCGATGGTCACCCCATCGAAAGCCGCCCGCTGGGAGATGACGGCGGGCCGGCACCTGATCGCCTACTCCGCCGCCGGCAAGCGCGACGGGGCCGGTTCCTCCGTGGTCCTCGACACCAGGACGAAGAGGATCTACACGGTGCCCGGCCCCGCCTACGCGGCGGGCGACTGGCTGCTGTGGCCCGCCAAGGGCGGCTACCGGCTGGCGGAGGTGAAGGGATGAGCGGCCCGTACGAGACGGTGGACGACGTGCACGCCGAGGTCCGCGACATCCATGCCGCCCACCACAAGCACGGCGTCCGGCAGGCCAAGACGCTGGACCTCCTGCTGCGCGTGTGCGACGAGCACGAGGTCCGGCTCGGCGCCTACGACCTGGAGGTGCTGCGCTGGCTCGCCGGACGTGATCCGGAGCTCTCCCAGGTGGTCGCGGCCCTCATCCACCGGGCCGCCGCCGGCGGCCACGGCTGACGGTCACCGCACGCGGTGGCCCGGTTTGAAGGCGCTCGACCGCGACGTCCAGACGGCGGCGAGCGCCAGGAGGGCCAGGACGAGCACCGTCCAGGGGAAGGAGCGCGGGCCGGCGGACTCCAGCAGCACGCCGCCCGCCACCCCGCCGCCCGCGACCGCGAGGTTGAACACCGTGACCAGCATCGACTGGGCGACGTCGGCGCCGCCGCCCGCGGCGTCGGCGATCGCGGTCTGGAGCAGGGTGGGCGCCCCGCCGAAGGTCAGCCCCCAGGCGACGACACCGGCCAGGATCGGGGCCGGGTGCCCCGCGCCCACGCCGAGGACGACGGCCGAGAGCGCGAACCCGGCGAGCGCCCCCAGCGTGAGGGCCCGGAGCCTGCGGTCGACCAGCGCCCCGGTGCCCCAGATGCCCACGATGGACGAGGCGCCGAACAGCAGCAGGACCAGGTCGGTCTCGCCGTCCATCCCGGCGTCCTTCAGAAACGGGGAGATGTAGGTGTAGAGGACGTTGTGGCCGATGATCCAGAGGAAGACCACGGCGAGCACCGGTCGCACACCCGGGGCCACGAAGATCTCCCGCAAGCTCCGGCGGGAACCCGCGGCCTCCCCGGCGAAGCCGGGCACCAGCGAGCGGATCCAGACCATCAGGACCAGCGCGACGCCCGACATGATCCAGAAGACGCCGCGCCAGTCGACCATCGAGCCGAGCCAGGTCCCCAGCGGGACGCCGAGCGTCAGCGCGACCGGCTGGCCCACACCGACCACGGCGAGGGCGCGTCCCTGCAGGTGGCCGGGCACCATGCGGCGCGCGTAGCCCGCGAGCAGGCCCCAGATCACCCCGGCCGCCATGCCCGCCACGAACCGCGCGGCCAGCGTGAGCGGGTAGCTGCCCGACAGCGCCGTGACCGTGTTGAAGACCAGCAGCCCGCCCACGGCCGTCAGCAGCAGCGACCTGCGTCCGACACCCCGGGTCAGCGCGATCACGGGGATCGCGGCGGCCACCGATCCGATCGCGTAGGCCGTCACCAGCTGGCCCGCCAGCCCCTCCGAGACGCCCAGCCCCGCGCCGATCCCCGGCAGCAGCCCGGCGGGCATCGTCTCGGTCATGATCGCCAGAAAGCCCGCCGTCGTGAAGGCCAGCAACCGCCAAACGGGCAGGCGTTCTACGGGCCCGCCCGTTCCCGTCGTCCTGAGATCCGTACTGGTCACAGCAATCCCCTCTCGATTCTTTAACGGACGTTACAGATAAACCATCCAGACATACTCGGCACAGCGCAGGAGACGCTAGCATGTTCTGGAACGAACGTTAAAGATCATTGAGCGTCGGCACCACCCCACGACCTCAGGAGGAGTTCCCTTGACGGTGTTGGCCAGCGGCACCTGGCCGACGAGCGCGCCGGGCACCGGAACGCGGAGCGGGCGGTGGAGGCGAGCGGGGCCGACGACTTCCGGTGGCGGTACCCGCGACACTCGGCCTCAAAGGGGACGAGGGTTCGCGTTCATCTGGGGCTCTTACGGTGCGTGAGTGATCGTGAAACCCGAGGCATGGCGGCCCATGCGCGCGGTGGCGCTCGGCGGGATCGCGGTCAGCGTCGCGCTGATGGTCCTGACCGGGCTGCTGCGGCCGCCGGCCGCCGTGCCCGCCATGGACGGCCCCGGCCTGCTCCCGAGTCCGGGCTGGACGCTCACCCCCGACCTGTCGGTCACCGCCCTGCTCTGGACCGCGATGATCGTCGGGACGCTCGGCACGGCCGCGGGGCTGCTGGCCGTCCGCTGGGGCTGGAAGCCGCGGACCCGGCAGATCATGATCGGGGCGCTGGTGGCGGTCGGGCTGCTGGTCGCGGTGCCGCCGATGGGCACCACCGACCCGATGCACTACGCCGTCTACGGCCGGATGGCGGTGCTGGGGCACAACCCGCACGTCCTGACGCCCGCGGAGTTCCGGATCACCGGCGACCCGGTCGGCGTGTTCGCGCCGCGCGAGTGGGAGAACCTGCCCTCGGTCTACGGGCCGGTCGCTACGGGGGCGCAGTGGGCGGCCTCGAAGCTGGGCGGCGAGTCGGCCGCGTGGACCGTGCTCTGGCTCAAGATCTGGAACGGCCTGGCCTTCCTCGCGGTCGCGCTGTGCCTGGCCCGGCTGGCGGGGACGCGGCAGGCCCGCGTCCACCTGCTGTGGACGCTCAACCCGCTGCTGCTCTGGGCGCTGATCGGCGGCGCCCATGTGGACGGCCTGTCCGCCGCGCTGGCCGTCGGCGCGCTGACGATGGCGCACCTGGCCGGACGCCGGCCGACCGGCCGGGCCGCGCTCGCCCGGGTCGCGACGGCCGGTGCGCTGCTCGGGGCCGCCGCCGCGGTCAAGCTGCCCTACGCGCTCATCGGCGTGGGCGTGTTCTGGATGCTGCGGCGCTCGCCGAGGGCCCTGGCGACGGCGGCGGGCGCGGCGGCGGCCGTGCTGGTCGCGACGTACTCGATGGTCGGCACGGCGGCGATCGAGGCGGTGGTGAACCGGGGGACGCTGCCGTCCTGGAACACGCCGTGGAAGCTGCTGCTCCCCGGGGAGGGCCCGGCGCCGCCCTGGCTTTCGGGGGCCGCGCTCATGCTGGCGCTGCTCGTCGGCCTGGTCCTGCTCCGGCTGCCGTCGGGCGAATCGTCCTGGCTGCGTCCCACCCTGGCCCTGTGCCTGGCCTGGGTGATCACCACGCCGGTCTACTACCCGTGGTACGAGGCGCTGGTCTTTCCCCTCGTCGCCCTGGCGCCCGCGTCCCGGCTCGACTGGCTGCAGCTGGCCCGCGCCCTGGTCGCCACCCTCGGCGCCCTGCCCGGCGTCGTGTTCCGCCTGGGCGACTCGTGGCTGCGCGCGGCCGTCTTCCAGGGGCCGCTGCCCTCGGTGGTGTCGGTCGCGCTGCTGATCCTCCTCCTGCTGCTCCTGACGAACGCCCTGGTCACGCCGCGACGGCGGCGTCATCTGCCGCGCCCGCTCGTCCCGGCGTACGGTGGGCCGGTCAGGGACCTGCGCTGGACGCGCGACCGCGCCCCGGCGGGCCGCTCGAAGTAGCGGGAACCGAGGCCGGCGGATCGGTCGAGTACGGGGTGAACCCACTTTGGAGGGGACCCCCTGTGAACAAACGTGATACGCGGTGAACGCCGCCGTGGAGAGCGACGCGGCGCTCCTGGAGGAGTCGCTGGCCCGGCCGGAGCGCTTCGCGCTCCTGTTCGACCGGCACAGCGACGAGATCTACCGGTATGTGGCCCGGAGGCTCGGTCCCGAGACGGCCGAGGACGTCGTCGCCGAGACCTTCCTGACCGCCTTCCGCAAACGCGCCGGCTACGACACCGAACGGCCCGACGCCCGTCCCTGGCTCTACGGGATCGCCACGCATGCCGTGCGCGAGCACCGGCGGGCCGAGGTGCGGCGCAACCGCGCCCTGGCCAAGGTCAACCCGCAGGGCGAGGCGGAGCCCTTCGACGAGCGCAGCGACGCCAAGCTGACCGCGCAGCGGCTCCAGCCGGAGCTCGCGGCGGTCCTGGCGCGCCTGTCGTCCCCCGAACGCGATCTGCTGCTGCTGGTCGCCTGGGCCGAGCTCAGCTACGAGGAGGCGGCCCGCGCGCTCGGCGTCCCCGTCGGGACGGTCAGGTCCCGGCTGCACCGGCTTCGCAAGAAGGTCCGCAAAGCGCTCGGCGGCACCGACCCGATGGCGACCAGCGAGGAGTCCCTGGCATGACCAACGACGAGATCACCCTGTTCCGCGAGGCCCGTCCGGACGTCGCCCCCTACGACGACGGCGCCCGGGCCCGGGCGCGCGCCCTGCTGGTCGACCCGCCCGCCGCGCCCCGGCGGATGCCCCGGCGGCGCCTGGTGACGGCGGCCGCCCTGCCCGCCGCGCTGGCGGTGGGACTCACCGTCCTCCAGGTCGCCGGGTCCGACGAGCGCACGACGCCCGGTCCCACGTCCTCTCCCGGGACCGGGCCGGGCCGCACGTTCCAGCCCATGCCGGCGCCCA
Organism: Spirillospora sp. CA-294931; assembly: GCF_050946795.1. GTDB lineage: Bacteria > Actinomycetota > Actinomycetes > Streptosporangiales > Streptosporangiaceae > Spirillospora. The sequence continues at coordinate 7,740,695 of NZ_CP192006.1, forward strand.
CGGCCATGAAGCCCGTCGCCAACGCCCTGGACCTGGCCAACAACGCGGCCGTCCGGGCGGCGGGCCAGCCGGGCTTCCGGCCGAGGTCCGACCAGTGGGTCTACGTGAAGACGATCATCGCGGACTCGTCGAAGGGACAGGGGGGCAGGCTGTTCGGCCCTCCCGACCGGAGAACGACGCTGGAGGACTGGCAGCGGGCCGACGGCCTGGGCGAGGCCGAGTTCGACGGCGACGGCAAGCTCGAGGTACGCATGCTGACCCGCGAGCAGATGCTGAGCGTCAGCCCGCGCGACGACTACCAGTACGTGCTGTCGCTGCCGGACACGGCGAACGCGCTGTACGCCCACGTCACCAAGGCGGTCGCCGATGAGGCCGAAACGGGGGCCCCCACCGACGACGCCGACGATCGCGCCTTCCACTTCCTCCGGAGCTACATCGACGACTACGTCCTGCCGCCGAAGCTGCGGGCGGCGATGTACGGGGCGCTGGCCCTGGTACCCGGCGTCGAATACACCAGCGAATCCAACGACATCCTCGGGCGGAAGGCCGTGACGCTCTACCGGGAGGCGAACGACGTCCGCGACGAGATCTTCGTCGACCCGAAGACCTACGAGTACCTGGGCGACCGGTCCGTCGCCGTGCGCGGCTACACAACGGACTCGCTTGACCGGGGGGTCGAGCACATCGAGAAGGGGACCATCCTCGGCTGGGGCGGCCGCTCGGTCTCCGGCCTGGTCGACAAGCCGGGGCAGCGGCTCTGAGACCGATTCCCCAGGGCCGGGAGTGGCTGGTGGGTGGCCACTCCCGGCGTTTCGGGGAAGGATCAGGACTTGGTGATCTTGACGTTGTCGACGGCGGCCTCGATCAGGCTCGCGGTGCCGGCGTCGGCGGCGTCGACCACGATGCGGACCGACTGGCCCGCGTAGGGGGTCAGGTCATACGTCGCGGACTGCCAGGACGCGGTCCTGGTGGTCGCGGCGCCCGCCTGGTTGAGGACGACGCTGCTCCCGTTCGGCCCGACGACGCGGACGCGGAGGTAGTCCGCGCTCGTGGCGTTGTTGAGGTGGGCCAGGTAGTACTGGAAGCTCAGCGACAGCGTGCCGGACGGAAGCGCGATCTCCGGGGACTGGATGGTGCTGACGCCGCCGTCCAGGTCGTAGTCGCCCGCGCTGGCACCGGCGCTGGCGCCGGTCACCAGGTCGGTGGTCCCGCCGGCCGCGGCCAGCTGGGTCACCGTGGTGCCGTAGGTGGTCCGCTGGGGCGCGCCGCGCTGGAACGCCCCGTTGGTGGCGGTGTCGGTGCCGGACGGGTTGGCCTGCCAGCCCTTGTCGGTCTCCAGGCCGTCGTCGAACACGACGTCGCCGGGCGTGCCGCCGACGGTCAGCGTGTAGTTGGCGGTGCGGTCGACGGACGCGCCGTCACCGGTGACCTTGATCGTGTAGGTGCCCGCGGCGGTGCCCGAGGGCACGTTCACGGTCATCGTGGACGAGCCGCCCGACTGGATCGTCGACGGCGAGAACGAGGCCGTCGGGCCCGAGGGCGTGCTGGTCGCCGAGAGCGACACCGACTGCGCGCTGCCCGAGGTGATCTGCGTCTTGACGCTGGAGGTCACCGACTGGCCCGCCTGGGCGCTGCCGGACGCGGGGTCCAGCGACAGCGAGTAGTCGTTCTGCTGGGTGCCGCCGCCCGCCAGCGTCCACACCGAGTGGGCGATGGCGTCGGAGTTGCGGTCCAGCGCGGTGTCGTTGATGTTGCTGGAGGTGTCGCACGACTGGTGGTAGCACCGGTCGAACGCCACTCCGGCGGTGCCGCCCCACAGTTGCTGCTGCGCGGTGGTCATGCGGCCCTCGGCGCCGGTGAAGGTGCCTCCGGCGGGAATGCCCGCGCGGATGAAGGGGCCGTAGTCCGAGCGTCCGTCGAAGTCAGTGCCGCGCGTCGGCACGTTGATGCCCGCGAAGTAGCCCTCGATGACCTTCTCGATCTCCGCCGAGCCCGCCGGGCCGGGGCCCGAGCCGGTGCCGTCGGAGTTGTCGCCGTCGTAGACGAAGTAACCGGGGTTGGGCGAGCCGACCATGTCGAAGTTCAGGTAGCCCTTGACCTTCGACCGCTCGGTGGAGGGCAGGTTCTGGACGTAGTAGTTCGAGCCGATCAGCCCGAGCTCCTCGGCGCCCCACCACGCGAAGCGCAGGTGCTTCTCAGGCTTGTAGTTCTCCCGGGCCACGGCCAGCGCGGTCTCCAGGACGGCCGCCGTGCCGGAGCCGTTGTCGTTGATGCCGGGCCCCGCGCTGACGCTGTCGAGGTGCGCGCCGGTCATCAGGATCTGGTTGGGGTCGCCCCCGGGCCAGTCGGCGATCACGTTCCAGCCCGTGGCGCCGTTGTAGGTGAACTGCTGGAGCGCGGTGGTGTACCCGGCGGCGTCCAGCTTGGCCTTGACGTAGTCGGCCGAGGCCTTGAAGCCGGGACGGCCGTGGGCGCGGTTGCCGCCGTTGTTGTTGGCGATCGTCTGCAGCTGCGTCAGGTGGGCCTTGACGTTGGTCAATGAGATGTCCGGTGCGGCTTGGACGCTCGTCGCGGAGGGGGTGGCCAGGGCCGAGTTGGCCGTCGGCACCGCGAGAGCGACCGCACCGGCCGCCGCGATGGCGGCGATCAGGCGCGATTTCATGAAGGGTGTTCCTCCAGTCGGGGGAGGCGCGGCCGTACGGGGCGGAGGGAGTCCTCCGCCCCGTACGGCCCGGCGCCGGTCAGGACTTGGTGATCTTGATGTTGTCGATGCCGGCCTCGATGAGGCTCGCGGTTCCGGCGTCGGCGGTGTCGACCACGATGCGGACGGTCTGGCCCGCGTAGGAGGTCAGGTCGTAGTTGGCGCCCTGCCACGTGCCCGAGCGGGTCGTGGCGCCGGCCGCCTGGTTGAGGGCGACGCTGCTTCCGTTGGGCCCGACGACGCGGACGCGGAAGTAGTCCGCGCTGGTCGCGTTGTTGAGGTGGGCCAGGTACCACTGGAAGTTCAGCGTGAGCGTCCCGGACGGGAGGGCGATCTCCGGCGACTGGACGCTGGTCACGCCGCCGTCCAGGTCGTAGTCGCCCGCGCTGGCACCGGCGGTGGCGCCGGTCACCAGGTCGTTGCTGCCGCCGGCGGCGGCGAGCTGCAGGACCGTCGTGCCGTAGGTGGTCCGCTGGGCGACCCCGCGCTGGAAGGCGCCGGTCGTGGCGGTGTCGGTGCCGGCCGGGTTGACCTTCCAGCCCTTGTCGGTCTCCAGGTCGTCCTGGAAGACCACGTCGCCGGGCGTGCCGCCGACGGTCAGCGTGTAGGTCGCGGTGCGGTCGACCTTGGCGCCGTCACCGAGCACGTTGATCTTGTATTCGCCCGCGGCCGTGCCCGCGGGGACGCTGACGGTCATGGTGGACGAGCCGCCGGACTGGACCGAGGCCGGCGAGAACGACGCCGTCGGGCCGGCCGGCGAGCTGGTCGCCGAGAGCGTCACCGTCTGGGCCGCGCCCGAGGTGATCTGCGTCTTGACGCTGGAGGTCACCGACTGGCCCGCCTGGGCGGAACCGGCCGCCGGGTCGAGAGTCATTGAGAAGTCGTCCTGCGTGGTGCCGCAGGCGGCCTCGCCGGACTGGGCCGGGACGCTGACCGCGCTCCAGGCCGCCTTGACGGCGTTGCACTCGGTGGCCGAGTTCGGGAAGAGCTGGACGGCCGCGGCGACGGTCTCCAGGCGAGCCCGCGCGTGGCTCCAGGCCGTCACCTTGCGGTTGAGGCCCTCCATGAAGATCTTGCCGGCCTTCTGCACGCCGATGCCCGTGACCGTGGAGTTGTTGCAGGTCGGGCTGTTGGGCTTGCCGTTGCCGGGGTTCGAGCCCTCGGCCAGCAGGTAGAACCAGTGGTTCTGCGGACCGGCGGCCGCGTGCACCTCGGTGTTGGGGATCTGCGAGGTGTAGCAGTTCGGGTCGCCCAGCGCGGAGGGGTCGTACATGTTGCGGATCGGACCGCTGCCGACCAGGTCGACCTCCTCGCCGACCAGGTAGTCCGGCGGGTCGAGCGACTCCGGCTCGTTCATGTAGAACTCGGTCAGCGCACCGAAGATGTCGCCGGCCGACTCGTTCAGGCCGCCCTTCTCGTTCCCGTTACCGCCGCTGGAGCCACCGGGCGTGAACTGGAAGATGGCGTGACCGTACTCGTGCGCGACGACGTCGGTCGGGGTGACCTGCTTGGTCCCGGCCGAGTTGCGGCCGAAGTTGGTGTAGCTGCCGTTCCAGTACGCGTTGGCCTGGTTCAGGCCGACGCGCGCGGGGAAGGCGCCGCCGTTGCCGTTGAAGCCGTTGCGGCCCAGCCACTGGCTGAGCATGTCCCATTCCTTCTGGGCGGCGTAGAGGGCGTCGACGCAGGCGGTCTCCAGGTCGGTGCCGCTGCCGTTGCCCCAGGCGCTGTCGGGGCCGGTGAAGGTGGAACCGTTCTGGCCGCCACAGCGGAGACCGGACCGGGTCGTGTCCTCCATCGAGGTCGCGCTGGTGGCGACGTCCACGGTGCCGTGGTAGAAGCTGCGGTCGTCGGCGGCGGCGTGCGTCACCTCGTCCCACGTGCTGGTGACCCTGCCGTTCTTGGCGTCGACGAAGACGTGGAGCTTGGCCTCGTGGCCGTCCTTGTGGGCGCCGGACACGACCGTCTCGTAGGCGAGCTTGCCGCCGCCGTCGGCGAGGACGACCAGGCGCGGTGTGGAGGTGCCGGTCACCTTGCTGACCTTGGCGCGCGAGGTGCGCGCGGCGTCCGCGGCGGAGATGGACGCCTTGGTGCCGACCGACAGCGTCTCGCGCTGGGAGACGGTGGTGCTGAGCACACCGCCGCTGGCGTTGGTGACGACGACGAAGTCGCCGCCGTGGACCGGGAGGCCCTTGTAGGTCCGGTCGTAGGAAACGTACTGGAGCCCGTTGGCGCCGGAGACGACCCCGCGCCGGACGATCTTGTCCTGGTTCGAGCGGCGGAACGGGGCGGGCTTGGCCGCGACCAGGCGGTCGGCGGCGGCCACGGCCGCGGTCCTGGGATCGGGTTTGGCGGGTACTGCGGGGGTGGTGGGGGCGGCGGCCCAGGTAGCCGGGGCCGCCATCGCCACGGCGAGGCTCGCGGCTGTCGCCACGGCCCCGATCGCGGTCTTGGATCTCACAGAAGTGCTCCTTCTACGCCTGCCGGGTGGGCGTGAGCGCGCGTGGATCCTTGTGGGATCACTCCACACGGTCACGACAGCCGACGATCAAGGGACGGGTCCCGTCCGGGGGTTCGGGATGCGGGGCGATGCGGGGCGCATCTGTGGCTCCCGTTGCGGGGTGACGGGTTTGCCGCGCGTAACGGGGATTCTGACCCGTTCCCGCACGACTGGTGGGGGTTCGACCCTTCTGTATGAGTGTCGTCAGAAGTGCACCGTGGCCGCCCCCTCCCGTCAATGAGTCGAGATGGGTCTGGATTTTCAATGTTGATAAATTAAGGTCTTGAAAATCCACAGGGTCGACGGAATTGAGGACCGTCCGAAACCCCCGCCCGCGGGGTGGCCGGGCATGCCGCCAGGGCGACCCGTGTGACCTCGGGAGTGCTCAGAGTCGCCAGGACAAGGGAGCCAGAGGGCTCAGAACCCCTTGTCAACCCGGACATCGTTACAGGGATCGCACGTTCGGCCGTTCGAGCGACCCGGTTTTCAACCGCCCGAAACAGCTTTCCAAGGCTTTCATGGACCTCTGGGCGACCGGATCGGGCCAGCTGCATTCAGTCCATTGACGCCGCGAATGTCACGTTCCATTCGCATCCCTTGATCGACAGAGAAGGGCGCGGCGGAAAATGGAAACCATTCCCACGCAGTTTATGCCCGCGTCAGATGCCCCGCAACGGCGGCGAGCGACTTCCGAGTGGCGCCCCCACCCGAGGTGGGGGCGCTCGGCGTCACTCGTATTCGGTGCCGTTCTTGCGCGTGAGGTAGGCGGGAGAGACGAACTTGCCGATCGCGCGGCCTCCGGTGACCGGGCTGTAGCGAGCCGTCGCCGTGCGCACCACCAGACCCTCGCGCAGGTGGGCGTTCGCGCCGGACACCGTCTCGCGACCCGTGGCCAGGCCGAGCAGGACGTCCGCGTCGTAGGGACCGGAGTACAGCTCGGGCACGCGCGGCAGGCCGATCTCGTCCAGCACCCCGGCCAGCTCGGCCGGGTCGAGCCAGCGGACCGCGCCGTCGGCGCCCTCGACCGCGATGTCGAACACCGCGTATCCGGGGCGCTCGCCCCTGCCGATCGCGCCGTAGCCGAGGTCCTGCACGCCCTTGCCGAAGACCTCGCCGAACACGCCGACCCGGCCGGTGCCGAGCGCCTCGGCGACGCGGGCCGCCGCGGCGGGCACGCCGTGCGCCTCGACCGCGCGCCAGTAGAGGTTGGACGGGCTGTGCCTGATCGCGAGCCGCTTGCCGCTGAACCCCTTGGACGAGACGAAGGTCTCGCCGCCCGCGAACGTGAGCGCGCACGCGGTGCCGTGGATCTTCTCGGTGGCGACCACCGGCTCGCCGGGCTCGAAGAGGGACGGGTAGCGCTTGATGTCCTCGATGTCGATCCACGGGACGAGGCCGGGCGCCGCGATCATCTCCCCCTCCATGTGGACGGGGATCGGCGGCACCCACTTGGTGACGCCGAGTTCGGCGGCGAAGTCACGTCCCTCCGCGTGCGCCGCGGCCAGGTCGGTGCCGTTCACCTCGGCGGGGCTGCAGACGATGCCCTGGGACAGCTCGCCGCGCAGCCGGACGGCCTTGACCCGGTTCTTCCCCGAACCGGCCAGCTTTCCGGTCAGGCCGAGCTCGTCGATCAGGTCGTCCGGCAGGACGGACCCCTCGGGGATGTAGAGAGCCCAGTCGCCCGTCCGGTACCGGCCCTTGGCGACGACGGCGCGGTAGAGCCCGACCTGGGCGAGCTCAAGGGCGTCGGCGTTGTCGTGCGGGTGGACGGTCAGCCGTTCGGCGGTCACGCGCAGCGTGGACATCTCTCTGCCTTCCCTGGGGTGATCTCCTTTTCAGGCTCCCAACGCGGGAAGGCACCGGGCAACGCGTTTTCGGTCGCGTCCGGTCAGGGCGCGGGCGCGAGCTCGCGGACGGCGTCCGACAGATGGTCGTAGATGGCGAACAGCTTGTCGACGCAGGTGATCTCGAAGATCAGCCTGACCCGGTCGGGCAGGGCGACCAGGGCGAAGGCGACCCCGCGTTCGGCGGCGTGCCGGTGCGCGGCGACCAGGGTGCTCAACCCGGTGGAGTCGAAGAAGGTGACGGCGTTCATGTCGACGAGCACCGGAAGCCGGTCGGCGTCGACGAGCCGGACGAGCTCCTCGCGCAGCGCGGTCGCGGTGGTGAGGTCGATCTCGCCGTGCACCAGGAGCAGCGTGTACCGATCGCAGGGCGCCACATAGGTTCTGAGGTTCATGCGCGGACCTCACTCGGGGTCATGGGCGCGGGCTGGGATCGCGGCCTTGGCATAGTGCCGGGAGGCACGCGGCACCGGTCCGCGACCGGAACAACCAGTACTCATGGTATCCGGCCGGACACTTCACCCGACGGGCGCCGGGTCACCGATCGCGGCCAGGTCCGGACGGCCCGGCCGACCGGGTGTGACCGCGCCGTGACTTGCGGGGACGATCGTTGCGCACCCGCGACGGTGCAGGCGATGGGAGGACCCGGTGGCGCTGGCCGAGGACGAGAGGCTGGCCCTGGCTCTGGTCGAGCTGGCCGACACGATGAACCCGGACTTCGATCCGGCCGAGCATCTGCGGGCGCTGGCACGGCGCGGCGCGGAGCTGCCGGCCGTCGCGGCGTCGGGCCTGGTCCTGTCCGGGGAGGACGGCGTGCCGCGCTTCGCGGCGGCGTCGGACGCGCGGGCCCGGGAGGTGGTCCGGGCCGAGCTGCGCGCGGGGACGGGGCCGTCGCTGGACTGCCTGCGCGACGGCGGGCGCGTGGTTTCGCGCGATCTGGACGCCGACCGGGACCGCTGGCCCGGGGTTGCCGAGTCCGCCCTGGAGGCGGGGTTCGCGACGGCCGCCGCCCTGCCGATGCGCCTGCGCGACGAGGTCATCGGCGCGCTGACGCTGTTCGGCGCCGTCCCGTCCGGCCTGGACGACCGGGCGCTGCGCCTCGGGCGGGCGCTGGCCGACATGGCCACCATCGGCATCCTCCAGCGGCGCGCGCGCCGGGAGAGCGACCTGGTCACCGAGCAGCTGCGGGCCGCGCTGAACAGCAGGGTGATCATCGAGCAGGCCAAGGGGGTGCTCGCGGCCCGGCACGGCATCGGGGTGGAGGCGGCGTTCGAGCTGCTGCGCAGGCGTGCCCGCGACAACAACCTGCGGCTGACGGCGGTCGCGGCCGAGGTGGTCGAGGGCACCGCCGGATCGGCTCCGGGCCCCTAGCACGGGAGCGTGGCCTCGCGGTTAAGCACGGCTTGGTGCCCTTCGGGGAGGCTTGGCCCTTCCCAAAGCTCGCGTTAGGCTCTTTCGCAAGAACCTGCCGCGACTCCCGGCGGCGGGTCGAAAAATCACCCGGCTTGGTGTCGACCGCTCCAGACCCCGGCGGTGCTCCCTGTTCAGCAGGCGGAGGCTCGGTGGAGCGACCAGATCCCCAGCGGACGCCCCAAGGCGCCCGGCGCCGTACTCCCCTGCTCTCGCGACGCCCTTCGGTGCGCGACCGCCAGAGCGGCGCACCGTCGGCGGATCGTGCGGGGCGGCTCCCCTCCCGCTGCCCGTCCATTCCGCCCCGGACGGCAGGCGCAGGCCGCCCCGCTCCGATCCCCCCGTTTTCACGGGCGAGCGCCGCAGGGACACGCTCACCTGCACCGCCGACGAGACCGCGCCCTGAGCGAGGCACTTCGTGACAGCGGCCGCGAGCGAAGCCTGTCCGCCTGACCCCAGAGTAGGCCGACCGGGGCCGACCGCACCACGCTCCCCTCGAACCGTTCCCCTGGGCGCAGCGTCGCGCCCGGAAGTGAGAGAAATGTCCATGTGCGTCACGGGCTGGCCGGTGCCGAACGACCGGACCGCCCCCGCCACCGCCCGCGAGCTGATCCGCGACACCCTGCGCAGCTGGGGGTTGCACCGCGAGGCCGACGACATCGTCCTGCTGGCCAGCGAGCTGGTGACCAACGCGGTGGTGCACGGCCGCCCGCCGGTTCACCTGCGGCTCCAGATCGACCCCGACGGGCGCACGCTGCTGTGCGAGGTGGCCGACGCCGATCCGCGCCCCCCTGACCCGGGCCCGGGGGGCGCGTTCGAGGAGCACGGTCACGGGCTGGTCCTGGTGCGGGCGCTCTCGTCCGCGCAGGGCTGGCGGGCCACCGACTCGGGCAAGGTCGTGTGGTTCGCCAGCGCGCTCGGGGCGCGCGGCCGGTCGCCCGGACGGCCGTTCTGAGCCCGTCCGGGTGACCGGAACCGGTCAGCGCCGCGCGGTCACCCGCGTGGGCAGCGAGGCGAAGCCCCGGTCGTTGGACGACCGGACGCGCCGCGCGCGCTTCGGGTCGATCTCGTAGTCCGCGACGACGTCCACGATCTCCTGGAGCGCGACGCGCGCCTCCAGCCGGCCGAGGTTGGCGCCGAGACAGTGGTGCCTCCCGCTGCCGAAGGCGAGCGAGGGACCGGTGTCGCGGTCGAGGTCGTACCGGGACGGGTCGGCGAACACCTCGGGGTCGCGGTTGGCGGCCCCGGCGAGCAGGAGCACGCGGGACCCGGCCGGGATCGTCACGCCGTGCAGCTCGACGTCCTCGGTGGTGCCGCGGGCCAGGGCCTGGCTCGGCGGGTCGTACCTGAGGGTCTCCTCGATCCAGTCGTCGACGCGTCCCGAGAACGCCTTGGCGCGCTCCGCCGGGTTCGCCCACGCCGCGTGCCAGGCATTGCCGAGCAGCAGCATCGAGGTCTCGATGCCCGCCCCGACCAGCAGGATCAGCACGCCCACGATCTCTTCGGGCGTCAGCCGGTCGTCGCCCTCGGCCGCGTCCAGCAGGCCCGACAGCAGGTCGTCGCGGCGCCGGCCGGCCCGCTCGATCGTCAGCTCGGTGTAGTAGCCGACCAGCGCCCCGATGGCGGCCAGCGCCTCGGGCGGCAGGTCGTTGACCGGCCCCTCGGACTCCTCGTCGCGATACATGATCGCCATGCCGAGCTCGCGGACCCGGTCGCGGTCGGCCTCGGGCACGCCGACCAGCTCGGACACGACGTCGGTCGGGAACCTGGCGGCGAAGCCGGTCATCATGTCGAACTCGTCCCCGTCCAGCAGGGGGTCGAGGTAGGAGCGCGCCATCTCGCGGAGCCGGGGTTCGAGCGCCCTGACCCGGTTCTGGGTGAAGGCCCGCGAGACCAGCCCGCGCATCCGCGTGTGCTTGGGCGGGTCCATGGCGACGAACGAGAAGAACCGCTCGGCCTCGGGCCCCCAGAAGGCCGGCTCGATGCGGATGCCGTTCACACTGGAGAACCGGTCGGCGTCGCGCAGCGCCGCCGTCACGTCGGCATGGCGCGACAGCGCGTAGAAATCATCGGTGTCATTCCGGTAGACCGGCGACTCCTCGCGCAACCGGGCGTACACCGGATACGGATCGTCCTGAATTTCAAAGTCGAACGGACTGTAGAACAGGTCCATTCCCGTCCTCCGGATCGTCAGGTCCACAACGGATCGATGATGTCCCCTTCCGAACCGGGACGCCACCCACCCGCCACCCCTGGCCTGATGTGGGCGAACTCCGCCGCGGAAGGGCACAATGGGACGATCCGCGTCCGCGACGGGGGAGGTTTCTCTTGGACACAGGACCCGTTCCTCGCGGGATCGACCCGAACAAGCCGCATCCCGCGCGCCGGTACAACTACTGGCTCGACGGCAAGGACAATTTCGCGGCCGATCGCGAATCGGCCGAAGTGGTCGCCGAGGGGTTCCCGACGATCAAGCTGGCCGCCCTGGAGAACCGCAGATTCCTGCGGCGCGCGGTGTCGTATCTGGCGGCGGAGGCGGGGGTCCGGCAGTTCCTCGACATCGGCACGGGGCTCCCGTCGGCGGGGAACGTGCACGAGGTCGCCCAGGCGATCGCCCCCGAATCGCGGATCGTCTACGTCGACAACGACCCGATCGTCCTGGTCCACGCCCGGGCGCTGCTCGCCAGCGCGCCCGAGGGGGCGACGGCCTATCTGGACGCCGACCTGCTCGACCCCCGGAGCATCCTGGACCACCCCGAACTGCACGCGACGCTCGACCTGACCCGGCCGGTGGCGCTGATGCTCGTGGCGATCATGCACTTCGTCACCGACGACCAGGGGCCCTACGAGATCTTCGGGACGCTGCGCGACGCGCTGCCGTCCGGCAGCCACATCGTGCTGACCCACGCGACCGGCGACCACCTCACGCCGGAGGAGCGCGAGTTCAACGACGACGCCAACAAGCGCAGCGGGGTGCCCTTCCGGCTGCGGTCGGCGCAGGAGTTCGCGCGCTTCTTCACCGGCCTCGACGTCCTCGAACCGGGCCTGGGCTCGGTCGTCGACTGGCGTCCCGAGGTCCCTCCGTCGCACCGCCCCTCAGTCGAGGACGTCTCCATGCTCTGCGGCGTCGCCCGCGTCCCCTAGGGAGGGCGCCGCGGCGGGCGCGCGGCCCGCCGCGACGCGTGCCGGTCAGTTGGGCAGCCCGTAGCCCTCGCACTTGGGCTTGAATCCGGGAACGTTGGGGCCGAGGGCGTTCAGGACGTTCTGCATCGTCGGGCCGTCGTTGAACATGCCGACATGGCCGACCCAGTTACCGGGGCACTGGTCCTGCGCCACGATGTTGGTGGCGGCGGGCCCGTTGAGGTGGCCGTTGGTGTACGGGGTGACGACGCGGTCGTTCCTGGTCGTGAGGGTGACGTACCGGGGTCCGCTGACGGTGTCCCCGTCGGCCCACAGCCGCTTCTGGAAGTCCGACCCCTGTTCCTGCTGGACCAGGCCGGGCGCCCCGAGGTGGGTCAGGACGGTGTTGGCGAACCCCAGGACGTTCAGCGCCTGGCCGAGGTTGACCAGCCCGTTGAGCGTGGTGCCGTGGTTGCTGGGCGCCAGCGCCACCATGGTGCGGACCTTGGCCGCCCCGCCGAGCCGCTTGATGTAGTAGTTCGGCATCATGCCGCCCTGCGAGTGGCCGACGACGTCGACCTTCCTGGCCTTGGTGGCGGCCAGGACCCTGTCGACGAAGGCGTCCATCGTCCTGGCTCCGGCGGCGATGTCGCCCATGCCGCCGACGCGGCCCGCCGAGAACCAGGCCATGCCGTAGTTGAACCCGTAGACGCAGTACCCGGCGTTGGCGAGCATGGGTGAGAGCACGGCGTAGTTCGCGCCGAGGTTGACGCCGGTCGCGTGCACCAGGACCACCGGTTCGGGGTGCTCGGCGCTCGGCTCGCAGTCCCAGTCGTTGGCGCCCGCGACCGCGCCGGGGCTCGCGAGGAAGTTGGCGAGGGCCGTCCCCAGGTTGCCGACGGGGTATTCGGTGGCGGCGGTGGCCGGAGCCGGACCGGCGATTCCGGTCGCGCCGAGCGCGGCGGTGGCGAGGCAGACGGTGGCGGCGCGCCGGAGACGTGCGGACGACCGGCGGCGGGCGAGCGCGGAGTTCATGAGGCTCCCGGGGGGTGGGGGGCGGGCCGCGATCGCCGCGGGATCGCGGCTCTGGCCTGCCATGACGGGGTTCCGCAAGTGATTACTTAGCGGAAGATTGCCCGTACAGTAACCCCGGTCACAAATTCCGACAAGACCTCTATTCGATTATTGATCTAAAAGGACAATCCGGCCCGCTCAGTTGTCCAGACGGTGGGCGCCGGGCGCGGGGGTGGCGGCGAGGAAGCTGGGAGGCGGGAGGCCCTTGCCGGTGTAGGCGGTCTCGACGGCCGCGCGCACGGCGGCGGCGCGAGACCGCTCCACCAGGGCGATCACCGATCCGCCGAACCCGCCGCCGACCATCCGCCCGCCCAGCGCCCCGGCGCGTTCCGCGGCCTCGACGGCCAGGTCGGCCTCGGGCCAGGACACCTCGTAGTCGTCGCGCAGCGAGGCGTGCGAGGCGGTCAGCAGCGGCCCGACGGCGCGCGGATCGCCCGCCGTGAGCCGCTCGACCGTGGCCAGGACGCGCTCGTTCTCGGTGCCGACGTGCCGGATCCGGCGGTCGAGCACCGGGTCGCCCGTGCGAGTCCCGGCCGGGAGGCCGGTCAGCGACGCGACGCCCAGGAGGCTCGCGGCCCGGACGCACTCCTCGCGCCGGACCCGGTAGTCGCTGCTCGCGTGGGTGTGGGTCACGCCGGTGTCGACGATCAGGAGCTCCAGGCCCGCCGCCGCCAGGTCGAACGGCACCGGGCGGCCGCTCATGTCGGCGGTGTCGATCAGCACGGCATGGCCCTCGAGGCTCAGCAGCGAGGCGCTCTGGTCGAGGATGCCGGTGGGGACGCCCGCGAAGTCGTTCTCGGCGCGCTGGGCCACCCGCGCCAGCTCGGGACGGGTGAGCCCCAGCCCGAACAGGTCGTTCAGCGCCGACGCGACGGCCGCCTCCAGCGCCGCGGACGACGAGAGGCCCGCGCCTTCGGGGAGGTCGGAGTCCAACTCGATGGTGACTCCCCCGATCGGGTGGCCGTCCTCGCGCAGCACCCACGGCACGCCCACCGCGTAGGCGGCCCAGCCGTCCGGGCGGCCGGGACGCAGCCCGTCGAGCGGCACCGCCACCCGGTCGGGACGCCGCGTGCTGCGCACCTCGACGATCCCGTCGCCGCGCGAGGTCACCTCGGCCGTGACGCCCCACGGAACCGCGAAGGGCAGGACGAGCCCGCCGTTGTAGTCGGTGTGCTCGCCGATCAGGTTGACCCGGCCCGGAGCCCGCCATCCGCTCTTCATCGATCGTTACCAGTCTCTATCGATCAGTATTAATCATTAATGATAAGGTAACGGTCACTAGGGAAGGAAGCGGGCAGTGACGGACGCACGCACCAGATTCGCCGCCGAGCGCCACGAGCAGATCCTGCGGCTGCTGCGCGAGCGCGGCGCGATGTCACTGCACGCCCTCGCGACCGCGATCGACGCGTCCGAGGTGACGGTCCGGCGCGACCTGCGCGCGCTGGAGGAGCGCGGCCTGCTCGACCGCAGCCGGGGCGGCGCCGCCCCGCTCGGCGGCCCGGCCAGCGAGCCCACCTACCGGCAGAAGGCCACCGTCGCCGTCCCCGAGAAGGCCGCCATCGCCGCGGCCGCCGCCGCGCTGGTCGGCCCCGACGACGCGATCGTGATCGGCCCCGGCACCACCACCGAGCGGCTGGCGCTCCGCCTGGCCGGTCTCGGCGGACTCACCGTGATCACCAACTCGCTGCTGGTCGCCGGGGCGCTGGCCGGGCCGCGCGACCCACGCGTCGTGCTGACCGGCGGCACCCTGCGCGGCGCGACCCACGCCCTGGTCGGCGGGACGGCCGAGCGCTTCCTGGCCACCGTCCGGGTGCACCGCGCGTTCGTCTCGGGCAACGGCCTCACCGCCGAGCGCGGCCTGTCCACCCCGAGCCTCCAGGTCGCCGAGGCCGACCGCGCCATCGCGGCCACGGCCCGCGAGGTCGTCGTGCTGGCCGACCACACCAAGATCGGCACCGACGCGCTCTTCCAGACCGTCCCGCCCGGCCGCATCACCCACCTGTTCACCGACCCGCACGCCGCGCGCGCCGATCTCCAAGCCCTCACCGCCGCGGGGACCGCCGTCCACATCACGGAGCCGTCATGACCATCGCCGCCTCGCACCCGGGACGGACCAGCCTCCGGCTCGCCGACGGCCGGGAGCTGATCTACTTCGACGACGTGTCCGGGCTGGATCGCTCCACCCCCGACCCCAGGCCGCTTCCCCCGCGCGACCCGCGTCCCGAACTGCGCCACGACCCCGTCTACGACGAGTGGATCGCCGTCGCCGCGCACCGCCAGACGCGCACGTTCCTGCCCGCGCCCGACGCGTGCCCGCTGTGCCCCGGCGGGCCGGACAGCGAGATCCCCGCGCCCGGCTACCACGTGGTCAGCTTCGAGAACCGCTTCCCGTCGCTGGGCGGACCGGCGGGCGGCCGGTGCGAGGTGGTCTGCTTCACCGACGACCACGACTCCTCGTTCGCCCGGTTGCCCGCCGACCGCCTGCCCACGGTGGCCCGCGCCTTCGCCGACCGCACCCGCGAACTCGGCGCGCTGCCCGGCGTCCAGGAGGTCTTCGTCTTCGAGAACCGGGGCACCGAGATCGGCGCCACGCTCCAGCACCCGCACGGCCAGATCTACGCCTTCCCCTACCTGACGCCCAAGACCGACCGGCTGCTGCGCGTCGCCGAGCGGGGCTGCGCGTTCTGCGCGGCGGCCGCCCGCGAGGCCGAGGACGAGCGCGTCGTCGGCCGCACCGAGCACTTCGTCGCCTTCGTGCCCCGGGCCGCCCGGTGGCCCTACCAGGTGCACATCGTGCCGTTCGCGCACGTCCCGGACCTGCCCGCGCTGGACGACGCCCGCGCGGCCGAGCTGATGGGCCTGTACGCCGACGTCCTCGGCCGGTTCGAGCGGCTCTTCCCCGACCCCGCGCCCTACATGGCGTGCTGGCACCAGGCACCCGTCTCCACCGGCCGCGACCTGGCCCATCTGTGGATCGAGGTCTTCTCCCCGCGCCGCGCCGCCGACAAGCTCAAGTACCTGGCCTCGGTCGAGTCGGGGGCGGGCGCCTTCATCACCGACGTCCTCCCCGAGACCGCCGCCGCGCGCCTGCGCGACGCCTGACCGGAGCCCGGGAGCCGGTCATCCGGTGACCGATCGCGCTCCCGGGACGGTCCGCAGGGCGCGGACCTGCGCACTTGGCACGATGTGGCCGGGCCATAACGATCATGGTCAGACGTGAAAATTTCGCGGAAAATTCGCGGTCCCCTCACCCCCAACCAGCGGTGCACAACACCTAGACCACCTGGGAAAACGGCCGACACGAGCCCCGTGACCAGGCGTTCGCGGCTGGGTAACGGTTAAGACTCTTGCTATATATGACTCTTGAACTGGTACGGACCAGCTCCTATTGTCGTGGCACGCGCGTTTCTGTTCAAAGATGAGGTGAAGCGCGCACAATCCTTCATGTCCGCGAGGAGGAGCGAGCAGCGGCCGACGCCGCTCACTGGCCGAACCGCACCCGAGACCGGCACCCGGACCACCAATCCGGACGTGACGGACCCAAGGGCTGACGGATCAGGCGGATCGATCATCGTTCGGGCACGCGCGCGGTGTGCACCGACGTAGAGCCGGAAAAAGGCGGGACACATGAAACGGCACCTCATGGGCGCCATCACCGCGGGCCTGGTCGTGGCCCTCGGTGTGAGCGGATGCGGCAAGGGCAGTTCGTCGAGCGAGGGCGACGGCGACGGCAAGACCATCAAGTTCGTCGCGGCGATCTACGACGACAACACCAAGCCCTACTGGGAAGGTCTGATCAAGGACTTCGAGTCCAAGAACTCCGGGTACAAGGTGAACCTGGAGATGGTCGACTGGACCCAGATGGACGCCAAGGTCAAGACCTACGTCCAGACCAAGCAGGTCCCCGACGTCCTGAACTACAACGCCTTCTCCGACTTCGCCCGTGACGGCCTGATCTACAAGGCGTCCGAGGTGGTCTCGCCGCAGGTGCTCAGCGACTTCACGCCCACGTTCGTCGAGCAGGCCAAGTACAAGGGCGAGCAGTACGGCCTGCCGTTCATCTCCAGCGCGCGGCTGCTGTTCTACAACAAGGCCCTGTTCAAGAAGGCCGGGCTGAACGCGCCGCCCAAGACCTTCGACGAGGTCAAGTCGTACGCCGAGAAGATCAAGAAGGGCGGGGCGATCGGCTACGGCCTGCCGCTCGGCCCCGAGGAGTCGCAGGCGGAGTTCTACTCCTGGGCGATGAACAACGGCGGCGGCTGGGTGGACGCGTCCGGCAAGTGGGCCATCGACCAGCCCGCCAACGTCGACACCCTCACCACGCTCAAGGACCTGACCAAGTCGGGCCTGACCCAGCCGAACCCCGAGACCACCGACCGCAAGACGGTGTTCAACCAGTTCGCGCAGGGACGCATCGGCATGGCCATCGGCGGCCCGTTCACCAAGGCCGGCTTCATCGACCCGGTGAACAAGAGCCTGGACTTCGGCGTCGCGCCGCTGCCCAGCAAGTCGGGCACCGAGCACAACACGCTGGGCGTGATGGACGTCCTGGCCGCGTTCAAGAAGGGCGACGGCAAGAACAAGGACGGCGTCACCAAGTTCCTCAACCACTTCTACCAGGCCGAGAACACCTCCAAGTTCCTCAAGACCGAGGGCTTCCTGCCGGTGACCAAGTCGGCCGGCGACGCGCTCAGCGCCGATCCGTACTTCAAGCAGTTCGTCGACGCGCTGCCGACCTCCAAGTTCGCCCCCACCGGCAACCCGTCGTGGACGGCGGTCGCGGGCGCGGTCAAGCAGAGCCTGGGCACCGCGGTCGCCAACGAGGACCCGAAGAAGGTCCTGACGAGCATCCAGAAGACGGCCGAGAAGAGCGGCTGAGTTGTCGGACATGAAGCTCAAGGAACGGGGTGCCGGGGCGTCTGACGCCCGGGCGCCCCGTCCCCGCCCCGTCAGGAAGAAGCGGGTCGGGCAGGCGCTCGCCCCGCTGCTGTGGCTCGGCCCGGCCATCGTGCTGATCGCGGTGGTGGTGCTGTGGCCGGTCGTGGAGATGGTCCGCACGTCCCTGCTGAAGATCAGCTCGTCGGGCGTCACGCTCGGCTCGGCCGGGACCGACAACTACAGCGACCTCTTCGCCGAGGAGGACCTGGTCCCCACGGTGGTGCGGACGCTGATCTGGGTCGTCGCCGTCGTGATCGTCACCCAGGTGCTGTCGCTGGCCCTGGGGCAGCTGCTCAACGCCCGGTTCCCCGGGCAGCGCGTCGTCCGCTGGGCCGTGATCGTCCCGTGGGCGGCGTCGGTGCTGATGACGGCGCTGATCTGGAAGTGGATGCTGGACAACTACTCCGGCGTCGTCAACCGGCTGCTGCTGGACCTCGGGCTGATCGACAAGCCCGTGAACTGGCTGGCGAACCCGGACCAGGCCATGATCTGGATGATGTGGGTCGCGATCTTCGTCTCGCTGCCCTTCACCTCGTTCGTCATCCTGGCCGGGCTCAAGACCATCCCCGACGACGTCTACGAGGCGGCGCGGGTGGACGGCGCGGGCACGTTCCGCACCTACTTCCAGATCACCCTGCCGCTGCTGCGCCCGTCCATCCTGATCGGCTCGATCATCAACGTCATCAACGTGTTCAACTCGTTCCCGATCATCTGGGCGATGACCGGGGGCGGACCGGGGCACGCCACCGAGACCACCACCACCTTCATGTACAAGCTCGCCTTCTCGTCCCAGAACGTCGGAGAGTCCGCCGCCATGGCGGTGGTCAACTTCATCCTGATCCTGGTGATGGTCCTGCTCTACATGCGCGCCTCCCGCTGGCGTGAGGAGGTCCGATGAGAGCCCGCACGGTCATCCTGACCGGGGTCGGCTGGCTGGTCGCCCTGGCGTTCCTGCTGCCCTACATCCAGATGCTGCTGACCTCGCTCAAGCCCGAGAAGGAGCTGACCAAGTCGCCCGGCGGCTATCTGCCGTCGACCTGGAACTGGTCCAACTTCGTGGACGTGTGGTCGGCCGCGCCGGTCTGGACGAACATGCGGGTCTCGCTGATCGTCGCCGGGGTCGCGACGCTGGTGACGCTGCTGTGCGCGATTCCCGCCGCGTACTACACCGCCCGCAACCGCTTCCGCGGCCGCGGCGCGTTCCTGCTGCTGGTCCTGGTCACCCAGATGTTCGCCCCGACCGCCCTGGTCATCGGCGTCTACCGGGAGATGGTGGCGTTCAACCTCACCGACACCCTGGTCGCGCTGATCCTGGTGAACGCGGCGTTCAACCTGCCGTTCTGCGTGTGGATCCTGCACGGCTACTTCTCCAGCATCCCCAAGGAACTGGAGGAGGCCGCGTTCCTTGACGGCGCCGGCCGCTTCGGCGCCCTGACCCGTGTGACCCTCCCGGTCTCGCTGCCGGGCGTCGTCACCGCGGTCGTCTACACCTTCATCCAGGCGTGGAACGAGTACATCATCGCTTTGACGATCTCGTCCTCGCCCAACCGGCAGCCCCTGACGGTGGCGATCCCGTCGTTCGTCACGCAGTACCAGGAGAAGTGGCAGTTCCTCTTCGCCACGTCCCTGATCGCCATCGTCCCGGTAGTGATCATGTTCATCTTCATCGAGCGCTACCTGATCGGCGGCCTCACCGCGGGTTCGGTGAAGTGACCGGACACCTGGTCGCCCTCGATGTGGGCGGCACCGCCATGAAGGGCGGGGTCATCAGCGCCGATGGCTCCGTCCTGCTCTCGGAGTCACGGCCGACGGGGCGCGAGCACGGCCCCGACGCCGTCGTCGAGAACATCCTCGGCTTCGCCGCCCACCTCGCCGGAGCCGCCGGACCCGTGGTCGCCGCCGGGATCGCGCTGCCCGGCATCGTGGACGACGCGTCCGGCACGGCCGTCCTGTCGGCCCATATCGGCTGGCGGGACGTCCCGTTCCGCGATCTTGCGGTCAAGCGCCTGGGCGTCCCGGTCGCCGTCGCCCACGACGTGCGCACCGGAGGGCTGGGCGAGGCCGTCCGGGGCGCGGGGCGCGGCAGCCGCGACTTCCTGTTCGTCCCGATCGGGACCGGCATCGCCGCCGCCCTCATGATCAACAACGCCCCGTATCCGGGGGCGACCGGGTGGAGCGGCGAGCTCGGGCACATCGTCGTCCGTCCGGGCGGGGAGCCCTGCCCGTGCGGCAACCGGGGCTGCCTGGAGCCCTACGCCGCCGCGTCGGCGATCCCCCGCCGCTACGCGGCGCTCGCCGGGCTCAGGGCCTCGCCCCGGGCGGAAGAGGTCGTCCGGCTCGCCCAGGCGGGCGACCCGGTCGCCGCCAAGGTCTGGGACGAGGCCGTGGCCGCCCTGGCCGACGCGCTCGCGAACGTCACCATGCTGCTC
The DNA here is from genome assembly GCF_050946795.1 of Spirillospora sp. CA-294931. GTDB lineage: Bacteria > Actinomycetota > Actinomycetes > Streptosporangiales > Streptosporangiaceae > Spirillospora. The sequence continues at coordinate 7,760,708 of NZ_CP192006.1, forward strand.
GATCCGAGCCAGATCGTGATCGGCGGCGGCCTGTCCGGCGCGGGAACCCCGCTGTTCGACCCGCTGGCCGAACGGCTGAAGGAGCGCCTCCCCCTGCGTCCGCCGCCGCCCCTCACCCGGGCGCGGCTGGGCACCCAGGCCGCCATGCACGGCGCCGCCGAGCTGGCCCGCCGCGCCCTGAAGGCGGCGGAATGATCCGCCTGGGCGCCGTGACCTGCCCGTCCGGCCGGCTCGTCATCGCCGACACCGGCTACCTCGGCCTGTGGTCGGGCGACCGCGAGCCCGTGGCGGGCGAGGCCGTCCTGTCGCGGGTCTCGGACGCGATGCGCGGCAGCATCCGGGCGTCCGCCGACCTGGCCGCCGTCGGCCCCGACGCCGGACGCGCCGCCCGCAGCTTCGACCGCCAGCCCGGGACCTGGATCTACGACGTCCCCGGCCACGCCATCGAGCAGACCATCGCCGACTTCGCCGACCACTGCGCGGCCCACCGTCTGGACGCCCGGCTGACCCGCGAGCCGGCCCGGGTCTCCCACCGCGAGCGCGTCGAACGCTGCGCCCGCGACGGGGGCTCGTTCCTGATGTTCGGCGTGCCCGTCGCGGCGATCGGCGGGCTGCCCGCCGACCAGGAGTTCCCCGTGGTCGGCACGGCCCGCGGCGACGGCTGGGAGTCGGTCGCGCTGGCCGTGCGCGAGGGCGAGACCGCCTCGTCCACCCTTCTCGGCCACATCGGCGTCGACGCGGCCCGGATGAGCCTCATCGACGCCGACGCCCTGGCGTCCTGGCGCCACGACGACCCGATCGACGGCCTGGCCGATGTCGCGTTCTGGGGACGGGACGTCCGCGCGGCCGCCAAGCGCTTCAAGGCCCCGCCCCTCGCCGAAGAGGGCGTCCACGGCTGGACGGACCTGCCCGTCGCCGAGGCCGTCCGGCGCGGCTCGGCCATCGAGGAGTGGAAACGCGACCGGGGCCTGATGGTCGACTTCCGCCCGCACTCGCACCACTGGCGGGTCATGGCCCAGGTCCGCGCCGCCGAGACCGCGTCCGGAACCATCGAGGTGGGCGGCTCCCGCACCACCTGCTTCATGACCGGACGGGGCGACGGCCACTTTCCCGTCCACGCCGACCGCGACCGCAATGGCGATCTGCTCCGGATCCGGATTCATCTCGGCGCCTAAAGTGAAAGCGTCGGACCAACCGGAGGAAACGATGCGCAATACCGAACTCCAGAAACTCGACGGGCTCATCGGCGAGTGGACCACGACGCTCTCGGACGCCTGGTTCCTCGAACCGCCGGGCACCGAGGTTCAGGGCACGACCAGCATCACGTGGCTCGGCGAGTCGCTGCTGCTCGCACGGACGGAACTCGGCGAGGGCGCGCATCATTCGCAGATGAGCCTGGTCATCGGGCGCAGCGACCCGAATGACGCGTATGTCGTGCTCTACCAGGACGATCGCGGCGTGTGCCGCCAGTTCGCCATGACCTTCGGCGACGGCCTGTGGACCATGATCCGCCAGGACCCGGACTTCCACCAGCGCTTCACCGCCGAGGTCGAGCGGGACCGCATCGCCGGCCGCTGGGAGGCCTCCGAGGACCAGGGCGGGACCTGGCGGAAGGACTTCGACCTCACCTTCGAGCGCGCCTGAGCGACTCAGACTTCTCCCCGCATTTTCAATTTATAACGCACTGGGGGACTTGCGGCAAGACCCCTGTCGTCCTTCATGATTACCGACCGAGATCGGAATCAGAGGGAAAAGGGGATGCACAAAGTGCGCTTTCTGTTGTCGACGTGGGGATCGCGCGGAGACGTCGAACCGCTGGCGGGCCTGGCGGTGGCATTGCGGGAACTCGGCGCGGAGGCACTGGTGTCCGCGCCACCGGACGAGGACTTCGCCGAGCTGCTGGCCCGTGCGGGCGTCCCGCACCTGCCGCTGGGCCCGACCGTCCGCTCGGTCGTGGCCAGGGAGAAGCCGCCGACGGCGGAGGACGCGTTCCGGCTCGCGGCGGCCCTGGTCACCGCGCGGTTCACCACGCTCACCGAGGCCGCCGAGGAATGTGACGCGCTGCTGGCCACCGGCCTGCTCCCGGCCGGGGCACGCGACGTCGCCGAGAAGCTGAACATCCCGTACGTGTTCGCCTGCTTCCAGGTCTACGGGCTGCCCTCGCGGCATTTCCCTCCGGGCGCACGGCCCGGGACACCCTCACCACAGAACGAGACCGACCTTCGAGCACTGTGGGAACAGGACGCCCAACGGGTGAACGCCCTCTACAGAGAGGCGCTCAACGGCCACCGGACGGCGATCGGCCTGCCACCGGTGGACAACGTCCGCGACCACGTCTTCACCGACCGGGCGCTGCTGGCCGCCGACCCCGTCCTGTGCCCGTGGAAGGACAAGACCGACCTCGACCTGGTGCAAACCGGAGCGTGGTTCCTGCCGGACGAGCGTCCGCTCCCACCCGAACTGGAGACGTTCCTCAACGCAGGCGATCCCCCGGTGTACGTGGGCTTCGGCAGCATGGCCTCCTACCTCGCACCGGACCTCGCCCAGACGGCCATCCAGGTCGTCCGCGCGCAGGGCCGCCGCGTGGTCCTCGCGGGAGGCTGGGCCGGTCTGGCCGCGATCGACGACCGGGACGACTGCCACGTCATCGGCGAGACCAGCCACCAGGCGCTGTTCGGCCGGGTCGCCGCCGTCATGCACCACGGCGGAGCGGGCACCACGGCAACGGCCGCCCGCGCCGGGGCGCCCCAGGTGATCGTCCCCCAGATCGCGGACCAGCCCTACTCCGCCGCCCAGGTGGCCGAACTGGGCATCGGCGCGGCCCACGACGGTCCCGTCCCGACCCACGAGACCTTGTCGGCCGCCCTGGAAATCGCCCTCGCCCCCGAAACCCGAGCAAAGGCCACCGCCTTGTCCCCCACCATCCGCCCCGACGGCGCGAGGACAGCCGCCCAACTGCTCCTCAACGACGTTCCGCACCACCGATAGAACCGTCGCCGTGATATACAGTATCCAGAAGACACGATTACCGAGCACGGAGGCACGCGATGAACAAGGTGATCCTGGACGTGTCGGCGTCCCTGGACGGCTTCACGACCGGCCCCAACGTCAGGCCGGACGAGCCCATGGGCGACGGCGGCGAAGCCCTCCACGAATGGCACGCCGGGGACCAGATCGACCTCGACGCCCTGCGCGAGTCGAAGGGGACGACCGGCGCCGTCATCATCGGACGCCGCACCTTCGACCTCGGCCTGGTCCCCTGGGGCGGCACCCCGTGGCCCGGCGTCCCGAGCTTCGTGGTCACCCACCGAACCAGAGAGGACCTACTCGGCGACAACGGCGGAACGTTCGCCTTCGACGGCCTGGAGGCCGCCACCCGCCGCGCCAAGGAAGCCGCGGGCGACAAGGACGTCTGGGTACTCGGCGCGGACGTCGCCCGGCAACTGCTCCGGGCGGGCCTGCTCGACGAAGTGCGCCTCCACCTCGTCCCGATCCTCCTGGGCGAAGGCACACCGCTGTTCACCGGCGACCAGGGCACCCTCATCCCCGAAGGAAAGCCCACCACAGGCACCGTGACCCACCTGCGCTACCGCGTCCCCAAAGCCTGACACCGGCGCGGTTGGCGAGCTCGACGAGCTGCCGCCCCGCTCCCTCTGGATCGGTGGCCTCGGCCACCGCCTGACGCAATTCGCTGCGCGACGCGACGGCGGACACCCCGTCCGAGCCCAGCAGGTAGCGGTCCCCGGACCGGGCCTCGTGGAGACCGCTGTCGGGCGTGGCCGAGCCCGCGCCCGACAACGCCCGCAGGGTCTTTATGAAGTCGTCGAGCTATCCGGTCTTCAAGGGGCCGGCAACCTTGAAAGTGTTGAGGGTGACCGACGACATCGCTTCCGCGCCGACCAGCTCGAATGCCTGGGCCGAGGTTCCTTCCGCGAAGAATCGCTTCCCCGTGCCCAGCAGGACCGGGTAGACGATCAGCAGGACCTCGTCCGCGACCCCATGTTCGAGCAGCGTCGATGTCAGCGTGGAACTACCCGAGAGGATGAGGTCCGGGCCGTCCCCCGACTTGATGCGACGGACACCCTTGACGATGTCCGGTCCCAGGCCCTCGGCCGGGCCCCATCCAAGGCTCTCCGGACGGTTGGTCGCGACGAATTTCGTTGCCGCGTTGATGCGGTTCGCCATCGGGCTGCTCGGCACCTTTGGCCAGAATCCCGACCAGAGGTCGTAGGTACGACGGCCGAGCAGCAGATCGAAGCTCTCGCCATGGGCGGCGAGCATCGCGTCCCGCCCCGCTGCGGTCCGGTAAGGCGCGGTCCAGTCGCTGTAAGGGAAATCGCCGTCGTCGTCGGAATGCTGGATCACACCGTCCAGCGAGATGTTCTCGATGATTTTGAGCTTCCGCATGTGAGTCTCCATGTTTGGATTCGGTGTCTATGCAGATCGACCGATGGTGCCGGCGGGCGCGCGTCACTCACCCAGCACCGCGTCGAGTTGAGGCATCGCCGCACGCAGCGCTTCCTCCATTCCCGGAATCGTCGACTCCATGGCTTCGACACTGGAAAACCGGGTGACAATGGTCAGACGCGACCCCGTCCGCGTGGCATCGAAGGTGAATGTCATCGACGAGGGCATGTTCTCGTCCTCGGCATTGTCTTCGCCGTCGTCCACTTCGAAAGAGCTGATGGGGTTCACCGCGGTGAATTTCCAGGAGCCGTTCCATTTCTCGCCGTTCTCCCCGCTCAGGAAGTACTCGGCGCGACCGCCGACCCTGAACTCATGGCGCGTGAACGTGGCGGGCCAGGCAGGAGGTCCCCAAAAGCGCTCAAGCTGGCGCGGATCGGCGAAGGCGTCCCAGAGGCGTTGTTGCGAAACGGAGTAGTCACCCACCACGGTGAGCGTGAGCTTCACGGCGTCTTTGGTGATCGAGGTCAACGGCATCGTCATTCTTCTTCCAGTAGAACTTCGTCGAGCTGCGCCATGCGCTGGCGCCAGATGACCTCGAATTGATCGAGGAGTTCACTGGCGCGCCGGAGCCGCGCTCGATTGGTGGAGACCAACTGCTCGCGGCCGTTCGGATGCTTCTGAACGAGCCCCGCGCGCTCCAGCACGGCGACATGCTTTTGCACCGCGGCAAAGCTCATGTCGTACCGCGCGGCAAGATCCGATACCGACGGCGTTTCCGTGAGCGACCGCGCCAGGATGTCGCGGCGCGTGCCATCGGCCAAGGCACGGAAGAGCTGGTTGAGCGACTCTTCACTCTCATCCCGAAGTACAACCATGTGGTTGTACGTTAGTCCCATCCGTCCACTTTGGCAACACCGGAAAGATCGAGCACCAAGCCCTCACCCTCGTGGGCCACGGCCATCGAAGGAAGGCGCCATACGCCGATCGCCCGTGGCCCATCCCCACGCCCAACACGGCAGCCCGGCCGCTCACCGCCACGTGTCAGAAAGAGCGGGTGGAGGGGGCCGTCGTCCATGACGAGCACGTAGGGCCGAGCCCACTCACACGTCCGCTGACGTGCTCGCCGTACTCCGTCTCCACGGCCTCGCCTACGGATTGCTGTCTCGGACGGCCACCATCGTCTCGGTGGCTTTCTGGCTATCCATGCCGGACGAGACCGGGGGGAGTGGGGGGCGGAGCCCCCACTTTGGGGTTTGGGGCGAAGCCCCAATGGGAGCTGTCCGAGCGAAGCGAGGACCTTGTTGTTGGGTGCGGTGCCTATTCATGCGTACTACTCGCTCGGGTCGGGAGTGGGGGCGGAGTTCCCGGCTTGGGGTGGGGGCGAGCCCAGTAGGCACTGTTCGAGTGGAGTTAGGGCGTTGCTTTTGGGTGGGGGAAGGAGGATGCCGTGGCAGGCCATTGGGCCTGCCACGGCATCTGGGGTTTGGGGTCAGGCGACGACTTCTACTTCTTTGGGGGTGGGTGGGGACTGCTGGTCGAACTGGGTGCGGTAGAGGTCGGTGTAGCGGCCTTCGGCGGCCAGGAGTTCTTCGTGGGTGCCGCGTTCTACGATGCGGCCTTCCTCTACCACCAGGATCTGGTCGGCGGCGCGGATGGTGCTGAGGCGGTGGGCGATGATCAGGGCGGTGCGGCCCGCCAGGGCTTCGCTCAGGGCCTCCTGGACGGCTGCCTCGGAGGTGGAGTCGAGGTGGGCGGTGGCCTCGTCGAGGATGACCACGCGGGGACGGGCCAGCAGGAGGCGGGCGATGGTGAGGCGTTGGCGTTCGCCGCCGGAGAGGCGGTAGCCGCGTTCGCCGACGAGGGTGTCGAGGCCGTCGGGGAGGGTCTTGATCAGGGTGTCGAGGCGGGCTCGGCGCAGGACGTCCCAGAGGTCGTCTTCGGTGGCCTCGGGGCGGGCCAGCAGGAGGTTCTCGCGGATGCTCTCGTGGAACAGGTGGCCGTCCTGGGTGACCATGCCGAGGGTGTCGCGGATCGACTCGAAGGTCAGGTCGCGGACGTCGACGCCCGCGAGGCGGATGGCGCCCTCGTCGGTGTCGTACAGGCGCGGGAGCAGCTGGGCGATGGTGGACTTTCCGGCGCCGGACGAGCCGACCAGGGCGATCATCTGGCCGGGTTCGGCGCGGAAGGTGACGTCGTGCAGGACGTCGACGCCGCCTCGGGTGTCGAGGGAGGCGACCTCTTCCAGGGAGGCCAGGGAGACCTTGTCGGCGGACGGGTAGGCGAAGCGGACGTTCTCGAACTCGATCGAGACCGGGCCTTCGGGGACGGTTCCGGCGTTCTTGCGCTCGGCGACCAGGGGCTTGAGGTCGAGGACCTCGAAGACGCGCTCGAAGCTGACCAGGGCGCTCATGACCTCGACGCGGGCGCTGGCCAGGGCGGTCAGGGGCGCGTAGAGGCGGGTGAGCAGGAGGGCCAAGGCGACGACGGCTCCGGCGTCCAGGCTGCCGCGCAGGGAGAAGAAGCCGCCGAGGCCGTAGACGAGGGCCAGGGCGAGGGCCGAGACGACGGTCAGCGCGGTGATGAAGATGTGCTGGACCATCGCGGCGCGGACGCCGATGTCGCGGACGCGGCGGGCGCGGGCGGCGAACTCGGCCGACTCGCGGTCCGGGCGGCCGAACAGCTTGACCAGGGTGGCGCCGGGGGCGGAGAAGCGCTCGGTCATCTGGGTGCTCATGGCGGCGTCGTGGGCGGCGGCCTCGCGCTGGAGGCGGGCCAGGCGGCTGCCCATGCGGCGGGCCGGGAGGACAAAGGCGGGCAGGAGGACCAGGGCGAGGAGGGTGATCTGCCAGGAGATCCCGAGCATGACGACCAGGGTGAGCAGGAGCATCACCAGGTTGCTGACGACGCCTGAGAGGGTGTCGCTGAACGCTCTTTGGGCGCCGATGACGTCGTTGTTCAGGCGGCTGACCAATGCTCCGGTGCGTGTTCGGGTGAAGAACGCGATCGGCATCTTCTGGACGTGGTCGAAGACCGAGGTGCGCAGGTCGAGGATCAGGCCCTCACCGATGCGGGCCGAAAGCCACCGGTTGGTGAGGCCGAGCGCGCCCTCGGCGAGGGCGAGGATCGCGATCACGACGGCGAGCCACACGACCGTGTTGGTGGACGCCTTGTCGACGATGGCGTTCACCACCCGTCCGGCCAATACGGGGGTCGCGACCGCCAGGACGGCCATCACCACGCTCATGAAGAGGAAACCGGACAGCAGGCGGCGGTGCGGACCGGCGAACCTGGCTATGCGGCGCAACGTCGCCTTGGAGAAGGGACGTTTGTCGTCCTGCGCGTTCATCGCGTGATGCAAGGACATCCACGCGGTTACTTCCATGTCCATCAGAGACCGCCGCTCGTTAGGGTGCCGTCGAGTACATGAGCCATGGTGCGACCTCAACAAACCTTGAGGTCAAGCTCCCACCCGCAAGAAGCGTCGCAGATGCGTCCGACATTCCGCATACCGTTTCTCATCGGCGGGAACAAGGACAATCGTGATCGATCTTGCGAAGGTTCGAGCCGAGACACCGGGATGCTCCCGGGTCGCGCACTTCAACAACGCGGGGGCGGCGCTGCCGCCCCTGGCCGTGATCGACGCGGTCGCCGACCACCTCGATCTGGAGGCGGCGATCGGAGGCTACGAGGCCGACGAGATCGCCGATGAGGCGTCCGAGCGCTTCTATGACGCGGTGGCGGGCCTGGTCGGCGCGGGACGCGATGAGATCGCCTACGTGGAGAACGCCACGCGGGCCTGGGACATGGCGTTCTACGCGATCCCTTTCGGGAGCGGCGACCGCATCCTCACGACCAGGAGCGAGTACGCGAGCAACGGCATCGCGCTCCTCCAGGTGGCGCGCAACCGCGGCGCCCGGGTGGAGGTCGTGCCGGACGATGAGCACGGGCAGATATCCCTGGACGCCCTGGAAGCGGAGCTGGCCAAGGGCGGCGTGAAGCTGGTGGCCATCAACCATGTGCCGACGCACAACGGTCTGGTGAATCCCGCGGAAGAAGTGGGGCGCCTGTGTCGGGCGCACGGGGTTCTCTACTTGCTCGACGCGTGCCAGAGCGTGGGTCAATGCCCCGTGGACGTCGAGGCGATCGGGTGCGACATGCTCTCGGCCACCGGACGCAAGTTCCTGCGCGGGCCGCGCGGCACCGGGTTCCTGTACGTGCGGCGGTCCGTCCTGCGGACCCTGGAGCCGCCGTTCCTCGACCTGCATTCGGCCGACTGGACGGCCCACGACGCCTACGAGGTCCGGGACGACGCCCGGCGGTTCGAGACCTGGGAGCGGTTCGTCGCCGGGCAGATCGGGCTGGGCGTCGCCGCCGACTACGCGGTCGCCCTGGGGCTGGACGCCATCGAGGAGCGGACGGTGGCGCTCGCCGAGCGGCTACGGGAGGGACTGGCGTCGCGGGCCGGAGTCACCGTCCTCGATCGGGGGCTGCGGCGGTCGGGCATCGTCACGTTCACCGTGGCGGGGCAGGACCCCACGGCCCTCAAGCTCCGCCTAAGGGAGGTGGGGGTGAACGTCAGCGTCGCCAACGTGGCCCGCCAGCGTTTCGAGATGTCGCAGAGCCCTCCCGCCATACGGGCGTCGGTGCACTACTACAACGATGAGGACGAGATCGAGCGCCTGCTGGCCAACATCTGACCGCGCATCAGAGATTCGACTCCGCCGCGCTGATCTCGGCCAGGGCGGAGCCGGAGTCCTGTTCGATCGCCAGATCCCCCAGGGAGACGATGCCGATCGCCTGCCCGTCCTCGATGACGGGCAGGCGCCGGACGGAGTGGCGCCGCATGACCTGGGCGGCCTTCTCCACCGGGTCGTCGGGGCCGATGGTGGCGGTGACGTCGCTGCATACGTCGCCGGCGGTGGAGGCGTGCGGGTCGCCGCCCGCCGCGAGGCCGCGAACGACCAGGTCCCGATCGGTGATCAGGCCGTGGAGCCGGTCGGAGTCGGCGACCAGCACCGTCCCGATGTCCTCGTCCCGCATGGCCCGCGCCACGGTGACGATGTCGAGCTCTGGGGAGACGGAGGTGGGCGAGCCGGTCATGATGTCGCGGATCTTCGTGGCCATCCATGGCTCCTTGTCGTGGAGATCGCCCGGGTCGCCGTCCGCCCTACCCGAGGAGAGACGCCTCACTCATCCGCAATGCGCCCGCCCTGATTGGGCAAAGCCTCGTCCCGTATGGGCCCGTCCGGAGGCTCACCGGGAAGACCGGTGATCATGAGCACCCTGCTCGCCGCCCTGCTGGTGATCTTCGGCGCGGGTGCCGGGGCCGCGCTGGTGGCGCTGCCCTCGCACCGCGTGGTCTCGCGGCGCGTCCGGCACGAACTCGGGGCCTACGGGACGCTGGTCTCGGTGCTGGCCGTGGGGGCGTTCGGTCTTTCGGTGCTGGTGATGCTCGTTTCCGCTTGGGCCGCCCTGTACCAGGCCGATCAGAGCACCAACCGCGAAGCGAGCGCGCTGGACGGGCTCTACTGGTACTCCAGTGTGGTCGGCGGCGACGAGGGCACCGCGATGCGCGCCCGTATCCGCGACTACACGACCGAGGTCGTCCGCGTGGAGTGGACCGCCATGGACACCACCGGCGACCTGACCGCCCGGGGATGGCAGATCGTGAACGACCTGCACTACAGGATCGAACGCCTCTCCCCCAAGCCCGGCGGGGAGAGCGAACGCTACCGGGACGCGCTCAACGCGGCCGACGCACTCATCCAAGCCCGGCGCGAGCGCGCAAGCCTGGCTCGCATGCAATTCCCCGGGGTGATGTGGTTCGCGCTGATCGGCAGCGGACTCCTGGTGACCCTCATCCCGATCATGCGGGGCAACCCGCATCCCCCCGTCCGGGCCGCGCTGGCGTTCGTCGCCGCCGCCACCGTCGCCTTCTCGGCGTTCCTGATGTACCAGCTCAACCAGCCGTTCAGCGGGTCGGTGAGCGTTTCGGCCGCCGCCTTCGAGGCCGCTTTCGCCAGCTTTGACGACATCGACGAACTTTGGGCCCGCCGCCCGTGAACGTCCAAGATCACTTATACGTAACAACGCGAACCTTCCAGATAAACTACGCGTCCTTCATGAGGAACGGGGGATACCGGCGGCGTCCGGCCCCTCTTGCGTGCCATGAACCGTGAGCCGAGGAGGTCGCGCCGTGAAGGACGTTGAGTCTTCACAGGATCCGGCGGGTCCGGACGACCCCGGCGCCGTCCCCCGCAGCGAGACCATCGAGTTCCGTCCCGCCCCCGAACCGGCCGACGAAGAACCCGCCGTCCCGGAGGACGAGCAGCCCGAGCCCGCCGAAGAGCCGCAGGCGACCCGTCCCCCCGACGAGGTCGACACGGTCGAGGTCCCCCAGCCCGAATCCGAGGACACCCCCGAACCGGAAGCGCCACAGCCGGACGAGGACCCCGAGCCCGAGCCCCAGGCGGAGCAGCAGTCCCAGGCCACCAAGATCACCCGCGAGACCCCCAAGCCCAAGCCCGAAGCCGCCCAGGCGCCCCCGCCCGAGCCCCGCCAGCAGGACGAGCCCCGCCCAGCCGCACCACAGCCCGACCCCCGCGCATCCGCACCACCGCAGGGCCTCCCGCAGACCGACCCGCGCGCGTCTGCGCCGCCGCAGGGCTTGCCGCAGGCACCTCCGCAGGCCGACCCGCGTGCCTCTGCACCACCGCAGGGATTGCCGCAGACCGACCCCCGCGCATCCGCTCCACCGCAAGGCTTGCCGCAGGCACCTCCGCAGGCCGACCCGCGCACATCCGCACCGCCACAGGGGTTGCCGCAGACCGGCCCGCGTGCCTCCGCACCACCGCAGGGCCTGCCGCAAACACCTCCGCAGGCGGACCCGCGGGCTTCCGCGCCGCCGCAGGGGTTGCCGCAGGCTGGGGTTACTCGGGAGCAGCGGTTGCCTGGGGGGCGGCAGCAGCCGTTGGGGATGCGGCCTTCGCAGGCGCGGCAGGCGCTTCAGGGAGGCGTCCCGCAGGAGACGGCGCTGGATCTGCCTTCGCAGAACCAGCAGGTGCCCCAGGAGGGATGGCAGCAGGCCGGGTGGGGGCAGGACGCTCAGAGCCCGTGGCCCGGACGTGAGGAGCACGGCAGCTGGGGTCAGGAGCAGCAGAGTCCGGCGTCGTCCGGGGCGTGGGCCGTTGAGCCCGTCGAGGAGGCGCCCCCCAAGAAGCGGCGGCGGACCGGGCTGATCGCGCTGGTCGCGGCTCTGGTGCTGGTCGGCGGGGTCGTGGCGGGACAGTTGGTCAGGCCTGTGCCGGAGCCGTCGGTGGAGCTGGTCGTGAAGAGCAGCCACACGTTCCAGGGGTCCGCGCCGAGGCTGCCCTGGCCGACGCAGGGGCAGTCGGCGGTGTATGTGGAGGGGCTCGGCAGCATGGGCGCGTCCGGGGCGAAGGCGCCGACGCCTACGGCGAGTGTGGCCAAGGTGATGACGGCCTATGTGTTCCTGAGGGACCACCCGCTGGGGGCGGGGCAGGCGGGGCCGACGTATACGGTCTCGCAGCAGTCGGCGGTCGAGATGCCCGGACGCAAGCGCCGGGGCGAGTCGATTCTGGGCATCGTGCCCAACCAGAGGCTGACCGAGCGCAAGGCCCTGGAGGCCCTGATGGTCATCTCGGCGAACGATGTCGCGGTCGAGCTGGCGCGCTGGGATTCGGGGAACGTCCCGGCCTTCGTGCGGAAGATGAACGAGGCCGCGCGCGCTCTGGGGATGACCAGCACGCGCTACACCGATCCCAGTGGCTACGACCGGGGGACGGTGAGCACGGCCGCCGACCAGGTGAAGCTGCTCAGGGCGGCCATGGCGGTGCCCGCGTTCGCCGAGACGGTGAACAAGGCCGCGTACGAGCCGGACAACGGCGCCCCGGCCACCCGCGGCGGCAACACGCTCCTCGGGCAGCTCGGCGTTATCGGGGGGAAGACTGGCTACACCGACGCGGCGGGCGGCAACTTCGTGTTCGCGGCCAAGAAGCGGGTGGGCGGGGTCGAGACGACGATCCTGGGTGCTGTGATGGGGCAGCGGTCCCCGAATGCGCAGGGTGCGATCGAGGCCGCGCGGACGCTGGTCGCGGGGGCCGGACGCTCGCTGGTGTCGACCGTCCTGGCTCCGGCGGGGTCGACGGTGGCCGAGGTGGACGACGGGCTCGGGGGCAAGACGCCGTTGACGGCCTCGACGCCGGTGACCGTCGTCGGCTGGCCCGGGTTGACCGTGCCGGTGTCGGTGACCGGCGAGCCTCCCCGGGTGGCCGCGAGCGGTGAGCGGATCGGGAACGTCAAGACGGGAGCGGGCAGCGTCCCGCTGGTTGCGGGCGGGCAGTTGAGCGAGCCGTCCCTGGTCAAGCGCCTGACCAGGGTCAGCTAGACGAGCTCCACCTCGCTGGACGGGTCGTTGCTGACCGGGGAGCTGAGCCAGACGGTCAGCACCATCTCCATCTCCAGGCGCTTCTCGGGGTCGTAGAGGCCCTCGCCGAACAGCTCCTCAAGCTGGTGGAGGCGGTACCGGACGGTCTGTGGGTGCACGTGCAGCCGGTTGGCCACCTCGGTCGCGTTGAAGCCGTTCTGCAGGCAGGCCAGCAGCGTCCGGACCAGCCGCTCCCGGTGCCGGGGACGGACGGAGTTCAGCGGCGACAGGCGCATGTCCGCCACGGCCCGGACGAGCTCCTCGTCCTTGAACACGACCAGGGCGGGCATGTGGTCGGCGCAGCGGATCACCTCGTCGGTGGCCAGGATGCCGCGGCGGGCCAGGGGCAGGGCCTCGCGGGCCCAGCGCAGCGACCTGGCGGCGTCCTCGGTGCGGACGGTGGGGCCGACGGCGACGACCCAGTCGCGCAGGGCCGAGTCGAGCAGGCGTCCCCGGCCCGGGCCTTCGGGGTCCGGGACGATCAGGCACGGCTCGCGGCGGTTGATGTCGGCCAGGACGTCCGGCGGCAGCGTCGGGTGCGAGAACGGCTGCTGGCCGCGTTCGTAGAGGACGACGGCGGCCACGGTCTTTGGCACGCGCCATTGGGCGAGCCGCGCGAGGTCGGCGACGGCCTGGCGGGACGCCGAGGGCTCGGCCAGCAGCAGGTCGAGCAGCCGTCGGCGCCGGTGCTCCAGCTCGCCGGCCTCCTGCTCGCGGGCCTTGGTGTAGCCCTCGGTGGCGGCGCGGGCGATCTCGTCGAGGAACGCGAAGATCGCCTCGGCGATGCTGCCGAGCGTCCGGCGCGAGACGTTCATCTTCTCCGACTCGGCGGCCAGCCGCCGCCAGGCGACCCGGGCGCCCAGGCGCAGCGTGGTCTGCAGGACGTCCAGGCTGCGGCCTTCGCGGGCCTCGGCCCAGCCGATCTCGCGGTAGACGGCCGCGACGGGCTCCCAGGAGGAGTCCGGGTCGACGATCAGGTCGACGAACTGGCGCAGCGCGCCCTCGACGGCCAGGCGCACCAGCCGCGCGTACTCCTCGTCCTGGGGCCGGGAGTACTCGGGGATTCCGGCCAGGATCTCCTCGATCATCTCCTCGGCCAGGGTGTCGATATGCGGCCGGAACACCTCGGACATCTCGATGGGGACGCCCGCCCACGGTTTCAGGGGCGAACGTTCCTCGATCAACGTGGTGGTCACCCTTCGCACCTCCCGCCCCCGAGGGGATACCGGGGGTGAATCGGAAGCTACCCCTGTGTGACGGAGAACACCTCAGCTCCGAACAACCAATGCGGCCACCTTGTTGTCATCCCGCTGACAAAAGGGGGCCTTGATCAGGCCGTCTTCCGGGGTCCTGGACCGGCGAGGGCGGCCGCGGCGCCGAGCCCCAGATAGATCACGCCGGTGGCCAGCCGCTGGCGGCGCCGGAAGGACGGCCGCTCGCGCATCCAGCGTCCGACCGAGCCCGCGGCCAGGACGTAGGCGAAGTCGGAGACGACGCCGATCAGGGTCGTCACCAGGCCCATGACCAGGATCTGGAGGGGGACGGCGCCCGCGTGCTGGTCGACGAACTGCGGCAGGAACGCGAGGAAGAACAGCACGACCTTGGGGTTCAGCAGGTTGACCAGCGCTCCGTCCGCATAGACGCGGCGCAGGGGCTGGGGCCGCAGCTCGGGCGTCTCGTCATCGCCGCCGCCGCGCAGGGTCCGGTAGGCCATGTAGATCAGGTAGGCGGCGCCCGCGTAGCGCAGGACGCCGAAGGCGGTGGCCGAGGCGGCGATCACGGCCGAGAGCCCGGCCGCCGCGGCGGCGACATGGATCAGCGTGCCGGTCTCGACGCCGAGGGCCGAGGCGAACCCCGCCCGGCGGCCCTCGGCGGCGCTGCGCGCGATGATGTAAAGGTGGTTCGGACCGGGGATGGCGACCAGAGTCGCCGCCGCCAGCAGGAACAACAGCGGATTTGTCATGTCTGGACGGTACGCGGGGGTGCTGGACCCCAGGCAGGGCCAATCCGGTCCAGTGTTGGCGGACCATTGGAGGGTGTGGATGGGGCAGCGGGTACTGCTGACCGGGGGCCGGGCGCCCGTAGCGCTGGAGTTCGCGCGGCGGTTCGCCGACGCCGGGCACGAGGTCTTCTCCGCCGAGAGCATGCCCGTCGACCTGTGCCGGACGTCGTCGAGCGTGCGGGCCTCGCACCGGGTGCCGATGCCGAACCGCGACCCGGGGGCGTATGTGGAGGCACTCGCCGCGATCATCGAACGCGAGCGGATCGACGTCCTCCTGCCCACCTGCGAGGAGATCTTCTATGTGGCGGGCGGGCTGGAGCGCCTGGGGTCGCTGTGCCGGGTGCTGGCTCCCCCGTTGGACGTGATGCGCGGCCTGCACAGCAAGTGGGAGTTCATCGAGCAGGCCCGGGGGCACGGCCTGCCGGTTCCTGAGACGTGGCGGCTGACGTCCAAGCGCGCGCTGGACGAGTTCGCCGCCGCCTACCGCCGCCCCTTCGTGCTCAAGCCCGAGTTCTCCCGGTTCGCCACCCAGGTGCACATGGTGGACGGCCCCAAGCAATTCGACCGCGCGAGAGAGCGGCTCGAACCGAGCCCCGAGCAGCCTTGGGTCGCCCAAGAGCGGGTGGACGGCGCCCTGTGGTGCTCCTACACGGTCGCCATCGAGGGAGCCGCGGCCGTCCACGCGGTCTGGCCCGCCGAGTTCACGGCCGGGCTCGGGGCGACGATCCGGTTCGCCCCGGGGGACGTGCCGGAGATCGACGCCTGGGTGACCGGCTTCCTCAAGGCGACCGGGTTCACCGGGCAGATCTCGTTCGACTTCATCGTCCGGCCGGACGGCACCGCGCTGCCTCTGGAGTGCAACCCCCGCACCACCAGCGGCGTCCACCTCTTCGGCGGCCGCGACCTCCCGGGGGCGATCCTCTCGGTGCTGGACGGCCGGCGCCCGGACACCCCGCTCGTCCCGGACCCAGAAGCCCGCGCGATGATCGGGCTGGCGATGCTGACGTTCGGGCTCTCGTCCGTCCGCCGCCCCCGGGACCTGAGCAACTGGTGCAGGGCGTTCGCCGGGTCGCGGGACGTCACCTACAGACGGGACGACCCACGCCCCTTCTTCTCCCAGTTCGCGGTACTGCGGCACAACCTGTGGCTGGCGGCGGTGTTGCGGCGTCCGGTCATCGCGTGTTCCACCCACGACATCGAGTGGAACGGCCAGTGAGCGGTGTCGCGCTCTACACGGCGGCGACCATCGCCAGACTTCCCTGGCCCGACACCCCCGACGGACGCTACGCCCGCGACTACCTGCTCCCCCTGATCGAGCACGGGCCGCACCACGCGATCGACAACGTGCGCACGACCCTCGGCGTCCTGCTCCTGGACGGGCGCACCGTGCTGCCGATCTCGATCAACTCGCGCGAGTACGGCACGTCCTACGTCTCCTCCCTGCACACGCACTACGTCTCCTATGCCAAGGAGGAACTGCGTGTGGTGGAGCCGCGCGCGCTCCGCACGGCCCTCTCCCTGGTGCTGGACGGTGTCGGCCTCATGTGGCGCGCCTGCCAGATGAACCGCGTCGTCCAGGTCAACAACTGGCTGCTCTCCACCAACCTGTACCCGGAGCTGACAACCGGCCAGGTGCGCCAGGTGACGGAGTTCCTCCGCAAAACACTGCCAGGCCACGCCATCGTCTTCTGCTCCCTCAACAGGAACACCGAGCCCGTCCTCACGGACGAGTGCGCGAAGCTCGGATACGACCTCGTCCCGTCCCGCCAGATCTATCTGGCGCGCCCCGCGGAGATGACCCCGCCCCGCAACATCCGCAAAGACCGGGCACTGCTCGCACGCAGCGGATACGAGCAGGTCCCGGCCACCGACCTCACCGCCCCCGACCTGGAGCGGATAGTCGAGCTCTACCGCGCCCTCTACCGGGACAAGTACTCCCACTACAACCCGATGTTCAACATCCGCTTCGTGACCGAGGCCCACCGGAGCGGGACGCTGGAGCTCATCGCCCTCCGCAAGGACGGACGGATCGACGGCGCCATCGGCTACTTCTCCCGTAAGGGCGTGATGACCCCGCCCATCCTCGGCTACGACACCTCACTGCCCCAGAGCACCGGGCTCTACCGGATGCTGACGGTGATGCTCTTCGACATAGCCAGAGCCAACACCTGGGTCAGACACGCCAGCGCAGGCGCAGGCGGCTTCAAGCGCGCCCGAGGCGCCACCCCCGCCCTCGAATACCGAGCCGTCCACACACGCCACCTCCCCCACCACCGCCGCCTCGCCTGGACGCTCCTCCGCCTCCT
Organism: Spirillospora sp. CA-294931; assembly: GCF_050946795.1. Lineage (GTDB taxonomy): Bacteria > Actinomycetota > Actinomycetes > Streptosporangiales > Streptosporangiaceae > Spirillospora. The sequence continues at coordinate 7,777,869 of NZ_CP192006.1, forward strand.
CCTCACCCGCATCGCCGTCCCACTGACCCAGCGCCTCGACAGCTAGGCCAACGCACCGGCCAGGACGAGGCGGCCGGCGGTGCGGACCATGGCGGCGACCTCGTCGACCGGGCGGCGCAGGGAGGCCAGGCTGACCAGGGCCGCGAGCAGGACGTGGCCGAGCACGACCTCGATCTCCTCGCGTTCGGGCAGCGGCTCGCCGATGGCGGCCGTGAGCCGGTCGCGGACGAACAGGAACAGCGCCGTCCTGGCGTCGTCGACGCTGGGATCGTCGGCGGTCACGGCCTGGATGATCGCGGAGGTGAGGGTGAGCTCGTCGGCGGCGACGCCGACGATCAGCTCGAGCAGCGCGGTGAGGCGCTCGACCGGGCCGCCCTGCGGCGCGGCCGTGTCGAGGCCGTCGATGATCTGCCGTGCCCAGGCGGCGGCGACCTCGGTGAGCAGGTGGTCCTTGGTGGCGAAGTAGCGGTACACCGTCGCCCGCGCGACGCCCGCGCGGTCGGCCACGTCGTGCATGGTCACGGCCGGGTAGCCGCCTTCGGCGGCGAGTTCCCTGGCGGCGCCGATCAGCCGCTCGCGGCGGGCCTGCTGGTCCTTGCTCAGGGTCCGCGTCACGGTGACCCGCACGTCGCCGCCCAAGGCGCCTCCTCACGCTCGAAGGCACCCATCCTCCCGCACGCGCGCAGGGACGCGTGCGGGAGAGTGGCGGCGTGCGCGGAGAAGGTCAGGCGACGTCGAGGGCGCGGCGGCGCGCGGCCCATTCCAGGGAATGGCGGATCGCGTCCTCGATGGTGTATTCGGGCTTCCAGCCGAGCATTTCCGCAGCCTTTGCCGGATTGACGAACGCGCCCACGACATCACCGGGACGCGCGGGCGCCTCCTCGACCTGGAAATCGTCGCCGACGACTTCGCGGAAGGCCGCCACGAGTTCCCGGACGGTCGTTCCGTCTCCCGTTCCGAGATTGATGACCTGATAGGCCTTGTGCACCCCTTCGGGGAGCACCGGCGGGACGATGGAGTCGAATCGCACGGCCGCCTCGTAAAAGGCGCGGGCGATGTCCCAGACATGGATGTAGTCGCGGATTGCCGTGCCGTCGCGGGTGGGCCAGTCCACGCCCGTGATCTTGAACGGGACGCCGAGCTCGTGGGATTCGATCATCTTGCCGAGCGCGTGGGTGGGCTTGCTGCTCTGGAGCCCGGACCGCAATCGGGGGTCGGCCCCGATCGGGTTGAGGTAGCGCAGCGAGATCACCCGCAGGCCGTGGGCGGCCGCCAGATCCTCCAGCAGCAGCTCGGCCATCATCTTCGAGCGCGTGTAGGGGTTCTGCGGCTCCAGGACCGAGGTCTCGGTGACCGACAGGTCGGCCTCGGGCCGGTACATTCCCGCGGTCGAGGCGAAGATCATCTTATCGGCGCCGTTACGGATCAGGTGACCGGCCAGATCGAGCGTTCTGGACAGGTTGACCTGGTAGTAGCGGTGCGGATTCGCCATCGAATCCGGCACGACGATGAGCGCCGCGCAGTGCACGGTCGCGATGATTTCGGGGTGTTCGCGGAATATCTCGTCGATAAGGTCGCCGTCGCCGATATCGCCGCGATAGAAGATCTTTCCTTCCGCGAACTCCGGCTTACCGGTGATCAGGCTGTCGAGGATCACGGGCGTCATCCCGCGCTCGGCGAAGACCGAGGCGATGGTGCTTCCGATGAACCCGGCTCCCCCGGTGATCAGCACTTTCATGAGTATCCCCTGTGCTCATTCGATTCCCCCGGACCGGACACGCACAGCTTCAACACCAGCACGCTGCCGGTCAACGGCGCGGGCGCCGGCTGACCGGGTCCGGACGCCGGACAACCCGGCTCCGGCGGCGAGCGTCCGCGCATGAGTTCATCCGCGCGCGGAGCCGGGCCCCTCACCTGGGTGATCTCGCTCGCTGGCCCGAACCGATTACGCCCCGCTCACCCGGCGCGGGTCGGGCCGTCCCAAATTGGAGTACAGCGTTTGCGGGTTCCGCTCGGGTCGATCGCGCGTCATGGTCGTCCCCATGCAGCCGACTCGCGTTCTCATCGTCGACGACCACGCCCTGTTCGCCGAGGCGCTGGCGGCGCGGCTGAGCCGCGAGCCCGACCTGGTGATCCTTCCGGTCGCGGCCGACGGCCGCCGCGCGCTGGCGCTGACCACCACCGAGCGCCCGCACGTCGTGGTGCTCGACATGACGCTGGGCGCCGAGAACGGCCTCGACGTGCTGGACCGGCTGCGCGAACGGCATCCGGACGTCCGCGTCGTGGTGCTCACCGCGATGTCGGAGATCGACGCGATCGTCCAGGCGATCCGGCGCGGCGCCGTCGGCTGGCTGTCCAAGACCGAGCGCGCCGACCTGGTCGTCCAGGTCATCAGGAGCGCCGCGCGGCGCGGCGGCTGGATCCCGCCGGACGTGCTCGGCGAGGTGCTGCGGCGGCTGTACGCGGGCGGGCCCGAGCCGTCCGGCGGCGCGCGGGTGCTGGGCGAGCTCACGCCCCGCGAGCGCGAGGTGCTCCAGTGCATGGTCGACGGCCTCAACCGCGTGGAGATCGCCGAGCGGCTCGGCCTGTCGGCCAACACCGTGCGCACCCACACCCAGAACCTGCTGGCCAAGCTCGACATGCACTCCGCGCTCGAGGCCATCACGCTCGCGATGCGCGCCGGGATGCGCCCGGCGACCCGCCCGCCGCACGACTGAGCGCGCCGCCCAGGGCCATGCAAACGACGTAGCGGCTTGTGGTCTGTATGGGCGATTCGATCCCCCCGGCTGGTTCCTACGCTCGCCGCAACGGAGGGATGAACGCGTGGAGATCGACGAAGTCGCAGCGCGGGTCGTCCGCGGCTACTGGAAGCTGCTGCTGGCGATGACGGTGCTGCCGCTGCTGCTCGCCGGCTTCGTGATGAGCGGGCAGGAGCCCTCGCACACCGCCACGGCACGCCTCCAGGCCAGCGGAAGGCTCGCCGACGCGCTCCCCGGGGACGCCGGGGTCAGCAGCGTGGTCAGCCAGGTCAAGGCGTTCGCGACCAGCCGGACGCTGCTGGACAGGGTGCTGGCCGAGCAGGGCGTCGCCCGCTCGCCCGAGAAGGTCGCCAAGGCGGTGTCGGTCGCGGCGCTCGGCACCTCGACGGTGGTCGAGCTGGGCGTCGAGGACACCGACCCGCAGGTCGCGCGGCGGCTGTCGGACGCCATCGGCGCCGCGGTCGTGACCGAGATCAACCGGAGCAACCAGGGCCCGCTGACCGCCCAGCTCACCGAGATCGAGAAGCGGATCCGCGACCTGGAGGCCAAGCTCGGGCCGCTGGCCCGCAAGGCCGGGGCGGCCAACCCCGACATCGGGGCGGGCGCCGAGCGCGAGCGGGTCGCCGCCGAGCTCAGCGACCTGCGGATCAGCCGGACGGGGCTGCGTACCCAGCTGACCAGCGCGGGCAACGCGTCGGTGGTGCAGCCGGCCGTCCTGGCGCCGCCGAACGACCCGACCGTGATGACCACGGCGATCGCGGGCCTGCTCGGGCTGATCGGCGGGATCCTCGTCGCGGTGCTGATCGAGATGTTCCGGCCCACCGTGGCGGGACAGCAGCGGGCGGCCCGGCGGCTCGGCGTCCCGCTGCTGGGCTGGGCCGACCGCACCGACGCCGGGCTGGCCGATCTGGCCCGCCGGATCAGGCTCGCCGCCAAGCGGGAGGGCGTCGGCCAGGTCGCGCTGGTCAGCGCGGGGGGCGGGCCGCTGCCGCCCGACCTGGTGTCGAAGATCGCCGCCGCCGTCTACGGGGACGCCACCAAGCTCATCAAGGCCGGACGGCCCTCGCCCAACGGGAACGGCGAGCCCAAGGACGGCGACGAGGACGGCAAGCCCGCCGGTCCCCCGCCGCCGCGCGGCGCCAAGGCGGTCGCCCGCGCGGGCACCGCCCTCATTCCCGCCACGTCCACCGAGGCGCAGTCGCCGACCGAGGTGACGCAACCGGTGTCCCAACGCTCCCTTTGCCACGTGCACGCCTTCGAGGACATCGACCCCGGCGCCGACGACAGGGTCGGCGTGGTCGCGGTGGTCGGGCCGGTGACGCGCATCTCGGGCCTCGAGTCGGTCCGCGATCTGGTCAGCGCGTCCGGCTGGCCGCTTCTCGGGGTCATCGCCATGTCTCACACGATCAAGGGGTGACCGAAAGATGACTGGTTCTTCCGTTCCTTTCACCGTTCCGTCGTTCGCCGGGGAGGTTCCCGACGCGGTCGTCAAGGTGCTCGACTCGGGCTGGGTCACGACCGGCCCGCAGACCGCCGGCTTCGAACAGGACTTCGCCGACTATCTGGGCGCCGCGCAAGTCGTCGCGGTCGCCTCCTGCACGGCGGCCCTGGAACTGTGCCTGCGCGCGATGGAGCTCCCGCCCGGGTCGGCGGTGCTGACGCCGAGCCTGACGTTCTGCGGCGCGATCAACGCGATCCTGCACGCCGGGCACCGGCCGGTGCTGGTCGACATCGACGAGGACACGCTCGTCCCGAGCCCGGAGACCGTGGCGGCCGCCGCCGCCCGCGTCGCGCCCGCAGCGATGATCGTCCAGAACCAGGGCGGGTACCCGGTGGACGTCGCCGCCCTCACCGAGGCGGCCGGGCTCGACCGCACCCGCGTCATCGAGGACGCGGCGCACGGGCCGGGCGCGGCCCGCGACGGCGCGACGGTCGGGTCGTCCTCGTTCGCGGCCTGCTTCAGCTTCTACGCGACCAAGAACATGCCGATCGGCGAGGGCGGCGCGGTCGCCTCCAGCGACCAGGACTTCGCCGACCGGGTCAGGGCCATGCGCCTGCACGGGATGAGCAAGGACTCCTGGAAGCGCTACATGCCCGGCGGCAGCTGGCGGTACGACGTGAGATCCGTCGGGCTCAAGGCGAACATGACCGACATCCAGGCGTCGATCGGACGCGCCCAGCTGTCGGCCCTGCCCGAGTGGCAGCGCCGCCGCGGCGAGCTGGTCGCCCGCTACGACGCGTCGCTGCTCGGCTCGCCCGGGCTGGTCGTGCCCCAGCGCGACCTCGAGGGCATCCAGCACGCCTGGCACCTGTACCAGGTGCGGGTCCAGGAGCGCGACGCGATGATCGCCGAGCTGGAGAAGGCGGGCGTGTCCACCTCGGTGCACTTCATCCCGGCGAACCAGATGACGGCCTACCGCGAGATCCTCGGCGAGGACGAGTGCGCGGCGGTCCCGGTGACCGACCGGGTCGGCGAGGAACTGCTGTCGCTGCCCCTCTACCCGGGCCTGTCGGACGAGTTGCAGGACCGCGTGGTCGGCGCGTTCACCGAAGCCCTCAGAGCACGGGGCTGATCCCATGCCCAGGTTGCCGCTGCGCCGCACCCCCAGACGCGCGAGCGCCCCCGAACCACCGCAGGCCACCCCATTGGCCCGGTTGATGGGGCGCGACGAGGTCCCGGTCGCGGGGCAGCGCGTGCGGCGCCTGGTCGCGGGCCGGCGCGTGCTGGTCACCGGCGCGTCCGGCACGATCGGGTCGGCCCTGTGCCACCGGATCAAGCGGCTCGACCCGGCCGCCCTGTGCCTGGTGGACAGGGACGGCCGGGGCCTGGAGCGGCTCGGCCCCGAGATGGACGGGTTCCTGGACGAGGCGTCGGTCTCGCTCGTCCGGGCCGATCTGCGCGACGGCGACCGCGTGGAGGAGGCGCTGCGCACGTTCCGTCCCGGCCTGGTCTTCCACACCGCCGCGCAGAACGAGCTGGCCAAGGTGGAGAGCGACCCGTGCCGGGGCGTGTACGACAACGTGGTCGGCGCGCGGAACCTGGTCGAGGGCGCGGTGCGCCACGAGGTCGAGCGGCTGGTGCTGATCTCCTCCGACAAGGCCGCCGATCCGACGTCGGTGTTCGGCGCGACGATGCGCCTGGGCGAGCTGCTGCTGCAGAGCGCGACGGGCGGGCCGACCTGCTTCGCGGCCGTCCGGGTCGGCAACGTCCTCGGCACGCCCGGGGCGCTGCTGAGCATGCTCGGGCACCGGATCTCCTCGGGCGAGGTCGTCACGATCACCCACCCGGAGGTCGCGCGGCACTTCATGACGGTGGACGAGGCGGCCGGGCTGCTGCTGGAGGCGGCCGCGCTGTCGGAGGAGGCCGAGACGTTCGTGCTGGACATGGGCAGCCCGGTCCCGGTGATCGAGCTCGTCCACCGGTACGCCGAGCAGCTGCGGCTGCCCGAGGTGACGATCAGGTTCAGCGGGCTCGGGCCGGGCGAGAAGCTCGCCGAGAAGCCCTTCTCCGACGGCGAGCGCCGGCTGCGCACCGCCCATCCCAAGATCTGGGCGACGCGGCCCACGCCGCCGCCCGCGGGACTGCCCCGGCTGCTGGACGCGCTGACCGCCGCGGCCGAGGAGGGCGACGAGGACGAGGTGCGCCTCCAGCTGCGGCGCCTGCTGCCCGAATACCGCCCGGCCCGGCGGGCGCGCCCGTCGGGCGATCCGCAGGGCGGGGCGCCGCTCCCGCTGTGCGACGCGGGATGCAGCCCCGAACCCCCCGGTCTATGAGGTGAGTCCGTGACGTCGAACCGCAAGCTCAGGGTCGCCACCGTGATCACCCGCTTCAACGGCGGGGCGGGACGGGTGGCGCTGAACGGCGCGCTCGCGCTGCCGCCCGACCTGTACGAGCGGGCCGTCGTCACTGGCGGCGTGGGCATCGACAGCAGGCCCACGGACGTGGGTCAAGAGGTCAGGTACGGGGACGAGGCCGTGGCCAACGCCGCCGCGGGCGACCTCACACCCGACGCGTTCGAGGCCGGCATGGAGATCGTGCAGGTGGCGCCGCTGGTGCCGCAGATCTCGCCGCGCGACGACCTGGCGGCGCTGCGCACGCTCACCCGCGTGCTGGCCGAGGGCAAGTACGACGTCGTCCACACCCACAGCGCCAAGGGCGGGGTAATAGGACGGATCGCGGCGGCGCGCGCGGGCGTGCCGCGCATCGTCCACACCTGGCACGGCTTCCCGTTCAACGAGTACCAGTCGTGGGTGCGGCGGCGGGCCTACGTCCGGCTTGAGCGGATGGCCGCCAAGCACACCGACATGTTCCTCGGCATCGGGTCCGAGACGGTGACGACGGCGCTGCGGCTCGGGCTGGCCACGCCCGAGCGGATCCGGCTGTCGTGGCCGTCGGTGGACGTCGAGGCGTACGCTCCCGTCCCCGGGTCGCGGGCGCGCGCGCGGCGGCGGCTCGACCTCCCCCTCGGGGTGAAGGTCGTCGGGACCGTCGGGCGGCTGGCGCCGCAGAAGGGCCCGGAGGTCTTCGCCGAGGCGCTGGCCCGGCTGCCCGACGACGTCTTCGGGCTGTGGGTCGGCGGCGGCCCGCTGACCGAGGAGATGGAGCGGCTGACCGCCAAGCTCGGCATCGGCGAGCGGATGCGGTGGCTCGGCCACCGCGAGGACGTCGCCGAGATGATGCCCGCGTTCGACGTCATGGCGATGGCCAGCCGGTGGGAGGGACTGCCGTGCGTGCTGGTCGAGGCGATCGGCGCCGGGATACCGCTGGTGGCGACGGCCGTCCCGTCCAACCAGGACCTCGTGCTCGCGGGCGAGACGGGGATGCTCGTCCCGCCGGAGGACCCGCGCGGCCTGGCCGGGGCGATCGGCCATCTGCTCGACAACCCGGTGGCGGCCGCTCGGATGGCCGAGCGCGCGCGGCAGCGCGTCGGTGACTGGTTCTCGCCCGGCTACCTCGGATCCGTGCTGGACGAGACGTACCGAGGCACCTCCCAGCGCCCGCACCAGCGATGACCACGACCCTCGCCGCGCCGCCGGAAACCGACGCGCCACCGGACGCGCCACCGCCCCCGCTGAAGCGCAGGTGGCCGGTGGCCGGCGTCGTCATCGTCGCGGGCATCGCCTCGCTGCCGATGCTGATGCCGTTCGGCCTTCCGCCCGGGCCGGGCAACACCGGCCTGCCCGACGCGGTGCTGGTCCTGGTCACGGCCACGACCTTCCTGTGGGCGGCCGCACGCCGGGTCCCGGTGCACTGGCCGTTCCTGGTGCCCACCCTCCTGACCGTCCTCGCCGGGGGCGTCGCGGCGCTCGTGACCGGCGCGGGCTCGCTGACGCTGGTGAAGGACCTGTTCGTCCTGCTGTGGTGTGTCAGCCTGGCCAGCCTCGGGCGCGACCTCGGGCTGCTGCGGCTGGCCATGCGCGCCTGGGTGTACATCGGCACGTTCTACGCGCTGGTCATGATCTTCGGCTTCGTGATCGGGAACGACGTGCTGTCGGGCAAGCAGGTCGACGGCGAGCGCGCGATGTTCACCTTCGGCGACGCCAACTACGCCTCCAACTGGTTCATCTGCTGCTTCTTCATCGCGCGCGCGGCCCGCGTCCCCGAACGCGCGGGGCACCGGTACGCGGTGTGCGCGGTCCTGCTCGTCGCCGAGGTGCTGACCGGCTCCAACGGGGGCGCGCTCGCGCTCATCGTGGCGGTGCTGCTCGGGTGCCTGTTCCGCCTGTTCCGCGAGGGCCGGGCGCACCACGCCGTCGCCGTCGGCACGCTGGCGGTGGTCGTGGGCGGCAGTGGCGTCGCGCTGGTCTCGATCGTCGATATCCAGCCCTATCTCGATCGGGCCAGCGCGGCCTCCCCGATCCTGCGCGACTCCATCGGCCGCACCACCGGCGAGAGCACCGAGTCGCGCGGCACGGTGTTCGCCACCACGGTCAAGATGATCGAGGAGCAGAAGCACCCCTGGGGCATCGGGGCGGGCGAGACCGAGAACGCGATGCGGGTCAACCAGGAGACCTACGTCCGCGAGGCCCACAACGACTACATCGCGGCCGTGCTCGAACGCGGCTTCCTCGGCGGCGTCGCGCTCATCGTCCTGGTGTACGCGCTGCTGCTGAGGTGCCTGCGCATCGCGCGGCGCGGCGCCCTGCGTCCCGAGTACGCGGCGGCCGTCCCGCGTCCCGAGCTGTTCGCCGCGCTGGTGTCGGTGTTCCTGGTGTCCGCGCTGTTCTACGAGACGCTCCACTACCGGCACGGCTGGGCGTTCTTCGGGCTGATCGCGGCGCTGGATCTGTTCGGCCGCCGCGACCGCGAGCCGCCGGAGGCCGTGCGATGACCGAGGCCCCCGCCAAACCCACGGCGGCCGCGCCCCCCAAGCGGCCCGTCACGCGGAAGATCGTCGGGCTGATGGCCGGGAACATGGCCGGACGGGTCGGCGCGCTGGCCTCGCTCGGCGTCGCGACCGTCCTGGTCGCCCGGATCGGCGGGCCCGCACTGGTCGGCGCGTTCACGCTGGTGCGCATCCTGCCCGGCCTGATCTGCCACCTGTCCAACGCGGGCCTTCCGGCCGCCGCGCCCTACTTCCTGGCCGGACCCGACCACGACCAGGCCAGGGTCCGTCCCACGCTGGCCTGGCTGACCGTGGCGGGCGCCCTGGCCGGGGCGCTGGGCTGGCTGGCCCTCGCTCCCCTGATCCATCTGACCTTCTTCGACTCCTTCGGGTTCTGGGTCGCGCTCGCCGCGACGGTCCCGACGTTCACCCAGGGCTTCGTCTCGGTCGGCAAGGGCCTGCTCCAGGGCACCGACGACCTGCGCGGCGCCAGCCTGGCGATCGCCGTCGAGGAGTTCGTGTTCCTGCCCATCTACCTGGTGATCCTGCTCGGCTGGCACGGGCCGGGCGCGCTGATCACCGGGCTGGTCCTGGCGGACGTCGCCGCCGCCGCCTGGATCGCCGTCCGGCTGGCGCGGCGCGGCTTCTTCGCCGGCTGGGGACGCCCCGACCTCCGTCTCGGCCGGACGATCGCGGGTTACGGCCTGCGCGGCTACTTCGGCCAGCTGATCGACCTGCTCCAGCTCCGCTTCGACATGGCGCTGCTCGGCGCCCTGGCCGGGCCCAAGGTGCTGGGCGTCTACACCGTGGCCAGCAAGTTCGCCGAGCTCGTCCAGCTGCCCGGCCTCGCGCTGAACTACGTGCTCTACCCCGACTTCGCCAAGGAGGACCGGGCCGAGGCCACCCGCCGCACCCGGCGGCTGATCCTGCCCGCGCTCGGGGTCTCGGTGCTGGCCGCGCTCCCGCTCGCCCTGATCGCCGGGACGGCCCTGCCGTGGGTGTTCGGGGACGTCTTCGACGACGCCGTCGTGCCCACCTACATCCGGCTCGCCGGGGTGGTCACGTTCGGGGTCACGGGCCTGATCATGGCCTATCTCTACGGCGTCGGACGTCCCGGCGCCGCCTCGGCCGGCCAGGCCATCGGCCTGGCGGTCGTCGTGATCGCCGGTGTCGCGCTGATTCCCAGGTACGACGCCGAGGGCGCCGCCATCGCCACCGCCATTTCCTTCGTCGCCACCACCGTCGCACTGCTGGCGTGGTTCCGCCACGCCGAGAGGAAGGGTGACCGAAAATGAGCGAGGACGAACTGGAGATGTACCCGGTCGATCCGTCGGCCGGGGTCCCACCGTCCCGTGCGCGCCGGATCCTCGACATCGCCGGAGCGCTCACCGGGCTCGTGCTGCTGGGCGTCCCGCTGGTGCTGATCTGGCTGCTGGTCAGGCTGACCAGCCGGGGGCCGGGGATCTTCCGGCAGACCCGGGTCGGCCAGGGCGGCCGCCCGTTCACCATGTACAAGTTCCGGACGATGCGGCAGGGCGTCGGCGGTCTCACCGTGACCGCCAACCGCGACCCCCGGCTCACCCGCGTGGGTGCCGTCCTGCGCCGGATCTCGCTCGACGAGCTGCCGCAGCTGGTGAACGTGCTGCGCGGCGAGATGACCCTGGTGGGGCCGCGCCCGGAGACCTACGACCTGGCCGTGTACTACCCGGCCGACTGCCGCTGGGTCTTCGACCACCGGCCCGCGCTGACCGGCATCTCCGAGGTCAGGTTCCGCGACTTCCACATCTTCGCGCCCGGTGAGGAGGTCACGCTCGGCGGGTACATCGCGCGGATCGTCCCGGCCCGCGCGGCGATCGACGCGATCTACCTGCGCGACCCGTCCATGCGCGCCACGTTCCGCGCGCTGTGGGACACCGTGAAGCACCTGCTCGGGATCCCGGTGCCGCCCATCCACGTGGCTCGCGCGGAGTCGCCCCCGGCCCGGGAGCCCGGCTCGGCGGCATGAAGGACGGGCGGTTCAAGCTCGCGACCGCCGGCGTCGTCTCCGCCCTGGTCGCGGGATTCCTCTTCTATGTGCAGCACGGGTCGCCCGCGTCGCCCGACCGGCCCTACCGAGGGCCGCCCGCGACGCCGGGGCCGTCGGTCGCCCGGCCCGAGGGCACGCGCCACATCGCGCTCAACACCGAGCCCGCCGACTACCCGGCGCTGCGCGGACTCGGCTACGACCTGGTGGACGTCAAGCCCGAGCCGGGGGCGGTCGCGTCCGTCCCGGACGGGATGCGGGCGCTGCTGTGGGCCGGGAACTCCCAGTGCGGCCCGTTCGAGCTGCCCTTCGAGGAGTTCGCCGCGGCCGTGCGGCGCCTGGCCCGCGAGCCCAAGGTGTTCGGCTGGTACCTGTCCGACGAGCCGAACGCGCGCGAGTGCCCGGAGGTCGCGGGCGAGATCCGCCGCCGGGCCGACGTGGTGGAGCGCGAGGCGCCGCACCAGGTCTCGTTCATCTCGCTCACCGACTTCCCGATGCGGCCGGTCTCACCCGCGAGGGTCAACGTCGACCTGGTGGGGCTCGACCCCTACCCGTGCAAGGGCGCCTCCCACATGCGCCGCAGCTGCAACATCGCGGCGATCGACCGCATGGTGCGCATGGCCGACGTCGCCGGGATCGCGCGCGAGACGGTCGTCCCGGTGATCCAGACGTTCGGGCAGAGCTGCTCGCGGGGCGACAAGAACTACTGGCTGCCCTCCCCCGACCAGCTGAACGAGATCCTGGCACGCTGGGACCTGCTGATCCCCAACCCTCCGATGGACGTCTCCTACTCCTGGGGCAACCAGGACGAGTGGGCCTGCCCAACCCTCGCCGACGCCGACGGCCGCGCCGGGCAGCCCGACCTCCAGGCCATCATGCGGGCCCGCAACCTCCGCCGTGGCTGACCCCGCCCCCGGGGTGACGGGGGCGGGGCACGGCGTCAGGCGGTGTCAGGCAGTGTCAGGTGAGCGGGTGGCGGATGGCCAGGTCGGCGGAGCGGGCGTTGACGCATTTGCCCGTGGCCAGGTCGTAGGCGAAGTTGTGGGCCAGGCAGTGCACCTGGCCGTCGCGGACGACCGCGCCGACCGAGAGGTCCTCGCCCGCGTGCGGGCAGTAGCGCGCGATGTCGAACGAGCGCCCGGCGTACTGAACGATGATGCGCTCGGTCTCGTCGCGGCCCGTCTCGTACTCCTCGACCGCCGCCAGCGCGGGCGCGTTGGCGTGCTTGAGCAGGCCGACCAGGTGGTCGTTGTAGACGTCGGGATCGCGGTACAGGGCGAGCCTGAAGGAGATGAGCAGGTCCTCCCAGGCGATGCGGCCGGTGAGCACGGCGTCCAGCCAGCGGCCCGCGGTGGTGACGCGGTAGTCGGTCGCGGCGCCGGGCGCGGCCTCGCCGACCTTGACGCCCCCGGGTGAGAACGCCACGTCCCAGACCCCGCCGTGCGGGCCGGTGATCTCGAAGCGGACGGTCATGTCGATCCGGCCCCGGAAGTAGTCGCTGAGCCCGCCCAGGTAGTCGAAATGGGCGGCGAAGCGGTCGAACAGGCCGGGGCCCGGTTCGGGAAAGCCCGCCAGCACCCCCTGGACGGTCGCCGCGCGGTCGGCGGCGTAACGTTCCAAGTACTCCGGCCGGAACGCGTCGGAGTACGAGAACCCCGCCGACACCGGGTCGCGCGTGATCGCGCCGGTGTCGAGGTCAAGCGCGTCGCCGGGCAGGAAGTGCTCCCAGTACTGGGACGGCAGACGCTCGCGCAGCCAACGAGTGGCCATCTCGGGGTCGCAGAACGCGCCCGTCTCCTGGTCGAGCACCCAGTTGAGGCGGGCGACCTCGGGGTCGAGGAAGCACGGCGGCCCGGCGAACGGGACCGCCAGCTCGGGTCCGGTCTGCCTGACCAGACGCTGGGCGGCGCGCAGCTTGGAGACCCGTTTGCCCCGGGAGACCTCGGCCATCTCCGCGGGCGGGTACTCGTAGCAGATCGGGTGCCAGGAGGCGCCCGACGCCTGGAGTGCCATGACGTCCAGGCGTCCCCCGGCCAGGTGTTTGGCCCGGCGTGCCTGCGCGGCGGTGAGCCGGGCGTCGTTGCAGTGCAGGACCGCGCGCCCGTCGACCACCACAAGAAAGGCCGCATCGTGACACATCGGCGACAACTCGGGAATCGCGGTGATCCAGGAGCCCTTGTTATCCAGCGGAAATTTTTCCCACGCCGGAATCTCGATTACTTGGCGAGAGCCGGCCGCGGCGACCATCCGCTCGCGGAAGACCGGTCCGGGATATTTCGGAATGAGGATTCGGGTGCGGCCGGGAAGACGACCGATCGCCCAGGGATCGAAATGATCTAGGTGTTCGTGCGAGACGGCGACCCAGTCGGCGTCCAGCACCCCCCGGGCGTCAAGATGATCGTTTCTCGGGTACTGGTGCCAGGCACCGAGGAAGGCCCCCGTGGGGGCGAGCCATGGGTCCGCGAGCAGGCGAAACGCGGCGCCCCCCACCGCGATGCCCGCGTGACCGAGAAATGTGACCGTCGACATGACGAGACTGTCCCTCTCCCGCCCACTTATCGCACCCATCGGAATACGCAAGGCGGCTACGCCGTAGGTATGAAGGAAATGGCGAACGGGAGACTGCCGGTCCTTGGAGAGACGCGGCGATAATACAACCGGTTTACCGGCTTTTTACCATGTCCACTTCCGGCCATGGCCTGGTCGGTTGCGGCCAATTTACTAGACATAGGCGGCCACTCGGGGCGACTGTCATGGGGGTGCTGAAATGACGAACGGGGAGCCTTCATGAACGACGGGCAGTCTCGGTCTTCGCCGCACGATTCGCCCGCCCACATCGCGACGCTTTCCCGGACCGGGCCCGGAGAACCCGGTCAGGGAACCGCCGGCACGGGGACGCCGGCTGTACGCGAGGACGCGCCACTGTGGCGGCGGCGCCTGCGGCACGACATCAGGCACGAGCTGGGCACGATCATCATGCTGGCCTCGGCGGTCGCCGTGGCCGACGACGTGGGGGACGGCAGCCGGGCCCGCATCGAGCAACTGCTCGGCGAGACCCGCTGGCTCGACCATCTGCTCAACCAGCTCGACGAGGACGACGACGCGCCGCCGATGCCCTGCCCCGAGCGGATCAGGGTCGACGAGCTGGCCGCCGAGGTCGTCACCGGGATGCGGCTGGCCACCCGGCACGAGGTCTGCCTGACCGGCGGCGAGACCTGGGCCCACATGGACGCCGTCGCGCTCTGGCGGGCGCTGCGCAACGTCCTCGACAACGCGTGCCGCGTGGCCGAGGGCCGCGTCAACGTCGAGGTCGCCTCCCGGCAGGGCTGGGTGAGCGTCCAGGTCGACGACGACGGTCCCGGGTTCGGCGCCGCCAGGGGCGGCCTGGCCTCGCTCGGCCTGGGCATCGTCCACGACCTCATCAGCGGCTACGGCGGCAGCCTGGAGATCCGCACCGGTGAGATGGGGGGAGCGAGGGTCCGGATGCTGCTGCCCGCGGCGCCCGCCCCCGACGACTGGCGGCCGCATCCATGAAAGTGATCGTCTGCGATGACCACGCGATGTTCGCCGACTCGCTCTCGCTGGTGCTGACCGGCGCGGGCCACACCGTCGTGGGGGTGGCCTACACCCCCGAAGACGTCCTGCCGGTGCTGCGCGGACGTCCGGCGGACGTGTGCCTGATCGATCTGCACTTCCCGGGGGGCACGGCGCTCGACTGGATGCCCCGGCTGCGGGCCGTGGCGCCGCGCACGGGCTTCGTGGTGCTGACCGGCTACCTCGACCAGCCGGTGTTCGACGCCGGACTGGCCGCCGGAGTCCGGGGCTTCGCCCATAAGGGACAGCAGGCCCGCGAGATCCTCACCGTGCTCAACCGGGTGGCCGGCGGCGAGGTCGTGGCCGACCGGACCCCGCGCGACGGTGGTCTGGCGGTGCGGGCGCGCAGCCGCGCGCAGAAGGTCGCGCGGTTCCTCACCCCCCGCGAGCGCGAGGTGCTCACCAGGCTCGCGCGCGGGGAGTCGACGCAGGCGCTGGCCAAGGCGATGGGCGTGACGCGCAGCACCGCCCGCAGCCATGTCCAGAGCGTCCTGTCCAAGCTGGGGGTGCACTCGCAGCGCGAGGCCGTGATCGAGGCCGCCCGGCACGGACTGGTCAGCGTCGAGACCGGCGAATGGCTCGCGGGCTGATCCCCGTGAACGGAATCAGGCCCGCCCCGCGCGCCCGGGGCGGGCCTAACCGTGTGTACGCACGCTGGCACCTCCGCGTGAACATCCGGGTAACGGTCCTTGGCCCACCTCGGTCGCCGGCGTACCGGTCCGGGGAACTGACGGGTGACGGACGGCCGAAACCGGACATACAGGGTGCGGCCGGGACGCGTTAGCGTCCGCGTAGGAAGAGGAGGTCACTCATGCCTCAACGGCGAGGCGCTGTTCCCATCTCCGACGCCGAGATCCTGTCGAGCCCCGACACCTACGCGCGCGGCGTCCCCTTCGACCGGCTCGACCGGCTCCGGGCGAAGACGCCCGTGACCTGGCTGGACGGGCGGCTCGACGACGACGCGGGCTCCTGGGCCGTGCTGCGGTACGCCGATGTCAGGCGCGCGCTGGACCGTCCCGAACTGTTCCTTCCCGTCCAGCGCGGGTCCCTGCACGGCCCGAGCACGCGCGGTGACGCCTCCCGCCGGGGCGAGGAGGCCGCGGTCGCGTCCATGCTGATCGACATGGAGCCGCAGCCCGGCGCCCTGCTCGACCGCGTCGGCAAGGAGCCCGTCGACCTGGTCAGGGAGGTGCTGGGCGAGCAGCCCGAGACGCTGCGCAACACGCTCGCCGGGGGCGTCTACGCCCTGCTGCGCAACCAGGGCGAGTACGAGCGGCTGCGCGCCGACCCGGGCCTGCTCGACAGCGCCGTCGAGGAGATGCTGCGCTGGTGGACGCCCGTCATGTGGGTCCGGCGCACCGTGCGGCGCGCGACCGAGCTGGGCGGGGTGCCGCTGCACCCGGACGAGCGGGTGACGCTGTGGCTCGTGGCCGCCAACAACGACGAGGACGTCTTCCCCGAGCCCCGGCGCTTCGCGCCCGACCGTTTCGCGGGCGGCACCGCCCCGCGCCCCCTGCACGACCATCTCAGCTTCGGCCACGGGGTCCACGCGTGCCTCGGGGCGCGCCTGGCGCGGGTGCATCTGCGCGCGCTCGTCGGCGCCATCCTGGAGCGGCCCGAGCGGCTCGTGCCGGCCGGTGAGCCCATCCGGCTGCGGTCGAGCGCGCGGCACGGCTTCGACCGGCTGCCCGTCCGGTGGACGGTCTGAACGTCCCGAGGACGGGACGATTCCGCCGGACGTTGAGCCGTCGGGCGTGAGCGGTTCGTAACACCAGGCGAATGAGCGAAACCACGTCCACCGTGGTCCCTCGCCGCCGTTACGATCGTGTCCGTTTCATGAACCTTTGCTGGAACTTTCCTGGACATTGGCTGAGTTATCGGTGGCGTGCCGGTCCTCGGGGGCCGTGGGACCGACGAAGGGTGCGCGCTGGTGGAACTGACGAGCTGGGGGCTGCTCGGCCTGCTCACCGTGCTCACGCTCGCCTCGCTGGCCGGGACGGTGCGGCTCTGGCCCCGGCTGGCCCGCCGCGGCGTCCTGCCGGTGGCCCTGCGGGCGGCCGTGCTGCTCGGCTGCCAGCTGGTCGTGATCGTCACGCTGGTGGCCGGGCTGAACTCCTACTACCTGTTCTACGCCACCTGGGACGACCTCATGGGCGCCGCCGGAGGCACGGCGCGCGTCGAGCAGAAGGCGCCGGGATCGCGTCCGGACGCGGCCGCCGCCACCCAGGTGATCCGCAAGATCAAGGAGGGGCTCGGTCCCAAGGCGGGCTCCCGGCACGCGCCCGAGAAGGACGGCCAGGTCGAGCACCTGGAGATCCGGGGCGTCCGGACCGGAATCCAGTCCGAGGCGTACGTCTACCTGCCGCCCCAGTACTTCCGGCCGGAGTACGCCAAGAAGCGGCTCCCGGTCGCGGTCTTCATCGCCGGTTACCCGGCGGCCGACCGGCTGACCTGGATCGAGAAGGGCCATGTCCCCACCGAGGCGGCGCGGATGACCGAGTCGGGGCAGATCCAGCCGATGATCTACGTGATGATGCGGCCCACCGTCGAGAACGGGTGGGACACCGAGTGCGCCGACGTGCCCGGCGGGCCGAAGGTCGAGACGTTCTTCGCCCAGGACGTCCCGGAGGCGATCGCCTCGACCTACCGGACGCCCTCCTCCCGCAAGGGCTGGGGGCTTGCGGGCTACTCCACCGGCGGCTACTGCGCCACGAAGCTGGCCATGCTGCACTCCGACCGGTTCTCCGTCGCGGCCAGCATGGCCGGGCACTTCCACGCGCTGCTCGACACCACCACGCGCGACCTCTACGACGGCAGCGAGGCCATCCGCCGCGACAACAACCTGATCTGGCGGCTCAAGCACCTGCCGCAGCCGCCGGTGTCGATCCTGGTGGCCTCGGCGGACCAGGGCGAGAAGACCTATCCGTCGGCGGTGAAGTTCATGCGGGCCGCGCGGCCGCCGCTGGTCGTCGACAAGGTCCTGCTCCCCACCGGCGGCCACAACTTCAAGACCTTCCGCAAGTACATCCCGCCCACCATGCGGTGGCTCAGCACGCGTCTTCAGGGGGAATGAGTGGAGCCGACCAGCGCCGGGTTCATCATCCTGGTGTGCGCTTTGGCGGCCGTCGCCTTCGCGGCGTCCCTGTGGCTGTGGCCGAGGCTGTCGGGCGGCGGGGCGCGGCCGGTGCTGGCGCGTTCCGGCCTGCTCGTGACGTGCCAGCTGCTGCTGACGGCCGCGCTGGTGATCGTCACCAACCGGTACTTCGTCTTCTACTCCACCTGGAACGACCTGTTCGGAAGCGACCGGGTGAAGGTCCAGGTCAAGCAGGTGCAGGCCGACCGGGGCAAGGAGGCCGACCCGGCCGACCTCGTCCGGCGGACCACCACCGACCTGGGGCCCAAGCGCAAGGGGCACGCGCGCGAGCCGCAGAAGGACGGCCGGGTCGACCGGCTGGCGCTGCGGGGCGCGCGCAGCGGCCTGGACTCCGAGGTGTTCGTCTATCTGCCGCCGCAGTACTTCCAGCCCGCGTTCGCGCACAAGCGGCTACCGGTCGTGACGCTGTTCTCCGGCGGCGCCTCCGACGACCGGATGGCCTGGCTCGGGCAGGCCCGGCTGCCGGACGAGGCCGCCCGCGCGGTCGCCTCGGGCCGGGCCCATCCGGCCATCTACGTGATGGTCCGGTCGGCGCGCGCGCTCGTCCCGGCCGACCAGCCGCCCGCCGGTCCCGACGCCGACCGGGGCCTTCCCACGGACGGGCACCGCCCCACGGCCAAGCCCGCGACCTGCCTGAACACACCTGGGGTGTCCGGTGGGCAGGCCGAGCTGTTCTTCTCGCAGGACCTTCCCGTGGCGGTATCGGACACCTACCGGGTGCCGGCGACACGCAAGGGATGGGCCGTGGCGGGGTACGGGCCCAGCGGGCAGTGCGCGCTCCGGCTGGCCATGCTGCGCTCGGACCGGTTCGCGGCGGCGGCCTCCCTGGACGGGACGCTGGACGTCCCCGAGCCCCCGCCCGGCGGAACAACGACCGACCCATACGGGGGAAGCAAGACCTTCAGGCAGGACAACGACCTCCAGTGGCGCCTGCGACACCTCCCGCCGCCGCCCGTCTCCGTCCTGTTGGCGACGGCGGCCGGAAAGCCCGCCGAGACGGGCCGCGCCGCCGGTTTCGTGGCGCTGGCCCGGCCGCCGATGCGGGCGGAGAAGCTCGTCGTCCCCGGCGCGCCGGGACGGCTGGCGGACTGGCGTCCGCGTCTCCCGGCCGTCCTGCGGTGGCTGACCACCCAGGTCCATCCGGAGTAGCGCCTCCGCGCCCACCTGGAGGTAGGGGAGCGAGCGGCGGACGACCCGGGTCAGCATGTCGTACGCCAGGAGAAGCAGGGCTTCCAGGGCCAGATCACGGCCGTCCCGCTGCACGTCCCGGAGCAGCTGCGCCCAGAGGAACGCCGACCACGCGCCCGAGCCCAGCCGCAGCAGCAGGCCGCCGACGGCGAGCGGGTCGCGGACTCTCATGTGATCGGGCCTCCCATTTCCAGCGGGCGCTTCGCCCACGACACACAGTCGCGGCAAGGTCCGGCCCGGGGCGTCGGCCAGATGGAGACATCGCGGCGCGTGCCGGTACGTCCCGGGGAGTAGTGGGGGTCCCTCCCCCCGGGCGACGCCGCTCGCCGAGCGGGTGGCCTACCGTTCAGGAATGAGCAATCACCCACCGAGCCACCAGGCCCGCCTGCACTGGCCTTTGCCCAGCGCATGGCCCGTGTGGGTGGCCCCCGTCTTCCTGGCGTTCATCCAGCTGTTCGGCTCGTTCGGCGCCGAGCACGGTCCCCCGAGCGAGGGAGGCCCGGGTCGCGGTCCGGACTGGGACGAGGAAGGCATGGGGCACCTCCCCCTCGACTTCCTCGGGGTCATGCTGATCCTCGGCGGCCCGGTGGCGCTGCTGTTCCGGCGCCGGTACCCCAGGGCCACCCTGGCCGTGGTCGGAGCGATCACCAGCCTCTACTTCCTGCGGGCCTACACCTACGGGCCCGTGCCGTTCTCCGCGGGCGTCGCGATCCTGGCCGCCCTCGTCGCCGGGCACCGGCTGTACGTCTGGGCCGGGACGAGCGCGGTGATCGCCGTCTGGCTGGGGATCACCCAGCTGATCGGCGTCGAGGAGCGCGGCAAGGGCGGGGCGGTGTTCCCGGTGGAGCAGCCGAGCCTGGTCGACACCTCCTTCATCGTCGGCTGGTCGCTGGTCGCGCTGATCGGCGGCGAGCTGATCAGGATGCGCGGGCAGAAGGCCGCCGAGTCGGCGCGCACCCGGGCCGAGGAGGAGCGCCGCCAGGCCAGCGAGGAGCGGCTCCGGATGGCCCGCGAGCTGCACGACGTGCTCGCCCACAACATCTCGATGATCAACGTGCAGGCCGGGGTGGCTCTGCACCTGCTGGACGACGACCCGCAGCAGGCCAGGACGGCGCTGGCGGCGATCAAGGAGGCCAGCAAGGAGGCCCTGACCGAGATGCGCTCGGTGATCGGCGTCCTTCGTTCCGAGGGCGAGCGCGCGCCCCGCTCCCCCACCGCCGGGATGGAGCGCCTGGAGGAGCTCCTCAACCGCGCCCGCTCGGCCGGGCTCCGGGTGGACGCCGAGATCACCGGCGATCGCAGACCGCTGCCGGCCGGGCCGGACCTGGCCGCGTTCCGGATCGTCCAGGAGTCGCTGACCAACGTCAGCAGGCACGCGGGCGGCGGGCCGGTGACGGTCAGGCTCCGGATCGCCTACGGTGAGCACGACGTCGCCGTCCAGGTCGACGACGACGGCCAGGGGGTGTCTCTGCTGGACGACCATCACTCGGGTGGCAGCGGCATCAACGGCATGCGCGAGCGGGCCGTCGCGCTGGGCGGCACGTTCGAGGCCGGGCCCCGCCCCGGCGGCGGGTTCGGCGTCCGCGCCAGCCTGCCCCTGACCGGTGAACGGACGGCGAGCGCCGAGAGCGCGCCCGCGGGAGGTACGGAATGATCAAGGTGCTGCTCGCCGACGACCAGGTGCTGGTCCGCGCGGGGTTCCGGGCGCTGCTGGACGCCCAGGCCGACATCGAGGTGGTCGGCGAGGCCGACGACGGCGAGGCGGCCGTCGAGCGGGCCCGCGCCCTGCGTCCCGACGTGATCCTCATGGACATCCGGATGCCGGGCCTCGACGGTCTGGAGGCCACCCGGCGGATCGCCTCCGACCAGCGGCTCGACGGGGTGCGGATCATCATCCTCACCACCTTCGAGCTGGACGAGTACGTGTTCGAGGCGCTGCGCGGCGGAGCCAGCGGCTTCCTGGTCAAGGACACCGAGCCGGTGGAGCTGATCCATGCCGTCCGGGCGGTGGCCGACGGCGACGCGCTGCTGTCGCCCAGCGTCACCCGGCGGCTGATCGCCGAGTTCGCCACCCGCGCCAAGGAGCCCGCGCCCTCGCCCCGGCTGAACGCGCTCACCGAGCGCGAGCGCGAGGTGATGGCCCTGGTCGGCGAGGGCCTGACCAACGAGGAGATCGCCGCGCGCCTGGTGGTCAGCCCCGCGACGGCCAAGACCCATGTCAGCCGGACGATGGTCAAGCTCGGCGCCCGCGACCGCGCGCAGCTCGTCGTCTTCGCCTACGAGTCGGGGCTGGTCAAGCCCGGATGGCTGTCCTAGGGCGGCCACGGCTCCCGCTGTGACGATTGACTGTCGTCCTGACGCCGAACATGGCAGGGTGGGCGGGCAGACGACCCGTCACGACGCGCGGAGGAGCCCCGGTGCCCGAGACCACGAGGATCCTGGCCGTCGACGACCGCGAGGAGAACCTGGTCGCCCTCGCCGCCGTCCTCGACGCGCTGCCGGTCGAGGTGGTCGGGGTCTCGTCGGGGCACGCCGCGCTCAAGGAGCTGCTCAGCGACGACTTCGCGCTGATCCTCCTCGACGTGGTCATGCCCGAGATGGACGGCCTGGAGACCGCGGGGCACATCAAGAGCCGCCCCCGCACCCGCGACATCCCGATCATCTTCCTGACCGCCGCCGGTGAGGCGAGCGAGCAGGCGTACCAGGGCTACGCGGCCGGGGCGGTCGACTACCTGACCAAGCCGTTCGACCCCTGGCTGCTGCGCGCCAAGGTCTCGATCTTCATCGACCTGCACCACCGCACGCTCCAGCTGCGCCGCCAGGCCGCGCTGCTGCGCCAGGCCATGGCCGGTGACGAGGACGGCACCGATGGCCGCGACCAGGCGCTCAAGGTCCTGGACGAGCGGCTCTCGCTGGTCGAGGGCGGCCTCACCCGGGCCAGGGCGGGCGAGGGGGGCGGCCTGACCGAGGTGGAGGCGCGGGTCGCCGAGCTGCGGCTCGCCCTGGACGCGCTGATCGCGGGCTCCTGACCCGCGAGGCTCTCAGGCGCTGCTGACCTGGAAGGTGGCGAAGATCCGGTCGCGCACGCCCGCGACGCTCGCCCAGCTCGCCTCGGGCGCCCGGAAGTACAGCGCGTACGGGGCCCCGTTCAGCTGGACGAACCGGTCGCGCACCCGGACGCGGCGGCCGTCCGCGGTGAAGGTGAACTCCCAGTCGGCCGCGCTGGTGCCCAGGTAGGACGAGACCGCCGAGACGCCGATCTCGCGGTAGCCGGGCAGGCGCCCCCCGGCCGGGCCGCTCACCTTCGACACCCGGGCCTGCTCCAGCGGGGTCCGCACCTCCGGCGGCCACCGGGTCGTGTCGACCGTCAGCCAGGTCTGCCCGTCCGGCGCGGCCAGCCGGTTCCGGCCGTCCGGGCCCGGACCGCGGGCCCAGTCGCGGGGCACCTCGACGGAGTAGCCGTCGGCGCGGACCACCGTGGTCGCCCGCCCGGACGCGCCGGAGTTGAGCTTGCCCCGCAGGATGAACGCCCCCGCCAGGACGGCCGCCACCACCAGCACGACGGCGACGATCACGATCACGATCGTCCTGCGGCGCTCGCGTTCGCGTCCCCCGGTGTGCGTGTGCTGCGGCGGCGGGGGCTGCTGCCACTGCGAGACGTGCTGCGGCTGCTCCCACGGCGGCGGCGTCTGCGGCCCGTGATGCGAGACCGGCGCCTGCGGGGGCGGCTGGACGGTCCACTCGGCGGCCATGTCGCCGCCCCGCAGCGTCCGGGCATCGGGGTCGGGCCCGGGGCGGGCCTTCGCCTCCGGCACCGGGCCCGGGTCGCGGATCGTCACGTCGAGCTCGGCCGAGTCGAGCACGGTGGCGGCGTGGTCGTCGTCCACCCGCCGGATGCCGCGCGCGGGGTCGTCGGTCACCGTCCGGTCGAACACGGTCTCCTCGGCGACCGGCATCGTGGCGACCCGTGAGAGCAGCGGCTGCGCCTGCGGGCCGGTCATCCGCCAGGCGGGCTCGCGCACGAGCAGCCCGTCGAGCACCGGCCCGAGCGGCCCGGCGTTGCGCGCGGGCGGCACGGGCTCGCTCAGCGCCGCCTGGAGCGAGGCCATCGCGTCGGACCGCTCGTAGGGCGAGTGCCCTTCGAGCGCGGCGTACAGCGTCGCGCCCAGCGCCCACAGGTCGGAGGCCGGGACGGCGCGCTCGCCCTGCGCGCGCTCGGGCGGGATGTAGGCGGGCGACCCCATGACCAGGCCGGTCTGGGTCAGCGTGGCGTCGCCCTCGACCTGGGCGATGCCGAAGTCGGTGAGCACGACCCGTCCCGCGTCGGTGATCAGGACGTTGCTGGGCTTGATGTCGCGGTGCAGGATGCCCTTCTCGTGGGCGTGCCGGAGCGCGGCCAGCATCTGGAGCCCGATCTCGGCGACCCTGCGGTGGTCCATCGGGCCGTCGTCGAGAAGATCCTGGAGCGACTTGGCCAGGACCAGCTCCATGACGATCCACGGCCGGTCCTCCTCCTCGACCACGTCGTGGACGATGACCACCCCGGGGTGGCTCAGCCGGGCCGACGCCCTCGCCTCGCGGAACGTGCGCTGGTACAGCACGTCCTGCTCGGACGGGGTCAGGCCCGGGGGAAGCAGAACCTCCTTGATCGCGACCTCGCGGTCCAGCGTGACGTCATAGGCCCGCCATACGGTGCCCATGCCGCCTCGGCCCACCACCGCGTCCAGCCGGTAGCGGTTGGCCAGTAGCCGACCCTCTCCCATGACTAAATGGTCCCCCGTCGCACGCGGCCGTGCCTACCCTCAGCCCCGGAAGCCGTCGAGCACATTCTTTACGTCGCCCCGCCACTCGTTCCACTGGGATTCCGGCGCCGCCATCATGACGGCGTACTGCCTTCCGTTGATGATCACCCCGCGGACCCACGCGCGCATGCGCGTGTTCCCCGGGTTCCACGCGTACTCGATGTCGGCGGCCTCGGTCCCGCCGTGGCGGACGGGCGTCAGATCCAGGCGCTGGTAGCCGGGCAACCGGTTGTTCGCCCTGACCTCGCGCTCCCACTGGAGCCAGTGCGCGTGCGGAGTGCCCGTCCAGGGCGTCCGGTCGACGAAGACATAGGCGTCGGACCTCGGGTCGAGCCAGAGGGTGCGGTCGGCGCTCTTGCGCTGCTCCGTCCACCCCTGGGGCACGGGGATCTGGTAGCCGCTGTTGCCGACCGGCGTCATCCCCTGCGGGATCACCGGGGCCTGGGTCTCCGGCGTGGTCCTGGAACTCTTCTTGGGCGGGGCCGGCGCGGTTCCCCGCGCGGCGGGGGTGGTCTTCGCGGCCGCGGCCTTGCCCTTGGGGTCATCGCCGCGCAGGGCGAGCGCGATGGCCAGCGCGACGACCGCCACACCGAGCACGCCCGCCAGGACCGGCCAGAGCATCCGCCGGGACGACGCGCGCCGCTCCGGCGGGGGCGGCATCGCGGGGCCGGGCACGTTCAGCGTCTGGGTGGGCACGCGCGGGTCGGCGACCTGGCCCCACGACCGCAGGTCATGGGCGGTGTGCTGCCCCGCGACGACCTGCGCCAGGAGGGCGTCGGCCTGGTCGGCGTCCATCCGCGCCACGGGGTCCTTGACCAGCAGGCCCCGCAGGACGGGCAGCAGCGGCCCGGCGTTGCGCGGCTCCGGCGGCTCCTGGGTCACGATCGCGGCCAGCACGGCCACGGTGTCGGTGCGGTGGTAGGGCGGCTTGCCCTCGCAGGCCGCGTAGAGCGTGGCGCCGAGCGCCCAGAGGTCGGACGCGGGCAGCGCGCGGTCGCCGTTCACCCGTTCGGGCGACATGTACGCGGGCGATCCCACGATGCGGCCGGTGTGGGTGAGCGTGGCGTCGCCCTCCACGCTGGCGATGCCGAAGTCGGTCAGCACGGCCCGGTCGTCGCCGGTGATGAGCACGTTGGCGGGCTTGACGTCGCGATGCAGGATCCCGATCGCGTGCGCCGCCCGCAGCGCCCCGACCATCTGCCGTCCGATCGCGGCGACCCGGGCCGGCGGGAGCGTCCCGTCCTCCTCGATCACTTCCTGGAGCGAGCGCGCCTGGACCAGCTCCATGACGATCCAGGGCCGGCCGTCCTCGTCCACAACGTCATGCACGGTCACGACGCCCGGATGGTTCAGCCGCCCCGAAGCCCGCGCCTCGCGGAGCGTGCGCAGATGGCGCACCTCGCGCTCGTCGTCGCTCAGGCCCGGTTCGACCTGGACCTCCTTGACCGCGACGTCGCGGTGCAGCATCTCGTCGTGCGCCCGCCAGACGGTGCCCATCCCGCCGCGCCCGACGACCGACACCAGACGGTAGCGACCCGCCAGCACCCGTCCCGCGCCGGCACGGCGGTCTTCGCCCACGACACGTCCATCCCCGTCTGACATAGGTGGTGACACTAGTCGCTGGCGGGCTTGAACGAGCTGTACACCGGGGCAAGCTGGGCGAACCGGGCACTCCACTCGCTGTCGGGAGTCGAGAGCAGGATGGCGTAGCCGTGCCCGTTGGCGACGAAGCCCCGGTTGAGGACGTGGGTGCGGCCCGAGTCGCCGTCGTGGGTGAACTCCCAGTCCGACGACTTGTCGCCGTTCCCGGTGTCGGGGACGGGCGGCTGGTCGCCGGTGGGGTCGATGCGGATCCTCTTGTAGCCCGAGAAGCCCACGCCGCCGCGCTCCTGCCTGCGCCAGTCGTCGATGGCGCTCTTGCCGGGGCTGGAGGTCTGGCCGATCTGGATGTAGGAGCGCCGGTCGGGCGAGCGGAAGAAATCGCCCGCGCTTCCCTTGCGCTCCAGGTCCCAGTCTTCGGGGACGGCCACCGAGTAGCCGGTCTTGTCCTTGTGGAGCCGGAAGCCCTCGGGGACGGTGCTGGCGGTGGGGGTCGTGCTGGGCTTCTTGGACGGGGCCGGGCTCGAGGGGGTCGCGGGAGGAGTGCTCTTGTTCTGCTTGCCCGAGGGCTTGTCGTCGCCGCGCGAGGCCGCGAAGGCCAGCGCGCTGATCGCCAGCACGATCGCCAGGACGATCACGGCGATGACCACGAGCCCGCCGCGTCCGGCGATCCCCGAAGGTTCGCGCCTGGACGGCGGCGCGAGGCTCCCCGCGGGCTCGGTGGCGGGCGGCGGGTCCCACGACTCGACGGGCGGCTCGGCGACGATGGGCATGGCCGCCTTGGTGTGCTCGGGCGCGGGCGGCGGGGGCGCCTGCTCGGGCAGGGGGTACTCCACGGCGATCGTGCGCTGGGTGTCGACGGTCTCCTGGCGGACGATCTCGTCGAGCAGCGCGCCCGCCTCGATGGCGTCCATCCGCTGGTCGGGGTTCTTGTGCAGCAGGCCCTCGATCAGGGGCCGCAGGCGTCCGGCCTTGTCGGGCGGGTCGGGGGCCTCGGAGATGACGGCCACCAGGGCGGCCATCGGCTCCGAGCGCTCGAACGGCGACTTGCCGTGCAGCATCGCGAAGAGTGTGACGCCCAGCGACCACAGGTCGGAGGCGGGGCCCGCGGTGCGGCCGCGGGCGCGTTCGGGGGCGATGTAGGCGGGCGAGCCCATGACGAGCCCGGTCTGGGTGAGGGTCGCGTCGCCCGAGGCGGTGGCGATGCCGAAGTCGGTGAGCACCGCGCGGTCGTCCTTGGTGACCAGCACGTTGCTGGGCTTGACGTCGCGGTGCAGGACGCCGGCCTCGTGGGCGGCGTGCAGGGCGGCCAGCATCTGGCGCCCGATGTCGGCCGCGCGGCGGGGCTCCAGCGTCCCCTCCCGCTTGATCACCTGGTCGAGGGAGGGAACCTTGAGCAGCTCCATGATGATCCAGGGGCGGCCGTCCTCCTCGACGACGTCGTAGACGGTGATGACGCCCGGGTGACCGAGCCGCGCGGCGGTGCGCGCCTCACGGAACGTGCGCTTGTGGTGTACGGCGCGTTCCTCATCGGTGAGACCATGCGGCAAGATGACCTCTTTCACCGCTACGTCACGACCGAGGACCTCATCGTGAGCCTGCCAGACCGTCCCCATACCGCCACGGCCGACCTGGGTGACCAGGCGGTAGCGGTGGGCGAGCAACCGCTCCCCGGTGGTCTCATTAGGCATATTCGCGACCATATCGACTTTTACTGAGAACCTTGGACCCAGCCCGCAAGCGAGTTCCCCCTACCCGTACAACGTCCGCCGCACGGATCCGGTTCGCCACCGGGCCGGTGGGGCGGTGAACCAGAGCGTGATGGACTTGACACCCGGTACAAATAAGAGAGCACCAAACAGCCGCGACGGGGGGACCATGGCGGAGACCGGCCTGATCGGGGGGTGGCGTCGGACGATGGAGTCGACGCCGGCCGTCTTCTTCTGGTACACCCGCCTGTCCGGCATCCTATCGATCCTGGCGTGGCTCTCATCCGGTCTGATCCTTGAGATCGCCGACATGTGGCCGCTGCGCTGGATCAGCCTGCTCGGCTGGTTCCCGAGCGTGCCCATCGGCCTGATGTGGATCCTGCTGTCGATGGGCGTGCGCCGCCGCAAGAAGGCCGCCTGGCGGATGCTGGTGCTGATCTTCTCGCTCTACACCACGCTGCTGGCCACCGGCCTGCTGGCGACGATCCTGGCGCCCGAGCCGCCCGGCCCCGACGAGCCCACCACGCCCGAACTGGCCGTCTCCACCGCCTTCTTCACCATCCTGCTGAGCCTGGCGATCGCCGCGCGCAGCCAGTTCAGGACCCTGCCGGACCGTGCCAACCGGCGGGTGGCCGTGCTGGTCTTCCTCGGCCTGCTGGTCGTGACCGGCGGCATCGGGACGTTCCTGGTCACCGTCACCGACCGCGACCCCAAGGGCGACTTCTGGACGCATCCGCTGTACGCGGTCGCGCAGACCGTGCTCGGCCCGCGCGTCCAGGCCGAGAAGGTCGAGGTCGCCGTCCCCTACTGGGTGGACAGCATCCTGTGGGTCCTCGGCACCGGGCTCCTGGTCATCACGTTCTGGGCGCTGTTCCGTCCCGGACGCCGCGACCCCGTCCTGACCCCCAGCGAGGAGATCCCCGCCCGCGCGCTGCTGGCCGAGTACGGCGACCAGGACTCGCTGGGCTACTTCGCGCTGCGCCGCGACAAGGACTTCATCACCGCGCCCAACGGCAAGGCGGGCATCGCCTATCGGGTCGAAGGCGCGGTCTCCCTGGCCAGCGGCGACCCGCTCGGCGATCCCGAATCGTGGGACCAGGCGATCGAGGCGTGGCTGGGCGAGTGCCGGGCGCACGCCTGGATCCCCGGCGCGGTCAGCGTCGGCGAGCGCGCCGCGCACATCTACCGCAGGCACGGGTTCGACGCGCTCGAACTCGGCGACGAGGCCATCATCGACCTGACCGACTTCAACCTGGAGGGGCGCGAGATGCGCCAGGTCCGCCAGGCCGTCCGGCGGGTCGAGCGGGCCGGGTACACCGTCCGCATCCGGCGCCACTCGCAGATCGCCGGCTGGGAGATGGCCAAGCTCATCCGCAGCGCCGACGCCTGGCGCGGCGAGGAGACCGAGCGCGGCTTCTCCATGGCGCTGGGACGGCTGGGCGACCCCACCGACGGGCGCTGCGTCATGGTCGAGGCGTTCGACTCCAAGGGCGAACTGCGCGGGCTGCTGAGCTTCGTCCCGTGGGGGCGCACCGGCCTCTCGCTCGACCTCATGCGGCGCGACCGCGCGGCCGAGAACGGGCTGAACGAGTTCATGGTCGCCAAGCTGGCCGAGAAGGCCGCGACCGTCGGGGCGCAGAAGCTCTCGCTGAACTTCGCGATGCTGCGCTCGGCGTTCGAGCGCGGCTCGCAGATCGGCGCCGGGCCGGTCGCCCGCATCTACTACCGCGTGCTGTCGTTCGCCTCGAAGTTCTGGCAGCTGGAGTCGCTGTACCTGTCCAACGCCAAGTACATGCCCGACTGGCGTCCCCGGTTCATCTGCTACCAGCAGAGCCGCGACCTGGTGCGCCTCGGGCTGGCCTACGCGCGGGCCGAGGGCTTCCTGCCGAGCCTCAACCGTCCCCGGCTCGACCGTGCGGCCAACATCATCCCGTCCAAGGAGCTGGTCACCAGGATCAAGGAGATCGAGGAGGCCGCCGACGCCGCCCGCGCGCCGCAGCGCAGGCTGTCGGAACAGGAACGCGTCCGGCACGACAAGCTCGACCGGATCCGCGCGGCCGGGATGGACCCCTACCCCCTCGGTTTCGAGCGGACCGACTACGCGGGCGACATCCGCGAGCGGTTCGCCGGGCTGGCGCCCGACACCCGCACCGGCGTCACCGTCTCCATCGCCGGGCGCGTCGTGCTGGCGCGCGAACACGGCCGGCTGATCTTCGTCAAGCTCCAGGACGAGACCGACGCCATCCAGATCATGCTGACCGCCCAGGCGCTCGGCGAGGACGGCCTGCGCACCTGGAAGTCGCTGGCCGACCTCGGCGACCAGATCGGCGTCACCGGCGAGGTCGTCACCTCGCGGCGCGGCGAGCTCTCGGTCGAGGCGTCGCACTGGAAGCTCACCGCCAAGTGCCTGCGCCCGCTGCCCAACAAGAGCACCGGGCTGACCGACCCCGAGGCGCGCGTCCGGCAGCGCTACGTCGACTTCATCGTCAACGACGACTCGCGCCGGATGCTGCGGATGCGCGGCGACGCCGTGGCCGCCGTCCGCGACGGGCTGCGCGAGCGCGGCTATCTGGAGGTCGAGACGCCGATGCTCCAGCCGATCCACGGCGGCGCCACCGCGCGGCCGTTCACGACCCGCATCAACGCCTACAACATGCAGCTCTATTTGCGGATCGCGCCCGAGCTGTACCTGAAGCGGCTGCTGGTCGGCGGCGTCGGCAAGGTCTTCGAGCTGAACCGCAACTTCCGCAACGAGGGCGTCTCGCACAAGCACAACCCCGAGTTCACGATGCTGGAGGCGTACGAGCCCTACGGCAACTACGACACCATGGCCACGCTCACCCGCGACCTGGTGATCGCGGCGGCGCGGGCCGCGCTCGGCACCACCGTGGTCGTGCGCGACGGCGTCGAGTACGACCTGGCCGAGCCCTGGGCGGAGATCACCGTCTACCAGTCGGTGTCGGAGGCCCTCGGCGACGAGGTCACGCCCGACACCTCGCTGGCGACCGTCCAGTCGCTGGCCGAGGGGGCCGGGCTGAACTTCGACCCGGCCTGGGGCCAGGGCAAGGTCGTCCAGGAGCTGTTCGAGGCGCTGGTCGAGGAGGACCTCATGGCGCCCACGTTCGTCCGCGACTACCCGGCCGAGACCTCGCCGCTGACCCGTCCGCACCGCAAGGACGCCAGGCTCGCCGAGAAGTGGGACCTCATCGTGTTCGGCCTGGAGCTCGGCACCGCCTACTCCGAGCTCATCGACCCGATCATGCAGCGGCTGCGGCTCACCGAGCAGTCGCTCCAGGCCGCCGGCGGCGACCCCGAGGCCATGGAGCTGGACGAGGACTTCCTGCGAGCCCTGGAGTACGCGATGCCCCCGGCGGGCGGCATGGGCATGGGCGTCGACCGCCTGCTCATCACGCTGACGGGCCGCAGCATCCGCGAAACGATCCCGTTCCCCCTGGTACGCCCGGGCTCCTAGAGACGACGTGGGCCGGCGCGGTAGCCGTGGCGGGCCAGCCAGGCTCGGGCGCGGCCGCGCCGGCGTTCCTCGTCGGCCAGGCCGGGTTGGGCGGTGCCGTCCGGCCAGAACGTCAGCCAGCCGTCCGGGTCGGCGTCGGCCTCGTCGATCTCGTCGAGCTCCACGACGTCGCCGCGGCGCAGGTCGACCGCGTGCGCGCCGCCGTCGCCGCCGAGGCGGGCGCCGAGCGTCCCGAGGTCGACCGGCACCTCCGCCAGGTCGGAGGCGCGGCGGGCGGTGCCGAGGGCGGCCGCGAGCTCGGCGGCCAGCTCGGCGTCGCCGGGGGCGCCGCGGCCGTCCAGTTCCTCCAGGCACTTGCGGGCCGCGCGCTCGGCCCCGGCCCGGTCGCGGACCAGCGCCGCCGCGAGCACGTCGCCCGCGTACTGGAGGACGGGCCCGAGCGGGCGGTCGCGCAGGACGTCGAGCCCCGCGGCGCCGTCGCGCCGGTAGGCGGCGGCCCGCAGCCGTGCCAGCGCGGGCTCGTCCCAATCGGTCACCTTCCCTTTGTACAGACGGGAAGGTCGCCCTGTACCGCGAATGCGCGCGCTACTCCTCGCGGAACGCCTCCACCGCGTACCTGAGCCGCGCGCCGACGAGCAGTTCCTCGTCCTCGGGGCAGCCCAGCGCGGTCCGCGCCAGCTCGATGAGGCGCTCGTCGGTGGCCTCCGGTTCCCGTTCGGCGATGGCCGCCACCAGTTCGATCAGCTCCGGCCGCTTGTAGGTGACGATCGAGCGTCCCGGCCGCGGCTCGCTCGGCGGCTCGGGCGATCGGCGGCGCGGGGCCTCGGGCCTGCGTTCGAGCTCCGGGTCCAGCCGGAACGCGAGCCCGCCCCGCGTCTCCCGCATCGGCCGGGCCGCGCGCACGTCCGGCGCGTGCTCCTCCCGGACCACGGGCTCGGGGTCCGGCACGGGGTCGGGGTCCGGACGCGGGGCCGGGACGGGGGTGGGCGGCGGGCCGGTGGCGGTGAAGCGGGCCTGGAGGATCTGGAAGAGGGGCGCGGTGGGCGTGATGGTGGCGCGGAGGTCTTCGGGGAGGGCCTCGTCGGGGACGTGGAGCGGCGCCCCTGGGAGCGTGTCGGCGCCCTGGCCCACGAGGATGATGCGGGGCGCGAGCCACAGCAGGAAGAGGGCCTCGGCTCCGGCGTCGTGCTCGCCGTCCACGATGACGGCGTCGAACGAGTCGGGCTCGGGCGGCAGGGTGGTCGGGATCTGCCGCAGCGGCAGGATCCAGCAGGGGGCGGGCGAGTCGGGCCCCAGCGGGCCGTGCGCCTCCCAGGCGAGGGCGGCCGCCAGGGTTCCGGAGGCCTCCCGGCGTCCCGCCTCGGCGTCGGCCAGCTCGGCGCGCAGGCGCTTCTCGGCCGGGGACAGCGGCAGCTCGGCCAGGCGGGCCGACGCGTACGCCCACGCCCACGCCTCGTCCCAGTGCTCCACGTGGCCGGTGGGGAACGCGGCGGCCAGGTCGGGATGGGCGGCGTGGACGCGGTCGAGCAGCGCGTCGCAGCGGATCTGGAGGGCGCGCTCGTGCCGGGCCTCGGCGAGGCCGCCGAGGCAGCGGCCGTAGGCGGCGGCGTCGCGGGCGTCGATGGCCGCCAGGGCGGCGCGCAGCTCGGGCGGGTCGTCGGGCGCGCCCGGGCCGATCGAGTCGCGCAGCGCCGTGATGTCGGCGCCGGTGCGGTTCACGCCCATGCCGAGCATGGCGTTCTCCAGGCCGACGACGTATCCGTGCCACTGGAGCGGGTGCGTGATGGGGATGCCCAGGCCGGAGCGGTGGATCAGGTCGGCGGTCTCGGCCAGGGCCGGGAGCACCTCCTGGACGCGGGCGAGCCGGGCATGGGCGCGGCCGAAGCGCGCCACCCGGTCTTCGAGCGGGACCTCGGCCGGGAAGGAGACGCCCGCGGCCTCCCAGACGTACTGGAGCTCCTGGCAGGCCATGCGGACCATCAGGTTGTTGAACAGGATCTCCAGGCGTTCGGGGGTGTTCGGCGGCTCGCCGTCGATCGTGCAGCCCGCCAGCAGCGGGTCGGCCTGGCGCTGGGGCGCCGAGCGCAGCGGGCCGCGCTTGAGCGTGCCGCCCTCGGCGAGGTAGTTGCGCAGCTCCTGGGCGGCGGCCGCCACCTTGCGCAGATGCAGATGCGGCGGCAGCTCGACGCGGCGTCCCTCGCTCGCCGCGAGCGCGCGCTCCGCCCACTCGGCCTGGGCGGTCATCTCGCCGACCCGGGCCCAGACCGTCGGGCGGCGCTGGGCCAGCGCGTCGGCGAAGGCGCGCACGGCGTGGTCGGCGGGATCCCAGCCGCTCGGGTGGACGCTGAGCCCGAGGTCGTGCAGGGCGGCGTTGACGGTGGCGGCGCAGCCTTCGAGGCGGGCCAGCACCGCGACGTCGGCGCCGCGCAGCCGCCGCGACAGCTCGCTCTGCGAGCGCTCGGCCCGCTCGACGGCGGCGGCCTCGGCGTCGAACAGCGTCCTGACGTAGGCGGGGCTGGGCAGCGCGCCGGGGTCGACGTCGCGCTGCCCGGGACGGGCCCGGCGGGACGGGGACGCGCCCGCCAGCAGGCCGGCCAGCTCGGCGGCCTCGGACGCGGTGAGGGGCGGGCGCCGGCCGAGGCCGGGACGCGGCGGGATCCAGCCGTGGTCGGCCGCCTCGATCCGCAGCCGCCGCTCCAGATCGGCGCGGGCACCGTGGTACCCGGGAGCCAGCTCGTAGGGGCCGGTGTCCTCGGCCAGGCGCAGGCGCTCGCGCAGGGCCGCGACTTCGAGCTCCCACGCGGCCTCGCGGTCGGCGAGCTCCTCGACGTCGGCGGGCTCGTGCGGGGCGTCCCAGGTGACCGAGCCGTCGGTGGTGCACAGCTCGGCGACGCCCGGGGCCAGCCGCGACCTGAGCCGTTCGGCGGCCGCCGGGCCCGAGGTGACCACCAGCGCGCGCCTGCCCCGCGACAGCAGCCCGGTGAGCAGGTCGGGCAGGGTGTCGGGTTCGGGGTCCTCGACGTGCAGCAACCGGGACCGTTCCTCGGGTTCCAGCAGCCGGGCCAGCCCTGCCGGGAAGGGCGCGCCGGGCGTGCTCAGCCGGGCGAGCAGCTCCTCGTAGAAGTCGACGAGCCCGGCCTGGCGCGCGGGCCGCGCCACCAGCGCGGGCGCCAGCCGCAGCCGCGGAACCGAGGACGCCGACGGCCCCGGCGCCCAGTCCTCCCGATAGACGACGGTCTCGCCCGGCTCGCGCGGGTCGTCGGAGGCGAACGCGACCGAGCACCACTTGCGGAGCACGTCGGAGACCGAGGCGCGCAGCCCCAGGGCCTGCCCGGCGTGCACGGCGTCCCACACCCAGTCGGTGCGCGACGGCCGGAACCCCGGGAGCCCCGCGAGCAGCTCGCGGTCGCGCAGCGTGGTGTGGCCCGCGAGCAGGACGTCCACCCGGCCGGTGCGCTCGTCGGCGGCCACCCGGACGGGCGTGGCCAGCAGGTGCTCGCGGACGGCGGGCCCGCTCTCGGGCTTCCAGCTCAGCAGGCCCGTGGCCAGCACGACCTCGCCGCCGTCGGAGCCGGTCAGGTCGCGCAGGGTGCGGTACCACTGCCGCATGCCCAGCCAGCCGTCGAACTCCTCCATGACGGCGGGCGGCGTCAGCGGGATGACCGGGACGCTGAACAGCACGTCGCCGGGCCCCGCGTCGGTCTCGACGTAGACGTCGCCGGGCAGTTCGGCCAGCCAGTGGACCTCGCCCCGCGCCCCGGCGTCGCGGCCCGGCTCCTGGCGGGCCCGGGCCAGGTCGCGCAGGAACCGCAGCAGCCGGACCGCCGAGTCGGCGCTCGGCGCGCTCAGGTCAGGCACAGCCGTTCCCTCCTGCCCTCGCAAAAACCGTGCCCCGATCTAACACCCCCGCGAGCCCGGCTCCAAGAGATCCGGCCTGCCCGGCGGATCAGCCTATTTCATAAGGGGTTCAGGAGGCGTGGGCGGCGTACTTCTCCTCGCTGGGCAGCATCACCCAGAGCACGAGGTAGATCACGAACTGCGGGCCGGGCAGCAGGCACGAGAGCAGGGCCAGGACGCGGACGGTGCCCGCCGACAGCCCGAACCGGCGCCCGAGCGCGGCGCAGACGCCGCCGATCATCCTGCCCTGCCGCGGACGGTAGAGGCCGTTCATGGTCTTTCATCTCCCTGATACGAGGTGACCTGCGATGACGTACTCCACGCTACGAACCTCGGGACGTCCTCGGATCGCCCGTTCGGCCCGTATTGCGCCCCTACCCAGGGATTAGGGGATCGCCCCTAAGGGACGTTCGCGTTCACCTCGGCCACCAGTTCGGGGAGGCGCACCAGGTCGTCCAGAACGAACAGGCAGCGCGCGAGTGCCTCGTCGTCGCGCTGGATGTGGCCCCACGGGCCGCGCCGCAGGAACGCCGCGCGCATGCCGGCGGCGAGCGCCGGGCGCACGTCGTTGTCGATCCTGTCGCCGACGTACAGGACGCGGCCGGGTTCGACCCCGGCCAGGTCGGCGCACCGCTCGAAGAACGCCGGAGCGGGCTTCTGGACGCCCCACACGTCGGAGATCCCGACGACGTCGGCCGCCAGCCCGAGGGCGGCGAACTGCTCGGCGGCGGCGACCGGCTGGTTGCCCGCGACGCCGACGAACAGGCCCTGGGCGCGCAGCGCGGCCAGGCAGTCGCGGGCGTCGGGGTAGAGGTCGGCGGGACCGAACCCGTTGGGCGCCCCGGCCTCGGCCCGTCTCTTCTCCTCGGTCTCCAGGTCGAAGCCGGGCCTGAAGTACTCGAAAAGGTCGCCGTGGGAGCCGCCGGTGGCCAGGAGCGCGCCCAGCTTGGTCAGGAAGGTGTGGCGGGGGACGCCGAGCCAGTCGGCCCAGCGCCCGTAGATCTCGTTCTCGCTGACGAGGGTCTCGCCGATGTCGAAGAAGACCGCGGCCAGCGGCGCGTCCGGCGCGGGGGCGGTCACGGGGCGGGCAGCTCGACCGACTCGCCCGGGACCAGGCGCCGGTAGTCGCGTCCGGCCTCCTTGGCGGCGTTGCCGACATGGGTCTGCATGACCGCCAGGCCGAAGTCGTTGAGCAGGCCGTCGTGGACGACGTAGGCGCGCTCGGGCGCCACCGCGCGCAGGTAGGAGTACATCTCGGGGACCTTCATCCAGGGAGCGTTGCCGGGCAGGCACAGCGTCGGGACGGGTTCGTCGGGGACCGTCAGGGCGTCGCCGGGGTGGAAGACCTGGCCGTCGACCAGGAACCCGGTGTTGGGGATCGGCGGGACGTCGGGGTGCAGGATCTCGTGGTCCTCGCCGTAGACGTGCACCTCGAACCCGGCGACGTCGACCGAGTCGCCGTGCCCGACCTCGTGCACGCGGCCGCCGAGGTCGGCCAGGCTCCCGGCCACGGCGCGCGAGGTCCAGACCGAGAGCGAGGGGTCGGCGGCCATGGCGGCGCGGAGCCGGTCGGCGTCGAAGTGGTCGGGGTGCTCGTGGGTGACCAGGACGGCCGAGGCGCCGTCGAGGGCGTCGCCCTCCGGGGTGAACGCCCCCGGGTCGATCACGAGGGTCCGGTCGTCCTTCTGGAGCCGCACGCAGGCGTGCCCGAGCTTGGTGAGCCTCATGATCCGAGGCTAGCGGGCCGCCAGGACGGCCGCGGCGAGGACCAGGCCGAAGGCGACCAGGGTCAGCGTCAGGAAGGCGGCCACGACGGCGCAGGCCAGGCCGCGCGGCTGGTCGCGCCAGGAGCTTCGGCGATCACCCACGTGGCCATCCTCGCAGAGGTCCGGCGGACCCCGGGTGCGCGAGGGCGCCGGTCCCTCGGCCGGACCGGCGCCCCTGCGCGCGCTCTGGCGCGGGACGATCCTGGACGAGCGGGGTGGCTGCCCAGGAGGCCCCGGGAAGGGTGGGTCAGACCGCCGGGCTCTCGGCGATGCTGAAGGCGACGTCGCCCTGCTGGTCGACCTGGGCGTCGAGCGTCTTGTCGTCCAGCAGCACGGCCGCGTTGGGCTCCAGGTAGACCTTGGCGCCCTCCTCCTCGACGATCTGGTCGCCGTCTTCGGGCTGCGGCGCGACCGAGAGCCGCAGCGCGTCCGAGCCGTCGGTCCCCGACTCGATGCGGATACCGGTCTCGGGCGGCATCTCGGGATTGTTGGCGGTGACGGCCCTGATCACCTGGACCGCACCGGTGGTAAGCGTGAGCACGTTCGGCTCCCCTGATTCGTCTCGGGTCATCTCTGGCATGCCAGGTCTGCCGACCTGTTCGCCCCACCCTCCCCGAGATTCACCCGCGTAAACCGCGGATCTCAGGACGGTCCCGCGAGCCTCGCGCTCAGCCACTCGTAGGCCCTGGGCAGCATCTCCTGCCAGACCCGGACGTTGTGGCCGCCCTGCTCGACGATGTAGGTGAACGCCCTGGTGGGCGGCTGGACCTTGCCCGCCATCTCCTGGAGCGCCTCGACCGTCCCGGGGTCCTGGACGCTGCCCGCCAGCAGGAGTTCCACCGGTGGACGCGCGGCGGCCAGTTCGAGGGGGCTGTTGGCGCGGGCCAGGTCGGGACGGCGGGTCAGGTCGGGCCCGGTCGGGCGGTAGTAGCCCGCCAGGCTGACGGCGGCCTTGAAGAGCGTGGGGTGCTGCGCGGTGAGCTTGGCCGCGCAGAAGCCGCCGGTGGAGTAGCCCATCGTCCCCCAGGAGGCGGCCTCGGGCAGGGCGCGGAAGTTCTCGGTCACGATGCGCCGGACGTCGGTGGTGAGCCAGGTGGCGACCTTGGGTCCCTTGGGGATGTCGGTGCATTCGGTGTCGCGTCCGGCCTGCACGGTGATGGTCGGCGCGACGAGGATGAACGGCTTGACCCTGCCGTCCTTGAGCCCCTTCTTCAGCGACTCGCGCAGGCGGTCGCCGCCGCGCATGGCGCCGAACCAGGTCCAGGCCGACCCGGGGAAGCCGGGGAACAGCTCAACCACCGGGAACCGCTTCCCTGCGTAGGCGGGGTCGTCGTACTGCTCGGGCAGCCAGACGCGGACCTCGGCGCGGAGCCCGGACGCCGGGCCCGGCAGGACGGCGAAGCGCG
This sequence comes from Spirillospora sp. CA-294931, assembly GCF_050946795.1. GTDB lineage: Bacteria > Actinomycetota > Actinomycetes > Streptosporangiales > Streptosporangiaceae > Spirillospora. Next base: position 7,815,564 of record NZ_CP192006.1, read on the forward strand.
TCCCGCTCCGGCGGTCGAACTCGAAGGGCGAGGGGGTGCGGGCCCCGGCCGCCGGTCCGGTCTGCGCGACCGGCCCGGCGGCCTGGATGTCGCCCCGCACCGCGGTGGTGCCGAGCAGGTCGTCCCAGGTGGCGTACAGGTGCATGCTCCGATTGACCAGCACCCCGACCAGCAGCAGCGCGGTGAGCTGGCAGGTCGCCACCAGCCCGAGCCGTCCGGCCGCCCGGACGGCCCTGGGCCCGCGGATCCGGTTCCAGGCCGCCAGGCAGCCGATCGGGGCCGCCGCCGCCAGCACCGCCAGCAGCGCGAGCAGCGGCCAGCCGAGAAGGGTCATGGAGTTGTCCTTCGTGTCGCCCCCGAGACCGCCCGGTTTCAAGATCCAAACGGCGGACCGACACTATTGAGACAAACCCAACTCCCCGGAAACATCCGGCGAATACTGACCTCAGCCGGCGGACGGCGCGAGCGCCTCCACCGCCTCGGCGTGCGAGAGCCCGCCGCCCGGCACGAGCGCCAGGACGGGCGTGGTCAGCCCGTTGGCCACGTACTCGCGGACGCGCTCGCGGCACGCCGCGGGCGAGCCGTGCACGATGAGGTCATCGACGACCTCGTCCGGGATGACCTCCAGGGCCTTCTGCCGGGCGCCCGCCGCCCACGCCTCGTTCATCGGCCGCAGCGCCTCGCCGCGCCCGAGCCACTCGTGGAACGCCCGGTAGACCGGGACGGTCATGTACGCGGCGATCAGCCAGCGGCCGATCCCCCGGGCCTCCTCGGCGTCCTCGGTCGGGCACACGAACAGCCGGGCGATCAGCTCGGGGCCCTCGCCGAGCTCGCCGCGGACGGTCCTGACGTCCTTGGGCGCCAGCCAGTTGGTGATGGCGCCGTCGGCCTCGCGCGCCGCCAGGCGCAGCATGCCGGGCCGCAGGGCCGCCAGCACGATCGGCGGCGGCTCGGCGGGCGCCGTCTCCAGCTTGAAGCCCCGGACCGTGAAGGTGTCGTACTCCCGCTTCACCTTCTCGCCGGTGAGCGCGGTGCGCAGGAAGCGCAGCGTGTCGCGGCAGCGCTTGTACGGCTCCTCGAAGGGGATGTCGTTCCACCGCTCGACGATCGTGTCGGACGAGGTGCCGACGCCCATGACGAACCGTCCCGGTGCCAGGTCGGCCAGGGTCGCGGCCTGCTGGGCCAGCAGCGCGGGACCGCGCGTGTACACGGGCACGATCGCCGGGCCGAGCCGCAGTTCGGGCGCCCACTGCGAGGCGAGCGCCAGCGGGGTGAAGGCGTCGGTTCCGTTGGTCTCGGCCGACCAGGCGTCGGTGTAGCCGAGGCCGGGCAGGCTCTCGATGATCTCGCGGTGCGCGGCCAGCGGCAGGCCGGTCAGCGGAATGGTCAGGCCCCAGCGGGACATGGTGCTCCTCAGGCGATCGAGGGACGGATGAGGCCGCCGCCGTCAACGACCAGGGTCTGCCCGGTCATCCAGGACGCGGTGTCGCCGGCCAGGAACACCACGGCGTTGGCGATGTCCTCGGGCTCGCCGATGCGGCCCAGCGGCATGTGCTTGCTGATCTCGGCCTCGTTGTTCTCCCAGAGGGCACGGGCGAGCGCGGTCTTCACCAGGCCGGGGGCGATGCAGTTCACGCGCACCGAGGGGGCCAGCTCCATGGCGAACTGGCGGCTGAGGTGGATCGAGGCCGCCTTGGCGGCGTTGTAGTAGCCGATACCGATCTCGGTGACCAGCCCGCCGACCGAGGCGATGTTGACGATCGAGCCGCCGCGCTCCTGCATCGACCGCTTCCAGGCCAGCTGGGTCCACTGCACGATGGCCCACTGGTTCACCTGGACGATCTTGTCGGCGGCGGGCTGCTCGATGTCGACCATGTGCCCGAAGTACGGGTTGGTCCCGGCGTTGTTGACCAGGACGTCCAGTCCGCCGAACTCGGCCACGGCCGCGTCGATGGCGGCGCCGGCCTGCTCGGCGTCGCCCACGTGGGCGGCCTTGGCCAGCACCCCGGCCTCGGGATGGGCGGCGCGGATCTCCGCCGCCACCGCGTCGAGCGCGTCCTGCTTGCGCGACGACAGCACGACGTTGGCGCCCTCGGCCGCCAGCGCGAACGCGGTCGCCTTGCCGATTCCTCGCGACGCCCCGGTGATGAGGGCGGTCTTCCCCTGAAGCCCAGTCCGCATGTCCTGCTCCTCGATGTTGCCGGCCGGTGGATGATCAGCAGAATCCGACTCGGTTTACTCTACCGGCAAGTAACCGACCGGTCAGTTAGCGGGCCCCGGCAGCCGGTCCGCCCGGGCGAGCACGAACCGGCGAAAGCCCTCCACCACGGGCGGGGCCGTCCGGGCGGGCACCCAGATCAGTCCGATCACACGCTGCGCGCCCGGATCGGTCAAGGGAACGTGCCGCACACCCCGGGCCTCCGCCGGGTCGCCCGGCGGCGCCACGATCGCCACCCCGAGCCCGGCCGCGACCAGCCCGCGGACCGTCCCGGACTCCTCGCCCTCGAACGCGATCTCCGGCCGGATGCCCGCCCCGTCCAGCAGGGCGTCGCCGATCGTGCGCAGCCCGGCGCCGCGCCGGAACGCCACGAAGGGCTCCCCCGCCAGCTCGTCCAGCCGCAACCGCGACCGCCCCGCCAGCCGGTGCCCCACCGGCACCGCCGCGCTGAGCCGCTCGGTCACCAACGGCCGCCAGGCCAGGGAGGTGCTCCCCGCCTCGGCTCCGGTCGAGGACTCGTCCGGGCGGGGGCTGGTGATGGCCAGATCGGCACGGCCCTCGCGGACGGCGGCCTCGACGCGCTCGGCGCGGTCCTGGCTCAGCCGGAACGTCACGTCCGGGTGGTCGGCGCGGAACCGGCGGATCAGGTCCGGGACGAACGACGGCCCCTGGGTGTGCAGGAAGGCCAGCGACACCTCGCCGCGTTCGGGGTCGGCCGCGCGGGCGAGGGCGCGGCGGGCCGCCTCCTCCTCGGCCACCAGCCGCCGCGCGCGCTCGGCGAAGATCTCGCCATAGTGGCTGAGGACGACGCCGCGACCCTCGCGATCGAGGAGCGGGTACCCCAACTCGCGCTCCAGACGGGCGACGGCGCGGGAGAGGCCGGGCTGGGACACGCGCAGTTCGGCCGCCGCCCGGGTGACGTGCCCGTGCTCGGCGACGGCCAGGAACCACCGCACCGTGGTCAGGTCCATGCACTCATGCATACCCGGCATCAGTTCTTGATGGAACTTTCATTGGACGCATCACCGCCGGTGGGAGAACCCTGGAGACCATGCGGACCCCGCGCCGGCTCAACCTCGCGCTGTTCGCGGCGGGACTGACCACGTTCATGTCGCTCTACTGCACGCAGGCCCTGCTCCCCGAACTGTCGGCGAGCTTCCACGTCTCCCCCACCCGCGCCAGCCTGCTGGTCTCCCTGGCCACCGGCGCCCTCGCGCTGGCCGTCATCCCCGTCAGCTCGCTGTCCGAGCGGTTCGGGCGCACTCGGGTCATGGTCGTCTCCTCCGTGGCCGCCGCGGCCGTGGGCCTGACGCTGCCGCTCTGCCCGTCGTTCACGACGCTGGCGATCGCGCGCGCCGTGCAGGGCGTCGCGCTCGCGGGAGTGCCCGCCGTCGCCATGGCCTACCTCGCCGACGAGGTCGCCCCGGCCTCGCTCGGCGGCGCTATGGGCCGCTATATCGCCGGGACGAGCCTGGGCGGCCTGCTCGGCCGGGTGATCCCCGGACTGGTCACCGACCTGGCCGGATGGCGCTGGGCACTGGCGGCGACCGCGCTGACCGCGCTCGTCTGCACGGCCGTGTTCTGGGCGCTGCTGCCGCCGTCCCGCGCGTTCGTGCCGTCCCGCGTCGACCACCGGAACCTGCTCGCGCACCTGGCCGACCCCGGGCTGCGGCGCCTGTTCCTGATCGCGCTGGTGCTGATGGCGGGCATGGTGACCGTCTACAACTTCCTGTCCTACCGCCTGCTCGCCGAGCCGTTCGGCCTGCCCCAGACGGTCGTCGGCCTCATCTCGGTCATGTACCTCGGCGGGTCGTTCGCCTCGGCCCGCGCCGGGACGCTGGCCGACCGTGCCGGACGGCGTCCGGTGCTGCTCGGGTCGCTGGGCCTGGCCGCCGCCGGGATCGCGCTCACGCTTCCGCCCTCCGTCCCGCTGGTCGCGGTGGGGCTGCTGGGCTTCACCGTCGGGTTCTTCGCGGCGCATTCGGTGGCCAGCGGCTGGGTCGGGCTCCTGGCCTCCTCGGCGCGCGCGCAGGCGTCCGCCCTCTACCTGTTCGCCTACTACCTCGGCAGCAGCGTCGGCGGCACCGCCGGGGGCCTGGCCTACGAGACCGGCGGCTGGACCGGGACGGCCGCGTATGTGCTGGCCCTGCTCGCGATCGCCGTCGCGATCGCCCCGTCGCGCCGCGAGGGTGCCGTCCAAGTAGAACGTGTTATAGATTTGAGCGGACGCTTGGTCAAGTGACGGGAGGGCGCCCGTGCCCAGGGAACGACGTCCGGCCGTCGCGGGCTGGTTCACCTCGGCCGACGGCGCCGTCCGCCTGGTGGGGACGCGCTGCGTCTCCTGCGGGACCCCGTACTTCCCCCGCAACGACCTGGCCTGCCGCAACCCGGGCTGCACGGGCCCCAGGGACGGTTCCGAACTAGAGGAGCACACTCTCTCGCCCCGGGGACGCGTCTGGTCGTTCACCGACTCGCGCTACCGGCCACCGCCGCCGTACGTCTCGCCCGATCCGTTCGTGCCCTTCACCATCGCCGCCGTCGAGCTGGCGGCCGAGCGCATGGTCGTCCTCGGCCAGGTCGTCCCCGGCCATCCGCCCCTGGAGGTCGGCATGGAGGTCGAGCTCACCGAAGCGACGCTCTACGCCGAAGACGACACCGACTACACCACCTGGATGTGGAGCCCTCTCCCATGAGTGTGCTCACAGCCGCGTGGTGGCTGGACTGAGGAGTGCAGGGAGCTTGCGACCGGAGCGACGAGGGAAGCCGCCGCGCAAGACGGCTGTGAGCCGCCGAGCGGAGGCGAGGCCATGAACACCGACACCGAGATCGCCGTGCTCGGAGCTGGGATGCATCCCTGGGGGAAATGGGGACGTGACTTCGTCGAGTACGGGCTGGTGGCGGCGCGCGCGGCGCTCGCCGACGCCGGGCTCGACTGGACGCGCGTCCAGTACGTGGCGGGCGCCGACACGATCCGCAACGGATACCCGGGGTTCGTCGCGGGCGCGACGTTCGCGCGGGCGCTCGGCTGGACGGGCGCGCGCATCAGCAGCAGCTACGCCGCGTGCGCGTCGGGTGCCCAGGCCATCGACGCGGCCCGCGCCCAGATCCTGGCGGGGCTCTGCGACGTCGCGCTGGTGGTGGGGGCCGACGCCGCGCCCAAGGGCTTCTTCACGCCGGTGGGCGGCGACCGCCCCGACGATCCGGACTGGCTGCGGTTCCGCCTGCTGGGGGCGTCCAACCCGATCTACTTCGGGCTGTTCGCGCGGCGGCGGATGGCGCTGCACGGCGCGACGACCGACGACTTCGCCGCCGTCAAGGTCAAGAACGCCCGCCACGGGGCGGCCAACCCGAACGCGCGCTACCGCAAGGAGGTGACCCTCGACGACGTCCGCGCGTCGGCGATGGTCGCCGACCCGCTGCGGCTGCTGGACATCTGCGCGACCAGCGACGGCGGGGCCGCCCTGGTGCTGTCCTCGCTGGAGTTCGCCCGCGCGCACGGCCGGGCCGACCCGGTCCGCGTCGCCGGGCTGTCGACCGCGACGCCGTCGTTCCCCAAGACCGTGCTCGACCTGCCCGACTTCGCCACGGACTCGGCGCTGGCCGTCCCGCCGCCCGAGCGGACGTTTCGCGCGGCGATCGCCGAAGCCGCCTACGAGCAGGCGGGGCTCGGCCCCGGCGACCTGGCGCTGGCCGAGGTCTACGACCTGTCCACGGCCCTCGAACTCGACTGGTACGAGGACATCGGCCTGTGCGGGCCGGGCGAGGCCGAGGGCCTGCTGCGCTCGGGCGCCACGGCGCTCGGCGGACGCGTGCCCGTCAACCCGTCGGGCGGGCTGGCCAGCTTCGGCGAGGCCGTGCCCGCGCAGGCGATCGCCCAGGTCTGCGAGCTGACCTGGCAGCTACGGGGCCAGGCGGCCGGACGCCAGGTCGACGGCGCGCGCGCCGGGATCGCCGTCAATCAGGGCCTGTTCGGCCATGGATCGGCCGTGATCGCTGTCCGCTAGCCCTTGTGGTCCTTGGCCGCTTTGAGCGCCCAGACGACCAGCGGGGCCTGGAGCGGCAGGCGGCCGAAGGCGGCGGCACGCAGCGGGAGCGGCTTGTCGCGCCAGTCGATCGCCATCTTCACGTTCGCGGGGAACACCGCGACGAACAGCGCGGCGGTGGCCAGCGCGCCCCGCCTGCGCGTCCTGGGGTGGGCGATGGCGGCGGCGCAGGCCAGCTCGGCCAGCCCGCTGATGTAGGTCCACGTGCGCGCGCTCCCGGGGAGCTGCTCGGGGACGATGGCGTCCAACGGCTTGGGGACGAGGAAGTGCCCCGTCCCGGCGGCGGCCATGAAGACCGCCAGGGAGCGGGCGGCGCGCGGCGAGGTCGTCATCCGCGCAGGATCTCACGCCGAACCCCGTTCGGTGACCGCAGGGTCATCAAGGGCAAGCCCTCGGCCCGTTCGGGTCGGGGGCTTGTCGTGCGTGTGGGGAGGGTCACCGGCCGGTCGGGCTGACGGGGGCGCCGTGCGGGGCTATTTTTGTACTGACTGGTCAGTTCAAAAACGGGAGGCTTCATGGCGGCCAAGCCGCTCCGGGTGGAGGCCGAGGGCCTGTCCCTGCGCGGCTCGCGGGGCTGGGTCTACCGCGACGTCGACCTGGACGTGCCCCCGGCGGCACTGGCCGCCGTCGGCGGCATCGCGGGCACCGGGCGCACCGCCCTCCTCCTCACCCTGGGAGGACGGATGAAACCCACCTCGGGCACCGCGTCCGTCGGACCGCACCGCCTGCCGGACGAGCTGCGCGCCGTCCAGCGGGTCGCCTCGCTGGGCGTGGTCGCCGGGGTCACCGACCTCGATCCCCGGCTGACCGTCGGCGAGCATGTGAGCGAGGCCCTCGACCTGCGCGAGGGGATCTTCGGACGGTGGCGCGGACGCGGCGAGCGCATCCGCGCGGCCCTCGGGCGCGTGGGCCTGGCCGTCGACCCGAAGACGCTCGCCGAGGACCTCGCCCCGGACGAGGCGGTGCTGCTGGGCGCCGCGCTCGGCCTGGTGGGCGACCCCGGCCTGCTGCTGCTCGACGACGTCGACGAGGGCCTCCCCCTGGACCGCCAGCGCGCGATGTGGCGCGGCCTGCACGCGCTGGCGGCCGGCGGCGTCACGGTCATCGCGACCTGCCATGACCCGGCCCCGGCCGAGGGCCTCGCCCGGATCGTCCCGCTACACCGCTCCGTGGAAGGGAGCACCCGATGAGACTCCCCGTCCTGTCCACGGGCGGACTCGAACTCCGCCGCTTCCTGCGCAACCCGCTGACGCTGATCGCCGTGGTCGGCCTGATGCTCCTCCCCCTGCTGTACGCGGGGCTGTACCTGTGGTCGTTCTGGGACCCGTACGCCCGGCTCAAGCACGTCCCGGTGGCGCTGGTCGTCCAGGACCGTCCCGCCAAGGCCGACGGCAGGACCGTCAACGCGGGGGCCGAGCTCGCCAAGGAGCTCAAGAAGCGGCAGGTCTTCGACTGGCGGACGGTGAGCGAGGAGCGGGCCCGCCAGGGCGTGCGCGACGGCGACTACTACATGGCGCTGACCATCCCGAGGGACTTCAGCTCCCGCATCGCCTCGCCGTCCGGCGACGGGCGTCCCTCCGCCGCCGGGCTGAAGCTCCAGCTCAACGACGCCAACAACTACGTCATCGGCACGCTGGCCCAGGCCGCGTTCAAGGAGATCAGCGCGGCCGCCGCGGGCGACGCGGTGCGCGGTTATCTCGACCAGATCTTCATCTCGTTCGGCAAGCTGCACGGGAAGCTGGGCGAGGCCGCCGACGGCGCGGGCAAGCTCGCCGACGGGTCGGGCCAGGCCCGTGACGGCGCCGGGAAGCTGAAAGGCGGGATCGACCAGGCCCACGACGGCAGCGCCAAGCTGACCTCCGGTCTCGGCACGCTGCGCGAGGGCGCCGACAAGGTCGCCGAGGGCAACCGGCAACTCGCCGGCGGGACGCGGCGGCTCGCGACCGCCGTCGACCGGGCCGGCGATGTGGTCGTCCCGCTTCTGCGCACGCACGCGCCGGACATCCGACGCGCCGCGCTGCTGGTCGCCGACGGCGCCGACCTGCTCGCCGACGGCGCGGGCAAGCTCCCCGCCGAGACCGAGGCCGCCGTGAAACGCGCCGAGCAGGCCAGGGACGATCTCGCACGGCATCTCGACCAGTACCCGGAGATCCCGCCCGACGTCGCAAGGCGTCTCACCGACGCCGCCGACCAGGTCGTCGCGGTGGCGCGCAAGGTCGACGGCTACATCGACGCGCACGTCACCGAGCTGCGCGAGATCGCCGCCAATGCCCGGACCGTGGAGCGGATCGCCTGCAAGATCGCCAAGGACGCGCCCGCGCTCGCCGGGAAGGTCGAAAGCGCGCGCAGGAACATCGACCGGCTCGACGCGGGAGCACAGCGACTCGCCTCGGGGTCGGCACAGCTGGGCACCGGGGCGGGCAAGCTGCTGTCCGGTTCGTCCACTCTGACCAGCGGGCTCGGCACGCTCTCCGACGGCGCCGTCACGCTGGAATCGGCGCTCGGCCAGATCGCCGACGGCAACCAGGACCTGGCCGCCGGGCTCAAGGACGGCGCCCGGCAGGTCCCCGCCTACGGAAAGGCCGAGCGCGACGCCCGCGCCGACATGATGAGCAGCCCCGTCCGGCTGGCCAGCACCACCGACAACAAGGCACCGAACTACGGCACCGGGTTCGCGCCCTTCTTCGTCACGCTGGCCCTCTGGGTCGGCGGGATGCTGATCTTCATGCTGCTGCGCCCGGTCAGCCCGCGCGCGCAGGCGTCGACCGCGCCCGCCTGGCGGGTCGCCCTGGCCGGGTGGCTCCCGGCCGCCGCGATCGGGGCGGGGCAGGTGCTGATCGTCCTGGCCGTCCTGCACTTCAGCCTCGGGCTCCAGGCCGCGCGCTGGCCCGGCCTGATCGCGTTCCTGTGCCTGACCGCCGCCGCGTTCATGGCGGTGATCCAGTGGGCCAACGCCCGGTTCGGGCCGCTGGGACGCGTCGTCGCGCTCGCGCTGCTGATGCTCCAGCTGACCTCGGCGGCGGGCACCTACCCGATCGAGACCAGCCCCGTGTTCTTCCAGGCGATCCGGCCCTTCCTGCCGATGTCGTGGGCGGTCGACGCCGTCCGGCACCTGATCGGCGGCGGGAGCTTGAGCCCGGTATGGCAGGGTTGTGCCGTGCTGGCGGCATTCCTGGCCGGAGGGCTCGCCCTCACCGCGCTGGCGGTGCGGCAGAACCGGGTGTGGACGATGAAGCGCCTGCACCCCGCGCTGAAACTCTGACAGGACGGAGCGGGGCCGTGGGCCGGGCTGCGACACGGGAGCGGTTGTTCGCCGCCGCGATCGAGCTGATCGCCGAGCATGGCTTCGCCGCGACCACCGTCGACCAGATCGCCGAGCGCGCCGGGGTCGCCAAGGGCACCGTCTACTACAACTTCGGCAGCAAGGCCGGGCTGTTCACCGCGCTGCTCGACTACGGGATCGGGCGGCTGGCCGCCACGTTGGCGCAGGCCGCCGAGGGACGCGAGCCGCTGGCCGCCCTGGAGGCGCTGGTCGGCGCCGAGCTGGCCTTCATCGGGGAGCACGAGTCGTTCGCCCGGCTCCTGATCGCCGAGGCGTGGCGCTCGGGCGGCGGCGACTGGCACCGCGCCGCCGTGCTCATCCGCGAGCGCGCCATGGCCGTGATCGACGACGCGCTCCGCGCGGCCGTCGCCGCGGGCGACCTGCGCGCGGACCTCGACACCGAGACGGCCGCCGCCGCCGTCTTCGGCATGGTCATCACCGTCGCCCTCCAGTGGCGCACCCTGCAGCCGGGCCGCCCGCTCGACGAGGTCCACCAGACCCTGATGGACCTGCTGCGCGGCCGTCTGGCGGGCTGACCTCAGGGCAGTCCGCGGACCTCGTCGATCACCTCGGGCATGCGGGTGTTGAGGCCGTCGATCCACTCCATCAGGAACCGCAGCTGCTCGTCGCTGCACTCGGCGACGCGCTCGTTGAACATGCGGCCGATGGGCTCGAAGTACCGGGCGAAGCGGGCGACGTTCTCCGGCACCGGCTCGACGATCACCCGGCGGCGGTCGTCGGGGTCGCGGGTGCGCTTGACGTAGCCCGCGTTCTCCAGCCGGTCGATGACGGCGGTGATCGCGCCGCCGGTCGTGATGCCCATGACCTCGGCGAGACGTCCGGGGGTCTGGGGGCCGTCCAGGGCCAGCGCGCCGATGCACTGCGCGTCGGTGACGTTCATGCCGGCCATGCTCGCGGTCGCGTGGTGCAGCAGCACCGTGAACATGGTGTTGCGCCGGATCGCCAGGCGCAGTTCCTCGATCGCCCGTTCCCGATCTGGGCTCGCCACGCCGCGCCACCTCTCCGAAGAACAGAGCCGTTCCCGCTACCGCAGCCTAACGCTCTGTGGCGCGTTCGGCGGCCCGGCGGGCCCAGCGGTAGTCGGCCTTCCCAGCGGGCGAGCGCACGACCTCCTCGACGAACGCGTAGGTGCGCGGCACCTTGAAGCCGGACAGGCGGGCGCGGCAGTGCGCGTCGAGGGCCGCGGCGTCCAGGGCGGCGTCCGAGGGCTGGACGACGGCGGCGACGCGGCTGCCCCAGCGCGGGTCGGGGATGCCGGTGACGACGGCGTCGTAGACGCCGGGATGGCCCTTCAGGACGGCCTCGACCTCCTCGGGGAAGACCTTCTCGCCGCCGGTGTTGATCGCCTGGGAGCCGCGCCCGTAGACCAGGATCGAGCCGTCCTCCTCGACGGTGGCGATGTCGCCGGTCAGGAGCCAGCGGCGGCCGTCGACCTCCGGGAAGGTGCGGGCGGTCTTCTCCGGGTCGTTGTAGTAGCCGCGCGCGATGCGGCCGGTGCGCGCGACCTGGCCGATCACCCCCGAACCCGGCTTGACCTGCTGGAGCGCGTCGTCCAGGACGGCGACGTCCGGGACGTCGGGCGCGAACCGCAGCCCCTTCTCCGGTGTCGAGCCCGCGACGGCGGCGGCGGTCGACCCGGACTCGCTCGACCCGAACCTGTCCAGGATGGCCACGTTCGGGAGCGCGCGCTGGAGGCGGTCGCGGACGGCGCCGGTGAGGATCGCCCCGGTCGAGACGAACGCCAGCAGCGAGGGCAGCGCACGGGGACGGCGCTCCAGCTCCTCGACCATCGGGATCGCCATCGCGTCGCCGGTGACGGTGACCGAGTTGACGGCCTCGCGCTCCACGACGTCCCAGACCCCGGCGGCCTCGAACCGGCGCCGGTAGACCACGGTCGCGCCCATCCACCAGCCGATGAACGTGGCCATCTGGGCGGCGCCGTGCATCATCGGCGCGATCGGCATCATCGTCAGGGGGCCGGACGCCCCGGCCCGCTCGATGACGTCCTCGGGACGGTCCGGGAGCGGCTGGGTCGGGTTGGCGAACGCGAAGAACAGGTCCTCGGTCCCCCACAGCACGCCCTTGGGCATGCCGGTCGTCCCGCCGGTGTAGATGACGTAGGTGTCGTCTCCCGAGCGCCGCGGGAAGCCCCGGGAGGGCGGCTGCGCGTCGAGCGCCGCGTCGTAGGGGACGCCGATCCGGGTGGGCCCGCCGACGGCGAGCAGGTGCCGTAGTCGCGGCGCGTGCGGGGCGGTGGCGGCGACGCGGTGCTCGAACTCCACGTCGTACAGCAGCGCGACCATGTCGGAGTCGCGGTACAGGTAGAGCAGCTCGCTCTCCACGTACCGGTAGTTGACGTTCACGGGCACGGCACGGATCTTCAGCGCGGCCAGGAGCGCGGCGGCGTACTCCACGCCGTTGTAGAGCTGGACGCCGACGTGCGCGCCCGGCCCCACCCCGGCCGACTCCAGGTGGTGCGCCAGGCGGTTGGCGTGCGCGTCCAGCTCGGCGTAGGTGAGGCGGCGGTCGCCGCAGACCAGCGCGACCCGGTCGCCCACCGCGTCGGCGAGGCCCTCGAACAGATCGGCGTGGTTGAACTCCATGGACGCCTCCGCAGGCTCTAGGGCTTCTCGTCGCCGACGATCCACATCGCGAAGAACTGCGCGCCTCCCCCGTAGGCGTGGCCGAGGGCGCGCTTGGCCCCGTCCACCTGGTGTTCGCCCGCCCGGCCGCTGACCTGGAGGGCCGCCTCGGCGAACCGGATCATCCCCGAAGCGCCGATCGGATTGGACGACAACACGCCGCCGGAGGCGTTCCAGGGGATGTCGCCGTCCAGCGCGGTCGCCCCGGACTCGGTGAGCTTCCAGCCCTCGCCCTCGCCGCAGAAGCCGAGGTTCTCCAGCCACATCGGCTCGTACCAGGAGAACGGGACGTAGACCTCGGCGCAGTCGAGCTCGCGGCGCGGGTCGGCGATCCCGGCCTGCCGGTAGACGTCGGCGGCGCAGTCGACGCCGCCGCGCGGGTTCACGGTCTCGCGCCCGGCGAAGAAGATCGGCTCCGAGCGCATGGCCGTCCCGTGCACCCAGGCCGGACGGTGCGGCGCGGCACGGGCCGCGCGGTCGCTCGCCAGCACCATCGCGCAGGCCCCGTCGGACGACGGGCACGTGTCGAGGTAGCGGATCGGCTCCCAGAGCATCGGGGTCGACTCGACCATCTCCCGCGAGATGCCGGGAATCCGCAGATGCGCGTACGGGTTCTTCAGCGCGTTCCTGCGGTCCTTGACCGAGACCAGCGTGCCGATGTGCTCGGGCGCGCCCGAGCGGCGGATGTAGGCGCGGATGTGCGGCGCGAAGTAGCCGCCCGCGCCCACCACGAGCGAGGTGGCGAACGGGGTGTTGACGGTCAGCGCCCAGGTGGCATTGGACTCCGACTGCTTCTCCCACGCCACGGTGAGCACCCGGTCGTGGACGCCCGCCTGGATCAGGCTCGCCGCGACGATGGCCGTGGAGCCGCCGACCGACCCGGCGGTGTGCACCCGCATGACGGGCTTTCCGGCGGCGCCGAGCGCGTCGGCCAGGTACGCCTCGGGCATCATCACGCCCTCGAACAGGTCGGGCGCCTTGCCGATCACCACCGCGTCGATGTCGTTCCAGGTCAGCTCGGCGTCGTCGAGGGCACGCCGGGCCGCCTCGCGCAGCAGGCCCGCCATGGAGACGTCCAGCCTCTTGGTCTTGTAGGCCGTCTGGCCCACGCCCACGATCGCGCAGGGCTCACCCATGGTCGTCTCCCGAAAGGACGCAGACGAGGTTCTGCTGGAGGCAGGGCCCGGAGGTGGCGTGGCCCAGCGCGCGCGTCGCCGTCCCGTCGTGGACGCGGGCGGCGGCCTCCCCGATGCGGATCAGCCCGGTGGCCATCACCGGGTTCGCCGCCAGGGGCCCGCCGGACGGGTTGACCTCCACGCCGTCGCCGAGGCCGAGCGCCTCGCGCAGGATCAGCTCCTCGTGGCTGAAGGCGGTGTGCAGCTCGGCCACCTGGACGCCCGCCGCGCCCGCCCGCTCCCCCGCCAGCCGCGCCGAGACCGAGCGGCTCAGATCGCGGACGCCCGGCAGGTGCGGCTCGCTCCGGTGGTCGATCCCGGCGATCCAGGCGGGCCGCTCGCACAGGTCGCGCGCCGCGTCGCCCGAGGCCAGCACGATCGCGGCGGCGCCGTCGGCGTCCGGCGCGACGTCGGACGGGCGCAGCGGCGCCACGTCGTACTCCTCCTCGGGCGGCGGATCGGGCAGGTGCAGGGCGAACGGGTTGCCGCGCCCGGCCGCGCGGGCACGGGACGCGACGGCCCGCAGGTCGTCCTCCTTGGCGCCCGCCCGCTCCAGATGCGCGCGCGCCTGCAACGCCGCCAGCGAGACCTGGTCGATCCCCAGCGGCGCCAGGTAGTACGGGTCGAGCTGCCGGGTCATGATCTCGCGCAGCACGCCCTGGGACGGCTTGCCGAACCCGTACACCAGCGCCGTGTCGACCTCGCCGAGGCGCAGCTTGACCCACGCCTCGTACAGCGCCCAGGCCGCGTCCATCTCCACATGGCTCTCGGAGATCGGCGGCCAGGCGCCGAGCGCGTCCAGCGCCGAGACGAACGAGAACGGCGCCCCGGCCAGGTAGTCGCACGACCCCGAGCACGTGAACCCGAACCGCTTCAGGCCCGTCCGCTCCTTGATCTCACCGATGACGGGCGCGAGCAGCTCGACCTCCGTGAGCCCTTCGTCCACCCCGGAGTGCCGCGTCTGCACGAACGCCACCACTGCGATCTGGGTGCTCACAGGTAGTCCCGGATGGCGTCGAAGGGGACGTCGGGTTCGTCGAGGGGCTCGAACCACTTGATGTTGGCCATCGTGGGACCCCATTCCTCGCGCGGTCGCCACGCCGCCTGGACGCGCATGCCCATCCGGACCCGGTCCGCGGGGAGGCCCGCGACCAGGGCGAGCATGGTGAGCCCGGCACCGTCCAGCAGGATGTAGGCCGAGACGAACGGGACCTCGGGCGCGCGCGGGTCGGGCAGGTTGTTGACGGCGAACGTGGTGACGGTTCCGGTGCCGGGCAGCTCGACCTCCTCGGTGGTCGGGACGCCGTCACGCGGGCACAGGCCCTTCATCGGGACGATGACCTGGTCGCACACCCCGCACCGGTGGCCGAGGATGCGGCCCTGCGCGATGCCTTCGAGGAAGCGGTCCTGCGCGCGGCCCGCGCGCAGCTCGTAGGCCAGGCGCGAGGGTGCGTTGATCATGGTGACCTCGGGGCGGAAGCACTCGATGTCGGCGATCGTCCCGGAACGCTCGGCCCGCCATTTGGGCCGGACGCGCATCCCCGTGCGCAGGGCCTTGGGCGGTGGCGCGCCCGTCTCGAACTCGCCCAGGTCGAGGGCGTGCAGCAGCGCGGTGTCGGCGCCGTCCATGGCGATGAGCGCCCAGGCGAAGGGCCGGTCGAGCGGATGCGCGGGCGACGGGCGCGGGACCCACGACCACGTCCGGACGGTCCCGGCGGGGCCGACCTCGACGAACTCGCCGGTGACCGCCTCGCCGCCGTCCGGGTCGTACTCGGTCGGCGGGACGAGCACCCGCCCGCCCGCCGTCCGGACGCCGACCAGCCGGCCGTCGCGCAGCTCGGTGAGGAAGCGCCCGATCACCGGTCCGACCGACCGGGTGTAGCCGCCGGGGAATTCCAGGACGTGGGGCTCGGCCTCAGATGGCACGCTCGTGCCCCTTCCAGTACGGGTCTCTGAGCTTGCGTTTCAGGAGCTTGCCGTTGGGCTCGCGCGGCATGGTCTCGATGAAGTCGATGGTGCGCGGCCACTTCATGCGGGCCAGCCGCCCGTCCAGCGACGCCAGGATCTCGGCGGCCAGCGCGGGACCGGGCCGCACGCCCTCGGCGGGCTCGACGACCGCCTTGATCGCCTCGCCCCACTCCTCGTCCGGGACGCCGAAGACGGCCACGTCCGCCACCTTGGGATGCACGACGATCTCGTTCTCGATCTCGGCCGGATAGATGTTGGCCCCGCCGGAGATGATCAGGTCGGACGCGCGGTCGGACAGGAACAGGAAGCCGTCGTCGGTGAGATGGCCGATGTCGCCGACGGTGAAGAAGCCCCTGAGCCGGTTCTCCTCGGTCTTGGCGGGGTCGCCCTTGTACTCGAACTCCGAGCCCAGCATCTTCATGTAGATGGTGCCGGTCGTCCCGGCGGGGACCGGGTTCCCCTCGCCGTCCACGACCAGCAGCTCGCTGATGGGCCACGCCTTGCCGACCGTGCCCGGGTGGGCCCGCCAGTCCTGGGGCGAGGCGATCGTCCCGCCGCCCTCGGTCGCGGCGTAGTACTCCCAGACGCAGTCGCCCCACCAGTCCAGCATCGCCTGCTTGATCGGTACCGGGCAGGGCGCGGCGGCGTGGATCGCCCAGCGCATCGAGGAGACGTCGTAGCGCTTGCGCACCTCCTCCGGAAGGGACAGCAGCCGCTTGAAGTGGGTGGGCACCATGTGGGTGTTGGTGATCGCGTGCTCCTGGATCAGGCGCAGGCACTCCTCGGCGTCCCAGCGGTCGAGGTACACCAGCGTGTGGCCCATGTGCAGGGCCGTGCCGCCGAACTGGCTCACGGCCGTGTGGTAGCTGGGCGAGGTCACCAGGTGGGCCTGCGGGCGGCCGGTCTCGATCCCGAACATCGCCAGCAGGAAGGTCATCAGCTCGGCACTGTCGTCGGGGTCGATGCCCGCGAGCCCGCGCCGCACGCCCTTGGGACGCCCGGTCGTGCCGGACGTGTAGTGCATGGTGGCGCCGTTGGTGCGCGCGTCCGGCAGGTCCTCGGACTGGCCCTCGACGAGCTCCTCGTAGGGACGGAACCCGTCGGCCGTCCCGAACGCGAACCGGCGGTGGGGCTCGACGGCGTGCGCCGCGCGGGTGCCCTCGGCCCGGAACCGGTCGTGCAGGAAGAACGCCTTGGCCTCGCTGTCGGCCAGGATGTAGGCGATCTCCGGCCCGGTCAGGTGCCAGTTGATCGGCGTGTAGTACCAGCCCGCCTGGAGCGCGGCCAGGTAGAGCACCAGGCCCCGCGTCCCATTCGGGACGAGCCCGCAGATGCCGTCTCCCGGGCGCAGCCCGAGGTCGCGCAGCCCGTGGACGAGCCGGTTCGCGCGGGCCAGCAGCTCGCCCGCGGTGTGCTCGGACCCGTCCGGATCGATGGCCGCGACCCACTCGGGATCGGCCTGCGCAAGCCGCCAGAAGCCCAACGACCCCATCGGTCCTCCCTCGTCCAGACGGCCGGACCCTGAAAGTAGATCACGTTCTCGTTTTATCGAGCAAGCCCTGTTGGAAAGCCGATCATTTATCTAGAATCTGTTCTTGTTTCTGGATGCGGAGGAGCCATGGGCGAACGCCTGCCGATCAGCACCGAGCACTGCGCCGTCGAGCGGGAGGGACCGGTCGTCACCGTCACGCTGGACCGGCCGGAGGCCCGCAACGCGCTCAGCACCGCGATGCTCGTCGGCCTGGCCGACGCCTGGGCCTATGTCTCCGCGACCCCGGAGGTCCGCGTCGCGATCCTCACCGGGGCCGGGGGCCATTTCTGCGCGGGCGCGGACCTGAAGGCCATGGGCACCCCCTCGTCCGACCCTCGCGTGCAAGCGCGCACACAGGAGATTCCCAACTTCCATTGGAAGGGGCTGCTGCGGGAGGACCGCCCCTCCAAGCCCCTCATCGCCGCCATCGAGGGCTATGCCGTGGCCGGGGGCACCGAGCTTCTCATCGGGACGGACCTGCGGGTGGTGGCGGAGGACGCGACCCTCGGCCTGTACGAGGCCAGGCGCGGGCTGTTCCCCATGGGCGGGGCCGCGATCCGGCTGCCGCGCCAGATCGGCTACGCGGCGGCGATGGACGTGCTGCTCACCGCCCGTCCGGTCGCCGCCGCCGAGGCGCTGGCCATGGGGCTGGTCAACCGGGTCGTCCCGGCCGGGACGGCGCTGGAGGCCGCCCGCGACCTGGCCGGACAGGTCGCGGCCTGCGGCCCCCTGGCCGTCCAGGCGATCCTGCGCACCTACCGCGAGACCGAGCACCTCCCCGAGGACGAGGCGCTCAAGGTCTCCGACGAGCTCGGCTGGCCCGTGATCGGCTCCGAGGACGCCGTCGAGGGCGCCACCGCCTTCAAGGAGCGGCGCCCCGCGGACTTCAAGGGGAAGTAGCGACGGGCACCCGCTCCTCGACGGGACGCCGGGCCGCGGCGCCGCGCTCCAGGAGCCCGGAGACGACCGCCAGCCCGAGCGCGCTCGCGGCCAGGGCGGCGCCGACCCAGTTGGGCGCGGAGATCCCGAACCCGCCAGCGATGACCAGCCCGCCGAGCCAGGCCGCCAGCGCGTTGCCGAGGTTGAACGCTCCGATGTTCATCGCCGAGGCCAGCGTGGGCGCGCCCGCCGTCTGGTCGAGCACCCGCTTCTGCAGCGGCGGGACGGTCGCGAACCCGAACGCCCCGATCAGCGGGATCGTCACGGCCGCCGCGACCTTGTGGTGCGAGGTCGCCGTGAACAGGGCCAGTGTGACCGCGAGCGCGATCAGCGCCGTGTAGAGCATGGGCATCAGCGCCCTGTCGGCGAACCGCCCGCCGACCAGGTTCCCGATCACCATCCCGATCCCGAACAGGACCATCAGCCAGCTCACGGCGGCGTCGCCGTAGCCCGCGCTCTCGGTCATCATCGGCGCGATGTAGGTGATCGCCGCGAACACGCCGCCGAAGCCGAGGACGGTCATGCCCATCGCCAGCAGCACCTGGACGTTCCCGAACGCCGCGAACTCCTGCCGGACGCGTCCGGCCCGCGCCTCCGGCTTCGGGTCGGCGGGCACCAGGCGCGCGACCCCGGCGAACCCGATGACGCCGAGCGCGGCGACACCGGCGAACGTCCAGCGCCAGCCCAGCTGCTGCCCGACGAATGTCCCGAATGGCGCGCCGACGACGTTGGCCACGGTCAGCCCGGTGAACATGGCGGCGATCGCCCCGGCCTCGCGTCCCTTGGCGACCAGGCCGGAGGCGACCACCGACCCGATGCCGAAGAACGCGCCGTGGGCCAGCGAGGTCACCACCCGCCCGGCCAGCATCAGGCCGAAGGTGGGCGCGAGCGCCGACAGCAGGTTCCCGGCGACGAAGATCCCCATCAGCGCCATCAGCATGCGCTTGCGCGAGAACCGCGTCCCGATGGTGGCCAGGAACGGCGCCCCGAGCACCACGCCCAGCGCGTATCCCGTGACGAGGTAGCCCGCCGTCGGGATCGACACGTCGTAGGTGTCGGCGGTCTCGGGCAGCAGGCCCATGATCACGAACTCGGTCGTCCCGATCCCGAAGGCCCCGATGGCCAGGGCCAGCAGTGCGAGCGGCATGTCACGCCCCTTCAAGTCGATGCACACTCCTATAACAGGCGCTCACAATAGTTGCAGACGCGGGCATTTGGCAATGTCGTCTATTGCGGACAGCGGGTAGCATCGGACCATGTCGAAGATGCCGACCCCCGGGCCCGCACAGGGCTGGTGCGCCCTCCAGGCCCTGCACGACCGCATCGAGACGCACATCGAACGCGCGCTGCAGGCCGAGCACGACCTCAGCGTCCGCGAGTACTCCGCGCTGAACGTCCTCATCGGCCAGCACCCCGGAGACGGCGGCCACCTGCGCATGAACCAGCTCGCCGAGTCGCTCGTGCTGTCGCAGAGCGCCACGACCCGGCTGGTCACCCGCCTGGAGGAGCGCGGCCTGCTGGAGCGCTACCTGTGCCCCGACGACCGGCGCGGCATCTACACCGACGTCACCGAAACCGGACGCGAGCTGCTGGCCCGGGCCCGTCCGACCAACGACAAGGCCCTCGACGAGGCGCTGTCGGAGGCCGAGCGGAACGACGAGTACGCGCCGCTCGTCGCCGCCGTGCGCGCCCTGCACCCCGCCTGACCGAACGTCTCGATATGCGAGAGATCGGGGACGTCCCGGGGTGATTCCCCGATGCCGTCTCGGGGGCGTCTCCGCCAGGCTCGACTCATGACGAACTCTCGAAACACCGTCCTGGCCGGGGGCCTCGGGCTCGGCGCCGTGCTGGTCGCCGGGGCGCTGCTGGGCGACCGGGTCCCGCCGCTCGACGCCTGGGTGGCCGACCACCTGTACGCCGAGTCGGGCTTCTGGGCCGACGCGGCGGTGGCCGTCAGCGGAGCCGGCACGATCCTGGCCGTGGTCGCCGTCCTCGCCGCCGCCGTGGCCCTGTGGTGGCGCGAGCGCTCGGCCGTCCTGGTGGCCCGCTGCGCCGCCGTGCTCGCCGCCTGCCTGGGGACGCTCGTCCTCCAGACGGTCTTCCAGCGCTCGGGCCCGCCCGTCACCGAGCAGGACTGGACCTACCCCAGCGGCCATGTCGTGGTCATGACCGCGCTCGGCTTCACCGCCGTGATGATCGCCCGTCGCCTGCCGCCGCTGTGGCGCGGCGTCGTCGTCCCCGGCGCGGCCGTCATGATCGCCCTGGTCGGGGCGAGCCGGGTCGTCCTCGGGGAGCACTACCTCGTGGACGTGGTCGCCGCGCTGGTCGCCACCGCGGGCGTCGGGCTGCTCGCCTCGGCGGTGTTCCGCACCCGCCCGGACGACTCCGTCCGGACGACCTGACCAGCGCGTACTGCGAGCGGAGCAGCGTCCGGTTCATTCGGTCGCAGGGCGATTCGCGCTTTTTGGGTTCCTAGGCTCGGGGCATGTCGACAAAAACGCGCACGAAGCTCTCGCGCCGAGGAATTCTGCTCGCGACCCTGGCGGCGGGGGCCGTGGGGGTCGCGCCGCTGACCTCCTCGTTCGCCGAGGAGGCCGGCGGAAAGACCAAGGCCGACCCGACCGAGACCGTGGTCGAGGGAACCGCGCATTTCTCCTACCGGCCCTTCCCCCAGGACAAGTTCAAACTGACCGTCAACGCGCGGGGGAACGTCAAGGGCGCCAAGGGCACCTTCACCGGCTGGCATACCCCTCCGGGCGAGCCGCAGGACGGCGGCATCCAGGGCACGATCGACTGCGTCCTGCCCGGAGGCCGCGGCAACGTGACGATGACCGGCGTCGTCACCAAGACCCCTCCCGGAGAGGCGAGCGCCCTGATCGGCCACCGGGTGGGGCTGTCGATCAGCACTCACCGCGGCGGGCGGGTGGGGTTCTCTTGGGGAGTCGACCTGGAGGCGCCCGTCGTGGACGTTCCGAAGTGCAACGGCCCGGCCCCGTTCGCCCCGGTTGTCGCGGGCAGGCACCGGATCTCCGGCAACACCGAATACCCCGCCTTCTAGGGCTCGGTCGGTGCGTCCGGCCGTCTCTCGCGGCCCGGGCGCACCAGGCCCGACTCGTAGGCGAAGACCACGAGCTGCGCGCGGTCGCGGAGCGCGAGCTTGGTCATCGTCCGCCCCACATGGGTCTTGGCCGTCAGCGGGCTCATGCCCAGATGGACGGCGATCTCCTCGTTGGACAGGCCGCTGGCGACCAGGGCGAGCACCTCGCGCTCGCGCGGGGTGAGGATCGCCAGGTCCTGGCCGTCGGCCTGGGCCTCGGGATGATGGCGGACCTGCGAGAACATCGCGATCACCCCGCGCGTCACCGCGGGCGCCAGCAGCGCGTCGCCGCGCGCCACCACCCGCACCGCCTGGACGAGCTCGTCGGCCTCGGCGTCCTTGACCAGGAACCCGCTCGCCCCCGCGCGCAGGGCCGCGAAGACGTTGGCGTCCTCGGCGTAGGTCGTGAGGATCACCACGCGGACGGCGCGGAGTTCGGGGTCGGCCACGATGCGCCGGGTGGCGGTCAGGCCGTCCACCTCGGGCATCCGGATGTCCATCAGCAGCACGTCGGGACGCAGGTCGCGGGCCAGCGCCACGGCGGCGCCGCCGTTCTCGGCCTCCCCGACGATCTCCATGCCCGGCTCGGCGGCCAGCAGCAGCCGGAACCCCGTGCGGACCATCGCCTGGTCGTCGGCCAGCCCGATGCGGATCACGCGTCCCCCAGCGGCAACCGCGCCGCGACCTCGAAGCCGCCGCCCGGGCGGTTGCCCGCGCGGGTCGTCCCGCCCAGCGCCTCCACACGCTCGCGCATGCCCGCCAGGCCGTGCCCCGTGCCGTCGCCGCCCGTCCCGTCGTCGGTGACGTGGACCAGCAGCTCGGACGGGCCGTACTCCAGTCGCACCCCGGCACCCGCCCCGTGCCCGGCGTGCCGCAGGACGTTGGTCAGCGACTCCTGGACGACACGGTAGGCCACGTGGTCGACCCGGGCGGGCAGCGGCCTCGGCGCGCCCTCCCGTTCGAGCGTCACCGGCACCCCGGCCTTGCGGACGGCCGTGACCAGCGCCTCCAGATGGTCGAGCCCCTTCGAGGCGCTCTGCGGCGCGCATCGCATGGAGCCGACGGTCTCCTTCAGGTCGTGCAGGGCCTCCCGGCTCGCGGTCCGGATGTCGACCAGCGCCGTGCGCACCTCCGGCGGCGGGTCGTCCAGCAGGCGCAGCGCCGCCGCGGCCTGCACGGCGATCCCGGCCATCGTGTGCGCCACGACGTCGTGCACCTCGCGGGCGAAGTCGAGCCGCTGCTCGGTCAGCCGGTGCTCGGCCGCCCGCTCGGCCTGGACGATCCGCCGGTCGGCCGCCTCGCGCCTGTTGCGCAGGATCTCGCCCACCAGGACGGGAGTCCCGAAGATCGCCAGGACGGTCGAGAAGAAGGCGACCACCGTCCAGACGAACGACGACAGCTCGCCGTGGGCGGCTTCGATACGCGGGATCCAGATGGTCGTGGCGGCCACCACGAACGCCAGCGCGGTCAGTGCCTGCCAGCGCCGTCCGGCCAGCACCACGGTGAACAGGCAGAGCGCCACCGTCAGCACGATCGGGCCCACCGAATACGCGCGCCACATGTAAACGGCGAAGATGCCGCTGGTGAGCACCAAGGTGGCGACCGGCCACGCGCTGCGCGCCACCATGCCCAGCGAGACGACGGCGAGCAGCGCGTAGCCCAGCGCGTCGACCGGCGTCGGCTCCAGCCTGATCGGCGGCGAGCCCCCGGTGTCGAGCACGTAGAGATAGACCGGCACCGACATCGCCTTGGCGCCCAGCAACTGCACGACCAGCATCACCGATGCCAGCGCGATGTCGCCGCCGATCGCTTTGCGGATCTTCACCGTCCCACCCTGCTCACGTGCGTGGCTAATCGTAGCGTTCCGCCTGGTAGGCGCGGGGAGCGCGGCGCGCCTGCCAGTCGCGCTCGGCCAGCGCCTTCAGGGTGAGCAGCTGCTTGCGCATCAGGACGGCGTCGGCCCAGGCGAGCGGGCCGGGCAGCCAGCGCGGCAGGCCCGCGTCCCCGGCGACGTTGGAGCGCACGATGATGCGGCTGTGCGTGGCGTTGCGGGGAACGACGCGGTAAGTCACGGCGATCGCGCCGTACTTCGCGGCCAGCTCCGGAGCCGTGACGCCGGTGATGTGGTCGTCCGCCCGGAAGTCGACCAGATCGAAGATCAGGAACCGCTGCCCGATGGCCAGCTCCCCGGACCCGGGCGTGAGGCGCCGCGGCCCCGAGCCGAGGAGCGGATAGGTGTACTCGCCGACCTTCAGCTGGCAGAGCCATCGAAAGGTCATCCAGGACGGCGCCTGGACGCTGACGGCCCGGTGGTAACTGCGGTACGGCGGCTCCAGGAACCGGTCGCACGGGTAGGAGACACGGCACTCCCGCACCGTCGCCCCCCACACCTTCGGGCTTCTGATCACGCCGCCTCCCCC
Source organism: Spirillospora sp. CA-294931 (assembly GCF_050946795.1). Lineage (GTDB taxonomy): Bacteria > Actinomycetota > Actinomycetes > Streptosporangiales > Streptosporangiaceae > Spirillospora. The sequence goes on from NZ_CP192006.1 coordinate 7,838,940, forward strand.
AACACGCGCGAGGACGCCTTCCCGGCTCCCGCCAGGAGCGTCCCCACCGGAACCAGGCCCAGGAAGAAGCCGCCGGGCTGCCAGACGAGCCCGACCAGAACGCGTCCCGCCCACTTGATCATCGAACTCACATCCTCGGAAGCGAGGGCCGCCGTCTGCGGGCCTGCTCCGAGTCTCGCGCCGTGATCGGGTCGATTCCTCCCCAGCGCGACGGGTTCGGCGTATACGCGCGCGCCTTGCCGCCCCTACTCCAGATGGAGTAGGGCGTCAGGGCATCCAGCAGCTGTAGGAGATCTGGGCACTGCCCCCGGGAGAGAACCGGACCGACCCCCTGCCCCCGCCCGAGGCGTAGCAGCGGACGGTCGAGCTGATGGTCACGGTGACCGACGTGGACTGGCCCTCGGCCAGCGTCCCCCCGCCGGACGCCGAGACCCGCGCGTTCCCGGGGTTGGTCGAGGCCACACCCCAGCGCACCGGCCCGCCGCGCGCGGTGAGCGTCACCCGGCAGGAACTCACCGTCCGCGCGACGCCGACGCCCCGGCATCCCCCGTCATTGATCGCCAGCGTCCCGCTCTTCCCGCTCGCGTTCGCGTTCCCGGACGGGGCGGGCTTCGAGTGCGACGGCTTCTGGGCGGGCTTGCCCATCGGCACGACGTCCGGCTTCTCGGTCTCCTTGGCGGGCCGGGACTCGGGACCGGGCGAGCCGCCCCCGGCCCGCGGCGCCTGCCCGTCCGGCGCGGGCGCCCCCGTGGCGGCCGGGGACGTGCTCACCCCGCGCGGCGCGGCCGACGGCGACAGCCCGTCGTTGACCACCGGAACCAGCACGAACGCGATCACCGGTATCGCCCCGGCCGCCACCGCGCCGACATCGAGCAGAACCGCCCGCCGCGACTTCCAGCGCTTCCCCTTGACCACGACCGGGGAGGCGCCCGGAGCGGCCGAGGCCGCCGCCTTCTCCTCGTCCGGCACACTCTCCGGGCCCACCTCCCCCGCCATCCCCACCCCGGCAGCGGCCGCAAGCGCGACATCGACCGCCGACACGGCCCCGCCCCCCGACACCGAAGCAAAGCCACCCGCCCCGCCCTCAGCCATCGCAACAGACGCAGCGACCGCAGCCGCGACGGGCACAGCGGGCGCGGCCGCGACGGACGCGGCGGGCACGGCGGGCACGGGGGACGCGGGCCCGGCGGGCGCGGGCGCGGACGCGGACGCGGACGCGGACGCGACGGGCGTAGCGGGCGCGGGGGCGTCGGAGGCGGCGGGCGCGGGCTCGGCGGACGCGGGCGCAGCGGACGCGGGCGCAGCGGACGCGGGCGCAGCGGAGGCGGGCTCGGCGGAGGCGGGCTCGGCGGCGGACGCGGACGCGACGGGCATAGCGGGCGCGGGGGCGTCGGAGGCGACGGGCGCGGGCGTGGGCTTGGCGGGCGGGAGGGACTCGGGTTCGGTGGAGGCGGGCTCGGGCGCTAGGGACTCGGGCTTGGCGGGGGTGGGTGGGGCGGGTTGTAGGGGTGCGGACACGGCGGCGGCGAGGGCGGTGTCGGCTGGGGAGGGCGCGGGGGTGACGGTGGGGTCTTCGGTGCCGAAGAAGGTCGCGTCCAGGACGCTTCCGAGGAGGGGGTTCGGGGCGGTGACCTTTTCGGTTTCGGGCTCGGGGACGGGGGGCTCGGCGGCGGGGGCGGGCTGGGGGTTTTCCAGCAGGTCGGTGACGCGTTCGGGGGACACGTCCAGGGCGACGGCCAGGTCGGCCGTGCTCAGGCCGTGGCGTTCCGCGAGCTCGGACGCCTCCTTGTGCAGGTCGCCCCGGGCGGCCAGGCGGTAGGCGTAGACCAGGCGGCCGCCCTCCATCCGGACGACGCGGGCGGACGCGGCGTCCTCGGACGGCCCGGTGAGCACGCGCACGCATTCGCCGCGCACGAGCCCGTACAGCCAGCCCCGGAACCGGTCGAGGTCGGGGACGGACCCGGGCTCGTGCCGGGTGCGCAGCAGGGCCGCGCGGACGGCGTCCACGGCCACCTGCCGGTCGCCGACCAGAACATGGGCGTAGTCGAACAGACGGGGGCCGTAATAGTTGTAGATGTACCCGGCCGCCCCGGCGCGTTCGCGGCGCAGGGCGTCGACGAGCCGTGCGTCCTCAGCCTGAGAGATCTCTGTGTAGGTGGACACCCCGTACCTCCCCGGACCGACGCGCTGCTGGCATTGTCGGCCGGACGCCGTCGCGGCGGAATGCTCCCTTCCGCACATTCGCCGCAGAGTTTTCGTCGCCAAGTGCATAGATCTCGGCCCGGGCGACGGCGGGGTGGGCCGGGAGACGATTAATGGACGGACCGTTATTAGGGCCCGCGTTTGGGTTGGGGCTGGGGAGGCACCTGCGGAGGGCAACCGAAGTATGAGAGGAATGAGCGGCCATGGCCTTGAACATCGGGCGCAAGCACCGGAGCGGTTCGAGCAAATGGCGCCTCCGGCCACAGCGGAGCGGTCCGGGCGACACGACCGTGGAGCGGAAGCCACGGCGGTGGGCGCGCGGGAAGACCAGCGCGGCCAGCATGATGATCATGGCGGCGGGCTGGACGGCCGTCGCGATCCTCGGCTTGGGGATGCTGCTGACCTGGGGCGAGGCCAATCCCGGCAACGTCCTGGTGGACGGGATCCTTGACGTCGGCCGCTGGCTGGCGACGCCGTTCCACGACATCTTCACCCGGACCGACCCCCAGGAGCAGCTCTACATCAACTGGGCGATCGCGGCGGGCGCCTACTACCTGCTGGCGAAGCTGATCTCGTTCCTGGTGCGGTAGTCACCAGCCGGGCCTGGCTCCCACACCGCCGTCGACCACCAGGTCGTGACCGGTGATCCAGGACGCCATGGCCGACGCCAGGAAGACGCACGCGTCGCCCACGTCCTCCGGGCGGCCCAACCGGGTGAGCGGGGCGGCCCCGGTCCAGCGGCGGACGCCGTCGGGCCAGGCCGCCTCCAGCCCTTCCCGGTCGATCAGACCCGGGGAGACGCTGTTGACCCGGATACCCAGCGGGCCGTATTCGAGGGCCGCTGAGCGGGCGAACATGATGAGGGCGGCCTTGGACGCGCAGTAGTGCGCGTGCCCCGAGGCGGGACGCGACCCCTCGATGGACGCGATGTGCGTGACGCTGCCACCCCGATCGGCCATGACGGCGGCGGCGGCCTGCGTGCAGGTGAAGGCGGCGTGCAGGTTGGCGTCGACGACCTCGCGCCACTCGCCCGCCGTCATGCCCTCCAGCGGCCGGACGGGCTGGACGCCCGCGCAGTTCACCACGGCGTCGAGCCCGTCGCGCCAGGCCGCGGCCTCCTCGACCAGACGGTGCTCGCCGGTGAGGTCGGCTCCGATCGCGACCGCGTGCCCTCCCCCGGCGTTGATCTCCGCGACGAGGGCCGAGGCGGCCTCCTCGGCGCGGTGGTAGTGGACGATCACGGCGGCCCCGGCGCGGGCGAACTGGCGGGCCACCCCGGCGCCGATGCCGCCGCTCGCCCCGGTGATCAGGGCGGTGCGGCCGTCGAGCAGCTCAGGCATGGTCCATCCTCGTCGGCGCGTCGGGCCGGGTGAGGGCGCCGATGCGCTCGGCCTGGCCGGGGTAGCGGGCCAGCAGCGCCGCGCGGTCGGCGCCTTCGTAGTCGGACGGGAGGAATCCCGGCGCCATCGTGGTGCCGCACAGGGACCAGCCGCCCCCGGGGACGACCCGGGCGCCCATCCAGGTTCCGGCGGGTACCACGTGCTGGACGGTCTCCCCGCCCAGGAGCACGACCCGGTCGGCCCCGTCCGGGTCGAGCAGCAGCAGTTCCAGCGGGTCTCCCCGGTAGAAGTGCCAGACCTCGTCGGTCGGGAGGCGGTGCAGGGCCGAGAAGTCGCCCTCGGCCAGCAGGAACATGATCGCCGTGCCGGACGGGCGGCCCTCGGCGTCCGGCGGCCCCGCCCACGTCTGGCGGAACAGCCCGCCCTCGACGGGCAGGGGCTCCAGGCCGTAGCGCGCGACGATCTCGGCCACTGTGTCCATGCGGCCAACCCTAGTAGGGGATTTGACCTCCAGCGCGGTTGAGGTCGCAGGCTTGATCGCATGATTCTTGTGACAGGTGCGACCGGGAACGCCGGGCGGCGGGTGGCGGCCCGGCTCGCGGAGGCGGGCCACGCGGTGCGGGCGCTCGTGCGTGATCCCGGGACGGCCGCGCTGCCCGAGGGGGCCGAGCTCGCGGCCGGGAACCTGCTGGACCCGGGCTCGCTCGACAAGGCGGCCAAGGGCGCCGACGCGGTCTTCCTGGTCTGGCCGATCCTGGGCAGCGGGGGCCTGGCCGAGCTGCTGGACGTGCTCGCCCGGCATGCCGGGCGCGTGGTGTACCTCTCCTCGTCCGGCGTGGACGACGCGGCGGAGAGGCAGGGCGATCCGATCAGCGGCTTCCACGCGGGCAACGAGCGGGTGATCCAGGAGTCCGGGCTGGAGTGGACGTTCCTGCGGGCCGACGCGTTCGCGTCCAACGCCCTGGGGTGGGCCGGGCAGATCCGGTCGTCGGACGTCGTGCGGGGCCCGGTCGGCGGCCCGCGCGCGGTGATCCACGAGGACGACATCGCGGCGGTCGCGGCCCGGGTGCTGACCGAGGAGGGGCACGCGGGCGCCCGCCATGTCCTCACCGGTCCCGAGGTGATCGACCGTGCCGCCCAGGTGGCGGCGATCGGCGCGGCGATCGGCAGACCGCTGCGCTTCGAGGGCGTGTCAGAGTCGGACGCGCGGGCGCACATGCTGGCCGATGGACGGCCCGCCGATCTGGTCGACGCCCTGATCGGCGCGCTGCGGACCCGTCCCGTCCCGGTCAGCCCGGTGGTGACGGAGCTGACCGGGGCGCCGCCGCGCTCGTTCCGCCAGTGGGCGGCCGAGCACACCGGCGCGTTCCGCTAGGCGGGGGCCAGCCGTCCCTCGTCCAGGACGTAGACGTCGTCGGCGCGGCGGGCCAGCGCGTGGTCGTGGGTGACCAGGATCAGCGCGCGGTCCTCCTCGCGGGCCCGGGTGAACAGCAGGTCCATGACCTGGCCCGCGGTCTGGGGGTCCAGCGCGCCGGTCGGCTCGTCGGCCAGGATGAGCCGGGGGTCGCGGATCAGCGCGCGGGCGATCGCCACGCGCTGCTGCTCGCCGCCGGACAGGCTGGCCTGGGTGGCGTGCAGGCGCTCGCCGAGCCCGACGCGCTCCAGGGCCGCGTCGGCCAGCTCGTGGCGGCGGCGCAGCGCGCGGCCGCCCGCGTACAGGAGCGGCGCCGCCACCTGCTGGCGGGCGGTGCGCCGCTGGAGCAGGTTGAGCTGCTGGAAGACGAACCCGATCGTCTCGCCGCGCAGCCTGGCCCGGTCCTGCTCGCGCATCGTGGTGGTCTCGCGCCCGTACATCCGGACGGTGCCGTCGTCGGGTCGCTCCAGCAGCCCGAGGACGTTGAGCAGCGTCGACTTGCCGGCGCCCGACAGCCCGACGATCGCGGCGGTGGCGCCGGGCCGGACGGTCAGCGAGACCTCGGAGAGCACGGTCAGCGGCTCGGCCCGCCCGCGCAGCTTGAAGCGCTTGGTGATCCCGGCGATCTCCAGGACGTCGGTGCCCATCAGCCGCCCTGCTCCGGCTCGGCCTTCGGTTCCGGGACGTCGAACTCGGCGTCCAGGGGCGCCCGGTCGAGGATCTTCTCGCCCTTCTCCAGGCCGTCCAGCACCTCGACCTGCTTGCCGTCGTTGATGCCGAGCTTCACCGGCCTGCTCTTGCGCTCGCCGCCCGCCCCGACCACGGTGACGCGGCCCTTGCCGGCCTCGCCGAGCACCGCCGACAGCGGGACGACGACCGCGTCGCGCACCGAGTCCGTGGTGATGGACAGCTTGCCCCTGATCCCGGCGAAGACCCGCTGGCGCGCGGGGATGCGGCAGGTGACCTCGACGTTGTCGCCTCCTGCTCCGCCGCCGCCTTCCGGCCCGGAGTCCTGCTGCTGCCTGCCCGAGGCGCCCGCGCCGTACTTCAGGAGGCGGCACGAGAACGGCGCCGGGCCGTGGTCGATGGCCATCGTGATCGACTCGGGCCGGTTGTAGAGCTTGTAGACCTCCTTGCCGTCGATGGTCGCGACGGCCTGGAAGCGGCCCGGGTCGAGCTGGGCGACCGCGTCGGCGGGGGAGAGCTCCTGCCCGGTCACCGCGGTCAGCCCGGAGATCCGTCCGGCGACGGGTGCGGTGACCGCGACGTTCACCGGCTTGGCCTTCTTGCCGGTGCCGGGCGCCTTGATGGTCAGCAGCGGCTCGCCCTTGCCGACGCGCTGGCCGTTGGACCGGTGGACGGCCGCGACCGTCCCCGGCTTGGCGGGCCGGACGGGCACCGGCGGGTCGGCGCGCACGGTGGCGTCCACGACGAGCCGGCTGACCAGCGAGGCCGTGCCGACCTCGATGGTCTTGGGCGACAGGTCGGTGGCGGGCAGGTCGGCCGCCGGGGCGGGCGGGGTGGCGGCGCCGTTGCCGGCCAGCCAGCCCGTGCCGCCGACGACCCCGAGCACAGTGACGACGATCCCGGCCTTGGCCAGGCGGTTTCCCCAACGGGGCATGATGGTGGTCCCTCCTTTTCCGCTAACTGCGGATCGCCTGGATCACCGAGCGCCTCATCGCGCGCAGCGCCGGGATCAGGCCGGTGAACAGGCCGACGCAGACCGCGACGCCCATGCCGAGCAGCGCCGCCCGCCAGGGAAAGGTCAGGGTCAGGTCGCTGGAGGCGAACGGCCCCCGGTCGGAAACGAAGCCGAAGAGGGGTCCGCTGATCGCGTACACGCCGCCGACCCCGATGGCCCCGCCCGCGCACGAGACGATCAGGGCCTCCAGCAGGACGGTGAGGAACAGGTCCGGGCCCGTGGCGCCGAAGCAGCGCTGCACGCCGAGCTCGCTGCGCCGCTGCCGGACGGCCATGAGCCCGAGCACCAGCACCGGGAGCGAACCGAGGATCAGCAGGAAGACCGCCACGGCCACCAGGACTTTGCCGAAGGTGCCGCCGATGACCGAGGTGTCGCCCTCGTTGCGCATCACCTGGGCCCCGGGCCCCAGGCCCCAGGCCGTGGTGGCGTCCGCCCTGATCCGTTCGCGGGCGCGGTCCGCGTCGGCCTTGGGCACCCGCATGACGTAGCTGGTGGTCTCCGCACCGACCCGCCAGCGCGCCATCGCCTTGTAGGGCATGTAGATCTCGTTCGCCGCCCAGGGCGTGGAGCCGCCGATGACGCCGACGACGCGGGCGCGGACCCAGGCCCTCGGGGTGCCGATCTCCAGGACGGCGCGGAACGGGTCGGGGCCGAGGCGGTCGGCGAACTTGCGGCCCACCACCAGCTGCGGTTCCAACCGATGATCGTCGGACGGCACCAGCCACCGCCCGGACGCCATGGGGATCCGGCGGATGCGGCCGAGGTCGGAGTCGACGCCGTAGACGCTCGCGGGCCCGGCGTCGGTGTCGGGCTTGATCGGACGCGTCCCGCCCGGGAGCACTTGGCGGAACGTGACCGAGTCGGCCTGCCGGAAGGGGCTGCCGACGATGCGGTACCGGCGCAGGTCGGCCTCGATCTTCGCGATCGCCTGGTCGGACAGCGTGGACGGGCCGTTGTCGCTGGGCACGTCGAGGGTGAGCGTGACCGGCCGTCCCGTCTCCTGCTCGAAGGTCTGGACGAGCGCCTGCTGTGCGAGCCCGCCGAGCGCGATCGCCAGCGTGACGACCGCGACGAGCGCCGAGACGCACAGCAGCGAGAGGGTGACGCGGACCTTGCTGGTACGGATTTCCGCGAAGGCGGAGAGGACCATTCCCCACACGGGCATGGTCCGAGAGGGTTCCATCAACGGGGCCCCGGCGCGTGCTCCCACAGAGTGATCATTCGGAGCGCGATCTCATCTTTTGGTCTGATGCTCAGGCGCCGGTGATGGTCTTCAACCGGTCCACCGCCTCGATGTACTCCTCGATCAGGTCGTAGACGACCCGCGCGACGGGTCTGGTCCGGTCCATGGACCCGACGATCTGGCCCACGGGGAAGGTGACGAGCTCGCCGTCACCGGAGCGGTGGACGCGGCGCAGCGCGTCGGAGATCAGCATGAACTGCAGGGGCATCGGGAGCGTGCCGGGCGCGTTCTCGCTCTCCCAGGCGTCGGTCCAGGCGGTGCGCAGCAGGCGGGCGGGCTTGCCCGTCCAGGAGCGGGAGCGGACGGTGTCGCGGGACGTGGCCGCCAGCAGCTTGGCCCGGGTCCGCTCGGGGGTGTCGGCCTCGTCCACGGTGAGCCAGATCGAGCCCGTCCAGACGCCGTCGGCGCCGAGCGCCATCCCGGCCGCCATCTGGCGTCCCCGGCCGATGCCCCCGGCTGCCAGGACGAGCGTGTCGCGGCCGACCGCGTCGACCACCTCGGGGATCAGGACCATGGTGGCGACGTCGCCGGTGTGGCCGCCGGCCTCGGTGCCCTGGGCGACGATGATGTCGACGCCGACCTCGACCTGCTTGCGGGCGTGGCGGGCGTTGGAGGCCAGGCCCGCGACCTTGACGCCGCGCTCGTGGGCCTGGGCGACGACGTCGGCGGGCGGCGGCCCGAGCGCGTTGGCCAGCAGCGCGATGGGATGGCGCAGCGCCACCTCCACCTGGGGGCGCGCGGTGGCGTCCGTCCAGCCCAGCAGGGCCTTTCCGGCGCCCTCGCCGGAGGGTTCGACACCGTGCTCGGCCAGCAGGTCCTCGACGAAGGCGCGGTGCCCGTCGGGGATCATGCCCCGGAGCCGGTCGAGCAGCTCGCCCGCGTCACCCAGCCCGGCACCCTCGTAGGCGGCGGGCATGACCACGTCGACGCCGTAGGGACGGCCGCCGACATTGCGGTCGATCCAGTCGAGCTCGACCTCCAGCTCTTCGGGGGTGAAGTACAGGGCGCCCAGGACGCCCATGCCGCCGGCGCGGCTCACGGCGGCGACCACGTCGCGGCAGTGACTGAACGCGAAGATCGGGTACTCGATGCCGAATAGCTCGGTGACTCGTGTCCGCACGCCTCGACAGTAGGCGCCGTCCCACAAAACTGCAACGGGTTCTACTTTGCGGTCGATACCGTGGTGAAGGCAGCGAGAACCTGTATCACTGATGGTTGACGTGCGGGCGGGCCGATGGGTCGCCGAACTTGCCGTCCGCGCGGCGGGGCGCCTCGGGCGGCGCCGGCCGGTGGTTGCGCGCGGACACCAGGGCGATCGCGCCGGTGAGCAGCAGGATCACCCCGAGCAGGAGCGACCCGACCGGGATGAGCGCGCGCACCGCGCTGATCTGGAACGCCTTCCCCTTGGTCATGTCGACCAGGGACTTCTGGTCGGCGTCGATCGTCACCAGCCGGGCCGAGGCGACCGTCATGCGGCCGCGTCCGTCGGGGGTCTGCACGGTGCTGTGGATGTTCTGCTGGTGCTTGACCGGGATGCCGGTGCGCGGGTCGACCCAGACGCTGATCGTCGCCTCGGAGTAGCGGTCGACCTTCTGCGGCTTGCTCTTGGCCCCGAGACCGAGCATCGACCCGGGCAGTCTGGTGTCGACCGAGGCGGTCTTGGTCTTGGGGATCTGCTGGACGAACCGGTAGACCGGCAGGCCCCGGACCTCGTCCTCGGCGATGAACCGCATGGGCTGGGCCTGCCGGGTGGTCATGTCGAAGAACGGGTAGTCGCGCTTCTCGACGTTCGCCAGCGGCCACAGCAGCCCGTAGCCGGTCATCCGCACGCTGTTGTCGCCGTCGACATTGGACCCGCAGCAGTTGACCAGCTCGGAGGAGCGCCGGTCGAAGGCCATCCGGTAGCCCTGGACCTGGATGGGCTTGTCGGGGTTGTCGAGGTCGACGATGTTGGTCGTGGAGTCCCACACCGCGATGTCGTCGTCGCCGTTGTTGGCGCGGACGTCGCCCCGCACGGTGTTGGTGGCCCGCAGCGTCGCGCCCGAGCGGGTCTTCAGCGTCGCGGTGTCGAAGTAGGTGGCGCCCCTGGCCTCGAGGCGGGTGAGGTTGTAGCGGTTGAGCGGGGCCAGCACGACCTGGTCGGCGACGTAGAACTTCACCAGTGGCGCGAGGCTGAGGAAGAAGGCGCCCGAGGCGATCGAGATCAGCCCGAGTTGTCGCCGCATGAACTCCCTCCCAGCGGTGCCGCCGGCACCGGTCTCGCGGGCCGTACCCAGCGTGTTCGGTTACCCTACAGGACCCCCAGAAGGCTTCCCGGAAGCCTCCCGCGCCCCGGCTACTCGCGGGTAAGCTCCGGCTACGATCCGACCCCGCGAGGTGGCCATGGAGACGGCGCGCAGGCACGACGCCACGCTGGAGCGTTCCCTCCGGCTGTTCGGCTCGTTCCGCAAGGAGCAGGCCGACCCCGAGGGCTACTACGCGCTGATGGCCCGCGACACCGCCGACCAGCTGCGCTCGTACACCGACCTGGACGGGGCCACGGTCATCGACGTCGGCACCGGGTCGGGCTTCGTCAGCCGGGCCCTCGAGTCGTTCGGCGCCCGCTGCACGGGCGTCGACCACGACCTCGGCGAGCTGACCGCGCACGGCAAGCCCGGCGACAACGCGCTGGTGGCCAGCGCCCTGGCGCTCCCCTTCCGGACGGGCGCGGCCGACGTGTGCTTCTCGTCCAACGTCCTGGAGCACGTGCCCGACCCGTGGCGGATGGCCGACGAGATGGTCCGCGTGACCCGGCCGGGCGGCACGGTGTTCCTGTCGTTCACCAACTGGCTGTCGCCGTGGGGCGGCCACGAGACCTCGCCCTGGCACTACCTGGGCGGCGACCGCGCCGCGCGCCGCTACGAGCGCCGCACGGGACGTCCGCCCAAGAACCGCTTCGGCGAGAGCCTGCACCCCGTCTCGGTGTCGTCGGCGCTGGCCTGGGCGCGCTCGCGCACGGCCGAGGTGCGCGTCGTGGACGCCGTCCCGCGCTACCACCCGCGCTGGGCCCGGGGCGTGGTCCGGGTCCCCGGCATCCGCGAGATCGCGACCTGGAACCTGCTGCTGGTCCTGCGCAAGCGGGACGGGAACGGCTGACATGGCCGGGGACGACCTCCGGCCGCCGCCGATCTCCGGTCACCAGAACACGCTCGACGGCGTGCGCGCGGTGGCGGCACTGGCGGTGCTCGTCTACCACGTGGCCGCCAACTCCGGCGATCTGACCGCGGGGGGCTGGGGCTGGCTCTACAACGGCGGACAGGTCGGCGTCCCGATCTTCTTCACGCTGTCCGGGCTGCTGCTCTACCGGCCCTGGGCGGCCTCGGTGCTCGACGGGCGGCCCGCGCCCAAGATCGGCGGTTATCTGCGCAAGCGCGCGCTGCGCATCCTTCCGGTGTTCTGGGTCGTCGTCATCTGCTTCATGGTCACGGCGGGACGCGGCCACATCGGCGACGCCGGAACCTGGGTCTCGCTGCTGACGCTCACCCACACCTACCTGCCCGACCCCTGGTGGCAGAGCAGCCTGGGCCCCGCGCACCTCGGCCAGATCTGGAGCCTGACGGTCGAGTTCGCCTGGTACCTGGCGCTCCCCCTCACCGCCGCCGTCCTCGCCTGGTACGCCCGCCGCACCGACCCGGTGGACGTGGCGGACCGGGCCCGCCGCCTGCTGACCGGCATCGGCGCCTACGCCGCGCTCTCCTTCGCCTACACGCTCGCGATCTACGTCCCGGAACACCACCCGCTGCTCGGCCTGTGGCTGCCGCACTACTTCGCCTGGTTCGCGCTCGGCATGGCCCTGGCGGTGCTGACGGTCTGGGCCCGCCTGGAGCCGCGCGGCCCGGTCGCGGTCGTGTGCGCGACGGTCGCGGGCTCGTGGGGCTCCTGCTGGGCCGGGGCCGCGCTGCTCTACGTCATCGCCTCGACCCCGGCCACCGGCCCGCTGTCGCTGGCGGCCCCGGACGTGTTCTGGACCTCCGCGCTCGACCTGGTGGTCTCCGGCCTGTGCGCGCTGGCGTTCGTCGGGCCGGTGGCGCTCGCCCCGGACGGCCACCCGGCGCTGGAGCGCGTCCTCGGCAACCCGGTCATGCGCTTTCTCGGACGGATCTCCTACAGCCTGTTCCTGTGGCAGATGCTGATCATCGTTGGCTGGTACGAGTGGGCGGATCGGATGTTCCGGGGGGACGTGGCGACGGACCTCCCCCTCCTGCTCGCGGCGTCCATCGCAGCGGCGACGGCGAGCTATTACCTGGTGGAGCGCCCGTTCCAGAGCCTGGCGCACCGGCGCCGCCGTCCTCGGGAGGAGCCCCGGCCGGAGCCCGCCCGGTCCAGCTGATCTCGATCCCCGCCGGGGCGGTCCAGTTCAGCTCGATCCCGTCGGCGCCGCGCGGCCGGGGCCGCCAGAGCTCCACGGCCAGCCGCCCGAGGACGGCCAGGCCCGCCACCTGCGGGACGAGGCCGCCCAGCGTCCCCGAAGGGAACGCCGGGTTGTCGATCAGGTCGAACCGCAGCGCCACCGCCAGGCAGCCCGTCCCGGCGATCACGGCGCCCGCGAACACCCAGGGCGAGGCCAGGACCCGGGCGGCCCGCGACCCGCGCGTGCGGGCCCAGCAGGTCACCACGCCGACGCCCGCCGTCACGCCGAGGCCGACGGGCCCGGCCGCCCAGAAGCCGAGGGCCCCGGTCAGGGCGAGCGCCGCCCACGCGGGCCAGCCCCTGGCCTTGGGGAACGACCGCGCGGGCTCGCGCACCCCGCGGGCGGGCCACAGCGCCACGATCACCATCAGCAGCAGCACGTTGAGCCCGGCCACGACCGCGACGCGCTGCGACCCGTCGGGCTCGTAGGTCAGCGTGACCGCGCCCTGGTAGCCCGCGGGCACGATCCAGCCCTGCTTCCAGCCGTCCAGCCGGACCGGGCGCAGCGTCGTGGCGCCCGCCACGGCCTTCCAGCCGGCGTTGAAGTTCTCGTTCACCACCAGGAACGAGGTGCGCTCGGCGTCCACCTCGACCTCGCGCGAGCCCGAGGACCAGTCGGCCACGCGGACCGCCCGCGTCCCCTCCCCGCCGGAGAGCCTGTCCCCGCCGCCGAGCACGGCCGACTCGACGCGGTAGGAGTCGAGCGGCGCCGAGGCCAGCCGGTTCGTGCCCGGCTTGACCTGCGCGTCCCTGCACGAGGTGAAGCGGACGGGCCGCCCCGCCAGCAGGTCGCCCATGGTCCCGGTCACCTGGGTGGCGATCCGTGCCGAGCCCAGCCGCAACTGGGGCCCGAAGCCGCACTTGAGGCGCAGCGGGAACTCCTCGACGTCCCGCAGCGGCTTCACGCCCGGCACGGCCACGTCGGTGATCTGCACCGGCTGGATCCGTCCCTCCCGGTGGAAGGTCAGCGTGAGCCGGTCGGTCGTCAGGGGCGCGAACGCGATGCGCCCCTTGGCGTCGGTGACGGCCTCCCGGGTCTCGCCGGAGCGCCCCTCGACGCGCACCCGCATCGGGCCGCCCGCCGCCGGAGGCCGCTCGACCGTCAGCGCGGAGACCCTGGACGCCTTGCCCCACGCAACGGTGTAGGTGGGCGCGTTGTCCTTGGCCCCGGCGATCCATGCCGTCGCGGGGTCGTCGTCGAACGCCGACCTGGCCTGGTTCGCGGGGTGGCCGGTCAGCGTGGTGCTCGCCGCCACCAGCGGGTCGCCCCTCGCCGCGGTGTACTGGGCGGCCAGCCTTGCGTCGGTGAGGACGGCCGTCCCGGTCAGCCCGGCCTTGTGGGCCCGGTCGGCCGTGAACGTCCGGTCGAAGCCCTCGCCCTCCTCGTCGCGGGAGCCGAGGGAGTCGGAGCAGACCCAGCGTTTGGGGCCTTTCATGCATTCGGGAGCGGCACCCGGAACCCGGCTCATCACATAGGTCGCGGGACCCTTCATGCCCTTGGGCGAGGGCAGCGTGTAGGTGCGGCTCGGCGTGACCCCGTCGATGGTGAGCTCGGATAGGCCCGCGCGGGTGAGCGCCGGGATGGGGACCTTCGAGGCGAGGCTGACGATCCGTATCCGCAGCCACCGGGTGGAGCCCGCCGGGGCCTTCAGGTTCTGCGCGGTCGCGTCCGGCCGGACCGCCTGCTCGACCCGTCCCGCCTCGGTCTCGACCGCGACGCGGCCGACGGGCGGCCCCAGCGAGGCGCTCTGGACGAAGGAGGCGGTGATCTTCCGGAGGTCGCGGGGCCGCTCGAAGTCGACCCTGAGCCACTGGCCGTCCGGGCCCTCCCAGCCGCCGGTCTCCCAGGCGCTGTAGGGGTTGCCGTCCAGGGCCGCGTACGGGACCGCCTCGGCCTTGCGGGCCTGCGGGACGCCGTCGGCGCCGCCCGCCGACGTGGAGGCCGTCACGTTCCGGACGCCCCCGCCGTAGGAGACGCGGGTGGCGTACTTCTCCCAGCCGTCGTCCAGCACGTCGAGGGCGCGGTCGCGGTCGGCCGTGCTCAGCGTCTGCGAGGTCTGGTGCAGCTCGCCGAAATTACGGCTCAGCAGCCGGGGCGAGTCGGTCACCACGGGACGTCCGCGCAGGTCGGGGGCGTCGTCGTCGAGCAGGACGGGCCGCCGGGGCAGCGCCTTGCCGTCGGCCATCGCCAGCAGCGACTCCGGCCCCCCGTAAACACGCGCGGGATCGTCGGCATCGGCCAGGCCCGCCACGTCGTCGGCGCCCTCGACCTCGTACACCTCCAGTGCCGGATACCGCTGGTCGACCGCCGAGACGGCGTCGTCGGTGAGGTCGCCGCCGACCTCGGCGCCGAACGCCGCGACGCGGGTCAGGCCGGTGGAGGACTCCAGCGCCTGGTGCAGCCGCGCGGGCCAGCCGCCACGCAGCGTCTCGCGGCGCAGGTCATTCCTGACCAGGACGTACCGGACGCCCATGCGCCCCAGGAACGCCGACAGGCCGGGCGAGCCCTGCCCCGACCGCACCTGCTGGTCGACGGCGTCCAGGGCCCGCGTGTACCCGGGAGAACCGGCCGGGACGAGCTGCCGCACCCCCCAACGGGCCGTGAGGAGGGGCTGGACGATGTCGTCCATCGGACGGCCCCACAGGTACTCGCCGAACGGCGCCCCGGGGAGGGCCAGCACGCCCTGCTGACCGGCCCGCGCGTTGAGCCACGAGGCCGCGTCCCGCCAGTACTTGGGGACCTGGGCGAACTCGCCCTGCCCCGAAAGGCCGTGCGAGACGGCCGTGAAGCCGATGCCGCCGAGCGCGACCACCGCCGCCGCGGGGACGAGGGCGACCCGCCGCCACACGGCCTGCTTGCGGGCGACGAGCAGCAGATGGGCCAGCCCGAGGGCCAGCGGGAGCCGGACGACGGCGTCGAACTTGTGCAGGTTGCGCAGGGGGCCGAGCGGGCCGTCCAGCAAGTCCTGGAGCCGCTCGGCGATCGGGCCCTGAAGCTCCCCCAGATGGCCCATCGACAGGATCGCCAGGCCGGACAGCAGGCTGAGCAGTAGGAACGTCCGCTCGGGCAGGAGGCGGCTCAGCAGTCCCGCGATGCCCAGCGCGGCCACGACCCCGGTGAGCAGCACCGCGAGCGGGTTCACCGACAGCGCGTGCCCGAGCGGCCACCACACCTGGCCGTCCACGATCAGGTAGTTGACCCAGCGCTCGGCGCCGCGCAGCACGTTGAGCAGGCTGGTCGGCCCGGTCGTGGTCGCGGCCTTCTCGGTGTAGGTGAGCCAGGAGAACCCGTAGGTGCCGGTGAGCAGCAGCGGGACCAGCCACCAGGCCGTGGCCGCCGCCACCCCGGCCGACCACCAGGCCGTCAGCCGCACGCGCGGAGCCGAGCGCGGCCGCGTCACCAGATACAGGAACGGAACGATCAGCACGGCGGCCGTGGCGGTGGCGTTGATGCCGCCGCAGCAGGCGATCGCGATGCCCGACCGCGCCGCCGCCCGCGCGCGCCCGCCGCCCTCGACGGCGGTGACCAGCGGCAGGACGATCCAGGGCAGCATGGCGATCGGCATGTACTCCGAGGAGATCTGCCCGAGCGTCGACAGCCCGCTGGGTGCCAGCGCGTAGGCCATCGCCCCGACCAGCCTGCTGTCGGGACCGCCGATCCCCAGCCGGGCCGCCAGCTTGCGGGTGCCGGTGAACGCCAGGCACATCAGCAGCGAGAGCCAGAGCCGCTGGGTGATCCAGGCGGGCATCCCGATCAGATCGCCCAGGGCGTAGAAGGGGCCCATCGGGAACAGGTAGCCGACGGCCTGGTTCTGGAGCTGGCCGAACTGCTCGGGGTCCCACAGGTGCAGGGCGCGGCCCAGGAACCCCAGCGGGTTGACCGCCATGTCGATCTTGGTGTCGGCGAGGATCGCGCCGGGACGGGTGGCGAACGCCAGCGCGGACAGCGCCAGGCAGCACACCACTGCCCTCAGCCGTTCTCGCAGCCGCCCGTCCACCTCGCGCTCGCTCCCTTCGCGGCGTCCACGGCCCGTCCCAGCAGGCGCTCCGGCTCGCTGGCCGGACGGGACTCGCGCACCCGCCCGGCGGCCAGCAGCGCGTCGCGGGCCGGCCCCTCCACGACCCGTGGTCGCTCGTCACCGTACCGGTGCACGACATGCGCCCGGTCATCGCCGGTCGAGGCCGAGCCCGCCGCCACGGCCGCCTCCAGCAGGCCGCGCGTCCTGGCCGTCGTCCGGTCCCAGTCGAACTCGGCCGCCCAGGCCCGGCACGCCCGGCCGATCGCGCGGCGCGCGGCGGGGTCGGCCAGCTCCTTCAGGGCCCGCTCGACGGCGCCGTCCAGGTCGTCGTCGCGGGCCAGCCAGCCGGTGACGCCGTCGCGGACCGCGTCGCGCAGGCCGTCCACGTCGTAGGCCACGGTCGGGACGCCGAGCGCCGCCGCCTCGATCACGCTGAGCCCCCAGCCCTCGCCCTGGGACGTGCTGAGATGCAGGACGGCCCGGGCCACCAGCGCGTTCTTGGTCTCCTCCGGGACGTAGCCGTGCAGCGTGACCTGGCCGTCCAGCCCCCGCTCGGCGATCCGGGCGGCCAGCGCCGCGCGCTCGGGGCCGTCCCCGACGATGTCGAGGCGGAGCCGGGGATGCCGTTCGGCGAGCCGGAGCAGGCGCCCCAGGCGCTTGTGCGGGACGAGCCGCGTCACGCACACCAGCCCGGCGGGGCTCTCCGGGACGGCCACGTCCCCGGGGGGCGTCGTCCCGTTGGGAACCACGTACGCGGGGCCCTTCCAGCCGAGCCGCTCGCGCACCGCCGTCCGGGTCGAGGGCGAGACGACCACGTACGCGTGCCGCCGGTACGTCCAGCGGCTGACCGGCCCCTCCAGGACCCGGCCGAGCCAGGCCAGCCAGGGCGGGAAGTACAGACCGAACTGCCCGTCGTGCACATGGTGGATGACGCAGAACACCGGCACCCGGCGCGGCAGGACCCACGGGGTGAAGAACGGGATGCCGTTCTGGCAGTCGAGCACGGCGTCGAAGGACCGGCGGTGCGCCAGCATCCAGAGCAGGACCAGCGGGTAGACGGTGAACCGGCCGCCGAGCCGCACGAACTCCACGCCCTCGATCCGCTCGCGGCGCCGCTGCCCGGGCGCCCGGCAGGTCACGAACGCCACGCGCATCCCACCGGCCGCCAGCCGCCGCGCCTGCTCCCAGGCGTAGCGCTCGGCACCGCCCGCCGCCGGGTGCCAGGGGTCCCGCCAGTTGACGACCGCCAACCTCACGCTCATCCCGGCCCGGCTCCCGAAGGGCTGGACAGCGGGGCGTCCGCCAGCGACCGCGCCGGGGCGGCGGCGCGTCCGCCCATGGCCCGGATGCGGGCCAGATCCCGGAGGCACGGCCCCGAGTGCCTGGCCATCGAGAACGTGCTCCCCGGCTGGTCGCGCCACACCACGGGGATGTCGGTGACCGGGGCGCCCCGCCGGACGCAGTGCATGAGCAGCTCGACGTCGAAGGCGAAGCCCGTGGTCCGCAGATCGGCGGCCGCCGCCCGGGCCAGCGGCCCGGAGAAGAACTTGAAGCCGCACTGCGTGTCGGGGACGTCGCCCGCCAGGTCTCTGACCACCCGATTGAACGTGATCGCGCCGAGGCGCCGCAGCGGCCGGCCGTAGTCCTGGACGTCCGACAGGGGGTGCCTGCGCGAGCCCACGACCACCGGGTGGCCGTCGCCGAGCAGGTCCAGGACGCGGTCGAGGGCCGCGAGATCGGTGGCCATGTCGGCATCGACGAACCCGGCGTAGGGGGCGCGGGTGCTCAGCAGGCCCGCCCGCACGGCGGCCCCCTTGCCCCGCTCGGCGCAGTGGACCAGCCGGACCGGGACGGGGTCGCGCCAGCCCCGGACGATCTCGGCCGTCCCGTCGGTGCTGGCGTTGTCGACCACGATCACCTCGGCCGGGACCGACAGGTCGTTCAGCTTCTCGCACAGCGCCGCGAGACCGGCCGGAAGCCGTCCGGCCTCGTTGCGGGCCGGGACGACGATCTCCAGCATCGCGGCTCGGCGGCCTTCGGCGCCCATCAGGGCCTCACCGAGCGTCAGCGCTTGCCGTAGTTGTGCAGCGGCTTGATGACGGGGTCGTGCTGCGAGGAACTCGCTAGCTCGACGGCGCCGAAGGAGGCGCCTCCGGCGAGCAGGACGCCGACGACGACGGCGATCAGGATGCGCATCATGGGGTCCTTCGTCGGGTGTGCGGGCTGCCAAGGGTACTGCCTAGTAGCTTGGAAGACCATACAACCACCGCACACACCACAATCCAGGCAATCACCACAGGCCAGACGGGCACTCCGGCCTCGCGAACCGCGCGATTACCGGGCACACGATAGAGCACCAGATCGGGCCCGCTCAGCACCTTCGCGGCCCCCGCCAGGCGGCTCTCCACGGCGGCGCCGGGCTCGTCCACCGCCACGTACCGGACGCCGGCGTCCTGGAGGGCCCGGGTCAGCGGCCCGCCCCCCTTGATCACCGGATCGAGCCGCCGCACCCGCGGATCCTCGGCCGCCACGGTCGTGTCCCCCACCGTCACCGCGTCGTTCACGATCACCCGCCGGTTCAGGTAGCGCGGCAGGGGATCGAGCAACCGGCGTCCGTGGTTCCAGGGGTAGCTCCGATGCGCCGCCCACGGCAGGACGAGCACGTCCCCGGGTTCCCGCTCGACGATCCGCCGCGCCTCGTCCCAGTCCCCGGGGTAATCGACGGCCCGCAACGCCCCGGCCCCGCCCCAGGCCAGCGTCGGCAGCAGCAGCACCGGCGCCACCGCCAGCCCGACCGCCACCGAAGCGAACCGGGCCCGCATGACCCGCTCCGCCGCCATCCCCAGCCCCATCGCGATCACCACCGCGAGCGGCGCCACGAACTGCTGACCGTCCCGCAGAACCGCGAACCCCGACCACCCCTCAATGACCCCTCGCAACAACGACGGCACCACCACCCCCAACGCCGCGACAACAAACCCCACCGCCCCGGCGCCCCCCAGCGCCCACCCCTCGCGCCCACCGGTTCGGGCGAAGGTGATCAGGGCGGTGAGGACGAGGAGGAGCCAGAGGGTGGCGGTGACGGGGTTTCCGTAGCCGTCGGGGACGGTCTCGCTGTTCCAGGTGCCGCCGAGGAGGAGAAGGCTTCCCAGCGAGCCGAAGGGGGTGTCGGCCCTCGCGGCGAATGCCTCGACGGCTGAGCCGTCCCCGGGGACGCCTGAGGGGCGGAGCAGTCCGGGCACGAGCCAGGGCAGGCTGAGGACGGTCAGGGAGAGAAAGGTCCGTCCCAGCGCGGTGCGTCCTTGGAATGCCGCCACGACCAGGGCGGTCAGCCCGGAGACGGCCAAGGCCGCGAAGCCCCCGATGGCCGCGGGGATCAGGGCTCGGACGAGGCGTCGCCCCCCGCCCGGCTCCCCCGATTGCGCGGCCGCCGCCACGACCCACGGGAGGGCCGCGTAGCCGAGGAGCAGCGCCCACTGCCCCAGCAGGAGCCGTTCCGCCACGAACGGGTTCCACGTGTAACAAACGCCCGCCACCAGCCGGGGCAGCAGGCGGGACGACGGCACCAGCGAGGCCGCCGACGTGCACGCCAGCACGAAGATCGCCAGCAGCAGCGCCTTCTGCACCAGTACGGCCGGGAGCACCGTGCTCAGCGCGGTCACCACCGCGTCGCTCGGCACATGGCGGGGCACCACGCCGTCCAGCCCGAACGTCATGGCCGTGAACCCCGGATCGGGGACGAAGACCATGTCGTACGACAGCACGAACCCCGGTGCGAGCCCGGGCCCCAGCGCCACAAGCCCGAGCCCCAGCCCGGTAAGTGCGGCCCACAGGTGCCGCGTTCGCCCCGCCATCAGGTGACCGAGGCTATCCAAAGAGGTCAGCGCGGCAGGCCCAGGATGCGCTCACCGATCACGTTGAGGTTGACCTCGGTCGTCCCGCCGCCGATCGTCATGGCCCGGGACGCGAGCATGTACCGCGTCCACTTGCGGCGAAGCTCCGCGCCATGGCCCCCCGTAAGGGCGCCCTCAGCACCGAGCAGCGTGAACCCGTACTCGGTGACGCGCTGGCCGTGTTCCATCGCCACCAGCTTGCGGACGTTGGCGGTCGCCCCGGGTTCGGTGCCCGAGAGCTGCTTCAGCGTCGCCCGCAGCCCCAGCAGGTTGAACGCGTGCTCGTCGCAGGCCAGGCGCCCCAGCTCGGCCAGGACCAGCGGATCGTCGGCCAGGCCGAGCTCGGCGACCAGCCGCACCAGCTTGGGCAGGTCGCCGCCCAGTTGGAACGCGCTGGTCAGCCCCACCCGCTCGTTGGCGAGGGTGTTGCGGGCCACCCGCCAGCCCTCGCCGACAGGCCCGACGACCAGCTCGTCCGGGACGAACACGGCGTCCAGGAACACCTCGTTGAAGATCGCGTCGCCGGTGCACTCGCGCAGCGGCCGGATCTCGATGCCCGGCGCGGCCATGTCGACCAGGAAGTAGGTGATGCCGTCGTGCTTGGGCCGGTCCGGGTCGCTGCGGGCGACGCAGATCCCCCAGTGCGCCTCGCGGGCCAGCGACGTCCAGACCTTCTGGCCGGTGATCGACCACCCGCCCTCGACGCGCTCGGCCCGGGTCGTCAGGCTCGCCAGGTCCGATCCGGCGCCCGGCTCGCTGAACAGCTGGCACCACATGATCTCGCCCCGCAGCGTCGGCGGCAGGAACCGCTCCCGCTGCTCGGGCGTCCCGTACTGGACGAGCGACGGCACCGCCCAGGCCGCGATACCCAGCGGCACCGTCCGCACCTTGGCCGCCCTGAGCTCCTGCTGGATGACGATCTGCTCCACCGGGCCCGCGTCCCGTCCCCAGGGCCGGGGCAGGTGCGGGACGACCCAGCCGTCCTCGGCCATGCGGGCGCGCTGGTCGAGGAGTTCCAGGCCCGCCAGCTCGGACACCCGCTCCCTGATCTCAGCGCGCAGCCCGCCGTCCTCGCCCACCTCGACGTCCATCGGACGCCGCACGCCCGCGACGGCCAGCCGTCCGGCCGCGCTCTCGAAGGTCCGTCCCCGGCCGATCAGCGCCCGCAGGGTGAGGGCACGCCGGTAGTACCGATGGGCGTCGTGCTCGAAGGTGTAGCCGATGCCCCCGTGCACCTGGATGTTGCCCTCGGCGCACAGCACCGCCGCGTCGGCCGCGAGCGCGCCCGCGACGCTCACCGCGTACTCCCGCTGGGACGGCTCCTCGCCGAGCGCCCGCGCCGCGTCCCACACGGCCGCCCTGGCCCGCTCCACCGCGATCAGCATCCGGGCGCAGCGGTGCTTGACGCCCTGGAAGCGTCCGATGGGCCGGCCGAACTGCTCGCGCGTCCCGGCGTAGCTCACCGCGTCGTCCAGCGTCCGCCCCGCCACCCCGCACGCCTCGGCGCCGAGCAGGACCACGGCCAGGTCCCGGACGGGCCCGCGCACGATCCGCCCGTCGGGCAGGGGCGCGCCGTCGACCGCGACCGCCCCCACCGAACGCGTCAGGTCGAGGGAGTCCAGCTCCCCCACCGTGACATCGGCCGCGTCCAGGACGGCCCAGCGGTCGCCGCCCAGCGGCAGGAGGAAGAGGTCGGCGCCCTCGGCGCCCAGCACGGGCTCGACGGAACCGGAGATCCGGCCGTCGCGGAGGTCGAGCCGTCCCTCCAGGGCGACCGCCGCCGTGCGGCTGCCGTCGGCCAGGCCGGGGAGCAGCGCCAGGGCCTCGTCCGGCCCGAACTCCTGGAGGGCCGCGGACGCCAGGACGGTCGGCGCGTAGGGACCCGGAACCAGCCCGCGCCCCAGCTCCTCCAGGGTCACCGCCTGCTCCAGCAGGCCGAAACCCTGGCCGCCGTGAACCTCGGCGACGTGCAGCCCGAGCAGCTCGGCCCGCATCGGGTCCCGCCGCTCGGCGAAGCCGCGGACCGCGTCCGCGAGCTGCTGATGGTCCCCGGTCAACCCGATCATGGCAGCCATAAGCGGCAGCTTACTAGAATGCCATTCGGATCAGGAGGCGAGCCTGAGCCCCTCCACGAACCGGTTCACGTCCGGCCACAGCTTCCGGTGCGTGTTGGGCAGCGCCGCGAACGCGACCGCCGGAACCGGCTTGCCGGTGTCGACCACGGCCGCCACGACGAGCTCCCCCGTCGCCCGGACCCCGGGACGCTTGTAGGTCAGGTACTCGGCGATCAGCCAGCCCTTGCGCCCGCCCACCGTCAGGGCCTGCGAGGCCAGCGGCGACGACTTGTGCGGGAAGTTGTAGTAGCGCCCCTCAAGCTCCTTCACCGCCGCCGCGGCGGTCGTCTTGAGCGAGGCAGGGCCCTTGTAGCTGCCCTGCACCACCGGGCTGAGCTTGCCCGTCATCAGCTGGCCGTACCAGATCCGTCCGGGACGCTTCTCGGTCACCATGACCTGCTGCCCCGACCAGCCCTGCATCGCCAGCTTGTTCTTCTTGGTCGCCAGCTGCCAGGCTCCGCCGAACCGCGGCACGGCCAGCCCCGAGAACCGGTCGGCGAGGACACCCTGCGGCTTGCTCGCCTTCCCCGGGAACTTCCGCAGCCGCCTGTCCTGCGGCAGGGGCACCGGCGGGACGGGCTTCTCCCGCGCGGCACCGGCGCCGTCATTGGCCGGAGCGGCCTTGCCGGTGTTCTCGTCCTTGCTCTTGAGGTAGTAGACGGCTCCCGCCGCCACCAGCGCCACCACCAGGAGCCCGACCCCGGAGTACAGGACGAGCCTGCCCCGCCCGCCATCGTCGTCGGACGACGCACGCCCGCCGAGCTTGGCGTCGGCCGCTTCCTCGTCCGCCATCCACTCGGGCATCCGCCAGTTGCCGCTGCTCGGCTTGCCGGGCTTGCCCGGCCCCGTGTGGGTCTCCACCGCGGGCACCGAGTCGGCCGCCGAGGACTCCCCGTCGAACAGCGACCCCTCCCACGCGGGAGCGGCCTCCACCACGGGCGCCTCAGGCTCCGGGGGCACGCCGAAGCCCGGCGCGACGGGCGCCACCTTGACGTCCTCGACCGGAGCCGGGGACTCGGGCTGAGGCTCGGGCTGGGGCTCGGCGGACGTGGCCTCGACCTTGCCCCACACGTCATGCGGCACGGGCCCGGAGAACTCCGTCCGCCCCTCCGGGGCGGGAACTTCCACCTCGGGCACGCTCACCCGAGCGCCCTCACCGGCCGCCTCACTCGTCTCGGTCCAGCGCACGACGCGCTCCCCCTGATCGGACATGCGGCACACGTTACGCGAAGATCAGCATTTAGGTCCGGGCCGGTAATCACGGCCAGGACACAGGTTCCTATCGCCTCAGTGATATCCCGCCGCGCCACCCTCACCCACGGTGACCGCTTCCTGCCCGTCCAGCCTCTCCCGGACGAGCAACGTCGCCCCCGCGACCGCCCCCGGCATCGCCAGCACGGCCCCCAGAGGGATGAGGAAGAGCACGAATGTGGCCGCGCCGAAACCCACCGTCAAGGGCCGGTTCCGCTTCAACAGAGCGAAGCGCTCCTTGCGCATGATGTTGCGCCGCTCCAGCGCCACCGACGTCAGCTCACCCGCCAGGAAGTAACCGGAAACACACGCGGCGACGACCGGCACCACCGTCTGCCCGACCACCGGCAGGAACCCGCAGGCGAAGAAGACCACCGCGAACGACACCGCGATCACGGCCAGCAGCACGGTGTCCTTGATCTCCCGCACGATCTCCGCGAGCAGCGGCTCCTCGTGCTTGCGCGGCGCCCCGCCCTGCGACGCCTCCACCCGCTCGGAGATCCTCTCGTAGAACGGATCCCCCACCAGCAACGTCACCGCCGTGAACGTCAGGACCGCCACGAACGCCGACGCCCCGAAGATCGCCAGCCCCGTGACCACCCGCAGCCCCTTGCGCGGCCCGTCCCCCCAGTCGTCGGCGAACGGCGTCAGCCACCCCGCCAGCCCGTCCAGATTCCAGGCCAGCGCGACCAGCGCCGACCCGTAGACCATCAGCACGATCACCGCGGGTATCAGCCCGAACAACCACAGCCCGGGCCGCCGAGCCATCCACCCCAGCCCGCGGAACAGATACCCGGCCCCACCGAAGAACTCCGAAACCCCAGACCGCACCGCCACCACACCCCTCACTGCCCAAAAACCTAACCGACCGGCCGGACGGACTGTGGCGCCGTACACGTTCCGGCCGGAAGGAGACGGTTACTCTCACGGCAAATCAGACGGTCGGGCGAGGATTTCAGGTGGCGGCCCATCCGGGCAAAGCCAGCTTCGCGAGCGACGCCGTCGCGCGCGACAAGATCGTCCATATCGGCGGTCCGCCGAGCAAGCCAGCACGCCCGCACGGTGCCGCTGGACCTGATGCCCGCGAGCGAGGCCCTCGAACTCGTCCGGATCTGCGCCCGGCTGCCCCTGGCTCTGAGCCTGGCCGCCGCCAACCCGGCGACCAGGCCGCAGCAGTCGGTGGCCGACACCGTCATGGCCCCGACGAAGCTCGGCCTCGAAGCGGCGGAACGGCACGGGCACGTGCCGTCCCAGTTCTTCATGCATCACCATCTCGTCCAGGAGCCTGGCGGTCTGGCTGACCGCCTCACCGGACACTCCCTCCTCGTCGCGCGTCCGTCCCGGCCGTGATCGGCTCCACCGGCCCCCACTGTCGTCCCTCCTTCTCACTGCCTGCGTGCGTCGGGGAAACCGCGTCGCACGGCACAGGTCAGCGGTTCGGGGGGAGCCAGGGGGCGGGGTCGGTGTAGTAGCCGTCGTAGATGACTTCGAAGTGGAGGTGGGGGCCGGTGGAGAGGCCGGTGGAGCCGACGCGGCCTATGGGGGTGGTGGGGGTCGCGGGCCTGCCGGTGGTCGTCAGCAGGGCGGAGAGGTGGTTGTAGGTGGTCTGGAGTGGCTTGCCGCCGAGGGTGCCGTGGTCGATCACGACGCGGTTGCCGTAGCCCTTGGCGGTGCCGGCGAAGATGACGGTGCCCGCGCGGGCGGGGGTCACGGGGGCGCCTTCGGGAGCCGCGAGGTCCAGGCCGGTGTGGAGCTTGGAAATGCCCAGGAGGGGGTGCTTGCGGGCGCCGAAGGGGGAGGTGATCGCGAGGGGTGTGAGGGGTGGGGTCAGGACCGCGCCCGCCAGGGGGCGGGTGGGTTCCTTCTCGTCGAACTTGGTGTAGCGCTTGGCGAGGGTCGCTATTCGGGTGACGTGGGCGCGGGCCTTGGGCGGGACGCCTCGGGCAGACCGGACGGCGCGCGGCCCCGCCATGGCGGCGGCGAGGGTGAGGTCGAGCAGGTCGCCGGTGATGGTGCCGCGGGCTCTCAGGTCGGCCATCCGCCTGGCCAGCGCGCAGTCGCGGCGGCCGAGGGCCATGATGGCGTCGACCGGGTCCAGGGGTGAGGAGCGGCCGTTGCCGTCTTCGTCCCTGCCCCAGGTCCGCCACTCGGCGGGCGTGAAACCGGCGATGCCGGATTCGCCGAGGGCGGCGCTGTCGGTGTTCCAGCCGGAGTGCTCGTCGATCTGGGCGGCCAGCACCGAGGGACGGACCACGGTGCAGGCGCGGGTCGCCGCCCGGAGCCAGGGCACGTAGGACGGGTCCACCGGGGTGCCCGACGCGGCCTCGGCGTCGGCGGCCCGCGGGCCGGGCTCGTCCGGGACGCCCGTGACGGCCAGGAGGACGGTGAAGCCGACCAGGACGGTCAGCGCCGGCAGTGCCAGCAGGGTGAAGGGGCCCGGGCCGCGGCGCCCGCGTACGGGGGTGGCGTCTTCGTCGGGGGGCCGGGTCTCCGGGCTCGTTCTCGTCATGTCCGCACCGGACGTTAGCCACGCCGCCGCCGGACCTCACCAGGCGGAAGGGCAGAGGCGCCGGTCCGGCCGGGCAGTCCTCTAGGGCCCGGACGTCGTCTCCGGTTCGAGGACCTCGCGCAGCTCCCTTCGCTGCCGGATTCCCAGCTTGCGGTAGGCATGGGTCAGATGGGTCTCCACGGTCCGGACGGCCAGCTGGAGCAGCTGGGCGATCTCCCGGTTCGTCCGGCCCTCGACGGCGAGCTGCGCGATGCGGCGCTCGCTGTCGGTGAGGGCCTCGGAGCCGACGCGGGCGACCACGGGACGCCGGGAGCCGGCTTCGTGCAGGGCGCGCTCGGCTTCGGTCAGCGTCCGGATCGCGCCCAGGGCCTCGGCCCGCTTGGCCGCCTCCTGGAGCAGGTCGCGGCCTCGCGCGCGCTCACCGGCGGCGATCAGCAGCCGCCCGTGCGACAGGAGCGCCTCGACCAGCTCGCCGGTCGCGGGCGAGTCGCGCAGGACGGCGACCGCCTCGGCGGCCAGGTCCTGCCCGTGCCTGCCCCCGATCGCCCGGCCCAGGACGCGCAGCGCCCGCCCTTCGACGCGCGGGGTGCCCCATACGCGGGCCAGCCGCAGTTCCTCCTCCGCCAGGCCGACGGCGGGCTCGTGGTCTCCCAGGAGCAGGTGGCACTCCGCGGCGGCGGTGCGCCACGGCGCGACGAACGGGGCCTGCACGCCGTAGGCCGACTGCCGCCTGCCGCACTCCAGGAAGTCGTGGAGCGCGCCGGTGACCTCTCCGCGCGCGGACCGCAGCTCGCCGCGCGCGTACAGGAACCCGTTCAGCTCCGGCGAGTCGGGGACGCCGGACAGGTCGAAACCGTCGGCGAAGTCCCGGGCCTCCTCCTCGCGGCAGGTCTCGACGAGGGCGATGAGGGCCTGCACGTCGGCATGGGACGGGCCGTGCGCCCCGTCCCCCCGTGCGGCCGGGAGCCGTCCGTAGGCGCCGCGTGCGGCCATGATCCCGACGTGGACGTCCTGGAGCACCTGGTCCATCGGGTGCAGCAGCGCGGGACGCCGTCCGAGCAGGCCGCGCTCCACCAGCCGTTCGGCCTCGTCGAGGTCGTCGGCCCACAGGGCGATCGTGGCGGCCGTGGCCAGCAGGAACGGCTCGGCCGGCGGGTCGGCGGGCTCGGCCAGCAGGGCCCGCATCCGGGCCGTGGCCTCCCGCGCCGAGCAGGTTCCGGCGATGGCCGCGAACCGCACCAGCAGCGCCCGGCCGGACGGGCCCACCAGCTCCGGTGTGCGTTCCACGGCGTCGTCCAGCCAGCGGGACGCCTCGCGCCAGGCGGCGCGGTCGCGGCCCGAAAGGTGCACGTAGGCGGCCCAGGCCGTCCGGGCCGTCTCCGGCCGGTCGGCCAGCCGGTCGGCCACGATGCGCAGCACCTCCTGCGCGGTCCGGGGCTCGCCTCGGGCGGACAGCGCGGTGCCGAGCGCCATCGCCGTGTTCACCTGCTCGTGCGGGTCGACCGCCAGATGCAGCGCCTCGGCGAGCCGCGTGATGCCGCCGGTCTGGCCGGACGAGGCGTACTCCAGCGAGCCCAGCTCGGTCAGCATCCGCTGCCTGAGGTCCTTGGGGAGCGGTTCGAGCAGGGCTCTGCGCAGGAAGCCGACGGCGTCGCCCGTCCGGGCGGCGACCGTGGCGCCGGTCGCGGCGTCCCGCAGGACCCTCGGCACCCAGGATTCGCCGACGACCCCGGTGTGCAGGAGCTGCCCGGCCACCACGTCGGTGCGGTCGCCGCGGCTCCGCAGCGTCTCCGCCGCCGCCCGGTGCGCCGCCCGCGCCCGCTCGACGGGCCAGTCGGCCAGGACGGCGTCGCGCAGCAGGGGGTGGGCGAAGCGGAACACTCCCCGGGTGTTGCGGAGCAGGCCGAGGCCGGTCATCGCGGTGAGCCACCCGGCCGTCCGGGACGGGTCGGCCTGGGCGGCCGCGGCGAGGACGTCCGGCATGGGGCTCTCGGCTCCGTCGATCCACGCCCGTTCCAGGGCGGCGAGCGTGCGCGCCACGCCGGACGTGGCGGGCCCGGCGTTCTCCAGCCACCAGGAGACGGCCGCCGGATAGGCACCCGGGTACAGCGCCGCGCACGAGTCAGGCACGGCCGGAGTCCCGCAGCCTTCGAGGTCTTCCAGGAGCGCGCGCAGCAGCAGCGGGTTGCGCGCGCCCGCCCTGACGACGTCCGCCGTCCAGGCGTCGGTGGCGTCCGGACGGGCGTCGCGCACCAGCGCGGCCGACGCGCGGGCGCTGAGCGGGGCGAGGGTGTGGGTGCGGACGAGGTCGGGGGCGAGGGCGCGGGTGAGACCCGCCGGTTTCGGGTCGACGTCGTACTGGCTGCGCTCGGTGGCGACCAGCAGGATCGGCAACCGGTCGGCGCGGCGGGCGGCCTCGGCGAACCAGCGCTGGGACGCGCCGTCGGCGGACTGCACGTCGTCCACGGCGAGCAGCATCGGCGAGTTCACCGACCGGCAGACCACGTCCCTGAACCATTCGCCCCGCTCGCGCTCGTCACCGTCCGGGACCGGGGGGAGGTCTTTGCTCCCGGAGGCCAGGAGGTGCCGGACGGCGGCGAACGGAGCGGCGGTCTCCGCGGGCGAGCAGCGCACCCGAAGGACGCGCAGACCACGATCGGCCGCATGAGCGGCGGCGGCCTCCAGGACGGCGGTACGGCCGGTGCCGGTGGCGCCGCGGAACAGCAGGAGGCGGCCCCGGCCCGTGCGGGCCTGTTCGGTCTCTTCGGCGATCAGCGCGTGCGCGTCGTCGCGCTCCAGCAAGGGTTCTGTCATGACGCGAACCCCTCTCGACGAATGGTTAACGCTGAATAGGAATTCTAACAGTGTTAGGCAAGTGGTTCGATCAGTCCGGACGGCCCCGGCCGCGGCCCTCCCGGGCACGCGGCGAAGACACGTCCGGACAGGGACGGAGGACACGAAGGGCAACGGAAGAAGGTCCGCGACGGCCTGACCAGGACGCGAGTCGGCCGCGGCTGCCGACCGTGCGGGCGCCGTCGCCTGGCCGACAAGGGACCCCACTCCTGACGCCAGTCGGGGTCAATTTCAGCCTACGTGACCTTTATCGGCGGCACCCCGTTCCTTTGCCAGCTGATGACCAGCGCAGACACCGCGCACACGAACGCTTGCGCGTCCCCCGCCCCCGACGTCGAACCGATGGACGGCCTGGACCACCGGACGCGACGGGTCCGCGCGATGTCGTGACGCACCTCACAGCCCCGCCGCGATGCGGCGTTTCCTCGGCCCGCGTCAGGGCTCTGACGAGCGGCGATGCGGCCCGTTTCGTGGTGGGCGTCCGGGTGGTCTCGTGGTACGGCCCGTGGTCGTCCACGATTGCGGCCGCCACGCCCGCCCCAGGAGTGTTGAAACGAGTCACGCGCCACCGGCCGTCGCCGGGGAGCGAGCCTGCTGACATAGGGGAATTCGGTTGCTCAACCTCACTGGCGCGCCCGCGCACACCGTGTCGGAGCGGATATCCGTGACCGTGACGGCACCCGACCCGCTCACCCGGGAAGGGGCCGTGAGCCAGCTGCGCCGCCACTCCGACATCGAGGTCCGCGATAAACCCGGCCACGGCAGCGTCGCCCTGCTGGTCGAGGACGGCCTGGGCAAGGACGCCTTCGCCCGGCTGCGCCGCATCGTGCGGGGCGAGGGAACGCGCACGGTGCTCGTGGTGGGCACGATCCGCGAGAACGAGCTGCTGGACGTCATCGAGTGCGGCGTCGGCGCCATCGTCTGGCGGCGTGAGGCCACCGGGCACCGGCTGGCGCAAGCGATACGTGTCGCCGCGCGCGGCGAGGGCGACCTGCCCGCTGATCTGCTCGGCCGGCTGATCAGCCAGGTCGGCACGCTGCACCGCGGCGCCGCGGGCCGGGCCGGCACGTCCACCCTCGGCCTCGCGCCACGCGAGGCGGACGTGCTGCGCCTGGTCGCCGACGGCTTCGACACCGCGGAGATCGCCGGAAAGCTGTCCTACTCCGAGCGGACCGTCAAGAACGTCATGCACGGCCTCACCACCCGGCTGCACCTGCGCAACCGCGCGCACGCCGTGGCGTACGCGCTCCGGCAGGGCTACATCTGACCCGGCGCGGCCGCTCAGGACGGACGCGCGCCACGGCGGCCGCTCTTCGCACGTACGGGCAACGACCAGGGGAAAGAGAGCACGTGATCCACGAGGTGGACGAGGTCCTCAAGGGGCTGATCGGCGGCGGGGCGCTGACCGGGACCGGTATCGACGTCTCCTTCGAGGCCCCCACCCGCGACTGGTCGGCACGCCGCACCGGTCCGGTGATCAACGCCTACCTGTACGACATCCGGGAGGACCTGAACCGGCGGCAGCGCGGCCAGGTCTCCGTCCGCGACGGCCAGGACGTCGTGGTGCGCAGGCGGCAGCCCCCGCGCTGGTTCCGGCTGTCGTACCTGGTCACCGCCTGGACCAAGACCGCGCAGGACGAGCATCGCCTGCTGTCGGCCGTCCTGGCGACGCTGATGCCGCACGAGCTGCTCCCGTCCGACGAGCTGCCGCCCCCGTTGCGGGCCCAGGGGCTGGCGCTGCCGCTGACCGTGGCGAGCATCCAGACCGAGGCCCGCTCGCTCGCCGAGATCTGGTCGGCGCTGGGCGGGGACCTCAAACCCTCGTTGGATCTGGTGGCGACCGTGCCCTTCGCGCCGTTCCCCGAATACGACGCCGGGCCGCCGGTCACCGAGGGCGCGCTGGTCCGCGTCCACGAGAAGGAAGGCGATCCGGCGCTGTCCGGGGAGCGCGCCCACCGGCCGCACCAGGTGGCGGCGGCCCGCGACAACCGCCGACGGGCCGCGCCCCGCCCCGAGGACGCGCGGTGACCGCACCGCCCACCACAGAACCGGCAGACGGGACGCCCCACGCGGACAAGCCCGCCGCGGACGAGCCCACGGCGGACGAGCCCACGGCGGACGCGCGCTCGGCGGACGAGCGCGCAGTGGACGAGCGCGCCGCGGACGAGCGCGCCGCGGACGAGCGCGCGGTGGACGAGCGCGCCGCGGGCGAGCGCGCCGCGGACGAGCCTGCGGCGGACGAGCCCGCGGCGGACGAGCCCGCAGTGGACGAGCGCGCCGCGGACGAGCCTGCGGCGGACGAGCGCGCCGCGGACGAGCCTGCGGTGGGCGCGCGCCCGGCGGACGAGCGCGCCGCGGACGAGCGCGCCGCGGACGAGCCCGCGGCGGACGAGCCCGCAGTGGACGAGCGCGCCGCGGACGAGCCTGCGGCGGACGAGCCTGCGGTGGACGAGCGTGCGGTGGGCGCGCGCCCGGCGGACGAGCGCGCCGCGGACGAGCGTGCGGTGGACGAGCGGGCGGTGGACGAGCGGGCGGTGGACGGGCGGGCGGTGGGCGAGCGTCCCCCGGGCGCGCGCCTGGGGGACGAGTCCACGGTGGGTGGGCGGGCGCGCGGCGCGGCGGCGCCGCATCCGCTGCTCGTGCGGCTGGCCGCCCTGCGCGACCGTACCGCCGCCCTGGTCGAGCGGCGCGCCGCCCACGACCCCACGGCCGACGACCCGCTGCGCGGCCTGTACGTGTCGGGGGACGAGGTGCGCCGCCTCCTGCACGCGCCACGGGTCGTGGCCGACGACGAGACGGACGGCGCCGTCCTCGCGCCGGACCCGATCGACCCCACCGACCGCCTGTCCGCCCTGGCGGCCCGGCTGCGGCTGGCCGACCTGGACGCCGCGATCCTGCTCATCGCGCTCGCCCCGGACCTCGACCGCGGTTTCGAGACGCTCTACGGCTACCTCAACGACGACGTGGGCCGCCGCCGGGCGACCGTCGGGCTGGCGCTCGACCTGTGCGGCCTGTCCACCGCGGACGCCGCGGCCCGCGACCGCTTCCACCCGACCGCGCCGCTGACCTGGCTCGGCCTGCTGCGGGTCGAGGAACGCGACGCCCCCTTCCTTTCCCGGCCGCTGCGCGTCCCGGACCGGCTGATCGCCCATCTGGCCGGGGACGACACCCCCGACGCCGCGCTGGACGGACGGGTCCGCCCGCTGCCCGTGCGCGCCGTCCCCCGAACGACCGGATCGTCCCTGACCGGGCGGCTCGCCGACCTGCTCGACGCCCCCGAGCCGCCCCTGGTCTACCTGCGCGAGCGCCGCGACGGGGACGGCCTGGCCTGCGCGATCGCGGCGCTGGCCGACGCCGGAATCCCCGCGCTGCACCTCCACAGCGCCCCAGGGCCGCACCAGGCTGCCGACGACCCCGCCCCGATAGCGGAACTCCTGCTCGAAGCACGGCTGCGCGACTGCGCGATCGTCGTGTCGCCCGTGCCCGAACGACCGGCCGAGCTGGTCCGCAGGCTCGCGGCGGCGGACGTGCCGGTGATCCTCGCCGGGCCCGGGGCGTACGACCCGCGGTGGTGCGACGCCGACCCGGTGATCCTGGACGCGCCGCGCCTGCGCTCGGGCGCGGTGGACCAGTGGAAGGCCGCACTGGGGCTCGACCCGGGTTTCGACCTGGCCGGAACCGTCGCCGCCTACCGGCTCAGCGGCGAGCGGATCGTCCGGGCCGCGCGCTCGGCGCTGGAGCTCGCCGCCTTCGACGGCACCGAGCTGACCGCCGCCCACGTGCGGCAGGCCGCACGACAGCAGTCGGCGTTCGGGCTGGAACTGCACGCGCGCCGGATCGTCCCGGACGTCGGCTGGAACGACCTGGTCCTGCCACAGGTCCCGTTGGAGCAGCTGCACGAACTGGCCCTGCGCGCCCGGCACCGCGACCGGGTGCTCGGCGAGTGGCGGCTCAGCGCCGGAGGCGGCCGGGGCCGGGGCGTCCTGGCGATGTTCGCCGGGGAGTCGGGGACCGGCAAGACCCTGTCGGCCGAGGTCGTCGCGGCCGACCTGGGCCTGGACCTGTACGTGGTGCAGCTGTCGTCGGTGGTGGACAAGTACGTCGGCGAGACGGAGAAGAACCTGGAGCGGATCTTCACCGAGGCCGACCGGACGGACGCCGTCCTGCTCTTCGACGAGGCCGACGCCGTGTTCGGCAAGCGCTCGGAGGTCAAGGACTCCCACGACAGGTACGCCAACCTCGAAAGCGCCTACCTGCTGCAGCGCCTGGAGGCGTTCGACGGCATCGCGCTGCTCACCACCAACCTGCGCGCCAACATCGACGAGGCGTTCACCCGCCGTCTCGACCTGGTGATCGACTTCCCCTTCCCCGACGAGGAGCAGCGGCGGGCGCTGTGGCGGCACAGCCTGGCCCACGTGCCGTGCGCCGACGACCTCGACCCGTCCGCGTGCGCCCGGGACTTCGAGCTGGCCGGTGGCTCGATCCGCAGCGCGGTGGTGACCGCCGCCTACGCGGCGGCCGGGCGGGGCGGCCGGGTCACCACGCACGACCTCCTGGACGGCGCCCGCCGCGAGTACCGCAAGTCGGGCCGCCTCGTCATGGCGGACGTCGGCTGGTGACCGGCCCCGATTCCTTGCCCCGGAGGCCACCCGTATTGCCCCCGCGCCTCTTTTCCCGCGCCGGCCGCGGGCCCTAAACAGAACCTGGCACCCGCGTCGCGGGCGGGAGGGACACATGCAAAGACAGCAAGAGCCGAACGCCGACCGGCTCCAGAATCGCCGGGGACGGTCGTCCGTCCTCCCCCGGGCGGCCGTCCAGCGCGCGCCGCTCGCGGGCACTCCGATGACGCCCGGACAGGCGCGCGCTCTGCAGGGCACGGCGGGCAACGCCGCCGTCGTGCAGCGGCTGGCGCGCGACCGGGAGGACCAGGCCCCGCACCAGCACTCGGAGGGTTGCGGTCACCTCCCGGCCGTCCAGCGGTCGAAGGTGCCGGAGGTGCTGAAGACCCCCGGGGAGCAGTTCGACGGCCCGCTGCGCACCGAGATGGAGGGCCGCTTCAACAGAAGCCTCTCCCATCTGCGGCTGCACACCGACGCCCTGGCCCAGGAGTCGGCCGCCCAGATCGGCGCCGAGGCCTACACCTCGCGCAACCACATGGTCTTCACCCCGGCCGCCCTGCGGAACAAGCGCACCGTCGCCCACGAGATCGCGCACACCATCGACCAGGAGAACGGCACGGTTCCCGGCACCGACCAGGGCGACGGCACCCGGATGTCCAGTCCCGGCGACGCCGGTGAACGCTCCGCCGACGCAAAGGCGAACGAGGTCATGAGCAAGCCGATGCCCCCGTCCGAGGCCGCGCAGGCCTCGGATACCGGGCGGGCGCCGGTGCAGCGCGCCGCCGCGCAGTCCCACGGCCCCGCCGCCGTCCAGCGCTCCTCGTACGACGAGGAGATGGATTACGGGTACGAATCGGCGATCCCCGGCGTGGAGTACAGCCGCGGCCGTTCCACGGCGCCGCGGATGAGCGCGTGGGCGGCCCCTTCGATGGCGTCGCGTCCTCCCTCCTACTACGACGACGGACAGATGGACGTGGACGACCAAGGCCCGATCATCGTCGACGCCCACCCGCCCGGCAGCTCGTCGCGGCGTCCGTCCACGAGCCGGCGCTCCTCCTCGCACGCCCGCTCCTCGCTCCACGACACCGCCCAGGAGGACACGCGCGGCCGCAGGCCCCGCGCCGGCTCCCGCCCGCCCCTGGCGTCGGCGGGGCGGCCGGCGATGAGACGTTCGTCCTCGTACGCGCCCCCCGGCCGCGACGCCGAGCGGATGGACGTGGACGGCCAGGGCCCGATCATCATCGACGCCCGTCCCGGCCGCTCCTCCTCGCGACGGCCGGAGGAACCGCGCATCGGCGTGGGGCCGCGCGGTCCCCGGCAGGTCAGGGACGCCTCGCGCGAGGGGCGGTCGGCGGACCCGCGGGCGCGGCAGTCCACCTCGGCCCAGCTGTTGGCGATCGGCAACCAGGTCCTGGCGGAGGTCAAGCAGCGGATCGGGCGCGGCGCCGCCAACCAGCTGGCGGCCGCCGCCGCGGCGGGTGACGGCCTGCATCACATGCTCGGCGCCTCGCGCGGCGCGGTCGCCCGCCAGCCCGTCGGCGACCGTCGCGCCAGGCTGGGCCAGGACGCGGCCATCGCCGCCGCGAACGGCGTCGGCAACTGCGGTGAGCACGCGGCCATGGTGTTCTGCCTGCTCAACCGCAAGAACCTGCCCTCGGGCGTCTCGATCTGGCTGGTCGAGCTGAGCATCGACCACGCCTTCGTCGCCGTGGGACGGCGCAACAGGCCGGGCGACATCGTGGTCCTGGACGCCTGGCAGAACGGCACCAGGGCGGTGCTCGCGAGGAACTTCACCTCCTTCCCGTTCCTCGACCGGAACGGGAAGATCACCCGTGAGGCGACGGAGTACGCACCCGATGGCAAGGACTACCTGAAGATCGGACGGTCGACCGTCGACCTGGAGGCCGCCACGGAGACGATGGACACCACCGGCCCAGCCGTGTCCGAACAGGAACTCCTGGACAACAGGGCGAACATGGTCATGGCGCAGAACGGGTGGAACCACCAGCAGCTCCGGCAGGCCGTCGCCCAGTACATCCAGGAGAAGTACGGCAGGCCCGTCAGGCCCGAGCAGGTCGGCTACTCCGAGCTGGCGATGTTCTTCGGCATGTGGAACCAGAGCATGCCGGGACCGAGCCGTCAGGAGGAGTCACAGCGGCGCCATCACCGGCACCGCCGGCGGGAGCCCTCGCGCTCGGCCCAGGTCGGCCTGATGGGGTGGCTGACCGGCCGCCGCTGACCGGCCGCCGCCGTCGTTCCCGACGGCGGCGGGACGCGGTTCAGACGGTGAGCCGGATGGCGTCGATCCACAGCGAGTTGTCCTGGGTGCCGATGAAGAGGTAGTCGGGACGGGCGTTCGAGCAGACGTGATCGCCCCAGGACCCGTTGCGGAAGTGGACGACGTGGCAGATCTGGCCGTTGCCCACGTTGATGCCCATCCCGGCGAAGAAGGTGGCCTCCCTGGCCGGGGCGCCGATGTAGAGGTCCTTGCCGTTCTCGATGTGGGGCGTCCACTCCAGCCATTTCGGCTCGTTGTTGGTGGAGGCCGGGTCGTGGACGTAGGCGTTGGCCGACACCCCGCCGTCCACACCGGACACCGCGACGTTGAGACCGGTGATCGGCTTGTCCTGGCCGGTGATGCCGCTGGCGGCGCCGTCGCACACCGGCCGCTGCCAGCCGCGCTCGGCGACGCGGGCGCGGTAGCAGATGTGCCGGCCGCGGTCCTTGGCGAGACGGTTCACGGCGGTGGCCGCGGTGACCTGCACCGGCTTCGCGGGCTTCTTGGACTTGCCGCCTCCCGACTGCTTGTCCTTGTCCTTCGCCTGGGGCTTCTTGGGCGCGGTCGGGGGCGCGGACGCGGAGGGGCTGGGCGCGAGGGTGGTCCCGGCTCCGGCGGCCGCCTCCGTGGCGACGGACCTGACCTTCGGCTTGTAGGCGATCCAGAGCATCAGGAAGGCGAGCGCGAGGGCCAGGCCCACGCCGAAGAACGTGGCCAGCCAGCGCGGGAGGAAACCCCGCTGCACGAAGGTGCCCTCAATGGGGACCGGCTTGACCCCGGAGCGCTGCACGGACAGCGTGTAGGGCCGCTGCTCCTTGGAGCCGAACCAGATGGTCTGGCGCGGCCGCAGCGTCAGGTCCACGAACACCGCGCGCCCCGGCTCGATCTGCGCGCTGCTGGGACGGATCTCGTAGCCGAGATGGTCGCCGGTGTCCTTGCCGCTGACCGAGGCGGTGAGCTTGGTGTTGCCGATGTTGTCCACGGCCAGGCGGGGACGGCCGCGGCGGCGTCCCGAGACGGTGGGCGGCACCAGCTCGGCCCGCATCTCGGTGAACGGCGTGATCGTCAGGTGTCCCTCGGGGACCGTCACCGCCTCCGGGTGCTCGGTCGGGATAATCCGCACCGCGAACGGGTTCGGGCCGGCCTTGGCGTCCGAGGTGCGCGGCGGGGAGAAGGTCAGCTCGACGGTTCCCGTCGTCCCCGGGTAGAGCCGGAGCGTCGCGGGCTCGACGACCGTCCAGGGCGCGACGTCCCCGACAGGCTCGAAGCGGTACTCGTCGACGACGTCACCGGTGTTGCGCACCCGTAGGCGCACTGTCGCGCTGTCCCCGGGGTCGACGGTTACGGAAGCGGGTTCGAGGGAGGTCCATAGACTCACCCGGGCAGGCTAGGACGCGGCCAATCCGGTGTCAGCAGGCAAAAGGGCACGGCACCTGGCCCGAACGGGCCGTTCCGGCAGCCGCGGAGGCAACCGCCCGGCCGCCGCGGCCCCGGTGGCGCGCGACGGGTCCCTCCGCCGCTCGCCGAACCGGGAAGACGGGCCGCCGAGGACGGGATCCGGGCTTGCCCACCCGGGCAATCACCATGCCCCCGGTGCGGCACTCATGGACGTTTCAGCCGGAGCACCCCGCACGCGACGGTGATCAATGCACTGACACGTACTCCGAGGAGAGCAGAGCATGCCGTCGTACCTGTCGCCCGGCGTCTACGTCGAGGAGGTGGCCAGCGGTTCACGTCCGATCGAAGGTGTGGGCACCTCGGTGGCGGCCTTCGTGGGGCTCGCGCCGACCGGACCCCTGAACGAGCCGACCCTGGTGACGAACTGGACGCAGTACGTCGCGGCCTTCGGCGACTTCACCGATGGGTACTTCCTGGCCCACTCCGTCTACGGCTTCTTCAACAACGGCGGTTCGGCGGCACACGTCGTCCGGGTGGGCGGTTCCCCGGCGGACGCGGACGCGGCGTCGCCCGGCGAGATCGCCGGTTCGGCGCCCGCCGCGCTGCCCGCCGCCGAGCCCCGGCAGCTGGGCACCTTCTCGGTGACGGCGACGTCCCCCGGACGGACCGGCAACCTGAGCGTCGAGGTCACCGACACCGAGGGCGAGGGCCACCCGCCCGAGCGGTTCACGCTGATCGTCAAGGACGGCGGCAAGCCGGTCGAGTCGTTCGACGTGAGCGCCAAGAAGGGCACCCGCTACGTCGTCACCCAGGTCAAGGAGCGCTCCAAGCTCATCACCGTGACCGAGGCCGCGCCCGCCGGTCACCAGCCCGCCCGCCCGGCCAACCAGACGCTGGCGCTGCCCGCGCCGCCCGCCGCACCGCCCGCCGCCCGGACGGACGAGGCGGCGACCCCGACCGGCCCCGCGCAGTACCTCGGCGACAGCGCCGACCGCACCGGCTTCGGCGGACTCGAGGCCGTCGACGAGATCTCCATGGTCGCCGTCCCCGACCTGATGGCCGCCTACCAGCGGGGCGCGATCGACCTGGAGGCCGTCAAGGCCGTCCAGCTCGGCATGATCGCCCACTGCGAGCTGATGGGCGACCGCGTCGCGATCATCGACCCGCCGCCCGGCCTGAACGCCCGCCAGATACGGGTGTGGCGCCAGGACACCGCGGGCTACGACTCCAAGTACGCCGCGCTGTACTACCCGTGGATCAAGTCCTTCGACCCCGCCACCGGCCAGTCCCGGCTCGTCCCGCCCAGCGGCCACGTCGCCGGCATCTGGGCCCGCAGCGACTCCGAGCGCGGTGTGCACAAGGCCCCCGCCAACGAGGTCGTGCGCGGCGCGGTCGACCTGGAGCTCCAGATCACCCGCGGCGAGCAGGACCTGCTCAACCCGATCGGCGTCAACTGCATCCGCGCCTTCCCGGGACGCGGCGTCCGGGTCTGGGGCGCCCGCACCCTGTCCTCCGACCCGGCCTGGCGCTACCTCAACGTGCGCCGGTACTTCAACTACCTGGAGGAGTCGATCCTGATCGGCACCCAGTGGGTGGTGTTCGAGCCGAACGACCACCAGCTCTGGGCCCGGATCCGGCGCAACGTCTCGGCCTTCCTCGTCAACGAGTGGCGCGGCGGCGCCCTGTTCGGCGCCAAGCCCGAAGAGGCGTACTACGTCAGGTGCGACGAGGAGACCAACCCCCCGGAGTCGGTCGACGTCGGCCGGGTCGTGTGCGAGATCGGCATCGCGCCGGTCAAGCCGGCCGAGTTCGTCGTCTTCCGCCTGGCCCAGTTCTCCAGCGGCAGCGGAGAGCTGGAGGAGTAGGCCCCCTGATCGCCAACCCACCCATTCCCTCACCAGCACGAAGGACGGCCACCACATGAGTCTCCAGCCGGGCGACGCCCTCACATCACACAATTTCGGTCTCCAGATCGACGGCGTCATGGTCGAGTACCTGGCCGAGGTCAGCGGCCTCAGCCTGGAGCAGGACGTCATCGAGTACCAGCAGGTCTCCGCCCAGGGCGTCCCCGTAGTCAAGAAGATGCCGGGCGTGCAGAAGGCCGGCACCTGCACGGTCGTGCGCGGCATGACGCAGTCGACGGCGTTCAACGAGTGGATCACCCAGTCGGTGCGCGGCGAGATGAGCAGCGCCCGCAAGAACGCCACGATCATGGTGATGGACTACCAGAACAACCCGGTCAAGCGGTACAACATGCGCAACGCCTGGTGCAGCAAGGTCGACACCAGCACGGTGAAGGCCGGCGAGGCGTCGGCGCTGAGCGAGACCGTGACCATCACCTTCGAAGAACTGGTCATCGAGTAATGCGCCGCACGGCTGTCCGAGCGGCGGCCGAGGCGCAGGCCGCACCGGCGGACGCGGCCCCCGCCCAGCGCCTGGTGACGGAGTTCCCCTTCGAGCTGCCGCGCGGCTACGTGGACGAGGCGGGCCTCGTCCACCGCGAGGGCACGATGCGCCTGGCGACGGCCCGCGACGAGCTGGTCCCGCTGAGGGACGTCCGCGTCCAGGAGAACCCGGCCTACCTGTCGGTCGTGCTGCTCGGCCGGGTCATCACCCGGCTGGGCACGCTGCCGCTGGTGCACGACGGCGTCGTGGAGGCCATGTTCGCCTCCGACCTGGCGTTCCTCCAGGACTTCTACCGCCAGATCAACGCCGAGGGCCACACCCGCGCCTCGGTGGAGTGCCCGCACTGCGCGGAGCCCTTCGAGGTCGACCTCGGCGGCAGCCGCCTGGGGGAATCGTGACGTACGCGACCGACCGGCTGCACGAGGAGATCGCGTACGTCGCCTACCACTTCCACTGGAGCTTGGAGGAGATCCTGGACCTGGAACACCCCGATCGGCGTCGCTATGCGGACCACATCGCGTCCCTGGTGACGCGGGGCGCGGCCGGAGGCTGACATGCAGTTCCTGGACCGCCTCCGGCGGCGCCGCCCGTCCGTCCCGCCCCCCGGGGACGCCGCCCCAACACGTCCGGCCGCGTGGCCCGCCCTGCCGCCCATCCAGCGGTCGACCACCGGGGACCAGGGCGGCGTCACCGACACCGGTTTCGCGAACCGCCTCGCCACCTGGCAGAACCCGTCCTTCGCCGGTTCCGGGTCGAACCCGTCCTTCGCCGGTTCCGGGTCGCCCGCGCTCCTCGACGGGACGTCGGGCGCCCTGGCCTTCAACCCACCGCCCGCCCCCAGGGCGACTCCGGCGTCACCCGCAACCCGGGACGCTCCACGTCCGGCCCGCCCGCCCTATCCCCCAGAGCCGGAACGCCCCACGCCCCCGTCCTGGACGCCGCCGCGGCCGGGCAGGCTCACCACGTCACCACCCGTCCCCGTCCAGCACCGCAAGCTCGCGACACACCTCGCGGCCCCGTCCCATAGCGACAACGGAGACGCACCCACCGAACCGCAACCCCCGGGCGGCAGCGGCACGCCACCACGCCCCCGCCCCGCACCCGGGGAACCGAACCCGGTACAGCGGGCGACGACACCATCGAGCAAGCCCGACGTGCGAGAACGGGCCACGCCACCTCCACGGCCGGTCGCCCCGACCACGGATTCCCCCAACGCGCCCACGCCTTCCGAAGGACCGACGGCCCCCGAACCCGCACCGCCCGTCCAGAGCGAAGCGCGCACCCCACGAACTCACTCCGGCCCGGCGCCGATCGTCCAGCCCCCTATTTCCTCTCCCGTCACAGAAACACTGGCGCCCGCGCCACGCCAGGCTGCTGCTCCCTCCGCCCCCCGCCCCGAACGCGCGGGCCTCGGCCCCCCGATCTCTCGCGCCCGCCTCACCCCACCTGCCGCCCCCGGGGACGCGCCCGTCCCCAACGTGCAACGCGCTCCGCGCACGGCCACCCCGGCGTCTAGGCCGCCCCTCCAGCAGCCGGGTGTGGAACACCCCCAGACCCGGCGCGCCCCCGCGCTCGGCGCCCCCGTCGCCGCCAAGCCCGCAGACGCGGCGCCGCTCACCACCTCGGCGGGCCCACCGCCCATCCAGCGCAACATCGCCCCCACACCGACCGGCACACCTGCGACCAGCAGCCCCACGAACGCAGCACCCCTCGAGACCTCAGCCGATCCGCCCGCGCCAAACAGCCCAGCCCCCCACAGCGCGCCCGCCGCCACCAAGCCCACGGACGCCCCGCCGCTCGCCACCTCGGCGGACCCACCACCCGTCCAGCGCGACATCGCCCCCACACCGACCGACCAGGCTCAACACCGCGCGCCCGCCTCCAGCAGCCCCACGAACGAGGCGCGCCTCGGCCCACCACCCGTTCAGCCCAGTGCCCCGCCCACACCAAGCAGCCCGGCTCAACACGGCACACCCGTCTCCAGCGACCTCAGGGAAGCGATACCGCTCGGCACCTCAGCCGGTTCGCCGCCCGTCCAGCGCGCCACCGCGTCCCCACCTAGCGTTCCGGCACCACGCGTTTTGTCCCTCAACGAGACCGCCGACCCCGCTACGGCGCCCGTCCGCGCGGTGCAACGCTCCGCTCGGACCCCTGCGCAGCGGCACCCATGGGCCGCCGACGTGCCGACG
The DNA here is from genome assembly GCF_050946795.1 of Spirillospora sp. CA-294931. Taxonomy (GTDB): domain Bacteria; phylum Actinomycetota; class Actinomycetes; order Streptosporangiales; family Streptosporangiaceae; genus Spirillospora. The sequence continues at coordinate 7,880,819 of NZ_CP192006.1, forward strand.
TCGCCCGTCGAGCAGCCGAGTGCGGGCGTGGAACGCCCCCAAGCCCAGCGCAGCACCGCGCTCGGTGCGCCCGTCGTCGGCGAGCCCGCGGACGCGGCACCCCTCGGCGCCTCGGTAGGGCCCACCGACGCGTCACCGCACACCACCCCAGCCGGTTTGTCACCCGTTCACCGCGATGCCGCGCCCCCGCCGACCAGCCCGGCTTCACGCGTCCCGCCTCCCAAGGGACCCGCCGACCCCGCGACGGCGCCGGTGTCGCCCCCCACCACAGCACCCGTATACGCCGCGCAACGCTCTTCTGGTCGCATCCCGGTGCAGCGGCACGCCCGAGCCGCCGCCGTGCCCCTGCGCCGCACCCCGCCCGGCGTCGCCCCGGTGCCCGTCACCCGTTTGCGTCCAGTGTCCGCACCGTCCGCAGGCGGCCTCCAGCCACCCGCCCCGACACTCGCGCCCCAGCGTGACGGCGCGCTCCCACCCGCCGCGCCGAGGCCGCCCGTCGGGCAGCCGAGTGCGGGTGTAGAGCGCCCCCAGGCCCAGCGCGGCCTGGGCACCTCGGCGGGCCCGCCGCCCATCCAGCGCAGCATCGCCCCCACTCCGAGCGGCTCGGCCCCACCCGTCAACGAAACCGCATCACCTTCCGCCAGTCCCGCGAAGGCGCCGGTACGCGCCGCGCAACGCTTTGCTGCTCGCCCCCCGGTGCAGCGGCACACCCGAGCCGCCGCCGTGCCCCTGCGGCGAACCGCGCCCCCCGCAGGCGGCCTCCAGCCATCCGCACCGGCACTCGCGTCCCAGCGTGACGCCGCGTTCCCACCCGCCGCGCCCCTCACCGTCCAGCGCAACGTCGTGCCCCCACGACTCGCGACCCCGCGCGGCACCGCGCCCGCGAACCAGCCGGACGCGGCGCCTCCAGCGTTCCCCGTCCAACGCGACATCGCGCCCCCGCAGGGCGCACCGGTCCCCACGGTCCAGCGTCACCTCGCGGCGGCGCCCGTGAACCAGCCGGACGCGGCACGCTCGCCGCTCACCATCCAGCGGGACGGCGGGGCTCCGGCCGCCGATCCACCGACCACGGGGACGGGATCGGGGTCTCGGGGCGAGCCGCCGCCCGGGTACTCCGAGAGCGGGCCCGGCGGCGGCCTGCCCGGCTATGTGGCGGTTCCGGCCGGGGGTTTCGACCCGCGGGCCCTGACGGACTTCCAGCTCGACGAGCTGACGCACCGGCTGACCGGACGGATCACCCGGCTGCTCCGGACCGAACTGCGGCTCGATCGGGAGCGGATCGGCAGGCTCCGCGACCCTCGGTAGTCCCCTGTCCATGCGCCCGATGAGCGCGGTCCCGCCTCCAGAAAGGCCCCTCGATGTCCCGCGATCTCGACCCGGGCTCCACGATCTTCTTCACCCTCACCATCGACGGCGAGAGCCTCGGATATTTCAACGGGTGCGAGGGGCTGTCGTCCACGGTGGAGATCGAGCACCGGCAGGAGGGCGGCAACAACGGTTTCGTCTGGCAGCTGCCGTCCCGCGTGACCTTCTCGACCATCCGGCTGACGCGGCCGCTCACCCCCGACACCGCCAAGGTCGCCAAGTGGATCTCCTCGGTGACGACCGGGGTGACCCGTCCCACCGCCCAGATCGCGGCGCTGCGCGCGGACGGGTCCGAGGTGGCCCGCTGGGGGCTGATCGACGTGCTTCCGGTCAGCTGGCAGGGGCCGTCGCTGAACCCGTCGAGTCCGGGCGTCGCGACGGAGGTCCTGGAGATCGCCCACCACGGCTTCACCGACTGATCGGAAGGGAGAAACACGAGCATGGCCAGGGGAAGCAGCAGGGGGGCCGGGAAGAGCCTGGTGCGGGCGAGCCTCGCCATCCACCAGCCTCCGGTCGGGACGAGCACCACGCCGGGCGCCCTGATCAGGACGTTCGACTTCGACTTCAATCCGGCGCAGCTGTCGCTCGGACGCCGCGCCCAGTGGAAGGTGACGCCGACCGCGGCCGTGCGGGACGGGTCGATCCCGGAGTTCATGGGTCCGGAGCCGCGCGAGATGACCGTGGAGATCTTCCTCGACTCCTCGGCCAAGCCGGGCGGCAACTCGGTGCTGAAGAAGGTGGAGTCGTTGCTGGAGTGCTGCGAGGTGACCGCCAAGAGCATCGCGGCCAAGCAGCCGTCGCCGCCGTGGGTGGTCTTCCAGTGGGGGTCGTTCTCCACCGCGCGCTTCACCGCGTACGTCAGCAGTGTGGACGCGGCGTACTCGCTTTTCGGGACGACCGGCGTCCCGATCCGCGCGACCTGCCAGGTGCGGCTGCACGAGATCCCCACCAAGACCAAGGGGCAGAACCCGACCTCGGGTGCGCTGACCGCACAGCGCGTGCACCAGGTGGTGGCAGGCGACTCACTCCAGTCGCTGGCCTGGCGCGAGTACGGCGACACGGCGGCGTGGCGGGCGATCGCGGAGGCCAACGGGATCGACGACCCGACCCGGCTGCCGAGCGGGACCGAGCTGGTGCTTCCGGCCGCCGAGGAGGTGCGTCCCTGATGGTGCAGTCGGCCTACTCCAGCGTCGTCAACGTCAAGCTGGGCGGCAAGGCGCTTCCTCGGGACCTGGCGCCGCTGCTGGTGGAGGGCTGGGTCGACCAGGGGCTCGGTGTGCCCGCGGCGTTCCGGCTCACGTTCCGCGACCCCAAGCGGCTGCTGCTGGGCAGGCTGAAGGTCAAGTTCGGCACCCGGGTGCTGATCACCCCCATCGCCGACGGCAAGGGAGCCGCCAACCCGCTGCTCACGGGCGAGGTCTGCGGCCTGGAGGCCGACTACGACGGCACCGGCACCTTCACCGTCGTCCGCGGCTACGACCGGGGCCACCGCCTGATGCGGCGGCGCCGGGTCGCCGCCTACCGCAACCAGTCCGCCTCCGACATCGCCCGCAAGCTGGCCACCGGGGCCGGGATCGCGGTGGGACGGATCGAGCCCACCAAGACGGTCTACGAGTTCATCAGCCAGGCCAACGTGACCGACTGGGACTTCCTCGGTCGGCTCGCCGAGGAGAACGAGATGGTCATGTCGGTCGACGCCAAGGGGAAGTTCCGGTTCGTCCGGCCGGACCCGGCGTCGGGCGCCCCGCCGGTCGGCATGGACGCCGAGAAGAGCCCGTTCGTGCTGAAGGCCCGCACCGACATCCTGCGGCTGCGGGCCTCGGTCACCTCCGCCGAGCAGGTCGGGACGGTCGAGGCGCGCGGCTGGGACGTCGCCGCCAAGAAGGAGCTCACCGCGACGACGGCGGCCGGCTCCAATCCGGGGATCAGCATCGGGACCACGCCCGGCGCCGTGTCGGCCGCGTTCGGTGCCGCCAAGCTGGTCGAGGCGCAGGCGCCGCTCGACCGGCAGGCGGAGGTGAAGTTCGCCGCCGACGCGCTCGCCGACGACGTCACGTCCTCCTTCGCCGAACTGGAGGTCGCGGTGCGCGGCACGCCCGAGCTCCGGCCGGGCCTGCCGGTGACCCTCGCCGACGTCGGCGAGCCCTTCGAGGGCAAGTACACCGCCACCTCGGTGCGGCACGTCTTCGGCGACGGCAAGCACTACGAGTCGTGGGTCACCGTCAGCGGCCGGCAGTGGCGCTCGCTGTACGGGCTGGCGTCCGGAGGCGGCGGCGCGCGGAGCGGCCTGAACCTGCCGGGCATCGTCAACGCCCTGGTCACCGACGTGCGCGACCCGCTCCGCCAGGGACGGGTCAAGCTCCGGTTCCCGTGGCTGGACGACGCCTACGTCAGCGACTGGACGCGGGTGACGCAGCTGGGCGGCCGGCGCGGCGGCTCGATCTTCCCCCTGGACGTGGACGACGAGGTGCTCGTCGGGTTCGACCGGGGCGCCCTGGACCACCCGTATGTCATCGGCGGCCTCTACAACGGCAAGGACAAGCCGACCAAGGTGCCGGACGTCCCGCTGCACGACGGCGCCCGGCAGCGCGCGTCCCGGCACACCGTCTCCGACCGCGAGGGCAACCGCCTCGACCTGCTCAGCCAGCGGACCGGCGGCAAGAAGGGCGTCCGGCTGGCCAGCGGCGACGGCAAGCTCGTGGTCAACCTGGACCGGGCGGAGACCGAGATCACCGTCGACAGCAGGGGCGCGGTCAGCATCAAGGGCGGACGTTCGGTGTCGGTGGAGGCCGGTACCGACCTGACCCTGAGCGCCGCGCGACGGCTGACGATCAGGAGCGGCGGTCCGCTGGACATCTCGGGCCGTGGCCTGGTCACGCTCAAGTCGCTGTCCGGCGCGGTGACCGTGGACGCCATGGGCGCGCTGAGCCTGAAGGCGGTGGGCGCCGCGACGCTGACCGCGGGCGGCACCGTCCAGGTCAACACCATCGCGAACATCGGCCTGCGCGCCGCCACGCTCATGCTGCAGGGCGTGGTGATGGTCAACAGCAAGCCCTACCCGCTGCCGTGACGGGTTCGCCGGGAGAAGGAGACGTGTGATGGCCGAGCAGTTCGTCGGGTCCGGCTGGGCGTTCCCGCTGCGCATCGGGCCCACCGGGGGCATCGCGCTGGTCAGCGGGGAACGGGAGATCGAGGAGGCGATCCGGCTGGTGCTGGCCACCGCGCCGGGCGAGCGGCAGATGCGCCCGGAGTTCGGCTGCGCCGTCCACGACCTGGTGTTCGCCCCGGTCAACGAGGCCACCGCGGGACGTATCCAGCACGAGGTGTACGCCAGCCTCGACCGGTGGGAGCCGCGCATCGAGGTCCACGAGGTGGACGTCACCGCCGGTGCCGAGCAGAGCGTGCTGTACATCGACGTGCGCTATTCGATCCGCGGCACCAGCAATCCCCGCAGCCTGGTCTTTCCCTTCTACGTCATCCCGTCCCACGAGGAGCCGGGCGCGTCCGGCCCCTCTCCAGAAAGCGACCGCTGATGGCCCTGCCCTCCCCCAACCTCGACGACCGGCGCTTCCAGCAGTTCGTCGACGACGCCAAGCGCTACATCCAGCAGCGCGCGCCGGAGTGGACCGACCACAACGTCTCCGACCCGGGCGTCACGCTGATCGAGACCGTCGCCCACATGGCCGACCAGATCGTGTACCGGCTCAACCGGGTTCCGGACAAGAACCACCTGGCCTTCCTGGATCTGGTGGGCATCACGCTCTTCCCGCCGACGGCCGCGCGCACCGACGTCACGTTCTGGCTGTCGGCGCCGCAGGAGGAGACGGTCCTGATGCCGGTGGGCACCGAGGTCGCCACCCTGCGCACCGAGAGCGAGGAGGCCGTCGTCTTCGCCACCGAGCGCGAACTGCCGGTCGTCCCGTGCTCGCTGCGCCATCTGGTGGTGCAGCGCAACGGTCACCCGGTCGCCGACCGGACCGCCGACCTGGCCGAGGGCAAGGACGTGCTCTGCTTCACCGAGTCGCCGGTGCCCGGCGACTGCCTGCTGTTCGGGCTGAGCGCGGCCGTGCCGCACTGCGCGGTGGCGCTGGAGCTGGACAGCCGGGTGGACGGCGTCGGCGTGGACCCGCGCCAGCCGCCGCTGGTCTGGGAGGCGTGGACCGAGGACGGCTGGCGGGAGTGCGAGGTCGACCGCGACGAGACCGGCGGCCTCAACCGTCCCGGCGACGTCGTGCTGCACGTCCCCGGGGGGCACGTCCTGTCCCGCTCGGGCGGGCTGGAGGCGGGCTGGCTGCGCTGCCGGACGACCGAGGCCCTGCCCGGCCAGCCCTTCTACACCACGTCCCCGACCGTGCGGTCCGCCGAGGCGTTCACGGCCGGCGGCACCGCCCCAGCCGTGCACGCCGAGACCGTCCACGACGAGATGCTCGGCGAATCCACCGGGCTCCCGGGTCAGCGGCTGCGGCTCGCACACGCGCCCGTCGTCGGCGACGACCCGCCGCTGCTGCTGCAGACCGCCGAGCAGGACGGCTGGCGCGACTGGCGCGTCGTCCCGGACTTCGCCTCCTCCGGACCGGACGACCGGCACATCACGCTGGAGGCCACCACCGGCGAGATCGCGTTCGGCCCGTCCGTCCGCGAACCCGACGGCACCCTGCGCCAGTACGGCGCGGTGGCCCCGAAGGACGCGGTCGTCCGGGCCCTGCGCTACCGCACCGGAGGGGGCCACGCGGGCAACGTGGCCCGCGGCGCCGTGCAGGTGCTGCGGACGTCCATCCCGTATGTCACCAGGGTCGTCAACCGCGAGGCGGCGCGCGGCGGGGTCGACGGGGAGACCGTGGACGAGGCGAAGATCAGGGCGCCCATCACCCTGCGCGCCCAGGAACGCGCCGTGACGCTGCGCGACTACGAGGAACTGGCCCGCCGCGCGGCCCCCGAGACTGCGCGCATCACGTGCCTGGAAGGCCCGGAGAGCGAGCACGGGTCCTACGCGGTACGGGTTCTGGTGGTGCCGCAGGCCGTCCCGGACCCCGGGGGGCGGCTCCGCTTCGAACAACTCGTCCCGGGGGACGCCCTCCTGGAGCGGATCACCCGCCACCTGGACGAGCGCCGGCTGATCGGCACCCGGATCGCCGTGGGGCCGCCGTTCTACCAGGGCGTCACCGTCGTGGCGACCGTGCACGCCTTCCGCGGCGTGGACACCGACCGGGTGCGGCGGCAGGCGCACGACGCCCTCTACCGCCACCTCGACCCGCTGACGGGCGGCGCCGACGGCTCCGGCTGGCCGTTCGGCCGTCCCGTCCAGGCGGGCGAGGTCTTCGCGGTCCTGCAACGCGTTCCGGGCGTGGAACTGGTCGACCAGGTCGACCTGCACCCCGCCGACCCGCTGACGGGCAAGCGCGGCGAGGCCAAGGACCGCATCGCCCTGGAGGCCCCGGCCCTGGTCTTCTCCTTCGACCACCGCGTCCGGGTGCTCGGGGGCACGTCGTGAGAGGTTCCGTGGACGGGCTGGGCTCGTCCGCCCCGATCGGGCCGACGCTGCCCGCGGTGTTCGCCGACGACGACCTCGCGCAGCGCTTCGTGGCCGGGCTCGACGAGGTGATCGCGCCGATCCTGAACGTCCTGGACTGCCTGCCCGTCTACTTCGACCCGGCGCTGGCCCCCCTGGACTTCGCCCGCTGGCTGGCCGACTGGGTCGGCGCCGAGATCGACGGCAGCGAACCCGAGACGCGGCTGCGCGCCGCCGTGGCCGCCTCGCACCTGCACCGGATCCGCGGCACCCGGCAGGGACTGGCCGAGGCGATCTGGCTGGCCTTCGGCGTGGAGCCGGAGATCTCCGACAGCGGCGGCGCCGCCTGGAGCGCCCGTCCGCTCGGCCCGTTCCCCGGGGAGCACCGCCCGCACCTGCGCGTCACGCTCCGCCTCCCCGATCCCGGCCCGGCCGACGAGCACCGCCTGAACGCCCTGGTCGCGGCCGCCCGCCCCGCCCACATGCCCTACACGGTCACGGTGACCGCCGAAAGGACCCCGGAGCGATGACCTCCCAGAACTGCGCCGAATGCGGAACCCGGGCCGAACCCGGCCAGTCGTTCTGCGAAGCCTGCGGCGCCGTCCTGAGCTGGACGGTGACCGAGCCCGTCGCACCGGCCGACCACGAACCGACCGTCCCCACCGGGCGCGACGAGGAGATGTCGGCCGAACGCGCCCACTCGCTGCTCGTCCCCGTCGCCGACCCGCAACAGCGCCCGCAGCAACAAGCCACCCCCGTACTGCCCGGCCGACCGCTCGCGGACCGTCCGCAGGTCCGGGCCCCCGCCCCGGAGCCCGGCGACGTGAACGGGCTGCCGTGCCCCTGGTGCGCGATCTCCAACCGTCCCGACCGGAACTTCTGCGTCCGCTGCGCGATGCCCATGACCCGCCGCGAGTCAATCCAGGACGAGCCGCGCCCGTGGTGGCGCCGCCTGCTGAACTCCCCGGGCGAGACCCCGTGGGCGGGCGACCGTCCCGGCCTCCGGCGCGCCTTCGACCACGTCCTGACCTTCCTCATGGCCGCCGTAGCCATCACCCTGCTAATCACCCTGGCGATACAGGCACCGGACGCCATCCAGGCCACCCGCGACCACTTCGCCAAGCGCGCACCCCTCGCCCCCGACCGCGTCACCGCCTCGCGCTTCTACCCGGCCCACAAACCAGAGCTGCTCTTCGACAAGCACAACAACACCTGGTGGGGCCCCGGGGTGCCCCAATCGGCCAAGGGCGAATGGATCGAGGCCCACTTCGACGAACCGGCCCGCCTCCTCGACCTGATCATCACCCCGGGCGTCTCCCCCAAGGCCGACAAGCTCTCCCAGTCGGCCCTCCCCCACCGCCTCAAGGCCGCCATCACCACCAAGGACGGCAAGACGACCACCCGAAGCCTCAACCTCGACCAGGGCCCCGGCGGCCAACGCCGCCCCTTCCGCGCCCAGGACGTCATCAAGATCCGATTCACCATCGAATCCGCCTACGCCACCGCCACCAACAAACAGGTCGCCATAGCCGAAATCGAACTCTTCGGCCCCTCAGCCTCCAGCATCTTCTGAAAAGGAATCACCGAACGGCCTGAACGATCGCATGAGCAATAGCCCGGCTATACCGAACAAGCCCCGCAGACTTAACAACACAAGGCCCCCTGCCGGGATTCAGGCAGAACGAAAAGTCCTCCCCATCGGCATGAACCATGATCGTCCCGCCAAACGAACCTCGCGTGCAATATCCCGTCTGATGCTCCAGCCGCGTGCAGGGCAGGAACTGAAGCCAGCGATATCGATCATCGGGCTTGCGTGCCGCCGCGAACACATTGGCCGCCTGACTCACAAGAGAGCCCGCGTCCACCACCGAATCACCATGCGCCCTGGCAACGGGAACAAGAGCCCGCTCGTTAAGCGCCCGGACACGTTCAGGACGCGACTTGTCCGGCGGCTGCAACACCCACACCAGCCGAGGCCGCCCGATCCCCGCCTCCCGCGCGGCCGAGGCCACCTCCTCCACCAGCTTCCGCGTGTCGTCCACATAACGCATGGCGTACGCCATCCCATCGGGAGACGCCCCAGCCATACAAGGAGAACGACGAGTGGAGAACCCCCAGAACTGCAACGCGATCACACGCGGCTTATGAGCCTTCACCAACTCGCCCAGCCGATGCCTTCCCGGAACCAACGTCCCAGGCCGTCCAGCAAGATAATCGCAAACCGCCGCGTCCCGATAAGCCACAGCCGTAACCCGAACCCGCCCACGCCCGTGGGCGAAGAACTGCACAACCCTCTGATTCTCCACAGCCAACGTGTCACCGACATAGAGCGCGCCCACCCCACCCGGCACACCACCCGGCACCGCCCTCAACTGAGCATCACTAGGAGGCCGCCACTCAGGCACCGAAGGCGGCCCAAACGACGGCTCCAGAGAACTGGGCGTCACCCCCTCACGCGCCCCCCGAACCTCCGGCTCTCCCGAAGCGCCGCCAAACGCACTCAACAACACCGCGACAGCAGCGATCACCACCAACGCAGCCACCGCCGTCACGGTGACACTCGTCCGGTCGATCCGATGCGTGATCTTGGCGCTGATCGGCGGAACGCTGGTCACTTCAGCGGAGACCCGAACCCGATCGTCGCCCGTCCCGGCCAGCTCCGCGACCGTCCGCGACGGCTCAGGCCGCCGATCGGCCTGGCGACGCCCGCTCGCCTTCCGCTGCCGATCGGCACGCTGCGCGGCGCCGTGAAGCGCCCGCCAGTCCAGATCCTGCTCGGCGCCCAGCGCCTTGACCAGGCTGTCGAACTTCTCCCACGAAGGCACCACGGACCAGGACTTGAACCAGCCCTCCACCGTGCTTGAGGGCAGCCGCAACCCACAGGACGCGGCAAGCCGATCGATGTCGCGCGGCGAAGGATCGCCACAGGCCGCAAGCGCGTCCCTGACCCGATCCCAAAGATCCGTGATCTCCGCGGGAATGCCGTCAGTCTGCACGAAGCACATCATTCAGAACCGCCCACCGGGCGGCACCCACTTGACCAATTTCAGTCAGACCACCCGACACCCGCCCGAGTCGGCCCGACTCGGCCCGAGTTTGCTGCATCGAGCCCACCACACCGCACAACCTTGCGTTCCAACGGCGCCGGACCACCCGACGCCCAAGGGACGAAGGGAACGATGGTGAAGCAACTCAATCTCGCGATGACCACGGCACTCCTCGGAGCGGCCGTCGTCGCAGCGGCCCCCACCCCGGCAACGGCCGAAGCACCGGCCACCACCCAGGTCGACACCTACCTGGGCCTGCGCTGCGGCTCAAAGCCCCACCCGTGCGCATGGATCAACCTCGACCGCAAGCACAACCGCCTGCGAGGCTACGGCTCCCTGGGAGGCAGCGGCGGGGGCAAGATCCTGGTGATCCTGCAACGCTCCTCCCCCAACGGCTGGCGAGAGGTCTCCAGGAGCACCATCAAGGGCGGCAACGGCTACCTCAGAACCGGAACGGACCTCGAAGGCTGCAAGCGAAACCACAAATACCGCACCGTCCTCAAGTGGTCCCGCAACGGCAGCCCGACCAGAAACTTCGTCTCCATCCCGGTAAACGTGGGCCGCTGCTAACCCACCCCCAAACAACGAGCCCGCAGCCCCAAGGCTGCGGGCTCCCCGCACCAAGACAAGCGCCCCACCGCGCCACCAAGACCCAAACCTCAGCCCGCCGGTCTGCCCCCGCCCCCGGCGAGCCTGGCCGCACGTCGACCGGAGACAATCACCGCCACCGATCTCCGAAAACCTCCACTGCCCGAGGTAGATATTCGCGGCCGGGTGAGGTACTGTTCCTGTCATCGACGAAGAACAAGTCCATCAGACGCGGCAGAGGACGAACTGCCCGGTGAAGTGGATAGCGCAGACCGGACGTGCCGGGGTCAACGCAAGAGAAGGGACTCCGGCAGCCGGTCCAGCGCCCGGCGGCCAACGGGCCGCAGGCAACGCAAACGCAAGCGAAGAAAACAACGCAGGAAAGCAAGAACAGAAGGGAGGTTCTCGGCACCATCGGGATCGCCCGTCGCGGGCTCCAGTCACACCGCGCGGGTACCGCAGCCCCACAGATTGGACGGTGGTCTACGGTCACGCATCCGCGATCCCCGCGCCCCCGCCCAACACGGCCGGCGCGGACAAGGACCGGCCACAGCGCCGGATAGATGGTGTTGTACCTCAAGGCCCCGGCGCCGTTGGCGCCGGGGCCCCGTTCGCGTCCCCACAACACCCCACACCCACCACCACAACAGTACGGAAGGCTTTGTGAAAGCACCCCAGCCGGCCCAGACCGGCACCACCCCACACCCCAACCAACCCCAACACGACAACACCGACACCGACACCGACACCGACACCAAACTGAACGACAAACTCGACGACGAGGACTACCCCGCCTACAGCATGGGCCGAGCCGCCGAACTCCTCGACGTCACCCCAGGCTTCCTCCGCGGCCTAGACACCGCCAAACTCTTCGTCCCACAACGCTCACCCGGCGGCCACCGCCGCTACTCCCGCTACCAACTACGCCTAGCCCAACGCGCCCGCGACCTCATCGACCAAGGCACCGCACTCGAAGCCGCCTGCCGCATCATCATCCTGGAAGACCAACTCGCCGAAGCCCAACGCATCAACACCCAACTCCAACAACGCATCAACCAGCCAAACACCCAACCCTGACCCGCGCGACTCGGGGCTCCACCCAACGATGGCCCAGCCGCCAGGCAACTGACCGCAGACCGGCCACCGCATGGGTGGCCGGCACATCCGTGGTCGCAAGACCAACATGCTCGTCGCCGAGCGGGGGGGTTCACGCAAACTCTCCATCCGCCAGCCCGGCCGGGGCGCGGGGACGGCCAGGACCAGTTCGGGGCGGCGCCCCTCGGAGACTCCGGCGACGCACGTGTGTGCCGGACCTGCTTCCGAGACGGGAAAAGATCTTCACCGCCACCTTCCCAACGATCATGAGTTGCCGCCTCTTACCCATGAAGGCCCGTCACCCTCTTGAGCGTCATCCAGGCGTCAATGGTGCGGGCGGGAAGGGGAAACCGGAATGGATCTGGTGTCGATGGTGGTATCGCTGGTGCAAGTGGCCGCCGGTGTCGTCACGCTGGTGGCCACGTGGGCGCAGGTACGAACACGGCGGCATGCGGCTCACGCTCACATGTGTCGGCTGCGGGGAGGCAGTCGTGTGATCGATCTCGACCAGGGCGTGGTGATCAGGATCGGCGGCCGTCATGCCGACCCTGTCGGCACAGATGAGTAGTAGTGCTGGCGGCGATGGGACGGGTCGGCCAGCGGATCGATTTCGGCGATCGGTGGCGGCGGAGCCGGGGGTTTAGCCAGCATGAAGGCGATGCGCCAGGACCTCATCGACTTGACCTTTGGGTTCGTGGGAACTGGCGGGGTCCTATTTTGTCAGCGGTGGTGGTGAGGAGTTGGCAAGCGTTCTCGGCGTAGCGGGTGGCGGACTCGGGACGAGGCCGAACGTCGCCGCCAGGTGAAGGGCCTGCCGCGCGGTCCTCGAACAGGTTGCCGTCGACGTGCCGCCCATCACAAGAACTTCCGCGCATGACGGGTTTGTCAGAGCCCTGTCGTACGGTGTGGCGCCATGAACGCAGACGTGCTGGCGGACGAGGACACACTGGTCATCCCGCCTGTCTGGCGCGGGCGCCTGCATCCGCGCCGAGGCGGCGTTGGGGTGCCGCTCGCCGAGGTCGACGCCACCGCTCCGGAGGCTGTGCGTGATCTCATGCGGCGCCATGAGCGGTTCGTGGAGGCCGTTCTCAGCCACCCCAACAGTGTTCCCGGGCTTGTTGAGCAAGCTCGGGCACACCTGCGGGGGGAGACGAACCCGCAGGGCGCGGCTGTGCTCGCGGAAATCTGCATCAACCGATGGGAAGGGCGATACGGCGATTACAAAGAGGGATACGCCCTGTTCACCGAGGCGTGGATCGCCGAGCACGGTCTGGCCTTCGCCGCCTGCGCCCTTGCTGAGCAGTCGCGACTCGATGTGGACTGCTGGATTTCGCATCCTGATCCGAAACAGCGCGTGTGGGTGATCCGTTTCGCGAAACCCGACGATCACCTGTTCTTTTACTCGACGGGCCGCGCGGGGATGCGCCGGGTGCGTTCGCTGCTCGCCATCGCTGATGAGCGGGAATACTCCGAGACAGAGCGGCGCTTGGCCGGCCACCGCGATACTCCGGTGCAGCGGGTTGTCGTCTCCTACCTGATGCCGACACGCACAGAGTGGGTCGAGGAATGCTGTGCGGCCCCTCCGAACTCAGGTTGTGAGAAGTACGTCCAATGGGCGTTGATGTGCGCTCTGGGGTCGGTGGAGCAGCTCAACCGGCTCGGTTCCTGGACGCGCGTCAGCTGGATGGCTTACGACCTTGAGGTGCTCGTGACGATGGTGGAGGGCATCGGCCCGGCGCTCACGCCCGCCCTGGTCGAAGCTCTCGACGAGGCCTACCATCGCGCCGACGGCCGCAAGCAGATCCTCGCCGCGCTGGGCGTTCTTCCCACCGACGAGGCCTTCGCCGCCATGGTGGAGCGGCTCGATCACAAGTACGTGCAGGCCGCGGCGCTGAAGGCCATGAAGCGCTTCCCTGTACGAGCTCTGCGGATTCTGGCCGAGGCCGCGACAGGTACCTCCAAGGCCGGCAAGATCGCGACCGGTCTTCTGAAGACGCATCTGCTCACCGAACCCGGGCTCGACGTCGATGGCCTGTCCGTCGAGGCGCTCGCGGCCGTTACCAAAGTCCGGCGGGAGGAAGTGCGGATGAAAGAGGCATCCGCCGGTTCCCTCCCGGCCGTGCTGGTCTCGCCTCCCTGGACCCGCGAACGGACTTCGAAGGAACGCGCCGTCACCACCCGGCTGACGCCGCTGGCAGAGCCCACGGTCATCTGGAGGCACCGAGAACGCCAGGAATGGGCGGAGGCGCACGACTCTGGGGACTGGCACGACAACCAGACCGCGGGGGACCTCGTCGATCTGTTCCACGCCGGGCAGTTGCCGCCATATCTGCAGTTCAAGATGTTCGTCGAGGCCCCAGCGGGACAGGTGCGCACGTTCCTGTCCGACTGGATCCCCGACACCCACTTCTGGAAGGCCTCGACCTGGCTGAGGGTCATCGCCGCCCGCTTCGAACTCGAGGCGTTGCCGCCCTTGCTGAAAGCCGCGACCGGCAGACCGGTGGACAACGGCGAGATCCTCATGCCGTTCCTCACCCTTGAGATCGCTCGGCTCATGGCAGGCTGGCTGACCCGGCCTAAAACGGCCCGCCCGGTCGCAGAGGAGTGGTTCGCCCGGCATGGCCTCGCCGCGGCGAACCTGCTCGTCCCGGACGCCATCGGCCAGGCGGGCAAGGCACGCCACAACGCCGGGACGGCACTGTTGCTGATCGCTTCGAAGGTCGGGGCCGACCCGGTTCTCGAGGTGGCTCGGGCCTACGGCGTCGCGGACGCGATCGAGTCGCTTCTGAACACCGACCCCCTGGAGATCCTTCCCGCGCGTATGCCGAAGATCGGTGACTGGGCGGAGCCGGCCGTCCTCCCGCAGATCCGCCTGCGCGGGACGAAGCGTGCGTTGCCCGCCGGCGCCGTCCGTCATCTGCTCACCATGCTGGCGATCTCCAAGCCCGGCAACTGGTACGCCGGTCTCGACATGGTTGACGAGGCGTGTGATCACGACTCGCTCGCCGAGTTCTCCTGGCGGCTGTACGAGCTCTGGGAGACGGCTGGATCACCGTCGCGGGACGGCTGGGCGTTCACCCAGCTCGGCCGCCTCGGCGACGACGAGACCGTCCGTCGGCTCGCGCCGCTGATCCGCACCTGGCCCGGACGCAGCGCGCACGTCAAGGCGGCCACCGGCCTGGACGTCCTCGCCGAGATCGGCACCGACGTCGCGCTGATGCACCTGCACGGCATCGCCGAGAAGGTGAAGTTCAGGGCGCTCAGGACGAAGGCCAGGGCCAAGATCGGCGAGATCGCGGCGGCGCTGGAGCTGACGCCCGATCAGCTCGCCGACCGGCTGGTGCCCGACTTCGGCCTGGACGCCAAGGGGAGCCTGTCCCTCGACTACGGCCCGCGCCGCTTCACGGTCGGCTTCGATGAACAGCTCAAGCCGTATGTGCTGGATCAGGATGGCAAGCGGCGCAAATCCCTGCCCAAACCCGGTGTGAAGGACGACCAGGAGCAGGCGGCGGCCGCCTACAAACGGTTCGCGGCGCTGAAGAGGGACGTCCGGACGGTCGCCACCGACCAGATCCGGCGCCTGGAGGACGCCATGGTGGGGCGACGACGCTGGACGGTCACCGAGTTCCAGACCTTCTTCGTCTCCCATCCCCTTCTGGGCCACCTGGCCCGTCGACTCGTGTGGCTGAGCGACGACACCTCCTTCCGTGTCACTGAGGACGGCACCCTTGCCGACGCCGGGGATGACGCGTTCGCTCTCTCTCCCTCCCGGATCGGCATCGCACATCCACTGGATCTGAGCAATGGGGTACAGGCCTGGGCCGAGGTCTTCGCCGACTACGAGATCCTGCAGCCGTTCCCACAGCTTGGCCGCCCGGTCTACACGCTTACCGAACAGGAACGCCGGACTGGCGAGCTGGCCCGCTTCGAGGGAGGCACCGTTGCACTCGGCAAGATCCTCGATCTGGAGCGACGCGGATGGCAGCGCGAGGCTCCGCAGGACGCCGGCATCCAGGGCTCGACCTCTCGCGGGCTGCCAGGCGGCGGGTACGTCTCAATCTCCTTCGACGACTACATCGCCGTCGGCCACGTCGACGCCGAAAAGGAGATCGGCCTCGGCTCGGTCCGGTTCACCGCACCCGGAGATCTGGACCCGTTGACGGCCTCAGAGATGCTCGCCGAACTGGCCGACCTTACCCGCACAGGGTGACCTCCACCCGACCACGCTGGTCGACCATTCTGAGCATCGCAGCCGATCTCAGATCCCGAGCCCGCCACCACGACGCCGAGGAGCCGTGCCGGACACCTCGATACGCTGGTGACCGGGACGTACCAGTACTGGGCCCCACCTTCGACCAAGAGTTCCTCGAAGGCCCACCCCTCCTGGAATCCTCGACAACCTCAAGTAACGGCGCAGGGGCTACCCCGTCTTCGCAGGCGGGCCCACACGGCAACGGAGGCGCTTCGTTCAGCGTGGGTGGAGGTCCTTGTCTCCGCCGAAGATTCGTACTTGCTGTTCCTGGTCTTCGTCCAGGTTGGCGACCGGCACCTTGGGGACGCCCTCTCGCTGAGCTCGGGCGATGCGATGCCAGCCATCAATGATCATCGCTGAGCCATCAGCTTCGCGTATTCGCACCGCGATGATCGGTCGCTCCAGATCGGCTCTGGGGATGTGCTCCTCATCGAGGGCGATCGCATCCAACCAACCGGACCATGACTGCGGGTCGAGTTATTGGATCGGCAAGTCGGTAGCGAGCTGCTTGGCCTTGGTGACGTCCCACCGCCACGCTAGAAACTGAAACACTTCGCACTCGCTCATCGACGCCTCCATTTCGCCGTATAGCCCGCATGTAGCCGACCCATGCCTGCCAGAGATCGGCGTCTGCGCGCTCATCGATCGGCAGCCCGCCCAGCGGCCCTGCCGTCGCTCCCCTGGCAGCACCACCACTGCCGGCGCGATGTGAGTCGCGTAGTCGCGACGATACTCCGCCAGTGTCCGCGGCTCGGCGTCGACAAGGGTGGCCAGGTACTCCTCCACGACCTCTCCGAAGGTCGGAGCAGACGTCTCCGGTTCGGCCGCTGGCTCCTGCGCCGGAAGCGGCCTCAGCCCCCGGCACCCCTTGGGGTAGCCCTCTGGTCTTCGCTCCCCCGCTAGCCGAACCAGCGCGGCGAAGTCGCGGGCGTCATCCTTGGAATCACAGGTCTCACTATCTGAGCGTCCAGTGCGAAGCCCTCCCTCACGCCAGCGGACGCGCCAGGTGACCTTGCCTGACTTGCTCGTGCGGCGGTCGATCGTCGCCACGACACTCCCCTTCCGGGTCGTGGCTTGCCGACTCCCCCAAGGCTCCGCGGAAGCCTCGTGTGTCCACGGTGCGTCCATGACCTTGACAAACAAATGACCGCTGACCTGTATGCGCAGGTCAGCGGTCATTTGATCTGGTGGAGGTGGCGGGAATCGAACCCGCGTCCTTCGGTGATGAGACAGGGCTTCTCCGGGCGCAGCCTGCTTAACGTTTTCTCAGCCCCGGTGCTCACGCAGGCGTGTCACCGACGGGCTCAGTCGCTGTTTGGTGTCCCCACCGACCCCGCGACCGGGCCGGTGGGTGGAGCCTCCTGATGATGTCAGGTCCCGAGTCGGAGACTCTCCCGGGCTGACAGAGTCGCTACTCGCCTCAGGCGGCGAGAGCGAACTCGGACTGCTTCTTGTTGGCAGTTATAGGTTTGCTGTCACAGGATTAACGAGGTCACAACAGCAACCCTCGGCCCGCTTCCCCTGGCTCGACCTACCGAAGTCGAAGCCGGTCACCCCCATGTTGAGTTGTCAAAACGGTCACCGGAGTGTCCGCAAGACGACGCTACAAGGTTAACGCGGCCAACGCCAACGAGATTCCCGTGCCCCTGCCCGGGCGTTTCCTCGTCCGCGTGGCCATGGGCTCCCGTGCGGTAGCTCCGCCGCCGCACCCCACGCCCGCCCGTCTGCCTTCGCGCCCCCGCCCCGCGCGCCCGGACGCCTGCCTCCGCGCCCCGAGCCCACTCACGCGCATCCCACGTCCGACGTCCCATTCGCCTGGCTCCGCTCCCGCGCTCGCACGCCGTGCCCCCACCGCTTGCCTGGGTGCGCGCCACCAGCGCCCGCGGACCCTCTCACCAACGCGCGCTCACGCAAGCATTAGCGCCCCGTGTCTACTCACATCTAAGTTCGTCCGCCCCCGACCCTGCGCCCGTGGCGGTCGCACCCCGCCGCGCGGGCCCAATCACAGCCCTTACGCCGATCGGCACCTTGCGTGAGAGCCCACCCGCATTTGTGTCTGTCCCATCTGCCGCGCGCTCGCATCCGAGCCCGCCCGCTAACGCCCGTGTCGCGTCCACCGTCCCCTAGCCGCCCGTCGACCAGTCCCGCACAACCTCGCGTTCGCGTTCGCCTGGGCTCGTGCTTGTTCGCGGGCTCCGGCGCTCGCTCCAAGGAGGCTGGCATCACGTCGACGGACCTCCCGCGCCGATTGGCGCGTACCCAGGCGGGCGGGTGGGGGACGGGCCACGGCGTGCGGGCGAGTGGGCGCGAGGTGCAGAGCCAGGCGAGGGGGTGCGAGACGTGGGCGCCGGACGGGGCGTGTGGGCGCGGAGCCAGGTGAGCGGGACGCCGGAGGCGGGCGAGGGGCGGAGCGCGCGGGTGGCGGGGGTGTGTGGGGGCCGGGGTGGGGAGTGACGCCCCGGCGGGCGGCGAGGTGGTCGCTGCCCGCCGGGGCCGACCGGCAGGGTCGGGCCGGTCCGGACGGCAGAGCCTCCCCCGAGACGAGGCTCTGGTCTCATCACGGCGACTGGGGTCCGCAACCCCCCGAGCGGAGTCCCAGTCACCTATAAAGACGCACGGGACCCTAACGGGGGTTGCGGACAGGACTTAAAGAGATCACAAAATGCTAACGGTTGCTGATGGGGGTGGGCGAGACGGTGCCGGTGAGGAAGCGGGCGGCGAGCTTGGCGGCGTTGACGCGGCCCTCGACGGCGATGGCGAAGGCGATGTCGCCTCGGTAGCCGACGAACCAGGAGACGGTCTTGCCGGGCGTGCCCTGGTCGGCCACGGCCATGACGCCGTGGACGGGGCTCGTCGTCTTGACGTTGGCGCCGTTGGCCGTGCCTATCGTCACCGAGCGGCGCATGAGCTTAGTCAGTTCGGACGCGACCGGGCCCGGGAGCGGCTGAGCGGGGCTCAGGGGCGATCGGGGGTCGTTCAGGAGGTAAGGAGGACGCCAGGTGCCCGTTGCCGCCGCGCCGGCGACCAGGGCCATGGACAGGGGGCTGACGCGGACGCGGCCCTGGCCGATCATGGTGGCGGCCTTGTCGGCGTCGTTGGCAGGCGCCGGGACGCTCCCGGAGAAGGCCGGGATCGTCAGGTTCCACTCCTTGCCCAGGCCGAACAGGGACGCGGCGCTGGTGAGCTGGCCGGCGTTGAGCCGGGTGCTGAGCTGGGCGAGGGTGGTGGCGCAGGAGTAGGCGAAGTTCGACTCCAGGGTGCGGTTGCCGCGTGCCTGGGCCGTGGTGAAGGTCTTGCCCGCGACGTTGACGCTGGCGGGGCAGTCGGTCTTGGTGTTGCGGCTCATGCCGCCGTTGAGCAGGGCCTCGCTGGAGATGATGCCGAAGGTCAGGCCGGGCGCGTACTCGCCTTCGAGGCCGAGGTTCTTGCCGCCGCTGAAACGGTTGGCGACGGCGAGGATCTCGCCCGAGGTGGTGCGGATGGCG
The DNA here is from genome assembly GCF_050946795.1 of Spirillospora sp. CA-294931. Taxonomy (GTDB): domain Bacteria; phylum Actinomycetota; class Actinomycetes; order Streptosporangiales; family Streptosporangiaceae; genus Spirillospora. The sequence continues at coordinate 7,900,160 of NZ_CP192006.1, forward strand.
ACCAGGGACGCGGGGATCTTCAAGTCGGAGAGCGCGGCCTCGGCACGCGGCTGGACAATGCGGTCGAGGGTCGTGTGGACGGGCTTGGGCGTTTCGCCGTCCCGGTGCAGCAGTTCCTTGCGCGCGACGCCCTGCTGGTCCTGCGCGACCACGGTGACCGTGGGGGTGCCGGCCAGGCGGCGCTGCTGGAGCAGCTGGAGGCCGCCGACGCCGATGGTGTCGCCCGGCTGGTAGGGCGCGCCGACCTGCTGGAGGCGGTCGGCGGTGGCGGGGCCGAGGTCGCCGACGGTCTCGACGGCGAGCTGGGGGTTGATCGGGGCCAGGCCGCTCTTGAGCACCAGGCCGGGGACGGTCCTCAGCCGCTGGATCAGCCCGTTGTGCTCGGGACGCTCCAGGGTCAGCAGGGGAAGGAACCGTTCGGGCGGCGCCGAGCGCACCCGGCCGAGAAGGCGCTCGCCGTCCAGCCGGCGGCCTCCCTCGATCTTGGTGGCCTTCACCAGCGCGTCGACCGTCCGCTGAGGATCTTTGAGCTGACCGGGCATGACGCCGACGACGTCGGCCAGGACGTTGCCGATGAGCGATTTATTGGCGGAGTCGAGGACGGGCGCGCGGGTGGGCACGGTGGAGACGACCGCGAGACGGTACCCCTCCTTGAGCTCCGGGTGGATGATCGACGGCTTCCAGATGACCTTCCACTTGCGGCCCTCGCGCTTGAGGTTCAGCAGGCTGTTGTACGTCCAGGGCTCGCCGTTCTCGCCGAGGTCGACCGTGACGGAGAAGCGCGCGACGGCGGTGTCGCCCGTCTTCTCGATGGCCTTGACGTCGTGCGTGGTGCCGGGCTTCACGGGGGTGCCCATGGCGAGTTTGAGGGTGATGGCGTCGAGCTGGCCGCGGACCTGGCCCAGGGCGTTGGCCACGGCCTCGCGGTCGGCGCCGGTGGTGTGCCGCGCGGCGGCCTTGTAGTTGCCGACCTGCCAGGCGATCAGGAAGTCACGGACGGTCGGCATCGCCGAGGGCTGCTCGAAGCAGCCCGACGCGCCGCCGGCGACCATGAACGCGCATGCCGCCACCGAGATCGTCCTGCGGGCCGGAAACCCCCGGAACCGGGCTCGCTTGGTCATCGGCACCCTTCACCGTCTCTTGAACCGGGCGGCCGCCGCCTTCTGCATCTCCCGGTCGGCCTCGCGCTTGGCGATGGCCTGGCGCTTGTCGTAGGACTTCTTACCACGCGCCAGCCCGATCTCGACCTTGGCCTTCCCGTCCTTGAAGTACAGCGACATGGGGACGAGAGTCCAGCCGGGCTCGGACGACTTGGCGATGATCTTCTGGATCTCGCGCCGGTTCAGCAGCAGCTTGCGGCGCCGCCGGGGCGCGTGGTTGGTCCAGGTGCCCTGGGTGTATTCGGGGATGTGGACGTTCTCCAGCCACACCTCGCCGTCCATGACGTGGGCGTAGCCGTCGGTGAGGGACGCGCGGCCGGCGCGCAGCGCCTTGACCTCGGTGCCCATCAGCACCATGCCCGCCTCCCACGTGTCGTCGATGTGGTAGTCGTAACGGGCGCGCTTGTTCTGCGCGATGAGCTTTCGCCCGGTCTCACGTGACACGTCGTTCAGCCTCGATTTTTGTCCGGCAATGTCGCGAGCAGGCCGCGCAGCACCGACTTGGCGCGCTGCTCGGCCTCTCTGGGCGGGCGATCGGCGGAGACCGCCACGTCGGGGTCGATCCCCGCTCCGTCGAGGTTACGGCCGCTCGGGGTCCGATAGCGACCGACGGTCAGCTCGATCGCCGAGCCGTCGCTCAGCCGGACGGGCTCCTGCACCGATCCCTTCCCATAGGTACGCGATCCTACGATCACCGCGCGGTCGCGGTCGCGCAGGGATCCGGCGACGACCTCGGCGGCGCTGGCGGTTCCGGAGTCGACCAGGACGACCAGCGGGGTCACGACGTCGCCCGGCTGGGTGACCGTGCGGCGCTCGGGCGGTCCGCCGCGGCGCTCGTAGGTGACGACCAGGCCCTCGCCGAGGAACGCCGAGGCGGTCTCGACGGCCTCCTCCAGCAGCCCGCCGGGGTTGCCGCGCAGGTCGAGCAGGACGCCGCCGCGATGCCGTTCGGGACGGTCGGCGACCGTCGCGCGGACCTGCCGTCCGATGCCCCGGGTGAACGCGCCCACCCGAAGCAGCCGGGTGTTCTCCGGCATGTCGGTGGAGCTGAAGTCGCTTCCGGCGATCGGGGTGCGCTGGAGGCGGAAGCGGTGCTCGGCGCGGTCGCGGCCGACGGTCAGCTCGACGCCCGTCCGGGGACGTCCGCGCAGCGCGAGGGCCACCTTCCCGACGTCCCAGCCGTGCACGGAGGCGCCGTCGACCCCGCGGACGATGTCGCCCACCCGGACGCCCGCCCGCGCGGCGGCCGACCCCGGCTGGACGCTGGCGACCCGGACGGCGCGGCCGTCGTCCTCACCGGTGCCGAGCCAGAGGCCGACACCGCTGTAGCGGCCGTTCAGGCGTCCGCGGACGTCGTCGTACTCGCGCGCGGTGTAGTGGCGCGCCCAGGGGTCGCCGAGGCGGCGCAGCATCCCGTCGACCGCGGCGTGGTCGAGCTCGCCGCGGCCGACCGGACGGGCCGCCTCGCGTCCGATCTTGGACGCCGCCTCGTCGACCAGCGAGGATCGTCCGGCGGCCGGAGCCCGCCGGTCGCCGCCTCCGGCTACGACTCCGGCACCGTACGCGCAGGTGAGGGCGACGGTGATGGCGGCTCCACGCAGTACTCGACCGGTGAACCGGAACATGGGCTCAGTGTAAGTCCCGCCCCGGCGGGACGCCCTGTCCCGGCTAGATCTTCAGATATCTGCGCAGGGTGAGGAAGGACGCCACGGCGCACAGCAGGACGCCGAAGCAGACCGAGGCCAGGGTGATCAGGATCACCTTGCCCCAGCCGAGCTGGGTCGCCAGCTGGAGGTCGCCGGCCAGCTCGTCCACCAGCATCACCTTGCTGATCACCAGCAGGATCGCGGCGAAGAACCCGCCGATCAGCCCGGCGATCGCGCCCTCCAGGATGAAGGGCAGCTGGATATAGGTGTTGGACGCGCCCACCAGGCGCATGATGCCGGTCTCTCTTCGCCGGTTGAACGCCGAGAGTCTGACCGTGTTCCCCACCAGCAGCACGGCGGCGATGACCTGGATCAACGCGATCAGCAAAGCCGCCCATTGCAGCCCGCCGAGAATGTTGAAGAACTTCTTCAGGATCTCGCGCTCGTTGATCACCTGATCGACGCCCGCGCGGCCCTTGGCGGCCTGTTCGACCTTCAGATACTGCTGCGGATCCTTGAGCCGGACGCGGAACGAGTCGGGAATGTCGCCCTCGCGGGTCGCCTGCACGAACCCCGGGGAGTTGGAGAACCGGTTCTTGAAGCGGTTCCACGCCTCGGTCTTGTTCTCGTACTTGACCTCGGCGACTTCGGGCAGCTTCTCCAGCTCGGCCTTCAATTGCTGGCGGTCGGCCTGCGAGATGTCGGTCTTGTTGCAGTGGGGGTTGGAGCTGGCCTTGGCGCACAGGAAGATCGAGACCTCGATCTTGTCGTACCAGAACGACTTGGAGGAGTCGACCTGCGCCTTGATGAGAAGACCGGTGCCGAAAAGCGCCATGGCGATGGCGACGGTGATGACCAGTGAGATCGTCATCGTCAGGTTCCGGCGGAGACCGATCCAGATCTCCTGCATAACGAACTGTGCGCGCATGCCTCGCTGTCCTTGATCGCCTTTGGCCCCGGTTGGGAGCGTAGGTCGGTGCAGGCTATGTCATGGTCGCAATGCCATACGCCTCACCGCGGGCCGGTGGTTCAGATGCGGGCGGAGGGTGTCCGCTCAGTAGGCCTGGCCGTACACGCCGCGCGACTGGTCGCGGACGACCCGGCCGTCCTCCAGCTCGACGACGCGCTTGCGGAAGGCGTCGACGATCGCGGCGTCGTGAGTGGCCATGACGACGGTGGTGCCGGTCCGGTTGATCCGGTCGAGCACCTTCATGATGCCGATCGAGGTGGCCGGGTCGATGTTCCCGGTCGGCTCGTCGGCGAGCAGGATCATGGGACGGTTGACGAACGCCCGCGCGATGGCGACGCGCTGCTGTTCACCGCCGGACAGCTCGTCGGGCATCCGGTGGGCCTTGCCCTCGAGGCCGACCAGGTCGATGACCTCGGGCACCACCTTGTGGATGAAACGCCGCGGCTTGCCGATCACCTCGAGGGCGAAGGCGACGTTCTCGAAGACGTTCTTGTTGGGGAGCAGGCGGAAGTCCTGGAAGACACAGCCGATGCGGCGGCGCAGGTGCGGCACCTTCCAGTTGGTCAGCCTGCTGAGGTCCTTGCCCGCCACGTGGACGTGACCCTGGCTAGGACGCTCTTCCTTGAGGATGAGTCGCAGAAAGGTCGACTTGCCCGAACCGGAGGGGCCCACCAGGAAAAGGAACTCGCCCTTCTCGATGGCGACGTTCACATGCTGCAGGGCGGGCCGGTTCTGGGTCTTGTAGGCCTTGGTGACGTTGTCGAAGTGGATCACGGCTGCATCACGGCGGTTCAGTCTAGAGGGCTGGGGAGCGGGGTGGCCGGTGAGCCCGTCTGGGGCCGGGTCGCAGGTCGCCGCCGCTGTGCCCGACGATCCGGCGGATCGTCGAACCTCCGAGCACTATAGAGGGCACGGTCGAATGCATCGGCCCGCACGAACTGGGGCTGATCCATGTCGGCGTCTCCTCGCTGCCCGGCTTTCCTTTGTCTGCCGCCCTGTCGGCGGCCGGTTCATGCCTTCACGCTCCCGGACTTGCGGGAACGACCCTACAGTCCGGCTACGCTGGATGAAGGCGAAAGATGTCTAATAGGTCAGCCCGTGTCCGATCAGAGCGAAGCCACGAGATGGGGGCCCGCGAAGATGAGCTGCGAACATCTGATCTGCGCTCGATGCTCGGGTCCGGTGGTCGAGGGACGCTGCCCGACCTGCCGGAACGCCCGCGACCACATGCACCGCCACGGCCCGCCGATCCCCCCGGCCCTGGTTCTGGCCGGCCTCGTCGTCCTCTTCGCCCTGGCCCTCCTCCTCCAACGCCTCTACTAACCCCTCCCCCACCCGTCCCACTGGCGAGGTAGTGGGGTTAGGGGTTTTTGGGGGGTGGGGTGCTGGCTTTGGTGAGGGCCCCGTCGTGGGCGATCACTTCGGCCTTGGGCAGGTCGGCGGGGTCGGTTTCCTTGTCCTTGTTCTTCAGCCGCGGGGGGTCGAGGGCGGCGAACTGGAGGGTTTCGGACATGTTGATGTCGGTGCCCTTGACGGTGCCGTCCAGCAGGTGGGCGGCCTCGGGCGGGATGGGCGGCTTGTAGCCCTTGGCCTTGGCCTCGGCGTTCACGCTGAGGACGCTGTTGCGCAGCAGCGAGTAGAGGACGAGGCCGCCCTCGTGCTCGGTGCGCAGCGGGAAGATCGGGTGGGACGTGGCCATGAAGACGGTCTGGTGCGTCTGGTCCTTCTCCTTGGCGCGGCGCTTGTTCTTGCGCAGCTGGAGGTTGTAGCCGGTGGTGACGGCTCCGGCCTTCATGACCTTGGCGGCGACGCTGCCGGGGCCCTCGGACGCGATCGTCGCCTGGATTCCGGGCACCTCGCGGGGACGGATCAGCACCGAGGCGTCGGTGGTGCCGAGCGCGGTGGCGTAGCCCTCGGCGTCCAGCAGGACCTTGGGCTGCTTGACCTTGGGGGCGAGGACGGTGCTCATGCTCAGCTTCCAGCGGTCACCCGGGGAGCGCAGGATGAACGCCATCAGGGCGGTGCGGGTGCTCTTGGGGTCTCCCTGGACGGTTCGGGGCACGGACGCCACGAACCACTGCGGGTAGATCTCCTTGCTGAGCTTGGGCACCCAGAGCTTGGGGGCGCCGTATTCGTAGCGGCGCACCGGGTCGCCGTCGAAGGACGCCTTGCGGAACTCGGCCGCGGTCAGGGGGAACTGCCCGTCAGCGACCCAGGTGAGGGCGAGCCGTTCGTCCCCGGCCGCGCGGGCGACGTCGTCGTTGGTGACGTAGGAGCGGAACTCGCGCTCGGCGGTCTGGAGCGTGAGCGGCTCGGGCGTCGGCGTCGCGGTCGGGATGACGGTGGTGGGCTTGGCCTCGGGCTGGCCCTCCGCGCATCCGGCGGCCGTGACCGCGAGGACGAGAAGGAGCCCGGCCCTGGCCCTCAGGGAGAGCCGCCGCGCCCCGCTCCTCGCACCGCTCGAACCCACCAGAGTCCCCCGGCCCTCTCCGAAATCGCGTGTGTTTTCCCGGCCGTCTCGGCCGATACCCGTACCGACCGGCCAATCGGCTTCCGTGATTGTGCCATCAGAAGGGTATTGGGCGGACGCTCGGGCAGTGCCGGGACGGCGATAAGCTCATCACTGTGGCAGGCATCGATCCCGTAGATCAGCTCAAGGAGCTCGGCACGACTCTCTCCGGCATCGAGCAGGTGCTGGACCTCGACGGCATGCGGCGCGACATCGCCGCGCTGCGGGAGGAGTCGGCCGACCCCGACCTGTGGAGCGACCAGGAGCGGGCCCAGTCGGTGACGCGCCGCCTGTCCTACCTCGAAGCCGAGCTCGGCCGGGTCGAGGGCCTGCGCCAGCGGCTGGCCGACGTGGCCACGCTGTACGAGATGGCCGAGGAGATGGACGACGCCGACACCCGCACCGAGGCCGACGACGAGCTGGGCACGCTGCACAAGGCCGTCCAGCAGCTGGAAGTGCGCACGCTGATGTCGGGCGAGTACGACGCGCGCGAGGCCCTGGTCACCATCAACGCCCAGGCGGGCGGGGTCGACGCGGCCGACTGGGCCGAGCAGTTGCAGCGCATGTACCTGCGCTGGGCCGAGCGCCACGGCTACCCGACGGAGGTCTACGAGACCTCCTACGCCGAAGAGGCGGGCATCAAGTCGACCACCTTCACCGTGAAGGCCCCCTACGCCTACGGGACGCTGCGCGGCGAGCACGGCACGCACCGGCTGGTGCGCATCTCGCCGTTCGACAACCAGGGACGCCGCCAGACCTCGTTCGCGGGCCTCGACGTGGTCCCGGTCGTGGAGCAGAGCGACCACGTCGACATCGACGACAGCGAGCTGCGGATCGACGTCTACCGCTCGTCCGGCCCCGGCGGCCAGGGCGTCAACACCACCGACTCGGCCGTGCGCATCACGCACATCCCCTCGGGCATCGTGGTGTCCTGCCAGAACGAGCGCAGCCAGCTGCAGAACAAGGCCACGGCGATGAACGTCCTGCAGGCCAAGCTGCTGGAGCGCAAGCGGCAGGAGGAGGCCGACAAGATGTCGGCGCTGCGCGGTGAGGGCACCAGCAGCTGGGGCACCCAGATCCGCAACTACGTGCTGCACCCGTACCAGATCGTCAAGGACCTGCGCACCGGCGTCGAGGCGGGCAACCCCAGCGGCGTGCTCGACGGCGACATCGACGAGTTCATCGAGGCCGAGATCCGCTGGATGCGCCAGCAGGAAGCGAGCTAGACCGCTTCCCCGGCCCTGGGGGACGAAAGGGTCATTTCGCATTCGGGGCGTAGTCGGGCGCTCACTCTGCGAGACTGTCGGGCGGATTGCACCACAGTCACCCCCGGGGGCCCTTCATGCCGGTTCGCACCGCCGTCTGCCTGCTCATGCCGCCGACGCTGCTCGCCGCGGCCTGCGCCGGAAGCCCGTCGTCCGCGGGGTCCAAGGAACCTCCGGCGCTCACCAAGGCCCAGGCCGCCCAGGTGCTGGCCTCGTACTCGGCCGCGGCGGCCCGCGCCGGCGAACGGCTCGACATCAGGAGCCTCAAGGCCGTCGAGACCGGCCCGCAGCTCACCATGGACACCGCGTCCTACAAGCTGCACCGCGTCGCACGGCAGAAGCCCCGCGCGCCCCGGTTCGACAAGCCCGTCTACTACATCCCGCGCACCAAGTCCTATCCGCGCTGGTTCGCCGTCGACGCGTTCAGCGGCTCGGGCAAGGAGCTGCTGAGGCACGCGCTGCTGTTCACCCAGGCCGGGCCGGGGGCGCCGTGGCTGCTCGGCGCCGCCCCGTTCCCCGCCGACGCCTCGCTCTCGAAGGTCGCGCTGGACGGCGAGGGCTACGCGACCGCCGTCCCGCCCTCGGCCGAGGGCCTGGCGGTCGCCCCCGACCGGATTGCGATCGCGCACGCCGCGCTGATGAGCGGCGGTCCGTCCGCCCCCGGTGCCTCGGCGATGGCCGCCGGGCCCAAGACGGGCCAGGCGTACGACGCGCTGCGCACCGCCCAGGGCCAGCTGAAGAAGATCGGCGTCACGCTCGCGTCCCGCTTCAGTGCCGCGCCCGCCCCGATCTACGCGCTGCGCACCAAGGACAAAGGGGCTCTGGTCTGGTACGTCCTGCGGCAGCACGAGGCGTACACCACGCCGAAACGGGGCAGGCTGGCGGTGACCGGAGATCTGACCGGCCTCGCGCCGGCCAGGTCCGCCAAGACGCGCCTTGAGAGCACCGTGTTGATCCAGTACCTTGCCGCAGTGCCGCCCAAGGGACGGGCCACCGTGACCGGCATGTACCGCAAGGCCGTCGCGGCGGACGGCTCCTGATCCCCGCCGGGTGCCGGGGCGGTCCCGCCCCTTCTGACCGCTGCGGCGGGACCGCACCGGCACCCGGTGGGCTAAATCTCGGCCCACCTGCGCTCGCCTGGCGGCTCGCTCCGGTGACCGTGATTTTGCGATTGCTGCATCGCTCCGCGATCTCGCCGGAGAAGCTTCGCCTTCGGCTCGCTTCCCCGCTCATTAACGCAATCGCGCGCGGGGCCGGGGTTTGCGCGTGGTTGGGCAGCCCTAGACTGGCGCGGGCAAGGTCCCGAGCCGCCGAGGTAGGTCAATGCGCCGTCTTCACGCCATGGTCGTGGTCGGCGTGCTCGTGGCGGTCTCCGGCTGCGCGGACGGCAAGAGCAGCCGGACGTCCGCCCAGGACGGCGAGTCGGGTGTGAAGCCCGCCGTTACGGCCGACGAGTCGTTCAAGGTTCTGCGGGAGTGGACGGCGCGGTACAACCGGGCGATCACCACGGGCGAGGAGAAGCTGTGGCGCGCGACCGTCACCGGCGGGCTGGAGGCGCCGGTCGAGGCTCGGTTGCGCACCTACGGGAAGCGGTCGGCCAACGCGAAGATCTCGCTGCTCAACCCCGTGATGTACGTGCCGCGCCAGAGCGGCTTCCCGCAGTGGTTCGCGACCGCGGCGCTCGAACGCTCGGACGGCGGCGGCCGCCAGCAGGTCCTCGGGGTCTTCGTCCGGGCCGGTGCCAAGGACGAGTGGCGCGCGGCGCACTGGCTCACGTTCAAGGGCAAGCCGCCCGAGCTCGACTTCGACCCCCAGGGCTATGTGATCCCCGCCGAGCCCCGGGGGCTTCCCGAGGCCCACGCCGCCTATCTCACCAGCGGGGACGCCTCGGGCCTGACCCCCGACGCGTACACGGTCAGGGCCCGCACCCCCGGGTTCGGCGACTGGAAGGCCGAACGCTCCCGCTACCAGCCCGGCCCCGGCAAGCCGTTCGCGCTGCGGACCAAGGACGGCGGCTCCCTCGTCCTGTACGGCCTGGTCGCTCGCCACTCGATGACCGGCGGCACGGTCCGGACGCTGCCCGCCGAGCTGGGCAACTACCTGACCAAGAACGGCGGCAGCCCCGGCAAGGCGCTGGAGGCCACCTGGCAGTGGCTGGTCATCGGCTACGCCCCGCTGACCGGCAGGGGCCGCGTCCTGGGCGAATCGGTCTCGCTCACCACGGCCCGGTGAACGGCACCGCCCCCGCAGCGAACCGCGGGGGCGGGGGAACGGCCGGTCAGGCTTCGGTGGACGGCAGGGCGCTGGCGGTGACCAGGGTGCGGATCGACCCCAGGGCGACCGAGAGCGTGGCCAGGTCGAAGCTGTCGCTCTCCCAGATCTCGCTCAGGGTCTGCTGGGCGCGGGAGACCGCGGTCTGGTTCTTGTCGACCCAGATGGCCAGGCGCTCCTCGGGCCTGGCCCCCGGCATGCTGGTGATCAGCACGTCGCGGGTGAGGGCCGCGTGCGCCGCGTACAGGTCGTCGCGGAGCGCGGAGCGGGCCATCGAGCGCCACCGGTCGTCGCGCGGCAGCGCGATGATGCGCTCGCGCAGCCGGGACAGCTGGAGCCGGTCGGCCAGGTCGAAGTAGACCTCGGCGACCTCCTCCACCGGACGTCCGGTGTCGTGCGCGATGGCGACGATGTCGAAGGTGGAGTAGGCCGTGACGAGCATGGCGCACTGCTCGGCCAGCTCGTCGGGCACGCCGCGCTCGGCGAAGCCGTCCCGGCGCTGCTCGAAGGCGGCCAGGTCGAGCCCGGTCAGCAGCTTGGGAAGGCGGGTGCCCAGCGTGAGCGCGCCCTCGGCGAAGAAGTCGATCGTCTCGCGGATGTCGAACGGGGGCCGCCGGTTGTGCAGCAGCCAGCGGGCGCCGCGCTCGGTGAGCTTGCGCGCCTCCAGCAGCATCGCGAGCTGGGTCGCCTCCTCGACCTGGTGCGAGAGGCTCTCGACCAGCCGCCAGAACCTCGGCATGTCGAAGACCTCGCGCGCGACCAGGTAGGCGCGGGCCATGTCCGAGGACGAGGCCCCGGTCTCCTCGTTCAGCCGGAACATGAACGTGATCCCGCTGTTGTTGATCACGTCGTTCACCACGGTGGTGGTGATGATCTCCCGGCGCAGCGGGTGGCGGTCCATGTACGGGCGGAACCGCTCGCGCAGCGGGGTCGGGAAGTAGTCGACCAGCCACGACTCCAGGTAGGGGTCGTCGGGCAGGTCGGAGGCGACCAGCTCGTGGTCGAGCGTGAGCTTGGCGTAGGCCAGCAGCACCGAGAACTCGGGGCTGGTCAGCCCGAGGCCGCCCTGGCGGCGCTCGGCCAGCGCCTTGTCGTCGGGCAGGGCCTCGAGACGCCGCTTGATCTTGCCGTCGCGCTCCAGCTTGCGCAGGTAGCGGGCGTGGACGTGGAGCATGTCCGGCGCCTGCGTCCGGGACGCGGCCAGCACCACGTTCTGGGCGTAGTTGTCGGGCAGCACCAGCGCGGCGACCTCGTCGGTCATCTCGTACAGCAGCGTGTCGCGCTGCTTGCCGGTCAGCTCGCCGTCCCGGACGACCTGGTCGAGCAGGATCTTGATGTTGACCTCGTGGTCGGAGGTGTCGACCCCGGCGGAGTTGTCGATGAAGTCGGTGTTGACCAGGCCGCCGTCGCGGGCGAACTCGATGCGGCCGAGCTGGGTGACGCCGAGGTTGCCGCCCTCGCCGATCACCTTGCAGCGCAGCTCGGCGCCGTCCACCCGGACCGGGTCGTTGGCCTTGTCGCCGACCTCGGCGTTGTTCTCCAGCGCACCCTTGACGTAGGTGCCGATGCCGCCGTTCCACAGCAGGTCGACCGGGGCCAGGATGGCGGCCCTGATCAGCTCGAACGGGGTCATCGCCGCGACGCCGTCCTCGATGCCGAGGGCCCGCCGGATCTCCGGGGTGAGCTTGATCGACTTGGCGGTGCGCGGGAAGACGCCGCCGCCCTTGGAGATCAGCTTGGTGTCGTAGTCGGCCCACGAGCTGCGCGGCAGCGCGAACATCCGGGCGCGCTCGGCGAACGAGGTCGCCGGGTCCGGGTCGGGGTCGATGAACACGTGGCGGTGGTCGAAGGCCGCGACCAGCTTGATGTGCTCGGACAGCAGCATCCCGTTGCCGAAGACGTCGCCGCTCATGTCGCCGATGCCGACGACCGTGAAGTCCTCGTTCTGGATGTCCTTGCCCAGCGAGCGGAAGTGGTACTTCACCGACTCCCAGGCGCCGCGCGCGGTGATGCCCATCGCCTTGTGGTCGTAGCCGACCGAGCCGCCGGACGCGAAGGCGTCGCCGAGCCAGAACCCGTAGGACGCGGCCACGCCGTTGGCGATGTCGGAGAACGTCGCCGTGCCCTTGTCGGCCGCGACCACCAGGTAGGTGTCGTCGCCGTCGTGGCGGACGACGTTCGGCGGCGGGACGACCTTGCCGTCGACCAGGTTGTCGGTGACGTCGAGGAGGCCGGAGATGAAGTCCTTGTAGCAGGCGATGCCGGCGTTCATGAACGCCTCGCGGTCGACCGCCGGGTCGGGCAGCTGCTTGCCGACGAACCCGCCCTTGGCCCCGGCCGGGACGATCACGGTGTTCTTGACCGCCTGCGCCTTGACCAGGCCGAGGATCTCGGTGCGGAAGTCCTCGCGCCGGTCGGACCAGCGCAGCCCGCCGCGCGCGACCGAGCCGAAGCGCAGGTGGACGCCCTCGACCCGCGGCGAGTACACGAAGATCTCGAACTTGGGCCGGGGCAGTGGCAGGTCGGGGATGCGCTCGGGGTCGAACTTCAGCGACAGGTACCGCTTGTGCTGGTAGTGGTTGGTCCGCAGGGTCGCGGTGATCATCGCCAGGTAGGCGCGGAGGATGCGGTCCTCGTCCAGGCTGGCGACCTCGTCGAGCTTGCCGGCCAGCTCCTCGGCGATGCCGTCGCTGCGCTCGCTCTCGCCGCCCGCCAGCGCGGGGTCGAGCCGGCTCTCCCACAGGCGGATCAGCAGCCGGGTGATCTGCGCGTTGCTCAGCAGGACCTGCTCGACGTAGCGCTTGGAGAACGAGGTGCCGGTCTGGCGCAGGTACAGGGCGTAGGCCCGCATGATCATGGCCTGCCGCCAGTCGAGGCCGACGTGCAGCACCAGGGCGTTGAAGCCGTCGTTCTCGATGTCGCCGCGCCACAGCGCGTCGAACGCCTCCTGGAAGAGACCCTTGATCTCCTCCTCGTGCACGCCCTCGGGCGGCTGGTAGCGCAGGCCCAGGTCGTAGATCCAGGCGCGGCGCGCGGGATCGCTGGTGTTGATCTCGTAGGGGCGCTCGTCGATGACCTCGACGCCCATGTTCTGCAGCAGCGGCAGCACCCGCGACAGCGAGATCGGCTCGCCCAGCCGGTAGATCTTGAGCCGGCGCTCGCCCGGCTCGGCGCTGTAGGGCTCGTAGAGGTTGATCGAGGTGTCGTCGTCCTCGGTGAGGACGTCCAGGCGGCGCAGGTCGGCCACGGCGGTGCGCGCGGGGAAGTCGGCCTTGTAGCCCTCGGGGAAGGCGTCGCCGTACCGGCGCGAGAGCGTCCCGGCGCTCTCCTCGCCGCACTGCTCGACGATCGCGTCGGTCAGGTCGTCCGACCAGGACCGGGTCGCCGCGGCCAGCCGGGCCTCCAGCTCCTCGACGTCGACGTCCGGCAGGGGGCGGCCGCGCTCACCCCGGACGACCACGTGCAGGCGGGCCAGCGTCGACTCGGTCACGTTGGCGCTGTAGTCGACGCTGACGCCCTCGAACGCGACGCGCAGGATCTCCTGGATGCGCAGCCGGATGCGGGTGGTGTAGCGGTCGCGCGGCAGGTAGACCATGCACGACATGTAGCGGCCGTACATGTCCTTGCGCAGGAACAGCTTGAGCTGGCGGCGCTCGCGCAGGCGCAGCACCCCGAGCGCGAGCGGCAGCAGGTCGTCGGTGGAGATCTGGAACAGCTCGTCGCGCGGGTAGCCCTCCAGGATCTCGATGAGGTCCTGGCCGTCGTAGCTGTCGGCGGTGAAGCCCGCGCGCTCCAGGACCTCGTCCAGCTTGCGCTTGAGGACGGGGATGTGCGAGATCGACTCGCTGTAGGCCACGTGGGTGAACAGCCCGAGGAAGCGGCGCTCGCCTGTCACGTTCCCGTCGGCGTCGAACTTCTTCACGCCGATGTAGTCGAGGTACAGCGGCCGGTGGACGGTGGCGCGCGAGTTCGCCTTGGTCAGGACGAGCAGGTCCTTCTCGGTGGCCTTCTCGCGGACCTCGGGCGGCAGCGCGGCGAAGCTGCCCGACTCGCTCTTGTCGGTGCGCAGGATGCCCAGGCCGGTGCCCGGCTCGGGACGCAGCGCGGTGCCGTCGTCGGTCAGGGTGTAGTCGCGGTAGCCGAGGAAGGTGAAGTGGCGCCCGTCCGACAGCCAGTCGAGCAGCTCGACGCCCTCGGCGAGCTCCTTGTCGGGCAGCGGCGGCGCGCTCTTCTGGATCTCCAGGGCGATCTCGCCGGCGCGGGCGCGCATCTTGGGCTCGTCCTCGACCGCGACGCGGACGTCCTGCAGGACGCGCTGCAGGTCGCGCTCGACCTGTTCGAGGCGGCCCCGGTCGCTGGTGCGGTCGACCTCGATGTGGATCCACGACTCGTCGGTGTCGGTGTCGCTGTCGAGCTTGCCGCGGAAGGCCTTGAGATGACCGGCCACGTCGCGGTCGACGCCGAGCAGGGGGTGGACGATCAGATGGGCCGACAGCTGGTGGCGGTTGAGCTCCATCGTCACCGAGTCGACCAGGAACGGCATGTCGTCGGTGACGACCTGGACGACGGTGTGGCCCGGGTCCCAGCCGTTCTCCTCCAGGGTGGGCGTGAAGACCCGCACCTTGGCGCGGCCCTGGGGACGCTCCTCGCCCAGCAGCCGGTGCGCCATCGCGGGACCGAAGACGTCGGACGGGTCGCGGGAGAGGAGGTCTTCCGGGGCGACCTGCCGGTAGTAGAGGCGGAGGTAGGCCATCGCCTCCTCCAGGTCGCCGGTGCGCGACCCCGGCCGCTGAACGTATATCTCCGCCGACCGCCTGAGCAGGTCGTCCTTCGCCTGATCGAGCTTGCCGCTCATCAAAACACTCCCCTTGAGACCCTTCGCCACCTCGTTGTGGCGCCGCTCACTGCGCCAGCGTAGCCAGGAATCGCCGCAAAGCCGACCTGCGGGGTCGCCATGCCGACGTGACCGTGCCTATGCCTTTTTACCGGTCATCCGGCTGCCGAGGTCGCCGGTTCGGTGGGCTTGGTGGTGGTGGGATCCGGGCTCGGGGTCGTCGGGTCCGGGCTCGGGGTGGTGGGATCGGGGCTCGGGGTGGTCGGGTCCGGGCTCGGCGTGGTGGGATCCGGGCTCGGCGTGGTCGTGGTGGGAGTCGGCGTGGGGGTCGGCTCCGGCTCGTCCGACGGCTCGGGGTCGTCGGTGTCGCTCTCGGTCGGCGACGGCTCCGAGGGCTCGACGCTGATCGACGTCGACGGCGGGTTCCGGTCGCTGACCGTCTCACCGCGCTTGCCCTTGTCGCCGTCGCCGAACGCCAGGGCCGCGCCGGTGATGACGCCCGCGACGGCCAGGGCGGCCGCCACGGCGATGAGGGCGGTCTTGACCGAGCCGCCCCGCCGGGCCGGGCGGTGCGGCGCGATGGTGTCCTGCGCCCCCCAGTCGCCGGGGACGACGTCGGGAATCGGGACGGGCAGCGGAGGCGTCCCGCCGCCGTCCACGAAGGTGCGGTCGGCGTAGGGCTCGTCGGCGCCCAGCTCGGCGGCCTTGACGCTGCCCGCCGCCAGGATCGCGGTCTCGTCGCTCGCCGAGGGCTCGGCCGCGGGCGCCGCGGGCGCCGCCGCCTCCTCGTGCCCGAGCAGGCGCATCAGGACCTGGCGGGCGTTGGGACGGCGCGAGGGGTCCTTGTCGAGGCAGTTGAGGACCAGGTCGCGCAGGGCGCCGTCGAGCGCGGAGCCCAGCTCGGGCTCGGAGTGCAGGACGCGGTTGATGACCGCGGGGATGGTGTCCTGCCCGAAGGGCGGCTTGCCCGTCGCGGCGAACACCAGCGTCGCCGCCCAGCAGAACACGTCGGCGGCGGTGCCGACCTCTTCGCCCTGGAGCATCTCGGGCGCCATGTAGGACGGCGTGCCGATGACCTTGCTGGTCAGCGTGGTGTTGCCGCTGATGGCCCGGGCCACGCCGAAGTCGATGACGCGGGGGCCGTCGGAGCCGATCAGCACGTTGTGCGGCTTGAAGTCGCGGTGGATGATCTTCGCCTGGTGGATCGCCGCGAGGGCCGTGGCGGTGCCGACCGCCAGGCGCTCCAGCGACGCGCCCGAAAGCGGGCCGTCCTGCAGGACGAGCTGGTTGAGCGACGGGCCCGGGACGTACTCGCTGACGATGTACGGACGGTCGCCGTCGGCCTCGGCGTCGATCACCTGGGCGGTGCAGAAGGGGGCGACGGCCTTGGCGGTCTCCAGCTCCCGCAGGAAGCGGGCGCGGGCCTTGTCGTCGGAGGTCAGCTCGGAGTGCAGGAGCTTGACCGCGACCTGGCGGCCGTCGGGGCCCTCGCCGAGGAAGACGGTTCCCTGGCCGCCCTCGCCCACCCGGCCGATCAGGGCGTACGTTCCCAGCCGCTCCGGATCACCGGATCGCAGCGCCCCAACCTCCATCGGCGAAACCGCCCCTCTCATGATCTTCTCCGGCCGCACGTGCCCAGACCGGTCCTCTGATTGTGTGACGTCCCAAACAGGGGGGAAGTTCACCCGCCCCTGCGACCATACGGTGTGATCTGCCCGAAGGGCTGCCGATCCGTACAGGTTCGCGGCGATCAAGCCTAGGGGCCGGGTCATGAGCACGTAACCGGCATCCCGGGCGACTACCGGCATTTCCCCAGGCCAGCAAGGGTTTTTCGACGAATTACAGGACTATCATTCGATCCGCTCGGGTAATCAGCAGCCTGACGATCTTCCGAAGGAGGAGCGACAGGCATGTCCATACCGTTAAAGGCCGCTTGCGGCGTGACGACCATCACGCTGGCCCTGGCACCCGGCATCGCCGAGGCCGAGCCCCGTCCGGTCGAGCACACCACGAGCACCGAGGCCGCACAGCCGGAGAACACCCGGGCCGTCCCGCAGCCGCCGGAGAACAGCCAGAGCGGCTCACCCGCGGACGAGAACGCCCGAACCGGCACGCAGGCCCAGGAGAGCGCCCAGACCGGGTCGCAAACGGAGGGGAGCACCCAGACCGCCCCGCAGGCGGAGGGGAGCACCCAGGCCGCCCCGCAGGCGGAGGGGAGCACCCAGGCCGGACCGCAGGCGGAGGGGAGCGTCCAGGCCGGACCGCAGGCGGAGGGGAGCGTCCAGGCCGGATCGCAGGCCCGCCTGCCGGCCGCGACCAGGAAGCCCGCCAAGCCGAGCCTGCACAGCCGGGCCGGACGCGCGGCGCTGCTGGCCTCGATGCAGCATTCGGTGCGGCGCAAGCGCGTGCAGATGACGGCCCAGTGGCAGCGCCGCGCCAACAGCGCGGTCAGCTTCGCCTACAAGCAGCGCGGCCGTCCCTACGTGTGGGGCGGCACCGGCCCCCACGGCTTCGACTGCTCGGGACTGGTCCAGCAGGCATGGCGGCGCGGCGGGGTCACCATCCCGCGCGTGACCCACACGCAGTACCGCAAGATCCGCACCCGGGTCTCGCTCGGCAAGCTGCGTCCCGGTGACCTGGTCTACTTCAACGGCCGAGGCCACGTCGGCATGTACGTGGGCAAGAACCGGTTCATCCACTCGCCCCGTACGGGACGGACCGTGACGGTCGAACGCCTGCGCGGCTACTACAAGTCGCGCTTCGCGGGCGCCGTCCGTCCGGCCTGGCGGCCCCTGCCGGCCATTCCGAAGAGCCTTTCGTAGGTTCTCGCGGGTCCGGCACCGGGGCGTCCCGGTGCCGGACCCGGCCGCGATACTGGAGAACGTGAGCACACTCGACGGCCGCCGCGTCTACACCCGGGCCGACCTCATGGAGGCCCACGGCCTGGGCCGCAGCACCCTGGAGAAGTGGTACCGCGAACGCGAGGCCAACGGCCACCCCGAGCCCGCCGGGACGCTCGACTCCCAGCTCGCCTGGGACGCCGCCGAATGGGACGCCTGGTTCCAGGCCCGCCAGGCGCCCGAGCCGCGTCCCGGCCTCGCCTCCCGCGACGACCTCGCGTCCCGCCACGGCCTGAGCCGCCACACGCTGAAGAAGCTGTGGTCCGAACGCGAGACCAACGGGCACCCCGAACCCGCCCACCGCTCCGGCAAGGCCATGTACTGGAACGAGGCCGAGTGGACGGCCTGGTACGAACGCCACCGCGAGCCGTCCGACGACCCGGACGCCCTGATCACCCTCGCCGAGGCCGGACGCCTCCTCGGTCTGGCCCCGTCCAGCGTCACCGTCTACGCCACCCGCCCGCCCAAGGGCTGGCCCGCCCCCGCCGAGACCCACACCCTCGAGAGCGGCCGCCTGCGCCGCCTCTACCGCAGGGCCGACATCCTCGCCTACGCGAACCGGACGACGTAGCCGGACCTACTTCTCGGGGGTGAAGTGGGTGAGGACCTCGGGATTGGCCATGGAGTCGGGGTTGGCGGCCTGCTCGATGGGGGTGCCGAGGAGGATCTTGCGGACGGGGATCTCCAGTTTCTTGCCCGACAGGGTGCGGGGAATGCCCGGGACGGCGTGGATCTCGTCCGGCACGTGGCGCGGCGACAGGGCGCCGCGGAGCTCGCGCTTGAGGGCGGCCACCAGGTCGTCGGTGAGCTCGGCGCCCTCGGCGAGCTGGACGTAGAGGATCAGGCGGCCCTCGTCGCCCAGGCGTCCGGTGTCGATGACCAGGCTGTCGGCGACCTCGTCGAACGCCTCGGTGACCCGGTAGAAGTCGGCGGTGCCCATACGGACGCCGCCGCGGTTGAGGGTGGAGTCGGAGCGGCCGTAGATGACGCAGCCGCCGTCGGGCCGGATCTTGATCCAGTCGCCGTGGCGCCAGACGCCCGGGTACATGTCGAAGTAGGACTCGCGGTAGCGGGTGCCGTCGGGGTCGTTCCAGAACGCGACCGGCATCGAGGGCATGGGCTCGGTGATGACCAGCTCGCCGACCTCGTCGGTGACCGGCTTGCCGTCGTCGCCGAAGGACTCGACCTTGGCCCCGAGGCCGCGGCACTGGATGACGCCCGCGTGCAGCGGCAGCAGGGGGGACGGGCCGAGGAAGCCGGTGCACAGGTCGGTGCCGCCGGAGAAGCTGCCGAGCAGGAGGTCCTTGCCGACGGCGTCGTAGACCCACTCGAAGCCCTCGGGCGGGAGCGGGCTCCCGGTGGAACCGATGCCGCGCAGGCGGCTCAGGTCGTACTTCTCGCCGGGGCGGCGGCGCAGCTTGCGGGAGCTGATCAGGTAGGGCGCGCCCACGCCGAGGTAGGTGATGCCGTTCTCCTCGGCCATCTTCCACAGGTCGCCGGGGACGCCGTCGTACAGCACGACGGTGGCCCCGACCATCAGGCCGCCGATGAGGTAGTTCCACATCATCCAGCCGGTGGTCGTGTACCAGAAGAACACGTCCCCGGGGCCGAGGTCATGGTGGAAGGAGAGGGCCTTGAGGTGTTCGAGGACGACGCCGCCGTGGCCGTGGACGATCGGCTTCGGCAGACCCGTCGTGCCCGAGGAGTACACCACCCAGAGGGGGTGGTCGAAGGGGACATCCTCGAAGGCCAGTTCGTGGCCGGGGCGGGGCAGGTCGGCGTACGACATGCCCACGCGCAGGCCATCGGGGGCCGAGGCGGGGTCGAGATACGGGATCAGGACGGTCGCGGCGAGCGTCGGGAGCGCGGCCTCGATCTCGCGGACCTCGTCCGTGCGGTCGAACCGCTTGTCGTTGTAAGCGTAGCCGTCGACGGCGATGAGGACCTTGGGCTCGATCTGGGCGAACCGGTCGATCACCGAGGACGAGCCGAAGTCCGGGGAGCACGACGACCAGATCGCGCCGAGCGAGGCGGTCGCCAGGAAGCAGATCAGCGCCTCGGGCGTGTTGGGGACGTAGGCCACGACCCGGTCGCCCTTGCCGACGCCGAGTTCGGCCAGGCCGGCGCGGATCTCGGCGACGTGCAGCGCCAGCTCGCGGTTGCTGAGGACGCGGTGGCCGCCCGCCTCCGAGCGGAAGATCACGGCGGTGGCGTCGGGGTCGGTCGCCGCGCGGCGCAGCGCGTTGGCCGCGTAGTTGAGCCTGGCCTCGGGGAACCAGCGCAGCCCGTCGACCGGCATCGGCCCCCCGGTGCGGACGGGCCCGTCACCGCGGTGGCCGACGACCTGGAAGTGGTCCCAGATGGAGGACCAGAACGCGTCGACCTCGGTGACCGACCATTTCCAGAGCTCCTGGTAAGACTCGGCGAGCACGCCGCGGTCCCAGAGCCAGTGCAGGTAGCGGGTCACCCGCGCGTTGGCGACCACCTGCTCGGACGGCTCCCACAGAGCGGCGCTCTCGTGGTCGTGGGACATCGGCGTTCTCCCCTCACTCCGCGCTCCATCGCGCGGCCTTCACAGCATCGGCCCGGCGCGGCGTCCGGCGCAAATCGCCGCGATCTCCCACGTCAGGCGGAGACCGTGTCGTACTCGGCGCGCAGCTCGGCCAGGCGCTCGGCGGTCAGGGTCTCCCCGCGTTCCAGAGCTCGATGGATGTCGCGGAAGTAGTTCTCGTACCCGGCTGGGGTGAGGATGAACAGGCACCGGGCCGCGTCGCCGGAGGCGTTGCGGAACCCGTGGGCCTGGCCGCGCGGGACCATGAGCGTCCCGCCGGCCCCGAGGGACGTCTCTTCCCCGCCGCCGAAGTCGAAGGTGATCTCGCCTTCGAGGACCTGGAACGTCTCGACATGGCCGTGGTGGATGTGCGGCGCGGCGCCGAGCGCGCCCCCTGGCAGCAGGTACTCGACGATGGCCAAGGCGCCCTTGGTCTGCTCACCCGGGAGGCGGACGATGTACTCCCCAGCCGCCGCGCGCAGGCGCTCGCCCTCTTCGGGCCGGACGAGGCTCACGCGGTCAGCTCCGTCACGGCGCGGACGACGGCGTGGGTGTCGGCGAGCGTGGCCAGGACCACCTCGGCCCCCGCGGAGCGCAGCTCGGCCTCCGTGGAGCTGCCGGAGGCGACGGCGATGATCGGGACACCGGCGATGTGCGCGGCGCGGACGTCGTTGGCGGCGTCGGCGACCAGCACGGTCGGCGGCTCGGCGATAACCTCGCCCAGCCGCTTGGGCACGTACTTCTCGGCGGCGCGCGACCGGGCCCGTTCGAGCAGCGCGGCCTTGCTGTAGACGCCGTTCTCGAAGCCGCCGACCTCCAGGTCGAGGTGCTCGGCCAGGCCCAGCTCGATGACCTTGAGGACGGCGTTGGGCTCGATCGAGCCGGTCAGCACCGACTGGAGCGTCCCGGGGACGCGGGCGAGGGACGCCAGGGCCTCGGGGGCCCCGGCCAGGACGCGGCCGTGCGTGCGCAGGTCGCCGCGGCGGGCGGCGAACGACTCGGTCAGCGCGTCCATGAAGCCGTGCAGGGAGTCGTCGGTGGTGACGACGTCGTTGAACGCCAGAGTCTCGAAGATGATCTCCGACTCGGTCCGTCCCGGGGTGGGGGCGAGCCGCACCAGCGGGCGGCCGATGGTCCGCTGGAACGCCTCGGCGTAGGCCTCGCGGGTGACCCGTCCGACGTCCACCAGCGTGTGATCGATGTTCCACAGCACCAGACGGTTCAGCGTCGACATCCCGTTCCCATGCACGTCAGAGTGGACCACCGTTCGGTGGCGCGGCGAGCTTATCGTCCGGTCGCCGGGGCCCTTCGCGCAAGGCGCGCCGGGGTGAGATCAGTAGGCGTGCCCGGCGGGCCGGACCGGGCCGAAGACGCCGGTGGTCGTCCGGGTCTGGCCCAGCACCTTGAAGGTGACGCGGCCCGAGGCGACGGGGGCGTAGGCGGCCAGATAGGTGTGGATGGTCAGGACGTCGCCGGGCCTGCGGGTCTTGGCCGAGCGCGCGGTGACCTGGACGCCGCGGCTCTCGCCCGCCGCCAGCAGGTCGAACGAGCAGATCACCCGCCCGGCCGCGACGCAGGACGGGTCGCTGACCGTCAGCGCCTGGAGCCCGGCGCCCGCCCGTCCGCCCTCGACCTTCTCGCTGCGGGCCACCAGCGACCGGACGGCGCGGCGGCCCCGGTTGGTGACGCGGAACTCGTAGCGGTAGTCGCCGCCGGGTTCGAGCTCGCGGCGTCCGATCGGGGTGACGGCCGTCCCGGCGGTGATCGTCAGCTGCCCGGCCGCGACGGCCGCGTCGATCGGGGCCTTCGCTCCGGCGCCGCCGCGCGTGGCGGCGACCGCGACCGCACCCGCGATCACGGCCACGACCGTCACGACGACCGCCGAGCGGCGCACCCGACCACCCCCGCCTACCCGTTATGCCTGGTAGACGAGGGTACGCGACGTTCGGTCAGGGTGGCTATGACCCCATGTGGGGGTAGCGGTAATCGGTCGGCGGGACGAGCGTCTCCTTGATCGAACGGACGTTCACCCAGCGGGTCAGGTTGAAGATCGACCCGGCCTTGTCGTTGGTGCCGCTGGCCCGCGCGCCGCCGAACGGCTGCTGGCCGACGACCGCGCCCGTGGGCTTGTCGTTGATGTAGAAGTTGCCCGCGGCGAACCGCAGCGCCTCGGCGGCCTGGGCGATCGCCTGCCGGTCCTGGGCGATCACGGCGCCGGTGAGCGCGTACTGCGCGACGCCCTCCATCTGCTTGACCACGGAGTCGTAGTCGTGGTCCTCGTACACGTGGACGCCGAGGATCGGCCCGAAGTACTCGGTGGTGAAGATCTCATCGTTGGGGTCGGCGGACTCCAGGACGGTCGGGCGGACGAAGTAGCCCTCCGACCGGTCGGCCGTCCCCCCGGCCAGGACGTCGAGCGTGTCCAGGCTCCTGGCCCGCTCCAGCGCCGCCTCGTGCTTGGCGAACGCGCGCTCGTCGATCACCGCGCCCATGAACACCGACAGGTCGGTGGCCACGTTGCCGACCGTCAGCGACTGGACCTCGTCGACGAACTCGTCCCGGATCCGGTTCCACACCGAGCGCGGAAGGTACGCGCGGGACGCGGCCGAGCACTTCTGGCCCTGGTACTCGAACGCGCCGCGCACCAGCGCGGTCTTCAGCACGCCCGGGTCGGCGGACGGGTGGGCGACGACGAAGTCCTTGCCGCCGGTCTCGCCGACCAGACGCGGGTAGCCGCGGTACCCGGAGATGTTCTCGCCGACCGTCTTCCACAGGTGCTGGAACGTGCCGGTGCTGCCGGTGAAGTGGATCCCGGCCAGCTCGGGGTGGCGCAGCGCGACGTTGGAGACGGCCTGGCCGTCGCCGGTCACCAGGTTGATCACGCCGGGCGGCAGGCCCGCCGCCTCCAGCAGCCGCATCGTGTGGTGCGCGGCCAGCTGCTGGGTGGGCGACGGCTTCCAGATGACCACGTTGCCCATCAGCGCGACCGACGTGGGCAGGTTGCCCGCGATCGCGGTGAAGTTGAACGGCGTGATCGCCAGGACGAAGCCCTCCAGGGGCCGGTAGTCCATCCGGTTCCACACGCCGGGCGAGGAGATCGGCTGCTGGGTGTAGAGCTGCCGGGCGAAGTCGACGTTGAAGCGCCAGAAGTCGATCAGCTCGCAGGCCGAGTCGATCTCGGCCTGCTGGGCGGACTTGGACTGCCCCAGCACGGTCGCCGCGTTCAGCGTCTGCCGCCACGGACCCGACAGCAGGTCGGCGGCCCGCAGGAAGATCGCGGCGCGGTCGTCGAACGACAGGGCCCGCCACGCCGGCGCCGCCTCGCGGGCGGCGTCGATGGCCGCGCGGACGTCGTCGTCCGTCGCGTTGCCCAGCCGTCCGAGCACGTGCCCGTGGTCATGGGGCTGGACGACCTCGATCGGCTCGCCCCCGCCCAGGCGCCGCTCACCGCCGATCGTCATCGTGAACTCGGTCTGCTCGCCGCCCAGTTCCTTGATCTTCGACTCGAGCGCGGCCCGCTCGGCGCTGCCCGGCGCGTACGCCTTGACCGGCTCGTTCTCCGGCACCGGCACGTTGGTGACGGCATCCATGTGGTCGCTCCCTTGAATCCGACATCGTTGTCGTTCGCACGCATCGTCGCATAAGGGAGAGGGCTGCTCCGGCCCTGCCCGGGCCACCCCCTCTGACGATCGGGGACCTACCCCGCGACGCGCCTCTCCACCCTACGATTCCTGTCCAATCCGGACATCAGCGGAGCAGGTCGCCGAGCTCCTGGGTGGCGTACCAGAGCAGCTCGTGGCCCTCGGCGCCGTCGACGGCGAAACGCGCGTCCTCGTCGCCCGCGTCGGCGGCGGCCAGCGCCGCCACGGCCGCGCGGACGTCGTCCTCGGCCTCGGCGGCGTCCACATGACCGGAGGCGATCTTCTGCCACGGCACCGGGGCGGTCACCTCGACCAGCGCCCGGTCGGTCGCGTCCCGCGCCCATCGGACGGCCTCGTCGGCCACCTCGGCCGCCAGCACGACCCGCCGCGCCGAACCGTCGGCGGCCAGGAGCCGCAGCGAAGCGCGCGCGGCCGCCGTCAGGGCCGCGTACTCCAGCTCTTCGAGGTCGCCGTCGGCGTACCACTCGCGCAGGGCGGGCGTGACCCCGTATGCGGCCAGCGGTGCGGGACCGACCTCCCGCGCGGCGTGGACGGCGGCGAGTGCGGCGAGCGTGGACGGCAGATAGACGCGCATGACGAGCAGCAGTCTGCCAGACGCGATGGCCCGCTTTCCGAAGGCGTTCCGGTTGCGGCGCGAAGGCCACCGTGATTGGTTGTGATCACGGCGGTCCCCCGGGACGCCGGCCACAGATGTGGCATGTACCGATCTGGCTGCGTTACTCCGCAGCGTCGTCCTGGCTCCGCCGTGAACTTCCCGCGCGCCTTGTGACGACGGCCGATTTCCGTACATCCCCACGTCGAACGAGGCCGCATGCCGTCCCGCACCCGAGCGCGCCACGCCGCGCCCACCGTCCGCCGCTTCCTCTCCCGCGAATCGACCACCTCCCGAAAACCGTCCCCCCAGACGTCCGCCACCCCCGCGAGCCAGCGCTTCCGCAGGAGCGGGTTTCGGTGGGTGCGGCTTCCCGGGAGGCGGACGCTGGTGGCGCTGGGCTCCGTGTTCGCGCTGGTGGTCGGGGCGTTTGTGGTGATGTACGTGGGGACGCCCGTCCCGACGGAACCTCAGGCGGGTGCGGACGACGAAGGGACGACGGTCTACTACGCCGACGGGCGGACGCCGCTGTTCAGGATCGGGGCCAATCGGGAGGTCGTCCGGTACGAGCAGATCCCCGGGCACCTGCGCTGGGCGGTCCTGGCGGCCGAGGACCGGGGCTATTACGGGGGACACGGCGTCTCGGCGATGGGAACGATCCGCGCGATGTGGAAGAACGCGTCCGGCGGCGAGGCCCAGGGCGGGTCGACGATCACCCAGCAGCTGGCGCGGAACTACTACAAGGGCCTCAGCCGGGACCGGACGGCCGGACGCAAGATCAAGGAGATCTTCATCGCGCTGAAGCTGAACCGGCACCGGTCCAAGGAGGACATCCTCGCGCTGTACCTGAACACGATCTACTTCGGCCGCCAGACCTCCGGCGTCCAGGCGGCGGCCCGCGCCTACTTCGACAAGGACGTGTGGAGCCTGGACGTCGCCGAGAGCGCGCTGCTCGCCGCGATGATCCAGCGTCCGGCCTACTTCAAGACCCGGGGGAACGACGCGCCCGCCCGCGCGCTGCGCGCCCGCTGGAAGTACGTGCTGGACGGCATGGTCTCGATGGGGCGGCTGAGCCGGGCCGAGGCCGGCCGCCAGCGGTTCCCGGTCACGCGGCGCGAGTGGCGCGGCGTCGGGCTCTCGGGCCAGAACGTGCTGGTCCGGCAGCGGATCATGGACGAGCTGCGCGCCCTCGACATCCCCGCCGAGCGGGTGGTCAACGGGCGGCTGAAGATCCACACCGGGCTCGACCAGCGCTGGATGAGCCACGCCGAGCGGGCCATGCGCGAGGCCCGCGAGCCCGAGTGGCCGAAGGACGTCCGGCGCGGGCTGATCGCCGTCGACCCGAGGGACGGCGCGATCAAGGCGTTCCACAACGGCGACCCGTCCCGCAACCCGCACGACTCGGTCTTCGCGCCGGTCGCCCAGGCCGGGTCCACGTTCAAGCCCTACGTGCTCGCCGCCGCGCTCCGCCGCGGCTACAACGTCCATTCCAAGATCAGCGGAAAGTCGCCGGTCAGGTTCGCCCCGGACGGTTCGCTCACCCCCATGACGGCGCCCGGCTACCGGGTGGACAACGACGAGAAGATCGGCTCGGTGGGCACCGTCGACCTGGTCAAGGCGACGGCCCTGTCGGTCAACACCGGCTATGTGCGGCTCGCCTTCGAGGCGGGGCTGGGCACCGTGCTGAAAACGGCACAGGACCTCGGGGTCCCGGAGGCGGCCCTGCGCCCCTTCAAGGGCCAGGCGGGGGTCGCGCTGGGCGTCCCGGACGTCTCGGCGGTCACCCAGGCGGCGGGCTACGCCGCCTTCGCCAACGGCGGGACGGCCGTCACGCCGCACCTCATCACCAAGATCGTCGACGCGCGGGGACGGGCCGTCCCATTGCCCTGGGACCGTCCCGGGAAACGGGTGCTCGGCGCGGACCACGCCGCCCAGGTCACCCACGCGCTGCGCGCGGTCGTCGAGGAGGGCACGGGTGCGGGCGCGGCGCTGCCCGTCCATCCGGTCGCGGGCAAGACCGGCACCACGGACGGCAACCGTTCGGCCTGGTTCGTCGGCTACACGCCGCGCCTCTCGGCCGCCGTCGTGACGGCCAACGCCAAGGCGGGCCCGCTGAAGAACCTGCCCGGCCACCCGGGGAAAGTCTCCGGCGACACCCTCCCCACGAAGATCTGGAGATCGTTCATGGAGAAGGTCACCGCCGACCTGCCGCCCGAGGAGTTCCCCGAACCCGCGTTCTCCGGCACGGCACTCGACTGGTCACGCCCGTCCGCCACGACCTCGCCCACCCCAACGCCGGCCACGCGCTAGGACCCGGCGGCCGCCGGAACCGCTCGGCCGCCGTCCAAGGAGGGCGAGAACGCTCTCAGCCTGCCCCCTGCCCCGCCGCCCGGAGAGGGCGAGAACGCTCTGGCGGCTCCCGATAACCGGAGCGTGCGGGTCAGGCGGGGAGGCCGAGGGCTCGGAGGGCCGTGGTCGTGGTGGGGGTGTCGGTGTGGTGGATGACGTGCAGGCCCAGGTTCTCGGCGGCCCGGGTGTTGTGCTCGATGTCGTCGATGAAGACGCACTCGCGGGCGGACAGGCCGAGCAGGGCCAGGGCGTGGTGGAAGATCTTCTCGTCGGGCTTGCGCATCCCGACCTCGCAGGAGATCACGACGGCGTCGAAGATCTCGGCGAACACCTCGCGCGGGTACTCGTTGCCCCAGGAGTTGGAGAGCAGCGCCGTGCGGGTGCCGCCCGCGCGCAGGGTGCGCAGGACGTCGTACATGGGCTCGACGGGCGCGAAGGCGGCGAACATGCGGGCGATCATGCCCTCGGCCGCGACGGGGCCGCCGTCGACGGTGCGGAGCTCGGCGGCGAGCAGGCGCTCGAACTCCGACGGGTCGAGCGTGCCGTCCTCCAGGCCGTGGATCGGGTTCGCGCCCGCGCCCTCGCCGCTCTCGTAGGCCCGGGTGACCCAGTCGCGCATGACCGACCTGTAGCGGACGGCGTCGATCCGGTCGGCCGCGAGCCAGACGGGAACGGCCTCGTGGAGAGGGGACGTCAGGACGCCTCCCCAGTCGGTGATCACAGCTTTGACGGTCACGCGCCGATGGTAGGTGATAAGCGACACGGCGCCGCCTACCCACCTAACCCGGACGCCACAATATTCTTCCCGGTACCCGTCAGAAAGCGTAAATCGGGAACCGCCGGGACGGCTCCGGCCCGGTCCGTGATCATGCAATCGGGAGTTGCATGATCACGGGGGCGCGGGTCGTCGGGTCGTCTCACGGTCTCGCTTCGGTCAGGCCGATCTCAGGCGTTGCAGGGCCTCCCGCACTCCCCCGTCCGTCTCCTCCAGAACCATGGTCGCTCGGGCCGCCGGAACCTCGCCCAGCAGCGAGACCAGCGCCACGCGGGTGTCCCCCCCGGCGTCGGCCAGCGCGTTCTCGCAGGTGAGGGCGTCCATTCCGGTCGCCTCGGTGAGAATGCGCACCAGCCGGGCGCGCAGTTTGGAGTTGAGGGCGTTCACGCTGACCATCAGGTTGGAGTAGGTGCGCCCCATCTTGATCATCAGCGTGGTGGAGAAGGAGTTCAGCACCAGCTTGGTCGCGGTGCCGGCCTTCATCCTGGTGGAGCCGCTGATCACCTCCGGCCCGGTGGCCAGGCCGATGTGGACCTCGACCTCGTCGCCGTAGGGAGTGTGCGGATTGCAGCTGATCAGCGCCGTCCTGGCCCCCACCTGCGCGGACGCCCGCAGGGCGCCCACGACATACGGGGTGCGGCCGCTGGCCGCGATGCCGATCGCGACATCGCCGGGACGCACCTCACCGGCGTCCCGCGCGCCCATCTCGGTGTCGTCCTCGACCTCCGAGACGGCCTGGGCCAGCGCGCCCGTGCCGCCCGCGTGATGGGCCACGACCCGGCCCCAGATCCCGAAGGTCGGGGGCAGTTCGGCCGCGTCGAGAGCGGCGAGGCGGCCGGAGGTTCCGGCGCCGAAGTAATGCACGCGCCCGCCCGCCCGCAGCGAGGCGACCGCCAGGTCGACCAGCTGGGCCAGCTCGGGCAGCACCGCCGCCACCACCATGGGAACGGTGGCGTCCTCGCTGTTGATGCGGCGGAGCACATCGAGGGTGGGAAGGGTGTCGACGTCGAGGGTCCTGGGGTTACGGCCCTCCGTGGGCAGTTCGCAGTCGATCACCGACGCCTCCGGTCGGGTCGCACGGTCCGGCCGCGGACCGCCTCGAATGTGGCCTCCAGGGCCTTGCGGGTAGGGCCGAAGGTGCGCTGTGCCACCCCGACGAAGACGCAGTCGACCACGGTCAGCTGCGCCAGCCGGCTGGCGGTCGCGCCGGAACGGAACGTCGTCTCCCGAGCGGCCGTCGTCAGGATGAGACTCGCCACCTCGGCGATGGGCGACTTGGGGAAATTGGTCAGGGCTACGGTCGTCACCCCCCTGTTCTTGGCAACCTCCAGCGCGTCGATGGTCTCCATCGTCGCGCCCGTGTGCGAGATCCCGATCGCGACGTCGCCGCTGCCCAGCACCGCGGCGCTGGTGAGCATGATGTGCGCGTCCGACCAGGCGGAGCAGACCCTGCCGATGCGGTGCAGCTTCTGCTGGAAATCCTTCGCGACGAACGCGCTGGCCCCGACACCGTAGACGTCGACCCGGTCGGCGCCGACGATCGCGTCGACCACCTGCTCGAGCGTCTTGATGTCGAGCTGGGCCGCGGTCTCCTCCACGGCCCTCGCATCGGCGAACGTCACCTTTTCCACGATCTGTTCGAGTGAGTCGTCGGGACTGATGTCGCTCCCGATGACCCGGCCGCCGCTCGCGCTCTGCGCTCGGCCCGCTTCGGTGGCCAGGGTCAAACGGAGCTCTGGATAACCATGAAACCCGATCGCCCGGCAGAACCTGATGACCGTGGTCTCAGAGGTGCCACAGTTCTGGGCGAGTTCGGTGATGGTCGAGTTGGCGACCCCTTCGGGGTCGTCGATGACGCGTTGAGCGACGCGTCGCTCAGCGGGGGGCAGTGAAGGCAGCAGGGAGCGCACCCTGACGACGGTGCTCAGCGGCGTCGTTTCCTTGGACGCCGCGTCCGTCCTGGGCACGCCGCCCTCCCCTGCGCTCCCCGGCTCGGAGCCGGTGGGTTTCCTCATGGTAGAAATTTTCCTACTTACGGGATGTCACGTCAACGTCAGAAAAGGCTACGGTCGCCATGTGTTGACCCATTTGGCCGGTCCTTACGTGATCGGCATAGACGCGGGTGGCACGAAGACCCGCTGTGTCGTACTAACGCTCGGGGGAGCTTTGGCCGGAACGGGGACCGGCCCCGGAGCCAACCCCAATTCCGGGGGCGACACCGCGGGGGCGCTCACCACGGCCCTGCGGGAGGCGCTCGGCGACATCGACCGAGCCACCGTGATCGCCGGAATGTTCGGGATCGCGGGCGCCGGCTCGGCCGGACGTCCCGCCGCGGTCGCCGCGGCCCGCCGCGCCTGGCAGGCGGTCGGGCTGCGCGGATCTCCCGCCGTTGTGACCGATATCGCAGTGGCCTTCGCCGCAGGCACCAACGCGCCCAAGGGCATCGTGGTGTTCTCCGGTACGGGGGCCGGGGCGGCGGTCATCAGCGACGGGACGATCGTCCAGCGCGCCGACGGCTATGGCTGGCTCGTCGGCGACGAGGGCTCCGCGGTGTGGCTGGGACGCGAGGCCGTGCGGGCGGCGCTGGCCGCCTACGACGGCCGGGGCTCGCCCACCCTGCTGACCGAGTCGGTGCCCCGGGCACTGCTCGGCGCGTCGGTGGTCGACTCGGCCCGTCGGCGGCAGCCGCGGCACCACCGCGCGCTCGCGATGGCCGGTGCCCCGGGCCCCGGCCCGGGTCCCGCCCCCGACACCGTGGCCGCCGGAGCGTCCCCGCTCGCCCATGGCACCTCCGCGCGCTCGCGCGGGACGGGCACCGCGGTGCTCATCCCGGATCAGGCGCACCCGCCGGACGGCGGCCCCCTCGGGCGGCCGCCGGAGCACCCGCCCCCGCCCGACCCCCAGTTCGCGCAGGCGATCATCAAGGAGGTCTATGGCCGCCCACCCGCGGCCCTGGGCCGACTTGGCCCGGTCGTCGCCGCGGCGGCGGCGGCGGGCGACGCGGTGGCCAGGCGGATCACCGAGGAGGCCGCGGAGTGGCTTCTGCGGGACGTCGACGCGGTGCGCCCCGCACTCGCCGACCCCCAGGCCCCGGTGGTCATGCACGGCTCGGTGCTGCGCCAGGGCCCGGTGGCCGACGCGGTCAGGGCGGGGCTCCGCGCCCGTTTCGCCGCCGACCCCCGCCGCGCCGGCGACGGCGCCATCGGCGCCGCCGCCCTGGCCCTGAGACGCCTCGGCCACCCCCTACCGGACTGACCAGCCCCAATCCCCCAGCGGCCGCCCCCCAACCCCGGCCGCCCACACCCACGCCCGGAACCACCCGGGGCCCCACCACCTCGGGCACCCCGTCCCAAACAAGCGCCCGCCCGGCGCCAGGCATTCGCGTGCGCGCCTTGGGCCTGGTTCGTACCGGCGAACGGCAGCGTGGAGGCCCGCGCTTCCGCTTCCACCGAGGTCGTCCGCCCGTACGCGCGCCGTGGCGACGGTGCAGGGTGGGGCGTGTTCGGGTGGCATTCGACATGGGGGCTCTGAGCGGCTAACGTCGCCAGGTCAGATCACGATCTAGTAACGGCGACCACGTCGGGGGGCCTGGTCAAGTGCGTGTTCGGAGTTCGCTCGCGATCGCCGCGACGGCGGTGCTCGTCCTGCCCCTGGCCGGGTGCGGCGGCGACGCCAAGGCCGGACGCGACGAGTCGTCCGGCGCGCCCAAACCGGGCAAGGGTCCGGCGGCCGGGCCGGGGCCCGGGACGTCCGGGGCCTGGATCGCCGGGCACGTGGCCGAGATGAGCGTGCGGGAGAAGGTGGGGCAGCTCTTCGTGCCGACCTTCTCGGGGCCCTCCGACGCACGGGCGATGATCAAGAAGTACCACGTGGGCGGGTTCATCTACTTCCCCGGCAACATGCGCACGCCCCGGCAGACCGCCGCGCTGTCCAACGCGTTGCAGCAGGCGTCCAAGACGCCGCTGCTGATCGGCGTGGACGAGGAGCAGGGCATCGTCACGCGCACGCCGTTCATCACCCGGTTCCCGGGCAACATGGCGCTCGGCGCGACCCGCGACCCCCGGGACGGGCGTGAGGCGGCGCGGGTGACGGGTGCCGAGTTGCGGGCCGTCGGCATCAACCAGGACTACGCCCCGGTCGCCGACGTCAACGTCAATCCGCGCAACCCGGTGATCGGTGTCCGTTCGTTCGGGTCCGATCCCGCGCTGGTGTCGCGGATGCTGCGCGCCGCGATCGCGGGGTACCAGGAGGCGGGGGTGGCGGCCACCGCCAAGCACTTCCCCGGGCACGGCGACACCGCCACCGACAGCCACACCGGGCTGCCGGTCATCAAGCACACACGCGCGCAGTGGGACAAGCTCGACGCCCCGCCCTTCAAGGCCGCCGTCGCGCAGAACGTCGACGCGATCATGTCGGCGCACATCGTGGTGCCGGGCCTCGACCGCTCCGGCGACCCGTCCACCCTGTCCAAGACCGTGCTGACCGGGCTGTTGCGGGGCGCGCTGCGCTTCCAGGGCGTGGCGGTGACCGACTCGCTCCAGATGGCGGGCGCGCGCAAGAAGTACGGCGACGGAGCGACCGCCGTCCGGGCCGTCAACGCGGGTGCCGACCAACTGCTGATGCCGCCGAGCCTGTCCACCGCCTACACCGCGGTGCTCAAGGCCGCGGAGTCCGGCAAGATCCCGCGCAGGCGCCTGGACGAGGCCGTCTCCCGCATCCTGCGGATGAAGGAGAAGCGCGGCCTGTTCGCCGGGACGCGGGCCGACCCCCGCCGCGCCGACGCGATCGTCGGCGCCGCCGCCCATCGTGCCGCCGCCCGCCGGGTGGCCGAGCACGCCGTCACCCTGGTGCGCAATCAGGGCGGCGTCCTTCCGGCCAAGGGCAAGAAGGTCTTCGTGACGGGCCCGAACGCGTCCGCCCTGGCTTCCGCGTTGCGTAAGAACGGCGTGCGCGTCGTCCCGTCGCTGGGGGTCGCCGATCTGGCCGTGCTCACCACGCTCGATTCGGGGTCGGCGACCACCGGGCGGGTGCGGTCGCTGGCGTCCAAGCCCGTGGTCGTCGCGGCGCTGGGACGTCCCTACGACCTCGACCGCGCCACTAAGGCCCGGGCCGCGCTGGCCACCTACTCCTCGGGCCCGGCGGCCCTTGCCGCGCTGGGCAAGGTGGTCGCGGGCGGCGCGAAACCCACCGGGAAGCTCCCCGTCGCCACAGCCTCCTTCCCTTACGGCCAGGGCCTGTCCTACCGGTAGGCCCCGTGTGAGGAAAGCGGGGCGCGCAAGTCCGACCGCCGTCCTGCGCCCGTACGTCGAGCGGACGGTGGCTCCCACGGGCCGAGCCCGGGTCAGGGGTTCAGGTGGGCCTCGGCCGCCCGGCGGGCCTGGGCCGCCGTGGCGGCGGCCCGGGCGGCTCCGGCGGCCTGGCGGCATTCGGCGAGGGTGTGGCGGGCCAGGGCCGCGCGGACGTGGGGCAGTGACGGCGCGCTCATGGAGAGGGACGTCGCGCCCAGCCCCACCAGGACGCAGGCCAGCGCGGGGTCGGCGGCGGCCTCGCCACAGACGCCGGTGGCGATGCCGGCGGCGGTGGTGGACGCGACCAGGTCGAGGACGGCCGGTTGCCACGGGTCCTGGAGGGACGCCAGCGAGCCGATCTGGCGGTCGGCGGCGCACGCGTACTGGGTGAGGTCGTTGGTGCCCAGGCTGAAGAACGCGACCTCGGACGCCAGGTCGCGGGAGCGCAGCGCGGCGGCGGGGACCTCGATCATGACGCCCGGACGGTCGATGCCCGCCTCGCGGCAGATGGCCGCGAAGTCGGCGGCCTCCTCGGCGGAGGTCACCATGGGGGCCATGACCTGCAGCTCGGCGGTGAGCCCTGACGCGGCACGGGTCAGGGCGCGGAGCTGGGCCGCGAGCACATCGGGGTGGCGGCGGAGCATGCGAAGGCCGCGTTCGCCCAGGGCGGGGTTGGGTTCGTCCCCGGGGGGCGGGAGGAAGGCCAGGGGTTTGTCGGCGCCCGCGTCCAGGACGCGGACGACCACGCGTCCCTTCGGGAACGCCTCCAGGACCGTCCGGTAGGCGCGCTCCTGCTCGTCGTCGGTGGGCGGGGTCGCGCGGTCGAGGAAGAGGAATTCGGTGCGGTAGAGGCCGACGCCCTCGGCGCCGTGTTCCAGGGCGGATTCGAGATCGCCCGGGCCGCCGATGTTGGCGAGCAGGGGGATCGCGTGGCCGTCCTTGGTCGCTCCGGGGCCGGACGTCTCCGCGACGTGGGCGGTGCGGGCCCGGTCGGCGGCGCGGGCGCGTTTCACCTGGTCAGCCGAGGGGTTCACCACGACGGTTCCGGCGGTGCCGTCGACCAGCACCGGCGTCCCGTCGGCGAGGTCGGTGGCCCCGGGAAGCGCCACGACCGCGGGGACGCCCATCGTCCGGGCCAGGATCGCGGTGTGGCTGGTCGGGCCGCCCTCCTCGGTCACGAAGGCGACCACGGTGGCGGGGTCGAGCACGGCGGTGTCGGCGGGCGCCAGATCGCGGGCGACCAGCACGAACGGCTCGTCCGAGGCCGGGACGCCGGGCATCGGCAGCCCCAGCAGGCGCGCGACGGCGCGGTCGCGGACGTCGTCGAGGTCGGTCGCCCGGGCGGCGAGGTACTCCCCCGCACCGGCGAGCATCTCCCGGTAGACGCCGAACGCCTCGAACACCGCGCGGGCGGCGGCCAGCCCTTCGTCGATCTTGGCGGCGACGCCGTCGGCCAGGCCGGGGTCGGACGCCATGAGGGCCTGGGCGTTCAGGACGTCGCGCCCGTCGGGGGTGACCGACCGGGCGCCGCGCTCCTCCAGGTCGGCGGCGACGGCGGCCAGCGCGCCGAGCGCGGTGGCGCGCTCGGCGTCGGCGTCGCCCGCGTGGCGGGAGCCCGCCTCGGGTTCGGGGACGGCCCCGGCGATCGTCCGCACCGGTCCGGCCCCCGCTCCCGGGCTGACCCCGGTGCCGCGCAGTTCCTCAGGCACCCTGTGGCTCCGGCGTGGACAGCAGGGCCTCCAGGGTGTCCAGAAGCTCCTCGGCGCCGTCCCCCTCGGCCGTGATCGTGATGTCCTCGCCGTGCCGGGCGTCCAGCCCGAGGACGGCCAGGATGCTCTTGGCGTTGACGGGACTCTTGCCGCGCTTGGAGACGGTCACGTCCATGGGCGCCTTGGCCGCGGTCTGCACGAACAGCGCCGCGGGCCGGGCGTGCAGGCCCACCTTGGACTCGATCCTGACGTTGCGCTCGGTCAAAACTTCTCCTTCAGAGTTCCGTTCGCCGGTGCCCGCGCGGCGCGGGCCCCGAAGAATCCTTGCATTCCGGTCAGGCCCATGTGAACAATTCGGTGCCCCCGTCGACGGGGCCGGACTCCACGACGTCCGACAGCACCTCGAGGTCGGCGTCCAGCGCGACGACGGCGCAGATCGGCGACCGGCCGCCCGCCTCGACCACGGCCGGGTCCCACTCGACCAGCGGCTGGCCCGCGACGACCGCGTCGCCCTCGGAGACCAGGGGCGCGAACCCCTCGCCCTTGAGCCCCACGGTGTCGACGCCGAGGTGGACCAGGACGCCGTGCCCGTGACCGTCGATGACCACGTAGGAATGGGGGTGCAGCTTGACGACCCTGCCGGTGACGGGCGCCAGCGCGTGGCCCGGCACCCGCACGGGGTCGACGGCGGTGCCCGGCCCGACCATCGCCTGGGCGAAGACGGGGTCGGGGACGGCGGCCAGCCCGACGGCTTTTCCGCCGACCGGGGAGAGGACTCGGGTCCGTTTCATGGGGGGCTCCCGGGGTCAGGCGAGCAGGTCTTCGATGTCGGCGGCGATCGTGTCGGCCTCCGGGCCGACGACCACCTGGACGACGCCGCCCCTGCGCATCACCCCGTAAACGCCGCGCGCGGCCTTGAGCGCCGGCTCGTCGACCTTGGCGGGATCGTCGACCTCGGTCCGCAACCGGGTGGCGCAGGCTTCGATCTCCCGGATGTTGTCGGCGCCGCCGAGCGCGGCGACGATGGACTCCGCCCTGTCCATGATCTCTCCCGTGTCAGTCGGTCTGGGTGACCTTGTTGAGCCCGCGCGGCACGTCGGGGTCGACGCCGAGCCTCCGGGCGAGATTCTCCACCAGGATCTGCCCGGGGACGATCAGCGCCAAGGGGGCGACCCACTCTGGCAGAGAAGGGCCGGACAGGGAGTGCGCGCAGGCGTCGGCCAGGCCCTGGCCGCCACCGACACCGTATGCGGACGCACCCGCTGCCTTGACCCGGCGGGCCAGCGCGATCGTCCCCGAAAGCGTGGGCCCCGAGTCGGCCGCGACCAGCAGCGCGGGGGTCTCGGCGTCGACGACGGCGATCGGGCCGTGCAGCAGGTCGGCGTACGACAGGCCCATGGCGTGCAGGTAACACGCCTCCTTGATCTTCAGGGCCAGCTCCAGCGCGGTGCCGAACGCGATGCCGCGTCCCGACACGACGGCGCCGGGGACCCCGGCGAGCTCCTCGACGATCGCGGGCAGCTGCTCGGACGCCTCGGTCACGGCGATCAGGCGGCGCACCTCGTCCGGGACGTTCCGCAGGTCGGCCAGGTCGACGTCGGCGCCCAGGCCCAGGCCGAGCACCGCCAGCGCGGCGAGCTGGGTGGTGTAGGTCTTGGTGGCCGGGACGGCCAGCTCGGCGCCCGCGTCGGTGACCAGCGCGACCTCGGCGGTCTCGGCCAGCGGCGAGCCGGCGCCGTTGGTGACCGCGACCGTCCGGGCGCCGCAGTCGGCGGCCCAGGTCAGGGTCTCGACGATCTCCTCGGTCTTGCCGGACTGGCTGATCGCGACGGCCAGGACGCCCGAGAGGTCCAGCTTGCGGGCGTAGGCGGTGGCGATGGACGGCGCGGCGAGGGTGGCCAGCCGTCCGGTGTGCGACTCCACCAGATACCGGCCGTAGACGGCCGCGTTGTCGGACGATCCGCGCGCGATGAACAGCACCTGGCGAGTCTCTCGGGCCAGGAGGCCGATGTCGGACAGCCGCGGGAGCAGGGCGTCGATCGTCCGCTCCAGCGCCTCGGGCTGCTCGCCGATCTCGGCCCGCATCCTGCTCGTGCTCATGATCCCCCCTGGAGGACGTTCTGCCCGGTGATCGTGGTCGTACGCGCGTGGCGCGGGCGCCCGTTCCGACCACTGGTCTAGTCCGGCCTAGACCAGTGCGAAGCCTACTCCACGGCGACCTTCGCGCGCGAGACCCAAGAGCGGGGAGATCGTGATCGGTAGGGTGCGTTGACAGGCGGATTACCCTGTGGTCTAGTCCGGCCTAGACCAGTCGCTCAGGACCCGGCCGCCGCCCGCCCGCGAGGACCCCCGTGACCACCATCGACCCGCTCAGCCCCGTCCCCAAGTACTTCCAGCTCCGGGCCATCCTGCTCGACATGATCGAATCGGCCGAGCTGCCGGTGGACGCCGCGATCCCCTCCGAGCGCGAGCTGTGCGCCATGTTCGAACTGTCGCGCATGACCGTCCGGCAGGGCGTCGACCAGCTGGTCTCCGAGGGACGGCTGTACCGGGTCCCGGGCAAGGGCACGTTCGTCGCCCGGCCGAAGATCGAGATGCCGCTGCGGCTGGTCTCCTTCACCGAGGACATGCTGGCCCGCGGGCTGCGTCCCGGCGGCATCGACCTCGACCGCCGCACCGTCGCCGCCGACGCCGCGCTCGCCCGCGCCTTCGGCGTCGAGGCCGGGACCGAGATACACGTCATCGAGCGGCTGCGCACCGCCGACGGCGAGCCGATGGCGCTGGAACGCGCCCACATCCTGGCCTCCTTCGCCCCCGACCTGCTCGACCGCAGGCTGGCCGACCGCTCGCTGCACGGCGTCCTGGAGGCCGTCTACGGCCTGGTCTTCGACGCGGGCGACCAGACCATCGACGCGGGCCTGGCCGACACCGCCGAGGCCAAGGCCCTCAAGATCGCCCGCGGCAGCGCCGTCCTGCTGCTGCGGCGCCGGTCGTATTCGGGAGGCGTCTGCGCCGAACTCGGCGTCTCCACCTACCGGGCCGACCGCTACCAGGTCCACACCGCCCTCGCGAACCCCCGGACGAGGAAGGCACCCCGATGACGTCGACAACGGCGGTCGCCACCACCGATCCCGGCAACGGGTCACGGATCCTGGCCGTCCTCCAGCGCATCGGCCGCAGCCTCATGCTGCCGATCGCCGTCCTGCCCGCCGCCGCGCTGCTGCTGCGCCTGGGCCAGGACGACCTGCTGGGCAAGGACGGCCTGGGCTGGAACGACGTCGCCAAGGTCGTCGGCAGCGCCGGCGACGCCCTGTTCGACTGGCTGCCGCTGCTGTTCGCCGTCGGCGTCGCCATCGGGTTCGCCAAGAAGGCCGACGGCTCCACCGCGCTGGCCGCCGTGGTCGGCTACCTGGTCTTCGACCGCGTCTCCAAGGTCATGTTCTCCTTCAGCGCCGACCTGAAGGACCGGGTCATGGTCACCCGGGTCACCGACGGCCGCAGCGAGGAGGTCATCGACTGGGCCGCGAAGAACCCCACCGACGTCCTCGGCGGCATCCTGATCGGCGTCGTCACCGCCCTGCTCTACCAGCGCTTCCACCGGATCAAGCTGCCCGCCTGGCTGGCCTTCTTCGGCGGGCGCCGCTTCGTGCCGATCGCCTCGGCCGTCGCGGCCCTCGGCCTCGGCGTGGCCATCGGCGTCATCTGGCCGGTCTTCGGCGGCTGGCTCAACGACTTCGGCAACTGGATCACCGGCGCGGGCGCGGTCGGCGCGGGCGCGTACGGCGTGGTCAACCGGCTGCTGCTCCCGTTCGGCCTGCACCACATCCCCAACTCGCTGATCTGGTTCGTCTTCGGCTCCTACGAGACCCCCGAGGGCGTCAAGCACGGCGAGATCGACCGCTACCTCGCCGGGGACCCGTCCGCGGGCGGGCTGCTCGCCGGGTTCTTCCCCGTCCTGATGTTCGGCCTGCCCGGAGCCGCCCTGGCCATCTGGCGCGCCGCGCCCCCGCACCGCCGCCACGACGTCGGCGGCATCATGTTCTCCGCCGGCCTCACCGCGTTCGTCACCGGCGTGACCGAACCCATCGAGTTCACCTTCATGTTCGTCGCGCCCGTGCTCTACGCCGTCCACGTGGTGCTGACCGGCCTCTCGATGGCGCTGCTGTCGGCCGCGGGCGCCAAGCTCGGATTCGGCTTCTCCGCGGGCGGCATCGACATGCTGATGAACGCCACCAAGGACAACACCGAGGGCCTTCCACTGATCATCGGCCTCGGCGTCATCTATTTCTTCCTGTATTACGCCATCTTCAAAGCGCTGATCATCAAGTTCGACTTCGCGACGCCCGGCCGCGAACCCGAGGACGACCCTCCCCGCTGATTTTCCGGGCCGCGATGTATCAAATTCCGGCCCTCGGCGCTCCTTCAGTGCGAACCCACCGAAGGAGGCCCCATGCCCGGCATCGTCCGCCTCGTCCCCCCGGTCCACCCCACGTCCGGTGCCCTGGCCCTCGCTGCGCAACCCGTCCCCGCCTCAGGCCGTCCGGGCTTACGCGTAGTCAGCGAGGACACCGACCCCCGAATGGTCGCCGAAGCCACCCTCCGCCTCGTCGCCGAAGTCCTCGCCGGAACCCGGACCTCCCACCACCTGTCCCGCCGAGCCCACCCCCTCATCTGCGAGGGCCTGTCCCGCCTAAGCCCCGCCCCGACCCGGGTCCGGCCGCCGCGGGTTCTGGTTTCGTGGGTGCAGATGCCGGTGGCGGGGGTGATCGAGACGGGCGGCGTGGTCGAGATCGCGGGACGCGTCCGGGCGCTGGCGTTGCGGCTGGAGTTGTGGCGCGGACGGTGGCGGTGCACCGCGCTGGAGACCTGTAGCGCGTGACCCCGTAAACGCAGGAGCGGCCCCCCGGGTGTGGGGGGCCGCTCCTGGTACGGCGGGTCAGGCGCTACTTGGCGCCCGGCCCTCCGTGGCAACGCTTGAACTTCTTGCCCGAGCCGCAGGGGCACGGGTCGTTGCGGGAGACACCGGCGTACTCGTCGGCGGTCTCCTCGCTGTGGTGCTCGACTCCGGCGTCACCGTCGACCGAGGGCGCGGAGTAGTCGAGCTTCTTCGGGCGCTTCGGCTCGTCCAGGCCCTTGGCGTGGATGGCCGGGACGTCGTCCGACGGCAGGTCGTCCTCCTCGTCGTCCGACGAGGCCGGAGCGGACTTGGAGATCTCGACCGGCGCGGCGCCGACCGTCGGGGCCGCCGGCTGCTCCTCGACCTCGACCTCGAGGTTGAACAGGTAGCCGACCGACTCCTCCTTGATGCCGTCGAGCATCGCGTTGAACATGTCGTAGCCCTCGCGCTGGTACTCCACCAACGGGTCGCGCTGCGCCATGGCCCGCAGGCCGATGCCCTCCTGGAGGTAGTCCATCTCGTAGAGGTGCTCGCGCCACTTGCGGTCGAGCACCGAGAGGACGACGCGGC
The DNA here is from genome assembly GCF_050946795.1 of Spirillospora sp. CA-294931. Classification (GTDB taxonomy): domain Bacteria; phylum Actinomycetota; class Actinomycetes; order Streptosporangiales; family Streptosporangiaceae; genus Spirillospora. The sequence goes on from NZ_CP192006.1 coordinate 7,940,108, forward strand.
GCTCGAGCTCGCGCATGACCTCCGAGCCGAGTTCCTCCTCGCGCTTCTCGTAGGTGCCCAGGGCGTCCTCGCGGAGCTTCTCGGCCAGCGTCTCGGCGTCGAGGCCGGAGATGTCGCCGCCGACCTCCTCGGTGAGATCCTCCACCGTGATCGAGATCGGGTAGAGCTGCTTGAACGCCTTCCACAGCTTCTCAAGGTCCCACTCTTCGGCGAAGCCCTCGCCGGTGGCGCCCGCGACGTAGCCGTTGACGACCTCTTCGATCATGCGGCGGACCTGGTCGCCGAGGTCGGCGTGCTCCAGGACCTTGCGGCGCTCGGCGTAGATGACCTTGCGCTGCCGGTTGAGCACCTCGTCGTACTTCAGGACGTTCTTGCGCATCTCGAAGTTCTGCTGTTCGACCTGGCTCTGCGCCGACCGGATCGCGTTGGACACGATCTTGGACTCGATCGGCACGTCGTCCGGGATGTTGAGGCGGGTCATGATCGCCTCGACCCGGGCCGAGTTGAACAGCCGCATGAGGTCGTCCTCGAGCGACAGGTAGAACCGGGACTCGCCCGGGTCGCCCTGACGGCCGGAGCGTCCGCGCAGCTGGTTGTCGATGCGCCGCGACTCGTGCCGCTCGGTGGCCAGCACGTACAGACCGCCGGCCTCGACGACCTCCTCGTGCTCGCCCTTGACGGCGTCCTTGGCCTTCTCCAGCGCCTCGGGCCAGGCGGCCTCGTACTCCTCGGGCGTCTCCAGCGGGGACAGCCCGCGCTGGTGCAGCTCGAGGTCGGCGCGGAAGTCGGGGTTGCCGCCGAGCATGATGTCGGTGCCGCGTCCGGCCATGTTGGTGGCCACGGTGACGCCGCCCTTGCGGCCCGCCTCGGCGACGATCGCGCTCTCCTGCTCGTGGTGCTTGGCGTTCAGCACCTGGTGCGGGACGCCGCGCCGCTTGAGCATCTTCGACAGCCGCTCGGACTTCTCGACCGAGGTGGTGCCGACCAGGACCGGCTGGCCCTTCTCGTGCCGCTCGGCGATGTCGTCGACGACGGCCTCGAACTTGGCCTGCTCGGTCTTGTAGACCACGTCGGCGACGTCCTCGCGGATCATCGGCTTGTTCGTCGGGATCGGGACGACGTGGACCTTGTAGGTCTTGTTGAACTCGGCCGCCTCGGTCTCGGCGGTGCCGGTCATGCCGCTCAGCTTGCCGTAGAGCCGGAAGTAGTTCTGGAGGGTGATCGTGGCGAGCGTCTGGTTCTCGTCCTTGATCTGCACGCCTTCCTTGGCCTCGATGGCCTGGTGCATGCCCTCGTTGTAACGGCGCCCGTGCAGGATGCGGCCCGTGAACTCGTCCACGATCAGGACCTCGCCGTTCATGACGACGTAGTCCTTGTCCTTCTTGTAGAGCTCCTTGGCCTTGAGGGCGTTGTTGAGGAAGCTCACCAGCGGCGTGTTGGTCGCGTCGTAGAGGTTGTCGATGCCGAGCCAGTCTTCGACCTTCTCGACCCCGGCCTCGGTGATGCCGACCGTGCGCTTCTTCTCGTTGACCTCGTAGTCGCCGGGCCCGTACTCGTCGACCTGGCCGGCGGTGCTGACCAGCTCGGCCCGCTTCAGCCGCGGGACGATCTTGGCGAACTCGCCGTACCACTTGGAGTTCTGCTCGGCCGGACCCGAGATGATCAGCGGGGTCCTGGCCTCGTCGATCAGGATCGAGTCGACCTCGTCGACGATGGCGAAGTTGTGGCCGCGCTGGACGCACTCCTCCAGGGTCCACGCCATGTTGTCGCGCAGGTAGTCGAACCCGAACTCGTTGTTCGTGCCGTAGGTGATGTCGCAGTTGTAAGCCGCCCGGCGCTCTTCGGGGGTCATCTGCGGGAGGATGACACCCACCTCGAGGCCGAGGAACTGGTGAACGCGGCCCATCCACTCGGCGTCGCGCTTGGCCAGGTAGTCGTTGACGGTGACGACGTGCACGCCATCGCCCGACAGGGCGTTCAGGTAGGCCGGGAGCACACAGGTCAGGGTCTTGCCCTCACCGGTCTTCATCTCGGCGATGTGCCCGAGGTGAAGGGCGGCGCCCCCCATGACCTGGACGTCGTAGTGGCGCTGGCCCAGGACCCGCTTGGCCGCCTCACGGGCGGTCGCGAACGCCTCGGGAAGCAGGTCGTCCAGAGACTCGCCCTCGGCGAACCGCTCCCGATACTTGTCGGTCAGCTCGCGCAGTTCGGCATCGCTCATCTCGAGGAAGTCTTCCTCGATCGAGTTGACCTGATCAGCGAGCTTCTTGAGCTTGCGCAGGATTTTGCCTTCGCCCGCACGAAGGATCTTGTCGATGACTGGCGGCACTCTCGGAGGCTCCTTGCAGATCGTGGGTCACCGCTGCCTGCGGCACGCACACCACACGTACGATGCCCATCGTAGGCGAGACCCAGAATGGTCTAGCTATCCCCGCAGCGCAATTCAATCCCGAGGGCGATCTCCAGGGAACGGTCCCGGCGAGGGTGTCCTGTTTGATCCACCGGGTCTGGAGGAAGGCTCTGGGTGCACTCGAGGGGAGGCGAACATGTCCGATGAAGCGTACGGATCACACGCCGGACGACCCAGTTCGTGGGTCGCCGTCGCCATCATCACCGCCGGGTTCACGGTGGGCGGTGTCGCCCTGTGCATCGGCCCGTCCTGGCTGATGTTCTGGATCGGCGCCGTGATCATCGCCGCCGGGATCGTGGTCGGCGGCCTGGTCCACATCTTCTCCGACGTCGTCGTCGACGCGCCCCGTGTCATCCCGGAGATCGTCGACTACTCGGTCTTCGGCAGGCGCACCGACGAACGCCGCGGCGGCCTGTCCGGCGAAACGCTCCACAAGCCCATCAAGACCGACACCCAGCAAACCCCCCACGGCTGAACCGCTTTCCCAGCCCGGCCTTCACCCCAGAAGGCCGGGCTAAGCACATCCACCCTGCGGGCAAGCGCCCCCAACACACCTCGAAGAGGTCACCCCGTCAACTGGGGTCGCCGAGGTTGAGGAGGGAGGCGAGTTCGGGCGGGTTGATGCGCTCGACGCGGACGGAGTCGCAGCCGACCCAGGACGCGGCTTGCCAGAGCGCCGTGCTCAGGGCGGTGAGGGTGGTCTCGATGCGGTCGGGGGTCTTGGTGGCCCAGGGTTCCAGGGAGACCTGGCGGGCTATGAGCGTCTTGCCTTCCCGGGCGGGATCGACGCGGCCCAGGATGCGGCCCCCCGAAAGCAGAGGCATGGCGAAATAGCCGTAGATCCGCTTCGCCTTGGGGACGTATGCCTCAAGCCTGTGGTCGAAGCCGAACACGCGGGAGGCGCGGGCTCTGTCCCAGACCAGGGAGTCGAAGGGCGACAGCAGGACGGTGGCGTGCCTCCCCCGGGGAGGCGAGTTCAGGGCGTCCGGGTCGGCCCAGGCCGCGTTCTTCCAACCCTGGACGCGGACGGGCACGAGCCCCGTCTCCCCCACGACCGCGTCCACCTGGTCGGCTCGGACGCGGTAGTAATCGGCCAGGTCAGCGCGTGTGGCCACGCCGAGCGCGCGGCCCGCCTGGCCGACGAGGCGGGTGAGGCAGGTGGCGTCGTCCGGGACCCGGTCGAGCAACTCCGAGGGAACCGCGCGTTCGGCCAGGTCGTAGACGCGGCGCCAGCCGACGCGCCGGACGCAGACCACCTCGCCGATGTCGAGCAGCCACTCGATCGCGATCTTGTGGTCGCTCCACTGCCACCAGTCGGCCCCGGCCTTGGCGCCGCCGAGTTCCTTGGTGGTGAGCGGACCGTCCTCCTTGAGGCGCTTGCGCACCTGGTCGCAAACGCCCTCGGGGACCTGGTGCCAGCGCCAGCCCCGCTCGCGGAAGGCGCGTCGCCGGAACTCGAAGTGCGGCCAGTCGGAGATCGGCAGGACCGAGGCCGCGTGCGCCCAGTATTCGAACCCGGTGCCCCCACCCCAGTAAGCCGTCTCGATGGTCTCGCGCCCGACGGCACCGAGCCGCGCATACGGGACGAGCTCGTGCGAACGCGCCAGGACGGAGATCGTGTCGAGCTGGACGGCCCCCAGTGCCTCCAGCATCGCCGGAACCCCACCGGCCCCACGCCGGAACCCGGCGCCGAGCAGCCCTTGGGCGCGCAGTTGGAGACGTCGTGCATGGTCCGCGGACAGTTCGATCTCGGTCACGCCCGAGATGCTACGACACGACACCGACAAAACCCGATTGCCGGTCGCAGAACGGGCCGGGACGGAGTCGTCCAGAACGAAGGCACGGACTCCTCGTCCCGTCGGCTCGGTCGAAGAGCGTTCTTACGGGCCGGCGAAGGCGGGCGCCGACGTCCCAGCGGGACGTCACCTTCGATCGTGGTGGTCGCCCCGTGTGGCGGGAGCCTCTCGGCGGCGACGAAGCAGAACTCCAGGACGTCCAGTGCGAGGGTGACGACCGGTTCGGGGGAATCGCTGCCTAGGCGGATCGTCCAGTCGCCTCCACCATCCCCGGCCAGCACCACGCGGGCGCTGCCTTCGGGGGACTCGCCGTGAGTCAGCGCCAGGGAGGCGGGGAGTGAGCGCACGCCCAGGTCGGCCATCGTGTGGAGGTGCTCGGCGCGCGGGGTGGGCATGGCGCGCCCCAGGGCGGAGGCGATGTCGATGCCGTGAATCCACGTCTCGAAGGCCCGTGCGACCATCGCAGCCTCCAGGCGTGCCCGGAGGCGCACCTGGACGCTCCGGGGCGCTCTGCGGGCCTCTGAGAGCGCGCGGAGGGCATGTGACCGCGCTCGCCAGGCCGCGAGCGTGCGCGGGGGCGGTCGAACGCGACCACAGTGGACGTGCGAGCGTCGATGTCGCCCCTGGGTTCGCGTCCCTCGGGCAGTCGGTCAGCGACGAAGCCGTCCGTGGCCGCGAGGTGCGCCACCACGTCTTGAACGTTCCAGCCGTGCTGGGCAGGACGGGCACCGTCCACTCGGTATCGGCCAGGTCGCGCAGGAGGGCGTCCAGCGCCGCGACCTGGGCCGCATACGGGTGCTTCGAGAACCCCCCTGACGGGGCGCGTCCGGCGAACGCGGCACCCAGCGTCTGGCCACGCAAAGAGGCCGGAGGTTCGTGCTCCCCCGAGCGGGCGGCGGCCTCGCCCAGCAGCACAGATTCCTCAGTGCACGCGTCACAGCGGCAGAGATGGCCCGCCACTTCGTCCTGGCCCGGGTTCACGGCACGATCCCGTCCTGCGTGTCGGCCAGGCGTGTGAGCGCGGCGCGGATGCGGGACTTCGCCGTCCCCTCGGCCAGATCCAGTTCCGCCGCCACCTGACGGTACGTCCGGCCCTTGAATAGGCCAACTCGATGACCTCGCGCAGCATCCGGGCAGTGCCTCGACCGCGAGCCGGACGCGTCGGTCACCTCGGCCGCGGCCACCTCCTCGTCGGGGCCGGGCCGCGCGCCGGGCGGCCCGTGCGGGACGCCCCCGGGTCGGTGAACCGGAGGCCACGCCCCCGGATCTCGCCGGGGGCCGCGCCCGGACTTCGCCGTCCGGGCGCCCGCGGGGTGGTGCCTCGATTGCCGTTCGCGCGCCGAAGCGCGGCGGATGAAGATCGTTAGGTGATTTCGAGGAGTTTCTCTCGGACGGCGTAGACCACGGCCTCCATACGGGAGTGAAGCTGGAGCTTCTCCAGGATGTTGCGGACGTGGTTCTTGACCGTGTTCTCGGAGATGAAGAGTTCCTTGGCGATCTCACGGTTGCCCAGGCCCCGCGCCACCAGGCGGAGGACCTCCATCTCGCGCTCGGTCAGCCGCGGCGCGGGGACCTGCTGGGTGCGCTCCTCGCTGCGCTTGGCCAGGGACGCGAACTCGGTGATGAGCTTGGACGCCATCGAGGGGCTGATCAGCGACTGGCCACCGTGGACGGCGCGCACCGCCTGCGGCACCTCGTCGATGGAGATCTCCTTGAGCAAGTAGCCACTGGCCCCGGCCTTGATCGCCTCGAAGAGGTCCTCTTCCTCGTCGCTGATGGTCAGCATCACGATCTTGGCGCTGGGCGCGGCGTCCTTGATCGCCGTGCATGCCTCGATGCCGCTGCGGCGCGGCATGCGGATGTCCATGAGGACGACGTCGGGCAGCAGGTCACCGGCCATCTCGACGGCCTCGTGACCGTCGCCGCCCTCACCGATGACCTCGATGTCGGGTTCGCCCTGCAAGACCATTTCCAGGCCTCGACGGAAAAGGGCGTGGTCGTCCACGATCAGCACGCGGATGGGATCGGCGGAGGCGTCGCCGGCCGCTGAGGTACCGGCGCCGGCTTGACGGGGTACCGCCGCGGCGCCGCGAGCCTCGGGATTCTCGCTCACCTGAGTCGCGGCGTGGGAGAGACGCCGCTTCCCCCCTTCACTGTCGGTCATCCATGCCTTGCTGCTTGCGGGCCCGGGGGCTCCCCCGGTTAGACGCTTCGGAGGCCGGGTTCGCTCCCATGGTGACACTGTGACCCCGGACGCGAGCCCGAGGTAACGCTGCAAATCCGGGCACAATCCCGGAACCAAGCTGCAAACCCAGGCAAATCCCCAGGTCCATGCCGCGACCTCGGGTGGCTCCCGAGCATTCCGCGAACTTTCCCTCACCCGGACATTCCGCCCGAGATACCGCTGTAAGCCACTTCGCCAACCCGCCTGGCCACCGGGCGACGCACTCCAAGCCCCCGGACGGCGCCCCGGGCAACTCTCTACCCAGGCGCACACCCGGATCGAGCCGTGCAACCGGGCGCGAACCCGGGTCGATCTAGCAACCCAGCACGAGGCTAAGTCCCCCGGACCGAGGCCCGGATGAGGTGTGTTGGCCCGGATGGCTGCCGGGTGACGCGTCGTGAGTCCCGGGGCAGGGCCCCGGGTGGCTTCGTGGTCCGGGCGTGAGCTCGGACCGGGTGTGCAACCGGGTGTGAACCCGGATGGTTCTTGCTTCCCAGCGCGGGGCCGAGATCGCATCGGGCCTGGGCCCGAGTGAAGGTTTGTCGGCCCGGGTGGGTGCCGGGTGACGGGGTTGAGGTCCCCGGGCGGCGTTCCGGGGGCTCCGTTGGACTGGGTGGGGCATTTGGGCGGTGGGGTGGGTTCCCGGGGCGGTCAGGGTGGTCCTGGCTGCTTCCTGGGGCAACGCTAAGGGTTTTGGGGCATCACCGGGGGGACGCTGGGTCCGGGTCGTCGGGAGTCTGGGGCCGTCCCCGGTGAACGTCAGGGCCTCCGGGAGCGTTCCCAGTCGGGCAGGGTGTTCACCGCGTCGTCACGATGCGGTGGCCCGGGGCGACGGGGAGGGCGGTCCCGGCCCGCGGACGGGCGGTTCCGGACGCCTCGCACCACCGCGGACCACCGCGTCCGCGACTTGCTGCGTGATGCCTTTCTAGATCATGGCACGGTCTGGGCGGTGACGTGGCGCCAGAGCCACCTCACTCTTCGACGAGGGTGATGACTCCGTAGTCCCAGCCTCGGCGGCGGTAGACGACGGAGGGGTGGCCTGAGCCCTTGTCGCGGAAGAGGAAGAAGTCGTGACCCACCAGCTCCATCTCGAAGAGGGCCTGCTCAATGCCCATGGGCTCGGCCTTGTGGAACTTCTCGCGGACGACGACGGGGCCGTCGCCGTCCATCTGGATCGGGACGAGGTGCTCGTCCTGCTCGGCCGCCGCGGCCTCGTAGCCGTCGGCGTCGTATCCGTCGTCTTCGGTGGCGGGTGAGGGAGCGGGGCGCGGCTTCTTGGGCTTGGCCACCGGTTCCGGTGCCACTTCGGGCAGCGGCTCCATGGTGGCGAGCTTGGCGGGGGCCCGGCTTCCGTGGTGGACCTTCCGGCGGTCGCTGTCGCGGCGCAGCCGGGATTCCAGTTTGTCGAGTGCCAGGTCGAGCGCGCCGTAGCGATCGTCGGCGGCGGCTTCGGCCCTGATCACGGGACCGCGGGAGCGGATCGTCAACTCGACCCGTTCACGCTGGTCGGCCAGTCGGGGATTGCGTTCCTGAGACACCTCCACGTCCACGCGGATGACCTTGCTGTCCAACCGCTCGATCTTCGCCATCTTGCTGTCGACGTGCCTGCGGAACCTGTCGTTGACCTCGGTGTGACGGCCTCTCACGATGATGTCCACGCGGGACCCCCCTTCTCCCGGAAATGACGGACTCCCGTTGCTCGGGGTCGCACCCGCCCGGCCGACCTGGTCTTCGTCCCCACATTCGCCTGCTGAGGGTCTCGCGGCGCTCTCGCCACTACTGCCCTTCTCCCTGACCGGGGGATATCTGATCCCCCGGAGAGGCAGGACTTACTTCTAAGGCGCACCGTGATCGGTCGACGAGAAGTCGCCTTACGTGGGCCGTTTCGCCTGCGCCTGGCATCGGCTTGCCGGACCGCCAAAGATGCTCGCGACGAGCATTGCGATCCGGCGCAACCACGGACCCGGGCGGGTGCCATGTCAGGAACGCTAACCCCTCAAGCCTCGAATGTCAGGGGGGTGAACGGAGGAAAAACTCACGGACCGTCATCGAGGGGTGGCCCGTCCACCCCCGGGAAAAGCCCTTCACGACCTGTGAGCCCGCGTGTGCACAGGGCTCGACCCTCGGGCGATCGTCCAGGTCATGGCGGCCTCACCGCGGGGTGAGTTTGGGAAACCTTCACGCCCCCATGACCCCGAGTGGTCGGCCATACCGCAAGGAATCCGACGCGGCCCCGCAAACCAATCCTCCCTCGATTACGGATCGTCACTACATTCCGGACTGGCGTCTCGACGTGAAGAAAATCACCTCCCCCGGAGGCGGGGCGTGGCGGCGACCGTCGCGGCCGCGAGCGGAGAGACCCCCACGTCGCGGAGGGCCCGGACGGCCTCCCGCAGCGTCGCCCCGGAGGTGATCACGTCGTCGACGACCACGACGCGTCCCGGTGCCTCGGAGATCGGCCTGGCCGCGAGCGCGCCCGCCAGATTGGCCGCTCTGCGGCCGCGAGAGAGCCCGGCCTGGTCGGCCACCCGCCGGCGCTGCCGCAGCGCCTCAAGGACGCTCACGGCCGTCCCGCCCCTGTCCAGCTCTCGCGCGGCGGCCCTGGCGATCCGCAGGGTCGCGTCGTGCCCGCGTCGGCGCACCGACCCCCGCCCCGAGGGCACCGGCACCAATGCCAGCCCGGCTTCGTTGTCGTCGTCGAGGGCATGGGTGACAGCACGGGCCAATGCCCTGCCTAAGGGATCGGCCAGAGGCAGGCGGCCTCGCTCCTTGTGAGCCGTGATGACGGCCCGCACGGGGCCCTCGTAGGACGCCGACGTCCATACGGGTGGGATGCCCTCAGGAGCCCAGGCGCGGCGCGGCGACCCCTCCAGCCTGCACGCGCACGCCCGGCACAGCAGCGCCTGCCGGAGCGCGCAGCCCGCGCACCGCTCGGGAAGGATCAGGCCGATCACGTCGTCGAGGAATCGCATCCCTCGACCCTTGCCGACCGGCCACGCAGATCACCAGCCGCCCGCGAATCTGTGGATAACTTAGCTGGGGTACGTGGGGTCGGAGCCGGCTATGGGGCAGACCCATTCGCCGAAGGCCTCGCTGGCGGTGTCTCGGGCGGGGGCCTGGCGGCAGATCTGGTCTTGCTGGGTGCGGGTCCCGATCAGGACGGGCGAATCGGGGGCGGCGGCGATGGTGCGGGGCTCGCCCAAGGCACCCACGCCCAATGGGCTTATGGCGCTGCCGTTTACGGGGACGAGATAGGGCAGCACTTGGGTGTCGGAGACCCGGCGGCCCAGGACGGCGAGCGTGTCGTAGTCGCGCCAGGCCAGGTCGATGGTCTCGACCAGCTCGGAGCTGACCGGGAGGAACGAGCCGACGTCCAGGCCGCCTTCGGGGGTCGTGGCGATGCGGCCTATCTGGATCTGGGGACGGTTGTCGACCTTGACGATGGCGGCCACGCGGACGCCGTCGCGGGCCACCCGGAAGGCCATGACCTCGCGTCCGCCCAGGCCCCAGTGCTTGACCTGTCCCATCGGCTTGCCGCGATGCTGCCTGACCCACAGCCAGGACTTGTTCTTGGCGGACTCGACCGTCCAGAGGGAGCCGTCCATGCCCCAGGAGGGGGCGGTGAAGCGCGCGCCGTCGCGTCCTACGCCGAGGAACGTCTTGACGGGGAGCGAGTTGCCGACGCGGGCGCCGCCCAGGAGCTTGTCGGCCTGCTGGCTGAGCCCGGCGATCTCGGTGTAGTTCGGGGCGACGGCCGGACGGTGCATTCGGGGGCCGGTGCTGAGGACCGGGTGGGGCTGGTCGTTCACCAGCTCGCTGAGGTTTCCGGCGGCGCCCACGATGTAGGGGTTGCGGCCCCCCTGGCTCTGGCTGGGGCCCTCCGGGGAGAAGGTGTCGAGGTTGTGGACGGACTGCTGGGGCGCGACGGTCTCGCCGTCGATCGCCAGGCGCCATTCCTTGATCTCGGGGAGCTGGCGGAGGGTCCAGGCGAGCTGGCCCGACATGCGTGCGACGTTGCCGCCGCCGCCCTCGGCGCTGAGGTTGATCACGGCGACGTCCTTGACGACGTCGACCTTGCCCCCGAGTAGCCGCGTCCCGGCCGGGAAGGCGCTCTTGACCGCCTGGCCCAGCCACGAGGTCGGCCCCGCCAGCAGCGCCTGGACGAGCCTGGTCGGCAGCTCCTGCCGGTTGGCCATGGGCAGGAACACTCCATTCGGGACGAGCGTGCGCTGGCCGGGGGCGAAGAAGTACAGGTTCAGGGGCCGGAAGGTGCGGTCGACGTCGGCCTTGGTGAGCAGCAGGCGGCCGCGCATGTCGGCGGGCATGCCGCTGATGCGCCATTGGGAGTTGGGACGGGGCTTGGTGAGATTGAAGGTGACGGTGACGTTGTCGGGCTCGGCGGTGTACTGGCCGTCGGCCCCGATACGGCCGTACTGGGTCCCGGTCATCTCGACGGTCGCCTCGGAGGCGTTCGCCCTCACCCGGGGGTTGCCACGGTCTTTCAGGACGGTCACGGCCGGACGAGGCCCGGGCTGCCACACCGTAGGCGCCGACAGGTATTCCTTGGCGACCTTGTGGTCGTCGTCGAAGCTCGCGGACGCGGCCATGAAGCCGGAGACGATCTGCTCCGGGCCCCACCCGTTCTGCGGCCGGACGGGGATCAGCCGCACATACGGGTTGTCGACCTGCTCAACCCGTTCGGGCGGGTTGCCCGAGACGACCCGTCCCCCGGTGGGGACCGTCGCGCACCCGGACGCGAGCAGCACCAGCGCGACGGCCGCGACCGTGGGAATGCCGTTCCGGGATCCGTTCACTCACCCGCCTCCAGCTCGGCGAACAAGGGGCGCGCCACCAGACCGGCGCCCGGCGGGACGAGCGGTAGCGGCGACCCGCGCAACTCGGCTCCGGCCACCCGGGGAAGCGAGAGCCTGAACTGGGAGCCCGCATTGGGTTCCCCCCAGGCCTGGAGCCACCCGCCGTGCAATTGGGCGTCCTCCCGGGAGATCGACAGGCCGAGGCCCGTCCCGCCCGTCGTGCGGGCCCGGGCCGGGTCGGCCCGCCAGAAACGGTCGAACACCATCTGGCCCTCCCCCGCTCTCAGCCCCACGCCGTGGTCGCGCACGGCCACGGCGACCGCGTCGCGATCGGCTGCGACCGTCACCACGATATCTTCGCCTTCGCCGTGTTCCACGGCGTTCACCAGCAGGTTCCGCAGGATGCGCTCGACGCGGCGGCGGTCGACCTCGGCCATGCACGGCTCGCCCGGCAGCTGAAGGACGATCTTGCTGCCCTTCCGCTCGGCCAGGCCCTGGACGTCGCCGACGGTCCGCAGCACCAGGTCACGGATGTCGAGCGACTCGGCGTCGAGCGTCGCGGCGCCCGCGTCGTGGCGGCTGATCTCCAGCAGGTCGGCCAGCAGCGACTCGAACCGTTCCAGCTGGCTCTGCAGGAGCTCCGCGGACCGTCCGACCGCCGGATCGTCGAAGGTGTCGCGGTACTCGTAGAGCATGTCGGCCGCGATGCGGATGGTCGTGAGCGGTGTGCGCAGCTCGTGCGAGACGTCCGAGACGAACTGCCGCTGGACCTGCGAGAGGTCCTCCAGTTCGCCGATCTTCTCCTGGAGGTTGGCGGCCATGTCGTTGAACGAGCGGGCCAGGCGGGCGAGATCGTCCTCGCCGCGCACCCGCATCCGTTCCTCCAGGCGTCCGGCGGCCAGGCGTTGCGCGCCCTGCGCCGCCAACCGGACGGGGATGACGACCTGGCGTGTCACCAAGGACGCGATGGCCGCCAGCAAGAGAACCAGGACCGCGCCCACACCGAAGAGCGAGCGGCTCACCAGGGTCAGGGTCTCTTCCTCCTGGGTGAGGGGGAAGAGGTAGTAGAGCTCGTACTGACCTGTCTTGCCTCCGACGATGAGGCCCCGCACCGAGTCACGTCCGACGTAGGAAAGAGTGCCGAACCTGTAGTCGCGCGCACCTTTGTCGGCCCGGCGAAGGTCGTAGCGCAGCCGCTTGGGGACGCTTTCCGGACGCAACTCGTTGGTGGCGAAGCCATCGATATACACCTGGGTGGTGTCGCGGATATAGACCTCGTAGAGGCCGGACGGCCCGCTGCGCGACTTCAGCTTGTTGGCCGCCTGCTGGAGCCGGTTGCCGCTGCTGTCCGGCGTCGGCCCGAGATCCTGCAGGACGGCGTTGAGCCCCTCGTCCAGCTGGAGCCTGGCCGCCTTGACCTTGCCGTCCACCAGCGCGTTGCTGATCTGCTGCATCAGGAAGATCCCGAGGATCGCCACCACGATCGCCGAGATGAACAGCGTGGAAGTGACCACCCGCACCTGGATCGAGCGACGCCAGCGCGTGTAGACACGCCCCGCCCCCGCCCGCACCACGCGCCGCAGCAACCGCAGCCCCCGCCGCACGAACCTCTTCAACGGGATCAGAGCACGCGCCCCCCGAGACGGAGCCGACACGTTCCCGACCAGCCGCCCCCGTCCCGTCCCCTCACGTCCCGCGAACGTCCGCGCCCCGCCCTCACCAGACGGCTCGCGCTCGCTTTTGTTCCCCGCCCCGGAGGCAATGACCCAAGTACCAGCCGCGTTCTGCTCTTCCGCACCGGAACCACCCCGGGGCGGCGGGCTCGCGGACGCCCCCCGCGACGCCCCGCTCGCCGGAATCGCGGAAGCACTCGGCCCTTCCTCGTCGGCCCCACCCGGGGTCGGCGGGCTCGCGGACTCGGCTCGCGACCCCGCGCCCGGCGACGTCGCGGAAGCGTCCTGCTCGTCCGGGCCGGAATCACCCCGGGACGGCGGGCTCGCGGACTCGGCTTGCAACCCCGCGCCCGGTGACGACACGGGAGCGTCCTGCTCGTCCGCACCCGAACCACCCTGGGGCGACGGGCTCGCGGACTCGGCTTGCGACCCCGCGCCCGGCGACGACACGGGAGCGTCCTGCTCGTCCGCGTCGGAATCATCCCGGGGCGGCGGGCTTGCGGACTCGGGCTGGGGGGCCGTGTTCAGATCTGCCGCTGCTGGGTCGGGTGGGGGTTTGGGCGTGGTGGGGGGCTCCGGGGCGGGGGCGGGAGAGGCCGCGGGTGGCCGGGGGGTGGCCGCGTCGCTTGTCTTCCCGCCCCGCTCGTCGGAGGTCGCGTTCATCGGGGGGCCGTCCACGCCTTCACGGGGGGTTCCAGCGTTCCTCGTCAGGCGGGTCCGGCCTTGTAGCCGACTCCGCGCACGGTCACGACGATCTCGGGACGCTCCGGGTCCTTCTCGATCTTCGCGCGGAGCCGCTGCACGTGCACGTTGACCAGGCGGGTGTCGGCGGCGTGCCGGTAGCCCCAGACCTGTTCGAGCAGGACCTCGCGGGTGAAGACCTGGCGCGGCTTGCGGGCCAGCGCGACCAGGAGGTCGAACTCCAGGGGGGTGAGCGGGATGTGGCGGTCGCCGCGCTTCACCGAGTGCCCGGCGACGTCGATGGTGATGTCGCCGATCTGGAGCGTCTCGGGGGCGGGCTCGTCGGTGCGGCGCAGGCGCGCGCGCACACGGGCCACGAGCTCCTTGGGCTTGAACGGCTTGACGATGTAGTCGTCGGCGCCGGACTCCAGACCCAGGACCACGTCGACGGTGTCGCTCTTGGCCGTCAGCATGACGATCGGGATGCCGGACTCGGCGCGGATCTGACGGCACACGTCGATGCCGTCGGCGCCGGGGAGCATCAGGTCGAGCAGCACCAGGTCGGGCCGGGTCTCCCGGAACGCCTCGAGCGCCTTGTCGCCATCATGGACGAACGAGGGCTCGAAACCCTCGCCACGCAGCACGATGCCGAGCATCTCGGCGAGCGCGAGGTCGTCGTCGACGACCAGTACACGTCCTCTCATGGCCCTCATCGTCACAAAGTCGGGGTTCGGTGGGGCACGGAGAGCGCGGAGGTAGATTCGTCCCGCACACCCCCGGAGTCGAGATCCAGCCACACCTCGCCGGCGAGAGATACACCTTGGCGAGCCAGGTTACCTGCGTTTGCCTTGTCCATGACCCCTCCTGGCGCCGGAACGTCACTCTTGACCCGGCCGCCCCATCCGGCGAAGGCCGTCCGCCGGGCGATATCGCCCGGCCCGAGATGAGACTGCCCGGTCGAACACCGTCCTACCCAAGGACTCGCGGGACGCGGTCGCGGTTGTCACGCGATGGGGTCTGGTGGAATAAGTTCCGGTATGCGCCCATCGTCATGAGCTCGACCGGTAGGGGCAATCGAGGCGCGTGGTCATGACAGGATGAACCCCCGAAGCCGAGGCGCGGGGGCGCCGCGGAGCAGTCGCACGGGGAGACGGGAAATGTCGAGACCGGACGCTTGGGACAAGAGCGCCTCCGAGCTCCGCCCTGTCCGGCTCCCCCCTGCCGACGTGGCGCTGGGCGGCGATTTCCCGTTCCGGCCCATGACGATCTCGGAGATGCTGGACGGCGCCATCGCGGGCATCCGGACGCATCCGAAGGCGACTCTGGGCCTATCCGTATTGGTCACGACCGTCATCCAGGTGACCGGTTCCGTGGCGGCCTACTACTTCATCGGCGAGCGGGCCGACACCGAGATCAGCCCCGGGTGGCTGTTGCGGTCGGTCGGGGCTCAGCTGACTCTGGGCGCGATCGGGCTGGTGTTGTCCGCGTTCGGCATCCTGGTGCTGGCGGGCCTGTTGAGCCCCGTGCTGGGACGCGGCATGTTCGGGCTCCCCGGGACGGCGCGGCAGGCGTGGCGCGACGCGCGTCCCCGGTTCCCGCGCCTGGTGGCGACCGCCGTGGTGATCATGCTGGCGGCGCTGCTGGGGCTGCTGCTGCCGATGGCGCCCTTCCTGGCCTGCCTGGCGGTCGACGCGCCGCCCGCGGCGGGCGTGGTGTTCGGGATCGTCGGCATCCCGGCCGGGCTCGCCCTGATGATCTGGCTCTATGTGCTGCTGGTGCTGGCCGCGCCCGCGGTGATCATGGAGCGGGAGACGGTCGGCGGTGCGCTGCGGCGCGCCTGGCGACTGTCCAAGGGCCGCTGGTGGCGCACCTGCGGGACGCTGCTGGCCGCGATGCTGATCACCGTCTTCATGGGGTACTTCGCGCTGCGCATCCCGTTCCTGGTGGTCGAGCTGATCTTCTTCAGCGACGACGCCGAGGGCGGCAAGCTGATCCTGGGCCTGGCGGTCGACACGCTGGGACGCATCGTCGGCTGGTCGGTCGTCCTGCCGTTCGACGCGGGCGTGATCGCGCTGCTGTACATGGACCGCCGGATGCGCCGCGAGGGCCTCGACCTCGAACTCCGCACCCGCGCCCGGGCCTCGGCGCCGGCACCGGACCGCGATGACGATGACGACGACGTCCCGGCCGGTGAGGACGACGAGTTCCTCGACATGTGGCGGCCCCAGCCTCCGCCGTCCTACCCCGCGCCCAGCTACCAGACATCCGGGCCACAGGGCCCCCCGTCCCACTACGCGCCCACCTCCCAGCCGCCGCCCACAACCGGCTACGCGCCCCAGCACCACGCGCCCGCGCCACCGTCCACCGGCTATGCGCCCGCGCTCCAGCACGACACGCCCCCGCACCATATGGCCCCGCCCCCGCACCACGCGGGCGCGCCCCGGGCCATGCCCCCGCACGACACAACGGCGCCCCAGGCCGCGCCCCCGAATCACTCGGCTGCGCCCCAGACCCCGCCCCCGCACCACACGTCTCAGCCACACACGCCCGCGCCTCCGAATCACACGGGCGCGCCGCCGGCCCCGCCGAGCGGTTATGCGCCCGGGCCTCAGGCGCCGCCGTCCTATCCCGGACCCGACAACGGGGCGATGCGATGATCACCGACCCCCCGATCGGGCGTGACGAGGCCCGTGAGCTGGCCCGGCGCGAGCTGGAGAAGCCGATCTACAACCGCGACCGGCCGTCCTGGCTGGAGCGGCTCTGGGAGCAGTTCTCCGAGTGGCTGCGCGACCTGTCCGACCGAGGCGCCGACCCGACGGCGCACGGCAACGGGGGCGGGTGGGTGTCGGTGATCGTCATCCTGATCCTGGTGGCGGTGCTGATCGCGCTCGCGGCCTGGCTCATGCGCGGCGGGCGCAACACCCGCTCGCGCAAGGAGGCCCTGAACGACGACCCCGCGAGCACGGCAAGCGACCATCGCACGGCGGCCGAGGCGTACGCCGCGGCGGGCGACTGGCCCAACGCCATCCGCGAACGGCTCCGCGCCATAGCCCGTGATCTTGAAGAACGCGCCGTCCTCGCGCCCAGGCCGGGCCGCACCGCCGACGAGCTGGCGGCCGAGGCGGGCGAGGCGCTGCCCGAGCTGGCGGCCGAGCTGGCCGCCTGTGTGCGCCTGTTCGACGACGTCTGGTACGGCGACCGGCCCGGCAGCGAGCAGGGCTACGGCTCCGTCCGGGCCCTGGACGAGCGGCTGCGCGCCACCCGTCCCCGCGCGCTGGGCGCCGACGACGAGGCCGCCGAGGCGCTGGACGGAGGCATGCGATGGTGACCGCGTCCGAGCCGACGGCGGCGCAGGTCGCCGGGCGGCGCTGGCGGGCCTCCCGGGGCGTGGTCTTCGCGATCCTGGCGATGGTCGTGGTCGCGCTCGTCCTGGCGGCGCTGCGCCCGTCCAGCAAGGTCCAGGACCTCGACCCCACCTCGCCCAGCCCCGGGGGCACGCGCGCGCTCGCGGAGATCCTCCGGCAGCGCGGCACCCCCGTCGACGTGGTGCGCCAAGCGGACGACGCCCCCGGGAAGACGTCCGCGAACACCGTGCTGGTCGTGACGCGGCCCGAGCGGCTCACCGACACCGATCTCGACCGGCTGCGCGCCACCGCGGGCGACCTGCTGCTGATCTCGCCCGGCCAGGACGTCCTGCGGGCGCTGGCCCCGGGTGTCGAGCGCGGCAGCGCCACCTTCGAGGAGACCGACGAGCCCGGCTGCGGGCTCCAGGCGGCCACGCTCGCCGGGAAGGTCCGGTTCGGGCGTTCGGAGACCTATGAGGCGCCGTCCGGCGCGACCTCCTGCTACCTGGCCGACGACCTGCCCAGGGTCGTCCAGGTCGGCACCGAGGGCCGGACGGTCACCGTGGTCGGCTCCGAAGAGGCGTTCACCAACGAGGAACTGGACGAGGAAGGCAACGCCGCCCTGGCCATGAACCTCATGGGCGCGCGCGCCTCGGTGGTGTGGCTGATCCCCGACCAGCCCAAGCCCGGCAGCAACAGCGGCGACAAGTCGATGGGCGATCTCGTCCCGTTCGGGGTCAAGTTGTTCTTCTTCCAGTTGTTCATCGCCGTGGTGCTCGTCGCGCTGTGGCGGTCCCGGCGCCTGGGGCCCGTGGTGGCCGAGGCGCTGCCGGTCGTGGTCCGCTCGGCCGAGGCGGTCGAGGGACGGTCCCGGCTCTACCGGGCGCATCGGGCCCGCGACCGCGCCGCCGACGCGCTGCGCTCGGGGGCGCGCGAACGCGTCGTCCCCCTGCTCGGCCTCCCCCGCAGCGCCGCGCAGGACCCCGCGTCCGCGCACGAGATCGTCACCGCGGTCACGCAGCGGACGGCCTACGACGAGGCGACCGTCGGCGCCGCCCTGTACGGTCCCGAACCGGTGGACGACCTTCAACTCGTCGGGTTGACCGACCTTCTCGACGACCTGGAAAGGCAGGTACGCGACTCGTGAACCACCCCGTTCCGCTCGCCAAGGACGGCGAGCCCCTCGACCCGGAGCAGGCCGAGCAGGTGCGCAGGGACGCCGAGGGCGTCCGCACCGCGCTGACCGCGCTGCGCGCGGAGGTGGCCAAGTCGGTGGTCGGCCAGGACTCGGTGGTCACCGGCCTGGTCATCTCGCTGCTGTGCCGCGGCCACGTGCTGCTCGAGGGCGTCCCCGGCACCGCCAAGACCCTCATGATCCGGACGCTGTCGCGCGCGCTCGACCTCGACTTCAAGCGCGTCCAGTTCACCCCGGACCTCATGCCCGGCGACGTCACCGGCTCGCTGATCTACGACAACCGCACCTCGGAGTTCGAGTTCCGCGAGGGCCCGGTCTTCACCAACCTGCTGCTGGCCGACGAGATCAACCGGACGCCGCCCAAGACGCAGGCGTCGCTGCTTGAGGCCATGGAGGAGCGGCAGGTCTCGGTCGAGGGCTCGCCCCGTCCGCTGCCCGACCCGTTCGTCGTGTGCGCCACGCAGAACCCGATCGAGTACGAGGGCACCTACCCGTTGCCCGAGGCCCAGCTCGACCGGTTCCTGCTCAAGCTGACCGTGCCCGTCCCCACCCGGGACGAGGAGATCGGGATGCTCCAGCGGCACGCGTCCGGGTTCGACCCGCGCGACCTGTCGCACATCCACCCGGTCGCGGGCGCCGACGAACTGGCCGCCGGGCAGGCCGCGATCCGCACCGTCCACCTCGACCCGAAGGTCGCCGCGTACGTCGTCGACCTGTGCCGCGCGACCCGGCAGTCGCCGTCGCTCCAGCTCGGTGTCTCCCCGCGTGGCGCCACCGCCCTGCTCGCCACCGCGCGCGCTTGGGCATGGCTGTCGGGCCGTGACTACGTGACGCCGGACGACGTGAAGGCGCTGGCCCGCCCGACGCTGCGGCACCGCGTCCAGCTCCGCCCCGAGGCCGAGCTTGAGGGCGCCACCGCCGACGGCGTGCTGGAGGGGATCCTCTCCCACGTCCCGGCACCCCGCTAGAAAGGCCGACGATGGCCCTGACCGGACGTCTGGGGCTGCTGGCCCTCCTGGGCGCGGCGCTCCCGCTCTTCCTGCCCGCGTGGTGGGCGCTGCTGCTCCTGTGGGCGCTGCTGCTGCTCGGCGTGGTGGCCGACGTGGCGCTGGCCGGAAACGTGCGGGCGCTGCGCTTCCACCGCTCCGGCGACACCGGGGTGCGCCTCGGCGAGTCCGCGCAGGTCGCGCTCGTCGTGGAGAACCTCGGCACCCGCCGCGTCAAGGCCGTGCTGCGCGACGTATGGCCGCCCAGCGCGGGCGCGACGCCCCGCACGGTGCGCATCGACGTCCCCGCGGGCGAGCGCCGCCGCGTCGATATGACGCTGCGCCCCACCCGGCGTGGCGACCGCAAGGCGGTGACCACCACCGTCCGGTCGGTCGGCCCGCTCGGGCTGGCCGCGCGCCAGCTGTCACGCTCGGCGCCGTGGACGGTGCGCGTCCTGCCGGCCTTCCCGTCCCGCCGCCACCTGCCCGGCAAGCTGGCCAAGCTCCGCGAGCTGACCGGCCAGCACGTCGCGCTGATCCGGGGGCAGGGCACCGAGTTCGACTCCCTGCGCGAGTACGTCGACGGCGACGACGTCCGGTCGATCGACTGGCGCGCCACCGCCCGCCGCGCCGACGTGGTCGTCCGCACCTGGCGCCCCGAGCGCGACCGGCGCATCTACCTCGTCCTCGACACCGGCCGCACCTCGGCCGGACGCGTCGGCGACATCCCCAGGCTCGACTGCTCGATGGACGCCGCGCTGCTGCTCGGCGCGCTGGCGTCCCGCGCGGGCGACCGCGTCGACCTGCTCGCCTACGACCGCCGCGTCCGGGCCCGTGTCGAGGGGTCGTCCCGCACCGACCTGCTGCCGTCGATGGTCCACGCGATGGCGCCGCTCGAACCCGAGCTGATCGAGTGCGACGCGGCGGGCATGGTCTCGACGCTGATGTCGCGCGTCCGGCAGCGCTGCCTGGTCGTCCTGCTCACCGAGCTGAACACCGCCGCGATCGAAGAGGGCCTGCTGCCGCTCCTCCCCCAGCTCACGTCCCGCCACCTGGTGATGCTCGCCGCCGTCTCCGACCCCCGGGTGAGCGAGATGGCCACGGCCCGGGGCGACCTGGCCGCCACCTACGACGCGGCCGCCGCCGAACGCGCGCGCGCCGATCGCCGCCGTCTGACAGCCGAACTGCGCTCCCACGGCGTCGAGGTCGTCGACGCGCCCCCGGACGAGATCGCCCCCGCCCTCGCCGACGCCTACCTGGCCCTCAAGGCCGCCGGCCGCCTGTGACACCCCCAGCCGGATACGGAAGCCCGATCGGGTCAGCCGGAGACGGGGGCCAGGTCGGGACGGAGTTCGGCGTCGCCGGTCTCGCCCTGCTTGACCGCGCGGCGGCCGAGGACGATCACGTAGGCCAGGAACACGACCTCGGCGACGACGCCGATGCCGATGCGCAGCCACGTCGTGTGCACCCAGCCGGTCACGAAGCCCTCGATGAGCCCCGACACGAACAGGACGGCGATCAGCCCGAGCGCGATGCTCACGGCGGCCCGTCCCTCCTCGGCCAGGGCCTGGCCACGGCTGCGCCTGCCGGGGTCGACGACCGTCCAGCCGAGCTTGAGCCCGGCGCCGACGGCCAGGTACACGGCGGTCAGCTCCAGCAGGCCGTGCGGGAGGATCAGGCCGAAGAAGACGTCGCCCTTGCCGTGCGCGAACATCAGCCCGGCCGTGATGCCCAGGTTGAGCTGGTTCTGGAGCAGGACGTAGATCGTGGGAATGCCCAGCAGGATCCCGAAGATCAGCGCGATCGCCGAGACCCACGCGTTGTTGACCCACACCTGGAACGCGAACGACGACGCCGAGTGCTCGGTGTAGTAGTTGGCGAAGTCGTTCTCGACCAGCTCGCGGATCTGGTGCGGAGTCGCGATGGACGCCTGCACCTCCGGGTTGCGGGCCACCCAGATCGCCAGCACCAGCGCGAGCAGGTTGCCCAGCACCGCGTTCCCGAGCCACCACCACTTCATCCGGTAGGCCGCGGCGGGGAACGACACCGTCGCGAAGCGCGAGACGTCCCGCCACAAGGGCGCGTTGGCGCCCGCCACGGCGGCGCGTCCGCGGGCGACGAGCGACGACAGCCGTGCCACCAGTTCGGGGTCCGGCGAGCTCGACCGCACGACCGACAGATGGGTGGCGGTCCGCTGGTAGAGCTCGACGAGTTCGTCGACCTCCACTCCGGTCAGACCGCGCCCCTTGTTGATCAGAGCTTCGAGGCGGCGCCAGTCGGCGTTATGGGCGGCCACATAGGCATCGACGTCCACCCGGCGAGACTAACGCCTCCCGGCACCGACCGGGCAAAATGGACCAGTCATCGGACAGGGAAGGACGGTCATGGCCGAACTCGTCACCGGTGAGGCCGTCGCGCTCGATCTGAGGGTCGCGCGGCTGGCCAGCCGGGGCTGTGCCCTCCTGCTGGACCTCTTCCTGCAGATGATCATGCTGAACTTCGTCCTGTACATGGCCGGGATGACCGCCGCGATCGCCGACGAGGCCTGGTCGATCGGCCTGTCGATCGTCGCGGTCGCGTTCGTCCTGGTCGGCTACCCCTGTGCCTGCGAGACGCTGTCGCGCGGCCGGACGCTGGGCAAGCTCGCCCTGGGCCTGCGCGTGGTCGGCGACGACGGCGGCCCGATCCGGTTCCGGCAGGCGTTCGTCCGGGCCCTGGCCGGGGTCCTGGAGTTCTGGCTCCTCTACGGCGCGCCCGCCCTGATCACCTCCCTGTTCAACCGCCAGGGCAAACGCCTGGGCGACCTGTTCGCCGGGACGGTCGTCATCCAGGAACGCGCGTCCAGCACCGGCATGTTCGGCCCAGTCGCCGTCATGCCCCCGCAACTGGCCGGTTGGGGCCGGACGCTTGAGCTCTCGCAACTCTCCGACGAGCTGGCCCTGACCGCCCGCCAGTACCTCACCCGCTTCTGGGAGCTCCTCCCCGAAGTCCGCGACACGCTCGGCCAGCGCGTCGCCGACCAGGTCTTCGCCGCCGTGACTCCGCCCCCACCGCCGGGCTTCCGTCCCGAAATCCTCCTCTCGGCCGTCCTGGCCGAACGCCGCCGCCGCGAGGAATGGCGCCTGCACCAGCGACGCCTCCAGCGCCTCCGCCGCACCGGCCAGCTCCAGGAGCAGCCCCCGGCCCCCGCAATGGCCATGGCGGGCTTCCCGCCCCCTCCCCACGCCATGCAGGGCCCGCCCGCCCCGCCTCCGTTCAGCGCCCCCGGCCCAGGCCAGCCACAGTTCCTCCCTCCGCCCCACTACGGCGCAGGCCCATACCAGCAAGTCCTAGCCCCGCGCCCTGGAATGCCCCCGCAACCACCCGTCACAGGCCCACAAGACACCCCACCCGAGGGCTACAAGACCTACCGGTAGCCCCGGGCGTTATCGTGCGCCCCATGGCCGATCCAGGGCAGCGTCCCCTGCTCTTCCTTGATGTCGACGGACCGCTCATCCCTTTCGGGGGAACACAGCCATATCCGACTTACGGCGAGGATCATTCCCACCCGCTTCTGCCCAGGGTCGATCCCGATCACGGGCGTCGCCTGGGGGCGCTCCCGTGCGACCTGGTCTGGGCCACGACCTGGATGGACGAGGCGAACGAGGTCGTCTCCCCGCGCCTCGGCCTGCCCCCGTTGGCCGTGGTGACGTGGCCGGAGCCGTCCGATCTCGACGAGAGGGACGGCCTGCACTGGAAGACCCGGGCCCTGGTCGCCTGGGCAGCGAACCGCCCGTTCGCCTGGGTCGACGACGAGATCACCGAAGCCGACCGCGCCTGGGTATCGGCGCACCATCCGGGCAAGGCATTGCTCCATCACGTCGACGCCCGCCACGGCCTGACCGAGACCGACTACGTCGTCCTCAGCGAATGGTTGGGCACAAACCATCCGGTGTGGGCCGTGGCCTGGCCGGGGTAGGTGTGGTCCATGGCTAGTCGGATTACAGAACTCGTGTTGGATTGCCGCGAACCGGAGCAGCTCGCCCCGTTCTGGTGCGAGGTGCTGGGTTACGTAGTGCTGGAAACCGATGGCGTCGACATCGAGATCGGCCCGCCGGAGGGCTTCGGCGGCCTTCAGCCCATCCTGGTCCTCAGCCGCTCCGACCAGCCCTCCAAGGGCAAGATGCGCCTGCACCTCGACCTCAGCGCCACCGACCGCGACCAGGACGCCGAACTGGAACGCCTCCTCGCCGCAGGCGCCCGGCACGCCGACGTCGGCCAGACCGGCGAAGAACCCTGGTACGTCCTCGCCGACCCAGAAGGAAACGAGTTCTGCCTGCTCCGAACCCGCGTCACCTAGAGAGCACCCGGTCACTAACAACGATGACCGCAACCGCCAAGTATTTGCTTCCCACCAAAGGAAAGCCCCAGGACAGATCGTTGCCACAGCGCAGATCGTCCAGCGCGGAGCCGAACCGATCCTGCCGACTGATCCCCGTCGCCTGCGAGTCCGCCATCTTCGAGGCGTGCCGGTCAAAGACCTCCACCAGCCAGTCCACCGCCTCCTCAGGCGTGCCGGCCTTCCGCTGCAACATGCTCTGCGGCTTCCTCAGCCAGTCGCGCGTCAGAACCGGAGGTGTTGCCATGGCGAGGTCACCACACAGCACGTCCCGCTGGGGCCCTTGAGCAGTGGCCATGTCCCCGTGCCACAGATAGCAATGAAAGACCATCGCAAGGCATCCTTCGCAGAAGCCAGGTCCCGTCTCGCCATCGCTAAGACGGGACCTGCTCGCCGGGTGAAGTCGCTAAACCGCGACGGTGGCCAAGGCCGGAGAACCAGCCGGAAGATCGAACTCGCCCGCCTTGGCTCCCACAAGGAAGTCCCGCCACTCAAAATGGTCGAACTTGGAGACGTTGCCCGCCTCATCAGCGACAACGACCACGTCACGAACGATCGCGACGTTCACGCACCCACACGTCTCCCGCTGCCCGTCACACGCACTGGACTTGATGAACACCAGACCTCCTGAATCGTTGAGTGTGAGAACCAGCCGGATCACGGGACCGCAGACCCTGGACGCGTCCGCCGCGGCTGCTCCTCCCCGGTTTCGACAAACGGGGCGGCATTCGTCCCCCGAGGTGGAGACGTCGCCTGATGGGGGTGACAAGCCACCGTCCCGCCGACGTGCTCCCACCATCCAGGCCCATACACAACGGGCCTGCGACAGTGGCGGCAGAGCAACTCCTCAGCCATGGCGCTAGACCGCCAGGGTCCTCAAACCCATGACGCTCGCCACCGACCGGGCAACCAGTGGAATAGCCCGCACATGCCCAATACGCTGCGGCTCTTCCTCGCCCCACAACCAGATGAACCACCACCCGGTCTCGGCATCGAAGTCGCACCCGACTTCCTCACGCGCCACCGAATCGCGCCTGGTGACCACGAGACGGGTCGGCAGCCCGTCGGCTGAACGGACCCGCTCAGCCCTCAACTCCGGCCAGACACGGGCAATCTCACGGCCCAACTCGTCCAGGAACACAGCCCGCTGATTGTCGGGCGGCCGCTCGCCCAGCGGGGTCTCCCGGCGCTCGGCTCCTTCGAAGCTCATGGCTATGACGCTAGAAAGCCCTGACCAGCGACGGCTAGGAGGTTTCCTGAGTTTGCGCGTAGCTGGTTCGTGCCCTTTCGATTAGGGCGCGGGCGGCAGCGCCATAGATCGCCATCTCGCGAAGATGAGCGAACAACCTCACAAAGAAGGCAAGTTCTTCGGGACGTCTTGTCCTGAACCCGCCTGACCACAGCTCACTACGTACCAGTTGCTCGTCAAAGAGGTAGAAGCCTTCGCCAGCTCGGATGGTCCGCTCCCTCCACGGCGGGATGATCCCTAGCGCCACGTTTGGCAGGCGTGTGACTCGAAGCAGAAGGTCAAGTTGCTCCTCCATCACGGCGTCGCCCCCAAACCCGTGTTCAAGGACTCCGTGCTCGATCACGAACGAGTAGTTGTTCAGTCCGTTTCCCGCCGTGACGAGATGCTGTCGCGACAGACGGGCATCGGCAGCGGTTTCCACGTCCGTGAGAGGAGTCCCGTGAAGGCGAGCACTGGCGGTAAGGACCGCGACGGTGTAGGCGCGCGTCTGGAGGATGCCGGGCACCATGTTCGCCTCGTAGGCCCGGAGCAGTCTCGTGCTCTCGTAGAGGGGTGTGCTGCGGGACTGGATGTGGACCTGCCCGGCCCGCATCTCCCTCCGGTACTCCACCCACATCTGTTCGATCTCCCGGAGAACCGCGATCAACTCCGGGATCAGGTGCGGAACACCGCACGCGGCGCACCACTGCCTGATGTCGGTTTCAGTCGGGTTCTGCCGAGCGTGCTCAAGCCGGGAGATCTTGGTGTTACGCATCCCTGAGCGGACGGCGAGCTCCCGCCCGCTCAGGTTGGCATCCAAGCGAATGTCACGGAGTCTGATCCCGAACGCCTTCTTGGCGGCGGCTGCGCTGTCCGACACTCTGGCTCAGGAGCCCGCGCGATACTCGCCGTAGGGGGTCGCCAGCGTCCACGCCGTGTCGAAAGCCGTGCTGCAGAGCTTCACGACCTCAGGGTCTTGGGTGAACTGGATCTCTGCCCGCTGGTCGGCTCCGCCGAAGACGTTGAAGATCACGATTTCGCCATCAAGGACGAAGAAGTCATTGCCGGGGAGTGGGACAGCCGAGACCCGACGCCGGGGAAGCCACCTCATCTCCTCGCCCGCGTCTATCACGTGTTTACTGGCCTCGAGGATAAACCGGTGGTAGTCCGACAATGGTTCGGAAACAACCTTCACACGGCGGGCGACGATACCCGCCGCGACTCGTGCTGCTGCTCGTTCTCCCCAGATGCGCACATCAGCCTCTATGGATTGGCCCGCACGCCACGCGTTGAACGTCTCGACGTCAACGTCGTAGTTGTCCCTTAGCTCAACCTTGAGGATGGTTCGAGCAGACCGCAGCAGCTCACTGCGTCGCTCCGCCGAGATCAATTCCATAGTGCTCCTTGACGTACACGCGCGCGATGAGGTCCATCAGCTGATCAGGAAGTTCGCAGAAGGTCTCATCGTCCGCCAGGGAACGAAGTTGAGCGGCCACCCCTTCGCCGCGACGCTTACCCTGAGCAATCCAGGTCTTCCGGTTCGTCCGGTAGAAGGCCGGACAGTCGTCCAGGTCTCCGCTACCAGGGTCCTTACACACGAAGGTAGCGATCAGGTCATCGTCGTCGGCAGGCGTTGGCATCAGATCGCTACCTCCAGGACCGCCATCCGCAGAGTCAAGTAGGCATCATCCGAACCCACGACGATGACGGCGTCAAGGGGATGGAAGCAAGGCTGGCCGATCAGTGCGAAGGACTTCACGAACGTGCAAGCCTGTGTGGCGCTCAGGCCAGGTCGTGCTCGGCCTGCTTCACGGCAAGCGCGAGGGAACGCCAGGCCAGAGGACTGAGCAGCAACTTCGGACCTTCTGGATCCTTTGAGTCCCGGACAGCGACAACAGCGGCAAGTTCCGCGATCTCGACACACTCACCCCCCTGATGTCCACTGTGGCTGCTCTTACGCCAAAGGGCGTCACCAACTTCGACGCACTCGCCGCCATGGTGATCGCTGTGGCTGCTCCTACGCCAGTGTGGGGTGGTCTGCTCAAACGCACTCATAACTGCTCCACTACTTCCTCAATCATGGCCAACGACTCCCTGGGCGGCAGTGTGTGACCTTGGACCAGATCCCACGTTACGACCTGCAGCGCGACTCTGTCGCGCTGCTCTAGCAGTATGCCCTCGCCCGAGGATTCCGTGTAGGCGATATCTGGACCATCATCGAATCCCAGGATGGTGAAGCTGCCAGTGAGGCCAGCATAATATCCAGCATTCAAAGGCACGATTTGCAGTTGAGTTTTTTCGCGCTGGCCTGCCTCCAGTAGATATTCAAGTTGCACACGCGTCATTTCTTTGTTGCCAACGACCCGTCGAATCACCCCTTCGTCCAAAATAAAAAAGACTCGAGGAGGATTCTCTTGCTCAAAAATCGATCGTCGACTCATTCGTTCGACGACGAGGCGCTCCGCCGCAACTCCTTCGAGCGTACTGATGATCGTCCGAGCGTAATCCTCTGTCTGAAAAAGTCCACTGATCAACGTGGAGCTGAAGATGCGGAGACATGAGGCTTTGGCTTCGTAGCGGAGGTACTGAGAGAAGCCAGGCGGGAGGATCGACAGGTGGCGGGTGTCGACGATTCTTTGGCGGAGGCGTTCGAAGAGGCCGTTGGTTTTGAAGTAGGTGTCGAGGGCCTCGGCGAACTCTTCGGAGGGCAGGTTCTTGCGGAGTTCGATCTGGCCTACATAGGAGTCTGCGAATCCGAGGGCGTCGGCCAACCGCTTGCGGTTGAGGCCGGCGGCTTCTCGCCATGCTTTGAGTTCTAGGGCGAACGTGACGATGGCGGGGGCGTCGTAGGGCTCGGATTGGGCGGGCATCGCGACTCCGGGGGGGTGCACCTGATCGACGGGTGCGATCGGTCCTGGTTGTGGTGCAGCGGGGGTGGTGTTCGGTTGCTTTCCGAGCGTAGTCGGGAGGTGTGACGCTGGTCACTGGTTCCGGAAAGCTCGCCAGTCAGGAAGGTTTTCAGCGGGATGAACACCCTGGAGTGCATCGCGACACGGCTGCTCCCTGCCGCGCCAGAGTCGATCAAAAAGGCTCGTGACTTCGTGGCGGAGGAGTGTCGGGCGCTGGGGCTCGGTGAGGCCGCTGTCCATCTCGCGCGGACCGTGGCGAGTGAGTTGGCGACGAACGCCTACCAGCATGGGTCGGACGGGGAGCGCGATCATTTCGTGGTGCGCTTCTACTCCTCCGACGCCGGGCCCGTGGTGGAAATGTGGGACGGAAGTGTACAGCGGCCGGAGATCCTACCGGTCGGCTGTTATAGCGAGTCCGGGCGCGGAATGGGGCTGATTGAAATGCTTGCCGTTTCGTGGGGTGTCGCGCCTCTGGACGGCGGGCAGGGGAAGGCCGTCTGGGCTCTGCTCAAGACGCACACCGAATGAGACTGGGAGCTGGTATTCGGATGTCTGAGTAGGAAGGGGTGCGGGGGGCGGAGCCCCCCGCCGGGGTTTGGGGGGACCCCAATATGGGTGTCCGAGCGTTAGCGAGGGCCTTGCTGTTTGGGGTTGCGGGTGGGTGTGTGGCCTGGAACGGGAGCGGGCCACACACCCACCCGCGGCGGGGGGCGGGTCTTAGGACTTGCAGTATTGCTGGTCCTTGCCTATTGCCCGGTAGGGGCAGTCGGCGTATTCGGCGAGTTTGAGGAGGGCTTCGCGGTTGCGCTTGGTCTCGGTCTCGATCTGGCCGGGTTCGGGGTAGAAGCTGCCGCCGCCCAGTTCGAAGGTGTAGGAGAAGATGCGCTGGTCGCCCCAGGTCCAGTCGTCGGACGCGCCGTCGGTGATGTAGAGCTCGCTCGACTGCTCGGGCGTGTAGCCGTTGGACTTGGCCATTTCCTTGCCGATGGTGCTGTGAGTGGCGGCCTCGTCCTCGGACATGCCCTCGACGACGGGCTCCTTCGTCCAGCCGAAGGGCCACAGGACGAGCTCGGCCTCGGAGTGGATGTCGACGAAGACCTTGATCTGCTGCTTGCCGCCGACCACGCGGGAGCGGACGAAGTCGCTCAGCGCCTTGACCTCGGGGGCCGACTCGGCCGCGGTGCCTCGGTAGGTCTCGCTGGCGCCGTCACCGGACGAGCCGCCGCAGCAGTTCCACTTGAAGCCGAAGTTGCGGTTGAGGTCGGTGCCCGTGGACGTGGAGTTGGGCTGGCGGTTCTTGCGCCACATCCGGCCCGGCTGGGTGTCGCTGGTCATGTCGTAGATCTGGCCGTCGGGGTTGCTGATCGGGACGATCCAGAACTCGCGGCCGTCCACCAGCTTCTTCACGCGCTCGTCGGCGGCGTAGCCCTTGGTGAGCTCGTTGATGATGTAGAGCGCCTGCTCGTTGGTGAGGCGCTCGCGGGCGTGGATGTTGGCGTTGAAGAAGACCTCGGGCTCGTTCTCGTCCTGGGCGACGTTGTCGCTGATCTTCAGGCCGACGATCTCGCGGCCCTCGAAGGACTTGCCGACGGTGAACTTCTTGGCGATCTCCGGGTGGGCGGAGACGACCGCGTCGAGCTCCTTCAGCGTCTCGTCGTAGGTGTGGTACGAGTCGGCGGTGGTGCGCTTGTGCGGCTTGGGAGCTGCCAGTTCGGTGGTCTTGAAGCCCAACTTCTTGATCGCGCCGAGTTCGGAGGGGATGGCGCTGACCTCTAGCGTGCCGTCCTTGCGGACCTTGTCGATCGCGGCGCCGGTGCGGGCTACCTTGGTGCGCTGGTCGGTGCTCGCCGGGCCTGTGACCAGGTAGCGCTTGGACGGCGTCGGCTCGGGAGCGGCGGCCGTGGCCGGGATGATCCCGGTCAGGGGCAGGACGAGCGCCGCGAGCGCGGCTCCGATCGCCATCGGGCGTGCGAGTTTTCGGGGGGTCATCATCTAGGCACACACCTGCTGTTCGGACTGGTGCGCCGGATGGCGCACGGCGGGGGTTCCTCAGGAGGTCCACGAGCGCTCGCGCCGCAAACAATGGTCCGAATCGCCCCATTTGACAACAGTCGCCCCAAGCGGCCATCCCACACCTAGGAAATCCGGAAACTGGCAGGTCAGGCCGGAATTCTTCCCGTCATCGGCCTGGTTTTCAGTGCTAATGGAAGGCGATGTGAAATTTCACCGTGTCAACCGGAGCGGGGGTTCAGGCGTCGGGGGCCGGGCTCAGGTTGGGGGGTGACTCCAGGGTGGTGAGCTCGATGCCGGGGGCGTCCAGTACGACGTCGCCGGCCAGGTGGACGGTGGTCGCCTCGGCCGTGGCCAGGTCGGCGACCTCGTAGCGCTCCACCGGGAGGGGTTCGGTTTCCGTCACGTGGGTGCTGACCTCTACCAGGCGCCAGCGCCATGTCGTGGAGAGTGTCGAGAGGGCCGTGCCGTCCACCTGGACTAGGCGCACGTCTGTTTGCGCCCCGGGGGTCAGGCGTAGGGAACGGGCCACTGCGACTAGGAAGCCGGGCGACTCCCCCAGGAATCCTGCGGCTCGTTCCCCGTATTCCTCGGTGCCGCGGACCCAGGCCAGCTCGTGGCCGGTCACGCCGCCCCTGATCCACCAGTCGGGGGCTCGGAGCTCGACCCTGATCTGGCGCCAACGGGCGTCCACGACGAGGTCGGTGCGCGTCCCGTCGTCCCGCTCCCCTACGTAGCGCCAGCCACCGGCCCCGGGGGCGCACTGGAAGCGCT
This sequence comes from Spirillospora sp. CA-294931, assembly GCF_050946795.1. GTDB lineage: Bacteria > Actinomycetota > Actinomycetes > Streptosporangiales > Streptosporangiaceae > Spirillospora. The sequence goes on from NZ_CP192006.1 coordinate 7,970,530, forward strand.
CTTCGAGCTGGTCGTCTAGGTGAAGGTAGGTCCCACGCGGCACGCCCCGGACGCTATCGCACCCGGGGCGTGCCTCAAGCGGGGACCTTGACGCCTGTGAAAGCGCCTATGACCTGTGCCTTACGAGGTGCTGCAGTACTGCTGCTCCTTGCCGATGGCCCGGTAGGGGCAGTCGGCGTATTCGGCGAGCTTCAGCAGGGACTCGCGGTTGACGCGGGTCAGGGACTCGATGTTCGCCGGGGAGGGGTAGAAGCTGCCGCCGCCCAGCTCGTAGGTGTAGGAGAAGATCCGCTGGTTCCCGAACGTCCAGTCGTCGGTCGTCCCGTCGGTGATGTAGAGGTCGCTGGCCTGCTCGGGCGTGTAGCCGTTGCTCTGGGCCAGCTGGCGGCCGATCGTGCGGTGGGTGGCCTCTTCGTCCGCCGACATGGCGCCCGGCACCGTGTCGGCCTTGGTGTAGCCGAACGGCCACAGGACGAGGTTGGCCACGGAGTGGATGTCGAGGAAGATCTTCAGCTGCTGCTTGCCGCCCACGACACGGCCGCGGACGAAGTTGGCGATGACCTTGGTCTCGGGGGCCGACTCGGCCGCCGTGCCGCGGTAGGTCTCGCTGGAGCCGCTGCCGGACGAGCCGCCGCAGCAGCCCCACCGGTAGCCGAAGTTGCGGTTGAGGTCGGTGCCGATCGAGGTGGAGTTGGGCTGGCGGTTCTTGCGCCACATCCGGCCCGGCTGGGTGTCGCTGGTCATGTCGTAGACCTGGCCGTCGGGGTTGGTGATCGGGATGATCCACAGCTCCCGGTTGTCGACCAGGTTCTTGACGCGCTGGTCGGTGGCGTAGCCCCGGGTCAGCTCGTTGATGAAGTACAGCGCCTGCTCGTTGGTGATCCGCTCACGCGCGTGGATGTTGGCGATGTAGAGAACCTCGGGCTCGTTCTCGTCCGTGCCCACGTTGTCGCTGATCTTGAGGCCGAAGATGTCGCGGTTCTGGTACGACTTGCCCGCCACGAACTTCTTGGCGATCTGCGGGTAGGCCGCGGCGACGCGGTCGACCTCGGCGGCCGTCTCGGCGTAGGTGTGGTACGAGGTGGCGCTGCGCGGGTGGCGCGCGGGCGCGGGAGCCGGCGCGGTCTTGAAGCCGAGCTTATTGATCGCGGCGAGCTCGGACGGGATCGCGCTGACCTCCAGCGCGCCGTCCTTGCGGACGATGTCGATGGCGGCGCCGGTGCGGGCCACCTGGGAACGTTGGTCGGCGTTCTTGGCGCCGGTGACGACGTACTGCTTGGCCGGGGTGTCCAGCGCCGGAGGCGCGGCCCCAGCCACCGATGACTGCCCGGCGAGTATCAGGACGAGCGCCGCGAGCGCGGCAAGGATGGTGCGGGGGTTCATGACGCGGCTACCTCCACGAGGACCTGGGGATCGATCGACGATCTCCCCTCGCGCCACAATGAACGCGTTCGTCGTCCTTGACAACGAATGCGCGGGTTGCCCCTTTCACAGGTTAGGACCGGACTTAAATCGCCAGAACGCCCGATCGGGCCAGGTCAGGACCGTTTTCACCGTGTGAATTTTCAGGGCAAATCAAAGGACGGCTGAAATTTCAGGAGCCGAGACGCCAGGAATGAAGGTATTCCTCCTGCTCCGGGGAGAGCGAGTCGATCCCGATCGACATGGACGCCAGCTTGAGCCGGGCCACCTCGGTGTCGATCTCCTTGGGGACCTCGTGGACGGCCGGTGCCAGCGTCTCGTGCGCCGTCGCCAGCCACGCGCAGGTCAGCGCCTGGTCGGCGAACGACATGTCCATGACCGCCGCGGGGTGCCCCTCGGCGGCGGCGAGGTTGACCAGCCGCCCCTCGGCCAGCAGCACCAGGCGCCGCCCGTCGGCCAGCACGAACTCGTCGGCCTGCGGGCGCACGCCCCGGTTCGTCTCCACGGCCAGCCCCTCCAGGCCCCGGACGTCGATCTCGACGTCGAAGTGCCCCGAGTTGGCCAGGATCGCCCCGTCCTTCATGACCGCGAAGTGCTCCTCGACGATCACGTCGCGGTTGCCCGTCACCGTGATGAAAACGTCCCCCTGGGCCGCGGCCTCGGCCATCGGCAGGACGCCGAAACCCTGGAGCGCGGCGTCCAGCGCCTTCACCGGGTCGATCTCGGTCACCACGACCCGGGACCCGAGGCCCCGCGCGCGCTCGGCCAGACCACGGCCGCAGTAGCCGAAGCCCGCGATCACGACGGTCTTGCCCGCGAGCAGCGTGTTGGTGGCGCGGATGATGCCGTCCAGCGTCGACTGGCCCGTCCCGTACCGGTTGTCGAACATGTGCTTGGTGTCGGTGTCGTTCACCGCCACCATCGGGAACCGCAGCGCGCCCTCGCGCGCCATCTGGTGCAGCCGGATGACCCCGGTCGTGGTCTCCTCGCACCCGCCCTTCACGGTCGAGAGCAGGTCGGTCCGCTCGATGTGCAGCGTGTTGACCAGGTCGCACCCGTCGTCCAGGACGAAGTCGGGCCCCGTCTCCAGCGCCTGGTGGATGTGCCGGTAGTAGCCCTCGCGATCGGTGCCCGAACGAGCGAAGACCTCGACCCCGTACTCCTGGACCAGGGCCGCGGCCGTGTCGTCCTGGGTCGACAGCGGGTTGGACGCCGCCAGCGCCACGCTCGCGCCGCCCGCCTGGAGCGTCCGGATGAGGTTCGCCGTCTCCGTCGTGACGTGCATGCACGCCGCGATCCGAAAGCCCGCCAGCGGCTTGTCGGCCTCGAACCGCTCCCGGATCTGCCGCAGCACCGGCATCGTCCGGTCGGCCCACTCGATGCGCTTGACGCCCTCATAAGCCAGCGAGGCGTCCGCGATGTCACTCATTGCCCAACTTCCCCATCCCCAGCAGCGCCAACCACCGGAGCAACCGTCAACGACCCCAAGCGTCGCGAGCGCGACCGAAGGCTGCTCCCGACGCCGAAGGCGCCCCAATGCAGATCGCTCCGCGTTGACGAATCGCCGAAGGCGTCCTCACCAACGCGGAGCGATGCAGCGCGAGCCGCATTTCCGGTCAGGTCCGAGCCGCTAGGCGAGGTCCTGGGCCGGAAATGCAATGAACTCAGTACCGGTAGTGGTCGGGCTTGTAGGGGCCTTCCACGTGGACGCCGATGTAGGCGGCCTGCTCCTTGGTGAGCTCGGTGAGCTTGACGCCCAGGGCGTCGAGGTGGAGGCGGGCGACCTTCTCGTCCAGGTGCTTGGGCAGCACGTAGACGCCGATCGGGTACTCCTCGGTCTTGGTGAAGAGCTCGATCTGCGCGATGACCTGGTTGGTGAAGGAGTTCGACATCACGAACGAGGGGTGACCGGTGGCGCAGCCCAGGTTCATCAGCCGGCCCTCGGCCAGGACGAGCACCGAGTGGCCGTCGGGGAAGCGCCATTCGGCGACCTGCGGCTTGATCTCGATCTTCTCGATGCCGTCGATCTTGGCCAGCCCGGCCATGTCGATCTCGTTGTCGAAGTGCCCGATGTTGGACACGATCGCCTGGTGCTTCATCCGCGACATGTGGTCGGCGGTGATGATGTTGAAGTTGCCCGTGGTCGTGACGAAGATGTCGACCTGGTCGACGACGTCGTCCAGGCGGGCGACCTGGAAGCCGTCCATCGTGGCCTGGAGCGCGCAGATCGGGTCGATCTCGGTGACGATCACGCGGGCGCCCTGGCCCTTGAGGGCCTCGGCGCAGCCCTTGCCCACGTCGCCGTAGCCCGCGACGAGCGCGACCTTGCCGCCGATGAGGACGTCGGTGGCGCGGTTCAGGCCGTCCAGCACGCTGTGGCGGCAGCCGTACTTGTTGTCGAACTTGGACTTGGTGACCGAGTCGTTCACGTTGATCGCCGGGAAGGCGAGCGTGCCCTCCTTGGCCATCTCGTACAGGCGGTGGACGCCCGTCGTGGTCTCCTCGGTGACGCCCTTGATGCCCTCGGCGGTCGCGGTCCAGCGTCCGGGCCGGTCGGCGATGGTGCGGCGCAGGGTGTCAAGGACGATGCCCCACTCCTCGGGGTCGTCGGCCGAGGCGGTCGGGACGGCGCCGGCCTTCTCGTACTGCGAGCCCTTGAGGACCAGCATCGTGGCGTCGCCGCCGTCGTCCAGGATCATGTTCGGGCCGGAGCCGTCGGGCCACGCCAGGGCCTGGTCGGTGCACCACCAGTACTCCTCCAGCGTCTCGCCCTTCCAGGCGAACACCGGGACGCCCCGCGGGGCCTCGGCGGTGCCGTCCTTGCCGACGACGACCGCGGCGGCGGCGTGGTCCTGGGTGGAGAAGATGTTGCAGGACACCCAGCGCACGTCCGCGCCCAGCTCGACCAGGGTCTCGATCAGCACGGCGGTCTGGATGGTCATGTGCAGGGAGCCCATGATCTTGGCGCCCGTGAGGGGCTTGGCCTGGGAGTACTCCTTGCGTACGGCCATCAGGCCGGGCATCTCGTGCTCGGCGAGCCGGATCTCCCGGCGCCCGAAATCGGCCAGCGACAGATCGGCGACCTTGTAGTCCATGCTTGCGTTGCTCCTTGCGTCCGCTTGGGGATCCGGGTGTTGAGGCCGGGTACCCGGCGAGTCTAGGCCGGGACCCGGGCCGGAAGCACGGCGAGGGGCGACTTCCTCACACAAATTTGTCAGAATTGCCCCCATGCGCATCACGGAGGCCGCCCGCCGGCTCGGTACGTCGCCCCGCATGCTCCGGTACCGCGAGTCGCTGGGCCTTCTGCCCGCCACCCGCGACACCGGGGGCGGCGCCCACCGGCGGTTCGAGGAGTCCGAGCTGCGCGCCGTGGCGCTCGCGCTGGCCCTGGAGAAGCGCTTCGACATCGGACCGGCCGAGCTGGCGTTCGGGCTGCGCGTGCTGGCCGAGCCCGAGGTGCAGGCCCGCGTCCGCGAACTGGGCGAACGCATCGGACGCGTCTCCGCGCCGCCGACCCGCGCCCTCGACTTCGAGAAGGAGAAGGCCCTGCGCCTCCTCCAGCAACGCCGCCGCCCGCTCCGCTAGGGCGACGCCGTGTTGTCCCGTTGGGGCGACCTCGGGGGGGCCTTGTCGTCCCGTTAGGACACGGCCTTAGGAGGGCGTCGTGTTGTCTCCCGGGATGACCAGGCCGGACTCGTAGGCGAGCATGACGGCCTGGGCGCGGTCGCGCAGGCCGAGCTTGCTGAAGATGCGCGCCGTGTGGGTCTTCACCGTGTGCTCGCTGACGACCAGCCGCTTGGCGATCTCGCCGTTGGACATCCCGCCCGCGATCAGGACCAGCACCTCGGTCTCGCGGGCCGTGAGCGTCTCCATCGCGCTCGGGGCCTGCGGACGGCTTCGGCGCTGCTTGGTGAACTCGCGGATCAGCCGCCCGGTGACCTGCGGGGCCAGCAGCGAGTCGCCGCGCGCCACCACCCGGACGGCCGAGGTCAGCTCCTCGGCCGTGGCGTCCTTGAGCAGGAAGCCGCTGGCCCCCACCGACAGCGCCTCGTACACGTACTCGTCGACGTCGAACGTCGTCAGCACCAGCACCCGGAGGGCCTCGGTGCCGGGCTGGGCCAGGATCCGCCGGGTGGCCTCGATGCCGTCCATGTGCGGCATCCGGATGTCCATGATGACCACGTCGGGACGGTGCCGGGCGGTCAGCGCCACGGCCTCGCGGCCGTCGCCCGCCTGGCCGACCACGGTGATGTCGGGCTGGGCGTCCAGCAGCGCGGCGAACCCGGCCCGCACGATCGTCTGGTCGTCGGCGATCAGAACCTTGATCACCAGGTGCCTCCTGGGCGGTCGGTGGCGGCCTGCGGGCGCCGGGGGTCAGCGGTCCGCGCGCCTTCCCCCATCGTCCGGCTCCCCCCTGTTGAGCGGGAGCTCAGCCTCGACGAGGAACCCGCCCTCGGTGACGGGGCCGGCGGCGAACCGTCCGCCCAGCATGGTCGCACGTTCTCGCATGCCCACGAGACCGTGTCCCCCGCCGGAATCGGCCTGGGGCGCGTTTTCCAGCCGCGTCCGCCCGGACGCCAGGTCGAGCGAGGTGCGTCCGGCCACGTCATCGCGGTTCAGCACCATCGTCGGGGCCGAGCCGCCGTCGTCGCGGACGCGGACCGCGATCCGGTCCGGAAGGTAGGTGAGGTCGACGTGGACCTGCGACCCGGGGGCGTGGCGGCGCGCGTTGGTCAGCGCCTCCTGGACGATCCGGTACGCCGACAGCTCGACGGTCGTCGACAGCGACCTCGGGTCGCCGTGCACCGCAAGGCCCGCGACGCCACCCGCGCCCCGATGCTTGTCGATCAGGTCGGGCAGCTGGTCGAGCCGGGGCTGCGGCGCCGAGTCGGGCTCGGTCTTGGCGTCGGCCCGCAGGACGCTGAGCAGGCGGCGCATCTCCACCAGCGCCTCGCGCGCCGTCTTGGCGATCTCGGTGTAGCCGTCGCGGGCCTGCGGCGACAGGTCGTCCATCGTGTAGGGCGCCGTCTCGGCCTGGACGGCGATCATCGAGACCGAGTGCGCGACCACGTCGTGCAGCTCGCGGGCGATGCGCGCCCGCTCGCGCATGACCGCCTGCTCGCGCTGGACGACCGTCAGCCGCGTCAGCGTCTCGTTGTTGCGCTCCTGCGCCTCGGCCTCCGTCCGGCCCGCGGTCTCGACCGTCCGGCGGGCGTCGCCCAGGCCGACCGCCGCCAGGACGGCGATTACCGCCGCCGGCCACGGCACGTCGTCGAACGTCGCGGTGGCGAGGCAGACCACGGCGACCGTCGCGACGCCGCCCACCGCCAGCACCCCGGCGGACTGCCTCGGCAGCTGCCTGGCCAGCGAGTACAGCGTGAACAGCGCGGCGAACGTCGTGGTGACCAGCAGCATCTGCCCGGTGAGCAGGCTCGCCGCGAACGCCCCGAGCCCGACCGCCGCCATCGGACGCAGGTATTCGCGGCGCCACACCAGCGGCAGCGTCGTCGCCACCGCGAAGCCCCCGGCGACGCTCAGCGGCGAGGACGCGCGCGGCGCGAGCTCGGCCAGCGCCGCCACGGTCAGGGCGAGGCCGGTCAGCGGCGAGAAGTACCACGAGCGCGTGAACTCGCCCCAGGTGTTGATCCATCGGGGCAGCGGGGCCGTCGCGTCGGCGGGGTTGATCCGCGTCTGGTCCGGCCCGGCCATCCCATACGGGGACGGCTGTGCCGGGCGCCGTCCCGACCCGTACAGCTTGGCGCCGACCTTGACCGCGACGGGACGCAGCAGCGTCCCGATGCCGGTCAGGACCCACAGCAGCAGCTGGCCCACGCCCGCCACGATGCGCCCGGACAGCCGCCACGCGTGATGGGCGATCGCCGGACCGACCCCCGCGGGCGGCGGGGAGCCTGCGGGGGCGGCGTTACCGGAGTGGTTTTCGGAGGTCACTCCCCAATAGTTACCTCTAATCGGACCACTTCACCTCACCGAGCGGTGTTATGCGACGAGCCCGTATCCCCCTGGAGAACGACACCGTTTCCCTCCTTACGGGGGACGTGCGAGCGACCTGGCCGAACGTAGTGTCTTCAACGTGGCCAGCGCGGCAGCGCCGACGACCTAGGGGGTTCGCCGGACTGCCGCGGTCACACCAGAACCGCCCGGTCTCAGGGGTCCGGGCGGGGAGCATGGGAAGGGTTCCCTCGCTGGTCGGACGTGGGATGTGTCTCTGCTGAGGCACGACCGGTCTTGCCTGGGCTGGGGTCGACCGGCGTGTAGCGGCCGACCGGCGAGGGGTTCTTCCCAGAGTCTCTTGTCCCGATCCGTGCGCGGCCTTTGCCCGCGGATCGCGTCCCGCGCTCGGCCGCTCGGATAGACCTCCCGAAGAAATCGAATTCGGGGGCCCTCACCATGGCTTTTCTTCGCGCGGCGCACGTTCTTGTTGCCGTCTTGTCGTTCACGGCGGTCCCGGCGTCGGCCGAGTGCGGCTGCTGGCGCTTCGTCCGGCCGGAGGGACGCCCCCCGGGCGCGGTGCTCACCGAGATCACAGCCCCGACGGAGACCGCCGCCTGGGCCGTGGGCGTCCGGGCGGAGGCTCCCTACGTCCTGGCCTGGAACGGGTCCCGTTTCCGCGAGATCCAGGTGCCGGTCCCGGCCGGGACGGCCCTCGAAGGCATTTCGGCGGCCTCGGCGTCCGATGTCTGGGTGGTCGGAACCGCCAAAGGTGGCACGGGTCACACCGCGCACTGGACCGGACGCGCCTGGCGCGGCGGAACGCTGCGCGGCGCCGTCCTCCGAGCGGTGGAGGCCCGTACACCCAGCGAAGTATGGGCCGCGGGCGGCAGAGGTGGTACTGGAGCCATCTGGCGTTGGAACGGTCACAAGTGGGCCCCTGTCCCGCTGCGCGACCGTGTGGAGGAATTGACGTCCCTCTCGGCGCGCGCCGCCGGCGACGCCTGGGCGGTGGGCGGTCGCGCGTCCGTCCTGCACTGGGACGGCCGCGCCTGGACCCGCGTCCGCGGGCCTCAACTGCCCGCAGGCGCCACCCTGACCGACATCGCGGCTCCCCGTCCCGGCGAGGCATGGACGGTCGGCACGACGCCGTCGGGCGGCGCGCTCGTCCTGCGCTGGGGCGGGAAGTCATGGACGTCCCTTCCCGCCCCCGGGGCCCGGCTGCATTCGATCACCGGGGACGGGCGTGCGGGCGTCTGGGTCGGCGGCGAGGACGCCGTGGGACGTCCGCTGTTGGCTCACTGGGCGGGGGCGCGCTGGGCTGTTTCTCGTCCGCCCGTCCCCGGGGGCGGGCGGGGCACCGTCTGGGCCCTGGCCCACGTCCCCGGGTCCTCGACGCTTCGCGCTGCGGGATCGCACAGCCCCTTGTCCACGCCCCAACCCATCACGTGGACCAACACACCTCGCCCCCGCTGACATGCTTAAAAGCCCATAACGCCGTAGCCCCCGCGGCCAGTTGCGAGGGCGCCGTGTGGATCTGCCGTCCTTGCGGTGGGGAGCGGACGGCGGAAAGTGCACCGCCCCGCGCCTGAGGGCAGGGCGGGGCGGGTGGCACGCTCGTTGGGTGCGGCTGGTCAGTCGACCGGGGTGGCGGGGGTCTTCCTGAGGTCGACGTTGTCGAGGGCGGGCTCCAGGTAGATGAGGCGGGCCTCGGGGAACTGGGCTCGGATCTTGGCCTCGGCGGCGTCGATGCCGCGGGCGACCTCGGCGGCGGTGTCGTCGTGGTGGACGGCGATCTTGGCGGCGATCAGCATCTCTTCGGGGCCGACGAACTGGGTGCGGATGTGCATGACGTGGTCGACCTCGTCCACGGATTCGAGGGCGGCGATGATCTGCACCTCGACCTCGGCGTCGGCGCCCTCGCCGATCAGCAGGCTCTTGGTCTCGATGGCCAGGATGATCGCGATGGTGGCCAGCAGGACGCCGATCGCGATCGTGCCGACGCCGTCCCAGACCAGGTTCTCGGTGACGACCGCCAGGGAGACGCCGACGAAGGCCAGGATCAGGCCGACCAGCGCGCCGAGGTCTTCCAGCAGGATGACCGGGAGTTCGGGGGCCTTGCTGCGGCGGATGAACTGCCACCAGGACTTGTCGCCGCGCACCGCGTTGGACTCTTTGATCGCCGTCCGGAACGAGAAGGACTCCAGGACGATCGCGACGCCCAGGACGCCGAGCGCCCAGGCGGGCGAGGTCATCTTGTGGTGCGGGTCGTCCAGCGCCTCATGGATCTTGTGATAGCCCTCGTAGAGGGAGAAGACGGCGCCGATGGTGAACAGGACGACGGCGACGACGAAGGCGTAGAAGTAGCGCTCGCGGCCGTATCCGAACGGGTGCTGGGGCGTCCGGGCCCGCTTGGAGCGCTTGCCGCCGACCAGCAGCAGGACCTGGTTGCCCGAGTCCGCGAGGGAGTGGATGCCCTCGGCCAGCATCGATGACGACGCCGTGAAACCGAAGGCCACGAACTTGGCCGTCGCGATTCCCAGATTCGCCACAAGCGCGGCGACGATCGCCTTGGTACCGCCCTCTGCACTCATCTACGCAATCCTTGCCTTCAACTCTTGGATGGCCGTCACGGGCGTGGGGTCCACGCCCAATGCGATGGCCAAGTAAACCGTGACGTAGTCGGCCAATGCGATCAGGGTGGCGATTCTTTCCAGCCGGTGCTCTCCCTCGGACGCCAGCTCGGTGACCGGGACGCCGCGCGCCCGCGCGATCTCGACCGACACCTCGCGGCGCTTGCGGACCTGCTCGTGCTCCTCCGCGTCACGCAGAACGACCAGGTGAAGCCCGTGTTCGGCGTCGTCGGTGCGGTCGCGGAAGAAGTCTTCGGCGCCGGGCTTGGCGGCGAAGAACCCGTCGAAGGCCACCACCTGGTTGTGGTTCGCCTCGGGCAGGACGCCGTGCACGCCGGGGTACTTGGCGTTCTCGTTGAGCTGGCAGCAGAAGCGGTAGGCGGCGGTGCCCGCGACGGCCGTGGTGCCCCACACCATCGGGACGTCGCCCGCCAGGTCGAGCGCCATCCGCTTGGCCGGGTTGACGAACGGCTCGCTGTCGGGACGGCAGCGGTGCGCCACCTCTTCGAGGCGCTCGGCCGTCGACTCCAGGACGTCCGGCGCGACGTCGACCAGGCCGAGCTCGCGCGCGGCCAGCACCAGCGGCACCGTCAGGCCCCACAGCGTGGAGCGGGGCTGCCCGACCGACCGGACGGGCACGAAAAGCGCGCGGCTCTGGGCGCCCAGCTCGGCCAGCGGCGACTCGGCGCCGCCGACGAACAGCAGCCGGCAGCCGCGCCTGGCCGCCTCGGCGGCGACCGCGAGGGTCTCTTCGGTTCCGCCCGAGCACGACACCGCGATGACCAGGTCGGCGGCGCCGACCCAGCCGGGCAGGCGATAGCCCCGGACGGTCACGACCGGCACCGGGCAGCCGTCGCCGCAGATCGCGTTCAGGACGTCGCCGGAGATGCCCGAGCCGCCCATGCCGGTGACGACGATCGCGCGGGGGCGGCCGTCGTCGGCCAGCGCCCCGATGCCGGCCTCGGCGGTCAGCCGCTGCGCCTCGCGGATCTGCGCGGCCGACGAGGCGACCTGCCGGAGCATCCCGCCCGGGTCGGCGGCCTCGATCGCCGCCACGTCCTCAAGCCGGGCGGGGTCGACACCCTCGCTCACAGCCCCCTCCGATCGTGCTCGCGCCCGTTCGCCGCTCGCTGCGGCCCGATCATGGGGCGGGGGTCCTGGCCTCGTCCACGAGGAGCACCGGGATGTCGTCGCGCACCGGGTAGGCGTAGCCGCAGGTGCCGGTGCAGACCAGCTCGGCGGCGGCCTCGTCGGCGCGCAGGGACCCCCCGCAGTTCGGGCAGGCGAGGATCTCCATCAGCCAGGAGTCGAGCTTCACGTTCACTTCTCCCTCACGATGGCCAGGACCTCGTCGCGGATCGCGGCCATCGTCTGCTCGTCGGCCGCCTCGGCGTTCAGGCGCAGCAGCGGCTCGGTGTTGGAGGGGCGCAGGTTGAACCACCAGTCGTCCGCCCCGACGGTCAGACCGTCCAGTTCGTCGATCGTAACGCCGGGTCGTCCGGCGAACGCGGCCCGCACCCGGTCGGCGGCCACGGCCTGGTCGGCGACCTCGCTGTTGATCTCCCCGGACGGGACGTAGCGGGCGTACTCGGTCAGCAGCTCCGAGAGCGGGCCGTCCTGCCCGCCGAGCGCCGCCAGGACGTGCAGCGCGGCGAGCATGCCCGAGTCGGCGAACCAGAAGTCGCGGAAGTAGAAGTGCGCCGAGTGCTCGCCGCCGAAGACGGCGCCGGTCTCGGCCATCGTCTGCTTGATGAACGAGTGGCCCACCCGGGTGCGGACCGGGGTGCCGCCGTTCTCCGCGACGATCTCCGGGACGGCCTTGGACGTGATCAGGTTGTGCACGATCGACGACCCGGGGTGCTTGGCCAGCTCGCGCACCGCCACCAGCGCCGTGATCGCGGACGGCGTGACGATCTCGCCGCGCTCGTCGACCACGAAGCAGCGGTCGGCGTCGCCGTCGAAGGCCAGGCCGATGTCGGCGCCGGTCTCGCGGACCTTGGCCTGGAGGTCGCGCAGGTTCTCGGGCTCGATCGGGTTGGCCTCGTGGTTGGGAAAGGTGCCGTCGAGCTCGAAGAACAGCGGCACCAGGTCGATCGGGAGGCCGGTGAAGACCGGCGGGACGGTGTGGCCGCCCATCCCGTTGCCGGCGTCGACGACGACCTTGAGCCGGCGGATGCCCGACAGGTCGACCAGCGTCTTGAGGTGGTCGGCATAGCCCTTGAGCAGGTCGCGCTGCGACACCGTCCCGGACGGCCCGTCGTGCTCGGGGACGCCCTTCTCGATCAGCTCGCGGATCTCGGTGAGACCGGTGTCGCGTCCGATCGGCTTGGCGCCCGAGCGGCACAGCTTGAGCCCGTTGTACTGGGCCGGGTTGTGGCTGGCGGTGAACATCGCCCCGGGCAGCTCCAGCACGCCGCTGGCGTAGTAGAGCATGTCGGTCGAGCCGAGCCCGGCCTCGATGACGTCCGCGCCCTGGGCGGTGGCGCCCCGGGCGAACGCGGCGGACAGGGGCACGGAGGAGGCGCGCATGTCGTGGGCGGTGACCACCGCCGTCGCCCCGGTCACGCGGACGAAGGCGGCGCCGATCGCCTCGGCGGTCTCGGCGTCCAGCTCCGCGGGCACCACGCCCCGGATGTCGTACGCCTTGAAGATCTTGGCGAGGTCGCCCACTCCTGCTCCCTGTTCCGATCGTTTTCGTGGCCCATGAGCCTACCGGGACCAGGGAGGCCCGACGGCGCCCCCGGATGAACGCCGGAGGACATGCCCGACCAAGCGCGAAAGCGCGCTACTCCTTGACCTTCTTGGTGCCCGCCGGTTCGGAGCGCAGGACCCGCAGGTGACCACGGCGCCCGACCTCGGTGCCCTGGCCGACCGGCTCGGTGCCGCCGCCGGACGCCGGCTTGGCCGCCTCGCGGACGGCGTCGGCGAGCGCCTCGAGATCGTCCGCGCTGGGCTCGGACTCCGCCTCGACCGGAAGCCGCACCAGCTCCCACCCCATGGGGGCGGTGAGGCGCTCGGAGTGCTCCGCGCACAGGTCATAGCAGTGCGGCTCGGCGTACGTGGCGAGTGGCCCCAGGACCGCGGTGGAATCACGGTAGACGTACGTGAGCGTGAAGACTGCGGGCGCCTTGCAGGCGGTGCGGGAGCAGATGCGGACGGGGCTCACGAGGGCCGACGGTACCCCCCTCCCGGCTCCGCCGCCACCACCCGGATGCACGTGTCGCCGTTACCGGGGCGATTAAGGCCCCACAACTACATTCCGTCCCATCCCGGACGCGCTGAGCATCCCCCGCACCCAGCCAATTCTCCGAACACACGCGACCCATCACCCACACCCCACTCAAGTCTGAGAACACGCGCGACCCATCGCCCTCGGCCACCCGCCAGCCGCAGGCCCACAACCTCGGAGTCGGGGCGCAACGACGGTTCCGTTCTGGCGTGGTGGGCGGTGGCGTTCTTGCGGGCGACCCAGAGGGGTGGCTGGGGCGTCAACTGCTGCCTGCCTGCCCCAGGTCCATCGCCTCCGGGACCGGGGGCGAACGACGGTTGCGTTCTGGAGCGTCCCGGGGGCGGGGCTGGGGGTGTGTGGGGCGTGTCTAGTTGGCGATGGGGAGGGGTAATCTGGGGGGCGTGCGATCCCGTGTGGCCCGCGTACGGCGCCGTGACCGGCATGGTCGTGGCCTCCGTGGCCCTCTGACGCCCCCTGAGACCCCGCTGTCGCGCAGCCGTGCGGAACGCTTCGACGACCTTGTGCGCGACGAGGTCCGGCGGCTGGGGCGGCGCTGGGGGCGTGAGCTGGCGACGGTCGAGTTCGCGGTGGAGGACGTTCCCGAGGTCGGCCCTGGTTTCGAGGGTCCTGTGCCGTTGGGCGAGACGCTTCCCGGTGAGGGCGACGAGCCCGTGCGCATCGTGATCTATCGCCGTCCCGTCGAGGCCAGGGCCTCCGGGGAGCGCGACACGTCCCGGCTGGTGCGCGATCTGCTGGTCGAGGAGGTCGCCGATCTGCTCGGGCTGTCTCCCGAATCCGTCGACCCGAGCTATGACAGCCCGGACGAGTGACGGCTAGGGGATAAGGGCTCGCTGGGAGTCGCCCACCGGGGGCAGGTGCACCATCGTGATGGCCGGGAGCACCGGCAGGACGGTGAAGAGGTACTCGTCGTCCTTGCCGGTGGACTGGGTCCGGACGGCGTGGACGGGGCCCGAGCCCGGGCCCGGGGTGATCAGGAGGCCGAAGCCGCCGTCGGCGCCCGGGGGTGGGGTGATCTTGACTTCGGCGACCCGGTCGGCGGCGATCTTGACGTCCTGGGCGGCCCCTGAGCCCTGGGCACCGACGGGGATGATCTTGACGGTGGCGGCGCCGTTGGGGGCGGTGAGGGCGACGGAGGTGTCGAAGCGGCTGTCGGCGACGATGCCGCCCTGGGAGCCGAGGGCCTGCGAGCCCGTGCCGTAGGCGATGTCGGCGCCGCGTTCGGCGGCGAACCCGGCGATGACGGGCCGGTTCGCGACCAGCCGGACGGCTCCCGGCTTGCCCGCGAGCGAGCGGTCGAGGTCGATCACCGAGACGGTCTTGGCGGGGGCGTCCAGGACGTCCTGTCCTTCGGGGGCGAACGCGCCGTTGGGCGTGAGGGCCTGCACCTTCACCGAGGCGTCGCCCTCCCCCGGGACGGCGACCTGCACGCGGCGCTTGCCGTCCCCGCTGGGAATTCCAGGGACGATCACCGAGGTCGACGGCTCGGGCGAGACCGGCAGCCATTCGATGCCCTTGGCCTCCCCGATGCGGACGCGGACCGCCGCGGCGATCCGTCCGCTGGTCGCGCGCACCCGCAGGGCGAGGTCGCGGGAGGCGGCGACCAGGTCGCCCAGGCCCTCGGGCGACTTCCCGATGCTGACGACCTTGGTGCTGTAGGGCGCGACGGGGGTGCCTCGGCCGTCCGGGGTGTCCATGGGGCCCTCTCCCGAAAGGGCCGTGATGTCCACGGCGGCGGGACGGGGGTCGACGTTGGTCAGGAAGACCTCGATGCTCTCGGCGGCGCCCGGCCCGGGCCCCACGAACCACATGTCGGTGCCGGGACGCGCGCACCGGGTGCCCGCCAGGCCGCGGTCCTTGCCGCCGGGCCAGTACGTGGTCTGTTCGGGGGCGACGCCACCGGCGAGCTCACCGCTGGCGCGCATGGTGAAGGAGCCGTCCGCCTTCTCCAGGTCGGTGGACCACCGCCCGGCGGGTGCGAAGAGCGAGCCGACCATCTTGCCGTCGGCGGTCTGGGCCAGGTCCGCCCGTCCGGCCGGACGCCCGTTGCCCGGCGTCATGAGGCTGAGCCGCGCCCCCTCGTGGCCCGGGCAGACCGACACGACGGAGGTGATCGGGGCGGTCCGGCCGCCCGAGGCCGCGCGCGCTTTGTCGTCCGGCCGGGACAGCGCCGCCGCCCCGTAAAGCGCTACCACCGCGAGCAACATCGCGGCGGCCGTCACATAGCGATAGGCGAGCAGGCGCACCACTTTGGCGAGGTCCATCAGCGCACGCTCATCAGGAGGTCTCCTTGGGGGCGGGGGTCTCGTCGTGGCGGATCCGGAGCGAGGTGGTGCGGCGGGCAAGAGATCCGGCGGCGGAGCGGGCGCGGCGGCCGCGGCGGCGGACGGACGCGGGTACGGGCTCGTCGGCCCCCGGGAGGGCCAGCAGAGCCACCAGGAGCACAGCCAGACCCTGGACGGCCACCCAGGTGTGCCTGAGCCACATGGCGCGGGAGAGTTCGAACTCGCCGCCCGTGGCGGGGATCTGGTAGCCCTGGGCCCAGCCGTCGACGGTGCGGGACTTGACCTCGCGGCCGTCGAGCGAGGCACGCCAGCCGCCGTCGGCGGGCTCGGCCAGCAGGAGCGTGCGGTTTCCGGTACCCGGGGGGATGCGCACCCGGGCGTCAGTGCGTCCGGCGGGCAGGGGGGTGACGGAGGCGCCGTCCAGCAGCATCAGGCGTCCGGACGGCGAGGGGACGCGCCAGGCCGCGAACGTGTCGGTGCGGCTGAGCCTGCTCAGTTCGGGGGTCGCGTCGAGGGTGCGGGTGAGCGGGTCGGCGGCGGGACGGGGAACCAGGACGTACTGGACGCCCGTCCTGGTGAGCGTCTGGGCGTCGCCCGGCCTGCCCCCGGCCAGGCCCGCGACGAGGGCGTCGAGGCGGCGGCGCGCGGGGGCGTTCATGGGGGTCTCGGCCTCGCCCAAGGTGGGCGCGACGCCGCGCAGGACGGTGTAGGAGACGCGGCCGTCGGGCTCGCGGCTCATGACGAGGGTGCGCGGGCCTTCGGGGCTCTGGACGAACCTGGGGACGGCGTCGGCGTCGACCCGTCCGATCGGGCCGTCGACACCGTCGGCGATCCAGGTGGCCGCCGCGAGCAGGGGCGCGGTGACGGCGGCCAGCAAAATCAGGCCGCCCCCCGCCTGGAAGAGCGGGTGCTTGCCCGCGACGACCTCGGCGGCGCGCTGCACGGCGGAGGTCGCGGCCAGCAGGACGCCCGCGGCGGCGAACACCAGCGCGACGCCCGGCCAGCCGTGCGCCTGGTCGGTCCCCTTGCCGGCCTCGGCCATGCCCACCAGGATCGCGACGATCAGCCCGAAGAGCGCGAGTGTCCAGCCCGCCAGGGTGGCCGTGCGGCGGCTGCGCAGCGGCAGCGCGCACACGGCGGCGGCGATCAGGCCGTACATGACCCAGCGCGCGGGGGTGCCCGGCCCACCCGGGTTGAGGGCGAGCAGGTCGAGGGCGGTCGCGGCGGGCGTGGCCTCGACGTGCAGGCCCGCCTCGGTGAAGAACCGCGAGGGATGCAGCAGGAGGCCGACCGTCCAGGGCAGCAGGAGCAGGGGCGGGACGCCGAGCGCGATCGCCAGGCGCCGCCGCCCGCCTTTCCCGCCGAACAGGGCCCAGAGGAGGACCCCGGCGATCACGGCGACCGGCCAGGTCAGCGGGACGAAGGACATCGCGACCGCGAGCAGCAGCGCCGCCGACCACGCGGCCCGGTCGGCCTGTGCCCGGCCGCGCGCGGCCGAGCGGGGCAGCCCGAACATCCGGGCGGCCCGCACCGCGATGAGGGGAAGCAGGACGATCACCACGGCGGTGCCCAGGCGTCCGCCCGCGATCGCGCCGGTCGCGGCCGGGAGCAGCGCGTAGACGGCCGCGAACCACACCCGGACGGCCGTGACCGGGACCCTGCGCCGCAGGGCTCTGCGTCCCTTGCGCGGGGGCTCGGGCACCAGGAGGCGGGCCGCGGAGTAGGCCGTGAGCCCCGCGAGGGGGACGCAGCCCAGCAGCAGCACTGTGACCACGACCCACGGCTTGCCGAACGCCAGAGTCGACAGGAACGCGAGCACCGCGATGTAGGGCGGGCTGCCCGCGTCCGAGCCGAGCGCCACCGGGTGCCATCCGGACAGGTACTGGTCCCAGAGGTCGCCCGCACCGCCCCAGGCCGGGACGAGCGCCCCTCCGCCGAGCCGTCCACCCGAGGTGATCAGCGAGCGCTCGGCGGCGATCGCGACGACGGTCAGCGCGAGGACGAGCGCGACGGGGGGGCGGGCCAGCGTCCGGCGGACGAGCCCGGGCCCCTCGGCGGGACGGCCCGCGCCGCGCCGCCGGGCCCGCGCCGACAGCTGCGCGGCCACCGTCTCGACGGACCTGCGCAGCGCCACCCGGCGGGGCTGGAGGCGTCGCATCGTCCGGTAGACGCGCGAGCGGCCGTGCGACCGGGCGGCGCGCACGCGGCGCAGGCGGCCGGGGCTGCCGAGGACGTCGCCCAGCGCGCCCAGCTCGTCGCGCGCGGCCTGCCGCCGCTTGACGACCAGCAGCAGGAGCGCGCGCACCAGCGAGGCCCAGACGTTGCGGACCAGCGCCCGCGCCATCGGGAGCAGCGGCAGGTTGCCCAGAAGCGTGTAGAGGGCGTTGCGGCGGTCGACGCGACGGCGCGACTCGGTCGTCGCGCCGATCTCGCGGACGCCCCGGTGGGACGCCTCGGCGTGGTGCACGACCGCGTCGCCGACCACGACGACCCGGTGCCCGGCGGCCTGCGCGCGCCAGCAGAAGTCGGCGTCGTCGCGGAACAGCCCGAAGTCGAGGTCGAAGCCGCCGAGGTCGTCCCAGACGTCCCGGCGGACGAGCATCCCGGCGCTGCCGACGGCCATGACCTCGCGGACGCCGTCGTGCTGGCCCTGGTCGTACTCCAGGCGGTCGAGGCCGGTCTCGCGGCGTCCGGCGCCGTCCATGGCGACGCCGAGTTCGAGCAGGACCCGCCGGTCGGTCCAGTCGCGGGCCTTGCAGCCCAGGACGCCGATGTTGGGGTCGGTGCCGGCGACGCGCAGCAGCAGTGCCAGGGCGTCGTGGGCGGGGGCGGAGTCGTCGTGCAGGAGCCACACCCACTCGGTGCGCTCGGTGGTCTCGAACTCCCCGTCCGGGACGGGGGCCGACGCGGGCGGGTGCCGCAGTGCCGAGGCGATCGCCGAGCCGTAGCCGGTGGTGCGGGCGAGCCTGAGGACGTTGCTCTCGCCGACGACCTCGGCGAGCACGGAGGGCCCGCGGTCGCGGCTGCCGGTGTCGGCGGTGACGAGCCGGTCGACCGGCCGGGTCTGGGTCAGCAGCGACTTCAGCGTCTCGGGCAGCCACCGCGCGCCGTCATGGGCGACGAGAACCGCCGTGACGAGGTGTCGATCGGGTGTGGGCGACAAGGGTCCGCTCGCGAAGGTGCGACGACAATCAGCAGCCGTGCCGGCCTCTGGGCCGGCACGGCTGACAACTGTACGCGTGGCCGCCGGGTACCGCCCCGGATCCCCCCAGATCCAGGCACGGCCACGGTCAGACGGCCTGACGTTTCAGCTTGCGGCGCTCCCGTTCGGAGAGGCCCCCCCAAATACCGAAACGTTCATCGTGTTGTAGCGCGTACTCCAAGCACTCTGCCCGGACCTCGCACGCCCGGCACACCTTCTTGGCCTCCCGAGTGGAGCCGCCCTTCTCCGGAAAAAATGCCTCCGGGTCCGTCTGCGCGCACAGTGCGCGCTCCTGCCAGCCCAACTCTTCGCCATCTGTGCCGTGCGCCAGCGGGATGACCACCTCGCTCACAGCGCACCTCCTAGCCGCGGAGCCCCCTGATCACTGCCTTCTCTCGAGCTCCATCCCCCGAGAAGGCATAGAACTACACCCACGAAATTACACGCGTGTAGTGCCCGGTCCGTCAAGCGGAACAAGTTTCCGGTGGGACAAAGGGACCTATTCGGGGTATCGGCGCGATCGACTTTGACCGGAGATCAGATAATCAGCGCATCACCGTGACATCACGGCCCCGACGTCCCGCGTCCGCCGTCCCTCCCGAGGGCATGCGAACGCCCGGCCGTTCCCGTTCGGGACGACCGGGCGTCACCCACGATCACTGCGGCGGACGGTTGTCCCGGTACCAGTCGCCGCCCTCGTCGGACTGCTGTTCCCCCTGCTGAGGGCTCTGCTGACCGTAGCCGGGCTGAGCACCGGGACGCGGCTCGGAGTCCGCGCCGCCGTACGCGCGCGTCCACTCTCCCATGTCCTGGCCCTCGGCCTCACCCGGCTGCTGATATCCGCCCTGGCCGTACCCCTGCGGGGCCTCCTGGGTGGACTGCGGCGACTGCGGCTGCGCCGGGGGCTGCGGCTGCTGGAAGTCCTGCTGCGCGGGGAAGTCGGGCTGCTGCTGGCCGTAGGGCTGCTGCCCGTACTGCTGCGGCTGCTGCCCGTACGCCTGCTGGCCGTACTGCTGGGCCTGCCCGTATTCCTGGCCGGGCTGCTGCCCGAACTGCTGCGGCGCGGGCTGGCCGAACTGCTGCTGGCCCGGCTGGCCCGGCTGACCCGGCTGCTGGCCCTGCTGGTACCCGAAGTCGGGGTAGCCGGGCGGGACCTGCGCGGCGGGCTTGGGCTTAGGCGGCTGCATCGCCTGGAAGACCGTCAGGACGACCCAGATGCCCAGGCCGATCACCGCGAGCTTGGACGCGCCGTAGAGGAACGCCGTGAACTTGACGCCCGCGCCGTAGGCGTCGGAGTCGGCGAGCAGGCCGCCGAGCCAGCAGACGACGCCGAACAGCGCGATGCCGCCCAGGACGCCGAGCGCGCCCATGGTGATATTGCGCGCAGCGGGACGCGGGGCGGGCCCCCAAGTGACGAGCGCCACGGCGAGCA
Source organism: Spirillospora sp. CA-294931 (assembly GCF_050946795.1). Taxonomy (GTDB): domain Bacteria; phylum Actinomycetota; class Actinomycetes; order Streptosporangiales; family Streptosporangiaceae; genus Spirillospora. The sequence continues at coordinate 7,990,700 of NZ_CP192006.1, forward strand.
CCACCAGAGCGACGGTCGAGACGGCGGTGAACATTCCCCCGCTGGTCTCGCTGAGAGCCCGGCTGGAGAATCCGCCGCTGTGATCACTTCCCGTCGCGAAGAGGTTGACGAGCCCCGCGAGCAGTTGGAGGCCGGCGGCGGCGAGCAGTACCCAGGCGGCCGGTTCGCGCAGGCGCTGGACGGCTTCGGAGTTCACGACGACATCTCCAGAATGTGGCAACGAATTCTCGCGCAAAGCTTCGCACATCGCGGCGGAAGCCGCCTCATCCCGTGGCGGAAGGTCGCCCGCGTCCCACGGAAACGTCCGGTGTCCTCCGGAGGCGGTGTGCGGGGGTGGACCGGCGTGAAGCGCGTCCGAGTGGGAGCCCTAGGCTGATCCGCATGAGGATCGTGACGCTGGCGGGCGGCATCGGCGGGGCCCGTTTCCTGCGCGGACTCCAGCGGGCCGCCCCCGACGCGGAGATCACCGTGATCGGGAACACCGGGGACGACATCTCCCTGTTCGGCCTGCGGGTCTGTCCCGACCTGGACACCGTGATGTACACGCTCGGCGGCGGCATCAACGAGGACCAGGGCTGGGGCCGCGCCGACGAGACGTTCACGGTGAAGGAGGAGCTGCTGGCCTACGGCGTCGGACCGAGCTGGTTCGGCCTGGGCGACCGCGACTTCGCCACCCATATCGTCCGGACGCAGATGCTGGAGGCCGGGTACCCGCTGTCGGCGGTCACCGAGGCGCTGTGCGACCGGTGGAAGCCCGGGGTGCGACTGATCCCGATGAGCGACGACCAGGTCGAGACGCACGTGGTGGTGGACGACCCCGAGCACGGTCGCCGCGCGATCCACTTCCAGGAGTGGTGGGTGCGGCTGCGGGCCTCGCTGCCCGCCGAGTCGATCGCGGCGATCGGCGCCGAGGACGCCAGGCCCGCGCCCGGCGTGATCGAGGCGCTCGCCGCGGCCGACGTGGTGCTGTTCCCGCCGTCCAACCCGGTGGTGAGCGTCGGCACGATCCTGGCCGTGCCCGGGATCCGCGCGGCGGTCGCGGCCAAGACCGTGGTGGGCGTCTCCCCCATCATCGGCGGCGCTCCCGTGCGCGGCATGGCCGACGCGTGCCTCACCGCGATCGGCGTCGAGACCAGCGCCGAGGCGGTCGCGGCCCACTACGGGCCGGGGCTGCTGGACGGCTGGCTGGTCGACGAGGCCGACTCCGGCGTCCGCGTGGACGGCATCGAGGTGCGGTCGCGCCCGCTGCTCATGTCCGACCTGGACGCCACCGCCGCCATCGCCGCCGCCGCGCTCGACCTCGCCCGGGAGCTCTCGTGAACATGCAGGTCTTCGGCATTCCCGGCCTGCCCGAGGTCACCGAGGGCACCGACCTGGCGGCGCTGATCCCGGCCGACATGATCGAGGACGGCGACATCCTGGTCGTCACCTCCAAGATCGTCAGCAAGGCCGAGGGGCGGGTGCTCCAGGCGTCCGACCGGGACAAGGCGATCGAGTCCGAGACCGTCCGGGTGGTGGCGCGCCGCGCCCACGCGCGCGGCGAGACCCGCATCGTGGAGACCCGGCACGGCCTTGTGCTGGCCGCCGCCGGGGTGGACGCGTCCAACACCGAGGCGGGCACCGTCCTGCTGCTCCCCGAAGACTCCGACGCCTCGGCCCGCCGCCTGCGCGCCGGGCTGCGCGAACGGACCGGCGCCGACGTCGCGGTGATCGTCTCCGACACGCTCGGGCGGCCCTGGCGGACCGGCCTGGTCGACGCGGCGATCGGCGCGGCCGGGCTGGCGCCGCTACAGGACCTGCGGGGCCGCGACGACGCCTTCGGCAACCGGCTCGAGGCCACGATCACGGCCGTGGCCGACGAGCTGGCCTCGGCCGCCGAGCTGGTCAAGGGCAAGCTCGACGGCGTCCCGGTCGCGGTCGTGCGGGGCATGGGCGCGCTGGTCACGAGCGACGACGGGCCGGGCGCACGCGCCCTGGTCAGGCCGCCGGACGAGGACATGTTCCGCTTCGGCTCGGCCGAGGTCGTCCACGCCCGCCGCACGATCCGCGAGTTCACCGCCGAGCCGGTCGACCCCGGGGCGGTCCGCCGGGCGGTCGAGGCCGCCATCACCGCGCCCGCTCCGCACCACACGACGCCCTGGCGGTTCGTCCTGCTGGAGTCGCAGAGCTCGCGCACCGGCCTGCTGGACGCCATGCGCGACGCCTGGGAGTCCGACCTGCGGCGCGACGGGTTCACCGACGAGTCGATCGCCAAGCGGCTCAGGCGCGGCGACGTGCTGCGCAAGGCGCCCTATCTCGTCGTCCCGTGCCTGGTCATGGACGGCTCGCACGACTACCCCGACGCGCGGCGCGCGGGGGCCGAGCGGGAGATGTTCGTGGTGGCGGTCGGCGCCGCCGTCGAGAACCTGCTGGTCTCGATGGCCGTCGAGGGCCTGGGGGCCTGCTGGGTGTCCAGCACGATGTTCTGCCGCGACGTCGTCCGCGAGGAGCTCGACCTGCCCGAGGAGTGGGACCCGATGGGCGCCGTCGGCATCGGCCATCCGGCCGCGCCGCCGCGCGTCCGCCCGCCGCGCTCGGCCGAGTCGTTCGTCAAGGTGCTCTGACCCGGCCGGGCGTCACGCCCGCCAGGACGACAGCGCGCGGGCGATCTCCTGGCGGGTGGGCAGGCGGAGCGCCTTCGGCTGGTCCTCTGGAAGGTCGTGACGGCGTGCCTGGTCCGGTGTGAAGGTGCCCTTGGGGGTGCGGAAGCCTCGCCGCTGGAGCGTCTCCTGGGCGGTGCGGGAGCCGAGGGCCGCGTGGAACGCCTCGGCGGCGTCCTTGCGGAGCCGGTCGGACGCGGTGACGACGAAGGGGTGGTCGAGCATCAGCGTGCCCTCGCGCGGGGTCATGGCCACCAGCGGGTTGGGGCGGTGCGCGTCGTTGTAGGCGACGACGGCCTGCTCGGTGGTGACGGCGAGCCCCCGGTACTCGCGTTCCAGCGCGGTCAGCGCCCTGAGGTCGCCGGGGCCGACCCGGCGCAGGTCGCCCGCGACCTTGGCGACGCGCTTGCCGCCGCCCGGCAGCTGTCCCACCGCGATCATGGCGACGGTGCCGGTCATGTTCCGGGACGGGTCGCCCGCGAGCCTGGCCAGCGTGAGCCCGTCGGCCTCGCGGCCGAGCAGCAGCTTCCAGCTGGCGGCCAGGTCGTTGGCGCGGAACTCCGACTCGACCGGACGCGTCGCGGCCAGCACCACCGGCGTGGCCGCCACCGACGGGCCGCCCGCGGCCACCGAGCCGAGCCCGGCCGAGCGGGCCACGCCCAGCCAGAGGCCCGACTCGGGCACCCAGGCGTCGGCGCGGGGCCGGTCGCGGATGTAGGTGGTGGGCGCGACGGCGTTCACCCGGACGGTCACGCAGCGCCCGTCCACCCGGTGCGCCTCGACGTTGAAGCGCGCGGCCGCCTCGCTCAGCGCGGGAGCCGCCTCGGGCTGGGCGGCCACGGTGATCCCGAGACGCTCGCCGGTGCACGCGGGCGCGGAGAAGAGCCCGAGCGCCCAGGCTCCGCCGCCGACACCGGCGACCAAAAGCACGGCCACCGCGGCGATCACCAGCCCGCGGCGGCGGGAACGATCCCGTTCGTCGCCTCGCATGGGCAGGAGCGTAACCGTCCCGCCGCGCCCAGCCGACACCGCACGCGCAAGCAGAGCCCCGGGTGGGTCGACCACACGGCGACGCCGTGTGGCCGATACCGCGCGGTCCGCGCTCCGGCGGCTAGGTGGCCAGCAGCGGGAGGTTGGCGCGGGTGCCGAAGCGGCCGATGCCGTCGGTCCTGCGCGCCGCCTCGATCCGCTCGGCCGGGACCTCCCCGTAGGTGGTGGTGCGCTGCCGGGACGGACGCCCCGCGCGCGCCGCGATCGCCTCCAGCTCGCTGATCGGCTTGAACGACCCGTTCTCCGAACCGGCCATGCGGCTGATGGTCTCCTCCATCAGCGTCCCGCCCAGGTCGTTGACGCCGCCCTGGAGGACCCGCGTGCACAGCTCGTCGCCGAGCTTGACCCACGAGGTCTGGATGTTGGAGATCGCGCCGTGCAGCATGATCCGGGCCAGCGCGTGCACCGCCAGGTTCTCGCGGGCCGTGGGGCCGGGACGGGCCAGGCCCGCCAGGTAGATCGGCGAGTTGTGGTGGACGAACGGCAGCAGCACGAACTCGGTGAACCCGCCCGTGCGCTCCTGGATCGAGCGCAGCAGCCGCAGGTGCCCCACCCAGTGGGACGGGGTGTCGACATGCCCGTACATCATCGTGGACGTCGTCGGGATGCCGAGCTCGTGCGCGGTGGTGACGACCTCGACCCACTGGTCGGTGGGCAGCTTGCCCTTGGTCAGGACCCAGCGGACCTCGTCGTCCAGGATCTCGGCCGCGGTGCCGGGCAGCGAGTCGACCCCGGCCGCGCGGGCCTCCTGGAGCCACTCCCTGATCGACAGGTCGGTGCGGCTGGCGCCGTTGACGACCTCCATCGGGCTGTAGGAGTGCAGGTGGATGTCGGGGGCGCGCTTCTTGACCTCTCTGGCGAGGTCGAAGTAGGCGGTGCCGGGCAGATCGGGGTGGATGCCGCCCTGCATGCAGACCTCGGTGGCCCCGGCCTCCCACGCCTCGTCCACGCGGTCGCCGACCTGGCTCAGCGAGAGCGTGTAGGCGTCGGCGTCGGTGCGGCGCTGGGCGAACGCGCAGAACCGGCAGCCGGTGTAGCAGACGTTGGTGAAGTTGATGTTGCGGGTGACGACGTAGGTGACCTCGTCGCCGACGGTGTCGCGGCGCAGGTCGTCGGCGATCCGGGTGAGGGCGTCGAGCTCGGGGCCGTCGGCGTGCAGCAGGGCCAGGGCCTCGTCGTCGGACAGCCCGGCGGGGTCGCGCTCGGCGTGGGCGAGGGCCTGCTTGATGTCGGCGTCGAAGCGCTGCGGGGCGCTCATGCGCTCGCGCAGGGCGTCCCAGTCGCCGTAGACCGAGTCGAAGTCCTCGCGGCGGTCGCCGGTGCGTCCGGTGGTGTCGATCTCGACGTGCAGGTCGGTGCGGCCCGAGGCGGTGAAACCGCCGTCGGGCTCCTGCCAGGGGCGTCCCTCGACGACGGCGTCCTCGCGGGCCAGCCCGGTCTCCGGGTCGGCCAGGGCGGCGACGTGCGCGGCCAGGCGCGGGTCGAGCCAGGGCTCGCCGCGCTTGACGTATTCGGGGTAGATCGTCAGCCGCTCGCGCAGGGTGAAGCCCTGCTCGGCGGTCCTGGCGGCCAGCTCGTCGATGTGCGGCCACGGGCGCTCGGGGTTGACGTGGTCGGGCGTGAGCGGGGAGACGCCGCCCCAGTCGTCGATGCCCGCGCGCAGCATCAGCGCGTACTGGTCGTCGACCAGGTTGGGCGGTGCCTGAACCCGCGCCTTGGGGCCGAGGATCAGCCGGGTCACCGCGATGGTGGCGGCCAGCTCTTCGAGTTCGGCGTCGGGCGTCCCGCGCATCTTGGTGTCGGGCTTGGCGCGGAAGTTCTGGACGATGACCTCCTGGATCGCCCCGTACTCGCGCATCGTCCGGCGGATCGCGAAGATCGCGTCGGCCCGTTCGTCCAGCGTCTCGCCGATGCCGATGAGGATGCCGGTGGTGAACGGGACGTTGACGCGTCCCGCGTCCTCCAGCACCCGCAGCCGGACCGCGGGGTCCTTGTCGGGCGAGCCGAAGTGCGGCCCGCCGCGCTCGCTGAACAGCCGCGTGGCGGTCGTCTCCAGCATCATGCCCATGGACGGCGAGACGGGCTTGAGCCGCTGGAAGTCGCGCCAGCCCAGCACCCCGGGGTTCAGGTGCGGCAGCAGCCCGGTCTCCTCCAGCACGCGGATCGCCATGGCGCGGACGTAGGAGAGCGTGTCGTCGTAGCCGTGGGCGTCCAGCCACTCGCGGGCGGGCTTCCAGCGGTCCTCGGGACGGTCGCCGAGGGTGAACAGCGCCTCCTTGCAGCCCATCGCGGCGCCCCGCCGCGCGATGTCGAGCACCTCGTCGGGGGTCAGGAACGGGGAGTCGAGCTTGTGGGGCACGGTGGCGAAGGTGCAGTAGCCGCAGCGGTCGCGGCACAGCCGGGTGAGCGGGATGAAGACCTTGCGGCTGTAGGTGACGACGCCGGGACGTCCAGCGGCCTCAAGGCCCGCGTCCCGGGTGCGCGAGGCGTAGGTGAGTAGCTCGTCCAGCCGCTCGCCCCGGGCGTGCAGCAGGATCGTGGCCTCGGTCTGGTCGAGTGTCTTGCCATCGCGGGCGCGGGCCAAGGCCCGGCGAAGCGCGGACTCCGTCACGCTGCTGTCCATGAGCGCACTCTATGCCAAGCGTCATAAAGTTTGTCGCGCCGGGGGCGCGGGAAAATCCGCACGCTCGGGACAGCCCGCGACCGCGGTGATCTATTCCCCGGCCAGGAACTCCTCACCCGGCCCGCCCCTGACCACGCAGGGACGGCTCGCCGCCAGCGCGTCGGCCGAGCGGCGCAGCGCCTCCAGCAGCACCCGCACCGAGGGACGCAGGTCGGCGCCCACCCGCGTCCACATCACCATCCAGCGCCGCACCTCGGCGTCGGCGATGTCGCGGACCACCACGCCGCTCTCGCGCTCGGCCATGGCCAGATCGGGGATCATCGCGACCGCGCCGCCCCGGGCCACCAGCGCGAAGATCGCCATCAGGTCGTTGGACCGGTAGCGCACCTTGGGCCGGAAGCCGCCGAGGCCGACGCACGTCCGCTCCAGCAGGTCGGAGTGGTTGGTGCCGATGTGGCCCGTGGCCCACGGCAGGTCGGCCAGGTCGGCCATCGCGACCGGCGCCCCCGTGGCCGCCAGCGGATGCCCTTCGGGGAAGGCGATGCGCATCGGCTCGGAGACCAGACCCTCGGACGCCAGCTCGGGACGGCGCGCCCTCGGCAGATAGGTGTACTCGTCGGTCAGCACCACGTCGATCTCCTGGAGCACCAGCGCCTGGAGGATGCGGTGGAACTCCTCGTCCAGCACCTCGACGACCATCTCGGGATAGGCGTCGGCCAGATCGGGAAGCGTCGGGACCAGCACGTGCAGCAGGGCCGTCTGGAACCCGACGACCTTGACCACGCCCGCGACCCGGCCGGAGGCCGCCAGCGTCGACTCCTCGGCCCGCTGCGCCTGCGCCAGCAGCGCCTCGGCGTGCTCGGCCAGCACCTCGCCCGCCTCGGTCAGCCGCAGCCTGCGGCCCACCCGCTCGACCAGCGCGACACCGACCTCGCGCTGCAACTGGGCCAGCTGCTGGGAGACCGCGGACGGACTGTAGCCCAGTGCCTCGGCGACCGCGGACACGGTTCCGCGCATCTTCAGCTCGCGCAGGACGCGCAGCCGTCCGAGATCCAACATGGTGAAGCGATTCTTACACAAACCCTGCAGAAACAGTCGCTGGACCTGAAGGGTTCGGGCGGCGAGACTTGATGTCACAAGGGAAACGACGGTTCGCCGCACCGATCCCGACCCGCGCGGGAAAGTCCGAGCCCCGGCCAGGGCTCACACCGAAACTCCTCGGAAGGACGGACCCGAAATGTTGATCATGCTCGCCCTCCTCATCGCCCTCGCCGTGATCGTCCCGATCTTCGGCGCCGACTCCCGTGACGGCCTCGACTGGACGCCCGGCAGCTTCTGGCTGAACCGCCGCCAGGCCCGCCGGAACGTCAAAACGCCCGGTAGTCACGCACGGGGAGCCTCGGGCCGCGCCTCGGCGGACGCGCGCCGCTCAGTCCCAGCAGCCGGGTGACGCGGTGCCGGTGGCCGGCGTACGGCGCCAGCAGCTCCAGCATCCCCGCGTCGTCGACCTTGCGTCCGGTCAGCGCCCAGCCCACGATCGAGGGCAGGTGGTAGTCGCCGACCGAGACGGCGTCGGCGTCGCCCACGGCGCGCTGGCGGATCTCCGCCGCCGTCCAGACCCCGATGCCCGGCAGCGACCGGAGCCGCCGCTCGCTCGCGTCGGCCTCCAGCCGGGCCGCCACCCGGGCCGCGCCGATGATCGTCCTGGCGCGAACCGCCTCCGCCCCCGAGCGGTGCCACTCCCACGACGGGATCCTGGCCCAGACCTCGGGGGGCGGGGGCACGCGCATGTCGGGCGCGCCCGGCGCGGGCTCCCCGAACCGGCGCAGCAGGTAGCGCCAGGCCCGGAACGCCTCCAGCCCGAGCACCTTCTGCTCCAGCACCGCCGGGACGAGCGCCTCGAAGACGCGGCCCGTCCGGCCGATCCGCAGACCCGGATGGCGTAGGGCCGTCTCGGCCACGACGCCGTGCCGCGCCTCGAAGCCCGCGAGCTCGTCCTCGGCGCCCAGCAGCGCCGGGACGCCGTCCAGCAGCCAGCGCGCCCCGGGACCCCACGCCCGGCACTCGACCGAACCATCGGCACCCGGCCGCAACCACAGCGTGCCGGGGCCGTCAGGGGTGAACGAGGCACGCCTGACCGCGCCGTCGGGATCGAACCGGCACGCCGGATCGCCATGGCCGCGCCGGTGCGGCGCCAGGACCAGCCGCAGATCGACCGTCCGGCCCGGCCGCCAGACCTCGGTCAGGACGTCAGGCATCGGTGGAGAAGCGCACCGCGGTCGCCGGAAGCTCGATGCCGGGCCAGACCCGCAGGCCGTCGCGCAGCTCGTTGCCCGGCCCGACCACCGCCGCGTCGCCCAGGATCACACCGTCCAGGATCGCGCCCGGCCCCACCCGCGCGCCCCGGCTCAGCACCGAGTCACGCACCGTGGCGCCCTCCGCCACGAACGAGTCGTCCAGCAGCACGCTGCCGAGAACGGTCGCCCCGGCCTCCACCACCGCGCCGCGCCCGACCGTGGTGCCGCCGCGCACGACCGCGCCCGGCGAGACCACGGCCCCGTTGAGCGTGAGCCGGTCGCCGGGCTCGCCCGGCATCGCCGAGGACGCCAGCCGCCCCAGGACCAGGTCGCACGAGCCCCGCACGAACGCCTGCGGCGTGCCGACGTCCAGCCAGTAGGCCGACTCGACGTGGCCCATCACGACCCGGCCCGAGGAGATCAGCGACGGGAACGTCTCGCGCTCGACCGAGACGACCTCGTCCTTCCTGATCGTGTCGATCGCCGAGCGCCGGAAGACATAGCAGCCCGCGTTGATCTGGTTGGTGACCGGACGCGAGGTCTTCTCCAGGAACGCGGTGACGCGCCCATCGGCGTCGGTCGGGACGCACCCGAACCGCGACGGGTCGTCCACCTCGGTCAGATGCAGCGTCACATCGGCGCCGGACTTCTCATGCAACGCGACCTGCGCGGGCACGTCGTGCCCCGACAGGATGTCGCCATTGAGGATCAGCACGGGCTCGTCGGCCCCGCACCTCAGCGCCGCCGCCGCGTTGCGAATGGCGCCCCCGGTCCCCAGCGGCCTGGCCTCGGAGACGTAGGCCAGATCAACTCCCTGGGCCCGAGTGCCGAACGCCGCCTCGAACATCTCCGCCCGGTACGACGTGGCGAACACGATCCGCTCGACGCCCGCGTCCCGCGCCCGCGCCAGCTGGTGCGCCAGGAAGGGCACGCCCGCGGTCGGCAGCAGCGGCTTCGGCGTGGAGATCGTCAACGGCCGCAGCCGGGTCCCTTGCCCACCGACGAGCAAAATCGCTTCCACGAGGCTCCCTCCCTCAACGAACCCCGGCGAGCCTAGCGGCTGTGTTCACTGAAATCTCGGCCCACCTACGCTCGCCTAGCGGCTCGCTTCGGTGACCGTGATTTTGCGATTGCCGCATCGCTTCGCGATCTCGCCGGGAAGCTTCGCCTTCGGCTCGCTTCCCGCTCATTAACGCAATCGCGCGCGGGCTGAGGCCCCTGCGGGGTGAAGCCTGGGGTTTTGATCACACTGCGGCGTGGCCGGCGACTGCATGTCTGTAGGAGATCATGTGGGCTTCGGCGGAGGCGGTCCAGCTGAATTGCTTGGAGCGTTCGCCGGCGGCCGAGGCCAGGGCCTCGCGGCGGGCCGGGTCGTCGGTGAGGGCGACGAGGGCGGCCGCGATGTCGGGGGCCTCGGGCTCGGTGTAGGCGACCGCGTCGCCGCCCACCTCGGGGAGCGGGCCGCGGCGGGTGGTCAGCACCGGCGCCCGGCACGACATCGCCTCCAGCACCGGGAGGCCGAAGCCCTCGCCCCGGCTCGGCAGCGTCACCGCGAGCGCCCCGCCGAACAGCCCGGGCAGCGACGACCACGGCAGATAGCCCGGACGCACCACCCGCATGTGCAGCGGGACGGTGGCCAGCGCCGCGTCGACCTCGTCGTCCCAGCCGCCGCTGCCCGCCAGGACCAGCGCCGGGGGCTCGGGACGCTCGGCGAACGCGCTCACCCAGCCGCGGATCAGGTTCGGAACGTTCTTGCGGGGCTCCAGCGCGCCCAGGTAGGCGAAGTACGGGTGGCCGTGCAGCCCGAGCCGGTCGGAGACCCGCTTGATCTCGTCCTCGGACGGCGGGTGGAAGGCCTCCTGGTCGACGCCGTGGTAGGCCAGGTCGATGTGGGTGGGGTCGGCGTCCAGCAGCCGGACCAGCTCGTCGCGGGTGGCGCGGGACGGGGCGATCAGGCGGGTGGCCCGGCGCGCCGCCGTGCGGGTGGCCGACTTGATGTAGGCCCGCACGGGGTCGTGCGCCGCGGGCTCGGCGAACAGCGTCACGTCGTGGATCGTGACGACCGTGGGCCGTCCCGGGTGGATCGGGATCGTGTAGGTGGGCAGATGGATCACGTCCGCGCCGACCTGCTCGGCCACGTAGGGCAGCCCCGACTGCTCCCAGGCCAGCCGCGAGGCGCGGTGCGCGAGCGCGGCCGGGCCCTTGACGATCTGGGCGCCGGGCGCGAGCTCGCCGTACCGCTGCTCGTCCGCGCGCTGGCAGGCCACGGCGAGGTCGGCGCCGAGCGCGTGCAGGGCCCCGAGCAGGCCGTCGACGTACCGGCCCAGCGCGCCGCGGTCAGCGGGCACTGCCGTGGCGTCCAGAAGAATCCGAGGCTCCACGGTTCCCCCTGTTCCAGCGTGCCCGGTGGGGCGACGGTAGATCACCCTTTACCTCCGAGCCTACGCCGATCGAGTCCGGTCGGGAGGGGCGCCGCGCAGATCACGGCGGCCAGATGTGAAGGTGAGGCGGCGGGACGCGTCACCCTCGCTTGCGCGCCTGGATCAGCACGATGCTGCCGCGTTCGTTCGGTGCCCTGCGGTCGCCGAGGGCGACCAGCGGGGTGAGCGGGGCCGCCGCGTTGAACCCGACTTTCCCACCGTACGTCGACAGCGACAGGTACAGCCGCTCGGCCGCCGCGGTGCGGAACTGGTAGGAGTGCCGGACCAGGTCAAGGCCCCGGTCGTCCATCAGCTCGCGCAGGCTCTGGTGGGTGTAGGTGTGCTGGACGTGGTACTTGGCCTTGTGCGCGTCGCGCAGCTTGGGCCAGGCGTCGGCCCGGCTCAGCACGTCGGCCGACATGAAGATCTGCCCGCCGGGTCTGAGCACCCGGGCCATCTCGTCGAGCGACTTGCCGCCGTCGTCGAAGTGCTCGATCGCGCAGACCGACAGGATCGCGTCGAAGGACCCGTCGGCGAACGGCAGCCGCAGCGCGTCGCACTCGATCAGCGCGGGGGCGTGGGCGAGCGTGCGCCCGTAGACCATCTTCTTGCGCATCAGGTCGATGGACACCGCGTCGGCGCCGTGCCTGCGGGCCCGTCCGGCCCAGTAGCCGTCGCCGCCCGCGACGTCGAGGACGCGTTTGCCGCGCAGGTCGCGGCCCATCCAGCCGAGCAGCGTCCCCGCTTCGCGATACCGGCACACGTGCACCTGGTGGCCCATGAAGGCGACCACATCCGAGAGATTCATCCCGCACAACCTTAGGGCTCTCCGGGCGCGGCGGTGCGCAAAGCAGCGGGGCGGTGGTGATTCACCTACCCTGGGCAGGTGAATTCGAAGGCCGCGACCAAGCGCACGCCGCGCGACCTGGCGATGCGCGCCCTGCGCGTCCTTCTGCTGCTGCTGGCGCTGGCGTTCTGCGCCTACAGCCTGGTCTCCCAGTGGGACGAGACCGTGCGGGCGTTCGAGGAGATGTCCTGGCCGACGCTCGCCGGGGCGCTCGCGGCCGGTCTGGCGGCCCTGTTCGCCCACATGCTGGGCTGGCGCGCCTTCCTGACCGGGCTCGGCTCGCCGCTGCCGATCAAGGCCGCGTTCCGGATCCAGAGCATCTCCCAGCTCGGCAAGTACGTGCCGGGCAAGGTCTGGGCGCTGGTGACCCAGGTCGAGCTCGCCCGCACCTACCACGTGCCCCGCATCCGCAGCTTCAGCGCGACGCTGCTGGCCGTGGCGACCTCCAGCGCCTGCGGCCTGGCGATGGCCGCGGCGACGCTGCCGCTGACGTCCGACGAGGCCCGCGACCGCTACTGGTGGCTGTTCCTGCTGGCCCCGGTCATGGTGGCCTCGCTGCATCCGCGGATCGTGACCTGGTGCCTGGACACCGCGCTGCGGCTCGTCCGGCGCCCCCCGCTCGAACACCCGGTGAGCCTGTCCGCGACGCTGCGCGCGGTCGGCTGGACGGTGCTCGGCTGGGTGCTGTTCGGCGTCCACACCTGGCTGCTGTGCATGGCCGTCGGCGGCGACGGCCCCGGCCTGCCCTTCCTGGCCACGGGCGCGTTCACGCTGGCCTTCGTGGCGGGGTTCCTGGTCTTCATCGCACCCGGGGGCATCGGCGCCCGCGAGGCCGTCCTGCTGGTGGTGCTGAACCCGGTGCTTCCCGCCGGGACGGCGATCGTGGTCGCGATCGGCTCGCGGGTCGTGCTGACGGTGGCCGACCTGCTGAACGCGGGCGCCGCGACGCTCATCGGCCGCTCCACGCCCCGACCTGAAAGCGACGAATCGGACGGGACGGACGGGAATGAACCCGGGGGCCAGGAGCTTGTCCCGGGTACGGAGCCGACGAAGGAGAGATCGTGAGCGCCCCCATCACCGTCACCGACGACACGTTCGACGAGCAGGTCATCAACAGCTCCACCCCGGTGCTGGTGGACTTCTGGGCCGAATGGTGCGGCCCCTGCAAGATGATCGCCCCCGTGCTCGACCAGATCGCCCCCGAATACGCGGGCAAGCTGACGATCGCCAAGCTCGACTACGACAACAACCCGCTGACGCCCGGCAAGTTCGGTGTGCTCGGCCTGCCCACGCTGCTGCTGTTCAAGAACGGCGAGGTCGTGGAGCAGATCGTCGGGGCCAAGCCCAAGCGCGCGCTGCTGAAGGTCATCGAGCCGCACCTCTGAGCGTCAGGAGCCGCCGCAGTTGTGCCCGCCCTCCATGTTCCCGTGGTCGGCGAGCTCGATCCTGACGGGCTTCGAACCCGTCAGGGTCTCGATGTAGCTGTTCCACAGCGGCGTGTGGTCGACCGGGCGGACGCCGGAGCGCAGCCGTTCCGGCTCGCCCGGGGCGTAGAAGCGCTTGAGCGCGTCGGTGAGGGAGCCCACGTCGTCGGGCTCGCAGACGATGCCGTCGACGCCGTCCCTGACCTGGTCGCCGAAGCCGCCCACCCGGGTGGCGATGACCGGGACGCCGTACTCGTGCGCCATCCACACGTTCTGCGAGGCCGTGGCGGTCCGGTAGGGCAGGACGAGCGCGTCGGAGGCGGCGAACAGCCCCGGGACGTCGGCGGCCGGCACGTAGCCGGGCTTCAGCTCGACCCGCTCGTCCAGACCCAGCTCGGAGATCAGCGCGCGGGTCTCGTCCAGGCCGCCCCAGAACTCCCCCGCCACCGTCAGCGCGACGTCGTCGGTGCCCGCCGCCAGGGCGCGCAGCAGGACGTCCAGCCCCTTGTAGGGGCGGATCATCCCGAAGAACAGCAGCCGCCGCCGCTCGCCGTCGCGCCGGGCCTCCGCCGAAGCCGCCGCCGGAAGGTGGGCGGGCATCTCGGCCACCCGCACGGGACGGGACGTCAGCCCCCGCGCCAGCCCGGCCTGCTGCTCGGAGTGGACGAGCACGCCGTCGGCGCGCCGCAGCAGCGCCTTCATCAGCGGCTCGTCATAGGGCTTGCGCTCGTGCGGCAGCACGTTGTGGCAGAGCGCGACGGTGGGCGTCCGGCGTCCGATCCCGGAGAGGATGCCCAGGTAGGACGGCACCTGGACGGGGCTCAGCACCGCCAGCACGACAAGGTCATAGTCGCGCAGGGCGCGGCCGGTGCGGTACCAGCCGTCCGGGCGGCGCCAGTCGAGGTCGTGGCGGGTGTCGGGGAACGGCTCGCCCTCGGGCTCGTCGATCGTCTGCTGCCCCGGGTACAGGAACCCGGGGTACTGGGCCCGCCACGACTCGATCGCGACGGTGTGCCCCGCCGCGGCCAGCCGGTGCGCCAGCTCGGTGGTGTGCTGGGCGCCGCCGCCCTTGTACGGGAAGGCGGGTCCCACGAGCGCGATCTTCACATGCTCCCCTAGACGTCGCCGCGAGATCGGACGATGAGGTCGGCCAGCAGGGCCAGGCTGGCGATGATCAACCCCGTAATGAAGATCATCACGGTGTTGTTGGCGAAGTAGCCGAAGTGCACGACCATGTCGAACACGCCCTTGCCCAGGCCGATGACCAGCAGCCACAGCGCCGGGGGCATCAGCACCTTGAGCGGGTTGAAGTACATCACCATCCGCAGCACCTGCAGGATGTAACGGTAGGCGTCCTTGGTGAAGTGGAACTTGGACTTGCCCGCCCGCTTGGCGTAGTCGATCGGCACGTACCGCACCGGGTGCTGGTTCGACAGGAACGCGATCGTGATCGTGGTGACGCACGAGAACCCGGGCGGCAGCAGCCGCAGGTACGGCAGCGACACCTCGCGGCGGAACGCGCGCAGCCCCGAGTTCAGGTCGGGGATCCGGGTGTTGGTGAGCCGTTCGGCGATCTTGCGGATGACCAGCTTGGCCGGGACCCGCAGCACCTTGTGCGACCCCTCCTCACTCGTCCGGGCGCCGACCACCTGGTCGACCGACGGGTCGGTGTCCAGGATGTCGACCAGCTCGGGGATGCGCTCGTTGGGGTAGGACATGTCGGCGTCGGTCCACACGACGATGTCGCCCCGCGCCTGCTGGCTCCCGATCCGCCGCACGGTGCCCGACCCGCTGTTGTGCTGGAACGCCATGATGCGCATCTGCGGGAACCGCGGCTCGGCCTCCCGCAACCGCTCCAGGGTGGCGTCGGTCGAGCAGTCGTCGACGGCCAGCAGCTCGTAGGTCTTGCCGCTGGCGTCCATCGCCGCGCAGATGCGCTCGATCTCCTGCACGACATGGTCCTGCTCGTTGTAACAGGGCAGGACGATCGTCACGTGCACCGGCTCTTCCGGGTCGGCGGCCCCTTCGTCCTGAGCCCGCACCCCCCGTCGAACCCCGCTCGGCCGCTCCTCGGCCACCGCCACCCGCTCGACGCCCCCGCCCGCCACAGACCCGGAGGTTTCGGAGACCCCGACGGACGCGCCCTCCCCCGCCGACGCACCCTCGACCGAGCCGGGCTCGGGCTCGGCGGACGCGGGCGGCGCGGGCTCGGCCGACGGCGGCGGCGTGGACGCGGCGGGCGCGGGCAGGGGCTTCGCGGGTCGGGTGGGCGCGGATTCGGGGTCGTCCGACGTGGGCGCGGGCAGGTCGACTTGGACGGTGCCGGGGCCGGGGTCGCGGGGCTCGGTACTCACGCAGGGCGAGAATACTCGTCCCGGCCGTCCGGCGAGGACCATCATGGCCTGGGCGGTTCGGACATCCACACGTCGACGCTGAATCCCCAGGTGCCTCGGGGCGGCTCGTCGAGGGTCCGGCCGTCCTGCCGGGCGCGCAGCTTGAGTGCCTGCGAGGCGGGGCCATACGGGGCGACCTGGGCGGGCTGCGCGCCGAGGATCACCGGACGGCGGCCCGCCTTGTAGATCTTGTCGACGACGCGGCGGACATCGCCGGGCGACGTGCCGCTCCTGGTCCTGGCGGCGGGGACGCCGCACATGCTGCGGACGACCTGGAGCATCCGGTCGGCGGTGGCCCGCTCCACGATCACCACCGAGCGCCCGGGGCCCAGCTTGGCGCACAGGCCGCGGACGGCCCCGACCTCGCCGTCGTCGGTCCTGGACGCGATGGTGACGCCGGAGGTCAGCACGATCGGCACCAGGAGCAGCAGGGCGGTCACGGCCGAGATCGTCCCGACGGCGGCCCGGCCGTAGCCGAGCCTCCTGATCCGGCGGATCGCCCAGGCCGTGGCCCACACCGTGAACAGCAGCAGGCCGGGGAGCACGACGGCGATCAGCCGTCGCGAGGCCCACGGGTGGTCGGGCGTGATCCCCGGGCGCAGCAGGGTGGTGACGGTCGTCCAGACGATCACCATGTAGGGCAGCAGCCATTCGGGAGACTGGCGCCGCAGCAGCCTCCGCGCCAGCAGCGCGGCGCCGAACGTCGCCAGGAGCAGCGCGGGCACGCCGATGTACCAGATCACCCAGTGCAGCGACAGTTCGGTGTACTGGCGGGTGCCGTCGACGTCCATGTGGTTGATCCGCTGGACCTGCTCGATGAAGAACGCGTTGAGCCGGTCGTCGGCGTTGGCGGGCTCGCGCCGCGCCGTCTGGAACAGCGGGCGCGCCGCCAGGACGGCCATGACCAGCACCGTCAGAACCGCGGCCGCGTCCGGCAGGCGGCCCGACGCGAGCGTGACGCCGATCCGGCGGAAGAACCGGCCGGTGCGGCGGGCGCGGAGCAGGACGACCATGAGCGCGGTCGCCGCCACGAGCGCCGCCGTGATCGCCAGCAGCGGGTTCAGCGAGGCGTGCAGGTAGCGCAGGTACGGGCGGGAGAACGTGAAGCCTTCGAGCAGGCCCGCCCCCACGCCGATCGTGAGCCCGGCCGCGAGCGGGTACCCCGTTCGGCGGCTGTATCCCACGCCCTTGCGCCGCTTCTCGCCGCGCGCGACCAGCAGCCCGGCGAAGGCCACGACCGGCAGGACGTCGCGCAGCGCGTCGATCCGGACGAGCACGATCAGCCCGAGCGTCAGCCCCACCAGGAACGCCTTGACCCGGGCCGACTTCTCCTTCTCCGTCCGGACGTCGTACAGCAGCGCGAGCCCGCCCAGCAGCAGCAGGAGCGCGGGCAGTTCGCTGTAGGTGGAGCGCGAGACCCAGACCATGGGCAGGGTCAGCGCCAGGAGCAGCGCGCCCACCGGCGCCCAGGCCGGGCCGACCAGCCGCGCGGTCAGCCCCCCGAAGGCGAGCACGGCGCAGGCCCCCAGCAGCGGCGCCATCAGCAGCAGGCCGTGGGTGCCGCCGATCCAGCCGCCGAGCGCGAGGAGCATCGGCAGGCCCGCCATGAACTGCGGGACGATCGAGTCGCCGCGCTGGTAGAAGCCGGGGCTGCCGTATTCGAGGGCCGGGTCGCCGCCGCCGAACGCCGCGAGCCTCTGCGGGATCGGCAGCGACCCGTGGTCGTTCAGCCAGGTCGCGAACTGCACGTAGGTCGCGGGGTCGCGGCGGACGATGACCTGCTCGGAGTACATCACCACCTGGAGCACCAGGAAGGCCAGGGCGATCGCCAGCACGCCGCCGGTCGACCACCACGAGACCCGCTCGTCCAGCCGGGGCAGGCCCGCCCGGCCGCGCAGGCCCTGCCAGAGCAGCACGGCGGCGACGGGGACGAACAGGGCCAGGGCCGGGCCGGGACGGAACACGCCCGCCATCAGCAGCGGGAGGGAGACGGCCAGCCACGCGACCACGACCAGCGCGGGGGCCACGGTGAGCCGCGCGAGCAGAGGGCCCGCGCTCACATTTCCCCCTGGGTGGTGGTCCGGCGACAGAGCCAGGGGGCCCGGCGAGGCGGACGCCGCCCGGCGGGGCGATCGGTGCCCGATCGTACTCACGCACGGTGAGGCGTCGCAAGCAATGCGGCGGGGCCGCGCGGGGCCGGGCCCGCCAGGCCGTACCCTCGCTCCATGAGTGGCATCGGACCTGCGGAACTGCTGCGGCGCAGGGTGGCCGG
This sequence comes from Spirillospora sp. CA-294931, assembly GCF_050946795.1. Lineage (GTDB taxonomy): Bacteria > Actinomycetota > Actinomycetes > Streptosporangiales > Streptosporangiaceae > Spirillospora. Next base: position 8,008,665 of record NZ_CP192006.1, read on the forward strand.
CGACCCGTCGCGCCCCCTGGTGACCTTCTACGACGACGGCACCGGCGAGCGCGTCGAGCTGTCGGCCAAGACGTTCGACAACTGGGTCGCCAAGACCGCGAACTTCCTGGTGGACGGGCTCGGCGCCGAGCCGGGGACGCGGGTGGTCCTGGCTCTGCCGCCGCACTGGCAGACGGCGGTGTGGCTGATGGCCTGCTGGTCGGCGGGAGCGATCGCCGAACCGTCGGAGCCGGGCGAACCGATCACCGCCTCCGCGCCGTACATCCTGGCGGCCACCGAGGAGGTGCTCGACGATGCGCTCAACGACACCGGCGCCGAGGAGATCGTGGGACTCTCGCTGCACGCGCTGGGCGGTGCCCTGGCCGATTGCCCTCCCGGTGTCGAGGACTATGCCCTTGAGGTCAGGTCATACGGGGACCGTTTCGTCCCCCCGACGGTGGTAACCCCGGACGATGCCGCCCTGACTGTGACAAAGGCCACATACAGTGGTGCCGAGCTGGTCAGGTCGGCCGAGGCGGCGGCCGCGAAATGGGAGCTGGACGCCGCTGACCGGGTGTTGGTTGACATGCCGTTCACCACACTCGACGGGGTTCTGAGCGGTCTACTTGCACCACTAGCCTCAGGAGCTTCCGTCATAATCCAACGAAACTCCGACAAAGACTCCCTAAAGGAGCGCGTGAGACTGGAGCATGTGACCGCGGTGGCCGGTGTGCCCGGATGGAATGACGCGTCCGGGTCCGTGAGCCGCCTCCTCTGACTTACTCTTCACCTTGATTCCGACGCCTGGAACCTGACCCGGGAAGCGGGCACGCCCCACGCCCACGCCCCCGACCACGGAGCCGATGAACAGCAATCCGATGTACATGGAGTACGTCGACGACGCCGACCCGGAGCCGGCGCGCCGACGTGGATGGCGCGTCCTCGGCTGGGTGTCCATCGGTCTTTCCGTCCTGATGGTGGTCAGCTCGCTCACGGCCTACGGCCTGTACCGCAAGGCGTTCGGGAACATCACCCACGAGGACCCCAACGCCCTGATCGGCGTCCGGCCCAAGAAGCTCAACAACGCGCTCAACATCCTGCTGCTGGGGTCCGACACCCGCGCCGGGGCCAACGCCCAGTACGGCCGCGCGATGAAGAACGAGCCGCCGCGCTCGGACACCATGATCCTGCTGCACCTGTCGCCGGGAGGCGGCCAGGCGATGGGCATCAGCTTCCCCCGCGACCTGATGATCCCCATCCCCTCGTGCAAGCTGAAGAACGGCTCGACCACCCCGGCGCAGTCGCGCGGGCAGATCAACGCCTCCTTCACCGCCGGTGGCGCGTCCTGCACGATGAAGACGATCGAGAACATCTCCAACGTCAAGATCGACCACTTCGTCCAGGTCGACTTCAACGGCTTCAAGTCGATCACCAGCGCGGTCGGCGGCGTCCCCGTGTGCCTGCCCAAGGACGTCAACGACCCCAAGTCGAAGCTGAAGCTGTCCAAGGGCAAGCACACCATCAAGGGCGAGCAGGCCCTGGCCTACGTCCGCAACCGGCACGGGCTCGGCGACGGCTCCGACACCGACCGCATCAAGCGCCAGCAGAAGTTCATGGGCGCGCTGGCCAACAAGGCGATGAGCGCGGGCGTGCTGACCAACCCCGCCAAGCTGCTCTCGCTGATCCAGGCCGGCACCAAGTCGCTGACCACCGACAAGGAGCTGACGCCCGGCGTGATGCGGAAGATCGCCGAGGAGATGGGCGGCATGAGCTCGGGCAAGCTCCGCTTCGTCACCGTGCCGTCCGGCCCCGACCCCGCCGACCCCAACCGCGTCGCGCTGCGCCAGCCGGACGCCAACAACTTCTTCTCCTCCATCCGCAACGACAAGTCGGTGCCCAAGGAGGAGAAGGGGCCCAAGAAGGGCACCCCGGCCCCGAAGATCCCGCCGAGCCAGATCCAGGTCAGGGTCTACAACGCCAGCGGCATCGACGGGCAGGCCCGCAGGGTCGGCGACGACCTGGAGGCGCAGGGCTTCAAGGTCGAGGTCGTCGGCAACAAGCCCACCGCCAAGGCCACCCGCGTCCTGTTCGGCACCGGGGGCGACCAGAAGGCCGCCGTGCTGTCCGCTCTGATCCCCACCGCTCCCAAGCCCACGGCGCGCACTTCGGCCACCGCGGGCGTGGTGGAGTTGGTCGTCGGTTCCGACTGGACCACACTGAAGAGCTCCAAGACCGCGGGCATCCCCAAGCAGCAGGGCGAGATCCGCGCCACCGACAACATCTGCGACGGGAACTGACCGCCGGACCCCATGACGTACACGAGCAGGCCGCCGACCGCGCCCCAGCCCAGGAGCCCGTGGCCCCCGGAACACCCGGAGGCCATGGACGCGCGGCCCGCATCGCCCCCCGGGGGCCCTGTCGCGGACGCGCGGCCCGCCGGGGGTCCTGGCGCGGACGCCCCGGCGCCCCGCCGCAAGGAACGCGACCCGTTCTTCGACAACGCCAAGTACCTGGCGATCCTGCTGGTGGTGATCGGGCACTCGCTGGCCTACCTGCGGGAAGTCCCCGTGGCCAGGGGTCTGTACCTGTTCATCTACATGTTCCACATGCCGCTGTTCATCGTGATCACCGGCTACTTCTCGCGGAACTGGACGTTCTCCGGCGGCAAGGCCCGCAAGCTCATCACCAACGTCGGCGTGCCCTACGTCGTGTTCGAGATCGCCTACTCGGTCTACGACTGGCTCGTCGGGCGCAACGAGCTGGAGATCAGCCTCCTCAAGCCGTACTTCCTCACCTGGTTCCTGTGCGCGCTGTTCATGTGGCGGCTGTCGACCCCCGTATGGCAGCAGATCCGCTGGCCGTTCGCGGTCGCGATGGTGTTCTCGCTGCTGTCGTACATGAGCGATCTCGGTGGAACGTTCAACATCCACCGCGTGATCGGGCTGCTGCCGTTCTACGTCCTCGGCCTCATGCTGCGGCCCGAGCACTTCGAGCTGCTCAAGCGCCCGTCCGCCCGCGTGGCCGGCTTCGGCGTCCTGACCGCCGGGCTCGGCGCCGCGTACCTGGCCATGGACCGCATGAACAAGGACTGGGTCTACTGGAAGGACCCGCACGAGGAACTCGGCGTCGGGAACGTCGCCGGAACCGTCATGCGCGTCGCCATGTTCGCCTGCGCCGTCACGCTGGTGGCTGCGTTCCTGGCGATCGTTCCCCGTAAGAAGACCTGGTTCACCAAGCTCGGTGCCACCACCCTGTACGCCTTCCTGCTGCACGGGTTCGTCACGCGCCTGCTCCAGTTCACCGAACTGTGGGACGCCGCGTGGATGAACACCGTGCCCGGTGTGATCGTTGTCATCGCCGGGGCCGCGGTCGTGGGCACCTTCCTGTGTTCCAAGCCGGTCGTGCGGGCGATGAGCTGGGCGCTGGAGCCCAAGATGACCTGGGCCTTCACCGGCCTGCGGCGTCCCGCCCGTCCCGACGGTCCCGCGAAGCCGCCCGCGACCCCCGAGCCCGCCGTGCAACAAGGGGGAAAACGCCCTTAAGCAACGGCCCGGCCGCGCGTCCGCGGGTCGGATAATGTGCAGACAGCCGCCGTTCATCCGCCGTTCCCCGTTCCGGCCCGACGCCGCCACCGAGCGTCACCGGACGTGCGAATTACCGGCGAAAACCGCCCACGTGTATCGGGAGAACCGTGTCACCGCTCCTCAGCGTCGTCGTACCGTTCTACAACGTCGAGGCCTATCTGGCTGACTGCCTGGAGTCGCTGCAACAGCAGACGCTGCGCGACATCGAGGTCATCATGGTGGACGACGGCTCCCCCGATGGCAGCACGGCGATCGCCAAGGAGTTCGCCGAGAAGGACGAGCGGTTCCGCCTCGTCCAGCAGCCGAACCAGGGCCTGGGCCCGGCCCGCAACACCGGCGCGCGGCACGCCACCGGCACCTACCTGGCCTTCATGGACTCCGACGACATCGTCCCCCGCTACACCTACGAGCTGATGGTCGGGACGCTGAAGGAGACCGGCTCCGACCTGGCGTGCGGCGGCGTCCGGCGGCTCACCTCGGCCGGGCCGCGCAACTCGCCCATGCACACCGAGATCTTCAAGGTCACCGACAAGAAGACCCACATCTCCCGGCGTCCCGAGCTGCTCGGCGACCGCACCGCCTGGAACAAGGTCTTCCGGCGCGAGTTCTTCGAGGCCAACGACTTCGCGTTCCCGCCCGGGCTCTACGAGGACGCGCCGGTGACGATCCCCGCGCACTTCCTGGCCGCGTCCGTCGACGTCCTCAGCGACATCGTCTACTACTGGCGCGAGCGCGAGGGCGAGTCGCAGTCGATCACCCAGCGGCGCACCGAGCCCGGCAACCTCGAAGACCGGGTGCGCACCACCCAGAACGTCACGGCGTTCCTGCGCGAGCGCTCCCCCGAGCTGTGGCGCGCCCAGCTCACCAACGTGCTCGACGGCGAGCTCCCGCTCTACATCGACCAGGCGGGCGAGGGCGGCCCGGAGTACTGCGACCGGCTGCGCGCCCAGGTCGACGAGGTCGTCGCCGAGGCCAACGACGCGATGATGGGCAAGCTCACCGCGCTCAAGCGGCTGAAGTACCACCTGATCCGCAACGGGCTCATCGAGGAGCTCCTGGAGATCATCAACTACCAGCAGGCCCGCATCTTCACGGCCGACGTCACGCTCAAGGACGGCCGCTGGTACGCCGAGTACCCCTACTTCGGCGACGCGTCCCGGAACATCCCCGACCACCTGTACGACATCAACCGCGAGCTGACCATCCAGGGCCGCGCCGACGCGGCCTGGTGGCGCGACGGCAAGCTGCACATCACCGGCCACGCCTACATCACCCGCATCCCGATGGACGACGTCGAGACGTCCACGATCCGGGTCTGGCTCCAGCACGCCCGCACGGGCACCACCGTCGAGCTGCCGGTGCAGCGCGTCCACCGTCCCGACGTCTCGGCCGACGCGCGGCGCGCCGCCGCCGACTACGACTGGGCCGGGTTCAGCGTCGTCATCGACCCCGACGACCTCAAGGTCAGCCGCTACCGGTTCCTGCGCGCGACCAAGTACCGAGTGCTGGGCGCCCTGCGCTCGGCCAACTGGGAACTGCACGCCGAGGTCTCCGTCCCCGGGGGGCTCAAGCTGTCGGCCCCCCTCGGCGGGCCCCGCCGCAGCGACGTACGGTGGGCCAACGCCTGGGAGGCCGCGCCGGACGTCTGGATCCGCCCGGTCACCGCCTCGAGCGACCGCTTCAACGTCCAGGTCAAGCAGCTCAACCGGCACATCACCGACGCCCGCGTCGACGGCGACGCCCTGGCCCTGTCCGGCCGGATCACCGACTCCGGCGTGACCTCGGGCGAGCTCGTCCTGTCGCGCCGCCAGGGCATGGCCGAGGCGCGGCTGCCCGTCACCTTCGCCGCCGACGGCACGTTCACGGTGAACGTGCCGGTGGACGTCCTGGTCTCCCACGCCAGCGAGACCGCCGCCACCCTGCACACCTGGGTCACCGAGGGACTCGACTGGGACGGGTCGCTCCAGTACACGGGCCAGTCCAAGCCCGTGCGGCTCACCATCCACGACGACGTCGAGGTCAGGCACTCCCTCGGCACCGACGAGATCGTCGTGACCCGCACCAAGTTCGGCAACCTGCGGATCATCGAGCGTCCCCGCCGTCCGGCCGTGACCGCCGCCGAATGGGTCGACGGCGGGCGGCTGCGCCTGACCGGCGAGATGGCCGGGGAGAACCGACCCGACCATCTGCTGGTCAAGCTGCGCACCGGAGGCGACACCTACGCCTTCCCCCTGACCTGGACCGACGGCGGTTTCACGGCCGAGTTCGACCCGGCCCGCGTCCCGCTGTTCGGCGAGGAGCTGCCGCTGGCCACGGGCCGCTGGGGTTTCTTCGCCCCGATGGCCGACGGCGACGTCGCGCTCGCGGGGTCCCGCTCGTCCCTGTCGGAACTGCCACCGCCGAGCGTCTCGGGTCTGCACGAGTTCAGGCTCTCCACCTTCCAGGCCGACTCGCTCCAACTGGAGTCGCGTCCCGCCCAGGAGGACGAGGAACGCGGCGTATACGGCCTCAAGCGCATCGCCCTGCGCGACTACCCCGGGTACCTGGCCGAGCCCCTGCGCGACCTGGCCGTGTTCGAGAGCTTCCGGGGCCGCCAGTACTCCGACAGCCCCCGCGCCATCTATGAGGAGATGGCCCGCCGGGTGCCCGAGCTGGAGTACGTCTGGGTCACCAAGGACGGCCAGTTCCAGGCCCCCGAAGGCGTCCGGACGGTCGTCTACGGCAGCCGCGAGCACTTCAAGGTGCTCGCCCAGGCCCGCTATCTCGTCGGCAACGACCCCATGCCCGAGTGGTTCACCAAGCGCGAGGGCCAGTTCTACCTCCAGACCTGGCACGGCACCCCGCTCAAGCGCATCGGGTACGACATCGAGCGTCCGCAGTTCAAGAACGCCCAGGACTACCTGCGCCGCTTCAGCGACGACGTCGCCCAGTGGGACGCGCTGGTCTCCCCCAACCCGTTCAGCACCCCGATCATGCGCCGCGCCTTCCGCTACGACGGCGAGATCCTGGAGACCGGCTACCCGCGCAACGACGTCCTCGTCCAGGGCGACCCCGCGCGCGCCGCGCGCGTCCGGGCCCTGCTGGGCATCGCCGAGGGCAAGAAGGTCGTCACCTACGCCCCCACCTGGCGCGACGACCAGCTCCGCGCGGGCGGCTACAGCCGCGAGCTGGCCCTCGACCTCCTCCAGGCCCGCCAGGCCCTGGAGGACGACCACGTCCTGCTGGTCAGGGGCCACTTCAACCTGGGCGGCGGCGTCGAGGGCACCGACGGCGAGTTCGCGATCGACGTCAGCCGCTACCCCGACATCGCCGACCTCTACCTGATCTCCGACCTGATGATCACCGACTACTCCTCGGTGATGTTCGACTTCGCGGTGACGGGCCGTCCCCAGGTGTTCTTCACCTACGACCTGGAGCGCTACCGCGACCAGTTGCGCGGCTTCTATTTCGATTTCGAGGCCGAAGCCCCCGGGCCCCTTTGCCACACCTCGTCCGAGGTGATCGAGGCCATCAGGAACCCGCAGAGCCACGATGCGGCCTACCGGGCATTCCAGGAGAAGTTCTGCGCCTGGGACAACGGCACCGCGTCCGCCCGGGCGGTCGATCGGATGCTGCGCGACGCATAGCCCCGGGCGGATACCATCGCTCGGTGAACGGCGGGCAAAACCCATTCGAATCTGAGGCCGGGGGAAGCCTCACTCCCCGATGAAAGGACAGCTCTCCATGGCGAATTTCACGCTCGAGGACGTTCGGCAACGGACGTACAAGGCGCGTGACGCATGGTGGACGGTACTGCTGGTCGACCCGCTCGCCTCCCGGCTCGTCCGGTTCACGGCCAACCGGACGAACATCACGCCGAACCAGCTCACCGTCGGCGCCCTGCTCCTGGGACTCGGCGCGGGCGCGAGCTTCGCGTTCGCGTCCTGGCCCTGGCTCCTGCTGGGCGCCCTGCTGTACCACCTGTCGTTCACCCTCGACTGCATGGACGGCAAGATCGCCCGCCTCAAGGGCACCGGCTCGATCTTCGGCGCCTGGCTCGACTACATCTTCGACCGCGTCCGCGTCCTGGCCTGCGCCATCGCCCTGATGGGCGGCCAGTACATCGCCACCGACAACGTCGCCTACGTCTGGACGGCCGTCGCCGTCGTCTTCATCGACATGCTCCGGTACATGGACGCGCTGGAGATCTACAAGGTCCGCACCCAGATGCGCACCAAGCTCGCCGCCGCCCGCGAGCAGGCCCAGGCCCTCGAACTGCGCCTCAAGGGCGCCGAGCACATCGACGTGGTCGAGCTGACCCCCGACCCCGAGGCCGACATGGAAGAGCGCGTCGTCGGCGACAACCCCAACATCGAGCTCCAGCGCGGCTTCAACCAGCGCTTCCCCTGGTACGCCCGCGTCCGCGACGTCCTCATCCGCGGCCGCATCCGTCCCCACCTGATCAGCGGCATCGAGTTCCAGATGGGCGTCTTCATCGTCGCCCCCCTGGCCGCCGCCGCGATCCCCGGCGCGATCATCCCGGTCACGATCCTGTCCGCCGCCGGAATGCTGGCCTTCGAGTTCGTCATCATCTACAAGTTCTGGCTCTCCAGCCGCGACTACACCAAGACCCTCGCCAAGGTCCAGAGCAAGATCGAGGCCCTCCAGGCCGAGCTCCCGGCGGAAGAGCCCTACCCCGCCAACCACTAGGTCAAAGGCGGGCGGTCACCTCGAAGTCGGCCGCCCGCCACCCACCCTTCACCGACTGTCCACGCCAAAAGGGCGCATGAGGGCCGACCCCAGGCTGATAATGACCGGTCATCCCCACAGATCGACCGGAGGTCCCCCAATATGCGCGTGCCCGCCTTCTCCCATCTGGCCCGCGGCGGGACCGGCGGAGCGGTAGCCGTCACGGCCCTGGTGGCGATCCTCCTGGCCCTGGACGAGATCTCCGCCCCCACCGCCGCCATCACCGTCGTCGGCACCTTCGTCCTGGTGGGCCTGATGCTCACCGCCGGCATGATCCGCCGCGTGGACGAGAAGATCGAACGCCTGACGACCCGTCAGGCCCAGGCCACCCAGCAGAACGCCGACCACGCGGCCGAAGCCGCCCAGAGATCAGAAGCCACCACCAAAAAGCTGGCTGACCTGGACACCCACGTCGCCAAGGCCCGCGAATGGGTCAGCAAGGACGTCTTCACCGCCTACCAGCAACTCGAGGCGATCACCGACCTCCGCGCCCTCATCACCCCCCGCGCGCCCATGCCCGCCCTACGCCACTGGGCCCTCTCCCCCGACGCCCTCCGCCACATCATCACCCAGATCCACACCCAGCACCCCAAGCTCATCGTCGAGTGCGGCAGCGGCGCCTCCAGCACCTGGCTGGGCTACATCGTCCAGTCCCTCGGCGGCCGGATCGTCTCCCTGGAACACGACGAACGCTTCGCCGAGATGACCAGAGACCTCATCCGCGCCCACAACCTCCAGGACACCGTAGAAATCCGCTACGCCCCCCTGACCGGTGACCAGCCCTGGTACGACACCAAGGCCATCGAAGACCTCCACGACATCGACCTGGTCATCGTCGACGGCCCCCCGGGAACCGGCGGCCCCGAAGCCCGCTACCCCGCCGTCCCCCACCTGCTCCCCCGCTGCACCGACCACGCCCAGATCATGCTCGACGACGCCCACCGCCCCGAAGAACAAGCCGTCAGCAAGCGCTGGCTAGAGGAAAACCCCACCCTCACCCGCACCATCCACGAATACGACAAGCACCTCCACGTCTTCACCCGCTAGAACCCAACGAGCAAAGTCCCCGCCTACACGCCTTGGTCGTCAGCGGCGGAGGAGTGAGCGGAGGCGGGACTTGGTGGTCTGGATGCTGAGGTTGCCGTGGGCGGTGCGGAAGGGTTTGACGGAGCGGGTGGGACGGCCCAGGTCGGTGGGGGCGGGGGTTCTGAGGGTGCCGGTGGACTCGCCGGTGGTGACCTTGTAGGAGAGGTCCCATTTGCCGCGGCGGGCGTTGCTGAGGTCGAACTCGCCGGAGACCTTGATCTTGCCCTCGGCGCGTTCGATGGTGAGGTCGACCTCGACGGTGTCGTCGGTCTCGCGGTGCTGGAGGACGGCGCTGACGGTGAGGTCGGTGGGCGGGAGGGCGGCGGCGAGATGGCCCTGGAGGTGGAGGGCGGGGCCTGACGGGGTGATTTTCGGGGGTCCGGCCGGGGTGCGGGCCTTGGCGAAGGCGCCGATGTTGAGGGCCAGGGCGCCGGTGTGCTTGGTCAGGTAGGGCTCGGCGAAGGGGGCGCCTTCGGCGGTGGCCACGAGACGGGCGCCGGGAACGCGGGCGTCGTCGGACGCGTAGAGGCGGGCCTCGTGGGTGTAGCCGCGGGTCCGGACGAGGGTCGAGGTGTCCCAGCGGCCGGGGGTGAGGGCCGGGTCGCCGAAGTCGATCTCGGCCACCAGGGACTCGCCGTCACGGAGGAAGGGCACGTGGTGGATCGCCTGGGTGTCGCGGTGCTTGAGGAGCAGTTCCTCTGGGGGGTCGCCCTCGCCCAGGCGTTCTATGGACGGGTTCACGCGGACCTTGAGGTGGGGGCCGTGCCACTCGACGTCGACGAAGTTGCGACGGCCTGCGACGGAGCCCCGGAGTTCGTAGACCTCGTCGGGGACGGCGTACCTCTCGTCGCGCAGGCCCGGGTAGGCGAGGAGGGCCTTGTCGTCGGCCACGACTATGGAGGGCGGGTTCTCGGCGTGGACCTTGGCGGCCTCGTCCACCAGGTCGTCGAGGTTGTTGCGGAGGGCGTGGTCGAGGAGGCGCATGTAGGGCGAGAGGGCGTCCATGATCTGGGGGTTGGCGAACTCCCTGACCAGGTCGCGGACGGCGTCGCGGGTGTCGCGCCGCTCTTCGGGGGTGAAGCGCTGGTAGCGGGGGTCGAAGCGGGAGAAGACCTCGATGGCGAAGTGGCGGCGCAGGAGGCGGTCGCGGACGTCGCCGGGGGCGGTGCGCTCGGCGACGAACTCCATCAGGCGCCTGATCTCGGGGAAGTAGTCGGCGGCGGGCGCGCCTCCGGTCTGCAGGGCGCTGGTTCCGTCTTCGCGGTCGACCCAGTAGTAGCAGTCGTAGTCCGCCAGGACGGAGACGCCCTTGGCCTCGAAATACGCCTGGACCGCGAAGAACTGGTCTTCGCCCGACAGGACGTTCTCGGGAAAGCGGATGCGGTGCCGTTCCAGAAGGGCGCGGCGGTAGAGCTTGAGGGCGGTGATGCTGCCGTAGAGGTTGGGGACGGCGTCGTAGACCGTGGTGAAGGGGACGGTCTCGCGGAAGAGATGGGGATTGATCTTCCGGCCTATCCCGACGTATTTGGGGACGACGACATCGGTGCCGTTGGCGTCGGCGATCGCGCAGCAGCGTTCGAGGGCCTCGGGGCCGAGGTGGTCGTCGGCGTCGAGGAAGAAGACGTACTCACCGGTGGCCTTCTCGATGCCCACGTTGCGTGGCTTGCCGGGACCGCCGGACGGTTCCTGGTGGACGACGTGGAAGCGCGCGTCGCCCGCGGCGAGGCGGTCGAGCTCCTCGCCGCTGCCGTCGGTGGAGCCGTCGTCCACCGCGATGATCTCGACGTCCGCAGCCGGGAGCGACTGGTCGAGCACAGACCGGAACGTCCGGTCCAGAGTGGCGCGGCAGTTGTACACCGGCACGATGACGCTGACCTTCGGGGTCGTCATTGGTCTCCAAATCCCACCGCTTGTGCGTCCCACTGGAGACGCCCGGCGGAGGTCCCCAGTTGACATTCCGCCGGGTGAAATTCGATCTTCGTTAACTCGGGGCTCAGCGCGATATTACCCGGAGACAACAATTGATCAGGTGCTAACGCTGTGAGGTTCCTCGATCACCGCGGGTTCCGCCGCGGGCTCTTCGGGTGCCTTGCGCCGGTTCGGGATGAACGTCAGGACGGCGGCGAGGCAGGACAGCGGCACCGCCGGGGCGAGGTAGCGGTAGTCGAAGTCGGCCGTGGCGGCCGGGATGACGAGCATGGCCGAGGCGGTCGACCAGGGCAGCAGGATCGAGCCGCCCCAGCGGCTTCTGGGCCGGAGGCGGATGAGGATCCCGACGAGGCCGACGGCCAGGAGCGCGGCCAGTGCGGGGCCCGCGGTGTGGAAGCGCTCCTGGTAGTCGCGAATCCAGGAGGCGTGGGGCTCGATCACCCGTGGACGCGCGGTGTCGCCCCCGTATTGGGACGCCAGCAGCCACTGTTCGTCCGACCACTGTTCGCCTCGGGGGAAGCGCAGGTTCTCTTCGGTCCAGGGGGTCGGGTAGGGCTCGCGTCCGGTGTCGAAGGCGCGCCGGGTGTCGCGGACGACGACGTCGAGGTAGTCGCCGAACTGCCGCTCGACGGCCAGGTCGCTGAACCGGCCCGCCATCTCGTTGCCCTGGTGGCCGTAGATGCCGCCGGGGATCTGGTTGAACGGGGAGTCGGACGTCCACATCGACCGGAACGTCGGCGATATTCGCGGGTCGCCGTCCGGCTTCGGGCACATGACCGCCAGGTCGGGCGGGGGCTTGATCTTGGCGCAGTCGGCGAAGGCCATGACGCGCCCGTACATCCAGACGTTGCTTCCCTTGGTCACCGCGAAGCTGCCGTGGTGGTCGTCGAACCAGTTCATGTAGGCCAGGAACGGGACGGCGAAGGTGACCCCGGCCAGCGCGACGGCGCCGAGGGTGCGGCGCCACCCCGACCAGCGCAGCAGCATCGCCAGGACGACGAGGATCAGCAGCGGCAGCCCGGCCAGGCGGGTCAGCGCCGCGAACGCCGTGAGCGTCCCGGCCAGCGGGCCCGTCCACCAGGTGAGGCGCGGGTTCCACAGGACGACCGTGACCACCGCGACGACCAGGAACGTGAACAGGCTGTCGGCGAGCATCATGTGCTCGGACTGGATCAGGTTGCCGTCGTAAAGGACGGGGACCGCCGCCGCCGTCGCCGGAAGGCCGGGCAGCCAGATCCATCGGGGCCAGGCGGCGCGGGCGTGGCGCCAGACCAGGGCGTACACCATGGTTCCGGCGGCCACGCCCAGCGCGGCCTGGGCTCCGACAACGATGCCGACGTCGTGGAACGGCTTGAGCGTCCAGAGGAAGATCCCATAGCCGCTGGGACGTCCGATATGCGGGCGGAACTTGACGGCCGAGTCGAGATAGCCGTAGGAGTCGCCGGCCCACAGCAGCGCCGGATAGCCCCGCGCGGCGATGACCCGGACCGCGACCGCCCCCAGCAGCACCGCCGCGAAGAGCAGGTGCGCCGAGACGTGCCGGGCCGCCCCTTGGACGAACGACCGGACCTTGGGGCTCACACGTCGAGCTTACCGAGATCGTCGGGGCCCGCCGCGCGCTACGCGCCGGTAGAGATCGGCACCCCCGCGATCATCTCGGTCCACTGGTCGCAGACCGACTCCAGCGCGTAGGCCGCGCGGACCTGGTCGCGCGCCAGGAGCCGCTCCTGTTCCCAGCGCCCCTCGCGGACGATCGAGCCGATCGACCGGGCGATGGCCGACGGGTCGGCGTGGATCCACCGCCGGTCGTAGATGGTGTCGGAGCCCGGCCAGTCGAGCAGCACCGGGACCGCTCCGGCGGCCATGCCCTCGGCGGGGGCGAGGTGGAAGCTCTCGTCGTCGCTGGTCGACAGGACGAACCCGATGCGGCGCAGCCAGCCCGCGACGTCCCGGCCGTAGGCGTCGAAGATCACGCCGCCCGCGAGCAGGGGCGACCGGCGGATCCGCCGGAAGACCTCCTCGTAGTGGGCGCGCTCCTCCTCGCGCTGCCAGATCCACCAGTACTCCCACGGCAGCTTGGTCTTGACGAAGAGCGTGAAGCGGGGGTCGTCGCGGCGCAGCTCCTCCAGCGCGTCCAGCGCCAGGTCGAGCCGCTTGCGGGACGGCGCGATGCCGATCATCCCGAGATGGTGCTCGGCACCGGGCAGCTTGGGCCGGTCGAGGCCCTGGTCGTCGACCCAGTTGGGGATCACGGTGACCTTGTCGGCGGGCCAGCCGGTCATCTCGCGGGTGAGGTCGGCGTAGTGCGGGCTGACACAGATCACCTGGTCGACGGCGTCGATGTCGAGATGCCTGGGCCAGCGCGCGTACAGCTCGAAGCGGTGCAGCCGGACGACGAGCCGCTGCCCCTCGCGCTTGTGGCCGGCATACCAGAGGGCGTTGGGGCCGCACCATTCACAGACGACGACGTCGGCCCAGTCGACCAGTTCCTGGCTGCGCTCGGGGTCGTGGACCTTGAGCGCGGCCCAGTGGTCGACGCGGACCTCCATGTCCGGACGGGACTTGAGGTAGTCCAGCAGCCGGGTGAAGAACTTCAGGTCGTGCCCGGCCACGCCGACGCGGAGCTTGCGCCCCTCGCGGACGGAAAGGACGGCCTGGTTCTCCTCGGGGAACGCCTGGCGCAGGTAGCGGCCCAGGCGCTCGGCCGCCGCGTCCAGGCTGAACTCGGCCGCCGCGGCGCGGCAGCGCTCGACGGCCAGGTTGTAGACCTCGGGGTTCTTGCCGATGAGGGTCAGCGCGTCGACGACATCGGACTCGGTCGCGGCGAACAGCGGGTAGTCGGTGCCGAACAGCCGCTCGTGCATCGGGTTGCGGTTGAGCACGACCGGGACGCCGAGCGCGCCGCACTCCAGGAGCTTGGTCGACAGTTCGAGGCTGGCGTCCATGTCGGGGTGGCGCCAGGAGATGCCGACGTCGCAGGCGGCGGTGAGCCGCATGGCCTCGGCGCGCGGGTGGCCGCCGTGCCAGACGACGCCCTGCCCGCCCTCCAGCGCGGTGCGCATCCGGGTCGAGAACCCGGGGTCCTGCGGGTCGTCGTGGATCTTGTCGCCGACCATGTGCATCTCGGCGTCGACGCCGCGCACCGCGAGCAGCCTCGGCAGCGAGGTCATCTCGTAGGTGTTCCAGCGCGGAGCGAACTTGCCCGTGTAGACGAGCTTGAGCGCGCGGCCTTCGGGGGCGCCGCCCTCGCGTCCGTCCAGGCCCTCGGGCAGGACGACCACGGGCGAGAACAGCACGCTCTTGCCCGCCGTCGCCGGGACGGCGCTCTCCAGGAAGCAGCGCAGCTCCTCGGTCTGGCAGAGCAGAATCCGGGACGCGTCGGCGATCCGGCGCAGCTCGCCCTTGGCCGAGCCGCTGAACTCGCCCGCCGACTGGGGGACGTCGGTCAGGTACGTCCAGAGACGTCCGGCCAGGGGGCTGCCGGTGAGCTTGCCCGCCAGGCGCCGGCCGCGCACGACCACCAGGTCGAACGGCTCCTCGGAGTCGATCCTGGACAGGACGTGGGCGGCCTGCTTGGCGGGCATGCCCTGGTCGCCCTCGATCAGGCCCTCGGCGTGCGGGCTCCGGATGGTCACTTCGGGCAGGGCGCGCAACGGGTCGACCAGGCGGCCGGTGCGCACCGGCGCCTTGAGGACGAGCGTCACCGCGCAGCCGGCGCGTGCCAGCGCCTGCACCATCCCCTGGGCCCAGATGGCCGAGCCGTCGATCAGGTTGAGATCGACGTCGCCGTACACGAGGGCGCGAAGTCGCACAGGAATTTCCTTTCTTCCGTCGAATGCCGGCGGGCCGTCGCGGGCCCGCCGGCGTTCAACGCGTCGCTGCGGGGGTGAGGGCTGCGGTGAGCTGAGCGGGGGTGGTCGCTCGGACGTCCCAGTCGAGGATGGCCAGGGTGGGCGGCGGGGTGTCGCCCCACAGCACCAGGGGGAGGCTGCGGTTGCGGGCCAGCTCGCGGATGTCGTGCAGGGCGCGGTCCCGGTCGTACATGCCGGGGACGCCCAGGTAGGCCCAGGGCCCGCCGGGCTCGCCGGCCGCGCAGTCGACGACCAGCAGGTCGACGTCGGCGGTGTCCAGCACGATCGAGGCGTCGTGCGGGTGCAGCGGGACGACCTTGACGTGCCCGGCCAGTGCGGCCTTGGCCTCCCGGCCGAGCAGCCCGGCGACGACCGGGCCCTCGTAGGGGTCGGCGATCAGCAGCCGGTCCTCGGGGCGGTCGATGTGGTCGAGCTGGGTCTTCTCGCTCGGCTGGATCGACGGGCCCAGGCCCGGGACGTGCCGCTTCTTCCAGAGCTTGTACAGCTCCTTGGGCAGCCGGACGCCGCGCCCCTTGGGGTTGCGGGCGGCGCCGGCGACCAGCCGGCCGAACTGCAGGGCCGAGGAGGTCTCCAGGGCGATGAGCCGCTGTTCCAGCTCCTGGACGCGGGCCTCGCGCTCGCGCAAGGTCGCGCGCAGTCGCGCGACCTGCCGGTTGGCCTTGGCTGCGGATGGGTCAGTCAACGAGGAACTCCATGATCACTTCGGCGATGCGGGGACCGGCCTGGCCGTCCCACAGCGGCGGCTTGCGCGCCGACTCCCCGACCTGGGACTCCAGGGCCTTGCGGGCGGCGGGGACGAGCTCTTCGAACGTGACGAGCCGGTTGGTCCCGTGCGTGATGGTGATGGGCCGCTCGGTGTTGGGCCGGACGGTCAGGCACGGTACACCGAGGATCGTGGTCTCCTCCTGGAGACCGCCGGAGTCGGTGACGACGGCGGCGGCGCCGCGCACGGCGGCGATGAAGTCGATGTAGCCCAGGGGCTCCAGCACGTGGACGCCCTCGTGGTCGTCCAGTCCGGCGGCCATCAGGTTGGCGCGGCCGCGGGGGTGCACGGGGATGACCAGCGGGGCCAGGTCGGCGACGCCGTGCAGGTGCCCGACCAGGGCGGCGGCGGTCTCCGGGGAGTCGACGTTGGCCGGACGGTGCATCGTGGCCAGCACGTACCGGTCGGGCAGGCCGTTCTCGGCGCGGACCCGGTCGGTGTCGAACTTGTCGAGGTTGGCCAGCAGCGTGTCGATCATCGGGTTGCCGACCAGGTGGGCCTTGTCGACGTCGACGCCCTCGTTGGCCAGGTGGCCGACGCCCTCGGGGCTGGTGACGAACGCCAGGTCGGACAGCTGGTCGACCAGCCGGCGGTTGATCTCCTCCGGCATGGTGTTGTCGAAGCTGCGCAGCCCGGCCTCCACATGGGCGACCGGGATGTGCAGCTTGGCCGCGACCAGTGCGGCGGCGATCGTCGAGTTCACGTCGCCGTACACGATGACGAGCGCGGGTGAACGGCTGGTGAACTCCTCTTCCAACCCGACCAGGAGCGACGCGGTCTGCGCGGCGTGGCTGCCGGACCCGACACCGAGGTTGACGTCGGGCTCGGGGAGGCCGAGCTCGGTGAAGAAGATCTCCGACATGCGCTCGTCATAGTGCTGGCCGGTGTGGATCACCACCTGCTCGGCCCCGGCCGCGCGCAGCGCGTCGATCACGGGGGCCGCCTTGACGAAGTTCGGCCGTGCTCCTAGAACGTGCACGATAGGCGCCAACACAATTTCCCTTCTGTTCATCGGGGTTGCCTACGCTCGCCCGCCGTGCTTAAAAGAACCGTCTACCTGCTGGGACTGGTCTGGCGGCAGCTGCGTGACGACCCGAGCCGGGCGCCCCGGCTCGCCGTCCGGCTGACCGCACGCCTGCTGCCCTCGGCCCGGCTGCGGCGCTCGCGCCTGGCCGTGCCCCGTCCCCGCGACCCGCGGCGCGAGTCCGCCGATCTGAAGGCCATGCTCGACCTTCCGTCGTCCCCTCGGGAGACGACGGTGGCCCAGAGTGATCCGCCGCGTGTTCTGCAGTTCGTCACGAACGCTCTGCCGCGCACCAACGCCGGCTACACCGTCCGGACGCACCGCATCGCGCTCGCCCAGCGGGAGCTGGGCTACGCCACCGAGGTCGTGACCCGCCTCGGCTACCCGCTCAGCCAGGGGATCGGCGATACGCGCACCCGGGTCGAGGTCGACGGGGTTCCGTACCACCGGCTGCTGCCCTGGCTGCCGCCCGCGCCCGGCCGGATGGTCGGCAGGAGCGCCGACCTGGCCGCACGGGTGGTCGCCGAGACCCGCCCGACCGTACTGCACGCGGTGAGCAACCATCTGAACGCGGCCGTCGCGCTGGAGGTCGGGCGCAGGCACGGCATCCCGGTCGTCTACGAGGTGCGCGGGTTCCTGGAGGACTCGTGGCTGTCGCGCGACCCCGCGCACAGCGAGGACGACGACTTCTACCGCCTCACCCGCGCCCTGGAGACCCGCCGGATGGACGAGTCCGACGCGGTGGTGACGCTCGGCGCGGCGATGCGCGAGGAGATCGCGGGACGCGGAATCGACCCGTCCAAAATCTTCATCGTCCCCAACGGGGTGGACGAGGCGTTCCTCGAACCGCTGCCCGACGCCGCCGAACTCCGGGCCGAGCTCGGCATCGGCGCCGACGACCCCGTCGTGGGGCTGACCTCGTCGTTCTACGGCTACGAGGGCATCGACACCCTGATCGACGCGGCCGCGCTGCTGAAGGGGCGCGGCACCCCGCTGACGCTGCTGCTGGTGGGCGACGGACCCGAACGCGGGGCGCTGGAACGGCGCGCGGCCGACCACGGCGTCCATGCCGTGTTCACCGGCAGGGTGCCGATGGCGTCCGTTCGTCAGTATCACGCGGCCCTCGATGTTTTCGCGGTCCCCCGAAGGGCGGACCGGGTGTGCCAGCTCGTCACGCCCCTGAAGCCGATCGAGGCGATGGCAGGGGGGATCCCAGTAATAGCAAGTGATGTCAATGCCTTGCGCGAAATCGTGGAACCTGGCGTGACCGGCACGTTAACTCTTCCGGAAGACGCGGAAGCCTGGGCGAATTCGCTCGACGAGCTCATTTACAGTCCCGAACGACGCCGAAAAATCGGACAGGCCGGGCAGGAATGGGTCAGGGCGGAACGGACATGGCGAGCCGTCACGACCCGGTACCGCGCGGCCTTCTCACCTGAATGAACTCTTGAAGGGAGCCACCGGGGTGGATCTGGTGGTCATCGGGCTCGGCTACGTCGGGCTGCCGCTGGTGCGGGAAGCCTGCCGCGCAGGGCTGAAGGTCGGAGGGCTCGACCGCGACGCGCGCGTCGTGGCCGGGCTCAAGGCGGGGCTGTCGCACATCGACGACGTCTCGCCCGCCGAGGTCGAGGCGATGCTCGGGGCGGGTTTCACCCCCAGCACCGACGAGGACATCCTCGACGAGGCCCGGACCGTGGTGATCTGCGTGCCCACCCCGCTGTCGGAGGAGGGCGGGCCGGACCTCACCGCGGTCAGGGGCGCCTCGGAGACGGTGGCCCGGCACCTGGCGCCCGGTGCCCTGGTGGTGCTGGAGTCGACCACCTACCCGGGGACGACCGACGAGGTCGTCCGGCCGATCCTGGAGAAGTCGGGGCTGGCCGCCGGGGACGAGTTCCACCTGGCGTTCTCGCCCGAGCGCATCGACCCGGGCAACCCGGTCTACGGGGTGCACAACACCCCCAAGATCGTCGGCGGCCTCACCCCCGCGTGCGCCTCGGCGGCCTCGGCCTTCTACGGCAAGTTCGTCGAGGAGGTCGTGCAGGCGCGCGGCACCCGCGAGGCCGAGATGGCCAAGCTGCTGGAGAACACCTACAGGCACGTGAACATCGCCCTGGTCAACGAGATGGCGGTGTTCTGCAACGAGCTCGGCATCGACCTGTGGGACGCCATCGACTGCGCGGCCACCAAGCCGTTCGGCTTCCAGGCGTTCCGGCCCGGCCCCGGCGTCGGCGGGCACTGCATCCCGATCGACCCGAACTACCTGTCGTACAAGGTCAGGTCGCTGGGCTACCCGTTCCGCTTCGTGGAGCTGGCCCAGGAGATCAACGACCGGATGCCGCGGTACGTGGTCGAGCGGGCCCAGCAGCTGCTCAACCGCGAGGGCCGCGCGCTCAAGGGAGCCAAGATCCTGCTGCTCGGCGTCACCTACAAGGCCGACATCGCCGACCAGCGCGAGTCGCCGGCCCGTCCGGTGGCCAGGCGGCTGGCGCGGCTGGGCGCCGACCTGACCTTCCACGACCCGTTCGTGTCCGACTGGCAGGTCGACGGCAACGATGTCCCCCGCGCGCAGGGCGAGCTGACCGCCGAGCTGGCGGCGGCCGATCTGGTGATCGTCCTGACGAACCACGCCGAGTACGAGCCGGCCGTGCTCGCCGAGAACGCCAGGCTCCTGTTCGACACGCGCGGGCTCACCCGCGACATCCAGCGCGAGACCGTCGAACTGCTATGACAGCCGTTCCTTCCAGGGACGTCCACGTCGCCGACAGACGGAATTCACCTATAATTTTCCCAGCGGACACAGAATCCACTGTGGGAAATTATCGGCACCGATCCGGAGTGAGTGGAATGCGGGTCTGCGTCTGCACGATAGTGCACCACCCCGAGGACGCCCGGATTCTGCACCGGCAGATTCGCGCGCTTCTCGACGCGGGCCATGAGGTCACCTATATCGCTCCATTCCGGGCGACGAACGTGACCCCCTGGCGGGAAGTGAGCCCGGTGGACGTGCCGCGCGCGACCGGGCGGCGGCGGGTCAAGGCGCTGCGCGCCGCCCACCGCGCCCTGGTCGAGCACGCGGCCTACGCCGACGTCGTGCTCCTGCACGACCCCGAGCTCCTGGTGTCGCTGCCGCGCTCGGTCCGCAGGCGGACCGTGGTCTGGGACGTCCACGAGGACACCGCGGCGGCGCTCACCGCCAAGGGCTGGGTGCCCGGGCCGGTGGCGCCGCTGCTGCGGCCGGCCGTCCGGCACCTGGAGAACCGCACCGAGCGGCGGCACAAGCTGCTGCTCGCCGAGGACGGCTACCGCGACCGGTTCCGGGAGACCCACCCCGTGGTGCCCAACACCACGTACGTGTCCGACCTCCCGCCCGGCCCGCCGGACGACCGGCGCGCGGTCTACGTCGGCAACCTGTCCAGGGCCAGGGGCGCGCTCGACATGATCGAGATGGCCCGGCTGCTGGCGCCCGAGGGCGTCACGGTCGAGCTGATCGGCTCGGCCGACCCCGACGTCAGGCCCGCGCTGCGCGACGCCCAGCGCGAGGGGCTGCTGCGCTGGTACGGGTTCGTGCCCAACGACCGCGCGCTGCGCATCGCCGAGGGTGCGATGGCCGGGCTCGCGCTGCTGCACGACGAGCCGAACTACCGGCACTCGATGCCCACCAAGGTCGTGGAGTACATGGCCAGGGGCGTCCCGGTGATCACCACGCCGAACCCCCCGGCCGTCGACATCGTCAAGCCCACGGCCTGCGGGCTGATCGTGCCGTTCGCCGAACCCGAGGCGGCCGCCGAGGCCGTGCGGCAGCTGAAGAAGGACGTCGAGCTCCGCACGTCCATGGGCAAGCGCGGCTACGAGACCGCTCGCGCGCGCTTCCACTGGCCGACGCACGCGAAGAACTTCGTCACGCAGCTGGAGACCTGGGCCGGGCGCGCCCCGGTGGTCGGCGTCCCGGAGACCGTGACCGACTGAACCCGCCCGGTCGAGGGGCGGGCCTCAACCGCCGAGCCCGGTCGGCCCGGCCGATCGGGCCGTGAGGCGGGACGCGATCGTCCGGGCCAGGCGCGGCGCCGCGCTGGGCGGGTTCGAGGCGCTGACCACCACGATGTAGCGGTCGACACGCAGCGCGATGGTGCCCGGGGTCGGGCCGATCTCGTACGCCTCGTCGCCCCCGAGGTCGGTGCGGCGGCGCGCCTGCGACTGGGCGGCGCGCAGCGTCTCCAGCAGGCCCGAGGCGGACGCGCCCGCCGGGGCGACCCATTTGACGGTCACGGTGGGGCCGCGCGAGTCCCAGCGCGACGGCGAGGGCGAGTCGCGTCCGCGCTCGTCGGGGTCGGCGTCGCCCGTCTCGGGCGGTGCGAGGCCGACCGGCGGCTCGCGGGGCTCGTAGGTGCAGCTGACCGGTTTGGGCAACCGCACCTCGCCGACCTTGGCCATGCCCGCGCGGACCCTGCTGCCGGACAGGCGCGCCGACGCCAGGTCGCCCCTGGTCAGCAGCCCGCACGCGTCGGGCCACTCCCGCACCGCCACCCCGTCGAGCTCGGCGGGACCGGGCCCGTCGGACGCCCCGCGCAGCGCGAACAGGTGCCCCGCGCCCGCGGGCCTCGGCGCCGCCTCGGGGATCGCGACGTAGAGCAGGCCGCCGGCGGCGGCCATCCACGGCCGGACGCCGCCGAGATCGGGGTCCACCGCGAACGGCGCGGGCACCGTCCGGGTCCTGCCGTCGCCCGGGTCGACCGCGTCGACCCCGGCGGGCAGCAGGCCCTCGGCGAGCCGGGGGCGCAGCGCGTAGACCTCGCCAGCGGCCTGGGTGAGCGCGGCGTACTCGGGGACGTCGCGCCGCCACAGGGCCCGCCCGGACGCCACCTCGACCGCGTCCATCCGGGCCGAGCCGAGCTCGGCCGGCTCCGGGTGCTGGACGACGATCAGCCGCCCGCCCGCGACCACCGCCGGGCACGGCGCGGCGCCGCAGACGTCCGGGCCCGGCCAGGAGGCGAACTTCTCGCCCTTCTCGTCGAGGGCGAGCAGCCCCGTGCCGTCCGAGACCAGCGTCACGCCGTCGTGGGCGGCGACCTCCGGCGCCTCGGCCGAGCCGAGCGCGCGGCTCCACACGACGCGGCCGCCCGCGGGCTCGACGGCGAGCAGCCGGCTGGCGCCGGCGCAGTCGAGAGGGAGCACGGACCGGGTCTCCACCCCGCCCGACCCGTGGGCCGCGCCCTCGAACAGGCGGCAGCCGGGGGGAAGGCTCCGCGACCAGACCCGGGAGCCGTCGGCGGCCGACCGCCCGGCGACCGTCCGGCGGTCGTCCTCGGCCGTGAGCACGACGTCGGACCCGGCGGGCCAGCGCAGCGTGGTGCGGGACACGGCGGCGGGCTCGGCGCCGCCGCGCCGCCAGAGCATCGCGCCCGACAGCGCGTCGAACCCGACCATCTGGCGCTCGCCGCGATGCCCGGACCGCTCGAAGTACCCGATGAGCCGCGAGCGCGTCGACGTCCAGCCGAGCAGGTCCCAGCCGTTGCGGCGATAGCTCCAGCGGTCGGAGCCGGTGCGCGCGTCGCGCACCTCCAGGCCCCGCCCGGACGCCGTGACGAGCTGGCCGTGCGCGATGTCGTAGGCGACGCTGTCGTGCCCGGCGAGCGAGCCGCGCCCCACCGGCGCCGACCGCTGCCAGCTGACCGTGATCGGGCCTTCGGGCGGCCCCAGCGGCTCCTGGGGCGCGATGGGCTCGGAGGTGACGGTGTGCCGCACCTGCCACCACTCGGCCTGGGCGACATAGTGCGCGATCATGGCGCCGCAGACGACGGCGGCCATCGCCCCCGACACCGCCCCGACCACGAGCGTCCGCCGCCTTCGCCCCACGCCTCGCCCTTCTCATAGTGTTCGTCGTGCCCGTGCTTCCCGCGAACGCCTCCCACCATGCCGTGTGGCGGGCGCCCCGCGCGACACGGCCCGGCCAGAACGGAGCATCCCGTGGAGATCTACATTTCGTGGCGGACCTGGGACGCCGCGCGCGACGACCTCGCCCGGCTCGGGACGGTCGACGTCCCCGCCCTGGAGCGGGCCTGCGCCGCCGCCGAGCGCTGGCACGGCGACCAGCTGCGCCCGACCGGCGTCCCGTACGTCGAGCATCTCCTGGAGGCGCTGGAGGTCATGACCAGGGGCGCCGGGGTGACCGACCCGGCCGTGCTGGCCGCGACGCTCCTGCACGACGTGGCCGAGGACACCGGTGCCACCGTCGCCGACATCGAGGCGGAGTTCGGGCCCGAGGTCGCCGAGCTGGTCGACTGGGTGACCAAGCCGCCCACGGCCGGGCAGGGACGCCAGGCCAAGCGCGCCGCCAAGGCCGCGTACCTGAGGCGCCTGGGCGAGGCGCCGGCCGAGGCCGTCCTGGTGAAGCTGGCCGATCGGGTGAGCAACGTCCAGCGCCTCGACCAGATGCCGCTCGACTTCCAGCGCCGCTACTACGCCGAGACCACGACCTACATCCTCCCGCTCGCCGCCGGGGAGCCGTGGTTCGCCGCCTGGTACGCCGAGTGGAGCGAGCGGTTCGCCCACCTGCGCTGACAGTGGCCCAGGTCACCCGAACCATTCCTTTCGGGGTCCCGTCCGATACTTTGGCGCACCGGACGGCCGACCGGCTGGCACCCGACCCGAGGGCGCGCCCGACCGCGCAGCAGCTCCTGCTGGCGCTGGTCGGCGGCACGGAGGCGACGCCCGCCGCCGCGCCGACGGACATCCTGACGGTGGCCAACCACTCCATCCACGCTCACTGGAGCCCGGAGGACCTGCCGCTCTGGACGCCCCCGACCACCCCGCTGCCGCCGGTCACCGGACCGCCGCCGATCGACCCGAAGGTGCCGCGCCGGGCCGCCCGCGTCCTGGACCCGGCCCATCAGCGCCTCATCGGCGCGGCCGACGCGAACGAGGGCGCGATCATGATGTTCCGGGGCACG
Organism: Spirillospora sp. CA-294931; assembly: GCF_050946795.1. Taxonomy (GTDB): domain Bacteria; phylum Actinomycetota; class Actinomycetes; order Streptosporangiales; family Streptosporangiaceae; genus Spirillospora. Next base: position 8,032,577 of record NZ_CP192006.1, read on the forward strand.
GCGGCGCCGGGGCCGAAGACCAAGGTGAAGCCCACGAGCGTCCCGACCAGCGGCTCGTTCTCCGGGGTGCTGCTCTACGACGTCCCGCCCAAGGCCGTCGAGCTGCATGTCGACGGCACCAGCAAGGGCGTCCACCTGCCGGTCTCGTGATTCCCCGCGTCGCGGCGGTGCGGCATGATCTGGGCATGGAACGCGAATGGGTGGCCGAGGAAAGCGTCGCCGTCAAGTCCTCGTCCGGCGCCGTGTACGCGGCGCTGGCCGACCCGCGCCGGATGCGCGAATGGAGCCCCGAGGTCTTCGCGGTCTGGGTCCGCGGCGGGCCGGTCCGCGAGGGCACCGCGTTCGTCGGGTTCAACCGCATCGGGTGGCGCGTCTGGTTCACCTCGTGCCGGGTGACCGCCGCCGTCCCCGGCCAGGCGTTCGCGTTCCGGGTCACCAGCTTCCGCGTCCCGGTCGCGCTGTGGGGCTACCGGATCGAGGACATCGGCGAGGGCGGCACCCGCCTCACCGAATACTGGGAGGACCTGCGCCGCGACACCCGCGGCGCGGGTCTGGTCTCCCTGCTCGGCAAGGTCTTCACCGGCGTGCCCGCCGAGGAGCGGGCCGAGCGCAACCGCGCGGGGATGCGGGCCACGCTCGACCGGATCAAGACCGCCCTCGAAGGCTAGTTCTCCAGGATCACGCCGCTGTAGGTGTGCGTGCCGCCCTCGCCCGACCGGTCGAGGTGACCGCCCACCAGCAGGCGGGACGTCCCGGGGACGCGGGCGAACGCGAACATCTCGGTCTGCCACTGCCCGGACTTCCAGGGCAGGGTGTAGCGCTTCCAATCGCCGCCCGTGTGCCGCCAGATGGACGTCGCCCACGGGTCGCCGAGCCAGACGCCGCCCGCCCCGTCGGACGTGGAGTCATGGAAACCGCTGGTCGTCACCGGTGCGGTGATCTCCGTCCAGGACGTCCCGTCGAAGCGGAAGCCCACCGCGCCCGTCGGCGCCCGGTGGTTGCGGCCGAACACCCGCACGTCGCCGGAGTTGACCGGCGCGACGCTCTGGACCTCGGTTTCCCCGCCCACGCTCGGGGCGGGCGGGCGATGGACCGTCCAGGACGAGCCGTTCCAGCGCAGCGCCACCGTGCCCTGCTCACCGGCCCCGGCCGCCCACACCTCGCCGTCCGTCCGGCGGGCGAGGTCGGCAACGGTGACGCCGGACGGCAGCGGGTGCTCGGTCCAGCGGGCGCCGTCGAAGTGGCGCAGGAAGGGGGTGCCCTCCGGCTCGGGAGCCTCGGGGTCGGGGTCCCGCGGCGGGACGGAGTGCTCGCCCGCGACCCAGACCCCGTCGCGGCCGGTGGCCTCGATGTCGCGGACCTCGAGGTCCGAGGGAAGCGGGTGGCGCCTCCAGGAACCGGCCGAGTACCGCAGCAGCTCGTTCGCACCGGTGAACCAGGTGTTGTCGTCGCGCGACGCGGTCACCTTGCCCAGGCGCGCCCCGCCGGACGGGAGCGCCACCTCGCGCCATCCGCCGCCGGTGTTGCGGAAGGCCCTGTCCCCCGGGCGCCCGACCGCCCACTGGTTGGCCGCGCTGCCCGCCGCCACCGAGGTGACGCGGTCGGTGGACCGGGTCTCGAACACCGTCGTCCAGGCGGGGTCGGCCGAGGCCGGAGCCGCCGCCAGCGTGAGCGCCAGGACGCAGACCGCCCCGGCCGTGCCCGCGGACTTCACAAGGCCCATCGATCGCTCCTTCGCGAGATCAACTACGACGTCCCGGTGGATGCGCCACCTGGCGGGAAGGTTCGGCCCGCCCCGTGTCCTGAACCGGCCCGGCGACGCCCTGGCGAGGCGGAGCGCGCCCCTGCTATCCCCCGCGCGGGGACCGAATAGGCTGTCTGCTTCGCCCCCGTGCGGGGGCACTGGGGTCACCCAGGACGGAGCGCGGAGAGGGAGAAGTCTGCATGTCGTCCCCGGTCACGGGTCGCCCGGTCACGGTCAAAGACCGGGAGATCGCGGCCGAGCAGCGGTACGTCGATCTGGCGTACCGGCGGCTGGAGGAGATGCGCGAGAGCACCAGAGCGCTGCTCCGCGAGGGCTTCCGGCAGTCGATGGCCGGCACCAAGGGCTCGCTGGTCGACCGGGACGCCATGGTGCACCAGGCCGCGCTGCGGGCCCAGGCGCTCGACGTCGCCGACGACGGGCTGGTCTTCGGACGGCTCGACCTGGCGCCGCGTCCCACCGAGGACGGCGGCGCCGACGAGCGCGAGGTCCGCTACATCGGCCGCATCGGCGTCCGGACGTCCGAGCACGACTCCCTGGTGATCGACTGGCGCGCCCCGGCCGCCGAGGACTTCTACCGCGCCACCCCCGAAGACCCGCGCGGGGTGATCAGGCGCCGCGTCCTGCACTCGCGCGGCCACACCGTCGTCGACCTGGAGGACGACCTGCTCGACCCCGGCGCCGCCGACGGGCTGACCGTCGTCGGCGACGGCGCGTTCCTGGCGTCGCTGGCCCGTGCCCGCGAGGGCGCCATGCGCGACATCGTCGCCACCATCCAGCGCGAGCAGGACGAGGTCATCCGCGCCCCCGCCGACGGGACGATCATCGTCCGGGGCGCCCCCGGCACCGGCAAGACCGCCGTCGCCCTGCACCGCGTCGCCTACCTGCTGTTCCGGCACCGCCGCCGCTTCGGGTCACGCGGAGTGCTGGTCGTCGGGCCGAACCGGCGCTTCACGGCCTACATCGAGCGCGTCCTGCCCTCGCTCGGCGAGGGCTCGGCGACCCTGCGCTCCCTGGGCGACCTGGTCGACGGCGTCACCGCCACCCGCCACGACCCGCACCGGGCGGCGGCGGTGAAGGGCTCGGGCGTCATGGCGCGGGTGCTGCGGCGCGCGATCACCGATCATCCGCCCGGCGCTCCCGACGAGCTGCGCGTCGTCCACCGGGGCGTGGTCGTCCGGCTCGACCGGGTGCGGCTCGACAAGATCCGCACCGACGTGCACCGGCGCAGCAGGGGCAGCGCCAACGCCGCCAGGGGACGCGCGGCCGACGCGCTCCTGGACGCCCTGTGGCAGCGATACAACGACCTCGGCGGCCCCGAGGCGGCCGCCGAGGCCGACGCCGACCAGGGCCTGTGGAACGCCCTGCTCGCCGCGGACGGGCTCGCCGAGCTCGACCAGGCCGACGCTCGCGGCGCCGAGACCGGCGGCGACCCCAAGCGCTCGGAGTTCGTCGCCCGCGCCCGCCAGCAGCGCACCTTCACCGACTTCCTGGTCGCCTGGTGGCCCGTCCGCGAGCCCGCCGCCGTGCTGCGCTCGCTGGCCGACCCCGAACGGCTGGGCCGCGCCGCCGGTCGCGACCTCGACCCCGCCACGATCGAGGCGCTCGCCGCGTCCTGGGCGGGCGACGAGCTGAGCTACCAGGACATCGCGCTGGTCGACGAGCTCGACGCCCAGCTCGGGCCGCCGCCCCGGCCGTCCCGCCGCCGCCCGCCGCCCGGCGACGACGACCCGTTCGTCGTCGACGGCGTCAACATCATCACCGGCGAGGAGGTGGCCGACGAGTCCTGGGAACCCGAGATGCGCGAGCTCACCACCTCCATCGAGCGCCTCGAACAGGCGCGCCGCGTCGACGACGGCGTGACCGACGAGCGTCCCGAATACGCCCACATCGTCGTGGACGAGGCCCAGGACCTCTCGCCCATGCAGTGGCGGATGCTGGGCCGCCGGGGCCGCCAGGCCAGCTGGACCATCGTCGAAGACCCCGCCCAGAGCGCCTGGGAAGACCTCGACGCGGCCCGCGAGGCGATGGAGTCCGCGCTCGGCCCCGAGGAGCCCAAGCCCCGGCGCGGACGCCGCCGCAAGGCGCCCCCGCGCCGCGCCCGCTACGAGTACGAGCTCACCACCAACTACCGCAACTCCACCGAGATCGCCGCCGTCGCCTCCCGGGTGCTGGCCCTCGCGCTGCCCGAGGCCCGCCCGGCCCGCGCCGTCCGCACCTCCGGCCTCGACCCGGTCGTGCGCGTGGTCCCCGAGGCCGAGCTCGTCACGGCCGCCCGCGGGGCCGTCGAGGAACAGCTCGACCAGGTCGAGGGCACGATCGGCCTGATCGTCCCGCTGCCGGACGGTGACGCCTGGTCCGGCGCCGTCCGCGAGCGCCTCGGCCGGGGCCTGCCCGAGCGCGTCCAGGTCCTCGACGTCCTGGAGGCCAAGGGCCTGGAGTTCGACGCCGCCGTGATCGCCGCCCCCGAGACGGTGGCCGAGCAGTCGCCGCGCGGCCTGCGCGTGCTGTACGTCGCGGTCTCCCGCGCCACGCAGCGCCTCACCGTCCTCACCACCGCCCCCGAATGGCACGACACCCTGAAGAGCGGAGACCGATGACGGGCCGCAACCCCGCCCCCAAACGTGGTTACGCCGGACGCTCGGCCGAGGAACGCCGGGCCGAGCGGCGCGAACGGCTGCTGTCCGCGGCGCTGGAACTGTTCGGCACGCGGGGATACGCGGCCACGTCCATCGAGCGCCTGTGCACCACCGCGGCCGTCTCGACGCGGAACTTCTACGAGGAGTTCACCGGACGCGAGGAGCTGCTGACGATCCTGCACCAGCGGTTCAACGAGCGCTGCAGCACCGCCCTGGCCGAGGCGTACGCCGCCGCCGACGCCGAGGGCGCCGACCTCCGCACCCGCGTCGAGCGCGCCGTGCGCGCCTACATGGGCACCGCGGCCGCCGACCCCCGCTGGGCCCGCGTCGCCTATGTCGAGGTGATCGGCGTGAGCCCCGAGCTGGAGCGCCACCGCCTGGGCTGGCGCGAGCGCTGGGAGCACACCATCAGCACCGTCGCCAACGACGCCGTCGCCCGCGGCGAGGCCACCGACCGCGACTACCGGCTGACCGCCATCGCCGTGATCGGCGCCGTCAACAACCTGGCCCACCACTGGTCGTCCCGCGACCGCGACATCCCCGCCGACGACATCGCGGCCGAACTGACCCACCTCATCGTCTCGTCCATGATGAGCCCGTAGCCCCCGGGAGGGGCGGTCAGATGATCGGGGGGCGGCCGGTGCGGGTCATGCGCCAGACGGTTCCCCAGGTGATGGGGCGACGCGGGCCCGCGGGCTTGCGCCAGCCTTCGGCGAAGCCCTTGAACCAGGGGCGCAGGGCGCTGGGACGGTGCTCGCGCAGCAGCGTCATGGCGACCCAGACGCCGAGATAGGTGAGAGCGAGGGGCCACGGGAGGTTGCGCCGCGCCAGCCACACGCGGTTGCGGGCGTTGTAGCGGTAGAACATGTCGTGCCGGGTCGGCAGGACGGCCGGGTGGAACATCACCGCGGCCGCGTCGTAGACGATGCGGTAGCCGGCGTTCAGCACCTGCCAGGCCAGATCGGTCTCTTCGTGGGCGTAGAAGAAGTCTTCGGGGAGGCCGCCCGCCGCGTCGAACGCCGCGCGGCGCATCGCGCAGGCGCCGCCGAGGAACGTGGTGACCTCAGAGGAGCGCTCGGGGTCGCCCGCGCGCAGCCGGGGCACGTGCCGCCGCTCGCCGCGCCCGCCCTCGGGGTCGCGCACCCGGAACGAGATCACGCCGAGGGACGGGTCGGCGTCGAACCGGTCGCGCAGGTAGGCGCCGAGCCGGGGCGAGCGGTACCAGCCGTCGTCGTCGAGGAACAGCACGATCTCGCCGCAGGACGCCTCGACGCCCCGGTTGCGCCCGGCCGGGATGCCGACGTTCTCGGGCAGGTGGAGGGTCTTGACCCGCTCGTCGTCGAAGGGCGCCTGACCGGCGCGGTCGCCCAGGGGGTCGGTGCCGTTGCCGACGAGGACGACCTCGACGTCGACATGATCCTGTTCGAGGGCGCTGCGCACCGCGCGCGCCAGTTCGGCGGGACGGTTGCCCATGGTCAGCACCACGACGCTCAGCTTCACTTGAGCCTCCGGGACGCCAGGATGCTGACCAGGTGCAGCAGCGTCTGCGCGACCGCGACGGCCGCCACCGCGACGGTCAGGACGCGCAGCGCCGCCGGGGTGTCGGTGCCGAGCACGACGTCGAGGGCCGCCGCCGCCGCGATCAGCAGCGAGAGCTCCACCGCGCCGATGATGCGGTGGAAGCGGAGCATGGACGCCGCCTGGCGGGCCAGCGCGATGCCCGTCGAGCGGGGACGCAGCGCGCGGTCGCCGCCGACCGGGTCGGCGGGCAGGCCCGACTTGGCCCGTGCCACCACCACGTTGTCGGTCTCGGCCTTGATCAGCGCGGCGCCGAGCGCCGCGACCAGGCCGAGCTCGACATAGCCGCCGCTCTCCCAGCCGCCCTGGGCCGCGAAGCCCAGGCCGACCAGCAGGGCGACCTCGGACAGGTAGTGGCCGATGCGGTCGAGGAAGACGCCCGCGACCGAGGTCTGGCGCAGGTAGCGGGCCACCTCGCCGTCCACGCAGTCGAGCAGCAGGTAGAGCTGGATCAGCAGGGCGCCGCCGAGCGCCGTCCACAGCGAGGCGTCGCCCGAGACGGGCAGCGACACCACGACCCCGGCCACCACCCCGCTGAGCATCATCAGGTAGGTGAGCTGGTTCGGGCTCAGGCCGAGCCGGAGGAATACCCACGCGAAGTACGGGGACAGGCTCCGCATGTAGAGGCGGCCCGCCCAGTGCTCTTCGTTGCGCCGGTCCTTCAGGCCGGGGGGCTGCCCGTACCGCCGGATGTCGGCGACGGAGGCCGACCGGCGTCCCGGACGCACCTCGTCGTGCGGGCCGTGGTTCTTGGGCAGCTCAGCCTCCATGGGCCTGGACATACTCCTCCACCGCCTTGAGGGTCGCGCCCTTGTCGAGGGCGAGATACTCCAGGATCGTGTAGCGGCCGGGCCGCGTCTGGGGCGCGTAGGCGACCGCCTCGGCGAACTGCTCGACGGTCAGGCCGACGTCGCCCGGGAGCACCGGGAGGCCGTGCCTGCGCAGGCAGGTGGTGACCTCGGCGCCCCGCTCGGCGCCCGTGCCCAGATGGGTGGCGCGCAGGTGGTAGCAGAACGCGGCGCCGATGCCGGCCAGCTCGCCGTGGTTGGCGGTGCCGGGGAACAGCTGGTCGATCGCGTGCAGGATCTCGTGATCGCCGCCGCTGGACGGCCGGGAGGACCCGGCGAAGGCCATCGCCATGCCCGACAGTACGAGCCCCTCGGCCAGAACGGTCAAAAAGCGGTCGGATTCGATCGACTCGGGCTGGTGCAGCAGCGCCTCGGCGGCCGTGCGCGCGACCGTGAGCGCCATCCGGTCGACGGGCTCGCCGCACTCGTCGGCGGCCAGCAGCCAGTCGTCCACGGCCGAGAAGTTGCTGACCACGTCGCCGACGCCCGCCCGCACGAGGCGTTCGGGCGCGGCCCTGACGTAGTCGAGGTCGACGACCATGGCCAGCGGCATGACCACGCCGAACGAGCCCTTGCCCTTCTCGTGTTCGAGGGAGGCGACCGGCGAGCAGATGCCGTCATGGGAGAGGTTGGTGGCCACCGAGACCATCGGGATGCCCGCCAGCGTCGCCGCGTACTTGGTCGCGTCGATCGTCCGGCCGCCGCCGATGCCCACCACCGCCTCGTAGGACCCGGCGCGCAGCTTGGAGCCGAGGCTGACGGCGGCGTCGACGGTGCCGCCGTCCACCCGGAAGAGCTCGCAGGCGGTGAGGGAGGGCCGCACCTGCTCGGCGATCTGGTCGCCCTGGCCGGGCCCGACCGCGATGGCCACCCGGCCCTCGGTGACGATCCGCCGGTCGGCCAGCAGATCGCCCAGGGCGGCGACGGCGCCGCGCCGCACATCGATGGACAGCGGAGCGGTGAGCATCCGCGTCAGCAGAGGCATAGGCCTTCCTAGGTCGGGTTCGTCGGAATGGCGTTGCTGCGTTCTGCGTGGCCCGCGCCCTAGTACGTGGCGGCGATGCGGCGGGCCTTCTCCAGGTCGTCGTGGTTGTCGACCTCGACCCAGGCGACGTCGCCGATCGGGGCGACGCCGATGCGTCCGCCGCGCTTGACCAGCTCTTGGTAGCCGTCCTCGTAGTAGAGGTCGGGGTCGCCCTCCCAGGTGGCCTTGAGCGCGTCGGCCAGCGGCCCGGCGGCGGCGGGCTCGATGAGCGTCGCGCCGATGTACTCGCCCGCGGCCGAGGCCGGGTCCATGAGCTTGGTAATGGTGGCCAGGTTGCCCTCGCCGTCGAGGGTCACCTTCATCTCCTCGTCAGCGAGAGTTTTGACGTTGTCCACCGCCAGGAGGATGTCCGGTCCGCGGCCCGCGAGTAGCGTCTTTTCCACGCTGACCGGATGGACCGTGTCGCCGTTCACCATGAGGACGCCCTTGGAGAAGTGCTCGCGCGCCAGCCACATGGAGTAGGCGTTGTTCCACTCCTCGGCCTTGTCGTTGTGGACGAGGGTCAGCGTGACCCCGTAACGCTCCTCAAGGGCTTGCTTGCGCTCTTCGACGGCGTTCGCGCGGTATCCGACGACGATCACGACGTCGGTCAGGCCGACCTCGGCCAGATTGCCGAGCGCGATGTCGAGGATGGTCGTCTCACCGTCGACCGGCACCAGTGCCTTGGGCAAGGTGTCGGTGTAGGGCCGCAGCCTCCGGCCCGCGCCCGCTGCCAGCACCATCCCGATCATGCTTCCTCTTTCTCCAGGTCGACCAGCACGCCGTTGTCGCGACCGGTCCGCAACCAAGTTGTGACGCTTTCGCCGACGAACAAGACGCCAAGGTAGGCGGCGAGCGCAGCGTACGCGAACGGGAGAAGCCCGGAGAGGCCCATGAAGGCCACGATCAGCATCCGGCCCTCCCAGCCAAGCCCGGCGCGGAAGATCCAGTCGGGCGGCCGAAGCCCCTGGCAGGTGCGGTACACGGTGTCGTAATGGTGGAATGCCAGGACGGTCAGCAGCAAGTAAACCAGCGGCGCCGACACACCCTGTGCGAACCCCAATACGGCCAGGTAACCATACTCGATCGCGCGCACCATCGGCGGTACGAGCCAGTCGAGGCGCCCCCGATGCGGATGCGTGGACGCTGGGCCCGTCAGCAACAGAGCGACCACCGGAGCGAACAGCGCCGGGGTGTGCTGCTCCCCCACACCGGCCACCAGCAGCACGGCCGTCACGGTCAGCGCCACCACCGCCCCGGGCAACGGCGGCAGCTGCCCGCGCGCGGCCCGTCCGAGCATCACGCAAATGGATCCGTCGTCGCGATAGGCCTGGAGACGTCCGGCAGCCTCCGAATCGGCCGGAAGCGTCGCGCTCGTCATCGCGTGGCCTCCCGGGCGGGACGGGCGATGTTCAGGGTCAGGGCTGCGGCCGTGGCCAGCGCGCCCCAGATGAGCAGGGCGGTGAAGGTCACCCGGGCGTTGGTGAGGGCGGCGGCCAGACAGGTCAGTGCGATGCGCTCGCCGTCCGGGAGGAGGGCGGCCGTCATGATCGGGCCGCGTCGGCCGGTGGGGACGGCGGCCGTGGCGGACGAGACGCCGATCGTGCGGCGGACGACCAGGAGCGCCAGGGCCGCCGTGGCCAGTGGCCAGACGTCGCCGCCGTGGACGGGACTTCCCGCGGGCGCCGCCAGGGAGCCGACCGCCAGGCCCGCGTAGACGACGGCGTCCCTCAGCACACCGCAGACCGCGTCGAGCCAGGCGCCGAGCGGAGTGCTGGCGCCGGTGGCGCGGGCGAGCTGGCCGTCCACCCGGGACAGGGCGAAGGCGAGGTAGAGCAGGACGGCGCCGGTGAGCATCCCGGCGCGGTCGCCGCCCGCGAACCAGGCCGCGGCGGCCACCCCGGCGCCGAGGGACATGCAGGTGACGGCGTTGGGGGTCAGGCCGCGGCGGGCCGCCCAGAGCGCGAGGTAGGGCGAGTAGCTGCTCACCGCGTAGGTCGCGAACGGCCCGTCGCCCCGCCGCACGGCGGCCTTCACCCCGCGCCGGTCCGGTACGTTGAGCTCGGCCAGGTGGTCGGCGGTCACGGGGCGGCCTCCAACGATCGACGGACACTCAGGGTAGCGGCTCGCGGACGCCGCGCAGTCAAAGGAGAGACGGTCATGCCCACGATCGCGGTGGTCCTCGCCGGAGGCACCGGGGAGCGGGTGGGGGCGGGCACGCCCAAGCAGCTGATCGAGGTGGGCGGGCGCCCGATCCTCCAGCACGCGATCGCGGCGTTCGACGCGCATCCGGGCATCGACGAGGTGGTCGTGGTGATGGCGTCGGGGCACCTGCGCGCCGCCGCCGCGATGGCGGCGCCGTTCGGCAAGGTCGTGGCGGTGGTCGAGGGCGGCGAGACCCGCACCGCCTCGACCGTCGCGGCGCTGCGGGTGCTGTCCGACCGGCCGGACGACTCCAAGGTGCTCTTCCACGACGCCGCGCGCCCGTTCGTCGGCCCCGACGTGATCGACCGGACGCTGGAGGCGCTGGCCACGGCCGAGGCGGTGGCGGTGGGCGTCCCGACGTCCGACACGATCGTCGAGGTGTCCGGCGGCGTGGTGACCGGCATGCCGCCCCGCGCGTCGCTGTGCCGTTTCCAGACCCCGCAGGGCTTCGGGCTGGGCACGATCCGCAAGGCCTACGAGCTGGCGCTGGCCGACCCCGGGCTGCTGGCGACCGACGACTGCGGCATCGTCCACCGGTACCTGCCGGACGTGCCGATCAGGGTCGTGGCGGGCGACGAGCGCAACCTCAAGGTGACCCACCCGCTGGACGTGGCGATCGCCGGGCTGCTCGCGGCGGAGGATCGGTGATCTTCGAGGACCGTCCCGCCGTCATCGGGCACCGCGGGCTGGGCGCCGGGGACCTCGCCGTCCCGGGCGACCCGGCCACGACCGTCGCCGAGAACACCGTGCCCTCGATCCTGGCGGCCGTCGAGGCGGGCGCGTCCTGGGTCGAGATCGACGTGACCCGGACGGCCGACGACGACCTGGTGCTGCGGCACGACCCCACGACCGCCGGGGGCGACTTCCTCGCCGACCTCCCCGCGGCCGCCAGCGGCCTGCCACGGCTCGCCGACGTCCTGGCGGCACTCCCGCCCGAGGTCGCGCTCGACGTGGACGTCAAGACCATCCTGGAGGACGCCGTGGACGCCCCCTCGCGGCGCACGGGCGCGCTCCTGGCGCCCGTGCTGCGGCGCGAGGCCGCCCGCAGGCCCCTTCTGGTGACCTCGTTCGACCCCTCGCTGCTGGCCTACCTGCGCGACGAGCTGCCCGAGGTGCCGGTGGGCCTGCTCACCTGGCTGCGGTTCCCGCTGTGGCACGGCGTCCCCGCCGCCGCCGGGCTCGGCTTCCAGGCGCTCGGACTGCACACCGCGTCGCTGGGGGTCGACCATCCCGACTCGCGGCTGCGCCCGCTGGAGCACTGCGTGGACGTGGCGCACAAGGCGGGCCTCGAGGTGCTCGCCTGGTGCCCCTCGGCCGACCGGGCACCCGAGTACGCCGCCGCCGGCATCGACGCCATGGTCGTCAACGACGTCCCCGGTGTGGTGGCCGCTCTCGGCTGAGCGTCAGGACGGTGGCTTGTCGCCTCTGAGGTCGTCGCCGCCGTACATCTGGGTCCACTCGCCCGCGCCCTCCTGCTTGCGCTCGCCGCCGGGAGAGGGGCGTCCGTCGTTGAAGGGGATGCCTCCGCCCCCGGGAGACGCCGCAGGCGGTGAGGGCGGGGTGCCCGCGCCCGGTCGGTGCTCGGGCGGCGGCGGGGGCGCGGCGTGCTGCTGACGGCCGTACTGGGGCGCCATCGGGGGCGCTCCCGGCATCGCTCCGGGAGGGGGCGGCGGGCCCACGTGCCCGGGTGCGACATGGCGGCCCATGGCCGCGGGAACGGGACGTCCGCGCCAGCGCCCCAGCGGCAGCGAGGCCGCGGCCAGCAGCGCGCCGATCAGGAACAGGATGCCGAACTGGACGAGGAACACATGGACGTTCTCGTACCGGGACGGCAGGTCGGGCATCTTGCCTTCGGTCCACACCGGCTTGGCCATCCAGGGCAGCGAGTACAGCGCCAGCAGCCCGCCGGGGATCAGCGAGGCCAGCGGCGACAGTCGCGACCCGGTGAGCACTCCGATCACCACGGCGGTGACCAGCAGGACCAGGATGCCGGTGAGCCCGGTCAGCCCGATGGTGAAGTCGCCCTTGGACAAGTATTCGAGACGTTGCCGCTGCATCCGCTCGCTACCGAGCAGCAGCCCCCCGAAGATCACCGGGGTCGCGACGAGCCCCGCGACGACTCCGAGCCCGTGCCTGGCGCCGTTGGACATGGCCACCTCCTGAGTAGGTTGGCGGCATGATCCGTCAACCTACCCCTCAGACGGGGCGCCCGACACTCCGGTTCACGCGTGGGTTCAGGTTTTGGCCGGAGTGGGCTGCCCGAGACCGGGAGGACTCGTCAGGAATCCGACGCCCCACGAGATGTGCATCGTGGCGAAGACCAGCGGAAGCCGGAGCCAGGCCATGATCGGAAGGCCGCGTCCCTCGACGGCGCCGCCCAGCAGCATCGCGGCCGCGTAGCCGCCCGGCAGCAGCCAGCCGGGCCAGAATCCCACCAGGCCCGCGACCGTCCCGGCGATCATCGCCAGGACGGCGATCGGCGGCGCCAGGTAACGCAGGTTCAGGGTGCCCTGGTGCTCGCGCCCCACGACACGGCGCCAGCGCCCGGTGTGGAAGTACTGCTTGGCCAGCTGCCGCAGGTTGGGCCGGGGACGATAGGTGACCCGCATACGGGGGGTGAAGTAGACCTTGCCGCCCGACTGCCGGATCCGGTGGTTCATCTCCCAGTCCTGCGCGCGGACGAACGTCTCGTCGTACCCGCCGACCCGTTCGAGCGCGCTGCGGCGGAACGTGCCCAGATAGACCGTCTCGACCTCGCCCGCCTCGCCGCCGGTGTGGAAGCGGGCGTTGCCCACCCCCAGCTTGGACGTCATCGCCCGGGCGACGGCCTTCTCGAACGCGGTGACGCCCTCGGCGGCCATGATGCCGCCGACGTTGTCGGCCCCGGTCTCCTCCATCGTCTCGACGGCGGCGCGGACATAGTCCGTGGGCAGCAGCGAGTGCCCGTCCACCCGGACGATGATCGAGTACTGGGACGCCTTGATCGCGATGTTGAGCCCCTGCGGCGTGCGTCCCGTCGGGTTGGGGACCAGGACGACCCGCGGATCCTCGGCGGCCAGCTTGCCGGAGATCTCCTCGGTCCGGTCGCGGGACGGGCCGACGGCCAGCACCAGCTCAAGCTCGCCGGGGTAGTCCTGGGAGACGATGCGGCGCACGGCGTCGGTCAGGTGGCGCTGCTCGTTCAGCACCGGCATGACGACCGACACCGCCGGCCACGTACGGTCGTCGTGGCTCTGCCTGGCGCTGCTCTGCGCGTGGGGAGACGGATTCATCTGGGCTCGCGGGCGCACCTTCGGTCATGGACCGCAGGAGGCCCCCCTTCCTCTCTCTATGTCTCGCGAACTCTTGAGACACCGCTCACGACACCCCGGGCAAGGGTGCGGCCGCCGGGAGCAGGTCAAGACGGCGCCACGTTACTGCAAGGACACGAGGCCGAGGTAGCGAACGGATCGGTGTTCCCCACTTTAGGGTGGTGAACGTTGATGGACGAGCGCCGCCAGAAGGCGCCGGCGACGTATCGGGAGGGCGGCGGCCAGGATGGCAGACGGGCGAGACTCCAGCGACGAGCCGGATCCGCTGGAGCGGTACTTCCGGCCGCGTCCCGCGGGCGGCACCGGCGACCCGTCCGACGACGGCGAGATCGAGGGCGTCACCATCGACGGCGTCCCGGCCCCGAGGGTCACCGTCGACGCCCCGCGCGGCCCCCGGCGTCCCGGCCCCGGGCTGAGCCCCCGGGCCGCGACCAGCGCCCGGAGGCAACGCCGCTTCCTGGGCGTGACCGGCGCGATCTCGGCGTTCGTGCTGCTGTCGTCCGGCGGCGCCTGGGCGTTCCAGGAGTACGTCACCGGCGCCATCGACAAGGTCGACGTCGAGGGCCTGGGCAAGGACAAGGACGCCCCCAAGGGCGCGTTGACGATCCTGGTCGCGGGCGTCGACCGCCGCGAGGGCCTCACCCGGGAGCAGCAGCGCAAGGCCAAGCTGGGCCGCGAGCCGGGCGAGCGCTCCGACACGATGCTGCTCGTGCACATCTCCCGCGACCACGACAAGGTCACGGTGGTCAACCTTCCGCGGGACTCCTACGTCACGATCCCTGCCCACAAGTCCAACGGGACCGAGGGCCCCAAGGGCAGTTCCGTGCCGTCCCGTCCGGGCAAGCTGACGTGGTCGTACCAGTTCGGCGGGCCCGACCTCACGGTCGACACGATCAAGCGGGCCACCCGGGTCTCCATCGACCACTACGTCGAGGTCAACTTCTACGGCTTCGTGAACATGGTCGACGCCCTGGGCGGCGTGGACGTGTGCACCGAGACCCCGATCAACGACAAGAAGAGCGGTCTGCAGCTCCCGGCGGGCAAGACCCACGTGGACGGCCTGAAGGCCCTCGGCTTCGCCCGCGCCCGCTACACGCTGACCGGCGGCAGCGACCTGGGCCGCATCGACCGCCAGCAGCAGTTCATGGCCGCGATGATGAAGCAGGCCCTGAGCAGCAAGACCCTCAGCGACCCGGTGAAGTCGACCCGGTTCCTGAACGCGGCGCTCGACTCGCTGCGCGTCGACAAGAAGCTGGCCAAGGGCCTGCCGAAGCTGGCCGAGCAGATGAAGGACCTGTCGACCGACAACCTCACCTTCGCCAAGGTGCCGCTGTCCAACCCGGGTCACAACGCCATGCTGTGGAACTCGGGCCAGCCGCAGTCCACCGTCCTGTGGGACGAGGAGCGCGCCCGCGACCTGTTCTCCAAGATCCGCAAGGACGAGCCGGTCACCAAGCCGCCCAAGCCGAGCCCGTCGCCGAGCAAGGACCCGGGCGGCCTCACGGTCGCGCCGGGGGACGTCCAGGTCCGCGTCCTCAACGGTGTCGGGACGCCGCGTCTGGCCGCCAAGGCCGCCGGTGACCTGGAGGACGCCGGGTTCGACAACGCCACGGTCGGCACGGGCGTCGCCCAGCGCGGCCTGGCGACGACCCAGATCCAGTACGGCTCCGCCGGTGAGGCCGCCGCCAAGACGCTGGCCGCCGCCATCCCGGGGGCCAAGCTCAAGAAGGTGTCATCGCTGGGGTCGCGCCTCCAGCTCCTGGTCGGCGAGGACTGGTCCGGCGCCAAGAAGGTCAAGGTCCAGGCGACGTCCGCCCCGTCCCCCGATGAGAAAGAGCTGGAGACCGACTCCGCCACGCAGAAGCTCTGCAAGTAGCCCCGGGCCCCGGCCGCGCGCGGCGGCCGGGGCCCGGCGCCACTACTTGGTGAGGGTGATGGCGGTCTGGCGGGTCACGCCGTTGACCGTGAGGGTGAGGGTGATCTGGCCCTCGCGGAGCCCCTTCAGACGCCCGGTGGTCGGGTCGAAGGTCGCCGTGTGAGACGGGCGGGCCGCCTTCGGGTCACCGATGTGCAGCCCGGACGAGCCGCCCCAGTCGGCGCTCATCGGGTAGACGAGCGGGATGTCCTTGCCGTGCTGGCGGATCGTGGCGGTCACGTCGGCGCTCTGGCCCGTCTTCAGCTCCTGGGGGGCGTTGAGGGTCAGCTCGTCGACATGGGGACGGACCTCCGCGTGCAGCCACGGGGTGGACGCCCTGAGCGGGTCCTTGCGGGTGCGCTCGCGGTCGGCCGGGGCCACGGGGCCGACGCCGAACATCGTCCAGCCGGTGAAGCCTCCGCTGGCCGGGGGCGCGGCCGGGGCCTTGCCGGAGTTGCCGTTGACGAAGGTCGGGACGCCGTCGACGCGCGAGGCGTTGAAGACGCCCACGTGGGCGTTGACCACGGCGGCGCCCTTGCCGGTCGCGGTGCGGAACTCCGAGGTCCAGCGCTCCAGGAGCGCGGCCTCCTTGCGGTCGGCGAGCTGGCTGTTCCTGCTCGGCAGCGGGTCGCGGGCCGGGTGGTGGCCGAAGACCATGACCGACTCGACGCTCGCGTCGGCACGGGCGGTGTCCAGGGCGCTCTTCAGCATGCGCAGCTGGTCGAACGAGCTGGTGCGGTAGGTGCCCGTGGAGCTGTCCAGCAGGACGAACCGGGTGCCCTTGTGGTCGAAGGTGCGCGAGGGCGGGCCGAACACCTTGCGGAAGTTCTCGATGGTGCCCGAGCCGTAGACCTCGTGGTTGCCCGGCACGTAGTAGTACGGCAGCTTGCCGCCGAGCTCCTCGTCCAGGATCTTCTTGGCCAGGGCGAAGTCGGCCGCGTACCCGGTGTCGACGAAGTCGCCGTTGATCACCAGGAAGTCGGGCTTGGCGGCGAGGGTCTCGCGCAGGGTGCGCCGCGCGCGCCTGACCCATTCGCTGTCGGGGTCGGTGGCCACGAACTGCGCGTCGGACATGACGGCGAACTTCCAGCGGCGGCCGTCGGCCGTGCCGTCCCGGATGACCAGAGGGTCGGTGGGCTGCGGCTGCGCCGGGGGCGTCTGGACCGACGGCGGCACCTTGGCCACCAGGTCGTCCACCAGGACCTCGCCGGTGTACTGGCGGCTCGCGCCGGTCTCGATCGTGTAGAAGCGGTTCACGCGGATGGGGAACGCCACCGACTGCGGCACCGGCATCTCGATGTAGCGCCAGCCCTCCCAGCGGATGTAGGGGCCGTAGAGCGAGAACGTCTGCCCGTTGGCGTCGGTGATGGTGAAGGCCGTCCACTCGCCCTTGTTGTGGCCGTGGACCCACGCGCCGAGCGCCTGCGGCTGACCCGGGACCTCGATCGGCTTGGGCGGGTTGGCGTAGGCCGTGCGCGTGGCGGTCGACTGGGTGAAGTCGTACGACAGGCGCAGCCCGGGGCCGTTGTGGCCCTCGGCGACCGGCTCGACCTTGCCCGTGGCGCGGGCCGAACCGAACTTCCACTGGGCGCCGTCGCCGAAGTCGGCGATCGTCTTCTCCTCCAGGCCGACGCTGACCGGCAGCGCGGTCTTGTGGCCCTTGACGTCGATCGTGACGAGCGTCGAGCCGGACGCCTTGCGGGGCGTGGCGGTGAAGGTCCCGTGCTCGCCGGGCCGGATGTCCAGCAGCGAGGTGTCGTAGGTGAGCTTGGCGTCCGACGGCTCGACCGGGGCGGTGAAGCCCTCGCCGTCGAAGCCGACCACGCCGAAGGCGCCGCGTCCGTCCTGCCCGCCGATGGTGACGCGGTCGGTGGTGGCGCCGACGCGGGCCAGCGGGTTCAGCACGGTCAGCCTCAGCTCGCCGCGCGCCTTGCCCTGCGCGACCCGGACGTTGATGTCACCGGGAACCTGCGCGCGGAAGACGCCCGCGGCGTCGATCGTCCCCTCGGAACCGGGGGCGGTCCAGCGCGGGTTCGCCGCGACGGGGCTCTGCGCCTCGTCGTGGCCGCGCGCCACCAGCTTGCGGGTGAGGCCGGGGAAGACGCGGTCGGGACGTCCGCCGCTGGTCGGGCCGACGCCGGGGGCCTTCACCGGGTCGGCGACGGGCTCGACCCAGAACCCGGTGAGCCTGCCGCTGCCCTTGGCGTACAGCCCGATCCCGTTGGGTGTGGGGCGCTCGCCGCCGTCCGAGGGCTGGTTCTCGACCTGCCCGCGCGACTGGCCGGGCTCGCGGGCCAGCAGCGTGGACGAGCCGCCGCCGTCCAGGTTCAGGGCGTTGTGCGCCCCGGCCTCCTTCATCAGGGCGGCCATCTCGGCCAGCGTCACGCCGCGGCTGTCGACCTGGCGGCCGTCGATCGTCAGCATGAACATCCGGCGGCCGTCGGCCGAGAACCCGACCGCGGTGCGGGGGTGGGCCGCCGGGTCGGTGAGCGCGGGGATCGTCCCGTTCTCGACCAGCGTCTGGTTGCCGCCGACGGCGAAGCGGGCGTCCTTGCCGGACGAGCGCGGCTTGTAGGCCATCGCGACCGCGTCGCCCTTCTTCAGCGCCCGCAGCGTGTCGCCGCCGCCCTCGCGGCCGAGCAGGACGAAGGCGTTGGCGGGGATCTCGCCCTGGCCCGGGGCGTCGTTGACGGCGTCGACCCTGCCGTCCACCACCAGCACCTCGGTCACGCGCTGGGCGCCGTCGTCGACCGACCGGCCGCGCGTGCCGGTGCCCCACAGCGAGGTGAAGGCGCCGATCCCGTCCTTCTGGACGGTGTGCGCGTTGAACTGGTTGAGCGCGACCTTGCGGCCGTCGGGGAGCGTGACCTCGCCTTCGAGGAACACGTTGGCCATCTGGCCCAGGCCCTCGGCGCTCACACCCACGGTGCTGGCGGGCCATCCGGGCTTACCGGACTTGACGAGCTTGCCGCCGTCCACGGCGGGCCCGTTGGCGGCGCCGGTGGCGTTGATGTCGAAGAAGTCGCCGTTCACTCCGGCGATCGCGCCGGACCGGTCGGCCTGCTTGGACAGCGGCTCGACCGCCGAGACCCGTCCGGGCGACAGGTAGCCCGCGGTGACCTTGGCGCCGAGGTCGACGGTGAGCTGGTCGCCGCGGAGCCAGCCCTTGCCGTCCAGCCGGTCGAACGAGGTCAGCGTCGTGCCGGGCGCCACCGGACGGGTCTTGCGGTCGGTCTCCAGGGCGGCGGGGCCGTCGGCGCGCTGCGCGGGCAGCAGCAGCCGGTCGGCGTCCCTGGCGATGGGCGAGGCGGGGTCGGGCGGCGCCGCCAGCGCGGGCACGGCGGTACCGGCGACCAGGGTCGCCAGCAGGCCGAGCACCGTCGCGGGACGGGCGATGTGCGCACGTGCGGACACGGTGAGGCTCCTTCCAGCACAGGACCGCCCCAGGCAACACCTCCCGCGCTGCGTCCGGCGGTGACGCAGATGGCCGCCCGGCTAATTGATCACGAAGGATCGGGAGGTCACCAGCCTCGCGGCACTGCCCGTTCCCCGCACGCGAGACGCGCGGAAATCAGCGGTTGACCAACGATTCGAACCCCTCGCGGATGTCGCCGTCGGACGGCTTCACATGCACCTCGCTCGGCGGACCGGTGTCGATGCCGAGCGAGGGTCTGGTGTACCGGAGCCTGCTGGGGCAGCTCGACCCCTCGATCTCCACCCGCTTGCCGGACACGAGCTTGCCGGTGCGCAGCTCGTACGCCTTCACCGGGATCGCGACGCGGCGGAACTTCACATAGGTCGGACGGCCGAGGGACAGGGGGCTCTTGTTCTCGTAGGGGCAGGTCTGGACGGTCTTGCCCATCTCCGCGTCCTCGGTGCAGATCACCAGCACGGCCTTGGTGACGTCGTCGGTCTTCCATCCGCCGGGGAGCTTCTTGGTGTACTCGTCGTCCCCGTAAAAGAGCGCGCGGTTCGTCCCCTTCTTGTAAGCGGGGGCGCCGCTGTACTTGGCAGGGCTGGAGCAGTACTCGGGAGTGCCGCCGGTGTCGTCCTGGAGGAGCCTGCGGACGTTGGCCAGCTCGATCTCCAGGGTGGCCTTCCACACTCCGTCCTTGGCCTTGGCGGCGCTCTCGAAGGCCGGGTAGCGATCGAGCAGCCCCTGATACCTGGTGCGGGCCTGCTCCCACTCCTTGGCGGCCATCAGGTTGTCGCCGCACTGGACGAGCGCCGGGGGCTCCGTCCGCGGGACGACCCCGGCCGCCCGGTCGAGCGCGTTCCCGCTCGCCCGCCGCTGCCGCAGCCAGTCGGTGACCGCGACCGTCTCACAGGGGTTCTTGGCGGGCAGGCCGCGCAGGAACCCGTCCAGAACGACCTCGACCATCTTCCGGTGCCCGGGCAGCTCCGACAGCACCGACGAGAGCCCCTCGAAGCCCGATCTGAGCGCCCCGGCGTCGCCGGTCAGCCCGGTCCTGAGCCTTTCCCTGGCCAGAATCAGCCGCTTGCACGCCTCGGCCGTGTCGTCGCCCCGCGCGGCCTGCGCCGGATCGACCGCGCGCACACCGAACCACACGCCGTCCTGCGCCTTCACCGCCTTCGCGCAGTCACCACCGCCGCGCGCGTCGTCGATGTCGCCCTTGACGCTGAACGCCTCGAACCGCAGCAACCCGGCGAACAGCAGGACGGGGACCGCGAACCCGAGCGCGACGTCCCATCCCCCGCGCAACGGCTCCCGAGCGCCACGCGCCAGCACCCACCCGTGCGCGATCAGCGCGATCCACCACAGCAGCACCACGACCACGAACCACACCGACTCGGCGACCGTTCCCAGAAGGATCACGAGCACCAGGCTGACCAGCCCCGTGACGACGGCGAGCAGATGCCGTCCCAGCATCAGATACCCGACGCCGAGCAGCGACGCGTTGGCGACGGCGACGGCCGCCGGGGCTCGCGTGTCTTCCATACCGGGTCCTTCCACGACGGAACGGACAGCAACCGCCGCCATTCTGTCCGCCCGCGCCGGGGAGGGCTCCCGAATCTGGCGATCAAGCAAGGTCCCGCGACCCCCGAGACACATGATCATGCCCATGACTCCCTTGCCACCGGAGTCAAGGGCTGCTAGTGCACCGGTTGCACCAAGAAAGGTGAGAATCTTCGCGAACACGGTGCACGCGAGCGGGCAACAACAGGTGTTCGCGCCACCTTTCGAAAGGCCCCCATGTATGACCACCACCCTCCCGACCTCCACCCCCGACACGGGGATGCCCCCCGACCGGAGTGACGCCGCGCTGATCGTCCGGTCCAGGACGGATCCGGAGGTCTTCTCGGCGCTGTTCGACCGGTACTTCGCGGAGATCCACCGGTATGTCGCGTCCCGGCTGGGCGCCGACCACGCCGACGACGTCGCCGCCGAGGCCTTCCTGGCCGCGTTCGCCCAGCGTGACCGCTACGACGCCGACCGCCCGGTGGCCAGGCCCTGGCTGTACGGAATCGCGACGAACCTCGTCCACCGGCACCGCCGCACCGAGAAGCGCGCCTACCGCCTCCTCATGCGCGCCCCGGCCGATCCCGGCCACGACGGCGGCACCGACGAGATCAACGACCAGCTGACCACCGAGCAGATGCGCCCCCACGTAGCCGCCGCCCTGGCGGAACTGGCTCCGTGCGACCGCGACGTCCTCCTCCTGGTCGCCTACAGCGAGATGAGCTACGACGAGGTCGGCCAGGCCCTCGGCGTCCCGTCCGGAACCGTCGGCTCACGCCTGCACCGAGCCCGCCGCCACCTGCGCATCGCCCTGCGCGAGGGAGACGAATGATGGAAGACCTGAACAGCCTGCGCGCCCACCACCGCAGCCGGCCGTCCCCCACCCCGGACGCGGTCATCACCGCCCGCGCCCGCCTGACGGCCGAGTTCACCCCACGTCCCACCCGCAAGCGCCGCCGCTACTTCGCCCTCGCCACCGTCATCGCGGCCACCACCACGGCGGCCGTCCTGGCCCCCGTGTTCATGGGCGGCGACACCCCACCCGAGAGGGCCTACGCGGCCGAGCGCCTGAGCGACGGCCGCATCAAGGTGACCATCCGCGAGTTCACCGACGCCCCCGGCCTCCAGCGCAGGCTCGCCGAGCTCGGCGTGCGCTCCCTGATCACCTACGTCCCCGAGGAACACCGCTGCACCAGCCTGACCATGCCGGTGGACGACTCGATGGACCGCCAGCCGATGGTCGTCGAGCACCCCTACGCCAGCGCCGACGAAAGCAAGTACCCCAAGAGGGTCAAGGACTGGGTCTTCTACGTCCAGCCGAAGGACATCAGGCCCGGCCAAACACTCGTCTGGTCCCTCTCCTTCAACCCCAGAGACCTCAAGGACAAGCCCAGGCCCAGGCAGACCAGCCTTCCCCGTTCGGGCACCCTCGGAGTTCCCCAAAGCCACACCTACCTAGGGCGCGGCCCCATCAAGCCTTGCAACCCCGTCCACATCACCGCGTGGAGGGGGTACTCCGAACCCTGACACCCGCGCAGGGGTGGACACCGTCCCTACGCGGTCCTACCGTTTGAACATGTTCAAAGATGGCGCGGTGGGGTTCTGGAGCGGCTACACCCTCGGCATGTTCCGATGGCTCCCACAAGCCGCCGTCACCACGGCCAGGGAGCAGTCGCGCCACATACGCGACTTCACCAGGACCCGCCGCCGCCGGTTCACCCTCGTGGACGACCACCTCGAACTGTGGTTCCTGGGCGCCCCCACGGCCGACCTCGTCCCGCTCCTGTTCGGCGAGCGCTTCGCCGCGGTCTGGTACCGAGGCGTCCTGATCGACCCGGGCTCGGTCAGGATGCGCCGGTCCCTGCGAACCCACCTCACGGCGCGTCCCGTCACCGCCGTGACCGCCACCCACGCGCACGAGGAGCACACCGGCAACCTCCGCTGGGCGGCGGACCGCCTCGGGGCCTCACTCCACCTGTCCGCCTCGGTGACCGAGCAGCTCCGCGCACCGGCCAGGCTTCCCCCCGTACGCGACTTCGCGTTCGGAACCCCCGCGCCCATCACCGGCGACGTCCACGACTCCAGCGAAGGCATCCCCTTCCCCGGCGGACGCCTGGACGTCATCCCCGCCCCCGGGCACAGCAGCGACCACGTGGTCCTGCACGACCGCGAGCAGCGCGTCCTGCTGGTCGGCGACACCTTCATCGACACCTACTTCTCCGCGTCCAACAACGAGACCGACGGGACGGCCTGGATGGCCACCCTCCGGCATCTGCTGACCCTGGACTTCGACCTGATGGTCGAGGGCCACGGCCGCGTCCACACCCTGCGTCCCGACGTGCCCGACCTGCCCGGCGTCGTCGTCCGCGAGGACCCCCGCCGCGTCATGGAGGCCAAACTCCACTTCCTCCAGGGCCTGTCCGACCGCGCCCAGCACGCCCGCGCCCGCGGTTTGTCCGTCAACCGCGCCGTCGCCGAAGCCTTCCCCTGGGAACAACGCCCCACCTGGGAACGCCTCATCCCCGACGAACTGGCCCGCCTGACCTCCCTGGGCGAGTTCTCCCGCCACCGCCTGATCCGCTCCTTCCTCACCACCCAACGCTGAGCGGGCCTTCCTCTCAACTAGGCCGAAAGGAGGTCCTGGAGAGCACGGTCGATGAACGCGGTGTCCGCCGGGTTCACTCCGCCTCCGGCGAAGTGGCCCCAGACGCCGGGGATGACGCGCAGTTCGCGGTTCGGAATGTGCCGTGCCGCCCAGGCCTCGTCCTCGGGCGGGAAGTAGAGGTCCTTCTCGGCGGGCATGACCAGGGCACGGGCCTTGATCGAGGAAAGGGCCGCCGCGGTGTCGCCGTCGAAGCCGGGGGTCCTGCCCACGTCGGCGTTCTGCCACGTCCACAGCATGGCCAGCAGGTTGTTGGGGTCGCGGTCGTCGAGGAAGAAACCCTCCCAGAAGCCGATCAGGAAGTCCTCCAGGGAGGAATAGCCCATCTGGGTGTAGAGGTGATCCCAGTAGAAGGCCTGCGAGAAACCCCAGCCGGCATAGACGCGGGCCATCGCGCGCAGGCCCGTCACCGGGAGTTTCTCGTACCAGCCGGAGGCGAAATCCGCGTCGGCCGTCAGGGCCGCCTTCACACCCTCGAGGAACACCACGTTGTGCGGGCTCGTCCGGGACGAGCCGCAGAACGGGGCGATGCGCTCGACCATGTCGGGATGGCTGACGGCCCACTGGTAGGTCTGCCCGGCACCCATGGACCAGCCGGTCACCAGGCGGAGGCGCTCGATGCCGAGGTGCTCGGTGACCAGGCGGTGCTGGGCGGCCACGTTGTCGTACATGGTGACGTGGGGGAAGCGGGCCCGGTCATACGGGGGCGGCGTGTTGCTGGGTGAGCTGGACAGGCCGTTGCCCAGCATGTTGGGGACGATGATGAAGTAGCGGTCCGGGTCGAGCGCCATGCCCGGGCCGATGAGCCATTCGTTCTCCCAGTGCCGTCCCGAGTACCAGGTGGGGTACACGATGGCGTTGCCGCGGTCGGCGTCCAGGGTCCCGTAGGTCCTGTACGCGAGCCGGGCCCCGCGCAGGGTCGCACCGCCCTGGAGGGTGAAGTCGCCCAGATCAAGGGTCTCGTGGGTCACCGATCGTCCTCAGGACGAGACCGCGCAGCCGCCGCGGTCGGCCCGGCGCGGACCGTCGGCGGTCGGGCGGATGTCGAAGTCGAAGATGGACGTGGGCAGGTACAGCGAGCAGCAGGCGTTGGGGATGTCGACCACGCCGCTGACGCGTCCCTCGATCGGCGCGGCGCCCAGCAGCAGGTAGGCCTGCTCGCCGCTGTAGCCGAAGGTCTTGAGGTACTCGATCGCGTTGAGGCAGGCGTTGCGGTACGCGACCGTGGCGTCGTTGTAGTAGTTGGTGTCGGTCGCGTGGTCCACCGAGATCCCGATGAACGACAGGAACTCGCTGTGGCTCGGCTCCACGTTGCCGGGCATGAAGATCGGGTTGTTGGTGACGCCGTACTTCTCCATGCCGCCCTTGATCAGGTCGACATGGAAGTCGATGAAGCCGCCCATCTCGATGGCGCCGCAGAAGGTGATCTCGCCGTCCCCCTGGCTGAAGTGAAGATCGCCCCCGGACAGCAGCGCACCGGGCACGTGGACGGGGTAGAAGACGCGCGCGCCCCGGGTGAAGTTCTTGATGTCGTGGTTGCCGCCGTTCTCACGGGGCGGGACCGTACGAGCTCCTTCGGCGCCCACCTTCGCCAGGGCGTCCCCGGTGAGCGTCCCGGCCAGCACCCCGTCGGTCAGGGGCGGCAGCGCCAGCGGCGGCACCCGGTCCGGATCGGTGGCGATCAGTGCCCGTTCCCGCGCGTTCCACCGGGCCAGCAGTTCCACGGACGGCGCGGTGCCGAACAGGCCGGGGTGGGTGATGCCGGTGAAGCGCACACCCGGGATGTGCCGGGAGGTCGCCTGCTGGCCGTGGAAGTCCCAGATGGCCTTGTAGGCGTCCGGGTAATGGTCGGTGAGGAAGCCGCCGCCGTTCTGCTTGGCGAAGATGCCCGTGTAACCCCAGCCCTGGCCGGGCACGGACCCGGTCTCCTGCGGGACGGGACCGATGTCGAGGATGTCGACGATCAGGAGGTCACCGGGCTCGGCGCCCTCCACGGCGATCGGACCGCTCAGCATGTGACAGGGCGCCAGGTTCACATCGCGCACGTCGTTGGCGGAATCGTTGTTGCCGATCTGGCCGTCGGTCCACTCGCGGCACTCCACACGGAACTCCGACCCCGGCCGCACGGTCGCGGCGGCGGGAATGTCGGGGTGCCACCGGTTGTGGCCGGGCGTGGACTGGTCGCGCATCGAACGGGCCTGGTCGACGCTGAAGACGACTTCGGGCATCTGTGCCTCCGTAAGAGAGTTTCACGCGGTTTCGATACGGGGTCGGGCCATGACCCACAGGGCGGCGAACACGACGATCGCGCAGACCCCGATGACAACGGCGAGCCAGGCCGAGGTGGTGTAGTTGCCGGTCAGGAGCAGGAAGGCTGGAAGAGTCGTCGTGCCTCCGGCCTGGACGAGCGTCACCCAGCCGGTGTAGCGGGCGAACTCCTCCCGCTTGAGGCCGAGCACCACGAAGAACAGGAACCAAAGGAACGACCAGCACAGCCAGATGACCCCGAACGGATGGTCGCGCAGGTCGAAGAAGCTCACGGCCGAGAAAACGAGGGCCGACAGGGACACGAACAGCGAGAACCAGCCGACCCCGGTGGTGTCGAGTCCGGTCAGAAGCCCGATCCCGACGTAGAGGTAGGTGAACCCGAAGAGGTAGACACCGGACGCCGCGGTGATCGCGGCAAGGTCGTCCCCCGCCACCACGAGCGCGATCGTCGGCAGGACGACCTGCAACGTCCCCACGAACAGATTCAGGACCGCCGCCGCCCGCGCCTCGACCCGGCCCAGCAGCATCAAGCCGTTGACGAAGAGCACCGCGCCCACGTACAGCAGGCCCACGCTTCCCATGCCCGCCTCCTCAAGGCCGCGGCAACAGGGCGTGACGCGGATCGCCGGGCGAAGGACGACGCGGCTCCGCCGACCGGCTCACGACCCGAGGCTCATGCGCACTGGCCTCCTGCGCGTCCAGCATCCGGACCATCGGGCTGCCCGGACGCGTGAGCGACGGAGCGGTGAAGACCCGCCGCCCCTCACCACCGCACTCGGCGCAGCGCTCCCGAGCCCCCGCCTCCCCCATGGGCAGCGCGAGATCGAAGAACCCGCACCCGGAGCAGCGATACCGGTACATCACCATGACGGCCTCCCAATTACTTTCTACAGAAAGTATTTCCTCAGGAAGGATTCGTCAATGCCCATGCCTCCGCCACTTCGATCCCGCCGCCCCGACCCCAGCCCCACCACCAAAACGCCCACAACCCACGCGCACGACGACTGGCCGCGCGAAAGGTCGCGTGCGGCGCAGCCCCGGGACTCGCCAGGTAGTCGTGGGCGGTGTGCGGAGCGCGCTAGCTGATTGACGGGGTTGAAGTCAGCACAGACGGTGGATCACATCGAACTGGAGGCCGTCGGCGGCGGCCAGGAAGACGCGTTGGCGCAGGTGGCGGTCGCGCACTTCGACCGGCCCTCGGGGGCCGTCGTAGCCCAGGCCGTCCGAGAGCGCGGTCATGCGGCGGACGTCCAGGCTGTCGGCTCGGCGGGCGAGCTCGGTGAACAGGCGGACGCCCTCGTAGCAGGATTCGCCCAGGCTGTTGAGGACGGGGGCGTCCGGGCCGAAGCGGCCGTGGTAGCGGGCGCCGAAGTCCAGGCTGTCGATGGTGGGCAGCGACTCGAAGTACCCCGCCGCGGCGAACAGGCCGCGGGTGCTGTCGGCCCCGGTCGCCAGCAGCATGTTCTCGTCCATGAGCGGGCTGAACCTGATCTGGTCGAGGCCGGCGCGGGCGAAGGCCCGGTTGAACGCGACCGCGTCATCGCCGACCAGCAGCATCAGGACGCCGTCGCAGTCGCTGCGTTTCAGCTGGTCGAGCACCTGGTCGAAGTCCTGGGTGCCGAGGCCGACGAAGAACTCCGCGCACAGCTCGCCGCCGAGGGCGTCGAGGTAGGAGCGGATCGCTCGGGCCGAGCGTCTCGGCCAGACGTAGTCGTCGCCGACGATGGCCCAGCGCCGGACACCGAGTTCCGCGGCGAACCAGCTCAGTGCGGGACGCAGTTGCCGGCCCGGCGTCTCCCCGGTGAGGAAAACCCAGGGTGCGCGCTCGCCGCCCTCGTACAGCGGTGTGTAGACGTAGGGTGCCCGGCCCGCGATGCGGGGGGCGACCACCTCGCGCACCGCGGAGATGTGCCAGCCCGTGACGGCCTGGACGGTACCGGCTGAGAGCAGGGCGTCGACCTCGTCGGCCACCTGGTGCGGAGGGGCGCCGCCGTCCACCACCACGAGGCGCACTTCGCGGCCGAGCACGCCGTGGTCCTGGTTGACCTCCTCGACGGCGAGCCGGGCGCACAGCTCGCAGGAGGGGCCGAAAATCCCCGCGGGGCCCTGGAGGGGCACCACCAGCGCGACCGTGAGCGTCTCCGGACTGGACGTGGCGCCGACCGAGACCATCGCTGGACCGCTAAATGCTTGAGGGATGAATAATTCGTCTGTGAACGGTACCCTCGGAACACCGATGGAGGCAACAGGTACCGGAGCGCGCGAGCGAGACCTCGCCCGGCTGCTCGCGCTGGTCGAACGACGTGTGGCGGGACGGCTGGCCGCGGCCTTGAGCTGCTCGGTCGACGAATGGCGGGTGCTGTCGCTGCTGGGCGACGGACGCGGCCACGCGATGACCGAGATCGCGGAGTACGCGCTGCTGCCGCCCCCGACCCTCACCAAGCTGATCGACCGCATGGTGGCCGCCAACCGGGTCCACCGCCGCGTCGACGACGCCGACCGGCGCAGGGTGCTGGTCTTCCTGACGCCGCGCGGCCGCGACGAGCACGCCGCGCTCTCCGCGACGATCGAGCGCGAGTGGGACCACCTCGACTCCGTCGTCGGCCGCGAGGAGATGGCCCTGCTCAGCGCCCTTCTCACCCGCATCGCCGGCCGCCTGCCCTGAAAGCGAACCCGCCCCTGCCCGAGTACGGGGAGAGGCGGGTTCTCGCGGGTGACGGACTACTTGAGGAGTTGGCGGGCCATGACCATGCGCTGGATCTGGTTGGTGCCCTCGTAGATCTGCGTGATCTTGGCGTCGCGCATCATGCGCTCTACGGGGAACTCGCGGGTGTAGCCGTACCCGCCGAGGAGCTGGACGGCGTCGGTGGTGACGTCCATGGCGACGTCGGAGGCCAGGCACTTGCAGGCCGAGGAGACGAAGGTGAGGTCGGGGACCTTCTCGCCGTGCATGGCGCGCTCGGACTTGATGGCGGCGTGGTAGGTGAGCTGGCGGGCGCCTTCGAGGCGCATGGCCATGTCGGCCAGCATGAACTGGACGCCCTGGAAGTCGCCGATGGCCTGGCCGAACTGCTTGCGCTCCTTGACGTAGCCGATGGCGTAGTCGAGGGCGCCCTGGGCGAGGCCGAGGGCCTGGGCGGCGATGGTGATGCGCGTGTGGTCGAGGGTGGCCAGGGCGGTCTTGAAGCCGGTGCCCTCGCCGCCGATGATGCGGTCGGCGGGGATGCGGACGTTCTCCAGGATGACCTGGCGGGTCGGAGAGCCCTTGATGCCGAGCTTCTTCTCCTTGGGGCCGAAGGAGACGCCCTCGTCGGACTTCTCGACGACGAAGGCGGAGATGCCGCGGGCGCCCTGGCCGGGCTCGGTCACGGCCATGACGGTGTAGTAGTCCGACACCCCGGCGTTGGTGATCCACATCTTCGCGCCGTTGAGCACGTAGTGGTCGCCGTCGCGGACGGCGCGGGTCTTCATGCCCGCGGCGTCGCTGCCCGCCTCGGCCTCGGAGAGGGCGTAGGAGAACATGGCCTCGCCCTTGGCGACGGGCGTGAGGTACTTCTTCTTGATGTCGTCGCCGCCGGCCAGCAGGACCGGGACGGTGCCCAGCTTGTTGACCGCGGGGATGAGCGAGGACGAGCCGCACGCGCGGGCGACCTCCTCGATCACGATCACGGTGGCCAGGGCGTCGGCCCCGGCGCCGCCGTAGGTCTCCGGCACGTGCACCGCGTGCAGATCGTTCCGCACCAGCGCGTCCAGCGCCTCCTGCGGGAAGCGGGACTCCTCGTCGACCTCCGCGGCGTGCGGAGCGATCTTGGCCTCGGCGAGCTCGCGCACCGTCTGCCTGAGGAGCTCGTGCTCCTCGGACGGGGCGTACGTAGGAAAGTCGGGACTCATAGCGCGCATGCTACCCGTGAGTACTCAGGGGACGTTCTGGCGGGTATCGGTCATCCAACGGGAAAGGGAGGTGCGTCGTGATCCACCGGCTGACGGTGATCGGCACCGGCTACCTGGGAGCCACGCACGCCGCGTGCATGGCCGAGCTCGGCTACGAGGTCCTGGGGCTGGACGCCGACGAGCGGAAGATCTCCCTGCTGGCGGCCGGGGAGGTGCCCTTCTACGAGCCCGGGCTCGAACCCGTGCTGAGGCGGGGGCTGGCCAGTGGGCGGCTGCGGTTCACGACGTCGTATGAGGAGGTGGCGCGGTTCGGCGACGTCCATTTCGTGTGTGTGGGGACGCCCCAGAAGGCCGGGGAGTACGCCGCCGACCTGAGGTATGTGGACGCGGCCTTCGACGCGCTGGCCGCCGTGATCGACCGGCCCTGTCTGGTGGTGGGGAAGTCGACCGTCCCGGTGGGGACGGCGGCGCGGCTGGCCGAGCGGCTGCCGCCGGAGGCGGTGCTGGCCTGGAATCCCGAGTTCCTGCGGGAGGGGTTCGCCGTCCAGGACACCCTGCGTCCGGACCGGATCGTGGTGGGCGTGACCGAGGGGCCCGCCGAGGCGATCCTGCGGCGGGTGTACTCGGCGATGACCGACGCCGGGACGCCGTTCATCGTGACCGACTACGCCACGTCCGAGCTGGTGAAGGTGGCCGCGAACGCCTTCCTGGCCACCAAGATCTCCTTCATCAACGCGATGGCGGAGGTCTGCGAGGCGGCCCACGCCGACGTCACCAAGCTGTCGGAGGCGCTGTCGCACGACGACCGGATCGGCGGCAAGTTCCTCGGGCCCGGGCTAGGGTTCGGGGGCGGCTGCCTGCCCAAGGACATCCGGGCGTTCATGGCCCGCGCGGGCGAGCTCGGCGCCGACCAGGCGCTGACGTTCCTGCGGGAGGTGGACGAGATCAACATCCGCCGCCGGATCCGGATGGTCGAGCTGGCCCGCATCCTGCTCGGCGGCTCGTTCGTCGGGCGGACGGTCGGCGTCCTCGGCGCGGCGTTCAAGCCGAACTCCGACGACATCCGCGACTCCCCCGCGCTGGACGTGGCGGTCACGATCCGCGAGCAGGGCGGCAAGGTCACCGTCTACGACCCGCGGGCGATGGGCAACGCGCGGCGCGCCCAGCCGGACCTCGATTACGGGGACTCGGCCCTGGACGCCGTCCGCGACGCGCATGTCGTGCTGCTGCTCACCGAGTGGGCCGAGTTCCGCGAGATGGACCCGGCCGAGATCGGCGAGGTCGTGGCGGAGCGGAACATCGTGGACGGACGCAACGCGCTCGACCCCGAGCGGTGGCGGGCGGCGGGGTGGCACTACCGCGCGCTGGGACGTCCCTGAACGGGAAGGTCCGGGGCTCGGACGCTGTTGTGACGGGCATGGCTGATGACTTCGCGGACCAGGACGTGATCCGGCGGCTGCTCAACGAGACGAAGACCTGGGCGTTCGTGGGCCTGGGCGACAACCCCGATCGGGAGGTCCACAACCAGGCCAGGCTGATGCAGCAGCGCGGCAAGCGCATCGTCCCCGTCCATCCCGAAGGCGCGACCGTGCTGGGCGAACCCGGGTACGCGGCGCTCGCCGACGTCCCGGACGAGATCGACGTCGTCGGCGTGTACCGCCGGACCGAGCACGCGGGCGCCGTGGTGGACGAGGCCATCGCCGCCGGCGCCAAGGCCGTCTGGCTCCCGCTCCAGGTGATCGACCCCGCGGCCGCCCGGCGCGCCCGGGACGCCGGTCTGGACGTCGTCATGAACCGCTGCCCCGCCGTGGAGTGGGCGCTGCGCCGCTAACGGGATTCGCGCAGGCGGGCGCCCTTGGCCTTGGCCTGGGCGTAGAGGTCTTCCTGGAACGCCTTCATGCGCTCGCGGAGGGCCTCGTCGGAGGTCGCCAGGATGCGGACGGCCAGCAGGCCGGCGTTGCGGGCGGCGCCGACGGCGACGGTCGCGACCGGGACGCCCGCCGGCATCTGGACGATCGAGAGCAGAGAGTCCATGCCGTCCAGGTACTTCAGCGGCACCGGGACGCCGATGACCGGCAGCGGGGTGACCGAGGCGAGCATGCCGGGCAGGTGCGCGGCACCGCCCGCGCCCGCGATGATCACGCGCAGGCCGCGGCCCTCGGCCTCCTCGCCGTAGGCGATCATGTCGCGGGGCATCCGGTGGGCGGAGACGACGTCGGCCTCGTAGGCGACGCCGAACTCGTCCAGGACCTCGGCGGCGGCGCGCATGACCGGCCAGTCCGAGTCGCTGCCCATGACCACGCCGATCATCGCTTCCCCCATCGCAGGTAGTCGGCCGCGTGGCGGGCGCGCTCGCGGGTCTCGGCGAGGTCGCCGCCGAGCGCGGTCACGTGGCCGATCTTGCGGCCCGGACGGACGTCCTTGCCGTAGAAGTGCACCTTGACCCCCGGGTCGTGCGCCATCACGTGGAAGTAGCGGGCGTACACGTCGGGGTCGTCGCCCCCGAGGACGTTGGCCATCACGGTGAAGGGCGCGGTGGGTTCGGTGGAGCCGAGCGGAAGGTCGAGGACGGCGCGCAGGTGCTGCTCGAACTGGGAGGTGCGGGCGCCCTCGATCGTCCAGTGGCCGGAGTTGTGCGGCCGCATGGCCAGCTCGTTCACCAGCAGGCCGCCCTCGGCGGTCTCGAACAGCTCGACCGCCAGCAGCCCGGTGACGCCGAGCTTCTCGGCGACGCCGAGGGCCAGGCGCTGCGCCTCGGCGGCCAGATCGCCGTCCAGCCCGGGGGCCGGGGAGATCACTTCGACGCAGATCCCGCCCTCCTGGACGGTCTCGACGATCGGGTAGGCAGCTCCCTGCCCATACGGGGAACGTGCCACCAGCGCCGCCAGCTCGCGGCGGAAGGTCACATGCTGCTCGACCATCAGGTCGACGCCCCGGGTGAGCAGGTCGCGCTCCTCGTCCGGGGACGAGATCACCCAGACGCCCTTGCCGTCGTAGCCGCCCCGGGTGGCCTTGAGGACCAGCGGCCAGCCGTGCTGGCGGCCGAACTCCGCCAGGAACCCCTCCGGGTCGGACGCCGGGACGCGGGCGAAGGCCGGGCAGGGCGCCCCGAGGGCGCTGAGCCGCTCGCGCATGACCATCTTGTCCTGCGCGTGCCTCAGCGCGTCCGCCCCCGGACGGCAGGGCACGCCGGACGCCTCGACGGCGCGGATATGGTCGCCCGGAACGTGCTCGTGGTCGAAGGTGACCACGTCGCAGCCCTTGGCGAACGCCTGGAGGTCGTCGGCGGCGCGGTCGTCGCCGACCCGGACGTCGGCCACGACGCGGGCGGCCGAGTCGTTGGAAGCGGCCGCGAGCACCCGCAGCGACACGCCGAGCGCGATGGCCGCCTGCTGGGTCATCCGGGCCAGCTGGCCGCCTCCCGCCATGCCCACGACAGGCATCTGAGCTGGATCTCTCACGCGCAGAAGGCTATCTGGCGGGCCGTGGTGAACGAACTCGGCGGCCCGTGCGTCGGAAGGAGTGTGACCGTGATGTCCTGGGGCAAGGGAATGGTCCGGGTACCGTTAAACGTTCATGTGCGACATCCCGGGGGCCACATGCGTCTATCCTCGTTGTGCCTCCACGGCCGTCGCAGATCTCAAACAACAGCCGTGGCGCAGAAGCCGTAGCAGTCCGGAAGGACGGTCCCCCTTCGTGAGCCTGGTCGCCAACCTCTACAAGCGATTCGAGCACCTCGTGCACGAGCTCGCGAAGTTCGGCAGCGTCGGCGCGGTCGCCTTCGTGATCACCTTCGGCGTCGGCAACGTGCTGCACATCGGGTTCGGTGTGGGCGAGCTGACCTCCACCGGCATCGCCACGGTGATCGCCACCACGTTCGCCTACGCCGCCAACCGGTACTGGACGTTCCGGCACCGCGAGCAGAGCGGGATGGGCCGCGAGTACGTCCTGTTCTTCGCGCTCAACGCCATCGGACTGGTGATCACCTGGCTGTTCCAGGGCTTCACCAAGTTCGTCCTCGACCTCCAGGGCCCGCTTGCCTACAACGGCTCGCTGATCGTCGGCACCGGCGCGGCGACCCTGTTCCGCTACTGGGCCTACAAGCGCTGGGTGTTCCTGCCCGCCGACGCCCCCCAGGTCGACCACTCCGGCCTCCCCGAGGCCGCGCAGCCGCAGGAGAGCGCCCGCACCCTTTCCCACGACCTCGGCCGCCCCATCAACGACCAGCCCACCCCGGGCTACGCTGAGTTCACCACCCGCCCCTGAGCCCCAGCGCGGCCGGGGCTGCGGTGGGGTACGGCCGTTAAGCAGGGCCGATGACGACGCGTTCTTCGGCGAGTCGGGCCTCGGACGTCTGGCGCAGAAAGACTCCGAACACCGCCGGGCGGGCCTGGATGAGCTCCAGGCGGCCGCCGTCCACCACCGCGAGGGAGCGGGCCAGGTAGAGGCCCAGCCCGGTTCCGGTGCCGCTGCTGACGCTGCGTTCGAAGATCCGGTTCTCCAGTTCCGGCGGGATGCCGGGGCCCTCGTCGCCGACCTCGACCACCACCGAGCTCGCGCCCAGCTTGGTCCTGATCGTCACCGTGCCCGAGCCGTGCACCAGCGAGTTGTCCAGCAGGGTCGCGATGATCTGGGAGAGGCCCTCGGGGCTGGTGAGGGCGGTCAGCTCGGTCGCGCCGGTGATCGTCACGTCGCGCCCGTCGCGGCGGAAGATGGGCCGCCACTCCTCGACCTGCTGGGTGAGGATGTCGTCGATCGGAGCGGCGACGGCGGCGCCGGTGCGGTCGTGCCGGGCGCGGGCCAGCAGCTGCTCGACGACGGCGACCAGGCGCTCGGTCTGGGCGAGCGCGGCGGCGCCCTCCTCCCGGACGACGTCGGGGTACTCGGCGGCCTCGATCATCTCCTCCAGCCGCATCGACAGCGCGGTCAGGGGCGTGCGGAGCTGGTGGCTGGCGTCGGAGGCGAACTCGCGGCTGGAGGCCAGCAGGTCGGCGATCCGGACGGCGCTGCGGTCGAGCACTTCGGCGACGCGGTCGACCTCGGCGATGCCGTACCTGCGGCGGCGCGGACGGGCGTTGCCGGTGCCGAGCCGGTCGGCGGTCTCGGCCAGGTCGATCAGCGGCAGGGTGAGCTTGCGGGCCTGGAACATCGCCAGCCCGACGGTGACGGCCACGCCCAGCGCGGCCAGGCTGCCGATGAGCAGCATCAGCCGCAGGGCCTCGTCCTGGACCTCCTCGGCCAGCTGGGAGACCTGGACGTGCACGCCGCCCGCGGTGCCGGACGCCGTGAGCAGCTCGGCGCCCTTGGGGGGGCGGGTCCCGGCGGTGACAACCTGGTTGTCGGGCATGGTGATGACGATGAAGCGTCCCGGGTATTCCTGGGAGATCTTCTCGTTGGTGATCGGCTGGCGCGACTCCATGCTGAAGCCGACACCGCCGAGAATGGAGGACGCCTCGCGGTCCAGCGACTGGCGGGCCTCCTCGTAGATGAGCTTGTTGGTGGCGTAGGCGAGGGGGATGCCCAGCAACAGGATCGCCACGACCGCCACAGCGAGCGTCGACAGGAGCAGTCGGCGCCTCATCAGGGCTCCTTCGAGGGTGAAGCCATGATCACGCAGCTCTCCCCGCGGGCTCTCGGGAAGCCCGCCGGGCGAACGGCGTGACCACGGCGGATTGCGCTAGTCGCCGCGTTCGAATCGGAAGCCGACGCCGCGCACGGTGGTGATGTAGCGCGGGCTGCCGGCGTCGTCGCCGAGCTTGCGGCGCAGCCAGGAAATGTGCATGTCGAGCGTCTTGGTGGAACCCCACCAGTTGGTGTCCCACACCTCGCGCATGATCTGTTCGCGGGTCACGACCTTGCCCGCGTCCCGGACCAGGACGCGCAGCAGGTCGAACTCCTTGGTGGTCAGCTGGAGTTCCTGTTCGCCCATCCAGGCGCGGCGCGACTCGGCGTCGATCCGCACGCCCTGCACGATCGGCGTCTCGGTGCTGCCCCGCCGCAGCAGGGCCCGGACACGGGCGAGCAGTTCGGCCAGGCGGAACGGCTTGGTGACGTAGTCGTCGGCACCGGCGTCCAGTCCGACGACGGTGTCCACCTCGTCGGCCCGGGCGGTCAGGATCAGGATGGGCACGCCGTGCCCTTCCGCGCGGACCCGGCGCGCCACCTCAAGCCCGTCGAGCTCGGGCAGCCCGAGGTCGAGGACGATGAGGTCCACGCCGCCCCCCAGAGCCCGCTCCAGAGCCTGCGGGCCGTCCGGGCTGACTTCGACGGTGTACCCCTCGCGGCGCAGCGCACGGGCGAGAGGCTCGGAGATGGACGTGTCGTCCTCGGCGAGCAGTACTGAGGTCATGACCCGATCGTATGGCCATTCACGAACGTTGCCCGGCAGCCGCCGCGCTCTTGACCTGTGGTTTGCCACTCGTAGTACATCCTCGAATACGGACACTTCCCACTGAATCCCACAGTGGGCACCGAAGCCCGGCACGAAATCGTCACCGCGCGCGGCCGGGACGTCGCTCGTCCGTTACGGCCTTTGTCTGGTTTGTTCCAGAATCGCCATGGATGCCCCGGTTAGCAGGAGGCCCGCGCCCGAGGC
The DNA here is from genome assembly GCF_050946795.1 of Spirillospora sp. CA-294931. Taxonomy (GTDB): domain Bacteria; phylum Actinomycetota; class Actinomycetes; order Streptosporangiales; family Streptosporangiaceae; genus Spirillospora. The sequence goes on from NZ_CP192006.1 coordinate 8,068,256, forward strand.
TTTCTCCTCGTCCCGGTCAAGCCGGACGGTCCGGTCCGACGCCAGGACGAGCCGCTCCCCGTCCACCGGCAGACGGACGGGCCCGCGGCCGAAATTGGCCGCCACGCGGATCCGGCCCCGCCACATCACCAGCCAGCGCGCCTCCTCGTCGAACTCGACGCGCGTCGCGGTGAGGCCGGGATCGGTCAGTTCGGGCAGGGCCCGCCGCAGCGCGATCAGCGCGCGATGCCATTCGAGCAGCTCACGATGGTGGGTCTTGCCCGGTTCGGCCCAGTCGAGGACCGAGCGCCGGAAAGTGTCCACAGCCTGTGGATCGGGAACCTCGCCGTCCCAGCCGTGCCGCTCGAACTCGCGGCGGCGGCCCTGGCTGACGGCCCGGGCCAGCTCCGGCTCGACATGGTCGGTGAAGTAGCACCAGGGCGTCGAGGCGGCCCACTCCTCGCCCATGAACAGCATCGGTGTGAAGGGCCCGAGCAGGACCAGCGCCGCGCCGATCTTGAGCATCCCCGGGGACAGCGTCCGCGCGATCCGGTCACCCGATGCCCGGTTGCCGACCTGGTCGTGGTTCTGGAGGTACCCCAGGAACCGGTGGGCGGGGACGCGCGCGACATCGACCGGACGGCCGTGATGGCGTCCCCGGAAGGTCGACCACGTGCCGTCATGAACGAACACCCTGGTCAGAGCCTTGCTCAGAGTCTCAAGGGTGCCGAAGTCGACGTAGTAGCCCTGGCGTTCGCCGGTCAGCGCGGCGTGCAGGGCGTGGTGGAAGTCGTCGCTCCACTGGGCCGCCAGGCCCCGTCCGCCCGCCTCCCTCGGCGTGACCAGCCCCGGGTCGTTCAGGTCGGACTCGGCGATCAGGTACAGATCGCGCCGCAGATGCGCCGCCAGGGCGTCCACCGCGACGGCCAGCTCCTCCAGGACGTGCACGGCGCTCCGGTCGCCGATCGCGTGGACGGCGTCCAGCCGCAGCCCGTCCAGGTGGAAGTCGCGCAGCCACGTCAGCGCGTTCTCGACGACGAAGGCCCTGACCTCGTCGGAGCCCTCCTGGTCGAAGTTCACCGCGTCGCCCCACGGCGTGGAGTAGACGTCGGTGAAGTAGGGGCCAAAGTTCCGCAGCGTGTTCCCGCTGGGCCCCAGATGGTTGTAGACCACATCCAGGACGACGGCCAGCCCGCGCTGGTGGGCCATGTCGACGAAGCGCTTGAGCGCGTCCGGGCCCCCGTATGGCTCGTGGACGGCCCACAGGTGCACGCCGTCGTACCCCCAGCCCTGGCGCCCGGGGAACGAGGCCACGGGCATGAGCTCCACCACGTCCACGCCAAGGGCCACCAGATAGTCGAGGCGCTCGATGGCGGCGTCCAGCGTCCCCTCGGGGGTGAACGTCCCCACGTGCATCTCGTACAGGACGGAACCGGGCAGCGGCCGTCCCCGCCAGTCGTGGTCGCTCCACTCGAAGCGGTCGTGCTCGTACACCCGGCTGAGCCCGTGCGCGCCGAACGGCTGCCACGGCGAACGGGGGTCGGGAAGCGGCTCGCCCCCGTCCAGGACGAAGCCGTAGTCCGTCCCGTGCCCCGCCTCGGGAACCTCCGCCTCCCAATGCCCCGACGGTCGACTCACGGCCGGAACCCGCAGGTCACCGGCCGCCACCTCGACCCGTCGCGCGTCCGGCGCCCACACCTCGAAACGCGTCATCCCCCGCCTTCCTCCGCGATCAGGAGCGCGACCGGAAGCGTCCGCAGGGCGTCCGCCAGGCGCGGCTCCTCGTGAACCTCACCGGTGAACACGTCCCGCCACGACCCGCCCCCGGTGTCGAGACGAGTGCCGTCCCAGCCGCCCGCGTGTTCGAGGCGGGCGCGGAGCCGGGTGGCCACGGTCAGCGCCCCGCCCCGGCGGAACGCGATCACGTGGGCACCGGCCGGGCCGGTCGCCGGCACGCGCTCGTACGGGCCGCCGAACCATTCGGGGTGGGCGCGGCGCTCGCGCAGCGCGCGCGAGGTGACCAGGAGCTTCTCGTCATCGAGGTCTTCGGGGGGCAGGCCGGCGTCCAGCCGGGCCAGCCGCGCGCCCCGCCGCTTGTAGTCGACCGGACGGCGGTTGTCCGGATCGACCAGGGACAGCGCTTGCAGCTCGCAGCCCTGGTAGACGTCGGGGACGCCCGGCATGGTCAGCTGCACCAGCTTCTGGCCGAGGATGTTGGCCCGCGCGTACGGCTCCAGCGCCGCCACGAACCCGGTCAGGTCGGAGATCAGGTCGGCGTCGGCCAGGGCGCCTCCCGCGTAGGCGAGGACGGCCTCCTCGTACCCGGTGTCGGGGGCGGCCCAGGACGTGCGCCCCTTGGCCTCCCGCATGGCCTTGAGCAGGTAGCCGTCCAGGCGGTCCTGGGTGAGCGGCCAGGCGCCGACCAGCGTCTGCCACAGCAGGTACTCCAGGTCGGGCTCCAGAGGTGAGCCGTCGGCGTTCCGCCAGCGCTCGACCGCTGCCGCCCACCGGTCCGGGATCTCCGACAGGACGGCCAAGCGCGCGCGGACGTCCTCCTGGCGCTTGGTGTCGTGCGTGGACAGCGTCGTCATGGTGCGGGGCCAGTCGCGCGCCAGCCGTTCGCAGTGCGCGTGGAAGTCGTTCAGGCCCACGCTGAACCGCTCTGGGTCGCCACCGACCTCGTTGAGGGCCGCCATACGGGACCAGCGGTAGAACGCGGTGTCTTCGACGCCCTTGGCGACCACGGGCGCGGACGTCTGCTGGAACCGCACCACGAACTCGCGCTGCGCGTCCTCCTCGGCGTCCGGCTCGATGCCCAGGACCATGCGCGCGAGGACGTCCAGTTCCTTGTGAAGTTCAGGCGCCTGCAAGCGCGCGCCTCGGAGGGCCGCGTCAACTACGGCCATGGCGTCGTCGGTGGGCTCCTCCCCCGGGATCACGTACGCCCGGTACACGGGCATGGCCACCAGCAGCTCGACCAAGGCCCGCTCGGACGGCACCGGGGCAGGGAGGGCCCGTTGCAGCACCCGGTGCAGGCGCGCGACCTCCGGATGGAGGCCGGACGCCACGGCGTCCCGCCGGGACTGCCGCTCGATCTCGGGGAACGGCCGGGGGTCGGCGGACACGGCCGTGTAGGCCGCCGAGAGCGGCAACTCGCCCTCGGGGTCGACGAAGATCCCGCCGACGATGCCGAGCGAGTCGTACCCGGTCGTCCCGGCGCAGGCCCAGTCGGGCGGCAGCTCCTCGTCCCCGGCCGTGATCTTCTCGACCAGGATCCAGCGTCCCGGGGCCCGCCCGGCGAGCCGTCCCAGATAGCCGCGCGGGTCGGCCAGGCCGTCGGGGTGGTCGACGCGCAGACCGTCCACCAGGCCCTCGGCGACCAGGTCGAGGAGCACCGCGTGGGTGGCCTCGAAGACCTCCTCGTCCTCCTGGCGCAGCGCGATCAGCCCGGAGATGTCGAAGAACCGGCGGTAGTTGGGCTCGCCGTCCCCGGGTAGCACGATGCCTCCGCCGCCCGCCTCCCAGTCCACATCGAACCAGCGGGCATACGGGGAGCCTGGCCCCTCTTCCAGTACCGCCGCCAGCGGGCGGTTGAGCGTCACGGGGTCCGGAATGGCCATGTGGTTGGGCACGATGTCGATCACCACCCCGAGGCCACATTCCCTGTACCGGGACGCTAGGGCGCGCAGTCCCTCCCGGCCGCCCAGCTCACCGGAGATCCGCCCGTGGTCGATCACGTCGTAACCGTGCGTCGAGCCCGGCACCGCCTGAAGCACCGGCGACAGGTAGACGTGCGAGACGCCCAGGGAGGCGAGGTAGGGCGCCAGCTCCGCCGCCTCGGCGAACCCAAGACCGTCGCCCCGCAACTGGAGCCGGTAGGTGCCCGTCGGCACGGCCTCAACCACTGCGAACACCCATGCCCGTCCGCCCCTCCCGTCGTCGCGACCGGGATGGTTCCCGCTGAGGAGTGGCTCACACCGATCGGAGGCTCACTGGCCAGATCGGACATTCGTCGGCTACCTTAGGGGAGCCTTACCTTATTGAGGTGCCCCTAAGCGGGGTAGACCACAAACAGGACGACAGACCCCATAGCGACCAGCCAACGCCGCACGAGAGGTCCCCCAACCCATGTACGTCTGCATTTGCAACGCCGTCACGGAGGACGACGTTCGCGGCTGCATGACCAGCGGGGGCTGCAACACGGCCAAGGAGGTCAGGGCGGCCTGCGGGATGCAGCCCGGCTGCGGATCGTGCACCAAGCGGCTGCACGCCATGGTCAGCGAGCACCGCACCGCCAGCGAGCTCGTGGACGCCCTCACCGGCGGTCCACTGTCCCCGGTCCTCCCCGTGGAGGACCCGGAGCCCATGTCCGAGCCCGAGCCCGTCACCAGGAGGCCCTTGCCGCAAACCGCCGCCTGACAGCCCAGAACAGGCACCTCGCAACGGCCGCATGACCAAGAACACGCGCCGTGCGGGGGTCTAGTGCTGTCCTCACGCGCCCGGACGTGGAAACATGGGGCGATATGGAAGGCGACAAGGACATCATCGGCCTGCTCAACGAGCAGCTGACGGCCGAGCTCACCGCGATCAACCAGTACTTCCTGCACGCGAAGATGCAGGAGAACTGGGGCTTCACCCGGATGGCCAGGCACACCCGGGAAGAGTCCATCGACGAGATGAAGCACGCCGAACGGCTGACCGACCGCATTCTCTTCCTTGAGGGGCTCCCCAACTACCAGAAGATCGGGACGCTCCGAATCGGGCAGACGATCGTCGAGCAGCTCAAGGCCGACATGGAGATCGAACTGGAGGCCGTGGCCCGGCTCCGTCCGGGCATCGAGCTGATGCGCTCGCGCGGCGACGTCACCTCGGCCCGCATCTTCGAGGACATCCTGGCCGACGAGGAACAGCACGTCGACTACCTCGAAACCGAGCTGAGCCTCGTCGAGGCGCTCGGCGAGCAGAACTACCTCCAGCGCCTCACAGAAGCGCCGGGCCACAACCCCTCTGTCGACTGAGACCCGGCAGGGACGACGCAAGTCACGGCTCGCCCCGCGACCGTGATCTCGCGAGTGCCGCCATCGCTCGGCGAACTAACCGGTGAAGCTCGCCTCCGGCCCGCTTCACCGGTTAGCCGCCCTACCGGGCTCAGGGGGTGGGGGCGGCTCGGCGGAGGACGTAGGGCTGGATGATGCCCAGGCCGCGTACCGGGCGGCGGACGATGCGGGTGATCTCGTAGTCGGGGTCCTTCTCCAGCTCGTCGGCCAGTTCGGCGTCGATCACGACCGAGCCCGGGCGGGCCAGCGACGTGAGGCGGGCGGCCAGGTTGACCGTGGTGCCGAAGACGTCGCCCATGAGGGGCAGGACGGGCCCGTGCGCCACGCCCACGCGGACGTCGGGGACCTCGGTCTCGTCCTTCACCGCCGCGGCGATGGTCAGGGCGATCTCGCCGCCGACCTTGGGGGTGGCGGCGCTGAACAGGACCTCGTCGCCCAGGGTCTTCACCAGGCGGCCGCCGCAGGACGCGACGATGTCGGAGGCGGTCTCCTCGAAGCGTTCGACCACGCGGGCCAGCTCCATCTCGTCGAGCTCGCGGCTCATCTGGGTGAACGAGACCATGTCGGCGAAGCCGACCGTGGTGCGCAGGGCCGCGCCGGTCTCGCCGTCGCGGGTCGCGGCCGCCGCCATCGCCCGGGTGCCCGCGGCGGCGAGCTGGCGGCGCCAGGCGTGCACGACCAGCGGCTCGAACTCGCCGATGTGCTTGTCGGCCAGCTCCATGATCGATTCGAGGGCCTCGGCGCCCGGTGGCTCGTTGGGGTCGTCGCGCAGCATGCTGCCCAGCAGGTTCACCTGCCACTCGGCCAGGCGCGTCATGGTCTGGCCGAACGCGCGGACCAGGCGGATGACGCCGTCCTCGTCCAGGACGCCGTCGTCCATCAGCCGGCGGATCCGGTTGAGGGCGGCGACGTCACCCTCGGTGTAGGCGATCACGTCGTCGCCCATCGACGGATAGCCGAACGCCAGCCACAGCCGGCCGGAGAACTCGCGGGTCACGCCGGACAGGCGGACGGCGTCGACCCGCGTGTACCGCAGCTCACCGCCGAGGAGGAGTTCCTCCAGCTCCTTCGGATCCGGCAAACCTGCTGACATCTCCCATGCCCCTCAGCCCGCCGGACGGCGCCGGCGTGGTCGTTGTCCAGATGACGCTCCGCGACATATCGTGGCAGATCCGGCGCCTGCGGGGCGCCTCAGGTACGGGGTGTTCATCGCACGTGCACGACGTCACCGGCGCTGACCGAGCGCTCGCCGCCCGGCCCGGACACCACCAGAAGGCCCGCCGCGTCGATGTCGGTGACCTCGCCGGTGAGGGCGCGGCCGTCGGGCAGCTCGACCCGGACCGTCCGGCCGAGCGTCACACAGAGCTCCTTGTAGGCGGTGCGCAGCCCGCTGGACTCGGGGTCGCCCTCCAGCGCGGCCCACTCGCCGTACCAGGTCTCGAACGAGCGCAGGATCGCGCGCAGCAGCGGCGCCCGGTCGCTGAGCGGCGCGCCCTCGATCGCCAGCGAGGTGGCGGTGGGAACCGGCAGCTCGGCGGCCTTGAGGCCGACGTTGAGGCCGACGCCGACCACCAGGGCGTCGTCCACCTTCTCGACCAGGACACCGGCCAGCTTGCGGTCGCCGACCATCAGGTCGTTGGGCCATTTCAGCCGGACGTCGACCGCGGCGTCGGCGCCCTCCTCGGCGAAGAAGGTCTCCGTCATCCGGCGGACGGCGCTCGCCACCGCCAAGCCGGTCAGCAGCGGAGCCCAGCCGAGCCTCGTCGCGGGTACCCGGGGACGGACCAGCAGGGAGAACATCAGCCCGGAGCGCGGCGGCGCCGTCCAGACCCGCCCCAGGCGGCCACGTCCGGCCGTCTGCAGCTCGGTCACCAGGACCGTGCCCTCCGCCGCCCCCTCGCGCGCCTCGGCGGCCAGGTCGGCGTTGGTGGAGCCGGTCTCGTCCACCACGCGGACGTCGCGCCAGAGCCCGCCGGGACGCACCAGCGCCTGGCTGAGCGCCCGCTCGTGCAGGGGCGGCCGTTCCAGATCCGAATAGCTCACTCCCCCATCCAACCTCATGGCAGGGACGATCTAGAGTGCGGCGCATGGATGGAGTGACGCTGCGGCGGGACGAAGAAGTCGGCGGGCGGGTCGCGGAGATCGTGCTGGACCGGCCCGAGGCGCTGAACGCGCTGTCCACGGCGATGGCGCGGCGCCTGGCGGCCGTGTGCGCGGAGGTGGCGGCGGACGCGTCGGTGCGCGCGGTGGTGCTGAGCGCGGCCGGGGAGAAGGCGTTCTGCGTGGGCGCCGACCTCAAGGAACGCAACGGGATGACCGACGAGGAGATCCTGGCGCAGCGCCCGCTGTTCCGGGCGGCCTTCGGCGGGGTGCTGAACCTTCCGCAGCCGGTGGTGGCGGCGGTGCACGGCTACGCGCTGGGCGGGGGCTGCGAGTTCGCGCTGTCGTGCGATCTGATCGTGGCCGACGAGACGGCCGTGCTCGGGCTGCCCGAGGTCACCGTGGGGCTGGTGCCGGGCGGCGGCGGGACGCAGCTGGCGCTGCGGCGGCTGGGCCCCGGGCGCGCCGCCGATCTGGTGCTGACCGGGCGGCGGCTCGCGATCGCCGAGGCCGAGGCGTACGGGCTGGTCGACCGCAGGGTCCCCGCCGGGACGGCCCGCGCGGAGGCCCTGGCGATCGCCGCGACGATCGCGGGCAACTCCCCGGCGGCCGTCCGCGCCGCCAAGCGCGCGATGCGCCTGGGCGGCGGCGCCTCCCTGGAGGCGGGGCTGGACATCGAGGAGAACGCGTGGCGCGCCGCCGCGTTCTCCCCCGACCGCAAGGAGGGCATCGCCGCCTTCAACGAGAAGCGCAAGCCCGACTGGCCCTCGTAGTCAGCCGGTGTTCTGGAGTCCGGCGGCGACGCCGTTCACCGACAGCAGCAGGAGCTGCTCCAGGTGGCGGCGCTCGCCCTCGTCGGTGACGCCCGCGCGCAGGGCGGTCAGGGCCCGCAGCTGGAGGTGCGACAGCGCGTCCACATACGGGTTACGCAGCTCGACAGCGCGGGACAGCACCTTGCGGTTCTCCAGGAGCCGCTCGTGTCCGGTCACGGCCAGGACGAGCGACCGGGTGCGGTCGTACTCGGCCAGGACGGTCGCGGTCAGCTCGGGACGGTCGCCGAGCGCCAGGTAGCGCTCGGCGATCGACCGGTCGGACTTGGCCAGGCTCATCTCGGCGTTGTCCATCATCGAGGCGAACAGCGGCCACGAGGCGTACGCCTCGCGCAGGTCGTCCAGGTCGCTCCCGTCGCCGGAGACGGCCGCCAGGCCGCTGCCGAGCCCGTACCAGGCGGGCAGGTTGACGCGGGTCTGGGTCCAGGCGAACACCCACGGGATCGCGCGCAGGTCGTCCAGGCCCTGGGCGGCCTTGCGGCGGGCCGGGCGCGACCCGATGCGCAGCTCGGCGATCTCCTCCAGCGGGCTGACCCGGGAGAACCACGCGGCGAACCCGTCGGTCTCGATCAGCGAGCGGAACGCGGCGCGGGCCGCGTCGCTCATCCGGTCGGCCAGCGGCCGGTACCGGTCGGCGGCCGCGCGGGCGCGGTCCTGGACGCCGTCGGTGGACGCCAGCAGCACGGCGTGGGTCACCTGCTCGATGTGGCGGCGGGCGATCCGCGGGTGCCCGTAGCGGGCGAAGATGACCTCGCCCTGCTCGGTGACCTTGAACCGCCCGGCGACCGAGCCCGGCGCCTGGGCGAGGATGGCGCGTCCCGCCGGGCCGCCGCCGCGGCCGAGCGAACCGCCGCGGCCGTGGAACATGGTCAGCTTGACGTCGTTGCGCGCGGCCCAGGCGGCCAGGGCCTCCTGGGTGTCGTAGAGCCGGAGCGTGGCGCTGGCCGGGCCGAGCTGCTTGGCCGAGTCGGAGTAGCCGAGCATGACCTCCATGCGGCGTCCCGTGGCGTCCAGCCGGTCCCGGACGGCGGGGATCGCCAGCATCTCCTCCAGCACCTTCGGGGCGCGTTCGAGGTCCTCGCCGGTCTCGAACAGCGGGATGACGTCCAGGACGGGCGCGTCCGCGCCGAGGGTGGCGGCCAACTCGTGGACGTTGGCCATGTCCCGCGCCGATCGGGTGAACGACACGATGTAGCGGCGGCAGGCGTCGACGCCGAAGCGCTTCTGGATCCAGGCGATCACGCGGAGCGTGTCGAGGATCTCGTCGGTCATCTCGCCGCGCTCGCCGCCCTCCCTGATCTCGGCCAGGGCCCGCTCGTGCAGCTCGGAGTGCTGGCGGATCTCCAGTTCGGCCAGGTGGAAGCCGAACGTCTCGACCTGCCAGATCAGGTTCTGCACCTCCCCGTATGCCTGGCGCGGCGCCCCGGCCGCCGCCAGGGACTCCTGGACGACGCGCAGGTCGGCCAGGAGCTCGGCGGGCGAGCCGTAGGCCAGGTCGGCGTCGCGGACGCGAGTCGCGTGGATCCGGTCGGCCGCGTACAGCAGGAGCTGGCGATGCGGCTCCTCGGGCGACTTCTGGACGATCTCGGCCAGCCGTCCCGGTTGCGCGGTCCGCGCGGCCGAGAGGGCGTCGCGCAGCGCGGCCGACGGCGGGGTGGTGGTCGAGTGGACGGTCAGCTCGCGGCCGATCCTGGTGCAGGTGGCCTCGAGGCCGCGCAACACATGGTCCGACTGGATCATGATGGCGTCCCGGGTGACCTGCGCGGTCACGAACGGGTTGCCGTCGCGGTCGCCGCCGATCCAGCTGCCGAACCGCAGGTAGGGGCGGACCTTGGGCGGCCTGACGCCGCTGCCCTCGTCGAGGACGGCGTCCAGCGACCGGTAGACGCTCGGGACGACGCGGAAGATCGTCTCGTCGAACGCCGCCATCGCGGTGCGGACCTCGTCCAGCGGGTCCATCTGCGTCCAGCGCCGCAGCGCGGTCCGCCACAGCAGGTCGATCTCCTCGCGCAGCCGCCGCTCCAGCTCCGCGCGCTCGCCGCCCCCGGGTCCGTCGTTCAGCGCGCCCAGCAGGTCGCTGATCCGCTGGATCGCGGTGACGACCGCGCGGCGGCGCGCCTCGGTCGGGTGGGCGGTGAAGACCGGCCGGAACTCCAGGCCCTCGACGATCTCGGCCAGCCGGTCGCCGCCCTCGGCGCGGATCTCCTCGACCGCCGCCGCGACCGAGCTCGGCACGGTGGCGTCGCCCGCGTCGCGCTCGCGGAGCGTCCGCATGCGGTGGTGCTCCTCGGCCAGGTTGGTGAGGTGGAAGTAGACGGTGAAGGCGCGGGCGACCTGTTCGGCACGTTCCAGCGACCAGCCGTCGACGAGCGCGGCCACCTCGTCTCCGGTGACCGTCCCCTGCCTGGCGCCGATCACGGCGTGGCGCAGCCGCTCGACGTCGTCGAGCAGCTCCTTCCCGCCGTACTCGACGAGGCCGTCTCCCAGCATCGCGCCCAGGAGCCGCACATCGCGGCGCAGGGACTCGGGCATGTCCTGCCGAACGGTGTCGCGCTTCTCCGTAACCACGGGGACGAGCCTATGAGGCAAGGGTTCCCGGAGGTTGCGGCGGACCCCCCTGACAAGGGCCCTGAGCTGCGGATGATCAACCTCGTCCCCCGACTGCGAGCCCCACCCGAACCCGTCCGACAAGCGTGCGGTTACCCTTCCGGCATGGCGATGGAAGCTCCTGAACCCCCGGTGGACGTCGACATCCACACGACGGCGGGCAAGATCGCGGACCTGGAACGACGCAGGTACGAGGCCGTGCACGCGGGTTCGGCCCGGGCGGTCGAAAAGCAGCACGCCAAGGGCAAGATGACCGCGCGCGAGCGGATCGACGCCCTGCTCGACCCCGGCTCGTTCGTGGAGTTCGACGAGCTGGCCCGGCACCGCTCCACCAGCTTCGGCATGGAGCGCAACCGTCCCTACGGCGACGGCGTCGTCACCGGGTACGGGACGATCGACGGCCGCAACGTCGCGGTCTTCAGCCAGGACTTCACCGTCTCGGGCGGCTCGCTCGGCGAGGTCTTCGGCGAGAAGATCTGCAAGGTCATGGACCACGCGCTCAAGACCGGCTGCCCGGTCATCGGCATCAACGACTCCGGCGGCGCGCGCATCCAGGAGGGCGTGGTCGCCCTCGGCCTCTACGCCGAGATCTTCAAGCGGAACGTGCACGCCTCCGGCGTCATCCCGCAGATCTCCCTGGTCATGGGCCCCTGCGCGGGCGGCGCCGTGTACTCCCCCGCGATCACCGACTTCATCGTCATGGTCGACCAGACGTCCCACATGTTCATCACGGGACCGGACGTCATCAAGACGGTCACCGGCGAAGAGGTGACGATGGAGGAGCTGGGCGGCGCCCACTCGCACAACTCCAAGTCGGGCGTGGCCCACTACCAGGGCTCGGACGAGAACGACGCCATCGAGTACGTCAAGGCGCTGCTGTCCTACCTGCCGTCCAACAACCTCGGCGACGCCCCGGCGTTCGAGCCCCCGGCCGACGTCGAGGAGCCCGACGACGACCTCGACCGGCTCATCCCCGACTCCCCGAACCAGCCGTACGACATGCACACCGCCATCGAGCACGTGCTGGACGACGGCGAGTTCCTTGAGGTCCACGAGAAGTTCGCGCCCAACATCATCGTCGGGTTCGGACGGGTCGAGGGCCACTCGGTCGGCATCGTCGCCAACCAGCCGATGCAGTTCGCGGGCACGCTCGACATCGCCGCGTCCGAGAAGGCCGCGCGCTTCGTGCGCACCTGCGACGCGTTCAACGTCCCCGTGCTGACCTTCGTGGACGTCCCCGGCTTCCTGCCCGGCACCGACCAGGAATGGAACGGGATCATCCGGCGCGGCGCCAAACTGCTGTACGCCTACGCCGAGGCGACCGTCCCGCTGGTCACCGTCATCACGCGCAAGGCATACGGGGGCGCGTACGACGTCATGGGCTCCAAGCACCTGGGGGCCGACATCAACCTGGCCTGGCCCACCGCGCAGATCGCGGTCATGGGCGCCCAGGGCGCGGTCAACATCCTCTACCGCCGCGAGCTGGCCGAGGCCGCCGAGCCCGACGCCCGCCGAGCCGAGCTCATCACCGAGTACGAGGACACGCTGGCCAACCCCTACGTCGCCGCCGAGCGCGGCTACGTGGACGCGGTCATCAAGCCGTCCGAGACCCGCGCCGAGGTCGTCAAGGCCCTGCGCTCCCTGCGCGACAAGCGCAAGACCCTTCCGCCCAAGAAGCACGGGAACATCCCGCTCTGAGCCGAGGAGGCCCGGTGCCCGACAACACGCCCTTCCTCCAGGTCGTGCGGGGCGACGCCACGCCCGAGGAGGTCGCCGCCCTCGTGGCGGTCATCACCGCGCGGGCGCGGGCCGCGGCGTCCCGCACGCGGGACGGCGAGCCCGAGATCTCCCGGTGGGCCGAACGATCCCGGAGCCTGCGCGGGCCCGTCGCCGAGGGCGTCCGCCCGCGCGGACCGGGCGCCTGGAGGGCCAGCGCGCTGCCCCGATAACCACCCCTTTGGGCGGGCGCCCAAAGCAGATGTAACCGTGGTTCGCGCCCAGGAGTGGCCGTCGCACGAATAAGGTGAAAGGCGATGGCCACCTCGGAGTTCGTCCCACAGCCCGCGCGGTATGCGATTTTCGTCGACGCGGGGTACCTATACGCGGCCTCCGGCGCGCTGCTGCTCGGCTGCGGATCGCGGCGCGAGTACCGGGTGGCCGCCGAGAAGCTCATCAAGGCCCTGACCAGCCACGCCGACGACCAACTGCTCGGCGAGCTGCTGCGGGTCTACTGGTTCGACGCGGCCCCCAAACGGCAGCCGACCGTCGACCAGCGCGTGATCGCCAACCTGCCGCTGGTCAAGCTGCGGCTGGGCAACCTGAACGCCCAGGGCCAGCAGAAGGGCGTCGACGCCCAGCTCCGCGCCGACCTGGAGGCGCTGGCCCGGCACCGGGCGATCACCGACGCCGTCCTGCTGGCGGGCGACGAGGACATGCTCCCCGCGGTCGAGGCCGCGCAGCGCTACGGCGTCCGCGTCCACCTGTGGGGCGTCGAGCCGACGCACGGCTCCAACCAGGCCGAATGGCTGGTGTGGGAGTCCGACACGGTCGAGGTGCTGCCGTCGGACTTCCTGCGTCCCTACTTCACCAAGGCCAAGGTCCTTCCCGTCCCCCCGGGGGCGTCGGCGCATCCGGTCACCGTCCGGGAGGGCGACGCGGGCGGGCACCGGACGCCGGCCGTGCCGTCCCCGTCCCAGGTGTTCGCGGGACGTCCCCCGGCGGTCAAGCCGGCCCCGGCCGCCGCGGGCACCGGCAACGCCGTGCGCGGCCCCACACCCGCCACGGTCGCGGCGCACATGCACGCCCACCACCCGGTCGCCGACGGCAAGCTGGGCCCCGACCGCGACCACATGCTGGAGATCGGCGAGCATGTCGCCCAGAAGTGGATCTTCGAGCGCGGCCGCGACAACATCCGCGACCTGCTCCCCGGCCCGATCCTGCCCCCCGTCATCGACAAGGAGCTGCTGATCGAGGCCGAGAAGGAGCTCGGCGGCTCCCTGCGCCCCTACCAGGAGGCCCGCACCTGGCTGCGCGACGGCTTCTGGGAACGGGTCTACCGCGAGTTCGGAATCGGGATCGGCAAGTCCGACTGACCAGGCGCGTCCACGTGGGGCGGGACGGGATCGCGTGATGCGTCTTCGGGTCCTCGACCAGCGAAGCTCGCGTCTGGGCGGCTGAAACTTCTTGTGACGATTCCGACACAGGGAGCGACAATCGGGGTACAGTCCCGCCCGTGATGGGGGGACTTCCCACGAAAACCCGAGCGGCCACCGTAGCGCTCGCGGCCGCGCTCACGCTCGCCGGCTGCGAGTCGCCCGTCCCGTTCTACAAGCCCGGCCAGGGCGACCCGGACGCCCCGGTCGTGGGCCTGGGCGGGCCGTCCCCGTATGCCAAGCCCCGCCCCGACCCGCGCCCCCTGGTCCGCCTCGCCCCCACCCCGGACGTGTACGCCACCGGCGTCGGCATGCTCACCCCGGGGGCGCGCAGCCTGCCGCCGCGCGTCTTCGTCCCGAATCCCGGCGGCGGCACCGTCGACGTCATCGACCCGCGCACCCTGCGCCTGGCCGGACGCGTCAAGGTCGGCCGCGGCACCACGCGCGTCGTCCCGTCCTGGGACCTCCGCAAACTCTGGGTGGACGCGCGAGGCACGCTCGTCCCCCTGTCCCCCCGATCGGCCAAGCGCGGCGCCCCCCTCAAACTCGGCGCGCCCGGCCCCCTGTACTTCCCCCCCGATGGCCGCGACGCCCTCGTCCTCGGACCGCGCCGCCTCGACGTCCGCGACCCGCTGACCCTCGTCCCCCGGGCGTCCCTGCCCCTGCCGTGTTCCGCGTCCGGCCACGCCGACTTCTCCGCCGACGCGTCCGCGCTGCTCGCGACCTGCACCTCGTCCGCCCGCCTGGTGCGCCTGTCCCTCAGCACCCGCAAGGTCGCCGCCACCCTGCGGCTCCCGAAGGGCTCGGCCCCGTCCGCCGTCCGCCTGTCCCCCGACGGCCGCACGTTCTACGTCGCCGACCCCGCCAAGGGCGGCCTCTGGCTGATCGACGCGTCCCGCTTCCGCGTGACGTCCTTCGTCCCCACGTCCCCGGGTGCCCGCGGCCTCGTCCTGAGCCGCGACACCCAACGCCTCCACGTGGTCGGCGCGACCACCGTGGCCACAGTGTCCTTCACCACCCGCAAGGTCACGTCCCGCTGGCCCCTGCCCCGCGCCCTGACGCCCGCCGTCCCCGGGGGAATCTCCGCCGACGGCACCACCCTCTGGCTCTCCGCCCCAAAAGCCGGAACCGTCTACGCCCTCTCAGCCCACACCGGCCGCCTCCAAGCCAAACTCAAAACCGGCGGCACCCCCCAGGCCCCCGTCCCCTACCCCCAACCAGCCCGCTACTCCCTAGGCGGCCCCGCCCTCTACCGCTAACCACCAACGCGGTGTGGGGGCGACGGGCTCCGCCCGTCGCCCCCACACCGCGCGTGGACGGCGCCGCGCGTGGACGGCGCCGCGCGTGGACGGCGCCGCGCGTGGACGACACCCCGCGTGGACGGCGCCGCGCGTGGACGACACCCCGCGTGGACGACACCCCGCGTGGACGACACCCCGCGTGGACAACGCCGCCCGTGGACAACGCCGCCCGTGGACGACACCGCCCGTGGACGACACCCCGCGTGGACAACGCCGCCCGTGGACAACGCCGCCCGTGGACGACACCGCCCGTGGACGACACCGCGCGTGGACAACGCCGCCCGTGGACGGTGGTCGCGTTGGCTGCGACCGCGCGTTGGGGGCGCACGCCTGGTGAGGGGCGGTGCCGTCAAGGACGGGTGGACGGCCTGGACGGGGCTAGCGGGTGCCGACTCGTTCCCAGAGTTGGGGGATGAGTTCTTCGAGGAGGACTTCGGTCTCCGGCTGGAGGCGGTCCATGAGGGGGTCGCGGCCCAGGCGGGAGCGGAGCTCGTCGACGACGATGCGGACCTGGGCCTCGTCTCCCGTGGCGTGGGTGGCGCGGAGGAGGTCGCGCCACAGGCCCTCGTCGTCGGGGGCGAGGCGGAGGCCCGCGCGGGCGGCGCCGACGGCGCCTCGGGCGTCGGCCTCGTCCAGGCGGAGCAGGACGAGCCGGTGCGCGACGTCGATGACGCGTCCGGTGGCCTCGTACTCCAGGTCGTCGGAGACGAGCCAGCCGTAGCGGCCGCGCGGGCGGTCGGCCAGGACGGGGCCGCGGACGAGGTCGAGCGCGTAGGACATGTAGGCGGTCTCAGACTCGGGCTCGGCGGCCGAGCGCCAGACCAGCCAGCGGAAGACGGCCCAGTCGACGCGGACCTCCGAGCCGAGCTTGATGCGGCCGCGGTCGTCCAGGTAGAGGTTCGGGCGGCCGCGGGCGTCGCGGCCGAGCCAGTCGGAGACGCGGGCCACGCAGGCGTCGCGGATGCCCGCGCTGACGCCCCGGGGCCAGATCGCGCCGCTGAGGACCGTGGGGTGGACGCCGCTCGGGTGCGTGGCCAGGTAGATGAGCACCTCGGTGCACAGCTCGCGGCGGCTCTCGTCGATGGGTCCCGGCGCCTCGATCTCGATCGGGCCCAGCAGGCGGATGTCGACCGACGACTGCCGGGTGCCGGGGGGCTCGGTGCCGAGGTCCTGGGCGGGCGGCGCCTCGGGCAGGGGCACCGACTCGGTGCGGTCGGCGGTGCGGAACAGCTCGACGATGCCGTCGTAGTGGTCTTCGGGGATCAGCTGGGCCTCGACCTCGAACCCGAGGACCCCGGCCTGGAGCCCGCCTTCGGCATCGACCTCCCAGGTCCAGGTGGCGCCCTGGACGTCGCCCGCCACCAGGTATCCGGCGGCCATCCGGGTGCCGGTGCGGGCCAGCGCGACCAGGCGGTCGGCCTCCTGCTCCGTGGGCTCGTCCGCCATGATCAGGTAGTGCGGCATCCACGCCTCGCCGAACACGCCGCGGCAGCGTCCGGTCAGCACCGAGTCGACACCGGACGCCGCCAGCGCCTGCCGGACCTCCTCGCCGCGCCCTTCGAGCTCGGGCAGCGCCTCGTCCAGGCTCGCCACGGTGCGGATGCGGTCGGGCGCGATCTCGGCCAGGCCCTCGCCGAGTTCGGCGCCGAAGCCGACCAGCGTGATGCGCATGTGGTCGGACCAGCGGTTGGTGGCCAGCTCGAGCGCGAGGGCCGCCAGGACGCCGCGCCGCGCGTCGTCCGGGCCGCCCAGCGCGATGAGGCCGTGCGCGGCCTCCAGATCGACCAGGATGCGCCCGTTGGGGTTGGTCCCTATCGAGACCAGGCCCGGGTACGGGGCGAGGACGTCGCCGAGCTCAGCGGCTTCAAGCCCCGGCAGGGCGCTGGCATGCAGGCGCCACACCTGGCCGTCGTCGTAGGTCTGCCACGGCGCGGGCGGGTTGCGGTCGGCGGGCGCGATCCACAGGTCGAGGCTGTCGGTGCCGAGATGCACCCCGTAGACCGTGGGCAGGGCGCGCCCGCCCGCCGCCATCGACTTGGACAGGTGCCGCAGCCCGAGGTCGAGCAGGTGGACGGCGTCGGGGTCGGCGCCCACCCGCAGCGCCCGCTCGGCCACCGCGGCCTTCCCCTGGGGCCGGACGATCATGTGCCCGAACGCCCGGTGCCACATCTGCGAGCGCCGCCTGCGTCCCAGCGCGCCCAGCAGCCCCGCCGCCAGCAGCGACGCCGCCGCCAGGCCCTGCGGCCACTCCAGGTCGACCGAGAGCGGCGCGCCCTCGTTCTCCTTGGCGCCGACCTCCTTGCCCGGGACGTTCGCCCCGCCGCTGCCCGCTCCGCCACCGAGCTCCTCGGACGGACTCGGCGCGGGCGCGGGCTTCTCCGCCGAGGGCGCGGGCTTGGGCGACTGCTGTACCGGGGGCGGCACCGGAACGGGCTTCTGCTCGGCGGGCGGCTTCTGCTCAACCGGAGGCTTCTGCTCGACGGGCGGCTTCTGCTCGACCGGGGGCTGCGGCTTCGGCTTCGGCTCGGGCTTGGGTTCCGGCTTCGGCTCGGGCTTGGGCTCGGGTTTGTCCGGGACGGCGTGGCCGTACTTGTAGTACTCGTCGAGCTCGTCCACGGGGACGACCCGTGTGTGCTTGGCATCGGCGGGCATCTCCAGGATCCAGCCCGGACGGATGAGGCTGGCGATGCTCAGCTTGGTGCCGTCGGGCTGCGTCCTGCCCTTGTTGAGCGAGTAGATCTCCTTGTAGCGGCGCCCCTCGCCCAGGCACTTGTCCGCGATCTCCCAGAGGCTCTCGTGGTGCCGTCCTTCGGGGGGCTGGACGCGGTAGATCTTGGTGGTGCGCTCCTTCTTCACCGGCGCCTCGGCCAGGGTGTCGGCCATCGGCTCGGCGGCGGGCTGCCGGGGCTGCTCCTGCTCGTGGACGGCGACGGGCACCGGCCGGATGTCCTGGGCCTGCGCCTGGGCCGGACGCTGCTGGTACAGCTCGCGCCCGCCGAACGCGGGCATGACCGTGCTCGCGGCGGTGAACAGCAGGAGGGCGGCGACGACGAGCCGGTGCACCAGCGACTGGGTGCCCCCGGCCAGCGGCACCCGAGCGGGGACGCCGATGCCGCGGATGCCCGCGTAGACCTCGACCACCACGCAGAGGGCGAGTTGGAGCCAGGCGAGCCAGACCAGGGCGACCAGGACGGTGATGAGGGTGCCCTCGCCCATCCGCCCGGTCAGATCCGAGGTGCCGGGGACCGAGTCGGGAATCGGCGATCCGAACAGCGCGAGCAGGGCGAACGGCACGCCGACCATCAGGGCGGCCAGCGCCGCCAGGGCGCCGAGCCCCGTGATCACATCGCCGGCGGTCCGGTGCGGCCGCACCCGGACCGGAGTCCTGGGCCCGTGCCCCAAACGCCGCCCGGAGGCGTCCCGGATGTCGCCGGACCGCCCCTCGCCCATCTGCCGTGCCGCCATCGCACCCCTAGAGATCGCCGGTCAGCGCCCGCACAGTCATAGCCAAAATCATCGTAGACACCTCCCACCAGGGCGCAATGCCGAACGCATACCTATCTGTGGTCACCGCTCGCACTCGCATCGTTACACAGCGGGTCAAGACTTCCGACAGAAGATCGCCACCGTCTTCTTGACTCACCTTGACAGCATCCGCCGACGCTGGAAGCGTCCTGCTCCGACATCATCAATAGGGAAATGTGAGCCCATGACGACCGTCAATGTTCAGCGCAAGCACTGGCGAAATGTCGTTCTCCTGGCAGGCGCCGGTCTGGCCGTCTCCTCTCTGACCGCCCTGCCCGCCCCCTCCAACGCCGCCGCCCCCGAATCAAAGGCCGGCTGCTGCGAAGCGAAAGTGATGTGGTCGGGCGGAGTCCAGGAACTGCTCGTCCTCACCGACAGGAACGTCCTCAAGAAGAGCATTCCGCCCGACTACGGCCCTTTTGGATCACTGGCGAAGTACTACCTCCCCACGGGCAAGAAGGTCCGCACGACGGCGGTTCTCGGCGGCAACTCCACCACCTCTGCCAGCCGGGCGCGCTATCGCTGGGAGATCCAGTGCCTGACGCCCTCCCGTTACCGGAAGTCCACCAAGTGGACGTGGACGAACGTCCCGGCCGGGCCGAGCAAGGACCCCGCCGCGCCGATCGTGCCGGTCAAGAGCGTGTACGGCGAGGTGAACACCGAGAGGTGCACGTCGGGCAACATGTGGTTCCTTTACGACCAGGGCGACCCCCGGTACGGCAAGGCGCACCACTACCAGTTCGTCAACGGCCCCAAGCACCCCGTCCCGGCGGGTCTCACGGTGTGGAAGTGGGTCTCCAAGGGTCAGGCGACCACGGTGGCGCGAACCGGGAAATATCCGGTGCCCAAGGGCACGACGCTCGGCGAGTACTTCTTCACCAACCGTGCCTACGCCGACAAGGTGGCCAAGATCTTCCCTGGTCACCGCCTTGTCCGGGGAACCCTTCCCGCGTCGGACCTCATGTTCCGCTTCACCGAGAACAGGACATCGGGCACCGGAATCGTCGGCGGATTCTTCCGGAAACAGCTCACCCAGCCGAAACGGACGTTCACGGTGGTGAGATAACCCTCACTGGGGGTCGTCGCCGGTGACGGGCTCGGCGGACGCCGACGACCTCATGGAGAAGGAGCCGAACCCGGGGACGATGCCGAGGATCTGGAGATCCACCGTCAGCTCGACCGTGACCTCGACCTCCTCCTGGGTGGCGTCGCACTGCTTGCCGGTGACGTTCCCCTCATACTCGTCCACCAGCGCGCACGCCGCGGAGCGGGCGCGGTCCGGGTCGATCAGTGGCTTGCCGGTCTCGCGCAGGGACGCCTCGTCGATCTGGTTCGCGCCCGCACGGGCGGCCTGCTCTGCCATGTCCGCCGCGCGCTGGCGGGCGTGGATGGCCAGCCCGCCGTCCACGAGCAGACCCGCGAGCAGAAGGACCGCCGGGGTGAAGAGCACGACGTACAGCGAGACCGAGCCCCGGTCGCGGGTCATTCCGGGCCACCGCCGTTCACGGTGTCGGTTCCTCGGTAGGTGAAGGTGTCGATGGGCGCGAGCGCCTTGCCGTGCAGGGTCTTGGTGCCCGGCAGCCCGACGAGGGTCAGGTCGCCGAGGTCGACGTCGCAGGTGATGGTGACCGACACCCGTCCGCCGGGTCCCCAGTCGCTGGTGTCGGTGGCCACGACCGGGCCTCCGGCACACCAGTCGTGGTCTTTGAGGTTGGCGGTGGCGGCGTCCTGGGCGAGGCGTTCGGCCCCGCCCGCGCTGCGGGCCACCGACGCGGCCCGGGCGGCGTCGCGCGCGGCTCCGTCCACCTGGCTCTTGGCGTCGACCATGCGTCCCGCGCCGCCGAGGAACATCAGGAACATCACGAAGAGCGGCGTGGCCAGCACCAGCTCCAGCGACATCGCCCCCCGGTCGCGGGTTCGCATCCTCACCCGTCCGCTCCCTCGCAGGCGGTGCCCGAGCCGACGTCCGGGCGGAAGCACTCGATCGGTCCCTGGGAACGCTGGACGACCTTGAATCCCATGAACGGGATGAGCTTGACCGCCTGCCCGCTGACCTCGACGAACCGCTGGTCGCCGACCTCGCCGGAGCTGACCCGGAGCCCGGTGATGAGCTTCGGGCCGATCTTCCGGACGTCACCGGCCGCCTTGGTCTCCGCCGCGTCCTGCCATCCGCCGCCCTCGGGCTGGGTGCGCGCGACCCGGGCTCCGGACTGCGCTGCCGCCAGGGCGACGTGGCGAGCGTGGTAGACGAAGGCGAACTGCACCACCGTCATGAAGACCAGGATGAGAACCGGCGTCAGGATCGCCAGTTCCATCGCCGAGGCACCTGCGTCCCGGCGTCGGTTCAGCCGGTCTTGATGCTGTTGGCCTTGTCCTGGATCTTGGTGGCGATCACCGCGCCGATCGCGATGGCGATGCCCGCGATGATCGCGGTGATGATCGCCCACTCGATGGCGGAGGCGCCGCGGTCGTGCTCCTCCTCCTTCATCCGGGCCAGACGCGTGTCGAGCAGGGCGCGCAGATACGCGATCGCCGGGTCGTTCAGGGGGCTCATGCTTTCTCCTTCTTGAGACTGGGACGGCGAACTTCACGAGACGATCACCCGCATCACGGCCGGGTATACCAGGAAGACCAGGAAGCCCGCGCACAGGAACAGCTGGGCGACGAGCATGGATTGGGAGCGTTCTCCGGCCTTGCCTTCGAGGTCGGAGAGTTCTCGGGTGCGCATGGAGGCGGCTCGGGCGGACAGGGACTTGCGGACCTGGGCGCCGTCGTCGGCGACCAGGGCCAGGGCCCCGGCCAGGTCGCGCAGCTCGGCGATGTCGAGCTCGTCGCCGAGGCGGCCCAGGGCCTGCCAGGGAGTCTGGCCGGTGATGCGGGCGTTGGCCAGGGCGTCGCGGATGCGGGGCATGGCCCAGCCCTCGCCGACTCCGGCGGCGGTCATCAGGGCCTCGGGGACGCCGCGTCCCCCGGCCAGGTTCATCGAGACGAGGTCGAGGAAGGCGCCGACGGCGTGGCGGAAGTCGGCGCGGCGCTCGGCGGCCTCTTGGCGCAGCTGCATGTCGGGGAAGAAAAAGAAGATCGCGGCGAAGGCCACGCAGATCCACAGCGGGATCTGGAAGGAGACGCCGACGCCGAGCAGCGTGAAGTAGGCCACGACGACCGGCATGAAGACCAGCGCGGCGGCCGGCAGGAGGAACTTGGTGGCCAGGAACGCCTCCAGCGAGCGTTCGGTGATGGCCAGGTCGGCGCGGATCGAGCGCATCTTCCAGCCGCGGGCCTCGGCGGTCTTGACCAGTTCGCGGCCGAGCTTGGCGCGGATGCCGCCGACGCGTTCGAGGGTGGGCGACATGCGTCCGGCGGCGGCCAGTTCCTCCTCGTGGCGGCGGGCCGCGTCGAAGGCGGCCAGGCGGGACGAGAGGCCGGGACGGGACGGGAACAGGGCCCGGTACAGCAGGTAGATGCCGATTCCGACGGCGCCGCCCGCGACGAGGGCTCCGGTCATCGGGGGCCACCTCCGCCCGCGTCCATGGTGTGCCGGCCGCGCAGGACGCCGTTGGACTGCCAGCCCGCGACGGTGTTGGGCACCTCTCCCGGGACGCCGGGACGCTGCGAGGTCTGGGTGAGGAAGCGGCTGGGCATCTCGAACTTGGCCAGGCGCCGCAGCCACAGGAACCCGGCCGCGTACAGGGCGATGACGACGCACAGGACGAGCTGGCCGAGGACGTCGTCGTAGGGCTCGACGTAGGAGTGGTTGAAGATCGCCAGGGCGAGGGCGGTGCCGACGGACACCCCGACCACGATCTTGACGCTGCGGCGGGTGCTGCGGCGGTCGGCCTCGACGCGGCGGCGCATGTCGAGCTCGGCGCGGGCGGAGGTGGCCAGGGCGCCGAGCATGTCGCGCAGGCCGGGGCCGCGCAGCTTGGCGTTGAGGACCAGCGCGGCGATCACCAGGTCGGCGGACGGGTCGTCGATCTCGTCGGCGAACCGGCGCAGCGCCTCGGGCATCGGGACGCGGGTGTGCAGCCGGTCGACCAGGTGGCGCAGCGGCTCCTGGAGGACGGGCGCGGCGGCGCGCAGGGAGGAGGGGATGGCCTGTTCGAGGCCGACGGCTCCGGCGATGGTGTCGCGCAGGGACTCCGTCCAGGCGGCGAGGGCCTCCAGGCGCACCATGCCCCGGCGTTCCTCGGCGGCGCCTCCGGCCAGGCCCTTCCAGGACAGGACGAGCGCGGCGGTGCCGATCGCGGCGATGGGCCAGCGGGTGAACAGCAGGACGGCGACGCCCGCACCGGCGGCGACGGCGCCGCGGGTGGTGAGGCTCTTCACGACCTCCTCGCGGCTGCGCCCGCGCACGGGCGCGGCCTTGACGGGCAGGCCGCGCAGCGCGAGCACCAGCAGCAGGATCCCGCCGCCGACCAGGGCTCCGGCGAGGATCGCGAGCAGCACGTCCGGCGAGGTCACCAGCCGCTCCCGGGGTCGTAGCCGTACTCGGCCAGCTCGTCGGCGCAGGCGATCGGGGCAGCGGGGTGGGCGACGCCGTCCGGCGCCATCGCGAAGACCTCCGAGGACAGGACGCGGCCGTCGACGCCGGTGACCTCGCGGACGCTGGCGACGAAGCGGCGCAGCCGGCCGCCGCTGGCGTAGTCGTTGCGCTTCTCGATGAAGACGACGAAGTCGATCGCGCCCGCGATGAGCATGTGGGTGGCCTCGACGGGGAGGCGCTCCTCGGCCTGGATCGCGTAGGTGGCGATGCGGTTGAAGACCTCGACCGAGGAGTTGGCGTGGATGGTCGACAGCGAGCCGTCGTTGCCCTGGGTCATCGCGTTGAGCATGGTGACGATCTCGTCGCCCAGGACCTCGCCGACGATGACGCGGCTGGGGTTCATGCGCAGCGACCTGCGGACGAGCTCGGCCATCGAGATGGCGCCCTGACCCTCGGAGTTGGGCAGCCGCTGCTCGAAGGCCACGCAGTTGGGGTGCAACTCGGGGAAGGCGTCGAGCCCGAGTTCCAGGGCCCGCTCGACGGTGATCAGCCGCTCGTGGGCGGGGATCTCGTTGGCCACGGCGCGCAGCAGCGTCGTCTTGCCCGCGTTGGTCGCCCCAGCGATCATGATGTTCTTGCGGGCGAGGACGGCGGCGCGGAAGAACCGGCCTATCTCGGGGGTGAAGGTGCCGTTGCCGACCAGGTCGGACAGGAAGACCTTGCCGAGACGCGCGCGGCGGATCGACAGCGAGGGCCGGACGGTGACGTCCATGACGGCCGAGAGCCGCGAGCCGTCCGGCAGCCGCAGGTCGAGCTGGGGGTTGGCGGTGTCGAACGGGCGCGACGACAGCCCGCTGTAGGCGGCCAGGATCTGGATCAGCTCGACCAGTTCCTCGTCGGTCTCGGCGACGGGCTCGCCCATGACCTCGCGGCCGTCGGCGTAGCCGATGAAGACGCGGTCGCAGCCGTTGATGTCGATGTTCTCGATCTCGGGGTCCTCCAGCAGCGGCTGGAGGCGTCCCACCCCGAACAGGGCCGCGTGGACGCCCGCGGCGAGCGCCTCTTCCTCTTCGGCGTTGGGCGGGCGGCGTCCGGCGGTGATCTCGCCGCGCGCGTACTCCTCCAGCACCTGGCCGATGAGGGCGCGGGCGAACTGCCGCTCGTCCTCGGCGGACATCGGCGTCAGGCCGCTGGACGCGTCCAGGCGGCGCTGCTGGGCCAGGCGGTCGCCGACCTCCTGCCGGAGTCGTTTGACCAGGGCGTGGTCCACCTAGAGCCTCCCTTCCTCCATCTGCGGTGAGGGTGGCTGCGGCGCGTAGTGCGGCGCCGGGTCGGGGGCGGGGACGCCCGGCGAGGCCGGGAGCCGCCGCACCAGGTCGGCCGCGACCTCGCGGGCCGAGCGGACGAGCAGCGATCGGTCCAGACGGCCGCCCCAGCGTCCCGAGAGCAGCTCGGCGCCCTTGGGGTCGAGGGCCATGCCGCCGAGCACCGACACGTGGGGCGGCGGCGGGCCCTGCGCGGGGGCGGCCTCGGGCTGGCGCAGGCGCTGCTGCGCGCCCGCGATGATGCGGTCGACCTCGGTGATGGACGCGCGGAAGTCGCGCGGGTCGGCCAGCACGAGGATGCCGATGGGCGGGCCGCCGCGCAGGTCGGTGCTGAGCGCGCCGACGCGCTCGCGCAGGTGGGCGACCTGCTCCAGCGTGGCGCGGGTGACCAGGACGACCAGGTCGGCCTCGCGCATCAGGTCGAGCAGCGGGGTGCCCGCGCCGAGCCGTCCGCAGTCGGCGATGACGTCGACCTGGCCGAGCCCGGCGAAGGCGCGTCCGAGCGGGCCCCACAGCCAGGTCATGCCCTGGGCCTGCTCGGCGCTGGTGATGCCGACCAGGACGTCGAGCCCGCCGACGAGGCGCTGGCAGTGCTCGGCCACCTGGTCGGGGCGCAGGCCCCGGCGCGCGGTCGCGGCGAGACTCAGCAGCCCCCGGGACGGGTTGAGCATGCCGCCGTCTCTGGACTCGTCGTCGGACGCGGCGGGCAGGCGGTAGACCAGGTCGCCCCCGGCCTGGTCGCATTCCGCGACGAGCACCGGGCGCGGCCAGACGGCACCGAGGGCGACGGCCGCGGTGGTGACGCCCGGCGCCCCCTTGTCGGCCGCGAGCGCGATGAGTGCCACGGTCAGTTCCCGCCCGCGCCCGGGGTCTGGCCGCCCGGTTGCTGGTTGCCCGGGGTCTGGCCGCCTCCCGGGTTCTGGGTGCCGCCGGGGGTCTCCGACGGGATGGTCTGCTGCTGGGGCGGGGGCCCGCCCGTCACCCGGGTGCCGTCCGGGATGATCGCGACGGCGAGCGTGCCCGCCGAGGCCGCCTGCGTCACCAGCGGCGCCTCGCCCGGCGGGACGGCCACGTCGACGGTCGTCTGGTCGCCGCGCAGCCGTCCGCTGTCGCCCGACCGGCCGATGCCGATCACGATCGCGTCCGCCGACAGGACCGTTCCGGCTCGGGGGCCCCCGCCCGTGCCACCGCCGACGGCGTAGAGGCTGACGCGCTTCCCGCTCTGCAGGCCCTTGGCGGGGAACTGGCCCGGCTTGAGCGCGAGCCCGACCACCACGCGGCCCTTGGCGGCGTCGTCGGTCGCGCTCATCATGCCGTTGGTGAGCAGCGCCCCCTTGACCAGCGGGACGGACGCGTAGGCGTTGGCGACCTTGGCGCGGTTCGTCCAGGCGATGTAGGCGACGCCGGTGTCGCCGATCTGGACCTCTTCGAGCGCGGTCAGCGGGATGCGCTGCCCCGCGGCGACGGGCTGGGCGACGCGGATCGCCGAGACCCGCTGCCCGCTGGCCATCACCAGGTACGCGCTGGCCAGGGCCCCGCCGAGGATCAGCAGGACGGCCAGGGCCGCCAGGGCCGGCTTGCGCTCGCGCTGCGCCACCGGAAGGCGCTGGCCTCCGGAGGCGCCCAGGCCCGACCGGCCCAGCGTCGCGGCCGGTTGCCCGCCGCCCGCCGGAGCGTTCGACACACCCCCGGCGACCGCCGTTTGCTTGGACTTCATCGCCTTGGCCACGCGCTCCTTCCCACCCCGAAGGGACCTGCCATACGGGTCCCGCGTCACCGAGCGATCCATGCTTGCGGGGGTTGCAAGGTCGCGTCAATGGATTCGAAGGGTTGAAGCCGGGCCGTGACTCCCCGTATCGCCGTGACCAGCGATATCGGTGATCACCTCTACTTTTACAGGAGTCACATCCGTCACTGACTTCGCTGGACAGTGCCGCTACGTTGGCGGTGGTAGGTCACACCGGTCCCGCCCGTACCCAGCTCGTGTCATCCCCAACCGCCGGGCAGGTGTGAGTAATTAAGCTGACCCCTGCGGCCCCACCGCCCTACAACCGCCTTACAGACTGCTCCGAGCGCGGCCGGCCAGGCGGCGCACACTGGAGGACTTCGCATGCGGATCTCGTTCACGGCGCTTACCGGCCAGGGTTCCCGGGATGTCGTGATCGACGTCGACGCCGACGCCACGGTCGGCGGCGTGGCGCGCTCGCTCGGCGAGCTGCTCGACGGTGAGACCGCCCCGCCTCCCCGGGCCCTGTCGCCGGTCCCCCGTTTCTCCAAGGAATCGCTGCCCGTGGCGGCCGCCGCCACGGCGACCCGGGCCCCCGCCGACGCCCGGCAGCACGCGCTGTGGATGGACGGGCGGATGCTCGACCCGCGCGCCCTGGCGGTCAAGGAACTGCGCGACGGCGCCGTCGTGGCCGTCGAGCAGAAGGGCGCCGCCGCGACCGTCCTGGCCGAGCCGACCGGGCTGATCGAGATCCGGGTGGTCGGCGGGCCCGCGTCCGGCTCGGTGCACCGGCTCGGGCTCGGCGTCAGCACGCTCGGCTCGGGCGACCGGGTCGAGGAGGTCGACGTCGCGCTGGACGACCCGCTCGTCCCCGCCCGCTCGCTGCGGCTCACCGTCGAACGCGACGCCGTCTGGGTCGAGGCGTCCGCGCACACGGTCGGCGGGGCGCTGCTGGACGGCCGTCCGCTGGAGGGCAAGAGCGTGTGGCCGCCGGGCGGGATGCTCGCGGTGGGCGCCAGCATCCTCACGCTCGCGCCGAGCGCGGCCCCCGACACCCACCTCGACCGGCTGCCCGAGGGCGGGCTGGCGTTCAACCGCCCGCCCCGCCTCGGCCCGGTGCGGCGGGCGCGCTCGATCGAGGTGCCGCGACGTCCCGAGCGCGACCCCAAAGAGCGCCTGCGCCTGTTCGGCGCGATCCTGTTCTCCGCGTTCGGCCTGGTCATGGCGTTCGGCCTCGGCCAGTGGTGGTGGGCGCTGTTCGCGCTGGCCTGGCCGGTGATGACCATCGGCGAATGGGTCGGCGACCGGATGCACGGGCGCAAGTCGTACAAGAAGGCGCTGAAGGAGTACCACGCCAGGTCCGCCGCGTTCGGCGGCGAGCTGGAGCGCCTGCGCGAGGAGGACCAGGCCGAGCGCCGCGCGCTGCACCCCGACGCGGCCGAGATCCTGCTGACCGCGACCGGGCCGCGCCGCCGCCTGTGGGAACGCCGCGCGGACGACGCCGACACCCTCCACCTGCGCCTGGGCCTGGCCGACCTGCCCGCCGGGATCGAACTCGTCGGCAACGACCTGCCCAACGCCCACGTCGAGACGCCGTCCGCCCATCTGGTGCCGGTCGCGCTTCCGCTGCCCCAGCTCGGGGTGGTCGGGCTCACCGGCCCGCGTCCGGCCTCGCGCGCGCTCGCCCGCTGGCTGGTCGCCCAGGCCGCCGCGCTGCACAGCCCCCGCGACCTGGCCATCGTCGTCCTCAGCTCCGACCCCGACTCCGGCGCGGAGTGGAACTGGGTGCGCTGGCTCCCCCACTCGGCCCCGCGCGAGGGCGAGGAGTGCGTGGCGCTGGTCGGCACCGACCCCGAGTCGGTCGCGCACCGCATCACCGAGCTGGCGATCCGCCTCAGCGACCGCCGCCGCGACGCCCAGGCCGAGACCGCGTTCTTCGGCCGCGACAAGGGCCGGGCCGCGGTGCCCTACAACATCCTGATCGTGCTCGACGGCGCCCGCGCGCTCCGCCGCATGCCCGGCATGCCGATGCTGCTCTCCCGGGGGCCCGAATTCGGCCTGTACTCCATCTGCGTGGACGACGAGGAACGCCTCCTGCCCGAGGAGTGCTCCGTCGTCACCGCCTGGGACCCCAAGAGCCCCGAGACCGTCCGGCTCCAGGGCCACGACCTGGACGCCGTCGGGCCCGTCCTGGCCGACCAGGTCGGCCCGGCCTGGGCCGAGCGGGTCGCCCGCGCGCTGGCCCCCGTCCGCGACGTCTCCCGCGAGGACGCCGAGGAGTCCATCCCCGCCGACGTGCGCCTGCTCGACCTGCTGGAGATGCCCGAGCCCACCGCCGAGCAGATCATCCGGTCCTGGGAGCGCACCGGCGGCCGCTCCACGCTCGCACCGCTCGGCCGGGGCGCCGACGGCGTCCACGCCGTCGACCTGAAGACCGACGGGCCGCACGCCCTCATCGCCGGGACGACCGGCGCGGGCAAGTCCGAGCTGCTGCAGACCCTGATCGCCTCGCTCGCCGTGGCCAACCGCCCGGACGAGATGACCTTCGTGCTGATCGACTACAAGGGCGGCGCCGCGTTCAAGGAGTGCGCCAGGCTCCCCCACACCGTCGGCATGGTCACCGACCTGGACGGCCACGCGACCGAGCGCGCGCTGGAGTCGCTGGCCGCCGAGCTGCGCCGCCGCGAGGAGGTCTTCCTCGACGCGGGCGCCAAGGACCTCGACGACTACAACGACCTGCGTTCCGACCCTGCCGGTGCGGGGGGACGACCCCCCACGCCCCCCGGCGGCCGGACTGGCCGAGATCGTGCGGGCCTTGAGGTCGTCCCCCGCCTCGCGCTGGTCATCGACGAGTTCGCCGCGATGGTCGGCGAGCTGCCCGACTTCGTCAACGGGCTGGTCGACATCGGACGGCGCGGCCGGTCGCTGGGCGTCCATCTGATCCTGGCCACCCAGCGTCCCGCCGGGGTGGTCACGGCCGACATCCGCGCCAACACCAACCTGCGGATCGCCCTGCGCGTCACCGACCCCGACGAGTCCACCGACGTGATCGACGCCGTGGAGGCCGCCCACATCTCCAAGTCGACGCCCGGCCGCTGCTACGTGCGCTCGGGCTCGTCCGACCTGCACCCGGTGCAGTCGGCCCGGATCGGCGGACGGCGTCCCGGGTCGCGGGCGGCGGCGTCCACCACCGTCCTCCCGGTCGGCTGGGAGGGCCTCGGCCGCCCCTTCCCCACGCCCCGAGAACCCGCCGACGAGGGCTCGGTCACCGACCTCAGCGTGCTCGTGCAGGCCGTCGACGAGGCCGCCCGCCGCTCGGGCATCGGACGCCAGCCCTCACCGTGGCTCACCCCGCTGCCCGAGATGGTGCGGCTGTCGCCGCGCACCGCCGCCGGTGGCTCGGTCGTGGACGTCCCGCCGATCGCCTTCGGCATCACCGACCTGCCCGCCGTCCAGTCACGCGAGCCGCTCTGCCTCGACCTGTCGGCGGGCGGCCACCTCTACATCGCCGGATCGACGCAGTCGGGCCGCTCCACCGCGCTGCGCACGATCAGCGGATCGGTGGCCGGGGCGTGCTCGCCCTACGACGTCCACCTCTACGGCATCGACTGCGGCGCCAACGCCCTGCTCCCGATGATCTCGCTGCCGCACTGCGGCGCCGTGGTCACCCGCGACCAGCTCGACCGCTGCGAACGCCTGCTCACCGCCCTGTCGGCCGAGGTCTCCCGGCGCCAGCAACTGCTCGCCGAGGCCGGATTCGCCTCACTCTCGGAACAGCGCGCCGCCGTCGCCGCCACCGACCGGCTCCCCTGGATGGTGCTGATGCTGGACCGCTGGGAGGGCTTCGTCGGCGCGTTCGAGCACTACGACTACGGGCGCCTGGTCGACACCGTCCTGCGGCTGCTGCGCGAGGGCGCGTCCGTCGGGCTGCGCGCGGTCTTCACCGGCGACCGCTCGGGCCTGGGCGGCCAGGTCTCCACGCTCTTCGACCGCCGCCTGATCCTGCGCATGGCCGACCCCAACGACTACGGCTACGCGGGCCTCCAGGAACGCCAGGTCCCCGCCGCGATGCCGCCCGGCCGCGCGCTCGAACTCGTCGGGCCGGGCGTCCCCGTCCGCGAATCGCAGATCGGGCTGCTGGGCGACGACCCGTCCGGCGCCGCCCAGGTGTCCGCTTTGCAGGACATCGCCCGCTCCGCCGTCACCCGCTACGGCCGCCTGCCCCGAAGGCAGCGCCCCGTCCACGTGGACGAGCTGCCCGTCCGCGTCACCTACCGCGAGGCGATGGCCCTCGACCAGGAGTTCCTGGCCCCCTCGTCCCTGTGGGCCCTGGTCGGCGTCGGCGGCGACACCCTCGCCCCGGTCGGCGTCGACCTGCTCAACGACGGCCCCGGCTTCGTCGTCGCGGGCCCGCCCCGCTCGGGCCGCTCCACCACGCTGCGGACGATCGTCCACTCCCTGCTCGACCCCGCCGTCGGCGGCGGCCTCATCCCGGTGGTCCTGATCACACCCCGCCGCTCGCCCCTGCGCCTGCTGGCCGGGCGTCCCGGCGTCCTCGGCCTGCTCTCGTCGGACTCGGAGTCGGAGGACCTCGCCGACGCCATCGGCGACGAGCACCGCTACGTCGTGGTCGTCGACGACGCCGAACTCCTCGACGAGACCGAACTCGACGACGCCCTGCGCGACGTCCTGCGCACCGCCCGCGACGGCGAGCACGGCGTCGTCATCGGCGGCACGACCGAAGACCTGGCCCGCGGCTACCGCGGCTTCCTGTCCGACACCCGCCGCTCCCGCTCGGGCGTCCTGCTCTCGGTCGAGTCCCCCGACGACGGCGACCTGTTCGGCCTCCGCCTCCCCCGCAACGCCCCCCTGGGCGGCCCGACCGGCCGGGGCCTCTTCGTGGCCACCGGCGCCACCACCCAGATCCAGGTAGCCCTCCCACCCCCCGTAAGCGGCGACCGCACCCCCGACTAACCCCGGGTGGCGGAGGTTGGCGTTAACGCGTGGCGGCTTCGATGTTCTGCTGGGAGCGCTTGATGTCCTGGCTGCCCTCTTCCAGGGCCAGGGCCATCTTGTCGAAGGCGGTCTTGGCCTCGGCCCAGGCGGCGCGGAAGCGGTCGGCGTTGGGGCCCCACCAGACCTCGTTGCTGCTGACGGTGCGGCCGTTGAGGTCCTTGATCAGGGCGTCGAGGTTCTTGGAGTGCTTGCTGAACATGCGCGACATGTCCTCGAGCGCTCCGATGTTGGCGCCCCGCTTGTCACCGCTCATGGCCCGGCCCTTCATCGATTTCGAGTGGCGTCAGCTTACGGCCGATCGATCTGGGGGGCCAGGGACGCGGTGGGCCCGATGTCCGGATGCGGTCAGCGGGGGTCGGGGTCGTTGAGGGGGTGGGCCTCGGGGTCCAGAACGCGCTCGTCCACGAGGACGACCTGGCCGTCGAGGGTGGAGAAGTCGAAGCGGCGGCGGATCGACTGGGTGAGCTTGCCGGTCTCGTGGCGGACCTCGGTGTGCTCGGTGGCTTCGAGGGTGATGCGGTCTCCGGTGCGGACGGCGCGCTTGGGCTCCAGACGGGTGCGGGCCTCGGTGTAGGCGGGGCCGCCCTCAACGGGGGCGCGGTTGCGGTGCTCCAGCTCGCGTTCGGCGCGTTCCTGGACCTTTGCCACCCGGGGCGAGATCCGGACGCCGAGGATCTCGGCCAGCGGACGGCGGTCGCGGTGGCCCGCCTGCACCAGGGCCTCGGAGCGGCGTTCGAGCAGGGTGCGGGCGGCCACCGTGAGCTGGCGAGTGGTCTCCCGGTCGAGCGTGGGGCGGTCGTGCCCGATGCCGGACGAGGGGAGCACGGCGCAGCCGGCCATGACCGCTGCGGCCAGGCCTGCTCGCGTCCACTGGCGGACCATGTGACTCCCGGGTATCGGCTGGACATCCGGAAGATACACCGACGGGTCAAACCATGGCAGGGGGCAATTCTCAGACCAACCCGGCAAAGGGGTCGGCGTAGGTCTCCCAGGTCGTCGAGCCGGCCAGCATCTCCTCGTCGTCCAGCAGGCAGCCGTCGAGGCGGTCGAACAGGGCGGCGCGGTCCAGGTCGGGGCCGGTGAAGGCGATCACCTGGGAACGGTCGCCCAGGGCCGGACGCCAGTCGAGGGCGGCGGCGGCCCGGCGCGCGGGCGTGGCCTGGCTCCAGGCGGCCTCCGGGCAGGCGGCCAGCCAGGGGCCGCGGTCCTCGATGGCCAGCAGCCCGGCCACGCAGTCCCACGAGAACATGGCGTCGGGACGGCTGGCCATCCAGAGGCGTCCCCGGCTGCGGACGGCGCACGCCGACAGGTCGTCCATCGTGTCGTGCAGCCGTTCGGGGTGCAGGGGCCTGACGCGTCGCCACACGACGGTGGTGACGCCCTCGGACGAGCGGTCGCAGGGCAGCATGACGCTGGCGGGGTCGACGCGGGCGGCGAGGTCGTCGGCCGAGAGCGCGCCGGACGGGCAGAGCAGGTCGCCCACGGGGGTGACGGGGGTCCCGGCGCCGAGGTGGGCCAGGACCGTCCCGGCGAGGCGGGTGTCGCCCTCGGGGCCGAGGACGAGCCCCGAGGCGTACTCGATCTGGCGGGCCAGGACCTCGGCGACGTAGCGCTCGTCGCTCGCGGCGGCGGTCAGCGCACGGTCGCTGAGCCGGTCGCCGGAGGACAGGTCGTCCCGCAGGCCGTCGGGGTCGACGGCGACCAGGACTCCGGCCAGGTGCGTCCCGGCGAGGACGGAGAGCCGTTCGGCGACCGCGCGGGGCTCGACCGACCCCCAGGTCTCCACCACGACCAGCCGGGCGTCCTCGGCGAGGTGCTCGGCGGTGGGGAGCACGTCCTCCCGGACGGTGCAGGAGACGCAGCCGTGCGCCAGCCGCACCTCGGCCCGCTCGCGGACGCCCCAGGCGTCCAGGACGACCCGCTCGACCCGGCCGTGGTCGATTCCGCGCAGGTCGTGGTGGACGGCGACCGAGTGCGGCGTGCCCGCGAGCAGGCGGCGGACCGCCTCCCCCCTGACCTCGGCGTGCAGACCTCCGACCACGACGACAGGAACGCTCGACATCCCGTTTGACCCTCCTGGAATGAAAATGATTATCATTATGTTCTCATAGTCAGCGAGGAGGTGAGGCCCGTGGCACGAAACGAGCTCCGTCCGGTGATCAAGCTCCGCTCGACCGCCGGCACCGGCCACACGTACGTGACCACCAAGAACCGCCGGAACGATCCGGACCGGCTGAGCCTGCGCAAGTACGACCCGGTGATCCGCCGGCACGTCACCTACCGGGAGGAACGATGAAGCCGAACATCCACCCCGAATACCGTCCCGTCGTGTTCCGCGACCGCGGCGCCGACTTCGCGTTCCTGACCAGGTCCACGGCCGTCAGCGACCAGACCGTCGAGTGGGAGGACGGCAACGTCTACCCCGTCGTGGACGTGGACGTCTCGTCGGCGAGCCACCCGTTCTACACGGGCAAGAGCCGCCTGATGGACACCACGGGCGCGGTCGAGAAGTTCAACCGCCGCTACTCGCGCGGCCGCTCCTGATGGCGCGACGCTGCCAGTTGACCGGGCGCGGCCCGGGCTTCGGGAACAAGGTGTCGCACTCGCACCGCCGCACCCGGCGGCGGTTCGACCTCAACATCCAGACCAAGCGCTACTGGGTGCCCAGCGAGCGGCGGTACGTGACGCTGACGCTGAGCGCCCGTGGCATCAAGACGATCGACAAGATCGGCATCGACACGGCCGTGGCCCGGATCCGGGCGCGCGGGGAGAAGATCTGATGGCCAAGAAGAGCAAGATCGCCGCCAACGAGCGGCGCCGGGCCACGGTCGAGCGCCACGCCGCGCGGCGGGCCGAGCTGAAGCGGATCCTCGCCGGCCCGCACACCGACCCGGAGATCAAGGACGCCGCCGCGCGGGAACTGCGCCGCCAGCCGCGCGACGCCAGCGCGACCCGCGTCCGCAACCGGGACGCCGTCGACGGACGTCCGCGCGGCCACCTGCGCAAGTTCGGGCTCAGCCGCGTCCGCATGCGGGAGATGGCCCACCGGGGCGAGCTTCCCGGCGTCCGCAAGTCGAGCTGGTAGAACCCGCGACCGGCCCGGGGCCTCCCCCCTGGGCCGGTCGCCCACCTGGGCGAACCCCTACTCCGACCCCTAATAAGGTGGGGCTTACGACTCCGCCTCCGGCCGGTTATCTAGACTGCGTCCGAGGTTGAGGGAGGAGACCCACGTGCGCAAGGTCCTGATCGCCAACCGCGGCGAGATCGCGGTCCGTATTGCCCGGGCCTGCCGAGACGCGGGGCTCACGAGCGTCGCGGTCTATGCCGAGCCCGATCTGGACGCCCTGCACGTGCGGGTCGCCGACGAGGCGTACGCCCTCGGCGGCCAGAGCGCCGCCGACAGCTATCTGAGCATCGACAAGATCCTCGGCATCGCCAAGGAGGCCGGGGCGGACGCCGTCCACCCCGGGTACGGCTTCCTGGCCGAGAACGCCGACTTCGCGTCCGCGGTCGAGGCCGCCGGGCTGACCTGGATCGGCCCGCCGCCAGCCGCGATCACCGCCCTCGGCGACAAGGTGCAGGCCAGGCATATCGCCCAGAAGGTCGGCGCGCCCCTGGTCGCCGGCACCAAGGACCCGGTCTCCGGCGCGGACGAGGTCGTCGCCTTCGCCGAGGAGCACGGGCTGCCGATCGCGATCAAGGCCGCGTTCGGCGGCGGCGGCCGCGGCCTCAAGGTCGCCCGCACCCTCGACGAGGTCGCCGACATGTACGACTCGGCCGTCCGCGAGGCCGTCTCGGCGTTCGGCCGCGGCGAGTGCTTCGTCGAGCGCTACCTCGACAAGCCCCGCCATGTCGAGACCCAGTGCCTGGCCGACCGCCACGGCAACGTCGTGGTCGTCTCCACCCGCGACTGCTCCCTGCAGCGCCGCCACCAGAAGCTGGTCGAAGAGGCCCCGGCGCCGTTCCTCAACGACGAGCAGCGGGAGCTGCTCTACACCTCGTCCAAGGCGATCCTCCGCGAGGCGGGCTACGTCGGCGCCGGGACCTGCGAGTTCCTCGTGGGTCAGGACGGCACGATCTCGTTCCTCGAGGTCAACACCCGCCTCCAGGTCGAGCACCCTGTCACCGAAGAGGTCGCGGGCATCGACCTGGTCCGCGAGATGTTCCGCATCGCCGACGGCGAGGAGCTCGGCTACGACGACCCGCCGCTGCGCGGCCACTCCTTCGAGTTCCGCATCAACGCCGAAGACCCGGGACGCGGCTTCCTCCCGGCCGTCGGCACCCTCACCACCTGGCAGACCCCGTCGGGGCCCGGCGTCCGGCTCGACACCGGCTGCGTCGAGGGCCAGACGGTCCCCCAGCAGTTCGACTCCATGATCGCCAAGCTGATCGTCACCGGCGCCACCCGCCGCCAGGCCGTGGAGCGCTCCCGCCGGGCCCTGGCCGAGTTCGCCGTCGAGGGCATGCCCACCGTCATCCCCTTCCACAAGGCGGTCCTGGACGACCCGTCCTTCGTCCCCGAGGTCGACGGCGAGCCGTTCACCGTCCACACCCGGTGGATCGAGACCGAGTTCGACAACCGGCTCGCGCCCTATGACGCCCCGGTGGCCACCGACGACGACCCGGCGGAACGCGAGACCGTGACCGTGGAGGTGGGCGGCAAGCGCATCGAGGTCGTCCTGCCCGCGGGTCTGGGCGCCGCCGGCCCGGCCGCCGCCAAGGCGGCCCCCGCCAAACGCCGGAGCGCCAAGAAGGCCGGTGCCGCGCAGGCCTCCGGCGACGCCCTGGTCAGCCCCATGCAGGGCACCATCGTCAAGCTCGTCGTCGAGGACGGCGCCACCGTGGCGGCGGGCGACACCATCGTCGTCCTTGAGGCGATGAAGATGGAACAGCCCCTCAACGCCCACAAGTCCGGCACCATCACCGGCCTCGCCGCCGAGGTGGGCCAGACCGTCTCCAGCGGCGCGACCATCTGCGAGATCAAAGACTCCTGACGGCCAATGCGCGGCCGGTGACAGGGCGGGCCGGCGTTTGGGTCTGGATTGAGTAGTTCGCGAACCCGGGCCGCACTAGACATGAGGACACCTTGCTTCCCAGCTGGAGGAGTCGTCATGGCACGTGTGCGATGGATCTCGGCCGCGAGCGCCGGTGTTTCGCTGTTCGGGCTCGCCGTGGGCGCGGAGGCGGCGGGGGCCGCCGTCCCGGCCGCGGGCGAGTGCAAAGCCGTCGCGGTCGTCTCCGCCCGGGGGACGACCGAGCCGCAGCGCGGCAGCCTGTTGCAGAAGCCGATCGGGGCCAGGATCGAGAAGGGGCTCCCCGGCCGGACGTCCTACACCGAGCTGGTCTATCCGGCCTCGGCCGCTTCGGGCAGCGCCGACACCGGGGTCGCCACCCTGGTCGAGCTCCTCAACGCCGAAGTGCGGCGGTGCCCTGAGCAGCGGCTGGTTCTCATGGGCTACTCACAGGGCGCGTGGGTGGTCGGGGACGCGCTGGTGCCGCCGGACAAGCGCACCGTGGGCAAGGACGCGGGCGAGGTGTCGGCCGCCGTCCCCGGACGGATCGCGGCCATCCTGCTCTTCGGCGATGTGCGTTTCACCGCGGGAGAACCGTTCAACACCGGAACCTTCGAACCCGCCAAGCAGTCCAGGATCCCCCGGGAGAAGGGCGTGCTCGACCGCTACCGCGACCGGATCCAGAACCGCTGCAACGCCGGGGACCTGGTCTGCCAGACCACCGGCAACTGGATCGCTCACCTGGGCTACTTCTGGGATTCCAGCCGTCCGGACGCGGCCGCCTTCGCGCTGAGCAAGCTCAAGAACTCCCCGAATACGTAGGCGACTCCGTAGTTCGGCGTATGGCCCACCCGATGTGCCCTGGGTCACCCTTCCTAACAGAGCGTCAAGGAGGCGCAACGGGGAGGGGTCACCATGGATCGACTGGTGGAGTTCTCCTCGACGGCCGGGCTGCGGGAGCTGTCGCGGGCACTGCGGCCCTGGGTGGGCGAGGTGACTGACGAGGCCTGCACGCGAATCCGCGCCCGGCTCCCCCAGTTCCGGACGTGCGATCCACGCGACGCGAGGGCCCTGCCGACCATGGTCGAGGCGCTGATCGACCACTTCGTGGATCTCCTGGAAGACCCCGACCGCTCCTCCCAGCGGGTCCTGCGGCTGGCCCGCCAGGTAGGCGCGGGCGAGGCCCGCAGGGGCCGCGACCTCGGCGCCTGGCGGGCCGCCGCGAGCATCGCGACGGGCGTCGCCGTGGCGGGGCTGACCGAGCGCGCCGAACGCCACGGGCTCGGCGTCGGGGCCGGTGATCTCGGCCGGATCGTCCAGTCGGTCTTCGCCTACTCCGACCGCGTCGCCGACGCCGTCACGGCGGGCCACACCGAGGCCGGCGCCCGGGCCGTCGAGGACCGGGAGATCCTGCGCCGCCGGCTCATCGAGGTGCTCCTGCGTCCCGAGCCGCCGATCGCGGACGTCCGCCAGGCGGCGCGGCGGGCCGGGTGGGCCGTCCCCGTCACCGTGGCGGTGATCGCGCTGCGTCCGGGCCCGCGGCGCCGTCCGCCGCTGCCGCCCGAGGCGCTGATCGAATACGGGGAGGACGGCCCCGTGGTGATCATGCCGGATCCGCACGGCCCCGGCCGGGTCCACCAGATCGAGACCGGGCTGCACGACCGGACGGCGGCGGTCGGCCCCGCCGTCGCGATCACCGAGTGCGCCAAGTCGCTGCGCTGGGCCAGGCAGGCGCTGGCGCTCGCGGACGCGGGACTGATCGTCCCCGAGAAACTGATCGTCGCGACCGACCACATGCCGCTGATCACCCTGATGCGGGAGCGCGAACTGGTGGACCTGGTCGCCGCCCAGCGCCTGGCGCCCCTCGCGGCTCTCCGCCCCCGCCAGCGCCGCGACATGACCGAAACCCTGCTCGCACTGATCGAGAACCGGTTCAGCGCCACCAAGGCGGCCCAGCGGCTGCGGGTGCATCCGCAAACCGTCCGATACCGGATCCGCAGGCTCCAGAGCCTGTTCGGCCATGATCTTCACGATCCCCGCCTCCAACTCGACCTCCACCTGGTACTGCACGCCCAAGTGGCCCGGCGTACGGTGGACGGAACGGAGGGCTTTACCCGCTCGTCTTACGAGTGAGGAGGCACGCATGAGGTTCACGCTTCCGGCGGCCCTGGCCGCTGTCCTGATCCTGCTGGGCGGGCTCGGAGCGCCCGCGCACGCCGATGACAACGTCTCGCAGATCGCCAACGGACTGATCAACTCACGGGTGTACGTGACATCGGGGGCCGGAAGCGCGCTGTCGCCCCTCGACAAGGCCAGGACGTCGGAGGCGCTGGCCGGGGCCGAGGACGCCGACATCAGAGCCGTGATCGTCAAGAACGGCCTGACCCTTCCGGCCGTCCGGCGCATGCTGCACGACGTCGCCGACCGCGTCGGCAAGGGCAAGACCTACGTGGCCGTCACCGCCGACGGCAACCGGATGGCGGCGTTCTCCAAGGAATTCAGCGAGAAGGAGACCAACCAGCTGATCGCCCGCTCGACGCCGGGCGCCGCGCCCGCCGACCGCCTGGTCGGCTTCGCCGGACTGGCCGAGAAGAAGGCGGACGACAAGGCCCAATCGAACATGGTCGCGGGCTTCGTGACGCTCGCCGTGATCATCCTGCTCGCCGCCGTCGCCTTCGGAGCCTTCCTGGTCTCCGGCAAACGTCGCCGCGCACGCCAGGCCAGGGAGATGGCCGAACTCAAGAAGGGCGTCGAGGAGGACGTCACGCTGCTCGGCGAGGACATCGCCCGCCTCGACCTCGACGTCATGGACCCCGCGCTCGACCCCGACACCCGGTCCGACTACGAGCGGGCCATGAACTCCTACGACGACGCCAAGCTCGCCACGAACAAGGCCGCCCGTCCGGAGGACATGGAGAACGTCACCAAGGCCCTGGAAGACGGCCGCTTCTACATGACGGCCACGCGTTCCCGCCTGGCCGGTGAACCCGTCCCCAAGCGCCGCGCGCCCTGCTTCTTCAATCCCAACCACGGTCCGTCCAGCCAGGACGTCACCTGGGCGCCCCCGGGTGGCGTGGCGCGCTCCGTCCCCGCCTGCCCGGAGGACGCCCAGCGCGTCCTCGACGGCCACGACCCCGACTCGCGGATGGTTCCCTACGGCGACGGACGCCGTCCCTACTGGGACGCCGGACCCGCCTACGCCCCGTACGCGGGCGGCTACTACGCCACCTACGGGGGCATGGACCTCGTCAGCGGGATGATGATCGGCACCATGCTCGGCTCGATGATGAGCGTCGGCCACGGCGGCGGCGGAGACATCGGCGGCGGCTGGGACTTCGGCGGCGGCGACTTCGGCGGCGGCGGAGGTGACTTCGGGGGCTTCTAGAGGTGGCGTGAAGGGCGCGGCCTTCGGCTGGGATTAGTACAGCTGTTCGGTCATGAGTCTTCTGGCGGCTTCGGTGATGCTGCCGGAGAGGGACGGGTAGACGGCGAAGGTGTGGGCGACCTGGTCGACGGTCAGGTGTTGCTGGACGGCGACGGAGACGCCGAGGATGAGCTCGCTGGCTCTCGGGGCGACGATGACGCCGCCGAGGACGATGCCGGTGGACGGGCGGCAGAAGAGCTTGACGAAGCCGTCCTCGAAGCCCTGCATCTTGGCGCGGGCGTTGCTGAACAGGGGGAGCATGACCGTGCGGGCGTTGACCTCGCCCACGTCGACCATCTTCTGGGTGACGCCGACGGAGGCGACCTCGGGGTCGGTGAAGATGTTGGAGGAGACCCAGCCGAGCTTGAGGGGCTGGACGGCCTCGCCGAGGGCGTGCCACATGGCGATGCGGCCCTGCATGCCCGCGACGGAGGCCAGCATGAGGATGCCGGTGCAGTCGCCGGAGGCGTAGATGTGCGGGACGCTGGTGCGCGAGACCTTGTCGACCTCGACGAAGCCCCGGGCGCTGAGGCGGACCCCGGCCTTCTCCAGGCCGATGCCCCGGGTGTTGGGCTCCATGCCGACGGTCATGAGGCAGTGGGAGCCCTCGACCTTGCGGCCGTCCTCGAGGGTGACGATGACGCCGTCGCCGGTGCGCTCGACGGCTCCGGCGCGGGAGCGGGACATGACGTTCATGCCGCGGCGCAGGAAGACCTCCTGCAGGACGGACGCGGCGTCGGCGTCCTCGGTGGGCAGGATGCGGTCGCGGGACGAGACCAGCGTCACCCGGGAGCCCAGGGACAGGTAGGCGCCCGCGAGCTCGGCGCCGGTGACGCCGGAGCCGACGACGATCAGCTCTTCGGGGAGCTCGGGCAGGTCGTAGAGCTGGCGCCAGTTGAGGATGCGCTCGCCGTCGGGCTCGGCGCCGGGCAGGACGCGGGGCGTGGCGCCGGTGGCGACCAGGATCACGTCGGCGTGGATGCGGCGCTCGCCGACCGCGACGACATGCGGCTCGGCCAGCCGGGCCTCACCACGGACGATCTTGACCTCTTCGTAGGCGAGGCGCTCGGCGACGTCGAACGACTGGGCCCGCGCCAGGTCCTTCACGCGCTTGTTGACGACGGGGAGGTCGACCTCCAGGCCGCCGACGATGCCGTCGGGACCGCCGCTGAACTTCAGGCCGAGGCCCGCGGACTCGGACATGACGGCCATGCGGGTCGAGGTGGCGATGAGCGTCTTGGAGGGGACGCAGTCGGTGAGCACGCAGGCGCCGCCGGGGCCGTCACGTTCCACCACCGTCACGTCGGCGCCGAGCTGCGCGGCGACGAGGGCGGCCTCGTAGCCGCCGGGGCCTCCTCCGATAATCACGATGCGTGTCACGCGTCC
The DNA here is from genome assembly GCF_050946795.1 of Spirillospora sp. CA-294931. GTDB lineage: Bacteria > Actinomycetota > Actinomycetes > Streptosporangiales > Streptosporangiaceae > Spirillospora. Next base: position 8,109,179 of record NZ_CP192006.1, read on the forward strand.
ATTGTTTCGCACTCCCGGCAGTGCCCCGACGCGGGGGTTCGGCGCGTACGCTTGGCGACCGTGACCCTGTATGCGGCGTACGCCTCCAACATGGATCCCGAGCAGATGGCGACGCGGGCTCCGCACTCGCCGATGCGTGGAACGGGCTGGCTGCAGGGCTGGCGGCTGACCTTCGGCGGGCAGGACGTCGGGTGGGACGGCGCGCTGGCCACGGTGGTCGAAGACCCCGACGCCCACGTGTTCGTCGTCCTGTACGACGTGCCCGACTGGGACGAGAAGGAGCTGGACGCCTGGGAGGGCGCGGCCCTGGGCGTCTACCGCAAGATCAGGGTCCGGGTGTCGACGCTGGACGGCGACGTCCTGTGCTGGCTCTACGTCCTGGACGACTATGAGGGCGGGCTGCCCTCGGCGCGGTATCTGGGCATCCTGGCCGACGCGGCGGAGGCCGCGGCGGCGCCCGACGACTACGTGAAGGACCTGCGCGGTCGCGCGTGCAAGTCCCTGGGCGACTGACGCCGATCGCAGCGGTAGTGTCGTCCCGGTGAACAACGACGCCTTTGAACTGGCGCGGGCGGCGGCGGAGCAGCTGCGCGCCCGCACCTCCTTCGACTCCTTCGACGTCGCCCTGGTGATGGGTTCGGGCTGGGTCCCGGCCGCCGAAGCGCTCGGGGAGCCCGTGGCCGAGATCGGCGTGACCGAGCTGCCCGGGTTCGCGCCTCCGGCCGTCGAGGGCCACGCGGGACGCATCCGGGTGATCGAGATCGGCGGGCGCCGGGCCCTGGTGTTCCTCGGCCGGACGCATCTGTACGAGGGACGAGGCGTCGACCCCGTGGTGCACGGGGTGCGGACGGCGCTGGCCGCCGGGGTGTCGACGGTGGTGCTGACCAACGCGGCGGGAGGGCTGCGGCCCGAGCGCCAGAAGGTCGGCGAACCGGTGCTGATCTCCGACCATCTCAATCTGACCGGGGTGAACCCGCTGACCGGCGCCACGTTCCTCGATCTGACCGAGGCGTATTCGAAGCGGCTGCGGGCGCTGGCCCGCGAGATCGACCCGACGCTGGCCGAGGGCGTCTACGCGGCGTTCCGCGGCCCGACCTACGAGACGCCCGCCGAGATCCGGATGCTGCGGACGATGGGCGCCGACATGATCGGCATGTCGACGATCCTGGAGACGATCGCGGCCCGCGAGGGCGGCGCCGAGGTGCTGGGCGTCTCGCTGGTGACCAATGTGGCGGCGGGGCTGTCGGACCAGACCCTCGACCACGAGGAGGTCCTGGCCGAGGGCCGGGCGGCGGCGTCCCGTATGGGGACGTTGCTCGGAACGTTCCTCACCAAGCTCTGAGGCCGCCGATGAACGAGTACGAGACCTGGCTGGCGCAGGACCCCGACCCGCAGACCCGCGCGGAGCTGGAGCGGCTGCTGCGCGACGGCGACGAGGCGGCGCTGGCCGACCGGTTCGGCGCCCGGCTGGAGTTCGGGACGGCGGGCCTGCGCGGTGAGCTGGGCGCGGGCCCGAACCGGATGAACCGGGTGACGGTGATGCGCGCCGCCGCGGGGCTGGCGGCCCGGCTGCGTCCCGGGGACGGCGTGGTGATCGGCTACGACGCGCGGCACGGGTCGGAGCGGTTCGCGCTCGACACGGCGGCGGTGGTGACCGGGGCGGGGATGAAGGCGTGGCTGCTGCCGGGCCCGCTGCCCACTCCGGTGCTGGCCTTCGCGGTGACGCATCTGGGCGCGGCGGCCGGGGTCATGGTGACCGCGAGCCACAATCCGCCGCGCGACAACGGCTACAAGGTCTATTGGGGCGACGGGGCGCAGATCGTCCCGCCGCTCGACGCGGAGATCTCGGCGGCGATCGACGCGGTCGGACGGGTGGACGCGCTGCCGCTGGGCGCGGGCTGGACGGTCCTGGGCGACGAGATCGTCCAGGCGTATCTCGACGCGCTGGCGGGCCTCCCGCTGGGAGAGGCCCGCGAGGTCTCGATCGCCTACACGCCGCTGCACGGGGTGGGACGCGACGTCTTCCTGCGCGCGTTCGAGCGGGCGGGGTTCCCGGCGCCTTCGGTGGTGGCCGAGCAGGCCGACCCCGATCCCGACTTCTCCACGGTGGCGTTCCCCAATCCCGAGGAGCCCGGCGCCATGGACCTGGTGCTCGGTCTCGCGGCCGGTTCGGGCGCCGATCTGGTGATCGCCAACGACCCGGACGCCGATCGCTGCGCGGTGGCGATCCCCGGCCCCGAGGGCTGGCGTGCCCTGACGGGGGACGAGGTGGGCGGGTTGCTCGCCGAGCACGTCCTGCGGCACACCCGGGGCGACGACCGGTTGATCGTGACCACGATCGTCTCGTCGTCGCTGCTGGGCCCGATCGCCCGCGCCCACGGGGTGCGTTCGGCCGAGTCGCTCACCGGCTTCAAATGGATCATGAAGGCCGGGGGCCCGGACGACCGGCTGGTGTTCGGCTACGAGGAGGCCCTGGGCCACAGCGTCGGCGGTGACGGCGGGGTCGTGGTCCGCGACAAGGACGGCATCGGCGCCGCCCTGACGTTCGCCGCGCTGGCGGCCGAGGCGGCGCGCGGGGGCCGGACCGTCCAGGACCTCCTGGACGACCAGGCCCGCCGGTACGGGCTGCACGCGACGTCCCAGCTGTCGATCCGGGTCTCGGACCTCTCGCTGATCATCGAGGCGATGGCCGGGCTGCGGGCCCGTCCGCCCGCGCGTCTGGGCGGGCGCGCCGTCGAGGCGTACGACGACCTGGCGCTCGGCATCGGGGGCCTGCCGCCGACCGACGGCCTGCGTTACCGGCTCTCGGCCGGGGACGCCGGTGGCTCGGCGCGGGTCGTGGTGCGCCCGTCAGGCACGGAACCCAAGCTCAAGTGCTATCTCCAGGTGGTGCTCCCGGTGCCGGACGGCGCCGACCTCGGCCCGCTGCGCGCGCGGGCGCGCGACGATCTGGAGGCGCTGCGGGCCGATCTGGCTCAGCTGATCGCGCCGTAGATTCCCAGCGCGACGAGGGCGGCCAGCGGGACGGCCAGGACGGCGATCGCCGGGATCGACCAGGTGATCGAGCCGGTCTTGTCCTGGCTCTTGCTCCGGTGGGCTTCCGCAAGATCGTTGAGCTGCTTGGCCACGTACATGGTCGGGGTGCGGCCCTTCACGGCCTTGACGGCGGCCGCGTTGGGCGCGTGCCGGGCGTCGCGCTCGGCGCGGCGCTCGGCCTTGGCCTGGGCGCGCGGCGAGGTCTGGAGAACCCAGGCCCTCACCGTCAGGTCGCCGCCCGCGGCGTCGGCGAACCGGACCGTCACCGCGGTGCGTCCCTCGACCGCCTTGACCGCCCGCCACGAGGCCCGGACGTCGCGCAGCGGGTTGCGGACGGTGAGCCCCGCCTCGTCCCCGATGATCGCCGGACGCAGCCCCAGCACGTAGGCCAGGCCGCAGCCGAACAGCAGCAGGACGGCCATGACGACCGCAGTGAGGTCGTCTCCGCGCGCGGCCAGGTCGACGAGGTTCAGCGCGGCGAACACCAGCCACGCGAAGGCACCCACACGCGCGGCGGTGGAGCGGATGGTCAGCAGCGGGCTCATAGCCCCGATCATGCCAGCAGGGCGCCACCGGGACCCCGGCTGCGCGGTCATGCCTCCCGCTTGAGCTCGGCGAAGCCCGGCTTGATCACCCGGTTGATCAGTTCGAGCCGCTCGGTGAACCCGATGAAGGCCGACTTCATCGCGTTGACCGTGAACCACTGCAGGTCGTCCCAGCCGTAGCCGAAGGCGTCGACGAGCTTGGCGAACTCCTGCGAGAGGCTGGTGCCGCTCATCAGCCGGTTGTCGGTGTTGACCGTGACCCGGAAGCTCAGCTGGCGCAGCAGCCCGATCGGGTGCTCGGCGATCGACTTGGCGGCGCCGGTCTGGATGTTGGACGTCGGGCACATCTCCAGCGGGATCCGCTTGTCGCGCACGTAGTCGGCCAGCCGTCCCAGCTCGGGGGCCTGGCCGTCCGCGACGACGATGTCGTCGATGATCCGCACGCCGTGGCCGAGCCGGTCGGCGCCGCACCACTGGATCGCCTGCCAGATCGACGGCAGCCCGAAGCCCTCGCCCGCGTGGATGGTGAAGTGGGCGTTCTCGCGCTGGAGGTACTCGAAGGCGTCCAGGTGGCGGGTGGGCGGGTAGCCCGCCTCGGCGCCCGCGATGTCGAAGCCGACGACGCCGACGTCGCGGTACCGGACGGCCAGCTCGGCGATCTCCATGCTGCGCGCCTGGTGCCGCATCGCGGTGACCAGCGCCCCGACCTGGACGCCGTGGTCGCGCCCGCCGTCGGCGAAGCCCTTGAGCACGGCCTCGACGACCTGCTCAAGACTGAGCCCGCCGCCCAGGTGCAGCTCGGGCGCGTACCGCACCTCGGCGTACACGACGCCGTCGCGCGCCAGGTCTTCGGCGCACTCGTAGGCGACCCGTTCGAGCGCCTCGGCCGACTGCATCACGCCGACGGTGTGCGAGAAGGTCTCCAGATAACGCTCCAGGGAGCCCGAGTTCGACATCTCGGCGAACCAGGCGCCCAGCTGGGCGGGATCCCGCGTGGGAAGATCGCCGTAGCCGCTCTCACGGGCGAGATCGACGATGGTCTCGGGCCGCAGCCCACCGTCGAGATGGTCGTGCAGCAGCACCTTAGGCGCGCGCCGGATGGCGTCGAGAGTCGGGCGATCGTCCATCTTGAGACTCTACATCTCCCCGACCTGCGCGGTCGCGGAGCGGCCAGTAGTTCTCGGTGAACAGCCTGGCGACCAGCCCGCCCCGGCTGGAGACGCCCGTCTTCTCGAAGACCGCCTTGAGATGGTCGCGGACGGTGTGCGCCGAGATGAACAGCGCGGCGGCGATCTCGCCGGTGGACAGGCCCCGGGCGACCAGCTGGGTGATCTCCAGCTCGCGCGGCGACAGCTCGTAGGCGTCGGCGATGATCGGGGCCATCTCGGACGCCGGGGCGGGCTCGATGATCACCGCGGTGGGACCCGGGCCGCCTTCGGCGGCGTCCAGGCACGACGCGTGGCAGACCAGCCAGTGGCCCTCCCGGGTGCGGATGCGCACCCGGGCGGCGCGGCCCGCGCGCGCTTGGAAGGCGGCGCCGATCACCCAGATGGGCAACCGCACCCCCAGCCGGGACGGCTCGGACGGGCCGTCGGGCAGCAGCGACAGGTAGTGCCTGGCCTCGTCGTTGATCGAGGTGGGCGCGCCGTCCGGGCCGAACAGGAGCATGCCCGGAGCCGAGACCCCGGACCGCTCCGCGGCGGGCGCGGGCTGGGCGAGCGAGCGCAGCCGGGCCCCCATCGGCTCGACGAACCGGGCGACGGCGGCGATCTCGTCCGGGCCGAACGGTTCGCGGCCACCGTCGCGGAACAGGCTCACCACACCCCAGGGCCGGTGCCCGACCCGCATGACGGCGCGCAGCTCGTCCATCAGGCCCTGGCGCCGGAGTCTGCGGTATTGGGCGCTGCGGTCGGGGACGTCGCCGGTGTTCCAGTGGAGCGCGCCCGCCGCCGCCGGGGCGCGTGCCAGATCACGGAACGGGATCACGGTCTCCTCGAGCAGCTCGCACTCCCAGTAGGAGTGGCACTGCGAGCCACCGTCGAGGTTCTGGACCCACATCGGCGCGGTGACCAGCCCGGTCTCGGGATCGGTGGCCGACCAGGCCGCCGCGTCGAAGGCCACCGTCCGGCGCAGCCGCGCGGACGCCCGGGTGAAAAGGGCCAGGGCCTCGTCGGTGCGGTTCATGCCCCCAGAGTGCCCCAACGATCACGTCGGCCGAACCCCTCGTTTGAGGGATGGGGGCCTCGCCCGCCCCCGGCCAGGCTCCAGAGCATGAGCACAAACATCGGAGTCATCGGCGCGGGAGCCGCCGCGGTGGGGTTTCTCGACGCGCTGTCACGAACGGACGGCCCCCCGGCCACGGTCACGGTCTTCGAGCCGTCGCCCCATCTCTGGCGCGGCCGCGCCTACCAGCCCGACCTGGACGCCGTCCGGGTCAACGCCCCGCCCGTGATCATGTCCGCCAGGCACGGCGATCCCGAGCACTACGCCCGCTGGCTGGGCGACCGGGCCGCCGACCATCTCGACACCCGGTTCGGGCAACCGATCGTCCCGCGCGCGCTTTACGGGAGCTACCTGGAGGACACCGCCGAGGCGGCCCTGAAGGCCCTCCGGGCGGCGGGCTGGCGGACCAGAATCGTCCGCGCCCGGGTGACCGGCCTCTCCGGGAACGCTCTGACGACCGACGACGGGGAACAGCACGCCATCGACCGCGCCGCGCTCTGTATCGGAGGCGGAACCCCTCGTGACCATTACGGACTTGGCGGCGCCCCCGGGTTCGTCCGCGACCCGTACCCGCTCGCGTCCACGCTCGACCAGATCGGCCTGGACCGGGACGTCGCGATCGTCGGCAGCGGCCTGACCGCCGTCGACATCGCGGTCTCCCTCGCCGCACGCGGCCATCAGGGGCATATCGCCTTCCTGTCCCGCGAGGGCGTCCTCCCCGCCGTGTGGCAGCGTCCGTTCCGGTTCGAGCCCCGCCACCTGGACACCATCGGGGACGAGCCCGTCACGCTCGACGGCCTGCGCGCACTCCTGGATGCCGAACTGGCCGACCTGGGGCAGGACCTGAGCGAACTCACCTCGGAGATCGCCGCCGTCCGCGACGAGGACCCGATCGCCCGCCTGCGGCGGCAACTCGCCCAAACCGACGCGCCGGGCCTGGGCAGGCGCGTCCTCCAGCAGGCCGCGCACACCCTCGGCCCGCGCGCCTGGCGCCTGCTTCCCGCCCACGAGCGCGACCTCCTGCGCGGCACGTATTTCCGCGCCGTCGCCAGCCTCGCCTCCCCCATGGTGCCGGGCAACGCGGCCACCCTCCTGGACCTGTTCGACTCCGGCCAGGCCACGATGGTCGCGGGCGTCCAGAAGATCGAGCCCGGTTTCCGGATCACCGCCGACCGGGACACGACCGCCGACGTGGTCGTCAACGCGGTCAACCCGCCGCCGCACTCAATCCCCCAGGGGGCCGAGCCGCTGGTGAGCGCACTGCTGGACGCGGGCGCCTCGCTGCACGACTCCGGCGGCCTGGTGACCGGCCCTGACCACCCCATAATCGGCGACCTGGCAGGCGGCGGATTCTTCCTCACCACGAGCATTCCGGGGCTCGCCGCCCGGGGTCACACGGTCGCGACCAGCTTGCGCGGCTCGTCCACGTAGGCCGCCGGGAGGTCGTCCCAGTCCACGCGAGTGATCCACAGTTCCGACGGCCGGACGAGGCCCCGCGCGACGGCGTCCAGCGTGGCGGGGATGGCCGGGAGGTTGTTGCCCTGGCCGAAGTTCACGCTGACGCCGCGCGTGTACATCGCGAACCCGGCGAGCGGAATGTCGCCGAAGTAGCCGCCGAGGCACTCGATCACACCACCCGGTTCGAGCAGATGAACTGCACGGCGCAGCCAGGCCAGATCCCCGGCGGCGTCCACGATCAGGTCGAAGGCCCCGTGGGCGCGGTCGGGCGGCCCCGAGACAGCATGGGCACCCAGGTCCTCGGCCAACGCGCGCCGGTCGGGGTCGTCATCGATGTAGACGACGGTCTCAGCGCCAAGCGCCACAGCGAACGCCGTCTGGAAGAGCCCGTGGTCGCCGAAGCCGAAGACCGCGACGCTGCGGCGTCCGGCCGCAAGCTGGCCGGAGATGATCGCGTAGCCGAGGCTGAGGCTGTCGGCCGCGGTCACGGCGTCCACCGGGGCGACCCCGTCCGGCACGGGCGTGAGCATCGTGTCCGCATACGGGACGCGCACCAGGTCGTCGAACATCCCGCCCCACGTCCCGCCTCCGGGAACACCGAAGGCCGCGCCCGGCGGCGTCGCCTCACAGTGAGCGGTGAGACCACCTCGGCACCGGCCGCACTCCCCGCAACTGATGTGCGGCGGGACGACCACAAGGTCACCCGGGACGACCCCGGCCACACGCTCACCGACGTCCACCACCCGAGCCACACCCTCATGCCCGATGGCGAACGGCCCCCGGAAGGGGGCGACACCCGCCACCACGGACCGGTCCCAGTCACAACGCCCCGAGGCGACCGGCGCCACGATCGCGTCGCGCCCTCCGGACAACCGCGGTTCGGGCGCGTCGCGCCACTCCACCCGTCCGGGCTCGACAAGGCACAGTGACCTCATGACGACTCCGTTCTACTATGGTGATCGCCATAGTAGAACTATGGCGATCACCATACAACCCTGGGAACGCCATGCCCCGAAAGTCCGACGCCCGCGAGAAGTTCGTCCGCACCGCCGCCCGCCTGTTCCAGGAGCAGGGCTACAGCGCCACCGGGCTCACACAGATCATCGAGGCCAGCGGCGCCCCCAAGGGCTCGTTCTATTTCCACTTCCCCGAGGGCAAGGAGCAGCTCGCCGTCGAGGCCGTCACGGTCGCGGGCACGACCGGCGAGGCCCTCCTGCGCGAGCTAGCCGCGTCCACACCCGACCCGGCCGACTTCGTCCGCGCCTACGCCGCCGGACAGGCCCGGACGCTGGAGCGCTCCGGCTACCGCCAGGGCTGCCCCATCGCCACCATCACGCTGGAGATGGCCGCCGACTCCGAGCCGATCCGCCGAGCCGCCGACCACGCCCTGGCGTCCTGGACCCAAGTGCTCGCCGACGTCCTGCGCACCGCGGGCCACCCCTCGCCCGACGCCCTGGCCCGCCACGCGATCGCCGCCATCGAAGGCGCGCTCCTGCTGGCCCGCGCCCGCCACTCCCCCGAGCCCCTCACCGAGACCGCCGACCTGCTGGCCGCCCTCATCACCGCACAGCCCCGCTGACCCCGCTCTCGGCGTCCTGGCCGGGAAGCTCGACCGTGATCGTGAGCCCGCCATCGGTGCGGGGAACGGCGGTCACCGAGCCGTCGTGGGCGGTGGCGATGGCCTGGACGATCGACAGGCCCAGGCCGCTGCCCTGGTAGGAGGTCAGCCGGTCGCCGTTGAGGCGGCGGAACGGCTCGAAGATCGCCTCGATCTCGTAGACGGCCACCATCGGGCCGGTGTTGGCGACCGTCAGCTCGGCCCCGCCGTTCCGGGCCCGGGTGGTCACCCAGACCTGGCCCCCCTTCTCCTCGTTGTGCCGGATCGCGTTCTCGACCAGGTTCTGCGCGAGCCGCTCCAGCAGCACCGCGTCACCGGCGGCGGGGGCGCCGTCCAGCAGCCGGTGCACGGTCACGCCGCGCTCCCCGGCCTCCTGCTCGGCGTGGTCGAGAACGTTCTCGACCACGTCTCTGAGGTCGAACGGGCGGCGGGCCACCACCCGGCGCTCGCTGTCGGCGAGGGCCAGCAGCCGCTCCACCAGGAGCTCGTGCCGGGCGTTGACCACCAGCAGCGACTCGCCCAGGCGTTTGACGTCGTCGCTGGCGTCGGGCCGCCGGATCGCGACGTCCACCATCGTCCGGTTGATGGTGAGCGGCGTGCGCAGTTCGTGCGCCGCGTTGGCGACGAAGCGCCGCTGGCCGTCGAAGACCAGCGCCAGCCGGGCGAAGACGACGTCACAGGTCTCGGCCAGGTCCCTCAGCTCGTCGCGCCCGCCCCGGTAGGAGATACGGCCGGCGAGATCCTGGCTCTGCGCCACCCGCCGGGCCGAGTCGGTCACCTTCCGGATCGGCCGCAGGGCCCATCCGGACATGAGCCAGCCCAGGGCGCACGCGATGACGCCCAGTACCGCGACCGCGCCCAAGCCCCAGGTGGTCAGGTTCCGCAGGCTCCGGTCCTTGAACTGGCTCGCGACGACCAGGCCCTGCTCATCAGCGATCCTGTACTCCTTGCTGCCCGGCTGGAACGGGTAGCACCCTTGGCCGGCACATTGCACCGACTGCTGGATCTCGCGGGGCGACACCTGGTCGGAGAAGGTGGCGTTCAGGTTGGCCTTCACCAGGAAGAAGCAGCCCGCCAGGACGAGCACCCCGACGGTGAAGATCAGCACGCTGTAGACCAGCGTGAGGCGGACGCGGATGGACAGGTTCATGGAATGCGGTACCCCGCTCCCGGGACGGTTTCGATGATCGGCGGGTCGCCGAGCTTGCGGCGCAGCTTCATCAGGGTCATCCGGACGGTGTGGGTGAAAGGGTCGGCGTACTCGTCCCAGACCTTCTCCAGCAGCTGCTCGCTGGAGACGACCGCGCCGTCCGCCCGCATCAGCTCGGCGAGCACCCCGAACTCCTTGCGCGCCAGCGGGACGTAGTGGCCGTCGCGGTAGACCTGCCGCCGGGCCCGGTCGAGCCGCAGGCCCGCCCGTTCCAGCACCGGCGGATCGGCCGGACGCGACCGGCGGCCAAGCGCCAGCACCCGGGCGACCAGCTCGGCGAAGTCGAACGGCTTGGGCAGGTAGTCGTCGGCGCCGAGCGTGAGGCCCTCCACCCGGGCGGACACGTCGCCCGCCGCGGTGAGCATCAGCACCCGGACCAGGGCGCCCGAGTCGACGATCGACCGGCACACCTCGTCGCCGTGCACGCCCGGCAGGTCGCGGTCGAGGACCAGCACGTCGTAGTCGTTGACCTGGAGCCGTTCCAGCGCCCCCGCGCCGTCGTAGGCGACGTCGACCGCCAGTGCCTCCTGGCGCAGGCCCTCGGCGATCGAGTCGGCGAGCATCCGCTCGTCCTCGGCGATCAGTACGCGCATCGGCCCTCCGGGAATCGATCTTCAGCCGCCCATCATGCACGCCGCGCGCGTCACCTCAGCGTCACTCTTTCCGGTGACGGGAGGTTGACCGCCCGGTCGCTTCTCTTGCCCTTCATGACCGATGGAGAGAAGCGAACATCGCGCCTGGAGGCGCTGGTTCTGGGGGTGCCCGCCGTCGCCGCTCTGACCTTGGGGTTCTGGGGAGCGTCCGGCCTGTCGCTGTGGCGGGACGAGGGCATCTCCGTCCTGGTGGCACGGCGCTCGATCCCCGACATGGCCCGTTTCCTCTCGCACCTGGACGCGGTGCACGGCACCTACTACCTGCTGCTGCACGGGGTCATCGCCCTGTTCGGGGACGGCGAGCTCGCGCTCCGGCTCGCGTCGATCGTGGCGCTGGCCGTCGCGGCGGCGGGGGTCGCGGCGCTGGGCCGCGGGCTGATCTCACCGCTGGGCGGCCTGCTCGCCGGGCTCGTGTACGCCGGGAGCCCGTTCGCCTCCCGTCACGCGCTGGAGGTCCGCGCCTACGCGATCACCACCGCGCTCGCCGTCGTGGCCACGCTGCTGCTCGTCAGGACGCTGGAGGACGGCACCCGGCGCCGCTACGCGGGCTACGGCGCCGCGGTCGTGGCCCTCGGCGCGGTGCACCTGTTCGCCCTGCTCGTCGTCGCGGCTCATCTGGTGACCGTCCTGCTGACCCGCAGGGAGCGGCTGGCCGGATGGCTGGCCACCATGGCAGCCGCGGGGCTGGTGCTCAGCCCCCTGGCCGTCCTGGCGGCATCACAGAGCCACGTGACGCACTGGCTGCGCCGTCCCGGCCTCGGCGCCGTGTCCGACTTCGCCACGGAGTTCAGCGGCTCGGACGACCTGGTGCCGGTCGTCGGCCTGGCCGTCCTGGCCGGGGTCGCGCTCGCCCGGCCCCGAGGGCCGGTCGACGTCCGGGCCCTGGCCCTGCCGTGGCTGGTCGTGCCCGCCGCCGTGCTCATGCTGGTCTCGCAGTTCCACCCGATCTACCAGCCGCGTTACGTGATCGCGAGCCTGCCCGCCGTGGCGCTGCTGGCGGCCGCGGGGCTGGTGCGACTCAGGCGGCACACGTGGGTCGCGCCGCTCCTGCTGATCGGGCTGCTGGCGGCCGAGCCCCAGGCGAAACTGCGCGATCCGGGCCGGTGGCCCGACCAGCTCCGCGAGGGCGCGGACGTCGTCCGGCGGCACAGCCGTCCCGGCGACGCCGTCGTGTGGCTTCCGGCCGGGCGCAGGGCGGTCGGCGAGGTGTACCCGGACGCCTTCGGGCACCTGCGCGACCTCGCCATGGCCGTCTCGCCGACCCGGGCCGAGGACTTCGCCGGGATCGAGCACGGCCCGGACGAGATCGTCCGCCGCCTCCAGGACCCGAGCGTGACCCGCGCCTGGCTGGTCGAGGGCGAGACCCTCTGGCGCGGCCCCGGCATGGACCCGGTGAACCGCGCCAAGATCGACGGCCTGACGGCGCACTTCCGCCCTTCCAGCCACTGGCGCGTGCGGGGGCTGTCGATCACCCTCTACACCAGGCGTTCCTGACGGGTCAGGCGATGCGGTCGATGATGAGCGGCTGCGCGTCCACGGTGCCCCGGTCGGTCACCTCGACGGCGCCGTCGAGGGCCTCCAGGGCGCGGGGGAAGCGGGTCTCGTCGTCGGCGAAGAGGGTCAGGAGGGGTTCTCCGGCGGTGACCTTGTCGCCGGGCTTGGCGTGGCAGATGATGCCCGCGCCGAACGAGACCGGGTCCTCCTTGCGGGCGCGGCCCGCGCCCAGGCGCCAGGCCGCGACGCCCACGCCGTAGGCGTCCAGGCGGGTGAGGACGCCGGTCGCGGGCGCCGTCACCTCGTGGGTCTCGCGGGCGACCGGGAGCGGGGCGTCGGGATCGCCGCCCTGGGCGGTGATCATGCGGCGCCAGACGTCCATGGCCGAGCCGTCGCGCAGGGCGTCGGCCGGGTCCTTGGCGGCCGTGAGGCCGGCGGCCTGGAGCATCTCGCGGCCCAGGGCCACGGTCAGTTCGACGATGTCGGACGGGCCGCCGCCCGCCAGGACCTCCACGGACTCGGCGACCTCGACGGCGTTGCCCACGGCGTTGCCGAGCGGACGGTCCATCGCGGTCAGCAGCGCGACGGTGCGCAGGCCGTGGTCGGAGCCGATCGCCACCATCGTCTCGGCCAGCTCGCGGGCGTTGGCGACGGTCTTCATGAACGCGCCCGAGCCGACCTTGACGTCCAGGACGAGCGCGCCGGTGCCCTCCGCGATCTTCTTGGACATGATCGAGGACGCGATCAGCGGGATCGACTCGACGGTGCCGGTGACGTCGCGCAGCGCGTAGAGCTTGCGGTCGGCGGGCGCCAGGCCGGTGCCCGCCGCGCAGATCACCGCGCCCGCGTCGCGCAGGACGCCGAGCATCTCGTCGTTGCCGAGGGACGCGCGCCACCCCGGGATCGACTCCAGCTTGTCCAGCGTGCCGCCGGTGTGGCCGAGGCCGCGGCCCGACAGCTGCGGGACGGCCGCCCCGCAGGCCGCGACGGCCGGGGCCAGCGGCAGCGTGATCTTGTCGCCGACACCGCCGGTGGAGTGCTTGTCGGTGGTCGGACGGTCGAGCGCCGACCAGTCCATCCGCTCGCCGGAGCGGATCATCGCCTCGGTCCACCGGGCCACCTCGACCCGGTCCATGCCGTTCAGCAGGATCGCCATCGCCAGCGACGCCATCTGCTCCTCGGCCACGGCGCCTCGGGTGTAGGCGTCCACGACCCAGTCGATCTGCGCGGGTGTCAGCGCGCCGCCGTCCCGCTTGGCGCGGATGACGTCGATGGCGTCCACGGTTCTCCCTCTATCGGTTGATCAGGTCGTCGGGGCCGAACGCGTCCGGCAGGACCTCCGACATCGGCAGGACGCCCCGGGTCGTCTCGACCAGCAGGGCGGGCCCGCCGTGCTCCCACAGCAGCTGGCGGCAGCGGCCGCACGGCATCAGGGGGTCGCCGTTGCGGTCGACGCAGACGAGCGCCACCAGCCGGGGACGACCGCTTCTGCCGGGCCCGAACAGCGCGCTGACCAGGCTGCACTCGGCACACAGGCCGAGGCCGTAGGACGCGTTCTCCACGTTGCAGCCGGTGACGACCCGCCCGTCGTCCACCAGGGCCGCGGCGCCGACCGGAAAGTCGGAGTAGGGCGCGTACGCCCGCCCCATCGCCTCGCGCGCGGCGGCGCGCAGCGACGTCCAGTCGATCTCGTCCATGATCAATGCCCCTCGCCGCGACGGTAGCGCACGTTGTTGGCGGCGGGCATCCGCAGGCGCTGTGACGCCAGCGACAGCACCAGCAGCGTGGTGATGTGCGGGCTGTAGGTGACGATCTCCTTGGGCAGCTGGTCGGTGGTCAGGTACCAGACCAGCAGCAGGACGCCGAGGACGACCGAGATCGCCAGCCGGACGTACATCGACCGGCCGGACGGCCCGTTCTCCGGCACCTGGGCCAGTCGCGGACGGCGGCTCCGGTAGACCAGCATCGCCGCGAACCCGAACAGGCCCAGCGAGACCACCAGCAGCAGGGCGTGGACGGCCCCGGTCGCGCCGCGCTGCTGGAGCGCGTCGGTGTAGCCGAACAGCCCCGTCCCGGCGGCCAGCCCGCCAGGACGCCAGTTGCCGAAGATCATCGCGGCGAGGCCGATGAACCCGCGGCCGCCGGTCTGGTTCTCCTGGTACTGCGACGAGCCGACCATCGCCAGGAACACGCCGCCGAGCCCGGCCAGCGCCCCGGAGATGATCACCGCCGCGTACTTCATCGAGTAGACGCGCACGCCCAGCGACTCGGCCGCGTACGGGTTCTCGCCGCAGGACCGGACGTGCAGGCCGAACGCCGTCCGCCACAGCACCCAATAGGTGATCGGCAGCAGCGCCAGCGCGATCAGCGTCAGCACCGACAGGTTGGTGGTCAGGCCGCGCACCAGCCCGGCCACGTCCGACACCAGGAACCAGTGGTGCTTCTCCAGGTCGCCGAGCGGCCCGCCGATCCCCGGGACGCTCACCGTCGGGAAGTCGGGCAGCGGGGGCGACTGGGTGGCGCCGCCGCCGCGCTCGTCCACGAAGAAGATCGTGGACAGGTAGCGGGCCACGCCGGGGGCCAGGATGTTCAGCGCCACACCGGACACGATGTGGTCGACGCCGAACGTCACCGTGGCGATCGCGTGCAGGAGCCCGCCGAGCGCGCCCATCGCCACGCCCATCGCCAGGCCCGCCCACGGGCTGCCGCTGAAGTAGGCGCCGCACGCGCCGCCCCACGTCCCGAAGATCATCATGCCTTCGAGCCCGATGTTGACCACGCCGGAGCGCTCGGACCACAGACCGCCGAGGGCGGCCATGCCGATCGGGATGCCCAGCGCCAGCGCGGTGCCGAACGTCCCGGCGGACGTGATCGCCGTCTCGCCGGTGATCGCCCGCAGCAGCACCAGCCCGCCGAACACCGACCCGAAGATGACCAGCGCGCGGAACCACGGCCCGCGGGTCTTCCCCGCCGACTCCGGCTCGGCCGGACGAACCTTCGTCAGAGAGGTCACGCCGCCACTTCCTTCCCGGCCGCCAGTTCAGCCGCCACCGCCTGTTGCTGCCAGCGCAGGCCGAGACGATGGACGATCTCGTACACGACCACCACCGACAGCAGCACGGCCGCCTGCGTGATCGCGACGATCTCCTTGGGAATCTCGTTGAACTCCAGGATCTGCGACGACTGGTCCAGGAACGACCACAGCAGCGCCGCGAAGGCGATCCCGATGGGGTGGTTGCGGCCCAGCAGCGCGATGCCGATGCCGATGAAGCCCAGGCCCTGCGGGAAGTCGAGCCCGTAGGTGTGCGAGGAGCCCAGCAGCTGCGGCATGCCGATCAGGCCGGCGGCGGCGCCCGACAGCACCATCGCGGTGACGATCATCTTGCGGGCGTCCACGCCGCTGGCGGACGCGGCCGTCGAGGACAGGCCGGTCGCGCGCAGGTCGTAGCCGAACCGGGTCCGGTTGATCACGATGTGGAAGGCGACGCCGACCACGACCGCCAGGATGATCAGCCCGAAGACGTCGAGCCTGGCGCCCGGGTAGGGGATGCCGGCGATCTGGCCGGACGAGCCGATCGGCTTGGTGCCGATGTTCTCGCTGCCCTTCAGCTGCGTGCCGAGCCGGTCTTCCTGGAGGAGGTAGGCGATCACACCGGTCGCGATGAAGTTCAGCATGATCGTCGAGATGACCTCGCTGACGCCCCGGGTCATCTTCAGCAGGCCGGCGATCCCGGCCCACATCCCGCCGACCAGCATCGCGGTCAGGATGATCACGACCTGGTGCAGGCCGGGCGGCAGCGCCCACGCGCCGCCGACCGCGGCGGCGAGCATCGCCGCCAGCCGGTACTGGCCGTCCACCCCGATGTTGAACAGGCCCATCCGGAAGCCGATCGCCACCGCGATCGCCGACAGGTAGTAGGTCGAGCCCCGGTTGAGGGTGTTGGCGACGCTGTCGGGTTCGCGGCCGAACTCGATCATCGCCTGGAACGTTGAGGGCGGGTTGAACCCGCTGATCGACAGCACGATCGAGGTGACGACGATCGAGAACACCAGCGCCACCACGGCCGCCAGGGTCGTCAGCGCCAGCGGCGAGGTCTTCAGCCAGTTGATCAGTGCGGGCCCCGCGACCCTCAACCAGCGCACCAGCGCCCGCACCGCGGTCTTCAGCCTGTTCACGACTCGTCCTCCACGTTGGCGCCGGTCATGGCGGAGCCGAGCCGCTCGGGGGTGATGTCGGCGGGGTCGGCCTCGGCCACGACGCGGCCGCGCAGGATCACCCGCAGCGTGTCGGACATGCCGATCAGCTCGTCGAGGTCGGCGGAGATCAGCAGCACCGCCAGTCCCTCGGCGCGCGCGTTGCGCAGATGCTCCCAGATGGCCGCCTGGGCGCCGACGTCGACGCCCCGGGTGGGATGGGACGCGATCAGGAACGCCGGGTCACCGGACATCTCCCGTCCGACGATCAGCTTCTGCTGGTTGCCGCCCGACAGGGCCGCCGCGGTCACGTCGATGCCGGGCGTCCGGACGTCGTACTCCCGGACGATCCGTTCGGTGTCGGCGCGGGCCCCGGTCCGGTCGATCCAGATGCCCTTGGAGTTGGGCCTGCTGGTCTGGTGGCCGAGGATGCGGTTCTCCCACAGCGGCGACTCCAGCAGCAGCCCGTGCCGGTGCCGGTCTTCGGGGATGAACCCGACGCCGCTCTCGCGGCGGCGGCGGGTGGGCCAGCCGGTGATGTCCTTGCCGTCCAGCGCGATGGTGCCGGCGTCGGGGGCGCGCATCCCCATGATCGCCTCGACCAGCTCGGCCTGCCCGTTGCCCTCGACGCCCGCGATGCCGAGGATCTCCCCGGCGTGGATGGTGAGGTCGACGCCGTCCACCACGGCGCGTCCGGTGGAGTCGCGCACGGTCAGCCCGCGCAGCTCCAGCACCGGACGGTCGGTCACCGTCGACTCGCGCAGCTCGGGCACCGGCAGCTCGCTGCCGACCATCAGCTGGGCCAGCTCGCGCGCGGTGGTCTCGCGCGGATCGATGCAGTTGGCCACGGTGGTGCCGCGGCGGATCACCGTGATCTCGTCGGCGACCGAGAGCACCTCGTCGAGCTTGTGCGAGATGAAGATGACGGTCAGGCCCTCGCGCTTGAGCTCGCGCAGGTTGTCGAAGAGCTCCTCGACCTCCTGCGGCACCAGCACGGCGGTCGGCTCGTCCAGGATCAGGATGCCCGCGCCCCGATAGAGAACCTTGAGGATCTCGACCCGCTGCCGGTCGCCGACGCCGAGCTGCTCGACCAGCCGGTCGGGCTCGACCCGCAGGCCGTACTTGCGCGACAGCTCGCGGATGCGCGTGCGCGCCTTGGCGCCGATGCCGTGCAGCTTCTCGGCGCCGAGGACGACGTTCTCCAGCACGGTCAGGTTGTCGGCCAGCATGAAGTGCTGGTGCACCATGCCGATGCCGCGCGCGATGGCGTCGGACGGCGAGTTGAAGGTGACCTGCGCGCCCCCGACGCTGATGGTGCCCTCGTCCGGTTTGTGCATGCCGTAGAGGGTCTTCATGAGGGTGGACTTGCCGGCACCGTTCTCGCCGACGATGGCGTGCACCGTGCCGGAGGCGACGGTGAGGTCGATGTCGCGGTTGGCGACCACGCCCGGGAAGCGCTTGGTGATACCGCGCAACTCGAACGCGGGCGCGGTATCCGCCGACCGCTCTGTCGTGGACATTCCTGACTCCTACGCAGGCCCCATATACCGGCAGGGGACGGAGGGCGCGCTGGTCGGCGCGGCGCCCGCCGTCCCCGGCTCGGTGCGTTCAGGTCCGTTCCCTATTTGGTGGGAACTGTGATCTTCCCGTCGATGATCTGCTGCTTGTACTCGTTGATCTTGGCTTCGAGCGGCTTGATCTCCGTGGAGTTGGCCGTGGAGTACCCGATGCCGTCGTTCTTCAGGTCGAAGGTGACCGGCCCCGCCTGCACGGTGTTCTTGCCGACGTTCTCGACGAACTGGAACACCGCGGTGTCGACCCGCTTGAGCATGGAGGTGAGGATGTAGGGCTTCTGGGCCGCCTCGGCCGTCTGGTACTGGTCGGAGTCGACCCCGATGGCGTACTTCTTCTGCGCGACGGCGGCCTGGAACAGGCCGACGCCCGAGAGGCCGGCGGCGTGGTAGATGACGTCGGCGCCCGCGTCGAACTGGCCCTCGGCGACCGTCTTGCCCTTGGCCGGGTCGGTGAACCCGGAGAAGTCGGTGCCGCGCGAGATGTACTTGATGTCGATCTTGACGTTCGGCTTGGCCTTCTTGGCCCCGGCCACGTACCCGGCCTCGAACTTCTTGATCAGCGGGGTGTCGACGCCGCCGATGAAGCCGATCTTGCCGGCCTTGGACTTCTCCGCGGCGGCCGCGCCGACCAGGAACGAGCCCTGCTCCTCGGCGAAGATCAGGTTGGTGACGTTGGCGCCCTTGACCGAGCTGTCGTCGACGATGGCGAACTTGGTCTTGGGGTACTGGGTGGCCACCTTGCCGAGCGGGCCCGCGTAGGCGTAGCCGACGGCGATCACGGGGTTGTACCCGGACTTGGCGAGCAGGTCGAGACGCTGGACCTTGTCGTTGTCGCTCTCGCCCTTGGTGGCCTCGATGTCCTTGATCTCGACGTTGAGGTCCTTCTTGGCCTTCTCCAGACCGGCGAACGCGGCGTCGTTGAACGACTTGTCGCCCCGGCCGCCGATGTCGTAGGCGAGGCCGACCTTCACGGTCTTCTTGCCGTCGCCGCCGTCGTCGCCGGTGCTGGCCTTCTTGCCGCCGCACGCGGAGGCGCTGAGCGCGAGCGCTGCGCCCGTCAAAGAGACGAGCGACATCTTCAATCCACGGCGCAAGGTAGCGCTCCTTCCGGTTCCGCCCAAGGCATAGCGGCCCCCACCGGCCACTGAAATCGTTGGGACGCTACCTCGCGAAATACGACGAATGCCTACCGTGCACCATTTCGCAACGCGTCCGTTACCAACGCGTACAGAATATCCGCACTGGTCAGAACGGCGTCCGACCGGTCCGTTCCAGCGCGGCGTCCGTTCGACCACGGCGTTTTTCGGCCATTCCTCCAAAGAAGGCCGCACCGAGACGTCGTTGGCCTGTCCAATCCTACAACCGGACAGACGATGGTGAAACGCCCGCCGGGTCGCGGCGGGCGCCTTCCCTGCCCCGGGCTAGGCGAGCGCGGCGCCCTCGACCGCCTCGGGGTCGCCCGGGCGCGCGCCGTCCCACAGCGCGGTCAGCGCCGTCGCCGCCAGCACCCGGACACCGACGCCGACGCAGTCCTCGTCCACGTCGAAGTCGCCCCGGTGCAGGTCGTACTCCTTGGTCGAACCGGGCGCCCGCACCCCGAGCCGGGCCAGCGCGCCGGGGATCGACTCCAGGTACCAGCCGAAGTCCTCGCCGCCGAGGCTCTGCGGGGTGGGCACCGCGCCGTCCTCGCCGAGCACCTGCGCGGCCGCGTCGCGGAACATCTGGACGCTGGTCGCCTCGTTCACGGTCGGCGGGACGCCGCGCACGTACTCCAGCGACGCCTCGACGTCGTAGGCCGAGGCCACCGATTGCAGCAGCGACTTCATCATCTCCGGCGCCCGGTGCCACGCCTCGTCGTCCAGGCAGCGGACGGTGCCCTCGGCGATCCCGTCGTCGGGGATCGCGTTGGCCACCGACCCGGCCGAGACCCGTCCCCACACCAGCGAGAGGCTGGAGCGCGGGTCGACCCGGCGCGACAGCGCCGAGGGCAGCTCGGTGACGATCTTGGCCAGCGCGTAGACCAGGTCGGCGGTCAGGTGCGGCCTGGCGGTGTGCCCGCCGGGACCGGTCACCTTCACATAGACCTTGTCGCACGCCGCGGTGATCGCCCCGGTGCGCAGGCCCAGCTCCCCGACCTCGATGCGGGGGTCGCAGTGCAGCGCGAACGCGCGGTCGACGCCGCAGATGCCGCCCGCCGCCATCACGTCGAGCGCGCCGCCCGGCGTCTCCTCGGCGGGCTGGAACAGCAGCCGCACCCGCCCGGGCAGCAGCCCGGCCTCGGCCTGCTGCGCCAGGAACATCCCCGCGCCCAGCACCATCGCGGTGTGGACGTCGTGCCCGCAGGCGTGGGCGACGCCCGGCACCGTCGACCGGTACGGGACGCCCTCCTTCTCGTCCTGGAGCGGAAGCGCGTCGATGTCGGCGCGCAGCGCCACGGTGTAGCCGTCTTCGGGGCCGATGTCGCAGAACAGCCCGGTGCCGCGCGGCAGCACCTGCGGGTTCAGCCCCGCCTCCTTCAGCCGCTCGACGATGCGTCCCGTCGTGCGGTACTCGGCGTAGCCGAGCTCGGGGTGCATGTGCAGGTCGCGGCGGAAGCCGATCAGCTCGTCCTCGTGCCGGGCCAGGAAGGCGTCCAGCTGCGGTTGCAGCGCCGCCCCTCCCCCCAGCCCGGCGGCCCGCGCCGCCTTCGTGTCCCCGTCGTCGTCCGCCGCCCCCGGGGCGGTCGGTGGTTCAAGGCCGGGCATCACCCCGGGTCCCGGATAGCTCATATGCGCCCCCTGCGCGAGGGCGGAGCCGGAAGGCGTCCGCCCAGTGGTTGTACCGGCCCCTTCGGGGCCGGTCTCGGAGCCGCCCGCCGACGGCGCGGCGGAGGCGGCGTCGTCGTCGCGATCGCCGTGCTCCGCCGGATCGGCGGGCCGTTCAGGCCCCGGCATGTGCCACCTCCCCGAGAGTGACGAACCTGTCGCCGGCGAACTCGGCGATCGCCGCGTCCACCACGTTCTCCAAGGTGCCGCCGTCGGCGCGGATCGCGCGCTGGCGTTCGTAGGGCGCCCCGTGCTCCAGTACTTCGCCCGCTACCTTGAGTTCCTCGGCGCAGCCGAGACGGTCGGCCACCGGCTCCAGCTCCCGGATCAGCTCATAGAGATCGTCTCGGAGCGGAGCCGTGTTCCCAGTGTCGTCGGTGATGACGATGGCGTCGAGTCCGTAGCGCGTGGCGCGCCACTTGTTGTCGCGCACCACCCACGCCGCGGGCCGCGGGAGGGTGTACCCGCGGTCGAGCTGCTGCTCGAAGAGGGTGACCAGGCTCTGGCACAGGGCCGCGGCCATGCCCACCTCGCGCATGGTCGGGATGCCGTCGAACATCCGGATCTCGATCGTGCCGAAGTCCGGGTGCGGGCGGATGTCCCACCACACCTCCTTGATGCTGCGGATCGTCCCGGCGCGCTTCAAGGTGTCCATGTAGTCCTCGAACGCCTTCCAGTCGTCCAGCAGGTGCGGGGGGCCCGCGGTGGGGAGCTGGCCGAACACCACGGCGCGGCTGGAGGCCAGGCCGGTGTCCGAACCGCTCCAGAACGGGCTGGACGCGGTGAGCGCGAGGAAGTGCGGCAGGTAGGCCGCCAGCGCGTTGACGATCGGGATGGCCCGGTCGCCGTCGGAGATGCCCACGTGCACGTGCACGCCGAAGGTCTGGATGCGGCGCGCGAGCCACTGCATCTGCTCGATCAGCTCGGCGTAGCGCTGGATCGGTGCCAGCACGGCGTCCCGCCAGTCGCTGATCGGGTGCGTGCCCATGCAGGCCAGGGCCAGCCCCCGCGCGGCACTGGCCGCGCGCAGCTCGCCGATCGTCGCGGCCAGGTCGTCCTTGGCCTCGCCGACGGTGTCGCTGATACCGGTCACGATCTCGACCGTCGATTCCATGAGCTCGTGCCGGACTTTGGGGTTGTCACCCCCCTCGCTGAGGGACGGCAGGGCGGCGAGCACCTCGCGCGCGTCCTGCCGCAGGTGCCTGGTCTCGGCGTCGATGAGCTGAAGCTCCCACTCAACGCCCAGCGTCGCGCCGCGCGACGGGTTGAAGTCAATGGCCACGGCCAACCTCCGTCCACAATCCTCGCAGGTGACTGCGAGACACGTGGCGCAATTCAGCCAGCGGGTCGGTGGCCCGGCCAAACGCGAGCCCAGGCCAGAACCCTTCCACCCATCATGGCGCCCGGTGCCCGCCGTCTGCGGAGGTCCATGCCCTTTGTGGATCATTTGACTCGTCCGGGCCGGAGGCGAACACGTCAGGTAACTGATTTCGGTCATCACCCGCCCGCCCGACATCACCCATATTGACTAGTCACACCCGTCCCGGTGACGGTCTGGTGACACACGCAGACCGTCCAGCCGGGGGGAATCGGGACGCCACCGCCCGGGTACACGTTTTCCCGACAGGTCGCCTAGTCTTCGGGGAGCCATGGGTACCTCACGTCGCGCGGCAGCCGCGCTCTCCGTGCCGCTGGTCGCGGCCTGTCTCCTGGCCGCGCCCCCGGCGGCCGTCGGCGCCGCGTCGGGTTCGGCGGCGTTTCCCCAGGTGGCGACGGGTGCACGCGCCCCGAGCGCCGCACCCGAGCCGGTGGGCGGGCCCAAGCTCGCCTCGCGCGGCATCGTCGCGGGAACCGGAGCGGGCGTACCGGGGCCGCCGAAGATCAAGGCATCGTCGTATCTGATCGCGGACGGTGACACCGGCGACGTCCTGGCGGCCAAGGACGCCCACGGGCACTACCTGCCCGCCAGCACGCTCAAGACGCTGACCACGCTCACGCTCGTGAGCAAGCTCGACCCCAACCTCATGGTCAGGCCCACCCAGGCCACCTGCGACGTCGAGGGCACCAAGGTCGGCATGACGCCGAAGATGGAGTACAAGGTCTCCGACCTGTTCTACGCGCTGATGATGATGTCGGCCAACGACGCCGCCCTCGCGCTGGCCCAGGCCAACGGCGGGCTCGCCAAGACGCTGGCCGACATGAACGCCGAGGCGCGCCGCATCAACGCCCGCGACACCCTCGCCGGATCGCCCAACGGGCTCGACAAGGACCTGGGCCTGTCGGTCAAGACCCAGCACACCTCGGCCTACGACCTGGCGCTGATCCTGCGCGAGGGGCTCAAGAACGCCGACTTCCGCCGCTACGTCGAGAAGATCGACCACTACTTCCCCGCGCCGCCCAGCAAGAAGGAGCGCAAGAAGGGCAAGAAGACCAGCGGCTACCCGATCCACACCCACAACCGGCTGCTCCCCGGTCAGCCGCACGCCTACCAGGGCATGCTCGGCGGCAAGAACGGCTACACCAACGCCGCCGGGCAGACCTACGTCGCCGCCGCCCGCCAGGGCAAGAAGACGATCGTGATCTCGCTGATGCGCGCCGACAAGCCGCCGTCGGAGTACGCGGCCGACCTGCTCGACTGGGGCTTCGCCGCGCACGGCAAGGTCGAGCCGGTCGGCTCCCTCGTCCCGCCCGGCGCCGAGCCCGAGAAGAAGCCCGTCAAGGGCAAGCCGGGCAACCTGCTGCCGCACACCCTCGAGGGCGAGGGCTCGGGCCGGAACTGGGGCCTGATCGGCGGAGCGGTGGCGGGCGGCGTCCTGGCCATCGCGGTCATCGCCACCGTCCTGCGGCGCCGCCGCGAGGAGGCCGCCTACGGCGGCGAGTCACCGCCGCCCCGCGAGCCCGCCCACGACGACGCCGAAGCCTAGCCCCGCACCACGCCAAGGCTTGCCCGCGCACCACGACGCCGAGACTCGGCCGCGCACCACTCGAGGCTTGCCCGCGCACCACCACGCCGAGACTCGGGCCGCACCACGACGCCGAGGCTTGGAAGACACGCGACGGTAAGACTTCCCTCACTGGTCGACGTCCGCCCGCGCGGCTTACGCTCGCGGTGGTGCCGGTCACCGCGCGCCGCCGCTGGACGGCGGACCGGTGCCACGGGAGGAACGCGTCGTGACTCACCCGTATCCCCACGCGTCACCTGTCTCCGCGCCCGACTCCATCGAGCATCCGAACGTCTCCCTGATCCGGGACGGCTACATCGCCTTCTCCAAGGGGGACATGGAGCTCATCCGCGGGCTGCTCCACGACGGGGTCGTCCACCGCGTCCCCGGACGCGGCCCGCTGTGCGGCGACTACACCACCGCCGAGGAGGTGCTCGGCTTCTACGTCCGGCTGTTCGAGCTCTCCGGCGGGACGTTCCGCAGCGAGCCGTACGCCGTCATGGCCGACGACCGTTACGGCGTCGCCCTCGTCAACACCTACGCCGAACGGCCGGGCCGGGTCCTGGCGGGCCGGGCGGTGGACGTCTTCCGCATCGAGGACGGCCGCATCGCCGAGATCAGGACGCAGGCCGAGGACCAGTACGCCGACGACGAGTTCTGGTCGTAAGGGAGCCTCTGAGGGCTTACCCGGGGGCTCCGGCCGCGGATCCGAGCCGCGTGCCGGAGCCCGTCCCGGCCGTGCCCTGCTCGCCCTCGGGGGTCTCCTCCGCCTTCGCGGCGTTCTCGGCCTCGGCGTCGGCGTGCAGGACGACCATCCGGGTGGCGGTCCACGCGGCGGCGAACAGCGCGAACCTCGACACGATGTTCATCCAGACCATGAGCCCCACCAGCACCGCGAACGAGGCGTAGACCGGGTTCTGCGTGGTGTGGCCGAGCAGCAGCGTGGCGATCTGCTTGAGGAACTCAAAGCCCAGCGCGCCGAACAGCGCGCCCCTTATGATCCGCCGCCAGGGCGCCCGGGTGCCCGAGAGCCGCGAGAACAGCACCAGGAAGATCACCGTGTCCGCGGCGATCGCCACGGCCAGCGACAGCAGGCGCAGCGCCGTGCCCGCGCCGGTCACGTCGTCCAGCCCCACCCAGCCGAGCACGGTGTTGGTCGCCTGGGTCGTCACCGTCGACACCGCGATGCCGAGGATCAGCGTGACGCCGAGGAAGACCAGGACGGCGCCGTCCCAGACCTTCTTCATGAAGAAGTTGCCCTCGGCCTTGGGCTCGTTGCCCCAGATGTCGCGCAGGGACTCGCGCAGGACCTCGACCCACCCGAGCCCGGTGAACAGCAGGCCAGCCAGGCCGACCAGCCCGACCGCGGTCTTGGAGCGGGCGATCTGCTCGACCTTCAACTGGTCGCTGAGGCCGGGCAGCAGCGAGTTGATCGCCTCGACGAAGTAGTCGCGCGCCTCGTCGCTGACCCCGACCATGTAGCCGAGCAGCGAGTAGGCCAGCGCCAGCAGCGGGAAGAACGACAGGAAGCCGTAGCAGGTCAGCGCCGCCGCCAGCCGGTCTCCCCGGCGGTCCTGGTAGCGCTCGTACGCGCGGACCAGATGGCCGAACCACGGCCACTTCGCCCGCCGCCCGCGCAGGACGCCCTTGCCCGCCTCCTGCGCTCCACCGAGGCGCTCCCGCGCACCCTTGATCACCTGACGCATGTACGGACGGTACCCAGGACGTGCCCCTCGATGCATGGACGGGCGCTGACCTGCGGGTCAGCGGGGGACGAAGAGGAAGTCGCGCTGGGGGCGCCAGACGCCGTCCAGGCCGTGCTCGTAGAGCGAGAAGCCCCACACGACGAAGTCGGCCTCGTAGCCCGCCAGCTCCTTGAAGGCACGGTCCATGACTTCTTCGGGCAGGTGATGGGCCACGGTGACGTGCGGGTGGTACGGGAAGGCCAGCGGCAGGGCCGCAAGCGGGCCCGACTGGACCCTGGCCTGAAGGCGCTCGCAGCCGCCGATGCCGTCGGCCAGCGCGACGAACACCACCGGGGACACCGGACGGAACGTCCCCGTCCCGCGCAGCTTGATCGGGAACGGGCGCTCGGTGGCGGCGATCGCGCGCAGATGCTCGTCGATCTCCTCCAGCGCCGGCTCCTCGACGTCGGTCGGCGGCACCAGCGTCACGTGCGTGGGGATCGCGTGGGCCAGCGGGTCGCCGAAGGCCGCGCGCAGGCGCTGCAGCTCGGCGCCGTAGGGGTCGGGGATCGGGACCGCCACCCCGATCGTCCGGAGGGCGGGCGCCCCGTCCCGGGGGCCCGCTCCTGTGACCGCGTCGTCTTTAGCGACCACGTCCGACGAATCCCACCCGGTCGCGCACGAGCTCCATGGTCCGCGCGGCGACCTCTCCCGCCCGCTCGGCGCCGCGGGCCAGGGTCAGATCGAGCTGCTTCTCGTCGTCCAGCAGCGCCAGGGCGCGCTCGCGGATCGGGGTGAAGGTGTCGAGGACGGCCTCGGCCAGATCCTTCTTGAACTGCCCGTACCCGGTGCCCTCGTAGCGCTTCTCCAGGTCGGGGATCGGCGTCCCGGACAGGGCGGAGAAGACCCGCAGCAGGTTGGTGACGCCGGCCTTGTTCTCCTCGTCGTACCTGACCTCGGAGCCGGTGTCGGTGACCGCGCGCATGATCTTCTTGCGCATCGGGCCGGGCTCCTCCAGGACGTCGACGATGCCCTGCGGCGACGACGCCGACTTGCTCATCTTGGCCGTCGGCTCCTGAAGATCGGTGATCTTGGCGGCGCCCTCGGGGATGTACGCCTCGGGCGCCACGAAAGTGTCGCCGAAACGATGGTTGAACCGCTGCGCCAGCGTCCGGGTCAGCTCCAGGTGCTGGCGCTGGTCCTCCCCCACCGGGACGTGGAAGACGCGCTCACCGGGCCCCGGCTCGGGCGAGTACAGCAGGATGTCGGCGGCCTGGAGGATCGGATACGTGAACAGCCCGACGGTCGCCGCCGCGGCGCCCTGCTTGGCCGACTTGTCCTTGAACTGCGTCATGCGTCCCGCCTCGCCGAACCCGGTGAGGCAGCCCAGGACCCACGCCAGCTCGGCGTGCTCGGGCACGTGGCTCTGCACGAACAGCGTGGAGCGCTCGGGGTCGACGCCCATCGCCAGCAACTGCGCGGCCGCGACCTTGGTGCGCCCGCGCAGCAGCGCGGGGTCGTGCTCGACCGTGATCGCGTGCAGGTCGACGATGCAGTAGAACGTCTCGTGCGTCTCTTGCAGCGCGACCCACTGCCGCACCGCGCCCAGGTAGTTGCCGAGGTGGAACGAGTCGGCGGTGGGCTGGATGCCGGACAGCACGCGCGGTGTCGTTGCGGCGCTGCTGGTACTGGACGGTAGCGACATGTGCACGGACCGATTCTCTCAGGCTCCGCCGGAGGCGGCGTCGCCGGTGGGGTCACCATCGGAGCCGACGCCCCCGCGCGCAGGGGTGTCAGGGCCGGTCACGGGCGGAACCGGCGCGTCTGGTCGAGGAGGCGTGACGCGCACCCGGGCGACCCGGCGGCCCTCCATGCGGGCGACCACCAGGCGGCGTCCGGCGGTCTCGACGGCGTCGCCCTCGGCGGGGACCCGTCCGAGGACGGCCATGACATGCCCGGCCACCGTCTCGTAGGGCCCGGCGGGCAGCCGGACGCCGGTCTCGGCGGCGAAGTCGTCGAGGTTGAGCAGACCGTCGACCTCGACCACCCCACCGTGGAGACGTTGTGCTTGCGCGTCCTTCACATCATATTCGTCGCGGATGTCGCCGATGAGCTCCTCGACCAGGTCCTCCAGCGTCACGATCCCGGCCGTGCCGCCGTACTCGTCCACCACGATCGCCAGGTGGCAGCCCTCCCGCCGCATCTCCGAAAGCACAGGCAACACCCGCTGCGACCCGGTCAGGAACTTCACCGGCCGCACCAGCGACCCGACCGGAACACCCGCGTCGTCCGCGACCAGCAGATCGCGGATATGCACGAACCCGATCACCTCGTCGTGCGAGTCATGGCAGACCGGAAACCGCGAATGCGGGCTCCCCGCGGCCACCCGAGCCGCCGCGGAAACCGGCAGGGAGGCGTCCAGGAACTCCACCTCGGTCCGCGGCACCAGCATCTCCCGCAACGGCCGCTCCCCCGCCGCGAACACCTCACCGATCAGAGCCCGCTCATCGGCGCTCAACTGCGTGTTGGCGGCGATCAAGGCCCGCATCCGCTCCGCGCTCAGCTCGTCGCGCACGGCCCGGGGATCGCCCCCCGACAACCGGACCACCAGATCGGTCGAGGCCACCAGGAGCCGCACGAGCACCCGAGCCGGCCCCCTCGGGGGCCGTCCTGGAGGGGGCGCGTCCTGATCGTCCATCCCCCGGTCCGCTCCATTCGCCGAAGGCGGTCCCACGCCCGACAGCGAAGGGTCCCGACCAACGCATTCAACCTACCCACGCGCTCATCGGCTGGAGTTGGTGCTGGTGGTCGTGGTGTCGGGCTGGTCGGCGTTGGGAGGGTGACGGCGGCCAGGATCAGGTTGATGCCGGTGATCACGACCACCGCCCACATCGGCAGGGTGAAGCCGCCGGGGTCGGTGCTCATCGAGTCGGCGATGTCCAGCGGCCCGGCGCCGAGAAGCGCCAGCCCGCAGACGCCGGCCGCGATGAAGATCGCCTCGACCGACAGGCGTCCTTGTTCTTTCCAGTACACGTCGTTGAGGTGCGGCACGAGCGCGAACTCGTCCAGGACCAGCGCGGTGCCGATGCCGAACAACCCGGCGGTCAGCGCCGCCAGGACCGATGAACCGTCCTGGACGGTCAGTCCGCTGATGCCCCCGACACACATGAACACCAGGCCGAAAACCACATGGTGGATATGGGTGCCGCCTGAGGTGACGTTGCCCGTCATGAGCACGTGGTGTCCTTGGCCGGGACGGTGCCGTCCAGCAGGTATTTGTCGACCGCGGCGCGGAGGCACTTGTTGCCGGTGGCGTAGGCGCCGTGGCCCTGACCGCGCAGGGTGAGGAAGCGGGCGCTGGCGCCGATTCGGCGGGCGAGCACCTGGGATTGGGCATACGGGGTGGCGGGGGCGCCGGTGTTGCCGATGACCAGCAGCGGCGTGGCGCCGGGGGCGCTGACCTCGGAGGCGCTGCCGTCACCCCGGTAGGGCCAGCCGTCGCAGTTGATCAGGCTCCAGGCCAGTTCGGGGCCGAAGATCGGCGATGCCTTGGTGAAGGCGGGCAGCTTGGATCTGACGCCTTCGGCGTCGGTGCGGGCGGTCGTGTCGGCGCAGGTGACCGCCGTGTAGGTGGTCTGGGTGCCGTTGTAGTGGCCCTTGTCATCGCGTCCCAGGAAGCTGTCGGCCAGCCCCAGCAGGACTGTGCCGTCACGCTCCTGCACGGCGGTGATCAGCCCCATCGTGAGCATCTCCCACGCCGCTTGGGAGTACAGGGCGCCGGTGATGCCGGACATGCCCAGGTTCTGGGTGAGGACACGCCCCTTGGCCTCGGTCGGCAGGGGTTTGGCGTCCAGGCCGGTCAGGAGCTTGCTGACGGTGCCCACGACGGCGTCTTTGGTGGTCCCCAGCGGGCACTTCGACCGGCCTTGTTTGGCGCACGCGGCGGCGTAGCCGTCCAACGCGTGCTGGAAACCCTCGGCCTGCGTCAGGAACTGCCGATCCAGCGGCAGCGAGGGATCGTAGGCGGCGTCCAGGACCATCCGGCCGACCTTCGCGGGGTACCGGTGCGCATAGGCGCCGCCCAGGAAGGTGCCGTAGGAGATGCCGAAGTAGTGCAGCTTCTGGTCGCGCAACGCAGCGCGGATTATGTCCAGGTCGCGGACGACGTTGACCGTCCCCACCTGCGGCAGGAGCTTGGCCGAGTGCTGATTGCAGGCGGCGACGAACTCCCGGTGCAGGTTCTGCACCGTGGAGACCTCCGCGGGCGTGTCGGGTGACCAGTCGGCCGCGTTGTAGGCGTCCTGCCGCCGGTCGTCCAGGCATTTCACCGGCGCGCTGCGTCCGACCCCACGCGGGTCGAAGCTCACCAGGTCATACCGTGCGTTGAGGGCGGCGTAATCACCGGCGGAACCGGCCAGGAACTCGATTCCCGACCCTCCGGGCCCACCCGGGTTGAACAGCAGCGACCCGATCCGGCGCCCGGGGTCGGTGGCACGAGCCCGCACCAATGCGATCTTGATGGTCTCCCCGCTTGGCCGCGCGTAGTCCAGCGGCACACTCACCTCGGCGCACTCGAGCTTGGGCCCCGGCTTGGCACCCGGCTCGGGCTTGGGCAGCCCCGTACAGGCCGCCCACGCCAACGGCGGCGCGGGCGCCGCCGAG
Organism: Spirillospora sp. CA-294931; assembly: GCF_050946795.1. Classification (GTDB taxonomy): domain Bacteria; phylum Actinomycetota; class Actinomycetes; order Streptosporangiales; family Streptosporangiaceae; genus Spirillospora. Next base: position 8,139,277 of record NZ_CP192006.1, read on the forward strand.
GACGAGGCACCACTCGCCCTCCGAGCGTCCTTCTTGCTCTCCGCACACCCCGAACCCGGCCCGCACGCGACCAGCACGACCACGCCCGCCACCGCCGCAGCCTTCATCATCGTCCCCCGAGGCAGATCCCAGTGACCCCTCGCGCTCAGGGGATGCCTGCCCCCTACCCCGGGCAATTCCCCCGCCCCCAGACAGCCGAGCGCCATCCAGGAACTTGGCCCGAGCTTGCCGACACCTTGACGAGCGCCCCCACAACACCGTTCAGAGATCAGAAACAACCGAACGGACCTGAGCGGGCCACCGTCCGGGGCGAGCCGATCAGTGCGGGATTCGCTGTGGCGGGGTTAGGCGCGGCGATGGATGGCGCCACCCGGCGCGTACCAGCCCGCCTTCTTCCGGACGGTGGGAGACCGATCGGCTTCGCGAGCCCGCACGAGCGCGTCCGCGGCCTCGGTGCTCGTGTTCACGAAGCGCCCGACCAATTCCACCGCCATGGCCCGCACATGCGCATCGGGGTCGTGACGCAACAGGCGCAAGCCCGGCGCCAACACCAAAGCCGCGGCAGGCCGACACGCATCGGACTTGCATCGATCGCACGACAGCGCGTGCGCCGCGGCCACCCGGACCGCCGGAATCGGGTCGTCCAGCATGCCGATCATTTCCTCGACCGCGTCTTCCACCAGGAGATGGTCGAGGAGCTTGCAGCACTGTTCACGGACGCCCGGGTCCGGATGCCGCAGACCCGCCCGGATCGCCGGCACCGCCGCCCGGCCACGGTCAAGCAGATGACGGTAAGCCGAACTGGTCCGAGGCGCACTACCAAGAGCCTCCACCACACGTTCATCACTGCGATCCGCCAAACCCAGCATGCCCACCATGCGATCACCCCCGCCCCCACCCGGCAACCGAATAATCCCCTCACTGATCATCACCGCCGCCGTGCGGCTCCTGGACGAACGCGGCGGCGAACGCGACATCACCCTGCGCTCGGTCGCCCGCGCGATCGGGATCGCCGCCCCCTCGATCTACCCGCACGTCCCGGACCAGCCCGCCATCATGCTCGCCGTCGTCCAGCAGGAGTTCGACCGCCTCGCGCAGCACCTGCGCGCAGCGGCCAAGAGCGACCAGGACCCCCCTGGGCCAGGACGCATTATGCGATGTGACGTAGGTGCGTGATCTCGGCGATGAGTTCGGGGCGGCTGCCGGATCTATTGAGGTAGACGATCCGAAACGCTGGAGAACCAATGGACAACGCACGAACTTACGCCGTAACCGCAGCGACTGGCCATGTCGGCGGATACGCGGCGCGCGAACTCCTCCGAGCCGGTCACCACGTTCGCGCGATGGGCCGCGACCCCGAGCGTCTGAAGGAGCTGGAGGCAGCCGGAGCTGAAGTCCTCGTCGGTGATCTGGCCGACCGGGGGTACGTGGAGAAGGCCTTCGCCGACGCCGACGGCGCCCTGCTGATCGTTCCGCCGAATCCCGCCGCACCGGACTTTCCCCGCTACCAGCGCGGGATCGCCGGGGTCTACGCCTCGGCCGCCGCGCAGGCCGGGCTGACACATGCGGCATTCATCAGCACCCAGGGGGCCGACGACGATCGGGTGGGCGGCCTGATCGCCGGGCACGCGACCATCGAATCCATCTTCAACCAGGTGCCCGGCCTGAACGCGGTGCATGTCCAGCCGCCAAGCTTCTTCGAGATCCTCTACTACTTCCTGACACCGATGAGGGAACGGGGCGTTCTGAGCTCGCCCCTGGGGACCGACGTCGCCCTCCAGATGGTCAGCGCCCGCGATGTGGCGGCCGTCGCCGTAGACCTGCTCAAGGATCTGCACTTCCGCGGAATCAGCACCGCACCGGTCCCTCCCATCCGCCCCGTCACCATGAGGGAGATAGCCGCGCTGATCAGCGAGCACCTCGACAGCCCCTTGGGCGTGGAGCAGGTGTCCGCCGAGGACGACATCGCGGACCTCATGGCCGCGGGCACCGGGCGTAGCTTCGCGACGCTGCTCAACCAGACCTGGGCCATCGCCACGGCGTTCGGGGAGGAGCCGCGGGAAGGTCCCCCGCCTGCGAACCAGGCGGCGTACCGCATCGAGGACTTCATCCGCGACGAACTGGTGCCGGCCGTGCGGTCGTCGCGGCCGATCTTTGACTATTCGACCGCGACCCGTCCGCGTCGCGTCGCCTGAAGGGCATCCGCATCCGTCCTCCGACCGATGAGTTTCGGTCGGTCGCCGGATCAGTAACCGTGAGCACAGGGAGAAGCCGTGAGCAGAACCGTCGTCGTGAAGTATCAGGTGAAAGAGGCTGCCGCAGAGGCGAACCAGGAGCTGATCGAACGAGTGTTCGATCAGCTCGCCGCAGAAAACCCGGGCGGGCTGAGGTATGCCGCGCTGCGGCTTGCCGACGGCGTGACGTTCGTCCACATCGCCTCGATCGAGGGAGAGCACGATCCGCTGTCCGGGCTGAGCACGTTCAGGCGGTTCCAGGAAGAGCTCGGGGAACGCGCCGCCGACGGGCCGGGGCGCAGTGCCGCGACCCTGGTCGGTGCCTATCGTTTCCTCGCCCCGAAGAAGTGATCATGACAGTTCGCGCTACAGCCGCCGACGTCGCGACGACGTTCATCAAAGCGTTCGGGGCCGGGGACATGGCCACGGTCGCGGAATGCCTGGCCGAGGACGTGGTGTTCGAAAGCCCACGGGTCCGCGCGGAGGGCATCGACGCGGTGACGGCGGTGATCGGGCAGTTCACGCAGGTCGTCGAGGGCGTGGACGTCATCGCGGCACTGGGTGACGCCGAACAGGCGATGGTGATCTACGACATGAGGACGGGGCCGTTCGGCACGCTGCGCGTCGTCGATCACCTGGTGCTGCGCGACGGCAAGATCATCTCGGACGTGGTGGTCTTCGACACCCATGAAGTACGTAAGGCCGAGGCGGCGCAGGAGCCGGCCGCCGATTGAGCTTCCTCCCGATGTTCCGGCGGGATCGACCGCCGCGCGGGTCGCGCGGAGGCGGGCAGGAGTCGACGTGACACAGACAATGGGGGCGATCGAGGAGTTCACGCGCCTGACCGCCCCGTACCGCAATGAGCTGCTGGGACTGTGCTACCGCATGGTGGGTTCGGCGCATGATGCGGAAGACATCGTGCAGGAGACGTATCTGCGGGCCTGGCGCTCCTACGGGACGTTCACCGGCCGGTCTTCGTTGCGGACGTGGCTGTACCGGATCGCGACCAACGCCTGCCTCCGCGCCGCGGAGCAGGCCGCCCGCCGCCCGCTGCCGTCCGGGCTCGGCGCACCCAGCGACGACCCCGCGGCGCCGACCGGACCGCGTCGGCCGGACCTGCCGTGGTTGCAGCCCTTCCCGACTCCGCCCCCGATGTCCGACGCGACGCGTGACCCTGCCGAGGTGATAGCCGATCGGGCGACCCTGCGCCTGGCAATGATCACCGCACTCCAGGTGCTGCCGCCCAGGCAGCGGGCGGTGCTGATCCTGCGCGATGTGCTGGCATGGCGGGCCGCCGAGGTCGCCGAGCAGCTCGGCACGACCGTCGCGTCCGTGAACAGCCTGCTCCAGCGCGCCAGAACGCAGCTCAACGACCTCCCGCACTCCGGACTGGAGATCGCCGAACCCGCCGAAGCCCGCCAGCGCGAACTTCTCAGGCGCTACGTCACCGCGTTCGAGACATCCGACATCGACACGCTGACGCAGACGTTGGTGCATGAGGCGACGTTCGAGATGCCGCCGATCTCCACGTGGTTCGCTGGCCGAGAGGTCATCGCCCGGTTCCTGGCCCCTCGTCTGCCGGCCGCGGGCCAGGTACGAATCGTCCGCGCCGACGCCAACGGGCAACCCGGCCTTGCGCTCTACCACCGGCACCAGGACGGCGCCTTCCACGCCCACGCGCTCCACGTGCTCACCATGTCCCCCGCTGGAATCGAGCGGATCGTCGCGTTCATGGACCCAAGCGTCTTCGCCCTGTTCGATCTCCCACAGACAGGCCCGGCGCTCGATCGCGTGAGGCGACCATGAAGACAGAAGAAAGCCCTCGGCGAACCACCCGGATCAGTCCGCCAGGACGCGTGCGCGCCCCTTGGCCCGCTCCCCCTCCGCCAAGAGGCGCTCGCGGAGGTCGTTCGCCGTCGGTTCCATAAGCGTCGGATCGACGCCCGCATTCGGGTCGTGCAACGTCGCGCACCATTCGCCCGGAATGTCGCCGCGCATCGATCGCCACACGCGATGCCCCGGGAACTCCTCACGGAGCGCTTCGAGCGGATCAGAAGAATTCGGGGTCGCGTTCACTGGCATGTCCTGGCTCCTGACTCTGTGTCGGGCATCACCTTTCGCGAGACAAGAGTGCGCCTCTCCCGTTAATTTGGCTACGCGAGGTCATCAAATTCAACGCGAAGCGAGGCACGATGCGCACCAGGCGTGGATTCGACCCGGACAGCGACCTCTGGGATTTCATAGCCTTTGAGCTGCGCAGACAGCGGCAAGAACAAGATCTGTCACTTGCCGCTGTGGGTGACATCATCGGCCGAGACCGCTCGCTGGTCGCCCGTGTTGAGTCTGGCGAAACGAAACTGCAAGTAGCTCATGCTGACAGGCTCGACCGGGCTTGGAGCGGCGGCGGCTTCTTTCGCCGTATGGTCAACTTCGCCAAGGCTGGACACGATGTCGAGTGGTTCAAGACCCACTTGGAACTGGAGGCCATTGCCTCCGAACTGCGCATCTGGGAACTTGGCTGGATACCCGGCCTGTTCCAAACCGAGGCCTACGCCCGCGCGATGTTCGAGGTGGCCGGTGTTGAGGACATGGAGAAACCACTTGCCGCGAGGTTGGCACGGCAAACCTCGCTAACCCGCTCGCCACGGCCCCTAGTTTGGGTGTTCCTAGATCAAGGAGTCATCGACCAACCCGTCGGTGGGCCAGAGGTCATGCGCGAGCAACTCTCGAAACTCTTGGACCTGGCTCGACTTCCGAACATCACCGTCCGAATCATGCCCAGAAGCGTCGGCGCGCACGTCGGGCGTGACGGCTCCTTCAAGATCATGACGGTGGCGGGGGCCGACCACATCTACACCGAAGCATGCGAGGGCGGACGCCTCACCGCAGACAGCACGGATGTAGGGTTGTTCCGAGTGAGGTTCTCCCGAATCGGAGACTGGGCTCTGCCCGTAGACGCCTCACTCCGTCTGATCCAAGAAGTGTTGGAGACCCTGTAGTGACTCCCGTCTGGCGTAAGAGCAGCCGTAGTGGCACAGGCCAAGGCGGCCAGAGCGACTGCGTTGAGGTTGCTCAACTCAACGGAGCCGTCGGGCTCCGAGACTCCAAGCACACCGAGTCTGGGCACTTGGCTCTCTCGCCCGCTGCCTTCGCTGGTCTTGTGACCCGCACGAAGAGGTCAGAACTGGACCTCCCCCAGGAGTAACACCACCCCCTATGAGTCCCGGTCGAGTGCTGGACTCTGCTGTTCCAGAGCCTCCTCTGTCCCCTTGCAAAGGGGGGTCTGAGGGGGTTCTTGTCCTTTGGGGGTGTGGGGGCGGAGCCCCCACCTGGGGTTTGGGGCGGAGCCCCAATGGGGCTGTCCGAGCGGAGCGAGGGCCTTGCTCTTGGTGTGGCGCGCCCTAGAGCGCAAACGAGTTCGATCGCTCTCAGCGGGTGCAAGGGACGCTGCGCGCGGGTGGTGCCTGGGGCGCCCCTGCTGCCATGCCGGTGTGCGCTTGTTGAGTGGAGGGTGTGTGGGGGCGGAGCCCCTTGCCTTGGGGGTTTGGGGGGCGGGAGCCCCCGAGGGGGTTGTCCGAGCGTTTAGTGAGGGCCTTTGGGGTTGGGGAGTGGGTGATCTTGGGGTTTTGGTGGGCTGGTGGCGCTAGCCTGGATGGACCCCGCACGTCTTCTTGGAGGTTCATCCGTGAAGTTGCTCGTCACCGGAGGCGCCGGCTACATCGGCAGCGTCGTTTCCGCCCAGTTGGTCGAGGCGGGGCATGAGGTGGTCGTGCTGGACGATCTGTCCACCGGCCACGAGGACGCCGTGGCCGAGGGTGCTCGCCTGGTGAGCGGGACGCTGCGGGAGCGGGCGCCGGAGGTCCTGGCCGAGGGCGGGTTCGACGCGGTGCTGCACTTCGCGGCCAAGTCGCTCGTCGGGGAGTCGGTCGAAAAGCCTGGGCTGTACTGGGACAAGAATCTCGGGGAGTCGCTGGCGCTTTTGGAGGCCATGCGGGTTGCCGGGGTCGAGAAGATCGTTTTCTCGTCGACGGCCGCCACTTACGGGGAGCCGGAGTCGACGCCGATTCTGGAGACCGACCCGACTCGTCCGACCAACCCGTATGGGGCTTCCAAGCTGGCGATCGACACCTCGCTGGCGGAGTACGCGCGGCTGCATGGCATCGGGGGTGTCTCGCTGCGGTACTTCAACGTCGCGGGTGCGGCCGGGCCGCAGGGTGAGCGCCATGCGGTCGAGACGCATCTGATTCCGAACGTGCTGAAGGTGGCGCTGGGCGAGCGCGAGTCGGTGAGTGTGTTCGGGGAGGACTACCCGACGCCGGACGGCACGTGCCTGCGCGACTACATCCATGTGGTCGACCTGGGTGTCGCGCATCTGCTGGCGCTGGACGCGTGTGAGCCGGGATCGCATCAGATCTTCAATCTGGGCAGCGGGCACGGCTACTCCGTGCGGGAAGTGATCGAGGTCTGCCGCCAGGTGACCGGGCATCCGATTCCGGTGGTGACGGGGCCGCGCCGGGCGGGCGACCCCGCCGTGCTGGTGGCGTCGTCGGAGAAGATCAAGTCGCAGCTCGGCTGGAAGCCGGAGCGCGACCTGCGTGCCATGGTCGGCGACGCCTGGACCTTCGTTCAGGGTCGGTGAATCCGGAGGCGCTGGGCGCGGCCTTCCATGAGGCGTACAGGCGGGCACCCGAGGGGGTTTGGCGCGCGCCTGGGCGGCTCAATCTGATCGGTGAGCACACCGACTACAACGACGGGTTCGTGTTGCCGTTCGCGCTCGCGCAGGGTGTCGCGGTGGCGGCCGCGCGGCGGGCCGATTCGCTTTTGGAGATTCGGTCGCTTCAGGCCGCTGGGACGGCCGTCACGGTCGATCTTGACGTGGTGGCTGGTGATTGGGCTTCCGGCGAGCATTGGGCCGCTTACCCGGCTGGGGTCGGGTGGGTGCTGCGTGAGCGGGGGGTGGGTGGCGCCTCGATCCTGATCGACGCCGATCTCCCTCGGGGGGCTGGGCTGTCGTCGTCGGCGGCGCTGGAGTGCGCGACGGCGCTGGCTTTGTGTGAGCTGTCCGGGGTGGAGATTCCCCGGGCTGAGCTGGCGGTGTTGGCGCAGCGGGCCGAGAACGAGCATGTGGGCGTCCCCTGCGGGATCATGGACCAGTCCGCGTCACTGCTGTGCAAGGACGGGCACGCGCTGATGCTCGACTGTCGCAGCGGGCTTTCGGCGCAGGTGCCCTTCGATCCTTCGGCGGCGGGGCTGCGGCTTGTTGTCGTCGACACGCGAGCTGAGCACGTTCTGAGTGGTAGCGAGTACGGGCGGCGGCGGGCGGAGTGTGAGGAGGCCGCTCGGGTGCTTGGCGTCGATGCTCTTCGGGACGTCAAGGACTTGGCGGGGGCACTCGGGGCGCTGGGTGATCCGGTGCTGCGTCGGCGCGTCCAGCATGTGGTGACCGAGAACCACCGGGTCGAGGCGACCGTGGGGCTGTTGCGGGCGGGTGCGGTAGCCGAACTGGGAGCGATGCTGACGGCCTCGCACATCTCGCTGCGCGACCAGTTCCAGATCTCGTGGCCCGAGGCCGATGTCGCCGTGGAGGCCGCCATGCGAGCGGGTGCCCGGGGCGGGCGCATGGTCGGTGGTGGATTCGGTGGGTCGGTAGTGGTGCTGGTGCCCGAGGCTCGGGTGGACGGCGTGCAAACGGCCGTCGCCACGGCCTACGCCGACCGCGGTTGGGCAGATCCCGTGTTCATTTCCGCTGAGCCCGCTGAAGGTGCGCGGCGCGTGCTCTGAGCCCGGTGAGGGTGGAGTTGTCGTCGGGACGGATCTCGCCTCGGCGGGACGAAACGGTCGCGGCGAAGTACTGCTGGCGGTTGACGTGGGCGGCCGCGTGGAGGGTGTGGTGGCCTCCCGGGGGCAGGCTCGGCAGGACGCAGCGGACGTGGCGGCTGGTCGCGCCGTCCCGGACGATCTTGCAGCGGGGGCCGCGCGGCGGGACGAGGCGCGTCCCGTGCGAGCCCAGGAGGAGCGTCACGCGGCCTGAACGGCGTGGGCCTCGGTTCACTACTGTGATGAGCACGGGCACACGTGTGTGGGGGCGGGCGTTTCGTGGGGCTCGGATGCGGACGGCCAGGTTGGTGCCGGGCTCGACCCGGGTCCGGATCACGCTGCGGGCCGTCCGGTCAGGTCCCGAATGGACGTCCGCCACGGCAACGAGGGTCCCGGACGCGCCGGGCGCGACGATGCCGGTGGCTCGCACGGTAGCCGACGTGCCTGGGCGCAGGTCGCCCAGGGCGCAGCGCACGACCCGGCGCCGCTCGGCGCAGCTCGCGGGGCTGAGTTCGATGAGCTCGACCTGGCGGGGCAGGCGCAGCCGCACCGTCAGTCCGTGCGTCGTCGGGGCTCCACGGTTGCTGACGGTGACCGTGTAGGCGACCAGTTGCCCGGGTCTGGCCCGAGACGTCGACATCTTCACCCCGAGGACGGCACCGCCACGCGCCTCGACCGGGCTCATCGTCGTCAGGAGAACGACGAGGACCGCCCCGAAACCCACAAGAACCCGACCCACGCGGCAACTTTACGATCACGCAGGGTGAGCGCGGCCGCGCGACACGGAGGTCAGGCGAGTTCCTCCTCGATCGAGGAGCGCAGGCGGGCGACGGCCTCGGCGGCGTCGGTCTCGTCCAGCGAGACGAAGCCCTCGTGGGCCTCGGCGGTCAGCGGCAGCGCCTCGTCGTAGCGCTCCAGGTTGGCCAGGAGGCGCGCCTCGTCGTAGGCCACCAGGGACGTCTCCCAGGTGAGCGCGGGAACGTTGTCGCGGGGCAGCTCGGCCAGGCCCTCGCGGGCCAGCGCCATCTCGGCCAGCGCGAGGTCGTTCTGGCCGCTCCACAGGCGGCACAGGCCGGCTCGCCGGTGGGTGCGGACGACCCCGTATGGCTCCCCCGCCTTGGCGAACGCCTCGGCGGCGGCGGCGAACTTGTCGGCGGCCAGACCGTCCTTGTCCAGGCTCGTGAGCAGGTCTCCGGCCTGTTCGAGCAGTTCCCCCGCCGCACCCGGGTGCTCGGCGTCCTCCGCGAGGCCGGTGAAGGTCTCGGCGGCCTGCTCCTCGCCGAGCTCGCGCTGGGCGTGGGCCAGGATCATGCGGCACCGGCGCTGGATGTCGGGGTCGGCGTCCGGGCCGAGGATCGCCAGGGCCTCCTCGGCCACCTCGGCCGCCTCCAGGTGGCGTCCCGCCGTGTAGTAGGCCGCCGCGAGGTCGACGCGGGCGTAGGCGGCCTGCGGGTACGCGCTCGCGGCGGTGAAGCCCGCCACGGCCTCCACCAGGTCGGGCACGGCGTCGGCGGCGCGTTCGCGCGCCAGCAGCAGGTTGCCCCGCTCGGCGTGGGCGGCCAGCCGCAGCATCGGGCTGAACCCGCCGGACGCCACGGCCTCGTCCAGGCACGACTCGGCCTCGTCGAGCAGCGCGGGACCGTCACCGGCATGGCGGAGCCCCACGTGGGTCAGCAGCTGGCCGAGCTGGAACGCCGCCTCAGCGGCGAAGGGCGGCTCGTCGCGGTGGACCTCGCGGGAGCGGCGCAGCGACGCCAGGGCGCCGTCGAGGTCGTTGGCCCGCAGGCAGACCTGGGAGCGCAGCAGCTCGGTCTGGCCGATGTCGCGCGGGGTCTGCGGACGGGTCTCGTCCAGCACCGAACGCGCGTCGTCGAGCCGGTCGCCGCGCAGGTGCCCGTCGGCCAGCCGCAGCCGGGCGCCGATCGCCTCCCGGCTGTCGGGCACCTCCCTGTCGAGGTACTCGGTCGCGGCGCTGAGCAGCGTGTAGGCGACGTAGTGCTGTCCCAGGCGGGCGTTGATCGCGCCGTTGCGGCTGATCATGACATGCTGCCGGACGGGGTCGCCCGTCTCCTGGTAGAGCCGGGCGGCCAGCTCCCACTCGGTGACCGCGGCCTCCAGGTCGCCGGTGCCCGACAGCTCCCGTCCCCGGGCGTCGGCGCGGCGCGCCCGGCGGGACGGGGTCAGCTCGTCGTCGCCGACCAGCTCGTCGAAGCGGCGCAGCACCGCCGCCGCGGCCGCGTCGTCTCGGTCGTGGTGGTGGCTCTCGGCCAGGTCGAGCAGCGCGTCGGGGTCGGTGACCTCGGGCACGGCGGCCGGACGCGCCGCGGGCTCGGGGCGCCGGGCGTGCGGGGTCAGCGGCAGGTGCTCGACGACGGGTTCGGACTCCATGATCCGCCGGATGTGCTCGCCCTGCCGGGTGCCGCCGTTGCGCGCGTCGAACCTGGCGGCCAGCTCCAGCGCCTGGCCGGCCAGTTCGGCGCGCAGCTCGGCCGCCCCGACCTCATCGCCTGGACGGCGGCGGACCGTGACCTCGTCGGCGACGCCGAGCTCGTCCAGCCGCCGCAGCAGCAGGGCGCCCGCCGCCGCGAACCGCATCGCGGCATAGGGGCTGGGCGCGCGGTCGAGCCAGCCGAGATGCCGCTGCAGGATCTCCATCCCGCGCGCCTCGTTGCCCGTGACCGCACAGAACCGCAGATGCTCGGAGATCTCGCTGAGGTCGGCGAGGCTCGACCGGACCAGCCGGTAGCCGCGCCGGTGGGCGTCCCTGGCCTCCTCGGCCCGGCCCGTGCGCAGGTAGACCGGGAGCAGCGCGGTCAGGATCGACTGGGGCTGCTCGGAGCAGTCGAGCTCGGCGTTCAGCACCGGCGCCGCCACCGCCAGGGCCTCCTCGTCGCTTCCCCGGGACGCCAGATGGCGGACCTTCCCGGTCGGGTCGCAGCCCTCGCAGTCCGACAGCTCGTCCCGCTCGGCCCCGGCCCACCGCGCGAACCACGCGTCGGCCTCGGCGTCGTCACCCACATGCCGGGCCACGACATGGCGGTAGTGGTAGACGGCCTGGAGGCTGTGCCCGCCCTGCCGGTAGCGGCGCTCCATGTCGTCCAGGACGGCATAGGTCCGGTCGAGCGGGATCTCGGGGAACAGCGTCAGCGAGTTCACGATCCACTTGAAGTGCCAGAGCAGCCGGTGCTCCTCGTCGAACCTGGCCGGATCGCGGTCATGCTCGGCCAGGCACCGGCTGAACGTCGTGAACGCCCGCGCGGGCTCGCCCCCGTACTGGTAGGCGGTCGTCAGGGCCATCCGCACCCCGAATGCCAACCGCTCGTCACCGGTCGCCTCGGCGCGACGCAGGGCGTCCTCCACCAGCACGGTGCGCGCCTCCCCGTAAGGGAGCTCACCGGCCCGGTTCATCAGGTCATAGACCTCGTCCGCGGTCACTGCGTGGCCTCCGGGTCATGCACGGCCCACTCCAGCAGGCCGAGGAACGAACGGTTCAGCACGGCGGTGTCGGCCGCGCGCAACGGGTGGTGGCCGAGCAGCAGCGCCTGCCCGTACAGGCCCTGGACGGCCAGCTCGATCAGGCCCTCCTCGGCCAGCGCCGTCACCCGCCGGGCCAGCGGGTTGCGGTGGTTGAGCACCAGCTGCGGCCGGTCGGCCTCGACGGCGCCGTTCAGCGCGCCCAGCACGTCCGACCACAGGTCGTCGGCCACGTCGCGGGCCTCGGCCAGCTCGGCCTGGTGCTGGGCGGCACGGCTGGTCAGGTACAGCGCGGGCAGTGACGCCGGATCGAAGTCACGGATCACCACCTCGCAGCCCAGCTTGTCGACCGCGCGCTGCGCGGACGCCAGGAACGGCCGCAGCGCCAGCTCCGTCCCCGGGTCCAGGACGCCGAAGTGGGTGGTCAGCTCGGCCGCGTCCAGACGGCGCAGGACGGCGTCGGGATCGATGTCGGGCAGCCGCTCGATGATCTCGCTGTCGTGCACATAGCCGCCGTTGACCAGCCCGACGCCCTGGGCGCCCGCGACGGCCGCCAGCCGCCGGAACTCCTCGACGCCGGTGCTGTAGCGGCCATCGGGGTGCCGCCGCCGGAACTCGGCCAGCGTCATCGGCCCCGCCGAGGTCTCGAACTCCAGCCAGCGGTCGACGATCCGCAGCATCTCGTCGTCCTGCAACGCCATCGCCTTGACGCCCAGCTGGTGCAGCCGCAGGAAGCCGCGCAGCCGGGCCGGATCGGTCTCCGACAGCCGCACCAGCCACTGCCGCAGCCGGTCGCCCAGCGCCTCGCGGACCGTCTCCAGCAGCTCGTCCTCGTAGAGCGCCTCGCGGCTCGCCGTCGGCCGCAGCTCGCCCGCGTCGACCACGCACCGCACGAAGAACGCCCACTCGGGCAGCAGGCCCTCCACGCCCTCGGCCAGCAGCATCCGCTTGAGGTAGACGCGGTGCGCACCGCGCGCGGTCGGGGCGACCGGACGCGGCAGGACGAACGCGACACCGGTCAGGCCCGCCTCGGGGACGTCCAGGTCGATGACGTCGTAGGGCTCGAACCCGTAGAGCTCCTGGCAGTAGGCGTCCAGCGCCCGGCGGCGCCTGGCCGGGTCGGCGTGGGCGGCCCGCCAGGGTGGCCCGTCGCCGGTGATCGGGACGCCGTCCACGGTCAGCGCGATCGGCAGCATCGACCCGTATGCGCGGGCCAGATCGGCGACCACGGACGGCGACAGCAGCTCCCCCGAGCCGGGACGCGGCCGCAGCGTCACCGTGGTGCCGGGCTCGTCGCGCTCGGCGGCCTCCACGCGGTACCGGCCGTCGGCGAAACCCGTCCACCGGACGGCGGGCGCGTTCCGCGCCCGCGCCGACCGGGTCACCACCTCGATCTCGTCGGCCACCAGGAACGCCGACAGCAGCCCGATGCCGAACTGGCCCAGGAAGTCGTGCCGGGCGAAGCCCAGCTCGTCCCGCTTGGACGAGCGTCCGATCGTGGCCAGCAGCCGGTGCACCTCGTCCTCGGTCAGCCCGACGCCGTCGTCATGGACGCGCAGCGCCCCGCCGCCGGTCTCGATCGCCACCGTGCCGCCACCGTCCGGGCCCCGGGCGGTGATCGCGTCGACCCCGTTCTGGAGCAGCTCGCGCAGGTACACGCGAGGGCTGGAGTAGAGGTGCCTGCTGAGCAGGTCCACCACGCCCCGAAGATCGACTTGAAAGGCCTGTTCCACTCCTGCCGTTCCCTTCCACCGCGCGCCGAATTCGCCACCCTACCGACGACGAGTGACGCAAACCCGGAATTTTCTCCCGAAACGACGGAGCCCCGGGCCACCCGGCCCGGGGCTGCCGCGAAACCCGCTCGATCAGATGAGGCCGAGACCGCGGACGGCCTCGCGCTCCTCGGTCAGCTCGGCCACGGAGGCGTCGATCCGCGCCCGCGAGAAGTCGTCGATCTCCAGGCCCTGGACGATCGACCACTCGCCGCCCGCGGTGGTCACCGGGAAGGACGAGATCAGGCCCTCGGGCACCCCGTAGGAGCCGTCGGACACCACGGCCATCGACGTCCAGTCGCCCTCGGCCGTGCCGTTCACCCAGGTGTGGACGTGGTCGACGGCCGCGCTCGCCGCGCTGGCGGCACTGGACGCCCCCCGCGCCTCGATGATCGCGGCGCCGCGCTTGGCCACGGTCGGGATGAAGTCGTTCTCCAGCCACGTCTGGTCGTTGACCGTCTCGGCGGCGTTCTTGCCCGCGATCTCGGCGTGGAAGACGTCCGGGTACTGGGTGGCGGAGTGGTTGCCCCAGATCGTGAGCTTCTTGATGTCGCCGACCGACACGCCCGCCTTCTTGCTCAGCTGCGCGAGCGCGCGGTTGTGGTCGAGGCGCGTCATCGCGGTGAAGCGCTCGGCCGGGACGTCCGGCGCGTGCTGCTGGGCGATGAGCGCGTTGGTGTTGGCCGGGTTGCCGACCACCAGCACCTTGATGTCGTCGGCCGCGCCGGCGTTGATGGCCTCGCCCTGCGGCTTGAAGATGCCGCCGTTGGCCTCCAGCAGGTCACCGCGCTCCATGCCCTTGGTGCGCGGACGCGCGCCGACCAGCAGCGCGACGTTGGCGCCCTCGAACGCCTTGGTGGCGTCGTCGAAGATCTCGATGCCGTCCAGCAGCGGGAACGCGCAGTCGTCGAGCTCCATGGCGGTGCCCTCGGCGGCCTTCACCGCCTGCGGAATCTCCAGCAGGCGCAGGCGTACGGGCGTGTCCGCGCCCAGAAGCTGCCCGGAGGCGATGCGGAACAGCAGCGCGTAGCCGATCTGCCCTGCGGCGCCGGTGACGGTGACATGGACTGGGGTGCGAGTCATGGCCTTCTTCTCCTGCAGTGACGAACCCGACCACCTGAGAGAGAGCCACGCGGGGTTTCTCTCGTTGTCGAGATATTCCACGGGCCAGGCTATCGCGGGTGCCCCATGCCACAGCCCCCAGGTACACCGACCGCTAACGCAAAGGCCGCCCCGGCATCACCGGAGCGGCCTTCACTAGCCCCGCGTGCGCGGGGACCAAGGCAAACTGGACAATCAGCCCGAGGTCACGGCCGGGCCGCCCCCGCTGTCGCGGGGAGTACACAGTCCAATACTAGCCGTTAATCTTCTTCTGAAGGTTGGTGTCGAGAGCCTCCAGGAATTCCTGCGTGGTCAGCCACGGAGTGTCGCTGCCGACCAAGAGCGCCAGGTCCTTGGTCATCTGGCCGCCCTCGATGGTCTCGACGCAGACCTCTTCCAGGGAGCGGGCGAAATTAGCGACCTCGGGCTGGTTGTCGAGCTTGCCTCGGTGGGCGAGACCGCGGGTCCAGGCGAAGATGGACGCGATCGGGTTGGTCGAGGTGGGCTTGCCCTGCTGGTGCTGCCGGTAGTGGCGGGTCACCGTGCCGTGGGCGGCCTCGGCCTCGACGGTCTTGCCGTCCGGGGTCATCAGCACCGAGGTCATCAGGCCCAGCGAGCCGAAGCCCTGCGCCACGGTGTCGGACTGGACGTCGCCGTCGTAGTTCTTGCACGCCCAGACGTAACCGCCCTCCCACTTCATGGCCGCGGCGACCATGTCGTCGATCAGGCGGTGCTCGTAGGTCAGGCCCTTGGCCTCGAAGTCGGCCTTGAACTCGGCCTCGAAGATCTCGGCGAACACGTCCTTGAACATGCCGTCGTAGGCCTTGAGGATCGTGTTCTTGGTCGACATGTAGACCGGGTAGTCGCGGTCGAGGCCGTACCGGAAGGAGGCGCGCGCGAAGTCCTCGATGGACTTGCGGTAGTTGTACATCGCCATCGCGACGCCGCCGCCCTCGGGGTACTGGGCGACCTCGAACTCCATCGGCTCGCTGCCGTCCTGCGGCGTGAAGGTCACCGTGAGGGTGCCGGGGCCGGGCACCTTGAAGTCGGTGGCCTTGTACTGGTCGCCGTGGGCGTGACGGCCGATGATGATCGGCTTGGTCCAGCCCGGGACCAGGCGGGGGATGTTGGAGGCGATGATCGGCTCGCGGAAGACCACGCCGCCGAGGATGTTGCGGATCGTTCCATTGGGGGAACGCCACATCTTCTTCAGGCCGAATTCTTCGACGCGCGCCTCGTCGGGGGTGATGGTGGCGCACTTGACGCCGACGCCGTACTGCTTGATGGCGTTGGCGGCGTCGACCGTGACCTGGTCGTCGGTGGCGTCGCGGTACTCGATCCCGAGGTCGTAGTACTTCAGGTCGACATCGAGGTAGGGCAGGATCAGCTGGTCCTTGATGAATTTCCAGATGATCCGCGTCATTTCGTCGCCGTCGAGTTCGACGACCGGGCCCGCTACTTTGATCTTGGGCATGCTGTTGCTGTCCCTTTCCTACACCGGCCAGCAGTCCTTGTAAGGCTCAACTGCGAAGGCTATCCGAGACCACCAAGAGGTCTAGACCGGGGCCGGACCCCGGTCTTCGTCCTCCTGTACGCCCCTGATCAGGGCCCCTGGCCACAATGATCGATCATTGAACAGGACGGTATCAGCGTGGGCCCTCGGCCGGGCGCCTGGCATGGCTTCCCCGCCTTCCGAAGATCAGGAACCTCAGGAAACGGACCACGCCGACGGCCCCGATGACCACGCCGGAGGCCGCGGCGGCCGCCATTCCGGTGCGGTTCTCGGGGGGAACGCTGAGTGCGACGAACGCGACCGCCTCGCCGAGGATCACCAGCGTCCAGCAGTCGATGGACCGGCTGCGGACGGCCAGCAGGCCGAGCTGGGATTCGGGGAGCAGCATCCGGGCCAGCGCGCCGAAAAGCAGCGCGGCCGCGATCAGCACCGAGCCCTTGCGGAAGTAGGCCATCGCGCACAGCACGAGCCCGGCCCCGACCCCGGACAGGACGATCAGGTACGGAAGCCGGCCGAGCCAATGGGGCGTGGCGCCTCTCCCCTTGGGGGCCTTGCGCCGCCGCCGACTCAGCTCAGTGCTCATCGCCTCGCCCAGGGTCCACGATCCGTTCGGATCTCCCACGGTAGCGCCAAATCGCGATCGTCCCGACATCCCCGCGAGGGCCGTGGGTCGCGATATCTGACGGCTCGCGCGTGTTCGCGACGGGATTTTTCCCCCGCCTGACCGTCACCGGCCGCAAGCCGTTCACGCCAAATCCGTAACGGGTGGGGTTGCAGAGGGCTCGATGGACGCGAAATGCCTTATGGCATCGGTCCTACTCACCGGTAGGAGGGTGTGGCGACCACTCGGCCGGGTAACCCGGCAGACAGGGGTCGCTAACTAGCTGGGAGGACTGCCGTGGAGGGGCCGTTCATGCGGATCGAGGACAGCGGGCTGGTGATGCCGCTGCGCCCCGACGTGACAACGGTCGGCCGAGGGAGAGGAGTCGACATCCGCCTCGACGACCCGAGTGTGTCCCGATTGCACGCGGAGATCGTTCGCCGCGGCCCGTACGTCTACGTCGTCGACATGGGGCTGTCCCGCAACGGGACGCGTGTCAACGGACGCCCGATCGCCCGCCGGGTGCTGGAGGACGGTGACGTCGTGAGCTTCGGCACGGCGCGCTGCCGGATGGGAGGGATCCCCCGAGAGGACGTCGACCCGGACGTCGAACTGCGCAGGGCCGTCGCGCCCGAGCTCACCCGCCGCGAGGTCGACGTCCTGACCTCGCTGTGCCGCCCCGCCCTGTCGGACGAGGCGTTCGTCGCACCGGCCACCGCGCGGGAGATCGCCGGTGACCTGGTCGTGACCGAGGCCGCGGTGAAGCAGCATCTGCTGCGGCTCTACCAGAAGTTCCGCATTCCCGAGGGCGCCAACCGGCGCACCCGGTTGGCCAACGAGGTCATCGCGATGGGCCTTGTCCGGCCGCTTCCGCCGGTGCACGTCCCCCAGCAGAACCGGGCGCCCATGGACGCTCGGGGGCCGGGAGACGTCCGCCGTCCGGGACCGCCCGGCGCCAACCACTCCACGGGACACGTGACCGGACCGGGGAGGGCACCGAGCGCGGCGGGACGCCGGGCGAGCTGAGATGACCTCGCGGCCGTCCTCCACGCAGGGAACGAGGACGGCCGCGAGGCCCTGGAACGAGACAGCGGGACGAGGGTCAGCCGAGGGCGTGCTCGGCGGACTCGACGACGTTGGCCAGCAGCATCGCCCGCGTCATGGGGCCGACGCCCCCCGGGTTGGGCGCCACCCAACCGGCGACCTCGCGGACGTCGGCGGCGACGTCTCCGGCGAGCTTGCCGTCGACGCGTGAGACGCCGACGTCCAGCACGGCCGCGCCCGGCTTGACCATGTCGCCGGTGATCAGACCGGGGACTCCGGCCGCGGCGACGACGATGTCGGCCTTGCGGGTGTGCTCGGCCAGGTCGCGGGTCGCGGTGTGGCAGAGCGTCACGGTCGCGTTCTCGCTGCGGCGGGTCAGCAGCAGCCCGAGCGAGCGGCCCACGGTGATGCCGCGCCCGACGACGGTCACCTCGGCGCCGCGCAGCGGGACGTCGAAGCGGCGCAGCAGCTCGACGATGCCCTTGGGGGTGCAGGGCAGCGGGCCCGGCTGCATGAGGACCAGGCGGCCGAGGTTGATCGGGTGCAGGCCGTCGGCGTCCTTGGCGGGGTCGATGCGTTCGAGCACGCGCTGCTCGTCCAGGCCCTTGGGCAGCGGCAGCTGGACGATGTAGCCGGTGCAGGCCGGGTCGTCGTTGAGCTCGGCCACGGCGCGCTCGACGTCGTCCTGGGTGGCGGTGGCGGGGAGGTCGCGGCGGATGCTCTCGATGCCGACCTCGGCGCAGTCGCGGTGCTTCATGCCGACGTAGGCGTGGCTGCCGGGGTCGTCGCCCACCAGCACGGTGCCGAGGCCGACGGTGACGCCGCGCTCGCGCAGCGCCTCGACCCGGCCCTTGAGATCCGCCCGGATCTCGGCGGCGGTGGCCTTGCCGTCAAGGATCTGTGCCGTCATATGTGTCCTCCGCGCTGTGTCGCCTGGGACCCGTCCACCCAGGCGCGCGGTGCACGGACTGTGGTTCGCTCCCCGGTGGTCGAATCCACCTTCACCGCGCCAGTCGCGTCCCGACCATCGTAGTGCGTGGGATCAGAGGCTTCGCAGCGCGTCGAGGCGGGGGCGGCGGCTCTCGGGGCCGTCCATGCTGTCGCCGCGGGCGTCGCCGAGCTGGTCGCGGACGAACTCCTCGGTGCGGGCGACCGCCTCGTCGAAGGCGTCGTCGCGCGGGACGAGGGAGGCCGCGACGATCTTCTGCGCCTCGGGGTCGTAGTCCCAGAGGCCGACCATGCGGCCCCGGTCGACGATGAGCTGGGCGGGCGGCTCCTTGACCTCGCCGAGCCGCTTGCCGGACAGGGCGCGCGGCAGTTCGCGGGCGGCGTCGGCCGGGTCGAGGACGGTGGGCAGGTCGCGGCGGAGCAGGGTGACGCCGTCGATCCAGCCGAGCAGCGAGTAGGCGGGCTCGGCCGGCGGGACGAAGTCCTTGTACGCGGCCGCGTCGCCGGGCAGGGCCAGCAGGTCGCCGTCGCCGTCCAGCGGGACCAGGCCGAGGGGTTCGATCGCGGCCTTGGCGTCCTTGGCGGTGAAGGCGGAGAACCAGCGGAAGTGCTTGAGGGCGGCGCCGCCGGTCCACGTCCAGTAACGGTGGGCGAGGGCCGCGCGGGCCTCTTCGGCGGTCGGCGCGGCGGGCGGCGTCCAGGGGACGTAGCCGAAGCGCTGCTGGTCGAACCGGCCGCTGGGCGGCACGCGGCGGATCTCGCCGGTGGCCTGGAGCAGGCCCAGCGCGACGGGGAGCGTGGTGGTCAGGCCCTTCTTCTTTCCGGCCTCGCCGAGGTTGCGCACGGAGTCGCCGAGGACGTTCTTGAGCTCGCGCGGGTCGAGCGGGGCGCCGGCCTTGTCGAGCGCGGTCAGTACGTCCCCGGCCAGCCGGTCGATCTCCGCGCGCGGCACGCCGAGCTTCTCGCAGAGCGCCACGTCGGCGAGGGGTCCCTTCTCCCCGATTTTCAGCCCGATGGCGTAGTCGTCGGCGGGCAGCACGTACATGCAGCCGCGTGCGGAGGGCAGCTCGTGGATCTCCAGGGCCGCCATCGCGGCGTCGGCCCGCTCGCGGGGCGTCCGGGCGCGCCCGAACAGCTGGAGGTAGGGGTTGACGCCGCCGACGGACCGCGCCCAGCCCGTCCGGGCGAGCACCTCGGCGGGCGCCGTGCCGTGGAGAGCGCCGTCCAGACCCTGCTTGTGTGCCCACCAGGCACGCACCTTGACGATGTCCATGGTCACCAGTGTGACCCAGCCGCCAAGTGGCCTGTGGGAATCCGCTTACATTGGCCCTTAACGCAAGGCCACTTGCCGCCTAGCGTGATCGTCATGTCCGACGCATGGTTCGAAAGACCCGTCCTGACCGGCCGATACGTCCGGCTCGCACCGCTCGCCCTCGACCACGCGGAGGGCCTGTTCGCGGCGGGCAAGGACCCCGGAGTCTGGACGTGGCTGGGGGACGCGCAACCCGCGGACGTCGAGGGAACGCGCGCGATCATCCGGGAGGCGCTCGACCGCTGCGAGGAGCGTGCCCGCCTCCCCTGGGTCCAGATCGAGCGCTCGACCGGGGAGGTCGCCGGGACGACCTCGTTCTACGAGATCGAGCCCTTCCACCGCCGCCTGTGCATCGGCTACACGTGGCTGGGGGCGCGCTGGCACCGCACCGGGATCAACACCGAGGCCAAGCTCCTGCTGCTCGGACGCGCCTTCGACGAGCTGGGCGCCTGCCGCGTCGGCTGGCACACCGACGCCCTGAACGAGCGCTCGCGCGCCGCCATCCAGCGTCTCGGGGCGTCGTTCGAGGGCGTCCACCGCAAGCACCGGCTCCGCCCGGACGGCACGATGCGCGACACCGCCACCTACGCGATGATCGACACCGAGTGGCCCGCCGCCCGCGACGCCCTCGGGGGGCGGCTGCGCTGAGCGCTCAGTCCTCGTCGGTGCGCTCGCGCCAGGCGATCACACGGTCGGTTCCGTGCCATCCCAGCCGGGCGGCGATCATCGCCGCCAGCGCGGCGGCGACCAGGCCCACCACCTGGCGCAGCTCGGTCACCAGAGCGGTCGTCTGCACCACGTTCCCCAGGAACAGGGCGATCAAGGCTTCCATCAGAACTCCATCGGCAGGGGGGTAACGCCAGGTCAAAGGCGGTCAAGGTGCAGGCAATGCCGCCGAGGGTACCAAGCGGGAGTACCACATCGACCCGGACCCGGGTGGCGCGTTCGTGCCACCCGGGTTGACGCTCCCCGCCGTGGATCAGTGGAAGAAGTGGCGGACGCCGGTGAAGTAGAGCGTGATGCCCGCCTTCTCGGCGGCCTCGATGACCTGGTCGTCGTTCTTGGACCCGCCGGGCTCGACGACCGCGCGGACGCCGGCCTGGGTCAGGACCTCCAGGCCGTCGGGGAACGGGAAGAAGGCGTCGGAGGCGCCGACGGACGCGGCGGCGCGGTCGTCGCCCGCGCGGGCGACGGCCAGGCGGGCCGAGTCGACCCGGTTGACCTGGCCCATGCCGACGCCGACGGTGGCGCCGTCGGCGGCGAGCAGGATCGCGTTGGACTTGACCGACCGGCACGCCTTCCAGGCGAAGGCCAGGTCGCGCAGGGTGGCCTCGTCGGCGGCCGCGCCGGTCTTCAGCTCCCAGCCGGACGGGTCGTCGCCCGCGTCGTCCACCCGGTCGACGGTCTGGAGCAGGACGCCGCCGTCGATCCGGCGGAACTCGGTCGGGTTCGCCGGGGCCTGCGGGCAGCGCAGCAGGCGGATGTTCTTCTTCTGGGTGAGGATCGTCAGGGCCTCGTCGTCGAAGCCCGGGGCGACCAGGACCTCGGTGAAGACCTCGGCGACCTGGCGCGCCATGTCGGCGGTGACCGGGCGGTTCACCGCGATCACACCGCCGAAGGCCGACAGCGGGTCGGTGGCGTGGGCCTTGCGGTGGGCCTCGGCCACGTCGGCGCCGATCGCCAGGCCGCACGGGTTGGCGTGCTTGATGATCGCGACGGCGGGCTCGGCGAAGTCGCCCGCGGCCCGGCGGGCCGCGTCGGCGTCAACGTAGTTGTTGTAGGACATCTCCTTGCCGTGCAGTTGCTCGGCACCGGCCAGGCCGCCGCCCGCGCCGTCGGTGTAGAGCGCGGCGCGCTGGTGCGGGTTCTCGCCGTACCGCAGGACGTTCGCGCGCTCCCAGGTGGCGCCGAGGAAGTCGGGCCAGCTGGTCTCCTCGGCCGTGGCGTCGGGGGCGTGGACGTCGGCGAACCAGGAGGCCACGGCCACGTCGTAGGCGGCGGTGTGCGCGAACGCCAGCGCGGCCAGGCGCCGGCGCTCGTCCAGCGTGAAGCCGCCCGCCTTCGCCGCCGTGAGGACCGCGCCGTAGGACGACGGGTCGACCACGACCGCGACGCTGGCGTGGTTCTTGGCGGCGGCGCGGACCATGGTCGGGCCGCCGATGTCGATCTGCTCGACGCACTCGTCCGGCTGGGCGCCGGAGGCGACGGTGTCGGCGAACGGGTACAGGTTCACCACCGCCAGGTCGAACGGCTCGACGTCGAGGTCGTCGAGCTGCTGGCGGTGGTCGTCCTTGCGGCGGTCGGCCAGCAGGCCCGCGTGCACCTTGGGGTGCAGGGTCTTGACCCGTCCGTCCAGGCATTCGGGGAACCCGGTGAGTTTCTCCACCTTCATCACCGGCACCCCGGCGGCCGCGATGCGCGCCGCGGTGGAGCCGGTGGAGACGATCTCGACCCCCTCGGCGTGCAGGCCCCGGGCCAGGTCTTCCAGCCCCGTCTTGTCATAAACGCTGATCAGCGCGCGCCTAATCGCGACCCGACTCACCGGCCGAGCTCCCCTCGTCGTCTGTGGTGCAGGTGCTGCACTTCATGGAAACCCGCCTGCCCCGCTGCGTCCATCCGTCGCGGGCCAGCCGCCCGACGACGTCGACCATGAGGCGGCGTTCGACCTGCTTGATGCGTTCGTGCAAGGAGCCTTCGTCGTCGTGCCAGCTCACCTGGACGGTCTCCTGGGCGATGACGGGCCCGGTGTCCACGCCTTCGTCGACGAAGTGAACCGTACAGCCCGTGACCTTCACTCCGTAGGCCAGGGCGTCGCGCACCGCGTGCGCGCCGGGGAAGGCCGGGAGCAGGGCGGGATGCGTGTTGATCGTCCGGCCGCCGAACCGCTCCAGGAAACGGGGTCCGAGGATCTTCATGAACCCGGCCGAGACGACCAGGTCGGGCTCGTGCCCGGCGACCGCCTCGGTGAGCGCCGCGTCCCAGCCGTCGCGGTCGGCGAAGTCGGGGACGCGGACGGTGAACGTGGGAAGCCCGGCGCGTTCGGCCCGCTCAAGCCCGGCGGTGCCGGCGCGGTCCGCCCCCACGGCCACGACGCGGGCCCCGTAGGCTGGATCTGCGCACGCGTCAAGCAGCGCCTGTAGGTTGGTCCCCGCGCCGGAGACGAGGACGACAAGCCGGGCGGACACCATGGCTCCCTGGTGGACGAGGGGCTGCGATCGGGCGGACCCGGTCGGGCCGGCCGAGGCAAAGCCTATCGGCCCCGCTCGGACGCACCGGAATCGACACCACACGGCAGTGGCCAGGAGGAAAGCACGTGAGCGAGCAGCCGGGGCAGGGCGATGGCATCGACACACCGCCCCGCGACCACCGACCGTCCCCGATGGGACGGCCCCCGGTCGGCAGTCCGGCCTACCAGGCGGGCCGCCGGGCCATGTGGCTCGGCGGCGGCGCACTGGTCATCTCCCTGTTCTTCTTCCCGATCGGAGCGGTCCTGGGCATCGCGGCCGTGGTCGTCGGCGTCAAGGCCCGGCGCCTGGCGCGCGCTGAACGGGTCACGACCGCGCAGGGGGTCGTCCCCGGCATCGTGATGGGCGCGATCGGCCTGTGCGTCTGCGCCATGAGCCTGGCCTTCGCCGCGTTCATGTGGCCGCAGGTGAGCAGCTACCAGGAGTGCCTGGGCGGCGCGAACACGCACACCGACAAGAAGGCGTGCAAGGACGAGTACAAGAAGGACCTGCAGAACAAGGAGAAGAAGTACAACCTGCCGAAGGACAGCCTCAGCCGCTACAGCGACCTGTTCTGACGGCTCAGTCCTTCGGAGGCTCTTCCCTGAGGACGTAGATGGCGCCGCCCCGGTTCTCGGTCCGTTCGGGGTCTTCGCGCGGCGGTGGGACGGGGGCGGGCTCAGCCTCCGGCTCGGCGCGGGCCTCGATCTCAGGCTCGGGTTCGGGCTCGGGCTCGGGCTCGGCCGGGAGCTCGGGCAGCGGCTCCTCGACCCGGGCCCGGCGCGGCTTGCGGGGGGCGAGCACGGGCTCGGCCTCCTCGAACTCCAGCGCGTCCGGCACGTAGGGCGAGACCTTCTTCCTCGGCTCCACCGGCGGCGCCGGGACGGGAGGCGTCTCGACCGCGGCCTCGCGCTTCCTCTTGGCCTTGGGCTTGGCCGGACGGCGCAGGAACGCCCAGTTGGCGATCCAGGCCGCGATGGCGGCCGAGATGCCGACCTCCAGGGCCGCCAGCAGCCCGACCTGCCAGGCCGAGGGCCCCATCGTGGCCATCCGCCCGTCCCCCAGGGGCCCGCCCGACAGCGCCGCGAGCAGGGCGGCCGCGGCGCCGGTGAGCGCTCCCGACACGAACCCCCACATCGGCGCGGCCTCGTACACCGGGCTGGGCATGGCGCGGATGGTGAGCACGCCGCCCACCGCCCCCGCCACGAACGGCGCCCCGAGCGCCACCAGCGAGACCACGGGCGCGGGGCCGGGCTCGGGCAGGGCGGCCAGCATGGGGAAGGTCGGGACGACGTCGAGAAAGACACCGGTCGGGGAGACGCTCGTCCCGGCACCCACCGAGAAGCCCGGCCCGATGGCGTAGGACATTCCCCAGATGATCGCGTTGGGCAGGAACGCCAGCTCGATGACCAGCAGCAGGACGCCGCCCACGATGCCCGGGGCGAGCATCTCGTAGAGCCGGTTCGCCTCCGACATGTGCAGCGCCAGCGACCCCGCGACCAGCAGCGCACCCGACCCCAGCAGCACGGCCAGCGACCCCGCGACCCCGATCACCAGTGATCTGGGACGGTCGGGCAGCAGCTTGAGCAGCGCGCCCAGCCCCGAGCGCACACGCCGTCCACGGGAGGCCACCAGCGCCCGGGCGGCGCCCAGCCCACCGGCGATCAGCCCGACCAGGAAGCAGGCGATCAGCGCCTGCCAGGCCGACGGCTTCACCACCGGAGAGGTGGCCGCCAGCGCCAGCAGCCCGGCCAGCAACGCGTAGGGAGCGGCCAGCGCGAGGGCGACGTGCACCACCCCGATCCGCGCCTTGCCGGGAACCCCGGCGGCCCGGATCATCCATCCCCCGCTGCGATACAGCAGCGCACCGGGAAGGATCATCACGCCCAGGGGCAGCAGCCCGACCCGTCCGTGCCCGGCCGAGAACCCCGCGTGGTGCGACACGAGCCAGAAGTTCACCGCCGTCCGGAAAACGCCCGGCAGCCCCGGACCCAACGCCGTGCGCGGCGCCGCGATCCACCCGATCAGCGTCACGGTCACCAGCACCGCGAGCCCGATGCCGACGCACCAGAGCGCCCCCACCAGCCCCGTGACGAACAACGGCCGAGGCGGCCCTCCGGCCCCGGCCGGAGCCTTCGCCTCCTCCGCCCGTTCCGCGATCACTCGCTGCCCAGCGCTCTCGTCACCCACCCCCACATGCTGACACCCCCACCAACCCCCGCCCCGCCCCTGGCCCGGCGTGTCGCCTTTGTCATCCCTCCGGAACTACGGGAGGGACGCCCCGTGCCGCCCGCAGGCCGTCGAGGACGATGCCGAGGTTGCGGCGCCATTGGTCGGGTTCGGCGGTGAGGCCGATGGTGTGGTCGGCGGGGATCGCCGTCGCCAGCGCGAACGGGACGTCGCGCCAGTCCACGTCGTCGCGGACGGCCCCGGCCGCCTGGGCGTGGTGGACCAGGCGGCCGACCTCCTGGCGCAGCGCGTCGACATGGCGGCCGAGATCCAGCTCGCCGGAGCCGGACAGCGCCGCGTGCAGGCCGCAGCTGGAGGCGCGGAGCTGGACGAACGCCTCGGCGAAGTCCACGAACGCCCGCCAGGGGTCGTCGGCCTCGCGCGCTCGGACGGCCAGCTCGGTCATCTGGTCGATGGTGTCGATGAGGATCGCGGCCAGCAGGGCGTCGAGCGAGGGGATGCGGCGGTACAGCGTGCCGAGTCCGACGCCCGCGCGCCGCGCGATGTCGCGCGTGGTCACGTCGATTCCGTCTTCGTCCAGGGCCGCCCGGGCGGCGGCCACCAGCCGTTCGACGTTGCGTCGCGCGTCGGCCCGGAGCCGGGTGCCGCCGGGCGTGAGCAAGGCGTTGACTGCGGTCACAGCCGAAGCCTAGCCAAAACGGGTCACCATGTTCCAGTTATGCTACGTTGAATCAAAACGGAACAAGCTGACCCGTTTAGGAGGGCCGATGGGACGTCAGATCGGGGTCGGGATCCTCGGGGCCAACCCGGATCGAGGCTGGGCCGCACGTGCGCACATACCCGCCATCAACGCCTCGTCCCAGTTCGCGCTCGCGGCGGTCGCGACCACCCGCACCGAAAGCGCCCGCGCCGCGCGCGACCGGTTCGGCGCGGAGCACGCGTTCACCGACGCCGCCGACCTGGCACGGCATCCCGGCGTGGACCTCGTCGTGGTCACCGTGAAAGTGCCCGCCCACGTCGAACTCGTCACGGCCGCGCTGGACGCGGGCAAGCACGTGTACTGCGAGTGGCCGCTGACCCGCACCGCCGCCGAGGCCGCCGCGCTCCGCGCCGCCGCCGAGAAAGCGGGCGTCCACGCCGCCGTCGGCCTCCAGGCCCGCTTCGCCCCGGCCGTCGCCCGGGCTCGCCGGATGATCGCCGAGGGTGCGCTCGGAACGGTCCTGTCGGCGACGCTCTCCAGCTCGCGCAGCAAGGGCAGCACCCGCGACGTCCCCGCCTGGACGGCCTACACCTACGACGCGGACGCCGGTGCCGGCCTCGTGGAGGTTCTCGGCGGCCATGCCCTCGATCTCGTGCAGCACCTGCTCGGGCCCGTCCGCGAGCTCACCGCGCGCACCGCCCTCCGGAGTCCGGACCACACCGTCGCCGAGACCGGTGAGGCGATTCCGGTGTCCAGTCCCGATCACCTGCTGGTCGCGGCCGAACTGGAGGACGGCGCGGTCGTGTCGATCCACGTGCATGACGGCGAGGTCGCTCAGCCGCGCACCAGGCTTGAGATCGCCGGTACGTCGGGAAACCTCGCGCTGGTGTCCGCGCCCGAGACCAGCCCCTGGGCGGCGCAGCTCCAGATCGGGCGGCTGGAACTGCATCGATCCGGTCCCGGCGAGGCGATGTGGCGACGCGTGCCGCTGGACGACGACGCCGCGTCCGGACTGCCGGCCGAGGCCGCCAACGTCGCGCGCCTGTATGAGGGGCTGGCCGCGGACCTGAGTGACCACCGCGAGCGCGTCCCGAACTTCCAGACCGCGCAGGCCCTGCACGCGCTGATCGAACGCATCCCGCACCGTCGCCGATAAACGAAGAACGCCCGGGCCAGGCCCGGGCGTTCTTCAGGAGTCCTCGTCAGAGGTTCTTCATGATCTCGCGCATGAGGACGGCGGTCTCGCTGGGGGTCTTGCCCACGCGGACGCCGACCTTCTCCAGGGCTTCCTTCTTGGCCTGGGCGGTGCCCGCCGAGCCGGAGACGATGGCGCCGGCGTGGCCCATGGTCTTGCCCTCGGGGGCGGTGAAGCCCGCGACATAGCCGACGACAGGCTTGGTCACGTTCTCCTCGATGTAGGCCGCGGCGCGCTCTTCGGCGTCGCCGCCGATCTCGCCGATCATCACGATCGCGGCGGTCTCGGGGTCTTCCTGGAAGGCCCTGAGCGCGTCGATGTGGGTGGTGCCGATGATCGGGTCGCCGCCGATGCCGACGCAGGTGGAGAAGCCGATGTCGCGCAGCTCGTACATCATCTGGTAGGTCAGCGTGCCCGACTTGGACACCAGGCCGATGCGGCCGGGCGTGGTGATGTCGGCCGGGATGATGCCCGCGTTGGACTTGCCGGGGGACGCGATGCCGGGGCAGTTCGGCCCGATGATGCGGGTCTTGTTGCCCTTGTCGCTCGCGTACGCCCAGAAGTAGGCGGTGTCGTGCACCGGGACGCCCTCGGTGATGACCACGCACAGCGCAATCCCGGCGTCCACGGCCTCGACGACGGCGTCCTTGGTGAACTTCGGCGGGACGAACGCGACGGAGACGTCGGCGCCCGTCTCGGCCATGGCCTCGGCCACGGTGCCGAACACCGGCAGGGACTTGCCTTCGAGGTCGACGCTCTGCCCGGCCTTACGGGCGTTCACGCCGCCGACGACGTCGGCGCCGGAGGCGAGCATGCGGCGGGAGTGCTTCATGCCCTCCGAGCCGGTCATGCCCTGGACGATGATCTTGCTGTTCTCGGTGAGCCAGATGGCCATGGTCATGCACCTGCCGCTGCGAGTTCGGCGGCGCGCTTGGCCGCGTCGTCCATCGTGTCGACCTGCTCGACGCCCGACAGCCCGGCGTCCTGCAGGATCTTGCGTCCGAGCTCGGCGTTGTTGCCGTCCAGCCGGACGACCAGCGGCCGGTTGACGGTCTCGCCGCGCTCGCCGAGCAGCTTGTAGGCCGCGACGATGCCGTTGGCGACCGCGTCGCAGGCGGTGATGCCGCCGAAGACGTTGACGAACACCGACTTCACGTCGGCGTCCGACAGCACGATCTCCAGGCTGTCGGCCATGACCTCGGCCGAGGCGCCGCCGCCGATGTCGAGGAAGTTGGCGGGCTTCTGGCCGCCGAACTGCTCGCCGGCGTAGGAGACCACGTCGAGGGTGGACATGACCAGGCCCGCGCCGTTGCCGATGATGCCGACGCTGCCGTCGAGCTTGACGTAGTTGAGGTCCTTGGCCTTGGCCGCGGCCTCCAGCGGGTCGGCGGCGGCCTTGTCCTCGAGCTTGTCGTGCTCCTGGCGGAACGCGGCGTTGTCGTCGAGGGAGACCTTGCCGTCCAGCGCCACGACCTTGCCGTCGGCGGTGAGGATCAGCGGGTTCACCTCCACGAGCGTCGCGTCCTCGTCGGTGAAGGCGGCCCAGAGGCGCTCGATCAGCTCGGCGGCGCCGTCCAGCGCCTCCTCCGGCAGCCGGCCCTGCTCGGCGATGTCGCGGGCCCTGGCCCGGTCGACGCCGTCCAGGGGCGAGATCGGCAGCAGGGCGAGCCGGTCGTGCGGCACGTCCTCGATCTCCACTCCGCCTTCGACGGAGCAGATGGTGAGGAAGGTCCGGTTGGCGCGGTCGAGCAGGAAGGAGAAGTAGTACTCCTGCGCGATCGCGCTGCCCTGCTCGACCAGGACCTTGTGGACCGTGTGGCCCTTGATGTCCATGCCGAGGATCTGGCCGGCGAGGGTTTCGGCCTCGGCGGCGTCGTCGGCGAGCTTCACGCCTCCGGCCTTGCCGCGGCCCCCGGTCTTCACCTGGGCCTTCACGACGACCTTCGAGCTTCCCGCGGCGAAGAGTTCCTCCGCGATGGCCCGTGCTTCCTGGGGAGTATGGGCGACCTTGCCGGTGGGCACCGGTACCCCGTACTCGGCGAAGAGGTCCTTCGCCTGATGTTCGAACAGGTCCACGAGGCGTCCTTATTACGGATTGACAGCCAACGACCACTCGAGTGGGGGCACACGGTTCACTCGCGCCGCCTGCACCCGGAGGTCCGCTCCGTCGAAGCAGCCTAGTCAATCAGCCGTCATGGTCATGCGGCCGGGTCCTCGACAGTCCGTCTTCTCCGTTCTTCGCCGGGTCCCGCCGCGGGTAGTGGTCCGAGTATGACGCCTGCGGATGAGGCGGCTTTCGGACTTGGGGAGGACGAACGCACACCGCGACCTTTGATGTACTTATCTCCCGCCTTGCGTGGACGTGGGGTGACGAGGGGGAGATTCACCGGTGAGCGATGATCTCGGGAGGCGGCGCCGGGGCAGGCGCACGGGCGTGCGGCGGGTGCGCCGTGTCGCCGCGATGGTGCTGGCCGCCTCGCTGGTCGCCACCTGCGGCGCCACCATCCCGAACCGGCGCGGGCCCGGCTGGGGAAGCCCCGGCATGGTCGGCGGCGGCGGCTGGCCGTTCGCCGGGGTGCCGCTCCCGCCCTCGGAGGCGGCGGGTGCCGCCTATCTGCCCGACAGCTCGGTGGTACGGCTGGCCGACGGCCGGGTGCGGCTGATCCCGTTCGGCTCCGACAGCCCGATCACGGTGGCCGCGTCGGACGCGCGTGTCGCCGCCGCCGTCCGCTCGGACGCGGCCTGGCTGGCGCGGGGCACCGTCCCCGGGCCTGGCGCCCCCGATCTGGTCGTCCGGTCCACCGCGGGCGGCAGCCGGGCGGGCGTCCCGAGCGAGTACCGGACGATGGCCGCGCGCGCCCTGCTCGACCTGCGGCTCCTCACCCGTCCGAACGGGGCGTCGCTGGCGTCCTGGTACGGCGCGTGGCGGTACTCGTGGCCGCGCGACTCGGCCTTCAGCGCCGCCGCGTTCGCGGTGACCGGCCACGGGCCCGAGGCGCGGCGGGTGCTGCGGTTCCTGGCCCGCGTCCAGAACGAGAACGGCATGTGGGCGGCGCGGTACCACCCCGACGGCTCGGCCGTCGCCGACGGGCGTCCGGCCCAGCTCGACTCGCTCGGGTGGGTGCTGTGGGCGAGCTGGTTCTTCCACACCCGAGACCGCGCGGCCGCCGCCGAGCTGCCCGAGCTGTGGCCGATGGTGGTGCGCGCCGCCGACCGCCTGGCGAACTCGCTGGACGAGGACGGCCTGCCGCCGCCCTCCCCCGACTACTGGGAGCGCAAGCCGGCCACCGAGCAGGACCCCAAGCGTCCGACGCTCGGCGTGGTCGCCCCGGCGCTGGCGGGCCTGCGGTCGGCCGGGGCGCTGGCCCGCGACCTGGGGCGGCCGGTCGAGGCGGCCCGCTGGCAGGTGGCCGAGCACCGCCTGGCCGAGGCGGTGGCCCGCCACTACGCGCCGCACGGCTATCCGCGCTCGCCGATCCGGGGCGGCCGCATGGACACCTCCGTGGCGTTCCTCGCGCCACCGTTCGGGCCGTTCGACCCAGGTGTGAACGCCGCGATGCTGAACGCGGCGCAACGGCAGACGCTGCCTAACGGGGGCGTCCTTCCCGGGGAGAAATGGTCGGGCGACCCCAAGGTCGCGTGGACGCCGGAGATGGCGAGCTTCGCCCTGGCCTCGGCGTGCTCGGGCAACACCGACGACGCGGTGCGGCGGCTCGACTGGCTGGCCGGGCATCGCACGTCGCTGGGCGTGCTGCCCGAGAAGATCGACGCCAAGGGCCGTCCCGCCGGGGTCGCGCCGCTCGGCTGGACGGCCGCGCTGGTCGTGCTGAGCCTGGCGGCGATGGAGAAGCCCCTGCCGGTGCCGATGCCGTCCTGAGCCGAGCGGCGGTTAGAGGAACTGCTCGTAGCCGAGCTTGACGACCAGGGCCGCCACCACGCAGAGCAGCACCACGCGGACGAACCCGGCGCCGCGGTTGATGGCCATGCGGGCGCCGAGCTGCGCCCCGACGATGTTGGCCACGGCCATGGAGAGTCCGATCGCCCACAGGACCTGGCCTTGGGCGGCGAACACCACCAGCGCGCCGAGGTTGGTGGCGGTGTTGATGATCTTCGCGTTGGCCGAGGCGTTGACGAAGTCGCTGCCGAGCAGGGTGGTGAAGGCGACCACCAGGAACGTTCCCGTCCCGGGTCCGACCATGCCGTCATAGAAGGCGATCACCGTGCCGGGGATGAGGACCGCGGCGGCGAGACGGCGGCGCGTGCGCAGGACCAGCTTGGGGACGCGTCCCAGGTCCGGCTTGAGCACCACGAGCGCCGCGACCGACAGCAGCACCACCATGATCAGCGGCTTGAGCACCTGGGAGGAGATCGCGGCGGCGGCGAGCGCTCCGAACGCCGAGCAGACCACGGCCGCCCCGGCGGCGGGGAGGGCGACGTGGAGGTCGGGCTTGGCCTTGCGGAGGTAGGCGACGGCGGCCGACGAGGTCCCGGCGATCGAGCCCAGCTTGTTGGTGGCCAGGGCGGTGGCGACGGGCTGCCCGGGGACCAGGAGCATCAGGGCGGGGAGCTGGATCAGCCCTCCCCCGCCGACCACCGCGTCGACCCAGCCCGCCGCGACGGCGGCCGCCAGCAACAGGAGCACATGCTCGACCTGCACGAAGACTCCCGTCGGGGGGTAAGGAGTAAAAATAGAACAACCATGACTCTACCCGACGGCGATCATGCCGGGGACAGGCCGAACGCCCTTGAACCTTCTGAACGGGTTAGCCCGGAACTCCCGGACGTCAGATAACTGGGGCCGCACCGAAACTTGTTCACCCGTGCACGCCCGCAAACAGTACATATATGCCTGTTGTGGTGCTTATTGGGACGCTGGACACCAAGGGCCTCGAGTACGGATGGTTGCGCGATCGCCTCGAAGC
The DNA here is from genome assembly GCF_050946795.1 of Spirillospora sp. CA-294931. Taxonomy (GTDB): domain Bacteria; phylum Actinomycetota; class Actinomycetes; order Streptosporangiales; family Streptosporangiaceae; genus Spirillospora. The sequence continues at coordinate 8,171,324 of NZ_CP192006.1, forward strand.
CCGGGGGGTGGACGTCGTCCTGGTCGACACTGGAACGCTCGACGCTCCCCGGGTGCGGCCCGACGTCCCGCGCGAGGAGGTCGCGCGGGCCGCCGGAACCGACCTGACCACGCTGCGCGCCCACAACGACCGGGGCGTCGCGGTGACGACGATGGCGCGCGGCGCCGCCGAGGTCGTCGGCCGCCTCTACCAGGAGGGACGCCTGCACGGCGTGCTCTCGGTGGGCGGCAGCGGGAACTCGGCGATCTCCACCAGCGCGATGCGCGCGCTCCCGGTCGGGGTGCCCAAGCTGATGGTCTCCAGCATGGCCTCGGGCGACGTGTCGCCCTACATCGGCGGAGCCGATCTGACCCTGATGTACAGCGTGGTCGACATCGCGGGCATCAACCGGATCTCCTCGCCCGTCCTGGCCAACGCCGCCGATGCGATCGCCGGGATGGCCGCCGGGCACGCCGCCCGCCGGACCGCTCCCGGGGGCGACCGACCGATCATCGGCGCCACGATGGCCGGGGTCACCACCCCGGGTGTGGACGCCGCCAGGGAGCTGCTCGGCATCCTCGGCTACGAGGTGCTGGTCTTCCACGCCAGCGGCTCGGGCGGACGGTCGCTGGAGGCGATGGCCGGGACCACGCTCACCGCCGTCCTGGACGCCACGTTGCTCGAACTGTCGACCGCCCTGCTCGGCGGTGTCGGCGGGGCGGGGCCCGACCGGCTGGAGGCGGCGGGCCGCGCCGGGATTCCCCAGGTCGTGAGCGTCGGCGGCCTCGACATGGCCAAGTTCGGCCCGGACGTGCCCGAGCGGCTCAGGCACCGCCAGGTCCATGTCCACAACCCGTCGGTGACCGTGGTGCGCACCACGCCCGCCGAATGCGCCGTCCTGGGACGGCAGGTCGCCGCCAAGCTCCGCGCCGCGACGGGCCCGACGGCCGTCTATCTGCCGCTGCGCGGCCTGTCGACCCTCGGAGCACCCGGTGGGCCCTACCACGACCCGTCGGCCGACAGCGCGCTGTTCACCGCCGTGCGCGACGGCCTGGCGGGCTCGGCCGTGCGGGTGCACGAGCTCGACACCCACGCCAACGACCCGGTCTTCGGCCGCACCATGGCCGACGGCCTGCACGACCTCGTGACCGGCGCCGCGATCGTCCGGGCCGCCTCCTGACCGGCGTCAGTCGCGGACCAGGGCCCAGACCTGGACGTCGCGTGGGGCGCCGTCCATGAGGAAGGCCTTGCGGAGCGTGCCCTCGTGGGTCATGCCCAGCCGCTTGGCGGCGGCGATGCTGGCGGCGTTCTCGGGGTCGCAGCTCCAGCACACGCGGTTCATGCCGCGCACGTCCATGGCCCACGCGGCCATGTGCTGGACGGCGCGGGTGATCAGGCCGCGCCCCCGGGCGTCCCGGGAGAGCCAGACCCCGACCTCGCAGCTGCCGAGCTTGGGCTCGAAGAAGCGGAACAGCGCGCCGCCCTCCAGCCTGCCCCCGACCCAGATGCCGTAGATACGGCCGTCGTCGGCCGCCTGGCGGTCGGCGTACCGCTGGAGGAACTCGCGCGCGGTCTCGACGTCGACGACCACGCCGGCCCAGCCGATCCACGGCAGGACATCGTCCCTGACCCGGTCGACGTGCGCGGCGAACTCCTCGGCCTGCCACGGCTCCAGGGGGCGCAGCTCGGCGTCGTCGGCGAGCGGGTGAGCGAACATGGGGGTCCTCCTGCGTGCGTACCGAACGTTTGTTACGTACTCTAGCGGCATCATCCGCATCGAAGGGAACACCGATGCCCGCACGTGGAGACCACGACGCCCGGCGCCGTGACGTGTCCGAGGCCGTCTGGCGCGTCCTGGCCGAGCGCGGCTTCGCCGGGCTGACGCTGCGCGCGGTGGCGTCGGAGATGGGCGCCTCGACGGGCCTGCTCACGCACTACTTCCCGAACAAGGACGCCCTGGTCACCTACGCGCTCGACCTGGCGGACCAGCGGACGCTCGACCGCGAGCGCCGCACCGCCCCCGCGCCCGGGATGGCGGCGCTGCGGGCGGCGCTGCTGGACGTCCTGCCGCTCGACGCCGAATCTGCGGCCATGAACCGCATCTGGGTGGGCTCCTGGAACCGCTCGCTGAGCGACGCCGCGCTCGGCGCCCGCGAGGCCCGCAGGTACGAGGCCTGGCGCGAGCGCCTGCGGCCGCACCTGGCCGACGCCCGCGACCGGGGCGAGCTCCCGCCGTCCACCGACGTGGACGACGCCGTCGCCACGGTCGCCTCGTTCACGCACGGGCTGGTCGTCCAGGCCCTGTTCGACCCGGCGCATTTCCCGCCGGAACGCCAGGCCGCCCTCCTGGACGGCTTCCTGCGCTCCTACTCGACCACGTAGACCCGTCCGGTGTGGCGGCCCTCGACCGAGCGCAGGTAGGCGCGGGCGGCCTCGGCCACCGGGACGGGCTTCCAGCCGACGAAGAGGTCCCCGTAGGCGTCCATCGACTCGGTGAACACCGTCGGGCTGACCACGTTGATCCGCCGGTGGTCCGGCAGCTCGATCGCGGCGGCGCGGACGAACGCCTCGACGGCGCCGTTGGCGAGCGCGGCGACCGTCCCGGTGAACAGCTGGTCGCGGGCCAGCACGCCGGTGACCAGCGTGAACGAGCCTCCCGGCGCGACGTGGGCCAGGCCCTCGCGGACGAGGTCGACCTGGCTGAGCGCCTTGCCCCGCAGCCCGGCCAGGACGTCCTCGTGGCCCAGCTCGCCGAACGGCTTCCAGGGCACCCAGCCGGCGGCGTTGGCGACCGCGTCGACCGAGCCCACCCGCTCGTACATCGCCCGGATGGAGCCGGGATCGGTGATGTCGACCGCGAGGTCGGCGTCCTTGCGGGCGGCGGTGACGATGTCGTGGCCGCGCCCGTCCAGCATGGAGTGCACGGCGCGGCCGAGCGTGCCGGTCGCTCCGATCAGCAGAATCCTCATGGACCGGAGCATCACCGATTCCCGTTGCTGAAGTCCAGCTACCTAATCTTCACAATGTATTAAGTTGGTCTAATGCTCGATGTGAAGCGGCTCGTCCTGCTGCGCGACCTGGCCGAATACGGCACGGTCACGGCGGTGGCGGAGATCCACCGGGTCACGCCGTCGGCGGTGTCCCAGCAGCTGCGCGCCCTGGAGACCGAGGCCGCCGCGACCCTCCTGCACCGCGACGGGCGCAACGTCCGGCTCACCGCCGCGGGCCACGCCCTGGTCGCGGGCAGCGAGGAGGTGCTCGCCGCCCTGGAGCGCGCCCACAGCACCGTCCGGGCGCTGGACGACGAGGTCGGCGGCGAGCTGCGCGTCGGCTGCTTCCCCAGCGGCCTGGCCCCGGTGGCCGCCCCGCTCGTGGCCGCCCTGACCGGACGGCATCCCCGGCTCCGGCCGCAGATCGTCGAGGCCGAGCCCGAGGAGGCCCTCCCGCTCCTCAAACGGCGCGACCTCGACCTCGCGCTGCACTACCGCTACCCGCACCTGGGCACCCCCTTGCCCGAGGGCCTGACCACCGAGCCCCTGTTCGACGACCCGCTCCTGCTGGCCGTCCCCGAACGCCTCCGCGATGCCGCCGAGGACGAGGGCCTGACCGCGCTCCGGCGCGAACCGTGGATCTCCACCCCCGCCCCGAGCGCCTGCCGCGACGTCATGACGCACGCCTGCCACGGCGCCGGATTCGCGCCCAAGATCGAACACGACTACGGCGACCTGCGCTCGTCCCTCGCCCTGGTGGCCACCGGCCTGGCCGTGACGATCCTGCCCGGGCTCCTGGCGACCGCGCCGCCCGAAGGCGTCGCGCTCATCCCCCTCCCCGGCAAGAAGCGCACCGTCGAAGCGGTGATCCGGGCCGGTTCGGAACGGCATCCGTCGATCGCCGCGGCACTGGCCGCTCTCGCCCGAAGTTAAATTGGTGGGATCGCCGGGGCGAAGGGAATTCATGGACACCGAGCGTCAGGGAACCTCCCCTGAAGACGACCACGACGGACCGCGGCACGCGGCCGGGTGGCGGCGGCGGCGAACCCGCAAACGCAGGCCGTTCTGGAAGGAACTCCCGGTACTTCTCGGGCTCTCCATCGTGCTGGCCCTGCTCATCAAGGTGTTCGTCGTCCAGGCGTTCTACATCCCCTCGGAGTCGATGCAGGACACGCTCCGGGTGGGCGACCGGCTGCTGGTCAACAAGGTCGTCTACCGGACGCGCGACGTCCGCCGGGGCGAGGTCGTGGTCTTCAAGGGCCCCGACTCGTGGAACCCCGAAGTGACCTACGACGAGCCGTCCAACCCCGTCTCCCGCGCGCTGCGCGCCGTCGGCGGCTGGTTCGGCGTCGCGCCCGGCGAGAAGGACTACATCAAGCGCGTCATCGGCGTCGGCGGAGACCGCGTCCGATGCGCGGGCAAGGGCGCCCCGGTCACCGTCAACGGCAGGCCGCTGAAGGAGGACGCCTACCTCGCGCCGGGCAGCGAACCGTCCGAGAGCGAGTTCGACATCACCGTCCCCAAGGGACGCCTGTGGGTCATGGGCGACAACCGGGGCAGCTCCAGCGACTCGCGCGCCCACCAGGCCGAGGGCGACGGCACCATCCCCGAGGACGCCGTGATCGGCCGGGCCTTCGCCGTCATCTGGCCCTTCGGCCACTGGACCGGCCTCCCCGTCCCCGAAACCTTCGACCAGCCCGGCCTCGCGGCCCTGGCCCTCCTGCCCTTCTGGCCCCGCCGCCGCGGCAAGGACGAGTGAACGCCCGGCCACCCGATTCCAGGTGGCGCCTTGGCGGGGGTTAGAGCTTTTCCAGGGCGGCGTAGCGGAGGACCAGCTGGCGGACGCCGTAGTCGGCGCCGAAGTCGACGCTGACGGTCGCCTTCTCGGGGTCGGGAGCGCTCACCGTGATGACGGTGCCCAGGCCGAAGGAGTCGTGGGTGACCTTGTCGCCCGGGGAGAGGGACGGCAGGGCCCGGCCGGACGAGCGGGACGGTGTGCGGGTGGCTCCATGGGAGAGGCGGGCCGAGGAGCTCGATCCGCCCTCCCACTCGACCAGGCGGTCGGGGATCTCGCCGAGGAAGCGGGACTGCGGGTTGACCTGGGGGGCGCCGCCCCAGGCGCTGCGCATGGTGGCGCGGCTGAGGAACAGGCGCTGCCGGGCCCGGGTGATGCCGACGTAGGCCAGGCGCCGTTCCTCTTCGAGTTCTTTGGGGTTGCTCATGGCGCGCAGGTGCGGGAAGACGCCGTCTTCCATGCCGGTGAGGAACACGACCGGGAATTCCAGACCCTTGGCGGTGTGCAGGGTCATCAGGGTCACCACGCCCTGGTCGGTCTCCTCGGGCTGCTCGCCCGGCGGGACGGGGTTGCCCTTGGCGCCGCCGGGGATGGAGTCGGCGTCGGCGACCAGCGCGACCTGTTCGAGGAACTCGACCAGGCGGCCCTGGGCCGGCTCGCCCTCCAGGCGCTCTTCGAACTCGCGGGCGACGGCCTCGAACTCCCGGAGGTTCTCGACGCGGGTCTCGTCCTGCGGGTCCTTGGACGCCTGGAGCTCGGCCAGGTAGCCGCTCTTGACCAGGATCTGCTCGACCAGCTCGGCGGGGGTCGCGGTCTCGACCGCGGCGCCGAGCTCGTCGAGCAGGGCGACGAATTCGCGGACGGCGTTGATGGACCGGGTGGCCATGCCGGGGACGTCTTCGGGGGTGCGCAGGGCCTGCCAGAAGCTGATGCGCTCGCGGGACGCGTACGCCTCGACGCACGCCTCGGCACGGTCGCCGATGCCGCGCTTGGGGACGTTGAGGATGCGGCGCAGCGAGACGGTGTCTTCGGGGTTGCCCAGGACGCGCAGGTACGCGAGCAGGTCGCGGACCTCCTTGCGCTCGTAGAACCGGACGCCGCCGACGACCTTGTAGGGCAGCCCGACCCGGATGAAGACCTCTTCGAACACGCGCGACTGCGCGTTGGTGCGGTAGAAGACCGCGACGTCGCCGGGACGGGCGTCGCCCGCGTCGGTGAGCTTGTCGACGGTGGCGGCGACGAACGAGGCCTCGTAGTGCTCGTTGTCGGCCACGAAGCCGGCGATCTTGTGGCCCTCGCCCTGGTCGGACCAGAGCTTCTTGGGCTTGCGGTCGGCGTTGCGCTCGATGACCGCGTTGGCCGCCGAAAGGATCGTCTGGGTGGAGCGGTAGTTCTGCTCCAGCAGGATCGTGGTGGCGTCGGGGTAGTCGCGCTCGAACTCCAGGATGTTGCGGATCGTCGCGCCCCGGAACGCGTAGATCGACTGGTCGGCGTCGCCGACCACGCACAGCTCGGCGGCGCCGACGCCCTCCACGGGCGCGGTCAGTTCGCGGACGAGTTCGTACTGGGCGTGGTTGGTGTCCTGGTACTCGTCGACCATGACGTGCCTGAAGCGGCGCCGGTAGTGCTCGGCGGCCTCGGGGAAGACCTGGAGCAGGTTGACCGTCAGCATGATGAGGTCGTCGAAGTCCATCGCGCCGGCCTGCATGAGCCGGGCCTGGTACATCTCGTACGCCTCGGCCAGCGTCTGCTCCAGGTGGGACGACGCGCGCGCCTTGAACGTCTCGTAGTCGATCAGCTCGTTCTTCAGGTTGGAGACCTGGGCGCTGAACGACTTGGGCGGGTAGCGCTTGGGGTCGAGGTCGAGCTCGCGGCAGACCAGCGCCATCAGGCGCTGCGCGTCGGCCTGGTCGTAGATCGAGAAGCTCGACGGGAAGCCCAGCCGCTTGGCCTCGCGGCGCAGGATGCGCACGCACGCCGAGTGGAACGTCATCACCCACATGGCCCGCGAGCGGTTGCCGACCAGCGCGTCGACCCGCTCCTTCATCTCCGCGGCGGCCTTGTTGGTGAACGTGATCGCCAGGATCTGGCCCGGGTGGACGTCGCGCTCGCCGAGCAGATGGGCGATGCGGTGCGTGAGCACGCGGGTCTTGCCCGAGCCGGCGCCAGCGACGATCAGCAGGGGGCCCCCGGAGTGCACGACGGCGGCGCGCTGCTGCGGGTTGAGGCCATCGAGCAAGGGGTTCTCTTCGGTCTTCGACATCACGTGCGAGTCTACGGCCAGGCACCGACGAAATCGCTCCGCTCCGGCATGGACGGCACGGCCCATGGTCACCGTCCGGATGCGGACAAAGCCCGACAGTGCCCCGCTTACCGGGTTGACGCGCTTCCCTGACGGGCGGAGCGTAAGCCACGCAGGGCGGCGCCTTCCAAGGGCCCCCGAGCCACAAGGAACCCATCCCCACCTGGGCGACTCTTCGTCGTTCAGGCGCCCCTTGGCGCCCGCCCGCAGCCGCGTAGGGCCAGCAGAGGCCCACGCCCAGTGACGGAAGGTGGAGTCGATGACGATCCACCAGGAAGACCTCCGGCAACTCCAGCAGCAGCAAGACGAGCGGGGCCGCACGGACTCGGGGCTCGCGGTCGGCGAGGGCCGCATGGGTCAGCTCGTCCCGAGTCTCCGCATCGAGAGCGCCGCCGCGTCCTCGCTCCAGGCCGCGCCGCGCGCGGTGCCGATCCCGGTCCCGCCGGTCGCGGGCCACCGGTTCCTGATCTACAAGCAGGACCCGACCGTCACCCAGCTCGGCGTCCGGCTGACCTACGTCCCGACGGTGGTGCTCAACGGCCCGGCCGACGCGCGCCTGACCACCAGCCTCGCGGGCGTCACCCCGGTCGCGCGCAATGCCGGCGGCGACTTCGTCTTCACGGCGAACTCGCCGCAGTTCGACTGCGCCCACACCTTCGCGGTCGTGCGGCAGGCCCTGTCGATGTACGAGCGCCACAACGGCGGCAACCCGATCCCGTTCGCCTGGAACGTCGGCGGCAACACCGACCGGCTGACGGTGAACCCGCGCGCGGGCGTCGGCGCCAACGCGTTCTACAGCCGCACCGGCAAGGCGCTGAGCTTCCTGCACTTCGTGCCGCAGGGCCAGCCGCCGGCCAACGTCGTGTTCACCTGCCGCTCGTTCGACATCGTCGCGCACGAGACCGGGCACGCGATCCTGGACGGGCTCAAGCCCGGCTGGCTGGGCGCGGGCAACAACCCGCAGACCGGCGGCCTGCACGAGTCGTTCGGCGACATCACGGCCATCTTCCTGGCGCTGGCCCAGCCGGACCAGGCCGAGGCCCTGGTGGCGCTCACCAAGGCCAACCTGCACGACAAGTCGTTCCTGCCCGCGGTGGCCGAGGAGTTCGGCAAGGCGCTCGGGCTCCCGTTCGGCCTGCGCAACGCCGACAACGACCTGAAGCTCAGCGAGGTCAGCAACCAGGTGCACGCGATCTCGCAGGTGTTCACCGGCGCGGTCTACGACATCCTCGCCGACGTCCACGTGTTCGAGATGGCCAGGCAGCGGCGCACCAAGGACCCGGCGGTCGTGCTGATCGAGGTCGCGCACGCGCTGTGCAAGCTGGTCTTCGACGCGATCGTCGCCGCGCCCGCGGTCGGCGCCAAGTACGTCGACGTGGCCAACAAGATGCTCCAGATCTCGGCGGGACGCGGCGACCCGGCGATCTACCGGACCTTCATCCGCAACCGCTTCGCCGTCCGCGAGATCACGCTGGCCGCGACCCCGCTGCGCGACCTGATGAGCGGGCAGATGAACATGACCGACGCCGACTACACCGGGGACGGGCAGGACGTCACCGAGCTGGAGGCGGCCGACGAGCACTCGGCCAGCCTGCGCGCCGAGCAGGACCGCTCGCGGTGCTGCGGCACCATGCAGATGCCCGAGTACCAGGTCGTCGACGCGCGGAAGCTGGAGAAGCGCGGCGAGCTGGGCAACGACGACATCCTCCGGCACGAGATCGACGAGCTCCGCCGGGCCTTCGACAAGTAAGGGGCCGCGAACCCGGTCGTCGTGCCCGTTCGCGGGCATGACGACCGGGGAGGCGAACAGACATGCGCGTGAAGATCGAGAGCATCGGCGGCATCGCGGGGCGCGCGGTGACGGTGGGCAGCTACGACACCGGCGACCTGGCCCCGGACGAGGCGCGGCGCGTCCGGGAGGCGGTGGACGCGGTGGCGTCGGGCCGGGCCCGGGACGGCGCGGACGAGATCGGCGCCGACCTGCCCGCCTACCGCGTCACGGTGGACGGCGACCGGGTCTACGAGGTGCGGGGCGACCCCGCCGCCGCCCCGCTCAGCGACCTGCTCCGCTGACCCGCCCCTAGGCCTTGCGGAAGTCGTGGGCGGCCTCGGCGGCGGCCGCGACCGCGGCGAGGTCCGCCCCCGTCGCGGCCATGGACGCCGCCGCGACGGCGCCCTCGACCAGGGGCGCGTCGGCGAAGGCGACCGGGCCCTCGGCGTCCTCGACGAACAGCTTGGCCGTCATGACCGAGCTGCCGATGTCGGCCAGCAGCACGACCCCGTCGCCCCGGTCGGCGGCGCGTGCGGCGCGCTCGACCCGCTCGAGGCTGGTGCCGAGGCCGCCGTCGGCGTCGCCGCCCGCGGGCTCGACCGCGGCCTCGCCCATGCCCATGACCCGGGCGACCTCGGCGACGCCTTCGGCCAGCACCGCGCTGTGCGCGATCACCACGATCCCGACCACGCTCACTCCCCCGAGGCGACGTCGGACAGGGCCCGGACGATCAGCGCGGTGGAGGCCGCGCCGGGGTCCATGTGCCCGGCGCTGCGCTCGCCCAGGTAGCTGGCGCGTCCCTTGCGGGCGGTGAGCGGGACGGTCGCGTCGGCGCCCTGGGCGGCGGCCTCGGCGGCGGCGCGGGCACAGGAGGCCAGGTCGCCACCGCCCTCCAGGGTCCGCTCGTAGGCGGCGACGGCGGGCGCCAGCGCGTCGACCATCGTCTTGTCGCCCTCCTCGGCCTTGCCCAGCTCGCGGACGCCGTCGAGGGCCGCGCGCAGTGCCGCGCCCAGGTTCGCCGCGCCGATCTCCGGGGCGTCGCCCAGGGACTTCCCGGCACGGCGCAGGGCCGTCCCGTAAAGGGGGCCGGACGCGCCGCCGGTCTTGGACACGATGGCCCGCCCGGCCGCGAGCAGGACCTTGCCCGGCGGGACGTCGCCGGGCAGCGCGGCGACGGCGGCGGAGAACCCGCGTTCGAGGTTGAGCCCGTGGTCGCCGTCCCCGATCGCGGCGTCCAGGCGGGTCAGGCGCTCGGCGTCGGTGGTGACCAGCGCCGCGGCGCGGCGGATCCAGGCGTCGGCGTTCATCGGCCCCACCGCAGCGCCGGGGTCTCGACCGGGGCGTCCCACAGGCGCGCCAGCTCCGGCGTGAGGCGGCACACCGAGATCATGCAGCCCGCCATCTCCAGGCTCGTCACGAAGCCGCCGACCAGCCGCCGCGACACCGAGGCGCCGTGGCCGTCGAGCCAGTCGGCGGCCGCCGCGTAGGCCACGTACTGCTCGATCAGCGGGGTGCCGCCCATGCCGTTCACCAGGACCAGCAGCTCCGACCCGGCCAGCGGCATGTCGGCGTCGATGGCGGTGAGGGCGGCGTCCACGATGGCGGTGGCCGTCGCGGCCTTGGCGCGTTCCCGTCCGGGCTCGCCGTGGATGCCGATGCCGAGCTCGATCTCGTCCTCGCCGAGCTCGAAGGTGGGCCGCCCGGCCGCCGGGACGGTGCACGGCGACAGCGCCACGCCGAACGAGCGCGACCGCTGGCCGACCTCGCGCGCGACGGCGGCCACGGCGTCGAGCCCGGCGCCCTCCTCGGCCAGCGCCCCGGCGATCTTCTCGACGAACAGGGTGGCGCCGGTGCCCCGGCGGCCCGCGGTGAACGTGCTGTCCTCGACGGCCACGTCGTCGGCGACCACGACCGAGGCGACCTCGATGCCCTCGTCCTCGGCCAGCTCGGCGGCCATCTGGAAGTTCAGCACGTCGCCGGTGTAGTTCTTGACGACGTGCAGGACGCCCGCGCCGCCGTTCACCGCCATGGTCGCGGCGAGGATCTGGTCGGGGACGGGCGAGGTGAACACCTCGCCGGGCGCGGCCGCGTCGAGCATCCCGTGCCCGACGAAGCCCGCGTGCAGCGGTTCGTGCCCCGATCCGCCGCCGGACACCAGGCCCACCTTGCCGGGACGCGGCGCGTCCGCGCGGGTGACCGTCCGGGACTCGTGGTCGACCCGCAGCGACGGGTGGGCGGCGGCCAGGCCGCGCAACGCGTCGCCGACCACGTCCGACGGGGCGTTGATGAGTTTGCGCATGTATCCACACCTACCCCGCAATCCGAACCCCGCCAAGAGCATCCGGACCGGTGCCGTGCGGAACCGATCGGCTCCGGGCCGCTTATGGTGGAGATCGTGGCGAAAGTTCTGGACGACTCAGAAGTGCGCAAGGTCCTGGCCGTGATGGCCCATCCCGACGATGTCGACTTCTCCTCGGCGGGCACCGTGGCCGGGTGGACCGACCGCGGCGTCGAGGTCGTCTACCTCATGGTGACCGACGGCGACGCGGGCGGCTTCGACGACGCCGTCGACCGGGCCGACATCGCGCCGCTGCGCCGGGAGGAGCAGCGCGCCGCCGCCAAGTGCGCGGGCGTCGACGACGTGCGGTTCCTCGGCTACCCGGACGGGAGGGTCGAGGCGACGCTCGACCTGCGCCGCGACCTGGCCCGGGTGATCCGCCAGGTCAGGCCGGACGTGCTGGTGACCAGCAGCCCGGAGCGCAACTACGAGCGGATCCATCCCAGCCATCCCGACCACAGGGCGGTGGGCTCGGCCGCGCTCGACGCCGTCTACCCCGACGCGCGCAACCCGTACGCCTTCCCCGAACTGCTGGCCGACGAGGGCCTGGCCGCCTGGACGGTCCGCGAGGTCTGGTTCAGCGGCGGCCCGACCGCCAACCACTACGTCGACGTCACCGAGCACTTCGACCGCAAGCTGGCGGCCCTGAAGGCGCACGCGAGCCAGACCGCGCACATGGGCGACGAGCTGGAGAAGATGATGCGCGGCTGGCTGGGCTTCAACGCCTCCCGCGCGGAACTTCCCGAGGGACGTCTCGCCGAGGCCTTCCACGTGATCGGCACCGCCTGAGATCATCGCGGCATGGCCAAGATCCTGCTGGACTGCGACACCGGCATCGACGACGCGCTCATGCTGCTCTACCTGGCTTCCCTCGTCCGCTCGGGCGAGGCGGAGCTGGTCGCCGTGGGAACGGTCCACGGGAATGTCGACCCGCACAGCGGCGCCCTCAACACCCTGCGCGTCCTGGAGCTGGCCGGCATCGGCGGCGTCGGCGTCCCGGTGGCGGCGGGGGCCGGACGGCCGATGGCGCAGGACGTCCACTACGCCGTCGACTGGCACGGCCGCGACGGCCTCGGCGAGACGAACCTGCCCGCGCCGCGGGGCGCGCCGACCGGCGAGCCCGCCGCCGCACAGCTCGTCCGGCTGGCGCGCGCCCACCCGGGAGAGTTGACGCTGCTGGCGACAGGGCCGCTCACCAACCTCGGCGCGGCGCTGCTGCTCGACCCCGAACTGCCCGCGCTGCTGCGCGAGGTGATCGTCATGGGCGGCGCGTTCGACCACCCCGGCAACATCACCACCCACGCCGAGGCCAACATCTGGCACGACCCCGAGGCCGCCGACCTGGTGTTCGCCGCCGACTGGCCGGTCGTCCTGGTGCCGCTGGACGCCACCCACCCGACGGCCGTGGGCGACGCCTGGCTGGACGAGCTGGCCGGGCACGACTCCGACGCCGCCCGGTTCGCCACCCGCGTCCTGGAGTTCTACGTGGACGCCTACACCCCGACGCTCAAGCGCCGCGGCGCGGTCGTGCACGACGCGCTGGCCGCGATGCTGATCATGGAGCCGGGGCTGGCGGAGTACGTCGAACGTCCCGTCCGGGTGGAGCTGCGCGGCGAGCTGACCCGGGGCGCCACGGTCTGGGACGCCAGGTCGCTGCCCGCCGACGACCACCGCCGTCCGGTCCGGGTGGCCGTCGGAGGCGATGTCGCCGGGTTCCAGAACCGCCTGCTCGCGTCAGTCGTGTCCCTGTAGATCGGTACGTTCGGGTCAAGAGTGCCCACAGGTGGCCGATCACCTTGTCCTCTGCGTCACGGCCTGGCTACGGTGCGATCGATCAAGCTCCCGGGGAGACCGCCATGCCGTATGAGATCGAGGCCACCGCGACCTCCGTCGCCAAGGCCGAAGTCCTGTTCAAACACCTCGCGGTGGCGGAGGCCTGGAACGAGTGGGGGTCGTTCCCCACCCGAGCGCGGCGCGTGAGCGAGGGCGAGCAGAGCCCCAACGGGGTAGGCGCGATCCGGAAGATTCCCCCGGCCCGCGAGAAGGTCGTGGAGTACGACCCGCCCGGCCACTACGCCTACGTCGCGCTGTCGGGGCTGCCGGTGCGCGACTACCGGGCCGTGGTCGACTTCGAAGACCAGGGCACCTCGTCCCTGGTCCGCTGGCACGCGCGGTTCGACCCGCTGATCCCCGGCACCGGGCCGCTGCTGCGCGTCTTCTTCCAGCGGATGCTGAACTCCTTCGCCCACCGCGTCGCCCGGCACGCCGAGCACTGCGAGCCGGGCTGCCCCGCCCGCCTGCCCAACGCCCTGTGAGCCGCGCTGCCGGGCGACGGCGAATCCTCGCCCGGGGGTCATCACGCCTCTCTCACCACGACCAGGGCGCGGTGGCGGGCGGGCTCGTCGATCTCGTCGAGCAGGGCGATCGCGAAGTCGTCGTAGGAGATCCGGGACGCGGGATCGCCGTGCTCGGCCACGCGGTACCGGCCGGTGCGGGGGCCGTCGTGGTCGAAGTCCCCGGCCGGGGCGACGTAGAGCCAGTCCAGGCCGGTGGCGCGCAGCTCGTCGAGACCGGCCGCGTGGCCGAGGTAGAACGCGCGGTACTCCTGCGGGTAACCGGGCTCGTCCATCAGGAGCGCGCCGGACGCGCCCGGCGTGACGGACGCCAGGCCGACCACCAGCAGGCGGCTCACGCCCGCCTTCACGAACCCTTCGCCAAGCGCGCGCGTCGCGGTGGTGAAGAAGTCATGCGGCGCCACGGTCAGGTCGACGGCCGCGGAGATGCCCGCGTCGTGCCCGGCCGCGAGCGCCGCGACGGCACGGGCGTCGGCGACGTCGCCCGCGACGAGCGTCAGCCCCTCGGCGCGCAGCGCCGTGTGCCCGGCGGGGTCGCGCACGACGGCGGTCACCTCGTGGCCCCTGCGCAGCGCCTCCAGCGCCGCGCGGCGTCCGGCCCGTCCCCCGGCACCGAAGATCACGATCTTGCCCATGGGCACCCCTCTCGCCACCGGCGGGACCCGGTGTCCCGCCGTCGGCCGGACGGTATCCGGGTGGGTGGTATCCACCCGGATACCGGATATCGTTCCCGCATGAGGGAAGCGCTGGCCCCGGACATGTTCGACGAGCTGTGCCCGTCGTCGCTCTCGCCGATCCGGTTCGGCGACAAATGGGCCGCGATGATCATCCGCTGTCTTGAGGGCGGCCCCCGCCGCTTCTCCGAGCTGCGGGTGCCGCTGCGCGGGATCACCGGCAAGGTGCTCACCAGCTCACTGCGGGGGCTCGAACGCGACGGCCTGGTCAAGCGCACGGCCCGCAAGGGGCCGCCGCCCAGCGTCGAGTACGAGCTGACCCCGCTGGGACGCAGCATGCTCGAACCCATGGCCGCCGCCTGCGCCTGGGCCGAGGAGCACTGGGACGAGCTCCTGGACGCCCGCGAGTCGTCCCCCGGCTAGGGCGGCTAGACGATCCGGCGGGCCGCCGCCCAGCGGGCCAGCTCGTGGCGGTTGGACAGCTGGAGCTTGCGCAGCACGCTGCTCATGTGGGTCTCGACCGTCTTGACCGAGATGAACAGCTCCTTGGCGATCTCCTTGTAGGCGTAGCCGCGCGCGATCAGTCGCAGCACCTCGCGCTCGCGCTGGGTGAGCTGGTCGAGCTCGGAGTCGACGGCGGGCGCGTCCGACGCGGCGAACGCGTCCAGGACGAACCCCGCCAGCCTCGGGGAGAAGACCGCGTCGCCCTCGGCCACCCGCCCGATCGCGCCGGTCAGCTCGGGCCCCGAGATCGTCTTGGTCACATAGCCGCGGGCGCCGCCCCGCACCACGCCGATCACGTCCTCGGCGGCGTCCGACACCGACAGCGCCAGGAACCGCGACTGCACGACCCCCTGGAGCCGTCGCAGCACCTCGATGCCGCCGCCGCCCGGCAGATGGACGTCCAGCAGCACCACGTCGGGCGTGGCCTGCTTGATCACCGCCACCGCCTCGTCGACGTCCCCGGCCTCGCCGACGATCTCGACCCCGTCGCCCAGCTCGGCCTTCACCCCGGTCCGGAACATCTGGTGGTCGTCGACGAGGACGACCCGCTTTTTCGCGCTCATGACTTCTTGATCTCCAAACGGACCTCGGTGCCCTCGCCGGGGGCGGTGCGGACCGTGGCTCTGCCGCCGTTGCGCTCCATACGTCCGATGATGGACCCACGGACGCCCATCCGGTCATCCGGGATGGCATCCAGGTCGAAACCCTTGCCCCGATCGCGGATGAAGATCTCCACATCGTCGCCCGCGACCTCGGCGTACACCGACACCGAGGGCGCCTCGGCGTACTTGGCGGCGTTGACCATCGCCTCGCGGGCCGCCTGGATGGTGGCCGACAGCGGGTCGTCCAGCTCGGTGTCGCCGACGCAGACCACCTCGATCGGCACGCCGTGGTCGTCCTCGACCTCGCCCGCCAGCTCGCGGATCGCGGCGGCGAAGGTCTGGTCGGGGTCGGCGCGCGGCTGGTAGAGCCAGCTGCGCAGGGTGCGCTCCTGCGAGCGGGCCAGCCGCTGCACCTCGCGCGGGTCGCCCGCGTTCCGCTGGATGAGGGTCAGGGTGTGGAGCACCGAGTCATGGACGTGGGCGGCCAGCTCCGCGCGTTCCTGCGAGCGGATGCGCTCGTGGCGCTCGGCCTCGAGGTCCTGCCAGAGCCGCACCACCCAGGGCGTGGCGATCAGCGCGAGCCCGGTCAGGATGATCAGCGTGGTGATGATGACCGAACGGGCCTCGCCGACGTTCACCCGCTGCGCCACGAAGCCGCCGATGCCCCCGACCACCAGCAGCAGGCCGAGCAGGCTGCGCAGCCAGACCTGGCGCAGCGGGACCACCCACCGCTGCCGCTGGTCGCGGTCGGCCTGCTGCCACAGGATCGCCGCGCCGACGCCGCCCGCGATGAACGGCCACAGCGCCACCTGGAGCATCCCGGCGCCCCAGCTCAGCGACGACAGCCCGGCGGTGACGGCCCCGTAGGCCAGCAGCTGGCCCCAGTCGCGCCGCACCCGACGCGCCGGAGGCTCCTGCGGCGCCGGAACCAGCACCCAGAACGCCACGTACGCGGCGACTCCCAGCCCCCCGGCCAGCGTGACCAGCACGAACGCGCACCTGATCGCGAAGACGTCGACGCCGAGATGGGCGGCCAGGCCGCGGCACACCCCCGCGGCGAGCCGTCCGTCCGGGCGCCGCTCCAGGCGCGCTGTGTTCATGGCCTCGCTCACAGGACGATCGTCACACGCGCGGACGCCCGGCACATCAGGGCGGTGCCCTGATCGCGCGAGGTTTTCCTCAGGGTCGGATCAGGGACGCCCCCGATACCGCGCCGGGGGACGGAGCGCCACCATAGGACCATGGCCGAGGACCACAGTGCGATCAGCGCAGCACCGGCGGCGGACGACGACTACCCGAGACTGGCCCGCGAACACGAGGGCCGGGTGCTGGCCGGTGTCTGCACGGGGCTGGGACGGGCGACCGGCATCGACCCGGTGGTGTTCCGGATCGGGTTCGCCGTGCTCGTCCTGGCGTCCGGGCAGGGCATCCTGCTCTACATCGCGGCGGCGCTGCTCATGCCGTCGAGCCCCGCGAACGCGTCCGTCGCCGAGAACGTGGTGCGGCGCTGGTTCGACGCCCCGGCGGTGCTGACCATCCTCGGCGCGCTGCTCGGCGCCTCCGTGCTGGTCTCGACGCTCGGCGGGATGACCGGCGACACGGTCGTCGCGCTCACGGTGTTCGGGTTGGCCCTGCTGGTGGCCCACGCGCGCGGGGTGGGCCTCGACGCCATCGCGCGGTCCGTTCCGGAGCGGCTGAAGGGTCACCCGCCGGGCGGGTGGGTGTTCTCGCCGCCGCCCGCGCCGCCCCAGGCGGCCGAGACGGGAGGCGGGCTCCGCGAGGGCATGGTCGACCTGGCCGCGTTCAGCTCGGATCGCGCGGCGCCCGCTCCCCCGGCGCCGCGGCCCGAGCCCGCCGCCGTCGCGGTCCAGGGACGCTCCGCGCTCACGCCGATCACGCTGCTGGCCGCCCTGGCCGTCGGCGCCGCCATGATCCCGGTCGCGCGCGCCCACCCCGCGGCGGACGGCTCGGCGATCGTCCTGGCCTCCGCGCTGGCCGTGGTCGGCGCCGGGCTGCTGGCGGGCGGCTGGTTCCGCGCCCGGGGCCTTGCCACCGCCGGGACGGTGCTGACGTTCGCGCTGCTCACCTCGTCGGTGGCGGGCGAGCTCCCGAGGAACGCCCGCTACGGGGAGGTCGTCTGGCGTCCGACCGACGTGACCCGTGCCCAGCAGGACCACAAGCTCGCGGTGGGCTCGGGACGGCTCGACCTGACCGCGCTCCCGCTGGCCCCCGGGCAGCGGGTCAGCGTCAACGCCGAGGTCATGGTGGGCGGCATGAAGATCACCGTCCCGCCGACGGCGCGGGTCGAGCTGGACGCGCGGATCGGGCTCGGCGACATGAAGGTGGACGGCCGCACTTACGGGGGCCCTGGAGCCGAGACCGTGGAGGTCCTGGAGCCGGTGAACACTTCGGTGAAGAATCCGCCCGTGATCGCGCTGCGCGTCCGGGCCAAGGTCGGAGAGGTGGACGTGATCCGTGGCTGAGCGACCCCGCCGCCGCTTCGACCCGGGTGGCCCGCTGACCGGGCTCTTTTTCCTGGGCGTCGCCGTGGTCTTCCTGACCGGTGTGCTGTCGGGCGATCCGGTGGCCGGACCGGAGATCCTCGGTCCCGTCCTGCTGGCCGGGCTCGGCGTGATCGGCATCATCCGCGTGCTCACCCGGGGACGGCGTCGAAACCTCCGTTGAGGGTGATGAGGGACACAGTCCACCAAGGAACTACATTTCCCCCCATTGCGGTTGACTATAGGCGTGAGGTTCACCGAGAAGAGCGTCATGCTCGTCGCCAGGCTGCACGTTGATCTGTGCCGCCTCGCCAGCGTGCTGTGTCACGCCTGAGCACACCTCGCTGACCCTCTTTTCCCTGTTCCCACCCGTCG
The DNA here is from genome assembly GCF_050946795.1 of Spirillospora sp. CA-294931. Classification (GTDB taxonomy): domain Bacteria; phylum Actinomycetota; class Actinomycetes; order Streptosporangiales; family Streptosporangiaceae; genus Spirillospora. Next base: position 8,189,509 of record NZ_CP192006.1, read on the forward strand.
CGCGCCCTCTTCGGCGTGCGCGGGTGCTCTGTGAATCCCCGGAGAACCTCTCGTGTCCTTGCGCGTCTGGAAATGGCAGTTCTGGCAGCAGATCGTGCTCGCCCTGGTGCTCGGCGTGGTCGCCGGCGCCCTGATCAACAATCTCGGTGACGGCGAGAAGATCGCCGAGGACTGGCTCGACCCGTTCGGCGGCGTCTACACCAGCCTGCTCAAGGTGGTCGTCGTCCCGCTGGTGTTCACCGCGATCGTGGTGAGCGTCGGCCGGTTGCGCGGCGTCGGCGGCGTGGCCCGGCTCACCGGCAAGACCCTCGGCTGGTTCGTGATCACCTCGGCGCTCGCCACGGCCGTCGGCCTCGCGGTGGCGCTGCTGGTCCAGCCCGGCGAGGGCCTGGGCAAGCTGGCCACCGAGTCGGCCGAGACCGAGGAGGTCACCTGGACGCAGATCCTGGAGAACCTCTTCCCGTCCAACATCATCAAGGCGATGGCCGAGGGCAACGTGCTCGGCGTGGTCACGTTCGCGGTGATCTTCGGTGCGGCCCTGGTCGCGATCGGCGAGCGCGGCGAGCGCCTCACCTCCCTGATCGACGACCTCTACCTGGCCATCCAGAAGGTCGTGTGGTGGGTCGTCCTGCTCACCCCGATCGGCTCGTTCTTCCTCATCGCCTCGGTGGTGGCCACCTACGGGCCGTCCTCGCTCCAGCCGCTGGCCAAGTTCACCGGGGCCATCTACCTGGCCGTCGCGATCGTGCTGCTGGTGGTCTACCCGGTGCTGCTGCGGGTGTTCGGCCGTGTCTCGCCGTTGCAGTTCTTCCGCAACACCTGGCCCGCGCTGCAGTTCGCGTTCGTGTCGTCGTCGTCCCTGGCCACGCTCCCGATTGCGCAGCGCGTCTCCATCGAGCGCAACGGCGTCAGCCGCGACTACGCCAGCTTCGCCCAGCCGCTGTGCGCCACGATCAAGTTCGACGGCTGCGGCGCGATCTACCCGGCGGTCGCGGCGGTCTTCGTCGCCCAGTACATGAACATCGACCTGGGCCTGAGCGACTACGCCCTGATCGCCCTGGCCGCGGTGATCGGCCAGCTCGGCACCGGCGGCACCCCCGGCCCGGCCCTGGTCGCGCTGACGCTCACCCTCACCACCGTGGGCCTGCCGCTGGAGGCCGTCGGCTACCTGATCGCCATCGACAAGGTGATCGACATGGCCAGGACGGCGCTGAACGTGGCCGGGCAGCTCACCGTCCCGGTGCTGGTCGCCCGCTCGGAGGACCTGCTGGACGACGACGTCTTCAACGACACCCCGGCCGACCTGACCGGTCCGGAGCCCGCGCGCAAGCCCGATCCAGAGCCCGTCCCCGCCTGACACGGAAACGACGAAACGCCCGGAAGACCCCGGGGCGTTTCTCGTTGTCTCTAGGCGGAGGCGTGCAGGGTCACCGCGTAGGCGGGACCGAGGTTGACCAGCTCGCGGGCGGTGGCGCCGCCGCGCACCTGGACGCGGCTGCCGCGCAGGGGCCGCTCGGTCACGCCGTCGCCGTCGATGGTGACCTCGGCGAGCTCGCCCGCGACGACCGCGCTGACCTCGGGGCCCTCGACGCCCGACCGGTGCCCCGGGGGCCAGACCATGAGCCAGACCCCCTCGTCCAGCGGGACGCGCACGGGCTCGTCACCGAACGTGACCAGATGCCACCAGTCACCGGGACGCGTCACCAACCGCCGGACGCGCGAGGCGAGCTGCCCCACCGTCGGGGGACGCGGAGCCACCGGACGTCCGTGGGGGTCGTCCTGGCCGCGCATGGCGAGGTCGGGAACCATGTCGAGGTTCACAGAAAGAGTCCTTCGAGTGTTGTGACAGAGGCCGGATCGAACGATCAGCGACAACAACACGAGGGACAGGGCGCACAACCCACGCGGCCCTGGGCCGCCGGGGTGGAGGAGAACTCTCGCGCCGACATGGAGTCTAGGAGACACTCAGTCACACTGCGTTGTCAAGTCGGACACCGGCCGATCGAGGACGTTCATGACACCGACACGGAGCCGCGAGAGCATACGCGCGAGTTTCCGGTGAAGGGAGTCATCAATGGACAGGCGAAGTGTTCTGCGCGGCGGCCTGGCGGTGGGAGGCGGCGCCGCCCTCGGCCTGGTCAACGGCGGACCGGCCGCGGCGGCCCTGGTCCGCTCGGGACGCCCCAAGCTGACGCACGGCATCCAGAGCGGCGACGTCACCGCGCACGAGGCGGTCGTCTGGGCCCGTTCCGACAGCCCCGCCCGCATGCTGGTCGAGCTGAGCCGCCGTCCGGACTTCAAGGGCGCCCACCGGGTGCGCGGGCCGTGGCTCTCGCCGAACAGCGACCTCACGGGCAAGACGTTCCTGCGCGGGCTCCCCGCCGGTGAGGAGATCCACTACCGGGTGACGCTCGAAGGCCACAAGACGCTCTCCGAGGGTGAGGCGGGCGTCCTGCGCACCGCGCCCCGCACGGCCCAGGACATCTCGTTCGTCTGGTCGGGCGACCTGGCGGGCCAGGGCTGGGGCATCAACCAGGAGTTCGGCGGCTACCGCATCTTCAAGGCGATGGGCGCGCTCGACCCGCACTTCTTCCTGTGCAGCGGCGACTTCATCTACGCCGACGGCCCGCTCAGCGAGACGGTGAAGCTGCCCGACGGCCGCGTCTGGCGCAACCTGGTCACGCCCGAGAAGACCAAGGTCGCCGAGACGCTGGCCGAGTACCGCGGCCAGTTCCGCTACAACCTGCACGACGCCAACCTGCGCGCGTTCAACGCCAAGGTGCCGCTGATCTACCAGTGGGACGACCACGAGGTGGTGAACAACTGGTACCCCGGCGAGATCCTCGAACTCCCGCAGTACACCGAGAAGCGCGTCGACGTGCTGGCCGCCCGCGCCCGCCAGGCGATGTTCGAGTACAACCCGATCGCGGCCAAGGACCCGCGCAACGGCCGCGTGTACCGCAAGCTCTCCTACGGGCCGCTGCTGGACGTCTTCGTCCTGGACATGCGCACCTACAAGGACGCCAACGGCGCCAACAACAGCCCGACGCACAAGGACGGCGTCCTGGGCGCCGAGCAGCTCGCCTGGCTCAAGCGCGAGCTGCGCCGCTCCAAGGCGACCTGGAAGGTGATGGCCGCCGACCTGCCCATCGGGCTGATCGTCCCGGACGGCACCGCGTTCGAGGGCATCGCCCAGGGCGACAACGGCGCGCCGCTGGGCCGCGAGCGCGAGATCGCCGACCTGCTGTCGTTCGCCAAGAAGCAGAAGGTCCGCAACATGGTCTGGCTGACGGCCGACGTCCACTCGACGGCCGCGCACTACTACGACCCGGCCAAGGCCGCCTTCAAGGACTTCGACCCGTTCTGGGAGTTCGTCTCGGGTCCCCTCAACGCGGGGGCCTTCGCGCTGAGCCCCCTGGAGTCGACCTTCGGCCCCGAGCGTCCCTTCGGCGTCGGCGCGCCCGCCCCCAACACCTCCCCGGCGGGCGGCTACCAGTTCTTCGGCCAGGTGGAGATCGACGCGGCGTCCCACCGCCTGACCGTCACCCTGCGCGACATCGACGGCAAGGCCCTCTACACCAAGCCGCTGACCCCGGCCCTCTGACGCGCGAATGCCCCGCCTCCCGGGGAAGGCGGGGCATTCGCGTTCGGTTCAGGCCAGCTTGTCGGCCAGGTCGTCGACCAACGCCCAGGCGGCCCACCAGTTGAGGCTGGTGGCCTCCTGGAGGCGCCGGGTGGCGCGGTCCTTGTGACCGTCGCGCAGCAGCCCGGACAGCTCGGCGTGGAGCTGCGGGGCCTCGGCGGCGAGGTTCGCCAGGGCCTCGTCCGCCGTTTCGGGGAGGCGGCCGTCGCGGACGAGCACGGCCAGGGTGGCGGGCGCGGTGTCGCTGGACAGCAGGGTGTTGCGGCCCAGGAAGCGCAGCGCCTTGTCGTATTTGGCGTCGTTGTAGAGGGCGAGCGCCTTCTCCTGGTCCTTGGGCGAGACCCAGACCAGCTTTCCGGAGAGCGCGATCATCCGCAGTTGTCCCTGATGCCGCTGATGCCGAGGAGCTCGCCGCCGATGGAGGCGATGCCGGCGCCGGCCTGCTCGACGGCCTTGTCCTTGTTGCCCTTGGCCCAGGAGATGATCCCCTCGGCGACCTTCTTCGCGCCCTTGGCCTTGATCAGGGCCTTGATCTTCAGCAGCTTGGCGGCGGGGAACGCCGCCGAGCCGACGGCGACCAGGATGGCGCCGACGCACTTGGTCACCTGCCAGAAGCCGCGCGGCTCGATGGGCGGGTGATCGTCCAGGTACTGCTGGACGGCTGCGTCTCCTTGGGCGAAGACCTCGTCGGGCACCGCGGCGAGCGCCTCCAGCTGGCGGGCGAGGGCGTCCACGCTCGCCTGCTCGGACGGCTCCGGCTGGACGGAACCGGCCGGGGCGGCGGGGGCCGCGCTGACGGTCGTGCTGGACAGGCCGAGTGCGGCGGCGCAGAGCATCGCGACGATGATGGCGCGCTTGGGCATGCGATTGGTCCTTTGGTCGGCGGGGTTGTTCCCTCTAGGGGAAGGCCATGCGGACGATCATGGGGGAATGATCACGCGAAATCAAACCAAAGCCGACAAAAGCCAGCAAAAAGCACTAAGGGGCATCGGACGTTCGCCGAGGGTAGCTTTCCCCCTCTCGGCGGCCAGGGTCGCAAACCGGCCACTTTCGGGTCTGGTACGTGAAAGAAGCTCGTCATACGTTCCAGACGAGACGTCCCTGGGAGCAGCCAATGCCACGAATCAGCGTCGAGGTCGACGGGGTCACCTACGAGGACGACGTCGAACCGCGCCTCCTGCTCGTCCACTACCTGCGCGACCGGTTGGGGAAGGTCGGCACCCCGGTCGGCTGCGACACCTCCAACTGCGGGGCCTGCACCGTCCTGCTGGACGGCGCGAGCGTCAAGAGCTGCTCGCTGCTGGCCGTCCAGGCCGACGGACGGGGAGTGACCACCGTCGAGGGACTCGCGAACGGGGCCCTGCATCCGATGCAGGAGGCGTTCCACCAGGAGCACGCCCTGCAGTGCGGCTTCTGCACCCCAGGCATGATCATGGCCTCGATCGACCTGCTGCGCGACAACGCCGACCCCTCGGACGAGGAGATCCGCGCGGGCCTCGAAGGCAATCTGTGCAGGTGCACGGGCTACCAGAACATCGTGCGCGCGGTGCGCCGGGCCTCGCGCGAGGTGACGCCATGACCGAGGTGGGCAGCCCGCGGCTCCGCAGCGAGGACGCGCGCCTGGTCACCGGCCGCACCCGGTGGACCGACAACCTCCAGCTCCCGGGCCTGCTGCACGTGGCGTTCCTGCGCAGCCCCCACGCCCACGCGCGGATCACCGGCGTGGACACCGAGGCGGCCGAGGGGCGCCCGGGCGTCGTCGCCGTGCTCACCGGCGCCGACTTCGCGGCCGAGCAGGGCAGCCTGCCGTGCGCCTGGCCCGTCACCGACGACATCCTGATCCCCGACCACCCGCCGATGGCCGTGCGCGACGTGCGGTACGCGGGCGAGCCGGTGGCGTGCGTGGTGGCGCGGGACCGGTACGCCGCCGCCGACGCGCTGGAGGACATCGACATCGACTACGCGCCGCTGCCCGCGGTCATGGACATGGAACGGGCGCTCGGCCAGGACGCCGAGCCCGTCCACGCCGAACTCGGCACCAACCGGTGCTACCGGCTCGCCACCGAGCACGGCGACGTCGAGGCCGCGTTCCGCGACGCCCCCGTGACGATCGAGCGGCGCTACGTCCAGCAGCGGCTGATCCCGTCGGCGATGGAGCCCAGGGCCGTCGTCTGCGCGCCCGAGGGCGATGAGTTCACGCTGTGGTCGGCCACCCAGGTGCCGCACATCCTGCGGCTGATGCTGTCGGCCGTGACCGAGATCCCCGAGCACCGGCTCCGCGTCATCGCGCCGGACGTGGGCGGCGGCTTCGGCTCCAAGCTCCAGGTCTACGGCGAGGAGGTGCTGGCGCTGCTGCTGGCGCGCAGGCTCGGACGTCCCGTCAAGTGGACGGAGTCGCGCAGCGAGGGCAACATGACCGTCCACCACGGCCGCGACCAGATCCAGCGGCTCGCGCTCGCCGCCGAGGGCGACGGGCGCCTGCGCGGCCTCAAGGTCGACCTGCTGTCGGACATGGGCGCCTACCTGATGCTGCTCACACCGGGCATCGCGACGCTGGGCGCCCCGATGTTCAACGGCATCTACAAGATGGACGCGTACTCGTTCGCCTGCACCGGGGTGTTCACGACCAAGACCCCCACCGACGCCTACCGGGGCGCCGGACGCCCCGAGGCCACGTTCGGGATCGAGCGGCTCATGGACGAGCTGGCCGCCGAGCTCGGCCTCGACCCGATCGAGGTGCGCCGCCGCAACTGGATCACCCGCGAGGAGTTCCCCTACACGACCGTCACCGGGCTGACCTACGACTCGGGCGACTACGAGGCCGCGACCGACAAGGCCCTGGCCATGTTCGAGTACGACAAGCTGCGCGCCGAGCAGGCCGACCGGGTGGAGCGCGGCGACACCGTCCGGCTGGGCATCGGAGTGTCGACCTACACCGAGATGTGCGGGCTGGCGCCCTCGCGGGCGCTGCGCGACGTCCGGTCCAAGGCGGGCGGCTGGGAGCACGCGACCGTCCGGGTCCTGGGCTCGGGCAAGGTCGAGGTCGTCACCGGGACGACGCCGCACGGCCAGGGCCACGCGACGGCGTGGGCGCAGATCGCGTCCGACGCGCTCGGGGTGCCGTTCGACGACGTGAAGGTGCTCAGCGGCGACACGCTCGTCGCTCCCCGGGGCTGGGACACCTACGGTTCCAGGTCGTTGACGATCGGGGGCGTCGCCGTCCAGCAGGCATGCGAGAAGGTGGTGGAGAAGGCGCGGACGGTGGCCGCGCACCTGCTCGAAGCGGCCGAGGGCGACCTGGAGTACTCCGGTGGCGCGTTCGCGGTGAAGGGCGTGTCGGGGACGTCGCTGACCCTGGCCGACGTGGCGGGCGCGACGCTGACGGCGCACGAGTTCCCCGAGGGCGTCGAGCCCTCGCTCGACTCGGACGCCACGTTCGACCCCGAGAACTTCTCCTTCCCGCACGGGACGCACCTGTGCGCCGCCGAGGTCGACACCGCGACCGGCCTGGTGCGCCTGCGCTCCTACGTCGCGGTGGACGACGTCGGCTCGGTCGTCAACCCGCTGATCGTGGAGGGGCAGGTGCACGGCGGGCTGGCGCAGGGCATCGCACAGGCACTGTACGAAGAGGCGGTGTACGACGACGACGGCAACCTCACGACCAGCACGCTGGCCGACTACCTGGTGCCGTCCGCCGCCGACCTGCCCGAGTTCACCACCGGCAGGACCGAGACCCCGGCCACCTCCAACCCGCTGGGCGCCAAGGGCGTCGGCGAGGCCGGGACGATCGCCTCGACCCCGGCCGTGGTGAACGCGATCGTCGACGCGCTGCGCCCATTCGGGGTGCGGGACGTCCCGATGCCGTGCACGCCCGAACGGGTGTGGCGCGCCGTGCGAGGAGGCCAGGGATGATCCCCCCGTCGTTCGACTACGTGCGTCCCGCCACCGTGGACGACGCGGTGTCCGCGCTGGCCGACGCGGGCGAGGAGGGCAAGGTCCTGGCGGGCGGGCAGAGCCTGGTGCCGCTGCTGCGGCTGCGCCTGGCCTACCCCGAGACGCTGATCGACCTGGACCGGCTGGACGTCCTGCGCGAGATCCGCGACGACGGCGGCGCGCTGAGCATCGGCGCGATGGCCACGCACCACCAGGTCGTCCGCGACCCGCTGGTCCGCGCGCACGCGCCGCTGATCGCCCAGGCGGCGGCGACGGTCGCCGACCCGGCCGTCCGGCATCGCGGGACGTTCGGCGGCAGCCTCGCCCACGCCGACCCGGCGGGCGACCTGCCCGCCGTCGCGCTGGCGCTGGACGCGGTGTTCCACACCCGCTCGGCGCGCGGCGAGCGGGAGATACCGGCGCGCGCGTTCTTCGTCGACTGGATGACGTCCGCGCTGGAGCCGGACGAGCTGCTGCTGTCGGTCCGCGTCCCCAAGCTCGGGCCGGGCTGGGGCGCGCACTACGAGAAGTTCCACCGCACCGCGCAGGCATGGGCGGTCGTCGGCGTCGCGTGCGCCGTGCGGCGTGAACGGGGCGCGATCGAGGACGCCAGGATCGCGCTGACCAACATGGGCCCGGCGCCCGTGCGGGCCTCCTCGGCCGAGGAGTTCGTGGCGGGACGCTCGGTCTCCGAGGACGCGTTCCGGGCGGCGTCCGAGCGGGCCGCCGAGGGCACCTCGCCCCCAGGTGACCTGCACGGTTCACCCGAGTACCGGACGCACCTGGCGCGGGTGCTGACCGCCCGCGCGCTGACGGCGGCGGCCTCGATCCGTCCGGAGTCGTGATCATGTGGCCGGGCGCGCTCGCCCCCGCGCCCGGCCACATGGTCACCCCGGCCCGTCTGGCGGCAGCACGGGCGGCGGTCGTAAGGTCGCCTGCAAGCCCCCCGAGGACAAGGACCGCACACATGGAGCTCGACCACGATTTCGCCGTGCCGGTACCCGTGGAAGAGGCCTGGCCGGTGCTGCTCGACGTGGAGCGCGTGGCACGGTGCATGCCCGGCGCGACGCTCGACTCGGTCGACGACGAGGAGTACAAGGGACGCCTGCGGGTGAAGGTCGGCGCCATGACCGTCACCTACCGGGGCTCGGCGCGCATCGTCGCGGCCGACCCCGCGTCCCGCACCGTCACGATCGAGGCCGCCGCCAAGGAGGCCAGAGGCCCCGGCACGGCGAACGCGACCGTCCAGGCCCGGCTGCACGACGACGACGGCACCACGCGCGTCACCGTGCACACCAAGTTGAACGTCACCGGCCGTCCCGCGCAGTTCGGCCGCGGCATCCTGGCCGAGGTCGGCGCCAGGCTCATCACCCGCTTCGCCAAGGCCCTGGCCACCGAGCTGGAGACCCCGACCGAGCCGGCACCCGCGGTGGAGGAACCGGCTCCGCCGGTCGTGCCGCAGCAGCGCACGGCCAGCGAGGCCGAGTCGACGACCGGCGCACCGCCCGTGGCGGCGCCGGTCGGGCGGCACGCCGACGACGAAGCGATCGACCTGCTGGAGGTGGCGGGCCCGTCGCTGGTCAAGCGCGCCGTCCCGGCGGCCGTGGCGGCGCTGGTCGCGTTGTTCCTGCTGCGCGCGCTGGTCCGCCGGCGCCGGAGCGCGAACGGGTGATCAAATCCGGGTCAACGATCCGGACGCGACCGGCGGCGTCGGTGGCGCGGGCACCCGCCCATCGCGTCCGCTGGCCTGGTGGACGCGATCGAGATCCAGCGGGTGGCCGGGATCGAGGACGGCAACTGGTGGTACCGCGAGCGGCGGTCGATCGTCGCCCGTGAGCTGCGCCGGATCGCCGTGCCCGGACGCGCCGTCGACATCGGGGCGGGCTGCGGCGGCAACACGCGGGTGCTGGCCGAGCACGACTGGGACGCCACCGCGATCGACATCGCCGGGTCCGCGGTCGACACCTGCCTGAGCCGCGGCCTGGCCGCCTACGAGGGCGACGCCCGCTACCTGCCGCTGCCGTCCGGCGTGTACGACCTGGCGCTGGCGATGAACGTCCTGGAGCACATCGACGACCATCGCGCGGCGGCGGCCGAGATCGCGCGGGTGCTGCGGCCCGGCGGCGAGGCGCTGATCGCGGTGCCCGCCGACATGGCGCTGTGGTCGGCCCGCGACGTGGCGCTCGGCCGGGTCCGGCGCTACGACCGTCCGGCGCTGGGCGCGCTGGTCGAGGGCGCGGGCCTGCGGCTCGACCGGTTGTGGAGCTGGAACGTCCTGCTGCGCCCGGTCGTCCGCTGGCGCCGTCACCGCGCGGCCTGCCCGGAGGACCTGGCGCACGTCCGTCCGGCCGTCAACGAGGGGCTGCGCCTGCTCAGCGCCCTGGAGCGGCGCCTCCCCCTGAAGTCCTGGCCGGGCGTGACGCTGATCGCGCACGCCCACCTGCCCGTCTGACGGCGGAAATCTGGATGCGTGGACGCGCTAGCGCAGGTCGACGAGGGTGGGGCGCGGGTGCGGCACCGGGTCCTGGGAGACCGCCTTGCGGACGGACTCGGGCACGCGCCCGTACGCGCGGGCGAGCCGCCAGAAGCGGTAGACCAGCACGAGCTCGAAGAGCAGCAGCAGCGCCCCGGCGACGGCCGCCACCGGAATGATCAGGCCGGTCAGCGGGCCGACGATGAACACGGCCATCTGGAACTCGATGCCGCTGAACAGGTGCGGGCGGATCCGGTGGGCCATCAGCCGGTCGCGCACCCGCACGTAGCGCGACGGCTTCCCGGGCGCCTTGGCATGGCGCGGCCCCTGGGCCAGCGCGATGGCCTCGCGCATCTGGCCTCCCGCGCGGGCCAGCTTGGGGCCGTTCAGGTAACGCAGCATGTCCAGGGCCAGGATGGCGAAGCCGAGCCAGAGATAGGCCGCCTCACCGGTGACGGCGTACTGGCCTCCGGCCAGCGCCGCCGCGCAGCAGATGTCGCGCACCCGGTCGAGCATGAAGTCGAGCCAGCCGCCGAACGGGGACCCGTTGCCCTTCAGCCGCGCGATCTTCCCGTCGCAGCAGTCGAGGACGAACGCCACGTGGTACAGCACCGCCCCGGCCACGAGCCACAGGGCCGAGCCCTGGGCGAAGCAGCCCGCCGCCCCGATGCCCAGCAGGAACGCGGCCACCGTGATCTGGTCCGGGGTGATCGCCGTCCGGTTGGCCAGGACGCGCGTCAGCGGGACGGCCACCGGATCGACCAGCAGCACTGTCCACCACGCGTCCTTGGGCTTACGGACCGCGCACACCTCGTCGAGTGAGAACGTCGCCATGCGCTCCACAATGATGACGCCGCGTTATCGAGCGGACACGGATCGCGATTGCCGGACCATCACCTGACCCAGACTTGACCATTGTCTGGCGCGCTCGCGCGTCGGCGGACGCGTCATCCGGTTGGCTACCCGCCCTCGTTCCGAAATAACCCCCGCAGCCGCGTAAGCAGGCGGCAAAGAGCCGCGTAAGAGCGTGCGGTCCCCCATTGCGGGCACCCAACGTAGGAGGCCTGCTGCTCGGCACGGTTCGGGAGGAACGGTGGATCTGAAGGTCAGCGTGGTGGTGCCCGCCTATAACGGGGGCGTCTACATCGACGCGTGCGCGCGCTCGCTGCTGGACCAGTCGCTCGCCCCGGACGACTACGAGGTCGTCTTCGTGGACGACGGCTCGACCGACGGCACCCGTGAGCGCCTGGAGGCGGTCGCGCGCCGCCACGACCATGTCCGGCTGATCCGCGTCGACAACACCGGAGGTCCCGGCGGCCCGCGCAACCTCGGGCTCGACGCCGCGCGCGGCGAGTACGTGTACTTCCTGGACTGCGACGACTGGCTGGGCCCCGAGGCGCTGGAGCGCATGCACGCCATGGCCGCCCGCAACGGCTCGGACGTGCTCGTCGGGCGGATGGTCGGCCAGGGCGGACGGCGCGTCCCGAGGGCGATCTTCCGCCGGTCCGCCGACCGCGCCCGGATCCTGGAAGACCATCTGCTCTCCCTGCTCACCCCGCACAAGCTGTTCCGCACCGCGTTCCTGCGCGAGCACGGCCTGCGGTTCCCCGAAGGGCCCGTCCGGCTGGAGGACCACCGGTTCGTCCTGCCCGCCTACTTCAAGGCCGAGGTCATCTCCGTCCTGGCCGACTACCCGTGCTGCTACTGGGTGCAGCGGGCGGACGAGGGCAACTACTCCGCCCGCCGCTTCGACGCCGCGCACTACTTCTCCGTCGTCCGCGAGGTCCTGGACATCGTCGACGAGCATGTCGAGCCCGGCCCGGTCCGCGACCGGTTCTACGCCCACTGGCTGCGCGGCAAGATGCTGCGGCGGATGGGCGGCGGGACGCTGATGAACTACCCGCCCGACTACCGCCGCGAGCTGCACGCCGCGATCCGGGGGCTGGCCCTCGAACGGTTCACACCGCAGGTCGAGCGGCACATCCCGTGGAACCTGCGCACGCGGGCCTACCTGCTGCGCGAGGGCACCTACGAGGATCTGGAGATCCTCGCCGAGGCCGAGCGCGGCATCACCGTCCGGCCGGTGCTGCGGGCGTCCCTCACCAGCCAGTCGAGCATCGGCGTCTGGTTCTCCGCCGACTTCGTCTACCGCGACGGCCGTCCGGTCGCCTTCCGCCACGAGGACGGCCCCGACGGCAAGCACCGCGTCCTGTGGGAGCTCCCGGCCGTCCTGCCGACCCCCGTCCCGACCGAGGTGCTGGACGCCACCGCCGCGCTGCCCAGGGCCACCGTCGGGCTCCACGCCCGGCACCGCGGCAGCGGCGTCGAGGTGAGCCTGCCCACGACCGTCTCCCGTCCGTGCGAGGACCGGGGCGCCGTGACGCTCGCGGGCGAGGCCCACCTGGCGACGGCGCCCGAGGCACCCATGCCCGCGGGCACCTGGGACTTGCGCGTCCGCATGGACGTCTGCGGCTGGGGCGTCGAACGCAAGCTCGCGGGCATCCGCCTGGTCGTGACCAAGGAGGGCGAGATCCTCGTCCGGACGGGCCGCAAGGCCGCCCGCAAGCAGAGCCGCCTGCGGCGGGGCGCCCGCCGCGTCCCGGGCCTCCGCCGCGCCGTCCGCCTGGCCCGCTCGACCCGGACCCGCCTTCGCGCCTAGCGGGCGAGCGAATCCTTGAGGGCGGTGGCGAGCGACGCGAACTCGTCCGCGCGGGGGGACGTCGAGCGGAACGCGAGCCCGATGCGCCGGAAGGGGGCGGGCGCGTCGAACCGGTGCAACCGCAGGTTGGGAGCGCGGCGGGTCTCGACGGGCAGCGCGGTCTCGGGGACGAGCGTCACCCCGAGACCCCCCGACACCAGCTGGACGAGCGTGGCCAGGCTGGTGGCGTAGGTCGCCGCGCCCGCCCTGGCGCCGACCTCGCGGCAGACGTCCAGGGCCTGGTCGCGCAGGCAGTGCCCCTCGTTGAGCAGGATCACCTCCAGCTCGTTGAGCGCCTCGCGCGGCAGCGTGTCGGGCAGGTCGTAGGAGGCGGGGGCGACGAGCACGAAGTCCTCGTCGTAGAGCGTGATCTCCGTGACCCCGGAGGTCGGCGCGGGCAGCGCGAGGACGACCACGTCCAGCCGTCCGGCCAGCAGTTCGGCGACGACCGTGTCGGTCTGCTCCTCGTGCACCGAGAGCTCCAGATCGGGGAACGCGGTCGCCAGCCCCGGCAGCACGACCGGCAGCAGATAGGGCGCCACGGTCGGGATCACCCCGACCCGCAGGGGGCCGACCAGCGGCCCCCTGGCGGCGTGCACCTCCTCCACCAGCCGGTCGAGCTCGGCCAGGACGTTCTCGGCCCGGCGCGCCACCCGCTCGCCCGCCGCCGTCAGCAGGACCCTGCGCGTGGTGCGCTCGACCAGCTGGGTGTTCAACGTCTCCTCAAGCGCGGCCACCGCCCCGGACAGCGCGGGCTGGCTCATGCGCAGCGCGGCGGCGGCGTCGCGGAAATGCAGATGCTCCGCGAGCGCCAGAAAGGCCCGTAGCTGGGCCACCGTCGGTCTGCTGATAGCCCACTCCTATCGCACGCGTCATCCCAGGCTACCCGAGGCATATCAGCGGCCCCCGAGGTCAGCCCGCCGGAGCGAGGACGACGCCCCGCAGCGGCGTCCCCGGGTCCTCGAACCGGAGAGTGCCCGAGGCCCAGCTCCGGGTGGTGCCGCGCACGTTGGTGATCCCGGTGACGGCCTTGGACACCTCCCCGGTGTTCTTCAGCGAGCTGTTGACCCAGCGTCCGCCGGTGAAGCGGAACATCCGGTCGCGGCCGCTCGCCCAGAGCCCGCCGCTCCCGTCGGCGGCGATGTCGCCGAAGGACTCGTGGTCGATCGGCAGCACGGTGGCGCTCCAGGCACGGCCGTCCCAGTGCAGCGCCAGCGGCCGGTCCGCCCCGCCCGGCAGGAACGCCCGGCCCACCGCCCAGACGTTGCCCGGACGGAACGCGACCACGTCCTGGATCTCCGAGCGCGCCGCCCGCCCGTTGATCGTGATGGCCGGGAGGGCCGGACGCGTGTACCCGCGGCCGTCCCAGCGTTCCAGCGCCGCCCGGTCGCCCTTGCGTCCGGCGAACCAGACGTCGTCCGCGCCCGACGCCCCGACGGCCGCCACCGAGATATCGGTCGCGCGGTACTTCCAACTGCTCCCGTCATAGTGGCCGGTGTAGGGCTTGGCGTTCCGCGTGCCCGCCACCCACACGTCGTTCGGCCCGCGCACCTCGGCGTCGGCCACATCGGTCGACGCCCCCAGCCGGTGGGACTTCCAGGCGGTGCCGTCCCACCGGACGGCCAGTCCCGTCCCGTTCTCGTCGGCCCAGCCCTGGTTGCCGAAGAACCAGACGTCACCGGGGCCGGAGGCGTCGATCGTCCGGTAACGCGACCCCGCCTTGGCCTCCACCGGCACCTCGACGTCGTTCCAGCGCGTGCCGTCGAAGCGCTGCACGAGCGGACTACCCGCCTCCGAATTGCCGTCGACCGTGCCGACGGCCCAGACGTCGCTCTCCCCGGTGGCCACGATGTCGTCCAGGGTCTTCTCCACCGAGACCGGCTGGGAGACCGTATGCACGATCTTCCATTCCGGGACGGCGGCCGCCGCCGTCCCGGTCCCCAGCACCACGACGCCCAACGCGACGCCGCCCATCACCCGTCCACGCATCTTTCTCCCCATTCTGTAGCGATCAGAGAGAAGACACTCGAACCTCCGGCTCGTTGACCGAGAATCCGTGATCTTGGTCATACCCGAGCCCGCACCGCCCCGTCCGGACGGCCGCCAAGGCCCGCCACCACGACTTTCGCGAAACTGATAGGGCCGACCTATCGTCACATTGCGACAGATCGATTTCTCTTATCCCAACGCATGCGGCACTCTGAGTGACGTGGGGCAACGGGGCCCGAAGGCCCCCCACGCCCCCTCTCCGACCTCGCCCTATGCCGTGAGGTCCCCGAACACGCAGACCAAGGAGCCTCGCTTTGCTTACTGTCGGTGACCAGTTCCCCGAGTACGAGCTGACCGCCTGCGTCTCGCTGGACCCGGACAACGCCTTCGAGACGATCAACCACAAGTCCTACGAGGGCAAGTGGCGGGTGGTGTTCTTCTGGCCGAAGGACTTCACCTTCATCTGTCCGACCGAGATCGCCGAGTTCGGCCGCCTCAACGAGGACTTCGCCGACCGCGACGCCCAGGTCCTCGGCGCCTCGGTCGACAACGAGTTCGTCCACTTCGCCTGGCGCAAGGACCACCCGGACCTGCGCGAGCTCCCCTTCCCGATGCTGTCGGACCTCAAGCGCGAGCTCGCCGAGTCCCTCGGCATCCTGACCGCCGACGGTGTCGCCCAGCGCGCCACCTTCATCGTCGACCCCAACAACGAGATCCAGTTCGCCATGGTGACCGCGGGGTCCGTCGGCCGGAACGTCTCCGAGGTCCTGCGCGTCCTCGACGCGCTCCAGAGCGACGAGCTCTGCCCCTGCAACTGGAACAAGGGCGAGGACACCCTCGACGCCACCAAGCTGATGGCCGGCGCCGGGGCCTGATCCCCACCCAGCCCGAACGAAGGCGGCCGGTCGCGAGCGCCGCGACCGGCCGCCCGCCATGAAAGGACCCACCATGAGCGTCGACGCCCTGAAGAACGCCCTCCCGGCCTACGCCAAGGACACCAAGCTGAACCTCGGTTCGGTGACCTCCACCTCGCAGCTCACCGACCAGCGTCTGTGGGGCACCGTCCTCGCCACGGCCCTGGCCAGCCGCAGCACGCAGGTCATCCGCGAGCTCGCCGAGGACGCCGCCGACCACCTGTCCGCCGAGGCGTTCGAGGCCGCCAAGGCCGCCGCCTCGATCATGGCCATGAACAACGTCTATTACCGCGCCACCCACCTCATCGGCGACGACGCCTACGCCACCCTCCCCGCCAAGCTCCGCATGAGCGTCATCGGCAAGCCCGGCGTCGACAAGGTCGACTTCGAGCTCTGGTGCCTGGCCGTCTCCGCCGTCAACGGCTGCGGCCGCTGCCTGGAATCCCACGAGAAGGTCCTGCGCGACGCCGGCCTCCCCCGCGAGCAGATCCAGGAGGCCCTCCGCGTGGCCGCCGTCGTCCACGCCACCGCCGCCACCCTGGAAGCCGAGGCCGCCCTGGCCCCCGCCACGGTCTGACCGTCCGGGAGGGGCGCACCCGAGCGCGCCCCTCCCGCGAGATCCGCTTCACGCGACAACCGAACCCTGGAATGATCTGAATCAGTCAGACACAGACGTTCTTCTGTGAGGGGTCCCGATGGAGCCGCTGTACGCGGTGGACCCGCGCCACGTGGGCCCGTACCGGCTGGAAGCCCGCCTCGGCAGCGGCGGGATGGGGGCGGTCTACCTGGGCCGCTCCCGAGGCAGGCGTCCGGTCGCGGTGAAGGTGGTGCGTCCCGAACTGGCCGACGACGCGACCTTCCGGCGCCGGTTCGCCACCGAGATCACCGCCGCGCGCAAGGTGGGCGGCTTCTACACCGCGCAGGTCATCGACGCCGACCCCACCGCGAATCCACCTTGGATGGCCACCGCCTACATCGGCGGCCCCTCCCTGCACCAGGTCATCGAGGCCCACGGCCCGCTGCCGCCGGCCGCGGCCGACGTGCTGGGCGCCGGTCTGGCCGAGGGCCTGGCCGCCATCCACGCCTGCGACCTGGTGCACCGCGACCTCAAGCCCGGCAACGTGATCATCGCCGCCGACGGCCCCCGGGTCATCGACTTCGGCATCGCCCGCGCCATGGACGCCGCCTCCTACACCCGGCCCCAGTCCGTGATCGGAACCCCGGCGTTCATGTCCCCCGAACAGGCCCTCGGCCAGGAGGTCAGCCCGGCAAGCGACGTGTTCTCCCTCGGCTCGGTCCTGATGTTCGCGGTCACCGGCCACAGCCCGTTCGGCACCGGGCACCCCAACGCGGTCATCTCCCGCGTCATCCACGACCCACCCGGCCTCGCGGGCCTACCCGCCCACCTCACCGCCCTGGTCACCGCCTGCCTGGCCAAAAACCCCGCCGCCCGGCCGACCGTCTCCCAGATCCTCGACCACTTCGCCGCCCCCGTCCACACCGCCTGGCTTCCGTCGGACATCGCCGCCATGGTCACCGAACGCCACGCCCCAGCGCCCCCACCCCAAGCGCCCGCCCGCACACGCCCCACCGAAGCCAAGGCCGAACCAGGAGCCCGAGCGACCCCCGCCGCCCTCGACTACGCCGCCGAGAACAACATCGACCTGGACAGAGTCAAGGGCACCGGCCGCGACGGCCTCATCCTCGTCCAGGACGCCATGCACGGCCCCAAGAAGAAGACCTCCGAGCCGTGGTACGACGACTGGGGCATGATCGCCGTCGCCGCCCTGATCGTCCTAGCCCTCATCTACTTCCTGACCCAACGCTAAGGACAGCGGCCCAAGACCCTGGCCGCATCACGTTTGTCAGGGGGTGAGGTGCGAGGTTGCAGTGTGATTCCTGAAGTCGCCGAAATCGTCGGAAGAGTTACGATGTCTCCCGCTTGAGCCACTCCAGGTAACGCTGGGAGCCACCGTCGATCACGCTGAATACGACCTCAGGGTTGTCCCAGGGGTGGTTCTCGATCAGGTGCTTTTCCAGCTCCGCGTAACGGTCGCTCGTGGTGCGGAGGAACACCTGCCATTCCTCGCCGGTGCCGAGTTCGCCAAGGTGCCAGAACACGGAGTCCGCCGGGCCGAACACCTGGCCGGACGCGGCGAGCTTCGCGCCGACCGCAGACTTGATCAAGGCCATGGCCGCATTGCGGCTGTCGGTGGTCGTGGACACCTGCAAGTAGTCGGTCATGCGGCCGCCCCTACCCACGACGCTCCAGGACGATCGGGGCGTTCCCACACTGAGCGTCGGTGCTCCGGAGACCCTTAGCCCAGGTGCCGGTTAGGGCCAGTTGGGTTGAGTCGGAGGGGGGTGCGGGGGGCGGAGCCCCCCGCCTGGGGTTTGGGGCGGAGCCCCAATTAGGGCTGTCCGAGCGTTAGCGAGGGCCTTGTTTTGGCTCTACTCCCACTCGATGGTGCCGGGGGGTTTGCTGGTGATGTCGACGGTTACTCGGTTGATCTCGCGGACCTCGTTGGTGATGCGGGTGGAGATCTTCTGGAGGACGTCGTAGGGCAGGCGGGCCCAGTCGGCGGTCATGGCGTCTTCGCTGGTGACCGGGCGGAGGACGACCGGGTGGCCGTAGGTGCGCAGGTCGCCCTGGACGCCGACCGAGCGGACGTCGGCCAGGAGGACGACGGGGAACTGCCAGATGTCGCGGTCGAGGCCCGCTCGGGTGAGCTCCTCGCGGGCGATGGCGTCGGCGTCGCGGAGGATGTCGAGGCGTTCGCGGGAGACGGCGCCGATGATGCGGATGCCGAGGCCGGGGCCGGGGAAGGGCTGGCGCCAGACGATCTCGGCGGGCAGGCCGAGCTGCTCGCCGAGGGCGCGGACCTCGTCCTTGAAGAGGGTGCGGAGCGGCTCGACGAGCTGGAACTGGAGGTCGTCGGGCAGGCCGCCGACGTTGTGGTGGGACTTGATGTTGGACGCGCCGGTGCCGCCGCCCGACTCGACGACGTCCGGGTAGAGGGTGCCCTGGACGAGGAATTCGACGGCGGCGCCCGACTCCCCGACGATCTCGCGGGCGGCCTCCTCGAAGACGCGGATGAACTCGCGTCCAATGATCTTGCGCTTCTGCTCGGGGTCGGTGACGCCGTCGAGGGCGGCCAGGAAGCGGTCCTGGGCGTCGACGACGTGCAGGTTGACGCCGGTGGCGGCGACGAAGTCCTTCTCCACCTGCTCGGCCTCGCCCTTGCGCAGCAGGCCGTGGTCGACGAAGACGCAGGTGAGCTGGTCGCCGATGGCGCGCTGGACGAGCGCGGCGGCGACGGCCGAGTCGACGCCGCCCGACAGGCCGCAGATGGCGCGCTTGTCGCCGACCTGGGCGCGGACGGCGTCGATGGACTCCTCGGCGATGTTGACCATCGTCCAGTTGGGACGGCAGCCCGCGCCCTGGTAGAGGAAGCGCCGCAGGATCTCCATGCCGTGCGCGGTGTGCAGGACCTCGGGGTGGAACTGGACGCCGTAGAAGCCGCGCTCGGGGTTCTCCATGCCCGCGACGGGGGTGACGTCGGTCCGGGCGGTGACGGTGAAGCCGTCGGGGGCTCGGCTGACGTAGTCGCGGTGCGACATCCACACGGGCTGCTCGGCGGGCAGGTCGTGGAAGAGGGTTCCCGGGTCGGCGATGGAGACGGTGGCGCCGCCGTACTCGGCGACGTCGGAGTTCTCGACGGTGCCGCCGAGCGCCTGGGCCATCACCTGGTGTCCGTAGCAGATGCCGAACGTGGGGACGCCGAGCTCGAACAGCCCCTCGGGGGCGACCGGCGCGCCCTCGGCGTACACCGAGGCGGGCCCGCCGGACAGGATGATCGCCTTGGGCTTCCTGGCGAGCATCTCTGCCACCGGCATGGTGGACGGCACGATCTCGCTGAACACGTGGCACTCGCGGACCCGGCGCGCGATCAGCTGCGCGTACTGCGCGCCGAAGTCGACGACGAGGACGGTGTCAAAGGACTGGTCTACGGACACCTACACGCCTTTCACAGGACCTGGGAGGCATCCAGTCTAGATGCCCCGGCCTGCCCCTTCGGACACGGTCGCTACAGACCGCATGTAGACGGTGACAATCGGCTTCCGTTTGCCTCGACCTCACCCGAAACGGAAGACACATCTGATACCTCTGGGTGACAGCACATATCCGCTCCGTACTCTCGGGAGTAACGTGAAGCCGCTCGTCGCCGCCCTGCTCGTCGCCCTGACCGCGCCCGCCGTGCCGGTCGCCCTGGCAGGGAGGGACGACGGCGGCCGTGAGGCGGTACGGGCCGCGCGGGACTGCGGCCCGTCCAACGCTCGCGTCCGCCCGGGGGCGCGCGACGGCCGCGACCGCAACGAGCTGTCGGCGACCGAGGCGCTGCAGGTCGATCGCGTTCTTGAGCGGCTGCTGCGCCGCGACCCCGAGACGGGACGTCCCGCCGCGCGCGCCGCGGCGGCCGTGAAGATCCCGGTGTACTTCCACGTCCTGCACGACGGGGCGCGGGGCAACGTGCCCGACGCGACCGTGCGGCGCCAGATCGCCGTGATGAACGCCTCTTACGGGGGACGCAACGGCGGCTCCAACACGGGCGTCTCGTTCGTGCTCCGCCAGGTGACCCGCACCAGCAACGCCTCCTGGTACCGGTCCCCCGAGCAGTACGAAGAGACGTTCAAGCGCAAGCTGCACCGCGGCGACCGCAAGACGCTCAACCTCTACAGCGCCGATCTCGGCGAAGAGCTGCTGGGCTGGTCGACGTTCCCGTGGAACTACCGCAACGACCCCAAGATGGACGGGACGGTCATCCACCTCGGCACGATGCCCGGCGGCTCCATCAAGAACTTCAACCGCGGCTACAGCGCGACGCACGAGGTCGGGCACTGGCTCGGTCTCTTCCACACCTTCCAGGACGGCTGCCAGGGCAACGGCGACCGCGTCGCCGACACGCCCGCCGAGCGCGACCCGTCCCATGGCTGCCCCGCCAACCGCGACACCTGCGCCACCGAGGGACGCGACCCCGTCCAGAACTACATGAACTACTCGTGGGACAGCTGCATGAACCAGTTCACCAAGGGCCAGGGCGCCCGGATGCGCACGATCTGGTCGGCCTACCGCGGCTGACCGCGATAGGCGGCCATCAGCCGTTCGGCGTCGGGCCCCGGGAGATGCCGGACGGCCTCGCGGATCGTCACGCCCGAAATGCGGCCGGTCCTCGGCTCCACCCAGGCGCCGACCCACCCGGGGTCCTTCTTGGAGTGCTCGCGTAGCACCCACCCGACGGCCTTGCGGATGAAGAACTCGCGCTCGTCCAGGAGCGCGTCGCCGTAGCGCGAGATGCGGTCGAGGTCGGGTGCGCCGGTGCGCACCCCCGGGAGCAGCGCCAGCATCGCCGTCCGCCGGACCCACATACAGGGGTCGGCGACCCACCGATCGAGCAGCCGCGCGAGGTCGGGGAAGCGGACGGTGAGGCGTCCGACGACCTTCTCGGCCAGGTTGTCGACGTACACCCAGCTCTCGGACGCCCTGACCAGCCGTTCGGCGACGGCGGCATCGCCGGGTTCCAGGACGCCGACGCGGTGCACGAGCACCTCGATGGCCGCCATCCGCGCCTCGTGGACGGGACGGCCGTCCTCGGCCTGCCCCCAGAGCGCCTCGGCGAGCGCCAGTGACTCCTCGCGTCCGGGCTTGGCGCGGACGAGTCCCCTGGCCGCCGTCCGGATCGCCGGAAGCGGGACGCCGAGATGGACCAGTTCGCTCTTGAGATAGCGCCGCTCGCTCGCCGCGCGCGCCGGATCGGCCAGGGCGCGCAGCTCGTCCATCACCCCGCCGACGGCCTCCGAGACGTCCACGCGGCCACGCTATCGCAAATCTTCTTTGCTAACGCGAACCTTCTTTGTCCGAGATGCATCAATTAGACCGGAAAGATCATCACCCGTCCCTCCCCCGCGCTGAAGCAAGGAGCACTCCACCGTGAAACGCACCGGAATCGCGGCCGCGCTCGGCTCGCTCGCGGCGGCCGGCCTCTGCGCCCCCGCCCTCCTTCCGACGGCCCACGCGACGCCGCAAGCCCTGGGGACGGCCCAGGCCCGGCCCGCCGCCGCCTCGTCCTGTGACGAGCCGACCTCGACCGCCGCGCGCGTCCGCACCGGCTCCAAGGTCAAGGAGCGCAACGAACTGACCCTCACCCAGGTCGCCGCGATGGAGAGGAACTTCCAGCAGCGGCTCCGGCGGGTCCAGGCGTCGCGGCCGGTCGCCGCCAAGGGCAAGCTCACCGTGCGGGTCCATGTGCGCGTGATCCACAGCGGACGGAAGGGCCGGCTCTCCAAGGCCGTGATCGGCAAGCAGTTCGCGGTGCTCAACAAGAGCTTCCGTTCCGCCGGGGTCGGCTTCGCGCTGGCCGACACCAAGTACGTCAACAACAAAGCCTGGTTCGGCGACCCGATGACCCACGAGAGGAGCATGAAGACCAAGCTCCATGTGGGCAAGGCGCGCGACCTCACCCTCTACACCGCCGACCTGGGCGACGACCTCCTCGGCTGGGCGACGTTCCCCGACGAGTACCGGCGCGCGCCCAAGATGGACGGCGTCGTGGTCCACTACGGCAGCCTGCCCGGCGGCCCCATCGCCAAGTTCAACCGAGGCGCCACCGCGACGCACGAGATCGGGCACTGGCTGGGGCTCTTCCACACCTTCCAGGACGGCTGCGCGGGCAAGGGCGACCGTGTCGGCGACACCCCCAAGGAGCGCGAGGCGTCCAGTGGCTGCCCGACGGGACGCGACACCTGCCTCGCCCCCGGCGCCGACCCCATCCACAACTTCATGAACTACTCCGACGACAAGTGCCTCACCCACTTCACCAAGGGCCAGGCCACGCGCATGAAGCAGCAGTGGGCCGCCTACCGCGCGTGACGGAGACGGCCTGAGCGCCGTCCCTGCGGGGGATCTTGGCAACTCTTCACCACGAAGACCCCGGAGGGACGGCCGCCGTTACGGTCGTAGGCCCCTCATTTGCGGGTTTCCTTCTGTCGAAATTTGACGGAGACGCACCATTTGCTCCAGTGGTCGGATTCTGACATTCCGCCCACCTCCCTAGGAGCATCTGTGAAACGAGCTGGAATTCTGGCCGCCGTCGGCTCGCTCGCCGCGGTCACGGCGGTCACCGCGTACGCGCCGTCGGCGCTGGCGACCGACCCGGGCGCCCGGACGTCCGCCGCCAAGGCCGCGAACTGCGAGGACCAGGACGCCACCTCCGCCGCCCGTGTCCGCGCCGGCTCGCACGCCTCCGAGCGCAACCACCGCACCCGCGCGCAGGTCGCGTCCAAGGAGAAGGAATTCCAGCAGCGCGTCGCCCGCGTCCGCGCCCGGGGCAAGGCCGACACCGCCCTCACGATCAAGCTGCACTACCGCGTCCTGCACAACGGGAGCGCGGGCAAGCTGACCAAGGCCAGGCTGGACGAGCAGCTCCGCGTCCTCAACAAGGGCTTCAAGACCAGCAAGGTCACCTTCAAGCTCGCCAGCACCAAGTACATCAACAACGCGTCCTGGTTCAGCGACCCCGAGGGCAAGGAGAAGGAGCTCAAGGAGGCCCTGCACGTGGGCGGGTCGAAGGACCTCACCTTCTACACCGCCGACCTGGGCGAAGACCTCCTCGGCTGGGCGACCTTCCCCGACGAGTACAAGACCGCGCCCAAGATGGACGGCGTGCTCGTCCACTACCAGAGCCTCCCCGGCGGGACGATCAAGAACTACAACAAGGGCGACACCGCCACCCACGAGGTCGGCCACTGGATGGGGCTCTACCACACCTTCCAGGACGGCTGCGGAACCGAGGGCGACCGGGTCGCCGACACCCCCGAAGAGGAGAGCCCCGCGTCCGGCTGCCCCACCGGCCGCGACACGTGCACCGCCCCGGGCCTCGACCCGATCCGCAACTTCATGGACTACTCGTACGACACCTGCATGTACGAGTTCACCCCCGGCCAGGCCAAGCGCATGCGCGAACAGTGGGCCACCTACCGCGCCTGACATCCGCCACACCTCGAAGCGCCCCGCCGCCCAACCGGGCAGCGGGGCGCTCCCCGTAAAGCCATCGCGCCGGCTAGCGCTGGCCGACCTTGTAGGTCAGGTGGGTCACCCGGGTCGAGGCTTCGGAGCGGAACTGGGTCAGGGTCAGGCGGTCGGGGTCCACACGGTCGAACAGGCGGACGCCGGTGCCGAACAGCACGGGCGCGAGCGCGACCGAGAACTCCTCCACCAGACCCGCGTCCAGGTACTCCTGGATCGTCTCGCCGCCACCGGCGATGCGGACGTCGCGGTCGCCGGCGGCCTCGCGGGCCCGGTCGAGCGCGCTCTCGATGCCGTCGTTGACGAAATGGAAGGTCGTGCCGCCGGGCCGCTCCCACGGGTCGCGCTTCTCGTGGGTCACGACGAAGACCGGGGTGTGGAACGGGGCCTCCTCCGGCCATGCCCGCTCGCCGAGGTCGAACATCCGCTTGCCCATGACGCTCGCGCCGGTGCGCTCGAACGTCGCGCGCACGGTGTCGTTGTCGAGGCCCTCCTCGCCGCCCTCGCCGAGCTTGAGGTTCTCCCGGAACCAGCGCAGCGGGAACACCCACGCCTGGAGTTGCGACCACTTCGAGTTCCAGCGCCTGACGCCCGGGTCGTCCTGCTTCTCGGGCGAGAAGGCGTCCTCGGCCGGCACGGCCTCGGGTGCCATGAAACCGTCGAGCGACATCGTCACGCTGAAGAACACGGTCCCGGCCATCAGCCCTCCGCTCCCTTCCGAACGATCTCGGCGACGTAGGCCGCCAGGTTGCGCAGGGTCTGCTCGCCGCCCTCGACCGCGTGGTACTTCTCGACCGCCTCGTCGCGGAGTTCCTTGGTGGGGAACACCGTGCGCATCACGATCCGGGTCTCGTCGCCGGCCGGCTCGAAGGCCAGGACCGACTCGAAGGCGTTGGGGTCGTCGCGGGACTCGCCGTGCAGCAGCGCGATCCGCTCCGGCGGGACGATCTCCCGCCAGGTGATCCACTCCTGGTAGTCGGTCCCGTCCGGCCCGTGCATCACGAAGTCCCAGGTCCCGCCGACACGGAACTCGAAGGACCGCGTGGTGGTGGAGAACCCCTCGGGTCCCCACCACCGTGACAGGTGCCGGACCTGCGTGAACGCTTCGAACACCAGCTCCCGTGGTGCGTCGATGACCCGGGACATCACGATCTCGCGGTCCGCGGTCGCGTGCCCGGGCTCGCCACCGCTACTGGTCGTCGTCCCCATATTGTGGTTCCTCCCGCTTTGCCTGCTTCAGGTCCTGGGCGTACTCCTCCAGCCGGTCGAAGCTCCCGCTCCAGAACCGCTCGAAGCCGCCCAGCCACTCGTGCACCGGCCGCAGCGCGCGGGCGTCCAGCCCGTACAGCCGCTGCCTGCCCGCCCCGCGGACCCGCACCAGCCCGACCTCCCTGAGCACCCGCAGGTGCTTGGACGCCTGCGGCTGGCTCATCCCCAGATCCCGCGCCAGCTCGGTCACCGGCCGCTCGCCGCCCCGCAGCAGGACCAGGATCTCCCGCCGCTGCGGCTCGGCGATCGCGTTGAACGCGTCCGAGGTCGTCGCCGCTCGTGCCATGCTCATCATCATATGCCCATATAGGAATATGTCAACGATCGAGCGCGGACAGAGGGCCCCAGTGGTGGTCGCCGGGGCCCTGTGTGTACGGGTGTCAGGTGATTTGGATGATGGGGAGGCTCAGCGCGCCGGGGGCGTTCGCGGGGACGGTCGGGTTCTTGGGGGCTACCGGGGCCAGGCGGCGGTAGGCGGCGCCCTGGCCGGGGCGGGGGTCCGCTTCGCCCTGATTGGGCCAGAGGGACATGGCGCGCTCGGCCTGGGCGGTGATGGTCAGGGACGGGTTGACGCCCAGGTTGGCGGAGATCGCGGAGCCGTCGACGATGTGCAGGCCGGGGTGGCCGTAGACGCGGTGGTAGGGGTCGATGACGCCGGTCTCGGGTGAGTCGCCGATGACGCAGCCGCCGAGGAAGTGGGCCGTCAGCGGAATGTCGAAGAGCTCGCCCCAGGTGCCGCCCGCGATGCCGCCGATCTCCTCGGCGATCATGCGGGTGGCCTCGTTGCCCGCCGGGATCCAGGTGGGGTTGGGCTCGCCGTGGCCCTGGCTGGCACGGAAGTCCAGGCCGAGGGGGCCGCGCTTGGTGCTCAGGTTGATGGAGTTGTCGCGGGTCTGCATGACCAGGGCGATGACCGTGCGCTGGGACCAGTTGCGGACGTCCATCAGGTACCTGAGGTCCTTGGGACGGCCCGCGGCCTCGCGCAGGAACTTGCGCCAGCGGGGACGGTGCGGCTCGCCGGGCGCGTCTCCGTCGAC
This sequence comes from Spirillospora sp. CA-294931, assembly GCF_050946795.1. Lineage (GTDB taxonomy): Bacteria > Actinomycetota > Actinomycetes > Streptosporangiales > Streptosporangiaceae > Spirillospora. The sequence goes on from NZ_CP192006.1 coordinate 8,215,548, forward strand.
CATCAGCGTCTGGAGCAGGCCCATCATGTCCGAGCCCCGGCCGTAGCGGACGGGCTCGATGTGGGTGTCGGAGGTCGGGTGGAAGGACGAGGTGATCGCCACGCCCCGGGTGTAGTCGTCCCCGGGTTGGCCGTTGGCACGCTGGGCGCCGACGATCGCCTCGGAGTTGGTGCGGGTGAGCATGCCCAGGCGGTCGGACAGGTTCGGCAGGACGCCCGAGCGCTTGAGGCGGTGCAGGAGCTTCTGGGTGCCGTAGGTGCCCGCGGCGAAGACGACCTGGTCGGCGGTGAGGGTCTTGCGGTGGCGGCCGAAGGAGCCGGTGCGGACGATGCGGATCTCGTAGCCGCCGTCCGGCAGGGGCGCCACCCGGGTGACGCGGCTCATCGGCATGATGCGCGCGCCCGCCCGCTCGGCGAGGTAGAGGTAGTTCTCGGTGAGCATGTTCTTGGCGCCGTGGCGGCAGCCGGTCATGCACTCGCCGCACTCGACGCAGCCGCGCCGGGACGGCCCCGCGCCGCCGAAGTAGGGGTCGGCGCTCTCCTCGCCCGGCCCCGAGCCGAAGTGGACGCCGACGGGCGTGCGGACGTAGGTGTCGCCGCGTCCCATCCGGTCGGCGACCTTCTTGATCAGCTTGTCGGCGGCGGTCTCGGTGGGGTTCTGGACGACGCCGAGCATCCGCTTGGCCTGGTCGTAGAAGGGGGCCAGCTCGTCCTGCCAGTCGGTGATGTGGCCCCACTGGCGGTCGGCGAAGAACGGCTTGGGCGGGACGTAGAGGGTGTTGGCGTAGTTGAGGGAGCCGCCGCCGACGCCCGCGCCCGCCAGGACCATCACGCGGCTGTTCCTGGCGCCGCGGATCATGTGGATCCGCTGGATGCCGGTCAGGCCGAACCAGGGCGCCCACAGGAACCGGTTGACGTGCCAGCTGGTCTTGGGGAGGTCGGGGTAGCGCTCCCCCGGGGACGAGGGCCCGGTGTCGAAGCGGCGTCCGGCCTCGATCACGCCGACGCGGTACCCCTTCTCGGTCAGGCGCAGCGCCGCGACGCTGCCGCCGAATCCCGAGCCGATGACGAGCACGTCGTAGTCATGTTGTGCGGCCATGGGCCATCCCTCACTTGATGCGCAGGCGTTTCATGACTTTGATGCCGGTGGCCATGGCCTCGGCGAACTTCTCGTAGGAGACCGAGCCGGGCGGCTCCAGGTCCATGAAGTGCTGGCTGGCGACGGCCTGGGTCTCGGTGAACTTCAGCAGACCCTCCGCGCCGTGGCGACGTCCCACGCCGGACTGCTTGAAGCCGCCCATCGGGACGTCGTAGGACGCGTACGTCGCGCCGAACCCGTCGTTGATGTTGACCGACCCGGCCTGGATGCGGGCGGCGACCTGGCGTCCCCTGGCCACGTTCCGGGTCCAGACCGAGGCGTTGAGGCCGTAGGGGGTGTCGTTGGCGCGGTCGATGACCTCGTCGAGGTCGCGGTACTTGTAGATCGACACGACGGGCCCGAAGGTCTCGTTCGCGCACAGGTCCATGTCGGTGGTGACGTCGGTGAGCACGGTGGGCTCGTAGAACAGCGGGCCGAGGTCGGGACGGGCCTTGCCCCCGGCCAGCACGGTCACGCCCTCCTTGACGGCCTGCTCGACCTGGGTGCTGACGGCCTCGAGCTGGCGGGCGTAGGTGAGGGAGCCCATCTGGACGTCGAAGTCGCGTCCCGCGCCGAGCTTCATCTCCTTGACCAGCTGGACGAACCGCTCGACGAAGCGGTCGTGGACGTCCTCGTGCACGTAGAGCCGCTCGATCGCGATGCACAGCTGCCCGGCGTTGGTGAAGCAGGCGCGGACGGCGCCGCGGGCGGTCCGCTCGATGTCGGCGTCGTCCAGGACGATCATCGGGTTCTTGCCGCCGAGCTCCAGGGAGTAACCCACCAGGCGGGGCGCGACCTTCTCGGCGATCGCCTTGCCGCCCCGGGTGGAGCCGGTGAACGAGACGTAGTCGGCGCTCTCGATCAGCGGGTCGCCGATCTCGGCGGGCTCGCCGACGACGATCTGCCACAGGTCGCGCGGAAGGCCGAGGGAGATCAGCAGGTCGAGCACCCACAGGCTCGACAGGCAGGTCTGGGTGTCGGGCTTGTGGATCACCGCGTTGCCCGCCATGAGGGCGGGGGCGATGTCACTGGCCCCGAGCGCGAAGGGGTAGTTCCAGGGGGCGATCAGGGCGACGACGCCCTTGGGGTGGCGCAGTTCCTGGACGCGGGTGGCGCCCGCGATCATGCCCTGCCTGCGGCGGGGCTTGAGCAGCTTCTCCGCGCGGCGGGCGTAGTAGAGCGAGCAGAGCGCGACGTCGAGGAACTCCTCCAAAGCGTGGCGCCTGGCCTTGCCGGTCTCGGCCTGGATGACGTCGAGGATCTCGGCGCGCTGTTCCACGAGGGCGTCGGCGAGCTTCAGGAAGGGCTTGACGCGCTCGCGTACGGGAAGCGCGGCCCAGGCCCGCTGGGCCTTGCGCGCGCGCTCGTAGGCGGCGTGGACGTCCTCGGCCTTGGAGACGCGGAGCGTCGCCAGCGGCTCGCCGGTGAACGGGGTGGGGATGGTGGTGGTCTCCGGACCGTCCGCGGTGACGAGGGAGACCAGTCGCTTGATCAGGTTCTCAGGTAGCCCGTGCTCAGCCTTACCCGTGTCAGGGACCGTGGGAGATGCCATGACGACAGGTTATGACCACCCGGCCATCTCTGGCTACCTGCTGGTAATGAATCACTTGCGGTGACGTATGCCACTACTTCCCTGTGGTTCGCCCTAAGGTGACAAAGCACTGCGATCGGACCGTTCCACACGCCCCGAGTTGCGCATCCCGAGGACTGACCGCGTCCTCCCGGTGTATTCCGGAAAGCAGAGAAAAGTCCAGGCGCCGAACACCGCGCCACGGGACGGTCACCGTCCCCGGCCCGACCGCGTGCACCGCCCCGCGCGGCAGAGCCCCGGCGCGCGCCCGCGAGAGAGGTCACCAGCATGATCGACGCCCAGAACGGGGCGGGGCCGGGCGGACCCCGCGCGGAACGCCGCGAGCGCACCAGGGACGCCCTGCTGAACGCCGCCGAGCGCCTCTGGGCCGAGCGCGGCATCCACGGCGCGTCCCTCGACGACATCGCCTCGGCCGCGGGCCTGACCAAGGGCGCGGTCTACTCCAACTTCGCCGGGAAGACCGACCTCCTGCTCGAACTGCTGGAGCGCTGGACCCGCGACGCGATCGAGCCGGAGGTCTGCGGCGAACTGCGCGACTCGGGCCGTCCCCTGGACGACCGGTACGAGCGCGCCGCCGGTGCCTACGCGCGGAGCCTCTCCGAGGAGGGCGCGCGCCCCCTGGCGATGTTGCTGGTGGAGTTCTGGCTTTACGGGATGCGCGACTACGCCGCCGGGTGGCGTCTGGCCGACTGGTACGCCCAACGCCGCGCCGCCGTCGCCCACGACCTGCGCGAGGTCGACGGCGTCTCCGCCCTCGACCTCGCGACCCTGGTCACCGCCCTCGACTTCGGGCTGGCCGTCCAGCACCTGCTCGACCCCGACCGCGTCCCGGCCGAGCTGTTCGGCACCGCCATGCGCCTGCTCCTCGGCCGCTCCCTGCCGGAGGAAGCCCCGAAACGCGCGTCCTGAGCCGTCCTAGGGCGTCGCGGTGGGGACGATGTCGGGCGCGCCACGGCGGCGGGCGTCGGCCTCCTGGTCGCCCTCCTGGCTCTGCGAGAGCCGCTCGGCCTCGATGCGCTTGCGGTAGTACTCGATCTCGCGGTCGCGCTGCTTCTTGGACCAGCCGAGGACCGGGGCGAGCAGGTCGGCGGCCTCCTGCGCCACGCCGATGCCGCGGTCCCAGGTCTCGATCGAGATGCGCGTCCGGCGGGCCAGCACGTCGTTGAGGTGGCGGGCGCCCTCGTGGGACGCCGCGTAGACGATCTCGGCGCGCAGGTAGTCGTCGGCCCCGGCCAGCGGCTTGCCGAGGTCGGGCTTGTCCTTGATCAGGTCGAGGAGGTCGTCGACGAGCGTCCCGTACCGGTGGAGCAGATGCTCGATCCGCGCGACGTGCAGGCCCGACACCGACGCCAGCCGGTACCGCGCGTTCCACATCGGCTGGAACCCCTCGCCGCCGACCAGCGCGACCCGGTCGGTGCACGACTCGGCGACCTTGCCGTCCAGGCCGTGCGCGACCGCGTCGATGGCGTCCTTGGCCATCACCCGGTAGGTGGTGAACTTGCCGCCCGCGACCAGCACCAGGCCCGGGACGGGGTGCGCTACCACGTGCTCGCGCGAGAGCGCCGAGGTCTCGTCGGTCTCTCCCCGAAGCAGCGGCCGGAGCCCGGCGTAGACGCCCTCGACGTCGTCGTGGGTGAGCGGCGTGTTCAGCACCGAGTTGACGTGCTCCAGGACGTAGTCGATGTCGGCCTTGGACGCGGCCGGGTGCGCCTTGTCCAGGTCCCAGCCCGTGTCGGTCGTCCCGATGATCCAGTGGCGGCCCCACGGGATGACGAACAGCACCGACTTCTCGGTGCGCAGCAGGATGCCCGTGGAGGAGTGGATCCGGTCCTTGGGCACGACCAGGTGGATGCCCTTGGACGACTTGACGTGGATCTGCCCGCGCCCGCCGACCAGCTCCTGGATGTCGTCGGTCCACACCCCCGTGGCGTTGACGACCTGCTTGGCGCGCACGTCGCTGGTGTCGCCGGTCTCCAGGTCGCGCACGCGCAGCCCCGTCACCCGCTCGCCCTCGCGCAGGAAGCCGACGCACTGCGTCCTGGACGCGATCTGCGCCCCGTACTCGGCGGCCGACCGCAGGACGGTCATCACGTAGCGGGCGTCGTCCATCTGGGCGTCCCAGAGCTGGATCGCGCCGACGAACGCGTCCTTGCGGAGCGAGGGCGCCAGCCGCATGGCCCCGCGCCGGGTGAGGTGCCGGTGGTGCGGGACGCCGCGCGTGCTGCCCATGGAGAACGCCAGGGCGTCGTACAGGGCCACCCCGGCGCCGAAGTAGCCGCGCTCCCACACCCGCTTGGTGGTCGGCAGCAGGAACGGAACCGGCCGGACGAGGTGCGGCGCGATCCGCTGGAGCAGCAGCCCCCGCTCGGTCAGCGCCTCGCGCACCAGGTCGAAGTTGTACTGCTCCAGATAGCGCAGCCCCCCGTGGATCAGCTTGGACGACCGCGAGGACGTCCCGGACGCGAAGTCGCGCGCCTCCACCACCGCCACCGTCAGCCCCCGGGTGGCGGCGTCAAGCGCGGCTCCGGCGCCCACGATCCCGGCTCCGACCACGACGACGTCGAACTCCTCGCGCCCCATCCGTTCCAGGGCCGCCGCTCGCTCGGACGGCCCCAGGCGTGAGCTGCCCAGTCCGGTCACCGGTGATCCCGTCATCGCGATTCCCCCTGTGCGGTTGGTTCCGAACCCATACCTACCCAACAGTAGGGAGGGGGCCACCCCGGAGACCACCCAATCCCCCCGAACCCCCGCAAGCCCCCGCCCCCGTTATGCGCCCGGTACCGAACCGTGCGGCCACCGCGAGCCTTCCGCAATCGGATCGCTAGCCGGGCGGACGACAGTGCAAGGGTGCCCGCGAATCGATCGGGTACCCCCGTGGTGAAGGAGAACCGGATGCGGAAGATCGTGATCGCCGGACTGGCCCTGGCCACCGCGAGCGCGCCCGGCACGCTGGGCGCCTGCGCCGAAGCCGACACCCCACCGAAGGCCTCGCCGACGTCGTCCACGGTGTCGTCCACAGCGTCGTCCGCCGCCCCCGGCCCCACGACCCCGGGCAAGCCCACGGTCACCCTCTACCGCGACCCGGAACGCGCCACCAAGGAGCTGAGACGACTCAGGGCCACCGGCTGGTGGAACCCGAACAAGATCGAATACTCGGACGACCCCGTGACGGCTCTCAAACAGTTCAAGTACTGGCTCGACAAGGACTACATCGCCCCGGACGGCGGCTGGAGCCCCAAGGGCCGCCGCGACAAGGCCTGGCTCGACACCGGCTACGAACGCCTATAACAACCGAGCCCCACGCCTGACGGGGTCCAGGGGCAGAGCCCCTGGCGGGGGTGCGGGGGCGCGGAGCCCCTGCCAAGGGTTGTGCCGCCCGGAACGGAGCGCCAGCGGAGTGCAGGGCGGCACAACCCGCCGGGGGTCAGAGGGGGGTCTCCCCCCTCATAGACACCACCACCTGGACGCGCTGGAACTCCTTGAGCTCGGTGTAGCCCGAGGTCGCCATGGCGCGGCGCAGGGCGCCGATCAGGTTCATCGAGCCGTCGGCCACATGCGAGGGGCCGTGCAGGATCTGGTCGAGGGTGCCGATCGTGCCGAGGTCGAGGCGGGCGCCGCGCGGGACGTCGCCGTGGTGGGCCTCGCTGCCCCAGTGGTAGCCGCGTCCCGGGGCCTCGGTGGACCGGGCGAACGGCGAGCCGACCATGACCGCGTCGGAGCCGCACGCGAACGCCTTGGCGATGTCGCCGCTGTTGACCATGCCGCCGTCGGCGATGACGTGGACGTAGCGGCCGCCCGACTCGTCCATGTAGTCGCGGCGCGCGGCGGCCACGTCGGCGACCGCGGTGGCCATCGGGACCGCCACGCCCATCACGGTGCGGGTGGTGTGGCCCGAGCCGCCGCCGAACCCGACCAGCACGCCCGCCGCGCCGGTGCGCATCAGGTGCAGCGCGGCGGTGTAGGTCGAGCAGCCGCCGACGATCACCGGGACGTCGAGGTCGTAGATGAACTGCTTGAGGTTGAGCGGCTCGGCCCGGCCGGAGACGTGCTCGGCCGAGACCGTCGTCCCGCGGATCACGAACAGGTCGACCCCGGCGTCGATCACGGCCTTGTGGAACTGCGCGGTGCGCTGCGGCGACAGCCGGGCCGCGACCGTCACCCCCGCCTCGCGGATCTCCTCGATCCGGCGGCCGATCAGCTCCTCCTTGATCGGCGCGGTGTAGATCTCCTGGAGCCGCTGGGTGGCGCGGGCGTCGTCCAGCGAGGCGATCTCGGCCAGCAGCGGGTCGGGGTTCTCGTAGCGCGTCCACAGACCTTCGAGGTCGAGCACCGCCAGGCCGCCGAGCCGTCCGACCGTGATGGCGGTGGCCGGGCTGACCACGCTGTCCATCGGCGCGACCAGCAGCGGCATCTCGAACCGGTAGGCGTCGATCTGCCAGGCGACGCTGACCTCCTCGGGGTCGCGCGTCCGGCGGGACGGCACGATGCCGATGTCGTCGAACGCGTACGCCCGGCGACCGCTCTTGCCCCGGCCGATCTCCACCTCAGCAGCCACTGGTCTCCCTCTCCCACCGCGCCGCGGGCGTTCCCGGACACGGCAACGTCCCGCGGGCGCCCACGCATTGACCAAGCAAAGTCTTCCCCGCGCTCGGCGGGACAAGCCCCGGCGATGCTACCGGCCGTCAGCGCCCCTGGTAGTTGGGGGCCTCCACGGTCATCTGGATGTCGTGGGGGTGGCTCTCCTTGAGCCCGGCCGAGGTGATCCGCATCAGCTGGCCGCGCTCCTGGAGCTCGGTGATGGTGCGGGCGCCCGCGTACCACATCGACTGGTGCAGGCCGCCGACCAGCTGGTGGGCCACGTTCGCCAGCGGGCCCCGGTAGGGCACCTGGCCCTCGACGCCCTCGGGGATCAGCTTCTCCTCGCTGGACACGTCGGCCTGTGCATAGCGGTCCTTGGAGAACGAGCCGCCGCGCTCGCGGTTGCGCATCGCGCCCAGCGAGCCCATGCCCCGGTAGGACTTGTACTGCTTGCCATGGACGAAGATCAGCTCGCCCGGCGACTCCTCGACGCCCGCCAGCAGGCTGCCGAGCATCACGGTGTCGGCCCCCGCCACGATCGCCTTGGCGATGTCGCCCGAGTACTGGAGGCCGCCGTCGCCGATCACCGGAACGCCGCCCTCCCTGGCCGCCCGCGCGGCCTCGCTGATGGCGGTGATCTGCGGGACGCCGACCCCGGCCACCACCCGCGTGGTGCAGATGGAGCCCGGGCCCACACCGACCTTCACCGCGTCCGCCCCGGCCTCGACCAGCGCCTTCGCGCCCGCGTAGGTGGCGACGTTGCCGCCGACGACCTCCACCCGGGAGTTGGCCTTGATCTTGGCGATGGTGTCGGCGACGCCCTTGGAGTGTCCGTGCGCCGTGTCCACCATGATCACGTCGGTGCCCGCGTCGATCAGGGCCTGGGCGCGCCTGATCGCGTCCTCCCCCACGCCCACGGCGGCGGCCACCAGCAGCCTCCCGTCGGCGTCCTTGGTCGACAGGGGGTACTGCTCGCTCTTGGTGAAGTCCTTGACCGTGATCAGCCCGCGCAGCCGTCCCTCGCCGTCGATCAGCGGCAGCTTCTCGACCTTGTTGGTGGCCAGCAGCCGAAGCGCCTCGTCGCGGTCGACGTCCACCGGCGCCGTCACCAGGGGCATCGGCGTCATGACCTCGCGGACCGGACGCCTCAGATCGGTCTCGAACCGCATGTCGCGGTTGGTGACGATGCCCACCAGCACGCCGCGCACGTCGATCACCGGGACCCCGGAGATCCGGAAGCGACCGCACAGCTCCTCGACATCGGCCAGCGTCGCGTCCGGCAGGCAGGTCACCGGGTTGGTGATCATGCCCGCCTCGGACCGCTTGACCCGGTCGGCCTGCTCGGCCTGCTCCTCGACCGCCATGTTGCGATGGAGCACCCCGATGCCGCCCTGCCGGGCCATCGACACGGCCGTCCGGGCCTCGGTCACGGTGTCCATGGCCGCCGAGACCAGCGGGATGCGCAGCGAGATCGTCCGGGTCAGCCGGGTGGTCGTCTCGGCCTCACCCGGCTGCAGGTCCGAGTAGCCCGGAAGCAGCAGCACGTCGTCAAAGGTCAGGCCCTCCTGGATGAACTTTGCGGACTCGGCTGCGGGGTTCATGGCTACCTTCCGGGGTGGTGGCGGCTATCTGGCCAGGTCAGGCGACCTCACCCCATGGTAGGGCGTGGAATCGCGATTTGACGTCGGCTTCGGGACCGCCCGAGGGGTGGTCTTGGCGACAGTCTGACGGCCCCGCCGTCCACGAGGATGTGGCGGGAAAGCGGTTGTTCGGGCACAGATCGGACCGGGGGGTGCACCTCGGAGGGGGCGTGGCAGTAGCGTGGGGGGTGTGCATGACGACGCACCGCTCGACCCGTTCGCCGGCGATCCGGAGGATCCGGCCGGCGCGCTGGGCGACCCCGGGGAAGACGTCGCTCCGCTCAGCGTGGCGGAGCGCGAGGACGTGCTGGCCGACCTGGCCGACCTGGAGGTCTTCCGTGCGCTCCTCGAACCCCTGGGCGTGCGCGGCCTGACGGTCGACTGCGGCGACTGCGGCAAGCTCCACTACATCGACTGGGACCTCCTGCACGGCAACCTGCGCCACCTGCTCGACCAGGGCCTGCCCCGCGTCCACGAGCCCGCCCTGTCCCCCGACCCGGTCGACTACGTCAGCTGGGAGTACGCCCGCGGCTACGTCGACGGCGTCATCGACAGCGAAGAAAACCGCGAAGGCGACTGACCATCTCCGACGGCGGCCGTCGCCCCGTCGTCCGACTGCAGGCCCGGCACCGCTCCTCGGCCCGCCCTAAGGCGTCGAGCCCGACCCGGCAAGAGGCGCTCGGCTCGGCGGCGGACGCCGATGGGCGCCGTCCGTACGTCCCGTACCCTCACCCGCCGACCTCGGCACCGCATCGCCCGTCGGCTCGGCCGACGACCTCGGCTCGGGCGGACGCCGACCCCGCGCCGTCTGTAGGCCCGCATCACTCGTACCCTCACCCGCCGACCTCGACTTCGGGGCGGACGCTGGTCCGGCGGTGTCTGTGAGCCCGTAGCGGCCGTGGGGGCGGTCTACGGGGCCGGGTCCGCCTCGGGCGTCGGGACGTCCTCGGCCGTCGGGGTGGTGGAGGGGGTTGGTGCGGCGCCGTCTGTGGGCCCGGTGTCGAGGGTCGGGTCTGCGGTTGGTTCGGCGAAGGGGGTGGGACCGACTTCGGTTGTGGGTTCGGCGGACGGGATCGGCTTGGGGGTGTCGGTTGGTTCCGGAGACGGGGTGGGCTCGGCCTCCGGGGAGGTCGGCGGGGGCTTGAGGGGCTTGCCCACCGGACGGGGCAGGGGGATGTCATCGCCGCCTGCGGGGCCGACGCTGGGGGGCGGTTCCTGGCCCTGCGGGGTGTCGTCGGTGCCGTCGGAGGGCTGCTCGGGCGTCGCGGGGGTCTGGCCCGGGAGGCCCTGACCGTCGTCGGACGGCCACGTGGGCTGCTCGGGCGTGGTCGTTCCGGGGCGGGCGTCGGGGCGTCCCACCGGAAGCGGCGACGCGGGGAAGCCGGGACGTGCGGAAGCACGGTCGCGGACCGCTCCAGGCCCACCGAGCGCCAGCCGGTCGCCGCCCTCGCCGGGCGAGGGCTCGCCGTGCCGGATACGGATCTTGCTGGTCTCCTCGGGACGGCCGGAGGCCGCCGTCCCCGGGCCGGGCTCGGACAGGCCGCCGCCCGCGGCGGCGACGCCGGTGCTGGCCAGCACGATGCCCGCGACGCCGAGCGCCACGATCGTGCGGGGGCCGCGGCGGCGGGGGCCGGGCTCGGGCGGGCCGTCCTCGGGTTGTTCGGCGGGCGGCTCGGCCGGACGCACGGCGGCCAGCCTGGGTCGCTCCTCGACATCGCTGATCAGGGCGCGCAGCAGCCCGACGGCGGGGTCAGCCGAGGCGACAACGCGCCGCTCCGCGAGCTCGTCGAAGATCGCGTCGGTGCGCGCCTCCTCGGCGAGATCCGTGCGGGCCACCGGAATCGCATGGACGGAACCGGGGTTCGAAGGCTCTGCCGGATCCGGGGCGCCGTGGCTCCGTTCCGTCAAGCGATCGACTCCTCTCGCGCCATGGCGCGCAGCCGGGCCAGAGCCCGATGCTGCGCGACTCGAACCGCTCCCGCGGACATGCCCAGCACATTACCGGTCTCCTCCGCCGACAGCCCCGCCACCACTCGCAGCAGCACCAGCTCGCGCTGGTGCTCGGGCAGGCGGGTCAGCAGATCCCTGGCCCGCTGCGCCTCGATGTAGCGCACCACGGTCTCCTCCGGGCCGGGCCGGTCGTCCGGCCCGTCGGGGAGGTCCTCGGTGGGCACGGCCGCGCGGACGGCGCTGCGCAGCGCGTCGGCGATCTTGTGCGCGGCGATGCCGAAGACGAAGGAGGCGAAGGGACGTCCCATGTCGCGGTAGCGGGGCAGCGCGGACAGGACGGCGATGCAGACCTCCTGGGCCACGTCGTCGGCGATGTGGTACTGGCCGGAGACGCGGCCGAGGCGGGCACGGCAGTAGCGGACGACCATCGGACGGACCTGGCCGATCAGCACCTCGATGGCCTTGGGGTCACCCTGGACGGCGCGGTTGGTCAGTTCCTTGAGGTCGCCGTCGTCGGCCCTGGCGGCACGGAGCGGGCGCGTTCCACGGCCAGCGTCGCGGGGCTGCGGAGGGGCCGGCCCCTCCGAGGGCTCGGCAGCGCGCGCGGTCGTCGTCCCGGCGAAGCATCCCTCGGTCACGTAGAGCATGATGCCCAGCGGGCAGGTCCCTGTCTCCACTGTGCACGACAACGGAATGGTCACAGTGCGGAGATGGCGGGCTCAGTACTACGGATCGGGGTGGCTCGAACGCTCCACGTAGTTAAAAAGCCTCCGAAACGGTAATATTTAGCTATAAACCGCTCACCTGGTCGCTAGGAAGACTTTCTCGGACGTTCACCCCCGCGTCCGGTGGTCCACGGAGAAGGCCCCCGCCCCGAAGGGGGCGAGGGCCTTTCCGGACGCACGAAGATCAGCTCGCGCGGTGACCGGTACTCCCCGTCACCGTCGCGGTGATCAGTGGCCGTGACCGTGACCGTGGCCGTGACCGCCGGCGGCGGCCTCGTCGGCCTCCTCCGGCTTCTCGACGACGAGCGCCTCGGTGGTGAGCAGCATGCCCGCGATGGAGGCGGCGTTGGTGACCGCCGAACGCGTGACCTTCACCGGGTCGATGACGCCCTGGCCGATCAGGTCGCCGTACTCGCCGGTGGCGGCGTTGTAGCCGTGCCCGGCGTCCAGCTCCTGGACCTTGGAGACCACGACGTAGCCCTCCTGGCCCGCGTTCTCGGAGATCCAGCGCAGCGGCTCGACCAGCGAGCGGCGCAGCGCCTCGGCACCGGTGGCCTCGTCGCCGGACAGGCCCAGGGCGTCGAAGCCCGCCTTGGCCACGTGCACCAGCGCGCTGCCGCCGCCGGAGACGATGCCCTCCTCGATGGCCGCGCGGGTCGCCGAGATGGCGTCCTCAAGGCGGTGCTTCTTCTCCTTGAGCTCCACCTCGGTGGCGGCGCCGACGCGCAGCACGCAGACCCCGCCCGACAGCTTGGCCAGGCGCTCCTGCAGCTTCTCGCGGTCCCAGTCGGAGTCGCTGTTCTCGATCTCGACCTTGATCTGGTTGACCCGGTCCTGGATGTCCTTGGTCTCACCGACGCCGTCGACGACCGTGGTGGCGTCCTTGGTGACGGTGATGCGGCGGGCGCGGCCCAGGTCCTCGAGGCCGATGGTGTCGAGCTTGAGGCCGATGGCCTCGCTGACGACCTGGCCGCCCGTCAGGATGGCCATGTCGCCGAGCATCGCCTTGCGGCGGTCGCCGAAGCCGGGAGCCTTGACCGCGACCGAGGTGAAGGTGCCGCGGATCTTGTTGGCCACCAGCAGCGCCAGCGCCTCGCCCTCGACGTCCTCGGCCACCACCAGCAGCGGCTTCTTGGTCTGCGCGACCTTCTCGGCCAGCGGCAGGAACTCCTGGACGTTGGAGATCTTGCCGTCGACGATGAGCACGTAGGCGTCCTCCAGGACGGCCTCCATGCGCTCGGCGTCGGTCACCATGTGCGGCGACAGGTAGCCCTTGTCGAACTGCAGGCCCTCGGTGAACTCCAGCTCGAGGCCGAAGGTGTGGGCCTCTTCGACGGTGATGACGCCGTCCTTGCCGACCTTCTCGAACGCCTCGGCGATCAGCTCGCCGATCTGGGCGTCCTGGGCGGAGATGGTCGCGACGTGCGCGATCTCGCCCTTCTCCTCGACGTCGCGGGCGACCTTGAGGAGCTGGTCGGACACGTACTGGGCGGCGGCGTCGATGCCCCGCTTGAGCGCCAGCGGCGAGGCGCCGGCGGCCACGTTGCGGACGCCCTCGCGGACCAGGGCCTGCGCGAGCACGGTGGCGGTGGTGGTGCCGTCACCGGCGATGTCGTTGGTCTTGGTCGCCACTTCCTTGGCGAGCTGGGCCCCCAGGTTCTCGTAGGGGTTCTCCAGCTCGACCTCGCGGGCGATGGTGACACCGTCGTTGGTGATCGTCGGCGCACCGAACTTCTTGTCGATGACCACGTTGCGGCCGCGCGGGCCGATGGTCACCTTGACGGCGTCAGCGAGAGCGTTGACGCCGCGCTCAAGGGCCCGGCGAGCGTCCTCGTCGAACTCCAGGATCTTCGCCATGCGGAAATCTCCTCTTCAACGCGAGCCGCCCCGGCCGCTCCGCAAGCGGGCGGGGCCGGGGCGGCGCATCACTCGTTCTCGGTGACTTACTTCTCGACGATCGCGAGCACGTCGCGCGCCGAGAGAACGAGGTACTCCTCGTTGTTGTACTTGACTTCGGTGCCGCCGTACTTGCTGTACAGCACGATGTCGCCGACGCTCACGTCGAGCGGCACGCGGTCGCCCTTGTCGTCCACGCGGCCGGGGCCGACCGCCAGGACGGTGCCCTCCTGGGGCTTCTCCTTGGCGGTGTCGGGAATAACCAGGCCCGACGCGGTGGTGGTCTCGGCCTCGAGCGGCTGGACGACGATGCGGTCCTCAAGCGGCTTGAGAGCGACCTTGGTGGCGGTCGTCACGATCTGACCTCCCCTTCGGTGGTGATCTCGGCCGGCCTCGGCAGGCCGGCCGCACATGTGGCAGAAGAGGCGACCCTGGACCGGCCTGCCGTCGCGGGTGTCAGACCGACCTTGTCGCTGTGTTGGCACTCTCACTGGGAGAGTGCCAGTTACGGAGACTATTCCGTGACCGTGGACGCGTCAACACGGACACGGCGTCCCACACGGGGCGCCCGGAGCGCCTCGCCGGGGATAGCGTCCAGGATATGGACCTTCAGGCGTTCCGGGGCCTGCTCACCGAGGATGGCCAGGCCGTCCTCGCCGAGGCGGCGGCCGGCGACGTGACCGAGAACGGCCTGCTGGCGACCGCGTCGCGGCTGCGCGGCAGGCATCCGGCCGAGCTCGTCTCGGCCGCGCTGACCCAGGTGCGGCTGCGGGAGCGCGGACGGGCCAAATTCGGCCAGGACGCCGCGCTCATGTACTTCACACCGGCCGGTCTGGAGCAGTCCACGCGGGCGGAGGTGGCCGCCCATCGGGCCCGCCGTTTCCTCGCGTCCGGAGAGAGTTCGGGGAACGTTCACCGAGTGCTGGAGCTCGGCTGCGGCATCGGGGCCGACCTGATCGCCAGAGCGCGCGCGGGCCTGCCCGGGGACGGCGTGGAACTCGACCCGCTGACGGCCGAGGTCGCGCGGGCCAACGCCGCGGCCCTCGGCGTGGACGGCCTGGCGGCCGTCCGGGAGGGCGACGCGACCGAGGCGGACCCGTCCGGTTACGACGCCGTGTTCGCCGATCCGGGACGCCGCACCGCGCGCGGCCGCGTCTTCGACCCGCGCTCGTACGAGCCGCCGCTGGACACCGTCCTCGACCTGGCGGGCCACGTCCCCGGGGCGTGCGTCAAGGTCGCGCCCGGGATCCCGCACGAGGCCGTCCCCGAGGGCGCCGAGGCCGAGTGGATCTCGGTGGGCGGCGACGTCAAGGAGGCGGCTCTCTGGCTCGGCGCGCTGGCCGGGACGGAGCGCCGCAGGGCCACCCTCCTGCCGTCCGGCGGCGAGGCGGGGGTGACGCTGACCCCGAAGGAGGGCCTCGGCGACCCGGACGTGCGTGAGTGGGGCGCCTACCTGTACGAGCCGGACGGCGCCGTCATCCGGGCGCATCTGGTGGCCGAGGTGGCCGACCTGGTCGGCGGGGGCCTGGCCGACCCGCGCATCGCCTACGTCACCGGCGACGTCCTGCGCCCGACCCCGTTCGCGGCCGCCTACGCGATCGACGAGGTGATGCCGTTCTCGGTGAAGCGCCTCAAGCGGGAGTTGCGGCGCCGCGAGATCGGCATCTTGACGATCAAGAAACGGGGCTCGGCGATCGATGTCGACCGGCTCCGGCGCGACCTGGGTTTCGGGCGCAAGGGCGCCGGATACGGCGGCGCGGAGATCACCGTGGTGGTCACCAGGGTCGGCACCGCGCCGGTCGCGCTGCTCACCCGCGCCGTGCCCGGACGTTAATCATTCGCCAATGATCTTCGTGCGCGTGATGTTCGCCGAGCAGGGCCGGGGGCGCGCCACGGCAGAGTAAATCCTGGCCTCATTCCGGCATTGCGCTCGGCGGCCAATGCCGGGACGCGGCAGTCTCATGGAGCGGCACCGGGAAACGACGCCCGAAAGATCCGCCGCCGAGAAAGATCCAGGGCTCCCGGAGCCCAGAACCCCCAGGAACGCGGGCAGGCGACCCCCGTACGAACTAGGGAAAATGTCCCACTCGTGATGATCGCCCAGCTTCCACTCCACTCGGATTATCAAGCGCATTCCACAGAACTCGTAATGTTCTCTGCTCCCCGTTATAACTGCCCTCCACAAGCACTACAGTGAGGCCTTCACGATTCATTGCCGCGCACTATTTATAGCGACGGCACACGAAGGAGCATCGGGTGGAAACGAATCACAACTTCCTGCAGACGGGGGGTCAACCGGTCTCGGATCGGATGCGGGAGTTGCTCGCCCGTGCGGCGCAGGACCACGTCTATGAACAGCGCTCACAGGGTCAGGTCCTGGATGAGATACGCCAGCGGCTGGAAGGCATGGAGTGGCTGCTCCGCGAGGTGCGCGAGCGGGAGCTCACCGGCCTGACGGGGCAGCTCGACAGCGTCCGGGGGCAGGTGGACGAGCTGTCGAGCAAGCCCCCCGAATGGGCCGAGGGGCTCGCCGAGCACATCGAGTCGGTCGGCGAGCGGGTCAAGCCGGTCGCCGAGCTGCCCGCCCTCTGGGCCGATGTCGGCGTCGTCGCCGAGAACGTCGACGAGGGGCTCTCCCGCCTCCAGGCGGTGATCGACTCCGCGCAGGGCATCACCGACGCCACGCGGCAGGCGTCGCAGCGCATGGAGGAGATGACCAAGCGGCTGGACAAGCTCCAGGGCAGCATGGAGGCGGCCTCGGTCCGCTTCAACCGCCTGGACAAGTCGCTGGCCGAGCTGGGGCACCGCAACGACAAGCTCGAACACTCGATCAACGGGATCACCACCCGGGTCGACCAGTCGCTGGGCGAGATGGCCGAGCGGGTCGAGCAGGGCCTGGAGGCCGTCAACGGCCGGGTCGAGGGGGTCGGCGGCCGGCTGGACGGCCTGGACGGGCATCTGAACGGCCTGGACGGACGCCTGGAGGGCCTGTCGGGCAAGCTGGACGGCCTCGACGGCCGCTTCGAGGGCATCGACGACCGCATCGACGGGGTCAACGACCGGATCGGGCAGCTGCCCGCCACGCTGGAGATCTCCGAGCTGCACCGCAAGGTGCACGAGCTCTCGCAGCGGCCCGTGATCGAGTACGGCGACCGGTTCGACGCGCTGGAGAAGCACCTGATCGACGCGGTGAACCCGCTGATCGATGAGCTCCGCGCCCGGCCCGACCGCGACGAGGTCAAGGCGACGATGTCGCAGATCGCCGAGACGGCCTACAGCGACGTCGCCAAGCGCATGGACGAGTTCTCCCGCCGGTTCGAGAACGTACACGAGGATGTGCGCAAGCGCATCGAGGGCATCCACGAGGAGGTCACCAAGAAGGTCGACGGGGCCCTGGAGGAGTTCACCACGCAGGTGGACATCGTCTCCCGCCGCATCGAGTCGGTGCACGTCGACGTCACCAAGCAGGTGGAGTCCGTGCACAACGAGGTGTCGCGCCAGGTCACCGGCGTGCACGACGACGTGTCCAAGCGCATCGAGGACATCCACGACGATGTCACCAAGCAGGTGGGCAGCATCCACGAGGACGTCAGCAAGAAGGTCGGCGGCGTCCAGGAGGAGTTCGCCAGGCGCGTCGACGGCGTGCACGACGAGGTCAGCAAGAGAGCCGAGGCCGTGCAGGTCGAGATGGGCAAGGTCCACGCCGAGGTGGGCAAGCGCTTCGAGGGCGTGCAGCACGAGGTCGGCAAGAAGGTCGACAGCGTGCACAGCGAGGTCACCAAGCAGGTGACGGCGGTCCACGAGGACGTGCTCAAGCGGCTCTCCACCCTGGAGGAGACCATGCTCGCGCTGGCCGAGGCGCTCCTGCGCCCGCGCCGCGAAGGAAAGGACTGACGGGGACACGGTGGGGTGCTCCTCCCCGAGCGCCCCACCGTGGCCACCGGCCCCCGATCCCTCCCCCGCCCCTTTCCGCCCCGTGGTGATTTGTCCGGCGACGCCACCGCCGGTCCGGAACCGGAGATTCACGGCACGTCGATGACGTGCCCTTTGTTACGTTCCGTCTTCGTCAAATCACTCCCAACACCCATCGGAATCCGTTTTCATGGATCTCGTGAGCCACACCTCCGGCCTCCAGATCGGCGCCCCGCCCAGCGGCTCGACCCTGCGCTGGGTCGAGGAGTGCCTCGGCCGGGGTGCCGAAGTCCGGATGATCCGCCCGCTGGCGGGCGGCACCGCCCACGCCAACCACGCGCTGCTGGTCGAGAGCCGGTCGGGCAGCGCGCACCGGCTCGTCCTGCGCCGCTGGGTGCCGCGCCACCCGGGGGGCCGAGGCACGCTCGGCCCGTTCGGCGACTCCGAGTTCTCCCCCGAACGTGAGATCGCCGCCCTCGCCCTGCTGGCCGGGTGCGAGATCCCGACTCCCGCGCTGGTCGCCGCCGATCCCGCCGGCGCCTACTGCGACGCCCCCGCCCTGCTGATCACGCGCCTGGTCGGGCACCCGCCCCGTCCCGCCCCCGACGACCTGCCCGAATACCTCATCCAGCTGGCCGCCGGGCTGCTGTCGGTGCACGCGCTGGGCGGCGCGCCGTCCATGCCGCCCTACTTCCCCTACAACCGGCTCGACCAGCGGCTCCCGCCCAAGCACGCCGTCCGGCACCGGCTGTGGGACCGCGCGTTCGAGGTCGCCGCTGGGCCCGCCCCACAGGCGCCCTCGCGGTTCATCCACCGCGACTACCACCCCGACAACACCCTGTGGTCCTACGGGCGGCTCACCGGCATCGTCGACTGGTCGGACGCGTCCTACGGCCCGGTCGCCGTCGACATCGCCCACATGCGGCTTCATCTGGCGCTGCGCTACGGGCCCGACGTCGCCGACCGCTTCCTTTCGGCCTTCGACCAGGTGTCGGGCGGTCACTCCCACGACCCGTTCTGGGACGTCCGGTGCCTGCTCGACCTGCTGCCCGAGGACGACGGCCGCGTCATCGACGAGGCCCGCGTCCCCCTGCTGGAGAACTACCTGGCAGGGTTGCTGTAAATCGAGGTCGCCCGGCTCAGAGCCTAATCGACTCGATCGGCAGGCTGGAGTCGGCGGGCAGGTCGAGCTCCGAGGGGGCCAGGCCGGAGGCGACCAGTTCCGAGCCCAGGGCCGCCACCATCGCGCCGTTGTCGGTGCACAGGCCGGGACGCGGCACGCGCAGCCTGACCCCGGCGGCCTCGCAGCGTTCCCGGGCCATGGCGCGCAGCCGCGAGTTGGCCGCCACCCCGCCGCCGACCAGCAGGTCGGTGACGCCGTTGTCGCGGCACACCTTGAGCGCCTTGTGGGTGAGGACGTCGACGACCGCCTCCTGGAACGAGGCCGCGACGTCCTCCACGGGAACGGGCTCGCCCGCGCGCTCGCGGGCCTCGACCCAGCGCGCCACGGCGGTCTTGAGCCCCGAGAAGGAGAAGTCGTAGGTGCCGTCGTCGTACTTGCCGCGCGGGAACGCGATCGCGGCCGCGTCGCCCTCGCGGGCGCGGCGGTCGATGGCCGGGCCGCCGGGGAAGCCCAGGTCGAGAACCCGGGCGACCTTGTCGAACGCCTCGCCCGCCGCGTCGTCGACCGTCGCGCCCAGCGGCCGGACGTCGGTGGCCACGTCCGGCACCAGCAGCAGCGAGGAGTGCCCGCCCGACACCAGCATCGCCACGCACGGCTTGGGCAGCGGGCCGTGTTCGAGCTGGTCGACGGCCACATGCGCGGCCAGATGGTTGACACCGTACAGCGGCTTGCCGAGCGAGAGCGCGTAGGCCTTGGCCGCGGCCACCCCGACCATCAGCGCGCCCGGCAGACCGGGGCCCGCGGTGACGGCGAACGCGTCGATGTCCTGGAAGCCCACCCCGGCGTCGGCCAGCGCCCGCTCGACGGTGGGGGTCATCGCCTCCAGATGGGCGCGGGAGGCCACCTCGGGCACCACGCCGCCGAACCTGGCGTGCTGCTCCACGCTGGAGGCGATCGCGTCGGCCAGCAGCGTGTGCCCGCGGACGATCCCGACGCCGGTCTCGTCGCAGGAGGTCTCGATCCCCAGCACCAGCGGCTCTGAGTCGCTCAGCATCTATGCCTCTCGGGAGAAGCCGACCGGAGGGCGGGCGACGCGAAGCCTGCGGCACATCACGATCGCGTCCACCCCGGACGGCTGGTAGTAGCGTTTGCGGACCCCGACGGGTTCGAAGCCGAACCGTTCGTACAGGCGCAGCGCCGGGGCGTTGTCGGCGCGGACCTCCAGGAACACCGCCTCGCTGCGGCGGCGCCCGGCCTCGTCGAGCAGCGCGGTCAGCAGCGCGGCCCCGATGCCCTCGCCGCGGCGGCTCGCGCGGACGCCGATGGTCTGGACGTCGGCCTGCCCGCCCGCCGCGGCCAGGCCCGCGTACCCGACGATCTCGCCGCCCTCGGACTCGGCGACCACGAAGTGGCGGGTGCGGGGCTGGTCGGCCAGCTCACCGCGGAACATCTCCTCGCTCCAGGTGTCCTCGGGGAACAGCTCGCCGTCCAGCCGGTGCACGACCGGGAGATCGGCCATGGTCATCGTCCGGAACGACACCGCGCCGCTCACCGAGGTGTCACCTTCTTGCGCGGGCCGGGCTCCTTGGCGTCGGGACGCCGCAGGTACAGGGGCTCGGGCGGCAGCAACCCTGGCCCGGGAGCGCCCGAGAGGCGGACGCAGGTCAGCTCGGCCAGCGCGGTGGCGGCGGGCAGCAGCGGCAGCGGCTCCTGGCCGGGCGCGCCGCCGAGGTCTTCGGGGTAGAGCGCCGCGCCCTCGCCGATGACCGGCAGGTCGTCCGGTTGACCGTCGCGGACGTCGCCGGGCGGCCCGACATGCGGGCCGGTCGAGCGGACGGCCGCGGCCTCGTACCTGGCCCAGTAGACCTCCTTGCGGCGGGCGTCGGTCGCCACGGCGAAGGGCTCGTCGCGGCCCGAGGCCCACGCCAGGACGTCGAGGGTGCACACGCCGTGGACCGGGACGCGCAGCGCCTCGCCCATGGCCCGCGCGGTGACCAGCCCGACCCGCAGGCCGGTGAAGGGCCCGGGGCCCACGCCGACGGAGATCGCGCTCAGATCGGCCGGGGCCGCCCCGGCCTCGGCCAGAACCTCGGCGATGGACGGCGTGAGGAGCTCGGTGTGGCGGCGCCGGTCGACCGACTCGGCCGCACCACGGCGGCGCACACCCTCCCCCGGGGTCCACTCGTACAGCGCGACGGTGACCGCGGCGGTAGCGGTGTCGAAAGCCAAGACCAGCACGGACTGAAAGCCTAATGCAGATCGGGAGGGCTCATCACCCTCGGTCACGGCCGGGGTTCACCCGACGTTCAGTGCCTCGATCACGCTCTTGGCCGCCTCGACGGCGCCGTCCATGGCGGCGGTGGCGGCCAACGGGGTGTCCTTGTCGCCGCCGGAGTAGTGCACGGTCACCAGGACGTTGGTGACCCGGACGTTGGCGACGGCCTCGCCGGAGCTCTGGCCCTCGTCCAGGCTGTAGACGGCGTAGCCCTCCTCGCCGACGCCCGAGAGCCGGGTCTTCTCGGTCAGTTCCTGCCCGCTGACCAGGGCCTTGCCCGACTCGTCGGCGGCGCGCTCGGTCTGGAACGTCCGCGAGGCGGTGCCCGCGGCGCTCTGGCCCGCGGCGGCGGCGACGGCCCGCAGCTCCACGGTGAGCTGGCGCTTGCGGTCGCCGGTGTAGGCGCCCCACACGCACTGGTTCTGCCGGTCGCTGCTCTGGTAGTTGTCGGCCTGGGTGCGGTCGGCGCCGGGTGCGAGCTTGTCGGCGACCTGCCGGCTCAGCAGCTCGCACGCGTCGGGGACGATCGTGCGGTCGGACTTGGCCAGGGGGGTGTTGTCGGTGGCGGGCGCGTCGTGGCCGACGACCCGTCCCTCGCCCTCGGGGTCGTCGCCCATGCCGAGGCCGGTCAGGATGGCGAACGCCGCCAGGACGCAGACGGCCGCGCCGATGGCCACGGCGCCCACGACGAACGCCGGGCCGCGACGGGTGCCGCGATCACGCGCGGCGCGATGACTCCCGCTGCGATGGCTACCACTCACCGGAACCGACTCCCGCTTTGCACCAAAAGTTGATCAATGTCTAAAAAATGCGGTTCATCCCGGCAAAGAGTACGTCATGTCACACAAACTGGAGCTGGGCCCACCTGCAGAAAAAGCCGAGAGTTTCTCGTATCGGACGCGGTGTCGATAGTGATCTTGCGGCGGGCGGCCCGTCCCGCCCGGGGCCGATCAGCCGAAAAGCTCGGGGAGAGCGGCCCAGCGCGCGCCGAACCCGGTGAGCTCGACGCGGCGCTCCTCGCCCGCGTCCTGGCCGCCGCGCGAGATGACCACGTCGAGCCGGTCGTCGGCCAGGCCCTCGGCCAGCCCGGCGCCCCACTCCACGATCGTCACCGCGTCCTCGGCGGACGCGTCGAGGTCGAGGTCGTCCAGCTCGGCGAACCCGCCCAGCCGGTAGGCGTCGACGTGGACCAGCGGCGGGCCGCCGCCCAGCGACGGGTGCACGCGGGCGATGACGAAGGTCGGCGAGGTGATCGGGCCCCGCACCTTCAGTCCCTCGCCGATGCCCTGGGTGAGCGTGGTCTTGCCCGCGCCCAGGTCGCCGGTCATCACCACCAGGTCGCCGGACCGCAGCGCCGCGCCGAGCCGCAGCCCGAGCTCGCGCATCGCCGTCGCGGTCGGGACGGTCAGCACGACCGGTCCGCTCACGCCGACCTCTCGATGATCTCGGAGCGGACCCGGTCGACCAACCGGCGCAGCCCACCCGTCACCACACCCGGGTACTCCAGCGGGAGCACGTGCCCGGCGTCGCCGATCTCGACGTACTCGGCCTCGGGCAGCGCCTCGGCCAGCCGCCGCGCGTGCTCGACCGGGATCACCTTGTCCTCCCCGCCCGCCAGCACCAGCACGGGCACCGGGGCCAGCGTCGCCAGCGCGGCCTCCTTGTCGTGGGCCATCAGCGCCGGGTAGAACTCCGCGATCACGTCGATCGGGGTCGTGCGGATCATCGTCTCCAGGAAGTCGACCACGGTCGGGCTCACGTGCTTGTCGGCGAAGGCCATCTTGCGCGTGATCATGAAGGCCACGTCGGCGCCCAGACCCCGGGCCCGGTCGACCAGGGGCGCCTGGCGTCCCAGCCCCCGCAGCGTGCGGGGCGCCAGCGGCCGGACGACCTTGGCCAGCACCATCGGCAGCCCCATGGTCAGCTCGGCCAGCCCGCCGCTGGAGGTGTTCACCAGCGCCACGGCCGCGATGTCGAAGGACCCCTCGGACCGGTCGGAACGGTCGAACAGCTCGGGGCGGCGAGCCGCCAGCGCCATGATCGACATGCCGCCCATGGAGTGCCCGGCCAGCACCACCGTCGCCCCCGGGCGGACCGTCGCGCGCAGCACCGCGTAGAGGTCCTCGCCGATCTGGTCGATGGTCGCGTGGGTGGGCTTGCTACGCCCCGAACGGCCGTGGCTGCGCTGGTCCCAGAACACCATCCGCAGGTTCCCGGCCAGGTCGCGGCGCTGGTAGTGCCAGCTGTCCTGGTTGAGGGCGAAGCCGTGGCAGAACACCACGGTCAGCGGCGCGTCGTCCGGGCCTTGAACCTCCACGTGCAGCGGAAGCCCGTCGTCGGCCAGGACGGTCAGCGCCCGGCCCCGCAACTCGCCGAACGGCTCGTCGGCGTCGGGGTCGGGACGCAGCCGCACGCGCCCGACCGCCAGCTTGCGCAGCCCGACGGCCGTGCCCACGCCCGCCGCGCCGACTCCGGCCACGATCCCGGCGATGCCGGCGATGCGCTTGCTTCTTGCGTCCATGCCGCCCCCTCTACTGCGGACCGTTCTCGTACACCCGTGGAACCCGGGAACCGATCCGGGTGACGATCTCATACGAGATCGTGCCGAGCGCGTCCGCCCACTCCTGAGCGGTCGGTTCCCCTCGATCGCCGGGCCCGAACAGGACGATCTCGTCACCGGCCGCCAGGACGTCGTCCCCCAGGTCGATGACGAACTGGTCCATGCAGACCCGTCCGGCCACGCGGCGGCGTGCGCCGGCCGCGAGCACCTCCAGCACGTTGGAGCCGTGCCGGGGAATCCCGTCGCCGTACCCTGCCGGGACGACGGCCAGATTGGTCTCCCGATCGGTGGTGTAGGTATGGCCGTAGGAGACGCCGCTGCCCGCCGGAACCCGCTTGACCATCGACGCGTCGGCGGTGAGCGTCATCGCCGGACGGAGCCCGAACGTCCCGGCCTCGGGAATGGGCGTCAGGCCGTACGTCGCGATGCCGGGCCGCACCAGGTCGAACCGGGCCTCGGGCAGCGTCAGCGTCGCCGCCGAGTTGGCCAGGTGCCGGACCTCGGGCCGCAGCCCGGCCTTCTCCGCGTGCTCGACCATCTCGGTGAACAGCGCCAGCTGGCGCGCGACCGACGGGTGGCCCGGCTCGTCGGCGCACGCGAAGTGCGACATCAGCCCCGCCACCCGCACCCGTCCGGACGCCTCGGCGGCCAGCGCCGCCTCGACGAGCGCGGGCCAGTCGTCCTGGCCCGAACCGCCCCGGGTCATGCCCGTGTCGGCCTTCAGATGCACCCGCGCGGGCCTGCCCGCCCGCTCGGCCGCGACCGCGAACTCGTCGAGCTGCCAGAGCGCCCCGGCCGTGAGGTCGACGTCCCGCTCCACCGCCCGTTCCCAGGGCTCACCCGGCACGCCCACGCCGACCAGCGTCCGGACGCCGGTGACGCCCTCGTCGCGCAGCCGCAGCGCCTCGGCCAGCTTGGCGACGCCCAGCCAGGTGGCGCCCCCGGCCAGCGCCGCCCGCGCCGCCGGGACCAGGCCGTGCCCGTAGGCCTCGGCCTTCACCATGGCCATGACCTCGGCGCTCCCCGCGCGCTCTCGCAGCAGGGAGATGTTGTCGCTGATGGCGCCGAGGTCGACGCGTGCCTGCGCTGGCCCGTTCAAGCTGTTCATAGTCACCCAGTGTGCCGCTCCCGAGACGGTGAGCGGTGCATTGTCCGCCCGCTCTGTTCGACGCGATCGTCCGGTGACGGGTTCAGATCAGCGTCCTGAACGCGTCGGGCAGCGCGGCCACGACGTCGTCGGCGCTGATCGGGGCGTCGTCCACCGAGGCGATGCGGGCCGCGAGCCCGTGCAGGTAGGCGCCGCCGGCGGCGGCCTCCAGCGCCGCCATGCCGTTGGCCAGCAGGGCGCCGATCAGCCCGGACAGCACGTCGCCCGTGCCCGCCGTGGCGAGCCGGGGCGTCCCGGTCGGGTTGACCCGGACGGGACGGTCCTCCTCGGCGACCAGCGTCGTCGACCCCTTGAGCAGCACCGTCGCCGACAGCCGCGACGCCGCCAGCCGCACGTGCTCCAGCCGCCGCGCCTCGATCGCCTCCCGGTCGGCGCCGATCAGCCGCGACAGTTCCCCCGCGTGCGGGGTGAGCACGGTCGGGGCCGCGCGGCGCAGCAGCTCGGGGCGCCGGGCCAGGACCGTCAGGCCGTCGGCGTCCACCAGCACCGGCAGGTCGGTGCCCAGCGTGGCCTCCAGCAGCGCCTCGGTCGCCTCGCCCGTGCCGAGCCCCGGCCCCACGACCCACGCCTGGACGCGTCCGACGCCCTCGATCGAACCGGGCTCCACCACCGTGGTGACCGCCTCGGGCCAGCGCTGCCGCACCAGCTCCACCGGGTGCGCGACCGACGCGAAACGCACCATGCCCGCGCCCCCGCGCACCGCGCCGCCCGTGCTCAGCACGGCCGCGCCGGTGTACTCGTCGCTCCCGGCCAGGACGCCGACCACGCCCCGCCGGTACTTGTCGGACTCGGGCAGCGGCTCGGGCGGCTCCACGTCGGTCGGCCTGGACGCCACCACGTCCGGGTCGGGCAGGTCGCCGCCGAGCCCGATGTCGACGAGCTCGACCACGCCGCAGTGCGAGGCGCCGGGGTCGATCAGCAGGCCCGGCTTGTGGGTGCCGAACGTGACGGTGACGTCGGCCCGCACGGCGGCGCCGTCCACCCGTCCGGTGCTGGCGTCCACCCCGCTCGGCACGTCGCAGGCGACGACCAGGCCGGTGGCCGCCGAGGCCCGTCCGGCCAGCGTGGCGTGCGGCTCGCGGAGCGCGCCCATGCCGCCGATCCCGGTGAGGCCGTCGATGATCAGGTCGGCGTCCTCGATCTCGTCCCCGGGGTCGTCGACCGCCCGGCCGCCCGCGGCGCGCAACGCGTCCAGGCCCCCGGTGTGGATCTTCGACCCGGCGACCACGGCCACGACCCGCGCGCCCCGCCGCGCGAGGTCGGCCCCCGCGTACAACGCGTCGCCCCCGTTGGAGCCCCCGCCCACCAGCAGGACGACCCGGGCGCCGTAGACCCGGGGCAGCAGCGAGGCGCAGACCGACGCCAGCCCCGTCGCCGCGCGGCGCATGAGCGTCCCGTCCGGAAGCCTGGCCATCAGGGCCCGCTCCGCCGCCCGGACCTTGCCGACCTCGTGCGCGTACCTCATCGGAGGCTCCCTTCCGCGATCACGACCGCGGTGGCGATGCCACCGTCATGACTGAGCGAGATGTGCCAGTTCTCGACGCCGCGCTCGGCCGCCGCCGCGGCGACCGTCCCCGCGACGTGCAGCACGGGCCGTCCGGAGGGCTCCCGCCGCACCTCGGCGTCCGTCCACAGCAGCCCACCGGGCGCTCCCAGCGCCTTGGCCAGCGCCTCCTTGGCGGCGAACCGCGCCGCCAGCGACCGCACCGCCATCTCCCGCTCCACCTCGGTGAACAACCGCACCCGCAGCCCCGGCGTCCGCTCCAGCGACCGCCCGAACCGCTCGACGTCCACCACATCGATCCCCACACCAACGATCACTCCCCCACCCTGCCACGCCACCCCCCGATTTCACCCCCGCAACCCGCAGCCGCCCCCCGGCCGGGCAAGGGCCCGCTCGGCCGGGAAATAATGGCGGCGCCACGCGCGCGGATTCATGACTGGCGTGCTGGTGACTGTGGTTTTGTAGGCCGCGAGTACATACCTTGGACACAGGACTCCGTCGGGCGGGAGAGGCCCAGAAATGAGCGCATCCCCACGTCCTTCTGTCCGGCAACGGCGGCTGGCCGCGGAATTGCGGCGGTTGCGCGAACAGCGCGGGCTCACCGGGGACGAGGTGGCCGAACGGCTGACGTGGTCGACGGCGAAGGTCAGCCGCATCGAGAACGCCCGCACCGGTGCCAAAATCCTGGACATCCGGCGGCTGCTGGAGCTCTACCAGGTGAACGGGCCCCACCAGGACGAGCTGATCGCGCTCGCGCACGACGCCGCCGAGAAGGGCTGGTGGGAGGAGTACCGCGACCTGATCGGCGGGTACCCCGACTACATCGCGATGGAGGCCGAGGCCACCGCCATCAGGCAGTGGGAGACGCACAACATCCCCGGTCTCCTGCAGACCGAGGACTACGCCCGCGAGGTCATCTCCGGCTGGAACGCGATCGCCACCACCCCGCCGCGCGAGATCGACCGGCGGGTCGAGGTGCGGATGCGCCGCCAGAGCATCCTGACGTCCTCCCACTCGCTCGCCGGATTCGCGGTCGTCATCGACGAGTCGGTGCTGCGCCGCCGGGTCGGGGCCGCGCCCGTGATGCGGGCGCAGATCCAGCATTTGCTCTCCGTAATGGAACTCCCCCACGTGAGCCTTCGGGTTCTTCCACTCAACGGGCCGCACCCCGTCATGGAGGGATCTTTCACACTCCTTGAATTCGCGCCAGTACACGACGTGATCTTCCCCGATATCGTCCACACCGAGAGCCTTGCGGTCAGCCATTTCGAGGACGAGATGACGACGCACATGTATCGTCTCGCATACCAGACACTGGCCGAGGCTGCGCTGGACCACGAGCAATCCCGACGGTTCATCGGAGCGTCTCTCGACCACTGGCAGTAAAAGAATTCAATCCATCAACGCTCAACCACAAAGGATATCGCGTGGAATCCTCGGACAACGCTCCGATCTCCTGGCGCAAGGGCAGCCGCTGCGCTGCCAACGGCACATGCGTCGAAGTCGCCGCCATCGGCCCGGCCGGCACCATCGCGGCCCGGGACGCCAAGTTCGCCGAAGCCAGCCCCGTGCTGGCGTTCTCGACGGGCGAATGGAGCGACTTCACCGATCGGATCAAGCGCGGGCTCCACGACCTGCCGCACTGACGAAGGCGAACGACGAGGGGCACCGCCGTAAGGGCGGTGCCCCTCTCGTTTTCGGGGAGTTTCCGGCGGGCCCACGGAAACTGAGAGTTTCAGATCATCCCCGATTCGGGGATAGGTGAACAGGACCACGTAGACATGTGCCCTCGCGGTCATAAAACGGTGGTGACGGCGGTATATCCCCGCTCGGCGTCCCGCCCCTCAGACGCGACCGTTTCACAAACAACGCACAGACCACGGTCCCGCGGTCGCGTCGAACACGGGATGTTCGATGGTCCCCGTTGACAACGGGTACGAAAGTGGGTGGCAATGAGGCCGGATATCTCCGACTAAGCATGACTTGGAGGTGGGATGCGTTCCGAGGCGACATCCCTGAACCACTGGCGGAAGAGCGCTCGCTGCCAGGCCAACAACGGCTGTGTCGAACTGGCTCCGACCACCGGCGCGGGCGTGGCGGTCAGGGATGGCATGGACGACGAGAACGGCCCGGTGCTCCGCTTCGCTCCCGCGGAGTGGCGGACGTTCATGGCCCGGGCACGGGCCGGAGGATTCGACCTTGCCTGAGAGGGCCTGACACGGAGGGGAACGCGACGGAGGACGGACCCCACAAACGAAAGGAACCGCCCGGCGACCACACCACCCCGCGGGCCCGGCCCTCCGGGCCCGCACCCCGCCCACACCCCAGCAGCCCACGCTGGGTTGGATTGGGTGGGGGTCAGGCTAGGCGGACGCCCTTGGGGATGGTGTGGGCCGGGGTGCGGAGGCGGCGGCTGGCGATGAAGAGGGCGCCTCCGGCCAGGAGCAGGTTGAAGGCCAGGCCGTAGGGCCATACGGGGCCGGCTTCGTCCTTGTAGCGGGAGTAGGAGTAGCTGCTGCGGCCCGAGCGGGTCTTGCGGACCTCGCGGCCGATGTCGCCCAGGGGGTCGTCCGGGGACTCGGTGTAGGTGTAGTCGCCTCGGACGACGATGCGTTCATCCAGGCGGGGCGCCGCGTCGGCGAGGATCACCACCGGGTTGGGGGCCAGCATCCACCAGACCTGCTCGGGCTGGGAGCGGGAGTAGCGGGCGCTGTCGTCTTCGGTGAAGGCCAGCGAGATGCCGAACAGCAGCGGCGTGCAGACCAGCAGGAAGAAGACGGTCAGGTACGACATCAGGACCGAGGTGATGCTGCGGACCATCAGCGCGGACCAGCCCAGGGAGATCGCGCAGATGACGCCGATCAGCAGGGCGACCACGGTCAGGACGACCACGGCGCGGCCGATGCCGATGGCGCCTTCGAGGACGGGCCACAGCACCGACGGCAGCGTGAACGCGAGCACGACCAGGCCCGTGCCCCAGGCCGCGGCGAACTTGCCCAGCGTGATGTCGAGCGGGGTGAGCCGGGTGGTCTGCAGGACCGCGAGGGTGCCGCGCTCGCGGTCGCCGTTGATCGACTGGGCGCCCAGGGCCGGGACGACCATCAGGGTCAGCACCAGCACCCCGAGCAGGACGCCGCCGAACATCGGGATGCCGAGCTCGCCGAACGAGGAGGTGTCGCCCGCCTCCAGCGAGATGCGGAAGAGCAGCGCCAGCCCGTTGACCAGGGCGAACCAGACTCCCATCAGGACGCGCCAGCGGCCGGTCCGCAGCCGGGTCCGCAGTTCCTGCCTGGCCACCAGGCCGATACCGTGCACGCTCATCGCCGGTTCTCCGTCATCGCCATGTACGCCGACTCCAGCGCGCTCTCGGACGGCCCGAAGCCGACGATCTTGAATCCGCCGGTGACGAGGTCGCCGAGCAGGTCGGCGGCCTCGGTGTCGGTCAGGGGCCCGGCCTCGACGCCGCCGGGCAGGGCGGTCACCGTCCCGGCGCCGGGGCGGGTGTCCAGGAAGGTCTTCAGGTCGTCCGGCGGGCCGAGGGTGCGGATCCGCCAGCGGCTTCCCATCGCGCTGCCGCCCATCAGGTCGGCCATGCGGTGCTCGCCGACGGTCAGGCCGTGATCCACCAGGACGACCCGGTCGGCGATCTCCTCCAGCTCGCTCAGGATGTGGCTGGAGACCAGCACGGCCACGCCCTGGGCGGCCAGCGACCGCAGCAGGTCGCGCAGCTCGACGCGCGAGCGCGGGTCGAGGCCGGAGGCGGGCTCGTCCAGCAGCAGGACGCGGGGCGAGTGCACCAGCGAGCGGGCCACGCCGAGCCGCTGCTTCTGGCCGCGCGACAGCACGTGGACGGGACGTCCCAGATACTCGTCGAGATGGACGAGCGCCAGCAGCGCCCGGACGCGGGCGGCCTTCTCGGCGGCGGGCAGCCGGTAGGCGTCGGCGAAGAAGCCGAGGTACTCGTCCACCGTGAGCTGGTCGTACACGCCGAACGTGTCGGGCATCCAGCCGAGCGAGCCGCGTACCAGCTCGGGCTGGGTGACGGGGTCGTACCCGGCGACGCGGACGTGCCCGCGGTCCGGGGCCATCAGCGTCGCCAGGATGAGCAGCAGCGTGGTCTTGCCCGCGCCGTTGGGACCGACCAGGGCGGTGACCTCGCCATACGGGACGGTGAGGTTCAGCCCGCGCAGGGCGAACTCCGTCCCGAAGGAGCGGGTCACCGCGTGGACCTCGATCGCGGGTACCGGCGGATACGCCACCGCGTCACCTCCAGGGGGATTGATCTCCCTGTGACGCGGACGGCGGACGCGCGGTTGCCGGTGTTACTCGACCGTGACCGACTTGGCCAGGTTGCGGGGCTGGTCGACGTCGTGGCCCTTGGCGGTGGCCAGCTCGCACGCGAAGACCTGGAGCGGGACGGTCGTCACCAGCGGCTGGAGGAGCGTCGGGACGGCCGGGACGCTGATCAGCGTGTCGGCGTAGGGCTCGACCGAGGTGTCGCCGTCCTCGGCGATCACGATGGTGCGGGCGCCCCGGGCGCGGATCTCCTGGATATTGGAGACGATCTTGTCGTGCAGGACGTCGCGGGCGCGCGGCGGCACGACCACGATGACCGGCAGGCCCTCCTCGATCAGCGCGATCGGGCCGTGCTTGAGCTCGCCCGCCGCGAAGCCCTCGGCGTGCATGTAGGCCAGCTCCTTGAGCTTGAGCGCGCCTTCGAGCGCCACCGGGAACCCGACATGGCGGCCCAGGAACAGCACGCTGCGCTCGCCGGACAGCGACCGGGCCAGCTCGCGGACCGGCTCCATCGTCTCCAGGACCTTCTCCACCTTCTCCGGCATCCGCTCCAGGAGCTGGATCATGGCGAAGACCTCGTCGCCCCACTTGGTGCCGCGCACCTGGCCGAGGTAGAGCGCGATCAGGTAGACCGCGACGAGCTGGGTCAGGAACGCCTTGGTGGACGCGACCGCGATCTCGGGGCCCGCGTGGGTGTAGAGCACGCCGTCGCACTCGCGGGGCAGGGTGGAGCCGTTGACGTTGCAGATGCCCAGCAGCTTGGCGTGCTGCTCGCGGGCGTGCCGGACGGCCATCAGCGCGTCCATCGTCTCGCCGGACTGGGAGATCGCGATGACCAGCGTGGTGCGGCTCAGGATCGGGTCGCGGTAGCGGAACTCGCTGGCCAGCTCGACCTCGCAGGGCAGCCCGGCCCAGTGCTCGATCGCGTACTTGGCGATCAGGCCCGCGTGGTAGGACGTGCCGCACGCCACGATGATGATCTTGTCGACCTCGCGCAGCTCCTGGTCGGAGATGCGCATCTCGTCCAGCGTCAGCCGCCCGTCGGTGCCGATGCGGCCGAGCAGGGTGTCGGCGACCGCCTTGGGCTGCTCGGCGATCTCCTTGAGCATGAAGTAGTCGTAGCCGCCCTTCTCCGCGGCCGACACGTCCCAGTCGACGTGGTACTCCTTGACCTCGGCGGGACGGCCCTCGAAGTCGGTGACGGTCACGCCGGACGCGCGCAGCTCGACGACCTGGTCCTGGCCGAGCTCGATCGCGTCGCGCGTGTGGGCGATGAACGCCGCCACATCGCTGGCCAGGAAGTTCTCGCCATCGCCGACGCCGACCACCAGCGGCGAGTTGCGGCGGGCGCCGACCACCAGGTCGGGGTCGCCCGCGTGCACGGCCACCAGGGTGAACGCGCCCTCCAGCCGCCGGCAGACGCGCCGCATGGCCGCGGCCAGGTCGCCGCCCGCCTTGAGCTCGTCCTCCAGCAGGTGCGCCACGACCTCGGTGTCGGTGTCGGACGCCAGCCCGTGCCCGGCCTCCTCCAGCTCGGCCCGGAGCGCGGCGAAGTTCTCGATGATCCCGTTGTGGATCACGGCGAGGGCGCCGGAGCAGTCGGTGTGCGGGTGGGCGTTGCGGTCGTTGGGGGCGCCGTGGGTCGCCCAACGGGTGTGTCCCATGCCCAGAGTGCCCGCGGGCGGCGGCCCTTCCTCCAGCGCCTTGCGCAGGTTGATCAGCTTGCCGGCGCGCTTGGCGGTGGCCAGCCTCCCGTTGGCCAGCACCGCGACGCCGGCCGAGTCGTAGCCTCGGTACTCCAGCCGGGCGAGACCCTCGATCACGACCTCAAGCGCCGGCTTGGACCCGACGTAACCCACGATTCCGCACATGGCGGCAAGCTTATTAGCTATCCACGAGCCCCCGGTGCAAGGCTGGCCAGCGGGAATGGAAGCGCGGCCGATCCCGCGGACGGCGTCCGTCGGCAGCGTGTACGGCGGGTGAACCGTCAGAGGCCAGCCGGTGCGATGGTTACTGTTCAACCATGACGACCGGATGGGACACCGTGCCTAGCCCCTATGTGGAGCTGTCGCGCGACGCCTGGCGGGCGCTGCGCGAGAACACCCCGTTGCCCCTGACGCCCGGCGAGCTCGACGCGCTGCGCGGGCTCAAGGACCCCATCGACATCGCCGAGGTCGAGGAGGTCTACCTCCCGCTCTCGCGCCTGCTCAACCTGTTCTTCCTGGCCGACGGGGGTCTGCGCGACACCGTCGGCGGGTTCCTCGGCGAGACGGTGCGACCCACCCCGTTCATCATCGGCGTCGCGGGCAGCGTCGCGGTGGGCAAGTCGACCACGTCCCGAGTGCTGCGCACCCTGCTGGCCCGCTGGCCCGAACACCCCAGCGTCGAACTGGTCACCACCGACAGCTTCCTCTACCCCAACGCGGTCCTGAGCGAGCGCGGGATCATGGACCGCAAGGGCTTCCCCGAGTCCTACGACCGGCGCTCGCTCGTCCGGTTCGTGTCCTCGATCAAGGCGGGCGCGGCCGAGGCGAAGATCCCGGTCTACTCGCATCTGGAGTACGACATCGTCCCCGGGGGCAGCCAGACCGTCCGGCGACCGGACATCCTGATCGTCGAGGGCCTCAACGTCCTGCAGGCGCCCCCGGCCGGGGCACTCGGCGTCGCCGACTTCTTCGACGTCTCGATCTACGTGGACGCCCGGATCGAGGACATCCGCCAGTGGTACCTGGAGCGGCTGTTCGCCCTGCGCCGCACCGCGTTCAC
This sequence comes from Spirillospora sp. CA-294931, assembly GCF_050946795.1. Taxonomy (GTDB): domain Bacteria; phylum Actinomycetota; class Actinomycetes; order Streptosporangiales; family Streptosporangiaceae; genus Spirillospora. The sequence goes on from NZ_CP192006.1 coordinate 8,248,669, forward strand.
CGACCCGCGCTCGTTCTTCCACAAGTACGCCCACCTCGACGAGGACGAGGTGGCGGCGTTCGCGCAGAAGGTCTGGCGCGACATCAACGAGATCAATCTGGTCTCCAACATCCTGCCGACACGGGCTCGCGCGACGCTCGTCCTGCACAAGGGGCGCGACCACAGCGTGCGGCGCGTGCGCCTGCGTCGCATCTGACCTGCTGGACGGCGCCTCCCGATGTGCGGACAATGCGGGGTAAGCGGGATGGCCCGCAATCGGGAGGTGGGCCGGTGCGATCATCGATCCGGTCCGCACTGCGAGACCGCTACCCGGACCTCGTCCGGCTGGCCTATCTGGCGCTGGACGACGGAAAGGCCGGTCCCGACGCGGTCCTGACCGCGGCACGGCGCACGGTACGCCGCTCCGCGCGCGGCACGCGCCCTCCCGGCGACCCGTATGTCGCGCTGCGGCACCGGCTGGCGGTCGAGCTGCTGACCGCGCCGGTCGCGCGGCACGGGCTCCGCCTCCGATGGATCTTCCTCGAACGGGTGCCCGCACCCCCCGGGCCGGTGCGCACGATGCTGCACGCGATGTCGCGGCACGAGCGCCTGGTGTACCTGCTGAGCCGCGCCGAGGGCCTGACCCCGCCCGAGGTGAGCGCCGAGCTGAACGCCGACCTCATGGTCAGCGCCTGGGACGTCGACGCCACGCTGGCGGCCGCCGACACCGGAACCGGGCTGGACGCCGCCGAGCAGCGCGCCGAACTGCGCGCGTTCGACCCGACGCTCATGCGGCTGCGGCCACCGCCGTCCCTCTCTCCGCGCTGGCGAGCGGGCCTGGCGCTCACCCTGGCCGTGACGCTGCTCTGCGGAGTCGCCGCGTACGTGGAGCTGCACGACGGCCGCCGCTCCGGCGACCCCCTCCTGGTGGACGCCGGACGCTGGAGGCGCGACGACGTCCCGTCCCTGCAGAACTGGCCGACCCAGGGCGAACTGCGCGGCGACCGGGCCCTGCTGCGCCGCGCGGGCAAGGCATGGCGGTCGCACCGCCGGGGCCCGCCGCTGGGCGACATCGCGGTGCTGTTCGCCGGGCGCGTGGACGGCTCCACCGTCGTCGTCCTGCGCGACTCCCCCGGCTTCCGCGACACCCCGATGATCGCCCAGTACTTCGAGCGCCGCCTCTCGCGCGGGGTCGAGGCGATCCGCACGCTGGACGGCGACTCGGGTCAGCTGATCCTGCTCCAGTCAACGTGGCGCTACCTGGTGCCCCCCTGGCTGATCGACCTGGAGGTGGCCCTCCCCGAAGAACGGTCGGCCAGCTGGAACGCTCTACCGGTCAAGAACGGCGTGACCGACGCGCTTCCCTACTGGTGGTTCGAGCCGTCCTGCCAGGCCTACCTGGTGATCCGCATGACGCTCCGCCCCGCCACCCGAGCGTCCCCCCGGGCCGTCACCCAGCTGGCCAGCAACAACGCCGAGGCGCCCGGCCCGCTGGTGTGGTTCCGCGACCCCGACCCGCGCCGTCCCGACATCGCGCTCACCGAGTCGCCCGCCCAGTGGGCCGCCGTCCACGCGATGGCCTGCAGATCGGGCATCGCGCTGGGCGGCGTCGGCGACCTGCGGATCGGGCACATCTGGTCCGGCGTCCTGCCCGACGGCGGCGGCCGCGCCATGCTCACCTCGATCGACGACTCGTCCCCCACCGGCACACCCGGCGTCGCGCTCCTCATCGACCCGGCGGGCCGTCCCCTGAGCGAACGCGGCGGCACCAACGGCGACTACTCGTCCGCGAACGACTCCCTGGCCGCCTCAGTCTGGTGGCACTCCCCCCGCAAACGCCGCTGGACCCTGATAGCCGCCGCGGCCCCCGGCATCGCCCGCCTGAAAGCCATGGGCGAACTGGGCACCCACGAAGCCACCGGCAAACCCGGCAGCAAGTTCCTCCTGGTAGACGGCCCCCACTCCCAAGGAGACATCCCCCAAACCACCCACCTCCCCGCAGTCCAAATAGTCGCCGACGAACCCGACGGCGACCGCTCAGTAATCCGCCCCCACTAACCCCAACAACAACAAGGCCCTCGCTAACGCGCGGACAGCCCCATCGGCGGCTCCCGCCCCCATACCCCCCAAGGTTGGGAGCTCCGCCCCCCACACCCCACTTTGTGTGGTTACTCGGCGCTGGCTACGGCGAGGGTGCGGAGGCGGATTGAGGCCAGGGCTGTTCCTAGGACGGTTACGGCCGCTAGGAGGGTGATGGCCAGGGGGAGTCTTACGGTGGACTCGACCATGGAGGCGTCGGTGAGGGAGTCGGTCACTGAGAGGGCCCATTGTTGGATGGAGGCTGATTTGGCGCCGGGGGCGAAGTTGCCTACCAGGGACTCCCAGACGAGGGCGTAGAGGAGGCCGATGGTGACGGCGTTGCGGCTGACGACGGCCAGGGCGACGAAGACGGCGCTGTAGGCGATGCCGCCGACCAGGACGCCGACGGTGTACGAGGTGGCCAGGGCGGCGTCGGAGCCGCTGAGGATCAGGCCGGACGCGAGGGTGGGGATCACGGCGAACAGCACCAGGAGGACGAAGGCCACCATGAGCTTGGTGTAGACGATCACCTGGCGTGGGATCGGCTTGGTCAGGACGTACATGATCTGGCCGTCGTCGATCTCGGGGCCGATGACGCCGGTTCCGGCGATCAGGGCGAGCAACGGGAGCAGGGTGGCCAGGCCGAACCGTTGCAGGACGTCCGCCGAGGTGTCCAGGTCGTTGTAGTCGGTCAGCTTCAGGCCGATGGCCAGGGCGACCAGGAGGAGCGGCAGGCCGAGCAGCAGGAGTGCGCGGCGGCGTCCCAGCATGGAGCGGAACGTGATCATCGCGATTGTGGCGTTCATGTGCGTACCTGCCTCATCGGGCCACCAGGTAGGAGAAGACGCTCTCCAGGGACTCGTCGGACGGGGAGACCTCCCACAGCCGCACCCCGGCGTCGCGTGCCAGGCGCGGGAGCAGCCAGGTGAAGCGCTGGAAGTCGACCGCCTCGACCTGGAGGCCCTGGTCGGTGAGCTGGACGCTGCGGGCCGAGCCGTCGGCGATGATCGCGGCGGCCAGCCTGCGGTCGTCGGACGAGCGAACCTTGAACAGGTGCGGGCGGTCGGTCATCAGCCGGCGGATCTCGCGGAAGTCGCCCGAGGCGGCGTGGCGTCCGGCCACGATGACCTCGATGTGGCTGGCCAGCCGCTCGACCTCTTCGAGGATGTGCGAGCTGAACAGGACGGTGCGTCCCTCGGCGGCCATCCGGCGGATGAGGTCCATGAGCTGGAGCCGCTGGCGCGGGTCCATGCCGTTGAAGGGCTCGTCGAGCAACAGGACCGGCGGGTCGTGGACCAGGGCCGAGGCCATCTTGATCCGCTGTTTCATGCCCTTGGAGTAGCCGCCGATCGCACGGGACTGGGCGTACTCCATTTCCACCAGGCCGATGGCGCGCTTGGCCGCTGCCCCGGGGTCGGAGAGCTTGTGCAGCTTGGCCATGGCCAGGACGAACTGTTCCCCGGTGAGGAAGTCGTAGGCGGCCTCGCGTTCGGGGACGAGGCCGAGGCTCCGGTAGATCTCCGGGTTCTGCCAGATGGGACGGTCGTCGAGGGTGACCGTCCCGGACGAGGGCGCCAGGAAACCGCCCATCATGTGGATCAGGGTGGACTTGCCCGCGCCGTTGGGGCCGAGCAGGCCGGTCACGCCCGGCCCGATGTCCATGGACACGCCGTTGACCGCCACGACGTTCCCGTACCAGCGGGAGACGTTCGACAGCTTCAGCACGCTCATGAGAGGCCCGCCTTCCGGAACCTGCGGTACAGGACCGCGATCGCCAGGGCGACGATGCCCGTGCACAGCGCGAGGGCCACCAGGCCCGCCGAGGTGCCGGGCGGGACGGCGACCGACGCCTTCTCCGCGCCGAGCAGCCGCACCTGGACGATGTCGACGAGGTTGAACGGGGCGAACAGCCCGAGCCAGCCCGAGAGCGTGAAGTTGGTCTGCTCCTCGGCCAGCGCCTGCAGGATCGCCACGAAGGTGGTGCTGAGCATGTAGACCGCGATCACCGCGGCGACGCCGAACCCGCGCCGGGGCGTGAACGCGGCGATCACCAGTCCGATCGCGCCCAGCACCAGGGCGAACACCACGCAGCCGACCAGGGCCGCGAGGTAGTCGACCAGGTGGTCGCCGGAGTTCGGCACCTTGGCGATCAGCCCGCCCACGTACAGGACGGTGACCGGCAGCGCGAGCAGCGCGAACACCGCCGTGGCCATCGCGCCCAGCTTGGCCAGGACGAAGTCGAGATGGCCGACGGGACGCGAGTAGTACAGCGGGATCACATGGAACCGCAGTTCCCGCGAGGCGATCACGGGGGCCTGGGTGGCCAGGAAGATCGCCAGGATGATCTGGAGGTTGACCGCGTACGAGGAGTACTTGATCAGGTTCTCGAACTCCTTGGTGACCGCGATGACGGCCACCGACCCGGCGGCCGGGAGCAGCATGATCGCGGCCAGCAGGAACGGCATCACCTTGGCGCGGGCGGGACGGCCGAGGCCGAACGCCGCGCGCAGGTTGTGGATGTAGAGCGAGCGCATCACGTACGCGCGGCCGTTGCGGCGGCCCTCGTAGTGGCGGTAGCCGATGTCGTGGATCGTGCTGGTGCTCATCGCGGCGCTCCCTCCTGCGCGGGCGCCACGGGCTGCGGCTCGGGGCCCGTGGAGAAGACCTCTTCGATGTGGTGCCGCCGCTGCTCGAGCCGGATCAGCCGCAGCCCCAGCTCGGCGACGCCGTCGCGAACCGCGTCGTAGGTCGCCTCGCCCTCCAGGTCGACGATCAGGAAGCGGCCCTCGGGGCGCACGGTCAGCCCGGCGTCGTGCAGCCGGCGTCCCAGCGTGTCGGTGGGGTCGCGCTGCTCGGCCAGGTCGGCGGGGCCCTCGTCGACCTCGACGGTGAGGTGGCCGCTGGCGGTGGTGTAGGCCTCGACCGCCTGCGAGCGCAGCAGCCGCCCGCCGTCGATGATCACGACATGGTCGCAGACCCGTTCGAGCTCGCCCAGCAGGTGCGAGGTGACCAGCACGCTGATGCCGAACTCGGCCCCGATCCGCCGGATGAGGTCGAGCATCTCGTCGCGTCCGGCCGGGTCGAGCCCGTTGGTCGGCTCGTCGAGGAAGACCAGCTGGGGGTCGTGGACGAGGGCCTGGGCGAGCTTGACCCGCTGCCGCATGCCCGTCGAGTAGCCCCCGATGGGACGGTAACGCTCCTCGTAGAGCCCGACGTGGCGCAGCGTGTCGGCGGCGCGCTCGCGGGCCGCGGTGGGCGGCAGCCCGCACATCCTGGCCATGTGGACGACGAACTCGGTGGCCGAGACGTCGGGCGGCAGGCACTCGTACTCGGGCATGAACCCCACGCGCTCGCGGATCGCCGGGCCCTCGCGGGCGATGTCGAGCCCGAGCACGCTGGCGGTCCCCGAGGTCGGGGGGAGCAGCCCCAGAAGGATCTTGATGAGCGTCGACTTGCCGGCGCCGTTGGCGCCGACCAGGCCCACGACGCCGGGCTCCACGGCGACGTCGAGGGCGTCCAGCGCGGTGACGCGCGGGAACCTCATCGTCAGGCCCTGGGTGGCGATGATCGGCATGTTCACGAACCTAGTGCTTCGATCGGGGGCGCACGTCCCCCTTATGGCCTACCTCGTATAGACCTTCGACCACTCTTGCGGAGGACGGCGGCCCACACCCTGCGCTGGAGGAAGAGGGTGAGGGTCCCGGCGATGACCATGCCCGCCAGGTTCACGCCGAGCTGCTGGGCCGAGCCGGTGATCTCGCTGCCGTGCCGGAGCGTCAGCGCCACCGCCAGGTTGCCCGCCGCGGGGACGGTCGTGACCGCGATGAACACGCCGACCAGCGCGGACGACTTGCCCGCCGTCAGCGACAGCACGCCCGCGGCGCCCGCCAGCAGCGCCACGATGAACGACCACCGGTCGGGGCTGTAGATGAAGGCCGTGTTGGGCCTGGACTGCGGCAGCCGGTCGACCTCCAGCACCCCGATCTGATGGCTGACCAGCGCGCAGACATAGGTGATCGCGATCGCCACCGCGAACCCGATCGCCAGCGTCCGCAGGGCGCGGCCGATGCGCGTCCAGTCGCCGCGCAGGACGCCGTAGCAGATCGCCGCGACCGCGCCGAACTCCGGCCCGAGGACCATCGCGCCGACCACCAGCACCGCCGAGTCGGTGAGCGCGGCGATCGCGGCGAGCTGGGTGGCCAGCGCGAGGAAGGCCACGAACGCCCAGGTCAGCTTGGTCTCCTGGGCGGTGCGCTCGTCGAGGTCCTGCCAGACCACGGCGTCCTCGCCGGCCCCGGGGGCGCTCTCCTCGGCCAGGTCGGCCCGGTCGGACAGGATCAGGTCGATCTGCTCGAAGGTGATCGACCCGTCCCGTTCGATCCCGAGCTCCTGGAACGCGGCGATGACCTCGTTCGCCGACTCCCGGGCGAGGTCGGCGGTCACCACGTCACCGGCGGGCGAGCGCGCGGCGCCCGCCATCACCACGACGTTGGTCGCGCCCCGGCATCGGTCCAGCGCGTCGCAGGCCGCGTCGGTCCGGTCGGCCGGAACGATCGCTCTGAGGTGCAGCACGCACACATCGTGCCGCATGGACGGGCCGAAACGGCGCGGCGTCTGGCATCCGCCCCCGTGCCGTGATCCCGTTAGCGACAAATACGAACAAAGGGGAAGGGCATGACGCGTCGCTTCCGGACGGTCCCGGCGACTCTGGTCCTCGTGCTCCTCACCGGTTGCGCCGCCGAGGTCGGCCTCGGCGAGACCTCGCCCAGCCCGTCCGGGACGAAGGGCAAGAGCAAGGGCCTGGCGGGCCTGCGCGTCGCCGCGGAGTCGGACGGCGACGGCTACGAGCGCGAGCGCTTCGGCACCCGATGGAAGGACATCGACCGCAACGGCTGCGACCAGCGCAACGACGTCCTGGCCCGCGACCTGCGCGACGTCGCCAAGCGCGGAGCCTGCGTCGTGCTCTCGGGCCGTCTGGACGACCCCTACAGCGGCAAGCGGATCGGCTTCTCCAAGTCGGACGCGGCGGAGGTGCAGATCGACCACGTCTACCCGCTGGCCCTCGCCTGGCGCATGGGGGCGTCCCGCTGGACCCCCGACCGCCGCGAGCGGTTCGCCAACGACCACGCCAACCTGCTGGCCGTCTGGGGCGTGCCCAACCGCCAGAAAAGCGACAAGGGCCCCGGCGAGTGGAAGCCCCAGCGCTCCTACCAATGCGCCTACGCCAACCGCTACATCGCCGTCGCCATCAAATACGACCTCCCCGTCACCTCCGGCGACCGCGACGCCCTCGGAACCTTCCTCACCCGCTGTCCCTGAACCGAGGGGCCTAGGGTTGGGAGATGAGCATCGAGCCGAACGAGAAGAACGACGGGCAGGACTGCGCGCTTCCGCGTGTCCGCACCGAGCGGGGTGTCGGAGCGCGGGCCACGGGAGCTGAGATCACCGGTTCGTCGACGACGGGGCTCACCCTGCGCGCCGCGACCGGACTGGGCTCGCTGGCGGTGGGCGCGATCGCGATCGGGGCCGTGTCCGTAGGCGCGTTCGCGATCGGGAAGCTGATCGTCAAGCGCGCGGTGATCGAGCACCTTGAGGCGGGCACCGTGGAGATCGAGCACCTCAAGGTGGGACGCCTGGAGATCCTCGAAGGCTGAACGGGGCCGCGGGAGAACCGCGGCCCCGGACGCTCAGGCCAGGGCGGTGCGGACGACGTCCGACAGCCGCTCGGCCACCGACGCGGCCTGGTCGTGCGAGGCCGCCTCGACCATCACCCGGACCATCGGCTCGGTGCCGCTCGGACGGATCAGCACGCGGCCCGTCTCGCCCAGCTCGGCCTCGGCGCTCGCCACGGCGGCGGCCAGTTCGGGCGAGGTGCCCGCGCGCGACTTGTCGACGCCCTTCACGTTGATCAGCACCTGCGGCAGCCGCGTCATGACCTTGGCCAGCTCGTCCAGCGAACGCTTGCGCCTGGCCACCGCCGCCATCAGATGCAGGCCGGTCAGGACGCCGTCGCCGGTGCTGGCATGGTCGAGCATGATCACATGGCCGGACTGCTCGCCGCCGAAGTTGTAGCCGTGCTCCTTCATGGACTCCAGCACGTACCGGTCGCCGACCGCGGTCTCGATGACGGTGATGCCCGCCTCCCGCATGGCGATCTTGAAGCCGAGGTTGGACATCACCGTGGCCACGACCGTCTCGGACGCCAGGCGGCCCGCCTCCTTCAGCTCCAGCGCCAGGATCGCCATGATCTGGTCGCCGTCCACGACCTCGCCCGAACCGGTCACGGCCAGACAGCGGTCGGCGTCACCGTCGTTGGCGATGCCCGCGTCGGCGTTGTGCTCGCGCACGGCGGCCGCGAGCGCGTCCAGATGGGTCGAGCCGCAGCCGGAGTTGATGTTGAGGCCGTCGGGCGCGGCGCCGATCGTGATGACCTCGGCGCCCGCGCGCCGCAGGGCCTCGGGGGCGACGTCGGAGGACGCGCCGTTGGCGCAGTCCATCACCACGCGCAGCCCGTCGAGCGAGACCGGCAGCGTGGACAGCAGGTGCGCGACGTACTGCTCGACGGCGCCGTGGGCGTCGCGGACCCGGCCGACCCGGTCGCCGGTCGGCGGCTGCCACTCCTGGCCGAGCGCGGCCTCGATGCGGTCTTCGAGCTCGTCGGGAAGCTTGTGGCCGCCGCGGTCGAAGAACTTCAGGCCGTTGTCGGGCGCGGGGTTGTGCGAGGCCGACAGCATCACGCCGAGGTCGGCGTCCAGCGTGCTGGTCAGGAACGCCACGGCCGGGGTCGGCAGGACGCCCAGACGCAGGACGTCGACGCCCGCGCTGGCCAGGCCCGCCACCACGGCTGCCTCAAGGAACTCCCCCGAGGCGCGCGGATCGCGTCCGACCACGGCGACCGGGCGGTGCCCCTCGAAGGCGCCCGCCTCGCCCAGCACCCGCGCCGCCGCGACGGACAGGTCCATCGCCAGGGGGGCGGTCAGATCGCGGTTGGCGAGCCCGCGTACGCCGTCGGTTCCGAAGAGACGACCCACAGTTCAACTCCCGATACGTCAGGAAGGCCGCGCGTCACGCCCCGGGAGGCTCCGCGCGGTCACATCTGGTGCGCGGGTCCGCCTCGGACGAGCCCGCGAGGACTCCCTCCCGCCGACGGCGGAAGGGCCGGTGGATCCTGGAAACGCGGACGAGCCGCCGCACCCCGGCGCGCCGACCCTGGGGGTCGGTCGCGATCTGACACTGGGGTGCGACGGCTCGTACCGGCGATCAACGCTTGCTGTACTGCGGCGCCTTGCGGGCCTTCTTGAGACCGGCCTTCTTGCGCTCGGGAACGCGCGCGTCGCGGGTGAGGAAGCCCGCCTTCTTCAGCGCGGGACGGTGCTCGATGTTGCCGAACTGCAGGGCACGGGAGATGCCCAGGCGCAGGGCTCCGGCCTGGCCGGTGGTGCCACCGCCGTGGACGCGGGCCAGGACGTCGAACTGGCCCTCCAGGCTCAGCAGGACGAACGGCTCGTTCACGATCTGCTGGTGGACCTTGTTGGGGAAGTACCGGTCGAGCTCGCGGCCGTTGATCAGCCACTTGCCGGTGCCCGGGACGATCCGGACGCGGGCGATGGCCTGCTTGCGGCGGCCGGTGCCGGCGGCCGGGCCGGTCGCGATCGGCTGGCCGATGAACTCGGTCTCGGCGACCTCGGCGCTCTCGGTGGTGTACTCCGACGGTGCGTCTTCGTACGAGTCGAGCTCGACGCCCTCGGCGGGCGTCTCGGTGGTTCCGGTGGACTCGTCCACGGTTCTCCTCGGTGTTCTAGCCAGGGCGGCGGGCCCGCGAACGGGTGCCCCGGCGGCCACGGTTCAGCGCGTGCGTGAACCCGCACGGCTTGGGATCGCGCGATCGGGATGATCGCGGCGAGGTCACTTCTTGATCTGGCTGACCTGGGTGATCTCGAACGGGATCGGCTTCTGCGCCTGGTGCGGGTGGTCCGGACCGGCGTAGACCTTCACCTTGCCGAACATCTTCCGCCCGAGGCTGTTCTTGGGCAGCATGCCCTTGATCGCCTTCTCGACGGCGCGCTCGGGGTGCTTGGCCAGCAGGTCGCCGTAGGCCATCGAGCGCAGGCCGCCCGGGTAGCCGGAGTGGCGGTAGGCCCGCTTCTGCTCGAGCTTGTTGCCGGACAGCGCCACCTTCTCGGCGTTCACGATGACGACGAAGTCACCGGTGTCGAGGTGGGGCGCGTAGATCGGCTTGTGCTTACCCCGAAGCACCTGCGCGACCTGACTGGCGAGCCGACCCAGCACGACATCGGTCGCGTCGATGACGTACCACTGACGCTGAACATCAGTGGGCTTAGGGGTGTAGGTGCGCACGGTCGTAGGCCTTCGTTTCTTGTCGACTTCTCTCAGCGGAATCCTGCTCGCGCCGATCAGAGACTGATGTCCGACCTGGCGCTCCGGGAGGCCGGGGCCCAGCAAAGGGCACACCGGCACATACAACGAACTGGCAGGATACCCAGCCGCGCGGACATGGGTCAAAGCGGCTCGTTGTGACAGTCTCCCAGCCACTCTCCAGTATGCCCCATCCCGATGGGTGCGCGGGCCCGCCCGCGACCCTGGGCGATCTCTACGGAAATCTCCGCTTTTGATCGTCCCGGCCCGGCCCCGCGATAGTGTGCCGCGCGACCGGTCCAGCCGGCGGTAGCCGGCCCGCATCCTCGGGAGTCCCGTGTCCAGCCGCCGCCGCACGTCGCCCCGTCCCACCGGCCGCCGCCGCCGCGCCTCGGGCCGCCCGCCCCGCAGGACCGCCGTCATCGTCGCCGCGGTCACCGGATCCGTCCTGGCCATCGGCACGGGCGTGGCCATCGAGCGGGCGGTCTCCGGCTCCAGCGCCAACAGCACGCGGGCCTCGTCCCGGACGATGCCGTCCACCGCCCCGGAGACCACCCCGTCCACCCAGCGGCGGCAGCGGACCGCGAGCGGCGACACTCCCACCGCCGCCCCGTCCGCCAGTACTCCCCCGCTCAAGCGCCTGCGCGGCAAGCCCGCACGGCCGACGAAGAAGCCCGCTCCCACGGCCTCGCCGACCACGCGGCCGCCGTCCAGCGGCACCCCGGCACCGTCCTCGGGCCCGGAGACCCAGGTGGTGGAACTCACCAACAAGGAGCGCGCCGAGGCGGGCTGCCCCGCCCTCCGCGTGGACGAGAGGCTCGTCACCTCCGCGCGGCGCCACTCCAACGACATGGCCGCCAACAACTACTTCGACCACACGTCCCAGAACGGCGACTCCCCGTGGAAGCGGATGGAGGACGCGGGCTACCCCAGCCCAGGCGCCGAGAACATCGCCAAGGGCCAGCGGACCGCCGCCGCCGTCATGAAGGCCTGGATGAACAGCCCCGGCCACCGCGACAACATCCTCAACTGCGGCCTGCGCGCCATCGGCGTCGGCATGGCGTCCGGTTCGGGCGGGCCGTTGTGGACGCAGAACTTCGGCTGGAAGTAAGGGGCCGCCCAGGCCCCAACGTGCTCTTCCTCCCGAATCACGGAAGTACCGACGGTAAGGTCCAGTGCCATGGCTTATCCGGGCGACCAAGGCAGACCCGGCGGCCCGCCTCCCGGGCGGCCGCCGGCCCCAGCGCCGTACGGCGACGACCAGAACGAGCCCCCGTTCCGTCCATACGACAGCAACGAGGCCCCGTTCGGCACCTACGACGACACGTCCAACGGACCGCCCCCGTCCGCCTTCGGCGCCCCCCAGGACCAGCAGCAGTTCGGCGCCCAGCAGTTCGGGGAGCAGCAACAATTCGGTGACCAGCAGTTCGGTGACCAGCAGTTCGGCGACGGCCACGACCAGCGGTTCGGCTCGCCCCAGGGCCCGATGCCCGGCGGGCCGCCCGACCCGCCTTCCGGCGGCCGAGCCCGCCGCAACCTCCCGCTGATCATCGGTGGCGCCGCCGTCGCGGGCGTCCTGCTCCTCGGCGCCGGATTCGGCGTCTCGTCCCTCCTCAAGGACGACAAGCCCAAGGGCAAGCCCAAGAAGCCCGCCCCCTCCGCCGCCCCGGAGAGCCCGAACTCCGCCTCCACACCCCCGCTGGTGCTCAACCCGGTCAGGCTGAAGTCCCGCCAGACCGACCCCAGCCCCCTCACGCTCCCCGAGGTGTTCGGCAAGCGGAGCTTCACCGCGAGCAAGACCAAGTACGTCCGGACGGGCTGGAACAGCGTCCAGCGCAACTGCACCCCGCTGGTGACCGGCCCCAAGCTGCCGACCCTGGTGAAGAAGGCCGGCTGCAACCAGGTCCTGCGCGCCACCTACGCCCGCGGCGACGGCAAGCTCATCGGGACGATCGGCATCCTCAACCTCGGGACCGAGAAGGCCGCCCAGGCCACCGAGAAGGCCGCCGCGCCGCAGAGCTCGTCCCTCAAGCCCCTGCCCGGCGCCGGGACCACCAAGAAGATCGGCACCGGAGAGGCCCTCGGCACCTCGCAGGCCTGGGGCCACTACCTGGTCATGACCTGGATCCAGCGCCCGGACGGCAAGAAGATCCCCGCCGGATCGCACGCCGTCGTCCAGGCGTTCCGCGAAGACGTGATCAAGCACAGCAACCTCGGCGTCGCGCTGCGATACCGGGAAACCGAAGGCAAGCCCTTCCGAAATTGACCTGGATGAATACCCTGTTGGCCTATGTCTGGACCTAAAGAGACCTGGGAGTCCGCCGAAGGGGCGGGGACGGAACCCGTCCCCGCCTCTTCGGCCGCGTCCGGATCCCCCCAGGAGCCGGAGCCCACGGTCTCGTCCTCGGACGACCTGCGCCTGCCTCCGATGGGCCTGCGAACCCCCTGGTGGGCCTCCGCCACCCCCGGCACCCCCACCCCAGCCGACCCTCCCGAGGCTCCCGCAGAGGAACCCGCCCAGCAGCCCCCACCGCCACCCGCAGCCACGAGCAACAAGCCCGAGGCCACCACACCGGCACAGACACAACCCGAAGCACCCCCCGCGCCTGCGGCGCCCCAAGAACCACCCACGCCGCCGAACGCCCCCACGGCCGCCCAGCCATCTCCGGCCAGCCAGCCGCCCGTGGCCGCCAGCAAGCCCGAAGCCACCACACCGGCCAAGGCGAACCCCGAAACGCCCCCTGTGAAGCCCGCCGCCCCGGCGCCCCAAGAATCACCGGCGGACAAGCAGCCCGCGGCCGCCGACACCAAGCCCGAGGCCACCACACCGGCGCAGACGAAGGCCGATGCGCCACTCGCGCGCCCGCGGGTCCCCACGTTCCAGACGCCGCCCCCCACGGGCAAGCCGCCCGTGGCCGCTGGCAACGACGCGCCCGCAACGCCGGAACCCGCCGAGGACAAGCCCGCGAAGAACGAGATTCCCGAGCCTCCCGCAGGTACCGTCCCCGCTCCCGTGCCGTCGCCCGGCACGCTGGTCGCGGGTATCGGGGTCCCGCGCGTCGACACGCGCGGCGCCGTCCCGGCGGAGCCCATCGTCCAGCGTCCGCGCACGGACATCTCCGACACCGATCCGGACGGCATCCCCGTGATCACCGACGACACCCCCAAGCCCGAGCGCAGCGGGCCGAAACCCACTCCCGAGGCGAAGCCGAAGCCCCAGCCCCCCGGGGCAAAGCCCGCCGAACCACAGCCCACGCCAACCACCGCGACAAACGCCCAGCCACCCGCGCAGGAGGCCAAGCCGCAGGCCACGCCCGGTGGCGGGACGAGCGCGCAGGCCCCCGAGGCCAAGACAGCCGAACCGCAGGCCGCGTCCGACAGCGGGCACAAGGCGGCCGAGGCGCAGGCGACGCCCGACGCTGGGACGGGGCCGCAGACGTCCAAGCCCGAGACGAATATGCCGCAGTCGAAGTCTGAGGCGGACACGAAAGTCCAGGAGTCCGGGGCGGCTGAGACCGAGGCGCCGCGTCTTCCTGTGCTTGTTCCGGACGCGATCCTTCCGGCTGGGGTGACGCCACCCGCCGACGGAGTGATTCCCGCGCGGCAGGCGCAGCCGCTTCCCCCGAATGAGCCTCCGAAGCCGGACGAGCCCGTGCCGCCGTCGGTCACGCCGATCTACCACACCGCGGGCGCCCCGCCCCGCGAGTCCGAGGCCGCGGCCGCCGAGACCAGGCCGTCCCCCGTGGTGCCGCCGCAGGCGGACGGCGAGCCGCCTCCCTTCCTGCCTTTCGGCCCGCGTCCCGCGGGCGCCCCGAACCAGCCGGGCGGGACGCCGCCCACGATCCCTCCGGCGCAGGTGAGGATGGCTCCTCGACCGGCGGCGTCCGGCGGGAGAAAACGGACGATGCTGATCGCGGGTGCCGTCGCCGCCGCCGTCATCGTGGTCGCGGCGATCGTCGCCCTCACCGGCGCACTGTCGGGCGGCAAGAGTGAGGACGCCAGCCAGGCGGCGGGGACGCCGCCCACGCCCAGCGCCAGCGCGCCAAGCCCGATGCCCAGCGTCAAGCCGCCCGCGCCTCCGGTCGACATCTCCAGCGAGAAGACCGACAAGCAGCCGCTGGCGCTGGACGAGGCGTTCCCGTCCACCGCGCTCGACCTCGGCGGACGCCACTACGTCCGCGACCGGACGTCGGTCAACCACCGCTGCTCCCTGGCCGCCCGGGGTGTGATGGCCCAGACGCTCAAGCGGGAGGGCTGCCGCAGCGTGGTCCGGGTGACCTACTACGACGAAGGCAAGCAGCTCGCCGTGACGACCGGCATCGCCGTGATGCCCGACAAGGGCGTGGCGCTGCGGGTGAGCAAGGTCGGCGACCCGGTCAGGTACGAGTGGTTCCGCGGCATGGCGGGGCAGCGCACGCAGAACATCGACCGGGCGGGCGGGTACGCGCTCAGCACGGTCCGCGGACGCTACATCGTCTATTCCTACGCCACCTATGCCAACGGCAAGCAGCCCAAGGCCGGTGACAAGACCCTCAAGGGCGTGGCCGAGCAGTTCCTCGCCCAGGCCGCCCGTCCCATCGAGGGCCGCGCCAAGGGAGGCTGACCGCTCACCCCGATCGGGCGAGCCTGAACCCCAGGTCTTCGATGCGCACGGTCGGGTGGCTCTTGCGTCGGCAGGACGCCCGGCATCCCCGGGGCAGATCGTGGGCGCCGCCCCCGCGAAAAACGCGGTAGGCGCCGTAGACGCGGGGATCGAAGAGGTCCCAGCACCATTCCCACACGTTGCCGATCATGTCGTGGAAGCCCCAGGCGTTGGCCGTCCTGCCCCCGACCTCGCGCACCTCGCCGCCCGAGTTGCCCCGATGCCACGCGATCTCGTCCAGCTCGCCGTAGCGGACGCCGGACGTCCCGGCCCGGCACGCGTACTCCCACTCGGCCTCCGAAGGGAGCCGGTAGCCGTCGGCCTCCCAGTCGCAGACCACGTCCAGCCCCTCGGGGTCCGTGCCCATCGTGTAGCAGGGCCCGAACCCCGATGCCTCCGAGAGCCGATTGCAGAACCGCACGGCGTCCAGCCACGAGACCTCGGTCACCGGGACCCGCACGCCCGCCTCGCCCCCGTAAAGCTCACGGGTGACGGGCCAGACCGCCAGATGGAAGTCCGGAACCTCGACCTCCCATTCACGCCGCGTCCCCTCGTCCCGCAGGACGATCGTCCCGCCGGGAACCCCGATCATCCCCGCGCCCTCAAGGCTCATCGCGTCCCGCCCCTACCCAGCCACGACCACGCATCGGCCAGGACCGAAGCACGCGACGCCCCGATCCGCGTCGGACCGGCGCCGCGTCAATGCCCGCCGCCAACCCGGCCACCGCACATTCCCCTTCGAGGTCGGTGGGTCAGGCGTCTGGGGAGGTCGGGGCGGCGGCTGTGGCGTTCAGGGTGCGGACGCGGCGGGTTTCCTGGGCTCGGCTGGCCAGGGCGTCGTCGTCCGGGTAGCGGATCTCTTCGAGGGTGAGGCCGTGGGCGGGGGCGACGTTGACGGCGGAGTCGCGGACGCGGGCGGCCAGGACCTCCGAGGGCCACTCGGGTTCGCGGCGGCCGTCGCCGACCATGAGCATGGCGCCGACCAGGGCGCGGACCATCGAGTGGCAGAACGCGTCGGCCTCGACGGTGGCGACGGCGAGGTAGCGGTCCTCGCGGCTCCAGGCGAAGCGGAGCAGCTCGCGGATGGTGGTGGCGCCCTCGCGCTTGCGGCAGTAGGCCGCGAAGTCGTGCTCGCCGACCAGCAGCGCGCTGGCCTCGTTCATGCGGTCGAGGTTGACCGGGCGCGGATGCAGCAGGACGTGGTTGCGCAGCAGCGGGTCGGCGCCGACCGGGTCGTCGCAGACGCGGTAGGCGTACCGGCGTGACAGGGCCGAGAAGCGCGCGTCGAAGCCTTCGGGCGCGGGCGTGACCCGGCGGACGCGGACGTCCGGCGGCAGCAGCCCCGCCAGCCGGCGCGGCATCGTGCCGTTGATCGCCGAGTAGGCCGCGACCGGCAGGACGACGTGCGCGACCTGCCCGCGCGCGTGGACGCCGGCGTCGGTGCGTCCCGCCACCGTGAGCATGGGCGGGGGGTCGAGGCGCAGCAGGCGGGCGAGGGCGTCCTCGATGACGCCCTGGACGGTCCGCTGGTTCGGCTGGCGAGCCCACCCCGCGAAGTCCGACCCGTCGTAACCGATGTCGAGCCGGAGTCGTACCAATGCGGTCATGTCAGCCGGGGTGTCCTTGTCGGTTGATCGTCCGTACTGCCCCGTTCGTCGGGCACACGCTGTACTCGCTCCCCTGTGCTGACCTGACCATGCCTTCAGTGTGGCAAAGATCGGGCCCGCCGTCCCGTAGGGGAACGGCGGGCCCTCGATCTTGTCGAGCCTGGACGACCTACTTGGTGTCGTCCTGCTCCTCGGTCTTGGCCTCGACGGTGTCGTCGGCCTTGGCCTCGGTGCTCTCTTCGGCGGCGTCGTCCTTGGTGAGCTGGACGTCCTCGACCGGGGCGGCGGCCGCGGCCTTGCCCGTGGAGGCCGAGAGCTGCTCCTGGACGAGCTCGATCACGGCCATCGGGGCGTTGTCGCCCTTGCGCGGCCCGATCTTGGTGATGCGGGTGTAACCACCGGGACGGTTCTCGAACTTCGGCGCGATCTCGGTGAAGAGCTCGTGCAGAACGCTCTTGTCGCGGACCGTCTTGGCCACCAGGCGACGGTTGTGCAGGTCGCCCTTCTTGGCCTTGGTGATCAACTTCTCCGCCAGCGGACGCACCCGCCGGGCCTTGGCCTCGGTGGTGGTGATGCGTCCGTGCTCGAACAGCGCCGTGGCCAGGTTGGCCAGGATGAGCCGCTGGTGCGCGGCGCTGCCGCCGAGGCGGGCGCCCTTGGTGGGCTGAGGCATGGTTCTTCCTTCCTGCGCCGGCCGTGTCAGGTACCGGCGTCAGCCGAATCATTCAGGGGCACAGCCCCTGTACCCCAAGATCAGGGGTGGTCCCCGGGGCCGCGGTTCGGCCCCGGGGAGGGTGAGACCGTCAGTACTGCTCGGTCTCGGCGTAGCTGGTGTCGTCGTCGCCGTAGTTGTCGGCGGCCGCGCTCGGGTCGAACCCGGGCGGGGAGTCCTTCAGCGAGAGGCCCATGTCGTTGAGCTTCTGCTTGACCTCTTCGATCGACTTGGCGCCGAAATTCCTTATATCCAAGAGGTCCTGCTCGCTGCGGGCGACCAGCTCGCCCACAGAGTGGATTCCCTCGCGCTTGAGGCAGTTGTAGGAGCGCACCGTGAGGTTGAGCTCCTCGATCGGCAGGGCCAGGTCCGCGGCGAGCGCGGCGTCCGTGGGGGACGGGCCCATGTCGATGCCCTCGGCCTCGACGTTGAGCTCCCGGGCCAGCCCGAACAGCTCGACGAGGGTCTTGCCGGCGGAGGCGACCGCGTCGCGCGGCAGCATCGCCTGCTTGGTCTCGACGTCCAGGATGAGACGGTCGAAGTCGGTGCGCTGCTCGACTCGGGTCGCCTCGACCTTGTAGGTGACCTTGAGGACGGGCGAGTAGATCGAGTCGATCGGAATGCGCCCGATCTCCTGGCCCGGCTGCTTGTTCTGGGCGGCCGAGACGTAGCCGCGGCCGCGCTCGACCGTCAGCTCCATCTCCAGCTTGGCCTTGTTGTTGAGCGTGGCGATGTGCAGGTCGGGGTTGTGCACCTCGACGCCCGCCGGCGGCGCGATGTCGGCGGCGGTCACCTCGCCCGGGCCCTGCTTGCGCAGGTACATCACCACGGGCTCGTCGTGCTCGGAGGAGACGACGAGCTCCTTGAGGTTCAGGATGATGTCGGTGACATCCTCCTTGACCCCCGGGACGGTGGAGAACTCGTGCAGCACGCCCTCGATCCGGATGCTGGTGACGGCTGCACCGGGGATCGAGGAGAGCAGGGTACGACGCAGCGAGTTGCCGATCGTGTAGCCGAAGCCCGGCTCCAGCGGCTCGATGGTGAACCGCGACCGGTACTCGTCGACCTGCTCCTCGGTGAGGGTGGGACGCTGAGCGATGAGCATTGGATGAACCTTCTTTCCGCGGTGCCCGCTATTTGACGACCGCGTTCTCTGTTCTTCCCATTATCGCCCCGATCCACCGGAACGGAATGTGCCGGTGGATCCGGGCGACCAGGTGAGCCCTACTTGGAGTAGAGCTCGACGATCAGCTGCTCCTGGACGGGAGCGTCGATCTGCTGCCGGACGGGCAGCGAGTGGACGAAGATCCGCATCTTCTCGCCGTCCACGCCGATCCAGGCGGGGACGGTGGTCTCGCCGATCTCGGCCTTGGCGACCTGGAAGGGCGTCATCTCCAGCGACTTCGCCTTGACCTCGACGATGTCGGACTCCTTCACCAGGAAGGAGGGGATGTTGACCTTCTTGCCGTTGACCTTGATGTGGCCGTGGCGGATCAGCTGACGGGCCATGTCACGCGACTTGGCGAAGCCCGCGCGGTAGACCACGTTGTCGAGGCGGCGCTCGAGCAGGGTGAGCAGGTTCTCACCCGTCTTGCCGCCCTGGCGGTTGGCCTCGACGTAGTAGTTGCTGAACTGCTTCTCCAGCACGCCGTAGATGCGCTTGGCCTTCTGCTTCTCGCGAAGCTGGAGGAGGTACTCGGTCTCCTTGGGACGACCGCGACCGTGCTCACCCGGAGGGTAGGGACGGATCTCGATCGGGCACTTGGGACCCATGCACTTGCTGCCCTTGAGGAACAGCTTCATCTTCTCGCGGCGGCAGAGCTTGCAGTCCGCACCGGTGTAACGAGCCATTGTTTAGTCTCCCCCTGCCTCAGACCCGACGGCACTTCTGGCGAGCGCTGCGGCGGGCGGTGCCGCCCTGGGCAAATTCCAGATTGCTCATGACGATCAGACCCTGCGACGCTTGGGCGGGCGGCAGCCGTTGTGCGGGACGGGCGTGACGTCCTGGATCGAGCCCACCTCGAGGCCGGTCGCCTGAAGCGAGCGGATGGCGGTCTCGCGGCCCGAACCCGGGCCCTTCACGAAGACGTCGACCTTGCGCATGCCGTGCTCCATCGCGCGCCGCGCGGCGGACTCGGCCGCCTGCTGGGCGGCGTACGGCGTCGACTTGCGCGAGCCCTTGAAGCCCACGTGGCCGGAGGAGGCCCAGGAGATCACGTTCCCGTTGGGGTCGGTGATCGAGACGATCGTGTTGTTGAACGTGCTCTTGATGTGGGCGTGCCCATGAGCGACGTTCTTCTTTTCCTTGCGGCGCACCTTCTTGGCGCCGACCCGGCTCTTAGGAGGCATCTGCTCTCTCTACTCGTGAGGTCATCGATCCGGACGGACCGAACTCGTCCGTGCGGACTACTTCTTGCCGGCCTTCTTCTTGCCGGCCACGGTCTTCTTCTTGCCCTTGCGCGTGCGCGCGTTGGTCTGCGTGCGCTGACCGTGGACGGGCAGACCGCGACGGTGCCGGATGCCCTGGTAGCACTGGATCTCGATCTTGCGACGAATGTCCGCCTGGATCTCGCGGCGGAGGTCACCCTCGATCTTGTAGTTCGTCTCGAGCCAGTCGCGCAGCTTGACCAGCTCTTCGTCGCCGAGCTGGTGGACGCGCAGGTCCGGGCTGATCTCAGTGCCCTTCAGGGTCTCCTGAGCACGGGTCCGGCCGATGCCGAAGATGTAGGTGAGAGCGATCTCCACGCGCTTGTCGCGCGGGAGATCAACGCCGAGGAGGCGTGCCATCTTGGGCAGTCCCTTCTTCTGCGGAGGTATTGGCGCATCGCAGCCCGCACACACCCTGCCCGGGTGGCGGCCTCGGCCTCCGTCCGAGGGTTTCCCTCACACGACCGTGCCGTACGACCCGATCAAGAAGCTCTCGCTTCCGGACCAGACGTACGGCGACCGTGCTCAGGTTTGCGATGCGTCTTCAGTTGTGCGCCGGCCCGGAGGACGGCGCGTCGGGCGTCAGCCCTGACGCTGCTTGTGGCGCGGGTCGGAGCAGATGACCATGACCCGGCCGTGCCGGCGAATGACGCGGCACTTTTGGCAGATCTTCTTGACGCTCGGCTTGACCTTCACTGGGTCTCCTTAAACAAGGGTCACCCCTGCACTGCCAGGCGCAGGGAAGGCAACCCCAGTGGGGCTACTTGTAGCGGTAGACGATCCGTCCACGCGTGAGGTCGTAGGGGCTCAACTCCACGACGACTCGGTCGTCCGGCAGGATCCGGATGTAGTGCATCCGCATCTTGCCGCTGATGTGGGCGAGCACCTTGTGCCCGTTGTCGAGCTCCACCCGGAACATGGCGTTCGGCAGAGACTCGATGACGGTGCCCTCGATCTCGATGGCGCCTTCCTTCTTGGGCATGTCCTCCGCGCTTCACTGATCGGCTCATTGGACTCGGTCCGCGAGCCCCGAGGGGGGTTTCGGCCGCACCCATGCCACGACGCCGGAGCGCGAGAACAGGGTTTGGGCGGCCTACTACGGACCGACATAGGAGTCTACGTCACCGAGGCACCGAATGCGAAATTGTCGCATGATCCGGCTCCGGAGACTGCTCCCGACCCAAGCATACAGCCGCGACGCGTTGTACCTTTCAGAAGAGATACGTCCAAGGAGGATCAGCATGCCGAGCTATGACTTCGCGCTGATCCTGAGCCGTCCTCTCTACGAGGAGGAGCTGGATCCGCTGTTCGACCGGACCCACGGCGCCGTGACGGTCTCGATCATCACCGAGCCCCAGCACGCCGAGCGTCCCGGCAACGCCTCGTGCTCCTGGCCCGGCCGTACCCTCGCCGCCTCGATCATGGACGTGGTCGCCTACATCGAGGACAGCGCACCGGGGCTGCGCGTGCAGCGCGTGGAAGCCGACCCGCTGCTCACCATCCGCGACATCGCCGAGCGCACCGGCCGCTCGGTGGGCTCGGTCCGGATGGCGGTCACCGGCGGCCGGGGGCCCAGCAGCTTCCCGTCCTCGGAGCTGTCGAGCGCCGGTCACCGCCTCTGGCGCTGGTCCAAGGTGGCGGCCTGGTACGACATCTCCGACCCCCAGCTCCGCGAGGCCCGCCCCACCACCCAGGCCATCAACGGCTGGCTGGCCCTGCGCGACGTCGTCCCCGACGTCGCCCCCGCCCCCGAAGACGTCACCTCGGCCCTTTCAGCCGTGATCCCGATCGTCGCCTGACCCGGCGTCCAGAGGCGCGAAAGGGTCAGTCGTCCTGGCGGCGGCGCCCGAACCAGAGGGCGATGCAGGCTCCCACCGCCAGGACGAAACCAACGGCGGCGGACGCGAGAGTGCCCCAGGTGGGTACCTGAGACGAGGCGAGTATCTGGGCCGTGGTCAACTGTGGGTACATCGCTCCCCCGATAGGCTCCGAAGGTCTGCCGAAACCTGTTGAGTTGCTTCTCCCCACCGTTGATCGACAGCGTGTCAACGGGACGCAAAGATCGACTCAGCACTCCGCCCCGGCGCGGCGGCTCCCGGCTGTGCTCGTGTCGCGGGATCGTGATGTGCTTACCCACGGGGAGGGATCGATGGCGATCATCGCGCAGCTGAGCGACATCCATTTGACCGCCGGGCATGACGGCGCCGTGGACGACGACTCCGGTCCCGTACGCGCCCTGCGGGCGGCGGTGGCGAGCCTGCTGGCGCTGCCCGCCAGACCCGACGCGGTGGTGCTGACCGGCGATCTGGCCGACGGGGGGCTGCCCGGCGAGTACGCGCGGCTGCACGCCCTGCTGTCACCGCTCCCGATGGCCGTCTACCCGATGCCGGGCAACCACGACGACCGCGACGCCCTGCGCGAGGCGTTCAAGGACCATCCGCCGGTGTGGGCGACGGGGACGCGTCCCGACGCGCCGATCCAGTACGCGGTCGACGTCAACGGGGTCCGGCTGGTCTGCTGCGACACCAAGGTCGAGGGCCGGCCGCACGGCTCGATGGACGCCGAGCGCCTGGCCTGGCTGGACGAGACGCTCGCCGCCGCGCCCGACGTCCCGACGGTGGTGGCGACCCACCATCCGCCGTACCAGATCGGGATCCGCTTCATCGACGACATGCGCTTCACCCAGCCGGAGACCTTCGGGGAGGTCCTGTCCCGGCACCCCCAGGTGGTGCGGGTGATGAGCGGGCACGTCCACCGGGGCTCGGTGGGATCGCTGGGCCGGACGGTCTGCACGACCTGCCCGAGCACCTACCGGCAACTGTTCCTGGACCTCACGCGCCCCGGGAGGGCGGCCGTGACGGGTGAGCCCGCGGGCTTCGCCGTCCACCTGGTGGACGAGTCGGGCTCGGCCACGACGCATTTCGTCCCGACGGGCAGCTACCGCCCGTTGATGGACGTCGAGTAGCCGCCGGGCGAGTCGAGAAGCCGCCGGGCGATCAGCGCTTGCGGGGCCCGAAGGCCGAACCCGCCGCGAGCAGCACGCCCCACGGGCCGATGACCCAGATCCACCAGGGGTAGACCACGTTCCCGGCCAGGGCGAGGATCATCCATATCCCGATGTTGACGGCCCCCACCGCGGCCCAGACGGCCCACATGCTGCGGGGGCCCGTGCGGGCCAGCGCGCCGGGCTCCCGCTTGGCGGGGACCCCCGTATAGGACGTCCGGGCCGGGACCGGCAGCTCGTGGAGATCTTCCTCCGGCAGGTCGTCGGTGACCGCCAGGAGGTCGCCGATGGTGCGGGCCTTGTAGGTGTCGTCGAGCCGCTCCTGCAGCTCGTCCATGGTGATGCGGCCCTGCGCGCAGTGCTCGCGCAGGCTCGCCGCGGTGCGGTCGCGGTCGGCGTCGGAAGCGCGGATGTCAGGGTTCGGCGGCATGCCAGCCCCTTCGAGGGGTCAGGTGGTCTTGGAGTCCAGCTTGGCGAACCACTCCCGGCCCTCGTCAAGGGCCGTGAGCACACGGGGGCCGTTCTCGGTGACCGCGAAGGTGTGTTCGAAATGCGCCGACGGGCGGCCGTCGGTGGTGATCACCGTCCAGCCGTCGTCCAGCTCGGCGGTCTCCTTGGTGCCGAGGTTGACCATCGGCTCGACCGCGAAGCACATCCCGACCTCCAGCTCCGGGCCGTGCCCGGGCTCGCCGTGGTTGGGGATCAGCGGGTCCATGTGCATCTCGGTCCCGATGCCGTGCCCGCCATAGCCCTCAACGATGCCGTAGCGGCCCTGAGAGCGGACGTACGACTCGATCGCGTGCGACATGTCGGTGAGCCTGGCCCCGGCCGTTCCGGCCCGCAGACCGTGCCACAGGGACGTCTCAGTGATTTCCAGCAGGCGCGCCAGTTCCGGGGAGATCTCGCCGACCGGGACGGTGATCGCCGCGTCCCCGTGCCAGCCCGCGACGATCGCGCCGCAGTCGATGGAGATGACGTCGCCGTCGCGCAGTTCCTTGCGGGAGTTCGGGATGCCGTGGACGATCTCCTCGTTCACCGAGGCGCAGATCGTCGCCGGGAAGCCGTGGTAGCCCTTGAACGAGGGCACGCCGCCGTTGTCGCGGATGTTCCGCTCGGCGATCACGTCGAGGTCGTGCGTGGTGATCCCGGGCTTGACCGCCTCGCGCAGCAGCGCGAGCGTCTCGCCGACCAGCAGGCCCGCGGCCCGCATCAGCTCGATCTGCTCGGCCGTCTTCACCTGGATGGCCGGACGCCGGCGTTTGAACATTGTCTTCATCTCCCCCATCGTCGGGCCGCGGGGGAACGCCTGAGGCGGCGCCCACCAGGGCGCCGACCTCTACTTCTCCAGCGGGCGCAGTGCCGCGAGCGCTCGGTTGGTGACCTCTTCGACCGGGCCGGTCGCGTCGATGCCGACCAGGATGTCCTCGTCCGCATAGAACTGCACCAGCGGCGCGGTTTGTTCCTGGTAGACCTCAAGACGGTGGCGGACGACCTCTTCCTTGTCGTCGTCGCGCTGGAAGAGATGGCCGCCGCAGTCGTCGCAGATGTCGTCGCGCTTGTCGTCGAAGTCGACATGCCAGATCCGCCCGCACTTGTCGCAGGTGCGGCGGCCCGACAGCCGGCGGACGACCTCGTCCTCGTCGACGACGAGTTCGAGGACCATGTCGAGCCGGGTGTCGAGGTCCAGCAGGATCTTCTTCAGCGTCTCGGCCTGGGGCACGTTGCGCGGGAAGCCGTCCAGCAGGAAACCGTCCTGGGCGTCGTCCTCCCCGAGCCTGTCGCGCACCATCGCGATCGTGACCTCGTCGGGGACGAGGTCGCCGCGGTCCATGTACTCCTTGGCCTGTCGGCCGAGCTCGGTACCGCCGCTCACGTTCGCGCGGAAGATGTCACCTGTCGATATCTTCGGGATGGACAGATGCGATGCGATGAACTGGGCCTGTGTCCCCTTGCCCGCTCCCGGGGGGCCCACCAGCACGATACGCACTACCGCAGGAAGCCCTCGTAGTTGCGCTGCTGAAGCTGGGATTCGATCTGCTTCACGGTATCCAGTCCGACGCCGACGACGATGAGGATGCTCGTACCGCCGAAGGGGAACTCGTTGGTCGCGTCCAGCATCGCGAACGCCACCATCGGGATCAGCGCGACGAGCCCCAGGTAAAGGGCGCCGGGTGTGGTGATCCGCGTCAGCACGTAGTCGAGGTACTCGGCGGTGGGCCGTCCCGGACGGATACCTGGGATGAACCCACCATACTTCTTCATGTTGTCGGCGACTTCGGTGGGGTTGAAGGTGATCGCCACATAGAAGTAGGTGAAGAAGATGATGAAGGCGAAGAAGACGCCCATGTGCCAGGCGTTGTCCTGCTGCAGGTAGGGCTGCGCCTTCTGGAGCCATTTGGTGTTGGGCCACAGCTGGGTCGCGAGCACCGGCAGGTAGAGCAGCGACGAGGCGAAGATGACCGGGATGATGCCCGCCTGGTTGACCTTCAGCGGGATGTAGGTCGAGGTGCCGCCGTACATGCGGCGTCCCACCATGCGCTTGGCGTACTGCACCGGGATGCGCCGCTGGGCCTGCTCGACGAAGACGACACCCGCCATGATCGCCAGACCGACGATCATGACCACGGTGAAGACGAAGCCGCCCTTGGCCTTGAAGATGCCCCAGAACTGGCCGGGGAAGACCGCGACCACCTGGGTGAAGATCAGGATCGACATGCCGTTGCCGATGCCGCGATCGGTGATCAGCTCGCCCAGCCACATGATCACCGAGGTGCCGGCCACCATGACGATCACGATCGTCACGATCGTGAAGACGTCGGTGTTGTGCAGCACCTGGTCGCCACCGGACACGCCCTGGAAGAGCTGCCCCGTGCTGGCCATGGCCACGATGCCGGTGGCCTGCAGGATCGCCAGGCCGATCGTCAGGTAGCGCGTGTACTGGGTGATCTTCGTCGTGCCCGCCTGGCCCTCCTTCTTGAGGGCCTCCAGGCGCGGGATCACCACCGTCAGCAGCTGGAGGATGATGCTCGCGGTGATGTAGGGCATGATCCCCAGCGCGAACACCGACAGCTTCAGCAGTGCGCCGCCGCTGAACAGATCGACCAGCCCGTAGAGCTGGCTCTGATCCTTGGCCTCCTTGGCCGTGTCGGCGAGCACCTTGGTGTTCACGCCCGGCGACGGAAGCAGGGAACCGATCCGGAACACCACAACGATCATCAGCGTGAAGAATATTTTCTTACGCAGGTCAGGCGTACGGAAAGCCCGAGCGAACGCGGTCAGCACCATTCCTCCTGCGCGACTGGCAAACACATGGCCGCTGTGGGGCCGGAATCAGGTCCATATACGACGGGGAGTCTCACAGAGCCTCCTTCGCCGGTGTGACTCTAACAGCAGATGAGACCGGGGCCGCCCCTCCGAACGCCCCGACCTTACGGTCGGCGGCCCTCGGACGGCGCGGCCCCGGTGTCATGGTGTCTCTTACACCTCGTCGGCGGTGCCGCCGGCAGCGACGATCTTCTCCTTGGCGGCGCCGGAGAAGGCGTTGACCTTCACCTGCACGGCCACGGAGATCTCGCCGGTGCCGAGCACCTTGACCGGACGGCCGCGGCGCACCGCGCCCCGGGCCGCCAGGTCCTCGGCCGTGACCTCGCCACCCTCGGGGTAAAGCGCGGCCAGCTTGTCCAGGTTGACGACCTGGAACTCGACCCGGTTGGGGTTCTTGAAGCCCTTCAGCTTGGGAACCCGGCGGATGAGCGGCATCTGGCCGCCCTCGAACCCGACGGGAACCGTGCCGCGGGCCTTGGTGCCCTTGGTGCCGCGACCGGACGTCTTGCCCTTGGACGCCTCGCCACGACCCTTGCGGGTCTTGGCCTTGTTGGCGCCGGGGGCGGGACGCAGGTCGTGAATCTTGAGGGGGGTGCCCTCAGTGGCGTCGTCCGCCATCGTCAGTCGACCTCCTCGACGGAAACCAGGTGGTTCACCGTCCGGATCATGCCGCGAACCTGAGGGGTGTCCTCGCGAACGGTGCTCTGACCGATCTTCTTGAGGCCCAGGGTACGCAGCGTGTCACGCTGGTTCTGCTTCTCGCTGATCACGGACTTGCGCTGGGTGATCTTCAGCTTGCTCATCAGGACGTGGCCTCCGCCCTCGGCTCGCTGCCCGCGGCACGCGCGCGCAGCATGGCCGCCGGAGCGACGTCCTCGATCGGCAGGCCGCGCTTGGCCGCGATCTCCTCGGGCCGCTTCAGGGCCTTCAGACCCGCGATCGTGGCGTGCACGATGTTGATCGCGTTGTCGCTGCCCAGCGACTTGCTCAGCACGTCGTGGATCCCGGCGCACTCCAGCACGGCGCGCACGGGGCCACCCGCGATCACACCGGTACCCGGGCTGGCCGGACGCAGCAGGACCTCGCCCGCGGCGTCGCGCGCCTGCACCAGGTGCGGAATGGTGCCCTGGATCCGCGGCACCTTGAAGAAGTGCTTCTTGGCCTCTTCGACGCCCTTGGCGATCGCCGCGGGCACCTCCTTGGCCTTGCCGTAGCCGACGCCGACGGTGCCGTTGCCGTCACCGACGATCACCAGTGCGGTGAAGCTGAAGCGACGTCCACCCTTGACGACCTTGGCGACACGGTTGATCGCCACGACCTTCTCGATGTACGACTGGCCCTTGTCGGCGCCACCGCGGCGGTCATCGCGACGGCCGTCGCGACGGTCGCCACCCTGACCGCCACCACGCCTTTGCGCTGCCATCAGTGGTTCCTCTTCTCGTTCAGAACGGTAAGGGCCATCACAGCTCCAGGCCCCCCTCGCGCGCGCCGTCCGCGACCGCGGCGACACGCCCGTGGTACTTGTTGCCGCCGCGGTCGAAGACCACGGCGCTCACGCCGGCCTGCCTGGCCCGCTCGGCGACGAGCTCGCCGGCCTTGCGGGACTTGGCCGTCTTGTCGCCGGAGTCGACGCGCAGGTCCGCCTCCATCGTCGACGCGTAGGCCAGCGTGTGGCCCTTGGTGTCGTCGATGACCTGGACGAACACGTGCTTGGTAGAGCGGGTCACGACCAGGCGAGGCCGCGCGGCGGTGCCCACGACCTTCTTCCGGACCCGCAGGTGCCGGCGCTTACGGGACTTGGCCCGCGCCGACGTGGCCTTTCCGGCCAGGGTCTTGGTGCCTGCCATGACTACTTACCAGCCTTTCCGACCTTGCGCCTGATCTGCTCACCCTCGTAGCGCACGCCCTTGCCCTTGTACGGGTCGGGCTTGCGCAGCTTGCGGATGTTGGCGGCGACCTCGCCGACCTTCTGCTTGTCGATGCCCTCGACGACCAGCTGGGTCGCCTTCTCCACCGTGAAGGTGATGCCCTCCGGCGGCTCGACCGTGATCGGGTGGCTGTAGCCGAGCGAGAACTCCAGGTTCTTGCCCTTGGCCACCACCCGGTAGCCGACGCCCTGGATGACCAGGGTCTTCTTGTAGCCCTCGGTCACACCGACGACCATGTTGTTGATCAGCGAGCGGGTCAGGCCGTGCAGGGCCCGGACCGTGTTGACGTCGTTGGGCCGTCCGACGGTGACCACACCGTCGGCCAGCTCGACCTCGATCGGCTCGGAGACCGTGAGCGACAGCGTGCCCTTGGGCCCCTTGACGGTGACCTCCTGGCCGTCGAGCTTGACCTCGACGCCACCGGGCACCTGGATGGGGAGACGTCCAATGCGAGACATGTTGAGAGCCCTCCCCTACCAGACGTAGGCGAGGACTTCGCCGCCCACGCCGCGCTTGCCGGCCTGCCGGTCGGTCATGAGGCCGGACGACGTCGAGATGATCGCGACGCCGAGGCCGCCCAGGACCTTGGGCAGGTTGTCCTTCTTCGCGTACACCCGCAGACCAGGCTTCGACACCCGCTTGATGCCGGCGATCGAACGCTCACGGGTCGGTCCGAACTTGAGCTCGATGTTGAGCTTCTTGCCGACCTCGGCGTCCTCCACGGTCCAGCCCGAGATGTAGCCCTCCTGCTGGAGGATCTCGGCGATGTGCGCCTTGATCTTCGAGTACGGCATCGCCACCTGGTCGTGGTACGCCGAATTCGCGTTGCGCAGACGCGTCAGCATGTCTGCGATCGGGTCGGTCATCGTCATGGCCTACTGGCCCTCCCTCGCCACGGTTTCCCTGCGCTCCTCGTCGGACGCGCGGGACCTTTGGCGCGGTCATGGGCACCTTCGTCAGGTGCCCGGTTGGTTATTACAAGCCGCGCGGGGGGCTGGCCCCCCGCGTGACTACCAGCTCGACTTAGTGATGCCGGGCAGCTCGCCGCGGTGGGCCATCTCCCGGAAGCACACACGGCACAGGCCGAACTTCCGGTAGACCGAACGCGGACGCCCGCAGCGCGAGCAACGAGTGTACGCGCGCACGCCGAACTTGGGCTTCCGCGCCGCCTTGGCGATCAGCGACTTCTTCGCCATTGCTCAGTCTCTCCTTAGCAGTGGAAGCTCAGGCTTCCTTGAAGGGGAAGCCCAGGAGCTTCAGGAGCGCCCGGCCCTCGTCGTCGGTCTTGGCGGTCGTGACGACCGTGATGTCCATGCCCCGCGAACGGTCGATCTTGTCCGGGTCGACCTCGTGGAACATGACCTGCTCGGTCAGCCCGAAGGTGTAGTTGCCATTCCCGTCGAACTGCTTGGGCGACAGGCCCCGGAAGTCGCGGATGCGCGGCAGGGCGGTGGCCAGCAGGCGGTCGAGGAACTCCCACATGCGGTCGCCGCGCAGCGTCACGTGCGCGCCGATCGGCATGCCCTCGCGCAGCTTGAACTGCGCGATGGACTTGCGGGCCCGGTTGACCGCGGGCTTCTGGCCGGTGATCGCCGACAGGTCGCGGATCGCGCCCTCGATCAGCTTGGAGTCCTTGGCCGCGTCGCCGACCCCCATGTTGACCACGATCTTGGTCAGCCCGGGGATCTGCATCACGTTCTCGTACTGGAACTGCTCACGCATCGCCGCCGCGATCTCCTCGCGGTAGCGGAGCTTGAGCCTCGGCTGCGGCGTGGGCCGCTCGGTAACGGTCTCGGTCATTCGGATCAGATCTCCTTACCGCTACGGCGCGAGATCCGAACCTTCGTGCCGTCCTCGTTGATGCGGTACCCGACCCGGACCGGCTTGCCGTCCTCGACGAGCGCGACGTTGCTGACGTGCAGCGGCGCCTCGACCGTCACACGACCGCTCTCCTTGCCGGCACGCTGCTGGTCGGCCTTGATGTTCTTGGTGATCAGGTTGACGCCCTCGACGACAACGCGCTCGGCGCGGGGGTCGACGCGCAGGATCTTGCCCGTCGCGCCCTTGTCCTTGCCGGCGATGACGATGACCTCGTCACCCTTCTTAACCTTCATCACAGCACCTCCGGCGCGAG
This sequence comes from Spirillospora sp. CA-294931, assembly GCF_050946795.1. Classification (GTDB taxonomy): domain Bacteria; phylum Actinomycetota; class Actinomycetes; order Streptosporangiales; family Streptosporangiaceae; genus Spirillospora. Next base: position 8,278,881 of record NZ_CP192006.1, read on the forward strand.
CGAGATGATCCGCATGAACTTCTTCTCGCGCAGCTCTCGGCCCACGGGGCCGAAGATTCGGGTGCCGCGGGGGTCGCCGCCGTCCTTGATCAGAACGGCCGCGTTCTCGTCGAAACGGATGTAGGAGCCGTCAGGACGCCGGCGCTCCTTGCGTGTGCGCACGATGACGGCCTTGACGACGTCACCCTTCTTCACGCCCGCGCCGGGAAGGGCGTCCTTCACCGTCGCGACAATGACGTCGCCGACTCCCGCGTAGCGCCGACCCGAGCCGCCGAGAACCCGGATGCAAAGGATCTCCTTCGCACCCGTGTTGTCGGCGACCTTGAGTCGCGACTCCTGCTGGATCACGTCAACTCCTGTTCGTCACACCGGTTCTCCTCCGGGCCGTGCCCGGAGAGCCTGGTGGAACCAGACATGTCTAGGTGCGGGGCCGTGCGGCCCCGCGGCCTTACTTGGCCTTCTCGAGGATCTCCACGACGCGCCAGCGCTTGGTGGCCGACAGCGGGCGGGTCTCCATGAGACGGACGCGGTCGCCGACGCCACACTCGTTGGCCTCGTCGTGCGCCTTGTACTTGGTCGTGCGGCGGATCACCTTGTGGTACTTGGCGTGCTTCACGCGGTCTTCGACGGACACGACCACGGTCTTGTCCATCTTGTCGCTGACCACCAGACCCTCAAGGATCTTGCGGGTGGGCCGCTGCTCGGTCTCGGTCTGCTCAGTCATCGTTCTCGCCCTCCTCGGACGCAATCTCTGTGTCCTCGGCGACCGTGACGATGCCGAGCTCGCGCTCCCGCATCACGGTGTAGATGCGGGCGATCTCGCGCTTCACGGTCCGGAGCCGCCCGTGGCTCTCAAGCTGGCCGGTCGCGGCCTGGAAGCGGAGGTTGAACAGCTCCTCCTTCGCCTCCTTCAGCTTGGTGACCAGCACGTCCTCGGGCTCGGTCCGCAGATCGTCGGCGGTAAGACCCTTGGCCATCAGGACTCACCCACCTCTCGCTTAACGATCTTGCACTTCATGGGCAACTTGTGAATCGCTCGGGTGAGCGCCTCGCGAGCGACCTGCTCGTTGGGGTACGAGATCTCGAACATCACGCGGCCCGGCTTCACGTTCGCGATCCACCACTCGACCGAACCCTTACCGGAACCCATGCGGGTCTCGGCGGGCTTCTTGGTCAGCGGGCGGTCCGGGAAGATGTTGATCCAGACCTTGCCGCCACGCTTGATGTGACGGGTCATCGCGATACGCGCGGCCTCGATCTGCCGGTTGGTCACGTACGCGCCCTCGACGGCCTGGATGCCGTACTCACCAAACGTAACCTTGGTGCCGCCCTTGGCCATTCCCCGGCGTTTCGGGTGGTGCTGCTTGCGGTGCTTGACCTTACGAGGGATCAGCATGGGTTACTTCAGCTCCCCTCACCAGTCGCGGCACCCTCGGCAGACGGCGCCGGCTGCTCTGAACTCTGCTGCTTGGGCGCGCGCTCGCCGCCGCCACCGCCGGCCCGCTCGCCGCCACGGCCACCGCGGCCGCCACGACCGCCGCCACCGCGACGCTCGCCGCCACGGCCACCGCCGCCACCGCGACGCTCACCGCCGCCCTGGGCGCGCTGCTGCGCGGCCTTGGCCTCGCGCTCGGCACGCGTCGCCGCGGCCTCGCCCTTGTAGATCCACACCTTGACGCCGATGCGGCCGAAGGTCGTCCGGGCCTCGTAGAACCCGTAGTCGATGTCGGCGCGCAGCGTGTGCAGCGGGACCTGGCCCTCGCGGTAGAACTCCGACCGCGACATCTCGGCGCCGCCGAGACGGCCGCCGCACTGGACCTTGATGCCCTTGGCGCCGGACTTCATCGCCGACTGGATCGCCTTGCGCATCGCGCGGCGGAAGGCGACCCGGCTCGACAGCTGCTCGGCCACGCCCTGCGCGACGAGCTGGGCGTCGATCTCGGGGTTCTTGACCTCGAGGATGTTCAGCCGCACCTGCTTGCCGGTGAGCTTCTCCAGGTCGCCCCGGAGACGCTCGGCCTCCGCGCCGCGACGGCCGATGACGATGCCCGGCCGGGCGGTGTGAATGTTGACCTCTACACGGTCACGGGTCCGCTCGATCTCCACCTTGGAAATGCCCGCCCGGTCCATGCCCTTCTGGAGCATGCGCCGGATCTGGACGTCTTCCTTGACGTAGTCCTTGTAGAGCTTGTCGGCGAACCACACGCTCTTGTGATCGGTGGTGATGCCGAGCCGGAACCCGTGCGGGTTGATCTTCTGACCCACTACCGGGCCCTCCTCGTCTTCTTACCGCCGGAGGCCGCTGCGACCTCTTCCTGCGGCGCGACCACCACGGTGATGTGGCTCGTGCGCTTGTTGATGCGGTAAGCCCGGCCCTGGGCGCGAGGCCGGAAACGCTTGAGCGTCGGCCCCTCGTCCACCCACGCACGGCTCACGACGAGCGTGTCGGAGTCGAGCTTGAAGTTGTGCTCGGCGTTGGCGATGGCACTCGCCAGCACCTTGCCCACAGGCTCACTCGCAGCCTGGGGGGCGAACCGCAGCACCGCCTGAGCCTCCGCGGCAGGCAGGCCGCGGATGAGGTCCACCACGCGGCGGGCCTTCCTGGGCGTGACACGGATGAACCGCGCCTGGGCCCTGGCTTCCATCGCTGTTCCCTCTCTCCTTGCGATCCTCGCCCGCTCCTTCAAAGGGGCGAGCGCACATGCCTGCTCAGCCGCGGCGGCTGCGGCGGTCTTCCTTGACGTGGCTGCGGAACGTCCGCGTCGGCGAGAACTCGCCGAGCTTGTGTCCCACCATCGCGTCGGTGATGAACACCGGCACGTGCTTGCGGCCGTCGTGCACGGCGATCGTGTGACCGATCATCTCCGGCACGATCATGGAGCGCCGGGACCACGTCTTGATGACGTTCTTGGTGCCCTTCTCGTTCTGGCCGTCCACCTTCTTCATCAGGTGGTCGTCCACGAAGGGGCCCTTCTTAAGGCTACGTGGCATGACGAGCGACTCCTACCGCTTCTTCTTGCTGCGACGACGGACGATCAGCCGGTCGCTGGACTTGTTCGCCTGGCGAGTGCGGCCTTCCTTCTTCCCATTGGGGTTGACGGGGTGCCGTCCGCCGGAGGTCTTGCCCTCACCACCACCGTGCGGGTGGTCGATCGGGTTCATGGCGACACCGCGGACGGTCGGGCGCTTGCCCTTCCACCGCATGCGGCCGGCCTTGCCCCAGTTGATGTTCGACTGCTCGGCGTTGCCGACCTCGCCGACCGTGGCGCGGCAGCGGACGTCCACCATGCGCATCTCGCCGGAGGGCATACGCAGCGTGGCGTACTTGCCCTCCTTGGCCAGGAGCTGGACGCCGACGCCCGCGCTGCGGGCGATCTTGGCGCCGCCACCGGGCTTGAGCTCGATGGCGTGGATGACCGTACCCGTGGGGATGTTGCGCAGCGGCAGGCAGTTGCCCGGCTTGATGTCCGAGCCCGGCCCGTTCTCGACCTTGTCGCCCTGCTTGAGCCCCTGGGGCGCGAGGATGTAGCGCTTCTCGCCGTCCACGTAGTGCAGCAGCGCGATGCGCGCCGTGCGGTTGGGGTCGTACTCGATGTGCGCGACCTTGGCCGGGACGCCGTCCTTGTCGTGGCGACGGAAGTCGATCACCCGGTAGGCGCGCTTGTGGCCACCGCCCTGATGGCGCGTGGTGATGCGGCCGTGGTTGTTGCGGCCGCCCTTCTTGGGGAGCGGACGCAGCAGCGACTTCTCGGGCTCGCGGCGCGTGACCTCGACGAAGTCGGCCACGCTGGAGCCGCGACGACCCGGGGTCGTCGGCTTGTACTTTCGGATGCCCATCTTATTCGTTCATCCCTTATATCTACTTCCGGATCCAGGCCCTCAGGCCTGGCCCCCGAAGATGTCGATCCGCTCGCCCTCGGCCAGGCTCACGATGGCGCGCTTGCTGTCCTTGCGCTTGCCGTAGCCGAACCTCGTGCGCTTGCGCTTGCCCTGGCGGTTGAGCGTGTTGACGCTCGTCACCTTGACGCCGAACACGGCCTCGACGGCCTGCTTGATCTGCGTCTTGTTGGCATCGGTCCGGACGACGAACGTGTACTTGTTCTCGTCCAGGAGCCCGTAGCTCTTCTCCGAGACGACCGGCGCGATGATGATGTCGCGGGGGTCGGCGATCTTGGTCACGAGTCCTCCCCCTTACTTCTTCTTCGCCGCGCGGGCGACGAACTCGTCGTACGCCTTCTGCGTGAAGACGACCTCGTCGTTCACCAGGACGTCATAGGTGTTGAGCTGGTCGGACACGATGAGGTGCACGCTCGGCTCGTTGGACAGGCTCTTCCAGGTCAGGGCGTCCTCGGTGTCGAGCACCACGAGCACGCGCTTGGCCTCGGTCACGCCTCGCAGCGCGGACAGAGCCGTCTTGGTCTTGGGAACGTCACCCTCGATGAGGTGGTCGACCACGTGCACCCGGCCGAACCGCGCGCGGTCCGACAGGGCGCCGCGCAGGGCGGCCGCCTTCATCTTCTTGGGCGTCTTCTGCGTGTAGTCCCGCGGCTGCGGGCCGTGCACGATGCCACCACCGGCGAACTGGGGCGCGCGGGTCGAGCCCTGACGGGCGCGGCCGGTGCCCTTCTGCCGGTAGGGCTTCTTGCCACCGCCGCGGACTTCGCCGCGGGTCTTGGTGGAGTGCGAGCCCTGGCGAGCCGCGGCCTGCTGCGCCACCACGACCTGGTGGATCAGCGGCACGCTCGTCTTCGCGTCGAAGATCTCGGCGGGAAGGTCGATGTCGAGCCTCGAAGTCACTTGCCCGCTCCCTTCACAGCGTCGCGGACCAGCACGACCCCGCCGTTCGGACCGGGAACCGCGCCCTTGATGAGCAGCAGGTTCTTCTCGGCGTCGACGGCGTGGACGGTCAGGTTCTGAACGGTGGTCCGCGCGTTTCCGTGGCGACCGGCCATGCGCAGGCCCTTGAACACGCGACCGGGGGTCGCGCAGCCGCCGATCGAACCCGGCGAACGGTGCTTGCGCTGGGTGCCGTGAGAGGCGCCGAGGCCCTTGAACCCGTGGCGCTTCATGACACCCGCGGTGCCCTTGCCCTTGCTGGTGCCGGTCACGTCGATCTTCTGGCCGGCCTCGAAGACGCTGGCGGTGATCTCCTGGCCGAGTTCGAACTCGGTGGTGTCGTCGGCCCGCAGTTCGACGAGATAGCGGCGCGGTGTCACGCCGGCCTTCTCGAAGTGACCCGTGCGCGGCTTGTTCACCTTGCGCGGGTCGATCTGCCCGAAGCCGAGCTGGACGGCGGTGTAGCCGTCGGTCTCCTGGCTCCGGAGCTGGGTCACGACACACGGCCCGGCCTGGACGACGGTCACCGGAACGATCCGGCCCTCATCGTCGAAGACCTGGGTCATGCCGAGCTTCTCGCCCAGGACGCCCTTCCTCTGCTTACTCATTCTCGGTGCGTCCCTTAGAGCTTGATCTCGATGTCAACGCCGGCCGGCAGGTCGAGCCGCATCAGCGAGTCGACCGTCTTGGGCGTCGGGTCGATGATGTCGATCAACCGCTTGTGCGTGCGCATCTCGAAGTGCTCGCGGCTGTCCTTGTACTTGTGCGGCGAGCGGATGACGCAGTACACGTTCTTCTCGGTCGGCAGCGGCACCGGGCCCGCGACCTTGGCGCCCGTCCGCGTCACCGTCTCAACGATCTTCTTCGCGGAGGTGTCGATGACCTCGTGGTCGTAGGCCTTGAGCCGGATGCGGATCTTCTGTCCCGCCATGGTGGCCTCGGTGTCCTTTACTGGTAGTGCCGCTGGGAATTGCTGGGGTCGTGATGCGGCGGCCCGCCTTGTGATGGGGCGGGCCGCCGCCTCGACGAGGGTGCTACTTGATGACCTTGGTGACGCGACCGGCGCCGACCGTCCGGCCACCCTCACGGATGGCGAACTTCAGGCCCTCCTCCATGGCGACGGGCTGGATCAGCTCGACGCGCATCTCGGTGTTGTCGCCCGGCATGACCATCTCGGTGCCCTCAGGGAGGAACACGACACCGGTCACGTCGGTGGTCCGGAAGTAGAACTGCGGACGGTAGTTGTTGAAGAACGGCGTGTGGCGGCCGCCCTCGTCCTTGGACAGGATGTAGACCTGAGCCTCGAACTCGGTGTGCGGGGTGTTGGTGCCCGGCTTGATGACACACTGGCCGCGCTCGACGTCCTCGCGCTTGATGCCGCGCAGCAGCAGGCCCACGTTGTCGCCGGCCTGGCCCTGGTCGAGCAGCTTGCGGAACATCTCGACGCCGGTGACCGTGGTCGAGGTCGAGTCGGTCTTGATGCCGATGATGTCGACGGTCTCGTTGACGTTGACCACGCCGCGCTCGATGCGGCCGGTCACGACGGTGCCGCGACCGGTGATCGAGAAGACGTCCTCGATCGGCATCAGGAACGGCTTCTCGGTGTCACGAACGGGCTCGGGGACGTTCTCGTCCACGGCCTTCATGAGCTCCAGGATCGACTCGCCCCACTTGGCGTCGCCCTGCAGCGCCTGGAAGGCCGAGACGCGCACGACCGGAAGGTCGTCGCCCGGGAACTCGTACTCGGACAGGAGCTCACGGACCTCGAGCTCGACGAGCTCCAGGATCTCCTCGTCGTCCACCATGTCGCACTTGTTCAGCGCGACGACGATGTAGGGGACGCCGACCTGGCGGGCCAGGAGCACGTGCTCCTTGGTCTGCGGCATCGGGCCGTCGGTGGCGGCCACGACCAGGATCGCGCCGTCCATCTGGGCGGCACCGGTGATCATGTTCTTGATGTAGTCGGCGTGCCCCGGGCAGTCGACGTGAGCGTAGTGACGCGACTCGGTCTGGTACTCAACGTGCGCGATGGAGATCGTGATACCGCGCTCGCGCTCCTCCGGCGCCTTGTCGATGTCCTCGAAAGGCGTGAAGGGGTTGATGTCCGGGTGCGCGTCGTGCAGCACCTTGGTGATCGCCGCGGTAAGGGTGGTCTTACCGTGGTCGATGTGCCCAATGGTGCCGATGTTCACGTGCGGCTTGGTCCGCTCGAACTTGGCCTTGCCCACTGGTAGCTCCTTGTTGCGATCCTCGGCCGTCTAGGCGACCGCTTCGATGTGTGCTCTGGCTTGGTGATCTGGTGGCAGGCCGGGTACTACTCGCCCCGAGCCTTGGCGATGATCTCCTGCGCGACGTTCCCCGGAACCTCGGCGTAGGAGTCGAACTGCATGGTGAAAACAGCCCGGCCCTGGGTCTTGCTTCGCAGATCACCCACGTAGCCGAACATCTCCGACAGCGGGACGAGGGCCTTGACGACCCGCATGCCCGAACGCTCGTCCATGGACTGGACCTGGCCACGGCGGCTGTTGAGGTCGCCGATCACGTCGCCCATGTTCTCTTCGGGCGTGGTGACCTCGACCGCCATCATCGGCTCCAGCAGCGTGGGGGACGCCTTGCGGGCGGCCTCCTTGAACGCCATGGAACCGGCGACCTTGAACGCCATCTCCGAGGAGTCGACGTCGTGGTAGGCACCGTCCTGCAGCGTCACCTTGACGCCCACCATCGGGTAGCCCGCCTGGATGCCGAACTCGGCGGCCTCCTGGCACCCGGCGTCCACCGACGGGATGTACTCCCGCGGGATACGGCCACCGGTGACCTTGTTGACGAACTCGTAGCCGTCGTTGCCCTCGCCCAGCGGCTCCAGGTCGATGATCACCCGGCCGAACTGACCCGAGCCACCCGTCTGCTTCTTGTGGGTGTACTCGACCTTCTCGACCTTCTTGGTGATCGTCTCGCGGTACGCCACCTGCGGCTTGCCGACGTTGGCGTCGACCTTGAACTCGCGCTTCATCCGGTCGACGAGGATCTCCAGGTGGAGCTCGCCCATGCCGGCGATGACGGTCTGGCCGGTGTCCTCGTCGGTCCGGACCGTGAAGGACGGGTCCTCTTCGGCCAGCCGCTGGATCGCGGTGCCCAGCTTCTGCTGGTCGGCCTTGGTCTTGGGCTCGATCGCGACGTGGATGACCGGAGCCGGGAAGTTCATCGACTCCAGGACGACCGGGTTCTTCTCGTCGCTCAGCGTCTCGCCGGTGGTGGTCTGCTTGAGGCCCATCACCGCGACGATGTCGCCGGCGCCGACGCGGTCGATCTCCTCGCGCTTGTTGGCGTGCATCCGGTAGATCTTGCCGATCCGCTCCTTGCGCTCCTTGACGGAGTTCATCACGGAGGTACCGGTCTCGAGCACGCCCGAGTAGACGCGGATGAAGGTGAGCTTGCCCAGGTGCGGGTCGCTCGCGATCTTGAAGGCCAGCGCGGAGAACGGCTCGTCCTCGCTCGGCTTACGGATGATCGTCTCTTCCTCGTTGCGGATGGCGTGGCCCTCGATGGCCTCGACGTCAGCGGGGGAGGGAAGGTAGCGGACGATCGCGTCCAGCAGCGGCTGCACGCCCTTGTTCTTGAATGCGGTGCCGGTGAGCACCGGGGTCAGGTTGCCCGCGAGGGTGGCGCGACGGATCGCCGGGTAGATCTGCTCCACGGTGGGCTCGTTGCCCTCCAGGTACAGCTCCATGATCTCGTCGTCGGCCTCGGCCAGCGTCTCGATCAGCTTGTCGTGGTACTCGCGGGCGGCCTCGGCGTGCGAGTCGGGGATGTCGACCGTGTCGTACATCTCGCCGAGCTTGGCCTCTTCGTTCCAGACCAGAGCCTTCATCGTCACCAGGTCGACGACGCCCTTGAAGTCCGCTTCGGCGCCGATCGGGATCTGCATGACCAGCGGCGTGGCCTGCAGACGGTTCTCGATCATGTCGACACAGCGGTGGAACTCCGCACCGACCCGGTCGAGCTTGTTCACGAAGCAGATGCGAGGCACGTTGTACCGGTCGGCCTGACGCCACACGGTCTCGGACTGGGGCTCCACACCGGCGACGCCGTCGAACACCGCGACCGCGCCGTCGAGCACCCGCAGCGACCGCTCCACCTCAATGGTGAAGTCGACGTGCCCCGGGGTGTCGATGATGTTGATGGTGTGCTTGACGTCCTCGACGGGCCAGGTGCAGGTGGTGGCCGCGGAGGTGATGGTGATGCCCCGCTCCTGCTCCTGCTCCATCCAGTCCATGGTGGCGGCGCCGTCGTGGACCTCGCCGATCTTGTAGCTCATCCCCGTGTAGTAGAGGATGCGCTCCGTAGTCGTCGTCTTGCCCGCGTCAATATGGGCCATGATCCCGATGTTGCGGACCTTGGCCAGGTCTACACCGGTCTTGGTAGCCACTGTGTCCTCGCGTCGTCTCGTAGTGAGTCAGGTGCCGCCGCTGTCACCAGCGGTAGTGGGCGAAAGCCTTGTTGGAGTCCGCCATCTTGTGCGTGTCCTCGCGCTTCTTCACAGACGCGCCGAGGCCGTTGCTCGCGTCGAGCAGCTCGTTCATCAGCCGCTCGGTCATGGTCTTCTCCCGGCGCTGCCGGGAGTAGAGCACCAGCCAGCGCAGGGCGAGGGTGGTGCTCCGCGCGGGACGCACCTCCACCGGAACCTGGTAGGTCGCGCCACCGACCCGGCGGCTCTTGACCTCGATGGTCGGCTTGACGTTGTCGAGCGCGCGCTTCAGCGTGACGACCGGGTCGTTGCCGGTCTTCTCGCGAGCGCCTTCGAGGGCCTCGTAGACGATGCCCTGGGCGATCGACCGCTTGCCGTCCAGGAGCACCTTGTTGATGAGCGCGGTGACCAGCGGCGAGTTGTACACCGGGTCAGCGATCAACGGGCGCTTGCCAGGCGATCCCTTGCGCGGCATTAGCTCTTCTCCTTCTTCGCGCCGTACTTGCTTCGCGCCTGCTTGCGGTTGCGCACACCCTGGGTGTCGAGGGAACCGCGAATGATCTTGTACCGAACGCCGGGGAGGTCCTTAACACGACCGCCGCGCACGAGCACGATCGAGTGCTCCTGCAGGTTGTGCCCGACGCCGGGGATGTAGGCCGTGACCTCGATGCCGCTGGTCAGCCGGACTCGGGCGACCTTGCGAAGCGCGGAGTTCGGCTTCTTGGGCGTCGTCGTGTAGACGCGCGTGCAGACACCCCGGCGCTGGGGGCTGCGGTTCAGCGCAGGCGTCTTGTTCTTGGTCACCTTGTCCTGGCGGCCCTTTCGGACCAGCTGCTGGATCGTGGGCACCGCGTCTCCGTCTTCACTCGTACCAAGCCGGTAAGTCTTTGTTCTGCCTGAACTCCGCTCGCGCGGAGCCCGTCATCACCACCCCATGTGAGGCTGTGACCTGCCGGTTTCCCGACCCTCTCCGACCCCCGCGGTCGGGCGTGTCGCGCCCTCTCCAGAGGCCGACACGGACCGCCCGACCCAGAAAATGTGGGCCGAATCAAGCCGGGGAGTGGTTGCGGCGCCTGGCCCGCCCCCTTCGGGGGTCTCGCCGTCGCGCACGCAGATTGGCCCGCACAGCGGGCACGAAGAGAAAGATTACCTACCCCCGCACGAAAGTGCAAAGCGAACGCCGCACTACCGTGCCGGACCCCCTCGCCGCAACCATCCGGCGCGACACAGGCCGTGCCCGAAACCGAGCGATCCATGCCGTCCGGAACCGCTCGAACACCCGGAACCCAACGGGCGTCCCCGCCCCACCAGGGACGAGAACACCCGTAGGAGTTCCGACCACGGCCACGTCTCCGTCGAGGAGACGTGACCGACCTTTTACATCAGGAACGCCACCGCGACCGCGATGATCAGCACGACCACCACGCCGCCGACGATCCCGAGCAGCAGGTTCTTCTTGCCCTTGCCCTCTCCTTCGTTCCCGTAGGACGAAGGCGGGTAGGCACCTCCCTGCTGCTGCTGACCGAACTGCTGGGGCTGCTGCTGCTGGGGCTGCTGCCCGTACTGCTGCTGTGGTTGCTGCCCGAACTGCTGGGCCCCCTGCTGCTGAGCACTCTGCTGCTGAGGCTGCTGCCCAAATTGCTGAGCACCCTGCTGAGGCTGCTGGCCGTAACCCTGCTGCCCCTCCTGCCCGAACTGCTGGGCCCCGCCCTGCTGCTGGCCGTAACCCTGCGGCTGTTGTTGCCCGAACTGCTGGGCCCCTTGCTGCTGACCAAAGTCACCTTGCTGCTGCTGCTGTGGCGGCGGCCCCTGCTGCCCACCCCACTGCTGCTGTCCAAGGTCCATACGCGTCTGGTCGGGCCGGGAGGTCTGCGGGTCAAACGCGGCGGTGGACTTCAGGTCCTCCGACGCCTCTCCCCCGGGCGCCCCATACGCGGGCGGCTCCGCCCCCGAAGAGGCGGCCCCCGAACTCGGGTCCGGCGGAGGAACCATCAGCGTGCGGTCCTGGTCGAATCCGGGCTGGGCCTGACCGGGCCGTCCCTCGGACGACCACGGCTCGGGCGTGGCCGGAGGAGCCGGCGTCTGCCACGGCTCGTTCACGGGCTCGGCCGGACGGCGCTCAGGCCCGGACGCCACCGGGATGTCGGTCCCGGGAGACCAGTGCAGCGTCGCCTGGTCGTCCACAACGGGCCTCTGCTGCTCCGGCTCCGGCGCCCCACTCCCGGGACCCGGCACGATCAGCGTCCGCTCTCCGCCACTGTCAGAGCCGCCTGGAGGCGTCCCCTGCTGCTCGTACCCGGGCGGAGGAGGCGGCTGCTGCCCGAACTGCTGCTGAGCAGGCTGATCAAAGCTGGTGGGCGCAGCCGACTGCGGCGGCCCATACCCACCCTGCCCAGGAGCCCCATAAGGCTGCTGCGGGGCCTGCTGCCCATACGCCGGCTGCTGCTCCTGCGCAGGAGGCGACTGCCCATACTGCGGCTGCTGCTCCTGCGGAGCCTGCTGCCCGTATTGCGGCTGCTGCTCCTGGGGGGCCTGCTGGCCATATTGCGGCTGCTGCTCCTGCGGGGGGCCGTACTGCGGCTGCGGCGGCCCCGAGGGCTGCTCGAACTGCATCGGCTCCAGGATCGTCTGCGGCGCGGACGGAGGCGGCGTGGGAGGCTCCTCCTGCGGCGGACCGGGCTGCTGGGGCGCCTGCTGGCCACCCAGCTGGGGCGCGCCGAAGACCACGGTCCGCTCGCCGACCGGTCGAGCCGGCGGCTCCTTCTTCTCGGACCGGCCGCCCGCGTCCTCATCCTCAGGCAACGGCCTCTGCGGTCCCTGCGTGCCGTCATTCTCGGTCATCGTCGGGCTCCTTCAGCGCCGTCTTCCCGAGCGCGTCGTACGCCCGGGCCCGTGCCCGTCCACTCGGAGACGCGCGGCGCATAACGCGGCCTCCAACTGCCGTTCCCATTCCCCCACGTGGCGGAGTAGCCACCCAGAGGACTTTCGTCCCCCAGACTGCCCCGACCCCTGGTCCTATCGCAAATCACCACCCCTGAGAGACGCCCGACCGTCCCCCCACGTTCCCCAAACCCACCCCCACCCGCCCCACGCCCGCCAATCCACCCGAACGTTCCTTGAGCAGCACGCGCGAGCCGACGGTCTTCCAACGCGGAGCCCAACGACCAGACCCCGCGACGCGAGCGCCGAACAGGCGGCCTCCTGGCCGCGGGGCAGCCGTCGACTCGGCGAATAGCCCGGCCCGCACGCGACGGCGACGCCCAGAGGCTCGAAAGCGCGACGACGGTGATGGGCGCCGTCGAGGTACGCGTGATCAGCGCGCGCAAGCCGGGGTTTTCCAAGCCGACTCCAGCACCTGCTGGATCGTCGTGCGTAGGCGACGGCGACGCTCAGGGCGCTGGGCGGGTGGTTCGTGTGAGTTGCTGCCGGGGCGCCGCGGCGATGCGTTGACTGGGGGCGCGTGGCGGCGAGAAGGGCTTGTAGGCGTGGGAGCGGGGCCTTCGTGGCGGCTAGGGGTGTGGGTGCTGGTGGGTTAGGGGGACGTGGTGCATTCGGTTGTGGCTCGGCGGGGGGTCATTCCGGCGTTGACGTGGTGGGTTATGCAGTGGCGTTGTTCGGTGGTGGGGTGGGGGGTGCCGCAGAGCTTGACGCTGGAGTAGGTGCGGCAGTCGCGGGCCGGTTCGGCCGTGGTGGGGGCGGCGGAGGCGGCGCCGCCTAGGACGATCATGGTGCCGAAGACGGCCGTTGGGACGAGCTTGTTCATGGATTCCCCCTCTTGATGGCACGTTATGCGGTTCTGGGCCCCTTTCCGGCAGGGGGACGCTAAAACTCGGACAAAGGGGGGTCGAGTGGGTTTTTACCTGGGGAAATGGCGCGAGGGCCGCCTCCCTGATGGGAGGCGGCCCTCGGGGCGTTGTTCTTAGCGGTTGTACTGACCGAAGTCGTACTCCTCCAGCGGGACGGCTTCGCCGGAGCCCTGGCCGAAGGCGTACTCGGCGCCGTCGTCGTACGAGCCGACGCTGTAGACGGCGGCCTTGGCCTCTTCGGTGGGCTCGACCCGGACGTTGCGGTACTGCGGCATGCCGGTACCCGCCGGGATGAGCTTACCGATGATGACGTTCTCCTTGAGGCCCAGCAGCGGGTCGCTCTTGGCGTGCATCGCGGCCTCGGTCAGGACCCTCGTCGTCTCCTGGAAGGAGGCGGCCGAGAGCCAGGACTCGGTGGCCAGCGAGGCCTTGGTGATGCCCATCAGGACCGGACGTCCCGCGGCCGGGACGCCACCGTCGGCGACCACGTTGCGGTTGGTCGACTCGAACAGCGGACGCTCGACCAGGTCACCCGGGAGCAGGTCGGTGTCGCCCGACTCGAGGATGTTCACCCGCTTGAGCATCTGGCGGACGATGATCTCGATGTGCTTGTCGTGGATCGACACACCCTGCGACCGGTACACCTCCTGGACCTCGTGGACCAGGTGGAGCTGGACGGCGCGCGGGCCGAGGATGCGCAGGACCTCGTGCGGGTTCTGCGCACCGACGATGAGCTGCTGCCCGACGTCGACGTGCTCGCCCTCCTTGACCAGGAGCCGGGACCGCATGGGCACCGGGTAGGCGATCTCGTCGGAACCGTCGTCCGGGACGACGACGACCTTGCGGGTCTTCTCCGTCTCGTCGATCTTGATCCGGCCGGCGACCTCGCTGATCGGGGCCACACCCTTGGGGATGCGGGCCTCGAACAGCTCCTGGACACGCGGCAGACCGTGCGTGATGTCCGCGCCGGCGACACCGCCGGTGTGGAACGTGCGCATGGTCAGCTGGGTGCCGGGCTCACCGATGGACTGCGCGGCGATGATGCCGACTGCCTCGCCGACGTCCACGCGCTTGCCGGTGGCCAGCGAGCGGCCGTAGCAGGCGGCGCAGACACCGATCTTGGCCTCGCAGACCAGGGCGCTGCGGGTCCGGACGGACTCGACGCCCGCCTCGACCAGGCGGCTGACCACCGTGTCCGACAGGTCGGTGTCGGCGGGGAACACGACGGTCCCGTCGACCACGACATCCTCGGCGATGGTGCGGCCGACCAGGCCGGTCTCGGTGGTGGCCGGCTTGACCAGCGTGCCGTCGGCCAGCTTCTCGGCGATCGGGAACGGGATCGTGCGGTCGGTGCCGCAGTCGACCTCGCGGACGATCACGTCCTGGGCGACGTCCACCAGACGACGGGTCAGGTAACCCGAGTCGGCGGTGCGCAGCGCGGTGTCGGCCAGACCCTTGCGGGCGCCGTGCGTCGAGATGAAGTACTCGACGACCGACAGGCCCTCACGGAAGGACGACTTGATCGGACGCGGGATGGTCTCGCCCTTGGGGTTGGAGACCAGGCCGCGCATACCGGCGATCTGGCGGAGCTGGAGCGGGTTACCGCGCGCGCCCGACTGGATCATCATCCAGATCGGGTTGGTGGCGGGGAAGGCCCCCTCCATGTCCTTGGCCACGTCGGCCGTGGCGTGGTTCCAGATCTCGATGAGCTCCTGACGGCGCTCGTCGTCGGTGATCAGACCGCGGTCGAACTCGCGCTGCACCTTGTCGGCGCGGCGCTCGTAGGACCCGAGGATCTCGGCCTTGTTCGGCGGGGTCACCACGTCCTCGATGGAGATGGTGACGCCGGACCGGGTCGCCCAGTGGAAGCCGGTGCTCTTGAGGGCGTCCAGCGCGTTGGCCACCTCGACCTTGGGGTAGGTCTCGGCCAGCTCGTTGACGATCGCCGAGAGCTGCTTCTTGCCCACCTCGCCGTTCACGAACGGGAAGTCGGCCGGGAGCGTCTCGTTGAACAGCGAGCGGCCCAGGGTGGTCTCCAGCCGGTAGGGCTGGCCCGGCTCGTAGCCCTCGGGCGCCTGCCAGCCGCGGGGCGGCGGGACGTCCTTGAGCCGGAGCTGGATCTTGGCCTGGAGGTTCAGCTCCTCGCGGTCGTAGGCCATGATCGCCTCGGCGATCGACCCGAACGCGCGTCCCTCGCCCTCGGCGCCTTCCTTCTCGGTCGTCAGCCAGTAGAGGCCGATCACCATGTCCTGGGTGGGCATGGTGACGGGCTTGCCGTCCGACGGCTTGAGGATGTTGTTGGTCGAGAGCATCAGGATCCGCGCCTCGGCCTGCGCCTCGGCCGACAGCGGCAGGTGCACCGCCATCTGGTCGCCGTCGAAGTCGGCGTTGAACGCGGTGCAGACCAGCGGGTGGATCTGGATGGCCTTGCCCTCGACCAGCTGCGGCTCGAACGCCTGGATGCCCAGGCGGTGCAGGGTCGGGGCGCGGTTCAGCAGCACCGGGTGCTCGGTGATGACCTCTTCGAGCACGTCCCACACGACGGGACGGGCCCGCTCGACCATGCGCTTGGCGCTCTTGATGTTCTGCGCGTGGTTGAGGTCGACCAGCCGCTTCATGACGAACGGCTTGAACAGCTCCAGCGCCATCTGCTTGGGCAGGCCGCACTGGTGCAGCTTGAGCTGCGGGCCGACCACGATGACCGAACGGCCGGAGTAGTCGACGCGCTTGCCGAGCAGGTTCTGGCGGAACCGGCCCTGCTTGCCCTTGAGCATGTCGGAGAGGGACTTCAGGGGACGGTTGCCCGGTCCGGTGACCGGACGACCGCGGCGGCCGTTGTCGAACAGCGCGTCGACGGCCTCCTGAAGCATCCGCTTCTCGTTGTTGACGATGATCTCGGGCGCGCCGAGGTCGAGCAGGCGCTTGAGCCGGTTGTTCCGGTTGATCACGCGGCGGTACAGGTCGTTCAGGTCGGAGGTCGCGAAGCGGCCACCGTCCAGCTGCACCATCGGACGCAGGTCCGGCGGGATCACCGGGATGCAGTCGAGCACCATGCCCAGCGGGCTGTTGCGCGTGTTGAGGAACGCCGAGACGACCTTCAGCCGCTTGAGAGCGCGGGCCTTCTTCTGGCCCTTGCCCGTGCGGATGATGTCGCGGAGCTTCTCGGCCTCGGCCTCGAGGTCGAAGTTCTGGAGCCGGGCCTGGATGGCCGCGGCGCCCATGCCGCCCTCGAAGTACTTGCCGAAGCGGTCGCGCATCTCGCGGTAGAGCAGCTCGTCGCCCTCGAGGTCTTGGACCTTGAGGTTCTTGAACCGGCTCCAGACCTCTTCCAGACGGTCGAGTTCGCGCTGCGCGCGGTCGCGCAGCTGCTTCATCTCCCGCTCGGCGCCGTCGCGGACCTTGCGCTTCTGGTCCGCCTTGGCGCCGGCCTCCTCCAGCTCGGCCAGGTCGCCCTCCAGCTTCTGCTGGCGGGCCTCGACCTGCGCGTCGCGGGCCTGCTCGATCTGCTGGCGCTCCACCGAGATGTGCGCCTCGAGCGTGGGCAGATCACGGTCGCGCCGATCGGTGTCGACGCTGGTGATCATGTAGGCCGCGAAGTAAATGATCTTTTCGAGATCCTTCGGGGCCAGGTCGAGCAGGTAGCCCAGGCGTGACGGGACGCCCTTGAAGTACCAGATGTGCGTGACGGGTGCGGCCAGCTCGATGTGGCCCATCCGCTCACGACGCACCTTGGCACGGGTCACCTCGACGCCGCAGCGCTCACAGATGATGCCCTTGAACCGGACGCGCTTGTACTTACCGCAGTAGCACTCCCAGTCCCGAGTCGGACCGAAGATCTTCTCGCAGAAGAGCCCGTCCTTCTCCGGCTTGAGGGTCCGGTAGTTGATCGTCTCCGGCTTCTTCACCTCGCCGTGCGACCACTGGCGGATGTCGTCGGCGGTCGCCAGACCGATGCGAAGCTCGTCGAAGAAGTTGACGTCAAGCAACTTGTTTCCCCTTGAGTTGATCAGACCTCTTCGACACTGCTCGGCTCGCGCCGGGACAGGTCGATGCCGAGCTCCTCCGCAGCGCGGAAGACGTCCTCATCGGTGTCGCGCATCTCGATGGACATGCCGTCGCTCGACAGCACCTCGACGTTGAGGCAGAGCGACTGCATTTCCTTGATGAGCACCTTGAAGGACTCGGGGATGCCGGGCTCGGGGATGTTCTCGCCCTTGACGATGGCCTCGTAGACCTTCACGCGGCCGAGCACGTCGTCGGACTTGATGGTCAGCAGCTCCTGCAGCGCGTACGCGGCGCCGTAAGCCTCAAGGGCCCAGACCTCCATCTCACCGAAGCGCTGGCCGCCGAACTGGGCCTTACCGCCGAGCGGCTGCTGGGTGATCATGGAGTACGGGCCGGTCGAACGAGCGTGGATCTTGTCGTCGACCAGGTGGAGCAGCTTGAGGATGTAGATGTAGCCGACCGAGATCGGGTCCTTGTAGGGCTCGCCGGTACGGCCGTCGAAGAGCCGGGCCTTGCCGCCGGGGCCGACCAGGCGGTCGCCGTCGCGGTTGGGCACGGTGCTCTCGATCAGGCCGGTGACGTCGTCCTCGCGGGCACCGTCGAAGACCGGCGTGGCGGTTTTGGTCCACGGCGGGGCCTCTTCGGCACCGATCTCGTTGAGCGCCTTCTTCCAGTCGGCGTCCAGGCCCTCGACCTTCCAGCCGCGGCTGGCCACCCAGCCGAGGTGGGTCTCGAGCACCTGGCCGACGTTCATACGGCCGGGCACACCGAGCGGGTTGAGGACGATGTCGACCGCGGTGCCGTCCTCGAGGAACGGCATGTCCTCGACCGGCAGCACCTTGGAGATGACGCCCTTGTTGCCGTGACGTCCCGCCAGCTTGTCACCGTCGGTGATCTTGCGCTTCTGGGCGACGTACACCCGGACCAGCTCGTTCACGCCCGGCGGGAGCTCGTCGCCCTCGTCGCGGCTGAACACGCGGACCCCGATGACCTTGCCCTGCTCGCCGTGCGGCACCTTCAGGGACGTGTCGCGGACCTCGCGGGCCTTCTCGCCGAAGATCGCGCGCAGCAGCCGCTCCTCGGGGGTCAGCTCGGTCTCGCCCTTGGGCGTGACCTTGCCGACCAGGATGTCGCCGGGGACGACATCGGCGCCGATGCGGATGATGCCGCGCTCGTCGAGGTCGGCCAGGACCTCCTCGGAGACGTTCGGGATGTCCCGGGTGATCTCTTCGGGGCCCAGCTTGGTGTCGCGGGCGTCGACCTCGTGCTCCTCGATGTGGATCGAGGACAGGACGTCGTCCTGCACCAGGCGCTGGGACAGGATGATGGCGTCTTCGTAGTTGTGGCCCTCCCAGGGCATGAACGCGACCAGGAGGTTCTTGCCGAGCGCCATCTCGCCCTGGTCGGTGCAGGGGCCGTCGGCGACGACCTGCCCGACCTCGACCCGCTGCCCCTCGGTCACGATCGGCTTCTGGTTGAAGCACGTGCCCTGGTTGGAGCGCTTGAACTTGGCCACTCGGTAGGTGGTGCGCGTGCCGTCGTCGTTCATGACGGTCACGTAGTCGGCCGAGACCTCCTCGACCACACCGGCCTTCTCGGCGGTGATCACGTCACCGGCGTCGACGGCGGCGCGGTACTCCATGCCGGTGCCGACCAGCGGGGCCTCGCTGCGCAGCAGCGGGACCGACTGGCGCTGCATGTTGGAGCCCATCAGCGCGCGGTTGGCGTCGTCGTGCTCCAGGAACGGGATCATCGCGGTGGCGACGGAGGTCATCTGCCGCGCGGAGACGTCCATGTAATGCACATCGGACGGCCCGACCAGCTCGACCTCGCCACCCTTCTTGCGGATGAGGATCTTGGAGTCGGTGAACGTGCCGTCGTCGTTGAGCAGCGAGTTGGCCTGCGCGACGACGAAGCGGTCTTCCTCGTCGGCCGTCAGGTAGTCGACCTGGTCGGTGACCCGGCCGTCCTGGACCTTGCGGTACGGCGTCTCGACGAACCCGAACGGGTTGACGCGGCCGAACGCGGCGAGCGAGCCGATCAGGCCGATGTTCGGGCCTTCCGGGGTCTCGATCGGGCACATGCGGCCGTAGTGCGACGGGTGGACGTCACGGACCTCCATGCCCGCCCGCTCACGGGACAGACCGCCCGGGCCCAGCGCGGACAGACGACGCTTGTGCGTCAGACCGGCCAGGGGGTTGGTCTGGTCCATGAACTGGGAGAGCTGGCTGGTGCCGAAGAACTCCTTGATGGAGGCGACGACCGGCCGGATGTTGATCAGGGTCTGCGGCGTGATCGCCTCGACGTCCTGGGTGGTCATCCGCTCGCGGACGACGCGCTCCATCCGGGCCAGGCCCAGCCGGACCTGGTTCTGGATCAGCTCGCCCACCGTGCGCAGGCGCCGGTTGCCGAAGTGGTCGATGTCGTCGACCTCGATCGGGACGGGGACCGACCCGAAGGTGGCCTCCTCCTCGCCGGCGTGCAGCCGGACCAGGTACTCGATCGTGGCGACGACGTCGTCTTCGGTCAGCGTGCCCTGGTGCATCTCCAGGTCGAGCCCGAGCTTCTTGTTCACCTTGTAGCGTCCGACCTTGGCCAGGTCGTACCGCTTGGGGTTGAAGTACAGGTTCTCCAGCAGCGTCTGCGCCGACTCCTTGGTCGGCGGCTCGCCCGGCCGCAGCTTGCGGTAGATGTCGAGCAGAGCGTCGTCCTGGCCGGACGTGTGGTCCTTCTCCAGGGTGACGTTGATCGACTCATAGGCGCCGAAGCGTTCGCGAATGCGTTCCTCGGTCCAGCCCAGCGCCTTGAGCAGCACGGTGACCGGCTGCTTGCGCTTGCGGTCGATGCGGACGCCGACGTTGTCGCGCTTGTCGATCTCGAACTCGAGCCAGGCACCCCGGCTGGGGATGACACGGCAGTCGAAGAGGTCCTTGTCGGACGCCTTGTCGAGGGCGCGCGCGAAGTACACGCCTGGCGAACGCACCAGCTGGGACACGACGACACGCTCGGTGCCGTTGATGATGAAGGTGCCCTTGGGCGTCATGAGCGGGAAATCGCCCATGAACACCGTCTGGCTCTTGATTTCACCGGTGGTGTTGTTGATGAACTCCGCCGTGACGAACATGGGGGCGGAGTAGGTCATGTCCTTGTCCTTGCACTCCTCAACGGAGTACTTGGGCGGCTCGAACCGGTGATCGCGGAACGACAAGGACATGGTCCCGGAGAAGTCCTCGATGGGACTGATCTCCTCGAAGATCTCCTCGAGGCCCGACTGGTCCGGGACGCTCTTACTTCCGGCCTTCTGGGCCGCCTCGACCCGGGCCTTCCACCTCTCGTTGCCCAGCAGCCAGTCAAAAGAGTTGGTCTGCAGCGCAAGGAGGTCCGGGACTTCGAGCGGCTCCTTGATGCGCGCGAAGGAGACGCGGTTCGGACCGGTTGCGGTATTCGAGGCGTTGCGCGAGGCTGCCAAGAGTGGTCCTTCCGAGGGCTCGCGGCGTAACTGACGACACGCACGCCAGACGACCCAGGTGCAAGACCTTGCAAATCGGCCCAAACCGGGCCAGGCAGGGGTGCTCTCGCACGAGGATAGTCAGAGGGCAGCGCAAAGGGGCAGTGTAGCCGACCACCACACCGCTCGCAACTCTAGCGCCGCAGTATGCATCACAGTTGCCTTGGAGCATCGCTCCTCAAGCCCTTCCAGTCAAGAGCGGACTTGGACTTTTCAGGCCCTGACCTGCAGTGAGGAAGGCCATAGTTTAGGAACCGGCGCCTTACCCGCGAGTAGGCCCGAAAGACGGGCCGAGCGGCCGCCCTGATCGGACGGCCGCTCGGGTGTACGGCGGCGTGTGACGTGCCTGGTCGACTACGAGATCACGGTCAGCTCGGACGCCTTCCAGGCGTCCCCGGACTTCACCATCGTCATCTTGATCCGGAGGGGCTCGGGGAGCCGCTTCTCCTTGTCGGCCTTGGTGGCCGTCGACCGGTTCGCGTAGACGAGCGTGACGACCTTGTCAGGGGTCGCGCTCACCGTGCCGACCTTGATCACGGTCGTGGTCGAGACGGCCTGCTGCTCGACGGCGGTCGTCCGCAGCGTCTGGGCGAGCTTGTCGTAGTCGCTGCGCAGCTTGCCGGTGGTCTGCGCGGACGCGGACTTGAAGTCGTTCTCCAGCGTCCGGTAGTCGTAGGACGACAGGTCCTGCGCCGCCCGCGAGGCCGCGATCTTGGCCTGGTCCGACGCCTTGGCCGACGCCTCGAAGTCGGAGTGCTTCATCCAGAGCATCACGACGGCCACGGCCAGCACGGCGGCCACGAAGGCGAGCGCCGCGACGCGCACCGTCCCCGCGGCCCGCAGCGCCCTTCTCCGGCCGGACGCGCCGTCCTCGTCGTCGTCGTCCTCGTCCGCTTCGACGTCGATGTCGCCCTTGGCGAGCTCGACCTTGGCATCAGAGCCCACCGCCTCGTCGTCGTCCTCGACGTCCTCGTCGACCGTGACGACATCGGCGCCGCCCTTCGCGCCGGTGACGGTCTTGACGGCGCCGTCGGCCTCGACATCGTCGGGCTTCACGTCAGTGGCGGCCTTCACGTCAGTGGCGGCCTTCACGTCAGTGGCGGCCTTCACGTCAGTGGCGGCCTTCACGTCAGTGGCGGCCTTCACGTCAGTGGCGGCCTTCACGCCGGTGGCGGCCTTCACGCCGGTGGCGGCCTTCACGTCAGCGGCGGCCTTCGCGCCGGTGGTGGTCTTGGCGGCGGCGTCGGCCTCGACATCGTCGGGTTTCGCGTCAGTGGCGGTCTTGGCGTCGGCCTCGACGCCGGTGCCGTCGGCGTGGGTGCCGGTGTCGAGCGCCTCGGTGGCTTCGTCCTGGCCGGTCTCGGTCTTGAGGTCCGCGTCGGCGGGCTCGGGGACGTCGTCGGCGTCGGAGTCGTCCTCGGCCTCGGCGGCGGCCAGGGCGGCCTTCTGGGCCAGCCTGGCGGCCTCCTTGGCGCGCTGGGCGGCCTCCTCGGCGAGCTGAGCGGCCTTCTCGGCCTCTTCGGCCTTGCGGGCCTGCTCTTGCGCCCTGCGGGCCTTGTCGGTGGCTGAGCGCGTCGTCACGGGACCATCCTCAGCTTGGACACCAGCCACTTGTCACCGTTGCGGCTGAGGTCCATCAGGTAGCGGTAGGGCTGGCTGGTGCCGTTGGGCACGTTGCGGTTCTTCAGCAGGCTGTTGAGGGACACCATCACCTCCGCGGAGTCGGAGTCCATCGAGACGACGGCGGCGTCCACGTCGGTGACGGTGGTCTGGGCCTTGGCCTTGGTGACCGACTCGACGAACACCTTGCCCTGCGTGGCGAGCTGGTTCTTCAGGTCGCCGGCGGCCCCGGAGAGGATGCGGTCGAGGGCCTTCTGCGGGTCGGTGTAGTCGACGCTCATGAGGTTGACCCCCATTTGCCGCGCGGACTGCGCCGCCTTCTCGCGCTGGTCCCGGTCGCGGTTCCCCTGCCAGACCTCGTATCCCAGCCAGACGGTGCCCGCCGCGAGCAGCGCGACGACCACCCCCAGCGCCACCGTCAGGACGCCCAGAGAGGAGCCGCGAGGGCTCTCGTCGGCGGGTTCGGTGTCTTTCACTGGCTCAGGGGTCCGAGTAGAAGCCATTTCCACGAAGCTTCCTCTCCCAACTGGCGGGTGCCTGCGCTTCGGGGCATGAGATAACGCTTGCCGTCCGGTCCGTAGACCGCGCCGGTGGCAGGATCGTACCCGGCCATCTCCACCGCTTGTGACGAAAGCGGCACGTAGACGTTACTGCTCGTCTGCTGGTCAGAGGGGGTGGCGGCGGTCTTCTGGCGGTCGGCGGAGGTCTTCTCGGCGTCCTTGGCCGCCGCCTTCTCGCGGCTCTGGCCGGAGGTCTCGCCGTTCGCCCCGCCCTCGGGGAACCCGGCGCCGTCGGTGGCTCCCGGGGGCAGCTTCGGGACGGGGACGAGCGCCTCCTGCGGCCAGTTGCGGGGGCCTCGGACGGCGCTGCCGGAGTTCTTGGGGTCCTTGCAGCCCGCGTTCAGCGGGGGCTTCTTGTAGCCGGTGAACTGGGGCCAGCGGCGCTTGGTCTGCTCGTAGCCCTTGGTGCAGGGCGGCGGGGCGTCGATGTTGAGCGCCAGGCCGAGGTGCTGGGTTCCGTCCCCGGGGGTGACGGTGAAGGCTCCGGCGACCGTGACCGGGTAGAGGATCATCAGCGACCGGAGCCCGGCCTGCTTGGCGGTGAGGATCTGGCCGGTGGTGCTGAGGTTGGCCAGCAGCACCGGGAGCGTGGGCGCCAGGTCGTCGATGGTCTTGTCGATCTGGGTGGCCGCGGGCGGGGCCGAGTCGATGGCCGCGCGCAGCGCCGGGTCGTCCTTGCGGATCTGCGTGGTGAGCTCGTTGAGCCGGCCGGCGAACCCGCGGATGTTGGCGCCCTGGGAGCGCTGGGTGTCAAGGACGGTGCGGCTGTTGTCGAGCAGCTGCTTGGTGTCGGGGTAGGCCTCGTCGAAGGTCTGCAGGAGCCGGTCGGTGTCGTCCAGGATCGACTGGAGGTCGGACGCCGAGCCGTTGAAGGCCTTGTCGAGCTCGTCGACGATCGTGCCGAGGTGCTTGGGGTTCACCGAGGTGACCAGCTTGTCGACGTTGCGCAGCAGCTCGGCGGTGGACACCGGGAGCTTGGTGTTCTGGCGCGGGATCGTGTACGGGCCGCCCTCGTCCAGGTAGGGCTCCTTGAGCCGGCCCGGCTGGAGGTCGATGTACTGCTCGCCCACGGCCGAGCGGTTGGCGACGACGGCGGTCAGGCCGTCGCGCGGGATGCGCTTGCTCTTGTCGGTGCGCTCCAGCAGCAGCTTGACCTTGATGCCGCCCGGGGTGAGCTTGATCGGGCCGACCCGCCCGACCGGCACGCCGCGGTAGGTGACCTCGGCGTTGGTGAACACGCCGCCGGAGTCGGTGAGGTCGACGTAGGCGGTGTACTGCTTGTTGAGCAGGCCGCGCCCGATGCCGATGTAGTTCACCGACACGATGAAGACGCCGACGACCGTGATGATCGCGAAGATCACCAGCTGGATCTTGACTCCCCGCTTGATGATCACGAGAGGCCCCCCATCATCAGGGTCCGGAGATCGTGCGTCCCCCCGGGCGCGAGCGCCTTGGGCTTGCCCGTCTTCTGCGTGCTTGGTGTCTTCTGCGTCCCGCCGCTACCCGGGAGGCCCGGCAGGCCGGGCTGGGCGCCGGTGTCGCCCGGCATCTGCGGCAGGACGCCCAGCGGCGACTGCGGGAGAGTCACGTTCGGGACCTGGAGCATGCCGCGCATCTGCTGGCCGCTGCCGAGCAGGCCCTCCAGGTCGGTGCCGCCCAGCAGGTTCCTGGCGATCGACTCGAAGTCGAGGTCGACCGTCAGCCGGACGTTGCCGTAGTCGCCCTTGATCACGTTCCCGAACGTCGCCGGGAACGGGAAGGTCACCAGGGCCTCCAGCGACTTGGGCAGGTCGGACCCGGCCTTGTTGAGGTTCTTGGCGATCTTCTCCAGGTCGCGCAGGTTCGCCAGCAGGTCGTCCTTGGACGCCCTGATCACGCCGGTGGTGGTCTTGCTCAGCCGGTCGAGGCTGACCAGCATCCTGGTGAGGTCGGCGCGGTTGCGGTTCAGGATCGTGATCGCCGGGCCGGTCTTGTCGATGGTGTCGGCGATGGTCTTGCGCTCGGCCGACAGCTTGCCGCTGAGCCGGTCGATGCTGTCGAGGGCCCGGGTGATCGCGCCGCGGTTGCGGTCGAGGGTGCCGACGAAGGTGTTGACCCGGTGCAGCACCGACTTGATCGTCGCCTCACGGCCGTTCATCGCGGCCGACAGTTCATGGGTGATGGTCGCGACCTGCTCGATTCCGCCGCCGTTGAGCAGCAGCGAGAAGGCCGAGAGCACCTCCTCGATCTCGGTGCTTTTGGTGGTGCGGTCCAGCGGGATCACGTCGCCGCCGGACAGCTCGCCCCGCGGCGTCTCGTTCGGCGGCGCCGACAGCGCCACGAACTTCTCGCCCAGCAGGCTGGTCTGGCCGATGGTGGCGACGGCGTTGTCGGGCAGCTTGACGTCTTTGCGCACCTTGACGCTCACCACGGCGTGCCAGCCGAGGTTCCCGCCGGCCAGGTCGATCTTGTCGACCTTGCCCACCGAGACGTCGTTGACCTTGACCACCGACTGCGGGACGAGGTCGAGCACGTTGGAGAACTCGATCTTGACCTTCTTCGGGTCGCTGCCCAGGTCGGGACCGCCCGGGAGCGGGATCGAGTCGACGCCGCGAAAGCCGCACCCCGACAGGGCGGCGGCGCCGGCGAGCGCGGCCGCGCCGAGCCGAATCACGGACCGCCTCATTGGCCACCTCCAGGCAGCAGCGCGCGGATGTCCCTGGGCTTCTGCTGCTGTTGCTGCGTGGGCGTCCGGGGGTCGTTCTTGGCGTTCTTGGCGTTGCCGCCGCGTCCCGGCTTGCGCGGGTCGTCGGGCCCGTAGGCGTCCGGCGGGATGGGCTCGGGATCGTAGTGCGTGGTCAGCGCCGTGATCCACGACAGGTCGAGGTGCAGCCCCGTCAGCGCCTTGCCGATGCCGTTGTAGGGCCGGACGAAGTCGAGGCACTGCTTGGCCGGCGTCCCGACCGAGTAGGCCAGCGAGCAGATCCAGTCGGCCAGGTCGTGGAACTGGCGCAGGTCGGCCCGGTTGTGGATGGTGCCGCTGATCGGGTCGTAGGCGCGGGCCAGGTTGTTGATGGCCAGCGGCGCCGTGACCAGCGCCTCGGACAGGGCGTCCTTCTGCTTCACCAGGATCCCGGTGATCTGCGCGAGCTGCCGGACGTTGTCGGCGAGCTGCCCCCGGTTGTCCTTGATGAACCGCTGGACGTTGCGCAGCGTCGGCCCGAGCGTGTTCAGGGCCGCGCTGAGCTCCTCCTTCTCCCCCGCCAGCTGCCCGGAGACGCCGTTGAGGTTGGAGGTGAACGACCGGATCTGCTGGTCGTTGGCCTTCATCGCCCCGGTGATGATCCGCAGGTTCTGGATGGTCTTGGCGACGTCCTGGCGGTCGGCGCTGAGCGTGCTCAGCATCTTGGACGTGTCGTCGATCGTCTGGCGGATGTCGGTGCCCTGGCCCTGCAGGGTGTTGGCGCCGACCTCCAGCAGCCGCGACAGCGAGCCGTCCTTGTTGGCTCCCTCGGGGCCGAGCGCCTTGTTCAGGTCGTTCAGGCTGGTGCCGACCTCGTCGACCTCGACCGGCACCGCGGTGCGGTTGGTGGCCAGCGCGGGCGGGTCGTCCGGCATCACCGGGCCGCCCTTGTAGACGGGGGTGAGCTGGATGTAGCGGTCGGCGACCAGCGACTGGTTGACGATCACCGCCTGGGCGTCGGCCGGGACCTTGTACTTGGCCTCGTACTTCATCTGGACCTTCACCGCGTCGCCCACCGGGGTGACCTTGGTGACCTTGCCGACCTTGATCCCGAGGATGCGGACGTCCGCGCCCGCGTAGAGGCCGACGGTCTTGGTGAAGTAGGCCGTGAGGTGCTTCTGCCTGGGCTCCTGGAAGAACAGGACGAGCACGGCGGCCAGCACGGCCAGGGCGACGACGGCCCCGCCGATCCGGAGGATGGTTCCTGAGTTACGCACGGATACCTGCCTGCCTGCTCGCGGTCACGGCAGGAACGGCAACACGTTGTTGCCGCCCTGCCGGTTGCCGGACTGCCCGCCCTGCCGCGCGGGGCCGGTGCCGCCGCTCTGCTGCTTGGGGGCGTCCTTGATGGACGCGGGGATCGGGATGAGGTTCTGGATGTAGGCGTCGAACCAGCGCCCGGTGCCGGTCACGTCGGCGAACTGACGGGTGAACGGCGCGAACAGCTTGAGGGTCTTGTCCAGGTTCGCCTGGTTGCGCAGCAGGATCTGGTTGACGCGCTCCAGGTTGTCGAGCATCGGCTTCAACTGCCCCTGGTTCTCCTTGATCAGCGCGTTGACCTGCTGCGACAGGACGACCGTGTTGACCAGCAGCCGGTGGATGACCTCCCGGCGCGCCCGGACCGCCTGCAGGACCTTGTCGCCGTCACGGATGAGCTGGGCGAAGTCCTGGTTGCGGTCGGCCAGCAGCTGGGAGACGTCCTTGGCCCGCCCGGCGAGCTGGTGCAGCTCCTCGTCGCGCGAGGCGATGGTGCCCGACAGCCGCCGCAGGCCCTGCAGCGAGGCGCGGATCTCGTCCGGGGAGTTGCGGAAGGTCTCCGACAGGACGTCGAACGACTTCGCCACCTCCCGGTAGTCGATCTTGCCGAGCCGCTGGCTCAGCTCGCTGATCGCCGGGACGACCTCGAACGGCGTCTTGGTGCGGTCGATCGGGATGGGCCGGGCCAGCCGGCCGGAGCCGCGCGGCTCCAACGCCAGGAAGTGCGAGCCCAGCAGCGTCTTGATCTTGATTTCGGCGCTGGTGCGGTCGCCCAGCCGGACGCCGTCGTCCACCCGGAAGGTGACCTTGACGTGGTCGCCGTCGAGCTCGGTGGCGGTGACCTTGCCGACCTTGACGCCCGCGATGCGGACCTCCTCGTCGGGCTTGAGCCCCGCCGCCTCCTTGAACGAGGCGCTGTGCTCCTTGCCGCCGGCCAGGAAGGGGATGCTCTCCAGGTTCATCGCCACCAGCAGCGACACCGCGATGATCGCGAAGGCGCCGAGGCCGATGGGGACCGGGTTGCGTTCCCGGAAGGGGATCCTCATCTACTTGCACCTCGCGTTCTCGTTCACGATCGCGGGGGTCTGGTAGACGGGGCCGCCGGGCAGGCGGACCTTCGCGTCGAGACCGCAGATGTACATGTTGAACCAGGACCCGTAGGAGGAGATGTTGGTCAGCTTCTCCACCCGATCGGGCGTCCGCTTCAGCGCCAGGTCCAGATCGGCGCGGTTGTCGTAGAGCGTGCCGGTCAGCTCGCGCAGCTCGGCGATGTCGCTCTTGATGCCGGGACGGGCGTCCTTGAGCAGGTCGGCCGTGGTCCCGGTCAGGTCGTTGATCGCCGCGACCGAGTCGAAGATCGCCTTGCGGTCGTCGGCGACGCCGCCGACGAAGCCGCGCAGATCGGTGACCAGCTTGTTGACCTCGGTGTGCCGCTGGTCGATGGTGCCCAGCACGTTGTTCAGGTTCGTGATCACGTCGCCGATGACCTTGTCCCGGTTGGCCAGGGTGTTGGTCAGCGAGGCCACGTGCGCCAGCAGGCTGTTGACCGTGCCGCCCTCGCCCTGCAGGGTCTGGACGATCTGGAAGGCCAGCTTGTTGACGTCGTCGGGCTCCAGCGCGCGGAACAGCGGGCGGAACCCGTTGAACAGCACCGTGAGGTCGAGCGCCGGCTTGGTCCGCGTGATCGGGATCGTCCCGCCGGGAGGCACGTACTCGCCCACGGTGCCCGCGCCGTTCTGGGTCAGCGACAGGTACCGCTGGCCCATCAGGTTGCGGTACCTGATCTGCGCCTGGGTCGAGGCGGGCAGCCCGGCCCTGAACACGCCGTCCTTGTTGAGGTCGAAGGTGACCTCGGCCTGGTTGCCCTTGTGCAGCTTGATCTTCTTGACCTGGCCGACCCGGACGCCCGCGACGCGCACGTCGTCGGAGTTCAGGAGCCCGGCCACATCCGTGAAGATCGCCTTGTACTCGCGGGTCTCGCCGAAGCGCATGTTGGTGATCGTCATCGCCAGCACCCCCGTCACCAGGGACGTGAGGAGGACGAAAATGCCGAGCTTGACGGCGGCGCCGGTGGTCTTCACCTGACGGTCACCGCCGATCCCTGGAGCAGGGGCCCGTACATCAGCTGGGCGAGATCGGACACGTCGGTCGACTGCGTCCGCGTCAGCGGCCCGACGATGCTCTTGATCTTCTCTTTCTCGCTCATGCCGGAACCCGGGTCGATGAAGACGTTGGACATGGCCCGGCCGCGGCCGTTGCCCGCGCCGTTGTGCGGGGTCTGGTCGTTGGGGTCATGAGGGTTCTTCCACCACAGGTCGTCCTCGGTGCCGTCCAGGGCCAGGTAGTCCGGGAACGGGGTTTTCGGGTTGGGGAGCCCGTAGCAGCGCGGCCCTCGGTGGTCCTTGGCCTCGGGCAGGTCGAGCGGGTACTTGTAGGCCGGCCTCGGCTTGACGATCTCGATCGTCAGGTTGAAGGTCTTGGAGCCCTTGCCGCCCGCGACCCGCTCGGCCTCGGGCTTGAGCTTCATCAGCCCGGCCATCACGCACGGCAGCGACGGCGAGTACTTGGCCAGCAGTTCCAGCCCGCCCCGGCTGGCGATATTCACCCCGATGATCTTCGGCCCGTTCACCTGCATGAACCGGTCGCCCTTGTTGGACAGTCCGGTGATCTGCGGGATCAGGCTCTCGATCGTGACCCGCTTGTCGGTGATGGTCCTGCTGGTCACGTTGAGGTTGCGCAGCGTCTGCAGGATGTCGGGCGCGGCGTCGCTGTAGATGTCGGAGACGTCGGACAGCGCGTTCAGGTCGTAGACCAGCGTCCCCAGCTCGGGGTTGATCTTCCTGAGCAGCGCGTCGGCCTGCTCCAGGTTGTGGCCGATCTGGTCACCCCGGCCCTGGAGCGCGGTGGCCAGCGCGTTCAGCGTGGTGTTCAGCTTCTCCGGCTTCACCGCCTGCAACAGCGGCAGCAGGTTGTTGAGCACCTTGTCGATCTCGACCGCCGTCTGCGACCTGTCCTGCTGGATGATCTGCCCCTTGCGCAGCCCGAGCGGGCCCGGCTGCGGCGGGATCTCCAGGTCGACGTACTTCTCGCCGAACAGCGTCTTGGGCAGCAGCCGCGCCTGGACGTTGTTCGGGACGAGCTTGGCCTTCTCCGGGTCGAGCGCGAGGTCGAGCACCGCGCCCTTCTCGGTGGCCTTGGTACCCCGGACCTCACCGATGATCAGGCCGCGCACCTTGACGTCCGAGCGGGGCAGCAGTTGCAGCCCGGCGCGCTCGGCGTCCACCTTGACCTTGGTCACCGGGGTGAGGGCCTTGTTGAACAGCGCGACCGTCAGCGCCAGGGCCAGGATCATCACGATCACCATGCCCAGGCCCAGCAGCCGGTAGCGAATCCGCTGGCTCATCGCCGCGTCACCCCGCAATCCTGACGCTTGTGGACGCACCCCAGATCGCCATGCCCAGCAGCAGGTCGACCACGTTGATCACTACGATGCTGGTCCGGACCGCGCGGCCCACGGCCACGCCGACGCCCGCGGGTCCCCCGCTGGCGTGGTAGCCGTAGTAGCAGTGGATCAGCATCACGAGCACCGAGAAGATGATCACCTTGCCGAACGACCACAAAATGTCGTTCGGCGGTAGGAAGAGCTTGAAGTAGTGGTCGTAGGTGCCCGTCGACTGCTCGTAGAACACCGTCACCACCAGCCGGGTGGCGCCGTACGAGGCCAGCAGGCCCACGATGTACAGCGGGATCACCGCGATCATCCCGGCCAGCATCCGCGTCGTCACCAGGAACGGCATCGACGGGACCGCCATGACCTCCAGCGCGTCGATCTCGTCGGAGATCCGCATCGCGCCCAGCTGCGCGGTGAAGCCGCAGCCGACCGTGGCCGACAGCGCCAGCGCCGACACCAGGGGCGCGATCTCACGCGTGTTGAAGTAGGACGCGACGAACCCGGTGAAGGCCGCCGTGCCGATCTGGTTCAGGGAGTTGTACCCCTGCAGACCGACCTGGCTGCCGGTGAAGAACGTCATGAACCCGACGATGACGACGCTGCCGCCGATCACCGCCAGGCCGCCGGTGCCCATGCTGACCTCGGCCAGCAGCCGCAGCACCTCGCTGCGGTAACGGCGCAGGACACGGAACACCCACGCGAACGCCCGCGCGTAGAACGAGAGCTGGTGGCCGAAGTCGTCCAGCCGCTGAAGGGGCGCGCTCACCACCTTCTGGACGGCCTTCCCCGACTTGCTGGGGGCACTCATGTCACATGCCCTTCTGGGGGACGAACTGGAAGTACAAGGTGGAGATCAGGAAGTTCTCCAGGAAGAGCAGCATGAACGTGATGACCACGGTCTGGTTGACCGCGTCGCCCACGCCCTTGGGCCCTCCCTTGGCGTTCAGCCCCTTGTAGGCCGCGACCAGACCCGCGGTGATGCCGAACACGAACGCCTTGAACTCCGCCTGGAGCAGGTCGGGCAGCTGCGCGATCGCGTTGAAGGAGGCCAGGTAGGCGCCCGGCGTGCCGTCCTGCAGCATCACGTTGAAGAAGTAGCCGCCGACCAGGCCCACCACCGACACCAGGCCGTTGAGGAACAGCGCGACGAACGCGCAGGCGAGCATCCGCGGGACGACCAGGCGGTGCAGGGGATTGATCCCCAGCACCTCCATGGCGTCGATCTCCTCGCGGATCTTGCGGGAGCCGATGTCGGCGCACATGGCCGAGCCCGCGGCGCCCGCGACCAGCAGCGAGGTGACCAGCGGGCTGGCCTCGCGGACGATCGCGACCACCGCGGTCGCGCCGGTGAACGACTGCGCGCCCAGCTGGCGGATCAGCCCGCCGACCTGGAGCGACAGGATGCCGCCGAACGGGATGGCGACCAGCATCGTCGGCACCACCGTCACGCTGACGATGAACCACGACTGCTGGATGAACTCACGCCATTGGAACGGCCACACGAACATCGCCCGGACGACGTCCAGGCACAGGGCGAAGAACCGTCCAGGCTCCTTGATGAGGACGTTTCCCGCCCCATCGGAGAACTTGCGGAATGCGTCGGAAGAACCTTGGCTCTTCTTGTCTGCTCGCTGGTCCGCGCCGTGGCCAGGAGACGACATCAGTAATTAGCACCCGCTCCCGGCTGTCCCGGGTGGCCGCCTGGAGCGCCGGGAACCTGCCCGGCGACGGGCGTCATGGACGCCACATAGCGGGGCCACTCTTCGACCCAGTTGCGTCCGAGGTCGTCGATGAACGAACCCGGCGGCGGTGTGATGCCGTGCGCGGCGCACCAGGAACCCGGTGGACGCTGCCCCGGCCGGACGCGCCCGTCGCTGGTCATCAGCTGCGGCGCGATCGGCGGGAGCTTGCCGGGGTCGTGGCCCTGCTTGGCCTCGGCCTCCAGCTCGGAGATGTCCTTCTCCTCCGACATCCCGATCGGGCCGACCTTGCGGGCGTTGAGGAACTGCCGGACGACCGGCTCCTCGCTCGACAGCAGCATCTCGCGCGGCCCGAACATCACCAGCTCGCGCCGGAACAGCAGCCCGATGTTGTCGGGAACGGTCCTGGCGGTGTTGATGTCGTGGGTGACGATCAGGAACGTCGCGTTGATCTGCGCGTTCAGATCGACGATCAGCTGGTTGAGGAAGGCGGTGCGCACCGGGTCCAGGCCCGAGTCGGGCTCGTCGACCAGGAGGATCTCGGGGTCGAGCACGAGCGCGCGCGCCAGACCGGCGCGCTTCTTCATGCCTCCCGAGATCTCACCGGGGAGCTTGGTCTCGGCCCCGATGAGGCCGACCATCTCCATCTTCTCCAGCACGATCCGCTTGACCTCGGACTCGGACTTCTTGGTGTGCTCGCGCAGCGGGAAGGCGATGTTGTCGTAGAGGTTCATCGAACCGAACAGCGCGCCGTCCTGGAAGAGCACGCCGAACAGCTTGCGCGTCTCGTACAGCTTCGCTTCGGGCAGGTAGGGGAGGTCCCGGTCGCCGACCCAGATGTGGCCGCGGTTGGGCTTGAGCAGCCCCACCAGCGACTTCAGGAAAACGGACTTGCCCGTGCCCGAAGGCCCGAGGAGGACGGAGATCTCCCCCGCGGGCAGCGTTAGCGATACGTCCTGCCAGATGGTCTGGCTGCCGAAGGACTTGGTCAGCCCCTCGACCCTGATCTCGACGCCCACTCGTCACCTTTCGTCCAGGCCGGGGAATCCGGATGCAATCAGCGAGTCAACACTCAGGCTCTGGTTGTCGTCACGCCCCGTGACCGCACTATCACTACCGCCCGGTAGTGTGGTGGGTGCCACTACGTTAGCGGCCCTTCCGAGAAATGGAAGAGGTTAGGGGTCGGAATCCCCGGCAAAATACGACGTTGTAAGACAATCGTTACTTACACTCCGCATGGGGCCGAAGAGCGAGAACCCGCACCTCAGACGGGTTGTGAGACGACAGCCAACCTGACCGGGCCTGACCTGGCCCGCGTTGCTCTTGGGACGCTGGGGACGCTACGCCGCCCCACAAGCGCACACAACACACGGCCGTGAGTGCCTTCGGGTCGGTGTTTTGTCACCGCGCTACAGCTTGCGGCTCCGGCGACCTTGAGCGCACTACAGTACCCAGCCCCCATCCCGCAAGCCCGCCACCACACGCGAGGACCCCGCAACGAAACGAGGCGGCCGCCCCACCGGAGTGGGACGGCCGCCTCGTGAAGCGATCGGAGCCGCGGGCTCCGGAGCTCCGAAGGGTGCTACTTGACGGTCACCGAAGCGCCGGCCTTCTCCAGGGCCTCCTTGGCCTTGTCGGCGGCCTCCTTGTTGACCTTCTCCAGGAGGGGCTTGGGCGCACCGTCGACCAGGTCCTTGGCCTCCTTGAGACCGAGGCTGGTGAGGGCGCGCACCTCCTTGATGACCTGGATCTTCTTGTCGCCGGCACCCTCAAGGATGACGTCGAACTCGTCCTGGGCGGCGGCCTCTTCGGTGCTGGGGCCGGGGGCGGCCGGGCCCACGGCGGCCGCGACGGGCGCGGCGGCCTTGACGTCGAAGACCTCTTCGAACTGCTTCACGAACTCGGAGAGCTCGAGAAGGGTCATCTCCTTGAAAGTGTCGAGCAGCTCGTCGGTGCTGAGCTTCGCCATGATGTGTACCTCCGCTATGGCTGAAAAATCTGGGGTTGTTACGTGGACCGCGGAATTACTCGGCGGGTGCCTCGTCTGCGGCGGCGGCCGGCGCGTCGGCCGGAGCCTCGGCGGTCTCGCCCGCGGCTTCGCGCTTGGCCCGGAGGGCCTCGGCGAGCTGGACCGCCTGCGTCGGCAGAGCGTTCAGGACGGCGGCGGCGTTGGCCATCGTGCCCTTCATCGCCCCGGCCAGCTTCGCGAGGAGAACCTCGCGAGATTCGAGGTCTGCGAGCTTGGTGACCTCGGCGGCGTCCATCGACTGACCGTCGATGAAGCCACCCTTGATCACCAGGTGCGGGTTGGCCTTGGCGAAGTCACGCAGGCTCTTGGCGGCCTCGACCACGTCGCCCCTGACGAACGCGATCGCCGAAGGACCTTCGAGCAGCTCACGGAACTGCTCGTCGATCCCGGCCTCGTTCGCCGCGCGCTTGGTCAGCGTGTTCTTCACCACGGCGAACCTCGCGGTCTCGCCGAGATTGGTGCGCAGCTCCTTGAGCTGCGCCACCGTGAGCCCGCGGTACTCGGTCAGCACGGCGCCGCTGGAGCTCGTGAACTCGTCCTTGAGCTCGGCGATCGCCGCGGCCTTTTCGGCCTTAGCCATGGGCCTCCTTCCGATTACCTGGGTGGAAGCCGCCGGGGCGAAAAGCTCCTAGAAAAACAGGAAACGCCCCGGCGTAGGCGCACGGGGCGTCGAGCACGACACGGAGGTCATGCGAGAAGCTCTCGTCTCACCTACGCGGGCCGCCCAAATCTCTTCGGGTCCTTCGGCCACCCATGCGGGTGGCGACCGGCGGTCTTCGGCAGCAATCAGAGTACGTGACACCCACGGCGCACGCCAAATCGACAAAGCGGGGCCGCGCCCAGAGTGGACGCGGCCCCGCTTCGGGTTCATTTGGATCAGGCGCCGGGGTAGGTGGGGTTGGCGCCGCCACCGAGGTTCTTCATCATCGCGCTGAAGTCGGTGACCTGGCCCGCCGGGGGCGCGGTGATCTCGACCGGCTTGCCGAAGTCGCGGTACGTCATCGTCATCGACATCTTGGTGCCGGACTTCATCGCCATCTTGCGCGGCAGCTGCTGGTCATCGACCCACAGGTCGAAGGCCATCCCGTCCATGCCCATCTTCTGCAGGCTCTCACGCGCCAGCTTCTGCTGGTCGGCGGGCAGCTGCGCCAGTGCCTCGGACGCCCGGTACGTACCGGTGAAGTGCGTGGTCTGCACGCCGTTGACCGTCTCCTTGCCGACCTCGCGGGCGTCCTTGGAGGCGGTGAGCATCTTGGTCTGCTGGACCGGGTCCATCTGCTGCGCCTGCTGGAGCATCTGGTCCATGTTCATGCCCGTGGCCTCGCCCAGCTTGCTCAGGTCCATCTTCAGCCAGGTCTTGCCACCCGGCAGGCCCGCGCCCGCCATCGCGGGCATCTTCATGTAGATGGCCTTGTTCAGCAGGATCTGCTGCATGCCGCCCATGTTCTTGCCGCCGACCGACATCTGGTCGAACGACATCTTCCACGCCACGTCGGGCTTGGTGCGGTACTGCATGCTGCCGCTCGCGGTCACGTTCCCCGTGCTCGGCTCGGTCATGTTCATCGACATGTCGGCCGCGAAACTGCTGGTCTGACCGGTCTTCTCCGCGGTCTTCCCGAGAACCTGGAGCGCGGACATCTTCGCCACGCCTCCGGCCTCGCCCGCCTTCTCCTTGGCATCACCGAGACAGCCGGTGAGGGAAAGGGCGAGGCCGGTGGCCAGGGCCGTACCCGCGGCGAAACGACGAATCATCTGCTCTCCTCATTCGCTTGACTGATCGCCCCGGCGGTGTTCGGCCGGACATCAAGTTCGACGCAGAGGAGCATAGACCGGTTCATTCGCCTACGGGACGATTAAACCCCCGCCGTCGCTAGTTGCCCGGCTTGTGCGTTCCACCGCCCAGCAGGCCGTTCAGCGAGAGCTCGCCCACCTGGTCCGACGGAGGAGCGTTGACGCCGAACTTCTTCCCGTAGTCGGAGTAGATCACGGTCACGGTGCCCGACTCGCCGTTGCCCGAGCCCTTGGACACCAGCTTGCGCGGAAGCTGGTTCTTGTCCGTCCACAGATCGAAGCTGATCTTCTCCTTGGACGCGTCCTGCGGGAACCACTGGCGCACCTTCTCGCGCGCCGTGCCGTCGAGCCGGCCCAGCGCGTCCTGGACGGTGACCGTCCCGGTGTAGTGCGTGGTCTTGACGCCGTCGACGGACTCCTCGCCGACGCGCCTGACGTCCTTGGAGCCGGTGAACATCTTGGTCTGCTCGGCCGGGTTGATCTTCTGGACCTGCTCGATCATCGTCTTGACGTCGAAGCCGCCCATCTGCCCGGCCTTGGCCACGTCGACCTTCACCCACGGCTTGCCACCGCTGACGAACTGCGCGAGCTGCGGGAGCTTGGCGTAAAGGGTGTCGCCGGTGAACACGGCCTGCCCCTTCTCGCCCGGCACCGCCTGGCCGCC
Organism: Spirillospora sp. CA-294931; assembly: GCF_050946795.1. Taxonomy (GTDB): domain Bacteria; phylum Actinomycetota; class Actinomycetes; order Streptosporangiales; family Streptosporangiaceae; genus Spirillospora. The sequence goes on from NZ_CP192006.1 coordinate 8,315,295, forward strand.
CTTGCTGAACTCGTCCAGCTTCGCACTGAACGTCAGCTTGGGCTGGAGGCTGAACTGCCCGCTCGCGCGGATCTTGGCCCCTTCCTTGGAATCGCTGACCGTCAGGCTGGCCTTGAACCTGTCGGCATCGGCCGTCTTCTGCGACGACTTGAGCAGGGCCTGGCCCGCCGACAGCTTCATGTTCTCGGTCGAGGTCTCCGACGAACCCCCGCACGCGGACAGGAGCAGCGTGGCGCCGACTGCGGTACTGGTGGCCGCCACGGCGTAACGACGCTTCATGAGGATGTGCCTCCCTTGTCGCCCAACTGGTGAACCCAGTCTCGCCGCGTGTGAAGTGGGCGACATCCCCCGATGGTACGAATGGACGAGCGCCCGGTACGACCAGCGGCGTACCCGTCCTGGTACCGCCGAAGCCGCCTCGGACGCGACGAACGTCAGGCCGCCACCCCGCTGACCAGGCCGTCCCTCCGAAGACGGAAGCCCGGAACGCCGAAAGGGCGCCCCCGCGACCGGGGACGCCCTCTCTTACGCGCTTGCCGCGAGGATCAGGCCTCGTCGAGCTCGGCGGTCAGGTTGCGGACCGCGTTCGGGTCGACCGGGATGCTCGGCCCCATCGAGGTCGTCACGATCGCCTTCTTGACGTAGCGGCCCTTGGCCGCCGACGGCTTGAGCCGCTGCACCTCGTCGACCGCGGCGGCGTAGTTCTCCACCAGCTGACGCTCGGTGAAGGACGCCTTGCCGACGATGAAGTGCAGGTTCGCGTGCCGGTCGACACGGAACTCGATCTTTCCGCCCTTGATGTCGGACACGGCCTTGGCCACGTCCATCGTCACGGTGCCGGTCTTGGGGTTGGGCATCAGGCCACGCGGACCCAGCACCCGGCCCAGGCGGCCGACCTTGCCCATCTGGTCGGGGGTCGCCACGACCGCGTCGAAGTCCAGGAAGCCGCCCTGGATCTTCTCGATCATGTCGTCCGAGCCGACCAGGTCGGCCCCGGCCTCGCGGGCCTCGTCGGCCTTGGCGCCACCGGCGAAGACCAGCACGCGGGCAGTCTTACCGGTGCCGTTGGGCAGGTTGACGGTGCCGCGCACCATCTGGTCGGCCTTGCGGGGGTCGACGCCCAGCCGCATGGCGACCTCGATGGTCGCGTCGAACTTGGTGACCGCGGTCTCCTTGGCCAGCTTCATGGCCTCGGCGGGGCTGTAGAGCCGCTCGCGGTCGATCCGCTCCGCCGCTTCGCGGTAGCCCTTGCTGCGCTTCATGACTGCTCCCTGGTGTCAGGAGTCGTGGTGCGGACCGCGCGGGCCCTCCCACGTTCCGCGCGGACGATCCGCGCGGAGGAACTACTTGACCTCGATGCCCATGGAACGGGCGGTGCCGGCGACGATCTTCTCGGCGGCGTCGAGGTCCTTGGCGTTGAGGTCGGGCATCTTGGTGGTGGCGATCTCGCGCACCTGGTCACGGGTGACCGAGCCGACCTTGGTCTTGTGCGGCTCGCCGCTGCCCTTCTCGACACCGGCGGCCTTGAGGATCAGCTGCGCGGCCGGCGGGGTCTTGGTGATGAAGGTGAACGAGCGGTCCTCGTAGATGGTGATCTCTACGGGGATGACGTTGCCGCGCTGGGAGTCCGTGGCAGCGTTGTACTGCTTGCAGAAGTCCATGATGTTGACACCGTGCGGACCGAGCGCGGTACCAACGGGCGGCGCCGGAGTGGCCTGGCCAGCCTGAAGCTGAACCTTGACGAGCCCGGCGATCTTCTTCTTCTTGGGAGGCATGATCGCCTACCTTCCGTTCCGTTTTCATGTGATCCCGACTCCCACATGTCCGTGGGCAACACTCACGGCCGGAACGTGAACCGAGTGTTGGGATCTTGAACCGCGCGATGCGCGGGGACGAGACGCACCCGGCGAACCGGGCGTCGTCTCAAGAATACGGCCTGACCGGAGTCAGATCTTCGAGACCTGGTTGAAGCTGAGCTCGACCGGGGTCTCGCGGCCGAAGATCGAGACCAGCACCTTGAGCTTCTGCTGCTCGGCGTTGATCTCGTTGACCGAGGCGGGGAGGGTGGCGAAGGGGCCGTCCATGACGGTGACCGACTCGCCGACCTCGAAGTCGACGTGCGGGGTGGCCTTGGCCGCCTGCTCCTTGGTCTTGGCCTGCTCCTCCGGCTCGGGGGCCAGCAGGTTGGCGACCTCGTCCAGGCTGAGCGGGGACGGCTTGTTCAGCAGCCCGACGAACCCGGTCACGCCCGGCGTGTTGCGGACGGCGGCCCACGACTCGTCGGTGAGCTCCATGCGGACCAGGATGTAGCCCGGCAGGACCTTCTCGTTGACCTTCTGGCGCTTGCCGCCCTTGATCTCGGTCACCTCGTGCTGGGGGACCTCGATCTGGAAGATGAAGTCTTCCATGTTCAGGGTCTGGGTCCGGGTCTCGATGTTGGTCTTGACCCGGTTCTCGTACCCGGCGTAGGAGTGCACGACGTACCAGTCGCCCGGCTGGAGCCGGAGCTGCATCTTGAATTCGGCGTAGTGGTCGACCGGAGGGGCTTCCTCGGCCTCTTCCTCTTCGCCTTCTTCGCCCTCGACTTCGCCCTCGTCGCTCGCGGCCTCGGAGGCGTCGGCGGCCTCGGCCTCGACGGCGTCGTCGGCGTCGGCGTCGTCCGTGTCGTCGGCTTCGCCGGTGACGGCGGCCTCTTCGGCGGCGGGCTCGTCGGTGGCGGCCTCGTCCTCCGGCTCGACGTCGGAAGCGAGGTCGGCGGTCGGCTCGTCAGCCGCCCCGGTGGGCTCCTCCGACGGGTCGGCCGCACCAGCCGCAGCGGACTGGGCCTCGTCAATGGCCTCGTCGTTGGGCTGTGAGGACTCGGACACGGTGACTCTTCTCTCGTTACGGTCGGCGCTGATGTATTTACGGACGGTGCTGGCGTCACCCCGTGCGATACCGGGCCGACGAGCTGCCGGGGTCTCAGCCGAAGACGGCGAAGACGCCCTTCTGCAGCAGCCAGTCCAGGCCGGAGACGATCGCGACCATGATGAGCACGAACACCAGCGAGACCGACGTGTACGTGATCAGTTCGCGCCGGGTGGGCCAGATGACCTTCCGCAGCTCGGCGACCACCTGGCGCACGAAGAGTGGGGGCGAGGTGCGCTTGCGCGCGGACTTGCCCTTGCCCTCGTCCTTGGCCGCGGCCTCGCCGCGCGTCTCAGTCGCCATTGTGCCGCCGTTCACCTCATAGGTCGTGATCAACCACCACGTGGTTGCCGCGCGGGTTCCGCGCCGCTCCCGCCATCGCGATGGCCGGCACGGGTGCGCGCACCGCACCTCGCAGGGCAGGAGGGACTCGAACCCCCAACCGCCGGTTTTGGAGACCGGAGCTCTACCAATTGAGCCACTGCCCTTCATTCCCCAGGTTGGGGATCCTGACTCCTGGGAAGTCAGGTCGTGCCGCTTCACAGCTTACGGCCTTTTGAGGACATGACCGTATGCCGGGACGCGGCACTAGGTCAGGGAGTCTACTTCGCTCCACGGCCGCTCGTCGAACCAGAACGTGCGAAGCGCTCGGGAGCGACGTTCTGACCTGCCTTCTCGTACCGATCTCACCAGCCGGGATATACCGCTGAAGTGACCGGCCGGGTTCTGTAACGATAGGGACATGAGCATCGACCGTCCTCGCATCTCCAAGCGCATCGCCGCCATCTCCGAGTCCGCCACGCTGGCCGTCGACGCCAAGGCCAAGGCGCTGAAGGCGGCGGGCCGCCCGGTCATCGGGTTCGGCGCGGGCGAGCCCGACTTCCCCACGCCCGGCTACATCGTCGAGGCGGCCGTGACCGCGGCGCGCGTGCCGCGGTTCCACAAGTACACGCCGGCCGGGGGGCTGCCCGAGCTGCGCACGGCCATCGCCGAGAAGACCGCCCGCGACTCGGGTTACACCGTCGAGGCCGCGCAGGTGCTGGTCACCAACGGCGGCAAGCAGGCGGTGTACGAGGCGTTCGCGGCGCTGCTCGACCCGGGTGACGAGGTGATCGTCCCGACGCCGTACTGGACGACCTACCCCGAGTCGATCAAGCTCGCCGGGGGCGTGCCGGTCGACGTGGTCGCCGACGAGACCACCGGCTACCGGGTGAGCGTGGAGCAGCTGGAGGCGGCGCGCACCGACCGCACCAAGGTGCTGCTGTTCGTGTCCCCGTCCAACCCGACCGGCGCCGTCTACTCGCGCGACGAGATCGAGGCGATCGGGCGCTGGGCCGACGAGCACGGCCTCTGGGTGGTCACCGACGAGATCTACGAACACCTGGTTTACGGGGGCGCCGAGTTCCACTCGATGCCGGTGGTGGTGCCCGAGCTGGCCGACCGGACGCTGGTGCTGAACGGTGTCGCCAAGACCTACGCCATGACCGGCTGGCGTGTCGGGTGGATGGTCGGCCCGAAGGACGTGGTGAAGGCGGCGGCGAACCTCCAGTCGCACGCGACGTCCAACGTCGCCAACGTCTCGCAGGCCGCGGCGCTCGCGGCGGTGACCGGCGACCTGACCGCGGTGGCCGAGATGCGCACCGCGTTCGACCGCCGCCGCCAGACGATGGTCAGGATGCTGAACGAGATCCCCGGGTTCCTGTGCCCCGAGCCTGAGGGCGCGTTCTACGCCTACCCGTCGGTCAAGGGCGTGCTCGGCAAGGAGCTGCGCGGCAAGCGCCCGCAGACGTCGGTGGAGCTGGCCTCGCTGATCCTGGAGGAGGCCGAGGTCGCGCTGGTGCCCGGCGAGGCGTTCGGCACGCCCGGCTACTTCCGGCTGTCCTACGCGCTGGGCGACGACGACCTGGTCGAGGGCGTGTCCCGGGTCGCCAAGCTGCTGGCCGAGGCGCACTGAGCGGCGCGCCGGTCCGGGCGGTGTCCGTCCCGCCCGGACCGGCGCACTTCGGCGGGACGCCCGGCGGCCCCACTCCCCGCCGGACGTCCCGCCGAAGCGGCTTTCAGACGCGGACGCCTTCGGCGATCCGCATGAGCTGGTCGCCCGCGAGCCCGCCGCCGACCGTGACCACGACCCCGACTCCGGGGCGGGCGGGCCAGGCGACGCGGTGGCTGGAGCCGGGGCCCCCGCCGGTGGTCGCGGGGATGCCGTGGACGGTCGTCCGGCTGGGCAGGCCGGGCACCGCCGACATGCCCTCGTGGGCGCGGGGGCCCTTGACCAGCTTGATCTCGGCCCAGCCGGGCGCTCCGCGCCAGCGGCAGGTGGTCGTGCGGCGTTGGGCGTCGCCTCCGGAGACGCAGCGTCCGTCCGGCTTCAGGCCCGCCGGGATGTAGGTCACCCATTCGGGAAGGTCCGGCAGGAGCCGCGGGAGGCCGCTGGGCCCGTGGTCCTTGGGCCCGCCCGACGGGGGCGCCGAGGGCTTGCCCGATGATCCCGCCTCGGACCGTCCCGGAGACGGGGCAGGCCCGGGATGGCCCGAGGCGGGGGTATTCGACGGCACGACCAGCGTCGACGGCCGCGCGGACGGCGTACCGGTCTTCGCAGGTGCGCCGACGGGTTCGGCGCGGAAGGACTGGTAGGCCGGCATCAGTGCCACGACGGCGACGGCCGCGGCGGCGGTGGCGACGGTCACGCGGATCCGGGTGACCCGGCGGCGGTGCCGGTGCCGCACGTCCGCGGCGAGCGAGGACGGCGCCGACGACTCGGCCACCTGCTCGGCCATCGCCTTGCGCAGTTCACTCTCCAGGTCCATCGCTCATCTCCCCAGTGGTGCCAGATTCGTGTCGAGACGTTCCCGGAGCCTGGCGAGCCCCCGGGACGCCTGGCTCTTGACCGTGCCGACCGAGCAGCCGAGCGCCTGCGCGGTCTCCGCCTCCGACAGGTCCTCCCAGTAGCGCAGGACGAGCACGGCCCGCTGCCGGGGGCCGAGCCTGCGCAGCTCGTCGATGAGCGTGCCGCGCAGCTCGACCGCGTGGGTCGCCGAGGGGGTCGTGGTCTCCGGCGGCTTGGCCATGTTGATCTCTCGCAGGATCTTCCAGCGGCGGGACCGGCTGATCACCAGGTTCACCAGGATCCGCCGGACGTACGGCTCCGGGTCGGAGTCGGTGTCCAGGCGGCCCCAGTGCCGGTACGCCTTCTCCAACGCGGTCTGGAGCATGTCCTCGGCGTCCTGGCGGGCGCCGCAAAGCAGCGTGGCCGTCCGCATCAGGGCGTTGCCACGCTCCGCCACGAACTCGACAAACGAATCGTCGTCCCGTCGCCCCACTGGTCTCCGTCCGGCTCTCAGGTCGTCCACCGGTCACGAGCGGCCCCGCGCGCCTCGGGGCCGCTCGCCCGGGGTCTACTTGGCGGCCTGGTTCAGCGCCGCGGCGATGCTCCGCAGGTCGTGCGAGGCGACGGAGCTGCCGTTGACGTACAGCGAGTAGCCGTTCTGGTCGAACAGCAGCACGCCGCCGCCACCCGGGCCCCGCAGGTCGACGGCACCGCCGACGGCGGGCGTGCCGGGCGCTCCGGGAATCTTAAGGGCGTCGCGCAGCTGCCGCTCGGTGGTTCCGGCCTGGGCCTTGATCCGCTCGACGGTCAGCGACTGCCCGGCCTTGCCCGCCCACTTCTGGGTGACGACGCAGTACTTGCGGGCCTCGATGGTCTTGGACGCGGTGCGGCCGTCGACGTACTTCAGCCCCTTGGGCAGGACGATGGCGCGCTCGACCGCGCCACCGATCGTGACCGCCTGCGGGACCTTGGAGCAGTCGAGCTTGGCGGCGTCCGGGGTGCCGGGCAGCTTCGGTGCCGGAGCGGGGTGGCTCGGCACCGAAGGCTTGCCCGGCAGGTCCTTGGGCAGGCAGGTGGGCAGGTCGGCCGGGACGTTCGGCAGCTTCTGCGCGCCCGGCAGCGTCGGCAGCTTGTCGGTGCCGGGGGTCTTCGGGAGCTGGTCGGTGCCCGGGGCCTTGGGCAGCTTGTCCGTGCCGGGGGTCTTGGGCAGCTGGTCGGTACCCGGGGCCTTGGGCAGCTTGTCGGTGCCCGGGGTCTTCGGGAGCTTGGAGGTGTCCGGCAGCTTGGCGCCGGGCGCCTTGGGCAGGCAGGTCGGCTTGACGGCGGGAACCTGGGTCTTGGCCTTGTCGGCGGCGGTGGAGACCTGGGAGGTGCCCGAACGGAGATCGCCTGCGGGCCGGTCCGTGCCGCCGGTGGTGGCCGCCCAGGCGACGCCGCTCACGGCGACGGCTCCGACGGCGGACGTGGCGATCGCGGCGGCCTTCAGCGAGATCATGGATTATCCCTTTCGGTGGGTTCAGCCCGGCTGGCCTCTTGCGCCCCTCGTATACGCGCGGTCGTGGAGCGGGGTTGCACGGGTTTCCAAGATTCTTTTTTCGGCGTCGTCAGGCCGGTCCGGGACTAGTTCGGCGCTAGTCAGTGCCACCTGCGGCTAGTCAAAGCTGGTGATCCTGGTGAGGCGGGGTTCATGCGGCGGGGTTTTCCGGCAACATTGGCTCATGGAGGCCAGTCTCACGTCACGCCGCTCTTCCTCGGCCTGCTCCCCGTCCCCGCGTCCGGCCCTCTCGGTGTCGCCCCGGGACGTGACCGCACTGCCGAAGGCCCATCTTCACCTGCACTTCACCGGTTCGATGCGCCACTCCACGCTGGTGGAGCTGGCCGCCGGGCACGGCGTCCACCTGCCGGACGCGCTGGTCGAGGACTGGCCGCCGCGGCTGCGGGCGACCGACGAGCGCGGGTGGTTCCGCTTCCAGCGGCTGTACGACATCGCGCGTTCGGTGCTGAAGACCCCGGACGACCTGCGCCGGCTGCTGCGCGAGACGGCCGAGGACGAGGCGTCGGAGGGGTCGGGCTGGCTGGAGATCCAGGTCGACCCGAGCGGGTACGCCTCGCGGTTCGGTGGGCTGACGCCGACGATCGAGCTGGTGCTGGACGCGGCGCGCGCGGCGGAGGCGGCGACGGGCGTCGGCATCGGCGTGGTGATCGCGGCGAACCGGACCCGGCACCCGCTGGACGCCAAGACGCTCGCGCGGCTGGCCGTCCGCTACACCGGCCAGGGCGTGGTGGGGTTCGGGCTGTCCAACGACGAGCGGCGCGGACGGGCCTACGACTTCGAGGGAGCGTTCCGCATCGCCAAGCGCGGCGGGCTGCTGTCGACGCCGCACGGGGGCGAGCTGCTCGGCCCGGCGAGCGTCCGCGAGTGCCTCGACTCGCTGGAGGCCGACCGGGTCGGCCACGGGGTCCGGGCGATCGAGGACCCCCGGCTGCTGGAGCGGATCGTGGAGCGCGGGGTCGCGCTGGAGGTCTGCCCGGCGTCCAATGTGGGGCTCGGCGTCGCGTCGACGGCCGCGGACGTCCCCGTCCGGGCCCTGTACGAGGCGGGCGCGCGCATCGCGCTGGGCGCCGACGACCCGCTGCTGTTCGGTTCGCGGCTGGCCCGGCAGTACGAGCTGGCCCGCACCGAGCACGCGTTCTCCGACGCCGAGCTGGCCGATCTGGCGCGTCACTCGATCCATGCCTCGGCCGCGCCGGACGCGCTGCGCAAGCGCCTGCTCGCCGACGTCGACGCCTGGCTCGCCGCCCCACCCCCGCGCTGACCCCCCACCTCCGCCGGGCCGGGCGGCTCGCCGTCACGCACAACCCGGCGGGCCCGCGGCCAGAGCGCGGCGGGGGGGCAGGCGGCTCACGGTGGTGAGGTCGCCGAGAGCGGCGTTGGGCGGCGTTCAGTCGCCGACCGGGTCGAGGTCGGGCCGCCACATCCCCCGGCGCTCCAGATGGGCGACCAGCAGGCCGCCCGCGCGGACGATGTGCGCGCGCATCTCCTGCCCGGCCGCCTCGGGCTCGCCGCCGCGCAGGGCGGCCAGGATCCTGCGGTGGTCCTCGGCGGCCGTGGCGGGCCAGGCGGGCAGCCGCCCGTACAGGCCGCGCGGGACGTACCGCGTGACCGACCGCAGCGACCACGCCAATTTCGGCGCGGCCGCCGCCAGGTTGATCTCGCGGTGGAACAGATGGTTGTGCTCCTCGGCCAGATCGCCCCGTCCGGTCGAGGCGACCTGGTCGAACTCGTCCTGGATCGAGGCGAGCTCGCGCAGCCTCTCGGGAGTGACGCGGCGGGCCGCCCGGACGGTCAGCTCGGCCGCGATGGACGCCTGGACCCAGAACAGGTCCTGGACGTCCTGCTTGGACAGCGGCGCGACGACGAAGCCGCGTCTGGGTTCCAGCTGGACGAAACCCTCGCTGCGCAGCGACTGGAGCGCCTCGCGGACCGGCGTGACGCTGATGCCGAACTCCAGGGCGAGCCGCTCCAGCCGGAGGAACTCGCCCGGCCGGATCCGCCCGTCCATGATCAGTTCACGGATGCGCGCGGCGACCTCGTCGCTGAGCTGAGGGCGCAGTCCAAGCCCCCGCTGCGGTCGCGGAATGGCCACGGTCGTTCTCCGCCCCAATGAACGCCCTCCCGCGGCACATACCGCGAGTGCCAAGGGCTCCACTGGCATGATGCGCTTCCCCGGGCCACCGGAAACTCCCCCAGCCGCTGAGAAAAGGGTTGCCCTCGGGGCCGCGCCCGGCGCAGGGAAATCATCAGAGCGCGCGCACCCCCTCGACCAGCAGCAACACCCCGAAGAGGACGAAACCGGCGGCGGCGCCGTAGCGGATCACGCGCTCGGGCAGGTGCCGGCCGAGCTGGCGTCCCACGACGATCGCCAGCGCGTCGGCGGCCACCATCCCGATGGTCGACCCGGCCCAGACGCCGATCATCCCCGCGACGCTCGCGTGGTCGGCGGCCAGGGTGACGGTGGCGAGCATGGTCTTGTCGCCGAGCTCGGCCAGGAAGAACGCCGTCCCGACGGCGAGCACCGCCGAGCCCGCGACGCGGCGGGCCTTGCCCTGCTCGTCCTCGTCGAGCTCGTCGCCGCGCAGCGTCCAGGCGGCGAAGCCGAGGAACGCCAGCCCGGCCAGCAGCGAGATCGGGCCGGTGGGGATCGCGGCGCCCAGCGCGGCGCCGAGCAGCACGGAGGCCAGATGGACGATCGCGGTCGCGGCGGTGATCCCGGCCAGGACCGGCAGCGCCCGAAAGCGCGTCGCGAAGGTCATGGCCATGAGCTGGCTCTTGTCGCCCAGCTCCGCGACAAAGATCACGACCAGGCTGATGATGAAGGCGGACACCCGTTTCCTCTCGCTCGGATGCCGAGCGAAGGGCGGGAGACACCGCTGGGCGGCGCGCGACCTCGGCCCGGCATGACTGCCAGGCCGAAGGTCTCGTCCGCCCCGCCGCGGACGCGGAGCGTCCTGCGGCCGAGGCCCGCGTGACCGGGCGTCCACCGGGGGCGGACGCCAGCATGTCGATCACGCGATTGGGACTACTCCCCCTCGACGGTGTCCACGCTATCAACAGCGCGCAAGCGTCCCCTACAGGGAGACCCCGACGAAGACCGGCTCGTTCTCCAGCTCGACGCCGAACGCCGCGCGCACACCGTCGCGCACCTCTCGGGCCAGGACGAGCAGGTCGCTGGTGTGGGCGCCACCCGGATTGGTCAGCGCCAGTGTGTGCTTGGTCGAGATGCGCACCGGGCCGTTCTGGTGGCCCTTGACGAAGCCCGCCTTGTCGATGAGCCAGGCGGCGGAGGTCTTGGTGCGCGGCGCGCCGTCCGGCCCCGGGCTCTCGGGGTAGCGCGGGAACGCCGTCTCGGGGCCGAGCCGGTCGGCCACGCGGCGCTCCAGCTCGGCCAGGCGAGCGGCGTCGAGGATCGGGTTGGTGAAGAACGACCCGGCGCTGTGGGTGTCGGGGTCGGCGGGGTCGAGCACCATGCCCTTGCCGCGCCGCAGCGCCAGGACGGCCTCGCGGGCCTCCTTCAGCGGCACCCGGGCGCCGCGCTCGACGCCGAGCCGTCCCGCGAGCTCGGCGTAGGCGATCGGCTGGGAGTCGTCGGCCTCGTGCAGGGCGTAGGTCACGTCGAGCACCACGTACCGGTCGGAGCCCTTGAAGACGCTGTTGCGGTAGGTGAAGCGGCATTCGTCCGCACCGAGGGCGACGACCGTTCCGGCCGGACGGTCGTAGGCCCTGACCTCGACGATGGTCTCGCTGACGTCCTGCCCGTAGGCGCCGACGTTCTGGATCGGCGTGGCGCCCACGCGGCCGGGGACGCCCGACAGGCACTCGACGCCGGACAGGCCGTCCTGGACGCAGCGGGCGACGAAGGGGTCCCAGTCTTCCCCGGCCTGCACGCGGACGAGCGCCCGCCCGCCCTCGCCGGGCAGGCGTTCGACGCCCCGCGTCCCGACGTGCACCACGGTGCCGGGAAAGCCGTCGTCGGACACCACCAGGTTGCTGCCGCCGCCCACGACCAGCAGCGGTTCACCGGCCTCGTCGGCCGCGCGGACGGCCGCGACCAGTTCGGCCTCGGTCGTCGCCTCGACGAACCGGCGGGCCGGTCCGCCTAGGCGCAGCGTGGTGTACCCGGCCAGGTTCACCTCTTCAGCGATCACCGCCACGTGGTGTGTTCCCTTCAGGCGAGCCGGACGACGGCCTTGGCGCGCGTGAGGACCTTCTGCCCCAGCGACCTGGCGGTCAGCGCCACGACGACGGTGTTGCCGTCGCGCTTCTCCTCCACCTTGCCGCTGATCTCCAGCTGGGCGCCGCCCTCGTCGGGCACCACGACCGGCGCGGAGAACCGGACGCCGTAGTCGAGGACCGCGCCGGGGTCGCCGGCCCAGTCGGACACGAACCGGCCGCCCTGCGCCATGGTGTACATGCCGTGCGCGATGACGTCCGGCAGGCCCACGGCCGTGGCGAAGCTCTCGCGCCAGTGGATCGGGTTGAAGTCGCCGGACGCGCCGGCGTACATGACCAGGTTGAGCCGGTCGATCTCGAAGGTGCGGGCGGGGATCTCGGTGCCGACCTCGACGTCGTCGTACCTCACCTTTGCGGTCATCAGGCCCCCCGCTCCACCAGCACGTTGTAGGACTTGCAGATCGGCTCGCCGTCGACCGTGGCGATCTCGGTCTCGATCGAGAGCTTCTCGTTGTTGCCGATCGCCTTGATCTCGGTGATCGTCGAGGTGCAGACCACGGTGTCGCCCGCGCGCATCGGGCGGGTGTACTCGAAGCGCTGCTCGCCGTGGACGACCATCGCGAAGTCGATGCCGAGGTCGGGGTCGGTCAGCGCCGAGCCGCCGAGCGAGACCACGATGGGGAACGTCGGCGGGGCGATGACATCGGGGTACCCGGCGGCCTTGGCCGCCTCGGGGTCGCGATAGACCGGGTTGCGGTCGCCGATGGCGTCCGCGAACTCGCGGATCTTCACCCTGCTGACCTCGTAGGGCTCGCTGGGCGGGAAGGTCCGCCCGATGAAATCACGGTTGATGGCCATGCAGTCCGTCCTCCGATCGCTGGGCCCGCGCCGGGGCGCGCTCGCCGGTGTCCCGGCTGGACCGTAACAGAACGACGTTCAGCCCGCCCTCGCGGGTCTGAGCGAGGACGGGCCGAGGGCGTCAGGGCAAGCCGTTGGAAGATCCGGCCGCTCGGTGCGGGGGCACGGCGGCGGTACTACCCTGCCGGGACCGGCTAGCGGGTTTCCTTGTGCGCGCGGTGCGTGCGGCAGTTGGGGCAGTACTTCTTGATCTCCAGGCGGTCGGGGTCGTTCCGCCGGTTCTTCCGCGTGATGTAGTTGCGGTGCTTGCACTCCTGGCAGGCCAGCGTGATCTTGGGCCGTACGTCGGTGGCAGCCACGATGGAGTGCCTTTCTAGCTAGGGACAAAGGACGACAGTCGGCCGCCCCGCGGGACGGCCGGTGATTCACCCCAGCCCGCTTTCCCCCGCGTGGGAGGAGAGGGACCTGGGTAGTAGCGAGGGCCGGACTTGAACCGGCGACACAGCGATTATGAGCCGCTTGCTCTGCCTGACTGAGCTACCCCGCCGCGATGGTCGGTGTGGACCGGAATGCAAGGATACCGGATGTTCACGGACCTCTGGAAACACGAAAACCCGTCTCGGTTCCTGGAGCCCCGGCGCCGATCATTCGCAAGGTTACCGGTCGCCCCGATGACCTGCGAATCGTCCGCTGGGACCGCACGGACGTTACCACAGCCCCCGTGAGCGGGCGAATCGCGGACCGGGCGTCCAGGGCCACGAAGCCCCCGAAATCGGACCCGACGTCCGGGGCGAAATCGGCCCTGCCGCCCGGGCCGATCCGGCCCCACGATTGCTTTCAGACAGAGCAACACCGCTGAAAGGAAGAGACCGTGGGACGCACGATCGTGGATATCAGCCCCTCACCGGACGGCTTCGTGGCCGGGCACGGCGTCATCGTCGAGGAGCCGTTCGGCAGTGCGGGCCGGCGGCCGACCTCCTGGAGCGGCTGGGGCGACACCGAGCCGTCACCGTTCGACATGGGCGAGGCGGAGCGCATGTTCGGCAACACCGGCGGCGTCCCCGGCCCCGCGCTCGAATGCGTGGGCGCCATGGCGAGCCCGACCGCGTTCCACCTGACCTGCCTCGTGGGCCGGTGATCGCGATGGAGACCGTGGTCCTTCTCGCGCTCGCCGCCGCCGCTTTCTACGGCGCCTCTGACTTCTACGGTGGCCTGCTCTCGCGCAGCGCCCACTACACCCGCGTCGGGTTCGTCGGCCAGGCCGCCGCCGCGTCCGGCGCCCTGCTCGCCGCGATCGTCCTGGGCTCGCCCTTCCCCGGTGGATCGACGCTCCTGTGGGGCCTGGGCGCCGGCCTCGGCGGCGCGCTCGGCACCCTCGCGCTCTACCGCGGCCTCGCCCAGGGGCGGATGAACATCGCTGGGCCGCTGTCTGCCGTCGGGGCGGCGGGCGTCCCCGTCCTGGTCGACCTGCTGTTCGGGGAGCGGCTGACCCTCCTGGCCGTGCTCGGCGTCCTGGTGGCGATCCCGGGGATCTGGCTGGTCTCCTCGCAGACCGGCCCCAGCGACGGCGGCGGGATCCGCGAGGGCCTGCTGGCCGGGCTCGGCTTCGCCGGGCTGTTCGTCTGCCTCGACCGGGCCGGCGACTCCTCGGGACTGTGGCCGGTGGCCGTCGGCCAGGTGGCGGCGGTGCTCGTCCTCGGCGTCGTCGTGCTGCGGACGGCGGTCGAGGCGGGAACGTCCCGCCCCTCGTGGAAGGCCGCGGTGCCGGGCGTCCTCGGGGTCTCGGCGACGATCCTGTACTTCCTGGCCGCACGCGAGGGGACCCTCGCCGTGGCCGCCGTCATCACCTCCCTGTTCCCCGCGTTCACGGTGGCGCTGGCCGCGATCGTCCTGCGGGAGCGGACCACCGTGACGCACGGCGCGGGCCTGGCCCTGTGCGCGGTGGCCGTCGGCGCCTTCGCGGCCGGATGACGGCCCGCTAGCCTGCGGGGTGTGAGCACAGTGAACTCCGGCCTGGTCCACGACCTGCTGGTCGAGCTCGATCGGACCGGGCCGCTCCCCCTGCACCGGCAGATCGAGTCGGCCCTGCGCGAAGGCATCCGCGCGGGGCGGCTGCCGTTCGGCTCCTCGATCCCCCCGTCACGGCGGCTGGCCGCCGAGCTCGGGATCTCCCGCGGGGTGGTGGTCGAGGCGTACGACCAGCTCGTGGCCGAGGGCTATCTCGTCAGCACGCCCGGGTCGTACACGCGGGTGGCGGCCGCCCCGGAGCAGATCGTCACCGAACCCGCCGCGCCGCCGTCCCCGGGGCCCCGCATCGACTTCGGGTACGGCCGCACCGACGCGGCCAGCTTCCCCCGCGCGGTGTGGCTCCGGTCGCTCAAGCGGGTGCTGACCACCGCGCCGCACGACCGGCTGAACTACCTCGACGGATACGGCGTCCCCGAGCTGCGCAAGTCGCTGGCGGACTACCTCACCCGGGTCCGCGGCGTCTCGGCGACGCCGTCGCAGGTGCTCATCACCAGCGGCTTCGGGCAGGCCGGCGCCCTGGTCCTGCAAGTGCTGGCCGACCGCGGCGGCAAGCGGATTGCGGTGGAGGACCCGTCCGCCGACGACGACATCAGGCCGCTGGCCGTCCGGCACGGCTTCGAAGTGGTCCCGCTGCCCGTGACCGCCGACGGTGTCAGCGTCGAGGCGCTGGAACGCAGCGACGCCGACCTGGTGATGCTGACCCCCTCGCACCAGTGGCCGCTGGGCGGCGTCCTCCCGGCCGAGGCCAGGGCCGCGGTCGTCCGCTGGGCCCGGACGACCGGCGCGCTGGTGCTGGAGGACGACTACGACGCCGAGTACCGCTACGACCGCGCGCCGGTGGGAGCGGTCCAAGGCCTGGCACCGGACGTGGTCATCTACGCGGGCTCGCTCAGCAAGACCCTGGCCCCCGGCCTGCGCCTGGGCTGGCTCGTCCTGCCCCCGCACCTGACCTCGGCGGTCGCCGAGGCCAAACTGCTGGCCGACCGGGGCTCGCCCGCGATCGAACAGCTGGCGTTCGCCGACTTCCTCGTCCGCGGCGAGTTCGACCGCCAGCTGCGGCGGATGCGCCCGGTCTACCGCCGCCGCCGCGACGCCCTGCTCGCCGCGCTCGCCGAGCACCTGCCCGACCTCGAACCCACCGGCATCGCCGCCGGGCTCCACGCCGTGGCCTGGCTCCCCGACGACCTCGACGAGCATGCCGTGGTCACGGCCGCCGCCGACCACGGCGTCCAGGTCGCGGGCATCGCCCCCTACCGCCTCACCAAGCCCGGCCGCCCCGGCCTCATCATCGGCTACTCCAGCCTCAACGAAGCCCAGATAACCGAAGGCATCCGCCTCCTCGCCGAGGCCATCACAACGATGCTTCCCGCAACTTCCGCAACGCGAGCTGAGGGAACTCCTGCCGGTGCCGGTCGGCGAGCCCGCTGATCAGCACGTAGACGCCGCGATACGAGAACCGCACCAAGGACTCCCGGGTCGCCGTGCCTTTCCGGCCGGTGGCCTCACTCACCTGGACGTATCCACCATCGCCCAGGTCGACGGGGTACTCGTTCACCGTGAAACGGACCCCACCGCTTCTGAAAGCGCGGCAATTTTCCGGGAAGGGCCGCGCCTCAACCGCGGATTTGGCACCACCTCCGGGCAGAGCCACAACGGTCTGGAGAATCCTCACGTCGTAGTATCCACGGCCCCACATGCGCAAGGCCGCCGGCGCCTGCGCGGCACCGGCACCAAGCGCCTTCAAGTGACCCACTGGCGAGAGACGCCCCAGGCACCCGCTCAATTGGGGTTTGTCTCCGACCAGCCGCTGGTTCAGCTGATGCATATGATCCTGGGCGTCGGAGTACGTCTGTTTCAGCCCCGGGTACGACGCCACCATCGCTCCCATGAGGCGATGCGGGTCCATTGCACTCGCCGAGACGCGGGGCCGTGGCTCCTTCTTCGCGGCACCCACGCCGCATGAGGCGAGCATCGGCAGAACCAGAACGATCGCGACAAATCGCAGCACCGCGCGATCTTACGATTCTCTGACAGGGCTCGTCAGAAGGATCGTGACGGTGGCCGGATGCGGATACCCGAGCCGGTGGACCGGACAGGGTGGAGATCGACGCGGTTGGGTGGTCGCAGGGTCCGAGCTTCTCTGCCGGGGGTGTGGGTGCGGTGCGACGGCTGAGGTTCGCGGGACGCACGTTGGTCGGGGCCTCGCTGACGGTCGCGACGGGCGTCGCGGTCAACCAGATCCTGAACGACGGGAAGCTGAGCTGGAGTTACGGGTATCTGGCGCTGGTGTTCACGGTTCTGGGCGCGTTGGTCCAGGCGGCGCCACCGGCCGGGGCGCAGGCCGAGCAGGCCCCCAGGAGGCGAAGGGGCTCGCGGCGCGAGTATCTGCGACGGGTGCGCTCGTCGGTCAACCAGATGGAGACGATCGGGCTCGTCACGCAGGCGGAGTTCGTGCTGCGGGCCGAGCAGGTCTATGTCGATGTGATGCTCCAGCCCAAGCCCGTGACCGACGCGATGGTCGACAGCGGAATCGGCCCCGCCCCACGACCTCCGGACGCGACGGTGGGTCGGCGGGCGTCGCTGGCATCCTTCCTGACCGAGAAGTGCGTGCTGGCGGTGCTGGGCGCCGCCGGATCCGGAAAGACCACCCTGGCTCGTCACACGGCCCTGGAGCTGACCAGGCGGCGGTGGGGGCGACGGCGCGTCCCCGTCCTGCTGTACCTGCGTGACCACGCGGAGGCGATCAAGGCCGATCGGCCGAAGGGGCTGCCCGAGATCGCCGTCACCGCCCACTGGCTGGACGGCGCGATCCCCGCCGAGTGGCTGGAGCGGCGCCTCACGCGCGGCCGGTGCGTGGTCCTGCTGGACGGGCTGGACGAGGTCGCCGACGCCCAGGACCGCAGCCGCGTGGTGCGGTGGGTGGAAGCCCAGATCAGCCGCTACCCGGGCAACGCCTTCGTGATCACCTCCCGTCCTCAGGGATACGACACCAACCGGCTGACCCGCGCCGACATCCTCCAGGTGCAGCGGTTCACCAACCACCAGATCCACGCGTTCCTGCGGGCCTGGTACCGGGCCATCGAGCACCGCGCTCGTAAGGCCGACCCGCAGGAGATCGACCGGATCGCCGTCCGGGCCGCCGACGACCTCTTCCGGCGGATCACCGGCCGTCCCACGCTCTACGAGCTGGGCGCCAACCCGCTGCTCCTCACGATGATCGCCAACGTGCACCGGTATCGCGGGAATCTGCCGGGCAGCCGGGCCGCTCTGTACGAGGAGGTGTGCCAGGTCCTGCTCCACCGCCGCCAGGAGGCCAAGAACCTCCCCGATGCCGGGCTCGACGGCCTGGACGGCGACAAGAAGGAGCGCGTCATCCAGGAGCTGGCCCTGTACATGATGCGCCACCGCATGCGCGACATCTCCATCGAGGACGCGCAGCGCGCGATCCGTCCCGTCCTGGAGCGCACCGTCCCCACGCTCACTCCCGAGGTGTTCCTCACCCATGCGCGTCGCAGCGGCCTGCTCCTGGAACGCCAGTACGAACGCTACGGCTTCGCCCACCTCACCTTGCAGGAGTACCTGGCCGCCGCGCTGATCCCCGGACACGCCTCCCGACGCCAGCTACTGGTCGACAACGTGGACCAGACCTGGTGGCGCGAGACCACGCTCCTCTGGGCCGCCCGCGCCGACGCCAGCCCCGTCGTCGAAGCCTGCCTGGCCGCCCGCACCGTCACCGCCCTCAACCTCGCCTACGCCTGCGCCGCCGAAGCCCGCGAACTCGACCCCGATCTGCGCGCCCAGCTCGACCACCTGCTGACCACCACCCCCACCGACCCCGACGAGATCCGGCTCCTGGACGGCATCGCCGCCGCCCGAGCCCTCCAGGACACCCACGCCCTCGATGACGAGTGCACCCGCATCTGCGCCCATCCCGTCTCGCCCGAACTGTGGAACCGATACACCGCCCATGCATCGCTGCCACCCGCCCCCACAGCCAACCTGTGGTCCGCCGATATCGAGGGCTTTCTGGCCTGGCTCGACAACCTGTTCACCGACGGGGCCAGCTACCGGCTGCCCACCCCGGCCGAAGCCCGCCATGCCCTCGGCAGCGACCTCTATCCCGCCGCCACGACGACGCTCTACGCCGACGACGAAGCCGAGCTCCGCCTGATTTCCTCTGCTCCCGCGCGCCACCCCCACCGCCCCACCGAGCAACAGATCAGCCTCTACCCCGATCTGATCCTCCACCACACCCATCTGTTGTTCCGGCTCCTGTTCCCCCGCTCCGCCCTCACCTTCTCCCAGCTCATCGCCTATGCCCGGCCCCGAGACCTCGACCGCCCCGAAGACCAGCTCGTGCAGACGCTCGACCTTGCGCTGCACCTCCTCTTCGTCCTCGACCTCCCCCTCCCCCTCCCCCGCGCACTCGACCTCGGCATCGACCTCATACGTGCGCGCGAACTCGTAATCGACCGAGCCCGCGTCCGCGCTCTCAACCTCAACCTCGATATCGGTCGCGAACTCGCCCCCCTCCTCCACCTCAACCAAGAGATCCTTCGCAACCTCGACCGGCAGCACCTTGCCCTCGATGGCGACCGCGAACTCAACCGTGCCGTCAGCCTTCACCTCAACCGGGCTCTCACCCGCGCCGAAGATCTCGCCCGCGACCTCAACCTCAACCTCGACTCCGGCAGCCACGCCGACCTGGGGCCCTACCTTGGCCGTTTTCTCGCCGCCGCCCTGGACCACGGTGGCCATGGCACCATCCAGTTCGATCACGGTTCCGAGCTCACTCCTCACGCCGGCATCACCGCCGACCTTGACCGCGCCCTCAACCGCGCCCCGACCTCGACCACGCCCTGGATCTTCGCCTCGCCCATGACCTCGACCGTGACCCGGCCCTCATTCGCGTTCACGCTCACGCCAACGCCCATGGCCGCCACCTCAACCTCGAAGTCGATCTCGCCTTCGCCCGCGCCGCCGCCAGAAGCGATCTGTCGTCCCTGCCCTCAGAGGTGCTGGAGGGCCTGGGTCGAGCCTGTGTCGATCTGGCTCTCCGGGCCATGGCCTCCGAGGGCCTGGACGACGCGTCACATCGCCGCGGCAGGCGAACGGCAGAAAGAGCGGCCCTCTCACGGCTGCTCCGCGTGGAGCTGAGCCAGGTCTCCGCCTGTTCCCCCGCCGACGAACCTCAGGCGGTGCTACGGCGCGCACTCCAACTGGCGGAATCGCGCGGCATTTCGGGCATATCGGCTCTGATCGAGAACACGTTGCGCTTGGCCGCCCCCTTGTGGGACCGGAGCCGCCCGCTCCGGCAGAGCGACATGGTGCTGGCGGCGACCTCGCTCATCGCGGCTCTGCCCTTCGCGGAACTGCGCCCGGGCGCCGACCTCCGCGGCGTGCTTTGCGCTCTGATCGCGCTGACCCCGGGCGACTCACCGAGTTCCCACGAGAAACGGCTGGTCTTGGTGCGGAACTGAGGGGCGAGAGAAGATCGGCTTTTACATGCACAAGAGGCCACCCCCGGATAACGGGATGTGGCCTCTGTCTTGGTGGAGCCCCTTTACGGAATCGAACCGTAGACCTTCTCCTTACCATGGAGACGCTCTGCCGACTGAGCTAAAGGGGCCTGTCGTTGGTCGCGCAGTGAAACCATACACGGCCCGGGGGCCACTTGCGAAATCGTTTGGCGGGCTCGATCAGAGGCGGACGATCAGGGCCGTGGCGTCGTCGTAACGCTTGCCTCGGCGGGTGGCCGGGGCGGTCTTCTCGGCCTCGCGGGTTCGCCTGATCAGCTCTTCGGGGCCCGCCTGGTCCAGGAGGTCCAGGAGGTCGTTCCAGCCGAGCATGGCGAACTTCTCGACCAGGCGGGACGCGCCGTCGCTGAGCACCGCGACGCGGCGTACGGACTCGCGCGGGAGCTCGCCGGTGACCGCTTCGTAGGCGGCCTCCGGGCGGGTGCTGGCCACCCAGAACCCGCCGGGGCTGTTGCGGGACGCCCGGACGCCCTCCAGCGTGTAGCTGGGCAGGTGGTCGAGGCGGTCGTCGGTGATGACCTTGAGTTCGCCGTCAACGTCCAGGATCACCGGGGAGTCGGCCAGGACCAGCCATTCGACCGCTCGTCCGTCCCAGCGGACCATCGCGGCGGTCGCCGACGGGCTGTCGGGGTTGCCGAGGTCACAGTCGCCGTGCAGGCCGCCGATCGCCTCGATCGACTCGGCCAGCACGTCGGGCAGGGGCTTGCCGTCGGCCGCCAGGCGTCCGGCGAGTTCGGCGCCCAGGCGCCGCGCGAGCCAGGCCGGGCCGTGGACGCATCCGCTGTCGACGCCGGACGGGGCCGTGGCGCCGTCCAGCACCACGGCCCAGCCCTGCCCGGCGGCGACGAAATCCTCGTTCTCCAGACCGGGCGTCGCTTCGGTCGCAAACGAAAGTCGCACGACACATGGTCTACACCGGCGCGGAGCCCCCTGCACCTTCGTATTCGGTCATCCGCCGCACAAGGGTGGCCGTGGCTTGGTCAGGCAGTCATCGGGAAGGAACGATTGTGGCTGCCTTACGGACGCCTTGAGCCGTCCGGACGCGTCATACCCGTCAACGGACACGACGCGGGTGTCCGGCGCCCTCCCGACACCGGGCTTCTCACGCACCACCTCGGCGTCTATCTGGGCGAGGAAGAATCCATCGCGCAGCTCGGCCCAGGCGCTGCGATCCCCGTCGAACGTGACCTTCACCTTGGCGATCACCGAGGGACGGGCGCGGCCGACCACGGTGAAATGCAGGCCCGAGCCCGACGAGCCTGTGCCGTTCGCACTTATCCGGGTGAGGTGCGTGATGCCGTCCACCCTCAGGTTGCCGGTGTAGGAGCGGGGGTTGCCCGACGCTCCCGGCCACCTTTGGAAGGTCGGGAGTTCAACGTTGCCGCCCTTCGCGCTGCTGACGCACAGAACGTAGCCTTTCGCGCTTCCCAGTTGGGCGACGAACCCCATGCCGGCCTGGACTCGCGTGAGAAGCCGGAAATCGTCCGCCTTGCCGAGTTCGGGCCGCGGTTCCCCCATCCGTCCCCTGACGGGTCCGTGGCGCAGGCACTCGTTCACCACGCGCCGGTCGTCGTCCGGCTTGGTGGCGCCCAGGACGGGCGTTCGCTCCGGCTCCATGGACTGGACGAGCGCCGTCGGCACCGCCACGGCCGCCGCCAGAGCCACCGCGCCGACGGCGACGCGCCTTCGCCTGCGCCGCGCCATGCCCCGCAGCGCGCGCTCGGCCGCGCCGTCCACGGGCTCCGCCTCGTCGGCGAGCCGCTGGAGCGCCCCTTTGAGAAGGTCGGTCGTCATCGCGTGCTCCCCGTCGTTTCCAGATGGTCGATGAGTTCGGGGGCCAGTTCCCGCAGCCGCGCGACGGCCCGGCCGGTCTGGCTGCGGACCGTCCCGACCGAGCAGCCCAGAATCGCCGCGACCTCGGTCTCGGTGCGGTCCTCGAAGTAGCGCAGCGCGATCACGGCGCGTTTGCGCGGCGGCAAGGCCAGCAGCGCGCGCTCCAGCGTCAGCCGCAGATCGACCTCGCCGCTGCGGTCCGCGACGCCCCGCTCGGGCAGGACGGCGACGGTCGACTCCCGGCGGCGCCGCCAGCGGTTGAACTGCTCGTTGTACATGGCGCGCCGCACGTAGGCTTCGGGCTCCTCGACGTGACGCCACCGTGCCGCCGTCCGCACCAGCGCCGACTGCAGCAAATCCTCGGCGGCGTGCTGCTCCCCGGTGAGGACGTACGCCGTCCGGATCAAGCTCTCCGACCGCGCCTCGACGAATGCGCTGAATCTCTCACGGGCCTCTCGATTCACGGCGTCTCCTCCAGATGTCACACCTAAAGACACCGCGGCCCCCCGCAAGCTATGCCGCCCCGACGAAGAAAGGGACCTCAGTCTTCGGGGGCCACTCCGGCGCGGACGACGCCGTAGAAGCGGTCGAGGCTGTGAATGAGGCCCTCGACATCGGCGGGATCTCCGTCGACCAGCCAGTCGGCGACGAGGTCGAACAGCCCGCCGACCAGGCCGATCGCGATCGGGTGGAGGTCGTCGCGCGGGGGAACGCCGTGCCGGCTCCACACCGACTCGACGAACCGCGCCGCCCAGCGGCGGTTGGCGCGCCGGAGCCGCTCGACGGCCGGGGACACGCCGCTGGCCTGCCCGAACGTGACCAGGGCGCGGCGGGGATCGTCGATGAGGGCGTGCGCGAAGGCCGAGATCAGCGCCCGCTCGTCCGGATCGGCGGCCAGCCGTTCGGTGACCTCCGCCTTGATCTGCTCGCTGACCTGCTGGACGAGGGCGAGGTAGCAGTCCTCGCGGCCCTTGAAGATCTCGTAGAAACCCTTGGTCCCCACGTAGGCGTGCTGGCAGATCTGCTCGATCGAGGTGTTGTGGTAGCCGTGCTCGGCGAACAGCGCCAGCGCGGAGTCCAGCAACTGCTGGCGGCGTTGCTCGCGCCGCTGCTCGGCGTCCAACCCCCGGATACGACGACCCTCGACTGCCACGAACCCGACGATACCGGCTCCAGGAAGACCAGGACATTACGAACAAGACCTCTTGTTACTAGAAAGTCACCGTGCTCTAATGAGCCTCCCCACGTCGGAGGTCTCGATGAACCAACGTCTCTTGGCCGTCCTCGCGGCCCTGGCCCTCGCCGCCCTGACCCTCCAGTCACCGGCGAACGCGGCGGCCCGGCCCTCGTCCGGATTCAACGACTGGAGCTGCCGGCCCTCGTCCGCGCGTCCCGACCCCGTGCTTCTGCTGCACGGGCTGGGCGGCAACGGCCCCGGCAACTTCCTCACCCTCGGCCCGTCGCTCGCCAAGGCGGGCTACTGCGTCTACGCCCCCACCTACGGCGCCCCGCTGCCGCTCGTCCCCGTGGGCGGGCTGAACGCGATCGACCAGTCGGCGCGCGAGAACAGCGCCACCATCGACCGGGTGCTGGCCGCGACCGGGGCGTCCAGGCTCCACCTGGTCGGCCACTCCGAGGGCGGGTTCCTGTCCCTCTACATCCCCAAGTTCACCAGCAAGAAGGTCGCCCGCGTGGTCGCGCTGGCGCCGCCCACCCACGGCACCACGTTCGCCGGGCTGGTGACCATCGCGCGGCAGCTCGGCATCATGCCCCAGGTCAACGAGGTCATGGCCGCCTTCGGCTGCAAGGCGTGCACCGAGCTCACCACCGGCGCGGCCACCGTCGCCAAGCTGAACACGGGCCCCGTCGCCCAGCCCGGCGTCACCTACACGGTCATCGCCTCCACCCACGACAGCCTGGTCACCCCGACCGAGACGTCCTTCGTCCGCGAGCCCGGTGTGACCAACCAGTACATCCAGGACACCTGCCCCAAGAACACCTCCGGCCATATCGGCCTGATCTACAACGACACCACGGCCCAGCTGGTGAAGAACGCCCTGAGCCCTTCCTCGACACCGGTCACCTGCGGCGGCTGACACCCCAAGGAAATGCCCCTGCCTTTCCGGCAGGGGCATTTCTTTCGGTCCTTGAAATCAGCCGGGCTTCTCGGCGGTGATGACGTAGTAGTCGAGGAGGCCGTCGCGATAGGAGACCAGGAAGTTGCGCGGCCATTGGACGGGCTGGTCCAGTTCGGCGAGAAACCGGTCGAGACCGGGCCAGACGGATTCGCCGATCGACTCCGCCGACACCCGGGCCAGCCCGGCGGCGGTCAGCTCCCCCGTCAGCGCCGGGAGCGGATGGGGAACGTCCAGGCCGGACGCGAAACTGTCGAGCCGCTCGGCCAGGAGCTCGGCCACGCCGTCGCGGGCGTCGGGCAGGAAGAAGCTGGTGATGACCAGGCGGCCGCCGGGCCGCAGCACGCGGGCGCTCTCGCGCGCGAAACCCGCCAGGTCGCGGAAGTGCTGCGCGGCCTCCACCGTGTAGACGGCGTCGAACGCCGCGTCCTCGAACGGCATCGACTCGGCGGCGCCCCGCACGAACCGCAGGCGCCCGGGTTCCTCCGCGTTGGCCCGGCGCGCCCGCTCCACCTGGTCGGGATGGATGTCCATGCCGGTGACCGACGCCAGGCCGGACTCGCGCAGCGCCAGCGCGCACCCGACCCCGAGGCCGCACCCGACCTCCAGGACGTCGCCCTCGGTCCTCAATTCCCGCAGAACCCGCAGGTAGAGGTTCCGTTCGCTGCGGACGCGGTCGTCGGTGCCGAGCGGACGGTCCAGCGAAATCCCGTCCCAGTAGCCGAAGTTGATGAATCCCCCGGAAAACGCGGGAGCCGAACTCAGATCGTCCGATCCGTAGACCGCCCGCACCACCGCCGGAATATCACCCATGCTCGCTCCTTTCAAAAGCCCGCACCGCCAGGCTAGGCGATGCGGGCCCTTTTCGGCATTGGACGATTAGCTGAGCAAGTCGTAATTCCCGTCCTTGGCGCGGTGCACCAGGTCCCGCCATTGGACGGCGGTGAGGGCGAGCACCGGCCCGGCGGGGGCCGCGCTGTCGCGAACGCCGATGCCGCCGTCCGGCAGGTCGGCGACCTGGACGCACTCGCCGTTCTCGCCACACCGGCGGCTCGTCCGCCAAATGAGTCGTGTGACGTGTTTCCCGTGCCCGGATGCTTCTAGGTTCAGATCTGCGAGCAAGACTTCTCCTCATCGGGGGGTCGGTTCGTGAGGTGGACGTCCCTGGCGGAATCAGGTGCGTCCCCTGCGGGTGGGACTCGCTGCCGCCCGGAACGAGCGGTCAGCGAGTCCCTGCGGACCTCGGCCTCGGCCGGGGGCCGGTTCGGGCGTCAGGCGGTCAGGGTGCTCAGCACGATCATCACCAGGATGGTGATGATCTGCAGGATCACCCCGGCCCTCTGGAACGGCCTGTCGTCGTGGTCGGTCGGCCGATCGGCCATGGGTCACCTCTCTGTGTCGCCGTACTCACGAGCGCTCTAGATGCCGCCGGGGTCGCCGTCTCTCGCCGCACCCGCCCCCAAGAGACCGTCGAATATTTCCCGGCCGCATGCGAGAGGCCCCGGGGGCGGCCCCATCTAGGAGGACGTCGTAACGGTCATCCACGCCAGCCCCTGAGCAGGAGGTGCCGATGGGGCGAGCCGAGGATGCTGGGGAGCAGCCACGGCCCGACTCACCGGCGATACAACAGGCGAAGACAGGGCCATCGGATCCGCAGGACTACGACGTCGATGAGCTTGACCGCGCGCTCACCGAACTGGAGAGCACCCTCACCCCCGAGGACCTGCCCGAGGGTGTGGACCTGGACCGGCATCGACGAACCGAACGTCTTCTGGGCGACGCCCAGAAGGTCAGGGAGCTGGCAGCGGCCGGGTTCACCGGGCCCGCCATGGAGGTCGTGAAGGGCGAGCTGGCGGAGTACGCGATCGCGGTGCTGATGGCGTGGACGCGCAACGGGGAGATCATGAAGCGAACTAGGGCCAGGGGGCGCCCGATCTCGGTCGTTGAGTACGGACCCGGCCGATGGGAGTACGAGGACCGGCTGGAGCTGGCGATCGAGACCACGGCACGCGCGCTGGACTATTTCGTCGACACGGCGCTGGCCGGTGGACGATGGGACCCCCGAAAGGGCGCCGCGCTGAAAACGTACTTCGTCGGCGCCTGCGTGCTCCAGTTCCCCAACGTCTACGCCGTCTGGGCGCGCGAGCAGAACCAATGGGCCCGGCACATCGAGGCTTCGGACGAACCCGACGAACCGACGTCCCCGCACAACCCCACCAGCGACACCGCCCTGGAACCGATCGTCCGGAACGAGCTGCTCCGGCTGCTCGACGACCCCGTCACCCGCCGCGCCGCCGAGCTGATCGCCGACGGCGTCCCGCTGAAGGACGCCGCCGCCGCGGTGGACCTCACCGCCACGGCCCTGCAGAACCGCCTGTACCGCCTGCGTCTCAAGGCCCGCGCGGCCCAGCGCCGCCGCACCGAACGGGGAGGCGCCGATGACTAGCGACGAGCGTGCCGGGTCCGGCGACGACCCGATCGAGGCCGCGCGGCGGGCGGGCCTGTCCGAGGCCGCCCAGCGGACGGCGCGGGTCGAGCGGCTGCGCCGGTTCCTGCGGACGACGCCCCTCCCCCCCGACCTCAGCCCACCGCTGGCCCGGCTTCTCACCGACATCAACGAGGGAACCGCGGTTCCACCGCTGCACACCATCCGCGCCGTCCTCGCGGAAGCGGCGGCGCACGGCGCCGAGCCCGAGCCGTGGCGCGGGCTGCTGTCCGGCCAGATCGACCAGCTGGCCGTCACGCTGCGGACGCTGGCGCTGGTCCAGCACTCCTCGTTGGGAACACCCGCGGCCCGGCGGCTCAGCGCCGAGGCCCCACCCGAAGCGGTCGCCGAGGCCCTGACCCGCACCCATCCCCGTCCGACCATCGGCAGCGCCCGCGGCTTCTGGAGCCGGCTCACCGAGGCGGAGCGGCGGTCGTTCCTGGCCGGGGCCACACCCGTGACCCACCCCGCTGGGCAGGTGCTGATGACCGAAGGCGAACCCGCCGAGCATCTCCTCGTGATCACCTCGGGCTGGGTGCGGGTGAGCACCGACCGCGACGGCCGCGAGCAGATCCTGGCCACCCGCGGCCCCGGCGAGCTCATCGGCGAGCGCGCCGCGCTCCTTCTCCGCAGCCGCTCCGCGACGGTCATCACCCTCGACCGGCTGCACGGCCTCACCATGCGGACGCACCAGTTCGCGGCGTTCCTGGCCGAGCATCCGCGCGTGCTCACCATCCTGGAACAGCAGATCTACGAGAGGCTGACCGCCCCGGCGGTCCCATCCACCCAATCCTGGGCAGGTCAGATGTGCTCGATCCTGGTCACCGACATCTCCGAGTTCGGCGCCCGCCACCGCGGCGAGAACGACCGGCTGGTCGTCCGGCAGGTGATGTACGAGATCCTGCGCGAGGCCTTCGACGCCTCGGGGATCTCCTGGACGGCCTGCCACCGCGAAGACCGCGGCGACGGCGCCGTGATCATCGCTCCGCCCGAGACGCCCACCGTCTCCGTCGTCGACCCGATGCTGGCCAAGCTGAGCGCCGGGCTCGAGCGCCACAACCTCCAGTCCGGCGACAACCGCCGCCTCAAACTACGCGTGGCCCTGCACGTCGCCCCGGTCATGCCCGACCCGCACGGCGTCTCCGGCGACGCGATCGTCCACGCCTCCCGGCTCCTGGAAGCCCCGGCCCTCGAGCAACGGCTGGCCGAGTCGGGCGCCGACCTCGGCTTCATCGCCAGCCCCTTCGTCTTCGAGACCGTCATCGCCTACGGCCCCGGCCACGTGGACCCGGCGAGCTACCAGAAGACGACCACGACGATCAAGGAGTCGACCTTCACCGGCTGGGTGTACCTCGCGGACACGGCCCCGGCCGACCCCGACAGGCTCGACCGGTTCGAGGCCCTGATCCTGGACTGGGTCACCCAGGGCCTCACCGACGACCAGATGGCCCGGCGGCTGGACGTCAGCCCCCAGAACGTCCGCGCCACGCTCCACCGGATCCAGAACAAACTCGTCCCGCTCCGCCCGCCCGCCAACCTCGCCGCCGTCTCCCGCCCGGCCACCCTCGCCCACGCCCACCTGGAAGCCCGGCTGGCCGCCTCCGGCTAAGGCGCCTCGACACCGGAGATCCGGTACCGGCTCACCTCCGCGCCGCGGATCTGGGCGGTCTGCTCAGCCGAAGGCCCCTCGCCCCGGAACCGCTCAAGATCCTCGCCGGACTCCCACCGCTCGTAGACATTGATCCGCCCCGGCTCGACCAGATCGGCCGACAGCGCGAAATCAAGACACCCGGCGGCCGCCCGAGCCTGCTCCACCACCGTCACGCTCTCAGCCAGATAGCCGTCCCGAGCCTCGGCGTCCACATAGAGCGTCCCCGCAATGATGATCATCTCGCCTCCCGATCATGGGCTGGCCAGCAGTTCCCGAAGCGCCCGCACGACCTCAGCGGGGGCTTCCTCGGCCATGAAGTGTCCGAAGCCCACGATGGTATGCCGCAGGTCCGACGCCCATTCACCCCACAGAGCCGCCGCGTCGAACCCGAGGGCGGCGTCCCAGTCCTGCTGGAGCACGGCGACCGGCATCCGCAGCCGGTTCCCGGCGTCCCGGTCGGCCCGATCGTGGTCCAGATCGACTCCGGCCGACGCGCGGTAGTCGGCCACGATCGAGGGCACCGCCGCACGGCAGGCGTCCAGGTAGGCAGCGCGGACCTCGGCGGGCATCGGCTCGGTGGCCCAGGCGTCCAGGAAGTGCCCGAAGAAGGCGTCCGGACTCCCCCCGATCAACCGCTCGGGCAACCCAGGAGGCTGCGCCATCAGGAAAAGATGAAATCCCACAGCCGCCGTGACACCGCGCATCACGTCCCACATATCCACCGTGGGAAGCACGTCCA
Source organism: Spirillospora sp. CA-294931 (assembly GCF_050946795.1). Classification (GTDB taxonomy): domain Bacteria; phylum Actinomycetota; class Actinomycetes; order Streptosporangiales; family Streptosporangiaceae; genus Spirillospora. The sequence goes on from NZ_CP192006.1 coordinate 8,344,026, forward strand.
GACACGCGAGATGCGTCACCGCCTCGGGATACTCAAGCCCAGCGCGAAAAGCCACCAGAGCACCCCGATCGTGCCCCACCAACGCGAACCGCTCGTGCCCCAACTCACGCGCCAAGGCGACGACGTCCGCCGCCATGGTGCGCTTGGAGTAGTCGCCGACAGGCTTGTCACTATCCCCGTAACCGCGCAGGTCAGGACACACGACCTCATGATCCGCCGCCAACTCCGCGGCGACATACCGCCACATCAGATGCGTCTGCGGAAACCCATGCAGCAACACGATCGGGCTGCCGGCCCCACCCACGGCCACGTTAAGCGACACACCATCAGCAACCGGAACACGCCGATACTCGAAACCAGCAATCACAACGCCGCCCTTCCGTAGATGCAACAAGCCTCTCGGGTGCGAATGAGCATCGAATGAGCGCGCTACCGTGGCCAGGTGCGGTTCGGAGTGCTGGGACCCGTGACGGCCTGGAACGACTCCGGCCAGCCGATCACCCTGAAGGGACCACGGCACCGCGCCGTCCTGGCCCGGCTGATCATCGCCCGCCGCCGCGTCGTCCCGGTCACCACCCTGGTCGACGACCTGTGGACGGACCCGCCCCCCGGCGCCGTGGCCGCCGTCCGCACCTTCGTGGCGGCCCTGCGCCGAGCCCTGGAACCACAACGCCCACCCCGCGCGCCCGCCCACCTCCTCGTCACCCGAGGCCCCGGCTACGCGCTGCACGCCGAGTCAGTGGACGCCTGGCACTTCGAAGAGGCGGTCACCAGCGCCGCGACACTCGTCCGGCTGGAGGAGGCCCTGAGCTGGTGGCGCGGCCCCGCCTACGCCGACTTCGCCGAGGAGCCCTGGGCCGCCGCCGAACGCTCCCGCCTGACCGAGCTGCACCTGCGAGCCATCGAGCGCCAGGCCGAGACCCGGCTGTCCCTGGGCCTGGCCGCCGAGGCCGTCCCGGACCTGGACGCCCACGTCTCCGACCACCCCTGGCGCGAGGACGCCTGGCGCCTGCTGGCCCTGGCCCTCTACCGCACCGGCCGCCAGAACGACGCACTGACCGTCCTACGCCGAGCACGAACCCTCCTAGTCGAACGCCTGGGCCTGGACCCAACCCCCGAACTCCATCAACTAGAAGCCGACATCCTCACCCAGGCTCCGCACCTGGACCACAAACCAACCGACCACGTATGGGCCCGGACCACCGCCGCCTATGACCGCACCGCACCGTCCAGCACCCGCCTGGAATCGACGGTGCACCTCCTCCGCCACCTGGCGGTAACCGGAGCCAGCGGCCTCCAAGCCGCCCGCGAACACCGCCTGGCAGCAGTCACGGCAGCGGAAGAACTGGGCGACCCGGACCTAATCGCCCGCGTGATCGGCGCCTACGACGTCCCGGCCATCTGGACCCGCGCCGACGACCCCCAACAGGCCGCGTCCATAGTCGCCGCCGCCCAACGCGCCCTCCGCCCAGACGCACACCCCGCGACCCAAGCCCGCCTCCTGGCAACCATCGCCATAGAGTCACGCGGCACCAACGCGACACACGCAGCCCACCAGGCAGAACAACGAGCCCGCAGCCTGGACGACCCAGCCCTCCTGGCCTTCGCCCTCAACGGCGCCTTCATGCAGTCCTTCCACACCCCCGGCATGGCCCCAACCCGAGACACAATCGGCGCCGAACTGGTGACCCTCTCCTCCCGCAACGGCCTGGTCACCTGGGAGGTCCTAGGCCACCTCATCCGTCTCCAGGCCCGCAGCGCCCTAGGAGACTTCCCCACCGCCGACCACCACGCGTCCCAGGCCGACCACCTGGCCAAACGCCACGAACTCCCCCTAGTGGACGTCTTCACCACCTGGTACAGAGCCCTACGCCAAGCAGGCAAAACCTCCGCACCCGAGGAAGAAGCCACCTACCACCAGGCCGCCTCAAAACTCACCGGAGCCATGCCCGGCCTAGAACACGGCCTACTCCCCCTAGCCCTGCTCTCCGTCCGCCTACGCCACGCCCAACCAGCCCAAACCGACGACCTCGACTGGGGCCCCCACGAACCCTGGACCCGCCCCCTAGTCCTCCTAGCCCAAAACCGCAAAAACGAAGCCAAAGAGTCCCTCCACAACGTCCCCACCCCACCCCCCAACCACCTAACCGAAGCCATGTGGTGCCTAACCGCCCAAGCAGCCATAGCCCTCAACGACCAAGAAACAATGAACCGCGCCCACACCGCCCTAAAACCCGCCGCCGCAGAACAAGCCGGAGCAGCCAGCGGCCTCATCACCCTGGGCCCGGTAGCCAAATACCTGGAAGCCCTCAAGGAGCCGAAATGATCGCAAGAACCTGGCGAGGCTGGACCACACCAACAAAAGCCGACGACTACCAGCACCACTACAAGACCGAGGTGACCGACCACCTCCGCCAAATCCCCGGCTTCCAAGGCGCCCGCCTCCTCCGCCACACCACCGGCGACGAGGTCATGTTCACCTCCATCACCTTCTTCACCAACATGACCGCCGTCCAAGCCTTCGCCGGCCCCAACCCCAACCAAGCCGTCCTGGAAGAACCCGCCCGCCAAGCCCTCACCCACTGGGACGACCAAGTAACCCACCACGAAGTAACCGTCGACCTCCGCCCCTAGCCACCCGACCCGGGGACGTCGTCAAAGCCCTTCTTCTCCGACGTCCGGTAGCGAGCCCTCGGCGCCGAGATCTCGCCGTGCCGCCTCATAGAAAGCCCGGCGCTGACGACCGGCCTCGGCGAGTACGGAATCCCAATCCAGATCCAACTCGCCCAAGGCGGTCCGCCGAAGCCTCCACACAGCCCGATGCCACAATCGCGCAGCCACGATCGCGTCCGATGAGCCCAGCAGCAGAACCGATTCCCACCGAATCTCACGTTCTGCTTCCGCGTCCGACAGTTCCCTCTTGCCCTCATCCAGTGTGAGCGGATGTGGGTAATGGCCGACACCGCGCCCAGAAGCGACCCTGCGCGCAAGAGCGACACAACGGATGACCCCGTGCCCGTACTCGGTGTACACGAGGGCGCGCTGTTCGTCCCAACGCACCTTTGTCTGCCGCTTCCAGCGCGATCTTTCAGTCGCCGCAGTGGCCAGGTACGACGACGCCGCACCCACGACCACACCGACAAGTGCCGGAAGCTGCCCCGCAAGCCCTGTCATTAGCTCACCCCTCCTGGAAACCCCGGACACACCACCCGCCCCCGGCAAGCAAGCCACCTCCCCCGCCCGTACATCCACGCCCCTAGCCGGCAACGGCCCCTCAGGGGGAATTCGTGCGCTCAATCCAAAAAATAAATGCGACGACCAGCGCAAAGAGACTCAGCCCGACAACCAGATCCCACCCCGGGCCGAGAACCGCCAGCAACCCACCAAGCCCGTGCAGCCCAAGAAGCGCTATCGCCACAACCACCCCCACCCCTCAAACTTGATCATCAGGCCCTCTTGGGAAGCAGGTAATCCAGCCCAAACACTCCGTAGCCGCTAGTCATGCTAAAAGCGGCGAGACCCCGCGACCAGACACGCCCGCAGACGAGCGGCTCCACCCACGGCAACGCGGTAGGCGAAGCCCCAAAGCCCCCAGGCACAGCGTGGCATTCCGCCCATATTCCGGATCTTGCTCTTGCGCTGATCGCTCACGATCCCCTCGCCTGATCTTCCCGCCTGCCGTCGTCCCACCCTCCGGGAAGCGGGCCAGGCGGCCGGGACGATGGTGGAGTTCCCCACTGGGAGAACGACCTTCCCCCGGCCCCCTGGTCTGCTTGGTTCTGCCTGGGACGTCGGCGGGCGGGAAGATCAGGCTTCCACCTCAATCCCTGACGCCTGTTACGCACGAGGGATCCTCATCCCGGAGCCTGAGTGCCCCCGCCGGAGGCCAGAACGGCGGCAAGCGGTGGGCGGGATCCGGTGTGCACCCCGGACCCAATCAGCTTGCGCTGACGCTCGCCCTGGCAAATCCCGCAGATTTGGGACCACCCCGCTTCCCGCAAGTCAATGGTCACAAAACGGAGGGCAGGTAGGGCTGAATGACACAGATCCGGTCGTCGATGAGGGAGATGTTGAACCGGATGGCTGCTGTGGTGGGGTGCGTGCCCCATACAGAGATTGATCGGAGGGGGTGCGGGGGGGCGGAGCCCCCCACACGGGGCGGAGCCCCCCACACGGGGCGGAGCCCCAATGAAAGCTGTCCGAGCGGAGCGAGGGCGATGCTCTTGAGGGGGCGAGGGGCGAAGCCCCATGGGGGTGCGGGGGCGGAGCCCCTGCATCGGGGGTTCCAGGGGGTCGTCCCCCTGGGTGGGGACCGGAACGCAAGCGGCCCGCAACCGTGAGGTTGCGGGCACACTTGTTCCGAAGTGGAGGTGGCGGGTGCAGGGTTCGAACCTGCGTAGGCTAAGCCGACGGATTTACAGTCCGCTCCCATTGGCCACTCGGGCAACCCGCCGTGGCGCCGCTCTCGCGACGGCACTCGAAAGGATAGCGGACCTGGGGAGCGGTCGTGACATCAGCCCCGTGGGGTCTGGAGAGTCACATTCCGGTGAACGGAGTCGCGACATGGGGGTCTGATGTCCGTGACGTAGGGATGATTCACCGTGTACATGGGCAACTACGTCAGTGAGGTGGTGTCGCGAACCCGCGGGTGTGGCTCAGCGGCACCTGTTACCGGGTCCCCCCTCCGCCCCCTGCCCCCCACCAACCCCAGGAGGATGATGTGGACATCATCACCCGCGCCGAATGGGGTGCTCGCGCCCCCCGTTCACGATCCACCACCAGTTGGTCCGCACGGCGGGAGTTCGTCGTGCACTACTCCGAAGGCCCCACCGACCAGTCCGTGAAGAGCATCCAGAACTTCCACATGGACTCTCGTGGGTGGTCTGACATCGGTTACAACTTCCTCGTCGACAACAAGGGCCGCATCTATGAGGGACGCGGCTGGCTCGTGATCGGGGCCCATGCGACGGGGCACAACACCTCGGGTATCGGGGTGTGCTTCATCGGACGCGACGGCGACGCCACGGACGCGGCCAAGAAGGCGATCCGGTGGCTGTACGACGAAGGTCGCAGCAAGGCCGGGCACCCGTTGTCCAAGAACGGGCACGGGCAGCTCAGCGGGAACTCGACGAACTGCCCCGGCAAGCAGCTCCTGTCGTGGGTGAAGGCGGGCATGCCCGCTCCCGGGGGCGGCGACCCCACGCCTCCCGGGCCGCCCAAGTGGCCCGGACGGTACATCACGCAGCCCCCGATCATGCGGGGTGACGACGTCCGGACGTGGCAGGCGCAGATGAAGAAGATCGGCAAGTCGATCGACGTGGACGGCGCGTACGGGCCCAAGTCCGAGGCCGTGTGCCGGGCGTTCCAGAAGGAGCGCAAGCTCTCGGTGGACGGCATCATCGGGCCCGACACGTGGGCCGCCGCCTGGAAGAAGCCGTGATCTACACGTCGGTCGTCCGCACGGTGGTGCCCCTCATCGTGGCGGTTCTGATCGGGCAGGCCGCGCGGGTGGGCCTGGATCTGGACGAAGGGGCCGTGACCTCGATCGTCACCACGGTCGTGGGTGCGCTGTACTACGCGGGCGCGCGGTGGATCGAGGAGCGCTGGCCCGCGGTCGGACGGTGGCTGCTGTCGGCCGGCCTGGCCACGGGGACCAACCCGACCTACACCAAGCCTCCCGGCCGCTAGACACCGATGACGGCCCCGCTCTTCGTAGGAAGGGCGGGGCCGTCGGCCGTCTCCTCCGCGTCCGGGGTCGCGTTCATCGCTACCCTCCTGGGAGGAGTTCGAGGACAGACGGAGTGCTATGGGTGACTCATCGTTCGACATTGTGAGCAAGCTCGACCGGCAGGAGGTCGACAACGCGCTGAACCAGGCGGCCAAGGAGGTCGCCAACCGGTTCGACTTCAGGAACGTGGACGCGGGGATCAAGTGGTCCGGCGAGACCATCGAGATCCAGGCCAACACCGAGGAGCGCGCCAACGCGGTTCTGGAGGTGTTGAAGGACAAGCTGGTCAAGCGGAACATCTCGCTGAAGGCCATCGACCCGTCCGAGCCGAAGCTCTCGGGGAAGGTCTACAAGCTGGGCGTCGCGCTGAAGGAGGGCATCTCCCAGGAGGACGCCAAGAAGATCAGCAAGATCATCCGGGACGAGGGCGCCAAGGGCGTCAAGGCGCAGATCCAGGGTGAGGAGCTTCGGGTCAGCGCCAAGAAGAAGGACGACCTGCAGGACGTCATCGCGCTGCTCAAGGGCAAGGATCTCGACGTCGCGCTGCAGTTCACCAATTATCGGTGACCCTGACAGGTGGAGCGCGGCGGCCCTCTTCCCCCGCAGAAGAAGCCCGCCGCGCTCGCATTTGTTATGACGGGGCTTGGGCCGTAAAGGTTCGCTTTTCTTTAGCCCGCGAGGCGATTTTCGAAGACCTCCAGGTCACGGGCCAGCTCGGCGAGATCGAGGCCGAGCGCCCGGGCGAGCGCCGCGACGGTGAAGAACGCCGGGACCGCGATGGCGCCGCGTTCGATCTTGCGGAGGGTGTCGAGGGAGATGCCGGCCTCGGCGGCGACGGCGGCGGCGCTGCGCGGGCCGCGGGCGGCGCGGAGCACCTGGCCGAGGGCCTTGCCTCGGTCGCGCTGTTCTTCGGTGAGCGGGGTCCTGACCATGGACCGAGTATACGCAGATACTAATACTGGTATTAGTATCTACCCCATGGTGACTTACCGGAGCTCCCGCGAGTGGGAGATCATGCGCGAGGCGGGACGGGTCGTGGCCCGCACCCTGGAGGCGGTGCGGCGCGCCGCCGAGCCCGGGATCTCGCTGCGCGAGCTGGACGCCGTGGCCGCGCGGTCCATCAAGGAACACCACGCGGTGTCCTCGTTCCTCGGCTACCACCCGAGCTGGGCGCCGACGCCCTACCCGGCGACCGTGTGCCTGTCGGTCAACGACGTCGTGGTCCACGGGGTGCCGGACGACCGCGTCTTGGCGGCGGGCGACCTGGTCTCGGCCGACTGCGGCGCCGAGCTGGGCGGCTACCACGGGGACGCCGCCATGACGTTCTGCGTCGGCCCGCCCGACGACGCGGGCCTGCGGCTGATGGACGTCACGCGCACCGCGCTGGAGCGGGCGATCGCGGCCGCCCGGCCCGGCGGGCGCATGGGCGACATCTCCAGCGCCGTCGAGCGGACGGCGCGCGAGGCTGGCTACGGCATCCTCGAAGGCTGCGGCGGGCACGGCATCGGGACCGCGATGCACGAGGACCCGCCCGTGCCGAACACCGGGCGCGCGGGACGCGGTCTGAGGCTGCGCGAGGGCCTGACGATCGCGATCGAGCCGATGTTCCACGAGGGCGGAGGCGACGCGACGCGCGTCCTGCCGGACGGCTGGTCGATCGCCACCGCCGACGGCAGCCGGGCCGCGCACTTCGAGCACACGATCGCGATCACAGGCGAAGACCCGGTCGTCCTGACCGCTCTCTAGCGGCCGCCCGCGATCACCGGCGACCGGCCGGTCGTCGTGACCGCTCTCTAGCGGCCGCCCGCCATCCGCTCCAGGCGGGCGATGCGCTCGGCGGTCGGGGGGTGGGTGGAGAACAGGCGGCCCATGCCGATCCCCTGGAAGGGGTTGGCGATCATCAGGGCGCTGGTGGACGCCAGTTCGGGGTCCTGCGGCAGCGGGAGCGCCTTGGTACCGGCCTCGATCTTGCGCAGGGCCGAGGCGAGGGCCAGCGGGTCGCCGGTGAGGCGGGCGCCGGCCGCGTCGGCCTGGAACTCGCGGGTGCGGCTGATGGCCATCTGGACGACGGCCGCCGCGATCGGCCCGAGGACGAGCATCAGCAGCGCGCCGACGAGGCCGGGGCCGTCCTCGTCCTCCGAGCGTCCCAGCGGCAGGAAGATCGCCAGATGGGAGAGGTAGGTGATGACGGTGGCGATCGCGGCGGCGACCGACGAGACCAGGATGTCGCGGTTGTAGACGTGGGAGAGCTCGTGGCCGAGGACGGCGCGCAGCTCGCGCTCGTCCAGCATCCGCAGGATGCCGCGCGTGCAGCAGACGGCGGCGTTGCGCGGGTTGCGTCCGGTGGCGAACGCGTTGGGCTGGTTGGTCTCCGAGACGTACAGGCGCGGCATCGGCTGCCTGCTTGAGGTGGCCAGCTCGCGGACGAGCCGGTAGAGCACGGGCGCCTCGACCTCGCCGACGGGATGGGCGCGCATCGAGCGCAGCGCGATCCGGTCGCTGAAGAAGAACGCGAACCCGTTGGTGCCGAGCGCGACGACCAGCGCCAGGGCGAGGCCCGCGCCGCCGCCCATCACCCATCCGACGGCGAGCATCAATGCCGACAGCGCCGCGATCAGTACCGCCGTCTTGGCGCCGTTGAAGCGCACCGACCCTCCTGTCTTCCCGTTCCTGTGCCTCTTCTGGGAGAACGGGTTGACCAGGTCGGACGTTCCCGGTCAGGTGACGGTGCGCACGGTCTCCAGCACCAGCTGCGGCGCGACGGAGAGCACCACGGCGCCCGCGGCGGTGGCGGCGATCGCCGCGCGCAGGGCCAGGCCGGTCGCCATTTCGGGGGCGGGTCCAGCCGGGGTGGCGAACAGCCGGGCGGCCCAGACGAGGTAGTAGTACAGGCCGATCACAGTGTTGATCCCCATGACGACGGCCAGCCAGGTGACGTCGCCCGCGACGGTCGCGCGAAACACCACGACCTTCGCGAACAACCCCATGACCCCCGGCGGCAGGCCCGCCAGGCAGATCAGGAAGAAGGCGAGCGCGGCGGCGGTGGCGGGGCTGCTGCGGGCCAGGCCCCGGTAGTCGTCCAGGGTGTCCCAGCGCTTCTTGTGGAAGCCGGTGACGACGGCGAACGCGCCCAGGTTCATCACCGCGTACAGCGCGACGTAGGCGGTGGTGGCGGCGACGGCCTCGTCCAGGCGGCGCTCCCCGACCGCGAGCGGCGCGAGCATGTAGCCGGACTGCGCGACCGACGACCAGGCCAGCAGGCGGATCGCGGTCCGCTGGCGCAGCGCGAGCAGGTTGCCGACCGTCATCGTGACGGCGGCGAGCACCGCGACGACCGGGCCCCACACGTGCGCGTACTCGGGGAAGCCGAGGGCCAGGACGATCGCCAGCCCGGCGAAGCCCGCGGCTTTGGACACCACCGACAGGAACGCCGCGACGGGCAGCGGCGCGCCCTGGTAGACGTCCGGCGCCCAGAAGTGGAACGGGACGGCGGCGACCTTGAACGCGAAGCCCGCGATGACCAGGACGACGCCGAGCGCCGCCACCGGTTCGTGCTCGCTGGGCAGACGGCCGAGCGCGGGCGCGATGCGGTCGAGGTGCATCGCGCCCGTCACGCCGTAGATGAGGCTGATGCCGAACAGCATGACGGCGGCGGAGATGACCGAGACCAGGAACAGCTTCAGCGACGCCTCGGACGCGGCGCCGTCGTAGCGCCGCAGCGCGACCAGCGCGAACACCGGCAGCGACAGCGTCTCCAGCGCGACGACCAGCAGCACCAGGTCGCGCGCGGCCACCAGCGTGAGCGCCCCGATGACGGCGGCGAGCAGCAGGAAGTGGTACTCGCCCGCCGGGATCTTCGACTCGGTGATCTCGCGCAGCGACAGCAGCACGACGACCACGGCGGCGGCGAGCACGACGCCCTGGAACATCAGCGTGAAGTCGTCGGCGACGTACGAGCAGGACTTCGGGCCGTTGCCGCGCAGGCCGTCCGGCAGGCAGAACGTGGCGCGGCGGTCGCCGGCGGCCAGCGCGATCACGGCGATCAGCGCGGCGCCGAGCGCACCGCCGCCGAGCACGCCCAGAAACCGGCGCGGGACGTCGAACGCGTCGGCGAGCAGCAGCGCGATCGCCGCCACCGCGAGGATCAGCGGGGGCGCGATCGCCGCGTAGTCGATGCCCTGGATCACCGTCAGCCGCCTCCCAGCAGAGCGCGCACCGGCGCGGTGGTCACTTCGAGGAGCGTCTTGGGCCACAGGCCGACCAGCAGCGTCAGCGCGATCAGCGGCGTCCAGGCCGCGTACTCGTAGGCCGACACGGCCGCCACCTCGCCGCGCTCGGCGTCCTCGGCCCGGCGGGACGGACCATGGGTGATCTTGGCGAGCATCCGCAGGAAGTAGGCGGCGGTCAGCACGGCGCCCAGGCCGCCGACGACCATGAACGTCACGAAGGTCTCGCGGGGCAGCGCGTCGGCCGGACGGTAGGCGCCGAGCAGCGCGAGCATCTCGCCCCAGAACCCGGCCAGGCCGGGCAGGCCGAGGCTCGCCACCGACGCGAAGGTCAGGATGGAGGCCAGGCGGGGCGCGCTGGTGAGCATGCCGCCGCCGAGGGCGTTCAGGTCGCCCGTCCCGTAGCGGTCCTTCACCGAACCGGCCAGGAAGAACAGCAGCCCGGTGATCAGCCCGTGCGCGATGTTCCCGAACAGCGCGGCGTTCAGCCCGACCGGGGTGAGGGTCGCGATGCCCAGCAGGACGAACCCCATGTGCCCGACGGACGAGTAGGCGATCATCCGCTTGAGGTCGGTCTGGGCGAGGCAGGCCATCGCCCCGTAGACGATGCCGATGACCGCGAGCAGGCCGAGCCAGGGCGCCCAGAACTCCGCGCCCTCGGGGGCGATGGGCACCGCGATGCGGATGAGCCCGTAGGTGCCCATCTTCAGCAGCACCCCGGCCAGCAGGACGGACCCCACCGTCGGCGCCTCGGTGTGGGCGTCGGGCAGCCAGGTGTGCAGCGGCCACATCGGCGCCTTCACCGCGAGGCCGAGCCCCATCAGCAGGAACGCCGTCACCTGGACGCCGTGCGTCACGCCCGCGCCGTGCCTGCGGGCCAGCTCGGTCATGTCGAGGGTGCCCGCGTTGACCGCGACCAGCAGCATCCCGACCAGCAGCAGCGCCGAGCCCAGCAGCGTGTAGAGGATGAACTTGTAGCCGGCCGCCCGCCGTCCCGCGCCGCCCCACCGCACGATCACCACGTACATCGGGATCAGGACGACCTCGAAGAACACGAAGAACAGCACCAGGTCGAGCGCGACGAACGTGCCGAGCATCCCGACCTCCAGCACCAGCAGCAGCGCGGTGAGGAGCCGGGTCGAGCCGCCCTTGGGCGGATGCTTGACCGAGTACAGGAAGCAAAGGAACGTCAGCAGCGCGGTGAGCACCACCAGCGGCAGCGAGATCCCGTCGACGCCGAGGTGGAAGCGGAGCCCGATCGAGGAGGCCCACGCGCGGTCGACCTCCAGCTGCATCCGGGACGTCGCGCCGAAGTCGAACGCGGTCAGCGCCGACAGCGCGACCAGCAGCGTGGCGCCCGAGACGCCCAGGCCGAACAGCCGCACCGCGGCGTCGCCGGGCAGGAACCGCCGCGGCGGGACGAGCATCGCCAGCGCACCCGCCAGCGGGATCGCCATCATCAGCAGGAAGATCACAGGAAGACCACCACCACGGCCGCGATGACGACGACTCCGGCGAGCACGCCGGTCAGGTACCCCTGCGGGTTGCCGTTCTGCGTGCGGGTGAGCGGCTCGCCCACCCGGCGCGCGCCGCGCGCGACGCCGACGACCAGCGCGTCGATGCCGCGCCCGTCGAACTCCACGACCCACCTGGCCAGTGCCCGCACCGGCCGGACGACCGTGAGCGCGTAGAACTCGTCCACGTAGAAGGCGCGGGCGAACACCGGCCGGGCCGGGCCGAGCGCGCGCGCCGGATCGAGGGCCGGGTCGCGGTTCCAGACGACGAAGGCCGCGCCTCCGCCCGCCGCCACCAGGAGCAACGCCAGCAGCGCCGACGCCAGATGCGGACGCAGCTCGTCGGCGCCCAGTCCGAAGAAGCCCATGGCCGCCGACGGGACGGCCAGCGCCGCGACCGTCCAGGCCATGATCGTCGGGGCCTCGCGGACCTCGAAGGAGCCGCGCGTCTCGCCGAAGAAGGTCATCAGCCACAGCCGGACGGCGTAGGCCGCCGTCAGCGCGACCGTGACCAGCAGCCCGAGGTAGACCAGCCAGGCGACGCCGCCCGGGATCTCGGCGCCGTGGGTCGCGGCGTGCTGGGCGGCCTCGATCACCGAGTCCTTGCTGAACCAGCCGCTGACCGGCGGGACGCCCGCCAGCGCCGCGAGCCCGACGGTCATCGACCAGAACGTCAGCGGCATCCCCTGCCGGAGCCCGCCGTAGTCGCGCAGCATGTTCGAACCGGCGACCACGATGACGCATCCGGCGGCCAGGAACAGCAGCGCCTTGAACGCGCCGTGCGTCAGCAGATGGAAGATCGCGGCGGTCTTCGCGCCGACCGCCAGCGCGGCCGCCATCACGGCGAGCTGGCTGATCGTCGAGTAGGCCAGGACGCGCTTGATGTCGTCCTGCGCCAGCGCCGCCAGCGCCGAGCCCACCATCGAGATCACCGCCAGGACGCCCAGCGTGGTGAGCGCGGCGGGAGCCTCCAGGAACACCCCGTAGACGCGGGCGACCACGTAGATGCCCGCCGCGACCATCGTCGCCGCGTGGATCAGCGCGCTGATCGGCGTGGGGCCCGCCATCGCGTCCGGGAGCCAGGTGTGCAGCGGGAACTGGGCGCTCTTGCCCGCCACGCCCGCGAGCAGCAGCAGCGCCGCCGCGGTCACGGTCGCGTGCGGCAGGTCGTCAGCCCGAGCCAGGACGCCCTCGATCGAGAACGTCCGGGCGCCCACGCCGAGGACGAAGATCCCGAACAGGAAGCCGACATCGCCGAGCCGCGTCACCAGGAACGCCTTCACCGCGGCCCGCGAGTTGGCCCGGTCTTCCCAGTGGTGGCCGATCAGGAAGTACGAGCAGACGCCCATGACCTCCCAGCCGACGTACAGCAGCAGCAGGTCGCCCGCGAACACCACCAGCAGCATCGCCGAGGTGAACAGCGAGATGAACGCGGCGTAGGACGAGTAGCGCGGGTCGTCGGCCATGTAGACGACCGAGTAGACCTGGACGGCCAGCGCGACGAGGCACACCATGACGCCGACCACGGCGGACAGCCCGTCCACCTGGAGGCCGACGTCGATCGGGAACGTCCCCGTGGGGACGAGCGTGAGCGACCCCGTCCGCGCCCCCGGGTCGCGCCACAGGGTGAACGCCACGATCGCGGCCACCAGCGCCGCCACCGCCATCGGCGCGCACGCGATCAGCGCGGGCCCGCCGACCACCGGCGTTCGCAGCCGCTTGCCGAGCAGCATCCCGGCGAACGCGGCCGCGAACGGCAGCAGGATCGCCGTCGCGGCGAGCGCGATCACGAGCGGCTCCCCTCGGACGCCGGCTCGACGGCGGGCGGCTCGGCAGGCGGCGGCCCGGAGGACGGCGGCGTGGCGGGCGGCGGCTCGGAGGGCGGCGGCCCCGCGGGCGGTTCGGCGGGTTCCTCGCGCAGCGTCCTGAGCCGGTCGACGTCGATCATCTGGCGGTTGCGGTACACCAGCAGGACGATCGCCAGGCCGAGCCCGACCTCCGCCGCCGCGATCACGATGACGAACAGCGTCATCACCTGACCGCCGTGCAGGGTGTCCTTCCACCACACGTCGAACGCGACCAGGTTGAGGTTGACCGCGTTCAGCATCAGCTCGGCCGACATCAGCACCAGGATCGCGTTGCGCCTGGCCAGCACCCCGTAGACGCCGATCGAGAACAGCAGGGCCGCCACGACCGTCGGATAGACAAGGTGCATCAGCCGTCGTCCTTTTCGCCGATGTCGGAGCGGGACAGGACGATCGCGCCCACCAGCGAGGCCAGCAGCAGCACCGACAGCACCTCGAAGGGCAGCACCCACGTCCGGAACACGCTCGCGCCCAGTTCCTCGGCCGACCCGTGACCGGCCTTCAGCGGACGGTAGGCGTCGTGGAACCCGATCACCATCACCGTCACCAGCACGGCCGCCGTGGCCAGCGCCACCCCCAGCGCCACCCACCGGTTGCCGGAGTCGAGATCGGCCCCGCCGATCGGCGCCCGGGTCAGCATGATCCCGAAAAGCAGCAGCACGACCACGGCGCCGACGTAGATGAGCACCTGCACCCAGGCCACGAACTCCGCGGTCAGCACCAGGTAGCCCCCGGCCAGCGCGCCGAACGAGACCACCAGCCACAGCGCGGCGTGGACGATCTGCCGGGTGGTGACCACCAGCAGCGCCGACCCGACGGCCACGACGCCCAGCAGCGTGAAGACGATCTCCTGGCCGGTCATCGGGCGCGGCCCCGGGTCGCGGCCTTCTCGACCGTGGCGACCTCCTTGGGAGATTCGGCGCCCGGGTCGTGGGCCTGCGGCGGCGGAACCGTCCACATCCACTCGCGCAGCCGGTCCTTCTCGTGCGTCAGCTCGGCGATGTCGTACTCGGCGTACTCGAACTCCGGCGACCAGAACAACGCGTCGAACGGGCACACCTCGATGCAGATGCCGCAGTACATGCACAGCGAGAAGTCGATGGCGAAGCGGTCGAGGACGTTGCGCGTCCGCGCGCGTCCACCGCCCTCCGCGGGCAGCGTCTCCTTGTGCGAGTCGATGTAGATGCACCAGTCGGGGCACTCCCGGGCGCACAGCATGCAGACCGTGCAGTTCTCCTCGAACAGCGCGATCACACCCCGGCTCCGCGGCGCGAGATCCGGTTGCACTTCGGGGTATTGGCGCGTGATCGAGCGCCGCGTCATCGTCCGCAGCGTGACCGCCAGCCCCTTGGCCAGCCCGCCTCCTGGTAGCCGTCCCACGGGCCCCATGATTCCTTACGAAGGGCCCGGGGGGAACGCAACGGTCGTCGCGTTCGTCGAACTCATGTGAGCGGAGCGAACCGAGTGCTGCCTTGATCTCGGTCCCGGACGTCGACTCGCGAGGCGAGGAGGGCACGTGAGCCACGGTGTGGACGGCCCTTACAACCAAGGCCAGAACCCCCATCCGGGCAGGCCGGGCGGCGTTCCCCGCAGGCCACCGCGTCCGCCCGCACCGCACATGGGCCGCCCTCCCGGGTGGCGTCCGCCCTATCCGGGCCCGCCGGTCCCGCCGCAGCCGATGCCGCCCGTCGTTCCGCTTCCGCCGTCCAGTGAGCCGGGCGGGTTGATGTGGGCGTTCGTCCCTTTCCTCACGCTCGGCTTCGGAACGCCCTTCACCTTCCTCTACGCCGCCGTGCGCCGCGGCTCGCTGAACCTCGGCGCGACCGCGGCCGGATACGGCGGCGCCACCGCCGCCGTCCTGCTCCTGATGCAGACGTCCGACCCGCTGCTGATCATGCTCAGCGGCGTCATGATGATGATGCTCTGGATCGCGGGCACCGTGCACTCGTTCGCCGTCCGCCCCTCGATCTTCCCGCGCTCCGCCCCGCGCAGCCGCCACAACGAGCACGCCATCCAGGTCGCCAAGTACCGTCGCGGACTGCGCGAGGAGGCCCGCGCCCTCGCGGGCGAAGACCCGGCGCTGGCCCACGAGCTGCGCATCGGCCGTCCCGACCTGCCCCGCGGCTACGACGACGGCGGTCTCATCGACGTCAACCACGCCCCGCCCGCCACCCTCGCGACGCTGCCCGGCATGACCCCCGAACTCGTCGACCGCATCGTCCACCGCCGGGGCGAGCAGGGCGGCTTCATCTCCGCCGAGGAACTCTCCCTCGACATCGACATGCCTCCCGACCTCCTCACCAACCTCGCCGAATACGCCATCTTCCTCCCCTAGGCAGGAAGGTCAGGCGAAGGCGATTTTGAGGACGCCGGTCAGGGCGAGCTGGGCCAGGGCCAGGGGGACGAGGTAGGCCCAGGCGAGTTTCTGGAGCTGGTCCTCGCGCATTCTCGGGTAGCTGACGCGCGCCCAGATCACCAGGAAGGACAGGCCGAAGACCTTGATGAGGGTCCAGAGCCAGCCGAGCTCCTCGTTCAGGAACGGGCCCTTCCAGCCGCCGAGGAACAGGACGGTCGTCAGCGCGCACAGCACGACGATGCCCGCGTACTCGGCCAGCAGGAACAGCGCGAAGCGCAGGCCGCCGTACTCGGTGTAGGGGCCGAAGATGATCTCGGAGTCGGCGACCGGCATGTCGAAGGGCGGACGGCGCAGCTCGGCCAGGCCCGCGATGAAGAACACCACGCCGCCGACCGCCTGCCACGGCAGCCAGTACCAGTGCCACTCCTCGACGATGCCGCTGAGCGAGAGGGTCCCGGCGGCCATCGCCACCGAGGACGCCGCGAACACCATCGGCAGCTCGTACGACATGAGCTGGGCCGCCACCCGCATCCCGCCCAGCAGCGAGTACTTGTTGGCGCTGGCCCAGCCCGCCATGATCGCGCCGATCACGCCCACGCCCATCACGGCGAGCGCGAAGAACAGGCCGGGGCCGAGGTCGAGCGCGACCTGGCCGTCCGGCCCGACCGGGACCACGATCAGGACCAGCAGGTAGGGGACCAGCGCGACCGCCGGGGCGAGCTTGAACACCCGGCTGTCGGCGGCGCGCGGGATCACGTCCTCCTTCTGGGCGAACTTCACCCCGTCCGCGACGAGCTGGGCCCACCCGTGGAAGCCGCCGGCGTACATCGGGCCGAGGCGCCCCTGCATGTGCGCCATCACCTTGTGCTCGGCCTGCCCGACCAGCAGCGGGAGCAGCGCGAACGCGCCGGCGACCAGCGCCAGCTTGACGACGATCTCAAGCATTGGGCCCCCAGTCGTCGGGCACGCCGGGCGGCCGCACCCGGCGGCGGCTCGGCGCCCCGTGACCCGACTCGCCCGGTTCCTTGGCGCCGGGCCACGGCTTGGCGACCCGGGCGGCGAGGACGAAGTCCTTGCGCAGCGGGTTGCCCTCGAAGCCGTCCGGCAGCAGCAGCGGCTTCAGATCGGGATGGCCCTCGAAGACCACGCCGAACATCTCGAACGTCTCGCGCTCGTGCCACGCCGCGCCCCGGTAGACGCCGGTGGCGGTCGGCAGGACGGGCGCCTCACGCGGGACGCGCGTCCTGACCAGCAGATGGTGCCGGCGTTCGAGCGAGTAGAGATGCGTGACGACGGCGAACCCGTCGTCGAGCTCGTCCACGCCGGTGAGCCAGTCGAAGAAGCCGCACTCCAGGCCGTCGCGGGCGAACGTCAGCGCCTCCACCCACACCGGGGGCGGGACGCCGACGGCCAGGCCGCCGAACGTCTCCTCGGTGGTGACGTCCTCGCCGAAACGCTCGGTCCAGGCCGCGGACAGGACCTCGCTCACCGGTCCGTCCGCCCGATCTCGTCGTCGTTCCCGTCGCCTTCGAGGCCGGGGATGATCGACGGGTCGTGCTCGCCGTCCCCGTTGCCGTTCCCGTTGCGCTTGGGCAGAAGCTTGCGCAGCGGGGTGACCGGCGCGGTCTCGTCGACCGGAGTGATCTCCTGCGTCGGTGTCGAGTCGGCCTGGGAGGCGGGCACGGGCGGCTTCTCCGGCTCCGGGGCGGGCGGGGGCAGTTCGGCCGTCGGGGCGCTGGACGGCTCGTCCGGCGGGGTCGGTTCCGCGGACGCTTCGAGAGCGGGCGCCTCAGCGGACGGGGTCGGTTCCCCGGTCGCGTCGGGGGCGGGCGGGGCCTGTTCCGCGGTCGCCTCGGGGGCGGGCGGGGCCAGCTTCGCGGGCGCCTCGGGGGCGGGCGGGGCCAGCTTCGCGGGCGCCTCGGGGGCGGGCGGGGCCAGCTTCGCGGGCGCCTCGGGGGCGGGCGGGGCCAGCTTCGCGGGTGCCTCGGGGGCGGGCGGGGCCAGCTTCGCGGGCGCCTCGGGGGCGGGCGGAGTCAGCTCCGCGGTCGCTTCGGGAGCGGGCGGGGCCGGTTCCGCGGACGCTTCGGGGGCGGGAGGCGGTGGGGGCTGGAGGGGGCGGCGGAGGACGGTGGCCGATAGCGGACGCGAGGGCGGGGCGGGCGCGATGGGCTCGCCCCCGCCGGTGTAGCGGTCGCCCAGCGACTCGCCGGCGATCTTCTCCTGGAGGTGGACGATCCCGTGCAGCAGGGCCTCGGGACGCGGCGGGCATCCGGGGACGTAGACGTCCACCGGGATGATCTGGTCGACGCCCTTGGTGACGCAGTAGGAGTCCCAGTACGGGCCGCCGCAGTTGGAGCAGGCGCCGAAGGAGATGACGTACTTGGGCTCGGGCATCTGCTCGTAGAGGCGGCGGACGGCGGGCGCCATCTTGTCGCTGACCGTCCCGGACACGATCATCAGGTCGGCCTGGCGGGGGCCGGGCGCGAACGGGATCACGCCGAGCCGGATGAAGTCGTGCCTGCTCATCGAGGTGGCGATGAACTCGATCGCGCAGCAGGCCAGCCCGAAGTTGAAGACCCACAGGGAATAGCGGCGGCCCCAGTTGAGCACGAACTTGATCGGCTTGGGCGCCAGCCGCGACAGCGGCCCGACGCTCGGCGGGGGCAGATCGACAGTGCTCACAAGAGCATTCTTACAGGCCCGCGCCGCGATGCCAGGGGGTCAGACCCACGACAGGACGCCCTTCTTGCCCGCGTAGACGAGACCGGCGGCGAGGAAGCCCAGGAAGACGAACATCTCCCCGAGCGTGGTCATGCCATAGCCGGGCGCCGCGAAGACGGTGGCCCAGGGGAAAAGGAACACCGCGTCGACCGCGAACACCACGTAGAGGTAGGCGAACACGTAGTAGCGAACATAGGACTGCGCCCACCCGTCGCCGACGGGGTCGACGCCGCATTCGTACGTCGTGAGCTTCTCGTGCGTGGGGCGCCGCGGACGCAGCAGGCGGTTGGCCGCGAGCCCGCCGCCGACGATGCCGCCGCCGACCAGGATCAGCGCGAAAACGACCGCGTACGAGTCGAAATAGTCGAGCACCAATACCTCCGGACGTGCGTCTAACCCAAGTATCCCCGAGAATTGGGAACCGCGCATGACGGGCCCGTCCCCCGGGGCGGCGGATCACATTGTCGGTCGCTTGTAGGACACTGTGATCGAAGCGGGCTCGTTGATCAGGAAGGACGTGTCCGGATGAGCAATCCTCCTCCGCCACCGGGTTGGGAACCCCCGGGCGGGTCGTCTTGGCCCCCGCCCCCTCCCCCCGCGGGCCCGATGGGTCCGCCCGGCGGTGCGCCTCCGCCTCCGCCCCCTCCGGGAGGATTCGGTGGCCCAGGAACCCCGCCTCCCTTCTTTCCCCCGCCGCCGGGCGCGCCCGGCGGTCCCGGCATGCCCCCTCCGCCACGGCGTTCGGGCAGCGGCGCCCTGATCGCCCTGCTCGTGGGCGGTGGGCTGGTGCTCGTGATCATCATCGCGGTGGTCGTCGTGGTGCTGACGTCCAAGGACGAGAAGTCCCCCAAGGAGTACCTCAACGCGGCGGCCGACTCGCTCTCGACCGCCCGGACGGTCACGCTCAAGGGCACGCTGAGCAGCGGCGCCCGGCCGATGTCCGGTGAACTGACGGTCACCAAGGGCGGTCGCGCCAGCGGCCCGGTCACCCTGGACGGCACCAGCCTCACCCTCCTGGCGGTCGACGGCAAGGTGTACGCCAAGGCCGACAGCTCCTACTGGCGCACCGAGTCGAGCCTGTCCACGACGCCGTACTTCCTCAAGAGCGGCGAGCAGTGGGGGCGCCTGAACGCGAGCAAGATGACGCTGGAGACCCGGCAGGTCACGCCGTCGGCGCTGACGTCCAAGCTCCGCACCGCCGCGTTCCGCACGAAGCTGAAGCCGACCAAGACGACCGTGCAGGGGCGCAAGGCGCTGAAGTTCAACAGCGGCTTGACCACCATCTACCTCACCGACTCCGACAGCCCGGTCCTGCTGCGCTACGAGGACGTCTACCCCCGCATCGCCGTGGACGTCACGCCCAAGACCACCGGCGAGGCCATCAACGACATGCGCGAGCAGATCGGCGAGCTGAAGGACTCCTTCGACGGCTCGGTGCGCCCGACGGTGGTCGAGTGGAAGAAGGGGCTCTGCAGCGAGAACTCCTCCGGCTGCTCGGTGCGCGGCAAGGTCCGCGCCATCACCTCCTCGGTGTCCCCGGTCCGCGTCGAGGTCCGCTACCGCCTCACCGGCGGGACGATCAGCGGCAAGGACCTCGGCGACTGCAAGACCACGGTCACGCTCAGCGGCTCGGACGGCACCTGGGCCGAGTGCCGCGTCGCCACCAGCGAGTGGGCCGCCTGGTCGCGCGGCGACAACTCGCGCTACTACCACCACCCCGAGTTCAGGGTCGAGGGCGCCTCGTCCACCGAGATCCAGACCATGCAGAGCGGGCTGGCCAGCGACTGACCGTGGCCGAGCGCATGCCGGTCGGCCCCTCCGGGGGCCGGCCGGTGTTTCGCGTTCGTCCCGGTCTTGGTGCGGGAGGGCCGTGGCGTCCGGCACTCTAGGTGTCTGGCCGACGTCCCCCGGTTCGTCGGCTAAGCCCCCTTTGTAACCGGTCACCAGCAGAGCGAGCGCGAGTGAGCGTTGAGCACGACGGGCCGTCCGAGGCGTATTACGGGCCGGACGTCCCGCAATCCCCCGCCCCCGCCCCCTCAGGGGCTCTTCCCCTGGACCCCGCGGCCCCGCCGGGTACCTCTTCGCTCGCGGCGGCTCTCACCCCGCCAGGAGGAGGAGGGAAGCAGCGACGCCGCGGGTCGAGCAGGGCTCGACTGATCGTGGCCGCCGGTGTGGTGCTCCTGGTGGTGGCCGCGGTCGCCTACGGCGTGATGAGCACCGGCGACGACCCCGGTGAGAAGCGCAAGGGCCCGGACGCCGGGGCGGTGTCGGCGTGGGGGCAGCAGGCGGGCAAGCAGGTCACGGCGGTGCCCGCGCTGCTGTACACGGGGACGGTCACGGCGAGCGGCAAGCCCGCCCAGCTGCGCCTCAGCGTGACCCGCACGGGCTCGGCCACCGGGACGCTGACCGTGGCCGGGCAGCCGCCGGTGAGCCTGGTCGTCATCGACGGCGAAACCTACGTCAAGGGCGGCCCCGCGTTCTGGGCCGCATACGGGGGCGCGGGCGTCAGCCCGGAGAACTACGCCGGACGCTGGACGAAGGCGCCCGCGTCCATGCCCGGCCTGGACGTCCGCGAGGCCTTGGGATCCGACTCGATCGCCAGGGCACTGGCCAGGGCGCCCGCCAAGGCCCCGGCCGAGAACGTCGACGGGACCCCGGCCTACAAGGTCAAGACCGCCCGGGCCGACTACTTCGTGACCACGGCCGCGCCGCACCGCCTCCTGCGCGTCCAGGTGGCGGGTCAGGGCGATCCCCGGTTCGCGGTGACGGAGGTCGCCGACGCGGCGCCGATGTTCAAGGAGCTCAGGCCCCGGGTGGCGGCCCTGGGCGGCGCGCTCGACCCGGCGCTGCGGTTCCGTCCGGGACGGCTGACGTTCGTCAACTGCGACAACAACACCAGCGGCTGCACGGTCAGCGTCCCGGTCGAGATGACCGACCCCTCGGGGGCCGTGCCGGACGGGGCCCGGGCGTCGCTGCGGGCCACGATCACCTCCAAGAAGCGCTCGCTGGGCACCTGCGTGGGCGCGGGTCCGGTACCGGCCAACCGCTCGCTGGTGTTGCGCTGCACCGTGACCGGACGCGGGTGGCGCGTGTGGATGAAGAAGGCGCTCGACAGTCCCGGCGCCCACCCGTATGAGGCGCAGGCCCGTGTCCTGGGCGAGGCGGTGGCGGCCGCGGACGTCGCGAAGCTGCTGGCGATCGTCGATCGCGAGGGCGGGACGCCCCCGCCCGGGCCGCCCGTCTCGGTGAAGCCTTCTCCGAAAACGCGCAAGTAGTCGCTTACTGGCCCCGGTCGATCGTTCCTCTAAGTCCGCTGTCTATAGTTCGTGACGTGAACACCGTGCCACCGGGGAGCACCCGCCCCCCGACCTACCCTCCGCGGCTCGTGAGGCGACTCCATGTCGACCTTTGCCGCCTGGCCAGCAGCCTGTGTTCAGCTGAACTCGGGGGCCGCCCAGGCCGTACCACCGGATAGGACCTGCCCAAATCCCACGGAGTCGCGTCAACTGGCGCCCGAAGTGATACGTCTAGTGTTACGGGGCCGCGACTCCCTGGACGAGGGATGTCACATCATGACGGGCGGAACGACGGCCGCGGGCTCGTCCCGGCGGCCGGACATCAGGGACCGACGACTCCACGGCTTCAACGGGCCGGAATCGCCGTCTCCCGGGTCCCCTTACCCCCGGAAACAGCATTCCAACCCGGACATACCATGAAGGTAAGCCTAAGTAGCATCACGATCCTGGGTGCCTCCCCCGGGACGGATGCTGCGAGTCGAGGAGGTCATCCTCTGTGACCAAACAGGTCCAGCGACTCGACCGCGTCATCATCCGATTCGCCGGTGACTCCGGCGACGGCATGCAGCTGACCGGCGATCGCTTCACCCAGGAGACGGCCGCGTTCGGCAACGACCTGTCGACGCTTCCGAACTTCCCCGCCGAGATCCGCGCCCCGGCGGGCACCCTGCCCGGCGTGTCCAGCTTCCAGCTGCACTTCGCCGACCACGACATCCTCACCCCGGGCGACGCACCGAACGTGCTGGTCGCCATGAACCCGGCCGCGTTGAAGGCCAACCTCGGCGACCTCCCCCGCGGCGCCGACCTGATCGTCAACACCGACGAGTTCACCAAGCGCAACCTGGCCAAGGTCGGCTACGAGTCCAGCCCCGTCGACGACGACTCGCTCGCCGAGTACCGAGTGCACGCGCTGCCGCTGACCTCCATGACGGTGACCGCGCTGGCCGACTTCGACCTGTCGAAGAAGGACGCCGAGCGGGCCAAGAACATGTTCGCGCTCGGCCTGCTGTCGTGGCTGTACCACCGCCCCACCGAGGGGACGCTGAACTTCCTGGAGAAGAAGTTCGCCAAGAAGCCCGACATCATGAAGGCCAACATCGCCGCGTTCCAGGCGGGCTGGAGCTTCGGCGAGACCACCGAGGCGTTCTCGGTGCAGTACGAGATCAAGCCCGCCGAGCACGAGCCCGGTCTCTACCGCAACATCACCGGGAACGTTGCACTGGCCTACGGGCTGGTCGCGGCCGGTGAACGCAGCGGACTGCCGATCTACCTGGGCTCGTACCCGATCACCCCGGCGTCCGACATCCTGCACGAGCTGTCCAAGCACAAGAAGTTCGGGGTTCGAACGTTCCAGGCCGAGGACGAGATCGCCGCGGTCGGCGCCGCGCTGGGCGCCTCGTTCGGCGGGTCCCTCGGCGTGACGACCACGTCCGGGCCCGGCATCGCGCTCAAGAGCGAGACCATCGGCCTCGCGGTCGCGACCGAGCTGCCGCTGCTGGTGATCGACGTCCAGCGGGCGGGCCCGTCCACCGGGCTGCCGACCAAGACCGAACAGGCCGACCTGCTCCAGGCCATGCACGGACGCAACGGCGAGGCCCCCGTCCCGGTCATCGCGCCGCGGTCGCCCTCGGACTGCTTCGACGCCGCCCTGGAGGCCGCCCGGATCGCGGTCAAGTACCGCACGCCGGTGATCCTGCTGTCGGACGGCTACCTCGCCAACGGCTCCGAGCCCTGGAAGCTCCCGGACGTCGACTCGCTCCCGGTCATCGAGCCCGGGTTCGCCGAGCCGGACCAGGAGGACTTCCAGCCGTTCAAGCGCGATCCCGAGACGCTCGCCCGCCCCTGGGCGATCCCCGGCACCCCGGGGCTCGAACACCGCATCGGCGGGCTGGAGAAGGCCGACGGCTCGGGCAACATCTCCTACGACCCGGCCAACCACGACCTGATGGTCAGGCTCCGCCAGGCCAAGGTCGACGGGATCGCCGCGGACGTCGAGCCCCTCCACGTGGACGACCCGTCCGGCCAGGCAAAGGTGCTGATCCTGGGCTGGGGCGGCACCTTCGGCGCCATCTCGGCCGGAGTCCGCCGCGTCCGCAAGGCCGGCCACCACGTGGCCCAGGCCCACCTGCGCCACCTCAACCCGTTCCCCGCCAACATCGAGCAGATTCTCCGCTCCTACGACAAGGTGATCGTTCCGGAGATCAACCTGGGCCAGCTGGCGCTGCTGCTGCGCGGCCGGTTCCTCGTCGATGTGATCGGCTACAACCGCGTCCGCGGCCTCCCCTTCAAGGCAGAGGAACTCGCGGGCGTCATCCAGGATGTGATCGACAGTGAGTGACCACAACGGGAACGGAAACGGGAACGGGCGCAGCGCGCTCTCCCTCGTCCCCAAGACCGACCAGAAGCAGACGATGAAGGACTTCAAGACCGACCAGGAGGTGCGCTGGTGCCCCGGGTGCGGTGACTACGCGATCCTCGCGGCCGTCCAGTCCTTCCTGCCCGAACTCGGTCTGCGCCGCGAGAACATCACGTTCGTGTCGGGCATCGGCTGCTCGTCCCGGTTCCCGTATTACATGAACACCTACGGGTTCCACTCGATCCACGGGCGCGCCCCGGCGATCGCCACCGGGCTGGCCACGTCCCGTCCCGACCTGTCGGTCTGGGTGGTGACCGGCGACGGCGACGCGCTGTCGATCGGCGGCAACCACCTGATCCACGCGCTGCGCCGCAACGTCAACCTGAAGATCCTGCTCTTCAACAACCGGATCTACGGGCTGACCAAGGGCCAGTACTCCCCGACCTCCGAGGTCGGCAAGGTCACCAAGTCGACCCCGATGGGCTCGCTGGACGCCCCGTTCAACCCGCTGTCGCTCGCGATCGGCGCCGAGGGCACGTTCGTCGCCCGCACCATCGACTCCGACCGCAAGCACCTGCAGTCGGTCCTGCGCGCGGCGGCCCAGCACGAGGGCACCGCGCTGGTGGAGATCTACCAGAACTGCAACATCTTCAACGACAACGCCTTCGAGCCCCTCAAGGACGCCGACGTCCGCGACGAGATCACCGTCCGGCTGGAGGACGGCGAGCCGATCCGCTTCGGCGCCGACCGCCAGAAGGGCCTGCGCCGCACGTCCTCGGGCGGCTTCGAGGTCGTCAACGTCGCCGACGTCGACCCGTCGGAGATCGCGGTGCACAACGCGTCCGACCCGGACCCGTCCCAGGCGTTCGCGCTGACCCGCCTGGACTCCCCGGCCTTCGAGCACACCCCGATCGGCATCTTCCGCAACGTGGCCCGCCCGTCCTACGACAGCGAGCTGCGCAACCAGCTGGACGAGGCCATCGAAACCCAAGGTCGAGGCGACCTGGCGGCCCTGCTGGGCAGCGGCGACACCTGGCGGATCGACTAGCCGGAACGCACGAAAGGCCCGGTTTCCCGACCCATGGGGACCCGGGCCTTCGTACATCCGTGATAGTTCGGTTGGCCGAGTTAGGCCCACCGAACGATGTGCCCGCGCGTCCTCTCCTGAAAGACTTGGAGATCAACAGCCGCCCGGGGAGGTGCCGATGCGGGTCGTTCCGCGCCGCAACAAAGACCGCCGTCGTGCCCAGAACCCCGGGGCCGAGGAGCGCCCGGAAGCAACACCCGGCACGCCGGAGTCGAGCGCCCCCCACGGCGGCCCGCCCCCCAGCGGCAAACACGCGGCGGCAAGCGGCGCTCCCGGAGGCCGGGTGAGCGGCGAATCCCCTGGTGGCGCGCCCCCTGAGGGCGAAGCACGTCCGGGCGCGGGTACGCCGGGCGGCAAGCACGCAACGCCGGAAGGCACGGGTACACCCGGCGTGGGTGGGCCGGGCGCCGGACACAAAGCGCCGGAACGCGCGGGTGTACCGGGCAGCGGACACGCAACGCCGGAGGGCGCCGGTACGCCGGGTGCCGGTACGCCGGGAGGCGCGGGTGCATCGGGTGGCGGGCGCGTAGCGCCGGGAGGGGCGGGTGCGCCGGGTGGCGGGCTTGGGGCGCCGGGGGCCGGAGAGCGCCCGGGCGGAGCCGCGCCGCGAGGCGGCGCTCTTGGAGGCGAGACCAAGCCGGACGTACTGAGCAGCGGCGCGATTCCCGAAGGGGCGGGTTTCGGGGGCTCGCCGGTTGGGCCGGTGGCGCCTGGGCGGAGTGGGCGGCAGAAGAGGCGGCGGCGGGGGAAGCGGATGGCCGTGGGTGCGCCGGTAGAGGCGGTGCCGCTGGGCGATCCGATGGCGCGGCGGCGGGCTCGGGTCTCGGAGCGGCAGCGGTCGGCGGCGGAGGTCAAGCGGAGCCGGGCGGCGTCGCGGGGCCGGGCTCCCCTGGACCGGGCGGCGCGGGAGAACCGGACGGCGCTGGTCGTGATGGTGCTCACGCTGGGGCTCATGATCGCGACCGTGGTGGTGACCGGGAGCCTGATCGCGGCGTCGATGGACACCCGGCCGGTGGCGTTGAAGGCGCCGCTGCACGTGTATCCGGTCACGCAGACGGTGCCGGGGCAGTGTCCGGCCGGGACGCAGGGGATCACCGGCCAGACCGGTGTGGGGCTGACGTGTTACCAGCTCAGCCAGGGCATCGCGATCCGGAAGGTGACCGATCTGCGGGTGCAGAAGGCCAAGGGCGGCAGCTCGTACGACATCGCGCTGACGTTGCGGTCGACGGACAAGAAGGCGTTCGCGACGCTGACCCGGGCGACGGTCGGGCGGGATCTGGCGTTCGTGGTGCGGGAGCGGCTGGTGACGGTGCCCCGGGTCGACATGGCCATTCTGGACGGCAAGATCGTCATCACCGGTCCGGGTTCCAAGGCGGAGGCCGAGCGGCTGATGCGCGAGCTCAAGGGCTGAGCGGCCCTCAGCGGCCCCTCAGGGGGAGTTCCTTGAGGGCCAGGACGGCCAGGAAGCCCAGGAGCGCGATCGGGATGCCCACCATGAAGACGGTCTCGAGCGCTCGGGTGAAGGATTCCAGGACCAGGCCCTTGAAGGGTTCGGGGAGGTTGTGGATCTGCTCGGGCGAGCCCAGGCCGGTGCCACCGGCGGGTGGACGGACGTGGGCCGCGGCCAGGGCGGAGCTGAGCTCGGACGACAGGCGTCCGGTGAGGATGGCGCCGAACGCGGCGACGCCCATCGCGCCGCCGAGGTTGCGGAAGAAGGAGACGCCCGAGGTCGTGGCGGCCAGGTCGGCGCGGGCGGCGGCGTTCTGGACGGCCAGGATCAGGATCTGCAGGGTGAGTCCGAGGCCGGCGCCGAGGACGGCGACGTCCAGGCCGATGACCAGGGCGCTGGAATCGGTGTGCAGCCGCGACAGCAGGAACATCGCGGCGGCGACGAAGAGCAGCCCGGCGACGGGGAAGGGCTTCCAGCGTCCGGTGCGGGTGACGATCCGGCCCGACCAGGTCGAGGTGACGAACATCGTGATGACCATCGGGAGCGTCATCAGGCCGGACGCGGTCGGGCTCATGCCCTTCACGATCTGGAGGTACTGCGGCAGGTAGATCATCCCGCCGAACATCGCGGCGCCGACGCACAGTGAGGCGGTGGCGGCCAGGGCGAACGTCCGGTCGCGGAAGAGGCGGGGCGGCAGGATGGGCTCGGTGGCGCGGCGCTCGGCGACCACGGCGAGGGCGAGCAGGACGACGGCGGTCGCGATCAGCGCGACGGTCCACGGGGAGTTCCAGTCGAACTCCTTGCCGCCCAGCGAGAGGACGAGCATCGCGGCGGTGGCGCTGCCGGTGATGGTGAAGGCGCCGAAGAGGTCGAGCCGGGTGTCGCGCCTGATCCTGGGGAGCTTGAGCACCCGCTGGATGATCAGGAACGCGACCAGGGCGAGCGGGACGCAGACGTAGAAGCACCAGCGCCAGCCGAGGGCGTCGGCGTCCACGATGAAGCCGCCGAGCAGCGGGCCCGCGACGGTGGCGACGCCGAAGGTGGCGCCCATGTAGCCGGCGTAGCGGCCGCGTTCGCGGGGCGGGACGACGTCGCCGAGGATCACCTGGGCCAGGGCCGAGAGACCGCCGACGCCCAGGCCCTGGACGGCGCGGGCCGCGATGAGCTGGCCGATGTTCTGCGAGAGCCCGGCCCCCACCGAGGCCAGGACGAACACCAGCAGCGCGGTCTGGAACATCAGCTTGCGGCCGAAGATGTCCGAGAGCTTGCCCCACAGGGGCGTGGACGCCGTCATGGTCAGCAGGGACGCGCTGGCGACCCAGGCCAGCTGGTCCTGGCCGCCGAGGTCGCCGACGATCGTGGGCAGGGCCGTGCCCACCACCGAGGTGGAGACCATCGCGGTCAGCATGGCGACCATCAGCCCGGCCAGGATCTCCAGGATCTGGCGGTGGGTGTAGCGCCGTGGTTCCGGTTCGGTGCCGGTCACCCCCTTGGTCGCCGCGTCCACCTGTGCCACCCTTTGCCCCCCGAAAGTTACCTGTGCTTTGCACGCATCCTATGTATGCGTGTGTTTACTTGCAAGCGACGGGATACTGGGACGATGGAGACCATCCGGCGGACGGGCGAGGACGACGCCCCGGAACGGCCCCGGCGCGATCGGGAGGCGACCCGCAGGCGAATTCTCGGTGCCGCCCGCGACCTGTTCGGCGAGCACGGGTACGACGGCGTCACCGTGCGCATGATCGCCCTGGAGTCGGGGGCCAACATGGCGCTCGTCAACCGGTACTTCGGGTCCAAGGCCGGGCTGTTCGGCGAGGTCCTGGCCGGTGAGTGGACGATCGAGAAGGTGATCACCGAGGGCTCGGGGCCGCTCCCCCGGCGGCTGGCCGAGCACTTCGTCCGGCAACTGCACCGTGGCGGCCCGTCGCCGACGACGCGGATGCTCGACCGGTCGGTCGGCAACGCCGAGGTGCGCGAGATCGTGGGCCGTCATCTGGAGAAGGCGCTGGTCGGGCCGCTGGCCGCGCAACTCGGCGGCGCGGACGCGCGCGCCCGCGCGACGCTGGTGACCACGCTCATCCTGGGCACCGGGCCGGTGCGGCGGCTGCTGGGGCTCGACGATCTGCGCGACGCGCCGCCCGACGCGCTCACCGACCGCCTGACCTCGATGTTCGAGGCCGCGCTCCGGTAGGCCGTACCCCCACGGATGTAGCCGCGACGCCCGCCGTACAGCAGCGGGCGCAGCCGCGTTCCGCTACGGGGTGGAGGGCTGGGTTCACCCGAGCCGCATAGGCTTCAGCCCATGAGGCTGGGGGGAGCGCGCAAGCTCCGGGAGCGGTGGGACAAGGCCGGCAAGGTCACGCGCTGGACGGCCGCGGCGGGCGCCGCGGTGGTCCTGGCCGCGGGCGGCGTGGCGTTCGCCGCCGCCGACGCGCCCGCGTCCGTCGACCGGACCGACCAGCGCATCGACGTGGTCGACGGCCCGAAGGACGATCAGCGCGTGACGCTCGACACGACCTTCTACCGTCCGGTCGGGCGCGAGAAGGGCCCGGCGGTGCTGATCGGGCACGGGTTCGGCGGCTCCAAGCACGACGTCCGCACCGAGGCCGAGGAGCTGGCCCGCGACGGGTACGCGGTGCTGGCCTGGTCGGCGCGCGGCTTCGGCGCCTCGACCGGGGAGATCGCGCTCAACTCGCCCGACTACGAGGTCAAGGACGTCAAGCAGCTGATCGACTGGCTGGCCAAGCGTCCCGAGGTGCGGCTCGACGGGCCCGGCGACCCCAGGCTGGGGATGACCGGCGAGTCCTACGGCGGCGCCATCGCGCTGATGACCGCCGCGCACGACCCCCGGGTGGACGCGATCGTCCCGCAGATCACCTGGAGCGACCTGGCCGACGCCCTGTTCCCCGACGCGGCGGGCGGCGGCGCGTCCAACGGGGTGTTCAAGAAGCTCTGGGCCGGGACGTTCTTCACCAGCGGCGCCAAGGAGACGGCGTGCGGCCGCTTCCTGCCGTCGCTGTGCGACATGTACCAGAAGCTCGCCGAGACCGGGACGCCCAACCCGGAGGCGATCGAGACCCTGCGCCGGTCCAGCCCCGCCACGTTCGCGGACAGGATCAAGGCGCCGACGCTGCTGGTGCAGGGCCAGTCCGACTCGCTGTTCCCGCTCGACCAGTCCGACGCCAACGCCCGGCTGATCGCCCGCAACGGGACGCCGGTCTCGATGGTGTGGTTCCAGGGCGGGCACGACGGCGGCGACCCCGAGACCAAGCGCGTGCGCGGGCTGACCCACGACTGGTTCGACCAGCGGCTGCGCGGCGGCTCCGGCTCCAAGGTGGACGCCTTCACCGTCACCCGCGCGGGCGGCATCGACTCCTCCACGCAGGAGGTCGTGGTCGAGGCCGCCAACGCCTCGTCCTACCCGGGGCTGAGCGCGTCCCCGCGTGCGTTCTCCCTCACCGGACGCGAGCAGACCATCCACAACCCGGCGGGCGGCTCCCCCACCTCGATCTCGGCGCTGCCCGGCCTCGGCGCGCTGGGCAGCCTCGGCGGGCTCGGCGGCGGCGCGATCGGCGCGGAGTTCCCGGTGGACATGCCGGGGCAGGCCGCGACGTTCGACGGCCCCAAGCTCGACCAGCCGTTCCGCCTCACCGGCGCCGCCACCATCCGGATCAAGGTGACGGGGCCGGGCGACGTCCCGCTGTTCGCCAAGCTGTACGACGTGGGCCCCGGGGGCGCGGCCCCGGCCAGGCGCCTGGCCGCCCCGCTGCGCGTGCCCAAGGCCGACAAGGGCGCCGAGGCCACGGTGACGCTCCCGGCGATGGACTACCGGTTCGACCGGGGGCACCGCCTGCGGCTCGTCCTGGCCACGACCGACATGGGCTTCGCCACCCCGGCCAAGCCCGCGAGCTACAAGGTGCAGGTCACCGGCGCGCTGAGCGCCCCGACCGTGACCACCCTGGAGACGCTGCCCACCCCGATCCCGGCCTGGGTGTGGGTGCTGCCGCTGGCGGGCCTGGCGATCGCGGCGGGCCTGGTGCTGACCGGGCCCGGACGCCGGGGCAAGGCGTCGGAGGAGTTCGAGGAGTCGCTGGCGGGCGTCCCGCTGGAGATCACCGGGCTCACCAAGGCGTACGCCAACGGGTTCGTCGCCGTCTCCGACCTGTCGTTCCGGGTGGAGAAGGGGCAGGTCCTCGGCCTGCTCGGGCCGAACGGCGCGGGCAAGACCACCTCCCTGCGGATGCTGATGGGCCTGATCCATCCCGACTCCGGCGAGATCCGGATCTTCGGGCACAAGGTGACGCCCGGCGCGCCCGTCCTGTCGCGGCTCGGCTCGTTCGTCGAGGGCCCGGGATTCCTGCCGCACCTGACCGGACGCGACAACCTCGACCTCTACTGGCGCGCCACGGGACGTCCCGCCGGTGACTCGCATGTGGACGAGGCGCTGGAGATCGCCGACCTCGGCGCCGCGCTCGACCGCGCCGTCCGGACGTACTCGCAGGGCATGCGGCAGCGGCTGGCGATCGCGCAGGCCATGCTCGGCCTGCCCGACCTGCTGGTGCTCGACGAGCCGACCAACGGGCTCGACCCGCCCCAGATCCGCGAGATGCGCGAGGTGCTGGTGCGCTACGCCGAGACCGGCCGGACGGTCATCGTCTCCAGCCATCTGCTCGCCGAGGTCGAGCAGACCTGCACGCACGCCGTGGTCATGTCGCGCGGACGGCGCGTGGCCGCCGGGCCGGTCAGCGAGATCGTCGGCTCGGGCCGCCGCCTTGAGGACGCGTTCCTGGAGATCATCGGAGATGGATCATGAGCACGACCGCACCGCTGAACGGCGAGCGGACCGCCACGGCCACCGCGGCCGGAAGCGGCTACGCCATCGGCCGGACGCTCCCGCTCCGGGTGGAGATCGTCCGGCAGTTCCGGCGCCGCCGGACGCTGTTCGCGTTCGCCGTCCTGCTCGTCCTGCCGTGGATCCTGGTCGGCGCGTTCAAGGTCGGCGGCGACCCGGGCCCCGACGAGGCGCCCGGCCTGGTCGACGTGGCGACGTCCAGCGCGCTCAACTTCGCGCTGTTCGCGCTGTTCATCGCGATGGGATTCCTGCTGGTGGTGGCGGTCGCGCTGTTCTGCGGCGACACCGTGGCCAGCGAGGCGGGCTGGTCGTCGCTGCGCTACCTGCTGGCGGCTCCCGTCCCGAGGGCGCGGCTGCTGCGGCAGAAGCTGATCGTGGCGCTCGGGTACGCGGCGGTCGCGGTGATCAGCCTGCCGCTGATGGCGCTGGTCGCGGGCACGGCCGGGTTCGGCTGGGGCCCGGTCGAGATGCCCACCGGCGGCTCGGTCGAGACCGGGACGGCGCTCGGCCGCATGGGGATCATCATCGGGTACGCGCTGATCGGCCAGCTGGTGGTCGCGGCGCTGGCGTTCCTGCTGTCGGTCACCACCGACTCCCCGCTCGGCGCGGTGGGCGGCGCGGTCGGGCTGGTGATCGTCAGCAACATCCTGGACGCGGTGACCGCGCTCGGGTCGTGGCGCGACTTCCTGCCGACGCACTGGATGTACGCCTGGATGGACGCCCTCCAGCCCGAGATCCAGTGGACCGGCATGGCCAAGGGCACGGCGATCTCGGTCACCTACTCGGCCGTCCTGCTGGCGCTGGCGTTCCGCAGGTTCCGGAGTCGCGACGTCGTATCGTAAGGTGGCTCACCGCCGAAATGTCGGTGTGACGTGGTCTTATAGGCACATGAGCGACCCGGATACCGCACGAGACTTCGCCCTGAGCCTGCCCGGAACCGAGGAACGGATCTCCTGGGGCATGCCCACGTTCCGGTTGCGCAAGGGCATGTTCGCCGCGCTGCCCGACAGTGAGCGGCCCCATCTGGCGTTCCGGTTCCCGATGGAGGAGCGGCCCGCGATGTTGCTCGCCGAGCCGGACAAGTTTTTCATCCGCGAGGGTCACGACCCGAAGTACAACTGGCTGCGCGTGCACCTCGACGCCATCGACGACGAGGAGCTCCGCGCCATCCTCGTCGACTCCTGGCGCCAGGTCGCGCCCAAGAAACTTCAGGCCGAGTATGACAAGTAACTACTCCACGCGTCCCGTCCGACACAGAGTGCGATATCGGGTTATGGAAAATCGGTCGAACGGGCCGAGGTTGTCGCATAAGCTCGCTGAACCTCACGTCCGGCAGGCGCGTCAGACAAAGTGAGCACGACATCGGCTCGATCGGCGGGTTAACGCTCGCCGTAACGGGGGAGATGATCACCATGGCACGGCAGCAGCTCATCAAGCGCCCCAGACCGCCACGTCAACCCGGCCCGCTCGATCTCCGCACGCCATCCGGACGTCTCCTGCCGTACTGAGCGCAGAACTCCTCCCGCCTCCCGCGGGGTCCGACAAGCCCGCAGGGCCTCCCTTCCCGGAGGCCCTGCGGGCTTTTCACTGGCCAACGCACGCACCCACCGCTCGCCGGTGACGAGAGGCTCTGCGCTGGTTCACCACGTTGACGACGTGACCGGCGAGGTCCCGCGCAAGCACTCGCGGACGCGCCCCGCCGCGCATCGGCGGCCAGAGGCCCCGCGGGCTCTCCGGTGCTCAGCGTGGTCCACTACGTGGACGACGTGACCGGCGAGGTCTCGCGCAAGCATTCGCGGACGCGCCCCGCCGCGTGTCGGCGGCGAGAGGCCTCGCGGGCTCTCCGGTGCTCAGCGGTGGTTCACCACGTTGACGACGTGGCCGTCGGGGTCCTTCACGAAGAACCTGCGGACGCCCCACGGCTCGTCGGTGAGCGGATAGACGATCTCCGCGCCCGCCTCGACCATGGCGGCGTGCGCCGCGTCGACATCGCCGACCTCGACGCTGAGATCGGGCTGCGGGCCGGTGGCGTCCGGGCCGAACAGCAGGATCTGGGCGGTGGGGTTGGTGGGCGAGGCCAGGTTCACGACCCAGCCCAGGTTCATGACCTCCTCGAAGCCGAGCGCCTCGTAGAAGCCCCGGCTCGCGGCGAGGTCGGCGGCCCGCAGGTCGGGAACCGCCCGGCGGATGTCCATGCGCGTCTCCAATCCGTCCTCCCCCGGAGGCACAATCCGATCATGACCGAACTGGAGACCGAACGTCTCGTCCTGCGCCCCCTCACCGGCGACGACTTCGACGACTACGCCGCGATGCTGGCCGACCCGCAGGTCGCGGGCGGTCTCGCCGAGACGGTGGGCACCTCCCCGTCCGACGCCTGGCGGAGCCTGGCCACCTTCATCGGCCACCGCGAGATCCGCGGCTTCTCGCACTGGGCGGTGGTGGAGAAATCCACCGGCCGCTTCGCCGGACGCGCCGGGCCCTGGCGCCCGCACGGCTTCCCCGGCCTGGGCGTCGGCTGGTGCCTGGCCCGCGCGCACTGGGGCAAGGGGTACGCCACCGAGGCCGCGCGGGCGGCCCTGGCGTACTGCTTCACCGAGCTGGACGCCGACGAGGTCATCTCGGTCATCACCCCGGCCAACCGCCGCTCCGTCGCCGTCGCCGAGCGGATCGGGCACCGGCATCTGCGCGACACCGAATACCGAGGCCAGGCCGTCCACATCTACGGCCAGCGGCGCCCCTGATTGTGGACAATCCCACCCTCCCGCGATGTCACACTCCCTCGACCAGGCGCTTCATGATCATCGGCGGGGGAGAGCCCGCTTCCCGTTCACCGGCGGCGGCTAGATTCGCGGGCTCAACCAGTCAAGGGCGGTACTTGGAGGGTTATTCGTGGCCATTGCCAGAAGGCGCGCCGTCATCGTCGCCGGTGCCCTGGTGTCCACCGCCATCGCGGGGACGACGACGGCCGGTGCGGCGGAGGACCCGGCGGCGTCCGCCCCGCAGTCGCACACCGCCTCGGTCCTGTTCAAGGGCGAGTTCAAGGAGAGCCTGAACGGCGTCTCGTACCACACGTTCCGCATCCCGGCGATCACTCGCACCACCGACGGGACGCTGCTGGCCTTCGCCGAGGGACGGGCCAAGAGCAACAAGGACTACGGCAACGTCAACCTGCTCTACAAGCGCAGCACCGACCAGGGCAAGACCTGGTCGTCGCTCAAGGAGGCCGTGGGAGCCGGGATGGGGACGTGGGGCAACCCGACCCCCGTCATCGACCGCTCCACCGGCACCATCTGGCTGTTCCTGTCGTGGAACGCCCACGACAAGAGCCAGAAGGGCGGCCCGAACCCCGACACGGGCGAGCCCACCACCGCGATCACCAAGTGGGGCGAGCGCCGGACGTTCGTCATGAAGAGCGATGACGACGGCCAGAGCTTCACCGGCCTGGACGGCTCGTCCTCCCCGACCGACATGACCGAGGCGCTGCTGCCCAAGACCAAGGCCGACGGCAAGGACTGGGCCTGGGACGCGATGGGCCCCGGCAACGGGATCCAGACCTCGGGCGGCGTGCTGATCATCCCGGCCCAGCACCGCAACATCTACAGCACCGACCACGGCAGGACCTGGCACGTCCAGAAGCTCGCCGAGGACACCAGCGAGGCGACGATCACCGAACTGGCCGACAGGACGCTGTACCGCAACGACCGCGCGACCACGGCCGCCGACGCCCAGGCCGAGCGGCGCTGGGTCTCCCGGGGGACGAGCGTCACCAGCCCCTTCTCCGCGTTCACCCCGGACCAGAAGCTGCTGGATCCGATGATGCAGGCGTCGGTTCTGCAGTACAACACCGACGCCCCGGCCCGCACGATCTTCCTCAACTCGGCCGACACCGGGTCACGCCTGCACATGCGCGCCCGCATCAGCTACGACAACGCCAGGACCTGGCCCCGCAGCCGTCCCCTCTCCGACGGCCCCGACCCGGTCGGCGGCGGCTCCGAGGGCGGCTACTCCAGCATGACCAAGACGTCCGACTGGCACATCGGCGCCCTGGTCGAGACCAACTTGAACAACGGGAGCAACGGCGCCCCGCACGCCCTGGTGTTCCGCAAGTTCAACCTCTCCTGGATCCTGCACGGCTGCGCCTGCTAGGGCCTTGCCGCGGCTCCCGATCGTCCCGCGACGGTCGGGAGCCGCTCTGTTCCGGAAGAATCGGGCCATGCCCATTCCCCACCTGTCGGACCCCGCGTTCTGGTCGGCGTACCTCTTCGAGGACGAGAACGACGCGCTCCTCGGCGAGGAGCAGGACCAGGAGATCCCCTTCATGCTGGACGACGGCCTCGGGCTCGTCCTCGACGTGGGGATCTCGGCCGGGTACCACTCCCTGGCCCTGGTGGCCCCCGGGCTGGACGAACCGGCCGAGGTCGCGTGGGACGACCAGGCCCACTGGCATCCGCATCTCTTCCGCTGGTCCGAACTCGATCTGTTCTGCCGCGCCCTGGCCCTGCGCGACCCGTCGCTCCCCCACCCCGGCGCGCCCCTCGCCCTGCTGTCCCGCTTCGCGTTCCTCACCTACGGCGACGACCTGGACGCCATCACCCCGCTCCTGGAGGCGGCGTTCGCCCGTCTCAAGCCCGCGGACGCTCCCGACTGGCCGTCCGCCCGGGACTGGTTCGACCGGCGCGACCTGCGTTCCAGCGCCGTGACCTGGGACGAGAACGACGGCCACTGGACCGTCCGGCAGGACGACGACCACTACGGCCTGTACAGCCTGCGCACGGAGGACAACGAGGACTTCCCGTTCACCCAGTGGGCCACCCTGATGGCCCGGGCGGAGGAGGTCGTCCAGACCGCGACCGCGTCCTGGCGGGCCCCCCTCACCGCCGAGAACCCGGTCGAACTCGCCTGGCAGGCCGAGGAGCTGAACGGCCTGCCGAGAGGCGCCCACATCGCCAGCACCTTCGGCCCGAGCCCGCTGGCCACGGCCACCACCCACGACCTCGACCTGTGCGTCCCCGGCGACGCGGGCGCACTCGCCGTGAAGGACGCCATCGCGGCGGCCCTGGCCCCCGGGAAGCTCGGCGCCGCCGCCATCACCGGCTCGATCATGACCAAGGACACGGCCACCGATTCCTACATCACCAAAGAGACCACGGTGAGCATCAGCGTCCGCGACGACCTGACGCGAGCCGTCCGCATCATCGCCGAGGTGCTGGGCTCCCACCACGTGACCGGCGCGAAGCTGACACACTCCTCACCACCCGTCGAGATCCCGCTGGAAACGGACCCCGTATGAACGAGCAGCACTTCGCCGCCCGGCTGGCCGGGCTCGCGGGCGTCCGGGCGGTGACGCTCGGCGGCTCGCGCGCCCAGGGCACCCACCCGGAGAGCGACTGGGACCTGCCGCGTCCGGCCTACCCCGAGGCCCTGTTCGCGTCGGTCCCTACAGAGCCTGCCGGACGGCGGGATTCGAGCGGCGCAGCAGGCGCATGACCCGGGTGGCCAGCGCCGCGTAGGCGATGCCCGCCCCGATGGACACCGGCAGCGCCAGGACCTCGGAGTGCCCGTCCACCAGCGGATCCTGCCAGTGCGTCAGGTAGATGTACAGGGTGGCGCCCGCGAGTAGGCCCGCGAGGCGGTTGAGGCTCGATTCCTTGAAAGGCGAAGGGCCCCTACCTCGGCTGATCTTGTAACTCTGGGCCTTGGTCTTCTCGGGTCTGGGGGGCGGAGCCCCCCACAGGGGTTTGGGGCGGAGCCCCAAAGGGGGCTGTCCGAGCGGAGCGAGGGCCTTGCCTTTGAGGGGCGCGGGGTGGAGCGACGATTGAGAGTGTCGAGGGACGAGGGTCTTTGGCTTAGTTGGTGGGGGCTACTCCTGTGGGGCAGGAGAGGCCGGTGCCGCCTAGGCCGCAGTAGCCGCTCGGGTTCTTGGTGTCCGAGAGGTACTGCTGGTGGTAGGGCTCGGCGAAGTAGAAGTCGGGGGCCTTGGTTAGTTCGGTGGTTATGGGGCCGTAGCCGTTGGCTGTCAGGACTTGCTGGTAGGACTGTTTGGAGGCTTCGGCGGTCTTCTGCTGGGCTTCGGTGCGGTAGAAGATGGCGGAGCGGTATTGGGTGCCGACGTCGTTGCCCTGGCGCATGCCCTGGGTGGGGTCGTGGGCTTCCCAGAAGACCTTCAGGAGGTCGGCGTAGGTGACCTGGGCCGGGTCGTAGACGACGCGGACGGATTCGGTGTGGCCGGTCAGGCCGGCGCAGACCTCTTCGTAGGTGGGGTTGGGCGTGTAGCCGCCCTGGTAGCCGACGGCGGTGGAGAGGACCCCGGGGGTCTGCCAGAACTTGCGTTCGGCGCCCCAGAAGCAGCCGAGGGCGAACTCGGCGATCTCGGCTCCGTCGGGGTAGGGCGGCGCGAGCGGGCCGCCGAGGACCTCGTGGCGAGGCGGGACGGCGATGGGCTCGTCGCGGCCGGGCAGTGCCCGGTCCGGCGTGATCATCTCGGTCTTGGCGAACACACCTTGCAGGCTACTGCCCGGCCGCGAATGTCAGCGGGTGGCCGACGAACCTCTTGTCCTGGCCTGTGAGGACGGCTGGGACGGGATGTCGACCTTGTCGACCTCGATGCGCTCCTTGGCCAGGGTCTCGCGCACCTTCTCGTGGGTCTCGGTCATCTTGCGACGCAGCCGGACCCGCTCGACGGGAATGGAGACCTTGGTCACGATGAGGCGCTCGCGGTGCAGGATCATCTCCTGCTCGTCCTGGACCATCTCGTGGGTGGCGGGACGGCCGTCCTTGATCGGCTCCCGGATCACCTCGTAGTCCTCGGACATGCACGCGACCGTCTGCTCGAACGGCTCGCTCTCGATGACCTTGCGGATCCGGACGCGGCCGGCCTCCTCCTGCTCCTTGGCGACGCTCATCCGCTGCTCGTAGCGGACGACCTCGACATCGCCGGAGGCGGAGGCCGAGGCCGAGGCCGCCTGCTGGCGGCCCTGGGTCACACGTCCCGTGCCCGCGGCCGTGCTCGTGCTCGCGGCGGCCGGAGCGGCCGTGGGCCGCTGCGCGGTGCTGGCCGTCGGGCGCGGAGCGGACTGCTTCGAGCCCGCCATCGGCGAGGCCCCCGGCTTCATGCCGGAGGCCTGTTGGCTCTGCTGCGTGAGCATGGCGCCGTGCGGGCCCCGGCCGTAGTGCCGGACGAGCATCTCCTCGTCGGGAGCGGTCAGCCCGTCGTCGAGGTCGACGTGCGGGCTCTCCCGGACGATGTTGCGGCCCATGGGCATCATGATCTTGCCTTCGGCGCTGCGCGCCCCCGCGTACGGTGCGACCCGTTCACGCATGCCGAACAGGCCGGACTTGAGTACGAGCCACTCTGGCTCCCCGGTCCCCTCGGCCCCGATGATCTGCGATACCGTGCCGATTTCCTCGCCGTCGTTGCCGACGACCTGCATGCCGATGAGGCCACTGTCCTGAGTCGTCATGGCGTATCTCCCCCCTGGGATTCCACGAAGTGTCTCGTGATCACCATGAACTCACTACCCGTGGCTAAAGATGACAATCAGCAGGGTTCCGGACCTATACCTCCTCTTGCCCGAAGCTGGACTCTCTATGGAAACGCCTGGCCAGGAGGTAGGCGCGGGTGGTGTCCACTTCACCCGGATAAGGGGCGCGTTCCGCGTAGGCCTGGACGGTGAATCCGGCACCTTCGAGGGCCGATTCGATCTCCGGACGCAGGTAGAACTGGAAGTCGAGCGCCACCGGACGCTCCCACCAGGCATCGATGTGGCGCACCTCGTCCCCCAGATGGAAGCTGAGCAGGATCTGCCCGCCCGGACGCAGGACGCGGCGGAACTCGGCGAACACGGACGGCAGGTCGGCCGGCGGCAGATGGATGATCGAGTAGAACGCGACGATGCCGCCCCAGGCGCCGTCCGGGACGTGCAGCTCGCGCATGTCGCCGACGTGGAAGCCGATGCCGGGATGCGCCTCGGCGGCGAGTTCGACCATACGGGGCGAAAGGTCGATGCCGAGGGTGTCGGCGCCCCGGTCGTGGAGGTGGCGGGCCACGTGCCCGGGGCCGCAGCCGAGATCGGCGATGGGGCCGAGGTCTCCGGTCTCGGCGGCGAGCAGGTCGAGCAGGGCGTGGTCGAGCGGCTTGGCCTCCAGTTCGTCCAGGAAGTGCTCGGCGTAGAGATCGGCGACCTCGTCGTAGCTGTCTCGCGTGCTCATGACTCCCCCTGACGTCATCAGTGTCGTATTTATGGCTGCTTACGTCCGGTAATGTGCCGAATGTGGTGGACCGTCGCGGAATGGTATTCGGGTTCTCGGCCTACCTGCTCTGGGGGCTGTTCCCGCTGTACTGGCCCCTCCTGAAGCCGGCGGGCGCGACCGAGATCCTCGCTCACCGGATCATGTGGTCCCTGGTGGCCGTGGTCGCGATCCTCGGCGTCCAGCGCAACTGGGGCTGGATCCGGCGTCTGACCGGCAGGCAGCTCGGGCTGCTAGCGCTGGCCGCCGTGGTCGTCTCGCTCAACTGGGGCCTCTACATCTACGCCGTCAACAGCGGCCACACCATCGAAGCGGCCCTCGGGTACTTCATCAACCCGCTGATCAGCGTGCTCTTCGGCGTCCTGGTCTTCGGCGAGCGCATGCGGCCCTGGCAGTGGACGGCGATCGGGGTCGGCACGGTGGCCGTGGTGGTGCTGACGATCGACTACGGACGCCTGCCGTGGATCGCGCTCGGCCTCGCGGTCTCGTTCGGCACCTACGGCCTGGTCAAAAAGTTCGTCAGCATGCCGTCGGCGGAGAGCCTCGCGGTGGAGACGGCCGTCATGTTCGTCCCGGCCCTCGTGCTCGCCGTGACGCTCCAGGCACAGGGGACCGCGGAGTTCGGGCACAACGGCACCGGCCACGCGGTGCTGCTCGCGGGCGCCGGGCTGGTGACCGCGATCCCGATGATGCTCTTCAACGCGGCGGCGATCCGGATCCCGCTCAGCACGATCGGGATGCTCCAGTACATGGCGCCGCTCCTGCAGTTCCTCATCGGCCTGCTGATCCAGCACGAGGAGATGCCCGCCAGCCGCTGGATCGGCTTCGTCCTGGTGTGGACGGCCCTGGTCATGCTGACCTCGGACGGTCTGCGCGAGCGCCACCGCTCGCGCCGTGCCGCTCCCGTCCCACCCGCGGATCGGGTGCCCGAGAAGGCGGGATAGGACACGCCGAACTTTCCCGGCTTGGGCGACATCTGTAGAGCAAGAGATCCATAAGCACTAAAGTGCCGTGAGTCACGTCCCCCCGCCTGAGGAGTGTTCGGTTGCGCGTGCTCGGCATCACCGTGTTGGGAACGGCACTGATCGCCGGGGGCCTGGTGGCCCCCGCCGCCGGCCGCGCGACGGCCGGCGGAGGGAAGATCTCCTTCAACCCGAGAGTGGCGCAACCGGGGCAGAGCGTCGAGATCGCCGTGGCGGGCTGCTCGGTCGGACGGGAGCGGCACACGGCGTCCTCCAAGGCGTTCACCGGGCAGGTCACGCTCGGCGGAAAGGCCGCAGCCGGATACGGGACGGCCCACATCCGGCCGGGGCTCCGCGACGGCAGCTACAACGTGGTCGCCCACTGCGGCTCCCGTAAGGCGACCGGGCGCCTCAAGATCTCCTCCCAGCGCTCGTGGTCGGAGCTGCTGCCCACCCGGCTGAACCCGCAAACCGCCCGTGCCTCCGAGCTCAAGGGCTGACCTCAGCCCTTCTCGCGGATGATCAGGGCGGACGGACGGCCCTGCGCGTCATACCGGGTGCCGAACGTCCAGGCGTTGCCCGCGAGCCAGCCGGACGTGCCCGCGATGCGCACGCCCCGCAGGTCGGGCAGGCCGGTGTCGACGCCGAACGTCCGTCCGTCCGCGGTGTGGCCCACGGCGTAGATCCCGCCGTATAGGTCGGCGATCCCGGTCAGCTCGGCCCGGACGTCCGGCAGGTCCTTGCGGATCGGGCTCTGCCAGCCGTCCTCGGTGCAGTACATCAGCGGTCGCCTGCCCTGGCCGCCCGCCGGTGCCGTCCACCCGCCGACGCAGCGGGTGTGCAGGGTGGTGAGCGACTCCGACCACCCGGGACGCGGCGGCACCGAGGCCCGCACCCAGGGGGCGCCTTCGAGGCTGCTGAGGATCAGGGCGCGGTCTCCCTCCCGGGTGTGGTGCGTCCCGGCAAGCGTCAGTCCCGTGAGATCGCTGCCCTGGATCGCCCGGAGCGTCGTCCCTTCGGGAAGCGTCTCCCGGGGGATCTCGACAGGCGACCAGTTCGTCCCGTCGAACTTGTAGACCACGCCCCGCCGATAGGAACGTCCCGGCGCGCGTTCGGTGCCCGCCAGCCAGGCGTCGGCCTCGCCCCCGCTGGTGATGTCACTGAACTCCGTGGGCAGCCGGGTGGCGGGCAGGGCGAGCTTCTCCCACTTCTGCCCGTCCCAGCGCAGCAGCCCGCGCGCGCCGACCACCCATTGCGGACCGCCGCGATGCGCGCCGGACGGCGTCCCGCCCGCCACCCGGCCGATGTCGGGCACCTCGGCCGCCTGCCACGCCGCGTCCCAGCCGTGCTGGCGCAGCGCGCCCGTCCGCCCGTCGGGCCGGTTCACGAAGGCCCACACGTCCCGGTCGGGGAACCCCTCGGTCACGGTCACCACGGTCGCCACCCCACCGGGCGTCGCCGGGAGCGTCTCAACCTCCCAGTTCGACTCCGGCGGCGCCGCCGCCGCTCCGACCTGCACCACCGACACCGCCACGACTCCCGACACGGCGATCGCGACCACGCGTCTCACAGCGAACATCCTGAACTTCCCTTCCAAGCAGGGACGGAAACGTGTCCTTGATCGACACACGCCCACCCTCCGCCCCGGAAGACCCCGAAAGTATGGCTTCAAGGGGAAAGATCACTTACCTCTATCGCCGCCGTCCGGGCGCCGCGAGACGCCTGGATCGATAGCGTCCACGGGTATCGAATATTTATTCGAACCGGGGCCCTTGTGAGGGCGAACTGCATAATCAGCTACAAACTCTCGACTTGGCCCACAGGATTCACGCTCTCTTCGACTCAAACCAAGGACAAAATAGTGATCAACATCACTCCGCACTTCGACGATCAAGGGTTAGTCCTTGTCCGATCACTATGATGCTGTAATACTTCGTCGCAAATAGACATACTTATACCTTCCCTGTCCGCTTTACGGTTTCACCCGTGCAACCGGAGATCCGGGATGTGTTCTCCCGCGCCAATCCCCCCGCGCCGAACTGCCTCGGCAGCGCGAACGCACCGCGAACAGGGCGTGGCATCCAACGCGAGCATGCCGACCACATGGATCGCCCGATGAGCCTGCGCGCGAGCACTCGTCGCCTCTCAGACCTCTGGGGAACCATGTGAAAGGCGAGAACGTGGAACTCTCCCCCCGCATGACGACGACCGCCCCCGAAGGCCC
The DNA here is from genome assembly GCF_050946795.1 of Spirillospora sp. CA-294931. GTDB lineage: Bacteria > Actinomycetota > Actinomycetes > Streptosporangiales > Streptosporangiaceae > Spirillospora. The sequence continues at coordinate 8,386,910 of NZ_CP192006.1, forward strand.
GGCCGCCCCCCGAACCCCCTCCTCCGCGAGGATCACCGAGTCGGCCCGTGAACTCCTCGCGGGGCTGCGCATGCGGCCCTGGGGCCAGGTCTCACCCTCGGTGTACGAGACCGCGCGGCTGGTGTCCCTCACACCCTGGCTGACCGGCCACGACCGACGTGTCTCCTTCCTTCTGGAACGCCAGCGTCCCGAGGGCCTGTGGACCGCTCCTGACCGGGGCTACGCCCTGGTGCCGACGCTCAGCGCGATCGAGGCGCTGCTCTGCCTCCTTTCCGGCACCGCGACGGCGACCGAGCCCGTGACGGCCGACAGGCCCCGCCTCGCCGAGGCCGCGAGCCGAGGGTTGAGGGCCATGTCCCCGATCTTGGACGGGCGGCCATGGAAACATCCGCTGCCCGACATGCCGGCGATCGAGCTGATCACCCCGTACCTGATCGAGCTGATCAACGACCATCTGGCCGCGCTGCGGGAGCGTCCGGTGGACGGGCTCGGCGCGTGGGCGGGCCACCGCCTCACCGCGCCCGAAGGCCTGGACGGGACGAAGCTGACCGCGGTCAGGCGCCTGCTGGCCATGGGGGGAACCGTCCCGACCAAGCTGGTGCACGCGCTGGAGGTCGCGGGCGACACGGCCGTCGAGCTGCCCAATCTGCGCACCGAGCCGACCGGGACGATCGGCGCCTCGCCCGCGGCGACCGCGGCCTGGCTGGGCGACCGCGAGCCTCTGGCGTCCAGCAGCCCGGCGCGCTGGCATCTGGAGACCGTGGCGGCCGACCACGGCGGTCCCGTCCCGTGCGGCTACCCGCTGACGGTGTTCGAGCGGAGCTGGGTGCTGGCCTGGCTCGTGCGCGCCGGGATCAGCTTCGTCGTCCACCCCGAACTGGTGCTGAGCCTGACGGCGCCGCTGGGCCCGACCGGAACGCCCGCCGCTGCCGGGCTGCCCGCCGACGCCGACACCACCTCGGGTGCCCTCTACGCCCTGGCGTTGCTGGGCGCCCCGCACCGGCCCGATCCGTTGTGGGCCTACGAGCTCGACACGCATTTCTGCACTTGGGAGGGCGAGGACGGGGCATCGCTCACGACCAACGCCCATGTGCTCGAAGCCTTCGGCCAATACCTGCGGTCCGTCCCATCCCGGCAGCTCGACGAGGAGTCAGGGCGCGCCTACGGGGCGGCCGTCCGCAAGGTGAGCACGTGGCTGTGCGAGCAGCAGGCGCCCGACGGCAACTGGACGGACCGCTGGCACGCCTCGCCCTACTACGCCACGGCCTGCTGCGCCATTCCGTTGCACACCTTCGGCGGGGAACGCGCGGAAGATGCGGTGGCGGCCGCCCGCCGCTGGATCCTTGACACCCAGCGTCCCGATGGCTCCTGGGGCCGCTGGGGAGGCACCGCCGAGGAGACCGCCTACGCCGTCCAGGTCCTCCTGCTGACCGGCCCCAGCCGCGACGGCGCGATCGGACGGGCGGCGGCCGCGGCCCGGCCGCACCTCCAGCGGCATCTCGCGCTGCGCGACGGCGAGGAGGACGACGCGCCCGCGCTCTGGCATGACAAAGATCTCTACAAGCCGACCGCGATCGTCCGGGCCGCCGTCCTTGCCGCGCTGCACCTCACACAGGTCAAGGCGGTTGTGCCGTCCTGATGAATTCGGTCATCCAACAATAGGCGCCCAAGGTAAAGGCCGCTTAATGTTGCGGCCCGCCTTGAGTAGCTTTGCCCGTGTTGCTAGGGTCCTACGGCGTATCCCTCCGCACTTCGCCACCGACCATGGCCACGGTGCTTCGCAATCGTCCTCCTCAAACGTTTGCGACTCCATCTACGTATTGTTAAGGCATTCGTAATGCGCTTCCGCAACTCCCGCCTGCGCGCCAAGGTCACGGCCTCGCTCCATTCACCGGGCGCCCGCCGGGCCGTCGGGGCACGGGCGACCCCGCGGGAGCGTGCGATCACCCGAGGGCTCCGCGCCGGACGCGATCCGAGGGCATCGTTCCTCCGAACCCGCGTCTTCGGCTCGGCCATCCCGCACACCGAGACCTGTATCCGCGTCCCGTCCGGTCGGCCCGCCGCCGAGCGTGACCACGACGCCTTTGCCAAGCTCCCCCACCATGCCCGGCCGCCCGTCCCGCCGGCGGCCTCGCAGCCCGAGATCGCGCGACCCCTCGCGCGACTCACCCAGGTCACGACGGAACCCGCCCCCGTCGCGGCCGACGAGCCCGCTCACGGCATGAAGTCCCCCACGACCGCACCGGAGGATCTCCCACCCGTGCCCGAGATCTCCAGCACGCCGTCCGGCCTGCCCGTTCGCGTGCCCCAGGCGAACCTCGCCGACCCCCTGGGCCCGGCCGAGCCGGCCACCGCCTCCCAGGAGCCGGCGGCCGAGGACGATCTCGGCCGTTCGCCCGAGGAGATCCGGCGCATCGTGGGCTCCTACCAGTCCGGCACGCGCCGGGGCCGGAGCGAGGCCGCCAAGGCCGAGGGCGAGAACCAAGGAGAAGGCGAGGACGACCGGTGACGCAGAGGACGGGTTCGACGGCGGACCTGAGCTGGCTGCTGGACGACCTGATCGAACGTCTACGGCACGCGCGGCACGCGGTCGTGCTGTCGGCGGACGGCCTGCTCATGGCCGCCTCCAAGGACATGGGCCAGGACGACGCCGAGCATCTGGCCGCGGTGTCGGCCGGAATCCAGAGCCTGGCCAAGGGCGCGGGCGTCCGCTTCGGCGGTGGCCCCGTCCGGCAGACCATCATCGAGATGAAGTCGGCGTTCCTGCTGGTCTCCGTGGCCGGGAAGGGCGCCTGCCTGGCGGTCCTGAGCGACGAGGAGGCCGACGTGGGGCTCATCGCCTACGAGATGGCGATGCTCGTGACGGGCATGGGTCACCACCTCACCACTCCGCCGCGATCGGAGGCCGCGTCCGCGGAGGGCCAGTCGGCGTGATGATGCCTCCCGAGGACCCCTCGCAGGAGCCGTGGCCCGCCGCGCCGATGGACGAGCTGGTGGGCCCGATGGTCCGTCCCTACGTGATGACGGGCGGCCGGATGGAGCCGACCCGTGGCAAGTTCGACCTCATCACGATGGTGGTGGCCATCAGCGCGGACCCCGAGGGCGAGTTCGGTCTCGGGCCCGAGCACCACGCGATCCTGCGGCTGTGCGACTCGGTGATGTCGGTGGCCGAGCTCACCGGCCATCTCGACCTGCCGGTGGTCACCGTCCGAGTGCTGCTCGGCGACCTGCTCGACAAGGGCTTCATCACGCTTCAGGAACCCGAACCGGAGACGGACATGCAGGACATCAGGCTCTACAAGGCGGTGATCGATGGCCTCCGAGCTCTCTAGGCGCGGTCCCCGTGCCCGTCGCCTCCCCACCGCGGTCAAGATCGTGATCGCGGGGGGCTTCGGAGTCGGGAAGACCACGATGGTCGCCACGGTCTCGGAAACCGCTCCGCTGCGCACCGAGGAACTCCTCACCGACGAGAGCGTCGGCGTGGACGACGTCTCCGGGGTGGAACGCAAGTCCACGACCACCGTGGCCATGGACTTCGGGCGCATCACCATGCGGGAGGAGTACGTCCTCTACCTGTTCGGGACCCCGGGCCAGGAACGCTTCTGGTTCATGTGGGACGAGGTGTCGCTGGGCGCGCTGGGCGCCGTCGTGCTCGCCGACACCCGGCGGCTGGCCGACTGCTTCCCTTCGGTGGACTACTTCGAGCGCCGGGGCACGCCGTTCGTCGTGGCGGTCAACTGCTTCGAGGGGGCGCGCCGGTTCGATCTGGAGGAGATCCAGCTGGCCCTGAACCTGGGCCCCAAGGTCCCGGTCATGCTGTGCGACGCGCGCGACCTGGCGTCCTGCAAGCAGGTCCTGATCGATCTCGTCCTGCACGCGATGCGCTCGCGCGGTCTGGAGCCCGTCCCGACCTCCTGACAGACCGGCGTGACACATGCCGCATTGATCCGACCCGGGCAAGACTGTCCGTTTTCTGCCATGATCTCGGGATCGGGTCGGAATCCCTCAGGGGCATGGCATGCACATCCGGATCTTGGGCGAGTTCGAGATCGTCTCGGACGACGGGGCGCCCATCCCGTTGCCCGCGGCCCAGCGGCGCCTGCTGTGCACGCTGGTCCTGGCGGGCGAGGCCGTGCCCTCGTCCCGGCTCAAGAGCATCCTGTGGGGCGACGACACCCGCGACCTGACCAGCGCGTTCACCAGCCTGGTGCACAAGACGCGGCGGGCCCTCCCACCCGGCCGCCTGCCCGCCGAGGGCGGCGGCTACCGCTTCCGCCTCGACGACGAGGACACCGTCGACGCCCGCGAGTTCGAGAAGCTCGTCGAACGCGCCGAGAAGGCCCGGGGAAACGCCCCTGAAGAGGCCGCAGATCTTCTCCAGCGGGCCGTCGACCTCTGGGGCGACCCCGGACTCCCCGACCTGCCCGAGAGCCCGTCGACCGCCGCACAGGCCCGCCGCCTGCGCTCGGCGGCCCAGGAGGCCCGCGCCGCCCTCGCGGAGATCAGGCTGTCCCTGGGACACCACCGGCGGATCCTGCCCGACCTGCGGCGATGGATGGCGAACGACCCGTCCCACGAACGGATGCGCCGCCTCCTGATGCTGGCGCTGTACCGGGACGGCCGCAAGGGCGAGGCCCTGAGCGTGTACGCCGGGGCGACCGACCCGGGCGTGGAGTTGAAACGCGCCCGCGACGAGATCCTCTCCGACGACCCGGGGCTGCTCACCTCCCGTCCCGAACTGCCGAAACTCATCTCGATCGACGTCAACCTGCCCGACCCGCCGAGAATCCTGAACTTCCTGCGCGGCGGCAAGGACAACTTCGAGATCGACCGCCAGACCGCCCACATCCTGATCACCCACCTGCCCGGCCTCACCGAACTGGCCGCCGAGTGCCGCAAGTTCTGGACCCGCGCCGCCCAGGCCGCCGCCCGCGCGGGCATCGACCAGTTCCTGGAGATCGGCTCGGGCCTCCCCGAGGACGACAACCTCCACCAGATCGTCCGGCGCCTCAACCCCGAGGCCCGCGTCGTCTACGTCGACGCCGACCCCATGGTCGAGATCCACGCCCGCGCCCTGCTGCTGGACGACCCGTCCCGCACGGCCTTCCTCCGCGCCGACCCGGGCGACGCGACGTCCGTCCTCAACGCCGCCGAGACCCGCCGCCTCATCGACTTCGACCGTCCCGTCGCCGTCCTCACGGCCCTCGTCCGCCACCTCCCCGGCGACGCGGGCCCAGTCATCTCCGACTACATGGACGCCACGGCCCCCGGCAGCTACCTCCTGCTGACCGCCCCCGTAAACGACGGCCTCCCCATCGAGACCCGCGACCTTATAGCCCAGGTCGCCCCCAACTTCTCCGGCCGTCCCCACGAGGAACTCGCCCGCATCACCGCCCCCCTCGAACTCGCCCCGCCAGGCATCACCGACGTCCAACACTGGCGGAACGATCCAAACACCCCCCTAACCACCCAACGCGTCCTAGCCCTAGCCGCCCGAAAACCCGGCACCCCTAACCCCCACCTCTAGCCGTCCCGCGTCGGACGCACCCTTCAACGCACCCCGGCCTGGGGGCGCGCGAGGGCGGCAGGCGTGTCCGGCGCACCCGTCTCTGGTACGCGTGCGACGGGGGGTGTGGGGCGCATGCAGTGTGGCCGTCCGGCAGGCGCATGCAACGCGCGTGTCCGGCACACGTGTGGCGCGCACGGGCAACGCGGGCGTCCGGCAGACGTGTCCAGCGCGCGCATACAGCGGGTACGTCCGGCGGGGCGTGGGGGCGGGCGTAACCAGCGCACGCGTTCGGCAGGCGGGCGTGACGGCGCGCGCATGTGCGAGCGGGACCGGCGGAGCGTGTGTGGCGGGTGCCCACGGGCGTGTCCGGCGCACGCGTCCGGCACTCGTGCGGCATACGCGTGCGGCCCTCGTGCGGCGTGCGCCTCCAGCCCTCGTGCGGCGTGCGCCTCCAGCCCTCGTGCGGCGTGCGCCTCCAGCCCTCGTGCGGCGTGCGCCTCCAGCCCTCGTGCGGCGTGCGCCTCCAGCCCTCGTGCGGCGTGCGCCTCCAGCCCTCGTGCGGCGTGCGCCTCCAGCCCTCGTGCGGCGTGCGCGTCCGGCACTCGTGCGGCGTGCGCGTCGGGCACGCGCATGCAGCGCACGCGTCCGGGGAGGTATGTGGCGCGCGCGTCCACCGGACGTATGTGGCGGGCGTGACCGGCACGCGCACGTGGCGGGCGGGGATGGCGGACGTCTGTGGCCCGTGCGGCGGGTGCTCCGGGGGCCCGTTCGGCGGGTGTGACCGGGGCGCTCATGCAGCACGCGCACGTGGCGGGCGGGGCCGACGCTTGGGTCCGGGGCGCGCATGCAGGGGCGGGGCGGCCGACGTGTCGGGGGCGTGCAGCGCGTGCGTCCAACGGGCCGTGTGTGGCGGGCGCGTGGCGCGTGTCCGGCAGGCGTGTGCGGCGCACGCGTTCGGCAGGTGGTGTGGCGGGCGGGTCTGACGCGCGGGTCCGGCGTAGGTGCGGTGCGCGTATGCAGTGGGCGGGCCCGGGCGACGTGTGGCGCGTATGTGGGTGGGGTGGTGGGGGGCGTTGTTAGCCGGTTCGGCTTACGACGTAGTCGCAGAGGCCGGTGTAGGCGGCTCGGGTGGGGATGTCGGGGAGGGTGAGGATCTCGGCGCGGGCGTCTTCGGCCCAGCGGCGGAGGTCGGCTCGGGCGCGGTCCATGGCGGGGTGGGCGCGCAGGAGGGTGAGGGCCTCGGTGTGGAGGGTGTCGTCGGTGAGGTCCTGGTCGAGGAGGTCGCGGAGGCGGGCGTCGTCCTTGCCCGAGCCGATTCCGGCCAGGACGTGGTGCATGGGGAGGGTGCGGATGCCCTCGCGCAGGTCGGTGCCGGGGGTCTTGCCGGACTGCTCGGTGTCGGAGGCGATGTCGAGGATGTCGTCGGAGAGCTGGAAGGCGACGCCGATCTTCTCCGAGGCCGAGGTGATGGTGTCGACGACGTGGGGCGGGGCGCCCGCGAGGAGGGCGCCGAACTGGCCCGAGACGGCGATGAGGGACGCGGTCTTGTCGGCGACGACCTGGAGGTAGTGCTTGAGGGGGTCGGTGTCCTCCAGGGGGCCGACCGTCTCCTGGATCTGGCCGCGGACGAGGCGGGCGAACGCGCGGGCCTGGATGCGGACGGCCTCGGGGCCGAGGTCGGCCAGCAGGTCCGAGGCGCGGGCGAACAGGTAGTCGCCGGTGAGGATGGCGACGGTGTTCGTCCAGCGGGAGTTGGCCGAAGGCGAGCCGCGGCGGACGGTCGCCTCGTCCATGACGTCGTCGTGGTAGAGCGTGGCCAGATGGGTCAGCTCGACGACGACCGCGGCCGGGACGATGCCCGGCGCGGTCGGGTCGCCGAACTGGGAGGCCAGCAGCACCAGCATGGGCCGGAACCGCTTGCCTCCCGCCTCGACCAGGTGCTTGGAGGCCGTGGCGAGCAGCGGGTCGTCGCTCTGCACCGACGACATGAGCAGGTTCTCGACGGCGTCGAGCTGGTCCTGGACGTCCCGGGCGAGATCGTCGCTCACGGGCAGGCCAAACGGAACGGCGCTGCTACTCACCTAGACCCCCTACCGGACGAACATCTGTGCCGCAGCGTCCCCCGCGAGGTCCAGCATCGGCTGGGGGAGCACTCCGAGTACCACAGTAGCCGTCAGCCCGAGCGCGACCGCAGCCGCGGTCGCCGGACCGAACACCACCGACGGGCCGTCGGCCTCGGGCTCGCTGAAGAACATCACCACGATCACCCGGACGTAGAAGAACGCCGCGATGGCCGAGGAGATCACACCGACGATCACCAGCGGGGTGGCGCCGCCCTCGACGGCCGCCTTGAACACCGCGAACTTGCCGGTGAAGCCGCTGGTGAGGGGGATGCCCGCGAAGGCCAGGAGGAAGAAGGCGAAAACGCCCGCCACGACGGGGGAACGCTTGCCCAGGCCCGCCCAGCGCGACAGGTGCGCGGCCTCGCCGCCGGCGTCCCTGACCATGGTGATGACCGCGAAGGCGCCGACCGTGGTGAAGCCGTAGGCAGCCAGGTAGAACAGCGAGCTCGACAGCCCGGCCTCGGAGGTGGCGATCACACCGGTCAGCAGGAAGCCCGCGTGGGCGATGGAGGAGTAGGCCAGCATCCGCTTGATGTCGGTCTGCGTGATCGCGATGACCGCGCCGATGACCATTGTGAGAATGGCCACGCCCCACATGGCGGGACGCCAGTCCCACTTCAGGTTCTCCAGCGCGACGTAGTAGACCCGCAGCATCGCGCCGAAGGACGCCACCAGGGTGCAGGACGCCATCAGCGCGGTGATCGGGGTCGGGGCGCCCTGGTAGACGTCCGGCTTCCACATGTGGAACGGCACCGCGCCGAGCTTGAACAGCAGCCCGACCGACAGCAGCGCGACCCCGGCCAGCAGGAGCGTCTCGCTGCCGGCGTTCTTGCCGAGTTGGTCGGCGATGTCGGAGAGGCGGACGGAACCGGCGTAGCCGTAGAGCAGCGCGACGCCGTACAGGAAGAACGCCGAGGAGAACGCGCCCAGCAGGAAGTACTTGACCGCGGCCTCCTGCGAGAGCAGGCGGCGGCGCCGCGCGAGCCCGCACAGCAGGTACAGCGGCAGCGACATGACCTCCAGCGCGACGAACATCGTCAGCAGGTCGTTGGACGCCGGGAACATCAGCATCCCGCCGACCGCGAACATCATCAGCGGGAAGACCTCGGTCTGGGTGATGCCCGCGGCCATGGTCTCCTGCTCGGCCTCGGTCCCCGGGAGGGCCGCGGCCTGCGCGGTGAAGTGCGCCTGCTGCTTCTCGGCGATCAGCAGGAGGCTGATCAGCGCCAGCACCAGGATCGTGCCCTGGATGAACAGGGTGGGGCCGTCGACGGCGAGCGCGCCCTCGGCGGCCACGTGGAACGGCTTGTCGCGCCAGGCCAGCGCGATCGTCCAGGCGAAGCCGGCGCCGAGCCCGATGGCCGCGACCGGAACCTGGACGCGGTAGCGCCAGTTCCGTCCGACGAACGCCTCGACCAGCACGCCGGCGATGGCGGCGCCGAAGACGATCAGCATCGGAGCGAGCTGCCCGTACTCGACGGTGGGCGCGGGGATGTCCCCGCCCTGCGCCACAACGTGGGTCATGGTCATCATGGGCGGGCTCCGTTCTCGGCGATCTTCGGTGCCGGGTCTTGCTTGTCGACCCGGACCAGCGTTTGTTTGACCGACGGGTTGATCACGTCCAGCACCGGCTTGGGGTAGAAGCCGAGCGCGACGATGATCGCCAGGATCGGGGCCACCGCCCACACCTCGCGGCGCGACAGGTCCTTCATGCCCTTGGCGCCCTCGGCCAGCGGGCCGCCCATCGTGCGCTGGTACATCCAGAGGATGTAGATCGCGCCGAGGACGATGCCCAGCGCCCCGATCACCGCCGGGACGCGGTAGCGGCTGAACGTGCCGGTCAGCACCATGAACTCGGAGACGAACGGCGCGAGGCCGGGCAGGGAGAGCCCGGCCAGGCCGGAGACCAGGAGCGTCCCGGCCAGCACGGGCGCCTGCTTCTGGACGCCGCCGAAGTCGTCGATCCGCGCCGACCGCCGCCGGACGATCATGAACCCGACGACCAGGAACAGCGCGCCGGTGGCGAAGCCGTGGTTGAGCATGTAGAGCGCGGCCCCGGACTGGCCCAGCGAGGTCATCGCGAAGATGCCGAGCACGATGAACCCGAAGTGGGACACCGAGGTGTAGGCGACCAGCCGCTTGAGGTCGACCTGCCCGATCGCCAGCACCGCGCCGTAGATGATGCTCAGCACCGCGAACCCGATCACGACGGGTGTGGCCCACTTGGCCGCCCCCGGGAACAGTTCCAGGCAGAAGCGCAGCATCCCGTAGGTGCCGACCTTGTCCAGGACGCCGACGATCAGCACCAGGGCGCCGGCGGGCGACTGCTGCGCGGCGTCCGGCAGCCAGGTGTGCACCGGCACCATCGGCGCCTTGATCGCGAACGCGATGAAGAAGCCGAGGAACAGCCACTTGGCGGTGGTCGGGTCGATGTTCATCTTGGTCAGCTCGGAGAACAGGAACGTGCCCTGCCCGAGCCCGCCCTCACTGACCGGCTTGGCCGACAGCGGGTAGAGCCAGATGACCGCGACGAGCATCAGCAGCCCGCCGAACAGCGAGTACAGCAGGAACTTCACCGCGGCGTAGGAGCGCTGCGCGCCGCCGTAGGACCCGATGAGGAAGTACACCGGGATCAGCATCGCCTCGAAGAAGACGTAGAACAGGAAGACGTCGGTCGCCGCGAAGACGCCGATCATCATCGCTTCCATCGAGAGCAGCAGCGCGAAGTAGGTCTTCACCGAGCGCTTGGGCGGGACGTCGACGCCGCCCGACCGGTCGGCCTCGTTCCACGAGGCCAGGATGACCACCGGGACCAGGATGGCCGACAGCACGATGAGCACCAGCGCGACGCCGTCGACGCCGAGCGCGAAGTGGACGCCGAACTGCTTGATCCACCAGTACTTCTCGGCGAACTGGAACCGCGCTCCGCCCGCCTCGAACTGGACGGCCATGACCAGCGTGAGAACCGTGACCACCAGCGAGGAGCCGAGCGCGACCACCTTCACCAGCTCGTCGCGGCCCCGCGGCAGCACGCCCACCAGCAGCGCGCCCACCAGCGGCAGCGCGATGAGCACGCTCAGCCAGGGAAAGTCTTCCATCAGACGTTCACCACCAGGAGGACCGCGACGGTTATGGCCGCGTCAGTCCGACGCGGCATGGACAGGGCGTTCATACGTTCACCACCAGCAAGGCGGCGACGATGATCGCTGCGCCGAAGAACATCGAAAGGGCGTAAGAACGGACGAGGCCGGTCTGGACGCGGCGGGCGCGTCCGGAGCTGCCTCCGACCGCGGCCGCCAGGCCGTTGACGGCGCCGTCCACGCCGCGGCCGTCGAACCAGACCGCCAGGCGGGTCAGCCACTGGCCGGGACGCATCAGCAGCGACTCGTTCAGCGCGTCGCCGTACAGGTCCTTGCGGGCCGCGACCGTGATGAACGAGCCGGTTGGCACCTCGCGCGGCACCTTGCGGGCGCCGTACTGCCGCCAGGCGATCCCGACACCGACGATCATGAGGACGAACGTCGCGATGCCCGGGCCGGTGATCGGCTTGAAGCCGTGGTGCTCGGGCTCCCCGACCACCGGGGCCAGGAAGTCGGAGAACCCGCCGAGGATCAGCACGCCGCCGGCGAACAGGGAGCCGAGGGCCAGGATCATCAGCGGGACGGTCATCACCTTGGGCGACTCGTGCGGGTGCACGCCCTCTTCCCAGCGCTTGTCGCCGTAGAAGGTCATGAACATCACCCGCGACATGTAGTACGCGGTGATGCCCGCGCCGAGCAGCGCGCAGGTGCCGAGGACGGCGCCGGACGTGCCGCCCTTCTCGTAGGCGGCCTCGATGATGCCGTCCTTGGTGAACCAGCCCGACAGGCCCGGGAACCCGATGATCGCCAGATAGCCGAGGCCGAACGTGGCCCAGGTCAGCACCATCATCGAGCGCAGCGCGCCGTAGTGGCGCATGTTCACGTCGTCCTTCATGCCGTGCATGACCGAACCGGCGCCGAGGAACAGGCCCGCCTTGAAGAACCCGTGCGCGATCAGGTGCGCGATGGCGAACGCGTATCCGGCCTTGCCGAGCCCGGCGGCCAGGTGCATGTAGCCGATCTGCGACATCGTCGACCCGGCCAGGGCCTTCTTGATGTCGTCCTTGCCGCAACCGATGATCGCACCGGCGACGAGCGTGGCCGCGCCGACGATCGTCACGACCATCTGCGCGGTCTCCGACATCTCGAAGATCGGCGCGGACCGGACGATCAGGTACACCCCCGCCGTCACCATCGTGGCGGCGTGGATCAGGGCCGACACCGGGGTCGGACCCTCCATCGCGTCCAGCAGCCAGGACTGCAACGGGAGCTGGGCGGACTTGCCGCACGCGCCGAGCAGGAGCAGCAGGCCGATCGCCGTGGCCGTCCCGGTGCTCAGCTTGGACGCCAGCCCGACGTGCTCGGCGCCCTCGCCCAGGATCGCGTGGAAGTCGACGGTGCCGAAGGTCGCGAACATCAGCATGATCGCGGTCAGCAGGCCCAGGTCGCCGACGCGGTTGACCACGAACGCCTTCTTGGCCGCCGTCGCCGCGGTGGGCTTGTGCTGCCAGAACCCGATCAGCAGGTAGGACGCCAGGCCGACGCCCTCCCAGCCGATGAACATGGCGACATAACTGTCACCGAGCACCAGCAGCAGCATCGCCGCCACGAACAGGTTCAGGTAGGCGAAGAACCGGCGCCGGTCCGGGTCGTGCGACATGTAGCCGATCGAGTAGATGTGGATGAGCGAGCCCACCCCGGTGATCAGCAGCACGAAGCTGATGGACAGCGGGTCCACCAGCAGGCCCATGTCGACCTTGAACGACCCCGCCTGGATGAACTCCCACAGATGGACGGTGCGGCGCCGCTCCTCGGCGTCGTACCCGAGCATCTGGGTGAACATCGCGGCGCCGACCACGAACGAGGCCAGCGACATCGTGGTGCCGAGCAGGTGGCCCCATTTGTCGGTCAGGCGCCCGCCCAGCAGCAGGATCGCCGCACCGGCCAGCGGCAGCGCGATCAGAAGCCAGGCCGCGGCCTGGATGCCTTCCGCTTTCATCCGCGGCCTCTCAGTACTTCAGCAGGTTCGCGTCGTCGACCGACGAGGACCTGCGGGTCCGGAAGATGGTCATGATGATCGCCAGGCCCACCACGACCTCGGCCGCGGCCACCACCATCACGAAGAACGCGATGATCTGCCCGTCGAGGTTGCCGTGCATGCGGGCGAACGTCACGAACGACAGGTTCGCGGCGTTCAGCATCAGCTCGACGCACATGAACACCACGATCGCGTTGCGGCGCGCGAGCACGCCGACGGCGCCGATGGTGAACAGGATCGCCGAGAGCGCCAGGTAGTGCCCCGGACTCATTGACCAGCCTCTCCTTCAGCCTTGTCACCGGAAACCGGCGTCCCGGCCGTGACGACCCGGGCTCCCGCGTCGGCGCCCTCGGCCTCCTCGGTCGCGGCCCGCACGGCCGCCATGTCGTCCTGCACCGCCTGCTCCTCGGTCTCGCCGTACAGGTCGGTGTGACGGTGGGCGGTGTCGGTGCGGGCGGCGATGACCGGGTTGAGCGACAGTTCCGAGACGCTGCCGTCCGGCAGCAGGGCGGGCATGTCGACGGCGTTGTGCCGGGCGTAGGTGCCCGGGCCGGGCAGCGGGCCCGGGTGCGTCCCGCTGAGGAACCGCCGCTTGGACAGGTCGCGCTGGGTCGGCTTCGGCGTGGTGCGCTCGCGGTGCGCCAGCACCATCGCGCCGAGCGCCGCGGTGATCAGCAGGGCGCTGGTCGCCTCGAACGCGAACACGTACTTGCTGAACAGCAGCCGGGCCAGGCCGACCACGTTGCCGTCGGCGTTGGCGGACTTCAGCCCGGCCGAGTCCGACAGCGCCGCGTTGCCCATGCCCCCGGCCAGCAGGGCCAGGAAGCCGAGCGCGGCGATGCCGGCCCACAGCCGCTGGCCCCTGATCGTCTCGATCAGCGAATCGGTGGAGCTCACCCCGACCAGCATCAGCACGAACAGGAAGAGCATCAGCACCGCGCCGGTGTAGACGATCACCTGGACGAACGCCAGGAACGGCGCCCCCTGAATCGCGTACAGGGCGGCCAGCGAGAGCATCACCACCGCCAGCAGCAGCGCCGAGTGCACCGCCTTCCGCATGAAGATCATGCCGAGGGCCGACAGCGTCGACACGCTCGCCAGCAGCCAGAAGAAGAACGGCTCGCCCGACTGCTTGTCGGCGACCCCGGCCAGATGCCCGGCGGCCTCGCCCGCCAGGACGGCGCCCGCGCTCACTTCTTCTCACCCTCTTCGGACTGGAGCCCGAGGCGGTAGTAGTCCTCCTCGGTCTCGCCCAGCCTCATCTCGTGCGGCGGCGTCTCCATGCCCTCGCGCAGCGGCGCCAGCAGCATGTCCTTGGTGTAGATCAGGCTCTCGCGGCTGTCGTCGGCCAGCTCGTACTCGTTGGTCATCGTCAGCGCCCGGGTGGGGCACGCCTCGATGCACAGCCCGCACAGGATGCAGCGCAGATAGTTGATCTGGTAGATGCGGCCGTACCGCTCCCCCGGCGAGTACCGCTCGTCCTCGGAGTTGTCGGCGCCCTCGACGTAGATCGCGTCGGCGGGGCACGCCCAGGCGCACAGCTCGCAGCCGATGCACTTCTCCAGCCCGTCGGGCCACCGGTTGAGCTGGTGCCGCCCGTGGAAGCGAGGCGCGGTGGGCTTCTTCACCTCGGGGTACTGGACGGTCTCGCTCTTGGTGAACATCTGGTGGAACGAGACCCCGAACCCCTTGACCGGGTTCAGGAAGTCAGTGAATCCCACTTCCGACCTCCTTTCGTACGTCCGGGCGGCCGCCGTGGTAGTGGGGCGCGTCCATCGGCGGAACCGGGAACCCGCCGGCGGCGGGGTCGGCCTCCGGCGTGCCGGCGGCCAGGTCCGGGACGATCTGCCCGTCGGCGTCGCCCTCGCCGCGCAGCATCTCCCACAGCACGGAGGCGCCCAGCACGACGGCGGCGACGACGGCGCAGATCAAGGCGATCGACTGGATGTCGTAGCCCTCGTTGCGGAACGCCCGGATGGTGGCCACCAGAAGGATCCAGCCGAGCGAGAACGGCATCAGGACCTTCCACCCGAGCTTCATCAGCTGGTCGTAGCGGACCCGCGGCAGCGAGCCCCGCAGCCAGATGAAGAAGAAGATGAAGCCCCAGAGCTTGACCATGAACCACAGCACCGGCCACCAGCCGGCGTTGGCGCCCTCCCAGAACGTGGAGATCGGCGCGGGCGCGCGCCAGCCCCCCAGGAAGAGCGTGGTGGCCAGCGCCGACAGCGTGGCCAGGTTGATGTACTCGGCCAGGAAGAACATCGCGAACTTCAGCGACGAGTACTCGGTGTGGAAGCCGCCGACCAGCTCGCCCTCGCCCTCGGGCAGGTCGAACGGGATGCGGTTCGACTCGCCCATCATCGTGATCACGTAGACCACGAAGGACGGGAACAGCAGCAGCACGAACCACTTGTCGGCCTGGGCGTTGACGATGCCGGTGGTCGACATCGTCCCGGCGAACAGGAAGACCGCCACGAACGACAGGCCCATCGCGATCTCGTACGAGATGACCTGCGCCGAGGAGCGCAGGCCGCCCAGCAGCGAGTACGGCGACATCGACGACCAGCCCGCCAGGACGATGCCGTAGACGCCCATCGACGACATCGCCAGCACCAGCAGCACCGCCACCGGGAGGTCGGTGCCCTGCAGCGCGGTCTGGTGCCCGAAGACCGACACCGTCGGCCCGAACGGGATGATGATGAAGGAGATGAACGCCGGGACGGCCGACACGATCGGCGCCAGGACGAACACGACCTTGTCGACCTGGCGGGGGATGATGTCTTCCTTCAGCGCCAGCTTCACGCCGTCGGCCAGGCCCTGCAGCAGCCCGAAGGGGCCGCAGCGGTTCGGGCCGACGCGCAGCTGCATCCGCCCGATGACCCGGCGCTCGACCCACATCGACATCAGCACGGTCAGGACCAGGAAGACGAAGATCGCCAGGACCTTGCCGCCGATCAGCCACCACGGGTCGCGGCCGAACGTCTCCAGCGTCGGGTCGGGCGCGGCGGCGAGAGCGGGGAGCCTCATGACTGGCCTCCAGTGGAGATCGTGACCACGCTTCCGGTGTCGGCGCCGAGGTCGCGATACAGGGCGCAGCCGGCCGAGTTCGCCGGCAGCCAGACCACCCGGTCGGGCAGCCCGGCCGTGATCTCCAGCGGCAGCGTGACCGAGCCGCGCGCGGTCGAGACCGTGACGGTGTCGCCCGCGCCGATCTCGGCGGCGGTCGCGGCCGAGAGCCGGACGACCGCGGGCCTGGCGGTGCCCGCCAGGTACGGCTCGCCGTCCTGCATGCGGCCCCCGTCGAGCAGCATCCGCCACGTCGACAGCACCGCCTCGCCGGGACCCGGCTGCGGCCTGGCCTCCGGCGAGACCGCCGGCGCCGCCGGACGCTCGCCCCGGTAGGCGCCGAGGTCGGTCAGCTCGCGCCGCGCCGCCTCGGGCCCCGGCAGGCCCAGATGGACGTCGAGCTCGCCCGCCAGGATGTCGAGGACCCGCAGGTCGGACATCTTTCCGGCGGTCTTGAGCACCACGTCGAAGTGGCGTCCCCGGCCCTCCCAGTTGACGAACGTCCCCGACTTCTCGGCGACGGCCGCGACCGGCAGCACCACGTCGGCGCGGTCGGTGACCGCGCTGACCCGCTGCTCCAGGCTCACCACGAACGGTGTCGCCGCCAGCGCCGCGAGCACCGCCTCGGGGTCGGGCAGGTCGTAGGGGTCGACGCCGCCGACCAGCAGCGCGCCGATCTCACCGGCCGCGGCGGCCGCGACGATGGCGGCGGTGTCGCGTCCCGGCGCCGTGGGAAGCTCGGCCACGCCCCAGGTGCGGGCGACCTCCGCGCGCGCGTCGGGATCGGAGACGGGACGTCCGATCGGCAGCAGCCCGGGCAGCGCCCCGGCCTCGATCGCGCCCCGCTCCCCCGCCCGGCGCGGCACCCACGCCAGCCGTCCGCCGTTGGCCCGGGCCAGCCGGACCGCGCTCGACAGCGCGCCCGGGCTCGCGGCCAGCCGCTCGCCGACCATGATGATCGTGCCCTGCGGCAGGTCGCCGCCGGTGACCAGGTCGCCCAGCACGTCGGCCTCGGCGCCCGGGGCGGCGGGCAGCAGCGTCCCGCCGACCTTCTCCAGGCCCCGCGTCGCGAACGGCGCCACCGCGAAGACCCTCAGGCCCTTGCGGAACGCCTTGCGCAGCCGCAGGAAGACGATCGCCGACTCCTCCTCCGGCTCGAAACCGGCCAACAGCACCGCCGGAGCGTTCTCCAGGTCGGTGTAGGAGACCTCGATCGGACGTCCCGCCACCGACGAGGCCAGGAAGTCGGCCTCCTCCCGGCTGTGCGTCCGCGCGCGGAAGTCGACGTCGTTGGTGCCGAGCGCGACCCGCGCGAACTTGGCGTAGGCGTAGGAGTCCTCAAGCGTCACGCGTCCGCCGGTCAGCACCGCGGCATTGCCGCGCGCCGCCGCGAGCCCGCGCGCCGCCACCGCCAGCGCCTCGGGCCAGGACGCCGGCTCCAGCACGCCCTCCTCGTTGCGGACGAGCGGGTGCGTGAGGCGGTCGGGCTGGGTGGCGTAGGTGAACGCCCAGCGGCCCTTGTCGCAGTTCCACTCCTCGTTCACCTGCGGGTCGTCCCCGGCCAGCCGCCGGGTGATCTTGCCCCGGCGGTGGTCGGTGCGCAGCGCGCAGCCCGCCGCGCAGTGCTCGCAGGTGCTCGGCGCCGACACCAGGTCGAACGGCCGGGACCTGAACCGGTAGGCCGCGCCGGTGAGCGCGCCCACCGGGCAGATCTGCACGGTGTTGCCCGAGAAGTACGACTGGAACGGCTTGCCGTCGGCCGCGCCGACCTGCTCCTTGGCGCCCCGCTCGAACAGGTCGATGAACGCGTCCCCGGCGATCTGGTCGGAGAACCGCGTGCACCGCGCGCACTGGATGCAGCGCTCGCGGTCGAGCAGGACCTCGGTCGACAGCGGGATCGGCTTGGGGAAGGTCCGCTTGGCCTCGGTGAACCGCGTCTCGCCGCGCCCGTTGGACATCGCCTGGTTCTGCAAAGGGCACTCGCCGCCCTTGTCGCAGATCGGGCAGTCGAGCGGGTGGTTGATCAGCAGCAGCTCCATCACGCCGTGCTGCGCCTTGTCGGCGACCGGCGAGGTGAGCTGGGTCTTGATGACCATGCCCGGCATCACCGCGGTCGTGCAGGACGCCTGCGGCTTGGGCATCCCCCGCCCGTTGCCCGCGTCGGGGATCTCCACCAGGCACTGGCGGCAGGCCCCGACCGGGTCGAGCAGCGGATGGTCGCAGAAGCGCGGGATCTGGATGCCCAGCAGCTCGGCGGCCCGGATGATCAGGGTGCCCTTGGGCACCTCGATCTCGAAACCGTCGATGGTGACCGGGACCATCTCGGTCTTCTCGACGGCGGACTCGTCCTTGGTGACGGTCATCGGGAGGCACCTCCCCAGAGGGTGGAGGCGGCCGGGTCGAAGGGACAGCCGCCCTGCTCGAAGTGCTGGAGGTACTCGTCGCGGAACAGCTTGATCGACGAGACGACCGGGCTGGTCGCGCCGTCGCCCAGCGCGCAGAACGACCGGCCCAGGATGTTGTCGGACAGGTCGAGGAGCGTCTCCAGATCGGCCTCCTCGCCCTGACCGGCCTCCAGACGCTTGAGCATCTTCTTGTACCAGTAGGTGCCTTCGCGGCACGGCGTGCACTTGCCGCACGACTCGTGCGCGTAGAACTCCGACCAGCGCAGGACGGCCCGCACCACGCAGGTCGTCTCGTCGAAGATCTGCAGCGCCCGCGTACCGAGCATGGACCCCGCCGCGCCGACGGACTCGAAGTCCAGCGGAACGTCGAGGTGCTCCTCGGTGAAGATCGGGGTGGACGAGCCGCCAGGCGTCCAGAACTTCAGCCGGTGCCCCTCGCGGATGCCGCCGGCCATGTCGAGCAGCTCGCGCAGCGTGATGCCCAGCGGCGCCTCGTACTGCCCGGGCCGCGTCACGTGGCCCGACAGCGAGAAGATGCCGTAGCCCTGCGACTTCTCGGTGCCCATCGAGGCGAACCAGTCGGCGCCGTGCTCGACGATCGAGGGAACCGAGGCGATCGACTCCACGTTGTTGATCACAGTGGGCCCGCCGTACAGGCCCGCCACCGCCGGGAAGGGAGGCTTGAGCCGAGGTTGGCCGCGGAACCCTTCGAGGGAGTCGAGCAGCGCCGTCTCCTCGCCGCAGATGTAGGCGCCGGCGCCGGTGTGCACGACCAGGTCGAGGTCGTAACCCGTCCCCAGGATGTCCTTGCCGAGGTAACCGGCCTCGTACGCCTCGGCCACCGCCTGCTGGAGGCGGCGGATCACATGCAGCACCTCGCCGCGCACGTAGATGAACGCGTGGTTCGACCTGATCGCGTAGGAACTGATGATCACGCCCTCGATCAGCACGTGCGGGTTGGCCATCATCAGCGGGATGTCCTTGCACGTGCCCGGCTCGGACTCGTCCGCGTTCACCACCAGGTAGCGCGGGTTCGGGCTGGTCGGCGGCAGGAACCCCCACTTCATGCCGGTGGGGAAGCCCGCGCCGCCGCGGCCGCGCAGGCCGGAGTCCTTCACCGCCTGGACGATCGCGTCCGGCTCCAGGCCGAACGCCGTGCGCATCGCCTTGTAGCCGCCCTCGCGCTCATACGCCGCGCGCGTGAACGAGTCGGCCTGGTCCCAGTTCTTGGTGAGGACCGGAGTCAGCGTCGTCATGCCCGTACCTCCCCGTCGGACCCGGGCTCGGGCGCGGTCCAGCCGCGCTCCTTGGCCAGTTCCAGGCCGACCAGCGACTCCGGACCGGCCTGGACGCCCTCGTGCGCCCGGCCGTCGGGGAAGCCCGCCAGCACCCGGGACGCCTCCTTCCACGAGCAGACCCCGCCGGGCCCGCGCGTGGGGGCCACCTCGCGGCCCGCCCGCAGGTCGTCGACCAGCCCCTTGGCCTTCTCGGGGGTCATGTTGTCGAAGAACTCCCAGTTCACCGTCATCACCGGGGCGAAGTCGCAGGCCGCGTTGCACTCGATCCGCTCAAGGCTGACCTTGCCGTCCGGCGTGGCCTCGTCGTGGCCCACCCCCACGTGCTCGCTCAGCTCGTTCCAGATCTGGTCGCCGCCCATGACCGCGCAGAGCGTGTTGATGCACACGCCCACGTGATACTCGCCGACCGGCTCGCGCTTGTACTGCGTGTAGAACGTCGAGACCCCGGTCACCTGCGCCGCGGTGATCCCGAGCTGGTCGGCGCAGAACTCGATGCCGTCCTGGGTGATGTGGCCGTCCACCGACTGCACCAGATGCAGCATCGGCAACAGCGCCGAGCGCGGCTTCGGATACCGCGCGATGATGTCCTTGGCGTCCCGTTCCAGGGACGCCAGGATCTCGGGCTCGTAAGTCACGCCTGGACCTCCCTGGTCGCGCTCCTCGGCCGCGGCGAGCGGCCACCACGTGCCTGACCGGCACTCGCCATGACGGGCTCGACGCCGTCCACCGGACCCCGCGCGATCATGCCACCCGACCGCACCGTCCCGCTCACCAATCGTGTCGTCGCGCTCACCGGCCGACCTCCCATCACGTGGTCGACGCCGTCGATCGCGCCCCTGGAGCTCACGGCGAGCGCGCCGCCCCGCCCTCGCGTCGCTTCGCCGACCGGTCGAAATCCGCCGTGACGGGGGTCGATGCCGTCCCGCGCAGCCATCAGGCTCGGAGCGAACGCGCCGCCCCGCCTTCGTGTCGCTTCGCCGACCGGTCGAAACCCGCCGCGACGGGGGCCGATGCCGTCCCGCGCAGCCATCGGGCTCGGGGCGAGTGTGCCGCCCCGGCCTCGTGTCGTCGCGCTCACCGGTCGACACCTCCCATGACGGGGTCGATGCTGGCGACGGCGGCGATGACGTCGGCGATCATGCCGCCCTCCGCCATGGCGGGCGTGGCCTGGAGGTTGGTGAAGGACGGGTCGCGGAAGTGCGCCCGGTAGGGGCGGGTGCCGCCGTCGCTGACCAGGTGGACGCCCAGTTCCCCGCGCGGGGACTCGACGGCCGAGTACACCTGGCCGGCCGGGACGCGGAAGCCCTCGGTCACCAGCTTGAAGTGGTGGATCAGGGCCTCCATCGAGGTGCCCATGATGTGCGCGATGTGGCGGGGCGAGTTGCCCATGCCGTCCGCGCCGATGGCCAGCTGGGCGGGCCAGCCGATCTTCTTGTCCTCGATCATCACCGGTCCCTTGACCGTCTGCAGCCGGTCGGCGCACTGCTCGACGATCTTGAGGGACTCCTCCATCTCCTTCATGCGGACCAGGTAGCGGCCGTAGACGTCGCAGGTGTCCTGGGTGGCCACCTCGAAGTCGTAGGTCTCGTAGCCGCAGTAGGGCTGCGACTTGCGCAGGTCCCACGGCAGGCCGGTCGCGCGCAGCACCGGGCCGGTGACGCCCATCGCCATGCACCCGGTGAGGTCGAGGTAGGCGACGTCCTTCGTCCGGGCCAGGTAGACGGGGTTGGCGTCCATCAGCTTGCGCAGGGCGCGGAGCCGCTCGGGCATCCGCTCGAGGTAGTCGCGGACCTTGCTGAGCGCACCGCTCGGCAGGTCCTGCGCGACACCGCCCGGACGGACGTAGGCCATGTTCATCCGCAGGCCCGAGATCTCCTCGAACAGGTCGAGGGTGTACTCGCGCTCGACGAACCCGTTGAGCATGACCGTCGTCGCGCCCAGCTCCAGGCCGAACGTGGCGATCGCCACCAGGTGCGAGGAGATCCGGTTGAGCTCCATCATCATCACGCGGATGATCTGGGCCCGCTCGGGGATCTGCTCGGTGACCCCGAGGAGCTTCTCCACGCCCAGGCTGTAGGCGGTCTCGTTGAAGATCGGCGCCAGGTAGTCCATCCGGGTGCAGAACGTGGTGCCCTGCGTCCAGGTGCGGAACTCCATGTTCTTCTCGATGCCCGTGTGCAGGTAGCCGATGGCCACCCGGCACTCGTTCACCGTCTCGCCGTCGAGCGTCAGGATGAGGCGGAGCACGCCGTGCGTGGACGGGTGCTGCGGCCCCATGTTGACGACCAGCCGCTCGTCGCCGAGGTCCTCGGCTCCCGCGATCACCTGGTCCCAGTCCTGGCCGCCGACGTCGAAGACGCGGCCCTCGGCCGCCTCGTCGGCGGCGTACGCGTCGTACTCGGTGTATTTGGTACTGCTCACATTTGCCTCGCTACGCTCGGCGGCTCGCAGCCGTCCACTCGCGACGGCCTGCCTCGTCGCTCCGGTCGCAGGCTTCCCGCCGGGCCCGCTGTCTGGTCGCTGCGCTCGCCGCGCAGCCCGCGTGCGGTCATGAGTACGACCGCCTCTCGTCCGGCGGGGGGATCTCGGCCCCGCGGTACTCGACGGGGATGCCGCCGAGGGGGTAGTCCTTGCGCTGCGGATGGCCGACCCAGTCGTCGGGCATCTGGATGCGGGTGAGCGCGGGGTGGCCGTCGAAGACGATGCCGAAGAAGTCGAAGGTCTCGCGCTCGTGCCAGTCGTTGGTGGGATAGACCGCCACCAGCGACGGGATGTGCCGGTCGGCGTCCGGGCAGGTGACCTCGAGGCGCACGCGGCGGTTGTGGGTCATCGAGAGCAGGTGGTAGACCGCGTGCAGCTCGGCGCCCTCGTCCTTGGGGTAGTGCACGCCGGAAACGCCTGTGCACAGCTCGAAGCGGAGCGTGGGCTCGTCGCGCATGCGCTGGGCGACCTCGGGGAGCTTCTCGCGCCGGACGACGAAGGTCAGCTCGCCACGGTGGACGACGACGCGCTCGATCGCGTCGCCGAAGCCCGGCAGGACGCTCTCCAGCGTGTCGGCGACCTCGTCGAACTCGCCGGGCTCGCCCGCGCCGTCCGGGCCCCCGTAAGGACGGGGGGACGACAGCTTCGGCGACTGCCGGACGACGAGCCCGCCGTATCCGGAGGTGTCACCGGTCGTCTTGGCGCCGAACATGCCCATACGGGCGACGGGCTGCTCGCGGCGCTCCTCCTCGGCCTGGGCCGGGAGCTGGTCGGCGGCCTGCTCGGCCTGCTGCTCGGGGTGCTGGGAGCTCATCAGATCGTCCCCTGTCCGAGCAGCGGGAGCTGGCGGCGCTTGGCCTCTTCGAGCTCCTGGACCTGCTTGGCGCGCTGCGCCCCCAGCTTGGTGTTCTGGATCTTGTCGTGCAGCTTGAGGATCGCGTCGATCAGCATCTCGGGCCGCGGCGGGCAGCCGGGCAAATAGATGTCGACGGGGACGACGTGGTCGACGCCCTGGACGATCGCGTAGTTGTTGAACATGCCGCCCGAGGACGCGCAGACGCCCATCGCGATGACCCACTTGGGCTCGGTCATCTGGTCGTAGATCTGCCGCAGCACCGGCGCCATCTTCTGGCTCACCCGGCCCGCGACGATCATCAGGTCGGCCTGCCGGGGGGTGGCCGAGGCGCGTTCCATCCCCCAGCGGGAGAAGTCGTGCCGGGGGTCGCCGGTGGCCATCATCTCGATGGCGCAGCAGGCCAGGCCGAAGGTGGCCGGCCAGACCGAGCTCTTACGTCCCCATCCGGCGAGCTGCTCGACCGTGGTCAGCAGGAAGCCGCTCGGGAGTTTTTCCTCTAGTCCCATATCAGTCCCACTCCAAACCACCGCGACGCCAGATGTAGGCGTACGCCACGAGCACGGTGAGGATGAACAGCACCATCTCCACCAAGCCGAAAATTCCCAGATGGTCGAAGGCGACCGCCCAGGGATAAAGGAAGATGATCTCAATGTCGAAGACGATGAAGAGCATCGCCGTCAGGTAGTACTTCACGGGGAACCGCCCGCCGCCGACAGGCTGGGGGGTCGGCTCGATCCCGCACTCGTAGGCGTCGAGCCGCGCGCGGTTCCAGCGCTTGGGCCCCGTCAGGGCGGCCATCGCCACCGAACCCGCCGCGAAGACGAAAGCGAGCACCCCAAGCACGATGATCGGGATATAGAGATCCATGTCTCTACTGCCTCTCCTCGGTACGTACGACGCTGTACGGGACGCGTCCCCGCCGATGTTGCCCACCGCTCATGGGGCGGTACGGGGCGCCGGACGGACGCGCCACGGTGGCGTGACCCCTGACCGATCCGTGACTCCGGTCACGGACACGGGTCGCCACCCTAGCCAAGGTGATCAATAGCACTCCCCTCCGGGGGTGGGAACTTCGGCAGGTTCATGCCGCGGGCGCCACCTTCTGCATGGCGTTGATCACGCGGTCCATCGCGTCGCCGCCCCGGCGATCGGTGAGGTTCGCCAGAAGCTTCAGCGTGAAACGCATCAGCGTAGGGTGCGGCAGGCCGTGTGCGGTGAGGAACTTCATCACTCTTGGGTCACCGATGGCCTGGACGAAGACCCGGGCCAGGGTGAAGTAGCCGCCGTGCTCGTCCTTCAGGATGCGCGGGTACTCGTACAGCGTGCGCTCGCGCTGCGCGGGGGTGCTGCGCGCCAGCGCCTGCACCATGATGTCGGCGGCCAGGCGGCCCGACTCCAGCGCGTAGTCGATGCCCTCGCCGTTGAACGGGTTGATCATGCCGCCCGCGTCGCCGACGAGCAGCATGCCCCGGGTGTAGTGCGGCTGCCGGTTGAAGCCCATCGGCAGCGCGGCGCCCCGGATCGGGCCGGTGGCGTGGTCCTCGTCGAACTGCCACTCCTCGGGCATGCTCGAACACCAGCCCTTGAGCATGCCCCGGTAGTCGACGTTCTGGAACGACTTGCTGGTGTTGAGCAGGCCGAGCCCGACGTTGGAGGTGCCGTCGCCGACGGGGAAGACCCAGCCGTACCCGGGGAGCAGGCGCTGGCCGTCCCAGAGTTCGAGCCACGCCTCCATGTACTCGTCGGTGTGGCGCGGAGTCTCGTAGTAGCGGCGGACGGCGACGCCCATCGGACGGTCGTCGCGCCGTTCGAGCCCCATCGACAGCGACAGGCGGGTGGAGTTGCCGTCGGCCGCGACGACCAGCGGCGCGCGGAACTCGACCTCCTCGCCCTCGTACTTGGCGGTGACGCCGATGATGCGGTCGGTGCGCTCGTCCAGGATCGGGCCCTGGACGTTGCAGCCCTGAAGAAGCCGGGCGCCGGCCTTGGCGGCGTGCTCGGCCAGCAGCTGGTCGAGGTCCATACGGGTGCGGACGAGGCCGAAGTCGGGGAAGCTGGCCAGCTCGGGCCAGGGCAGCTCGACCTTGACGCCGCCCCCGTAGATGCGCAGACCCTTGTTGCGGGCCCAGCCGGGGGCGTTGATGTCGACGCCCATGCCGATGAGCGCGCGGACGGCCCGGGGGGTGAGCCCGTCGCCGCAGATCTTGTCGCGCGGGAACGTGGCCTTCTCCAGGAGCAGGACGTCCTGCCCTGCCTGGGCCAGCCAGTAGGCGGTCGCCGCCCCGGCGGGGCCGGCCCCGACGACGATGACGTCTGCGTGTCGGGTGGACTCGGTCACAGCGTTCCTCTTTAGCTCGTTCGCTTGTGAAGTACTTCACAAGGATCCGGTGGGGAGTCTATTCCTTTGTGGCGGCCCGTGGGTACCTCTCGGCCACCTCGGTTTTGGACCGGTCCGAAACCCCTGGGGCGGCTCGGACCCGCTTGTTCACCCGGGGTTGGTCGCCCGGTGCATCGCCGCTACCCCGAGTGTCAGATCGCGCCAGCGGACCTCGTTCCAGCCCGCGTCCTGCAGGCGCCGCGCCAGCTGCGCCTGATCGGGCCAGGCGAGCGTCGACTCGGCGAGATATCGGTAGGAATCGGGATTGGAGCTGACCCGCGCCAGCGTGGGCAACCCCACCTTCAGATGCGTGCGGTGCCCGAACCGCAGCAGCGGATTGGTGGGATGGCTGACCTCGCAGACCAGCAGGCGCCCACCCGGCTTGGTCACCCGCCGCAGCTCGCGCAGGGCCTTGCCGGTGTCGGAGACGTTGCGCAGACCGAACGAGATCGTCACCGCGTCGAAGGACGCGTCGGCGAACGGCAGGCGCAGCGCGTCGCCCGCCACGAAGCTCAGCCCCCGCACGTCCCGCTGCCTCTGCATGCCGACCCGGAGCATGCCCAGCGAGAAGTCGCAGGCCACCGTCTCGGCACCGGCCTCGGCGAACGGAACCGACGACGTCCCCGTGCCCGCGGCCAGATCGAGGACGCGCTCGCCCCGCCGCGCGCCGACCGCCCGCACGACCTCATGCCGCCACCGGCGGTCGAGCCCGCCGGTCATCAGGCTGTTGAGCAGGTCGTACCGGTCGGCCGTGCGGTCGAACATCGCCGCGACGTCGGCGGGCTGCTTGTCAAGTGAGGCGCGGGTCATGCCCCCAGCCTAGAAGGCCCGCGACCCCACTCCGCGCCCGCCCGGCCATCTGTGGAAAACCCATCGCAACCCCGAGCCGGAAACCCGCCGAACAACCACAGATCACAGAGAAGCGGGCCACCCCGCACCACCAGCGACAACCAGCCACCGCACGTCCCGTCCGATCGGGGGCGAGTGGGTCAGGCGTCTTCGCTGGTTCTGGACTTGTCGAGTTTGGCGCGGCCGCCGCGGACGCCGGTGACGACGGCGGCGGACATGGCGTCGCGCTGGCGCGACAACAGGACGAAGCTGATGACACCGCTGATCAGCACGGCCAGACCCAGCAGCAGCAGGTCGCGCGCGCCGAACAGGAACAGGATGCCCGCCGTGGCGAGGAAGATCCCGAACCGGGCCGCGGTGTAAAGGAATACGGAGCGCATGACGGATACGAGTTTATCCCCCGCTCAGAACTTCCTGGAGGAGGGCCGGGTCGACGTTGCCCCCGGACAGGACGGAGACATACGTGCGGGCGGCGGGCAGGTCGTCGCGGCGGGAGAGGAAGGCGGCGGTCGCGACGGCGCCGCCGGGTTCGGCGATCAGGCGGGCCGACAGGGCCAGCCGCCGCATGGCGTCGCGGATCTCGTCCTCGGAGACGGTGACGATGTCGTCCACGTACTCGCGGATGTGGGCGAAGGTCAGGTCGCCCACGCGCTGGGCCACCAGGGCGTCGGCGATGGTTCGGCGGGTGTCCTCCGGACGCCACGACACCGGCTCGCCCGCGCGGAACGAGGCGCGGGCGTCGGCGGCCAGTTCCGGTTCGACGCCGATCACCTTGATCGAGGGGTCGAGGATCTTGACGGCGGTCGCGATGCCCGCGATGAGGCCGCCCCCACTGATAGGGACAAGTACCACTTCCGTGTCGGGACGGTCATCGACGATTTCGCGTCCGATGGTCCCCTGTCCCGCGATGATCCGGGGATCGTCGAAGGGCGGGATCAGGGCGAGGCCGTGCGCCGCGGCGAGCTTTTCGGCCGTGGCGATCCGGTCCTCCATCGTGGGTTCCACGAAAACGACTTCGGCGCCATGCGCGATACACGCCTGAACCTTCACCTTGGGCGTGGTGTGCGGGACGACCAGCACCGCGCGAATGCCGAGCCGCCGCGCCGTATAGGCGACCGCCTGAGCGTGGTTACCACTGGAGTGGGCGACAACACCGCGCTCGCGTTCCTCTTTGGGAAGGGCGGCGATGGCGGAGTAGGCGCCGCGGAGTTTGAATGCGCCGATGGGCTGGAGCGATTCGGCCTTGACCAGCAGTTGCGGACCGTCGGCCGGTCCGGGCATGGGAAACGAGACCAGCGGCGTCCGCAGGGCGACCCCGGAGAGGCGTCGTGAGGCCCGCTCGATCTCCGCGAAGGGCACAAGATCAGGCATGCCTGGAGACTATTCGCTTGCACGAAGGGACCGTTAACGGGCATTCCGGTGGGGTGCGGGACGTACTCGAAGAGATCAACGTGACCGATGTGCTCAATGCCACGTTTACTTCCCGTTATCCTGCCTGTTCAGACGGTTACCCAGTGTGATCTTTTGCGAAAACAAGGGAGAAATCGGTCTTGACCCGCCACACTGGGAAACAGTCCACCCGCGCCGAGAGCGGGACAAAGGGGGAGAAGAAACGTGGAGAGCACGAGCGAGCGCCTGCTGACCCCCGGAGAGGTCGCCGCCCTCTTCAGGGTCGATCCTAAGACGGTCACCCGCTGGGCGGCTGCCGGCCGGATCAGCAGCATCCGCACTCCCGGGGGCCACCGCCGCTTCCGCGAGTCCGAAGTGCACGCGCTGCTGCGCGGGGAGGAGCCCGTCGCCGAGCACTCGTCGGCGCGCTGACTCCGGGACGGCCCGCGCGCACGCGCCGCCGATCCCCTCACGATCCCCCGTATACGGGGCCCACACGAAGGTTCACCCGCATCGGGCCGGCTACTCCTCAGGCCGGCTCGCCTTCCACTCCTCGAACGTCCGCAACAGGTCCGCATCCTCGTCACGCCACCTGCGGCGCTTGTCCTCCAGCTCCTCTTCGGTGACCGACTGGCCCACGAGCCTGTCGTACTCGGGGTCGCCGGGCCCGATCTCCACATACGCCTGGGCGATGATCAGCCCCTCGTCGCTCCCCTCGCGGGGGTCGGAGAGAACGCTGTGAGGGACCCGGAGCGTGCCGTCGGGAAGCCGGATCACGTACATCGTCGATCACCTTCGGTACGGTTCGTCGTCGCCGGTCGCCATCAGATTCCGAATCTGCGGTTGAAGAAGAGCATGACATCAAGAGCGGCACGGATGTTGCCGGCGAGCATATCCACCAGTGCCGGACGCTGCCGCGCGGAGATCGCGGCGAAGGCGTCGGCGAAGAACTCCCGGCGGCCGAGGGCGTCGGGCTGCTGGTGGAACTCGCTGGCGAGGTGCGGCCGGCACATGTCGTACAGCGCGACGAACGCCGGGCTGTCGGAGGTCCATCCGCCGTCACCGCCGTCGATGTCGTCGAGCGCGTGCCCGACCTCGTGCATCATCACGTCCGGGGTCGGCGAGGGCCGGTCGCCCACGACGATCTTGCGGTCGCCGTAGGCGCCCGCGCAGATGTCCCAGGTCGCCCGGCCGGACGGCAGCGGCCGGTCTCTGAGGTGGCCCATGTCGTCCAGCTGAGGGACGCCTCCCGGCCCGACATAGATGCCGTCGAGCCCGCCCGCGAGCTTCTCCTTCAGCCCGTCGGGCAGCATGGCCAGGCTGTCGACGGCGCGGATCACCTCGGGTGTGGGCGGCCCCTGCCGGACGTCCCACTGCCGGACGATGATGTCTTCGAGCACCCCGCAGTGCCGCCGCCCGTCGCCCAGGCGCGGCGTTCCCGGCGGATGCGGCTCGACCCGGTGCGCCTGCTCCTCGTCGAGTTCGAAGTCGCGCCAGGAGAGGCCCTTGACCTCGGTGGCCCGCCCGGCCCTGCGCCGCCCGGGACGTCGCCGTCCCGTATCGGCCGTGCCCCGGGTGTCATCGGGCACGTCGGGACCCGGCCCCAGCGCGTAGTCGTCGTCGCGCCCGGCCTTGCGGAACCGGCCGAACCGGTCGCGCGGCTGGTTGCTGCGCGGCCGGACGCGCCGCGGCTCGGCGCGCGGGCCGGGGTCGGGCGGCGACGGCGCGTACGCCGCGTCCCCCGAATCCCGGGTCTTTCGGTGGATGCCTTTGAACCGCATCAGGCTCCTCAGTCAGCGGGCCCCGGTCTCAACGGCGACGGGCCCCCGAGGCAGAGTAAGCCGCAACCCGACAAGCCGTCATCCCCACCCAGTCAACGTCTACCCTCGGGGCATGGCGTTTGTGCTGCTCGCCCTCATCATGGTCGGAGTTTGGCTCTTCTCGCTCTTCGACGTGCTCGGAACCGACGAGGCCGAGGTCCGGCACCTTCCCAAGTTCGGCTGGATCCTGGTCGTCCTGCTCGGGCTGCTGCCCGGGGCGGTGCTGTGGCTGATGCTGGGACGGGCCCGGACGGGCGCGTCCCGCCAAGGCCCGCGACATGCCTCGGGACCCCTGGGTACAGCACCCAAGGGCCCCGAGGACGATCCGGCGTTCCTGCGCGACCTCGACCGCCGCCTGCGCGGCGAGGAATGACGCGGGACTTCTCTACGCGTAGGAGTGCAGGCCGGAGAACAGGTAGTTCACGCCGAAGAAGTTGAACAGCAGCGCGGCGAAGGCGACCAGCGACAGGATCGCGGCCTTGCGGCCCTTCCAGCCGGCCGTCGACCGCGCGTGCAGGTAGGCGGCGTACCCGATCCAGG
The DNA here is from genome assembly GCF_050946795.1 of Spirillospora sp. CA-294931. Classification (GTDB taxonomy): domain Bacteria; phylum Actinomycetota; class Actinomycetes; order Streptosporangiales; family Streptosporangiaceae; genus Spirillospora. The sequence continues at coordinate 8,416,741 of NZ_CP192006.1, forward strand.
TGATGAACGACCAGGTCTCCTTGGGGTCCCAGGCCCAGTAGCGGCCCCATGCCTCGTCGGCCCAGATGGCGCCCATGACGATCGCCGCCGTCCAGATCGGGAAGGCGAACATCGTCACGCGCAGCGACAGCCGGTCGAGCGCCTCGGTGGCCGGGAAGCGCGCGAGCACCCCGCCCTCGGGGACGGCGTTCCGGGCGAGCCGCCGCTCCTTGATCAGGTAGAGGATCGTGGACAGGCCCGCGACCGAGAACGCGCCGGTCGCGATGATCGCGGCGGAGACGTGGATGGCGATCCAGTACGAGTTGAGCGCCGGGACGACCGAGCCCGCCTCGTCGTACAGCCAGATGTTGGCGACGCCGAGCGCGATGACCGCCGCCAGCATCGCGAACGCCCCGAGGAAACGGGCCTTGTAGCGCCACAGCACCACCAGGTAGGCCGTCACGGCGGCGAAGGCGATGGCGGTGAGGAACTCGTACATGTTGCCCCACGGCCAGCGGGAGACCGCCGCCCCCCGGGACACGATGACCCCGAGGTGCGCTCCCCAGCCGAGGATGTTCAGCAGGACGGCCAGCCGGGCCCATTCCATTACGCGGCTGGGCGTCTCGTCGTCGGTCTGAGCGTCGTCATGCGTCCCGGCGCCGGATTCCGCCCCGGCGGTTCCCGTCGCGGCGGCTCCCGGCGTCTCGGCGGCCGCTTCGGCGCCCGCGGCGCCCACCAGGACCTTGGCCTCGGCCTCCGCCTTCTCGTCCGCGCCGGACACCGCGCCGCGCCGGCCGAAGCCGAGGTCGGCCGCGTAGGCCAGCATCGCGACGATGTAGAGCACGACGGTGGTCAGCATGAGCTTGTCGCTCAGGTTCGCGAGATCGGCACTGCTCACTCGCGTCCCTCCTTAGGTTCCTGGTCGGTGCCGGGCTCGCCGGTCAGGTCGGTGGGAGGGGCGGCGGGACGATCGTCCGGCCCGTCCTCCCGGGGGCCGCGCAGGGCGGCCACGATGTCGTCGAACTCCGAGGTCGGGTTGCCGAGCGTGAGCCCGCCGACCTCCACAACCGTACGCCCGCCCTCTCCGGCGCTCGCACGGACCCACACCCTGCGGCGCCGGACCATGAACGAGGCGGCCACGCCGGCCACCGCCAGGATGGACGCGATCAGCGCGGGGACGCGCCCCGGGTCGCGATGGACCGACAGGCTCGCCCACTCCTTGAGCCCGTCGAAGGTGATCGACCCGGCGTTGCCGGGCAGCTTGAGGGTCTCGCCGGGCTCCAGCAGCTTCTGCCCGTCCTTGATGGGGACGAGCTTGCCGTCCTTCAGCGCGGGCAACTGGTACACCGACTGCGGCGTCCCGGAGTTCAGGCCGATGTCGCCCTTGAACGCCGAGATAGTCACGACCGGGCGCAGCGGAGCGGGGAAGGCCGAGACGACCTGCTTGCCGGTCGAATCGGCCATCGCCGTCGGCCAGATGATGCCGTAGAAGGCCAGCTGCTCGGGCTCGGCGTCCGGTGCCTTGATGATGCATTCGGAGGTCAGGTTGCGCGGCTCCATCGCCAGGCAGGGCACGGAGTCCTGGAACGCGATGTTGCCCTTGGCGTCGCGCACGGTGAACGTCGGAGCATAGCCGTGGTCGAGCAGGTAGACCTTGGCGCCGCCGACCCCGAGCGGGTGGTTCACCCGAAGGTTGTAGGACTTCTCCTTGGACGTCGGCGTCTCGCGGACCCGCATCTTGGCCAGGAAGTCGGTGGCCTGCCCGCGCTTGGGACCCTTGGTCTGGTACTCGGCCTTGAAGTCGTCCAGGGTGATCGAGAACGGTTCGAGGTCGCCGGAGGAGAACCGGCTGCCGGGGTCGAACTGGTCGTACATCGACAGCGCGTTGGCGAACGACCTGCCCTCGGTCAGCAGCACGTCGCCCCGGTAGCCGTACAGCTTGCCGGTGCCGAGCGCGAACAGCAGCCCGAGCAGCGCCAGGTGGAAGATCAGGTTTCCGGTCTCGCCGAGGTAGCCCTTCTCGGAGGCCACCGACCCCTTGCCCGCCGCCGTGTCGACCCGGAAACGGCGCTTGCGCAGGACCTTCCCGGCCTCGGCCAGGACGTCTTCGGGGGACGCGTCGGTCTCGTACTTCTCCGACTGGGGCAGCCTCGACAGGTTGCGCGGCGCCGCCGGGGGACGGGCCCGCATCGCCGCGTAGTGCTTGCCCGCGCGCGGGATCACGCACCCGGCCAGCGAAACGAAGAGCAACAGGTAGATCGCCGCGAACCAGGGCGCGCCGAACACGTCGAACATCGACAGGCGGTCGAGCCAGGGGGCGACCGTCTTGTGGTCGGCGAAGTACTGCGTGACCTTCTCGGGTGCCTGGGGCCGCTGCGGCAGGATCGAGCCGGGCACCGCGCCCAGCGCCACCAGGAACAGCAGGATCAGCGCCGTGCGCATGGTGGTCAGCTGCCGCCACGCCCAGCGCAGCCACCCGATCGGGCCCAGCCCCTTCGGTCTGGGGACCTCTTCGGCCGCCTGCCGCTCGGGGGCGGCCAGCGTCCCGGCCTCCGGCTCGCTCTCGGCGGATTCGGCCTTCGGGGGGCCGTCCTCACGCTCCGGCTCGGCCTCGGTCTCCGGCATCTTCGCCATATCTCAAATCACCGTCTCGAAGCCGCTGATCCACGACTTCATCTGGATGGTCAGATCGCCCCACAGGCCGGTGACCAGCAGCAGGCCGATCGTCACGAGCATCCCGCCGCCGATGCGCATGACCAGCGCGTAGTGCCGCTTCACCGCGCCGAACGCGCCCAGCGCCCGGCGGTAGGCCAGCGCCGTCACCACGAAGGGAAGCCCGAGCCCGAGGCAGTACGCCAGCGACAGTAGCGCGCCCCGGCCCGCGCTGGCCTCGGAGATCGCCAGAGACTGGACGGCCGCGAGCGTGGGGCCGATGCAGGGCGTCCAGCCGAGGCCGAACAGCAGGCCGAGCAGCGGCGCCCCGGCCAGCCCCGCCTGGGGCAGCCGTCCGGACTTGAACGTGCGCTGGAGCCCGGGGACGAGCCCCATGAACGCGAGCCCGAAGACGATCGTGAGGATGCCCAGCACCCGGGTGATCGGGTCTTGGTACTCCAGCAGCCACCGCCCGATGCCGCCGAACGCCGCCCCGGCGCTGACGAACACCACGGTGAACCCCGCCACGAACAGCCCGGCCCCCGCCAGCAGACGTCCCCGTCCCCGCCGCTGATCGGCCAGATCGGCCCCCGTCATCCCCGTGACGTACGACAGGTAGCCCGGCACCAGCGGCAGCACGCACGGCGACACGAACGAGACCAGCCCGGCCAGCGCCGCCAGCGGCGCCGCCAGCAACAGCGACCCACTGGTGACCGTCTCGTTCACCCCGGCGGCAAGTATCACTTTTCCGCGAGGACCTTTGTGACGAGGGGGTTGAGCTTGGAGTAGGTGGTGGCGCCGACGATGCGGGCGGCGACGCGGCCCTGGCGGTCGAGGACGAGGGTGGTGGGGATGGCGTTGGGCGGGACGTCGCGGAAGGCGAGCGTCGTCTGGCCCGAGGAGTCGAAGAGGCTCGGGTAGCCGATCTTGAACTTGCGCTCGAACGCCTGGGCGTTGCCCCGGCTGTCCTTGAAGGCGACACCGAGGAAGTCGGCGCCCTTGCCCTTGTTCTCGGTGTAGACCTGCTGGAGCGAGGCGGCCTCGCCGCGGCAGGGGGCGCACCAGGAGGCCCAGAAGTTCACGACCGTGACCTTGCCCTTGAGTTCGCTGAGGCGCATCTCACCGCCGGTGAGGCGCTCGGCCCCGCCGTCGGGGGCGGGCTTGCGGTCGGCGGGGCGGATCTCCTGGACGTTGCCCGCGCCGCCGATGAAGCGGTTGTCGCCGCCGTCGGGGCCGCCCTGGGCGTCGGTGCCCGCGCAGCCCGCCAGCGCGGCCGACAGTGCGGCGGCGCCCGCGAGGGCGGACAGGGGGGAGACTCGGGGGCTCAACGGACCCTCCTACTACAAGACGTAGTACTCAACTTAGCGCCCGGTTCAGGCCCCGGCGACACTGGGTCCCTTGGCCAGGCCCGCCGCCGGTTCGTCGTAGCCGACGCCGACGAGCTTGCTGCCCTCGAACGTCAGGCTGGTGACGCTGGCCAGGCCGCATTCGCGCTTGACCGGGTGGTGCCAGAGCCTGCGGCGCTCGGCGTGCAGCCGCAGGATCCAGATGGGGAGCTGGTGGCTGACACAGACCGCCTGATGCCCCCGGGCGGCGTCCCTGGCGCGAATCACCACCGCCCGCATCCGGGCCGCGAGCTCGGTGTAGGGCTCGCCCCAGGACGGCTTGAACGGGTTGACCAGGTACCGCCAGTGCTCGGGGCGGCGCAGCGACCCCTTGCCCACGCCGAAGGTCATGCCCTCGAAGTGGTTGTCGGCCTCGATCAGCCGGTCGTCGACCGTCACCGGCAGGTCGAACGCCTCGGCCAGCGGGGCGGCCGTTTCCAGCGCCCGCTGCATCGGCGAGGAGAACAGCGCGGTGACGTCGTGCTCGGCGAAGTGCTTGGCGGCCGCCTTGGCCATGAGGACGCCGTCCTCGCTGAGCCGGTAGCCGGGCAGGCGCCCGTAGAGGATGCCGCCCGGGTTGTGGACCTCGCCGTGGCGCAGCAGATGAACGATCGTCGTGTCAGTCATGGCGAGGTCAGGGTACCGGCGCGCCCGGGCGCACTCGTCCGGCGCCCGCCCCGGTCAGAGTTCCCAGCGGTGCCGGTCGAGGAACGCGCGGTCGTCCAGTGCGTACTCTTCGAAGGCCCTGCGGACCTCCTCCAGGTCGTCGACACGAGTGCGGTACATCCGATCGCGAACGCTGTCCTTGTATTCCATCTCATACCCGCCGGGCTCGGGTGAGACCTGGATGAAGTGATGCCCGAAGACCACCAGGGCCGTGAAGGGGTTCTCGGGGCCGAGGCCGTCCAGGACGTCGCGCACCAGCCCGAGGTCGGGGTCGACGGTGACGACACCGTCGCCGGTGTGGAGCTGCATGTCGCGGTACGCGCCGGTGGGCCGCAGGTTGTGCACCAGGCGCCGGACGGGGTCGTAGCAGGTCAGCCCGTGGGCTCTGGCCAGCGCGTAGACCTCGGTGGAGACCTCGTCGGCCTCGTCGGAGGTCATCGTGACCACGGCGTAGCGGTCCCCCGAGGTCCGCAGGCCCGTGCCGGGCCTCAGCTCGGCGAACCCCTGGGCGAAGGCCGCGACGCCGGGATGGGGCGCGGCCTGCTCCCAGTCGGTCTCGGCGGCCCGCTCGCGCGAGACCGGCTCCGCTTCGTACCAGGCGACCAGCTCGAACATCACCCTCCTATGATCGCATTTCGCGCCCGGAGGCGGGCCACGGCCTCAGCGGCGCGAGGCGGCCACCTGGGCGGCGATCGCCTTGGCGACGCGGTCGAGCTGCGCCTTGGGGACGTTCCGCTTGGCGGTGGACTCGGCGAACCAGTACGTGAAGGCGGCGGTGCAGATGGACGCCTTCGACCAGGGCATGACGCAGTCGAGCTCGGTCGAGGCGCCCTTGTCGGTGAGCAGCGCCAGGAGCAGGGCGGTGTAGGAGGACGGCGGCGTCTCGGCCCCGGTGACGTTGGTGGCGACGAACGCGGCACGGAGGCCCGGAACGCCCGTCTCCAGCTTCGTGATCGCCGCGGGCGTGTTCTCACAGGCCCACGGCGTCCCACGGAGCTTGGCGGCCTGCGGCGAGTCGGGAAAGTAGGAGCAGATCGCGGAGTTCTGGCTGCTGATCGTGTAGTGCCGGGTGAGCCTGACCACGCCGGCCCGTTGGCGTCCCACGCTGGACGTGGCGAAGGCGTGGCCCGAGGTCTCAGAGCACTCGCCCGGGGGGCCGATGACCCGGGTGTCCTTGGCGAACTGGAAGATCCGCGCGCCGGACGGGAGCTTCACCTGGGTGGGCAACCGCACGGACGCGGGGGTGCCCTTGGGCGTCTGGTCCCTGTTGAGCTCGTCGGTCACGCGGCACTGGCTGACGGGCGTCAGCGCGACGCGGGAGGCGGTCGGCGTGGGGCCCGCCGCCGACTTGACCTCGTCCCGGGTGGCGAACTGCTGGACGGCGACCACGCCGCCCGCCGCCAGCACCACTCCCCCGACGGTGGCCGCGATCTTGACGGCGGTGGAGCCGATCAGGGCCTGGGCGCCACCGGTCGCGGCGGTGGTGGTGGTCGTCGTGACCGCGGCCGTCCCGGGGGCGACCATGGTCGCGGCGATCGGGAAGAGCGCCGCCAGGGCGGCGGCGGACGCGGCCAGTTTGCGGATGCCACGGTCTTCCCAGCCGTCCCCGTAAGTCTCGTGGGCGACCCGCTCCAGCTCGTCGACGAACAGGGCCGCGCTGGACGGGCGCAACGCCGCCTGCTTGGCCATCCCCCGGGCCACCAGGGGACGCAGCGGCACCGGGACGCCTTCGACGGGCACCAGCTCGTTCAGATGAGCCGCCCGCAGCGCGTCCCGATTGCCGGTGAAGGGGCGCTCGCCCGTCACGCATTCGACGAAGACGCAGGTCGCCGCGTAGACGTCGGTGGCCGGGGTCGCGACGTGCCGCGCCCACTGCTCGGGCGCCATGTAGTAGGGCGTCCCGGCGCCGCCCGCCTCGTCGCCTTCGGGGGTCGCGATGCCGAAGTCGATGAGCTTGCTGCGGCCGTCGGCCGGGACGACCACGTTGGCGGGCTTGTAGTCGCGATGGACGACGCCGACCTCGTGCGCCGCGGCCAGACCCAGCAGCGAGCCCTTGAGGACCGTCAGCGCCGCCTCCGGGCCGAGCGCGCCGTGCCGCTCCAGGACGACCTTGAGCGAGGCCCCCGCGACCGCCTCCATGAGGATCGCGGTGCCCTGCTCGCCCTGGACGAGCCGGTACAGCCGCGCCACGTGCGGGCTCTGGACCAGGCCGAGCATCCGGGCCTCGTGGACCATCCGCTCGCGGTGCCGCTCGTCGGCCTCCGGCGGCAGGTACTTGATCGCCACCGGGCCGCCGGTCTCGTCGTGCCGGGCCAGGACCACCGACCCCTGCGCGCCCTCGCCCAGGCTCCGGACCTGCGTGAAGCCGGAGATGTGCCACCCGGTCATGAGGCCCCGGTGTGGGGGGACGACCCGGTGTGGGGGGACGACCCGGTGTGGGGGGACGACCCGGTGTGGGGGGACGACCCGGTGTGGGGGGACGACCCCCCACGCCCCCCGGGACGGTGTACGCCGCCCTGCACTCCGCTGGCGCTCCGTTCCGGGCGTCGCACACCTTGGCGGGGGCTCCTCGCCCCCGCGCCCCCCGCCAGGGGCTCCGCTCCTGGACCCCGTTCCGGCGCGACGGGAGGCGCTGAAGTGATGTGGGGGGACGGCTCCCGGGGCGTCCCGGTGGCCGAAGCGGCGGCGGCGCGGAGGGAGTCGAGGGTGGCGCGGATGGCGGGGCGGCGGGCGGCCTCCTCGCGCCAGACGGCGAAGACGCGGCGGCTGAGGGGCTCTTTGAGGCAGACGACGCTGATCTCCGGCGGCACGTCGCAGCGGCCGAGGCGGGGGAGGATCGTGTTGCCGAGCCCGGCGGCGACGAGCGACAGCTGGGTCGCGAACTCGTAGGCCATGTGGTCGATACGGGGCTCGCTGTCGAAGGAGCGCAGCGTACGGATCAGCCAGTCGCAGCAGATGCTCTCCTCCGACGAACTGATCCACGGGTCGCCGGCCAGCTCCTTGAGCTCGATCTCGTCGCGTCCGGCGAGCGGATGGTCGGGCGGCAGCGCGACGTCGGCGAGGTCGTCGCAGATGATGCCCTTCTGCAGGCCCTCGGGCAGCGGCAGCGGGTCGTTGTTCCAGTCCTGGACGACGGCCACGTCGAGGTCGCCGCGCGCGACGAGCGGCATGCTCTGCATGGGGTCGAGTTCGCGGAGCAGCACGCGGAGCCCCGGGTGCTCGGCGCGCAGCGCGGCCAGCGCGGGCGGGAACAGGCCTCGGATGGCGGTCGGGAACGAGGCGACGGTCAACTGCCCGACGACGGCGCCGCGGTGGGCCTCCAGGTCGGACTGGGCCTGCTCGACCAGCGACAGGATGCGTTCGGCATGGGTGACCAGGAGTTCGGCGGCGTCGGTGAGCCGGACGCCCCGGCCATGGCGTTCCAGCAGCTTCTGCCCGGTCTCGCGCTCCAGCTTGGCCAGCTGCTGGGAGACCGCGGAGGTGGTGACGTGCAGGACGTCGGCGGCGGCGCTCACCGAGCCGTGCGCGGCGACGGCGTGCAGTGCCCGGAGTCGTTCCAGATCGAGCATGAAGCAACTCTAAAGCGAACCGTCAAGTATTTCTAGCTTGTCCTAAATCAAACCGGTCTCCACCATCAGACCATATGCGCCCACGTCACGTCCTGCTCGCGACCCTGATCGCGGCCCTCTGGGGGTTCAACTTCGTCCCGATCAAGGTCGGGCTCGAGGACTTCCCGCCGCTGCTTTTCGCCGCGCTCCGCTTCGTCGCGGCGGCGGTGCCCGCCGTGTTCCTGGTGGCCAGGCCCAAGGTCGCCGCCCGGTGGCTCCTGCTGGTGGGCGTCCCGCTCGGCGTCGGCCAGTTCGGCCTGCTGTTCATCGGGATGCACCTGGGCATGCCCGCCGGGCTGTCCTCGGTCATCCTGCAGACCCAGGCGCTGTTCACCGCGCTGTTCGCCGGCTTCCTCCTGCGTGAACGGCTCAGGGCCGGGCAGACCGCCGGAATGGCCGTGGCGTTCGCGGGAGTGACGATTCTGGGTGTGGCCCAGACGGGCGGCGAGGGCAGCCCGGCGGTGGCGTTCGCCGTCTGCGTCGGCGGCGCCGCCATGTGGGGCCTGGCCAACGTCGCGATGCGGCGGATGAACCAGACGACCGACGAGCCGGTCGACGCCCTCGGCTTCATGGTGTGGATGTCGCTGGTGCCGCCGATCCCGCTGTTCGGCCTCTCGCTGGTCTTCGAGGGCCCCGGCGCGCTGCCCGAGGCCGTGACGAGCGCCTCGCTCGCGGGCGTCCTGTCGCTGGGCTACATCGCCTACATCTCGACGCTGGTCGGCTTCGGCGTCTGGGGCTGGCTGATGCGCCGCTACGAGGCCAGCACGGTGGCGATGTACTCGCTGCTCGTCCCGCCGTTCGGCATCGCCTCGGCGGTGATCCTCCTGGACGAGCGGCTCAGCCCCCTGCGGGCCCTGGCCGCCGTCCTCATCATCAGCGGGGTGGCGATCGGCAGCGTCCGCCCGCGCGCCCGCGCCGTGCTCCCCGCCGTTCCCGAACCCGTCCAGACGAGGTGAGACTCATGCAAGGAATCCACGCTTCACTGGTCACGCCGTTCACCCACGCGGGCGACGTCGACACCAAGTCGCTGGAGCGGCTGGCCCGGCACTGCCTGGAGAACGGCGTCGCGGGCCTGGTCGCGCTCGGCACCACCGGCGAGGCGGCGCTGTTGAACGCGGCCGAGCGCCGGGCCGTCCTGGAGGTGTGCCGCGCGGTGTCGCTGGAGCACGGGACGCCGCTCATCGTCGGCGCCGGGACGATGGGCACCGAGGATTCGATCGCCGAGGCCAGCGAACGCGCGCCCCTGGCCGACGCGCTGCTGGTCGTCGTCCCGTACTACCTGCGTCCGTCGGACGACGGGGTCGTCGACCACATCGCGGCCGTCGGCGCGGCGGTGGACGTCCCGCTGCTGCCGTACAACATCCCCTACCGGACGGGGAAGCACCTGACATCGGAGGGGCTGCTGCGGCTGCTCGCGCTGGACTGCGTCGACGGCCTCAAGCACTGCCCCGGCGCCGTCGACCACGACACCCTCGACCTGCTGGCCGCCGACCACCGCAAGTCGGTGCTGTGCGGCGACGACCCGTACGTGTTCCCGATGCTCGCGCTGGGCGCCGCGGGGAGCATCACCGCCTCCGCGTGCCTGGCCCCGGCCACGTACTCGTCCATGGCCGAGGCGGTCGGCACGTGCAACACCACCCGGGCACGCGCCCTGCACAAGGCGCTGCTGCCAATGGTGGACGCCCTGTTCAGCGAGCCGTCGCCCGCCGTCCTGAAGGCCGCCCTGGCCGAACGGGGCATCATCGACGACCCCGGAGTCCGCGCCCCGTTGCACGCCCCCCGCCCGACCTCGGTCTCCCAGGCCCTGACAGCCCTACGAGCCCTCCCCGACTAGCCGGACGCCGCGGCGGCGGCGCGGGCGGCGTGGGGGAGGGCTTCGAGGACGCGTTCCAGGGCGGCGTCGTCGTGGGCGGACGACAGGAACCAGGCCTCGAACGCGGACGGGGGCAGGTAGACGCCGCGTTCCAGGGCGGCGTGGAAGAAGGCCGCGTAGGCCTTGACGTTCTGCTGTTGGGCGGTCTGGAAGTCGCCCACCGCTCCGCCACGGAAGAAGACCGAGAACAAGTTGCCCGCGACCTGGAGGCTGTGCGGGACGCCCTCCTTCTCGAGGGCGGCGGACGCGGCCTCGGAGATCACCGACGCCGAGCGTCCGATCGCGGTGTAGACCTCGGGGGTGGCGTTGCGCAGCGTGGCCAGGCCGGCGGCGGTGGCCAGGGGGTTACCGGACAGCGTGCCCGCTTGGTAGACCGGCCCGGCCGGGGCCAGGTGGTCCATGATCTCCGCGCGGCCGCCGAACGCGGCGGCGGGCAGGCCGCCGCCCATGACCTTGCCGAACGTCATCAGGTCGCCCTCGACCCGCTCGATGCCGTACCAGCCCGACGCCGAGGCGCGGAAGCCCGTGAGCACCTCGTCCATGACCAGCAGGGCGCCGTTGCGCTCGCACAGCGACTTCAGCAGCCGGTTGAACTCGGGCAGCGGCGGGACGACGCCCATGTTGCACGGGACGGCCTCGGTGATCACGCAGGCGATCTCGTGGCCGAACTCGGCGAACGCCTCCTCGACCGCGATCACGTCGTTGTAGGGCAGGACGATCGTGTCGGCGGTGGTCGCGCCCGTCACCCCGGGGGTGTCGGGCAGCGCGAGCGTGGCCACGCCCGACCCGGCGGCGGCGAGCAGGGAGTCGACGTGGCCGTGGTAGCACCCGGCGAACTTCACGATGCGCGCGCGCCGGGTGTACCCCCGGGCCAGGCGGATCGCCGACATGGTGGCCTCGGTGCCCGAGTTGACCAGCCGCACCTTCTCGACCGGGGTGCGGGCCACGATCTCCTCGGCCAGCTCGACCTCGCCCGGCGTGGGCGCCCCGTAGGACGTCCCGCGCCCGGCCGCCTCGCGGACCGCCTCCACCACGGCGGGATGGGCGTGCCCGAGGATCATCGGGCCCCAGGAGCAGACCAGGTCGACGTACTCGTTGCCGTCGACGTCGGTCAGGTAGGGGCCCTTGGCCGAGGCGATGAAAGCGGGGGTGCCGCCGACGGCCTTGAACGCGCGGACCGGGGAGTTGACGCCGCCCGGAACCACCGCGTTCGCGCGTTCGAACAGGCGCTTGGAGTCTTGGAATTCGCTCACCGCACCAGTCTGACAGTTGCATTTTGGCCTCTGCTCTTGACCTCGGCGCCAAGTGGCCGATATTCCACCAAGTACACCCAGCAACGGCGCCCCCACCACCGGTGCCACACCGGCGCGTGCCGAAGTCCCGGAGGGAGGGCTCGTAACGTGGTAAACGCCGTCAACGGCTGGACGGTCCCAGGCTTCACCCACGTCGGCGAGCTGGGGACCGGCTCCGGCGGACGGGTGGTCCTCGCCGTCGACGACCTCACCCAGACCAAGGTCGCGATCAAGTATCTCGACGGCCGCCTCGGCCGCGACTCGGGGTTCCTCGACCGCTACCGCGCCGTCGCCCGGCTGATGTCGCAGCTCGAAGACCCCAACATCGTCGACCTGTACGAGTTCGTCGAGACCCCCGAGGGCACGGCGGCGGTGATGGAGCGCGTCGACGGCGTCAGCCTGCGGCGCGTCCTGGCCGCGCAGGGCCCCACCGGGCCGCTGGCCGCCCTGTCGATGCTGGGCGGCACGCTGGTCGGGCTGGCCGCCGCGCACGCGGCCGGAGTGGTCCACGGCGGCCTGCGGCCGTCGGAGATCCTCATCGACACCGAGGGCAACAGCCGCATCACCGACTTCGGCCTCGCGCCGCCCGGCGGGGAGGCCCAGGCGGGCCCCGCATACGGGGCGCCCGAGCTGTGGGACGGCGCGCCCGCGTCCATCGCCAGCGACCTGTACGCCGCCACGATCATCTTCTACGAGTGCCTCACCGGACGCCCCCCGTTCACCGCGCGCAGCCAGTCGGGCGTCGCCCGCGCGCACCGCGAGAACCCGATCCCCGCCGAGGAGGTCCCGGGCCCGCTCCGCGAGCTGATCACCCAGGGGCTGGCCAAGGACCCGCGGGAGCGTCCGGCGTCGGCGGCCGAGTTCCTGCGGCTGGTCGAGGAGGCCGCGGTCGGCGCCTACGGCCCCGCCTGGGAGGCGCAGGGACGCAGCAGGCTGACCGAGCTGGCGGCGCACGCCGCCGACCGTCCCGAACCCGCACCGGCCGGACGCCGCGTGTCCGGCCCCTACGCCGTGGTGACCGGCCAGACCGGCGGCGGACGCCCGCTGACGCGAATCCTGGTGGCCGCGCTGGCCGTCGTGCTGGTGATCGGCGGCGTCGTGGGCGCCGCCCTGGTGATGGGCGAGGACAAGGACAAGGAGAAGGCGCCCCCGACGAGCCCCGCCAACCGGGGCAGCCTGCGTCCCACCGCGCCGGTCGACCCCCGCGCCGCCGCCCTGGCCGGACGCATCGGCCAGGCCACCTCGCGCGCGCCGAGCGCCTCGTTCACCTATCGCAGGACGGGCTGCTGCGGCGTCACGACGGGTGCGCGCGGCTCGTTCGCCCTGGCCCGTTCGGGCCCGCCGTCCTACACGATGACCGTGAGCGGCTCCGGCGACGCGCGCCGTCCGGCCAGGGCCGTCGTGCTGCGCGACGTGGCCTTCGTGCGCGCGGGCAAGACCTGGCAGCAGTCCCCCGCGCAGGCGCGGGCCAAGGGCTACCCGGCCCTGGCGGCGCAGGCGCGCTGGGCGAGCTCGATGGCCAACCTCAACAAGCTGCTGGAGTCGAGCACGGCCTTCCGCAAGGCGAAGCAGGTCTATCTGGGCAGTGCCCCCATCGACCAGCTGTCGGCGCTGCCCGACGTGGGCCCGCTCTACGCCGAGCTGGCCACCGCCACCGGAGCCCGGCAGGTCTCCTTCGCCGTCCGGCTCGACCGGGGGCTCCGGCCCGTCCATGTGTGGATCAAGGTGCAGGGCCAGGACAAGGCCCGCGCCCAGGTGCTCCAGTCGACCTACTCGGGCTGGGGACGCCGCGTGGCCATCACCGCGCCCCGGTAGCCTCACAGCTGTCGGAGAGCGGCTCCAGCAGCCGCAGCGGGTCGGGCAGCGGAGAACCGTCCGGCGGGCGGATCCAGACGACCTCACGGCCGTGCGGGAGCACCGAGGGCGGCGCCACCACGTAGCTGTCGCGGCAGTGCCAGCGCATTCCCGGCGTCTCGGTCACGGTCTCGGGCGAGCAGTCCAGGTGGCACGACCACCACTCGTCCTCGTCGTCGGGCGCGCCCCGCGTCGCGACGAAGAACAGGTACCGCTCGTCGCCCACCGCCGCGACGGGACCGGCCGCGAGCGCGTCGGCGTCGATGCGTCGCAGGGCCAAGGCCCCCGCCTCGGCCGGGACGTCGAACACGTCGAAGACCCGTCCGGTCGGCAGGATGATGTTGGCCTGCGGCCATTTGCGCCACCAGCCGTCCAGCACCCCCGCGTCATCGGACGACTGCAAGCCCCAGGCCGCCGACATGGGGTGCGCCCCCGGGTCGGGACAGCCGAGCCGGTCACACGAGCACGCGCGGTCACCCCGCTCCGGTGCGAACGCCCCCAGGTTGCAGGGCCAGCCCAGCGCGGCGTACTCTCGCGCCGCCCTGGCCAGCCGGTCGTGCATCCGGTCGTGAGCCTTCTGTCTTCTGCTCCCCGAAACCGCCAGCATCATCGCCCCCCTTGCCCCAGGCCGAACGTGGGTCCTTGATAACGATGATGACCGGGCGGCCATGTGCCGGACACGCCAACCCCCGAGATACGGCCCTAATTGACTAGAGCGGCCTGATCCCCGGCAAACGATCACGGAGCCCGGAGGTTCAGCGAAGGGCGCGCGCCACCTCGGTGGCCCAGTAGGTGAGGATGATGTCGGCGCCCGCGCGGCGGATCGAGGTGAGCGACTCGTGGATGGTGCGGTCGCGGTCGAGCCACCCGTTGGCGGCGGCGGCCTCGATCATCGAGTACTCGCCGCTGACCTGGTAGGCCGCGACCGGGACGTCGACGGCGTCGCGGACCTGGCGGACGATGTCGAGGTAGGGGCCCGCGGGCTTGACCATCACCATGTCGGCGCCCTCGTCGATGTCGGCGAAGACCTCGCGCAGCGACTCGGCGGCGTTGGCTGGATCCTGCTGGTGGGTCGAGCGGTCGCCGAACTGCGGCGCGCACTCGGCGGCGTCGCGGAACGGCCCGTAGTACGCCGAGGAGTACTTGACCGAGTACCCGAGGATGGAGACGCCGGTGTAGCCCGCCTGGTCGAGCGCGGTGCGGATCGCGCCGACCTGGCCGTCCATCATGCCGCTGGGCGCCACCACGGACGCGCCCGCGGCGGCCTGCGCGACGGCGATCGAGGCGTACCGCTCCAGCGTCGCGTCGTTGTCGATCTCGCCGGAGGCGGTCACGATGCCGCAGTGGCCGTGGTCGGTGTACTCGTCCAGGCACAGATCGGTCATGATCACCGTGGCGTCGCCCAGGTCGGACGCCAGGTCGCGCAGCGCCACCTGCATGACGCCCGACGGGTCGTCGGCCGCCGAGCCGGTGCCGTCCTTCTCCGCCGGGATGCCGAACAGGATCAGCCCGCCGACCCCGGCCTCCACGGCCTCGTGGGCCGCCTTGCGCAGGCTGTCGCGGGTGTGCTGGAGGACGCCCGGCATCGACGCGACCGGCTTGGCCTCGTCGATGCCCTCCTTGACGAACATCGGCAGCACGAGGTCGGCGGGGGCCAGCCGGGTCTCGGCGACCAGCCGCCGCAGCGCGGGCGTGCGCCGCAGCCTCCGGGGACGCGTGACAGGGAACATGACCGTCATCTCCGTGTGTCGATTACTTGCGGCGGCGGGCGCCCCGGCGCATCTGGCTCGGCTTGCGCAGCGGGTCACCGGCCTGGATCTGAGCCGCCCTCCGCTTCGCACCGTACTCGGCCAGAGCCTCGGCCAGGGCCGAAACGGACGGCTTCTCCGCCATCACGTCGACCCGGAGGCCGTACTCCTCGGCCGTCTTGGCGGTCTGCGGCCCGATGCACGCGATCACCGTGACGTTGTGCGGCTTGCCCGCGATCCCGATGAGGTTCTTCACCGTGGACGAGGAGGTGAACAGCACCGCGTCGAAGCCGCCGCCCTTGATCGCCTCGCGGATCGGGGCGGGCGGGGGCGCGGCGCGGACCGTCCGGTAGGCGGTGACGTCCTCGCACTCCCAGCCCAGACCGGTCAGCCCCGCGATGAGCGTGTCGGTGGCGATGTCGGCGCGGGGCAGCAGCACCCGGTTGATCGGGTCGAGGTCTTCGTCGTAGGGCGGCCAGACCTCGACCAGGCCCTCGCTGGACTGCTGGCCGGTCGGCGTCAGATCGGGCTGGACGCCGAACTCCACCAGCGCCGCGGCCGTCTGCTCGCCGACCGCCGCGACCTTCAGCCCGGCGAACGCGCGGGCGTCGAGCCCGTAGTCGGAGAACTTCTCCCGGACGGCCCGCACGGCGTTGGTCGAGGTGAACACGACCCACTCGTAGCGGCCGGTCACCAGGCCCTTGACGGCCCGGTCCATCTGCTGCGGGGTGCGCGGCGGCTCGACCGAGATCGTCGGGACCTCGTCCGGGACGGCGCCGTAGCTCCGCAGCTGCTCCGACAGGGACGCGGCCTGCTCCTTGGTGCGCGGCACCAGGACCCGCCACCCGAACAGCGGCTTGGTCTCGAACCACGCCAGCTTGTCGTGCCAGGCGACGACGTCGCCGACGATGATCAGGCCCGGGGCCTCCATGCCCTTGGTGTCGGGCGCGAGCCGCTGGAGCGTGGAGACCACCGTCTCCTGCTCGGTCGTGGAGCCCAGGCTGGTCATGGCCGCGGGCGTCGACTCGGGACGCCCGGCCGCGACCAGGCCCTTGGCGACCTCGGCCACGCTCCCCTCGGCGCCCATGATCACCAGCGTGGCGTCCGGCACGGCGAACCGCTCCCAGTCGACGCCGCCCTCGGACGCGTCGATGACCCGGACCTCACGGTGCTTGGCGTCGGTCAGCGGGATGCCCGCGTAGGCGGGGACCCCGGTGATCGAGGACACCCCGGGGACGATCTCGAACGGCACCCCGGCCTTCTTCAGCGCCGCGCCCTCGGCCGCGACGTTGCAGCCGACGGTGGTGTCGCCCATGTAGAGGCGGACGATGTTCTTTCCCGTCTTGGCGGCCTTGGCGGCCAGCTTGGCGGGGTCGCCGTCGCCGGAGTCGACGATCTCGACGTCCGCGCGGCAGTGCGACAGGAACTCGGGATGGACGGCGTCGCGGCGCACGATGACCATGTCTGCGCGTTCGAGCACGGCGGCGGCGCGCAGGGTCAGCAGGCCGGGATCGCCCGGCCCCATCCCGACCAGCGTGACCGTCCCGACGCCGGCGGGCGCCAGGACCGCCAGGGCCGGTGACTTCTCGGCGTGGCTCTGCTTAGCGGGGCTCATTTCGCTCCCCCATCAACTGGTCGGCCCCCTGGGCCAGCAGAGCGGCCGCGAGTTCGCGTCCGATCCGCTCGGCCTGGGACGGGTGGCCGCTTGCGGAAAGCCGGATCTGGCGGCTTCCGTCGTGGGCGACGACGGAGGCGGTCAGACGCAGCTTCTGTTCTACTTCGGCAGCGTATGCTCCCACGGGTGCCGAACATCCCGCTTCGAGCACCGCGAGCACCGTCCGTTCGGCGGTGACGGCGGCCCTGGTCACGGGGTCGTCGAGCGTTCCAAGTACCTCGCGGAGATCGTCGCGGGCGGCGGCGCATTCGAGCGCGAGCGAGCCCTGCCCGGGCGCGGGCAGCATCTGGTCGGGCTCGAAGACCTCGGCCACGTCGTCCAGGCGGCCGATCCGGCGCAGGCCCGCATAGGCGAGCACGACGGCGTCGAGCTCGCCGCCGGTCACCTTCTTCAGCCGGGTGTCGGCGTTGCCGCGGATCGGCACGACCTCGAGGTCGGGACGCAGGGCGCGCAGCTGGGCCACCCGTCGCGGCGAGCCGGTGCCGACCCTGGCCCCGGCGGGCAGGTCGGCCAGCTTGGACGGCCCGCACAGCGCGTCGCGCGGGTCGTCGCGGTGCGGCGTCGCGGCCAGCGCGATCCCCGCGGGTTCGGCCGTCGGAAGGTCTTTCAGAGAGTGCACCGCGAAGTCCACCTCTCCGTCGAGAAGACGCTCGCGCAACGCGTTGACGAAGACCCCGGTGCCGCCGATCTGGGCGAGCATTGCCTTGGAAACATCACCCTCGGTCGTTACCCCGACCAGCTCTACGACATGCCCCGTACGCTGCGTCAATGCGTCCGCGACCTGCTGGGACTGCGTCATCGCCATCAGGCTCCGGCGCGTCCCGAGCTTCAAGACCGCTGCCACGGCTTCTCCTCATCGTCGGCTCCCGTGGCGGCCGCGTCCGACCGGGGCGAGAGGGCGGCGACGTCGCCGGGCCCGCTCCCGATGTCGGCGCGGGCGACGGCCTCCGGGGCCTTGGGGTCGAGGTCGAAGAGCTCGCGCAGCGCGTCGGCGTAGGTGTCGCCGCCGGGGGCCGAGGCCAGCTCCTTGACCCGTACGGTCGGCGCGTGCAGCAGCTTGTCCACCACGCGCCGTACGGTCTGGGTGATCTCCTTGCGCGCCCGGTCGTCCAGCTCGGGCAGGCGGCCCGAAAGCCGGGCCAGCTCCGCGTCGACGACCTCGGCGGCCTTGCTGCGCAGCGCCACCACGGTCGGCGCCACCGCCGCGGCGCGGGCGGCGCCGAGGAACGCGGCGACCTCGGCGGCCACGATGCGCCGGACGGCCTCGATCGCCTCGGGGCCCACGGCCTCGGCGGCCTCCTGCGCGGTGCGCAGCTCGTCCAGCCCGGCCAGCGCGACGCCCGGAAGGTCGCGCACGTTCTTGTCGATGTCGTGCGGCAGCGCCAGGTCGAGGAAGAAGCGGCGGCGCGCGGGCGCCGCCTCGATCGCGTCGGCGAGACCCTCGGCGGTCAGCACCAGCCCGGCCGCCCCGGTGCACGACACCACCAGGTCGGCGCCGGCGAGCTCGCGGTCGAGCTCGTCCAGCGGGACGGCCCTGGCGGGCACCTCGCTGGCGGCGGCCAGCCGCTCGGCGCGCTCGAAGGTCCGGTTCGCCACGACGATCTCGCCCGCGCCCGCGCGGGCCAGGGTCGCCACGGCCAGCCCGCTCATCGAACCGGCGCCCACCACCAGCGCGCGGACGCCGTCCAGCCGCGGTGACGAGCGCGGCAGTTCGCCGGGAGCGGTCGCCGGGGCGGACTCGGGACGCAGGGACGCGGCGGCCACGTCGAGCCCCACGCTCACCAGCGAGGCCCCGGCCTTGTCGATGCCGGTCTCGTGGTGCGCGCGCTTGCCGACCCGCAGTGCCTGCTGGAGCACCTCGTGCAGCTCGCGGCCGATCGTGCCCTCGTCCTGGGCGAGCTTGAGGCCCCGCCGCAGCTGCCCGAGGATCTGGCTCTCGCCGACCACCATCGAGTCGAGTCCGCAGGCCACCGCGAACGCGTGCTGGATCGCCCGGTCCTCGTAGTGGACGTACAGTCGACGGGACAGCTCCTCCAGCGGGACGCCGGAGTGCAGCGCCAGCAGCTCGGAGATCGCCGAGACACCGCCGTGGAACTTGTCCACCACCGCGTAGACCTCGACACGGTTGCACGTCGACACGATCGCGGCCTCGCCGACATGGGCCGCGTCGTGGACGGCGTGCAGCAGCTTGGCCAGGTCGTCCCCGGCCAGTGCCGTGCGTTCAAGCAGGGCCACCGGGGCGCTCCGATGGCTCAGCCCCACCACCAACACGCTCACACCGCGCTCCCCGCTGTCATGCCCCGCTCCCTGCTCATGCCTCTACCGCCTCTACGTACTGGGTGGCGGCGGAGGCTCGGCCGTTGCCGGCCGGGGGGTCGATCTGGTCCGGACCGCCCGCCTTCCGCTGCTCGTGGAACGCGAGGATCTGAAGTTCGATGGACAGGTCGACCTTACGCACGTCGACGCCCTCTGGCACCGAAAGCACCACGGGCGCGAAGTTCAGAACGCTCGTGACCCCCGCGGCGACCACCCGGTCGCACACGCCCTGCGCGGCGTTCGCGGGCGTGGCGATCACCGCGATCGACACCCCGCCCTCGGCGATGACCTCTTCCAGCCGGTCGATGTTCTCCACGGTCATGCCGGAGATCTCCTGTCCGACGATTGCCTCGTCGGCGTCGAGCAGGCCCGCCACCCGGAACCCCCGCGAGGCGAAGCCGCCGTACCCGGCAAGCGCTCTGCCCAGGTTACCGACACCAATGATCGCGACCACCCAATCCTGGGTCAGTCCAAGCTCGCGAGAGATCTGGTAGACGAGGTACTCGACCTCGTAACCGACCCCTCTAGTGCCGTACGACCCGAGGTGGGAGAGGTCCTTGCGCAGCTTCGCCGAGTTGACCCCGGCAGCCGCCGCGAGCTCCTCGGACGACACGGTGGCGACCTCGCGGTCCTGGAGGCTGTGCAGCGCCCGCAGGTAGACCGGCAGGCGCGCGACGGTGGCTTCGGGAATGCCGCGATCGGCGCGATCGCGATTTCGGTTCTGTCGAGGTGTCACGGCCTGCTCTTCGGGGGCTCGACGCTGAGGGCGGGGCCGGAGCCCCTGGCCCCGGTCATTCCGCGTCGGGGGCTTCACCGCTCACGGCCCGGCCGCCCAGGGCTATCACCCAGGTTAAGCCTTTGTGAATACGCGCACAAAGTGACCCCCCTCTAACGAGAGGTGCCAGGTCACCGCCCCGAAGCCGCGAAACCCTTGCTCAGCAAGGTGTCGGGACGCCCGGCGGCCGCGCGGGCCCGCCGGGACGGTGTGACCGACGAGACACCCCGTTTCCAGCGTGTTGCGACCCGATCACCAGAAATCATCCAGCGTTCCTCAAGCGCTCGACCTCCGCGCGGAGCCTGGCCTCGTCCACCCGCCAGAAGTCGTGCTGGACGCCGTTGACCAGCGTGACCGGGATCTGCTCCCAGTATCGCTCGGTGTCTTCCCGCGAGCGCGTGATGTCGCGCTCCTCCCACCGGACGCCGAGCTCGCCCGCCACGCGCTCGATCACCGAGCGGGCCTCGTCGCACAGATGGCAGCCCGGCTTGCCGTACATGGTGATCAGGATGTCCACGGGACGCTCACATCGGCAGCTTGGCGGCACCGAGCCGCAGCTCGATGACGTTGGTGGCCAGCACGTGCGTCCGGGACTCGGCCATGAACCGCTGCAGGTGCGGCTGGCCGCGATGCGCCGCGAACGCCATCTCGCTGCGGAACAACTGGTAGAAGATGCGCTGCGTCGGGGCGTTGACCACCTCGTGGCAGGCGAAGATCAGCGTGTCGCCCTCCACCGACCGCGCGGCCGCGACCAGGTCTTCGGCCAGCCGGTCGAACGCCGCCTCGCGTCCGTCCAGCAGCGTGTAGACGGTGATCTGCCCGCACGCCTGCTGGGCCTCGGCCAGCGGCACCCGCACATCGTCGACTGTCGTCAACGGCGACGGGACGGCGGCGACGGGCGGCGGAGCCGACGGCTCGGGGAAGCGCAGCTCGCCCCGCTTGGGCTGGGGTTGAGGCTGTTGCGGAGGGGGCGGCGGGGCGGCGGCGTACGCGTGACGATCGTCGTACTCGTCGGCGTACTCGTCGTCCCCGTATGCCTCTTCCTCCTGGTACATCGGCACCGTGCGCATGGCGCCATAGGAGATGAGCCCCGCCGCGAGCCCCAGCGCGATCACCGCCGACGGCCCCGGCAGGAGCCCCCGGGTACCGCTGACCACCAGCACCCCGGCCAGCGCCACCAGCGCCACCGGGATGAGCAGCTCGTACGCCTCGCGGTCTTGCTTGCTGGCCAGCCACGCCGTCACCGCCGCACACCCCACCAGCGCGATCACCGCGACCACATGGGCCCCGTCGATCAGCAACCGGGGAAGCGCGTCGTAGACCTTGCTCGGCTTGGGGAGCGACTTGCTGAAGCTGCCCGTCAGCGGGTCAAGGGTCAAAATGACCGTCGCCACCACGGTGTAGGACACCGCGAACAGCCAGGCGGCGAAGCGCACCTGGACGAACCGGGCGATCAGCTCGATCATCCCCAGCGCCAGCCACACCGGCGCGATGAGGGCCGCGCCCCACTGGATCACCCGGAAGGTCGGGCCGTTGAAGCCCGTCAGGAAACCGATCACCATGGCCAGCAGCGCCAGGCTGATCCCGACCAGCGTCAGCGACCACGCGATCAGGTAGAGCAGCCGGTCTTTGTAGGCGCGCGAAACCAGCAACCCCGTGGCCACAAAGGCACCAAGGGTCGCCACCAGAGCGAGAAGAGCTGAGACCATCGCGCCCCCATGGTGCCCGAAACCGACCGCCGAAGGGTAACCGCTCCATCCTCCGGGCCATTGCCCGGCATCCCCATAGCTATCTAGAGTGGCGATTCACGCCGAAGGTCGCGTTCGCCCCGAGGAGAACTGCATGAGCAGCTTGACCCTCGATGTCCGGCGCCCGAGCGAAGCGATCAAGGACACGGTCCTGCGCGCCAAGGCCGGCGACGCCGAAGCCTTCGGAAGCCTCTACGACCACTACGTCGAACTGGTCTACCGCTACGTCTACTACCGCGTCGGCTCGCACCCCCTCACCGAGGACATCACCAGCGAGACGTTCCTGCGCGCCCTCCGGCGAATCCCCGACTTCCACTGGCAGGGCAAGGACTTCGGCGCCTGGCTGGTCACCATCGCCCGCAACCTGGTCGCCGACCACTTCAAGTCCAGCCGCTACCGCTTGGAGATCTGCACCGCCGATCTCGTGGAACCCGGCACCCCCCAGGAAAGCCCGGAACACGCCGTCCTGGACTCCATGACCAACCGCACCCTCCTGCTGGCCGTCCGCCGCCTGGGCTCCGAACAACAGGAATGCGTCGTCCTCCGCTTCCTCCACGGCCTCTCCGTAGCCGAGACCGCCCTGGTCATGGGCAAGAAACCGGGCGCGATCAAGGCCCTCCAATACAGAGCCGTCAGATCCCTGGCCAGAACCCTCCCCAAAGACCTCTGACCCAGGCACCGCCACGCCGTAGGGCGATCAGGGCCTCAGCACTTGGTGCCCCCGTCCCGGATCAGGTGCGTCCGGAAGATGGCGCCCGCGTACTCCTCCAAGATCGACTCTACAAACGTAGAGGGGGATGATCCGGGCCCGAAACCCTCGGGCACGTGCGACCGATCACAGTGCCCGGGCGTAAGCCTCCTCACGCTGCGCCCATGTCACACCTGCCGGTAGCCGTCCATCCCATGTGCGACGACCCCGACCAGCAGAGGGACAGCCATGGCCGACAGCGACGAAGTACCTCAGACCGAACCCGAACGGCCCACCCGCCGACGGCGATGGCCCCGATGGGTCGCCGCCGTGACGGTCCTGCTGGTCGCCGTGGCGCTCTTCGGGGCGTACGTCTGGCAGCCGGACGAGGCGGGCCGCGGTTTCCGCTCGCCGTATCTGGCGAGCGTCGGCTCGCGCTACGCCGAGAGCCCGGTCGCCCGTTTCCACTACGTCCAGGCCGGGTCCGGCACCCCGGTGGTCCTTCTGTCGCCCGGCGGCACCTCGGTGATCGGCTGGAAGGACCAGCTCGCGGCGCTCTCGCGTGACCACACCGTCTACGTGGTCGATCTCCCCGGCCAGGGCTACACCCGGCTCAAGGACCGCGACTTCCGCTTCGATCTGAGGGCCATGACGAACGCGGTCGGCGCGTTCATGGACGCGGTCGGCGTCCGGCAAGCCGCGCTGGCGGGGAACTCCTGGAGCGGCGGCTGGGCACTGTCCTTCGCCCAGCGCCATCCCGACCGCGTCACCAGGCTCGCCCTGCTCGACGCGACCGGCCTGGACATGCGCGGCACCCTGATGTGGGAGTCACTGAAGATCCCCGTCTTCGGCGAACTGGCCACCAAGCTGTCCACCGGCGAGGGGACGGTCCGCCGCCTGGCCAAGGGCATGATGGTCAACAAGCATCGCGTCACCGACCAGCTCCTGGCCGAATGGCGGGCGCCGATGACCTTTCGTGACAACATCCGCGCCACCTACCTGCTGGAGCGCCGCCTCGACTGGGGCCAGACCGAACGCGCCCTCTCCACCACCAAGACCCGCACTCTGGTGCTGTGGGGCAAGCAGGACAAGGTCCAGCCCGTGGATCGCGCCCACCGCTTCGGCCGTCGCCTCCCCAACGCCGAGGTCCAGATCCTCAACGGTTGCGGCCACGCCCCGCAACTGGACTGCCCCGATCAGGTCAACCACCGTCTCCGAGCCTTCTTCGCCGGCTGACCGCAGGACCGGTGGCACCAATTGGACACCGTCCATAATTGGACGCCCCGTAACCGACCCACCCCCCGCTCGTTTTTGCGGAATAGAAGGACATCCGCAAAGGGGGCAAGGATGAGGACCGACCCGCTCACGATCACCTGGGCCGAGAATCCCCTGATCAGCCTGCGTAGCCAGGCTCCCGTCCCGGATCCGCGATTTCGAGCGGTTCTGCGTGAACGCCTGGTTGCCGCGGCCGCCCACCGGGGTGAGGACCGTCGCAATTCCGGACGAAGGTCAGGGGATTCGGCCACCAGTGGTTAGGCTCTGGACATGCGGCGATTCTGGCAGCGCGGCAAGGACGAGGACTACGTGAACGCGGGCGAGGCCGCCGCGGCGGCGGCGGAGCCCTATGGGCCGCTGCCCGTGCCCGATCCCGCTGCGGCGGCCTTCTTCGACGTCGACAACACGATGATGCGCGGAGCGTCGATCTACTACTTCGCCAGGGGCCTCGCCTCGCGCAAGCACCTCACCATGCGCGACCTGGCCATGTTCGCCTGGGGCCAGGCCGCCTTCCGCCTGCGCGGCACCGAGAACGCCGAGCACATCGGCAGCGCCAAGGAGGCCGCCCTGGCCTTCGTCGCGGGCCAGAAGGTCAGCGACCTCGTCCAGATGTGCGAGGAGATCTACGACGAGGTCATGGCCGACCGCATCTGGCACGGCACCCGCACCCTGGCCCTCCAGCACCTGGACGCGGGCCAGCAGGTCTGGCTCGTCACCGCCACCCCCGTCGAGGTCGCCCGCACCATCGCCCACCGCCTGGGCCTCACCGGCGCCCTGGGCACCGTCGCCGAGACCAAGGACGGCGTCTACACCGGCCGCCTGGTGGGCAACCTCCTGCACGGCCCCGCCAAGTCCGAGGCCGTCCGCGCCCTGGCCGTCCGCGAGGGCCTCGACCTCTCCCGCTGCTCGGCCTACAGCGACTCCCTCAACGACCTCCCCATGCTCACCGCCGTGGGCAACCCCCACGCCGTCAACCCCGACGCCGGCCTCCGCGAACACGCCAAAGACAACGACTGGCCCATCCACGACTTCCGCACCGGCCGCAAGGTCACCATGGTCGCCCTCCCCGCCGCCGCGGGCGCGGGCGCCCTGGCAGGCGGAGTAGCAGCAGGCATAGCCCTCAGAAAGCACTACAGGACCTAACCAATGCTCAACGAGGGCGAACACCCCCGACCCCAGCGCTCCAAAGGCCTCGCCGCAGCGTGCCTGACCCTGACAGCGCTGCTCCTCCTCTGGCTCTGGCGCACCAGCCGGCCGACCCCCCAGCCCCCTCCCCCCGCTCCCCCACCGGCAGCCCCGCCCCATCCGGCACCCAAACGACGCGGCAAACGAACCGTCCCACTGCCGGCACTGGTCCTGGCCGTGATCGCGGCATTCGCCGTCGGCATCGGCACAGCCGCCGCCACGGCCGACAGCGACCCGTCCACCCCCACCGCCCGCGCCACCGCCACGATCACCGCAAAGCCCGCACCACCACGCCCGAAGACGGTAAAAATGCCGCGCCTCATCGGAAAGAGCGGCGCGACAGCCCAGAACCGCCTCGTCCGCCTCGGCATCCCCAAGACCTACATCAAGTTCGCCCCAACCGTCCCCACCGGCCAGATCACCAAGCAGTTCCCCAAGCCAGGCACCCCCCTGAAGCCAGGCACAAAAATCGTCCTAACCACCAAAACCCTCTGACAAGGCCAACCCCCGCGCCCCGAACGCGGCGCCCGCTGGTTGGCGTGGGGACGCAAGGAGTCCTCTGCTCAGATGCCGGAAGTCGTCTGCACAGCGCGGTCGACCGCTGCGCACTGTTGTGTGATCTCTTGGTGGTACGCGGTGGGATCTTCGTCGGAGAAGGCGGATGTCTGCCAGAGGCCGCTGTTGACGAAGCGGTCGGCCTGATGGGTGCCGAGTCGCTCGTCGAGGTAGAGCAGAGCACCTATCGCTGGACGCTGGTCGTAGAAGCAGTCCTCTCTCGGTAGGTAGCGGTCCAGGTACGCGGCGAGGATGTCGGCGTCCTCGTTCAGGCCGAATCTGGCGAGGGCGAAACAGTAGCCACGGCCCGCATAAGGTCCCGCACTTTCCAGAAGGAGATCGTGCAGGGTCCGGCGATATTGCTGGCGGCGGTCGATACCGATCAGCCATGCAGCGGTCAGACGTGGCCGCCACCCGCAGGACAGGAGCCGGTCAAGGTCCCCATCATGGATCTTTCGAGCGTCCCTGATGAGAGCGTCCCGGAAGGGGCGGTCCCATGCCGTGAACTGGCCACCGATGAGCTTGCGGTACCGGGGGCTGGGGCCCCGTCCCTTGACGTAGCGCCTGATCGCCTTGGCATTTGCGGGGTCGAGGTCTGGGACAGGACGGTCACCGGTGCCAAAGACGTGCCGCAGAAGGGCATCGGCCTCACGATCGTTCAACTCGGCCACGCCATCGGCCTCCCTTGTCGTAGTGGGGCGTTGTTCGGCACCCGGCCCTTGAGCTTGCCGCGAGAGCGGGCGACGGCCATCCCCTCGGGTGCGCATCTTCAGCAGGTCGGCTTCGAACTCGGCGAACACCGCCAGCATGTTGAAGAACAGCTTGCTCATCGGGTCGGCGGGGGGGGCGTAGATGCTACCGCCCAGCGACATCCGGACGCCGCAGGCAACCAGGGTGTCACCGATGGTGCGGACGTCGGGGACCGAGCCGGCGAGTTGGTCCAGCGGGATCAAGTTCTGGCCCAGGGGTCCTCATTGGCTGATCGCCAGTCCGCCTCGGGGTTGAGCATTAAAGAGATGCAGCATCGTAGGCCTGCTCCGCCCCAGTCGATCTCTTTCATCCATGGAACGGCCGCCAGCAGTTCGGCCAGTTCGTCGTCGACCGTAGTAGTGAGAAGCAGTCGCAGGTCGTCGGGTACCGGAACGTCGACCAGGCAGAGCCAGGAGAGCGCGGCGCTGACACGAATGTCGGCGGGCCGGTCCGGGGCACCCCACCAAGTGCGAAGGCGTGTAACGGTGGACTGGTCGCGGTGCTCGCGAGCCAGTTGGGCGATGGCGAGAATGAGGCTCATACGCACGGCGGGAACTTCCTCGAAACCCAGCCGACGCCGCAACGCGGCATCGATCGGCTCGACCTCGTGCAGGGCTGTGGCCAGCGCATAACAGGCCGGAGAGCGGACCTCTGCCTCGATGTCGCCAAGGAGCGCAAGCAACAGGGGCGCATCGCAGGTAATGGCGATGCGCGCGGCATGCACCGACCAGTTCTCCAGGTACCCGCTCACGTCGTACCGCAGCTGGTCGTCTGGGTGCGCGACCTGGAGCAGGCCCGCGCGCGATCCGTCGCGGTAGTGCTGTCGCCGCGCCACCTCGCCGACCAGGCGAAGAATCTCCCCACGGTGGTGGGTTGCAGGCAAGCTGGCTAGGCGCAGCAGGAACGGCACAGCCAGCGCGGCCGGCGCATGGGTTCCGCCTTGGTGGCAAATGCGGTTCCCCAATGAACTGATGGCCTGTCCGGCGACCTGAACGTCCGGAGACCCGAGGAGCTTCAGATATTCGGGCATATCCACGGCAGGGCCGTAGGCGTGCGGGAACCGCCCCCAGGGGATTTGGTCGTACCTCAGTTCGTCCTTGACGTGTTGCGGAATCCGCGCGACCACCGCACGCACATCGAGATCCGATGCCGCGAACTGCTCCGGGCCACCCTCCGTGATGAGTTCAAGCCCGTAGACCAGGTCTGACGCATCTCCCATTTGCCCAATCCTTCCTGTAGACGCTCCCTAACGAAACAGCGGCGGGCGGTGTACCGAACAGCACGCGGGGCTCCAGGTCCAGGCGGGTGGCAGGGATATCTGGCCGGACGGGTTGAGGTTGACGGTCCAGTTGCCGAATCGGCGGATTGTGCGGGTGTTGGAGGGCGAGACGGTAGCCAGGTCGTCGGCGATGTCGCAGGGCGTTGGACTGCGCCGCCCTGCGGATTGCGGCCTCGGCCACCTGCCGGACAGGCCCGCCACCGTCTGCGGGACCTCAGCCAACTTCGGGAAGTACCCCAACCGTTGGTAGGACTTCAACCTCACCACCACCAGCGCCCGCGCACGGCCGCGCTCACTCGGCCTCGGCCCCGGTCGGGGTGAACGCCTCCGCCAACTCCCGCGCAAACCCCGGATACGCGGTCCGATCGATCGAGGACACCCGCAACCCCAGGACTGCCACCAACCCGACGCCGGTCACCCTAAGGATCAACCGTCAGGCCTGATCCCTTTCTGGCGTATTCCGGCCGGTCCCGAGTACGCCATGACCAGCCCGCACTTCCTACTGATCATCCGCGCTGGTGGTCGTCTGCCGCGAGATGCCCGAGCAGGGCCTCGCTGATGTCGCCGAGCTGGGTGACCTGCTCGGGCGTGAGCACGTCGATCAGGTTGTGCCGGACGCTCTGGACGTGGCGCGGCGCGGCCTCTTCAAGAGCGGCCAAGCCGTCGTCGGTGAGCACGGCCAGCCAGCCGCGCCGGTCGGCGGCGTGGTGCTCGCGCCTGACCCACCCGGCCTGCTCCAGCTTGTTGATCGCATGGGTGATACGGCTCGCCTTGGAGTGGGTCTGGCGGGCCAGCTCGCTCATCCGCATCGTGCGACCGGGCGCCTCGGACAGGTTCACCAGCAGCTCGTAGTAGGTCGGCGGCATGCCCGCCGCGTCCTGGAGCTCGCGTTCGAGCCGGTCGCTCAGCAGCCTGGTCGCCAGCCCGAAGGCCCGCCAGCTGCGCTGCTCCTCATCCGAAAGCCACCTGGTCATCCCCAAAAACTACCACGATGAAAAGTTGCGCACTGAACTACCGCGCTCTACATTAATACAGCACTGAATAATCCAGCGCACAGTTAATGGAGCGGCAATGCCCAACCCCATGGCCACAGCACTGTCCCTGGCGCTCACCGCGGGACTGACCTTCTTCCCAACGACCGCGCGAGCCACAGACATCGCGGACCGCCTCGAAGCAATCCCCGGCCTGAGCGTCGAGGAGAAGAACTCATCCATCGCGGGCCTGCGGTGGTTCTCGCTCAGCTACCGCCAACCGGTCGACCACCGGCGCCCGAACCAAGGCTGGTTCAACCAGCGGATCATGCTCCAGCACCGCCAGGACGACCGTCCGGTCGTGCTGCATTCGGGCGGCTACACCGTCCGGCAGGACATGTTCAAGACCGAACCCACCGAACTGCTGGACGCCAACCAGATCGCCCTGGAGCAGCGCTTCTTCGCCCCATCACGCCCCGAACCCGCCGACTGGACGAAGGACACCATCTGGCAGACCTCCAGCGACGCGCACCGCATCGTCCTCGCGCTGAAGAAGATCTACGCGGGCAAGTGGATCTCGACCGGCAGCAGCAAGGGCGGCGAGGCCGCCGTCCACCTCAAGCGCTTCTACCCCCAAGACGTCGACGGCACCGTCGCCTACGTGGCGCCCAACAACATCGACGACAACGACGACCGCGCCTACGACCGCTTCCTCTCACAAATCGGAAGCCCCTCGACCCGCGCCCACGTCCGCGCCCTGGCCAAGGAATTCCTACGCCGCCGCCCCGCCATGCTGAAGCGCCTGAAGACCGAAGCCGCAGCCAAGGGCTGGACCTTCGACCTCCTCGGCACCCCCGACCGCGCCTTCGAGAACGCCGTGATGGCCTTCGAACTGTTCGTCTGGGCAGGCCACCTGGAATCGGACATCAAGAAACTGCCCTCCCCCAACGCCTCCACCGACACGCTCTACAAAACCCTGAACGTGCCCAACAGCCTCGGCTACTACAACGACCAGACCCTGCGCCCCTACACCGCGCTCTACTACCAGTCCGGCACCCAACTGGGCTGGCCGAGCCCCAACTTCGCGCACCTGCGACCCCTGCTACGCCACGAACAGAGCTTCCAACCCCGCAGCTACGTCCCCCGGACAATCAAGATGGCGCCCGACAAAAAAGCCATGCGCGACATCGACCACTGGGTCCGTACCAAGGGAACCCGACTGATGTTCGTCAACGGCGGCAACGACCCCTGGACGGCCGAGCCCTTCCGCCTAGGCCCCGGCACCAAGGACTCCGCCGTCCACACCGCCCCCGGCATGAACCACGTCATCGACGGCCGCCTGATCAGCCACCTCCCACCCACCGAGAAGACCAAAGCCATCGCCACCCTCCACAGATGGACCTCCTAAACCCACACCCTCACACCAAGACGACGAGGACCGTGATGATCGTTGATGCCAGCGGCATGGGCGATTCGCCCTATCAGCGCGGGATGGGAACCACGAGCGAGTCGAAGTTCGGCGCGTCCTCGAATGGGCGCAGCTTCCCGATCTTCTCCCACCCCCAGCGCCGATAGGCCTCCTGCGCCGAGGTGTTGTCCTCGCGGACGAGCAGTGTCGCGCGCTCTTCATGGCGGCCGCGCAGCAGTTCGTCATGCAGGGCGTGGGCGATGCCCTGGCCCTGGCGCTCGGGGATGACCATCAGCTCGTTGAGGGCGAACGTGCGGTCGCCGGTCTCGTCGGTGAATCCATCGGGCACAGGCGTGGTGAGACCCTTCCACCAGCGGGCGTTGGCCGGCAGCGAGTAGCCGAACGCCTGCCCGACCGGGATCTCCTCAAGGTAGGCAACGACGATCTCAAACCCGGGAGCGCGGAAGTAGCTTCGGACGCGCTCAGCGAACCGCTGACTTGAGTAGAACGGGTCTTCGAGCCGATCGCCATGCGTGGCCTCATAAAGCGGAACGATCACGCCTTCGATGATCGACTCAGCCGACGCCGCATCGTGGCGGGTGAACGTGAGGCTGGACGGGGTCATTGATCTCCCGAGGTCTCCGCGAGCAGTTCGTAGGCATCCAGGACGGCTGGCTGCCTGGTCGCGGCGCGGGGCGCCAAACCCAGCGAGCTGCGCGCGGTACTGCGCACAAGTCCGTCATGGGCGAGTGCGCCGGGCAACCCCTCCATCACGCGCACCATATATCGTGCGCCTTCCTGGATCTCGCCTGCTCTGAGCAGAGCGCCCGCGCGGTGGAGTTCGACCTGCGCGCGTCCTTGCGACTGACCAGAGTAGAAAGCAAGTGCCCGGTCCTGGGCCCGATGCGCTTCCTCGGGGTTTCCGGCGAAGGTGTGGACGTGGCTCTTCACATGGTGAAGGCGCTGTTCAGGCCATGTCCATTGCGACCGCCCGTGCTGGGTGCTGGCGTCGGGCAAGCGCACGAACGTGTCCGCCAGGACGTTGAGGGCCTCGGTGGCCTCGGCACCTCGGCCAAGGTGAGCGAGGGCCTGGGCCCTGGCCGCGTATCCGCTGACGACTCCCACACAGGGCGTGTTCCGGCCGATCTCGATGGCTTCCTTGGCGAGGTCAAGGGTGGTCATCGCCGACCACCCGCCGTAGAGCGAGAACACCGCGGCGCGGCCTCGCACCAGGGACGCCGCACCAGGATCCCCGGACTCATCCGCGGCCCGGGCGGCCGTCCGCCACCACCGGCGCGCGCTCCGGGCGTCACCGACGCTGATCAGGGTGATCGCGGTGAGGGCGGCGAGTTGGGCAGCCGTGTGGACCAGCCGCAGCCGGGCCTCTGCGACAGCGTGGGAGATCAGCAGGTTGATCTCGTTGAAGTCCGTCACCAGGTCCGGCAGAACTTGACGAGCTGGGAGGAATCCGACTTCGTGCGCGTAGTCGAACGCCACGCGTTCCCATTCGTCGGCATCACGCGCGGTCACCCGGGTCGTGATCGCCTCAGTGAGCACCGTCCGCACAGGTTCGGCGTCGACACCAAGCGGAGCGGAGGCGGCAGCCGCAACCATCCCCAGGAGAGTCCTGCGTCTCACCTCATCGTCAGGAACCGAGCCATCTGATGACGCCTCACAGCCTTCTAGGGAGGGAAAGAGTTCGGCGAGGTCCATCTCGAAAGCGCAGGCGTAGGACTCCGCCCAGTCTCGCGGGAAGTGCTTCCCCTTCTCCCAGTCGAGGACTTGCCTGGCGAGATTGACAACCGAACCGTGTCGCACACCGGCAGCGTTCATAAGCTCGCGCGCCATCTGATGCTTGCTCCAGCCCCGCGCCTCACGTTCGGTCTGGAGACGCATCGCCCATTCAGGGATGTTCATCGCATCCACCCTCCGGTTGACCGGAGACACCCAGAGACGATGAGTCTCCGGGCTGTCACCGCCATTCTCCTCTTCCGAGCTCGTCATCCCGGGGTGTTCGCTGTTCGTGACCAAACCGCCACTCAACGCAGGAGATCGTGACGTGGACATGCACGGCCAGAGCCCCGCGCGCAATTACCCGTGGGCCGTCAGCCTCAAGGACTCGGCCGCCTCCGGACGCGATGGCGCAGCCCGATACCGCTACGCCCTGCACCGCGAAAAGTCCATGTGGGGCGGAGTTCGAAGGGCAGGAATGGGCGTGCTGGTCGCAATGGCGAAGCGCGTTGCGGCGGTCGAGCGGTGAGCGGGTGGGAGGCGGTGATGACCCAGCGTTTGAGCGGCCTCGGTGGTTCGTGCGTCGACGTCCGGGAGGTGCGTGCGTTCGTACGTGATGTTCTGGCGAAGGTTGCCGAGCGGGTGGATCTGGACGACGTGGATGTCATGACGTCCGAGGTTGTGACGAATGCCGTGCGGTACTCGCGGAGCGGGAAACCCGGTGGCGGCGTGTACGTGTCGATCAAGAGCGCGGCCGATCGAGCGCGGGTGGAGGTGCTGGACGACGGAGGCGGGTCATCATTCCCCAGGATTCCGGAGGCGACCGGGGACAGCCCGGAATCGGGGCGAGGCCTTCTGCTGGTGGAAGGGCTTTCCGAGCGGTGGGGCTACGAGATCGCGGAGCCGTCGAGCCGTCGCGTGACTGTCTGGTTCGAGGTAGGTCGGTGATGCGAGTGAAGTCGGAGCGAGGCCTTGCTCTTGGAGGGTCCAGGGGCGGCCGGGCCGCGCTCCCGGCCGCCACTACCAGTGATCAGCCATACGTTCGGCCCCCTAGCCGGATCGCGCGCCCCGATACCGACCTGAAGCGCGTAGGTCGCCTCCCGGGCTCGCGTGCAACTCCAGGCGTCGGCGACTTGATCGCCGGTCGTTGCCGCATGACTCAGAATTTGTCGAGGCCGCCGACCTGGCCAATGGTGAAGATGTGGCGGGTCGCCGCGCAGATCGTCTCCAACACGTGAACGGGCGTTCCTTCTGTCGAATAGGACGCCCGGAGCACCTGCGCGACCCACTCGCCGGGTTCCAGCTTGATGGAGCTCGGCGTACCCGGGCGGCCCGGCCGCGATCTGTTCCGGAAGCTGATCGGGATGCCACGACACGCTCTCGACAATCCCCTCTTCCGGCTGCAGGCACCACCTCGCGCCTGTGGCGGGGTGCTGCTCGGGACCGCGTTGGCTGTTGCCTGGCGCCGGGCCGTCGACGCTGCGCGTGCCGCGCGCTGGCCTGGAGGCCGTTCAGGCTGTGAGGCCGAGCCAGGAGGCGAACTGGGTGAGGTCGCGGTTGGAGCGGCGGTGCAGGCTGACCAGTACCCGTGTGGTCTCGCGGACCATCGGGTGATACCGCGTCTGCTCGGGGGCGGTATGGCGGGCGTGTTGAAGGGCCCGCAAGGTCGCGGGGCGGTCCCCGGCCATGAGGTGAGCGCGCGCCAGGTCGATGTAATGGTGCCCGGCCCGGGTCGGCGGCACCGACGCGGGCGGGGCGAAGTTCTCCCCGAGCGTGACGGCCTGGTCGACCTCGCCGAGCTCGACATGGGCGGCGACGGCGTGGATATGAGTGTTCACTTTGCCGAAGGTGAGGTGATAGTCGATCCGGTCGTCGCCGCCCACCTGGTCGGCCAGGCGGTGGGCGGCGTCCAGGTGGTCGCGGACGGCGGCGGCGTCGCCGCTGCGGGAGGCCAACGTGATCGCCCGTAGATGCATACTCCCGGTCAGCGTGAGCATGGCGGGGCTGGTGTCGGTGACCTGGCGGGCCAGGTCGGCGCGGGCATGGTCGAGGATCTGCAGGCCGTGGTCGTAGTCCCCGGCCGCCTGGAAAGAGTTCACCCGCGTCCACTCGGCCAGCCCGACCGCGAGGGGGTCCTCGGCGCGCTCGGCGGCCCAGGCAAGCTTGTGCTCGATGCCTTCGGCCAGGTCGCCGTAGCCGAGCCGGTAGGCCAGGCCGTGTGCGGCGTAGTATCCCGAGGTCAACAACCCGAACGCCGTGCGGCGATCGTCGCCAGAGGCGGTGGGGGCGACCGCGGTGAGTTCGATGAGCAGGTCAGGGAGGCGTTCACCCAGACGGGCGTAGTGGCCGCCGCGACGCAGTTCGGCGACCGCGTTCACCTCCGCCCGCAACGTGGTCAGCGGACGCGCCTCGACCTCGTCGCCGGGCGGCAGGTCGTAGCTGCGCAGCACCGCGCGGAGCTCGTCGATCGGCGCATGGGCGGCGTTCTCGGCGGCGTCTACCCCAAGGTGCGCGAGAGTTTCGCCGAGCTGGTTGAGGAATCCCTGGTCGTCCACGGGGTGGGGCTGCTGCGCCGCATCTTGGACGAGGGATCTCCGCTGATCGAGGCCGGGCTCGTGGACCCCGACGGTCTCAAGGTGATGGTCGGTGAGCTGGAGGCCGGACCCTACACCGAGGAGCCCTACTCCAAGCTGATCGAGGTCATCACTCTCGACCAGGCAGCACGAGCGTTCCTGCCCTGAACCACTCCGACAGATCGAGCCGCTCGGCGCGCCGCGCCATCATGAACAGCCGGGCGTTGGTGCGCTGCTCGGTGCGCACCAGCGTGAACCCCTGGGTCTGGTTGTAGCGGGCCACCGCCTCAAAGTGGCAGTGCCGCCGCACCCACGGCACCCCCAGCCGGGCGGCTCGATCCACCGCCCACCACGCCATCAACGTGCCCGGCTTGCGGTCGCGCAGGTCCGGATGGGTGACCGACCCCGACAAGTACAGGGCGGCCTCCGCGCTTTCGGTGTCGGTCCAGCCCCACGGCGGGCCGACATCCTGCACCAGCATCTGCCCGACCACGCCACGCTCATCGTCGTCGAGGACCCACACGTCCTCGTCCGGGTTGTCGCACTGCGCGACCAGATCGTCGACCGCGTCCCGCCAGCTCTCCAGCCCGTTGTGCTCCAGCCAGTCGCACCGAGCCCGGATCACCGCGGCGACCTGAGACCGATCGGCGCTCGTCGCAAGACGCATCACGAACATAGACCCGACACTACGACTCCAACGCCCCCCACACCGCCTCAACCAAACCCCTGAGTCCCGAAACGATCAAACAAACCTCCGGGACGCGGCGCATCAGCACCAACACCGCCAAAAAGACAGTCGACCAGCTCACCCCCGAGACCCCAGGCATCCGCCCCTGGCTCAATTACGTGACCGGCTCACGCCTCAGTATCGAGACCGCTGACAGACTTTGCTGCACGTCCACAAGATGTCGCGATCGCGACCCGGCAATGACCAGACCGAGCTGAGCGAAGGCCAGCCGATCGCCTGTACCTAGCTGGACGAATCTAACCGACGCATCCGCCGTGAGTTCAGCGCTGCTGAAGGCTCCTGAACAGGAACTCACGGCGTTTCGAGCGCCCAGGGCAACACTTCTTCAAACTAATGAAGCCTGCCTTCATCGCCCTGCCTCGCGTACTCGGCCCGCCTGCTCACCAGATCGATCCATCGGAGGACGGCGAAGTAGGCGTCTCCGCGTTCCTTGATCAGGCGCGCCCATTGGCAAGGGGGCGCTGAACAGGCGTCAGGTGCCCGTGCGTGGCGAGAACGATGCTGCTTGGCAGGGGTGACCCGTTGTGCTTCGAGGTAGGGTGTCGGGCTGGCGTTGGCCTTGGTCGACCAGCACCCGGTCGTGTATCCGACCTTGTTTTGTTCAGCCATAGCGCTCAACGTCGTTGGTTGTAGGGGCAGTTTGGGCACTTGAGGTCGTTGCCACTGTCCTGCGCCACGAGTGTTCCGTAGGAGATCCATCCCAGTGAGCCGTCAGTCAATAGCCCCGCCGCCAGCCTCACAGTGCGAAGAGCAAACCGTCTGCTCAAGGTTGCTTCGGGGTGTGAGTCGTGCGTGGTGATGCTCCTGTCTTTCCTAGCCGCCGCATCGGCGATCGTGGCTGCTTGAGTTCGTGCCCTGGCGGTCAGGCTGGCGAGTGCAGCCTCGGCTGTCCCCCCCTCGGCTTGGAGCACCCCGTACGTTTGATGGGTCGTCGTGTCGTTGGGTCCGCAGAAGTCGAAGGTTGCCGATCCCAGGGTGATGCTGATTTGGACCTTGGTCGCTGTCATGACGTCCTTTCGCGGGGTGGCGAGTAGCGGTTCCAGGTGCCGCCGACGGCGGTGCGGGGTTTGTTGGCGGTGGCGGGGTTGTAACCGAGGGCGTGGGCACTTGAGAGTCCGTCATGGGCGACTCCTTGCCTGCCGAAGACAGCGCTGCTCATCAGACGACGGCGAGACCCTTCGCAGTTCCCTCCAAGACCGAGAGGTCGTCGGCCGACTCTGCACGCCGCCGGGACGCCCTCCCCGCTTGGCGGTGTAGGTCAGCGGCGAAGGGAACGGCGGCAGTCGGCCGAGCCGGACACCGCGGGCCCTGGCGGCGGCCAGCCCTTGGTTGGTGCCTTCGATGCTGTTCGTGGTCCCGACCGGAGTGTGTCGGTGCGAGGCGGCAAGACGTAGGGGTGTACGTCACCTTGTTCTCCGATAGGAACGGCTCTCTGGACGACTTACCACCAATTAACGACTACAAGCGAAGCATGCTCGACACCTGCTACTGAAACGAGCTTTGACGGCTTCGGCCAGTTATTGGTAAGTCGCGCGGCTATTTGCCGCGGAGTTGACTCCACGAGGAGGCGGACCATGCGACCTCTAGAACCAAGCTGGACCACGTCGTGGGCTGGAACGACGCCTGGGCGATGGGATGCGGTCGTGGCGAACCACGACGGTGAGCCGGTCGGGCCGATGGCAGCCGGACGGTGAGCGAGTGGGAGGCCGTGATGACCAGGCGCCTGGGGGGCTCTGGCGCTTCGGGTGTCGAGGGTCATCGTTGCCGAGGATCCCGCAGGTAGCCGGGGATGACCCGGAGTCGGGGCGGGGTGTTCTGCTCGTGGAGGGGCTTTCCGAGCGGTAGGGATACAAGATCGCGGAGTTGTCGAGCCGTCGCGTGACTGTGTGGTTCGAGGTCGGCCGGTGAGCCCTCGCCGGGGTTTGGGGCGGAGCCCCAATGGGACTGTCCGAGCGGAGCGAGGGCCTTGCTTGTGGCGAACCAGCCCTCCGGGGCCCTTGGTTTGTGCGATTGGACGGAGGCCGAATCCCTCTAATTCGAGGTAGGACGATGATGCAGTCTCGGGGGCTGGTTCGCTGTCTCGCGTCGTCTATGAAATCTAAGTTATGAGTGGAGGGGGCGCGGGGGGCGGAGCCCCCAGCCTTGGGGGTTTGGGGGCGGGAGCCCCCAAGGGGGCTGTCCGAGCGGAGCGAGGGCCTTGCTTTTGGGGTCCAGGGGGCTTGTTCCCTGGTGGGGGTGCGGGGGCGAAGCCTCTGCTGAGGGCTGTGGCGTCCGGAACGGAGCGCTAGCGGAGTGCAGGGCGTCGCAGACCGTCGGGGGTCTGAGGGGGTTGCCCCCTCATAGGAAAGCAGGCCCTCTTCTTAGGAGGGTGTCGTAGAGCATTTGTTGGATGTTCTCGCGGACGTGGTCTGTCAGGTTGAAGACGGTTAGGGGGTCTTCTGCCGCTTCTGGGGTGTATTCGTCCAGGGGCATGGGTTCGCCGAAGCGGATCATCCACTTGGACGGGAGGGGGACGAGACCCG
This sequence comes from Spirillospora sp. CA-294931, assembly GCF_050946795.1. Classification (GTDB taxonomy): domain Bacteria; phylum Actinomycetota; class Actinomycetes; order Streptosporangiales; family Streptosporangiaceae; genus Spirillospora. Next base: position 8,453,997 of record NZ_CP192006.1, read on the forward strand.
CGGCGCCCAGGAGGGGGAAGGTGGGGGTGATGGGGAAGTACGGGAGGCCCAGGAGGCGGGCCAGGGGCTTGAGGTCGGCGATCTTGGGATAGATCTCTTCGGCGCCGACGATGGCGCAGGGGATGATGGGGGCGTTCTCGCGCAGGGCGGTCTCGACGAAGCCGCCTCGGCCGAAGCGCTGGAGTTTGTAGCGTTCGCCGAAGGGCTTGCCGACGCCCTTGAAGCCTTCGGGGAAGACGCCGACGAGTTCGCCCTTGTCGAGGAGGCGGGCGGCGTCGGACGGGCAGGCGAGGGTGTGGCCGGCCTTGCGGGACAGGTGGCCCAGGAGGGGGACCTGGTAGACCAGGTCGGCGCCAAGGAGGCGCAGGTCGCGTCCGGCGTGGTCGTGCAGGGCGACCGAGAGCATGAGGCCGTCGAGCGGGAGCGTGCCGGAGTGGTTGGCGACCAGGAGGGCGCCGCCCTTTTCGGGGATGTTCTCCAGGCCGGAGAGTTCTACGCGGAACCAGTGCTCGTAGAGGGTGCGGGCGATGGGGAGCAGGAGTTTGTCGTTGAATTCGGGGTCGAAGCCGAATTCGTCGATCTCGTACTCGCCCGCCAGGCGGCGGCGGAGAAACGCCAGGCCGCGGTCCAGGATGGTTTGCTCGGGAGGCTTGCTCTCCTGCACGGCGTTGAGGGGGATGACCTCGGCGTCCTGCTCCTCGGCGCGGTCGTGCGCGTTCAATCCAGTTTCCTTCCGAGGACGGAGGTGAGCCGGTCGAACAGCTCGAGCGGGACGCCGCGGCCCAGGTCGCTGGACGAGACGAAGTCGGCGAAGGCCGCCTCGGAGCCGTATTTGGGACGCCAGGAGAGCTCGTTCACCAGGCGGGCGTTGTCGATGACGCGGCCGTAGGTCAGCCAGCGGAGGAGTTCGGGTGAGAAGCCCGACAGGCCCGCGAAGCGGCGTCCGGCCTCGCCCATCATGGAGAAGGACGGGGCGGGGACGGGGACGAAGGTGCGCCCCGCGCGGCGCAGCGCCTGGGACAGGAGCAGCACGCCGTCCCCGGCGACGTTGAACGTCCCGGGGTGCTCCTCGACCGTCATGCGGCGCAGCACCTCGATGCCGTCGTCCTCGTGGACGAACTGGAGCCGGGGGTCGAACCCGAGCACGGTCGGGACGACCGGCATCCGCAGGTAGCGGGTGAGCGGCGAGTCGACGCCGGGGCCGAGGAAGTTGGCGAACCGCAGGACCGACACGGTCAGGTCGCTGCGGCGCCGCTGGAGCCCGCGCACATAGCCCTCGACCTCGACGGCGTCCTTGGCGTAGCCGGACGTCGGGGGCTCGACGGGCTCGTCCCTCTCGGTGAACACCGCGGGGTCCATCGGCGAGGAGCCGTAGACGGCGGCCGACGACCGCACCACCAGCTTGCGCATGTCCGCGGACCGCTGGCACGCGGCCAGCAGCTGCATCGTGCCGATGACGTTGAGTTCCTTGGCCTTCGACCGCGATGTCGTCTGGGAGGTCACCAGGTTCAGGTGGACCACCGTGTCGACCTCGGCGGAGGAGATGACCTTGGCGATGCTCGGTGTGCGGATGTCGACGCGGACGAACTCGGTGCGGCCGAGCGGTGCCGTCGGCGGAACCGTGTCGACCCCGATCACCCGCTCGATGCCCGGGTCGGCTTGGAGGGTGTTCGCGACCCGCGCCCCCAGGAAACGGGAGACGCCCGTGACAAGTACGACACGGGCCGCGGCGGAGGGCATGGAGGACACTGTGCGCCCCACCCCTTACGGCTGGTTGGCCGGCGTGTTTACTTCTTGTTACGACGCTGGATGCGCGTCTTCTTCAGCAGCTTGCGGTGCTTCTTCTTGGCCATTCGCTTGCGGCGCTTCTTGATGACTGAGCCCACGAGACCTCGCTCGGCGTATCAGGTGTCGTACAGGAGACGGACATGACGACTCCCGAGCGCCAACGCTCGGTGAACTCGTACCGGTCCGATGCCCAAGGGTACCGCTGCGGCGACGGCGGTCTGGCCGCCGGTCACCCGCGGCGTGGCCACGGCACCGAGCCGGGCCGGTTCCGGTGCCCGAGGGATCGGGGGCCCTCGGCGGCCCCCGGCGCCCCGGGCACCGGGTCCGGCGGCCCTCAGGCCGCCGGCCGGTCCTTGTTCTTGCCCTTCTTCCCGACCGCCGAAATCCGTGCGGACGCTCCCTGCGCGGCCGGGCCCTGGGCATGCGACGGGGTCATGTGGCATGCCCCCGCCCTACCCGGTTTCGACCGGCAGAGTCCCCCCGTCATCCGGCTTCGATGTAGGCCTCACGCAAATAGTCGTGAACTGCCTGCTCGGGAACCCGGAACGAACGGCCCACACGGATCGCGGGCAGCTCGCCCGAGTGGACGAGACGGTAAACGGTCATCTTGGACACCCGCATCACCGCCGCCACTTCGGCCACAGTCAGGAACCTGACCTCGCTCAGAGGTCGCTCGCCTGAGCTCATCGGACGCCCTCTTCCACACGTGCCGCGCACCGGCCCTTTGGGTGACTTTGATCACGCACGTGTACTTCCTCCAGCGTAAATCGTGTACCGGCAGTCGCAAGAGGGGAGTTCCGCCCATTTCCGTATCCGCCCTGTCCGGACGGCCACAGTGTGCTGCTCGTACGGAGGGTGGGGGTGACGGTACGGCCAGCAGCATCACGATGGGTTGTCAAGCGAAACCAGAGGATCACCTGCGACTCAGGCGTCCTCGCAGGTGACAGACGAACCCATTGGCCCCTGTACGGCCGCCACGTCACACGCAGTGACGCGAACGCCCTGGGTCAAGGGGCTCAGGCGAGTCCGGCGCGGTCGAGAAGGTACTCGGTCATCGGGCCGTAGTGGTGCGGCGATATGCCGTCGTCCAGGGGAACCACGGCGTGGATCTTGCCTTCGGCGGCCCCGGCGAACAGCGCTGGATCGTTACAGTCAGCGAAACCGACGGTGTCGATCCCGGCCTGTCCGGCCGCTCCGGCCCACCCGTGATCGGCGATGGCCAGATCCGGCCAATCCGCCGATTGGACGCCCTCGGACGGGCCCGGCGTAGTAGTGCCGAGCTCGGCCAGCATGGCCTCCATGGGGGCCGAGTCATGGGTGTGGTGGGTGCGCCCGTCGTCCCCTTCGAGCATCGCGACGCCTTCGGGGGCGTAGACGATGCGGCGCGCCTCGTCCCCCCGGGAGGTCTCGATGGCGTACGACCAGCCCGCCGCAGGTGTCAGCACCCGGCAGCCGCGCGCGGCCAGCGCGGTGGCGACCGCCTGGTACACCGGCGTGAGCGTCGCCGGGTGCCCCGTCGCCAGCACGACCGACTCGCGGCGCTCGGCGGCCAGGCCGATGCGGTCGCCCATGGCCTCCAGCGCCGTGATCGTCAGCTCCGGGTCGATGGTGTCGTCGCCGTACAGGTGCATGGGGTCGGGGTTGACGCCGCAGCGCTCGACCATGCATTCGAGGACGTCGCGCTCGGTCCACGGCTTGTTCAGGTCGAGGCCGAACAGGTAGTAGGGGTTGCGGGCGGCCATGCGGCGGAAGTGCAGGAGGTTGTTCTGCCTGGGGGTGGCCACGTCCCCGGCGATCATGGTGCGGACCAGCTGGTCGCGCAGTTCCTCGCGGGTGGGCGCCATCAGACGTCCAGCAACGGGTCGAGGCCGTGCTCGGGGAACACCGCGCGCCGGGTCGCCAGGATCGCCTGGTCCACCGGGCTGTCGGGGTCGTAGCCGTCCGCCCACGTCTGCACCTGTATCACGCTCTTCCCGTCGGTCATCCGGTGCGGTGCGATCTCTTCGGTCCGCGTCCGCACGAAGGTTCGCCAGCTCTCCGGAGTGGGGGTCTCCGGTGGTATCGGCCGTCCCGCCGCCTCGGCGAGCAGGTGGGTCCAGGCGCGCGGGACGACCTGGACGAGTTCGTAGCCGCCGCCCCCGGTGACCAGCCATCGGCCGCCCGCCGTCTCGTGGGCCAGGGCGTGCAGGGCCGCGTACGCGGTGCGCTGGCCGTCGACGGTGAGCGTCAGGTGGGCCAGCGGGTCGAGCGCGTGGCCGTCGCAGCCGTGCTGGGTGACCAGCACCTGGGGCTGGAACGCCCGCAGCAGGGGCGGGACGACGGCGTCGAAGGCCCGCAGCCAGGGGCCGTCGCCGGTGCCGGGCGGGAGCGCCACGTTGACGGCGCTTCCCTCGGCCCCCGGGGCGCCGGTCTCGTCGGGGAAGCCCGTCCCGGGGAACAGGGTGCGCGGCGTCTCGTGCAGGCTGATCGTCAGTACCCGGGGGTCGTCGTAGAAGGCAGCCTCGACGCCGTCGCCGTGGTGGACGTCGATGTCGACGTAGGCGACGCGGTCGACGCCGTTCTCCAGGAGCCAGGCGATGGCGATGGCCGGGTCGTTGTAGACGCAGAAGCCGCTGGCGGCGCCCGCCATCGCGTGGTGGAGCCCGCCCGCGATGTTGGCGGCGTGCTCGGTCTCACCGGCCACGAGCGCGCGCGCCGCGGCGACGGTGGCCCCGGCCACCAGCGCGGACGCCTCGTGCATGCCGAGGAAGACCGGGTTGTCGGGGGTGCCGAGGCCGTGCCGGGGCTCGGTGAGGCCGGTGTCGCCCGCGTGCCGCACGGCGGCGATGTAGTCGTCCTCGTGCACCAGCCCCAGCAGCTTCTCGTCGGCGGCCTCGAACGGCGCGACGGTGATGCCGGGGCCTTCCAGCAGGCCGAACTCCCTGGCGAGCGCCATGGTCAGCTCGACGCGGACGGGGTTCAGCGGATGGCCGGGGCCGAAGTCGTAGGAGATGAGCCGGTCGTCCCAGAGGATCTTGAGACCACACTCGCGTGGTGGCGGGACGCTGCTCATGGGTCTCACGGTATCGCCCGCACCGGCGCGCGAGTTCGTGACCCGGATCACAGCGGCGGAGGACGATCACGGCGGCGGCGCCGGGACGGCAATCACAAACGTCCCCCGTGTGAGGTGCATCACCATCGCCCAGCGGGCATCACGTTAACAAGAACGAAACAGAACATTGAGGACGTAAATGGACGTGCGCCTCCCCTCCGAGCCACCGGCAGAGGTCAGTTCTCTGCCGGTGGCGAGCGACAGCGTCCCGGTGGCCGCTTACGCCCCGAATCTGCGCCGGCCGAGCCTGCGCAGCAGGACCATCTCCAACGCGCTCTATGTCGGGCTCCGCCCCTTCATCGACCACGTGCCCGGTCACCCCGCCGGAATCCGGACGGCCCGGACGACCGTCGACACGGCGTCCCGCCTCATCCCCGCGGGCCGCCGCGTGCGGATCAGGCCACTGGTCGACCCGAGGGTCGAGTCGGGCGGCTCGGAGCGTCCGGTCACCGGCGAATGGGTCGTCGACCAGGGACGCGGCCGCAGGCGCACCCACGCCGTGCCCGACACCGCGCGCGGCGCGATCCTCTACCTGCACGGCGGCGCGTACGTCGTTTGCTCACCGCGCACACACCGTCCCATCACGGCGCGGCTCGCCGTCGAGACCGGGCTCCCCGTCCTGGTACCCCGCTACCGCCTCGCGCCCGAGCACCCCTTTCCGGCCCCGTTGGAGGACGCCGTCGCTGCCTACCGCTGGCTGCTGGATCGGGGCGTCCCCGCGTCCGGCATCGTGATCGCCGGCGACTCCGCCGGTGGCCATCTGGCCGCCTGCCTCACCGGCGAGATCTGCCGCACCGGCCTCCCCAGGCCCGCCGGGACGGTCCTGTTCTCCCCCTGGGTCGACCTGACCTGCGCCATGTCCGTCGACGCGCACCGCGAAACCCGCGACGCCTACATCAGTGCCCGCTCGGCCCGCAGGGTCGCCCGTCTCGTAGTGGGGCCAGCCGGATTCGACGACCCGCGGCTGGCCCTGCTCGCCTCCCCCTGGAACGGCACCCCGCCCTTCCTCATCCAGGTCGGCGGCGCCGAGGTCCTGCGCCCCGAGGCCGAAGCCCTGGCGGCCGCGCTCACCGAGGCGGGCACGCACTGCGAACTCCAGGTCTGGACGGGGCAGATGCACGTCTTCCAGATCCTCAACCGCGTGCTGCCGGAGGCGAGCGCGGCCATGCGCGAGACCGCCCGCTTCATCAACGCGGCCGTCACCGCTCCCGTGGCCAACGAGACCGAGGCCGCCGCCTGACCCGTCACTCCGCGCGCAGCGCCACCACCGGGTCGAGACGACCGGCCCGGCGCGCGGGGACGACGCCGAAGAACACCCCGACGGCCGCCGAGACGGCGAAGGCGAGCGCCGGGGACCACCAGGCGATCGTGGCCGGGACGGGTGACACGGCCGCGATCGTGAGCGCGGCGCCCACCCCGAGGACGATGCCCGCCGCGCCGCCCAGGGACGTCAGCAGCACGGCCTCCACCAGGAACTGGGCGAGGATGTCGCGCTGCCGCGCCCCCAGGGCCTTGCGCAGGCCGATCTCCCGGGTGCGCTCGCGGACGCCGACCAGCATGATGTTGGAGACGCCGACGCCCCCGACGAGCAGCGAGATCGCGGCGATCGCCGCCAGGACGCCGGTCAGCGCGCCGAGCACCGTCCCGATCGTGCCCAGCAGCTGGGTCTGGGTGATCGCGGAGAAGCGCTCGCCCTGGTACTTGCGTTCCAGCGCGTCCACGACCTGCTTCTGGAGGCGCGGGATGTCGCCGCTGGACGTGGCGCGCAGGGCCATGAAGTCCACCCGGTCGACGCCGAACATGCGCTGCGCCGTGGTCACCGGGACGTGCACCTCGGCGTCGCGGGTCTGGCCGAAGGTCTGCCCGACCTCCTCGAACACCCCGACCACGCGAAAGCGCGTCCCGCCGGCGATCGCGAGCTGACGGCCGATCGGGTCGACGTCCCCGAACAGGCGGCGGGCGATGTCGGAGCCGAGCACGACCACGCGGCGCCGCGTCTCGACGTCCACCCGGCTGAGGTAGCGGCCGCGCCGCAGCGGCCGGTCGAACACGTTGCGCAGGTTCTCGTTGGCGCCGACGACGGTCGAGAACGACTCGGTGTGCCCGGCGCGGACGGTCTCACCCGAGTTGATCGCCACCGCGATGCGCCGCTCGTCGCCGACCACGCGTGCGAGGTAGTCGACGTCGTCCAGCCGCATCCGGCTGATCGTGGGGGCCGAGCCGAACGAGAACTCCCCGGGCGCGACGAAGATGATGTTGGATCCGAGGCCCTCGATCTCGTTCTCGACCAGGTCGCGGGCGCCGCTGCCGATCGCGACCAGCACCACCACGGCGGCGACCCCGACCACCACGCCGAACATCGTCAGCGCGCTGCGCAGCCGGTTGATCCGCAGCGCCTCCACCGCGACCCGGAACGACTCGGCGAGCCTCACGAGACGTCGCGCTCGACGCGGCCGTCGCGGATGTGGATCCGGCGCCGGGCCCGCTCGGCGACGTCCGGCTCGTGGGTGACCAGGACGACCGCGACGCCCTGCTCGGCGTTGAGCCGTTCCAGCAGGTCCATGACCTCGTGGCCGGTGCGGGTGTCGAGGTTGCCGGTGGGCTCGTCGGCCAGGACGACCCGGGGCTCGCCGACCAGCGCGCGGGCGATCGCGACACGCTGCTGCTCGCCTCCCGACAGTTGGCCCGGACGGTGCCCGAGGCGGTGCCCGAGCCCGACCGTGGTCAGCGCCCGCGCCGCCCGGCGGCGCCGCTCGCCGCGCGGGACGCCCCGGTACACCAGCGGGAGCGCGACGTTGTCGCGCGCGCTTGTGCGGGCCAGCAGGTGGAACGACTGGAACACGAACCCGACCCGGGCGTTGCGCAACTCGGCCAGCTCGCCTTCAGAGAGGCGGGCGACCTCCCGGCCCCCGATCCGCAGGGCGCCGGAGGTCGGGCGGTCGAGGCAGCCCAGCAGGTGCATGAGCGTCGATTTGCCCGATCCGGACGGCCCCACGATCGCGACGAACTCCCCCGCGTCGATCCGCAGGCTCACCCCGCGCAAGGCGTCGACCTCGACGCCCTCCATCCGGTAGGTCCGGGTGACGTCCACCGCCTCCAGGGCCGGGTCGCTCATGACCCGACGTCCTGGCCGGGCTCCACCGAGTCGGCGCCGCGCACCACGACGCGCTCGCCCTCGCGCAGCCCGTCGACGACCTGCACGGACGTGTCGCCCTGCGCGCCGAGCCGCACCGTGCGGCGGCGGGCCTTGCCCGCGACGACGGCCCACACGGCCGACTCGCGGCCGCTGCTGACGATCGCCGCCGACGGCACCGACAGCACGTTCCTCTCCTCGCGGACGCGCAGGTTCACCACCGCGCTCATCCCCGGCTTGGGCCAGGGGGCCTTGCGGCCGCCGTCCAGGGTGCCGCCGCGCAGCGTCAGCGTGACCTTGTAGGTGACGCCGCCGCCGTTGGATTCCTTGGGCGTGGCGCCGACGCCGGTGACCTCGGCGGTGTACGAGCCACCCGGGACGGCGTCGAACTCCGCGTCGGCCCGGACGCCCTCCTCGACCTGGAGGATGTCGGTCTCGTCGACGTCGGCGGTCAGCGTCAGCCGGGACACGTCGGTGACGGTCACCACGGCGTCCCCCGACGACACGGGCGCACCCGGGGCGATCGAGGCGGCGTCCTTGGCCGCGCCGCCGAGCGAAGCGCCCGCCTGGGCACGCAGCTGCTGCGGGAGCTGACCGGCCAGGTTCCCCAGGCCGGACGGCCCGCCCGCGGGCCCGCCGAGGCTCGCCACGCCGTCGAACGGCGCCTTGATCGTCAGGCCCTGGACGGCGCGCTCGGCGGCCCGCACCGCGGCCCGGGTCTGGACGCGCTGCGCGGCGGTGATCGAGGAGATCGTCGTCCCGATGCTGCCGAGCCCGGCGTTGAGGCGGGCGACGGCGGCCCGCGCGGACGCGGCGGCGGTGCGGTACTCCCCCTCGGCCTTGGTGATCCCGGCCAGGACCAGGGCGCGCTGCCTCAGGTCGGGGATCTTCGCGGCGACCCCGCGCGCGGTGTCGAACCCGTCCTTGGCCGTCCGGTCGGTGCGCCGCTGGAACGACGACAGGTCGATCCCGGCCGGGACGGCACCACCGCCGGACGCCTGCCGGTCGGCCTGCCTGGCCTGGTCGAGTTGCTCGCGCGCGGACGGGGAGTCGACCACCGCCAGGACGTCACCGGCCTCGACCCGGTCGCCGTCACCGACATGGACGCGCCGGATCGCCCCCTCGGCGGGCGACCGCATCGTGGCCGTCGCCCGGGCCGAGACCGTGGCCGGCGCCTCGACGGTCTCGATGACGTCGGCGCGGACGACCCGTCCCAGCCCGATCTTGTCCGGCTCGCCGCCGCCGGTGCACGAGCTGAGCGTCCCGGCGAGCAGGACGCCCACCAGCACCGGGGGGAGGTAGCGCACGAGGGCATCGTAAGAGCGCCCTTACCGTCCCGCCAGACCCTCCGCCCATACGGGCCACATGAGGCTCGTCACGACCGCGCGCGCTCGCCCTCCGGGGACCGCTCGCGTCCGGCGACGAGGAACCCGGCCACCGCCGCCACCGCCGCGATGCCCTCGCCGACGACACTGGCGGTCTTCTCCCAGTACCACATCGGATCGTGCATCTCCGGGAAGGGCCAGATCTCGCCCACGTCGACGTAGTAGTAGAGCAGCAGAGCACCCAGCGCGCTCGCCGCCACCAGGAACGCGACGGCGTACGTCCAGCGACGGGCCACGAAGCAGATCAGCACGGCGACGACGGCCGCGACCACCGCCTGCACCTTGAACAGCGTGTCGCCCCCGATGGCCCCGCCGGGCACGTAGGCCATGTCGGGCGCGTACTTCCAGTGCACGACCGCGTCGACGGCGAGCCCGGCGGCCACGAGCGAACGGAGCAGGATTCCCATAACCCCTACACGTCCAGAACCCCGGTTCCGGCTCAATCCCCGCCCGCTCATCTCAATCCGCCTCCCCCGGGGCCCACCATCAGCCCCGGCCAGTCATCAGCCCCCGGCCAGTCATGAGCCCAGGCCCGACGATCAGCCCCGGGCCCACCATCGGCCTTCGGCCCACCATCAGCCCCCGGCCCACTTTCAGCCTCGGGCCGCCATCAGCCCCCGGCCCGCTTTTAGCCCCCCGCCCGCATCAACCCTCGGCCCGTCCTCAGCCCGGGGCCCGTCCTCAGCCCTCGGGCCGTCATCAGCCCGGCCGCCCATCAGCCCTCGGCCAGCTCGCGGCCTCGGTTGCGGGCCGCCTCGATCGCTTCCAGGACGGCGGCGCGGACGCCGTGGCGCTCCAGCTCGCGGATCGCGGCGATGGTCGTCCCGCCGGGCGAGGTGACGCCCTCGCGCAGCAGCACGGGGTGCTCGCCGGAGTCGCGGAGCATGACGGCGGCGCCGACGGCCGACTGGATCACCATCTCCAGCGCGGCGGCGCGCGGCATCCCGAGCAGGATGCCCGCGTCGACCATGGCCTCGACGAGGTAGTAGAAGTACGCGGGCCCGCTGCCCGACAGCGCGGTGGCGCCGTCCTGGAGCGACTCGGGGATGCGCAGCACCTTGCCGACGGGCGACAGGAGCTCCTCGGCGAGCTTGAGATGCTCCTCGCCCGCGTGGGACCCGGCGGAGATCACGCTCATCGCCTCGTCCACGTGGACGGGCGTGTTGGACATGACGCGGACCACCGGGACGCCGTCCGGCAGGCGCTCCTCGATGAACGCGGTGGTGATGCCGGCCGCCATCGAGATCACCAGCCGTCCCGGCGGGACCAGGGAGCCGACCTCGCCCAGCAGGACGCCCATGTCCTGCGGCTTGACCGCCAGGACGAGGGTGGTGGCGGAGGAGGCGGCCTCGGCGTTGGTGACGACCTCGATGCCGTACCGCTCGCGCAGCAGCGCGCCGCGCTCCTCGCGGCGCACGGTCGCCATCAGCTCCGACGGGCGCCGCCCGGCCCGGAGCACCCCGGACAACAGGGCCTCGCCCATCTTCCCGGCACCCAGAATCGCGATCATGTGCTCTTCCCGGACGGAGGCATCAACGGACGCCTTCAACCCTAGCCGCCGAGTTCACGACAACCCCCGGCCCCGCGCGCGATTGCGTCAACTAACCGAGGAAGCGAAGCCGAAGGCGAGCTTCCCGGTTAGATCGCGAAGCGATGCGGCAATCGCAAAATCACGTTCACCGAGGCGAGCGCAAGCAGGCCGAGATTCCAGTGAACACAGCGCCGGGGTTCTCTTATGAACGCGTGGCCACCGAGCGCATGAAGAACGCGAGGTTGGCGGGGCGTTCGGCGAGACGGCGCATGAAGTAGCCGTACCACTCGCTGCCGTAGGCGACGTACACGCGCACCTGCGCGCCCTGGGCGGCCAGGCGCCGCTGCTCCTGGGGGCGGATGCCGTACAGCATCTGGTACTCGTAGGTGTCGGGGTCGCGCTCGTGCAGGACGGCCAAGGCACTGGCGATGTCGACCAGGCGCGGGTCGTGGGTGGCGAGCATCGGGTAGCCCTTGCCTGCCATGAGCACCTTCATGCACCGCACGTAGGACTTGTCGACGTCGTCCTTGTCGGTGAAGGCCACCGCTTCGGGGGCCGCGTAGGCGCCCTTGCACAGCCGTACCCGGGAGCCCTCGTAGGCCAGCTCGGCGCAGTGCTCCTCCGCGCGTCGCAGGTAGGACTGGATGACCGCGCCCGTGTCGGGGAAGTCGCGGCGCAGCTCGTGCAGGATGCCGAGCGTGGAGTCGACCGTGGTGTGGTCTTCCATGTCGAGGGTGACGGTGGTGCTCGCCGAGCGCGCGGCCGTGCAGATGCGGCGCGCGTTCTGCAACGCGAGGTCCTCGTCGAGCGCCTGGCCGACGGCGGTGAGCTTGAGCGAGACCTCGGCGCGGGGCCCGAGCTCGCTGCCCGCGAGCCGTTCGAGCAGCTCGACGTAGTGCGCCACGGTGGCCTCGGCCTGCGCCTTGTCGAGCGTGTCCTCGCCCAGGACGTCCAGGGTGACCAGCAGTCCCTCACCGGTGAGCCGCTCGGTGCAGTCGAGGGCGTCGGCGACCGTCTCGCCCGCGATGAAGCGGCGGACGACGTCGCGGGTGAGGGGCGCGGTCTCAACGATCTTGCGTACGCCGCCGCTCCGCGAAGCGACCAGCAGGGCCTGACGAAGCACTTCCATCCCCTTTTCCCCCGGGACGACCTTGTCCCTTAGGCGCGGTCCGGCGTCTTCAGGTTAATGCCCGGAAAGGGCTTGCGATCACGACACCTTGCCGCCGGGATTCACCCCGCCGTTGGTCTTGACGTACTCCTCGACCCCGGCGGTCCTGACCGCCTCGAACAGGGCGGACGCCTTGCGGGGGTCGAGCAGGACGACGCTCTGCTTGCCGCGCGCCGCGCTGCCCTTGTTCGGAACGGTCATGAACCGCACGTCCCCGGCCCGCAGCCCGCGCAGGCTGAGCGCCAGCGAGCGCAGATCACCGGCCGAGACCCCGTCGTCCACGCTGATCGACTTGGTGAAGGCGCCCAGGAAGCGGTTGAGCTTGAAGGGGTTGGTGACCGTGCCGCCGTCGGCGGCCTTGGCGGCCAGGGCCCGCAGGAACGCCTGCTGCCGCTTCATCCGGTCGAAGTCGCCGTTCCTGAGGTTGTAGCGCTGCCGGACGAACGCCAGGGCCTTCTCGCCGTCGAGCTTCTGGCGTCCGGCCGTCCAGTGCACCTTCCTGGCCGGGTCGTAGACGCTCTGGGCGATGTCGACCTCGACGCCGCCGACGGCGTCGGTCATGGTCTTGAACCCGGCGAAGTCGATGATGCCGAAGTGGTCGATCCTGACCCGGGTGAGGCTCTCGACGGTCTCAACCAGCAGCGGCGCCCCGCCGAACGAGTACGCGGCGTTGATCTTCTGCTTGCCGTAGTCGGGGATGTCGACCCACGAGTCGCGCGGGAACGAGATCACGTACGCGTTGCTCCGGTCGGCGGGCAGATGCAGCAGCATGATCGTGTCGGAGCGCTGACCGCCGGGCTTCCAGACCTGGTTGCCCTGGCCCGTCGTGGCGCTCTCCGCCCGGGTGTCCGAGCCGACCAGCAGCCAGTTCTCGGTGCCCTTGGCACCCGGGGCCGGACGGTTCCCGGTCGGCATGCTCTTGGGGAGCCGCTTGATGTTGCCGTTCAGGGTGGACTGCCGCTCCCAGATCAGCCCGCCGACCCCCGCGCCGACCAGCAGGACGAACACGACCACCGCGGCGAGGATCCGCCTCGTGTGCCCCTTGCCCGCTGACTGCCTCCCCGGCGCCCCCGGCGGCACCGGCCCACCACCCCCGGACTCGCCACCCCCGGACGGGCCGTCACCGAACAGGGCGGCACTCGATGAGCCGTTGCCGGGCGGCCCGCCACCGGACAGAGCGTCACCCCTCGGCTGGCCGCCGTCGGACGGGCCACCACCCGACGGGCCACCACCCGACGGGCCGCCACCCGACGGGCCGCCACCCGACGGGCCGCCACCCGACGGGCCGCCACCGGACGAAGGGCCACCGAACGGGGCGGCGCTCGACGGGCCTTCGCCGGGCGGAGTGGCGCGCGGGGGCTCCGGGACGGGCGGCGGCGTCGCGCCGGGGCCTGGCGGGTCGAGGGGGGTCATGGCGCCGGAGAGTACCAGCGCCGCCCCCGGGGTCAGGCCGTTCGGCGGGGAAGGGTGGCCGCCCCGAGCACCAGGGCGAGCAGGGCGCAGGCGGCGATGATCATCATGTCGCGGACGAGCGTCCCGCCGACGTCGGGCTCGGCGGCCACCTCCTTCATGGCGTCCACCGCGTACGACAGGGGCAGGACGTCCGAGGTCAGCTCCAGCCAGGACGCCATCCGCTCGCGCGGCACGATCAGCCCGCACAGCAGCGCCTGGGGCAGGACGAACGCGGGCATGAACTGCACGGCCTGGAACTCGGTGCGGGCGAAGGCGCTGGCGAACAGGCCGAGCGCCATGCCGAGCAGCGCGTCCAGCAGCGCGACCACGACCAGCGCCCAGACGGGTCCGGTCAGGTCGAGGTCGAGCCAGGTCAGCGAGATCGTCAGCACCACCCCGACCTGGACGAGCGCGACCAGCCCGAAGGCCAGCGCGTAGCCCATCAGCAGGTCGAGCTTGCCGATGGGCAGGGTCATCAGCCGTTCGAGCGTCCCGCCGGTGCGTTCGCGCAGCGTCCCGACGCTGGTCACGATGAACATGATCACGAACGGGAACAGGCCGAGCAGCATGGGCCCGATGCCGTCGAAGGCGCCCGGCCGGTCGAACACGTACCGCAGCAGGATCATCAGCAGCGCGGGGACCACGACCATCATCGCGATCGTGCGGTGGTCGTGGCGCAGCTGCGCCAGGATGCGGCGCGTGGTCGCCAGGGTGATCGTGAGGTTCATGCCAGGCTCCCGGCCCGCTCGGTGATCAGCTGGAGGAAGGCCCCTTCGAGGTCGGCGGCGCCGGTGCGGGCGCGCAGGGATTCGGGGCTGCCGTCGGCGAGGACGTCGCCCTCGCGCATGAGCAGGAGCCGGTCGGTGCGTCCGGCCTCGTCCATGACATGGCTGGAGACCAGCAGCGTGACGCCCTGCCCGGCCAGGTCGCGGAACAGCTCCCACAGCTCCTGGCGCAGGACGGGGTCGAGGCCGACGGTCGGCTCGTCCAGCACCAGGAGCTCGGGCGAGCCCAGCAGCGCGACGGCCAGGTTGGCCCGGGTGAGCTGGCCTCCGGAAAGGGTCGCCACGATCTGGTCGCGGTGGCGGCCGAGGCCGACCTCGTCGATGACGCGGTCGGTGTCGGCGCGCCTGGCGCCCAGGACGGCGGCGAAGTAGCGCAGGTTCTCGCGCACGCTCAGGTCGGCGTACACGGCCGGCGTCTGGGTGGCGTACCCGACGCGGCGGCGCAGCTCGGGAGAGCCCGCGGGCTCACCGAGCACGGTCACGGTTCCGTCCTTGACGATCTGCACGCCGACCACGGCGCGCATCAGGGTGGTCTTGCCGCAGCCGCTCGGCCCCAGCAGCCCGACGATCGAGCCGCGGGGGACGTCGAATGTCAGCCCGTGCAGGACCTCGCGGCCCCCACGCACCACCCGCAGATCGCGGACGCTCACTGCCTCCAAATAACTCATCACTGTTGAATTTAGGCGCGTGAAAGGGCCCCGTCAAGGGGTTGGGACGAGGGTCAGCCCAGGTACTGCTGGAGGGCCGGGGCGATGAGCTCGACGAGCTCGTCCTCCGAGAGCGAGGCGATCGGCTCGATCTTGAGGACGTACCGGAAGATCATCACGCCGACCATGTGCCCGGCGGCGGCGTCCAGCCGGACCAGCGGGATGTCGTGGATCTCGGCGGCGCGGGCGAACAGGGCCTCGCTGATGAACTCGCGGAAGACCATCGCGGCGCTCTCGTTGGTCATCGCCGAGGAGAGGAGGTTCAGCACGCGCTCGCGGTTGCCGTCGTCGGACCAGATCTCGGTGAACGTCCGCACGACCGTCTCGCCCAGCTTCTCCCGGGGCGCGGCCATGATGCGCGGCAGCAGCTCGGCGGGCTCGATCGGGAACTTCACCGCGGCGACGAAGACGCCTTCCTTGCTGCCGAAGAAGTGGTGCACCAGCGCGGGGTCGACCCCGGCGTCCCTGGCGATGGCGCGCAGCGAGGCGCCGTTGTACCCCTTCTCGGTGAACAGCGCGCGGGCCGAGGCGAGGATCGCCTCGCGGGTCTCGGTCGGGCCGGGACGGCGTCCCGGCCCCCGGCTCGGCTTCCGCCCCCCGGGGTCCGGCGCGGCGGTCACGGCCCGCTCCTTCGGGTCACCTCACCACCGGAGGTGACCTCCCACGTGCGGTCGGCGGCCGCCAGATGGAGCCGGGTGAAGGCCAGGGCCTCGGCGAGGTCCTCCATCCGCTCGGCGCGGCTGGCCGCCCTTCGGGTGTTGACCTCCAGGACGATGTGACCCCGGTACCCGTCGTCGGCGAGCTGTTCGAGCATCTGGCCGCACGGCTGGTTGCCCCGGCCCGGCACCAGGTGCTCGTCCTTGTTGGTGACCCCGACGCCGTCGGCCAGGTGGACATGGCGCAGCCGGTCGCCGAGCTGTTCCGCCATGCCGAGGGCGTCCGAGCCGGAGACGGCCGTGTGGGACAGGTCGAGGGTGACGAAGGGGTAGTCCTGGTCGACGGGGTTCCAGTCGGGCAGGTACATGCCCGCCTCGGCGCCGCGCGCCTTCAGCGGGAACATGTTCTCGACCGCGAACAGCACGTCGGTCTCGTCCTGCATCCTGGCCAGGCCCTCGACGAAGTCGCGGGCGTACTCGCGCTGCCAGCGGAACGGCGGGTGCACCACCACGACCTCGGCCCCGAGCTCCTCGGCGACCTCCTTGGACCGCACGAGCTTGCCCCACGGGTCGCGTCCCCAGACCCGCTGGGTGAGCAGCAGGCAGGGCGCGTGGATGGACTTGATGGGAACCTGGTGGTAGTCCGACAGGCGCCGCAGGACGCTGAGATCCTGCGAGGAGGCGTCGGTCGACACCATGACCTCGATACCGTCGTACCCCAGCAGCGCGGCGATCTCGAAGGCGCTGGGCACCTTCTCCGGATAGGTCGACGCCGTGGAAAGCGTGATCGGCGCGTCCGGCACCCGAATGGCCGGGCCGGTTGCGCCGTTGTGCTGCGGGGTCAAGGCTCCCTCGCCCTTATGTGCTCGCTCGTCAATGTCCGTCGGGTACTCCGCCGGGCTCTGGCGAACCCGGACGGCCGTGGCGGTCGCGCGGGGCCCCAAGGGCTCCTGCCCCGCTCCGCGGCGCTCACGCAACGGAAAGCCTATGCGCCCGCGGCAAGGAAGAAACCCCCGGCCGGGGGTGATCCTCATTTCCCTGAACCAGATTCCGTTCGGCTCCTACAAGGTGAAACGCGGTTTTACCCGTCCTCCGACTACGCTCTGTGCTTGTGGTCGAGATCGCTCCCGGGGCCGTCCCGAGCCCCAATATCTGGAACTCCCCCCAGGTCTACGAGATCGAGAATCGCGCCGCCGACCCCGACGGCGCCATCGAGTCGGCGATGCGGGCCGTCCGGCCCTGGGACGGCGCGACGGTGCTGGACCTCGGCTGCGGCACCGGGTTCCACCTGCCGCGCTTCGCGGCCGACGCGGCGCGGGTCGTGGGCGTCGAGCCGCACGCCGGTCTCGCGGCGGCCGCCCGGCGACGCGCGAAAAACACCCCGAATGTCACGGTTCGTATGGGCTCCGCGCAGGCATTGCCACTTCCGGACGCGTCCGTGGACGTGGCCCACGTCCGCTGGGCGTACTTCTTCGGCCCCGGCTGCGAGCCCGGCCTGGCCGAGCTCGACCGGGTCGTCCGGCGCGGCGGAGCGATCTTCATCGTCGACAACGACGCGACCCGCTCGACGTTCGGCGGCTGGTTCCGGCGCGGGCTGCCGTCCTACGACCCCGAGGCCGTCGAGCGCTTCTGGACCCGCCGCGGCTACACGCGCGAGCCGCTGACGATCCGCTGGAGGTTCGACAGCCGCGACGATTTCGCCGCCGTCCTGCGCATCGAGTTCCCGTCCGACCTGGCCGAGGCCATCCTGGCCGAGCATCCCGGCCTGGAAGTGGACTACGCGATCAATCTGTGGTGGCGTTGCCCCTGAGCCGGACGCGCGCCATTGGAGAGCTGGGGAGGCCGATCATGGGACGGGTCGCCACGACCATCCTCGCCACGACCGCGCTGGGCGCGGGCACCGCGGGGGCCGGGCTCGTCCTCCAGCGGCGCGCCATGCGGCGTCTCCAACTGCGCCCCGACCCGTTCGCGGGCGAGCCGTTCGGCTCCCTGCGCGGACGTCCGGTGCCCGTCAGGGCCGACGACGGCACCCGCCTGCACGCCGAGATCGACGGCGAAGACCGCACCGACCTCGCCGTGGTGTTCTGCCACGGCTGGACGCTCTCCCAGGACTCCTGGCACTTCCAGCGCAAGGCCCTGCGCGGTCTCGGGCGCCTGGTCTTCTGGGACCAGCGCGGCCACGGGCGCTCCGACGGCGGCGACCGGGGCGAGAACGACATCGTCCGCCTCGGCCGCGACCTGGCCGCCGTGATCGACGCGACCGTCCCCGAAGGGACGCCGGTCGTCCTGGTCGGCCACTCCATGGGCACCGTCACCATCCAGCGCTACGCGGACGAGTTCCCCGGCGAAATGGGCCGCAAGGTGGTCGCGGTCGGGCTGGTCAACTCCTCGTCCGGCTCCCTGCACGAGGTCACGCTCGGCCTGCCCGCCCTGCTGGCCCGCGTCACCCAGCGCTTCCTCCCCCGCACCCTGACCACCATGGGCGCGGGCTCCACGCTGATCGAAAGGGTGCGCCATTTCGGCCGCGACGGCGCCCGCCTGTTCCTCGACCGCTTCGTCTTCGGCCCGGACGCCAGCCCCGCGGCCGTCTCCTTCACCGAGGAAATGCTCACCGACACCCGTATGGACGCCGTCCTCGACTTCCTCCGCTCGCTCGTCACCAACCAGGTGATCAGCGAGTGCGAGCACCTCGCCAAGGTCGACACGCTGGTGATCGCCGCCGAGAACGACCTGCTCATGCCCGTCGAGCACAGCCTCAAGATCGTCGCGTGCGTCCCGTCCGCCCGCCTGGAGGTCATCCCGGACGCCGGCCACATGCCCATGCTGGAACGTCCCAGCATCGTCTCCGACCACCTGGGCGACCTGATCGAACGCGCCCGGAAGACCACCACCGTCTCCTAGCGGCCGACTGTCGTGGGCGGCCTCTAGGCTTCGGCGCATGGCGAAGGCGAAGACCGCGAAGGCGACCTACCGCTGCTCCGACTGCGGCTGGCAGACCTCCAAATGGGTCGGGCGATGCGGCGAGTGCCAGACATGGGGCACGGTCGCCGAGGCGGGCAGCGCCACCCCGGCGCGCCTGGTCACCGCGGGGCCCGTCAGCGCCCCGGCGCGGCCGATCGGGCAGGTCGACGTGCGATCGGCCCAGACCAAGCCCACCGGGCTGGACGAGCTCGACCGCGTGCTCGGCGGCGGCATCGTCCCCGGCGCCGTGCTGCTGCTGGCGGGCGAGCCCGGCATCGGCAAGTCCACGCTGCTGCTGGAGGTCGCCGCGCTGGCGTCCACGCAGGAGTCGGGCGGGTCGCCCGTCCTGTACGTCACCGGCGAGGAGTCGGCCGAGCAGGTCAGGCTGCGCGCCGACCGCGTCGGCGCCATCACCGACCAGCTCTACCTCGCCGCCGAGACCGAACTGTCGGCCGTGCTCGGACACGTCGACGCCGTCGAGCCCACGCTCATGGTGGTCGACTCGATCCAGACCATCGGCAGCTCCGAGGCCGACGGCGCACCCGGGGGCGTCACCCAGATCCGCGAGGTCACCGCCAACCTCATCCGGGTTGCCAAGGAACGCGGCATCACCGTCGTCCTGGTCGGCCACGTCACCAAGGAGGGCGCGATCGCGGGGCCGCGCCTGCTGGAGCATCTGGTCGATGTCGTCCTGTACTTCGAGGGCGACCGGCACAGCAGGCTCCGGATGATCCGCGCGGTGAAGAACCGTTACGGACCGACCGACGAGCTCGGTTGCTTCGACCTTTCCGAGGTCGGCATCGTGGGGCTTCCCGACCCCAGCGGGCTGTTCCTGACCCGCCGCGAGGAACCCGTCCCCGGCACCTGCGTCACCGTCACGCTCGAAGGGCGCCGCCCCCTGGTGGCCGAGGTCCAGGCCCTGGTCGCCAAGTCGCACCTGCCCTCCCCGCGCCGCGCCACATCGGGGCTGGAGACGTCCCGGGTGGCGATGGTGCTGGCCGTGCTGGCCCAGCGCTGCAAGATCTCCATGCACGAGCAGGACGTCTACGTCTCGACGGTCGGCGGCGTCCGGCTCACCGAGACCTCCGTCGACCTCGCGCTGGCGCTGTCGGTCGCGGGCTCGACCGTCGAGCAGTCCCTGTCCGGCAGCCTGATCGCGGTGGGCGAGGTCGGGCTCGCGGGCGAGGTGCGCGTGGTTCCCGGCGTCCAGCGCCGCCTGGGCGAGGCCGCCCGCCTGGGGTTCAAGCACGCCGTCGTCCCCCGGGGGTCCCTGGAGCTCACCGACGGCTCGCCGCTCAAGCGCGCCGACCCCCAGCTCACCAGCTACGAGGGCATGAAGGTGATGGAAGTCGACAGCCTCACCCAGGCCCTCCAGGTCGCCTTCACCGCCCCCTGAGCACCCGTTTTCGGGTGATTTCGGACCCGAAGGACGCCTGGTAAAACTGCACACTCGGCCGCTTGCGCCCAGGCAGACGACCCGCGCACCCTGCTCCTCGGTAAACTGGCGCCGTCCAGCGACCTCCGGGGGCCAGGTGCCAGTACACGACAAGGGTCATGACGAACGACGCCGCGCGACTCTCGCGGCCGTAGCCCCGGGCACACAGATCCGGGACGGACTTGAACGCATCCTGCGGGGGCACACGGGTGCGCTGATCGTCCTCGGCTACGACAAGCTGGTCGAGGAGCTGTGCTCGGGCGGGTTCGAACTCGACGTCGAGTTCTCCGCGACCCGACTGCGCGAACTCGCCAAGATGGACGGCGCGATCGTCCTCGACGGCGACCACGACCGCATCGTGCGTGCCGCGGTGCATCTCGTGCCCGACTCCACCATCCCCACCGAGGAGTCCGGCACCCGCCACCGCACCGCCGAGCGCGTCGCCCGCCAGACCGGCCACCCGGTGATCTCGGTGAGCCAGTCGATGCACATCATCGCCCTCTACCTCGACGGCATCCGCTACGTCCTGGAAGACTCGGCGGCCATCCTCTCCAAGGCCAACCAGGCCCTGGCCACGCTCGAGCGCTACAAGCTGCGCCTGGACGAGGTCTCCGGCACCCTGTCGGCCCTGGAGATCGAGGACCTGGTCACCGTCCGCGACGTCAGCGCGGTCGTCCAGCGGCTGGAGATGGTCCGCCGCATCGCCGACGAGATCGAGGGCTACGTCGTCGAACTCGGCACCGACGGCCGGCTGCTCTCCCTCCAGCTCGACGAACTCGTCTCGGGCGTCGACGTCGACCGCGAACTGATCGTCCGCGACTACCCGTCGGCCGACACCCGCTCACGCGGCTTCGACGGCGTCCTGGCCGACCTCGACCGCCTCTCGGCCAACGAGCTGCTCGACCTGTCCACGGTCGCCGAGGTCATGGGCTTCGCCGGCCCCGACGCCCTCGACCTCCCGGTCAGCCCAAAGGGCTTCCGCCTTCTGGCCAAGGTCCCGCGCCTCCCCAGCCTGGTCGTCGACCGCCTCGTCGAACACTTCGGCGGCCTACAAAAACTCCTCGCCGCCAGCATCGACGACCTCCAAGCCGTAGGCGGCGTCGGCGAATCCCGCGCCCGCAGCGTCCGCGAGGGCCTCTCCCGCCTAGCCGAATCCTCAATCCTCGAACGCTACGTCTAACCCCACTCCACACCAACGAACCCCCACCACCCACCAACGCCCACCCACGCGCCAACAAACACCCACCGCCCGACACCGGCCGTCCGTAGCGCGACGGCATCGCCCGCCACACGACCACGGTCGCCCGCCCCGCGACGGCAGCCGCCTGTCAAGCGACGGAGGTCGTCCGCCGCGCGGCGGTGGTCGCCCGCCGCGCAAACCCAGGCACCCCAATCGCCCAGGCACCCCCAATACGGCAAGCACCCACGGCGCGACAGCGGCCGTCCGTAGCGCGACGGCATCGCCCGCCACACGACCACGGTCGCCCGCCACGCGGCGCTGGTCGCCCCTGACGCGACGGCAGTCGCCCGTCGCACGGCGGTGGTCGCCCGTCGCACGGCGGTGGTCGTCCGTCGCACGGCGGTGGTCGTCCGTCGCGCAAACCAGGCGCCCCCAATACGGCAAGCGCCCACGCGCGAAACCAGTCGTCGCACGACGCGGGGCGTCCGTCGCATGACGACGGGCGCCCCTCACACGAAACCAGCCGTATTACGCGTGACGCCTCACGTGACCTCAACCGTCCACCACACAATCGCGGACGTCCCCAACGCGTGATCCCCCGCATCCACCATGCGGATCTAAACGCCCACCACGTGAGGCCGAGGTGCGACACCAAGAGCCCAACCGTGCGATTCCGTGCCCGTCACGTAACTAAGACGTCCCAGGTGGCTGGGGCCCCAACGCGTTATTCCGGACGGCCACCATGTGACCCGAGCCCACAACACGTGCCACTGAGCGTCCACCGTGCGGCCTCGGCACTCCGCGCGCGCCAACCGCGTGACGCCTGGCGCCGCGCGTGATCACGACCGTCCACCGTGCGATCCCGGACGTCCAGCGCGTGATCCCGCGCGGCCACTATTCGACGCCGGGGCTCACCGTGGCGACACCAGGCGCATATTGGGCGGCGCCGAGCGTCCACTCGTGATCCCAGACGCCCGCCCCATGACGCCGGGCGTCCGTCCGCGGTGCGGACCGATGCCGTGGTGCCACTACGCGACACCGAGGGTCCCTCGTGCGGGCACGGGCGTCCTGCGTGGGTCCGGGTCAGCGGAGGGTGAAGACTTGCTTCTTTACCTTGGTGCCCTTGAGCGTGACCACGTAGGTGCCGGGACGGACGGTCGTGCGCTTGCCCTGGCAGCGCTCGGTCGAGCGCTTGCGGTCCCAGGTGACCACGCCGACGTAGGGGATGCCGCGCCTGAGCATCTGGATGGACGAGCCCGTGCCGCCGTCGCACTCGGCCGACGACCACACCCGGTCCGAGCCGGACGTCACACGGATGTCCAGCGCCTTGGGCCCCACGTCGAACGTGCAGGCCCGCTCCCCGGTGTTCACGGCGGTCAGCTGGAACTGCGGCATCTCGCCGGGGGCGTACTGGGTGCGCGAGACCGCCATGTTGACCACGACGGCGTCCGGCTCGCAGGCGTCGCCGTCCTTCTTGGGCGGCGCCGCGGTGACCTTGGCCGTCGCGGTGACGGTCACGGTCGGCATCGCGGTCGGCGCGGACGGGATGCCCGAGGCGCTGGGGCTCGCGACCGACGCCGCGTTCTTCAGCGGCTTTTTCTCCTCGCCCCCGGACGCGCACGCCCAGGCCAGAAGCCCCACAGCCCCGAGGACACCGGTCAGCGCGATCGCCCGGCGCCGCCAGTACTGGTCAATCCCCATTCCGTCAGGATCACTTCCAGTATCCGTACCCATACGTTGAGTATGCATTTGTTGATCTAGAAAAGGGTGGAGACGCGCCGTGCCAGAATGACGACTCGTCATGGAGACCTACACAGCCCCGATCCTCGACTGGTACGACGTCCACGCCCGCGATCTCCCGTGGCGCGCGCCCGATGCCACTCCCTGGGGAATCCTGGTCAGCGAGATCATGCTTCAGCAGACTCCGGTCGTGCGGGTCCTGCCGGTGTGGCACGAATGGCTTGAGCGCTGGCCCACTCCCGCCGATCTGGCCGCCGAGCCCTCTGGCGAGGCCGTCCGGGCCTGGGGTCGCCTCGGTTATCCCCGCAGGGCCCTGCGCCTTCACGAGGCCGCCAAGGCGATCGCCGAACGCCATGACAACCAGGTTCCGTCGTCCCATGACGACTTGCTGGCGCTCCCGGGTATCGGCGCCTACACCGCGGCGGCCGTGGCCAGCTTCGCCTACCAGGGACGACACGCCGTCCTCGACACCAATGTCCGCCGAGTCCTGGCCCGCTTGGTCTCAGGCGAGGAATATCCGCCCAAGTCCCAGACCAAGGCCGAGGTCCGGATGGCGGAGTCGCTCTTGCCTCCCGATGCCCCCACCGCAGCACGCTGGGCCGTGGCCGTCATGGAGCTGGGCGCTCTGGTCTGCACGGCCCGCTCCCCCCGATGCGTCGACTGTCCCGTGATCTCCCAGTGCACCTGGCAGCACAAGGGGCGACCCGCCTACGACGGCCCTCCGCGCCGAGGCCAGACCTACGCGGGCACCGACCGCCAATGCCGGGGGCGCCTGCTGGCCGTCCTGCGCGACTCCCCCGCGCCCGTGGAAAAGGTCGCCCTGGACGTCGTCTGGTCCGACCCCATCCAGCGCGAACGTGCCCTGGACGCCCTAGTGGCCGACGGACTCGTAGACCCGCTGGACGACGGCCGCTACACCCTCCCCGCCTGAAGACAATCGGCCCCAACACGGCGCCCGGCTCGCCCCCACGCAAACACACCCCGGACGCGCTAGTGAGCAACGACTTCGTCGACTCAATGGAAACGGCCGCCGTCCCCTCCCCCACCTCCGACGCCGAACGCGTCCGCTCAATCGCATCTGGTGTCGCCGGGGCCGGGGCCGACGCAAAGCGCGTCGTCGCGGACGTGTTTCCGGCGTTAGATGTCGGAGCCGGGAGCTCGTGCGCAGCGCCATGGCTGCTCGGAGCGGCGCGTCTAGCTCCGCGGCATGCTCCAGGATCGGCCTGGTGCAGCGCCGCGAGTTCGGGCCTCGGATCCAAGCCCGCTCCTCGGGGAACTGGTCGCGCGGCTCGCGGTGGTGGGCCGTCGCATTCCGGCGAACACCGCACTGGTCGACGCCGCCACACTGGCGGACCAAATCCTCTCCGCCGCACAAGGCGTCCTGGTCGCCGCTTCGTGGCGTCGCTCGACGACGGCCGGTCCGTCCTCCGCGCTTAGGCACGATCGAGTTCGAAGACGGGGAAGCCGGGGGCGATCGCGGCCAGTTCCTCGTCCGTGGAGTTCTTGGTGACGCCCTCGAAGAAGCGGCCGACCTCCCAGGCCCACTTGTCGAGGTAGGCGCGGAGCACGGGGATCTTCTGGTCGTCGGGGAGTTCGGTGGCGGTGAAGGTCTGGGCCTTGCGGCCCAGACGCAGTTCTCCGCCGCGCGCGACGCGCATGTTGCGCACCCACTGGGTGTGGCCGCGCGGAGCGACCAGGTAGCGGCGGCCGTCAAAGGTGAGGGGATTGACCGGGGTGGTTCGCCATTCGCCGCTGGTGCGGCCACGGACGGCCAGGACCCGCGATCCCGCCACGCTGATCCCCTTGCGGGCGAGGAAGGCGGTGAACCTGTTGAAGAAGTGGTCGGCGCGTCCGGGCTTGATATTGCGGGTGGCGTTCATGATGTCTCCTTTGTGAGCACTGCTCTCGCTTGAGAACAGTGTGCACGTGTCTGGATTCGAAGGCAAGAGCAGTGCTCTCGAATTTGTTCACTGCTCTGCCCCTGTGCCAGACTCGGTGTCGTGAACGCGAGCCGCACCGCCCGAGAGCGCGCCAGAGCCGAGCTGACCCGAGAGATCAAAGAAGAGGCCAAGCGTCAGCTCGGGGAGGTGGGGGCACATGCGCTCTCGCTCCGGGCCGTCTCCCGCGAGCTGGGCATGACCTCCTCGGCGCTCTACCGCTACTTCGCCAGCCGGGACGAGCTGCTCACCGCGCTGATCATCGACGCCTACGAGGCCCTGGGCGACCGCGTGGCCGCCGCCGAGGAGAAGGCGTCCGGGCAGAGCCTCCGGGGACGCTGGCGCGTAGGCTGCGCGACCATCCGGGCGTGGGCCCTGGAGCATCGCCACGAGTACTCGCTGGTCTACGGCTCGCCTGTTCCGGGTTACAGCGCGCCCGAGACCACCGTCGCCCCGGCCGCTCGCATCGCGGGGGTCATCCTGGGCATCGTCCACGAGGCCTGGCTCGAGGGCTCGATCACCGCCCCGATCGTCCCCTTGGACGACCTCGAACTCCAACGCCAGGCGCCTCTGGTGCACCCGGGGCTCCCGCCCCACGTCGCGGTACGGGCGGCGATTGCTTGGACGCAGCTCTTCGGCATGATCAGCTTTGAGCTATACGGCCATCTGGCCAACACCCTCGACCCGGCCACGCCCTTCTTCACCCACGCCGTGGAGACCATGGCCGACTTGATCGGCCTTCCCGCGGACCCGTAAATGGCTTGGTGAGAGCGGGGTCCTCGGATCTAGTGTGGGCCGGTGCGTGATCTTCTGAGACTGCCCAAGGCCCACCTGCATGTGCATCTGGAAAGCACCGTCCGATGGGAGACCCTCCGAGAGATCGGGGCGGCCAACGGCATCGAGGTGCCGGCGCATTTGGACGGCGGCTACGCTTTCGGAGGGTTCGCCGACTTCTTCGTCCAGAACGACCTGGTTCGCACCTGCCTCCGGACGGCGGACGACTTCCGCCGGATAGCCCGCGAATACTGCGAGGACGAGGCCGCCCAAGGAACCCGATACGCCGAAGTGTCCTTCACCGCGGCGGCACACGGGGAGCGGGTCGGCGACCTCGAGATGCCGCTGGCGGCGGTGATCGAGGGCCTCGAAGCGGGCCGGGCGGAATTCGGAGTGGAATGCCGACTGATCCTCGACCACTCGCGGCGCCGGTCGGTGGAGCGGGCCTGGCGCACGCTCGACCTGGCGCGAGCGCACGAGGAGGTCGTAGCGATCGGCCTCGCCGGGGACGAGGCGCATTCGGGAGAGCCCTTCGTGGACGTCTTCGCCGCGGCCCGGGACGCCGGAATCCACGTCGTCCACCACGCCGGTGAGGCTGAAGGCCCCGCGAGCATCCGCCAGGCGCTCGGAGACGGCCGGACGGAGCGCCTCGGGCACGGGATCAGGGTCCTGGACGATCCCGCCCTGGTCGAGGAGGTCAGGGAGCGGGGCGTCCCGCTCGAAGTGTGCCCCTCCTCGAACGTGGCGCTGGGCTTCGCGGCCTCTTTCGCCGACCATCCGCTTCCGCGCCTTCGGGAGGCGGGACTGCTGGTGACGGTGAACACCGACATCCCGATCCTCATCGGGACGCCACTTGCGACCGAGTACGCCTTGGTCCGCGACACCTTCGGCTACGACGACGCCACGCTGGCCGAACTCGCCCGCAACGGCGTCGACGCCTCGTTCGCCCAGGACGACCTCAAGGCCCGCCTGCACACCGAGATCACCGACTGGCTCGCCCACCCCTGACGTCCCGCCGCCCGGTTCGTCCCGTCTTCGGCGACCCGTCCATCGGCCTGCGCACGGCCGCCTCACTCCGACCGTCCCGCAATCCACGACCCGACCCGGGAGCCAACTCGTCCTGGGTCCCTACGGCCCTTACCCGGCCACACCTGGTCCGGGGGCCCTGCCCCTGAACCGGCTCGTCATGACCACCCGGCATCCCGCCCACCGGGTCACGAACCGCCCCCGCTGAGCCCAACTGCACAACTACTTCCTCGCCCCGCGTAGCCCACGAAACGGCTCGTTGCCAGCGCCCCGCCGCTAGGCAGCCCGTCCGTCGGAAAGCCCAACAGGCAGCCCAACCCACCCCAGGGCGACTTGCCCGCCCTGGCCCCACCACACGGCTGTCACGAGTGCCCCGCCACTGCCCGGCCTGCCCGAGCGAGCCCGCAGCGCAACGGCCCGCTCAGCCCAGCCGCACGACGACTCCCCGCCCCGGCCCCGGCGCGACCCGCGACACGGCTCGTCACGAGTGCCCCACCGCTGACCAGCCCGCCCGAGCGAGCCCGCAGCCCAACGGCCCGCTCAGCGCAACCGCACGACGACTCCCCGCCCCGGCCCCGGCGCGACCCGCGACACGGCTCGTCACGAGTGCCCCACCGCTGACCAGCCCGCTCGATCGAGCCCCACAGCCCAACGGCCCGCTCAGCCCAACCGCACGACGACTCCCCGGCGCGGGTCGCGGCATGGCTCGTTGTAAGTGCCCGGGTGGTGGCCAGCCCGTCGAGCGGGCGCATGCGGCCCGGCGGCCCTGGCGGCGAACTGCCCGCTCGGCCCATCGGTCGACGGCTCACCCGTCTCGGGACCTCGTGGTCTGGGGACCGTCAGTCGCTTGCGGTTCGGGGGCGACCGGCCTGGCAGGTTGCTCGCCTGGCTCGGTCTCCGTGGGCGGGGGAAGGGTTTGGGGGCTGGGACGCGGCGAGGCCCGCACCGGAAGGTGCGGGCCTCGGTCGTTCGCTGGGGTGTCGTCAGTCCTTGTTGAAGTTGACGGCGCCCTCGATCGGGGGCGGGCTGTCCGGGACGCCCGTGGGCTTCGGGACGCCCTTGAAGGTGAACTTGGCCTTCTCGCCGGTGCCCTCGACGCCGACGATGACGATCTGGCCGGCCTTGAGCTCGCTGTACAGGATCTTCTCGGACAGGTTGTCCTCGATCTCCCGCTGGATCGTCCGGCGCAGCGGCCGGGCGCCCAGGACGGGGTCGTAGCCCCGCTCGGCCAGCAGGTCCTTGGCGTCCTGCTTGAGCTCCAGGCCCATGTCGCGGTCCTTCAGCCGCTCGTCCACCTTGGCGATCATCAGATCGACGATCTGGATGATCTCCTTCGGGGTGAGCTGGTGGAAGACGACCGTGTCGTCGACGCGGTTGAGGAACTCGGGGCGGAAGTGCTGCTTGAGCTCCTCGCCGACCTTGGACTTCATCCGGTCGTAGTCGCCCTGCTCGTCGTTCTGGCGGGCGAAGCCCATGCCCTGGCCCTTGGAGATGTCCCGGGTGCCGAGGTTGGTCGTCATGATGATGACGGTGTTCTTGAAGTCGACGACCCGGCCCTGGGCGTCGGTCAGGCGACCGTCCTCCAGGATCTGCAGGAGCGAGTTGAAGATGTCCTGGTGAGCCTTCTCGATCTCGTCGAACAGGACGACCGAGAACGGCTTGCGGCGCACCTTCTCGGTGAGCTGGCCGCCCTCCTCGTAGCCCACGTAGCCGGGCGGGGAGCCGAAGAGCCGCGAGACGGTGTGCTTCTCCATGAACTCGCTCATGTCGAGCTGGATCAGCGCGTCCTCGTCGCCGAACAGGAACTCGGCGAGCGTCTTGGAGAGCTCGGTCTTACCGACGCCGGACGGGCCGGCGAAGATGAACGAGCCGCCGGGACGCTTGGGGTCCTTCAGGCCCGCGCGGGTGCGCCGGATCGACTGGGAGAGCGCCTTGATGGCGTCCTCCTGGCCGATGACCCGCTTGTGGAGCTCGTCCTCCATGCGCAGGAGGCGGGTGCTCTCCTCTTCGGTGAGCTTGAAGACCGGGATGCCGGTGGCGGTCGCGAGGACTTCGGCGATGAGCTCGTCGGTGACCTCGGCGACGACGTCCATGTCGCCGGCCTTCCACTCCTTCTCCCGCTGCGCCTTCTGCGCCAGGAGCTGCTTCTCGGAGTCGCGCAGCGCGGCGGCCTTCTCGAAGTCCTGCGCGTCGATCGCCGATTCCTTCTCACGCCGGACGTCGGCGATCTTCTCGTCGTACTCGCGCAGGTCCGGCGGCGCGGTCATCCGGCGGATGCGCATCCGCGAACCGGCCTCGTCGATGAGGTCGATCGCCTTGTCGGGCAGGAACCGGTCGCTGATGTAGCGGTCGGCCAGCTGCGCGGCGGCGACCAGCGCGCTGTCGGTGATCGACACGCGGTGGTGCGCCTCGTAGCGGTCGCGCAGGCCCTTGAGGATCTCGATCGTGTGCGACAGGGACGGCTCGGCGACCTGGATCGGCTGGAAGCGGCGCTCGAGCGCGGCGTCCTTCTCCAGGTGCTTGCGGTACTCGTCCAGCGTGGTCGCGCCGATGGTCTGGAGCTCGCCGCGCGCCAGCATCGGCTTGAGGATGCTCGCGGCGTCGATCGCGCCCTCGGCGGCGCCCGCCCCGACCAGCGTGTGCAGCTCGTCGATGAACAGGATGATGTCGCCGCGGGTGCGGATCTCCTTCAGGACCTTCTTCAGCCGTTCCTCGAAGTCACCGCGGTAGCGGGACCCGGCGACCAGCGCGCCGAGGTCGAGGGTGTACAGCTGCTTGTCCTTGAGCGTCTCGGGGACCTCGCCCTTGACGATCTTCTGGGCCAGTCCCTCGACGACGGCCGTCTTGCCGACGCCCGGCTCGCCCACCAGCACCGGGTTGTTCTTGGTGCGGCGGGACAGCACCTGCATGACCCGCTCGATCTCCTTGTCACGGCCGATGACCGGGTCGAGCTTGCCCTCTCGGGCGGCCTGCGTGAGGTTGCGGCCGAACTGGTCGAGCACAAGGGAGGTGGACGGCGCCGACTCCGAGGGACCGCCGGAGGCGGCCGGCTCCTTGCCCTGGTAGCCGTGAAGCAACTGGATCACCTGCTGGCGGACCCTGTTCAGGTCGGCGCCCAGCTTCACCAGGACCTGGGCGGCCACGCCCTCGCCCTCACGGATCAACCCCAGCAGGATGTGCTCGGTGCCGATGTAGTTGTGGCCGAGCTGCAGCGCCTCGCGCAGCGACAGCTCAAGGACCTTCTTGGCACGCGGAGTGAACGGGATGTGCCCGGACGGCGCCTGCTGACCCTGGCCGATGATCTCCTCGACCTGCTGGCGCACCGCCTCCAGGCTGATACCCAGGCTCTCCAATGCCTTGGCAGCGACACCTTCACCCTCGTGGATGAGCCCAAGGAGGATGTGCTCGGTGCCGATGTAGTTGTGGTTGAGCATCCTGGCCTCTTCTTGAGCCAGGACGACAACCCGCCGCGCGCGGTCGGTGAACCTTTCGAACATCTCGTCGCTCCTCACAGAGCGGTTGGGCAGAGTCCGGGTCGTCCGGACTTGTCCTTCCGCATGCTAGCCCGCCCCGAGGAGGCCGCCCGGTGCACTCCCACCAGGAGACGTTCCCCAGCTATGCGCTGTTCAGTCTCATCCAACTACCCGATCGGTACGTCATGTTCCCGGTACGCCTCAAGCGAACGGGGGCCTTTCCGCAGGTGGCCCGCGCCGGGGGCGCAACGCGCGCGTATCGCCGAATGAGACCTGTCTACCTCTTCTCGCGCGCGGGAACCGTCGTATCGCTACGCCACAAGCGAACGGCCCGCCTCGGAATCGAGGCGGGCCGCCGGCGAGGCTGACGAGTCAGTGGGCCTCGGCCTCATACCGCTCGATCACATGAGCCGGGATACGGCCGCGCTCATTGACCTTGATGCCACGGTCCTTGGCCCAGGCGCGGATCTCGGCGCTGCGTTCCCGGTTCGAGGCGCTGCGCTGGCGGCCGCGTCCACGACGGGAGGCGGAGCCGGCCTTGCGCGCCTTCTCCACGAACGGCTGCAGAGAATCCCGCAGCTTCTTTGCGTTGGCGCTACTCAGGTCGATCTCGTAGTGGGCGCCACCGAGCGAGAACTCTACGGTCTCGTCCGCCTCGCCACCGTCGAGGTCGTCGACGAGAAGCACCTGAACCTTCTGTGCCATGGGGACAGACCTTTCAGCTGGAGCAAACTGCATTCGGTTGCCAAAGATATACCGCGAAGCTTGCCGATGACAATTCAACACTCGCGATGAAGTTACCTTCCCCCGCGGTAACTCATCGTAATCATGGTCATCGAATCCGCCATGCGGACCTTACACAGTCCCTGCCACCGGGCGCACGACCCCTGACGATGGAGGAATTGTCCGGCCGCCGGGCCCGGGATTTCGGGGTGACGGGGGTCACCGAGAGGCGTCCCGTCGCAGGTCATGATCTTGTATTGAACCAGGTTTCGAAGCCGTCGAGCTTTCCCGTGCCGGTGCCGTCGTCCCGGAATTAGGTCGGCGGCAACCTTAACCGGAGGCGGGCAACACCCACCTCGGGGCCATCGATTTACCCCCACGTAACGGCACTAACCACACGGGACCGGGGTATTGCGGAACACCGCGAACGCCCTGGTCCAGGGGCGATCACGCCGTTCCGACGTCCGATGTGACTTGGTGCCGTCAACGCACGTTCCGGCGAAATCCGTTGACGTCATACGAGCACGCGCGTTCACACGCGTGGCACGCACGCCTCGTCACCCGCCGGGCGTACTTATATCAGCGGAAAAGTCGGCATTGCCGTTACAGGGTGGGGCGCTTCACCACGATCGTCCCCGCCGCACGGTCATGCAGCGCGCGACGTCCCGGCCCCTCATACAGCGCCGCCGCGTTCACGACCCAGAAAACTCCGGCGATCAGACCGAGTACCGGTACCGGGCGCGCGGCGATCGGAAGCGCATAAGTTGCGGCACGCAACAACGCGCGTCCGATGCCGAGACGCGTTACCTCCGCGTCGACCTCGATCTCACCGGCCGACGCCGGCTCGTCATCGTCGGTGGATGACCCCTCGCGCCCGCCCGCGGCAAAGCGCACGGCCCTTCCGATTTGCGCGATGCGTCCCAGATCGCGAGACGAGCCGCCTTCCCCCGAAATCGGGGGAGACGCCACCGGCTCGCCGTTCGCCGCCCCTTTTTGTGCCCGGGGTACGACATGTATGCCGGCAAAGCGCTTTCCCAGCGTCCGGCCCCACAGGGCCAGCTGAAGCGACTCGTAGAGCAGCAGAAGGCCCGCCACCACCGGGGGGATGACGAGCTCCGCGTCCGGGCGTGGAAGGGCCTCACGGACCACCAGGACGACGGGGAGGCCCACGATGAGCGTGTCGACGATCCGCGCCAGCAAACGCTGACCCGGATCCGCCAATTCAAGGATGGCGCCCTACCCCTCGTACTCGCCGTACTCGCTCTCGTCGTACTGGACGCGCTCGTCGATGACGAGCGTCCCGGCGAAGCGATCGTGCACCGCCTGGTGCAATGGCTGGTCCCAGATCGCCCACAGGTAGGCCATCAGCGCACCGGCCCAGACCAAGAGCATTCCGTAGGCGAAATACTCCCAGGCCATCACGGCCAGCACGAGGAAGAAGAAGATGCCGAACTGGTATGCGAGGTTGTTGATCGCCGCGCGCCAGACCGCCTGGTAGGTCGTCAGCGCCTCACCCGCGGGGCGAACCTGGACGACTCCGATATGCAGAAGCCGCTTGCCGAACGTCCGTCCCCACATCGAGAGCTGGACCGCCTCGTAGATGAACGGCAGCACCGCCAGGACGGCGAAGAGCGTGAAGATGATCGGCCAGTTCCACAAGCCGCCCTCCTCGCCCGCGGTCTTCCCCGACGTGTCGAGATCGCCGAACATCGCGATCGTGAACGGGACGATCAGGGCGAAGCCCACGATCGAGACGAGAAGGTTGTCGACGATCCGCGCGCCCGCGCGCCGCAGGATCGGCGCCAGCGGCAATTGCGCCGCTTCCGACACGTCGTCCTGCTCAAAGGACGGCTGCTGCGGCTGCCATTGCTGCTGCGGCTGCGGCTGCTGTTGTGGTGGCGGGTTCTGCCACTGCTGCGGCTGCGGCGCTTGCTGATTTTGCCAATGCCGCGACGGCCCCGGCTGCTGGGGCTGTTGTGGTTGCTGATAGGGCTGTTGCGGTTGCTGGCCTTGGGGGCCCTGATAGGGCGGCGGCGGGCCGTACGAACCCTGCGGCGGCTGGCCACCGCGGGGGGAATCACTCATCGCTCAGTCCTCCAGGCGAAGCAACATGCGGGTGTTGCCCAACGTATTCGGCTTGACGCGGTCGAGGTCGAGAAACTCCGCCACACCATCGTCGTACGAGCGCAGGAGCTCCTCAAAGACCTCAGGAGACACGGGGGTTCCGAGGATCGGCTGGAATCCGTGCCGCGAGAAGAAGTCCACCTCGAAGGTAAGACAGAAGACGCGGCGCACACCGAGTTCCGCGGCGGTTTCCAGAAGTCTCGTCACGATGCGGTGCCCGATGCCCCGTCCGCCATATCCCTTGGCGACGGCGACCGACCGGACCTCGGCGAGGTCCTCCCACATCACGTGCAGGGCGCCACAGCCCACCAGGCGGCCCCCTGACGCGTCCTGGACGTCCTCGGCCACCCAGAATTCCTGGACGTCCTCGAAGAGCGTCACGGTCGTCTTCTGGAGCAGGCGCCGCCCGGACCCGCCGTAAAGGTCGACGAGTTCGCGGATTCCCTGGACGTCTGCGGTACGAGCCCGTCTGATCACGACTTCCACAAACAGTCCACCGTATCGGCTTTTTCCGGCCGCAGACCCGGCCGATCGTCCGGAACAGCCGAGGGTTTACGCGTGTCACCTGCGACTTCGCATGTTCTGGTTGGCATCGCACCTCGACTCCGTTAGTGTCCTGACGCTGACATCGGACGATGTCCGATCCGCCGCCCCCAGGACGGAAGGGCCTCTCCCCCACGTACCTCGTCAGGCGGTTCTGGAGAGGAGAACTCGTGAAGCCACTGCGCGCGGCCTTCATCGGCGTCCTCATCGCCGTCCCGACCCTCGCGACGCCCGCCCACGCCGACCCGGACCCGTCGGCCAAAGAGCTCCAGACCCAGGCGTACAAGCTCGCCGACCAGCTCGAGCAGCTCACCGAGCAGTACAACGGCCTCAAGGTCAAACTCCAGCAGTCCCAGCGCGCCGCCAAGGTCGCCACCGACAACGCCAAGCGCCAGGAGGAATCGCTCCAGGGCGTCCGCGACAAGGTCGGCAGCCTCGCCGCCACCAGCTACATGTCGGGCGGCGCCGACCCCACGGTCTCCTTCGTGGCGTCCCAGGACCCCCAGGCCCTCCTCGACCAGGCCGCCACGATCAGCTTCTTCGCCACCCAGGACGGCACCAAGGTCCAGGGCCTCATGCAGGCCATGCAGTCCGCCCAACGCGCCCGCAAGTCCGCCGAAGACCGCGAGAAGCAGGTCAAGCAACTGCGCGTCCAGCTCGACGCCCAGCGCAAGAAGGTCACCCAGACCTACGAGAAGGTCCGCACCAAGCTCGTCAAGAAGGACCCCACCCAGCTGAGCAAGCTCCCCGTCGTCGGCACCGGCAAGGCCGCCCAGGCCCTCCGCTACGCCATGACCAAGATCGGGCGCCCTTACGTCTGGGGCGCCGCGGGCCCCAACAGCTTCGACTGCTCCGGCCTCACCATGTGGGCCTACAAGCAGGTGGGCATCAGCCTCCCCCACTACACCGGCAGCCAGTGGAACGCCGGAACCCAGATCTCCAAAGACCAGCTCCAACCAGGCGACCTGGTCTTCTTCTACGGCGACCTCCACCACATGGGCATGTACGTAGGCGACGGCAAAATGCTCCACGCCCCCCAAACCGGCGACGTAATCAAGATCGCCCCCCTAGCCGGCCGCCCCTGGGCCGGCGCAGTAAGAGTCGCCTAGCTGCCAAGGCCCACACCCCGTCCAGCCCTCCGCACCACACAAGCACGCCCAACCCAGACATCACGCACAACAGAGCAATTCAGCTAAGCCGCGCCCCACCGCAAATGCGCCCTCGGACACATGCGAGACGCGCCCCGACCATAAGCACGGCCTGCGGACGCGACGCCACGAGTGAATGCGGCATGCGCGGACTCGAACAAACACGGCGAACCCAAACGCAGCGGGAGCGCGGTTCACGCGGACGGCGCCGCGAGGGCCCGGACGGGGCGAGTGGAAGGCTCACCGAATGCGCGGTCGTGACGGCGGACGCGGGGCGGCGCAGCGTGCGAGTACAGCGCGGGGGCGAGCGCGGCTCGCGTGGACGGCACCGCAAGGGGCCCGGTTGGGGCGAGGGGAAGGGCTCACGGAACGCGCGGTCGTGACGGCGGACGCTGGGCGGCGCAGCGTGCGAGTACAGCGCGGGGGCGAGCGCGGCTCGCGTGGACGGCACCGCAAGGGGCCCGGTTGGGGCGAGGGGAAGGGCTCACGGAACGCGCGGTCGTGACGGCGGACGCTGGGCGGCGCAGCGTGCGAGTACAGCGCGGGGGCGAGCGCGGTTCACGTGGAAGGCGCCGCGAGGGCCCGGATGGGGCGGGCGGAGGGCTCACGAAATGCGCGGTCGTGACGGCGGACGCGGGGCGGTGCAACGTGCGAGTGCGGCGCGGGGGCGGGCGCGGTTCACGTGGACGGCGCGGCGGGGCCCGGATGGCGCGTGGGGCGGGAAGCTCGCGAGGGCGCGGTGGGGCTGGGCGGGGTGGGGACTTCGTCCGCGGCGGCGCCTTCGGCAGGGACCTACCTGCCGGGGTGTCGGCGCCGCCGCCGGGAGCGGACGGAAGTACTACGGTGATCGGCTGCTTGGTTTTCCTAGATGAGTTGCCTTCGGGCCGCCCACACAACGGCCTCGATAGGGGTGTTGACGTCGAGACGATCACAGATCGTCCGAAGCCGACGGCGCAGTGTGCGTGCGCTCAACTCGAGTTTGCGTGCCGCCACATCGGCGGTGACCCCGCTGGCGATCTGCGCGAGCAGCTTGATCTCCTCCTCGTTCAGCCGCAGATCCTCGGTGCCACGACGTGCGAGTGTGGCCTGTTCCACTCCGTCCTCCCTCGTCCGCTGTGATGACCGCGGGGATGCAGCCGTCCGCTGCACAGGCACGGGTAGGCCTCGATCTGTGTGCGTTTGGTTGCCAGGTCCGGAGCTTCCGGACTTAGATCATCGGTTTCCTTTGCTGTTCCGCGTGCTTGGCCGGAGGTGGCCGTTAGGACGTTTGGGGGGCGCCTTCTGGGAACTCCGGGTAACGATTCACTCGTTGGCCGACCGAACGAAGACGTGTGTCCACTGGGGGCCCGCGTCGCGTCCGGGACGGGCCAAGATCGCCAGCCATCTGCCCCGTCCCTTCTCTCGTTCGATCCACCGGTATCTCCGTCCCCTCCGTGGGCGAAGATCGTGAATCGTTTCAAGCTACGCTTCGGCTCGGAACGCTAGGCGGCCAGATCCGGCCCGTCAAGCACCAAATAGGAGCTATGTGTGCTTGAATGACCACATTCTGTAACCGATCTTGTGGAGTCGTGGCATCTAAAACTCGATAACCTGCAGAAACAGGCCCTTGGGTCGACGAGGAGTGAGTTGGCACAGACCAGTATTCGCGAGGTCGCGAGGCGCGCCGGGGTCTCAGTTGGGACAGTTTCGAATGTCCTAAACCGGCCAGATCTCGTGGCCGAAGCTACCCGTGATCGCGTTCGCGCGGCCATCGAGGAGCTCGGATTCGTCCGGAACGAGTCCGCACGGAGGCTCCGTCAGGGGCCCGTGGACGACCCCGCGAGCGCGCCGCGCGGACGCGCGTTCGGGGTCGTCGTCGAGGACCTCACCAACCCGTATGCCACTGATGTGGTGCGGGGGGCCGAGCTCGCCCTGAACGAGGGCGGGCATGACGCCCTGTGGCTCACCAGCGACCATTCGCCGGAAAAGGAGCGGCGCTGCCTGGAATTGCTCGAAGAACAGCGGGCCGCCGGAGTCCTCATCATTCCGGTGGGGATGGGCGAGGCCGACATCGTCCGTCTCAGGAACGCGGGAATGGCCGTGGTCCTGCTCGACCATGCCGGACGCGACATCTGCTCGGCGCAGGTCGACCATGTGGCCGGCGGCGACATCGCGGCCGCTCATCTGCTCAGCCTGGGGCACGAGGATCTGGCCTTCGTGACTGGTTTGCCCGAGCTTCAGCCGATCGTGGAACGTCATAACGGTGCCGAGCGGACGGTTTCCAAGGCCGGTGGGCGCGATCTGATCTGCCTGACGCAGGACGCCCTGAGCCCGACCGAGGGCGTGGCGGCGGCGAGGCGGCTGCTCGATCTGATTCCGGTCCCCACCGGGGTCTTCTGCGCGAATGACTTGCTGGCCATCGGCGTGATCAACGAGCTGATCCGGCTCGGCGTCCGGGTGCCCGACGACATCGCGGTGATCGGGTACGACGACATCGAGCTGGCCACCAGCGCGGCGGTCCCGCTCACCACCATCCGCCAGCCTCGGCGCGAGCTCGGCTGGGAGGCGGCCGAGCTGGCCCTCGCCGAGATCGCCGAGGGCGACTCCCACCAGCATCGCCAGGTGGTCCTCACGCCCGAACTCGTGGTTCGCGAGTCGGCGTAAACCCCCCGCGCCAGGGCCCGTGCGCCGCTCTCAGCCCCGCATAGGCCCTGGCCCTCACGTAACGCGACTCTGGCCCTTATAAGCCCGCAAATCGGGTTTGAGCGCCTGGATCTTGACAGCGGCGCACCCGATCGGACTGACTGGGCCCATGGTGGACGCGGCGGCGATTCTCGGCTTCGATCCCTTCGCCCCGGCCTTTCGGGCCGACCCCTATGCGCAGTACCGGCAGCTGGGAACCCTCGGACGGACACCGGCCGGGCTCTGGGTGACCACGTCCCATCGCCTGTGCGAGCGCGTGCTGCGCGACCCCCGGTTCGGGCACCGGCCCGAGACGGGCGGGATCTGGGGCGAGGAGCCGCGCCGGCGTTCGTTCCTGCTGCTCGACCCGCCCGACCACACGCGGCTGCGCCGACTGGTCAGCAAGGCGTTCACGCCGAGGCTCGTCGAACGGCTCCGCCCCCGGGTGGAGGAACTGGTGGACGAGCTGCTCGACGGCCTGACCGGGCGGGCCGACGTGATCGCGTCGCTGGCCTACCCGTTGCCGGTCAGGCTGATCAGCGAGCTGCTCGGCGTCCCGCCCGAAGACCGCGACCGGTTCAAGGGCTGGTCGGACGCCCTGGCCCGCGGCCTCGACCCCGAGTTCCTGCTCCCCGATGCCGACGTCGCGCGCCGCCACGAGGCCCGGGTGGAGTTCACGACCTACTTTCGCGCGCTGGCCGCCCGGCGCCGCGAGGAACCCGAGGACGACCTGCTCAGCGCGCTGGTCGCGGTCTCGGACGGCGGCGATGTCCTGAGCGAGCCCGAGCTGCTGGCGACCTGTGTCCTGCTGCTGGTGGCGGGCCACGAGACGACCGTGAACCTGATCGGGAACGGGGCGCTGGCGCTGCTGCGCCATCCCGATCAGCTGGCGTGGTTCCGCGAGCACCCCGAGGCGGCCCCGGCGGCCGTCGAGGAGCTGCTGAGATACGACCCGCCGGTGCAGCTCTCGACGCGGTCGGCGCTGGAGGACGTCGAGCTCGACGGGACGAAGATCGCCCTGGGCGAGCCCATCCTGCTGCTGACCGGCGCCGCCAACCGCGATCCCGAGGTCTTCGACGAGCCCGAGCGCCTCGACCTCACGCGGTACACCCGCGACGCGCCCCGGCATCTGGCGTTCGGGTCGGGCATCCATTTCTGCCTGGGCGCGCCGCTCGCGCGGCTGGAGGGCGAGATCGCCCTGCGGCGCCTGTTCGAGCGCGAGGTCGCGCTGGACGAGACGCCGCCGGCCTATCGCGACAACCTCGTCCTGCGCGGCCTGGCCGAGCTTCGGGTCACTCGGGCTTGACCAGCGGGAACAGGATCGTTTCGCGGATGTTCCGCCCGGTGAAGGCCATGATCATCCGGTCGATTCCGGCGCCCATGCCGCCGGTCGGGGGCATCGCGTATTCGAGGGCCCGCAGGAAGTCCTCGTCCAGCTGCATGGCCTCGTGGTCGCCCCCGGCGGCGAGCAGCGACTGCTCGGTGAGGCGGCGGCGCTGCTCGACGGGGTCGATCAGCTCGGAGTAGGCGGTGCCCAGCTCGGTGCCGAAGCCGATGAGGTCCCACTTCTCGGTGAGCAGGGGCTCGTCGCGGTGCTGGCGGGTCAGCGGGGACGTCTCGACCGGGTAGTCCATGACGAACGTCGGCTGGATCAGCGTGTGCTCGATCAGTTCCTCGAAGATCTCCTGGACGAGCTTGCCCTGCCCCCACTTGGGGTCCCAGCTGACGCCGCGGGCGTCGGCGTGCTTGCGGACCTGCTCGATCGGGGTGTGCGGGGTGATCTCCTCGCCGATGGCGTCCGAGACCGAGCCGTACAGCGTCACGCGCGGCCAGCGGGCCAGGCCGAGGTCGACCTCCAGGCCGTCGTGGACGACCACGGACGTGCCGAGGGCGGCCACGACCGCTTTCTGGTACATCCGCTGGGTGAGGTCGGCCATGTCGTTGTAGTCGAGGTAGATGCCGTAGGCCTCCAGCATCGTGAACTCGGGGTTGTGCGTGGAGTCGGCGCCCTCGTTGCGGAAGTTGCGGTTGATCTCGAAGACCTTGTCGATGCCGCCGACGACGAGCCGCTTGAGGTACAGCTCGATGGCGATCCGCAGGTAGAGGTCCATGCCGTAGGCGTTGATGTGGGTCTTGAACGGGCGCGCGGCGGCCCCGCCGTGGATCGGCTGGAGCATCGGGGTCTCGACCTCGAGGTACCCCTCCTCGTGCCAGAAGTCGCGGACCGCGCGGACGGTGGCGCTGCGGACATGGGCCATCCGCCGGGCCTCGTCGTTGACGATCAGGTCGACGTACCGCTGCCGGACGCGCGCCTCGGGGTCGGTGAGCCCGGCGTGCTTGTCGGGCAGGGGGCGCAGGCACTTGGACGTGATCGCGTACCGGTCCGCCATGATCGACAGCTCGCCGCGGCGGGAGGTGATGACCTCGCCCTCGACGCCGATGTGGTCGCCGAGGTCGACGTCGGTCTTCCAGGCGTCCAGGGCGTCCTGGCCGATCTTGGCGAGCGAGAGCATGACCTGGATCTCGTCGGCGCCGTCGCGGATGGTGGCGAAGCAGAGCTTGCCGCTGTTGCGGACGAGCATGACGCGTCCGGTGACGCCGACCTTCTCGCCGGTCTCGGTGCCGGGCTCCAGGTCGGGGTGTTTGCTCCTGACCTCGCCGACGGTCGCCGTCCGGGGGAAGTTCACCGGGTACGGGTCGATGCCGCTCTCGCGCAGCCGGTCGAGCTTCTCCCGGCGCACGCGCATCTGCTCCGGGAGGTCGTCGTAGGTCTCGTCGCTCACGCCGCCCAGGCTATCGACCCCGCTCAGTGCCTCGCGAACCGGTTTGTCACGGGGTGTTGCGCTCGTAGATCAACCGCAGCCCGACGAGGGTCAGCCAGGGCTCGAAGGCGTCGATGCTGCGGGCCTCTTCCAGGACGAGCGGCGCCAGCCCCCCGGTGGCCAGGACGGTGACCTCTTCGGGATTCTCGGCCAGTTCCTCCGACATCCGCTCGACGATGCCGTCGACCTGCCCGGCGAAGCCGAAGATGATGCCGGACTGCAGGGCCTCGACGGTGTTCTTGGCGATCACGTTCCGGGGCCTGACCAGCTCGATCTTGTGGAGCTGGGCGCCGCGCACCGACAGGGCGTCGATGGAGATCTCGATGCCGGGCGCGATCGCGCCGCCGACGTACTCGCCCTTGGCCGAGACGGCGTCGAAGGTGGTGGCGGTGCCGAAGTCGACCACGATCGCCGGGCCGCCGTGCAGGTGGACGGCCGCCAGCGCGTTGACGATGCGGTCGGCGCCGACCTCCTTGGGGTTGTCCATCCGGACCGGGACGCCCGTCTTGACGCCGGGTTCGACGATCACCGCGGCCACGTCGCCGTAGTAGCGGCGACACATCTCGCGCATCTCATGCAGAACGGACGGGACGGTCGAGCACAATGCGATTCCGCTGATATCGGTGTCGGCCAGCAGGGGGCTCTGCTGGACCAGCCCCTGGAGGACCACGGCGATCTCGTCGGCGGTGCGACGCGGATCGGTGTTGATCCTCCAGTGCTCGATCACCTCCTCGCCCTCGAACAGACCGAGGACGGTATGGGTGTTGCCGACGTCGATGGTGAGCAGCATCAGGTCCCCGCTGATCAGGAAAAGTCAAGGCCGATGTCGAAGACGCGCGCCGAGTGTGTCAGCGCACCTACTGCAAGGTAGTCCACGCCGATTACGGCGACATCTCGGGCCCTGTCCAAAGTGAGCCCGCCGCTGGCCTCCAGAACGGCGCGCCCGGCCGTGAGCCTGACGGCCTCGGCCATTTCGGCGTCGCTCATGTTGTCCAGGAGGATCTCCCGGGCGCCCACCGCGAGGGCCTCCTCGACCTGGGCGAGGGTGTCGCACTCGACCTCGATGTGCAGGGACGGGTACACCGACCGGATCGCCTGGTACGCCTTGGTGATCGACCCGGCGGCGGCCACGTGGTTGTCCTTGATCAGCGCGGAGTCGTGCAGGCCCATCCGGTGGTTGACCCCGCCGCCGCACCGCACGGCGTACTTCTGGAGGGCCCGCAGGCCGGGCAGGGTCTTGCGGCTGTCGCGGACCTTGGCCTTGGTGCCCGCCATGGCGTCGGCCCAGCGTCGGGTCGCGGTCGCGATTCCGGACAGGTGCGTGAGCAGGTTCAGGGCGATCCGCTCGGCGCGCAGGACGGCCCGCGTCGGCCCCGACACGGTCAGCAGGACCTGGCCGGACGTGACGCGCTCGCCGTCCTCCGCCATGATCGAATAGTCGAGGTCCAGGGTCTCCAGGACGACGGCCGCCACGGGGATCCCCGCGACGACACCGTCCTCGCGCGCGGTGAACTCCCCGGACGCGACCTCGGCCGAGGAGAAGATCGGCTCGCCGGTGACGTCGACCGGGCCGTCCTCGTCCAGCGCCGCCAGCACCAGGTTTTCCACAGCCTGTGGATCGAGCCCGGCGCCGCGCAGGCGCTCGCGCAGTTCCGGAGTCGTGCCCTTGCCCCGCTGCTCGCTCACGCCGCTCCTTCGCTCAGAGGTTCGTAGGTGGTCCCGAGACCGTCCTCGTCCAGCCGCGTGACCAGGCGACCGCGCCAGACGGTGTCGTCCAGCTCGGGGAAGTCCTCGCGCCAGTGACTCCCTCGCGTCTCTTCCCGCCTGCGCGCGGCCGCAACTATCGCGGTGGCGACCGTGTGGAGATTCGTGGCCTCCCAGGCGGCCACCCCCGGCTCACCCGTCTCCCGTATGGCGTGGAGCTCGCGTTCGGCGGTGGCCAGACCGTCGGCGTCGCGGAGAACGCCCGCGTACGAGGTCATGATGCGCTGGACGTCGTCCCGGGTGGACGGGTGCAGGAGGCCGCGGGGAACGTCCGGAGTAGCGGGGTCCCCGGGGACGGAGGCCAGGTCGGCGGGGATGGCGGACGCGATCCGTTCGGCGAACACCAGACCCTCCAGCAGGGAGTTGGACGCCAGCCGGTTGGCCCCGTGGACGCCCGTGCAGGCGACCTCGCCGCAGGCGTAGAGGCCCGGGACGGAGGTGCGGCCCGACAGGTCGGTCCGGACGCCGCCGCTGGAGTAATGGGCGGCCGGAACCACCGGGATCGGCCGGGTGACCGGGTCGATCCCGTGATGGCGGCAGGCGGCCAGGATCGTCGGGAAGCGCTTCTCCCACATCGCGGCGCCCAGGTGGCGGCCGTCCAGGAACATGTGGGACGTCCCGGTCTCGCGCATCCGGTTCATGATCCCCTTGGCGACGATGTCGCGCGGGGCGAGCTCGGCCAGCTCGTGCCGGCCGACCATGAAGCGCTCGCCCGCGGCGTCGACGAGGTGGGCGCCCTCGCCGCGCACGGCCTCGGAGATCAGCGGTTGGCGGCCGCGCGCGCCCTCGCCCAGCCACAGCACGGTCGGGTGGAACTGGACGAACTCCAGGTCGGCCACGGCCGCTCCGGCACGCAGCGCGAGCGCCACGCCGTCCCCGGTCGAGACCGCGGGATTGGTCGTGGCCGAAAACACCTGTCCGAGGCCGCCGGTGGCCAGGACCACGGCCCTGGCCCGGACGGAGCCCACGCCTTCGGGCTGGCCCTCCCCCATGACGTGCAGGGTGATCCCCGCGGCGCGTCCCGTCGCGTCGCGCAGCAGGTCGAGCACCAGGGCGTGCTCGATGACGTCCACCCCGCCGCCCGCCTGCTTGAGCGCGGCGAGGAGGGCGCGGCTGATCTCGGCGCCGGTGGCGTCACCGCCCGCGTGGGCGATGCGGCGGCGGTGGTGGCCGCCCTCCCGGGTGAGCGCGATGCCGCCGTCGGCCGACCGGTCGAAGGACGTCCCGAGCGCGATGAGCCGCCGCACGGCGTCCGGCCCCTCGGTCACCAGCGCGCGCACGGCGTCGGCGTCGCAGAGGCCGACTCCGGCGGTCAGGGTGTCGGCGAGGTGGTCGCCGGGGCTGTCGTCGGGGGCGAGCGCGGCCGCGATGCCGCCCTGCGCCCATCGGGTCGAGCCCTCGTCCAGCAGTGCCTTGGTCACCAGCATCACGCGGCCGTGCCGACGGCACTCCAGCGCGGTGACCAGCCCGGCGATACCGGAGCCGATCACGATGACGTCGGTTTCGGCGGTCCACCCGGAATCGGGGGCCGCGAGCAGCCGAGGGATCATCAACCCTCCCAAGTCGTTCTCGTCACAGTGACACTAACCCTGGACCGACCCGAAAGCACCCCCGCGTTTCCCCTAAATGACGTCCAAGTGACGAAAAGCACACAAGGAGGCGGCGGCGGATCACGAAGATCACGCCGCCGCCGGAGAGCGAAAACGGGCCTAGCGGGCCACGAGAGGGTTGGCGATCGTGTCGCCGCGGACGCCGTCGGAGCCGGGGACGGGCTCGGCCGGGTCGGCGCCCAGGGCGATGATCTTGTTGGACCGGTCGACATGGACGACGGCGGGCTCGAACGAGCGCGCGTCGGCGTCGCTCATCTGGGCGTAGCTGATGATGATCACCAGATCGCCGGGGGAGACCAGCCGGGCGGCGGCGCCGTTGATGCCGATCACGCCGGAGCCGCGCTCGCCCGCGATCAGGTAGGTCTCCAGCCGGGCGCCGTTGTCGATGTCGACCACGTGCACCTGCTCGCCGGGCAGCAGGTCGGCGGCGTCCATGAGGTCCTGGTCGAGGGTGAGGGAACCCACGTAGTGCAGGTCCGCCTGGGTCACCGTGGCGCGGTGGATCTTCGACTTGAACATCGTCCGGAACATCACGACTCCTCGGGGCTGCCGAACTGCATGGGGATGTTGTCGATCAGATGGGTGCCGCCGACGCGGCCCGCCACCGCGAGCACGGCCGGGCCGCGGTGCCGGTCGTCCACCTCGGTGAACGTCCCCGGATCGACCAGGACCAGGTAGTCGAGGTCGAGCGGCGGCTCCAGGACGGCCGCCTTCTCCAGGACGGCCCGGGCCGCGCCCAGCACCGCCCTCGGCCCCCCGGGGGCGACGTCCGCGCCGGCCTGCAGGGCCTGCGAGAGGGCGAGCGCGGTCTCCCGCTCCGCCGCCGAAAGGTAACGGTTGCGGCTGGACAGAGCCAGGCCGTCCAGCTCCCGGACGGTCGGCCCTCCCACCACCC
This sequence comes from Spirillospora sp. CA-294931, assembly GCF_050946795.1. Classification (GTDB taxonomy): domain Bacteria; phylum Actinomycetota; class Actinomycetes; order Streptosporangiales; family Streptosporangiaceae; genus Spirillospora. Next base: position 8,498,509 of record NZ_CP192006.1, read on the forward strand.
GCACCGGGACGTTCAGATCGGCCACCATCCGCCGGATCATGGCCAGCTGCTGGGCGTCCTTCTCCCCGAAGACCGCGAGATCGGGCCGCACCACATTCATCAACTTCAGGACGACGGTCAGCATTCCGTCGAAATGGCCGGGGCGGGTGGCCCCCTCGACGATCGTCCCCATCTGCCCGGACGCGATCGTGACCTGCGGCTCCTCCGGATACATCTCCTCGCGCGTGGGCGCGAACACCAGGTCGACGCCCTCGGCCGCGCACGCCTCGATGTCGGCGGCGAAAGTGCGCGGGTAGCGGTCGAGATCCTCGCCCGGCCCGAACTGGAGCGGGTTGACGAAGATGCTCACCGCGACGACGTCCGCGATCTGCCGCGCCTTGCGGATGAGGGACCGGTGCCCCTCGTGCAGCGCGCCCATCGTCGGAACGAGCGCGAGCGTCCCCCGGACGTCCGCCCGCACCGCCGCCAGCTCCGCCCGCGTCTTGGCTATGACCGGTGTCACAGCGTCCCGCCCTCCTCCACGTCAGTCGGCCAGCACTTCGAGGAGCCGCTCGGCGTCCTCGGGCTTGAGCATTCCGGCGCCGAGCGCGCGGTCGGCGGTCAGCCGCGCCAGCGCGACATAGGCGCGCAGGCCCTCGGGCGAGACCCGGGCCAGCTCGCCGACGTGCCCGGCGACCGTCCCGGCGTCGCCGCGCGCGACGGGCCCGGTCAGGCCGTCGACGCCGAGGCGCAGCGCGTTGTCGAGCGCGGCGCCCAGCAACGGGCCCAGCATCCGTCCCGGCTCCTGCACCCCGGCCTCGGTCAGCAGGTCCATCGACTCGACGACCAGCGTGACCAGGTGGTTGGACGCGCCGGCGAGGGCCGCGTGGTACAGCGCCCGGCGCTCCTCGGCGATCCACTGGGGCTCGCCGCCCATCTCCAGCACGAGGGCCTCGGCCACCGGGCGCAGGGCCTCCGGCGAGGTCACCCCGAACGCGATGCCGTTGAGGCGGTTCACGTCGTCGGGACGTCCGGTGAACGTCATCACCGGGTGCAGGGCCAGCGGCAGGCCGCCCGCGCGGGTCAGCGGGTCGAGGACGCCCGCCCCGTACCGTCCGCTGGTGTGGGCGATGAGCTTGCCCTCGACGGGGACGTCCGTCGCGGCGAGCCCGGCTGCCAGCTCGGGCAGCGCGTCGTCGGGGACGGTGAGCAGCACCAGGTCGGCGGCGCGCACCACCTCCTGCGGCGTGCCGACGACGGCCTCGGGCAGCCGCTCCTCCACGCGCAGGCGCGAGCGGTCGGAGACGGCCGTCACGGCGACGACGCGATGCCCGACCCGGGTCAGGGCGGTGCCGAGCGCGGTGCCGACGCGGCCGGCGCCGACCACGCCGACCGAAAGTCGCGCGGGCCGCCGCTCGGGCGCGGCGGAGCGCGGGTGGTCTTGCTCCATGGTTCTCGTTCCAGTCCTCAGCTAGGTACCGGACGTGCGCGACCCAGCGTACCCGCGCGTCCGGAAGCGGCGATGTGGAGGGCGCCACACCCGTGGGCGCCATCCCACCAGAGTGACGATCCAGATACTTCATGTCACCCGGATCTCGGTCGGGCGGTCACAGTTGGGCCGTCACCCACGGTGAGCCCTTGCCATCGGCCACCTGGGCCGCGTAACCCTTTGTGGTGACGGCCGTCACGCAAGGTGAGGAACGGGCGCCCCGCTCAAGGGCGCCATCGCCCCCGCACGAGATGGAGCACACCATGATCAAGACAGCCCTCAAGACCGGTGCGGTCGCCGCGACCATCGCCGGGGCCACCCTGATGGCCTCCCCGGCGAACGCGGGGAACGAGAACACCGGCCAGGCCAACGGCAACAACGTCAACGTCACGATCGTGGGCGGCTATGGCGTCACGTGCGGCGCCGTATCCCTCGCCAGCCAGAGCAACACCGAGTGCAACGGGAACGGCGTCTGGAACGCGGGCAACGCCAGCACGACGGGCGGCTTGGCGGGCCTCTACGACGACTGACGTCCCCCAACGCCTCCGCCCCACCCTGTTTCCCGTCAGCGGTGGGGCGGAGCCCCGTCCGAACAAACGAAACGGCCCCTCCCCCCGCAACAGAGGGTGGGCCGTCCGCTCCCAGGCCCCGCGAGACCGCCGGGGCCGTCCCGACAGCGGACGGCCGGGACAGCGGAACGGCCCCGCCCCCTGTGCTCAGAGGGTGGGGCCGTTCGGGGGCGGTCAGTCGAAGGAGAGCGACTCCACGATGGACGCCTTGGAGGCGCGCCGGGCCGGGAGCACCGCGGCGAGCATCCCCGCCGCCCCGGCCAGGACGACGAAGCCGACGATCTGCAGGTACGGCAGCGAGAAGACCGCGTTCTCGGACATCGCGGTGGTCGCCGCCCAGCCGAACACCACCCCGAACACCACCCCGGTCACGGCGCCGATCACGGCCATGACCAGCGCCTCGACCGAGAGCATCCGGCGCAGCTGGCGCTTGGTGATGCCGAGTGCCCGCAGCAGCGCCGACTCCCGGGTGCGCTCGACCACCGACAGCGTCAGCGTGTTGGCGATGCCGAACAGCGCGATGATGATCGCCAGGCCCAGCATCCCGCCGAAGATCATCAGGATCATGTCGATGGCCTTGGTGAACTCCTCCTTGATCTCGGCGGCCGAGGTCACCGTGACCGCCGGGTAGGGCTTGGTCGCGTCGCTGACGGCCTGCCGGGCGCCCTTGCCCGCCGTGCCCTCCTTGGCCTTGACGAACATCGCCGTGGCGTCCTTGACGCCGAAGTGCCGGTCGAAGTCGGGCTCGGTCATCAGGTAGGGAGGCGCGGGCGCGTCGCCGCCGAAGACCCCGACCACCCTGAACGGGACGACCCCGCGCGGCGTCTTGATCGGGATTGTCGAGCCCGGACGCAGGTCCTGCGACGTGGCGATCTCCTCGTCGACCGCGACCGTCCCGGCGCGCAGGTCGGCCAGCGAGCCCTTGGAGAACTCGGGCTTGACCGTCGTCCCGAGCGAGGCCGTGGTGAGCGTGCCGACCGACTCCTTGTCGCCGCGGCCCACGGCCGTCTCCACGGTGCGCATCTCGGTGACGGAGGCGACCTGCGGCAGCCCGCGCAGCGTCCCGGCGAGCGCGTGCGGGACGGGCCGCGCGTCGTGCCCGTCCTGCTCGGAGAACTGCGTCTGGACCTGGAAGTCGACGGGGAACTGCTTGTCGAGCTGCGCCGCCGAGCTGGCCTTGCCGCTGGCCGCGACCACCGCGAACAGGCTCATCAGGCCGACCCCGATGGTCAGCGCGATCGTCGTGGTCGCGGTGCGCCGCGGCGTGCGGCGCGCGTTCTCCACCGCGAGGCGTCCCGGGACGCCGCCGAGCCTGGCCGGGAGCGCGCCCGCCACCCCGCCCAGCGGACGGACCAGCGCCGGCATCAGCGCGATGACCGCGAGGAAGACCAGCAGCCCGGCGAAGGCCACCAGGTACATGGCGGTCTCGCCCTTCTCCATGCCCAGCGAGCCGAGTATGCCGAGGGCGACCCCGCCCAGGCCGAAGAGGGAGGCGGCGGACGTCCTGATCCAGCCGAGGCGGAACCGTCCGCCGCCGGGCTCCTGCTCGGTGCGCAGCGCCGCGACCGGCGCGACCTTGGTGGCGGCGCGGGCGGGCAGCAGCGCGGACAGCACCGTGACCACGACACCGACCAGCAGCCCGATCAGCACCGTCCGCGGGCCGAGCCCGAGACCGGCGCTCGCGATCTTCGCCCCCGCGGCGTTGAAGATCGCCAGCGAGCCGTGGCCCAGCCCCACCCCCGCGATCACTCCGAGCAGCGAGCCCACGAACCCGACGACCGCCGACTCGATCAGAACGCCGCCGAACACCTGCTTGCGGGTGGCGCCGACGCAGCGCAGCAACGCCATCTCGCGGGTCCGCTGGGCGATCAGGATCGAGAAGGTGTTGTAGATGACCAGGGCGGACACCAGCATCGAGATCAGGCCGAAGAGCAGCAGCCCGGTACGGATGATCTTGGTGTCGGCGCCCGCGGCGGTGGCCAGCCGGTCGGCCAGCTCGTCGCCCGTCCAGACCAGGTAGGAAGCGCCGACCGCGCCCGCGATCGTGGCGCGGTCCGAGCCCAGCACGTCGATCTCCTTGAAGCCCTTCGCACCGGTCATCCGCGCGGCGGTGACCGGGTCGAACCCGACCGCGCCGCGCCACGCGGCCTCGGGGTTGATCCCGAAGTCGGCGACGCCGACCAGCGTGAACCGGTGCTGCCGGTTCTGCCGGTCGAGCACGGTGATCGTCTGCCCGACCGTGAACTTCTCCTTCTCGAAGGAGCGCGCGTCGACCACGGCCTCGTTCGGGCCCTTGGGGACCCGGCCCTTGTCCATGCCGTAGCGCTGGAGGAGGCCGCCCGCGACCGACAGCCCGACGGTCGGCATGTCGCCGATCGCCTTGCCGTCCTTGCCGACCAGCGCCGCCTCGCCCTCGACCATCGGCTGGGCGTCGCTGACCCCCGGCACCTTCCTGATCTTGCCGAGCAGGTCGGGCGGCAGGTCGTCCACGGAGGTCTTCTTCGGCCGGACGGCCACGTCGACCTTGTCGGCGGAGCTGGCGAACTTCTGCGTGACGCCCTTGTCCATCGTGTCGGTCAGCACGAACGTCCCGGAGATGAACCCCACCCCGAGCGTGATCGCCACGGCCGTGAGCAGCAGCCGCAGCTTGTGGGCGCGCAGCCCTTCGAGCGTGGTCCTCAGCACCGGTCAGCCCCCCAGGTTCTTGAGCCGGTCGAGGACGGTGTCGGGCGTCGGCCGGAACAGCTCGGTGACGACCCGGCCGTCGCGCAGGAACACCACGCGGTCGGCGTAGGACGCCGCCACCGGGTCGTGGGTGACCATCACGATCGTCTGCCCCATCTCGCGGACCGAGGAGCGCAGGAAGCTCAGCACCTCGGCCCCCGACTGCGAGTCGAGGTTGCCCGTCGGCTCGTCCGCGAAGATCACCTCGGGCTGGGAGACCAGCGCCCGCGCGCACGCGACCCGCTGCTGCTGGCCGCCCGACAGCTCGCTGGGACGGTGCCCGAGCCGGTCTCGGAGGCCGACGACGTCGACGACCTGGTCGAACCACTCCTGGTGGACCTTGCGTCCCGCCAGTTGCAACGGGAGCAGGATGTTCTGCTCGGCGGTCAGCGTCGGCAGCAGGTTGAACGCCTGGAAGACGAACCCGACCCGCTCGCGGCGCAGCAGCGTCAGCTGCTTGTCGTTCATCCCGGTGATCTCGGCGTCGCCGAGCCTGACCTGCCCGCCGGTGACGGTGTCGAGCCCGGCCAGGCAGTGCATCAGGGTCGACTTGCCGGAACCCGACGGCCCCATGATCGCGGTGTACGCGCCCTTGGCGAACCCGACGCTGACGCCGCGAAGCGCGTGCACGGCCGCGTCCCCCGCCCCGTACACCTTGGACACCTCGGTCGCGACCACGGCGGGCGGCGCGGCCGCGGTCGCGGGGTCGCCCCCGGGCTGGCTGGTGAACGTGCTGGTCACGGCTGGCTCCTTCGACGGTCTCGATGTCGTGACCAACGCTAGGAATTCGCCGCGTCCCTGCCATCGACCGTGCGTCCACGCTTCGGATCAACATCCCGGCCAACCCTGCCGCCCCTGTACGACCTGAGTCGTACGCTCCCGTCCTCCCGAGTAGGGACGACACAAGCGAGAGCGCCGGACGACACGCGAGAGCCGCCGGACACCCACCTGGATCTCCGGACGACACGGCGGAGCGCCCGACGCCCGCGCGAGTCTCCGGACGACACGGCGGAGCGCCCGACGCCCGCGCGAGTCTCCGGACGACACGCGAGAGCACCAAGACCCGGTGGGTGTCCGGACGACACGGCCAGAGCGCCGGACACCCGCATGTGTCCCGGCGACACACGGCGAGAGCGCCGGAGACCCGCGTGGGTCTCCGGCGCTCTCGCCGTTCTGAGCCGGCGTGCAGGGGGCACGCGCGGGTCAGGATCGGTCAGTCGTGGATGACCGCGGCTCCGCCCTTGCAGCCGGCGCCGGCGACGCCGAGGACGGCGATCGCGTTGCCACAGATGTTGATCGGCACCGAGATCGGCGCGACGACCTGGTTGCCCCCGAGCACCGAGCCGTTGCCGCTGCTGGTGGTGTTGATGTCGGCGTTGGCGGGCGCGGCGGCCAGAACCGAGCCGGCGACGGCGAAACCGAGAATGCCGGTGGCGGCGAGCTTCTTAAGCACGTGGATCCTCCCGTAAGTGGGGCCGTTGGCCCGCTGTCTTCGTGCGTTGGCGTCCGTCGGGACGCCCTCACTTACGGTAGTTACCCAGCTACTCACGGGTAATGGAAACTCCAGGGCAATGCCGGGTACAAAAAGTCACCACAGAGTAATCTTTCCGTTACTCCGGGTGGCCACTTTGACCACTCTTGACCAGCCCTGTCTCATAAGCGAACACGACGGCCTGAACGCGGTCCCTGAGTCCGAGCTTCATGAGGATGCGTCCCATGTGCGTCTTGACCGTCGCCTCGGACACGAAGAGGTTCCCCGCGATCTCGGCGTTCGACAGCCCGCGGGCGACCAGGCCCAGCACCTCGCCCTCGCGGTCGGTGAGCGACTCCAGCGCGCCGCTCGCCTGCCGCTCGGCGTCCGGCAGGTGCAGGGCGAAGCGGTCCAGCAGGCGCTTGGTGGTGCTCGGGGCCACGACCGCGTCCCCCGAATGCACCGACTTGATCGCCTCGATCAGCTGGGCCGGGCCCGCGTCCTTGAGCAGGAAGCCGCCCGCGCCCGCCTTGATCGCCGCGAACGCGTACTCGTCCAGGTCGAAGGTGGTCAGGATGATCACCTTGGGGCCGCCCTCGCGGGCGATGTGGCGGGTCGCCTCGATGCCGTCCATCCTCGGCATGCGGACGTCCATCAGCACCACGTCCGCCCGGGTGCCGCGCAGCAGCGCGAGGGCCCGCTCGCCGTCGCCCGCCTCGCCCACCACCTCGATGTCGGGCTGGGCGTCCAGGACCATCTTGAAGCCCGCCCGCACCAGCTCCTGGTCGTCGACCAGCACCACCTTGACCATGCCGTTCTCGCTCATGCTCGCACCTCCTCGCGCACGGGAATGCGTGCGACGACCTCGTATCCACCGCCCGGTACCGGGCCCGTCCGCACGCTGCCCCCGTATACGGCGGCGCGTTCACGCATTCCGACCAGCCCATGGCCGCGGCCGTCGTCGGGCGCCGCGGCCCCCCGCCCGTCGTCGGTCACGCTGACCTCGACCATCCGGTCGCCGTAGTGCAACCGCACCCGCGCGGACGCCCGCGGCCCACCGTGCTTGAGCGTATTGGTCAGCGACTCCTGGACGATGCGGAAGACCGCGAGCTGGCGTCCCTCCGACAGCTCCACCGGGACGCCCTCGACCTCGAAGTCCAGCGCCAGCCCCGAGCCGCGGATCTGGTCCACCAGCTCGGTGAGCTGGTTCGTCCCCGGCTGCGGCGCGTAGAGACCCGCGTCGTCGCCCTCCCGCAGGACGCCCAGCAGCCGCCGCATCTCCGCCAGCGCCTGCCGTCCCGTCGTCGAGATCGTCTCCAGCGCCTGCCGGGCCCGCCCGGTGTCGGTCTCGATCGCGAACGACGCCCCGTCCGCCTGGACGACCATCACGCTGACGTTGTGCGCCACGACGTCGTGCAGCTCGCGCGCGATGCGCGCCCGCTCGGCCGCCATGGCGATCTGGACCTCGGCGTCGCGCTCGCGTTCCAGACGTTCCGCCCGCTCCTCCAGCGACCGCAGGTAGGCCCGCCGGGTGCGCATGTGCAGCCCGAGGATCCACACGCCGGCCACCACCAGCGACAGGACCAGGAGCGTGTTCTCCGTCTCGTTCGGGCTACCCGCCGCGTACCGGACGGCCGCCATCACCGCCCCCAGCTCGGCCGTGACCGCCGCCGCCAGCCCCCAGCGGAACGACGGCCCCGTCACGACCGTGTAGAGCGCGATCAGCACCGCCATGTTCGCCGCGACGATGCCGACACCCTGGAGGCACTGGACGAACGAGACCAGCGCGATCCACGCGAAGACCGAGCGGGGCACGACCCGGCGCAGCGCCAGCGGGATGATCAGCGCGAGCGACAGCAGCAGGTAGCCGAAGAACGAATCGGACACGTTCGTGCCCAGGAAATCGGTGACCGCCAGGAACGCCAGCGGCAGCGTGAACGCGGCGTCGACAAGGATCTTCTTGCCGCGCCACCAGTCCCAGAGCTTGCCGACCATGCGTTCAGCGTACGTAGGGGGAGGTCAGGCCCGGATCAGTCGCAGGGCGGACACGCCTACGCCCCAGGGAGGGTTAGGGTCGCAGAGTGGCGGCGTTGGTGACGTGGCGAACCGCGATGGAGCGGGCTCTATATGGGCAGAACGGCTTTTACCGGCGCGGGGAACGCCCCGCCGAGCACTTCCGCACCTCCGTCCACGCCTCCCCCCGATTCGCCGCCGCCCTGGCGCGCCTGCTGGCATCGGTCGACACCGCGCTCGGCCACCCGTCCCGCCTCGACCTGATCGACATAGGCGCGGGCTCCGGGCGCCTGCTGATCAACATCCTGGACGCCGTCCCGGCCGATCTCGCGGAGCGGATCACCCCCGTCGCGGTCGAGATCGCCCCGCGTCCCGCCGAGGTGCCGTCCCGGATCGACTGGCGCACCACCCCGCCCGACCGGATCACCGGGCTGGTGGTGGCCAACGAGTGGCTCGACAACGTCCCGCTGGACGTCGTGGAGCTCACCGCCGACGGCCCCCGCACGGTCCTGGTCGACCCGGCCAACGGCGCCGAGAGCCCCGGTCCGCCGCCCGTCCCCGACGACCGCGACTGGCTCGACCGCTGGTGGCCCCTGGCCGAGCCGGGCGACCGCGCCGAGATCGGCCGTCCGCGCTGCGCGGCCTGGGCATCGGTGATCGAGCGCCTGGACGCGGGCCTGGCCGTCGCCGTCGACTACTCCCACACGCTCAGGAGCCGCCCCCCGTACGGCACGCTCACCGGGTACCGCGACGGCGCGACCGTCCCCGCCATCCCGGACGGCTCCTGCGACGTGACCGCCCACGTCGCCCTCGACGCCTGCGCCACCGCCGGAGATCAGGCCGGGGCGACCGCCACCCTCCTGACTTCCCAACGCGAGGCCTTGCGCGGCCTGGGCCTGTCGGGGAGCCGCCCCCCGGTGGAACTCGCCCACAAAGACCCGCGCGCCTACGTCCAGGCCCTCTGCGCCGCCGGGGAGGACGCCGAACTCACCGACCCGACCGGTCTGGGAAGTTTCGGCTGGCTGATCCAGACAGCCGGAATCCCCGTCCCCGGCGTCCTCCACCCAAATCGCTGAGACCACGGACCACCGCGTGAGGCGTCCTCACACCGCCACGTGGAGCGCCTTCAGGCCTCTCAGGACGAAACCGGGTTTCCATTCCGGCTCCTCGATCAGCGACAAACGCGGGGCGGCGCGGAGCAGGGCGCCGAATGACTCGGCCAGTTCTATGCGCGCGAGGGGCGCGCCGAGGCAATAGTGAATTCCCAGTCCGAACGAGATGTGCGGATTGGGATCGCGGCCCAGATCGAGCCGGTCGGGCTCGGCGAACACGGCCGGGTCGCGATTGGCGGAGGCGAACAGCAGCGCCACCTCGTCCCCGCGAGGAATGTCCACGCCCGCGACGCTGATGTCCTCCAGAATCCACCGCTCGAACATCGGCGCCGAGGTGTCGTAACGCATCAGCTCTTCGACGGCGGACGGTATCAGCGAATGGTCGCCGCGCAGCCGCTCCAGCTCACCCGGATTGCGGAACAGCGACCACCAGCCGTTTCCCGTGATGTTCACCGTCGCCTCGTGTCCCGCGTTGAGCAGCAGCACGCACGTCCCGACCAGCTCGTCCTCGGTCAGCCGGTCGCCCTCGTCGACGACCTGCGCCAGCGCGCTGATCAGATCGTCGCGGGGTTCGCTCGCGCGGGCCCGCGCGAGTTCTCGCAGATACGCGGAGAACTCCACGGCCGCCGCCACGGCCGCCCGCTGGGCGTCCGGTGCGGGATTGAGCTCGAACATCCCGCAGATATCGGCCGACCAGGGCCGCAGCAGAGGCCGGTCCTCGGCCGGGACGCCGAGCATTTCGGCGATCACGTTCACGGGCAACGGCTCGGCGAACTCCGCCAGCAGATCACCGCCGCCCCCGGCCACCAGTCCGGCGGCCAGTTCCTCCGCCAGACCGCGCACCATGGGCCGCAGTTCCTCGACCATCCGCGCCGTGAACGCCTTGGAGACCAATCTCCGCAGGCGCGTGTGAACGGGCGGCTCCATGTCGAGCATTCCCGCCCGGATCAAATCCCAGAACGGCCTGAGAAACTCCGCGTCGGGGACGTGGCCGAACTCCTCATGGGTCGCGACGTGCAGATACGTCCGGCCAAGGCGCCGATCCCGCAACAGGGCGTTCACATCCGCGTACCGGCTGACGATCCATTGCCCGGTCGGCTCGTCGAAGAAGACCGGTCGCTCCTCGCGCAACTCCGCGAAATCGGCATACGGATCGGCCACAAATCGTGGTTTCCAGGGGTCGTAACCCATCAGCGGGCGGCCCAGCGGCCGGGGTCCTTGGTGGTCGCGCGGGCGGTGCGGCCCCGGTTGACGCTCGACTCCACGATGGCACGGGCCTCCCCCAGGTCGCGTCCGGCGGCGGCCACCTGCACGGGCCCGGGAGGCGCGTCGATGTGGACGGTGGCCAGCCCCAGGACGCGCTGCCACAGGTTCACGGTCAGCCGGACGCTCTGCGCCCTGGCATGGGCGATGACGTCCGTCCGGCGGCAGAACACGCCGTGGCGGGCGACGAAGATGATGTCGTCGGTTCCGGCGCCGCTGCCCCGGTCGAGCGTCGCCTTGGCCGAACCCGGGAGGAGCATGACGGCGTCCACGTTGGCACCCGGGAACACCTGGGAGATCAGGTGCAGGGCCACGGGACGCGGCGCCACGGGCAGCAGCACGGACGAGAGGGTCTGGCGCTCGCCCGCGTATCCCGCGACGGTGACGTCCAGCCGCACCCACCCGAAGGCGCGCCACATGAGCGGCTCGACGATGCTGACCGCCTGCACCCGCCCCGGGGGGACGGTCTGCATCCGCGTTTCGAGCAGGCCGTAACGCAGCCTCATCCCGTCCGGCGACATGGCGGCCGTGAAGTTCGCGTACATGATCATGGGCGCGAGCACGGCGCGGATCAGGCCGAGGAACACCAGCAGCGCCACCACGAGCATGCTGCCCTCGGCGAAGGCCACCAGCACGACCAGCGAGCTCACGAACAGCAGCGCCGCCCCGAGCACGGGAAGCTTGAGCAGCAGCGACCCCAGCAGCGCACCGAAGTTCACCCGCCAGAGCGGACGCTCGGGCGCTTCGGGCGTGTGCCCGGGCAGCCCGGCCGCGCGGGCGAGCAGCTCGGCGCGGAGTTGATGCGCGGCGTTGCGTCCCAGATACCGCAGCACGATCTCGCTCTGCGCGCCCCCGGCGAGCTCCACCCGCACCTCGGCGAGCGCGAAGACCCGGGTGACCAGGGGCCGGACGATGTCGATCGCCTGCACCCGCGAGAGCGGAATGCGCCGCTTGCGCTTGCTCAGCAGCCCGGTCTCGACGACGAGGTCGTCGCCGTCGACATGGAAGCGCAGCGCCGACCATCCCCAGATCCCCGCGACGGCCGCGAGCACGCCGACCGGCACCGAGACCAGGACGAACCGCGCGACGACGTCCGGGTTGAGGTCCAGCGTGACGCCGTCCTCGGTCCGCGTCATCAGCAGCGGAAAGCCCACCAGGACGAAGTACACGATGAGAATGACGAAGGCCCGCAGCGGCCCCGTCGCCCAGTGCAGGCGGTGAACTCCCTCCGAGAACCGCACCGGCGGCGGATGCCGGACGTAGTAACCGGCCGGGGGCAGATACCCGGGGGGCGGCCCATAGGGCGGCCGATACCCCGCGTAAGGGGGCGGCGCATACGGCCCGTACGGCCCCGGAGGACCGTACGGCATGCCCTGAGGACCTGGCGGAGGCCCGTAGGGCCCCGGCGGCCCGCCGAGCCCTGGCGGTCCCCCGAGGGCCGACGACTGCCCCAGTTGCAGCGGCTGCCCGGGAGACGGCGGCTGCCCGGGTGGGGGAGACTGCCCCGGTTGCAGCAGCTGCCCGGGTGGCGCCGACTGCCCCAGTGGGGGCTGCTGCCCCGGTTGCAGCGGCTGCCCGGGTGGCGCCGACTGCCCCGGTGAGGGCGACTGCCCCGGTGAGGGCGACTGTCCCGGTGGGGGCTGCTGCCCCGGCGAGGGCGACTGCCCGGGGAGCGGCGGCCCGGGGAGCGGCGGCCCGGGGAGCGGGTGCTGGGCGAGGAGCGGCGGCTGCCCGGGGGGCGGGGGCTGCCCGGGAGGTGGGGGCTGCGGGGGTGCAGTTTGCGGGTACGGGGCTGAAGGGCTGAGGAACTCGGGTCGGCCAGGAGGCGCCGGGGCCCCGTTGTCATGGGCCTGTGCCGTGTCAAAGCGCGTCCCAGAAGACCCCGCGTGCCCAGCGGACGTCCCGCCCTGATCGGACGAAAGCTGCTCCCCCGAAGGCGTCTCGGCGGGCGGTGGCTGGGCCGACGAGTCAGCGTCCGAGGCTTGCGGGGTGGCGGGCTGCTCACGAGTCGGACCGGCGCCGGGCGCGGACTCCGGGCCTGCGGCAGGCGGCGCGTCGGCGCCTGGGGGCGGGGAGGACGGCGAGCCGTCCGGTGGGGGCTCGTCGTGAGGGGGGTTCACAGGCCCATGCTCCGTTCCTCGCCCTTTTTGGCGAGGCGGTCGCGGAGCATGGCGGCCTCCGCGGCGGGGAGGCCAGGGATGAGGGCGTCCGTGGCGGCGGCGGCCGTGTGCATGCGGACGGTGGCGATTCCCATCCAGCGTTCGAGGAGCCCGGCGGTGACGTCGACGAACTGCATGCGTCCATACGGGACGACGATGAGGCGCTTGACGAAGACGCCGTGCATGACCAGCAGATCGTCACCACGTTCGGCGAAACCGTAGGCGCGGTAGGCCATCTCGGCGATGATCCAGGCGAGCACGATCGAGATCACGACGGCGGCGGTCCACAGGCTGGCGCCGAGGATTCCGCCGCCCCGGGACACCAGGAATCCACCGATGAGGCCGACCGGGACCGCCCAAAGGACGGCGGACGCCAGCCGCTGGAAGGTGTAGCGCTTGGAGATGTGCGACCACGCCAGCCCGCCCCCGGGGGCGAACGCCTGGTCGGCGGGGTACTGACGCAGAGCGCCGATCTGCGGTGCGTAGGCGGGGCCGCCCTGCGGCCCGTAGGGCGCCATGGGCGGCGGCCCGGCCGGAACATGGCCGGGCGGCGGCTGCTCCCCTTGGGGCGCCGGAGGCTCGTAAGGCGGTTCGCCATGGCTTGCGTTCATTGCCCCCTAGTCAACAGGAAAGCGAGCACTGCTCGCCATGGGACGATGTCAGGGTGACCAGCGAGCTGGCGAGCGGAAGGAGCGAGCACGTGACGAGGAGCGATCGTTCACGCGCCGCCGGGCCGGGGCCGCGGCGATGACCACCGAGCGGATCGTCGGGATCGGGGCCGGGGCCAAGGAGCTGGCCACCGAAGACATGGTCCTCAACATCGGACCGCAGCATCCGTCCACACACGGCGTGCTGCGGCTGCGGCTGCGGCTGGACGGCGAGCGCATCTCCGACGCCGAGCCGATCATCGGCTACATGCACCGGGGCGCGGAGAAGCTGTTCGAGGTCCGCGACTTCCGGCAGATCATCGTGCTGGCCAACCGGCACGACTGGCTCTCGGCGTTCTCCAGCGAGCTGGGCGTGGTGCTGGCCGTCGAGCGGATGCTCGGCATGGAGGTCCCGCCCAGGGCGGTGTGGGCGCGGACGCTGCTGGCCGAGCTCAACCGCGTCCTCAACCATCTGATGTTCCTGGGGTCCTATCCGCTGGAGGTCGGCGCGATCACGCCGATCTTCTACGCCTTCCGCGAGCGCGAGACGCTGCAGCGCGTCATGGAGGAGATCTCCGGCGGACGCATGCACTACATGTTCAACCGCGTCGGCGGTCTCAAGGAGGACCTCCCCGCCGGATGGACGGGCCGCGCCCGCCATGCCGTCGCCGACGTCCGGGCCCGGATGTCCGACATCGACGATCTGATCATGGGCAACGAGATCTTCCGCGCCCGTACCCGGGGCGTCGGCGTCCTCACCCGGGAGCAGATCCTGCAGTACGGCGTCTCAGGCCCGATCGCCCGCGCGTCCGGCGTCGACTTCGACCTCCGGCGGGACGAGCCCTACCTGGCATACGGGGACCTCGAACCACGCGTGGTGACGCGGACCGAGGGCGACTGCCTCGCGCGCTTCGAGTGCCTGCTCGACCAGGTCCACGCGTCCCTCGACCTGGCCGACGCCTGCCTCGACCGCCTCGTCGAACTCCCCCCGGGCCCGATCAACCAGCGGTTGCCGAAGGTCCTGAAGGTCCCCGAGGGCCACACCTACGCCTGGACCGAGAACCCGCTCGGCATCAACGGCTACTACCTGGTCTCGCGCGGCGAGAAGACCCCGTGGCGGATGAAGCTGCGCTCGGCCTCGTTCAACAACATCCAGGTCCTGGCCGAGCTGCTGCCCGGCAACCTGGTCGCCGACATGATCGCCATCCTGGGCTCGATGTTCTTCGTCGTCGGCGACGTCGACAAGTGACTTCGCCGTCCCAGGGCCCGCTGCGCTTCATCGCGGGCCACGCCGGCCAATGAACCCGCGCCCCTCCGCCGACGTCACATGAGGTGATCAACACAAGGAGGGGTCATGACGCAGATGACCGACTGGGCGCCCGTGGACCACGTCCCCGGGCCGTCCGGGCATCAGCAGGACGCGTGGACGTCGTGGGGGAAGCCCGCACCGCGTGGGCGCAACAAGGCCCTGGCGATCGCGCTGCCGCTGGGCGTCCTGGTGTTCCTCGGCGTCGCCGCCATGATGTTCGTGCTCTTCACGACCCCGGCGGGGGCCGCGGTGGGCTGTGGCGGCGGTTGATCCGGCGGTCGGTGCGCCGCCGGACATCTTCCGGGTTCTGCGGCGCACCTGGCTGGCGGGCACCATCGCGCTCTCGCTCGGGGCCTTCGCGGCCGCGATCGTCCTGGCGCCGTCCGGTGCGCGGGAGCCTGGACGGGCGCTCGGCGCGCTGCTGTTCCTCGGCTCCTCCATGCATGTGGCCTCGACCGCGTGGTTCTACACACTCCCCGAGATCCGCGCGCACGCCCTCGTCCACCGCACCCGGTACCTGATCGTCCCCGCCGCCCTGATCGCCGGGACGGCGCTCGTCGCCGTGCTCGTCCCGTATGAGCGGCTTGAGTGGGCGCTGCTGGCCTACTTCGCCTGGCAGTTCTTTCACTTCCAGAAGCAGAACCTCGGCATGGCCGCGCTCGCCGGAGTCTCGCAGGGAGGCGGTTCGGTCCTGAAGCCCGAACGCCTCGGCATCGTCATCGCGGGGATCGGCGGCATCGCGGGCCTGGTCTGCCACCCCGAGCTGCTCCAGCTCGGCGTCGAGCCGCGTCTGCGCGCGCTCTTCCCGGCGGCGCTCGCCGTCTTCGTCGCGGGCGTCCTCCTCGGCCTCCACGCCCTCGCACACCGTCCCAACCGACCCGCGGGCTTCGTGACGGTCTACCTGATCTCCCTGCTCTTCTTCGCGCCGGTCTTCGTCTTCACCTCGCCCTACGCCGCCGTCGCCGGACTCACGATCGCCCACGGCTACCAGTACCTACTGATCATGGGCCTGGTCGCCGGAGCACCGCGCCGGGGCCGCAGCGGCCCGACCGGCCTCGCGGTCATGATGTCCATCGCCCTGATCGGCGGCGTCGCCCTCAACTACGCCTCGCAGCTGCACACCTCGTCCCTGCCAATGGAACGCGGCCTCTACGGCGCCTACCTCGGCGCGGTCATGGCGCACTTCGTCATCGACGCGGGCCTGTGGCGCCTGCGCGACGAGTTCCCCCGCCGCTTCCTCACCGCCAGCGTCCCCTACCTCCTCCGCCCCGCCGTTCCCCCCAAAGCCGCGACGCACTGACAGAACTTGCCAGGGGGTGGGATCGGGCCCCGGCGCCGCTCCCTTTCGGGGGCGGCGCCGGGTGGGGTCAGGCGCGGGAGGCGCCGTGGTCGCGGGCTTCCTCGTCCGGGTCCTTGGGGACGCGGCACGCGAACTCCAGGAAGTAGGCGGCGCCGACCAGGACGACGGCGGACAGGAAGGTGCCCGCGCTCACGAAGAAGTCCTCGCGGGGGGTTTGCTTGTCGAGCGAATCCGCCAGGCTCAGGGCGAATCCGCCGAAGACGCCCGCCAGTACCGAGGCCGCGAGGGCCGTGGCCTTGGCGAGTGCCGCCATCCGGGCGACGACCAGGGGCTCGACCGGACGGGTGTTGGGCTTGCGCCGGATTCGGCGCAGGATGTTGACGGCGGTGAAGCCCTCGCCCAGGGCGAGCAGGAGCAGGGTGGGTACCGCCGTCCACGGAAGGACGGGCAGGGAGACGTAGGCCGTCTCCAGGACCGCCCAGGTGATCAGGCCCAGCACCACGACCAGGCTGATCAGGGACGAGATTCGGGTGGGCTTCATGCAGGCGGCTGCAGGGTCAGGTCGTCCCGGCGGCGCAGAGCCTCCGATCCGTCTTGGCCGAGCTTGGCCGAGGCCAGGTCGCCGACGCGGCCGTGGCCGGGCAGGTGGACATCCGGCTCGATGTCGGCCCACGGGACGAGCACGAACCCGCGCTCGTGCGCGCGGGGGTGCGGCAGCGTCAGGTCGGGGTCGCCCGAGGTGACGTTGCCGAAGGTCACGATGTCGATGTCGAGCGTTCGGGGGCCCCAGCGGACCTCGCGTACGCGCTGCATGGAGTGCTCGATGTTCAGCACCCGTTCCAGCAGGTTCTCCGGCGGGAGGCGAGTGTCGGCGATCAGCACGATGTTGAGGTAGTCGCCCTGCGGGGGCAGTTCCTCCCCGGGGGGCGCGAAGGGCGCGGTCTCGTAGACCGGCGACAACGCCACAAAGTTCAGCCCGGGCGCGTCGAAGAGCGCGTCGACGGCCTCTTGAAGGTTGTCCAGCCGGTCGCCGAGGTTGCTGCCCAAAGAGAACACGACGCGGTGGGCGACGAGCATGTGCCCACCCGTGGCGGTGCGGTCGGGCATGCGATCGGACGCGGTCATGGGCGACTCCTCCTGATCTTCACGGCGACGTCCGCGAAGGGGTGCGGCACCGGTGCGCTCGGCTTGTGGACGGTGACCTCGACCTCGGTCACCAGGGCGTCTTCCAGACAGACCTTCGCCAGCCGTTCGGCCAGCGTCTCGATGAGGTTGACGGGCTCCCCCTCGACGACGCCGACGAGGCGGCCCGCGAGCGATCCATAGTCGACCGTACGCGACAGATCATCGTCTGTGGCGGCGGGGTGGGTGTCGAGTCCGAGCGCGACGTCCACCACGAACTCCTGCCCCAGTTCACGCTCGGCGGGCAGGCAGCCGTGGCGGCCCCGGGCCCGTAGCCCGCGCAGCTCTATCAGGTCGAGAGTCATTCTTCCTCGGTGACGTTCAGGATGGGTGAACCATGGTGGAGCAGCAGCCGCCATTCTCCACTGGAGCGGACGAATACGTTGGACGCCACGATGCTCCCTCCGGCCAGGAATCCGGCCTCGGTGTCCTCGTCGGCGGTCAGGATGTTCTCCTTGCAGGTGACCACGGCCTGGTCGCCGTAAACGTCGGCCTCGACCTCGGTCAGCACGAACTGGATGTAGCTCGTGTTCGCCATGATCAGCGCCCACGAGCGCAGCACCTCCTCGCGGCCGCGCAGCATCGACCACCCCGGGTGGACGCAGCACACGCCGTCGGCGTAGGTGCCGTCCGCCCATACCGCCGACATCCGGTCCAGATCTCCGGCCTCGATCGCGGCGTAGAACTCCGCGTTGGCCTCTTCCAGATCGGAACGGTTGAGGGCACGGCTCATCGGTGGGCGCTCCCTGACTCTGGGGTCGGGCCGGCCGTTTCGGCGGCGTGGCGGATCGCACCGGCCACCCGGACGGCGTCGGCGTTGGGACGGACACGGTGGACGCGGACGCACCAGGCACCGGCCACGGCGGCCAGGGACGTGATGGCGACGGTGGCGTCGTCGCAGTCGGCGAAGGGGCGCGGCGAGCCGTCCGGCCCGGCCAGGAGGCGGCCGAGGAACCGCTTGCGCGAGGCGCCCACCAGGACGGGATACCCGGTGTCCAGGAGCGATCCGAGATGGGCCAGCAACGACCAGTTGTGGCCCGCCTCGGGGCTCTTGGCGAATCCGAGCCCCGGGTCGAGGACGATCATGGAAGGGTCGACGCCCTCGGCGAGGACGGCGTCCACCCGGTACAGAAGCTCGTCGCGGACCTCGCGGACCACGTCCGCGTAGATGGCCCGGCTGGCCATGTCGTGACTGTGGCCGCGCCAGTGCATGACGACATACGGGACGCCCGTCGCCGCCACCACCTGGGGCATCGCGGGGTCAGCGAGTCCGCCGCTGACATCGTTCACCAGCCGCGCCCCCGCCGCCACGGCGGCCTCGGCCACCTCGGCGCGCATGGTGTCGACGCTGACCGGGACGCCTTGGGCGGCCAGGGCCTCGATGACGGGGACGACCCGGCGCAGTTCCTCGTCCAGCGAGACCCGCTGCGCGCCGGGACGGGTGGACTCGCCGCCCACGTCGACGACGTCGGCCCCCTCGGTGACCAGGTCGAGCCCATGCTGGATCGCCTTGTCGGGATCGAACCAGGCACCGCCGTCGGAGAAGGAGTCCGGAGTCACGTTGACCACGCCCATGACGAGGCAGCGCCCGAGCGCGGGCAGCCCCGGAACAACGGCTGTGGTCATGTGAACCAGCCTATGCCTTGATCGCGAGCGCCCCACGCGCCGGGCGGGGCCTTCCCCGCGTCCACCGAGGGCCTTGAGAGCGCCCTCCACCAAGCCTCCCGAGCCGCGGCGGCCACGGCGGCAATGCGAGCCCGTCGCGGCTCGGACCCGGCATCGGAGCACGGACGCAGGCCCGGCCTCGAACGACCGATGTGGGCCCGGCCTCGAACAACGCACGCGGGCCCCGCCTCGGAGGACGGATGGGGGCCGCCTCGGGCAACGGATGTGGGCCCGCCTCGGGGGACGGGCCCGGGTTCGGACAACGGGCTCGGGCTCAGCCTCGGGGGACGGATGCGGGCCCGCCTCGGGGGACGGACGCGGGTCCGGGCTCGGGCAACGAACGCGGGTCCGGCCTCGGGCAACGGACGCGGGTCCGGCCTCGGGCAACGGACGCGGGTCCGGCCTCGAACGATGGGATTGGGGCCCTCGATCCGCGAGCGGCCCCAGGCCCGGACGTTGAGCGGCCGGTGAGGCGGGCCTCACCGGCCGGTCGACGTGGAACGATCTACATGCGGCCGAGAATCAGGCTCATGGCCTCGGCACGGGTCTCGGCGTGCTCGCGGAAATCGCCGCGGACGGCCGAGGTCACGGTCTTGGCGCCCGGCTTGCGGACGCCGCGCATCGTCATGCACAGGTGCTCGGCCTCGATCACGACGATCGCGCCGCGCGGTTCGAGGACCTGCATCAGGGCGTCGGCGACCTGGCTGGTCAGCCGCTCCTGGACCTGGGGACGGCGGGCGAACACGTCGACCAGCCGGGCGAGCTTGGACAGCCCGGTGATCTGGCCCTTCTTGTTGGGCGTGTACCCGACGTGCGCGACGCCGTGGAACGGTACAAGGTGATGTTCGCAGACGCTGTAGACCTCGATGTCCTTCACCAGGACCATCTCGTCATGGTCGGCGTCGAACACCGTGGTCAGGGCGTCCTCGGGGGTCTGGCGCAGGCCGGCGAACTGCTCGGCGTAGGCGCGCGCGACGCGAGCGGGGGTGTCGCGGAGCCCGTCGCGACCGGGGTCTTCCCCGATCGCGAACAGGATCTCGCGCACCGCCCGCTCGATCCGCTCATGGTCGAACCCCGGCGGGTCGTCCTCCATCGGGACGTCGTCGTACGGGATGGTCAAATCCGTCAGCTCTCACCGTGGGACGGGTCGGCGGGCTGTTCCACCGACGCACCCTGGCCGTTGTTCTTGGTCGTGTCGGTGAGCTCGGCGACGTCCTGCGGGCCCATCAGGGCCAGCTCCTTGGGCGTCAGCACGGGCGGACGGTCGGACGGCACCCGCTTGCCGTAGCCGGTGTAGGACTTCTGGAGCGGCCGCTTGGTGATCGGCGCGAAGATCTCCATCACCCGGTCCTTGGAGAGGGTCTCCTTCTCCATCAGGTTGACGACCAGGTCGTCCAGGACGTCGCGGTACTCCACCAGGATCTCCCACGCGGTGTCGTGGGCGGCCTCGATGTAGCGGCGGACCTCGTCGTCGATCGCCGAGGCGATGTCCTCGGAGTAGTCGCGCTCGTGGCCCATGTCGCGTCCCAGGAACACCTCGCCCGCGCCGGTGCCGAACTTGCGGGCGCCCAGGCGCTCGCTCATCCCGTACTCGGTGACCATGTTGCGGGCGATCGAGGTGGCCTTCTCGATGTCGTTGGACGCGCCGGTGGTCGGCTCGTGGAACACCAGCTCCTCGGCGGTGCGGCCGCCCAGCAGCATGGCCAGCTGGTCGGTCATCTCCGAGCGGGTGGTGAGGAACTTGTCCTCCATCGGCAGGGTCATGGTGTAACCCAGGGCCCGGCCGCGCGGAAGGATCGTCACCTTGTGGACGGGGTCGGCGTTCGGCAGCGCGTGCGCCACCAGTGCGTGACCGCCCTCGTGGTAGGCGATGATCTTCTTTTCCTTCTCGGACATGACGCGGGTCTTGCGCTCGGGCCCGGCCATCACGCGGTCGATGGACTCCTCAAGGGTGTCCATGTCGATCAGCTTGCGGTCGAACCGCGCGGTCAGCAGCGCCGCCTCGTTGATCACGTTCGCGAGGTCGGCACCGGTGAAGCCCGGGGTGCGGCGCGCGATGACGTCGAGGTCGACGTCCGGCGCGAACGGCTTGCCCCGCCCGTGGACGCGCAGGATGCCCTTGCGGCCCTCAAGGTCGGGACGGTCGACGGTGACCTGCCGGTCGAAGCGGCCCGGACGCAGCAGCGCCGGGTCGAGGATGTCGGGACGGTTGGTCGCCGCGATCAGGATCACGCCGCCCTTGACGTCGAAGCCGTCCATCTCGACCAGCAGCTGGTTGAGGGTCTGCTCGCGCTCGTCGTGACCGCCGCCCAGGCCGGCGCCGCGGTGGCGGCCGACGGCGTCGATCTCGTCGATGAAGATGATGGACGGGGCGTTGGCCTTGGCCTGCTCGAACAGGTCGCGCACCCGGGAGGCGCCGACACCGACGAACATCTCGACGAAGTCCGAGCCGGAGATCGAGTAGAACGGGACGCCCGCCTCTCCCGCGACTGCGCGGGCGAGAAGCGTCTTACCGGTTCCGGGCGGGCCGAAAAGCAGCACGCCCTTGGGGATCTTGGCGCCGATGGACTGGAACTTGGCCGGGTTCTGGAGGAAGTCCTTGATCTCCTCAAGCTCCTCCAGGGCCTCGTCGGCCCCCGCCACGTCGGCGAACGTGGTCTTGGGAGTGTCCTTGGTGATCAATTTCGCCTTGGACTTCCCGAAGTTCATCACCCGGGAGCCGCCGCCCTGCATCTGATTCATGATGAACAGGAAGATCAGCACGATGACGACGATGGGAAGCAGGCTGAACAGCAGGTTCAAAAGGAAGCTCTGCTTGGGAACATCGACGTTGTAGCTCTGCAGGCTCTTGGCCTCGACCTGCTGCTGAAGCTGGTTCTGCAGCTGGAGACCCTGACCGTCAACCCAGGAGGCCTGCTGCTGCTTGCCGTTCTTGAGCGTGACCTCGATCCGCTGATCCTTGTCAATGATCTTTGCGGACTTCACCTCACCGGCCTTGATCTCCTTGATCACGGTGGAGGTGTCGGTCTTCTCGTAGGAACGGCCAGGGTTGATCCCCCACATGACAAGGGCGACCAACAAGCCGACTAGCAGGATCCACAGCAGCGGCCCGCGAAAATAGCGCTTCACGTCCATTTATCCGGTAACCCCTTCGGGGCCCGTCCCTCCTGACCAACGTCTGTGAACCCGGCTTGTGCACGGCAGTCCCCGCTCCGACGGGGCGCTGCTCCGATGAGCTGCCCGCCGATGCGGCCGCCATCATGCGCTTCCCTGACCCAAGGCCCGGGATACCGACGGTACACCGCAGGCACAGGGGACGCAGCCAGCGTCGATCCCTGATCCTGTCGACATACCCGCCAACGCCCTTTGCAACGATTCGGCGAAGCCCCTTGTTCCCTAGGGGTTACGTCAGGCCACACCGAGCCGCGCCAGGATCACACAGAAGCCCATTGGACGCACTGTAGGACAACACCCCCACACCCGCGTACCCGTCGCCCTCGCGGGGCCCTAGCGCCGGGGAATCGTCCCCACCGAAACCACAGCCGTTCAAGCGTCCCCGGGGAGCGGCGCTTGGGTGCGCTTCCGCCGGACACGCACCCCGACGTGCGCGTCGTCCGGCCCAGGGCGCCGTTTCAGGCGTTTCCGCCGTAGACGTGCGGCGCCAGGGTGCCGACGAAGGGCAGGTTCCGGTACTTCTCGTCGTAGTCGAGCCCGTAGCCCACGACGAACTCGTTAGGAATGTCGAACCCGAGGTAACGGCATCCGATCTCGGTCTTGACGGCCTCGGGCTTGCGCAGCAGCGCGCAGATCTCCAGCGACGCGGGGTCTCGCGAACGCAGATTGCTCACCAGCCACGAGAGCGTCAGGCCGGAGTCGATGATGTCCTCGACGATCAGCACATGGCGGTCCAGGATGTCGGTGTCGAGGTCCTTGAGAATTCGGACCACGCCAGACGACTTCGTCCCCGATCCGTACGACGACACCGCCATCCAGTCCATGGACGCCGGAGTGTGCAGCTCGCGCGCCAGGTCCGCCATGATCATGACGGCGCCCTTGAGGACGCCCACGAGGAGCAGGTCCTTGCCCGCGTAGTCGGCGTCGATCTGCGCCGCGAGCTCGCGCACCTTGGCCCGCAACTGGTCTTCGGGGATCAGTACCTTCGCCAGGTCGGCGCCCAGGTCCTTCTCGTCCACAATCCCACCCTCATCGCGACAAACGCAGTGCGTTATCACATCAACACGTTACGGCGTCAAACCGAAACGAACAGCAGCTTCCCATACCGCCGGATCGCCCTCAGCCCCCCCGGGAGGTCGACGTGACGCTGTCCCCGCCACGCCGTGAGCAGCCGATCCACCTCATCGATATGGACGGCCGCGAGCGTACCCGGTGGACTTCCGGCCTTGATCGCCGCCATCCTCAACACTCGGGTTCGGACGGCCCGGGGGAGCTTTTCCAGACCCTCAACCGATAGACCGTCCGGGCCGTCCTCCAGGTCGCTGCAAGCGCGCGCGGCGAACTCGTCCAGAGCATCAGCGTCATCGCGCAGCATCTTCGCGGTGCGCGCCAGAGCGTCCGCCACCCCGGGGCCGAGAGCCTTCTCCAGCGCGGGCAGCGCCTCTCGGCGCACCCGTACCCGGGTGAAGGCGGCGTCCTCGTTGTGGGGGTCGTCCCACGGCTCCAGGCCCATGGCCAGGCAGGCGCGTCGCGTGGTCGTCCTGTCGACGTCCAAAAGGGGACGCACGTAGCGCGCGCCACGCTCGAACTCCACCGGCATACCGGCCAGGGAACGTCCACCGGAACCGCGCGCGAGCCCAAGCAGAACCGTCTCGGCCTGGTCGTCCCGTGTATGGCCCAAGAGAACCGCGGCCGCTCCCAGTCGCCGTGCGGCCTCGTTTAGGGCCGCATAGCGCGCCTCCCGGGCCGCGTTCTCGGGCCCGCCTTCGCCCCCGACCGTCACCGCCACAGATCCAGCGGGGTCGAGCCCGAGGCCGACCATCGTCCTGACAACCCGTTCGGCCCGCTCCACCGACCCGTCCTGAAGCCCGTGGTCGATCGTCACCCCACCGGCGTCAAAACCGCGCCGGGGAGCCTCGAAGGCCAGCGCCCCCGCCAGGGCCAGCGAATCGGCCCCACCGCTACAGGCGACAAGCACCCGGCCCCCGACCGGCAGCCCCTCAAGCGCACGCCGCACCGCAACGCGCACCTCCGCCACCGCAGGCTCAGGCCCCACCCTCACTCACCCCGCTCTGCACACACACCCTCAAACCCATCAGGGCGTGATGGTTCGCGGAACCCGATGGGCATGCGTGAGGTAGAGGTGGGGGCGGCATTCGGGAGCGGGGTCAGGCCTCGTTGGCTTCGGGGGGCGCGTCGAGGGCACGTGGTCCGAGGACGCGGTCCATCCAGGCGGCGGGCTCCTTGATCTCGTCGTGGGTCGGCAGGGTCTCCGGCGACTCCCAGATCCGATTGAACTCGGTCATCCCCACCTCGGTCACCACGCGGCGGACGAAGCGGGAGCCTTCGGCGTACTGCTTCATCTTCAGGTCGATGCCCAGGAGGCGGCGGATGGTCTTGTCCAGGCGTGTGCCGCCCTCGCGGCGCCCCTGGAAGCGCGACCGGATGTCGCGCACGGACGGGACGACATCGGGGCCCACCGCGTCCATCACGTAGTCGCCGTGGCCCTCCACGAGCGTCATGACGGCCGTGAGGCGGTCGAGGATCTCGCGCTGCTCGGGCGACTGGATGGCGTCGATCAGGTTGGCCTCGCCGCTGCCGCGCACGGCGTCGGCCACCGCCTCGGCGGCGTCCTTGATCCGGTCGAGCATCGCCCCCGGGTCGAGGTCGGACGCCAGCAGGAACTGCGTCATCTGTTCCTGGACGTACTCGCGCAGCCACGGCACCCCGGTGAACTGCGCACGGTGGGTCTCCTCGTGCAGGCAGACCCAGAGGCGGAAGTCACGGGTGTTGACGCCGAGCTCCTGCTCGACGCTGACGATGTTGGGCGCGACGAGAGTCAGCCGTCCGGTCGGGGCGTTGCCGGACGGGTCGGGGGGCAGGAACAGTTCGTATTGCCCCAGCACCCGGCTGGCCATGTAGGCCAGGATGGCGCCGACCTGCATCCCGGTGACCCTGGACCCCACGGCATGGACGACGGCATTGCCCGCCCCCGCGCCGAGCAGGCCCGGCCCCTTGCGCTCGGCCATCTGCTCCATCAGCGGCTCTAGGACCACCCGGAAGCCGTCGACGTTCGCCCGGATCCAGCCGGGCCGGTCCACGACCGTCGCCGGCGCGAGCGCCGTCTCGGTGTGGATGCCGGTGAACTCGCGGACGTGTCCCTCGGCGAGCCGGGAAAGCTCGCGCAACTCGTCCACGACCTCGCGTGCCTCGGCCTGGGCGACCTGCGGTCCCGGCCGCACGAGCCGGGTCCCGGTCTGGACCGCCACGTTCCAGTCGATCATTGAGGCGCTCATGTACTCCACCGTACGTTTCGGTTCCGGCGCCGCGGCGCCCCTGCCCGATCGTTCAACGAACAACCGTTCTGGTTATCTCCCGTACAGGACCCGCCACACGCGCGCGCCTCTGTGAGCTTCCGCCCACAAGCAGCGGTGTCAGCAACCGCAGGTGGCGACGGCCGCCGCGAGTTGGTCGAGTTTCCCGGGGTCTACGGGGCCCTTCCCGTCTCCGGCCATGAACGCGAAGGCCAGCAGGCGTCCGTCCGCGTCGTGGGCGACTCCGGCCAGGGTGCTGACGCCGGAGAGCGTCCCGGTCTTGGCCCGGACGACACCGGCCCCGCCCTGGCTGGACGGCCCCGTGTAGCGAGGGGGGCTGAGCGTCCCGGTGAACCCCGCTACGGGCATACCGGTGATGGCCGCGCGCAATTCGGGACGCTCCGGAGATGCCGCGAGTGAGGCGAGCCTTGCCAGCGCCATGGGCGTGATGCGATTTCCTGTGGACAGGCCGCTGCCGTCGTAGGTGAGCACCCCGTCCGCCGCGCCCAAGCGGGAGAGCACCTCGCGCACCGCCTGTGCCCCTCCCCCGAATGAGGCGGGCTTGCCGAGCTTGATGGCGACCTGGCGGATCATCGCCTCGGCCACGTCGTTGTCGCTGACGGTCATGAGGTGCTCGACCAGTTCGGCGACCGTTGGGGACTGGACGGCGCCCAGCGCGGCGGCGCTCTTGGGCGCGACGGTGCGGCGTCCCGGCACGGCGGCCACCCCGTATTGCCGCAGCAGGCGCAGGAACGACGCCGTCCCCGCCTTCGCCGGGTCGGCGACGCGTGACTTCACCTCGTCGTTCCCCGGGGACACGCGGCCCTCGTCCACGGTGAGCGCGGTGAGCGGCGCCACTTCACCGTCCGGCAGATAGTTGGGCTTCCACCCGGGAGCGGTGGTCGCCCCCTGGTAGGCCGAGACGTCATAGTCCACCCGGACCCGCCGGACGCCCGACGCCTTGAGCCCCGCCGCCGTCTGCCGAGCCAACTCCCCCAGGGACGCGAACACCGGGTGGCCGCCTCCAGCGCGCGGCAGGGCGGTCAGGGTAGGATCCCCGCCTCCGACCAGTACGATGCCGTTCCCGTTTGCCTTGACGACCCGTGTGGCGATCCGGTGTGCGGGCCCGAGCGCGGCCAGCGCGGCGACCGAGGTGACCAGCTTCGTCGTGGACGCCGGTGTCGCGGGCCGGCTCGCGTTCCGTTCGAAGAGGGGACGTCGTGTCACCGCGTCGATCACCACCGCGTTGATCGGGGCGCCAGGACCGTTCAGCAGGCCGGTCAGCCGTCCCGCCAGGGCGGCCCCGGGGACACGCGCGTGGTCACCGGCCTCGGAGGACGCCGCCACCGTCCGCACCACGTCGCGCCGCGCGACGGCGGGAGGCTGCGGCGACAGACGATTTTCGGGTGTGAGTTTCGCCACTGCCAGCCCTGCGGCGGCGGTGAAAATATTGAGGAGGGACAGCGTGATCAAAAACAGGGGGCGACCCCGGGCCGGCATCTGATCGCCCCTCTCACTCAGCACTCACCATCGTGCGACATCCTTGTATACGGGAACACCCACGCTGTGGGGGTAGGCCTCACCCGCACAGACTCCCGAAAGACTATTCACTGCGACCGCGCAGGGAGCGGAGGACATCTTGGATTTCGACGTCACCATTGAGATCCCGAAGGGCCAGCGGAACAAGTACGAGGTCGATCACGAAAGTGGTCGGATCCGGCTCGACCGGATGCTGTTCACCTCGACGCAGTACCCGGCCGACTACGGCTTCGTGGAGGACACCCTCGGCGAGGACGGCGACCCGCTGGACGCCCTGGTCCTGCTCCAGGAGCCGACCTTCCCCGGCTGCCTGATCAAGTGCCGCGCGGTCGGAATGTTCCGGATGACCGACGAGGCGGGCGGCGACGACAAGCTGCTGTGCGTCCCGGCCACGGACCCGCGCCAGGAGCACCTGCGCGACATCCACCACGTGCCCGAGTTCGACCGGCTGGAGATCCAGCACTTCTTCGAGGTCTACAAGGACCTCGAGCCCGGCAAATCGGTCGAGGGCGCGAGCTGGACCGGACGCGTCGAGGCCGAGCAGGAGATCGAACGCTCCCGCAAGCGCTTCATCGACGCGGGCGGGCACTGAACCCGTCATTGCGGGACGGCGACGGTCCGCTCCACGTCGCCCGCGGCTTTGAGGAACACTTCCGCACGCCCCGTCCGTGCGGAAGTGTTCCACTTCCCGCCCCCTGAATTTCATCTGAGCCATTCCCGCCGCCCCCGGGAAGCACCAATGCCCGCCGCGCCCCGCGCCCGTCCCGGGTGCCGCACACCGCCTCGCCACGAGCGGCGCACACCGCGCCCGGCCGGGGACGACGAACCCCGCGACCAGCTATAAGCAGCGCGCCCTACGCAGAGCCAGGAACAGCCAAGGCCGCGCACCGGCACGAGCGCCGTACCCCGCACGACCATGGGCGGCACGCACCTCGCTCAGCCACGGACAGCGCACCCCTCGTCCAGCCATAAGCAGCACATCCCACGGCGAGCCAGGACGGCGAAAGCCGCGCCCAGCCATGGACGGCGCACGTCGAGTCCAATGCCAGACGGCAGACCCCGGCTAAGCCATAGGGGACCTGCGCCCTGCGGTGGGTGGGGCTGGCGGCGGTGGCGGTCAGCCTGCGGGACGGGTGGCGCCGATCAGGCCGTTTCGCCAGATGCTGGAGATGCGGACGCGGGCTCCCGTGTACGGGGCCTCCACCATGCGGCCCTTGCTGATGTAGATGCCGACGTGGTGGATGGTGTCGGGGTCGGAGGTGTTGTTGGCGAAGAAGACCAGGTCACCGGCGCGCAGACGGTTCAGCGGGACGTGGGGGCCCGACGTCCACTGGGTGCCCGTCCAGTGGTCGAGCCGGACGCCGACCTTGCTCCACGCGTAGAGGGCCAGGCCCGAGCAGTCGAACCCGTGGATACCGGATCCGTGGGCGATGCCGTAGCTGGGGCCGGACGCGTTTCCGCCGCCCCACGAGTAGGGCGTCCCCAGCCACTTCAGCGCCGCCCGGACGACGAGGTTGCCGCGTCCCGCACCGGCGAGGAGGCGGGTCGGGACGCGTCCGGAGCCCTTGAACTCCCTGCGCGCTGCGCGTTCGAGGGCCAGTTCACGGCGGCGTTCGAGCTTGGTGGCCTGGGTGCGGGCCCGGCCGAGGCTCTGCTCGAAGCCGCGCTTGCGCTCTTCGATGCGCTCGACGGCCGAGCGCTGGGTCTCCACCGCCTGTTCCGCGACTCGTTTGGCTTCGGAGGCTCTTCGGGTGGCGGCGCGTTGAGCGTCGAGGGCGTCCTGGGCCTGGCGGCGGAACATGGCGGCGACGTTCCTTGACGCCTCTACCCGTTGCATGATTCCGGCCCGCCGCCGCGCGAGGACCTCCATCATTCCGGCGCGGTCCATGAAGCCTTGGGGGCCGCCCTGTCCGGAGACGACGGTGGACCAGGTGTTGAAGCCGGTGTTGACGGCGTAGGCGTCGGCCGCGAAGGTCGCCAGTTCGCTTCGAGTGGCCTCCATCCGGCGTTCGGCCTCGGCCACCCGGGTGCGGGCGTCCTGGTAGGCCTGCCGGGAACGTTCCAGCTTGACCATTTCGCCGTTGTAGCGTTCGACGGCGGTGGCCGCCGCTACCGCAAGCCCTTCCAGTTCCCCGTTGGCGAGAGCCAACTGGGTCTTGGCTTGCCCCACCTCGGCGGCGCGTTCGCGTACCCGTTGCTTGCCCTCCTGAACGTCCCGCGCGCTGGGGGCGGGTTCCGCCGCGGGCAGGACGGCGTGGGCCGGGGCCTCCACACCGGTGACGACGAACGCGACCCCGGTCGAGAGCGCGGCCAAGCGCAGGCCGGCCGATCGACGGGAGGGCCCTCCACGACTGGCCGCTGTGGTGCTCGGCGACTGAAACACGGGCCTCCCCTACCGCGATTCACACAAAGCAAGCATTGACTACAGAGAGTAGTTTACTCAGACATCACAGTGAACTCCAGTCACAGAGCTCACACGGGTAACTACCCGAGACCTCCACCTGCCACACGCGGAAAGTGCCTGGTCAAAGCGGGTTCAAATACCCAGAAGCCGGGTGATCCAGGGACGGAAGGTCAGTCGCGGCGGGAGCGGCAGACGGGGATAGCAAAAGATCGGGACGGGCGCGCCGTAGGTGGAGCCGAGCTCGGCCGCCCTGCACCAGTCGGCCGGAGTCCGGGTCGCCGCCCAGGCCGCCGCCAGGGCGGGCCGGGTCTCCGGGCGGCGCTCCCACGAACGCAGCAGCGCGACGGTGGCATGGGCGGCCGCGTACCCGTCCTCGGGGTAGGCGCCCCCCGCTAGGAACGCCGCCGTTGCCTGGCCCCCATGCGGGCTGGCCATCGCCCACGTCCAGTTGGCGACGACCAACTCCCGCACAGGCTCGGGCAGACGCGCCGCGGCCGTGTACATGCGCTCCTGCCGCGCTCCAGCCAACCGGGACGTCGCCAGGAGCCAGGTGAGGTCGCCGTCATCGTCCCGGTCGAGTGCCAGCCAGGACAGGACGGTGAGCCCCCTGGCGGTCTGCAACCGGCACAGGTCCGCGACCTCGCGGCGTGTGCGCGCGGCAGGCTCGGTCCACAGTGGCCAGGCGACCCTCTGGATCTCGCCCACCAGGGGGACGAGCGGCGCCGAGACCGGCGTCGGGCTGATCTTCGCGTCCGGCCGCGCGGCGTAGACGGTCGGGGCCACGGTCACCCACCCGAACCGCCGGACGGCGACGGTGAGTCAGAGCCCGAGGTCGGCGGGGGCGAGGACGACGAGGGCGGCGGGGACGAGGGGTCGCTCGTGGTGGGCGGCGGAGACGACGACGAGGGCGGGGCAGACGAGGGCGGCGGATCGGAAGGCGGCGTGGGCCCGGAGGTGGGGGTGCCAGAGCCGGGAGGGTTCGTGGTGTGGGTCGGGGTGGGGGCCGTCGGGGTGGGCGTGGGGCTCGGTCCAGGGCCGGGCCCCGGGTCGGGACGCCATGTGATCTGTACCTGAAGCCCCCCGGGTTCGAACGTGACGCCGCCCTCCCCCTGAGACCCCGCCGCACGGAACACATGCACGGAGACGGTCATCGACTGGCCGGCCGCGAGCTTGCCGCCCGACGGGGTGACGCGGACGGGCCCCCACGGCCTCGCCCTCCAGGTGACGGGGCCGCCCGTCGCGTGCAGCTCGACGGTCGCGTCCGATCCCCCGGCCAGGTCGAGGAAGGACGGCGACACCTCCAAGGTGCCGGTCCCCCCGGGTGGTCCCGGGTCATTGGGGCTGTTCCCACCTGATTGGTAGTCGCGCTTAGGGGGCGGTGAAGGCAGGGCGGTAGCGGGTGCGGCGGACTCGCGCGCGCCCAGCGGGTACGTGGCCGAGACCGGCGCGATCCCGGGGGGCGCCTGCTGGCCGCCCGACACTTCCGGCTGCAACGCCGGGGGCTGGGGCATCGCCGAGGGCACCAGCAGGCGGGGCGAGCGCCCCGTTGCGGCCGTCCCGGCACCCCGGTCATCGGCCCCCGACAGCAGGCGGACAACGCCCATCGCTCCTCCTATGAGCAACGCGGCGACGGTCAACGCCACGACGAGCCGTCCCAGAGCGCGCGCACGCCCGCCGTGAGCGATGTCAGGCGCGACCGCCCGGCGCAGCACGAACGTGCGTCGCGGGCCGCGTTGCGAAGCCGCACGCCGCGCGGACGTCGCAGTCGGGTGCTGGGCGGGGAACCCGTCCGCCGCGAAATCGGTCACCCGGGTGGCGACGAAGAGCCGGTAGCCCACCAGCTCCGGATCCATGAAGCAGCTCATCACCCTCAGCCGCAACGCCTCCGGGGGCTCCGCCTGGGGAAGCAACCCGTAGACCTTGGCGGCCGAGACCGTACGGGGGACGACGGCTCCACACGCCTCACAGCCCTGCGCGTGCTGCAGAAGGCGTTCGCGCAATTCGGGTTCCAGCTCTCCCTTACGCTCCCGGAGCAGGCTGGCACGGTCGTCGCACCCGTATGGGCCCTGGTGCGCGAGGATCTCCGCGGACAGCGCCGTTTCCAGCTCCGCGTGACCCGCGTCCAGCGCCGCCTGCGCGTCCTTGGCCGGAAGGCCGAACACGGCGGCGAGGTCGGGGACCGAAAGCTGGTGGCGAACGCGCAGTTCGAGCAGCTCCCGGCTGAGCGGGGCGAGGCCCATGACCGCCTGCCAGGCCATCACCCGCTGGTCGACGTCGTCCTGGTCGTGGCTGGCGACCTGGACGTCCGGCGGCTGGCCGTGCGCGGGCAACCGGCGTCCGCACTCCAAGCGCGCGATGGCGTAGAGCCACGGGCCGAACCTGTCGGGGTCGCGCAGGCACTCGATGTGGGCCTCGGCGACGATGAACGTATCGCGCAACGCGACCTGGGCCGCGTCGCGGCCACGCAACTGGAACCAGCAGTACGCATAGAGCCTGTCCGCGTACGCGTCGTATACCGCGGCAGGCGCGCCGGGGTCTCTGGTGCGCAGCGCCTCAACCAGAAGGTGGTCATTCATGCGAGAAACGTAAAGGCTAAGCCGACTCTTTACAGGCAATTTCCGAAGATCGGACTCCGTCGATCATGGCTCACGTGACGTCATATCCCGATGGAACCTAGAGTGCGGCTATTTATCGATCTTGTAGCACTATGCAGGCTTCTGACCGATATGACCATCAATCCCGTGACCTGGTGATCATCTCACCTCAGAGTCAGTCGCTCACGAAGCGTGATGACTCCCGAATGGCCATTTTATTCAGGAGATAGCATTTCAAGCATTGGCGGGAGAAGACGCTCCGCAGCGGCCGCGATCGTCGCCACCTGAGCGCTTGTAAAGATCACCGGCTCGTCGGAAACGGCACGCGGAAGTGCGCGATACGACTGAAAGTCCACCCCGCCGTGCTGCACGCCGTACCGGGGGACGTGCGCCCCGTGGACCGCCACGACGGGCATCACGCGCACGTCATAGTCGAGTTCGTCCGCGAGCAATTCCGCGACCGTCCCCGCCGTGCGGGAAACCGCGCCGGATAGCTCCCCCACAGGACGCTTGCCCACCCAGAGGCGCCCTACGTCCACCCTCAGACGGGTACCCCAGGACCAGCGACGGCTGAGGATCGCATAGACGCCCGTGAGGCCGACAACCAGATGATCCAGGTTTGTCGCCGGTACCCCCGGGACCGCCCTGTCGTGCAGCACATGGAAACCGGCCGGATCAAGCCGCGAAAGCCGCTTCCCCGTACGCCGCTCCGCAACGGCCCCTTGGCGCCATCCGGTAACAGGGCCCGGACGAACACGCTCGTACAGCACGTGCCCAACAAAGACGACCACGCCCACCACAGGCCCCGCCCACCACACGGCGACTCCCGCCGCGACCACACCCGTCCCGCAGGCCAGCACCACGCCGAGCACCAGACGCTCCTGCCGGAACTCGGCGACCAGCGTGCGATAGCGAGCCCAGGCCGAAGTCCCGGCCCTGGTCGCACCGCCACCGCTGCTCCGCACAGAACGACCCTTCTCGCGTCCCGACGCAAGCGTGGACCTGCCGAACGGCCCGTTCAAGGGATTCCGCGAAGTTGACAGTGTCAGGGTGACAGTGTCATCATCGGACCATGGAAGGTACCTGGACCATCACCGAGCTCGCGGAGCAGGCCGTGCAGGCCCTGGCGTCCGGCGAGTCCATGCAGGTGAACGGCCGGGTGCGCGACCTGCCCAACGAACGGCTGATCCGCTGGTACACCACCATCGGCCTGGTCGACCCGCCCCTCGGCCGCCGCGGCCGCGCCGCGACGTACGGGCCGCGGCACCTCCTGCAGATCGTCGCCGTCAAACGGCGGCAGTCCGAGGGGCGCAGCATCGCCGAGATCCAGCTCGAACTGGCTGGGGCCACCGACGAGGCCCTCCAGCGCATCGCCCGCCTCTCCGACGCACCGACGCCAAGTCCCCGCCAACGCTTCTGGACCCCCACCGATGTCTCCTGGACCCCGGCCGACCCGCAACCCGTCCCCCATACGCCGAAAGCCACGGTCGTGCAGGGTGTGCGCCTCGCGCCCGACCTCACCGTCCTGCTGAACGTTCCGGCGCTCAGCGACGACGACCTCGCCGCGATCGAGGCCGCGGCCCGCCCGCTGCTGGACGAACTGCGCCGCCGCGGCCTGATCGATACGTCCGCCCCCACACCCGGGAGGTCACAGTGACCGTGCACATCGCCCCTTTGCCCGATTCCCCCGCGTCCGCCCCCGAAGGCGGGCTCGGAGCGCTGACCACCGACAAGGGCAACCTGCCGCTCGACACCGTCGACATCCGCGCGTCCGTCACCGGCCTCGCCGCCGGGATCGAGGTCGTCCAGGGCTTCCGCAACCCGTTCGACGTCCCGCTCGAGGCGACGTACATCTTCCCGCTGCCCGACCGCGCCGCCGTCACCGCGCTGCGCATGGAGGCCGGCGACCGCGTGATCGAGGGCGTGCTCAAGGAGCGCGGCCAGGCCCGTCAGGACTACGACACCGCCATCGCCGCGGGCCGGCGTGCCGCGATCGCCGAAGAAGACCGCCCGGACGTGTTCACCATGCGCGTCGGCAACATCCTCCCGGGTGAACGCGTCACGATCCGCCTCAGCCTCAACCAACCGCTTCCCTACGAGAACGGCACCGCCGCCCTCCGGTTCCCCCTTGTGGTGGCCCCCCGCTACATCCCCGGACGCCCCCTCGACGACGAGGCGGCCGGTTCGGGGGTCGTCCCCGACACCGACGCCGTCCCCGACGCGTCCCGGATCAGCCCCCCGGTCCTGCTCCCCGGGTTCCCCAACCCGGTCGCGCTATCGATCGAGGTCGACATCGACCCGGCGGGCCTGTCCCTCACCGAGATCCGCTCCGCCCTGCACGTCGTCGCCGAGACGAGCTCCGACGAGCGCACCACCGTCCGGCTCCAGCCGGGCGAGCGCCTCGACCGCGACTTCATCCTGCGGCTGGCCTACGCCTCCGGCGACAGCGGCGCCCTGGCGCTGACCCCCGACGAGTCCGGCGACGAGGGCACGTTCGCCCTCACCGTCCTGCCCTCGGGCCAGAGCCGTCCCCGCCCGCGCGACGTCGTGCTCATCCTCGACCGCTCCGGCAGCATGCACGGCTGGAAGATGGTCGCCGCCCGCCGCGCCGCCGCCCGCATCGTCGACACCCTGACCCCCGACGACCGCTTCGCCGTCCTGTCGTTCGACAACGTCGTCGAACGCCCCCGCGACCTCGACCCCGGCCTGGTCCCCGGCACCGACCGCAACCGCTTCCGCGCCGTCGAGCACCTCGCCGCCCTCGACGCCCGGGGCGGCACCGAGATGCTCACCCCGCTCGACCAGGCGTGCACGCTTCTGGCCGACTCCCCGAACGACCGCGTCCTGGTCCTGATCACCGACGGCCAGATCGGCAACGAAGACCAGCTCCTCGCCCGCCTCAGCCCCCGCCTGCGCGGCGTCCGCGCCCACACCGTGGGCATCGACCGCGCCGTCAACGCGGGTTTCCTCAACCGCCTGGCCGGCGACGGCCGCTGTGAACTGGTCGAGTCCGAAGACCGCCTGGACGAGGCCATGGAGAGCATCCACCACCGGATCAGCGCCCCTCTGGTCACCGACCTGACCCTCCGCCCCATGACCCTCGACGTGATCCCCGAGACGGTCGCCCCCACCCGCCACGGAGCACTGTTCCCCGGCGTCCCCCTCACCATCATGGGCCGCTACCGAGGCGCCCCCACCGGCACGATCACCCTCACCGGCACCTCGAACAACGCCCCCTGGGAGCGCACCCTCACCGCCACCAAGGCCGCCAACCCCACCACCACGGCCATCTGGGCCCGCGCCCACCTCCGCGACCTGGAAGACCGCTACACCATCGAGGGCGACCCCGAACTGGAAGAACGCATCACCACCATGTCCCTCCGCTTCGGCGTCCTGTGCCGCTTCACCGCCTTCGTCGCCGTCGACACCCGCACCGTCACCCAGGGCGGCACGCCCCACCAGGTCACCCAACCCGTAGAACTCCCCAGCGGCTGGGACGCCCGCATGGAAACCGAACAGGGCCTGATGGCCTCCATCGCCCCTGCCGGTCCCCTCCGAGGCACCATGCGCTCCGCCGGCTTCGGCGCCGCCCCCTCCGCCCCACCCGCGGCCGCCCAAGCCCTCCACCGCCCAGCTGCTCCACCCAACCCCGCCCGCGCCCCCCGCTCCGCCCGCCCAGCCCCCAAGCCCCCCACCCCCGCGACCGAAACCACCCGCACCCTCACCGAGGCCCTCAACCGCCTAGCCGAACTCCAGTCCGCAGACCACGCCACCCGCCAAGACCACCTCCTCCACACCCTGCTCCCCACGCTCGAACAGGCCCTCCACACCTACGAAGCCCAAGGCCACAAGCTCCCCGACCTGGCCGCCCTCATCACCGACCTGCACTCCCTCCAGGCCACCAACGAGACCGCCCAACTCGCCCACCTGGACACCCTCTGGACCAGAGCCACCCAGATCCTCACCGCCCTCACCACCCCCCGCCCCTTCTGGAAACGCCCCACCTAACCCGGAAGGGCTCCAACTCCACCCCAACGAGAGATCGGGACGGGCCCACCACAAGAGGCACCGTCCCGACCCTCGTGACCGACAAAACGGCCACTCCCCGGGGCCACGAAATCCCGCACCCCGGGAGCAAGGTCAAACCAAACCCGACGCCCCCACTCCACCCTCGAATCCGTCCACACCGCCACCATCCTGCGGGGCCGCACCCAACCACACTGCGCACCTGAGTGATCTCATAACACCGCGAGAGCGGACAGAGATCACTCGCGCGTAGGGTCCTCGCGCGTAGGTCCGGGCCCGGGGGCCGGCGATCGTCGCGCAGGCTGTTATCCGGGTAGGCGGTGCGGGGGCTTTATCCGGGTAGGCGGTGCGGGCCTTCGCACCGGGCAAGGGCAGCCAGCGCTATGTGGAACGCCCCTATGCGCATAGGCCGGCGGGCAACAAGTTGGCCTGTCGGTGGACGAGGTAGTGGGCCCTAGCCGGGCGACTCAAGCTGCGCATAATCGCCTGCCGGGGGGCTCAACCTGGGCGGGTGCTGACCGCCACCGCACCTGGTCCACGTCTCCCCCGCACGCCAGGCGGACGAGCTGCGACGGGCGCCCAACGGGACGATCAACGAAGCGCCACCCCGCCAGGACGGGAAGGTCAACTTCCGGTTCCGTTGAGCTTGCCCTCCGAGGAGGCGAGGCACACCAGGATCCGCTCGTCCTGAATCCACCACTTCGCCTGGGGAGATGCAGAGTTCAATCAGTGTTGGCGGGAGTGGCAGGCGCCGGAGTGTCAAGGCGCGGCGCACGCTCCCGCCCAGCCCCGCAACCGACGACGGCGGGAGTGTCGTGTCCCGAGGCGCGGGGCGTGCTCTCGGCGAGCGAGCGGCTTGTCCGATTCACCGACCCTCGTTTTGGGCATTCCCCGAACACGGTGCGAGAGCGTACGATCACTCTCCCACCCAAAATATGAGCGAGGTCACAATGGAAGCCGCCGCCCCCGCCGCTCCCGCTTCGACCCCGGCGCCTTCGGGCTACGGGCTCGGAATCGGACCCGACGGCACCTACACGCCCGCCGCCCAGGTCGTCGCGTTCATATGCGGCCTGTGGACGATGGTGTTGTTCTTCCCGTTCCTCATCCTCGGCGCGCTGCTCTACACGAACGCCGAGCCAGCCTTCGAAAGCGATCCACGCCGTGCCCGGAAAATGATGCTCTGGTCGTGGTTGAGCGTTTCTCTGCTCCCCTTGCTCGCCGCGGCCATCGTCGGCGGCGTCGTGTTCGCCATCAACGCTTAACGCATTGATGCCATAGCGCTGCCGCGGAAGCACTGCGCACTCCTCAGGCCCCATGAGCCGAAGAAGACGCCTCCTAGCGAAGGCGTCTTCTTCGGCTCTAAGCGCCGTCCCCACTGACCCCCGCCAGCGGGTGGCTGGGGAATGGGTTGGGCACTCTCCCGAAGGGAGGGCGCCCTGAGAGTGGTTAGGCGTGCTTGGCTCGGTAGGTGTTGATCATGGGGATGAGGTTCATGAGGAGGCCGACGACGGCGACGCCGGTGACGAGGTTGACGCCGGAGTCGAACTGGTTGAAGTCGGCCTTCTCGCCTGCGCTGGGCCCACCCGCGACCAGGGCGGTGAGGACCGCCAGGACGAGGGCCGCGCCGACCTGGCCGGACGTCTGGACGAGGCCGGACGCCAGGCCCTGCTCGGAGTCCTCGATGCCCTCGGTGGCCTGGGCCATGATCGAGCTGAACCCGAAGGCGAACCCGCCGCCCAGCAGCAGCATGGTGGGCAGGACCGTGAACAGGTAGTCGGGGCGGTCACCGACCGTCGAGAGGAACCAGACGTAGCCGAGGCTCATCGAGGTCATGGCGGTGAGGATCAGCTTGGACGTCCCGAAGCGGTTGATCAGCCCTCCCATGAACGGGGAGCTGAAGGCGACCAGGATGCCGATGGGCAGCAGGCCCATGGCCATCTTCAGCGGCGACCAGTGCAGGACGTCCTGCAGGTAGAGCGTCATCATGAACTGGAAGCTCAGGAACGAGCCGAACAGCGCGATGATGCTCAGGTTGGCGCGGACGATCGTGCCGACACGCAGGATGCCGAGCCGGACCAGCGGGTGCTTGACCCGGTTCTCGGTGATCACAAAGGCGACGAGCAGAACCACGGCCAGCAGGAATGAGCCGACCGTCACCGGGTCGAGCCAGCCCTGTTCCGGGGCCGAGACGACGGTGTAGACGGCCAGCAGCATTCCCGCTGTCAAGGTCACGGCGCCGATCAGGTCGTGGCCGCCCCCGTCGGCAGGCTTGTCCCGAGGAATCAGGAAGTAGCCCGCGACCAAGGCCGCGACCGCGAGCGGCACCGGAGTGAGGAACGTCCAGCGCCAGCCGACGCTGGTCAGGAGCCCGCCCAGGATGAGCCCGGACGAGTAACCGCTGGCACCGAAAACGGAGAACACCGACAGCGCCCTGTTGCGCGCCGGGCCTTCGTGGAAGGTCGTGGTCAGGATGGACAGGGCGGTCGGCGCGGTGAACGCGGCGGCCAGCCCCTTGACGAAGCGGGTGGCGATGAGCGCCGTCCCGTTGTCCACAAGGCCGCCGATCAGGGACGCGACGGCGAAGACGGCCAGCGCCACCAGGAACACCTTGCGGCGTCCAAGCAGGTCGGCGGTGCGGCCTCCGAGAAGGAGCAGCCCGCCGTAGCCGAGGATGAAGCCGTTGACGATCCACTGCAGCGAGGTCGTGGAGAGGTGAAGCTCCGAGCCAATGGACGGGAGCGCGACGCCGACCATGGAGACGTCGAGTCCGTCCAGGAACAACACGGCGCACAGCACCGCGAGAACCCCCCACAGCCGGGGGGTCCAGGTCTGATCGGCCGGCGGTGCCGGCTTCAGGACAGGAGAGGCAGGTGAGGCGTCGGTGATAGTCACGTGGAGGGACGTTACATGCGCGTGCATTCAATGCGCAAGCACAAGATTCGTAGACATTAAATGTTTCCGCATCAGATGCGTGTGCATGGTAGGATGCGGCGCATGGCCTCAGAGTCGGAGCTGGTCGAACGCTGGCGTTCGCTGCTGACCTGCTACAACACGATCGCGTGTCACCTCGACCGCGAGTTGCAGGACGCGCACGGCTTGAGCATGAGCGAGTTCGAGACTCTCGATCGACTTCTTGAGGCCGACTGTGACAAGCGCCGCATGCAGGGCATCGCGGCCGACATGTATCTGAGCCAGAGTGCTCTCTCCCGGACGGTCGCCCGGCTTGAGAAGCACGGCCTGGTCGAGCGCCTGCTCTGCTCCGAAGACCGTCGCGGTGTGTTCGTCCGGGCCACCGACCTGGGCAAGAAGCTCCACGCCGAGGCCCGCGAGACCCACCGCACCATCCTCGCCGAGCATCTTGAGAGCGCCGGGCAGTTCGTCTGACACGCCCCCATGTTCTGATCGAATTGTCGCCGTCTCGGTGCGTCGGCCGGGAAGGTTCTCGGGACTTGCAGCTGTGATCGTCGAGCGTGCCCCGCGCCCGCTCGACGGCCGCCACCACCGCGAAGACCTTCCCAGCTCGCACCTCGTGAGCCCTGGATGTGCCCACGAACGCGACCCTAGGACCTGCCTCTGACATTTTTGGAGCCGATCACGGCGCGGGGCGTTCGGTTTCAGCCCAATGAGCCGTCCGGGCCGATGCCGAAGCGCTGCCGGCGCATGGTCGTGGTCGCCCACTCCGCGTCCGACCCAACGTGGCGACGTCGTAAGACGCGACAACCGACAAGGTCTCGCTCATGCCCTACACGTCGTCTTCCTGAGATCGGCGTCATGCCGGGTGACCTCCTCCGGGTGCGCGGGATCGGTAAGCCGGTAGCCCCTGAGGCGGACGCCGAAGGGGCCGACGTCGCTCGGCTCGGGCCTGCCAAATGGGGACCGCAGCGCCTCCTCGCCGAGCTCCAACGGGTGGAACGGCAACGGGTACCGCTCCCCGGCCGTGACGGCATCTTGGTGAACGGGGTACTCACCTGCCCAGTAGGGCGTTTTCAAAGGGCAAGGGCTCGCCGATGTTCTCCCCGATTCCACCATCGGTCGACAGGCTGAGCGAGCGCAGAAGCCTCCCGTCCTCCCAGACACCAAAATGCGAGCCAGTCCGCAACGCCGTCCATCGCATGGAGGACTATCCGGCGTCCCGCCCCCGCCTCTATACGGCGGATAAGTACTGTCGTCCGTGACGTAGATGGAAGAGGCCAGAAACGTCAGTCCCACTGGGCATACTGGCCACATGATCGAGGACGAGGATCAGATTTTCGAAGTCTTGCGCGCTCGGGTCGCGTCTGGCGACTACCTGGACCACAGGCTCGGCCTGCCGGGCCTTTACTCCGAGGGCGGCGGGGCATTCCGCTCCATGGACGATGGACGGCTCCAGCGAATGTTTAGGCGGGGCACTCCCGAATACGACGCCGCCCACAGTGCGGGCCATCTCGAACCGCTACCGCCGTTGGTGCCCGCTTCACAGGACGCCGTCCACGAGTGTGAAGCTCTCGTGGGACGACGCCTGCCTCCCCTGCTGCGCCGCTGCTACCTGGAACTCGGCGATGGCGGGTTCGGCCCCGCCTACGGTCTTGAGCCCCTACAAGAAATCTCGAGCGACTTCCAAGGGCAACAGCGAAGCTGGCCCGGCGAATGGCAGCCGATGACCAAAACCCTGCTGCCCATCTGCAATTGGGGGTGCGCCATCACGTCCTTTGTCGACTGCGCCAGCCCGACAGCCGCGATGTGGGCGATAGACCCGAACCCGGCCCCCTACGACAACTTCCAGGTGGCGCTGTTTCCCCAGCACCTGAGCTTCGCCGAATGGATGCGCCGCTGGATCGAAGGCACCCTTCAGCAACCATGGCTCGTCCAGGACGAGCAAACCGGACAGTGGAGAGGCGCGACCGATGCCGAAAACGAAGCCCTCGATCAGGAGGAATGATAAATGAAAGCACTTCTCCCTGGATCGGGGGGAAGGCGGCTCGCGTTCATTTACGTCCGCGACTGAGCCGTGCCTCGGCCGAAGACCCAGGTACCGGGGGCGGCGGGATCGTCCCCGGACCAGAACTGCGTCCACAAGACAACGAACTCGTCCAGCGAAAGGGAGCCGTCACCGTCCAGGTCGAGCCGCGCGAATACCTCGTCGGTATTGGTCGGGCGGCCGTTCCACGCCTCGATGAGCTGCCGGTACTCGGCGGCGCTGATGCGTCCGTCGCCGTTCTCGTCGACGGCCTCGAACATGGCCTCCGCCGTCTCGGCGACCGCGTCGGGCATTTCGGTGAGACGGTCGACGACCGTCAGCACGTCATCGACGGTGACCCGGTCGTCCCGGACGCCTGCGGCCCGCAACGTCGACCACCAGCCCATCATCACGTCGTGCAGCCGGGCGTACTCGCCCGACCCGTATGGCGCGCCGCGCAGTTCCGTCCACCGGTCGGCCAGCGCCGTGAAGTCGGACTCGCGCAGGTATCCGTCCCGGTCACCGCCCATCGCCTCGAACACGCCGGTCACCTTGCCGCGCTGGAACTCGCTCGCCATCGGCTCCACCCCTCACGTCGCCCACGCCCCACGCTGACCGACCCGCCCGCGCCCGGCAATCGCCGAACAGAGCAGGCGGACACTTCAGAAGGTGACATTCACATCACTTTGGGCAACGCCTTCTCGTGAAAGCAAAGAAGCCCCTTCCGGCATTGGAAGGGACTTCTGAGGTGGAGCCGCCTATCGGAATCGAACCGATGACCTATTCCCTATGAGCGGCTTACCTGCCCATATGGTCCTCCGGTGAGGACTCAGAAAACGCTGTGAGCAAGAGCCGAGCACAGCCATCTCTTGAACTGGCCGCGTCGCTCCCGCACATCCACCGCAGCCTAGAGCGCTCCAGCGCCATTGTTAGCACTCGCGTTAGCACGCCCACCCCCCGGAGGGTGCGCTCGCGCGAACGGAGAGACGCATCACAGAAGGATTCGCGGACATGCACTCCAGACCGCGAGCCCTACCATCGAGGCCAGTGCCATCATCAGAAACGCCCCCGCCCAGGCGTCTAAGTGATAGAAAGACCAAGGGGGCATGACAGGTCTTGAAGTCCAAAGGGCATGCACCCATATAGTAGTACGCAACCGCAGCCCACGATAGAGCGATTGAGGTTCGATGCAGTCGAAGCGAAATAGGGTTTCAGAACATCTATTGGAGACAGCAAGTTATTTCTTCATGCAGTCAATGAGCTCCTACAGCGCAGAAGAGCACCTCCATTTTTATCTAAATGCAGGTACAAGTACTGAACATCTACTAAAGGCGCGACTGGCCGATGTCAATCCTATACTGATTGCCGACCCGAGACATTTTGAATCGATGCTAATACTCGCCCGCTTGCCTCTCGACTCTCTTCCTCCGCCGACAGTAAAGACGATCACTCTGACTGAGAGCATCACCCGTTGCCAGGCACTACTTCCGGCACTGGCTGCAGCAGCACAGAGAATCAAAAGAGTCATAAGCTACAGAAATGGGGTGGCCCATGCAGGTCTAGTTGACCCTAGTAACGTGCCTGACGATCTCACTGCATTTATGGTAGTGGTCGACCTAATACTTTCCGATCTAGGCTACGCTAGAGAGCGCTTCTAC
This sequence comes from Spirillospora sp. CA-294931, assembly GCF_050946795.1. Taxonomy (GTDB): domain Bacteria; phylum Actinomycetota; class Actinomycetes; order Streptosporangiales; family Streptosporangiaceae; genus Spirillospora. The sequence continues at coordinate 8,541,036 of NZ_CP192006.1, forward strand.
TCTGAATATTTGGACGTCGCCGACGCGAGGTTGGACGAGTCCAAGGCGCGCAAAGAGATCGAAGTCAAGGCGGCGATTGCCACCGCGAGGATTGAGTTTCAACGCCGCTTTTCCCACACCCTTCCTGGATATAATCTCGAAGAAGCTTTGCATGCAATGGAATGGGAGTATCGTTACGAAGCGCGGCCTCATGAATGTCCGGCCTGCCGCTGCAGGGCCATACTTTCCGGCGCGTCTTATCCAGAATGGATGAACGAAACGGACGAAAATGGAGAGATAACTTCAACAAAACTAACAGTGCATTTCCTTCCGGATGGACTAGAATGTCGAGTGTGCGGCCTAAGCCTGCGAGGCGGCCTACACTTCGCTGACATACCAGCAGAGATAATTCTTGATGATGTTGACCCTGACGACTTTATAGAGGTCGACGAGGACTAGACTTTGTTGAAACGACCATTAGGGGCAGGCGCCTGCTGACCGTATAATGCTCTCGGCTCCACCGGATACGTGCCCTGGCCGTAGCACGGGTGCCCCCTCTCCGGAAGGCCCGCGTCCAACTGGACCCGTGTCCCCCGTGCGGCTGGATACGCTGCGGTAGGCCGCTGTTGCTGCGCTTACCTGATGTACAGCACCCGTCATTACCTGCGACCGCACGCGCACAGCTGGAGGACAGGCCGACCCGGAGCGCAAGGTCGGTCACGGCCCGAGCATCGGAAGCAGCACCTCAGGTGATCGCCCCATTCACCTACAGCCACCGTTACGGTCGTCATCTGACTCGTGGAAGATCAGCACTGTCCGGAACCGTCTCCACACGTCCCCTGACCTGTGCACCCCCTCCCGTACGTCCACCACCAACGTGGCTCTACTCCTGCGGTTCGCCCTTGCCCAGCCGGAGAAGTAGACCTTGGACTGCTGTCGCAGGTTGAGCACATCCGCTGTGCGGTCGACCGCCTCAATGCGGATGTCGATACGTCCTCTCGCGAGTGCGAATATGTCGCACGTCAGACTTGTCCATATTTCGTCACCAGGGCGGGTCACGAAGGCCCAGCAGCCTCATGGGATCAACGCTTCAGGGGGAGCATCTTTAGCGTTGAGAAGTGTCCTCCAGAACTCGAGGCGATTTCAAGCTTTGAGGGTTCGGCCCCCGAGATCTTGCGCCAGGCGCGCTATGGCTCCGTAAGCCGCAGCCAAAACCGGAGTGACGCCCTTCAGGCTGGAGACAACAGCGTCCATTTCGTGGTCCATTCTGATACAGGGCGCCGATCAGCAGCCACTCGATCACGCTCGTGTCTGACCCTGGGTGCTGTGACGAGATCTTCGCGGAAATGGCTCAGCGGCCACGGGTTGGGATGGGCGTATTTGAGGGTCAATTCGAAGCTTTCGGCGCCAGCAAACTTCGTCCTGGATAGGGCGTTCGCGCTGCGCTCCAACCATTTCGGCGCGACAACGTTCAGGAGGGGAATCCGTAGCAATGATGGCCCCGGTGCTGATGTCCGACCTTGCCTGCTCGAGCGGGCACTGCCCTGGATGCACGTGTCGCCTTCGTCGCCAAGCGCAACACCTAAGTCTCGGTGAACGAAGTCGGATGGGAGCACGAGCAGTTCACCGTATACGTCTGACGGTCGGTACGCGCTGGCGGCAAGACCAAGAAGTCCCGCGAGTCTCTGACCTTGCCCCGACGCTGTCTGGAGGCGCTGCAGTTCCAGCAGGAACTACAGGAGAAGCAACACCAGGCGGGGGGCGACCGATGACAAGAGAACGATCTGGTCATCGCCTCTGCCGTCGGCACGCCCCGCAACGCCAACAACGTGATTAGGTCGTTTTGTGCAATCCTGCGCAAGGTCGCGGGGCTGATCGCCAAAGACTGGACGCCGTGCGAGATGCAGCACAGCTTCGTGTCGAACATATTCGCCGCCGGGGTACAGATCGAGGAAATTACCCGCCTGGTGGGCCAGCAGGCCACCGAGGTGACCGAGAACTTGTACTGGCATCAGATCCTTCCCTCCCCGACGGCGGGTGTGGAAGCCCTGGACAAGCTGTTTCCGGAAGCCCCTGAGTCAAGGCGGTCACACAAAGACCCCTTGCGGGGATCGCAAGGGGTCTCTGAGGTGGAGCCGCCTATCGGAATCGAACCGATGACCTATTCATTACGAGTTCAATCACCAGTAGTTTCAGGTAGTTCCAGTTAGTACCGGAGTGCAGGTCAGAGGCCATCTGGATCAACTGGAACTACCTCGAACGAACCACTACTGTGCCGCCAACTGTGCCGGAGAGCAGGCGCGGTCGATGCCCTGCGCCGAGGTCCAGCCATGCTGAGCGCCCCCATAGCCGCTCCGGGCCTATGCCCTGTCGATGGTCACCAATAGGGCGCACGGGCCAACCGAGCGCCTCCCACTGCCGCGCCAAATCACCTTCGACAGACGCCCCTAAGAAGCGGCGGCGACTATCGGCACGCTAATCCGCCCACGTGGCGAAGCTCTGGCGACCACAAGCCGATCAGAAATCCGCTCAATCACGACAACCCATGACTATTACGGATGCGTGGCGCCCTCGACCACGACCGGTTGCCATCCTTCTAAAGCCTTTAACGACCATCGCCCTCCCCACCGCACACGAGTGCACGGGCTGATTTCGCTCAGGCGGGGATTTACCAGCCACGCAGCCTCGACGGAATCTAGCGCCACTCATAGACCAGTGCCTTGTCTGCTGCCAGGATCGGAAACATGAACGAGCATGAGCAGTCCGAGAGTCAGAGCTCCGAGCCAGCGAACATCGCAACCGGCGATATCCGCGACCTGTCCCAGAGCAACAAACAGGGCGGCCCCGGCAACGTGAACATCTTCAACGGAACGGCCGGTACCGTCATCCAAGTCCAGGGCGACGTCGAGAACCTTACGCTTTAGCCAGCGACCCCGCTCCCACCGAGCCGCGACGGTGCGCCGGGGCGTCTCAAGCTGGTGCTCATCTGGGCGCCACGCTGAAACGCCTTCGGCCCTGAGGAGTAACTAGCCCTTCTGCCTCGCAGTTCACAAATAGTACTTGCAGCAGACCCATTTGCCGGACGGAGCGTAGGTCCGGATGATCTCGCGTTCGGTGGTCAGGCCAATGACCAGAGGGAGGCCCCATCCCCCAATGTCGTCGGCGACATGGTCAGCCGCTAGCGCGTGGATGTCGGGGGTGATGTCCTCAACATCGAGGGCGACGACGCAACTGGGCACTGGGTCTTCGTAACTGGAATCCCAAACGCCGATCCAGACCGCGCGAGGTTCCCGGATGACCTTGAAGGTGATCCGGCTGTCGGGCGCGGCTTGGCAGGCGTTGGTTACGAGTTCCGATGCGCACAGTTCCATCTCGAACACGCGGTCGCGGCCACCCGGGGTGGCCGCGATGCGCCACGTTTCGAGGCGCATCCTCAGCATCGCGCGGGCGGTGGCGGGAACGGTGGGGGCGGCGATGGTGGTCAGGACGAGTTCGTTGTCCGCCGCCACGGCCGCCGTCATGCGTTCCACCGTCCTTGGCCGATGAATGTCCGGGCCGCCGGTTGCTGGCCCGGCCTGCGGTTGGGGAGTTTGAGGGTGGGCAGGAGCGGGCCGCTCTGGTGTGTGAGGGCGATGTGGTGTCGGGGGAGGTCAAGGGCCTCTGCTGCTCGGTCGATGATCGCCAGGGCGGTGTGGGGCGGTGCGGGGGTCAGCAGCTTGATGGCGACCTCGTCGCTGGCCGTGTGGCGGATTTGGGCGCACCGTCTGCCCAGCACTGGTCCGAGGAGGTCCAGAGTGTCGCGGGGCCAGTGGCCGGCGATGGGGTGATCGTCGCTGCGGCCCAGGAGTCGTAGTTGCTGGTGCTCGTCCAATCTGCCGAGGTCAGTGGTGCGCAGGCGAGTAGGAGTGTGCGGTTCGCAGGGGTCGAGCGGCACTCCGATCGCTGGGCTGGTCAGGCCGATGACGGGCCTGCTGTCTTGGAGGGTGATGGTCGTCTGCACGCTGGGCATCGGTGTGCCGACCGTGCCCAGCGATGCAGCGGTTGCCGCGCTGTCGAAGTGGGTCAGGCTGGCGGTCTCGGTCAGCCCGTATCCCTCGCGGATGTCGATGCCGTGACTGCGGTACTCGATGATCGCGCTCGTCCCGAGGGGGGCGCCGCCGGAGTCGATGGTGATGTTGGCGGGCATACCCCACAGGTGTGCCGCCTGGTCCAGGACGACGGGGTTGGCCAGGACGATGACCCGGTCGGCGGCCGAGGCGGCGGCTGCGGCATCGTCAAGGACGTGCGGGACGGAACTGCTCAGGTGCAGACGTGCGCCGAGCCGGGCCGCGAGCATGACCCCGGCGACGAAGGTCCAGTTGTAGGACACGGGCAGCGCGGTCACGATGACGCTGTCCCCGGTGACCTGGTAAATCGTCTCGTACCAACCGGTGACGGTCGCGATCTGCTCACGAGTGAATCCGTAGCCCCGGGGACGGCCGGTGGTTCCCGAGCTGAATAGGGCGATATCCCAGTTGTCGCGGACGCAGCTTCCGGGAATCTGCCTGATGCGGGGGGCATCTGGGTCCGCGGTGAGGTGCAGGTGCAGGCCCGCGGGGACCTTCAGAGTCGCGGCTGTATGCGGCAGAACCACCTGGTGTCCTGTGTGGAGGGCGGTCTGGGCGGCGACGGCCAGGCAGCGTTGATCGGTGCCGGTGAGCATGATCGTGCGGCGTGGCCGCATGGACAGCCCGGGTGGGATCTGGGGCACCAGGCTGCGCGCGGGCACCGGGTCATGGCCGGTGGCGGAGATCGTCCAGTCAGGCATGCCATTCCTCCAGGCCGGGGCGGCGGGGTTGGGTGACGAAGGCGACGATCGCGTTCACGGCGGCCGCCAGGACGGGCCCCGGGCGCTCGTGGCCGGTGCGCGGTTCGGGTGTGTGAGGGGTGATGGCGCGCATGGGGACTCCGATGTCGGGGAGCCGGACGACGAGCAGCGAGATACCGGGCGACGAGACGTCGGTGGCGGCGTGCCGGAACCCCTCCTCGGCCGCGGCCTTGGACATGGCGTAGGCGACGGTGCCGGGCAGCGCGGCACCGACCACGTCGCTGGAGATCAAAGCAACCGGCAGCACCGGCCGGTGCCGCCCGGATGGCGCGCTACCGCGTTCAGCTGAGCGCACGGCGGCGTGCAGGAGATGCAGGTGCGACCACGCGTTGACCTGCATGCAGACCCGCGCGGCTGCCGCTGCTGAGTGGCTGTTGGGTTCGCCGGGGCCGAAAAGGTCGGCCAGGCCGCTGCGGGAGTCGACTCCAGCGGCGCACACCAGCGCGCCGACGGCCGGGCCGGCCACGATCTTCTCCGCGATGGCGCCAACGGCTCTTGGGTCGACTAGATCGACGCGCTCGAATTCGACCTTGCCCGGGATAGCGAGGTCGGGGGCGGGCGCCGTCCGGCCGAGGGCGACGATGCGGCCGGGCCACGCTGGCGCGAGCTCGGCGAGGAGGGCGGTGCCCACCGTCCCGGATGCTCCCGTCATCACCAGCCGTCCGGCAGGGCGCGGCAGCGCGGGCGCGGCGGGTGGCGGTTGGCTAGTCATGGGCGAGGATCACGCGGCCGGTGGTGGCGTTGAAGTGCACCGTGGTCAGCCGCAGGGGCAGGTCGAGTTGGCGGATGAGGTGCCGGACGCGGTTCTGCTGGAGCTCGTAGTAGTCCTCCAGCACGTTCAGGTGGGCGAAGACCGGGTCGGCCTGGGCAAGGACGTCGTCGACCAGGGCGGTGATGTGCGGGTCGGGCTTGAACGGGTGGGTGACGTCGCTGAATTGGCGGTAGAAGTCCTGCAGTTCCGCTATCACCAGGTCGTGGCCCGCCTGGCCGTGCGGCTCAGCGCCCTCTGGGTCGGTGGGGCTCTGCCGGGACAGGATCGCGGCGGCCTGGTCATGCACGTGCGCGTCGAGGTGGTAGCGGTCGAGGAAGTAGGTGTCGAACCGCTGCGGTGCGCTGCGGTAGATCAGCAGCGCGACCTCGAAGAACAGGCAGCCGGTGACGGGGGTGCCGTCGACGTCCTCGAACAGCTCGCAGTGGAAGCCGTCCTCCAGCGGCAGAAACAGGTTTCCGCCGCGGCGCTGGAACCGGTTGGCCCAGTGGGAGTGGCGTAGCCGCTGGAACAGTGCGACCACGATCGCGCGGATGATCGGGGAGGACTCGCAGATCAGGTGCATCGGTACCGGCCCGAACGCGCGGCGCAGGAACTGCCGGTAGGCGGCGGGCGTGAGCCGGACCAGGACATGGTCGTCGTCCATCATCGGTGCCAGGACCGGGGCGGGCTGCCGGTCGCTCAGGAGCGCAATCAGGGCCGTCCCGATGGCGGCGCCGGTGTCCTGGTCGATGTCCAGGTCCCGGTCCAGGTGGATGTGCGCGGCTTCCACGCTGGCCAGGTCGGGACCGGTGTCGGCGGCGATCAGGTCGCAGGCGCGGGCGACCAGGCCGGCCGTGGCCGGGACGACCGCAGTGGCGGGCGCGTCGAGCGTTGCCACACGGATGCCGGTCAGGACGTCGGCCACCTGGACAGTTCCGGGGCCGGTGCTTTGGAGGTGGTGGCCGCAGATGGTGAGGCTGTCGCCCGGAGCCATGCTGGTAATGGTCGGGAGCGTGGCGGCGACACGGGCGATCGCCCCATCAGACTCGGGTTGGTCTGGGGGGCTGGCGGGCTGGTAGTCCCAGTGCACCCGGGTGGCGCCGGCGATCGCATCGGTCTGGACGACGACCAGCTCCACCGCGCTGGTCAGCCGCTGCTCGTGGCAGTGCGCCCACAGCGCCATCGCGGCCTCGACCGGGGTGAGGTATTGCAGCAGCGTCCACAACTCATACCGGAACCGGCGACGCAGACGGCGGCGGTCGCAGCGCACCCCCATCCAGCAGTCAGGCGCGGCGGCCGGGGCGAAGGTGGTCAGGTCGTCCGCGACGTCGGTCTCGGTGGACTGTCCGGGGCGCAGCCACGGGACCGCAAGGCGCAAGCCACGTTGACGCAGCCGTGACCGGGCGACAATGACGAGTTCGGAAAGCACCTTCAACGGATCGGCGAGCCGGTCACTGCCGCGCAGGCGGCGCAGAGCATGCTCGGCGACGCCCTCTTCAAGACCGAGTTGCCCGATGTCGACGATGCGGGAGAAGTGCACGATCTCCTGCTGGAGCTCGCTGACGCTGCCAGGGGTAGCGGGCGCGCCGTGCTCGAGGAACGCCGAGGTCAGATCGACCGCGTCCGTCTCGGCCCTTCCCGCGCCGGTGCTGTGGAGGGGTTGGCCGCTGGTGAGCCGGGCGAGGTGGGCCAGGAACCGCTCGGGCGTCTGCGGACCGTGGGCGGCCATGAGCACCACCAGGCGGCGCAGCAGCCTCTCGAAGGCTCCGTCGATGGCCTGGGAGGACAACTCAGCGGTGGTGAGGTGGTCCAGCGAGGAGTAGGCCGCGAGCAGATCGCGAGGCACTTCGGTGCGGTCGCGGTAGGTGCTGGTGAGGATCATTCGGGCTCCCTCATGGCAGGGGCGAAAGTTGACCTCACCTCACACCGGCGACTGGGCGTATCCAACCCCGCACAGCGGGGTGCCGCCCCACGGAGTCACACCCCTCCAAACGGGGTGTTCTGCCGCGAGTGGGCGGAGTACGGTGCCGGAAAGTCGTGCCTGCTGTGAGGAGGAACGCCCGCGCGATGGACGATGCCAGCCTGACTCGTCGAATCGGGCGTCTTCGCCTGCACCTGATGCGGCAAGGGGCCTCGGTCGAACAGATCGCGGCCGCGCTCATCGAGCAGCTCGACCTCAACCCGCGGGTGGCGTTCCGTCACGCGCACGGCCTCACCCAGAGCCAGGTCGCCGACCGGTACAACCAGCGGTGGCCCAGCCCCATCCCCAAAACGCAGAAGGTGATCTCCTATTGGGAATGCTGGCCGGGCCCCGGCGCCGACACCACGGCTTCGTCCGGGCGGGCTCCGTCCTATGAGGACCTGGTCCGCCTCGCCGTCCTGTACCGATGTCTGGTCGACGACCTATTGCTTGGCCCCCGCCGCGACGGTGGCCCCGCCGCCACCGCTGTCCCCTATCAGGCCATCACCGAGATCCTTTCGCGCCTGGACGGCGCCGATTACGCTGGAAACATCGAAGGCGGCGACGAGCCGATCGTGGCGCTCCGGGCAGCCCTTGGTGAAGGGAGCATCATCGTGAGGCTGAGTCGCCGCCAGTTCGCCGAGCTGCTGGCCGCCGGCGGCCTGGCCGCGTTGCTCCCCGACACCGTTCTGCCAACGGCGGCCGCAGCGGCCTCCGACAACGTGCCCGACGTCGCATCGTTCCGGCAACTCCTGACCGCGCACCAGACCGGGCACCACCTGCTCGCCCCCTCCGCGCACATCACCTCCCTCGTCCAGGCCCTGGACGAGCTGTCGACCGCACGTGACGCCGCACCCTCGGCGGTGCGCCGCCAACTGCGCCAGGTCCAGTCCGAGTACGCCGAGCACGTCTCCTGGCTCTACCGGGAGATCGGCGACCTGGCCTCCTGCTGGCGCTGGGCCGACCACGCCGCGACCTGGGCGCTGGAGGCTGGCGACACCTCGATGGCGAGCTACATGATGCTGCGCCGCGCCACCGTCGCGCTCGACCAGGACGACCCGGACCGCGCCAGCGACCTCGCCCAGGCCGCCTGGCAGACCAAGTGGACAACCCCGCCCGCGCTGCGCGCCGCCGCCCGCCTCTACCAGGCCCGCGCCCAAGCGATGACCGGCACCATCGCCCATGCCCTCCTGGACAAGGCCGACGAGCTCCTCGCCATCGGGACCCGCCCAGAGGACCCGCCCTACCTGCGCTTCTACACAGCCGACTTCGCCGAGCTCCAGCGCGCCACCTGCTACATGAACGCCGGAGTCCCCGGCCGCGCCGTCACCATCCTGCAAGCCCGCCTCACCGGCCTGCCCGGCACCCACCACCGCGACCGCGCGATACATCTGGCGCGGCTCGGCGCCGCACACGCCGCCGACCAAGCCCCCGACGCCGCGGCGATCGCCGGGATCGGTTCCCTCACCGAGACCCGCCGCGCCGGCTCCCGGCACGCGCTGCTCGATCTGGAGCAACTGGACCACACGCTCACCCGGGCCTGGCCGCGCCAGCCCAAGGTCCGCGAGTTCCACGAGACCCTGCAAGCCGCCCGAACCTGACTCTCGCCAAGATCAGGCGCCTGCCCGCGCTGCCTCACCACCATCGCTGAGGCCGCCTACGGAAGACTTCGTTCTCATGACCTCTGGCACCGCCGTGCGCCCGCGCTGGGACGAGCTCCCCGCGCCGCTGCGCGCGGGCCTCACCCGACGGCTTGGTCCGATCATCAACGTCCAGATCCAGACCGGCGGATTCACCCCTGGCCTGGCCGCCAGGCTCCGCCTGGCCGACGACGCCCGCGTCTTCGTCAAAGGCATCCCGGCCGACCACCCCCTGGCCGACAAGTACCGCACCGAAGCCCACGTCACCGCCGCGCTCCCGGTCACAGCGCCAGCCCCCCGATTGAAGTGGGCCGACCAGATCGCCGGATGGGTCGTGCTCGCCCTCGACGACGTCGACGGCCGCCACGTCGATCTCGCGCCCGAGTCCGCCGACATCCCACGAGTGATCGACACAGTCGCGTCCCTCGCCGCAGCACTGACCCCGGCCCCTTTTGACGCGCCCACAGCGTCGCGAGACCTCGACTTCGTTCACGGCTGGCGCGAACTCGCCGCCACGCCCCCGGCCGACCTGGACGACTGGGCCCGCGACCATCTGGACCAGCTCGCCGACCTCGAAACCGGCTGGCTCGCTCACGCCGACGGCGACACCCTCGTGCACGGCGACATCAACAGCCACAACACGCTTGCCACCCCATGCCGGATCTACCTCGTCGACTGGGCTCAACCCGTGCGCGGCGCCGCCTGGCTCGATGTCGTCGACCTGATCCCCCACCTGATCCTGGCCGGTCACGCCCCCGCAGCCGCCGAGCAGCTCGTCCTCCGCTCCATCAACCCCGACGTCGAGGCCGAGACCCTGACCAGCTATGCCGTCGCGTTCGCCGGATACTGGACCCGCATGAGCCGCTACCCGGCCCCGTCACACGTCCCGAACCTGCGCCCGTACCAGGCACGCGCCAGCGTCGGCGCCACCGCATGGGCACAACACCGCCTCGGCACGACAACCTGATGCGCACGGCGGCCGAGTAAGTCGGTGGCGGCAGTCGTCGGTGTCGGCGACCATATGTGGATATGGACGCCGCCGACGATGATCAGCAGCCGAACGAGGGCGGAGAGAACAGCAACGAGCCGAAGCCGGGGGTCGGCGGGCCCTCCGGTCTCACCATCCATCCCCTGATCGACTTCTCGGCGATGACGCAGGATCTCTTGGCGCCTCTCAGGGCGTCGATCAACGACGCCTTCCGCCTTAACGCCCCACGGATTGACGCGTTCGAAGGGCTACAGGTCTCGTTGCAGGCCCTGGCCGGCCCTCTCCAGGAGAAGCTCCTGGCCAGTCTGGGCAACTTCAGCGAGCTGGCGACAGAAGCCCTTCGCAACCACTTCCCCGCGAACTGGCACAGCCTGCCTTTGGAAGACCTCGACGCCGCCTTCGAGGTAGTAACGACCGAGGGGATTCCTCTCGCCTGGACGCCCCGCCTCGACCTCGTCGAGGAGCTCATCAACGCGCCAGACGAGGGCGCACGTCGCATGATCCTCGCCGAGCGCTCCAAGGAGATCGCCGACGACTGTGCGGGCGTCCTCGTCGAAGTGACAGATCGAAATCTTGCCGAGCTTGCGGAGTTCGCGGCGGAGGCCGCCAGCTGCCTGAGCATCGGAAAGCACTTCTCCGCTCAGGCCGGAGCGACCACGGTCGTGGACACACTCCTGCATCAGATGGTGGCGCGAGGAGCCCCCTTCCTGAGCGAACCCTTGAAGCGGATGAGGTTTGGACGGTTCCCGGACCTGCTCGACGTCCCGGATGACGAGACAGCTCTCGACGCTCTCCGCTCGACGTGCGCGCTGGCGCCGCTGCGTGCAGCGCTCTTGAGCTATCAGTTCCCGTCGCTCAACGATCCCGGGGAGCCCATGCCGACCCAGTTCAACCGGCACACGACCGTTCACCAGACCTGCCGAGCCCACAGCACCGCGCCGAACGCGGTTGTGGCCGTGATGCTCGCGGCGTCGCTGCTGCGAGAAGCGGAACAGGCCGGCTGGTAACCAGCCTCCCCCGCACACCTGCACGTTGACGCAGCACCGGCTCCTTGGCCCTCGGCCACGGTGTACCGGGCCAGGCTGGTGGCCGTGGACAAGCTCGGTCACGTAGCGCTGGTGGTCCGCGGACCTAGTCGTCGCTGGTGTCGCCGTACCGCTCCTTGACAATGGCGGTGGCAGCGGTAAATCGAGGGCGGTGGAAGCCCTTGCTGGGTCGCTTGCCCTTGCCCTTGCCCATCAGGCAGGGGCCCGCCGCCACGTCGCACACGGTGCAGGGCAGCTTCAAAGCTTCGGCCGCGATCTCGGTCTTGAGAGCCTCCCAAGCCGCGTCGGCCTGGTCGATGACCTCTTGGGGAGGCCGTTCGGGCAATTCAGCGCCGGGACGACGCAGCCACCAGGCGTAGAGCCTCTCTATGACGTTGTTGCGGTTGTCGCCCACCTGTTCTGCGGCGGCTCTGCCAGGCTCCCAGTCGTCGTCGCTGAAGTTGACCGCTCGCTGGCGGCGTCCGGACTGCGGCTGGCTTGGCACGAGCCGGATTTTCGCAGGTGCCCCTGGGTGATTCAAAGCCTCTCTCTCCTTACCCCTACCGGCTTGAGGTGCTCCCACACCCGAGTTAGGGTGCATCTGCACCCAATCCTAGTGTTCCCTGAGAGGTTCTCAGTGCCGGAGCTGCTCGCCTTATATCACCGACCGACCAGGCTCATATCGCTCAGTGTGAACGTCTCGCTACAGCTGGCGGTGAAGCTGGAGCCGAGGAATGCCCCGGCTGCACCTCCCAGGCACGCAACCGCGTAGAGCTCGCCCCGCCTCTTCACGACCCGCCCTAACAGCCAGCCCGTACCCTTCGCACCCCAGGGACCGATCATGTTCACGATCACCGACGGTGTTCCCAACTGGGCCCCCTACAGCGCGCTGGGGCTGGCGACCGCGACGCTGCTGGTCGCCGCCTACTGGACCGGGTGGCGGCGTGCGCGCCGAAAGCGCCCACCCGCCAGCCGCAACCGCACGAGTCGAGGCGACCTCGCGGCGGCGGCGATCGCCACCGTGGTGAGCGCTGAGGGGATGTGGGAATCGTTCGGCACCATGGGAGTCGCGGTGCCCTTGCGCATCGCCACCTTCGCGTTTCTCGAGATCGCGGTGGTCCAGTCCGCTCGGCGCGCCAAACGGGCCATGCAGGAACCTCCCTTCTCGGCGGGCGTCGACGGCATCGCCATGTGGGTGTTCACCGGTCTCTCCGTGCTGCTGTCGGTCGCGCACGAGGCGACCGCAACCGACCCCAACCTCGTCGTCATCCTCATCCGCCTGACAGCTCCTCCCGTCGCCGCGTGGAACTGGAAGCGGAACATGGCACTGGAGCAGCGCCGACACCGCCGCGAGCGCCGGGATAACAACCGGATCCACTGGCGGATCAGCCTTGAGCGCGTCGCCGTCCGGTTCGGCTTGGCAGAGCCGACCGAACGCACTCCAGGGCAGGTCGACGAGCACCGGCGCATCACCCGACTCGTCGGGGCGGCAATACGGCTCCGCACATACCGCCGCCGCAGGGTCCTGAAATGGCGGCGACGCCTCGCAGCCAGGCGGCTGGACCGGGCCATGGCCGAGGTTCTTGAGCACACCGACTACGCGCGCAGCCAGACGTTGCAGGAGGCACTCATGGTCGAGCTCGGCGCGATGGTCCACACAGGCGGCCTCGCCGACCTGAACCCGCCCGCCCCCTGGACCCCTGCTCCCCCGGCGGCGCGAGCAGGACGTACCGCCATCTGCTCTGGCGCCAACAGCGCCCCCGGGGTTGTCGCCATACGGATGCGTGAGCCTGGAGGACGTCTGCGTCCTGTCGACCTGGCGCCACAAGGTGAGGAGTCGTCGCCGACCACCGTGAGCCTCATCGGTCGAGTCCGGGAGATCCGCCAAGCTCGGGGCTCGCTGCGGCCGGGCCCTGCCGCCAAGAGCGGACAGCACCAGACCGCTCACCCCGGTACCAGCAGCTCCGCCAGGACGAGCATCGCCAAGAACGCTCCTGGCGCTAGCTCCTCGGCACTCTCCAGGCACCTGCAGGTATCTGCCGATGCCGGGCAGGACGCGACAGCAGCCGAGGTCGACGCAAACGTCCACGTCCCGGCGCCGGGCGCCGAACTGGGCGCTCCCAGCGCAGCATCACCACGACCGGATCGACCTGGCGACAGGAAGCGCCCATTCAAGCAGCGCCGATCGATGCAGGAGTGGGCAGTGGTCGCGGGCCCCATCCTCGAACGCCAGACGGCCGACCTAGAACGCACGCCGACCGGTGACGAGTTCGCCGCCGCCATCAGCGAAGAAATCGGCGCCCCCGTGTCGGCATCGACCGCCAAGAACATCCGCGCGTACCTCGCCAGCAACCCGCCAGATCCGTCGGCGTCCACGCCCGCTGGTGCCAACACAGCCTGATCACGCAGTTCACCTCGCCACCTCGTCTGGAGACCTCTGTTGGCCGCGACCCCGGAGAAGGGCACCACGGGCACCGTCGTGGTGCCCGACTTCGAGGACGTGGACGAACAGGCCGGAGCGACCGAGCTCGACCTCGCATCGGGCGATGCCCTCAGCGACATCGTGTGGGTCGAGGACCGCGAACTGCCCGCGATCCTGCCGCCGTGGGCCACCACTTGGGATGGCGTCCACGCCTATCTGGACTGGCGCCGCCGGTGGGCCCGGCACATGCTGGCGTTCCACGCCGTCCGCACCCCCAGGTACATCCTGCGGGTCCCCTTCCGGGGTGTGGTAGGGGGGTTCAGAGCCGGACGGGCGATCTTGGCGTGGGTGTTCGATTGGCAGGCAAGGCCCCTACGCCTGCAGGCCATCGAGTCCGGCGACACCAAGGACTACGTCGCCCTCACCCACATCCGCAACGAGTACGTCAGGGTCCGCGGCGTCGCCGTAGCCGCCGCCGCCCTCGCGACCGGCGTCGTTGGGCTCGTCCAGGCGCTCGTCATCCCGTGGGCCTTGAAGGCCGAGCTGCTGGTGCTGCTCTCGGCCGCAGCCTGGTGGGGCGGGCCTGAGGAAGAGCACAAGCTGCTGGACACCGCCGACCTACCCATCGAGCTCGACCTGTCCGCCGAGCACCTCAACAGCGCGTTCAGGGCCGCCGGGCTCCTCAAGGGCCGCGACACCGACGATGACCCACCTCGGCTCTGGCTGGTGCAGCCCCCCATGCGCGACACCATGAACTCCTGGTCGGCTGTGGTCGACCTGCCGCGCGGCGGCGGCAAATCCGCCAAGGACGTCCTGGCCAAACGCGACGTGCTCGCCGCCGAGCTCGGCCTGGACGAGATCCAGCTCGACATCCGCCGCGTCCGCAAAGCCCGCGGCGGGCACGCCGGGCGGCTGTCGATCTGGGTGTGCGATGACGACCCCTACCTCGGTGACCCCAACACCTCTCCTCTGCAGGACGCCGACAGCTTCGACATCTGGCGGCCCGTGCCCATCGGCCGGGACGCGCGCGGCGCGCCAGTCGAGGTTCAGTTCCTGTGGCAGTCGGCCTTCTACGGCGGGCTGATGCGGCGCGGAAAGACCGCCGGGCAGCGCCTCCCCGTCGCCGCCGGCGTCCTGGACCCAACGGTTCGGCATTACCTGGCCGATGGCAAGGGCGGCTCCGACTGGCGCCCGATCGGGCTGGTCGCCCACCGCTACATCGCCGGAGCCGAGGAAGAGGACATCCGCGCCCTGGAGGCGATGCTCGACGAGGTCATCGCTGACATGGAGGCGGCGTACGCCACGCTGCGCAAGATCCCGATGATGGCGCAGCCCGACGCCAAACTGACCCCGGAGATCTGCCGCCGGTACGGGCTGCGGATCACGATGGTCACGATCGACGAGCTGCAGGAGTTCCTTACCGCGATCTCCGACCCGAAGCGCCGGGACCGGCTGATCGACCGGCTGTGCCGTATTGCCCGCCGTGGCCCGGCAGCGGGGTTCATCTGTAATTTCGCGTCCCAGCGGCCCGATGCTGAGAGCGTCCCGACGCGGCTGCGCGACATCGTCACCATCCGGGCCTGCACCCAGGTCGTCGACCGCGCCAGCTCGGACATGGTCCTGGGCAAGGGCCGGGCCGTCCAGGGCGCGGACGCCTCAATTCTGGCTGAAGACCATCTCGGGGTGGTGGTTCTGTCTCTGGGCGCAGACAAGCACCTGATCGTCAAGCACGACTACCTGAATTTGCCTGCGTTCTTGGAGGTCTGCAAGCGCGGCCGGGCATTGCGGGCCGCCGCCGGAACGCTGACCGGCGACGCGGCCAACGACGCGCTTACGGCGGCTGTTCTGGAGACCATCCCGCAGATCCTGTCCGACGCGCTGAACCTGATGCGCAGCGTCGACAAGATGCACAGCACTGAACTGCTGAACCGTCTTGTCAATTTCGATGCCGACAGTTACGGGGACTGGGACCCTGACCGGCTTGCCGAGGAACTCGACCGGGCGGGAGTTCGGCGAACCACCAAGCAAGTGAAGATCAAAGGTCAGAACCGAAACGGCTGGCACAAGAGCGACCTTATGGCGGCCGCCGAGAAGTACGAGCGGCACCCCGAACACGCCAGGGCGGGGGTGTAGCGCCGTGAGAGCCGCCGCCCGAGGGCCCCCTCTACCGGGCCTACTTACCAGGTCACAGGGGTCTACCGCCCCCTCTACCCCAGCAGACCGCCCCCTCTACTTGATCACACCCGGTAGATGGGCCCATTCAGCCACGAGAACAACGAGGAAAAGAATGTCGGTTCCCAAAAGGCAGCCACGCCAGACACCAATCAAGTCCAATTCAAATAGGTCAGCAAAACCGCCAACCAATTGGGGGTTCTCAACACGAACTGTGAAGGTTCGCCGCCACACGCGAACATCCGCTCAAGGGAAGGCGGTCAGCGTGCGGCGCCACGGCCGCACGCTGAGCGACTGGCAGCGTGCCCGGGCGGCCGGGGGCGCGGCGGCGGCCACCGGCGCCACAGCGCTCGCTCTGTTCCTGCAGTTCTCCTTCACCTTGATCGGCACGTTCTTCCTGCTCCTGACCGTGCTGCTCACCCTGGCGGCCGCCGGCCTCACCGCGAAGGCGTCCGCACCCCAACGCCGTGTGAAAGCGCAGGCTCGCGGCCGGACGAAGCAGCGGAGACGACGGTGAGCGGACACCTGCTGGCCGCGTGCATCGGCGTGGTGTTCTTCGTCAAATGGCGGCTGTCGGTGCGGCTGTGGCCATTCTCCGGTTGCCGGACCTGCGATGGCTCCGGCCGTAACGCGGGCAGCGACTCCCGCCGTTGGGGGCGCTGTTCACGGTGTGGCGGTTCCGGCAGACGAGTCCGCTGGACGGCGCGGCCGTGACCGACCACCCCGCTCTTCCGGCCGCCGCGGCTGAACCCCGAGAACAGCAGTTCTCACGACTTGATCAACGGGAGCTGGTCGCGGCGGCCGGGCTCGGCATAGCGCTCGCCATGCCGGGCACGCCGCTCCCACCTGACCGAAATCCATACCTGGTCTACCGGCGAGCGCTCACCAACCCCAGCTCCCGCCGCGCCCTGATCAGCTGCCTCGACCGCATCGCAGCGCTCCTCACGGCCCAGGCTGGTCATGGCCAGATTCCCGGCGAGCTGCTGCCCTGGCACGAGCTGCGGTTCGGCCACACCACGGCGATCCGCGCGCTCGTCCTAGAGCAGGGGTGGTCCCCGGCCTACGCCCGCAAACACCTCGCGGCTCTCCGCAAGGTTCTGGACTACGCCTGGCGGCTCGAGCTGATGAGCGCGGAGGACTACCACCGCGCCGTCCAACTCGCCCCTATCCCAGGGAGTCACGTCGCTGTCGGCCGCTCGGTCGCCAACACCGAGCTCGCGGCGCTGCTGCGCGTCTGCGCCGAGGACCCGCGGCCTACCGGCGCCCGCGACGCCGCGCTCATCGCTCTGCTGTACTCGACCGGCGGGCGCTGCTTTGAGGTGGCGGCCGTACAGGTCGAGGACTACGACCCCGGCGACCGGTCGCTGCTCCTTACGGGGAAGGGCGGCAAGCAGCGCCACGTCTATGTCCAGGAGGCTGCGGCCGAGTTCCTTGGCCGATGGCTCGCTATCTCCGACTGCAAGGCCGGGCCTCTCCTTCTGCGCATCGACCGCTGGGGGCGGATCTACGATCAAGGCATCTCGGCCGGAGCGATCGGCAAGCGCATCAAGGCGCGACACCGCCAGGCTGGACTTCCCCGCCTCACGCCGCACGATTTCCGCCGAACCTTCATCGGAGACCTCCTCGACCTAGGCGCTGACCTCGCCACGGCCCAGGCCCTGGCTGGTCATGCGTCGCCAGCGACCACGGCGAGGTATGACCGCAGGCCGGAGCGCACTCGCAGAGCAGCAGTCGACCGACTGAGGTTTCCTGCCGTTGAGTGACTCCCGCCTTGCGAGATCTCTGGGATCCAATTCAGGCGCGGCCGGGGGGCTGTGGCAGCTCTCTCCGCAGGACCCAAGGTTGGAAGCCATCGCGCTCGCAGCGCAGGTCCAGACGCACCGGAGAGGACGCGTAGGTTTGTTCCCAGGCGGCTGCGTCGGCCCATCGTGGCGCAGAGGTCTTCTGGACGAACCAAGTCCAGGTGTCTCCCACCTCTAGCCTGCGAGGAAGGCTGCTGCGTCCCAGGTCGTCAGCTCCGCCAGCACCTGGCTTGAACTGGTACGGGCCCCAGACCTGTCGCTCGATCTCCTCTGGAGTAGCGGTGCTCCCAGCGCTCGGTGAGCGTTCTTGCCCGTCGTCGCGGATGCTCACTAAGAACGCGTCGAGATGGCAGAGGGCGTCTGGACCCGTGAGGCGCACGACCAGGCGCCAACTGGTCGTGCCGGCGGATCGATCCCAGGCGAGGTCGACCTGCGGGAGCAACGCGCGGTGCTCCCTTTGGACCTCAATCTCGGCGACCGTCCGGGCCGCCGTCGCCGACTCCTCAGCTCTGTTTGCGGACCTGTGCGAGGCCACCCACGCGGCGACTGCGATAGGGATCGCCATCGCTCCCGAGGCGGCCTGGACAACATCCGCGACGCTCATCGCAGCACCGTACTCCCGCAGGCCCATAAGAGATCGGCGATTGCCTGGATGCCGCGTGCCCTCGCACGGCCCGGTGCACGGTCAGGTCCGTTCCTTGCGGGGCTTGGGGCCGGTGGGCAATCCGGCGACTCCGCGTTCGCGGACCTTTCTGCGGATGTAGGCGGCGGTGAAGCCGTAGCCGAGTTCGAGCTGTTCGGGGGTCTTGCGGCTCTTGAGCCGGGTGGCGATGTGTTCGGGGCTCTGGCCGGCCTTGACCGCTTCGGCGCAGGCGTCGAAGAGCGCTTCTCTGGCCTGCTCTTCGGCGGCGCGGGCGGCGGTGTGGGCGTCGTCGGCCTGGTCGAGTAGTTCGTCGATGCGGGCTGAGCCATCCATGCGAAATAGAGTATCGAAAAAGGGTTGCGCATGCACCTGGGAACTATTACGATACTGAGTATCGAAACAACTCAATAGTGGACCGCCCCCGAGGGGCGGACATCGGGGCCTCCCCGGACCGGCGCGAGCGCCGGGGCCACCGCTTCCACCAACAAGGGAGGCACCCCATGTCCATCACCTTCACCACCACCCTCGGCGGCCCGGAGCTCAACATGGCCAACGGCAACGCCGCTGACCTGATGAAACTCCTGGGACTTCCCGTCGAGGCGTGGGGCGAGGCTCCGGCCGAGGATCTCCTCGGAAGGATCCTCCTCACCCAGGCCCTGCTCGACGTCGCCACCGACGACGAGCGCGGCAAGCCGACCGTCACCGACGGCCGGTGGACCGACTGGGGCCGCCCGCCCGGCTACATGGCCGGGCGGCTGGCCGAACTCCAGGAGGTCGCCACCTGGGCACACCACCACCACGTGGACGTGATCTGGGACTGAGTCCCACACGTCCCACCAGGGGCCGCCCTCACCGGCGGCCCCTGGTGGCGCCCGAACTTCTGCGCCCCCGGGGGGCGGTCCATGCCCAAGCCTCTTCAACCCCCAGGAGCAACGCCGTGCGGGTGTGCGCTTCCCGCTCGCGCCACGCGCGGGTCGCGGACGGTTCCTCGTGCGGGCTGCCCGTGTACGCGATGGGCCAGTAGTCTCACGGCATGGACCGCGAGCAGAAGCCGAGGCGGGCGAGGCTCCGATGAGCCAGGACGGCCCGCTCATCTCCAGGCCCGAGCGGACGTTCACCGCCCTGCGTGACGCAGTGGCGGCCGTGGCCCCTCAACGCCTTCCGGAGTTCTTCGAGAAGATGCAAGGTGCCTTCGTCCGTGCGGGCGAGGAGGACAGCGGCACCCCGATCCACATGTTCTACCGGGAATGGGCCGCCGTCATCGAGATCGAGCGCTTCCCCCACGCCGCGGCCCGTCTCCATGCCGCAGAGCGAGCGATCGACAGCCAAGACCCGAACATCCGTAACGCCGCGATCCGCGAGGCAGGCGACATCGTCCGGGCGGCCCACCGCGAGATCGCTGGTGGCTGAACGAGCGAGAAGCATCAGCCTGCCAGCGACCGCAGAGAGAGACGGGCTAGGGCGACGGACGCCTGATCAGCAGGCTCTTTGGGCGGCGGATGGTGGTGGCGGCGCTGAACAGTACCGTTTCGGGGGGTTGGCCGAGCTCCAGGTCAGGCACCAGCCGCACCAGGGTCTCCAGGGCGACGTTCAGTTCCAGCCTGGCCAGCGGAGCGCCGAGGCAGAAGTGGGGGCCGGCGCCAAACGCTAGGTGGCGGTTGGCCCCCCGCCGCTGGAAGTCGATGCGGTTGGGCTCGGGAAAGGCGTCGGGGTCGCGGTTTCCGAGATCAGTTCCCGGGAGTACGAGGCTTCCAGCGGGGATTCGCACGCCGGCCAGTTCGGTGTCGCTGACGGCACGGCGCGGCAGGGTGCTGTCGAGCATGGACACCGGGATGGTGCGTAGCATCTCCTCCACCGCCGTCGCGATGCGCGTGGGGTGGTCGACGAGTTCCTGATAGAGCAGTTGGCCGTCGGCGTTGTGTGCGGTGAGGAGGCGCAGGAGCGAGCTCGACAGGATCGCAGCGGTCGTTTCCCACCCGGCGACGACGAGGGTGGCAGCGAACAGGGCGATCCGCACTTGGAGGTCGTGAGCGTCGCCGGGCTCGGCTGCGATGAGGGCCGCTCCGTTGACGGCGATGGCCCCAAGGACGTCGCTGGGCCTGTCAGGGTGGGCGAGCCGGTCGGCGATGTGTTCGCCCATGTAGGCGACCATCTCCTCGACAGCGCTGCGGCTGTCGGCGTCGCTGGTGTCAGGGTGGATGGACAGGTACCGGTCGCCCCACCCGGCGAAGCGGAGACGGTCGGCCGGAGGGATGCCCATGATCTCTCCGATGACCTGGAGCGTCAGAGGAAGTGCGAGCATCTCAACCGCGTCGGCCGTGCCGTCGGCGAACATGTCGCGGACCAGTTGGTCGGTGAGGGCCTCCACTGCCCGGCGGACGCGCGCCATTCGGGCGGGGGCGAAGGCGTTGCCAAGAAGGCCGCGCATACGGCGCAGCTCGTCGCCGTCCATCGCGGCGACGGTGGCTGCGGTCGAGGGGAAGTGGTCGATGCCGTCAGCGCCCGCGCGGCGGAAGGTGGCCTCGTTCTGCAGGATGCGGCGGACCTCAGCGTGCCCCTTGACCAGGTAGGCGACCTCCGAGGGCATCTGCACCTGGGTGACGGTGGCGAGCCCCTCGTACTCGGGGGCGAGCCTCAGCGGGTCATGTCCAGGCGGGAAACTGGTCCCCGCAGGGGGGATGTCCTGGCGTGGGGCGGGGAATCGAGGGCAGCCGGTCAGGGGGGATTGCGGTGTGTGAGCCACGGTGTTCCTCGTCGTCTCAGACCTGGGCCCTCTGCTGCAGGTCAAGGATTTGTCACACCCCGGCGGTGTGTCAACGCTTGATGGTCAGGACGCCGTAGTAGAGCCAGGGGTCCCGGCGTTCGACCTGCCGGTCCGGGGGCAGGTTCGCGGCGAGCAGCCGGTAGACGTCGGTGATTCCGGGGGGCTGGATCTCCAGGCCATCAGGGATGAGTGCCTCGAACTCGGCGCGGCTGCGCGACACCACCGGCATCTTCGCCAGGTCGTCCTGGGCAAAGAATGCGGTGAGCTGCCGCCGGACCACGGGCGACATGTCATCGCGGATGTTGATCGACATCGCGACGATCGATCCCGGCGCGAGCTCGTCGATGACCAACTGGTACAGGCTCTTCACGTCGCGTGCGATGGGGATGAGGTTGAGGTTGTAGGTGTCGATCATCAAGGTCGGGGCGCGCTCGGCGAGAGGGCGATCGAGTTGCAGGATCTCGCGGACCTCGGGCACCTGCATGAGCTTCTCGGGCTGTGCCATGGTGGCGTGGACGCAGTCGACGTGCGGGTCGTGCTGATGCAGTCGGCTGGCGTGTTTGACCAGGGCCTGGTCGTAGTGGGTGTACACCACGCGGGTTCCGCCGGGGCTGACGCGGCGTGCGACGCTGTGCAGCGTGTGGGGCAGCGGTTCGGCCAGGACGAGGATCTTGCCGATGCCGCGCTCGGCGGCCTTGCGGGCCGCGTGCTCGGCGAACAGGCTGGCCTCCTCCGACATCACCACGATGTGGGGAACGATCGTGCGGACGACGACGATCGCGGCCCGGTCGGCCGCGGTGGTGTAGGCGTCGGGCCCGGTGTCCATGCTGTGGTGGTGGCTGCTGATGCGCCCGAGCGAGGTCCCTGTTCCTCCGCCGGAGGCCGCCACGGCTTGGTCTGCTGGTAGGACCGGCGGGGGCACCACCTCGAGCAGGGACGTGTCGGAATCGTCGAGGATCTTGGCGCGGATCTGGCTCACCTCTGGTCCTGGCTGGTGCCCCAGGAACGCGGCGAGGTCGTCGTAGAGGGCCAGGGCTTCAGCGACGCGCTGTTCGCGGTACAGCGCAGTCATCAGCAGGGCGCGCAGGTGTTCCCAGCCGGTGTGGTCACGGACCAGGTCGGGGAGCCAGGCGATGGTCGCCCGGTGATCGCCCAGTGCGAGCTGCAGCTCGGCGAGTTGGCTCGCGCCTTGCAGGTAGTCGGTGACGATGCCGTCGCGCAGGGCCCGCATGGCCAGCGTGTCGGGCAGTTCTTCCAGCGCGCCCAGGGAGCACATGGCCAAGGGGGCCGGGAGCGCGAGCGCGGCCGCGCGGGGGTCGATGGTGGAGAGGCGTGAGCAGGCGGTCAGCATCTCCCACCAGACCCACAGATCGACGCGTTCGCCCTCCCAGATCCGGAACTGGTAGCCGGCCGGGTCCTTGGACCGGATGATGCGGTCGTCACCGAGCGGGAGCCGCATGCGGGACACCGCTGTGCGCAGCGAGCCGCGTTTGCTGGTGTCACCGTCCCAGAGTCGATCCAGGAGCTGGTGGTCACGTACGAGATGCGTGCCCGGCGCGTCTGCGAGCATCGCGAAGACGAGGTGGCCTTGCTGTTGGGGAAGTTTGATGAGCTGGTCCCGGCTGGACACACTTATCCCCTTCAGGAGAGTGACCTCCAGCTCAGGCACCTGCGCCTCGTCCATCAATGTCTCCTCCCCTGGCAAATGGGCACCGTAACGCCGTTTCGGGCATGCCGCGCAAGACGACTGGCGCGATCCCTATTTCAAATAGTCAGATTCGCTGGTCAGGTCGCGTTCTGTGACCGTTTTTGGCCAGTCAGATGGGCGCTCACTGCCGATGTAGCTGGGGATCTCCCACGCTCTGCACGTTCGGTCACCAGGCAGGGATTGACTGGAAAGTGACAGGTGCACAGTCAGTAAGCGACGGGCAAGTGGCGCCGCCTACGGTCTCCAACACGAGCCAGCGGTGGCCGTCAGAGACCCGACATCGGTGCCCCTCTGCTGCAGCGGCCGCCGCTGGCCGACAACTCCACAGTGGATACTTCAGGCGTCCTGGCCGGCTCAAAGCCAGGTGCCGGGCTTGGGGCTGCTCCTCGGTCTCGCAGTCCAGGGAGCAGCCCCGATCAGTTGCGGCGATCAGACCGTGTAGGCGCCTGCCCGGATGTCGCGGGCGAACAGCTCCCATGCCTCGCGCCCGAAAATCAGCGCAGGGCCTGGGTCTTTGGAGTCCCGAACGGCGACGACGCCAGGCATGGCTGCGACCTCGACGCAGTCCTCTCCGCTGGCGCTACTGCGGTTGCTCTTGCGCCATGCGGCGTTGGTCAGATCGGTGATCATCACGCTTCCTTTACCAGCCGGGACAACAGGTCCAGGCTTCGCTCCACGGACAGGGCTGCGTCCCTCACGCAGCACCAGGTCACCGTAATGCGCTCGACCTCTCCCGGGGCCTCCAGGTAGACCGCGCCGCCCGCGCTTTCGATGTAGGGGACGTCGGGATCCTCATCCTCGAACGAGAGGATCACGAAACGGCCATCGAGGCCGGGATGTGCACCCGCCTCGAACGGCATGATCCGCAGATCTACGTGCGGCTGGCGCGCGATCTGCTCCAGGTGCTCAAGCTGGCTGCGCATGACGTCGGGCCCGCCGATCTGTCGGCGTAGCACCGATTCGTCGAGGACCGCCCACAGGTGCGGAGGGTGCTCGCGGGCCAGGAGGGTACGGCGCAGCATCCGGGCCTGCACTCGGCGTTCGATGGAATCTCGGGGTGCACCGCGAGCGGTGCCGCCAGTGAGCAGCGCGCGGGCGTATGCCTCGTTTTGGAGCAGCCCAGGCACCACGGCGTCCTGCCAGGTCTGGATACCGCTGGCCCCGTCCTCCAGGGCCGCGTAGCTGCTCGGGAAGACGTCGTTGTAGGCGGTCCACCATCCGGCGGCGGGGCTGCCGAGCGCGAGCTGCAGGAGCCGTTCGCGGTCGTCGTCGCTGACCCGGTAGAGGTCCAGGAGTTGCCGTACGGCGTCCTCGACGTCCTTGGTGCGGGCAGCTTCGATACGTCCGACGGTGGGCTGGCTCCAGCCGAGCTCGGCGGCGACGTCCCGCTGGCTCAGCCCCAAGCCCTTGCGGATCATCTCGAGCTCACGGCCGAGTCGGCGGCGGTGCCGCAGGGTTGCCATGCCCCCATTTTGGCAGCAGCGCCCACGGACGTCCGAGCTTCTTGCATCTAACACAGTTCTAGTATTTCAATCATTGTGATCTTGTATGATACAGATGCATACTGTTGCTCCGTCTCATCGGAGAGTGATGGTCATGGTCTCGCAGCCGGTCGCATCAGAGCTGGATGAGCACGACCTGCTCATCCACGAGTTCGAGGGTCGCACGGAGCTGGTCCCGGAGATTCGAGCATTGGCCCGCACAAAGCTCGCCTCTCGCCTGTCCGGATGGCCGGACCTCGTCTACGACGTCACGCTCGCCCTCACCGAACTGATGTCCAACGCCATCCGCCACTCACTCAGCGGCAGCGACAGCGGTCATGTCCGAGTCGCGATCCGCCTGCTCGACGGGCCCGCCGTACGGGTCGAAGTCAGCGACGATGGCAGCGAGACGACTCCCCTCCCGAACGCCGCCCCAGAGGGCGCGACCTGCGGGCGTGGCCTTCATGTGGTCGACGCCCTGAGCGAGTCCTGGGGCGTCCGAACCGGCCCTCGCCCAGTGGTGTGGGCGGTGTTCACGCCCGGCGCAAGGGCCTGAGAACGAGGGCGTGCGACCCCGCACGCACGCCCCACACGCGCGGCGGTCTCTTCGGAACCAAATGCCCCGGCCCCGGGAGGCCGCCGCGCCCTGTGCCACGGAGAGGACGGCCGTGCGGGTGGCCGATGGTGCTGCTGGGGCCGTCGGCCGCTACCGTCCCCTCCCACCCTGAGTCCTGCGGCGCCAGGGCGCCCCGCGCGTCCTGGCGCCGCAGGCTCACCCCTGGCGCAGTTTCGCCCACGCGTACAGCAGCGCGGCCATGCTGGTCCCGCTGCTGACCGCGCCCTCGCCGATCAAGTCCACGATCTTGCCCAACGGCACCCATTCGATCCGCTCGGCCTCCCAGTCCTCGGCAGGCTCTCCCACGTGGGTCGCGCCGTTGGCCAGGAAGATCGTGTGGGTGCTGTCGCTGATCCCTGGGGACGGGTGGACAACGGTGAGCGGCCGCATCGGCCCGGGCCGCCACCCGGTCTCCTCCTCGACCTCGCGGGCCGCAGCGACCGCCGGGCCCTCGCCGGGTTTGATCCCGCCGATCGGGATCTCCCACCCCCACGCGTCGGTGATGAACCGGTGCCGCCACTCCAGCAGCACCCGCTGCTGCTCGTCGACCACGACCGCGCCAGCGCCCTGCTCGGTCCGGATCAACCGGTGTTGAAGGTGGCGGCCGCCGGTGATCTCCACGTCGGCGACACGGATGTCCAGCCACTGGTCGGTGTAGAGCGGCGTCTCGGAGTGGACCGTCCAGCGCATGCGGGCATCCCCCTGGTGGTCGGCGGTCGTTTCGCCGTCACGCTACCGGGGAGCTCGGAGCTGGTCTGCGGCGCGCTCGCGGAACTCCCGTGCCGCGGCGGTGCCCTGTCCACGTAGATCTTGGGCCAGGTCCCGCACGCGGTCGTCGAGGCGGCCTGACTCCATGCCTTCGGTGATGTCCAGGACCTGGTGGCCGACGGCGGCCGCGTGTTCTGCGTCGCCGCGCTGGCCGATGACCTGGGCGAGCGTGGCGAGCCGGTGCGCCTTGCCGCGCAGGTGCGTCCCATCAGAGGCTCGCACGGACTCCTCTGCGTAGGTCTGCGCCGCCGTCAAATCGCCTAGGCGGCGCAGGATATCTGCGGCCTGTGTCGCGACGAGGCCGGGTTGGACGTAGCCGGTCTCGGGTGGTTCATTCTCGGGGCGGATGGTGATCCGCTCAGCTTCGGTCATGTGCCGGTGGCAGGAGCGCGGGTCTCCAAGACGGGCGTATGCCTTGGCCTGCAACGTGTTGAGGTCGACGACGAGAGCTGGCGAGAGGTGGCCCTGGGCGCCCCTCAGCGCGGTCTGGGCGTACTGCAGGACGAGCCGGTGGTTGCCCTGGTACATGGCCTGGTTGGCTAGGAGTGCCACGACGTAGCCGCCGAATTCACGGTGGCCGGAAGCCTTGGCCATCCGCAGCGCGTGCACCAGGTAGCGCTGTGCCAGCGGTTGCAGGTCGGAGTCGTACGCCGAGATGCCCGATAGTGCGACGAGGCCGCCGACTGCCCGGAAGAGCTCGCGGCCAACCTCGTCGCTATAGGTCCCGCGTAGGAGCGGAGCGGCGTGGTGGTTCAGGAACGCGACGACGCGGGGCCGGACGGGCTGGCCGCCGACCCGCCGGTACATCAGCTCGTAGCGCGCGCGGGCCTGGCGAAGCTGGTCGACCTCGGTCCGGCCGACTGCGCGCTGCCCGCGATGGGACACATCAAGGTCTTCAGGCGGATTCTCCCAAGCGAACGCCGGCCCCGTGGCCGCGCTCCCCCGCAGCAGCCGGGTGCCCGCGACGAACTCCGAACCCTTGTGATCGCCGCGCCACAGAGCAGCGGCCCGGTCAAGCGCCGCAGGCAGCGGCATATCGGACAGGTCGTCCTCGCCCCGGGCCATGCCGATGTCGGAGAGAGTCAGGGCTCGCCCGAGCCGTTCCGACAGCACCGCGCAGATCAGGTTGGGGACCTCGCCGCGCGGGACGGCGCTGTCGCAGATCCAGCGACGAACCGAGGCGTGGTCGTAGCGGCTCGTGCCGCGCAGGTTCACGCGGCTGGCCAGCCCTGCGTGGGAGATCCCGGCCTCGTCCAGGAGCGCGTCGAGGAGGAGGTTCGGCTCGGCGCCCATGACTCTCCCATCACCCGCCCAACACTCGCAGTGTAAGAGCAGGTGAAGCCGCACGGGAGGCCGCGCACGCAATCCCTTCACACCCCGTGTGAAGTCAGCACGTGAACCCGCTCGCTTCACCCCTGCCCAGCCCTGCCGAGCACCCGCTTGGCTGTGACCTGCCCACTCATTCAGAAAGGAGGCTCGCTAATGGACGCCGACAAGGAGCTGCACCAACTCCGTGTCAACCACCCTGCGTGGTCGGCTTGGCACCACGAGAGCGCTGGCGGGTCCACCTGGTGGGCGACCCGTCGGCGCTTGCTCACGCATGCCGAGACGCTCCGTGGCCTGCGCCACCAACTGGCTAGTCCAACTTCCGAAGCTCTTCGAGCCGAACTCGAACAGCAGGCCCGCCTCGAGAACGCTGGCGCTCAGACCAACAACCCCGCCTCGGCGGCGAGCATCACGTGATGAACGAGCGGCAGGTCACGCCCCCCGAGATCCACCAATTCACCGTCACTGGAATGGACGGGAATTGGCGAGCGGTTCCGAAATACGAGATCACGCCGTTCATGGCCAGCGCTGGGTGCGTCGAAGCGGTGTACGCCGACGACCCAGACGATCTGCATCTGCAATGCATGAAGGAGCGAATCCGCGTGGACATGATCCGCGCGGCCGAGGAGCTCCAGTGCCAGGACGAGCAGATCCGCGCAGGACGGGGGACGGTGCGACATGCGCGCGGTCGATGACCTGGAACAGCTCGCCTTGGCCATGAGCTCCGCAGGCTGGCAGAGCCGACTCCTTCGGGATGATCACCCTCCGGTTCTGCGGGTGTGGCACCCCTCCGTCCCCTCCGTCGGCGACACCATCACGGTGGCACCCGAAGCGCTCGGCCCAGGTAGCCAGCCATGGCACAAATCATCCACGGGGGAACTGGTCGGCCAATGCGCTGATCCACAGCGAACGGCCGCGCGCATTCAGGAACTGCTCGGCCCGCTTGTCGCGGCCATCGCCGGCTCCTCCTCTCCGGTCGAGCACGCGTTCCTCCTCCTCCTGTGGCGGCAGTCGCCGCAGGAGTTCAGGGACAAGTACCGATGACCATCGACCTCATGAACGTGGGCGCACGGGCCTGTGGTGGGATCACCCGCCGCGCCCACCTCCCGGGGAAGCCACACCTCGGGAGATCCGGACGGCCCTCGCTGCGGTCGTCCGAAGGCCCGGCTGCGGACCCTTGTGGACAACTGAGGGTCCGCGGCCGGGCACCTCACACCGATCGTCGTGCTCTCTTCCGGCAGGAGGCAGCTGATGTCCATCTCGGGATCAGGCGCGGGCATCCGCGACAACCACACCCCCGATCACGTTCCGATCGACGGTCCACTGCACGAGCTGCTGACCCAGGCCCTAGACGACGGCCCCGCCGCGCCCGGCACGGCCCGGCCCCCGCTTCTCCGTGCTGCCCTGGCCCGCTGGCGGGGCTTCCGGGACGCCGCCCGGCGCCCGACCTCATAGACCCCCACGGCCCCGGGCGCCATGCCGGGGAGGGAACGCCCCGGGCCGTGGGACCCCACGTGGCCGCCTCCGCCAGCGATCCCCCGTTGCTGGCGCAGCAGCGGCCACCAGGAGGGGGCGGGGCACGCAGAACGGCACCCCGCCGCCCCGCCCCCTCCTGCTCACCGCCGACGCCAGTAAGGAGACGCAACGGACCCCACGTCACCACCAGATCCCGCGCAACTCCGCAGCCTCGGGGCAAGGCAGTCGTCCTCTGGGCTGTGGACGCGGGGCGGACCCGCCCTGGGTGGGGTGCCAGCCCCGTCCTCCCTGGCAGCACTGGACGTTCCTCGACTAGGAGGCGAACATCGTGGCGCAGCAGCCCGGACCAGAACCAGCGCAATTGCCCGAGCCTCTCTTGCGCGCCCTGAAATGGCTGCTCGACGCTCGCGCCGACCCCGAGGCCAGCGTCCATGACATGGCGGACGCCGCAGGGCTGAGCCTCAAATGGCTGCAGATGCTGTGCCGCCGCCATCTCGGCCGCACACCGCAAGATCTCCTGCGCGCGGCCCGTCTCCACGCCGCACGGGAGGCGCTGGAAATGGGGGCGGGCAGCGTCAGGCAGATCGCGGCCCAACACGGCTACGCCAATCCGGGCCGCTTCGCCAAGGTCTACAACGGGGAATTTGGTGAACTGCCTTCTCGAACGCTCAGCCGTGCAACCGCGAAGGTCCAGATCCAGGCTGACGAGTTGCTCGCCAGGGTGATGGCTGACCCGTCGCTGGTGTGGGCGTACTCAGCCGCGGGTCCCGGCCCAGGCACCGCTCCCGTCGACGAGGTGCTCTATCTGGAGGACGGCGACGACACCTGCAGCGTCCTGTGGGTCCGACACCCCGGCTCATTCACCGGCACTACCGGGTCCTGGCTGGTCGGGAAGGGCAGCCACAGCACAAAGTTGGTGCGGCGCTGGGCCGACAAGGTGATGCACCTCGCGGACCTGGTCGAGGACAGCGGCACCGACTCCTGCACGATCCAGGCCCGGCTGTTGCGATGGAGCGCGGCGCACGGCCAGGCGGTGCTGTGGCGCAACGAGATGTTCGACGCGATCTTCGACCAGTACCCCGACGGCACTCCCCACGAGCTACACGACCTGGGCGACCTCACCGCGGACCGGATAGCTCAGGTCGCGGGCAGGGACCGTCCTGACATCGGCGCGCCGGGCTGGGACAGCTCCGGCTGGGCCTACGACCGCCCCCGTTCCCATCCGATCTTGGCCAGGCTCCGCTCACACGAGGACGGGCAGCGTTGGCGAGCCCAAGGGGATGAAGGTGTCCTCAGCGAGGTCACCGCCGAGATCGGTGGCCAGAGCCTCGCGGCCCACGAGACGGCACAGCCGGTATTGACCCCGGACACGGCGCACCCATCGGCGGAGACCTGACTCCCCACCGTTGCAACGCCGCTCCGAGGACGCTCGGCAGACGCCAGACAGGGCGCAAGCGGGGTCCTCAGGAGGAGCCACCAAGCAGAGAAAGAAGGAGAAGTTGAGTAACGAAGAGCAGGGTCCAGAGCCGCGCGATGGCCACGCCACCGGCGAGGGTGAACGGTCCTGGGCTGCGGCGCGGGTGATCCAGGAGGCGCTCTCGCGCCACGACGAGGCCATGCGCACGGCGGTCTCGGACGCGCTGGATCAGGCCAAGGTCGAGAAGGACGTTCGGCAACGGGTGTGGGCCGCTTTCGACAAGGTGTCGATCGAACACCTGTGGACCCTCGCCCTCCCAGACCCGCTGCCTTTGGACGCGTTGGATCTGATGCGCTGGCGGCTGGTCGTCCCGGCGCGCATGGGTGAGACCCAGGCGCTCTGGGAGATGTGCGAGGCCGTACGCCAGATGCACGAGCAGCTGCTCGACAACGCCAGGAACAACGCGTCCCAGGAGAACCAGGCACGCCAAGCCGGCGACCTGGAGCGCATGCAGGAATGCAGGATGCGGTCCACGATCTACGGCGGGGCGGCCGAATGCTTCACCGACTATGTGACGGATTCCCTCCGCATCTGGGACCAGTACAACACCGCCGAACGCCCGTCCGAGGTCATCTCCATAGGCGTCAGCCCCGGCACGCCAAAGGCACCACCGCCGCTGGACATGGGCGACCTCCGCGACCCGGAGGCCACGCCCAGGGAGCAACTGGTGGCGATGGTCGAGCAAGTCATCAGCGTGCGGGCGCACCTGGCCTGGTCGGCGATTCGGCGTCTCACCGAGGCCGATCAGGGCGGCGGCGGGTCACTTCGCCCTGATGAGGACCGGGCGGCGGCGAGCGCCATGGCGCAGGCTGCCGACCTGCTGGAGGCCGGGCTGGCAGCGGCTGCGGGCCGCTTCAAGGAGCTGGGGCGGCACGTAGTCGAGCACGGCCGGTGCCTGGACCAGGTGATCTGACCATGCGGGTTATGAACCTGGTCCCGGCGGGGCCATTCGCGGCCGCGTCCCGGCGCTGCCGGGGTCCGTGGTGAAAGTCCAGGTGCGGTGGATCAACCGCGGCACCTACGTGGTGGAGGCAGGCGAGGAGCAACTGCTCGAGCTGAGCGTCCACGGTGCCGGCTGGTGGAAGGCCACCTGGCCCACCGGCCGTCAGCAATGCCTCCAAGAGCAGCACGCCCCAAAGAGAACGGCGGAGCTGCAAGCGGCGTGTCGCCTCGCGGCCCGAATCATCCGACCCGATCTCGCGCAGAGGAGGAGGCATGAGCCATCGATGGGTGCCCGCGCATCTGTGCGGAAACCTGATCGAAAGGACCATCCGAGACGCATGGGCCAAGGAGACCTCCGTCGAGGAGGCCGTCCAGGCCGCGCGCGAGCAACTGTGCCACCTGCTGGCTGACGGGTGGTGCGAACCAGGGGAGCCGGTCACACCGGAGTCGCCGATCGACTCCCTCACCGAGTACGGCATGACGGTCCGGGTCCTGCACCGCCTGCGGTCGTGGCGTCAGGCTCCCCAAGACTTGGCGCCGACGACGGTAGCCGATGTGCACGCGCTCGCGGCGGCGGGCCGGCTCACCTTGGCCGACCAGATCGGCACGGCCTGCGTCCGCGAGATCACAGCGGCCCTGCTCCGCGCGGGACTCCCACACCCGACCCCAGATTCCGACCCGGGCTCAGAGCCCTCTTCCGCCCACACGAAAGGGTGAACCTCATGATCAGGACGCTGGAAACGGCCCTGGCGCACGCACCGAACGCATCGTCCGGCCAGGCCGCGGGCCTGCGCAACGGTGACGGTCTTGCCGGTATCTCTAGTCACGACTTCGAGGTGATGCGGTCGGCTGCACTTCGCGTCCTGGAAGCTGACGGTGACGCCGACACCTCGGCGGTGACCGGATCGCTGCGGGAGCTGCTGGAGGGCGCCGGTCCGGACGCCGCCGGGAAGGTGTCGGCCGGCCGCGCCACCTACGACAAGGTGGCGGGCGCCCACTGGTGCGTTATGGCGCACCTGCCGCACGTGGAGCGCTGACCCGTGAGCCTAGAGGAGACACAGGCCGCGCGCGTCACCGGAATCCTGTGGGCGGCCATCCACAGCTTCGGCGGCACCGGCATCCTCCCCTGCGCCGGTCATCGACATCACCGGGCGGCGTTCGACCCCGAATGGCTGGCCACGCTGCCCCTGCCGGTAGACCATGACCGGCCCGGGGATGCTCCGGTCGCGTTGCTCGACGAGCAACGCAAGTTCGACCGGCACACCGACGAGGGCGTGCTCAGGCAGGCGTACAAGGTCCGTCGGCGAACCCGCGTGTATGAGGACATCGGACGCGACACTCCCCACGCCTGGTACTCCCACGTAGCGCAGCACCTGGGGCGGCTGGCCGCCAGCGACCTTCAGGTCGTGTGCTCCATCTTCCAATCCAACTGTGGGGATGCGGGCCTGGCCGCGCATTGGGACACCTGGTACGGCGCCATCGTGCAGATCAGCGGAGCGAAAACCTGGCGGATCGGTCCCGGGCTGTTCAACAACGCGGACCCACTGGAAGTGCTCACCACCACCGCAGGTGATGTGCTGCTGCTGCCCAAAGGGCTGCCGCACCGCGTCGACACACCACCGAGCCCCGGTACCTCCCTGCACCTGACCTTCGCTATCGACCGAGAAGACATCCCAACCGATACTGCGGCCGGTCATGCCCGGTAACCAGTTCGACGGGAGCGCCGGGAGCGCTGGGCACGTGGTCCAGACAGGGGCTGTCCACGGCGGGATCCACCTGTCCGTCGACAACCCCTGCCCGGCCGCCACCGGATCGGTGGCCATGGCATCCAGAGCGGCCGCTCGGGCCACGGTCGGGCCGCCGCGGCAACTGCCCGCCGCCACCGACCTAGTTGACCGCCGCGCCGAGCGCCAGGCCCTCGACCTCGTGGTCCAGAGCGCCGCTGATAAGCAGGTCGTGGTGATGGTGCACGGGCCCTCCGGCGTCGGCAAGACAGCGCTGGCGGTGTGCTGGTTGCGCGACGTCCAAGACCAGTACCCCGACGGGGAGCTCTACGCCGATCTGCGCGCCGAGGCGGGCCCGGCGGGATCGGTGGCCGGGGTACGCGCGCGGTGGCTCCGCGCGCTGGGCGTGCCTCCAGAGCTGGTGCCCGATGACCAGCACGAGCAGGCCGGGTTGTGGCGCACCATCACCAGCCGCCGCCGCCTGGCGGTGCTGCTGGACGACATCACCACGGCCGAGCAGGTGATCCAGCTCGCGCCCGTCACCGGCCTGATGATCGCCACCTGCCAGAGCGTGCCAACCGCGTTAGCTGCTCAACGCTGGACGCTCCCCCTGCGGCCCTTGGCCGAGGACGACGCGGTCGCGCTGCTGCGACGAGTGCTGTCCCGAGACCTGGGCCACGTCCCGACCACCGGAACCGGCGACACCCCACAGCTGCGTGTGCTGGCGCGCCGCTGCGGGTACCTGCCGCTGGCGCTGTGCGCCGCCGCAGCATCCGGCCTGCCCGCCGCCGCCAACCCGGCGGCCAGCACCGATGAGACCTTGGAGAACGTCATCGCCTCCGCGCGTGAACGCCTGCCGCAGTCCGCCGCCCGCGCCTATGAGCTGCTAGCCGCAGCACCCATCCGTCACTTCAACCTGGTCACCGCGACCGCAGCGCTCGACGTCGATCCCCCAGACGCCCAGGCCCAGCTCACCGCACTGGAGCAGGCGCACCTGCTCACCGCCACCACAGACGGCCGGTACAAGTTCGCCTCCGCTGAGGATGCCCGCTCGGCCGCCACCGCACTGTCGGCCGCCGAACAGGACGCGGTGTTCGCCCGGGTACGAGACCGCTACCTCGCGGACGCGATCAACGCCAGCGACGCGGCACGGCCCACCTCGCCCAGCGCACGAACAAGCGGGGAGGCGAAGCCGCCCACCCTGACGGCGCGGGAAGCGCTGGAGTGGCTCGAGCGGGAGCACCTCAACATCGCCGACCTGACCCGCACCGCCCACCGGCGCGGCGAGTACCGCACAGTGCTCCAACTCGTCCGCGCCCTATGGCCAGCGTGCCGCCTGCGGATCATCCCGGTTGACCTCTGGCAGGAACTGGAGGCTCTCGCCCAAGTCGCAGCCGACCGCACCGCCATCCGCCGCGACCGAGCGCAGGTTCGGTACCGGCGCGCCATCTGCCTGATACGCGCCCGCGACTTCCAAGCCGCCGCGACATGCCTCGACCAGGCCGAGGAACTGTGGCGACACCCGCCCGAACCGGACAGGCTCGCCGGGATCCAGCGCCGCCGGGGCCACCTGCACCGCGCGAAAGGGGAGCTGGACCAGGCCATCACCTACTACCAGGAAGCGCTGGCTAGCTACCAGCGGCTTACCATGTCCAAGGACCCGCAGCGCGAGCGCCACTGCGCGCTGACCCGCCTCGACCTAGCGGCCGCCCACCTGGACCTGGACCAGCCCACGACCGCGCTCCTCTACGCCTTGCAGGCCCGTGAACATTTCGCCGTCGCCGACGGCCAGCTGGTCGACCACGGCCGCAGCCACCGCTACCTCGGCTTGGTCTATACCCGCCTCGCGCAGTTCGGCGCCGCCGCCGAGCACCTGCGGGCCGCGCATACCCTCGCCGACCAACTCGGCGCCGCCGCCGAACTCCAAGCGGTCACCGACGCCTGCGAGGAGCTCGTCCGGGCCAGCGGCCAGCCCGCACTGGTTCAGACACCGACGCCTCAGGGTGAGCCTGGCCACCGAGGAGGATGACGCTATGACCACCACGATGCGTGACCACCCGGGCTGGGATCTGATCGGCGGCGTCTGGCGCCGCGCGGCCGCCGCCGATGCCGACCATGCCGAGCCTGTGCTCCTGGACGACCCGGCGGACGCCGAGCTGCTGCACCTGGGCGCGCTCCCGGCGACCGTGCCCGCCGGTCTGCGCGACGCGCTGGAGCAGCTAGGGCCGGTCCGGCGGTGGCGCAACCCCAGCCTGTGGGATGCGCTGGCCACGGCGATCATCCGGCAGGTCGTCCGCGCCGACCAGGCCCGCATTCAACACCGCCGTTTCCGCGAGACGTTCGGCCCCCGCGCGGACGGTGCCGGTGCCAGTGCGGTCCACGCGCTGCCCGCTCCGGCGACGGTCGCCGCGCTGAGCACCGAGCAGTTCCGCGGAGTCGGGTTGGCGTTCAAGGCCGATGCGCTGCGTGCGGCCGCCACCGCCTACCTCGACCAGCACGCTGCCTGGGCCGCGCTGTCGGCGGCCGAGCTGGTGCAGGCGCTGCAGGCCGTTCCCCGGGTCGGGCCGTGGACCGCTGGCGCGGCCGTGGCCGATCACCGCCACGACTGGTCGCTGTACCCCTACGACGACCTGGCCGTCCGGACCTGGGCCCGCACCGCCGCGCCGCAGGAGACCTGGCCCGATAGTGCCAGGCCGTTCGCCGAGCGGTGGCGGCGCATCGCCGGTGCGCAGCTCGGCCCCATCACCCTTTTCACCCTCGCCTGGGGAGCACACCATGTCCACACCTCCACGGCACGACCCCCCGACCCCCACCCCGGCCAACCTCCAGAAACTGGCCGTGATCGCCGGGGCTGACCTCACCCGCCCGCTGGACTGCCTGTTCGTCAACGCCCCGCTGCGCGACTACGGCGCCCGGCCCCGCGTCAACGACTTCACGCTGCCGGTGCTGGGGATGGCCTACATCGCCACCGCCGCCCGCGCCGCCGGGTTCAACGTCGGGGTCCTGGACGCCGAAGCCGCCGGGCTGCCGGTCGCCGACGTCATAGCGATGATGAACCAGGTCGCGCCGCGCTGGGCCGGGTTCAACCTGCTCGCCCCCACCTACGAGGTGGCGGCGCGGATCGCCGCCGGGCTCGACCCGGCGATCCGGGTGATGCTCGGCGGCCACCACGCCAAGGCGATGCCGGCCCCGATCCTGACCGACCCGCGTATGCGCCGCGCCCAGGCCCTGGTGGCAGGCGAGGCCGAGACCCGCGTCATCGAACTCCTGCACGATCACCATGCCCGCGAGCGCCTGCCCGGCGTGATGTGGCTGGACGCCGACGGGAATCTGGCGCGGGGCCGTGGCGGGGAGCCCGCTCACCTGGCGCCCGACCTGGACGCCCTGCCCGTCGTGGATCGCCGGTTCCTGGCCCAGGACCCCCGCCGCGCCGACGACGGGCGCATCGAGGCGAACATGGTCGCCGCCCGCGGCTGCCCGTATGACTGCTCGTTCTGCGGCGCCGCAGTCTCAGCCAACCCCGACATCACCATCCGGGTCCGGGACCCCTACAAGCTGCTGGAGGAGATGACCGACCTCCACCACCAGCGCCAGGTGACCGCGTTCCGGTTCGTCGACGACCTGTTCCTGGGAACACGCCGCGTCATCACCACGATGATGGAGGCGTTCGCCCGCGCCCGGGTGGCCGACTGGGCGGTGTGGGACGCCACCGGCCGGATCAACGTGCTGCACCGCGCCAGCGACGAGACGCTCGACCAACTGGTCGACAACGGGCTGCGCGAGGTCGCGCTCGGGATCGAATCGGGCAGCGAACGGCTGCTGCGCTATGTCGACAAGCGCATCACCCCGGACATGGTCCGCTCGGTCGTGCGGCGCCTGACCGAGCGCGACATCGCGGTGAAGGGCTACTTCATCCTGGGGTTTCCCACCGAGACCCGCGCCGAGCTCGCCGAGACAGTCACCCTGGTCCACGACCTGTGGGACCTCACCAGCCCGCTGCCGGGCCGGTTCCGCGCGAGCGTGTTTGAGTTCCGGCCCTACCCCGGCACCCCCGAATGGGATCGGCTCATCGCCACCGGCCGCTACACCCCCAGCCAGCTCCTGAACTACGCGGCGATCGACCTCACCAACGACGGCGGCCAGGAGGCCATGCGGGCCCGCGACGAGTTCAACTTCTCCGTCGGCATCCAGTTCGGCGACGCCCCACTGGACGAGATCCGAGCCGCGCTGGTCGAGCTGTCGACGTTGCAGCACGACCTGCTGGAGCAGGACGCATGAACACCGGCCCCACCGCGCCCCGCCCCCGGCCGCGTCCGGCGCTCGCCCCGGCCGGGTCAGCGCGCGGACGCCGACGTCGAGGGCTGCTGGTCAGCTTCGACGGGCCCGGCTGCGCCGGGAAGACGACCCTGGCCGCGCGAGTGGCGCAGCGACTCGCCCGCGACAACATCCCGCACCTGCTCACCCGGGAACCCTCCGACGGGCCGCTGGGCAGCCTGGCCCGCACCGGCACCCACCACTTCCACGGCCACACCCTGGCCTGCCTGGTCGCCGCCGACCGCTACCACCACCTCGACCAGCAAATCCGCCCCGCTCTGGCGGCCGACGCCGTCGTGCTGTGCGACCGGTACGTGCTGTCCTCCCACGCCTTCCAGGTCCTCGACGGCGTCGACCCCGCCTTCGTCCAGGCGCTCAACGCCCACGCCGATGCCCCCGGCCTGGCCGTCGTCCTCACCTGCGAGCCCGCCGAACTCGCCCGCCGCCTGACCGCCCGCGGCTCGCACGGCCGATTCGAGGACGACCCCGACTTCCCCGCCCGCGAACACGCCCGCTACCGCGACCTCAACCCCGCGCTGATCGGCGACGCGACCGAGACGCTGCACCTGGACTCCACCCGCACCGACACCGAATCACTGGCAAACACCGTGGTCACAGCCGTACACGCACTACGCTCGGTCCCCGGCACGGCCAAGCAGACCACAGCGGGGGACCATGACCGACCGGTACACAGCGACGATCGACGTCCACGTGATCCTTGAACGCGCAGAGGAGATCCTGCTGCTGGAGCGGCAGAACACCGGCTACTGCGACGGCATGCTTCACCTGCCCTCCGGCCACCTGGAAGACGGGGAGACGATCCCGGCCGGGGCCGCCCGCGAACTCGCCGAGGAAACCGGCGTTCACGCCGATCCCGCCGACCTGCGGCTGGTCGCGGTCGTGCACCACCACCAGCGTCACGACCTGGCCCGCATCGGGTTCTTCTTCGCCACCGCCCGCTGGGACGGCGAACCCCGCAACACCGAACCTCACAAATGCGGGAAGCTGCTGTGGTGCGATCCGCGCGTCCTGCCGTCCAACACCATCGACTACCCCGCCGCAGGGATCAACTCCTACCTCACCAACACCCCACTCACCGTGCACGGCTGGCCCGGCGCCACCCAGCAGCGGTAGCGCCTCGAGCGCAGCCCTGACCTGCGGAACACCCGGCGTAGCATGAGCCCGTGAGCGACATACCGGACGACCTGATCCGCCTGCGACGCGAGTTCGATGACCTCGGGCGGCGGTGTGAGGAGATCGACGCCGCACTACCCAGCGGCGTGGAGATCGTCGATGGGGCGGCCGTGGACTGGGGACCGCTGGACGCCGCACGCGCGCAGCGGGCCAAGACCCTTCTGGAGATCTACACCCATCCCTGGGTCACCGACCAGCCCAACCCGAACGCGGCGCTCGCCCAGGTCAGGGACGCGGCCCGAACGGCACCAGCCTGAGGGCGCGCCGGACAGCTATTCCACGTCGAGATCGAGCGGGACCTGTCCTGGGTGAAGGTCGGGACGCACGTCCTCCAGGCGGGCCAGATGGCGCCAACGGCCATGCGCCGTGGCGATGTCCACCGCCACCTCCACCACCAGCGTCGGCTCCACCCGCACGTAGGCGAGCGGCGCACCAGACTTGGGCAGGCCACTGGCCCAGGTCGCGGGTAGTTCGGCCGGCCAGGGATGCTCGTGCTCGGCGCTGGCGGTGGCCAGC
The DNA here is from genome assembly GCF_050946795.1 of Spirillospora sp. CA-294931. Classification (GTDB taxonomy): domain Bacteria; phylum Actinomycetota; class Actinomycetes; order Streptosporangiales; family Streptosporangiaceae; genus Spirillospora. The sequence goes on from NZ_CP192006.1 coordinate 8,579,591, forward strand.
GCTCGAGCCGCGAACTGCGCGGCGAGCTCGCTGCGCAACCGGGCCGGTGGCGGACCGGTCCGGCCGACCATCCGCAACCGGCCCCCGTCCGACGGAAACCGGCCCAGCAGCAGCCCCCGCACCGCCGAGAGCGAGCCCGTGTAGCCGCCGCAGACCGCCAGGGTCTCGTCGTAGTGCTTGAGCTTGTACCAGCCCCGCACCCCCGGCCGGTACCTCCCGTCAGCCGCCTTGATCAGCACCCCCTCCACCGCCTGGTCGACCAGCACCTCCAGCCAGATCCGAGCGCGGGCCTCCGAGGTCTCCTGGGGGCACAGCAGCACCAGGCCGGTGCCGTCGGCGTCGCGCAGCAGTTCCTCCAGGACGCGGCGTCGCTCGTGCAGCGGACGCGACCGCAGATCGCCGTGCCCCGGCGCCTCAAGGCAGTCGAACACCACGTAGCTGATGGGTTTGGCCTGGGCAAGCTGGGCGGCGCGGCGGTGACCGACGCCTAGACGTTGCTGAAGTACGGCGAAGTCGAGGCGGCCGGTCGCCGGCGACCAATGGACGAGTTCACCGTCCAGGACGGACCCGGCCGGAACCGTCGCCTTGAGCGCCACAGCCGTCTCGGGGAACGACCTGGTCAACTGGGTCAGGGCCCGGGAGTACAGCTCGACGCGGCCACCGACACACAGAGCCAGGCAGCGGAACCCGTCGAACTTCGGCTCGTACACCCAATCGCCGCTCTCAGGGAAATCGTCGACGGACTGGGCGAGCATCGGCGGCACAGGACGGCGGATATGCATGACGTGGCAAGCCCCCGAACACCTCGTCCCGCCACGCCCCTCTCACCTGCAGTCTTGCCCGCTCGAGCCGCACGAACACCTGCCCCCGCGCGGCGCGGGACGGGGGCCGACAAGCGACAGCACGCTGCGCGAGGGCAGGGCGGCGAGCTGGCTTCAGTCCAGGACGCCCACGATCCGCCAGGCATCCTCGCTGCTGTCATGAGCGATCTCGACCACGCCCTGGCCATGGTTGCTGGCCGCCTCCAGGCGCCAGAACCGCACACGGGGGAACTGGCCGTCGTCTCGCAGCCACCACTCGCCCGTCTCCACCCAGTGCTCCAGAACGCTGGTCACGCGGTAGCGGCGGCCGCGCCACGTCCACCCCATCGGTGGTACGTCTTCTTCCGCGTCCGCGGCGACGTCCACCTCGGCCAAGCGTTCGTTGTAGCGGCGCACAAGCCTGTCGTACCCACCCGTCCACCGCCCTCCCAGAACTTCGCGATCTATGGCGGGGCACGTCGTGCGAGGAACCTCGATCGTCGGTGGACTCACCCACCGACAGCTACCTCGGGCCTGCCCGCGTCTTCGGGTCGACTGAGCGGCAGTCCGTCATCGGCTGCTCGCGTACGCCCTCCGAGCCTGAGTACCTCGCCCGTCCGGGTGATCGTCTCCGGGTATCGGTCTACGGTCCGGTCAGGCGATCACGCATGGCTGCCTTGCCCACCGGAGATGGGCTCTCTTTTCGCCTCCTTTCCACCGGCGCGGCCGTCGGCGATCTGCGCGGCGCGCCCACGCGAGGTCCCAATCGCCGCGCCCACCTCGGCATGGCTTAGACCGGCGCGCCGCAGCTGCAGGACGTCGCTCTGGCGGGCCCCGCGGAGGTCGGCCTGCAGGTCGGGGATGGCTTCAAGCAGGGCGGTTAGGGCACGGCCGCGGGTTGCCGGGTCTTCGATGTCCATGAATGTGCCACTAAAGCTGCGCACTGCTTCGTTGACCTGCTGTTTTATCTCGTCATCGGTGGGATTACGTGACTCCATGAGCTAAGTGTAAGGGGTGGGTAGACAAACTGTATGGGGACCCCATACACTCGAAGCATGACGACGGAAAAGATCGCCCGCCCCTTCGAGGCCAACTACCCCTTCGAGGCCCGCGAAACTCTGCGACGGATCCACACCATGATCGCCAGAGCTGCGGCCGACATGATCGACGAGAACCCGCAGATCCGACCCACGCGCGCGGTTCGCGTCCTGTTCGACGCCCTCACCGATCGCCTGGCCGCCGAGCACCCCACGACCCTCGCCGTCTACGCGAAGGCCATGCGAATGGCAGCAGCCCCCGAGATGGACTACCGGCGCTTCATGAGCTTTGTCGATCGTGACGTACGAATCCGGCTGGCCGGGGACCGGCTCCGCCTGGTCGAAGACCGAAAGGTCGCGGGCGCCTAGGCCCTGCGTCAGGTCGGTCTCCGAACCGGCCTGACGCAGGCTCTCCGAGCCCACCAGAACCGAACAACCACTAGACCCCAGGTAGACGCATGGACAAGATCAACAACCTCGCCAGCGACACTACCCTGACAACTGTCGTTTACTCGGACGAGCCCGACTCCCTGCCGACCTGCACACACGGGTCCCCAGTCCGAAGCGTCACCGTCGTCGACCACCTCCGCAAGTCAGAGGTCGACCCGTACGGCGACATCGAGGGTCCCGTCTCGGTCGCGATGCTCGCCGACATGAAGACGGGGCGAGACCTCGAGATCCGGCACACCAGGGACAGAAGCCGATTCGCGCTCGGCCTCCTCCACGCCGACCGCTGCCGCACCGAACTCTGAATCCCCACTCTGGCCCACCCCAGGACGCCAGAGTCCCACGAAAGGGATTACGAGCATGATGATCACTAGCCCCGAGCTGAACCGCCGCATCGAAGGCACACTGGATGAACTGATCGCCTACCTCGACCCGGCCAGTCGTGAGCAGCACGTTCAGGAGCGATACCACCGAGCGCAGGCCGACCGGGGCAACCCGGCGCCCTGGCGGGATCTGGCGCAGGCCCTACGTGATGCTGCCGACTTGGCTGACGCTCTCGCCGATCTCACCGCCACCACATCGCCGCAGGAGCCCCGATGAGCGCTCTGCTCCACTCCCAGCGAAGGCGGCCCTGGCTGGTTCTGGACATGGACGACGGCGTGCTTCGACGGGAGCTGGCCCGCGCAGCGCCGCTGCGCCGGGTGAAGTATCACTACGACGCCCCGAAGGTTCTTGAGCGCCTTTTCGATGGCCCCGGCCGGTACTCCTATGTCAGCGGCACTGCGCGCGGCCAATCCAGGTGCGAAGGGCCTGGCCCTCTGGGGAGGGGTTTCCGGCCGCGTCCGGCCACCGGCCCGATCCTCCCCCTACCGTCCGACCCGCGACCTACCGTTGGAACATTGCCACGAAGGAGAGCCCAGGATGACCTTCACCTCCAGCGACCTGCGCGACCGGGTCAGCCTCGCCACCGACGCCATCGTCGAGGAGATCGTCACCCGTCACGGCGTCGTCCCGGTGGCCGACCTTGAGCACCGACTGACCGGCGCGAAGGCAACGTCCGTCCGCCCTTCGAGCAAAGGATCCCCATGACCACTCTCGCCACGCTGCTCGCCCACGCGGCGACTGGCGAAGAGATCAACACCGCCGACGGTGAGCGCATCCGTATCGGCTTGGACGCCGCCGCCCGCCTCTTTGCGACTGTCGCGGCCGACGACGACGCAGGCGCGTTCGGTTCGATCGACCACGACGACGTCGGGCCCCTGCCCGTCCTCCTCGAAGACTCGGCCGGGGAACTGGTCATCGTCAACGTCCACGGCCTGCGCTACAGCATCGACCTCGAACCCGCCGGGGGCGACGAAACAGTCATTCGCCTGTGTGAGGCGAAGGGCTGCCCGGCCAGCGCGCTCGGCCTGGCCCGTCTCGCGCGCGTATGCGAAAAGCACCTGACGCTTCTCACTCCGTACATGGAGTTCCTGCTCGGCGTCCCGCGCGCTGGCGACGCTCGGGTTCCCGGTTGGGAGGCCACGGCCGAAGCCGACGCCCGCGCCAAGCGGCTGGACGCCTGGGAGCGGGAGATCACCGAGCAGGAGGACCGGCTCGCGCACCGCCACCGGTTCCTCCTCAAGCGCCTGCGCCGTCATCAAGGAGCCATCCAATGAACGCAACGCCTGAACGCGACACCATCTCCGACACGGCGACCAGGATCATCTTGCGCGAGAGCCACGGCCGCCTGGCCGTCACGGACAGCGCCGAGCGTGCTCGCGAACTCGCTGGCGCCGTGGTCGTGTGCGCCGACAGCGGCCCCCGGTGCGTCCACGCCCATGTCGGCCGCGGTGATTGGCAGCTCTGGGATGACGGGGGCGCCACGCTCGGGCGGTGGCTGTGGGATGAGCAGGCCGACATCCCCTCCACTCTCGCCCCCGCCGCTGCCGAGGTGCTCACGCTGGTGTTCGGTGCCGCGAACAGGGCCCAGGACTGGGCCGATCGAGCGTCCTGGCACCCTCTGCGGGACGCGGTCACCCACGAGACCACGGTTACCGGCCACGACGCCGCCGAGAGAAGGATTCCCGCGCCGGGGGGACGCGTCTACGGAACCGGCGTCAAGGACCACACGAAGGTCCTCCGCCATCACGTGGTGCTTGCGGACGGGCGAACGGTCACACTCCAAGAGGTCCGTCAGTTCGTCACGGCTGCCACCGACGATCCCTTTGAGGAGTACACGGTCACCCTGAAAGCGTGACCTTGAGCAAAGCGAAACCCCCCGTCCACCCGAAGGGGAGCGGGGGCGCCCGACCCCCGACCTAATCGTCGAGCAGGGACCCGTACCAGCATCGAGCGAATTCTGGAGCCTGTCATGGCGCTTGTCGTCATCAAGATCATGTGGGATAGCTACACGCCGCCCGTGCCACACAACAGGCTCGGCCAGGTCAACCCGGACGGAGTCCGTTACGACCGCGTCGCAGACCTTCCCGGTCTCGCGACCCCTGACGTTCGCGGCTGGGTGACCGCCCACTTGGAGCAGGTCCGCAGCCACACCGGACGCGACGACGTCCACGCGATGGTGTGCTTCGCAGACGGCCTGGAGCGCAGCCAGGTCGACCCGCCCCACGACCTGGAAGTCACCGTCACTGGCGACGACCAACAGATGATTCGCAGCGCTGCCCGCGCTGACCTCGCGGACTTCTTGGCGCCGCTCGGCCACAGGGTGGATCACCTTCGGGCCTAACCCGCCGGTGCACGACCGAACGGTCATCGCCCGCTACGGCAAAGCCCGCCGCCCGCATCGTCCCCATTCAGGAGAGCGACATGTCCCCGGACCTCACGCACACGGCCGCGACGATCATCGCGCGCGCCCGCGACGCATACGGCGACGCCGACGCCTTCGACTTCCGGGTCGCCGCCGAGGGCATCGCGCCCTTCGGGGGGTTGTACAACGAGACCTACAGCATCGCCAACACCGACCACCTCGTCCGGCCCGGGGACGACGAGTCCGTCATGGCCGAGCGCAAGGACCGCGCGGCCACTCTTTGGGAACAGATACTCCCCGAACTGGAGCGCTACGCCGAGAGCTGCCGGACGGCCAAGTACACCGGCTGGAGCAAGGAGTCCAGCGGCCCCATCCGCCGCGTCCGCTGACCACATCTGGAAGACTGCCCTCCCCGCGCGTGCGGGGAGGGCAGTCTGTTGCCATGTACGCTCCGACTTCGCGATACCGCTACGGCGCCCGCGATACAGAGGCGCGGCGGGCTCATGCCGACCATTCCCGGCAGTGGCGACGCGAGATCGCCGCCGCCATCCTCAGCGCACGAGTCCAACAGGCCGTCGTCGACGCGATCAGGCAAGGCGCGAGCGTGCCCGAGGCAGCCGCAGCGGTCGGTCTGACACAGCAAGCGGTGTACGGCCGGGCGGGCGTCGATTCGGCGTTCGCCACCGCGCTTGACCGCGCGCAGCGGGAGGCGGCGCCAGCGGATACACCGCACGGGACGCCGATGGGGTACCGGTGGTACCGCTGCCGCTGTAGGGCGTGCCGGGCCGTGAAGGGATAACGAAGGCAGCACCATAGCGCCCTGGCCAGGTTCCGTTTGTTCAGGGCGCTTCGCCTCGAAGGAGCGCCCCTCCTGGCAACCGATCAATTCCATGACGTCGAGCCTGGACGGGGTGGGGCAGAGCGCCCCGCTAGGTCGCGGTACCGCAAAGCTCCCCGCTGCAGACCCATGCACCTATAGGGTTCATGGGGCTTGGTCCCTATTGCGAACCCGTGCCGTCAGCACTCAAGCGAGAACGGGACCAGCCCCTTCCCCCCGCTTTCTTTCTCCACGGAGGACAAGGCACCGATGCCCAGGTACTGGGCCGGGATCGACTGGTCTGAGCGCCACGGCCATGAGATCGCCGTCGTGGACGCAGCTGGGTCAGTGATCGCCCGCGGCCGTATTCCTGAGACCCCTGACGGGGTCAAGGAACTCCTGCGGCTGCTGGGCCCCGGTGTCAACAGCAGCCACCGGCACAGCCGCAAACGCGTACCGGTCGCGATCGAGACCAGCCGCGGGCTCTTGGTAGAAGCCCTGCGCGGCGCCGGGCAGCCTGTCGTGGCGCTGAACCCCGCCATGGCTGCGCGATACCGAGGCCGGCTGAATCCGGCCAAGCGCAAGGACGACGCGGGCGACGCGCGCATGCTGGCCAACATCCTGCGCATCGACGGCGATCAGCACCGCCCGCTGTGGACGCCCTCGCCCCGGGCCGCCGCACTCAAGCAGCTCACCCGGGCGCATCTGCGAGCCCTGCGGGACCAGCGCTACTACGCCAACCGGCTGCGCAGCCATCTCACGGACTACTACCCGGCCGCTCTGCAGGCGTGGGCGACGCTCCCCACCAACCTGCTGCGTGCCGAGGCCCGCGCCGTCCTGGCCGCGGCGCCCACTCCGGCCACCGCGACCCGGCTGCGCCGCAGCCAGCTCGCAGCGATACTGGCTGGCGCCGGGCGGACCCGCCAGATCGACGACCACGCCGCACGCCTGCACACCCTTTTCCGGGTACAGCAACTGCGCCAGCCACTCCAGGTCGAGGAGGCGATGGGCCACTCGATGCTGGCTGTGCTGGCCATGCTGAACCAGTCCACCGCCTTGGTGGAGAGCCTCGCCGACCAGCTCACAGAAGCATTCCAGGCTCACGAGCAGGCGCCGATCTACCGGTCCTTCCCTGGCGTGGGTCCCATCATCGGAGCCAGGCTCCTAGCGGAGATCGGCGATGACCCCACCCGGTTCGCCACCGCCAAGGGGCTGTGTGCCTACGCTGGTGCCGCACCCATCACCTGGGCCAGCGGAGGGTCCCATGGGGTCACCCAACGCCACATCGCCAACAGGGTCCTCAAGGTCACCGGCCACCATTGGGCTTTCGCGAGCCTGACCCGCTCTCCGGGTTGCCGTGCCTACTACGACCGGCGCCGCGAGCGCGGCGACCGCTACGCCGCCGCACTGCGCAATCTGTACGGACGGCTCCTGCGCTGCCTGCACCACTGCCTGGCAACCGGCACCCTCTACCGGGAAGAGCAGGCATTCAGAGCCCCCCGCGAGCTCGCCGCGACGTCACCCGCCCCGGGCCTCCCCATCGGCAAGACGTGCCCCCTGACTGGAGGCGGGTGAGCAGCGGTATCCAGAGACAACGCGCTGGACCACCTCGGGCCCTATGAGCCCTGAAAGCGGGAACCGCGTCCGGTTGCCGCCTCGCCCGCCCGCCTCCCCAGCATCCCGGCCCCACGCAGAGGACCCTGCACAGTTCGCGGGCATGTCGAGGCACACTGACGACCTCGCCTGACCCGAGCACAGCGAAGCGGCCCGTCTCTCCCCCCGGAAGAGACGGGCCGCCGTCGTCACGCTGCGTAGCCTACCGAGGCCGGTGATACTCCGGGGCCCGAGTCGCAAGACCCGCCGAGAGCAGCACCCGGCCAGCCGTCGGCATGTGCTGCTCCAGCGCTCGCGCGGCCGTGTAGTAGACGGCGCCGATCACGGTCGTGACGATCGACGTCACCGCGCCCGGGTCGAGGTCGAGACCGACGCGCGCGGCCTGGCCGAGCAGCACGGCCACGATCAGCGGGACAGTCGTACGGATGATGCTGTCGTACATGATCACTCCTTAGGCGGTAGCGCCGCGCGGACGAAGCAGTCCTTCGCCTCCAGCAGCTTGCGAAGCCCGGCCGTCAATTCCGGGCCGTCTGGGAGGGCGGCGATCATCCCGTCGGCCACGTCGTGGCACAACGCCGATATTTGCCAGAGCGGCGGCGGCAGGTGCTCGTAGTCAAAGAAGCGAGCGATGTGCTGGGTCTCCGACGCCCGACCCTTGAGATCCCGCACGGTGCTCTACCTCCGCCCATTCCAGGCGGCGGCCCACGTGTCGGGCCCGATGATGCCGTCCACCGAGAGCTTGCGCTCCTTCTGGAACGCCCGGCACACGGCCTCGGACTTGGGCCCGTACGCGCCGTCCACGTCGATCGACTTGCCGATCTTCTTCATCTGCGCCTGCCACGTCCGGACGTCGTCACCCCGCATGATCGGGGGCTGCGTGATGTACCGTCCGGGCCACTTGGGCGGCCCGGGAGGCGTGGGGTCGCCGCCCCCGGGAGCGGGCATGCCCGCCTTCACCCACGACAGGAGCTGCTTGCCGGGGCAGTTCGTCGAGTTCCCGCTGAGCTGCCCGTGCCCGTTCTTGGACAACGGGTGCCCGGCCTTGCTGCGACCCTCGTCGTACAGCCACCGGATCGCCTTCTTGGCCGCGTCCGTGGCGTCGCCGTCGCGTCCGATGAAGCACACCCCGATACCCGAGGTGTTGTGCCCCGTCGCATGGGCCCCGATCACGAGCCAGCCGCGTCCCTCATAGATGCGGCCCTTGTTGTCGACGAGGAAGTTGTAACCGATGTCAGACCATCCACGAGAGTCCATGTGGAAGTTCTGGATGCTCTTCACGGACTGGTCGGTGGGGCCTTCGGAGTAGTGCACGACGAACTCCCGCCGTGCGGACCAACTGGTGGTGGATCGTGAACGGGGGGCGCGAGCACCCCATTCGGCGCGGGTGATGATGTCCATGTTCATGCTCCTTTGCTGAGAAGCGGGATCACAGCGGCTATCAAGGCGCCGAGGGCGAGCAGCACTCCGAGCGAGGGCAGGGGCCACCGTGCGCGCTCGACGCTGCGGATTCGTGTTTCGTGGTCGGCGAGGTCGGTGCGGACGTCGTCGATGTCGGAGCGCAGCCCGTCGTGGCCGTCGACCAGGCGGTCGACCTTGGATCCGACCGCGCGGACCTCGTCGCGCGCGCTCTTCACCTCGTCGTAAATCTCGCGCGCTCCGATCTGCACGCCGAGCGGGTCCGGGCTGGTCATAGAGGTGTCCCCCATCCGATGCGGCGGTCAATGCCCCAGGACATGTCGACGCGCTGTACGACAGCTCCGCCGGAAACGCCCTGGTAGCGGACGACGATCTGTGTGCCGTCGTCGATCACGTCGAACCAGCCGTACTGCTGGGAGTGCTGGCTGTTCGAGACGGGGTCGGGGTAGTGGCCGCTGGTCAGGCCGCCGTTCCCCACGAAGGTCGTCTGGTCCAGGGGGCTGATGCTCACCAGCGGAAAGCTGCCAGGGACGTGGCTGCCGTCGTCGTGGGAGAGCGCGTGGATGTCGCCGTGGATGTAGAGGAGCGGCACGGCGTTGGCCTGGATGTGGGCTGCGAGCTCGGCACGCTCGGTCTGGTAGGCGGACCAGGTGTCGTCGCCGGTGAAAGTGGAGGCGTTGTGCCAGGCGTCCTCGTGCAGCCACACGACCAGGCCGATGCCGGGTGTGGTGACCTGGCTCTTCCACCAGGCTTTCTGGAGGGCGCCGAGTTTGGTCTTGGCGGCGTTGTCGGGGTCGGCGATCGGGGACATGTAAGACCGGCCGTCGGTCATCACGAACAGGACGCGGCCGATCCGCCACGACTGGTAGATCCCCACGCCGTCAACGGGCAGCGTGTACGTCGGGAAGGCGCGGCGATAGATGGCCTGGACTGCTGCGGCGGCCGGCGAGGCCGCTGCGACGTTGGAGCCGCCGAAGTCGTGGTCGGACCAGGTGTAGGCCAGCGGGGCCGTGCTGTAGAGCGCTTGCTGTCTCGGGCTGGCGAGGACGTTCAGGACGCAGCCCAGCGCCCACGCCTCGTCATCTACGCCGATGTCCTGGTAGTGCATGTCGCCCAAGTGGGCGAGGAACCGGGCGGGCTGTCCGGTCGGGCCGGTCCGGGTGCGGATGTCGTCGAAGACCTCGTGGTCGGTGTCGGTGTCGGCGCATGACCCGGCGGCGAAGCTGAACGAGGCCGCGGCTCCCGGGGTGGGGTGCGTGCGGAATTTCGAGGTGGCGGTGGTGTTGAGGGTGCCGTCGAGCTCGACGCCCCAGTGGTAGGTGGTGTCCGGGGCAAGGCCGGTCAGGGCGGCGGCGGCGAGGCCGTCGCGGTCGGGGCTGACGGGCGCGGTGTAGGTAGGTGAGGCCAGGTCGGGGCTGGTCGACCACGCGAACCTGACGGTGGCGGCGAACGCGGTGGCGGCGGTGGCCTTGGCGGCGTTGTGGGTGACGCCGCCGGTGAGGCGGCCGCGAAGCTGCGGCGGCTGGGCGGTGCCGTGACCTGCGGGGGCCAGGGTCAGGAGGAAACCAGCCGCGCTACTGGCGGCTGGCGCGACGGTCGCGGTGCGGGTGCCGCTCGAGCCGGACGCGGCCAGGGCCTGGGTGGCGACGAGGAGGAACGCGGCGGCGCTTCCGGTGACGACTGGGACGGCGGCGGCCTGGGCCATGCCGGGCGGCGGCGAGATCTCGGGGGCGGTCGGGGTGCTGGCGGTGGTGGAGTAGCAGCCAACCAGCAGAGCGGCGGGTGCCGCGACGGTCGTGGCCGGAGCCACGATCGTCGAGCTGCCCGAGCCGGTCGCGGTCCCGGCCGAGTCGATGGGGCCGCCGGAGGCGGTCGGTGGGGCCGCTCCGGTCACGCGGAAGATCACGGCGGCGCCGCGCGCGGCGCCGTTCGGGCTGCGCCAGGTGTAGTGGTCGGGTTCGGTGGCGGCGTGGTTGATGTGCCGCCAGTACATGGCCAGGACGCCGTTGGCGGTGTAGGAGACCGGGGCGGCCGTCCAGCCCGGGGGGCTGGTGGCGAACGCTGGCCCGGAGTTGCGGTGGAACAGAACCGCGATCAGCACGTCGCCGTTGGCGGTGTTGGCCGGACGCGGGCACCGCAGCACCGCCGAGCTCGCCACCGTCACGGTGCTGGTGTCGCCGGCTCCGGTGTGCGCGACGGGCGCGGCGGGCGGCGGGTCGACCGTTCCGGGCTTGAGCGTGATCATGATGGCGGCGGCGCCGCTGCCCGCGGGCGCCACGGTGGCGGTGCGGGTGCCGGTGCCGCCGCTGGCTGCCAGGGTTTCGTGGCAGGCCAGGAAGGTCGTGCTGGATGAGGCGCCGCCGTTGGTGGACCAGCCGCCCACGTTGGTCATCGGCGCGGGTTTGGTGATGGTGGTGGGGGTGGCCGAGGCGATGTAGGAGGAGTAGGCGGCGATCAGCAGCGCCTCGTCGTCGACGGCGGTGACTTGCGGCGCCACGATCGAGGACGTGCCGGTGCCGACGCCTGCGCCGACGGCGTCGACGGGGTTGGTTCCGTCGGCGCCGGTCACGCGGAGGATGAGGCCGCCGATGCGGCCGGAACCGCCGGTGGCGTGCCAGGTGTAGTCGGTGGCGGTCTCGGCGGCCGCGCTGGGGATCGGCTTGGTCCAGATTCCGGTGGCCCGGACGGTGTTGTAGAGAGCGGCTTGCGTCCAGCCCGCCGGGACGGTGTCGAACGTGGCGCCGGTGATGGAGTGGTTGACGATCGCGACCAGAACGTCGCCGTCGGCGACGTTGCTGGGTTTGGGCACCACGATGGTGGCGCTGGCTGCTGTGGCGGTGGTGACGTTGCCGGCGCCGGTGTGCGCTACGGGGGCTGCCATGTCAGGTCGCCGGGACCGTGATGGTCAGATCGCTGCCTGGGGTGGTGGTGCCGACCTGGTCGATGTCGACGGTGAGGTACTCGCCCGGCGCCCACGTCGCGGCCTCGGGGACGCCGCCGGTGCCGGTCACCTGCCCAGCGGCGATTTGGGGGCGGTTGGCCTGCGTGGTGTAGATCGTGGTGCCGTTCTTGTGGACGTCGACGATGATCGCTTGCCCGGCAGGGGCGACGGCGGCGGAGGCGCGCACGGTCCCTATCGTCAGGGCGCGGCCGACGTCGTTGTAGAGACGGGAAGTCCCGGTCCGCACCGACAGGATTCCGGTCATGTTCCACGGAAGGATGGACGGCGCCCCGCCGACACCCGCTGCGGCGATCGCGTCGTCGACGTAGTCCTCGGAGGCTGCGGGGCTGTCGTCCAGCAGGCGCAGTTCGCCGAGCATGGCGCCGCCCGCGCGGTCGAGTTTGCCGCCCAGGAGGTCACCGACGTCGTTGGCGACCAGGCGGTAGCGGATGCCGCCGCCCGCGTCGGCCCACAAGGTCGTGATTTCCTCGGGGCCGCTGAAGGCCGGGATGGTGCCGATGGGCAGGGGGCTTCCGGTGCCGGTGACGATGGATGACACGGCTGCGCCGGTGGAGTCGAGCAGGTCGGTGTATTGGACGCCGCCGGAGGCGGCCGACCACATGGTCAGGGTGACCGCCCCGGCGAGCACCGGGACGTTACTGGCGCCCACGGTGAAGGTCCAGTCCGAAGGTGTCTGCCCGAACGGATGCCGCATGTCGCCCCCTTCTCTAGTTGATGAGGAACTGCGCGCTGGCCTGGACGGTGCGGCCAGCGGGGATATCGCTCTCCAGCGGGAAGATCCGCACGTGGCCCGTGCTCTCGACGCGGAGCTGGACCGGGGAACGGGAGTGGAAGCCGCCGCCGAGCTCGTCGATCTCGGGACGGAACCCGGCGGGGAGGGTGATGGGTGCGGACCCGTCGGCGTCCGCAAGGGTGAGGGCGCTGCTGTTCCACCGCTTCACGGCGATCCGGACGTGGACGGTCTCGTTGACCCTGCGGACCCGGCACACCGAGTTCGGCGTCCACGCCGCTTTGTCTGGCCCGGTCAGCGGCGTCAGCGACACCCAGCCGGTGTCGTCGGTGATCGGAACCCACGCGGTGCCATCGGCGCGCAGGGTGCGGCCGGTGTCGATCTCGGTGCCGATGCGTCGAATGGCGGCGGGGGGTCGTGCCCACGAGAAGAACACGAGCGGCGGCCCCATTTTGAGGATCCGCTCGTCGACCAGGTTGGCGAGGCTGCCAGCGGCGGTGGACGTCCACCGGGAAATCGGCAGGTCGAACGTGCCGATGTCGCCCTGGATGAGGGGCGGTGGCTGCGGGTTGGTGGCATGAGGCGTGCCGGGGATGACCACGGGCGTGATCCATCCGGCGGCGGTAGCGGCAGCCCGGTCGAGGCGGAGGACGAGCCGGTCAACGCGATTCTGCGCGGACGGGTCAGGGATGGGTGTCGCGGTGGGGGTGGGGCCGTCCACGTGGAATCCGCGGATCTCGGCTGCGCCCGACGCCATGACGGCGGCTCGGGCGCCGGTGTCGAGGCTGGGCTCGAACTCGTTGAGGACGCCGGCGACGATGCCGCTGGCGGACATGCCCCGGAAGAACGCCTCCCATTGGGCCATGGTCGTCAGGGTGGTGGAGCTGGTCGGGTAGGCGTCGTTCAGCGCCATGCGGCGCCTCCTTTCTCGGGTCGGTGGCCGGGTGGAGGCAGTCGGCGCCCCCTGGCGCGGGGCGTGATCGCTGCAGGTTCAGCGCAGGTTGCGCAGGGCCTGCTCGAGGCGGCGGACCTGGGCTGCGAGTTGTGCGGTGTCGGTGGCGTCGTCGGCGGCGGTGTCGTCGGCGCGGCCGATGGTCGGGGTGACGGTCTCGGTGTAGGTGGCGCTGGTGCCGTCGGCGGTGAGGTGGACGGCCGAGACGATGTCGGTGTAGACGACGCCGTCGCGGATGTCGGCGGCGACGCGGTCGCCGAGGCTGTAGCCCTGGATGCCGGGGGCGTCGCGGCCGAACCGGCAACGGGGGATGTCGACGGCCGTCAGGTTGATCTTGGTGGCGGCGGCGCCTTTGGCGAGCTCGTCGAGGCGGGCCTGGTTGAGCTGCGCGGCGTCGATGGTGGAGGTCTGGTCGGAGTAGCTCTCCACGCGCCGCCACGGGTCGGTCGCGCCAGGTCCGGTCCCGGTCGTGAAAGCTCCGGTGGGCGTCCCGGACTGCGCCAGGATCGCGTTGCCGGTGGGGGTGGCGTCGGTGATGTTCCAGGCGCGCAGGTTCCCGAGTCGTTCGCTGAACACGACCTTTTCGGTGAGGTCGCGGGGAATGAAGCAGTCGAACACCAGTTGGCCGTTGATGAGGTCGATGCGGACGCCGATGTCGGACTGGCGGGCGACGGCCCGGACCATGTCCATCACCGTGTCGCCGATGGTGGCGGTCTTGTCGACGCCGGTCGCGGCCGGGTCCTTGATGACGATGGTGTAGGTGACGTCGCCGCCGCGCGCCAGGTCGGGGGCGACCGCGAAGCCGGGGACGCGGCGAGTGGTGTCGCCTGCGGTCACTAGGTTGCCGGTGACAATCTGCTTGATGACGGTCTCGGCTTTGCCGGTGACGGTGCTGGTCCCGACGGTTTGCCCCGTCCACGGCAGGGCGGGGTTGCGGAACACGATGCGGTCGGCGAGGAGGCTGAGGAAGTCGCCGCCGGAGAACACGATCGTCTCGGTGATGTTGCCGGCGTCGTCGATGGTTCGGGACAGGTTGGCCTGCTCGGCCTTGCAGGGGAGTTCGAAGACGCCGTTCCAGTCGATCAGGAATCCGGCTTTGGGTTTCAGGACACCGTCGGCGTCGAAGTCGACGAGGTCCCAGGCGCGGTCGACTGCGGGGAGGGTGAGGGTGAACGCTGCGACCTGGTTGTAGCGGACCGTGTTGATGTCGAGCTTCATCCACGGCAGCGGCTTCTGCTTCGCCAGGGCTGTGGTGAGGGGCTCGACGGTGATGGCCACGGCGCTCCCTCCTCAGGCTCGCAGCCAGCGGCGGACGTAGGACAGTTCGATCTTGGATGCGGCGGATGATCCGGCGAGGACGAGATTGAGCTGGTTGGTGCCTTTGACTAGGGGCCACAGGTCGCGGGGGCTGGATTTGACGAGGTCCTCCCACCGGTCGTCGCCGTCTTGGTCGATGGCGTACGCTTCGCCGTCGGGACCGGTGTTGATGGTGACGGTCTCGCCTGCGCTGAGCGCGACATCCAGCCCGAAGGCGCGGCCCAGGGTGGTGTTGGTCAGCGTCGGCGTTCCCGGGCCCGTGATCTTCCAGAGGGGCCAGGTCTCGGCCTTGCCGGTGTTGGTGACGGTGAGGTTTCCCAGGACGGCGTAGGGCGCCAGCGCCACCGGCGGCATCGGCGGGACCCCGGCCGCTCCCGTTGCACTCTGGAAGGTCAGGACGGTCGGGGCGGCGTCGGCCCAAAAGGCGTCGATGGACCGGAACGTGATCGGGAAGGACGTCCAGGTGAGGCCGCTCTTGTCGCGGTCGTCGTCGGCCTGTTCCGGGCCTGCGGTCACAAGGACGCGGAGCTGGCGGGCGGTGCCGTCCGGGCGCTGGACCCGCAGCGTGCCGGGGGCGGGTTCGCCGAGCCGCTCAGTCCACAGCGCGTCCGCCAGGCGGTCCTGGAGCTCCAGGAACTCGGCCTGGGTGTCAGCTCCCGCAATGATACCGACGATTACGGCGCGGCCGGTGCCACGGTAGTTCTGCGCGAGCATCGCGCCGGACGGCGTAGTGAACCCGGCGAGCGACACCGGCGGTGACCCGATACCGGCGACTCCGGTGACCTGCACCGGCCCGGCCAGGTCGGACAGATCCCACTCAACGCCGTCGGGGTCGATGTAGACCAGTCGCAGCGGCTGCGGCCAGTCGAAGCCGGGCGGGTTAGGCCCAGGGCCGGTTTGGGCTCCGGCGAGCAGCGGCATGCGGCCCCTCCCCTACCGTCGCCGTCCGACACGCTGCGCCGCGGCGGCCTGGACCTGCAGAGCGTGGAACGCGGTGACGACCTCGGCCTGCACTCCGGCGCGAGTCCACCCGTCGAAGTGAGCGTGCATATGCGTCTCGCCGCCCCCTTCCGGGACTTCGAGGAGCTCGATGGGAGCAGCACCGGCGGCGGCCGCGATCCGCAACGATTCCTCGTGCGGCCACACCCGCTCCCCGCCCCGGAAGTCGACGAGCTCGGGGCCGCGCTCCCCCACCCACGCCAGGCCGCGTCGAGCGGACTTGGTGCCGTCGGCGTACCAGCCGGTGTACTGGGAGTGTGACCAGGCGCGGGCGGGGGTGCCGTACCGGGAGGCGATGTAGGACAGGCCCCAGCGGATCTGGGTCGCCCAGTTCGTCTTCCAGTCCGCCCCGAACGACGCCATCTTGTCCGGTGGGAGGGCCTGCGGGATCCCGTACGCGCCCGAGGAGGGGTTGCGGGCGTTCCAGCGCCACCCGGACTCGCGTTGCCAGAGCCGGTCCAACGGCGGCCATTGCCCGGCGCCCCACCCCATGTCGTCGAACTGCGACTTCGCGAACGCCTTCGGCGAACCGCCGCCGTAGTACGAGCCGCCCTTTCCGGCGATGTGCCGGACCACACCGTCTCGCCACGGCGCGTACCGCACGACGTCGCCGGTCCGCGGCGCGTGGATCAGGGCCTTGGATCCGCCCATCCCGGTGACCATCATGACGTGGCCCCGGTGAGGGAAGAGCAGGTCGCCGGGCATGGCTCGGCTGCGCGACGACGCCGTACCGTAGGCGATCTGGTCGTAGGTGACGCGCGGGATGTTCACCCCGGCGTGCCGCCACGCGGCCTGGGTCAGCCCTGAACAGTCCCAGGTGCTCGGCCCCTCGGCGCCCCACACGTACGGTTCGCCGAGCTGGGCTCTGGCGAACGCCACAGCCTTGGCGCCGGAGCCGTAGCCGCCCTGCAGGAGCTGCTGCAGCACCGTGGCCATGACGGCGGTCTGGCCGCCGACGTAGCCGAACGTGCCGGCGAGGTAGGCCAGGTTGGCCTTGCGGGCCTTGTCGAGGGTGCGGGCGGCCTCGCCGTCGTAGGAGTAGCCCTTGCGGTAGGAGGGGGCGAGGATCTCCTTGGGGATACCGCCGCCCGCAAATCCCGGGATGACGGGAGGCGGCCCCATCGTGAGCTCGGACCGCGACGGCGGCGCGGGGAGGGCGAGTTGGGCGGACGCGGCGATGCCGCCGCCCGCGAAGGCGCCGACGCGGCTGTAGCCGGTGCCCTTGTAGATGGTGCCCTGGTTTCCCTCGTCGTTGATCGAGGCCAGGAGAGGCTTGTGCCGCGCCACGGCCGGGGCGTTGATGACCATCTCTCCGGCGGAGATGCGAGTGAGGTAGCCGTCGTCGCGGGGGCCTCCGCCGCCGGGGATGTAACCGCCGCCCGCGTTGCCGAAAACGCCCCTGAGGACGTCGGACAAGGGCCCCAGGTTGCCAAGGCCGCTCATGTCGAACTTGCCCTTGGCGCTCACGCTGACATTGGTGGAGGTCTTCTTGGGGATCTTCACGAGCTGGTCGACGTAGCGCTCGGCGGCCTTGCGGGAAAGACCGAACTTCTGCGCCATCTGGATGAGCTGCTCGCGCTGGTCCTTGATCCGGCGGATGCTGGCGTCGGTGACGCGGTTGTTGGAGACGAGGTCGTCGGTGTAGTTCTGCACCACGCGGGCGCCGTTGAGGATCGCGGACCGGTTGTTGGTGGCGGCCTGGGAATTGCCCCAGAACGCGCGCCCGTTGGTGTCCAAGGCGTTGCGGCCCGCGTTGAGCGCCTGGTTGAAATCGATGACCTGCTGCTGGTCAGACGCGAACGCGCGCGCGTTGGCAGAAAGCGCGCGGTTCTGCCGTTCGATCTGCTGGGTGAACAGAGCCGCGGTGCCGGAGCCGCTGTACATGAGCTGCGTGAATCGCGGGAACAGGCTGTTGACCTGGTTGACGCCAAGCCCGGCGCCGACCAGGGAGTCGCGGAGCCGATCAAAAGCCGCCTTCGCCGCTGCGGCGTTCCCGCCCTGAACCATCTGGACGAGAGTCTGGTCGACGCCCTTGAAATTTTCCCTGGCCTGCTGAGCGATGCCGTTCGCGCCGTACAGGCCGTTGATCAGCCCGGAGAAGAACTGGGTGGCCTTCTGGCTGGTGGTGGGGTCGGCGAGCTGGCGGGCCTGCTCGACCATGGAGCCGATGCCGTCGCCCGCGAACTGTTTTAGCAGGTCGTTGCTGGACTGCCCGGTGCGGCCAAGTTCGATGAGGGCCTGGCGGAGCGCGTCGGTGGAGGGTTTGGCGCGGTCGGCGCTGCCGGTGTAGTGGTCGATCGCCTGGGTCGCGGCGTAGAAGGCCAGCAGCAGTCCGGCGCCCTTGGCGAGTCCGAGGAGCGCGATGCGGGTCGTGACGGCCTGGCCGGTGACGCCCATCATGGCGCCGCCGACGGTCCGCAGGATCATGCCGAACCGCAGCATCCCGGCGCCCGCGACCCCGGCGGCGACTCCGGATCCGGTCAGTCCGGCGATGAGGCTGGTGAATCCCAGGATCCGCAGAGCGCGGTTCACCAGGAAGACGGCCGCGGCGAGCTGGAACAGCTGGGGGTGGCTGGAGGCCAGGTCGGCGATGCCTTCGGCGAGGAACCGGATGACGCCGAGCTGTACCCCTGCCAGCGGGGCGAGTGCCTGCCCGACCTGGAAGAACGCTGATGCGACCGCGCCGATCACACTGACCACCTGCGGGCCGGTGCGGGCGGCGTAGTCCATGAACACGATGAACCCGGTGGAGCCGCCGAGTTCGGTGCCCCAGTCGGCGAACCCGTCTGTGAGGTCGTCGACAGCGCCGAGGAGCTGGCCGGTGTAGGGCAGGAACGCGTTGATCACGCCGCCGAGGCCGGTGAAGACGTTCCCGCCGATGCTGCCCAACTCCAGGATCGCTTCGGGGGCGGCGATGCCGACGTTGTTGATGAACTTGGTCCAGAAGGGGCCGTCGAGCGCGGCAGACGCCCGGGCCTCCAGGATCAGGAACGCGGCCGAGCTGGACCTGATCATCGGACTGAATTTGCCGAGCTGGCCGGCAGTCAGTGCGAGCCCGCCGGCCAGGACGGGCAGGACGTCCGGCTCGAGGGAGCGGGTCCAGTCCCGGTAGACCTTGCTGAAGGTCTGCCAGCCCTTGAGGAGCTCGGTTTGGGCGGGCGTGAGCTTGTCCATGGCGCGGCCGAGCCTGACGTTGGCGGCGCTGGTCCCGTCGGCTGCCGCCGCGGCCTGCCGTTGCGCGTCAGCGGCTTGGAGAGCGGCGATGCGGTCCTGGATCTGCTGTTGCCGGACGGCGCGTTGGGCGTCGGCGACCTGCTGCAGCGCGGACCTGAGCCGTTCCTTGGCGGCCCGGACCTCCTCGCTGCCTTCGACGCCCTCTCGGCGCGCGCGGGCCTCGTCCTGGCGGAGTCTGCGGTAGGCGAGCTGCTGCTGTTTGAGCTGCTGGACGGCCTGCTCGTAGGCGAGCTTGGCTTCGCGGCGTTCGAGCTCGCGGGCGCGGCGCTGCTCCTGTGCCTGCCGCAGCGCCTCCTTGGCGGCGTCGACCGCGAGCTTGGCCTGATCCTTTTGAAGCTGGGTCGACTTGGGGTCGGCCAGGACCGCCTTGAGGGTGGTGTTGGCCTTGGCCAGGTCGAGCTGTGCGCGCTGGACGGCCAGGGCGTCCTCGCGGGAGGCGTTGAGTGCGTCGAGCGCCTGCTTGGCGCGCAGGACGGCGAGTTCGTCGCCGCGCAGGCTGAGCCCGGCGTCGACGACGCTGTTCCGCAGGTCCTGCAGCGACCGGGCGCCCTGGCGGCGGGCCTCGTTCAGGTCGACTTGGGCCTGGCGGGCGGCGCGTTGGGCGTTGGTGACCTGCCGTTCGGCCTGCGCCATCGCCATCGCCCGGAGCTGGGCCTGTGCAGCGGCGATCGCGGAGACGTTCAGCGCGACCGTCCCAGCCTGGGTGGCGGTGGTGACCTGGTTCTGCGCGGTCTTCTGCGCCTGAAGCGCCTCTCGAATCCGGTTCACTCCGGGGATCGCCACGGCGAGCAGCCCACCGAATCCGGCGCCTGCCGCGACGGCCGAGGCGGCGATGCCGCCGAGACCTGCGGCGATGGTCGCGCCGATCGGGATGGACGCCAGCGCGGCCATCTGCAGGCCGAGCATCGTCAGCGCGCTGGCCGCCTGGGCGGTGTTCGCGCCGACGGTGACGTTGACCGACCGCCCGAAGAGCCGGTCCGCTTCGGCGCGCAGCGCCAGCAGCCGCGCCATCGCCGCCGCGGTGTCGGCGTCGACGTTGATCGTCGCGGTGAACGGCCCCAGGCTTTCGATGCGGCGCCGGACCCGCTGAAGGGACGGCTCGTCGAGCTCGACCCGGACCTTGACGTTGGCCCGGGGCAGGTTCCGCAGCTTGGCTTCGAGCTCGGCCTTGGTGGCGCGGGCGATCTCCGCGCCGATCTGGCGGCCAAGCCTCCCCCCGGCGACCTGAAGCCGGGGGGAGGCGTCCCGCATCGCCTCCTCGAGACGACGGGGTGCGAAACCTGCCTTCATGCCCTCGGCGAGGGTGCGGCCCAGGGCGCGCCCGGCCCGATTGACGGGCTGGTCGAGCCGGGCCTGAATCTGCTGCCCCCACGCCGCGGAGTCGATCTTTGGGACGACTTCGATCCCGACTCCGCCAGCATCCTGTCCGGCCACCGCACCCCCTCGCCTGTGAGGCGGCGGTCAGTCCGCCGACGGCTGGTGCGATGGGCTGAACTTGCGGAGGCGAGCCAGCCGCGCCTGGTGGGCCTGGGCGCGTTGCTGTTCTTGCTGTGATGGGCCGCCGGGCCGGGTATAGGTCGGTGCCTTCACCGGGACGGCCTTCGGCGGGGTCCCCTTGATGCGGAGACCGATCCAGAGCAACTGGTGCAGGTTCTGCAGGTAGGCGAGTTGGGCGGCCTGCATCCATTCGCGTTCGGACCAACGCCGGTCGTCCCGGTCGCCCGCCTGCGCGGCCTTGGTCTGCGAGTCCTCCGGCAGCCAGTCGTAGAAGGCGGCGAGCTCGATGAGTGGGATCTTCCCGGCCTGCCATTGCAGGAGCGGCGATTCCTGGCCGGGGAAGTAGTGCGAGAGATCGGCGTGGAGTTTGAGGCGGTGCTCCTCTACGGCATGGAGGAGCCCGGCGATTCCGGGCGGTTGACGTCCCTCATCACCTCGTGGACGAGGTCGCGCATGTCGCCGAGCTCAAGCCCCAGCGCTTTGAGCTTGGCGAACTCGTCCTCGTCCATGACCCGTTCCAAGGTGGCTAGGTCCCGCATTGCCACGCCGGAGGCGACCACGTCCTCGTAGGTCGCCGCATCCCAGAACGCCGCGCGAGGAATCTGGACGAGGACGTTGCCGTCGTCGTCCTCGATTTCCACGTATCGGCCGCCGAGCGCCTTGGCGCGCTTCTCTCGCATCTCGGAAAGCCTGAAGCGGCCCTTGTTCGACTTGGCCATGTTCTTCTCCTCGCGGATCTTTTCGCGGGTCTGGGAAATGAGGGAGGCCGGGGCGAAGACCCGCGAAGAAAAACGCCCCGGCCGCCCGGTCTAAACGGGCAGCGGAACTCTGGAAATGAACCGCTTGACGGGGGTCCCGCCCGTGGTGGGGACCATCGCGGTGAAGGTCAGCCCGAAGGAGTGCAGCGACTCGGCCTTGTCCTCAACGTTGTCGCGGTCGGAGACCTTCGCGCGAGGGACGACGTAGCGGAAGTGGCGGCCGGTCTGCTCGTCGATGATGTCGAGGCCGAGCGCGACGTAGATCGCCCGGGCGGTCTCGGGGTCGTCGAACTCCACCCCGGCGTCGGCACCGGTGCCGATGACGCTCATGTCCGCGATCGGCACGGAGTAGTAGAGCGACAGCGCCCGCGCCGTCACCTCCGTGAGCGTCAGTTTGAAGGTGATCGTGCGGGCCTTGGGCTCAATGCGGATCGGGCTGTTGTATCCCCACCCGTTGAACGTGGTTTCGTCCTCGTTGAGGGCTTCGGTGAGACCGTCGTCGAGAATGATCCCGGCGTCACCCCAGCCCACCCCCCAGTTGGTGGTGAGGTCGGCTGGGGCGGTGACGCCGACGTCCCCGAAATAGGCGAAGCCCTTTCCGCCGACGGTGACGTTGTTGGTGTTGGCCATGCGCAAATCCCCTTTCTGCGGGCATGCGGAAACACCCGCCGGTGGCGGGGCTCGGGAATTCGCGGGTCTTTAGGGCATCGGGCGGACGGTCAGCGAGACCAGCCAGCCGATGCGGGTGATGTCCTGGGATGCCTCAGGGCGCCAGCCGGGGCCGGTGGTCTCGGCGGCGGAGACGAACCCGGCGCCGTCTCGGACGGTGCCGGCCAGGCCAAGCAACGAGGTGCGCAGCAGCCGGGCGGCGGCGTTGGCCGTCTCGCGGGATCCGGCGTAGACGTCGACGTCGATCGTCGCCTTGTCCAGCAGGAACCCGTGGGCCCAGGTCCCGCGCGCGGCGCCGCCAGCCGGGACACGGCTGTACTGGGCGACCGGCAGCCGGGAGTTGAACTCGGTGGTGGGCGGCAGCTCCAGGCACGACCACACGGTCGGCACGAGCTCGAGCTGGTGCGCGACGATGATGGGTTCGAGGTCGGGAAACGCCTGCTGCTGCGGCATGGATGGTCCCTCGGCCGGTTCAGGAGCCGGCGAAGTGGGTGGCCAGGGCGCCGCGCGTCATGCTCTGGGCGGTGTCGGTTTCGAGGCCGTTGGCGACGGCGTAGGCGACCCATTCGGCGTGGGAGGCCCCGCGCCCGGGCTTGGTCGGGGCCGGAGGCGGTTCGGAGGCACCGGCGGCGGCGTTTGCGGTCGCAGGGTCCTCGATGGGGTCCTCCGAGGTGTGGGTGGGCCTGCCGCGTGGGACCGGTTCCGGTGTCCCTTCCGGGCGGGCCTGGCCGTCCTTGATGAGCATCCCCGCCAGGCCCTCGTCGTCGACGGTGACGATGTCGCCGGGTTGGTGGGTCGAACCGTTGATGCGCGGCCACGCGGTGATCAGCAGCCTCACGATCGCTCCCTTGGTGTGGTTCAGCCGTTGCGGGCGGCGGCCAGCGCGGCGCCGCTCATGACGCGGTAGGCGGGGGTGCCGGGGTGGTTGACCTTGCGGGCGAAGATCACGCGGCCGGTCTGCGGATCGACCCATCGCAGGTAGCGGCCGTTGCGCGGCAGGATGACGTGAGGGCGGGTGCCCCACTCGATCAGCGGCGCGTACCAAGCGGTGGTGTCGTTGCCGTAGAGGATCCGGCGTCCGGCGCCGCGCGGTTCGACTCGGATGGTGGAGGCCAGGTGGCCGGGCGGCTGCCCGTTGCGGCCGTCCTCGCTGCGAGGGCACACCGCCGTCGCGGCGGCGGCGGCCGACGCGCTTCGCCGCTCGACGTCGGCCTGGACGATGGGGTGGTGGACGAGCTGCTCGATCGCCTGGTAGTCGAATCGCCAGTCGGCCATGGCTAGGGCATCTGGAGCAGGGAGACCGTGACCGACGCGACGGCGGACAGGTCGATGTGCATGTTCGCCGTCCCGTCGGGCTGTGCATATGCCTGCTCGTCGAAGGGCCCGAAGAACCGGGTGGCTCCTGCCGCGACAGCCCGCGCCGGGGAGGTCGGAACGACCCCCTCGACGCTCTTGGCGATCTTCGGGGTGACGTTGATGGAGGCGCCGGATCCGTTGGTCACCATCAGGACCATCTCGCCGTTGTTGCGGAACTGGACGCCGGCGGGGTCGGGCGTGATCGGCGTCGGCGAAAGCCCGGCGGTGACGAACTTCTCCGGGGTCAGCGCGGTGCGAGGCATGGGATCACCTGTTTCGTGTCGTGTTCGGGAACGGTCAGCCGCCCTCGTCGATGCGGAGCCGGAATTCAACGTGGTGTGGGGCGCCGGTGAGCGGGTGCGGAATGGCCTGGGGCTCGCCGTCGACCTGGAAGGTGCGGCTGTCCCACTCGACGCGGTCGGTGACCCGGACATCGGTCCCTGCTGGGGCCTGGCACGTGTAGGTCGTGGTGACCTCGTCGCGGGCCCCGGTCGTCTCGGTCGACGCTAGGGGCGTGACGGCCGCTAGGGCGGGGGTGCGGGACGCGTTGGGCCAATCCCAGGTCAGGGAGTTGCCGTAGCCGGTGACGAGCGGGGCGCGGACGATGGTGAGCTGTTGCGAGTAGCCCGGCAGGCTGGTGTGCTCGTCGGTGGCGTACAGGTCGCGTTCCCACTGCTGTGTCCCGTACCTGACCTCGGCCACGGTGAACCGGCGGCCGACCAGGCCGCCGTCGGCAGCGTCGGTGATCTCGACGATGTCGCCGGGCTCGACGTCGTTGACGTCGTACCGGACGGTGATCAGGTACCGGACGGTGAGCAGGTCCTGGGCGCCGATGCTGGCGCGCATGTCGGACCGGTCGGCGATGACCCGGCAGGCCCCGGAGTGGATCTGGGTGGCGGCGCGCGTGATGACGCATTGGCCGGTCATGGTGTCGGTCGCGGCCGGGCGGTGGTGGGCGCTCCAGCCGTGCGGGAACACGCGGGTCGTGGGGAGCGGCATCAGCCGAGCCTGGTCCGGGTGAACGGGTCGACGAATTCGACAATCTGCAGCCCGGCGCCGTCGGCGAGGTCGTCGTCCTCGTCGGCTTCGTCGCGGAGGGTGGCGGCGCGGGCTCGGAGCTCGGCGGCGACGGCCGGGCCGTCGGTGGCCAGGTCTTTGTCGCGCAGCTTCTTGGAGACCAGGGCCTCGCTGCTGGCGATGGCGTCCAGCGCCAGAGCGGCCGCTCGCTTGATCCGCGGCGTGCCGGTCCCCCGGGCGAGGTCGATGAACGCTTGGAGTTCTTCGTCGGAGAGGATCATCCGGTCGCGGTCACGGTCGGGGATCAGGACCCGGACCTTGCCGACGTCGGTGTCCAGGTCGAGCGTTGGCGGGGCGGCGACGCTGGGTGAGGGTCTGACCTCGAAGGTGCCTTCCTCCGCTGTCTCCACGGGCCCGGAGGCGGTCAGCCGCCAGGCGTGTGTACCGGCCATGGTGGCCTCGTAGGAGGCGCGGTAGGTGCTGGTGCCGGGGGCATGGTCGATCGTGGTGGCGCTGGTGGTGCCGTCGGGGCGGGTGATAGCGCCTTCCACGGTCGCGTCCGTCACCGGGGCTCCAGCCAGGTCCATCAGGGCCCACTCGATGACCACGACCTTCCCGATCCAATAGATCTCGGTCATCGAGCCCTCACCTTCGATCCGTCGGCGATGAGTCGAGCGCGCGGCCTGGTCGCAAGGGCTGCGGTGCCGACACCGGTCACCTCGGGGACGCCCCGGCCCGGTTCGGGACCCTCACCGCTGCCGCTCGGGGTCGCGGCGTCGGCCAGGACGAACAGGTCGCTGGCAGCCCGACCCCGAGCGGTGGCGGCGGAGCCGGCCTCGACGATGACGATCGGGTCTGCTGTGGCCGCTGATTGGCCAGAGTTCGAGGCTGCTGTGTCCGGGAGGTGGGCGGCGTCGCCGCATGACCGTGACGCGGTGGAGGACCGGTCCGCGTCGTCGACCAGTGCCAGCGGGGTAGCTGCCGCGCGGGCGGCGGCGGTCTGGCGGGCGGCGGCATCGGCCCCGGTCAGAGCGTCGCTGCTGGTGACGCTCTGACCGGTCGACGCCGCAGCCCCATCAGCCAGACCAGTGGGGTCCCCGGCCGTCCGGGCGACCATGCCCGCCTGGGCCCCGTGGTCGTCGAGCGCGAGGGCGTCGGCGGCCGGGACGAGCCGGGCGACGGTGACGGCGGCTGCCTCCCCCATCTGCAGCGCGCCGGTGGCCGGGCGGGCCACGGTGAGCGCGCGCGCCAGCACCTCTTCCGGGTCGGCGCCGTCATCTGCGGCCCGGGCCGTTTGCAGGGCTCGCGCCCCGGTGTCGGACAGGAGCAGGTTGTCGGCTGCGTTTCGGGGCAGGGGCTGCCCGCTGCCCGGGGTGAGATAGGCGGCGAGGTAGCGCAGCGCCATGGTCAGCCGAGGGCTAGCAGCGACCAGGGGAACGACCGGGCCGTCCCAGCGACCTGCTTCAGCGTGGCGCGCAGGTGGACGTTGGCGGGCACGGGCACCGAGTACACAGCGGGCTGGCCCTGGGCGTGCTGGTAGCTGGCCACGTACGCCAGGCGCTCGGCCCCTCCGGCGAGGATCTTGGTGTAGAGCCGCAGTTCCAGCAGGTCCCCAGCGGCCAGGGCGGCGGTGTCGACGGCCAGCACGTAGGTCTTGTTGGAGGTGTCGACGGCCAGCTCGTGCTCGGTGTTGATAGTGGCGGTCTGGGTGCCGGAGACGAGCAGCGTCGGCATGCGAGCCTCCTCTCAGTCCAGCCCGTAGATAATGACGTCGAAGAGCCGGTCGTTGGCGTCGGTGACGGCGCTGGCTTGAGATCGGGCGGCCAGCCGCGTCCCGGCCGGGATATCGATGGGCAGCGACCCGACCCACTGTGGGGTGGCGATGTCGTCGACGGTGCTGCACTCGATGTGCAGGTCGCTGATGATGCTCGTCTCCGCGCCAGCTCCGCCGAGGGCGATGTCCAGGAGCCAGTCGGTGTTGACCGAGCGGGCCGAGTTGGCCTGGTTCCCGATCCCGATGATGACGGCCCGGCAGGGTCGGCTGGTGGAGGCGACGATCTGCGACCAGGCGCCTTTGGTGTTGGCCACGGCGCCCGGATCGACGGTCACTCCGCCCGAGTCCGCGGTGTTGGCGCCGTAGGCCGTACACACTCCGTGCGGGACGCTCGAGGACCAGGTCCCGTAGACGGCGATCACCTGGAGACGTGAGATCGCGCTGGCCACGGTGGACTGGCACCGCGCGGAGATCCGCGTGCCAGCGGGGACAGCGATCGGGATGAACACCGCCCCGGGACCGAGCAGGTTCGTGCCGTTGCCCGCTGTGAGGTTGGGGACGAGGACTTGCTCGGCGCCAGCGGCGCCGACCGCCAGGTCGACGAGGAAGTCCGCGGTCGCCGTGTGCCCGCGGCCTGCGTTGACCAGGAGCCCGACCGCGTCTCGGGCGGTCGCCGCGATGAGTTCGACCCAGGCGCCTTTGGTGTTGGTCGTGGCGGCTGCTGCGACGGCGGCGCCGGTGGAGGCGGCGACGGTGATCCCGCCGGTCTCGGTGCCTGATCCGCCGGACAGGGGCCAGTCGGGCATCAGGAGACGGTGATCGTGTCGGTGATGGTGAGTGCGTCACCGGCTGCTGACAGGGTGGCGGTCGCGGAAAGCAGCGTCTCGTTGGTCAGGGTGCCGGAGCTGGGGGCGTTGAAGATGCCGATCTTGGCGATCGTGACGGGCAGCGCGTCAGAGCCGTTGGCGGTGAAGGTCTTGGTGAGCGTGGCGGTGGCTTGCCCGTTGGTGTGGGCGTAGGTCGCCTGCGCGCGCACCAGGCCGCCGCCCGATGTGGTGATCTCCCCCGGCAGGGTCGTGTTCGCGGCGTTAGGCGCGGCCGAGTTGGCGCTGAGCGCGAGATAGTTCGCGGCTGCGGGCTGCGCGGCTGTGCCGTATACGCAGGCCAGGGCATGGTCGCGGCCGCCGTTGGTGAGCATCGATCATCCCTTCGGGGCGTCGTCGCCGTGGTGGGGCTCGGGAGCGCGGAGTTCACAGCCGTAGTGCGCGGCGAGGAGTTGCGCGAGCGCCGGATCGGTGCTGGCGACCCATGCCGGAGGTTCGCTGGAGTGGTAGGCCCACACTCCGCCGGACGCCGTGATGGCCGTGAACACCTCGGCGAGCGGAGCTCCGGATGGCGGTTCAACGGTGGTGCGCCGTTTCCCCGGGGACAGTGCCCGGCGGACCTCGCGGCCAGTCGCGTCATGCGAGGTCTCGATGGCGGCGCGGTTGCCGAGGTAGACGATCGTCTTGTCGCCGGACATTGCCCCTCCTTCAGGTTGTTGGGCGTTGAAGCTGCGGAAGCCGCGCCGTGGCCCCCCTGACTAGCTGGCTTTGATGACCCGGACGCCCCAGGTCGCTGCGGCGGGGTCGATCGCGGCTGCGGTGATGTTGGCCAGCCGGATAGTGACCGTCCCGGGTGCTGTGACGCGTGCGTTGGCGATCAGACCTGCGGTCAGGGCGGCTGGCGGGGCCAGGACGACAGCGTCACCGACCGCTGCGCCCGTCACCGCGATGGTCAGCTCGTGCTGTCCGGCGGCCGCGATGGACGGGAAGTCCAGGGAAGCGGCGCCCTTCAGCATCGTCGGCGGCTTGGTGCCGTAGTAGGCGGCCTTGGTTGCCATGTCAGCTCTCCTTCGCCTTGGGTTCGGCCGCCCGGGCTCGGCGGGGCGATGTGCTCTTCTTCGGTGCGGGCTTCTTCACCGCAGCGGCGTTGGGTGGTGTTGCCGGTTCGGTGAGCGTGGTGGCTTGGGGCGGCGTTACCGCTGGCCTGGCGGGTTCGGTGACCTCTCCCGTTGCGGCTGCGGTGACCGGCTGCCCGCCGTCGTGGGTGGGCAGCCGGTCACGGATGTCGGCCAGCAGTTGGTTCTGCCGGTCGAGCCGCTCACACACTCCGGCCATGAACCTCTGGTCCGGGTTCCGCGCGATCGGCAGTTCCTCCATCGATCAGGCGCCGGTCCCGTTTGAGGCGACCGTCATCTTCTCGTCGACGAAGGTGCCGCCCATCACGTGGCGGATCTTCTTCTCGGCCGAGGCGGTGTCGAAGGAGAACGGCTCCTCGCCGCCGCCGAGGCGCCGCGCGTCCGGGATCTTCTCGAACAGCGCCGGCGCCTCGTATCCGCGCAGTCGGCCGAACTCCAGCGCGGGCCTGGTCCCGTTGGGGTCGGCGAACACCCACCAGGAGGTGTCGGCGTTGGCGCCGGTGGCGACGGCGTCGATCCAGTAGTTGACGTCGACGCCGAGGTTGGCGGCGACGCCGTTGCCCTTGATGATGCGAACGTTGCCGTTGCCGTCGACGACTCGGTACTCGGTGGTGTTGATGATCTCCTGCGCGACCAGGGCGAGGCCGGTGCCGACGACGAGCCGGACCCCCTTGACGACGATCGGGTTGTTGCGTTCGTCCTTGCGCTTCATCAGCTGCGTGATCGCGGCCTGGAGCGCGTCACGGGACAGCGGCGGGTTCCCGGACAGCAGGTTGCCGTTGCCGCTGGAGTAGTGAACGGCGTGCGGGCCGTTGGTGTCGCAGTACAGCTCGGTGACGAACGCCTCCTCGCTGTCGCGGGCGGAGTCGGCCAGGTCCTGCGGGAGCCGCAGGAAGGCACCGAGGTCGTCGTTGACCATCGACTCCCACGACTGGGCGAAGCCCGCTTCGTAGCGGTCGACGCGGTACTCGTACTGCTTCTCGGTCTGGCCGCGCCGCTTGAACTCCGACAGCTCGCCGACCTTCTCCAGTCGGCCCCGGATGCCGCTGGTGGCGAACCGCTTGACCTCGCGGAAGTCGTTGACGGTCGCGGCGCGGGCGTAGTTCATCCAGGTCGGCTGGGTGGCCTCGTAGGCGCCGTAGAGCTGCCGGTCGAGGCTGTCGGCGAACAGCAGCGGAAAGTCCGAGGTGCCCATCGCCTCAGCGAAGTGGTTGATGGGGCGGCGGTTGTGGCGGATGTCCCACATGAACCGCTGGGCTTCCAGGAGCTTGTGCTCCCAGAGTGAGTCGCCGCCGCGGCCGGGCGCGACGCGGCGCTGGCCGCCGAAGAGGTTGTGGATGCTGGCCGACTCGGCGTCGAACCGCTCCACCGCGTGAGAAAAGAGAGTCTCGGTCATGGTGAGCGGTCTCCTCAGTGTCCGATGTCGACGGTGATGGTCTTGGTTGCGCCGGAGGCGACGGCGGCGGCCGCGTAGCCATACCGGACGCCGTTGGCGGAGTCCTTGTTGATCTTGTGAGGGGTGGCGGCCGGGTCGTAGTACAGGACGTCGCCCTCCGCGATCGCGGCGTTGGTGGTGGTCTCGCCCTTGACGAGCAGGTCCGCGGAACCGTTGAACTTCACGGTCGCGAACCCGTTGGCGTCCTGGTCGGTGAGGGCGACTCCGGGCCGGGTCCCGCACAGCACCGGGTCGCCCGACTTTGCGCCGGACGCCGGGACGGTGATCTTGCGGACGAGCTGATCGCCGTGCTCGTGAACGATGTTCGTAGCCACTGGTCAGTTTCCTTTCGTGTCAGTCGCGGACCGGTGGCTCAGAAGGGGCGGCCGGTGGCGGCGAGGTGGGCGGCGCGCTCGGACAGGCCGTTGGCCTTGTAGGACTCCACGAGCGCCTGGGTGGTCTTGGCCGCGTCCGCCGGAGCAGCTCCGGTGGGCTGCGTCTCGCCGAGACCGCGCGGGGTGCCGATGCCGGCCTGCTCGGCCAGCGAGGCGATGTAGCTCTGCTCGGTGTTGATGGCTTCGGTGACGCTGGCGCGGAAGACGGTCTCGTCCAGCTTGTTGTCGCTGGTGAGCGGGACGGTCGCTGCGGTGACCAGGCTGGTGATGAGGCGTCCCTGCGCGGCGGCCGGCAGGCCGGACTGGGCGAGCAGTCCTGCCGCGATGGGCCGGGCGGCCTCGGTGGCGTCGAAGCGGGCCAGCTTCAGGTCTGATTCGGCCTTGCTGGCGGCGGCTGCGGCGGCCTCGTTGCGGGCCTTCTCGGCTTCTGCGAGCGCGGCGTCGCGGGACTCCTGCAGCGCGCGCGCCTCGGCTTCGGTGAGCTCGGGCATGCTGCCCTCCTCCTTGGTGGGTGGGGTGTCGGCGGGCGGACTGCCCGGCGCGTTCTGGATGTGGTCCGCCTCGGTTGCGGCGACCTTCTTCTTTGCGCGGGTCTGGTCTTCGTCCGGGTCAGCGGCGTCGGGGTCTTGGCGGTCCTGGTCTTCGCTGTCGTCCTGGCCGGGGCGCGGCTTGCCCTTGAAGGGAGGCGCGAGGTCGCGTTGCGCGGCTTTGGCCTTGGCCTCGTCCAGCACGGTGCTGAGCGCCCCGTCGAAGTGGGCGTGGACGTGGATCTCGCTGGGTGGGGAGGCGGGCGAGGTTGCCTCTGCCACGACGTCCCCGCTGTCCTCTTCGGGGCCCCTCCAGAGATCGCGAGTGAACAGCTGCGGCTGGTCGGCTTCGACCCGGCTGGTGAACGCCTTGAGGGCGTCGCCGATCGCGGACGAAAGCGCGATGCGTTCATCGCGGGAGAGTCGGCCCTGGCCGTACATGTCGTCGGTGAGGCTGGTGAACGACAGGTGCAGCCTGGATTCCAGCCACGCCCCGATGTTTCGGGCCTCGGCGAGATGCTGCGCTCGGGCGGACTCGATCAGTTCGAGGATCTTGCCGCCGCGCGCCGGGCTGGTGACGAAGTCAACGCTGAGGCCTTCGGTCAGGCTGGTGACGATCGGGCCCTCACGGCCGTCGGCTTCGCCGTATTCCAGAGTCCCTGCGGCGCGGATCGACACACCGATGTGGTCGGCCATCTCGTTGATGACGGGGCGCCAGGCGCCGAACAGTTCGGCCTCGGCGACCAGGGCGCCGTTCTCGTAGCGGGCGTCGGACACCAGCCGCGCGGCCAGGTCTCTTACCGACCGCTCGGGGCGCTCCTGCTGCTCGGTAACGGTGGGATGGTCGACGAACATCGGAGTTCCCGCTGGAAAGCGGCGTCCGCGAGCTGCTTCGGCGAGGGTGTCCGGTGGGTAGTAGCGGCCGTTCTTGGACCATCCGGCATCGATGAGCTGGATGCGTCGTCGTCGCCCGCCCGGCCCATTGGCCGAGGCGACGGACCCGGCCTCGTGCAGGGTCTGCGGCATGGTCTGCGCTTGGCGATCGTCGTTGAGCGTGGTCGTCACCGCGCCTCCCTTTCGGTGCTGGTCAGGCGCCCGGAGAGTGGCGCAGGTCGGTGAGAGTCGCGGCGGCATAGGACGGCCGCCAGTGCGGGTTGTCGCGGCGGCGCGCAAGTTCCGCCCAGGTGATCTGTCCTGTTGTCAGAAGGTCCAGGCGGCCTGGGCCCATGATCTGGAGCTGCTGCTGGCGAGGCAGCGAGTCGAAGGCGGCGCGGGCGTCGGCGAGGTTGGAGGCAGGCTCAGGGCCTGGAATGCCGAGGTCGGCCCACGGCTTGACGACCGGGATCCGGTCGCAGCGGCCGGACGGGTGGTCGAGGGGCCCCGGTTCCGTGAGGGGGTGGATGGTGCCGTGCATGGCCCAGCAGGACGGACAGGTTTCGGTGGTGAGGCGCGACACCCAGACCCAGCCCGCCAGCACGTCGGCGGCCTCGTCCTGCGCGGCCTGGGCGGCGGCGCGGTGGGCGTCCATGACCTGGGTGCGGGCGATCGTCAACGTGCGTGTGAGCACGGCTCCGTGGCGGGCCTCGGCGGCGCGGAGCGCCAGCGCGACGGCTTGCGCGGCATCCTCGCTGCGGCTGCGGACGAAGTCGGACTGGATCGCGGCGGTCATGGCGTGGGGCAATGCGTCCAGGCCGAGGCTCACGGCGCCGCTGTACTTCCGCTTGATCGTGCCGAGGGTCGCGGGGGTGACGCCGGCGAATGCGGCGGCGAGGCTGACGCTGGCGGGGATCTGTGTTGCTGCGATGGCTGCCTGGGCCGCAGCGACGTCGTGGACGGTCAGCTCGATGGCGGCTTGGGTCCGGGTATCGAGCTTGCTGGTCGCTTGTCTGGTGCGGTGCTCCAGGGCAGCGAGCGCGACCCGCAACTCAGTGGAGCGGCGCAGATGCGCGCGAGAGGGCCAGGTGCCCGTCGTGGTGAGCGCGGCCAGGGCGGTGGCCAGCGGCGGCGCCGTGGCATCCCAGGCGGCGGCGAAGTCGGCGACGGCAAACCGAGTGAGTTCGTCGAGCCGGGCGGCGGTGCGGTCGCGGACCTGCCTTGCGGCCTGCAGGGTCGCGTCGGTCAGGGGCATTACGGGTCGGCGGGTTCAGCCCGCCCGGCGCGGTCGCTGGTAGGCCCGCGCGGGGCCGGGTCTTCTCCGGTGAGGAGCCCTGCGGGATCGTCGCCGCGGCGCCACGCATCGACAGCGGCGAGCCCGGCGGCGCCCCCGGCGCCGTGTGGAGGAAGGAACTGGCCGTGGTCGTCGGAGAGCTGTTGGAGGATTTCGTCGATGTCGTTAACGCCGAGGGCTTCCAGCAGGAGCCGCGCGATGACCAGGGGCGGTAGGTAGGTGGTCTGGTCAGCCTTGGTGATGGCGTCGATCAGCACGGTGAGGCTGATCTGCTCGATGTCGGGCCAGGAGATGTCGATGGTGCCCTGTGCACGTCCGCGCAGAGTGAGGGTCTCGCGGCCGCCGTCGTCCAGGACGAGCTTGCCGCGCAGGGTTCCTTCGGGGGCGCGGACAGCCTCGGCGATGACGTAGTTGAGGATGGCGCGGGTGATCTCGGTCCACAGCGCGCGGCGCCCTTTGGCCATGAGCTGAGTGGGGGGATCGAGGGTCTCTGCGGTGGCGCGGGCGCCGGTGACGCCGGGGTCGGTGAGCAGCATGGTGACCGGCACGTCCGTGGCGGCCGCGACCATGGCGGCCAAGGGGCGGCCGGACTCGCTGTCGATCGTCGCGCCGCTCTTGGGGATGGCGTCCAGGGCCATGTCCGGGGCGGTGATGGCGGTGGCTCCGGCGAATCGGGGTTCGCCGGTGACGGGGTCGATGGACGGCGCCGCTGCCAGCTGAGCTGCTGCGGCCGCTTGCTTGCTGCCGCGGCTGGACAGCCGCCAAGCGAATCGCGACAGCGACTTGATCAACGTCGCCCAGTCGGTCAGGAACTCACGGTAGGCGCGGGCCCAGTCGATCGCGGCGTACACGTCGGGGACGCCGAACTTCCAGTCGCGGTGGCCACCGACCTTGACGTGCACGACTGGTGCGTCCCAGACGACCTCGGCTACGGCGGTGCCGGTGTCGGGGTCTTTGAGCCGCAGCGGCCGGGGCGAGGGCTTGTGGCCGAGCGCGGGGTAGTACGCGATGCGCTGTTCGGTGCGGGCGCCCGTGAGTGCGTTGGCCTGGGTGGACCAGACCCGCTTGTAGTACCAGGGCTCGGAGGCGTCCTCGGGATTGCAGATCACGTCGGTGATCTCGTCCCAGGGGAGGGAGCGGATCTGGACGCGGCCTGTGCGGGGGTTGGTGAACAGCGCCAGGAACACGTTGCCGTCGGTGGCCAGAGACCGTTCGAGTTCTTCGCGGGCCTGCTGCCCGGTGAAGGTGCGCTGGTTGCCGGGGTCGTCGAGGAACGCTTGGACGACGGCGTTGACGTCCTGGCCGCCGTTGCTTTTGCCGTCGCGGGCAGAGATCTCCAGGCCCTGGCCCCACACATACGCGGTGCGGAGGCTGACCGCTCGCTTGATCAGTGGGTTCTTCAGGGCCATGACGCGGCAGATGCTGGTGAGCTGCCGCAGTCCGGCCCGGGTGAATTCCTGTTCGGCGTCTGCGGTGACGCGCTGCCAGCCGGGTGAGTTGAGGCGGGCTTCGAGTCCGGAGACGGACTCGGCCAGGTGGTTCACCGTGTCCTCGGCGGCGCGCAGATGACGGCGTGCTTCGGCGAGTTCCGCGCGGCCGGTCCATCGGTAGAAGGTTTCTTGGAGCAGGGAGGCGATTCTCATCCGCGCCTCCCTGCCGTCAGTAGTCGCTGATGGTGTAGCCAGCGAGGTCTTCGTCGAGGTCTTCCGCTTCGACGATGACGGGCCCGTTAAGCATGGGCGCTAGCAGCAGCCGGTTGATCGCTTGGGACATCGAGTCGACGCGGTCGTCGTTCGCGCCGTTGGGGAACGCGGCGAGCTCGTCGATCCACTCGCCGACCCATGGCGCGATTTCCGGGCTCGGCAGGACGAGCTGGCCGGCCTCGGCGAACGGCGCGACGGCGGCGGCGCGGGCCTCCTTGGACCCGTCGGGTTCGACCGCGACGAGCCCGGCGACGGTGTGGTGCAGGCTATTGATGACGGCGGTGCCGTTGGCCTTGTCCTCGACGAGTTTCAAGGTGGCCTGGGGCCACTTCGCGGCGAGCCGCCGCACAGCCTTGCGGGTCTCGACGAAGGCCAACCGGTCGCGCGTTTCGTCGACCAGGAACGCCTGCAGCCCGTATCGCGCCCAGACCTGTCCGCAGACGTAGTCGCTGTCGTCCAGTGCTTTGAACGCCATGTCCCACGACTGGATGAGCTCGTCGGCGCCGATGATCCAATGCGTGCCGTCTTCCCGGACGATCCAGCGGGGTGAGGTGTATTCGCGCCACCATTCGCGTTTGAAGACGCCGCCTTCGCCCGGTGAAGGCCGCCCCTGGTAGAGCGCGTTCCAGACGCGGGAGCCGACGGCTATGCGGATTTGCCGCCACTGTTCATCGGTGCGGCCTCGAGCCGAGGGCAGGAACTGGCCAGGTTCACGGCCCAGCGGGTCGGTCTGGCCCTTGTTGGGGTCGTGGTCGGCCTGCGCTGGGATGTTCAATACCCGCCAGCGGTGAGCGTCTTCAGCGGCAAGGACTCGGCCTGCGAGGTCGTCTTCGTGCCAGCGGGTCAGGATGATGATCACGGGGGCGCCGGGGGCGAGTCGGGTGTTCGCGACCGCTGTCCAGAAGTTCCAGACGGTTTTGCGCCAGGCTTCGGAGTCGGCGTCCTTCTGGTCCTTGATGGGGTCGTCGATGAACAGAACGTCGGCGGGTTTGCCGGTCAGGCCTGAGGTGATGCCGACCGAGCGGACACCACCGCGATGGCCGTCGAGGCGCCAGCGGCGAGCGGCGCCGTTGTCGGGTGCGATCCGTAGGCCGAGGTCGAGGGTGTGGTCGGTGCCGTCGTTGGAGGTGATGTGGTTGCGGATGTTGCGGCCGAACTCGTCGGCGAGGTCTTGGGCGTAGGAGGCGATCGCGATGCGCCGGTCGGGGTTGCGGGTGAGCATCCACAGCGGCCCGATGGTGGTGACACGGGTCGACTTGCCTTCCTGGGGAGGCATGGTGATGATCAGCCGGTCGCAGCGGCCCGCTTCCACCTCGACCAGGGCTTGGTCGATGAGATCGAGTGCGGGGGTTTGGACAGTGGTGGGGTCGACCGCTGCGGCCAGGTCGCCGGGGCTTTCCCAGGTGGGCCTGTCTGCAGGCGCGGCGGGTTCGAACTGGCGGGCGGCGTACTCCCAGGCGAGGTCTACGGCCACATCGTCCCCTTTCGGGGGCGGGGCGAAGCGCGCCGGTTAGAAGGTCATGAAATGCGAAAACCCGGCGCGGTGGCCGGGTCTTGGGCATGATGCTCCACCCCCAGGGTGGTTTAAGTGTGGTGATCTTGTCAAGCAGCGCGGCGCTTGGCGCGGCGCCGTGCTGACCGCGTCTCGTGGAGTTTGAACGCGGCCACGACGTCGACGAGGAGTTCGCCGGTGCGCTCGTCGCGTCTGGAAGGCAGTTCTCCGGCCTTGTGCCAGGTGCGGAAGGTCTCGGCGGGACGGCCGGTGTATTCGGCGATCACCCAGATGGGGCGGTAGGTGCCTGGCCATGCGCGTAGTGTCCGGCGTGGTGTCACGTGATCATTGTGCAGGTAGCGACCATTCGGTTACACGTAGCGAGGCTGCCGGAGAGGGCATGTTGTGGGGCAACCGTCAACGTGGCGGCCGCAACCGGCAAGTCCCCCGCCGTGGTTGGCGGGTTCAGGCACGCTGCACATCGTGAAGCCCACGACCTCGCGGCGCGGCGCGGCACCGGCCGTCGTCGCCCTGCTCCCCTTCCTCGCCCTGAGTTGTTCCTCGTCGGGTGACGCCGCCGAGCCTGCCAAACCCGGCCCGCGGGCCGCGCCGTCCAGCTGGGCCGCCGCTCCCCCGGGCCCCGCAGCGTTGAAGTCGACGCTGCCGCTAGGGGCTGGTCTGAAGGGCACCGTTTTCGGGTACCGTCAGCCGCTGGCATCCAAGGTCTCGCCGCGCCGGTCCGGGTTCGTCTACGCGGGGTTGGACGTGAAGGTCTGTGTCGAGCAGGCGACGGCGCCGGTGGAGGTGTCGTGGGCAGGATGGCAGCTCAGCTATGACGACTCGACCACGGCGGAGCCGGTGAACTCGTGGTCGGACGACTGGTTCAGCGTGCCGGTCTTCCCTGGCGACGGGTTCGGCAAAACGATCCGGGCTGGCGGGTGTGTGCGGGGTTGGATTGTGCTTGAGGTCCGCGCGGGGGCGAAGCCGACGACCGCGGACTACGTCCCTGGGTCGTCGGCGGTCAGGTCCGTTTGGAGGCTGTGAGATCTGCCGGGTGTGCTCTTCACGCTCCTGCGAGGCGCGTTTGGTGTGCCTGCCGTCGGGCGAGGAACTCCAGGCGGTCACCGAGGCGCCACGTTCGTGCGGGGCCGGGGGTGACGTAGCCGGTGAGGGCGAGGGTGTGGAGCAGGTCGCGGGTGCGGCCGAGGGGCATGCCGGTGTCGGCGGCGAGCTGGTGCGCGGTGGCGCCCCAGGCGTGGGTGCCGATGGTCTCCAGGAGCGAGAGTGCTTCTTGGGTGGATCCGGTGCTCGTGTCCAGGGGTGTTGCTGGTTGGTGCATTCCGTCAGTGTGCGCGCAGCTAGCTGGTGGTGTGGAGGGGGTGGCTGGCGGTGCTTGCCTGCGCCTTTGGGACGGCTGCGGTAAGTCCTCCACTTGCCCGCCTGTGGCTTAGGAACGGCGCGGTGGGTGCGGGTCTGCCTTTCACCGCGCAAACCTCGCGGCTCGAGCGGCAGCCGCGCGGGTACTCTGGGAGGCGTCATCTCTGTTGAGGTGTCAATCTGCATGAGGCCGACGGGTGTCTCACCGGGTGCGCATCGCGTTCTCGTTCCCGTCGGCCTCTCGCGTGTTGGGTACGGCTCACTTCAGCGCGGTGTGGGTGCTGCGGGACGGTTCGCTCTGGCGGGTGAGGAGCGCCGCCCCGGCTGGCGGCCGGGGCGGCGCGACGATCACTCGATGGCCTTGTAGGTCACCCACCGGCTACGGATCCGGACGAGCTGGGTGACACAGAAGTCCAGCTTCCACAGTGCCGGGGCCTCCTGGGCGTCCAGGAGACAGTCGGCGGCGGCGATCCAGTCG
The DNA here is from genome assembly GCF_050946795.1 of Spirillospora sp. CA-294931. Classification (GTDB taxonomy): domain Bacteria; phylum Actinomycetota; class Actinomycetes; order Streptosporangiales; family Streptosporangiaceae; genus Spirillospora. Next base: position 8,617,267 of record NZ_CP192006.1, read on the forward strand.
AGGAGCATTCCTCTGAGCGTTTCGCGCTTGCGGGAGCCGAGAGGGATCTCGGCGACCAGGTAGTAGGCCCGGATGAGGCTGTCGTCGATCTCCTCGGTGTGCCAGCCGTCGAGAAGGCTGGGGAGTTCGATCGGGATGGGGAGGCCAGCCAGGGCCTTGACCAGCAGCCCGTAGGTGCTGATCAGGTGGAGGGTGACCTCGGCGAGCAGCTCGCGGGGGTCTTTGCCCGGGTGGTCGTCCATGGACGTTTCCTCTCTGGAGTTGTCAATCCGCGTGCGCCGGGCTTCGGGGTCTCACTCCCTCGGCCTGACGTGAACCACACTACCTAAAATCACTGACGAGCGCAACGATTTATCCTCTGGGGCCCGCCCAGCACCTACCGCATCCGGGGTGATCATTTACTCTCGGAAATCGTTGCGCTCGTCAGTGATTTCTGGTACTGTCGTCAGTGTCAGGCAAGCGGGAGTGAGACCTCGCGCCGACTTGGACAGATTGACAACTCCAGAGAGGAACAGTATGGCCGACGACACGTTCGACGAACTGACGCGCAGTATGGCTGCCGCGTTCACGGTCATCGTGAAGCTGCTGGCGCAGCTCCCCATCCCGATCGAGGTCCCCCCGATGAGCGAGGGCGTCCCCCTGGAAAGCCTCGCAGCCCTGGAAAGGGCACGGTCCGTACTCGTCTTCGACCAGCCCCTGCCGGAGCTGCACCAGGACGAGATCGCCATGATCATCACGGACTGGCTTACCGGGTACGAATTGGGCGCCCTGGTCTCGATAGCAGGTCCCGCTCCGTGGCGGTTGGCAGGGATGGAGCTCGCGGTTCGCCGCATAGCGCTCCTGCTCGAAGGTCTCTCAGAGGCCCTGGACATCGACTTCGAGATGTAGTCACACGCCGCCCCCTCGCTTGCGAGGGGGCGGCGTTCGTCTTGCCCAACCGCGCCACCATCGGTCCTCTCCACACCCATAAATCGTTGCGCTCGTCAGTGATTATTGCTAACATTGATCTTGACGGCGACAAGGGAGGGAGGTGACAGAATGAACAAGAAGGAGATCGCGCGCCTCATCAAAGTGCTGGAGACCCAGGGCTTCTCGGTGACCAAGACCCGCAAGGGTCACTGGCTCGTCCGCGACCCCGAGGGCCATGTCATCGCGACGCTGGCCTCGACCCCCTCCGACACGCGAGGGTTCGCGAACTCCGTCGCCCGGCTCCGCCGGGCGGGCTTCATCTGGCCCCCGAAGGGCCGGTAAGCCGGAGGGCCGCCAGCGCACACTGGCGGCCCTCCACCCCACCCTGTCCTGACGGCGACAAGAGAAGGGATACCCATCATGACTGCCTGGGCCGCCCGGGTCGAATGGGCTCCAGCCACCGACCTCACCGACGAACACTTCGCCGAGCTGGCCGAACACCTCACCCCGTATTCAGCCTCCGTCGGCCTCGAACCCAACGGCAACCCCTCAGCGCAGCTCACCATCGAGGCCCGCACCCTGCGGCAGGCGTTCGACGGCGCGGTCCGCGCGGTCGAGGCCGCCTGCAAGGCCACCGGCATCGCCTTCGCGCTGCGCGGCGCGGAGATCATCACCTGGGCTGAATTCGAACGGCGCGAAGCCGAGCCGCTCGTCCCGCCGCTCGTGGGCCTCACCGAGAGCGCCCAGATCCTCGGAGTCACGCGGCAGCGCGCCGCGACGATCGTCGAGGACCACGACGTCCACGTGGTGACCCGCACCGCCAGGGGCCCCCTGTTCGTCCGCGCGCACATCGAGCGGCTCGCCAAGACCCGTCCGCGCAGTGCTGGCCGCCCCAGCAAGAGCGCCCCTCAGAGGGAGCCCATTGAGGAGTGAATCCTCGAGCGTCACTTCCGGGGGTCGTCGACCAGCTCGAAGCGGTCGAGGCCGCCGTCGTCCTGGCGGACGGCGGTGAATCTTCGCCCTGGCAGTTCGTTGACGGGCAGGTCGGCGTCGCGGGCGATCTGGATGGCCGGCACTCTCAACGGCGCGTTCGCCGGATGCTCAGGGGTGACGAGCTCGGCCTGGTCGCCGAAGAGCAGCAGCACCTTGACGCTCACTCTGTTCTGCGGAGGATCAGTCATGATCTTGCTCCAGTGGTTGGTCGCGTAGGTCGGTCCGCGCGCCTCGGCCTGGGCGCGGATATTCGATGATGGTTCGGGGCAGCCAGACCGGCGTCCGGCCGATCTTGTCGTGCTCCTGGGGTAGCTTGCCGCGGGCCTTGTACTCACGGACGGTCTTCTCCGTGACGCCCCAGTAGACGGCGATGTCCGCATAACCCCAGAGAGGCTTGTCTGGGTGCCCCAGAGGTAGCGTCTCCATGCTTCCGCCTCTCCTCGCCAATTCGACGTTGATGAAGTCTAGGGCGGCGGGGGGCGCTGACCTGCAAGCGTTGCCCAAGCCAGCGTGGTTCGTGCGGATCTCGCAGCACCACCTCTATGTGCGCAGATCCGCCCGACGGCCAAGGGCCGGGGATAGGTCAGGAGAACCTGGCCCGTCCCCGGCCCCGTGCGGACACCAGGCGGTCAGGTGAAAGTGATGTCGTAGGGCAGATCGACGACGCCCTGGCAGGCACTGCACTCGTACCGGTCGGTGGCATAGCACGAGTCGCTCTGAATGACGATGACGCTGTCGGCGCCGCTGGCGGACACTTCGTTGCGCCTGGTGTCGCTGTCGACCTCGACGATGGTGTCGCAGGCGGTGCAGTGCGGGCAGCGCAGCCGACCGTCGATGATCTGCGCGTCCTCGATGGAGGGGGCACCACGTTCGCCGCCTGCCGGAACGGGCGGGTTTTTGGCCCACTCGGCGCGGATCTGTTCGCCGGTGACCCCAGCGGCGTGTTTCCGGTAGGCGGCCTCGGCGAGGTGGGCCAGCGCCTCGGCCGCCTTCTCCGCCGTCACCGGGGCACGGCCGTATCTGGGCATCTGCGGGAGCAGGTAGTGAGCCAGGTTGTTGATGGCGTACACGTCGTTGTTGGTGGTTACTGCCATGGAGTTCCTCCAAGTGTGAGGGCTCTGTGCCAGGCCCCCGGGGCGGCCCGGAGGACCTGGCGGTCAGGTGCCCCGGCTGTCTCTGGGCAGCCGGTTGAGCAGGTCGACCACGCCGTCGATGATGGAGTCGGCGTCGTCGTGGCTGGCGGTCCACATGCCCTGCGACACGGGCTGACCGGCAGCTTCGTGGTCGGCCAGGGCGATCCGGTTCTGCCTCCAGTCGTCCACACGCTCGACGAACCGGGCGAGGGGGCCGTCTGCGGCATCGCCGGTGATCGCCCAGATCCGCACCTCGTCGCCTCGCTGCTGGTGGGTGGTGATGAACTCGTCGAGCTGGGTGTGGAAGACCTGGCCCCGGACACCGTCGGGCGGGCCACCCTGCGCGTAGGGGGTGTCGCTGGCCCAGTAGACGGAGAACTGCTGGCGTCCCATGCCGTCGAGCGCGCCGGTGATCTGCAGGAGATCCTCCTCGGGGCGAATCTGGGCGGCGGTGGGCCTGGGTTTGAGGTCGCGGGCTTTGTTCCTCATGTCGTGCTTTCTGGTGAGTGCTGGTCTGGCTGGCCCTGTGGTTGTGGCGGCCACAGCCGCAGAACCTCGCCGAGGGCCATCTGGTGGGGCATCGGCGAGAGGCGGGCGTCGGCTCTCTCCCTCCCCAGGCACCTTGAGGCAGCCCGGGAGGCGAGGGCGCGTCTTGGCCTCCCGGGCGCGGGCCTGGGGACGGTCAGGGGCAACAGGGAAACGGGGTGACTTCGTGGACGTCCAGCTCGATCCAGTGCATCTCGCTGGCCTCGTTGTCCTCGACGCGCACGACGGTGCCGTTCACAGCTGCCGCGATGGCGGAGTCGAGGTCGCGCTCGTCCAGTTCCCAGTAGGCGGTGCAGGTGACCTGGATGAGCCGTTCATAGGTGACGCGCTCGTCGTCGGCGGCCGGGATCTGGTGGGCGGGCACGTTGGGGTCGACTCCATGGTCCAGGAACCAGGTGCTGACGGCGTCGGCCGCGACAGCGTCTGACCAGCCCTGCGGCCGGTTCTCGATGTCCTTCACGCGGCGCAGCAGGTCAAGGACAGGGCCCGGGACGCGAGCCCAGTTGATCGGATTCATCAGCGTCCACCCGCGCTGGCCAGGCGCGCCATCGCGTCAGACGCGGCGGCCAGAGCCTTGATGTCGTCGCCCGACAGGCCGAAGGTGATCAGGTCGAGCACTCCCGCGTAGTTCAGGCCCCGGTCCTCGCGCACGACCTCGATGTGCTTGCACTCGTGGGCGTCACGAGTGGGACGGCGGAACCGGAAGTCGGCGCAGGTGCAGGTCATCTCACCGCAGGTGCTCGCAGTGACGGTGTAGACGACGCCGCTGTGCGTCTCGGATGCGACGTGCCAGGCGGTCGCGGTGACGGTCATGCTCTTCATGGCTGAACTCCCTCAGGTGTGGGCTGTTGAGCGGGGGCGGGCCGGGGCCGGGAGGAGCGCGAGGTTCCCCTTCCGGCCCCGGCTCGTCCCCGCTCAGCGGCGGAGACGAGCGGTATGGGACTAGTTGCGGACCAGAGTCATGAGCCACTTGTGGGCGTTGGTCTTGGTCTTGTCGTCGCCGCCTTCCAGAACGGCGGTGGCGCGGACCACGTCCAAGGCGCGGTCGCGGCCGAGTTCCTCGGTGAGCGTCCGGGCCGGGCGGCGGGCGGCGTGGTGGTCGAGGTAGTCGGTGATGACCCGCTCGGCGGCGTAGGCGGTGCGACCGGCGCGCTCGGTCTCGGCGCGGAACATCGCGTCGAGCTGGTCGCGGCGGCGGGCGTCGTTGTTGCGGGTCCGGGTCGGGTCGCTGGGGTCGGCGGGCTCCCACAGTTCGTCGATGAGCTTGTGGAACTCGGCGATGGCCAGGTCGGTCCGGGCCAGCGCGGTCTCCTCGATCGCGAACTGGTCGGCGTACTGGATGGTGAGGCCGAGGGTGTGGCGGGCCTCATCGATGCGCGACAGCGCGCCGGTGGTGTGGCGGATGTCCCAGCGGTGCACCGCGTCGCGGACAGCGAACCGTTCGGTGTTGCCGCAGACCGGCCGCCACGGCGTGACGAGGGCCTGCGCGGAGGACAACCCGTCGTGGCTGTTGATCACGACGACGTACAGCTCGATCTGGTCGTCCAGGCCGCCGGGGTCGACGATGACGTTCTGGGGGACCTTCATGGAGACGAAGACTTTGCGGCCGCCGCGCAGGGGTCCGGCGGACTGCCAGATCACGCCGTGGCGGGCGACGAGGTTCTCCAGGAAGGTGAACAGTTCCCGGTTCTGGATCTGCTGGTAGATGCGGCCGACGTTGCCGAGGGCGTCGCCAGTGTCGGCGCGGACGGTGATGTAGCTGTCGGGCTTGGTCCGCAGCTTGCCGTCCCACATGTACTGGGCGGGGACCTTGTCGACGAGGAAGTCGATCCCGCCGAGTTCGAGGACCTTGTCGATGTCGGAGATGCCGCCGGGGATGACGTTGCCGAGGCTGTGCCAGGGAGGTACGGCGCTGTAGAGGAGGGCGTCACCGTCGGCGTTGACGTCGAGGCCGTGATTCGGGACGACCTCCAGGATCTGGCCTGTGGCGAGATCGCGGTTGACGGTGAAGACCTCCCCCGCGTCCCAACCCTGGGTCACCCGGAAGGAGTCGGCTCCGACCTGGACCATCCGGCCCTCTGCCACAGCGGTCTCGAACCTGCTGATGCGGCTGGTCTCGTGGTCCTTGGCGGCGGCGCGAGTCTCGCGCTCTCGGGTGAGCTGGTCCGCCTTCTCGGCGGCGAACGCTTCGTTGACGTCGATCGACAAGAGAACCTCCAGCAACTTCGTCAATGTGACATTGCTAAGGTTGTCATTCACTCTCAACTTTGTCAATGTCACATTGATTAAGTTGCTGAGCCTTCGCGGCAGAGTAGCCACGGAGCACGCCTCTCGCCTCAACCCCGAGCGTCGGACCAGCGGCGAGCGCTCGCACACAGCGGCTCGCCTCCACGAGGGAGGCGAGCCGCTTGCGATCACCAGGGCTAAGCAGCTCCCTGCCAGTGGCTGTCCCCCCTCATGTCGCCCTTGGCGTGCTCCGCCAACACGCCTCCGCGACGGCGCCGTGCCCCGCCGCTGCCAGCAGCTCGGCAAGGTCGTCGACCTCCGTGCAGCTGAGGAGCTGAGCGATGTCGCCTACGAGGTCTTCCCTCCGCCACGTCAAGGCGAACGACCGGGCCGCCACCTCGACGTCGACCAGCCGCTCGCCCCCCGCGTATTCGGCAAGCAACTCCGGGGTACTCATCCCGATCCGTCCCGCCGCCAGCGTGCCCTCCTGGATCATCGCGGCGACCGCCGCGACCAGGACGCTCGGACGCGGCACGATGCCGAACATCAGGTCCGTGTACATCGTGGTCCGGCGCGCGTTCACCAGCACGTGCTGCAAGACGGCAGCGCTCCAGCCCTCCCCGATCTCGTACTCCTCCGGCTTCCCACAGCAGCGCCAGCCCGGCCCGCCCGGAGAGGGCGTCGGTGAAGGCGTCCGGGATTTCGATCATGACGTGGAGGACAACGCCCTCCTCGGCGCGGATGACCGGCTCATCGACCTTGTGCCCGGCGGTCTTCAGTGCGGCGGCGACGGCGCTGATGTAGCCCCCGGCCAGGGTCTCGGTAATTCTCATGTCTCTCCTCGTGGTGTGGTCTGGCGTCACGCTGGCCACTCCCATACCGGGACAGGGGAGCGGCCAGCGCCGCGTCAGCGCTTCCCGAGCTGGGGCACCAGCGCTAGCGCGTGCTCCACCTGCGCGCGCTGCGCCTCCGCCCGCGTCTCGCTGGTGAACCTCTCGCCGCAGCGGCACACCACGGTCACCCGCCGGTGGCCCGCAGACCAGCCGCTGTCGAGGTGCGACAGGGCGTGGTCATGCTCGATGCAGTAGGACCGACCAGGCAGAACCGGCTGCGTGCAGAGCTCGAACAGGTCGAACTGGCAGATCCCCGCCGCGAGGGCCTCGGCGCGGCCGACGAGCATGTCGATCGCCACCTCGACAGCCGACCAGCTCCGCAGCCCTATCCGGCTGTCGACCTCGTGGCCGGTGGCGGGGTCGTGGATGGTGATGTCCCAGCGGCGGGCGGGCGTGATGACCAGCGGGTATCCGCCCTGGAGGTCGAGGACGGGGACGTGAACCTCGCGGGACCTGCCGGTCTCGCGGGGCGGCAGCATCGGCAGCTCATTGCGGCTGGTGAAGACGTTCATGCGAAGGCTCTCCTCGATGTCGGTTCTGGCGTCCTGTCCCGGGCCCGCCGCGGGTACGGGCCCGAGGCAGGGCGTCACGCCCGCGTGAAGCTGCTGCGCCGGACGTGCTCCAGGTAGCCCTGGTGCGGGTGTCAGCGCCCGACGCGGCGACCACCCCGCCGCTCCTCGATCGTGTCGACGCGGTTCTCCGCGAACAGCCGCCACCGCTGGTCATGCCCCTCACGCCAGTGCCAGTCGGAGGTCACGATGTCGCTCATCAGCACCGGGTCGACCTCGGCGAAGATCGGGTATTCGGCGATCAACTCGGCCCGGCGCCGCTCACGCTCGGCTTCCATCGCGGCCTGCGCTTCGGCGTTCTCGGCGTCCTTCATCTGGGCGATGGTCCAGCCGGTGGCCTTCGCGGCGCAGCGGCGGCCGAGGATCTGCTGGACACCTTCGGAGTACTTGACGTAGAAGCGGCGCAGGCTAAGCGGCCTACCGCAGGCATCGCAGTCACCTGCGCCGCCTTCAATCTTGATGAGGGTGGCGGTCCCAGGGGCGAGGGGGGGGGCTTCTGGCTGGTCATGGCAGCGGGTTTCCTTCTGGTGGGGCGGGAGTTAGGCGGCGAGCATGGCGGCGGCGGCGCGGTGGTAGCAGGCGTGCTTGGCGCGCAGTCCGGCCGGGCAGTTGCAGGTGTTCGGCGCGGTCAGGTAGCGGTCGGTGCCATTGGAGGCGACGACGTGGAAGACACGGCGGCCCCGGAGCGGGACGATCGCGCGGTCCGCGATGAGCTGGCGGGCCTTCTCGATCGCGGCGGGCTTGAATCCGGCGGCGACGACGACGGCTTCCCGGCGGGCCACCCGCTCGCAGTGGGCGCCCATTCCGCGGGCGATGCTGGCGGCGCTGCGGAGGGTGGCCTTGCAGCGGGTGCAGGTCGCGGTCTTCGCCGTCTTCGTCATGGCCACAACCATACCCGTACTGTGGCCACAGTTCAACACCTGTGAGAGACTTAGTTGTGGCCACAGAAAGGAACCCTGATGCCTCGAGGTGAGCCGACCGGCTATCGCAAGTTCCGCACCACCGATGACCTGTGGGAAAGCTTCGCCAGTGCCGTCGACCGCAGCCCCGATCCAGAGGCGGATATGTCCAAGGTCCTGCGCTCGTTCGTCCGCTGGTACGCCGGCGAACCTGGGGCCAAGCTGCCCGAGCGGCCCGAACCCAGGCCCGAGCCATGAGCCGCGTCTACTTCCACAGCCAGTCCGGCACCGCCGAGCTTCTCGGCGCCGAACGCGCTCACGCCAGCATCGTCTCCCGAGACGTGGCGCTCGGGGCCATGGCGGTCTTCCGCAACCGCGACAGGCTGCTCGAGCTGCTGAACCCGGACCACCACTTCGCGCGGCACCGCACCACCGGCGAGATGCTCACCTGGGCGGACCGGTTCGGCACATACCTCGACGAGGCGGCCCAGGCCGACTACCGCGACGAGCGGCGCGCGGACTTGTGGGGCGAGCTGCCCGAGGAGGAGCGGTGGCGGACGGCCCTCGAGGGGCTCCGCGCCCGCAACGAGACCAAGCTCCTGGAGCTGAAGCCCGACACCTGGAGCGGCTTCCGATTCGGGCACACGCTGAGCGCGATCGACCTCCAGGCCGACGACTGGCAAGAGCGGCTCGACGAAGCCCTCGGCCTCGAGCCGGACGCAGTCTCGTGAGCGCGCGATCGGGCGAGACCTACATCTTCCTCAACACCTCCATCGTGGTGGAGCGGCCCGCCCCCACTCGCGCCGTAGTCGTGGCATGCCCAGTCTGCGGGGCAACCGCTGGCCATTACGTCACTTGGCACGTCGGCCTGCAGCTACGCGTCCGGTGCGGCTCCTGCAGGGAGGAGGTGCCCGACCGTGAGGCGTACGGCCAGTTGCTCTATGACCAGCACACGCGGACCCGCGGTGAACCCCCGCAGCCTGCCGAGTGGGGACCGCCTCTGGCAGCCGACTAGCCTCGAACGAGTGTTCTATTCTTCGGAGGGTGCCGCACCGTATCTCACCCGAAGCGCTGATCACCTCACGCCTCCAGGGCCGCGCGTCCCGTCTGGCCGACGCAGCCCTCGAAGGCGACGCTCGCGCGGCGGCCGTCCAGACGCTCCGCGAGATCGCGACCCAACAGCCGCCGCGGCGACGCGGGTCACCGCACACCCCGCCGGCCGTCCTGCGCCGGGACCTGCTCGCCGAGGTCGCCGGGATCTACCTCGGCGCCGCCCCCGCCTCCCACCCCGAACATCACCGCCGCGCGGCCGAGCTGCTGATCGAAGCCGGCGCCGACGTGACCCTGCTCGACCAGTGGATCGCCGAGGGCCAGCGCCGCGCAGCCAACACCGGCCCGCCATTCAGCAGGCCGCCCGACCGCCGAACAAGATGAGCGCGGCGCCGCGGGAGACGATGCTCGCGTGGGCGCGCTCTGCGCCGAAGAGCTTCGCGGTGCCGGAGGGCGAGTGGAAGCGGACGTGGCTCATGCGGCCTCGTTGGCCGCAGGCGCATTGGCCTGGGTGCGCGGCTGTTTAGCGTCGAGGCAGGCGGTGCAGGGTGCGGCTGGCATCCCAGCAGCTTGCCATCGGACACCGGGCGACGCTGGTCGTCCCGGGAGTGTTTCTTCACAGGCGGACGGGGCCGTGCCGGAGGTGAGGTCAGCGGCCTCTCATATAAGTATGCCCAGGTGAAATACTCGGCAGGCTAACGTTCATAATGCTGACAGTCTCATAAGATGGCACACGGTTGATACAAACTCGGGCATGATGGTGGTGGCACATTGCACTTTCAGGTTGAGACCACCTGAGATTGCGGAGCCCCGTGCCCGGGTGTCCAGCCAAAGACGAGCCCGGGCACGAGGCCAGAGTGCAGGGGTCAGGGTTGCTGACCGGCTAATAGCCGGTCAGTGCCCTGATCCTTCACCCCGACGAATCCACTCCAGAGCGAGCCTTCCGAGCGATGCTAGGAAGATCCCAACCTGCAGCCAATCCGGTTTCGTGGGTCTGCGGCGTCTAGCGTTCCGCTTCGCCACACTGCACCTCCTTCTCTCGACAAACCGACCAGTGGTTCCTGGCCAGCGGGGCATGGCAGGAACCCAGCCGTGAGAGACGTGAGGCGCGTAGAAGAACGCTACACCGCCAACCGATAGGAAGGTCGCGACTACTGGCGATTAGGCGCAGTCTCCCAGGTTGGCCCAAGTTGCACTGTTGCCGCTGCTGCACACGTTCCAGGCCGAAACGTTCGGGGCTGGTTCCGCCCGCTGCTTCCTTAGGTCTCCAGCAGCGCGTCTCAGGAGAGCTTCTCGCCGTACCGGTCCAGGGGCTCAAGTGCGAGCAGGCCGGCTAGCTAGACACCTCCTCAATTGTCTTTGCCACCAATTGCGGGACGGATGTGAGGGCGCCCCGCAATAGCTGCTCGATCGCAACGGCGCGGCTTCGATCAACGTCGATATGCGCCGCCCATTCGGCAGGTTGGTATCGAGCCAACATAGAAAGGGTGTGCAGGACCACCCACCAGGCCATTAGCGGGTGAATGCTGCGGCTGCAACCGCCGATGGCAGGGAAGAAGTATCGCGCCTCGTCGTACGATCTCGTGAGGTCCTTCAAATGCCTTTGCCGCTCTGCCTGAGACGCGGACTTGGCTTCTGGCATCTCCCAATGCATGAGCAGCTCGCACCAGCCATCCGCGTGGGCTTCAAACTCTGGTACCGCTTCCACTCCATTGCCCGCTCTCCGGAAGCTGTGAAAGCCCTGCGCCTCGGGAAAAGCGGCGAGGTAATCAACCAGCGCTCTGTCATGCTGCGCGTCGTTCAGTACCCACGGCGGAAAGTAAGCGACTGGGGCACTGGCCAGCGTATGGAGGTCTGGAGCGACCGATCGGCAGTCAACGTAGAGGGGCATACGGCGACGCCTGTCGTCGTCAGTGAGTGGCCACTGATAGTTCTCCGGGAGGCAGTCCCAAGCCTCTTCAAAACGGACGGAACTCGTACTCGGCCACAGCGGTGAGCCGAGCAATGCGGAGAGCCGCACGAAGCTACCCGTGCCCCCCGGCTTATCGGTCTTGATCTGTATATCGGAGAGAGGGCCAGAAAGGGTATGGCTGACTGAACAAATGCCGTGCCCTCTGAGCTGCCATCCACCTTGGTCAGTGATACTGGACAATGCAGCAGCGGCGATAGCCCGACCGGCCTGACTGAGTCCATAGAAGATGAGCAGCGGCTGCGTCTCTGTGCCCACGTCATGGGCTGCCCGGAACAACTGCTCAGCCTGCTCGAGGGCGGCTCCGTAGGCCCGCCTACGGTCCGGGTCTGCGGCGGCTGGCGCCGGCGCACGCCATCTGGTCGCGCGGATCCGTTCCCATGTGGGCTCTGCAGCGGCGGTCATGAAGCCAGTCTTGCGAAGCAGGGCTGTTCCCGCGACCAGATTGGGAATGGGCCTTCGCTGCGTGTGAGAGGTACCCATGGTCCGCTGGAGAGGTCATGGGTCAGGTCTTGATGATGGCACTGGATGCACCCTGTTCGGCCGGGGTTGAACTCAGAGTCCTTTGGCTGTCGATGAAGGCCCCCGCCCCCGGACGGGAGTCGTCCAGGGGCGGGTCATGATCGAGCGTTGCTAGAGGGGCTCGGCAGATTCGAAGTCGACGGTGCCAGCCACGAGCTTGTGGATTCGCACTACGAGCGCCCGCCGCACTGCGGGATCCAAAAACTCATCGAGCTGGTCGGCGTCAGCGATAGCAACGGTGGCTGTACCTCGAACGACTTCGTCCGTTTGCACCTCAAGCAACAGGTTCAGAAGCCAGCTGGCGTCGTCGCTCACGGCGGCTCTCCTCAGCTCCTGGAGTCGCCAAGCGTGGAGGGCGCCGTCCGATCCAGCACCCACCCACGCAGCTCCCAGCTTGGCGGCCTTCTCCTGGGTTGTGTCATCGGACTGACTTTCCGGCATCGAAGTTTTTCCTTCCGTACTAATTAACTTAACACTAACGATATATCGCGACCGATCGCCGATATAGCTATACCGGAAGTTTGGCAGCAGGGTGGCCTTGCCGCAAGAGGGCGCCCATGATCCTTCGGGGCTAGGCTTGCCAGCCGTGCCTCAGGCGGAAGCAGTGATGTGCCTGGCGGATCTCGGTGCCGGTGGGGCGCACACGGATAGGCCACTCCGCGCCCTCGTCCGGTTCCTCAAGCTGGCGGACGTAGATGCAGGCCCAGACGCTCGCGCGGCACCGCCCCGTTCGCGGTGAGAGTCACCGGGCCGGCGTAGACCAAGGCGTGGCTACTGAGCGGCGGGTCGAATCTTGGCCGCATCGCGCTCATCGGCTCTCCTTGTCCTTCTCCGACTGTTCCAGCAGCTTGATCCATGCCCCTCGCGGATACCGTTCGCCGCACCCTTCCAGTGCCGGGTACTCGACGGCGCCCCATTCGGTGCCGGGCAGGCCGGGCCCGTAGCACCAGGTGGCGGGATGGCCCGCGCACCACACGGCGGTGGAGGCGTCGGCGCGGACATGGAGTTCCCCGCCGCACTCCCCGCATACGACGTCGCGGAGCCGGACGATCGGAGCGTCGTAGCCGAGGACGATCCGCGCGGTGGACACCCACGCGCGGACTCGACGGACGGCCTCGCGGGCGGTGTCGTCGTCGACGTCCAGGAGCAGGCCGACGCATTCGGTGAGCGCGGCCTCCGGCGCCTTGCGGCCACCCCACGACTTCCCAGCGGCGGCGCGGAGGTCGCGGCGGAGCTGGTCGACGCCGCGGCGGATGTCGTCGTGGAGCTCGAGCGCGCCGGTGGCGGGTGACGCGGATTCGAAGCCCATGGAGCGGAGCGGGTTGAGAGCGCCAGCCTCGTCCCAGCCGGGTGAGCCGCCGGGGACTGCGGCTCCCGTGGTGGCGGCGCCGAGGTGTTCTGCTGGACGGGCGTCGGTGCGGACGAACTCCCAGTGGCCGTGGTGGCAGAGTTCGCGGCACTGGTCGCCGTCGTCGGGCACCCAGCGGTAGACCTTCACCGCGATGGTGCTGGCTCGGTTCTTGATGGCGCTGAGCTGGCGCAGGAGCCCAACGTCGCGGGTGATGTGCCGGGCGCGCGGGTCGATGGTGGTGATGGTTCTGCCCTTGCCGCGGCTGACCTGCTGGTACCGCGTGACGGGCTCGTCGGTCTTGACCTCGTCGACCAGCTCGGCGACGAGCTCGGCGAGGGCCTGGGCGTGCGCCCCGGCGTCATCGGACATCGGCGGCTCCCTTCAGCGTTATCGATTGGCTGGTCACCGGCGGCGGCGCCTTGCTTTGCGTCGCCGGGCGTAGGCGACCTTGGCGGCCTTGAGTGGGCCGGGTTGACCGCCTGGGCTGCAGAGGCGGCACCGGCGGCGGTGCACCCGCACGGCGCGGCGGCGAGTCTTTGGTTCGGGTGGTTCGGGTATCGCACCGATGGGGCGGGTCATGCCGTATGCCTCGTGGACGCGGCGGCGGTGGAGCGCCGTGGTGTAGGCGGTGAGGTGGTCGCGGGGCAGGAGGCGCTGGCGGCCGAGGGGCTCGGCCACCAGGAGTTCGTCGTCGTCCCATGCCCCGAGGCTCAGCGGCGGGTAGCAGGACGTTCCGGTTCGGTCGGCGCGGTCCAGGTGGGCGGGATCGACGCCTTCGGCCTCCCACTCGGCGCGGGTTCCGTGGGCCACGGGAGCCTCGACGACTGTGGACCATTCGACGTAGAGGTCGCGGCCCGGTTCGGGTTTGATCATGCACTTGGGCACTGGGTGTCCTAGTCGGTATCGATGGGGCGTGCGGTGTCGGGCTGCCATGCCAGGTCCTGGCTGCCGAAGGTGCCGCCAGCGAATCCGAACGGGCCGGCAGGCGGCTTGACCTCACCGGCTTCGCTGGCCTCGCGGGCCTGCCCGGGCTCGGCGGCCGGAGGCCGGAAGAGGTGGACGGACACCAGTTCCCGCCCGAAGAGGTAGAGCGTGACGGTCACTCGGCCACACCGCCGGACAGGGGCTCGGTGAGGGAGCTGGTGTCGAAGGCTCCATCCGCACCGTTGCCCTCCCAGGCGAATGGCGTGCCTTCGGCGCCAGCCGTCTGGGCGAGGCCGGTGGGGTGGCGGCCGCGGTAGTGGCCGGAGGGGTTCCAGTCGGCTTTCTCCGGTCCCGGCTCGTCGGAGCAGGAGCTCGGGTGCAGTGGGCGGGGGACGTCGCGGCGCTTCAGCTTCGCCATCCGCCCGTCTGGGTGATGCCAGACGATGCCCTCGTACGGGTGGCTGTGCAGCCAGACGGCCAGGCCGTCGTAGTCGAGCGGGACGTTGGCGAGTTCCTGGGAGCCGTGCTGGATCAGGACGTGGCGTTCCTGCCTTTCAGGGTTGCCGTTGATCTTGGGGCCGATCAGCTCGTACGTGCCGGGCGCCCAGTCGGGTGCGACCGCGAGGCCGGGGCCGGGCGTCGCGGGGTTGAGCGCCTCGGCGTGGTAGCGGGCGAAGGAGGACTGCTCGACGGGGACCCAGCCGGTGCGTTTGCCGGTCCGCTCGTCGACCTGGAGCAGTTCGAATCCGGGCGGCGGGGTCTTGCCGGGCTTGACCTCGCGGCGCGCCCACCACCGGCCGTCGGCGAATCCGATGCAGGTCCCGTCGTGCTTTCGGGTCGGGATTCCTTCGCCGTCGAATACCCAGGCGCAGTCGGGGTTGGGCTGGCGTGTGACGCGGCTTGGGTCGTTCTCCCAGTCGCGGACGAAGATCGTCGGCATCTTGCGCATGTGGTGCTCCGGTCTATTCGGTAGGCGACGGCAGTGGGCCGCCGGGGACGTCGATGGGTGTGACGCGGTAGCCCTCGGTCGCGAGCAGGTCGAGGAGCAGCCGACGCCGTGTGAGGACGATGTGAGGCCGTGCTCGCGGTGGTTCCATTCGTCGAGGACTTCGGCAATGGCGTGTTCGGGGCCGTGTAACTCGGCGAGTTCGGCCCGGGTCATCCTGTCCAGGTCCTGGCCGTCGAGCTCGATGTCGGCGGGGTTGCTGTGGGGCATCGGGTGGCCCCTTTCCGTGGGCAGGCCGGGCGCGGGCACCCGCGATGGGGCCGGGGTGACGGCTTGTTGTTGAGCGTCCGCCTGGCGCCTGCGGCCGATGGTTCGGTCGACTTCGGCGGTCTGCTCGGGGTCGCGCAATCCGAGCAGGGATCTCAGCCCGAAGGCGGGGTCGCAGTACGGGGCGGCGAGCGCCGCGCTGCTGACGGGCACACGGTCGAGCGCGCGGATCCGCGCGAGCGAAACGTCAGGGCCGCGCAAGAGCCGCTCGTAGGGGTCACGCCAGGCCGGTGACCACCCGTCAGGGTCTCGCGTTCTGGCCGCCGCAGGCGCGGCGGTGTAGCGGGTTGGGGCGGGTAGGTGGGCTGCTCGGACGGCGTGCAGCCACGCTTCCGCCGCGTCCCGGTCTGGCTCGTCCGGTAGTGGGGTGGTGAGGCCGTCGAAGTCCACACGGGCCTCCTCCAGAACGAACCGGGCGAGGTCCAGGTCGCCGTCGGCGACGCCTTCACCGAAGTTCCAGTACCAGTCGGGATTCGCGACAGCGATGTCCAGCGTGCCGTGGGCGTAGAGCTGCAGGCCCTGGTGGACGAGACGGGCCAGGTGCCTGGCGTGCTTAGCGGTCCGTTTGCGGGTGTCGGCCGAGAACGATCCGTCACCGCGGGCCTCGAGGCGGCGGAACTGGGAGATGGCGTAGCCGAGGTAGGCGTCGCGGACGCGTGGGGCGGACAGGAACGCGTCTCGGATGTCGATGAGGTGGTCGCCGAGCGCGGTGCGGGTCTCGTACAGGTGGTCGGGCAGCCACAGGAGTTCGATCACCGACGGGTTGGCGTTGAGGCACAGCCGCGCGTACTTGGCGGCCTCGTGCATGGTGACGTCCGGCTTGGTGGTGTGGGTGGTGGCGTCTCGGCCCGTCGGAGGATTGAGTCCGTGGAGGGAGATCGTGGGTGCGGCGTAGACGCCGAGGCGGTCGATGTCGGATCCGGGTCGTGCGAGACCGTAGGCGGTGGAGCCGACGATCCCCGAGAGCAGGACGTTCGCGGGTTCAGGCATGGTCTCTCTCCGCGCTTGTTTGGGGCGGGTCTTCGTTCGAGGCGTGGGCCTTTTTCGTGCGGACCTGGGCGAGGGCCTGGCGGAGTCGATTGAGGGTGACGCCGCGTTCAGCCCCCGGTGTGAAGAGCCGGAGCATGATCGCGGTGTCGGTCAGGTCGTGGATGGGCAGTGGATCGCCCGGTTCGACGAATGCGGCGTGGCCGTCGGCGACCTGCCACATCGCGGCCAGGTCCCCGTCGCCTTCGTCGGTGACGAGTTGGACGTCCATGCGCAGGAACGGCCACGCCGCGGCGATGGCGGTGAGGTCTTCCTGGACGTCCTCGCGCGTGGGCCATTTGCCGATGTTGTAGGTGGAGCAGCCGATGCGGCCGTCCCAGGCGCACCATCCGTGCGGGCCGACGATCGTCGGGGACATGATGCGGTGGTTGGCCAGGTGGTTCAGGTGCAGTACGCCGAGGCGCTCGAACACCTCGGCTGCGGCTTTCCAGTCCAGGCCGCCGTGCGGGTCGAGCGGGATGCCGTACTCGCGGGCAACCAATGCGGTCCAGGATCGGTCGTTGCTGACCAGGTAGCGGGGGTTGCTGCGGATGAGGATGTCGTTGGCCTGCGCCTCGGTCACCGGGTCGCCGGCGACAAGGAGACGCGGCCATTTGGTCAGGGCGGCCATCATCCCTGCCAGGAGCACAGGAGCCAGGCCGGTCGGGGCTGCGTGGGCGTGAGCCCCAGGGTCTGGAGTGCGGTGTCGAGCTGGGCGTCCCATCTGTTCTCGGTGGGCTGGCGCTGGAGCGCCGCCATGTCCATGGTTTGCGCGTGACCTTGAGCGGCGGTGATGGTGTGGGCGGTGAGGACGTAGATCGGGAATTCGCTCGAGCAGTAGGTCTCGAACGTCACGCCCAGGCGCTGTTGGGCTTCCTTCTTCCGTTCGTGGTAGCCAGCGGCACGCCAGTCGGTCTCGGTGAAGCCGACTGAGGCGAGCAGGCGACGCATTGCGACATCGACGAAGTCCCCAACTTCCTCGACGTCGTCCTGCTCGTCGTACCAGTCGAGGTGGAGAGCGCCGTACTCGCCGGTGGCTTCCTCGACGAGCCAGTCGATCTCGCCGCCGCCCAGGTTGTAGCCGTAGACGAGTTGAGCTGTGGCGGATATTCCCATGGCTGGGTCCTTTCAGGGGTTGGTGGTCAGGCGCTCGCCAGCGGCGATGGCGCGGAGGATGGGCGGGACGATCTCGGGGATGCGGGCCTGCTGTTCTGCGGAGAGGCCGATGCGGGCGAGGATGGCGCGGACGGCGTCGGCGATGAGCTGGCCCTGCTTCTCGGCGAGGCGGATCTCGCGGTCGGCGATGCCCATGTCGTGGGCGGTCTTGGCGTATTTGACGCACCGGTCGCGTTCGGCGGCTTCGAGTTGGGCGAGTGATCGGATGGCCTCGCCGGAGGCGTAGATGCCCTCGTCCTTGACTGCGGCGTAGGTGTGTCCGACGAGTCCGGTGCCTTCGCCGATCGGGCCCGCGCCTCGTGGGGATCGGTCGCGGCCGGCTTCGCGGTCGTCGTGGGCCTGGGCGACCTGGGCTTCCAGGAGGCGGGCGTAGACGTGGACGCGGGCCCACGTCATCTTCAGCATGCCGAGGACGGCGTCGGCGGGGTTGATGTCGGCGGTACCGCGCTCGGCGGACCATGCGGACCATGCGGCGTGGATCGCGGCGCCTTCGGCTTTGGCCTGCTCGAGCCGTTTGCCGACGTGGAGGCGGCAGGAGTCCAGGCCGACGATCGCGCGGCCATGGCATCGGCCGCCACCCCGGGCTTTCTTGCGCTGGTGGACGCACTCCCAGCGGTCATGCTCGTCACACCAGACCGCGCCGAACGGGTTGGTGCGTGTCGCTTCGATGACGCCTTCCTGGTTGGTCACCCCACCCTCCTGTCACCTTCTGAGATCGCTCGATCGCCGTGAGTGATGGGTTTAGGCGTGTGGATGCGCGCTGGGGCGTCTGCGTGTCCCTCCGGGGCGTCCAGGGACGGTGTGAGGCTGACGCCGCAGCGCAAACAGCGGCTGCCGCCGTCCGAGCGTTCGATGCCCAGCGCCGCGGTGAACTGGTCACGCTGATCGTCGGTGGCGCCGCTCACATGGCCTCCGGTAGGTCAAGGGCGGTTCGGATTTCAGCGATGACATCGCCTCGGTCGGGCCCGCCCCAGTCGGCATCGTGCAGCACCTTGTTGAGTCGCTCGCGCCATTGCTGCTCTGCGGCGTTGATCACGGGCATGGCGGCGAGGGCTGCATCGTCGGCCTCGCCGCCGGATATGGGGATGGAACGTCCGGCGTTGAGGTCGGCGAGGGCGTTCGGGCCTGGGGATATCCGGACGAGGCCGCGGATGGCGGCGGCGACCTGGTCGCGCAGGTCGGGTGAGATCATCCACGCACCACCTTGGGGCCGCCGGGGCCGATGGCGTCGCTCGACCGGTTCGCCCTGCTGCTCGGTGAGACAGCGAGGTGTGCTCGGGCTGTCGGGGGCGAACCGGTCGAGCACGGCGAGTGTGTCCTGAGCCTGCTCGATGGCGTTTACGCGGCAGGACGCGGCGATGGTCAACCTCTGGAGGCGGCGGACCTCCGCGATGGCGGCGAGGGCCTCATCCCGCTCCCGCTCAGCCTGCTCGGCCCGCTCCCGCATGGCGTCCGCGCGCATGACGTGCGCAATCGACTGCTTCTGGGCGGCGCCCACCTCGGCTTCTGCGCGTCGTGCTCTTGTCTCGGCCTCGGCCCGCCGGTCGAGTTCGGGCTGCACGACGGCCATCACGGCATCGGCAAGCTCGGGCAGGCCGATAGCGACCTCGGTCTGCCCTGGCGGGCCCTCGGGCATCGGGCGTTTCGGTGCGTCACGGACCGCTTCGTACAGCGCTTCGATGATCTGGTCACGCTGAAAACCAATGGCATCGTTCACGGACCCTCCTCACGCATGTCCACGACGATCGCGCCGCCCGGCTTCACACGCTCCATCTCGATCAGCGGGTCGACGTGGGTACGGTGCTCGGCCGCCAGCGGCGCCACGTCCCGCGTTTCGCCATGGTGCGCGACCGCTTCGGCGAGCCAGGCTTCGACCGCCTCGCGCGCGACGTCGCCGTCCTTCCACTCGGGCGGCGTGGTGATGTCGGCGAGGTCGGGGTGCTGTTCAAGTAGGCAGGGCGCGCATTCGTCGGCGGCGCGGACAAGTTCGTGAGTGAGCAGGGTCTCGCCGGTCATGAAACCAAGCAGGTCATACAAGACTTCGACGCCGCGCGGTGCCATGAGGATGCCGGTTGTGATGGTGAGGATGTCTCCGAGGTGGAACGGTCGCCGAGCCCGTACTGCGCCATGGTCGACCTCCTCGACGAGCCGGTACCCGGCACGGCGCTCGCGGCCGTCACGGGTCGTGGCGGTGGCGTGGAGCTGGCTAGCCTCGATGGCCCTGGGGCGGATCTCCCGCCCTTCCCGGTTGAGGGTGACGATGTCGACCTTGCCGTGACCGTACAGCGATCGGTCGCGCGGCGGCCTGATGACCCGGATCCGGGTGTGGGTCTCCTGGCCGTCCACGACGGCCGTGGGCTGGCACGACTCATAGATCTGACCGGCCTGGATCTGGTGGCTCATGCGTTCTGGTCTCCTCGCTCAGCCGTCGGTTCAGTTTTCTGCGGGCGCTGGCGGCGACGGCCGGTCTCTTCGCTCGTGAGGGCAAGCAGGATGCTGCGAGCCTTCGTCAGCGCCCTCCGGGCCTTGTCGAGCTCGGCGTCGAGCTCGGGCGACGCTGGAAGGCCGGTCTCCGGGGCGAGTTCTGCCGCGGAGTCGATCACCTCCACTGCTTGGATCAGGTCTTCGTCGAGGAATCGGCGTGCGGACGCCTGTCGTTCGCTCATCGGTTCGCTCCATCTGGAGTGATGTGGACCTCGGTCACCGGCATCTGCCAGTCGGGCTCCAGGCCGTGGCGGGCGAGCGCGGCCACGACCTCGGCGAGCACGCTGGCGCCGAACTGGCGGAGGTCGAGCGGTTCGCGCCGATCGCATGCGGTGAGTTCGGAGATGGTGACGATGCCCTCCCTTCGGAGCGCGTTGTGGGCGCGGGTCGACAGGCCGAGGTCATCGATAAGGGCGTCGCCGCAGGGTGGTGAGGTCCTCAGGGCCAAGCCGTGCGCGGCGAGTTTGGTCTCGATCTCTTCGAGCGTCCGCATTCCGGAGTTGCGGAAGTCGAGGATGTCCGTGGCGGTACAGGCGGTGAGGGCCCCGACCATGACGAGCCCTTGGCGGCGGAGCGTGTTCTGGACCTTTGAGGAGAACTCGAACACCTCGATCGAATCGCTTCGGTGGATAGCGGCGTTGGTCATCGCTCGGCGCCCGTCTTCACCGGCTCGCCGAGGTCGTAGAGCCGGTCCATGTACTTGCGGTGTTCGTCCAGGTAGATCCGGGCGAATGGCTCCGTTTCAGCGTTGTCCAGGGCAAGTTTGTGGACCGTGCGGGTGAACTCGCTGCACACCTTCAGGGCCTTGCGTTGGGTGTGGATGGTCTTCGACAGCAGGGTGAGCCAGAGCAGCGCCAGGAGCAGGCAGAAGGTGCCGAGAACGAAAGTGATCATGTGGTTTCTCCGTTCGAGTCGTTGCGGGTGGGAGTCATGGCGTTTCCGTGCAGGTGACGCCGTCGGCGAGCTGGTGGTGGAGTTCGACCAGGCGGGCCGCGGCGTGGGCATCGCGGCGGCGTAGCGCCGCCCTGGCCAGGAGAGGGCCAGCAGTCCCGGCACAGGTAGTGCCCGGGCAGCCTCGGGGCCCTGCACGCCGGGCACGCGCGGCCGGTTGACCTGCGGGCCAGCTCAGGCATGAGCGGCGCCACAGGCCATGGTGGGGACGTCCAGGACAGCCCAGTTGCCTCGCGCGGCACCGTCGCAGTCCAGGCCCCTCACCTGAACGTGCCCGTGGCTCATCGCGACTCTGCGGGTGTAGGCGCGGTGCAGGTGTCCGTGGATCAGGTGGCTGGGCTGTACCTGGTCGACGACGTCCTGTAGCAGCGCGCGGTGCGCCTGGCTGCGTTCCACATCCCGCTGCGCCCACACTGACGGCGGTGGCCCGAAGTGATGCTCGACACCGGCCGGGCAGTCATGGGTGATCATGACGTCGGCCACACCGTCGTTGACGACGGCCTGGGCCTGGTCCCGGGTGATCTCCTCCCCGGGCCACCAGGTCCGACCCTCGACCCGAAGCGCCCGGTCCAGCGACACCGCACCCCCGAGCGCAAGCCAGGTCCGGCCGCCCCACACCCATCGCCGACCACGGGGCAAATGGAAGATCCGCTCGGTGACCTCACCCAGCCCGTCCCGGACCGGCAGCGCGGCGAGACGGTGGTGGTCGTCGTGGTTGCCGTCGACGAAGAGGATGACGCCGTTCACGCGGGCAAGCTCGCGGGTCAGCTTGTGCAGGTACCGGTCACCGTTCGTGCCGGGCCACACCCCAAAGTCACCAGCGTGCAGCACCATCCGAGGCGACTCGTCCGGCAGCAGCCCCGGCAAGTTCCGGATGACCCGCAGGGCCCATCCGGTGTTGCCGTGCCAGTCTCCGGCGACCAACACTCGTCCCGGTTCGTTCGGGCGGTCAAGGCCGAGCATGTGCATCTCCTTCGCATGGGGTTCACGGCTCGCATGGGGTGGGCCCGATCGTCGGCCGGACCGGCCCTGGTCACGAGCACTGCGGTACGTCATTGCGTTGTTTGGGTGTCGGTGGGTTGTTCTGCGAGGTGGGCGGCGTGGATGAGGATTTGGTCGTGGGTGGCGGTGGGGCCGAGGTCAGTTCGGGCGTGGGCGGTGAGTTGGTTGGCGTAGTCGGGGTCGAGGGCGAGGAGGCGGATTTGGGCGGAGCGGGTGTCGTGGCGGGGTGCGGTGCCGGTTGTGGGTGTGGTGGCGGGTGTGGGCGGGGTGTGGATGGTGCTCGTGCGTGCGCGGTCTGAGGGTTGGTCTCCTGGATCAGCTATCTCCTGGGAAAGGTTCTTGGGTTCCCTGGGATGTTCGGGGGGCTGCCCCCCGAAGTCGTGGGGGGCGCCCCCCTTTCTGGAATGGGGGGTGTCCCCTGAACTGGGGGTGGCGGGGGCGGTGTGAGAAGTGGGGGCGTCCCCCGAATGGATTGGGGGGTGTCCCCCTTTCTCGTTGTCCACAGGTGCCTGCTGGCTTTCTGGGGATGAGGGTGTGGATATCTGCCTGGTGATGGCGCGGCCGGGCCGGTCTCGCCGTGAGGTCTGGAGTGCGGCGGTGGCTGCCGCCCAGTCGGGGGCGGGCGTCAGGACGAGCTGGTAGGTCGGTGTACGGCCACGTCCTTGCTGGCCTTCGACCGCCAGGACGCCAGCCGCCAGGAGCGCGTCGAGGTAGCGGCGAGCGTCCTTGGTGTCGCAGCGGGCAGCTCGCGCGAGCGACGCGAGCTTGATCGGCCGGTGGTCCCCTGCGAACCGGAGACGCCCGGTGGCGTCCGCTGCGGCACCGACGACATAGAGCATCGTCAGGACACCTCCGCACAGGTCACGGGGCAGCTCAGGCGCCCATCGCCACACCACGGCGTTGCGGTAGTCGTTGGGTAGGGCGCCGCCGCGCCGTTCTTGGTCTTGGTCACCGATCACCCCTCGCGTGTCCCCTCATCACAAGCTGCGGCGGTCCGCGGCTGCGTGTGCGTGTGGCTGGAGCCGGGCTCACCCCGGCGTGGCGTTGGGAGGGTCGGTGTCATCGCGGGCCGGGGACGGGACGGCCACGCGTCGTGCCTGGTCCGTGTCGCGCGTGGCGGCCTGGTCCAGATGGGAGGCGCGGCGTTCGTCGGAGGCGATCGCGCGTGCGTCGTTGGGCGCCGATGCCGCTCCCTCGTCGGCTGCGTACCGGTCGACGGGCTCGTAGGTGTCGAACGCGGGGCAGGAGGGCCGGCCGCAGTAGCAGCGCAGCGGCGCGCAGGCTCCGGGAGGCGGCTCCAGGACGCCCGCGATCTTGGACGGCGTGTGGGCGGCGCAGCGGGGCCCCTGGATGTACAGCTGTGTTGGGACCGCTCCACAGGTGCGGGCCTGAGCGCCGATGAAGTGGACGCAGCCCGATTGCGATCTCGTCATGCCCATGACTCGCGGTCTCTCAGCAGGTCACCGGTCGCGTGGGGGATCCGCTCGAGCAGATCGGTCAGGTGTGTCAGGCGCACCACTGCGTGACCGTCGGCATAGTGCACCGGCAGTTCATCGATCAGAGCGGCCAGCACATCGCGCGCGTCAACGAACACGGCAGCCTCGACCGGCGGGCGGGCCGACCCCGGGCAGCGGCCGCCGCCCGGGGCACCCACGTGGGAGTAGAGCAACCCCGTCTTGGTGACGGTCCGGTCCGTGTCACAGACAGTGCACGTCCCTCGGCGCCCGGAGGCCCGTATCGCGTTCGCGCCGCCAGCGTGGGCGTTCACCGGCGCCTCCGGTTGCGGCGGGGTCTACGGCGGGCGCTCTTGGTCCAGCCCCGGCCACGGAGCCGGTCCGGCCTCGGTTTGCCGCCCTTCGCCTTGCAGCAGCGACATCCCAGCACCGGGCCGATGTGGCCGCACCGGCCACACGCTCGCGGGACGCGCGGCACCGTCCCGATGACCTCCGCCCGCCGCGTCACCGCTCCTCCAGCCCGACCGCCGCGCGCGTCAGCACGCCCTGGACCTGCTGCCAGATTGCCGACGCGGCCTCGTTCGGCGAGTCGAACGGCCAGCCCGCGTGCACCGCGCTCCAGACACAGTCCCTCAGCACCGCACGGGTTGGTGCGGTACGGACCTCACGCGGGAACCGGCGGATCTGGCGCGCCAGCTCGTGCAGGTCCTCCGACTGCCGGTCTCCGGCACCTGCCGTGAACGGGCCGACTAGCAGGTCCACGGCGGCCAGCACTGCGTCCTGCAAGATCGCGATTTGCGCCCGCGCGGCCGCGTCCGACGGCGCTGCCGGAAAGTCCGCCACGACCTGCTCAGGGTCGAGGTGGGTCCCGGCGGCGACGGACCGCTCCGCGAGCCGTCTCGCCGAAGTGATCACTCTGCTGTAGGCCGGGAGATCCCCGAATGCCGTCCGGCCGGGCAGCCACGAAAATACGCATGCCAGGTCGTTCGTTTCTCCCTTGTTCACCGCACGAGACCCTTAGCTCGAGCGGCGGCCAGCCAAGCCGGGAACTCCGCCATCAGCGGGTCGTAGAGCTCCGCGAGCGGTGTAGCTCCCGGGTCGGCGCCCGCCTCGAAGAATCCCGCGTTGTCCAGCAGACGGCGCTGGGGAACCTCCAGGGTGTCCAGGCGCTTGAGGAAGGCGAACGCGTCGTCGCCGAACCCGATGAACTGCCAGAACATCGGCAGCGCCGACGCCTCGCACAGTGCCTGCTCGGCGGCGGCCTCAGAGTCGGGGCGGCCGTCGGTCTGGAAGATCACGAACGCTGGGACCGAAGCCCTCGACTGCCGGTAATGGCCGATGACCTTGTGCATCGCCGCCGCATAGTTCGTCGTGCCCATCCAGCCGCGGGCTTCATGCTCGCTGCGGATCCGGCCCTGGTAGGAGGTGAGGGCGACCTCGAACGGCGCATGCGCGAAGGAGTCGAAGAACACGACCGGGACGGCGCCGTCGTCGTCGAAGTGCGCCGCCAAGCCCAGAGCCTGTTCGGCGAGGCGCTGGACCGACCCGTCGTCGTAGTAGCGCCGCATCGACATGGACCTGTCGAGCACCAGGTACACGGCGGCTCGGGCCCCGCCAAGGCGGTTCTTGGCGAGCGACGCGCCGGCCGACTTGTAGAGGTCAACCAAGCCGGGCGCGGCCTCCTGGATCTTCTCCAGCGAGATCGCGGGGAAAGCGGGCGTCTGCGAAGCGGAATTGGTCAATGGGACTCTTTTGGTGGTGTTGGGGTCGGGGTGTGTGGCTGGCCGAAGATGGGTTCCTGCTCGCCCTCGGTCGCGGCTGGGAGCAGGCCGCGTGCGGACGGCGCGGTAGGACCCCGGCCCGGCCCGGTTGCGGCGTCCCGGGAGCCCGCCGGACTCGACGCGGCCGCGCGGAGCTGGATGAGACCAGTCGTCCGCGCGGAGTTGCGCCGCCAGAGGCCGCAGACGCCGTTTCTCCTCTGGGTCCAGGGGTGTGAGGCGCTCGGGGTGGCCGGGCAGGCCGTCCGGAGCGGTAGACGCGGGGAGGGCCCGGCGCCCGCCGGGGTGGCTGATGAGACTGGAGGCGGCGGCGACCACGATCAGGGCGGCCGAGGCCAGGCAGAGCAGTCCGACGGCGGCGAGTACGTGCAGGACGACGTCAAGCATCCGGGTGCCGCCCGTCCTGAATCAGACGGATCGCCGCGCCAAGGGACAGGGTCGCGTGAGCTTGACGAATCCAGCTTCCGTAGACGCTCGTGATGCGGTAGGTGCCTGTCTGGCGGGTGTGCCAGGTCGCTGTGACTCTGTACGGGGGGTCGTCAGCCTCAGCACCCGGCCACCCGACCTTGACCGTGACGAACCAGGCGCCGCCACTGTCCTGGTTGTGGTCGACACGGAACGTCCGACGGTGAATCAAGGCGGCGTCCATCAGCCGCCGCATCCCCGCAGGCGGAGCGAAGGTCGGTGCGTCCGGGACCCCGGCCGCCGGCGGGCACCGGCCGTTCACGACTGCTCCCTTCGGAACGCCTCGAGGAGGTGGTCGTCCGGGTCACCCGGCAGCCAGAGCTGCGCCTCGGCCATCTCGTCCCACGACTCGTGGAGCGGCGGCCAGTTCGTGCCCGGTCGGAGCGCCTCCGGGTCGAGGCGTCCCTGGGCGATGGCGAGGCGGACAGCGACGCTGCGGTCGCCGAAAGCGGCGAGCCACCCGGCGCATGCGAGATCCGCACCCGTGCCGGGCTGCCCCTTGTGGCAGCCGAACAGGATCGCGCCGAGCGGCGCGGATCCTCCGTTGCCGTCATCGATCGAGGCACGGAGTTCGTCCCAGCGTTCGGCCGGGAACTTCGAGCACGGGTTGTGGATGTTGTCAGCCCGGACAGGACACTCGTCGCACGGGTAGAGGCGGCGCGGCATAGCGCTCACGGCTGCCGCCTGCCAGCCTGGGCCCGTGGCCGCGCACGCCCCCAGGTCGGCCTTCTCCTGCTTGCCGTCCAGCGCCGACCTGCGCCACACCCTCCCAGCACATCCTCGGCGGCGACACGTCGGCAGCAGACCCGCGCCAGCTTGCGCGTGCTGCGCCGCTGTCAAGCGCCGGGCGCGATGTCCAGCGGCATCACACTCGTACGGCTCGGCCAGGGTGACGCCCGGCGCGAGGTAGCAGATGATCGCGTGCAGCGCCCTCATGACGGCCGCTCCTCGGCTCGCTTGACGATGAGCTGCTGCATGTGCATGTTCGCTGCGCGGTACTCGGCCAACTCGGTGCGGAGCAGCTTCATCTTGGCGGCGACGCAGGGCGTGCAGCCGGGCAGGCCGGGGACGCAGTGGTGCTGGCTGCAGGTGGGGCAGAGGGCAGGGTGTTCGCCGGGGGCGAGACGGCCGGGCGGGCAGAACGCGGCCACTTCGGCGCGCGCCTTGTCCCGCTCGGCGCGGGCCGTGGCCAGCTGAGCGCGCATGTTGGCGACGCCTTCGCGCATCACAGCCCGCGCCTCGTCCCTCTCGGCGCGGACCCGCTCCACCTCGTCCCGATCGGCCCGCAGCTTCTCGATGGCGCGGGGAATCTGGTCGTAGGCGTCAGCGCCGGTCTCGGTGGCGCCGGGCAGCAGGTCGAGCAGTTCGGCGAAGAACGCGTCGACCGCGCCCGCGTGTTGCTGGTAGCTGTCGTGCCAGTGCTTCGCGCCATGGCCGACTGCGCGGTCTGCTGCCAGCTCGCCGCGGAGCCTTCTCATTTCGGCCAGAAGTTCGGGCAGAGCACGAACTGACTCGTGCAGAAACCGCGCCAGCGCGAGGCCGTGGCCCGTCTGGCTCGCGCGGAACAGTTCGGTGAAGTGCGTCGGCGTCGAGTCTTCAGTACGTACTGAGACCTCGTCCCAGTCGCCGCCATCGATGGGGTCGACCGTGTGGATCTGCCAGTCGGAGCCGTACGCCTGGATCACGGTGTCGACGAGCGCGGTCAGGTCGGCGAGACGTTTGGCGGTGATCGGCTCAGCCACGGGCCTCGCCCGTCTGGTCGTCAGGCCAGAAGACGGTGACGCTCGCGGCGCAGGCGAGGTCGTAGACCTTGCGGTGCACTTCGTCGAGTGCGGCCTCGTCCAGGTCGGCCCACTCCTCTTCGAACTGCTCGGCGACGCCGATGAAGTCGGGGTCCTCGGTCTTGCTCTCGATGACCTGGCGGGCGAACTCGCGGAGCTCCTCCTCGGTGTACCTCGTCGCGGGTGCGGTCGAGATCTGGCTGTCGTTCTGGGCGATGTCGGTCATCGAAACCTCCTAGCAACTTCGGCAATGTGACATTGTCAATGTAGGATTCCATCCCAACTTTGTCAATGTCACATTGTCGAAGTTGGAGGTCGTCGGAGCCTCTTGATCAGAGGCGTGACGTTGTCGGGTAGACCCCTGTGCTGCGCGGCCGGGCAGGTCGCGGCGTGCGGCATGTAGAGCCTCTCCAGGGGGTGGCGGGGAGCGTTCTGGCTGCTCAGCGATGCCAGAGAGCGGGCCCGCCAAGTGCAACTCGCGTCCCGGTAAGCCAGGACGCTGCCGTTCGGGTTCGGTGCCGGATCCAGCGGCTGCCAGCGACCGGACGCGGTGAGCGCGAAGATCACCTCGCGTCCGCAGGAGCGGCACTTGGGCGCATTGCGGTGTGGGCTACGTCGCGGCATCACGCGCCCCATCCGGGTGAGCGGCGTCGTACTGCCGCTCCAGGTGGCCGGGAATCCGTCCCCTCTCCGGGCACGCGACACCGCGGTCAGCGGCCCAGGCGCGAATGTCCGCAGCCCTCGTCCTGCCGGTGGACCTGGGCGCCGCAGTCTTACGAGCGGCCCTGGGCCTGAGGTCGGACATCGCTGCCTCGGCCTCGGCCAGCCTCTCCTTCAGGGCGGCGACCTGCGCCTCGGCCTCGGCGAGCTGAGCGAGCCGCCGCTTTTCGGCCTCCTGCTCGGCCTTCCACGGCACGTACAGAGCACGCAGGGCCTCAAGTGTGGCAGTGACCTTCCCCGCCGCGCGAACGATGCGCTTGTTGCCGGAATCATGGGCTGCGTTGAGGAGCTGCTCAATGTCGCCGCTCTCGGCCGCGCCGTCGGCGGTGCGGCTGGCAGGCAGCTCCTCTGCGGCGGCAGGCAGGCTGGATTCAGCCGACGCGGTCTTGCCGCCGGGCAGGACGGCTGCGTCGTTGGTGGTGGCCACGAGATCTCCCGGTGTGGGTGTGTGGGGCCGAGTCAGCGGCCCGGCCCGGTCGGTGGCGGGATCGATCACCCAGCCCTGCGCCGCGATCGCCGCCACGAGCTCGGGCCGGGGAACCTTGAACGCGTCGGCGACCCACTCGACCTGCTTGCCGTGGGCCAGGGCCTTCTGTTGCCGGTCGGTGAGCCGGGGTTCGTGCATGGTCAGCACCGCCTGGGTGTGGGGCCGGTGGTGGTGCCGGGCGGCGGCGAGGTCGCGTTCGCGTCCGCCGCCGCCCGGGCGGGTGGGAGCCGCGCGGGGCGGGCCGCGCGGTTCCGGTTGGTGTCCCGCCCGGCCCCGGGGGAAGTCGGGGCCGGGCGGTGCGCGGTGGCAGTGGCCGTGTGGCTGTCTTCCGCGCGGTGCTGGCGGGGAGCGCTAGAGGTGGTGGTGCCCGAGCCCCGCCCCCGCGAGAGCTCGGGCAGCACCGGGTGCCCCGGCGGCCGCGCGTGGACAGCGCGACTGCCGGGGCGGTGGGCCCACCCCTCCCCCCCGAAAGGGGTGGACCCGTGGCCGAGGCTCCTGCCCCCCGCAGGGGCCTCGGCCATGACGCTGGAGGGGCTCTGCCCGCCCCCGGTGCGAGAGCTTGGGCGGCTCGCGCTCCAGCGCGTCTGGAATGTTTGGGGCCCGCCCACCGCCGGCGGCGCGGTAGGCGGGGTCGCCGAGGCTGGGAGCGCGGCCTCGGCGTGCGCCGCCAGGCCGGGGTCTGGCCCGGCGGCGCGGTTCAGGGTGCGGGACGTCATCGCTGGGCCCGCAGGTAGCCGGACACCTTGGCCCGCTGCGCGGGGCACAGGTGTTGGGTCGCGGCGTCGGTCATCGCCCGGGTGCTGGCCTCGGTCAGGCCGTCGACCGGGTGCGGCTCGGCGGCCTTCTCCGGCACCGAGCCGATCGCCTGGCACAGGCCGCGGCCGACGCGGAGCAGGGTGGCGTCGGTGGTGCCGGACAAGGCAGGGTCAAGGTCTCGGGCCTGGCCGAGGTATTGGACCTCGGCGGAGTGGCCGGTGACGTCCAGCGTGAGGTTGGGCTGCTGCGCCACCAGGATCGCCGCGCCAGCGGCACCGACCACGATCGGCAGCAGGAGCGTCCGCCAGATCATCGCGGTCCCCCGGCCTGGGCGGCGTAGTGGTCGACGAGCTGCTCGAGCCGGTTGCCCGCCATGTGCCCGGTGATCAGCGCGCGGTCACCGCCGATCTCTGCGATGTACTCACGCAGTTCGGCGAGCAGGTTGGTGTGGGCGAGGCCGACAGCCTGGTTCGCGTGGTCGGCGCGGTCGGCGCGTGCGTGCGCGGCCTGCAGGCGCTCCTGCATCCGGAGCAGGTCGCGGCGGGCAGCGCGCACATCGCTGCGCCACACCACGACCGTGACGACGACGGCGGCCAGCAGCATCAGATGAGGGATCCAGATCATGAGGGTGCTCCGCGGGTGGCGATGGTGCGGGGTGTGAGGGAGACCTCGACGTCGGCGCGGGTTCCCCAGCCGGTGCGCAGGCAGGTCGCCATGACGTACCAGCGGACCGGCCGCAGGACGAAGAACGCCCACATCGCGGCGACCGGGGCGAGCGCCCAGGTGGCGAGCTGGGAGGCGAGGCTTTCGTCGGCGCGGCGGATGGTGAGGTATCGCAGGCCCTGGGCGTAGCCGATCAGGATGCTGATCAGGAGCAGGGACGCGGCGAACTGGTGGTCGATGGCGGGCTGGACGAGGAACACGGCGACGAACAGCACGGTGGCGATGAGGGCTTGGGCCCACCGCGCGAGATGCGCCCAGTAGGCGTAGCCGGTGAGCGGCAGGTAGCGGGCCCGCCACAGCGACCGGATGGTGGAGTCGCGCATCCACCGCACGTACTGGCGGAGGTGGTGCCCGACTCTCTCGGGCATGGCGGTGAAAACGAAGCTGGTTGGCTGTTGGACCGTGCGGCCTTCCAGGAGGGCGAACAGGGTCAGCATCGAGTCGTCGCTGAATGCCACGGGGCGGCCGCGGATCGTCTCGCCGAGGTAGCTGTCCAGGTTCGCGCGGACGATGGCGGCGCGGTAGAACGCCAGCGGCCCGGAGTTGACCAGCACCGACCCCATCGCCGACAGCGAGGACCGGTCGACGAGTTGGCTGGTGACGTACCAAAGGTCGGTGAACCGGGACAGGACGGTGCGGCGGTTGTTGGCGGCCAGCACGATCCCCGCGACCGCTGCGACGTCGCTGCGCGCGAACGGTTTGAGGCCCTCTTCGATGGCGTGCGGGTCGAGGATCGCGTCGGAGTCGACGGTGAGGTAGATGTCGGCCTCGGGCGTCCGGCGGATCGCCTCGCCGTGCGCGTGGCGCTTGCCCCGGTTGGGTGTGCGGAGCCATGTCACGCTGAGGGCCGTGCGTCTGGATTCGGCCAGCGCCCACGTCCGGGTCCGGGGGTAGTCCCGTGCCGAGCCGTCGTCGACGACAACGATCCGGTCCGGGCGCCGCGTCTGCTCGGCCAGCGAGAACAGGCAGCGCGCGAGAAGCTCTTCGTCCTCGTTGTAGGTGGGGACGAGGACGACCACGCGCAGCGCGCTGAGCTGCCGGTGCTGCCGCGTGGTGACGCGGTGCGGGCGTTCCAGGTGGCACATGACCACCTGGGCCAGCAGCAGCACAGCGGCCAGGGTGTAGACCATCCCGAACTGGCGGGTGTCGCCCTGAAGTGCCTGCGTGGTGGCGGTGAGGTGACGGACGGTCCACACCGTCCCGGCGGCCACCAGGATGGTGACGCCGACGACGATGCGGATCCGTGCGCGCTTGGCGGTGAAGGTCACGGCTGGTCGGCCTTCTTGCCGCGTCTGAACGTCAGCCTGAGCAGGATCGCTCCGGCGGCGATCAGGACCAGGGCGGCGGCGACGAGCCAGAGCTGGCCGAAGAAGATGCCGCCGATGGTGATTCCTGCGCCGGTGACCGGGAGGGCTTTGCTGCCGTAGTCCATGTCAGCGGCCCTCCGGCATCGTCTGGTTCGCGGGCATGGCGTGGGGGCCGGTGCCGTTGACGGGAGGCGCGCCGTTAAGGGACGGCATCGCGGGCCTGGCGCTGGCGAGCGCGGATGGGGCGTAGGTGCTGAGGAGGGTTTCCAGGTCACGGATGACCAGGTCCAGGTCGGCCTGCTGGGCGGTGTAGTGGTCCGCTTCGACGGCGCGTTCCTGGGCGAGCTGGGCGA
Organism: Spirillospora sp. CA-294931; assembly: GCF_050946795.1. Classification (GTDB taxonomy): domain Bacteria; phylum Actinomycetota; class Actinomycetes; order Streptosporangiales; family Streptosporangiaceae; genus Spirillospora. Next base: position 8,648,987 of record NZ_CP192006.1, read on the forward strand.
ACCGGTCCCGTTCCTCGCGGACCTGCGCGGCTTCGCGTTCGAGCTCGACGAGTCGGCTCGTGCGGGTCTCGACCCCCCGCTGCCGTTCCTGCACGTCCTGACGGCAGGAGGTGGCGTCCGCTTCGAACTCGGCGACCTTGTGGCGCAGCTCGGCCAGCTTCTCGCTCAAGTACCGGACCGTGCCGGGACTGTTGAACGACAGGTGCCGAGGTGACTCCGGAGCGTTACCGATCGCGGGTGTGTGGATCTTCATCCGTTTCTCCATCTGGTTGAGGCGGGGGCCTATGCGGGGTCCTTGGTGAGGGGTGCTTTGGGGTCGGCGGGCTCGTGGCCGTGCCAGGCGCGCGCGAGACGCTCGGTGAGGCGTTCGAGAACGTCGCGGTACCTAAAGCGGGCCCCGGGAAGCTCGCGGACGAGGCGGGTGTGGACGGCGGCGATGCGCTCCAGCCGTTCCTGGGCCACGGCGTAGCTGCCCTCCAGGTCGCGGAACTTGCGTTCCAGGTCCTCCAGGTGGGCGGCATCGCGGGCCTGCCCCGTGACGCTGGCGATGGCGTCGGCGGGCACGCGGGAGGAGGCGATGGAGGCGAGCGCGCTCTGGGCGGCGGGGCTTTCGGAGTGCAGCAGGTCGAGCGCGATCGTGAGTTCCTGGCTGGCCTGCTCTGCGACGGTCGTGAGCGCGGCCAGCCGGGTGAACAGTTCTGCGCCCGCCAGGGCGTCGAGGAGCTCCGCGGCTCCGCACTGCAGGCAGTCCGGCTGTGCCGGAAGGTGGTAGCGGCGGTGCTTGCCCAGCCGGTCGCGGACCTTCTGCTGGTGTGCCGTCAGCGGCTTCGTGGTCACGGTGCGCCTCCAGCCTCGCCAGTTCCGAGCGCGGCGTCGTCGATGGTGTGGGTCGCGGCGTTGATGCGCGGCCGGTGGACGGCTTCGGCGATGCGGCCGTTGCGGGTGCGGCAGTGTGCTCCCGGGGCGGCTTGACAGGTCGAGCAGTCCTCTTGCAGTGCCTGGCCTTGGATGGCGGCTTGCCGCTGCGCTTCGCGGCGGCGGGCCGCACGCGGGGACTCCCAATGCTCCAGGTCAGGCAAGTCGGCCAGGCCGTCGAGATACGGGATGCCGTTCGTCAGAAGGGGGGATGGGGGCCTCTGGCGGGCGGGGCGGGCTGGCAGGTCGCCGAAGACCCGGGTCGCCTGGTGCCAGCGGACCAGTCCGAGGACCTGCTCCATTGTGGGGATGATGACCAGCCGGGCGTCCGGCCGCTCGTCGCGCGCCTGGTGTGCGCGTGCGCCCCAGGGGGCGCCGTCCGGCAACGTCGATGCCAGCGGCACGCGGTCGGCGATGGTCTGGTCGAGCTGGGCGACCCGCTCGCTGAGGTTGCTCAGCTGCTTGGCCTGGCTGTCGAGGTAGTCGCAGACGTTCCCGCCGAGGTCCACGGGGACGTCCGGGGTCTCGGCGGCGATCGCGAGCTGTCGCAGCCACAGCGCCGCTGCATTCAGGTGCACTGCCAGCTCGTCGAGCGTGATCCGTTCGCCCGCGCGCAGGTGCTCGGTCGCGGCCGGGTCGGCACTGGTCTGGTCGGCCATCACACCTCGCCTGAGTCGCCAGCGAAGGCGTTCGCGAAGGTTTTGCCCTCGCCGGTCCAGGTGAGCTGGAAGTCACCGGTCGGGGGGTGGTGAACGACGGTGGCGATCTTGGCCTGCTCACCGGTGGGGAGGGCGATCCAGCCTCGGGTCTTTTTCGCCTCTTCGATCTTGGCCGTCCGCCATGCCTGCCGGACCTGTGGGGTTACGGCGTCGGGCCGGACCTTGCAGATCGCTTCGATGACCTTTGGATCGGTCAACGCCTCCTGGGCGATGACGTGCTCGATCTCGGTGGGGGCGTGTTCGGTGGTGGCCTCCAGCAGCTCGTCTTCGTGAACCGTGACCTGTACGGAGCCCTGCTTGAGTGTGATCGTGGCGACCTGGCCAAGCCCGGGGATCTCCACGGCGGTCTTGATCACACCGTGCTTGCGGTGTGCCTGGACCAGGGCTTCGGTGGTCTCTTCACGTGCTGCCCTGTACCTCTGAGCGGCAGCGTCGCTGGTGGCCTTGGCTTCGACCAGGCGACGGCCCAGTTTCCGGAGCTTCTTGGAGTTCATTCGCTGGCTCCCGCATAGTCGGGCTCGGGTGTGGTGGTGTGGCTCTCGCGGTCCGGGACGGCCTGAGACGGGGTGCTCTGCTGCAGGTAGGCGGTCAGGCGCTCAATGACGCGGTCGGCTTCGGCGTTGGTGAGCGCGGCGGCCGAGGTGATGTTCCTGCCGGTGATCTCGCGGACGAACGCCGCTCGGGCGGCGTCGTCGGAAAAGTCGCCGGTGGAACGCCACAGAGCTTTGAGCCGGTTGTGGTGCTGGGGGGTGGCAGGCGCGTCGGGCCGCCGCGCGTGGCCGAGGCGCGTGATCATCTCGGTGAGGGATTCGGTCTTGCGGCGTTCGTTCGGGACGGCCACGTCGTCGTAGCCGAGGTCCCGGACCTCGCCGAGGAGTTCTCCCAGCCGCTCGAGGTCGGCGGTCACGGCTTCGGCGGCGATCTGCTGCGGGGTGCGCTCAGTCCGGGCGAGGACCAGGGGCCGCGTCTGGGTCTGGGTGGAGTCGAGACCGAGGAGGTCGAAGAGGAGCCAGTCGAGGGACCAGTCCTTGTCCAGTGCGAGCGGCTCACCGCCCAGGTCGAGCTGGGGGGCGCGCGCACCGACGATCAGCGGCGGGGCCTCGCGGTCGAGGCGGATCCAGCAGGACGCGTCGGCGCAGACGCTCTTGTGCGCGTCGACCTTGTAGAAGGGTGGGCCGTCCGGGACACCGTCCTTGCTGGCCGGGGTGATCCATTTCCCGCGTGCGGTCATCACCACGATGCCGGGGTAGGTCAGCAGCAGCCGCATGACGCGGGCGTGGCGGGCGTTGGCCTCGTTCCATCCCGAGTCGCCCAGGCTGACCTCAGCGAAGGGATCGCTCTGCAGGCGGCGGCGGTTCTCCAGCGAGGCGTGAACGCGATGTTGAGCCCAGGTTCTGATCCAGTCCCACAGGCTCGTCATGGAGTTGACGATCAGCACCGTGGGGGGTTCGCCGTCCGCGATGGCTTGCGCGGCCGCGTCGCGGGCCGCACTGATCTGCCTGAAGATCTCGGCGTAGGAGCCGTCGTGGACGAGGATCTCGTAGCGTGCGCCGGGGACGGTGGCGTACTCGTCGGCGGTGCCGTGGCCGAGATCGAGCCACAGCGTCCGGCCGACACGAGGGGATGCCGCCAGAGCGGCACAGGCGCGGGTCCGCCCGCACTTTTCCGGACCTTCGACCAGGAGAACCGGCCACGACCGGGCCCCAGTAGGTGTGCGTGTGCGCAGGATCGTCACGCTGCCACCGCCCTGCTGGAGGGCTTGGCGGGGCGTCGAGGAGCTGCGTGGCTGCCATGGCTGGTGAGGCGCAGCGGGCGAGGGCGCGGGTCCACACGAGCATGTGCCGCTCTACGGTGCGTGCGGCGGTGCACCGTAGCAAGCCATGCGTAGGCCCAGGCCGCCGCAAGGAGGAGCAGGAGGGTGATCACAGCGACGTCCCCTCGGCCACGTAACGGGCGCCGACACGGTCTGCGTGAACCCTGGCGAACTGGTTGATCGTGGCCTTGCCGGTGAGCCGGACGGTGTTGGTCAGGTCGCCGTCGCGGCGTTCCACGACGACCCGGGTACCGGGCCTAACCCCGAGACGGATCGCGGTGAGGCGGGTCGCACACTCCACGGTCACGGTGTGGCCGGTGAGCCCGAGACGGGTCGGGCTGGTCACAACGGGGGCGGTGAACTCGGTGAGGAACGAGGGCCGCTTGTCGGCGGGGAGGAGGGGGATCAGCTCGGACCACCGGTAATAGGTGCGGGGACCGATATTCACCGGCACCAGGCGCCCGGTGGAAATGAGGGTCCGCGCGGTCTCGTTGATGCCGAGTTCGGGGGCCAGACGCGCGTAGTGGCGGGCGTCCATGAGGTGGATGTTGCGGGCACTCACCGGGCACCTCCGACGACAGCGTCGGCGGCCTCGATCACGCGGCGCTCGGCGTCTTGGCGGATCGCCTCGTCGTCCTCATCCGGGCCTCCGGCCGCGACTTCGCGGGCTTCGGCCTGCTCCTGGTGGGTCAGTTCTCCCAGCAGCGTGACCAGCGCGTCCAGGCGCTCGTCGGGGGCGAGCCGGGAGAACAGGGCGGCTTCGGCGACGAACTCGCCCAGCAGCGTTCTCAGGGCGTCGTGGTGTTCCGTCTGCACCGCACGGCAGGCGCGGGCGGCGGCAGGCTGTGCCTCTACCGGTGCGCGCCTGCTCTCGCGGAGAGAGCGCAGCACGGCATCGACGGTGTCGCCGTGCTGCTCCCACGCGCGCTGGGCGATCGACAGGACAGCGTCGCGGTACCGCTCCTGCTGGACCGTGGCCAGGACCGTTTCGTCGACGCTCCAGTCATGCGCGGGGCGGGACAGTGCCGCGATATCGCGGGCGCCCGCCTCCAGGAGTTCGGCGATGCGCTGACGCTGAAGGATCTCGTCAGTGCCGATCGGCCAGGTCGAGGGCTCGTCTTCTCCTGGGAGAGTGGCGCGGATGCCGTACTCGACGTTCGCGGTCACCTCTGCCTCCCGCCGCCACTGGTAGTGCCTTCTTCCACGCGGCTCACAAGGCGGAGCGGCCCGAAGTTCTCGTTGATGAGGTCGGGGTAGGGGTGGGACAGCCCCACGCCTTTTGCGGCACGGCCGCAGACCATGACGATGTGGTGGTCGCCGTGCTGGGTGTCGACAAGCTGAGCGAACCAGCGGTCCTGGTCACGGTCCTGCCAGATGTCATCGCGCTGCGGCGGCCACTGCGCGGGGGCGAGTCGGGTGATCGACACGCCGACGTCACAATGCCGCACGACGATGGGGGGCTCGCTGTCATCACCGGCGCGGACGAAGTGCACGGCGTCGTCCGTGATGAGGCTGACGCGCGCCATGTGGATGTCGAGTTGGACCCACTCGCCGGGCTGAAGTTCGTTCAGCGCGGTCATGTGGCACCTCCTGCGCTGAGTGCGCGGATAGAGGGGAGGGGGCGAGGATGAACGGTGCAGGCGAAGCCGGGGATGTCACCGACACGCATCGGGCGGCCAACACCGCCCAGGGGCGCGCCGCACAGCACGCACGCGAGCCCCTGGCGTTGTGCGGCCTGGAGCCGGGTGACGGCGCGGACGCGGGCGGGGTTGCGGGTGCGGAAGGGCCACATCAGCGGCCGTCCTCGATCAGCTCACGCACGTCGTTCCAGCGGCGCGAGACCCCGGCGAGAAGGGTCCGCTCGTCCTCCATCAGGTCGGTGTCGGCGGCCCACTGGTCGGGGTCGCGCCAGCGGGCGATCTCGTCGCTGATGAGGCCGTCGAGAGTGGTGGGGTCGAGGGCGTCGAGTTCCCAGGACGAGGGGCCGTGCTCGCTGATGTAGGCCGGAGCACGTGAATCGGTGAGCTTGGCCGGGTTGGGCGGCGGGTTGTACTGCTCGACCTGGTCCATGTTCAGAGCGATCCGGATGACCTTGACGTCGGCGCCGAAAAGTGAGAACCGCTCCTGGATGTCGCGGGTCATGTCGAGACCGGAGGGGTCGTGGTCGCCGAGGTGGATGACGATGGGCCGCTGTCCGACGCGCTCGTAGGTGGCCAGCCGCCGCGCTGCGGCCCACACCTCCGACTGGGAGGTGTAGCCCCGGCAGGAGAAGTAGTCGACGTCCGCGCGCTGGCACGCCCCGGCGATCACGCCGACGAGGGCGTCCTTCTCGATCCACACCTCGACGCGGGCGGGCTGGTTCGCCCACCGGTCGGTCCGGTATGAGCGGGCGGTGGCTTCGATGATCTGGCCTGGGCTGGACCAGTGCGGCAAACCCTTGAGGTTGCGCGTGCGGTCGACGATGAAGTCCCAGTCCAGGAGCCCGGCGAGACGCGCGTTGTTGATGATGTCGCCGAGGCGCTTGTACTCCTTCTGCTGGTTGGGCAGCCAGTCACGGGCGACGAACTGGTAGTAGAGCTGCCGAAGCGTGAGGTCGAAGCCCTGGGCCGCGTAGTCGCGGCAGATCTGCTCCGCGCGAGTGATGATCTCCAGGGTGTGCGGCTTGAACCGCTGCTCGACGTAGGCGATCTTGGGCATCACGCCGCCTCGGGCTGGGGCAGCCTGACGGCGAACGGCGCGGACGGCGGCAGAGGGATGCGGGCGGCCGGGCCGACGTGGGCGATCCGAGTGCCTTCGCCGTAGAAGCCGACCACGAACGTTCCGGCGGGCGGAGTGTCGAACCGCGTTACGGGCGAGCTCCAGGTGCCCTTCTCGGTGCGGAGCTGGTGCCCCACCTGGACCTCGGCGCCGGTGATCAAGGCCAGGTCAGTGCAGGGCTGGGTGAGGGGCAAGGACATCTATTCCTCCAGGGCGCGGGCAGCGAGCGTGGCGGCGTAGGCGTCGCACGCGGAGCGGGGGATGAGGCGGACGCGCGGCGAAGGCAACTCGGATGGGATGACGCCCTCGCGCAGCAGCCGGAACAGCTCGGTTCGGCTGATGCCGATGTACGAGGCGGCGAGGTTCGGCCGCAGCAGCAACGGGAAGGCGGGTTCTTGACTGCTCATCGTCTGCCCCGGGGGGCGGGGACGCGCTCGAAGAGGTCCTCGAACTTCAACTCCTGAAAGGCGTTCAGGAGGCCCTCGATGCTGGAGAGACCCGGACGCGCCTGGCCTCGCATGAGGCGGTTGAAGCCGCCCGGGTCGAGGTCGGCCGCGCGGGCGATCGCCGAGTCGCTGGCGAGGCCCCGTTCTTTGCCACGGGCCCGGATGTTGTCGACCCGGGGGCGGATCACGCACCTCAGCATCCTTGATTGCGTGCAATCATCTTGCTGCATGCGTAGGACCGTAGCGGATTGCGTGAGTGCAATCAAGCCTTGCGCTTGAGTCAGATCAAGATGACGTTTAGGTCACCTTGCTACGTATGTCGCGTCTGTGACCTGCGAAAACCGGCGTTGGATCGCTCCCTGACCTGCATGGATTGACTCCAGTCACTGGACCGAACCGCGCACATCGATTACCGTCGTTGATCGTGCGCAATCAACCCTGGCCCTCCGCCACCTTTGCCGAGCTGCTTGAACGCATCCTCGAGGAGACGGGCATGAGCCAGGTCGACCTCGCCGGCATGATTCCGATCGACCCTTCACAGATCACCAGATGGAAGAGCGGCAGCGCCCGGCCTGGCTTCGACAAGATCCAAGCCCTGGGGGCCGGCATCCGCGAGCGCTACCCAGGGCTGAGACTCGGTGAGCCGGAACTCCTAGCCGCCGCCGGCTACACGCCCCTCCGCCCCGAACCGGCACCTGAACTTCCAGACCGCTTCAGCGAGACGGAGATCAGCTACCCAAGCGGGGTCGCCGGTGACCGGTTCTTCGAACACATCTGGCGGTATGACGGGCCCGGTGCCTCCGTCCGGGAGAAGAAGATCGCGATCCGCGCCGTGGTGACAGATCGGGAGCTCGCGATGGAGGCCGCTGGTGAACAGGACTCGAAACATGCCTAATGAGATCAGGCGTCCGGATGTAACGGTTAAGTCTCTCTGATACCTATGTGTCAACGAGTGGCACGTCTCAAGCATCCTTTGTAGTACGGGGCCGGGGCAACGACCTCGTGGGGACCACCGGATGCACGACAACGATCTGCATGCCGCCCTTCAGCGGCAGGTAGAGGATCTTAAAGGGCGACTTGCCCAACTTGAGGAGCAGCGAGACGATCGAGAAATCGAGATTGTCTGCCTGAAGAGCGCACTTCAGCACGCTCGACAGCTGATGAAACGTAGATCGCTCCACGACAATGGACCAGCGCGTGGCCTCATTCACGCGATGCGCGGCGCGCCTGAGGGATCTCTCCAAGGCGTATGGGTCACTATTCGTCCTGGCCGCCAACTCTTGGCTCTGGTGGGTAGCGGCGCAGGAACTGCCGACCTCGAAACCGAGCAGGCCGTCTGGACCTGGCTCCAAAACAACCTGGACTCGCCTCCAAAGCACCCGTTCGTGCGGGCCAAATTGCCTGAGAGGCTTCACGCAGTCGCTTGGGATTCAGGCGACCGAGTTATCGGAAACCACCTCCACGGCCAAGAGGTGACCCGTGCCTATCGCCTGATAACCATGTGCATGAGGCAGCCACGCGCTGCCCGCGCCTTGGGCCTCATCGCAGCGCCCGCCCTGCTGATGATGCGCTGGGTCAGGGACGGTGCCCTTCAGGCCCAGATCACCACAGCTAGCGTCGCGTCCACAGCAGCCCTCCCGCTGGTGACGGCTGCGGCGATCTCCAGCCCCGCCGTGATCACCTCCCTGGAGGATTCGCGGCCCCCGCACCTCAACGTGGCGGCCCCGCGCGACGATCGACCACCATCTGGCCAGCGCATCGAACTTTCTGCCCGGACGACCAAGCCGCCCGCTCAGAGGATTCCGCTCGCCCGCCAGACTCCGCCAGCGACCGCAGAGCTTGTCCCAGCTCCCGCACCAACCCCTGCTCGACCTAGGCCCCGGGCCGCCCGGGCCGCTGTGCCCACACCGCAGCCCTCGGCCCCCTCGCAGGCCGCGCCGGAGCCGACTCCGGCGCCTACTCCAACTCCGGCCGCTACTCCCTCGCCAGAGCCAACGCCCGGGCCCGCCGCTCCCGACGCCGCGGCGCCCCCAACCGGGACGGAACAAGCGCAGCGGCCGACCGAGACAGCCCCTCAGCCTCTGAACCAACCGCCCGCCACAGCGGAACCTCCCCCCACGGACGCCGCTGAAGAGCCGTCGCCCAGCGCAACTTCCCCGATGGAACCGGCCGAAGGAGCTGCTGCGGTGGTCGCCGTGGTCCCGCTCGCGAACGAAGTGCTCGCAACGAGGACCAGCCTGTTCCTCCCGAACTCCTTCTAACCCCCTTCTACTCCTCGTCTACGACGGAGGTCTGTCATGAGCAAACCGCGTCGCCCCAATCGGACCTCGACCTGGTATCAGGCAAAGGATGGGACGTGGCACGGAAAGGTCTGGATGGGCGAGCTGCCCGATGGGTCCCCCGACCGCCGACACCGTGAGCGCCAGTCAGAACCCGAGATCATCAAGGCCATCAGAGAGCTGGAGAAGCAGCGAGACGCCGGCCTAAGCCCCAAGCCCGGCCGGCCCCCGAAGGTGCACGTCTGGTTCGCCTACTGTCTCGACACGCTGATGCCCCTCAAGGGTGCCTCGCCCCGAGGGATCATGAGCTACCGATCCGACGTGAACAACTGGATCCTTCCTCACATCGGCCAGACCCGCATCGACCAGGTCCGCCCCGACCAGCTCGAAGCGATCTACGTCGCGATGCAGAAGGCAGGAGCGAAGCCCAGCCACATCCGCAAGGTCCACGCGATCATCAGCTCCTTCATTGGCAAATGGAGGAAGCGCGAAGGCATCGGCGGCGTCAACCCGGCAAGTCTTGTGGAGCCTCCCGAGGTCGGTGAGGGCGCCAAGGAACACCTGACCCGTAAGGAGGCCCGCCTCGTCATCGAGGAGTCGCAGCGCAAGGGCCACCGCAATCGCGCACGGTGGTCCGTTGGCCTCACGCTGGGCGCTCGCCAAGGCGAAACCCTCGGGCTGCGCTGGCCCTTCCTTGTTGTGGTCTGCCAGGAGTGCTCCGCCACTCACCAGCTAACCGAATGGTGGGCAGAGAAACGCACTACGTGCGAGGAATGCGATTCGACCAAGCTCAGCCTCCAGGGAAGGATCTGGTGGCAACTCCAGCGGCAAACCTGGCAACACGGATGTGACGACGTTAAGGCGTGTACCGAGGGAAAGCACAAGGGCCCCTGCCCCGCCAGGTGCCCCAAAGCCAAACGCACGTCAGGCCGCCCCCACAAGTGCGTCCCCAAGGACGCCAAAGGGTTGTGCAAGAAGGGTTGCACCCGGCACGCCTCTACGTGCCCGGCCCGCAAGGGCGGCGGCCTCGTCTTCCGGGAAGTCAAAGAGAAGCGCCGCAAAACCATTGCGCTCGCCTGGCAATTGGAAGAGCTGCTGAAGGCCCAATGGATCGAGCAGCGCGCGGAGCGGCTCCGGGCTGGGGATCACTGGGAAGAACATGACGTTGTCTTCGCGCAGTGGAATGGCCGCCCCATAGATCCCCGTCGAGACTGGCAAGAATGGGCAGACCTTCAAAAGGCGGCGGGCATTCCGCATCACAAGGTCCACGCGACCAGGCATACCGCAGCGACGCTTTTGCTTGAGACAGGTGTCGCCTTGTCGGTTGTCCAGGAAATCCTTGGCCACTCCGACATCAGGGTCACACGCGGCTACACCCACGTCAGTTCGCCCCTGATGCAGGACGGGGCCGCGCGGATCGGCAAGACCCTGCTCGGGTAGGCGGCACAGCACCCGAGTAAAACTGTGCCGGGTACTGTGCCGGTTGCAGGACCGGATTACGTCCTGACCAGAGGTATGCCCTGGTCAGAGTGGAGCCGCCTATCGGAATCGAACCGATGACCTATTCATTACGAGTGAATCGCTCTGCCGACTGAGCTAAGGCGGCGTGCTGCCCCCGGGGGACAGCGGGAAGGAGTCTACCGGGTTCTGGGGGTGGCTGCATCAGCGGCAGACGGTGCCGGGTTTCGGGGGCTGGGCGGTGAGGAGGTAGTGGTCGGTGGCCTCGGTGATGCAGGGGTTGCTCTGGAGGTAGGCGGTGTGGCCGTCGCCGTCGAGGGTGAGCAGGACGCCGGAGTCGAGCTGGGACGAGAGGCTCTGGGCCCACTTGTAGGGGGTGGCCGGGTCGCGGAGGGTGCCGATGACCAGGATGGGGGCCGCGCCCTTGGCGGTGAGGGCCCCGGGCTTCTCCTTGGTCTGGACGGGCCAGGTGACGCAGGGGAGGCCGCCCCACACGACGAAGGGACCGAAGCGGGGCGAGTCCTTGGTGGCCTTCTGGGCGGACTTCTCGTAGCTGGGGACGTCCGGGGGGTTGGGCTTGTCGACGCAGTTGACGGCCATGTTGGCCTCGGCCTGGTTGCTGTAGGTGCCGTCGGGCTTGCGCTCCACCATCGTGTCGGCGAGGGAGATGAGGAGGGTTCCGTCCCCGCGTTGCATGGCCTGGGTCAGGGCCTGGCGTAGGACGGGCCAGCCTTCTTTGGCGTAGAGGGCGGCGGCTATGCCGGTGGCGGCCCAGGACTCGGTGACCTTACGGGAGTCGCGGCTGTTGGTGAGGGGGGTCTGGTCGGCCTTCTTCAGGAGGGCGGCCACCTTGTCCGTCGCGCCCTGGACGGACGTGCCGAGGGGGCAGCCGACGCCCTTGACGCAGTCGGCGGCGAACGCCCGGAACGCGGTCTCGAAGCCCTTGGCCTGCTCGATCAGGATCTGCGTGGACGACTGCCGCGGGTCGACGGCGCCGTCCAGGACGAGGGCGCGGACGTTCTTGGGGAACTGTTCGGCGTAGTGGGCGCCGAGATACGTCCCGTAGGAGGCGCCGAAGTAGCTGAGCTTGGTGTCGCCCACGGCGGCGCGGAGGACGTCGATGTCGCGGGCGGCGTTGGCCGTCCCGACGAAGGGCAGGCGGGCGGCGGCGCGGGTCTTGCAGGCGTCGGAGAACGCCTTGCTCTCGGCGGCGTAGGCGTCGACCTCGCGCTGGTCGTCGGGTGAGGAGTCGGCGCTGAAGTAGCGGTCGAGGCGCGGGCCGTCCAGGCAGCGGATGGGGTCGCTGGCGCCGACGCCGCGGGGGTCGAAGCCGATGATGTCGAAGCGCTCGCGGACGTCCTGCCCGAAGGAGCGGCCTGCTTGGCGGAGGAACTCGACACCCGAACCGCCGGGGCCACCCGGGTTGGTGAACAGGGACCCGATACGGCGCGACTTGTTCTCGGTGGGAAGCCGGATGAGGGAGAGCTTGAGCTTGTCCCCGTTTGGCTTGTCGTAGTCGAGCGGGACCTGGACGGTGCCGCACTGGAAACCGCTGCCGCATCCCTTCCAGGACGCCTGCTGCTTGTAGAACGCGTCCAGGCCGGGGGCTGCTCCGGCGGGGGGCGGTTGGGGGGCGGGCTTGGCCGCCGCCTGGTCGTCTCCCCCGTTGCAGGCGGTCGCTGCCAGCAGGAGGACGAGGGTGGCGCTCAAGAACTTCGTACTCCGACCCGGCACTGTGCCCCCGTATATCTCGCGACCCGTATGGCCCTGCATACGGTACGTCCCCGCGGCGCCGGGGTTGCTCATCAACGCGCCATGGGCGAAATAGCGGTTTGGAGGGGAGCGTTTGAGGGGGTGTGACGACAACCACAGGGAATGCTCCGCGGACACTGAAGATCTTCAAGCGGGTCAGGGTCTATCTCGGCGGCCATCTGGTGGCCGACTCTCTGACTCCCTGGCTGGTTTGGGAGGGACCGTATCCGGCTTACTACCTTCCACTGGCGGACGTGCGTGCCGAGCTGATCGAGGAAGGGCCGGGACGCGTCTCGTCCAGCCGGGGAGCCTCGACGGCGTACACGGTGAAGGTGGACGGGGCGCAGGCCCCGGGGGCGGCGCTGCGGTATCTCGACTCGCCGGTGGAGGAGCTGCGCGGGCTCGTCCGGCTCGACTGGAACTCGATGGACGCCTGGTTCGAGGAGGACGAGGAGGTCCATGTCCATCCGCGCAGCCCGTTCGTCCGGGTGGACGTCCTGGCGAGCTCGCGGCAGGTGCGGGTCGAGGTGGACGGCGTGACGGTGGCCGAGTCGAGCAGCCCGAGGATCCTGTTCGAGACCGGGATGCCGACCCGGTACTACCTGCCGAAACCGGACGTCCGGATGGATCTGCTGGAGAAGTCCGAAACCGGGACCGGTTGCCCGTACAAGGGGCAGGCGGAGTACTGGTCGGTGCGGGCCGGCGACACGGTGCACAAGGATCTGGCCTGGTCATACCCCACGCCGCTGCCCGAGAGCCGGGACGTGGCGGGCCTGGTCTGCTTCTACAGCGAGAAGCTCGATATTTACGTGGACGGGGTGCTGCAACAGCGACCGGGCTGACAAAAATTGAGCCCGGAGGACAACTTCGGGCCTGATCTTTATCAACGGGCGTCTCACCATCCTATGTGACATCGTGCGATGGTGTGATGCCCGTCCCTTTTGGCGGGAAAGTCTTGCGCTACTCGGCCAACTTACCTGACCGTAGGTTACGCAAACGTAAGTTAAGCGCCCGGGGGAGACCACACGTGACAGCTCCGACCGCGACACCCCTGCGCCGCAGGCTGGCCGAGGCCGCGCGCATGCTCACCACTCCGCTCCTGCCCGAGGACTACCTCGCGCTGGTCAACCCGCTCTGGTCCACCGCCGACCCGCGAGGACGCGTCGAAACCGTCCAGCACGAGGTCGCGGGGGTGGCGACGCTGGTGATCAGGCCCGGAATCACCTGGCCCGGCCACCTGCCGGGACAGTGGCTCAAGATCGGCGTGGACCTCGACGGCGTCCGGCACTGGCGGACGTTCTCCCTCTCGTCCCCGCCCCGCCCGGACGGCCGGATCACGATCACCGTCAAGGCCACCGAGGACGGCCGGGTGTCTCAGCATCTGGTCAACACCATCCACCCGGGGGCGATCGTCCGCCTGGCGGCGGCGGAGGGCGAGTTCGTCCTGCCCTCTCCCCTGCCCGGACGGCTGCTGTTCCTGACCGCCGGCAGCGGCATCACCCCGGTGATGGCCATGCTGCGCGACCTGGCCGCCCGCCGGGCGATGCCGGACACCGTCCTGATCCACTCCGCCAGGACACCCGACGAGGTGATCTTCGGCGCCGAGCTGCGCGATCTCGCCCGGCGCTTCCCGAACCTGCGCCTGCACGAGCGGCACACCGCCGCCGACGGCCGCTTCACCCTCGACGAACTCGGCGACGTCTGCGCCGATTGGACCGATCGCGACGCCTGGGCCTGCGGCCCGACCGCCCTGCTGGACGACGCCGAGGAGCACTGGCACGCCAACGGGGCGGCCGCGCGGCTGCGTGTCGAGCACTTCCGGCCGCGGCTGCTGGCCGCCGAGGGCGAGGGCGGACGAGTCACGTTCGCGACCAGCGGCGTCGAGGTCGACGCCGACGGCGGGACGCCGCTGCTGGACGCCGGAGAGCGCGCCGGGGCCCTGCTTCCGAGCGGCTGCCGGATGGGCATCTGCTACAGCTGCGTCGGCCGCCTGCGCACCGGCCAGGTCCGTGACCTGCGCACCGGCGAGGTCCACGGCGAAGAGGGCCACCTCGTCCAGACGTGCGTCTCCGCCGCCGCGGGCCCCGTCGAGATCGAACTCTGACGCGGCCCGCCGCTCCCCCAAGACATCCGTGACCACCCTCCCCATTTGAGGAGACCTTCGTCATGACCTCGACCACCGCACATCTGACCGCCGCCGACTACGAGGCGATCGCCCGCGAGCTGGACGCCCTGCGCGACGAGATCAGCGCCGACCTGGGCGACAGCGACTCCGACTACATCCACCGGATCATCCGGCTCCAGCGCGGGCTGGAGATCGGCGGGCGCGCGATGCTGATGGCGTCGTGCCTGCCGCCCGCCTGGATCGCCGGGACGGCGACGCTGACCGTGTCCAAGATCCTGGAGAACATGGAGATCGGGCACAACGTCATGCACGGCCAGTGGGACTGGATGCGCGACCCGAAGATCCACTCCACCACCTGGGAATGGGACAACGTCTCCCCGGCCGAGCAGTGGAAGCACTCGCACAACTTCGTCCACCACACGTTCACCAACGTCCTGGGCAAGGACAACGACGTGGGCTACGGCATCCTCCGCGTGGCCCCGGAGCAGAACTGGCACTGGGCGCACCTGCCGCAGCCGATCTACAACGCGCTGCTGGCGATGTTCTTCGAGTACGGCGTGGCCCTGCACGACCTGGGAATCGACAAGATCCGGGCCGGGGAGCACGACCCCGAGGAGGTCAAGGCCAAGCTCCGCGCGATCGGCCGCAAGATCCGCCGCCAGTGGGGCAAGGACTACGTGGCCTTCCCGCTGCTCAGCGGCCCCCAGTTCCTCACGACGTTCGCCGCCAACTTCACCGCCAACATCGCCCGGAACGTCTGGGCGCACACCATCATCTTCTGCGGCCACTTCCCCGGGGACGTCGAGGTCTTCGAGGAGGAGATGATGGAGGGCGAGACCAAGGGCGAATGGTACGTCCGGCAACTGCTCGGCTCGGCCAACATCGACGGTGGCCCCCTCTTCCACCTCATGACCGGCAACCTCAGCCACCAGATCGAGCACCACCTCTTCCCCGACCTGCCCAGCAACCGCTACGCCGAGATCGCCCCCCGTATCCGGGCCCTCTGCGAGAAGTACGACCTGCCCTACAACACGGGGTCGCTCGCCAAGCAGGTCGGCAGCACCTGGAAGAAGATCTTCCGCTACGCCCTCCCCGGCCCCAAGCGCGCGCCCGCTCCGTCCACGCCGGCCAAACACCCCATCGCCGCCTAACTCCGCCCCTCCCGCGCGACCACCACGCACCAGGCCCGGGCCCCGCGACCATGGGCGCCCGGGCTCGGGGCGTTGTGTGCGGTTATTCGGGGTTGTAGGTGGCTTCGTGTTGGCGGCGGGGGGAGCAGACGGAGGCGGAGGGGCAGGAGCAGCGGCCGCCGGAGGAGAGACGGACGGTGACCGTGTCGGACGGGACGTTGCGCGCGACCACCTGGCCCGGGCCCTCGGGGGTCTCGACGCGCTGGCCGAGGTCGGGCATGCGCTCGTGGGCCTGGACGTAGAGCGGGTGCTCGTACTTCAGGCAGCACATGAGGCGCCCGCAGGCGCCCGCGATGCGGAGGGGGTTGACCGGGAGGTCCTGTTCCTTGGCCATGCGGACGGAGACGGGCTCGAAGTCCTTGAGGAAGGTCGCGCAGCACAGGTCGCGGCCGCAGGGGCCGATGCCGCCCTGGAGGCGGGCCTCGTCGCGGGGACCGACCTGGCGGAGTTCGACGCGGGCCTTGATGCCACGGGCCAGGTCGCGGACGAGGGCGCGGAAGTCCACCCGGTGCGGCGCGGTGAAGTAGATCTTGAAGACGTTCTCGTGGTCGAGGTAGTCGACGCCGATGACCTTCATCGGGAGCTCGTGCTTGCGGATCAGCCGCTTGGCGATGGAGCGGCCCTCGGCGCGGCGGCGGCGGTTGGACTCGTCCCGGTCGAGGTGCTCCTGCTCGGCTAGGCCCTCGCATACGGGGAGTCCGTCTATGTCTTCGGAGACCCATTGCGGGGCCCAGACGCATTCGGCCACCTCGTGCCCGCCGTCGGTGGGGACCAGGACCTTGTCGCCGACGCGTGGGGAATGCGGGCCCGGGTCGAGGTAGTAGAGCCGTCCGTACCGGGTGAAGCTGACAGCCATCACCATGCCCACGGTTTGCTCCGTTCGCCCGGTTTTGTTACTTCACCCTACGTCTGGACGCGTTCACCACGCGACGTCTGCCAAAGCGGCGGGTGACATCCGGTGCGGGATTACCAGGTGACGTCTCTGAGATCCTCGGCTGGGACGGGTTGGACGCCCGCCGCGTAGAGGTTGCCGTCGCTGGCCGAGGCCAGGAGGTGGCCGCCGGTGGTGTCGTGGTCGAGGCGGGCGAGGGCTCCGCCGGCCCTCTTGGCCCACAGGACGCGGGTGGGTCTGCCGGTGTCGAGGGAGTAGGCCTGGAGGGAGATCTGGGAGCCCCGGGCGACGCCCGCGACGATGGTGCGGCCGTCGCGGCTCATGACGGCGGGGCCGGTGCCGGGCGGGAGCTTGAAGACCGGACGGCTGATCTTGAGGTCGCCGGACGACGCCCGGGTGTCGAGCACGCGGATCTGGCGCGACTTGGTGCGCAGGGGGCTCCAGACGAACGCCAGCGAGTCGCCCGCCCAGGACAGGCCGCTGATGCGGGCGGGCATCCGGGCCGTCCAGACCTTGCGTTCGGACGTCGAGGACGAGATGACGTCGACGCGGCTGCCCTTGCCCCGGTAGGTGACGTAGGCGATCCGGTCGCCCTTGGGCCCGACGGCGAGGTCGGACCAGGCGGTGGAGGTGCCGGGGACGGTCACGTTGGGGATCGGGGTCAGGTCTTTGGGCTGGCCGTTCTTGTCGAGGCGGAGGCGTTGGAACGTTACCTGCCGGGTGTCGGACGAGGCGACCACGTACGTGCCGCCGCTCGCGGCGACTTGCTGGAAGCGGCGTCCGGCCGGGGCCGCGACGGGGAGGCCGACGTCGCGTCCGGTACGGACGTCGCGGACGACGAGCGCGGTGCCGTTGAGGCGCACGCCGACGACGTAGCGCGGCTCGGCGCGGTTCTTCTTGACGGCGGCCTTGGCGGCGGCGGGCTTCTTGTCGTCGTCGGAGCGCTGGTAGGCGTGGACGAGGTCCAGGCCGCCGCCGATGCCCAGGGCCGCGACCAGGGCGACCCCGATTGGCACGGCACCCCGCAGGGCTCCCTTGCGATTGCCGTCCATGGCGTTCGCCCCGCACCCGCCTCTCCGCGTCAGACTCCGTTCACCGGCCTGTCGTTACTATCTCATCCGCCGGTCGCCGAACGCGCTTCGCCGGACAAATCGTTCATCGGAGGACGGCGCGCGCCGCCTGGGCGGCCTGGTCGCGGTAGGAACCGCCGAAGAGGGCGGCGTGCACCAGCAGCGGGTGGAGCTGGTGCAGCGGAACGCGCTCGCGCCAGCCGTCGGCGAGCGGACGGGTCTCGTCGTAGGCGGCCAGGACGCGGTCGAGGTGCGGGGCGCCGAAGAGCGCCAGCATCGCCAGATCGGTCTCGCGATGCCCGCCGTGCGCGGCCGGATCGACGAGCATGGCGCGTCCGTCCGGCCAGAGGACGTTGCCCGACCACAGGTCGCCATGGATGCGGGCGGGCGGCTCGTCCGGCCCGGCCAGCCGGTCGATCTCCTCGATCACCCGCTCGACCGGGCGGGCGTCGCCGGACGCCAGCCCGGCCCTGCGCAGGAAGGGCGCCAGGCGGCGTTCGGCGTACCAGGGGCCCCAGCGGCGCTCGTCCGGCGTGTTGTCGAGTGGGAGGTCGGCTATGAACCCCTCCCAGGGCGCCCCGTATGCGTCGGGAGAGGCCGCGTGCATCTCCGCGAGTTCCCGGCCGAGTCGCTCGGCTGCGTCCGGTGTGGGCGTCCCCGGGGGCAGCCACGGCAGGACGAGAAGGTGGTCGTCGGCCGCGAGGACGTCCGGGACGGGCCCCGCCCCGGCCAGCCAGCGCAACCCGGCCGCTTCGGCGGCGAACACGCCGTGACGCCCGTCCGCCGCCTTGACGAACACCTCGCGGCCGTCGTCGAGCGACGCCCGGTGCAGCGTCCAGGCGTGGCTGGACCCGAGGTCGTCCAGCCGGACGACCCGCGCGCCGAGCAGCTCCTCGATCCGGGTCCGCGTCACAGCTTCTTGCGGATCTCGTCGAGCAGGCCCGGCATGGCCGCCTCCACCAGCCGCAGGACATGGTCGAAGTCGGCGCGGCTTCCGTAGTAGGGATCGGGCACGTCGAGATCGTCCCCGGCGTCCGGGTCGAACTCGCGCAGCAGCCGGATCTTGCCGCGCTCCTCGGCGTCGGGCGCGAGCGTGCGCAGCGCGCGCCGGTGCCCGTCGTCCAGCGCGACGATCAGGTCGTACCGGGCGAACCACTCGCGCTCGAACCGCCGCGCGCTGTGGGACGTCCGGTACCCGGCACGCCGCAGCGCCGCGACCGAGCGGGAGTCGGCGGGGTCCCCGGCATGCCAGCCGTCGGTGCCCGAGCTGTCGACCTCGACGTCCAGGCCCTCCTCCTCCACATGGTGGCGGAAGACCTGCTCGGCGATCGGCGAGCGGCAGATATTGCCCGTGCAGACGAAGGTCACTCGCAGCAAGACCCCACCCAATCCCTCCGGCCGATGACCGGCCCAGTCTACGAACGCCTCGCTTCGGGACGCTTCGCGACCGTCACCCGGTCCACCCCGGGCTTGCCCTTGAATGCCTCCACGAGCCGGGGGGCCGCCCCCGGGGACTGGAGTACAACCCTGAAGGAATCAGGGATGCCTCTGGAGCTCGTCCTTGATCGCCTGCTTCCGCTGGGGCGTCGTCGCCTTGTTCTGGCAGTTCCCCCCGGACGTCCTGGTGCACAGGGAGACGACGACCTCGGTCACGGCCGGGGCGGCGGCGTCGGGGCGGCCGTTGTCCGGGACGAACACCAGGCCGACGGCCACCGCGGCGGCCACCGTCGCGGCGACCGCGACCGCGACCGCGACCGCGAGCGGGACGGCGACCCGGCGGCGGGACGCAGCGCCGGGACGTCCTCGGGGCCGAGCGTCTCGGACACGCCCCGCAGGGCGTCGATCAGGCGGTCCTCGGTCGCGGTCACTGCTCCTCCTCCAGAATCCGGCCCAGCGCGGCGAGCGCGCGGGACTTGGTCGACTTGACGGTGAACGGGCGGCGCCGACGGCGCAGCGCCGCGCGGCAGCCGTTCAGGACGGACGAGCGCACGTAGGTGAGGGCCTTCTCGCGGTCACGCAGACGCGGACAGCGACGGTAGAGGCCGGTGAACGCGTCCTGGACGACGTCCTCCGCGGTTGGACGGTCCCCCACCATCATCAAGGCGAGGCGCATCAGCCCTAGGGCGCGTCCCCGGTAGAGGTCGGTCACCGCTGTTGTGGCGTCCGGCGGTTCCTGGACGGGCAGCACATCAACTTCCATGTCCCAGAGACTCCGTGCGGCCCTTGAGGTTGCTTCCCCAACGAAAACGGCCCCCGGTCGGAACCGGGGGCCGTTCGGGTGGTGCGTACTATCCGCGCTTCACGGCGTTGAGGGCGTCGATGATGCCCGAACCGTAGAACCCGTTGCCGGCCTTGGTGCCTTCACAGGTCTGCTTGGAGGTGTACTTGACCCACTTGCCGCTCTCCAGCCGGTACCAGACGTAGTCGACCGTGCTGGGGCTCGGGCAGGCGGTCCTGGTGGAGGTGCCGCGCAGAATCCGTTCGACGATCCGCGGGTCCAGGGTCAGGCCGCCGCGAGCGCGGTCCTTCTTCCCGTACTTGCTGACGATCAGGGCCGCGACGCCGGCCGCGTGCGGGGACGCCATCGAGGTGCCCTGGATCGACTGGTAGTACGCGCACTTGCCGCCCGCGCAGCTGCGCAGGACGCGCGGCGTGTTCGGGGTGCCGTCCGGGTTCAGCTCGCCGTTGGCGCGGGCGAGGGACTCGGGGTAGGCGGCCCAGATGCCGAGCTTGTCGTCCGGCTTCTGGCTGGGGTTGTCGACCTTGTCGCCACCCGGGGCGGCGACGGCGACGTACCCGTTGCCGAAGCTGGAGAAGTACGACTTGCGCTTGGTGATGCCGGTCGAGGAGACCGGAATGACGCCCTTGCCCTCGGACGGCATCGAGACGCAGCTGGCCGGGATCGTCCGCTTGTAGGGCTTCTCACCCGGGGTGGACGCGAAGTCGGGGCTGGTCTCGTCGATGTTGGTCTTGGTGTAGTCGACCTGCTGGTTTCCGGCGGCCGCCACCAGGGTCACGCCGCGCTTGCGGGCGAAGTCCAGGGCCCGCTGGGTGGCCTTGATGATCGTGCGCTGCTCGAGCTGGTCGACGGCCGAGTCGGCGGCGTTGTTCGCGCAGTTCCACAGCCACGGGTCGATGTAGTAGCTCATGTTGACCACGTCGACGCCGGTCTTGCCCGCGTAGGTCAGCGCGTCCACGGTCGGCTGCAGGAAGAACATGCCCGAGTCCTGGCCGACCCGCAGGTTGACCAGCGAGACGCGCGGCGCGACACCGGCCATGCCGATCCCGTTGCGCGGCGACCCGATCGTCGAGGCGACGTGCGTGCCGTGGTCGTTCTCGTCCACGTCGGCGGCGTCGTTGCAGGACTTGTCGGCCTCTTCCTCGCACGGCCCGTCCAGCGGCTTGCCGTCGGCGTCATACGGGACGTCCACGGTGAAGTTGCGGCTGAGCTTGCCGTTGAAGTTCGGCTTGATGTCGGGGTGGTTGCCGTCCACGCCGGTGTCCATGACGCCGACCAGGACGCGCTTGCTGCCACGCTCGATCTTGTAGGAGCCGTTGGCGGTGGCGTTGATCTGCTTCATGTCCCACTGGAGGTCGGCCAGCGGGTCCTGCCCCTTGCCGGCCTTGACCGAGATCGGCCCCTGGGCGCCGGCCTCGGACTCGACGTCCTTGCCCTTGGCCTTGACGGCCGTCTTGGGCGCGGTGCCGATGACGCGGTTCAGGCCGACCCCGTCCAGGGCCTTCTCCTTGGCCGCGGCCTGCGAGAACGCCGGGTTCGTCGAGCGGACCGTGGCGACACCGATGTCGGTGTTCTCGCGGACGATGGAGCCGCCCGCGGCCTTCACGGCATCGCGGGACTTCCCGAGCGCGGCGCCCTCCTTGTACAGGACGACGTACTCGTGAGCCTTTCCATCGCTGGGGGCCTGCGGTTTGTTCGGCCCCGCCGAAGCGGGCATGGCCAGCACGGTCGTCGATCCAACGACGACCGCGCAGGCAGCGGAGATCACAGCGCGCCGCAAGGCGAACCTCCTGGCTTGGTGGGGAATAGCCCGCTTTGCGGGCTTGGCCAGGAACGCTACGGGAGGCTCAGTTGAGACATGCGCACAGATAAATAACAAAAAGGGACAATATTGATGAATACGATCACACTACGTCCCGCTCGACATACATCCCGTAATCACCTGACTCACGCAGTAATCCACCCCGTCCACCACCGGCCACCCCACCCGCACAACCAGCCTCCGCGCGAGCCAGCGCAGCACGGAGCAACCCAGGACACCCGGCAAGACGCAAGCAACACGGCGCTACACCGTCCGGCGCCAGGGGGCGACACAGCGCGGCTAGCGCAAGGCGAGAACGTCGGGATGGGCAAGGCGGCACGGGACGGCATGCAATAGCGCAGTGTGGAACGTCCGGGGTGCGCGGGCGGCGCAGGACGGTACGGCGGAGGGCACGGCGACGTGGGCTAACGCGAGGGGGCGGGGTTGGGATGGCGATGCGGGCAGCACGGCACGGAACGCGGCGAGGCGGCATCAAGGTGGGCCGGGAGCAGCCGACACGGGACGGTACGGGACGCGCAGCGTGGCAGCCCGGGACGGCGTGGGGCGGGACGGTGTGGTGGCGGGATGGCGGCGTGGTTAGTGCGGCACGGTGTTAGTGCGGTGTGGGGTGGGGCGAGGGGTTCGGGTGGGGTGGGGGTGGGTTTAGGAGGGGCGGTAGCGGAGGAGGACTACGCCGGAGTGGAAGGGGCGGGTCTCGGTCAGGTGGAGGGCGGGGACGTTGGTGGCGTCGGCGAAGAGGCGGGCGCCGTGGCCGATCACGACGGGGTAGACGAACAGGCGGTACTCGTCGACCAGGCCCGCGGCGATGAGCGCGTGGACCAGCTTGATGCTGCCGGTGGTGACGATGTCCTTGCCCGGCTTGGCCTTCAGGGCCGTGATCTCTTCGGTGAGGTTCCCCGTAAGGATGGTGGAGTTTTCCCATTGCGGGTCGGTGATGGTCTTGGAGACGACGTACTTCGAGACCCGGTTCAGGTAGTCGGTGACGCCGGTGGTGTCGTTGGTCTGCAGGGGCCAGTAGCCGCGCATGTCCTCGAAGGTCTGGCGGCCGAAGAGGACGGCGTCGCACGCGTCGCTCTGCTCGCGGAGCGCGGCCTCCAGGTCTTGGGTGTCGGCCTTGCCCGCGACGTCGAACCAGCCCTCGGACGCGTCGATGACCCCGTCCAGGGTGATGTTCTCGGTGACGACCAGGTCCCGCATGTGTGCCTCCAACGTGGTGGTTTCCGGCGTTGGGGGTATCGACTCGGCGGGGCGGCCGAATTCATCGGCGGATCAGCCGGTGCGGAGGGTCAGGGTCAGGGCCTCGACGGCCAGCAGCGGGTTGACGTTGGCCTCGAGCCGCTCGCGGCAGGCCATGATCGCGTCCAGTCGGCGGATGGTGGCCTCCGGTGGGCCCTGGGACGCGGCGGTGCGCAGTTCGGGTGCGAGGTCGACGTTGATCAGTTCGGTGCCCGCGCCCAGTTGGAGGGTGAGGACGTCCCGGTAATAGGAGGCCAGGTCGAGCAGCGTGCGGTCGAGCGAGTCGCGCTTGGTGCGGGTGGCGCGGGACTTCTGCCGGTCTTCGAGGTCTTTGAGCGCTCCGGCCGTCCCGCGCGGCATGCGGCCCTTCGCGCTCTCGCCGAGCGCCTGGCGCAGCGCGCCGGTCTCCGACTCGTTCAGCTCCTCGGTCTCGGCCTTGGCCTCGGCCTCGGCCGCCTTCACCAGCGCCTCGGCGGCCGTCATGGCGGGCCCCACGGAGGTCAGGCGGCGCGGGACGGCCAGCACCTCGACGCGGTGCGCGCGCGCCTCCGCGTCGGTGGCCAGCCGCCGGGCGCGTCCGATGTGTCCCTGCGCGGCCCGGGCCGACGTGGCGGCGGTCTCGGGGTCGACCCCGTCCCGCTGGACGAGCACCTCGGCGATGGCCGAGACGGGCGGGGTCCGCAGGGTCACCAGCCGGCAGCGGGAGCGGATGGTGATCAGCATGTCTTCGGGCGAGGGCGTGCACATGAGCCAGACCGTCCGCGGCGGCGGCTCCTCGATCGCCTTGAGCAGCGCGTTGGCCGCGGCCTCGGTGGCCCGGTCCGCGTCCTCGAACAGGACGATCTGCCAGCGCCCCACGCTCGGCGAGGACGACGCCCGCAGCACCAGCTCGCGCGTCTCCTTCACCCCGTATGACAGCCCGGCCGGACGGACGACGTCGAGGTCGGCGTGTGTCCCTTGGAGTACCTGGTGGCAGGCGGCGCAGTGACCGCACCCCCGGGGGGCGTCGGTGCACTGGAGGGCGGCGGCGAAGGCCCGCGCGGCGGTGGACCGTCCCGACCCGGGCGGCCCCGTGAAGAGCCACGCGTGCGCCATTCCGCCGTCCCCTTCGACGGCCGAGCGCAACTGCTCGACGACCGGCCCCTGCCCCACCAGGTCATCCCAAACGCTCATCCCCCAAGGCTATTGCCTCGTCCGGCCGCCGGGGGCTCAGGCGTCGGTGATGGCCGGGAAGGTGCTGGTCACGTCCTCGGTTCCGGCCGGGATGGGGTCGGGGAGGATCTCGCGGATGCGGTACTGGATCTCGCGGGTGATCTCGGCCGGGGGACGTCCGGCGTCCAGGACGAGGTAGCGCTCGGGCTCGGCCTCGGCCAGCGCGCGGAAACCCTGCCGGACGCGCTCGTGGAACTCCTCGGGCTCGGACTCGATGCGGTCGGCCGGGGACGGGAGGCGTCCGAGCCCGGTCTCCGGCCGCACCTCGAGCAGGACGGTCAGATCGGGGACGAGACCGCCCGTGGCCCACTCGTTGAGCTTCGCGATCTCGCTGACGGACTGCTCGCGGCCAAAGCCCTGGTAGGCCAGGGACGAGTCGACGTAGCGGTCGCTGACGACGATGGCGCCGCGTTCCATGGCGGGACGGATCACGTTGCCGACATGGTCGGCGCGGTCGGCGGCGTACAGAAGGGTCTCGGCGCGGGACGTCAGGCCCGTGGTGTCGCGGTCGAGCAGCATGGCGCGCAGCCGCATGCCGATCTTGGTGGCGCCGGGCTCCTGGGTGGAGACGACGTCGTAGCCGTGGTCGCGCAGCCAGATCGCGGCCAGGCGCGCCTGCGTCGTCTTGCCCGCGCCCTCGCCGCCTTCGAAGGCGATGAAGACGCCGCGCTCGCGGACGACGGGAGCCGCGGCGGGCTCGGCGGCCTGCTCGCGCGGCGTGTAGGTCTCGCCCCGGACGGCCGCGGCCACGTCCAGGACGAGGGGGATGCCGCGCCGGTCGTCCAGCCAGCGGAAGGCCACCGCGCCGGGGACCAGCGCCAGGACGGCGGCGATCAGCAGGGCGGCGTTGGTGCTGCGCAGGTCGTAGTCGGCGTCGCCGAAGCTCAGCGTCCGGTCGCCGAGCAGGGCCGCCACCGCCGGGACGGCCGCGCAGACGATCAGCGCGGTGACCAGCGCGACCGAGCGCAGGTAGGCGAACGCGCGCTCGCCCAGGCCGGTCAGCGCCGAGCCGTTCGACCAGGCGGCGCCCGCGGCCACGCCCAGGAAACCGGCCGCGAACGCCGCCACCACGAGGTTCTGGACGAGCGCGACGACGATGAGGACCAGCGCCGCCGCGATGACCGCGAGGCCCAGCAGCCTGCGCCGGCTGAGCGGCACGAGAACCCGCGGACCGAGGAAGACGCCGAACGCCAGACCCACGCTCAAGCCGAGCAGGACCGAGCCATAGCCCGCGTCACCGCCGCCAAGCGCGCGCGCATGAACCTGGGCGACGGACACGACCGCGCTCGCCGTCAGGGACGCGACGACCACCGCGACGGTCAGGCCGCGCGCGTCGGCGGGACGCAGCCCCTGCGCGATCAGCTTGAGCGGTGCCGGGACGGACACCGGACCGGTGGTGGGCAGCTCGCGCAGCGCGGACACCGCCGCGGCGGCCGCGAGGAACACCACCGCGGTGACGTACAGGGCCAGGTCGGCGCGATCGTCCTGGCCGAGGAGATCGTCGGCGAAGAGTCCGAGGACGGCGAACAGGGCCGCGGCCACCGGCGCCGACCCGTAGGCGGCCCGGCGCGCGGAACGCCGCGCGACATCGGCCTGGTCGTCATCGTCCCCGTCGCCGTGGGCGGCAGCGCGCGCGTCGCCGGGACGGACGTCGCCGTGGCTGTCACCGTGGGCGGCGGCGGCCAGGGCGGGGACCGATGAGCCGATCACCGGGATCCACAGGACGGTCACGCACGAGACGACGAACGCGGCGGCGAGCGTCCAGGGCAGCGCGTCCACCAGCGGGACGGAGAGGATCAGCGCGAACCGCAGGCTGTCGGCCACCGTCATCGTCAGCCGCCGGTCGAGGCCGGACGCGATCGGCCCGGCCAGCGGTGCGAGCAGCACCACCGGAAGGATCATCAGGACCAGGACGGCGCCGACGGCCTGGGCCCGGGAGGCGACATCGTCGCCGCTGGTCAGCACCCCCGCCATGGCGGTCAGCGCCGCGACGCTCAGCCAGTGGCCGAGACTGGACAGCCAGAGCGCGATCCACAGCCGCCGGAACGGCCGGACGGATCCGCTCGCCGACGGCGCGGTCGCGGCGCGTGACGGCGTGGTGGCGGCGTGCGGCGGCCGATTGTCGCCCGTTCTGGTCATGTCGGTCAGGGTATCGGCGTCGTTGTCCTTAGGGGTCGGACTTTGCCGTCCCCAGGCGGTTCATCGACGTGACGGCCGGCTCCGGGGCGTCCGGGAGCCGGCCGTTCCGTGAGGTCAGGCGGACGTGCGGCGCCGGGTCGGCTTCTTCTTGCCGCCGCCTGCGGCCACCTTCTCACGCCGCTCGGCCAGCAGTTCGGCGGCGCGCTGGATCGTGATCGACTCCACCTCGTCGCCCTTGCGCAGGCTGGCGTTGGTCTCGCCGTCGGTGACGTATGGGCCGAAACGGCCCTCCTTCACCACGACCGGCTGGCCGCTGGCGGGATCGTTGCCCAGCTCGCGCAGCGGCGCGGCGGCCGCGGCACGGCCCCGTCCCCGCTGCTTGGGCTGGGCGAGCAGCTCCTTGGCCTGTTCGAGGGTGACCGTGAACAGGTCTTCCTCGGACGTCAGCGAACGGCTGTCGGTGCCCCGCTTGATGTAGGGACCGAAACGGCCGTTCTGGGCGGTCACCGGCTCGCCGTCCAGCTCCCCCAGGTTGCGCGGGAGCGAGAGCAACTTGAGCGCGTCGTCGAGCGTGATCGTGTCGAGCGACATCGACTTGAAGAGCGAGCCGGTGCGCGGCTTGGCCGCGTCGGCCTTCTTCGTCCGCTTCTTCTTCTCGCCCTCCGCCGGGGCCGGGGCCTCGGGCAGGATCTCGGTGACGTATGGGCCGAAGCGCCCCGACTTGGCCACGATCGTGTTGCCCGTGGCCGGGTCGACGCCGAGCTCGCGGTCGCCGCTGGGCTGCGCGAACAGCTCCTCGGCCTTCTCGGCGGTCAGCTCGTCCGGCGCGACGTCCTCGGGGATGTTGACCCGCTCGCCGTCGCGGTCGAGGTACGGGCCGTACCGTCCGACCCGCACCATGATGTCGGTGCCCTTGATCGGGAACGAGCTGATGCCCTTGGCGTCGATGTCGCCGATGTCCTGGGTGAGCTCCTTCAGGCCCTCTTCGCCGTTGGCGCCGAAGTAGAACCGCTGGAGCCAGCGCACCCGCTCGGCCTCACCACGGGCGATCTCGTCGAGACCGTCCTCCATGTTGGCGGTGAAGTCGTAGTCGACCAGGTTGCCGAAGTGCTGCTCCAGCAGGTTGATCACCGCGAACGCCAGGAACGACGGGACCAGCGCCGTCCCCTTCTTGAACACATAGCCCCGGTCGAGGATCGTCCCGATGATCGAGGCGTAGGTGGACGGGCGTCCGATCTCGCGCTCTTCCAGCTCCTTGACCAGGCTGGCCTCGGTGTAGCGGGCCGGTGCGCGGGTCGAGTGCCCCTCGGCCGCGATCGACTGCGCCGACAGCGGGTCGCCCTGGTCGAGGTTGGGCAGCCGCCGCTCCTGGTCGTCGCGGTCGGTCGACGGGTCGTCGGCGCTTTCCACGTACGCCTTCAGGAAGCCGTGGAAGGTGATCGTCTTACCCGTGGCGCCGAACTCGGCGACCTCGTTGCTCGTCGAGACGCCGGTGACGCGGATCGAGACCGACTGGCCCGCGGCGTCCTTCATCTGGCTGGCGATCGTCCGCTTCCAGATCAGCTCGTACAGCCGGAACTGGTCGCCCGAAAGCCCGGTCTCGGCCGGCGTCCGGAACGTCTCGCCCGCCGGACGGATCGCCTCGTGCGCCTCCTGCGCGTTCTTGACCTTGGAGGTGTAGACGCGCGGCTTGTCCGGGACGTACTCGGCCCCGAACAGCGTCGCGGCCTGCCGCCGGGCCGCGGTGATCGCCGTCTCCGACAAGGTGATCGAGTCGGTTCGCATATAGGTGATGAAGCCGTTCTCGTACAGCTTCTGCGCGACCGACATCGTGTACTTCGCCGAGTAGCTCAGCTTGCGGCTGGCCTCCTGCTGCAAGGTCGTGGTGCGGAACGGCGGGTACGGCTTGCGCGAGTAGGGCTTGCTCTCGACCGACTTGACCTCGTAGGGCCGGTCGGTCAGCCGCTCGGCCAGCGCGCGCGCGGCCTCTTCGTCCAGGTGAAGGACGTCGCGGGTCTTCAGCGTGCCGTCGGAGGAGAAGTCGCGGCCCTGCGCCACACGCTTGCCGTCGACGGACACGAGCCCGGCCTTGAAGGACGTCGGCTCCTCGTCCTTGCCGGTGCCGAACTGCGCCTGGATGTCCCAGTAGTGCGCCGGGACGAACGCGATGCGCTCGCGCTCACGCTCGACGACCAGCCGGGTCGCCACGGACTGCACACGGCCCGCCGACAGCTTCGGCATGACCTTCTTCCACAGCACCGGGCTGACCTCGTAGCCGTACAGCCGGTCGAGGATGCGGCGGGTCTCCTGGGCGTCGACCAGGCGCAGGTTGAGCGTTCGGGGATTGGCGGCGGCGGCCCTGATGGCGTCCTTGGTGATCTCGTTGAAGACCATCCGGTGGACGGGCACCTTGGGCTTGAGCACCTCCTGGAGGTGCCAGGCGATCGCCTCGCCCTCCCGGTCCTCGTCCGTCGCGAGATAGAGCTCGTCGGCCTCGGCCAAGAGCTTCTTGAGTTTCTGAACCTGCTGCTTCTTGTCGGTGTTGACCACGTAAAGGGGTTCGAAGCCATGGTCGACGTTCACGCCGAGCTTGGCCCACGCCTCACCCTTGTACTTGGCCGGCACTTCCGACGCGCTTCCGGGGAGGTCCCGGATGTGGCCGATACTGGACTCGACGACATAGCCGCCGCCCAGGTATCCGGCGATCGTCTTCGCCTTGGCAGGCGATTCGACGATCACCAGGCGGGTTCCGGCTCCCCCGCCCTCACCACCACGCTTCGCAGTGCCGTTCTTGGCTGGCACAGTCGCTCCAACCTCGCTGTCTGGTCTCTTACATGGGATAGCTACCAACGTTGCATGACGACGTTTCCATGCCCGCGAGTTCCCGCCGCGGTGAACCTCCGACAGGATGACACGTCGCCACGGGGTCGCGGACCTCGGCCGCCACCAGGGGGTCCCCCGGCGTACACCGGCAGGCCATAATGGACCGCGATGGTGCAGTACACCTACCTCGTCTTGCGACTGCCTCGCGGCACCACCCGTGACACCGCCCGGCAGGTTCTGACCGAGCACGCCGAGCTCGGCGGCTGGGAACTCGATCGGTTGCGCCTCTACCCCGACGGTAGCCGCCGAATCCAACTCCGCAAGAAGATCATCCGCCAGGTACGCACTTTCTGAGCCCTGCCAGGCGGCTTCTGACCGCCCTCAACACCACCAGAATCGTACGCATCTGACCACTCCTGCCCGGAGCGTAGCACTACGTACGAATCTTATGACGTCCCGTAATCATAATCTCTCCCCCCACCCCTTAATCCACCCCCAAAACCCACTTCCACCAACAACCACTCCATCACCCATAGACCTCATCGCCCACAAAAACTTCTTGCACCACCCCAACTCCCCACAACCAACCCCAATCCCCACCAACCCACACCCCAACCAACCCGGCCTCCCATCCAGAATCACCCTCACCACCCACCCCTGCGACACCGTCCACGGGTCAAGCGTCATCGCGCCCAGCAGCGGCGAAAGCTGCGTATGGCCTACACGGACCACACCACAACGTGCTGGACCTGCGCCGCCGTCAACTCCCTGCCCCAATCCGGTCACTCAACGGGCCTGCCTGCTGACCTACGCCCCTGGGGCCTCAGCCGACCATCCCGCCGCCTCGCTCAGTCCTGTTCTGCACACCACCCATCAGGCGGTGTCGCCTCCATCCTGGGCTGGCCGAGAAAGAGTCGGCCGGGTTAGGCACGAGCGTGATCAGAATGACGACCCCCGTTCAATGCGGCATAACCAGGACATCCCGCGCTCAGGACAGCGCCAGAGCACTCACAGGTACCGCTCCCCTCCGCCACCGCAACGCGAAAACCCGAGACACGGCGACACGAGACAAAGCAAGGCCGGGGACGCCGGACACACGGCGTAGCGGCGTAGCGGCGTAGCGGCGTAGCGGCGTAGCGGCGTAGCGGCGTAGCGGCGTAGCGGCGTAGCGGCGTAGCGGCGTAGCGGCGTAGCGGCGTAGCGGCGTAGCGGCGTAGCGGCGTAGCGGCGTAGCGGCGTAGCGGCGTAGCGGCGTAGCGGCGTAGCGGCGTAGCGGCGTAGCGGCGTAGCGGCGTAGCGGCGTAGCGGCGTAGCGGCGTAGCGGCGTAGGACGCAATGGGGCGCGGCGGACGCGGAGACACGAGACATGGCGGACGCGCGGGGAAACAGGACGCGGGAAATGGCGACACCGGGACGTAGTGTCACCGGGACTCCGGACGCGGGACACTGCTTTTGGTGCCCAGCTGTCCAAGGCCCTGCCGCGGAGCCCTCCGTCTTCGCAAGCAAACACACCAGGACGCAATCAACCCCAGCCCTGCATGAGATGCGCGGACGAGCGGGGCAGACCGTCGTCAGGTTGAGCCACAGCCCGCCAACACCGGAAGTTGCGCGTGAGCAGCCCACCCAGTCCCGCCTGAGTGGGTTGGCGGAGCTCGCCAATATGGACGGTGAGCGCTCAAGACGCCAGGACCGGCTCCCCCAGCTCAGGACGTCCGCGCCGTGCGCGTCCGCCTACCGCTGACACCCATCCCAGTGATTCATCCAGCGCCAGCGCCAGCGCCCCATCCCGCCCTACGAGCATGGGCGCGGCACCACAGCACCCCCAGATGACGCCGCCTATTTCCAGGTCCCCCAATGGACCATGTAGACGGATGCCGCAGCTCCTTGACGGCCGCCGGGCTATCGCGCCGTTGTCCAGCGATTGTGTCGGCGTGTGGCCGTACGAATGGCGTCGCGCACCAACGAATCCTCCGTTGGTGCGCGGTGCCCGGGCAGCGTGCCGTGATTACCGGCGTCGCCTCGTACCACTGGACGTGGTGTCGGCGACGCCGGTACTCGCGGCTACACAGACTCGTCGATAGTGCGTCGCCTTCTAGCGGCGTCCGAGACGGATCCGTCGGGTCAGGGACAGGACGCCCGACATGGCCGTCAGGACGAGGGCCGCGCCGAGGACCCACAGGGCGCCGATTTTGACATCGGCGTTGATCGGCTCGGACGCCGCCACCGGGCGGTGCCCGCCGACCATGTCAGCGGCAGCGGGGGTCTCGGGGACCTTCACGTCCGTGGTGACGGGCAGCTTGGACAGCGAGGGCAGGGCGACACCGTCCGGCCTCGGCAGGCCCGCGGACCCGGTGGGCAGCTGGGACGTGGCGTTCGGGAGCTGCGAGGTCGCGTTCGAGAGCTGCGACACGACGGTGCCGGTGGGGAGTTGACCCGCGTCCACGGGCATGGTGTCGCGAGCGGCTCGGGCCCGAGGCATCGCCGCTGCCGCGGGCAGCGCCGTGGTGGCCGCCGACATCGGGTTGACAGGCAGCATGCTGGTGTCGACCGGCAGAGCCTCCGGGTTGACGGGCAGGGACGCGGGGTTGACCGGGAGCGCGGCGGTGTCGACCGGCAGCGCGGCGGTGTCCAGCGGAAGCGCGGCCGGGTTCACCGGCAACGACGCCGGAAGCATCGGCGGATCCACCGGCAACGAACCCAGCAACGGAAGCTGCGTGGGCGCGGGAACGCGCTTGGCCGAGCCGACGGGCAGCGTGGTGGTGTTGATCGGGAGAGCCGCCGTGTTGATCGGCAGCGTCGATGCGTCGACCGGCAGCGTCCCGACTAGCGGAAGCCCCGTGGAAGCGGCGGTGCGCTGGCCCGAGCCGACCGGCAGAGCCGCTGGGTTCACCGGCAGGGACGCGGGGTTGACCGGCAGCGCGGCAGTGTCGACCGGCAGCGCGGCGGTGTCCAGCGGAAGCGCGGCCGGGTTCAGCGGCAACGACGCCGGAAGCGTCGACGGATCCACCGGCAACGAACCCAGCAACGGAAGCTGCGTGGGCGCGGGAACGCGCTTGGCCGAGCCGACGGGCAGCTTTCCGGTGAGATCGCTCGTGTCGGGCAACTTGGTGCCGTTGATCGCGTCGGGCAGCGTGTGGCCGCCGACCGGGCCGGGCAGGGGCATCCCGTCGGCCGAGCCGGGCAGAGTCGTTCCCCCGATGGGACCGG
The DNA here is from genome assembly GCF_050946795.1 of Spirillospora sp. CA-294931. GTDB lineage: Bacteria > Actinomycetota > Actinomycetes > Streptosporangiales > Streptosporangiaceae > Spirillospora. Next base: position 8,681,081 of record NZ_CP192006.1, read on the forward strand.
GGAGAGTCGTCCCGTCCACCGGACCAGGCAGGGTGGTCGCGTTGGCCGGGGCGGGGAGGGTGGTGGCCGTGCGCTCCGCCTGGAGAGCGGGCGTCCTGGGCTCCGCCGGGAGGGCGGGGGGCCTGGGCAGGGCGGGGAGGGCCGAGGTCGGGCTCAGCGGCAGGGCCTTGGACAGCTTGGGTACCGAGGGCAGCGTCGGCACGTCGGCCGGAGCGCTACCCGGGAGCAGCTTGCCGTCGTCCTGGGCGCGGGACGTGCTGGGGATGACGCCGCCCCAGCTGGGGCCGTCATCGCACTGCGGTTCCGGGTGTCCGGCGACACCGACGGTGTTCCCGCACACATCCATAGGAGCCTTCGTGGGGGCGTTGCCTTGGTTGCCACCGCCCACACTGGAGTTGCCGGACGTCGTCGAGCCCGATCCATGCGTCCCCTTGACGACGGCGGACCCGTCACACGCGGCCGCACCCGCACCGAGGACGGCGACGGCGTTTCCGCAGACGTTCACCGGGACGCTCACCGGCGCGTTGACCTGGTTGCCCGCGATCACGCCGGACGTCCCCGAGGTGCTCTGCCCGCCGCCCGAGCCGCCGTGCACGTGCGCGCCGCCCTCGCAGAAGGCGCCCGCCTCGCCGAGCACCGCGACCGCGTTGCCGCAGGCGCTCACCGGGATGCTGACCGGGGCGTTCACCTGGTTCCCGCCGAGGACGCTGGACGTCCCGTCGGTGTTCTGGCCACCCGACCCGTGCGCGCCGTTGCGGACCGAGGCACTGCCGTCGCAACCCGCGATCGCGTTGCCCACGGCGTTCCCGCAGACATCGACGGGGGCGCTGACCGGCGCGTTCACCTGATTGCCACCGCCGACGCTGGATTTGCCGGACGTCGATTGCCCGCCCGACCCGTAGCCGCCGTGATCGACCTTGGCGCCGTTCTTGACCTTCGCGCCGCCCTCGCAGCTGGCGACGGCGGTGCCGAAGATGGCGGCGGAGTTGCCGCAGACGCTGATCGGGGCGGAGATCGGCGCGTGCACCTGGTTGCCCGCGATCACGCCGCTCTCGCCGCTGGTCTTCTGACCGCCCTTGCCACCGTTGATGACGTGCGCGCCGCCGGCGCAGCCCGCCTCGGCGGTCCCGAAGATGGCGATCGCGTTACCGCAGGCGTTGACGGGCGCCGAGATCGGCGCGTTCACCTGGTTACCGGAGCCGACACCCGACTTGCCCGAGGTCTTCTGGCCGCCGCCTCCACCGTTGTGGACGGACGCACCGCCCCGGCAGCTCGCGTCCGCCGTGCCGAAGATGGCGATCGCATTGCCGCAGGCGTTGATCGGCGCCGAGATCGGCGCGTTCACCTGGTTACCCGAGCCGACACCCGACTTGCCGGACGTCTCCTGGCCCTTCCCGCCGCGGTTCTTGACCGACGAGCCGCCCTTGGACCCGGCGGCGGCGCCTCCGGCCGCGGCGGCCGCGTTGCCGCTGGCGTCGATCGGCACCGAGACCGGAAGGTTGAGCTGGTTGCCTCCGAGGACGCCGGACTCGCCGCTCGTCGTGTCGGCGAAAGCGCCGGTGGGGAGGGTGGTCGCACCGAGAGCGACAAAGCTCGCGGTGAGTACCGCGGCACGTGCCGTGCCTATGGCCCACGTTCGCATGATGCTCCGTTCGGGGGATGAATCGTGAAATGACAGTGGACAGATCGAGATCTGGGCGCGCCGAAACGCCTCCATGACGTGGTCACACCGATCTCGGGGGGATGACGCATCGCTGGAGGGATGCGTCCGTTCGGCCGGGCCCGAGCCGCACGGGCCGACGGCCGGAGCCGCGACGGTGCGCTAGTCGGGGGCGAAGGAGGGCTCGTCCGCTGCTGTGCGGACGAGCGGCGGGACCGCGCCCGGATCGGCCGTCAAGACCGACCGCTGAAGCCCGGCCGTCCAGAATCGGCGGCCGGGGACCCCGGCCAGGAGGATGGGCACGATCAGCCCGCCCGCCTGGGCCGTTGACGGAAGCAGCACCTGACGTGGCTGCTCGGGCGCCTGCGGCTGCTCGTCCTGGACGACCGGACGATGCTCCGCCGTGGCCCGTTTGGGGACGACGGCCATACGTCGCGCCGTCGCCTTACGCCCCCGATGCACCGACCGGCTGGGCGCGGGAGAACCCTTGTCCGCCCGCATGGCCTTTCTCGCCGTGCCGGACGCGCGCCCGGTCGGCTCGACCGAGGGCGCGGCAGCGGGGAGGGTCTCCGCCTTCTTCTCTTCGGGGACGGACCTGACGAGCTTCTGCGGCAGGCCCTTCCCCGCGATCGGGGCCGTCGTGGCGGCCCGGACCGCGCGATCGAGCACCGGGTTGGACGGCAGCCGGGGCTCGTCGGCATGCGCGGCGGACAGCCCACCGAGCAACCACCCGCCGACGGCGAGCCCCACGATCACCAGGAGGCGACGGACCACAGGGCGCGACAGGACGGAGACCGTCCGTGTCCACACCCGCGCGACCGTCACGAAGCCCCCTCGGAATCACCAACCAGTTCCTACGGAAGGTGACCGTAGCACCACGGACCGCGCATGCGACGGTTATCCACAGGAAAATTCAGGAGCGATCAAGGAATTGGTCGAGAACCCGCACGCCAAAGCGCAGACCGTCGACCGGAACCCGTTCATCAACACCATGGAACATTCCGGAAAAGTCCAGTTCCGGCGGAAGTCTGAGCGGCGCGAAACCGAAGCAGCGCATCCCCAGCCGCGCGAACGCCTTGGCGTCCGTCCCACCGCTCAGACAGTACGGAACCGGCAGCGCGCCCGGGTCTTCCGAGGTCAGCGCGGCTTCCATGGCCGCGACCAGCGCACCCTCGTAATCGGTCTCGATCGCCTGGTCGTGATGGATGAATTCTCGCCCGACGTCCGGTCCGAGCAATTCGTCCACGGTCGCGAAGAACTCATCTTCGTGCCCGGGGAGAAAACGCCCGTCCACCTGAGCGCTCGCCGTCTGCGGAATGACATTCGTCTTGTACCCGGCATCCAGCCGCGTCGGATTGAGCGTGTTCTTGAGCGTCGCCCCGATCATGCGCGCCAGCGGCCCGATCTCGTCCAGGCACCGCTCCGGGTTGTCCGGGTCGAACTCCACCCCATACGCCAGGCAGGCCCGCTCCAGGAACGCCCGCACGGTCTTGGTCAGCCGCACAGGGAACTCATGCGAGCCCAAACGAGCGACAGCCGCCGCCAACGCAGTCACAGCGTTGTCCGGATGCACCATCGACCCGTGCCCAGCCGTCCCCTTGGCGGACAACTGCATCCACCCGATGCCCTTCTCAGCCGTCTCGATGAGATACAGCCGCCGATCCCCCGGCACCGTAAGGCTGAACCCACCAACCTCCCCCACGGCCTCCGTGCACCCCTCGAACAACCCAGGATGCTCGTCCACGAGCCACTGAGCCCCCCACTTCCCCCCGGCCTCCTCATCGGCCAGGAAGGCAAGCACCACGTCCCGGGGAGGCTTACGCCCCTCCCGCATCCGCTCCCGGACGACCGCAAGGATCATGGCGTCCATGTCCTTCATGTCGACGGCCCCGCGCCCCCACACACACCCATCGGCGATCTCCCCGCCAAACGGGTCACGCGTCCAGTCGTCCTTCTGCGCCGGCACCACATCCAGGTGCCCGTGCAACAACAACGCGTCCCGGCTGGAGTCCTCCCCCTCGATCCGCGCCACCAGGCTCGTCCGCTTCGGGTGCGACTCGAACAGCTGAGACTCGACCCCCACCTCGGCGAGCTTCTCCGCCACATACTCCGCCGCCACCCGCTCCCCGGGCCCCGAATGATCCCCCGGGTTGCTCGTATCGATCCGGATCAGCTCCTGGCACAGCCGAACGACCTCGTCCTCAGCGCTCACAGCACTCCTCCCATACCAACACACCCGGTACCCCCCATCGTGCCCCCCGATCGACTTCGCGCGCGACTCAGGACCTTTGGTATGGTGAAGCCCGCCGCAGCGCCCCTGCGGCCATGCACACTCGTCCGGGTGGCGGAATAGGCAGACGCGCTAGCTTGAGGTGCTAGTGCCCTTTACGGGGCATGGGGGTTCAAGTCCCCCCTCGGACACACTATTTGTACATGCCCGACTACTTTCGGGCATGACCCAACGTCACCCGCGCCCAGCTACCGGCAGGTGTCGGGTGATTTGTTATCCGACGGGCTTGCCTCCCTTCTGTTTCTCCGCTGTGAGTAGTACCGCTTTCAGCGGGCGCGGTCGATGATGACCTTCACCGCTTTCGGGGTGTCGGTTCGCAGGGCACGCGTCTCAGGGTCGTAGGTCAGCGTGATCCCATGGGCACGCAGGTAGGCAATGACATCCTCGGCGCCCAGCGGCGCGGACGGTCGGCGGCCGTGGGCAGATCCGGTCAGGAGAACGTACAACGCCAGCAGGTGGGCGAGGATGTGGTCCTCGCGGATGTAGAGGTTCTTCGGACGTTCGAGGCTGGGCGTGTTGGCGCTGGTGTGGCCGTGCCGACAGCGGTAGGCGGCGCGGTCGTTAGACCAGCATGATTCCAGCCGCCGCCCGCACAGGCCGCAGCGCAGCAGCCCGGCCAGCAGATAACGGCGCTCCGGGGCGGAGCCCTCGCGTGCAGCGCGCATGCCCTGGATGGCGATGAAGTCGGCCTCGCTGACCAGCGCCGGATGCGCGGGACGTGAAGAGATCACCCACCCGTCGGGAAGGTTCCAACGTTGCACCTGGCGGTGCCCGAGCCCGGTGTTGGACGGATCGAGCAGCTCATGGTCGGTGGGCTGGCGGTTCCACACCTGTCGCCCGGTGTAGCGCGGGTTGGACACGATCGACCGCACCGTGGTGACCATCCACGCCTGCCCCGAACGGTGGGCGTTGCGCTGGGGATCGGCCGCCGACGGGCAATCGATCTCCATGTCGTTGAGGGCGCGGGCGATGCGCGCGAGGCTGTGCCCGGCCAGCCGCTGCGCGAAGATCCACCGCACGATCGGTGCCGTCTCCGGGTCGTTGCGCATCCAGCTCCGCAACGACGCCAGCGCCCGCGACGGCCTGGCCATCCTGTCGGTCACCGACCGCATCACCAACCACCTCCTTGGCACTCACCCCGACGCCCCCGACCCCGCCGACATGCCCGCCGACGGCTACATCAGCACCGCCCGCCTCCACACCAGCCAGCCCCGCCCATGACACCCCCGCATCACGATCCCGAGCCTCTCTCACCCGCCGCAGCCTCCCTCAGCGCCGCCCTCCACGCCACCGGCACCACTACCCTCGCCCGCAGCACCTACCTCCACGCCTTCCACACCGCGCCCCCGGCGCCGCCACCCACCCCCACCACCGGCTCACCCTCGCCGCCCTCCTAGACGAACTCACCCGCACCGGCCTCATCACCACCCTGGCAAGCCGACAGAAATGGGATCCCGGTTCCCCGCCCCTCCCCGACTGGATCCGCATCCCCGCCAACAGTCCCACCAAGACCACCCCCGGGCCACGCCCCATGACGTCCTGGCAGCCCGAACTCGCCTGGGCCTACGACGCCCGGCTGACCACCCAGCAGACCGATGACCTCCAAGCCGTCAACCGCTGGCTCCGCGACACCAGCAGCAACTCCGACGCCCGCATGCCCCTCCCTCTCCGGGAGCGATCACACGAGATCTTCGGAGACGAGAAACGCCTCGATGCCCTGGTCTCCACCGCCCTGTTCGCCCCCTCGCGGCTCACCCTCGGCCCACTCGCCACCTACCGGCAAGCACCACCCATCGCCCAACAGCAGATCTCCGACCAATCCACCGCCCTGGTCATCAAGAACAGCGATACCTACGCCACTCTGCTCGCCCTCCTCACCCCCAAACCCGGCCCCATCGGCCACATCCTGTTCGGCTGCGGCCGCGCCTTCGAAGCATCCATCACTCAACTCACCCACCTCCCCAGCCTGCGCCGCATCCTCTACTACGGGGACCTGGACGCCGATGGCCTCGATATCCCCGCCCGCACCAGCGCGACCGCCCTCGAACAAAACCTCCCCGCCATCCAACCCGCCACCGGCCTCTACCGCCTCCTCCTCACCCGACCCCGCAGCCCCGGCCAACCAATCCCCCAAGTGCACGCCGTCCGCCTCGCCAACTGGCTCCCCGACGACCTCCAGGCCGCCGCACGGTCAGTACTCACCCAAGGCCACCGAATAGCCCAGGAGTCAACCAATCGGCGGGTCCTCCGCACCGACGCCCACCAAGATCTCTGGTTCCTTTGACCGACCGCGGACCCCCTTCTCCTACAGGAACCCAAGAGACGCTCGACGCCTATGCGATGGCGACACCAGTTGCGCGCTCATCGGCAGAGCCGAGCAGGCCAGCGCCCGACCGGCGGCAGAGGAGTGCGTCCGGGCCGCTGGCGACGCGAAATATTCGGTGGCTCTACCTGGCCCTACGGGTAGTGAAGTGACGACCAACTCGGTGGTGGGGCACGCTTCGAGGCGTACCGAGGCCGCGCCCTGACTCCGGTCGGCAAGCATCACAATGGCTTCGCCGCGTCGAGGTCACCGCTTCGAATCCCCCGAATTCGATGGATGATCTTCCTGTCGATCATCTACCCATCAAGATCATTTCCCTCCTTGGAGATACTTCCGCCACCCCCACCTTCCGCTCGGTGGCCTTCTCTGGCTCGGCTCACGGCTCGTTCGTTTCCAGGTTGTGGAGGATCTTGGCGGAGAGGTCAGCGAACTGGTCGAGCTCTTCGGGTGTGAGGCGGTCGACGAACAGGCGCCGGACTTCTTGGCCGTGGCGGGGCACGGCTTTTCTGAGCGCGTCGAGTCCTTCTGCGGTGAGCGCGACATGGACGCCGCGCGAGCCGCACCGCTCGCGGGCGATCAGGTTCCGTCGGCTCATCCGGGTGAGCTGGTGGTGCATGCGGCTCTTCTCCCAACCGGCTACCTGGCACAGCTCGTAGAGGCGCATGCGTCTGTCGGGCGATTCGGACAGCAGAGCCAGCACGGTGTAGTCGGCGTTGGACAGGCCGCTGGTCGCCTGAAGCTGCTGTTCGAGGCGTGCCCGCAGCAGCTCCACCATCCGGAAGGAGGTACGCCATGCGCGGAGCTCGCGTTCGGTCAATCCAAGATGCGCCATGGGAACATCCTAAACCAGGAGTTGACGCATCAACTCGATCAGGTACTGTCTAGTTGACACATCAACTCACTGATCGAGAAGGTGACAGGGCGGTCGGTTCCGTCTCCTACGCCATGGCGGGCGGCGGCGCGCGCCCTCGAACACCTGCGATCACCGCGTTTCGAATGGCCTTTTCCGAAGGAGGAGGAACGTGTCCAGCGGGCAGACCGAAGACGAGCGGCGCAAGAATGTCGCTCCGCGATTTGGACGTCGCAGTTTCCTGAAGACCTCGACAGTGGCCACGGCGGCGGGCGGCGTGGGCCTGCTCGCGGCCTCTCCGGCCACCGCGCAGGACCGTGACCAGGCGCCGCCGAGGGACAGCGGCGCCCGCGGACGCCGCTACGTCGTCCGGGGCGGGGCGGTGATGTCGATGGACCCGAAGGTGGGCGACTCCGAGGTCGCCGACGTCCTGGTCGAGGGCAAGAAGATCGTCGCAGTCGGACGTGACTTGCGGGCCTCCGGCGCGGACGTGATCGACGCGCGCGGCCGCATCGTCATGCCGGGTTTCGTCGACACGCACCACCATTTGTTCGAGACGGCGGAGCGCGCGTTTCTGGCCAATGGCCTGCTCCTCGACGACCGCTCAGGCTCACCGAGCGCGAACCCGAACTACGGCAAGCACATTCTCGACGGGTTCCGGCTGGTGTACCGGCCGCAGGACGTGTACATCAATGATCTTTTCGCGGGACTTTCCCAGCTTGACGCGGGCGTCACCACGGTGCTGGACGTATCGCAGATCCACCATTCCCCGGAGCACACCGACGCGGCGATCCAGGCGCTGATCGACACCGGGCGGCGCGCCGCGTTCGGCTATTTCGAGGGTGACGGCCGCGCCACAGCCCAGTATCCGGAGGACGCCCGCCGCATCAGGGACCGCTGGTTCTCCTCGGACGACCAGCTCGTGAGCATGGTCATGGGCGGCGAACTCCACCTCGGCAAAAATGTGTACACCCGGTCCTGGGCGATCGCCCGCGAGCTGGACATCAAGATCGCGGCGCACTCGGTCGGGTCGTGGGGGATGCTGCCGGTCTTCGAAGACCTCGCCCAGGGGACCGCCGGGGTCCGGGTGGGGCCGGACAACCTGTTCTTTCACATGACCGGGATGTCCGACCGGGTCTGGAAACGGTTTCGGGACTCCGGCGCGCAGGTCTCGCTCGCCTTCCCGATCGAGATGGTCATGCGGCACGGCACCCCGCCGATCCTCAAGATGCAGGAGCTCGGCATGGAGCCCTCGCTGAGCTCCGACGTCGAGACGACGATGGCCGCTGACCCGTTCACGCTGATGCGCTCTGCCATGATCATGCAGCGTATGGTCGTCAACCAGATCGTCCTGGACCAGGGCGACCCTGTGCCGCCCAACAACTGGCCCACGCCGGCCGAGGGAACGCCGGAGCTCCTCACCGTCCGCGACGTGCTGCGCTACGGGACCGTCAACGGTGCAAAACACCTCGGGCTCGCCGGTAAGACGGGCACGCTCACGCCCGGCCAGGAGGCCGACATCGTCGTGCTCGACGCCACCGCGCTCAACGTGGCCCCGCTCAACAGCGTGCCTGGAGCGGTCGTCACGTTGATGGACCGCACGAACGTCGAGACGGTGATCGTCGCCGGCAAGGTTCGCAAGTGGCGAGGGCGCCTGCTCGACGCCGACCTCGGCCGTCTGCGACGCGAACTCGAAGCGTCACGCGACTACCTCTTCAAGGCGGCCGACATACGGCAGGACCTTTTCGCATACAGCTAAAGGTCTGGATGGTGCAGATGCTGCCGGTCGCGATGGAGGAGATGAAGGCGGCCGGCAGCATGGGCGCCGATGTCGGTTTGTACGACGCCGCTGAATGAGGCGTGCCGATCAGGGCTCGTGAGTGGGACGTTGTCCCAGGCCCAGGTGGCGATGCCCACACGGTTGCGGACGGACAGCTTGCGCTGGATGGCGGCCAGATGGTTCTTGACGGTGGTCCAGAGCGTCCTGGCCGAGCTCAAGAACCAGGACGCGCAGGTGCGCATCGAGCGCTACACCAGCCGGACCGACACCGGCACCGCGACGACCGTGCCGCAGGAGATGTCCATCGAGAGGACGGACGCCCGGTCGGCACGGCGGTGGTCGAGCCCGGCCAGACGCTCCTGGACGCAGGACTGGCGGCGGGACTACTGATGCCCTATTCCTGCACCGTCGGCAACGACGGCTACGTACTGACCTGCGCGAGCTGCCCGCTGTCGGAAGTCACCCTCGACATCACCGGTACAGGGTGACCTTGCTCAGTCCCGGCGCGAAGGCACATTGGCGCGTGCCGCGCCCCGGCCCGCCGGCCTGCGGGCGCTGGACACTGCCGGGTTCACCCACCTGATCCCGGACATCGGGGGCTCACCTAACGACATAGGTGAAGCCCTAACCATCTGGGCTAACACCGCGAAACCGCAACCTACGCACATAGTTCGCGGCCTGTCGGAACCCGCGACCACGAACGCACGGCCCCAGCGGAATCGCCGTCTACCTGCGACAAAACGTCAGCTGGTGGCTGGTGACAGCTCCCCTACCGACAGGCCGTATTCCGGTGGCACCCGTTCAGGCGGTCCATTCGCAGTCGTCGGCGTCGTCGAGGAACACGGGGCGGTCGTCGGCGTGCGAGAGTTCTTCCAGGTCGATCTCGTCTGCGGGCGAGTGTTCGCGGTCCTGCGGCGTCATTGGCTTGCTCCCCTCGTTCGGCGTCCCGGTGTGGTCGATGATCTCAGCGGGGTGGGCGCGGGGCTGCCCCATCAGAGCCCCCCGGTAGCACTGACGACGTTTTTGCCGGATATAGCCGCGACCTGCGGTGACGTCGGGGTTTGGGGCACGAGGTGCCGGAGTGCAGAGGTCCGTCCATGGAGGACGGCAATCTGGTGGCGGCGAAGTCGCCCGAGTCAACCGGCCTTCAGTATCGCGACGGCGACACTCAACAAGATCAATCCAAAGACCACTAGGTACAACGCCTGCGAGGTCGTGAACCGTCGCATGTCCACCTTGACCTTCTCCGGATTGTCCGCCAGGTACACCACGGGCACCTCCCGCCCCGTCGGCAGTTCATACCCCTTACCGCCCACGCCGGGCTGGAACGTCACAGTGTGTCCATGTTGGTCGGTGAAGGAGATGACGGGCTTCCAGTAGTGTCCCGAGTCGGTGCTCTCGCGCGTCTGGTCGACCACGAGGCCGCTGGTGCGTATCCCGTGCTGTCGTAGTCGGCGAACCAGTAGGGCGTTGTGCAGTCCGATCAGGAGAACCACCGTCCCGCTCATCGCGCACACAACGAAACCCAAGCCCATGTCGTTGCATCCTCCGTCTCGGCGGCTCTTCGTTCTCTGGAAAGTAGGACGCACCTCACCCGGAGGGAGTTGCGACGCAACCAGCAACACCTGGGCCTCGCCTCAGCGTCCCAACTCAGCCTCTGCTGGGCAGGCGGCAGAGGCCCATTGACCTAATGCGGACCGTGTTGGGCAAGGTCGGGCCCGCACAGAGACAGGCCCCTCCGCCATCGGCCCCGGCCGGATCCTTACCGCCGGTGCATCCAAGGCCCCCAGGACAACCCCGGCCCCACGGGACGGCCGCGCAGACCCATCACCTGTTGTTCCCGACGGGCCACGTTCTGTTCAAGCTCATGGGTGGCGAAATGTCCGCGGTGGCCGGGCGGCATCGAGTAAGAAGATGGGGACGCGTGGTGTGCACGAGTCCACGAGGGCGGCATTCCATTCGCAGGCTTCGGCGAGAGGAATACTACGTCGCCGGAGTATTGCTCCCTTGCAATGGCGCGAAGACCATATAAGACTTCATCTCATTTGGCGGGTTGGCGGTAGCCTGCCGTTCGTGGAGATGGTCGAGCGGTTGGTGCCCGCAGAGTTGTGGGAGCTATTTCAGCGGGTGATGCCGGGGGACGGTGGAGCGCTACGAGTACCACTGCCCCTGCGGCGACGGGAGGATCACCGAAGAGCACGACAACGTGCCGGGTTTCCGGGAGCACGATGTCCGGATCGACTGCGGCAAGTGCCGCGCGGAGTGGCGCTTCGTTGACGGCCAGGCCGTGCGGAAATGGGGTCTGGAGCCTATGGCGTAGGCGTCGCGAACTGACAGGCGACTGACGTAAGTGGCATACCTGTGACCGTGGGAGAAGCAGGCTATGCCGTCTCGTCGCGCTTGGGTGGCTGAATCATCAGCACATTCGAGACGCCGCCTTGATTCACGCAATCCTGAGCGAGGTCGTGGACGTGCCAGTAGTAGTCCAGCGCCGACTCGACCGCGTTCACGGTGGTCTCGACCGGCGTGTAGCGGTGCACAGGGACTGAGACGCCGTCGTAGGCATAGCCGAGGTTATCCTTCGTCAGTATCGTCAACGGCTGCTCGCCGGTCCACTCGATCCCGACACGCACGTCGTACTCGTCGTTGCCAGTCGTCTCCGCCGTCGTCCGGGCAAGCGCCATGAGGTCGGCTATGGCGCACTCGATAGCGGTGGACTCAACCTGCCAGCCCCCGAAGTACCCCTCGCTACTCATGCGATGCCCGCCTACCGCGGCGGCAACTGCGACCGAGCCGTCATGGTGAATGCTCATCCAAGCCTCCTTCCAGATCGAGCGCTCGCCGGTTGCCGTGTTCACGGCCACCCACCGGCGCAATCCGGGACGGGGGTTGTCGCGGTCGACGTTCTCCAGCGGATGGACGCCTCCACGCCCTGCATAGGTCAAGGCCAGCCCCACGGTCGTGGTCAGCACACCGCGGGCTTGTTCGCGGGTCAGGCGCTCGCGGAAGCGAGGAATGCGAGGGTGGGCGACCGCGATCAGCCAAGCACGCTTGCCGGAGTCTCGACCGCTGGCGGCTTCTGCGAACAGCGCATCCAGAGCCTCGGTTGCGTGTCGGCGCTCCTCGAACCGAGCGCGGTACATCGCCTCGATCTGCCGCTCCTTCATCCACACAGTGTCGGAATCGTTCCGCACTGGCGCCCCGAAGTAGTCGTTCTTGTAGATCAGATGTGGTCCGTCGATGCTCGCGGGCACCTCCACCACGACGGCCCGATTGCCCTCAGCTCCGAGGCGATACACGTTCAGGCCGAACACCGGCGGGGAAATCGCGGTGATCGCGGCACTCCGCAGGGAGCGTTCGTACGCCTCATCGAACTCCCCCACAGCGACTCGTTCCGTCGCCACCTTCTGCGACTCGCGCACGCCGAAGACGATGACACCGCCGCCGCTGTTCGCCATCGCAGCCACGTCCTTCGGAAAGTCGGTCTGCGGCAGACCCTTCACCGGCGGCAGCTCCGACTTCCAATCCAGATCAGTCGCCTCCACCACTGCTGCGGCCACCGCTGCATCGAGCAGGCCATCCGTCAGGGGCGCGGGTGCGAGTCCGAGCGCACGGTGGAGCGCGGTGAAGGTCATGCTCCAAGCCTAGGGAGGAATGCCGACATGATCCGAGGAGCCGCCGCTTCCTCCAAGCGCGTCCTGGTCGGCCTGCACCCGCGCGAGGACCGCACGCTCTGGGACGAGTACGAGATCAGCGACGTCGCGACCGTGCAGGCGTCGGCCCGGGCGGAGGCGGCGATCGGCATCCCCGGCACGGTGTTCCCGCTGATCGCGGCCGTCGGCACCCCGCTGGTCGGCTGCACCGACCCGGCGCTGTCGGTCCCGGACTACCTGTTGTCGGTCTGCTCCGCGACGATCGGTGCCGCGGCGGACGCGGCGGCGGTCGCCGGTGCGCGCCTGCCGGACGCCGCGACGCTCGCCGACGCCATCGGCCACGGTTTGGGTTGGGCAGTTCCTCCAGCAGGCGGCCCTGGATGTGCTTCAAGCTTGTCACGCCCGCACTGCGCCCCGGCGCCACCAACCGCTAAACCCACGTCGGCAGGGCACCCGCCCAGCCCTACCCCGAGCCGACATAGCTCCAGGTATCCGGTCATCGGCATGTGCGGGTGTTGCGCCAACCGTAGCCAGCTATGTGGTGTTGGGGTTCAAGCGTCCGGCTGCTCCGGCCTGTTTGACCAGGCGGCCCCACCGCTCGCGGCGTCCAAACCGCTCTGCAATCGCCTTACCTGAGGGCAGGTCTCCGATCGGAGTGCGATGGGCGAGGGCCCACTGCCACGCCTGACACTGCAGCCCCGATGCCGGTCGGCCGCTCCACGGCTGAACCTGATGCGCTGCCCCGGTCCCATCCGCTTGGGCCTCCTGTGCGTTCTGTATGAAGTCCTCAGCACGATCCGTCTGAGTAACCGTTAGACGGGTTGCCCCAAGTCGTAGGAGCCTCATACGCAGCCGCGTCCTCCCTGCTCAGCCTCATAGGAAGGGGCGCATGAGACCCGTATGAACTATTTTCGGTCCAGTCTGCAGCTTTCGAAGATGGTCAACGGCTCGCTCCAGTGCTCGCGCGCCTGTCGACGCTCTCCCGTGGCTTCCAGGGCGTCGCCCAGGGTGCAGAGGGCGCGTGCCATCTCGTCCAGGGAGCGCGGGCCTTGGAGAACGGCGACCGCCTGGGTTTGGTAATCGATGGCCTGATCGAACTGCCCCAATGCCAGATGTGCATCCCCGAGCAGGCGCAGCGTCCACCCTTCACGGGTGAGGTCCTGGTGGGCGCGAAACGTCTTCAGTGCCCGTCGGTGACAGTCGATTCCGTTGTCGAATCGTCGGCGGTCCCGGTGGACTTCGCCTAGGCGGTTCTGTGAGATGGCTGCGGCCCAGTCGTTGCCCACCTCCTCTTGAATATCAAGGCTCGCTTGGTAGCAGTCGGCTGCCGCTGAGCGCTGCCCGGCCTCGAAGTAGGCACCGCCGAGGTTGTCAAGAGCCGATGCCTCGTCGGCAGGTTCTCCTGCGTCGCGTGCGATGTTCAGGGCCTGTTGACCGCAATCGATCGCCTCGTCGAACCTTCGAAGGCTCGTGAGCGGAGCCACCATGGCCCTGAGCATCGTGAACTCTCCCACGCGATCGGAGAGTTTCCGGGTAGAGGCCAGTCCCGTCTGGATGGTGATGAGCCAATCGTTGCGGTGACCGAGGCGATCGAGCGTCGCGAACATGGTGGCACTGATCTGCCAGGCCAGGTCGTGCATGCCCATGTCGGCGGCGTGGCCGACCACGGCGAGAAGGTTGGAATACTCGACTCGGAGCCAGTCCCGCGCCTGCTCGTCCGTGGTGAACGCCGGGACATGGGGCGGTACGGGAGCCGCATCGGGACTGTGGCGGTTACGGATGACGAGGCGGCGGTCGGCGGCGTCCGAGGTGTGGAGGTAGAAGGCATGCAGGCGCCGCAGCGCGGCATGCCGGTCCTCGCGTGTATCGTCGGTCTCGGCCCGTTCGAGCGCGTAGGCGCGCAGCAGGTCATGAACGCGGTAGAGGTCCGGGCCGAAGGCCTCGACGAGATGGATGTCGGCCAACGCCTCCAACGCTCGGCGCGCCCACGACGGCGTGGTGTCGGTCAGGGCAGCCGCCGCGTACCCAGTGATGTCGGTGCCCGGATGCAGTCCCAGCCGCCGGAACAGCAACTGCCGTTCCGGCGAAAGGCCGCGGTAGGACCAGGCGAAGACGGCGCGAACGCTCGTGGTCTCATCGTCGGACGCGCTCAACACGTCCAGACGTTCATCCTGGTCGCCCAACTCGGCCAGGATCTCGGCGAGTGGCAGATGCGGTCGTGCGGCGCCGCGCTGGCCCGCGATGCGCAACGCCAACGGCAGCCGGGCGCAGGCATCGACGATCCCCCCGCACCGCCTCCGGTTCGGCGTCGGCTCGCGCGTCGCCGACGATCCCGCGCATCAGCGTGATCGCCTCGTCCAACGGAAGCAAGTCCAGGCTGATGCGCGCCGCGCCCTGCCCGATCACCAGCCCCGCCAGGCTGGAACGGCTGGTGACCAGGGCCAGGCAGTTCTCACTGGTCGGCAGCAAGTGGCCGGCCGAGGAACCTTGGTAGTGAGGCTGTCGTCCAGATGCCGAGCGACCGGGCGCCCGACGATCGCCACGCCGACAAACGCCTCTGAGGTGTCGGCACGAACCCAACAGAGAACCTGTGCGCGGCGGTCGGTGGTGCCGGTGATGGGCGGCGACGAACCGGTGGGCCTTGGCCAACGTGGTCGAAATGACCTGGAACCCGTCCGGCACCAGCGGGCCGGTGCCGGACGCGATGGCATCCTCGCCAGGATCGTCGGCGATTCATCAGTTCCCGGGGAGGCGGTTTGCGGGTGACACCGGTCGGCTCGGTGTGCCTATAGGCTGGCTACGGGATCGAGACGGCCGGTTGCTCCGGCCTGCTTGACCAGTCGCCCCCAACGTTCGCGGCGCCCGAAACGCTCCGCGATCGTTTTCCCCGAAGGAAGATCACCCGCCGCTGTACGGTTAGCCAGCGCCCACTGCCACGCCTGACGTTGCAGCCCCGAGACCGATCGGCCATGTCGCGGATGAGCCCGTTTCGCTTCTCCGGAATCCTCACCCCCTGAGACCTCGTCTGCGTTCCGCATGACGTTCACAGCGCCGCTCGGCTGAGCATCATAGGAGCCGTCCGGCGAATTCCCTTGGGTCGCAAGAGCTTCATATGAAGCAACCTCTTCCTTCGCCAGGCTCGCGAGAAGGGCCATATGAGACCCAAATGAGGCATCCGACTCCTCTGCCGCTTGGCGTGAGGACTCGTATGAAGCAGCTGGGGTCATCCGCTGCGAACCATTCCTGACCTGGCGCATCAAGAGCTCATACGCACCGATCAAAGCGCAACTCGGCCAAGCGGCAATCAGCCTGCCGACCAGGGAGGGCTCGGCAACGGCGACGTTGGCGGCTAGGCTCGCGGCGCTGCCCAGCACCAGCAGCGCCCACGGCAACAGCCCGCTACGACGACCCTGCCGCGAATCGACCAGCAGCGACATCGAGGCCACCACGATCATCCCGTCCACACTGACCGGCAAAAGCGCCGCTGTCCAGGAGGCCTCTCCGTACTGCAGCACCAACTGATACATGTGTTTGTAGGAGATCACCGCAGCGATACCGGCCAGCACGATCACACTGACCATGGAGGCCAACCGGATCACCTGGTCTGAGGCGCGGGGCTTTGCGTTCGCCATGACCGCTCAGCCCTCCAGCCCATCGACCAGGGCGGTGGCGTCCAGCGGGACCTGCCCGAGTGGAAGGACGATGCATGGGGATTTGGTTCGAGTCCCCCCTCGGACACCATAGTTACCCTACGATAACGACCTTGTCCGGGTTGAATCCGACTTTAGCCCGGACTTTCTGCTTTCCGGGATCGTAGGTCAACAAAGGCCCGGGGCTCTGGTAGAGGCGTTCTTTGTCGGCACGGTCAGCGCAGGTGAAGGCGTCACTAAGCCTTCCGGTGTAGCTGAGGATTTCGTCCAGCTCATCTTCGGTGATGGCCTGAATTGTTGATCACGGGCAGGGCGAGGTCGGCTTCGGCGGCGACGCGTCCAGACTCGGTCTCGGTGATCCACCGCGTGATGATCGCGAAGTCGGCTCCAGCCTCCAGGCTCGGCCGCTTAACCGTGATCAAGTCATCTCGGCCTTGACGTGCGCGCCGCGGCGTCGCCGACGCGGGCTCCGAGCGCGCACTTGCTCCGCGACCCGTTTTGCCGCTTCCCCAGGATCCTCATGCTCCCAGATCCTGAGGGCGACCCATCCGGCCTCGGCCAGCTTTCGATCGGTCTCCCGGTCCCGGTCCCGATTTCCGGTGATCTTGGCGGTCCAGAATTCGCTGTTGCGCTTGGCTGGGCGGTGGTGTTCGGGGCATCCATGCCAGAAGCACCCGTCGACAAAGACCGCGACCTTCGCTCCTGAGAACACAAGATCGGCCGTCCTGCGAACGCTGGGAAGGGGGCGCGTGCCCACTCGATACCTGAGCCCCAGGCCGTGGACGGCCGAGCGAAGGCGCAATTCTGGCTTGGTGTCCTTGTTCTTGTTCGCTCGCATGACCGCGCGGACCGCGGGAGATGACGCCCAGGAGTCTTTAGGAGCAGCGGCAGGCGGTAACGCGGGGTGAGCCTCCGACAACCCGCGTTCACGTGCCATTCGCCAAGCCTCCGCGAGGTTGTCCCGCCTCACGCTCCCGCGTACCTCGCCCACGTATCGCTCTTCGGTCTCACCGTCCGCCGACCAACGCAGGTAGGCATACAGCCGCCGAGCTTTCGGGGGTAGACGAAGGCAGATGGAGGCCGTGGCTGTCTGGCCATTGGCGAGCTTGATGACCCTGTTGTCGTGGCCACCGGCCGCCTCGTCTTGTTCTCGGCGTCGGTCCGCTTGGCTCAGCCCCAGCGAGGGTCTCCAAGCGGCGTCGGCCGGTCTCATCTCACTCCATCCACCGGGCATCTGGCGGCCGTTACTCCTTGGAGGACGCCTCGACGGAGTTCACCGCGTCTCGCACGGAGTCCGCCATGACACGACCCAGGAGCACCGGTACGGCATTGCCGAGTTGGCGCATCTGCTCGCCACGCGGGCCAGCGAGTTCCCAGTTGTCGGGGAAGGTCATAACGCGAGCGACCTCTCGGACGGTCATGTAGCGAATCGTTCCGTCATCCCGCTTGAGGACGGTCTCCCCCCCCGGCACGCCGTGCACACCGGCCTTGACTGTCTTCGCTGGACGATCGAGGAGGTTCGGGGTATGTCCTGCATACTCTCGAGCACCGGGCCAGCCGAAGTGATGGATCCAGTCTGGGTGCTCCAGTTTGTCCTCAAGAGGTTCCAGAGGTTCGGGCAACGGGCCCAGCTCGGGCATGTCCGGGTTGCCGCGAATCGCGTCTCGCAGAGTCCTCCATGGTTTGAGCCCCTCGGCCTCGATCAAATCCGGCTGGACCTCCACCTTCTTCGGGGGGACGCCGTGGCGTTCCCAGTACCGACCGCTCTCCTGGTCGCGCAAGAGAGCGGCCTCCGAGTGCGTCGGTTGAGGGAAATCCCAGTCCGCGAGGCCGAGGTCCTTGCGGAACGCGACGACGAAGACTCGCCAGCGCGTCTGCGGGACCCCGTAGTCCGCCGCGTTGACCAGCATGTACTTCACGTCGTAGCGCTCGGTGGGGTCGGCGCATCTCGACCCGAGCGCCTTGATCAGCCGCTTGTCGTGATCGCACCAATCCTCGCCGTCGATCCGCTTCTCGAAGGGCGCGGCCAGCTCTCGCAGGATGTAGTCGTAGTAGGGCTTGAAAGAGGGGCGCAGCAGGCCCTTGACGTTCTCGGCGATGACCGCGCGAGGACGGGTCTCCCTGATGGTTCGGAAGAGCTCGGGCCAGAGATTTCGCTTGTCGTCGTAGCCCTTGTGGGCGCCGCCGAGGCTCCACGGCTGGCACGGTACGCCGCCCGCCACGACGTCGACCCTGTCCTTCCAGCGCCCGAAACGCTCGTCGTGGATGTCACCCTCGATGAGCGGCCACTTGTCCGCCAAGCCCTCCGGATCGGCCAACTCCGGGTCATAGTCCCGGGCGACGTTCAGGCGCAGCGTGGCGCAGGCGCGCTTCTCGATCTCGACGGCCAGGAGATGCCGGAAGCCGGCGTCGTGCATCGCGAGCGCGAGCCCTCCCCCACCGGTGAACAGCTCGATGCTGGTCCCCGCCTCACTGACCTCTGGGCCCTCGCCTGACGCTTCAATGCTCACGGCTTGAAACCGTACCGCGGAGGTCCGGCAGTCCTGACGGGCAACGCCGATCCCCCACCCGTCGAGCGCGTCTCCACGTCCATCGGGACGACTCCTCCTTCCCCCAGGGGAATCCGATCTGAGATCATTTAGAGGACATCGAGGTGGTGTGGCGACCGGGGGGCGATCGGCATGTCAGGGAACGCGACCGCCGAGTTCAAGTTGAGCATCACCCGCGCGCTCGCGAGCCAACTCTCGGAGACTCTGATCCAACTCACCCCGGCCCCGCTCACCACGTCCGCCCTCGAGAGGGTCGAGGCCCGTCCCGGGGTGTACGAACTCTTCCTCGAGGGCGAGCGTGTCTACGTCGGGAAAGCCAGCTCATCCCTCCAGGAACGACTCCAGCGGCACCGCTCGAAGCTCTCCGGGAGACTCCATATCGATCTTCGGCGAGTGGAGTTCGTCTGTGTCTACGTGGACGAGGACCTCGACGCCGCCGCCCCGGAAAAGCTCTTGATCAAAAAGTACAGAGCCCAGGGGGGCGTGCCCTGGAACACGAACGGCTTCGGCAACAAGGACCCCGGCCGCCAGCGCGACACCAGCCTGGTCAGGGCGAGCCATTTCGACGCGACTTATCCGATCGATCTCGGCGTCGAAATCAACCTTGGACTGAGTCACTGGCGCGTCTCCAGTCTCTTGGAAGCCGTGAAGGAACGACTTCCCTTCAACTTCAGATTCGAGAGATCCGCACAAGCCAAGCGTGTACTTCAGACGACCAGCGTCGAGGTTCCGAACGCTTCTTCGCCGCTGGAGAACCTGGTTCCGATCATCGTCGGTCAACTCCCCAACGGATGGCAAGCCACAGCGCTGCCTGGGTATCTGATCCTGTACAGAGAGCGCCGAGAATACGGAAGCGCGCTCGGCTGGTGGCGGTCCAGTCCAGACGGGGCGGTCGAATGGGAGGTGGGTCCGGAACGATACGAAGGCGACACCTCGTCCCCCGTGTCGCAACTGGATCTAGGCTATGACGAGGCCGCCGAGGGCGAGGAAGCTTGAGCCCGCGCTCCTCCTGACGGCGGCGCGGAACAACAAGGCCCGCGCGTGCCATAGCCTCTGGGCGTGACCACCGCGCAAGGTCGTCCCGACCCCTACAACCCCCTGGACGACGAGAACCTAGCCCGCAACGTCGCCGACGCTCTCGAGGCTGAACCAGTCCATCCCTTTCCCCCCGCGCCCGCCCGCTGGACCCACAATCCCATCCCATCTACCGCGGGTTTGTACGCGCTCTACTACGTGGGCTCAGCAGAGCCGTACGAGTCCCTCGGCGATCTCACGCGCCGTGACACCGATGCGGACGACGCCGGGGTCGGCCCCCACGCGATCCCGATCTACGTGGGAAGGGCTTTGGCTACGGCGACCCGCCAGGGCCAGGCATCCAACAAAGGCCCCAAGGGGCTACGGCTACGACTCGGTGAACACAGGGGCTCGATCAAGCAAGCGTCGGCGACTCTCGACCTCGACGACTTTCGATTCCGATACTTGATCGTCAAGGACATCTGGGTACCCCTGGGCGAGTATGGCCTCCTCCGCCGCTACACCCCCCTTTGGAACAACGTGCTTGACGGCTTCGGCATCCATGGGCCAGGAGGCGGTCGCGGAGAGCAGGCACGATCTCTGTGGGACACCTTGCATCCGGGGAGGAGCTTCGCTGCGAGCCTTCCCGATAACAACCTTTCAATAGGTCGGATCAAAGTACTCGTCCGCCAGGCCCTCGACGCGATGGTCCACGATCAGCCCGTGCCGAGTGAGCTCCTCATCGCGGAACCCCCAGAGGAGCCGGAATTGACCGAGTAGCGAGGGGATATTATTCCGTTTTTGTCCTGATCCGCTACACCGCTCAAGAGTCCCTCGAACCGATACTGTCGGAACTCAGAGCTAATCTGTGGCGTAGGAACCCCTTGACGGGCGGGCCGGTGGCCACCCGCAGAACGCTCACCCCCGGGAGATGGAATGACCGAGCTCAAGGTCAGCGTCAAGCCCCATGGCCGGATCCTGTCAGTTCTCGGGGACATCGAATTCTCCCTCTGGCAGTGCTTGGCCGAGCTTATCGACAATGCGTTCGATGACTTTCTGGGGACGAGCACGTCCGAGGTTGATGCCCGACCGACTGTCGCCGTTTCGCTTCCCGGGCGTGACAGCGACCTCAGGACCGCCGAGGTGTGGATCCACGACAACGGTCGCGGGATGGACCTGGAAACACTCAGCAACGCCGTCAAGGCCGGATGGACGAGTAACAGTCGCTACGGCTCACTCGGCCTGTACGGCATGGGCTTCAACGTCGCGACAGCACGGCTGGGCAGGAAGACCACCATCAAGACCACGCGCGCGGGCGACCCGTCTTGGACGGTCCTAACGCTGGACCTGATTCAGCTTGGCCGCGGTGATGACTACGGCGTGCCCGTTCGATACGAGCCGAAGGATCATCCTGGTGAGCACGGGACCCATGTGATCATCAGCGAGCTCAAGCGAGACAAATGGGACGGACTATCGAAGCAAGACGTCAAGATCCGCGAGCAGCTAGGGGACGTTTATAGCTACCTGCTGCGCGAACGCGACTTCTTGATCACGGTCAATGGGAAGAAGGTCAAGCCCCGACTCCCCTGTGTTTGGGACGCGTCCAGGTCCGTGAGCCGTAGCGGCGCAACCATCCCCGCGGTGATCGAGATTGACCGCTCGATGCCCCCCGCGAAGGCGTGCAAGGACTGTGGTCACTGGAACCCCGAATGGGCCGAGGCGTGCGAGGACTGCGAGAGCGTCCGACTCGAGCTGCGCGAACGCCGGATTTGGGGCTGGATCGGCGTCCAGCGCTACCTCCACAAGTCCGATTACGGGATCGACTTCCTCCGCAACGGTCGGAAGATCTTGATTCGCGACAAGCGCCTGTTCTTCTGGGAGGACCCCAGCGAGATCGACGAACCGGATCCGGAGTACCCGATCGACTCTCGCCATGGCCGGGGCCGATTTGTGGGCGAAATCCACTGTGACCACGTCCCCGTCAACTACCAGAAGACTGCCTTCGAGTATGACGGCCCCGAGTGGAGGACCGTCGTCCGCTATATCAGAGGCGACAGTCCCCTCCGAGAGAAGATCGCGGAACGGCTCAAGCTCCCAAGGAACACGAGCCCACTCGCTCTCCTCTACACGGGCTTTCGCCGAGAGGATCCAGGACTCAACTACCTCGTCCCCGGCGACGGCAAGCAGGCGCTCTTCGAACGAGCCATCGACTGGGCCAAGAAGTTTCGGGCCGGAGAAGCCGAATACCAGAGCGATGAGAAGTGGTACGAAGCCGCCTACCAGCACGACCATCCAATTGTGCCGGAGCCTGATGACGAACCCGACGACGTCCTGGACGAGATGGGACTCGGTGACAACGGAACCCAAGCCGACACTGGCTCTCCCTCTCAACCTGTCCCCGGGCCGGCTCCGAGCCCACAGGAGACTCTCGACCAACGGCTCGCGCGTTATCGCGACAACGCGACGCGAGTAATCGATCTCGCTGGCCGCTACGAGGCGCCCGACCTGAAGAGTGTCGAGCTCGCCGTGTGGGCCGTACGTGATCGTTCGCTGCTTGACGCGGCTGGCAACGTGGTACCGATCTTCACGCAGATGGTCAAGGCACCACGGGTGGAAATCTTCGTCGCGGTCAACCACCAGCTCTTCACCGACTTTGGTGTCGAGCTGCGAGACCTCGCGATGATCGAGCTCGCCGAGTTCATGCGAATTCGCGCGACGCCGTCCGGCCGCGACCCCAAGCCCCTCTCGATCGTCCTAACGGACATCATGAGCCGGGCGACCGACCAAAAGATCACCGCTGATGTCCTGGCTGGCAGAGCCAGCCGATTGCTCGACCGAGTCCGCGAGGCCATGCAGCGCGAGGTGAAGGGCTCCCCCACGGGGTACTGGGAGATGCTGCAAGAGTCCGATCGAGCGCTCACTCAGCGCAGATTCGCGATCGAGGGCGGCGACGCCCCGTGGGACGCGGTCCTCGAATCTGGAGACTTCACGCTCTTCCTGCCGGCAAGTGCCGTGGTTCGGCTGCTGGAGAGGCGTCCTGAGGCGTTCCTCGATGGCAACGTCTTCAAACGCTCCTATCTGAGCCTCACCGACGGCAGCTCGCGCGCATTGGTCGTGTCCCGCCTGGTCGGCTTTGTCAGCGATCTCGCTCTCATGGAAGAGCATCAGCCAAGGCTCGGCCTGATCGAGCTCCATCGTGTCAAGCTGAGCTGTCTCCTGGTCGAGTCAGATCTCACCGACACCGAGTAGGTGAATAAACTGACCAGTGGCTTCGTGGAACCAGCCTTCCTCCTCGGTATAGGTCCAAATCAGTTTCCGAGGCAGGTTGAACGCCTCTTGTGGCACCTCGGCTTCACCGACGTCGCCAACATCGATGGTTCCGGGGATGAGGGCGGCGATGTCTTGGGGAGTTTCAGGGGCCACAACTGGGTGCTTCAGTGCAAGTGGAAGAAGCAAGGGGCGGTGGGCGCGACGGCCCTCGACGAGGTTGCCCGCGCGAGAGATCACTACCGCACTACACGAGCCGCGGTAGTCACCAACACGCGACTCAGCGCGGAAGCCGTTCGCCGAGCCGAACAGCTGGCTCTGCTCGCGCCTGAGATCAAGCTCTGGCGCGGGCTCACTCTCAACCGCGCGTTCGCGAAAATCCCTGATCGATTCACACGGATCCAACTGCGTCCCTATCAACGCGAGGCTCAATCGTTGATCAACAGGTCGCTCGACGACACCGAGCGAGCACTGCTAGTGCTCGCCACCGGACTCGGCAAGACGGTCGTCAGCGGGGAGGTCATCGGCGACCATCTGCGGCGTTTCCCCAATGACCAGGTCCTGGTCGTGGCGCACACCAAGGATCTCGTCGACCAACTCGAACGGGCCCTGTGGCGGCACCTGGACAAACACACCAAGACTCGCCTTCTCACAGGGGAGGAGCGCCCCGATGACCTCGACGGCGTTACCTGTGCCACGCTCGCGAGTGCTTTGTACGCCGTACGCCGTGGCTACCGGCCACGCCTGGTGGTTGTAGACGAGGCCCACCATGTGGGAGAGAACGGGCAGTACGGCGAGCTCCTCGACCTCCTCTCCAACTCCCGCCAACTGGGCGTCACCGCCACTCCATGGCGAGGCGACGAGTACGACATCAGCCACCGCTTCGGCCCACCGTCCTTCACCCTCGGCATCGAGGAAGGGATGAAGCGGGGCTATCTCGCCCAGGTCGACTACCGCCTGTTCGTCGACAACATCGACTGGGACATCGTCCGGAACGCCAGCGATCACTCGTACAGCCTGGGCGAACTGAACTCCAAGCTCTTCCTCCCCCAGCGGGACGAGGCCATCAGAGACGAACTGGCGTCGGTGTGGGGACGTGTCACGCAGCCCCGCGCCATCGTCTTCTGCCGAACGGTCGAGCACGCCGAACGGCTAGCGGATCTCCTACGCCACAATCCACGCTGGTCCGATGCCCTCGCCGTCCACGCCGGACTGGCCAAGCGCGAACGCCAATCACGGCTCCTCGCTTTCAGGTCCGGCCAGGTCCCGATCCTCACATCCGTGGACATCCTCAACGAGGGCGTGGATGTTCCCGATGTCAACATCCTGTGCTTCGCACGCGTCACGCACAGCCGGCGCATCTTCGTGCAACAACTCGGACGCGGGCTCCGCCTCAGGGACGGCAAGGATCGCGTCGTGGTCCTGGACTTCGTCAGTGACCTTCGACGCATCGCGGCGGCCCTGAACATCAAGCGGGAGCTAGAAGCCAACGAAGTCGAGACACTCTCCAAGCTCGCCAGTTCCAGCATCGAGTTCTCCGACCAGCGAGTCGGCTCGTTCATGAACGAATGGATCAAGGACGCCGCGAGCTTGGAGACCGAATACGATGAAGCTCGCCTGCAATTCCCCGATCCCTCCGCTATCCCCGGTTGGTGACACTTGTCTGAGCTGCCCGAAGCTATTCGCGCCGAAGTGATCGAGGAGCTGTACCGCCAAGCCGACGAGCTCGACTGGGAGCTTCTCTCCACCACGGAGAAGAAGCTCCAGTACCGCAAGTGGATCGAGGACCCGCGCGTGGGAGGCGTGCTCCGCCGTTTCCTCGACGACCACCGCATCGGCACGTGGATCAAGGACACACCCATGAAGGAGTACGCGCGCGCTCAAGACGGCTTTGGAAGCATGGCCCAGTACGCCCGAAGCCGGTTCCGAGGTCCCGAACATCTGATCTCACGAGCTCTGGGAGACGCCTGGACGGTCGTGCCCAACAGCGTCGACGAGAAGCCCATGCACTGCCTGGCGACCGATGGGGAGGCCGAGCGGTATGTCTGTTGGGGCCGTCCGAAGACCTTCCGAGACCTAGCCTGGGCCGCGCTCAACCAAGCAGTGGCCATGCCCTCCAGGCCGCTGGTCATCGTTACTCTCCAGGACGGCCTCGTGGTTTCCGACGCGGAAAGGAGACGTCAAACGTCGATCGCCGAACACTGCCGCATCGAGATCAAGTATATCCACCGTCAACTCCAGCGCGGTTGACCGGCTCGGACATCCCCCGCGGCGACATGGGTCGCGTCAAGCCGAGCACAATTACTCGCGTCAGCCGCCAAGCGCGGACGAGGTCCAGCCAAGCGGCGATCACCCGGCCGATCGCAGTCGGCTCAGCGACGGCCACGTGGGCGGCAAGGCTGGCCAGACTGCCGACGATCGGCGAGGTCCGAGGAAGCAACTCCGCGCCACGGCCAGAGCGGCTCGCCAGGAGGATGGACATTGGGCTGGCGACGAGCATGCCATCAATTCTGAGAGTATGAGTACGGCCGTCCACGATGTCCCACCATGGCGGAGCGCCAGTTCACGCATGTGGCGGGACGAGACCGCGGCGGCGATGCCGGCGAGGGGAACGACGCTGGCGGGGATGGTTCCGCGGATGCGCTGATTGGCGGCGGAAGACGCTGGTTCGGCGGCGGTGCCATCGCCGGTCACCGCCCCGCCAGGACGAGTTCGGTAGACGTGGCGATCATGGCCTTCGCAATGATCTCCGTCCTCGGACACCAGCTGAGACAAACGTCAGGTCAGTGGCCTGGCGTTCTCGCTTTCTGCTCCTGCGAGGCCGGTCTGGCCGCACGTCGGCTACCGGCTACGAAGCGGTCCTTCTTCGCTGGCTTGTCCGCGCTGTGTGCTGGGGGCGGACGTCTACGCGTGTAAGGCGCACCCTCGGCTGGGGTGGGTCGGGCGGTGGCCGGGGGGTGGCTTAAAGGATGAGGTGGGGGGTGGGTTCCGTACTTTTGGCTGGTTTGTGGGGGGCTTTGGTTTTCTAGCGTGGGCGGCATGAGTACTGGGGGGCGACGGGCGAGGTCGGGAGGTCTGGTCGTCAATGTGGGGCTTGGTGTCGTTTTTGCGCTTGGGACCGCGTTCACCGTCTACATGCTGATGGACAGTTGGGGCGGGGACTCCTGGGTGCTTGATTGTGCGGTGTCGGTGGTGCTGTCTGGGCTTGCGCTGGGGCGGGCTTGGAACACGGTGCGGGGTGTGGGGCTGGGGGTGGCGGCGGGGGCGGGTGTTTTGTCGTTGGGTGCGGATCTGCCGCAGGTGCCTGGGCCGGTCGCCTCATTGGCCTTGGCGGTGTTGGTCGGGTCGGCTCTGCGGAACCTTCCGGCGGCGCAGGCGGGGGTGGTTGCGGGGGGAGGTGCCGGGGTGGTTGGGGTGGCGTGGGTTTCCGGGTGGACGGGGGTGACGAACATGACGACGATGGCCGTGGTGGGGGCGTTCTGTGTGGGGCTGGCGCTCCGACGAGTTGATCGGCCTTGAGGTTCTCAACGCTCGGTCGGCGGTTCTTTGGTTTGGGCGTCGTGATCGTCGGGGATCGGCGGGCCTTTGGCGTGGGGCTTGGCGGGGTCTTTCTTGCGGCGGTTTTGGTGCAGGCTGTCGCACTTGCGCGGAGTTGGGCGTCCGCGTACTGGGTTCCCGGGGCTGTCGCGGCTTTTGTGGTGTGCGGGCTCGCGGTGGTGCGGCATCGGTGGCCGGTCTGGGCTGCGGTCGGGGGGCTGGTTGTTGGGGCTGTGGCGGTTCTGGGGGCTTGGGTGGCTCGGCCCGATCTTCCGGCCGAGCCCGGTCCGGCCATGGCGCTGGGGCTCGCGGTAC
This sequence comes from Spirillospora sp. CA-294931, assembly GCF_050946795.1. Classification (GTDB taxonomy): domain Bacteria; phylum Actinomycetota; class Actinomycetes; order Streptosporangiales; family Streptosporangiaceae; genus Spirillospora. The sequence goes on from NZ_CP192006.1 coordinate 8,707,969, forward strand.
TCGTCGGGTCTGTTATCAGGACCAGGTCGGTGGTTGCGGCGGCGGTCGTTGCGGGGGCGGGGCTGGTTTTGGCTGCGGGGAGCCAGCTCATCGTTCGGCCGCATGCGGCCGGGCTCACTCCTGTGGCGACTATTTATCTGGTGGTTTTATCGGGTGCGGTCGCCACTGGGGTGGCGTTGCGGCTTTTGGACGGGCGGGCGCAGGCCGCTGCCGAGTGGACGCGCCAGGTTGAGCGTATGGAGCTCGCTCGGGAGCTTCATGACATCGTGGCTCATCACATCACGGGCATTCTGCTTCAGGCTCAGGCGGGGCAGATCGTGGCGCGGCGGGATCCTGCTAGGGCGGGCGAGAGTCTGGCGGAGATTGAGACCGTTGGGGCTGAAGCGCTGGCGGCGATGCGGCGGATGGTTGGGTTGCTGCGGGACGAGGGCGACTCCGATCCGTTGCGGACCGAGCGGCTTGACGAGTTGGTCGAGCGGTTCGGGCGGCAGGGGCCGGCGGTGACGCTGAGCATGCCCTCTGGGACGCGGTGGCCTCCCGAGGTGGAGAGCACTGTTTACCGGATCGTCCAGGAGTCTCTGACGAATGTGCTGCGGCACTCGCCTGGTGCCCGCGCGGTCAGTGTCGCTGTTGGGCAGGACGGTCATTGCGTCGTTGTGGAGGTGGTTGATGATGCTCCGCAGAACATGGTGCGGCCCAATGTGCGCGGCGGCTATGGGCTGGTTGGTATGCGCGAACGGGTTGAGGCGCTTGGCGGGACGCTGAGCGCTGGTCCGCTCCCCCAGGGGGCTGGTCTGTGCGGGCCAGCCTGCCTGTTCGGGAGGGGCGATGACCATCAGCGTCCTGCTGGCGGATGACCAGGCGATGATTCGCCGGGGGCTGCGGATGATTTTGGAAGATCAGTCGGACATCTCCGTCGTTGCCGAGGCTGCCGATGGGGTCGAGGCGATCTCGCTGGCGCGGCGTGTGCGTCCGGACGTGTGCCTGGTCGATATCAGGATGCCCAAGCTCGACGGTATCGAGGTCACTCGGGCACTGGCCGGGCCTGGGGTGCCTGATCCGATTCGGGTTGTCGTGGTCACCACGTTCGACCTTGATGAGTATGTGTACGGGGCGCTTCGGGGGGGTGCGGTTGGCTTTGTTTTGAAGGACGCGGGGCCGGCCTTGCTCACGGAGGCGGTCCGCGCCGCGCATAACGGGGAGGCGCTCGTCTCGCCGTCGATCACGCTGCGGCTGCTGCGCCAGCTTTCGGCCGCTGGGGAGAAGTCCGACGGGCGGCCGTTGTCCGGCCGTGAACTGGAAGTGGTGCGGGCCATCGCGCGGGGGCGTACCAACCAGGAGATCGCCGCCGAGCTGTTCATCTCCTTGAGCACGGTCAAGAGCCATCTGTCGGTCATCCAGACCAAGCTCGGGCGGCGCAACCGGGTGGAGATCGCCGCTTGGGCCTGGGAGAACAGGATCGTGGAGAGCTTCTGAGCCTTCCGGGAATGGCCGAAAGTATGGGCGGATCCTGTGGGTACCGTGCTTTGGGCTGGTGCGCGGTTGGGTGGGAAATTTCAGAATTGGGGCATGCCAAACGCGGATGACCTTCTGGTTCTGAAGGCCTTGGGATTGACCAAGAAGTATGGGCGTCGGACTGCGCTGGAGCATGTTGACCTAGCTGTTCCGGCCGGACGCGTTATCGGGCTCGTGGGTCCGAACGGCGCGGGGAAGTCGACCCTGCTCCACCTGGCCACTGGGCTGATCGAGCCGACGTCCGGCTTGCTTAGGGTGCTCGGGTCGCGTGCGGCGGCCGATGCCTCGCATCTGGCCCGGGTGGGGTTCGTCGCGCAGGACACGCCCGTCTACAAGTCGTTCACCGTCGAAGAGCATCTGCGCATGGGTGCGAGGCTCAACCCGTCCTGGGACTCGGGGTTGGCCGAGCGGCGTGTCAGGCAGGTCGGCCTGCGTCTGGATCAGAAGGCGGGTGGGTTGTCCGGGGGTCAGCGGGCGCAGTTGGCGTTGACCATCGCCGCGGCCAAACGGCCCGAACTGTTGATCTTCGACGAGCCGGCGGCGGCGCTCGATCCTCTGGCGCGGCACGGGTTCCTGGAGAATCTGCTCGAGTTCGTCGCCGAGCTTGGGGCGAGCGCGGTGCTCTCATCTCATTTGCTCGGTGACATATCGCGGGCCTGCGACTACCTCATCGTGTTGTGCGGCGCGAAGGTGCAGGTGGCCGACGGAGTCAAGGAGCTGCTGGACGTCCATCACCGGTTGGTCGATCCTCCCGAGCGGCTGCCCTTGGGAGTCGAGGTGATCCAGGGCGAACCCGGTGGGCGACGCGTCATCGTGCGGGGTACGGCGGTGCTGCCCTGTCCGGTCGAGCCCGTCACGTTGGAAGAACTCGCGTTGGCCTACATGACCAGGGCGCTCGGGGCTTCGGAGGGACGTCGATGATCTGGTTGAGCCTGCGGCAGTTCCGGGTCCAGGGCCTCGTCGGCCTCGGGGCGGTGGCTGTGATCGCCCTCTCCATGCTGGTCCTGGGCAACGATGTTCGTGACGGGTACGACGCCTACAAGTCGGCCTGCACGGGCGCGGGCGAGTGTGTGCGGGCCAAGAGTCAGTTCCGCAGCGAGTACGAGAACACTCTGTTGTTCCTCGCGGCCGGGCTGGCGCTGGTTCCCGCCGTCATCGGCACGTTCTGGGGTGCGCCGCTGGTGGCCCGGGAGTTGGAGGCTGGGACCCATCGTCTGGCATGGAACCAGAGCGTCACCCGGCGGCGCTGGCTGCTCACCAAGGTTCTGATCGTCGGGCTGGCGGCCGCGCTCGTCTCGGGTGTTGCGGGGGCTTTGCTGACCTGGGCGGCCAGTCCGTTCGACCAGGTTGTCGACACTCGGTTCAGCGCCTTCGTGTTCGGCGCGCGCGGCATCGTGCCCGTCGGCTACGCGGTCTTCGCCTTCGCTTTCGGCACGGTAACCGGGTTGGTCTTGAAGAAGTCGCTGCCCGCGATGGCCGTCACTCTTGTGGGGTTCCTCGTCTTCCAGTTCGCTGTGCCGAATCTGGTGCGGCCCAACCTGATCCCTCCCGAGAGGACCACGCTGAAGCTGACGGCGCAGACCATTAACGAAGCGCAGAACTTGGGCAGTATCGGGGGCGGCGCCGTGATCAATGGGCTGCCCGTCCCCGGGGAGCCCGGGGCTTGGGTCGCTGGGACGAGCCAGATGCGGACTCGTGACGGCAAGACCCTCAGTGGCGGCACGTTCAACACGTGCGTCAACAACCCGCCGAAGACCGGTGCGGGTGGCACCTTCGGCGACGCGGCGGTTTGCCTTGGCAGGCTCGACCTCCACGTTGAGATCGCCTACCACCCGCGCGGGCGCTACTGGACGTTCCAGGCGTTGGAGACCTCGCTCTACCTGGCTGCCAGCGCACTTTTCGTCCTGATCGGGCTCTGGCGGATCCGGCGCCAGGCGAGCTGATCCGCCGTCAGTCGCGCGGGGGGAGGCCGGCCAGGGGTGAGGACCTTTGGTTGGAGGCGGCGCGGACCGCCGGCCAGTCGATGTGCGGGTGGGCGAGCAGGGCGTCCAGGTCGCGTTGCCGGTAGAGGTCGAGGGTTCCCGCGATCGTGTGGGCCAGATCCGCTGGACGCAGCCAGCCGGTGCGCAGGAAGTGCGGGAACTCGTCGCCTCGGATTCGCAGGTAGACGGCCGCCTCGTGGGCGGTCAGGAGGCGTCCGCCTTGCTCGGTTTCGGCGTGGCTGAGCCTGACTTCCTGGCGCCACTCCTTGCGGAGGTACCAGGTGCCCGCCGCGCAGGGGAGGGTGAACAGCAGGCCCAGGAGAGGGCCGAAGAGGAGGTCGTAGGATCCGGTGCCCTTGACCCATGCCTCGTCCTCCTGTCGCAGGGGCCAGGGGATGGTGCGTCCCTTCATGTCGACGAGCCGGGCCTGTACTCGGCGGCCCTGGCGGCAGGGGCCCGAATGGTGGACGCGGACGCCGCGGACGCGTCCGTCGGCCGCTCGGAAGTCGCCCCGGCACTTGGTGCCCTCTTTGCCGGACGTGGATTTGGAGGTCATGGTGACCGCGCCGGTGGGGCCGTAGTGGCCCTTCTCGGCCGCGATGCCGCGGAAGCTCTCCTTGCTCAGCAAGATCGTCGCGCCGCCGAGGACGGCGGTAAGGAGGCAGGCGGCGGCGAGGACCAGGGGATACCGCCGCGTCGACCGTCGTCGCGGCAACGGCCGGGGGCGCCGTGCCGGATCCATACCGTGGCTCATGATGGTTCAGATGATCGGTTGAGCCCGCAGGTTCCTTTGGGGTCAGGGGTTGCCCAGGTTGAGGTCGCGGCCGGCCACGTAGGTGCCGGATTGGTGGAAGTCGTTGGCGGCCACGGCACCCGAGTCGGTGACCTGGATGGGACGGATCTCGGTTGTGCCCTTGACCAGTTCACTCAGGGTTTCGGCGAAGTCCGGGTCGTTCTGGATCAGTTCGGCCAGGACGTTCTGGAGCGCGGCTCGGCGGGCTTCGTTTTCGGGTTGCTCTTCCGCGCCGTCCAGGATGGCCTCCTCGTAGGAGGCGCCGGTCACTCGGGTGCGGATGGCGCGGTAGAGCTCGGTGACGCGTTGGGAGGCGCTGTCGGTGGCCGTCTCGCCGATGCGGGCCAGGCCGCCCCCGGCGATCTGGCCCAGGTAGGGGACGAGGACGCCGATGGTGGCGGCGGCCAGGGTGATCGGTTCCACGGGGGTCCTTTCAGGGGAGGCGCAGGCCGAGACGGTTCAGGATGGTTTCGGCGTCGGCCCGGTGGTCTAGGGCTAGCAACGTCATCGCCTCGCCGTAGGGGTCGGCGGCGCGGCGGAAGCAGGTGAGGGCTTCTTCGAGGGTCTGCGTGTTCTCCGGGTAGAGGTTCGCCTTGGCCAGGAGGGCGTTGGCGCGGCCTTGGAGGCTGCCTATCAGGTCGAAGAACCGTAGGGACTCGTCCAGCAGGGTGGCGTCGCCGTGGAGGCGGCCTAGGCGGAGGAGGGCGGTGCCTTCGCCGTCGGGGTCGGGCACTTCCATGGCGGTGAAGGCGTTCCGTGCCTGTTCGAGCAGGGTCGCGTCCTGGCGGGCGGTGCCGAGGTGCAGAAGTGCCCAGGCTGTGCCGTAGGTGTCGCCGATTTCTTCGAAGATGCCCAGGGCTGTCTCGTTGTGGTGCGCCGCCTCGTCCGGTCGGTTGTATTGGCCGAGGATTCGGCCTAGGTGGTTGTGGGCCCAGGCTTGGCCCTGTTGGTGGTCGATCTGGTGGAAGAGGCGCAGGGCCTCGTGGTGGTGGTTTTCGGCTTCGTCGTAGCGCCATAGCGCCCCTAGGACGGAGCAGAGGTTGTTGTGCGACCACGCCTCGGCGGCCTGGTCGCCCGCCTGGCGGAGGAGATCTATCGCTCTGGTGAGGGTGGCCTGGGCGTCGTCGAGGTCACGGCGCCAGAACTGGACGTGGCCGAGGGTGCGCAGGACCAGGCCCTCGCCGTGGACGTCGCCCAGGCGGCGGAAGATCTCGGCGGCCTCGTCCAGGCAGCGCACGGACTCGTCGTAGCGATGGGTCTCCCGGTAGAGCGTGCCCAGGTGGGAGAGGACGTCCGCGCGTGTGGAAACCGGATCGTCGAGAAGGCGCAGCGCGGCCACGGCGTCCTCGATCGCCTCGGTGAGCCGCCGGTACAGGCGCAGGGGCCACGAGCGGGTGTGCCGCGCGACCGCGAGCGCCGCGGGGTCGTCCAGCCTGGACGCGGACTCGACGGCCAGCTCGGCGCCCTCCAGCCAGTCCGCCCAGTGGCCGCCCACCTCGAAATAGCCCGCGAGGTGGGAGACGACGCGCCAGGGGACGTCGTCGCGGCCAGTCTCGGCGGCCTGCCGGACGATGGCCATCAGCACCTGGTGTTCGGTGGCCAGGGCGTTGAGGGCGTCGTTGTAGGCCGCTTTGTCCGCGCTGAGACGGCCGTCGACGCCGACGTGGCGGCCCCATTGCGTGACCGTGCGCACCGACCAGGCCATCGCCCGGTCCAGGGCGGCGTCCCGGTCCGCGGGGGTGTCGTCGGCCTCGGCGCGTTCCTGGGCGAAGATCTTCACCAGGTCGTGGAATCGGGCGCGGTCCGTACCGACGGGTTCGATCAGGTGCGTGTTGAACAGTTCGGCCAGTGACTCCTCCCAGTGCTCGGTGCCGTCGACCGCCGCGGCCAGGTCGTCGCCGAAATCGGGGACGGCGAGCAGGCTCAGCAGGCGGAAGAGCCGTGCGGACTCGGGGCTGAGCTCGCGGTGGCTGAGGGAGAAGCTGGCGCGCAGGTCGAGGTGGTCGGTCCTGAGCAGGTCGAGGCGCTCGGCGGTCAGGCGCTCGGCGAACCGCGCCAGCGGCATCCGCCGGTTGGCCGGTTTGGTGAGCTGGGCGCCCGCCATGTGCAGGGCCAGGGGCAGCCCCCCGCACAGCCTCACGATGGTGCGCACCGCTTCGGGGTCGCTCGCGACGCGTTCGGCTCCGACGCGGGCCTCCAGCAACGCGAAGGCCTCGTCTTCGGTCATGCTGCCGAGATCCATTTCCCGGAGCCCTTCCAGCTCGGAGAAGCTGCGCCGGGACGTCATGAGCACCCCGCAGTCCGCCCGGCCTGGCAACAACTCCCTTACCTGATTCACCGAGGTCACACTGTCGAGGACCAAAAGTGTGGGTTTGCGCAGCTCGCCGTGGAACGCCTCGACGCGGCCCGCGAAACTGTCGGGAATCCTGCTCTCGGTCATCCCGAGTTGCAGGAGCAGGCGGAACAACGCCTCCGAGGCGTCCAGGTCGGGCAGGCCGGCCTGGCTCAGCTCCAGGAAGAGCTGGCCGCCGGGATAGTCCGGGGCGAGATCCTGCGCCACCCGGACGGCCAGCGCCGTCTTGCCGCTCCCCGGCCCATTGAGCACGTTGGCGAAGGGATAGGGATTGCTGCGGTAATCCATCCATCCGAGCAGGTCCTGCCGCTGGACCGCCCTGCCGATGAAGGTCGTCACCCCGCGCCGCAGCCCGGGAACCGGCCCCGGTTCCCTGACCGGGGAGGACCCGTAGAAGTTATTCACCGTGCCGATATTCGCGTCGCGTCCAGCGACGTACTCGCCACGCTGATGGACGTCACGTCCCGCCGACGCGCCGGAGCCAGACTCGATCGGATTCTCCCCCGGATTGACCATGGGACGAGTCTCGCGACCGCCGCCCCCTTTGTCCATCGAGTCTCCATAAGGCTTGTGGCACTCGGGACGAGGTGATCGTGATGGTGGAGCGGCGGGGTTTGACAGCGCAGTCAGGGGGCCTTCCCGGGGCGCCGTCAGTTCCTGGCACGCACTCTTGGGCCCGTGGTGGCAGGGGGGAATGCGGTAGGCGATACTCCCCCCATGCCCGGTTCCCCCCTCCGGATCGCCCTGGTGTCGGAGCACGCGAGTCCCTTGGCCGACGACATCGGCAGCACCGACTCCGGTGGCCAGAACGTCTACGTCCGGGAACTCGCGCTCGCTCTGGCCGACCGTGGTCACCGCGTCGTGGTGTTCACGCGACGCAGCTCGCCGCGGGAGGCCGACCGCGTCCGGCTGGCGGCGGGCGTCGAGGTGGTCCATGTTCCGGCCGGGCCGGCCCGAAAGCTGCCCAAGGAGGACTTGGCTCCGCTCATGGGCGACTTCGGTGACCAATTGGCTCTCCACTGGCAGGAGGACCCTCCTGACCTGGTCCACGCCCATTACTGGATGAGCGGGGTCGCCGCCCTCGCCGGTGCGCGCCGCACCGCGATCCCCGTTGTCACCACTTTCCATGCTCTCGGCCTGGAACGCATCGCTTATCACCCTGACAGAAATGAGATTCACCGAGAGAGAGAGAGAGAGAGAGAGAGAGTCGGATCCGAACGCACCGTTGGGCAGATTTCGGGCGCGATCATTGCTCTGACGCCCGAGGAGGTCGAATATCTGACCGGGCCTAACGGGGTTTCTCCGAGCAAGATCACGGTTGTGCCGGTGGGGGTGAATCTCGAGCGGTTCACGCCTGACGGGCCCGCGGCCGGACGGTCCAACCGGCGTGCTCGGCTGGTGACGGTCGGGCGGTTGGTCGAACGCAAGGGCGTCAAGGTGATGATCGAGGCGCTTGGCGAGCTCAGCGAGCGGTTCGACGTCGAGCTCGTGGTCGCGGGTGGCCCTCGTCCCAGGGAGCTGCACGCGGACCCCACGGTGCGGGCGCTGCGTGCTCACGCTCGCAAGCACGGTGTCGAGACGAGGGTCGAGTTCCTTGGACGTATTCCGCACGGCCAGGTGCCGGAGTTGCTGCGGTCGGCCGACGTCTTCGTCTGCGCCCCGCACTACGAACCGTTCGGCACGGCGTGCCTGGAAGCCGCGGCTTGTGGCGTTCCTGTCGTCGCTCCCGCTGTCGGCGGCCTTCGCGAGCACGTCATCGACGGGACGACGGGGTTCCTGACCCCGCCCGGAGACGTGGCCGGGTTCGGCTCGGCCGTCGCGGAGCTGCTCGGCGATCCGGAGAAGCGCGTGCGCATGGGCGCCGCTGGTGCGGCCAACGCGATTGGCTACGCGTGGCCCGCCGTGACGAACCGGATTCTCGCCACCTACGACACGCTGCTCAAACAGGGCTGAGCGGAGCGCCGGGGCCGGGGTTTTGTCACAGGGGCCTCTTAGCGTTCGGCGGCATGGCGGTTCATGAGGACGTGGCGGTTCTTCCCGAGTCCTGGTGGCGGGAGTCGCATCCGCGGCGGGGTGGGCGGTATGTGCCTGACTTCGTGGTCGATGCGGAGGCGGGGGCCGCTGTGCGGGCGGTCATTCGCGAGCGGCGGGGTCAGATCGAGGCCGTTCTGGAGCATCCGGAGACGGACGCGGAGCTGGCTGGGCGGGTGCGGGCCTATCTGGACGGGCGTCCCGACGCGACCGGGGCGGCGGGGGTGGCCGCGATCGTTCGGTGGCGCTGGTGGGTCCAGGAGAGTTCGGGGTTCCTGGACGCCTGGCTGGGTGAGCACGGGGTCGGCTTCGCGGTGGGGGCGGCTCTGGAGCACGGGCGGATGGAGATCGTCGAGCCGCCCGCGAATCCGAACGGGACCGTTGTGCTGGTGGCCTATGCCGGTGGCCCGCCGCCGCCGTCCCAGATCGGGATCCGTTACGGCTACCCTTCTCGTGAGCTGGACGTCGCCTCGCGGTTGCGGGCGCTGCTCGCCCAGGCCGGCGATGCGGATTACGCGGAGGCCGTCGAGAGGCTGGCCGGGTACCGGCGGACGCCGTCAGAGCGGCTGCTGGTCTCCTACCTCGTGCCTGGGGAGCGGGAGTGGGTGGACGAGTGCTGCCGGCAGGATCGTGGGTCCGGGTCTGTTGAGCGGCTGATCTGCTCGCTGGGGACGGCCGAGCAGGCACGGGCGATCGGGGCCGGGCTGGGGTGGGTCCGGTGGAGTCCGGGATTGATCGCCACACTGGTCGAGGGGGTCGGGGTGGAGGCGGCGGCGGGGGCGCTGGCGCGGAGCCTTGAGCAACGGCCTTACCAGGAGGAAATCCTTCTGGAGGCGCTGGCGGCGCTGCCGTCGGACGTGGCGTTCCAGGCCCTCGTTGATCGCGGCGCCGTGCGGGAGCTTCGGGAGGCTCTCCGGCGGTTTCCGGTGCGGGGGGCGCGGCTGCTGGCGCCCTTGGCCGGGACGTCGGACGTCGCCGAGGGTTTGCTGGTGGAGTGTCTGCTCGGTGACCCGGGGGTGGTGGATCGGCTACCTGAGGAGGCTCGCGAGGCGCTCGTGCCGCTGCTGGCGTCGATCGCGCGGATCGAGCGGGCCGAGGAGCTGCCCGGGGTGCTGGCCGAGCCGCCGTGGACGCGGCGGCGGGCCAGGCCGAAGGCGTTCGTGCTGGAAGGGCTGGCCGAGCCCGAGAAGTCGCTGGTTCTGTGGGAGCCGGGTGAGCGGGAGCGGTGGAGGCAGTCCGACCATCGGTACACGTATTACTGGACGGCGGGGCGCGGCGGCGATTGGGAGAAGGCCGTCCTGCGTGCTCGTGGCGAAGGGATGTCGGGCGCTCACAAGGTGGCCCTGTTCGCCACGGCTCCGGAGGAGGTCGTCCGGCCGCTGCTCGGCGCGCCCGAGAAGTGGTCGGGGGCGGGGGCGGGCGAGTGGTTGCCGACGCTGGTCAGCCGGTTCGAGCTGGAGGTGTTGCCGCTGGCCCTGAGGCTCGCCGACGCGGCGCCCGCGGCGGTGGGGAACGTGCTGCTCCCGTTCCTGGACGCCGAGGTGGCCTGGATGATGGCCGACTGGCTGGGGCGGCTCAAGGTGGCCGGGGCGGTGGCCCAACGGTGGTTCGGGCGGCATGGGCTTGCGGCGGTCCCGATGCTGCTGCCCGCCGCGCTCGACCGGCCGGGGGACGACCGGCGCGCGGCGGAGGGCGCGTTGCGGCTGCTGGCCGGGGCGCATGGCGCCGAGGCGGTGGTGAGCCTGGCGCGGGTTCATGGGGAGGAGGCCGCGCGGGCGATCGAGGAGATGCTCGGCACCGATCCGCTGGAGTTGCTTCCGGGACGTCCGCCCAAGATCGCGGCCTGGGCTGATCCCGCGTCGCTGCCGCCGATTCATCTGCGGGGGTGCGAGCGGATCCTGCCGGACGCCGCCACCGGGCATGTGCTGGCGATGCTGGCGATGTCGAAGCCGCACGCGGTGTACGCGGGTCTGGACGTCGTGCGCGAGGTGTGCGATCCGCGGTCGCTGGCGCGGTTCGGGTGGGCGGTGTTTCAACGGTGGCAGCTTGCGGGGGCGCCGTCCAAGGACAACTGGGCGCTGCATCAGCTCGGATGGCTCGGTGACGATGACACGGTGCGGCGGTTGGCGCCGCTCATCCGGGCCTGGCCCGGGGAGAAGCTGAGCGCGCGGGCGGCCACGGGGCTGGACGTCCTGGGCTCGATCGGGTCCGATGTCGCGCTGCTTCATCTGCACGAGATCTCGCGGCGGATGAAGTACAAGTCGCTCAGAGCCAGGGCGCTGGAGAAGATCGAGGAGGTCGCCGCCGCGCTCGGGCTGAGCGCCGAGCAGCTGGCCGACCGGGCCGTTCCCGATTTCGGTCTCGATGCCGCGGGTTCCCTGACGCTCGACTACGGGGCCCGGCGGTTCACGGTCGGGTTCGACGAGCAGCTCAGGCCGTTCGCCGTCGGGGCGGACGGTGCGCGGCGCACCAGCCTGCCCAAGCCCGCCGCGTCCGATGACGCCGTGGCCGCCGCCGAGGCGCGGGCGCGGTTCGCCGCCTTGCGGAAGGAGGTCAAGGCGATCGCCGAGGGGCAGATCCGGCGGCTCGAACAGGCCATGGTCACCGATCGCCGGTGGTCGGTGGCGGAGTTCCGCCGGTATCTGGTTGAGCATCCGCTGATGTGGCACATCGTCCGGCGGCTGGTCTGGCTCGCGGATGACATCGCGTTCCGGGTGGCCGAGGACGGTTCGTTCGCCGATGTGGACGACGGCGCGTTCGCGCCCGGCGACGCCGCGAGGATCGGGGTCGCGCATCCGCTCCGGTTGGGTGACGACCTGGCCACTTGGACCGAGGTGTTCGCCGACTACGAGATCCTCCAGCCGTTCCCCCAGCTGGGACGTCCGGTGTTCGTTCTGACCCCGGACGAGCGGCGGAGCGGTGAGCTGGCTCGGTTCGAGGGGGCGATCGCCCCGTATGGCAGGGCCAAGGGGTTGTCGCAGGGACGGTGGAGTGCCGGTGAGGGTGACTGCCTCGCCCGCCGGGCCGGTGACCACCATGTCGTCGTCGAGCTGAGCCCGGGGTTGACCTACGGGCGTCGCGGGGAGTTCGGCGATCAGACCGTCACCGCCGTCAGGCTGGCGGTTCAGCCGCGGCGGGCCCGGTCCCGCGGGGACGCGGCGCTGCGCTTCGGGGATCTCGATCCGGCGGTGGCGTCGGAGATCGTCCATGATCTGACGCGTCTCACGGAAGGCCCCCGATAGGGCCTTCGGGGTCGGCCATGGTGCGGTCGGCCCAGTAGTCGATGAGCTCGTCGGGGCTCATCCGGGCGAAGTGCGGTAGCGCGTGCTCGGACGGCGGGTCGGTTTCCCGGCGTTCGGGGTTCGTGATCGTTTCATTCGGGCGGGCGCGCACGGGCAGCTCCTTTCGGCGAGGTGTGGCTGCCGGCGGTGGGAACACTCTGCGGGGCCCGCGCCGCGCGCGCGAGGCTTATGGCTTGTCCCGGATGATCCCGGATGGCCGGAGACCTACTGGCGGGTATCCGGGTGTTTCGTCCGGTGGGCCCGTCGTTCATCCGGATTTACACTGACCTCACGCTGGACGGCATGGTCGCGTGCGCTAATTCACCGAGACGGCGAATGTGTCACCTGACCAGATTTTCTGGGGGCCAGGGAGGACCATGGTCGCCTACGGGAGCTTCGCTTGATCGTCTAGGACAAGGTCGTGACCAACAAGAGCCCGAAGAGCTTCGACATCACTCCGGTCATATCCCTCCTGAAACACAACATGGGCGTTACCGGGCCGGTCTCGTACTCCACCCTCGAACGCGTCTCCGGACGTCTGGAGCAGGAAGGCGTGCGGGTCGCGGGCGTGGCGGTGGAGCGCCTGCCGTCGTCGTCGACGCACGAGCTTCTGGCGTCCACCCGCCGGGTCAAGGCCCTGCGATGGGAGTGCGTGGCCTCGCTCTGGGCCGTGCTCCGCGAGATCGGCCTGGAGCGCCGCCGCGACCTCAGCCGGATGGAGACCCTGATGGAGCTCCGCCGCCGCTTCGACGCCGTCGGGCAGGACGCCGTGGAACCGGCCGGGTGGCAGCGGCACGGCGCCGAGCACCGGACGCCGGGCGTCCTCGGCGCCGCCCCCGGCGGGGTCGCGCTGAACACCGACGAGCACGAGGCCCTCACCGCGCTCCGCGACCTGGGAACCCTCCGGCGCGGCGACCGTGCGGGGCAGCACGCGGCCATGCGGCGGTTGCTGGAGGTCGTGCGCGAACGGCGCCATTCGGACTGGTGGCGCGAGTACGGCGACATCGTCCCGGACTGGTTCGGGCCCTATCTCAGCCTGGAGCCGATGCTGGAGCGGCTGCGGATCTACGCGCCGAGGCGGGTTCCGGGGTTGTTGCAGTCGCCGCTCTACGCGCGGCACGTCATCGCGGGCGACCACCCGTCGATCGGCGCGGACGAGCTGGCCCGCCGGGTCGAGCTGCGGATGCTGCGGCAGCGCGTCCTGCGCCGTCCCGAGCCGCCGATCTGCTGGGCGTTGATCAACCGGCAGGCGCTGCAGGACCCGGACCTGCCCGCGCCGGTGCTCCGTGACCAGGTCAAGCATCTGATCACCATGACCAGCTACCGGAACATCGTCGTCCAGCTCGTGGAGCCCGGCAAGGCCGACCGGATCCTGGCGACGGAGCCGACGATCCTCATGCGCTTCGCCGGGGCGAGCTACACCGACATGGTCTACCTCGAACGGGACGACCACGCCGGGTACCTGTACGAGGCCGACGACATCGAGCGGTTCTCGCTGCGGCTGGAGCTGCTGACGCTGTCGGCGCTGGATCCGGGCAACAGCGTCAAGGCCCTGCTCGGCCTTCTGGACTGGCTGAGCTGACCGGCTCCTGCCAACGGGTGCGGTCATGAACTGGTCTCTGATGTGATGGGCGGACGCACCCGGCGCCACGGAGATCAGCGATGACCCAGGACGACGACCGGATCAACACCAGCGTTCCGCATTCGGCGCGGATCTGGAATTACTGGCTCGGCGGAAAGGACAACTTCCCCGTCGACCAGGAGGCCGGGGAGGCGTACGCGGCCACCTATCCGGCCATCGTCGACCTGGCCCGCGCCTCCCGCGAATTCATCTACCGCGTGGTCACCCACCTGGCCGCCGAACAGGGCGTCCGGCAGTTCCTGGACATCGGCACCGGACTCCCCACCATGGACAACACCCACGAGGTCGCGCAACGCGTCGCCCCCGACGCACGCATCGTCTACGTCGACAACGACCCCCTGGTGCTCGTGCACGCCCGCGCCCTGCTCACCAGCAGACCCGAAGGCGCCACCCACTACATCGACGCCGACCTGCTCCGCCCCCAAGAAATCCTGAGCCGCGCCCGCCAACTGCTCGACTTCTCCCGCCCCATCGCGCTGATGCTGATGGGCATCCTCGGCCACGTCCCCGACCACGCCAAAGCCATCGACATCACCCGCACCCTCCTGGCCGCGCTCCCCCCGGGAAGCTGGCTGGGCCTCTATGACGGCGCCTCCACCGACCCGGCCTTCCTCCAAGCCCAACAGGGCTACGACGACACCGGCGCCGTCCCTTACCAACTCCGCGCCCCAGACCAGATCGCCGCGTTCTTCACTGGTCTGGACCTGATCGAACCCGGGGTCGTTCCCATCCCGAACTGGCGGCCAGATCCGGCCCATGTAGGAATCCCCGAGGTGGACGCTTACGGCGGTTTGGGCCGCAAACCCTGACTTTGGGGCCCTCGTTGCTCACGGTGCTGATCGGGCCGGTGACGAGTTGTAGTGCTTTTGAGGAAGGCGCGAAATGAGTGACAAGTCAAGGCTTGTCTTGAATCTCCGAAATGAGATCATCGACACATTCCAGGCACGTTCGTCCGGGCGGTGACCCCGTCCCGGCCAGCCGAACCGGGGGCCGTTTGATGACCCAGGGCGTCCGTCCGTTCCCAACGGGACAGCCGCCAGAGGCCGCGATGGCCGAACGGATCGGCGCACTGATCGAGGAATTGGTCGGGCGCCGGATCGCGGTCGGTGAGAACTTCTTCGAGGCCGGCCTCACCTCGCTCACTCTGGTGCGACTGCACGAGGCCATCACCGAACGGCTGGACATCGACCTTCCCGCCACCGCGCTGTTCACCTACCCCAATCTGGGGGCGCTGGCCGCGCACCTGAGCGAGCCCTCCGAACCCGCCCCCAGGGAGCCGGTGCGGGGCGGACGCACCGGGGGCAGCCGCCGCGAGGTCAGGGCGCGGCTGCGGCGGGATCGGGGGACGCCTCGATGACCGATCCGCTGGAGCCGATCGCGGTCATCGGCGTCGCCGGGCGCTTCCCCGGGGCCGCGGACTACCGGGCCTTCTGGGACAACCTCCGGCAAGGGGCGGAGTCGGTCACGCCGCTGACCGACGCGGCCATGCTCGCCGCGGGCGTGCCGGAGCGTGACCTCGCCGACCCGTCCTATGTGAAGGCCGCCGCGCTGATGCCCGGCGCGGACGGGTTCGACGCCGGGTTCTTCGGGCTGTCGGAACGCGACGCCGACCTCCTCGATCCGCGGCTGCGGCTCTTCGCCGAGGCCGTCCACGCGGCGGTCGAGGACGCCGGTTACGACCTGACCGCCATCACCCGGGACACCGGCGTCTTCGGCGCCGCCGGACCCGGCCGCTACCGCGAGGACGACGACGACGCGCGCGACCCCGCCGCCTTCGCGGCCGGGCTGCTCGATCTCCAGGGGCCCACCGCCGGGCTGTCGACCTGTTCGCTCGCCGCCGTGCATCTGGCCGCGCAGGCGCTGAGGTCGGGCGAATGCGGTCTCGCGCTGGCGGGCGGGGTGCACGTCCAGTTCCCGTATGGCCATGGCTACCGCTGGGTTCCGGGCGGACCGCACCCGCCGGACGCCCGGTGCCGCCCGTTCGACGCGGCGGCGGCGGGCGGCGTCACCGGCAGCGGGGTGGGCGTGGTGCTCCTCAAGCCGCTGGACGAGGCGATCCTGGACGGCGACCGGGTGCGCGCGGTCATCCGCGGCGACGCGGTCGCGCACGACGGGCGGAGGCCCGGCCGGGGCCAGGCCGTCGCGGCCGCCGAGGCGATGGCGCTGGCCGGTGTCGGCCCGGACGCGATCTCCTATGTCGAGGCGCACGGCGCGGGAACGGTCCGATCCGATGCCCTGGAGGTCGCGGAGCTGGCCCGGGGCTACGCCGACATGGGCGAGGCGCCCCGAGGGTCGATCCCGATCGGCTCGGTCAAGTCCAACGTCGGGAACCTCGGCGCGGCCGCGGGGATCGCCGGGCTGGTCAAGGTCGTCCTCGCCGTGGAGCACGGGCTGATCCCGGCCACGATCAACGTGAGCAGGCCCAACCCCGGGCTCGCCGACACCCCGTTCCGGCCCGTCCGCGAGGCGCAGCCGTGGCGCGGCGAGTCCCGCGTGGCGGGCGTTCACGCCACGGCCCCGGGCGGAGCCCACACGCATCTGGTCGTGACGGAGGGGCTGCCGCCGCACCTCGACCACGACGAGCGGCGGCCCCGCGTCCTGGTCTGGTCCGGACGCGACCGGGAGGCGGCCGCGACCGTCCGCGACTCGCTCGCGCGCCGCTTCACCGAGTCCGGCGGCGCCGACTTCGCCGCCGCCGTCTCGACGCTGCAGCGAGGCCGGACCGAGCATCCCGTGCGCGAGGCCGCCGTCTGCGCGAACGCGACGGAGGCGGCCAAGGCGCTGAGCGCGAACGAGGGCGTCGTCGCCGGGTCCGCCACGGGCGGCCCTCCGCACGTGGTGTTCCTCTTCCCGGGCAGGGACCGTTCCCGGATGCCGACGGGGCTGTACGGGACGCAGCGGGTCTTCACCGAGACCATGGACGTCTGCCTGGAAGCCTTCGAGCGGGAGAACGTCGATCCGCACGAGGGCGGCCCGGCCCTGGCGTTCGCCGTCGAGTACGCGCTCGCCGCCACGTGGGAGTCGTGGGGCGTGCGGCCGGACTCGGTGGTGGCCGAGGGAACGGGCACGCTCGTGGCCGAGGTCGTGGCGGGCGCGAAGAGCCTGGACGAGGCCGTGCGCGGCATCGTCCGCGAGCCGGACGGCCTGCCCACCGGCCGCGCGGACCGCCCGGCGGACGGCGGCGACCGGGTCGTCCTCGACGTCGGCGCCGAGGACGACGAGCGCGGCCTCCTGGCCGCGCTGGCCCGGCTCTGGGTGCGGGGCGTCCCCGTCGACTGGGCCGAGGTCGACCGCGACCAGCCGATGCAGCGGGTGCCACTGCCCGGCCATCCCCTGAACCGCCGGCGCCACTGGCTCGGTTCGGCGAGCGCACCCGCGCCGATCGAGACCGAGACCCCCAAGGCGGCACCCGCTCCCCGGGCCGCCGCCATCGCCGGGCTCCCCGAACCGGCCGAGCCGCTGCGGCCGCTCGGCGACACCCAGCACGCCTTCTGGATTCTCGAGCAGCTCGCGCCCGACAGCGGGGTGTCCAACCTGTGCATCGCGTTCCGGACGGTGGAGGCGCTGCGCTGGTGGCCGCTGCAGAGCGCGGTGCAGCAACTGCTGCGCCGCCATCCGGCGCTGCGGCTGCGGTTCCCCGAGCTGAACGGGGTGCCCGTCCAGCACCTGACCGCGCCCGAGGACGCGCAGATCAAGCTGGCGACGCGCGCCACCAGCGAGGAGAAGCTGGTCGCCGACCTTCAGGAGTTCCTGGACGCCCCCTTCGACCTGGGCGGCGACTTCCCCGTCCGCGTCGGGCACTTCACCCTGCCCGACGGGGCGAGCGTGGTCTGCCTGGTCGCGCATCACATCGTGATCGACGGGACGTCCCTGCAGATCCTGGTCGAGGAGCTCAGCGGCCTGTACGGGGACCTCGCCGAGCGCGGGGAGATCTCCGCCGAGCTGGCCGGGACGGCCCCGCTGCTGCTGGAGCCGGAACCCTCGCCGGAGGCCACCCGCTACTGGCTCGACCATCTGGACGGGGTGCGCCCCGAGGCGATGGCGCTGCCGGGCACCCGGCCCGCGCCCGCCCGGCCGACGTTCGCCGGGCGCACGCGGACCTGGGAGATGACGCCCGAGGCGCGCGCGGCGATGGAGGCGCTCCGCCGCGAGCTGCGCGTCACCGACAACCTGGTGCTGATGAGCGCCTTCTACCTCACGCTGGCCCGGCACGGCGCCGGGCCCGACCTGGTGGTCGGCGTCCCGGTCGACACCCGGCGCCCGGCCACGCAGAAGCAGGTGGGCTATGGCGTGAGCACGCTGCCGATCCGGGTGCGGGTCGATCCGGACGAGAGCTTCCGGGTGCTCGCGCACCGCGTCGGCGAGGCGTTCTTCGGCGGGCTCGAGCAGACCGGCGCCACCGCCGAGGTGGTGATCACCGAGCGCGGGCACGGCACCAGCGACTGGCGGGTGCCGCTGTTCCGGCACATCTACAACCACCGGCCGTGGACCGACGAGCGGATCAGGTTCGGCGGGCAGATGCCCGAGTACGTCAAGGACATCTTCGACCGCAGCCGCGTCGACATGCAGTTCGTCGCGGTGCCCAAGCCGGAGGAGATCCTGCTGCGCGTCTCCTACAGCACCGAGGTGCACGACGACGAGGACATGGTGGCCTTCGTCGCCCGCCTCCAGGCGCTGCTGGAGCGCGCCGCCGCCGACCCCGACCGTCCGGTGGGCGAGCTGGAGTTCGCGTCCGGGCCGGAGCGGGCCGTGCTGGACGCCGCCAACGGCACCGACCGCGACTGGGGTGCCCCCGAGACGCTCGCCGAGGCGATCGCGGCACGGACCGGCGCGGAGACGGCCGTCGTCGACGGCGAGCTGCGGCTGAGCTACCACGACCTGCTCGCCAGGGCCGTGGCGATCCGCGACGCGCTCCGCTCGCGGGGCGTCCGGCGGGGCGACATCGTGGCGCTGGCCCTGGGACGTTCGGCGTCCCTGGCGTCGGCCGTGCTCGGCGTGTGGGCGGCGGGGGCGAGCTACCTGCCGCTGGACGCGCACCACCCGGCGATGCGGCTGGCCTACCAGGTCGAGGACGCCGACGCCCGGCTCGTCCTGGTCGCCGACGAGGGCACGGCGCACTCCGCCTGGTCGGGGGGACGGTCCGTCGTCGCCGTCCGCGACCTGCCGCCCGGCGACACCGCGACGCTCCTGGACCAGGGGCCGCCGGACCCGGGCGACACCGCCTACGTCATCTACACCTCGGGCTCGACCGGACGGCCCAAGGGCGTCGCGGTCACCCATGGCAACCTGGCCAACCTCGTGCGCGACTTCGCCGATCGCCTGCCGGTCGAGGCTTCGGCGGGCGTGCTCTGGTCGACCACCCCGGCGTTCGACATCTCGGCCTTGGAGCTCTTCCTGCCGCTGCTGACCGGCGGGCGGCTCGTGGTCGCCTCCGACGAGGCGCAGCTGCGGCCGCGCGTGTTCCTCGACCTCATCCGGGACCAGGACGTCTCGGTCGTCCAGGCGACGCCGACGGCCTGGCGCATGACCGTCCCGGAGGTGGACGGCGAGCTGGCGGGCCGGACCGTGCTGTGCGGCGGCGAGCCGATGCCCGCGACGCTGGCCCGCGACCTGCTCGCGCGCGGATGCCGGTTGTTCAACGTGTACGGGCCGACCGAGACGACGATCTGGTCGACCGCCGCCGAGCTGAGCGGGTCGCCGGAGGACCCGGTGCCGATCGGACGGCCGCTGGCGAACACGCGGGTATTCGTCCTCGACGCGCGCGGGCAGGAGCTGCCGCCCGGGGTGCCCGGTGAACTGTGCATCGCCGGTGCCGGGGTGGCCGTCGGCTACCTCGGACGGCCGGAGCTGACCGCCGAGCGGTTCGGGACGCATCCGCGCCACGGGCGCTTCTACCGCACCGGCGACCTGGCGCGGCTGCGGCACGACGGGACGCTGGAGATGCTGGGCCGCTCCGACCGGCAGGTCAAGCTGCGCGGCCACCGCATCGAGCTGGGCGAGGTCGAGGCCGCCCTGCACGAGCACCACAAGGTGCGCCTGGCGGCGGTGACGCTGGCGGGCGACCCGCAGACCGACGGGCGGCTGGTCGCGTTCGTGCAGCCCGACACCGGCACCGGCGGGCAGGGGACCCTGCGCGACGAGCTCTGGCGGCACGCCCGCACGCGGCTGCCCGACTACGCCGTCCCGTCGGCCATCGTGGTCGTCGACCGGATCCCGATCACGCCCAATGGGAAGATCGCCTACCGGGAGCTGCTGGAGACGGCGGCGCCCCAGCACGCCGCGCCCGCCGTGGCCACCGGCGGCGATCCCGAGCTCACCGAGCGGCTGGTCGGCCTGTGGCGCGAGACGCTCGGACGGCCGGAGCTCGGCGCGCACGACAACTTCTTCCTCAACGGCGGGCATTCGATCCTGGCCGTGGGGCTGACCACCCGGCTGGAGGAGATCACCGGCGATCCCGTGGCGGTTCCCGTGATCTTCCAGTACCCGACCCCGGCCGAGCTCTCGGCCCACCTGGCGGCACCTGGAGCGGCCGGATGATGTTCGTCCCGATCGAACGGCGCGAGGGCGCCGAGGCGGAGCTGGTGGTGTTCCCGCACGCGGGCGGCGGACCGGCCTCCCCGGCACCGCTGGCGCCGCTGCTGCCGCCCGGCGTCGAGCCGTGGGCGGTGAACCTGCCCGGCCGCCAGGCCCGGCTGGCCGAACCGCCGCGGACCGACCTCGCGGCGCTGGTGGAGGAGCTGGCCGACGAGCTCGCCGGGCACGGGCCGCGCCCCCGCGCGCTGTTCGGGTATTGCAGCGGCGCCATGCTGGCCTACCTGGTCTGCCGCCGGCTCGACGCGCTGGGCCGACCACCGGCCCGGCTGATCGTCGGCTCGTTCGCCGCGCCGGACGTGGCGGTGTTCCTGCGGCGGCTGCACACGCTCCCGTCCGCGCTGTTCTGGGAGCGCCTGATCGACTACGGCGGCGTCCCGGCGGAGCTGGCCGAGCGGCACGAGCTGCGGCCGATCCTGGAACCCGCGCTGCGGGCCGACTTCGGCCTGCTCGCCGGGTACCGGCACGATCCCGGCCCGCCGATGTCCGTGCCGATCACCGTGCTGTACGGCCGCCACGACACCTCGCTGGACCGGGGCGGCCTGCTCGGCTGGCGCAGGCAGAGCGTCCGGCGCCCGGTCCTGCGGGAACTGGACGCCTCGCACTGGCTGATGGAGGACGCCCCGGCCGAGCTGGCCGCCGCGCTCGCCGAGGACCTGGCCGAACGCGTCGCCTAAACGATCTGGAGGCGAAATGCGCCTGGGATACAGCCTTGCCTACTGGGGTTCGGCGGGACTCAACCTGGCCGAGCACCGCGCGCTCGTCCGGGAGGCCGAGCGGCTGGGGTACGACTCGGTCTGGTCCGCCGAGACCTACGGCACCGATCCGGCGTCGCTGATGGCGTGGCTGGCCGGGCAGACCGGACGGATCGCGCTCGGCACCTCGGTCATGCAGATGCCCGCCCGGCGTCCGGTGGCCGCCGCGATGACCGCCGCCACCATCGACCAGATCTCGGGCGGGCGGTTCCGGCTGGGGCTCGGGTTCTCCGGCCCCCAGCTGGTGGAGGGGTGGCACGGGCTGCCGTTCGAGCGTCCGCTCGTCCACGCGCGCGACTACATCAACGTCGTCCGGATGGCCCTCGCCCAGGAGCCGATCTCCTACGAGGGCCCCACGCTGACCCTGCCGCTGCCCGACAGCCAGGGCAAGGAGCTGACGCTGGCGGTCGCGCCCGTCCAGGAGCGGCTGCCGATCTACCTGGGGGCGCTCGGCGCGGAGTCGATCCGGCTGGCCGGGGAGCTCGCCGACGGCTGGCTGCCGTTCCACTTCCCCGCCGGGCATCTGGCCGACTGCACGGGCCTGCTGCGCGAGGGCGCCGAACGGGCCGGACGGTCGCTGGACGGCTTCGACGTCGCGCCCATGGTCATGGTCCTGGTCGACGACGACCTGGAGACGGCCTACGACATGATGCGCCCGATGCTCGCCCTCTATCTCGGCGGAATGGGCTCGCGCCGGATGAACTTCTACAACCGGCTGGCCCGCAGGCTCGGCTTCGAGAAGGAGGCCGAGACCCTCCAGGAGGCGTTCCTGGCCGGACGGCAGGGCGAGGCGATCTCGGCCATCCCCGACGAGCTGGTCGACCTGATGACGGTCTGCGGGCCGCCCGCGCGGGTGCGCGACCGGCTGGCCGCCTACCGCGAGGCGGGCGCGACGACCCTGGTCGTCGGGGTCGTCCCGCCCACCCTGCGGCTGCGGCTCGAGCAGCTGCGGCTCATCGCCGAGTGCGCGTCATGAGACGGGTTCGGGAATCTCCTTGAGCTTGGGGATCGGCGAGCGGGCCAGCGCCAGGATCGGCACCAGGGCGCCGAAGACGATGGCGATGAAGATGGCCGCCCGCAGCCCCAGCCACTCGCCGAGCAGCCCGGCGCCGAGCGCGCCCAGCGGGGCCGGGATCAGCCCGAGCGAGAAGATCGTGGCCAGGATCCGGCCGATCATGGGCATCGGCGTCACCGACTGGATCAGCGTCAGGTTGTTGACGATGAAGATCTGGTTGCAGGCCCAGACGACGAACTGGGAGACCGCGAGCATCGCCACCGCCAGCCAGACCGGGCGCACCGCGAGCGGCACCAGGAACAGCGCGCAGTTGCCGATCACGGTGCTCCACAGCAGGGTCGGGCCGATGCCCAGGCGCTTGGTGGCCCTGATGGCCAGTCCCGCGCCGAGGATGGCTCCGGCGCCGCCGGTCGCGGTGATGACGCCGACCCAGGCGGCGTCCAGGTCCGGCCCGCCCTTCAGCAGGTAGAGCACGAAGATCGACTGCATCGCGCCCATGATGAAGAAGGAGTAGAAAGCGGTGCCGATCGCCAGCGGCCTGACCAGCGGCTGGCGCATCACCCACTGGTACCCCTCCCAGACGGCCTTGTAGACGCTGCGCACGTCGTCGTCGGGGGCGGGCTTGGCCTCGGGGGTGCGGATGAGCCAGCAGGCGACCGCCGACACCAGGTAGGTGACGACGTCGATGAGGATCAGCACGGGCGCCGACACGACCTTGATGAGCCCGCCGACCAGGCCCGGGCCGAGCGCCTGCGCCACCGACTCGCTCATCTGGAGTTTGCTGTTGCCGTCGGCCAGGTGCTCGCGCGCCACCAGGTGCGGGATATAGGTGCGGTAGGCGACCTGGAACAGCACGCTCAACACGCCCAGCACGAACACCACGACATAGATCACGGCCATCGTGAGCATGTCGGCGAAGTACAGCAGCGGGATCAGCAGCAGCACGGCGGCGCGGCCGATGTCGGTCCAGATCAGCACGGGCCGCTTGCGCACCCGGTCGACCAGCACTCCGAACAGCAGGAACCCCACCATGGGCAGCCGGACCAGCGCGCTCAGCACGCCCATCTCCGCCGCCGAGGCGTGCAGCACCAGCACCGCTGCCAGCGGGACCGCCAGGAAGGTCACCTGGGCGCCTATCTGCGAGAGGCTCTGGCCCACCCACAGCTTGAGGAACTCAGTGTCGTGCAGGAGACCCGGCCTGGGGTCGTCCACCTGCTCACTCGGCGGGGATGCCATCGTCCATCCAGCTCCTCATTCGCGCGGCCGCGTCGGCGACCAGCGGTTCGTACAGAATCGGGACTCGTTCGTCGGGGATGACGCTGATCCCCAGGCGGCCCTTGACCACCGCGCGCCAGCCGAGGTCCTGCCCGGCCGGGGCGAACAGCGCCACGTCGCCGTCGTAGGGGTCGTGCCGGAAGTGGCCGACGGCGTGCGCGTTGGCGCGGAAGACCGCCAGGTAGCGGCGGGCCTGCTCGACGTCCTTGGAGTCGGGCACGAGACGGCCGGCGTCGGCGGCCACGCTCATCACCGCGAGCATCCGCTCCTCGGCGTCCACGATCCCCTCGGGCATCGCGAAGCCGGCCTCGGGCGGACCGTCGGCCAGGGCGTGGAACATCAGCGCCGTGTCGTCCTCCAGCGAGCTGCGGATCACCGGCTGGTCGGCGTCGGAGTAGATCAGCACGACCAGCGGGACGTCCTCGCCGAGCGCGCGCAGCCGCCTGGCCACCTCCAGCGCGATGTTGCCGCCGATGCAGAAGCCGCCCAGTACGTACGGGCCGTGCGGGCGCACCTCGCGCAGCTCCCGGACGTAGTCGTCGACCATCGCGGCCATCGTGGCGTGCGGCTCCTCTCCCGGCGCCAGCCCGCTGGCGGCGACCGCGTGGACGGGCTGGTCGGGTCCGAGGCGGCGGGCCAGCGGCTGGTAGCGGAAGACCTGCCCGCCCAGCGCGTGGACCAGGACGATCGGGGTGCGGTCGCCCCCGGCGTTCAGCGGGACGATCCGGTGCGCGGTGGCCAGGTCGCCGGGACGCCGCAGCACCTCCGCCAGGTCGGCCAGCGTGGGCGCGGCCAGCACCGTCGACACCGGCAGCTCGCGGCCGAGCCGGTGCCGGACGTGCATGGCCAGGCGGAGCGCGGTCAGCGAGTGCCCGCCGAGCTCGAAGAAGTCGTCGTGGATCCCCACCGGGGTCACCCCGAGCAGGTCCTCCCACAGCTCGGCCAGGCTCGCCTCGACCGCGTCGCGCGGCGGGGCGTAGGCCCGCTGCCGCGCGCTGGGCTCGGGCAGCGCCGCGCGGTCGAGCTTGCCGTTCGCGGTGCGGGGCAGGTCGTCCAGCCCCATCACGGTGAACGGGACCATGTATCCCGGCAGGTGCTCCCCCGCGAACCGGCGCAGCTCCTGCGCGTCCGCGTCGGTGTCCACGTCGAAGGGGACGACATAGGCGACCAGGCTGTGGTCGCCCGGCCGGGCCGTGACGACGGCCCGCGCGACCGACGGGTGCCGTTCCAGCACCGCCTCGATCTCGCCGAGCTCGACCCGCATGCCGCGCACCTTGACCTGGAAGTCCGCGCGGCCGAGGTACTCGATCTCCCCGTCCGGCAGCCAGCGGGCCCGGTCCCCGGTCCGGTACAGCCGTCCGTGGCCGTAGGGGTCGGGCACGAACCGTTCGGCGGTGAGGCCGGGGCGGCCGAGGTAGCCGCGCGCCAGCTGCGCCCCGCCGATGCACAGCTCGCCGGGCGTGCCCACCGGGACGCGGCGCATCCGCGCGTCGAGGACCTCGAGCCGGGTGTTGGCCACCGGCCGCCCGATCGGCACGACGGATTCGCCGAGACGGCATCGGTGCCACGACACGTCCACCGCCGCCTCCGTCGGGCCGTACAGGTTGTGCAGTTCGACGTCGGGGAGCCGCTCCCCGAACTCGGCGGCCAGCGCGGGCGGCAGCGCCTCGCCCGAGCACACGACCCGCCGGACGAAGGGCGGGCGCTCGGCCGGTTCGAGCCCCTGGAGGAACGCCGCGAGCATCGAGGGGACGAAGTGCAGCGTCGTCACCCGCTCGGCGGTGATCAGCCGGGTGAGGTAGGCGGGCTCCATGTGCCCGCCGGGACGGGCCACGACGAGCCCGGCGCCGGTGATGAGCGGCCAGAACAGCTCCCACACCGAGACGTCGAAGCCGTACGGCGTCTTGTGCAGGACGCGGTCGTCCGCGTCCAGCCCGAACGTCTCCTGCATCCACGCGAGCCGGTTGACGATGGCGCGATGGGAGACGCCCACGCCCTTCGGCCGTCCGGTGGAGCCGGAAGTGAAGATCACGTACGCGAGGGAACCGGTGGGGACCGGGGCGACGAGGGTCTCGCCGGGAAGGTCCTCGACCAGGACCGTCCGCGCGCCCGCAGGAACCCGGTCGGCCAGGTCGCGGGTCGTCACGACGAGGCCCGCGCCCGCGTCGGCCAGCATCAGCCGCAGCCGCTCCGGCGGATGGTCCGGCTCCAGCGGCAGGTAGGCCGCGCCCGCGGCCAGCACGCCGAGCAGCGCGACCGGCAGGTCAAGACCCCGCTCCATCAGGACGCCGACCGGACGGTCCGCGACGGCTCCGGCGCGCCGCAGCAGCGCGGCCAGCCGCCCGGCCCTCCCGGTCAGCTCGGCGTACGAGAGCCAGGTGTCCTCAAAGCCCACGGCCGGGGCTTCGGGGGTGCGGCGGCTCTGCGCCCAGACCAGCTCGTGCAGGGTCGCGTCGGGGTAGGTACGGCCGGTGGTGTTCCAGCGCTCGATGTCCGTGGCGTCGCGCTCGGCCAGATACGCATCGGCGGGGCGGGGGTCGGACTCCGGGTCGGCGGCGAGCCGGGCCAGGGCCCGCAGGTAGTGGTCGCGGACGTCCTCGATCTGCGCCCGGCCGAACTGGCCGGAGTCGTAGGACAGGCTCAGTGCCAGGCCCGCGCCGGGCTCGCGGACGAACGCCACGGTCAGGGGCAGGTCGGTCTGCTCGAAGAAGTCCTGGCCGACCACCCGGACGGGGTCGTCGGCCGACAGCGCGCCGTAGACGTGGAAGTCGCGGAAGTCGAAGAGCGTGTCGAGCAGCGGCGACCGTCCGGCGGCGCGCTGGATCTCGAACAGCGGATACTGCCGGTAGGGCAGCAGCGCCACCTCGGCGTCGAACACCCGCCGGACCAGCTCGCTCCAGCACCCGGCGTCGGCGCTGACCCGCACCGGCACGGTGTTGAGGAACAGGCCGAGCACCTGGTCACCGGCCTCGCTCTCGGGACGTCCGTGCACGACCATGCCGGTCAGCACGTCGTCGTCGCCGGTGAGCAGCGCGAGCACGCGCAGATGCGCGGTCAGCAGCACCGTGCGCAGCGGCACCCGCAGCGACCGGGCGACCCGGTCCAGGTCGTCGCGCAGGGCGCCGTCCAGCGGGGTGGCGAGCACCTGGACGCCCGCGGCGTCCGGCTCGGGATCGCGGGGCAGCCGGGGCAACCGGCCGGACGGCGCCTCGGCGACCCGGTCGCGCCAGAACGCCGCGGCCTCCGGCGAGGCGACCAGCTCCCGCTCCCGCGCGACGAGGTCGCGGAAACGCGCCCCGGGAGGCTGGACGGGCAGCGGCTCGCCCGCGACCCGCGCTCCGTAGCGCCGCAGCAGCTCGGTCACGAACGCGGCCACGCTCCAGCCGTCCAGGATCGCGTGGTGGAAGCTGACGCTCAGCGCGAAGCGCTCGGCGGCGAGCAGATGGACGCGGACGCGCAGCAGCGGCGCGACCGTCCAGTCGAAGGGGCGCCGCTTCTCCGCCTCGCACCACGCGCGCAGGTCCTCGTCCGGGTCGGCGGCGGCCGTCAGGTCGGCCACCTCCAGCGGCACCGCGGCGGAGTCGTGCACGAGCTGGACGGGCTCGCTGAAGCCGGTCAGGTCGAACGAGGTCCGCAGCACCGGATGCCGCCGCACCGTCTCGGCCAGCGCCGCCTCCAGCGCGTCGCGGTCGCAGCGGCCGTCGAGCGTCAGCGTGGTCAGGTCGTGGTAGGTCGGCGCGTCCGGTTCCAGCTCGCTGTGGTAGATCATCCCCGCCTGCAGCGCCGCGAGCGGGTAGGCGTCCTCGATCATCGGGGCTCCCCCAGAAGCCGGGCCCGGTCCGCCGGGTCCAGGAGCGCGAACGCCTCGGTGGCGGGCGCCTCGGTCTTCGGCCGCAGCAGCGGGCGCAGGGCGCCCGCCAGCTCCGCCACGGTCTGGTGCAGGAACAGGTCCTGCAGCTCGATGTCGTATCCCTCGTCCCGCATCCGGGCGACCACCTTCAGGCTGCGGATCGAGTCGCCGCCGAGGGCGAAGAACACGTCGTGGACCGACACGCGGTCCAGGCTCAGCACCGATCCCCACACCCGCGCCACCGTCCGCTCGGCGTCGGTGCGCGGCGCGGTGAACGGGACCTCGGCCCGCCGGTCCGGCGGCGGCAGCGCGCCCCGGTCGAGCTTCCCGCTGCGGGTGAGGGGCAGCGCGTCCAGCCGCACCCACGCGGTCGGGATCAGATGGTCGGGAAGCTCGGTGCGCAGCCGGTCGCGCGGGTCGGGGTCACCGTCGGTGACGACATAGCCGACCAGGCGGGCGCCGGCCTGGTCGTGCCACACGTTCACGGCGGCGGCGCGGACGTCCGGCAGGGCGGCCAGCGCGGCCTCGATCTCGCCCGGCTCGATCCGGTGCCCGCGGATCTTCACCTGGTCGTCGGCGCGGCCGAGGTACTCCAGTGCCCCGTCCGCGCGCCGCCTGGCCAGGTCGCCGGTGCGGTAGAGGCGCGAGCCCGGCGGGCCGTAGGGGTCGGGGACGAAACGGTCGGCGGTGAGGCCGGGACGGCCGAGATACCCCCGGGCCACCTGCGGGCCCGCGATGTACAGCTCGCCGGTCAGCCCGACGGGGACCAGCTCCAGGTGCCGGTCGAGGATGTGGAGCCGGGTGTTGGCCACCGGGTACCCGATCGGCACGGCGGCGTCGCCCGGCGCGCACTTCCAGGCGCTGACGTCGATGGCGGCCTCGGTGGGCCCGTAAAGGTTGTGCAGCTCGGCGCCGGGCAGCCGGTCCATGAGCCGGGTGGCCAGCCGGGACGTCAGCTCCTCGCCGCTGCTGACGACCAGCCGGAGGGACGAGCACGCCTCGATGCCCTCCTCGGCGGCGAACGCCGCCATCATCGACGGCACGAAGTGCACGACGGTGATCTTCTCCCCGGCGATCAGATCGCGCAGGTAGGCCGGGTCGCGGTGGCCGCCGGGCCGCGCGAGCACCAGGCGCGCCCCGGTGAGCAGCGGCCAGAAGAACTCCCAGACCGAGACGTCGAACCCGGCGGGCGTCTTCTGCAGGACGGCGTCGCCCGCGCTCAGCCCGAACCTGGCCTGCATCCACAGGAGCCGGTTCAGCAGGCCGCGATGGGTGTTGACCACGCCCTTCGGACGGCCGGTCGAGCCGGATGTGTAGATCACGTAGGCGGCGTGGTCCGGGGAGACGGACACAAGCTCGGCGGGGGACGCGTCCAGCGGCGACTCCGCGGTGAGCACGATCCGCGCGCCCGCGTCCTCGGCCAGCGCGGCCCGCCGCCGCGGCGGGTCGGACGGATCGAGCGGGAGGTAGGCGCCGCCCGCCCAGAGCACCGCGAGCAGGGCGACGACCAGGTCGGGCGAGCGCTCGAAGCACACCCCGACGACCGTCTCCGGGCCGGCCCCGAGGCCGCGCAGCGTGCGGGCGAGCCGCTCGGCGCGCTCGGCCAGGTCGCGGTAGGCGACGTCCTCGCCCTCGAAGGTCAGCGCGACGGCGTCCGGGGTGGCGCGCGCCTGCCGCGCGATCAGCTCGGGCACCGTCAAGCCGGGGAAGTCGGCCGCAGTGTCGTTCCATTCGTGCAGCAGCGCCCGGCGCTCCCGCGAGGTCAGCAGCGGAAGTTCGCTCAGGCGCCGGTCCGGGCCGGTCACGGCCGCGCGGAGCAGCGCCTCCAGATGGCGGGCCAGCCGCTCGATCGTGTCCGCCTCGAACAGGTCGCTGTTGTAGACGAACCTGCCCTCGACGCGGCCGTCGACCTCGGCGGCGTACAGCTCCAGGTCGAAGCGGGTCGCGGCGACGTCCATCAGCCACGGCTCGGCGGCCAGGCCGCCGAAGGCCCGCGGGCCCGCCGCGAAGTTCTGCATCGCGAACAGCGCCTGGAACAGCGGCGAGCGGCTCACGTCGCGGGCCACGTCGAGCTCGCCGACCAGCCGCTCGAAGGGCAGCTCCTGGTGGCGGTAGGCGTCCAGCGCGGCCGCGCGGGTCCTGGCCAGCAGCTCGGTGAAGGTGGGGTCTCCCCCGAGCGAGGCCCGCAGGGTCAGCATGTTGACGAAGACCCCGACCACCGCCTCGAGGTCGCGGCGGTCGCGCCCGGCCACCGGCGATCCGACGGCGAAGTCCTCCTGGCCCGAACAGCGCGACAGCAGCGCCTGGAACGCGGCGAGCAGGGTCATGTAGAGGGTCGCGTCGTTCTCGCGGGAGAGCCGGACGAGCCCGCCGGTCAGCTCCGGGTCGAGGGTGAAGGCGTGGCCGCGTCCCGCGAAGGTCTGCCGCGCGGGCCTCGGCCGGTCGGTGGGCAGGTCGAGCGCGGGCAGGCCGTCGAGCCGCTCGCGCCAGTGGCCGAGGTCCCGGTCGAGCGCGGGGCCGTCCAGCCGGTCGCGCTGCCAGGCGGCGTAGTCGGCGTAGCGCACCGGCGGCGGCGCCAGCGGTGACGGCTTCCCGGCCAGGAACGCCTCGTACAGCGCGCCGAGCTCGTCGCCGATGACGCCGGTGGACCAGCCGTCGGTCGCGATGT
This sequence comes from Spirillospora sp. CA-294931, assembly GCF_050946795.1. Classification (GTDB taxonomy): domain Bacteria; phylum Actinomycetota; class Actinomycetes; order Streptosporangiales; family Streptosporangiaceae; genus Spirillospora. Next base: position 8,737,720 of record NZ_CP192006.1, read on the forward strand.
GGTGCGTCGTCACCACCAGGAAGTGGTCCTCGCCGGAGACCCTGATCAGCAGCGCCCGCAGCAGCGGGTCGCGGCCCAGGTCGAAGGGACGGTCGACCTCGGCGGCGATCTGGTCGCGCACCGAATCTCCGGCGTCGGCCGTGGCCAGCGGCAGCGGCTCGGGGCCGGCGACCTCGATGCGCGGGCTTCCGTCGGCGGCCGCCGTGTAGCGGGTCCGCAGGCTGTCGTGGCGCGCCACGATCTCCGTCAGCGCCCGTTCGAGGGCGGACGCGTCCAGCGGGCCCCGCAGGCGGTAGACCAAGGGGATCACGTACGCGCTGGTGCCCGGCGCGAACTGCTCCATGAACCAGATGCGCTCCTGGGCGAACGACAGCCGGGGCTCGCCGCGCAGCGCGGGAATGGCGGCCTCGGCGGGTTCGTCGGCGGCGACCTGCCGGTCCAGCGCCGCCGCGAACCGCCGGACGTCCGGGTCGGTGAACAGGGCGGGCAGGCCGATGTCGCGTCCGGTGGCGGCGCCGAGCCGGGAGATCACCCGGGTGCCCAGCAGGGAGTGGCCGCCGAGCTCGAAGAAGTCGTCGAGCGCGCCGACCCGTTCGACGCCGAGCACCTCGGCCCAGACCGAGGCGACCAGCTCCTCGGTGGGCGTGGCGGGCGGTTCGTAGACCCGTCGGCCGAGCTCGGGCAGCGCGGACGGGTCCAGGGCACCGTCCGGCCGCCGGGGCAGCCCGTCGAGCAGGAGGAACACGCCCGGCACCAGCGGACGCGGCAGTTCCCCGGCCAGCCGGTCGCGCAGCTTGTCGGCCGTGACCTCCGCGCCGGGTTCGGGCACCACGCAGGCGATCAGGGTGTCGTCCCGGGTGGTGATCGCGGCCTCGACTACCCGAGGGTCGGCCAGCAGGCACGCCTCGATCTCGGCGGGCTCGATCCGGTGGCCCCGGATCGTGATCCGGTCGTCGGTGCGGCCCAGGAGCTCCAGGCTCCCGTCGTCCCGGCGGCGGGCCACGTCACCGGTTCGCAGGAGCCTCGCCCCGGGTGGGCCGAACGGGTCGGGGACGAACCGCGCGGCCGTCAGTCCGGGACGGCCGCGATACCCCTGCGCCAGTCCGGCGCCGCCGATATAGAGCTCACCGGCCGCACCCGGAGGGACGGGACCGAGCCGATCGTCCAGCACATGGCAGCGGACGCCGGGCAGCGGCTGCCCGATCGGCGGCCGCCGGACGGCCTCGTCGGGCCCGATCGGGGCGGTGGTGGCCGTCAGGGACCCGTAGGTGTTGAGCAGCTCGACCCGCGTGCCCTCCTGGTCGAACCAGGCGCCGACGGCCGGCCCGGGAACGGGGTCGTCGCCCAGGACCAGCAGCCGCAGCGCGAGCGGCCAGCGGGCCTTCGCGGCGCGGAACTCCTGCCAGTACGACGCCGGAAGGTGCGCGACGGTGAGCGCGGCGCCCTCCGGGGTGCCGAAGTAGTCCGGAATCAGCTCCCCGGGGGCGGGCAGGACGAGCGTCGCCCCGGAGACGAGACAGGGATAGATCTCGGCGGCGTGGGTGTCGATGGCCACCGGGGTCACGTGCGGCATCCGGTCGCCAGGGCGCAGACCGTACCGCTCGGCCAGCGCGAGCGCCCGCCCCGCGAGCGCCCGCTGGTCGAACTCCACGCCCGTCGGCCCTGCGGTGTAGAGCACGCAGGCGAGATCGTCCAGGGAACCGTCGTCCAGCGGATCCGCGGCCGGATGGGCCTCCGCCAGCCATGCGTCGGTGACCGACAGCGCCGCGCCACCGTCGCGAAGGAGGGCCTCCCGGCGGGCGGGCGGATCGTCCGGGTCGAGCGGCAGGTAGGCGGCGCCGGTTCGGCCGATGGCCAGGAGCACGGCGATGAGCGCCGGGGACGGTTCGGCGCACAGCCCGACGAGCGAGCCTCGTCCGACGCCGGTGCGGCGCAGGGCGGCCGCGAGACGGTCGGCGTGCGCGTCGAGCTCGGCGTAGGTCGTGACGCGGCCGTCCTGGCGGATCGCGGGTGCCTCGGGGGTGCGCGCGGCCTGCGCCCGGACGAGCCCGGACACCGTCGACGCCGGTTCCGCGTGCCCTTCGGCGGGCGGCTCGGGATCGGCCAGCCGCGCGCGCAGCGCCGACAGCGGCGCCCCGGGCTCGTCGGCGATCGACTCCAGCAGCAGCTCGTAGTGCCGTGCCAGCCGCCGGACGGTGGCCTCGTCGAACAGCTCGGTGCTGTAGCAGAAGTGCGCGACCAGCCCGTCCGGCCGGGGCGTGACGTCGAGCAGCAGGTCGTACTTGGCCGGGACGGGACCCGGCGGGAACGGGCCGCCCTCGACCCCCGCGAGCCGCAGTCCCTCCTCGTCGGGGTCCTGGCCGACGAACATCGCCTGGAACAGCGGGGTGCGGCTCGGGTCGCGCTCCAGGCGCAGCTCGGCCATCAGCCGGGCGAACGGGATGCCCTGGTGGGTGAGCGCGTCGAGCATCCGGGTGCGGACGCGCGCCAGCAGCTCGCGGAAGGACGGGTCTCCGGCCAGGTCGCCCCTGATCACCAGGGTGTTCAGGAAGTAGCCGACGAGGGGCTGGAGCTCGGGGCGGTCGCGCCCGGCGGTGACCGTGCCGACGCAGATGTCGTCCTGGCCCGAGTAGGCCGAGAGCAGGACGTGGAACGCGGCCAGCATCGCCATGAAACCGCTGGCGGACTCGCCGCGCGCCACCCGCTCCACCTCGTCGACGACACGGCGCGGGATCCGGACGGTGAGCACGTCACCGGCCGACGTCCTGACCTCCGGGCGGGGCCGGTCCGTCGGCAGCTCCAGGACGGGAGCGTCCGCGAGGGCCCGTTTCCAGTGGGCGAGCTGCTCGTCGCCGTCGTCCTGCGCGTCGCGCCAGACGGCGTAGTCGGCGTACTGGAGCGCGGGCTCGGGCAGCGTCGCGCCCCCGTAGAGGTCGCCCAGCTCCTTCTTCAATGTCTTCAGCGAGGCGCCGTCGGCGGTGATGTGGTGCAGGACGACGCAGAGCACATGGTCGCGCTCGCCCAGTCCGAACAGACTCGCCCGGATGAGCGGTCCGCCGCGCAGGTCGAAGGGGGCGCGGATCCGGCGCGCCACCTGGTGCTCGGCCCGCTCCTCGGCGTCGGGACCGGCCAGGTCGACCCGTTCGAGGTCGAGGCGGGCACTGGGGACGACCGTCTGGACCGGCGTCCCCGCCTCGTCGGGGAACCGGGTGCGCAGGCTCTCGTGCCGCTCGACCAGCGCGTGCAGGGCGGCCTGGAGGGCCTCGACGTCGAGGTCGCCGCGCAGCCGCTCGACGATGAACATGTTGTAGGAGGCGTCGCCGGGGTCGTAGCGATGCAGGAACCAGAGCCGCTCCTGCCCGGCGGTCAGCGGCGCCGGAGCCGCCGGATCGGCGCGGCGCGGGATCGCCGCGACGCCCGGCCCGGACGACGGACGGCCCAGCCTGCGTTCCAGCGCGGCGCGCTGCTCGGGGCTGAGCCGCGCGAGCCGCGCGGCGAGGTCACTCATCGGCGGACTCCTCGACCGCGGCGAGCAGCGCCTCGGCGTCGTGCCCGGCGAGCTGCCCTTCGAGCACGGCCAGCGCGTAGTCGCCGACCGTGGACAGCTCGAAGCACCGGCGCACCGGGATGTCCACGCCGAACTCGGCGCGGATCCGGTTCATCAGCTGGACGGCGAGCAGCGAGTGCCCGCCGAGCTCGAAGAAGCCGTGCTCGGCGCCGACGCGCTCGCGCCCGAGCAGCTCGCTCCAGATGGTGGCCAGCTCCGCCTCCAGCGGGGTGCGCGGCTCGACATACGGGGTGGCGGACACGGCGGCGTCGTCACCCGATGGGCTGGGCAGCGCCGGGACGTCGACCTTCCCGCTGGGCAGCGACGGGAAGTCGTCGACCAGCACGAACGCCTGCGGCATCATGGCGCGCGGCAACCGGCGGTCCAGCAGGCCGCGCAGCTCGGCGGCCGCCGCGTCGCGATCGCCCGTCCAGCGGACGTAGGCCACCAGGCCGCGGCCGCCGGGCGCGTCCGCGCGCAGCGCGACCACCGCTCGCGCGACGACCGGATGCTCGGCCAGCGCCGCCTCGATCTCGCCCGGCTCGATGCGCCAGCCGTGCACCTTGACCTGCCGGTCGGCGCGGCCGCGGAACTCCAGCGAGCCGTCCGTGCGGTACCGGGCCAGATCGCCGGTCCGGTAGAGGCGCGAGCCCGGGGGCCCGTGCGGATCGGCGACGAAGGACTGCGCGGTGCGCCCGGGAAGCCCGGCGTACCCCCGGGCGAGCTGTGGTCCGCCGATGTAGAGGTCGCCGGTGACCCCGACCGGCACGGGTTCCAGGCGCCGGTCGAGCACGTGAAGGCGGGTGTTGGCCACCGGCGTGCCGATCGGGATGACGCCCGCCTCCCCCGGTTGGCAGCGCCACGCGCTCACGTCGATCGCCGCCTCGGCCGGGCCGTAGAGGTTGTGCAGCTCGGTGTCGGGCAGCCGCTCGAAGAAGCGGTCCGCCGCCGCGCGGGGCAGCTCCTCGCCGCTGCACAGCACGCGCCGCAGCGAGGCGCACTTCTCGATGTGCTCCTCGGCCAGGAACGCCGCCAGCATCGACGGCACGAAGTGCGCCACGGTCACCCCGTGCTCGACGATCGCGTCGCGGATGTAGGCCGGGTCGCGGTGACCGCCCGGACGGGCCAGGGCGAGGGCCGCGCCGTTCAGCAGCGGCCAGCACAGCTCCCACACCGAGACGTCGAAGCCGATCGGCGTCTTGTGCAGCACCACGTCGCCGGTGCCGATCGGGTAGGCGCGCCGCATCCAGTCGAGCCGGTTGACGATCGCGCCATGGGTGTTGACGCAGCCCTTCGGCCGTCCGGTCGAGCCCGAGGTGTGGATGACGTAGGCCGCGTTGCCGGGACCGATCCGGCGCGGCGGGTCGGTCGTCGCGCCCGACCGCGCCTCCGCCACCCGCTGCCGCGTGAGCGTCGGCCCGGACACCTCGTCCGGGTGCCGGGGGTCCTCCGGGTCGAGCGGCACGTAGACCGCTCCGGCCTTGAGCACCGCGAGCACCGCCACGACCAGCTCCGGGGACCGCTCGGCGCGGACGCGCACCATGGTCTCCGGGCCCGCGCCGAGCCCGATCAGCTCGTGGGCGAGCCGGTTGGCCCGCGCGTTGAGCTCCCGGTACGACAGCTCCACGCCCGCCATGACCACGGCGGGCGCGTCCGGCGTCCTGACCACCTGGGCCTCGAACAGGTCGGGCAGCGTGGCCTCCGGCACCGCCGCCTCCGTCCGGTTCCAGCCGGTGAGGATCTGCCGCCGCTCGGCCTCGCGCAGCAGCGGGACGCGCGAGAGCGGAAGGTCCGGGTCGGCCGCGATCGCGGTGAGCGCCGTCTCGTACGCCGAGGCGAGGCGGCGCGCCGTCGCGGCGTCGAAGATGTCGGTCGCGTACTCCAGCCGTCCGAACAGGCCGCCGGAGCGGCGGCACAGGTCCAGGCTCAGGTCGACCTTGGACGTCCCGTTGTGGATCTGTCCCTCGTTGCTGGCCGGCAGCAGGTTGAACGCCACGTTGAACAGCGGCGGCCTGGCCAGGTCGCGGGCGGGCTTGAGCGCGTCCACCAGCAGCTCGAAGGGCAGGTCGGCGTGCTCGAACGCGTCCAGCATGGTGCCGCGCACCCGCCGCACCGCGTCCCGGAAGGACGGGTCGCCCGCCAGCCCGGTGCGGACGATCACCGTGTTGACGAACATGCCGATCAGGGGTTCGAGCTCGGGCAGCGCGCGGGTCGCCACCGGGCAGCCCACCGCGATGTCCTGGTGACCCGCCCACCGCGCCAGCACCGCCTTGTACGCGGTGAGCAGCGTGGTGAACGGGGTAACGCCCAGCCGCCGCGACAGCGCCTCGACCCGCTCGGTCAGCTCGGCGGGCAGCGTGAAGTCGTGCACCGCGCCGCGATACGAGCGGACCGGCGGGCGGGGCCGGTCGGTGGGCAGGCCCAGGTCGTCGGGCAGCCCGGCGAGCTGCCGGCGCCAGTAGCGCAGCCGTTCGTCCAGGAACTCGCCGGTCAGCCGCTCGCGCTGCCACACGGCGTAGTCGGCGTACTGGATCGCCAGCTCGGGCAGCCTCGGCTCGCGGCCCTCGTCGAACGCGCGGAAGCACTCCCACAGCTCGCCCAGGAAGTTGTCGGACGAGCCGCCGTCGAAGACCGTGTGATCGAAGATCACGATCAGACGGCGGTCGTCGGCGTCCATCCGGACCAGCCGGGCCCGCCAGACCGGGGCCCGGTCGAGCGCGAACGGGCGCACCGCGTCCTCCCGGGCGATCCGGTCGAGCTCCGCCTGGCGCCGTTCGGGCGGCACCCCGGTCAGGTCCGTCTGGACGACCGTCACCTCCACCGACGGCGCGATCACCTGCACGACCTCGCCCTCCTGGAAGGCGAAGCGGGTGCGCAGGATCTCGTGCCGCCCGGCCAGCGTGCGCAGCGCCCGCACCAGCCGGTCGTGGTCGACCTCGCACGGCATCGGCAGGTGCATGCCGATGTTGTGCACGCCGACCTCGGGCTCGAACTCCCCGAGGAACCACATCCGCTGCTGGCCGGAGGAGACGGGAAAGACGTCCTCGGTCATTCCCCCATCGCCTCCCGCAGGCTGCGGGGGCGCATGTCGGTCCAGACCGTCTCGATGTGGTCGAGGCACTCCTGCTTGGCACCCTCGACCCCGACGTCGCGCCAGCCGGCCGGGCTCGGCCGGTCGGCCGCCCAGATCGAGTACTGCTCCTCGTCGTTGACCACGACTTTGTAGCGGGGCTCGTCCATCGGAACCTCCGTCAGTTCGCTCGCCGGGGCAGCCTGGGAATCGTGGTGGGCGCGGGCTGTTCCGGTGGCGCCTCGTCATCGCCGCCGGTCTCCTGCCTGGCCTGTTCGACCAGGACGGCGATCCCGGCGGCGGTCGGCTCCTCGAACAGGCTGCGCATGGGCAGCCGCGCCCCCAGCTGCTTGCGCACCAGCGCCAGCAACTGGACGGCGACCAGGGAGTTGCCGCCGAGCTCGAAGAAGTCGTCCTCGATGCCGATGCCCTCGCCGCCGAGCACCTCGGCGAACAGCCGGGCGATGGTGGCCTCCAGCTCGGTGCGCGGGGCCACGTAGTCCTCGCTCGCGGGACGCGCCGCCGCCGGATCGGCCAGCGCGGGACCGCTCAGCTCGGTCTCCACCGTCTCCTGGGTCAGCGCCCGCACCCCGGCGAAGGACTCGGTCAGGGGCACCGCCGTGACCACGGCCTGCGGGCCGAGGCGGGCGGCGAGCAGACGGCGGAACGCCTCGGCGCCGTCGGCCGGGCGGATGCCCCGGACCTCCTCGTTCCGGGGAGTGTCGGGGGTCGTCCCCCCACCCGAGGACAGCCCGGTCTCCTCGGCGGGAGCCGGCGCCGACGGTTCGGCGGGGGCGGCCGCAACCGTCGGCGCCGGGGTCTCGGACCTGACGGTGCCCAGCACGGCGTCGGGGTTGATGCGGCGCAGGGTGAAGTCGGAGATCCCGACGACCTCGCGCCCCTCGTCGTCGACCAGCGAGATGTCGGCGACCAGGACCTCGGCCGTCCCGCTCTCCCGGAACCGCAGATGGCTCCAGACGCGGTCCGGCATCGGGGCGCGGACGACGACCCGCCCGTAGCTGAGCGGCAGGTAGTGTCCGTCGACGCTGAACCGCACGAACGAGGTCGCCTCGTCCAGCATCGAGGGGTGCAGGTCCCAGCGGTCGGAGTCGGTGAGGGCCACCCCGCTCAGCTCGAGCAGGGCCAGCGCCTCGTTGTCGCCGGTGTACCAGGTCTGCATGGTGTCCCAGTGCGGCCCCACCGCCAGCAGGCCGGTGAGCGGGACGCCGCCGTGCCCGCCGACATGGGCGCAGCGCGAGCGGATCGCGTCCAGGTCGGCCACGGGCGCCGGGCCCGGGTCGACCCAGCGCACCGAGCCCTGCGTGTGCGTGCGCCGGGGGCCGTCCGCCCGGGTGGCGAGCGTGAACTCCACCAGGTCGCCGGTGCTGTCGGGGCTGAACGACACCGAAAGCTCGCACGAGGTGCCGTCGTGGACCACGATCGGATCGATGAAGGTGACGTCGCTCAGCTCGATCACCTGGCCGTCGGCCCGTCCGGGCAGCGCGGCCTCGGCGGCGGCCCGTGCCGTCTCCAGATGGCCCGTGCCGGGCAGGACCGGCACCTGGCCGAGACGGTGCTCGTCCAGCGGCCACGCGGTGGCCGGGGAGAGGTTCCCGCTGCACCAGGGCAGCCCGCCTCCCGGGTCGTCGTGGCGTTCGGTGAGCAGCGGATGGTCAATCGGCGTGACCGTGCCCGCGGGGGCCTCGCCGCGCTGGAGCGTGCGGAACGCCTCGGGCGCGCTGACCTCGGCGGCCATGCCGACCTCCAGCCAGGCGCCCCAGTCGACCGAGGTCACCCGTGCGCGCCAGCCGTGGGCGCCGCGGGCGTAGGCGTCCATGAAGCCGTTGGCCGCGCAGTAGTCGACCTGGCCGAACCCGCCGGTGACCGCCGTGATCGACGAGCACAGGACGACCGAGTCCAGGTCGAGGTCGCCGAACGCCTCGTGCAGGGCCAGCGTGCCCAGCAGCTTGGACGCCAGCACCTCCTCGGCCGCGGCGCGCTCCTTGACCTCGGCCATGCCGCCGCCGGGCAGGCCCGCGGCGTGCACGATGCCGTCGACCCGGCCGAAGCGCCGCAGCGTCTCCTCGCGCACCCGGCGCAGGTCGCCGGCGCTGGTGACGTCGGCGGCGAGCACCAGCACCTCGGCGCCCGCGGCCTCCATCCGCCGCACCGCCGCGATGGCCCGTCCGGTCCGGCCGCCCGTGCCGTGCTCGGCGAGGTGGGCGTCCCACTGCTCGCGGGGCGGGAGCCCGCCGCGCGACAGCAGCACCAGGCGGGCGCGGACCCGCGTGGCCAGGTCTTCGGCGAGTGTGATGCCGATGCCGCCCAGTCCACCGGTGATGACGTGGACGCCCTGGTCGCGCAGCGCGGGCGCCTGGCTCTCGGGCACGCGCACCGGCTCGTACTCCCGCACCCAGCGGCGGCCGGCGCGGTGCGCCAGCGCGGGGTGCAGCCCGGCGCCGTCCTCCCCGGCGTCGCGGCCCAGCTCGTCCACCGCCGCCGCCCAGTCCGGACGGTCGTCGAGGTCGACCTGCCGGACGTCCAGCCAGGGCACCTCCAGCGGGACCACCCGGGTGATGCCGGTGACCGTGGCGTGCTCGGGCCGCAGCAGGTCGCCGCCCGTCACGTCCTGGGTCGCGGCGGTGAGGATCTCCAGCCGCACGGGGTCTTCGGACGGCTGCGCGGTGAGCGCCTGCACGAGGTTGAGCAGCGCGAAGAAGCCGCGCTCCTGGGCGTCCCAGACGGCCCGCGCGTCCGTACCGGCGGGCGGCGCGCCGACGGTCCAGGCGTGGACGATCCGGCCGGGCGGCCCGCCGGCCTCGGTCAGGTCACCGATCAGCGCGTCATAGTCGGCGCGTTCGGCGGAACGCACCGTGTAGGCGTCGGACGCCACGCGCTCGTACCCGTCGCCCGGACGGACGACCACGACCTCGGCGCCCGCCGCGCGCAGCACCGGAACCAGATCGGCGGAGGCGTCGTCGGCGAAGACCAGGCAGCGGCCGAGCGCCGGTGCGGGCGCGGGTGAGGGCGGGAGCTGCCGCCAGACCGGCACGGAGAACCAGTCCTCGACCGCCAGCGGCCCTTCGGGAGTCGCGGGCTCCAGGGGCGCGTGGCCGAACGGCCCGACGGGGTCCATCCAGGCGCGCTTGCGCTCCCACGGGTAGGTCGGGAGCTGGACCCGGCGTCCGGGGGCGCCGAAGTCCGCCAGCGCGATGCCGTGCACCCAGAGCGTCCCGGCCGCCGAGTACAGGGCGGTCAGCGCGGAGCCGGTGTCGCGCGGCCCGGGCAGGCTCGGCACCGGCCGGACGGCGTCGCCCGCCAGCTGGGCGCCCGCGAGCTGGGCGAGCTGGCTCCCGGGGCCGCACTCGACCAGCAGCCAGTCGCCCTCGCCGAGCAGGGTGGTCACGCAGTCGCCGAACCGGACGGTCTCGCGCAGGTGGCGGACCCAGTAGGACGGGTCGGTGGCCTCGGCCGCGGTGATCCAGGTTCCGGTGAGGTTGGACAGGAAGGGCAGGCCGGGCGCGGCGAGCTCGGTGGCGGCCACCAGCTCCCGGAACTCGGCCAGGATCGGGTCCATCATCGCCGAGTGGAAGGCGTGCGAGGTGTGCAGGGCGGTGCAGCCGATCCCGTCCGCGCCGAGTTCCTCGGCCCAGGCGTCCACCAGCTCGCCGGGCCCGGCCACGACGCAGGTGCCGGGCGCGTTCACGGTCGCGACCGAGAGCCCGGCGGGCATCCGCGACCGCACGTCCGGCTCCTCCAGCTGGACCATGAGCATCGAGCCGGACGGCATCCGCTGCATGAGGCGGCCGCGCGCGGCGACCAGGCGCAGCGCGCCCGGCAGGGTGAACACCCCCGCGAGCGTCGCGGCGACGTACTCGCCGATGCTGTGGCCGATCATCGCGGCCGGTTCGAGACCCCAGGAGCTCCAGAGCTTCGCCAGCGCGTACTCGATGACGAACAGCGCGGGCTGGGCGAACTCGGTGCGCCGCAGCCGGTCCGCGTCGCCCGAGGTGAAGATCAGGTCGGCGAGGTCGACGTCGAGTTCCTCGCGCAGCAGCGCCACGCACTCGTCCACGGCCTCCTGGAAGACCGGCTCGTGCTCATAAAGCTCACCTCCCATGCCCGGGTACTGGGAGCCCTGACCGGAGAAGAGCAGCGCGACCCGCGAGACCGTGCGGGGCACCGCGCCGGTGATCAGGCGCTTGGGGTCGGTGAGCGCCACGATGGCGTCCGCGGTGTCCTCGGCCACCACGACGGCCCGGCGGGCCATCTCGCGTCGGCCGACCCGCAGCGTGTACGCGACGTCGGACAGGTCCAGCGTGGACCGCTCGGAGAGGTGCTCGCCGAGGCGGTCCACCTGGGCGCGCAGCGCGGTGTCGGTGCGGGCCGACAACCGGACCAGATGGGCGGGACGCGGCTGCGCGAACAACGGCGGGCGCTCCGGCGCCTCCTGGAGCACCAGGTGCGCGTTGGTGCCGCCGATGCCGAAGGAGCTGACCCCGGCCCGGCGCGGGAAGCCGTCGGTCTCCCACTTGGACAGCGAGTCGTTGACGTAGAACGGGTTCTTCCCGAAGTCGATCTTCGGGTTGGGGCTCTCGTAGTGCAGGCTCTTGGGGATGAGGCCCTTCTCCACGGTCAGGACCGTCTTGATCAGGCTGGCCGCCCCGGCCGCCTGGCCGAGGTGCCCGATGTTGGACTTGACCGAGCCGAGCGCGCACCAGCCCCGGTCGTCGGTGTCCTGCTGGAAGACGCTGGTGAGCGCGGCGACCTCGATCGGGTCGCCGAGCGCGGTGCCCGTCCCGTGCGCCTCGACGTAGGTGACCGTCCTCGGGTCCACCCCGGCCACGCCGAGCGCCTGGGCGATGCAGGTGGCCTGGCCCTCCTGGCTCGGCGCGGAGAAGCCGACCTTGTTGGCGCCGTCGTTGTTGAGCGCGTTGCCGAGGATCACCGCCCGGATGTCGTCGCCGTCGTCGATGGCGTCCTGGAGGCGCTTGAGGACGACGACCCCGCCGCCGCTCCCCCAGACGGTGCCCTGCCCCTTGGCGTCGAAGGCGCGGCAGTGCCCGTCGGGCGAGACGACGCCGTCCTGGTCGTAGACGTAGCCGTGGCCGATCTGCTCCTCGATCATGGCGCTGCCGGTCAGCGCCATGTCGCACTCGCCGTTGCGCAGCGACTCGCAGGCGACGTGCGCGGCGACCAGTCCGGTCGAGCAGGCCGTCTGCACGGTGAACGCCGGGCCGCGCAGGTCGAGCTTGTAGGACGTCAGCGTCGCGGCGTAGTCGACGTGGCTGCCCACCATGACCGTGAGCCATCCGGCGGTCGAGTACGCCTGCGGGTTGCTGCGGATGTTGAGCCACTGGTAGGAGTCCGGTCCGACGCCCGCGTACACGCCGATCTCGCCGGGGTAGCGCGCCGGGTCGTACCCGGCGTCCTCCAGGGCGGTGTAGGCCAGTTCCAGGAACATGCGGTGCTGCGGGTCGCGGATCTCGGCCTCGCGCTGCGACATCTTGAAGAACCCGGCGTCGAAGGAGTCGTGCTCCTCCAGCAGCATCGCCGCCGGGACGAAGTTCGGATCCTTCAGGAAGCGTTCCTGCACACCCAGGGCACGCTGTTCCTCGATCGTGGAGAAGGTGATCGAGTCGACCCCGTCGGCGAGGTTGCGCCAGAACCGCCGCGCGTCGGGCGCGCCGGGAAACCGGCAGGCCAGCCCGACGACCGCGATGGGCTCGACGGCCGGCTCGTCGTCGGCGGACAGGTCATCGGGGAGGTCGCCGGTGTGCGGAAGTGTCATCGAGAGTCTCCTTCTCGTCCTCCACGGGGCCGTCGTTACGGCCCGCGCTTCTGGCCAGTCGTCGTCGTTGAGGACCCAGACCTTCGCTTAGCCGCCGCCGCCGGGTCATCGCCCGGCTGGTGGCCTGGCCGACGCCGGGAGGGCGTCGCCGCGCGCCGTCGAGATGACCGGCGAGCGCGCGGACGTTGGGGTAGCGGAACAGGTCGACGATGGGGATCTGCCGCCCCGTCAGCTCCGACAGCCGCGCCTGTACCGAGGCGATGGCCAGCGAGTGGCCGCCGATCTCGAAGAAGTTGTCGCCGCCGCCGATCCGCGAGCGCCCGAGCACCGTCTGCCAGACCCGCGCGACCATGCGCTCGGTGGCGGTCGTGAGCTCCCCGTCGGCCGGGCGGTCGGGGCGGAGCACGGGCCGCGGCAGCGCCCGCCGGTCGACCTTGCCCGCCGGGGTGAGCGGGATGGCGGGCACGAGCCGGACCTCGCCGGGCACGGCGTGCTCGGGCAGCCGCGTCCGAAGCAGCGTCAGCAGGTCCGCGGCGCGCAGGTCCGGATCGGCCGGGACGGCGAAGGCCCGCAGCACCCGCTCGTCGTTGTCGCGGTCGGCGACGACGGCGGCGGCCTGGACGCCGGGATGGGAGGCCAGCACGGCGTCGATCTCGCCGAGCTCGACGCGGTACCCGCGGACCTTGATCTGGTCGTCGGCGCGCCCGGCCAGCACCACCGAACCGTCCGGACGGTAGCGGCCCAGGTCGCCGGTCCTGTAGAGCCGGTCGGCGGGGTCGCAGGCCCCGGGCGGGCGGCCGAACCGGCGCGCCGTCAGGGCGTCGTCCCGGTACCCGTCGGCGAGGTTGCGGCTGCGGACCACGACCGCGCCCAGCTCACCGACCCCGGCCGGTTCGCCGTTCGCGCCGAGCACGATCAGGCGGCTGCCGTCCACGCCCCGGCCGACCGGCACCGCGTCGCCGTCCGGCCGTGTGGGGACGCCCGCAACCTCGTGCCATGCGTGGACCTGCGGTGTCTCGGTCGCGCCGTAGAAGTTGACGACGCGGGCGCCGGGTGCCAGCGCGCGGATCCGGGCGACGTCGGCGGGACGCAGCTGGTCGCCGCCGAACGCGACCAGCCGGACCTCGGGCAGCGCCACGGCCGACACCCCGCACAGCAGCCGGGCCAGCTGCGGCGTGAGATGCAGGACCGTGATCCCCTCGGCGAACAGCCAGGCGGCCAGCCGGGCCGGATCGCGCATCCACTCCTGTTCGGGCACGGCCAGCCGCGCCCCGGTGACCAGCGGGATGAACGCGTCGCGCAGCAGCGGGTCGTGGGCCAGCCCGGCCAGCAGCGCGAACCGGTCCTCTCGGACGGGCCGGAAGGTCGCGGCGTACCAGGTCAGGAAGTGGGTGAGCGGGCGTTCCGGCGTCACCACGACCTGGGGGGCGCCCGTCGTCCCGGAGGTGAGGGCCAGGTATCCGCGTTCGTGCGGGGGCGCCACAGGGCGCGGGTCGTGCTCGCCGATCTCGATGACGGGCAGGTAGGTGAGGGAGGCGGGGCGGGTGGCGCCGGGACACAGGAGCAGCGCGCGGGCCCCGGCGGCGGTGGCCTGGCGGGCCAGCACGGGTTCGGGAAGGGCCGGGTCCAGGACGACCCAGCGCGCGCCGGACGCCAGCACGCCGAGCATGAGCGCGGGCAGCGCGACGTGCCGGGCGCCGAGAACCGCGACCGTCTCGCCGGGCGCCACGCCCGCCGCGCGCACCGAGGCGGCCGTCCGGACGCGCAGCTGGCCCACCTCGCGGAAGGTCAGCGCGGCGGCGGACCCGGTGATCGCCGTCGCGTCGGGCCGGTCGCGCTCGGAGCGCTCCATCCGCTCGATGAGGCCGGGGCCGTCCGCTCCGGCCTCCGGCGCGTTGCTCCAGCCGGGCAGCGGGTCCGCCGGTGCGCGCAGCGACGCGTCCCGGACGGGACGCGACGGCTCGGCCACCAGCTCCCCGAGGAGCCGCACGTAGCCCGCGAGCAGGGCCTCGATGCGCGCCTCGTCGTAAAGGTCGGGGTTGTAGACCGCTTGCAGGGCCAGGCCCGAGGCGTCCGCGCTGAGGTAGAGCGTCAGGTCGAACAGCGCCCCCGGGAGCCCCGCCCGCAGCGGCTCGACGGCGCAGCCGGACAGGCGCAACCGGGGCCGGGCGAAGTCGTGCATGTTGAACAGGACCTGGGTCAGCGGGTTGCGGGTCAGGTCGCGCCGCAGGCCCAGTTCCGCGACGAGCCGCTCCAGCGGCAGGTCGGGATGCGCGGTGACCGCGCCGACCTCCCGCGCGCAGTCGCGCACCTGGTCGGCGAAGGATGCCTCGTCGGCCATCCGCAGCCGCACCGGGAGGACCTGGAGGCAGAGCCCCACGAGCGGCTCGAAGTCGACATGCCCCCGATCGGCGTACGGCGTGCCGACGATCAGGTCGTCCTGGCCGGTGAGCCGCCGCAGCAGCTGGCCGAAGGCGGCGAGCAGGACGACGTAGGGCGTGCTGCCGACCCGGCGCGCCAGAGCGTCGACGGCCTCGGTCACCTCGGCGTCCACGGCGGCGTGCCGGACCGCTCCGTTGAAGGTCTGCATGGGCGGCCTGGACCGGTCCCGGGGCAGGTCGCAGACCGTCGGCGCGTCCTTGAGATGTTCGGTCCACCACGCCAGCCCGGACTCCGCGCCGCGGGCGGCCCGGTCGGCCGCCCAGGCCACGTAGTCGGCGAAACCGACCTCCGGCGGGCGGAGGCCGGGCGCGCGTCCGGCCACGGCCCGCGCGTAGGCATCGGCCAGGTCCTGCAAGAGCACGTCCTGCGACCACCCGTCGAAGACGACATGGTGAACCGTGCAGGTCAGGACATGGTCGCCGGGCCCCAGCCGGACCAGCCGCGCCCGCCACAGCGGGCCCGCGACCAGGTCGAACGGGGTGCGGGCCTCGGCCATGAGCAGCACGTCCAGCGCCCGTTCCCGTTCGGCGGGCGCGAGCGCGGACAGGTCGGTGAGCGGGATCGCGACCGGCCCCGGCGGCGCCACCTCGACGTACGGCACGCCCGCGCGGTCGGGGATCCGCCAGCGCAGCGGCTCGTGGCGGTCGACGACGGCGGCCAGCGCGGTGTGCAGGGCCTCGATGTCGAGCGGCCCGCGCACACGCTCGGCCAGCGCGACGTTGTGGACGGGGATGCCGGGCGCCAGCCGCTCGACGAACCACATCCGGAGCTGGGCCGACGACAGCGCGGGGGCGTTGCCGGTGGGGACGGCCTCGGCGATCGGCCCGGCCTTGTCCACCCGCTCGGTCAGGCCGCGGACCGTGCGCCCGGCGTAGACGTCCTCGACCGTCACCGCCCGGCCGAGCTCGGAGCGCAGCGCGGACACCAGGCGCATCGCCCGCAGCGAGTGGCCGCCGCAGGCGAGGAAGTCGTCGTCCGGCCCGGGCGGCCCGGACGGTTCCAGCACCCGCGACCAGATCCGCCGGACGCCGATCTCGATCGGGGTGCCGGAGAGCGCGGCGTCGTCGTCCCGGACCTCGGCGGTCGCCCGCGACCGTCGCAGCGCCGCGAGATCGACCTTGCCCGAGGCGTTGAGAGGTAGCGCGGCGAGCCGCACCACCCGGGACGGGATCATGTAGCCGGGCAGCCGCTCGGCGCAGTACTCCCGCAGTTCGGCCAGGTCGGGGGCGTCGGCCGGGGTGAGGTAGGCGACGAGCGTGCCGTCGCCCGCGTCCTCGACGTCGGCCATCGCCTGGAGCACCCCGGGGTGGGCGCGCAGCACCGACTCGATGTCGCCGATCTCGACGCGCTGGCCGCGGATCTTCACCTGGCGGTCGAGACGGCCGAGGAAGCCGATCCGGCCGTCCGGCTCGGTCACCACCCGGTCGCCGGTCCGGTAGAGCCGCGCCCCGGGCACCGTGCCGAACGGGTCGGGCACGAAGACCTCGGCGGTGCGTCCCGGCCTGGCCAGATAGCCCCGGGCGACCTGCGGGCCGCCCAGGAAGAGCTCGCCCGGCGTGCCCGGCGGGCAGGGGCGCAGGTCGGCGTCCAGGACGTGGGCCCGGCAGCCCGGCAGCGCCCGTCCGATCGGCAGCGGCCGGTCCCAGTCGCCCGCCAGCTCGGCGCCCACGGTGCAGACGGTCGCCTCGGTCGGCCCGTACCAGTTGTGGAACCGGCACGTCCCCGACCAGCGCGCCACCTGCTCGGGGCCGGGCGGCTCGCCCGCCGTCACCAGGTCTTCCAGGCGGGTCAGCCTGCCCGGGTCCAGCAGCGGCAGCAGCGCCGGGGGGATGAAGCCCCAGGTGACCTCGTGGACTTCGAGGAACCGCTGGAGGCGGACGGGGTCGGCGCGGTCGTCGTCCGGGACGAGCTGGACGCAGCCGCCCCGGGTGAGCGGGACGAACAGGTCGAGCACGGAGACGTCGAAGCCGAGGGCCGAGAAGGCGACCGACCGGCAGCCGCCGTCCAGGCCGAAGAACCGTCCCGCCATCGTGGCGAAGGACGCGGCGTTGCGGTGGCTGACCACCACGCCCTTGGGCCGTCCGGTGGAGCCGGAGGTGTAGAGCACGTACGCGGCGTTGGCCGGGAGCGCCGGGCAGGGCGGCGGCGGACCGGCCGCTTCGAGGGACGGCTCGACCAGCCGCCGTCCCGTCCCCGCCAGCAGGGACCGGCCCGTGGCGTCGGCGACGACGATCTCGATTCCGGCGTCGTCGAGGACGCCGGCGAGCCTGCGCCGGGGGTGGGACGGGTCGAGCGGGACGTAGGCGCCGCCCGCCATCATGACGCCGAGGGCCGCGACCGGGAGCAGCGGTGTGCGGCGGGCGCAGACGCCGACCCTGGTCTCGGGCCGGACGCCGAGGCGCCGCAGCCGGTGCGCGAGCGCGGCCGCCGCGTCCACGAGCTCGCGGTAGGAGACGCGCGTGTCCCACTGCCGGATCGCGGGGGCGTCCGGGGTCCGGGCCGCCTGTGCGGTGACGAGGTCGTTGAACAAGGTCTCCACGGGCGCCCCGTTGGTTTGGAGCGATCCCGCGGCCCGCGCCGAACGCGAAGGCCGCCCCCGACTCACCGTCACCGCGCGTCCTCCACCACTGGCGAGAGCGGCTTCGAACTACCGAACCGACGTTCTTCGAACATCGACGCGTGCGTGATGGCCCCCACCTCCCCTCGTCCGCGCGCACGCCGACGGGGATCGCCCTATCGGGGATACGCAAACGTAAGACCGGCGCCATTTGAGGACTGCCTGGCCTTTCGCGGAACGATGCCCATCTATGCATAGCTTCCGAATGAAGTCGAGACCCGATTCGATGATCGCCCCGGGCTTTCGACAATCAGTTCGCAGCCCTCACTCAGCGTCGCCTTAACGCTTTGTCAGAAACGTGGACCTCTACCGTCAATGCCAGTTCAAACTCACCGGAGGGTTAGGGTTCTCTAACCTTCTGGTTAGTCAGAGGCTCCACGCCGGAAGGCGGCGGGACGACCCTCGCCAGAGAGCGCGACCACGGGCATCAATGCTGGTCACAACCCAAACAGCAGGAGAGTCCACCCCGCTGAGGCGGGGAACCCGGCCCGGGACTCCCTGCCCGCCGCGGCGGGGCCGAGTGAGGCACATCACCCCGGAGGCTCGCCGGATGTGGTCAGCCCGACGCCTTGCCAAACTGCCCCGCCGTCCTTCCAAAGGCCAATCGGAGGGAACCTTGGAGTACCAATCAGGGCGGTTCGGAAAGCCATTGGGGGAGAAATTCAGAGCCCGGCCCCCCTGAGGGGGCCGGGCTCCGAGGGGGGGTGGGGGGCTCAGCAGCCGTTCTGGAACGGCTTGGCGGCGAAGCGGTCGCGGAAGAAGTTCAGGACGTCTCCGGCGGCGCCGTACATCGTGGTGGCGTGCTCGGTCGGGTAGGCGATGTTGTACCGGTTCTGGATACCCGTCTGGCAGTAGGTCTTGTGCAGGGCGTCCATGGGCTCGTGCGGGAGGATCTCCTCGGCCCAGCCTCGGTAGAGGAAGACGGGGAAGCCGACCTTGTACTTGGCGGCGGAGGCGGGGCCGCCGACGTCGACGCCGAGGTTGAGGCTGTCGGCGATCTGGCCCCAGGTCTGGCCGCCCGGTCCCTTGATCGCGTACAGCTGCTCGAGGCTGAGCTTGTCGGTGGTGAAGTTCTCGACCTTGGCGCCCGCGAAGATCGCGAGGGTGCCGACGAGGCAGTTGCTCTTGACGTCCTTCTCGGCCTTGCGGCCCGCGTCGTTCATCAGCTCGTCGAAGGGCATCTCGGGGTACTGGGCCTTGAGCCCGATCAGGGTGTCGGCCAGGAACCCGGCGAACAGGCTGCCGTTGAGCTGCTTGGCGGCGGCCTTCAGATGGGCCGGGATGCCCCCGGCGGTCGCGCCGACGACGTTGAGATCGGGGGCGTAGGACGCGGCGAGCTGCGCGGCCCAGCCGGAGGTGTTGGCCCCCTCGGAGTAGCCGGACAGACCGACCCTGCCGTCGGCCGGGACCCCGGCGCCGGGGATCTTGCGGGCGGCGCGCACCACGTCCAGCGAGGCGGGGCCGTTGGCCTTGCCGTTGACGTAGTAGTGCGTCTGGCCGTCGAGATAGCCGACGCCGTCGGTGGCCGCCAGGGCCCAGCCCTCGTTGAGGAAGCCGGACAGGTTCGGGGCCTCGAACTGGTCCTGGAACCCCGTGGTCATCTGCTTGGACAGCGAGCAGGCCGACCCCGAGCCATGGGTGAACGGCGCGTAGGACAGCGTCGGGCGCGCGCCGCCCTTCGTCCAGGCGGCCTCCGGCACCGCGACGGTCCCGGACGCGGCGACCTTGGTGCCCTTGGCGTCGGTGGTCACGTACTGGACCTTCCACGCCTTCAACGCCGGAGCGTTCGGGATATAGGTCAGCTTGGTCGGCGCGCACGCCAGGACGTCCCCCGGGTTCCCGGTAACGGTCGCGGGGGGCTTGTAGATGTCGGCGTCGCTCGCCGTGCAGGCGATCGCGCCCGCCAGGGCGGCACCGCCCCCGACCAGCGGCGTCACGGCCACCGCGGTGCCGACACTCAGTGCGGCGAACACACTGGTGATCCTCACAAGTGCCTCCCGGACACATCTGGAACAGGCGGGACGGTACGAGAACGTCACTGTGACAGAGGGCACACGCCGAAATACATGCCGTCCGGTACGAAAAATCACCGGAGAAGGAAGCGCTCACTGACAAAAACGCCGCCGGTCCGCATGACCATGACCGGTGGAGACGTTCGGCGTCCTGGGCGGGTCGCCGGGCACATTCAGGCCCATCAGGTCGCCCGCCACGCCGGTTGACCGTCCGGAGCGGACGGCCTAGGAACGGTGTCGCAACCAGCCGGTGAGGTCTCGCAGCGGACGTGCGCCGATCGGGAGGATCCGATCATCGGAGGGCGCGCGGGCCGGGCCGAGTGAATGCCCGAGGCCGGGATAGACCAGCAGCGTGTGGTCCCGGTGCCCGGACCGGGCGAGGCGCTCGTGCAGGAGGCGGACGGAATCGGGAGGCACGTTTCCGTCCTGCCGGCCCTGGAGGCTGAGCACCGGCATCCGCAACCGGGGCGCTCGCGCGGCGACCGACGGGAGCCCGCGGCCCGTGCCCCAGCGGCTGAGGACTCCCGTCGGCGCGAGGAGGGCGTCCACGAACGCGGGCGCGTTCGGCAGCAACTCCCGGCCGATGGCGATGCGTCCGTCCCGGTCGGTGTCGAACGCGGGGCTGACGACCGGGTCGGGGCGACCGATGTCGGTGGCGAGCATGGCGGTCCACTCCTTGGCCTGCATGCCGCCCTCGGCGCGCCAGGCGCGGCGGAGGGTGGACGGGGTGACGGTGTCGCCGTCGCGGGTGAAGCGGCGCAGGTAGGGCACCGCCACCCGTCCGACCTGGTCGAGCAGCCCGGCCCGCCAGGTGACGTTCACCCCGCCCTGGAAGATCACTCCGGCGAGCCCGGGGTGACGGGACGCGACGTCGGCCACGACGCTGCTGCCCTCGCTCCACCCGTAGAGGAACATGCGATCGGGGACGACGTGCGGGGCGACCCGCGCGTCCTCGCGGGCGGTCCGCATGACCGTCTCGACGTCGTCGCGCATCTGCCGCATCGTCAGCGTGCCGAAACGGTCGGTGGTCTGGGCCGGGCCGGTGACGTATCGCTTGTTGTAGCGCAGTACCGCGAACCCCCGGGTGGTGAGGTGCCGGGAGATGTCGCGGAAGATGTGGGAGCGGATCTCCCCGTCCTCGCCGGCGACGTTCGCGTCCAGGTCGGTCGGCCCGGCGCCGTGCACGAGAATGATCAGCGGTGCGCGGCCGGAGCGCGGATGGTCGAGCCGCACGGTGCTGGTGAAGTCGCCCAACCGGACGGAGAACCGTTCCACCGCCGTCGCGGGGGTTCCGTTGGCGAAGACGGCGGGTGCCGTCATGGCTCCGGCGAGGCCCGCCATGCCGAGCACCGCCGCGACGCGATGGGTTCTGATCATGCGGGAAGGCTAAGGTCGCGATGATCGAACGAGCGTCAACCCCCGGCGGGAAGCCGGGTGTGGCCCTCAGGGGCTACGGCTCAGAGGGCGCGGACGAACCAGGCCTCGATGGTGTCCCCGACGGTCACCAGCGCGCGGCCGTCCGGGGTGAACGCGCCGATCACGCCGGTGGGGTGGGCCCAGAGGGCACGGCCCTCGGCGTTCAGGAGCGCCGAGCCGCCGTCGGTGACGATGTAGGCGAGAGGGCCCGTGTCCGTCCAGAGGGCACGGGTCGCGCGGACGGCGTAGCGGCAGGTGGCGTCCAGCTTCAGCGGCAGATCCGCGGGGTGCGCGGGCTCGCCGGGGGTCCCCGTGCGCAGGTCGATCATCTGGGTCCCCTCCCCCACCGCGAGCAGGGCGCCGCCGTCCGGCGCGAGGGCGAGCGCGTTCACCTGGGTGAGGGACGTCGGGACGGTGGTCACCACGGCACCGCCCCCGGTGTCGCGGACGACCGCGTCGCCTTCGGGTGTCGTGTGGGCCAGCAGGTCGCCGGTCGCGTCGAGGGCCACCGGACCGGACGCCGGGACGGTGAGCAGCCTGCGGCCGGACGCCGTCTCGATGACCGCGACCGTGCCGGACTCGGTCCCGGCGGCCACGCGGCGGCCGTCGGCGCTGAAGGCGAAGCGGACCAGGCCCTGGTCCGGCGAGCCCGAGTCCACCCAGAGCTCGTCGCCGGTCGCGGCCGACCAGGCGTGCCAGCGGCCCTCCACGGCCGTCACGAGGGTACCGCCGTCCGGGCTGAGCTGCAGGTCGACGGCCTCGTCGTGGTACTCGTCCCCTTCCAGGTACCAGATCAGCGAGGCGTGGCTGAGGGTGCTCCAGCGGACGACGTCGCCGCCGTTGTGGTGCCATTCGGCGGCCGCCCCCAGAGCCAGCCAGGACAGGCCGGACGGGGCCGCCACCCCGGTCGCGCCGTGGTAGAAGTACGCGCCTTCGGCCTCGTCCTCGCCGCCGGGGCCCTCCGCGACGCGGCCCAGCTCGACATGGTCGAGGGTCCCGAGCATCCGCGTCCCGGCGAGGTCGTGGTGGGGACGCCGGTCACCGGCGGTCCATTGGGCCCACCAGTCGTCCGGCATGGGGCGCAGCTGGGCGGGCCACGCCAGCACCCGGGGCGCGACGGCGGCCAGCGCCGCGGCGTCGAGGTCGGCGAGCAGCGGGCAGGCCCGGCGCCATGCCGCCTCGGTCGGGCGGGCGTCCAGGAGGTCGTCGAGCGGGCTCATCGGGTCGCCTTCACGGGAGTATGCGGGCGTCCACGCCATGGTCGGGCGAGGCGACGATCAGGGCGCAGCCGTCGGGGGCCAGGGCCGCGGCGGTCCGCGTGCCGGGCGCGGCCACCGAGAGGACGGCGGTGGCGGAGGCCAGGTTCCAGACGGTGACGCGGTCCGGGTCGACGATCGGCACCAGGGGCTCGAAGCCGCGCCATACGGGACGCAGGTTCATCCGGTCGACCCGCCGGTCGGTCGGGAGGACGACCGGGAGCGGCCGGTCGGCGGCGTCGTCCAGGTCGAGGACGGCGGCGACAGTCTCGTCGGAGCGGGCGCCCACGACGGCGAGCGCGGCGCCGTCCGGGCTGAAGGCCAGGCCGTTCACCCAGGGGATGCGGGTGCGGCGCTCGGAGTAGGCGGCGCCCCCGATCTCCTGGACGACGACGCCTTCCAGCGACGATCTGAAGTGGTGGCGCGAGAAGGCGACGCGCGACCCGTCGGC
Source organism: Spirillospora sp. CA-294931 (assembly GCF_050946795.1). GTDB lineage: Bacteria > Actinomycetota > Actinomycetes > Streptosporangiales > Streptosporangiaceae > Spirillospora. The sequence continues at coordinate 8,760,322 of NZ_CP192006.1, forward strand.
GCTCAGCGCGACGGTGCCCTCGCCGTCCACCCGGTCCTCGAAGTCCAGGCCGTCGAAGAGCGTCCCCACGTCGTGCACGACGCGCCGGGTGGCGGTCTCCCGGACGACGACGTTGCCGGTGACCGCGCTGGCCGTGGCGAGGAAGCGGCCACCGCCGCCGACCGCGGCCTGGGCGAGGGCCGGGCCGTCCGGGCTGCCGCCCATGGTCATCATCAGCGGGTTCCAGGGCTCGGCGGGCGCGTCGAGCGACCAGCGCAGGCCGGAGTTCCCCGTGCCCATGGCCGTCAGCGCCGAACCGTCCGGATCGAAGACCAGGTCGAGGAACAGGCGGCAGCCCGGGGTGGGCAGGCGGGTCACCTCGCCCTCGGCGAACAGCAGCACCTCGGTGCACCGGTGGAACCAGGGCGCGGACGTGGCGACCGCGACCCGGCTCAGGTCGGCCGTGGCCGCGACGGCGGTGATCCGTTCGGGGACGGGAGAGCGCGCGGGGAGAGGGTTCGCGAATTCCAGCTCTTCGGGCTTCCCGATACGCCGCACAGGCAAGGCGTCCCCTCTCGGCCCAGTTGATCAAGCGGAATGAACAGACTCTAGACATCGTCGCCCGAAATCGCAGCATTTCGTGCAGAACGGGGGGCCCATTCATCCGGTTTTCCGGGCGTCGAGGGCGGCGCCTCCGCCGGATGGTCGGCGCGCTTCTCCCGCCGCCCGGCTGACCGGCCTCAGGAGCCCGCCGCCGGAGCCTGAAGGGTGATCAGGGCCTTGGCGGCCGGGGTGATGGTGTGGATGGAACGGTTGCCCCGGCGCTGGGTGGCGATCAGCCCCGCCTCGCGCAGGACGGCGGTGTGCTGGCTGGCGGCCGCCAGGGACACTCCCGCCCGGTGGGCGATCTGGGTGGTGGTGGACGACTGGGCGGCGATGGTGGTCAGGACGACGGCGCGGGTGCGTCCCAGAAGGGCCGCCAGGGAGCGGTGAGTCGGCGTCCGGGGTGCGGACGCCAGCCAGCCGGGGTCGTGGTCGATCGGGAACACCAGAACCGGTGCTCGGCTGGGATCGCACAGGGTTATCGGCCGCCGCCAGCAGAAGAAGGACGGGAGCAATCGCAGCCCTCGGCCGTTCAGGTGCAGGACGCGCTTCACCGGATAGGGCAGGTGAAGGTCGGGCGGCGACCAGCGGGCGGCCGGATGGAGGTTGGTGAGCATTTCGTCCAGGCCCGCGTGAACGAGAACCTGCCCCCGGGTGGCGAGGTCGGTGTGCACTTGTGCCTGAATTAGCGGCCACCAGGGTTCGAGTGCGGAACGGTGATATTCACGAAGTGCGTTGACGAGGCCGTCTCGCGCCGCCGGATCGGCTATGTGAGGCGACGCCTGCGCTCTTATCTTCGCCAATCCCTCGTCCAGCGTCGGCGCCTCCGGAGTCAGGAAGTCGGGCGAGGGCCCCTGCGGCGGGGCCAGCTCCAGAAGCCGCCTGGTCGAACCGGGCAGGCGGCGGCGCACCCGGCGGCGCCAGCCGTCGAAGACCAGCGAGCCCTCTCCGTCCGCGATTTTGTGCAGGCTCAACAAGATTTCCCAAAGCGGGTCCGGATCTTTGGCGAGTCGGACGAGTCCCATATCTTCGGGAGTGAAACGGATACGCAACATCAGGCGGGCCTCCGGCAGCACGATCCTTTGCGGGAAACCGCCGGGACGCCCCGAAGATTCCACTCGCGGCCATGATCTGAAACACGGTCGCAACCGGCCCGTCGTCCGGCGGCCACAAAAAGAGAAACATATTCATATCCTTGGCGGGAAATGGCGGACGGGTGAAACCCCGCGCGGCGGACGGCGGCGGCTCCCCGGGAGCGGCGAGGTTCGTCCGGCGGCGCGGAGGCGAGCGAGGCGTAGACTCGACACGAGCGAGGGTTTCCCGACGCGGGCAGCAAGCCGGTGTCGCCCTGGTTTCCACTACATGGGCCCTCCGGCTCGGACAGGTCCGGCGCCAATGCCGCCGCAAAAGGTCACCGGTTCCGAACGCACCGCTCGACGCCAGGAGGTCGGGCTGCGCGACCCCGGCCCGCTGGTCGTCGTCGGCGGGTCGTCCCCGCCGAAGACCACGCCCCTCACCAGCCGGCGCCCGGAACCCGGCGCCCTACCGAACGCCGCCTGAGAGGGAGTACGAGATGACAGCTGACCTGGAGGGTCATATCGCGTGGGGGCCGCCGAGGCGGCCCGGGCAGAGCGGCGACCCCGCCCGGGTCACCGCCACCTTCGACCTGATGTCGGCGGTGCTGGAGGAACGCCCCCTCGAAGACGTGCTCACGCTGATCGCCTCGCACGCGCTGGCCATGGCGGGCGCCCGGCTGGCCTTCATCGCGCTGCCCGAGGAGAACGACGCCAACGTCCTGCGCATCGACCTCGCGCTCGGCCACGACAGCGACCGGATCCGCGGGCACTCGGTCCGGCGCGGCCGGTCCATGATCGGACGCGTGTTCAGCACCCGCCGGGCGCTGTCGACGCGGATCGCGGTCGACCAGACCGTCAACGGGCTGCCCGCCGGTCCCGCGCTGCTCCTCCCGTTGGAGACGGGCGAGGCCACGCGGGGCGTGCTGGCCGTCATCGGCCGCCCGGGCGACCTCCCGCTCAGCGCCTCGGTCACGCGGAACCTGTCGCTGTTCGCCTCGATGGCCGCCACCCTGGTCGAACTGGCCGAGGAGCGCCGTGCCACCGACCGCATCGCATGATCGAAATACCCGGCGCGCGTGTCCCCAATCGAGCCCCCGTATTTATGTGATATCGTGATTATGTTGCGGTTCCCATAGACATTTGCACGCGCCTGTCGGGTCACTACGCCGGGCGCGTTTTTTGTTGTTCTGGATCTTCCGGATGGGCCTCGCGGCGTCCTCGGTTCGCACGGTGCGGACCGGGACCGACCCAGGAGGAAACGAACATGGCGACCGGTACGGTCAAGTGGTTCAACGGAGAAAAGGGCTTCGGCTTCATCGAGCAGGACGGCGGCGGCCCCGACGTTTTCGCTCACTATTCCAACATCGCGGCCCAGGGTTTCCGTGAGCTTCAGGAAGGCCAGAAGGTCTCGTTCGACGTGACCCAGGGCCAGAAGGGCCTGCAGGCGGAGAACATCGTCCCCGCCTGATCCAAGGACTCTGACGGCGCCCCCGGTGAGCACGACCCGGGGGCGCCGTTCTGTTTTCGATCAGCCGGCCGCCGGGGTGGCCTGGGCGGCCAGGAGCCGCCGGTAGTCGGCGTTGCGGGCCAGCAACTCGTCGTGGCCGCCCGAGTCGGCGACCCGGCCGCCGTCCAGGAACAGCACGCGGTCCGCGGAGCGGATCGTCGACAGCCGGTGCGCGATGGTGATCATCGTGTGCCGGGCCCTGACCCGCGCCACGGCCCGCTGGACGGCCCGCTCGTTCTCGGTGTCGAGGCTGGAGACGGCCTCGTCCATCACGATGACCGGGGCGTTGTTGATCAGCGCCCGGGCGATGGCGACGCGCTGGCGCTGCCCGCCCGACAGCTGGGCGCCGCGCTCGCCGCAGAGCGTGTCATAGCCCTCGGGCAGCGCGCTGACGAAGTCGTGCGCGACGGCCTGGCGCGCGGCGGCCTCGACCTCCTCGTCGGTCGCCTCCGGCCGGGCCAGCCGGATGTTGTCCCGCACCGAGACGTTGAACAGGTACACCTCCTGCGGGACGAGCGTCACGGTGTCGCGCAGCGTGGCCAGCGGCAGGTCCCGCAGGTCGTGGCCGCCGATCCGGACGCGGCCCGAGGTCGTGTCCCAGAACCGCAGCAGCAGGTTGGCGCAGGTCGTCTTGCCCGCGCCCGAGCTGCCGACCAGCGCGACGGTCTCACCGGGACCGACGGTGAAGTCGACCCCCTTCAGCACCTCGGGGCCGTCCTCGGTGTAGCGGAACCGGACGTCCTCGAACCGGACGGACGGCTCGAACGGCTCCTTCGGGGCGTCCGCGCCGGAGTCGGTGATCTGCGCCGGGTAGTTGATGATCGTCAGCACCCGTCCGGCCGCCGCGCGGACCTCGCCGAGCGTGCGGGCGGTGGCCGAGACCGTGGCGATCGGGACCAGCGAGGCGACGCCGAGCACGATCAGCGGCGGCAGCCAGGCCGCGTCCAGGCCGCCCGAGGTCACCTGGCGGGACGCCACCAGTGGCACCAGGATGACGCCGAGCGACAGCAGCAGGTCGGTGGCCGTCTGCTCCAGCCCGGAGCGGCGCGCGTAGGCGGCGCCGTGGCGGTGCGCCACGCGGGTGCGCGCGGTCAGCCGCGAGAGGTACCAGCCGCCGCGCCCGAAGACGACCAGCTCGCGCAGGCCCTGGACGCCGTCCAGGGCCTCGGCGTTGAGCGCGCCCAGCTCGCCGCGCAGGGCGCGGCCCTGCGCGGCGGCCCGCCTGGCCAGCACGAACGGCACGATCGCCACGGCGACCATGAGCGCGGCCGTGACCAACGCCGTCCGCCAGTCGAAGACCGCGATGACGGTCAGCGACGCCAGCGAGACCAGGACCGCCCCGAGGTAGTCGCCCGCGGTGTGGGCGAAGAACATCTCGGTCGTCTCCACGTCGGCCATGGCCGAGGAGGTGAGGTCGCCGGTGCGCTTGCCGAGGATCTTGCCGGGGGTCGCGCGCTCCAGCCCGTCGTAGAGCCGGATCCGCATCTCGGCGAGGATCCGGAAGGCCCAGTCGTGCCCGATGTGCGACTGCCACCAGGCCGCGACGGCGGTGAGCAGGGCGGCGGCGCCCAGCGACCAGATCTGCGTGGTCAGCTCCCCGGCCGGACGGCCGGTGAGCACCGCGCCGACCAGCCAGGCGCCCAGCGCGGACGAGGTGATCGCGAGCCCGGAGAACAGGATGCCGGAGAGCACCACGAGGAAGAACGCGACCGGGCTTTCCAGCAGGTAGGGCAGGAGGCCCCGCAGGGGGCGCGGATAGGTGCCGGACGGCCCGTGCTCGCCGGCACCGGCCGGTCCGTGGGCGTGCGAGTGGCTCATTGGACGGCTCCCGTGAGGTCTTCCTGTGCGGCGACGAGCCGGGCGTAGGCGCCGTTGCGCGCGCGCAGCTCGTCGTGGGTCCCGATCTCGGCGATCTCGCCGTCGCTCAGCACGACGATGCGGTCGGCGTCCCGGATGGTGGACAGGCGGTGCGCGATGACCAGCGTGGTCCGGTTCGCGGTGACGGTCCGGAGGGTCTCCTGGATGGCCGCTTCGGTGGCGGCGTCGACGCTGGAGGTGGCCTCGTCCAGCACCAGGACGGGCGCGTCCTTGAGCAGCGCCCGGGCGATGGCGATGCGCTGGCGCTGCCCGCCGGACAGGCGCTGGCCGCGCTCCCCGGCCTCCACGTCGAGCGCCACGTCCGCGAGCCCCGCCGCGTCGGCCGCCGCCCGGATGCCGGCGCGACTGGCCTCGGACGAGCCGAACGCGACGTTGTCCTCGACCGTCCCGTGGAAGAGGTAGGTGTCCTGCGCGACGAACCCGATCATCGACCGGAGGGTCTGGCTGGGGATCTCGCGCAGGTCGCGGCCGCCGAGCGTGATCCGTCCCGAGGCCGGGTCCATGAACCGCAGGAGCAGCGCGGCCAGGGTGCTCTTGCCCGAGCCCGACTCGCCGACCACGGCGACCGTCTCACCGGGCCGCAGCTCGAACGTGACCGACCGCAGGGCCGGGCGTTCGCGTCCGGGGTACCGGAACGTCACGTCGTCGAAGGCCACGGAGGCGGACAGGACGGCCGGTCCGCCGGGCACCGCGGGCGCGGGTTCCGCGGCGGTCAGCAGCTCTTCGACCCCCTCGACGGCGCTGACGGCGTTCATGCCGTCGTGGGCGTAGCGGCCGAGGTCGTCCAGGGGACGGAACGCCTCGGGGATCAGGAACACCATGCTGAGCAGGGCGTACGCGCTGATGTCGCCGTCGGGGTAGAGGGTCACGGCGTAGCCGGTGGCGGCGGCCGCGGCGCCCAGCGTCCCGAGCTTCTGGATGCCGAGCTGCATGAGGCTGATCTTGAGCTGGTCCATGACCACGCGCCGCAGGCGGTGGGCCCGGTCGGCCACCAGCGTCCGGCGGCGGGCGGTGGCGTTGAACGCCTTCAGCGTCGGCAGGCCCTGGACGGTGTCGACGAACTCGGCGTCGGTCTCGCCGATCGCCTCCCACACCTCCCCGCTGCGCCGGGCGAACACGGCCCGCCAGGCCATCGCGCCCAGAATCGCCACCAGCCCGCCGGCCAGCACGATCGCGGCCAGCCACGGGTCGACGGTCACCAGGAAGATCAGCACTGCCAGCGGCCCGACCAGCGCGTTGACCAGGGCCGGAAGGTAGCGGCCGAAGTAGGACTCCATCGCCTCGACGCCGTCGACCAGCGCCGACCTGACCTCGCCGCTGCGCTTGAGGAGCAGATACCCCGGCCCCAGCGCGAGCAGCCGTTCGTACAGCCGCACCCGGAGCCGTTCCTTGGTCACGCCCGCCGTCCGGTGGGCGGCGATCTCGGCGAGCCAGAGCAGCGCGGCCCTGAGCACCACCGCGACGGCCAGCCAGACGAATTCCTCCGTCGGCGTGCGGCCGTCGATCGCGACCGACACCGCGTGCGCCAGCAGCAGCGCCTGCGCGATCCGGGTGGCGGTGATCGCGAGGGCGAGGAACGTCCCGGCCGCGATGTGGCGGCTCACCTCGCGTGCCAGCGAGAGCAGCCGCCGATGAAGCAGCACCATGCCCTTCCCCCTCATCCTGGAGTTAATGACTGGCGGTCAGTCATTAGTGAAAACGATTATCACGTGACTCGGGAGTAAGGCAAGGGTGCCCTAAGCTGACGGGGTGCGGCCACGAACCAAGCCACCCGAGCAACGGCGGGCCGACCTGCTGGACGCCGCCGAGCGCATCGCGCTCGACAAGGGCGTCGAGGGCATCACGGTCGACGAGGTCACCGCCGGGGCGGGCGTCTCGAAGGGCAGCTTCTACCTGCACTTCCGCTCCAAGGACCATGTCCTGGACGCCCTGCGTGAACGCTATGTCGAGCGCTTCCTGGCCCGCCAGGCCGCCGCCGTGGCGGGCGCCGCCGGCGCCGACCCGGACGACTGGGCCGGACGCGTCGAGGCGTGGGCCGTGGCGGGCATCGAGGACTACGTCGAAGACCCGCGCCTGCACGACGTCGTCTTCCGCCACTCACAGCCGCCGCCGCGGATCGACCCGGAGCAGCCCACCCCGATCATCGAACTCCAGGCCCTGCTGGAGGAGGCGGTGGCCGCGGGCGCCCTCGCGATCCGCGACCCGCACGCGACGGCCGTGGTCATCTACCACGCCGTGCACGGCACCTCGGACCATCTGATCCACGCCGGCGACCCCACCGCCCCCGAGCGGCTCATCGCGGAGGTCCGCCGCCTCTGCCGGGCCCTGCTGGACGCCTGAAGGTCAGCGGGGGAAGCCGGGGACGGCGCGCGACCAGGCGTCCAGCAGCCGAGCCGCCGAGCCGCCCACGGGACCCACGGCGTCGCGCAGCACCGCGGCGCTCGGCAGGCGGGCCGAGGCGACGGCCCGCTCCACCTCGGCGACCTGGCCGACCGTCGAGGAACAGACCGCCAGCAGGTAATGGGGGACGGTGAGCGCCGGGTCGACGCACCCGACCACCGGCGTCCCGACTGCGGCGATCATGGGGAAGACCGTGCCGGGGATGCCGACGGCCGCCTCCGCCCGCGCCGCGGCCTGGATCGACGGCACCGCACTGATCTCGTACCGCTCCCAGAGCCGGCGGTCCTCGCGCGGATGGAGCCCCACCAGCACGCGACGGCCCGAGGACTGGAGTCTTTCGGCCGCCGCCAGCAGCAGTTCCGTCCCGGGAGCCGAGCCTCCGGTGCCGTCAGGACGCGTCACGCTGGTGAGGACGAGCACGAGCCCCGCCTCGGGCCTGCGCACGGGCAGGTCGTCGGTCTGCGGCGACCCCACGATCCGGACCCGGCGGTGGATGCCCAGGTACCCCGCGAACGCGCGCCCCTCGGCAGGGGACGACGAGGTCACCGCGCGCAGCCGCCACCGCAGCCGCCATGCCTCCGGCGCCTCCTTGGGGCCCAGATAGGCCAGCGAACTGGCCACGACGGGCAGCCGCCCGAACCGGGCCGCGCACTTCAGCGGCCAGTCCCCGGCGCCGGTCACGACCAGCAGGTCGGCGCGCGGGGCGTCCTCCGGCGTGCTCACGGGGACCGGGTCGCCGGGCTTGATCTGCGCGAGGTCCGGGACGAGCTGGGTCAGGCGCCACCCGCGCCGCGCGGCCTCGGCCAGCAGCGGTTTGACGTGGTAGGTCCCCCACGGCTCGTTCGTCGCGACCAGGACCCGCAGCCGCCGCCCGCTCGGCGCGGCCACCGCCGTGCCGCCGCCCAGCCCGAGCGCTCCGGCCGTCCCCGCGAGCCCCGCCAGCGCCGCCCGGCGCGAAAGTCGATCTTTCTCCATCAGTGCACCGTACGGTCCCGCCCCTGCTCAAAAGTGAACGTTTCACGACGTTCAGGAGGAAATCAGTCGTTCCGCCGCGAACCGGGCGCCGTCCGGGCGGATCTCGGCGGCGACGATCCGTGCGCGGGCCGCCGTGCCCGGGTCGAGCGCGGCCGTGAGGGCCGCCGTCAGGGATTCGGTGGTCGGCGGGACGGGCGCGTGGGCGGCGCCGATGCCGAGTTCTCCGACGCGCCGCGCCCAGTAGTGCTGGTCGAACGTCTGCGGGATGACGACCTGGGGCGCCCCGGCCCGGGCGGCCGTCGTCGTCGTGCCGGAGCCACCGTGGTGGACGGCGGCGGCGACCCGCTGGAACAGCGCCTGCTGGTTGATCTCGCCGATGGACGCGCAGTCGGGCCCTTCGTCCACCGGGGCGAGGTCCGTCCATCCGCGCAGGACGAGCGCGCGGCGGCCGAGGGCGCGGGCCGAGTCGACCATCACCCGGGCGAGGCCCTCGGGGGCGCGGACGCTGCCGAAACCGAAATAGACCGGCGGCTCCCCGGCGTCCAGGAATTCCTGGATTTCCGGCGGCAGCGGACGCTCGTCCCGCATTATCCAGGCGCCCGTTTGCAGGACGTCCTGATCGCTCGAACCGGGCCAGGGGCCGAGCGTCGGATCGGCGGCCAGCCACGGCCGGCCGGTGAATACATGGCCCCGAACATCGGCGACCGGCGCCATTGCCGCCGCCTCGCGATGGAAATTGAGGGCGTCGCCCCACATGGCGTTCCAGCGTTGGGCGTCCTCGGCCCATTGAGCGGTGTGGCCGACCGCTTCGGCCGACGGCGTCCACCCCGCATGCGGAGGCGGCGCGTGGTGCGGCGACGGCAGGGTGATCGGGCAGTAGCTCGCATGGACGTAGGGGATCCCCGCCCGCTCGGCGACGGAACGGGCCGCGAGCAGCAGGTATCCGCCCGCGACAAGCACATCGCACCCCTCGGCCGCCGCCGGAAGGACGTCGAACTGGGTGCCGACCGTCCCCCGCGCCAGCTGGACCAACTGCTCCGGCGTCGGCCGTGCCCGCCCGGCCGACGCCGTCCCCCGCAGTTCGGGCCCGATGGGAACCACGGGAATTTCGAGACCCTCGATCCATTCACGGAAATCCGGCGGGACGCACAGCCGGGCGTCCTGGCCGAGTTCCCGAAGCTCCAGCGCCAAGGCCACCAATGGCTGAACGTCCCCGCGCGAACCGATACTCGCCAGCAATGCCCGCATTCGAATTACCCCCCCAACTGACGACACTTACGGCACCGATTGTGAACCGTCACCGGGGTCTTGCCGCAAGCCCCCCTCTCCGCTATAACTTGAAAATGGAGGGGAAGCCGAGCCACCCCCCGGGCACGCCCCGGCGGTGAGCCGGGTCAGCGAGGCCCGCCAGTCACGGAGTGATCATCGTGATGCCCGGGGTGTCCATCGCGGCCAGGGCGGCAGGGGTCTCGGCCAGGGCGATGGTGCGGGTCACGAGGCGATCGGGGGTGAGGGCCCCGGACCTGACCATGGCCATCATGGGCGCGTAGGCGTGGGCGGGCATGCCGTGGCTGCCGAGGATCTCCAGCTCCCAGGCGATGACCAGCTCCATGGGCAGGTCGGCGCGGCCCGCGGCGGGCGGGAGCAGGCCCACCTGCACATGACGGCCGCGTCGCCGGAGGCAGGCGACCGAGGCGCGGGCGGTGGACGGGCTGCCGAGCGCGTCCAGGGAGACGTGGGCGCCGCCGCCGGTCGCGTCGCGGATCGCGGCGGGAACGTCGTCGAGCGCCGCGGCGTCCAGCACGGCGGACGCGCCGAGGTCGGCGGCCAGGGCCAGGGCGTCCGGTGAGACGTCGACGGCGACGACCCGGGCACCGGCCGCCACGGCGATCATGATCGCGGACAGGCCGACACCGCCGCAGCCGTGGACGGCGACCCACTCCCCGGGGGCGGTCCTGCCCTGGGCGAGGACGGCGCGGAACGCGGTCGCGAACCGGCAGCCGAGGCTCGCGGCGGTCGCGTACGAGACGCTCTCGGGCAGCGGGACGAGGTTGACGTCCGCGTTCTCGATGACGACGTACTCCGCGAACGAGCCCCAGTGGGTGAAGCCGGGCTGGGTCTGCCTCTCGCAGACCTGCTGGTCGCCCGCCAGGCACGAGGGGCACCGGCCGCACGCGCAGATGAAGGGAACGGTCACCCGGTCGCCGGGTTTCCAGCCGGCCGTGCCGGACTCCGCGATCGTCCCGGCGAGTTCGTGGCCGGGGACGTGCGGGAACGTCCGGATGTCCGCGTCGTGCCCCTGCCACCCGTGCCAGTCGCTGCGGCACAGGCCGGTGGCCGCCACCCGGATCACCACGCCCCCGGGTGGCGCGGACGGGTCGGGGACGTCCCTGACCTGGAGCGGCCCGCCGAAAGAGTCGTACACCACTGCCCTCATCGTTTCCTCCCCGCGATCAAGGCGGAGCCTAGCCGCCGTTGACGTCCGCGCCGGAGGCTCGTACAGTACCAAGTAGTTCCGGAACTTGGAGGTTCTGAATGTCGAGGGACACGCTCAGCGCGGCCTTCGCGGCGCTCGCCGACCCGACGCGGCGGGCGATCCTCGACCGCCTGCTGCGCGGCGAGGCGTCGGTGACCGAGCTGGCCGAGCCGTTCGCGATGACCCCGCGCGCGGTGTCCAAGCACGTGGCCGTGCTGGAGGCGGCCGGGCTCGTGACCCGCGGACGGGACGCGCAGCGCAGGCCGAGCCGGATACGGGCCGAGCCGCTGGCCGACATCGACGCCTGGCTCCGCTCCTACCGGCGGCTCTGGGAGGAGCGCTTCGACCGCCTCGACGCACGGCTCGCCGAACAGCAGGACGAGGAGAACGGGAGCAAGTGATGAAGGACGACACACACACCATCGCGGTGACCCGCGTATTCGACGCGCCGCGCGACCTGGTCTTCCGCAACTGGGTGCGGGCGGAGGACGTCGCCGCCTGGTTCGCGCCCGACGGGTACACGGTCACGCGCAGCGAGCTGGACGCCCGCCCGGGCGGGAACTGGGTCGTGGAATACCGCTCCCCCGATGGGGAGACCTACCGCGAGTACGGCGAGTTCCGCGAGGTCGTGGACCCCGAACGGCTCGTCTTCACCCTGAAGCACCGGGGCCCGCGGGCGAGGACGGCCCCGACACCGTGGTGACGGTCGGCCTCGCCGAGCACGGGACCAAGACCGAGATGACCTTCGAGCAGTCGGGCTTCGGCTCCGCCGCCGTCCGCGACGGGAACTCCGAGGGCTGGCGCGAATGCTTCGCCAAGCTCGACGCCCACCTGGCACACGAGGAGGAGCGATGAACGCCGAGCAGGAGATCCGCCGCGAGTTCGACGAATGGTTCAGGGACGCCGCGGCCCGGGACCTGGACGCCATGATGACGAAGATCGCCGACAACGCGGTCTCCTACGAGCACGAGATCCCGCTCGCCTATACGGGAGTCGAGGCCATCCGCGAGGTATGCGCCAACGGGCTCGCCGCCGCCAAGGGGGCGTTCCGCTGGGACGTCCCCGACCTGGAGGTCGTCGTCCGCGACGACATCGCCGTCACCTGGGGCCTCAACCGCATGGTGGCGCGGGAACCGGGCCGCGAGCCGGTCGAGACCTGGTCGCGCGGCACGCGCGTCTTCCAGCGCACCGGCGACGGCTGGAAGATGATCCACCAGCATGTCTCGTTCCCGTATGACCCCGAGACGGGCCAGGCGAAACTCACCGCCTGAGGGGTGATCGGCGATTGTCGGCGACGGCCGTTACGGTGGGGCGCCGTGAGCGACGAAGGCTCCGCGTTGGCGGACGAGGACGTCCTGGTGCTCCCGGCCGCGCTGCGCCGCCATCTGCACCCGCGCCGAGGCGGGTCGCCCGGGGTGGGCGTCCGGCTCGACAGGAGCGCGGCCGCGCGAACGCGCGCGCTGGCGCGGGAGGCATGGCCCGACGCCGCGACGCTGCCGGCCGTGATCGACGCCGAGGCCCGGTGGCGCGACGGCGCGGTGCGCCACCTCGCGGGCGAGGACGACCCGGCGGGGGCCGCCGGGCTCGCGCTGGCCACCTGGGCCCGGCCGAGGGCCGCCGTCGAGGTCGAGCACGACCATCGCGTGTGGCCGGACGACGACCACCAGTGCACGCTGGTCGACGCCTGGGTCGGCGAGCGCGGCGCGGCCTTCGCCGCGTGCGCGCTGGTCGAGCTGAGCACGCTCCTGGCCGAGGTGCCGGGCGGTCCCGGGTCGCGCTTCCGCCTTCTGGACGGCGCTTCCCTCCACCTCGGCCGCAAGGCCGCCAAGCGCATGCGCACGTTACTGGCCGCGGCGAGCGAGGAGGTCTACCAGGAGGCCGTCGAGCGGCTCGGCGCGCACCGGAGGGACGCGCCGCGCGAGGTCGTCGTGTCCTACCTCGTCCCGACCGAGCTCGGCTGGATCGACGACCGGGCCGTCCACGAGGACTGGGCCGCGACCTGGTGGCTGCGACGCCACACCGTCAGCACCCCGGCGCACCTCGCCGGGAAGAATCCGCTCGACTTCTACGACGGCATCGCAAGCGTGGCCGTGACCCTCGCCGACGCCGCCGGGGTCCACGCCCTCCCCCTGCTCGTGGACGCCGTCGACACCGAGCGCTTCCGGCCCGCCGACACCCGGCGGTTGCTGGACGTCATCGCCGTGATCCCCGCCGACGCGGCGTTCCAGGCCCTGGTCGACCGCCGCGGCGACGACGACGCGATGGCCGCGCTCCTCACCGCGATGACGCGGTTCCCGGCGCGGGCGCTGCGGCTGCTGGCCGCCTCCGGCGCTTCCGGCCTGCTCGCCGACCACACGCGCGCCCATCCGGAGCTGGCGTCGCCCGTCCCGCCGGGCGAGGCGCTCGTCCCCGACGCCGCGCCGGGCGACCTGCCCCGCGTCCTGGTGGAGCCGCCCTGGACGCTCCGGCGCGAGGCGGGCGAGCCCGTCGTCATCGACGGTCTCGTGCCGCCCGCCGGCACCGTCCTCGGCTGGATACCCGGCGAGCGCGAGGCGTGGTCGGCGTACCAGAGGCCGTACTGGGCCGACCGCTTTCCACCGGACACCGACTGGGCCGACGCGATCGAGCGGGAGCGGTCCGAGCGCCGCTTCTCGATCGACCTGGCCGTGCGCGGGCCCGAGGCGCTGATCCGTCCGCTGCTCGCGGGCGGGACGGGCGACGCCGTCTGGGAGATCGACCACGCCCCCTCGCTCAAGTGCCTGGTCGGACGGTACGAGCTCGACGCGGTCGCCCTGGCGGTGACGGCCGCGCGGCGGAACCCCGCCGGGTTCGCCAGGATGCTGCTGCCCTGTCTGAACGCCGAGATCGCGGGGCTGATGGCCGAGTGGCTCGCGCGGCGCGCGACCGTCCGGCAGGCCGCCCTCGCCTGGTTCGGCCGCCACGGCGGCGGGGCCGCGCGGATGCTCGTCCCGGCCGCGCTGGGCCGGGGCGGCGAGCCGCGACGGCAGGCCGAGGGGGCGCTGCGTCTCATCGCCGACCAGGCGGGCGCCAAGGAGGTCGTCGAGGCCGCGCGGGAGTTCGGCGACGCGGCGGCCGCGGCGATCGGCGCGATGCTGGACGCCGACCCGCTGCACCTGCTGCCGTCCCGCGTCCCCGCACCGCCCGCCTGGGCGAACCCGGGGATGCTCCCGCAGATCCTGCTGCGGGGGCGCGAGCGCGCGCTGCCGCTCTCGGCCACCGCCCATGTGATCACGATGCTGGCCCTCTCGAAGCCGGGCGAGGTCTACGCCGGGGTCGAGATCGTCCGCGCGACCTGCAACCACCGCTCGCTGGCCGAGTTCGCCTGGGCGCTGTTCGAACGGTGGGAGCGGTGCGGCGGCGCGGCCCGGGACGGGTGGGCCCTCGACCAGCTCGGCTGGCTCGGCGACGACGAGACCGCGCGGTGCCTGGCCGAGCGCGTCCGCGTCTGGCCGGGTGCGGGCGGTCACGCCAAGGCGGTCCGGGGGCTGGACGCGCTGGCGGCGATCGGCACCGACATGGCGCTGATGCGGCTCAACGCCCTCACCCAGCGACTGCGGTTCAAGGGGCTCAAGACCCGCGCGAAAGACAAGATCGAAGAGATCGCGGCCCATCGGGGCCTGACGCCCGAGCGCCTGGCCGACCGGCTGGTGCCCGACTTCGGGCTCGACCCCGACGGCACCATGACGCTCGACTACGGCCCGCGCCGCTTCACCGTCGGCTTCGACCAGGGCCTCACCCCGCTGGTGATCGACGAGGACGGAGGCCGCCGCAGGACGCTCCCCCGCCCGTCCGCGAGCGACGACCCCGACCTTGCCCCGGCGGCCTACCAGCGCTTCTCCTCGATGAAGCAGGTCGCCAAGAAGACCTCGGCCGACCAGCTGCGCCGCCTGGAGTCGGCCATGGTCCAGCGGCGCCGCTGGAGCGCCCCGGAGTTCCACGACCTCTTCGTCCGGCACCCGCTGGTCTGGCACATCGCCCGGCGGCTCGTCTGGCTCACCGACGACGGCACGGCGTTCCGCATCGCCGAAGACCGCGGCTTCGCCGACGTCCACGACGCCGCCTTCACACTCCCCGGCGCCGCCTCCCTCGGCATCGCGCACCCCGCCGAGCTGGGCGGCGCGCTCGCCGCCTGGCGGCAGGTCCTGGACGACTACGAGCTCCTCCAGCCCTTCCCGCAGCTCGATCGCCCGACCTACGCCATCACCGGCGACGAGCTGCGGGAGCGGCGCATCGCCCGCTTCGACGGGTCCGAGGTGGTCGTCCGCCGCGCCTACGCGCTGCTCCGGCGGGGCTGGGCCCGCACCGACGCCGAGGGCCTGTCCCGCGACCTCGGCGACGGCTGCCGCCTGGTCGCCGATCTCGACCCGGGCCTGGTCGGCGGCCCGGAGGAACACCGCGGCCAGCGCCTGACCGGCGTCCGGCTCACCTCGTCCACGCGCCCGGCCGACCCCGTCCTGGTCTCGGAGGCCCTGACCGACCTCGGCTCGCTGATCCCCTGAAGGTCACGAATCCCTCTTGAGCCGCTCGAAGAGTTCCCGCGCGACCGGGGTGTCCAGGGCGAGGAGGCCGGGGTCGGACGGGTCGGGGCGGTCGGGCACCGTGGAGTAGCGGAGGGAGTCCAGGTTCACGCCGTGAAAGGGCGGTGAGAGGCCGGTGAGACGCGACCACTCGACGATCGGCGTATCGCACCGAACGAGAGGGGTCATCGCATGAACCGCATCGCAGTGCTCGCGACCGGGACGGCCGCCGTCCTGGCCGGGTCGGGGTTCGCCGCCGTCCACGCCGAGGAGCGGGCCCGGGACGCCGCGCCGTCCATCGTCTCGATCGCCGTCGACCCGGCCACGGTCGTGCTGACCGGCAGGGCCGAGCGCCGGTTCACCATCACGGTGGTCGCGGGCGGGGCCCGCCACGTCCGCGCCCAGGTCAACCAGGCCGGGCACGGCGGCGGCACGGTGACCTCGCTGCGGCCGACCGGGCGTCCGAACACCTGGACGGGGTTCGGCACCGTCAACTGGGTCGACGCCCCGGGGGCGTACAGCGTCCGCGTCACCGCGCTGGACGAGAACGCCGACACCGCCGAGGGCAGCCGCGGGTTCCAGGTGCGCCGGGGGACCTACTTCAAGGGCTTCGCCGGGTCGCCCGCCACGGTGCGGCGCGGCCGGGCGATCACCGTCGCGGGCCAGCTCAAGGGCCTGAACTACGCGGGCGACTGGGCCGCCTACCAGAAGGGCGCGGTGATCCTCTACTTCCGCAAGGCCGGGACCCGCGCCTGGGTCCGCTACGCGACCGTCACGACCGGCCGCGACGGCCGGTTCGTCAAGCGCTTCACCGCCCGGAGCACCGGCGACTGGGGCGCCCAGTTCCGGGGCAACGGCAGCTGGGCGGGGTCGTCCTCCAAGGCTTCGCGTGTGCGGGTCCGCTAGCCGGCCGGGTCCGAAGGGAGCGAGCATGGAACGTCCGGACACCCACGAGATGGTCGTCGTGCACCGCGTCTTCCGCCGCGAGTTCCGGCTCGCCGCCGAACTCGTCCGGGAGGCGGGCGCCGATCCCGGCCGCGCCGCGGTCCTGACCGGCCACGTCCTGGAGTACCTCGACGTGCTGCACCATCACCACGCCGGGGAGGACGAGCTGCTGTGGCCTCCGCTGCGGCACTGCGACTGCGGCGATCCGAGGCTGTTCGCCCGGATGGAGGAGCAGCACGAACGCATCGCCGAGCAGGTCACCAAGATCCGTGCCCTGCTGCCCACCTGGCCCGCGGGGGCGCTCGCGGACGCCCTGGACGACCTCGGCGCCCTGATCGAGGAGCACCTGGACGAGGAGGAGCGCTACGTGCTCCCCCTGGCCGCCGACCACCTGTCGGTCGCGCAGTGGAACCGGCTGGGCGAGCGGGGCCTGCGGTCCATTCCGAGGCGGCGCCGGCTGATCGTCCTCGGCGCGATCCTGGAGGACGCCGACCCGGAGGAGGCCGCCGCCTTCTTGGCCAGGCTGCCCCTCGTCCCCCGGCTGCTGTGGCGTCTCACGGGGCCGCGCGGCTACCGGCGCGAGATCATCCGGATCCGTGCCTGATGTAGCGGACCCAGGCGAAGCCGGTGGCCGCGCGGAGGTCGGCCATCAGGCGGGTCAGCCGTCCGGCCTCGGGCTCGTCGCCCCGCGCCTCGGCCAGGGACGCGGCGACGGTCTGGGCGGCCAGCCAGGGGGTGCTCCGGGGCGTCGTCGCCGATTCGATCTCTTCCAGGAGGCCGCCCGCTTCGGGGAGCGCGCCCTGGGCGACCAGGACGGCGGCCAGGTCGATGTGGGCCATGCCCGGAGCGTCGGATTCGGCCATGGCCTTGCGGAGATGGGCTTCGGCGGCGGCCAGGTCGCCCCCGGCCCGTGCCGCGTGGGCCCGGATCACCTCGTTGAGGGGAAGGATGTGGCGGTCGTCGAGCCTGCGCGCGTAGCGGTCGGACTCGTCGGCGGTCTCGACGGCCTCGACGGGACGGCCCAGGTCGATCAGGGCCTGGGCCTGGTTGCTCAGCCCCCGGGCCAGGCCGTGCTCGTCGCCGAGGGCGCGGTCGGTGGCGACCCCCGCGCGGTAGCGCTCCAGGGCGGCGGCGGGGTCGCCGGTGCACAGATGCAGCGTGCCGAGGGCGTCGGCGAAGGCGGACAGGCGCTGCTCGTGGGCGGCCGCGCGGGCGAGTTCCTCGCCCTTGAGCAGGGACGGGAAGGCGTCGCGGAACCGTCCGCGCTCGATGTCGACGATGCCCCGGTGATAGAGGACGGTCATCGTGAGGTCGTCGTCGCCGGCCCGCCCGGCCTGCTCGGCGGCGCGTTCCAGGAGGCCGGCGGCCTCGTCCAGGTGCCCGACCATCGCGCTGGTGAAGCCGTGGTCGCTGAGGGCGGTCGCGCGCTCGGCTGCGGTGGCGCCCTCGGCGTCGGCGAGGGCGGCGAGATACCGGCGCGCCTCGCCGTACCAGCCGCGGATGAGCCACGGGGTGTGGAGTTCCAGGGCCAGGCGGAGGGCGTCGGCGGCGCGGGGTGTGCCGGGGGCGCGGTCGAGGGCGTCGCGCAGGTTCGGCCATTCGGCGAAGACGGCCGTCACCGCGCCGGCGGACGCGAAGTCGTCGGGCTCGCCCGCGGCGCGCACATGGTCCAGGCACCAGGCGAGATGGCGGGCGCGGATCGCGTCCCCGTCGGGCAGCCGGGCCAGGGCGTGGTGCCGGACGGTCTCCAGCAGCGAGAAGCGGCGCGTTCCCGTCCCGCCGTCGACGGTGACGAGGCTGCGGTCGACCAGCTCGGTCAGGGCGGGCGCGATGTCGCCCGGGTCGAGGCCGGGCGAGGCCACGCGCTCGGCCGCCTCCAGCTGGAAGCCGCCGCTGAAGACCGCGACCCGGCACAGGACGGTCTGCTCGCGTTCGGGGAGAAGCTCGTGGCTCCAGTCGAGGGCCGCCTTGAGGCTGGTGTGGCGGGCGCGGGCGTCGCGCCCGCCTCCGGTGAGCAGCCGCAGCCGGTCGTTCACGCGCTCGGCGAGCTGGGGGACGGTGAGCGTCCGGGTGAGCCCGGCGGCCAGCTCGACGCCCAGCGGAAGGCCGTCGACGGCCGTGCAGATCGTCGCCAGGTCGGCGGGGTCGCAGCGGGCGTCGGGCGCGCAGCGTTCGGCGAAGAGGCGGGCGGCGGCCTCGGGCGCGAGCGGCCTGAGACGGATCGGCTCCTCGCCGTGGATCAGGAGCGGGCGCTGGGAGGTGACGAGCACGGCGAGCCCCGGCGCGTGGCCCTTGAGGGCCGCGACGACCTCGGCGGCCTCCTCGATCAGATGCTCGGCGTTGTCGAGCAGCAGCAGGCGGCCGTCGAGCTCCGCCGCGATCGCGGCGGTGTCGGCGTCGGCCCCGGTGGCCGTGGCCAGGGCCTCGAGCACCGCGTCCGGGCCGTTGAGCGGGGCCAGCCCGACCAGGGTCACGGGACGGGACGCCGCGCCGGCGGCCTCGGCGGCCAGGCGCGACTTGCCGACGCCGGGCTCGCCGAGCAGCGTCACCAGGCAGGGCCCGGCGAGCCGCGCGTTCAGGTCGGCGAGCTCGGCGTCCCGGCCGACGAAGGACGTCGAGGTGGCGGCCCGTGTCCGGACGGCCGCCCGCGGAGTGAGGGACGGGTCCTGGCGCAGCAGGCGCAGCTCAAGCTCGGCGGTCCGCGGCGCGGGGTCGACGCCGAGCTCGTCGGCCAGGGCGCGGCGCAGCCGGGCCAGGCCGTCGAGCGCGTCGGCCTGGCGGCCCTCGCGGTAGAGGGCCAGCGCGAGCAGGCAGGCCAGGCGCTCGTTGAGCGGGTGGTCCGCCGCGATCTCGCCCAGCTCGGCGCGGGCCCGGGCGGGCGGGCCCAGTTCGAGCTCGGCGGCCAGGCGCTCGATCCGCAGGTCGAGCCGCCAGGCGTCGAGGCGTTCCCCCTCGACCCCGGCGAACGGGACGTTCCTGATGTCGGCCAGCGACGGCCCGCGCCACAGGCCCAGGGCCTCGTCGGCGGCGTCGCGGGCCGTCCGGTGGTCGCCCGCCCGGAGGGCGGCGTGGACGCGGTCGGCGGCGGCCCTGGCCTGGTCCAGATCGGCGGGACGGGACGCGAGCGCGTATCCGGCGGGGGTTCTGAGCACCTCGGCGCGCAGGGTCGAGCGTAGCCGCGAGACCAGGACCCGCAGCCGCTCGGCCGGACGGGCCAGTTCCCGGTCGCCCCACAGGTCGGCGGCCAGGCGGTCGTCGGGGACGGGACGCCCGCCCGCGAGCGCCAGCCGGGCCGCGAGCGCGCGCTCCAGGGGCCTGGCGACGTGCAGGGGAGGATCACGCCGGACCAGGACCGGTCCGAGAACGAGAACGTCCACCCCGGCTCCCGACACCGCTGAAGTATCCCATCGTGGGACGGCCCAGGCGCTCATGTGGCGGAGCGCCGGAACTTCTGCTGGAATGCCTGATCAACAAGGGATCGGGTGAGCGTGCGATGACGGAATGGCGGCTTGCGGAGTTCGTCGAGGACCGGGAACTGGGCCGGGGTGCGCAGGGACGGGTCGTCCTGGCCCGGCACCAGACCTCGCCGACCCCGGTGGCGATCAAGTACCTGAACCGGGGCGACCGCCGGGCCGTGGAGGGCCTGCGGGCCGAGGCGCAGATGCTCGGGCGGCTGACCAGCCCGTACGTGGTGCGGCTGTACCGCTTCGTGGAGGGCGAGCAGGGCGCCGCGATCGTGATGGAGGCCGTCAACGGGGTCTCGCTCAAGACGGTGCTGACCGAGCACGGGGCGCTGACGCCCGAGGCGGCGCTGATCGTCCTGAAGGGCTCGCTGCTCGGGCTCGCGGCCGCGCACTCCGTCGGCGTCGTGCACCGCGACTACAAGCCCGCCAACGTGATGGTGCGCGGCGACGGGCTCAGCAAGCTGGTCGACTTCGGCGTGGCCGTCCTGGCGGGCGAGGGCTCGGCCGTCGGGACGCCCGCGTACATGGCGCCCGAGCAGTGGCGCGGCGAGCCCGCGTCGCCCGCCACCGACGTCTACGCCGCGACGTGCGTCTTCGTGGAGTGCGTGACGGGGCACCGGCCGTTCGTCGCGGGCGAGCGGCTCGCGCTGATGAACCAGCACTTGTCCGCCGAGGTCGATGTCAGCGACATTCCCGCGCCGTTGCGTTCCCTGGTGACCCGGGGCATGGCCAAGGACGCGGGCGAGCGGCCCCCGGGTGCCGCCGCGTTCGTCGCCGAGCTGGAGTCGGCGGCCGTGGCCGCCTACGGCATCGACTGGGAACAGCAGGGCGTGCGCGCGCTCGCCGCCGGTGCCGTCGCGCTGGCGGCGCTGTTCCCACTCGGGGCGATGACGATCGGCTCCAGCGCCGCCGCCGGTTCGAGTGTCGCGGCCGGTTCGGGCGTCGCCGCGAGCGGTTCGGGTGCGGCGGCCGGTTCGAGTGGCTCGGCCACCGCCGCCGCCGCCGGAGGCAAGGGCTTGCTCGCCACCGCCGCCGGCAAGGGCACGCTGGCG
Organism: Spirillospora sp. CA-294931; assembly: GCF_050946795.1. Taxonomy (GTDB): domain Bacteria; phylum Actinomycetota; class Actinomycetes; order Streptosporangiales; family Streptosporangiaceae; genus Spirillospora. Next base: position 8,781,215 of record NZ_CP192006.1, read on the forward strand.
GTGGCGGGCACCGCCGTCGTCGCCTCGACGGCCGGAGTCGGGTACTACGCGACCCAGGACTCGACGGAGAAGAAGCCGGCGCCCATCGCGAACGTGACGCTCGCGTCGCAGAACGAGCGGATCGCGGGCACCCCGATCGTGTTGCAGAACGCGCAGTACTTCAAGGTCAGCGGTCTGGACGACCCCGCGCTCGAACGGCGGATCAACACGACCCTGCACTCACCGATCGACGACCTGCTCAGGGGCGTGAGAAGCAGCGGCTCGCTCCAGTACTGCCAGGGCACGCCTTACATCGCGAGCACCAAGGCCACCGCCGGGCTGCGCGGCCCCAGACTCGTCTCGGTCCGCTACGAACTGACCAGCGACAACTGCCAGAAAGCCGACGGGCACCCGGGAGGGGAGGTGGTGACGATCGACCTGAAGACCGGCAAGCGCCTGACCGCGACCGACGTCTTCCTCCCCGCCACGCTGACTCCCCAGGGGCTGGGCAAGCTGAAGAACGCCGTCGAGCAGCCCGCGGATGAGCAACCGCGGTGGGACCAGCACTGCAGTCAGGGCAACGGCGAGTTCAAGCGCGAGGACTTCTTCCCGCGCCCGGGGACCGGCGTGGCCGCCGGCAGAGCCGCCATGAGCGCCTTCTTCACCCCGTCCGTGTTCCGGCTCTCCTATATCGTCGGCGGCAGCGATGGCTGCCGGATACAGAATTTCGAGGCGCCCTACGAAAAGGTCCGGCCGCTTCTGCAACCGAGCGTCGTCGCCCTTCTGCCGAAGTCACCGAGCCCGACCCGTACCTGAGCGGGATATCAGGCGGCGGTATATAGCACCGCGCTATCGCCAAGTGACAACTGCTATTTCGAATCGGTTCATTCCAGGCTGTGTCCATCCAGAGTTCACCCCACCGAGCGCCGACCCCACCCCGCCCTTCGAGCGGCCACGGCGTGACGAACTAAGGAGACACCATGAGGACCACCGCAAGGATCGCCACGGTGCTCGCGGCCGTCGCCGCATGTGGCGCCGCGGCCACGCTTCCCGCCGCCGCGGCGGCCCCGGCCGCCAAGGCCGAGTGGACGTGGACGTCCTGGGAGAAGTCCACCCAGGACACCCAGGCCGAGCGCGCCTTCTTCGCGGCCGTGATGGCCGACGTCAAGGCGCAGCGCAAGGCCAACCCCAGGTTGCAGGTCGTGACCGTCCGGTACCGCGCGTCGCAGGCGCCCACGTTCCGGTCGCAGATCGCCTCCAGCACCCGGATCTGGAACAGCTCCGTGCGGAACGTCCAGCTCCAGGAGACCAGCAGCGGCGGCAGCTTCTACTACCGCGAGGGCAACGACTCCAGGGGTTCGTACGCCTCGACCGACGGCCACGGCCGCGGGTACATCTTCCTGGACTACCGGCAGAACCAGCAGTACAACTCCACGCGCGTCACCTCGCACGAGACCGGCCACGTGCTGGGCCTGCCCGACCACTACTCGGGCCCGTGCAGCGAGCTGATGTCGGGCGGCGGCCCCGGCCCGTCGTGCCAGAACGCCACGCCGAACTCCACCGAGCGCGCCCGCGTCGACCGCCTCTGGGCCAACGGCATCACCTCCGTCACGGGGATGGCGTCGCAGCGGTAGCCGCACCGAGAATCGCACGCCTCCGCCGGCCCGGTGCCCTCACCATCGGGCCGGCGGTCCCTTTCTAGACGTTCATTCCGGTCGTTTCCCTGAGGGTGGCCACGACCTCCGATGCGGTCACCCGGTCCATTTCTCCGAAAATGGTTGTCGTTCCCTTTTTCGTGAGCCGGACGGATTCGATCCGCTGAATCGGGGCGTCGTCCGGAGCGAGGACGCGGATTCCGGGATCGATGGACACCGTGACGCGGAACTCCGGGGTGACGTCCGCCCATAGCGCGCGTTGGAAACCGCCGCTTTCCTTGTGGCCGATCTCCCAGCCCTTCCTCGTCAGCCCGAGCAGACGGCCGTAGTGCGCCGTGGCGCCCTCGAAGCGGGCGAGCTCGGCCGCCCCGCGCTCCTCCTCGGTGAGGACGTGCACCTCTCGGCCGAGCTGCGGGAACGGCTGGACGATCTCGTAGTCGGCCAGCACCTGCGACCACGCGGGCAGCGCGCCGTCCAGATGCAGCGGATGCGGCAGCGCGACCTGCGCCGTCTTCGACAGCGTGTAGACCCCGTCGTGGACGTCGGCGAGCGTCCGGTCCTCGGCGACGCGGAACGCGGCGGTCGTGCCGTCCTCCTCCTCGGCCAGCCAGACGAGCCGCCGGGTGATGTGGCCGACCAGCGGGTGCGCCAGCAGGAGCGTGGCGAACTCCCGGGACGTCCAGCGGCGCCCGGTGAGCATGGCCTCCTCCAGGCGGCCGATCTGGTCGGACGCCAGCGACCCCGCCGCGCGCCGCAACTCGGCGAACCGCGCGCGGGCGGCGGACGCCAGCGCGGGGTCGTCCCCGGCGCCGGGCTCGGGCGGCGCGTCGTGGCGGGCGCCGTCCGCGCCGACGGCGAAGGGCACGAGCCGCTCGTCGAAACCGACCGTGAAGCGGCGCGGGCCGTAGTCGAGGGTCAGCGTGCCGTCGGCGTCCAGGCCGAGATCGGGCACGAGCCGGTCGGCCAGCTGCTCCCCCGTCATGCCGCGCGCCTGGGCCGCCCGGTTCAGCTTGCCGCGCGCCCAGGGGCGGATCCGCTTGACGTCCTCGGCCTTCAGGACGATCTGGTGCAGCAGCCGGAGGGCCTCGTCGGTGCCGATCGCGGTGAAGACGTCGAGCGCCGCGACGCCCCCGAGGTCCCACGCGTCGGCCTTCGTCCAGCCCAGGACGGTGGGGGCGAGGCGGCGCGCCGTCCCGTCGTCGCCGAAGCGCTGGAGCGCGTGCGCGACCCACGGAGAGGCCCATTTCGGGCTGTCGTCCGCCCGGTAGAGGGCCCACGCGAACTCCGCCAGCGCGGCGGGGTCGAGCAGGTCCGCGACGGCGTCGACACCCGGGTAGACGACCTCGGGCGTACAGAAGGACAGCATCGAGAGGAAGTGACGGGTGGCGGAATGCGGAAGGGCCAGCTCGCCGCCCTCCAGGAACAGGCGCGGGAGCTTCTCCGGGACGATGCCCGCGCCCAGTTCCGGCAGCGGGTCGGGGTACTGGTCCAGGGGGTCGGTCTTCAGCGCCGCGATCGCCTCGGCCGCCGCGTCGCCATGGTGGCGCGCGGCCTCGACGACGGCGTCGTGCCCGTGCAGCCGGGCCAGCAGGCGCAGGGCGGCCTCGGCCTTGGCCCGCTTGGGGCCCGGCTTGCGCAGCGCGTCCGGCACGATCAGGCGGACGGTCGGCAGCCCGTGCCGGGCGAACCACTCCTGCGGGGCGCCGTCGCGGTGCTCGTCGAAGACGTTGACCATCAGCGCGGCGACGTCCGCGCTCAGGAACGGCATCAGGTCCTCGGCGCGCGAGGCCCGGAACCTGGCCACCGCGAGCGCCAGCCGGTACGCGGCCAGGCCGTGGCGGGCGACGATGCCGTCCAGGGACAGGCGCAGTTCGGAGACGTCGCGGGGCTTGCCCTTGGCGTCCAGGAGGACGTCCCGGTCGAGCAGGTCGCGTCCCAGCTCTTCCGGGCCCGTGAGCAGCAGGCCGATCAGCCGGTGCCAGTCGTCGTCCCGGAGGCCGTCCACGCCGTCGCGCCAGGACGCGGCCAGCGCGGGCCAGTCGGTGTCCTCCGCCGGACGGCGCACGTAGCCCTTGGCGTAGGGCCGCTCCAGCCACGCCTCGCGCTCGCCGGGCCGCCATTCCAGGACGACCGGGTCCTTCGGACGCTTGAAGCCCTTCAGGACGACCGGTTCGCCGCCCCGCGTCCACGGCGGGTCGACCAGCAGCGGGGGCAGCAGCTCGACCGGCGCCTCGATCAGGGCGGATTCTTCCGTCGTGTTCGTTTCACCCACGAAGATCAACGTTACGGGGGTTCGCCCGGGTGCCGCGGGGTCATCATCGAACCGGGACGACGGCTGATCGCCACGTGGCGTCCGGTGGGTGGACGATCGGCGGTAACCGCCGGGCCCAAGCCTGACGGCTCGACCTCTGGAAGGTGGCGATGGAGATGGGCGAGGTTCCCCGCCGGCTTTTCCTGACCGGCGCGGCCGCGGGCGCGGCGGTGGTGATGGATCCGCTGGGGTTCGCGCAGGCCGACCCCGGGACCGAGCAGACCAGGACGATCACGGGCCGGATCGGCTACGGCGCCCCCGACTGGGTCTACGTGCCGGTCGAGGTCCCGAGCGGGGTCAACCGGATCACCGTCACCTACTCCTACGACCGGCCCGCGCCTCCGGCCGGGCAGTCCGGCAACGCGCTCGACATCGGGATCTTCGACGAGAACGGCTACGAGCTCGGCAACGAGAAGGGGTTCCGCGGCTGGTCCGGCGGCGCCCGCACCGAGTTCACGATCGCGGCGTCCGACGCCACGCCCGGCTACGTGCCCGGACGCGTGCGGCGCGGCACCTGGCACATCATCCTCGGGCCCTACACCGTCCACCCGCAGGGCCTGAACTGGACCGTCACGGTCAAGCTGACCTCCGGGCCGGACGGCACGCCGTTCGTCCCCAAGCCCGCGCCGCACCGCGCCACCGGGCGCGGCCGCGCCTGGTACCGGGGCGACATGCACCTGCACACCGTCCACTCCGACGGGCGCCGCACGCCCGCCGAGCTCGCCGCCGGGGCGCGCGCGGCCAAGCTCGACTACATCGTCAGCACCGAGCACAACACCACCACCGCGTCCGGCGTCTGGGGCGAGTTCGCGGGCCCCGACCTCCTGATCATCGACGGCGAGGAGGTCACCACCCGCAACGGGCACTACACCGCACTCGGCCTGCCCGCGGGCGCCTGGGTCGACTGGCGCTACCGCGCGGTCGACGGCGGGCTGCCGCGCTTCGTCCGCGAGATCCACCGCGCGGGCGGGCTGGCCGTCGCCGCGCACCCCTTCGGGCCCTGCGTCGGCTGCTCGTGGAAGTTCGGGTTCGCGGGCATGGACGCCGTCGAGGTCTGGAACGGGCCGTGGGACGCGGGCGACGCGGCGTCGGTGGCCGACTGGGACAACCTGCTGGCGTCCCAGGCGCGCTCGGGCCGCTGGCTCCCGGCCGTCGGCAACAGCGACGCCCATCGCGAGCCCGAGGTCATCGGGCTGCCGCAGAACGTCGTCCACGCCGACGGTCTGGACCGCCGCGCCATCCTCGCGGGCGTCCGGACGGGACGGCTGTGGATCGCCGAGTCCGCGGGGGTCGACCTGTCGCTGACCGCCGAGGCGAACGGCCGCCGCGCGGGCATCGGCGAGCGGCTGGAGGTCGACGACGACGCCATGGTCACGGTGACGCTGACCGTGCGCGGCGCCCCCGGGTGCCACGTGCGCCTGTGGAGCGAGCAGGGGCAGCGCTTCACCGCCGCGCTCCCCGCGTCCGGCGAGGGGACGGTGACCTGGCAGACGACACCGCGCAACTCCACCTACGTGCGCGCGGAGGTGCGCCGTCCCCAGGCCACCGCCACCACTCCGGACACCATGGTGGCGCTCACCAACCCGATCTTCCTGGGACGGCGCCACCGCTGACCACCTCGTCTAGAAGAGCTTCAGGCCGTAGCGCTTGAGCCTGGTGCGGACGACCCCGCGGCTGATCTCGCGGCCGTTGATGTCGATGAGCCGCCCGGTCCCCTCGCTGAGCAGGTCCTGACCCACCACGCGGCCCATGTGCATGGCCTGGACCTCGCCGTTGTACTTGTGCGGGCCCTCCTGGAGGTCGCTGGGCAGCACCTGCCAGAGCGAGAACCTGACGGTGAACTCGTCCAGGGCCTCCCAGCGTCCGGTGGCGATGTGGATGCCCTCGGCGAAGGAGGTGAAGATGCCGCCGGGGTGGAAGGTGAACAGGGCCACCTCGGTCTGGTCGGCCATCGTGACGGTCCCGCGCCAGGTGCCGACGGGGTCGGCGAGGGCGTCCGGCTTCCCGTCCTCCGCGCGGGCGGGCACGGCGGCGCCCAGTCCGACGAGGCCCGCGCCGAGGGCGGCGGCACCCGTCCCGCGCAGGACGCGGCGGCGGTCGGGCTGTGTCTCTGTCATGTTCGATCTCCTTATCGGGGGGAGTCTCAGGCGCGGGCGGACGCGGGGGCGCGCCTGAGGTCACGGCGGCCGCGCTTGGTGCGCCCGCCGGGCTTGAGGACGGAGAACGCCGTCGCGGTCAGGAGCAGGCCGACGAACACGACCATGCAGGCGGCCAGGCTCCAGTCGCGACCGGCGGGGTCTCCGGGCGGAGCTGCCGCGGCCGCCTCCGCCAGGCCGCGGACCAGGAAGTTCTCCCAGGCCGCGGCGGTGGCCACGATGGCCAGTGCGATCACGAACTTGGTCACGACCCACCAGTGGTTGAGCAGGCCCCACTGCGTCCCCAGCGAGAGGACGAGGCCGGTGGCGATCGACAGCAACACCATCGGAATCACCAGGGCCAGGTCGAGCAGGTGCATGAACGCATACGCCTGCCTGCGAGCCCCGGGGTCGGGGGACAGCAGGCCCACGAAGCTGAGCACGGCCATCGTGGTCGAGGCGCCGAGCCAGGCCGACGACGACGCCACGTGCAGCGTCAGCCAGAGCTTGCGCGCGGGCGGCCGCAGCCGGGGGAACGCCGGCTTGATCGCGACCAGCAGCGCGGTCGAGAGCGCCATGCCGAGGAAGGGCTGGAACGACCCCACGACGATCACCAGGGCGAACAGGACCGGGATGAGCACGCAATGAAGGGCGACGAGCATCGTCCGGCGGCGGCTGACCAGGGCGGCGAGGCTAGCCGCACCAACGGTCGCCAGCGGAACGCCCGAAACCTGGCCCTGGACCTCCGAGCCGAGGAACCACGCCGCCCCGGTCGTCACCGCCCAGACCGTGAAGGCGACCGCGAGGACGTCCGCGGCTCTGATCGAACTCGGCATGACCCACCCTTATAAGAGACTCTGATGTCTCTTAAAGAGTGCGGCAGAGGGCCGAGGGACACAAGCACGCCCTCCCCTGAATAATCCCCTAGGGGATCAATGGGGGTGAGCAATGGCGGGACGCACGCGCCGCAGGGGCGATGAACTGCTCCAGGCCATCTACGCCGCCGTGCTGGCCGAGCTGGCCGAGACGGGATACGCGGGGCTGACCATGGTGGGCGTCGCCGCGCGGGCGGGAACCGGGAAGGGGCCGCTCTACCGGCGCTGGCAGACCAAGGACGCGCTGGTGCTCGACACCGTGATGAACGGGCTCCCGTCCGGGCCCGTCCCCGTGTACTCCGGCGACGTCCGCGCCGACCTGCTCCGGCTGCTCAACGGACTCGCGATGGGGCTCGCCGGGCCGGGCGGAGCCGCGATGCGCGCGCTGCTGAGCGAGACCCACCACCAGCCCGAGCTGCTGGCGGCCCTGCGCGCGACCGTGTTCGAACCGCGCGGACGCGAACTCCGCGCCCTGCTCAGGGCCGCCGCCGAGGCCGGCGAGCTCGACCCGGCCCGCGTCGAGGGCCACCTCGCCGACCTCGGCCACCAGATGGTGATGTTCCGTTTCCTGGTGGAGGGCGCACCCGTCCCGCAGGAGACCATCGTCCAGATCCTGGACGAGGTCGTGCTGCCGCTGCTACGCCGTCCTAGCTGACCGATCCAGCGGCGGCGGCCACATAGCCCGCGACATGCAGACCGTCCACGGCCAGCACGCCCGCGGCCTGCGTGGGCGCGATCGCCGCCCATACCGACGCCCAGGGCGACGGACAGAAGGCTGAACGTCAACGTGCCGGTCCCGGTGCCGAGCAGGCCCAGCCCGGCGCCGTCTGCCCCCAGGAGATCGACGACTACCTGCGGCACCTAGAGCAGGAAATGCCCGGTGGTGACATCGACACCGTCGGGCACCGGGTCATGGCGGTCTCCGACACTGAGCGTCCCGGTGGGCTCGAAGGCCAGGATCGAGGCCCCGTCCCGCGATGACGGACGGTGCTCCATACCGCGCGGCACCACGAAGACCGATCCGCGAGGCAGCACAACGGCGTCCTCGCCCCCATTACGTCGCAGTGCGATCTCCAGTTCCCCGTCCAGGACGAGAAAGAACTCGTCGGTGTCATCGTGGGCGTGCCAGACATGCTCGCCCGCCACTCTCGCGATCCGTACGTCGTAGTCGTTGACCTGGCTGACGATGTGCGGGCTCCACAGAGCCTCGATCCGGCCCAGGGCCGCCTCAAGCGAAATGGGTTGAGTCACCCGTCCATGGTCGCCACTGGCCGCCCGCACCCACGAGTGCTAGGAATCGCATATGTCGCATGGATCCTCGCACCGGGTCGCCGTCCTCGTCGACGAGGGCTCCAACCCCTTCGAACTGGGCGTCGCCACCGAGCTGTTCGGCCTGCGCCGTCCCGAACTGAACCGCCGCTGGTACGACCTGACCCTCTGCGCCGCGACACCCTCCGTCCTCATGCACCTGGGCATGTTCACCCTCACCGACGTCGCCCCCCTCTCCGAACTCGCCCGAGCCGACACGGTGATCGTCCCCAACCGCCCCGACCCCCTCGCGGACTCACCCCCCGAGGTCCTCGAAGCCATCGCCGAGGCCGCGGACACCACCCGCCTGGTCAGCTTCTGCACCGGAGCCTTCACCCTCGCCGCCGCAGGCGTCCTCAAGGGCCGCAGAGCGACGACCCACTGGCGCTGGGCCGAGGCGTTCACCACCCGCCACCCCGACGTCCTCCTCGAACCCGACGTCCTCTACGTCGACGACGGCGACGTCCTCACCTCCGCGGGCAGCGCCGCCGCCCTCGACCTCGGCCTGCACCTGATCCGCCGCGACCACGGCGCCGAGATCGCCAACGCGGTCGCCCGCCGCCTGGTTTTCGCCCCCCACCGCGAGGGCGGCCAACGCCAGTTCATCTCACACCCCCTCCCGCCCACCCCCGACACCTCCCTGGCCCCCGTCCTGGCCTGGGCCCGCGAAAGACTCGACCAGCCCCTCACCGTCACCGCCCTGGCCCGCCAGGCCGCCGTCAGCCCCGCCACCCTCCACCGCCGTTTCACCGCCCAGCTGGGCACGACCCCTCTGGCCTGGCTCACCAACGAACGCCTCGACCGAGCCCGCCGCCTGCTAGAACGCGACCACCTCCCCCTGGACCAGGTAGCCCACCTCACCGGCCTGGGCACAGCAGCCAACCTCCGCACCCGCCTCCGCCACCAAACCGGCCTAACCCCCACCCAATACCGCCGCCACTTCACCCACCCCAAACCCACCCCCTAGGGCAGCTGTCAGGGGCGGAGGGTGTTGGGGGGTGGGGTTTCTCGGTCGGCGGCCAGTTTGGCGGCGGCTGCGGCCTCGTCGGCTATGCGGGCGTCGTAGGCGGTGCGGGCGGCGGCTATCTGGTTCTGGTGGCGTTCGGTCCAGGTGACCAGGGCGCGGATGGTGTCGTGGAGAGTGGCGCCCAGCGGGGTGAGTTCGTAGTCGACGCGTGGGGGGACGGTTGGGTGGACGGTGCGTTTGACCAGGCCGTCGCGTTCCAGGTGGCGCAGGGTGCGGGTGAGCATGCGCTGGCTGATGCCGTCGATCTTGCGGCGGAGCTCGGTGAAGCGCATGGAGGAGCGCTGTTCGAGGATGGCCAGGACGAGGAGGGACCACTTGTCGGCCACGCGGTCGAGGATCTGGCGCACCTCGCAGTCCTCGCGGACGTCCCAGTTGAGAACGTCGAACTCAGGGGCGGTATCACCGCGGTGACCGGGGAACTCTGATGTGCCCTCTTCCATGAGCCCATGGTGTCCGACGATGCTGTTGGTTACAAGAAGGAACTGGCAGTCGCCTGGGATACCAAGGAGGTCGAGGGCTCTTGTCCGCAGTGGACGAACGGTTGGGCGCGCGGGATTGGGCTGTGCTGCTGGTGCTCGCCGGGGCCGTGTTCCTGGAGGGGATCGACATCGCGATGCTGAACGTGGCGTTGCCGTCGATCAGGGCCGATCTGGGGCTGTCCACGGGGATGCTCAGCGGGGTCGTGAGCGCTTATGTGCTCGGATACGGCGGGTTCATGCTGCTGGGGGGACGGGCTGCCGACCTGTTGGGGCGGCGGCGGATGTTCCTGTTCTGGATGGGCGTGTTCATCGTGTTCTCGGGGCTGGGCGGGTTCGCCACCGAGGCGTGGATGCTGCTCATGGCGCGGTTCGTGACGGGGGTCGCGTCGGCGTTCATGGCTCCGGCGGGGCTGGCTTTGGTGGCGGGGAACTTCCCCCGGGGGCCGCGGCGGACGAAGGCGTTCGGGATTTACGCCGGTGTGGGGGCGGGCGGGTTCTCGCTTGGGCTCGTGGTGGGGGGTTTGCTCACTTCGCTGGGGTGGCGATGGGTCTTCTTCGCCCCCGTCGCGCTGTCGGCGGTGATCCTTCTGGCGGCGATCCCGCTGATCAAGGACGAGCGGGTGCTGCCGAAGCGGCCGAAGGGGGGCTTCGACCTCGCGGGGGCGTTCAGCGTTACGGGGGCGATGCTGCTGCTTGTCTATGGCGTGGTGCGGTTGGAGCATCCTGGGGATGGTGTTTGGGTCACGGTCTTCACGTTTGGTGGGGGGCTGGCTTTTCTGGCGGCTTTTGTGGCGATCGAGCGGCGGGCTTCTCATCCGCTGGTGCGGCTGGGGATTCTGCGGTCGGTGCCGCTGGTGCGGTCGAACCTGTCGGCGTTGCTGTTCATGGCCTCGTTCGCCGGGTTCCAGTTCATGGTGACCATTTACCTTCAGGAAGTGCGGGGGTGGAGCACCGTGCAGACGGGGCTGGCGATGCTGGTGGCGGGCATCGACGTGGTGTTGTCGCCGACCGTCACCCCGCGGTTGGTGGATCGGTTCGGGACGGTGCGGGTCTTGTTCGGCGGGCTGGTTTTGGGGCTGGTCGCCTATTTGTTGTTCCTGCCGATCGGGCCGGACACGACGTATGCGCTGATGTTCCCGACGATGCTGCTGCTCGGGCTGGCGTTCTCGCTGGCGTACGGGCCGTTGACGATGGCCGGTACCGAGGGCATCCACGAGGACGAGCACGGGCTGGCCAGCGGGCTCCTCTACACCGCGATCCAGTTCGGCATGGCGCTCGGGCTGTCGGCGGCGACAGCCGTCCAGGTGGCCGTGCTCGCCGGTCGCACGTCGGACGGGGCGCGGATGGACGCGGTCAGCGCGGGCTTCCTCGTCCCGGTCGTGCTGGCGGCGGGGGCGGCGCTGATCATGGTGTTCGGGCTGCGGACCAGGGACGCGGCGACGCCCGCGCCGGAGTCCGCCCCGGTGGTGACCGCGAGCGAGCGCGTTTGACCCTCGGTTGTCCGACCCGGGCGATAGGTTCCGGCTCATGATCGAGAGATCGAGGAGCGAGCGGAGCGCGGCCGGTGTGGTGCCGTCCGTCCGTCCGCGCAAGCTGGCGAAGGTCCCCTTCGTCGAGCTCGCGGACGGGCGGCTTCAGGGCGTGGTGTCGAGCGGTTCCGACATCGCCCGGGTGTACGTGTCGTCGTTCGCGGCGGGCTCCCACAACTACAACTGCAGCACCAACAACAACCGGTTGTGCGGGGGGTTGCGCGGGGCGCCGTGCAAGCACCTGCGGGCTTTGGCGGACGAGGCCGTCCTCCAATACGGGCTGGATCGTGTCACCCGGTACCTGAAGGTCGAGGCCGGGCCGGACGACGATCTGGTCGGCCTGATGAGCGGCGTCCACGAGTCGGCCCCCGCGGCCGTGGTTTTCAGCAGGTTCCTGCGGCATCTGGCCTATCTGGAGCTGCCCGTCACCACGGCGCCGATCGCCGAGATGCACTGGTTCCCGGCGACGGAGGCGGTGCGCTGATGCTCGGTGTGCAGCTAGGCGGGCTGCTCGACGACGCCTCCCCGGGTGCCGACGAGGCGCTCGACCTGGTGGCGGGGTTCGACGACGCGCTCGTCCACGGGTTCGCCCGGCTGGGTGAGGAGCGCGCGGCCGCGCTCGGTTCGCTGGCCGGGGCGCTGGCCTCCTCACCGCTGGGACCGGCGGTGGAGGAGGCCGTGGGCAAGGTCGCCGCGGGTTCGATCAGCGAGCGGCATCTGACGGTGCTGGCGGGGGCGCGCTCCGCCTTGTTCGGGGCGGTGCATGACGCGCGGCTCGCCGGGCTCGACGCGGCGCTCGGGCGCGAGCGGGCGGGGTGGGAACCGGGTGACACCGTCCCCGATCCCGTGTCGGCCAACCTGCTGGGCGGGTGCCGTTCGTGGCTGCACGAGCTGGCCATCACCGGGTGGCGCGGCGTCGACCACGACCTGGTCTCGGCCGCCGACCAGACGATCGAGGCCCTGCTGGCCGAGCCCGGCCTGCGGCGGCTCGCGGTGCTGCTCGACGGCCTGGCGGCCGAGCTGCGGGCCTCGTGCCCGATCGCGACGGCCGCGACGGTGCCCGCGCTGCGCTGGGCCGACCTGTGGTCCAGGGCGATGCTGCTGGCGCACAAGCGCCCGTGGCCCGCGACCGCCAAGCCGGTACGGGGGGACGTCCCCCCACATCCGCTGGCGGCCGGTTCGGCCGAGAGCGAGCCGGTACCTAGGGACGGCGTCCCGGCGGCCGGATCGGCCGGGAGCGAGGCGGTACAGGGGGACGACCCCCCGGGATCGGCCGGGAGCGAGGCGGCTCAGGGAGACGACCTCCGGGCGGCCGGGTCGGCCGGGAGTGAAGCGTTGCGGGGGGACGTTTCCCTGGGATCGGTCGGGGGCGAGGCGGCTCAGGGAGACGACCTCCGGGCGGCCGGGAGTGAGGCGTTGCGGGGGGACAACCCGCCGGCGGCGGCCGGGGGCGAGATGGTGTCGGGGCGGCTGTTGATTCTCGGGGCCGATGTTCACGAGCATGCGACGGCTGTTCAGGTGCAGGTCCACGCGGTGTTCGAACCGTCCGACGGGTCGGCGCGGCGCCTGGTGCGCGTGAGCGTGGCGGCGGCGAAGGTCGACACGATCGTGGGCCCGGCGGTGTGGAACCTGCTCGAAGGTCATCCGGTGCTGCTGACGGCGCTGGCCGAGCGCCGGAGCCTCACCGTCGAGGCGCTCGCGCTGCTCCCGGGTGGCGATCTGCTCTGGCAGGACGACCGGGCCGAGGCGGGCGAGGCCGCCGACCCGTTCGCCACCGCCCGGCTCCAGCTCACCGGCGCGCTGGCCCCGGCGGTGCCGCCGCTCGATCGGCACCCGGTGCGCATCGCCGAACCTGTGCTGGTCGAGGGCTACACGGTCGACGGCGGGTCGCTGAACCTCGACGGCAACGTCCTGCCGCTCGACCTCGACCGGCTCCCCGCCTGCGGGCCGATCACGCGCGAGCTGGTGGCGGCGTCCTCGTCCTGCATCGGCCTGCTCCGCTGGGACGGCGGGCGCTGGGCCCTGCAGCCCCTGGCCGTCCAGGCCACGGTCAAGCGCAAGCCCGTCGAGGCGCACAACGGCGACTGGGCGCTCGGTCCGACCGATCCCAAGGTCGTGAAGGCCGAGGCCAGGTCGGGTGACGCGGTCGCCGTGCTCCGCGAGCGGGCGGGACGGTTGCTGCGCAAATGACCGATTCGGAGGAGAACCGCAGGCAGGCCCTGTACTGGCGGCTGCTGGCCCGTGTCTTCGACGGCGACGAGCAGCCCGCGCTGGAGTCGGCCGGGGTCGCGATCGTCGACGATCTCGGCCTGCCGCCCGCGCTGCTCGACCCGGGGGTGTCGGTCGACAACCTCGTCCAGCGCTTCCCCGATCTGGAGAGCGAGTTCGCGGAGCTGATGGCACCCGAAGGCGACGGGCCCGAGCAGCGGGTGCGCCGGGCGGCGCTGGTGTCCAAGCTGCTGCTGAACGTGTTCCAGACCGGCACGGGCAACGTCACCGCCACTCAGCTGGCCGGGTGGCAGAAGGACGCCGGCTGGCTGAAGAAGGCACTCGGGGAAGAGGGCGCGGGCGAGATGGCCGGCGTCCTGTCCGGGCTGGAAGGCGACCTGGTCAACCGGATGCGGCTGCGCGAGGTCCTGGCCGATCCGGTGCTCGCCCGGCAGCTCACGCCGAGCATGTCGCTGATCGAGCAGTTGCTGCGCGACAAGGCCAACCTGTCGGGGGTCGCGCTGGCCAACGCCAAGTCGCTGATCCGCCGGTACATCGACGAGGTGGCGCAGGTCCTGCGCACGCAGGTGCAGCAGACCAGCGCGGGAAAGATCGACCGTTCGGTCCCGCCGAAGCGGGTGTTCCGCAACCTCGACCTCGACCGCACGATCTGGAAGAACCTCACCAACTGGAGCCCGGACGACGAGCGCCTCTACGTCGACCGGCTCTTCTACCGCCAGACCGCCAAGCGCACCACGCCCGCCAGGCTGATCGTGGTGGTCGACCAGTCCGGGTCGATGGTCGACTCGATGGTCAACTGCACGATCCTGGCCTCGATCTTCGCCGGGCTGCCCAAGGTCGACGTGCACCTGATCGCCTACGACACCCGGGCGCTCGACCTGACCCCCTGGGTGAACGACCCGTTCGAGGTGCTGCTGCGCACCCGGCTGGGCGGCGGCAACGACGGCCCGGTCGCCATGGCCATGGCCCGGCCGAAGATCACCGATCCCCGCAACACCGTCATGGTGTGGATTTCCGATTTCTACGAGTTCGACAGGTCGCAGCCGCTGTTCGACGGCATCGAGGCCGTGCACCGATCCGGGGTGAAGTTCATCCCGGTCGGCTCGGTGAACAGCTCGGGCCACCAGAGCGTGAACCCCTGGTTCCGCCAGCGCCTGAAGAACCTGGGCACTCCCGTGATCTCGGGCCACATCCAGAAACTCGTGTTCGAGCTGAAGAACTTCATCGCTTAGGAGACCCCTGAGAATGACCGACGAGATGCTGCGCGCCCCGGCCGAGGTGAAGTACGCCGAGGAGCTCGACTGGCTCGAATCCGTCGACGACGGACCCAAGCCGTTCTCCTGGCGGCTCAGCCCGCGCATGGTCCGGCTGTTCGTGCTCGGGTCGGAGCCGTCCGACGGCCTCGACCGCGAGATCCCACAGAAGTGGTTCGGCGACCGGAGCTTCGTCGAACGCGGCATCGTGACGCTGGCGTCCGACCGCGGGCTGCTGCTGATCGGCGACCCCGGCACGGGCAAGAGCTGGCTGGCCGAGCTGCTGTCCGCCGCGATCAGCCGCAACTCCACACTGGTCGTGCAGGGCACCGCCGGAACCACCGAAGACCACATCAAGTACTCGTGGAACGTCTCGATGGTGATCGCCAAGGGCCAGTCCCGCGACTCGATGATCCCCTCGCCGATCATGACGGCGATGGAGCGGGGCGTGATCGGCCGGTTCGAGGAGCTGACCCGCTCGACCAGCGACGTCCAGGACGCCCTGATCTCGATCCTGTCGGAGAAGTACGTCTCGATCCCCGAGCTCGACGACGACAACATCGTCTTCGCCCAGCCCGGCTTCTCGATCATCGCGACCGCCAACAGCCGCGACCGCGGGGTCAACGACCTGTCCTCGGCGCTGAAGCGCCGGTTCAACTTCGTCCGGATCCCGGTCGTCACCAACAAGCGCAGCGAGGCCGAGATCGTCCGGTTCCGCACCACCGAGTTGCTGCGCCGCCACCGCATCGAGCTGGAGGTGCCGCCGACGCTGCTCGACATCCTGCTGCAGAGCTTCGCCGACCTGCGCTCGGCGGCGGCCTCGGCCACCAGCGACGACCAGAAGCTGGAGTCGGCGCTGTCGACCGCCGAGCAGATCGGCGTGCTCGAGGACGCCATCCTGCACAGCCGCTTCTTCGGCGACGACACCCTGCGGGCCGCGACGCTCGCGAGCTCGCTGGTCGGGTCGCTGGCCCGCCGCAATCCCGAAGACCTGGCGATCCTCAACAAGTTCTGGCACGGCGTGGTCGAGCCCCGCAGCAAGAGCGACGCCGAGGGCCCCTGGCCCGAGTTCCTCGAAGGCGGCCGCCAGGCCCTCGCCCAGCTGTCATGACCGCCGCCACCACCCTCGACGGCGTCTTCGGGGGGCTCCGCGACCAGCTGCTCGGGGCGGCCGAGACCTTCGCAGGCGGCTCGGACGCGGTGCCCGCGATCCTGGCGGGCATCGTCGACGACGTCGACCGGGCGCTGCGCGAGAGGCTGGAGATCTTCCCGGTCTGCCATCACTCCCCGGCGTCCGCGCTGGCCATGGCTCGCCGGTTGCGCGAGAAGCAGCCGAAGGTCGTCTTCATGGAGCTGTGCGAAGACCTCGCCCCGCTCCTGGACGAGCTGCGCAACTGCCGCCTGCCGGTCGCGCTCCAGGCGTTCGCGACCGACATCGACGGGTTCCCGGCCAAATGGGCCCCGCTCAGCGTCGTCGCGCCCATCACCGAGGCGTCCGCCGAGTACCAGGCCATCGCCTACGCGCTCGACATCCCCGGCGTCGAGCTCGTCCTGGTCGACCGCTCCACCGACCACGTCTTCCAGTGGTCGGCGACCGACGAGGAGCAGCGCGAGAAGGCCGCCGACGACGAGGCGGCGATGCACGGCGACGCCGTCGGCATCGAGCTGGGCGACCTGCGTCCGGGCTTCGCCGAGCTGGAGGCGCATCTGCTGCACCACGGCAAGGTGCGGCACTGGTCGGAATGGTGGGACCAATATGTCGAGCAGCCCCTGGCGGGCGCCGACTACGCCACCTACCGGCAGGTCATGGTGCTGATCGGCAGCCTGTTCCGGCGGCTGCGTCCCGAGCGCGACGACGACCGCCGCGACGACGACCGCGAGCGCTACATGTGGACCCGGATGCGCGAGCACCTGGCCGCCACCGGCGCCGACCCGGCCGAGTGCCTGTACGTCTGCGGTGCCTTCCACGCGGCCAGCCGGGTGGAGCAGTTCGGGCTGGACGCCGAGGCCACGTTCGAGATCACCCCGCGCACGGCGACCCGCTGGCAGTACGGGCTCATCCCGTCCAGCCACTCGGCGATCGAGGCCCAGTTCGGGCTGGCACCCGGCTCGGTCTCGATCGCCTCGGCCACCTACGCCAAGGCGGTCTCGCGCGGCGGCGTCACGCCGTTCCGTCTCGCGGGCCAGAAGGGCGGCAAGGCCCGCAAACCGCCCAAGGCGGTGCCGCCCGCCGCCGACGGCCCCGTAGTCGACCGGCTGTCGGGGTTCCTGTCCAGCCCGCCGGTGCTCGACGAGCTCGACGAGGCCGAGTTGCTCGGCTGGTCGGTCGACATCGTCCGGCTGGCCCGGCGCAACGGCTACCTGGCCAGCACGGCCGACGCCATCGCGGTCTTCGAGACCTCGATCCTGCTGGCGGGCCTGCGCAACCGGGGCCGCCCCACGCCGTACGACTTCCAGGACGCGGCGATCACCTGCATCGAGAAGGACACCGTCCCCGGGCGCCGCGACGTGCGCCGGTTGTGCGAGATCCTGCTCGGCGGCGACCGCGTCGGCGAGGTCGGCTACGAGGCGCTGCCGCCACTGGCCCGCGACGTCCTCGACCGTCTCGCGCCGCTGGGCCTCGACCTGGAGAAACGCACCATCCAGCGGGCCCTGCTCGATCTGGAGGCCCGTCCCGAGCTGGTGCCGTGCTCCGACCTGCTGTGGGTGCTGCGGCGGCTGCTGCCGGACGGCGTCGTCCGTCCCATCATGGGCACCCGCAAGCTCGGCGAGCGTCCCATCCAGGAAAGCTGGGACCTGGCGATCGGCCGCTACCAGCGCTCGATCGTCGAGCTGGGCTACGAGGGCGTCACCATCGAGCAGGTCCTCGAACAGCGACTGCGCCGCAGCGTGTGGGAGCCCCGCGCCACCGCCGCCGTGGCGCTCGCCGCCATCGAGGACGCCCTGCTCTACCTGGACGGACACCGCTTCGTCGACGAACTGGGCGCCCGCGCCGTCGAACTCCTGGCCGCCGAGCAGACCGTCGACGACGCCCCCGAAGTGCTCCGCCGCGTCCGCCGTCTCCTGGCCCACTACCGGGCGACCGAGCCGGAGCTTCCCGCCTGGTGCCAGGCGTTCGTCACGGCCGGGTACGCGCACTACTGCACGCTGCTGCCGACCGCGTTCGTCGACGACGACACCGGCGTCCGGCAGGTGGCGGCGATGCTCGGCTTCCTGTTCAGCATGGAGAGCCTCGCCCTCTCCCTGGGCTGCGACCACGTCCAGCTCGAGATCGCGGTGAAGCAGTCCCACCCCGAGACCCCGGCCAAGGTCGCGCTGCACTGGGCCGCCCTCAACCAGCTCGGCCTGCTCCCCCTGTCCGACCTGCGCGCCGAGTGCGACGCCCTGCTGGCCAACCCGCTGGTCATCCCCGCGTTCCCGCAGTACCTGAGCGGCTTCGTCCAGGCGCTCGAACCGGCGCCCGCGCTCGCGCCGTTCGTGGTCGAGGTGATGTCCAAGGCCTTCGGACGGCTCCCCGACACCGTCCTGCTGCCCTGGCTGCCCAAGCTGATCACCACGCTCCGCGACCATGCCGCCGAGCTGGTCCCCGTCCTCGTCCGCGAGGCCGGACGCACCTTCCCCGGCACCCTCCCGGCCCTGGACGCCTGGACCCCGCCCTGGAACCAGACCCCACGCCCCAACCAGCCGACCCCGCAGCCGACCTCGGGCCCCGCCACCGACCTCCTGGCCACCCACCCCGCGACCTGCGACGCCGTGGCGAACCTCCTCGACATCGCCCCCACCTGGCAGTCCACCACCACCTCCGAGGTCCCCGCCTTCCTCACCCGCCACCCCGAAACCACCACCGCCCTAGCCACACTCCTTTCCGAGTGATTCGAGGTATTTCACCGATGAACACCGGACGAGTCACCCACGACCAGCACCCGGTGCCCGAGAACTGGCTACGGCACGTGCATCCAGGGCATCTCCATCCACGACGCGGTGGCACCCCCGTCCCCGTGTTCCCCACCCGCCCGACGCCGAGCAAGTGGCTCTCCGGACTGATCGAGGAAAAGCAGACACGCCTTGACGAGGTGCTGAACCACCCTCAAAGCGACGCAGCGTTGGTCAAGGCGGCGCGCGAATACCTGAACGGCGCCAACACCCCCACCGGCGCCGCCGCGGTCGCCGCCACAGTCATCGGTCCCGATGACGAACCCGCCCTCCTCGACGCCTGGACCGCGCAAGGCGGCGCCACGTTCGCGGCGTGCGCCTTCGCCGAGTTCCCCACGCTCGGTCCGACCTGGGACAGCGACCGGCTCGACTTCCGAGGCAAAGACGAACACGGCTTCCTGGGCAGGGCGAGCGCCCGCCACCTCCGATCGATCCTCGCCGCCGCACCCGAATCCGAGTATCGCCACACGGTCAACCAACTCGCGGCACACCGACGTACAGAGTTCCAACGCCTCGTCGTGGCCTACCTGGCACCTGACCAGACCGAATGGGCGGACGAGGCGTGCTCGGGCCCACCCGATCCCGACCTGCAATGGATCGTGATGTGCGTGGCGTCGTCCGCCAGGCACCTCGACTCGTTCGGCGACAAGATCGCGCCGCCGAACTGCGAGCTCGGCCTGCTGGCGACCCTGGCCGAGGGGCTGGGCCCCCTGGCGGCGCCGGTCACCATCCGGACGGTGGAGGCCGGCGCGTCGGCCGAGCAACGCGAGGCCCTGTTCGAAGTGCTCGGGGCCCTGCCGTCGGACGAGGCCATGGCCCACCTGATCCGCCGGCTCGACGCGCGACCCACGCTGCTGGCGGCGATGAAACGCTTTCCGGAGCGGGCGATCCGCGTGCTGGCCGAGCGTCTGGGCCCCTCCGAGCTGCTCGACGGCCAGGTGCGAGCTTTTCCCGAGGCGGCCGCCGCGTCACTGCCGCGCCTCGATCCAACCGCGCGGGCGGTGGTGGAGGCGCTGATCCGCGGGTCCCATCGCCTTCCTGAGGCGGCCGACGATACCCTCCCGCCGTCGCTGGTGAATCCGCCCTGGACGCGCAAGAAACCGAAGGAGAAACCCTTCGTCCTGGCGATCCCGACTCCGAACGAACGGGCGATCTCCTGGGAACCGGGCGAGCTGGAGCACTGGAAGAACGGCACCCAGGGCTACGACCCGGGCTGGTACTACGCCGATTGCGAACGGGCGGGAGATCACCGCCAGGCGCCACCAAGAGCGACCGAAGACGACCCGATCTGGGCCGCGCGAGTGGAGGCGTTCCGCGTCGGTGATCTGGTCGAGTCCGAGCAGGTCACCGTGCTGGCGCACGGGCCGGTGCGGAGGGCGAGACCCTTGCTTCGGGGATGGTTCCCCAAAGACTGGCGGCTCACCGACACGACCAGGCATCCCGAGAAGTGGATGCGGATTCTCGTCGCACGCTACGAGTTGGACGCACTCCCGGCCGCGCTTTGGTTCGCGCGTAGCAAACCCGTACGGTTCGGGCACCTGCTCCTGCCCTACCTCGACGCCGAGGTGGCCGCACTCATGGCCGACTGGTCGTCCCGGAACACCGCGGCCCGCGAGATCGCCGCGATCTGGTTCGGCCGTCATGGCCACCGGGCCGTCCCGCTGCTCATCCCGGCGGCGCTCGGCAAACCGGGCGCCGCAATGGCGCTTGGGCGCTGCACCTGATCGCGGCGGAGCACGGGAGCGACCCCGTCATCGAGGCGGCGGCCGTCCATGGCGACGACGCCCGCGCGACGATCGCGGCGCTGCTGGAGCGCGACCCCGACGATCTTCTGCCGCGCAAGATCCCCGACGTCCCCGAGCGGGCGGCGCCCTCCCGTCTGCCGCAGATCCGCCTGCGCGACCGCGACCGCGCACTCCCAGAGAAGGTCACCTGGCGCTTCCTGACCATGCTCCTGATGTCGACGCTCAGCAGGCCCCACCCCGGTGTCGACAAGGTGAAGGCGCTCTGCGACCCCGAATCGCTGACGGCCTTCGCCTGGGAGCTGTTCCAGCACGGCGACGATCTGGGCTTCGTCGCGCTCGGCCTGCTGGGCGACGACGGCTCGGCGCGGCGGATCGGCCCGCTGATCAAAGCCTGGCCCGGCGAGGGCCACCATGCCATGGCGGTCAAGGGCCTCGACGTCCTGGCGGCGATCGGCGGCGAGGTCGCCCTGACCGAGCTTGACGGCATTTCCAGAAAGGCCAAGTTCAAGGCGCTCAAGGCCCGAGCCCAGGAGAAGCTGGCCGAGGTGGCGGACCGGCTGGGTCTCTCGACCGAGCAGCTGGCCGACCGGCTGGTCCCGGACCTCGGACTGGACGCCGGAGGCGGCCTCGTCCTCGACTACGGCCCACGCCGCTTCACGGTCGGCTTCGACGAACATCTGCGACCGTTCGTGGCCGACGAAGACGGCACCCGTCGCAAAACACTGCCCAAGCCGGGCGTTCGCGACGACGCGACGCTGGCTCCGCGCGCCTACGAGCGGTTCACCCGGCTCAAGAAGGACGTCCGGGCACTCGCCTCCGGCCAGGTCGCGCGCCTGGAACTGGCGATGGTGATGGGTCGCCAGTGGTCGCCACGAGAGTTCGAGGCGCTGTTCGTCCGGCACCCGCTGATGTGGCACATCGCCCGGCGCCTGGTCTGGACGTCCGGCGGCACCGCCTTCCGCCTGGCCGAAGACCGCACCTGTGCCGACGTCCATGACGACGCCGTGGAACCCGGCGAGATGATCGCGGTGGCCCATCCCTTCGACCTCGGCGACGATCTGGATTCCTGGACGCGGGTGTTCGCCGACTACGAGCTCCTCCAGCCGTTCAAGCAGCTCGGACGTGCCGTCCACACCCTCACCGACGAAGAGCGCGCCACCGGCCGCCTCAAGCGTTTCGAAGGAACCGCCACCACCGCGTACAAGGTCTGGGGCTTGGTGCGACGCGGGTGGGAGCGGGGGGCGCCTCAAGACAACGGGGTCGAGGTGTGGATTTCACGCCCGCTTCCGGGCGATCGCCATATCGTCGCCAACCTCCACCCCGGCATCGTCATCGACGACCCGTTCGCCTGGCCCGACGTGACCGTCACCCACGTCTGGGTCACCGAACAGCCGCAGCGGTTCCAGACCATCGACATGCAGCCGTTCGACACGGTCCCCCCGACCATCATCTCGGAGGTGATCGCCGACCTCTCCCGCCTGTCCGACAGCTGACCAGACCATCGCAGCGCGAAGCAACGACGTCGCACTCGACACTCTTCCCCCAGCCCTCACCTCGAAGGGGACGGCCCACCTACCCGGGCCATCACCGCGTCAAGCGACGATGTGGTGTTCGACGGCGTTCCGCGAGACCGGTGCCCGGGTGTTTGGGGGCGTCTCTCCGGCTGTTGCCTCCGAGGTGATCGCCGACCTCACCCATCTGACCGCGAAGACCTGAGCACGGTGGGCCTGGCGCTGGGCGTTGATCGTCGTCTTGCGGGACGAGAACGGTCCAAGCATGGCAGCGTGGGGTGATGGGTTTCGAGATCGAAGATCTGCGGCTGGCGGTTTATCGGGGGTTCGCTGAGACGGGGCGGGCGCCTGAGCCTGGGGAGCTGGTGGACAGGTTCGGGGGTGGGGCGCCGGACGGGTTGCGGGAGTTGGCGGAGCAGCGGCATGTGGTGCTCGGCGCGGACGGCCGGGTCGTGATGGCGCATCCGTTCGCGTCGATCCCGCTGGGGTTCGCGGTGATGGGTGAGCGGACGCTGTGGTGGGGCGGGTGCGCGTGGGATTCGTTCGCGTTGCCGCATCTGGTGCCGGACGAGCCAGAGGTGCTGGTGTCGACGCGGTGTCCCGGGTGCGGGCGGCCGCACGCGCTGGTCGTCGACCGGCACGCGCCGCCCGAGGGCCCGCAGGTCGCGCACTTCCTCGTCCCGGTATCGCGGATGTGGGACGACGTTGTCCACACCTGTGGAAACCAGCGGCTGTTCTGCGGCGAGGGCTGCGTCGACGCGTGGCTGCGGGAGGCCGGACACGAGCGCGGGTATGTCATGGATCTCGGCACGCTGTGGCGGCTTGCCCGGGGGTGGTACGCCGGGCGGCTCGATCGCGGGTACACCCGCCGCGAGCCGGCGGCCGCGGCCGGTTACTTCCGCGAGGCCGGTCTCACCGGCGCGTTCTGGGGGCTCTGACGTCCGGCGGCCCGGGGCGGGGCGGGCGCGTCCTCCTGCTCCTTGCGCAGGAGGAGGAGGGCCACGTCGTCATGGGGCCGGCCGCCGGTGTGGGTGCCCAGGTCGGCCACCAGGCGGTCCAGGAACTCGCAGGGGTCGTCGCTGCGGAGAAGCGCGACGCGTTCGGCCAGGGGGTATTCGTCGCCTTGGGGGTTGCGGGCCTCGGTGGCGCCGTCGGTGTAGAGCAGGAGCGCGTCGCCCTGGTCGAAGGGGATCGACGACGGGAGGGGCCAGCCGTCGGCCAGGTCGTGCAGCCCGAGGGGCAGGGCGGTGTGGAAACCGGCGACGGCGCGGACCTGGCCGCCGCGCAGCACTAAGGGCGAGGGGTGGCCGCACCCCAGGAGCTCGGCGGTCGACGACCCGTCGGGGATCTGGACGAGGGCCGCGGTGACGAACCGCTCGGTCGGCTGGGGGATGCGGGCGGCCAGGTAGCCGTCCAGGCGTTCGGCGATGCCGGGCAGCCCGGGCTCGTGCCGGACGAGGTCGCGATAGGCGGTCAGGACGTCGGTGGCCAGCTCGACCGCCGTGGCGCCATGGCCGGTGACGTCGCCGATGATCGCGCGAACGCCGAACGGGGTGTGGACGACGTCGTAGAGGTCGCCGCCCATCGTGGCGCCCGCCGCGGGGGCGTAGCGGGCCTCGACCCGGACGGCGCCGCAGCGCTCGGGGACTTCGGGCGGCACGGGCCCGGTCTCCGGGTCGGCTTTCGACCGGCGTCGCGGGACGACCAGCACGAGCAGGGCGAGGGCTCCGAGGGCGGCCGGGACGCTCGGGGAACCGGGTGCGAACCAGGCGGCGACGGCCAACGCGGCCACGGCCCATCCGCTACCACGACTGAATCGCGCCATGGGGGCCCCG
Organism: Spirillospora sp. CA-294931; assembly: GCF_050946795.1. Taxonomy (GTDB): domain Bacteria; phylum Actinomycetota; class Actinomycetes; order Streptosporangiales; family Streptosporangiaceae; genus Spirillospora. The sequence continues at coordinate 8,805,019 of NZ_CP192006.1, forward strand.
CTTTTTCCTGGAGCGAGCGACTAAGGGTTGCTCATCGTAGCGAACCGTACCCGGGGAGCCATGTACTTTTGGGAGTACGATCTGTCGCGTCGCCGCCCAGCGCTCGATGTCCTCGATGGAGTCGGTGAGATATGGCAAGTGCCGTCCGTCAGCTGCCGGGAAACCTCCCCGCCGGGCTCGCGAGCTTCGTCGGACGCGGGGACGAGCTCGCGCGGATCGAGGAGCGGCTGGGGTCGTCGCGGCTCGTCACGGTGACGGGGACGGGCGGGGTGGGCAAGACCCGCACGGCGCTGCGCGCGGCCGAACGTGTCGGGGCTTCCTATCCCGGGGGCGTGTGGCTGGTGCGGCTCTCGCAGTTGCGCGACGGAGCGCTGGTCGCCCACGCGGTGGCGCGCGCTCTGAGCCTCCAGGACCAGACCTCGCGGCCGATGGTGGACGTCCTGGCCGACCATCTGTCGGATCGGCGGTCCCTGCTGATCCTCGACACCTGCGAGCATCTGGTCGACTCCTGCGCGCTCCTGGTGACCGCGCTGCTGGAGGCGGCGCCCGGCCTGTCGGTCATCGCGACCAGCCGCGAGCCGCTGCGGGTGAAGGGCGAGGCCAGGGTCGCGGTCGAGCCGCTCCCGGAGGCCGATTCCGCCCGGCTTTTCGGCGAGCGGGCCGGCGCCGGGAATCCCGAGTTCGCGCTGTCCGCCGCCAACCGGGACGTGGTGGAGCGTCTGTGCCGCAGCCTGGACGGCCTGCCGCTCGCGCTGGAGCTGGCCGCCGCGCTCGTCCGCGACCTGCCGGTCGAGCGGCTGGCCTCGCTGCTGGACGACCGGCTGGCGCTGCTCACCCGGCCCAAGGCGGACTCCGAGGTGCCGCCCCGGCACGAGACGCTGCGCGCGGCGATCGGGTGGAGCCATGAGCTGTGCGCCCCGGCCGAACGCCTGCTCTGGGCGCGGACGTCGGTGTTCGCCGGAAGCTTCACCCGCGAGGCGGCCGCGGACGTCTGCTCCGGCGGGCCGCTCACGCCCGGCACCGTCCCGGCGACGCTCGACGCGCTGGCGCGCAAGTCCATCGTCGTCGAGGAGGACGGCCGCTACCGGCTGCTCGACACCGTCCGCGAGTACGGCGCGTCCTGGCTGGACGAGCTCGGCGAGACCGACGAGGTCCGGCTGCGCCACCGCGACCACTACCTGAACCAGGCCAGGCGGGCCTTTCCCCAGTGGACGCGGGAGGGCCAGCTCGCCTGGTACCGCCGCATGGCCGACGACTACGCCGACGTCCGGGTCGCGCTGGAGACCTCGCTCGCCGAGCCGGGCACGGCGGCGCTGGAGATGACCGGGGCCCTGTGGTTCTTCTGGTTCTCGTGCGGGTTCCAGCGCGAGGGCCGCGACTACCTCGAACGCGCCCTGGCCCACTCGCCCGAGCCGGGCCCGCTGTGGACCCGGGCGGCCTGGGCGCACGGTTGTGTCGTCCTGTCCCAGGGCGACCTGGCGGCGACCGACCGGTCCATCGACGCGTGCCTGGCCACCGGCGACCCGGACGCGGCGCTCGCCGCCGGGTATCTGGAGGCCGCGAGCTGCACGATCAGGGCTCTTCCCCAGCGGGCGCTGGAGCTTCTGGACGCGCTGGACGTCTCCCCCGCACGCGGAGGACTGCACGAGGCGATCTGGATGCTGGCGCAGACGGCCTCGGCCTTCGGCTACGTGGTCAGCGGCCGGCTCCCCGAGGCCACGGAGCTGGCCGAGCGCATCCGGGCCGAGAGCGTCCGGCGCGGCGAGTGCAAGTCGGGCTCGTGGGGCCACTATGTGCAGGCGCTGGCCGATCTCGGCCTCGGACATCCCGATTCGTCGGCCGAGCACGCGCGCGCGGCGCTGGCGGGCAACATCCGGCTCGGCGACAGCTGGGGCATGGCGCTGGCCGTCGATGTCCTGGCGATGGCGACCGGCGCCCTCGGCGACGGCGAGCGCGCTGCTCTGCTGCTCGGCATCGGGGAGCGGCTGTGGCGGCGGACGCACGGGCGCTCGCAGTTCGGCTCGCCCGAGCTGACCGCCGCCCGCAAGGAGTGCGAGCGCCGGCTCCGCGCCGCGATCGGTGACGAGGCGCACGAGGCCGCCTACGCCAAGGGCCTGGGAACCGAACCCGAATTCGCGCTGGCGGATTGACGTGACCCCGACCCCGCGCGCGATCGCGTTGACGAACCGGTGAAGCGAGCCGCTGGGCGAGCGTAGGTGGGGCGAGATTTCGTTATTACAGCCAGCCGTGCTCGCGGGCCTTCTGGAAGGCCTCGGCGCGGGTGCCGACGCCGAGCTTGGTGACGATGGCGGCCAGGTAGTTGCGGACGGTGCCGTTGGACAGGCTGGTCCGCCGGGCGATGACGGCGACCGGGGTGTCGAGCCCGGCCAGCCGCAGCACCTCAAGCTCGCGCTCGGTCAGGGGCGACTCGGGCGCGGTCAGCGCGTCGGCGGCCAGCGCGGGGTCGACGTAGCGGCCTCCGGCATGGACGCGGCGGATGACGTCGGCCAGCGCGCCGCCGGGCGAGCCCTTGGGCAGGAAGCCCTTCGCGCCCGCCGTCAGGGCGCGCTTGAGCAACGGCGGCTTGCTGTGCCCGGTGAGGATCACCACCGCGCACGCCGGGAGCGCCGAGGCCAGCTCGGCGGTGACGGCCATGCCGTCCAGGCCGGGCATCTCCAGGTCGACGACCGCGACGTCGGGGCGGTGCGACAGCGCCAGCTCGACGGCGGTCCGGCCGTCGGCGGCCTGGGCGACCACCTCCAGGTCGTCCTCAAGCCCGAGCAGCGCGGCCAGGGCGGTGCGGATCAGCTCCTCGTCGTCGGCGAGCAGCAGCTTGATCATGACGCGTCCCGCAGGACGGCGGTCAGCGCGAACGTCCCGCCGGACGCCTCGGTGCGCAGCCCGCCGCCGCTCTCGGCGAGCCGGTCGGCCAGGCCGCGCAGCCCCGAGCTGTGGGCGTCGGGCCCCGCCGCCTGCACGCCGTCGTTGGTCACCGTCATGCGCACCTCGTCTCCCGTCCGGACGATGTCGATCGTGCACCATGTGGCGGTGCTGTGGCGCAGCACGTTGGTGCTCGCCTCGCGCAGCACCGGGACGATCAGCGCGGCGACGTCCGGCGGGAGGTCGCCGTCCGGGCGGGTGACGGTGCAGCGCACGCCCGACGAGCGCAGCACCCGCTCGATCGCGTCGAGCTGGGCGGGCAGGTCGACCGCGCGGTAGCCGTGCACGGTGCGGCGCAGGTCGGCCAACGCCCCGGCGGCCAGGGCGCGCAGCTCGGCGGCCTCGCGGGCGGCCCGCTCGGGCGCGACCGGGGCGAGCCGCTCGGCCAGCTCGGCCTTGAGCGCGATCACCGAGAGGTCGTGGCCGAGCAGGTCGTGGACGTCGCGGGCGAAGCGCAGCCGCTCCTCGGCGGCGGCGAGCCTGCCCTGGGCGTCGCGTCCCGCCTCGGCGTCGACCAGCAGGATCCACAGCCAGACGTGCAGGCCGGCGACCGAGACCATCGACAGGCCCAGCGAGCCGGTGAGCAGGAGGGAGTGGAGCACCGGGTCGCCGTTCCACGCGGCGACGCCCGCCGAGGCGGCCAGCGCGGCGGCCGAGGCCGCCAGGGCCGTCACCCGTCCGGCCAGCAGCGGTGCGGTCGCCACGACGGACGCGCCGATCCAGGCCCAGGTCTCCCACTTCCCGGCGCCGAGCGGACCCGCCAGCGGAACCGACACGACGGACGCGGCCGCGAAGGCGATCACGAAGCGCCGGTGCAGCGCCCGCGACAGCGCCGGGGTGACCGAGGAGTACAGCACGCACCCCTGCGCGAGGGTGAAGGCGAGGATCGCGGCGAGGCCAACCACGATGCGGACCGTGCTCGGCTCGTGCAGGGCGCCGATCGCCGGCATGGCCAGGGTGGTGGCGATGCCCATGCCCAGCATGGCCAGCGTCGCCACTCGCGCTCTGCGGAGCCGGGGATCAGGCACGTGGGGATTGTATTGGCAGGCCCCACGCCATACGGGGGTGTGATCCGCACGTCCGGGCCATGCGATCCGCATGGTCGATCGATGACACCGGGCATCTGAGCATTGCGCGGCGGCGGGCGCAGTCTCGACCCATGAACACTTATGCGATCCGCGAGACCGGTACCGCGTCTCGCCCCAGCGCCGGGTCCCGGCGGCGGTTCGTCCGGCACTACGCCGAGATGGTCCTGGCGATGGTCGTGGGCATGATCGGGCTCGAACCCGCCTGGAACCTGCTCGACTCGGCCTTCCTCGCGCGGCCCGACATGGAAGCGCTCGTGATGGCCACCAACATGACCATCGGCATGACGGTCTGGATGCGCCACCGGGGCCACTCCTGGACGCCCGTCGCCGAGATGGGCGCGTCGATGTACGTGCCGTTCCTCGTGCTGTTCGTCCCCTACTGGACGGGCCTGATCTCCGGCTCGGACCTGATGATGGTCGGGCACGCGCTGATGCTCCCGGCGATGCTGGTGCCGATGCTCCTGCGCAAGGACGAGTACACCCACGCCCACCACCACGCGCCCGCGAAGAAGGACGGCCCGGTCGCGGCGCTCGTGCGGCGCTGGCCCGCCGGGCTGGCGGTGCTGATGACCGTCGAGGGCTGGACGAACCCGGGCGTCCCCCCGGCCCTGCTCCTGCTCGCCCTGCCTGGCGCCTACCTGCTGATCGGCAACGTCCGCAGAACGCTGGGCGACCCTCGCGACCTGGCGATCCAGATCGGCGGACTGGTGGCCTACGCGGGCCTGGCCCTGGCCGCCCTCGCGGTGGACGAGACCACCTCGGTCTGGCTGATCGCGGGCGGCTGGATCGTCCATGGCGTGTGGGACGTCGTCCACCACCGGCTGGACCGGGTCGTCCCGCGCGGCTACGCCGAATGGTGCGCGCTGTACGACGTGCTGTTCGGCCTGACGATCCTGCTCACGCTCGCGTGACGGGGACCGCGAGGCGGGTGCGGCCGGTGACCACCGGCCGCACCCGCATGCCGTCAGTCGGCGACCAGTTGGACGGCCTGGTAGCCGAGCGTGCCGTCGCCGGGCCGCCGGCTCCGGAGCCGCTCGCGCTGGCGGCGGACGACATAGGTGCCGGGGGCGATGCCGGTGCCGCCGTGCTCGGGGTGGATGAGGTAGGCGACCTGGCTGGTCTCCAGCGCGCCGAGGGCCAGGCCCACCGGGTCGTGGACGCCGGTCGTCCAGCGGCACGCGCCATGGTCGGCGGCCAGCGTGTGCGGGTTGCCGCCCGCCCCGCCGCGCAGCAGTTCCACGCCCGAGGGCGGCACGTCGTTCCAGTGCGCGCCATCGCTGATCGCGACCTCGGACAGGATCCCGATCGGGATGACGATGAGGTCGCCCTGGGCCTGGAGGCCGTCGATGACGGGGATCGAGACCTGGCGCTCCAGATGGTCGAGGACGTCTAGCCCGGTGAGCCGGGTCAGGTCGGCGAGGGTGGTCACGGTCATGCGCGCGTCTCCTTTCTTGGGGTTCGTCATCAGGTCCGGCGAAGCAGTTGGGCGTACTGGTCCCCGGTCAGGCCGTAGGACCAGCCCGCGGCGGCGATGGGATCGTCGATCTCCCCCGGGACGCTCAGCCCGTAGCGGCGGCGCCGGCCGTCCCGCTCGCGAGATCCGTTGATCGCGAGCAGCACGCGCGAGGGCGCCTGCCACGGTTCGGGAGGCAGGTCGTACAGGCGCAGCTCGCAGTCCGCGTTGCCCGGATCGGCGGCCGTCGCGACCAGGGCGAGGCCGGCCCGCTCGATGTAGGCGTCCCAGCCCAGGCGCTCGATCGCGCAGCGCCGGATCTCGATGTTCGGCTCGGCGGCGATCCGCTCGGGCGTCGGGTCGGTGAGGACCCACTCCGGCACCCGCGTGCCGTTCACGGAGTAGATGCCCCAGCCGTCGGTGTACTGGACCGCCTTGTCCTTGGCGTTGTGCAGGCGGAGCTCGCCCTCCCGTCCGGCGGGCAGGGACTCGGTGTGGACGGCGGCCGGTCGCTCGACCACCACGCACACCTCGTCGCCCGGCCACCACCACCCGCAGGAGCGCACCAGCGTCATCCACTGGTCGAGCCGGTGGTCGTCCGGAGGCCCATACGGGGCGGCGAGGCGGAGGCGCCGATAGGTGTCGTAGTGGGCGACCCAGTAGGCCTCATGCTGGCCGTACCAGGTGAAGTGAAGCGGATCCTCGACCTCTTCGGTGAGCGTGGTGCGCAGCGGTTTGCCGATCCCGTCCAGGACGCTGACCCGGAGGGCGCCCGCGACGACCGTGTTCAGCAGGTCGGCAAGGTCGACCCCGTTCCGGAGCGCCTCGTGCGGCGTCGGGTAGGAGGCCAGGCCCGGGCCGAAACGCCAGGAGGGTCTCGGCCATTTGGAACCGGCGCGCCGGTCCAGTCGCCTGCGCAGCGCCGCCATCTCCGTGGCCAGCAGCGTCGCGGCCGGCCAGTCCGCATACCGGGACGGCGCGAACGGATCGCGCAGATCGGGCAACTTGCGGTCGGGGGGCAGGGCCGCCGCCGCGGCGTGCGGGGACTCGGCCCAGACGAAGCGGGGTGGTTTCCGGCCGATCAGCCGGTAGAGCTCGCCGATCGCGGCTTCGGCGGCGGGACGGTCCGCGGGATCGGTGCTGAGCGCGTGGCCCAGCCATTCGTCGCGGAGGGTGAAGGCTCGGTCGAGCCGTTCGAGGTCGCGGGTGAGCGGGTCGGTGCGGTGCGCCGCATACGGCGCCCTGGACCGGCTCATCGAATTCGGGCGCTACCGCCCTTCCTGTCGATCATGCGGGCGATGGTGCCAGGGGAACGGCCCTTGGCGCAAGGGCTATTTCACGCGCACGGGAAGCGCCACGAGCCCGTGGACGATGGAGCCCATGCGGTGCCAGCGCAGGTCGCTTTCGGGAACGGCCAAGGTCAGGCCGGGGAAGCGAGCCACCAGGCCGCCGATCGCGATCTGGCCTTCCAGGCGGGCCAGAGGCGCGCCGAGACAGAAATGGACTCCGTGGCCGAAGGCGACGTGCCGGGAGGCGGGACGGGCGATGTCGAGCGTGTCGGGGTTCTCGTGCGCGGCGGGGTCGCGGCCCGCGGCGGCGAGCGCGATGTGCACCCAGGCCCCCTTGGGCACCCGGGTGCCCGCGATCTCCAGCTCCTCCCGCGCGACGCGCTGGCTCGCGCGCTCCAGCGGCGGGTCGTAGCGCAGGAACTCCTCGACCGCACCGGGCAGCAGCTCCGGGCGCTCGCGCAGCAGCGCCAGCTGGTCCGGCGCGCGCAGCAGCGCCAGCACGCCGTTGCCGATCAGGTTGACCGTGGTCTCGTGACCGGCGATGAGCAGCAGCGCGATCGTGTTGAGCAGTTCGTGGTCGGAGAGCGCGGCGTCGCCGTCGCGGGCGGCGATCAGTGCGCTGATCAGGTCGTCGGCGGGCGAGGCGCGGCGCTCGGCGAAGACGTCCAGCAGGTAGGCGTTGAACTCGCGCGCGGCCGTGCGGCGGCGCTCGCGCGCCTCGCGGGTCAGGGGCGGGACGGTCAGCACGGCCGTCCAGCCGCGGAACCGGTCGCGGTCGCCCGCGGGCACCCCGAGCAGCTCGCAGATGACCGTGATCGGCAGCGGGACGGCCAGCGCCTCGATCAGGTCGCTCTCACCGGCCGCGCCGAGGTCGTCCAGCAGCCCGTCGGTGATCTCCTGGATCCGCGGTCTGAGCGCCTCGACCCGACGCGCGGTGAAGGCCTTGGCGATCAGCGAGCGCAGCCGGGTGTGGTCGGGCGGGTCCATCGCCAGCATCGTCCCGCCGAAGAACAGCTCGGGCGGGACGGGCACGGCGCTGTGGGCGGTGTCCTTGGACAGCCGGGGGTCGTTCAGCGCGGCGCGGGCGTGCTCGTGGTCGACGACCAGGAACGCCGTGGCGCCCTGCGGGAAGTCGATCGGATGGATCGGCCCCGCGGCGCGCAGGGCGGCGTACTGGCCCTGGGGGTCCTCGCTGAACTCGCGGCTGAACAGGAACTCCATCGGCAGGACGCCGCCGGGCGTCATGCCAGCCTGCCCACGCCGCCGAGGAATCCCGCCCGGGTCAGGTCGGGCTCGACGGGCCCGGTCTCGGGCCGCCACGCCTCGACCGGGACGATGCCGGGTTCGAGCAGCTCCATGCCCTCGAAGAACGTCGCGACGACCTCGGCGGGGCGCGGGATGATGTCGCCCTGCCTGGTCTTCCCGTAGGCGCCGCGGACCTGGGCCTCGACCTCGTCGGTGACCTTGCCCGCGTGGCCGTGCGAGAGCACCAGGTAGCTGCCCGGCACCATGTCCCGGCGCAGCCGCGCCACGAGCGCGGCGGGCTCGGCGACGTCCGGCACGAAGTGCAGGATCGCCATCAGCAGGACGGCCACCGGCTGGTCCCAGTCGAAGCGGGAGCGGACCTCGGGGTGCTCCATGATGCTCTCGGGCTCCAGCAGGTCGGCCTGGATCACCGTGGTGAGCGGGTTGTCGGCCAGCAGCGCGCGGGCGTGCGCCAGGACGATCGGGTCGTTGTCGACGTAGATCACCCGCGAGTCGGGGGCGGCCCGCTGGGCCACCTCGTGGACGTTCTCGCGCGTGGGCAGCCCGGACCCGATGTCGAGGAACTGCCTGATGCCCTGGCCCGCCATGTGGGTCACGGCGCGGGAGAGGAACCTGCGGTTCGCCCGGGTGAACTCCAGCACGTACGGCATCGCCGCCATGACGCGCTCGGCGGCCTCGCGGTCGGAGGCGAAGTTGTCCTTGCCGCCGAGGTAGTAGTCGTACATCCGGGCGACGCTGGGCGTGTCAGGGTCGATGACCCAGGCCGGGTGCCGTTCGTCGGTCGCCATGAGCCCGCGACCTCCAATGCTGGGGGGCAGAACTGAGAAAGCTTCTGGTGCGCCCGATACTAAGGCCCAGAGTCAATGCCGATGATCTCCGAGCCGGATCCGGCGCCCTAAAGTTCGGATATGACCGGAAACACCCCTTTCACCGCTTTCGGCCTTGATGAGCTCCGGCGGCGCTCCAGCCTCAAATGGCGCGCGTACCCGTCCGACGTCCTGCCGGTGTGGGTGGCGGAGATGGACACGCCGCTCGCCGAGCCGATCGTCGCGGCGATCACCGACGCGGTGCGCCGGGGCGACACCGGCTACGCGACCGGCCGCGCACTGCCGGAGGCGTTCGCGGGGTTCGCCGAACGCCGGTACGGGTGGCGGCCCGACCCGGGGACGATGCGGGTCGTGCCCGACGTGATGACGGGCATCGTCGAGGCGCTCGGCGCGACGGTCGGCCCCGGGGCGAGGGTCGTGTTCAACACCCCTGCCTACCCGCCGTTCTTCGAATGGCTCGCGCGCGCCGGGCACCGGATCGCCGAGAGCCCGCTCGACCCGGACGGCCGTCTCGACCTCGACCGGCTGGAGCGCGACTTCGCGGCGGGCGCGGACGCGTACCTGCTGTGCAGCCCGCACAACCCCACCGGCACGGTGTTCGCCCGGGACGAGCTGGAGTCGGTGGCCGCGCTCGCCACCCGATACGGCGTCCGGGTGGTGGTGGACGAGATCCACGCGCCGCTCGTCCAGCCGGAGGCACGGCACGTCGCCTACGGGACGCTGGAGGCCGCGTCCGACGCCGTCGTCGTGGTCTCGGCGTCCAAGGCGTGGAACCTGGCCGGGCTCAAGGCGGCCCTGGTCGTCCCGGGGCCGGACGCGGGCGAGGCGGCGGCCATCGACCGGACGACGGCCGCGAGCCTGCCCGGGATCATCGCCTCCGAGGCCGCGTTCACCCAGGGCGAGCCCTGGCTCGCCGAGGTGCTCGCGGGCCTCGACGCCAACCGGCGGCTCCTGGGCGAGCTGCTCGCCCGGGAGCTGCCGAAGATCGGCTACACCCCGCCCCCGGCCACCTACCTGGCCTGGCTCGACTGCCGCGCGCTGGGCCTGGGCGACGACCCCGCCGCGGCGTTCCTGGAACGGGGACGGGTCGCGCTCGCGTCCGGCACCGGGTTCGGCGCGCCCGGGGCCGGGTTCGCCCGGTTCAACTTCGCGACGACCCCGGACGTGATCACCGAGGCCGTCCGGCGGATGGCCCTGGCGATCTAGTCCTTCTGGGCGGCGTCGACGGCCCGGCCGAGCTGGGCGAACTTCTTGGTGTAGGCGTAGGGGTAGACGCCGGGCGGCACGGCCGGGCGTCCGGCGTCGATGTACTGGGTGCCGAGGTTGGAGAACACCACCACGACGTAGGAGCGGCCGTCCTTGCCCGGCAGGGCCTTGACGACACCCGCGTCGGAGGCGGTGTTGTTCACCCAGCCGGTCTTGTGCGCGAAGGTGACCTCGGCCTGGGCGTTGCACGGGCGCACGTCACGGCCGAACTTGGTGCCCTGCACGTTGGCCGTCCCGTCGGCGTCGATCCAGCGCTCGGGGGTGGCGTGCGGGATGCCCGGCCCCGGGTAGTCGCCGCCGCAGCGGTTGGGCGTCGAGAGCATGTCGTTGAAGCCCTGCTGCGCGAGCTTGGCCATGAACACCTTGCGCGAGGACTTGCGCAGCACGTCGCTGGTGACGGGCTTGCCGTTCGGCGCCGTCCACACCGCGCCCTTGGCTCCGTTGACGAGCACCAGGAGCTTGGCGGTGTCGAGCGAGCTCATCGTGATGGAGTTGGACCAGCGTCCGCCGTTGGCCGGGTTGGTGCCCTTGAGCTGGAGCGTCTCCAGGCCGAGGTCCTGGAAGACCTGGTTCAGCGGGTCGATGGCCGCGCGGTCGTGCAGCAGCTTGACCAGCGCGCACGAGGACGGGTTGGACGAGAAGGTGATCGACTCGTCCATGTACTGGCCGACGGTCTTGCTGGTGGGCCCGCCGCACAGGGAGCTGCTGGCCGTCGGGCGGTAGTCGTAGGTCGAGTCCAGCTTGATCTTGCCCTGGTCGACCAGGCGCAGCACGCCGAAGTTGACGATCAGCTTCAGCACGGACGCGGGGTAGTTGAGCATGTGGTCGACCGGGGCGTTCTCGCGTCCCGGGACGACGTCGAGGGTGCCCTGGCCCTTGTTGGCGTACCAGCCCTTGTCGTCCCACTGGCGCCAGCGCACGTCCTTGGTGGACAGGTTGCCGTCGACCGGGACGGCGACGCCCTTGGGGTACAGGGGGCTCATCAGCGCGGTGCCGGACGACACCGGCCTGCCGCGCCGGTCGAGCTCGATGACCGTCGCGTCGACCTGCGGCTGCTGGACGATCGGCTTGGGGTCGGCGACCGACGCGCGGCGCGCGTTCCGGTGCGCCTCCTTGTCGACCGTCGTGCTCATGATCGAACGGGCCTGGGCCGAACCGGGCGGCGCGGTGTCCAGGACCTCCTGGAAGTTCAGGCTCTCCAGGGTCTGGCGCAGCCGTTCGGCGGCCTTGCCCGGTTCGTCCTTGCGGGTGTCGGCGACGCGTCCGGCGTCGACCGAGGAAGGCTGGGGCAGCGTGCCCAGCAGAGCACCGGCCGTGACCAGGCCGGCGGAGGCGAAGATCCAAGAGCGGCGCACCGGTTTGTCCCCCAACGCAGGTGGCAGAGTTCATGATCTTAGGGACCAATGCGGCGCTGTCGCACCCGATTGAGCGAAATCGGCGGCGACCGGGCACGGGCCCGGCCGCCGCCGCCAGATCAGCCGCGCACCCGGTGGGCGGCCTCGACCATGTTGCGCAGCGCCGCCTCGGTCTCGGCGTACCCGCGCGTCTTCAGCCCGCAGTCGGGGTTGACCCACAGCCGTCCCGCCGGGACGGCCTGGAGGGCCCGCCGCAGCGCCACCTCCATCTCCTCGACCGCCGGGACGCGCGGCGAGTGGATGTCGTAGACGCCCGGCCCGATGCCGCCCGCGTACCCCGCGTCACGCAGGTCGCCGACCAGCTCCATGTGCGAGCGGGCGGCCTCGACGCTGGTCACGTCGGCGTCCAGGTCGCCGATGGCGCCGATGACCTCGCCGAACTCCGAGTAGCACATGTGCGTGTGGATCTGCGTGGTGTCGGCCACCCCCGACGTGGCCAGCCGGAACGCGCCGACCGCCCACTCCAGGTAGGCGGCGCGGCCCGACCGGCGCGACGGCAGCAGCTCGCGCAGCGCGGGCTCGTCCACCTGGATCACCCCGATGCCCGCCGCCTCCAGATCGCGCAGCTCGTCCCGGAGGGCGAGCGCCACCTGCCGCGCGGTGTCGGCGAGCGGCTGGTCGTCGCGGACGAACGACCACGCCAGCATGGTCACCGGCCCGGTCAGCATCCCCTTGACCGGACGGCGCGTCCGCGACTGCGCGTACGTCGTCCAGCGGACGGTCATCGGCTCGGGACGCGACACGTCGCCGTGCAGGATCGGCGGGCGGACGCAGCGCGTCCCGTATGACTGCACCCAGCCGTTCGCGGTCGCGGCATACCCGTCGAGCTTCTCGGCGAAGTACTGCACCATGTCGTTGCGCTCGGGCTCGCCGTGCACCAGGACGTCCAGCCCCAGCTTCTCCTGGAGCGCGATCACCCGGTCGATCTCGGCCTCCATCGCCGACTCGTAGGACGCCGCGTCGATGCGTCCCGCCTTCAGGTCGGCGCGGGCCCGGCGCACCTCGCCCGTCTGGGGGAACGACCCGATCGTCGTGGTGGCCAGCGGAGGAAGGCCCAGCGAGCGGCCCTGCGCGGCGAACCGGACGGCGCGGTCGGGACGCCGGACGCCCGTCCCGAGCTCGTCCAGCCGGGCCCGGACCCGGTAGTCGATCCGGGGCCGCGCGGAAGGCACCGCCGCGCCCGCGATGACGTCGTGCCCCTCGCCCAGGGCCCGGCCGAGCAGGACGACCTCGTCCACCTTCTGCCGGGCGAACGCCAGCCGCTCCCGCAGGTCGGCGTCCAGATCGGGCTCGGCCTCGGTGTCGATCGGCACGTGCATCAAGGAGCAGGACGTCGAGACCGTGACCTCGCCCGCGAGCCCGAGCAGCGAGCCGCACAGGCCGAGGGCCTTCTCCAGGTCGGTCCGCCAGACGTTGCGCCCGTCCACGACCCCGGCGACCAGCGTCCGGCGCGGTAGCCCGCCGATCGATGCGAGCGCCTCCAGGTTCCCGGGGCCCGCGACGAAGTCGAGGCCGATCGCCTCCACCCGGGTCGCGGCAAGAGCAGGCAACGCGTCGCCGACCTCCCCGAAGTACGTGGCGACCAGCAGCCGGGGCCGCGACGTCAGCCCGGCCAGCCGCTCATAGACCTGCCGCAGCGCCGCCAGCTCCCGAGGCGTGCGGTCACCGGCCAGCGCGGGCTCGTCGAGCTGCACCCACTGCGCGCCCGCGCCCGACAGCCGCTCCAGCAGCTCGGCGTACACCTCGACCAGCGCGTCGAGCAGGTCGAGCGGCTCGAACCCGTCGGGCGCGTCCGGCGCGGGCTTGGCCAGCAGCAGGTACGACAGCGGCCCCACCAGCACCGGACGCGTCTCGATCCCCAGCTCGCGGGCCTCCAGATACTCCGCCACCGGCTTGGCGTCACCGGCGCCCGCCAGCGCGAACCGCGCGTCCGGCCCCAGCTCGGGCACCAGGTAGTGGTAGTTCGTGTCGAACCACTTGGTCATCTCCAGCGGCGGCACGCCCCGCGCGCCGCGCGCCATCGCGAAGTAGGCGTCCAGCCCGGACAGGTGCGCGAAGCGCCCCGGAACCGCGCCGACCAGGACGGAGGTGTCCAGCACCTGGTCGTACAGCGAGAACGTGTTGGACGGGATCTGGCCCAGCCCCGCATCGCGAAGCCCTTCCCAGACCGAACGGCGCAGCCTGGCGCCTTCGTCCAGCAACGCCCCGGCGTCGATCTTTCCCGCCCAGTACGCCTCGGTGGCGCGCTTGAGCTCGCGGCCGGGACCGATCCTGGGGTACCCGAGCACGGTCGTGGCGGATTTCATGGCGGCTCTCCCTCGGTGCCATTCCATGGCCGCGCGGGGAGAGTCAGGGCACGGCGGCGCCGCGTCCCGGGCCGTCCCGCGAGGCCGTGGACCACCGCGCGCCGGACGGCGCGCGGGCGGAGGCAGGTCTTCGGACTCACGGGCGCCGTGCCTGCTCCTACCGGCCGTCGCTTCCCAGGCCGCGCTCTTCGCGACCCAGTGCGTATGACGGCTTTCGTTCCCGTTCACCGCTGCGGGGCAGTCCCGGAATCGCACCGGGTTCCCTCTTGCGACACCCGCACCGCCGAAACGACACGGGTGAACCATCCGCAGCCGCGAGTATAGGCACGCCGTGACAACGCTTACGATGCAGGACGACCACGGAGAGAGGGCGGAATGAACGGACAGGCACGACCGATCACACTGGTGGGGACGCCCGTCCTGCACCGGCCCTGCAAGCCCGTCGAGACCTTCGACGACGCGCTGGCGGAGCTGGCCGAGGACATGTTCGCCAGCATGTACGCGGCCGAGGGCGTCGGCCTGGCCGCCAACCAGATCGGCGTCGACCTGCGCGTCTTCGTCTACGACTGCCCCGACGCCGACGGCGAGCGCCGCCGCGGTGTGGTCGCCAACCCGACCCTCGTCCTGCCCGACCTCGCCGACCGCCGCCTCGACAGCGACGACGAGGGCTGCCTGTCGGTCCCCGGGGCACGCGGCACCCTCGCCCGCCCCGACCGCGCCACCTGCCACGGCTTCGACGTCAAGGGCACCCCGGTCACCGTCGAAGGCACCGGCCTCCTGGCCCGCTGCCTCCAACACGAGACCGACCACCTGGACGGCCGCCTCTACATCGACCGCCTCTCCACCCGAGCCCGCAAGAAGGCCCTCCGCGACTACGAACGCCTCCAAGAAGAAGCCACAGGCTAGAGCGGTTCGTCGGACATGTAGGGCGGGGCGGGCTCGTATTGGATGTAGCGGCGGACTGCGCGGGCGTGGTCGCGGCCGTGGAGGTTGCCGACCAGCCAGAGGGCCATGTCGATGCCCGCCGAGACGCCCTGGCTGGTGAGCAGGGAGCCGTCCACGACGTAGCGGGCGTCGCGGACGACGGTGATGTCGCCGCGAGCCTCCAGTTCGTCCTCGACGCTCCAGTGGGTGGCCACGCGGCGGCCGCGGGCGGGGCCCGCGGCGTGCAGGACGAGCGCGCCGGTGCACACGCTGGTCGTCCAGGTGACCTGCTCGGCGGTCTTGGCAACCCAATCGGTCACCACCGGGTTGTTCAGCTGCACCCGGGTTCCGTTGCCCCCGGGGACGAGTAGGACGTCGAGCGGCGGGTGGTCGTCCAAGCTGTGGTCGGGCAGCACCCGCATGCCCTTGTTGCAGCGGACGGGGCCGGGGTTCTCGGCGATGAGGACGGCGGTGTCGGCGTTCTCGCGCAGCATGGACGAGGCGGTGAAGACCTCCCAGGGCCCGACGAAGTCGAGCTCCTCCGCGCCGTCGAAGATCAGCAGGCCATAGGTCGTCATAGATTCTCCCTGGTCGTGGCTCGGAAACGGTCGCGGTAGTCCGACGGGGTGACGCCGATCCGCCGGTGGAACGCCCGCCGCAGCGTCTCGGCGGTGCCGAAGCCCAGGCGCCGGGCCAGCGCCTCGACCGGCACGCCCGACTCGGCCAGGGCGCGCCTGGCCGCCTCGACGCGGACCCGCTCGACGTAGGCCGCGGGCGGGATGCCGAGCTCGGCGGGGAAGCGGCGTTGCAGGTGCCGCGGGCTCAGCCCGGCCGCCGCCGCCAGGTCGGCGACGGTGTGGCGGCCCCCGGGGTCGGCGTGGACGGCCTCGACCGCCGCCCTGATCGGGTCGCTGGCCGGCTGCCTGGACCAGAGCGGGACGCTGAACTGCGACTGGCTTCCCGGCCGCCGCATGTACATCACCATCTCCTGGGCCACCGCGTGCGCGATCTCGCGCCCGTGGTCGTCCTCCACCAGCGCGAGCGCGAGGTCCATTCCGGCGGTCACGCCCGCCGACGTCCAGACCCGCCCGTCCCTGATGAAGATCGGGTCGCAGTCGACCGCGACCTCCGGATGCTCGCGGCGCAGTTGGCCCTCGCGCCGCCAGTGGGTGGTGACGCGGCGTCCGGACAGGAGCCCGGCCGCCCCGAGCAGGAACACTCCGCTGCACACCGACGTCACGCGGCGGGCGTTTCGCGCGGCCTCGCGGACCCAGCCGATCAGCCGCTCGTCCAGGACGGCCGTGTCGACGCCGCCACCGCCGACCACGACCAGCGTGTCGACCCCGGCGGGGTCGGCGTCGGCGACGCCCAGCCCCGCGTGGATCGGCAGCCCGCTGCTGGAGCGGACGTCCCCGGCCTCGGCGGCCACGACCCGGCACTCGTACCCGCGCGTCAGCTCGCCCGCGTAGCCGAAGACCTCGAACGGCCCGGCCAGGTCGAGGGTCTGGAAACCTTCGAAGATCACGAACACGACACCCCGCATGCCCTCCAGGCTGCCGCCGTCCGGGCCAGGGCGTCAACGACGGCCGCCCCACAGATCGCGCCATAATGGCGCCCGGGCAATTCCTCAAAAAAAGAGGTTGACACCGGAGCGAAGCTGGCTAATATTCAAGGCATGCAGTCCTGACACTCATTTGGTCGAGCCGCCGCAGCCGTGCTGCGGCCCCGCTCCCAGTCACCAGGCGCCACGGCCCCGTTCCTCATCTGACGTACGTGCCCTCGTCACGTCGTGACGTGGGCGAACGTGCCCTCGCGCCCCCTTTCCCGGTTCTTTCCTCGGCCCATCGCGGCCGAATTCATTCCTGCCCGGAGGTGTCGGCTCTTGCGTGCCATTAATTCCAACAACCCGGAAAACACTCCCTTCAACAAAAAGGCCAAGCGCAACAAGAAGGACGTCCGGGCGGCGTCGTTCGGGCACAACAACGCCCGCAACGCGCGCCAGATGCCCACCCGTCGTCTTCAGCGAGGCCGCTGATCCCGGGCACGACCCGGAAGCCCGGTGCCCCGGCCCGTACAGGGCCGGGGCACTACCCCGTTCAGGGGTTCTTGATGGACTCGATGACGCTGGTCAGGCCCTCGGCGCCGTGGCCCTCGGCCACGGCGCGGTCGAAGAGCGCCTTGAGGGCGGCGGGGACCGTGGTCTCCAGGCCCGCGTCCCGGCTGGCCTCCAGGACATGGGCCATGCCCACGGCCTGCATGTGGAGGCTGTTGAACTCGCCTGGGTAGACGGCCGCCTCGATCTCCTGGGTGACGATCTTCAGGAAGCCCATGGGTCCTTCGGAGGCGAGGCTGGTGAGGGTCTCGGCCGCGTAGGGACGGAAGGTCTCGGGCTTGACGCCCGCCGAGCCCAGGAGCGCCGTCGCGTGCATGTAGCTCGTCAGGGTCGACCAGAAGAAGTGGAGCTGGGCCTGGTAGTAGAGCATCGCCAGGCCGGGGTCGGCGCCGACGTAGGTGGTGTCGCCCAGCTCGGCGAGGGTGCCCCGGTGCTTCTCCAGGAGGCGTTCGGGCCCGCTGTAGAACACGTAGGAGCCGGGCTGCCCGATGCCGGACGGCGGCGTCATGATGCCGCCGGTCAGCAGGTCCGCGCCCCGGCTCGCGGTCCATTCGGCCGCCGCGCGCAGCTCCTTGGGGGTGTCGGAGCTCAGGTTGACCAGCGTGCGTCCCTTGAGGGCGTCGCCGGACGACTCCAGCGAGGCGCGCATCGCGTGATAGTCGAGCTGGCTGATGACCACCAGTTCGCTCGCCCGCAGGGCGTCGGCGGCCGAGGCCGCCAGGGACGCACCCTCGGCCACCAGGGGTGCGGCCTTGCTCGGTGTGCGGTTCCAGACGGTCGTGGGGTGGCCGTTCGCCAGGAAGGTCCGGGCCATGGCGGTTCCCATGGCGCCCAGGCCGATGACCGTGACCGGTGTCTTGTCCGACATCGCTTGCTCCCGTTCGTCAGGTGATGAGCCCAGGTTGCGGCGGGGTTCTACGGATCGGCTACGGATACGCTGGCGGCGTGCGTTTCGGGGTGCTCGGTCCGCTCGCGGCCTGGACGGACGACGGGCTGCCCGTGCGCGTCCCGGAGACCAAGGTCCGGGCGCTGCTGGCCGACCTCCTGGTGTCCCCCGGACGTCCCGTCCCGTCGGACCGGCTGATCGAGGACCTGTGGGGCGAAAGGCCGTCGCGCAATCCGTCGGGGACGCTCCAGGCGCGGGTCTCGCAGCTGCGGGGCGTCTTGGAGGCCGCCGAACCCGGGGGCCGAGGGCTGGTCGCCGCTCGTCCACCCGGGTACGCGCTGCTCGTCGACGACGAGGCCGTGGACGCCGGACGGTTCACCGCACTGGTCGCGCGCGCCCGGCGGGAGACCGATCCCCGGACCAGAGACACGCTGCTGACCGACGCGCTGGAGCTCTGGCGCGGCCCGGCGTTCGCCGAGTTCGCCGACGAGGAGTTCGCCAGGCCCGCCGCGGCCGGTCTGGAGGAGGAGCGGCTCGCGGCGATCGAGGAGCGCGCGGAGGCCCGGCTTGAGCTGGGCGAGCACGCCGCGCTGGCCGCCGAGCTGGCGGACGTCGTCGCGCGGCATCCCTTCCGCGAGCGGCTGCGGGCGGCGCAGCTGCTGGCGCTCTACCGGGCGGGACGTCAGAGCGAGGCGCTCGACGGTTACGGCGAGCTGAGGAGCCGCCTCGCCGACGAGCTGGGGCTCGATCCGAGCCCCGAACTGGCCGCGCTGCACGCGGCGATCCTGCGCAGGGACCCGTCCCTGGCGGTCCCGGAGCGTCCCCGGTCCAACCTGCCCGCGGCGCCGGGCGGCCTGATCGGCCGCGAGCGGGCCGTCGCCGAGGTGCGCGCGCTGCTGCCGGGCGAGCGGCTGGTCACGCTGACCGGGCCCGGCGGCGTCGGGAAGACCCGGCTCGCGCTGGAGGCCGCCGCGCGGTCGGCCGGCTCCCACCCCGACGGCGCGTGGCTGGTGGAGCTGGGCTCGCGCGGCCCCGACGGCCTGGCCGACGCGGTCGCCGGGGTGCTGGGCGTGCGCGGCGAGACCGGGCCCGCGGGCCTGGCCGCCGCGCTGCGCGCCCGGCGGCTGCTGCTGGTCCTGGACAACTGCGAGCATGTGATCGGGCCCGCCGCCGCCCTGGCCGGACGCCTTCTCGCGGCCGCGCCCGGCCTGCGCGTCCTGGCCACGAGCCGGGAGCCGCTCGGAATCGCGGGCGAGCGGGTCGTGGTCGTCCCGCCGCTGGAGCTGCCCGAGCCGGGAGCCCGGCCGGACGACGCCGCGGCCGTCAGGCTGTTCGCGGCGCGCGCGGCCGCGGCGGCGCCGGGCTTCGCGCTGACCGCCGAGAACGCGGCCGACGTCGCGACGATCTGCAGCCGCCTCGACGGGATACCGCTCGCGCTGGAGCTGGCGGCCGCCCGGGTGCGGGCGCTGGGCGTGCGGGAGCTGGCCGGGCGCCTGGACGACCGTTTCCGCGTCCTGACCTCGGGACGGCGGGACGCCCCCGCGCGCCAGCGCACGCTCCGCGCGGTGATCGACTGGAGCTGGGAGCCGCTGGACGAGGACGAGCGGACGGTCCTGCGGCGCCTGGCCGTCCACGCGGGCGACTGCGCGCTCGACGCCGCCGAGGCCGTCTGCGCCGAGCCCGGGATCGACGTGCTGGGCGTCCTGCCGCGCCTGGTCGACCGGTCGCTGGTCGTCGTCACCGAGAACCACCGGTACCGGCTGCTGGAGTCGGTCGCGGCGTACTGCGCGGAACGGCTGCGCGAGGCGGGCGAGGAGGAGGCGATCCGCCGCGGGCACGCCCGGTACTACACCGAGCTGGCCGAGCGGGCGGCGGCCGAGCTGCGCGGCCCCGGCCAGCGGCGGTGGCTGGAGCGCCTCGACCTCGACGCCGCCGAGCCGGGGGCCGCGCTGGAGCACGCCGACGGCGCGCTCGGGCTGCGCCTGGTCAACGCGCTGGCGTGGTACTGGTTCCTGCGCGGCCGGTTCAACGAGGCCGGGCGGGCGCTGGCCACGGCGCTCGCGCTGCCCGGCCGGGCGGACGCGGCCGCGCGCGCCGAGGCCGAGTCGTGGCGGACCGTGATGGCGATGGTGTCGGGTGAGGCCGCCGACTCCGAGGAGCGCAGGCTCGCGGCACTGAAGCTCTATGACGACCTCGATGATCCTTTGGCTCGGGCCAGGGCGGAGTGGCTCCTGTCGTCCGTGCATTGGCCGTACGGCGACGTCCCCGCGAGCGAGGCCAGGATCGACCGGGCCCTGGCCGTCTTCGAGACCCACGGCGACCGGTGGGGCACGGCGGCGGCCCTGGCGACCCGTGCCCTGCTGGCGATGGTCCGCGGCGACGTGGCCGCCATGGAACGCGACGCGGTGCGCAGCGCCGCGATCTTCGAGGAGCTGGGCGATGTCTGGGGACGCCAGGAGGCCGCGGGCGTGCTCGGCATGCACGCCGAGATCGTCGGCGACCACACGCGCGCGGCGCGGTTCCGCCGCGAGGGCCTGCGGCTGGCCGAGAGCCTGGGACTGTGGACCGAGATGTCGTTCGCGCTGTCGTCCCTCGGCCGGATCGCGCTGCTGGCGGGCGACCTGACCGAGGCCCGGGGCCTGCACGAGCGGGCGCTGCGGCTGGCGGTCGAGCACTCCAGCGGTTCCGCCGAGGAGTTCGCCGAGATCGGTCTCGGCCTGGTCGCCCGGCGGGCCGGCGACCTGGACGCCGCCGAGGCCCACCTGCGCGTCCGGCTCGGCTGGCTGCGCGGCATCGGCGGGACGTCGGGCGTGGCGTTCGTCCTGTCCCAGCTCGGCTACGTCGCCGAGCAGCGCGGCGACGCCGAGGCCGCGCTGGCCCTGCACGGCGACGCGCTGGCCGCGGCCCGCGCCACCGGCGACCCCCGCGCGATCGCCCTGTCCCTCGAAGGGCTGGCCGGGGCCCGGTCGCTCGCGGGCGACCCCGAGGCCGCCGCCCGGCTGCTGGGGACGGCGTCGGCCGCCCGCGACTCGGCCGGGACTCCGCTCCCCCGGGCCGAACGCGAGGACGTCGACCGCGCCACCGCCCGGATCATCGCGGCCATCGGCCCCGACGCGTTCGCGACGGCCTATGACCTGGGGCGCACGTCGTCCTGGCGGGAATGATCGGGCACGCTCCGGCGTCGATCAGGACGGACGGACAACCGAGAACACGGAGCCCTCATGACGAACCACCTCCTTCCAGACAGACGCTGGCAGGGCGATTCCCTGGATCTGGACGCCTTCCTGGCGCGGGTCGGCTACGAGGGCGACCGCGCCCCCACCCTGGAGACGCTGACGGCGCTCCAGCGCGGATACGTCACCACGTTCCCGTTCGAGAACATCGAGGCGGTGCTGCGACGGCCCGTCCCGCTGGACCTGGACGCCCTCCAGACCAAGCTCCTGCGCTCGCCGCGCGGCGGGTACTGCTTCGAGCACGTGACGCTGTTCGCGGCGGCGCTGGAACGCCTCGGGTTCGGCGTGATCGGGATGACCGGCCGCGTGACGCTGGGCAGCGACAAGCTGCGTCCCGCCACCCACGCGCTGCTGCGGGTCGAGACCGCCGACGGCCGGGCCTGGTTCTGCGACGTCGGCTTCGGCGGCGGCCCCCTGGCGCCGCTTCCCTTCGAGGACGGCGCCGAGGAGGTCCACGACGGCTGGGCCTTCCGGCTGAGGCTGCTCACCGACGCCGCGGGCGGCCTGCCCGGCGCCCAGGAGTGGGCGCTGTTCGAGAAGGACGAGGACTGGGTCGAGCGGCACACCTTCGGCCTGGCCCCGTCGTACGGCCTGGACTACCACCTGGCGAACTTCTTCATCTCGACGCATCCACGGTCGGTCTTCGTCGGACGGCTGTTCGCGCAGAAGTTCACCGTCGAGGCCCACCACCAGCTCGACGAGCTCTCGTACACGGTGAAGCGGCCAGGCGGCGGCTCCGACGTCCGCGAGCTGACTCCCGCCGAGGTGCCCGTCCTCCTGGACGAGACGTTCGGCATCACGCTCTCCCCCGAAGACACCGAACTCCTGACCGAGCACCTCAAGGCTTGACGAGATCTAATCTAGACAACTAACATCCAGATTATGCGGATGAGCGAGGGCGTCGAGTGGGCGGCACACTGCTGCCTCCTGCTCGACTGGCTCGACGACGGGCGCCCGGTCTCGACCGGACGGCTCGCGCTGGGCTTCGACCTGCCCCCGCCCTACCTCAACAAGCAACTCCAGGCCCTGGTGCGGGCGGGCATCGCCACGTCCACCCCGGGGGCCCGAGGCGGGTTCCGGCTCGCCCGTCCCCTCGACAAGATCACCATGATGGACGTCGTCGCCGCGATCGAAGGCCCGGAGGACGCCTTCCAGTGCACCGAGATCCGGCGGCGCGGCCCCGGCGCCGAGGCGTCCGAGGAGTCGCTGCGGCGCCCGTGCTCGGTGCACACCGCCATGCGACGGGCCGAGGTGGCCTGGCGCAAGGCCCTGTCCGAGCAGACGCTGGCCGAGGTGCAGGCCAACGCCGAGAGATCGGCGTCCGACCTGCGCGGCCAGATCCGCGCCTGGTACGCCCGCCACTGAAAACCAAAGAGCCCCACCCGGGGCACCCGCAGGCCCAGAATCTGGACACCAAACATCCAGAAAAGAAGGAGAACGTCATGGAAGCGCGCATCCCCAACCTCCCCAACCTCGTCGGCGACGGCTACAAGGCCATGTTCGCGCTGGAGGCGTTCCTGCACTCCAGCGACCTGCCGACCACGATCCTGGAGCTGGTGAAGCTGCGGGTCAGCCAGATCAACGGCTGCGGCTACTGCGTCGACATGCACGCCCACGACCTCAAGAAGGCGGGCGAGACCGACGAGCGCCTCTGGTCGGTCGCCGCCTGGCGCGAGTCCCCCTACTACACCGACGAGGAGCGCGCCGCCCTCAACCTGGCCGAGGCCGCCACCCGCATCGCCGACAACCCGCACGGCGTCCCCGACGACGTCTGGGACGAGGCCGCCGACCACTTCGACGAGAAGACCATGGGCGCGCTGATCATGGCCATCACCGCGATCAACGCCTGGAACCGCATCAACGTGACCAACCGGCAGCCCGCCGCCCTGCGCCGCGCCTGAGTCAGCGGGCCCCGTCGAGCTCCCAGTACTCGCGGGCCTCGGGAAGCGACATGGTCCGCGACCGCCAGGGCGACCGCTCGACGATGAGCGCGCTGCCCCCGTAGCAACCCTGGTTGTCGACCTCGATGCCGAGCGCGGCGAGGTAGTCGACCAGAACGGGCCGGGTGAACCGCTCGCGGATGATCCGGCGGCCGTACAGAGCGGTCTCCTCGAAGGGCTGGGGCGTCCCGATGGCGTCCCAGCTCCACCGCCCGTCGGCGGCGTGCGCCGCCAGGGCCCGCAGGCAGCCGTCCGGCCCGAGCAGCTCGAACTGGGTGGACGCGTGCCCGACCTTGGTCATCGGCTGATGCGTCGCCAGCACCCCGCGGCACCCGAGCACCTCACTGAGGTAACCGACCACCGGAGGCGGATCGCCGCCGTCGATCGGGTTGTTGAGATAGACCGTCCACCCGCCCATCTCGATCAGCAGCTCCCGCTTCCACGGCGTCTGCAACGGCTCCAAGCTCCGCAGACACCCCGGGAAGGCCCCCGCGTCCGGCGTCGTCCGGTGGGAGCGCCCGAGGCTCTTACGCCACCGGACGATCTCCTCGACCACCGTGTCGAGCGGAGCCTCAAGAAACCCCACACTCCAGCCGATCGGCGACAACGGCCCGCCGAGCAGCCAGCTCCGAGTTACCGAGCTGTGGCTCATTACCCCAGTATCTCCCGGAGATTCCACCCCTCAGCCCCACAGCCCGCTCCGCCCCCTAAAGGCATCGCCCTCGCTCCGCTCGGACAGCCCCCCTTGGGGCTCCGCCCCAAACCCCGGGTGGGGGGCTCCGCCCCCCACACCCCCCTCCACTCAAGAAGCAATACGTCACACACGTGGTAGATCTCCCTCGATCAGAAGCGCCCACACGACCTTTCCTCGCCCGCCGCTTCTCGCCGAGGGATTAACGCCCCACGATTGAACGATCAGTTCCATGAGAGCCAGGCCACGCCCCGACTCGCCCACGAAGTCGAACCCACCGACCACGGGTAGATCATCACTTTCGTCTGACACTTCCAAGACCGGCCCGGCGTCCCCTCGGAAGAAGCGGACCCCGATCGTGTCGTCCCGAGATTCCGAACCGTGCTTGAACGCGTTGGTCATCAGCTCACTCACGACGAGAGCCGCGCGATACACGGCGTCGGCCGTGAACCCCATTCGCTCACACTCGTTCTTGACGTGATCCCGCGCGTACTTGATCGATTCGGCCTCGGCCGGAAGCGACAGGAAGCCCGGCAACACATCGGACGATGATCCCATTTGGGCGATTTCGGTACCCATTTGACTGGCCTCTTCCGTTGCCTCAGATGCCTAGTCAGAGTGCTTGCGCAGGAGTACGTTGACAACCACATCCGGAACTTCCACGGAAGTAGTGGAAGTTGAGCGAGCCCTCAGGAGGAGTCATGGTGAACCGCAATCAGTCCCCCGACCCGAGGGCGAGCATGTGGGACTTCATCGCCTACTATCTGCGATTTCAGCGGTTGGAACGGGGAGAGACCGCTCGCCGACTCGGCGAGATCCTCAAGGTCGGCGATGCCTCAACTTCCAGGATTGAGAATGCCGACGGGCAGCGGCTTTCGGAGGCACAGGCGCGCCGGGTGGATGACGCATGGAACATGGGGAAGCTCTTCGAGCTGCTGGTCTACTATGCGCGCCGGGCCTCGGACCCCGACTGGTTCCGCAACCTGACCAAGTACGAGCAGACGGCCAGAGAGCTCCGGATCTTCGGTGCGTTGCACGTGCCGGGTGTGGTACAGACTGTGGAGTACGCCCGTGCGCTTCTTGAGTCCGGACGCAACCCGAACGTCGAGCGTGCTTTGAGCTCGCGTATGAAGAGACAGGAGATTCTGAGCAAGCCAAACCCCCCTGACCTGTGGATCACGGTGACCGAGAACGTCACAGACTGGCCCGTGGGTGATCGAGACGTGATGACTGATCAGCTATCCCGGCTCTTGGAGCTTGCCAAGCTCCCGCATGTGGTGTTCCGAGTGCTCCCGCGGAGTAGTGGAGCATCCGAGGCCCTGGACGGCCCTTTTCAGGTGGTGAGCACGATCGATGACGGGGTAGTGGCCTTCGTAGAAGCAGCAGTGGAAGGCCGTCTCGTCTCAGATTCGGACGACGTGAACGCCTTCAGGAACCGGTTTGATCGGATTTCCGCGAAAGCCTTTTCCGAGGATCAGTCACAGGAACTGCTTCGAGAGAAGATGGAGAAGCTTTATGGAAAGCACGACGTGGCGTAAGAGCAGCCACAGCAGCGGAGGCACCTCCGGTGAGTGCGTTGAGCTTGCCAGCCTTGGTAGTGAAGTGGGTATCAGGGACAGCAAGAATCCTGATGCGCCTCACCTGACTGTTAGTCGTGAGGGGTTGGCGCTGCTGGTCGCCGCTGTTAAGGGCGGGCAGGCCGAGCTGTAGGAGTGGCTGAGGGCCGCCCTTTGGGCGGCCCTTTTGCCATTCTGGAGTTAGGAGGCTAGTTCTAGGCGGGATAGTTCGCCTCGGGAGGCTACGCCTAGTTTGGGGTAGGCCTTGTAGAGGTGGTAGCCGACTGTGCGGGGGCTGAGGAAGAGTTGGGCGCCGATTTCGCGGTTGCTCAGGCCGGTGGCGGCCAGGCGGACCACCTGGAGTTCCTGGGGGGTGAGGACGCCCAGGGCGTCGTCTTGGTTTTCGGTGGCGACGCTTTCGCCGGTGGCGCGGAGTTCGGTGCGGGCGCGGTCGGCCCAGGGGGCGGCGCCGAAGCGTTCGAAGGCTTCCAGGGCCGAGTGGAGGTGGGGGCGGGCGTCGTTGCGGCGGCGGGCGCGGCGTAGCCACTCGCCGTAGAGGAGTTCGGTGCGGGCGCGTTCGAAGGGGTAGCCGTCGTCGCGGTGCAGGTCGACGGCGCGGGCGAAGGACGCGCCTGCTTGCTCGCCGGTCTCGGTGAGGGCCTGGCATCTGAGGGCTACGGCTTTGGCCCAGGGGCGGTTGATCTGGGTTGCCCATTCGTGGAACCAGGTGGCGGCTTCGCGGGCGCGGTCTGGGCGGCCGCAGCGGACGGCGGCCTCGACGATGTCGGGGACGCTGGCGATGGCGCCCGCGCGGTTGCTGCCGGAGACGATGCCGTCCAGCCTGGCCAGGGCGGACTCGTGGCGGCCCAGGCCGAGGTCGAGGAGGCTCAGGGCGGCGGCTGCGTGGACGCTGCTGGGTGGGACGTTCCGGGCCAGGGCCTCGGCGGTGAGTTCGGCGCAGCGTTTTTCGTCGCCTGCCATGGCGGCGAGGAGTGCCAGGACGGTCGACTGGTAGATGCGGATGCGGTGCTGGCCCGTGTCTTCGGCGATGCGCAGGCCCTCGGTGGCGAGGGTGAGGGCGTCTCGGTGGTGGCCCATCATGAGCCGGGTCCGTGAGCGCAGCATCAGGGCCAGGGAGAGGAGGCCGATCGCGCCCTGTTCGCGTGCCTCGTTCTCCAGGGCGGCGGCGATCTCGTCGGCGGACTCGGCCTCGCCGAGGAGGAGGTGCCAGAGCCCGGCGCGGGCTCGTTCGCGGGGGCCCCGGCATTGATTGATGGATTCCAGCAGTTCGCGCAGGGCCTTGGGGCCGTCGGAGACGTCTACGTCGGCAAGCGGGTTCTGGCCGGCGAAGACGCGGGACAGGGCGCGGACCAGGTGGGCGTTGGGCAGGGCGAGCCGCTCGGCTTCCTGAACGGTCCGGTCGAGGACGGCGAAGTCGCCCGCGTTGGCCGCCGCGGTCGCGGCGTGGAAGAACAGGTGCCCGGCCAGGTCGGGATGCTCGTCGGCGACCAAGGCGGCCGTGTCGGACAGCAGGCGGTACGCCTCCTTCGTGCGGTCCTGCTCGTCGGCGAGGTTCGCGCGGACCAGCGCCAGCTCGGCCCGCGCGAGCCGGTCGTCCAGCAGGCCGGCGGCCCGGTCGGCCAGGTCGACGGCCTGCTCGGGCATCCCCGCGTCGGCGTAGGCCCGCGCGGCGGCGGCCAGGCGGCGGCCGCGGCTCGCGGGGTCGGCGCTGAGCGCCGCCGCGCCCTCGTACATGGCGGCGACCGCCGCGTTCCCGCCACCGTCCCGCTCGTACTCGGCCGCTTCGGCCAGGAGGGACGCGACGTCCTCGTCCGGGCCCGTGGCGGCGCGGGCCAGGTGCCAGGCGCGATGGCAGGGGTCGCCGAACTCGTGGTACACCTCGGCCAGGGCCCGGTGGACGTCCAGCCGGCGGTTCAGCGTGGCTCCGCCGTAGACGGCGGCGCGGATCAGCGGGTGCCGGAACTCCAGTGTCCCGTCGGCGGAGCGGACCAGCCCGCGCCGCTCGGCGGGTTCGAGGTCGGAGACGTCCGCGCCGAGCCGGATCGCCGCGGGCAGGATGACGGCGAGCTGGCCCCGGTCTTCGGCCGAAGCGACCAGCAGGACCGTGCGTGAGGGCTCGGGCAGGGCCTCGACCTTCTCGGCGAAGACCTGCTGGATCTTGCTGTAGGTGGTGGACGGCCCCGGCGCGCAGAACGGCCGGATCGTGGGCAGCTCCAGCAGCGCCAGGGGGTTGCCCATCGCCTCGGCGAGGATCTCCTTGCGGACGTGGGGAGGCAGTTCGGCCGCGCTGACGTCGAGCAGGTCGGTGGCGGCGGCGTCCTCCAGCGGGCCCAGCCGCAGCTCGGGCAGGCCGGACGCCGCGAATTCGGGGGCGTCGGAGTCGCGCACCGCCAGCAGCACCGCGATCGGCTCGGCCTCCAGGCGCCGGACGGCGAACAGCAGCGCCTCGGCGGAGGCGTGGTCGAGCCAGTGCGCGTCGTCGACCAGGCAGAGCAGCGGACGCTCCTCGGCCAGGTCGGCCAGCAGCGTGAGCAGGGCCAGCCCGACCAGGAAACGGTCGCCGCCGGACTGCTCGCGGTCGGCCATGGTGAAGGCGGCGCGCAGGGCGCACGCCTGGGTCGCGGGCAGCGCGTCGATGCGGTCGAGGTGACCGCGCAGGAGCAGGTGCAGGCCCGCGTAGGGCATCGCGCTCTCGAACTCGATGCCGGTGCCGCGCAGGACCTTCAGGTCGGCGGCGCTGTCGGCGGCGTGCGAGAGAAGGGCCGACTTGCCGATTCCCGCCTCGCCCCGCAGCACCAGCGCTCCGCTGCGGCCGTCGCGCGCCCGTGAGATCAGCCGGTCGATCGTGGCCCGTTCCTCGTCCCGCCCGTACAACCGCATGCGGCCAACTTTACGTTCTGGGTGACCCTCTTCCTTCCCCTATGGACCGGTGCACCTGACCGGGCGGAAACCTTCCACAGCGCGGGCACCTGGGTTACTGTCCTTCATAGACGGGTTGTGCGCACAACGTTCGTCCCTGCCCCGGGCCAGGGCACACCCGCCCCCCTCGCCCTCGGTCCGGAGCGTTCGCGCCCGGCGACACCGGTGCCAGGGGCGCGAACACGCCGGGCCCCGTCGTCATCCCCCCCGACGACGGGGCTCGGTCCTTTTCGAATGCCGGACGCCGGGTACACCCGGGCCCGGGAGGAATCATGGAGCATGGTCGAGAGCCGGTGAGCGACCCTCGTGACGACGAGGAGCCCGACTTCGCCGAGGAGCACACCCCCGGCGCGTCCGACCCGCCGAACGCCGAGGCCGACGCGCCAGGCGGCGAGGACGAGGGGTACAGCCCGCAGACCGAGGTGCCCTGACCGGGGGCCGCGCGCCCGCGCGGCCCCCGTCGCCGGGTGCGTCAGGCCGGGATCGAGGCGGTGTCGCGGGTCCAGTGGCGGTGGGCGGCGATCGCCGTGGTCAGGGTCTCGGTGAAGTCACCGGCCGGACGGGTTCCGGTGACGACCCCCTCGGCGTTGGCGGGAAGCCCGGCCCGTTCCAGGAGCCCGGCGCCCGCGCCGAGCGCGCCGATCGCCTTGCAGTGCTTGAACGCCTCGGCCACGAAGTGCACGGCGTCGCCGTCCGACGTCAGAGCGTGGACGCTGTCGTCCCCGCCCGGGATCAGGACGGCGTCGTAGAGCACCGAGGCGACGGTCGGCAGGGCGCGGGTGACGTCGACCTGGCCGCCGTTCGCGGCGCGGATCGCGCCGTCCTTGGCGGCCAGCACCTCGCAGGTCGCGCCCGCGTCGATCAGCGCCTCGCTCACCGCGGCGATGTCGCCCGAGTCGACGCCGTCGGCGGCCAGGATCGCGACCTTGCGCGCCTTGAGCGTCCCGGCCCGCCCGTTGGCCTGGCTGAGCGCGGGTGAGCTGCGGCCGTGGTTGGTCACGGCGGCCGCCTTGGGCGGCTCGACGCCGATGCCCTCGGCGACCCGGACGGCCAGGTCGTGGTCGACGTGCGTCAGATGGGCGACGACGCCCTCGCGGATCTCCTTCCGGGTGACCTTGCCGAGCTCGAAGCGGAAGGCGGCCACGATGTGGTCCTTCTCCCAGGCGGCCATGCTGTTCCAGAACAGCGTCGCCTGGCCGTAGTGGTTCTCGAAGGTCTCGCTGCGCTTGCGGATCTTCTCGCCGTCCACCCGCTCCCTGAAGTGGGTGAACGCGCCCTCGCCCGCCAGCGCCGGGCAGCCGCCCGAGATCGAGTTCTTGTGGTAGCTCGTCTCGCCCTGGTGGACGTTCATCTGGTGGAAGCCGTCGCGGTGATGGTTGCGCACCTCGGCGACGGGCTGGTTGACCGGGAGCTGCGGGAAGTTGGGCCCGCCCAGGCGCAGCAGCTGGGTGTCCAGGTAGGAGAACAGCCTGGCCTGGAGCAGCGGGTCGTCGGTGATGTCGATGCCGGGGACGAGGTTGGCGATGTGGAAGGCCACCTGCTCGGTCTCGGCGAAGAAGTTGTCCGGGTTGCGGTCGAGCACGAGCTTGCCCACGGGCACGACCGGAACGTCCTCCTCGGGCAGCAGCTTGGTCGGGTCGAGCAGGTCGAAGCCGTGCTCCAGCACCTCGTCCTCGGGCACGAACTGGAGGCCCAGCTCGTATTCGGGGAAGTCGCCGGCCTCGATCGAGTCCCACAGGTCGCGGCGGTTGAAGTCGGGGTCCTTCCCGGCGATCTTCTGGGTCTCGTCCCAGTCGAGGGAGTGCACGCCCAGCAGCGGCTTCCAGTGGAACTTCACCAGCGTCGCGCGGCCCTGGGCGTCGATCAGCCGGAACGTGTGGACGCCGAAGCCCTCCATCATCGCGTAGCTGCGCGGCAGGGCCCGGTCCGACATCAGCCACATCATCATGTGGGTCGTCTCGGGCTGGAGGCGCACGAAGTCCCAGAGGGTGTCGTGCGCGGACGCCGCCTGCGGGATCTCGTTGTGCGGCTCCGGCTTCACCGCGTGGACGAAGTCGGGGAACTTGATCCCGTCCTGGATGAAGAACACCGGCATGTTGTTGCCGACGAGGTCGAAGTTGCCCTGGCGCGTGTAGAACTTGGTCGCGAAGCCCCGGACGTCCCGGACGGTGTCGGCCGAGCCGCGCGACCCGGCGACGGTGGAGAACCGCACGAACACCGGCGTCCGCGCGGACGGGTCGGTGAGGAAGTCGGCGGTGGTGTACTCGGTCAGCGGCCGGTAGACCTGGAAGTGGCCGTAGGCCCCGGCTCCGCGCGCGTGGACGACCCGCTCGGGAATCCGCTCGTGGTCGAAATGGGTAATTTTCTCCCGAAGATGGAAGTCGTCCATCAGCGAGGGCCCGCGCACGCCCGCGCTGAGCGAGTTGTCGGTGTCGTCCACGCGGACGCCCTGGTCGGTGGTCAGCTCGCCCTCCGGCGCGACCCTGTACTGGTCGAGCCGGCGCTGCTTGTCGTCGTCGTGCCTGGTCATTCGGCCGCCCCCAGCCGTTCGGGTTCAGGATCCGAGGAGCCTGGTACCCGGCAGATCGCCACCTATTCCGGTGACAGCTCCTCGACGATCCGGGCGGCCGGGGCCGTGGACGCGAGCCGGAACGACTCCCCCGCCCACAGGCTGGTGGTCTCCGCGTCGCCCTGGGCGGCGGCGGCCTTGCGGATGGGGGACGTCACGTGGTGGACGTCGGGGTAGGCGGCCGGGGCGTGCGGCGAGTTCTCGGCCTGGAAGCGGTTGACCAGCCCCCGGGCGGGACGTCCGCTGAAGGCCCTGGTCATCTCCGTCCGGGTGAAGCGGGGGTCGGCCAGCGCGGCCTTGTGCACCGGGTTGGCGCCGCTTTCGGGGCAGCGCAGGAAGGCGGTGCCGAACTGGCCCGCGACGGCGCCCAGCGCCAGCACCTCGGCCAGGTGCGCGGCCGTGGCCAGGCCCCCGGCGGCGATCAGCGGCCGCTCGCTGACCGCGCGGACGGCGGTCAGCAGCTCGCGCAGCGGGACGCCGCCGTCCAGGGTGTTGGTGAAGGACCCTCGGTGCGCGCCCGCCTCCTTGCCCTGGACGCACAGCACGTCGGCGGCGCCCGACGCGCTGGCCTCGTCGGCGGTCGTCACCGTGACGATCGTCAGCGTGCCCCGCTCACGGAAGGCCCGCAGGACCTCGGCGCTCGGAAGGCCGAAGGTGAAGCTGACGGCCTCGGGCGGGTCGGCCAGCAGGTCGGCGATCTTGGCGTCGTAGTCGTCGTCCCTCGGGCCGGGCACGCCGGGCTCGACGCCGAGCCGCGCGGCGTCGGCGGCGACCCGGTCCCGGTAGGCGGCCACGGCCCCGGTGTCGACCGGATCGAGCGAGGGCAGGAACAGGTTGACGCCGAACGGCCGCGAGGTCGCCGCGCGGGTGCGCTCGATCTCTTCGCGCATCCCGGCGGCGGGCTTGTAGCCCGCCGCGAGGAAGCCCAGTCCGCCCGCGTCCGAGACGGCCGCGACCAGGGCGGGCGTGGACGCCCCGCCCGCCATGGGCGCCAGGATCACCGGACGGGCGAGCGCCCCCAACGCGTCAACGTTCATGATCCCAACGTACGCGGCAGCAGGACCGGCTTGACGACCGCGCCCGAGAGCGCGTCGGCCTCGGCCCGGTCGATCTCGGCCAGCGGGTAGGTGCGCACGAGCCGGTCGAACGGGAAGCGGTCCTGCTTCCAGAGCTCGACCAGGCGCGGGATGAACAGCTGCGGCACCACGTCGCCCTCGATGATCCCCCGGACCGTCCGGCCCATCAGCATGAGCCTCGGGTCGAGCCGGTACTCCTCGCGGCCGACGCCCAGCAGGCCGCACACCCCGCTGGGACGCAGGGACGCCACCGCGTCCGCGACCACCGACGGGACGGCGGTCGTGTCGAGCGCGTACTGGACGCCCTCCGGCCCGGCGATGTCGCGGATCCGGGCGGGAAGGTCGCCCTCGGCGGCGTCCAGCGCGTGGGTGGCGCCGAGCTCGCGGGCCAGGTCGAGCCGGTTGGCGTGCAGGTCGACGGCCACGATCGTCGTCGCGCCCGCGATCCGCGCGGCCATCACCGCGGCCAGCCCGACCGCGCCGGCGCCGAAGACCGCGATGCCGTCGCCCGCCGCCACGCCCAGCGCCACCAGCACCGAGCCCGCGCCGGTCTGCATCCCGCACCCCAGCGGGCCCAGCAGCCGCAGCGGGGCCTCGGGGTCGACCTTCACCGCGTTGCGGACGGTCGCGAGCGCGTGGGTGGCGAACGACGACTGGCCGAACCAGCGCGTGTGCACGGGCGCGCCGTCCCGGTCGGTCGCGCGGACGAGGCCGTCGGTGGCGGCCGCGGCCATGTTCCGTGCGGACATCTGCGCGCAGTAGCCCGGCAGCGCGGAGCGGCAGTTGGCGCACGTCCCGCACGACTCGAACGACAGGACGACGTGGTCGCCCGTTCGAAACCCGTCAGTGCCGGGCCCGACGGCCTCGACCACGCCCGAGCCCTCGTGACCGAGCACGACCGGCTTGGGGATCGGGTCGCCGGGAACGCGGCCGAGCAGGTCGGTGTGGCACATCCCGGCCCCGGCGATCCGCACCAGCAGCTCGCCGGGGCCGGGGTCGTCCAGGTCGAGCGGCTCGATCGAGTACGGGGCATCGTGGGCCCGCAGCACCGCGGCCTCGACGCGCACGCTCAGCTCTTCAGGGTGTAGCGGACCGGCAGGCGCTTGAGCCCGCCGACGAACGTGGTGGCGACGTTCTCGGGCTCCCCGGCCAGCTCGATCTCCCCCAGCCGGGGCAGCAGCTCCTCGAAGAAGGCCCGGACCTCGATGCGCGCCAGGGCGGCGCCAAGGCAGTAGTGGACGCCGAACCCGAAGGCCAGGTGCTTGTTGGGGTCGCGGCCGACGTCGAAGGCGAACGGGTCGGTGAAGACGTCCTCGTCCCGGTTGGCCGACGGGTAGGACAGCACCAGGCTCTCGCCCGCGCGGATGGTCGTCCCGTTCAGCTCGTAGTCCTCGGTGGCGGTGCGCATGAACTGCTTGACGGGCGTGACCCAGCGGATCATCTCGTCCACGGCCGGCGGCATCAGTGCGGGCTCGGCGCGGAGCCGGTCGAGCTGGGCGGGGTGGTCGATCAGCGCCTGGAGACCGCCGGAGATCGTCGAGCTGGTGGTGTCGTGCCCGGCGGTGGCGACGATCGTGTAGTAGGACGCGGTGTCGAAGTCGTTGAGCGGCTCGCCGTCGATCGTCGCGTTGGCGATCGCCGAGGCCAGGTCGTCGGTCGGGTGCTCGCGCCGCGCGGCCGTGACGCCCTGGAAGTAGGCGAAGAATTCCATCAGGATCTCGATCATTTCCTCGGGCGTGGACCCGCGCCGCCGCTCGGTGTCGGCGCCGCCGAACAGCTCCTGGGTCAGCTTCAGCATCCGGCCGAAGTCGGCCTCGGGCAGCCCGAGCAGCGAAAGGATCACATACAGCGGGTAGTGCACGGCCACCTGCTGGACGAAGTCGCACTCGCCGCCGAGGCCGGCCATCCGGTCCACGTAGCGCTTGGCCAGCTCGCGGACGCGGGGCTCCAGCGCCCGCATCGCGCGCGGCCGGAACCAGTCGGCGCCGATCGCCCTGATCACGCGGTGGTCGGGGTCGTCCATGTGCACCAGAGTGCGCAGCCCGACGCCCTGCTCCATGCGCGCCT
Source organism: Spirillospora sp. CA-294931 (assembly GCF_050946795.1). Classification (GTDB taxonomy): domain Bacteria; phylum Actinomycetota; class Actinomycetes; order Streptosporangiales; family Streptosporangiaceae; genus Spirillospora. The sequence goes on from NZ_CP192006.1 coordinate 8,838,864, forward strand.
TGTTCACGGCGTCCTGGGCGGCCGTGGCCAGCACCGGCCGGGGCGCGTTCAGGAAGCGGGTGTGCTCGCGCTCGATCTCCATGACGTCGGCGTGCCGGGTGACCGCCCAGAAGGGGTTGTAGCCGTCGGCCTCGATCCAGTGGACCGGCGACTCGCGGCGGAGCAGCGCCAGCGCCTCGTGCAGGCGCGCGTCGTCGCGGTAGGCGTCGGGGTCGGCGAGCGTCCTGCCCGCCTCGTCGAGGGTCAGGCTCACGGGGGCTCCTTCGTCGTGACGGCCACGGGGGCGGATGACCGGGTTGGTAAATCCAACTCAGTCGAGTCTAGACGTCGAACATTGTCCTTCCCCGACCCCCCTCCCCGACGCCCGGACACGATCCGCGTCCCCCGCCACGAACCGGATTCGAGGCGCGTCTTGGGGCGAACGTTCCTTTATCGTGATCATCCAGGGCTCGTGTCCCGGCCCGAACCGGGGAAGGACTCCTCCGTTGATCAGCAATGAGGCAGGTCGCGAGGAGGGTGTGTGCGATGGCCGTGGCTCCCAGGGCGGTGCGGGGGATGCTTCGCCGCAAACCGATCGAGCAGATCGACGACGACACCGGGCACTCCGGCGGGCTGACCCGCACGCTGGGCCTGTGGCAGCTGACCGCGATCGGCGTCGGCGGCATCATCGGGGCGGGGATCTTCTCCCTGGCCGGGGCCGTCGCCAACGAGAAGGCCGGCCCGGGGGTGCTCATCTCGTTCATCGTCGCGGGCATCGCCAGCGCGGCGGCGGCGTTCTCCTACGCCGAGTTCGCGGGGCTGATCCCGAGGGCGGGGTCGGCCTACACCTACGGGTACGCCGTCCTCGGCGAGTTCGCCGGCTGGGCGATCGGGTGGGACCTGCTGCTGGAGTACACCGCGATCGTGGCGGTGGTCGCGATCGGCATCTCCGGCTACTTCAACGATCTCCTCGGCTTCATGGACGTCGACCTGCCGCTGTGGATGCTGGGCGCCCCGGGAACCGAGCCCAAGGGCGTCGCCGACGGCAGCTACAAGGTCAACCTGTTCGCGGTGCTGCTCTGCCTGCTGATCGCCTACGTCCTCAACCTGGGCATGAAGAACGCCGCCCGGTTCGAGACCGCGCTGGTGTACCTGAAGGTCGGCATCGTCGCGCTGGTCATCGTCGTCGGCGTCTTCAAGATCGACGCCGGCAACTACGACCCGTTCCTGCCCTTCGGGCTCGACGGGGCGTTCACCGGCGCCGCCACGGTGTTCTTCGCGGTCTTCGGCTACGACGCGATGAGCACCGCCGCCGAGGAGTCCAAGGACGCCACCCGGCACATGCCCAGGGCGATCATGTACTCGCTGGCGATCTCGATGGTGCTGTACGTGATGGCGTGCCTGGTGCTGACCGGCATGGTGAACTACAAGGACATCGACTCCGAGGCCGCGTTCTCCTCGGCCTTCGAGTCGGTGGGCCTGAAGTACGTCGGCATGGTGATCGCCGTCGGCGCGATCCTCGGCGTGCTGACCGTGCTGTTCACCTTCATGATGGGCGCGGCCCGGGTCTGGTTCTCGATGAGCCGCGACGGCCTGCTGCCGGGCTGGTTCGCCAAGACCCACCCGACCCGCCACGTCCCGACCCGCATCACCTGGATCCTCGGCGTGGGCTCGGCGCTGATCGCCGGACTGCTGCCGATCAACGAGGCCGCCGAGCTGACCAACATCGGCATCCTGCTGGCCTTCATCATCGTCTGCATCGCGGTCATCGTGCTCCGCTACCGGCAGCCCGACCTGCCCCGCCAGTTCAAGACCCCGTGGATGCCGTTCACCCCGATCATCGGCGTGGTCTTCTCGATCTGGCTGATCACGTTCCTGACGGCCGAGACCTGGATGCGGTTCGGGGTCTGGTTCCTGCTCGGCTGCGTCATCTACTTCGTCTACAGCCGCCGCCACTCCCTGCTGAACACCTCGTCGGGAGGCAAGGAGCTGAAGTAGAACGAACCGTGCGGCGAAGACCCGGGCGGCCGGGCCTTCGCCGCACGGCTCAGAACGCGACGACTTGGCGGACGGCCTCGCCCGTGCGCAGCCGGTCGAAGCCCTCGTTGATCTCGTCCAGGCCCAGCCGGTGCGAGAGCAGGCCCTCGACGGGCAGCGCGCCCGCCCGGTACAGGCCGATGAAGCGCGGGATGTCGCGCCGGGGCACCGAGGAGCCGAGGTAGCTGCCGCGCAGCGTCCTCTCCTCGGCGACCAGGCTCAGCGCGGGCAGCGTCAGCGGTTCGCCCGGCGCGGGCAGGCCGACCGTGACGGTCGTCCCGCCGGCCCTGGTCGCCGCGTACGCCTGCTCCAGGACGGCCACCACCCCGGTGGTGTCGATGACCTTCTCGGCCCCGCCCAGGGTCAGGTCGCGGACGGCCTCCACGGCGTCCGGCCCGCCCTCCACCACGTGCGTGGCGCCCATCCGCAGCGCGAGGTCGCGCTTGTGCGCCACCACGTCGACCGCCACAGTGGTCGCTCCGGCGGCCTTGGCGGCCAGCAGCGCGGCCAGGCCGACGCCGCCGAGCCCGAAGACCGCCACCGAGTCCCCCGGGGTCACGGCCGCGCTGTAGAGCACGGCGCCCGCGCCGGTGAGGACGGCGCAGCCGAACAGCGCCGCGATCTCGTACGGAAGCTCGGGATCGATCTTCACCGCCGAGCGCGCCGACACCACGGTGTACTCCGAGAAGGCCGAGACGCCCAGGTGGTGGTGGGGACGCGAACCGTCCTCGGCCGCGAAGCGCATGCCGCCGCCGAGCAGCGTCCCGGCCCCGTTGGCCAGCGCGCCCGGGCCGCAGAGCGCGGGACGTCCGCCCACGCAGCGCTCGCAGTGCCCGCAGGCCGGGACGAACGCCATCACCACGTGGTCGCCGGGCGCGAACTCGGTGCCCTCGCCCGTCTCGACGACCTCGCCCGCCGCCTCGTGCCCGAGCGCCATCGGCAGCGGACGCAGACGTGAGCCGTTGATGACCGAGAGGTCGGAGTGGCACAGACCGGCGGCGCCGACCTTGATCAGAAGCTCTCCCGGGCCGGGCGGGTCGAGGTCCAGGGTCGCGACCTCCAGCGGCCTGGACGCGGCGTACGGCGCGTCCCTGCCCGACTCGACCAGCACGGCCGCGCGCGTCCGCATGCTCATTCGGCCTCTCCCGTGACGAGCGCCTTCATCTCGGCCCTGACGGGCTCGGGGATCTCGATCGGACGGCGCGTCTCACGCCCCACGAACACGTGGACGAAATGGCCCTCGGCGACCAGCGTGCCGTCCTGCCTGACCATCCCGATCTCCCAGCGGACGCTGGAGCGGCCGAGCCTGCCGATCCGCATGCCCATCCGGATCGTCTCGGGAAAGGCGACCTCGGCCTTGTAGGCGCAGTGCGACTCCACGCACAGCGCGATGGGCCCGTCGCCGAGCGGGTCGAAGCCCGCCGTCCTGATCATCCACTCGTTGATCACTGTGTCCATCAGCGAGTAGTGGACGACGTTGTTGACGTGCCCGTACACGTCGTTGTCCTTCCACCGCGTCTGGACCGACTCCCAGTGCACGTAGTCGCCGCTCATGCGGACAACCCTACGCGCGGGTAACCCGCGTCCGGGCGGCGGGGAAAGGGCACGGCGCCCACCAGGCCGCAAGGGAAAGGTTCTGAGCACGATCCCGGCCTGGTGGACGCCGTGGTTCTGGGGGGCGCCCCGGCTAGCGCGCCGCGCGCGCGCCGTCGAAGCGGGTCTTGACGTCGTCCCAGTCGACCAAGGACCAGAGCTTCTGGACGTAGTCGGGACGCACGTTGCGGTACTGGAGGTAGTAGGCGTGCTCCCAGGCGTCGAACACCAGCAGCGGGGTGCTGTTCATGCCGACGTTGCCATGGTGGTCGTAGACCTGCTCGACGACCAGGCGCCCGCCCAGCGGCTCCCACGCCAGCACACCCCAGCCGGACCCCTGGACCAGGGTGGTGGCGCTGGACAACTGCTTCTGGAAAGCCTCGAACGAGCCGAAGTGCTCGTCGATCGCGGCGGCCAGCTCGCCGTCGGGACGGTCGCCGCCGTCCGGGGAGAGGTTGTCCCAGAAGATCGAGTGCAGCACATGGCCGGAAAGGTTGAACGCGAAGGTCTTCTCCAGGCCGACCAGCCCGCCGAACTGCTCCTTGTCGCGCGCCTCGGCCAGGCGCTCAAGGGTGTCGTTGGCGCCCTTCACATAGGCGGCGTGGTGCTTGGAGTGGTGCAGCTCCAGGATCTCACCGGTGATCGCCGGCTCCAGCGCCGCGTAGTCGTAAGGGAGGTCGGGAAGCGTGTAGTTCGACATGCGGCCACTATTGCAAACAAGTCGCAGTTACGTCGAAAGCGCAATAGCCTGGCGTGCCGCCGTGCCGAACGGTTTCCGGGCAGCGCGAAAGCCATCCCCGCCGGAGCGGGGATGGCGGGGGTCACCGCGTGGGTCAGTGGGGTCGGCGGTTACGGAACTTGGCGAACAGGCTGCGGGCCTTGGCCTTGTTGCGCGGGTCGCGCGCGATCTGCTGGGCCCTGGCCCGGGCCTGCCGTCCCTGCGGACTGCGGGCGAACGCCTTGATCCGATCGACGAGCGAAGCCATGTCTCCTCCTTGGGCCGCGCCGTGGTGGCGAGGCCCTACCGGGGACAACGAACATCCCGGCCACAAAGTTTGCGGGCGACGTTCCGGACACCGGGTCTGTACCCCGCCCGCTCCCCTTGTCACCGCCGGAACCGCGGGGTGATCATTCACACCCGGCCGGACGGCTCAGAACGCCTCGTCGAAGGCGACGTCGCCCTCCACCCCGCGCTGGTAGGCCGAGACCCTCCGCTCGAAGAAGTTCGACAGCTCCTGGACGTCCTGGAGCTCCATGAAGCTGAACGGGTTGGCGCTGCCGTACCTGACCGGCAGGCCGAGCCGCGCCAGCCGCTGGTCGGCCACGTACTCCAGATAGGCGCGCATGTCCGTGGCGGTCATGCCCGGCAGACCCTCGCCGCACAGGTCGTGCGCGAAGGCCAGCTCGGCGTCCACGGCCTCCTCGATCATCCGCACGACCTGCCGGTTCAGCTCCTCGTCGAACAGGCCGGGCTCCTCGGCCCGGACGGTGTCCACGACCGCGAAGGCGAACTCCATGTGCAGGGACTCGTCCCGGAAGACCCAGTTCGTCCCGGACGCCAGCCCGTTCAGCAGCCCCCGCGAGCGCAGCCAGTAGACATAGGCGAAGGCGCCGTAGAAGAACAGGCCCTCGATGCAGGCCGCGAAGCAGATCAGGTTGAGCAGGAACGAGCGGCGCTCGTCGCGGGTGCGCAGCTCGTCCAGCCCGTTGATCGAGTCGATCCAGCGGAAGCAGAACTCGGCCTTGGCGCGGATCGAGGGGATGTGCTCGATCGCGTCGAACGCCTTGGCCCGCTCCTCGTGGTCGGGGAGGTAGGTGTCGAGCAGGGTCAGGTAGAACTGCACGTGCACCGCCTCCTCGAAGAGCTGCCGCGACAGGTACAGCCGGGCCTCGGGCGCGTTGACGTGCTTGTAGAGGTTGAGCACGAGGTTGTTGGACACGATGGAGTCGCCGGTGGCGAAGAACGCCACCAGCCGGTTGACCATGTGCAGCTCGGCCGGGGTGAGGCGGCCGAGATCGGCCAGGTCGGAGGCCAGGTCGACCTCCTCCACCGTCCAGGTGTTGCGGATCGCGGCCCGGTAGCGCTCGTAGAAGTCGGGGTAGCGCATGGGCCGCAGGGTCAGGTCCATGCCGGGGTCGAGCAGCATGCCGCGCTCGCCGGTCGCCTTGCTCACTGGCACGCCTCGCAGGTCTCGGGGTTCTCGAGGGAGCAGACGACGGCCTCGGTGTCGGCGGCCGGGGCGACGGTCGTCTGGGCGATCCGGGTGGCCGGACGCGAACGCAGGTAGTAGGTGGTCTTGAGCCCGCTCCGCCACGCGTAGGCGTACATCGAGGAGAGCTTGCCGATCGTCGGCGTCTCCATGAACAGGTTCAGCGACTGGCTCTGGTCGATGAACGGCGTGCGGGCGGCGGCCAGGTCGATCAGCGCCTTCTGCGGGAGCTCCCAGGCGGTGCGGTAGAGCGTCCGCATCTCCTCGGGCAGCTCGGCGATGCCCTGGACGGACCCGTTGGCGCGCTTGATCGCCTCGCGGGTCGCGGTCGTCCACAGGCCGAGCGCCTTGAGGTCGTTGACGAGGTAGCCGTTGATCTGGAGGAACTCGCCGGACAGCGTCTCGCGCTTGAACAGGTTGGAGACCTGCGGCTCGATGCACTCGTAGCAGCCCGCGATCGAGGCGATGGTGGCCGTCGGGGCGATCGCGATCAGCAGCGAGTTGCGCAGGCCGGTCCCCTCTCGGCCGATCCGGCCGCCGGGGGGCGTGGGGGGTCGTCCCCCCACACCGGTACCGGCGATCTTGGCGCGCAGGGCGTCCCAGTCGGCGGGACGGGTCTTCGCCGCGTCCGGGAAGTGGTCGGGGTGCAGCTCGCCCCGGGCGGTGCGCGTCCGGTCGTAGGCGGGCAGCGGGCCCGCCTCGGCCGCGAGGTCGGCGGACGCGCCGTAGGCGGCCAGCGCGATCTCCTCGGCGATCCGGGTCGACAGCGCCAGCGCCTCCGGCGAGTCGAAGGGGAGCCGCAGCTTGAAGAACACGTCGGCCAGGCCCATCACGCCGAGCCCGACCGGACGCCACTTGCGGTTGGCGCCCTCGGCCTCGGGGGTCGGGTAGAAGCCCCGGTCGATCGTGCGGTCCAGGAACCGGACGGCGGTGCCGACGGTGGCGCGCAGCCGCTCCCAGTCGACCCCGGCCTCGGTGACGTGGGCGCCCAGGTTGACCGACCCGAGGTTGCAGACGGCCGTCTCGCCGTCGGCGGTGACCTCCAGGATCTCGGTGCACAGGTTGGACAGGTGGACGACGTTGCCCGCCTCCGCAGTCTGGTTGCAGGCGCGGTTGGAGGCGTCCTTGAACGTCATCCACCCGTTGCCGGTCTCGGCCAGCGTGCGCATCATCCGCCCGTACAGTCGCCGCGCGGAGACCTGCCGGACGTACCGTCCCCGGCTCTCGGCCTCGCGGTAGGCGGCGTCGAACGCCTCGCCCCACAGGTCGGTCAGCTCGGGGACCTCCTTGGGGTCGAACAGCGACCAGGTCCCGTCGGCCTCGACCCGGCGCATGAACTCGTCCGGGATCCAGTTGGCCAGGTTGAGGTTGTGGGTGCGGCGCGCCTCCTCACCGGTGTTGGCGCGAAGTTCTAGGAACTCCTCGACGTCGGCGTGCCACGGCTCCAGGTACACGCAGGCGGCGCCCTTGCGGCGCCCGCCCTGGTTGACCGCCGCGACCGAGGAGTCGAGCGTGCGCAGCCACGGGACGATCCCGTTGGAGTGCCCGTTGGTGCCCCGGATCAGCGAGCCGCGCGAGCGCACCCGCGTCCAGGAGATGCCGATGCCGCCCGCGTACTTGCTGAGCCTGGCGACCTGGCCGTACCGCTCGTAGATCGACTCCAGCTCGTCGCGGGGCGCGTCGAGCAGGAAGCACGACGACAGCTGCGGACGGCGGGCGGCCGAGTTGAACAGGGTCGGCGAGCTGGGGAGGTACGACAGCGTGCTGAGCAGCGCGTACAGCTCGGCGGCGTCCTCGACGGTGTCCGACAGGCCGCACGCGACGCGCAGCAGGAAGTGCTGCGGGCGCTCCAGCACCCGCCGGGTCTTCGGGTGCCGCAGCAGGTAGCGGTCGTAGAGGGTGCGCAGGCCGAAGTACTCGAAGCGGTCGTCGGCCGCGTCGTCGACCAGCGCGTCCAGCGCCTCGGCGTGGGCGGACACGAACGCCGCGGGCCCGTCGGCGAGCAGGCCCTCGCGATGCGTCGCCGCGACGGACTCGGCGAAGGTCGTCACGCCCGACCCGGCGGCCTCGTCGGCGATCTGGGCGCTCAGCAGGCGCGCGGCGACCTTGGAATAGGCGGGCTCGGCCGCCACCAGCGCGGCGGCCTCGGCGATCGCCAGCTCGCGCGTGGCGTCCTTCCCCTTGATCGAGGCGAGGATCCGGCCGGGATCGGCGCCGGCCAGCCCCGCGCAGGCGCGTTCGATCTCGGTCACGGTGCCCGGCGCGATCAGTACCTCTGTCACGTGCTCTCTTCCCTCGCGAGCTCGCCCCGGAGGCGGGCACGGCGAACGGAGGCACGGCGAGGCCGGGCACCGTCCACCGGCCTCCCTCGAGGCATGGACGAGTCGGGCACGGGGACGTCCCCCGGCCACGACGGCACACGGTCATCGCGTTGCGCCCGACCGCGGCGCTGGCAGGTCTTCGGACTCGCGGGCGCCGCGCCCGAAGGCGCGTCCTACTGACCGTCGCTTCCCAGCCCTGACGGGCCAGTGCCTATGACGGCGGTCGTTCCCACTCACCGCTGCGGGGCAGTCCCGGAATTGGCGGAGCCGATCTGGTCGGCACAGCCGCACCGGGTTCCCTCTTGCGACGCCCACGCCGAGGCGGCGGGGGCGAACCAGCACGGGCAAGACCCTACATCTAGTTGATCGACATCGCATCCGCCCCCACATCTTGGGCGAGTCGAGGGGGCGCCTTCCAGACGCGGGGGCGAGATGGGACGATGAACCGGCCATGTTCCCGTATCCGATGTTCCGCGCCTGCCGCGCGCTGGCCTTCGCGACCGTGTGCGTCGCGCTGGCCACGACCGGCCATGCGCTGACGTCCACGGCGCCCGTGCCCGGCTGGGCGGTCGGCGTCGCGTTCTGCGGGGTGCTGGCCGTGGCCCTGGGCCTTTCGGGACATGAGCGCTCGCTGCCCACGATCTTCGGCGGCCTGCTCTTCGGCCAGTTCGCCGTGCACAGCCTGTACGCGGGCGCGTCCGGGGCGTCGCCGGTGGAGCATCACGTCCCGTCCGTCCCGTCGGCCGGGCACGGCTCCGGGGCCGGGATGACGCTCGCCCACGTGGTCGCGGCCGTCGTCGCGGCCTGGTGGCTGCGGCGCGGCGAGCGGACCGCGTGGTCGCTGGTCCGGCGGGCGGCCTCGCTCGGCGTCCGGCCGCTGCTCGCGGTCGACGTCGTCCTGCCGGTCCCCCGGCCGTGCCCGCCGCCGGCCGAGCCTGCCCGCCCGGTCGGCCGGGCGCTGCTGCGGCACCAGGTGGTCCGCCGCGGCCCGCCCGCACGTTCGAGAAGGCCCGCGCCCCGCTGACCGGCGGCGCGCGGGCCGTACGGCCCCGTCCCGGCACGTCTCGAACGGAGATCTCCCATGCTCAAGCGCCTTGGCGCCCTGGCCGTCACCTCGGCCGCCCTGCTCGCCCTGACCGCACCGCCCGCCGCCGCGCACACCGCGCTGGAGAAGTCCGACCCGGCCGCCAAGTCGTCGGTGAAGTCGCCGTCGGCGATCACGCTGACGTTCAACCAGCCGGTCCGCCTGCCCAAGCTGGCCCTGAGCGACCCGGCCAAGGCCAAGGCGCCCACGGGGACGCCCGAGGTGGACGGCCGCGAGGTCACCGTCCCGGTCTCCGGGACGCTGGCCAACGGCGTCCACACCGTCGCCTGGCGGGTGGTCTCCGCCGACGGCCACCCGGTCTCGGGCACCTTCAAGTTCACCGTCGAGGGCTCCCCGGAGGCCACCCCGACCGGCAGCGCGACGGCCCAGGCCGCCCCGGCCCCGGCCACCACCGAGGCGTCCGCCGAGGAGAAGGACTCCGGCGGGTCGTCCGGCTGGCTGTGGATCGGCCTGGCCGTCCTGGTGGTCGTCCTCATCGGCGGCGGAGTGTTCTGGGCGCGCCGCCCGTCGAACGACTGACCTCGGGAAACTGTCCCCTGCCCCAGCAACGATTACATCGTTACACTGCTTACACACGCTGAAAAGGCAGGGGACAGTCATGATCGTCGAATACCTCCGCTACCGGATCGACCAGGGCGACGCCGAGGCGTTCGAGGACGCCTACGCCCGCGCCGCCGTCCCGCTGGCGGCCGCGCCCCAATGCGTCGACTACGAGCTGTCCCGCTGCGTCGACGAGCCCGAGTGGTACGTCCTGCGCATCGTCTGGACCTCCCCGAAAGACCATCTGGAGGGCTTTCGCGGCGGCGAGCACTTCGCGGCCTTCTTCGCCGAGATCAAGCCATACGTCCAGCGGATCGAGGAGATGCGGCACTACGAGCGCACTCCCGTCCACGGCACCGGCTCGTCCGTCCCGACCCTGTACGAGTGGGCGGGCGGCGCCGCCGCGTTCGAGCGGCTCACCGAGGCCTTCTACGCCAAGGTCCTCAAGGACGACGTCATCGGCCCCCTCTTCGCCGGGATGGACCCCGGCCACCCCCGCTACGTCGCGATGTGGCTGGCGGAGGTCTTCGGCGGCCCCGCCCGCTACTCCGGCGAGCGCGGCGGCTACCACCACATGGTCACCCAGCACCTCGGCAAGGGCATCGCCGAACCCCAGCGCCGCCGCTGGGTCGCGCTGCTGATGGACGCCGCCGACGAGGTCGGCCTCCCCGACGACCCCGAGTTCCGCGCCGCCTTCACCGGCTACGTCGAGTGGGGAACCCGCATCGCCCTCACCAATTCCCAGCCCGACGCGAACCCCCCGATGCAGGCCCCCGTACCCCACTGGGGCTGGGGCATAGCGCCGCCGTACATCCCCAACTCCTAACGCGGCTGGATCACCGGACGGCTGGGTAGGCACAGGGCGCGGGACACCTGTGACTACCCCCGTTTGGGGGTGGCGCGCGGCGGTGTCGTGCCCAACGATCCTCTTGGCGGGGGTCGACGTGTAGGAGGAGGACCTTATGCCGGCAGTGGAGTTCCGGGCGGCGCGCGACCTGCTGCTCGCCCACCGCGACGACTACGCCACCGCGTACGCGAAGTTCCGGTGGCCCGTGCTGACCGGGTTCAACTGGGCGCTGGACTGGTTCGACAAGATCGCCGAGGACAACGACCGTCCGGCCCTGTGGATCGTCGAGGAGGACGGCGCCGAGGCCAAGTACTCCTTCTCCGAGCTCTCCCGGCGTTCCAACCAGGTGGCGAACCGGCTGCGGGCCGCGGGCGTGCGGCGCGGCGACCGGCTCGTCCTGATGCTGGGCAACCAGGTCGAGCTCTGGGAGACGATCCTGGCGGCCATGAAGCTGGGCGCCGTGCTGATCCCCAGCACCCCGCTGCTCGGCCCCGCCGACCTGCGCGACCGCATCGAGCGGGGCAAGGCGCGCCACGTGGTCGCGGGCGCCGCCGACATCGCCAAGTTCGACGACGTCCCGGGTGACTACACGCGGATCGCGGTCGGGCCCCCGGTTGAGAACTGGCTGCGCTACGACGAGGCGTACACCGCTGAGGAGACCTTCGAGCCATACGGGGCGACCAGGGCGTCCGACACCCTCCTGTTGTACTTCACCTCCGGCACCACCGCGCGTCCCAAGCTGGTGGAGCACACCCACGCGTCCTACCCCGTGGGCCACCTGTCGACGATGTACTGGATCGGCCTGCGCCCCGGGGACGTCCACCTCAACATCTCCTCGCCGGGCTGGGCCAAGCACGCGTGGAGCAACGTGTTCGCGCCCTGGAACGCCGAGGCGTGCGTCTTCATCTTCAACTACACGCGGTTCGACGCCGAGCGCCTGCTCAGCGAGCTCGACCGCTGCGGTGTCACGAGCTTCTGCGCGCCGCCGACCGTCTGGCGGATGCTGATCCAGGCCGACCTGTCCACGCTGTCGACGCCGCCGCGCGAGGTCGTCGCCGCGGGCGAACCGCTCAACCCCGAGGTCATCGAGCGCGTCCGCGCCGCCTGGGGCGTCACCATCCGCGACGGGTTCGGGCAGACCGAGACCACCGTCCAGATCGCCAACTCGCCCGGCCAGCCCGTCAAGCCCGGCTCGATGGGACGTCCCGCCCCCGGCTACACGGTCACGCTGCTCGACCCGCTCACCGGCCGTCCCGCCGACGAGGGCGAGATCTGCCTCCCCCTGGACGACCGTCCCCTCGGCCTGACCGCCGGCTACCACGGCGACGAGGCCCGCACCGCCGAGGCCATGGACGGCGGCCACTACCACACCGGCGACATCGGCTCCCGCGACGAGGACGGCTACATCACCTACGTCGGCCGCACCGACGACGTCTTCAAGGCGTCCGACTACAAGATCTCCCCGTTCGAGCTGGAGAGCGTGCTGATCGAGCACGACGCCGTCGCCGAGGCCGCCGTCGTCCCGTCCCCCGACCCGGTGCGCCTGGCCGTCCCCAAGGCCTACGTCACCCTCACCCAGGGCTGGGCCCCCGACGCCGGGACGGCGGCCTCGATCTTCGCCCACTGCCGCGAGCAGCTCTCGCCCTACAAACGCGTCCGCCTCCTGGAGTTCACCGACGAGCTCCCCAAGACCATCTCCGGCAAGATCCGCCGCGTCGAACTCCGCACCGCCGAACTCGACCGCCAGACCGCCCCCACCTCCGAATTCCGCGAGGAACCGACCTGATGACCAGCGCGCCAAAGCTCTCCTATGCCTCCGGCACCTCCGGAAAGCCGTTGCTCGGTGTCACGGTGGGGGCCGACTTCGACCGGACGGTGGAGGCGTTCCCGGATCGGGAGGCGCTGGTCGAGCGTGCTCGGGGGCTGCGATGGACGTATTCGCAGCTCGCCGACGACGTGAACGCGGTGGCGTTGGGGCTGCTGGGGCTCGGCGTGGGCCGGGGCGATCGGGTGGGGATCTGGGCGCCGAACTGCGCGGAGTGGGTGTTCGTGCAGTACGCGACGGCGAAGATCGGCGCGATCCTGGTGAACATCAACCCGGCGTATCGGGTGCACGAGCTGGAGTACGTGCTCAACCAGGCCGGGATCCGGACGCTGGTGGCGGCGCCCTCGTTCAAGACCTCCGACTACGCGGCGATGATCGAGGAGGTACGGCCCTCGTGCCCGGGGCTGCGGGACGTCCTGCTGCTCGGGCGCGAGACCTGGGACGGCCTGCTGGCGGCGGGCCGCGCGGACGACGCGGGACGGCTGGCGGAGATCGGCGCGGAGCTGTCCGCCGACGACGCGATCAACATCCAGTACACCAGCGGGACGACGGGGTTCCCCAAGGGCGCGACGCTCTCGCACCACAACATCCTGAACAACGGCTACTTCGTCGGCGAGCTGTGCGGCTACGACGAGGAGGACCGGATCTGCGTCCCGGTGCCCTTCTACCACTGCTTCGGCATGGTGATGGGCAACCTCGCGGCGACGAGCCACGGCGCGTGCGTGGTGATCCCGGCCCCGGCGTTCGACCCGGGGGCGACGCTGGCGGCGGCGTCGGAGGAGCGGTGCACGTCCCTCTACGGGGTGCCGACGATGTTCATCGCGATGCTGAACGAGCCGTCGCTGCCGGGGCTCGACCTCGCCAGCCTGCGGACGGGGATCATGGCCGGGTCGCCGTGCCCGGTCGAGGTGATGAAGCAGGTCATCGACGTGCTCGGGATGGCCGAGGTCGCGATCTGCTACGGCATGACCGAGACGTCCCCGGTCTCGACGCAGACACGGGCCGACGACTCGCTCGACCGGCGCGTGTCCACGGTCGGGACGGTCCACCCGCATCTGGAGATCAAGGTGGTGGACCCGGCGACCGGGGTGACGGTTCCGCGCGGCACGCCGGGCGAGTTCTGCACACGCGGGTACTCGGTGATGCTCGGCTACTGGGAGGAGCCGGAGAAGACGGCCGAGGCCATCGACGCCGCGCGGTGGATGCACACCGGCGACCTGGCGGTGATGGACGACGACGGCTACGTCAGCATCACCGGACGTATCAAGGACATGGTCATCCGGGGCGGGGAGAACATCTACCCGCGCGAGATCGAGGAGTTCCTCTACGGGCACCCCGACATCCTGGACGCGCAGGTCATCGGCGTCCCGGACGCCAAGTACGGCGAGGAGCTGATGGCGTGGGTGCGGCTGCGTCCCGGCGCCGGGCCGATGACCGCCGAGACGCTGCGGGAGTACTGCACCGGACGACTGGCGCACTACAAGATCCCCCGGTACGTGCACGTGGTGGACGAGTTCCCGATGACGGTCACCGGCAAGATCCGCAAGGTGCAGATGCGCGAGGAGGCCGCCGACCTGCTCGGCGGCCCCTGACGTTCCGGATGCGCGACGGCGCGCGTCGGGGCATGCTGCTGACATGGGCGAGGACTCCGGACCGGTGCGGGCCGCCGTGCTGTCGCTCCAGCGGACCACGCGGCTGCCGGTCGTGTTCGGCGGGGGCCTGAACGGCTCCGGCCAGTTGCGCATCACCGAGCTGGCCGGCACCTCGACCGACTCGCTGAACGGCCTGGTCGTCCGGCAGGGCAACGGGCTAGGCGGCAAGGCGATGTCGATGGGACGTCCCGTATGGGTGAGCGACTATCCGCACGCGTCGTCGATCAGCCATGACTACGACGCCCCCGTCGCGCGCGAGGGGCTGCTGTCGGTCGTGGCCGTGCCCGTGGTGGTCAGGCGGCAGGTGCGCGGCGTGCTCTACGGGGCGCTGCGCGAGCCGCTGGGGCTGGCCGACCGGGTCGTCACCGCCGCCGTGCGCGTCGGCCGCGAACTGGAGCAGGACCTGGCGGTGCGGGACGAGGCCGAGAAGGCACTGGTCCGGCTGCGCCGCGACGAGACCCGTCCCGGATGCTGGGAGGAGGTCAGGGCCGTCCACGCCGAGCTGCGGGGGCTGGCCGAGCGGATCGGGGACCCGGACGTCCGGGCGCGCCTGCTGTCGGCGTCCACTCGGTTGGCGGCGGCCGGTACGGACCACGTCCCCGGGAGCGGACCCGCGCTGTCGCCACGCGAGCTGGACGTCCTGGCGTACGTGGCGATCGGGTGCACGAACGCCGAGACGGCACGGCGGCTCGGGCTGCTTCCCGAGACCGTCAAGAGCTACCTGCGGTCGGCCATGCGCAAGCTGGGCAGCCACTCCCGTATGGAAGCCGTCACCGCCGCACGGCGGGCCGGAATGCTTCCCTGAGGCTCAGAACCACGTCCTGACCAGGTCGACGACCACGGGATCCGCCCGGTCGGCGCCGTCCACGACGGGAATCATCGTCCACTTGTCGAGCGCCGTGCACGGATGCGACAGGCCCAGCCGGACGACCTGACCGACCTCCACCTCCCCGCCCTCCATGAACGCGTGCTGGTCGTTCAGCGCCGTGACGCGCGCGCCCGCGATCGGGCCCTCGCCCCGGACGAGCTGCGGCTCGGGAAGCCCCGCGTCGAACGACAGATCGCGGCGCCCCGCGTCCAGCAGCGCGAGGTGCGGCTCGGGCCGCGAGATCACCCGAGCCCACGCGTGCATCGCCGAGCGCAGCGGCTCGCCGCCACCGCGCGCGAAGGGCGAGATGCCCCGGTAGAAGCCGTCGTCGTGGACGACATACGCCCCCGAGCGCAGCACGACCCGTCCGTCCAACCCGGCAAGGACCTCCACGACCTGGTCGAAGAACGCGCTGCCGCCCGCGGTGACGACCGGCTCGGCGACCTCGTAGTCGAGACGCCGGTGGAGGTCGGCGACCCGCCGCAGGTAGGCGTCGACCGCCGCGAGCCCGGCGGCGGACGCGTCGTGCGCGAGCGCGCCCTCATACCCGCCGACCCCGGCCAGCGCGAGCGTCGGCGCCGCCCGCACGGCCTCCGCGATCCGCAGCGCCCCGGCATCGTCGCGCACACCCGTCCGTCCCGGGGACGCGCCGAGCTCGACGCACACCGCCACGGGACGCCGCGCCCCCGCCGCACGCAGGGCGGCGTCCATCAGCTCCACACCCCGAACGGAGTCGACCCACGCGAGGAACTCGAACTCGGGATCGGCGTCGAGCTGCCCCGCCAGCCACGCCAACCCCACCGGGTCGAGCAGCTCGTTGGCCAGCAGTACCCGCTGCACTCCGAATGCCCGCGCGACCCGGACCTGAGGAAGGTTGGCCAGGGTGATGCCCCACGCGCCCGCGTCCAGCTGCCGCCGCCACAGCGCGGGCGCCATGGTCGTCTTGCCGTGCGGCGCCAGATCCACCCCCGCCGCCCGGGCCCACCCGGCCATGGCACGCACGTTGTGGTCGAGCGCCCCCGCGTCCAGGGTGAGCAACGGCGTCCCGAACTCGTCCAGCCCCGGCCGCCCCGCCACGTACTCGCGAACCGTCAGCCCGTGCGCCGCCCCCGGCACCGCCTTGAACCGCCAGTCGAGCCGCTCGTCCCCCAACGCCTCGACCGCCGCACCATCGATGATCGCCACCCGTCCACGCTAACCCGCCCCCGGGCCGGAGCGGGTGAGACGGCCCGTGGCTATGAGTTCCAGGGTGATGAGGACGGCGACGGCCTCGATGGCCAGCAGGCCGATGAGGACCAGGAGCTGGGTGGTGCCCGCCTCGATGGGGTCGGCGCCGCCGAGGAGGACGCCGACGAAGGCGCCGGGGAGCGTGACCAGGCCGACGGTGCGGGTCTGGTCGAGGACGGGCACGAGGGCGAAGGCGGCGGCGGAGCGGCAGACCTCCAGGGCGGCGTCCCTGGGCATGAGGCCGAGGGCCAGGCCGCCCTCGTACTCGCCGCGGCGGGTCTCCAGTTCGTCGAGGGCGCGGCGTCCGGTGAGGGCGGTGGCGGTCATCGCGCCGCCGATGAAGATGCCCGCGATCGGCAGGATCGCGACCGCGCGCGAGGGGACGAGGGTGGTCGCCGCCAGCAGGCCCATCACCGGGACGACCCCCGCCACGATCGGGAGCAGCGCCCATCCGGTTCCGCGCCGCGCGGAGCCGGTGATGCGGCGGCCCGCGGTGACTGCCGCGACGACGATCATTCCGACGACGAAGGCGGTCGTCAGCCCCGCGTTGCGCAGGACGGCGACGATGACCAGGGACACCAGGGTGAGCTGGACGACCGCGCGCAGGGCGGCGACCAGCACCTCCCGGCCCAGTCCGAGGCCGCCGAGCCGGGTGAGCAGGGCGGCCGCGGCGGCGAGTGCGAACAGGACCAGGCCCAGCAGAGGTCCGGCTTCGGGTGCCGAGCTCATCGTGTCCTTCCGGTTGGACCGGGTGAACTCTCACCCAATTGAACAGATTGTGATCCAGGAAGCGTCATGCGGGCCCTTGAAACCCCGATACCGTGGCGTTCGTGGGGGAAACGGACGCAACCGGAACATCTCGCCGCAAGGCCCTGTGGCTGCTGGCAGCAGCGGCCGGCCTGGGCACCCTCGGCGCCGACAGCGCCCGCCAGAGCGCGGCGCCCGGCAAGACGACACGGCCTCCGGTGGCAGCGCCCCGGCCGCGCGCGGTGATCCTCCCCAAACCGGTTCCGAAGCCGCGTCCGGCTCCCTGGACGCCCGTGCGGCTCACGGCCGCCAAGCCGAAGACGCCGATCAAGAATCTCGACGAGCTGGTGCCGCCGCCACCGCCGCAGTCGATCGCGCTGACCATCGACGACGGGCCGAACCCGGCGATCACGCCGCAGGTGCTCGACCTGCTGGCCCAGCACCAGATCCGCGCGACGTTCTTCATCATCGGCGAGCAGGTCAAGGAGTTCCCCAAGCTGACCCGGCGGATCGCCGACGCGGGGCACCAGGTGTGCAACCACACCATGAGCCACCCGCTGGGGTTCGAGGACCTGACGGCCAAGCGGGTCCGCAAGGAGATCGCCGAGGCGCACGACCGGATCGCCGACCTCACCGGCATCGTGCCGGTGTTCTTCCGCGCGCCCGGCGGCGGCTGGTCGGACGCCGTGCTGGACGTGACGGCCGAGTACGGGATGCTGCCCATCGACTGGGCGGTCGACCCGCAGGACTGGCGGCGGCCCGGCGTGGGCACCATCCGCCGGACGCTGGTCGGCAGCGAGGCCGGGAACATCCTGCTGTGCCATGACGGCGGCGGAGACCGCACCCAGACCCTCAAGGCGCTGCGGCAGGCCATCCCGCAGCTCAAGAGGCGCGGACTGTCGTTCGTCGCGCTCTGATCCTTCCTTTTCCCCGTCGTTCGGCCGATCGTTTCGCGCGTCCGTGAACCGCGCGCGCCGGCCTTGCCTCGATATGCGGATATTCGGGACGAATTTCCCATGGTTCGAATGTCGACCTTTGTCCCAAGATCAGTGACATGGACCACTCCATAAATGGCCCTTGCCTGGTCCAATGAATGCCAATTGTCGCGTTCTAGGGGAATTCACGCGAAGTTCCACCGCCGTGGGAACCTTAAAAAAAGGTCAACTTCCAATGTCCGCGCGAAGATGGACCCCAGCCCGGGAGCGTCCACCCCCCGGCGCCGGTTCACGATCGGTTCGGCATCGGGTCACGTGAAGACCAGGTCACGGACATGGGACGCGCGCGTGCGCGACGATGGCCTCGTACAGCGGGCCATTTGGACCGATCCTTGGCCAATTTGACAGCTCACCCCGATCGCGCTATTCGCGTAAAAAGCGCGCCAATCACTTGAATACTCAACGTGTGGCCGACACCGGACAATACCCAGGGTTGTGAAGCCTGTCAGTCCGACCTAGCGTCTTGCTCCGGACGGACCGGCGACCAATATCCCCGGGCGCCGATCCACCCTTCCACCCCAATCGCGGTGTGACACCGGTCACAAATCGGAGTGGCGCCGCGCCGATCGCCGCGGATCGCGGCGGGCATGAGGAGGCATAAATGATTCAAAGGCGAACCATTCGCCGATCTTCCGGGCGGTTCATCGCGGCCGCCGTTCTCGGCGCCGCGCCGCTGGTCGCCGCCGCACCGGCGAGCGCCGGCACCGGCGCGTCCAGCGGCGCCTACGTGCTCGTGATCGCGCCCGAGGATACGTCCCGAACGGCCGCGATCAAGGACAGCAGCCTGCGCTGCGGCCCCGCGGGCGGCTCGCACACCAACGCCCCGCTGGCGTGCGCCCAGCTCCAGACCGCCCGCGGCAGGGTCGGCGCCATTCCCGAAGACCCCGGGCCCTGCACCCGCGAATACGCTCCGGTGCGCGTCAGCGCACACGGCACATGGAACGGCTCCCCGCGCCACTACACCAAAACCTTTTCCAACCTCTGCACGGCGGTTCGCGGGACCGGCGGCGTGATCTTCGCCTTCTGATCGGCCGCCTCAACCGTTCATCAGGTCCGGGAGCCGCCGGACCCGTAAAACCGAGAGCCCGGCCCGAGGCCCGCCTCCGGCGCCGGAACAGAGGAATACGAAAAATGCTCACGAAAACCATCATCATCACGGCCGCGACAGGAACTCTCGCCATAAGCCCGGTCCCCGCGCTGGCACAACCGGCGCATCCGCTCATCGAACGCGGCGACACCCTCGTCGTCTACGAGCGGATCGGCGGTTACGCCGGGCTGCACGACAAGATCACCATCGACCGCGACGGCAGGGCCGTGGTCTCGGCGGCCAAGACGACCGACTTCATGCTCACCACGGGTGAGTACCGCGACCTGCGCAGGGCGCTCGACCAGATCACCTCCACCTGGTCGTCCTCGTCGGGCTGCGAGATCGCCGACCACTTCACCTACTCGATCCAGTACCGGGGCTGGCAGGCGTCGCGCTGTCACGAGCCGCCCCAGGACTGGACGGCGGCGGTCAAGCAACTCGACTCACTGATCGACGGCTCCGCCTGGTAGACCCACCACCCCGCGCAGGCCCCAGGCCCCGAGCAGGCCCAGGGCCACACGCGATCGCGTCAGCTGACCGGGGGAAGCGAGCCGAAGGCGAGCCTCCCCCGGTCAGATCGCGGGGCGAGGCGGCAGCACGGTGTAGCTAGGTACACCCCATGTCCGGGTTTCGGGCACACTGTGCCGACGGACGGGCGGCCGGAGACTTATTCGTACGACGACGTGCGGAGGTACCGGTGAGCGGGGTAGTGGCGATGAACGAAACGTGGTTGCAGGAGCGGGTGCGGGCGCCCTGGCGGGGGTTCCGGCTGGGCCTGCTGGCCTTCCCGGCGATGGTCCTGTCCGCGTTGCTGATGACGGCGCTGTCGCTGATCAGCGTCGGGATCGGCGTCCTGCTGGTCCCGCCGCTGGTGCTGGCGGTGCGGGGGCTGCTGAACCTGTACCGCGACCTGATCGGCAAATGGACCGGGACGACGATCCAGCGCCCCTACCTCCCCGAGCCCGAGACCGAGCCGGGGCTCGCGGGCCGGGGACGCCGCTTCAGCACCATGGTGTCCGACCCGGCGACCTGGCGTGACCTGGGCTGGCTGCTGGCCGACCCGATCGTGGTGGTGTTCACCGCCGCGCTGCCGATGTACCTGATCATCTACGGGGTCTTCGGCATCCTGCTCTCGCTGTTCCTCGGCCGCGTGATCACCGACGCCGGCGGCAGCGACTGGTACACGTTCATCCACGTCACCCAGGGCTACGCCGACGAGCCCTGGCGGATGGCCGGGACGGCCGTGCTCGGCGCGATCTTCATCGCGCTCGGATTCGTGTTCGGCCCGAACCTCCTGGCCGCCTACGGGCGCTGGGGGAACGTGCTGCTCGGGCCGACCGAGGCGTCCAGGCTCAAGCTGCGCGTCGCGCATCTCACCGAGACCCGCTCGGACGCCGTCGACACCTCCGCCGCCGAACTGCGCCGCATCGAGCGCGACCTGCACGACGGCGCCCAGGCGCGGCTGGTGGCGATGGGCATGAGCCTCACCGCGATCGAGCACCTGCTCGACAAGGACCCCGAGAAGGCCAGGCAGCTGCTCGCCCAGACCCGGCAGTCGTCGGCGTCGGCGCTGCGCGAGCTGCGCGACCTGGTGCGCGGCATCCACCCGCCGGTGCTGGCCGACCGGGGGCTCGGCGACGCGGTGCGCGCGCTGGCGCTGGACCATCCCCTCTCGATCGAGGTTACCGTCGACCTGCCCGCGCGTCCCGAGCCGCCGGTGGAGTCGGCCGCCTACTTCGCCGTCGCCGAACTGCTGGCCAACGCGTCCAAGCACTCGGGTGCGGGCCGGGTCTGGATCGACGTGCGGCACCAGGACGGCATGCTGCGGATCTCGGTCACCGACGACGGCCGGGGCGGCGCGTCCCTGGAGGGCGGGACGGGCCTGCGCGGGATCGAGCGCCGCATCGGTACATTCGACGGCGTCCTCGCCCTGAACTCCCCGGTGGGCGGCCCGACCCTCGTCACCCTGGAGATGCCGTGCGCGTTGTCCTGGCCGAAGACCTCGCCCTCCTGAGGGAGGGGCTCGTCAGCCTCCTCGAAGCGCACGGCTTCGAGATAGCGGCGGCCGTCGACAACGGCCCTTCGCTGCTCAAGGCGCTGATCGACCACCGTCCCGACGTGGCGGTGGTCGATGTGCGCCTGCCGCCGTCCTTCACCGACGAGGGGCTCCAGGCGGCGCTGGCGGCACGCCGCGAGATCCCCGGCCTGCCCGTGCTGGTGCTGTCGCAGTACGTGGAGCAGCTCTACGCGCGCGAATTGCTGGCCGACGGGTCGGGCGGCATCGGCTACCTGCTCAAAGACCGGGTGTTCGACGCGGGGCAGTTCGTGGACGCGGTGCGCCGCGTCGCGGGCGGCGGCACGGCGATGGACCCCGAGGTCGTCTCGCGCCTGGTGGCCAGGGGCGCGCGGGACGAACCGCTGGGCCGGTTGACCCCGCGCGAGCGCGAGGTGCTGGAGCTGATGGCGCAGGGACGCTCGAACGCCGCGATCGCGCAGCAGCTCGTGGTCACCGAGCGGGCGGTCACCAAGCACACCGCCAACATCTTCGGCAAGCTCGACCTGGCCGTCGCGGGCGACGACAACCGCCGCGTTCTGGCCGTTCTGGCCTATCTCAACCGGTGAATCTCCGTTAGGGCTGGTCAACGGCGTTCTGTTGCGGTTGGCTACCGGTGCCGCGATTTCGGGCTATCACGGTCCGCACTTGGGGAATCATCTTGCCAGGCAAGATCGGCCCTAGGAGGGCGCCATGACGGTGATCCTTGTCCTGCTGTGCCTGGCCATCGCCGGGCGCGAGCTGTACCTGGCCTTCGATCGCCGACGAACCGGGACGGCGCCCGAGGTCGCCGACATCCGCACCCAGCTCAGAACGTTGAAGGGCACCCGCGACGAGCTGCAGCGGTTCCGCACGTCCCAGCACGAGAAGCTGGAGCGGCTCGTCACCGCCCAGGACGAGCAGGGCGCCGCGCTGCGCCGGGCCGACGCGCGGGTCGACGCGCTGATCACCGACATCAACGACCGGATGCTGCCCGAGGTGAACGCGCGGCTGGCCGGGCTCACCGACGACCTCGCGCGGCTCTCCCGGCGGGACGACCCGGTGGAGCGGCTGTCGGCCGAGATCGCGCGGCTGCGCGGCCATCTGGTCGGGCAGCTGGAACGGCAGGAGGCGGCCTCTCTGGGCGCCGATCCCGTCGACACCATCGGGGGACGGCTCGGCGGCAACGCCACGCGCCGCGACCTCGTCCGCGCGTACGAGCGGTTCGCCGAGCGCTACGGCCTGCGCGTCGAGCTCACCGACCCCGAGCCGGGTGAGGGGGGCGGCGACTGGCGCGTCCGGTACTACCTCAGCGGGCGCAGCCCGCGCGCGCTTGAGCGCGACTTCATCGATTTGGTCCGCATGCTGCGGGCCGTCCGGGGCGACTCGGCCGTGTCCGAGGAGGGCACCGACGCCCGCACCCTGCTGGCCTGCCTGTGCAAGGCCCGCACCGGCGGCGCCCAGGTCGGCCCGTTCGTCGCGGTCCGCACACCCGAGTCCCTGCTGTGCGGGGTGCTGCCGCTGTCGGCGCTGAACCGCCGGGAGGCGTCGGCGCTGCTCACCGACCCGTCCGGCACGGCCGTGCGTCTGCGTCGGCTGCCCGAGACCCGGCTGTGCGACGTCAGCTCCTGGCCCGCGCTGCTCGGCCGAGGAGGTCCAGGTGGAGGGGGGCGAGCGGCGCTCTAGGCACGCCGGGCTAGGTCGGGGAGGTCCAGGTGAAGGAGGGCGGACGGCGTTCCAGGAAGGCCGCGACGCCCTCGGTGGCGTCGCCTCCCCTGACGACCTCGTCGAGCCAGCGTCCGGCCACCGGCTCGACCGGGGCGCCCGAGGTGATCGCGTCGACGATCTCCTTGGTGGCGTGCTGGGTGAGCAGCGAGCGCGAGGCGAGGGTCGCGGCGAACTCGGCCACCCGGCCCGCCAGGTCACCGGCCGGGACGACCTCGTCCAGCAGGCCGATGCGCAGCGCGTGCGCGGTGCCGATCAGGTCGGCCGAGAACAGCAGGTACTTGGCGGCCGACGGGCCGACCAGCCGGACGATCCGGGTGGTGGCCGAGGCCGGGTAGACGATGCCGAGCCGGGCCGGGGTGATCCCGAAGCGGGCGCCCTCGGCGGCGAACCGCAGGTCGCAGGCCGCGGCGAGCTGGCAGCCGCCGCCGACGCAGAAGCCCTCGATCGCGGCGAGCGTCGGCTTGGGGAAGGCGGCCAGCGCCTCCTCGGCCGCCGTCGACAGATGCCCGCCGTCGTTGCGGTTGATGTCGGCGAGCTCGCCGATGTCGGCGCCAGCGCAGAAGTCGCCGCCCGCGCCGGTCAGCACCACGGCGCGGACCGAGTCGTCCGAGGCCAGGTCGTCCAGCAGGACGGGCAGGGCGCGCCACATCGCCGCCGTCATCGCGTTGCGCTTGCCGGGACGGTCGATCGTGATCGTCCCGACGCCCGCCTGGACCCCGCAGCGAAGCCCGTCTTCGACGGCCATGCCCACCCCCTGTTTTTCGACGCGCCGCAATCGTACGGACCGCGCGCGGCGCTCCGTACCGGGCCCTGCAGCGGAGCGCAGCGGAGCGGAAGGGGCCGCGCGGGGGTGTGGGGGGGTGTGGGGGGTCGTCCCCCCACAGGGGACACGGCCCGTGGGGTGGTCTCCGTCCTGGGTACGACCCGGGTCCTCCTCCCGTACACCCAGGGGTGAGAGGCAAGACACGACTCCGGAGGGAGGAATTCATCGGCGGCGAAGTGGATTCTAAGAGAGGGCGGCCCCCGAGGGAACGGAGCTCGTGGTGCCACAAAGCACTCGCGTCTTCTGGACCATCCGACTCGACGACGCCTTGGCCGGAGCCCCCGAGCGGACCGGCGCCAAGGCCGCCAACCTCGCGCGCGCGGCCCGGCACGACCTGCCGGTCCTGCCCGGGTTCGTCCTCCCGGTCCAGTGCCTCGCGCCCGAGTCCCCCGCGCGCTACCTGAACACCGGCGAGCTGCGCGCCGCCTGGTCGGCGCTGAGCCGCGACGGCGAGCGCACGCTGGTGGTGCGCTCCTCGTCCACGATGGAGGACGGCGCGGCCTCCTCGATGGCGGGCCGGTTCGTGTCGGTCCTCGGCGTGACCGGCTGGGAGGAGTTCCTCAAGGCCGTCGAGGACGTGCTGGCCTCGGCCTCGGGGCCGGGGACGATGGCCGTGCTCGTCCAGCCGCAGCTCGACGCGGTCGCGGGCGGTGTGATGTTCGGGGCCGACCCCGTCGACGGCCGTACCGACCGGGTGATCGTCGCGGCGGTGACCGGCGGGCCCCAGGCCCTGGTCGGCGGCGAGGCCGACGGCACCCGGTACGCCCTGACCCGGCGCGGACGCGTCGTCGGCGTCGAACCCGACGACGACCAGGGTCCGCTGACCCCCCTCCAGCTCAAGGCGCTCGCCCGGCTCGCCGCCAGAGCCGCCGCCGTGTTCGGCGGGCCCCAGGACATCGAGTTCGCCTTCGACGCCAAGGGACGGCTCTGGCTGCTGCAGAGCCGCCCGGTCACCGCACTGGCGCCCGTAGCGCCGCGCCGCGCGGTGCTGCTCGGCCCCGGTCCGGTCGCCGAGACGCTCCCCGACCCGCTGACCCCGCTGGAAGAGGATCTCTGGCTGGAGCCGCTCAACACCGGCATCGGCGAGGCCCTGGCCGCCGTGGGCGCGGTCTCCCGCCGCGCGCTGCGCGCGAGCCCGACCGTGCTGGCCGTGGGCGGACGGGCCGCCGCCGACCTGCGCCGCCTGGGCGCGGCCCCCGGGCGCCCCTCGCGGCTGCGCCTGCTGAACCCCGTCCCGTCCGCCCGGCGTCTCGCGGTCGCCTGGCGGGTGGGACGGCTCCGCGCCGAGCTCCCCGACCTCGCCGCCGACACCGCCGCCGCCGTGGACGCCGACCTGGCCGCGGTGCCGCCGCTCGCGGAGATCACCGACATCGAGCTGGTGGCCGCGCTGCGCTGGGCCCGGGCCGCGCTGGCGTCCCTGCACGGGCTGGAGGCCCTGGCGGGGTCGCTGCTGGACGGCGAGTCCGGAACCCCGGGCACGGCCGCCGCCGAGGGCCTGGCCGCCCTGCACCGGGGCCGGGCCAAGGGCCTCCCCGACGACCGGCTCCCGGCGGTCGAGCCCGCCGTCCTGGCCCTGGTGCCGCCGTCGATCGCCGCCGTCCCGCACCTTCCCGAGGGAACCGGCGCGCCCGCCGCCGCGCGCGAGGGCGAGCTGCCGCCCCGCGAGCTGCTCAGGCTCAGAATCCGCTGGGTCCAGGAGCTGGGCGCCCGCCTGGCCTGGACCGCCGGACGCCGGCTGGCCGCCGCCGGTGCCCTGTCCGAACCCGAGCTCGTCCGCGCCCTGCGGTTCCCCGAGCTCGCGGCGGCCCTCGATGGCGGGTCCCTCCCGGCCGGCATCGAGGGCCGCCCCTCCCCGCCGCGCACCGCGCCGCTGCCCGCCGCCTTCCGGCTGGCCGGTGACCGGATCGTGGCGGAGTCCGCGCCTCCCGGGGACGGTGCGCGCCCCGCCGGAGGCGGACGGGGGTCCGGGCCGGTCCATTCCGGCCCGGACGCTCCCCCGCCGGGCTCGGTCCTGGTGGTGCGGACGCTCGCGCCGTCGCTGGCCGCCCATCTCCCCACGCTGGCCGGGCTGGTCGCCGAGACCGGCAGCCCCCTGTCCCACCTGGCGATCCTCGCCCGCGAGACGGGCGTCCCGGTCGTCGTGGGCCTGCGCGGCGCCCTCGACCGCTTCCCGCCCGGCACCGAGGTGCTGGTGGACGGCGACACGGGCCGCGTCGAACCGCTCCGCGCCCCGGCGGCCGGCCGGGCCGAGGGTGAGGAGTCGGTCGCATGAGAAGGGCGGTGTACGCCGGGCTCGGGTTCATGGTGGTGGCCACCGGCGGATACCTGGTGGTCTACACGGCCCGCTGGGAGTGGCAGCGGGCGCTCATGGCCGGTGAGCTGCTGCTGGTCACGCTGATCGTCCTGCTCACCGTCGCGGGGGCGCGGCGGCTGCGCGAGATGGAGGAGCGGCTCACCCGCCGGATCGAGGCGGCGCAGCGGGAGACCGGCGTCCCGGCCCAGGCCCGGCTGGCCGCCGTGCCGTCCCCGCACGCCTACGGCGACCCGCAGCCGGTGCCGGACGCCCCGCGCTTCCGCTGGCTGCAGCCCGACTCGACGTCCTACGGCGTGTTCATCCCGGTGCTGCTCGGCGCGGGCATCGCCGTCGCGGGCCTGGCCGCGCTCGTGGAACGCGTCGCCGCCGCGTTCGGGCGCGCCCCCGCGCCCGGGACGTCGCGCGTCCCGTCCTCGCTGGCCTTCCCGGCGGGCGGCGTGCTCGCGGGCGCGCCGGAACCGGCGTCCCCGCGCACGCGGCCGTGGGCGCCGCGCGTGGTCGCGGGCGCCCTCGCGGCGCTGCTGATCGCGACCCTGGTGATCGTCGAGCTGGCCGAGCGCACCCAGGACCGGCCGGACGCCCCCGTCGCGGCGGCGGCCACCACGCTGGTCATCGAGGCAAGGACGCGGGGGCTGACCGGCGCCCCGTCGGCCGACCCGCTCGCCACTCGGTTGTGGGAGTATTGCCGTGGCTCGACCCGCCCCTACCTGCGTCAGGGCGGGCTCGCGCCACTCGGGGGCCAGCGGTACGCGCTGGTCGTCCAGCCCGCGCTGGGAGAGCACTCCCTGCGTCGCCTGCGGGGCTGTCTGGAGGACGCGGTGGTCGACCGCGCCCAGTTCCGCGTGACGTCGGTCCAGCCACGCTGACGAGATCGGGGAATGCATTTCGCGTCACTTGTGCTGTACTGTCGTGGTAGCGCTCATCTTCTGAGAGGCGCTTACCCCGCCCGGGCCATCTGAGTGCCCGGTGACTCGAGTTCCCCCATTCGTCCGAGCCCAGCGAACGCGCACAGCCGCGATCCGGGCCATCGCATCCAGGGAGCCGTTCCCCGCCCGAAGAGCCGGGCGGAAGATTTCTCTCCTACCTCTCGCCCGCGAGCCACGGGTCCACCCGGCCGTACAGCGAGAACGACCTCCGGGGAGCGCGGCAGATCCGCGCCGCCCGAGAAGGGACCCCCATGACCAGCACCATCACCGAACCCAGGCCCGCCGCCGAGCACGACGTGCCCGCGCAGCAGCAGCGCCGCCGCACCCGCGGCCAGGCCGCCGACGCCCGGCAGCGCGCCGACCGTCCCGCCGACCTCCCGGCCGTTCCCTTCCACGGGATCCTCGCCCTCCAGGACAAGCACGCGTTCGTGCGGACCGAGGGCTACATGGCCGGGCCGTCCGACGTCTACCTGACGCTCGCGCAGGTCAAGGCCGACGGGATGCGCCCCGGCGACATCGTCGAGGGCACGGCCAGGCCGCCGCGCTCCGGCCGCGAGAGGTACCCCATGCTGGCGAGCGTGACGTCGGTCAACGGCGGCCCGCCCGAGCTGGCCCGCGACCGTCCGGAGTTCGGGCGCCTCACGCCCCTGTACCCGCAGGAGCGCCTGCGCCTCGACACAGGCCCCGCCGCCACCCGGGTCATCGACCTGATCGCGCCGATCGGCAAGGGCCAGCGCGGCCTCATCGTCTCGCCGCCCAAGGCGGGCAAGACCATCATGATGAAGGCGCTCGCCAACGCGATCGCCGAGAACAACCCCGAATGCCACCTCATGGTCGTCCTCATCGACGAGCGGCCCGAGGAGGTGACCGACATGGAGCGGTCCGTGCGGGGCGAGGTGGTCAACTCCACCTTCGACCGTCCCGCCGCCGACCACATCGCGCTGGCCGAGCTGGCCATCGAGCGGGCCAAGCGGCTGGTCGAGGCGGGCCACGACGTGGTCATGCTGCTGGACGGCATCACCCGCCTCGGCCGCGCCTTCAACCAGGCCGCCCCGAGCAGCAGCCGCATCCTGGCGGGCGGCGTGGCCACCACCGCGATCTACCCGCCCAAGAAGTTCTTCGGCGCCGCCCGCAACATCGAGAACGGCGGCTCGCTGACGATCCTGGCCACCGCGCTGGTGGAGACCGGGTCCCGTATGGACGACGTCTTCTTCGAGGAGTTCAAGGGCACCGGCAACATGGAGCTCAAGCTCGACCGGAGCCTGGCCGAGCGGCGTGTGTTCCCCGCCGTCGACATCGAGGCGTCCAGCACCCGGCGCGAGGACCTGCTGATGTCCCCCGAGGAGCTGGAGCTGAACTGGCGGCTGCGCCGCGCCCTGCACGGCATGGAGCGCCAGCAGGCCGTCGAGATGCTGCTCGACAAGCTGAAGGGCACCTCGTCCAACGCCGAGTTCCTGATGGGGATGCGGCAGACGCTCTAACTCCCGCGACCCGGCTAGGGACCCGCCCGCTCCGACCTGAAGGTCTTGAGCATCCGGTCGTACATGCGCTGACCCGGCGTCCAGTGCGCGTCGGGGGCGAAGAAAGAGAACTCATAACCCGCGGCCCTGCTGACCAGCCCGTGCCTGACCTTGGCTCCGCCCCAGGTGAACTCCCACTCGGCGGCGTTCTCCGAGAGCTCGGGCATCGGTTCCAGGCGCAGCAGGCGATACCCCGGGAAGGCGCCCTCGCGGACGGCCTCGCGCTCGGCCTCGCGCAGGCGCTCCAGCGGATCCCCGGCGGCCGGTTTCACACGCAGGCCGCTTCCCAGCCGGGGGTCGCGCCATTCGACCGCGTCACCGCGGCGCTGAAGCGTCCATCCGGCGGGCACATCGACGGTGTACCGTCCGGGCTCGCGGTGGGTGACGGTCTCGGCCTCGCTGCCCGACACCGGGACCAGCGTGAGCGCGTCGCCCTGGCCCACCGAGTTCCACCGCGCGGTCCAGGCGCCCAGCATGATCACCATCGCGGCGAGCGTGGCGATGCTGACCACGGCCCCGATCCGCGGCCGCCGCCACCGCGCCCGCGCGACCGGCGCCGGTTCGAGCTCGCTCGCCTCCCGCAGCAGCCGGTCGAGGTAGCCCGCGGCGAACCGGTCTCCCGGCTCGGTCCGCAGCAGCCCGTCGATCACCGCCGCCAGCGCCCCCGCCCGGACCGGACGCGGGTACTCGCCGAGCAAGACGACCACCATCGTCGCCAGCGGATGGCAGCGCAGGAACGGCGACCGCCCTTCGACGGCGGCGTACAGGGTGGCGCCGAGCGACCACAGGTCCGACGCCTCGGTGCCCGGCTCGCCGCGCACCCGCTCGGGCGCCAGATACGCCGGAGACCCCTCGATGCCGGACACCAGGGTCTCCTCGGGATCGCCCGCGGGATCCGCGTGCGCGGCCAGGCCGAAGTCGGTCAGCAGGACGCGGCCGTCCTCGCAGAGCATGACGTTGCTGGGCTTGACGTCCCGGTGCAGGATTCCGGCGGCGTGGGCGGCGCGCAGCACCGCCAGCACCGAGCGGCCGATCTCGGCGACCCGGGCGGGCGGCAGCGAGCCCTCGTCGGCGATCACCTGCCGCAACGACCGGGCGCGCACGAACTCCATCACGATCCAGGGGCGGCCGTCCTCGACGATCAGGTCGTGGACGGCGACGACGCCGGGATGGTGCAGCGCGGCGGTGGCGCGCCCCTCCTCGATCGTCCGGCGGCACAGGAGCCGGCGCTCGCCCGCGGTGAGCCCCTCGGGCAGGCGGACCTCCTTGACCGCGACCTCCCGGTCGAGGGTCTGATCGTAGGCCCGCCAGACCGTTCCCATCCCGCCCCGGCCGACCACGGAAAGCAGCCGATACCGTCGCGCGAGCGGTATCTGCCGGTCTTTCCCCATGCTGTCCTCATCGCCGGACCGGCCCCAAGACATGTTCCGCGCCGGTCCATCATTTCTTGACCAGGGTCAGCTCCCGGTGCGGCCCGCTCACCGGGACCGTCCGGCGGCGCTGCCGGCGGCGCAGGATCCAGGCCGACCAGGCGGCGGCACCGGCCGGCACTTCGATGGCGTAGGTGTAGAACGCGTACAGAAGTGTGGCCGCCGCGGCGGGCACGGCGGGCACCCCGAAATGCAGCAGGAGGGCGGCCGTCCCGGTTTCGCTGATCCCGGCGCCGCTCGGGGTGATGACGGCGGTGGTGAGCATCCGGTTGATGGCGAACACGGCGACCACCTCGGCCACCCCGACGCTCGCCCCGGCGGCCTCCAGGCAGGCCATCAGCAGCAGCGCCTGGAGCACCAGGTAGGACGCCATCCCGAAGGTGAGGCCCTTCCAGCCGGTGCGCAGGACGTCCACCGAACGGTTGCGCACGTCCAGCATCGCCCCGTCGGCGCCGAGCAGCAGCCCGCGCGGCCGGGACGGGAGCCGCAGCGCCACGCGGCGCAGCCCGCGGTCGACGGTGCGCGCCGCCGCCTCCGAGCGCAGGGCGAGCGCCAGCAGGACGACGATGCCGACCAGGGCCGTGGCGGCCGTCGCGGCCAGCGCCGCCATGTCCCGGCCGGGCAGGCCGCCCGCGACCATCAGCGCGACGATGCCGACCGCCGGGAGCAGCAGCCGCGCCATCACGTTCCACACGCCGGTGACCAGCGTGGACACCGCGATCGCGGCGTTGCCGTGGCCCCAGCCGCGCGCCATCGCGAACGTGGCGGCCACGCCCGCGGCGCCGCCGAACGGCAGCAGGTTGCTCACCGCGCTGCCGACGGCGTTCAGCATGAACGCGTGCGGGTGGTTCAGCCCGGGCAGCGACGCCGTGAGCACGACGGTGTAGGCGCCGAGCCCGGCCAGCCACAGCGCGGTGAGCCAGGTCAGCTCGTCCAGGCTGAGCAGCGCGAGCTGGTGCCGGATGCCCGCCCAGTTCACGCCCATCATGTACGGCAGCGCGAGCAGGAGGGCCAGGGCGCCCAGCAGCGAGATGGCCGAGAAGGCGACTCTCGTGGGGGCGCTCAAACTCCGGCCGCCGCATCGGTGGCCGGGGCGGCCACCCGGGGGCGCGGTTCGGGCCAGTGATCGAGCGGATGGCCGAGCGCCGTCCCGGGCGGGAGGTCCCGGCGGACGTACCACTCGGTGCCCATCACCCGGCGGAACAGCGGGCGCGGCAGCCGCAGCAGCGCGGCCAGCGTCCGCACGGAGTCGCCGCCGGTCGTCTGGGTGGCGTGCGCGGCCATGGACGCCCGTTTGGCCCGGGTGTGGGCGCGCACGTCGACCCGGTGCGTGATCTCGGCCCGTCCCGCGTAGGCCGTTTCGAAGCGCGTCACGTCCAGCGCGCGCGGGGCCAGCCGCCAGCGGGTGATCGGGCGGAGCGCGCGCAGCAGCAGGTCGCGGTCGACCGTGGCCTCCAGGACGACCGGCGTCCCGGCCAGCCGCGCCGCCTCGACCCCGACGCGGTGCACCTGGACGTGGTCGGGGTGGCCGTAGCCCCCGGCCGGGTCGTAGACGGTCAGGAGGTCGGCGCCCTCCTGCCGGAGCAGCTCGGCCAGCTCGGCGGCGGCGGTCGCCAGGTCGGCGCGGGCGAAGCCTCCGGGGGCGGCGCCGTCCAGGCCGGAGTCCTCGTAGCCGAGCAGGACGACGCGATGGCAGCCCAGCGCGCGGGCCGAGGCGTGGAGCTCGGCCGTGCGCACCTCCCCGAGCGGCTCGCCGGCCTCGGCGGTCAGGCCGCGCTCGCCGGCGGTCGCGACCACGAGCACCACCCGGTGGCCCTCGGCCGCCAGGCGCGCCATGGTTCCGGCCGTCAGCAGCGCCTCGTCGTCGGGATGGGCGTGGAAGAAGACACAGGTCCGTCGCACGGGTTCTAGATTCCCGCACGACCGTGAAGTTCAGGCATGACCGAGGTCAAACCTGGGCCATGGAGCGTCCGGGGGGCGTGTCGCGGCCCCGGCGGCTCCGAGACTTCGGAGGGATGAGAATCCTCCATGTCAGCGACTGCTTCCTCCCCCGGCTCGGCGGTATCGAGGTGCAGGTGGACGAGCTGGCCCGCGCCCAGCGGGCGGTCGGCCACGACGTCGCGATCGCCACCGCCACGCCGGACCCGGGTCCCGAGCGCCTCGCCTACCCGGTGGACCGGCTGATCACTCCCATGCCCTGGGAACTGCCCGTCGGGCGGTCGCTCGGACCGGTCCTGGCCGACCGCAAGCCGGACGTGGTGCATGTGCACGCGGGCGCGGTGTCGCCGTTCGCCTGGCGGGCCGTCCACAGGGCCGTGGACGAGGACCTGCCGGTCGTGCTCACCGTCCACAGCCTGTGGGGAACTTTCAGCCAGGCGGCCTACCGGGCGCTCGTCCCCGGCTGGACGCGCCGTCCGCACGGCGGTCTGGTCGTCACGACGGTCAGCGAGGCGGCGGCGCGTCCCGTCCGCCGGGTGGTCGCGGGCCGCGCGCCGGTGCGGGTCGTCTCCAACGGGATCGACCTGCCGCGCTGGCACGGCGGGCCCGTCTCACGGGATCCGGCCGACGACCGCGTGCACGTGGTGGCGGTGGGACGGCTCGCGCCGCGCAAGGAGCCGATGCGGCTGCTGCGGCTGCTGCGGGCCGTCGAGGCGCACGTCCCGATCAGGGCGACGGTCGTCGGGGACGGCCCCGCCCGCGCCCGGATGGAGCGCTACCTGCGCCGTCACCGGATGGGCGGCTGGGTCCGGTTGACCGGACGGCTGGACCGCTCGGCGGTCAGGTCGGTCCTCGGCGGCGCGGACGTGTTTCTAGCACCGGCGGCCCGCGAGTCGTTCGGGCTGGCGGCACTGGAGGCGCGGCTCGCGGGTCTGCCCGTCGTGGCGCAGGCCGACAGCGGCGTCGCCGACTTCGTGGCGTCCGGCCGGGAGGGGCTGCTCGGCCGCACTCTCCCCGAACTGGCCGCGGCGCTGCGGCGGCTGGCCGACGACCCCGAACTGCGCGGGCGCATCGCCGCGCACAACCGCGGCACCGAGCCCGCTCACTGCACCTGGCCGTCGGTCCTGGCCTCGTTCGACGACTGCTACGAACTGGCCTCGGCGAAGACGCCCTTCGCCCACTTGTAGTCGGACTTGCCGACGGCGGTGCGCTGCACCTCGTCCACCAGGTGGATCTGGCGGGGCAGCTTGTACCCGGCCAGACGTCCCCGGCAGTGCTCGGTCAGCTCGTCCAATGTCGGCGCGGCGCCGGGACGAGGCGCGATCACCGCGGCCACGCGCTGCCCGAACCGCTCGTCGGGCAGCCCGACGACGACCACGTCATAGACGTCGGGGTGGTCCTTGAGCGCCACCTCGACCTCCTCGGGGTAGACCTTCTCCCCACCGGTGTTGATCATCAGCGAGCCCCGGCCGAGCAGGGTGATCGTGCCGTCCTCCTCCAGCGCGGCGAAGTCCCCCGGGATCGACCAGCGGGTGCCGTCGGCGTCGGTGAAGAACGTGGTGGCGGTCTTGGCGGGGTCGTTGTAGTAGCCGATCGGGATGTGGCCGCTGCGGGCCAGCCTGCCGATCTCGCCGGGCGCCACCTGCTTGAGGTCGTCGTCCAGCACGGTGATGCCCGGCTTCATCTGGAAGCGGGCCGTGCCCTCCTTCGCGCCGACCGACGGGCCGCAGGCCCCGGTCTCCGAGGCGCCGTAGTTGTCCAGGAACAGCACGTTCGGAAGGTGGACGCGCAGCGCGTCCTTGGCGCCCTCGGTCAGCGGGGCGCCGCCGGAGGCGATGGCGAACACGGCGGAGGTGTCGTGCTCGTGCTCGTCGAGCTCCTTGGCCAGCGGCCTGGCCATCACGTCGCCGACGACCATCAGCACGTTGGCGCCCTCCTCGGCCGCGATGCGCAGCGCCTTGGCCGGGTCGAAGGCGTGGTCGGTGTAGAGGACGACCTTGGCCCCGGTGAACAGGCCCATGAACGCCACCCACTGCCCCGCGCCGTGCATGACGGGCGCGCAGTCGAGCACCGCGGTCTCGGGCTGGGCGGCCGCGTCGGCGATGCGCTCGGGGCTGGAGATCGGGTCGCCGAAGACGTTGCCGCCGCCGAGCGCGCCGAAGAAGATGTCCTCGCAGCGCCACTCGACGCCCTTGGGGTACCCCGTCGTGCCGCCGGTGTACATGATGTAGCGGTCGTCGTTGGAGCGCTCGGGGAAGTCGTCGTCCGGCGAGGCCGCCGCGAGGACCTTCTCGTACTCGACGGCGTCCCCGACGGGCGCCGCGGACCCGTCCTCGATCACCACCACGTGCGCCAGCGCGGGCAGGTCGCCGCGGACGGCCTCGACGGTGGCCACCAGCGAGCGCTCGCCGATCAGCGCCACCGACTCGGAGTCCGACAGGACGTGGTGCAGTTCCCCGGCGACGTACCGGTAGTTCACCGGGATCGGCACGGCCCTGATCTTGAAGATGCCGAACATCGCCTCGATCCACTCGGCCCGGTTGTAGGCCAGGATCGCCACGTGCTGCCCCGGCTTCACCCCGGCGGCGGCGAGATGGTGTCCGACACGGCTGGCGCGCTCGTTGAGCTCGCGGAAGGTCCGCCTTTCGTCCCCCGCGACCAGGGCGGGCCGGTCAGGGCCCGCCCCGGCGAGGATCTCCAGCAGGTCGGCCAGGTTGTAACTACGCGGCATGACGCACGTCCTCGCAGGTCGGGGTGGACACGAGTCCCCCGATCATCCCCACGAAGAGGTAACTACTCAATTACTATTGATAATTAATCCAATGACCTGGGTCACACGCCCGGCAGCCGGACGAAGATGACCTTGGTCTCCACCCCGCTGTCGATCAGACGGCCGTCCGGGCCGAACGTCCCGAGGCCGAAGTCGTTGTCGTTGATCACCGCGAGCGTCCGGCGATCGGCCAGCGCGATCCCCTCGACCTTCCCCGGCATCCCGGGCACCGCCGACAGGTCCACCGCCAGCCTCTTGGGCAGGGCCTTCACCCCGGCGGGCACCTCGGCCGACTTCTCCAGCGAGGGCGTCGTCGCGGGGTCGTCCCAGACCGAGCCGGAGATGTCGGTGGCCCGGTTCAAATCGACCTCGTAGACCTTGGCGACCTTGTCGGTGCGCTCCTCGACCAGCAGCCGGTGCGCGTCCAGCGCCACCACGCCCGAGACCTTCATCTCGGTCTGCTTGCCGCAGCTCGCCTTGTCGAACGCGCACACGTCCTCGAACCGGTAGACGTACTCGCCGGTGACCTTCCGCGTCTTCAGGTCGAACTTGAAGACCCGGGTGTGGCGCGAGGACTTGTAGGTGTTCTTGTCCGGGTTGGACAGCGGGCTCTGGACGACCGTGTAGAGCGAGCGGCCGTCCCGGCTCAGCGTCAGCGCCTCGAAGCCCCGGTTGTAGGTGCGCTTGTTGAGGATCGCGGGCAGGGTCGTCCGGACGGGATAGCTCGCGCCCGCGCCCGGCCACCCCTGGGGCAGGAACCGCTCGATCACACGACCGCGCCGGTCGAGCCGCAGCAGCGAGGGCCCGTACTCCTCGGCCACCCAGAACTCGCCGTCCTTCGTCCGCACCAGGCCCTCGGAGTCGATCCCGTCCGGGTTGAACGCGAGCCGCTGCCGCCCGTTGAAGTCATAGGGCGCCTCTTCCCGCCCGTCCACGTTCGGCAGCCCCGTGACCGGCTTCTTCTCCCCATTGGTGATCGGGAGGGCCTTGTCGATCCTGGCCTTGCCGTTGCGGACCTTCAGCTTGAGGATCGTCGGGTCGAAGCCCGGCACCGGGAAGGTGACACGATCCTCACCGTCCACCTTGACCTCGCCGTTCGGCCCCCGATCGGTGATGGCCCAGAACTCGTCCGCCGGAGCCCCGGCCTCGTGGAACAGGTCGCTGCCCACGCCCCCGAGAGCGACGCCCCGGTCATCGTCGACCGTCCCCGGGAGCAGCCGGTTCTGGAACTGCGCGAGGGGGATGCGCGGCAACGTCCCGTTCTCATGTTTGGCCGGCCGCTCTCCGGCAAAGGCCGAGGAGGCGAGCGAGAGCAGCACACCGGCGGCCGCCGCGACGGTCACGCCCCTGCGAGTCAATGAGTGATCGATCACAGCGGGACCCTAGGCCGACCGGATGGACGCGAGGTGATCCGAAGGTGAATTGCCTGATGGGAGGCCAGATGACGGCCTTCACACCCGACCGGGCCAATTATTCGTCATCGCCGTTTCCGGCCACACACGACGGTCCTTACACGGCTCTTATCCGGGTACCGGCATGCTGAGCCGTAACGATTTCGTATCAGACCCGGGGGTAGTGGTGAGCGCAGGCGCGATGGCTTGGACGCCTCCGACGTGGGAGGAGATCGTCAGCGAGCACTCCACTCGGGTGTTCCGCCTGGCGTACCGCCTGACCGGAAACCGGCACGACGCCGAGGACCTCACCCAGGACGTCTTCATCCGGGTGTTCAAGTCCCTGTCGTCCTACACGCCGGGCACCTTCGAGGGCTGGCTGCACCGGATCACGACCAACCTCTTCCTCGACCGCGCCCGCCGCAAGCAGCGCATCAGGTTCGACGCTCTGGGCGAGGACGCCGACGACCGCCTCCAGGGCCGCGAACTCAGCCCCGCCCAGGCCTACGACGAGCGCCTCCTCGACGCCGACATCCAGAACGCCCTGGACGCCCTGGCCCCCGAATACCGCGCGGCCGTCGTCCTCTGCGACATCGAGGGCCTGACCTACGAGGAGATCGCCGCCTCCCTGGGCGTCAAGCTCGGCACCGTCCGCAGCCGGATCCACCGAGGCCGCGCCCAGCTGAGAGCCGCCCTAGAACACCGCGCTCCTTCCATGAGGGGGTAAACCCCCTCAGACCCCCGCAAGGGCTGCGCTCTATCTATGAGGGGGTAAACCCCCTCTGACCCCGCAAGGACTGCGCCGCCCTCCGCTTCGCTCCGGGCGGCGCAGTCCTTGGCAGGGGCTCTGCCCCCGCACCCCGCCAGGGGGCTTCGCCCCCTGGACCCCCGAGAGATGTCGGCGATCTTGGACGTGGCGTCCAATTGTGACCATCGTCACTAGTGACCAATGGGTCAGAACCGGCTTACCCTCAGATCGTGGACATCGTCTTCGAACGCCGCGGTGAGGGCCCGCCCCTCGTCCTCCTGCACGGCATCGGCCATCGCTGGCAGGCCTGGGAACCGGTCATCGACCTGCTGGCCAAAGAGCGCGACGTCATCGCGATCGACCTGCCCGGCTTCGGCGGCTCCGCCCCGCTCCCGCCCGGCACGCCGTACACGCTGGACGCGACCATGGACATCCTGGCGAGCAAGTTCACCGAGCTCGGCATCGAACGTCCCCACATCGCGGGCAACTCCCTGGGCGGCCTCCTCGCCCTGGAAGCCAGCGAACGCTGCCTGACCAGCTCGGCGACGGCCTTGTCTCCCGCGGGCTTCTTCACGGCCGCGGAGATGACCTACGGCGTCTCGGTCCTGCGCGCCGCCCGCCTGGGCGCCCGCCTCCCCGACACGATGCTCCGCCGCCTGGCCCGCAACCCCCGCAACCGCATGGCCATGTTCGGCATGATCTACGGCCGCCCCGACCTGCTCGACATCGAGGCCCTCGCCGGCGACGCCCGAGCCATGCGCGAGGGCGCGGGCTTCGAGCCCACCATCCGCGCCGGACGCAAGGTCCGCTTCCTCGGCACCTGCGACGGCGTCCCGGTCACCATCGGCTGGGGCACCCGCGACCGCGTCCTGCTGAAGGCCCAGGCCATCCGCGCCCAACGCCGCCTCCCCGAGGCCCGCTTCGTCTGGCTGGAAGGCTGCGGCCACGTCCCCATGGGAGACAACCCGGAGCTGGTCGCCAACCTCCTCCTCCAGGGCAGCGCCCACCCCCTCCTCACGTCCAAGACGGCCCCAGAAACCGAAGCCGTCGCCTGACAGGGCCCCGGCCAAGCGGCGGCTCTGAACCAATTCGACCAGGTGGCGGATAAGAACCGCCCCATTCGCGTTCAGTTCCACATGGCATACAAGCCACCGCGGAAGTTTGATACCCGCCTGCTCCAAGCCGCCAAATGATCTCTACTTCTTCGTAAATTCGTACGCGAGTGCGGGCGAAGAGGATCGGGTGATCATGGCGAAGCATGGAAAGAAAGAAAAGTGCAGCGTCTGCAAGGGGTCGGGGACAATCGAAACGGTCGTGGACAGGAAGAAGGAGGTTCGTGACTGCTGGGGGTGTGGCGGGAGCGGGGAGGTCTGATGAACGTCGATGAGGCGGTCAAGGCGGTTCCTCGTGAGCGGTTCATTCCAGAGGAGATCTGGGTGCATCGTGGCGACGGCTGGTCGGTGCCCTTGCGACGTGAGCGGGAACCCGAGCGGTGGGCGGAACTCGTGAGGTCGGGGGATTCGCTCGTGATTCAGATGGATGACGGGGAAGCCACGGATAAGGGTGCGTGGCCGACGTCGTCCAGCACCGCGCCCGAGGGCATGGTCATGATGATCAATGCCATGGACCTTCGGCCGGGAATGCGGATCTTGGAGGTGGGGACTGGCAGCGGCTACAACGCGGCCGTTCTCGCTCATTTGCTGGGGGCGGAGAATGTCATCTCGATCGAGAT
Organism: Spirillospora sp. CA-294931; assembly: GCF_050946795.1. Lineage (GTDB taxonomy): Bacteria > Actinomycetota > Actinomycetes > Streptosporangiales > Streptosporangiaceae > Spirillospora. The sequence continues at coordinate 8,877,249 of NZ_CP192006.1, forward strand.
AGATCCCCGTCTCGCCGGCCAGGCACGCCAAGCACTCGACAGAGCCGGATACCCCGTGGCGGTCATCACCGGAGATGGCGCGGAAGGGTACGCGCCAGGTGCTCCCTACGATCGGATCGTGGCGACCGCATCGGTGCACACCCTCCCATACGCCTGGGTCGAGCAGACCCGGCCGGGCGGGGTGATCCTCACACCGTGGGCATCGACGTTCCACCCTGACTGGCCACTGGCCAAGCTCAGCGTGGGAGACAACGGCACCGCCGAGGGCCGATTCATCGCGCCGGGTTTCTACATGCCGATCCGGGCTCAGCGTGTCTCGCAAGGTGTCCTTCACGAGACCGAGAAACGATGGATCAAGGACGGTAGGCCGGACTGCACCCGGTTCGGTGTCACTGTGACTTCCGAGGGGCAGACGGTCTGGCTGGACTCACCGGGCAATCCGGTCCGCGCTTGAAAGATGGGCGCCGGTCCCGGCCCCTTTGCCCTCGGGGCGGACCCGGGACCGGCCTCGCGGGTCAGGTGTTGATGGTGGCTACGGGGTCGACGTTGTAGTTGCGGGCGTAGCCGTTCTCGGTGCCGACGAGGAGGTCGACGACCTCGAAGTAGCGGTCCCAGAACGGGGTCTCGCGCAGCGCCTCGATGAGGAGCTGGTAGGAGTGGTGGTCGTCGGCCTCCCAGACCCAGACGTCGGTGACGCGGGCGGAGTAGAACTCGGTGTCGTAGAAGCGGGAGCGGACGCCTTTGGTCCCGGCCTCGACCGTGGGGACGATCTGGGTGCGGAAGGCGTGGATGCGCTCCGGGACGGACAGCGCGAGCCATTCGGGTGTGGTCTTGACGAGCATGAACGCGGTGATCGGCGGTTCGGTTTCTTCGATGGGCATGACGGTTTCTCCCTTGGGGTGATGGTCAGGCGAAGACGGCGGGCTTGAGGGTGTGGGCGGACCAGTGCTCGAAGGTGGTGGGTCCGGTGGCCTCCGGGGTGCGGGTGACGCCGGTGTCGAGGCCCTCGTCCTTGGCCCGCTTCATGTCGACCATGGCCTGGACGAACGCCTCGTCGAGGCCGTTGAGGTCGGCACGAAGGGCGTCCAGCGGCTGTCGTTCGTAGCGGACGGGGCGGTCGAGCTGTTCGGTCGTGATGCGGGCGAGGTCGTTGGGTGACAGGTCGCGCGGTCCGAGGACCGGGGCGCTGCCGGTGCCGGTCCACGAGCGGTCCAGCAACAGGTCGGCGGCGACGGCCGCGATGTCGGTGGCGGCGACGAGGGGCGCCTTGCGGTCGGGGTCGGCGAAGACGCCCTTGTCGCGGATCGAGGCGGCCTCCTCCAGGAGGTTCTCGAAGAAGGACGGGTCGGCCAAGGCCCGGTAGGCGGCGCCGGTGCCGGACAGCAGGTCGTCCATGGCCAAAGAGGCGGTGACGAGCCCGGCCCGGTCGGCGAGCGGGGTGCCGCGGCCGAGGACGGAAACGCCGACGACGTGGCCGACCCCGTGGGCGGCGAGCGCCTTCGCGGCGGGGCGGGTGAAGCCGGTGAAGGCGTCCTCCGGGGGCCGGGACGCGTCCGGGGGGACGAGCCAGAAGACGGCGTCCGCGCCTTCGAAGGCCCTGTCGACCACCTCGGCGTCGCCGTGCGAGCCGGTGACCACCTCGACGCGTCCGCGTGCGGCGTCCGGCAGCCGGGTGGGGTCACGCGCGATGACGCGCAACTCCTCGGCGGACTTCAGGAGGCGGGTGAGCAGGTGGCGGCCGATGTTCCCGGTGGGCGCGGTGATGACGATCATGAAGACCTCGCGGGTTCCTAGCGGGTGAGTACGCCTTCATCCTGAGGAGCGGCATGGTGATGCCACAATGGGAACTTCAGCAAGGAGACATTGCCCGAAATGGAATGACGCTGGTGAGCAGGTCACTTGACGCCAACCTCGCCGTCGCGTTGGACGCCCTGCTGACCGAGCAGAGCGTCACCCGCGCCGCGGCCCGTCTGGGCACCTCCCCGGCCGCCATGAGCCGCACCCTCGCCCGGCTGCGCCGCACCCTCCAGGATCCGCTCCTGGTGCGGGCCGGGCAGGCCATGGTCCCCACCCCGCGCGCCCTGGCGCTGCGCGAGGAGGCCGCCGCGGTGGTGCGCAGCCTCGGGTCGCTGCTCAGCCCCGCCGACGACACCGACCCCGCCACCCTGCGCCGTACCTTCACGCTTCAGACCGCCGACCTGGTCAGTGCGGCGCTGGCCCCCGGGCTGCTGCGCCTGGCCCGGCAGGAGGCGCCGGGCGTCTCGTTCCGGCTGCGGGCGGAGGAACTGGAGGCCGGTCCGGCCCTCCGGGACGGCCGGATCGATCTGGAGGTCGGATCGATCGACCACGTGGACCCGGAGACCCAGGTCGAGGAGCTGGTCACGCTGCGGATGGTGGCGGCCGTCCGTCCTGGCCACCCCCTCGCCGAGCAGGCCCTGGACGCGGCACGGCTCGCGGCCGCCGAGCATGTCGCGGTCAGCCGGCGCGGCCGGTTCACCGGGCCGCTCGACACCGCCCTGGCCGAGCGGAACCTGCACCGGCGCGTCACGGCCGTCCTGCCCAGCCACCTGGCGGCGATGAGCCTCGCGGTCCACAGCGACGTTGTGTGCCTCGTCCCCGCCGCGCTCCCCGGCGACCCGGAGACGCCGCTCGCCCATACCGCCACCGCGCTCGGCCTGCGCCTCCTCGACATTCCCCTGCCGCTGCCGCCCCTGACCATCGGCATGGCCTGGCACCCCCGCCACGCGTCCGACAGCGCTCACCACTGGCTTCGCGCGGCGGTTCGCCGCATTCTCCACGCGCCTGCTCTTGACTGAAGTCAAGGTAGGAGTTGAGGCTGGTGGGATGGCGACCAAGGCGAGGATCATCAAGATCGGGCCGCAGGACGCTCGGTACGGGCCGCTGCGGCGGGGGTTCAATCCTCGCTGGACGTCCCGGCCCGACTATGTGTGGCTGCCGCGCGACGGGCGTGAGGTCGAGCACGCGCTGGAACGGAGCCTGGACGAGTCGGCGCCGCCCGAACGGTCGCGGATCACCGTGCGTTCGGGCGGCCATTGCTACGAGGACTTCGTCTGCGCCGACGACGTGCGGGTGATCGTCGATCTGAGCCTGATGGACGAGGTCGGCTACGACCCCGAGATGGACGCCATCTGCATGGAGGCAGGGTCGACCATCGGCCAGCACTACAAGAACCTGTACCTGCCGACCCGTAAGGCGCTGCCTGGAGGCTCATGTCCCACAGTCGGTGTTGGTGGTCACGTCCCCGGGGGCGGGTTCGGGCTTCTGTCTCGTCAGCATGGGCTGACCGTCGACTACCTCTACGCGGTGGAGGTCGCCGTCGTCGATCGGCACGGCCGGGTGCGGTTGGTCCGGGCCACCGCTGACGACACCGACCCCGAACTGCGGGACTTGTGGTGGGCGCATACCGGGGGCGGGGGCGGCAACTTCGGAATCGCCACCCGGTTCTGGTTCCGTGATCTGCCCGAGGCGCCCCGGACGGCGCTGCTCGCCTCGGGCGGGTGGCGGTGGGCCGAGCTGGAGGAGGCCGACTTCCACCGGATCGTGGCCAACTTCGGGGAGTTCTTCGCCGAGCACCAGGGCGCGGACGACCCGTACGCTGATCTGTTCGCGATCCTGCTGCTCACCCATCGGAGCAAGGAGAGCGTGGGCCTGATCGCGCAGATCGACGCCGCCGTGCCGGACGCCCGGCGGTTGATCACCGAGTTCGTGCACCACATCGACGGCGGGTTCCGCGCCGAGATGGGCCCGCTCACCGAGGCCATCGGCGAGTACCCGGCCCTGCGCGACCTGCGCGAACCGGTCGAGCTGCCCTGGGTGATCATCGACCGGATCCTCGGGCTGTCTCCCAACCCGCGCGCGGGCAAGCACAAGTCCGCGCACATGCGGAAGCCGCTGCCCGCCGCCCAGGTCGACGCGCTGTGGCAAGGCCTGACCAGGGACCCGCACATCGTCCGCGACGCGGTGGTGCAGATCGACTCGTACGGCTCCAAGGTCAACACGATCGGCACCGACACCGCCGTCGCCCAGCGCGACTCGATCCTGCGCTTGCAGCACCAGGCGTACTGGCCCGAGAGCGAGAACGGCGAGGGCCACCTGCGATGGATCCGCGAGCTCTACCGGGACATGTACCCGGGCGGCGTCCCGGTCTCCAACGACGTCACCGACGGCTGCTACATCAACTATCCCGACGTCGATCTCGGCGACCCCGAATGGAACACCTCCGGGGTGCCGTGGTGGACCCTCTACTACGGCGACAAATATCCCCGCCTGCAAGCGACCAAACAGCGCTGGGACCCACGCGACATCTTCCGCCACCAGCAGTCGATCCACCCCCCCGACCAGACCGGCTAGCCAAGCAGAAGGCGCGGCTCAGGAGAGTTCGGCTACGCCGTCCTTGATGACTACTTCGCCGCTGCTGGACGTGCTTTCGAAGGCGTAGGTGTTGGGGCCGTTGTTCCAGATTCGGGTGGTGACGTCCTGGCCTGGGAGGACGGGACGGGAGAAGCGGACGGCGAGGCGGCGCAGGCGGGTGGGGTCGGCCTCGGCGACGGTTTTGATGACGGCGCCGGAGGTGAAGGCCATCGTGCACATGCCGTGGGCGATGATTCCGGGGAGGCCGGCGGACTTGGCGAACTCCTCGTCCAGGTGGATGGGCATGGGGTCGCCGGACGCCTCGGAGTAGCGGAAGGTCTGGTCGTCGTCGACGTGCTGGACGACCTCCGCGACGGGCTCGGCCGCGCGCAGGTTCTCGGGGAAGGTGTGGGTCGGGGCGATCTCCCCGGCCGACTCGCCCGCGGAGAAGCCGCGGAAGAAGGAGACCATCCACTGCTCGTTGACCAGGTCGCCGCCGTCGGTCCGTGTTTCCAGCCGGACCGAGACCGTGGTGCCGGACGACTTGGACGCGAACCCGGTGACCTGGGCCCGCGAGACCAGGGTGGAGCCGGGGACGATCGGCCGGTGGAAGACCATGTCCTGCTCGCCGTGGACGACGAACGGGATCAGGCTGTCGGGCACCACGGTGAACAGCGGGGGGATCATGCCCTCGAAGACCGGGACGATCGCGAAGACCGGGGGTGCCAGCTCGCCTGACAGGTGGCGGGGATTGTCGTCGTTGGTGGCCTTGGCGTAGGCGATGGCGCGGTCCTTGTCGACCTTGAAGTCGAACGGGTCGCTCCACACGCCGAGGTTCTCGGCCTTCAACTGGGGCTGCTCGGTCATCATCTCTCCATTGGGGTCAGCGGGTCGCGATCTCTTTGGCCCAGCGGTAGTCGGCCTTGCCCGCCGGGGATCGGCGGACCTCGTCGACGATCTGGAAATCGCGGGGGATCTTGTATCCGGCCAGGGTGCGGCGCAGGTGCTCGGCGAGTGCCTCGGGGGTGGCCTTCTCATCGGCGTCCGGTGCCTGGGAGACCACCGCGGCGATCCGCGAGCCGAGCCGTTCGTCGGGCACACCGACCACGATCGCGTCGTACACGGCCGGATGGGTCTTCAGGGCGGCCTCGACCTCTTCGACGAAGACCTTCTCGCCGCCGGTGTTGATGACCAGTGAGCCCCGTCCGAGCAGGACGATCGCGCCCTCGGCGTCCACCCGGGCCATGTCGCCCTGAAGGGCCCAGCGGACGCCGTCGTCGTCGGTGACGAAGGTCCTGGCCGTCTTGGCCTCGTCCTTCCAGTAGCCGAGCGGGATCCGGCCGCTGCGGGCGAAGACGCCGATCTCGTCCGAGCCGGGGGCGATGCGCCGCAGCGAGGCGTCCAGGACGGCGGCGTCGAGCGAGCGGGGCATGAAGCGCGGCGAGCCGTCGGGGGCGGGTTCGACGGCCGAGCCGACCGCGCCGCTCTCCGAGCCCCCGTATGCGTCCAGGATCATCAGGAGGGAGGGGATCTGCTCGTGGAGGCGGGCCTTGACGTCGGGCGAGGTCGCCGAGCCGCCCGTCGCGACCGCGATCAGCGAGGACAGGTCGTGCGCGCCGGGACGCGCCGCCAGCGCGTCGCTGAGCGGACGGGCCATGGCGTCCCCGACCAGCAGGATCGCCTGCGCCTTCTCGGCGGCGGCCACCGCCAGGACCCGCTCGGCGTCGAACCGGCGTTCGGACCACAGAACGAGCGTGGACCCGGCGAGCAGCGCCACCCAGGCCGCCCACATGCCCGCGCCGTGCATCATCGGCGCGCAGACCATGGTGGTCATGCCGCCGTCGTGCGCCTTCTCGCCCAGTTCCGCCGGCGAGGCCACCGGCTCGCCCAGCAGGTTGCCGCCGTACAGGGCCGACATGAAGATGTCCTCGCTGCGCCAGACGACGCCCTTGGGCATCCCGGTCGTCCCGCCGGTGTAGAGGATGTAGTGGTCGTCGGGCGAGCGGTCGCCGAAGTCGCGCTCGCCGGAGGCGGCAGTCACCACGTCCTCGTAGTCCGTGCCGGAGACCGCGTCGGTGGAGCCGTCCTCGATCACGAGCACGTGCCGCAGGTGCGGCAGCGCGTCGCGGGCGTCGCCCAGCCTGGCGATCAGCGACCGCTCGGCGACCAGCGCCACCGACTCCGAGTCGCCGATGACGTGGGCCAGCTCGTGGGCGGTGTAGCGGTAGTTGACGTTGATCGGCACGGCGCGCAGCTTGAAGATCCCGATCTGCGCCTCGACCCACTCCGCCCGGTTGTAGGCCAGCAGCGAGACATGGTCGCCGGGGCCCACGCCGAGCGCGGCCAGCGCGTGGGCCACGCGGTTGGCCCGCTCGTCCAGTTCGGCGAACGTGAGCCTCGTCTCACCGGCCACCAGGGCGAGCTTGTCCGGCACGGCGTCGGCGACGCTCTCGAAGAGGTCTGCCAGGTTGAAACAGCGGGTCATCGATCCTCCGGGTGTGAGGCGCTGGAACAAAACATACAAGCTTGACTGTTTATTGCCCAGGACCTAGCGTCACGCATATCCCTGGGGAAGAGGTATGACCATGACCAACAGGACGTTCGTCGTCGGCGTCGGCATGACCAAGTTCGAGAAGCCGGGCAGCCGTGACTGGGACTACCCGGAGATGGCCAAGGAGGCCGGGACCAAGGCGCTCAACGACGCCGGCATCGACTACGACAAGATCGAGCAGGCGTACGTGGGTTACGTCTACGGCGAGTCGACGTCCGGCCAGCGCGCCGTCTACGAGCTCGGGATCACCGGCATCCCGGTCGTGAACGTCAACAACAACTGCTCCACCGGCTCGACGGCGCTGTTCCTGGCCCGCCAGGCGGTCAAGTCCGGGACGGTCGACTGCGCGCTCGCGCTCGGCTTCGAGAAGATGCAGAAGGGCTCGCTGGGCTCCACCTACGAAGACCGCGAGCAGCCGATGCTCAACCATCTCAAGGAGCTGTTCCCGCTGTTCGAGTGGGCCGGCGAGCCGATCGCCCCCTACATGTTCGGCGCCGCCGGACGCGAGCACATGGCCAGGTACGGCACCACGCCCGAGCAGTTCGCCAAGATCGGCTGGAAGAACCACAAGCACTCGGTGAACAACCCGTACGCCCAGTTCCAGGACGAGTACAGCCTGGACGACATCAAGGCCGCCAAGATCATCTACGAGCCGCTCACCAAGCTCCAGTGCTCGCCCACGTCCGACGGCTCGGGCGCCGCGATCATCGCCGGCGAGCGCTTCGTGGACGAGAACGACCTGTGGGGCCAGGCCATCGAGATCGCGGGCCAGTCGATGGTCACCGACACCCGCGACACCTTCACCGACAAGAGCGCCATCACCCTGGTCGGCGCCAAGATGTCCAAGCTGGCCGCCGAGCGCGCCTACGACGAGGCCGGGATGGGCGCCGACGACGTCCAGGTGGTGGAGCTGCACGACTGCTTCTCCACCAACGAGCTGCTCACCTACGAGGCGCTCGGCCTGGCCGCCGAGGGCGAGGGCGGCAAGCTGGTCGACAACGGCGACAACACCTACGGCGGCCGCTGGGTCGTCAACCCGTCCGGTGGGCTGATCTCCAAGGGCCACCCCCTCGGCGCGACCGGACTCGCCCAGTGTTCCGAGCTCACCTGGCAGTTGCGCGGCCAGGCGGACCGCCGCCAGGTGGAGGGCGCCACCGGCGCCGTCCAGCACAACATCGGCCTCGGCGGCGCCGCCGTCGTCACCGTCTACAAGGCGGTGTCTAACTAAATCCCGGCCCACCTGCGCTCGCCTGGCGGCTCGCTTCGGTGACCGTGATTTTGCGATTGCTGCATCGCTCCGCGATCTAACCGGGGGAAGCTCGCCTTCGGCTTCGCTTCCCCCGGTTAGTTAACGCAATCGCGCGCGGGGTGGGGGTTGTTGCGGAGCGGGCCCCGTGGTGGCGGGTCAGCGGGGGGCGCGGCCTTCCAGGAGGCGGCGGAGGCGGGCCTTGGTGGGTTCCCAGCGTTCCAGGGCCCGTTCGGGCGACGGCTGGACGAACTGGAGCATGCGCAGGCCGCGGATGGTGTCGAGGATGAAGTAGAGGTCGGCGCGGAACTCGGGGTCGTCCACCAGGTCGCCGACCAGGGCGCGGGCCAGCACGACATAGCCGGTGGCGACCTCGCGTTCGAAGTCGTTGACGTGCTCGCGGAGTTCGGGGTCGGTGCGGGCGGCGTTCCAGAGCTCCATGGCCGCCTCGAACAGGGGGCCCTGGTTGATCTCCCAGATCAGGTCGAGGGCGTCGCCGATCCAGTCGTCGGACGCGCGCAGCCGGGGGACGGAGTGGTCGAGGAACTCGTCGGCCCGCCGCTTGGCCAGATGCTGGACGGACGCCAGGACGAGCACGTTCTTCGTGGGAAAATGGTGCACCTGGGCACCGCGCGAGACCCCGGCGCGCTCGACCACCCGCGTGGTCGTGGTGCCGTGGTAGCCGAACTCGATCAGGCAATCCAGGGTCGCGTCGAGGAGGGCGCGCCGCGTCGCGGCGGTGCGCTCCTCCTGAGTGCGCCGGGGCCTGGTGATCGGGGACATCCTCGAAGCATAGCCCTAACAAACAGGTCGCGCTGTATGTAAGTTGCGGTTGACAAGTGCTTGAAAAATCAACTATGGTCACCAGCATCAGGTTGTTGAACTTTCAAGAACATTCGGGAGACATCATGAGCGTATCGACCATCGCCCCGGAACTGACCACCGGCACCTGGAACATCGACCCCGCGCACTCCGAGGTCACCTTCAGCATCCGCCACCTGATGACCAAGGTCCGCGGCAGCTTCACCGAGTTCAGCGGCGCCGTCCAGATCGCCGAGGAGCTGGCCGACAGCACCGCCACCGCGGAGATCAAGGTCGACTCGATCGACACCCGCAACGCCGACCGCGACGCCCACGTGCGCCAGGCGGACGTCCTGGACGTGGCCACCTACCCGACCTTCACCTTCACCACCAAGGGCGCGCGCGCCGAGGGCGGCGGCTACTTCGTCGACGGCGAGCTGACCATCAAGGACGTCACCCGTCCGGTCACCCTTGAGGTCGAGTTCCACGGCGTCGGCGAGGACCCGTGGGGCGGCACCCGCGCCGGTTTCTCCGCGACCACCACGATCAACCGCAAGGACTGGGGCGTGGAGTTCAACGTGCCGCTGAAGGGCGACAAGGCCCTGCTCGGCGACAAGGTCGACATCCAGATGGAGATCCAGGCCGTCCGCGCCTGATCCCAGCCCCTCCGGGCCGACGCGCCGGGTTCCCACACGGAACCCGGCGCGTTCCGCTTTGACCGACCACGCGCGAACCCCAGCCCCGCGCGCGATTGCGTTAATGAGCGGAGAAGCGAGCCGAAGGCGAAGCTTCCCCGGCGAGATCGCGAAGCGATGCAGCAATCGCAAAATCACGGTCACCGTAGCGAGCCGCTAGGCGAGCGAAGGTGGGCCGGGATTTAAAGCAAAGGCAGCCTTAGGGCGAAGCGGGCGCCTTGGGGGCTTTCTTCGATCTGGAGGGTGCCGGAGTGGGCCTGGGCTATCTCGCGGGCGATCGCCAGGCCGAGGCCGGTGCCGCCGGAGCCGCGGCTGCGGGCGGTGTCGAGGCGGGTGAAGCGTTCGAAGACGCGTTCGCGCTGGTCGGCCGGGATGCCGGGGCCGTCGTCGACGACGGTGAGCAGGGCCTGGTCGCCGACGGCGGAGACCTCCACCTGGATGCGGGAGTCGGCGTAGCGTTCGGCGTTGTCGAGCAGGTTGCCCAGCAGGCGGACCAGCTGCATCCGGACGCCCCTGACGACGGCGCCGTGGCAGAGCTCGACGTCGATCTTGAGGGCGAAGGTGCGGCGGCCGACCTCGGCGCGGGCCAGTTCGGCCAGGTCGATGGTCTCCTGGGCGGCGGTGCCGCCGGTGCCGATCCGGGCCAGGAGCAGCAGGTCGGTGACGATCGACTCCAGCCGGTCGGTGTCGCGCAGGGCCGAGGTGATGGTGGCGGGCAGGTCGGTGTCGTCGGGGTGCATCTCGGCGTCTTCGAGGTTGGCCCGGAGCCCGGCGATGGGCGTGCGCAGCTCGTGCGAGGCGTCGGAGGCGAACTGGCGCTGGCGTGCGACGGCGCGCTCCAGCCGGTCGAGGGTCGCGTTGGCCGTCTGGGCCAGCTGGGCGATCTCGTCCTCACCCGGGGGCTGCGGCACCCGGCGGCTCAGGTCGCTGGCGCTGATCTCGGCGAGCTGGGTGCGGATCTGCTCGACCGGACGCAGGGTGCGCCCCACCACCCGCCAGGTCACCCAGGCGGCCAGCGTGGTCAGGGCCAGGACGGCCGCCGCGAGCAGCGCCTCCAGCAGGCCGTTGGTCATGAAGCCGGGCATGCTCTTGCCCGCGTAGACCACCACCGCGTCGGGGGCCGTGGTCACCCGGATGGCCTCGACCAGCATGCATTCGTTGCCCGTGCCCCAGCCATTGCACTCCTCGACGTCGCGGACGCGCTGGTCGCGGGTCGGCCAGAGCCGGCTCATCGGCGGACGGCCCGCCGCGGCCGGCGTGGAGTCGAGGACGTTGCCGCCGGGCCCGACGACCTGGATCACGATCCGGCCGCCGGTGTCGTCGGGGATCGGGCTGGCCAGCGTGCCGTCGCGGACGGCCGCGCTGATGCGGCGGGCGGCGATCTGGGTCTCCTGGAGATGGCCCGCCTTGACCGCGTTGCGGACGGCCAGGTCGATGCCGACGGCGATCGAGCCGAACACCAGGAACGCCAGCACGGCGGCCACGAGCGTGTCCCGCCCGCGGATCGACCGAGGTCTCAGACGCATCGGGAACACCCCCTCTCGCCGCCGGATCGTCCGCAACAGAGTGTCACATCTCGCCCCGCACCCTGCTGACCTGCGACACAACGTACCAATAGGTCACACGAGGGTTGCCATAAAGAAAGCGCACGTCCCGGCGCCCAAACCTCATTCGGACCGCCAAAAACCGGGCCAGGGGTTTTCGACACGTCTGTACGGGACATCCGTTTTGTAACAGGTCACTCAGAGCACTGGGGCGGTACCTATGGGCAGGGACGTGAACCCCGTCGTCATCAGCGGAGAGGACAGGCGCCGTTACAGGGACAAGGTCAGGCGATGCCTGGACGTGCTGGCGAGGATGCTGGGCGAGTCGCAGTTCGACTTCGAGCGTCCCTGCATCGGCCTGGAGATCGAGCTCAACCTCATCGACGCGCTCGGCGACCCGCTCATGCGCAACGCCGACGTCCTCAAGGCGATCGCCGACCCGGCCTGGGCCACCGAGCTGGGCCAGTTCAACCTGGAGATCAACATCCCGCCCCGCCAGCTCGGCGGCGCCGGAACGGGTGAGCTTGAGGTGGAGGTCCGCGACCATCTCGCGCACGCGGGCGCGCGAGCCCATGAGCTCGGGGCCTCGCTGGTGATGATCGGCATCCTGCCCACGCTGCGGCGCTCGGACATCGGCGAGGAGACGATGTCGGCCAACGCCCGCTACAAGATGCTCAACGACCAGATCTTCGCCGCCCGGGGCGAGGAGCTGGACATCGCGATCGACGGGCCCGAGCCGCTGCGCATGCACGCCGACTGCATCACCCCGGAGGCCGCGTGCACCAGCGTCCAGTTCCATCTGCAGGTCAGCCCGGACCACTTCGGGCGGTACTGGAACGCCGCCCAGGCCGTCGCGGGAGCGCAGATCGCGCTGGGCGCCAACTCTCCGTACCTTTTCGGTCACCGTCTCGACAGTGAGACAAGGATCACACTGTTCGAGCAGGCCACCGACACCCGCCCGGACGAGCTCAAGGCGCAGGGCGTGCGTCCGCGCGTCTGGTTCGGCGAGCGCTGGATCACCTCGGTCTTCGACCTGTTCGAGGAGAACACCCGCTACTTCCCGGCCCTGCTCCCGCTGTGCGACGACGAGGACCCGGTGGCCGTGCTGGACGAGGGCCGCATCCCCGAACTGGGCGAGCTGAGCCTGCACAACGGGACGATCTACCGCTGGAACCGCCCGATCTACGCGGTCGTGGAGGGACGCCCCCATCTGCGCGTGGAGAACCGCGTGCTGCCCGCCGGGCCCACGGTCGCGGACGTCGTGGCCAACGGCGCCTTCTACTACGGCCTGGTGCGCAGCCTCGCCGAGGAGGAGCGGCCGATCTGGACGCGGATGTCGTTCGCGGCGGCCGAGGAGAACCTGCACCGCGCGGCCCGCGACGGCATGGACGCGACGCTGTACTGGCCCGGCATGGGCGAGGTCCCGGCGGCCGAGCTGGTGCTGCGCAAGCTGCTGCCCCTGGCCTACAAGGGCCTGGACCTGTGGCGGGTCGACCCGTCGCGGCGCGACCGGCTGCTGGGCATCATCGAGCGGCGCTGCCTCAGCGGCCAGACGGGCGCGTCCTGGCAGATCGACACCGTCGCGGCGATCGGCGGCCCCCGCCACGAGGCCCTGCGCCGGATGACCCAGAACTACACCCAGCTCATGGAGACCAACGACCCCGTTCACACCTGGCCGGTCGGCTAGGAGACGAGCCCTCACAAAACCCCCACAACTCTCCCTCACGTCCCCCGCACGGCGCTTCTAGAGTCGCCTCTGTGAACGAACAGCGCATTCTGGTCGTCGAGGACGAGCCGACGATCGCCCGGGCCGTCGCCGACCGCCTGCTCTCCGAGGGGTTCGCGGTGGAGCTGGCCGGCGACGGGCCGCGCGCGGTCGAGCTGGCCGGGAGCTACGAGCCCGATCTCATCGTGCTCGACCTGATGCTGCCCGGGTTCGACGGCCTGGAGGTGTGCCGCAGGGTGCAGGCCGAGCGTCCGGTCCCGGTCCTGATGCTCACCGCCCGCGACGACGAGACCGACCTGCTGGTCGGGCTCGGCGTCGGCGCCGACGACTACATCACCAAGCCGTTCAGCATGCGGGAGCTGGTGGCCCGGATCCGCACCGTCCTGCGCCGCGTCGACCGGGTCGAGACGGCGCCGCCGGGCATCCTGCGGACCGGGCCGCTGGAGATCGACACCGGGTCGCGCCGGGTCCGCCGGGACGGCCGCGAGGTGCATCTCACGCCCACCGAGTTCGACCTGCTCGGCTGCCTGGCCCGGCAGCCCGGCCGCGTCCTGACCCGGGCCGTGCTGCTGGAGCAGGTCTGGGAGTGGTCGGACGCGTCCGGGACGCGGGTCGTCGACACCCACGTCAAGGAGCTGCGCCGCAAGCTCGGCGCCGACCTGATCCGCACCGTCCACGGGGTGGGTTACAGCCTGGAGGTCCCGTCATGACGGGGGCGAGCGGCCAGGTCGTGCGCCGGGCCTGGGCGCGGCTGCCCCGCCCGCTCGACCCGCTGCGCTCGATCAAGCTGAAGTTCGGGATGCTGTCGATGGTGACGGCCACCACCGCCACTTTCATCGTCCTGTACGGGTACGTGGCGGGCTTCATGGCGCGGCAGACGCTGCCCGTGGGCGTGCTGATCTCGATGGTCGTCACTCAGCTGATCGCGCACGGCATGACGGCGCCGCTGCGCGAGATGACCGCCGCCGCGCGGGCCATGGCGCGCGGCGACTACAGCCGCCGGGTGCGCGCGACGTCCCGCGACGAGGTGGGCGAGCTCGCGCTGGCGTTCAACCGGATGGCCGCCGACCTGGCCGAGGTCGACCGGCAGCGGCGGGAGTTCGTGGCGAACGTCTCGCACGAGCTGCGCACCCCGATCAGCGCGCTGCGTGCGGTGCTGGAGAACGTCGCCGACGGCGTCACGCCGCCGACGCCCGAGGTGATGGAGTCCGCGCTCGACCAGACCGAGCGGCTGGGGCGACTGGTCACCCAGCTGCTCGACCTGTCCCGGGTGGACGCGGGCGTGGCCAAGCTCGACCTGAGCGCGATCGACGTGGGCGACTTCGTGACCGGGGTGGCCGCCGAGGCCCACGCGGGATACCCCGACACCCTGGTCGAGGCCGACGTCACCCCCGGCCTGCGCGCGGTGGCCGATCGCGACCGCCTGCACCAGGTGCTGGCCAACCTGCTGGACAACGCCGCCCGGCACAGCCCGCCCGGCGGGACGGTCACTGTGCGGGCCCGCCCGTCCACCGCGGACGGCGGGCTGCTCCTGGAGGTCGCCGACGAGGGTCCGGGCATCCCGCCCGGCGAGCGCGCCCATGTCTTCGAGCGCTTCAACCGGGGCGCGACTCCCTATGGCACGTCCTACGGGTCGCGGGTCGGCACCCCCAACGGCGGCACCGGCCTCGGCCTGGCCATCGCCCGGTGGGCCGTCGACCTGCACGGCGGCGACATCCACGTCGTCGACTCCGAGCGCGGCTGCCATATCCGCGTCCTGATCCCGGCCAGCCCCGCCGCACTGCGCTGACCACCGTCCACAACCGGCCGCGATTTCCGCCGCCGGTTCTCTTCACCATGCCGAGAAACGAGGAGATCCCTCATGAGCAACCCCCCGAACCGACCGGTCCCCTACGGCCAGCCGGTGTGGCCGCCGCAACCGGCACCGCCGCCCGTCCCCCGCAGACCCGTGCCGCCGCCTCCGCCGCCGCGCGACCCGACGCGGCTCGAGCGCCTGTTCCTCGACTGGCGCGCCCCCGGACGGCCGCTCTCGGCGGGCCTGCTGGGCGGCATCGCGGCGGCGGGGCTGATCGGCGCTGGGGCGCTGGGCGCGCTCGTGCCCGAGGGCTTCGCCGGTCTCAACCTCCTCATCGCCGCGCTGGCCGTCACCGCCGTGACCCTGCCGGTGGCCTGGTCGTCCGGGCGGATGGTGGTGCGCGACGGGACGCGGCGGCGCGTCAACCGGACGGGCCTGGCGTTCTGCTCGCTGGCGCTGGTGCTGGCCGGGGTGGCCTCGGTCCGGGACGCGGTCTGGATCGTGGCCCTGGCGGCGGCGCTGGCGGTGCCCATCGCTTCCTACGGGGTGGTGGGCGGCCGTTCCTGGACGCAGGTACTGGCCGGAGGCGGCGCGCTGGGGCTGGCGTCCGCCCAGATGGGGTCCTGGGCCGGGCGGGGCGCCCGGGAGACCATGACGTCCGGCCGGGACCGGACCGTGCCGATCGTCCGGACGGTCCTGCTCGCGCTGGCGCTGCTGGCGGTCTTCGGCGCCCTGTTCTCCACGGCGGACGCGGCGTTCGGCGACCTCGCCGAGGGGCTGCTCCCCGAGGTGTCGGGCGGATCGGTGCTCTGGCACGTGGTCGCGGGCATCGTGACGGCCTGGGCCGCGCTGACCTTCGTCTACGTGACGCTGGCGCCGCCGCCCCTGAAGGTCCTCACGCCGGACCGGCCGAAGGCGGCGCCCCTGTGGTCGTGGGCGGTGCCGATCGCGGCGCTCGACCTGCTGTTCATGGCGTTCTGCGCGGTCCAGGCGAGCGTGCTGCTGGCGTCCGACAAGGACGCGCTCCTGAAGTCGACGGGCCTGACCTACGCCGAGTACGCGCGCCGGGGCTTCTTCCAGCTCGTGGTCGTGACCGTGCTGGTCCTGGTCGTGATCGCCGTCGCGATGCGCCGGGCCCCGATGGCGGACGCGCGCGGACGGGCTGTGGTCAGGGGCCTGCTCGGGCTCCTGTGCGCGCTGACCCTCGTGGTCGTGTCCGTCGCGCTGCGGCGGCTCTACCTGTACGAGGAGACCTACGGCTGGACGCGCCTGCGGCTGTGGGTGCACGCCTTCGAGCTCTGGCTCGGCCTGGTGATCGTGCTGGTCGCGGCGGCCGGAGTACGGTGGCGGGCCTCGTGGCTGCCCCGCGCCGTGGCCGCGAGCGGAGCGGTCGCGCTGATCGCCCTGGCGGCGATCGACCCGGACGCGTTCATCGCCGAGCGGAACGTGGCCCGCTTCGAGCAGACCGGCAAGATCGACACCGGCTATCTGAGCGGGCTGTCGGCCGACGCCGTCCCGGCCCTGGACCGGCTGCCCGAGCCCCATCGCTCGTGCGCGCTCCGGGAGATCGCCGCCCGGCTCGACCGGTCCGAGCCCGCCGTGGCGGCCAACCTGGCCCGCCACCGGGCACGGGTGATCCTGGACCGGCGGCCGGATCAGCGGTGCTGACGGAAGCTGACGACCTCCCCGTTGCCGCCGACCGCCTCGCGGTTCTGGACGCGCTCGGCGCCCTGGTCGGCCAGCAGGTTGCGGGCCCGCAGGACGATCTCCAGGTCGAAGCGCAGGTCGGGGTCAAGCAGCTGGTCGCCGAACAGCTCCTCCAGCTGGCGCAGACGGTAGCGGACGGTCTGCGGGTGGACGTGCAGCCGCATCGCGACCTCGTTGGCGTTGCGGCCCGACTGGAGCCAGGCCAGCAGGGTCTCGGCCAGGCGGTCCTGCTGGCTGGCGCGCAGATGGGCCAGGGGCGCGAGCCGCAGGTCGGCCAGCGAGCCGATCAGCTCCTCGTCCTGGAAGAGGATCAGGGTGGACATGTGCTCGACGCTGCGGATCACCCCGGTGTCGGCCTCGATGACGCCCCGGTGGACCAGGCCGAGGGTCTTGCGGGCCCACTCGATCGACCGGGCCGCGTCGGCGATCGGCACGGTCGGGCCGACCACGGCCAGGCAGTCGCTCAGGGCCCGGTCGACCAGCTTGGCGCGGCCGGGCCCGTCCGGGTCGGGGATGATCAGGCTCGGGGTCCTGCGGGTGAGGTCGGCCAGGACGTCGGGCGGGAACGCGGGCTGCCGGGAGTCCTGGTGGTGCTGGCCCAGGGCGACGGCGGCGATCGTGCGGGGCAGCGGCCAGTGCGCGGCGGCGGCCAGGTCGGCGATGAGTTCGGGGGCGGCGGGCGGGTCGGCGAAAAGCAGGTCCATCAGTCGCTTGCGGCGGCGCTGCATCTCACCCGCGACGGCTGCCCTGGCCTGGGCGAACCCCTCGGCGGCCGCCTGGGCCAGCTCGTCCTGGAACATCATCAGCGCCTCGCCGATGGAGCCGAGCGTGCGCGGGTCGACATCGGTGTCGGCCGCGCCCTCGGTGATGTTGCGCCAGGCGATCATGCCGCCGACGCGCATCGCGGTCTGCATCGCGTCCAGGCTGCGGCCCTCACCGGCCTCGTTGCGGCCGATGGAGCGGAAGAAGTCCTGGACGGACGCGCTGTCGGCACCCGGGTCGGCCACCCGGTCGACGAAGAAGTGCAGCACGCGCTCGACGGCCAGGCGGAGCGTGCCGGTGTAGGACCCGTCCATCGGGCGGTCGTACTCGCGGACGCGGTTCTGGATCTCCTGGATCATGTCGTCGGCGACCTCGTCGAGATGCGGCCTCATGTGCTCGGCCAGCTCTCGGGGAAGCTCCGACCACGGCTGTGCGGCTGTGCTGGTCCCCTCGTCCGCCACGCGTATCTCACCCACCTCGACTCCCCCGCGTCGCGTAGCGAACACAGGGGGTAATTAGTTACTTACGCGTATTCCGTGGTGGAAATCATGACCCCTGCCACCCTCGGGCGCAAAGTCTAGGTCGACTTAAGACCGGATTCGGCCGGACCGGATGCCGGGTTCGCACCGGCCCCAACCCCGCCGCGACCTGGTCGAAGGTGGCCAGGGGGGTTGGACGGACCGTCAAGAAATGCGACATTGGTCGGGACGTTGGTAGGACGCACGACCGATGCAACCGGCGGTCCGCGGGGCCGCCGGCGCAGGAGGTCCTCGTGGCCAGGTCCCCGCAATCCCCCAAGTCCGTGGCCGCGACCGGCCGTGCCATCGACGACCGGTTCGGCGGCACGTCCTGGGCCAAGAAGGCCGCGCGCAAGGCGTTCCCCGACCACTGGAGCTTCCTGCTCGGCGAGATCGCCCTCTACTCCTTCGTGATCATCCTGCTGACCGGCGTGTTCCTCACGCTGTTCTTCAAGCCGAGCATGACCGAGGTGGTCTACGACGGCTCGTACGCGCCGCTGCGCGGGGTCAGGATGAGCGAGGCGTACGCCTCCACGCTCGACATCAGCTTCGAGGTGCGCGGCGGCCTGCTGGTCAGGCAGATCCACCACTGGTCGACGATCCTGTTCATGGCGGCGATCGTCGTCCACCTGCTGCGCAACTTCTTCACCGGCGCGTTCCGCAAGCCCCGCGAGCTCAACTGGCTGATCGGCATCACGCTGTTCGTGCTGGTCATGGTCAACGGACTGTTCGGCTACTCGCTCCCCGACGACCTGCTGTCGGGCACCGGCATCCGGCTCCTGGAGGGCGTGACGCTGGCGATCCCGGTCGTCGGCACCTACGCGACGATGTTCCTGTTCGGCGGCGAGTATCCCGGCGACCTGATCATCCCGAGGCTGTACGTCATCCACGTCCTGCTGATCCCGGGCATCCTGGCGGCGCTGATCCCCCTGCACGCGGTCGTGCTGACCTGGCGGCAGACCCACACGCAGTTCCCCGGCAAGGGCAGCACCAACCGGACGGTCAAGGGCGGCCCGTTCTTCCCGGTCTTCATCGGCAAGACGACCGCCTTCTTCCTCTGGACCGCGGGCGTCACCGTCCTGCTGGCCACGTTCTTCCAGATCAACCCCATCTGGCTGTTCGGCCCCTACGACCCGGGCGCGATCAGCGCGGGCTCCCAGCCCGACTGGTACATGGGCTGGCTGGAGGGCTCCCTGCGGATCATGCCCGCCTGGGAGATCAACGCCCTGGGCCACACGGTCGCGATGAGCGTGGTCGTCCCGGCCCTGGTGGTGCCCGGCGTGCTGTTCACGGGCCTGGCCGTCTACCCGTTCGTGGAGCGCTGGGTCACCGGCGACCACGAGATCCACCATCTGCTCGACCGGCCGCGCGACGTCCCGGCCCGCACCGGCATCGGCATGGCGGGCGTGACGTTCTACGGGGTCCTGTGGGCGGCGGGCGGCAACGACATCATCGCCTACAAGTTCGACGTCCCGCTGTTCTGGACGACCTGGTTCTTCCGGGGCGCGGTGATCCTCGGGCCCGTGCTGGCCTACGTCGTCGCCTACCGGATCTGCCTGGGGCTCCAGCGCCGCGACCGCGCCCTGGTCGAGCACGGGCTGGAGACCGGCATCATCCGCCGCCTGCCGTCCGGCGAGTACATCGAGGTCGAGCGGCCCCTGCCCGCCGACCGCGCGGCGCCGATCACCGACCCGAGGCCGCCCGTCGCGGTCGCGCTGGACCGTCCCGAGCACCTCGGGGTCGAGGCGCCGGAGTCCCGGGGCCCGCTCGGACGGGTCCGGCTGGCCCTGAACCGGCGGTTCTCCGCCGACCTGGCCGAGCCCCCGGGCGACGGCCACGCGGTGACCGGCGAGCACAAGGCCCTCGACCGTTGAGGGGCTTATTCCGACCGCGTGAGGTAGACGCGGCGCTCCTCGGCGGTGAGCGCCCTGGTGGCCCGGTCGCGGGCCAGCGCGAGCAGCCGCCCGCCCGGGACGCAGACCTCGCAGGTCCACGTCCGCAGGTGGGCGGGCGGCGGCCACCGGCCCGCGCCCTCGCGTCCGACCGCCCCCAGGAGCGAGGCGACCAGCGAGTTCCCCCGCCAGGCGAGAGGCCCGGCGGCGGTGCCCAGCCCGCCGACGACCAGCGGGTCGGGGCCGCCGCCGGTCCGCCACAGGCGCAGGCCACCGGCCTGGTCGGTGATCGCGAGCCAGCGGGCGTCCGGGCTGAACGACAGCCACCGGCCGTGCAGGATGTCGCCGCCCTCGCCGCGCAGGACGGTGGTGATCGCGCCGCCCCCGGCCACGTCCCAGATCAGGACCGTGCCGTCGGCGGCGGCACCCGCCAGCAGGCGCCCGTCCGGACCGAAGACCAGGTCGGCGGACGGCTTGCGGCCCCCGCGCAGCACCCGTGGCCGCTCCCGGGACGCCAGGTCCCAGATCCCGACCGTCCCGTCGGCGCGCCCGGCCGCCAGCCGCCGCCCGTCGGGGGCGAAGGCCAGACCGCCGTTCCACAGCCCGCCCGCGGGCCCCTTCGGGAGAGCGATCTCGACCGGCGGCCCCTGCCCGGAAACCCGCCACACCTTGGGGCCGTCGCCGTCGCCGACGGCCAGCGTCCCGCCGTCGGCGCTGAAGGCCAGCGTGGCGCCCAGGCGCGGGCGGCGGTCCACGACGACCGGCTCGCCGCCTCGGACGAGATCCCAGACGCGCACCGGGCCCGACCCGGCCGTCGCGACCCGGCGCCCGTCGGGGCTGAGCACCATCGCGGTCGCCTCCCGCGCCCCGACCCGCCGGTCCAGGACCGGCGCCGCGCCCCGGGTGGCGTCCCGGACCACGACCCGGTCGCCGCGCACGGTCAGCGCGGCCGTGTACCGGCCGTCGGCGCTGATCGAGACGTCCTCGATACCGGGGCGGCCGGGCGGGGCGGCCGTTCCCACCTGGACGTCCCAGACGCGCAGCGTGCCGTCGTTGGCGATCCCGGCCAGCGCGCGGCCGTCCGGAGCGAAGGCGACGCCCTTGGTGGCCCCGGACGGAATCCTGAGCAGGAGCGGATCCAGGACGCTGCCCGTCGTCCAGACCCGGACGGTCCGGTCGTCGGCGTACGTCGCCAGCCTCGTGCCGTCGGCGCTGAACTCGACGTCCTCGACGTATCCGCCATGGCCGCGGAGCCGGGCCTGAGCCTTCCACTCACCCCGGGACGGCCAGCCCCGCAGCCGCCACAGTGAGCCGCCGTCGGCCTCCGCCGAGGCCGCCCAGGCCCCGTCGGGGGCGAACGCGACCCTTCGCGGCGAGCCTCCGGCCGCCTCCTGGAGGCCCTTCAGCCGGGGGCCGGACGCGTCCCACAGCCGGATAGGCAACCCGAGGCCGCCGGTCGCCAGGCGCGTCCCGCCCGGGTCGAACGCCAGCGACTCCAGGTAGCCGGGGGCCTTGACCCGCTCCAGCTCGCGGGTCTGGTCGGGGTTCCAGACGCGCAGGTCGCGGCCGAGCGCGCCCGCGAGGCGGCCGTCCGGGGCGAACGCGACGGCGGTCGTCCCGAATCCGCCCAGCCGCAGGAGCCGGGTGCGCCTCGGCGTCCCGGACAGCTCCCACACGCCGATG
This sequence comes from Spirillospora sp. CA-294931, assembly GCF_050946795.1. GTDB lineage: Bacteria > Actinomycetota > Actinomycetes > Streptosporangiales > Streptosporangiaceae > Spirillospora. The sequence goes on from NZ_CP192006.1 coordinate 8,898,540, forward strand.
GTCCCGTCACCGGCACCGAGGGCGAGCCGCCGCCCGTCCGCGCTGAAGGCGGCGCCCGTCACGGCCGCGCCCGGCTCGATGTCGGCACCGTTCCTGGTCAGGGACGTCCCGTCCCAGCGCCACAGCTGGACGGTCGAGCCCGGGGCCCTGCCGCCGCCCCACACCGCGAAGCTCCGGCGATCGGGAGCCGCCGTCAGACCCCCCGCGTTCGACAACCCGGTGGCGCGTTCGGCGCGGACACGGGCGTCGACGACGGTCTGCCGCAGCGCGCTCTCGGCCTCGGCCGTGGGCTCGGCCTCGTAGGCGCGGGTCGCCAGCAGCAGCGCCAGGCTCGGGTCGAGCGCGAGCTGGCGGCGCGCCTCGGCGGCGAGCTGCCGCGAGTACGCCCGGTCCCTGGCGTCGGCGTTGCGGTCGGCCTGGATCAGCGCCAGCACCGCGAGCACGCTGACGACCACGGCCGTGACGCCCAGGCCCGCGAACCCCCGGCGGACGCGGCGCCGCGCCGCCGCGCGCTCGCCCGCCTCCCGCGCCCGGCCCGCGGCCAGGAACGCGCGCTCGACCTCGTTCAGCGCCTCGGCGTCCTGGCCCTCCCAGACCGCGAGCCTGCCGCCCCGGAACAGGAACTCCTCCCGGCAGCCGTGCCCGTCCCACTCCACCGCCGCCACCGTCAGCCTGCGGTGGCGGTACAGCGCCTCCCGGTCGTCGGCCAGCCAGCCGCGCAGCCGGGGCCAGGCCTGGATCAGCGCCTCGTGCACGACCTCCACGGTGTCGCGGTCCACCACGACCAGCCGCGCGGCCGCCAGCCGGTCGAGGATCTCGTCCAGCTCGCCGGGGTCGCCGAGACCGGTCAGCTCGTCGCGGTCGAGGCGGCGGCGGGTGTCCTCGGTGCCCTCGCCCAGCGCCGTGAGCCGCAGGAACACCGACCTGACCAGGCGGCCCTGCGCCGGGTCGAGGTCCTGGTACAGCCGCTCGGCGGTCCGGGCGACGGCCTCGCGCACCCCGCCCGCCGACCGGTAGTCCGCCAGCCGCAGCTCGTCCCCGGGCTGGCGGCTCCAGGTCTCCCGCAGGACGTGGGCGACCAGCGGAAGGCTGCCCGGCTCCCCGTCGGCGTCGGCGAGCACCGCCTCGACCAGCGCGGGCTCGACCGACAGCCCGACCCGCGCGGCCGGCTCCACGACGATCGCGCGCAGCTCGCCCGCCGAGACCGGGCCCAGGGGCAGCTGGACGTTCTCGCGCAGCGCCGCGACCAGGCCGGGATGCCGCGAGCAGTGCTCGTAGAAGTCGCTCCGCACCCCGATGACGACCGTGGGCCCTTCCAGAGCGGTCAGCGCGTCCAGGAACGCGGCCCGCTCGGCGTCGTCGGCGCAGAGCGTGAACGCCTCCTCGAACTGGTCGACGACCAGCACGCCCTTCTCGCCGAGCGAGGCGAGCGCCTCCTCCAGCGCGGCGGTGGGACGGGCCCCCGGCGTCATCACGGCCGAGGGCGTGCCGCGCGCCTCCAGGCGCGGCAGCAACCCGGCCAGCAGGAGCGAGGACTTCCCGCTGCCGGACGCGCCGAACACCGCCGTGAACGGTCCCCGGCGCACGGCCTCGTCGAGATCGTCGGCCAGCCGGTCGCGTCCGAAGAACAGATCGGCGTCGTCACCCCGCAGCGGGGCGAGGCCGGGGTAAGGGCAGCGGCGCCGGGAGCGTTCGAGCTCGGCCGCGGCCTCCGCCCACCGGGCCTCCCAGTCGACGCGCTCGCCGCCGCAGGCCACCGCGTACGCGACGGTCGTCTCCAGCGTCGGCAGGCGCATGCCGGTCGCGGCCTCGGCCAGCGTGCTCCGGGAGAAATGCGCCCGGCGTGCCAGCTCGCGGTAGCTGGGACGGCCCGCCTCGTTGCGCAGGCGCCGCAGCTCCCAGGCCAGGCGCTCGACCGGCCCGGCATGCGGATCGACCGGACGCTCTGGCCTCCCCACGCCACCCCCCGAAGAACGGTCCATCCCGGGGCGGACCCGGGCACGACCGGATCTTACGGAAGCGCGAGCGGCCCGGGCAGGGGTCCTCCCCCGCCCGGGCCGTGTCAGGCCGTTACGACTTGCCGCCGATGTTGATCTTGTCGTTCTTGCAGACGCCGGTGAGGCAGTGGAATCCCTTGTTGCCGTGGCGCAGGATCCAGCGGGGCGCCTTCTTGTCCTGCCAGATGTAGGACTCGTGGTTCGGGACGGGACGCCGCCAGCCGGACACGTACCAGGAGCCGTTCCGGTTCAGCGTGACGGCGATCTTGTACTTGATCGCCCCGCCGATCGTCGGGCAGTGCGGGTTGGTCGCGCTGTGGTCGATGGTGAACTTCACCTTGGTCTTGCTGACGATACGCGTGGGAATCCGCATGTCCGCCGTCGAGGCGGTCTTGGTGCGGATGAGCTTGTTCTTCTCGTTGTAGAGCTTGGTCTTCCCGGCGCTCTTGCCCCACTCGATGTGCGGGAACTTGTCCTTCTTCCAATGCACGACGACGCCCATGTACGTCCGGTGCGAGGCGGTCGGGCTGGTGGAATAGCTGCGGTTGTCGCCGCCGAACTTCCAGTTCTTCGTCGTGCCCGCGCACGCCTTCACCGCCGCTCCTCCGACGTATTTGTCGGTGATGAAGGTGCGGTACACGAAATGGGTCGTGGTGTAGTTCTTGCCGCCGGTTCCCGCGCTCTTGGCCGGGGCCGCCTCGGCGAGGGCCGGAGCCGAACCCGCCGTCATCGCGCCCACCTGGAGAGCGCCCGCCACGGCGAGCACCCCGACCGCCCGCGCCGACCTGAGACCGTTCCTCATGATGTTCCCTTCCTCCGCTCCGGGTCCCCCCGTCACGCAGAACTCTGCGCCACCGCGATTGGAGGGGCGTTGGAGCTGCGTTGGGATTGTCCGGCGCTCGTGACCAGCCCTTTTGGACAACCAGCGGCCCCCGTAGACCTGAGGCACGACGCTTTGGAAGGGGAACCGATGAGATACCGAGTGCTCGGTCCGCTGGAGGTCCGCGAGCCGGGGACGGCGGTGGAGCTGTCACCCAAGCTGCGCGATCTGCTGGCGCTCCTGCTGTGCCGTCCCGACCGGCCGGTGTCGTCCGGGCGGCTCATCGACGGTCTGTGGGGGGACGCGCCGCCGCGCTCGGCGCTCACCACCCTGCGGGGCTATGTGCATCACCTGCGCAGGGCGGTCGGAACCGACCGGCTCGCCTCGCACAGCGCCGGATATGTCCTTCGCGTTCTTCCCGGCGAACTCGACTCCGACGTTTTCACCGCCCTTGTGGAACAGGGCAGGAAAGAGGCCGTTGCCGGAGAGCCCGAAAGGGCGGCCGCGTCATTCGGAGAGGCGCTTTCGCTTTGGCGCGGCGCGCCTTACGAGGACCAGGACCATCTCGTCCCCACGCTGGCCGAATCGGTCCGCCTCGACGAGCTGAGGCTCGGCGCGATCGAGGAACGCGTCGAGGCGGAACTGCGCCTGGGACGCCATTCCCTGCTCGTCGGGGAACTGCGCTCGATCGCCGCCGCCAGCCCGCTGCGGGAGCGGCCCCGCGTCCAGCTCGCGCTGGCGCTCTACCGCGCGGGACGGATCTCCGAGGCCCTCGAGGTGTGCCGCGAGGGCCGCCGGATCATGGCCGAGGAGCTCGGCCTCGACCCCGGGCCCGGGCTGCGGCGGCTGGAAGGGGCCATCCTCTGCCATGACCCCTCCCTCCGCCCGCCGCGCCCGGCGGCGGCCGTCTGAGGTACAGCCGTGCCTCAGCGGCGGAAGAGGTGGAACTTCTCCTCGCCGACGCGCTCGCGGAAGGCCGGGTCGTCCACGCCCTGGCCCTCGGCGGTGGCGCCGCACAGCACGGCGACCTTGCCGACGTGCTGGTTGGTCTGTACCGCGCGGGTGGCCTCGCCGGCCTGCTCCAGCGGGAACACCTTGGACAGGGTCGGGTGGACCATGCCGAGGCCGATCAGCCGGTTGACCTGGACGGCCTCGTGGTAGTTGAAGCCGTGCGAGCCGATGATGCTCTTGAGCCGCATCCACAGGAAGCGGTTGTCGTACTCGTGCTTGTACCCCGTGGACGAGCCGCACGTGACGACCTTGCCGCCGCGCTTGGCGACGTAGACCGAGGAGCCGAAGGTCTCGCGGCCCAGGTACTCGAAGACGATCCCCGGGTCCTCGCCGACCAGGCGGCGGATGGCCTCGCCGAGGACCCGGCCCGCCTTGGGGTGGCGCAGGCCCTCCTCGCCGAGGTTGAGGTCGTTGCGGTTGATGACGTGCTCGCAGCCCTGGGCGCGGACGATGTCGGCCTTCTCGTCGGAGGAGACCACGCCGACCGGGATGCCGCCGCCGTTGCGCACCAGCTGGGTGGCGTACGAGCCGAGGCCGCCGGTCGCGCCCCAGATCAGCACGACGTCGCCCTGCTTCATCCGGGCGCCGTGGCTCCCGACCAGCATGCGGTAGGCGGTGCCGGCGCACAGCGTGTTGGCGCCCGCCTCCTCCCACGTCAGGTGGGCGGGCTTGCGGATCAGCTGGTTGGCCTTGGCGATGCAGTAGTCGCCCAGCGCGCCGAAGTTGGTCTCGAAGCCCCAGGCGAGCTGGGTCTCGCTCATCATGCCGTCGTCGTAGGAGCCGTGGTCCTCCTCGTCGACGTACGAGGGCGAGATGACCACGCGGTCGCCGGGCTTCCAGCTCTTCACGCCGGAGCCGACCCGGACGACCACGCCGGACGCGTCGGAGCCGAGCACGTGGTACGGCAGGTCGTGCCGGGCGCCGTACCAGCCCTGGCGGCCGAACTTCTCCAGGAACGCGAAGGTCGGCACCGGCTCGAAGATCGCCGACCAGACCGTGTTGAAGTTGATCGCCGCGGACATCACCGCGACCACGCACTCGTCCGGCGCCAGCTCGGGCATGTCGACGTCGCCCACGTGCAGGGACCGCCGCACGTCCTTGTCGGTCTGCCCCTCGAAGATGCCCACCTCGTCCTTGAGCGTGTGGGCGGCGCGGAAGCGCGCGGGCAGCTCGATGTCGAGCAGTTCCCGGCCGGACGCGCCGGACCGGGCGGCTTCGAGCAGAGCGTCGGACTGTGACATATCAATCCTCCGTGAGCGGCGGGGTGTGGATCTTCAGCGAACCTGGAGCGGCGCCGGTGCGTCGGCGAGCCGTCCCTCCAGGTGGGCGGCGAGGACCTCGACGCCCGGCGGATCGAGCAGGTTCAGGTGGTGCACCCCGGGGATCGTCACGACCTCCAGGTCGGAGCAGAGCCCGCCGAAGCCGTTGGTGCCGTCGAGCACGTAACGGGCGTCGCGCACGGCCCACGGCGTCTCTTCCGGCGCGTAGTAGAGGATGACGCGGCCGTCGTAGGCGCCGGGCTCATAGGCCTCAAGCGAGCGGGTGTCCTGGTGGGAGGTTAGCTGGTGGGTGAGGGCCGCCGGGGGGATGTGGTCCACCAGCGGCGCCGCGCGCTCCATCACCAGGGCGAACTGGGCCTCCTCGTCCAGGCCCGCGAGCTCGTCGTAGGTGAGGCTGACCTCCAGCCCGTAGGTCTCGTTGACGTAGTCGGCGAACGCCGCGAACCGGCGCGCCAGCGTGTCGGACTCGTCGTCCACCGGCAGCGGCAGGCCCGCGTCGAACAGCGCCACGAACTCCACCTCGCGGCCCGCGGCGGTGAGCTGCCGCGCGGTCTCGTAGGCCAGCACCCCGCCGAACGACCAGCCGCCGAGGCGGAACGCGCCCTCGGGCTGCTTGGCCTGGAGCTGCTCGACGTAACGGGCGGCGCGCTCCTCGACCGAGGGGGCGTCCTCGAACCGTTCCAGCCCGTACACCGGCTGGTCGGAGCCGAGCAGGTCGACCAGCTGCCGGTAGCAGGCCGTGGTTCCGCCCGCCGGGTGCGCGATGAAGATCGGCCGCCGGTCGCCGGTGGCCTTCAGCGGCCGGACGGTCTGCCGCGCGGCCTCCTCGTCGGCCGCCCGCAGGAACTCGGCGAGGTGCTCGGCGGTGGGGACGGCGAACAGCTCGTCCCGGGTGACCGTGGCGGTCTCGACCCCGGAACGTCCCGCCGCCTCGGCCAGCTCGGCCGCGACCTGCGCCACGACCTGGTCGGCCTGGTGGTCCTGGCCGCCGAGGTCGGTGAAGAACCCGGCGGTGACGCTCACCCGGTCGAGCCCGAGGACGTCCTCGACGATCCGCACGGCCAGCCGCTCGGCGGCGTCGCGCGGCATCACATAGCCCGACTCGGCGTTGGAGACGGCGGTGGCGGCCGGGGCGGGCGCGCCCGCGAAGCCCAGCTCGCCCGAGGCCCACTCCTCGAACACGTTGACGCTCGCGCCCTGGAGCAGCACCGCCGCCGGGACCGTCAGCCCCAGGTCGTGCTCGACCCCGCTCTTGATCCGGACCGCGACGAGCGAGTCGAGGCCGAGGTCGGTCAGCGGGACGGCCGGGTCGAGGCGGTCCGGCGGGAAGCCCAGCACCGAGGCGATCCGGTACCGCACCTGCGCGGCGACCAGCGCGCGGGCCTCGGCCGGTTCGAGCTCCCTGAGCGCCTCGACGCCCGGCCAGTCGCCCGCGTCGTCGGCGTCCCGCCCGGCGGCCTCGGTCAGCGCGTCGAAGTAGGGCATCTGGCGGATCGCGGGGAACAGGCTCACGGCGGTGGCCGGGTCGAACCGCAGCACACCGGTCGCGGCCCGCCCGGAGACCAGCAGCGCCTCCAGGGCCTCGACGCCCTCGTCCGGGCTGATCGGGTCGATGACGGTCAGGTTCAGGTCGGCGGCCCCGCCGACCCGGGACCAGGTGCCCCAGTTCACGGTGGTGGCGGGACGTCCCTCGGCGCCGCGCCGCGCGGCCAGGGCGTCCAGCGCGGCGTTCGCGGCGGCGTAGGCGGCCTGGCCCGGCGAGCCGAGCAGCGCGGCGGCCGAGGAGTGCAGGACGAACCAGTCCAGGTCGAGGTCGCGGGTGGCCTCGTCGAGGCGGCGGGCGCCCTCGACCTTGGCGTGCCACACCTTGTGCAGGTCGTCGACGCCCAGGTCGTCGACGAGCCGGTCGTCGACCGCCCCGGCGCCGTGGACGACGCCGCACAGCCGGGTGCCGCCCTCGGCAGCGACCGCGACCAGGCGCTCGGCCACTCCGGGCTCGGCGATGTCACCGAGGACGACGCCGATGTCGACGCCGCTCTCGCGGAGCCTGGCGATGACCTTCTCGGCGTCGGCGTCCGGACCCGAACGGCCCGACAGGACGATGCGTCCCGCGCCCCGCTCGGCCAGCAGGCCCGCCGTCACCAGGCCGAGACCGCCGTAGCCGCCGGTGATCACGTAGGCGCCGCCCCGGCGCACGATCCGCTTCGGCCGCGCGGCGGGCTCGGGCAGCCGGGCCATGGCCAGGCGGGCGACGCGGCGGACCCCGGCGCGCCAGGCGACCTCGCGGGAGTCGCCGTCGCCGAGCAGCTCGGCGACCAGGTCGGCGGGCCGGTCGACGTCGACGTGGGTGGCGCGCTGGGGCGTGCGCTCGAACGCCAGGACGCGGGTGAGCGCGCTGACGAAGCCGTGGGCGGGCTCGCCCGCCTCACCCGTGAGCACGGGCAGGGCCGAGCGCGTCGCGACCCACAGGCGCGGGCCGTCGGGCAGCGACCGGCTGGTCTCGGCGACGGCCAGGACCAGCGCCTCGTCCACCAGGTCGGCGGCCGGGATCAGCACGACGCCGGTGAGCGGCTCGTCCGGCAGGGGCGTCTCGGCGGAGGGGCGCCGCCGGAGCACACGGTGGCCGCGTCCTTCGAGGTCGGACGCGACGGACGCGGCCAGCGCGTCGCCGGTGTCGGCCAGCAGCAGCCAGGCGGCGTCGGCGGCGACCGTGGGCTCGGGGACGTCGCTCTCGTCCCACACCAGCTCGACGAGCTTGTCGGCCAGCGGGACGGGAAGGTCGGTGCGCTCGACGCGGCGCAGCACGACGCCGGACGCGTCCGCCAGCACCTCGCCGCCGGTGCCGAGCAGCTGGAGGGAGCCGATGGGACCGTCGTCGTCGAGGGTGATCTCGGCCCGGACATGGCCGCCCCGGTGCGTCGGGCCGTAGACCCGCAGGCTGCCGACCGTCTCGGCCAGCCAGGGGCCCGGACCCGCGACGGCCTCCGCCTCGGCCGCCAGGACGGCCAGGCAGCGGTCGAAGACCTCGGGGTGCAGCCGGTAGTGCCGGCTGCCCCGCTCGGCGGCGGCGACCTCGGTGGACGCCCCGGCCAGCGGGACGGCCGGCGCCCGGTGGTCGTCTCCGACGTCCGCGCTGGCCAGGCACAGCCAGGTCCCGGCCGGGGTCAGGGCGTGGATCTCGACCCGCTGCTCGGCCTCGGTGAACGTCGTGGTGACGGTGGTGTGCTCGCCCAGCGCGAGCGGCCGCTCTATCCACAGGCTGTTGACGCGCACCGCGTCGTCGCCCAGCGCCTCGGCCCCGGCGGCCAGCGCCATCTCGGCGAAGGCCGCGACGGGCAGCGTGGCCAGGCCGTGGACGCGGGCGCCCTCCACCCAGGGCTGCGCGGCGGTGCCGACGTCGGCGCGCCAGGCGTGGCGGTCTTCGCCCGGAAGCTCGACATGGGCGCCGAGCAGGGGGTGCTCGTCGCGTCCCCCGGCGTTGCGCCGGGAAAGGTCGGCCCAGTGGTGCTCGTGGCGCCAGGGCGCCGGTGGCACGTCGATGACGGCGCCGTCCACCGGCGGCGCGACGGTGTGGCCGTTGGCCGCCAGCGCGGCGAGCTGGGCGTGGAAGGTCAGCGTGTCGTCGGTCTCCTGGCCCTTGGGCGCCCGCTTGAGCGTGTGGGTGACCAGGGCGCCGGTGCCCTCCAGCGTCTCGCCGACGCCGTGCGCGAGGATCGGATGGGCGTTGACCTCGATGAACGTCCGGAATCCGTCCTCGGCGGCCGCGGCGACCGCGTCGGTCAGCCGGACGGGGTTGCGCAGGTTCGCCGCCCAGTACTCGGCGTCGAACCGGGTGGCGCCGCGGGGGTCGTCGAGCGCGGTGGTGTAGAGCGCGATGCCCTCGGCGAGCGGGGTACCGGGCTCCTCGCCGATTTCGGCGAGTTCCTCGCGCAGGGGCCCGAGAAGCGCATCGACCTGCGGCGAGTGCCCGGCGCCCTCGGCCTGCACCTTGCGGGCCAGCCGTCCCTCGGCCTCGGCCCGCGCCACGATCGCGTCGATCTGGGCGGCGTCGCCGGTGACCACGGTCTGCCGGGGCGAGGAGTGGACGGCGGCGTGGACGTCCGGCAGGTCGTGACCGAGCCGGGCGACCTCCTCGGCCGACGCGCCGAGCACGGCCATCGCGCCGTTGCCGCCCAGCAGCCGGGTCAGCAGCCGGGACCGGCGGCAGATGACCTTGACGCCGTCCTGGAGGGTCAGCGAGCCCGCGACGACGGCCGCGGCGACCTCGCCCATGGAGTGGCCGATCACGGCCCCGGGGACGATGCCGTACGTCTTCCACATCCGCGCCAGGCCGATCTGGACCGCGAACAGGACGGGCATCGTCTCGGCGGGGCCGTCGGGCTTGGCGCCCGACTCAAGGATGTCCCAGAGGGCGGGGCCGCCCTCGGCGGCGAACAGCCCGTCGAGGTCGTCGACGGCCTCGGCGAACGCGGGCTCCTCCTCCAGGAGCCGCCGCGCCATGCCGGGCCGCTGCGCGCCGTAGCCGGAGAACACCCAGGCGGGACGTCCGGGAACACCCATGGCCGTGCCGGTGACGACGCCCGGGTGGGGACGTCCCTCGGCCAGGGCGGTCAGGGCGTCCACGAGCCCGGCGCGGTCGCGGGCCGCCACGGCGGCGCGGGCGCGCCCGCGCCCGGCCCTGCGGTGCAGGGTGCGGGCGATGTCGGCGAGCGCCGCGTCCTCGCGGTCGGCGGCCCACCCGGCCAGCAGCGCGGCGTGGTCGGCGATCCGCTCGGGAGCGACGTCGGAGAGCGGGAACGTCCGGACGGCGACGGGCTCCTGGGCGGTCTCCCGGACGGCCGGGGCCGCCTCCAGGATCACGTGCGCGTTCGTCCCGCCGAAGCCGAACCCGGAGACACCGGCGCGCGGCGGGTGCGACCGCTCGGGCCAGGGCGTCTCCCGCGCCACGACGGCGAGCCGCAGCTCGTCGAAGGGGATGTGCGGGTTGGGCTCCTTGTAGTGGAGGCTGGCGGGGATCGTCCGGTGGTGCAGGGCCAGCACGGTCTTGATCAGGCCCGCGACGCCCGCCGCGGACTCCATATGGCCGAGGTTGGACTTGGCGGAGCCGAGCAGCAGCGGCTCGTCCTCGGGACGGCCCGCGCCCAGCACTTCGCCGACGGCCTTGGCCTCGATCGGGTCGCCGAGGAACGTGCCCGTGCCGTGGGCCTCGACATAGTCGACCTCGCGGGTGTCGATCCCGGCGGCGCCGTAGACGTCGCGCAGCAGCGCGCGCTGGGCCTCGGAGTTGGGGGCGACCAGCCCGTTGGAGCGGCCGTCGGAGTTGACGCCCGAGCCCCGCACCACCGCGAGCACCCGGTCGCCGTCGCGCTCGGCGTCGGCCAGGCGCTTGAGGACCAGGGCCCCGCAGCCCTCGGCGCGGACCATGCCGTCGGCCGAGGCGTCGAACGCCTTGCAGCGGCCGTCGGACGCGGTGCCGCCCGCCTGGTCGAACGTCATCGTGATCGTCGGGGAGAGCAGCAGGTTCACCCCGCTCGCCAGCGCCACGTCGGCCTCGCCGTTGCGCAGCGCCTGCACCGCCAGATGGGTGGAGACCAGCGACGACGAGCACGCGGTGTCGACGATCATGCTGGGGCCGCGCAGGTCGAGCAGGTAGGACAGGCGGCCCGCGATGATGCTGAGCGCGGCGCCCGTCGCGGTGAACGCCTCAAGGGCGGCCAGATCGGACGCCGTGAACGCGGCGTATTCGGGGGACGAGACGCCGACGAACACGCCGGTGCGGCTTCCGCGCAGCCCGGCCGGGGCCAGGCCCGCGTGCTCGAACGCCTCCCAGGCGACCTCCAGGACGAGCCGCTGCTGGGGGTCCATGACGGCGGCCTCGCGCGGCGTGATGCCGAAGAAGCGCTCGTCGAAGCCCGCCACGTCGTCCAGGAAGCCGCCGAGACGGGTGGTGCGGGCCAGCAGGTCGCCCACCTCGGGCGAGCCGTCGTCGAAGGGGTCCCAGCGGCCGTCGGGCACCTCGCGGACCGCGTCGCCGCGTCCGGTGAGGAACCGCCAGAAGTCGGCGGGGCCGGACAGGTCGCGGTCGCCGCCGGGGAAGCGGCAGCCGATGCCGATGACGGCGATGGGCTCGTCGGGCCGCGCGTCCGGAACCGGCCGCGCCGGGGCCGCCGAGGAGACGAGGGCGGCGCCGCCGGCGAGGGCGGCCGACAGCCGGTTGATGGTGGGATGCTCCCAGACGAGGGTGGCCGGGAGGGAGCGGCCGAGCATCTGCTCCAGCTCGCCCGCCATCGCCACGGCGTCGCGGGAGGCCAGGCCGAACTCTTCGAGCGGTCGGTCGGGGTCGACCTCGGCCGGGGAGATCTTCGAGCGGCGCGCGATCTGGTCGATCAGGTAACGGCGGACGGCGTCGCCGCCGATGGATGTTCCGTCGTCTGGGTCGCCCTGCGCGGCCTCGGAACGATCGTTGCTCAGCATGCTTGCGGATCCCCTCAATGACCCAGGACCGTTCGAAGCGGAGGGACCACTTTGGCCCAGTCCGAGCGTCTCACGATGCGCATCAGGGCCACTTTTCTCCCTGACGACTTGTCATGGCGATGACAAGACATCGGCGGATCCGGTGTGGCCTGATGGGATAATCGAGCGTCCCCGGCAAGAAGTCAGGGATCAGTAACCAGGTGCCAACGAATTGTAACAGAACCAACAAAAACCTTTAGGGGGAAGCGGCAGGTCAAGCACGCCGCGCAGTCACTTGACCCGGGGCCGATACCGTTGGGCGCTGGCGGTCGTCGCCGTCAGCGCATTCATGATCACTATGGACAACACAGTGGTCGCCAACGCGCTGCCCACGATGATGCGCGAGCTCGGAATGTCGAACTCCGCGAAAGACTGGGTCGCCACCGGTTACATCCTGATGTTCTCCTGCCTAATGATCGCGGGCGGGCGTCTTACGGATGTCTACGGATGCCGGGTCACCTTCACCACCGGAATGGGCGTGTTCACCGCCGCCTCCGGCATCTGCGGCCTCGCCCCCGACGACACGGTGCTCATCCTGGCCCGCGTCACCCAGGGCGCCGGCGCCGCGCTCGCCCTCCCGGCCACGCTGGTCATGGTCACCGTCGGCCGCACCGACAAGCAGCGCTCGCTCGGCACGATCGTGTGGGTGGCCGCCGGCTCGGCCGCCACCGCGCTCGGCCCGGCCATCGGCGGCTTCATCGTCCAGCACTGGTACTGGGGCTGGATCTTCCTGATCAACATCGTCCCCGGCGTGCTGGTGATCCTGCTCGGCCTGGTGGTGCTCACCGACAAGCCCGAGAACACCAGCGCGCGCATCGACATGCCGGGCGTGGTGATCTCGGCGACGGTGCTGTTCGCCTTCACCTACGGCATGGAGTCCGGACGCCAGCACGGGTGGACCGATCCGTCGGTGCTGGCCGTGTTCGCGCTGGCCGCCGTCGCCCTGGTCTGCTTCGTCATGGTCGAGATGTGGGTCCCCGAGCCGATGATGGACCTGCGGTTCTTCCGCAACCGGGTCTTCGTCGGCGGTCTGCTCTCGCAGATGCTCTGGGGCATCGGCTTCAACGGCCTGGTCTTCTACTCGGCCTCCTTCCTCCAGCGCTACCTGGGCTTCTCGCCGCCCGAATCGGGCCTGGTCATGCTGCCGCCGGCCATCGCGATCCTGGTGATGACGCCGGTCGCGTTCTGGCTGGCCGCCAAGTGGGGGCCGCGCCCCGTCGTCGGCGGCGGCATGGCGCTGATGGCGCTCGGCATGCTGGTGTTCACCATGGTCAGAGCCGGTGACACCTTCACCGACCTGCTCCCCAGCGTCGTGATCACCGGTGTGGGCTCCGCGCTGTGCATGCCGCTGGCGATGTACGTCCTCAAGGCCGTCCCCGAAGAGCGCGCGGGCGTGGCCAGCGGCATGCTGAACGTGATCCGCGAGGCGTCGGGCGCCTTCGGCATCGCGATCCTCGGCCTGCTGATCCACACCATCCCCAAGGAGGGCGCCGCCGCCCCCGAGCTGGAGGAATTCCGCAGCGGCGTGTCCAACGGCATCATCCTCGGCGCCTCCCTCGTGCTGATCGGCGGCCTCATCAGCGCCTTCACCCTGCCGAGCCGGCGGGGCTGGGTCGGCCCCAAGCACAGCAAGGCCGCCGTCGGCGACGCTCCCCGGACCCCCGAGACCGCGCACGCCACGTCCACGCCGCAGGTCACCAGCCCCGTCGGCGTCACCGCCTTCGAGGGGACGCCGCTCATGGGTCCCCGGTACGCCACGATCGGCGCGCGTTACGCGACCCGTCCGGCCCCGCCGCGACGCCGCGACGAGTCCTGGCCGCCCCCGCCGCCCGACGGCTGGTACGAGCCGTACGTCCCCGACGACCAGCCCGATCCCTGGAACGGCGGAAGCTCCGCCCACGCCGACACCTGGTGATCCCGACCGAGAGGGGCAGCGCCCGATGAGCCGCACCATCGTGATCTTCGCCGCGGGTTCGCGCGGCGACGTCCAGCCCTGCGCGGCGCTCGGCCGGGCCCTTGCCGGGCGGGGCGACCGCGTCCGGCTGGTGGCCAGCAACCGGTACGCGGGCCTGGCCGCGTCCGCCGGGCTCGACCTGGCGCCGCTGACCGCCGACCCCACCGAGATCCTCGACTCGGACGCGGGCCAGGAGCTGCTGGCCGGGGGCCGCAACCCCGTCACGTTCCTGGCCGGGTTCCGCCGCATCATCGGGCCCATGGCCGAGCGCCTGCTGGACGAGTGCACCGACGCCTGCAAGGGCGCCGACCTCGTCCTCGGCCCCACCCTGGGCGCCCTGCCGCGCCACCTCGGCGAGCACCTGGACGTCCCCTGGGCCTACATCCACTTCCAGCCCAGCCAGCCGACCGGGGCCTTCCCGCATCCGTTCGTCCCCCAGGCCCGGTTCCTCGGGCCACTGGGCAAGCGCGCCAGCTTCAGCGCCATCGACCAGGTCGCCTGGCAGCTCGCCCGGCCGTTCATCAACCCCTGGCGCCGCGACACCCTCGGCCTGGCCGACCTGCCGCTGCGCGGCCCGGGACGCCAGGACCGTCCCGTCCTGGCCTGCTTCAGCCCCTCGGTGGTGCCCCGCCCGCTCGACTGGCCGTCCCATGTCCACGAGACCGGCTACTGGTTCCTGGACGAGCCGTCCTGGGAACCGCCGGCCGAGCTCGCCGCGTTCCTCGACGCGGGCCCGCCGCCGGTCTACGCCGGTTTCGGCAGCATGGTCCCCAAGGACCGGAAGGTGACCGATCTCGCGGTCCGCGCCGCGCTGCGCCTGGCGGGGGTGCGCGGCATCGTCCAGGGCGACCCGGCCGACTCCGACGACGACGTCCTCGCGGTCAACGACGTCCCGCACGCGTGGCTCTTCCCGAGGACGGCCGCCGTCGTCCACCACGGCGGCGCGGGAACGACCGCCGCCGGGCTCCGGGCGGGCGTGCCCACCGTGGTGTGCCCCTTCTTCGGCGACCAGCCGTACTGGGGCGAACGGGTGGCGGCCCTCGGCGCGGGCCCGGCGCCCGTGCCGTTCAAGACCCTCACCGTGCCGCGCCTCACCCGCGCGATCCGCCGCGCCGTCGGCGACCCCGAACTCGCGCGCAACGCCGCCGCGCTGGGACGCCGCGTCTCCGCCGAGGACGGCATCGGCGAAGCGCTGAAGGTGCTCGACCGCCTCTGAGTCGTCTCCTCGGGGGAGGACGCTAGCGCGCGCGGGGGAGGTTGCGCCGCGCACGTCCCATGAGCCTGGTCGGAAGGCACCCCCACCTTCCGGAGGCTGAGATGAAGAGAACGTTGGGCCCCGTCCTCGTGTTGACGGCGGTGGCGGCCGCACTGGCCGCGCCCGCCGCGCAGGCGCGGGAGAAGGCTCCGCTCGCATGGACGGACTGCACGCCCGAGGCGCGCGAGGGCGACCGTCCCGGGCTGCGGCAGCAGTGCGCCGACCTTCGGGTCCCGCTCGACTACCGCGCGCCCACCGGCCCCACGATCACGATCAGGATCTCCCGCGTGCGCTCGCTCCACGCCGGCGAGCGGCGCGGCGTCCTGATGACCGCGCCCATCGGGCCCGGCGAGAGCGGGCTCGTCCAGCCGTGGAACTACGCCCACCACGCGCTCGGCCAGGAGGTGGTCAAGCGCTACGACATCGTCGGGTTCGACATGCGCGGCGTCGGCGCGAGCAGCCCGATCACCTGCGGGCTGCCGTCCTCACCGCGTCCGGTGTCGCGGTTCCCGGCCGCCGACGGCTCGATCGGCAAGAGCGTCCGCGCGGCCCGCGCCCAGGCCGAGGCGTGCCGGACGCGCTCGGGCCCCGTCATGCCGCACATCACCAGCGCCAACGCCGCCCGCGACCTGGACCGGATCCGCGCGGCCCTGGACGAGCCGAAGATCTCCGTGGCCGCGGGCTGGAACGGCGCCTACCTCGCCGTCGCCTACGACACGCTCTTCCCCGGACGCACGGACCGGATGGTCCTCGAAAGCGCGATCGACCCCGCACGGGTCTGGTACGGGATGCAGCGCCTCGAAGCACCCGGCGTCGAGCAGGGCTTCACCGACCTGGCGCGCTGGCTGGCCGGGCGGCACGGCGAGTACCGGCTCGGCCGCACGCCCGCCGAGGTCCGCCGCACGGTGCTCGGGCTCGCCCGCGAGCTGGACGCCGAGCCCTGGCGCGACCCGCAGGGCCCCGGGCCGGGCGCCGAGCCCGGAGACACCCATGTGACGGGCGACAACGTCCGCTACCTGGCGGCGGCGTCCGCCCTGCACCGCTTCTACTGGAAGGACTTCGGCCCCGGCGCACCCGGTGCCGGGACCACGCTGCGGCGCTACAACGAGCGGCAGGACACCGGAACGGCCGTCTCGCGCGGACTCGCCAAGGAAGCGCCCGGGGACAACGGCTTCGCCGCCAGGCAGGCCATCGAATGCGGTGATGTGGCGTGGCCCCGCGACATCTCCTTCTACCAGCGAAGGGTCACCCGGGACCGCAAGGCCCACCCGCTGACGGGAGGCGGGCCCGCCAACATCACCCCGTGCGCCTTCTGGCACCGCGCGCCCGCCGAACCCGTCGTCACCGCCACGGCGCGCGGGCCCCGCAACGTGCTGATCATTCAGCCGGTGCGCGACCCCGCCACGCCCTATGCCTCCGGGCTCGGGCTCAAGCGCGCGCTCGGCAAGCGCGCGAGCATGCTCACCGTGGACACCAACGACCATCTCGTCCACGCCTTCGGCTGGAGCCCCTGCGCCACGGCCGCCGCCGACGCCTACCTGCTGACCGGCGAGCTTCCCGGCACCACTCGCTGCCCCGACCCCGGAAACCCCTAGGTCAGGGGGTCAGGCCGGCGGCGGTGATGCCCTGAAGTAGGCCATGGTCGCCTTCGGGACGGACATGGCCGGTCTCCAGGGGGATGCGGCGCCAGAGGAGGAGCAGGAGGTCTTCGGCCCGGCCCCTGGCCGTGGCCACCGGGGGTTCCGCCTCGTCCTCCAGCAGCGGGAACGCGGCCGCCCTGCCGTCGAGGTTCTCGATCGTCCAGCGGTGGCCGGTGTCGGTGGCCTCGATCAGGACGTGCCCCACGTAGTCGGGGAACGGGGCCCGGTGCCAGCGGTCGCGCCTGGGCAGCATGACCGTGAGGACCTCGTCGACGCCGTCGGCCGCCAGCGCGGCGTCGATCGCGACCGGGCGGTTCAGCGCGGCACCGACGTCCCAGCGGTGCACGAGCGTCTCCAGGTTCTGGCGACGGAACCAGAACGAGGTGCGGCGGGGGGCGGCCCCGAAGGTCCAGCACTCGGACTCGGGGTCGGCTCCGTCGAGCGCGGCCAGCAGGGTGTCGGCGCAATGGCGGTAGAGGTCGCCGAGGCCGAGATCCGGGGGCGCCTCGGGGATGGTGTCAGGGCGGCGTCCGGTGGACACGACCTCGGCGGCCCAGCGATGTACCCCGGCCAGGTGCTCGGCCACGTCGCCCATGCGCCAGTCGTCGGCCCACGGGACGCGGGCGTCCGCGTCACCCGACCGGACCGACTCTTCGAAGGCGTCGGCCTGCCCGGCCAGCAACGCGCGGTACTCGGCGATCGTGAGCATCGGCTACACCCAGCGGGTGCCGGTGAGGCGCTCGTAGACCTCGACGTAGCGGGCCCGGGTGGCCTCGACGATCTCGTCGGGGATCTCGGGCCCGGGAGGCGTGCGGTCCCAGTCGAGCCGGCTGCTCCAGTCGCGGACGAACTGCTTGTCGAGGGAGTCCTGGCCCCGGCCCGGCTCCCAGGCGTCGGCGGGCCAGAACCGCGAGGAGTCGGGCGTCAGCACCTCGTCGGCCAGCACGAGCGTGCCGTCGGCGGCGCGGCCGAACTCCAGCTTGGTGTCGGCGATGATGATGCCCCGCCCGGCCGCGATCTCGGCGCCGCGCCGGTAGACCTCCAACGTCGCCTCCTTGAGCCGGGACGCGGTGTCGGCCCCGATCTCGGCCACGACGTCGTCATAGGTGATGAACTCGTCGTGGCCCTCGGTCGCCTTGGTCGTCGGGGTGAAGATCGGCTCGGGGAGCCGGTCGGCCTCGGCCAGACCGGACGGAAGCGGGACGCCGGAGACCGTGCCGCCCTTGCGGTACTCCGACAGGCCGAGACCCGCCAGGTAGCCCCGGGCGATCCACTCGACGGGCAGCATCGTGAGCCTCTGGCAGCGGATGGCGCGCCCGGCCCACTCGTCCGGCACGTCGGTCGCCGAGATGACGTGGTTGGGGACCACATCGGCCAGCCGCTCGAACCACCACAGCGACAACCGGGTGAGGATCTTGCCCTTGTCGGGGATCGGCGTGGGAAGCACCACGTCATAGACGCTCACCCGGTCGGAGGCGACCAGGACCAGGTCGTCACCGTCGGCGTAGACGTCCCGGACCTTCCCGGAGTGGACAAGTCGCATGCGGGTTCCTCAGCTCGTGAATCGTGGGCCACCCGGAATTCTGCCAGGCGGGCCGCACCGAGCCGGACTCGGAGAAGGGCGTACGGTCAGCGGACGCGTTTGGCGCCCAGGGCCTTCATCATCGACGGCCAGGCGGTGTGCATCTCGCGCTTCCAGTACGGCCACGAGTGGCGTCCGTTGCCGTAGATGTGGGTCTGGACCGGGATGCCCAGGACGCGGGCGCGGGCCGCGAACTCCTTGGCGGTCATCCCGATCGCCCGCTCGCTGATCAGCCCGATGTCCCAGGGCTTCATGTTCGGCGGGTCGAACGGGCCGGGCTTGCCGGTCGTCCCGGACGAGATGTAGAAGCGGGTGCCGCGCATCCTGGGCAGCAGCGCGATCGGGTCGTGCGCGTCCCAGTTGGCCTTGTGGATCCAGGGGATGCCCCAGATCGCGAACGGGTTCTGGTTGTTGCCCGAGTTGGTGTACATCAGCAGGGCCGGGATGCCGGGCGAGCTCATCGACAGCACGCCGCTGAAGCAGGCCGCGTAGCGGAACATGCCGGGGGCGCGTCCCGGGTAGGTGCAGGCGCCCTGGGCTCCCGAGGAGATGCCCATGGTGGCGCGTGCGCCGCCCGCGTGGAAGTTGCGCTCGACGAGCTGGCGCACCTCGCGCAGGTGGAAGTCCTCCCACTTGGGGGTGCCGCCGCGTCCGTTGTTGTACCAGTTGGTGTACGAGCCGTTGGCGCCTTCGGGCATCACGACCATGACGCCCCACTTGCGGGCCAGCGCCGGGAGGTCGGTGTTGCGGGGGCGGGTCCAGGACGTGAAGTTGTCGCGGCCGCCGTGGTAGGCGTAGACCGTCGGCCAGCTGCGGTTGGACCGGCTCTTCCAGCCCTTGGGAACCAGCACGCGCACCCGTTGCACCGCGCCGAGGGACGGGGAGCTGACGTCGAAGTCGAAGGCGGTCTTGCCCTTGTTCAGCCAGCGGTGGCTGAGGATCCGCGCGCCGGTGTCGGCCTTGCGGAACCCGGCCGCCTCGGCCGGAACCGCCGCGCTAAGGGGTGCCACCGCCCCGGCCGCCACCGTCGCGGTGACGATCGTCACCGCCCGGCGGGCGACGCGACGACGCGCCTGAATTGACATCGTTCCCCTCCACGATCCGCCAGCGCCACCCAGCACCCTCTGGATTGGGAACTATCTCACGTTTGGGTCCAGGGGTGTGCTTGGGCGCGGGTTCCGGCGGCCCGTCCGCCCACGGAGTCCACGGAGTCTGTGGCCCGCTGACAAAAGGCGAGGGTGCCGGATCCGCTGCGATCGTAGAGGGGTCGGGGGTCGTCCGGGACGTCCTGGCCGCCCGCGGCGCGGCGCCGTTGGACGGCGCGCCGGGCACGGAGGCCACATCCGGCCGGGACAGGGTCGCGACGGGGATATGGCCGTTGGGAGGGGCGGGGTCGGGGGTCGGTTCCTGCCATTGCAGGGCGTACGGGAGCGGCGCGTCGGCCGGGGGGCCGGACGGGGCCGGACGGACGTCCGGCAGGTCGTCGCGCTCGCGCAGGTCCATGCGGGCGTGCAGGCCGGCGAGCGCGGGGGGGAGCCACCAGTTGGCGTCGCCCATGAAGCGCATCGTCGCCGGCACCAGCAGCGAGCGGACCAGGGCGGCGTCCACGACGACGGCCACGAACATGCCGACGCCGATCAGCTTCACCACCGTGATCCCGGCCATGCTGAACGCCGCGATCACCACCAGGAACAGCAGCGCGGCGCTGGTGATGATGCCGCCGGTGCGCTGCATGCCGACGGCGACGGCGGCGCGGTTGTCGTGCGTGCGGTCCCACTCCTCGCGGATGCGGCTGAGCAGGAACACCTCGTAGTCCATGGACAGGCCGAACACGACCGCCAGGATGAGGATCATGCTGGTGGCCTCGACCCCGCCCGTCGGGGTGAAGTCGAGCAACCCGGCCAGGTGCCCGTACTGGAAGCCCCAGACGATCGCGCCGAACGAGGCGCCGATCGACAGGACGTTCATCACGATCGCCTTCAGCGGCAGCACGACCGAGCCGAAGAACATGAACAGCAGGACGAACGTCCCGATGCCGACCACGAGCGCCATCTTGGGCAGGCTGCGCATCAGGCTGGACATCAGGTCCATCTGCGCGGCGGTGCTTCCCCCGACGTCGATGTGCATCGGGTAGCCGTTCTTGGTCAGGCTCATCGCCCGGATCGTCTCGACCAGGTCCTGGGCCTGCGGCGCCATCGGCTCGTACTTGTGGGTGACCGAGACGCGGACGCCGCCGTACTCGCCGGAGTAGCCGGTGAACTTGGCCTCGACCACGCCCGGCAGCCCGGCGAGCTTCTTGCGGAACTCGGCCAGGTAGGGCGGGATCTGGTCGCTGCCGCGGACCGGACGCCAGTTGCGCGGGATCAGGTCGCCGGAGACGACGACGTCGATGGGCTCGGCCGACCCGTTGGGGAACTCGGCCTTGACCGTCTCGACGACGTTGCGGGTCGGGCTCTCCTTGGGCAGGACGCGGGCGTCCACGCTGCCGAACTGGACGTTCAGGAACGGCCCGAACATCACGGCCAGGATCACCAGCGTCACCGCGAAGTAGGGCAGCGGGTGCTTCATCACGCTGTGCCCGAGCCGGAACCAGAAGCCCTTGTCGGGGTCGCGCTGCGCGCGCTTGGAGCCGGGACGCCGCCACGGCATCCGCCCGAACTCGACGCGGGGGCCGAGCAGGGCCAGCAGCGTCGGGAGCAGCACGATCGCGCCGAACACGGCGACCAGCACGGTCGCGATGCCCGCCAGCCCGATCGTCCGCAGGAACATCTGCGGGAACAGCAGCAGACCCGACAGCGCCGCCGAGACCGTCACGCCGGACACCGCGATCGTCCGTCCGGCGGTGGCCATCGTCCGGGCGAGGGCGGCCTGCCGGACGGGTTTCAGCACCTCGCGGTGCGCGCGCTTGGCCGCCCTGCGATCGGGGGCCTTCTTCCACGGTTTCCCCGGATCGATCCCGTGCGCGGCCATGCCCTGGTCGAGTTCCTCGCGGAACCGGCCCACGATGAACAGCGAGTAGTCGATCGCCAGCCCGACGCCCATCATCGTGACGACCTCCAGGGCGAAGGAGGTCACGTCGGTGACATAGGTGACGGCGTGCAGGACGGCCAGCCCGCCCAAAATGGAGAACAGCGCCACGATCAGCGGCAGCACCGACGCGGTCAGCGCCCCGAACACCAGCACCAGCAGGACCAGCAGGATCGGCATCGAGATCATCTCGGCGTTGATGATGTCGGTGACGACCTGCTCGCCGAACTCCTTGCCCAGCGGGATCGCGCCGCCCGTCCTGGTCTCCAGCCCGGGCGCGTGCAGCCGGTCCTTGATCTTCTCGTAGTTCTCCAGCTTGGCGGCGTCGTCCTTGCCCTGGAGCTTGAGCGCGACGAACGTCCGGCGCCGGTCGTGCGAGGCGAACGACGCGCCGTCCTTGGGGTCGAGCGACCAGTAGGTGATCAGCTCGCCGACCCGGCTCTTGGGCAGCCGCGCCACGGTGGTGATCACGCTCGCCTGGTAGCGCGGGTCGTCCACCGTCATCGAGTCGCTGGTGTAGAGCACCAGGACGTCGGGGTTGGTGTTGCCGAAGTAGGTCGCGCCCAGCTTGGCCACCAGCGTCGAGGACGCGTTGGGGTCTTCGAAGCCGCCCTGCTTGAACTTGGCGAAGACCCCGAGGCCCCAGCCGCCCGCCAGGACCGTCATGATCATGATCAGGGCGAGGCTGGTCCAGCGGCGTCGATGGACAAGGCGGCCCAGCCCCGCGAGCATGATCCTCCAGGTGCGTCCCCGTCCGCCGGGCCACGGGCGCGGCCGGGCGGTGCTCCATGTTCTCCTACTTGCGGGTCTCCAGTCGCGCCTTGGTGGTCGGCAGGGCGCCGTCCAGGAACCGCTGTCGCGTGGCCGAGCGGGCGATCTTGCCGCTGGAGGTGCGGGACACCCCGCCGGGCTCGATCAGCACGAACTCGTGCACGCTCATCTCGTGCTCGACGTTGACGGCGGCGCGCACCGCGTTCTCGACCTCCTCCAGGTCGAGCCGCGCCAGCGGGACCCGCCGGTTGCGCTCGGCCACCACGACCAGCAGCTCGGTGCCGTCCCCCTGGACGGCGAACGCCGCGACGTGCTCGGGCCGCACCGCCGCGTGCGACTCCTGGGTGGTGACCTCGATGTCCTGCGGGTAGTGGTTGCGGCCGTCCACGATGATCAGGTCCTTGATGCGGCCGGTGACGTACAGCTCGCCCTCGTGGACCACGCCGTAGTCGCCGGTCTTCATCCACGGCCCGGCGGGCAGCCCGCCCGGCTCGGCCAGCACGCCGCCGAAGGTTTCCTGGCTGCGCTCGGAGTTGCGCCAGTACCCGGGGGCGGTGTTGGGGCCGTGCACCCAGATCTCGCCGACCTCGCCGTCCGGCCGCTCCAGGCGCGTCTCCGGGTCGACGATCGCGACGAGCTGGCCGGAGGGCCCCCCGCACGACACCAGGGTGCTGGCGCGCTCGTCGTCCGACCCGCACAGCACGAGCGAACCTGTGGTCAGCGCGTCCCGCTCCACCGTGATGATCTTCGGCGGGGCGTCCTCGGCGGCGGCCGTCACGAACACCGTCGCCTCGGCCAGGCCGTAGCCCGGCGCCTGCGCGCCCGGCCGCAGCCCGGCGGGCGCCAGCGCCTCGGCGAAGGTGGTGAGCGTGGAGGTCCGGATCGGCTCGGCGCCGTTCAGGCAGGTCGTCAGGCCGCTGAGGTCCAGGTCCGCCCGCCGCTCCGGCGTGATCATGGACGCGACGTACTCATAGGCGAAGTTCGGGCCCGCCGTGTAGACGTTCTTGCCCGGACGCTCGGAGATCAGCTCCATCCAGCGCAGCGGGTTCATGATGAACGACACCGGATCGGTGTAGATCGCGTGGTCGCCGCTGACCAGCGGGAGCGCCATCGTCGCGATCAGGCCCATGTCGTGGAAGAGCGGCAGCCAGCTCACCAGCTCCGGATTCGGCCGCTCCGGCGCCCATCCCGCCCACAGCTGCGCGGCGTTCGACGTCACGTTCCCGTGCGTGATCTCCACGCCCGCGGGCCGCCGCGTCGAACCCGAGGTGTACTGGAGATAGGCCAGCTCGTCGAAGCCGATCGGCTCGTCCCGCCAGGCCCCGGCCAGCGCGAGGTCGATCTCCTCGGCGAAGACGATCTCCTTGGGCTCCGGCACGTCATGGTCGGCCAGGAACTTCTCCACGTGCGCGAGCGCGTTCCGGGTCGTGACGATCACCGTGGGCTCGGCATCGGTGTAGGCGCCGATCAGCCGGTCGGCATGGCCCGGGAGGTCGGGCGAGAACAGCGGCACCGCCACCACGTGCGCGTACAGCGCGCCGAGCATCGTCGTCATGTACTCCAGCGTCTGCGGCAGCAGCAGCGCGGCCCGGTCACCCGGGGCGGCGACCTGCCGCAGCCTGGCCGCCGTGGCCCGCGCCCGCCGGTCGGCCTCCGCCCAGCTCAGCGTGAGGCGCGCCCCGGCGGGGTCGAGCGAGAAGTCGACGAAGGTGAAGGCCGGCGCGTCCGGCTTCTGCGCGGCCCACCGGGCCAGCCGCTCGATCAACGGGGTGCGGCCGGAGCCGCCGGGCTGGAGTTCGGGAAGCAGCGAGCCCAATGCCATTGAACAACTCTCCCGGAAACGGACTTGGCGACGCCGCGCGGGCGGACGTCACCGACAACGATCAGCGATGTCCGGACGACCGTCTGACCGCCCCTCCGGCACATGGCGCTGAAGCAGGTGCAGCGAGAAGCTACCCGATGGTAGGGGCGGGGGACACTAGTCCGGACGCACATTAGCCGCCGGAGGGTTTGTCACGGCGGTGACAAGCGGATTCTCCCATTTGCGTGTGACGGGCGAAATTATCACCCACCGTGCCCAGGCCGTCTCGCACCGGGCCCGACCCTCGTCCCGACAGCCTAATCAGTGCTCTCACGCCGCGTCGCCAGCCCCTTCCTGACCAGCCCAAGGCATGCCGCCAGCCACAACAGAGCGATCTCCGCCGCCAGCGCGATCCCCAGCACGATCGCCCAGTCGGCGCCCTCCCCTTCCTGGCCCCCGGACGGCGAGACCAGCGTCATCTGCGTCCCGTCCCCCTGAGGCGCCGGGGGCGCCACCGAAGGTCCAGGCGCGTTCGTCGGCGGCAGCACCGGCGAATCCATCGGCGGCGCCGAAGGCGTCACGGGCACCGGCACTCCCGACCAAGGCGCCACCCAAGGAGCGCGTCCCCCAGACGGTGGCGGCATGACCCCCGAAGGCGACGTCCCAGGAGGCCGCTTTCCGGAGGAGGGCGCCCCAGCCCGCCCCACCGGCGACGGCGTCGGCTTCACCGACGGCGGCGGCTTTGAAGTCGGCTTCGCCGAGGGTGGCCTTTCGGAGGGCGGCTTCGCCGAGGGCGGCGGCGTGGACGGTGGCGTGGACGGTGGCGTGGACGGTGGCGTGGACGGTGGCGTGGACGGTGGCGTGGACGGTGGCGTGGACGGTGGCGTGGACGGTGGCGTGGACGGTGGCGTGGACGGCGGAGTCGCGGAAGGTGGCGGCGTCGAGGGCGTCGGTGGCACGACGGATGGCGGTACCGCCGACGGAGGCGGCACGGATGGTGGCATCGGAGACGGCGGCGCCGGCGACGGGGGCTTCGGGGTCTCTGGTGGCTTGGGGATCTTTGGGCGGATGGTGAGGGTGGTGGTTGCTCGGCGAGGGGCGTTGTCGGCGGTGGCGGTGGCTCGGATGTGGGCCAGACGGGCAGTGGGGCGGAAGGAGACCTGGACGGCATGGGTGGTGGTCAGGTCGTCCAGGTCGCAGTCGAGACGGGGGCCCTCCTGGTCGCATTCGGAGGGGTGGGTGGTCCAAGTCAGGCCCCGGGCGTGGAGGGTGAGGGTGACGTCGTCCGCCTCGGCCTCGGTGGGGTGGACGGACGCCGTGAGCGTGCGGTGGCCCTGGACGGAGAGGGACGTCGTCAGGCGGGCGTCCTGGTCGGCGTGGACGGGCAGCGGGGTGAGCAGCAGCACGGCGGTGAGCGCCGCGGTCTGCCAGGCCCTTCCAGGCACCGGTGTCCCTCCCGTTGGCCGAACTGCTCGCCGGGGGGACGGTGCCGTGCGGCACCAGGCTCACTCAGTTATTGCCACTGGCCACAATTAGTAACGTCGAGGGACGAACCGGCTTGGCCCGGCCCCTTCCGCCCTGCGAAATCGATACTCCGTAGAATCGACCGATCACGAGGAGAGGAGTGCCGGTGGCGGAGGCCGTACGGTCCCTGGAACGCGCCTTCGACCTGCTGGAACATCTGGCCGACGGCGGTGGAGAGATGGCGCTGTCGGAGCTGACGGAGGTCTCCGGGCTGCCGATGCCGACGATCTACCGGCTCATGCGGACGCTGGTGAACCAGGGCTATGTGCGGCAGGAGCCGTCCAAGCGGTACGCGCTCGGGCCGCGGCTGATCAGGCTGGGCGAGGGCGCGAGCCGGCTGCTGGGCACGTGGGCCCGCCCGGCGCTGACCCGGCTGGTGGACGAGGTGGGCGAGACCGCCAACATGGCCGTGCTGGAGGGCGACGAGGCCGTCTACATCGCGCAGGTGCCCTCGCGGCACTCGATGCGGATGTTCACCGAGGTCGGGCGGCGCGTCAAGCCGCACTGCACCGGGGTGGGCAAGGCGCTGCTGGCCCAGCTCCCCGAGCAGCGCGTCCGGGAGATCCTGGCCCGCACCGGCATGCCCGCCCACACCCCGAACACCTTCACCGACCCCGACGCCCTGCTGGACGAGCTGGCCCGCGTCCGCGAGCGGGGTTATGCCGTGGACGACGGGGAGCAGGAGATCGGCGTGCGCTGTGTGGCCGTCCCGCTGCCGGGCACGCCCGCGCTGACGGCGTTCTCGGTGTCCGGGCCGTCGGCCCGGATGACCCGCGCGGCCGTGGACGAGGTCGTGCCCATCATGCTGAGGGTCGCCGAGCGTTTCGCCGAGGACCTGAGGCCCTGACCGGCGGCAGGTCAGTCGACGAGGTCGCCGACGACGACCTTGGGACGGCCGCCGCGTTCCCAGGTGACGTAGTCGCCCGCCGACTTGACCAGGACGGCGGCGAGCCAGAGCAGCACTCCGGTGTCGTCGACCAGGCCGATGGGGATCAGGATGTCGGGGACGGCGTCGATCGGGGAGACGATGTAGATCAGGCCGACGACCAGCATCCCGAGGGTCTTGTGAGACAGGCCCTTGTACTCGCCCCGCAGGACGGCCTTGAGCATCCTGGGGACGGCCCGTGCCCGCGTCCACAGCCCGGGTGTGCCGGGTTCAAGGGTCTCGCTGTAGATCTGCCAGGCTTGTCCGGCGGCCGCGGCACTGCTCTTCTTCACCACAGGCACTCCTTGTTCTCACTGAGACCAGGGCGCGCCCCCGCGGCGCCCACGACTACCTTGGACGCGGAGAGTGCCCAATTTTGTTCCCATAATTCTTTTTTGCCCAGGTAAAGCGGGCCTTCCCTGCCCCAGACTGGGAAACCCCGGTCGCCTGCGCCACTCAAGTTACCCCAAGTGAGGGATTCATCACTCAGACGGACGAGTCCAGGGGATTCGGCCCCATTTCCCGGCGTCCGCTGGAAACATGGCTTTCGGGCGTCGCCTCTTCCCGCCGGGCCGTCCCGCACGACCAGCACTCGCCCGCCGAGCATCTCAGGAGCTGAACGCAGGACATGACCGGCGACCCGATCACACCCGGCCCCGTCACGGGCACGGCCGCCGGGACGGCCTACCTCGCGCTGCCGCCGACCGCCGTCGACGCGCGCCCGGCGGGCCCGACGCGCCTCATCGTGGCCTGGCCCGGTTTCGACCCGCCGCGCACGGCGAGCGCCCTGGCCGCGGCCGTGCCGATGACCGGCGTGCCGACCTGGCGCGTCTACCTCGACCTGCCCGTCGAGCGCCCGGGGTCGCTCGACGGGACGACGCTGCTCGACAATCGGGGCATCGAGGCATTCGGGACGGCCGTCGAGCAGGCCGTCGAGCGGCTCCCCGACGTCCTCGCGGAGATCAGGCGCGAGCTCGACCTGCCCGAGGGCCCCGTCGGCATGGCGGGGTTCTCGGTGGGAGCGGCCGCCGCGCTGCTGGCCGTGGTGCGCGGCACGGTGCCGGTGAGCACGGCGGCGCTGATCGCCCCGGTCATCGCGCCCGCCCGCGCCGCGCGGGCCATGGAGGCGCGCACCGGCCGCGAGCACCGCTGGGACGACCATGCCCAGGCCCTGGCCGACCGCCTCGACCTCGGCGTGCGAGCGGGCGAGATCATCGAGCGGGGCACGGCCCTGCTCCTCATCGCCGGCGCCAAGGACCGCGTCGTCCCGCCCACGGAGGTCACCGCGCTGCGCGATCTGCTGGAGCGACGCGGCGCTCGGGCCGTGGAGGCGGCCACCTTCCGGATGGGGCACGCGCTGGCGGCCGAGCCGGGCACCGAGGCCCTCCCGCCCATCACCGAGGCCGTCCGGGTGGACGGCGTCCTCACCGACTGGTTCCGCGAGCGCTTGGCCGAGGTCGACGAACCGGCTCAGGACCGGGCCGCCGAGCGTCCCCTGAACATCGAGGGCATCACGCTGGGCACCCCGTCCTGCTAACCGTCTTCGCCGAACACGCGGAGGTAGAGGTCCTCGGCGTGGGCGGTCGGGGACGGGGCGCCGGGGACGATCCGGAAGGTGGGCTCGCCGTCCGCGTCCCGCTCTGTGGTCAGGAAGACCTGGCCGCCCCCGGCCTCGGCGTGCAGGCGGCGGGCCAGCTCGTACAGGTGCGTCACGAACACGATGCGGACGCCCAGGTCGGTCAGGGCCCGGATGATCTCGGCCGCGATGCCGGACGCCTCGCGCTCGGTGGTGGAGGCGAACGACTCGTTGCACAGCAGCAGCGAGCCCGGGCCGAGACGGTCGACGGCCGCGCTCATCCGGGCCAGTTCCTCGTCCAGTCGGCCGCTGGACATCGAGCGGTCCTCCTCGCGCCTGAAGTGGGTGAGGATGCCGTGGGCGATCGGGGCGGTGAAGCGGTCGGCGGCGACGAACATCCCGCACTGCGTCATGAGCTGCGCCAGGCCGACGGCGCGCAGGAAGGTCGACTTCCCGCCGCGGTTCGTCCCGGTGACCATGATCAGGGCGGCGGCGCCCGCGTCGAGGTCGTTGCCGACCGTCCCGGCCCGGAGGAGCGCCAGGGCGGGCTCGTGCAGGTTCCGCGCCGTCAGCTCCGGCCCGATCCCGGGGACGCAGGTCGGGACGCCGAGCCCGGTGAGGGTCTCGGCGAGGTTGAGACAGCCGACGTAGAAGCCCAGCTCGTCGCGCAGGGCGCGGAAGAAGTCGCGGACGTGGTCGGCCGAGCCGGAGGCGGCCCGCGCGACCTCCGCCAGCATCAGGTCGCGGAAGGCGGGCAGCGCGCGCCAGGTCTCCTCGTTGTCGCTCGGGACGGTGAAGGTGAGCCCGGCCCTGCGGACCCGCCGGACGGACGGGTCGCGCCGCCTGCCCAGGGGCCGGTGAAGGCGGAACCCGACGCTGGTGTTCCCCGGTCCCAGGCGCGCCTCGGCCAGCAGGCCGTGCTCGAACCCGAGCTCGCCGAGCAGCGCCGCGGTGCCGGTCAGGTACTCCTCGTCCAGCTCGGCCCGGACGCGGGCGAACAGCCGGGTGAAGCCGGGCGAGCGGAACGCGTGCCCGTGCTGGGACGCGAGGTCGCGCAGTCGCCGCAGCTGGTCAAGGGACTGTTCCAGCACCCGCACCGAGCGGCTCAGCAGCGCCTCCGGGCGGGTGGTGGTCACGCCCCGGAAGATCTTGCGCTCCGCGGCGACGGCCCGCCCGGCCAGGGCGTGCAGGGACCGGACGACGGCCGCGTTCGCCATGCAGTCGCCGAGCACCTCCTGCCGGTGCGCGATCGCCGCCGGGTCGGTGAGCGGGGCGAGGGTCACCGCCCGGACCGAGCCGAGGACGTCCTCGTCCCCGCGCGCCATGGCAGCCCACATGCCGTCGAGCCGCAGGTCACCGGCCTCGACGGTGGCCGGCGGGCGGGCGCCGTCCCCGGCGGACAGCAGCCCGGGCCTCATCGGCGCGCCCGCGCGGTGATCTGGGCGTAGGTCAGGCCGTGCCGTTCGGCGAGGGCGAGCGCGTGGGCGCGCCCGTCGGCGGCCCGCCGGACGAACCGGTACGAGCGCTCCTCGGCGCCCACCATGCTCACCGCCGCCGGGCTCGTCAGCGCCAGCGCGTCGACGAAGCTCACCCACAGGCACGCCGCGTCCAGCCGGACGATCGAGGCGAGCACCGTCTCGCTGAGCGCGCGGGCGTCGTCGGGCGTCGTGGAGCTGAAGACCTCGTTGAGGACGATGACGCTGCGCGGGGTCGCGGCCTTCAGGAGCGCCCGCATCCGGATCAGCTCCGCCTCCAGGCCGCTGGTCAGGTCGCCGGGCGCCTCCTCGCGTTCGAAATGGGTGAGGACGGCGTCCGCCAGGAAGATCCGCACCTCCCGTCCCGGGACGGGGCAGCCCAGCGCGGCCAGGTGGTGCAGCTGGCCGAACGTGCGCGCCAGGGTCGTCTTCCCGCCCTGGTTGGGCCCGGAGACGACCAGGACGCGTTCGGTGCCGTCCAGGCGCAGGTCGTTGGTCACGACCTGCGGGTGCTTTGCCGCCAGGGCGAGGTCGTAGACGTCGCGGGCGAGCAGGTCCTTGCGGGTCGCCGAGACCGCCGGGGTGCAGATCGGCAGGCCCGCCGCGCGCACCGGCGCGAGGAAAGACAGGTAGCCCAGGTAGAACCGCAGTTCGCGGTCGAGCCGGTCGAGCTCCGGGGCCGGGAAGTCGCGGTTGGCCGCGCAGAAGGCGGCCAGGTCGCCGAACAGGCCGGGGAAGAGTTCGGCGACGAGGTCAAGGACACCGGCCTCGACGAAGTCCAGGCCGAGCGCGGGCGCCCCCTCGGTCTCGCCGGACGGCGGTCCCTGCCGGAAGCGCTCGAACCACGCCAGTACCCGGTCGGCGTGGTCGAACCGGCCGTCCTCCTCGTGGGGGGCGACGCTGACCTCGTCCCCGCGCACCAGGACGTCATAGCGGATCTCGCCGAGCCGCTCGCGCAACCGCCGCGCGCCTTCAAGCAGCCCGGTGAAGCCCGCGGACCGGATGTGCCCGGCCAGGTCGTCGCGGAGCGCGCGCAGGCCGGGTGAGGCCGCACCGGACGCGTCCAGCCCCTCCGCGAGCCCGATCACCGCCGCCGTGTGGTCGAGCACGATCTCCAGGAACCAGCGGTGGGCCTGCGGCGGGTGCTTGCGGCGTTCCAGCGCCTCCAGCCGGGAGCGCGTCCTGGCCATCGACGCGGTGAACCGCTCGGCGGTCTGGAGCACCGCCGGATCTTCCAGGTCGCGGAAGATCTGCTGCCGGAACGCGACGCTCTCGGCGTCCCGCAACGGGCGGTGCAAGTACCGCGCGACCCCGGCCGCACCGGCCGCCTCCGCGACCGCCCGGACGACCTGGTCGAGGTTCAGATCGCGGAAGTGGCCGGGCTCGGCGTCGTCCGGCTCCCCGGTGGGGTCCGGCGTGGCGAACAGGATGCTGCGAACACCCATCGGCCCCCCGCAAGATCGCTCTGCCCGATCGTAGGTCACCGGGACCCGGTCCGGGGCGTGGTTCGGCCCCGGGACCGGGTCCCGGCAGGACGACGTCAGGCTCGGCTGAGGACCTGGTAGCGGACGGGGATGACGCCCGCGCCGGTGCCCTTCACCTCGATCATGGCGGCCTTGGAGAGGTCCAGGCAGCGCCCGCCCGCGTAGGGGCCGCGGTCGTTGATGCGGACGACGACCGAGCGTCCGTTGTTCTTGTTGGTCACGCGGACCTTGGAGCCCATGGGCAGGGTCTTGTGGGCGGCGGTGAGCTCGCTCGGGTCGAAGCGCTCGCCGCTGGCCGTCATCTGGCCCTGCCAGTAGTACGACGCCTCGCACGAGCCCGAGGAGATGACCCGGTAGTCAGGGGCCTTCTTCTTCTTGGGCTTCGGCTTGGGGTTGCTCTTGGTGGGCTTGGGCGAGGGCGGCGGTGTGCGCTTCTCTCCTCGGCTGGCCCGGGTCGGTGTGGCCCGCGGCGGGTCCGCCTGCGGGGCGACCGGTGGAGTGGCGGCCTGCGCGGCCCGCGCGGACTCCGCCGAGCCGCCGCCCGCGGTCATGGCCCAGGCTCCGGCCGCCAGGACGGCCACCGCGACGCCTGAGGCGATCAGGATGAGAGTGAGACGGGATTTCGGGCGATGCTTTCCAGCGCTACCCACAGAGAAGTCCTTTGGTCGGGGACATGACCCCGGACGCCTCGGTGTGTGATCACCAGTGGTGGCTCCATGATCGTGGAGCTCGTCGCGCGCCCTTCAGGCGCGTCCGCATGATCGCGGATCATTCAGGCGTCCGGCGGGTGCGGCCCTCGCTCAACCGTGTTCACTTGGTTCTCTCTTGGAGCCGCACACAAGTCCTTGACCGTAGGGCGCCCGGCGCGTGAATCATGCGAACAGCCGCCGTTTGTGGGGTTTGTCACCTGATCTTTTGCCGTCCGGAGTGGCTCGACCTCGGGGGGTGACGGCATTTCAAGATCCTCTTTACTCTGCGGCTAATGCCGATCTCGTTCCGGTAACCGGAATGCGAACGGGGCGCCCACGAGGTTGCCGCCTCCTCGTGGACGCCCCGTCGGGGGCCGGCTCAGCCGACCGCGGGAACGCCCGGGAGCTTGGGCGTCGACGGGAGCGCGGCGGGCAGGCCGGGCAGGCCGGCGAGCATCGCGGTCGGGTTCTTCAGGCTGCCGGCGGCCTGGTCGAGGAGGCCGTTGAGCTCGGCCTCGGGCCCGGCCTTGCGCTGGGCCTTCTGCGCGGGAAGCGTGGCGCCCGGCAGGCCCGGGAGCGACACCGGGACCTTCGGGAGCGACTTCAGCACCGGGGAGCCGGACTGGGCCCCGCCGACCAGCGGCAGCTCGACGGGCAGCGGCGGCACCGGGTCCTTGCGGAGGCCGGGCTTGGCGCCGGCGACGTCCACACCCTCGGTGAGCTGCTTGATCTTGTCGCAGGGGACGAGGTTGCTGCCGACCAGCGGCAGCTCGCCCTGGGCGGCGGGAACGCTCACGGGCACGTCGGGGATCCCGGCGCCGGTGTGCGCGACGGCGGTGAGGTCCTTCAGGGGGCCGCCGGTCCCGGCGACGCACCTGGCGGCCTTGCGCTTGGTGGTGACCCCGTTCGGGGCGGAGGCCAGCACGCCGTCGGCGGTCGCGGCGTGCGACTTGGCCAGGTCGGTGGCCGGGTCGATGGTGTCCTTGACCTCCGGCGGCACGGCCTGGTCGAGCGTCTGGTCCACGTCGTGCACCAGGCTCGACACCGGCGGGACGTCGGTGCCCGCGACCGGCACGACGTCGGCGCCGGCGGGCGCGGACGCCACGGTCATGGCGACCGCCACGGCCAGCGGAGCGAAGACGGAAGCACTGATGAGCCTTCTGGCAGTTCGATTCATTGGTTCCCCCCGGGGGATTGAAGTTTGCCCATGCACTGATGTGCGCTGCCGGGTACCAGTGCTCCCCCACTGGTTTCCCGCATTCAGCCGCACCGTCGAGCGGGGACGTTAGTACAAACCGAGAGGACGCACAGCGGAATTCAGCATTAATTGAGAGACCCGAAGGCGATCAACGCAATTGGATCAACACGTGGCACACTGCCGGAGATATAGCGACAATGCCCGTAAAATCACCCGGGAACATGGCGTTGCTTTTGATCTCCATTGGGCGCGCAATGGTCCGGGCAGCACGACGGGGACGCTCCGGAGGGCCTCCAGAACATCCCCGCTTTTTACCTTGCGCGCGTCTCGGCGACGCGATCGCTAACCTGCGTCGCCGCCGATCGTGATCGCCTCGTCGACCTCCAGCTTGCGGGCGTCGAGCTCGCGCTCATAGCGCTCGCGGTCGAAGTTCTCGGCGAACTCCTCGTCCTGCCGCATCAGCGCCTCAAGATCGGCCTTGGCGTTGTCCAGGACGCCCATGTCCTGATAGGCCGCCTTCACCTTGTCGCCCCACAGTCCGACATCTCGCACACAAGGGACGATCCTGCTGAAAAGGAGCGACTGGTAGAGCGTGTACATGGCGGAGTTGTCGACGTACTCCATGCATTTGTCCAGCGGCATCTCCAGCTGCTCGAACACCTCGCGCGCCTTGAACCGGTCGCGCATCAGGTAGCAGCCCTCCACCACGAACTCCTCGCGCTCGGCCCGCTCCTTCTCGGTGAGCTCGGCGTAGTAGTCCTTCAGCGCCAGGCGGCCGAAGGCGACGTGCCGCGCCTCGTCCTGCATGACATAGGCCAGGAGCTGCTTCACCAGGGGGTTGGTGGACAGGTCGCGATAGACGCCGAACGCCGCCAGGGCCAGGCCCTCGATCAGCACCTGCATGCCGAGGTAGGGCAGGTCCCACCGGCTGTCCTCCAGCGACTCGGCCAGCAGCTTGGCCAGGTCCTGGTTGATCGGGTAGTACATCCCGATCTTCTCGTGCACGAACTTGGTGTAGAGCTCGACATGGCGCGCCTCGTCCATGGTCTGGGTGGCGGCGTAGAACTTGGAGTCGAGGTCGGGCACCGACTGGACGATCCGCGCCGACACGTTCAGCGCGCCCTGCTCACCGTGCAGGAACTGGCTGAACAGCCAGGAGCCCTGGTGGCGGCCGAACTCGTCCCGCTCCTTCTGGGTCATCTTGTCCCAGATCTCGGAGCCGAACAGGGGGTTGAACTCCTCGGGCAGGCCCGCCACGTTGACCGGGTCGACCTCGACGTCCCAGTCGATGCGCTTCTGGGCGTCCCACTGTTTGTCCTTGCCCTTCTGGTACAGGTTGAGCAGCCGATCACGGCCGTCGTCATATTCCCAGGTGAAGCGGGCGTCGCCCGCCATCGGGACGTTCCAGGTCTCCTGCGGGACGGGGCTCGTGTACAGCTCGAACGAACTCACGGGGTAACCACCTCCGAAGGCGCCGGCGCCGCGTAAGCGGCGCTGAGGGTGCGACCGCCCATCGCTTTACATCTGTTCGTAACATGTAAAGCCCCCAAGAAACCATACCTAAACGCTTACTTTCTGGCCGCCCCGTACGATCGACGGGTGCGCACCGCCCCGCTCGCCCTCGCCGGGCTGCTGCTGGCCGGGTGCTCGGACGCCGGGAGCGCCCCCGAGCGGCCCGCCCGCGCCCAGGCCCCGGCCTCGGCCGCGCCCACCGCCGCGAGCAAGGGCTGCGCCCGTCCGGCACCCAAGACCGGACGGCATCGCTTCGGCGGCCGCGCCTACTTGCTGACCAGGCCGAACGGGGACGGCCGCACCCCGGCCCCGCTGATCGTCGACCTGCACGGCCTGAACTCCACCGGATTCGAGCAGGCGATCTACGGACGGCTGGCCAACGCCGGTTCGGCCCGCGGCTTCATCGTGGTCGAGCCCGACGGCGCCGCGACGCGCCGGGGGTGGAAGCTGCCCGGCATGCCCGGGGGCTCCGCCGACATCGTCTACACGCGCGCGCTGCTGGCCCACCTCGAACGGACCCTGTGCGTCGACCCGGGGCGCGTGTTCGCCACGGGCTTCTCCAACGGCGGCGGCCTCGCCGCGGCCCTGGTGTGCGGCCTCCCCGGCCGCCTGCGCGGCGTGGCGGCCGTCGCCGGGCTCAACCTCGCCCGGCCCTGCCCGGACGCCCGTCCGGCCACGGTGGTGGCGTTCCACGGCTCGTCCGACCGCATCATCCCCTACGGGGGCGGCGTCCCCTTCGAGGGCGACCGTTCCCGCGTCCCGCCGTGGATGCGTCCGGTGACCGGCGACTTCGTCCTGCCGTCGGTCACCGGGAGCGTCGCCGCCTGGGCCCGCGCCCTCGGCTGCGGCCCGGCGGTCCGCGACGCGCCGCGCGGCGAGATCGCGCGCGTCGGCCACGGCTCGTGCCGGGGCGGCGCCCGCGTCGAGCTCTACACCGTCATCGGCGGCGGGCACACCTGGCCGGGCTCCATCCCCATCCCCACCGGCCGCACGACCCGCCAGATCGACGCCACGGCGCTCATCCTCAACGCGTTCTCCCGACCCTGACCCTCGACGCGTTCTCCCGACGCTGACCCGCGGCCGGGCTCAGCGGGACTGGAGAGCGTCCAGCCCGACGGCCTGGGCGATCACCAGCCGGCGGTCGAGGTTGGGGTCGGCGATCTCCACCAGGTAGCGGTCGCGGAAACCGAACTTCTTCTCGACCGAGAAGACCTTCTGCTCGCCGGCGAAGAAGTCGAAGTGGTACGGCCAAGCGAAGGGGAGGTTCTCGGCGAAGGGGATGATGTTCCACACGCGGCGCAGGATCGCGACGAACTTGTTGCGCTCGCTGCCCGTGGTGACGCCGAGACCGGGCTGCTCCAGATGCCAGGTGGACGACAGCAGCGACTTCTTGAAGTCCTTGCGGAAGACGCCGATGGCGTTGCCGCCCGCGTCGGTGATGTCGTAGGCCGAGGCAAGGTCGATCCGTTTGCGGGCCTTGAAGCCCAGGATCGGCAGCGACTTGGTGTCGTCGGTGTAGAGCGTCACCTGCTCCTTGAACGCCATCCGCTTCTGCTGGGCGAAGGCCACGATCTCACCCTCGGCACCCTCGGCCGTGACCGTGTGAACCTCGTACTGGTTCACCATCAGGCGCAACCGCTGGCGCACCAGGAACCGCTTCTGCATCTGGAGCTTCTCGACGTCCACCGATCTCACCTGTTCTGTTGGCGTTTGGGGAGGAGTGTTTCACAAACGCGCTAGCGGATGTGCGCCGCGAGGTAACCGTGGATCAGCCGCTCGGCCTCGGCGAGGATGTCGGGGTCGCCGTCGGGGTTGCGGCGGAAGGCCATCTGCAGGACGGCGTCGCCCGCCTCCACGGCGATCGCCAGCGCCCGGGCCAGCTCCGGGCTGTCGCTCACCCCGAACGAGTCGACGATCATCCCGCGCAGCCGGTCGGCCACCACGGCGTTGTTGTCGGCGTCGGAGTCGAGCAGGTTGGTGTCGGCGACGTCGCCGAACCGCAGCACCCGGAACCCCGGGACGGTCCGGTGCATGTCGACGAAGATCTCGATGATCGCGCCGACGGTGTCGGACCAGTCGGCGAAGCCGCCCTCGGCGATCCGGTCGGAGATCCGCTGCCCGAACAGCTCCAGGTTGCGCAGGGCCAGCGCCTGCGCGACGGCCCGCTTGTCGGGGAAGAACTGGTAGACCGACCCGATCGCCACCTCGGCACGCTGGGCGATGCGCGTGGTCGTGAGGCCGTCGTAACCCTCCTCGTCGAGGATCTCGGCGCACGCGTCGAGCATCCGCTGGACGCGCTCGGCGCTGCGGCGCTGAGCGGGACGGCGGCGAAGCGGTGTCCTGATCTCGGTCATGCGGATTCCTCCGTCGAGGGGTGCCCCTCCATTGTCCCCTGTCCGGGCCGTTCGCGTGACGACCCCGTCACGCGGCGCCCGGCCTGCCCGTGCGTTCAACGGGAGTCGGCCCGCCGATAGACCTTCGTCGCTGGCCGGTCGGCCCCCAGTTAGGGAACGATCGATGACCATGAAGGATCCCAAGTCCTACGACCTGCTCTCCTACATCGTCGTGTTCCTCGGCTTCTATGAGGGCGTCCTGCCCTTCGTCGCCAAGTCGACCGACTGGGAGCCCTTCCTCTCCCTGCCCCGCCACCTGTCGAGCCCCGCCTGGTGGATCGTGTCGGGGCTGGTGATCGTGGCGTCGTTCTTCTCCCTCTGGGGCATCGACATCGCCAAGAAGCGCCGCCACCCGGACGCCTAGCGGCGATCGTCCGCCTCGCGGGCGAGCCGGGCGCGCAGGCGGTCGCCCGCCCGGCGCCCCGCGACGGCCAGCGCCCGGTTCGCGGCCGGTGAGAGCCGGGACAGGGCCATGCCGGCCCTGGCCTCCGGGCTGACCGGGACCACGGCCCGGTCGTGGCGGACCGCCCGCAGGATGGCCCGCGCGACGCGCTCGGGCGGGTAGGAGCGGCGCCGGAACAGCCGGACGGCCTCGTCCCGCACCCGCTCGCCCAGCTCGCCCTCCATCCCGACGTACCGCGCGTTCGCCATGATCGGAGTGTCGACGACTCCCGGGCAGACGGCGGTGACGCCGATGCCGTACTGCTCCAGATCGGCCCGGAGCGACTCGCTGAGGTGCAGCACCGCCGCCTTCGTGACCGCGTAGGCGGTCATCGTGCCCGACGGGCTGACCGCCGCCAGCGACGAGAGGTTGACCAGGTGGCCGCCCTCGCCGCGGTCGGCCATCTGGCGGCCGAACAGGCGGCAGCCGCGGTAGACGCCGTCCAGGTTGACCGAGCGCAGCCGGTCCCAGTCCTCCTCGGCGGTGTCCAGCAGCGACCCCGCGACCGCGATCCCGGCGTTGTTCACCACGACGTCGGGGACGCCGTGCGTGACCCGGACCCATTCGGCGAACCGCTCCATCGCCCCGGCGTCGGCCACGTCCACGCGGTAGTCATGGGCCCGGCCGCCGTCGGCGGCGATCGTGCCGGCCGTCCGCCTGGCCGCGTCCTCGTCGATGTCGGCGACCACCACCCGCGCCCCCGCCTGCGCGAAGGCCCGCGCGGTGGCCCGGCCGATGCCGTCGCCCGCCCCGGTGACGACGACCAGCCGCCCGCCGAAGTCCTTGCCGGGCTCGGCCGCCTCGCGCGCCCTGGCCAGGCCGACCGTCTCGGGCCCGCCCTCGGTGTGCTCGGCGAACTCCGCGATCCACCGGGCGATGAGCCCCGGGTGGCTGCGCGGCGCCCAGTGCCCGGCCGGGACGCGGCGCACGACGAGCGAGCTCGCGCACCCCCGCGCGGACAGCAGCAGCCCCTCGCCCGCGTACCTGTCGCGGGTGGGCACGATCAGCTGGACGGGCACGTCCGTGCGGCCTTCCCCGGGTGGGACGTCCCCCCGTCCCATGTTGGCCCGGTACAGGCCGAGCCCGTTGACGGCGTCCCGCCGCATGGTCGGGGCCGGGTGGCCGACCCGAGGCTCGGCCCCCTCGCGCCATCGCATCCCCCGCTCGAAGACCGTGGGCAGAGCGCGCGCGAGCAGCTCACCGGCGTGCGGAGCCATCAGGACCGGCATGTAGACGTTGCGGCGCGCCTGCGCCAGCACCTCGGCCGCGCCCCTCGGGCCGTCGCGGAGGGTCTCGCGCGCCCACCGCGCCGCGTGCTGCCGGGCCGGGCCCGACATCGAGGTGAACGAGGCCACGCGTCCGGCCAGCCGCTCCCCCGTCACCGCCTCCCAGCCCTGCACCGAGCCCCAGTCGTGCCCGACCAGATGGACGGGCTCGGTCGCGCCCACCGCGTCCAGGACCGCGAGCAGGTCGTCCATCAGGACGGCCAGGCCGTAGTCGAGCGGATCGTCCGGGCTGGTCGAGGCGCCCGCGCCCCGCACGTCGTAGACGACGACGCGGAACCGCCCGGCGAGGATCCCGGCGATCTCGTCCCAGACGGCGCCGGTGTCGGGATAGCCGTGGATCAGGACGACCGTGGGCCGGTTCTCCTCACCCGTCACCCGCACCGCGAGCTCGACGTCTCCCGACCTGACCCGGTGATCCCGCATCATGCTCACCTGCTCGTCCGAGGGGGTGGTCCTATGCGGGAAACCTACGCCCTCCGCGCGCCGCTACGGGCGGGCTGCCAGCCCCGTGCAGCGCCGCAGCGAGTTCCAGCGGGCGAGCTCGGTCTTGGCCGCCGGGCCGGTCATCAGGCGCGGCAGTCCGCCGGAGATGCGCGCCGGCTTCCACTTGGCCGCCGTGACCTTGGCGTTCTCCACCCGCAGCACCAGGACGCCGGAGTTGGCCGTCTGCCCCTGCGCGGAGGAGAACACGAAGTTGCCCAGGCCATAGTGGACGTACTTGCCCGCCAGGAAACCCCCGCCCAGCGGCACATGGGCATGACCGCCGACGACGACGTCGGCGCCGGCCTTGATGAGCCGCTTGGCCAGATCCTGCTGGCGCGGCAGCGGGCACGACTTCAGCTCCGCCCCCCAGTGCAGGTGGACGATGACCAGGTCGGCCCCCTTGCGGGCCTCCTGCACCGCCTGGACCATACGGGGCTCGTCCTTGGCCGAGGCGAGGCCGCCCTTGGCGTCGGTGGCGGTCCACGCCGCGATGAGATGGTCGTCGAGCACCTGCGTCGCTCCGACGATCGCGAGCCGGTTGCCCTTCACCGTCACCCGGTGGGCCCGGTACGCCTCGGCGGCGTTGCGGCCGATGCCGACCGTCGGGAACCCCGTGCGCTTGATCGCCTTCATGGAGTCGCGCAGGCCCGGGGCCATGAAGTCCATGCCGTGGTTGTTGGCCATGGACGTGACGTCCACCCCCGACGCCCGCAGCGCGGTGAGCGCCGAGGCGGGCGCCCGGAACGTGAACTCCTTGCCCGGGGCGGGCGTGCCCCCGGTGGTGATCGCCGTCTCCAGGTTGACCATCGACAGGTCGGCGGCGCGCAGCGTCTTGGCGATCGGCCCCAGCGCCGTCGCCGGGGAGGAGAGGCGCGCGCGCAGCGGCCCCTCGAAGTGGGTGTCGCCGCCGAAGGCCAGCGTGATCGGCTGCTTGGCCGCCGCCGGAGGCTCGGCCGAGGGCGAGGCGCCGGTGGACTTCTTCTGGTCGCCCGCGTCGCCCTTGGCCTCGGACGAGCCCGAGCCGCTGCTGCACGCCCCGGAGGCCAGCGCCAGCGCGCCGACCAGGCTGGTCGCCACGACGAACTTCCGCCGCATCGTCTCTCCCTATCTACCCGGGGGGCCACCCCCCGGACCCCCGGGCCTGGCCATGGCGCCGTCCTCGGTCGCTAGCGCTCCCTGTGGCGGCGTCACGGCCAGGGTGGGGGCTCCCGCCCCCACGCCCCTGGCTGGGGGCTCTGCCCCCAGGCCCCCTCGGGGGGCCTGGATTGATGAGCGGGACCAATTTGATCACGGGCTCGGCTGCGGGTCTCGCATTCGGGCACCCGTGAGGTGGTGGTTTTTGGTCATGCGTCTGGACCGAGTGAGCATGGCAGGTGCGCTTGGGGGTTCGCAATCGGCTCGGGTGGGCCGGGGGCGTCGGCGCTCAGGTGTTACGTGCGGCTTTGATGCTGTTCATCATCAGGGGCCAGGAGCGGTGGAGTTCCTCCTGCCAGTAGCCCCACTGGTGCCAGCCGTCCTTGTAGATGTGGGTGGTGGCGGGGATCTTCAGCTGCTTGAGGCGCTTGGCCAGGGAGACGTTGGTGGAGCCCGCCACGGACTCGCTGATGCCGCCGACCAGGCGGGCCTTGACGTAGTCCCAGCCGGTGAAGGGCGGGTCGAGGCGTCCGGGCTCTCCGGTGGTGCCCGCGCTGAGGTAGAGGCCTACGCCGCGCAGGTTGCGGGCAAGCAGGTAGGGGTCGCGGGCCTTCCAGTTGCGCATGTCGCCCCAGGGAAGGCCCCAGATGCGGAACGGGTCGTCGCCGGGGCCGAAGGCTATGCCGTCGAACATCAGCATGGCGGGGATGCCGGGCTTGGTGAGGTGGACGATGCCGCTGTAGGACGCCGCGTACTTGAACAGGCCGCGGTGGCGCGCGGCGTAGGTGATGGCGCCCTGGCCGCCGGAGGAGATGCCCATGGCCGCGCGCGACGAGCCCGCGCGGTAGTTGCGCTCCATGAGCTGGACGACCTCCCGGGTGTGGAAGGTCTCCCACTTGGGCGTCCCGCCCTTGCCGTAGTTGTACCAGTCGGTGTAGCTGCCGTTCACGCCGCCGTCGGGCATCACGACCATGGCGTTGTAGCGGGCGGCCAGCTGCTCGATGTCGGTGCTGCGCGTCCAGGAGACATAGGTGTCGGCACCGCCGTGGTAGGCGTACACGACGGGCCAGCGCTTGCGGGACGTGTGCGACCAGCCCTTGGGGGTGATGACGCGGACGTTGGCCGTCCTGCCCAGCGAGGGGGACTTGATCGCGATGTCGAAGGTGCGGGCGTCCAGCGGCTTCCAGCCGACGATGGCGGCACCCGTGTCGGCCTTGACCGGCTCCGCCGCCTCGGTGGCCGGGGCGAGCGGGGTCACGGCGATGGCCGTGGCGGTCAGGACGGTCACGATCCGGCGCACGCGCGGGGGACGCGGCATCTCACTCTCCGATATTCGTCGCTGCCCCTCGGGGCTTGCGTGACGGTATCGAAGATCATTCCGCCCTCAACATGACGAACTTTCACATATTTGGGAGCGAGTGATTGTGAGGTCGTTGACAAAGGTAGGCGGGCCGTCTCGGTGTGTTACCTGTGGGCATTGGCAATCGCTTACAAAACACGACTTGGGCCCGCCTCGGGTGAGGCGGGCCCTGTGGTCGGTGGTTCAGTGCATCTCGCGGGCCTTCTTCGGGAGGAGGAAGCCGAGCGCCACGGCGATCGCGGCCAGGGCGAGGGCCAGCAGGGTGACCTGCTCGGCCGCCGCCAGGGCGTTGGACGCGGGGTCTCCGCCGGGGGCGGTGAAGCGGTCGAAGAAGACCGTGCCGAGCACCGCGACGCCCAGGGCGGCGGCCAGCTGCTGGATCGACTCCAGGGCTCCGGCGGCCGAGCCGACCTCGCGGTCGGCGATGTCGCCCATGATGATCCCGAACAGCGGGACGAAGATCATGCCCATCCCGATCCCGAAGACCAGCAGCGGCGCGGCCAGGTGCCAGGAGCCGAGCTCGACGCCCACGGTGCGGAAGACCAGGTAGGCGCCCACCATGCCGACGGTCATGACGGCCAGGCCGATGTGCAGGATCTTGCGCCCGAGAGCGGGCCCCATGGCCCCGGCGCCCGAGCCGACGAAGGCGCCGATCGCCAGGGAGGCCATCGCGAGGCTGGCGCCGATCGGGGAGTAGTGCAGGCCGAGCTGGAGCAGGAAGCCGAGCGCCAGCGTGAACCCGATGATGGCGATGAAGAAGGCGATCACGAAGGCCACGCCCGAGGTGTAGGAGCGGTGGGCGAAGACGGCGAGCTCGACCAGCGGGGTGCGCCCGGCGGCGGTGCGGCGCAGCTGGTGGATCACGAAGAGCGACAGAACCGCGACGGAGGTGGCGAGCATGGCCCAGATCCAGGTCGGCCAGCCCTGCTCGCGGCCCTGGACCAGCGGGTAGACCAGCAGGCCCATTCCGGTGCCCGCGATCAGCATTCCGGTCACGTCCAGCCCGCCGGAGCGGTCGCCGCGCCCGGCGGGCAGCGCCTTCATCCCGGCGATCAGGGCGAAGGCGCCCAGGGGCAGGTTGATCGCGAAGATCATGCGCCAGCCGGTGCCGAACACGTCGGCCTTGATGAGCAGTCCGGCGACGATCGGCCCGATGATGGTGGCCAGGCCGATGGCCGGGCCGAACACGCCCCACGCCTTGGCCTGGTCGGGGCCGGGGAACAGGTCGCGCAGGAGCCCGAAGGACTGCGGGATCATCACGGCCGCGAACAGGCCCTGCGCGGCGCGGGCCACGATCAGGGTCTCGGGTGAGACGGCCAGCGCGCAGGCCATCGACGTCACCACGAACCCGGTCACCCCGATCAGGAGCATCCGGCGCCGCCCGAACATGTCGCCGAGGCGGCCGCCGGTCAGCAGGCCGGTGGCCAGCGCGAGCGTGTAGGAGGCGACGATCCACTGGAGCGCGGCGTAGGAGCCGCCGAGGTCGGCCTGGATCACGGGGAGGGCGACGTTCACGATGCTGCCGTCCAGCAGGTTCAGGAGCGTCGCGGTGAGGATCGCGGCCAGCCCGAGCCAGCGTCCGGGCACCGGGGCCGGGGTGGCGGGCGCCGGGTTCGCGGGGGGCGCGGCCGGGGCTTCCAGCAGTGCGGCCATCGGATTCTCCATCTCTCGGAGGGGAACGGATCGTTCTGTTCTAACTCTAACAGAACGGAATGCTTTATTCCACTCTCGTTTTCGACCTCGCGAACCGAGCGCGATTCGGGTCATGATGGGGACCACGCGGACACGAGGAGCATCACGATGAGCAGTCGCACGGCGCACCGCACCTGTCCCCTCTGCGAGGCCCTGTGCGGCCTGGAGCTGACGATCGACGCGGCGGGCGCCGTGACCGGGGTCCGCGGCGACCGGGACGACCCGTTCAGCAAGGGCTTCATCTGCCCGAAGGGCGCCACGCTGGGACGGCTGGACGGCGATCCCGACCGCCTGGCCGCGCCGCTCCTGCGCACCGGCGGCGCCCACGCCGAGACCACCTGGGAGCAGGCGTTCGCGACGGTGGGCCGCGAGCTGGCCGCCGTCATCGAGCGGCACGGCCGCGACGCCGTGGCCGTCTACATCGGCAACCCCACCGCGCACTCGATCGCGGGCCCGCTCTACGGAGCGGCGATCATCAAGGCCCTCGGCACCCGCAACGTCTACACGGCCAGCACCGCCGACCAGATGCCC
This sequence comes from Spirillospora sp. CA-294931, assembly GCF_050946795.1. Taxonomy (GTDB): domain Bacteria; phylum Actinomycetota; class Actinomycetes; order Streptosporangiales; family Streptosporangiaceae; genus Spirillospora. The sequence goes on from NZ_CP192006.1 coordinate 8,941,895, forward strand.
AAGCACGTCAGCAGCGGGTACCTGTTCGGCGACCCGTTGGCCGTCCCGGTCCCCGACCTCGACCGGACCGAGCACCTGCTGATGCTCGGCGCCAACCCCCTGGAATCCAACGGAAGCCTCTGCTCGGCCCCCGACTTCCCCGGGCGGCTCAAGGCCATCCGCGCCCGGGGCGGCAAGGTCACCGTCGTCGACCCGCGCAGGACCCGCACCGCCGAGCTGGCCGACGAGCACGTGTTCATCCGTCCGGGCACCGACGCGCACCTGCTCGCGGCGCTCGTGCACACCCTGTTCGCCGAGGACCTCGCCGTCACGCCCGCCCAGCCGGTGAACGGGCTGGACGACCTGCGCGCGCTCGTCGCCGACCTCTCCCCCGAGCGGGTCGCGCCGGTCACCGGCATCCCCGCCGACGACATCCGCCGCATGGCGCGCGAGCTGGCCGCCGCCGGACGGGCCGCCGTCTACGGCCGCATGGGCACGTGCACGCAGAGCTTCGGGACGCTCAGCAGCTGGCTGGTGGACGTCCTGAACATCCTGACCGGCAACCTCGACCGCGAGGGCGGGGCGATGTTCCCGCGTCCCGCCCACCGGCCCGTCTACCGCAAGCGCAGGCCGTTCACCACCGGACGCTGGTCCAGCCGGGTGCGCGGCCTGCCCGAGACCAACGGCGAGCTCCCGGTCGCGACGCTGGCCGACGAGATCGAGACGCCCGGCGAGGGACAGATCAAGGCTCTGATCACCATCGGCGGCAACCCCGTGCTGTCGGCGCCCAACGGGACGCGCCTCGACGCCGCGCTGGCGGGCCTTGAGTTCGTCGTGAGCGTCGACCCGTACCTGAACGAGACCACCCGCCACGCCCACGTGATCCTGCCGCCACCGCGTCCGGCGCAGACGCCGCACTACGACCTGGCGCTGCTCGGCTTCACCGTCCGCGACTACGCCCGGTACTCGCCGGCGGCCGTACCGCTGCCGGACGGCCGTCCGAGCGAGGCGCGCATCCTGGCCCGGCTCGCCGTGCTGGCCTCGGGCATGGACGCCGACCCCACCGCGCTCGACGACATGATCATCGCCTCGACGCTGGAGAAGGCGGTCGCGGCCCCCGGGTCGCCGGTGTTCGGACGCGAGCCCGCCGAGCTGACCAAGCTCCTGGCGGCGGAGGGCGGGACGGGCACCGAGCAGCGTCTCGACATGATGCTCCGTCTCGGCCCCTACGGCGAGGGGTTCGGCGCCGACCCCGGCGGCCTCACGCTGGCACGCCTGCGCGACGACCACCCGCACGGCATCGACCTCGGGCCGCTCCGGCCCCACCTGGACGAGCTGCTGTGCACCGAGTCGGGACGCGTCGAGCTGTGCCCGCCCGCGTTCGCCGCCGACGTCGACCGGCTGCGCGAGGTCGCCGCGCCCGACGGCCTCGTCCTGATCGGACGCCGCCATCTGCGCTCGAACAACAGCTGGCTGCACAACGTCCCCGAACTGGTCCGGGGCTCCAACACCTGCACGCTCCAGCTCAACCCGGACGACGCCGAACGCATCGGGGTCGCGGCCGGGGACGGCGTACGGGTCATCTCCCGTACGGGCGTGCTGGAGGCCGTGGCCGAGCCGAACGACACCCTCATGCCCGGCGTGGTCAGCCTGCCCCACGGCTGGGGGCACGACCGCCCCGGCACCCGTACCCGCGTCGCCACCGCGCACGCGGGGGTCAGCGCCAACAGCGTGACCGACGAACAGCGGATCGACCCGCTCTCGGGGAACGCCGTGTTCAACGGCGTGCCCGTCACGGTCGAGCCGATCGGCTGATCATTGTTGGCGGGGACTTCACCGCATGGCCAGGTGACCGGAACCGCGGGTTTAGGTCGTCCTACTCGCAGGTAGGAAACTGGCACGGTGGGGCGCGCTCCACCATCGCGCCGGTACCCCCCGTGTGGTCACAGCAGGGTGCGGACACTAATGTCGCCACTGGCGTCCCATAACGGCCGGCCTCATCGAGGAGGGACATGAACCGACGGGCGAGCAGGCTCTTCCGGCGCGGCTCGCGGCCGCCGGTGCGGCCCCACCCCGTGGACCTGGCCGAGCGCCTGGAACACGCCCAGGGGCTCGATCGCACGATCCGGACCATCTCCACCGGCGTCCAGCGGGTGCTGCGTCCCGGGCCGGTGAAGGACGCGCTGCACGGCGTCCCCGCCGGTCACCCGGCCCACCCGCCGCTCACCGACCTCCCCGTGGGCTGCTGGGTCTCGGCCGCCGTCCTCGACCTGATCCCGGGCACCGGACGGGCCTCGCAGGCCCTGGTGGCCGCCGGGCTCGCGGGCGCGGTCCCCACGGCCCTCACCGGACTGGCCGACTGGTCGGCGCTGCACCGCGAGCAGCAGCGCGTCGGGCTCGTCCACGCCATGGGCACCCTCTCCGCCAGCGCGTTCTACACGGCCTCGCTGGTGGCGCGGCACCGGGGCCGCGACGGCGCCGGCCGCGCGCTCGGCTTCGCCGGTCTGACCGCCCTGCTCGCCGGGGGCTTCCTGGGCGGCCATCTGGCCTTCCGCCAGGGCGCGGGCGCCAGCCACGCCGACCAGGTGGCCCATCTGGTCCCGCTGGGCTGGCACGACCTGTGCGAGGCGTCCGAGCTGCCCGACGGCTGGCCGGTCCACCGGCGGCTCGGGTACATCGGCCTGTTCGTGCTGCGGACGGGCGACGACATCCACGTCCTGGCCGACCGGTGCAGCCATCTGGCCGGTCCCCTGCACCAGGGCCGCATCACCACCGACGACAACGCCGACCCGTGCGTGGTCTGCCCCTGGCACGGCAGCACCTTCCGCGTCCGCGACGGCGCGGTGGTGCACGGCCCCGCCACCGGCCGCCAGCCCGCCTTCGAGTCGCGGGTGACCGACGACGGCACCGTCCAGGTCCGCCCCATCGCCTGACACCCCCCCGCGTTCGGGGTGTCAGTCGGACTGGGGCTCTTGCTCGTCGGCGATCGGGTACTCGACGAGCGCGAGCACCCGGCTGCCCATGAACCGCGCCGTCCTGACGGCCGTGCCCGTGCGGGTGACCTCGCTGACCTCGACGATCCCGCGCCGATTGGTGATCTCGACCCGCCGTCCGGCCCGGGTCGCGGCGACCTCGTACGTCCGCGTCCCCTCGCCCCCGGCATCGATCATGATCTCGACCCTGTCGCCCTTCATCGGCACGCCCCTCGAATAGTCGAACATCTATTCGAATACCTACCCCGGACGAACCCGGACCAAGCGCTAATCGAGCAGCAGGTTGACCAGCGCGACCAGCCCCACGACCACGATGACGCCGCGCAGCACCATCGGCGGGATCCGCCGCCCGACCTTGGCCCCCAGCAGCCCGCCGACGGTCGAGCCGACCGCGATGAGCAGGACGGCCGTCCAGTCGATCCGGGTGTCCGCCAGGAACGACATCGCGATGAACACCACCGTCGCCGACCCGTTGACGATCGCCGACAGCACGTTCTTGGCCGCGTTCAGGCGCTGGAGCTCGTCGTCCAGCGCGATGCCGATCATGGCGATCAGCACGATCCCCTGCGCGGCGCCGAAGTAGCCCCCGTATACGCCCGCCGCCAGCACGCCCACCCACAACCAGGGCCCGCCATGTGGCCGGTGGACCTCACGTCGCGCCTGAAGCCATTTCTGCAACCTCGGCTGCACCACGACCAGCACCAGCGCGATCACGATCAGCACCGGCACGATGACCTTGAACGCCTCGGCCGGGAGCCCGAGCAGCAGCGCCGCGCCCGCCAGCGCGCCGAGGACGGACGCGCTCCCCAGCCGGGTCAGTCGCTCACGCTGCCCCTTGAGCTCCGCTCGGTACCCGTAGGCCCCCGACACCGACCCGGGCACCAGCCCGATGTTGTTGGACACGTTGGCCACGACCGGCGGAAACCCGAGCGCCACCATCGTCGGAAACGTGATCAGCGACCCCGACCCGACAATCGTGTTGATCCCCCCGGCCGCGACCCCGGCCCCCAGTACCGCGACGGCGTCCAGCGCGTCCAAGACCCAACCCATTCCAAGAACGACATTGATGGTCCGCCCGATGCTAGGGGTCCCAAAACCCCACCTCACCCCCCGGGTATGCGCTTACCATCGCAGCCCCGTCAGAGTGGGACGAGAAGGGGTCCGCGGGGTTCGGGCGAGAAGAGGGTGTGAACACCATCCATGTTTTCAAACGGGCGGCCGCACCCCCCGAGCCCGAACCACCGCCCTTGCCGGAGGACGCCGCCCCGGTCGCGGCGTCCCTGGAGCACCCCGACCGGTTCACCGAGGTCTTCGACCTGTACTACGCGGAGATCCACCGCTACATCGACCGCAGGCTCGGCGCGGACGCCGCCGACGACCTGGCGGCCGAGACCTTCCTCGTCGCGTTCCGCAAGCGGTCGGGCTTCGACCCCCGGAAGGGATCGGCGCGGTCGTGGCTGTACGGGATCGCCACCCGCCTGGTGAGCCGGCACCGCCGGGACGAGGTGCGCCGGTACCGCTCGCTCGCGCGGATCGGCGGCGAGCCGTCCGGCGAAGGACACGACGACCGCGTGGTGTCCCGTGTGGCGGCCTCGGCGGCCGGAGGACGCCTCGGCGCGGCCCTGGCCGGGCTGTCGAGCGGCGACCGCGACGTGCTGCTGCTCGTCGCCCTCGCCGATCTCACCTACCCCGAGGTCGCCCAGGCGCTCGGGGTGAAGTACGGGACCGTCTGCTCGCGGCTGAGCAGGGCCCGCAGGCAGGTACGCGAGGCGCTCGGCGGCGTCGATCCACTGGGGACGGAGAACGACCATGGATGAGCTGACGATGGTGAGCGAGCTGCTCACCGAGGAACGACCCGCCTCCGCCCAGACCACGCGGGACGCGCGCAGGCGGCTGACCACCGAGATCTCGGGACGGCGGCGGCGGCCGTCCCGGCGCGGTCTGGTACTGGTGGCCGGGGCCACAGCGGCCTCGCTCGCCGTGGGCGTCGCCTACCACCAGTGGACCACCCGCCCCCTCTACAAGCCCGAGCCTCTGACCGCGCAGAGCGGCCCGGCGGCGAACTTCCTCCTCGCGGCGGCGAACGCCAAGGAGAAGGCGCCGACGGACGGACGGCTCTGGTACGTGTCGTCCGTCGCCGGGACCACTGAGTTCGTCCCGTCCCCCAAGAAGCCCGGCACGCGCTACTCCCTGGAGGTCCGTCAGGGCCGCTACTCCATCGCGGCAAAGACGGAGAACGGCCTCGGCAAGGACTGGTCGTCGCTGGGCGGCGAGCTGGGCGACCCGGAGATCCGCCCCGTCGGTCCCGCGGACGAGCGCGCCTGGACGGCCGACGGCAGGCCCGGGGTGAGCGATTTCCAGCTGCCCTGCGACCCCAAGGGGCGGTCCGCCTGCGGCGGCCTCGGAGCCCAGGAACGCGGACCCGCTCCCGGGGAGGGCGCCCAGCTCGACTTCGGCGTCGAGACCGCCAGGAAGCTGCCCACCGACCCGTCCAAGCTCCGGGCCTGGCTGCTCAACTACGCGACCAAGTTCGACCGCAGGCGCCTGCGGAACCCGGACCTCTACCTTTTCGCGCAGGCGTCCTACCTGCTCGTCGAGAGCCCCGTGCCGGACCGCGTGCGCGTGGCCGTCTACCGCGTCATGGCGAGCCTCAACGGCGTCCGCATGATCACCACCAGGGACGCCGACGGGCGCGCCGGGCGCGCGGTCGCGATGCGGCAGACGACCCCGGAGCACGGCACGCTCGACTGGCAGCTCGTCATCGACGGCTCCACCGGCCGCGTCACCGCCACCCAGGCCATCGTCGAACGCCCCGGAACCGCCAACTCCGGCCTCCGCCCGGGCACCCGGCAGCACTTCGAAGTGATCAAGAAGTCCGAGTGGACGAACGCCCCCTACAAATCACTGGTCCCCAAGTGGGTGCGGAACCTTCCCGAACCCGGCTGACCCTCCCCGTCCCTTGAAGCCCACCCTGGGCCTTCAAGGGACGGTCACCGTTGGTCAGCGGGTGGCTCGGGCGTACCAGCGGCCGTTCTGACGATCGATGCCGAGGGCGACGCCGAAGCAGCGGGTGAGGTGTTCTTCGGTGAAGACCTCGTCCACCTTGCCCTGGGCGACGATCTGGCCCTTGCGCAGCAGGAGGGCGTGGGTGAAGCCGTCGGGGACCTCCTCGACGTGATGGGTGACCATCACCATCGTGGGGGCGGCCGGATCGTCGGCCAGCAGGCCGAGGCGGGCGACCAGGTCCTCGCGGCCGCCGAGATCCAGGCCCGCCGCGGGCTCGTCGAGCAGCAGCAGTTCGGGGTCGGGCATGAGCGCGCGGGCGATCTGCACGCGCTTGCGCTCGCCCTCGGACAGCGTGGAGAACTTGCGGCGGATCAGGTCGGCGCAGCCGAGGGCGTCCAGCAGCTCGACCGCGCGCGTCACGTCGGTGGAGTCGTACTCCTCCCGCCAGCGGCCGAGGATGGCGTACGAGGCGGTCAGCACCAGGTCGATGACCGTCTCCTCGGCCGGGACCTTCTCGGCCACCGCCGCGCTCGCGATGCCGATGCGCGGCCGCAGCTCGAACACGTCGGTGCGGCCGATCTCCTCGTCGAGGATCTGCGCCGACCCCTCGCTCGGATGCATCAAGGCGGCCGCCACCTGCAACAACGTTGTTTTTCCCGCGCCGTTGGGTCCGACGATGACCCAGCGCTCGCCCTCGTTGACCGTCCACGTGAGGTCGCGCAGCAGCGCCGACCCCCCGCGCTTGACTCCGACACCGCGGAGCTGAAGAACCTCACCGGACATCGCGCGCCATTGCCCCTTAATCGCCTACCCAAGGTGATCCGGTTATCAGGAAGAAACCTATGCGATCGCGCCCCCTCGTGGCTGCACCGCGTCCTGGAGGATGCCAGGCTCTCCTCGTCGGAGTGCCGACGGACGGGTGAACGTCCGGCACGCGCTTTATGGTGGTTTGGATGCCAGCGGCGGATCGGTGGAACGGGATGAGCAACGGGACAGGTGACGCGGCGACCGCTCTGGTCGCCTGGGGCAATGCCTGGCTGACCGGGCACGTGGGCCTGGACGAGGCGGTCGACGCGGTCGAGAAGATCGCGGGCCCGCAGATCCTGGGCGGCGTGTCCCCCGCGCGGCCACCCGTCGCGCCCGCCGGTGGCGAGGTGCCGGCGCCGGACGAGGTGACGCTGCGGCGCGGCCTGGCCGACCTGCGCGTGGCCGGGATGTCGGCCTTCCGGCTGGCGCTGCCCGCCACCGGCGACCCGCTCGGCCTGACCGGCCCGCCCGCCTTCAACCGCGCGGCGATCGACGCCGAGGCGGCCGTGATCGCCGTCCTGCCGGGACGCGCGACCGGCCTGGTCCCCGGGGAGGACCGACGAGGCTCGTCCTACGTCGGCGTCCTGTGGCGGGCCTACGACGCGGTGCCCGCCGCGCCGGACGTCCCCGGCCTGGCCGACGCCGAACGCCAGCTCACCCTCGCCATGCGCGACGCCACCGAAGACCTGCTGACGGTGGACGGGGGCGACGGGGTCCCGCCCGAGGTCCTGGACGCCCTGGCCGACCTGCGCGATCCCGGACGCGGTGAGCATCCGCTGGCACCCGGCTACCCGCCCCGCGCCCACCGGGTCGCCGCGCTGGCCGGACGCCTGGCCCTGGTCGTCGACCTCGCGCACCGTATGCACGACCGCGGCCTCACCGCCGACCAGATGCGCCGCCGCTCCGAGGCGCTGCGCCTGCTCGACCGCGCCGTCCGCCGCGCCCGAGTGGCCGCATGCAACAGCTCCTTCGACCCCGTCCCCTGAAGCGAGGAACGGCGCACCCTCTGCGGGCGAGCCTTGAGGGCACCGACGCCCGCCCACGACCTTCGACCCGGCCCCTGGCAGCGCGAACGAAACGTTCTCCGCGGACGAGTCTCCGGGGGTCCGGTCCGTCCAGGACCTTCGAGCCAATCCCCGGGGAATGCGAACGGGGCGCCTCCGTGAGGAGACGCCCCGTTCGGCGGCGCGATTCGCGACTGCCCGAAGGTCAGACGCGGGTGACGAGGGTGTTGCAGATCTTGTCGGCGAAGGTCTGCTTGCGCTCGTCCCACAGCGGCCAGAAGTAGCCGACGTAGCAGGCGAAGCTGTCGGCCATGTGCGCGAGCTTGCGCAGGAAGGCCATGCCGAAGCCGATCGGCTGCCCGGTCTGCGCGCCCACCAGCCTGATGCCCATCTGCTTCTTGCCGATGGACTGGCCCGTGGTGCCCTCCTGGTAGCAGATCCACAGGAAGCCCGCGAAGGACAGCAGCCACCCGACGGCCATCAGCATCAGGCCGAGGGCGGCGCCGCCGCCGCTGCCGGAGCCGAAGAGCATCAGGCTCAGCAGGTAGAGCAGGAAGAACGGGCCCGCGAAGATCAGGGCGTCGATGAGGTAGCCGCCCGCGCGGGAACCCCACTCGGCGAGCTGGCCGCCGCCGTAGTAGTGGTGGTGCACTTCCTGGGCGGGCTGGCCGTAGGCGGGCTGCGGCTGCTGCCCGTACGCCGGCTGACCGTAACCGGGCTGAGCGGCCGGCTGGCCGTAGCCCGGCTGCGCCGGGGGCTGGCCGTACCCAGGCTGGGGCTGGCCATAGCCCGGCTGCACCGGAGGCTGCTGCCCGTACCCGGGCTGGGCAGGGGGCTGCTGCCCGTACCCGGGCTGCTGACCGTAGCCCGGCTGCTGCTGCCCGTACGGGTCGTAGGGGTTACCCACTCTTGCTCCTTATTGGTTGACCCACTGGTTAGAGTGACGCCCGCCGGACTCGGAGGGCTCCGCAAGTCTGACCGACGCGCAGGCCGGTCTCAAACTCGCAGGAGGCCGAGCCGGACAAGCTGCCACAGCTCCGACCCCACGAGGGCGGTACCGAGGACCCATGCGCGGGCCTTCGGGTGGAGTGCCCACCACCGTTCTCCCGCCCCCAGCGGCGCGACGGCGACGCCGACCGCCGCGGCGAAGGCCACCGGGTTCGCGAGCAGTGCCGGGACCGGACGGCCCGAGCCCAGCTCGATGAACACGGTGGTGCCCCCGCACAGGGGGCAGGGGATCCCGGTGATCGCCCTGAGGGGGCAGAGCACGCCGGGGTCGTTGACACGATGGATCATCGCCACGCCGACGGCCGCTCCGGCCATCGCCGCGACGCGCAGCAGCACCCCCACGGGTCCGTGCCGCGTGGCGGTGAGAGCACGGTCGATCGGACGCCCGAGCGCACCACGCGGTGCCTCGGCGCCCGTCGCCACGGGCGCTCCCCCCAACGAATCCTCCGCCTCGATGACTGAATTTCGAGTGATTTGGAGTGCCCGTCATACCGGATGCACTCCAAGGCTGGTCAATAGCCGACAGCGATACGCGACCGTACCGTTACCTAGAGCGCGATTGACAGCACCTCAAGCGCAAGAGTAGGACAAATCACCAACTGCTCGGGCGATGTTGGACCGATCGACGACAGCGGCGACCGATCGCGGCGCCGCCGGTCACGTCCTCGCAGGCGGGGCGGGACGCGGGCGGTCTCACGCCTGGGCGGCGGCGCCCACTGTGACGGGAGTCTCGGTACCGGTCAGATGCTCGGCCTCCACGACGTCCGCGATCACCGCGGTGATGTTGTCGGGACCGCCGCCGTCACGGGCCAGCTCGATCAGCCGCCGGACGGCCGCCACGGGGTCGGCCTCGGCCGAGATCGCCTCGTAGATCGTCTGCGCGTCGACCGGGCCGCTCAGCCCGTCGGAGCACAGCAGATACCGGTCGCCCAGCTTGGCCTCGCGCAGCCGCAGGTCGGGCTCGCGGTCGTCGCGTCCGTCCAGCACCCGGTAGAGCACATGCGAGAGCCGGGACGTCTCGGCCGGGTCGACCGTCCCGCCCGACTGCTCGGCCTCGGCGTTCAGCAACTGGTCCATCGTGTGATCCTGGGTGATCTGGAACAGTTCACCGTCCCGCAGCAGATAACCGCGAGAATCGCCGATGTGCGCCAGCGCGACCGACTGGCCCGACCACAGCATGGCGGTCAGCGTGGTGCCCATCCGGCTCAGATCGGGTCTTTCCTCACGGACGATCCGCAGCTTCTCGTTGGCCTCGGCGACGGCGCGCCCCAGGCTCTCGACAAGATCGTCCTGATGGGTCTCGGTGTCCAATGAGCGCAGCGAACCGATGACGGTGGAGCTGGCGACCTCGCCGCCCGCGTACCCGCCCATTCCGTCGGCGACCGCGATCAACCGCGCACCGGCGTACCCCGAGTCCTCGTTGTTCTCGCGGTTGCACCCGATGTCACTGCCTGCTGCGTACCTGATTGCTACGTTCATACCGATTTCGATGACGATCCTGTCGGAGGAGTTTTATCAGTCGCCGACCGGCTCCCCAGTGGAGCCGGCCAAGCCTATGCCGTGGCGGACGGCGTAGAGCGCCGCCTGCGTCCGATCCTGTACTCCCAGTTTCATGAGCAGATTACTGACGTGAGTCTTGACCGTCTTCTCGGAGACCACCAGAGCACGTGCGATCTCGCGGTTCGACCTGCCCCGCGCGATGTGCACCAGCACCTCCCTTTCCCGTTCCGTCAGCGCGGCCAGGCCGCGGTCGTCGGACCTGGCGTCCGACGCGAGCATCGCCTCCGCCGCGTCGGGCGCGAACAGGACGTGCCCGTCATGGACGGCCCTGATCGCCTGCACGAGCGCCTGCGGATCGACGTCCTTGTAGAGATACCCCGCCGCCCCCGCCTGTACTGCCGGCAGCACATGCCCCCGTTCGGTGATGCTCGTCAGCACCAGGACCCGCGCCGCCACGCCGCGCGCCCGCAGCTCCGTCAGCGCGGCCAGGCCGTCGGCGCCCGGCATCTTGAGGTCCATCAGCACGATATCGGGCCGGAGCGATTCGGCCAGTGACACGGCCGCGAGCCCGTCGGCCGCCTCGCCGACGACCTCGATGTCGTCCTGGATGCCCAGGAACGTGCTCAGCCCCTGCCGGACGACCGGATGGTCGTCCGCGATCAGCACCCGGATGACCTTGCTCACAACGGCACCTCCAGCCGGACGGCCGTCCCCGCGCCGGGCGCGGCGTCGATGCTGAGGGTGCCGCCCACCGACACGGCGCGCTCGCGCATCGAGGCCAGCCCGAGCCCGCCCTGCGGCTCGCCGTCGAAGCCCGTCCCGTCGTCGGACACCACCAGGGCGACACACCGGTCGGACGCGCTCAGCCGCACCCGGACGTTCGCCGCGGCGGCATGGCGCAGCGCGTTGTAGAGGGCCTCCTGGGCGATGCGGAACAGCACCGCCTCCTCGTCCTCGGCCAGCGGCAGCGCGGCGCCGTCGCTGCCGTCCAGCTCGAACCGGACCGACGTCTCGTACGCGCGGTCGAGGACCTCCACGTGCTTGCGCAGCGAGGCGACCAGCCCGTCGGCCAGGTCGGCCGGGCGCAGCTCGAAGATCACCGCCCGCAGCTCCGCGAGGGCCTCGGCCGCCATCGTCTCGACATGCCCGAGCTCCTCCAGCGTCCGCACCGGGTCACGCTCGGCCAGCGCCGCCGCCGCCCGCGCGGTGAGCCGCAGCGAGAACAGCTTCTGCGCCACCGCGTCGTGCAGCTCCCGGGCCAGCCGGTTGCGCTCGGCCACCACGGTCAGCTCGCGGTTGCGCTCGTAGAGCCGGGCGTTGGTGACGGCGATGGCCGCGTGCGCGGCGAACAGCGACAGCAGGTCCTGGTCGTCGTCGCTGAACCCGCCCCGCGACCGGTCGTTCTTGTTGGCCAGGAAGATGATCCCGAGGACCTCGTCCCCGTCACGGATCGGCACCCCCAGGAAGTCCTTGAGGATGGGATGCGCCTGCGGCCAGCCCTCGAACTCCGGCTCGCGCCGGATGTCGGTCAGCCGCTTGGGCTCGTTGTCGCGCAGCATCGCCGCGAGCATCCCGTGCTGGCGGGGCAGCGGGCCGATCGCGTCCCACTCCTCGTCGGAAACACCCTCGACCACGAACTCGGCGAACGAGCCCTCGTCGTCGGGCACCCCCAGCGCCGCGTACCGCGCGTCCAGCAGCTGCGCCGCCGCCCGCACGATGACCTGGAGCACCTCGTGCACCGACAGGTGCCGGGTGACGGCGAGCACGGCGGAGCTGACGGCGTGCAGGGTGACGTTGGCCTCCCCGTCGTCAGCGCTCATCCCGGCCCCTCGCTCAGCGGTGAGCGCTGGGACGCCCACATGTGAAAACCGTACTCTCCGGACCGCGGCGCCTGAATCAGCCCCAGGACTTAGGTTCGGGACGCGCCGCCCTCTCCCACGGGCGCATCCTGACCTAGGTCCCCTCATGCCCGAGGATTATGTCCTTGATCTCGTCCCCGCGTGAAGATCTCTTTCGCCGATGGTCCTAGGACCAAGGGTCGAGCCCAGTGCCTCCGCCCGCCCGATGCCCCGAGCCCGCGGACTTTCTAGCGTCAAAGACATGACTCAGAAGACCGCACTCGTCACCGGAGCCTCCCGGGGCCTCGGCCGGGCCCTGGCCCGCGAACTGGCCCGGGACGGCTGGCACCTCATCGTCACCGCACGCGGCGCCGCCGACCTCGAATCCACCGCCGCCGACCTCGGCGCCCGGCCCGTCGCCGGCGACGTCGCCGACCACCACCACCTCGCCGAACTCGTCCGGACGGTCGAGGGCGCCGGAGGACTCGACCTCCTGGTCAACAACGCCGGAACCCTCGGCACCACACCGCTCCCCCGCCTGGCCGACCAGCCTCTGGACGACCTCGCCCACGCCTTCAGGACCAACGTCGAGGCACCCCTGGCCCTCATCCAGGTCATGCTCCCCGAACTCCGCCGGCGCCACGGCGCCATCCTCAACATCACCTCGGACGCCGCCGTCGAGCCCTACCAGACCTGGGGCGGCTACGGCCTCACCAAGGCCGCCCTGGAGCACCTCTCCGCCGTCCTGGCCGCCGAAGAACCCGACCTGGCCGTCTGGTGGGCCGACCCCGGCGAGATGAACACCGACATGCTCCGCGCCGCCGGCGAGGACGCCACCTCGGCACCCCCACCCGAACACTCCGCCGCCGCCCTGCACCACCTCATCACCAACCGCCTCCCCAGCGGCCGCTACCGCACCGCAGACCTCCACCCCGTCGCATAGCCCAAACCGCCTAGGGCGCGGCGACAACAGCCTGAACAGCGCGCACCCCCCCAGGGACGCCTCACACACCCCGGAGACCCCGATGACCACCGTCCTGGAACCCGTGCCAGAGACCCCGCAGGAGAAGACAACCGAAGGTCTGCTGAGCCGCCGGTACCGAGGCCCGACGTTCGGCATCACGTTCCTGGTCACGCTCCTCGGCTTCGAGGCCATGGCGGTCGGCACCGTCATGCCGATCGTGGCCCGCGACCTCAACGGCCTGGCCCTGTACGCGTGGGGCTTCAGCGCCACGCTGATCGCCAGCCTGCTCGCCACCGTCCTGGCCGGTGGCTGGATCGACCGCGTCGGCAGCCCGATCCGCCCCCTGGTCGTCGGCCTGGCCGTCTTCCTGGCCGGACTGGTGATCTCCGGGGCCGCGCCCACCATGGAGACCTTCGTGGCCGGACGCGCCGTCCAAGGCCTGGGCACAGGCCTGGCGCTGGTCTCCCTCTACGTCGTCATCGCCCGCGTCTACCCCGAGGAGCTGCGCCCCCGCGTCTTCGCCGCCGAGGCCATCGCCTGGATCATGCCGTCCCTCCTGGGCCCGGCAGTCGGGGGCCTCGTCGCCGAGCACATCGGCTGGCGCTGGGTCTTCCTCGGCCTCGTCCCGCTGGTGATCCCGCCCGCGCTCCTGCTCGTCCCGGCGCTGCGCAAGCTGCGCCCCGCCGAGGCCTCCGCCGCGAAGCCCAAGCGCCACGTCCCCGCCATCGCCCTCACGGCCGGCGCCGCGATCATGCTCTTCGGCCTCGAACGCCACAACTGGACGCTGCTCCCCATCGCCGCCCTCGGCCTGGCCGGACTGGCCTACGGGCTCCCCAAGCTCCTGCCCGCCGGAACCCTGCGGATGCGCCGCGGCCTGCCCAGCGTCGTCCTGACCCGCGGTCTGCTCTCCGGCGCCTTCGTCGGAACCGACATCTTCATCCCGCTGGCCCTCACGTCCCAGCACGGCTTCAGCGCCACCAAGGCCGGCATCGTCCTCACGGTCGCCGCGCTGGGCTGGTCGATCGCCTCCCAGTTCCAGGGTCGCTCCAAGCGCCCCCGCACCTTCTTCGTCCGCCTGGGCGCCATCCTCATGGCCACCGGAGTCCTCGGCGTGGCCGTCACCCTGCACCTGTCCGCCTGGGCCACCGCCCCCGCCTGGCTCATCGGCGGCGCCGGAATGGGCCTGGCGGTGAGCAGCCTCAGCGTCCTGCTCCTCGACCAGTCCCCCGAATCCGAACAGGGCGTCAACTCCTCGTCCCTGGCCATCAGCGACATGCTCGGCGCCTCCCTCCTGGCCGGCATGGGCGGCGCCCTGATCACCGCCTTCGGCACCGACCACCTCACCACCGGCCTGACCGCCGCCGGAGCCCTCTTCACCGCCGTAGCCGTACTAGCCGCCCTAACCGCCACCCGCCTAACCCCCCGCCCCCAAACCACCCCCTAAAAGCCGCCACATCCACAGCCCCAAACTTCCCGCCCCGGCAACCATCCCCACCTTCCAATCCGCCCGCCCGCGCGCCCTACACCAAACCCAACCAGCCGGACATCTCACCCACACCCCAAGCTCACCCAACACCTCACAATCGGAGACAGCTCATGACCGCCACGCTCGACTTCGTCCTTCCACCCGCCCTCGAAGCCCACGAGCCTCCCGAGGCGCGCGGCCGCGCACGCGACGGGGTCCGCCTCCTGACCGGACGCCGTTCCACCGGCGAGGTGACCCACCACGCGTTCCGCGAACTACCCGACCTGCTACGCCCCGGCGACCTGATCGTTGTCAACACCTCGGCAACGCTCCCGGCGGCCGTCCGGCTCGACAAGATCGCCGTGCACTTCTCCACGCCCCTCCCGCACGAGGGGCACGACGACCGCCTCTGGCTGGTCGAGCTGCGCCGCCGGACGGGCAAGTCCAGCGTCCCCTACCTCGGCGGCTCCCTCGGGGAGTGGATCCCGATGCCCGGCGGCGCCACCCTCACCCTGATCGGACGCCACAGCGAACGCCTCTGGGCCGCCCGCCTGAGCGAAGACGTCGTCCCCTACCTGCGCCGCCACGGCGTCCCCATCCGGTACGGCTACGTCCGGCGCGACTGGCCCACCGCCGCCTACCAGACCACCTTCGCCCACGACCGGACGACAGGCAGCGCCGAAATGCCCAGCGCCGCCCGCCCCTTCACCCCCGAACTAGTGACCCGCCTCCTGGCCCGCGGCATCCACATGGCCCCGCTCACCCTCCACACGGGAGTCGCGTCCCCCGAAGCCCACGAACCCCCATACCCGGAGCGCTACGACGTCCCCGAACCCACCGCCGCCCTGGTCGAACACGTCCGAGCCCAAGGCGGCCGCGTCATCGCCGTCGGCACGACCGTCGTCCGAGCCCTGGAAACCGCCGCCCTGGACGGCCACGTCCGCGCCTCCAGCGGCTGGACGAACCACATAGTCACCCCAGAAGCCGGCGTCCGAGCCGTGGACGGCCTCCTCACCGGCCTCCACGAACCCAAGTCGTCCCACCTCATGATGCTCACCGCCATCGCAGGCCAAGCCCTCCTGGAATCCACCTACAAAGCCGCCCTCTCCGAGGGCTACCTCTGGCACGAATTCGGAGACACGAACCTCCTACTCCCCTAACCACCTCAACAAGAGGCACCACCCCCGCCTCCCCATTCGAAGCATCCACCCACCAAACGAACGCCCCCCACCCAGTCCAAATCCACCACCAGAGCCCACCCGCGAGCCGCCGCCCCCACCCCCAAAGAGAACCTCCCGCCCTCCCACATCCATCGCCCCTCCCCAACCCCGCCGCCCCACCACTCCACAACACCCTCCAAATCCCCGCCGCCCGACCCCCAGGCCGGGGGCAAACGCGCTAGGAGGCGGGAAGCACGAGCCCACACCCCCAAAGGACAAGTCGCACGGGCCACGGCGCACGGGGGCACGGGCACGGCGCACGTGGGCACGGGGGCACATGGGCACGGGGGCACGGGGGCACGGGGGCACGGCGCAGGGGCGCAGGGGGCGCACCGGGCGCACGGGGCACGGGGGCGCGCGGACACGCGGGCACGGGGGCGCCGGGGCCACGCGGGCACGGGGCGCCGGGGCCACGGGCCACGGGCCACGAGGCCCGTGGGCACAGCGCACGTGGGCACAGCGCACGTGGGCACAGCGCACGTGGGCACAGCGCACGTGGGCACAGCGCACGTGGGCACAGCGCACGTGGGCACGTGGGCACGTGGGCACGTGGGCACGGCGCACGGCACAGGGGCGCCGGGGCGCACCGGGCGCACGGGCCACGGGCCACGAGGCACGTGGACACGGCGCACGTGGACACGGCGCACGTGGACACGGCGCACGTGGACACGGCGCACGTGGACACGGCGCACGGCGCACGGCGCACGGCGCACGGCGCACGGCGCACGGCGCACGGCGCACGTGAGTATGGGCAGGGGCAGGGGGCACGGACACGGGGCGCGGCGCAGGTGGGCATGGGCGCGTGGGCACGGCGAGCGCGTGGGCACGGGGCCCGCGGGCGCGTGGGCACCGGGGCCAGGAGCGCGTGGGCCATGGGCCATGGGCCACGGGGCCACGGGGCCACGGGGCGCCAAGTCCGCGAAGCTCCAAGGCCGCGAAGTCACGAGACCATGAGACGAGGGGCGACAGAGCGCGGGGGTGGTGAAGAGCGGGGGCGATAGGAGCGCGCGTGGGCGATAGCACGAGGCGGGGTGACTAAGAAGGGGCCGCCAGAAGGGCAGAGGACATCAAGAGGGACCATGAGGCCCCTCTGCGAGTGCGTGAACGTCGGACGTCCGGATGGTGGACAGGTGCGCGGCCTCGCGTTCTCGGCCGGTACCGTTGTGAGCAGCATGGACGGCACAGCACAGCGCACGCTGCTCATCACACTCACCGGCCGCGACCGCCCCGGGGTGACCTCGCGTCTGTTCACGACCCTGGCCACGTTCCCGCTCAGCGTGGTGGACGTCGAACAGGTCGTCATCCGCGGCAGGCTCGTCCTCGGCGTCCTGGTGGCCTACACCGACGGCGCGGACGTCGGGCAGGTCTGGGCAGCGGCAGAGAAGGTCGCCACCGATCTCGACATGGAGATCGAACTGTCCACCGGCCGCGACAAGCGGCCACCGCGCCGCCGGGGCCGCCTGCACGTCACCGTGCTCAGCGCGCCGCTCAAGCCCGCCGCGATGGCGGGCATCGCCGGACGCATCGCCGCCAACGGCGCCAACATCGACCGCATCGAACGCCTCGCGCACACCCCCGTGACCTGCATCGAGATGGACGTCTCGGGTGCCGACCCCGAAGCCCTGCGCGCCGCCCTGGCCATCGAGGCCGCCGAGCAGCAGGTCGACGTCGCCGTCCAGCACAGCGGCCTGCACCGGCGCGCCAAGCGCCTGATTGTCATGGACGTCGACTCCACGCTCATTCAGGGCGAGGTCATCGAGTTGCTCGCCGAGCACGCCGGGTGCCTAGACGAGGTCGCCAAGGTCACCGAGGCCGCGATGCGCGGCGAACTCGACTTCGAGGGTTCCCTACGCGAACGCGTCGCCCTCCTGGCCGGCCTCCCGGCCTCGGCCGTAGACGAGGTCCGCCGCCAGGTCGAACTCGCCGCCGGCGCCCGCACCCTCGTCCGCACCCTCAAGCGCCTCGACTACAAGTTCGCCATCGTCAGCGGCGGCTTCACCCAGGTCACCGACGCCCTGGTCGACGATCTCGGCATCGACTACTCCGCGGCCAACACCCTGGAGATCATCGATGGCAAGCTCACCGGCAACGTCGTCGGCCCCGTCATCGACCGGGCCGGCAAAGCCACCGCCCTAGAACGTTTCGCGCGCGAGGCCAGAATCCCGGTCAGCCAAACGGTCGCCATCGGCGACGGCGCCAACGATCTCGACATGCTCCAGGCAGCCGGCCTCGGCATCGCCTACAACGCCAAACCGGTCGTCCGCCAGGCCGCCGACACCGCCGTCAGCGTCCCCTACCTGGACACCATTCTTTTCCTCCTCGGCATCTCCCGAGACGAAATAGAAGCCGCCGACGCCGCCGACCTCAACACCCTGTAACCCCTTCAAAACACGCCGCCAATCCGCAGTACCGGCACTGGACAACCAGCTCTCGGCTTGCGCGTTTCTGACCGGTTCGTGGCGCCGTTCGACGTCCTCGCCGTCTGCGACCGGCGCCGAGAATCAGAGGCAGTCCGCTATCTCTTCTCGACCTCCAGGGCCTCTCGCGCCAAGCCGATGAAGGTGACGTACGCTTCCCGGAAATCCCGGTAGGCAGCGTCGTAGGCGTCCCGCCGCTCGGCACTGTCGTCACCGACGAGCGCCTTGAGCGTCTGCTGAACACGCCGCGCCATATCCCGCACGTGGTCCGCCGCGTCCGAGACTGAGGCAGGACCATCGAGCCGGACCTCGTGCATCGCCCTGTTCATGTCCCCAATGGCCGGGCCGATACGCTCGCACATCTGCGTCAGAAGCCGGTCCTTACTCGCACGACCACGCGCCGCATCGACGTCATCGATCTGCCACGTGACCTCGCTGAACGCATGTGCACAGCTCATCATCTCCCTATACGCAGCACGACGCCGCTCACGCTCCTCACGCAGGGATTCCGCCCTTGCGGTCGTTTCGGCTTGGGCCTGTGCCGCTCCAAAGGTCGCCCGTGCCGTGATGTAGCTAGCCCCAAGCGCAGTCAGCGCGGTAAGAATGCCGACCCACAGTGCACTGTTCGCCATGCCCGGAAAGTCTGCCAGCGACAGCAAGACGACCCACACCTCGCCCAAAGACCGCGCCCCTGAAGTCCCAGCCAGCCCCCACAACCTGGCCGTCGATAGCGAATCCCAACTGACCACGCACACCATGCGGTGCTCGCCGAGAAACGAAGCCAGCACGCAGTAAAAGCCGCCGTGGCGCGGAGCACCGTGGGTGAAACCAAAGTGACTGGAGCCGCCGCAGGCAGGCGCCACCGCAGCAGACTGCTGCCCCTGCGGACTGCCGCCCCTACGGACTGCCGCCCCTACGGACCGCCGCCGCGGACTGCTACCGCCGAGTGCCGCCGCTGCGGACTGCTGCCGCCGAGTGCCGCCGCTGCGGACTGCTGCGCCGAGGAAAGGGGCCAGCACACGGACCGCGCCGCCCAGGAAGGGGGCCAGCACACGGTCCGCGCCGCCGAGGTCAGTAACCCCTCAACCGAGCGCGCACGCATGAACGCCACCAGCGTCTCCGGCGGGCCTGACCGAAGCGGCAGTGCGGATCTCGACGGGCTGGGCTATGCCGCGCGGAGGTCTACCGCCCTGCAATGAAGCCCGCGTGGAGTCCTCCACCATGCAACGGAACCAACGTGGAGCGGAATTAGCACATAGCTGACCCAGCATGCAGCCGAAGGCAAGACGGGAGCCCAGTGGAGAGGGCGGGGCCGGGGCGAGGGGCGCGATGGGCCCCGGGGCAAAGGGCGCGGGAATGGGAGCCCACGGAGACCTTGTGGAGCTGCTCACCCCAAAGCCCGTGGCAAACGGCAGGACCGGCCCCGGAGGAAGAGCCGGAACCAAAACCGGGGCCCGGGAGGCCTGAGATAGAGCCCGGAGCAGCGACCGAGTCTGGGCGAGGCCTGAGGTACAGCCCGACGGGACCCGGGACCGGGGCACGGCCTAGGCGAGACAGAGCCCAGTGCAGAGATGCCAGAGGCCGGAGCGCCAAGCGGGGGCCCTGGGCACAAGCCAGGGCCAGGGTCCGGGCAGTAGCCGGGGCCAGAGCTTGGTCCCGGGAGCCCAGGCGAGAGCCGGGATGGAGGTCGGAGCAGGGTTAAGGGCAGCGTGGCCGGGGTCGGGGCAGGGCGTGGGCGAGGCCTGAGGTAGCGCCCGACGGGGCCGGGGCCGGGGCCTGGCCACGGTCTGGGCAAGACAGGCGGAGCCCCAAGCAGGGCCCTAGGCCAGGGCCAGGGCCAGGGGCAGGGGCAGGGCAGGACCAGCGCGGCCGGGTCGGGCTGGGCGGGGGCGGGACCCGGCGCAGAGGACTGGGCTGGGACGGAGGGTTGGGGCGGGCAGAGCGGAGCGGGGCCCGCCGCAGAGGGCTGGGACGGAGCAGGGGCCCGGCGCAAGGGGTTGGACCGGGCGGGGCCCGGTGCAATGGGTTGGACGGGGCGGGGGCCCGGGGCAAGGGGTTGGACTGGGGCGGAGGGCTGGGGCTGGATGGAGGGGGGCGGGGCCGAGAGCAGGGGCCGGGCCTGGAGCAGAGATCAGGGGCAGGGGTGGCCCCAGGTGGAGGTTGGTACAGGGGCCGGGGTAGAGGGTGGGGGCTGGGAGGCTGGAGGAGGGGCTGGGCCAGGGAGGGGGATTGTTGGGAGGGTGGTTGGTGGGGTGCTTGGGGAGAGGTGGCGGGGTTTTGGGTTGAGGTGGGCTTTTCGGGGGTTTGGGGGTTGGTGATCAGTGGGGGGTGGGTGGGGTACATCTGGGAGCGAGTCCGGCGGTCGGGCGCGAGGACGGTTGAGGCCATGCTGAAGCGTGCGCGGGAGGCGTACGCCCAGATTGAGGGGCGCGCTGCGCCCTTGTATGGGATCGCGGCCTCGGTCGCGGTGGCGCTGCCGTTGGCCGTGGGGGCGTTGACCGGGCATGCGGCTCAGGGGTCGATGATCGCGCTGGGGGCTTACCTTGTGGCGTTGCGGGCGCCTGAGGGGCCGTATGGGGCTCGGGCTCGGAACCTTGCCAGTGCCGTGTTCGTGGTCGCTATCGGGGCGACGATCGGTGGGCATCTCAGCGGGCACACCTGGCTGGCGGTCGCGGTGGTTCCACCGATCGTGGCGCTTGGTAGCGCCATCACCTGGATCGGACCGACGGCGGCGCTGGCCGTTTTGCTGACCGCGGTCAGGCCGCCGACTTCGGACGTTCTCTACAACGGGTTTCTTGAGCTGCTTGGTGGGCTGTGGGTGAGTGGACTGCTCCTCGCGCCCTGGCCCGCTCGGCGGCTTCGGCCGTTGCGTAGTGCTCTCACCGAGGCGGCAGATGCGATCGCCGAGGCTCTGGACGCCGTGTCGCAGGATGTGGGGGCGCCCGACGGCACTGTGCTCGCGGACGTTGATCTGACCAATCCTGATCTGGCCGAGGTCACGCGGAAGCCCGACTGGGAGGAGCGGCGCAGGGCTGCTTCCCAGGCGCTCACGGCGGCTCGCACTACTTATGGCTTTTACCGTTCGGGACGCGGACGTGAGGAGCCGTCGCGTCCGGAACGGCTGATCGAGGCGCTGGCCAGGATTCTCCAGGAGACGGTGGCGCTCCGGTCGCTGGTGGAGGCGGCTCGTCGGCGGCCGCCTGATCGCGAGTGGGAGCTTGAGGCCCAGATCGCGGTCACGGCGCTGGCCGCCCGTGTCCGGCTGCTCGCGGGCGCCATCGCTGCCAAGGGGCCCGCGCCGCTGGAGGCGGTTGAGTCCGAAGCCATCCGGCGGCTGTCGCGGCAGAGCGAGAAGATCAGGCGGGCCGGGCTCGCGGGTGATGAGGACCTGGTCGCGGCGGCGCTGATCGGCCAGATCCGGCGGTCGGTCGACCGCATCGCGAGCAGTGTGGACTCGGCGCGTCGAATCGTGGCGGGTGGTATCCGGATCGGGTTTGGTCCGCCGCGTTTGCCATCCAGGGGGCCGGTCACGTCGTGGGGAGGACGGGTCGGGCGGGCCGTGCGCAGCCGTTCGCCCCGGTTCCGGCAGGTCTCGCGAGTCGGGCTCGCTGTGGCGGTGGCCATGGCGCTCGCCGCGATGCTCCCGGTCTCCCATGCTCACTGGATGTCGATCACCGTGATGCTGAGCCTGCGTGGGACCTATGGCGAAACCATGGACCATCTGCTTCAGCGCGTGGGCGGCACCGCGATCGGATCGGTGATCGCCGCTGTGCTGCTGGCCTTGGCGCCTGGGCAGTTGACCGCGTCGTTGATTCTGTTCGTCTTCGCGCTGGCCGCGTTTACTCTCCGTTCGGTCAACTTCGCCTACTGGGCCCTGTTCGGGACGCCGCTGGCCATGATGTTGCTGGACTTCTCCCAGCCGTCCGACTGGACGGCCGCGGGTGAACGGATCGCGCTGACCCTGGGCGGCGTGGTTGTGGCGTTTCTTGCCGTCCGGCTTCTGTGGCCTACCGGTCATGCCGAACGCCTCCCGATCCAGCTCGGCCGACTGCTCAGCGCCCACGCCGACCTCGCCCGGGCGGCGCGTGCGGTGGTGGAGGGTGATCGCGAGCGCCTCCCGCACGACAAGATCGTCGCTGCGGAGCAGGCCGCCGTTGACATCTCCAAGACCGCCTCCCATCTGGCCCACGAACGCGTTCCTGACAGTGAGCGGATCGACCGGCTGCAGTCGACGGCCGACTCCGCCCACCGCACGAGAGACCACCTGATCGCGATCGCGCGGATGTCCCGTGAAGATTCGGTCGACCCGGGCCCGGCCCCACAGATCCTCGACCGCATCGCCGACCGACTTGAGGAGGCGGCCGATTCGTTGGAAGACCCTCCCGAGGCTCCCGGCCTCGTTCCCTCGTTGGCCGAGCAACTTCAGGACGACTTCGAGAACCTCGACGCGCATTTGTCCGGCCTCGTCCGCCGTCGCCGGGCCGAGGTCGAGGACGGTGTCGCCACCGATGCCTTTACGCCTTTGCGCCACTCCCTTCTGCAGGCGTCCGGTCTCCGCTTCGCCGTGCGTTCGCTGAGGAGCGATGTGGAGCAGTTGGTCGACGCGGCCACACATGAAGTGGGCCGCGTGCAGGCGTCGTCGGAGATGGCCGCCTCCGAGCAGCAGGACGCGGACGCCCCCAAGCACTAGCCGACGGGGGCGGCTGGCCGACCATTGCAAGCCGTGGCTCCTCTCGTCCGGAACTGGAATCAGTTGTCGTGCGGGTGAAGATGCTGAGTGGTTGTTATGCAATTCGCGGGTGGAGGCGCACGCCTGACGTGGTGCGAGGGAGTCGACTGTGGGCGGTGCCTGCATCAAGGCTGCTGCAGCGCGCAGCCCACCAACAGTCGAACCTCGTTCTGTGGATAACTTTTCGACTGGCGGAGGACTGCGGCGCGGGCTTGATATGAGGCCCAGTGGAGAGGGCGGGCCGGGGCGAGCGCGTTGGGAGCCTTGTCGTTGGGCTGTTGCTCTGGGGGGCGCTACGTCCGGGCTATTTCAAGGCGGGGGTTCTTGGAGCGGGTGGCTCGGAGCCTTGGTTAGTTGCCCTTGGGGGTGCGGTGTTGGAGGAGGGTCCCCGCCCCGGGACGGATGTCTGACCAGGTGGGCTCGACCTCAATGACCGCTAGTGCGCAGGTGGGGAAGGCGTCGGGGGCGCTGCCGGTCAGGTCGAAGATCAACTGGTGGACGGACGGGTTGTGCCCCACCAGCAGCAGTCTGGACGCCGAGTCCCCGTTCTCCCGAATGAGCGAGAGAAGGGTCTCGGGGTCGTTGTCATAAATCTGTGCCTCGAAGCTCACCTCGGCGTCGAGCGCCAGGCCCTGGAGCGTCTCCCGGGTGCGGACGGCCGTCGAGCACAGGACGCGGTCGGGCGTCAGGGTGTTGTCGCGGAGCCAGTCGCCGGTCGCCGCCGCGTCTCGCCGTCCGCGGTCGTTGAGCGGACGGTCGATGTCGGCCATCCCGAGTCCGGCGACGGCCTTGGCGTGGCGAAGGACGATGAGCGTCGGCATCCCGTCACCCTAGTCCGCGGTCACGGGGCGACGAACGCGGCCAGCGCCCAAAGGACCGCCATCACCACGAGCATTCCGCCTAGGACGATGGCGAAGCCCTTTGGGCCGGAGATCGTGGACTTCTCGCCGCTCACCGCGGGGCCTCCTGCCATCGGGTTCAACGCCCATACAGCGTACGACCGTCCTCCCGTGTGTGGCACACCTGGGCGGTCGCAAAGCGAAAGGACCGACGGCCAAGTGCCGTCGGTCCCTTCGGGTGGACGCGGTCAGGTCTGGTTTGCCGATGAGGTGGAATCGGGCTCCGCGCGCGGTTCGGGTGGCGCGGTCTCGGTGGTGGTGGATCGGCCATCAGGGACGGTGGGCTTCTCGCCTTCCAGGGCACTGGACGGGCCGTCGCCGACAAGGGCGGGTTCGCGTTCGGCCTCGTCCGCCCCGATCGGGTCGGCCCGGCGCTTGGACACCACGACGGCACCGACCACGATGATCACCGCGGCCGCCGTGACACCGATGCGGAGCGGGACGTTGCCCGCATAGGTGACGACAGCGTCCGCGATCAGCAGCGCGACCAGGTTCATCACCTTGATCAGGGGGTTGATCGCGGGACCGGCCGTGTCCTTGAACGGGTCGCCGACGGTGTCGCCGATGATCGTGGCCTCGTGGGCCGGGCTGCCCTTGCCGCCGAGGTGCCCCTCTTCGACGAGTTTCTTGGCGTTGTCCCAGGCTCCACCGGAGTTGGCCAGGAACACCGCCATCAGCACGCCGGCGGCGATGGCACCGCCCAGGAACGCGCCGAGGGGCGCGTAGCCGAGCCCGAAGCCGACGGCGATCGGGGTGAGGATCGCCAGCAGTCCGGGCGTGGCCAGTTCGCGCTGGGCGTCCCGGGTGCAGATGTCGACGACGCGGTCGTAGTCGGGCTTCTCGGTGTAGTCCATGATCCCGGGCTTGGTGCGGAACTGCTCGCGCACCTCGACCACGACACGGCCCGCCGCGCGTCCCACGGCCATGATCGCCAGGCCGGAGAACATGAACACGACCGACGCACCGATGATCAACCCGATCAGGACGTTGGGATTGTCGATCGACAGGTTGAACGTCGCGAACGAGCCGAGGGCGTCCTTGGCGTCGTCCGAGGCGTCGCCGAGCGCGCTGACCACGGTCGTCCTGAACGAGCCGAACAGCGCGGTCGCCGCGAGTACCGCCGTCGCGATCGCGATGCCCTTGGTGATCGCCTTGGTGGTGTTGCCGACGGCGTCCAGGCGTTCGAGCACCGCGGCGCCCTCGCCCTGGACGTCCCCGGACATTTCGGCGATGCCCTGAGCGTTGTCGGAGACAGGACCGAAAGTGTCCATGGACACGATCACGCCCACGGTCGTCAGCAACCCCGTGCCGGCCATCGCGACCGCGAACAGCGCGACGGTCGTGTTGCCGAAACCGAGCAGGAACGCCCCATAGACCGCGCCCGCGATCACCAGGGCGGTGTAGACGGCCGATTCCAACCCGAGCGAGATCCCCGAAAGGATGACGGTCGCGGGCCCCGTACGGGCGCTGTTGGTGACCTCCTTGACCGGCTTGCGGTTGGTCTCGGTGAAGTACCCGGTGAGCAACTGGATGGCGCTCGCCAGGACGATGCCGATCAGCACCGCGCCGAGGGCGACGATCCGCGGGTCCTCGTCCATCCCGGCGATCTTCGGGTCGGCGACGCCGGAGAGGTCGGCGAAGCTGGACGGCAGGTAGGCGAAGGCCGCCACCGCCACGAGCACCGCCGAGATGATCGCGGAGATGAAGAAGCCGCGGTTGATCGCCGACATGCCCGAGCGGTCGCGGTCTCTGGGGGCGACCGCGAAGATCCCGATCACCGCGGTGATCACGCCGATCATCGGGACGATCAGCGGGAACACCAGGCCCTCGGTGCCGAACGCCGCCGTCCCGAGGATGAGCGCCGCCACGAGCATGACCGCGTACGACTCGAACAGGTCGGCCGCCATTCCGGCGCAGTCGCCGACGTTGTCGCCCACGTTGTCGGCGATCGTTGCGGCGTTGCGCGGGTCGTCCTCGGGGATGCCCTGCTCGACCTTGCCCACCAGGTCGGCGCCCACATCCGCCGCCTTGGTGAAGATGCCGCCCCCGACTCGCATGAACATGGCCAGCAGGGCGGCGCCGAACCCGAAGCCCTCCAGGACCTTCGGGGCGTCGCCCTTGTAGGCCAGGACGACGACCGCGGCCCCGAAGAGGCCAAGGCCGACGGTGAACATTCCGGCGACGCCGCCGGTGCGGAAGGCGATGCGCATCGCCTTCTTCTCGCCGCCCTCTTCGCGCGCCGCCGCCGCGACGCGTACGTTGCCGCGCACCGCCAGCCACATGCCGGTGAACCCGGTGACGGCGGAGAACAGCGCTCCGATGACGAAGAAGATCGACCGCCCCACCCGTTCACTCGTGGAGTCGGCGGGCAGTAGCAACAGCACGAGCGGAATCAGCACCACGAAGACGGAGACCGTGCGGAACTGGCGTTTCAGATAGGCGCTCGCGCCTTCCTGAACCGCTTTGGAGATCTCCTGCATCTTCTCTGTGCCCTGGCCGGCGGCCAGTACTTCGCGAACCAGTCCCGCGGCGACGGCCAGTGCCAGCAGCGCGACCACTCCGACGACGACGACCAGGGTGAGGTCGCCGCCGCCGAGATCCACTTCTGCGCCGGCCGGGCTTGACAGGGAAAGCCCAGACATCCGTCCTCCTCGACAGGGGCGTTGCGATCTCGATCGCCTTAAAGACGATCTTTACCGCGTACCCCGCGGGGTGACCCTTTAGACGCCTCGCACGGCGACGCGGGTGCGGGGAGTCTACGCACGCCCCGTCTGGAAGAGAAGCCTCTCTGCTACTTCATGGCGACGTCATGAAAAAGCAATCGATTTTTGCCCGCAATTTGACCTGAAGGCCGGAGTAGTCCGCGTTGGCGCAGGTCAGCAAGGATAAGTATGTTCTTACCTCTTGGATACCTTGACTCTCAAACGATCTTTGTCGCGGGGCGGGGCGCTTAAATCTCGTCCTGTTTGAGCCGGACCAAGATCGTGAATTCGGGCCGCCCGAAATTGACCATTCCAAGATCGTCTCCAAAACGATCTCACATCCCGGCCACCACTCCGAACCGGCCCCGCCCCAAAGCCGTCCGATCCCCGGCTCGGCCCGTCCGCCCCGGGGAGGCTCCCTTGCATTTGTGGCAGGCTCGATTCTCCGACCGGGACGGCTGGGTGGACGCCGTTGGCTCGTCCATTCGGGGGAGGCAGCTACCCCTCTGGCGGGAAGCGGGTGCGGCGAGGCGCGAACAGGATGATCAGCATGACCGGCCCGCTGCGTCTCGCCACCCCCGCCCCGTCCGTCAACGCGCCCCTGCCCGCTCCGCGCTGGGCCCGCTGGACGGCCCACTCGGTGGCGCTCGCCGTCCTGCCCTCGACCATCTGGAGGCTCGGGCTGGCGTCCGGCTTCCGGCTCGGCTACACCGAGGACGGCTACGAAGGCATCAGCCCTTCGGGAGCATGGGGGCCGGCCTACCTGATCGCCCTCAGCCTTCTCAGCGAGCTCGCGGCCCTGCTGACGCTCGGCCTGGTTCATCGCTGGGGCGAGGTCGTGCCGAGTTGGGTTCCGCTAATCGGGGGCAGGCCCATCCGGCGCCGCACCGTCCTAGTGCCTGCTTGGCTCGGCGTAGGCGCCCTTGCCGTCCTGTGGACGCCGTTCCTCTTCTGGTGGGCAATGCCGCACGACGACATGACCCCAACGGGACACACCCTCGTCGGCTTCGTCTATCTCCCCCTGGTCGCCTGGGCCCCGCTCCTAGCCGCCGTGACCCTCTCCTACCAACGCCGCCACCGTCCCGCCCGGGGATGACGCCCCCCCGGGGCAAGACGAAGGCCCCGCGGATGGCGGGGCCTTCGGTCGTCTGGGGCCGGGACGGCCTCAAGGGTGGCGGTTCAGGGGGACGGGGTCTCCGCCACCGGCCAGCTCATCCGGATCTGAACGCCCTTGGGGGTCGCGGCGATCTCCACATCGTCGGCGAGACCGGCGATGACGGCCAGGCCCAGCTCGGCCGTGCCGTCGTTCCACGCGTGCTCGAACCCGTCCTCCGGGGCCGCCATCTTGGGTAGGCCACCGGTCTCCTCGTCGGCCGGGACGGAGTCGCTCACGCTGACCTCGAACCGCCGGCCGTCGCCGGTCAGTTCCAACCTCACCGGCTCGTCCGGACAGCGCAGGGCATGTGCCTCCACGGCCCGGGAGCAGGCTTCGCCGACCGCAAGCCGCACCTCGTCCAGCAAGGTTTCGGCGACACCGCTGCGGCGTGCCACAGCGGTGACGATCAGCCGCGCCGTCCGGACGTGCACGGGCAGCGCGCTGAAAGAGAGCTCGACGGTCGCCATGTCCGCGGCGCCGCTACTTGGCACCCTTGCGCTTCTCCTCGGCGTCCGCGATCGAGTCGTGGATGCCGAAGACCTTGGTCAGGCCGGTGATGCGGAAGATCTTGAGGATGCGCTCCTGGGTGCACACCAGCTCCAGCGAGCCGTCGTGCGCCCGGACGCGCTTGAGGCCGCCGACCAGCACGCCGAGGCCCGTCGAGTCGAGGAACTCGACCTTCTCCATGTCAACCAGCAGGTGGAACTTGCCCTTGTTGACCAGGTCAATGAGCTTCTCGCGAAGCTTCGGCGCCGTGTAGACGTCGATCTCACCTTCCACGTTGATGACGGTGAGGCCATCGTCGGTGGTGTAGTCGTTCACCTTCAGGTCCACAGGTCCTCCAGCGCCGTACAGCACACTCTGATCCCGAGACCGCCGAGCCTCCGAAAACCGGGGGTCGGGGCCACGGAACTCCGCCCGAATTCAACCACGCTCCGGCGTCGCGTACGCAGCTAATCGCCGACTCGGGCGAAACTTCGCGCCATCCCGTCTGACCTGCTGATCTGTCAGTCAGGGCATGGGGAACGGGACCACCGGCGCCGGGGCGTTCCCGTAGTTGTGCCCATGCTGGCACACTGAAAACCTGATGGGCGTCCAAAGATCTTCTTCCCCCCTGGACCGGCTCCTCGCCGACCCCTCCCGCCGCGACCGCATCACCCATGTCGAGCGCGTTCCCGCACGTGAAGGGCGTCGCACGGGCTGGCCGGACTGGTCGACCGACCTGCTGATCGACCGGCTCGCCGCCGACGGCGTCGACGCCCCATGGACTCACCAGGCCGAAGCCGCCGAGCACGCCCGGGCGGGACGCTCTGTGATCATCGCCACAGGGACCGCCTCGGGCAAGTCGCTGGCCTATTTGCTGCCGTCCGTCGCGGCGATCTATGACGACGAGGCCACTGTCCTCTATCTCTCCCCGACCAAAGCTCTGGCCTCGGACCAGCTCCGCGCCCTACGCGGCTTCCGTCTGACCCGTGTGCGCGCGGCAACCTACGACGGGGACACGCCCCACGACGAGCGCACCTGGATCCGTCAGCACGCCAATTACGTCCTGACCAACCCGGACATGCTGCACCGCTCGATCCTGCCCAGCCACGGCCGGTGGAGCGCGTTCCTCCGCCGCCTGCGCTACGTGATCATCGATGAGGCGCACGGCTACCGAGGCGTGTTCGGCTCCCACGTGGCCCAGGTCATCCGGCGCCTACGCCGCATATGCGCCCGCTACAACGCCAACCCCACCTTCATCCTGGCGTCCGCCACGACCTCGGAGCCGGCCAAAGCCGCCTCACGCCTTACCGGCCTGGACGTCATCGCAGTCGACGACGACGCCTCCCCCCGGGGGCCCGCGACCTTCGCCCTCTGGGAACCCCCGCTAACCGAACTACGCGGCGAACAAGGCGCCCCCATCCGCAGGACGGCCACGGCCGAGGCGGCCGACCTCCTCGCGGACCTGGTGGTCGAGGGCGTCCAGACCCTCGCCTTCGTCCGATCCCGACGCGGCGCCGAGTCCGTCGCGCTCAGCGCCAAACGCGCGCTCCACGAGGCCGCCCCCGAACTCACCGACCAGGTAGCCGCCTACCGCGCGGGCTATCTCCCCGAAGAGCGCCGCGCCCTCGAAGCCAACCTCCGTTCCCGCGCGCTCCTCGGCCTGGCCAGCACCAACGCCCTCGAACTCGGCGTGGACGTCTCCGGCCTCGACGCCGTCCTCGTCTGCGGCTGGCCCGGCACCCGCGCGTCCCTCTGGCAGCAGGCCGGACGCGCGGGCCGCTCGGGACAGTCCGCCCTGGCCGTCCTGGTCGCCCGCGACGACCCGCTCGACACCTTCCTCGTCCACCACCCCGAGGCGATCTTCGGCAACCCCGTCGAAGCCACCGTGCTCGACCCGGACAACCCCTACGTCCTCCAGCCGCACCTGTGCGCGGCGGCGTCCGAGCTCCCCCTCACCGACTCCGACCTCACCCTCTTCGGCCCCTCCACCGCCGACCTGCTGCCCGACCTGGTGCGACGCGGGCTGCTCCGGCACCGTCCCGCCGGCTGGTTCTGGACGCGCCGCGACAGGGCCGCCGACCTGGCCGATATCCGCGGCGCGGGCGGTGCCCCCGTCCAGGTCGTCGAGTCCGGTACCGGACGCCTGCTCGGGACGGTCGACGAGGCGTCCTCCCACTCCACCGTCCACGAGGGCGCGATCTACATCCACCAGGGCGACTCGTACATCGTCCAGACCCTCGACCTCGACGACTCCGTGGCCCTGGTCGACCCCGCCGACCCCGACTACTCCACGACCGCCCGCGACGTCACCGACATCCAGATCGTCGAGCGGCTGCGCACGACCTCCTGGGGCGAGGCCACCCTCAACTTCGGCACCGTCGAGGTCACCCGCCAGGTCGTCGCCTACCAGATGCGCCGCCTCCAGACCAACGAGATGCTCGGCGAGAAGCCCCTGGACCTCCCGCCCCGCACCCTCCGCACCCGAGCCGTCTGGTGGACGCTCACCGCCGACCAGACCGAAGACGTCCCAGACCTCTCCGGCGCGGCCCACGCCGCCGAACACGCCTCCATCGGCCTGCTCCCCCTGTTCGCCACCTGCGACCGCTGGGACATCGGCGGCGTCTCCACCGCCCTCCACCCCGACACCGGCCTCCTCACCGTCTTCGTCTACGACGGCCACGAAGGCGGCGCCGGCTTCGCCGAACGTGGCTACGCCGACGCCCCCGAATGGCTAAGCGCCACCCGCAACGCCATCGCCTCCTGCGAATGCGAAACCGGCTGCCCCTCCTGCATCCAGTCCCCCAAATGCGGCAACGGCAACGACCCCCTAGACAAACAAGGCGCCCTAACCCTCCTAGCCCACCTCCTCCACCAAGCCCCCGCCTAACCCACCACCCACCCCCAAAGCCTGCGCTTCCACGACTCCACAACCGCAGGCTCTGACAACAGCACTCCAACTCCACAGCAGCCACACCGGCGCAAAGGCACCCCGGGAGCGCCCGCCCAAAGGGCAAAGCCCAGGCACGCGAGCGCGGAAACACGGAGCCGCGAACGCCGAACTGGGCCAACGGAAGAGCGCCGCCCACGCTCACCGATCCGACATGCTCGGACGCCTCCTCCGTTCCCCCACGAACTCCCCGAGCGGATGAAAGGCATGAGCACGTTCTAGCCATCGCCGGGGGGACTCACCCCGCGCCGGGGACGGTGCCTTCACCACCAAAAACGCCACCCCGTCCCGCCTCAACCACCCCCACGCCAGGACGAGAAGAAGGCATCCAACCGAGGGTGAGCACGACCGCGCCTGCGGACCACGCCACGCGAGGCCGCGAAGTGCAACAACACACGGCCCGAGGACCGACCTAGCACGCGAATCGCGCAACACAAGGCGCCGGGAGCGAATGAGGGCCCCAGACGCGGCGGAGCGGCGGCGGAGCGGCGGCGGAGCGGCGGCGGCGGAAGCATAATGCGGGATGCCTGGCTCCATCGCACCAATTTGAGGCGTGGCGCCTCGGAAATCGGTGATGGCCGCAGGTCCCGAGCGGTGAGCGTGCAGGGGGGCTTCGGCTGTGCGGTGGGATCTACTTGGAACGGCGACGGCGCGAGGACTTCTTGGGCTGGGCGCCGGGCTTGGGGGCCGGAGAAGTTCCGGCGTTGGGCTTGGCGATGCGGACGCTGACTCCGCTGGAGTCGCGGCCGAGGGTGGCGGGGCGGCGTGTGATCTTGCTGGACGGCGCGTTCGGCTTGGGGGCCTGGTCGGCCCTACGGGGGCGCTTGTCGCCCGTCTTTTGCCCCTGCTTGCCGCCTGCGGCGCCGGTGGGCTTGACCGGAGGAGTGAGGGTGCTGGTCTTGGCCAGTGCCTCGGCGCGGGCGATGTGCTCGCGGGACTTCTTGACGCGCTTGCGGCCGGTTCCGCCTCGCGCGATCCGGGCCGCCATGCCCTGGTGGCTCACACCGGTCTGGGCGACGCGCAGGCTGCGGGTCCAGGTGCCCAGGTGCGCGGCGACGATGAGGAGGACGAGGGCGATCCCGATGCTCTTGCCCCACTGGAGTTCGTCGGTCGCCGCGACGTTCTTAGCTCGCGGTGCGGTCGGGTTCAGGACCTGCGGCGTCGGATAAGTGAATCCCGGGGTGGCGCCGTCGGGCTGGACGGACGGGAGCGTGACCGGCGACTGGTTGTTGAACGGAGTCAGCGGCGTGGACGGGCTCGGCGACGTCGTGCCCGGCGGAAGGTCGCCCGAACCGGGCGGCAGGTCGCTGGGACCACCGCCGCTGTTGCTACCGCCGCCGATCGTGACGGTGGCCGAGGCCGTGGTCGAGTAGACGGAGCCGCCGGTACCGCTCGGACGCTTCGCGCGCACCTGCACGGGAAGGCTGCCCCGCGCGTTCGACGGAACGCTGAACGAGGTCGAGCAAGTCGTCCCAGAGCACAGGCTGCTGGCCGAGCCGCTCTTAGAACCGGCCGAGCCCGCACTGACTGTGTAACCGGAGAGGTCGTCCTCAAGGCCGAGGTTCCAGTTCACGACCACCTTGCCGCCGGAGGTCGAGGCCGAGACACCGCTCGGGGTCGCCGGAGGAATGCGCACGGTGAAGGTGTTGGAGTCGTAGACGTGGCCGCTCGGCCAGCCCTTCAGATAAACCTTGTACGTGCCGTTCTGGCGCAGAGGAATGGGCGCGGACAGGGAGCCGGCACCGCCACGTTCGGTGAGGAACGTGTCGCCCGACCCGGGCATGACGGCTCGCAGCTGCATCTTCAGCGCGAAGTCGAAGTGCGCCCGGGCGGTGATTTCCGACCCGCTCGTGATCACGGCATTCTGCTGCGGGGTGATGACACTGGTCGTCGCAGCCTGTGCAGGCACCACCGCACCGAGTACCGGGAAAGCCATCGCAAGGGGTGCCGCGAGCGCGATTGCACCGATCCTGCGAATCCTGGTCACGGCCTCATCCCTTTCATCGGACCATCCGCCCGCCACTCGCCCCGCCCGGCGCCTCAAGAGGTCCGGGACGGTGGGCCAATGCAGCCGCCGGGTCAGGTGGTACCTGTGCGCTTACCGAAGCGTAACGTACCACCCGGTAATAAAAGTCACAGGAAGGTGACAAACGGGGGCAGCTCATGACCGGCTCCGAACCATGTCACTCTCCGTATGAATCTCCCGCGATTGGGAGCACGCGCCGCAACGATCGGCGAGCGACCAGGGTACGCCCTCGAACCCGGCCGGACCAGCCCTTGCGCGTGCGTCGACCCTCATACCTTCACGCAATATCGCCACCTTGACCGCCATGGTCACCGAGACATCCGCGAACATGCCGCGAACATGGCATTTGGACAGCTTCCCGCCCGCGTCGGAGGCAATCCGCCCCGCAGCCAGACAAGCCACGGCCTGCCCCTCAGCCGCCCGAGTCGCGGCTGCCAGGGCAGCGTGATCAGCCGCCGCATCCGCCTTCTGCCGAGCCACCCTCACCCCTCCCACTGTCATCGCCGCCATACCTGCCAGCCAGATGATGGCCAGGAACGCCACAGCCCACAGCGTCCCCGATCCTCGATCCCGCTCATCCACCTCCGATCCACTCCCTTCGCAACTCCTCACCGATCCACGTCGAATTCCCGTCGGAAGTCCAACCCCCATCTCTAAGGCCCAGACGGGACGTCCGGCATTGCGTTCGCCGCATCCAGGACACCAAACGAAGTCACCGCGAGGCGCGGATTCTTCTCCCGCGGAGACGCCTCCCCAACTCCGAGTGGCTGCCTCTCCGCCCTCCCACTCGAATGAGGTCTCCATGGGGTCTGCGGATCCATCGGCATCACGGAGCGTGAGCCGGTCGTGGTTGGCAGACGGTTACGCCGATGCCTTGCACCTAGCCGCAGCGCACAAAACCGCCTGGCTTAGGCGCGACCGCTCAATCGGCGTCCGGAACCGCAGGCCGAGAGCCCCAAAGGCCGAGTGCGACAGGCCAGATGCAGAGCGCAGGTCCCCCACTCATGGATCCAGAGCGTCCACCCCTACACGGAAGCGCGGCACAGCCCGAACATGCAGATGGTCTGTTTCTACGGTTCATGAGACTTGCTCCTGGTGGGAGGCTCTGGGGCTGGGCGATTGTCTTGGGGCATGGGCCTCCCGGGTGTTGGAGCCTGTGTGATGGGTTCGGTTGCCGCGGCCGCTCCGACGTGAATCGTGTACGGAGGTAGGCCAGAGGGGCCCGGTGCACGGATGGGGACGGTGATTTCGACCTTCGAGGTTGTGTCGTCCCGCCTCACTTGCACCTCCGCCTCGGGTGGCAGTGCTCGCTCGACGAACGCCTTGACCTCCGGGAGAGGTTCTCCTCGGGCTGTGGCGCGCGCGCCGCTGCGCGCTGCGTCCAGGCAGGCCAGGTGGACAGAAGCAATCGAGACGCCCCATAGGGCGACAGCCGTGACCAGGACGAGTGATGGCAGCGCAAGAGCGACCTCCACCGTGACCATCCCTCGGTCGCGCTGGCCGCCGTGTCTCCGCAGCGGATCGCCGTTGCCTCTGGCACATTCGACCGGCTCGGTCGGCTCGATGGCGATGTCGTTCTCACCTGCGAACTCACCCACGTGGTCACCGGGGGCGCCCGCCACAACCGCACCACGCTGTGGCTGATCGAAGGCTTCGCGGCGAATCCTCATCCTTCAGCCGGTCAGCTGCAGCGCTTTCTTGATGATCGAGAAAAGGAGCGCCCTAACTTCGGGGCTGGTCACGATCTTGAACAGGAGCCCGGCGAAGGCTGCCGCCGCGATGGTGCCCACCGCGTATTCGGCGGTCGACATCCCCAGGTCATTTGCCGAGGTGCGCCAGCGGCGCATGGCCGCCCTGATCACCCTCATTGCAGTCTCCTTCCGACGTTTCGCGGCGCCGGCCCGGCGCCTGCATCAAGGCTGCTGCAGCGCACACCTCACCAACACTCGAACCGCGTTCTGTGGATAACTTTCTGAATCGCACGAGGGCTTACCTGACTTGGGACGACGCTCTACTCAATGCGTCTTCTCTCGGGGCGGGGTTTGCTCCGGAACCCGGCGAACCGCCCGTCGCCACGGCCAACCCTTGCCCGAGCCAAGAGGAGCCCGCGGATTGAGTTCCCTGTGCGATGAGCGGCGGGGCCTACTGGACGAGGGAAGCCCGGGCCCGACAGGTACGGAAGTAGGGCGGTATGTAGTCCAGAGCCCGGTGACAAGAGCAGCAAGTTCAGAGATCGAAGCTCACCAGCATCCAGGGCAGGTCCTATTTTTAAGGGGTTTCTCTACGCCCTAGGCGCATACCTGGGTCAATTCGATTCGTGCCCGCGTCTGTGACGGCGTGGCAGATTCACTGGACGACGGAGGGGACGAGGCGCCGGCGTGCCTGCGTCCACCCGACTCAGGCCTGCACGCGGCTGGCCTTATTGGGTATCCGCAGTCCGCCTCGCCCCAACGTCAGCGCAGAATCTGCGTGCTTAGGCGTCCTCATACTTTGCGGAGAAGACCCATGCCTGCTCGGCGCCGCCGTTGTACGACCACTGGATCGCCTTCGTCCCGTTGGACGTGCTGCCGCCATTCGCGAGGGACAGGACCTTCCCGCTCTTCCCGTTGACCATCAGGCCGCCCGAGGAACGGTAGCTCCAGCTCTGCTCGGCGCCGCCGTTGCACGACCACTGAATCACCTCCGCGCCATTGGAGGTGCTTCCGCCGCCGCTGACGGACAGGCACTTGCCGCTCTTTCCGTTGATGAGCTGGCTGCCCGACCAGCGCCAGACCTGCTCCCAGCCGTCGTTGCACGACCACTGGATCGCGTTCGCGCCGTTGGACGTGCTGCCGCCGCCCTCGATCGACAGGCACTTGCTGCTCTTGTAGTTGACGAGGTTGTACCAGGTCGCCGCGTGGGCAGGCACCTGGAACGCGGTCGAGAGGGCTGCGCCTCCGACCACGGCGGTGAACCCGACGGCGAGCTTCCTGCTGAACATCGAGACCTCCTTGTAGATGATCTTGGTTCGAAGCTATGCGGCACATACACCCACAGCAAGATCAAAATGATCACGTTCAACTCTTGTTAACCAAGATCCACATCGATCGGACGATCCCAGATGCTCTGCGTCGGTCTTCGGCGATGGCGTAGAAGTCGCAGCCAGACATGGGTCCTGGGCCACCCCGGCCGCAGCAGGGATCGGGCCTGCCTCGGGTGGTGGTTACGCCTTGTCCGCACACGCCTCGGGCCGCCCACACCACGAAGATGAGCGGCATCGTTCGCTCCGTCTCCCAGTCAAGGATCAGACGGCGCTCTCACCGTCCCGTTACGCCAACTCGGCCAAGCCCACCCGGCTGAGCCCCTCGATGTGCCGCCCGCCCACCAGCGGATACACGCTCAGTGCTCACGACGCCACGGCGGCAGGCAGGACCACACCGCACCCGCGCGGAACCGTCGAAAGGCAACTGCCGGACAACAGCTCTCCGACGTCGCCGAACGCGTCGTCCTGCGTGACGGACACGAGGCCGCGCTTGGGCCCCTTGGTGGACGTGACCAAGGTCTGGACGGGCTTGGCCCTCAGCTTCGCTACCAAGGGATCATGATCGTGGACGCGATCGCGGCGACGGCCGGAATGATGCCGAGCATCACGAACGCCGGAAGGAAGCAAAGGCCGAGGGGCGCCAGAGCCCGGATCCCGGCGGCGCGCGCTCGTGCGGCCGCGTCCATGCGAGCGGTTCTGCGTTGGTCACGGGCCAGCCTGGCCAGCGTCGGCGCCAGTGCGGCACCGCTATGGACCGCCCGCACGGCGGTACGAGCAAGCGGAGCCAGGGTCGGATCTTCCGCAAGAGCCCGCCAGGCATGAGCCGGATCCACTCCGAGTCGAATCTGGACGGCGACACCGCGCAGTTCGTCCCCCAAAGGTCCTCCGACCGCGTCCGCTACAGCCTCGACGGACTCGCTCCACGGCGACCCGCCTCTCAAGCACGCGGCCAGAAGATCCACCGCGACCGGAAGATCCGCGATCAGCCGGGCCCGTCGACGCCGCTCCTCGATTCGACCAAGCCGACCGAACGAGCGCCCGACGGCCACCGCAGCCAGGAGCCCGACCACGGCGCCGACCATCCCGCCTAACGTGATGGCGCAAACCAAGCCGACCATCGCGGCCGCGCCGAGCCGCATGAAGCTCTCGCGCCGCTGCCGCTCGGTCCCGCCAACCTCACTCGAAGGATCATGGTCGGACGCCGGGCAACCACATTCGCGTGCCCCACGAGCTGGACCACGGTCGAGCTTGGCAGGCGCTACGCCACAGCTGCGACACGCCTCTGCACCTTCACGCTTCAGGGCTGATCGAAGGCGCATCAGTCGCCGAACCGCTGGCGAGTCTCCGCGCGGCCAGAGAAATCCGCACACCGCCGCACAGGTCAGAACCAACCAAAGCATGGCTTCACCAACTCACCTTCCTGTGGACGCCTCAGCCAAGAACGCGCGCCGCGTGCGTCCCAACGGGTTCCGCCGAGACCGCTCCACGCGACGGGGACAGCCTCGGCCGCGAGGTCATCGGCGACGTCCGCGCAGAACCCGCAACCAATCCGCAGTGGGCGGCCTCCTCTCATGGCAACCGAGAGATGGGCCACCCCACTGCTGGCCACCGGAAGCAGGCCGCGTTCGCTGCCCGGGACCGCCGGGCTGCCCAGCGTCCACACGCTGCGGACCGCCGCCAACGCCGAGACGCTGCCCGCCGAGACCCTCACGTCCGCCGCGCGGTCGCTTCTGGCGCGCATGCCGATGCTCTCGACCAACCACGAAGGGACCCATCGCGCCACAACCTGGGTCCGCCTGGCAGGACGAGCCCACGCCCGACCCCGACCCCGACTCCGACTCCGACTCCGACTCCGACAATCGTCCACATTCCTCCAAAGGTTCATTCCGAGGCCGCTGAGTTACGTCAGCGCCGCCCCCGGCCTCGCCGCCCGCTCAAGACGCGAGCCTCGACGCCCCCGAACACGTCGCGTCGCAGCGCCAGGAGCGGTCCACCGCATTCTCCGAGTGCCAACCTCAGACCGTGCCGGGGTGCGCCCCGTATGTGACGGCCAAGGCCGCGATCCGGGGCTGACCTCGGACGCTCGCCGTCGAGTACGACCCACGCGGCATCCGGTGAAGGCGGTCACCCGGGTCGGCTCCGCACCGAGCGCTACGAGGAGTTCCTGGACGCACAGGGCCCGGAGAAGGCAGAAGCCAGGGCCAGTCATCGGGGAGTCTCAGCCGACTGGACGAGTCGCTGGGTCCACCAGAGCCCGGTGAGGTCGAGCCCCACCCCGACGACCAAGCAGGCCACGCCTGGAAGCGTCGTGAACAGGAAGACCAGCGGGTTGCCTCCCATCGCCGCGGACATGGCCAGCCCGAGCACCGGCAGGACCGCCAGCAGGCGAGCCGTGGCTCTCGGCCCAGCGAGCTGAACCGCGACCTCCTGACGTTGCGCCTCGTCGTCTCGGAGGGCCTCCGCCAACCCGTCCAGGACGGTGGCGAGCGTGCCGCCCCGCTCGGCCCCGACACGCCAACACGCGGCGAGCAATCGAAGCCCCTCAGCCCCGGGACGTTCGCTCAGTCGTTCCAACAGCTCGGTCATCGCGACCGAACCACCACCGATCCCCGTTTCCGAGCCGTCGGCCCAGGCCCGAGGCCCCCGATTTCGTCCAGGTGGAACACCAGCTGGCACGGGCCCACCGAGCGACCGCCTCCCAGCATGGCGTCGCGAAGCGAAGACCGAGTTCGCTGAACCAGCTCGTCGCGGCGCTGAACCCCGATCAGATCGAGGCGGCCCGGATGCCGCCATGGCTGGATCGTCAATCCCAGAACCAGCCTTCGAGGAGGACACAGTCGCATTCAAAGCTTCGCCAGATGCAGGGTCGGGGTGGTCACCAGTACTGAGGAGGGCGGCGGCGATCTCACCGTCAAGCACAGCGGCCGCTGCCTTGAATGCCTCATCGGGGGCCCGGCCGGCGATGAGCTCGGCAGCCATCCCGTCGCACAGTTCGATGACCGCGCCCCGCCACCGTTCGGCACGCTTCTTCCGCTCCCGAAACCGATAGATCCGCGTCCGGACAGCTCGATGAAGATTGCCCCTGGTCCAGATACTCGTCTGGCTCATGGGGACAAGCACCTGCTCCAAACGACGATTCGCCGCAGGCGGGGCGGCCCAGAGCCAGACGAGACCAGCCGCACTAAGCGCCGCCAGGACGAGAGCCCAAATCACGACGCCTCCTCGAAGCCAGGAGACGGCCAGCTCACCGAAGACCCGACGCCCCGATGAGCATCCACGGCCGAACGGATGAACCATCTCGGGATGGCTGAGCATCGATTCCACGTGGCGGCGGCCGGAGCACTCACAGCTCTCAGACAACGAGGCGTTCTCGTCATCATGACCACCATTGATGATTGAGACGCGACGCCAAGGCGTCGGCACCAACGCCCCTCGTTAGTCCACCGGCCGCCGTGAACGAGACAGCAGGCACGACACCGACTAGACCGTCCTCCCCTCGTCTGAGGAGGCAGACCTCAGCGACTCGACGGATGCCTCCGGCGGGCTCGCGCACAAGATGGACCACGATCTCCAATGCCGCCGCGATCTGGCTGTGGACGGCCTCCCGGCTCAGACCAGCCGCGCAGGCGAGCGCTTCGAGGCGTGCGGGAACATCCGCGGGAGCATTCGCGTGCAGCGTGCCGCAACCACCTTCGTGTCCGGTGTTCAATGCGCTCAAAAGATCTACGACCTCAGCACCTCGCACCTCCCCGACCACCAGTCGGTCCGGACGCATACGGAGGGCCTGGCGGACGAGATCATGGAGCGTCACCCCGCCTGCCCCTTCGACATTGGCGGGACGCGTCTCCAGCCGCACGACATGTGGATGATGCGGAGCGAGCTCGGCGGAGTCCTCGACAAGGAGGAGCCGCTCCCGGGGGTCGACGGTCGATAGCAGGCAGCTCAACAGTGTGGTCTTGCCCGTCCCGGTACCTCCCGTGACCAAGAACGCGACGCGGGCCGCGATCAGGGCCTCAAGGAGGGCGGCGCCCTCGGGTGGGACCGCACCAGCCGCAACGAGTTCATCGAAGGTGAACGCGCGCCGCCGGGGCAATCGGAGCGACAGACACGTCCCGTTCGCGGCGACTGGAGGCAGCACGGCATGGAGCCGTATCCCGCCGGGCAGCCGGGCGTCCGCGTAGGGCGAGGCATCGTCGAGCCTTCGTCCGGCGGCAGCGGTCAACCGCTGGGCGAGCCGCCGCAGCGTGGCCTCGTCCTGGAACCGGGTGGTGGTGCGAACAAGGCCCGCGCCAGCGTCCACCCACACTTCACCAGCGCCGTTCACCAGCACGTCCGTGACCTCCGGAGCGCGGAGTAACGGCTCCAGCGGCCCTGCGCCGACGAACTCGGCTCGTAACTCGTCCGCCAGCGCCAAGACTTCCCGATCGCCGAGCAAGCGCTCCTCCGCCCGCAAGGCAGCCGCAACCCGTCCAGCCGTCGGTTCGTCCCCCGCGTCAGCCAACCGCTCACGCACCGCTTCAGAAAACCGATTCACTTCGTCCTCCTTGAATGAGTGGGACGTGCACCCCACGCCCCGAATGAGCTGATGGGCACGCCTCGCTGCACACCGCGACAGCCCGCCTCCCGGCGCCACTGGCGACCTTGCTGCTGGACCAAGACGACGTCCACCGTGCGAGTTCGCCGCCTTCCTCCGAAGACACGAGCCCGCCTGGAGGGAGACAGGACCGGCGCGGGCAGCGGCTGACCGGGCGAGGGCCGACGCTGGCGAGGCCTGCACAGCCGTGGTGGGCGCAAGCCGGGGCAGGCGCGAGCCGTGGTGGACGCGAGCCGGGGCAGGCGCGAGCCGTGGTGGACGCGAGCCGGGGCAGGCGCGAGCCGTGGTGGACGCGAGCCGGGGCAGGCGCGAGCCGTGGTGGACGCGAGCCGGGGCAGGCGCGAGCCGTGGTGGACGCGAGCCGGGGCAGGCGCGAGCCGTGGTGGACGCGAGCCGGGGCAGGCGCGAGCCGTGGTGGACGCGAGCCGGGGCAGGCGCGAGCCGTGGTGGACGCGAGCCGGGGCAGGCGCGAGCCGTGGTGGACGCGAGCCGGGGCAGGCGCGAGCCGTGGTGGACGCGAGCCGGGGCAGGCGCGAGCCGTGGTGGACGCGAGCCGGGGCAGGCGCGAGCCGTGGTGGACGCGAGCCGGGGCAGGCGCGAGCCGTGGTGGACGCGAGCCGGGGCAGGCGCGAGCCGTGGTGGACGCGAGCCGTGGTGGACGCGAGCCGTGGTGGACGCGAGCCGTGGTGGACGCGACACGTGGTGGGACTGGACGGGCGGCGGATCGGCGCTGGTGCGCCAGACCGTCGCGGTGCTTGACCGGCGCAAGAGCAGGCCAGCGCAAGAGCGGACCGGGCCGAGAGCAGAGCGGGACGAGAGCGGACCAGGGGGAGAGCAGACCGGGGCGGGTGGTGGGGCAGCAAGCGACACAGAATGCGGGCACGGAAGTGGACTCCACGTGGATGGGGCAACAGCCAGCCCCTGACGGGGGGCTGTCCTGGCTCGGTGGGGCGTCGATCGCCCTGCGGCAGGGTCGTGACCAGGCGGGTCGCGGCTCGGGTCGAACGTCGCTGGCTGGGCTGGGGTGAGCTGGCCTGGGCTGGGGTGGGCGGGGGTGGGCTGGGGTGACCTGGGGTGGGGTGACCTGGGTGGGGTGACCTGGGTGGGGTGACCTGGGGTGGGTGGGCTGGGGTGGGTGGGCTGGGGTGGGTGATGGAGATGGTGGGTTAGGCGGCTTTTGGTTGTGGGTGGTCGGGGGTGAGGTCGAGGGTGGCTAGGAGGTTGGCGCACAGGGTGGCTAGCGGGCCTCGGCGGGTGAGGTGGGGCAGGGTGCCTTCCTCCTGGGACGCGGGGAGGCGGCGGTCGTGGGGGATGGTGCCGGTCAGGGGGAGGTCCAGAGACTTGGCGATGGCTTCTGGGGTGAGGCCGCCCGGGGCGGGGAGACGGACCAGCAGGCGGAGGTTGGGTGTTTGGGGGCGGAGAAGGGTGGCCACGGTGTTGGCGGCGACGGTGGCCCGTACCTCGGCGGGAACCAGGAGGTAGGTGACGAGGGCGGCATTCAGGGCCGAAGGGGTCAGGTCGGTCGGGTAGCGGGGGAGGTCGACGACGACGAGGTCGAAGGCTCGGGCCGCCGCGTCCAGGACGGTCGTGGTCGCCTCGGGTGTGAGCGGGACGGGGACGCCTCGGCGCCAGGAGAGCAGGGAGAGATCACCGGTGTTCGGCAGGGCGTCGCGCAGGGTGGAGGCGCTCAGGCGGCCGCGGCGTTCGGCCAGGTCGGGCCAGCGGGCACCTTCGTGACCTTCCAGGCCGAGGACGAGGTCGAGGCCGCCGCCCAGAGGGTCGCCGTCGATCAGGAGGGTGTGCAGGCCGGTTCGGGTGGCGGTGAAGGCGAGGGCGGCGGCCAGGACGCTGGCGCCCGCGCCTCCTCGGGCGCCCGTGACGCAGATGGTGGTGCCGTGGATCGCGTCGGGTTCGGCGGCACTGGCCATGGCGTCGATCAGCCAGCTCTCGTGGTCGGGCAGGAGCACGAGGTCTTGGGCGCCGACGTCGAGGGCGCTGCGGTAGTCGGCCGAGGTGGGGGCCTCGCGGGTGACCAGGACGACGCCGTGGCGGCGGGACGGGGCCGCGTCGGCGATCGCGGGGGCCAGATCGGATCCGACCAGGACGAGCGTCGGTCTGGTCCAGCTCTGGCGCACGTGGCGCGGATCGTGGATGAGCTCGGCCCGGACGTCGGCTGCGGCCGCGAGGCGCAGCAGGTCGTCGGCCATGGCCGGGTCGTGCGTCGCGATCATGGTGGCGGCGGTCATGTTCCCTCCCTCGTTCCGGACCCGTCCACCATGCGCGCCGCCGGACGGCCAAGGGAAGCCGATCTTCAACCTGTGGATAACTCGAAGATCGGCCGGGCGGTGGCCATAGCCACCGCCCGGCCGCCTCAATAAGGGCGACCCCCGCCGGGGGGGGAGAGCGGGGGTCGCCGAACGGTCCGGCTCCGGGGGGGTAGAGCCGGCCCGTTTTCCAAGAAAGTTCTCGAGGCAGATCAAACTAAGCCGCGGCCAGTTTGATCTATAGGAGACGCAAAGCCCCCGTCTCCAGTCTAGGCAGATACAACATATGCTGCCCGATCGGCGAGACTTCCGTCGAGCGGCAATGTAGTCCCCGGGGTAACGAATTTTCTCATCTGGTTGGGATGATCGCCCACTTCGGGGGGTGGAGCGGTGCGCTCGC
The DNA here is from genome assembly GCF_050946795.1 of Spirillospora sp. CA-294931. Classification (GTDB taxonomy): domain Bacteria; phylum Actinomycetota; class Actinomycetes; order Streptosporangiales; family Streptosporangiaceae; genus Spirillospora. Next base: position 8,985,321 of record NZ_CP192006.1, read on the forward strand.
CCCCCGATGGACTCGCCCCATCGGAGGGTATCCGGACGGGAGGGGGAGCGTACAGGAGATCTAAAGATCCTTCTGTCCCCGGCACGAATTGGCGGCGATCACTCAGTGTGATCGATTCCGGGTCGGAGGGGTTGGTGGGTTCCTCCAATAATGAAGTACTTTCAGGTATCTCGCTCCCCTTCTGGCTCGGTGGGGGCCCTCTCCGTTCCGTTCGCCCTTCTCCCCCTTTGGGGCGCCTCTTTTACGAATGGGGCCTTGTCATCTGGGCGAATGAGGCGTAGACAGGTGCTACGGACCAAGTGTCCGAGCACGGCAGCCGGGCACCCACGCGCGACCAGCCGCGGGAGGCGCGTCGTGACGGGCTTGACCCGCTCCGACGAATATGAGGTGCACGCTTGGTAACCCGGTGTGACGTGACTGGCGACGGCGCTCCTTAACCACGGGGCGCCGTTCGCTCTGTCAGGCGTCCCGGACGACAAGTCCCAGACTGTTGGCGATCACAATGGCCTGGTACGGGTCGATGATCGCGTTCCGGAGTTCGGTCGTGTAGGGGTCGAGCGAGGACAACTCGCTCCCCCGTAGGTCACAACCCGTGAAGTCGGTCTTGTGGAGCAGCGCGCCGGACAGGTCGACGTTGCGGAAGACGGCTCCCGAGCAACGCGCGGCGGTCAGATCGGCCTCGCGGAGCCGGACGTCCCGGAAGGACGATCTGCGCAGGTCGGCACCCGGGAGCCCGGCGAACGACCAGTCGCCGCCGTCCGCCTTCATCAGATCGTGGGTGCAGCCGTCGAACAGGCTCCCTACGAACTTGCACCCGGTGAACGTCGAGTCGAAGAAGGCGCAGCGGACGAAGGTGCAGTTGAGGAACGCCGAGGACGTATGGGTGGAGACGTTGAACCGGACGCCTCGGAACGTGCACTCGGAGAACACCGCCCCCTCGCTGCGCGCCTCCGTCATATCAATGTCGATGAACAGCACCCGGGTGTGCTCTTCGTCCGCCAGATCGCGGGAGTCCCAGTCGCCGGATCGGACGGTGGTGTCGGTCGGCGGCGCGGGCCGGCCGTGGAGGCGATCAACCATGGCTCTCCCTGGCTAGGCGCATACGGCCGACCGTACGCCACTCAGCCGCGCTGGAACGCCTCACAGATCGCCTGGGAATCACGCGCGGCCGCCGCGGTGGCGTCCGCGCAGTGGCGGATCCAGCCCGTGACCCCCTCGGACGTGCCCGACGCGTAACCGCGCAGGGCGATGGCATATCCGTCGCTGAGCTCGAGATGGCCGACCTCAGGCGCGGTCAAGGACTTGGGGTCGAGCCCCCGGGCGACCATGGTCAGGCGCTGGGCGGCGCGGGCTATGACACCGTCTCCCCACCCGAAGGGGCGCAACGTCAGCAGCTCACCGTGGACGAGCGCCGCGACCACGAGGGCCGGTGCCTGCGTGGGCTGGGTCAGGAGGCCGCTCAGTGTGTCCAGCCTGCCCGCGACCTCGTCGGGGGACGGCGGTGCGCCGAGCCCCAGCAGGTCCTTGGCGTCCTGTCCCTCGCTTCGCGGACGTCCCAGCTCGGCGGAGTCGACCGCGTCGGCGGCGACCAGGATGTGCAGGCGGGCGAGTACCTGGCGGGGAGCCTTGCGCCATGTCTCGGCCAACGTCCCGAGTTCCGCGGACACGCGCAGCGCCCCTTGGACGACGGGGTCGTGCGGCGTCTCCCCCGTACGCAGCTCGTCCAGGGTGACCGTGGCGCCTTCCAAGACGGCGGACGCGCGCGCGCCTCGCAGCGCGGACTCGGTGGAGACCTCGGCGCTGCGACGGCGGAGGATGCGATGGCCGAGGAGCCGGTCGACGGCGGTGCGTGCGTCGGCTACCGCCTCGGGCACTCCGGGCAGGTTCGCGACTTGGGCGAAGGCATCGGTCACCCGCCCGACCTTATGCGGTCGTCCTTCCGGCCACATCACGAGGTCACCACTCCACACACCGGGATGGGCCACGGCATACGGGGACCGGGGCAAGAGGGTTATGGCGGACATCACATAGCATCCTTGCGGAGCCAGAGCGGAGCTTTGGGCGCCAGCGCGGGGCGCTCACGCTTTGGGAAGCTTGCGGGTGGAACTGCCCCCTGGTGAAGTGAGCCTCACCAGGCGCTTCCCTCTTTCGTCAGCAAGGAGTACGCGTTGAGCCAGAGTCAAGAGACACTTTCCAACCTGCTGCAGGAGACACGGCGCTTCCCTCCGCCCGCGGAGCTGGCCGAGGCCGCCAACGTCACCGCAGCGGCGTACGACGAAGCGGCGGCGGACCGGCTGGCCTTCTGGGCCACGCAGGCGGAGCGGCTGACGTGGGCGAAGCGGTGGGACGAGGTCCTGGACTGGAGCAACCCGCCGTTCGCCAAGTGGTTCGTGGGCGGCGAGCTGAACGTCGCGTACAACTGCGTGGACCGGCATGTCGAGGCCGGGCTCGGGGCGAAGGTCGCCTTCCACTGGGAGGGCGAACCCGGGGACACGCGCACCATTACCTATGCCGACCTCCAACGCGAGGTGAACAAGGCGGCCAACGCCCTGCTGGAACTGGGCGTGCGTAAGGGAGACCGCGTTGCGATCTACCTGCCGATGATTCCCGAACTGCCGATCTCGCTGCTCGCGTGCGCGCGCATCGGGGCCACGCACTCGGTGGTGTTCGGCGGTTTCTCGGCCGACGCGCTCAAGACCCGTATCGACGACGCCCAGGCCAAGCTGGTCATCACCGCCGACGGCGGTTACCGCCGGGGCAAGCCGTCCGCGCTCAAGCCCACGGTGGACGAGGCCGTGAACGAGACGCCTTCGGTGGAGAACGTGCTGGTCGTCCGGCGTACGGGGGAAGAGGTCGCCGAGACCAGCAAGGACGTGTGGTGGCATGACGCGGTGGAGCGGCAGAGCGACCAGCACACCGCGGAGCCGCACGACTCAGAGCACCCTCTGTACATCCTCTACACGTCCGGTACGACGGGTAAGCCGAAGGGCATCCTGCACACCACGGGCGGATACCTGACGCAGGTGGCCTACACCCACCACGCGGTGTTCGACCTGAAGCCGGAGAGCGACGTCTACTGGTGCACCGCCGACGTCGGGTGGGTCACGGGCCACTCCTACCTCGTTTACGGGCCGCTGGCCAACGGGGCCACCAGCGTCATGTACGAGGGGACGCCCGACACGCCGCACAAGGCGCGCTGGTGGGAGATCGTCGAGAAGTACAAGGTCACGATCTTCTACACGGCGCCGACCGCGATCCGCACCTTCATGAAGTGGGGGGACGACCTCCCGGCCCAGCACGACCTGTCGTCCCTGCGGGTGCTGGGGAGCGTCGGTGAGCCGATCAACCCCGAGGCGTACGTCTGGTACCGGGAGAACATCGGCGGGGGCACGTGCCCGGTCGTCGACACCTGGTGGCAGACCGAGACGGGCGCCATCATGATCAGCCCGCTCCCGGGTGTGACGGCGGGTAAGCCGGGCGCGGCGATGCGGCCCCTGCCGGGGATCGTCGCGGACGTGGTGGACGACCAGGCGGCCGCCGTCCCGAATGGCGGGGGCGGATTCCTGGTGGTCAAGGAGCCGTGGCCGTCGATGCTGCGGACCATCTGGGGCGATGACGAGCGCTACGTCAAGACCTACTGGTCGCGGTTCGACGGCCTGTACTTCGCGGGCGACGGCGCCAAGAAGGACGAGGACGGCGACCTGTGGCTGCTGGGCCGGGTGGACGACGTCATGCTCGTGTCCGGCCACAACATCTCCACGACCGAGGTCGAGTCGGCTCTGGTGTCGCACCCGAAGGTGGCCGAGTCGGCGGTGGTCGGTGCGACCGACCCGGTGACCGGCCAGGCGATCGTGGCGTTCGTGATCCCGCGCGGCAGCGCCGGCGAGGAGGTCGAGGGCGATGAGTTCATCGCCGAGCTGCGCAACCATGTCGCGCAGAAGCTCGGCCCCATCGCCAAGCCCCGCCAGATCATGATCGTTCCGGAGCTGCCGAAGACCCGCTCCGGGAAGATCATGCGCCGGCTTCTGCGGGACGTGGCCGAGAACCGCAGCATCGGTGACGTGACCACGCTGGCGGACAGCACGGTGATGGACCTCATCTCCGAGCAGCTGCCCAGCGCCAAGTCCGAAGACTGACGCGCCTGTCACTACAAGGGGGACGCCGTTAAGGCGTCCCCCTTGCTGCATTCAGGGACGCTACCCAGCGTTACAGCGCACGCGCCCAGAGGAGTGTGGCGCAGCTCCAAGGCATTAGGGGCGCGTAAAGGACGATCACCTGGGTAGGGTCGAGCGCAGGTGTGCCGGGAAGTCTGGTCGGCGGGGAAGGCCTGTTCCGGCACATGGCGGGAACACGGTCGGACCTCGTCCTGACCACCCGCGAAACTCGGGGGATTCATGCCGCGTCGCGTTGCCGCCACCTGGCCTTTTCGTCCTACGATCCGTTACAGCCGAAACGTCGCCGCTGCGCTGCGCCTGGAAACGGTCGGCGGGGTCATCATGCTGGCGGCCACGGTCGTGGCCTTGGTGTGGGCTAACACGCCCTGGTCGGACGCTTACGGGAGCCTTCAGAAGTTCGAGATCAGCCCATCGTGGCTCGGCCTCGGCCATATGGATGTGCAGCACTGGGCCAGCGGTGGCCTGCTCGCGCTCTTCTTCTTCATCGCCGGGCTGGAGTTGCGTGAGGAGATCACACACGGGGAGTTGCGGAACCCGCGAGACGCGGCACTCCCCGTAATCGCGGCGGCCGCGGGCGTGGCTGTACCGGCGCTCGTCTTCTTGGCGGTCAGTGCCGGGGAGCCCGGCTCTCTCAAGGGCTGGGCAGTGCCCACGGCCACCGACATCGCCTTCGCCCTGGCCGTCCTGGCGGTCACGTTCTCGTCCTGCCCGGCTCCACTACGCGCGTTCCTGCTGACCCTGGCCGTGGTGGACGACCTCATCGCGATCACGATCATCGCGCTCTTCTACACCGACAGCCTGAAGCTCGGGCCCCTCGTGATCGGCGTCGTGCTGATCGCGGCATACGGGGTGTTGCAGTCCAAGGGGATGCGTTCGCCCTGGGTGTACGTCCCCTTGGCGGTACTGGCCTGGTACTTCTTCCAGAAGAGCGGCATCCACGCGACCGTGGCGGGTGTGGCGCTCGGCATGCTGACCTCGTCCAAGGAGACACCGGACGAGCGTCCGACGAACGCCGAGCAGGCCGACCGCGCACTCCGTCCGCTTTCGGCCGGGGTGTGTGTGCCCCTGTTCGCCTTCCTGTCAGCGGGTGTGGCGCTCAACGCCTCGTCCATCAGCGCCGTCTTCTCCGATCGGGTGGCCCTGGGTGTGATCGCTGGGCTGGTGGTCGGTAAGTTCTTGGGCGTTTTCGGTGGCGCCTGGGCGGCTGTGAAGCTGGGATTGGCAACGCTGGGTGACGATTTGCATTGGCGGGAGATCGCCGGTGTGGCGATGCTCGCAGGGGTGGGTTTCACCGTTTCCCTTCTGATCGGCGGTTTGGCCTATACCGACCCGGCACAATTCGAGAGAGTGACAACAGCGGTCCTGATAGCGAGTGTCCTCGCCTCGGCGGCCGCCACCGTCGTCTTCCGGAGACGGGTGCGCCAACGCGAGCGCGACAGGGACATCGGCCAGCCGGTGTCCCCGGGCTGATCGCGGCGCATGCCATGATCGCCGGGTGGCCCGACCGGCCTCCCGGCCACCGGGCCATGGGTCGACCCGGAGCCGGGCCCCTGAAGGGAGAAATGCGATATGTCCGAGGCACTGCCGGGTGAGCGGATCGAGGACAAGTCTCTGGGCGAGCTGGTCGCGCTCGCCTCAGGGAACGTGTCCAACCTGATCAGGGCCGAGATGGACCTCGCCAAGATCGAGCTCAAGAGCGACGCCAAGAAGGCCGCGCTGGGCAGCGTGATGTTCGCGGTCGCCGGCCTCATCGCCGGGCTGATCGTGATCCTCCTGTCGATCGCCGCCGCGTACGGGCTGGTCGCGCTCGGGATCTGGCACTGGGCGGCGTTCCTGATCGTGGCGGGTCTGTACCTGCTCCTCGCCCTGGGGCTGATCGGCTTCGGCTACCTGCGCATCCGCAAGATCGACGGAGCCAAGCGGACCCGGAAGACGCTCAAGGACGACCTGACCATGCTGCGCAGGCGCGGCGACTCCGACGCTCCCGCCGTCACGGCGGGGGCCGATACCCCAGCGACCTGACCCCATGGCCCCTTATGGCGCGTCCCTCATCGAAGTCGAGGGGCCCTGGACGCATCGGGCGATCAGCGCCGGCGGAACACGTTTCCATGTCACCGAGGCCGGCGAAGGCCCTCTGGTGCTGCTGCTGCACGGCTTCCCGGAGTTCTGGTGGTCGTGGCACAACCAGGTCGTGTCCCTTGCCGAGGCGGGTTACCGGGCGGCGGCGATCGATCTGCGCGGATACGGCGGCAGCGACAAACCTCCCCGGGGATACGACCTGGTGACCCTCGCCGGGGACGCGGCGGGGCTGGTCCGCGCCCTCGGGGAGGCGAACGCCATCGTCGTTGGCCACGATTGGGGCGGCCTTCTCGCCTGGACGATGGCCGTCTACCACCCCAAGGTCGTCCAGCGCCTGGCCGTCGTCAGCGCGCCGCACCCCCTGCGTCTACGTCAGGCCATGCGCACCGACCCGCGCGGACAGGCGTGGGCCACGCGGCACACGTTCGGGTTCCAGCTCCCCGTGTGGCCCGAACGCCGTCTCGTCCGTGACAACGCCGCCATGGCGGGACGGCTCTTGCACGACTGGTCGGGCCCCGGGTGGCCGGACGAACGCACCGAGCAGCTCGTCCGAAACGCACTGCAGATCCCCGGCGTGGCCCACTGCGCCCTGGAGTACCACCGGTGGTTCATCCGGTCGCAGCCCCGTCCGGACGGTCTTCGGTACGCGCACCGCATGCGCAGCCCTATCCAGGTGCCGACGCTTCAACTACACGGTGCGCTCGACACGTGCACCCTCCCGGGGAGCGCTCAGGGTTCGGGGAGGTACGTCGCGGCGCCCTACCGCTGGAAGCTCCTTGAGGGGGCGGGCCACTTCCCGCACCAGGAGCGTCCCCGAATGTTCGACAGGGAACTCCTCGGCTGGCTCAGCGATCCGGAGCCCGACCACTGACGCGTACGGTGGAATTGTCAGCCGCCAAGACGCCATGAGACGAGGCCGAGGTCGCCGGGGGACGCATGCGCGAATCAGCACGTGACCGCGACGATGCCGGACGGCCGCGCAACGCCCGTCCGAGGGACGCCTACGGCCGTCCACTGCCCCATGGCGCCGCCGGAGTGCCGACGATGCCCGAGGACCTCGCCGTGTCGCCCGCGGAGGCTCTCGTTGAGGCTCAGCGGCTCCTGGACGCCGACCGCCCGTTCCACGCCCACGAGGTGCTCGAGGCGGCCTGGAAGTCGTCGCCCGAGGACGAGCGCGAACTCTGGCGCGCGTTGGCCCAGGTAGCGGTGGGCATCACCCACATGCGAAGGGGCAACGCCAAGGGCGCGCGGGCCCTGCTCACCCGAGCCGCCGACCGTCTCGATCCCTTTACGGACGACCCGCCCCACGGCATCGACGTCCCCGGGGTCATCGGGGAAGCGCGGCGCCTGGCCGAAGCACCGTCCCCGGACGCCGACGTCCGGCTCGTCCTGGGCGAACCGAAGCTGGGGTAGACCGCGACGCCAGGACCAGCGTCAGCGAACAGCCGTCGACTGTGCGACGTCCAGTTCGGTCTGGTGCGGGAGGGTCTAGTCGGAGCAATTCTCGGTCGAGACGGGGGCGGTGAGGCTCTCGCCCGCGCGCGCGTCGGGGGCGACCTCCCCGGCTGTCAGCGCATAACCGGTGGAAGGCGCGTCCAAGGCGGCGGCGAAGATGACGCCGTAGACGCTTCCGTCCTTGGCCAGCAGGGGCCCGCCGGAGTTGCCCGGCTCGACCTTGCCTCGGATCGCGTAGATCTCGCGGCTGACCTGGTTGGCGTGGTAGATGTCCGGCCCCTTGGCCGTCTGACGTGCGCGGACCCGGGCGGCGTCGGCGGTGAAGGGCTGGTTCTTCGGGAAGCCCGCGATGATCGCGTCGTCGCGCACCCGGGCGGGCCCGGCGAACTTCAGGGCCGGAGCGCGCAGGCCGGGCACGTGCAGGATCGCGATGTCGCGCTTGGGGTCGTACAGGACGACGCGCCCCTTGTCGCGGTCACCGTTCAGGGACGCGATGGTCGAGGCCCCCCGGGCGCCCGCGACCACATGGGCGTTGGTCATGACGCGTTCGGGGGCGTACACGAACCCGGTGCCTTCGATCTTGCGCTGGCACTGGGGCGCGGTGCTGACGACCTTGACGATGCTGCGCTTGGCCGACCGCAGGGCCTCGGTGTTGAGGATCGCGTCGTTGGGCGGCGGTACCTCGGCCACCGACTCGCCGCCCAGCCCGTTGAAGACCTGCGGGAACTCGCTGCTGCGGACGAATCCCTTGAACGAGGAGAACCAGGTCTGGGCCTGGCCTGGCATCAGGTCGTCGACGCCCCCGATTATCGTGGACGCCTTCACCTGGGTGCGAACGGGCTTGAAATCCGACCCGGCCACCAACGTCCCGAAGAACCACGCGACGATCAGGAGCGACAGCGCGCTGACCACGGCACCGCCCGCGGCGTCCACCGCGCGCGCGTTGATGCCGGTCACCCGATTGCGCAGGACCGCACCCACGGAGGACGCGATGAGCTGCCCCAGGGTCGCGGCCAGGAAGGCGATGACGATCGCCAGCAGCGCCTGCTGACTGGTACCGCTCACGGTGGCCTCGGCGATCGGGGGGGCGATGAGAACGCCCACCACACCGCCCCCGACGAAGCCGACAAAGCTCAGCAGGCTCACGATGAAGCCCTGCCGATACCCGGACACGCCGAAGAGCGCCACGAGCACGATGAGGATCAAATCCAGTAGGTGGTCGCCCAGCACCGCTTCACCGTACTGCCCGATCGAGGTTGTTCACGTCCCCTCGCTGGACCAGATTCGCAATCGCTGCGTAACCGCCAGGGGCGATACCGTGCCGTCACCCTCGGTGGGCGTGTCGACTCCGCAGGTCAGCTCCGTGCGGCGAGATCGAGCGTCTCGGGCGGCAGGTTCTCGACGTGATCGGAGTCCCAGGGACGGTCCCAGCCGCCCGCGGTGAGGATCTGCGCCAAGAGACCGGCGGTGAAGCCCCATACGAACAGGTCACGAACGCGGAACGCGGGGCCGAGCCTGATCCCGGACGGGTGCCGGACGGTCAACCTGTTGGCCGGGTCGGCGAGCTCGGAGATCGGTACCCGGGCCACCGTCGCCACTTCCCCCGGGTGGCCGGGAGCGATGTCGGACGGCTCGCGCCACCAAGCCGTGACGGGGGTGACCCTGTGGTTGCTGTGGGAGAGATACAGCTCGGGCAGCGTGATGAGAATGTCCACGCCCGAAGGCTCGACACCGGCCTCTTCCCAGGCCTCGCGGAGCGCGCAGGACTCCGGGTTCTCGTCCTCGGGGTCGACTCGTCCCCCGGGGAAGGCGGGCTGGCCCGGGTGCTTGTTGAGCGTCGCGGCCCGCTCGGTGAGCAGGATGTCGGGACCGTCGGGGCCCTCGCCGAAGAGGATCAGGACCGCGGCCGGACGCGCCGAGGGCACCGGACGCATGAACGGCGCCACCGGTATACGGGGCGCCTCTTCAAGAAATCGGTCGAGCCAGGCAGGAGGCGGCGAGTCGGTCACACCATTCCCAACCAGGTCGGTCCCCAGATCGTTCCCGCGTTCACGCGGGCGGTCCCGTCTTGACCAGAGCGCGCGCCGCTTCGGCGTCTACGGGCCCTTCCCCGTATGACGGGCACAGAGCGGCCAGAGGGCAGACCCCACATGCCGGACGGCGGGCGTGGCACATACGGCGTCCATGCCAGATCAGCCGATGGGACAGGATCGTCCATTCCTTACGGGGGATCAGCGCCGCGATCACCTGCTCGACCTTCACGGGGTCGGTCTCGTCCGTCCACCCGAACCGTCGCACGAGCCGCCCGAAGTGGGTGTCGACCGTGATCCCCGGCACGCCGAAGGCGTTCCCCAGCACGACGTTGGCCGTCTTGCGACCGACCCCCGGGAGCGTGACCAGGTCGTCCAGCTTCCCGGGCACCTCCCCGCCGAACCGGTCCCTGAGCGCCACGGACAGGCCCATGACCGACTTGGTCTTGGCCCGGAAGAACCCCGTCGGCTTGAGGATGGCCTCCATGTCCTCCGGGTCGGCGGCCGCCATGTCCTCCGGCGTCGGGTACTTGGCGAACAGCGCGGGCGTGGTCAGGTTGACCCGCACGTCGGTCGTCTGGGCCGACAGCACCGTGGCGACGAGCAGCTGGAACGGGTTCTCGAAGTCGAGCTCGCAGTGGGCGTCCGGGTACGTCTCCGCCAGGATCCGGTTCATGCGCCGCGCCCGCCGCACCAGCCCCAGCCGGGTCTCCGGCTGCTTCCGCCGGGCCTTCACGTTCGTCGCCATCCCGTCAGAGTAGAACTTCCCCGGGGTACCTCGGCGGGAGTACGAGGGTTCACCCAAGGTTCACAACTGTGGCGGGAGCCCTCGCGAGACGCCCCCGGGTCGCGATTTGCAAGGCGTCAGGGGTGTGATCTGCGAGGTCCGAATGACGGCGATGAGAGCCGGTGTGATGCCATTCACCCGGCGGTCCGTACACTAGGCGAGCAGGAGCGTGGCGGCCAACGGCCAAACGACAAGGCGAGGCGTGGTCGCGGAAGGTGCCGGACCGGGCTGGCCCGGCGCGCCGCGGCCCTGCCTTCACGTACGCGGTGGGACGTACGTCACACTAAGCATGTAGGTGTTCGAGGAGGAGAAGCGTGACCGACCGCGACGTGGACGTACTCAGCAGAGCTCCGCTGTTCGAGGCCCTCGACGAGCAGGGGGCCAAGGCGCTGCGCGCCAATGTGACCGAGGTGCGTCTCGCACGCGGTCAGACCCTCTTCAACGAGGGCGAGACGGGCGACCGCCTGTACGTCGTCCTCGAGGGCAAGATCAAGCTCACCCGGACGGCGCCCGACGGCCGCGAGAACCTGCTCAGCGTGCTGGGCCCGAGCGAGATGTTCGGCGAGCTGTCGCTCTTCGACCCCCGCCCGCGCACCGCCAGCGCCATCGCCGTGACCGAATGCCGCCTCGCCGGCCTTGGCCACGACGATCTACGTCCCTGGCTCACCGGCCACCCGGAAGTGGCGGTGCAGCTACTGCGAGCACTCGCCCAGCGGTTGCGCAAGACCAACGACGTGATGGCCGACCTGGTCTTCACCGACGTCCCGGGTCGCGTCGCCAAGGCGCTGCTCGACCTGGCCGAGCGCTTCGGCCAGCCGTCGGAGGCCGGGCTGCACGTCCACCACGACCTCACCCAGGAAGAGCTGGCCCAACTCGTCGGCGCCTCCCGGGAGACCGTCAACAAGGCCCTGGCAGACTTCGCCCAGCGCAACTGGCTGCGCATCGAGGCCCGCGCCGTGGTGATCCTCGACATCGAACGCCTCCGCAAGCGCTCCAAGTAGCCCAGACTCCGCCCCACCCCGCACGGCCCATCCCGCATGGGCCGTGCCACACCCTTGCCCCATCTCGCGCACCCGGGTACAGAACTCCTCTGCTCCGCGCCAGAGCCCCGTCGCCCCCGCTTTTCCATAGGCCCTCCCACCCGGTGAAGGGGCTAGGTGCGGTCGTTCAGGTAGTCGAGTTGGGACTTGACCGACCATTCGGCGGCGGGCCAGAGGGACCGGTCGACGTCGGCGTAGACGCGTTCCACTACCTCGCGGGGGGTGCGGGCGCCCGCCGCCACCGCGGCCTCTACCTGGGCCAGGCGTTCGCGGCGGTGGGTGATGTAGTGGTCGAGCGCGGCAATCGGGTCGTCGAGCTTGGGGCCGTGGCCGGGGAGGATAGTGGCCGCCCCCACGTCCTCTGAGAAGGAACGCAGGCGGTCTAGGGAGCTGAGGTAGTCGCCTAGCTTGCCCTCAAGGACCGTGGTGCCGTAGCCGAGGACGGTGTCCCCGGTCAGGACGGCGCCGTCGGCCGGGAGCCAGAAGGTCAGCGAGTCGTCCGTGTGGCCCGGGGTTTCCATGACTCGCAGTTCAAGGCCGCCGGTGGCGACGACGTCGCCTTCGGTCAAGCCCTCGTCGCCGAGGCGGTGTCGGGGGTCGAGGGCACGGACGGTCGTGCATCCAGCCAGGTCAGCGAACTTTTTCGCCCCGGCTGCGTGATCGGGGTGGCCGTGGGTCAGCAGGACGAGACCGACGCGCCGCCCCTGCCGCTTGACGATCTCGACGACGCGGCGCAGGTGTTTGCCGTCCTTGGGACCGGGGTCGATGACGACGGCTTCGCCGGATCCCGGCTCGGCGATGATCCAGGTGTTGGTGCCGTCCAGCGTCATCGCGGACGGGTTCGGGGCAAGCACGCAGAGCGCGCGCTCCGTCCCCATGCCGTCGATATCGCTCATGTCGCCCATCTTGCCGGAGACGCGATCGGGGTGACGGACCGGGTTCACACCCAGGCGATCAAGGTGTCTGAGCACGGACGTCCCGGCCAGCCGCCACATGACCTCCTGCGACAGAGGACGGCGCATGCCTCAGCCCTCCCGGTACCGGAAGGACGCGTCCTCGGGCAGGACGAGGTAGGCGTCACCGTCGATGATCTCGGCCATCGGCTCATAGGGGACGATCTCGCGCTCCGCCGCCAGGACGTCGGCGACGGTCTCGTACTCCGCCAGCTCGCGGAGAGTCACCAGGGTCGGGGGGAGCATGGGCCATTCACCCGTCCCGCCCCTTTCCGCTGCCTCGGCGGGACTCACCCACGACACCCAGTCGGCCTCTGTGCTGACGTCTCGCGCACGCTGGCCCTCTGGCATCGCCGCAACGAAGAAGCGCGTGTCGTAACGCTTGGGCTCGACTTTGGGCGTGATCCAGTGCGCCCAGGGACGCAGGAGATCCGAGCGGAGAACCAGGCCCCGCTCGTCGAGGAACTCTCCGAATGAAAGCGAGCGGTCGAGCAGGGCTTGGCGTCCGGCCTCCCAAGCGTCCCCCCGGGTGTCGTCGACTACCGATTCCCCGGTGGGGCCCGCAAGCAGTACCAGGGACTCTTCGAAGGTCTCCCGGACGGCCGCGCAGACGAGTTCGCGCGCGAGCGGCTCGTCGGCATTGAACGCCGCTCCCCACTCCCGGGGGGACGGCCCAGACCACGCGATGGCCGCGTCTCCATCGCGCGGGTCGACGGAACCGCCAGGGAAGACGTAGGCCCCGGGGGCGAACGCCATCGACGCCACCCGCCGGAGCACGAACGCCTGCAACCCGTGTTCGAGGTGATCGCGGAGCAGCACGATCGTCGCCGAATCGCGCGGGACGGGCGGCACGACCCGTCCCGAAGCGATGTCCTCGACCCGCTCGCGGAACTCCTTGGGCAGCCTCAGACCGTTCACCATGGCGTGATCCTCATGGCTGCCAATTCGGGCATACCGAACGCCATTCAGTCAAGGACCTCGGCGATGAGCTCGACCTCGACGGGGACGTTGCTCGGCAGTGCCGCGACACCGACCGCGCTACGCGCGTGCTTGCCCGCGTCCCCGAATATCTCGCCCAGCAGGTCGCTCGCCCCGTTGATCACCTGGGGGTGGCCGTAGAAGTCCGGCGCGGTCGCGACGAAACCGAGGACCTTGACGATGCGCACGACGCGCGAGAGCTCGCCGACCTCGGCCTTGAGGGCCGCGACGGCGTTCAGCGCGCAGATCCGGGCGTATCCGGCGGCGTCCTCGGCCGTCACCTCGGCACCGACCTTGCCCGTCGCCACGATCTCGCCCTTGACGATCGGGACCTGGCCGGAGGTGTAGACCAGCGACCCGGTCCGGGCGGTCGGCACATACGAAGCCAGCGGCGGGACCACCTCGGGCAGTTCGAGGCCGAGCGCTGCGATTCGCTCTTCGGGGGTGCTCACCGTCAGCTCTCCAGTTCGCGCTTGAAGTAGGCCACCAGGTTCTCCGGGTTGGGTCCCGGCATGACCGTGACGAGCTCCCACCCGTCCTGGCCCCAGTTGTCGAGAATCTGCTTGGTCGCGTGGACCAGCAGCGGAACGGTCGCGTACTCCCACTTCTTCATGGCCCTCAGCCTACTGATCGCCCATCCCGTCCCTCTGCGCGACCGGGCCCCCGTAGGCCGGTCGCGCAACACCAAGGGGGCGCCCGCTCCCGAGCGGGGAGGGGAGCGGACGCCCGGATCGGGGCTGATGGTCAGCCGAGACCCTCGGTGACGCGTTCCAGGGGGACGAGCTTGAAGTTCTGGTTGCCGCTGGTACCGGGGCTGCCGTTGGACCCGTCCTGGCAGACGAAGACGCCCTTCGGGAAGGCCGAGCCGAGCCCGGTGGAGGTGGCGTCGATGCCGTCGGTGTCCTCGCAGTCGTCCGCCGCGGTGCCGGACGCCACCGCGAAGCGTCCCTGATAAGAGCCCGATCCACGGTCGTATACCGCGAAGTCGTTGCTGCCCTGGGACGACACGAACAGGCGGTCGCCGGCCGCCGCTATGCCCTCGACGTCGGCGGTCAGGTGGCCACCCGAACCGGCGGAGTCCAGTTTCGTGCGTGACTCGCCATCGCCGGGCTCGGCGCCGTAGATCCAGACGCCGACGTCCTCCTCACCGAGGTAGAGCTTGCCGTTGGTCTCGTCGGCGAAGCAGCCTTCGACGGCGCCCCCGGCGTCCCATTCGCGGACGGACTTCGCAGTGACGTCGCCCCCGTTTACACCGAGTTCCCACTGCTCTACCCCGCCATCAATGGCGTTGGGGAACGCGAAGAGCTTTCCGCTGGTGGACGATTTGTACAGGCAGATCCCATGGGCGGCTATGCCGGTCTTCACGTCCTTGAGCAGCCGGAGCTGTCGGCTGGACGGATCCATACGGTAGACGTGCATCGATCCGCCGTCGGCCTCGTCGTCAGCCGAGACGACGACGTCGCCCCTCAGGTCGACGTTGTTGCCATGGTCGCCGTCGATCCGCTGAATACGGGAGCCGGAAAGGTCGTAGACCTCCAGCGCGCCCTTCTTGTCGGTTCCCACAACGACGGACTTGGACGGGTCGGACGGGTGGATCCAGATCGCGGGATCGTCGGCGGCGTCGCCGCTGTGCCCCACGGGGGCCGTCTCAACGGTGGCGGTCACGTCGAACGAAGTAGCGGCCTGAGCGGCGGGGAGCCCCAGCGCGGCGGCGGACACGACCGTGGCGGACGTGACGCCTACGCGCAGGGCTGACTCGAGTACGGACACCAGGGGAGCTCCTTGTCAGGATGGTCAGTGTCCCGGAGCACCCTAGTTAGATCGCACATCCATTAAAAGCTTCGGCGAGAGGCAATGGATGACGAAAAACCTCGCTCCCTTTGACCCAGATCAGACCAAAGTTCCTGACCGCGCTACTGGTTGTCGTATCTCTCGCGGGCCGCCTGAATCTGGACTATGTGCGCGTTGGCCCAGTCCTGCACGTGCGTCAGCACTGGCAGAACCTTCTCCCCCAGAACGCTCAGCGCGTACTCCACCTGAACGGGCACCGCGGGGGTCACACTCCTCACGACGAACCCGTCGCGTTCCAGCGAACGCAGCGTCTGCGTAAGCATCTTGGCGCTGGCCCCCGGGATGGCCCGGGTGAGCTCGGCATAGCGCCGCGGCCCGTCCGCCAGGTTCGTCAGCACCATGGACGCCCACTTCGTCCCCAGGACGTCCAACAGCTGATGAGCGGGGCATACGGCCATGTAGTCGTCGAACGCCGCCTTGGCCGCCTCGCGCCTCTGAGCCGCCGTCATCGTCGCCATAGGGCCTCACCTCCCGGTACCGAACGCACCTTGAAGTAACTCCTTCCGGGTCGGCGATCTTCCTAGAAGCCTGGACCTCACCGACTCACCACGGAGGTTCACTCAAATGCGTGCGATCTTGTATACGGCTCCAGGAAACGTTGCTCTGGCAGAAGTCCCCGAACCTCAGCCCGGCGCGGGCCAGGTCCGGATTCGGGTGACGGCCGCGACGGTCAACCCGGCCGACGTCGGGACGGTCGGCGGCTACCTGGCGGCGGCGGGGCTGATGCCCGGATTCGACGATGACGGCGCCCGGGAGGCGTTCGGGCTCGGGTGGGACGTGGCCGGAACCGTCGAGGCCGTCGGCACCGGCGTGACCCGCCTGAAGGTCGGGGACGCGGTCATCGGGCTGAACGACCGGCTCGACATCGACCTCGGCACCCACGCCGACCTGGCCGTCCTGGACGAGAGCGCCGTGGCACGCGCCCCGCGCACGGTGGACGCGGCCCATGCCGCCACCATCCCGCTCAACGGGTTGACCGCGCTCCAGGCACTCGACCATCTGGCGCTTGCACCCGGGAGCACGCTCTTGGTGACGGGCGCAGCCGGAGCACTCGGCGGATACGCGGTGGAGTTGGCCGCCCAGCGCGGCCTCCGGGTCGTCGCCACATCATCCGCCGCCGATGAGGACCTGGTGAGGTCGCTCGGCGCCGAACACTTCGTCCCCAGGGGAGAGCATCTTGGCGATGCCGTCCGGGCCCTGGTGCCGGGGGGAGTGGACGGCGCCGTGGACGCCGCAGCCCTAGGAACACAAACCCTCGAAGCCGTCCGCAGCGGCGGTGCGTTCGCCGCCGTCCTCGGCGGCGACCCGGTGCCCGTCCCCCTACGGGGAATCAGAGTCACCAACGTATGGATCCGTGCGGACGCCACTCAACTCGAACACCTCTCGGCCCTCGTCGACGCGGGCCGCCTGACTCCCCGGGTGGCCGAGACCATCCCGCTCTCCGAGGCGGCCAAGGCGTACGACCGGCAGGCCAAAGGCGGCCTACGGGGACGGCTCGTCCTCGTCCCCTAGCTCAGCACGGATCATCACCCGGCGGAGCAGGTCGGACAGGAGCTTGCGCTCCTCCACGCTCAACACCGAGAGCAGCCTGTACTCCTCATGGCCGAGCACGTCCATGGTCCCGAGCCAGACCGCCCTTCCCTGATCGGTGAGCTCCACGTCCACACGGCGCCGGTCTACGGGGGACGGCGTCCGGCGGACGAAGCCCCGCTCGGCGAGCGAATCGAGTCGGCCGGTGATCGAGTTCGGGGCCATGCCCAGGTCGGACGCCAGTTGCGACGGTGCCGCCGTTCCACGGCGTCCGGCCAGGGCAAGCAGCGTCTCGAACTCGTGACGCTGCAGGTCGAAATCGACCAGCGACCGCTCGCGCGCGTGCCGCAGATGATCGGTCAGCAGTTTGGCCCGCATCACCACACCCTCGATGACCGGATCAAGCGTGGGCAGGACGGGCAGCCATCGCTCGACGTGCTCGTCCGCCCGGTCGCGCTGCTCGTCCATGCCACGGATCGTAGCGAGGACTTACCTGATCGCCACAGAATTATTCGTTGACGAACTATTCGCTGACGAAGTAGATTCAAGCGCATGTCCCATCCACTGCGCGACCGTGGGTTCCGTCTGCTGTTCACCGCGCGCGCACTCTCCCTGACCGGCGACGCGGCCGTACCCGCCGCGCTCGCCCTGGCCGTGCTGCGCGTGACAGGCTCGGCCTCGTCGCTGGCCCTGGTGCTGGCGTGCGCGATGGTGCCCCGGCTCGTCCTGCTCCCGCTGGGCGGCGTCCTGGCCGACCGGTTCAGCGCCCGCAAAGTCGCCCTCATCACCGACCTCGTGAGCTGCGGCGCCCAGCTCTTCGCGGGCGTCGAACTGCTCAGCGGCGACCCGCGGCTCTGGCACCTCGCGGTCGCCCAGGTGATCAGCGGCGCCGCCTCGGGCCTGGGCACGCCGACCATCTCGCCCCTGGTGTCCGGCATCGTCCGTCCAGCCGGTCGACAGCGCGCCAACGCCGCCCTGGCCACCGCCAACGGCGCGACCCGCCTTCTGGGCCCCGCGATCGCCGGCACCTTCGTGCTCACGATCGGCCCCGGCTGGACGTTCATCCTGGACGCCGCCTCGTTCGGCGTCAGCGCCGCCCTCATGGCTTTGGTCCGCTTCGATCACGTCCCCGGCCCGCGCCACTCCCTGCGCGCCGACCTCGTCGAGGGCTGGTCCGAGGTCCGCTCACGCGACTGGTACTGGTCCAGCCTGATCGCCCACGCGATCTGGAACGGCGCCGCCGGCGTCATGCTCACGCTCGGGCCGGTGATCGCCGTCCGCGAACTCGGGGGCGAAGCGACCTGGGTCGCCGTCCTCCAGGCCGGAGCCGTCGGCCTGGTGGTCGGCGCCCTCCTGGCGTCCCGCATCCGCCCCCGCCGCCCCATCCTGGTCGCCAACCTCGGCCTGGCGGCCTACGCGCTCCCCCTCACCCTCCTGGCCTTCGAGGCCCCCGCCCCATTGATCATCGCCTCCTACGGCCTGGCCCTCACCGGCCTCGGCGTCCTCAACCCCACCTGGGAAACCGTCGTCCAGAGCACCGTCCCACCCCAGGCCCTGGCCCGCGTCACGTCCTACGACTGGCTCCTCTCCCTAGCCGCCGCCCCCATCGCCTACGCCCTGGCCCCACCCGCCGCCGAAGCCTGGGGCCCCGCCGTCCCCCTCCTCATAGCCGCAGCCCTGGTAGCCACCTCATGCCTAGCCACAGCCGCTGTCCCCAGCGTCCGCCACCTCTCCCTGCCCCCACCCCCCACCAACCCAGCCCCACCCACCCAAGACCAAAAACCCCCAACCCCCGCCTCCCACCCCAACTAACCCGAACCCGCCGTCCCGGTCCCATCCGTCCGCCCTATCCGTCCGCCCTATCCGTCCCGTCCCATCCCCGCCATCCGAACCGCCATCTCGTCGCCACCGTCCCGTCCCCGCGCAGCGCAGCCCTTGCCAGGCCAACTGACACAAGCTGTCCCTCCCAACCCCACGCCCTGCCTGCCTTGGGACGCACGTGCTAGTCCCGGGACGCGCATGCCTACTTCGGAACGCACGTACTCGCTCCGGACCGCACGTGCTTGCTCCGCGCGTACTCGCTCGGGGACACGCGTGCTTGTTCTGAGGCGTTCGTGCTCGGGAACGCCCCGTGCTCCGTCCAGGACACGCGTGCTTCCTCCGGAGCGTCCGTGCTCCGGGACGCCCTGCCCACTCCAGGGCCCGTGATTGTCCTGGGACGCGGGCTTGCTCCAGGGCGCGCGTGCTCGTTCTGGGGCGCGCGTGCTCGGGGATGCCCGCGCTCCCATCCAGAACACGCGTGCTTGCTCCGGGCGCGTGCTTGCGCCGGTGCGCGGGCTTGCTCCGCGCGTGCTCGCTCGGCACTCGAGCTTGATCTGGGCGTCCACGCTTCGGGCACCCGTGCTCCATTCAGGGCCCCGGTGCTTGATCTGGGGCGCGGGCTTGCTCCGGGGATGCGCGCTTGCCCGGGGACACGCGTGCTTGTTCTGGAGCGTCCGTGCTCCGGGACGCCCTACTCACTCCAGGGCGCGTGATCCAGGGGCGCGGGCTTGCTCCGGGGGTGCGTGCTTGTCCGCGGACACGCGTGCTTGTTCTGGAGCGTCCGTGCTCCAGGACGCCCTGCTCACTCCAGGGCGCGTGATCCTGGGACGCGGGCTTACTCCGGGGGTGCGTGCTTGCTCCGGAGTGTGCGTGTTGGTGCGCAACAGTGCCCGTTGGCTCGGGGGCGGGAAGCGAGGCGAACAAGCGGTCGACGTCGGACGAATTCTCGCGACGCTGCAACGCGGTGCGCCGGGCATGGTCGCCGGCCTCGGCGGCCAGGGCCGCCACGAGGGTGTCCGCGCCGTGCTCCAGACCTGCGGCCTTCACCCCTCGCTCGATCTCGCCCACGTCGAGGTTTCCGGCGGCCGCCGCGGCCAGCAGCGCGACACCCGCACGCTCTTGTGAAGGCGGTTCCCCGTGGGCGGCATGGCGGTGCGGGGCAGGGTCGCTTCGCGCGTCTTGGTGGTTGCCGGGTCGTTGGGGGTGGATCAGAGGGAGGGGGGTTCTGGAGGGTCTTGGGTGGTGGATTTGGGGGTGGGGGTGTCTAGGCCGATGACTGGAGGGACTACGTCAGGGGGTTCCAGGGCGGCGGGTTGTTCGGCGGCGGCCTTGGCTAGTTCTTCTTCGACCTTGGCCAGGCGGTCACCTAGGCCGAGGCTGGGCTTTTCGTCGTTTGTGTCGGCCTTGGGCGTCCCGCCGGACATCTTGTCGAAGAAGCGCAGGATCTCGACAGGGAGGGGCATGACCAGCGTGCTGTTCTTCTCGGCGGAGACCTCGACGACGGTTTGGAGCATGCGGAGCTGGAGGGCGGCCGGGTCCTGGGACATGATCTCGGCGGCGGCGGCCAGGCGCTTGGACGCCTGGAACTCACCGTCGGCGGTGATGATGCGGGCTCGGCGTTCGCGCTCGGCTTCGGCCTGGCGGGCCATGGAGCGCTTCATGCCTTCGGGGAGCGAGACGTCCTTGATCTCGACGCGTTCGATCAGGATGCCCCAGGGGTCCTGGGTGATCTCGTCGATGATGCCGCGCAGCTTGAGGTTGATCTTCTCGCGCTCGCCGAGGAGTTCCTGCATGTCGGCCTGGCCGATGACTGAGCGAAGGGAGGTCTGGGCGACTTGGGAGACCGCGTAGCCATAGTTCTGGACGTTGACGATCGCCTTCACCGGGTCGATCACGCGGAAGTACACGACGGCGTCCACCCGAACGCTGACGTTGTCCTGTGTAATGCCGTCCTGCGCGGGCACTCCCATCGTGACCGTCTGCTGGTTGACCTTCTGCATCCGTTCGGCGATCGGAATGATCATGGTCAGTCCGGGACGGCGCACCGCGCCGGATCTGAGCTGGTCGCCGCGGCGCACCCGGCCGAACCGGAAGACGATCCCGTGTTCGTACTGCTGGACGACGCGGACCCCCGTCATGCCGAGAAGGGCGAAGATCGCGACTCCGAGAATGATGATCAGGGCTACCGCTTCCATCACGGGCACCTTTCGCGACGGGGCCGGGCCTCACGGATGAGACGGGGCCTGCTCCCGTACCGATTTCGGTAATTCCCTGCCTACCCTTGAGGGCACGAGCAACACAAGGGGGCGATCGACGTCGGCGCGGGAGACCGTGTCAGGAATCACTTGCAGAGGCGCGGACGGCCTCTGAGGTCCCTACTGAGCGAACGATATGGTCGATCGGATGAGTGCGAAAGACACCGACTGGGACGGCGTACGCCTCCACGTGGTCACCGGCAAGGGCGGCACCGGCAAGACCACGGTCGCCGCGGCGCTGGCCCTGGCGCTGGCCGCGGGTGGACGGAAGGTACTGCTGGTCGAGGTCGAGGGGCGCCAGGGCATCGCCCAGATCTTCGACTGCCCGCCCCTCCCCTACGAGGAACGCAAGGTCGCCGTCGCCCGCGACGGCGGTGAGGTCTTCGCGCTCGCCATCGACACCGAAGAGGCACTCATCGAGTACCTCGAGATGTTCTACAGCCTCAAGCGGGCCGGCAAGGCGATGACCAAGCTCGGTGTGGTCGACTTCGTCACCACCATCGCCCCGGGCCTGCGCGATGTGATCCTTACCGGCAAGACGAGCGAGGCCGTCCGGCGCAAGGAGAAGAACGGCTCGTTCATCTACGACGCCGTGGTCATGGACGCCCCGCCCACCGGCCGGATCACCAAGTTCCTCAACGTCAACGAAGAGGTGTCCGGGCTGGCCAAGGTCGGACCGGTCCGCAACCATGCCGACACCGTGATGAAGGTGGTGCGCAGTCCGGAGACCGCGGTGCACTTCGTCACACTTCTTGAGGAGATGCCCGTCCAGGAGACCATGGACGGCATCCACGACCTCACAGAGGCAGGGCTCCCGGTCGGCGGCGTTTTCATCAACATGGAACACCCGTCAGTGCTGAACGAGGACGAATTGGCCGCGGCGGCCGCCGGAAACCTCGACGTGGGCGAGATCGAGCGAGGGGTGAAGGCCGCGGGGCTGGAGCACGGCGCGGACGCCATCGCGGCGGCTCTGGCCGCCGAGGCCGGGGACCATGCCCGGCGCACGGCGTTGCAGCGTCGCGAGAAGGAGCGCCTCGAAGCGGTCGAGCAACCGCGCTACACGCTCCCCCTGCTGACGGACGGCATGGATCTGGCCGGCCTCTATGACCTGGCGGAGGCGTTGAGCAAGCAGGGCGCGGCGTGACCGTGGCTAGCGACGCCAGGGATGAGCTTTCGGGTGCTGGTGGCGTGGCCACCGTCGCTTCGGTGCGCTGGTCGCGCTCGTCCCGCCCAACACGCGGGTCCCGCGTATTGCGCTGGTCGCGCTCATCCAGCGAACTCCGCGGATCTCGCGCGCCCCGCCTAACACCCCAGCTCCCTGCATCGCGCCCGTTCCGCCTAACATTCCAGCTCCGCGCAGCGTGCTCACCGCGCCGAACCAGCGAGCTTCGCGCAGCGCGACGGTTGCGCCCAACACCCGAGGCTCGCGCATCGCAATCGTCCCGCCTAACACGCGAGCCCCGCGCAGCGTGCTCACCGCCCAAGACCAGCGAGCTTCGCGAATCGCGACGGGCCAGCAGGCTCCGCGCAGCGCGACGGGCGCGCCGAATACCCCAGCTCTGCTCATCGCGCCCAACGCGCGCACTCTGCGGATCGCGGTTGTCGCACAGGTTCCGCTTGACCTTCCGACCCGGCGTCGAGCTCTGCCCTCGCGATGGCCTTGCTTTTAGCTTCGGGTTTGGGGCCGGTTCCAGCACGCTCGCGTCGGGCGTCAACTTCCGCTGCGATAGCGCGTATCGCTTCGGTGGGAGTGGCCTCTCCGACATTTCAGCCATGGGCCTCTGCTCCGACGTCGGGTTTGGTCTGGGCGGCCGATCTGGCCCGGCCACCGGGCAAGTTCCGGGCAGTGTTCCCGACACTGCCTTCGGACGTGGTTCGGGCGGCGGACGCGACTTTGTCGCTGGGGCTGGTTCACGGGGGGCTGGCATTGCCGTTGGGGACTGCTTGGGCGGCAGGTTCGGATCTGGGGTCCTGCTGGTGGGGCGGACGGAGCGGGCCGGGAACGGCGAGGCATGGTGGGGCGGGCGGATCGGGATGAGGGCGGCGGCTTTGTGGCGCGGGCTGGGGTTCGTCCGAGTGAGAATTGAGCAGATTGTCCCCCGCGAGGAGGCGGCATGACCGGCAAGACACCGCCTGCGCTGGATGTCGACGCGCTGATCGACGACCCACGCACGAAGATCATCGTGTGCTGTGGTTCGGGTGGAGTGGGGAAGACGACCACGGCGGCGGCCCTTGGGGTGCGCGCTGCTGAGCGGGGACGAGA
Organism: Spirillospora sp. CA-294931; assembly: GCF_050946795.1. Classification (GTDB taxonomy): domain Bacteria; phylum Actinomycetota; class Actinomycetes; order Streptosporangiales; family Streptosporangiaceae; genus Spirillospora. Next base: position 9,008,538 of record NZ_CP192006.1, read on the forward strand.
TGTCGTCGTCCTCACCGTTGACCCGGCGAAGCGTCTGGCGCAGTCGATGGGACTGTCGGAGCTGGACAACAACCCGCGCCGCATCGAGGTCGACGGCGATGGCGAGTTGCACGCCATGATGCTCGACATGAAGCGGACCTTCGACGAGATCGTCGAGGCACACGCCGACCCCGATCGTGCCCGACAGATCCTGGCGAATCCCTTCTACCAGTCGCTGTCGTCGTCCCTGTCGGGGACTCAGGAGTACATGGCGATGGAAAAGCTCGGGCAGCTGCACCGCTCGGGCGCGTGGGACCTCATCATCGTCGACACGCCCCCGTCCCGGAACGCGTTGGACTTCCTGGACGCGCCCGCCCGCATGGGCCGTTTCCTGGACGGCCGGTTCATGAAGATCCTGGCCGCCCCGGCCAAGACCGGCGGCCGCTTCGGCGTCAAGGTGATCAGTGCCGGATTCGGCATGTTCACCGGGGTCATCAACAAGGTTCTCGGCGTCCAACTGCTGCGGGACGTCCAGACGTTCGTGGCCGCATTCGACACGATGTTCGGCGGCTTCCGAGAGCGCGCGGAGAAGACCTTCCAGCTTCTCCAAACGCCCGGCACCGCGTTCCTCGTGGTGGCCGCGCCGGAGCCGGACGCGCTACGGGAGGCGTCCTACTTCGTCGAGCGGCTGGCCGAGGAGCGCATGCCGCTGGCCGGGCTCGTCGTCAACCGCGTCCACGAGCCCGTTGGCGACGTCCTGTCCGCCGCCCGCAGTCAAGCCGCGGCCGAGAACCTGGAGGAACTCGGCGAGCATCCGCTGACCGCCGCCCTCCTGCGCCTGCACACCGACCGCATGCAACTCGCCGCCCGCGAGGAACGCCTGAGGGACCACTTCGCCTCGACCCATCCCACCGTCCCGGTGACCGCCGTCCCGGCCCAGGCGGAGGACGTCCACGACCTGGACGGCCTGCGCCGAGTCGGTCACGACCTCTCCGTCGCCTGAACCTCTCCGCCGCCTGAACCCCCTTCGCCGCCTGAACCCCCTTCGCCCCGGTGGGCGGCCTGAGGACGTCCAGCCGAGTCGGCAGGCTTCGCGTTTCGCGCGAGCTGCGGAGCGTTCCAGCGAGGCTGCCGTGCACTGCGTGCGCGTCGCTGGGGCGCCCTTGAGCGGCGGCTGACCTCGTTGCTGTGACGAGCGCTGTTGTTGCCAAGCAGCGTTCGCCACCGTCCCGGGGGTCCTCACCGATCGACGATGGCGACGGCGCGGGGACAAGGGCGGAGGAGGTTGACCGCAGATATGCCGACGCATCGGCCCGTCCCCGCTGGCGCCGGCGCGAGTAGTTCAGGGGTAGCTGGGTTGTGCTTGGACGAAGGCAGGCGCTCTTCGAGTCGGTGGGCGTGCGTCCCTCGGGGGTGTGATGGGGACGGTGGACGCTGGGCTGGATTGGCCGGGTGAAGCAGCAGAACGAGAGCGGGTCAGGGAACGACTGCAGGGCCCATGCCGTCGCATGGGCCCTGCGGCCGCTCTGGTGTCAGTTCTTTCGGACCGTGTCCGCCGGGCTCGGGACCCGACGTGGACGGTCAGCTCGCGACGAGTTCTTCCTCGTCCACCTCGACCGTCCGCTCGTACTCTTCCTTGGCGGTCTCCAGCAGCTCGCGCCACGAGGTCACATCCGGACGACGCCGCAGCAGTGCGCGGCGTTCGCGCTCGGTCATACCGCCCCAAACACCGAATTCGATCCGGTTGTCGAGCGCGTCCGCGAGACACTCGGTTCGCACCGGGCAGCCGCGGCAGATGAGCTTGGCTCGGTTCTGCGCCGCTCCCTGGACGAACAGGGCATCTGGATCCGCGTTACGGCAGGCGGCGCGGGCGGTCCAATCCGTGATCCACATCTTGGCCCCACTCCCCTAGGGTCTGTGTCGATTTGCGCTCCTTGGCCAGACGGGCGCGGACGTCGGGCCGCCAAACGAAAGCCGTGGGGAAGAACTTACGGAAGCGAGGGAGGATTCAACAGCCCCCGATGGGCCCATTCTCGATATAGCCCACCGGGGCCATACCGCCGGAACGGACTAGTTACCTCTCCTTGACGTCCAAGGAAGCGTGACGGTTGTCACATCCCGGCTCGCCCAGTGGGAGACCTGTCCCCGTATGCACTGGTCGTTCCCGCGTACCCTAGGGCGCGTGCGGGATGTAAAAGAGGGTTGGGGTCAGACGTTCTCCACGCTGTTCAAGCTGGTGGGAGCCGGGGTCGTGGCGGGCGTGCTGGTCGCGTTCATCGCGTTGCCCGGCGTCGGCAGCGCGGGGCTGACCGCGCGCGACGCGGCCGACGACTTCGAGAACATGGACAGCAAGCTGAAGACGTCGGCGCCGTCCGAGCGGACGGTCATGTACGACACCAACGGCAAGGAGATGGGCCGGTTCTTCGACCGGTACCGCGACTCCATCCGCCTCGACCAGGTCGCGCCCATCATGAAGACGGCGATGGTCGACATCGAGGACTACCGCTTCTACCAGCACGGCGCCCTCGACCTCAAGGGGACGATCCGGGCACTGGCGTCCAACGCCAACTCCGACCAGACCCAGGGCGGCTCGACCCTCACGCAGCAGTACGTCAAGAACCTCTTCGTCGACAGCGCGAAGACGGAGAAGGAGTACCTCGAGGCGATCGCCCCGACGGTCGGGCGCAAGCTCCGCGAGCTGCGGTACGCGCTCGATCTCGAGCAGCGCATGACCAAGGACCAGATCCTCGAGGGCTACCTCAACATCGCCTACTTCGGCGCCGGCGCGTACGGCGTGCAGGCCGCGTCCAAGCGGTACTTCAGCAAGTCGGCCGACAAGCTGACGCTCGAAGAGGCCGCGCTCCTGGCGGGCATCACGCAGAACCCCACCCAGTACGACCCCACGCGTTTCGCGGACGCGGCGCGCAAGCGGCGTGACATCGTCCTGTATCGGATGGCCGAGCTCCGCCACATCACCAAGGCGCAGGCCGACCAGGCCGCCGCCAAGCCGGTGACGCTCAACAAGACCGAGCCGGTCGGCGGCTGTGAGACCAGCAAGGCGCCGTACTTCTGCGAGTACGCGAAGTTCGAGATGCTGCAGATCCTGTCGGACGGCAAGTACTGGCAGCTCAAGCCCAAACAGCGCCAGGACATCGTCAACAAGCTCAACCGGGGTGGTTACACCATCCGCACCACGCTGGACATGGGAATGCAGCGGGACGTCGACAAGGCGCTGCGCGGGATCGTCCCGCCGGGCGGCAATCGGGTGGGCGCCGAGGCGATGGTCGAGCCGGGCAGCGGCAACATCAGGGCCATCGGGGTGAGCAAGCGGTACGGCCCGGGCAAGGGCCGGACGACGCTCAACCTCGCGGCCGACTCCGCGCACGGCGGCGGCAGTGGCGTTTCGGCGGGTTCGACGTTCAAGGTGTTCACGCTCGCCGCCGCTCTTGACCAGGGCATTCCGGTCAATACCACGATCAACTCGGGCAGTTCGACCACGGTGTCCGGAATGACGGACTGCAAGGGCGGCGGGACGGCTCCGTGGAGTCCGAGTAACGCCGACCCCGCAGAAAAGGGCGGATACAACCTCAAGACCGGCACCTGGGCCTCGGTCAACACTTTCTATGCCCACCTTGAAAAGCGCGTCGGCCTCTGCAACGCCGTGAAAATGGCGCAGAAGTTCGGCATGAAGCGCGCCGACGGCCAGCCGTTCAAGGAGTACCCGTCGCAGGTCCTGGGCGTGAACGAGATCGACATGGTGCACCTGGCCGCGGCCTACGCGGGCTTCGCCGCCCGGGGCAAGTACTGCGCGCCGCGCGCGATCACCGAGGTCGTCGACCCCGAGGGCAAGAAGCTCGAACTGCCCAAGCACGACTGCCGCCAGGTCGTGGACGAGGACGTCGCCGACAAGGTCAACCAGATCCTCCAGGGTGTCCTGACCAAGGGCACCGCCCGGGGACGCAGCATCGGACGTCCCGCCGCGGGCAAGACCGGCACCTGTGAAGGCCACACCTGTGCGGTCTTCGCCGGCCACACCCCCAACCTCGCCGCGGCCACCGCCTACTGGGACTACCGCGGCCCCTTCCAGTACCCGGTCTACGGCGTCTTCGGCGCCGACCAGCCCGCGGCGATCTGGCAACAGAGCATGAGCAACGCCCTGTCCGGCAAGCCCGCCCCCGGGTTCAGGGACCCGGTGAACGACTTCGGCGACTCGTCCAAGGTCCCCGACGTCAAGGGCCAGTCGATCGGGGCCGCCACGGCGGCGCTGCGGGGCGCCGACCTGAACGTCCAGGTCTCGCCGCGTCCGGTCGAGTCCGACCAGCCCAAGGGGACGGTCGCGTCCACCTCGCCGAGCCCGGGCGCGGACGTCTCGCCCGGCACCACCGTGATCATCTACATGAGCAACGGGAAGAAGGGCGGACGGCCGTCGCACGGCCGTCCCAACGAGGACTTCCCCTGGCCCTGGGACGACTAGAGCGGCACCATCCCACGGACCGGTCAGGCGAGCTGCTTCTTGACCTCGGCGGCGACCCGTCCGCCCTCGGCGCGGCCGGCGACCTTCGGGTTGACGACCTTCATGACCTGACCCATCGCGCGGGGGCCCTCGGCGCCGGTCGCGGCGATGGCGTCCGCGACCAGGGCGGCGAGTTCCTCGTCGGAGAGCTGGGCGGGCAGGTACTGCTCCAGGACGCCGTTCTCGTCGCGCTCGGCCTGGGCCTGCTCGGCGCGTCCGGCGTCGGCGAAGGCGGTCGCGGCCTCGCGGCGCTTCTTGGCCTCGCGCGTGAGCACCTTGACGATGTCGTCGTCGGACAGCTCGCGCGACCGCTTCCCGGCGACCTCCTCGTTCTTCACCGCCGTCAGGACCATGCGCAGGGTCCGGGTCCGCAGCTCGTCGCGGGCCTTCATCGCGACCGACAGGTCGGCTTCCAGCTTCTCCTTCAGGGCACTCATGGTCACATCATGCCGCTATAGCCCCGGGAGACTCATCAGGATTACCTCGCGGCGCACACTTCTGAAACGATGGGTCCGTGCGAAAGCTCTACGCCGTCCCCCTCGGGCTGGCGGCCGCCGGTGCCGCCACATTCGGCTATGCCTCCGTGATCGAGCGCAACTGGTTCAGGCTGCGTCGCTTCGAGGTGCCGGTCCTGCCCCCAGGCCGCCCGTCCATCAAGATCCTCCACCTCTCGGACGCGCACCTCACGCCCGGCCGGAGGCGCCTGATCAACTGGGTCCGCTCGCTGGACGCCCTCGAACCCGATCTGGTGATCAACACCGGCGACTCCCTCTCCCACCGGGACGCGATCGGCCCCTTCCTGGACGCCCTCGGGCCGCTGCTCGACCGTCCGGGCGCCTTTGTATACGGGTCCAACGACCTGTACTCGCCGGTGTTCAAGAACCCGACCCGGTACATCTGGCGCACCAGCAAGTCCGACTACAAGAAACACAGGCGCGAGCCCGACCTGCCTTACCGCGAGCTGGGCTCGTCCCTCCAGGCAGCCGGGTGGCTCGACCTCAACAACCGCATCGGACGCCTCAAGGTCGGCGACCTCGACGTCGAGTTCGGTGGAATCGACGACTCGCACATCAACCGCGACCGCTACGACAAGATCGCGGGCCCCGTCGATCCCCAGGCCGACATGCACCTGGCGGTCATGCACTCGCCCGAGCCCCGCAACATGGACCGCTTCGTCGCCGACGGCTACGACCTGCTCCTGGCGGGCCACACCCACGGCGGACAGGTCTGCGTCCCCTTCTACGGGGCCCTGGCCACCAACTGCGGCATCGACCGTCCCCGGGTGAAGGGGCTGAGCAAGCACCGCGGCTCCTGGCTCCACGTGTCCGCGGGCCTCGGCACGTCCCCCATGGCCCCGATGCGCTTCTGCTGCCCGCCCGAGGCGTCCTTGCTCACCCTCGTCTCCCGATGACCGACCCGCGGACCCGCTGGAAGACCGAACGCCTCCAGGCGTCCGCCTACGACTTCGCCGTCAACCACCGCGCCATAGCCAAGCCCCTGGCCCGCCTTCTCTGGTCCTACGACATCGACGAGCTCTGGCGCAGCATCGCCCAGATCCCCCCGGACGCCACCATCCTGGACGTCCCCTGCGGCGGCGGCCTCACCTTCAAGACCCTCCGCGCCCCCAAGCACTACGTGGCCGCCGACCTCTCCCCAACGATGCTCGCCCGAGCCCGCAAGAACGCCCACCGCCACAACGCGACCGTCACCCTCGTCCAGGCCGACATCACGAAACTCCCCTTCCCGGACGCGACCTTCGACACCTGCGTGACCTACAACGGCCTCCACTGCCTCCCCGACCCGGCCTCCGCCCTCAGGGAACTGGCCCGCGTCCTGCGTCCCGGCGGCGTCCTGCGCGGCACCACCCTCATCCGAGGCACCGGCAAACTCCACGACACCTTCCTCACCCTCGGCCGCCGCACGTCCGTCTTCGGCCCCACCGCCACCCTCGCCGACCTTCGCACCCACCTCCTCACCGCGGGCCTGACCACCCCCACCCTCACCCGCTCGGGCGCCGTAGCCGCCTTCACGGCCGTTCGCCCCGAATAATGGTGACGCAGCACCCCGGACTATCCGCTAAAGTGGTCGAGGCGCCGGGAGGCACGTACGACTCCCGGGCAGCCACCACCGGGGTGTAGCGCAGCTTGGCAGCGCGCTTCGTTCGGGACGAAGAGGTCGTGGGTTCAAATCCCGCCACCCCGACAGATAACGCCAGCTCAGAGGCCGGTTCCTGAAAACCAGGGACCGGCCTCTGATCGTTTGTCCGTCAAGTGCGCAACCGCAAGCGAAACCTGACCGAGTTCACGACCGCCAACAACGTGTCCATGATGGGCGGCTGGACCTGATCCAGGCGCCGGGCCAGAAGGGAGAGGCATCCCTCACGCATTTCCTGAACTCCCGCACTCCGTGGAGTCGGTAGCCAGGCTGGTCCACGCATCCGGGGATGCCTTCCCCTCCGCGCCCGGCCTGGCCAGCGCCTACCGAACACCCTCACCCAACTCCACCCGATCGCCCCACCCTTGACCGGCGTGGCCATCAGCGACGAGAGCGACGACTGGGGCAGCTACCTGGTCAACCACCACGTATTCGAGAACATCTTCGTCGGGCTACAACCAGTTGGGCAGCTCCGCCGCCGGGCCTGGTCGGGGCAAGTCGAACTGGCCCTGGCCTACACGCGGGAAACGTTCCCCGCGCTGGGCTACCTGTGCGACCTGCTGATCACCAACATCGTGCTGCTGAACTCCACCTCCACCGGCTCCGCGTCCCATCTACCCGGCCTGGTAGCCATCAGCCCCGGTCCCAACTGGGGCACGTACGACTTCGCCGAGACCATCGTGCACGAGATAACCCATCTCAACCTGTTCATCCTCGACATGGTGAACAAGCTCTACCAACTCCCCACCGAAGACCTCGCCCGGCAAGAGAACCGCGTCGTCAGCGCCGTCAAGATCGGCGAACTCCGCCCCTTCGACAAGGCCTTCCACTCCGCCGTCGTCGCAGTACCCCTCATGTACATGCAAGATGCCCGCGGCGACAGCGCGCTCGTGGACGCGTTCGCCGAACCACTAAAGGACTGCTGCCAAGGCCTGGAAACCGAGCGGGACCCGTTCACCCCTTACGGCCAGACCCTCCTGGACGAACTGTCGGAGTTCGCGCGCACGCTCGACTTCGGCATGGTCGAGACCAACCTGACTCGTGACGGACTGGCTGCCTAGTCCTCGATGGTGATTCCCAGCGCCGACGTCAGGGCATTCAACAGGCTCAACGCGGCCGTCGGCCGGCAGCGGCAACGCCGTAGCCGAATTGTGATCCCTCGTCCACCGTCGGTGGGCCTGCGGCCGGGCTGGACCTCCGGGCTGACGCGCCGCTTCCGTCACTCAGGGCCGTGGGCCGCCCCTGCGCTCCAGGTCGGCTTGTCCTCCGTTTCGTGGGCTGAGGCGGACATGCGTCGAATGGGCGACGCGGATGGGAAAAACTTCATTCTTCTCCGCGCGAGAGCACCGGATGAATTCATTTTCAATACCTACTTCTTTGCAATGGCGAAATACCATTCAGTGATACCTAGGAAGAAGGTAGTTGTGCCGCCAAAAGTGACGGCCCCCAGATCACTGCTGCCCGGACAGAGGTGGTAGGGGTTTTGAAGGCCCACGTGCCAGCTATGGAGATGATCATGCTGGCCATGACGACGAATGCCAGGATGATCAGCGCGGCGTGCTCACCCATTGTTCTTACTACCTAACTCCAGTCGTTGCGGGGGTATGGGCGCGCCACAGCCTGGCGACCTTCATGGTCGTCTCCTTCTACTTCCCCTCCTGCTGCTTACATTGAGACCCACCTGTGGGCATGTCATAACTAGAATCAGGTTGATTGTATGCAAATAGCAGTGGTCCCGAGAAACGATAACTGAAAATCTCCTTCGCGGCCTTTTCGGCTTGAATGAAAAGCTTGGCTAGTTGGCCACTAGCGGTAATTGACGCCCTGCAGTTGGGCGAAAGTGATAGCAGTTCCCGCCAGATCTGTGGAATGACGGTGTGCGGCATCGCCAGACCAGGTCATCCTCGTCGGAAGGCGGTGTGCGTCAGGCCGAGCCGCTTCCGGGGTTCAGGCCGTGGTCAGCCCTGCGCTCCGGGCCACTTGGCCTCTGATGGTGCGCCCCGCCGCGAAAACATCCCGCTGAACGGCCGCCACACCGGCCGCGGCCCCACCACCGCACGCTTCCCGCAGCGGCTCGGCGGCGTGTGCGGTGCCGACTCCCCAGCCGACTTCACACGCGGCCCGACAAGCGGCTCGGCCTGCCGACCCGTTTCACACCCAACACCAACTCGGTGCCGTTTCCCGGGCGATCACCAGCCGCGAGATCAATGTTCCTCGGCGTCAACTGCCGCTCCAACTCCACCATCTGCTCGCGGACCCGCTCGCGTGTCACCGCCTCCGCCGCGCGAACTCCTCCAGCAACGATCCCCATCACAACCGCCTCGACCTCGCACGGTAGAAGATGGATTCAGGGACGCAGGGGCACGATGAAGCTGATCAACTCCCGGTCGAATGCCTCAATCGGCTGCCCGACCCGGAACCGCCGCAGGTCGTGATGGCTCAGGAAGTAGGCGTTCCGGCCTCGCGCTTACCGGGTGAGGACTTAGGGCGTGGGCTCCGGCGCCCGCAAGGGCGGCGATACCCCGTTGAGGTCGCCGTCGAGGATGACGAACGAGACCGTGCTGTCGGTCAGTCGGCCCAAGTGTCGATCGTCGCCTCGAATTCGGCGGACCGGACCGCCGAAATACTGTACGCCCGCATCCCAAGCCGGGCCCTGAACCAGGACGTTGGGGAGGACTGGGGGAATGCACGAAGGGTGCTCGTGTGCCCTGTCATAGCCAGAGCGGACGGCTGTGGGAGTACTCACCATGGCTCTCCTTGCTTGCGGCTGGATGTCTGATGCCGATCAGGCTTGGTGAGAGGGCCGCATCCAACAGTGAGAGCTCCTCGCGCCGCACGCGAGAAGATCTCACTTGAGGCGCACTGACCTTGGCATATTCGCCGGTGAGGTCCTCGTCAACACACAAGCTCCTTAGTCGGCACGGTGTGCGATCGGATGATCACCGAAGCCGATCTCACGAGGATGCTCGCCGTCTCCCTCTGCAAACAGCTCAACTGCGAGCGCCGCCCACAAGGACTGATCAACTGGAGTCCGCCCGCGAGACAACACCCGTTTGCGCCGATTCCGTCGGCATCGCGATGTATATATGGAATCTGGCACGCCAGGGGTCGGGGAGGCCCGGGGTCTGGGTGTCTGCGGGGGCTTGCCACGCAGGGCCCGAGGCCGATAGTCATCTATGTGAGGTTTCAACTGCCTTACTGAACATCAACTAGTGGAGTGAGAACCCTTCAGTGCGGGTCTCCGAGATTGAGCAGAAGGGGGACTCGAGCGGTGCCTGATCGGTTCACCGTGGGCCAGTTGGTCCAGTACGCGGGATCACCTGGAGTCGGAAGAATCGGTACGATCGAGGGCCGACATGCTCAGGTCGAGTTCTTCGAATCGGTAGCCGCGCCCGTTGCCCATTCCGAGCAGGTGGCCCTCGTCGATTGCCAGGCCGTCGTTCTCGCTGCTGAGACACGGGTCTATTGGAAGAATCCGGACACGGGTGACTGGCTCGCCGGACGGGTCACCGCCATGGTCGATGATCGCTGTTTCGTCCGGTTCCCCAATGCCGCCTATGACCGCCCTGTCCCGACGAACGAACTTCGGGTGCGGTGGGATCGGCCGATCGCCGATCCTGTCACTGTACTGACGGCGGGCGGGAACGAGTCTGCTTACTTCCATGCAGCCCGGATGCCGTTTCTCCGTGACCTGGTGGCGCAACGTGCGGCGAGCGCGAACATCTCGGCCCTGTCCTCTTCTGCGGTGGAGTTCTTCTCGCATCAGGTTCACGCCGCACTGACAGTCCTGTCCGACCCGGTGCAGCGGTATCTACTCGCGGACGAGGTCGGGCTGGGCAAGAGCGTCCAAGCAGGCTTTGTCATCCGGCAGACGCTTCTTGATCATCCCGAGGCGTCGGTCTGTGTCGTGGTCCCGGAGGTTCTCCGGCGGCAATGGGCTCGGGAATTGCACGAGAGGTTCTTCATCGGCGACTTCCCGTCCGCCACGGTGAAGGTCGTGGCGCATGAGACTTCGGAGCGTTGGGTTGCCTACCACAAGAGTGATCTGGTGGTGGTCGACGAGGCGCACCGGCTGGTGCAGGCGAGCGGGCCAGAGGATCCCTCCTATCGGGCGCTGACGGATCTGGTGCACTCCTCGCCCCGGTTGCTGCTGCTGTCGGCGACCCCGGTCATGTCGCACCACACGACCCAACTCGGGCTGCTGCATCTACTCGATCCCGAGTTGTACCGATGGACCGACAGCGAGGCGTTCGAGCGCAAGTACCGGCTGCGGGCACAACTGGCCAGGGAGGTCCACGCCCTCGATAGCGACTTCACCTATCTCCTGCCGTCGGCGATCGAGGACATCGGTGCGCTGCTGCCCGCGAGCGACCGCCGGTTCGCCGAACTGAGCGTCAAGGTCCTCGAACTCCTGGACGAGGACGACGAGTTGCGGCCCGACGCCGACCCGGCGGAACTCAAGATCCGCACCGGGGCTCTCCGGGCGCACATCAGTGAGGCCTATCGGCTCCACCGGCGGGTCATCCGTCATCGACGCCACACCGTCGCACACGAAGACCCGGGCCCGCAGTTCCCGCTGTTCGAGGTGCGCGGCCGCCAAGAACCCCAGACCCTGGTGCTCGACGATGCCGGCCACGCCGCGGGGGGAGATGCGCTGTCGCGGTGGCGGTCCCAGGTGTGGGACGCCCTCCTCAACGCGGGAATGGAATGCCAGGCGCCCGCGTACGCGATGGTGCTGGCTGTCCTTGTCTCGCGCGCCGGTGTATCGCCGGAGGATCTCGCTGCGGCCCTGGCCTGGCGGATCGAAGGTGACCAGAGGGCGGCAGACTGGGCCGGGCTGGACGCACGCGAGCGAGCACTGCTGCGCGAACCGACGGTGCTGGAGGCTGACCGAGCGGCGTTGGCGGGATTGCGCACGTTGCCCGGCGGATTCCGCCTCGGGAAACGACATCTCGATGATCTGATCGACACGATGCTTCCGGCCATCAAGTCCAGGCGCCGAGCGGTCATCTTCTGCGGTCCGGGACGCCTTGCCGGAGCTCTGACTGAGCGCATGCGGCAGCGATTCGGGAAGCTGGCCGTGTACGAACACTCCCGCCGGGTGGATGCCGACGCGGCCGAGAAAGCGATTTCCGCATGGTCGGTGCCTCCGAGCAAGCACCCCGGCAGCACAGTATTGGTCGCCGACGACTCGGCCGAGGACGGGCTGAACCTCCAGGCGGCCGATGCCGCCGTGCACGTACGGTTGCCGTGGTCCGCCAACCAACTGGAACAGCGGCTCGGACGTGTCGATCGTTATCAGGCCCCAGGCAGCGGCGGCCCTGCCGGACCCGCGCACCAGTACCTGATCGGAGACCTTGACGCGGAGGACTCGTTCCTGCAGGCCTGGGCCGTTCTACTGACGGACGGATTCAAGATCTTCACCGAGTCGGTCTCCACTCTGCAGGACGCGATCTCGGAGGGGCTCGTCGAGGTGTGGACCGCTGCGCTCGAGCAGGGACCCGAAGGACTGCTCGCTATGACGGCGCCGGTGCAGACCAATCTCGGGGCGGCACGCGATGAGATCGACAAGCTGGACATGCTCGAAGCCGTCCACGAGACCGCCGAGGAGGCCAGGGAACTCACCGAGGCACTGCTGGAGGTGGAGGCCGCCTGGCGTGAGATGCGCACGGCCATGTTCGGCTACGTGGCGAACAAAGGCGGCATCAAACTCCGCCATCACGACCGAACCGTGGCCGGCTGCGAACGGGAGGTCTTCGACCTCTGGCAGTCTCACCCGCTACTCGACCCCCGCCGCTGGTTCGATGCCCGATCGCGGGTCTCCCAAGAGATGGCGCAGGGTGCTTTCAACCGCTCGGCAGCTTTCCGGGCCCCAGGCACCCGGCTCCTGCGCCCGGGGAATCCACTGGTCGACATACTCGCCGCAGCCGTGTATCACGACGATCGCGGGCAGGCCTCGGCGTTCCGCAGGATCGATCCCACCCATGACGGGCCGGCGATCGCGTTCTTCGGCTTCGACTACCTGATCGAGGCAGATCTGTCCGGGGCGCTCAGCCTGGTCGCCGATCAGGCCGGAGCGAGCCTGGCGCTGCGGCGGCAGGCCGACCAGTTGCTGCCACCGTTCACACTCAGGACTTGGATCGAAACGGGCACGCAGTCGCCCGTCACAAGCGCGTCGGTGACAGGCTGGCTTGAGCGGCCCTACGACAACAGACGCGACCACAACTACAACGCAGAACGGATGTCGCACTTGCTGGAGGTGTTCGGAGGCTGGGCCGGCTACCGCACCGCCGCCGTAGACGCGGAACACCTCGCGCGTGCCCATCTGGCCGACGTCACCGATCTGGCTCGCAGGTGCGCCCGTGCCCAGGACCGATCCCGGCAGCGAGTCGCGGTCACGCTCGCGCAGGCACAGGCCCGCCAGGCCGCTGGTCATCTGGTCGGTGACACCGAAAGCCTGCTGACCGACGCGGCGGTGACCGACGCGCTGGTGGAGGGGTTGTCCCAGCCGGCGGTAAAGGTGATCGCCGCCACGTGCATCATCCGCACCGGGCGTGAGGTGGTACGCCGTGTCGGCCAGTGACTGGGTCAAGGCCAAGCATCTCTTCGCGGCTTGGCCCGGCCATCAGCGCTCCAACGACGAAAGCGGCACGCTGCGCCGATTGTCGGACGCGCTGGCGCAGATTCAGGACGGCCGCACCGGTTGGCGCGACATCGCGACGCTGACCAGGCAGGTGCTGTTGGAGGCCCATGCCCGCGGCAACGAATCTCCGTTGAGAGTACCCGCCGACCCTGCCCTGCCAACGATCGAGCAGTGGTGGCTGGCCGGGTGCCAGGCACGGCAACTCACACCCGGCACGATCACTGTGTCGGCCCGTCTCTGGCATCCGGACGTGCCCGAGGGCCCGGCGGCCAAGGCTGCTGAGGCAGACCTCCAGCAGGTCTATCTCGGCCACGACTCCAGGCAGCGTCTTCGGTTTGAGGGCGTTCCAGGGGATCCCTTCTGGTTCGCCGCGGTGGGCTATGAGCGTTACTACTCGGTCGGCCAGCGCCAGGCGGCACGTTCGGTGGTGCTGGCACCGGCGGGAAGCACCACGATCATCTGCCTTCCAACTGGGCATGGCAAGACTCCGGTGGCGCTGGCTCCGGTGCTGCTCGGCGGACAAGGCCGCGGCGTTGCCGTGGTGGTCGTGCCCACGGTCGTGCTCGCCCTCGACATGGAACGCCGTGTCCGCGAACTTGTCGACGGGCAGTCCGTGAACTCACCCACTGGCCGCTACGCCTACACCGGCAGCCTTCCGGAGGAGGTCAAGCGCCAACTGGTGGACGATATCCGTACCGGACGCCAGCCGGTGGTGTTCACCGCGCCGGAGGCGGTGGCGAAAAGCCTGCGCAAGCCGCTGGACGATGCCGCCGAGGCGGGCCTGCTCAGCCACTTCATCATCGACGAAGCACACCTGGTCGAGCAGTGGGGCAACGAGTTCCGGCCTGAGTTCCAGACAATGGCCGGCCAACTGCGCGGCTGGCGGCGGCGGGCACCCGAAGGCCGGGAACCGCGCGCGGTGGCCATGAGCGCCACCCTCACCAGTGCGCAGGTCGAGACCTTGGAGTTCCTGTTCGGTGGCCCCTCGGGAGCGGAGGTCGTCTGGGCCTCGCAGTTGCGCGGCGAGCCGAGTTACTACATCGGCTCGTTCGGTGATGAGCAGACCCGGCGGGAGGATGTGGTGCGGGCACTGACCCTTCTGCCCAAACCGTCGATCCTGTATGTGACCAGGGTCGAGGACGCCCGGGAATGGGCCGCACACCTGCGGGATCTCGGGATGCGGCGGGTGACCGCTGTCACCGGCGGGTCGACCGATGACGAGCGGCAGAACGCCATGGAAGGCTGGGCCGGTCGCAGCGCGCAGGGACCGGCGCCGACTTACTACGACATCGTGATCGGTACCTCTGCTTTCGGTCTGGGAATCGACCTCGCCGATGTCCGCACCGTGGTGCACGCATGCCTGCCCGAGACCGTGGACCGTTACTACCAGGAGGTCGGGCGCGGCGGACGCGACGGAAACCCGTCGGTGGCCTACATGGCCACCGCCCCACGGGACTTCCGCTTGTCGAGTGACCTCAACGCCCAGGCGATTCTCCGGCCGGAAACGGCGTGGGAGCGGTGGAACGCCATGTTCCATCAGCGTCTGCGCCCCGATTCCGGCGGTATCTACCAGCTGAATCTCGGATCGCTGCGAGCCAGCCTCGCGACGGGATACGAGACCAACCGCAAGTGGAACATCCACACGCTCAACCTCATGGTCCGGGCCAAGCTGATCGAATTGAGGTCGCCCGAACCCCCTGCACCGGCTGACGGGGAACCACCCGACGCCTGGCGTGTCCGGCTGCAGGACTATGTCGAGACGCTGCCAGTCAGGGTCGATGTCCGGCTACTTGACGGCGGCACGAATGATCACCGGTACTTCACCGACAAGATCGCCGCGGCCAGGTCAGGCATACTGGACGCGCAGCGAGCTGCTTTGCAGCGGCTGCGCGAAGCGGTCAAGGGCAGCCGATGTGTCGCCGACGTTCTCGCCGATTATTACGTCCTGCAGCGCCCTGCAGGGTCACTGCCCACCTCTGCCGCCTGCCGCGGATGTCCTCATTGCCGTGCCACCCGAGAACCGCCTGACAGCGGCCACCTCTACACCGAACCGTGGCAGCCCGACCCCGACCTCGCGGCCTGGCCCGGCGTCCCCAGTGACCCACTGATTTCCTTCCGCGGGCAAGGCCAAACCAGTCTCAGCATCTATTGGGCCGACGAGGACGAGTATCAAGACCTCGTCGCTGACCTGGTGACTCACCTGTGTCGAAGGGGGATGTCCATCGTCGGTGGTGATGGTCTCGACGCGGGCTCCCTCGCCCGCATCCAGCAGAACACCGCGCCGCATCCCCTCATCTTCGACGCCGAGGAGGACCTCCTTGCGGGCTTCCCCGGCCCCCGCATCCAGGTGCTGGGCGGCCAGCAGATGAGTACCACCGAGGCTGAACGTTTCTGGAGCACTGACATCACCTATTTCGTGCACGCTCGCCACCTCCAGCACCCCGGCAAGGCTGGCGTGCGCCTCACCGACGTGCACAGCAGCAGCATTTCCGTCCGAACCGCCTTGAGGTCTCTTTAATGACACTGATCAACGATCCGGCGTCGCGGCCTGCTCCGATGTGGGCGGTGGTGCGATTCCTGGCCGCCGAGAAGCGGCCTGTCGCCACCGACCGCGCCAAGAATCTTCTGACGCCCCCCGGGTTGGTCGGGGATGACCACAAGATGTTCGAGTGGGCCGTGGACACACTGAAGAGACTTCGGTTGGCGGAGGAGACACCAGAGGGGCACCTGCGGCTCACCGGCCCCGCCGCCCATCTGGGCGTGGCCGACTACCGGGCGTTCACCGGCGTGCTACGCGACGCGGTGCTCGCCCCTGAACTCAACGCCGGGTTGGGAGACGACGATAGCCAGGTTGAGGCCCGTGACCTGACCCGAGCCTTGTGCTGGTTCCTGTCGCTGGACCCCACAGGGGAAAGCGTCGGCCTCGGCAACTATCCCCGGCTCCAACTGAACGTTCTCAGCCCGGTGGTCGGGAACGCCATTGAGAACAACAACCGCTGGAACTACTTCAAGGTATGGGCCCCCGCGCTCGGGTTGGGGGCGGCGGCGCTACCGATCAGCGGTGACGCGAGCCACCTGGTGCCCGACTGCACACAGGCCGTCAGGCAGGTAGCGCAAGCGCTCTGGAGAGCTGCGGACACGGTGAGCGCCGTGGAGGTACTGGACAGGCTGCGGGCCGCCTTGCCGGTGCTGCCCGGCGGTGCCTATTCGACTGCGGTCGGAGTGGCGTCCCCCGGCGACACCGTGGCTGGGCCCGCGCTCTCCTTCGCCCTGCTACGTGGGGCCGACGAGGGTTGGTGGAGTCTGAAACGCGACGCCGACGCCAGGCGCTTCCTCAGCATCCACGATCCCGACCGACCGTCCTCCCCGCATTCCTGCAGTTCCATCACGATCTTCGAGGATCTTCATGGCTGACCTCCGCGGCCACCTGTGCTGGGCACCTGAAACCGCCTCCGCGACCATCAACACCGAGGCGGTCAATCCGTCCCCGGCGGTGTTCCTGGCCACGCACACGCCGCTGCGCATCCGCCGGGCCCGCATTCAGGGTCGCTCGCTGATCCCCATGGACGGCACGGCCGACGAGGGCACCGTCCTGGCCGACTTCCTGGAACGGCGATCAGCGACCGGGGCACTGTTGATGCCGGTGGTCGGCGACACCGGCTCGGGAAAGTCCCATCTCGTCCGGTGGGTGAGGGAGAACATTCCCGCGTCCGGCGACCGCCAGGTCATCTACCTGGAGAAAACGCAGACCAGCCTCAAAGCAGTAGTGAATGCGCTGCTGGAAGGAGTGGACAGCGAGTCACTGAGCAAACTGAGAGCCGACATCGACTCCTTCAGCAGCGGACTGGACGAGACCGCGCTGGCCCGGCGAGTGATCAATGCGCTGAACGAGGTGCTGGCGGCCACCTCACCCCGGGACCTGTCGGGTGCGAATCGGATCCTGGCAGGACCCCGCGGCCTCGCCGTGCTCCTCCAGGACCCCCATATTCAGGAGCATCTGCTGGGGCCCGGCAAGTACATCCCGCTGCTGGCCGCTCAACTGCTACACAACCGCGACGCAGGCTCCCCCGAACGTCCCGCCGGTTTCACCGTGGACGACCTGCCGCTGAAGGTGCAGGAGATCGACAAAGCCGCTGAGGTCTCCAAGGCGCTACTGTCCAAACTCCTGTCCAAGCCGCACCTGCGTACTCCGGCTGTCGACCTGCTCAACCAGCACATCGAGACAGCGATCCAGAACGTTTCCAGCCTGGGCTCTGGTCGGCTGCAGCAGGCGATGCTCGAGGTACGGCAGGAGTATGCGCGCCAGGGCAAGGAGATCATCCTGCTGGTCGAGGATTTCGCCTTGGTCCAGGGCGTGCAGCGCGAACTGCTCGACGCACTGACCGAGCCCGCCGTTCGTGAGGGCACCACCCGGTACGCGCACATGCGCACGATGATGGCGGTGACCACCGGCTACTTCACCGATCTTCCCGAGACGGTTATGAGCCGGGTGTCGGCGGCCACCACCGGATACCTCTACGACCTCGACCTGATCTTCGACCGGCAGGACGACGGCGCCGAGCAGATCGCCTCATTCGTGGGCCGTTACCTGAACGCGGCGCGGACCGGCCAGGAAGAACTACAGCGGTCCGGCGGACACCGTGTACCCAACATCTGCGAGACATGCCCGGTCAGGACCCCCTGCCACGACGCCTTCGGCCACAGCCAGGAGGGCCATGGCCTCTATCCCTTCAACCGGCCAGCGCTGCTGCGGATGGTCCATTCGGTGGCCCCGGCCAACCAACCCTGGGCCTTCGTCCCCCGTACAGTGCTCAGCAACATCGTCCGCCGGGTCCTGGTCGATGACGCCGCCGAGATCAGCGCATGCACCTTCCCCGATGCCGCCTTCAAGGAGCGTTTCCCACTCGGACCGGAGGATCCGCCATTGACCTCCGCGGTGTCGGAGCTGGTCAACAGCTACGATCAGATCGACCCCCAGCGCCGCAACAGGGTGCTGGAGTTCTGGGGTGATGCTCCGGCCGACCCGGCTGCGTTGGATCCGGGCATCCTCGAGGCATTCGGACTACCTCCCCTGCCCGATGAGGCCAGCCAGCATCGTCCCCCGGCTCCGGAGCCCGCCCCATCCGTCAAGGGCAGGCCCCCAGCGGGGGAGAACACGCCCTCTCCAGCCCTGCGCCGCAAACTCGAGGCCATCGAGAACTGGGCCACCCGCAACCTTCCACTCCAGCAGGCCATCGCAGGTGAACTGCGTGCCCTTATCGGCGAGACGGTGTTTCGCCGCTACAACTGGTCGCTGCCACTCATGAAGGAGATGGGGAAGACAGAAGCCTCGCGCGCCTGGCCCAACAACTCCATCGTGGTCTCCATCGAGGGGGCGGGCGGCGAAAACCTGCCCGGGACGGCCGCCGCCCCCATCAAGCTCAAGCGCAACACCCTCAACAGCCAGTTCTTTCAGAGCCTGCTGCTCGCCCGGGACGGCTCGGGCACTCCCAGATCCGAAGATATCCGGCGGCTGGCCCGCTTCGCCGACACCAAAGCCACGGATCTGGCAGCCAGGCTCCAGCAGAGCTTTGAGATCTCTGACGCCGACCTCACCGCAGGGTTGCGAGCCGCACTGATCGGCGCGGCGCTCGCGGGGAAGGCCTGGCCCGGCATGGACGACGCCGACTTGCTCAGCGCCGCGCTGCACGACGGCCGCGGCTGGACGCGCGGCGACCACACCATCCGCACCGCTCAATGGCGCCAACTGCTGGAGCATCACCTGAACCAGCGCAAGACCCTTGTGGAGGGACTCCGCGCCGGCCTCGGCCTGTCGCAAGGAATCGGGGCCGTACAGATGATCGACGCGGCCCGGGCCCTCCCGTTGCTGCGGCAGGCGGCCTCCAACTGGACCTGGCGCTCACCGGAGCAGGTTCCCGAGTGGGTGAAGCGTGCGGTCATGGGCTTTGCGACCTGGGAGGAGCGCATCGACGAGCAGAACACCGAGTTGGTAGCCACGCTCGGCAGGGTCCGCCGGCACCTGCCACGAGAAACCAGCGGGCGAGACAGTGTCGAAGCCGTTCAAGCGGCGCTGAAGGAAGCGGACAAGGTCGGTCTGTCCCCCACCGGAGCCCAGCAGAGGAACCGCCTGGAGGCGCTCACCGCCGAAGCTGCCAAGGCCGACTGGCAGGTCGTTTCGGCTCTCGAGCGGGACCTAAACAAGGCTTCCTCAGCCGATGCCGACCATGCAACGGCGGCGCGAGTCCATGCGGCCGTCCGGGACCGCGGTGCGTCGCTTAACGCCATTGAGGCGTTCCTCACCGAGGCGGACCAGTGGCTGACCACCGCGCTGAGCGACGCTTCCGCCCGAAGCGACCTTGCCGGTGACGCCGCCGCCAGGGATGTGCAGACGGTGCTTAATGAATGGGCCGCGTTGAGCGAGGGGAAGAGCAACGATGGCTGACGGAAATTCCGTACTCGACAAGGCCCTGCAATTGCAGGGCGAGGCCCGCCGACTGGATCTTGGACGCAAGGACGTCCAGCAAGCCGAACGCATCGCCGAACGCGTTCACACAATCCGCGCCGCGCTCGGCGAACTGCGCGGCAGAGCCGACCTGGCCCGCACCCTCTCACAGCGGACCGGTGCCCGCATCGACCTATCGGGGCTAAGCAACGGACACCGGGAACTCGCTCGCAAGGCCGCGGGCGGGCTCCCGAGCAACAGTGCCTTCAACGCCGCGCACCAGAAGATTAAAGAGTCGAGCGATGGGCTCCTGGCCGAGATCCTGGACGTCTGGCGAACCTGGACGGCGCAGCGGCTGGAGCAGCTCCCTTCGAGCAGGATCGCGATGCTCGACGGGGCCCAGCAGAGGGCGGCGCGTTCTACCCTCAACAACCTCAGGACCTGCGCTCGCTCCGCCGACCTCACGGCCACCGACATCGTCATGTTCGTCACAAAATACGAGGGCCTGGAAGACCAACTGGCGCAAGCCCAAGACGCGCCCCCGGCCCTGCTCGACCTGCTAAACCGTCTGAACACGGCCCCCTTGGTGCTGCGGGAGGTGAGCGACGAACAGATCGCGTTGCTGCGCCGCTACTCGATGGACGTTGAGATCGAATTGCGCAGGAGGAACTCGTGACACCACGCCTGCACACGCGCTTGGCCGGTCACCTGCTGGATCGGCTGGAGGACCTCGAACTTCCGCTGCTGGCGTGGGGAGTCACTGCCGGTGCCCTGTCCAGGGACGAAGTTCTGGAGGTGATCTTCGAATCTCTCCTGGATCACCCGGACGCCCCGCAGAACGCCACCCCAGAAGATGTCCTGGGCAGGCTGGTCGACATGGCGCTCCTGCATCCCGTTCCGGATTCGTCGCCCTCGCGGTATCGGACCCGCTTCGCCGAGGCGCTGCGGCTCACCACCCAACTGCGGCAACTTTTTCCCTGGCATCTCGACGCCGACGGCACCTCGACCCGCTGGTGGACACGTGGGCACCGCCTCGTCGCCGACTACCGGCTGCACACCACCGCGCGCCGATACCCGCGGCGGGACATCTCTCCGACTCACGCGCTGGCGGCGTTCCAGGAGATCCCGCGATGGGGCCCGGTTCACGAACACACGGCCGCCGCACAGATCGGCGATCGGAGCCTCGCCAGGTTCCAGGTGGCGGCAACGCAGGCGGTACTCGGCTCCCTCACCCGCGGGCGGTCGGCGGGCGTGATCGTCGGTGCGGGCACGGGCAGTGGCAAGACGCTCGCGTTCTACCTGCCCGCCTTGGCCGCCATGGCCGAGCAGGCCCGCCCCGGATACTCCCGCGTTCACACACTGGCCCTGTATCCACGGACAGAGCTGCTGCGCGACCAGCTACGCGAGGCCCTGTCCAGCATTCAGGCGATCGAGCCCGCCCTGCAGCGGAATGGCCGACGCCCTCTGCGCATCGGTGTCCTCTACGCCGACACCCCGCGGACCGCGCATGAACTCGACGATTCGAACCCGAGGCGCACCGCGGCGGCGCGGCGGTGGCATCGGCGCAGCGGCGGGGTGATCTGCCCGTTCCTGACCTGCCCGCAATGCTCCGACGGTGAACTGCTCTGGAACACGGCCGACCGGGAGGCCGGTTCAGAACGGCTGCTCTGCCTGGGCTGCAGAAAGGTCGTTCCGCCGGGCCGCCTCGCGCTGACCCGCCGATCACTTCAAGACAATCCGCCAGATCTGCTGTTCACTACGACCGAGATGCTCAACCGGAACGGCTCAAGCCCGGGTCTGGGTCGTCTGCTGGGCTGGTCGGGATCGCACTCCCCGTCGCTGGTCCTGCTCGACGAGGTACATACCTACGCCGGTCCGCAGGGCGCCCAGGTCGCCCTACTCCTGCGACGATGGCGGCACGCGGTACGCAAACCCGTCACCTTCGTCGGACTGAGCGCCACGCTCAAGGACGCCGGCCCGTTCTTCGCCCAACTCACCGGCCTGCCCGGCAACGCGATCGATTACATCGAACCGGCCCCCTCCGACCTGAAGGAGGAGGGCCGAGAGTACGCGATCGCGCTGCGCGGGGATCCGGTCTCGGGCGCCAGCCTGCTGTCCACGTCAATCCAGACCGCGATGCTCTTCGGCCGGATGCTGGATCCGCAACGTCAACCGTCCCTGTTCGGTTCAACCGGTTTCCTGTTTACCGACGACCTGGATGTCACCAACCGCTTCTATGACGACCTGCGCGACGCCGAAGGCGGTCAGTCACGTGGCGGAATCCGGCCCGGCGGGCGACGCGGGAAGGTGCTGGCGGGACTGCGCTCCCCGGACCTGCCCCAGCGGGCGGCACGCCATGACGACGGGCAATCCTGGGACCTCGCCGAGAGAATCGGGCATCACCTCGATCCGGACCTGGTGACCGGGGCTCTGCAGATCGGGCGCACCTCCTCCCAGGACACCGGCGTCGACCCGAACGCTCAGTTGACCGTCGTGACCTCCGCCGTGGAGGTAGGATTCAACGACCCTCGCGTCGGCCTGGTACTCCAGCACAAGGCACCCCACAACCCGGCCTCCTTCATCCAGCGCAGAGGCCGGGCGGGCCGCAGCCGCGGCACACGCCCGCTCACCATCGTCACACTGTCGGACTTCGGCCGCGACCGCCTGAGCTACCAGGGCTATGAGACGCTTTTCGCGCCCGAACTCACCGCGCGAAACCTCCCGATTCACAACAGGTACGTCCTGAAGATTCAGGCGACCCAGTCGCTGCTGGACTGGCTCGGCCGTGACCTACGGCGCGCACATACCCGACAGGATCCCCGCGTGCTGCTCACGGCACCCAGAGGCCAGTTGACGGCCATGGATGTGCAGGCCGGCCAGTGGCTCGCTGACCGGCTGGAGCGGCTCCTGTCCGACAGCGCCCTGCAGGACAGGCTGGCTCGCCATCTTCAGGCGGCCCTGCAGGTCAGCGCCGACGAGGCCCAGGCTCTGCTGTGGGACCAGCCTCGTTCGCTGCTACTTGCCGTGGTTCCGACCGCGCTGCGCAGGCTGCGCAGCGCGTGGCAGCCGCTGCGCGACGATCCGGGGGCCGTGGCCGGGGAACTGCTCCCCGAGTTCGTGACACGTTCGCTGTTCGCGGCGCTCAACCTCCCTGAAGTCGAGTTCGACCTGCCGTTCGAGACCGGAAACGACGATGAACGGCTGCCCGTCGCCAGAGCACTCAATGAAGCCGTCCCGGGCCGGGTAAGCAAACGCTACGGCTACCGGCGCGACGAGCACCGCACCTGGATGCCCGCTCCCGAGCACAGCGACCAACTCGAACTCGACCAGGCACTCATTCCCCGATTCCAAGAAGAGGGGACCTGGCACCCGCTCGGCGCCGATCCTGCGGGCCTGCTGGTCCTGCGGCCCTTCCGGATGCGGCTTCACCAACCTCCCAAGGAGGTGGCGAGCCGCTCCCAAGGCACCCCCCTATGGGGCACACAGATCGTCGTGCCCGACGAGGCCGCACCCGATGATCAAGAGGTTACCGGCGCCGCCCCGTGGCAGCGGAACCTGCACGTCGGCTTCGCCACGCACGCCACCGGGAACCCGATCGAGATCCGCCGGATGACCCACGGGGCCGACTGCGAGGTGGTACGCGGGCGTTCCAGCGACCGCAGGCGCATCGGCTACACCCTCGAAGGTCGGCCCGCCGCCCTGGGATTCAGCCTGCAGGTCGACGCAGTCCGTATCGGGCTGGGCCCACTCGACCTGACCACTTCCCGCATTAGGGAATATTTGGCCTCTCCCCAATGGCGGTCCCAGGCATTCTTCCATGCGGTGGCCGAGGACGAGACCCTCGCCGAGGCGGCTAACATCTTCAAGCGCGACTGGCTCGCCCTGGTCTATCTCACCGCCTTCGCCCTCGCCGGACTGGACGGCACCACCGCCCCTGAGCAGATCCGGATAGCACTGTCCGGTGGTTCCTGGCGCGACGATCTCGCGACGATCCTTGGCGTGCTCTACCGCGAGGACGAGGCCGCCGAAAGCCAGGCCACCGCCCGCCTGGTCGCCGACCTGACCGAACTCAGCCACGACGACAGGGTGATCAGCGCACTCGACCGGGCAGGGCAACTCCTCACCGCCCCGGACGTGGCCGCCCGCACCCAGGAGCAGGCCCGCCGCGCCTACCGCAACACCTTCGCCGCCGCCGCGCTCGCCGCCGCGCTACGGGTCTGCCCCGACGCGCAGGAAAGAGACCTAATCGTCGACATCGTCCCGGGGACCGGCCCCGGCTCGGCCGACACGATCTGGCTGTCGGAGACCTCGATCGGAGGGCTCGGGGTGATCGAACACCTAGTCCGCTCCTACACCGCGGCCCCAGCACGTTTCTGGTCCCTGGTCGCCGGTGCCCTGCGGCCAAACGATTACGAGTACATCGACGCGACCGTCACCCGGCTCTTGCGGCACATCGTGACCGACGAACCCACAGGTACTGCGGCGGCCGCCGTCGAGCGGATACGCAACTCGCCCTCGGCCTCCGAAGCCGACCATGCCCTGGGTAATCTGCGGGCCGCCTGGGCCGAACTCGACGGAGCCCCACGCCATGGCGCGGTCGCCACCGTCTCGACCCGGCTGCTGCGCCCTGGAAGCAACCGGGAGACTGACGAGAGCGCCCTGCGGATCCTGGACTCCTGGGCTGCGCTGGAGAGACGGCTCGGCATCGAGATCGATGCCCGCGTGATCGCTTACGCGGTCGGCTCCGGGCGCCTTCAGGTGAGTGCCGTGCCTCTGAAGGCCGACCAGGCATTCAGCATGATGTGGCCGCGCGGTGCGCAGGCACGCAGCCACCATCTGCAGCACTACCAGCCGTACTCCGGCACCAGGGCATTCCTCGACCGGCTGCTGGTGGAGGCCGCCCATGACGAGCGGCTACCACGGATCGAGGTGACCGAATCCGGCTGGGAACAGCAGTACAAGAAGGTCATGGCCGAATCCGGGGCCGCCGACCTGTTGTGCCCTGCGGGTGACCGCCGCGCCCTGAGTGATGCTCTAGCCAAGGTCCCGACGATCCGGGTGGACCGTGACGTGCTTCGGGTCCACGGCGAGATCGAGCATGTCACCCGAGCCGGCAACCAGTACATCGCACGTGTGGTCCTGCGGGAGGCAGAGCTGTGACGGATCGGGAACGCACCCTGCGTACCGGCAGCCGGATGGGACTGCGGGCAGACTCCACCCTCGGCGCCGCCCTGCTGTCGGAGCTCATCCATCCCGGGCCGGTGCTCTGGCTGGTGTCAAGCTGGATCACCGACGTCGAAGTGCTCGACAACGGGCATGGCGCGTTCGACGCGCTGCTGGGCGACGACCCGCCCACCACGTGCAGGCTGTCGCAGATACTGGGCTTGATCGGCTCGGCGGGGGCGGACGTTCACGTGGTGACCAGGCCCATCCCGCATAACCAAGCCTTCATCGACCGGCTCGGCACCACCGTCCACAGCCAGCGTCTGCGGCTGACGCTCGATCCCAAAGTCCACGAGAAAACTCTCTGCGGCCGCGATTGGATGCTCAGCGGGTCCATGAATTTCACCATCAGCGGGCTCGGCGACAACGAGGAATCAGTGACCTACCGCGTCGGTGATTCGGCCGTCGCCCAAGCACGGCTGGATTTCGCCGCGCGATGGAAGGACAAGGTGTGACCGGCCAGAACACTCCCCAGGCCACGCCGGACGACGAGAGCGTCCGCGTTGAGGTTTTGCTCGAACGCTTCTTCGGGGCCGGTAACGACGCCGCTGAATGGGGCGAAGCGATCAGGCCGTTCGTCGACACGCTACGCAGTTCGGCGGACGCCCCGATCGTGTTGCCCCGCTTCCACGCGGACACCCGCGATTTCGCAATGTACGTCATCACCCGCTCCCCTACCGAACTTGCCCAGGCACGAGAGTTGGTCAGAGCATTCGTGGGCCCCACTTACAGTACCGGCGGCGACACCATTCCGGAGGCTCTCGACTCCGATGACCCCATCGACGCCGCAGTGATCGACTTCGCCGGTCCGCAGAGCACATTGGTCATCCGGACCAGCTCGCACCAGCCTTACCGGCCGAAGTTGCGCGCGGCGCTGCAATTGATGCAGAGTACGGCCGCCAGTCGGCCGGCCAGATCCTGGACAGTGATCAGGCCACTCGGCCGACTGCTCGCTGAGTTCGATGCAGCACTTTCCGCCGGCGGCGTGGCGTCCTCGAATTCAGCCCTCGAACAGGTCATCGCCCGCGGTGGGATCAGCGCCACCAACCTCGCTCATCTACGTATCAAGCGGTTTGACCGGCTGGGTCTGGGGCACGACCTGCTGGCATTGAACGGCCTTGCCGAAGTCATGCGGCAAGATCCGCCGCGGCCCGTTACCGAAGCGGTCCTCAACGCCGTGCACAGCACGGCGCTGCGCGAGCCGTTGAGCCAGGGCGACATCCCCGGAGCTTGCGACCGGCTTCGCGAGATCAATCTCCCACTGCCCATTAAGGCCGACGTCGGCTTCTACAGCGACGAAGCCGTCACCGTCATGCTCACGACGGCAGTGGGACGAGGTGATCCTTCACAGCTTGCCCGCCTGGTCGCGGCGTTGCGTCAGGACGACCGCCAGGGCTCGGTGCCCGACATTGTGTGGCATAAGGCCACCGCCCTGGTGCAATCCCAGAGCCCTCACTCGCCCGTTCCCCAGGAGACAGAGCCCGGCGCAACGCCGGCGATTCCCGCTCCGGAATCGACCCCGGATCTCGGCGAGCCCTCCCAGCCGGACTCCTGGGGCGAACTCTTCAAGAGTCTGGCCGTCCCCGGCCCCGGACATCGGGCCGCGCTCGACGCCCTCCGCCACGAGGTATGGAGGGACTGGCCCCCTCTGCCGGATTCCGACGAAGAGCTCTCGCACGCCCTCGCGGCCTTCGACGACACCGCCTGGAACCGGGCATGGGCGGCCGTCGGGGCAATCATCGAAGCGATCGGCAGCGCCGACACCGCCCCCGGCACGGTCCGCGAGTTCATCACCTATGCGCTCACTTTCAACAAGTTCTCGGCCGCCGACCTGGTCACGCTCCAGGCACTCACCGAGATCTTCCTGCGCGCCCGTCCAGTCGCCGACGCCTACCGTTCGCTGCTTGAGGAGTTGCGAGACAGTTGCCCTCAATGGGTCTCCCCGGAGAACGCCGATCCGGCCCTGGATCTCGCCGACCGGTTGGTACTTGCCGCCTGCCCCGATAACAACGCTCGGCTGAGCCTCGCAGTCGCATTGCTCACCCCGCTACACCGCTATCAGGGCCGTCTGGACGATTCCATCCTGCCCTTCGTCCGACAACTTTCCGATGAGCTGGACCTCCCCCTCGACTGGCCACAGGAGGAACCTGCCGAGGAAGACGACGGTTTCGGCGACCTGTCCGGGCGTTCCCTGCTGCTGTACTCCCTCGACGAGGCGGTTCTTGATCGTGCCTCGAGAGCGTTGCAACAGCAGGCCCCCGACCTCAAGATCGCCCTTTCTTCCGACAAAGTGGGCCATCCCGCACTCAGAGAAAAGGCACGGCGCGCCGATGTCATCACCCTCGCTACTAGATGCGCCACTCACGCCGCAACGGGATTCATCACCACACACGCCAAGACCGCCGAAATCACCTACGCGGACGGAAGCGGCTCGGCATCGCTGCTACGGGCAGCGACGAACGGCCTCAAGGCGCTACAGCAACCGGTGTAGCCACCACGTGCATCGAACCGTCCTCCGACGAAGGACCCTCGGTATCAGAAGAGGATCTGCTGGTCGACGAGGCGGATAAGGCCGTTGGTGAGATAGCGGACGTCGCTGGGAGTGTTCTGGAGGCTGTTCCACTTGCGTTCTTCACCGTCCCCGAAGTCCCAACTGCCCGAGGTCCAGGCAGCGGCCCGCTTGATGCGCGCCAGCGCGTCGCGAACCACGTGTGTGCCGACATTGTGGGCGGGCAGTTGTTCCGTAAGGTGGTCCATGACGAACCCCATGGCTTGGATCCCCGCCCCGTGGGTCAGCCGCGATTTCTTGGGAGGCAGTTCCCACGCCTCTGGGAACAACTCCCGCACGATTGCCCAATAGGAGATCAGGTGCAGCAGCATCTGGTCGACGTCGCCTGAGCCGTCGCGAGGGTCCCGGTACTGGTAGAGGGCACCTTCATAGAGGCTGTGTTCGATCATCTTCAGGATGCTGTTGTCTTTGATATAACCGCCAGCCGAGGTGGGCGTCGCAATGGCGCGGTAGAAAGGACCGCTGAACGTTCCGTTGAGGCGCGTCATCAATATCGCGGGAAGTTGCCGACGGGCGTAGGAGGGCGGCAGGTGTCCTGTGGTGTCGGGCAATAGTTCGTGAATGAGGCCCTTGGGCAGCGGCTTGGTGTTGTTGACCAGGATGAACTGGGCGCGCTGTTCGGTCTCGTCCTCGGCGATGAAGGCCACGGCGGCGACCGGGAACTCCCCGATATCGGCCTCTCTGATGGCGGCGCTGCGTTGCTGGCCATCCACGATCCACGCCGGCTTCTCTTCGTCGCTCAGCGTCTCATCCACCGGAACGATCAGATCACCAGGAGTGGAGTAGGCGGGACTGGCATCCTGCCCAGGTCGCTCGGCCGTGCTGGGTTCAAACCTGACCCGGCCGTCGAACGCGAGGACGATGGAGTTCGGCAGCATAGCGTCTCCCGACTCCAGGTACCGGCGGATCGTACGGATGTGGCTAGCCACCTCTGGCCGCTGATAGCCGTGCAACTTCTCCTGGTCATCGCGACTGATACGGGAAACCGCCGCGAATTCATGCAGCCGCTTACCGTCCACCGCAAAACAGTAGATGCTCCGCGAACCTTGCTTGATCTCCAGCGCAGGGAGTCGAAGCGTGTAGCTATCGGCCATTAGTCAGTTCTCCCGCACAGACGACTGGACGACGTTCCGGACCTTGCGATTGAAGATAGCGAGGTTATGAAACCCTCGACTCTTGTTTCGCTCAGTTCCCCGGAAGATAATGATCTCGATTCCGCACTTACGGCAGAGGGTGCATTCACAGGTTTTCCATGGCGCCGCCTCCAGGGTCCGCTGATAAGCGGCGAGACGACTCCTTTTCTCCGGGTCGACGAGTTGCTCGTACTCGCCGAGTATATCGATGACATCGTCCAGGAGCCCGGGATTTCGGTCGTAGCCGCGAAGCCGTTTGAGGCATTCGCGCTCCGCAGCCTTCGCCAGGGGCTGTGACACCGCCCCTGACAGTATCCGGCGTTTGAGAGCGGGATTGCCGTCCACCTGCGGCACCCGGATGGCAGAGAATTTCTCGGTAAGCGTGTGGTAGTTGTTGCGATCGTCCTTGAACGACTGCCGGAATGGCGCCGTGCTGTCGAAACTGGTTACTCCAGACTGCGCAAACTCCTCGATCGAGCCGACTCGTGTAATACCGAGCAGGTGCAACTCGGTCTCCGGGCGCCGCACCGCGTCGATCTCTTTGAGGCAAGCGAGAATGTCATCGGTCTTTAGAGGGACCATGCCACCCAGGGCGATCCTTTGGTAACCGATCTCCTGAAGGCGCATGACACTGTCGGCGTAACTCGCCGGACTCCACCCCTGAGCGGCCCCGATCGCTTCGATCTTGCATCCCCTCGCCTGCACCCCGGCAAGAAAATCTTCGGCGTACCGGAGTGAGATCTGCCGACGGCCTACCCACGCGGGGTTCACTTCTGCGTCTGAAACGTCGGGGTCATAGCCGAAAATGACATGATCAATGCTGATCCCGGAGTCGAATCCACAACGCTCGTAGAAGTCCAGAACTTCATCAACACTGTAGGGGGGTACTTCCTCATCCACATAGTTGAATGCGCCACAATCCCCCATTGTGGCTACATTATCCGGGAGCCGGAAAAATTTGGAAACGCCGAACCGGTGGAGCCGCTCTCGCTGCGGCATCGAGTACTTCCCGGAACCCTTGACCGAACCGTCGACGATCGCCTTACTTACAAGGACTCCGTCATAAGGTTGAGGGTTCAGAACCTCGTGCGCGTATCTATCGTCTCGCTGCCGGACCCGGTGGGGGGAGTACTCCTCGTTGAGGAAATCGTAGGTCGGGCTGACCTGGTCTTGGCTGTCGGGGAAGTAGAACCTCACGAGAGCTCCCTGCGGGCGTTCTGGTAGACGCGGATCAGGTGATTGGAGAGCTCTGTCACTTGCCTGCGCGTGTTCTCAATCTCGTTCCAGCGGTGCCCCAGATCCTCCCACGAACCGGCTGTCCATCGGCAGTGGGGGGCGACCAGGGCAAGGTGCCGCCGGACCTGGTCGGGCGCGTCCGGCCGCAGTGGATCGACTGTCCCCAGGACCCGGTCCATGAGTCGGCCCATGGCTTTGATCCCGGCGCCATGCATCAGCCGGCTCTTCTCCGGCGGCTTGCCCCACGCGTCGGGAAAGGTGTCTCGCACAGCCGACCAGTAGATGAACAGAGCCTGGATGATCCCGTCGAAATCGGTCTCGTTGCGTCCTAGATCCCGATACGGGAACAAGCATCCGGCGGACGACATCAGGCTTTCTTTGATCATGTCCACGACGCCGGTGTCGGTGATGACCGCCTTCGCCTGCTTGCGCCGTGCCGTTGAAGGTCTCTTGATCATCCCGAAGAACGGCGAGTTCTCATCAGTGTTCAGGACGTCACACAGGCTGGATGGAGCCTTCTGTATCTGCAAGCGAGTCGGAAGCGGGCTGTCGACCTCGGGAAGCAGTTCGGTGACCAGTCCGCGAGGAAGCGGCCTGGTGTTGTTGATCCGGACGAACTGGTCGCGCTGCAACCGGACCGTCTCGGCGACAAACGCCATCACCACCACCGGGAAGTCCTGCCGCCGAGCCTTCGCGAGCGCGAGGGCGCGTTGCTGCCCATCGACGATCCAGGCGGGCTTGGGTTTACCCTCCTGAGGCATCGGGATGATGAGCCTTCCCGTGTCGCAGACACCATCGTCGATATGCCGATTACCACCACGGGTGCTCCTGAAACGCACCTGCGCGGACAGCGCCATGATGATGGGGTTAGGCAGGATCGGCGCATCGCTGTCCAAGTAGTCCACGATCTCCTGGACGTGCTTGCGCACCTCCGGCCGCTGATAGCCGATCAGCTTTCCGGCCTCATCGCGACTCACGCGGGAGATGTCGGCGAACCGCAGGACATCATGGGCGCGGAGCATGAATACAAAGAGGGGGTACTCCTCCGCCTGAACGATCCGGAGGGCACGGACCTCCGTTTCCGGAGGCTTGTTCCTGGCCGCCATCAGAACATGATCCCGGAGGAAGAAGCGACCTCGTTGAACAGCGCTTTGAAGCGCGCCTGCTCACATGATTGACCGGAGGCACGCAACTGGCGCAGCAAGCGAGTAGCTGAGGTCGGGCCCAGGCCGAGGAAACCACGGATGAAGCTGCGTACTTCCTCGTCGGTGAGCCTAGTCCCCGGTGGTCGTCGTCCGACTTCCTTGGGGGCCGCGGCTGTGGCTTCAGCCATGAGACGGGACAGATGGGAACGGCGGAAGGGAACTCCGTTGTCGCGGGAGGCAGCCAGCACGCGGGTCGCCGCACGAACGTTGAGGGACAGGAGGCTTCCGCCGATGGCGGGCCTGAGGGCCGCGGTGACCGGGACGACAAGACTGTCGATCTCCTGACAACGACCGCCCGGCCCGATGATCGAGAGGTTGTCACTGTCTTTCAACTGGGAGGCCGCCTGGCTGAGGTCATCGGAGCACGCACGAAGGTAGGCCTCGGACAAAACAGCGATGATGACCGAGTACGGGTCGCGTGTGGCGAGTTCGGTGAATGAGCGGGGCTGCCCCGGCTGGGGGCCCGTCCAAGACGTCAGCCCGGACCACCATCGACGGGTTCCCTCAGTGTTCTCGGCGACCGAATCTTCTTGACCAACGGCGAACGTCGCCGCGTATGCGTCGATCGGGGCTTCGTCGGAAATCAGTCCGTAGCCGGCTGAGCAGACCCATAGGGATGCATTTGAGCCAGCGGTCTTAGCCAACGTCTTAGCCACTTGCCAATGCTCACCCGCGTACATTTGGCCGGCCGGCACACTGGGGGAGCCGAAAGACAATCGCTTCACCCATTCGGTGCAGCGCCCTTCGAGATCGTCGACATCGAGATTGCGGAGCCGGAGCCGCTCAGCAACCGCCTGACGTTTCCGGTTCGCGCAGGTGACCACTACATGCACGGTCGGCTTAACTCGGCCTGTGCCGTCCGCCATGCTCAGACCCGCCCAGTCGGGGCCGTCCAGGACACCGCCGCATAGGCCTCATGGTTGTGGATGCTCTCGTCGTTGACAGCCCGAACGCGGTACAGGCGGATACGGTCCGAGGCGGCCAGTACCTGGGCGACGTTGCGGACCATGTCCTCTACAAAGACAGGATTGTCGTAGCCCGCCATGGTCACGTGACGTTCATCAGGTCTCTTCAGCAACGCGTAGACAGGCGAGGATGCCGCTGCTTCCGCGATCCCGATGAGTTCGTCGAACCAGAGATCCGTCGGGTGTTCCGCAGGCTTGACGTCGATGGTGATGTGGCCACGCTGGTTATGAGCCCCACGATCACTGATCGCCTTGCTGCATGGGCAGACACTAGTGACCGGTACATCCGCGCTCAGGACCATCGAGGCACCCTGAGGGCCGCTGGAGGCGGCCACCGCGCAGGTGTACTCGACGAATGCTCGAGCACCGGTGACCGGGGCCTCGCGTTCTAGGAAGTATGGGAATGACATTTGGACATGGGCGGAGGCAGTGCCCATGTGCTGGCGAAGATCGTCCGCGATACTGGTCACGTTCTGGGGGCTCAACTGGTCTCGGGAGCCGTGGAGCACTTCGATGAAGCGGCTCAGGTGCGCGCCCTTTACCTCCGCTCCGAGACTCACCGACATCGCGACTGTGGCGACAGTTTCTCGTTTTGCCCCCTGTCCGTCGGCTACAAGAACCGGATAGCGAAGGCCTTCTACACCGACCTCATCGAGCGGGATCCCACGAGAGTCCGAGGCCGCTTGCACGTCCTCGAGCCTCATGCTTCGCCCCTGTAGATGCAACCCGAGGTGCAAGTCTCACGCACCACGATCGCGGAGAGCGGCAACTGGTCGGTCAAGCGTTCCCAGATCCACCTGGCGAGAACCTCGCTGGTCGGGTTCTCAAGCCCCGGGACTTCGTTGAGGTAGTAGTGATCAAGCTGGTCCTGGAGCGGCTTGAATGCGGCCTTGATCTCGGCGAAGTCCATGAGCCATCCGGTGGCCGGGTCGACATCGCCGCTCACGTGGACCTCCACGCGGTAACTGTGCCCATGGAGCCTCGCGCACTTGTG
Source organism: Spirillospora sp. CA-294931 (assembly GCF_050946795.1). Taxonomy (GTDB): domain Bacteria; phylum Actinomycetota; class Actinomycetes; order Streptosporangiales; family Streptosporangiaceae; genus Spirillospora. Next base: position 9,041,594 of record NZ_CP192006.1, read on the forward strand.
ACCGGTCGCTACATTCGGAAGCCGATGAGCGGCCTCGAACGTGAACTCGCGGAAGATCTCCATCACCGAATCCCCAGGGTCTTGTGTGTCTGGACGCTCAAGTACCATTGGGGGTGCTCTAGGCAGTACTCGACCGCCGCCTGGGTGTTGGCCACCAGGTCAGGGCCGTCCATCGGCTGTAGCATGAACCGAGCGAAGTCAAGGTCTTCGAAGCATTCTGGTTCCGCTCCGACCTGGGGGTAGACCAGTTTTAGATCGTTCCCAGATCTCACAACCAATTCGGTGCCGGCCTTCGGACTCACGCAGATCCAGTCGATCCCGTCAGGAGCCGGACGGGTGCCGTTGGTCTCGATGGCGACCTCGAAGCCCTCGGCATGCAGGGCGTCGAGCGCCTCGGCATCCAGTTGAAGCAATGGCTCTCCGCCCGTGCAAACTACGTAAGGCCGGCTACGAGGATGTGACTGTCCCTGCCAAGTCTTGGCCACCGCAGCGGCCAGGTCGACGGCAGTGCTGAACCGCCCGCCACCCGGCCCGTCCGTCCCGACGAAGTCGGTATCGCAGAACTGGCAGATGGCTCGATGCCGGTCCTTTTCGCGACCCGTCCACAAGTTGCAACTGGTGAACCGGCAGAACACAGAAGGTCGCCCTGCATGACTACCCTCGCCTTGCAGCGTGTAGAAGATCTCCTTAACTCTGTACATCTCCGCGGTCAGGCGGTCGCTGAGGAGAAGGAAGGATCCGGCAAACCAAGTTCAGCGAAGCCCCGCTCCCGCAGCAGGCACGAGTCACAGGTCTCGCAGGCGCGACCGTCGACGGGGTCATAGCAACTGTGGGTCCAGGAGTAGTCCACCCCCAGGTCGAGGCCGCGCTGGATGGTCTGGGCTTTTGTCAGTTCGATCAGCGGCGTGTGGATCTTGAGCTGCTGGGTGCCCTCCACGCCGGCCTTGGTCGCCAGGTTGGCCATGCGCTCGTAGGCCTCGATGTACTCGGGACGGCAGTCCGGGTACCCGCTGTAGTCCATCGCGTTCACCCCGATGAAGACATCTGAAGAGCCGAGCGTCTCCGCCCAGGCGAGCGCGAAGGAGAGGAAGATGGTGTTCCGCGCCGGTACATAGGTGATCGGGATCTCGTCCGCGCTCACGTCGTTGACGCTCTCGTGATGCGGCACAGCGAGAGCGTTATCCGTCAAGGCGGATCCGCCGAAGACGGCCAGGTTGATGTCTGCGATCACGTGCTGGGCGGCCCCCAACTCAGCCGCGACCTTCTTGGCCGCGTCGAGTTCTTCAGTGTGGCGCTGCCCGTACCGGAAGCTCAGCGCGTAGGTCTCGTAGTCTTCCGCGCGGGCGATTGCAAGGACAGTGGTTGAGTCCAGGCCTCCGCTGAGCAGCACGACTGCTCTGCGCTTGTCACTATTCACTTGCTGACCTTCCGCTCGTCGAGGCACCGGGGAAACTACATCACCGTTCGTTGCTCGACGAGGTTACTTTTACTGAGGTGACATGGCAAAGCTGACACGGCGGCCGCAGAGCCGCATCGGCAGGATGTCGTCACGCGTTCGGCATCGCGCCATGACCTGCTGCAAGCTCGCTGACATGCGGTGTGAGCCCCCTCTAAGCGATCGAAGCAAGGCAAGTCAGCCGGAAACTGCTGCACGAGCGCCCGCAGTATGGCTGTCAGTTTCTGTTGATCATCCAAGCAGAGAACCTGCGTTCTGTGGGATGTCGGTAACATCCCATGGCCGCATGGTTACCGGGAGGCTGTGATGAGCCGGGCAGGCAGCGGCATTGACGACTGGATCAGGTCCTTGAACCTCGCTGGCGTGACTGTCATTGCAGACAAGGTGGTCCAGCGGGCATGCGGGCGGCGTCGCGTTTGGCCGCTGTTGGCGCTTATCGCGACCGGTTGAAGGCAGATGCTGGACGGATCGACCTTAGTCTGCTGGCCGAGGAGCTCCCCCCGGTTGTCGTCGACGACCTCATACCAGTGGCGTTGCCGCGGTTGATGGCACAGCAGCCTGAGCGTTTGACCACCGATGGCATGGTCGCCGGGGCTACAAGGGATGTGGTCAGTGACGATCAACGTGTTGCGTTGGCGGATTACTTGGCTGACGAACTCGCGCACGGCCTGACCATCGTTCAGCGAGACCGTCGACCGTGTTCTGGCTGCGTGCGCTGAGACACGCGTGCCTGGGGCCGATCGAGATGCGTGGTTGACGACACGACGTGCCTGGATAAACAAGCACCACCACGACCACCTCCTCACGGTACCGCTGCTGGCTATCCTGCTTGCGCTCATCTGCGCCAACGCACCAGAGGCGGACCTTCCAAAGGACCGCGCCACGTTGCTGCATCGAGCGGTCGAACAATCAGTACACCGGTGGGAGCAGACGCGTGGGAGCTCGCCCCGACCGAGCGGGGGTTGCTTGGTTTGGGGAGGTCGGAGGGAACCGGGCTTCGTGAGCGGACATTAGGCGGTCATGACCCTGGAAACCCTCTCCGATACCGACTTGTGGGCTCGGGCCCAGGCGGGTGACGAGCATGCCTTTGGTCTGTTGTTCGACCGGCACTCGAAGACCGTCTACAACTACTGCTTCCGGCGGACCGCGGACTGGTCGGCGGCGGAGGATCTGACCTCGGTGGTCTTCCTTGAGACGTGGCGACGGCGCGGGAAGGTGCGGCTCGCCTCCGACACGCTGTTGCCGTGGTTGTACGGGGTGGCCAACAACGTCCTGCACAACCATCGCCGGAGTCTGCGCCGACATCGGGCCGCGATGGCTCGGTTGCCCGCGCTGCCTCCTCCGCCCGATGACGCGGAGGAGGCCGCGGCGCGTCTGGACATGGAGCGGGAGGTCCGCCGGGTCCTTGAGTCGATCAGGCATCTGTCCAAGGCGGATCAGGAGATCCTCGCGCTGTGCGTGTGGGAGGGGCTGGGTTATCAGGAGGCCGCCGCGGCGCTGGGTGTCACGGTGGGGACGGTCCGTTCACGGCTTTCGCGCGCTCGGCAACGGCTTCGCGAGTCCGGACATAGGAAGGGTGACCTGCCCACAGCGCGCTACACGGAGGAAACCTCGTGATCGATCAGACTCCGCCCCCGACCGCTCAGGACATGCCAACCGGGCACCACGAGGTGCGGCGTGGCCATCTGCTTGCGGAGGCCGCTGCGCAACGGCGGACGTTGCCAAGGCGGCGGCTCGTGCTCGGAGGTGTGGGGGCCCTTGCTCTTGCCGGGCTCGCTGCCGTTCTCGTGGTCGTCACGCCTGGTGGGAGTGGCTCCGACGGTTGGCAACGGACGCTGGACGGTGACGCGGAACGGACCTTCGTGCTGGCCGCCAACACTGCCGCTGCTGCTCCTGACCTCAAGCCTCGGCTTGGGCAGTTTGTGTACGTGGAGTCGAAGGAGCGCGGGCTCGCCGAGGGTGACCGGATGGTCACTCCGGCCCAGGGCGACCATCGGAAGGTCTGGCTGCCGGTCGACTATGAACGGCAGGCAGGGCTGCTGTTGAACAAGGACATTCTGGACCCGGCCAAGGCCCGGCCGTGGGAGCGGACCTGGCTTTGCTCCGAGCCGACTGGTGACGAGGCCGATTCGGGGCCCAACCCGCCGGAGGGCTGTCACTACGGCAGCCCTGCCTTTCGGTCGGGCCTGCCGACCAGCCCGGACGCCATGCGCAAATGGCTCTACAAGAACAGCGACGGCGACAACCCGCAGGACGTACAGGCGTTCATAACGGTGGGTGACACCATCCGTGAGGCTTACGTCCCACCGGCGGCGCTGGCGGCGATGTTCAGGGCCGCCGCGCGGATTCCGGGCGTCACGGTCACCCGGAATGTGGTGGACGCGGTCGGGCGCAAGGGCATCGGCGTCGGGCCGACCTGGCAGGGCAACCGGCAGGAGTTGATCTTTGACGCGAGGACCTATCGATTCCTTGGGTCACGGACCATCGATACGAAGACGGGCAAGGTTCGGTTCCAGAGCGTCAACCTCAAGGTCGCGGTCGTCGACCGGGTGGGGCAGGAGCCCTAGGGCCCCGGGGGGGATCGCTGGGTTGGGAGGGGCGTCCGGCCTTGGCGATCCTCTGGATCTGGTTGGGATTGCTTGTATGGCGGCGTTCGTATGTTTCGCGATTGTCGCTAGCATGCGGTGGTGGATTGGGGTGCTTTTGAGGCCGCTTGGCATGATGTCGGGTGCCGGAGCTTGGCCGAACTTGCGGCGGCACATCCGGGTGAGCGGATTTATGCCGCGGCCTTCCATCTTTTCTATGTGGATGACATTCAGATTCTGCCGCCTGCTCTTGCCGTCAACAGTGAGGCGGCGGTGCATGAGTCGTATGGGTGCTCGACGCGGTTCGTCCCGCCGGAGTGGCGGTGGGACGTTCTGGACGGCGTGACCGAGGTGATGGCGCCTTGGTATCCCCGTTTGAGCGAGGAGTATCTGGCGGACGCTTCCGACAAGGACGCGGCGATGGCCGCGCTTGAGTCGGCGCACGACAGTGCGATGGCCCGTGTCTGCATTGCGATGACCGCGACGGCGCGTCGGGGTGGCATCCACGGTTCGCCCGAGTTCGTCGTCGTCATCCTCGACGGGCAGCGTGGGGACGAGGAGGCCGCTCTCATCCGTAGGAGCGTTGATCCGCGGGTTCTGCGGACGCTTCCTGATTTGGTGGGGAACTTGGAGCAACTTGAGGGGGCCTGAGCCAATGGGTCCGTTCCTCTGTCGACTCAGTTAGAAACTCGCTCGCGTCTTTGGCATGTCCGATTGGTGGCGTGGGGCGTTACCGGCGGGGTCCTTCTTTCTCTGTGGACGTCGATCTTGGGTGGGGCGCGGGCGGCTCGGCATGACGACGGGCCTGGTCGTGGGTGGCGCTCGCGCGTCCGGGGGGTGTTTGGGCTGTTCGGGAGTGGGTGGCGGACAAGCTGACAACAGCTCTCTTCTTGTGTGGGCGCGGGTGATCGGTGAGCGTGGGCATCGCTCCCAGCGCCTGCAACCAGGAGAAGTCATGAAGCTCCCCGCTTATGCCACTGCTCTCACGGCGGCCGCTCTGCTGCCTTTCGTGACGGGGGCGGCTGTGAGGTCGGCCGAACTTCCCAGCGTGAATATGGAAGTGACCGTCAAGGCCGCCCAGATTGATCCGCGGCGGGCGGATGACACGTTGACGCCCGGGGCCAAGGGCAGCGTGCTGCTTGTGGAGCGGGCGTTGAAGGATCGGCGGCTGCTCGACAAGAAATGGGTGGACGGGTACTTCGGCAGCGAGACGGTCGCCGCTTATACGAAGTATCAGAGGTCGCTCGGGTTCACCGGGCTCGGGACCAACGGGCTGCCGGGGAAGAAGTCGCTGGTCAAGCTCGGGGCCGGACGGTTCAGGGTGACGAACGTGATCGAGCCCGGGACTCGGGCGTCCACGGGGGGCTTTGTCCTCAATGCTCGGACGCGGAGCATGCTCGCCGAGGCCAAGCGGCTGTTGGGTCGCAATCTCGTGCTGGAGCAGGGGTCTTACAACCCCGGGGGTGACCCTACGTCGGCGGGCACTCATGACGGGGGCGGGGTCGTCGACATCTCGGTCAAGGGGATGAGCGCCGCCACTCGGACCGTGGTCGCCCGGGAACTGCGGCGGGTTGGGTTTGCCGCTTGGGTGCGGAGTCCCGCGCAGGGCAATTGGCCTTGGCATATTCATGCCGCCGCCATCAACGACACCGATTTGTCTGGGCAGGCTCAGCACCAGGTCGGTGATTACTACCTCGGACGGAACGGGCTCGCCAATCGGGGGCCGGACGACGGGCCGAAGGTGACCATCCGCACCTGGGAGGAGTACAAGCGCCGCTGACCATCCGAATTCCAGGTTCCGCAGAGAAAAGGAGATCGGCATGAAAAGGCTCAACAGGATCCTTCCCGCGGCGACCGCCGCGATCGCGGTCGGCGGGGCGGTCGCGACCGTTCTCGCGTCGCCGGCCTCGGCGGCCACGCGCAATGGTGTGTGCGAGACCGGCGAGTTCTGTTACTACTACAACAGCAACAACAAGGGGTCGGTGTCGGACTTCACCGGATCGATCGGTGACTACGGGACCAAGCAGCCCTCCTGCTACGACTTCAAGAGCGCCGGAGCCGGCAAGGGAACGTGCGTCAAGAACCACGCGGCTTCTGTCTGGAACAGAAGCGGGAAGACCGTTCGGGTCTACTTCAACAGCAATTACGGCGGGCGGTACCAGGACTTCAAGGCCGGGGCCAAGGGGAACCTGAACTCCGGGCTGAAGAACCAGAACGCCTCGCACCAGTTCTCGCCGTCGTCGCGCAAGAACATGTCGTTCTCGCTGTACACGATCAGCGGTGGGCGGATCACCTGCGGGTTCGACGGTTACACGAGCACTCCGGGACGGCACGAGGGGATCGACATCGCTCGGGGCGTGGGCTCCGATGTCCACGCCCTGGTGAGCGGCAAGGTCATCTACATCGCGCGCGGCGCCACCGGTAGCGGGGGTCTGTCGACGATCTCCATCTACAACGCCTCGCTGAACAAGACGGTGATCTACCTGCACTCGGCTCCGGCGTCCTCGCTGCGGGTGGGCCAGCAGATCAACAAGGGCCAGGTCATCGCCGACGAGTCGTGGCGCGGGGTGTCGAGCAGCTCGGCCGCGCACACCCATGTCGAGATGCGGCCCGGACGGCAGACGCACGCCGCCAAGAGCGTCGGCGACCCGCACCTCCAGAACCCGAACCCGACCAAGTTCTGGCAGTCCCAGGGCTACAACGTCCGCTGACCTGGAAGGGACGACTGTGAACGCACGGCTGATCTCGTGCCTGACCGCGGCGACCGCGGTGATGGCACTCGGCGGGACGGTCCTCGCATCGCCGGCCTCGGCGGCCACGCGCAATGGTGTGTGCGAGAGCGGCGAGTTCTGTTACTACTACAACAGCGACAACAAGGGGTCGGTGTCGGACTTCACCGGATCGGTGGGTGACTACGGCGCCAAGCAGCCTTCCTGCTACGACTTCAAGAGCGCGGGGGCCGGCAAGGGGACGTGTGTCAAGAACCACGCGGCTTCTGTCTGGAACCGCAGTGGGAAGACCGTTCGGGTCTACTTCAACAGCAATTACGGCGGACGGTCTCAGGACTTCAAGGCCGGGGCCAAGGGGAACCTGAACTCCGGGCTGAAGAACCAGAACGCCTCGCATCGGCTGCTGGGCTCCACGCCTCCGTCCACAGGGTGCAAGACCGACGGGACGCACAGCAAGCTGCCCACGACGATCCTCGTGTACCGGGTCTCCGCCAAGCGCGTGGACCGGGTGGCGTTCAAGACCTACGTCAAGAACGTCCTGCCCAACGAGTGGGTGACGAGCTGGCCGAGGGAGTCGCTCAGGGCCGGAGCGGTGGCCGTCAAGAGCTACGGCTGGTACTGGGCGCTGCACTCGACGCGCAAGACGTCGTGGGGCCAGTGCTTCGACGTCTACGACAACACCTCCAGCCAGGTCTACAAGCCCGGCTCGGCGAAGGCGTCGACGAGCGCGGCGGTGGACGCGACGTGGGGCACCCGGATGACCCGGGGCGGCAAGATCATGCAGGCCCAGTACTGCGCGACGACGACGGCGTGCGGCGCGTGGGTCGACGGTGACTGGATGTCGCAGTACGGCTCGCGCGACAAGGCCAACGCGGGCTGGACCTACTCCAGGATTCTCAAGGCCTACTACCGGGGGATCGTTCTCAGCTGATCCCCGGCTCTAGTTCCCCGCCGTGGTCTGCACGGCGGGGAACGCGAGTGTCTGGACGATGATCTGGAAGTTGACCGGACGGCTCCCGGGGAAGGCGACGCCTCCGGAGGCGTCCACCATCTTGAACCGCACGTAGCACAGGCCTGGGTTCTTCGGGGTGATGATGTCGGCCCGGATGTCGACCATCTGGCCGGGTGGGGTGTCGTTGATCGGGACGTCGGAGATGGTCTGGCATTGATCGGCGCGCTGCGGGAGGTCGAGGCGGCGCAGCGAATAGCCCTTCCATGGCACGGTCCCGGCGTTCTTGAGCCGCCATACCTTGGTCACGGTCTTGCCCGCGCCGACGCGGGTGCAGTCGGGGAGCGTGACGTCCGCGATGAACGTGGCCGCGTCTCCCTTGTGCGCGGGCTGGGCCAGCGCCGGGTTGGACGCGCGCACCGGGCAGTCGGCCGGGGAAAGCGCGGCCTTTGACGGTCGGGTGGACGAGGTCTGGCCGTTCCCGTCGGATCCTGAGCCGCGCTTGGCGATGGCGACGCCGAGGATCACCGTCCCCACGGCAGCGGCCGCGAGCACGGCCGCGACGAGTCGCCGCCGGCCGCTCCGCTCGGGGACGTCATTTGCGGCGGGTGATGGCGGCGCTGCCGGGGACTCGCCGGGCGGCTGGGGGGCCGGGAGCCGCTCGGCGGTGATCGTGGGAGAAGTGTTCGCGAGGGCCGCGCCGTTTTCGGGGCTCACCGACCTGACCGCGAGGTTCGCCCTTTCCCAGCGTTCGCGGTAGTCGGCCGGGTCCGCGCCGCAGGCCTTGACGAACTCGGCGGTGGTTCCCCAGCTCGGGAGCCGGTTTCCCTTGGTGGCCTCGTGCAGTGTCGTGTGGGAGATCGCCCCCGACCGGCCGGACATCTCCCGGAAAGGTGGATTGCCGACCGAGTTGCGCAGCTCCCGCAGAGCCGCCGCGAACTCCTCGATCGTCTCCGCACGTGCACGCATGTCGTCCACCGGCTGAAGCTAACAGCGCCCACGGTCTCCGCTCAAGCTTCTTCACCCAAGCTTCAACCCGACAGGACGGGCACGCGAACGGCAGGGCGACCAAGAGAGAACAAGGGGGGCGATATCGCCCGTTTCCCGTCATGATGACCTTGACGGGTGAGCGCCTCACCCGGGTCCGATAGTGACTTCGATTTGGATGTGATCTGTGGAACTGCGTGACGAGATCGAGACGGTCCTTCGAGCTTGGCACGCGTACGAGGTCGGGCGCGGCTCCCCAGAGATCATCGACTTCGACTGCCACCCCACCGACGCCGAGATCGAACCCGCCGGCGACCGGCTCGCCGTCCATCGCCGCCTCACCGAGCTCCTGAAGCGGGCCGAGAAGGACGGCAACGCCGACCTGATCAGCAGGTTGACGGCCGACCTGGCCTATCTCGGCGCGATTCTCGGGGAGCGTCCGCCGCTCGCCGACTACATCTCGGCCACGCAGGGGTGCGGCGCGGCCGGGTGGCCGGAGGCATACGTCGCACGGCGCGGTGAGGAGGCCAGGCAGGCGCTCGCCGCCGTGGGCATCGGCTGGGGCCCCGAGACCGCCGAGGAGTTGCACGAGTTCGAAGGACCCATGGACATCGCGGACGCGTCCGACGCCATCCGCGAGGCCGCCGCCGACCACGAGTCCGCCGTGCGCGGGGCGACCGGCAGCGACGCGGGTACGAGCTGACCGTCGAGACCACCGACGTGGACGCGTACTGGTTCTACTGGCTGGACGGCGCGGGCCACCGGGTCCGGGTCCGGATCAACCTCCGCAGGGCGAGGTTCACCAAGGTCGCCGCCCGCCAGTTCGCGCTGCACGAGGTGCTCGGCCATGGGCTTCAGGGGGCGAGCTGGTCCGCCCGGGCGGCGGCCGAAGACGTCCCGTGGGTGCGCCTGACGTCCGTGCACGCGCCTCAGCAGGTCCTCTTGGAGGGGCTGGCGATGGCCCTGCCGCTCTTCGTCGCCCCCGATGACGAACCCCTGATCACCCGGACGAAGTTCGACCACTACAACCTGCTCGTCCGATCCGAACTCCACCGCGCCCTGAACCAGGGGACGCCGATCGCCGACCTCGCCGCCCACGCCCGCGCGCGCTTGCCGTGGGTCAGTGACGCCGCGATCGCCGACCTCCTCAAGGACCGGGGGGTCGACCCCCAGCTCCGCTCCTACTTGTGGGCCTACCCGGCGGGATTCGACTGGTTCGTCCACCTCGCCGATGCCGACCAGGCCACCCGGAGCGCCGTCCTGCGAACGGCCTACCGGGAGCCGCTGACCCCGACCCAACTGGCCGCCCTCTGGCCCCAAGGCCCCGCCATCGGCGGCCCGGGAGCCTGACCTTCGTCGCCGCGAATGGGACCGATATGGATCGCCCGCGTGGAATTGACCGCACCGCACTCGCCGAGCATCTCGGCGCCGATGTCGACCGCATGGCGCCGGTACTCGCCAGGCTCCTGCTGATTCGCGTTGTCGATGATCTCCGGCATCATCGTGACCGGCATTCCCTGTGGGTCGCGAAGGACGTCATTTCCGACTGCGACGCCGAAGGGGAACTCGCGGTGGCGAGCCCGACCTCCCGTTTGCTGACGCGCGGCCTGGCTCTCGACCACGACATCGAACGCGACCTCACCGACGCGGTCACCTCGGTCGACCGGCTGACCAGGGCGATACAACGAGGCAACGACGCTTACGCGAGGTACAGCGGAGCCACCGATCCCGACACCTACATCGATCAGGAGCGGGCCGGGAAATTGTGGGACGAGTGGCAGGCCGACAGATCGGAGGCCGATAATTCGCTCCGTTCCCTTCCTCGGGATCTAGGGCGGGGCAAGCCCGGCCCGTATTTGCTGGATCGGGCCTTGGAGCGCGTTTTCAAACGCGGTGTGTTCTACCAGCTCCGTTATTCCCTTTTCACGCACGCTCCAGAACGTGCGTGGCGGCGCCGGGTCACCGAGGTTCTGGTCGATGCGGCGCGAGTGGAACGGAGAGGCGAACCCGCGCCGGAGGAATTGGCCGATGACGTCCGCGACGGCCGCGGCGCGATAGACGAGGCGTCGTGGGCGCGTACTGCCGCGGAACGCCTCGAAGAGATCGCGGTGCCGGTCTTCACCGGGCGCGAACCGCTCACCGCCACCACCGCGACGACGATCCGGCTGGCGGCGCTCTGCCTGGCGGTCGAGGCCCGGGACTCCGGCTCTGGCGACGCGTTCCACCGTGTCGTCGCCGGGGTCACGCGGATGGAGATGGACACACGGTAGTCGAACATATGTTTGACACACGGGGGTAGGGTGGGCCCATGGATGCTGGGTTCCAAGGGTCGCTTCTCGACTGCGCCGACGAGGCCGATCTCGGGGCTCTCGGGGAGACCGTGCGGCGGACGCCGCTGGCCCATGGCGCCTGGATCGATGTGCGACCGGGCTGGGTCTCCGGGTCGGACGGGCTGTTCGAGCGGTTGCGGGACGCCGTCCCGTGGAAGGCCGAGCGGCGCCGGATGTACGAGCGGGTGGTCGACGTGCCGCGGCTCCAGTGCTTCTACGACGAGAGTGCCGCACTCCCCGATCCCGTCCTGGAAAGGGCTCGGGACGCGTTGAGTGCTCATTACGCGGCGGACTTGCGCGAGCCGTTCGTGACGGCCGGGCTGTGCTACTACCGGGACGAGCGCGACAGCGTCGCGTGGCATGGAGACACCATCGGGCGGGGGCGCAGCGAAGACACGATGGTCGCGATCGTTTCGCTCGGGTCGCCGAGGGCCCTGGCGCTCCGGCCTCGGGAGGGCGGCGGCCCGACGCTGCGTTTCGCGCTGGGGCACGGGGATCTGCTGGTGATGGGCGGCAGTTGCCAGCGGACCTGGGAGCACGCCGTCCCCAAGAGCGCCAAGGCCACCGGGCCGCGCATCAGCGTGCAGTTCCGCCCCCGCAACGTCCGCTAGCCCCGCGTCTAGGGGGGCTAGGCGGGGTCGTTGGAGAGCAGGCGGGCAAAGGGGATCGGGTCTTCGTACGGGTCGCGGGTGGCGAGTGCGGGACGGGCCTCGATGAGCGACGCCAGTTCGCCACCGGCTCGGGTGATCCGGGCGGGGAGGGCCCGGTCGTTGCCCCAGTCCTCGGTGGCGGCGAAGACCGCTGTGGGGGTCAGGGTCGCTCTCAGGTGGGCGAACATGGGACGGAGCGCATGGTCGATGACCATGGAGTGGCGGGCGGTGCCGCCGGTGGCGGCGGGGAGGACGGGCGTGCCGTCCAGGCTGTCGCGGTCCAGCACGTCGAAGAACGACTTGAACAGGCCGCTGTAGGAGGCGTTGAAGACCGGGGTGACGGCGATCAGGCCGTCCGCCCGCTCGACGGCCTCCAGGGCCGGACGCAGCGACGCCCCCGGGAAGCCGGTCAGCAGGTGGTCCATGACGGCGTGGGCGTGGTCGCGCAGGTCGATGGTGGTGATCTCGGCATCGTCGCGGAGGGCCTGCGCGGTGGCCCGGGCCAGCCGGTCGGCCAGCAGGCCGGTGGAGGACGGCTGGCCCAGGCCGGCGGAGACGACGGCCAGGCGGGTCATCGGGGCACCTTCCGGGCGGCCAGGAGGGACTGGTGGGTGGGGGCGTCCGGGACGTGGGCGGGCTTGAGCAGCGCGAACTCCTTGCGCAGGACGGGGACGACCTCGCTGCCGAGGATCTCGATCTGCTCCAGGACGGTCTCCAGGGGAAGGCCCGCGTGGTCGACGAGGAACAACTGGCGCTGGTAGTCGCCGAAGTGGTCGCGGAACGTCAGCGTCCGGTCGATGACCTGCTGGGGGCTGCCGACGGTGAGCGGGGTCTCGGCCATGAAGTCCTCCATCGACGGCCCGTGCCCGTAAACCGGCGCGTTGTCGAAGTAGGGGCGGAACTCGCGGACGGCGTCCTGGGAGTTCGGGCGCATGAAGATGTGGCCGCCGAGACCGACGATGGCCTGGTCGGCGTCGCCGTGGCCGTAGTGCTCGTAGCGGCGGCGGTAGAGGGCGATCAGGCGCTGGAAGTGCTCCTTCGGCCAGAAGATGTTGTTGGCGAAGAAGCCGTCGCCGTAGTACGCGGCCTGCTCGGCGATCTCGGGGCTGCGGATGGAGCCGTGCCAGACGAAGGGCGGGACGCCGTCCAGGGGGCGCGGGCTTGAGGTGAACGACTGCAGCGGGGTGCGGTGGCGTCCCTCCCAGTCGACGACGTCCTCACGCCAGAGGCGGTGCAGCAGGTTGTAGTTCTCGACCGCGAGCTCGATGCCGTCGCGGATGTCCTTGCCGAACCAGGGGTAGACGGGGCCGGTGTTGCCGCGTCCCATCATGAGGTCGACGCGGCCGTCGGCCAGGTGCTGCAGGACGGCGAAGTCCTCGGCGATCTTCACCGGGTCGTTGGTGGTGATCAGGGTGGTGGCCGTCGAGAGGATCAGCCGCTCGGTGCGGGCGGCGATGTGGGCCAGCATCGTGGTGGGCGAGGAGACCACGAACGGCGGGTTGTGGTGCTCGCCGGAGGCGAAGACGTCGAGCCCGGCCTCCTCGGCCTTCAGCGCGATGGCGACCATGGCCTTGATCCGCTCCGCCTCGGTGGGGGTGCGCCCGTTGGTCGGGTCCGTGGTGACGTCCCCGACGCTGAAGAGACCGAACTGCATGGCAGATCCCAACTGGTGGAAGTTTCAACTATCTTGCGGCAACCACCGAGGGGGTCGCCGTATTCCCCGTCCGCGCAGGTGACCGGCCGCGCCATTCCATGGACCGTTCTCACGCCCTTCCTAATGGCCAGATATAAGGGCCATTTTCCTTTTTGCTCTTAACCTTCGATACATCCGGATTTGAGGGATTCGGGGGATGCTGAGGGAGCTCGGGGGTCCGATCGACCGGAAGGTGCGACCATGAGACTTCTCCCCGCCGCGGCCGTGATCGCGAGCCTGGCGACGGCGTTCGTCGCCGTTCCCGCCTCGTCCGCGCTGGCCGCCCCGCCCACCCCGCCGGACGGACCGACCTCGCGGTCGCATCTGTCGGCGATCCGCACGGCGGCGGAGGGATCGAGCACGGGCTACAGCCGCGACAAGTTCCCGCACTGGATCACGATCTCCGGTACCTGCAACACGCGCGAGACCGTCCTGAAGCGGGACGGCACGAGCGTGGTGACCGGCTCGGACTGCTACCCGACCTCGGGCCGCTGGTACTCCCCGTATGACGGCGCCACCTGGACCGTGGCATCGGACATCGACATCGACCACATGGTCCCGCTCGCCGAGGCGTGGCGTTCGGGCGCCAGCTCCTGGACGACCTCCCGGCGCCAGCAGTTCGCCAACGACCTGAGCATCGCGCAGCTCTGGGCGGTCACCGACAACGTCAACCAGTCCAAGGGCGACCAGGACCCGGCCGAGTGGAAGCCGTCCCGGACGACCTTCCACTGCATGTACGCCCGCTCCTGGGTGCACGTGAAGTACACCTACGGGCTCTCGGCCGACTCGGCCGAGAAGTCGGCGCTCTCGTCGATGCTCAGCGGCTGCTGAAGCTGAAGGGAGGCCCCGGCGGCCGGGGCCTCCCTCCCCCTCAGCGGACGATGACCTCGGCGATGGCCGGAGCCGGGGAGCCGGACGTCCACAGCAGCCGGACGGCGTCGACGCTCTCGCCGACGGGGAACCGGGCGTGGGCGGCGCGCAGGGTGCCGACCGTCCGCCAGACGCCGTCCGTCCTGACCTGGACCTCGGCCCGGGCGGCCGGCTCGTGCTGCAGGACGGTGACCTCCCTGACCGGACGGGACGCGGCGGCGGTCACCACGAGCGCGTCGCCCGGGCGGGGAGCCGAACCGGCGGCGTAGACGGAGTCGGCGTCACCGTCGGCGGCCGATCTCAGGGCGGAACCCTGCGCGGGGGCGGGGGTTCCGGTCACGGTGAAGGTGGCGCCGTCCCTGGTCTGGACGCTGAACTCGCGGACCACCACCCAGAACCCCTGGTTGGCGGCCGTGGCGCGGTAACGGACGTAGCGTGCCCTGGTCCCGGCCGGGGCCGTGGCCCTGACCTCGGGGGTGGAGCCCTGGGCGAGGGCCGTCCAGGACGTCCCGTCGGAGGAGTACTCCAGCGTCCCCGACTTCAGGTAGTCGTTGGGGCTGCCGGGCTTGGTCATCAGGACGGCGATGTCGCCGATCTCGCGCGGCGAGCCGAGGTCGACGCCGAAATGGTCACCGGCGGCGGGCGCGCCGTTGCTGTAGTAGTACGTGGACGGGTCGCCGTCGATCATGCGGGACGGCTCGTTGTCGGCATGGGTGCCCATGCTGGACGTCGCCTTGGCCGCACCCGGGATGCCGAGCCAGGCGTTGTTGGCCGCCTTGGCGTCGTCGATGAAGCGGTCGAGAACGCCGTCGCCGATCCTCGGGGCGCTCCTGCTGTGCGGCTCGGTGGTGTCGCGCAGCGCGCGCGCTTTGGCGACCAGGGGGTCGATCAGGCGGCGCTGCTTCCACGCCCCGGCCCCGTCGCCCGCGGCCTGGGCGGCGAGCATGTCGAGCGCGGCGGTGAGGGCACGTCCCCACAGCTCGGTGGCCTCCAGCCAGACCCGCGCCTCGGCGGCGAACTTCGGGTCGGTGACACCCGTGCGGATGCGCGCGGGCGCGGTGGTGACGGCGCGGGCGTCGTCCTTCAGGCCGTCGATCGCGCCGTCGTGGTCGCCGGCGTTCCAGAGCCTCCAGAAGGCCGCCGCCGCCTCGGCCAGTTCGGGGGACTGACGTTTGTGGAGGGTGCCGTCGTAGGTGTTCAGATCGGCGAACGTCCGCAGGGCGGCGGCGGTCTTGCGGTCGCCACCGGCCCGCTCGTCCAGCGCCGCGAGCCAGGACCGGCGGGCGTCGTAGGCGGTGTTGTTCCAGGCCAGATCGGCGGCGGAGAACAGACCGATCTTGCTCACCGCGGCCTGGTTGGCGGGGTTGGAGATCAGACCGGCCAAGTGCTGGGAGATGCCGTTCTCGCGTCCGCTGAAGTCGGCCAGCGGGAGGCGTCCCGGGATGTAGTCGTTGACCGGGTAGTTGTCCCAGACCAGGATCTCGTGGCCGAAGACCCGCCTGGCCTCGGCCGCCTGCTCCTTGGTGATCGTGGTGGGGATGACGCCGATGCCCGTCCAGTGGACGATGACCTCGGGGTCGAGCTCGTCGCGCAGGGCCTTCTTGTAGCCCGTCTCGGTGACGTTGTAGTACTCGGTCGGGACCATCTGCAGCTTGGCCACGTCCCCCTTGGACCGCACCCACGCCTGGACCTTGTTGAGCACGTGCGCCTGGGCCTTGCCCGCCCCGGCGCCTCCCGTCCCGAATCTGGCCGGGTCGGCCTCGCAGTTCCACTTGCCGTAGTCGATGTCGTCGAAGGGCACGTTGAACGACCGGACGCCGAGCGCGTACATCGACTCGAACTTGTCGGTGAGCGCCTTGAGGTCGGCGTCGGACGAGTAGCAGATCGACAGGCCGGGCGAGAGCGCGAAGGTGAAGTCGACGCGGTTGGCCTTGGCGCGTCCGACCAGCTCACCGAGCTGGGCGAGCTTGTCCGCCGGGTAGGGCTCGCGCCATTTCTCGCGGTGGTAGGGGTCGTCCTTCGGCGCGTACTCGAAGGTGTTCATCTTGTGGGCGCCGAGGTAGTCGATCAGGTCGAGCCGTCCCTCGTGGCTCCACGGCGTCCCGTAGAACCCCTCGATCAGGCCGCGGTACCGCATGCTCGGCCAGTCCCTGATGGCCACGCCGGGGACGCGGCGTCCACGGACGACCTGCTGGAAGGACGTGGCGGCGTAGTAGGTGCCGTCGGCGTCCACACCGTCCAGGACGATGTGCGCGCGCTTCCCGGCCCTGCCCGCCGCGAGCACGTACCCCTCGGCGGCCAGGCCCTCGGCGTTCTTCACCTTGAGGCCGTCGAGCGCGGGGTCGCCGGACCCGAGCCAGACCGTGACCGGCGTCCCGGGATCGGCGCCGCCGGTCTCCTTGATCTCCTTGACCCCGGCCCGGGTCAGCGCCGACCTGACCAGCCGCGCCGCGGCCTCGTCCGCGTCGGTGGCGCGGACGAGGCCGACGGTCTCCGGCAGATCGAACCCGTCGGTGCGGGCCTGCTGCTGCTGCGGCATGGGCCACACCTGGGGAAGGGGCGCCGCGGCGGCGGGCCCGGAAAGGACGGCCAGTCCCGGGGACGCCGCCATGGAAATCACAACAATTCGGGCCACTGCTCGCCACGCCATGCGTACTCCCGTCGGTAACCCCCGTCGAACGAGCACGAACGATCATGGCGCAGTCAAACAGGGCACGATCGGGGCGTCAAGACCCGCCGATCACCCGATCAGATCCCCCGGACCGCCGCGATCGTGAAGGGGATCTCCGGGGTTCCCGGCCCCATCGGACCACCCTTGTCGAACTGCGAACGCACCACGTACAGGACACCGTTCCTGCGCACCAGCGTGGTCGGGAGCTGGAGCGCCTCGTCGGTCACCTGGCGCACGACCCGCGCGCTCCGGCCGTCCCGCGAGAGCCGCCAGCGGCTGATGCGATCGTCCACATTGTGGACGATCCAGAGCCGCCCGTTCGCCACTTCCAGGCCGTCGGCCATCGCCGCGTCCCCGCCCCGCAGCGCGATCTTGTGGATGGCCCCGGTGGCGACGTCCACGCGGTACAGGTCGCCGCCGGTCATGTCGGCCGTGATCAGAAACCGGCCGGACGGGTCGGCGACGATGCCGTTCAGGGTGAACGCGTCCGGCTTGTGCGGCTCCAGGACGGGCTTGAGGTCGAGCCAGGGGGTCAGTGCGGCACGTCCGCCCTTCGCCACCTCCTTCCGGGTCACCTTGTAGATCACGGCGCGGACGCTGTCGGTCAGGTAGGCGGTGCCGTCCGGGGCGATCGCCAGGTCGTTGACGAACCGTCCGGCCGTCCCCGGGACATCGAAACGCGCCAGCAGACGCTTGGAGCGCGTCTCATACACCGAGACACCCGTCGTGGAGTCGGTCACCCAGAGGCGTCCGGCGGCGTCCACCTTGAGCCCGTTGGCTGTGCGGCGGCCGTCCGTCCCCGAGGGCAGGAAGATCTCGGCGACACGACGTCCCGGCGTCATCTTGAACACCGTGCCGTCGTTGTAGGACCCGGCGTAGAGGTCGCCGGTGCGCCCGTCGAGCGCGATCCCCTCCGGGTACACCTTCTCCCCGGGGAGGACGTGGGCGACCGAGACCGGGGAGTCAGCGTGGGCCGGAGCGAGGGGGACCAGGGCCAGCGCCGCGGCGAGCGCCACCGACCGGAGAACGCGAGGCATAACGCCCCTTTCATTGAGTTGTATTCATTGAATCACTCGAATCCATAACATAGTTAGAACTCTAATCATGGTCAAGGCGTTTACGATGCGAAGATGACGTCGATGCCCGTCGGAGAGCGCCTGGGCTCCTACCTCAAGCGCGCCGAGCAAGCCCTCATGGCCGCCAAGGCCACCTCGCTCAAACCCGCGGGCCTGACCGTCCCCCAATACGCGGCCCTGCTCTGGCTGGAAGAGAAGCCCGGCATGTCCGCCGCCGCCCTGGCCCGCGCCTGCGGCGTCACCGCACCGACCATGACGACCGTCCTGAAGAACCTCCAGGAACGCGGCCTCATCGAACGCACCCGCCACGAATGGCACCGCAACGTCCTGGAGACTCGCCTCACCGCGGCCGGCCAGGAACTCCTGACGTCCGCCGACGTCCACGCCGTCCGCGTCGAGCGGGGCCTGTCCGCCCAGTTCACCGCCGAGGAACGCCAGACCCTCACGTCCCTCCTGGAACGCTGCGTCGACTACCTGGACTCCACCCGCCCCTCCTGATCACCTGCGGCGGTACGGCCCCCTTGTGCTTTACTCTCCTGATATCTGCTGGTGAGTCCGTATGAGGCCGGTGAGGCTCCGGCTAGCTGGAGAGGCTGTGACGCTCGACAAGCGACGGGACGCCGACGACGGCCGTCCCCCGGAGCCGACTGACGAAACCGCGCCCCCGGAACTCCCACCCCCACCATGGCTGGACGACTCCCTCACCCAGCCGGACGAGCCCCCGGGCGAAACCCAACCCCACCTCCCAGAAACCCCCTGGCTCCCCGAACCAGCGCCAGAACAGGGCGACGCCTCGCCTCAAAGCGCTGAAGCCGAGACGCATGAGGGCGCACCACGTCCTGCCGGGCCTCCGCTTGCGCCGCCCATGAGCTTCGGGGCCGGCCCCAAGTCGTCTCCGCCCCGCGACACCGTGGTGACCGCGGCCGCCGCTCGTCCCACGCCACCTCCCCCTCCGCCTTGGACGTCGCCCCCGCCTGGCGGCGACGAGCAGTCGCCGTCGCCAGGCCCGCGCTGGTCGCCCCAGCCCGCCCAGGAGGCCCCCTCACCCCCGGCGGACGAGCCGCGTCCAGCGGGCGCCCGCTGGCGCTCGCAGCCCGAATCGACGCCACCCGTCGTCGACGACGCACTCACCAAGGACCCGATCGAGGCTCCCCCCAGCTCTCTCACCACCGGCTGGTGGGCCGAGGCGGACGACGCCACGGGCAGCGCGACGACGGGAATCGTCCCCCGGGAGCAAGACGAAGAACGCGCAGAGTCGCCAGGCGGCGAGCCCGCCCCCAAAACCCCCATCCCCGCCACCAACGCACCCCCGGTCGCGGACGCGAGCATGGACGCGGGTGTCGGCACGGACACGGGTGAGGACGCGGGCCTCGGCATGGGCGCGGACGTGAGCACAGACGCGGGTGTGGGCCCGGACGTGGGTGTAGGTGCGGACGCGGGTGTGGGTTTGGCTGGTGGGCGTTGGGGGTTGGTGGAGGAGGGGCAGGACGGGGGCGGTGAGGTTGTCTACTCCTCGGCGGTGCCGAAGAAGGCGCCTCGGCGGCGGGCTTCGTTGCGGGAGCCGTTGAGGGTCGATCACGAGTTCGAGGACGTGAAGGTCGCGCCGCTGGCTGCGGCGCCGCCCGTTTCGGATACGCAGCCGATCTCTCGGTCTCAGGCCCCGGCTGTTGAGCCTCAGCGGCCGGAGGGGGTGGCGGGGCCGACGGCGCCGCAGCCTCAGATACCGGGGCCCGTTTATCAGCCGAAGCCGCCTCCGGTGCCCGTGGCGGGTCCTACGGCGCCGCAGCCTCAGGTTCGTGGGCCTGTGGGGCCGTCTGTCCCCGGTCAGGAGCCGTTCCCGGGGGTGGGGCAACTGCCGGTGGCGGGGCCGACCGCGCCTCAGCCGCAGCTTCCGGCCGTGGCGCCTCGACGTGAGGAGAAGCGGGGCGCGCGGGGGCTGCTGGCAGGGGTGATCGTCGGGGCCGCGCTGGTCGCGGTGGGCGGTGTGGGGTTCGTGGTGGTGTCCGGAGGGGACGACGAAGCCGCGAGTCCCAGCGTTCCGAAGGGTGCGGCGCCTCAGGCGTCCAGTACGCCCAGCGCTCCGGCCAAGCTCGGGGTGCTCACGGACGTCGATCCGAGCCAGGCGCGTGACCAGGAGCTCAACGCGGTCGCGGTGGCCGGGCAGACGGTGGTGGCGGCTGGGGGCGAAGCGGATCCCGCCGGGTATCGGACGCAGTTCCTCGTGTCGAACGACGCCGGACGGACGTGGAAGGCGGCCGCCGTCGACAAGGCGGCTGGGGCGCGGCCCAAGACGGTCGTGGGTTCGGCGGGGGCCTGGTTGGCGCTCGGCGACGCGGGTGGGAAGCCCGCCGCGTGGAGCAGCCGTGACGGGGTCCGGTGGAAGGCCGCCGGTGCCGAGGCGTTCACGGCGCAGGACCGTGTCAGCGCGGTGGCCGCGTCCCCCGGGGGGCTCGTGGCTGTCGGCACCGAGGGCAAGGACCCGGTGCTGTGGACGTCCCCCGATGGCACTCGCTGGGAGCGCAAGAACGCCGAGCAGCTGAAGCTTCCGGGCAGCAGTGGATCGCTACAACTGACGCAGCTCGTCCTCGATGGCAACGAGATCTCGCTCCACGGGACGCGGGTCAAGCACCCCGATCGGCGCAGCCCCAACAAGCGCCCCGTGGGTTGGCGTTCGGTGGACGGCGGACGCACCTGGAGCAAGGCCGACGCCCCGCCCAGGGCCGCGGCCGCACCGCGTCCTCCCAAGGTGAAGTGGCCCAAGGGCAAGCGCCTCGGAGGCGCCGCCGCCCTGGGGGACGGCCAGAGCGTCCTTGTTGGCACGTCCATGGACGGCCAGGACGCCGATGCGCTTCTCGTCCTTCGGGACGCGGAGGGCAGGGAAACCGTCATCGATCTCGCCCAGGTCCCCGCCAGCTAGGCGCGAGGGGTCAAAGGGGCGCGCGGTGGTTCTGGGGCCCCGGGGACGGATGGGTCTGGGGAGCACTCGCGGGTGTGCGGTTTTGGAACAGGGCTGCTCAGAGGGCTGTTCTCCTAAGTAACCCCTAGCTGGGTGGACCTAGGTCTACGGGTCTTACCCGGTGCGACCCCACCTCGTATGGGGGCTTTCCCTGATGGCGATGACTTCGCGCGGTCGGCAGAGTCATAACTAGCAGCAGGGGGAAGGGACCCCATCCGAAGGAAGAAGGCAGACCATGTCGACCACGCTGAGCCTCACCTCGATGAGCGCCACCGAGTTGGCGCAGATCCTCTTCGTCACCCCGCTGCAGGCGTCCGACCACCCGTCGCCCGAGCAGGTCCGCTCGGCGATCGACGAGTGCCTGTGCGCCTGCGGCGGCGACCGGACGGCCTGTGCCGCCTTCGTCGCCCAGGAAGCGGGCGACCACCCCGAGACCTACGCGGCCAGGATGCGCTGGGCGCTCAGCACCGTCTCGGACGCCTCGTTCGCCCCCGCCCCGGCCGCCTGAGAACCCCCGAGGAGATTTCGACATGCGTTCGCCGTACAGCGAGAAGCCCGAGACGATCGTTCCGCGCAGCCTCGCGCAGTTGCTCGCCGACGAGGTCGATGAGCGTCAGGGAAGCACGAGCCGTCGTCGAACACGCAAGACCATGAGCCTGAGGCGCGTGACCTAGCGTCAGCTGCGCTTTTTCTTCTTCTTGTGCTTCTTGTGGTCGCCTGACTCCCACTCGTACCCGGGAGTGTTCTTCTTGCAGTAGCTGTCGCTCACCCG
This sequence comes from Spirillospora sp. CA-294931, assembly GCF_050946795.1. GTDB lineage: Bacteria > Actinomycetota > Actinomycetes > Streptosporangiales > Streptosporangiaceae > Spirillospora. The sequence continues at coordinate 9,063,318 of NZ_CP192006.1, forward strand.
GGTGTCGGTGGCGTCGTGTTCACACCAGCGGTCCTCGCCGCCGCACCCCGCCATGCCGAGTCCGGCGGCCAGGACGGCCGCCGCCAGCACGGCGGATGGAGTCTTCGACATGATCGGCCTCTCTGCGGAGAGTGAATAGCGTGTGACCGGCTGAGATTAACCCAGGACGGCCCTCCGGGCACGCTCGAACCTCGGTGGGCGAACTATGCTTGCCGCCGTGAGCGACGATCCCGCCGAGAGCCGCGAGTACCGCATCGGCGAACTCGCCGCCGCCACGGGCGTTCCCGTCCGGACGCTGCGCTACTACCAGGAGCGCAAGCTGCTGCCGCCGCCGCGGCGCGTGGGCCGGATCGGCCTCTACTCCGAAGATCATCTGGCCCGGCTGCGGATGATCGGCAGCCTGCTCGATCGAGGGCACACCCTTGAGGGCATCAGGGAGCTGCTGTCGGCGTGGGAGCAGGGACGCGACATCGGGGCGGTCCTCGGCGTCGAGAAGGCCGTCACGACGCCCTGGTCGCACGAGACGCCGGTGACGATGTCGCTGGGCGAGCTGGCCGAGCTGTTCCCCGGCGAGGTCGATCAGGAGTCGCTGAAACAGGCCGTCGAGCTGGGAATCCTCCAGATGGACGGCGATCAGGTCACGCACTGGAGCCGCCGCCAGCTGGACGCGTCGGTCGCGCTGGTGCGGGCGGGCGTGCCGCTCGCGGAGGTCCTGGCCGCCGGGCGCCAGGTGCAGCGGGGCCTGGACGAGCTCGCCGCCGTCTTCGTCGAGATGATCACGACGCATGTGGTGGGGCGCATCCACGACCAGGACCTGGACGAGCTGACCCGCACCCTCGCCGAGCTTCGTCCGGGCGCCCAGGTGGCCGTCGAGGCGGGCTTCGCGCGGGCCATGGACCGCCGGGTCCGGGCCGAGATCGACAAGGTGCTCGGCCGGCTCACCTCCTCCTGATCCACAGGCTGTGGATAACCATGACGGCGAGTCGTTACCGGTAATCGGCAGTTGATCAACGGGGTTCGAATTACGGTGGCCCCATGCGAAGGTCAATCGTCCAGACAGTGCTCGTGATGACGTTGGCAGCGGGCGCGGTCACACCGGCGGCCTTCGCCGACGGCCTGCCGATCCTCTCCTCCGACGCGGGGCCCCGGCCCGCCGCCGCGGGCCCGTCGATCTGCAGGTCGTCCGCCAACCCCCGTATCGCCAGGCGCGTCGGCGTCGCGATCCAGGCGGCGCTGCGGGGACGGCGCGGCACCGAGTCCGTCGCGGTGTACGACCGTCGGCGCGGCATCACCTGCGGCGTCGCCTCGGCCCGCCGCTATGACTCCGCGAGCGTCATCAAGGCCACGATCCTCGGCGCGACCCTCCGCCGCGCGGGCGAGAAGCACCGCGCGCTGACCAGGACCGAGAAGGCCCTGACCCACAAGATGATCACGCGCTCGGACAACGGCGCCGCGTCCAGCCTGTGGCGCTCGCTCGGACGCACGCGCATGCAGCGCTTCCTCAACCTCGCCGGGATGAGGCGCACCCGGCTCGGGCCCGGCGGCTACTGGGGACTGACGCAGATCACCGCGTCCGACCAGGTCAGGCTGCTGGGCCTGTTCACCGGGCCAAACCGGGTGCTGAGCGACAAGGGGCGCGCCTACGCGCTGGCCCTGATGAACCGGGTCATCCCGTCCCAGCGCTGGGGCACCCCGGCGGGACGTCCCGGCGGGGTCCGCTGGCACGTCAAGAACGGATGGCTCCCCCGTAAGGGACGCTATTGGCGCGTCCACAGCATCGGCGCCTTCGGCCGCGGCTACATGATCGTCGTGCTCACCCAGGACACGCCGACCATGAAGTACGGCATCGGGACGATCGAACGGGTCGCGCGCGGCGTCCACCGCGAACTGAACCCCGACCGGCGCTCGATCACCTCCGAGAGCGCACCCGGACTGGTCCCCGAAGTGTCGGACGGTTCCGTCCCGCCGAACCTCTGACGCCATACTGGGATCATGGTCGATGACGAACGCTGGAAGGCACGCTTCCGGGCCGCGCGCGTGAGCCTGCCCGGCTGGGCACGGAACGCGCCGCACCGCTGCACCTACAGGTCGAACGTGACCGGCACGTGGGAGATCTACTCCTGGGACCGGACGTCCGACGAGCGGCGGCAGATCACCGACCGGCCGAACGGCACCTGGATGGGCGGCGTCGCGCCCGACGGCGAGAGCATCTGGTGGTTCTCCGACACCGACGGCGACGAGTTCGGCGTGTGGATGCGCGCGCCGTTCGACGGCGGGGAGAGCGTCCCGGCCGTCCCCGCGCTGGAGCCGTCGTACCCGTCCGGCCTGGCCCTCGGGTCCAGCGGCCTGGCGGTCATCGGCCGGACGACCGAGGCGGGCAACACCGTCCACCTGTGCCGTCCCGGCGCCGCGCCCGAGACGCTCTACGAGCACGCCGAGGACGCCCACATCGCCGCGCTCTCCCGCGACGAGACGCTGATCGCCATCGGCCACAGCGAGCACGGCGACAGCCGCCACCTGGCGCTGCGCGTCGTCCGTCCGGACGGCACCACGGTCGGCGACCTCTGGGACGGCGCGGGCAAGGGCGTCTACGGCGCCGGATTCGCCCCCGTCGCGGGCGACGCGCGCCTGCTGGTCAACCACGAGCGCCGCGGCCGCGACGAGCTGCTGATCTGGGACGCCGTCGCGGGCACCGAGCGCGAGATCGTCCTCGACCTGCCCGGCGAGATCAGCGCCGACTGGTACCCCGACGGCACCGCCCTGCTGATCTCCCACTCGCACGAGGGACGCGACCAGCTCTACCGCTTCGACCTCGACGGCGACGGCGCCCTGACCCGCATCGACACCCCCCGCGGCGTGCTCGGCGGCGCCACGGCCCGCCCCGACGGGACCGTCGAGTTCTCCTGGTCGTCAGCCGCCTCGCCGCCGGTGATCCGCTCGACGTCCGGCTCGGTCGTGCTGACCCCGCCGGGGCCGCCCGCCCCGCCGTCGGTCCCGGTGGAGGACGCCTGGGTCGAGGGACCGGGCGGACGCGTCCACGCCCTGATCAGCAAGCCCGAGGGCGCGACCGCCCCCTACCCGGTCGTCTTCGACGTCCACGGCGGCCCCACCGCCCAGGACGACGACTCCTTCGTCCCGACGGCGGCAGCCTGGATCGACCACGGATTCGCCGTCGTCCGCGTCAACTACCGCGGCTCCACCGGGTACGGCTCCGAATGGCGCGACGCCATCGAGGGCCGCGTTGGCCTCACCGAACTGGACGACATCAGGGCCGTCCGCGACTGGAGCGTCGCCACCGGCCTCGCCGACCCGGAGAAGATCGTCCTGACGGGCGGCTCCTGGGGCGGCTACCTCACCCTCCTCGGCCTGGGCACCCAGCCGGACGCCTGGTCCGTCGGCGTCGCCGCCGTCCCCGTGGCCGACTACGTCGCCGCCTACGAGGACGAGATGGAGGGCCTCCAGGCGTTCGACCGCTCCCTGTTCGGCGGTTCGCCCGACGAGGTCCCGGCCCGCTACCTCGAATCGTCGCCGCTGACCTATGTGGAACAGGTCAGGGCGCCCGTCCTGATCCTCGCGGGCGAGAACGACCCCCGCTGCCCCATCCGCCAGATCAACAATTACCTCGCCGCACTCGCCGACCACGGCCACACCCACGATGTCTACCGCTACGACGCCGGGCACGGCTCACTGGTGGTGGAGGAACGCATCAAGCAAATGGAAGCCGAAATTACCTTCGCCCTCACCCACCTGGGAATGGCGTAACGAGGTCAGGCACGAACCTCACGAATAATGCTGACCAGCTCGCGCGTCACCGACTTGAAGCCGGGGATGCGCGACATCGACACCATCCGGTTCACCAGGGGCACCGTGCGATCGACCAGCAGGTAGGTCTTGCGGCACCCCGGTGAACTGTCGTGCACCCAGTACAGGACGATGCCCATCGAATAAAGCCACAACAGCTCGGGCAATTCCTTGCGGAACTCCTCGTCGATCTTCAGATTGGCCCCGTCGACGACCTCGCGGTAAACCTCGACGGCCGCCGTCCGCGCGGGCCCGGACTCCGCGCTGAACGGATTGAGCGGCGACGTCGGCTCGGCGGCGAACTTGAAGAACTTCCCGGCGAACTCGTGGTACGGAACCATCGTGTCGACCCGCGCCTTGAGCACCCCGAGCAACCGAGGCGCGAATTCCCGCTCACTGTCGAGAACCGCCCGGCACGCCTTGATGTGCTCGTCCTGCAACTCGTCGTAGTAAGCCTGGATCAACTCTTCTTTGGAGCCGAAGTAATAGTAGGCATTACCGACCGACACCCCGGCTTCCTTGGCGATGACCCGCATGGTCGTCGCCTCGTACCCGCGATCACGGAAGAGCCTCAACGCGGTCTGAACGATCGCGGCACGGGTCTGCTCCGACTTCACGGCCTTGGACTCGGTCACGCTTGCCACCCTAAAGCCCACAGGACCATCTTGTTCATGTTGGTCGAACCACCCCCCGTCCCAGCCCCCAAATCCACCACCCTCCCCCCGCCCCCAGATACCCGGTAAGGGCGCGGTCGCGTCGGGCGGAGGAAGAGGCGCTGTGCCTGGACCACCGCCTGCCGGCTCTCAGCGGCCGACGGGGTGGGCGAGGGCCGAGGGTGTTTGGCAGCCGACTATGGCAGGGGCCTCCTGGACGAGGGAGTCGTCCGAGAGTGCTTCCACCATGAACAGCGCGTAGTCCACGCGCCGGGTGCGGTTGCTCTCAAGAACGGAGTCTCCGACGTGCCTGCTCCATACGGGGAGTCCCTGGCTCGCCCCCTCCTCCAGGTCACTGCCTCGCACGACCGTCCAGCGGGTGTCGCTGGCGAAGATTCGCCGGCATGCCTCCACCTGGTCGTTGAGGTCGACGAAGCGGATGAGCCGGGCCGCCCAGGCCACAGCCTTGACGGTCAGCGTGAATTTGCGGGAGTACACGTCCTGGCCGTCGCGGGTGATGTGCCAGCCGCAGGAGAACACCAGACGCGCTCCGGGAGGGGCGTGGTCCAGCACCGCCTGGGCCGTACCCGTCGAATACTGGTGGACGCCATACGGGACCAGGACGGTCAGCACCCCGTCGCAGTCACGAACCGCGCGGCGGATCACGTCCGGATCGTCGGTCGGCCCGGGGACGATCTCGATGCTCCCGGCGAAGTGCTCCAGCTTGCCGACACTGCGCTCCCGGCACACGGCGACCACTTCGTACCCTCGGTCGAGGGCGTGCCGGATCATGTACTGCCCGAGCTTTCCCGAGGCTCCGACGATACAGATCCTGAGCTTTGCCGCTGGCTTCATGCCGCCCGCCTCCCGAAGAAGATCAACCTTATCGCATAAGATTGCCTTATTGGGTAAGGTAATCTTATGCCGTAAGGCTGTCAACGACGAGCAAGGGAATTCTCAGTTGGACAAGGAGCCCGCAGCGGGCCCGGGGTTCCGGACGCCCCTGAGCAGGGAACGCCTGCTGGCCGCCGCCGTGACCGTCGCCGACAACGAGGGCATCGCGGCGCTGACCATGCGAAAGATCGCCGACAGGCTCGGTGTGGAGTCGATGTCGCTCTACCACCATGTGGCGGACAAGAGCGAGATCCTCGACGGCATGGTCGATGCCGTCTTCGCCGAGATCGAACTACCGGCGAGGGGAACCGACTGGCGGACGGCCATGCGCCAGCGCGCGGTCTCGGCGCGGGCTGCCCTCGTCCGGCATCCGTGGGCCGTCGGCCTGATGGACTCGCGGGCCGACCCGGGTCCGGCGACACTGCGGCACCATGACGCGGTGATCGGATGCCTCCGGCAGGCGGGATTCTCGGTCGCGATGGCCGCGCACGCCTTCTCGGTGCTCGACAGCTACATCTACGGGTTCGCCCTGCAGGAGGTGAGCCTGCCCTTCGCGACGTCCGAGGAACTCGAAGCGGTCGCCGAGAACATCCAGCAGCAGATGCCCGCCGACGAGTACCCGCACCTCACCGAGTTGATGACGGAGCATGCCCTGAAACCCGGCTACGCCTACGCCGACGAATTCTCCTACGGACTCGACCTCATCCTCGACGGCCTGGCCACCCGCGCGGGCGAGGCGGAAGCCTGACCGAGGGGTGGTGCACGGTTCCTGGGGCGGGATGCCTCAGGGGCGACTACTCAAAGAGCGGGGACGCGGCCTCGCCCGCAGGCGAGGGGGCCGGGCACGGCCGGCGCGGAGTAGCGGGGGCGCCTAGGGCGTCCAGGGGAGCGCAAGCCTGGGCCCCCGGGTGCAGAGGCTCAGCGGCACTGGAAGCGGAGCAACACTCCGAACTTGGACGCGAAGTCGCGTTGTCGCAGCGTCCGGCCGGACGATTGGATACCGGTGCGGGGTGTGGGCGCGGGCCGTGGGTGCCGATGTGGCGTGGGTGCGGGGCGTCGGCGTGAAGGGTGCTCGGGAGTGGACGCGGGGGTGTGTCTAGAGCGACGCGGAGTTTGGCGCGGCCCATGGGTTCGTGAGTTCGGAAGCGGGAGGGGCGGAGCTTAAGCCCGTGGGTATCTGGGTGGGGGCGGGAGTGGGTCTGGCCGGGGAGGCTGTGTGGGGCTGCGGGTGGGGGGTGGGGAAGGGGTGTGTTCGGGCGGCGGCCCTTGAGGGCCGCCGCCCTTGAGGGTTAGCGGCCGGTGCCGCCGTAGACGACGGCTTCTACCTGTTCGGCGTCCAGGTCGAAGGCTCGGTGGGCGGCGGCCACGGCGGTGTCGATGTCGTCCTGGGCCACGACGACCGAGATGCGGATCTCGGAGGTGGAGATCATCTCGATGTTGACGCCGGCCTCGGCGATGGCGCCGAAGAAGCGGGCCGTGACGCCGGGGTGGGAGCGCATTCCGGCGCCGATGAGGGAGACCTTGCCGATGCGGTCGTCGTAGCGGAGGGACTCGAAGCCGATGCCCTCCTTGACCTTGTTGAGGGCGGTCAGCGCGAGCTGGCCGTCGGTCGACGGGAGCGTGAAGGAGATGTCGGTGCGGCCCGTGGAGGCCGCCGACACGTTCTGCACGATCATGTCGAGGTTGATCTCGGTCTCGGAGAGCGCCGTGAAGATCCCGGCGGCCTCGCCGACCTTGTCGGGAACCCCGACCACCGTGATCTTGGCCTCGCTCCGGTCGTGTGCCACACCGGAGATGATCGCCTGCTCCATGCCCTGCCCTTCGATCTCGCTGCTGTCGACCACCCACGTCCCTTCCTTCTGTGAGAAGGAGGACCGCACATGGATCGGAATGTTGTAGCGGCGTGCGTACTCCACGCAGCGCAGGTGGAGGATCTTCGCTCCGCTCGCCGCCATCTCGAGCATCTCCTCGTAGGAGATGCGGGGGATCTTACGCGCGGTCTTCACGATGCGCGGGTCGGCGGTGAAGACGCCGTCCACATCGGAGTAGATCTCGCAGACGTCGCCGTCCAGCGCCGCCGCGAGCGCCACGGCGGTGGTGTCGGAACCGCCGCGGCCGAGGGTGGTGATGTCTTTGGTGTTCTGTGAGACGCCCTGGAACCCGGCGACGATGCAGATCGAGCCCTCGTCGAGCGCGGTGCGGATCCGTCCCGGCGTCACGTCGATGATTTTGGCTTTGCCATGGGAGCCGTCGGTGATCACGCCGGCCTGGGAGCCGGTGAACGACCGGGCCTCGTGGCCCAGGTTGGCGATGGCCATGGCCAGCAGGGCCATGGAGATCCGCTCGCCGGCGGTGAGCAGCATGTCGAGCTCGCGTGCCGGAGGCAGCGGGCTGACCTGCTTGGCCTTATCGATGAGATCATCCGTCGTGTCACCCATGGCGGACACAACGACGACGACGTCGTTGCCCGCCTTCTTCGTTGCGACGATGCGCTGGGCGACCCGCTTGACGCACTCGGCGTCGGCGACGGAGGAGCCACCGTACTTCTGCACGACAAGAGCCACGAGTGGGCGCTCCTCGGATCGGGGTCAGGCGTACCGGCGACGAGTCTACAGAGCCCGTTTGGGTGGATTACGACCAGGTAACTTGCCTGGTCGGCGTGAGGGCCCACATCCGCCGCAGGTCTGGTCCTTCTGGGACGTGCGGTACGTGCGATCGGAGGGCAGCTCGCCGGGTCATGCGGGGACGTCGCGGTGTGGACCCTTTGCGTCAGGTTTGAGGTGCGCTTGAAAATGAACAGAGAATCTGTTCGTATGAACATATGGATCTTGCGGAACGTCAGGCTGTGATCATCGATCGGCTTCGGGACGCCGAGCGGGTGAGTGTGGGTGATCTCGCCGTGGCCGCTGGGACGTCCGAGATGACGATCCGGCGCGATCTGGAGCAGCTGGCCGCCCAGGGGCTCCTGCGCCGGGTGCGCGGTGGCGCGGTGAGCCTGCTGGCGCGGGGTGAGGGGCCGCCGTTCGCGCTTCGCGAGCTGGAGGAGGTGGAGGAGAAACGACGCATTGGCGCGGCGGTCGCCGGGTTGATTCGGGACGGCGAGGCCGTGGTGATCGACAGCGGCACGACCGGCCTCGAAGTGGCGCGTGCGCTGGCCGGACGCCGTGTCACCGCTATGCCGCTGTCGTTGCACGCCGCCAACGCGCTGGCGAACTCGGCGTCCGCGCGGCTCATCCAGCCGGGCGGCGAGGTCCGTCCGGGCGAGCTCGGTGTCAGTGGCCCGCTGGCCGAGTCGGCCCTGCGCGCTCTGCGGTTCGACACGGCCGTCCTGACCTGCTGCGGTGCCTCGATCGAGCACGGCGTCACCGCCTATGACCTCGCGGACGCCGCCGTCAAGTCCGCCGCCGTCGCGGCGTCCCGTCGTGTCATCCTCGCCACCGACTCGACGAAGTTCGCCCGGACGGCCATGGCGGTCGTGGTTCCGTTCGACCGAATCGATGTTCTGGTGACCGACACCGGGGCGTCGGCGGCCACCGTCGACGCCCTTCGCGGCCTGGGCATTGAGGTCCAGCTCGTCTGATGGCAGCGCGAGCGACGTGGGCTTGGGCCGTGTGGCATCGGTGCTCCGCCGCGGCCCTCGTGTGGGCCCCGCGGGGCATTCTGGCTTGGAGGGGTCTTGGTTGAGGCGTTGACCGTTGCTCGGGCGGGTGCGGCACGGATCGCTGTGACGTTGGTGTTCGCGGTGCACGGGATGTTGTTCGCCTCGTGGACGGCGCACATTCCCGAGGTGAAGCGCCATCTGGAGCTGAGCGACGGGACACTTGGTCTGGCGTTGGTCGGGGCTCCGCTCGGGTCGGTCTGCGCGATGGTCTTCACGGGGCCGTTGATCGCGCGGGCGGGTAGCCGGGCCACCGTCCGGGTCACGCTGGTGGGGTATTGCCTGAGCGGTCCGCTGATCGGGCTTGCGCGGTCGGTGCCGGAGTTCTTCGTGGCCCTGGCCGTGTGGGGGGCGTTCCAGGGCGCGTTGGACGTGTCCATGAACGCGCAGGGCGTCGCGGCCGAGCGTGCCGGACGGCGGCCGATCATGTCGTCGCTGCACGGCTTCTGGAGCATCGGCGCGTTCGCCGGCGCTGGGCTCGGTGCCGGTGGTGTCGCGTTGGGGCTGCCGCTGGCCGGGCAGTTGGCGCTCTTGGGCGTCCCGTGTCTGCTGGCCGCGCTGTGGTCGTCGGGTCGGATGGTGGACGACGAGCCCGCCCCGGCCGACGATCGCCGCACCGGATCGTGGTTCGCTCCGCTGCTGGTCCTCCTTGGGGCGATCGCGTTCGCCGGGATGGTCTGCGAAGGTGCCGTCGCCGATTGGACGGCCGTCTACCTGCGGGAAACGCTCGACGTCGAGCCCGGGGTCGCGGGGCTGGGATACGCCGCGTTCGCCGCGGCCATGGTCAGCGTCCGTCTGGCGGGCACCTACCTTCAGAGCCGGACGCCGCCGCGCCTCCTGGTCGCCGTCCTCGCCGCGGCCGGTGCCGTGGGCATGGCGGCGGGGCTGCTCATCGCGCATCCGGTCGCCGCGATCGTCGGGTTCGCCGTCCTGGGCATCGGCCTGGCCAGTGTCATCCCGGTGGTGTTCAGCGCGGCCGGCAACCAGCCGGGGATCTCGCCGGGCACCGGCATCGCCACCGTGTCGGCCATCGGCTGGACGGGCTTCATGTGCGGCCCCGCCGTGATCGGCCTCGCCGCCGAACGAACGTCCCAGCCCTTGGCGCTCGCCCTGATCCCCGTCCTGACCCTGCTCATCGCGGTGACCGCCTGGCGCACCTCAGCCCTGGACCACGCGACCCACGCCTGACCAGCCGCCCTGGCAGCGTCAACGCGAGGCAGGCTGCGCCGCCGACCGTGCCGATTGCGCGGTGGTGCGCGCCGCGTTACTGGACGGCGGCGGCCTCTTCGGCGATTTCGTCCGCTACGTCCAGGCGGGCGCCCGCGATGACGGCGTGGAGGGCGCGCAGGGACGCGCCGGCGTGGTTGCCCCAGTGGTTGAAGTAGGAGTACTGCCACCACCAGAGGGCTTCCAGGGGACGGTCCTGCTCGTAGTGGCGCAGGCCGTGGACGAGGTCGCTGGCCACGTCGACCAGGTCGTCGGAGAGACGGTACGAGGTCGGTTCGGTGTCCTTGTAGGGGTCGAAGACCTCGACGTACTCGTCCACCGCGACCAGGCGTTCGGAGAGACCCTGGCGGATGGCGTCGAGGTCGGGGTCCTCGCCGACCTCGGGCTCCCAGTTGTCGGGCAGGATCACGTCGGCGCTGGCGCCCAGCTGGGCGCCGGCCAGGATGACCTGCGAGACCTCCAGGAGCAGCAGCGGGACCGTGTGGGCGCCGGCCTCGCCTCGCGAGACGGCCTCCAGCCCGCTGAGGTAGTTCTCCACATGGCAGGCGACGCGCTCGGCGAGCGCGTTCCAGTCCTGCGGGCTGTTGGAGTCAGACATCGAGCAGCCTCCGTCCTTCGAATGCGCGGCCCAGCGTCACCTCGTCGGCGTATTCGAGGTCACCACCCACCGGAAGGCCGCTGGCCAGTCGGGTGACGGTCAGGCCCATCGGCTTCACCAGACGGGCGAGATAGGTCGCGGTGGCCTCGCCCTCCAGATTGGGGTCCGTGGCGAGGATCAGTTCGGTCACCGTGCCGTCCGCGAGCCGTTGCATCAGCTCGCGTATCCGCAGGTCTTCGGGGCCGACACCCTCGATGGGGCTGATCGCCCCGCCGAGCACGTGGTAGCGGCCGCGGAACTCCCGGGTCTTCTCGATCGCGACGACGTCCTTGGACTCCTCGACCACGCAGATCACCTGCGGGTCGCGGCGCGGGTCGCGGCAGATCCGGCATTCTTCCTCTTCGGCGACGTTCCCGCAGGTCCGGCAGAAGCGAACCTTGTCCTTGACCTCCTTGAGCGCCTTGGTGAGACGCTCGACGTCGGCGGGATCGGCGGCCAGGAGGTGGAAGGCGATCCGCTGCGCGCTCTTGGGGCCGACGCCGGGCAGCCTGCCCAGCTCGTCGATGAGGTTCTGAACGACCCCTTCGTACAACGGTTCTTTCCTTCCGCGGTCGGACGGCCCGGATCGGGCCGGTGGTCAGGCTCCGGGCATCCCCGGCATGCCGGGCAGGCCCGGGATGCCGCCGCCGCCGAGTCCCTCGGCGAGCGGGCCCATCTTGGTCTGCTGGAGTTCCTGGACGGCGCGTCCCGCGTCGCGGATGGCGGCCAGGACCAGGTCGGCCAGTGTCTCGGCGGTGTCGGCCGGGTCGGACGCGTCGATGGCCTTGGGGTCGATCGTCAGACCCGTCACCTCGCCCTGACCGTTGACCTTGGCGGTGACGAGACCGCCGCCCGCGGTGCCCTCGACCTCGGTGTCCGCGAGCTCCTGCTGCGCGGCGAAGAGCTCCTGCTGCATGCGCTGCGCCTGCTGAAGCAGCTCCTGGATGTTCAGCTGACCACCGGGTTCCACGGTGTTCTCCGTTTCCTTCCGCCCCGCGAGCGAGGCATGGTCCTCGGCGACCCGCCGACCACCGGACGTCTGTCTTTCCCGAGACTACGGGTTCCTGACGCGATCCGGTACGTACCTCCGTCCGACCCGCTCAGGTGTTGTCGATCTCTCGGATGATCTGTCCGCCGAGCTCGCGCTGGATGAGCGCCATCCCGCTGGCCTCGGCCTCGGTGCCGTCCGCGTCGGCGTCGCCGAGCGGGTCGACCTCGTCGCCCTCGTCCACCGGCATGGGTTCGGGGGGCGGCGGAGGCTCGTCCGGCGGCGGGGGCCCGGGGTCGCGTTGCGGCGGCGCTTGCGTGGGTGTCGGGGCGGGCGCGCGGGGCGGTTCGGGTGGCGCGGACGGTCGCGGCCCCTGGCTCGGACGCGGCGCGCCCGTCGTCGCGGCACCGGAGAACGGCGCGGACCCGCGTCCGCCTCCCGGGGGAGCGGCGCCGCCGACGACGGTCTCGATCCGCCAGTCGACGCCCATGCGTTCCTTGAGGACGTCGCGGAGCACCGCGTCGCGTCCCCCGTTGGCGAAGTTCGTGCGCTTCCCCTCGGCGTCGAAGGCGAGGGTGAGCTGGTTGCGTTCGAGCCCGACCGGCTGGACGCCCGACATGATCACCATCCAGGCGACCCGGCTCTTCTGCTTGACGGCCTCGACGATGTCCGGCCAGAGCCGCTGGATGGTCGCGATGTCGGGCCCGCCGCCCCCGGCCGCTGCGGTGACGTCCGGGGAAACCTCAGGCTCCTCCGAAACCGGCGCGGCGGCAGGCGGCGCCTCCGCCGCAGGCGGAGCAGCGGCCGGCGCCTCTACGGGAGACGCTTCCGCCGCGGGCGCAGGACGGCCAGGCGGCGTCTCGACAGACCGAGCCGGAGGGGCGCTGGCCGCAGGCGCGGGACGAGCCGGAGGCGCTTCCGCCGCGGGCGCGGGACGAGCGGGCGGCGCCTCCGCGGGGCGGACGGGAGCCGGTGCCGCTTGGAAGGCGGGCGCGGGCCCGGCCCCCGACGCGAAACCGCCCTGGGACGCCTGCCGTTCGAGCCGGTCGAGGCGGGCGAACATCGACGCCTCGTCGTCGTAAGCCGACGGGAGCAGGATGCGCGCGCAGATCAGCTCCAGGAGAAGACGGGGCGAGGTCGCGCCGCGCATCTCGGTCAGCCCGGTGTGCATCAGGTCGGCCGCGCGGGTCAGCTCGCCCGCGCCCATGGAGGACGCCTGGCGCCGCATGTGCTCCAGCTCGTCCGACGGGACGTTGAGCAGGCCCGTCCCCCCGGCCTCGGGGACGTTGGAGAGGATCACCAGGTCGCGGAGCCGTTCCAGCAGGTCGGCGGCGAAGCGGCGCGGATCTTGCCCGCTCTCGATGACGCGGTCGACGGCGGCGAACACGGCGGCGCCGTCACGGGCGGCGAAGGCGCCGACGACCTCGTCCAGCAGGGCGGAGTCGGTGTACCCGAGGAGCGAGACCGCGCGCGCGTAGGTGATGCCCTTCTCGTCCGATCCGGCCAGGAGCTGGTCAAGGATCGACAGAGTGTCCCGCGCGGAACCCGCCCCGGCCCTCACGGCCAAGGGAAGTGCGTTCTCCTCATACGGGACGTTCTCCGCTTGGAGGATCTCCACCACGAGGTCCTGCAGAACACCGGGCGGGATCAGCCGGAAGGGGTAGTGGTGCGTCCGGGACCGGATCGTCCCGATGACCTTCTCGGGCTCGGTCGTGGCGAACACGAACTTCAGGTGCGGCGGGGGCTCCTCGACGAGCTTCAGCAACGCGTTGAAGCCCTCGCGGGTGACCATGTGCGCCTCGTCGATGATGTACACCTTGAAGCGCGCGGACACCGGCGCGAAGAACGCGCGTTCACGCAGGTCACGAGCGTCGTCCACGCCACCATGGGACGCCGCGTCGATCTCGATGACGTCGATGTGCCCGTTGCCGGAGGGACCGAGCGCCACGCACGAGTCACACTCACCGCACGGGTCAGGAGTCGGGCCCTTCTCACAATTGAGAGATCGGGCAAGAATTCGGGCACTGGAGGTCTTGCCGCACCCGCGCGGGCCGCTGAACAGGTACGCGTGGTTGATCCGCCCGTTGCGCAGCGCCTGTTGCAGCGGCTCGGCAACGTGCTCCTGGCCCTTGAGCTCCGCGAACGTCGCTGGCCGGTACTTGCGGTACAGAGCCAGACTCATGGGGGTCCGCCCTCCCTCGAGAAGCAGAGCGTCAGTCGCCGTAAATCAAAGGGACCCCCCGCGCACCCGCCAGAGCCTGCTTATCCTTGCTGCCTTCCGGCCCTGGGGAGGTTCACAGGGTGACGCCGCGCGGGGAGTCTGCTCCGAGTCTAGGGCATCTCGGGTGCCGGATCGGCCCGCTCTCCACGTAGGCTCCGGCGACATGTCCGACTCCCTCCCGGAGACCCTCCTGCACATCGCCGAACGCCGCCATTGGGAATCCGCCTGCGCCGCCGGTGTGTCGTACGCCATGTCGACCCTTGGCCGGACCCTGGACGACGTGGGCTTCATCCACTGCTCGTCCGACCTCGACCAGGTCGAGGGCGTCCTGACCCGCTTCTACGGCACCGTCGACCGCCGCGACCTCGTCCTGCTGTCCATCGACGTCGCCCGCCTGGACGCCCCGGTCCGCCTGGAACCCGCCCACGGCCGCCTCTTCCCCCACATCTACGGCCCGATCCCCATCACCGCCGTTTTCGATGTTCGCCCACTGCCCGAGACCCGGTAAGCTCTCCTGCGGAGGATTCGCCTAGTGGCCTAGGGCGCACGCTTGGAAAGCGTGTTGGGTTCACGCCCTCACGAGTTCGAATCTCGTATCCTCCGCTCGCTGAGCAGATGGCAGGGCCCGGTATCCGATGGATATCGGGTCCTGGTGCTTTTCAGGGGTGGTCGGCGTCGTGGGCGAGGATGGCGGCCTGGACGCGGTTGGTGAGGCCGAGCTTGGTCAGGGCGCGGCTGACGTGGGCCTTGACGGTGGCTTCGCTCATGGTGAGTTCGCGGCCGATCTCGCCGTTGGACAGGCCCCGGACGACGCCGCGGACGACCTCGCGTTCGCGGTCGGTCAGGGCGGCCAGGCGCCGGCGGGACGCGGCGGCGCGGGAGGCGCCGTTCCCGGCGAAATGCTCGATCAGCCTGCGGGTGACGGTGGGGGCGAGCATGGCGTGACCGGCGCTGACCAGGTGGACGGCGGCGGTGAGGTCGCGAGGCGGGGTGTCCTTGAGGAGGAATCCCACGGCGCCGGCGCGGAGGGCCTGGTGGACGTATTCGTCCAGGTCGAAGGTGGTCAGCATGATCACCTTTGGGGCGGGCGGGGCGGCGGCGATGCGTTCGGCGGCGGTCAGGCCGTCCATGCCGGGCATGCGGACGTCCATCAGGACGACGTCGGGGCGGCATCGCGCGGCCGTTGAGACGGCCTCGGCGCCGTTGGATGCCTCGGCGATCACGCTGATGCCGCCGTCGGCCTCGAGGATGCGACGCAGGCCCGAGCGGACCAGGCGTTCGTCGTCGGCGATCAGCACGCGGATCATGCGGGCTCCTCGGCGGTGGGGATGCGGGCGTGGACGGTGAAGCCGCCGTCCGGGCCGGGGCCGGCGTCCAGGCGTCCGCCGAGCATTTCCAGGCGTTCGCGCAGGCCGATGAGGCCGTGGCCTGCACCGGGCCATGGTTCGGCCGGGGCGCGGGAGGGCGCGTTGCTGACCGTCACTCGCAGGTGGTCGTGTTGGTAGCGCACGACTACCTCCGTGGGGGCTTTGGTTGTGTGTTTGTGGATGTTCGTCAGCGCCTCCTGGACGACGCGGTAGGCGGCGCGTTCGGCGTGGGCGGGCAGTGGACGGGCCGTGCCCTCGTCATGGCGGTGGACGGGCAGGCCGGTGGAGCGGGACTGGTCGAGCAGCCGATCGAGGTCGGCGAGGCCGGGGAGGGGTGCTCGCGGGTCGGAGGGCGGTGAGCGGAGGACGCCCAGGACGTCGCGGAGGTTGGTGAGGGCCTCGCGTCCCGTGGCGCGGATCAGCTCGGCCGTGTGCCGCGCGTCCGGGTCGGAGGTGCCGACTTCGAGGGCTCCGGCATGCAGGACGATCAAGGAGACCTTGTGCGCGACCACGTCGTGCATCTCGCGGGCGATACGGGTGCGTTCGGCCGCGCGCGCTTGCTCGGTGCGGGCGGCGTGGTCGCGTTCCAGTTGGGCGGCGCGCTCGGCCAGTCCGGCCAGGACCTGGCGGCGCGCTCTTATCCACAGGCCCACGACGAGTGGGAGGACGACCAGGAACAGGACGGCGAAGATCCCGTCCAGGGGCGAAACCGGGTCGGCGGGGCTGAGCGCGAACCCCAGGTCGCAGGCGTCGTAGAGGGACGGCAGCCCCAGCAACGCGAGGGTCGAGAGGCAGGCGAACACGGCCAGGCGGGTTTCGCGGCGCATTGTTGTGGCCGCGTAGTACGACGCGACGATGAAGGCCGGCCACCAGGAGAACAGGAACGACGCCGGGACGAGTGTGGCGAGCAGCGGCCACAGGCGGTGCCTGGCCGTGGCCGCCGCGAGTCCGGTTCCGGTGGAGAACAGAGCGATCGTCAGGTTCTCGGGCAGGCCGTGGTGCGCGTCGTGGTAGTCGAGCAGCGTGAAGGCCGCCAGCGCCAGACCCAGTGCCCAGGGGACGGCGCGGTCGGCCAGCCGGGCCGCGGTCGCCGGCGTCCGATCCTGCGACGACAGCGTCCGCGAATGGCTCACAGCGCGGAGCGTAGCCAGGCGGGGCGTCCGGGCGGATCCGCCGATCGTCGCGGCTCGTCGGTACCTGAGGAGGAGCGCGCGGTCGACGACCGGCCGATGTGCGTGCGGCGGGTGGTCGCTGAGTGTTGGGGCGAATCTCATCGACCGGCCGGGAGGCGACGTGGGGATCTTGAGGACGCGCACGCGGCGGGTCGCGGGGGCGGCGACCGCGGTTCTGTTGCCTGTATCCGGCCTCGCGGTCGCGAGCGCGCATACGGGGAGCGCGCTTGACGTTGAGGGAGAGTCGCCGGAGCGGACCAACATGCGCCGGGTCGCCGACAAGAGGGCGTCCGGCGGCTCCTACCTCGCGGTCGACACGGCAAAGGACGAACGGTGGTTCGCAACGTATGGGGTCCGCACCCGGGACGCGGGAACCTACCGGCTGGACGCGGTGTTCACGCCACCCGTGACGCCGGATCGCACCCCCGTCGGCGGTTCGTACTTCAGCGTCTCGGTGAACGGCGACCGGTTCGTCCAGGTCGCGCGGTCGGAACCGTATTGGGCGACTGCCCCTGGGGCGTGGGGCGCGCTGGTGCGTATGCGGCTGGACGACGTCGAACTGCGACGGGGGACGAACTCGATCACGTTCAGGGTCGACGGTCCCCGGCTCGGCAAGGGACCCGCTCGGTACAGCTTCGCCCTGGACAGGTTCGCGCTGCTTCCGACCGGGCCGGCGGTGGCGGGCGTCCACGTCGCGGCGTCCAGGCTCGACACCTACCGGGGCGGGGAGCCCGCGCGGTTGCGGTTCCGGCTCAACGGCCGGGCGCGCGGGGTGGAGCAGGTGCGGTACGCGGTCACCGACTATTTCTCGCGGCGGGTCGCGTCCGGCACGGTGGGGGTGGGTCGGGGCGCGTCGGTCGCGGCGATCCCGCTTCCGCGCCTCGGGGCGGGGCACTATCGGGTGGAGGCGTCGCTCGTTTCGTCCCCCGCCACGAAGGTCGTGGGGCACTTCGCGCGGTTGCCGGACCGCAGGCCCGTGGCCACCCGGTTCGGCGTGCACACGTCGTCCGCGTCGCTGGTGCCGCCCGCGCGGCTGGCGGCGCTCGCCCGGGCGCTGGAGGGGATGGGCGCGGGCCACGTCCGCGACGAGATCGACTGGCCGACGGTCGAGCCCCGCCGGGGGACGTTCCAGACCCTCTGGATGGACGGGGCCACCCGGGAGTTCGGGCGCCGCGGCATCCGGACGCTCGGCGTGGTGACCGACACCCCGGCCTGGGCCAAGACCCGAGAGTCCGCCCCGTTCCCGGCGGATCTTCGGGACGCGTACCGGTTCACGAAACGGCTCGCCGCGGGCCCGCATGCCGCCCTGGAGCTCTGGAACGAGCCCGAACAGGAGTTCAACTGCTGTACGACCGGCGACCAGGTCGGCGCGTACGTCAAGGCGGCGGCGCTGGGCGTGCGTGACCAGCCGCGCCCCGTACCGGTGGCGCTTCCGGGGATCTTCACCGCGGGAGCCGTGCAGGACTTGAAGTTGCGTAGCGGCGTCGCCCCGTATGCCGACATCTGGAGTTTCCACAGCTATCCGGAGGTGGATCCGGTCTGGGGCGGGCTGACGCCGTTCCCGCGCCATACGGACGTGCAGAAACGGCTCGCGCGCCGGTACGGCCCGCGATTGTCGCTGTGGGCGACCGAGGCGGGGATCTTCATGCCGCCCTGGTCACCCCGGGAGGACCTGACCCGTCCGCAGCAGGTCGACCAGGCCCGGTTCCTCGTCCAGGAGGCCGTCCAGAAGCTCGCAGCGGGGGTGGACCGGCACTTCTGGTTCTCGGCGCCCCCGTATTGCGCAAGCGGTGTGGTCTGTTTCGGATTGTTCAGCCGCGACTTCCAGCCGTGGCCGTCCTACAGCGCGTACGCCGCGATGACGTCGCAGCTGGGCCGGGCGGACTTCGTCGGCAAGGCCCAGGGGATGCCGCGCGGGGTGCACGGCTACGTCTTCCGGGACGGGGAGCGGGCGATCACCGTGGTGTGGGCGGGACGGCCGTCCCGGGTGAAGGTGCCGGTTCGGGGAGGCGGCAAAACCGAGGTCTACGACGTCATGGGGGCCCGGACGGGTAAGGGCAGTGTGACGGCAGGCACCGTGGGAGTCACCGCTTCGCTTGACCCGCTCTACGTGGTGTCCGATGGGCACGGTCTGCGGGCCTCTGCTTCTGTGGCGAGCGTGCGCGCTGCCAGGCCGTCCACGGCGGCGCACATTGTGTTGAGCCAGCGGTACGCGCCCGCCAACGCGGCTCCCCGTAAGGACGCCGAACAGCCACCGCCATTCGGCTACCGGGTAGGCGCGTCCACGCGCATGTGGGTCGAGGTCTACAACTTCAACGGCTCCCAGCAGACCGTACGGCTCAGCGCCAGGACGTCCGGCCGGTGGTCCGCCAGACCGGTGGGACCGGCCACGGTCCGGGTGCCCGGCATGGGACGGGTCGTCGTGCCCTTCACGATCACTGCGGGCGACGGCGTCCGGCCGGGAACGGATCACTCCCTGATCTTCGAGGGGACGCTGGGCGGGCAAGGCGTCCCGCCCACCGCCGCACTGATCCAGCGAACGGCGCGGTAGCGCTGCGCAACGCCTCGCGGTCCCGGGTGGAGACCGGCGTCTGGGTCACCCGAACCAGGCGGACTCACCACTGGTTGGCGTCGCGGACCTTTCGAAGGATTCGCGTCATCGCGGCGACCTCGTCCGGGGTCAGGACGTCATGGAGGTGCCGCTGGCTTGAGGCCAGCCCCAGCGCCCCTCGCCTGCGCGCCTCGGCCAGGCCGTCCTCGGTCAGCGTGACCAGGATGGCGCGCCGGTCCTTGGGATGCGCGCCCCGGGTGACGAGTCCGCGTTCCTCGGCGGTGTCCAGGAGCCGGGTGGTGCGGGTGGTGCTCGTGGCGAGGGCCCGGGTGATGTCCACCGTGCGCAGCGCGTGGCCGGGGGTTCGCGCCAGCCGGAAGAGCAGGTCCGAGATGGACGCGTCGAGGTCTCCCCCGGGGCTGACCTCGGCGTCGATGCGCCGTGTGACGGCCAGATAGGCCTCGCGGAGCATGCCGTAGGCGTCCCAGCGCGGGTCGCCGAACAGGTCGTCCATGGTTACTCACTTGTGGGATAGTCCCGACCGGTAGTAAATTCGGGATTGTCCCGAACGGGACTATCCTGCCATGAGACGGAGTGCGCCATGACCGCCTACGCGCTGTTCGACAACGTCGAGGTCACCGACCCGAGCAAGCTGGCCGCCTACGCCGCCGAGGTGCGCCCGATCGTGGAGAAACACGGCGGCCGCTACCTCGTCGTCGGCGGCCAGATCGACGTGGCCGAGGGCGAGGCGACGCTGACCTACCCCGTCCTCATCGAGTTCCCCGACCTGGCCGCCGCGCACCGCTGGTACGACTCGCCCGAATACCAGCCGCTCAAGGCGCTGCGCCAGTCCGGCTCCAAGGCCAACGCGAGCTTCTTCGAGACCGCGCCCAGCGACCTCCTGGCCTCGTGAGCACGCGAAGGGGCGGGCGACGCGTCGGCGTCGCCCGTCCGCTCAGTAGATCTTCTTGAACTTGCAGTTCGGCGGGTTCTCGGGCGGCTGGACGTTCGGGTCGTCGGGGAGCGGAATGCCGCCGTCCTTGACGGTGTAGCCCTTCAGCCAGCGTCCGTCCGGGCCCGCGCTGGCCGGGCTGAAGGGCGCCGGACCGGTTCCCATCTGCTGGCACTGGGGATTGACGATCCCCCACGAGAATCCCATCCGGTCGTGTTTGTGGCCGAGAGGGGACTGGTAGAAGGTCAGCGTCCCGCGCTTCTGATTGGCGTCCACACCGTCCTGCCGAATTCCCGACACCACGGCGACCGGCCCACCGGCCATCACGTAATCCACCTTGATGCTGCCCCAATGGTCCTTGGACGGGCCGCCGGGCTTGTCGGGCGCGAAATGGTTGAAGCGAATGGTGCCCCGCGCGGCGCCCCACTCCATCTTGCCGTCCACGATCTTCCATGGACCGCCGTGCACATCGACGATGAACCGCCGGTACGGCGTCTCCGGGTCTCCCGGGAACTTCACCCAGGCATCGCCCGTGACGTGGGATTCCTTGGCCTTGCTCACCGGCTTGCTCACCGGCTTGCTCGTCCGGTCGTCGGAACCCGCCATCGCGGTTCCGGTGCCGACGGCCGCCGCCGCGATGGCGACGACACCCGCCCCGATCACGCCGCGGGTGAAGCGGCCTTTGCGTGCACGCCGTTCAAGTTCTGAATTGACGACCATTGTTCGCGATCCCCTCGGGTCTTTCTGGTGGGTTCTTCGATGCCTCCATTCTTGTTCGGGCGTGAACACTCGAACCTCCCCTGCAAGAGTGATCCCGCCGAATAACCGACGCTCCTCGTCCCCCACATGGGGGATGGCGGGGCATATATCCAAACACCAGAGGCGGCCTCGACGGCATGGCGATCACGCAACCCTGGGCTCGATCGCCGGTTCGCCGCGCTATTGCGCGACGGCCAAGGCCAGCGAGGTCACAGCGAGTGCGAAGAACCCTCCCGGGAAGGCGATGTTGTGGAAGACACGGGCGCGGATGTGGGTGATCAGGGCCCCGATGTAGAAGAGAGTGAGGCCGGCCGCGGCGGCGATGCCCACATATCGGGTGCCCAGGAGACCGGCGAGCAGTCCGAGGGCGCCGGCGGCTTTCAGGGCGGCCAGGTACCGGTGCCATGATTCCGGGACGCCCACCTCGGCGCTGTTGGCCAGGACGAACTTGGCTCGGGACAGATCGGCGATGACGATCACCGTGTTGGCCGCGATCGTGACGAGGGCTGCACAGACATAGGCAACGAACATGCCTCAAACCTCGATCAATGCGTGCTTGGCGTCCAATACCTGCTTCTATAACCTGTTGGAATGGATGTGGACACGCGTTTGCTGCGGTCGTTCGTCGCCGTGGCCGAGGAAGGAAGCCTCACCCGGGGGGCCGAACGCCTCTTCGTGTCGCAACCAGCGCTGACCAAGCAGATCAAGCAATTGGAGACGCGGCTCGGGGTACGACTGTTCACCCGGTCGCGGGCGGGCATGGCGCTGACCGAGGCGGGACGGGCCCTGGCTGAGCGGGCACCCCGCCTGCTGTCCGAATTCGACCAGCTGGTCCGCGAGACGAAGAGGGCCACCCGAGTGCTGCGGGTCGGTTTCCTGGCCAGCGGCGCAAACGAGGCGACACAGGACATCGTCGCCGCGTTCACCCGGCGTCGTCCCGGCTGGCGCGCCGAGATGCGGCAGGCTTCGTGGACGAACCCGACGGCCGGGCTCGCGACGGGGGACGTGGACGTCGCGCTCGTGCGGCTCCCGTTCCCCGGCCAGGACGCCCTCAGGGTGGAAGTTCTGCTGACGGAGCCCCGCTGGGTCGTGCTCCCGGTGACGCATCCGCTGGCCGAACGCGATCAGATCGCCTTCCGGGACCTTTGGGACGAGCCGTTCGTCGCCGCCCCGGCCGAATCGGGCCGTTGGCGCGACTACTGGATGGCCGCCGACGAGCGCGAGGGACACCCCGTCCGGGTCGGCGCGGTCGCCGAGCATCCCGACGACTGGCTGAGCGCGGTCGCCAACGGGTACGGCGTCGCCCTGGCACCCGCGTCGGCGGCCCGCTACTACGCGCGTCCAGGCGTGACGTACCGTCCGGTGACGGGCGTCAGTGCGAGCCAGGTCGGCGTCGCCTGGTCCCCCGGGGACGACGCCAACCCGATCGTCCAGGACTTCGTCCGCTGCTGCCTGGACGCCCGCACACCGTGAAGCCCCTTCCACCTGAGGGCTCACGAGTGGCCTACGCACCCCCGGACGATGGTGGCCCGCGCAATAGCGGCCCGAACGCTGGCCGTTCGGGCGGTAGCCGTCCGAGCAACCGCGGCCCGGGCGGTAGCGGCCCGGCACGATAGCAGCCCGAGCGACCGCGGCCCGGGCGACTGTGGCCCGGGCGGGGGCGGCCCGGCACAGTAGCGGCCCGAGCGATCGTGGCCGGGCGGCCGCGGGCCGGGCGGTAGCGGCCCAAAGCGATCGTGGGCCGACCGATCGCGGGCCGGGAAGGTGGCGGGCCGAGCAACCACGGGCAGGACAGTGGCGGGCCGAGCGTCCGTGGGCCGAACAACCGCGGGCTCGGCGGTGGCGGGCCCAGCCGATCGCGGGCTCGGCGATGCCGAGCCGACCGATCGCGGGCCGGGCGGCCGCGGGCTGGGCGGTGGCGGGCCGAGCGATCGTGGGGCGGGGCGGTGGGGAACGAGAAGGGCGCTGGCCATTCGGTTCTCGCTGCGGCTGCGGGTCACTGCGTTCAGCGGGGTGATCGGATTTCCGTGGACGCAAATTCCCGGCAAAGTGGTCCGAGGATTTTTCGCTCGCAATCCGTTCACCCTCTCTTAACGGCACGGGCGCTGGCAAAATGGGTTCTTCAGCGCCACGCTTTTCGTCAATTCCTCCATATAGAGGGATCGGCACGGCTCGACTACCTTCGTGGGTTTCCACCCCCCGCTTGTCCGCCGGCTCGCGGCGGACACAGGCCCCAGGACCGGGGCCTGGAATCCCTGACCGGAGGAATGCATTGCGTATCCGAACGGCGGCCATCACCGCAGCAGTCGTCACGGCGGGGACGGTTTTCACCGTCGCCAATGCCACCCACGGCGAGACCCGCCAGGCCGCGACCGTCTCGGCCGGTTCCGAGCCGCGCGGCCTGAAATGGTTCCAGGCCAGGCACGATCTGCGTCCGACGGGGAAGGCCGACGCGGCCACGGCGAAGGCGCTCAAGGAGGCTCCCGCGTCCGAGCTCCGCCAGGCCTTCCGCACGGCCGCCGACCTCGGTCCGGCCGAGCGCGAGAACGCCCGCACCGTGATCGGCGTCGGGAAGGGCGCGCAGATCCCGGACCAGGGCCAGGTCATCGCCCTGATGACCGCGATGCAGGAGTCGAAGTTCGTGAATTACACCGTCCCCGTCGACCACGACTCGCTGGGCATCTTCCAGCAGCGTCCCAGCACCGGGTGGGGCACGCCCGAGCAGATCACGCACGTCCCGACGTCCAGCAAGTCGTTCTACGGAGTGGCTCCGTTCGGCAACAACCCGGGGCTTATCCAGATCCCGAACTGGCAGAACCGTCCCCCGGGTGAGGTGGCCCAGGCCGTCCAGAGGTCCGCCTACCCGGACCGGTACGCGCAGTGGGAGGGCTTTGCCCGCGACTTCCTCGCCAAGGAAGGACCCAGCGTCGGGCCGATCTCCTAGATCCGGACACGGCGGCCGTCACACCCGCGGCGGCCGCCGTCGCGTTACCCGGGTCGTCCCGTGGGGAAGATCCCCGGTCACGGGGTTTCGGCAATCGGAGGGGACGCCGAGTGGATTTCGACGATGACGCACAGCTCGATTCCTCGCAGGTCGAGGACGCGCGCGGCGGCGGAGGCGGTCTGCCCAGGGGCGGCCTCATGGTCGGCGGCGGCGCCGCCGGGTTGATCACACTGATCGTGGCGCTGGTGTTCGGCGTCGACCTCGGCGGGGGCGGCTCGGGACCGCAGCGCGACGCCGGACAGGTCGGCACTGGCACCAACCTGTCGGCCCAGTGCCGCACCGGCGCGGACGCGGACCAGTCCGAGGACTGCCGCGTCGTCGGCACCGTCAACAGCATCCAGAAATACTGGACGCAGGTATTCGCGAACAGCGGCCGTCGCTACTCTATGGCCCGCACGCAACTGTTCAGCGAGGGAACCCGGACGGCATGCGGATATGCGACGTCCGCCGTCGGCCCCTTCTACTGCCCGGCCGACCACAAGGTCTATCTCGACCTCACATTCTTCGGCGAACTCCAGCGCCAGTTCGGCGCCGAAGGCGGGCCGTTCGCACAGGCATACGTCATTGGCCACGAGTACGGCCACCACATCCAGAACCTGCTCGGAACGATGAACCGCGCGAAGGCCGGAACCAAGGGCGCCACAAGCGGATCCGTCCGCCTCGAACTCCAGGCCGACTGCTATTCGGGGGCATGGGCCAAGAACGCGGCCGCCACCGGATTCCTGACCCGCCTCACCGAAACCGACATCCGCCAAGCCCTCAGCGCCGCCGAGGCCGTCGGCGACGACCGCATCCAGCAACGCTCACAAGGCCGGGTGAATCCGGACGGATTCACCCACGGCACGTCCGAACAACGGCGCCGTTGGTTCACCACCGGGTACGAGACTGGAGACCCAGTTAAATGCGATACCTTCTCCGGCCCCATCTGACCCCGTAGACTCGACGGGTGATCTTCAAGGCTGTAGGCGACGGGCGGCCCTACCCCGAGCACGGGCTCACGTCCCGTGATTGGGCGAAGATCCCCCCACGCCAAGTGCGCCTCGACCAGCTCATCAGCACCAAGGGCGAACTCGACCTGCACTCGCTGCTCTCCAAGGACTCGACGTTCTACGGGGACCTCTTCCCCCACGTCGTTCACTGGAAGGGCGAGCTCTACCTCGAGGACGGCCTCCACCGCGCCCTCCGCGCCGCCCTCCACCAACGCCTCGTCCTCCACGCCCGCGTCTACGACATGGACGCCGCCACCACCTGACCGCGGAGGCATCCCGCACGGCCCGCGCCCCTACACGTCCCGCCACCGCGCACCCACTCCGCCAAACCTTGGCTTCGCGTTCCCGCCCGGCGCCCCGCCACACGCGTCGGCCGCCGTCGGCCCGCGGGACGGACGGGACCACGTCCAGCCCCCAACGCCCTTGCCGCGCGACTGACATCGACGAACGCGCCAGCCCAGCCGACGCCCAGCTTTCGTCCCACCAGCCAAGGCCTCCCCGCACACGAGCTTCACTCGCCACGGCCGAGCCGGGCTGAGAGCCGTCGGCGCGCAGCCGTTCGCGTGTCTTGTTTGGGGTTAGCGGGCGGCTGGGGCTGGTTCCTGAATGCGTTGGCGGTCTCGGTCGGGCTGGACGGTGGTGGGGCGGATGTAGGTGGGACGGGCTGCGAAGAGGCCGAAGATGACCTCGGGGACGACCAGGAGCAGGAGGACGGAGAGGGGGAGCGTCCAGCCGTTCGTGGTGGTGTGGAGGAGACCGAAGCCGAAGGGCGCCAGGCCCGCCAGGAGGTAGCCGCCGGTTTGGGCCATGCCGGAGAGGCGTGCGGCGATGGCGGGGGTCGGGGAGCGGAGGCTGAGCAGGGTGTAGGCGAGCGGGAAGGCGCTGCCGGTGGCGAGGCCGAGGATCGAGACCCACGCCCAGCCCGCCGCCGGGACGAGCAGGACGCCCAAGAGGCCGACCATCATGGCGACGCCCACTCCCGCGACGAGAACGCGCTGGTCACGCATGCGGGCGGCGAAGACGGGCACGAGGAAGCCCAGCGGGATGCCGATGATCATCATGACCGAGATCATCGCTCCGGACTCGGCGGCCGAGTAGCCCTGGTCGCGCATGACCTCGGGCAGCCACGACATCAGGACGTAGAACATCAGCGAGGCCATGCCCATGAAGCCCGCCACGTTCCACGCGAGCGGCGACCGCAGCAGGGACCCCTCCTCGGGCGCCGGGACGGCCTCAGAACGCTCAGGAGCGGCGCGACGGCCGCGGAGGGCCAGCGGGCCCCAGACGAGGACGCCGATCAGCGACGGGACCGCCCAGGCGGTCAGAGCGATGCGCCATCCAGTGGCCGAGGCCAGCGGGACGGCGAGTCCTGCGGCAATCGCGCCGCTGGCTGCCATCAGCATCATGGCGAGGCCCGTGAGGGAGCCGACGCGGTCCGGGAAGACGCGCTTGATCACGGCGGGCGTGAGCACGTTGCCCATGGCGATCCCTGCCCCGGCCAGAACCGTCCCCGCGAAAAGGGCCGTCTCGGCCGGAAGCGCCCGCACCACCACTCCGAGCGTGATCAGCGTGAGCGCGGCGGCGATGGCGGTCTCGGTACCGAAACGGCGGGCGAGGACGGGAGCGAGCGACGCGAACGCGCCCAGGCACAGCACCGGAAGGGTGGTCAGGACGCTGACCTCGACGCCGGACAGCCCGAACGTCTCGCGCAGGTCGCCGAGCATCGGAGGGATGCCCGTGATCGCTGCCCGCAGGTTGATGGTCAGCAGGACCAGGCCGATCAGAGCCCAGATCGCGGTCGGACGGTGAGTGGTACGCATTTCGCCTTCGTCGGTTCGTTTGGTGGTGCACGCGCGCTCCTGGGTCCCCTGGACGTCGTCGTCCCGGACGGCCTCGCAACGCGATTGCTCGATTTCGTTTTTCGGGCGGAGCCGTCCCGCAACTCCCCGGGGTGCCAGGTGATCTTCAACCCGGCTCCTGTCCTGCAGCCCGGCCCTCTGCGTCCCGCAATGTGGTGGGCCGCCATGCCACGCAGCGCCCCAGGGCAGTGTGATCCCGCGCCTCGCGGTGCGGCCCCAAGCCCTGCTGTCCGCCGCTCTCAGCCCACGCCGCACAGCACGCACGCCGCCTGGTTCCCTGGGTCCCGGCCGCCGCGCCCGCACAACGCGCCCATGCGGCGCCGCGTTGCGTTCCCGGCCCCGCAGCGCCGTCCCGAGCCCCGCAGAGCTGTCCGGCGGCCCGGGCCCGGGCCCACACGCCCTGTGGCCCCGTCCAAACGCCCCGGGCGGCCCGACCTGGCGTGCCGCTGCCCGGTTTCAGAGCCCAGCGCCCGCTCGCCCCGGCCCTGCGACGCGGCTCCCGCCGTTCGGCGGCCCCTGCTTCGCAGTCGCCCGCTGCGGCGTCCGGCGTCCCGTTAGGTCGTGACGTCTGGGCGTGTGCCCGATGATCGGTGTGAAGGCGCCTACACCTGGGGTGCTAGGTGGTGGAGGCGAGGATTTGGTCTAGGCAGGAGTGGGTGGCTTGGGCGGCGGCTTCGGCGTTGCCGGCGGCTATGGCGGACGCTATGGGTTCGTGGGGGATGTCGGCGTGCCTCAGGAGGTTTCCGGCCTCGCCGATGCTGGCCCGCAGGGCGTCGCTGAAGTCGCGGTAAAGGTCGGTCAGGACGCGGTTGTGGGTGGCCTCGACGACGGCCGTGTGGAACGCCAGGTCGGCCTCGACGAACTCCGCGTGGGCTCCGGCGGCGTAGGTGGCTGAGCGGCGGGCCAGGGCCTCGCTGATGGCGGCGAGGTCGGCCTCGGTGCGGCGGACGGCGGCCAGGCGGGCGGCCTCGACCTCCAGGCCGCGTCGGACTTCGAGGATCTCGATCAGCTCGGCCGTCTCCAGGCGGCGGCGGACGGCGCCGGAGAGTTCGCTGGTGGCGCGGACGTAGGTGCCGTCGCCCTGGCGGCATTCGAGGAGTCCGGTGTGGGTGAGGGCGCGGATGGCCTCGCGGACGGTGTTGCGTCCGACGCCCAAGCTCTCCGACAGGACGGGCTCGGGTGGGATCTTGGCGCCGACCGGCCAGGAGCTTGCGGCGATCTCGGTCTTCAGCTGGTCGATCACCTGCTCGACCAGTGACGAGCGGCGTGCCGTTCGCAGTGTCACGAAATCCCTCCTCCGGTCAGCCAATCATCCCATGTCTCCATGTTAGGACCATGGGCGGGCTGATTCCATACCGGCCGGACGAGAGGAGAACGGCCGCCGGGGCCCCAGAGTTGCCGCTCGCGCAGCGTTTCTGGGACCCCAGCGGCCGTTTTTCTAGGTTTTAAACGAGACCGAAATCACAGCTCGCCGTCTGGGGGCGGGCATGACGTAGTCCGGCGGCCTCCAGGGCCTGGCGATAGGACGCCGTGGCGCCGTCGAAATCGCCGGCGGCCTCGAACAGTTCGCCCATCTCGCGGAAGACGTTGGCGGCGGGACGTCCGGGCGGCAGGCCGTCCAGTTGCCCCGCGGCCGCGCGCAGGACGACGAGCGCGGCGGTGGCGTCGCTCTGGGCGAGGCGGGCGCGGGCCAGGACGAGGCGCGCCTGGGCGGTCTTGCGGATGCGGACGGCCAGGTCGTCGCCCGGTTGCGGGGCGATGTCCGCGATGCCCCCGGGGGGCGCGAGGGCCATGCCCGCGTCCAGGAACTCCTCCAGGACGGAGATCGCCCGCTCCGGCTCGCCCAGGAGGACGAGCGCGCGCGCCTGTTCGATGGTGCTTTCGGTGGCCTCTTCGCCTTCGAGGCCGGACGCGGCGGCCCGCAGCAGCGCGACGGCCTCCTCGGCGGCCTTGGCGGCGGTGGCGTCGCTGGGCTCCTGCCATTCGGACGCGAACGGCGGCACTCCCCGCAGCAGCGCCCTGGCACCGGCCAGGTTGAGCCTGGCCTGGGCGCGGACGGGCGTCTCGCCGTGCCAGGCGGCCAGCGCCTGGTCGGCCAGGTGGAGGGAGTCGCCGATCGCCCCCTCGTCCAGGGCGCGGGTGCTGGCGCGGCGGTACTGGACGCTCGGGTCGTCGCCTTCGGAGGCGCCGGGGCCCAGCAGCGTCCGTCCGAGCTCATGCGCGCGCTCGGCCTCGGAACGGTCGACATAGGCGAGCAGCAGCACACGGCCGATCTCGGTGTGCTCGCGGCCGCCGGAAAGGCCGAGCTCGCGCAGCCTGGCCAGGGCGCGCTCGGCGAGCGCGATGGCCTGGCCGAGGTCGCCGACCAGGTGGTAGCAGCGTGCCAGCGCGCTCACCGGGGGCAGCCAGCTGACGCGGCCCGGGTCGCGCTCGGCCTGCTCGCGCAGCTCCTCGAAGAGCGCGATGGCCTCGTCGGTGCGGCCCAGCTCCTCCAGCGCGCGGGCCCGGCCCGAGCGGGCGCGGGACGTGAGATCGGGATCGTCGCTGCGCGCGATGACCTCGTCGAACCCGGCCTCGGCCGTGACGGCGTCGCCGCTCAGCAGGGCCAGGTGCGCGTGCCGCTCGCGGACCTCGAGATGGGCGCGCTGCTCCGGCTCGACGCCCTCGGCGAGGTATTCAGGCGTGCAGCCGAGACGTTCGGCGAGCATGCGCAGAACGGTCGGCGTGGGCGTTCGCTTGCCCGACTCGATCAACGAGATGTAGCTGTCGGAAAGATCGTGACCTGCGAGCTGTGCCTGCGACAAGCGTCTGGTCAGCCGCAGGTTGCGGACACGTTCGCCGACGTTGCCTGGACCCGGCATGTGGACTCACTTAGCGGAAGTAATCAGGCGGCTGGGGTGCCGACATGATTGCACATTGCCGCTTGACGCACATGGTGAGTAACGAAGCGGCAATACGCGATCTCCGGTCAGACCCCCGTCCGCCCTCTATTGGAGTGGTACGGACCGCGATGCCGGCGTGGTTCGGCGGGTGGCCGGTAGCACGATCTTGTACCACACCGTATCCGACTCTGGTCAGTCGTCGGAGGGGTTCTTGTTCGGGAAGATCATCTCGCAGACCTCGA
Organism: Spirillospora sp. CA-294931; assembly: GCF_050946795.1. Taxonomy (GTDB): domain Bacteria; phylum Actinomycetota; class Actinomycetes; order Streptosporangiales; family Streptosporangiaceae; genus Spirillospora. The sequence goes on from NZ_CP192006.1 coordinate 9,093,174, forward strand.
GATAGAGCTGTTCGGGATAGGGGAGGTAGTCGACGGTGTGCAGTGCCTGGTCCTGACCGGCGGACTCCAGGACGAACTCGCCGTAGCCGAGCATCCGTCCCGCGATCGACCGGCGGAAGCTCATGTCGGTGACCTTGGCCAGCGGCATCATCGCCACCTTGCGGGTGATCAGGCCCGTGGTCAGCAGCATGCGCTGGTTGGTGATCACGAAGTAGTCGACCGACCATTCGGCGACCCGCCAGACGAACCAGGCCAGAAGCAGCAGCCAGGCCCACCAGACGCCGTTGATCACGCCGTTGCTCTCGGGGGTGGAGACGTTGGTCAGGACCCCGGCGACGATGAGGCCGCCGAGCACCAGACCGACGGGCAGCATGAGCACGGCCGGATGCCGCCGGACCGTGATCACCTGAGTCTCGTGCGGTAGCAGATACTTGTTTACCGACGCCGGGGCGGAGTCACCGGGCGTCACCAGCCTCATGCCGGCCTCAAGCGCCGATCGCGTTCACGAAGGTCGCCACCGAACCGGCGGCCGAGGCGAGACCGTCCGCGACATTGTGCACCGACTTGGCGGCCCCTTCCGGCTGCTGGAACACATAGAAGGCGACGAAGGCCACGGCGACCCACGTTGCGTACTTCTTGGCGGGCACTAATGCCTCCCGGAGCGCGATGACCCACAGACCCCTGGTCAGTTTCGCACAGGCCCGATCGGCATCAAAGCACGCTCAGGGCGCGTTGCCCGTAACCCCCACCCCACGTGATCTCCACAGCCGGGCCCCCGCCCCGCGCGGCGTCAGGGCGCGTTGCCCGTACTCCCACGAACTCCACGACCGGGTTCCCACCCCCGCGGCATGAGGGGATGTTGCCCGTACCCCCCGGATGTCCACGGCCGGGTTCCCGTCCCCGCGCGACATCAGGCGCGTTGCCCGTACCCCGGCCCCCCCGGATCTCCACAGCCGGGCCGCCGCCCCCGTGTGGCATCAGAGCGCGTTGCCCGTAACGCACCGCCCACGGATCTCCACCGCCGGGTCCCCGTCCCCGTGTGGGGTTAGGGGGTGTTGCCCGTGGTCGTCCGGGGAGAGTGGCGGCGTTTCTCGGCGGCGACTATGGCGAGCACCTGGAGGTGCTTGCGGGCTATGCGTTCGACCAGGTCGTCCGGGGCGGCACCCGTCACCTCCTGGGCCCCGTGCCGCGCCGCGGCGACGCAGCGGGCCACCGTGTCGGTGGGGTGGACGCCGGAGAACTCCTCGTTGAGGCGATCGCCGATCTCGTCATGTGCGCGTCGTTCACTGTCCCCTTGGTGAGCCATCACGCTTCCCTCGAGCCTCGCTCACGCCGCCCCGGTCCCAACGGTCCCCCATGCCGGAGCGACGGAGGGGAACGAACAATGCGTTCCGTAGCTGGTTACTACCCAAGGTGACGGTGGGTGAACACGTGAGGGTGGGACGTCAGACGACGCCGTAGAGACGGTCTCCCGCGTCGCCGAGGCCGGGCAGGATGAAGCCCTGCTCGTTCAGGTGCGAGTCGATCGCGGCCGTGACCACGCGGATCGGGGCGTCGGTGCCCTCGAACGCCTGCTCGAGGTACGCCAGGCCCTCGGGCGCGGCCAGCAGGCACAGCGCCGTGACGTCGTCCGCCCCGCGGTCGAACAGGAGCTTGATCGCCGCGGCCAGGGTGCCGCCGGTGGCGAGCATCGGGTCGAGCACGTAGCACTGGCGTCCGGACAGGTCGTCGGGCAGCCGGGTCGCGTACGTCTGGGCCTGCAGGGTGCCCTCGTCGCGGATCATGCCGAGAAAGCCGACCTCGGCGGTGGGGAGCAGCCGCGTCATCCCGTCCAGCATCCCGAGTCCGGCGCGCAGGATCGGCACCACGAGCGGCTTGGGGCTGGCCAGCTGGACGCCCTGGGCGGGGGCCAGGGGGGTGGGGACGGTGGCCGGGGCGACCCGCACGTCGCGGGTGGCCTCGTAGGCCAGGAGGGTGACCAGCTCGTCCGCGAGACGGCGGAACGTGGGCGAGTCGGTGCGCTCGTCGCGGAGGGTCGTGAGCTTGTGCGCGACGAGGGGATGATCGACGGCGAGGGTCTGCATGGGGTCACCGTAGCCCACGTATGCTGGACGGCCAGGCACGTCAAGGTGGAGGGTAAAGCCCACTGAGCTGGGCACGATGCCGCTATGAGCCGAGATCGCGATCAACAGCCGGAGCGCGCGGCCGAGGGGTCGGCGGCCGACGCCGTCCCCCCGGATGCGGGTGAACAGCCGGCGGCCGAGGTCTCCGACGAGAGGGTCCGCGAGCATCTGCGTCGCCGCGCGATCTTCCTCAGGGAACTGGCCGAGGCGCGCGAGCTGCGCCGCCGCGTGACCCCGCACCGCTCGCGCCGGGCCCGTATCCACGCGGCCCTGCGCCGCCGGACGTTCCGAATCCATTGACAGGTCCTGACACGCCGGGCGCCGCAAGCGCTTTGGACGGGACAAACACGCCACGACCAGCGACGTCCTCACATTTCACCGGAGGTATGCCCGCCGGTTTGGGTGTGGGGTGCGCGAGGGCGCCCGGCATCTGCGACCATTCCCTGGCAGGATCGGCGCCGGTGGGGTGGAAATGACGGATGTTGACGCGACGGACTTCGCCGTCGTGGTGTATCGCGAGGACGACAGCTGGGAGGCCGAGGTCCTCCCCGTCGCTCTGACCGAAGACCTTTCGGGGCTGATCCATGCCCTGCGCCAGCAGCCGAGCCTCGGCGGCACGATCGGGCTGGTGTCGGTGGGCGACGACTTCTTCGTCGCGATCCGGCTGCTGGGCGACGAGGAGATGGTGTTCCTCTCCGACGTCACCGCCTCGGTCGACTGGCCGCTGGCCGGGCAGGTCCTCGACTATCTCGACATCCCGATCCCCGAGGACGAGGAGCTCGACCAGGTCCTGCCGGTCGGCGACATGTCGATCTTCACCGATCTGGGGCTGGACGAGATGGAGCTCGGCGCCATCTCCGGCGACCTGGAGCTCTACCCGGACGAGATGCTGCTGAGCGTCGCCGGACGCCTCGGATTCGCCCCGGCGTTCGAACGCGCTCTCGACGCGATCGCCTGACCCCGGCCCGAGACCGGCGGCCGTCCCGCATAAGGGGCGTGACCAGCGGTTCCCTGTGAGCGACAATGAGCGGGTGTCCTCCTTCGCCGCCGTCTTCGCCCGCACCCCGCAAGGCTGGGTGGGGACCGAGGCCGTCCTCGCCGAGGCCGAGGGCTTCGACGACGTCTCCGACCTCATGCGCGAGGCGGCCGTCGAGTCCTACGGCGACCCCGTCCTGCTGCTGATCGAGGAGAACGACGACTGGTTCGCCCTGGTCAGGCTGGACGGCGAGGCCGAGCCCCGGGCGTTCGTCTCCACCGTCAGGGAGGACGGCCTCGGCGGGCTCCTCCAGCCGCTGGTCGGCGAGATCCCCGACGGCGACCCGGCGGGCGACCCCGCGCTGCTCGCCGACCTCGGTGTCGCGGCCGACCGCCTCAGCGAGCTGGGCGACCGCGCGTTCCCCGGGGACGCGCTGCTCACCGTCGCCGACCTGGCGGGCTTCGGCGAGGAGTTCGGCCGCCTGCGTGACTGATTCGGTGATCGACGAGTTCGGCCCCGCCATGCGCCTGGCCCTGGACGAGGCGCGCCGCGCCGCGGCGGAGGGCGAGATCCCGGTCGGCGCCGTGGTCCTGGGCCCCACCGGCGAGGTCCTGGGCACCGGGCGCAACGACCGCGAGCGCAGCACCGACCCGACCGGGCACGCCGAGATCGTCGCGATGCGCGCCGCCGCGTCCCGGCTGGGCGGCTGGCGGCTGGGCGGCTGCACCCTGGTGGTCACCCTCGAACCGTGCACGATGTGCGCCGGGGCGTCGGTCCAGGCCCGCGTCGACCGGGTCGTCTACGGCGCCGTCGACCCGAAGGCGGGCGCGGTGGGCTCCCTGTGGGACGTGGTCCGCGACCGGCGCCTCAACCACCGTCCCGAGGTCATCGCCGAGGTCATGGCCGACGAGTGCGGCTCTGTGCTCACCGAGTTCTTCGCGCGCCGCCGATTCGGGTAGGCTCTCCCGCGGTGGTGTCGCCTAGTGGACGAGGGCGCACGCCTCGAAAGCGTGTGAAGTGCAAGCTTCCGTGGGTTCGAATCCCACCACCACCGCCACCCGAACGGCCTCTGACCTTCCTCGACGGTCCAGGGGCCGTTTCTGTGCCCGTCGGCGAAGGAGCCCCCCGCGTGTCGCAGATCATGGCCCTGACGATCGCCAACTCCCGCCTCGGCCGTCCGCTGGGCGCCCGCACGCCGGACGAGTTCGAACGCGCCCTCGACGGCGTCGCCTGGTTCGCCAACCTGGGCAGGCCGTCGCGCTGGGACGCCGGGTGCGTGCGCATCCACGACTGGGACGACTGGCCGGGCCCGGAGAACCCCCTGGGTGAGGCGTTCGCCGAGGCGTACCAGGAGATCCGCGACCACGTCGACCCCGACCAGGAGCTGTTCGACCGCGTCCACGCCGCGGTGATGGACCGCGCCCGCACGGCCGTCCCGTTCGAACCGGACCAGGACTCCTGGCACGGTCCGACGCTGTGCGTCTGGGAGGCCGCCCATGTGGCCGCCTTGATCGTGTGCGTGCTGGCCCGCGGCTGGGACGTGCCCGACGACCTGGTCGAGCAGTGGAACTGGTACGAGGCGGGCCACTGGCCGTCGTCCTTCGCCGACGACCCGGCCGACACCCCGACCGGAGACCTCACGTTCCCGCGCCGCCTGCTGGTCTACTGACCCCCCGGCGAACGGGCCGGCCTCAGGCGGCGGGACGGGGGGCGGCCGGGGCCTCGGTCTCGGCGGGGAGGAGCGTGCCATCGCCGGAGGCCACGCCCGCGGGCTCGGTGCGCTCGCCCTCGGTCCCGTGGCCCGAGATGAAGATCAGGGCGGGACGGGTCATGCCCAGCAGGCCCTCGTCGGGCCCGGTCCCCGACCCGGTACCCGCCGTCAGGGCCCCGGCCGTCATGAGCAGACCGGCCGCGATTCCGCCGAACGCGAGCGTCTTGCGCATGGCGATCCTTTCGTCGTCCTCGTCGGGTTGAGAGCGTCCCTCCGGCGGTGCGGTTCGTCGCCTGGCCTCTTCCGGTCAGCCGACGGTCACCAGGGCGACCCCGGCGACCGCGACGGCCAGCCCGACGCGCTGGACCACCCGGAGGCGTTCAGCGTAGGCGATCCGGGCCAGCAGCACGGTGATCGCGGGATAGAGCGAGGTCAGGACGGCGGCCAGGCTGAGCATGCCGTGCTGGGACGCGATGAAGTACAGCGCGTTGGCTCCCGCGTCCAGCGCGCCCGAGAGCAGCGCCAAGGCGATCATGAGCCGTCCGGACACCGGAGGCCCGGCGGAAAGGCCGCGCAACCGGGTCAGGACGAGCAGCGCGGCCAGGACCACGACCAGGTTGCCCGTCCGGGCGGCGACCAGGGGCCAGAGGCCGCCGCCGTCCCCGGCCTCGCGCAGGAACACGAAGAAGATCCCGAAGCAGACGCCGGAGACTCCGGCCATCAGCGGGCCGTTGTCCAGGGGTCCGCGCGGGGCGGAGGTGTCCTCTGCCTCCGTGCCCTCCTCCATGCTGACCAGGACGATCGCGACCAGGCAGAGCAGGACGCCCGCGACCACGCCGGGTTCCAGACGCTCGCCGCGGATCGTCCCGACCGCGATCGGCAGGACGGCCGCCGCCAGCGCGGAGACCGGCGCGACGACGCTCATGGGGCCGCGGGCCAGGGCCCGGTAGAAGGCGATGAGGCCGAGGCCACCGGCGGCTCCTGCGCCGAATCCCCAGGCCAGCGAGGCCGGCGTCGGGCTGCCGCCGACGATCAGCGTGGCGATCAGCACCAGGACCAGGCCCGTCGGGACGCACCACAGCAGGGCCCTGAGGGCCGACGACCGCCGCGCGACGGCGCCGCCGAGGAAGTCGGCGACGCCGTAGGCGAGCGCGGCCCCCAGGGCGAGGACGGTCACCATAGGAGACGGCTCTGGATCCGGACGTCCGGGGTGATCGTGCGCAGCCGCTCGGCGAGGGCCTCGCCCGCCTCGTTGAGGCGCTCGATCGGGTAGGGCTCCAGCCGTTCCAGCAGGAAGAGGGCGTTCGTCGTCGACTCGGTGAGCCGGGTGCGCACGCACTGGCGCCAGTTCCAGCGGCGGCAGGTGACGCCCTGGTCGTCCCGCCACACGACCTCGCCCTCGGACGGGTGCTCCACGCCCGCGGCCGTGTCGAAGGGCTCGTCCCCCCGCGCGCGCACGAGACGGGCCGGGCCCACGTAGGCGTCGAGGTCTTCGCCTCCCACGGGCAGGACGTACTCGACGCTGACCGCGTTGTAGGCGTCGACGACCTTGTTGATCGCCGGAAGCGCGTCGGCGCGGCGGATCAGGGCGTCCACCGACGGCCGGGTGCGCTGCGGCTTGGCGCCGAACGCGCGGTACGCCTCGCGCCACGCCATGATGTGCGGATGGTCCTCCGCGCCCTGCGCCTCCTTGGCCGCCACCGTCAGCCACTGCGCGGACTCGTCGTCGCTCGGCCCGTTGACCAGGCCCGCCGCGGTGAGGACGAGGACGGCGACGCCCGGACGGAGCTCCCGGACGGCATCGTCGATGACAATCTGTTCCAGCACTGCGGATCCTCCCAGCGGTCATTTTAATGCACTATATAGAACAATGTAACGACCGACGCAACGGAGGCGAAAGGTGAGCGAGCAGGCGGCGATCGGCGAGGCGGTCGCCCGGACCGTCCGGTCCCTGCGCGCCGGGCACGGCTGGAGCCTGGACGAGCTGGCCGGACGCGCGGGCGTCAGCAAGGGCGTCCTGGTCGGTCTCGAACAGGGACGCGGCAACCCCAACCTCGGCACGCTCTGCCGCATCGCCGACGCGCTGGGGGTGCCGCTGGTCCGGCTCGTCCAGGTCGAGGAGGAGCCCGCCATCCGCACGTTCGCCCCGGGACGGCAGGTCACCCTGTGGCGCGGCCCCGAGGGCGGCACCGGCACCCTGCTGGCGGGCAGCGAGCCGCGTCCGTCCCTGGAGCTGTGGCACTGGCGGCTCAACCCCGGCGAGCTGCGCGAGAGCGAGGCCCATGTTCCGGGTACGAAGGAAATCGTGTACGTCGAGGAGGGGACGCTGACCCTGCACGTGGACGGGCGGCGCCAGACGATCGAGACCGGCACCGCCGCCGTGTTCGCCGGGGACCGCCCGCACGCGTACGGTAACGACGGGGACGGCGGCCTCCGGTTCGTGCTCGCCGTGCTCGACCTGTAGGGGAACGGGCCGGTGGGGCGGGAACGTTGTAGGGGTGTGAGAACGCTCATCGAGGGGCGCTAGGTGAGACCACAGCAGACTCCAGGGGTCACGGGCGCGGTCATGGTGCGTTCCAACGGCGCCGTCTGGCGCCTGGCCGCCCCCCTGGTCATCGCGGAGCCGCACCTGCTGACCAGCGTCGCGGCCGCCACACCGACCCAGGTCTGGGTCGCCGGGAACGCCGGCCAGCGCCCCCTGACCGCCCACTGGGACGGAACAGCGTGGACCCTCCCACCCAACCCTCCCGACGACCCCGCCCACCTCGGCGCGGGCATCCTCGGCATCGCCTGCTCCCCCGATGGCCGCGCGATCGCCGTCGGCGGCGCCTACAACCGCCTCACCCGGACCGAGGTCCCGCTCGTCCGGCACTGGACGGGGTCGTCCTGGACGCCCCAGACCGCGCCGGAACTGGACGGCCACGTCCTCAACGACGTCACGATCCTCAACGGCGACGCCTGGGCCGTCGGCCATGGCCCCGTCGCCGTCCACTGGACGGCCGGCGAATGGCGTCCGGCCCCGATGCCCCAGGTGGCCAAGGGCAAGCTCCTGGCCGTCTCCGGCACCGCGCCCGACGACATCTGGGCCGTCGGCGCCGAGGATCGCTCGGCGTTGATCGTCCACTACGACGGCCGCTCCTGGACACGCGTCCCGTGCCCGTCCACCCGGTTCCCCCTGACGGACGTCGCCGCCCTCACCCCCGACGAGGCGTGGGCCGTCGGCCGCGACCGCGTCCTGCGCTGGAACGGCCGCAAATGGTCACGGGTCAAGTCACCCGTCACCGCCGCGAACACCGTCACGGCCCTCTCGCCCACCGACATCTGGGTGGCGGGCGGCCAGGGCGAGCTGGCCCACTACGACGGCCGCCACTGGCGCATGGCCCCCTCGCCCGACACGGCCGTCTGGCTGGCGTCGGCCAGCCCCGCCCCGGGCCAGATCTGGATGGCCGGAACCCGCCAGCACACCACTCAGGACCAGCGCACCGACAGCCCGACCATCCCCGCCCAGACCACCGACATCTGAGCCGTCAGCCGAGCCTCTCGCCGTACACGTGCTCGACGGTCATCGTCATCAGGACCCGGCGGTCGGCCACCATGACCGTCCGGTACTCGTCCCAGTCGGGATGCTCACCGGCGGCGAGCCGGTAGTAGTCGACCAGCGCGTCCACCTCGGCACCGCGCGGATCGTCCCCCGGCCCGGTGAGCCGCACCGCCCCCTCGGCCGTCGCCCACGCCCGCCCGTCGGAACTGGTGACCTCCAGCGCCGCCCGAGGATCGCGCCGCAGATTCGCCGTCTTGGCCCGCCCCTCGGTGATCGACACATGGATGACCTCGGCGTCCCGGTCATAGAACGGCATCACCGGCGAAAGCTGCGGCACCCCGTTCCCCTTGATCGTCGCCAGAACCCCAAGCCGACTCTCCGCCAGCAACGCCCGCGGATCAAACAAAGCAGAACCCATACCCGATCAAGCCACCCCCACCCACCCCCTATTCCGCCCACACAAAAACCCACCCCAAGCGCGGACACGCGGGGAGTGAACGTGCCAGGGGTGGCCGTGCCGAGCGCGGAACAAGCCGCGCGCGGAACGAACGGGCGTCGGGCGGGCCGGGCACAGGACGAGGCGGGCGCGGGGCGAAAGGCCGTGTCGCCGCGCGCGGGCGAGGCGGGTGGTCTCGCGCGGGGGCGGGATGACGGGGGGTGGGTGGGGTGGGGGTCAGGCGGTTAGGCGGACGGGCATGACCAGGTAGCGGAAGCCGGTGGTGGCGGTTGGGTCGGGGGCTTGGTCGTCGTCGCCGGAGTCGGGGATGGCGGTCAGGAGGGCGGCCTTGGTGGGGCCGGTGCATTCGAGGCGGGCGAACTCGGTGTCGACGCCCGCGAGGCCGTCGAGGAGGTATTGGGGGCTGAAGGCGATGTCGATCTCTTGGCCGGAGAGGGTGGCGGGGAGGCTTTCGTTGGCTCGGGCGGCGTCGCCGGAGGCGGCGCGGATCTGGACCTCGTCGGCGGAGAAGGCCAGGCGGACCGGGGTGTTGCGCTCGGTCACCAGGGCGACCCGCTTGATCGCCTCGACGAAGGGGGCGGTGCGGACGCGGGCGGTGGACTCCCAGGTGCCGGTGAGGCGCGAGCGGTAGTCGATGAACTGGTCGTCCAGGAGGCGGGACGTCATGCTGCGTCCGCCGCCGGAGACGCCGATGAGGGTGTCGGCGAGGCCGATGGTGACCTCGGCGCCCGGGCGGATCGCCTTGGCGGTGTCGGCCAGGGTCTTGGCCGGGACGACGATGCCCGCGGTGAATTCGGGGGCGGTGGGGGACCAGGCCAGTTCGCGGGCCGCGATGCGGTAGCGGTCGGTGCAGGCCAGCCGCATGGTCTCGCCCTCGATGTCGACCCGGACGCCGGTCAGCATGGGGAGCGTGTCGTCGCGTCCGGAGGCGGGCGTGACCTGGGCGACGGCGGCCGCGAAGACGTCGCCGGGGATGGTTCCGGCGACGGCGGGCGGCTCGGGGAGGGACGGGTAGTCCTCGACCGGCATGGTCTGGAGCCCGAACTCGGCGCTGCCGCAGCGGACCACGACCTCGGCGCCCTTGAGCGCGACGTCCACGGGGTGGGGAGGGAGGTTGCGCACGATCTCGGCCAGGAGGCGTCCGGGCACCAGGACGCGCCCCGGCTCGGCGACCTCGGCCTCGATCTCCGAGCGGGCCGACACCTCGTAGTCGAACCCGGCCAGCGTGAGGCCGTCGGCGGACGCCTCGATCAGCATGCCCGCGAGCACCGGAAGCGCCGGACGTGACGGCAGCGTGCGAGCCGCCCACGCCACGGCGTCGGCGAGCGTATGACGTTCGACCCGGAACTCCACGGTGCTCCTTCCCTTCGATGGTGCCTTCGCGCTCACGCTAACCGCTGCGTGGGACATTTCCCTCGCTCGGGGGAGGAGGGCCGCTCCGGGGATGGAGGCCGCGCGACCGGGCGGTGGGAGAGGGTCGAGGCATGGACATCGCACAGTTCTCCCGGCCCGGACGCCCGTGGGCCCCGTACGCGGCGGCGACCTGGGGCGTCGTGTTCTCGCTCGTCCACGTGTACTGGGTGCTGGGCGGGCAGGCGGGGCTGCCCGCCGACCTCGACCTCTTCGACAACCTGCCCCTGCTGGTCATCGATGTGATCGCGATTCCGGTCTCGCTGGTGGCGGCGGCGCTGGCGGTCGGGCTCGTGCGGCCGTGGGCCGGGCGCCGCCTGATCAAGGTGGGTGTGTGGACGACGGCGGCCCTGCTGATCGTGCATGCCCTGCCGAGCGTCCCGGACTGGGTCTCCCTGGCCGCGGGGACGCGTGCGGCGTCCGATCTCAGCACGAACGAGCACTTCGTCACGTTCCTCTACGAGCCCTGGTTCATGGTCGGCGGGGTCCTGTTCGCCCTGGCCGCCAGGCTGAACCGGCTCTAGAAGAGCTGGGACGGGTTCAGGCGGCGTTCGAAGTCGAGCAGGAAGCGCTTGCGCTCCAGGCCGCCCCCGTAGCCGGTGAGGCTGCCAGTGGAGCCGACCACCCGGTGGCACGGGACGATGATGCTGATGGGGTTGCGCCCGTTGGCCAGCCCCACGGCGCGGGAGGCGCTGGGCTTGCCGAGCTCCCCGGCGAGCTGGCCGTACGTGGTGGTCTCCCCGTAAGGGATCTCCTGGAGAGCGTCCCAGACCTGGCGCTGGAAGGGCGTGCCCTGGAGTTCCAGGGGGACGTCGAAGTCGGTCAGTTCGCCCGCGAAGTAGGCCCCGAGCTGGGCGATGACGGTGCCGAACGGCTCGACGGACGTGTCGGGCTCGAAGACCCCGAAGGTCTCCTCGGGGGGCCGGTGGCGCTGGAGGTTCATGAAGAGCCCGGAGAGCCCGCCGTTGGTCGCCACAAGGGTGAGCGGGCCAACGGGGGTGTCTTCCAGGACGGTATGGGCTCGATCTGACATCGCCTGAATCCTTGCACTAGGAGGGGAGGTGGTTGATGGGGTGATCGCCCGTGGCCCACAGGTACTGGACGGCGTAGGCCCGCCACGGACGCCACCGCGCGGCACGCCGGGTGAGGGCCGCCGGTGTGGTGGGCAGCCCGAGGTCGCGGGCCGCCGCCCGGATGCCCAGGTCGGACGGGATGAAGGCGTCGGGGTCGCCGAGCGTGCGCATGGCGATCGACTCGACCGTCCAGGGGCCGACGCCGGGCAGTTCGGCGAGACGGGCGCGGGCCGTCTCCCAGTCGCTGCCGACGCCGAGGTCGATCTCGCCGGAGTTGAGGGAGGCGACGAGGGTCGTCAGCGTGGTGCGGCGCGACCGGGGGAAGGCGAGGGTGGCCGGGTCGAGCTCGGCCAGCGCCTCGGCGCTCGGGAACAGGTGCGTGAGCCCCCCGGACGGGTCGTCGACCTGCTCTCCATGGGCGGCGACGAGCCGGGCGGCGTGCGTCCGGGCGGCGGCGGTCGAGACCTGCTGGCCGAGGACCGCGCGGACGGCGAACTCGTCCGGGTCGGCGGTGCGCGGGACGCGGCGTCCCGGCGCCTTGCCGACCAGCGGGGCCAGGACGGGGTCGGCGCGCAGCAGGTCGTCGACGGCGACGGGATCGGCGTCCAGGTCGAGCATCCAGCGGCAGCGGCTGATCGCGATCGTCAGGTCCCTGAGGTCGCTCAGCCGGAGCGCGCAGGCCACGTGATCGGGCCGGGGGCTCAGCGTGACGACGCCGGGGCCGTGGGGGAGGCGGAGCGTGCGGCGGTAGGCGCCGTCCCGCCACTCCTCGACGCCGGGGACGCCGGTGGCGGCCAGATGCCCGAAGAGGTTGTCGGGGCACAGCGGTGCGCGGAAGGGCAGGCGGAGTGTCAGCGTCCCCGACGTGGCCACGGGGTGCCCCCGGGAGACGCGGTCGCGCAGCTCGGTCGGCGTGAGCGCGAACACCTCGCGGACGGTGTCGTTGAACGCCCGGATGCTGGCGAATCCGGCGGCGAACGCGACGTCCCCCATCGGGAGCGTGGTGGTCTCGATGAGCAGGCGGGCCGTCTGGGCGCGCTGGGCGCGGGCGAGCGCGAACGGTCCCGCGCCCAGCTCGGCCTGGAGCTGGCGTTCGATCTGGCGGGTGCTGTAGCCGAGCCGGGACGCCAACCCGGGGACGCCCTCCCGGTCGACCACCCCGTCGGCGATCAGGCGCATGGCCCGCGCCACGACGTCCGCCCGGTGGTTCCATTCGGGGGAGCCGGGGCTGGTGTCCGGGCGGCAGCGCTTGCAGGCGCGGAACCCGGCCTGCTGGGCGGCGGCGGCGCTGGGGTAGAAGCGCATGTTCTTCGGCTTGGGCGGCACCACGGGGCAGCTGGGCCGGCAGTAGATGCCGGTGGTCACGACCCCGGTGAAGAACCATCCGTCGAACCTGGCGTCCTTGGACTGGACCGCCCGGACGCACCGCTCCACGTCTTCATGCATGACCTCAGCATCACCGATGCTCACCGGCGTCCACTAGCGAAAATCCGACATCATCCCCGGGCATGACCTCCCACGTAATCGATCTTGTGCGCCGCGCCTGGAAACGTCGGCGTCGACAGGGAAGATCCCGGAGGAGGACGAAATGAGCGACATCCGCGAGCTGATCGAACGCTACCTGGCCATCTGGAACGAGACCGACCCGGCCGGGCGCCGCGCCGCCATCGACGAGCTGTGGACCGAGGACGGCGTCTACACCGACCCCCTGGTCGTCGCGGCGGGCCGCGACGCCATCGACGCGACCATCGCCGGAGCGCAGGGCCAGTTCCCCGGCCTCACCTTCCGGCTGGCCGGGGACGTCGACGCCCACCACGACATCGCCAGGTTCACCTGGGAACTCGGCCCCGCCGACGGCGAGGCCCTGGCCGTCGGCTTCGACGTGGCCGTCCTGACCGACGACCACCGCGTCTCCCGCGTGCTCGGTTTCCTCGACAAGGTCCCCGGCTGACCAAACGCGGGCCCGCCACGCCCGCGATCGCGCCGCCCTTGGATGGGACACGAGGCAAACCCCCCGCCCACGTCAACCCGCCCACCCGTATGGGCCGTCCCCCGTATGCGCCGTCCCCCGTATGCGCCGCCCCACGCCCGCCCGGATGGGCCATCCCGCGTCCGCCCGTCTGGGGCACCCGCAGCTCAGCCGGAAGGGTCGCCCGGCGCCCACCCGTGTGGGGCGTCCCGCATCGCGACGATCGACGCGCTCGCGGGGGGTCAGAGTTGGCGGAGGGCGCCGCCGTCGACTGACCATTCGGCGCCGGTCACCTGGCTTGCCAACGGGGACAGAAGGTAGGCGATGACGCGGGCGACGTCTTCGGGGGTGCCGAGGCGGCCGGTGGGCAGGCGGCGTTCCCGTTGGACGAATCGCTCGATGGCCTCGTCCACCGGGAGGCCGTACTGGGCGGCGAGCTGGTCGGCGAAGCCACCCGGGGCGTCCCACAGTCGGGTCCGGGTGGGGCCGGGGGAGATGACGTTCGAGCGGATTCCGCAGCGGCCGAACTCGCCCGCCAGGGTCTTGGAGACCGAGAGCAGCGCGGTCTTGGCCGCCGCGTAGTCGACCAGGGGAGTGTCGGGGAAGCGGGCGGCCTCGCTGGCCACGTGCACCAGGCTCCCCGCGCCCTGGTCGATCAGCGCGGGCAGCGCGGCCCTGGTCATCCGGACGGCCGCGTGCAGGTTCAGCTCGAACGAGTCGTGCCACTGCTCGTCGGTGACGTCGAGGAAGCCGATCCGGGACGTCAGCGCCGCCGCGTTGTTGACCAGGCCGTCGAGGCGGCCGTGGCGGTCGAGCGTCGCGTCGACGGCGCGCTGCGCGGCGGCGGGCTCGGTGAGGTCGGCGGCGACCGTGGTCACGCCCTCCCCCAGGTCCCTGGGGGAACGTGCCACTCCGACGACGCTCGCGCCCTCGGCGGCCAGCAGCCGGGCGGTGGCCTCCCCGATTCCGGCCGAGGCTCCGGTGACGAGATAGACCCTGCCGGTCAGTTCGAGATCCATGGTCGGTGTCTCCTTCAGAGGGTGTCGAGGTCGACGGCCTCGGCCATGCGCAGGTAGCCGGACGGGTTCGGGTGCTTGTGGTCGCCGCTGTCGTAGGCGGGGTCCAGGCGTTCGGGGTCGGACGGGTCGGCGACGGCGCGGTGGAAGTCGGCCACAGCGTCGAACTCTCCGGACGCGCGGACCCACGCGTTGAACGCGCGGATCTTGGCCGCCGAGCGCTCGGTGTAGTACTCCGCGCCCTTCATCGGCAGCATCGTGGCGCCGACGACGGTGAGGCCGCGGCCCCGGGCGCGGGCGATGAGCTCGCGATACGCGGCGATGAGCTCGTCGGCCGTCCTCTGGGGGTTGGGCTTGTAGGTGGGCAGGTCGATCTCGCTGAAGCCGAAGTCGTTCAGCCCGCCGAAGAGGATCACGGCGCCGACCCGGGGGAGGTCCAGGACGTCCCGGTCGAAGCGGTCGAGCGCCTTCTCCCCGAACCAGGCCGAGTCCGAAAGGATCAGGTTTCCGCCGATCCCGGCGTTCAGTACCGGACGCGGCCGCCCGGACGCCGCCAGCCGCTCGGCCACCCGGTCGGTGAGGCGGTCGTCGGCATCGACGGTCGAACCGAAGCCGTCGGTGATCGAATCGCCGAAGACCGCGACGGCTTCGGGGCCCGGATCGTCCGCAAGGACGTCCACCCCGGCCAGGTAGTACCAGGAGTGGGACGTCTCCTCGAAGCCGTCGCCCCTGGTCCGGTAGCTCGTCGCATAGGCCTGGAGATGCGCGGTGGCCGGGCCGGTGGTCTCCGGCAGCCGCATCGTCACGGTCAGCGAGCCGAGCGCCTCGACGGCCAGGTCGGCGCGGTCGGCCGTCACCTCGCCGCCCGCCGGGATCACGACCCGTCCCGCGCCGCCGAACGTGACCGGCCGGACGGCGCCCACCGTCACCTCGTCCACGACCAGCGGCGACGCCCCGTACCGGTTCGACAGCCGGACCCGCACCGCCGTGCCGCCCGCCGTCAGCCGGACCACCTGCCGCAGCCGATGGCCCGAGAAGCCCTCCTCGGACCAGTTGGGTTCGAACCCGATGCTGGGACGCTGCATCGGCACGGCCCAGCCGGACGTCCAGCCCGGCGTCACGTCCGCCTTCAGGTCCGTCACCACGTCCGGCCGGTCGCCGGTATCGGTGCCAACGCTCATCGACATCAACTCCTCAGTGATCGCGTGCCCCTCACGATCACCGAGCCGTCCGCGCGGACCCAGCCCCCGCCGGTTCGTACCACCGCCAGTAGCAGGCTCGGCGCCCGATACGCTCGCGCGCATGAGGGGGAACGAGCTGGGGGAATTCCTCAAGTCGCGGCGCGGCCGCCTGCAACCCGACGACGTGGGCATCCGCTCATACGGGACGCGCCGCCGCGTCCCCGGGCTCAGGCGGGAAGAACTGGCGCAGCTCGCGGGCGTGAGCGTCGCGTACTACATCCGGCTGGAGCAGGGCAACGCCGACAACGTCTCCGCCGAGATCCTGGACGCCATCGCGCGCACCCTCCGGCTGGACGACGACGAACGCACCCACCTGCACCGCCTCGCGCACCCGCCCCGCGCCGAGGCGCGCGGCGCGCCGCCGCGGCTGCGTCCCCCGCTCCAGAACCTGCTGAACGCGATCACCCACGCCCCGGCGTACATCGTCGGGCACTACACCAACGTCGTCGCGTGGAACCGTCTCACGGCCGCCGTCTTCGTCGACCTGGCCGCCGTCCCGCCCGGCGAGCGAACCTGGACGCATCAGATCCACCTCAACGCCGGCTACCGGACCCGCCTGGGCGACACCTGGCTGGCGGTGGCGTGCCGCAACGTCGCCTACCTGCGCTACCGCCTGGGCCAAGACCCTGACGACCCGCAACTGACGTCGCTCATCGACACGATGCTGACCCGTAGCGCCGACTTCACCGAGTTGTGGGCCGCCCACCACGTGACCGACCTGACCCACGGCGAGGCGCAGATCCACCACCCCGACGTGGGATTACTAGAGCTCCCCTACGAGACCCTGCACCTCCCCGGCGACCCCGACCTGAGCCGCCTCATGCTCTACGCCGCCGAACCCGGCTCCCCGTCCGAGGCCGCCCTCAACAAGCTCGCCGCCGTGTCCCGCCACGCGTCCAGCGCTGATCTCCCCTAGGCCCTGGCAAGATCTGTCTGGGCGGAACGACCGAGCGGGGACGAGTGACCATGCTGGAGTGGACCGAGGACGGAGCGAGCCGTTCGGCGCGCTGGCGTTCCGAGAACGGGACGCCACCGCCGCGCCGCGTCGAGATCGCCGACGACCGCACCACCGCCGACACCGCGTTCCGGCTGGCCAGCCAGGGCACGGCCCTGCTGTGGCGCGGCGACTTCCAGAACGCGCGCCAGCTCCTCAAGGCCCTGGCCCGCCGGATCGACCGCAAGCCCAAACGCAAGAAGGACGTCCCGAACCGCGCCTTGGCGTTCCACCTGCACCGCCAGGCGCAGGCCCAGCGCGCCCGGATGCTGGGAATGGTCCTGATCCCCTTCGACGCCGGGCACACCGTCCCGCTGCGGCGGGCGCCGGACGTCCGCCAGGCCTGCCTGGAGGCGTACGGGCCGTCGGACGAGCCCTACGTCGCGTCCCTCCGCGAACTGCTCGGGCTGATCGGCGCGCACGAATGGCGCCGCAACGGCGTCCCGATCACGGCCCTGGACGGCGACCGCATCCACCCGCACTACGGCGTGTTCTCCCCGGTCAGAGGCGAATACATCGACCTGCTCGCCAAGGCGCCGCTGCCCGCCACGACCCTCGCCTACGACATCGGCACCGGGACGGGCGTCCTGGCCGCCGTCCTCGCCCGCCGCGGCGTCGACCGCGTCGTCGCCACCGACCAGGAGCCCCGCGCCCTGGCCTGCGCGCACGAGAACGTCGTCCGCCTCGACCTCACCGACCGCGTCGACATCGTCGAGGCCGACCTCTTCCCGCCCGGCCGCGCCCCCCTCGTCGTCTGCAACCCGCCCTGGGTCCCGGCCCGTCCCAGCTCACCACTCGAACACGCCGTCTACGACCCCGACAGCCGCATGCTGCGCGGCTTCCTCGCCGGTCTCCCCGACCATCTCACCCCCGACGGCGAGGGCTGGCTGATCATGTCGGACCTGGCCGAACACCTCGGCCTGCGCAGCCCGTCCGACCTCCCGTCCGCCATCGAGTCCGCGGGCCTGCGCGTCCTGGACCGCCTGGACACCAGGCCCACCCACCCCCGAGCCTCCGACCCCGACGATCCCTTCCACGCCGCCCGCACCGCCGAAACCACCTCCCTCTACCGCCTAACCCCCTCCCCGTAAGCACGTCGGCCGACCCTGACCCGCTGACAGATCATCCGGACGCGGGGGACGCATGGGCGGCGAGGCCGTCCAGGGTGAAGGTCACCAGGCGGTCGGACTGGGCGGGGGAGATCTCCACGTGGACCCAGGCGGCCGCGTTCATCAGGGCGAAGACGTCCTCACCCGCGACGTCGGGACGGATCGCGCCCGCCGCACGGGCGCCGGCGATCAGGGATTCGCTGATCGAGGTCATCCGGCGGCACGCGGCGTGGAGTTCGGACGCCTCGTCACCGAGGCCGTCGGCGAGGAGTGCGGCCAGCCCTCGGTAGGCGGCGGTATGGACCACGACGGCGCGGACCCAGACGTCGAGGGCATCGGCGGGAGGGACGCCCGCGGTCAGACGCGCGCCGAGGTCGAAGAGGGTCTCGTGGCGTTCGCGGAGCAGCGCGGCGACCAGCGCGCGGCGGTTGGGGAAGTGGCCGTAGAGGGTGCCGATGGCGACTCCGGCCTGGCGTGCGACCCGTTCGAGCGACGCGTCCGTGCCGTGCTCGTGGAAGACGGAGTCGGCCTCCGCGAGCAGGCGCTCGTAGTTGCGCCGTGCGTCGGCGCGGGGTCGGCGGGTCGGGTTCATGCGACCGTCCTTGCTAATTCGAGGTAGCCTCAACTTAATTATCCGAGGCACCCTCAGCTTATAGCGGGAGTTCTGATGATCCTGGTCACGGGAGCCACCGGCTCCATTGGACACCACCTCGTCCGGCACCTGAGCGAGGCCGGAGCGCCCTTCAAGGCCCTCGTGCGGGACGCGGCCAAGGGCGAACGCCTGGGCTGCGAGGTCGTCCTCGGTGACTTCGACGACCCGGGCTCGCTCGCGGCGGCCCTGCGCGGCGTCGACCGGCTGCTGCTCAACGGGACCGGAGCCGTCCCGGTCACCGGGGAGCAGCCCATGATCCGCCAGCAGAAGGCCGTCATCGACGCCGCGCGCGTCGCGGGCGTCGCCGAGGTCGTGAAGATCTCCGTGCTGGACGCCCACGAGGGCGGCCGGCTCTCCGAGGGTGCGCACTGGGAGATCGAGCAGTACCTGAAGGCGTCCGGGCCTGCCTGGACGATCCTGCAGCCCGGCGCCTTCATGCAGAACTTCGTCACCGGCTCGGGCGCCTTCTCCGAGGACGGTCACCTGCTGGGTCTGGCGGGCGGCGCCCGCATGTCCTACATCGACTGCCTGGACATCGCCGCCTGCGCGGCGACGATCCTGACCGGCTCCCGCGTATCGGGTGCGACCCACGTCCTGACCGGCCCCGAAGCCCTGTCGCAGGCCGAGATCGCCGAGCTGATGTCGCGGGCGCTGGGCCGGACCGTCAGGTCCATCGAGGTCACGCCCGAGGAGATGACCGTCCGGCTCACGGCGCGGGGCCTCCCGTCCCGGTTCGCCGAGGACGTCGTGGCCCTCTGGCTCAAGGCCGCCACCGGACCCGCGTCGCGCACCACGTCGACCGTCGAGGCTCTGCTGGGACGTCCCCCTCGCACCTTTGCCGAGTTCCTGGCCGACAACCGCAGCGCCTTCGGCTAGGCTTCGAGCTATATTGCTTGAAGCACTATCAGGGAGGCGCGTTGGCCGGTCGGCGTCCGACGGCGCGGGATCTTGTCGCGCTCGCCGCGCTCGCGCTGCTCAACGAGGGGCCCAAGCACCCGTACGAGATCCACCAGACCGTCCGGGAACGGCACTTCGACTTCCTCACCGGACTGCCGCGCAGCCTCTACCATGCCGTCGACCGGCTGATCCGGGCCGGTTTCGCCGTCCCGGTCGAGACGTCCAGGGAAGGGCAGCGTCCCGAGCGCACCGTCCTGCGGATCACCGAGGAGGGACGCGACGAGCTGCGGTCGTGGGTGCGCGACCTGCTGACGGTGCCCGGCGAGAAGGACGCCTTCGTCGCCGGGATCACCTTCTCCTACGTGCTGGAGCCGTCGGTCCTGCTGATGGACCTGAACGTCCGGGCGACACGGCTCGCCGGGCACGCGGCGGAGATGGACGCCCAGCTGCGGCGGCTGGACGGGGTGCTGCCGCGCATGCTCGTCCTGGAGGCCGAATACCGGCGCGCGATGAGCGAGGCGGAGTCGCGCTGGGTCGAGTCGCTCATCACCGCGCTCGAATCGGGCGAGGTCGACTGGGATTTCCTGACCGACGAGGGAGGAGCCCCGGACCGCTGAGAAATCCTCCGGCGGGTGCTGCAACACCCGCCGGAGGCCACTTCCCCGGTCGGCCCGCGAACGGACCCGGCACCAAGGCGCGTTTCCACGATAGCCGGGCACCAACGCAGGTCGGCCGCACCACCGATCGGAGTTCCGACATGCGTGTGATCATCATCGGCGGCGGCCTGGGCGGCCTCTGCCTCGCCCACGGACTGCGCGGCGCGGGCATCGACGTCGCCGTCCACGAACGCGACCCGTCCCCCTTCGCCCGAGGCTAGGGCTACCGGATCTACCTCGACCCCGTTGGCAACGCGGCCCTGAAGAGCTGCCTGCCGGACGAGGTCCTCCGGCTCTACCGCGCGACCTGCGGAAAGAAGACCGGCAGCACCCCGGCGCTGCTGAACGAGCACCTGACCCCGCTTTTCGACCGCGACTACCAGGACCGCTACGCCAGCCGGGCCCCGGCGGACGACTCCGTCGTGGACCGCCTCACCTTCCGCCAGACCCTGGCGGCCGGCCTCGACGATGTCGTCCACTACGGAAAACGCCTCACCCACTACGAGGACGTGCCGGGCGGCGTCGTGCGCGCCCATTTCGCGGACGGCTCCAGCGCCGAGGGCGACGTCCTGGTCGGAGCGGACGGCATCGGCTCCGCCGTCCGGTCCCAGCTCCTCCCCAACGCCCAGACGTTCGACACCTCGCTCCGCCTGATCTACGGCCGGACACCGCTGACCCCGGCACGGCGCGAACTCCTCGCGGACTTCGCCATCGTCACCGGACCGTCGGCCCGCAGCATGGTCCTCGGCGTCTTCGAGTTCGAGAACGACCCGCGGCACGTCGCCGGCTCCCTGGGCCTGAGCACGAGCTTCACCGACGTCGGCGACTACGTGATGTGGGGCCTGGTCGTCCCGGCCGAAGACGTCGGCGAGGAATCGCCCACCGGCACGGCGCCGGGCGAGGAATCGCCCACCGGCACGGCGGTGGACGAGGAGCCGCTCACCGGCACGGCGGTGGACGAGGAGCCGCTCACCGGCACGGCGGTGGACGAGGAATCGCCCACCGGCACGGCGACGGGCGAAGAGCCGCTCACCGGCAGCGCACTGGACGAGGAATCGCTCATCGGCGCGGCGCTGAAGCTGACCTCGGGCTGGCACCCCGGCGTCCACGGCCTGATCGAAGAGGCGGTCCCGTCCTCGCTCACCCTGCTCAGCCTGCACAGTTCCATCCCCGTGGACGCCTGGCGCACGCGCAACGTCACCCTCCTCGGCGACGCCGCGCACGCCATGTTCCCGGCGGGCGGCGGAACCGCGATCGCCCTCCGCGACGCCGCCGAACTCCGCCAGGCCCTCCACACCGTCACCACCGGGACCAGCCACTTGCTCCCCGCACTGGCCACGTATGAGTCGGCCATGCGCTCCTACTCCGCATCCGCCGTCCGGGAGTCGTACCTCATGGCCGAACGCCTGGGCGCCCCACCCTGGCCCGCTCCCTGACAGTTCAGGCTGGGGCCCCAACGACACCCGGGCCCCAGCCCCCGGGTGTGCCGATGGCAACGACCTCACCGGCGGCCCGCGACGCTGCCACTCTGTCTCGAACGCCAGGCGCCCCCCAACCGGCTTCTGGCGCGTGCCGCCGCCTGACGTCAGGCATCGCGGCAGCGGAGGACCAGCGACCCGAGGAGGAGTGCGGCCGCGGCCCACGCGGTGAGGACGCCGAGTCCGGCCCAGGGGCCGATGGGCATGCCCTGGAGATCGGTGGTGGCCTGGACCGCGAGCCCGGCGTTCATCGGGCCGATCTGTTCGAGACGCTTCTGCCAGTCCTGGTCGGGGACGATCTGCGCCATGATCGGGAAGAGGTAGAGCAGGGCGAGGACGGCACCGACAGCCGTCGCCGGGTCGCGGACGGCCGCGGCCACACCCAAGCTGAGCAGGGCGATCAGGACGAGGTAGACGACCGACCCGACGATGGCGCGCAGCACCGCGCCGTCCCCGAATGAGAGGCCCTCGGCGTTTCCGGGCAGCATCAGCCGTCCCGCCTGCACGGAGGCGAGCACGCCGAGGATCGCGGCGGGAAGCACCAGCACGGTGATCAGGGCCGCCTTCGCCGCGAGAACGGTCAGACGGCGCGGGATCGCCGCGAGGGTCGTGTGGATCATGCCCGTCCCGTACTCGTTGCCGATCACCATCACGGCCGCGATCGCGACGATCGCCTGGCCGAGACCGACCCCGGTGAGGCTGAGCCGGGCGGGATCGCCGGTGCACCCTTCAGCCGAGCACTCCACCAGGGCCGACACCCCTGCACCCACCGCCACGATCGCGACCACGGCCGCGACCATGAACCACCCCACGCCTCCCGCCGTCGACACCTTGGTCCATTCCGCCCGCAACACGCTCATTCGTCCTCCATGAATGGTCGACCTCGACGACGTCCCGCCCGGAATCTGCTTTGGCGCGCGGACGGGACCGTGCGTCTGTGTTTCGTGGGGGCCGCCCGCTTGAGGGTCATGCGTCCTTCCTTCGTAGTTGGTAAGCGGCCAGGGCCAGGGCTGTGGCGGTGTAGGCGGTGAGGACGGCGAAGCCGGCCAAGGGGGAGAGGGGGTAGTAGCCGGACGTGGGGGTGTAGGTGGTGAAGACGTGGGCGTAGCGCGGGAGGCTTTGCTGGACGGCGAAGCCCGCGGCAGGGGTGATGCGGAGGAGCCACTCCGAGGCGCCTGCGGGGAGGACGCCGGCGATCGCGACCATGTACGGGACGATCACCGACGCGACGGTCAGCGTGACCGCCAGGGCGGCGCGGCGGAGGAGGGCGCCGAGTCCGAGGGCGAGCAGGGCTCCCATGGCGATCAGAAGTCCGGTTCCGATGACGACGCGGACCTCGGTGAACGAGGTGACCTGGAGGACGTGGAAGCCTTTGGCCCTGGCCCGGCCGCGGCCGATTGGAAGGGACACGAGCGTTGCGGCCAGCCCCATGGTGAAGGCGACGGCCGCGAGGACGATGGCCTTGGCCGCCAGGACGCGGGCTCGGTCCGGGGTCGCGGTCAGGGTGGTGCGGATCAGCCCTCGCCGGTACTCGGCGGTGATCGACATGGTCCCGCCGACGATCACCATGATCAGGGCGGCGAAGGCTCCCACCAGGAAGTGTTCGACCGCGAACCCGTTGCCCAGGGCCACGCCGCCGACGACGGGGGCGATGTCGCCCGCGCCGCTGATGGTGAACCCGTCGCCCGCCCGGGTGAACCCGCCCTGGAGGGACGGCGCGTAGCTGCCCGACGTGCCCGCGCGTCCCAGTTGCTCGCCCTTCCAGTCAGCGGGACGCCACCCGCCCCGCAGGTCGGCACGACCGAACGCGGCGGGACGCCACGCGCCGCGCAGATCGGCGCGGCCGAACGTGGCGGTCGCCATCGCGGGGCTGGACGAGGCGTGCCGATCCCCCTCCATGACCTGCGGGGACGTGACGAACAACCCCACCTGCACGGTCGCGGGCAG
Source organism: Spirillospora sp. CA-294931 (assembly GCF_050946795.1). Lineage (GTDB taxonomy): Bacteria > Actinomycetota > Actinomycetes > Streptosporangiales > Streptosporangiaceae > Spirillospora. The sequence continues at coordinate 9,116,424 of NZ_CP192006.1, forward strand.
CCTGTCGGGACGGGCCGTGGCGACCTCGCGCCAGCGGACACCGTCGGCGGACTCGTACCCCGTGATCGCGGAACCCGACCTGACCAGCCGCAGCCAGCGGGCAGTGCGCGACCCCGCGACATCGTGGACGTAGTCATGCTGCATGCGGACGCCGTGGGCGCCCGTGGCCATGATCGCGGCATAGGACGACCCCTGGGTGAGGTCTTCCTTCACGATCAGCCCGGCCTTCGCCCAGGGCTGGAGCCCTTCCTTCCCGCCGCCCGTCCCACCGTCCGCCCCGACCTCCTTCCCACCGTCCGCCCCGGCCCCCTTCCCGCCGCCCGGCCCGGCCTCCTTCCCACCGTCCGGCCCGGCCTCCTTCCCACCGTCCGGCCCGGTCTCCGTCCGGCCGGTCAGCGCGGTCACCGGGACGGTGATGCTTCCGTCGCCGGTCAGCGGTTGGTGCACGAAATAGAAACTGTCGTTGACGGCCTCGCCACCCGGCCCCACGGGGAGGGTGGGGTCGGGATCGCGCTGGGGGAGCTCGGCACCGGCCGTCCCAAGCAGCCCGACCAGCACCATCGCGAACGCGGCCAGCAGCATGCCGATCACCCAGCCGCGGACCGTCGTGAACTTGGTCCACTCGGCGCGGAGCAGCCTGCCGAAGCCGCTCACCGCGTCGCCCCGGCGGTGCGGAACTCCACGGCGTCGCGGGTGAGCTCCAGGTACGCCTCTTCGAGGGTGGCGCGATGGGCCGCCACCTCGGAGAACGGCACTCCGCGCGCGCCGAGCACCGCCACGACCCGTTCGGCCGACAGCCCGGACACCGTCAGCACGTCCCGCCCCGTGGACGCCACCGTCGCGCCCTGCCCCACCAGGACGCTCGCCGCATCGGGTCGTGCGGTGGTGCGGAGCGTAACGCGTCCGTCCGACACTTCGGCGAGCAGCGCGTCGACGCCCGCGTCCGCGATCACCCTGCCGCGCCCGACGACCACCAGATGATCGGCGATGTCCTCCAGCTCGCTCATGAAGTGGCTGGACACCAGGACCGCCCTGCCCTCGGCGGCCAGTCGTGCGAGGAGGCCGCGCATCCAGGCGATGCCTTCGGGGTCGAGGCCGTTGAACGGTTCGTCCAGCATGATCGCGCGGGGGTCGCCGAGGAGCGCGGCCGCGATCCCGAGCCGCTGCCGCATCCCCAGCGAGAAGCCGCCCGCCCTGCGCCGCGCCACCCCGGCCAGACCGGCGAGCTCGATCACCTCGTCCACCCGCCGTCCGGTCAGCCCCTGGGAATGAGCCAGCCACAACAGATGATTTCGGGCGGACCGGCTCGGGTGCAGCGCCCCGGCGTCCAGCAGCGCCCCCACCCACGTCAGCGGGCGCGGCAGGCTCCGGTACGGACGACCGCCGACGAGCGCGCGTCCCGCGTCGACCGCGTCCAGCCCCAGGATCACGCGCATCGTGGTCGATTTGCCCGCTCCGTTCGGCCCCACGAACCCGGTGACCCGTCCCGGCCGGACGGTGAAGGTCATCCCGTCCAACGCGAGGTTCGACCCGAACCGCTTGCGCAGCCCGTCGACCTCGATGGCGATTTCGTCCATGTCCCAGCCCTTCGTCCGACAACTCGCCCCAAGATGGACCGGACGCCATAACGCGGGCCGAACGCGGACCGTCACCCCGCTGTTAGGTCACTCCGGGCATGCTGGACGCATGAGGCCCCGAACCGCCCGGCAGCGTTTCACCACGCTCTACAGCGTCCTGTTCCTGCTGTCCGGCGCCGTGCTGCTGGCCATCGCCAACATCGGTGCGTCCAGCACGAGCCAGGCCGTCCCGGCCGGTGACCAGCCGATCCGCGAGCCGTCGATCGCCGACGCCCACGCGCGCATCGCCCAGCTCCAGGAGCAGCTCGCCGACCAGCAGACCGAGTCGGGCCAACGGCTCCTGATCGCCTCGGTGATCGCCCTCGCCGTGATGGCGGTGGTGTCGACCGTCCTCGGCCGCGTCGTCGCCGGACGCGTCCTGCGCCCGCTGCGCACCATGACGGCCGCCACCCGCCGGATTTCGGCCGACAACCTGCACGAACGCCTGGCCGTCCGGGGCCCGTCCGACGAGGTCAAGTCGCTCGCCGACACCATCGACGAGCTGCTCGGACGGCTGGAGGGCGCCTTCTCGGCCCAGCGCCGCTTCGTCGCCAACGCGTCCCACGAACTGCGCACCCCGCTGGCCACCATGCGCGCGTCGCTGGACGTCGCCATGGCCAAGCCCGACCCCGTCCCGCCCCAGACCGCCGCCCTGGCGGGACGCCTGCGCACCGAACTCGACCAGGTCGACCGCCTGCTGGAGGGCTTTCTCATCCTCGCCCGCACCCAGCACACCGCCGTGCCCGACGCCACGTCCCTCTCCCTGACCGACCTGGTCTCCTCGGCCCTCAGGACCCGCGCGGCCGACGCCATCACCCGGGACCTGACCGTCCGCGAGCATCACAACGGGGACGCCACCGTCCATGGCAACGCCACCCTGCTCAGCCGCATGGTCGACAACCTGATCGACAACGCGATCCGCCACAACGACCACGGGGGCTGGATCAACGCGTCCACCATCACCGACGGCTCGTCCGTCCGCCTGGAGATCGAAACCGGAGGCCGGACCCTCGACCCCGCCCAGGTCGCGCAATTGGCCCAGCCGTTCCACCGCCTAGGAGCGGACCGCACCGGCTCCGACACCGGCGTCGGCCTGGGCCTCTCGATCGTCGCCGCCATAGCCGCCACCCACAACGGCACGCTGACCCTCACCGCCCGCCCCGAAGGCGGCCTCAAGGCAACCGTCACGCTCCCCCGGGAAACCCCATGACCACCCATCCCACACCCCTGCCACCGGCTCCGGCCGTCACACCCATGACGAAAACCAACAAGCGCGCGCTAACAACCTCCAGCGCGACGAGCCGGGCCGCACCCCGCCCCCACCAAACCACCACGCACCTCCACTCGGCACCCCACCAGCCCGCCCTCGCCACGCGAGCCCAGTCGACGCCCCCACTGCCACGCCGGGACGCGCCATGAGGGTTCTGCTGGTCGAGGACGCGCGTGCCCTTGCCGACGTCATCGTCGAGGGTCTACGCGATCAGGGCATGGCCGTCGACGCCGCCCACGACGGCCTGGAGGCGTCCGCGAAGCTCGGCGTCAACGCCTATGACGTGGTCGTCCTCGACCGCGACCTTCCCGGCATCCACGGCGACACCCTCTGCCAGATGATCACCGACCGGGACGACCGTGCGATGGTGCTCATGCTGACCGCCGCCGGTGCGCCGGGCGATCGCGTCAGCGGCCTGAGCCTGGGCGCCGACGACTACCTCGCCAAGCCGTTCCACTTCCCCGAGCTCGTCCTGCGGATCCGCGCACTGGCCCGGCGGCGCCCCGCCGCCCGTCCACGCACCCTCCGCGCGGCAGGGATCGAACTCGACCCCGTCCGCCGGACGGTCACCCGCGACGGCCACCACATCGACCTGTCGGTCAAGGAGTTCGCCCTCCTGGAGGCGCTCCTCCACGCCGCGCCCGCCCACCTCAGCACCGAGGACCTCCTTGAGCAGGTCTGGGACGAGAACGCCGACCCCCTCACCAACACGGTCACCGTCACCATCGGCCGCCTACGCCGCAAGCTGGGCCATCCCCCGATCATCACCACCACCCCCCGAGTCGGCTACCGAATCACCCCCTAACCCTGCGCCACGTTCCCAGCCGACCACACCGCCGACAGACGCCTCCAAGTCCTTGAGAGTGCCGGTGGACGTCCAGAGCTAGCGAGAACGTCCCAGCTCAGGAGTCGTTTCGGCCATGCCGCAGCGGAAGCGAGTTCCGCTGGACCGAGGCGCGGCGTCGTCAGTTGATCGCGAGGGCCGTCGCTGGGACGTCCCTTCAACCAGCTCACCGCCGCAAGCGTGGGCTGCTACCCCGCCGAAGCCGTCTCGCCAATGCACGAGTGCACAGCCTCGCGGCCGGTCAGGACGACACGACCTCCCGGGCCAGATCCACCGCCGCCGTCGCGGCGGTACTCGTCCCGGCAATGCCGCAGTCCGGTGAGTAGAGGCCGTTGATGATCAGCAGGATCCGGTCGACGAGCTGGTCCGGGTCGGCCGTGGAGGTACGCGCGGCCAGCTCGCGGAGCTGGTTGCGGACCGTCTGGAGATGTTCCACGACAAACCGATGTGCGGGGTGGTCGCGGTCGGGGTATTCGGCGAGGGTGTTGCGCAGGCCGCAGCCCCGGGTCCCGGGCACGCTGTCACCCACGATGCGCACCAGCTCGACCAGCTGATCTTCCGGCGTCGTGGCGGCGGCGAGGGCGCGGGCAAGCGTGGAGTTCCAGTGGCTGCTCCCCCGGTGCAGATAGGCCACCACAAGCTCGTCCTTGCTGGCGAACTCGCGATAGAGCAGGTTCTTTCCACAGGCCGCCTCGTCGATGATCCGCTGCATGCCCACGGCGTGCACGCCGTAGCGATCGAACAGCTCGGTCGCGGCGTCCAGGATGCGTTCGCGCGTTTGAGGTGAGGGCCTACGGGCCATACCGACACGCTAGCAGACCGATCGGTCCGTTTAGATTGCCCGGGTTGACAGGGCCGCGCCCATGCGAGAACGATGCACTCAGATCACGGACCGATCGGTCCGTCATTATGGGACCGATCGGTCCACCATCCAAAGTTCGAGAGGCCCTGCTGAATGGACACCGAGACCGCGCCACCGGGCAGACCCGACAGACTCGGCGCCGACGCGCCGTATCCACGCCGGTGGGCGGCGATGGTCGTATTGATCATCGCCTTCATGCTCGACCTGCTGAACGTCACGATCGTGAACGTCGCACTGCCCGCCATCCAGCGAGACCTGCGAGCCGATGCCACCGACCTGGAGTGGATCTCGGCCGCCTACCTGCTCGCCTTCGCCGCGGCGCTGATCACCTTCGCCCGGGTCGGCGATCTCCTCGGCCGCAAGCGGGTCTTCCTGTGGGCTGTGGCCGCCTTCGCCGCGACGGGCCTGTGGTCCGGCCTCGCGAACAGCGTGGAGATGCTGATCATCTCGCGCGCCGCCCAGGGCCTGGCCGCCGCGGCGATCGCCCCGCAGGTGATGAGCCTGCTCTACAGCATGTTCACCGGACGGGAGCGGGGCACGGTCTTCGGCATGTTCGGCCTGGTCTCCGGGGCCGCCCAGGCGGGCGGGCTCGTGCTCGGCGGCGTGCTGATCACCGCGGATCTCGGTGGCCTGGGCTGGCACATGATCTTCATTGTCACCGTGCCGGTCGCCGTCGCGCTGGTCGCCGTGGGCGCATGGCTGGTGCCCGAGAGCCGGGTCGCGAACGGCGTGCGTCCCCGATGGCTCGCCGCCGGAGTGCTCACCATAGGGCTGGTCGCCATCGTGTTCCCGCTCCTGGAGGGCCGCACCTTCGGCTGGGCGCCCTGGATCTGGATCTGCCTGATCGCGGGCATCGTCGCCGTGGCGGGACTGACCATCATCGAAGATCGTCGGCCGGAGCGCAAGGCGGGTGCACTCCTGCCCCTGGACCTGCTGCGCAAGCGGACCGTCACCGCCGCTCTGGTCGTCGAACTGGTCGCGTTCGCGGCCTTCAGCGGCTTCAATCTGGTGACGCTGGTGTGGATGCAGAGCGGCCTGGGCTATTCGGCCCTGGACGCGGGGCTGGTCTCCATCGCGCTCATCGCCGGAGCCCTGCTCCTCACCTCGTTCGTCGGCCGTCTCACCCACCGCTTCGGCTACCGCGTGATCCTGGTCGGCTCCCTCGCGGGCGCGGCAGGCAGTACGGCCGTACTGGTCGCCGCCCAGTCGGGTGCGGCCGACACGACCAGTTGGGCTCTGGTGCCCGGCCTGTTCCTGCTCGGCGTCGGAACGGTCCTGATCATGCCGCCGCTCACCACGATGTTCCTCGCGGCCGTCCCCGCCGAGCACGCCGGTTCCGCCTCGGGCACCTGGAGCACCGGCCAGCAGTTCGGCGCCACGCTGGGCGTCGCCGGCGTGGGCACCGTCTTCTTCGCGGCCGCCGACGACGGCGGCTTCGACTCCGCGATATCGGTCGGCATGTACGTCATCACGGCGGCCCTGGTCCTCGCCGCCGCACTCACCCTGACGCTCAAGGAAGAGGGAGCATGAAGAACATCGTCATCCCGGGCGGCACCGCCGGTCTGGGGAAGGCGCTGGCCCGCACCTACATCGAGCGAGGCGACAACGTCCTGGCCATCGGCCACGACCCGTCCAACGGCGAGAGGTTCGTCAAGGACGGTGGAGAGTTCCTTCTGGCCGACCTCAGCCTGATCGGCGAGAACGAGCGGGTCGTCCAGGAGATCGCGACCCGGTTCTCCTCGATCGACGCGCTCGTCCTGTGCACCCGTTTCTTCCGTTCGTACCGCCGCGAGACCTCGGACGGCATCGAGCACCAGTTCGCCCTTCACTACCTCAGCCGCTACCTACTCGGGCACGGGCTCGCCAACCTGCTGGACAAGGCCCCGGCACCGGTCATCGTGAACGTCGCGGGGCCCGGCGTGCCCGCCGGGCGAATCCACTGGGACGACCTCGAACTGAAACGCGGTTACGACGGTTTCGAGGCCCTGTTCCAGGGCGGCAAGCTCAATGATCTGCTCGGCGTCTCCTATGCCGACGCTCATCCCGGCAGCCGAATCCGCTATGCGCTCGTCTTTCCCGGCAACGTGGCAGGCAACCTCGCGGGTGAGTTCGATCCGGAGACGGCGGCCCAGGTCAAACGGATGAAGGCCGGGGCACTGCCGGTCGCGGTCGGCATCGCCCCGATCATCGACATCATCGACGCCCCGCCGGACGAACCCCTGAGCGCGTTCTTCGAAGGCCGACGCCTCAGCCTGGCGGGCCCGGCCTTCGACCGGGACCACGCGTCCCGCCTGGCGTCCATCACCAAGCGCCTCCTGGACGAACGAAGCTGAACCTCAGTCCGGCCACGGCCAAGACCCCGGCCTCCATCGTCCCCTCAGCCGCGGCCTTGTCCGCAATGGCGAACTAGCAGCTCGCAGCAGCTGGGTTTACTGGGCCATGTCGACGAAGCGGCTGTAGTGGCCCTGGAAGGCGACGGTGACGGTGGCGGTGGGGCCGTTTCGGTGTTTGGCCACGATCAGGTCGGCTTCGCCCGCTCGGGGGGACTCCTTCTCGTAGGCGTCCTCGCGGTGGAGCAGGATGACCATGTCGGCGTCCTGCTCGATGGAACCACTCTCGCGCAGGTCGGACACCATGGGCTTCTTGTCGGTGCGTTGTTCGGGACCACGGTTGAGCTGGGACAACGCGATGACGGGGACGCCGAGCTCCTTGGCCAGGAGCTTGAGGGACCGGGAGAACTCCGAGACCTCGACCTGGCGGCTCTCGACCCGTTTGCCGGACGACATCAGCTGCAGATAGTCGATGATCACCAGGCGGAGGTCGTGCTGCTGTTTGAGGCGCCGGCATTTGGCGCGGATCTCCATCATCGACATGTTGGGCGAGTCGTCGATGAACAGGGGCGCTTCGGCGACCTCGCTCATGCGGCGGGCGAGGCGCGTCCAGTCTTCGTCCTGCATGGTGCCCGAGCGCATGGCGTGCAGCGCCACGCGCGCCTCGGCGGACAGCAGACGCATGGTGATCTCGTTGCGTCCCATTTCCAGGCTGAAGAAGGCCGAGGTCAGCCCGTGCTTGATGGACGCCGCGCGGGCGAAGTCGAGGGCGAGCGTGCTCTTGCCCATGGCGGGACGGGCGGCGACGACGATCATCTGGCCGGAGTGGAGGCCGTTGGTGAGGGAGTCGAGGTCGGCGAAGCCTGTGGGGACGCCGACCATCTGGCCGCCGCGGCTGCCGATGGCCTCGATCTCGTCGAGGGCGCCGGGCATGATCTCGCTCAGCGGGACGTAGTCTTCGCCGGATCGCTTCTCGGCGATGGCGAAGACCTCGGCTTGGGCGCGGTCGAGGACGTCGTCGGCGTCGGCGCCGTCGGCCGCGTAGCCCATCTGGACGATGCGCGTTCCGGTCTCGACGAGCTTGCGCAGTACCGACCGCTCGCGGACGATCTTGGCGTAGTAGCCCGCGTTGGCCGCCGTCGGGACCGAGGAGATCAGCGTGTGGAGGTACGGGGCGCCCCCGATACGCGAGATCTCGCCGTTCTTGGTGAGCTCGCCCGCGATGGTCACGGCGTCGGCCGGGTCGCCGCGGCCGTAGAGGTCGAGGACGGCGTCGTAGATGATCTGATGCGCCGGACGGTAGAAGTCTTGCGTGCGCAGGACCTCGATGACCTCGGCGATGGCGTCCGGCGAGAGCAGCATGCCGCCGAGGACGCCCTGTTCGGCGGTGATGTCGTTGGGCGGGGTGCGCTCGAACTCCTGCTCGTGCGATCCGAGCTCGGTCACACTCATCCTGCGCACCCCCTTTCGCGTGGTCGTCAGCGGCATCGCGAGCACCGCCACCGGCCGTTCACCCCACGTCTATCGCAGGTGTCGGACATTCTCCGGGCACCGCGCGGCACTGAGCAAAGCGAGCTGTGGACGGCGGTGTGGAGTCGCTGTGCAGACACGCCGCGATCGTTGTGCACGACCTGGGGATAACTTTGGGGAAAGTCAACTCGCGCCGACCGCCGCAGTCCTCTGACCTGCCGAGACGTCGTCCACCGGGTGTGTGGGAAAAGAAAAGCCCGCGAGACTCCTCCTGTAATGGTCTAACTTTTTTTGTCTATTACACTGAGGGCATGATCGGCCGCTCCCTCCGCGCGAACGCGCACGACCGCGAGATCCTCCGGCTCGCGGTGCCCGCCTTCGGCGCGCTGGTGGCCGAGCCACTGTTCCTGCTGTCCGACTCCGCGATCGTCGGCCATCTCGGCACCGCACAGCTCGGCGGGCTCGGGGTCGCCGGACAGGCACTGGCGACGCTCGTCTACCTGTGCGTGTTCCTCGCATACGGGACGACCGCGAGCGTCGCCCGCCAGGTCGGCGCGGGCGATGTGACGGGCGCGATCCGCCAGGGAATCGACGGCATGTGGCTGGCGCTCGCCCTCGGGATCGCCCTCATGGCCGCCGGATGGCCGCTCGCGCCCTGGCTCGTCGACGCGTTCGGCGCCTCCGACGCCGTCTCGCCCTATGCCGAGACCTACCTCAAGGTCAGCCTGGTCGGCCTCCCCGGGATGCTGATCGTCCTGGCGGGCACCGGCGTCCTGCGCGGCCTCCAGGACACCCGCACGCCCCTCCTGGTCTCCATCGGCGGGTTCGGGCTCAACCTCGTCCTGAACCTGCTCTTCGTCCTCGGGTTCGGGTGGGGCATCGCGGGCTCGGCCTGGGGGACGGTGATCGCCCAGACCGCCAGCGGCGGCGTCTATGTCGTGATGGTGCTGCGCGCGGCGCGACGCCACGGCGCGTCCGCCCGGCCGGACATCGCCGGGCTGATCGCGGCCGCCGGAGCGGGCGTCAACCTGATCTTGCGGACGGCCGCGCTGCGCCTCGTCCTCATCGTCGCGACCTCCGTCGCCGCACGGATGGGCGACCCCGAGGTCGCCGCCTACCAGATCGGATTCCAGGTCTGGACGCTCCTGGTGTTCGCCCTGGACGCCATCGCGATCGCCGGCCAGGCGATCACCGGCCGCTATCTCGGCGCCGCCGACAGGACGGGAACGCGCCAGGTCACCCGGCGGATGATCCAGTGGGGCGTGGCCTGCGGGATCGTCTTCGGCATCGGCATCCTCGCCGTCCGCCCGTGGCTGCCCGGCCTGTTCACCTCCGACGACCACGTCCGCGACCTGCTGCTCGGCTCGCTGATCATCGTCGCCCTGCTCCAGCCGTTCGCCGGGGTGGTCTTCGTCCTGGACGGCATCCTGATCGGCGCGGGCGACGGCGCCTACCTCGCCTGGACGACCATGATCGCGACCGTGGCGTTCCTCCCCGCCGCCCTGCTGGCCTACTGGTGGGACGCCGGGCTCACCGGCCTGTGGCTGGCCATCGGCCTGTGGATACTCGCCCGCCTCACCACGCTCGGCCTGCGCGCCCGCGGTGACGCGTGGATGGTCACGGGAGCCGTGCGCCGCTGAACGACCGGAGTGAAATCGGGGAACCACCCGCGCGGCACCCGCCGGCACCGCTAGCATTCGAACATGTGTTCAACCCATGGCGAGCGGATGGCCCGCCTGACTCAGGCGATCGACGACCTGGCCGCCGAGGGCCTGGCCGGTCTGCCTCCCGAAACGCTGGTCGAGCGGGTCGCCGGCATCTGGTCGCTGGTCGAGGGCATCGACCCCGAGATCGCCCGCCGCCGAACCCGCTACACGACCCCCGACGGCTGATCCACCTTCATCCCTCGAACACCTCGCCCGCCTCCGCGAGCGTCGGACAATCCGCCAGGCGGACGTCGGCCGGCCCGGCGGGAAAGTCGGTCGGCCCGTCCTCGACCACATCTGGGTGCTGCCGAGCGGGAAGCTTCCCGTCCACCAGATACGCGTTGACCGCATCGTTCACGCAGGTTCCCGGTGTCAGGAAAATGGCCGATGGCATGTCCAGTTTCTCGGACGCCGCCAGGCGGTCTGAGTATCTCCCTCCAACTGCACCACGACACCCGTCGGGTAACGACGCTTACCGATCGATGGATTGGACGGCCAGGCCCAGTCGCAGAGTACGGTCGGATAGGTCCCCTTGGGCTTCTCGGAAGCGACGGTGGCCAGGGCACCGCTCCCTGCGTTTCGCCCAGACCCGCGAGCTGGCCCGCGGCTTCGGCGTCGGCTCGTCCGCCATCGAGGACGGGCCTAAGGTCGCCCCGCAGAGACACCTCCCCCACTCACCCAACCCCAAAGGCAACGTCAGACGCGCAGCCGTTCAGGCGTGATGACAAGCGGGGCAGAGAAAAGCGACGCGAACCGTTCGGGCGTCTCGAACAAGGCCCCGATCCGCTCGGTGTACTTGGCCAGATAATCGACCTGCTCGTTCGCCGCCGCCAGCTCTGGAGCGTGCTTGATCGTCCCCTCGATCCGGACGATGTTCCGGCCGATATCGGTGACATCGAGCGTAAAGCTCACCTTCGGGTTGGCCTCGATGTTGCGCAATTTCTGCTTCCCCGGCTGGCTGTAGAGCAGGATCGTCCCGTCCTCCCGAAGCAGGAACCAGACGGGAACGCTGACCGGCTGCCCGTCCGGCCGCACGGAGGTCAACCACGCGATCAGATTGCGCCGCAGCCGCTCCTCGACCCGCTCGCGATCGGCGGGTTCCAAATGTGCTGTGAGCTGCATGGATGTTCCTCCAGATTCCAACGGGACGCGTGTCGCCCACCTACAACGCCTCCCGTCCCCCGGCCCATCCCGCATCCGTCAACTCCCTGGAAAGCGAGTCCGAGCCCCGTCGCCATCGCGAGCCAATATGACCCCGACTCCCCGCGCCACCAGATCGGTGCGAAATCATGACGGCATGCACGACCTGACCCCGATACGGGAGGCCGCCGAACTGTTCGAGGTGCCCATCTCCACGTTGCATTACTGGGAGCGCCGCGGGCTGCTGGAACCCCACCGACGCTCCGGGCGCCGGTTCTACGACCCCGAACAGCTCTACCGAGTGGCCCTGATCAAGATGTGGCGGGAGACCGGCCAGATGTCCATCGAGGAGATCGACACCCTTCTCCGGCGCCGCGCCCCCGGCCGCCAATGGCAGGAAACCGTACGCGCCCGCATCACCGCCCTAGAAGCCCACATGGCCCAGCTAGAAGCGGCACGCACCTACCTGAGCCACCTCCTCACCTGCGCCCACGGCGAGGCCTTGGAGCAATGCCCCAAATTCCGAGCCACCGTCCCCCTCCCAACCAAGGCCAAGCGACACATCCGCACCCACCCTGACCCCTCCTGAACACGTCCAACGCAACCCGACCGCCCCAGCGCGCCCCACCCAACTACGAGCAAGCACACACCCGCCGAAACGACTTCCACCCAAACCCACGCGCCGCCCTCAACACGAACCACCTGCTCACGACAAAGCCCCACCCGCCCAAGCCAGCTGCGCCCAAGCCCCCACCACGAGCAGCCCTACGAACGCGCCGTCCACAGGCAAGCCAATACGCCCAAGGCACGCCGCACCGTCCGTCCAGCGCTGCCACACTCGGCGCCAAACATCGAAGCTGGCGCATCATTCACCCTCATCTACGCGAACGCTCGCACCGGGCCACTCGACGCATGCGGCCACAAACCGGCTAGCCAAGCCAAACCGGACACGGGAAAGCCCAACGCAATCATGCAGAGCACCGCACTGGACGCGGTTGTTGAACTGGCATGGGCGAGCGGAACGCCAGCCGACTCGCGCCTTGCAAGACCGAAGCGGACAAGCTGAACACGAACAGCCCGGCATACCGAACCAAACGCGAGCACGACCGGCGCGAATGAGCTCAATGCGAACGGGTCGGCATACCGCACCAAACTCACTCGCCCCGACGTGGACGAGTCGGACGCACCGCCCAGCCAAGCGAACCAGGCGTGAGCGCGCCACACGTCGACGAGTCGAATGCGAGCGGGCTGGCGCCTGGCGAGACTGATGTGGACGAACTGATCGCGAACAGGCTTCGCCTAGCGAACCAAACGTGAGCGCGGCCGAACGGACGAGCTGAGTGCGAGTGGGCAGCCGCTATACGAGGCCGATGTAGACGAACTGAATGCAGAACGGCCTGGCCAAGCAAACCAAACGCGAAGAGGCCCAGCACGGACGAGCTGAACGCGAACGGGCCGCCGAAGCGGACCAACACGAGCGCGACCAGCGCGGATGAGCTGCGGCAGAGCAGCCAGGCGCAGCGATCCAAACGCCGTCGGACCGGCGTGGACGGGTTGGACGCGAACCGCCCGGTCAAGTGAAAGACGTGAGCGCGCCCCGCGTTGACGAGTTGAGTTCAGCAGGTGGGCGCCTTGTGAGGCTGATGTGGACGAACTGATCGCGAACGGGCTTCGCCTAGCGAACCGAACGTGAGCGCGGCCCGCGCGGACGGGTCGGGTGACTGGCAGACGGTATGCGAGACCGATCTAGACGAACCGAATGCAGGCGGGCCCGGCGAAGCGGGCCAAACGCGAGCGGACACCGCTCGGACGAGTTAAGTACGGGCGGCTCGGCCTTCTTGGAAGGCTCGATGCGGACGAGTTGAGCGCGAGCGGGCTGAGCGCGGACGGGCCGAGCGCGGACGGGCCGAGCGCGGACGGGCCGAGCGCGGACGGGCCGAGCGCGGACGGGCCGAGCGCGGACGGGCCGAGCGCGGACGGGCCGAGCGTGGATGGACTGGGTGTGGATGGACTGGGTGTGGATGGACTGGGTGTGGATGGACTGGGTGTGTGGGCTGGGTGTGTGTGGGCTGGTGGGAGTGGGTGGGTTGGGTTGCTGGGCTAGGTGTCCGTGGTGGATGGGCTGGGTTGAGGGCGTCCTGGTGGGGCGGGAGTTGGGTTGGGTTAGGAGCGGGGCTTGGGGTTGGTGGTTGAGGGTGGCTTGGGTTTCGATTTGGGTTTGGGCTTGGGCTTTTGGGCTGGCTTTCTCGGGGTGGTGAGGCGGGTGGAGACGGTTCGGCGGAGGGTGGGGAGCTTGGCGTAGAGGAGATTGCCGGGGCAGTCGGTGTCCACGAGGTCGCGGTGGCCGACGATGGCTTTGGTCGGGTCTAGGCGGTAGACGGCGCAGAGCCAGACGCAGGTGTCCACCAGGGCGTCCCAGAGAGGGGGCGGGACCTTGGATTTGGTGTAGTTGCCCTCGTTCTCGATGCCGATGGTGTGGTCGTTGTGGTGGAGGGCTTGGGCGCCGACGACGTGTTGGCCTGCGAGGATGGCGGCGAGGCTGCGGTTGCGGCCTTCCATGATGTGGCCGCCCCGGCTGATGGTGAGCTGCTGGCCGGCGTCGTCCCAGCCGCGGCCTTGCATGTGGAAGCGCTGGATGCTGCGGGACAGGTCGTAGGCGTGGGCCAGCGAGCGGTCCGAGGTGTTCGGGCTGTCGGTGTGGTGGACGACGATGTGGTCCGGGGCGCGGCCGAGGATCTTGGCGGGACGGCGGGGCGGCTTGGCTTTCCAGGCGGCGCGGCCGTGGATCTTCGGCGGGACCTTCAGATACGCGGGGTAGGTGGGAACCTCGCCGCGGAGGTCGGGGCCGGCGGCTTCCTCGTAGTCGCGTTTCCAAGCGGCGTGAGGGTCGAGGTCATCGGGCGGGTCGGGGTCGGTGTGAGCCAGGGCGTCGTTGCTTTGCAGGAGCAGCAGGTCGACGAGGCCGAATCCGAGGATCCCCACCACCGTCCGCCTGTTCGGTTTTCCCTCCGGGTGTGCGGACACTGGTCCCCTTCCGTGGCGTGAAGATCCACTTACGGAAGGTAGTGGCCGTGAGGACGGTCTCCAAGGATGCGGCAATCCGGGGGCGTTTCACATGAAACGGAAACGGCCGGGACCCCGAGCGGGGTCCCGGCCGTGTCGTGCCAGGTGGTCAGGCCTCGACGACGCTGACCTCGATCGCGGCGTCCACGTCGGAGTGCAGCCGGACGCTGACCCGGTGGGTGCCGACGGTCTTGATCGGGTTGCCGATCTCGATGCGGCGCCGGTCGAGGTCCGGGCCGTTCGCGGCCTTGACGGCCTCGGCGATGTCGGCGGCGGTCACCGCGCCGAACAGGCGGCCGTTGCTGCCCGTACGAGTGCGCAGCGTGACCTTGAGCGACTTGAGCTGACCGGCGACCTCTTTGGCGTGCTCGACGGTCGCGATCTCGCGAGCCGAACGTGCCTTCTTGATCGAGTCGATCTGCTTCTCCGCGCCACGGGTCCACTTGATCGCGAACCCGCGCGGGACGAGGTAGTTGCGGCCGAAGCCGTCGCGCACCTCGATGACGTCGCCGGGCTCACCGAGCCCGGAGACCTGCTGAGTCAGGATGAGCTTCACGTCGGACTCCTATCGCGCCGTGCTGGTGTACGGCAGCAGCGCCATCTCACGGGCGTTCTTGATCGCCGTGGCGACGTCCCGCTGGTGCTGGGTGCAGTTGCCGGTCACACGGCGGGCACGGATCTTGCCGCGGTCGGAGATGAACTTCCGCAGCAGACCGGTGTCCTTGTAGTCGACGTAGGAGATCTTCTCCTGGCAGAAAACGCAAACCTTCTTCTTCGGCTTGCGAGGAGGTGGCTTCGCCATCGTGGTGCTCCTTTGATGAGAGCCCCGCTCGCGCGGGAATGGACGTGATTGTCAGTTAAAACGGGGGGTCGTCGGAGAATCCACCGCCGCCGCCACCGCCGCCCCCGGTGGCCCAGGGGTCCGCGGGGGCGCCGCCGCCACCGCCGGGGCTGCCCTGCTGCTGGCCGCCGCCGAAGCCACCGCCGCTGTCCCCACCGGGACCGCCGCCGTAGCCTCCGCCGCCACCACCACCGAAGCCGCCGCCACCGCCGCCGCCACCCTGCCGCTGGGTCTTGTTGACCTTGGCGGTGGCGTTGCGCAGCGACGGGCCGACCTCGTCGACCTCGATCTCGAAGACGGTGCGCTTCTCACCCTCGCGGGTTTCGTACGACCGCTGCTTGAGACGCCCCTGCACGATCACCCGCATGCCGCGCTGCAGGGTCTCGGCGCAGTTCTCCGCTGCCTGCCGCCAGACATTGCAGGTCAGGAAGAGGGCTTCGCCGTCTTTCCAGTCGTTCGACTGGCGGTCGAAGAACCGCGGCGTCGAAGCGATGCGGAACGACGCGACCGCCTGGCCGCTGGGGGTGAAACGCAGATTCGGGTCCTCCACGAGGTTCCCGACCATCGTGATTACGGTGTCGCCTGCCATGGGGCTCGCTCCGGCTGGTGGTGTTAGTGGACCTCGGGGCGGATGACCTTCGTACGCAGGATCGACTCGCTCAGGTTGAGCTGACGGTCGAGTTCCTTGACCGTGGCAGGCTCGGCCGAGAGGTCGACCACCGCGTAGATGCCTTCGGACTTCTTCTGGATGTCGTACGCCAGACGGCGCCGACCCCAGACGTCGACCTTCTCCACGCTTCCCCCGCCGTCCTTGACGACCTTCAGGAACGGGTCGAGCGACGCGGAAGCGGTGCGCTCGTCGATGGCGGGGTCGAGGATGGCCATGAGTTCGTAACGACGCATGCTGTGTCCCTACCTCCTCTGGACTGGTGCGGTCACGGTCTCTCCGTGACAGGAGGGCTCTTGCGTCCGTCGCGGCGGTGGTGCCGGCCAGGTGGCCAGGGCATCTGCCGCGAGACCGATACAGGCTACCAAGAGTTGGCAGCGTGACGGCCCAGGTCCGCGCCGATCGGACGGACGAGAACGGCGATCAAGAACGCGACCGCGCACCGGGTCTGGCGCAGCGGCGGCGTTCGAGCTCGGCCATGATGTCGGCCATCCGCGCGCGCATGCGCGCCGTCTGCGTCGTGAGCGCCGAAAGCTCCTCGACGAGCTCGGCGTCGCCGATGATCGTCAGTTCGCCGTTCTTCACCTCGTGCACCTCCTGACTCGCCGCCGAAGGACGGCCCCCGAGCCCGTCCTTCGAATCCGTGTTCGAGGTTACCCGGAGCCACCGACATTTTCCGCTCGTCCGGCCCTGGTTGATCCTTCGTCCTCCCGGGCATCTCTCTACGGCACGGTCGCCGGACCGCGAGGGGGACGGCGACACGTCCACGTTCGGAGGAGGTGCCCCCGATGCCACATGAAGTCGCCGGGAAGAGGCGCTCGACCCTGAGCCTCAACACCGACGGAGAACGCCACCCGGTAGAGAACTCGCTGGCCGTCGCGGCGATCACGATCGGCCTGCTGGCCCTCGTCCTGGGCTTCATCCCCGACACGCACTTCTTCGGCGCCATCGCCGGCGTGATCGGCCTGCCCCTGGCTCTCTACTCCCAGATGATCTCGGCCACCACCGGCGAGCGCTGGCTCAACGTCATCGGCATGATCGCCTCCTTCGTCGGCGCCGCCTTCGCCCTTCGCCACGGCGGCTTCAACCCCTAACACTCGCGGCGGCCGGTGCCCACGCCCGTCCCCGGAGGCAGCCAGCCCTAGCCCTGGCCCACTGGGCTGGCCCGTCGCGTCCTGCCCGGCCACCGCTCAATCTTCGTGGGCGCGTCCCCGTATGCCGCAGAGTGCCCCAATCCGCGTGCCCTCGTCCTGACGCGGCGGTGCGTGGCCCACCGAGGTGTGGCCCTGTTGCCGTGCCGGGACGAGGCCCTTCCTCACCAGCCGGACCGTGAACCGCGTAGGCCGCGCGGATGGCGACGCGTTCGGTGAGGAGTCCTGATCGGTAGGCCAGCGCTAGGCGACGGCCCGTCCCGGACGGCTCGTCCCACCACCGGTGAATGGCTTGTTCACCCGGGACTGCTGTGCAGTTCGTCCTCCTGCAGCCGTCCACGCCTGCTGGGCCTTGTCCGTCCGGCTGTGCCCAACCTTTATCGGGGTCCGCAGCCCATGCCTTGAGATGTCGGGGTAGACGGAACGAGCTGACTGGCACGAGCGCGCTGATCTAGGTCCGGCGCACCTGCCTCGATCCGAGGCGCCTGACACAGCCGAGCGCGCTCAGCGAAAGGGGCGTCCAGTCCGGGTACATGGCGGTCCGGGCGCTGGCCGGAGCACAGCCTGGCTGGACGCGTGGGGAAAACCGTGCGTAGGCAGGACGCGTGCGGATGGACCGTGCGTGAGAGGGCGTGCGCGGGCGGGACTCGTGCGGGCGGGGGCGGCGGACAAGCTGTGCGCGGCAGACAGTGCTCGGACAGGGCAGGCGCGGGCAAGGACGGGCGCGGGCTGGCGCGTGTTTGGGCGGGCCGTGTGGTGGACAAGGCGGCGCGCGGGCGTACGCGGGCGGCTAGCCGGTGTGGGACAGGACAGTGCGCAGGCAGGACGGGCGTGGGCAGGGGTGAATTGGGCGGGATCTGCGGCGGACAAGGCGTGGGCGGGTGGGTGGGCTGGGTGGGGGCGGGACGCGGGTGGGTGGGCTGGGAGTGGATGTCGGTGGAGAGGGTTAGGGTCGGGGTATGCGCATTGGAGCTCATGTCGATCAGGTCAATCCGCTCGACGGTGCCCGGGCCAGGGGCGCGGATGTCGTGCAGTTCTTCCTTGGGGACCCGCAGGGGTGGAAGAAGCCGGTGCTGCCTGAAGGGGTTGAGGCGGTTCGGGATTCTGACGTCGAGGTCTATGTGCATGCGCCGTACACGGTGAACGTGGCGACGTCGAACAACAGGATCCGGATTCCCAGCCGGAAGATCCTTTCGCAGCAGCTGGAGGCGGCGGCCTCGATCGGGGCGAAGGCGCTGATCGTGCATGGCGGGCATGTGCTGAAGGCGGACGATCCCGAGACGGGTTACGAGAACTGGCGAAAGGTGTTCGAGCGGCTTGAATGCCCGATTCCGGTGTACATCGAGAACACCGCGGGTGGCGACAACGCCATGGCGCGGAAGTTCGACCGGATCGCTCGGTTGTGGGAGGTGTTGTCCGGGATTGAGGGGTTGGAGTCGAAGCTGGGGTTCTGCCTTGACACGTGCCACGCGCACGCGGCGGGCGAGGAGCTCATCGACGCCGTCGACCGGATCAAGGCGATCACCGGGCGGATCGACCTGGTGCACTGCAACGACAGCCGCGACACGTTCGGGTCGGGGGCCGACCGGCACGCGAACATCGGGACGGGCAAGATCGAGCCGGATCTGATCCTCGGGGTCGTCCGGGCGGCGGGCGCTCCGGTGATCGTGGAGACGCCGTCCGACGGGCAGGCCGACGACATCGCGTGGCTGCGGTCCAAACTGGCCTGACCTGGCCTCGGCCCGCTGACTTCGGACGGGTGGGAACTCGGAGGTCCGGTGGTGCATCAAACCACATGGACAATTCACGAGTTCAGGCCACACTGACATAATCCGAACCTCAGCCCCAGCGCACGCGGGACGTCCAGGGCGGCGGGCGCACGAAACGATCGGGATGGCAATGGGACAACCCCCGTACGACCCGTATGGCGGCTATCAGCCCCAGGATCCGTATGCGAAGCAGCAGCAACACCACCATTACTACGGCTCGATGCCCATGGCCCCGCCGACCAACGGGATGGCCACGACCTCGATGGTCTGCGGCATCGTCGGCATCCTGCTGTGCGGTATCGCCAGCCCGTTCGCGGTCATCTTCGGCCATGTCGCGCTGGGGCAGATCAAGCGGACCGGTGAGGGCGGCCACGGGATGGCCGTGGCGGGTCTGATCCTCGGTTACATCGTGACCGTCATCTGGGTGCTCATCCTGCTCTTCTACGTGGGCTTGATCGCGGCGTTCGTGGGCGCCGAGAACAGCAGTTCCAACTACTGAAGCCTGGGGACACCGGCCACCTCGACGCCGTAGCTCGACAGGAGCACGGCCATGGGGGTCCCGGTGTCCCGCCACTTCTCGACGGCTTCGGCGAAAACGTCCAGGACGGTGCGGAACGAGGCCTGGTCGTTGTCGGCGAGCGCGGCCCAGCCCTCGTACAACACCAGGTAGCCGCGGTCGGCGGGGGCCCACGCGAGGTCGGTCAGGCAGTCCTCCAGGGCGTCCCAGTTGGCGCCGAACCATTCGGGGAAGTCGAAGGCGTCGGCGGCCAGGCGCAGGAACGCGTCCTTGTCGGCGGCGATCCGGCCGTCCAGCCGGAAGACGCGCCACCCTGCCTTGGCGGCAAGGTCTTCCTTACTGTTGAGGGAGGGCACCTGGTAGACGCCCGGCTTCCGGCGTCCTTCCAGGAGATCGGTCAATGCGTCCACGTCATCTCCCCGCCACGCGAGCGAACGCGCGGTAGTGATCGCTGGTGTAGTACCGCTCGCCGTCGGCCCCGGTGACGATGCGTCGCGCGCCTCGGTCATGCGAGCCCGGCGTCGGGACGGTGTATTCACGGTAGAAGCCGCAGCGTTCCTCCGGTAGGCGGCCCTCCCGGTTGGCGAAGACCGACCCGTCCTGGCGGTAGGGGAACGGTCCACCCTGGTCGATGAGCCGGAGGGTCCACCGCGCCTCGGGCGGCAGGCCGTCCTGCCGGACGACGGGGAGCGTGTCCTGCGCGCAGGCCCCGAGCGTCAGGGCCACGACCAGCGCCGCCACGACCGTCCTCACGCTCGTGATCGTCGCACGGCGCCCGGCCGGGACAGGCCACCGACGCGCGCTACGGCATCCTGACCTCGGGACTTGAGTCTCCACTGACTGGAGACAGGAAGGTGAAGGGCATGGACGGCGACACCCTTTACACGATCGGCGAGCTGAGCCGCCGCACCGGCCTTGCGGTCCGGACGATCCGGTTCTACTCCGACGCGGGGGTGGTGCCGCCGACCGGCCGCACCGAGGCCGGCTACCGGTTGTACGACCTGGACGCGGTGGCGCGTCTGGATCTGGTCCGCACGCTGCGCGACCTCGGCGTCGACCTCGCGACCGTCCAGCGGGTGCTGGCGCGCGAGGTCACGATCCCGGAGGTCGCGGGCGCGCATGCCGAGGCGCTGGACGTCCAGATCCAGACGCTGCGGCTGCGGCGGGCCGTGCTGCGCGCGGTGGCCAAACGAGGCTCGAGTCCTGAGGAGATGGAACTCATGCACAAGCTCGCCCAGCTGTCCGACGAGGAGCGCAGGCGGATCATCGGCGACTTCATCGACGAGGTCTTCGGCGATCTCGACGTCCACCCGGAATTCGCCGCCAAGATGCGCGCGGGGATGCCGGACCTGCCGGACGATCCCGAGCCCGAGCAGGTGGACGCCTGGGTCGAGCTGGCCGAACTCGTCCAGGACGCCGGGTTCAAGGCCAGGATCCGCGAGATGATGGAGCAGCAGACCGCCGAGATCGCGCGGAACGAGGCCCCCGATGACATGCAGGGCCTGGTGGAGGTCACCCGCGACAAGGTGCGCGGCGCCCAGGAGGCGGGGATCGAGCCGGGTTCGCCCGAGGCCCGTCCGGTACTGGACGAGATCGTCGCGGCGTACGCGAACGCGTACCGCAAGGCGGACACCGCGGAGTTCCGCCTCGACCTGCTGAAGCGCATGGAGATCGGCAACGACCCGCGCGCGGAGCGCTACTGGCACCTGCTGGCGATCATCAACGGCTGGCCCCAGATGCCGTCGTTGAGTCCGCTTTTCGCCTGGTTCATCGCGGCTCTGCGGGCCCACGCCTGATCGCGCGGCGAGACGGCGGCTGATCGCGCGGCGGAACGGCGCCTGAACGCGCGGCGAGACGGCGCCCGATCGCGCGGCGGAACGGCGCCCGAACGCGCGGCGGAACGGCGCCCGAACGCGCGGCGGAACGGCGCCCGAACGCGCGGCGGAACGGCGCCCGAACGCGCGACGGGACGGCGGCTGATCGCGCGGCGGAACGGCGCCCGATCGCGCGACGGGACGGCGCCCGAACGCGCGGCGGAACGGCGCCCGAACGCGCGACGGAACGGCGGCTGAACGCGAAGCGGGACGGCGGCTGAACGCGCGGCGAGACGGCGCCCGATCGCGCGGAGGGACGGCGCCTGAACGCGAAGCGGAACGGCGGCTGAACGCGAAGCGGGACGGCGGGGCGCCGTTCCGCCCCGCTCTGGGTCAGTCGTCCAGGAGGTCGCGGAGGTAGACGAGGGTCTCGGCGTGAAGGTCGGGGAGGTCGTGCTCGCGGGCGTGGAGGAGGTCGGTGGCCGGGTCGGCCAGCGTCCAGAACCGGAGTTTGGCTTCGAGGCGCGGCGTGAGGGCGAGGCCGCGGTGCCGCTGGACCCGGGTGACGAAATCGCGGCCGGCCTCGGGCCAGAGGTAGCAGAACTCGTAGTCCGGGTCGGAGATCGTGACGTCCCCGAAGTCGATCAGGCCCGTGATGCGGGTGCCGGTCACCAGGAGATGGTCGAGGCTGATGTCGGCGTGGATCAGGGTGGGTTCGTAGTCGAAGTTGGCGTCGTCCCCCACGTAGCCTTCCCAGGCCGTGAGCAGCGCTTTTGCCGCTGAGGGGGACAGGAGAGGGAGCACCTCGGCGTGGAGGGGAGCCAGTTGCTCGGTGAAAGTGGCGCGGAGGTCCCACTCCTCCACGCCCAGTTCCTTGGCGCGGTCCATCGGGAAGGAGTGGACGGCGTCGAGCATCTCCGCGATCTGGCGGGGCGGGTCGGGTTCGTCCAGGAGGCCGCGCTCGCGCCACTCGTCCTCCGAGAGCGAATCACCCGGGACGAGGGGGTAGGCATGGAAATCGCCCGGACCGAAGGGGTTGGGCGCGGTGAACGCGAAGCGGGGGATCGGGACGTCCAGCCGGGCGGCGAGCTCGGGCAGCAACCTGGCCTCGCGCTCGGCCCCGTCGGCGCCGTCCTGGTTCTTGGGAAACCGCAGGACGTACGCGTCCGGCCCGTCGAGTAGCAGCGCGATGCTGGTGAATCCCGCGCCCAGCGGACGCAGCGGGCCGGAGGCGAGGTCGGGACGGACGGCAGCAAGCGCCTCGCGGACGACCCGCTCCCACCCGGGAGGAAGATCAGGACCCATGGCCGCACGCTAACGCTCCACAAGGCGTATTCGCCTCCCGTTATCGCACGCCCGCGTCCCGCCGGGGTTGTGGTTCGTCAGGTGGGGGTGGTGCTGGTTATCGCGCGTAGGGCTTCGGCTAGTTCGTGGCCGGTGGGGACGCGGTCGGGGTCGATGAGGAACTGGGCGGCGATTCCCGTGAGGAGTGCCTGGTAGAAGGAGCCGATGGCCCAGACGTTCTCGGCGCCCGGTTCGACTCCCCCGAAGCCTTCGGCGAGGCCGACGCGGGCTTCGGCGAGGGCCTCGGCGAGGCGGTCGCGGATCTCCGGGACGTGCTGGACCTGCCCGATCGTGTCGAACGTGGCGGCCCACAGGCGGCGGTGCTCGGCCATCGAGCCGATGACGTGGGTCCAGATCGCCTCGAATCGTTCCAGGGGCGGGGTACCGGGATCGATCTCGGTGGCCAGCGCCCGCGCGAGCTCGTCGCCCCACTCCTTGTTGGCCTGGGCCAGGGCGGCGTTGAGCAGCGCCTCCTTGGAGCCGAAGTGGTACCCGATGGCGGCCATGCTGACGCCGGCGGCCGAGGCGATGTCGCGGACGGTGGTCCGCGCGTACCCCTTCTCGTACAGGCATCGCTTGGCCCCTGCGAGCAGATCCTCACGGTTTCCCATGCGCGCGATGCTACGACCAGTCCGTCACCCCCTGTGGAAGCCCCAGTTGAGAAGTCGGGTGGCGTCGGTGAAGCGCGAGTGGGGCCGGGTGCGGGAGCTGTTGAGGACGGCGCCGACGAGCGTCCGGCCGTTGCGGCGCGCGGCGAACAGGAAGCTGTAGCCCGCCGCGCGTGTGTAGCCGCTCTTGATGCCGATCATCCCCCGGTAGTCCCCGAGCAGAATGTTGGTGTTGCGCCACACGTACTTGTGGTGGCCGCGGGTTCGGCGTAGGGCGTGTCGGCTGCGGCTTACGACGTTGCGGAACTCGGCGTAGCGCAGCGCGTACCGTCCTAGGGTCACCTGGTCGCGGACGGTGGAGAGGCCGGGGGATTGGGGGAGTCCGGCGACATCGGTGTAGCGCGTCCGCGTCATGCCCAGGGCGCGGGCCGTCCGGTTCATCTTGCGCACGAACCGCTTGTGCCCGGGTCCGTAGGTGTCGGCGAGGGCGGCGGCAGCGTCGCATCCGGACGGAAGCAGCATGGCGCTCAGCAGTTCGCGGGCGGTGAGGCGGTCGCCGGGACGCAGCCGCGCGACCGAGCCGTTCCGGGCGGCGGCGTAGGCCGTGTGGCGGGGCCTGATCCGGATCCGGCGGTCGAGGCGTCCGGAGCGGATGACCACGAGCGCGGTCATGACCTTGGTGATGCTGCCGATGGGACGGCGTGTGTGCGCTCCGCGGCGCCACAGCGTCCGGCCGGTGTCGGCGTCGGCGAGGTAGGCGGAACGGGCTCGGATGCGAGGGGGACCGGTCGCGGCCGAGACCGCGTTGTGGACGGACGCCGACGCTGTTTTCGGAACGACCGAGCCGCCGCTCTCGGGCGGAGCCGCGAGACCGGCCAAGCCCAGGGCGGTGGCGACAAGAGTGATGATCATGATCCGCACGATCTGTTGACTACCCCGAGTGACCGCCGATCCATCCCGTCCCGGCAAGACTTGACCTTCCAGAACACTGGAATAGATCATTCCGTTCTGTTAAACTGAGAACAGAACGCTCCGTTCCAGAGAAGGGACTCCACCCATGTCCGGCTCCACTGAGATCCGCCCCTTCCGCATCGACGTCCCGCAGGCCGACCTCGACGACCTGCGCGACCGGATCGCCCGCACCCGCTGGGCGGCTCCACTGCCGGGCTCCTCCGACTGGACGCGCGGCGTCCCCGTCGACTACCTCCGCGAACTCGCGGAGTACTGGGGCACGGACTACGACTGGCGCGAGCACGAGGCCGCCCTCAACAAGCTGCCGCACTTCGTCACCGAGATCGACGGCCAGCAGCTCCACTTCCTGCACGTGCGGTCGCCCGAGCCGGACGCCCTTCCGCTGATCCTGTCCCACGGCTGGCCCGGCTCGTTCGTGGAGTTCCTCGACGTCATCGGCCCGCTCAGCGACCCCCGCTCGCACGGCGGCGACCCGGCCGACGCGTTCCACCTGGTCATCCCGTCGCTGCCGGGCTTCGGCTTCTCCGGCCCCGTCACCGAGACGGGCTGGAACACCACCCGGATCGCCGCCGCCTTCGCCGAGCTGATGAACCGCCTCGGGTACGAGCGCTACGGCACCCAGGGCGGCGACATGGGCGCCTTCATCGCCCCCGACCTCGGCCGCGCCGCCCCCGACCGGGTCGTCGGCGTCCACGTGAACGCCGCCACCTACGGCTTCATGCCCTTCGGTGAGGTCTCCGAGGAGGAGATGGCCGGGCTCACCGACACCGAGAAGGCCAGGGTCGCGCGCCTCCAGCACTGGGAGGCCGAGCAGAGCGGCTACTTCCGCCTCCAGTACACGCGTCCGCAGACCCTGAACCACGGCCTCTCCGACTCGCCCGTCGGCCAGCTCGCCTGGATGGTCGAGAAGTTCAAGGAGTGGAGCCACCCCGTCGAGGCCCTCCCCGAGGAGATCTTCGACCGCGACCGGATGCTCACCGACATCATGCTCTATTGGCTCACCGACACTTTCGGCTCGTCGGCCAACCTGTACTACGAGAACATGCACAGGGGCGGCGAGTGGAGCATGGCGCGCGCCACCACCCCCACGGGCGTCGCCACCTTCGCCGGGGACGTCTCCATCCGCCGCTACGCCGAGTACGGCCACAACATCGTCCACTGGTCGGACTTCGACGAGGGCGGCCACTTCGCCGCCATGGAAGTCCCCGCCCTCTTCACCGAAGACGTCCGCACGTTCTTCCGGGGCCTCCGTCCCTGATCGTCTGCCAAGCGGTGCCCCGGGCGTTCGTCCGGGGCACCCGCGCTTTCGCGCGAACCAAATTCTGGACGCGTTGTGTCTCGGCAGCGGGAGCGGTGCACGGGCGGGGACGCAACCGTCGACCGAGCTCGGACGGGAGGTGTTCGTCGCCAAGTTGGGCGGACGGACGGTGCGCAGCACGGCGGCCTCGACGTCGCTGTGCGGTGGTCGCCCGCACGTCGTGGCCGGCCGGAC
The DNA here is from genome assembly GCF_050946795.1 of Spirillospora sp. CA-294931. GTDB lineage: Bacteria > Actinomycetota > Actinomycetes > Streptosporangiales > Streptosporangiaceae > Spirillospora. The sequence goes on from NZ_CP192006.1 coordinate 9,141,900, forward strand.
GTGCGCTGTCGGGGTCGAGGTGGCAAACGGGGCGGCGGCTCGCACCGGCGGCAACGCCGACGCCGAGGCGGCGGTCAGGTCACGCGGGTGCGGCGAGGGGGCGGCGGCGGACGGTGCGGAGGCTGAACGCGTCCGGGGTGCCGTCCAGGATTCCGCCCGCCGGGTCGTCCACCTCGCCGTCCCGGACGATATCGCCGGACGGGAAGAGGATGTCCTTCACGACCAGCAGCGCCAGCAGCAGCACGGTCACGAAGCGCGCGAGGAGCGCCACGTAGTAGACGTCGTTGCTGATGCCCTGCTCCGGGGAGTCGAAGGTCGCGACGGCCGAGAGGGTGGACGAAAGGTCGGACCCCTCCGCTCGCAGCGTCACCGACAGCAGGTACCACCAGATTCCGAAGAAGTAGATGACCTCGCCGACCTGCCAGGCAACGTATGCGGGCAAGCGAGGGCGGGCCAAGGCGACCAGGGGGAGCAGCCAGAGGACGTACTGCGGCGACCACACCTTGTTGGGCAGCATGAAGGCCACCATCACCAGGAACATCAGCTGCGGCAGCCGCGGGCGGCGGGGAGCGACGAAGGTCAGCACGGCGATGCCCAGCGCCAGTACCAGGAAGGTCCCGGTGCCGAGCATGTTGAGCCGGCTGGTGTCCTCCAGGCCGGACATGCCGCGGTCCTGGAGGAAGAAGAAGATCGAACCCCAGTCGATGCCGCGCTTCTGGCTGAAGCTGTAGAACTCCAGCCATCCGTCCCAGGCGAAGATCATGACCGGGAGGTTGACCGCCAGCCAGCCGCCCGCCGTCCCGGCAAGGAGCCTGCCGAGTGCGCGCCATTGCCCGGCCCGGACGCACAACAGGAACAACGGCCCGAGGAACAGCAGCGGATAGAACTTCGCAGCCACGGCCAAACCGAGCAACACCCCGGCCAGCGCCGGACGGCTCTTCGCCCAGGCCGCCACCGCCAGCGCCGTCAGCGCGACCGCGAGCAGGTCCCAATTGATGTAGGCGGTCAGCAACAGCGCCGGTGAAAGCGCCACCATCAGCCCGGCCTTGAGCGATCTGCGTCCGGCCGCATAGGCCGTGGCCAGGACGGCGACGATCGCCAGCAAAGCCAGAATCGCCGCCGTGACGTTGTAGAACGCCATGCCTCGTTCGTCCACCCCGAACGGTTTCACCAGCAGGCTCACGACCTGCATGAAGCCGCCGCTCAACACGGGATATTCGACGTACTGGATGTCCTGCCCGCTCAGCTGGTCGAAATACGGAACCCGGCCGTCCTTCAGTCCCCGAACGAAATACAGCGGATAAATATCGGTGTAGCAGGCACGCGTCGTCGTCTTGACGAAGTCGAACCCCGTCGTCGAGCACGGCCGTTTCTGCAACCAGCCGAGCAGGCACACCAATGCCGTGGCTCCCGTGAGCACCGGCACCAAGCGCGCCGATCGACTCGGGCCGTCTTCACGATCCGACACCGGGTGGCCGTCTTTTGCAGGGGAAGGCAACGACATGACAGCAGACTATTGGCTCCCCCGAACCCTGATCACCAACACAAACCAACGCCCCGCCGCCGCAGCCGAACGTCGTGATGCGAGCGGCCGCGGCGAGGTGGTGAACCGCCTCCGGATGCAGAACTGCGGACGAGCCTCCGCGTGGCGACGGCCGCATCGGCTGGGGCGGTGACGACGTACGCGTGCGGCGAGTGGGCCGGTTGCGGTGGTCCACCGCGCGGACGAGTAGCGGGTTCGCCGCTCTCCGGTCCGTGGTCGAGACCACCGCGACCAGCCTGGATCTGGTGTCCTGCCACCCCCGCCGCGGAAGCCGGAGCTTTCCATCGGCGGTGGCAGGCGCGTTTCCGCGCTAGGGGACGGGCGGCCGGCGTCCTCCGGAACCGGCCGGGGCCGCCGCTAGGAGGATGGGCAGAAGACGGCCTCCATGGCCTTGCCCATCGCTGGGGCCGCCCCGCTGAGGTCCTTGCCGCTCAAGGTGGTCGACACCGCGAACTGGCGGCGGCCGTCCTGGGAGTAGAAGGTCATGGCGAGGAAGCCGGGGCCGGACCCGCCCAGGATGTAGAGGTCGTCGCCGCAGGAGCTGCGGCTCTTGCGCACGGACTGCGCGGCGGCGGGCAGCCGGTCGGTGAGGATTCGCTGGAGTTCCGGCGGCAGCAGTTTGCCCTGGGTGAAGGCCCGCTGGTAGGCGCTGACGTCGTGCGCGGTGGAGATCACTCCGCCGGCCGCCCCGGCGATGCTGGCGTTGAACCGGTCCACGTCGCGCGGCTTGCCGCTGGCGTCGGGGTAGTAGCCGTGGCCGTGCGGCCCCTGGATGCCCTCCGGCGGCTTGAGGGGAAGGTAGGTCTTGGTCATCCCGAGCGGGCCGAACAGCCGGTTGTGCAGCTCGGTGGCCAGGTCGTGGCCGCTCAGGCGCTCGATGATCATGCCGAGGAGGGTGTAGTTGGTATTGGAGTAGGACCACTTCTCGCCCGGTTCCCCGGTCCGGGGCCGGTCGCGGCTCCACTTCACCAGATCCAGCGGCCGGTAGTGGGTCGTGAAGTCGAACACGTCGAACGTGGGGTCTTCTCCCTCGCTCCCGTCCGGGTTCGGCTTGGAGTACCAGTCGGGAATGCCGGAGGTATGCCGGATCATCTGCCGCACGGTGATCTCGCCGGCCCGTTCCACCAGATCCTTTTCCACCACCTCCGGCAGCAGGGCGCCGAGCTTGTCGTCCACGCCCAGCTTGCCGTCCTTGACCAGTTGCAGCATCACCGTGGCGACCATCTGCTTGGTCTGCGACCCGATCCGGAAGCGGGAGTTCGCGGGTATCGGCCCGCCCTGGCCGCCCAGCAGCCGGGTGCCCCCGCTGCCCAGCCCGATGGACTTCCCGTCGATGTAGGCGCCGCCGACGGACCCCACGACGCCAGAAGCCTTGGCCAGTTCCTCCATCGCCTTCTGGACGTTCCCGCCCCGCACCGGAGCGTCGGCGGCGGCGGGCACGGCGGGAGCCATCATCAGCAAGGCGGCGCCGGCGGCGAGACCGGCCCTCTTCAACGGCGGACGAACGTTCTTGTATGGCATACGCGCTCCCTCTGGTGATGACCTCACGAGGCCGCGGTTCCATGGCCGCGGTCCACGCCCCCCACTGAAGACTGAAGATCGTTGCGGTGGCGTATGCGCTTTTGGATATGCCCGCGATATGCGGGACGGCGCGCGCGCCGGGCAGTGAGATCGTCCCCGCTGGTGATCGCGACGGGCCCGCTGGTGCGGGTGCTGGACGACTCGTCCGTGCCAGCACGAACGTCCAGGAGTCGCGGTGGCGGGACGAGTCCGCCGGTGCCGCCGTGTTTCCGCGTCCCGCAGCGGCATCGCGAAGTTCGCGTGGGGCCGGGCCGGAGGTTGCCTGGCGGGGGCTGCCGGATGTCTGTCAGAGAGCCGGTGGGGCCTGCTCGAAGGACGGTGTCTGCGGCGCTCGGGGAAGGCTGATCGTGACCAGGAGGCCGCCGGAGGGACGGGGCAGGAGGTGGAGGGTCCCGTAGTGGGCGCGGACGATGCTGTGCACGATGGCCAGTCCGAGACCGACACCGGCGTGCTCGTCGGTGCGTATGCGTTCCGTGCCGCGCTGGAAGGGCTCGACGAGGGTCGGTACCAGTTCCGGCGGGAGCGGATGGCCGGTGTTCTCGACCCGCAGCACGCTCGCGTTGGGCTGGGCTTCGGTGTGGACCGTCACGGTGCCGCCGGTCGGGAGGTTGTGGACGATGGCGTTCTGGACGAGGTTGGTCACCACCCGTAGGAGGAGCGCCTCGGAGCCGACGGTCTGTGCCCTGTCGCCGGTGACCTCGAGCGTGATCTGACGCTTCTCGGCGAGGGGAAGCAGCATCTCGGTGGCCTCCTCGGCGATGAGGGAGAGGTCGACGGGCTCGCGGGCGAAGTTCCCGCGGCCACCGCGGCTGAGCAGCAGGAGGGCCTCGGTGAGGTCGATCGCCCGGGTGTTGACCGTCTGGAGCCGCTCGATGAGTTCGCCCTGGTCCCGCGCGGGGTCGCTGCTGGCGACGTCCAGGAGCGTCTTGGAGATCGCCAGCGGGGTGCGCAGCTCGTGGGAGGCGTTCGCGGCGAACCTCTGCTGCTCTCTGACGTGGGACTCGAGTTGTTCGAGCATGGTGTCGAACACGTCGGCGAGCTCGCGGAACTCGTCCGCGCGTCCCGGCAGCCGGATTCGGTGGGACAGCGACCCGTTGGCCGCCAGCCGCGCCGCGTCCGCGATCCGGGTGAGGGGTGCGAGCATCCGTCCGGCCAGCAGCCATCCCCCCAGGAGGCCGAACACCAGAAGGCAGATCATCGCCGTGGCCGCGCGCGGGATGAAGGCGCGCTGCAGGTCGGACCGATTGGGGATGAACGGCGGGGCCGGCCCGTCGGGCCAGCAACGTCCGGGCCCGTTCATGACCGTGCCCTCAGGAACGTAGCGCAGCAGGAACACCCAGACGACGGCCAGCAGGAGGCCGCCGGCGACCAGGAGGAATCCGGCGTAGCTGATGGTGAGTTTCAGTCGGGCGCTGAGCCCGGGGAGTCTATTCATGTGCGCTGCCAGGATCGGTGGGGTCCGCACCGGTCTCGATCCGGTAGCCGACGCCGGGCACGGTGGCGATGAGCCAGGGCTCGCCGAGTCGCTTGCGCAGGGCGGAGACCGTGATGCGGACGGCGTTGGTGAAGGGATCGGCGTTCTCGTCCCAGGCGCGTTCCAGCAGCTCTTCGGCGCTGACGACACCGCCCTCGGCGGCGACGAGGACCTCCAGCACGGCGAACTGCTTGCGGGTGAGCGCGACGTAGCGTCCGTCACGGAAGACCTCACGGCGGAAGGGGTCGAGCCGCAGGCCCGCGATCTCGCTGACCGGGGGGCGGGCGCGTCCGCGCCTGCGGTCCAGCGCCCGCAGCCGCAGCACGAGCTCGCGAAGCTCGAACGGCTTGGTGAGGTAGTCGTCGGCGCCGAGCTCGAACCCCGAAGCCTTGTCGTCGATCCGGTCGGCGGCGGTGAGCATCAGGATCGGGATGCCGCTGCCGGAGGCGACGATGCGCCGGGCGACCTCGTCGCCGGAGGGACCGGGGATGTCGCGGTCCAGGACGGCCAGGTCATAGGAATTGACGCTGAGCAGTTCCAGGGCGGTGTCGCCGTCGCCGGCGATGTCGGCGGCGATCGCTTCCAGTCGCAGACCATCACGTACGGCTTCGGCCAGGTAGGGCTCGTCCTCCACGATCAACACGCGCATTACTGAAGCTTAGGCAGCGTGGCATATCGCCGGCGTATGCAACCCGCTACAGCGAGCGCGATTTCCCCTGCCTCCGCCACGACGTTCAAGGACCGTCCACTATGGGAAAGGACGCCCACATGCCCGGGCCCGGAGTCGCGTTCTTCGACAAGGGCGTCCACCGCGTTCCATGGAGGTGGACACCCCTGTGGGGCTGCGGCCTCACATGGTCAGCACCGGACTCCGGAGTCCCGGCACCGTGGCGGTGTCGACCAGGCGCGCGACCAGCTCCTGGTAGTGCAGCCCGGCCGCGGCGAACATCCTCGGTACCTGGGACTGGGGCGTCATGCCCGGGATGGTGTTGATCTCGTTGAGGACGGGTCCCCGCTCGGTGAGGAAGAAGTCGACGCGAGCGACACCGGCGCAGCCGAGCGCGTCGAATATCCGCACCGCCGCCGCGGCCAGGGCGGCGCGGTCCGCGGCCTTGATGTCGGCGGGCACGCTGAACCGGGCCGACCCGTCGTACTTGGACTGCGTGTCGAACAGGCCGGTGGCGTGGATCTCCAGCGGCGGCGACGCCCAGCGGCGGCCGTCGGCTTCACGCAGGACGGCCAGATCGATCTCCCGGCCCAGGACGACGTCCTCGATCAGGATCCGGTCGTCGAACCGCGCCGCCCAGCGCAACGCGTCGCGGAGCTCGGCGGCGTCGCGGGCCAGGCCGACACCGTAACTCGACCCGGCCGAGGCGGGCTTCACCACCACGTCCGACTCGAACCCGATATCGGCGATCTCCGCCGCCGTCACCAGCCGTCCCGGAGCGGTGGGGATTCCGATGGCCTGCGCCACGAGCTTGGTCGTCCACTTGTCCATGCCGACCGCTCCGGCGCGCAGGCCCGAGCCGACCATCGGCGTGTGCGTCAGGGCGCACAGCGCCGCGAGCGTCCCGTCCTCGCCGGACGGGCCGTGGATCGCGGGGAAGACGACGTCGGCACCTTCGATGACGCTCAGTGCCGCCGCCAGCGAACCGGCGGCCCGCGACCCGAGCACCTCGGGTCCTCGCCGCCACAGCCCGTCGCGGTCGATGACCAGCTCGTCGACGTCGAATCCGCCGGAGTGCAGCGCCTGCGCGATACCCGAGGCCGTGGCCAGAGAGACGTCGTGCTCGGCGTTCTCTCCGCCGCCGATCACCACAATTCGCCGTGTCATGCGATGCTCCTTTTCACACGCGGCCCGATGCCGGTGACGATGGTGTGCGGAATGGTCCCGGCCCAGCGCGCCCATTCCTGGACGGTCGGGGTCGCGCCCCCGTCCGGGCCGAACACGGTCGCGGACGTCCCGACCGGGAAGGACAGGGCGCCGGTATCGATCACGATCTGGTCCATGGAGACCCGTCCGGCGACGGGGAAACGGCGCCCGAGAATCTCGACACCGGCCTGGGGCAGGCGCTCTCGCGGGATCCCGTCGGCATATCCGAGGGGGAGGACGCTCAAATGGGTGGCCCGGTCGGTGACGTACGTGCCGCCGTAACCGACCGCCGTCCCGGCCTCGACGGCCGCCGTGTGCACGATCGGTGCGGTCAGCCGGGACGCGCCGTGCAGCTCCACGGTCTCGGACGGATCGATACCGACCAGTCCCGCCCCGACGCGGACCATGCCGAAATGGGTCGCCGGGTCGGTCAGCGTCCCGGACGTGGCCGCCAGATGGGCCAGCGGCGAACCGAGCCCCGCCAACCGGGCGGCCTGCTGCGCCGCGCGCATATCGGCGACCGCCGACGCGTTCGCCGCCGGGTCGGCCCGGTCGGCCAGCGGCAGATGGCCCATCATGCCCACCACGCGGACCCGCCGAGCCTGCTGACCGCGCCGGGCCAGACCGATCAGCTCGTCCCACTGCGCGCGGGGGCAGCCGCCACGGGACATTCCGGTGTCCACATGGAGGTGAATCCTGAGCATCGGCGCGGCCTGGGCGAGGAGCGCGCCGAGCTCGTCCACCGACCCGACCGCGACATCGACCCGGGCTGCCGCCGCCGTCTCGGCGTCGACGCCGCCGGGGTGCAGCCAGGTGAGGATGGGGACCGTCAACCCGGCGCCGCGCAACGCGGAGGCCTCCGCGACACTCGTCGTCCCGAGCCACCCGGCCCCGGCGGCGACAGCGGCCCTGGCGACCGTGACGGCGCCATGGCCGTACCCGTCGGCCTTGACCACGGCCATGATCGTGCTCCGGGTCCGCCCACGGACCTTGGCCACGTTCGCGGTCACCGCCACGGGGAGCGTCTGCAAGGTCGGCGGTCGCAACGCACCCGATCGGCGCGGCACCGCGACCGAGGCCCGGCTCACGGACGCATCCTCGGATCCTTCGCCGGATCCGCGTACAGAGCATCGGGACGCGTCTCGAACTGCCAGGACGCGCCGTCATAGCTCCGACCCGTCTCGGAGGCGGGCGCGGGCTCATTGCCATAGCTCGGACCCGTCCCGTATGCGGGCCCGGGCTCATACAGCCAAGCGGCGGCATCCGGATGCGGCAGCCGGACCGGCTCGACCGTGCGGTACTCGAAGTGCCACCACTCGTTGTCGTAGACGCGGTAGAGCCCGTACCGTCCACCGTGCTGTTCGAGCCACCGCGCGCCTTCGGTCGGCCGGACGTCGAGCGCGAGCCCCCGCACATGGCTGGACTCCTCCGGCGGCAGCACCCGGCGCCGCGCCGCCGACACCGAGCCCGTGCGGCGAACCTCCTCGGCGAAGATCCGGCGCTGTTCCCCCGCGTCGCGATAGCCCGAGGTGAGACCGATCAGCTGCCCGTCCCGCCAGAAAGCCTCGGTCCGCGCATGCGTGAACGCCATCAGCGCTTCCGGCGCCAGCCCGCGCAGATCCTCAGCGGGGAAGCGCAGGCTCAACGCCCATTGGCAGGCGAGGAAGCGGGCCCATCCCGGTGCGCGGCAGAAGGCGATCGGCACCAGCAGCACCGCGACGAGCCGGGTGACGGCCGCCAGGACGCGCGTCTTGATCCCCAAGGGTGAATTCGCCACAACTCACCGCCGAAGGGTCAGGCCGCACGCAGGGCCTCGGTCGTCGATCGCCGGCCGGATCCCCTGCCCGGCGATCGCAGCACGACTGACGAGCCCAAACCTGCGCGAAAGGCGGGTTGGCACTGGCAGTGATGCACTGTGGTTCATGCCTCTACTGAAGACGGAAGCCTGTTGCCGTGGCGTATGCGCTTTTCAATACGCCCGCGATACACCCGATCCACGGACAATGCCTCCGCGCCAGAGGCGGCAGAGCACCCACTGTGCCGGTTCCCCCACTCAGTCGCCCCCGGGCGCTCAGGACTTGGGGAGGAGAGGGGCGGCCAGGGTGGCGAGTTCGGTTCGGTTGCTGACGCTGAGCTTGGCGTAGACGTGGGAGAGGTGGGTCTTCACGGTGCTGCGGCTCATGAAGAGGCGGGCGGCGATCTCGGGGTTGTTCAGGCCCTCGGCCACGAGGCGGACGACGTCGAGTTCGGTGGGGGTGAGGCTGGCCCAGCCCGTTGAGGGGCGGGTGCGGGCGCCTCGGGATCGGCGGACGTAGGCGACTGCCTCGTCCGGGGAGAGAGTGGTGCCCGCCGCCCACGCCTCGGCGAACGCGTCGTCCCCCAGTGCCTGGCGCAGGGCTGCCAGCGTCGCGTCGTGGGCGGGACGGTTCAACGGGTGGCGCGGGCAGCCCATGGCGTCCCGGGCCGACGTGGCGGCGGCGAGGATGCGCACCGCTTCGGCAGGGCGTTCGGTGCGGGCCATGAGAGCGCCCAGCGCGTCCAGGCTGTCGGGCCATTGGGTGCGCAGCCCGTGTTCGACCCGGATGGCCAGGGCCTGGTGATGCAGGTCGGCTGCACGCGCCGGATCTGTGGGCAGGCGCGCCTGCTGCTCGGACGCGCCGGGCGGTGGGGTTTCGTCTCGCGTCGCAGGTGCGTGCGCGCCCTGATCGCGCGAGGTCGGCGAGTGGGGCCGCTCGTCGGCCGCGCCAGCCAAGTGCACCTGATGGTCACGCCCGCTGGGCAAGTCGAGCGGTTCCTCGGAGGCGGCAGGCAGGCCAGATCGCTGGTCGGCCATGGTGGGCGGTTGCGGCTCGCCCCGCGGGGCGGGCGAGGGAGGTCGTTCGTCCCGCGTGGCGGGCGAATGGGGCCGCTCGTCCTGGGTGGCGGGTGCGGGAGGCCGCTGGTCCTGCGGGGTGGGCGAGGGAGGCCGCTGGTCGGGCGGGGTGGGCGGTAGGGGCTCCTCACGCGTGGGGGACGAGGGAGGCCGCGCGTCCTGCGGGGAGGGCGAGTGGGGACGCTCGCTGGCCACGGGCGGCTGATGGGTGGGTTGCTCGGAGGTGGGGGGTGTGGATAGGTGGGCTTGTTGGGCCTGGGCGTCGGCTTGGGCGCGGGGCATGCCCAGGTGGCGGGCGACTCTGACGGCTTGGTGGAGGACGTCGGTGGCCTCGTCGGGTCTGCCCAGGTGGCGTAGGGCCTCGCCGAGGAGGGGAAGGGCTCGGGCGGCGAGGTAGGTTTCGGTGCCGCGGTCGGTGGACGTGGCCTCGCGGGTGAGCCAATGGACGGCCTCGTCCAGGTCGCCGCGCCACAGGTGGAGGGTGCCGATGGTCGTGGCCAGGCCGGGGACGAAGACCTCGTGTTCGGCTGCCTCGACCAGGCACCGGACGGGTTCCAGCAGCCGCAAACCCTCGTCGAGCTCCCCCCGGACGCCGTGGACCAGGGCCAGGACGCTGAGGGTGGCACCGACCCGGTGGACGTCGCCGAGCGGTTCGGCCAGGTGCACCGCGCGTTCCGCGAGCTGGTGGGCTTGGGGTATCTGGCCGGTGCCCAGGGCGCCGGACGCGTGGAAGGCGGCCGCCGTGGCGGCCACGCCCCGGTGGCGCCGGACCAGACCTTCGGTGGCCTCGTGCAGCAGTGGCGCCGCCTCCGTGTGGCGGTCGCGCAGGTGCTGGACGATCCCGCGCAGCGCGCTCGCCGCGTCGCGGACGAAGCCGTCGCCGGCGCTGGAGGCGGATTCGGCGGCCTGGAGGGCGAGTTCCCAGGACGCGTCGAAGTCGGTGTAGAGCTGCCCGACGGCGGCCAGGGCCAGGCACAGGCAGCGGAGGCGTTCGTCGCCCTGCTCGGTGGCGATCTCCAGGGCACGCTGGGACGCGTCGAACTCCAGGTCGAGCGGGCTGGCGGTGTCGGCGACCAGGGCGACGCCGGTGAGCAGGCGGGCCTGGAGGACCGAGCGGTCGTCGGGTGCCCGTTCGATCGCGCGCCGGAGGAGCTCGATGCCCTCGTGTCCGTGGCCGTTCAGGTGCCAGAGCCACGGCAGTGCGGCGACGAGACGGCGGCCGGGCTCGGGGTCGTCCGCGGACAGGCCCCGGTCGATGGCCGCGCGCAGGTTGTCGCGCTCGGTCTCCAGGTGGGTTCGCCACGCGTCGGCGTCGCGTTCCAGTTCGGGCTCGGCCGACTCCGCGAAGGTGAGGTAGTGGCCGAGGTGACGGTCGCGGGTGGCGTCCAGCTCGCCTGCTTCGCGCAGGCGTTCGGCGGCGTACTGGCGGATCGACTCCAGCATCCGGTAGCGGGTCGTGCCGTCTCGCTCCTCGGCGACGACCAGGGATTTGTCGACGAGGCGTCCCAGCGTGTCCATGTCGGCCGCGCTCACCGCGCGGGCCGCTTCGAGGGTGAAGCCGCCCGCGAAGACGGCGAGCCGGCGGAAGGCCGTCCGGTCCGGCTCGTCCAGCAGGTCGTGGCTCCAGGCGATCGAGGCGGCGAGGGTCTGCTGGCGGGCGACGGCGCCGCGCGGGCCGCGCACGAGCAGCGCGAACCGGTCGTCGAGCCCGGCCTCGATCTGCTGGGGCGTCAGGGTGCGCAGCCAGGCCGCGGCGAGTTCGAGCGCGAGCGGGATGCCGTCCAGGCGCGCGCACATGGTGCGGACGGCGGACTCGCTGGACGCGTCCAGCGTGAACCAGGGCCGGACGAGCCCCGCGCGCTCCACGAATAGGGTCAGCGCCTCGTCCTCGGCCAGCGACGGCAGCCGCCACACCGCCTCCCCCGGGACGCCGAGCGGTTCGCGGCTCGTCGTCAGCACCGTCACCTCGGGGCACGTGCGCAGGAGCGCGTCGGCGACTTCGGCGGCGCCGTCCAGGATCTGCTCGCAGTTGTCCAGGACCACCAGGGCGCGCCGATCTCGGAGCCGCAGCGTCAGCGACCGTGTCGCGCCCAGGCCGGGCTCGACGGACACCCCGGCGGACGCGGCCGCCGCCTCGGCGACCAGTGCCGGATCGGTGACCGCGGCCAGGTCGACCCACCACACGCCGTCCGGCCGGTGCTCGGCGGTGTGCGCGGCGACCTGGGCCGCCAGCCGGGTCTTGCCGCAGCCGCCGGCGCCGGTGACCGTCACCAGCCGGTGTCCCGCCAGCAGGGAGCGCAGCGCGTCGAGTTCGGCGTCCCGTCCCACGAAGCCGGTGAGCTGGATCGGCAGGTTGTTGGGGACGGCGTCCAGCGACCGCGGCGGCGGGCCCTCCGTGGCGTCGCCGCGGCACAGCTCGAAGATCCGGATCGGCGACGACAGGTCGCGAAGCCGGTGCAGGCCGAGGTCGCGCAGGGAGGCCCCGTCCGGCGGGGACGCGGCGAGCGCCGTCGCCGCGGACAGCAGGGTCCGGCCCTCCCCCGCCAGCTCCGCCAAGTATTCGCAGCGGCGCACCGCCGGGCCCGTGTACCGGCCGTCGTCGCGGACGTGGGCCTCGCCGGTGTGCAGCGCGCCATACGGGACGTCCATGGCGGCGGCCACCGCCTCCGACGCCGACTCGAACGCGGCGACGGCCGCACCGGTGACGAGGAACGTCAGGGTGCCGGTCGGCAGGATCGAAGATCGGCCGTCCGGACGATCACGGGTGGGGTCGCTGGACATGGGCGGACCATTCTGCCCAGTTCGCGGCACATCGGCCAGGTGGCCGATGTCTCGTGATCATCCGGCGTGCGAGCGTCGGCACCGTGACCGGAACGCTCGACGACCTGCTGCGGCGCTGGCGCGACGCCGAGGCGAGAGGCGATGTGGAATCACTCGACGACGTCCTGGCCGCCGATTTCCGCGGCGACGGACCGCGGGGGTTCGTGCTCGGCAAGGAGCAGTGGCTCGACCGGCACCGCCTCGGCGAGCTCACCCTGGACGCCTTCGACTGGACCCCGACCGAGATCCGGCGCTGCCCGCACATGGCCGTCGGGCGCGGCGTCCAGTCCCAGCGCGCCCGGTACCGGGGCACCGACTGGAGCGGGGAGTTCGTCTGCACGGTCGTCGCCGTCCGCAGGGACGGCCGCTGGACGATCGTCAACCTGCAGCTCACCCGGTATCGGCCACCTGGCTGATGTTCCGCGACCCGCGAAACGCGAGCCTTTTCCCAGGCAGAACGCACCGCTGACAAGGAGCACGACCATGGCGAAGATCATCACCAACATGTCGATGTCGCTGGACGGCTTCGTGGCCGACACCTCCGACAACCCCGCGCAGGTCTTCGGCTGGTTCATGGCCGGTGACGTCGAGACGCCCACGGGGGCGCCCGGCTTCTCGTTCCGGACGTCCGCCGCGACGGCGGCCTACCTGAGCGAGGCGTTCGCGAACAACGGCGCGCTCGTCTGCGGCCGCAAGTACTTCGACCAGGTCACCCAGGGCGGGGGCTGGAAGGGCACGCACCCGATGGGCGACGTCCCGCTGTTCGTGGTGACCCACAGCGTCCCGGACGGGTGGCCGCGCGAGGGCTCGAACGTCACCATCGTCACCGACGGCCTGGAGAGCGCCGTCGACCAGGCCAAGGCCGTCGCGGGCGACAGGAACGTCGGCGTCGCCACCGCCGACATCACCCAGCAACTGCTGAACCTCGGCCTGCTCGACGAGATCACCGTCGAACTCGTCCCCGTCCTGCTGGGGTCGGGCGTGCCCTTCTTCGCCAACCTGAGCAAGGCCCCCATCACGCTGGGACAGCCCACGGTCATCGAGGGCATCGGCGTCACCCACCTCCGCTACACAGTGAGCTGACCCTGGGCGCGCCGGGGCGGCGGCCTCCTCGCGGTGTCGGACGAGTGCGGTTGTCGTACAGGAGCGCGAAAACGCCGACGACCTCCCTCGGTAGTGGGAGATCGTCGGCGTTCAGGTGGTCAGCGGGGCTGCTCGCCCTCGTCGGGGTCGCGCTGGCAGGCCTCGTGGCTCGGGTGGCTGGCGCACCACCACTTGGGCGCCGGGTTGCTCGGCGGGATGTTGGGGTTGCAGCCGACCGGCATGCCGACCTGGTTGCACGGCTTGTCGCCGCCCGTCGGCGGCGGGCTGGTCGTGGTGCTCGGGGTCGGCGACGGGCTGGTCTCCGGGCACGGCTCGCCGGGACGCGGGGTCGGGGGAGCCTGGCCCGGTTGGGTCGGCTCACAGGTGGTGGGCGTCGACGGCGATGCCGAGGTGCTCGGGCTCGGGCTCGGCTTCGCGGCGGCCCACGGGGCGACCGTGCCACCGTTGGCGGGCGGCGGGAACTGCTCGATCTCGCGTCCGTCCAGGGCCTTGGTCATGAAGCGCTTGAAGATCTCGGCCGGGACGGTACCACCGTAGATCTGGTTGTAGCCGCCGATGCCCTGAAGGGACTTCAGGGAGTTGTCGGCGCCCTGACGCCACATCGCGACCGAAGTGGACAGCTGCGGGGTGTAGCCGACGAACCAGGCCGCCTTGTTGGCGTCGGTCGTACCCGTCTTGCCCGCCACGGGACGGGTGCCGAGGCTGGCGAGCTTGCCCGTACCCGAGCGGACGACGGCCTGCATCGCGTGCGTGGCGTCCGCCGCGACGTCCTTGGAGAAGACCTCTTCCGCCTTGTACGGGTTCTTCTTGATGACCTTGCCGGCGCTGTTGGTGACGGGCTTGCCGTCCTTGTCGGTGATCTCGGAGATCACATGCACCGGGGTGTGCTTGCCCTCGTTGGCGAACGTGGAGTACACCGAGGCCATGGTGACCGGCGTGACGTCGATGACACCCAGCGGGAGGCTGGTGACGCCGTCGTTGAGGGACGGGGTGTTCTTGGGGATGCCCATCTTCTTGGCCATCTCCGCGACCTTGTCGAGGCCGACCTTCTGGCCCAGTTCGACGTAGGCGGTGTTGATGGACATCGCGGTCATCTGGGTGAGGTTGTAGACGCCGTTCTCGCTGCGGGCGTCGTTGGTGAACGTGCCGCCCGCGATGGTCCGCTTGTAACTGCCGTCCATCGTGGTCTTGAGGCTGACGCCTTGCGAGAGCGCCGTGGCCAGCACGATCGGCTTGAACGACGAACCGGGCTGGATCTTGCCCTGGAAGGAGTCGTCGAACTGCTGCTTGGCGAAGCTGGGCCCACCGTAGGCGGCGACCACGCCACCGGTCTTGGGGTCGACCGTGGAGAGCCCGAAGCGGATCTCCTTGTTGAGGTTCTTCTCCTTGCGCATCTGCTGGATGACCGAGGCGGTGTAGTCCTGCAACTTCTTGTCGAAGGTCGTCTTGATGCGCAGACCACCGAGATCCAGCTGTGCCTGGGTGATGCCCAGCGTCTTGAGCTCGTTCAGGACCCGCTGCTTGAGGTAACCGGTCTGGCCGTCCTCGTCGACGTCGCTCCACTCTTTCTGCGTTTTGGGGAAGACCTGTTTGGCTCGCTCCTCCGGGGACAGCCACTTTTTCTCGACCATTCCGTCGAGAACGTAGTTCCAGCGGTTGATCAGGGCTTTCTTCTCCGGCTGGTTGTCGTCCCCGAGCGTGTGGAAGTATTCCGGACGCTGGATCAGCGCCGCGAGCATGGCGGCCTCGTTCACCTTGAGCTGCTTGACGGGCTTGTGGAAGTAGGCGCGGGAGGCGGCCTGAATCCCGTACGCCCCACGGCCGAAGGCCACCGTGTTCAGGTAGAGGTTGAGGACCTCTTCCTTCTTCATCTCGTTCCCGACGCGAATCGAGATGAAGATCTCCTTGAACTTCCGGCTGATCGTCCGTTCCTGACTGAGGCCCTTGAAGTAGTTGCGGGCGAGCTGCTGCGTGATCGTGGACGCGCCCGTGACCTCGCCGCCCGTTCCCGCGTTGAAGACCGCGCGAGCGACGCCGGTCGGCGAGATGCCCGGCTCCGTCCAGAAGTTCCGGTCCTCCGCGGCGAGGACGGCGTTACGAGCGACCTCCGGGATGTCCTTGTACGCGATGCTCTCGCGATGCACACCGAACCGGGCGAGCGCCTCTCCGTTGCGGAAGGAGATCACCGATTCTTCCTTCGTCGCGTGCGCCTGGGTTTCGGAAGGCATCGGCGTCATCGCGTAGGCCACGCCGACGAGCGTCGCGAACGCGAGCATCATGACCGCGACGATGAGCGCGGTCATCTTCCACGACGGGACGAAGCGGCGCCAGCCCTCCTTCTTGGGCTTGCCGTCACGCTTGCCGCGCCGCCCTCCCGGACCGTCGCCTGGACCTCCGGGGCCGCCCGGACCGCGTCCGCCGGGACGTCCACCCGGGCCGCCCGGACGGCCGCCGGGCCCGCCCGGGCCACCGGGGCGGCGCTGTCCGGCGCCCGGGCCCACGGGCATCTCGCTCGTTCGTCCGTTGGGCACAGGCGCGGGCACGGGTGCGCCGGGACGTCGTCCGGGTGCTTGCCCCGGGGGAGGGCCGCCGAGGCGGCGCTGCCCGGGCGGTGCGGGCGGGCGTCCGCCACCAGTGGGCCGACCGCCCCCACCCTGGGGACGGCCACCGCCACCCTGGGGACGTCCACCCGAACGCGGAGGCGGGCCTGGCATCCGTGAGTTATTGGGTACGCCGCGTGAGCCCTCGTTACCGCCGGGCCTGCCGGGCCCTCCGGGTCGTCCCGGCCCCCTGCGGGCGGGGCCGTCTCCGTATTCCGGTCCGTACTGGCTTGGGTTACTCACGCGACCTCATCAACTGGGGTACGGCTGTGCGTCGTCCGAGCGTACTGCGCCGCCTGCTGCACAAGGGCTCAGAGGGTTCGCCTCATGACCAACTTCCGTGCGCGCGAATAACGCTCGCACCCGCGGGTCATGGCATCTCCCAATCGTTTTCCTACGTCACCAGGACGTGTGGATGGAACGCTTCGTTTACATGGCTGCGGCCGGCCACGCCCGCGAGGACGAGACCGGCCGCCGCCAGGTCATGACATAACGCTACTCATCCCGGCGTGGGTTTTGCTGCGTTTGCTGTGCTTCTGGCCATATAGGACCATCTTCGTTGTCACCCGGGTCACCTCCACCCCCGTTGCCCTTGCGGCACGCGGGATGGTCGGGGTGTGAGTTACACCACCATTTCGGCGGGTTCTGCGACGGGGGCTTGTTGGGGTCGCAGTTCGGGTTCGGGAACGGCGTCTGGCACGGGGGCTTGTTCCCCTGGTTGGGGTCGCCGCCGCCACCCTCCTGGCATCGGGGGTCGAACTGGCCCCACGGCTTGTCACACCACTTGGGCCGCTCGTCCTCCTTCTTCTTCTTGGGCGGCTTGGGGACTTCGGCCCACTTCTGCTGGGACCCGACCCACGCGGGCGGCGGGAACTGGTCGACCGGCGTCCCCCGGGTGGCGTCGGCCATGTAGGCGTTCCAGATCTTGGCCGAGATGGTTCCACCCACGACTTCGGTGCCGTTGATGATGACCGGATCGCGCTTGCCGTTGAACATCGTCACGGCCGTCGAGATCTTCGGGACGTAACCGACGAACCACGTCGCGATGTTGTCGTCGGTGGTGCCGGTCTTGCCGGCCACGGGACGGTCGGGCAGCGCGGCGGGCACCGCCGTACCGCCCGGCTTGACGACCTGCTGGAGCGCGTGGGTGACGTCCTGGGTGATCGGCCCGGAGATCGCCTCCTCCTTGTGCGTCCAGCGCAGCCGCTTGAACTCCTTGCGGCCGTTCTTGACGTCGAGGACCTTCTTGATGACGTGCGGCTGGTGGTACGTGCCGCCGTTGGCGAAGGTCGCGTACCCGGCGGCCTGCTCGATCGCGCGGACGTCGTTGATGCCGAGCGCCAGGCCGACCTGCCCCCGGAACGGCTTCACCTGGGAGGGGTCGATTCCAGCCGACACGGCGGTGTCGGCCACCTTGGGCACGCCGGTCTTGAGGGCCAGCTGGACGTAGGCGGTGTTGGCCGACTCCTTGGTGGCCTTCACCAGGTCGATCGCGCCCTTGGCGTTATGGCTGTTGGGGAACGGCCCTACGCCCTGCCCCCGGGGGACGACCTTGCCCGTCCCGTCGAACCACATGCCGGAACGGCCCTCGACCAGGCTCTTCAGGCTGAACCCTTGCTCCAGCCCGGCCGCGAGGACGTAGGGCTTCATGGCCGAACCCGCCTGGGCCGACCCCTGCCAGACGTTGTCGACGTTGTCGTCCAGATAGTTCGGGCCACCGTAGAAGGCCTCGACCTCACCGTTCTTGGTGTTGACCGAGACCAGCCCGAGCCGGACGTTCTTCTTGGCGAGCTTCTTGGGGTTGACGCCCGAGACGGTCTCTTCGACGGCCTTCCTGGCGTAGATCATCTTCTTGTAGTCGAAGGTCGTGACGACGTGCAGGCCCTGGTCGGTGAGGACCTTCTCCGGGATCCCCTGGCGTCCGAGCTCCTTGATGGCGCGCTTGATCATGAAGCCGCGCTGGTTGCCGAACATCTCGTAGCCGCCGCTCTCGCGGGTCTTGGGGAGGCGCTTGCTGTAGGTGTCGAACTGCTGCTGGTTCAGGGCGCCGGTCTTCAGCATCCCTTCCAGGACGTACCGGTAGCGGGCCTCGGTCTGCTTGACGGCCTGCTTGTCGTCGCTGTCGGGGTCGAACTTGCCGGGCTGCTGGATGATCGCGGCGAGCAGGGCGCCCTGGTCCGGCTTGAGCTTCTGGACCGTCGTCTGGCGTCCGAAGAACGCGCGCGAGGCGGCCTGGACGCCGTAGGCGTTGCGGCCGAAGTAGATGGTGTTGAGGTACTGCTCAAGGACCTTGTCCTTGCTACCCAGCTCCTGTTCGAGCTTGACCGAGATGAACAGCTCCTTGAACTTGCGGCTCATCGTCCGGTCGTTGTTGAGGTAGTAGTTCTTGGCGAGCTGCTGGGTGATGGTCGAGCCGCCCTGCGTCTCGCCGCCGGAGAGGTTCTTGTAGACCGCCCGGGAGATGCCCTTGATCGAGAAGCCGTTGTCGGTGCGGAAGCTGCGGTTCTCCGCGGCGATGACCGCGTCCTCGACATGGTCGGGGACTTGCTGGATGGTGACCATCTCGCGGTTCTTGCCGATACGGCCGATCTCGGTCTTGCCGTCCGCGTAGTAGAAGATCGCGGCGGTCTTGGTCACATCGGAGTTGCCCACCTCGGGGACGGGCGTCTTGGCGTAGGCGACGCCGATCAGCGTCAGGAGCCCGAAGAAGCCGAGGACGCCCACGCCCATCAGGGCACGCCACGGGGGGACGTAGCGGCGCCAGCCGGTGCGCTTGATGCCGCGTCCCAGCAGGATGCGCTTCCAGCCGGTGCGCTCCTGGAACCCCGCCCCGGGACGCCGTCCCGGCCCGCCGGGGCCGCCCGGCCCGCCGGGCCCTCCCGGGCCTCCTGGACGGCCGGGGCCTCCGGGGCCGCCTGGATGGCCGGGGCCGCTGCTGCGGGGGCCGCCGAAGCCCGGGGGTGGGGACGGGTTGGAAGACATGGGGGGACCGGGTGGGGTCCCCGGCCCACCGGGGGCGCCGGGACTGCCGAAGCGGGGGGTGTTCTGCCCGCCCGGCCGCTGCGACCGTGGTTCTGGTCGGGGCTGGCTTGGGTTACTCACGCGACCTCATCTACGGGGTTACGGCTGTGCGTCCGTCCGAAGAGTACTGTGCAGGCTGGTGAGCGGGTGACGGCCGTGCACGTAGGGGCAATGTCCAGTTTGGGAGTTGTTTCCTCGGCGGCAACGGGGCTCGGGGAGCTATCCGCGCTGGCTACGAGGCTCCTCTCCGTGTCCGAGCACGTAGGACACACTCAGATGGTTCCAGGCGCAACTTTGGCATACTTCGACCACATACACCCGGAATTCTCCGTATTCACGTTCCATGGCCGCGAGCTCCGCGGCCCCCTTGACGCGGCCCTCGTAGCGGCCTAGTTCGTCCCCGTATACGTAGGTCACGTGCGTGAGCCGTTCGCGCTCGCATACGGGGCAGGGCTTGTCGGTCGGCTCGCCGTGATGGCGGGCGGCGCGGAGGAGATAGGGGTGGGCGTCGCAGGCGTCGTCCCTGGTCACGTGGCCCGAACGGAGCTCGGCCAGCGCGGCCCGCTTCGCCAGGCCGTAGTCCACGACGAGCCTGGGCCTCATGGGTGGTGTCTCCGACCCCACATGGCAGCAGGGTACGACGCGTCCCGGTCGTTTGGAAGATCACCAAAGGCCCTACTCGCGGACCCGGGGTTGCCAAGATTCCGGGACCTACGTATCTTTGCGATGTATCGAGTCGATACATTCACTCGATACATCAGTTCGAGACATCGGCATCTGCGGCGGAAGCGGGACGGACATGGGCAGGAAGGGTGCGGGCGTGCTCGAGCTCGCCGTCCTCGGCCTGCTCCACGAGTCCCCCATGCACGGCTACGAGCTGCGCAAGCGGCTCAACATGCTGCTGGGCATGTTCCGCGCGTTCTCCTACGGCTCCCTCTACCCCTGCCTCAAGCAGCTCCTCGCCAACGGGCTGATCATCGAGGACAGGCCGCCCGAAGAGCCGAACGTGGCGATCGCCCTGCAGAGCCGCCGATCGAAGATCGTCTACAAGCTCACAGCCGAGGGCAAGGAGCGGCTCCAGGAGCTGCTCACCGAGGCCGGTCCGGCGTCGTGGGAGGACGAGGGGTTCGGCGTTCACTTCGCCTTCTTCTCGCACACCCGCGCCGACGTCCGGCTGCGCATCCTCGAAGGCCGGCGCAGCCGGCTGGAGGAGCGGCTGGAGGGCGTACGCGCCGCGCTGGCGCGGACCCGGGAACGGGTCGACAGCTACACCCTCGAGCTGCAGAACCACGGGCTCGAGTCCGTCGAACGCGAGGTCAGATGGCTCAACGAGCTCATCGGGCGCGAGCGGGCGGAGCAGGAAAAGGCCAGGACGTCAGGAACGACTCAGGACATGCCCCGGGAGACGGACGGCTGACCGGCCGGGCCGCCCCGGGGGCGGGTGAAGAAACACCACGTGTTCCGCAAAGTAGAGAAGGAGCAACCGGATGAGTTCGGTGCGCGTAGCCATCGTCGGTGTGGGGAACTGCGCCGCTTCGCTCGTCCAGGGCGTCGAGTACTACAAGGACGCGGACGCCCAGGCGCGAGTCCCGGGTCTCATGCACGTCCAGTTCGGCGAGTACCACGTCGGTGACGTGGAGTTCGTCGCGGCGTTCGACGTGGACGCGAAGAAGGTCGGCATGGACCTCTCCGAGGCCATCGTCGCCAGCGAGAACAACACCATCAAGATCTGCGACGTCCCCCCGACCGGCGTCACCGTGCAGCGCGGCCACACCTTCGACGGCCTCGGCGAGTTCTACCGCCAGATGGTCGACGAGTCGGACGCCGCCCCGGTTGACGTCGTCCAGGCGCTCAAGGACGCGCAGGTCGACGTGATGGTCTCCTACCTCCCGGTGGGCTCCGAAGAGGCCGCCCGGTTCTACGCGCAGTGCGCCATCGACGCGGGCGTGGCCTTCGTCAACGCGCTTCCGGTCTTCATCGCCAGCGACCCCGAGTGGGCCGAGAAGTTCACCAAGGCGGGCGTGCCGATCGTCGGCGACGACATCAAGTCGCAGGTCGGCGCCACCATCACCCACCGCGTGATGGCCAAGCTGTTCGAAGACCGCGGGGTCGAGCTGCTGCGCACGTACCAGCTCAACTTCGGCGGCAACATGGACTTCATGAACATGCTGGAGCGCAAGCGCCTCCAGTCCAAGAAGATCTCCAAGACCCAGTCGGTCACCTCGCAGATCCCGCACGAGATGGCCAAGGCCGACGTGCACATCGGCCCGTCCGACCACGTGCCGTGGCTGGACGACCGCAAGTGGGCCTACGTCCGTCTCGAGGGCAAGTCGTTCGGCGACACCCCGCTGAACCTGGAGTACAAGCTCGAGGTCTGGGACTCCCCGAACTCGGCCGGCGTCATCATCGACGCGGTCCGCGCCGCCAAGATCGCCAAGGACCGCGGCATCGGCGGCCCGATCCTGTCGGCCAGCTCGTACTTCATGAAGTCGCCGCCCGTCCAGTACACCGACGAGCAGGCGCACGAGGCCGTGGAGAGCTTCATCCGCGGCGAGGTCGAGCGCTGATCCCACGCTGAGAGCCTGGTCACAGGGCGCCCTGACCGGTGGACATCCACCGGTCAGGGCGCCCTTACTTCTATAAGGAAAATGGGGATGTAGCGGCCGTTGTCACGCTCTGCCTTTACAGTGACACCGCCAGTGACGTAAATCGTAGGGCGAGGGGTTTCCGATGGCTCGCGAGGTACTGAAGGTGACGGCGGGGCTCGCCGGGCTCACGGTGGGGCTGAGCGCGTGCGGCGGCGGGGGAGACACGGCGTCCCACGCGGGCGCCCCCCGAGACGGCGGAACGCTCCGGATCATCGGGTCCTCCGACGTCGACCATCTCGACACCGCCAGCGCCAACAGCGTCGGCGCCTTCGGCCTCAACCGCACCTACGCCAGGACGCTGTTCGGCACCAAGGCGTCCAACGAGTTCGCCGAGACCATCCCCGTCCAGGCTGACGTGGCGGCGGCCGTCCCCAGCCGCGAGAACGGCGGCATCAGCAAGGACGGCCGCACCTACACGATCAGGCTCCGCCGGGGCGTCCAGTGGAACACCGTCCCGCCGCGCCCGGTCACCGCCCATGACTTCGAACGCGGCCTCAAGCGTCTGTGCAACCCCGCGTCGCCGTCCCCCGGGAAGGGCTACTACCTGTCCACGATCAGCGGGATGGACTCCTACTGCCGCGGCTACGCCAAGGTCGACGCCAAGAACCCGGGGGCGATGGCGTCCTACCAGAACGGCCACGCGATCTCCGGCGTCCAGCCCAAAGACGCCGGCACGCTGGTCTTCAAGCTGAAGCGCCCGGCCAGCGACTTCCTCAACCTGCTCACCCTGAACTTCACCGCCGCCGCCCCCAAGGAGTACGACCGGTACGTCCCGGACGGTCCCGAGTTCCGGCGCAACACGATCTCCAACGGGCCGTACCAGATCACGTCCTACCGTCCGGGCGGTTCGTACGTGCTGACCCGCAACCCCGTCTGGCGCCGCGAGACCGACACCCTGCGCGGACGCCATGTCGACAAGATCCAGATCACCCTGGGGCAGGACTCGCCGGACACCGTCCAGCAGCAGCTCGAACAGGGCACCGCTGACCTGGCGTGGGACCAGCCCGTCCCGACGTCGGCGATCCCCCGCCTGCGCCGCGACCGCGACCGCCGCTTCGCGATCCGCGACACCCCGAGCAGCAGCCCCTACCTGGTCTTCAACACCCGGAGCCCGCGCAACCAGGGCGCCCTCGCCAAACGCGAGGTCCGCCAGGCCCTCCAGTACGCCGTCGACCGGACGGCCCTGATCAAGCTCGTCGGCGGCCCCGATGTCGCCGAGCCGCTCCACACCGTCATCCCCCCGGGTAACGCGGGGTACGCCGCGTCCAACCGCTACCCCACCCCGGGCGAGGGCGGCGACCCCGGCAAGTGCCGCGAACTCCTGGGCAATACCGCCCACCCCCGCCTCAAGCTCAAGTTCCCGTTCCGCACCAACAGCGTCCACAAGCTGATCGCGGAGTCCCTCCGCCAGAACCTGGCCGCCTGCGGCGTCGACACCGAACTCCAGCCCGACACCGGCGGCAACTTCTACGGCCGGACGATCACCGACCCCGCCCAGGCGACGTCCGGCACCTGGGACATCGCCGCCCCCGGCTGGACGCCCGACTGGTACGGCAACAACGGCCGCTCGATCATCCAGCCGCTGTTCGACGGCCGTACCTACGGCCCCAACTCCACCAACTACGGCGGCTACGACAACCCGCAGGTCAACGGCTCGATCGACGCCGCCCTCACCGCCCGTGACACCGCCACGGCCGCCGGCTTCTGGCAACGCGCCGACCGCCAGATCATGGAGGACGCCGCGATCATCCCCCTCCTCGACCGCGCCCACACGATCTTCCACTCGTCCCGCGTCCAAGGAACCCGCTTCCTCCCCGTAGCCGCCGGCTACGACTACACCCACCTCTGGCTGACCAACTGACCGAATCACCACCATCAGCCCCGACTCTGACGTCGACCCCAAGGTGGGAGTGGACGTGGGGTCGTTCGTTGGCTGCGTCGAGGAGGTCGACCGCGAGGGAGGTCGACGGCTCGGCAAGCACCCCGGGGGGGGTCTTGAAGTTGCGGGTAGGGGCGGCGGCGTGTCTGCTGCTTGTCGTCGTAGAGCCATCCTTGCGAAGGAGTGGGCGGGGGATCGCGGACATAGGGTGATCGAGTGAGGGCTAGCGAGCTTCGGGCGATCGTGGGCGGCCGAGATTTCCGGCGGCTTTACGCGACGCGTCTGACCTCGCAGCTCACCGATGGCGTCTTTCAGGTGGCGCTCGCGGGATATGTGTTCTTCTCGCCCGAGCGTCAGGCGTCGGCGAGCAAGGCCGCGGCGGCGTTCGCGGTGACGCTGCTTCCCTATTCGGCGCTCGGGCCGTTCGCCGGGGTGTTCATCGACCGGTGGCAGCGCCGGCAGATCCTGCTGTGGGCGCCGATCCTGCGCGCCGTGCTGGTTCTGGTGGTGGCGGCGCTGGTCATGTACGAGAACGACGGGATCGCGTTCTTCCTAGGTGTCCTGCTCGTGCTCGGCGTGAACCGGTTCTTCCTCGCGGCCCTGTCGGCGGCGCTGCCGCACGTCGTGCTGCGCGAGCAGCTGGTGACGGCCAACGCGTTCGCGGTGACGTCCGGGACGATCATCGCCTTCCTCGGCGGCGGCCTGGGGTTCCTGATGCGCCAGGTGTTCGGGTCGGGTCCCGAGGGGACGGCCCAGATCCTGGTGTGCGTGTCCGTCCTGTTCCTTCTGGCGGGGACCGTCGCGACGAGGCTTCCACGTCACCGTCTCGGCCCCCATCTGGACGAGGCGCCGTCGCATACGCGTGAGGCGCTCGGCAACGTCATGCACGGGCTGGCGGACGGGGCGCGCCATATCTGGGATCGGCGTCCGGCCGCGATGGCGCTGGCCGCGATCTCCGTGCACCGGCTCCTCTACGGCGTCGTCCTGATCATGACGTTGCTGCTGTGCCGCAACCACTTCACCTCCGACGCCGATACGGGGCTGGAGAACTTCGCGCTGATGCTCGGCCTCTCGGGTGTGGGCTTCTTCGTCGCCGCGCTGATCACGCCGTCGATCGTCCGGCGCAGCGGCAAGCGGGCCTGGATCACCGCGCTTCTCGCCGGGGCGTCGGTCGCGATGCTGCTCTTCGGGCTGCCCTACTCCAAGCCGCTGTGGGCGGTGGGCGCGTTCACCCTGGGCATCGTCTCCCAGGGGGTCAAGCTCTGCGTCGACACCTTTCTCCAGGAGACGATCGAGGACGCCTATCGCGGACGCGTCTTCGCCGTCTACGACATGCTCTTCAACGCCGTCTTCGCCGCCTCCGCCGCGGCGGCCGCCACCTGGCTCCCGGCCGACGGCGTCTCCTATCCGAGCCTTCTCGTCGTCATCGCCGCCTACGCCCTGGCGGCTCTGGCCTACAGATCGGCGTCCCGTCCCGGGCTCTCTGTTTCCGCCGTCGTCCGGGACGTCCCTAGCTGATCGCGGTGGTGAGGGTCGTCACTAGGGGGGCCAGTTCCGGGAGGGCCTGGGCTTGGGTCAGGGCCTTGTCGAGGGTGGCGTCGTGTGTGGGGCGGGCCTGGTCGAGGATGGCGCGGCCCTCGGGGGTCAGTTCGGTGTAGATGCCCCGGCGGTCGTCCTCGCAGAGGTAGCGCTGGAGCAGGCCGCGCTGTTCTAGGCGCGTCACCAGGCGGGTGGTGGCCGAGCGGCTGAGGACGACGGCCCGGGATAGCTGGGTCATCCGGAGGTAGAAGCCGTCCTGGCGGGCCAGGACGTCCAGGACGGTGTACTCGCTCACCGAGAGGCCGTGCTCGCGCTGGAGGTCCTGTTCCAGGTCGTGCTCGATGCACGCGTGCAGGGCGGCCAGGGTGCGCCATCCCTGGGCGCGGGCCTCCGCGGCGTCGTCGGCGATCTCCATGGGCCACCCCTTCTTGCGCATGAGTTGTTGCATGCGGCACTATGACGCTTGTGCAACATGACGCGTATGCAACTATTGCCCACGCCGTTGATTGCGGGCGCTTCAGAACAGACTATCCGGGAGGGGACATGGGGCCATGGTGAGCGAGGTGACCTCGGGAAACGCCGTGCGATGGACGGCGCGGTCCTGGATATCGCTGATGATCTTCAGCGGGGTGATCCTGATCGACGGGCTGGAGAACTCGATGATCGCCGTGGCGATCCCCGAGATCCAGCGGGAGTTCGGGATGAGCGCCGCGACGGCCCAGTGGCTGATCGGCGCCTACATCCTGGCGTTCGGCGGGTTCCTGCTGCTGGGCGGGCGGTGCGCCGACCTGTTCGGACGGCGGCGGGTACTGGTGGTGGCGATGGCGGTGTTCGCCGTCCTGTCGCTGCTCGGCGCGGTCGTGGACGACGGGGTCCTGCTGATCGGCTCGCGCTTCCTCAAGGGGATGGCGGCGGCCTTCACCGCCCCGGCGGCCATGTCGCTGCTGACCGCGACCTTCCCCGAGGGGCCGCAGCGCAACAAGGCGTTCGGGATCTTCAACGTCTTCGAGGCGGCGGGATACTCGTCCGGGCTGCTGGTCGGCGGGCTGCTCGCCGCGCTGAACTGGCGGGCCACGTTCGTCCTGCCGATCCCGATCGCCGTGCTGGTGCTGGTGGGCGCGCTGCGGGTGCTGCCCAAGGACCCGCCGCGCACCGAGCGGCCCCGGCTCGACCTCGGCGGGGCCGCGACGCTGGTCGGCGGGATGCTGTTGATGGTCTTCACGGTCGTGGCCGCACCCGAGGCCGGCTGGACGGCGCCGCGAACGATCATCGGCCTGGCGGTCTCGGGGCTGCTGCTCGCCGCGTTCTTCGCGATCGAGCGGACGGTGAAGGAGCCGCTGATCCGGCTCGGCCTGTTCCGGAACCCGGGCCTGCTGACCGCCAACATCAGCTCCGCCCTCCTGTACGGAGGGGCCATGGGCTTCCAGTTCCTGCTCGCCCTGTACCTGCAGAACCTGCACGGCTGGGAGCCGTGGCAGATGGCACTGGTGCTGCTGCCCGCCGGGCTGATGGTGGTCGTCCTCGGGCCGAGGCTCGGGGCGCTCATGGACAGGTTCGGCGTGACCAAGGTCCTGCTGGCCGGGCTGGTCTCCTTCATCCCGAGCTACCTGCTGATGCTGCGCATCGGGTCCGAACCCGACCTGTGGACGGTGCTGCTGCCCGCGTCGCTGCTGTGGGGCGTGGGCTTCGCGCTCAGCATCGCGGCGCTGATGGTCGCCGGGACCAGCGGCGTGGCCGACGACGAGCAGGGGACGGCCGCCGGGCTGCTCAACAGCTCGCTCCAGGTCGGCGGCGCCTTCGGCCTCGCGGTCGTCACCGCCGCGATCGTGCCCGGGACGGAGCTGTCGATGCTCTACCCGGGGGTCGTGGTCATCCTGGTCTTCGCGGTGCTGACCCTGGCTGCGCAGGCGATCCGCCGCTGACGTCTCAGAGGGTCTCGGCGATCGCGTAGAGGGCGTCGGCGATGTGGTTCAGCTCGTCCTCGGTGCAGATATACGGGGGCATCGTGTAGACGAGCTTGCCGAAGGGACGCAACCAGATGCCGTGGTCCATGGCGAGCTTCTGGACGGCCTCGACGTCGACCGCCTCCCGCGCCTCGATGACCCCGATCGCGCCGAGAACGCGCACATCGGCCACCCCGGGGAACTCCCGGGCGGCCTCCAGGCCCGAGGTGAGGACCGCCTCGATCGTGTCGACCTCGTCCCGCCAGTCGCGGGACAGGAGCAGGTCGATCGAGGCGGTCGCCACGGCCGCGGCGAGCGGATTGGCCATGTAGGTGGGCCCGTGCATGAGCACCCCGGCCTCGCCGGACGTGATCCCGTGCGCGACCTCGTCGGTGCACAGCGTGGCGGCCATGGTCAGATAGCCACCGGTCATCGCCTTGCCGAGGCACATGATGTCGGGGGCGATCTCGGCGTGGTCGCAGCCCCACAGCTCGCCCGTCCGGCCGAACCCGGTGGCGATCTCGTCCAGGATCAGCAGGATCCCGTGCTCGTCGGCCAGCTCGCGCAGTGCCCGCAGATACTCGGGGGCGTAGAAGCGCATGCCCCCGGCGCCCTGGACGATCGGTTCGAGGATGATGCCCGCGAGCTCGCCGGAGTGCTTCTCGACCAGGGATTTCAGCTCGGCCAGATACGCCTCGTCTGGCTCGGCGAGGTAGCCGAGCGGGGGCGGCGGCGCGAACAGATGCCGGGCCAGGACGTCGGAGAAGATCTGATGCATCCCGTTCACCGGGTCGCACACGGCCATGTCGCCGAAGGTGTCGCCGTGGTAGCCGCCGCGGACGGTCAGCAGCCGGTGCCGCTCGGGACGTCCCTGCGAGCGCCAGTACTGGAGCGCCATCTTGATCGCGACCTCGACCGCGACCGAGCCAGAGTCGGCGAAGAAGATCTTGTTGAGCGGCTCGGGGGTGAGTTCGATCAGCCGCTCGGCCAGCCGCACGGCGGGCGGATGGGTGAGCCCGCCGAACATCACATGCGCCATCTTCCCGAGCTGACCGGTCACGGCGGCGTTGAGCGCGGGGTGGTTGTACCCGTGGATGGCCGCCCACCAGGACGACATGCCGTCGATCAGCTCGGTGCCGTCCGCCAGCGTCAGCCGGACGCCCTCCGCCGAAACCACCGGCTCCGCCGGAACGGCCGCCGGCATCGGCGCATACGGGTGCCAGATGTGCTCGGCATCGAACGCCCTCAGCCGCTCGATCTCCGCCGGACTCATCCGCCCCAGCCTGAGCTCGATCACGCCCGACTCCCTCCCTCTACCCCGTCACCACAGCCCTGACCGGCGCCGCCACGGACCCGATCCACATTGTCCGCGTCCACACCGCCACCCGGGGCCCTACCGCCCCGACAAGCCTCGCACCCACCGTCCCTCACCCGCCCGCCCCCGAATCCACCTCAGGCGGTGTCTTGGTCGGGGGCGGTCGGGGGGACGGGGAGGTTCTGCGATTCGGCCCAGGCGAGGAGTTTCCGGGTGGCGGCTTCCTTGCCGAGGATGCCCTCGTCCAGGCGGAGGTCGAGGAGGAACTTGTAGGCCTTGCCGACCAGGGGGCCGGGCTTGATGCCGAGGATCTGCTGGATCTCGTTGCCGTCCAGTTCGGGACGCATCGCCGCCAGCTCCTCCTCCTCGGCCAGGCGCTCGATGCGGGCCTCAAGGTCGTCGTAGGTGCGGCGGAGGCGGTCGGCCTTGCGCTTGTTGCGCGTGGTGCAGTCGGCGCGGGTGAGCTTGTGCAGGCGCGCCAGCAGGGGGCCCGCGTCGCGGACGTAGCGGCGGACGGCGGCGTCGGTCCACTCGCCGGTGCCGTAGCCGTGGAAACGCAGGTGCAGCTCCACCAGGCGGGAGACGTCGGTGACGATCTCCTTCGGGTAGCGCAGGGCGGTGAGGCGCTTGCGGGTCATCTTGGCGCCGACGACCTCGTGGTGGTGGAACGAGACGCGGCCGCCGGTCTCGAACCGCCGGGTCTTGGGCTTGCCGATGTCGTGCAGCAGCGCCGCCAGGCGCAGCACCAGGTCGGGGCCGTCCTCCTCCTGGGCGATGGCCTGCTCCAGGACGATCAGCGAGTGCTCGTAGACGTCCTTGTGGCGGTGGTGCTCGTCGATCTCCAGCCGGAGTTTGGGCAGCTCGGGCAGCGTGTGGTCGGCCAGGCCCGTGTCGACCAGGAGCGCGAGGCCCTCGCGGGGGTGGGCGCCGCAGACCAGCTTGGACAGCTCGTCGCGGACGCGCTCGGCCGAGACGATCTCGATGCGTGCGGCCATGTCCTTCATCGCCTGGACGACGTCCGGCGCCACCTCGAAGCCCAGCTGGGACGCGAAGCGGGCCGCGCGCATCATGCGGAGCGGGTCGTCGCCGAAGGAGTCTTCGGGACGTCCCGGCGTGCGCAGCGTCCGGCGCTGGAGATCGGTGAGGCCTCCGAACGGGTCGACGAACTCGTGGCCCGGCAGGCGGGCGGCCATCGCGTTGACGGCGAAGTCGCGGCGGCGCAGGTCTTCCTGGAGGGACGTCCCGTATGACACCTCGGGCTTGCGCGACTTGGGGTCGTAGGACTCGCTGCGGTAGGTGGTGATCTCCAGCTGGTGGTCGCCCTTGCGCAGGCCGACGGTGCCGAACTCGATGCCGATCGTCCAGACGGAGTCGGCCCAGCCCTTGATGAGCTGGAGGATCCGCTCGGGCGGCGCGTCGGTGGTCAGGTCGACGTCGGTGCCGGCGCGGTGCAGCAGCGCGTCCCTGACCGGCCCGCCGACCAGGGCCAGCTCGTGGCCGGCGGCCGCGAACCTGGCGCCGAGCTCGTCGGCTACGGGGGCCACGCGACTCAGCAGGTCGGCGATCGCCACACGCTGCTTATCCGGGGTCGCGTTCGGGTTGGGGACGGGAGCACTGGGCACGGCCATCGAGCGTATTTCCTTGGATGAGGGCTGACAAAGGGATTGGACGGTGAGGGACCTCGCCGCGAAGTCGGACCGGCGAGCCCTTCACAAGGCGCGATACCCGGGTTACGTTCTGAACACCCCGAGGACGCCCCGCGCGAGCCTCCCGTATGTCCAACGGTATCGGGGTCCGGCAGCGACTTGCTCCAACGGCCACGCAGCCCCGGCACGGTTAGGACGTGCTCTGGGGGTATGTGGGGAGACCCATCGAGTAGGAGCTGACGATGAAGGACGCTCTCACCATTCACCGCGCGTTGCTCGAACGGGAGATCGTCCACGAGATCGTGCGTCTCCCGGTGGCGATCGGCGGCGCCGACGAGCTTCCCGGGGCACTCGGCCTGCGGTCGGGCCGTTGCCTGGTCACCCGGGTGTACGCGTGCAACGACGTCCACCGCGAGCAGCGCTTCCTCGTCGGGACGATCGTCCCGGCGGGCGTCCACCCGCCGACCGACCTGGTGCGCCGGGCCGTGGGGGCGCGGCTGATCCGTCCGGCCAGGGCCGATCTGGTCAACGCGGTGACCGAATACGCGGCGGAACTGGTCTGCCCGCTGCTGCTGCCGGACACGATGCCCCTGCTGATCGACGAGAGCGTCGTCGACGGCCTGGGCGTGGACGACGTCGTCTACACCGCCACCGGGGAGCCGTCCACGGCCCTGGGCATCCGCGCCCTGGACCTGTACGCGCTCTGCGGCGCCAAACCGCTGCGCCTGCCCGCCCCCGCATCATGAACCCGAGCGCCAAACCGCCGAGGTCGCCCGCCCCGGCTCGTGATCCGCGAGGCAAGCTGGAACGGTGACCAACGCGCCGGGCGATCCGCCAAGCGAGTGGGAACGGTGACCGACGCGCCGGGCGATCCGCAAAGCGAGTGGGAACGGTGACCGACGCGTCGGGCGATCCGCAAAGCGAGTGGGAACGGTGACCGACGCGTCGGGCGATCCGCGAGTTAAGGGGGAGCGCGACAATCGCGTCGGGCGATCCGCCAAGCGAGTGGAAGCGGCGGCAAACGCGTCGGGCGATCCGCCAAGCGAGTGGGAGCGACCGACCAACGTGTCCGTGATCCGCCAAGCAAGCTGGAAGGTGACCGACGCGCGGGGTGATTCGCGAGGCAAAGTGGAGGGGTGCCCGGCACGCCGGGCGAAACGAATCTGAGACGGGGACGGCAGGGGGCAGGCGGCCTGGAAGGGGCGCCGACGGGACGATCCGTGGACGCGACGGCGACGGAAGGTCTGACGGCACCGGCGTCGGGACTACCATCGAGCGCGTGATGCGGGAAAGCGACGCCCGATGTCCGCAGGCCGTCCCGGCACGGGGTGGTCCTTGGGCGGACATGGCGTGAGAGCGGTCATACGCGCGGCCGGAGCGGTCGCCCTGCTGTCCTGCATCGTGGCGGTCCAGACTCCCGCGCTGGCCACGACGCCCGACCCCGACCGCGACCGGCGGGTCTCCCGATCGGCCCGCCACCAGCCGGACGAGCGTTCCCAGGTCACGCTGGCGCTGACCAAGGTCACGCCCAAGACGGCCAAGGACAAGGGCAGGGACGCCAAGGTCACGCTGGCGGGCACCGTGACGAACCGGTCCGGCCAGCCGCTGCCCGGGCTCTCGGTCCGGCTGCGCTACCGGGGCTCCCCGGTGACCAGCCGCGACGAGCTCAACCAGCTGGCGTCGGCGCGTCCCGGCACGTTCCAGGGATTCGGCTCGCACCAGCAGCTGACCAAGGCCGCCGCGGTCAACGGCACCGAGAACTGGCAGGTCTCCATCGACACGGCGGTCATGGGGCTGCGGCTGCGGGGCTTCGGGGTCTACCCCGTCGGCGCGGAGGTGGTGACCGCCGCCGGGCAGGTACTGGACGACGTCACCACGTTCATCACCTACGTTCCCGACAAGACCAAGATCCAGAAGACGTCGATCGCCTGGGTGTGGCCGCTGATCGACCGCCAGCACCGCACGAACGACCGGACGTTCATCGACGACCAGCTCACCACCGACATGAGCGCGGGAGGACGGCTGTCCGGCCTGGTCAACGCGGCCGCGACGACCACCACGCCGCTGACCTGGGCGATCGACCCGGCGCTCATGGACGACGTCGATGCCATGTCCAAGGACTCGTACATGGTGCGGGCGCCGCAGACACGCAAGGGCCAGCGCAAGCCGAAGAGCACCACGGCCCCGATCTGGCTCGACGCGCTGCGCAGGGCGTCCGAGAAGGACCCTTATTTCACCGTCCCGTATGCCGACCCGGACGTCATGGCCCTGGTCCGCAACAAGAACTACGGGCAGCTCGCGCTCGCCTACAGCAACAGCGGTGTGGCCTCGCAGGTCCTCGGCCGCCGGGGCAACCTGCGCGAGATCGCCTGGCCGCCCGCCGGGGTGGCCGGACCCCAGACGCTCAACCAGCTCGCCGAGCGCGGACGGCTGCGCAAGACCGGCTCGTTCCTGCTGACCGACCGGCTGTTCGGCCCGCCCGCCACGAGCGCGCCGTCCGGCGTGACCACCCGCGTGGCCACCGAGCGCGGCAGCCACCGGGCCATCACCTACGACGCCAAGCTCAGCCAGATCGTCAGCGGAAACAGCCGCACCCCCGGCGCCGCCGCCCTGGCCGAGCAGCGCTTCCTCGCCGAGACCACCCTGATCAACGCCGAGAACCCGGCGACCCCGCGCACCGTCGTCGTCGCCCCCGACCGGCACTGGAACCCCTCGCCCGCGTTCGCCAAGGCCGTGCTCACCTACAGCGCCAAGGCGCCGTGGCTGCGTTCGATCGGGCTCGACCAGGCGGCGGCCACGCCGCCGCAGGAGCGCGAGCTGCGGGGCATCGCGGGCGCGGGCGACGACGAGCTCGGCGGCGCCTACCTCGACGAGGTCCAGGAGATCTCCAGCGACGCCGCCAAGTTCTCCTCGATCATGGTCGAGCCGTACAACATCAAGTACCAGCGCGCCGTCCTGCGGATGGAGTCGGCGGCCTGGCGCAGACGCTCGGCGCGGGCCGTCCAAGCGCGCGAGGAGCTGGAGTCCCAGCTCAGAACCGACATGCGCAGCGTGCGGGTCATCACCAGGCGGGCCGCGCTCGGCGGCGGCTCGGGCCAGACCCTGGCGACGGTGACCAACGAGCTGCGGAACCAGACGGTCAAGGTCCAGGTCGAGGTCAGTTCGCGCAGCCCCGCGCTCAAGGTGGGCGAGCTCATCGAATCCCAGCAGGAGTTCGAGCTCGGGCCCGGCAAGCGGGTCACACTGAGAATCCCCGTCGAGGCGTCCGGCAACGGCAACTTCCCGCTGGAGGTCCAGCTCAGGAACTCCGAGGGCGAGGATTTCGGGGACGGCCAGATCATCACCGTCCGCACCACCGGTTACGCGCGGATGGCGTCGCTCATCATCGGCGGCGCGCTTGCCGTAATCTTCGTGGGCGTCGGAGTGCGGGCCATGCGAGCAAGGCGCCGCCGGAAAGCGGAGGCAGCCGGTGACGGATCGGAACCAGCCACGGCCGGAGCCTTGGCGTCCGCAGAACCCGACGCCTGGGTCGCCGAATCCTTCCCCTCCGCCGCGGAGGCCGCAGGGCCCTACTCCCCAGGGGCAACCGCCCCCGCCTCCACCGCCCCAGACGCCGCGTCCGCAGGGTCCTACGCAGAGACCGCCCCAGCCGCCCCCGCGCAGACCGGCCCAGCCCCCGCAGAGGCCCCCGGGACCTCCGCCACAGAATCCGCGACCCCAGGCCCCTCCGCCGCAGGGCCCGCCCCCGCAGGGCCATCCGCCCCAGGGTCCGCCTCCGCACGGCCGTCCTCCGCAGGGCCAGCCGCCGCAGAACCCCGGACCGCGCAGACCGCAGGCCCCTTCGCCGCACCCGTCTCAGAGGCCCCAGCCCCAGCCGAACCCGCGGATACCTGGGCCTCCTCCGACGACGGGCAATCCTCAGGCGGCCGCCACCACCGCGATTGACATTCCCCTCCCCGGGGGAGCGGGCGCGGCGGGCCCGCCGGACGAGAAGCCACCCGCCCGCGGCGGCGCGTCCGCGATCCTGCGCTCCGGCGCGATCATGGCGATCGGGACGCTGGCGTCCCGCATCACCGGGTTCCTGCGCACCGCGATGCTGGTCGCCGCGCTCGGCACCGGCGCGCTCGCCGACGCCTACAACACCGCCAACACGGTGCCGTTCATCGTCTACGACCTGCTCCTGGGCGGCATCCTCACCGCCGTCGTGGTGCCGCTGATCGTCCGGGCCCGGGAGGAGAACCCCGAATACGGGGCGAAGTACGAGCAGCGCCTGTTCACGCTGGCCGTCCTCGGGCTGGCGGCCATGACCGCCGCCGCCGTGGCGCTCGGCCCGGTGTTCATCTCCATCTACGGCGACGCGATGGACGGCGACCAGCGCGACCTGGCCGTGCTGTTCGCGCGGCTGTTCGCCGTCCAGATCTTCTTCCTGGGCGTCAGCGCGTTCGCGGGCGCGATCCTCAACACCCGCAAACGGTTCGGCGCGCCCATGTGGGCGCCGGTGCTGAACAACATCGTCATCTGCTGCACCGCCGCCGCGTTCATCGTGGTCAGCACCGGCAGGGTCGGGCCCGAGAACATCACCGACGGCCAGATCATGCTGCTGGCGGGCGGCACGATCGGCGGCATGGCCCTCCAGACGCTGGCGCTGTGGCCGTCGCTGCGCGGTTCGGGTTTCCGCTGGCGTCCCCGCCTCGACTTCCGCAAGGGCGAGCTGGGCCGGATCGGCTCGATGGCGATCTGGTCGCTGTCCTACGTGGTGATCACCCAGGTCGGGTTCGCGGTGACCACCCGCCTGGCCAACGCCGCGGGCGTCATGGGACGCGAGGAAGACCTGGGCGACGTCGGTTACACGCCCTACTTCAACGCCTACCAGCTGTTCCAGCTCCCGTACGCGATCATCGGCGTCTCGGTGATCACGGCGTTGCTGCCCCGGATGAGCGAGCACGCCGCGGGCGGACGCCTCCAGGAGGTCCGCGACGACTTCTCCAACGGGCTGCGGCTCTGCACCGTGATCATCCTGCCCGCGGCGGGGCTGATGGCCCTGCTCGGCCAGGACATCGCCGTCGTCCTGTTCGCCCACGGCCAGACCAGCGTCGACAACGCCCAGGTCATCGCGCAGGTGCTCCAGCTGTTCGCGATCGCGCTCGTCCCGTTCGCCGCCTACCAGCTCATGCTCCGCGTCTTCTACGCGATGCAGGACACTCGGACCCCCACGTTCATCAGCGTCGGCGTGGTCGCCACCAACGTCGCGATGGCCGTCACGGCCTACAAGATCCTGCCCACCGACAAGATCATCGTCGGTATCGCGGGCGGGTTCGCGCTCGCCCAGACCGTCGGCGCCGCCCTCGGCTGGATGGTCCTGCGCCGCCGCCTCGGCGGGATGGACGGGCGCCGCGTCTTCACCACCTACCTCAAGCTGGCCGTCGCGCTGTGGCCGCTGATCGGTTTCGCCTACGCGACCCACGCGATCCTGGACGCCTGGATCGGTGCCGGGACGCTGTCGGGTCTGCTGAGCCTGGCGGTCGGCAGCGCCGGCGGCGGCCTGCTCTACCTGCTGTTCGCCAAGCTCCTGCGGGTCGGCGAGGTCCAGTCCATGATCTCCATGGTGGCCGGACGACTTCCCGGAGGGCGACGGTAAAGCGAGGCAAAGAAGACAGGACGCGCGGCGATAAGGCACCTTCCGAACGGAGTAGCCACTACCATGTGGGGGACTACGGCTTGCGGGGCGACACCCTGGGGAACGCAAAAGAGGAGGGTCGGAGGCGTAAGCTGCCACGCCACGAACATGGGATCTGACCACCTGCGCAGGACGTTGCCGTGAGCACGTCAGTCATCGAGCCCGGCACGCGCCTCGCCGGACGCTACCGCCTGGAAGAGCGCATCAGCGACTCGGGCGGCTCCTCTCTCTGGAAGGCCATCGACGAGATCCTGGCTCGCGCCGTGGCCGTCCGGACCTTCGAACCCGGCTTCCCCCGCGTCAGCGAGGTCGTCACCTCCGCCCGGGCCGCCAGCAGGCTCACCGATCCCCGCGTCACCCAGGTCTTCGACGCCGACGACACCGGCGAGAGCGCCTATGTCGTCAGCGAGTGGGTCCAGGGCGAGACGCTGGAGCAGATGCTCGGCAAGCAGCCCCTCGAACCGGGCCGCGCCACCACCCTGCTCTACGAGGCGTCCGAGGCCGTCACCGCCGCCCACAACGCGGGCCTGTCCCACCTGTGCCTGTCGCCCCGCGACCTGGTCTGGACGACCGGCGGCACCGTCAAGCTCCTCGGTGTCGCCACCGACGCCGTCCTGAACGACGCCGGCGCCGACGACACCGCGGCGCAGGACGTCCGCGGCCTGGGCGCCATGCTCTACGCCGCCCTCACCGCCCACTGGCCCGGCGACCCCAAGCGCTCGGGTCTCCCCGCGGCTCCCACCGGCGACGACGGCTCCCTCCAGGGGCCGCGCCAGATCCGTCCCGGCATCTCCTACGCCGTCGACGCCATCGTCTGCCGCGCCCTCGGCATCACCCAGCACGATCCCCTCACGACCCCGGCCGAGTTCTCCACCGCGCTGCGCGGCGTCCCGAGAACGCCGCTCCC
Organism: Spirillospora sp. CA-294931; assembly: GCF_050946795.1. Taxonomy (GTDB): domain Bacteria; phylum Actinomycetota; class Actinomycetes; order Streptosporangiales; family Streptosporangiaceae; genus Spirillospora. The sequence goes on from NZ_CP192006.1 coordinate 9,178,342, forward strand.
GCTCTTCGCCGGTCTGGGCTCCCCTCCTCCCGCGCCTCCCCGGCCCGCCCCGCAGCAGCCACAGCAGCGTCCGGCCGCCGCCCCGCAGCGGCGTCCTCAGGAGCAGCAGCAGACCGTCCGCCACCAGACCACCGTCGACACCGCCCCCGCGGCGCCGACAAAGCCGCGGGGTGGCGGCAACCGCGCCCTGCTCGGCGTGGCCGCGGCCGCCCTCACGGTGATCGTCGGCCTCGGCGCCTGGGCCCTGGCCAGTGACGAGGACGACCCGAAGGGCTCCGGCAAGTCCGGCGTCACCGACCCGGGCAACAAGCCCAAGCCGACCAAGCCGCTCGTCGGCAGGCTCAAGGTCCAGAACGTCATCGCCGCCGAAGACCCGCGAGGCAATCACCCCGACGCCGCCATCCAGAACAACCTCCAGGCCCTCACGGACGGACGCACGGCCGGCAGGACGTGGAGCACGCAGAGCTACAACGACACCGACTTCGGCCGTCTCACCAAGGGCCTGGGCGCCGTCCTCGACCTGGGCCGTCCCATGAAGTTGTCGAACGTCAAGGTGTTCAGCCCCGAGGGCGGCGGCATCATCCAGATCAAGATCGGCGACACGTCGAGCCACGCGGCCATGCGGCCGGTCGAATCCCAGTCCACCGTCACGGGCGAGACCACGATCAACATCACCTCCCAGGCGCGGGGGCGTTATGTCCTGGTCTGGTATACCAAGCTCCCCATGTCCCGCAAGGGCAAGCTCAGCGAGATCGCGGTGTACGGCTCGCCCGGCTAGCACCGGGGTACCTCACGGTAACGAGTTCGCTGCGGATGGAGCACGGTGGGGGATCTGGGCTGTGACGTGGGGCGGCGCTTGTCGGTATCGTGCGTGTGAGCAGAATGTCCCCTCCCTTCAGGAATCCCGGTGACGACCCGAGCAGGCAGCCCAGGCCGCGAGAGCGGGCGTCCATGACGTCGGTCAGCACGCGGCGCGTGGACGAGGTGCCCGACAAGGAGCTGCTCGCCCGGCACGCCCAGGGTGACCCGCACGCCTTCGGCCAGCTGGTGCACCGCCACCGCGACCGGATGTGGGCCGTGGCCGTCCGCACCCTCGGCGACCAGGAAGAGGCCGCCGACGCCCTCCAGGACGCCTGCCTGTCGGCCTTCCGCGCCGCCGAACGCTTCCGCGGCGACGCGGCCGTCACCACCTGGCTGCACCGGATCGTCGTCAACGCCTGCCTCGACCGGATCCGCCGCAAGTCCGTCCGGCCGGCCACGCCGATGGGCGACGAGGCCACCTTCGACGCCGTCGCGCCCAAGATGCCCGACCCCACCGACTCCCACGGCGTCGCGCTCGACGTCCACCAGGCCCTGGCCCAGCTGCCGTTCGAGCAGCGTGCGGCGCTGATCCTGGTCGACATGATGGGGTACTCGGTCGACGACGCCGCCCAGGTCCTGGAGGTCCCAGCGGGGACGATCAAGAGCCGCTGCGCACGAGGCCGCGCGAGGCTCGCACCACTTCTCGTCCACCACCGGAACCGAAAGGACAGCAAGAACGTCGGAGGTGTGGAAGGAGGTGGCATGCCCAAATGAACCCCGCACACCTTGACTACGACACTCTGGCCGACCTGGCCGAAGGTCTGCTCGAGGACGACACGGCCGCCTCCGTCAACGCGCACCTCGACACCTGCGCCGAATGCCGGGACCGCTCCGCCGACCTTGCGGACGTCTCCCGGATCCTGGCGGAGGCCCCCGTACCGTCCATGCCCGCCGAGCTGGCCTCGCGCATCGATTCCGCCATCGCGGAGGAATCGCTGAACAGCGCCACCGTGGTGAGCCTGGAACAACGGCGCGGCAGGCGGCATTGGCGGATTCTCTCGGCCGCCGCGGCGACGATCGTCGTGCTCGGCGGCGGAGCCGTGGTCGGCAAGGCGGCCCTGGACGGGTCGTCCAGCAGCGACCACCAGTCATCTGCGCCCGCGCGCAGCAGGTCGGCGCAGGCGGACTCCAGCAACGAGGGGGCCGCCAAGACCGCTCCCTCGACCCGCTCGGTACGCCCCCAGATCGCACCCTCGGAGGGCGCCGGAGCGCCCCCGACCTCCGGTGTGCCGGTCACCAAGACCGGCATCGACTACCGCAGGTCCGACCTCGGAACCCAGGTCGACCGGCTGCTGGGCAAGGGCAACGAGCTCAAGCTCGACGCCACCCCCGCCGACCGCCGCCTCTCCGAATGCGTCCGCAAGGTCGCCGGAGGCCGCGCCCCCGCCCTGGTCGACCGCGCCAGGTTCGAGGGCAGTCCCGCCACTATCATCGCCCTGAACTCAACCGAGCCGGGCGTCTGGGACATCGTGGTGGTCGGCCCCGCCTGCTCCGCCACGAACCCCCACATCCTGGTCCAAGGCTCCACCAAGTAACCTCGGCCCGGCCCCCACCTGGGGGCCGGCCCCAGACCCACATACCCCAGCCCTCAGCCGCCCGCACCCCCGCCCCTTCATCCGGATGAGGTGGTGGTGCAGCGAGGACAGCGGCCAGTTCGAAGGCCGCTGTCGTGGGCTCACAGGGAGCTGACGAAGTCCGTCGCGATGTTCCAGGCGCGTTCGGCGGCCTCGGCGTCGTGGTCGGGGAGGTCGGGGTCGGTGAAGAGGTGTCCGGCTCCCGGGTAGCGGAAGACCTCGACGTCGGCTCCGGCCCTGCGCATCCGCAGGTACCAGGCGTTCTGCCAGTCGACGGGCTCGTAGGTGTCGGGGTCGGCGACGTGGAGTTGCACCGGCAGTTCGGTGGACGCGTCGTCGGCCAGGTCGGACGTCCCGTGCATCAGGAGCAGGCCTCGGGCCTTGGCGTCCGCGAGGGCCAGGGTCTGGGCCAGTGCGCCCCCGAGGGAGAACCCCGCGTACACCAGGCCGTCGTCCGAGATCGGGGCCGCCGCGGTCACGGCGCGCTTGAGAAGTTCCTCACGTCCGATCTCCTCCTTGATCGCGATCCCGTCCTCGGGGACGTCGGCGACACGTCCGTCATAGAGGTCCGGAACGTGCACTTCGTGACCTTCCGCACGCAGCCGATCCGCCGCCAGGTGGACGGCCGGACGCAGCCCGTACATCGAGTGCAGCAGGAGGATCTTCGCCATGCGGCCAGCTTACGGGCGCGACAGGGCCGCACGGGAATCACCGGGCTCTAGTATCGGTTGACGCGACTGGCAGGCCGGGTCGTGCCGGAGGCGCACAGCAGGCGGCCACGAGAAGTCGTCTGGCACCGAAGGCGAACGAGGAGAGGCACAGACAGTGAGCGACGACGTCCGCAACGTCATCATCATCGGCTCGGGACCCGCGGGCTACACGGCCGCGATCTACGCGGCCCGCGGCGATCTCAAGCCCCTGGTGTTCGAGGGCTCGGTGACCGCCGGCGGCGCCCTGATGAACACCACCGACGTCGAGAACTTCCCCGGGTTCCCCGACGGGATCATGGGCCCCGACCTGATGGACGGGCTGCGCAAGCAGGCCGAGCGCTTCGGTGCCGAGCTCATCACCGACGACGTCACCGAGGTGGACCTCAACGCCGACCCCAAGGTCGTGAAGGTCGACGGCGACGTCTACTACGCCCGCGCCGTGATCATCGCGACGGGTTCCGGCTACCGCGAGCTGGGCCTGGAGAACGAGAAGCGCCTGTCGGGACGCGGCGTCTCCTGGTGCGCCACCTGCGACGGCTTCTTCTTCCGCGACCAGGACATCGCCGTGGTCGGCGGCGGCGACACCGCCATGGAGGAGGCGACCTTCCTCACCAAGTTCGCCCGCAGCGTCACGGTGATCCACCGCCGGGACGAACTGCGCGCCAGCAAGATCATGCAGGACCGCGCCTTCGCCAACGAGAAGATCAAGTTCCTGTGGAACAGCGAGGTCGTCGAGGTTCACGGCGACGATCGGGTTACCGGCGTCCAGGTCCGCGACACCCGCACCGGCGCTGACAGCCGCCTGGACGTCACCGGCCTGTTCATCGCCATCGGCCACGACCCGCGCAGCGAACTGTTCACCGGCCAGCTCGACGCCGACGCCGACGGGTATCTTCTCGTCGACGCTCCGACCACCAGGACGAAGATCCCCGGCGTGTTCGCCTCCGGCGACGTGGTCGACCACATCTACCGTCAAGCCATCACCGCGGCCGCCAGCGGCTGCTCCGCCGCCATGGACGCCGAGCGGTGGCTCGCGGACCAGGGCATCGCCGAGACCGTCCCGCAGGACGCTTCGGAACTGTCCGTCCAGGGCTGAGAGCAAGGGCGGCGGGCCCACCGCCGCCGGGGGAAAGAACCACAAGGAGAGCGCATGAAAGCCGTGACCGACGCCGACTTCGAAGCCGAGGTTCTCAAGAGCGACAAGCCCGTCCTGGTCGACTTCTGGGCGGAGTGGTGCGGCCCCTGCCGGATGGTCGGCCCCATCCTTGAGGAGATCTCCAAGGAGCACGGGGACAAGCTCGAGATCGTCAAGATGAACATCGACGAGAACCCCAAGGTCCCCGCCTCGTACAACGTCATGCAGATCCCGACGCTGAACGTCTACAAGAACGGCGAGGTCGTCAAGCAGATCATGGGCGCCAAGCCCAAGGCCGCCCTCCTCAGAGACCTGGCCGAGTTCGTCTAAAGCCCCACACCGAGGCCCCGCCCCACCAGGGACGGGGCCTCACCCATCCCTGGTGGGCCCGCGTCCCGTCCCGTCCACAGCACCAGACCCCTAACCGGGACGCTTGGCGGACGTCGCACCCCTCTTCCGATACGTCCCACCGGCCACAACACACGCTTCCGACGTGTTCAGATCACCCAGCGCACGCGACCCCGCTGTCCCGAAACGCTGACAATGAGCCCGGCGGACACGTACTTAAGGACGTGGGCAGCAGATCCCCGCCCCCATTGCGTTCAATGGCATCCCAGGCCAGCGAGCCGCCAACCAACTCACGGCAGCGCTCCTACACCCCACCCTGCCGCCAGCCCGCCCGCTCGGGGCCCATCAATGCACGTCATCGGGACACGCGCTGGCCCAACCGCATGCCCAAGCCGCGATGTGCGAGACGACGTCGGCGGCTCAGGAACTGGTCACGCGATAGGTCAGGTGAGTGGCGGCGCTGCTCTCGCGCACGTCCGCCGGGCCTTCCAGGACGCGCGGCGCCAGCTTCAGCTGGCTGAAGAAGGGCGTCCCGGCTCCCAAAAGCACAGGAACCAGGCTGACCCTGACCTCTTCGAGCAGGCCGGCGTCCAGGGCCTGCGAGGCGATCATGCCGCCGTTGAGCCCGACGTCCTTGCCGTCCGCCAGCTCGCGAGCCCTGGCCACGGCGGCCTCGATTCCCTCACTCACGAACACGAAGTTCTCGCCTTCGCGCTCCCAGCCGTCCGGGACGCTGTGCGTGAGCACCACCGTGGTGCGGCCCAGAGGGTGCCGGCCGCCCCACCCCTTGGTGAAGTCAAAGAGGCGACGCCCCACGACCAGCGCCCCCGTCGTCTCCATGATCATGCGGAAGAACTCCGCATTCGCCGGAGACATCTGCATGGTGAGCTCGGGGTCGGTGGTCTCGACCGTGACCTCGCCATCGCTGTACCACTTGAAGAGATGCTCGAAGCCCGTCTCGTCCGGCCCGGCGATGTATCCGTCCAGCGACATGCTCGCCGCGGTGTAGACCGTCGTCACAGGCGGCCTCCTTTCGCTCGTTTCCGTTTCTCACAGAGTCAGACCAGCAAGCCACCCAGAACTCATCGGCCCGGCCGCTGCAGAAGCCTCTGAGGGTGCTGCCCCAGCGCAATCGGCAGGGCTGACGGATACCACAGCCGCCTGGTCCCCGGGGGCGAGTCACACCTCGCCGCCGCCCTACGCCCACACCTTGGGCGAGCGATCTACGGCGAGCCTCCGGAGCTGGACGCGGTGGGGACGCGCTGCCGTGCAATCGATTGGGGACGCGGAGAGGGGTGGCGTGTCTCCGCGGACTCAAGGCTGCCGCGTCCCGTCCATCGGCCCGCACGCAAGGCCACCTAGAGACGCTGGACGTTTCGAGCGAACCGTCCCTTCGACGTCGTTCGCCGGCCTCAGCGCGCCGCACGGCACCTCCGCCGCTTCCCCCGGGGGCTGAGAAGGGCTTAGACGGGACGGAGGGCGCCCTCTGGGGTCATGGAGCCAAGCAGACGTTCTAGGGCGACCTCGACATCCTCACGCCACGACAGGGCGGACTTGAGCTCGAGGCGCAGGCGCGGGTAGCGGTGGTGGGGCCGGACGGTCTTGAAGCCGACGGACAGGAGGTAGTCGGCGGGCACCATGCAGCCGCCCTCCTCGCCCTTGAGGTCTCCGAACGCCTCGATGGCCTTTACGGCGCGGCGGTTAAGGTCCTTCGCGACGCCCTGAACCAGCATGCGTCCCAGCCCGCCCCCGGCGAATTCGGGGACGATGTGAGCGGTCATCAGCAGAACGGCGTCTGCGCTCACGGGGCTTGTGGGGAAGGCCACCGAGCGCGGGACGTACAGGGGCGGCGCGTACATCACGAAACCTGCTGGGACGTCGTCCACGTAGACGATCTTTCCGCAGCTGCCCCACTCCAGGAGCGTGGACGAGATCCACGCTTCCTTCTCCAGTTCGGGGGCTCCGGCCTCGACGGCGCGGTCGCCGCTGACGGGGTCGAGCTCCCAGAAGACGCACCGACGGCAGCGGTGGGGGAGATCGCTCAGATTGTCCAGCGTGATGTTGACGAGACGACGCGACACCGGTTCGGCCCCCTAAAGTCCCGTCCGGTCCGGCCCTGGACCTTCGTGGCGCGCTGGACATGAGCCGGTTGGACGAGCGTGTTCGGTACGGGGATCTCGTGCGGAGCGCCACTTCGCGGAAATTCCCGGCAACGTTCCGGGACCCTCGGGCATCGTATCTGACAGGGATTCGGACCGGTCGCAGCAGCGTGGCGACGATCGCGGGACGGGGAAACGTACGGGGCGCATCCCGGCGCCATCTGGGGGATGGCGTATTTTGCAGGACATTACGAGCCTTGGAGGGCCGATGGAGCAGCACGCGCGGACCGATGCCTACACCGACCGCTACGCCGCCCGTGCCGCCGGAATGGTCCCCTCCGAGATCCGCGCCCTGTTCGCCGTGGTCAGCCGTCCCGAGATCGTCTCGCTCGCCGGGGGCGCGCCCTACGTGTCGGCCCTCCCCCTGGACATCGTCGGCGACATGATCGGCGATCTGGTCGCGGGGAGAGGCGCCGAGGTCCTGCAGTACGGGTCGGCGCAGGGGGACGCCGAGCTGCGCGAGCGCATCTGCGAGGTGATGGCCCTCGAAGGCATCCGGGCGAGCGCGGAGGACGTTGTCGTGACGGTCGGCGCCCAGCAGGCACTCGACCTCATCACGAAAATCTTCATTGACCCGGGCGACGTGATCCTCGCCGAGGCGCCGTCCTACGTCGGTGCGCTCGGCACGTTCGCGTCTTATCAGGCGGACGTCGTGCACGTTCCCCTCGACGAGGGCGGGCTCATCCCGGCCGCGCTGCGCGAAACGCTCGATCGCCTCGCCCGCGAGGGACGGCGGGTCAAGTTCCTCTACACCGTGCCCACCTTCCAGAACCCTGCCGGCGTCACCCTCACGGCCGCCCGCCGCTCGCAGATCCTTGAGATCTGCGCCGAGCACGACGTCCTGATCATCGAGGACAACCCGTACGGGCTCCTCGACGGCGACCCCATGCGCGCCATGCGGGCGGACGACCCCGAGCGCGTGATCTACCTCGGCTCGTTCTCCAAGACCATCGCGTCCGGTCTGAGGGTCGGCTGGGTGCTGGCGCCCCATGCCGTCCGCGCCAAGCTCGTCCTGGCCGCCGAGTCGGCGACCCTGTGCCCCTCGAACTTCTCCCAGCTCGCCGTCCGCGAGTACCTCAACACCCAGCCGTGGCGCGAGCAGATCAAGAACTTCCGCGAGCTCTACCGCGAACGCCGCGACGCCATGCTGGACGCCCTGGAAACGCAGATGCCGGGCGGTTGCACGTGGACGCGTCCCGCCGGTGGCTTCTTCGTCTGGCTCACGCTTCCCGAGGGCCTTGACTCCAAGGCCATGGCTCCCCGCGCGATCGCCGAGCGCGTGGCCTACGTCCCCGGCACCGGCTTCTACGCCGACGGTTCCGGCCGACGCCAGATGCGCCTGTCGTACTGCTTCCCCGAACCGCACCGCATCCGCGAAGGCGTCCGCCGTCTCGCAGGGGTCGTGGAACAGGAGATCCGACTGCGGGACACTTTCGGAGGAGCCGGGAGCAGCATCCCGAACGGCGTGGAAGCACCCGGCCCTCACGTCGTCTGAAGGGCATCGCTTTGGAACTGGGGCACGTCGTCGTCCTCGCGGGAGGCCTCTCCTACGAACGGGAGGTCTCCCTTCGCTCCGGCCGACGGGTCGCCGAGGCCCTGCGCTCGCTCGACATCTCCGTGGAACTCCGGGACGCCGACGCCACGCTCCTGGACGCGCTGGCGAACGATCCCCCGGACGTCGTTTTCCCCGTGCTGCACGGCGCAGCGGGGGAGGACGGCTCCATCCGCGACGTCCTGGAGCTCATCGGCATCCCGTACGTCGGCGCCCGCCCCGACGCCTGCCGGATCTCCTGGGACAAGCCGTCCGCCAAGGCGGTGGTCCGCCAGGCCGGGCTCCTGACTCCCGACTCGGTCGCGCTCCCGAAGGAACTCTTTCACGACCTGGGCGCCGCGAGCGTCCTCGACTGGATCGTCAAGCGCCTGGGCCTTCCCCTCTTCGTCAAGCCCACCCGAGGCGGCTCCGCCCTCGGCAGCTCCGTCGTCCACGAGGCCCACGAACTCCCGTCCGCCATGGTCGCCTGCTTCGCCTACGGCGACACCGCCCTGGTCGAGCAGTACATCGAAGGCACCGAGGTCGCCGTCAGCGTCATCGAACGCGACGGCGAGCCCCACGCGCTCCCCGCAGTGGAGATCGTCGCCCCCGGCGGCCGCTACGACTACACCGCCCGCTACAACGCCGGCGACACCGAGTTCATCACCCCGGCCCGCCTGACCCCCGAAGCCACCGCCCGCGCCACGGCCGCCGCCGTGACCGCCCACCGCGCGCTCAACCTCCGCGACCTCTCCCGCACCGACCTCATCGTCACCCCCACCGGCGAACCCCACTTCTTGGAAGTCAACGTCGCCCCCGGCATGACGGAGACCAGCCTCCTCCCCCGCGCCATAACCGCCGCCAACCTCACCCTCGCCACGGTCTGCCAGAACCTCCTCCACCACCGCTTCACGTGAAACCCACCCCGTTTCCCGTGAAACATCCCCAGCACCAGCACGAACAGCGGGAACTGGCTCGCGGGCACTGAGCGAAACTCCGCACCCAGCTCAGACTCCGACAACGCCGCATCAGCCTAGGTTTCCCGTGAAACCTTCCGGGGTCGGCGCCCAAACAAGGGCAAGCCCGGCAATTGGCGGCCCCAGAGAGCGCGCCCAGGCGGCGATGCGCCCTATCGATCGTGGCTAGCCACCTCGCCGAAGCGGACTAGCGGCGACAGGAACCAGTTATGGCTATCGTTGTGGACATTCGACAAGGCTGCTGCGTCGATTGAAGGCTGGGGAGCACGCCTTGGTGGTGGCCATGCTGGCGGTGGGAATGCTCGCCGCAGGGCTGCTGGCCGCAGGACTCCGAGAGAATCGCCCTGACTCTGAGGTCGCCGGGCTGGGGATTCGGCAAGCCGAGTGGTCTTCGTCGGACCATCAGCCTCTCTGAAGGATGGGGCGCCCACCGCTGGGAGGGACGCGCTGGCTGCTGAATGGGCGACGCGCGCATTGGTTTAGTCGCTCGCGTGGTCGACCATGAGCGTCGCGGCCATCGACAGGGCAGACTGCGCCCGTCGCCGCCGGATGAGGTAGGTCTTTGGTGGCGTGAGCCCGTCTCCATAGCGATCGTCTGCTCATTCGGGCGGCGGGTACTGACCGATCCGCGGATCGTCCTGTCTGGTCTCCACCACTGAGGACCTTGTACGCGCCCACCGCCCGCGAATGGGCACAGGGATCCTCGAGTCGATGCACAAGGTCTGCGCCAGGCAGCCGACCGCGTCGCCCCACCTTGCACCGACTCGAAGACCTGGACTCAGGTGGCACCCGGCTCCCAGCATTTCGCCGTTCGCAGAGGGCTCGCCAGAACCCAGCACGTACGGAACGCCCCGCATGGGGAAGTGGCGATCAACCGCCTCCACAGGCCCATCGCGGCCGAGGGTTCGATTTCGTTTGGCTTCGCTTCGGTGACCAAAGCTCCCGGGTCAACGTCGGGCCCAGACGTGGACGGGTACGACCTAGCGGACAGCGATGCCTGGGCGAATGAGGCGTGACCCTGCCAGATCCGGTGCCTCAACGGCGATCGCCTCGTACGGTTTCGCGTGAAACATGGCTCGCAGCGCTGGCAGTCCTGAGCGGGCGCCTCTCTGTTGGTTCGAACCAGGGAAAGCGGGGACGGGGCGAATTCATCAAGAGGATGGACGGTTGCCCTCCCCTCTTCGCTGTGCGTTCTTGAGTGCTTGAGGCACCATCTCCGGCTAGCCGAGTGGGCAATGTTGCATCAGTCCGGAGTTCGTTCGAGAGCGCGCGAGTTCAGTCGGGCTTGACTGCTTGGAGGCAGAGCAGACTCCGGTGGTTGCCCGGTTACGCCACTCGGCGGAAGGGCGGGCGTCCCCGCATTTGCTAGCTGAGTTTGTGTTCTTCAGTGGAGGCGTGGGGTGGTTCGATGCGCCTACGGCGTGTCCAGGGGAGCTGCTTTCGGGTGTCGCGTCAGCGGAGGCGTCCGCCTGCCCCCTAATCGTGGTCATCGTGTGCCGCCGTGCTCCCAAGTCCACGCCACTCGCCGCCCTCCGCTGCTGGGGAGAAGGACGGAAGGAACGAGAAGCTCCGGGATCTCCCTCGTGTGGCAGCCGAATCAGGAAGCGGCCGCCTGCCGGACGGCCGTAACGCCGCCTCACTCACCGGGCCATCAAACCCCGCGATCTCGGCGTTCAGATAGGGCAGCGCATCCTTAGCCGAACCCGGCGGGTTCGGCCGCGCGGCCGTCACCGTCAGGGCGTAGATCACTCAGACCTTGCGGCGTGGTCGCAACCGCAGAGGCGTCGGGCTGGCTGGTGTGGGGATTTGGACGTCCCCTGGAAGCCTTGGCCGATGTGCGATCTCCCTGTGTCCGGCCGTGGGAGAGGAGAGGTCCTCGGGGGCCTAGGTTGATCGTTTCGTTGAGAGCTGACTTCCGCTGGGGACTGCGTGGTGCTCCGGCCCTTGAACCTGGGACGAGCGAGGGCGCAAAGGGGATTTTTGCGGTTGGACGCGTCTTGTGCGTCCCTGCGTCCGTGCGCCCGGGTGCTGGACGTCTTGGTGGACGCGCGCCTGTGCGCGCGGGGGGAGACCTTGGCGGACGGGAGTCTGCGCGCGGGAGCTGAAGGGCTTGGCGGACGAGCGTCCACGCCCGCGGAAGCCGGACGTCGCGGCGGACGGACGCCTGTGCGCGCGGGGGGAGACCTTGGCGGACGGGAGTCTGCGCGCGCGGGAGCTGAAGGGCTTGGCGGACGAGCGTCCACGCCCGCGGAAGCCGGACGTCGCGGCGGACGGACGCCTGTGCGCGCGGGGGGAGACCTTGGCGGACGGGAGTCTGCGCGCGCGGGAGCTGAAGGGCTTGGCGGACGAGCGTCCACGCCCGCGGAAGCCGGACGTCGCGGCGGACGGACGCCTGTGCGCGCGGGGGGAGACCTTGGCGGATGGGAGTCTGCGCGCGGGAGCTGAAGGGCTTGGCGGACGAGCGTCCACGCCCGCGGAAGCCGGACGTCATGGCGGACGGACATCCATACGCCCGGGGGGCTGACGTCTTGGCGGACGGGAGTCTGCGCGCGCGGGAGCTGAAGGGCTTGGCGGACGAGCGTCCACGCCCGCGGAAGCCGGACGTCGCGGCGGACGGACGCCTGTGCGCGCGGGGGGAGACCTTGGCGGATGGGAGTCTGCGCGCGGGAGCTGAAGGGCTTGGCGGACGAGCGTCCACGCCCGCGGAAGCCGGACGTCATGGCGGACGGACATCCATACGCCCGGGGGGCTGACGGCGTGGCGGACGGGAGTCTGCGCGCGCAGGAGGCTGGAGGGCTTGGCGGACGAGCGTCCACGCCCGCGGAAGCCGGACGTCGCGGCGGACGAACGTCCGTACGCCCGGAGGCTGACGTCTTATGCCCGGGGGCTAGACGCCTTTGTGGACGCGCGTCCGTGCGCCCGGAGCGCTGGAGGTCTTGGCGGACAGATGTCCGTGCGCCCTCGGAACTGGGAGGGCTTGGTGGAGGGGGCGTCCGTGCGGTCGGGCGGGACTGGCAGGCTTGGGGTTCTGGGGAAATGAGTGCGCCCCGGGGCTTTTGGGCTCCGGGGCGGTCTCTGGGTGGGGTTACTGGTCGCGGTTTGGGGTGCCCAAGTCGTCGTCTGGGGCCATGGACTTGATGATGCGGTCCAGGTCTTCCAGGGAGGCGAACTCCACGACGATCTTGCCCTTGTTGCGGCCCAGGTCTACGCGGACGCGGGTTTCGTAGCGGTCGGAGAGGCGGTCCGCCAGTTGCTTGAGGGCTGGGGCGACCGGCTTCTTGCGGCGGCCCTGGCGGGGAGCCTTGGGGCCCTCTTCCGCCTCGCGCATGGCGATGATCTCTTCGACCGCGCGGACGGAGAGGCCCTCCTGGACGATGCGGGCGGCCAGGTGCTCCTGGGCGTCGGTGCTCTCCAGGGAGAGGAGGGCGCGGGCGTGGCCGGCGCTGAGGACGCCTGCGGCTACGCGGCGTTGGACTCCAGGCGGGAGGTTCAGCAGGCGCAGCGTGTTGGTGATGTGCGGGCGGGAGCGTCCGATCTTGCTGGCGAGTTGCTCGTGGGTGGCGCCGAAGTCCTCCAGCAGTTGCTGGTAGGCGGCCGCTTCTTCCAGCGCGTTGAGCTGCTGGCGGTGGAGGTTCTCCAGGAGCGCGTCGCGGAGCATGTCGTCATCGCTGGTGTTGCGGACGATGGACGGGATGACGTCCAGTCCGGCGACCTGGGCGGCGCGCCAGCGGCGCTCGCCCATGACGAGCTCGTAGTCGTGCTCCTCGTCGTAGACCTTGCGGACGACGATGGGCTGGAGCAGGCCGACGATGCCGATGGACTCGGCCAGCTCGCTGAGGGCGTCCTCGTCGAAGTGCTCGCGTGGCTGCCGAGGGTTGGGGCGAATCGAGAGGACGGGGACCTCGGCGAAATGCGCTCCGGCGACGGGCTGCATTTCGCGGTACAGGGACGTCCCGGCCTCGGCGGAGTTGGTGCCGTCCGAGTCGTTCGTAGGGGAAGCGGCGGGAGGTGCCGGCGGGAGAAGCGCCCCGAGGCCCTTGCCGAGTCCGCGTCGCTGCTGGCTCACTTGGACACTCCCGGTCCACCGCGGTGGGCCATCTCGGATGCGGCCTCGCTGTAGGCGAGCGCCCCGCTGGAGCCGGGGTCGTAGGTCATGACGGACTGCCCGTAGCTGGGGGCCTCAGATACCCGGACGCTCCGGGGGATAACGGTGTTGAGAACGACGTCGCCGAAGTGGTTCCGCACGTCGTCCGCCACCTGGGCGGCCAGGCGGGTGCGCGCGTCGTACATCGTGAGAAGGATGGTGGAGACCTTGAGATCCGGGTTGAGGTGCGCCTTGACGAGATCGACCGTGCGAATCAGCTGGCCGAGCCCTTCGAGGGCGTAATACTCGCACTGGATCGGGATCAGCAGCTCGTCGCCACCGACCAGGGCGTTGACGGTCAGCAGGCCCAGGGACGGCGGGCAGTCGATCAGGACGTAGTCGAACTTGTCGGTGTCGTAGGCGTCGAGCGACCGGCGAAGGCGTGATTCTCGGGCGACCTTGGAGACGAGTTCGATCTCGGCGCCGGCGAGGTTCAGGTTCGCCGGGGCGCAGAAGAGGTTCGGGATGTCGGGTGCCGGGACGACGATGTCGTCCAGCGGCAGGTCTTCGATCAGGACCTCGTAGATCGAGGGAATCTCCGCGTGGTGCTCCACGCCGAGCGCTGTCGAGGCGTTGCCCTGCGGGTCGAGGTCGACGACCAGCACCTGGGCGCCGTGCATCGCGAGCGAGGCCGCCAGGTTCACGGACGTGGTCGTCTTGCCCACGCCGCCCTTCTGGTTGGCGATCGTGATGATGCGGCAGTCGGCGGGCCTGGGCCATTCCTTCTCCCGTCGGCCCGACATGACCTTGAGAGCGTTCACCGCGGTTTCATGTGAAACCTTCGCGTCCTTGAGCGCCTCGCGCACGAGTTCTGACTCCCCCTGAGATGGTCCCTTGCGCGGTGTCGACTGCTGTCCGCTGTTGGTCGGGACGTAGCCGACGTTGTCCGCGGTCCCGGACGTCGTGTTTCCCCACATGGCGTGGCCGGAGGGAGGCGTCCCCTTGTCCTCCGGCGCGGACGCGGCAGGCGTCGTCTCGCCCTCGGCCTCGTCCCGGTCGGGCCATCCCAGACCGGCCGCGTCCTCGGCCTCCACCGGCTCGGTGGCTGGCTCTTCGGGGGGTTCGTCGGCGCGGTCAGGCCAGCCCAGTCCTGGTCCCGTGCTCATGAAGACCTCTTCCTCGACCCTTTTGCGCGGCCCTTTCCGGACGGTCGACCCCGGCCGGTGTCCCGGCCCTGAGCGCGTTCGGCGACCACACGGACAAGCGTTGTCGGCGGATCGACCCTACCGTGCCCGACTTGCAGCAGTTCGGTCGTACGCACCCCGAAGCGCTTGAGGGTGGGCAATGCCTCGTCGAGTTCGGTGGCGGCGCGCTCGCCCTTGAGCGCGAGGAGTTCGCCTCCGGGACGCAGCAGGGGCAGCGCCCATTTGGCCAGTCGCTCAAGGGGTGCGACGGCGCGGGCGGTGGCAACGTCCACGGCGAACTCATCGACGACGTCCTCGGCGCGCCCACGATGTACCTGGACGTTCTCCAGCCCGAGCATGTCGACGCACTCGTTGAGGAAGACCGTCCTGCGCAGGAGGGGTTCGAGGAGGGTGACGGTGAGGTCGGGCCGGACGATGGCCAGGACGACGCCCGGCAAGCCGGCGCCCGAACCGATGTCCACGACGTGGGCCTTCTCAGGGATGACCTCCGCCACCACCGCGCAGTTGATCAGGTGCCGCTCCCAGAGGCGGTCGACCTCCCGAGGCCCGATCAGCCCGCGCTCGACACCGGCGTCGGCGAGAAAGTCCGCGTAGCGTTCCGCGGTCGGCAGCGCGTCACCGAATACCTCTTGTGCGATCCCCACCATCCGAATCGTTCCACATGTAGCGCCCAAGACACACACGCGACGTGCACGTACAGAGCTTCATCACCCCTTTCCCCACGAGCCTCCATGCATATTCGCCGCCCTCCGGGTACAGCGTGGACCAGTGACCGTCCGCCCCCGGAAGGAGGCTCCGAACCATGGGTATCGGAGTCAGTTTGGCCATGATCGCCCTCGGGGCGATCCTCGCTTTCGCCCTCCGCATCGATCTGAGCGGCGTGGACATCCAGATGGTCGGAATGATTCTGATTCTGATCGGGCTGATCAGCATGGCATTCACCCTCAAATACACGCGGCCGCGCCGCCGCGCGAGCGTGATGTCCGGCGTCGACCCCGGCTATGTGGATGAGCCGCCTCAGGGCGAGACGGTGGTCCATGAGGAGCGCGTCATCGAACGTCCCGTGGCAGGGGGTGGCACTGAGCGCGTCGAACGCATCGTGGAACACCCCGTCCAGCCGGGCGAAGACCTCCACACATCGTCAACGTCCCATTCGGCCCAAGACCCGGCCGAGGCTCAGAACCCCGCATACGCCCAGGACCCCGCGCGTTCCAATCGCTCCGGCGCCCGGCCGCGGGCCCCGCACGAACGCCGTATCTGAGCGGACTGCAGGCGGCCGTCCATCACTGTGGTTGGTGGGCGGCCGTGGACCTTAAGTGATGGCAGGTTTGCTGGGGTGGTGGGTGGGCTTCGCGGGATGTGAAGCCGTGGCGTCGGCTCCTTCCAGGGACCTGCGCGAGAGCTGAGTGGGTGCTTGTACGCCGTCCCAGTTGGGCCCCGTCGTGCTGACTTGCCCTGTGCTGGGCCGTGCTTCTCGCTCCCTTGTTCGTTGCCCAGGTCGGAGGCTGGTGCTGGCAGGACGTTCGGTGCGGGGCGTTCATCACGTTGGACGCGCCGCGTTGCCGACGCGGCCGTGTGCTCCCGGGGGAGTCCCGCAGACGGCGGCCGCCCTGCCCACGCGGCGCACTGGTGAGGCGGAGCCGATCGCGATCCCGCGGCTGGCGGACGGTGCGGGCGGATGTGGGGATGATTCATCCGGGCGCTGTTCTCCCGGGGCGATGGCTCCAGGTCTGCGGGGTGAGTCGCGAAGACTGTGTCTGGGGAAAGCCCAGGGGATGCTGAGCCAAACGAGGTCGCGGACGCTGTTCGGCTGGGATCCACCGTGGCTGGCGTAGTCGATCATGAGGTTGGCCCGTCCTTTCTCGTCCGTCCACCATGCTCGTCCACGGACGCCAGCGAAAGCCGTCCCTTGATCTGTGGATAACTGAAGCGTCCGGCGGGTGTCCGAGGAACCACTCCGCATCGTGCGTCGGGCAGGCAGCGCGCGGCGGGCGGGAGCAGACACCGTCCCTCGGCGAAGCGGCCAGGGTGCAGGGCGCCGCGCGCGGGACGTGCGCAGGGCCGGGATTTCGGTGGCCTTGGCTTCCAGGGCATCGGCTTCGCTGCTCGGCAGAGGCAGGTTTGGTTTGCGCGCTGGGCGAGCCTAGAGCGTGGCGTGTGAGATCGCTTTGGAGGGGCGCGGGATCAGAGCGCCGCGCGGGATGGGGTGTGGCTTGGGGATGGGCGCCTAGTTGTGGTGCCAGCGCTGGCCTGGATCGGGTACCCGGGGTTGGTCCTGCGCTTGTGGAGTTCTCCGCGGCGGCGCGTGGTGCCGGTCACCTCGCGCGTTGCCTCGGCGAGGATGGCCCTCGCCCGTGATCGTGGTCGAGGGCCATCGTGATTGGTGCTGGTCAGGCGGGGGTTTCGGCGGTAGCCGTCAGGACGGCGCGGCCGAGGATGTGGCCGGACATCGTGAAGCCGAGGTAGGCCGGGGTGGCGTCGGCGGGAACGCCGATGGATTCGACGTCCAGGGCGTGCACCACGATGAAGTAGCGGTGCGGGCCGTGCCCGGCAGGCGGGGCGGCGCCGAGGAAACGGGCCGTGCGAGCGTCGTTGGGCAGTTGGAAGGCGCCTTCGGGCAAACCCGAACCGGTGTCATCGCCTGCGCCCTCGGGCAGCTCGGTGGTGGTGGCGGGAATGTCCGCGACCGCCCAATGCCAGAACCCGGAGCCAGTGGGGGCGTCAGGGTCGTAGACGGTGACGGCGTAACTCTTTGTGCCTTCGGGGGCACCACTCCAGGAAAGCTGCGGAGACAGATCCTTTCCACCCGGGATGCCGGCGGAGACCTGCTCGGGCTGCCAGGCTGCGCCGTCGGTGACGACGGTGCTGGTCACGGTAAAGGAGGCTGCCTCGGGGAG
Source organism: Spirillospora sp. CA-294931 (assembly GCF_050946795.1). Classification (GTDB taxonomy): domain Bacteria; phylum Actinomycetota; class Actinomycetes; order Streptosporangiales; family Streptosporangiaceae; genus Spirillospora. Next base: position 9,195,823 of record NZ_CP192006.1, read on the forward strand.
GCGAGCGAAGGGGTTATTGGCGGTCATCGTGTCGTTCCTTTCAGGCCGTGCTGTGAGGTCTCGGTGGGTGTGGCCGACGGCGGAGACGCGCGACGCGAACCGCCCGTCGATCTCAGCGCGATAGATCGACCATAACACGAATAATCGATGATTCGCTGAATCGTCTACGATGGGGCCATGGCCCAGACCTCCCCCGTCCCGACCGCCCCCGGTGCACAGGGCAAGCAGATGCTCTCCGAACAGGTCTACACACACCTGCGAGAAGCGATCATGCGCGGTGACTACGCCCCCGGTGATGCGCTCAAGCCCCAGGACCTCGCCAAACAGCAAGGTGTGAGCCTGGCCGTCGTCCGGGAAGCACTCGTGCGCGTGGTCGGTGAGGGCCTGGCCGACCGGCTGCCCAACCGCGGCTTCGCCGTCCCGTCCTTCTCCGACCGCCGCTGGCAGGAGATCGCCGAAGCCCGTCGGACGATCGAACCGGTCATGCTCCGCATGTCGATCCAGCGCGGTGATCTGGAATGGGAGACCCGCGTCCGCGCCGCACACCACCGCCTGGCCCGCACCCCCGCCTACCTACCCGAGGACGGCGAGTACTACAGCGATTCCTGGGCCGAGGCTCACCGCGTCTTTCACCGCACCCTGCTGGACGGGTGCGGAAACCCCGTCCTGCTGGAGACGTTCGATCGGTTGTGGACCGCCAGCGAGCTGGCCCGGCGCTGGTCGTCGCTCCGCGTCCCCGATCGGGACGGGGTCAGCGAGCACCGTCGGCTGGAGGAGACCGCGCTGGCCCGCGACGCCGACGCCGCGGCCGAGGCACTGACCCAGCACCTCACGCAGACCGCCGAAGGACTGACCAGCTGAACCAGCGACCCAAGCCCTTCCCGCCGGACGAACAGCAACTGATCACCGAGACGAGGTGATATCCACCCGGGGGGCGATCATGGGGTCGCAGTTGTCCGCTGTCGTTCGTCCGCCCACTGCGACCTCCACACATGAGTTGCAGAGGCTCGACAGATCGCGTCCAGAATGACCGGGCGTGCGTCGCCGAGAAGGCCTGCTCGAACCAGGGCGCTCGATCACGGACATTGGAGCCTGAATCCAGGCAAGCGCGGGGCTGTGCGGTGGGAGCAGTCGACATGGGCGGGCCCCGACGACCATCTGCGGGTCAAAGTCGTCGGCTCGACCACGGCCACCGTCCTGGAACGGAAGGGCACCGCCTCGACCGACCTGGACGGCGCGTGGACGCCGGAACAGCGGGGGGGGAGCCGAGCGCGGGTGACGGTCGTCGGCTGGGAAATGGGTCGGCCCCGGCACCCTGGGAGGGTGACGGGGCCTGGGGGTGGTGCGGTTCAGGCGGGGAAGACGACCACGTAGCGCTCGGGCTCTTCGCCTTCGGACTCGCTGCGGAGGCCGGCGGCGGCGATGGCGTCGTGGACGATCTTGCGTTCGAAGGGGGTCATCGGGGCCAGCGGCTTGGGGGTGCTGGACTGCTTGACCTCGTCGGCGACGTCCTGGCCGAGCTTGGTGAGCTCGGCGCGCCGGCGTTCGCGGTAGCCGCCGATGTCGAGCATCAGGCGGGTGCGGTTGCCGGTCTGGCGGTGGACGGCCAGACGGGTCAGCTCCTGGAGGGCCTCCAGGACCTCGCCGCGCTTGCCGACCAGTTCGTCCAGTGAGGCGCCGACCACCGCGACCATGGCGCGCTCGCCCTCGACGTCCATGTCGATGTCGCCGTCGTAGTCACCGATGTCCAGCAGACCCTCGATGTAGTCGGCGGCGATCTCGCCTTCCTGCTCGAGCGCCTGGACGTCGACCTCAGTGGTGTCGGTCTGGCTCAACGGGATCTCCTTCTTCGACAAGGACTGGGGTTCAAACTAGCGCTTCGGGCTGCCGCTGCGCTTGCTGCGCGGCTTGCGGGTCGGCTGGTTCCGGACGACCTTGGGCTTGGGCTCCGGCTCGGGTTCGGGCTCCGTGGACTTCTTGAGCTTGGTCTTGGTGCCCGTGCTCTTGGTCGGAGCGCCCTTGGTGGTCCCGGAGCCGTTGGTGTCGGCGCCGATCGGCGGGTACTTGGAGTAGATGTAGTGCTGCTGGACGAGCGTCCAACTGTTGGACGTCACCCAGTACATGAGCACACCGAGCGGGAAGCCGAGGCCGAAGAGGCCGAAGAGCGGGGCGAGGAAGACCATCATCTTCTGCGCCTGCATCATCGGGTTGTTCTCGTCGGTGACGGGCTGGCGCTTCATGCTCGCCCGGACGGTGAAGAACGTCGTGATGGACGAGATGACCACGGCGACCGCGGTGATGGCGAGCGCGGTCCAGTTCTTCTCGTCGGCGCCCCAGGCGTTGAGGAAGGTGTCCGGGATGTGCGCGCCGAAGATCGGGGCTTTCTGCGCGCTCTTGACCAGGTCGGCCGTCATCGCGAAGACGCCCTTGCCCTCGTCCGCGTCCGAGATCTTCTTCAGGACCTGGAAGAGGCCGATGAACACCGGCATCTGGACCAGGATCGGCAGGCAGCCCGAGAGCGGGTTGGCGCCGTTCTCCTGGTAGAGCTTCATCACCTCTTGGTTGAGGCGCTGCTTATCGTTCTTGTACTTTTTGCGCAGCTTCTGGACCTCGGGGCCCAGTTCCTGCATCTTCCTGGACGCGTGGATCTGTTTCACGAACAGCGGGACCATGGCCAGCCGCAGCAGAACCGTGAGCAGGATGATCGTCCCGCCCCAGGCCCATCCGCTGTCCTTGGGGACAACGGTGCTGAGGCCCGTGTGGATCCACACGATCAGCTGGGCGACGATCTCATACAGCCAATCAAGCACCGGGCAGCTCCTTGGGCTCTGCTAGGGCGGGGCCGCTCTCCGCGCGACCCGAAGTGGAGGAGGGGGCATCGCCCTTCGCGGGTGGTACGGGGTCGTAGCCGCCGCGATGGAAGGGTTGGCACCGGCCGATCCGCCGCGCGGTCAGCCACGTCCCCCGTAGGGCTCCGTGCACCTGAAGGGCTTCCAGAGAGTACGCGCTGCAGCTGGGCTGGAAGCGACACTGCTGTCCGAGCAGGGGGCTCAAGAAGCGGCGATAGGCGCGGACGAGGAGCATCAGAACGCGGGCCGCGGGGCTGGTACCCCGGGCCACGTGGTGCGCGGGGGTGGTGCCCCCAGGCTGGCTCGTCATCTCCGCCCCTTGGACGTGGGCCGCAACAGCCGGTCGAGCGCCGACTCAAGATCCGCGGCCAGTTCGTCGTGGCGCGCCGTTCCCGCAGCGGGGTTCGCGCGCACTACGAGCAGGCTACCCTCCGGCAGTCGGTCCAGGTACGCCCGGGTGAGATGCCGGAGCCGACGCCGGACACGGTTGCGAACGACGGCGTTACCGACGGTGCGCGCCACGATGAAACCGACCAGCGGTGGCGCCGACTGGCCGTCCTGTCGGAGCAGGTGCGCGACGAGCGTTGGCCGTCCAGCGCGTCGACCGCGCCGGACGGCCAGCGTGAACTCGTCCCGCCGCCGCATCCGGTGTCCGGACGGCAGCATGCGTTAGATCGGTCAGACCGCGATGCGCGCGCGGCCCTTGCGGCGGCGCGAGGTCAGAACGGCGCGGCCCGCACGGGTGCGCATGCGCAGCCGGAAGCCGTGCTTCTTGTGGCGACGACGGTTGTTCGGCTGAAAAGTACGCTTGCTCACTCGAGGCTCCAGTGCTGCGGTCGGATTGTCATCAGGCGCGATAGCTCGCATCGAGGGCCGCGTCTGGTCCCCCGCAGCGGGGGCCCACCAGACGGCGGGCACGCGTCATCTCCGTCGATGCGACTCGACCTCAGAACGTTACGGGCTATCCGGCCACGAGGTCAAACGGAGTAGGGCCCGCCGAACCCTCCCGAAGCCCCTTCTCCACCGACGCGAGCGTCCCGTCCGGCCCTAGTGTCCCCGCCCTTGACGCGGGATTCTCCGTCCCGCCACTCAGTTTCCCCACCGCACCCCCGAGTGCGGGAACTCACCCAGCGGCCATTCAGTGCCGCCTCACCCCGCCCTGGCAGGCCGTCCCGCCACGCTCGGGAGCCTGGCCCAGCGCCCTTGGCTGTGCACCCGTCCCGCGACACAAGCCCCGGGCCACCGCCCCCCGAATGCCGGTTCTCCTGTTCACGTAGAGCGAGGCTCAGCTGTCGGGGACGGGGCTCGGGTGCGGGGTATGAGGGGCGGGGCTCAGATGGCGAGGGTGGGGTGTGCAGGGCACGGGTGCTGGCGGCCGGGGGTGGGGGACTCGGGGCCGCGGGTTGTTCAGTTTTGGTGTGGGCTTGTGATGGTCTTGTCGCGGGTTGTGAGGGGGTTTTGGGGGGCGGGGGAACTCGGGTTGCGAGGGGGCGTCCGGTGTGGGGAGTTCTGTTGCGAAGGCTCCCGGGGCGGCGCTAGAGTCTCCCGGCGAGCCCGCTTCCACGGCGACGCCCCGTTGGGCCCCGTCCGGAGCTCCTCCTCGCAGAACCCGCCGCCTTGGCCGGCCCCGACCACCCCTTGAAGGTCGCCTGACCGAATCCCGTTGTGGATTCCGCACAGGGGATCGCATGTTCATACACAGCGTGTGGACAACTCTGTGGACAACTCGTGAGAGAGTAAGTCTCCCGCGGGGCCCGCAGCGTCCAGCGTGACAGTTCGCGCCCGGGGGAATGCTGGGCAGTCAGGTGCTCCGGTGACGGAGTTTGGGGAGGGGACCTTGCGC